>NZ_CP192078.1:2757500-7065000 GCF_050942335.1 Streptomyces sp. CA-142005 | reverse complement strand
TTCTCGCGGAGCAGGAACGGGACGCCGCCGATGTGGTCCTCGTGGCCGTGCGTGAGGACGATGCCCTCGATGTCGTCGAGGCGGTCCCGGATGGACGAGAAGTCCGGCAGGATCAGGTCGATTCCGGGCTGCTCCTCCTCGGGGAAGAGCACTCCGCAGTCGACGATCAGGAGGCGGCCGCCGTACTCGAAGACTGTCATGTTTCGGCCGATCTCACCGAGACCGCCGAGCGGGGTGACCCGCAGACCTCCCTCGGGGAGGGGCGGGGGCGGGCCGAGTTCGGGATGCGGATGACTCAAAAGACTCTCCTCACCACACGCGCCACGTACCGGTCGGGCACGTGGCGCGTGAGACGTTCGTGCAGAAGCAGTTGTCGTTGTGGGGTGCGGGCACCGGTGGCCCGCCTCTTCTGTTGTTCTTCACTTGTGAAGCCCGTGTGGTGCCAAGTCTGTTGTCAGAGCTGTACCCCGCCGGCGGCAAGATCGATCTTGAGCTGGGCGATCTCCTCGGGCGAGCACTCGACCATGGGCGAGCGCAGCGGGCCCGCGGGCAGTCCCTGGAGGGCGAGCGCGGCCTTGGTGGTCATGACGCCCTGGGTGCGGAACATGCCGGTGTAGACCGGGAGGAGCTTCTGGTGGATCTCGGTGGCCTTGACGACGTCGCCGGAGACGTACGCGTCGACGAGGGCGCGCAGGTCGGGGGTGACGACGTGGCCGACGACCGAGACGAAGCCGACCGCGCCCACGGAGAGCAGCGGGAGGTTCAGCATGTCATCGCCGGAGTACCAGGCGAGGCCGGACTCGGCGATGGCCCAGCTGGCGCGGCCGAGGTCGCCCTTGGCGTCCTTGTTGGCGACGATCCGGGGGTGCTCGGCGAGCCGGACGAGGGTCTCGGTGTTGATCGGGACGCCGCTGCGGCCGGGGATGTCGTAGAGCATGACCGGGAGGCCGGTGGCGTCGGCGACGGCCGTGAAGTGCCGGTACAGGCCCTCCTGCGGGGGCTTGTTGTAGTACGGCGTGACGACCAGCAGGCCGTGCGCGCCGTCGCGCTCGGCCTGGCGGGCCAGCTCGACGCTGTGGTGGGTGTCGTTGGTGCCGACGCCGGCGACGACGTGGGCGCGGTCGCCGACGGCCTCCAGTACGGCTCGTACGAGGTCCGATTTCTCCGCATCGCTGGTGGTGGGGGACTCGCCGGTGGTCCCGTTGACGATCAGGCCGTCGTTGCCTGCGTCCACCAGGTGGGCGGCGAGCCGCTGCGCGCCGTCGAGGTCGAGTGCGCCGTCCGCCGTGAAGGGCGTGACCATGGCGGTGAGGACCCGCCCGAAGGGGGTCTGCGGAGTCGAGGTCGGAGCCATGGGTAACACGCTACTCGGTGCTCCCTGTGCGGTCTGCCCTCGGGGGGTCGGGAAAGTCAGGACAAATGCGGAGCCCGGCACTGCCTGCTCGGGGGTTCAAGCAGTGCCGGGTCCGTTTGATCAGGCTAGATGAACTTCTCTAAATGCCGCAATACGGACACTTCGCCAGGCTGATCCGTACATCCGTTCCGGGCGGGGGAACAGGGCTTCGTAGGCCTTTCTTACGGGGCCACGCGCCCGTTCGCGTTGAAGGCGGCGTACGTCAGCGGCATGAGCTTCGCCCACTCCGCCTCCATCTTCTCGCCGACCATCTCGATCTCCCGCTGCGGGAAGGACGGCACCTTGGCCAGTTCGTGCTGGGTGCGCAGGCCGAGGAAGTGCATCAGGGAGCGGGCGTTGCAGGTGGCGTACATCGAGGAGTAGAGGCCGACGGGGAGGGCCGCGCGGGCGACCTCGCGGGCGACGCCCTCGGCGAGCATCTTCTGGTACGCCGCGTACGCCTGCTCGTACGACTCCCGCAGGGTGCTGGAGACCGCCTCGTGCTGGGCCGGGGTGCCCTCGACGAAGACGTACTTGCCGGGGCGGCCCTCCTGGACCAGCTTGCGGTCGGTGCCGGGGACGTAGAAGACCGGCTCGAGCTCCCGGTAGCGGCCGGACTCCTCGTTGTAGGACCAGCCGACGCGGTGCCGCATGAACTCGCGGAAGACGAAGATCGGGGCACTGACGAAGAACGTCATCGAGTTGTGCTCGAACGGGCTGCCGTGCCGGTCCCGCATCAGGAAGTTGATCAGCCCCTTGGAGCGCTCGGGGTCCTTCTTCAGCTCGTCCAGGGACTGCTCGCCGGCGGTGGAGACCCGCGCGGCGAAGAGGACGTCGGCGTCCGAAGCACTGGACTTCACCAGCTCGACGGTGACGTCACTGCGGAACGTGAGCGACTCGGGGGTGGTCACGGGGGTTGGGGTCCTTCCCATCACAGCTGTGGTTCGCGCCCACCTTACGGGGCACCCGCCCGGACCTCGGCAGTACCCGGCCTCAAAAATCCCTCCACGGATTTTTTCCGACATGGGCACCTTTTGTGTCACTCGATCGTCTGTATCGGTGAGGATCACTCGTTCGATCCCGAAAGGAGACGCACGCAAGATGTTCCGTCGGCGCGAGCCCGTGCCCTTCGCCTTCCTGGCCGAGGCGGACAGGTTCCGGAGCAATGTCACTCCCCCGCCCCGTCCTCGGGCGTCCTTCGGGGAGATAGCCGGGCGCTGGCTGCTGGGCCTCACCCTCGTCGCCGGGCTGGTGGGAGCCCTGATCCTCGGCATGCCGGCGATGTCCACCCCGTCCAGTACGCCGACACAGCAGTCCCAGGCCTCTCAGGGGCACTGACCCTTCCGGCCACCCAGGGTGGTGAGCGGGAACAGCGGCGGATAGCCTCACCGGCACAGCCACGCACGCATCGAGTGAGGACCAGCCGTGCCCCTGTCCTTTCTGACGGCCGACCGCACCTTCGAGGCCGCTTCCGAGAGCGCGTTGCCCTACGACGACCGGGAGCGCTGGCGGCGCCCGTATCGTCCCGGTCCCTGGCGGGTGGCTGTGGCGGCGCTGGTGCTGCTGCTCGCCTCCTTCGTGCTGTTCTCGGCGGTGGCCATAGCCCTGACCCGCTCGGTGTCCTCCGCAGGGGCTTTCCTGACAGCCGGGCTCGTGGTCATCGCCGGCGCGCTGCGGCTGCTGCGCATGGGCGTGTGGGTGAGCGGGCGCGGGCTGCGCCACGTCGGCTTCCTGGTGACGCGTACGGTGCCGTGGGCGCGGGTGATCTCGGTGCGGACGGTGCAGCAGCCGGTGCGCTGGCTGGGGTTGCCGCGGGCGGTGCAGGGGCAGGCGCTGGAGCTCGTACGCAAGGACCGGCCGGCCACGGACACGCCGCCGCTGCTGACCACGCACACACTGGACTTCCTGGGCCGCCCGGCCGCCTTCGACCGCGCGGCGGACACGGTGGAGGCCTGGGCGGCGGAGTACGGCCGCGGGCGCGGCTGAACAGAAGGGTGCCGGGGCTGGTGCCGGCCGCCGGGGTTGGATCGCCTACCGGCGCCGGCAGGGTGCCGCCCGCGCAGAGAACGTTCGGCGGCTGGGCGCCTGAGCGCCGCCGGACGGCGTCAGGCCTCGGCCGGCTTGCCGTCGTGCAGGGCGATGGCCCTTTGCATCGCCTTGCGGGCGCGAGGGGTGTCGCGGGCGTCGTGGTAGGCGACGGCGAGGCGGAACCAGCAGCGCCAGTCGTCGGGCGTCGCCTCGGTCTCGGCCTTGCGCTTGGCGAAGACCTCGTCGGCCGAGTCCCGGTCGATCCGGCCGCTGGGCAGGCGCTTCAGCTCGTCCACGGGCAGTCCGCCCTCGGCGTCGAGTTCGGCGGCGAGAGCGTTGGCCCTGCGGACGAACTGGGTGTTCTTCCACAGGAACCACAGGCCGATGACCGGCAGGATCAGGACCGCGACCCCGAAGGTCACGGTCACGACCGTGCCGGACTGGATGAGCATGACGCCGCGGCTGCCGACCAGGACGAAGTAGAAGACCAGGACGGCGGCCGTGACGAGGTAGGAGATCTTCGCGCGCATCGGGGAGTCTGTCTCAGCTCAGGTCCAGGAAGTGCTCCAGGCCGAAGGTCAGGCCCGGAGTGGTCACCACGCGGCGGGCGCCGAGCAGGATGCCCGGCATGAAGCTGCTGTGGTGCAGGGAGTCGTGGCGGATGGTCAGGGTCTCGCCCTCGCCGCCGAGCAGCACCTCCTGGTGGGCCAGGAGGCCGCGCAGGCGGACGGCGTGGACCGGGATCCCGTCGACGCTGGCGCCCCGCGCGCCGTCGAGGGCCGTCACCGTGGCGTCCGGCGCCGGGGCCGTACCGGCAGCCCTGCGGGCCTCGGCGATGAGCTGGGCCGTGCGCGTGGCCGTACCGCTCGGAGCGTCCACCTTCTTCGGGTGGTGCAGTTCGACGACCTCGACCGACTCGAAGTACGGCGCGGCGATCTGCGCGAACTTCATCGTCAGGACGGCGCCGATGGAGAAGTTCGGCGCGATCAGCACACCGGTCTCCGGGGACTCGGCCAGCCAGCCCTTCAGCCGCGCGAGGCGCTCCTCGGTCCAGCCGGTCGTACCGACGACCGCGTGGATGCCGTGGCGCACGCAGAAGTCCAGGTTGTCCATGACGGAGTCGGGGGTGGTCAGCTCCACGGCGACCTGGGCGCCGCTCTCCGCCAGCGTCTGGAGCTTGTCGCCCCGGCCGAGGGCGGCGACCAGCTCCATGTCCTCGGCGGCCTCGACCGCCTTGACCGCCTCGGACCCGATCCGGCCCCTGGCACCGAGGACCGCCACGCGCAGCTTGCTCATCTCTTGCTTCCTTAGGGAGTGACCGGGAGGTGACTAGGCGACGGCGTCGTGCAGCCGCGCGGCCTGCTTGTCCTTCAGCGGGCCGATGACCGACAGCGACGGGCGCTGCCCCAGGATGTCGCGGGCGACCGAGCGGACCTCGTCCGGGGTGACCGCCGCTATCCGGTCCAGCATGTCGTCGACGGACATCTGCTCGCCCCAGCACAGCTCGCTCTTGCCGATGCGGTTCATCAGCGCGCCGGTGTCCTCCAGGCCGAGGACGGTGGAGCCCTGGAGCTGGCCGATGGCGCGGGCGATCTCGTCGTCGGTGAGGCCGTTGACGGCGACGTGGTCGAGTTCGTCGCGGCAGATCTTCAGCACGTCGTGCACCTGGCTCGGCCGGCAGCCGGCGTACACGCCGAACAGGCCGCAGTCGGCGAAACCGGAGGTGTACGAGTACACGCTGTACGCCAGGCCCCGCTTCTCCCGGACCTCCTGGAAGAGACGGGAGGACATGCCGCCGCCAAGGGCGGTGTTGAGGACGCCCATGGCCCAGCGGCGGTCGTCGGTGCGGGCGAGGCCCGGCATGCCGAGGACGACGTGCGCCTGCTCGGTCTTGCGGCCGAGCAGCTCGACCTTGCCGAAGGTGCGGATCGCACGGCTGCCGTCGCGCGGGCCGATGGGCTGCGCGTCGAGGCCGTTGAAGGCGCCCGCCTTCTCGAAGGCCGCGCGGACCTGTCGTACGACCTTCGCGTGGTCGATGTTGCCGGCGCAGGCGACCACCAGGTGGGTGGGGTCGTAGTGCTTCTTGTAGAAGCGGCGGATGCGGTCGGCGGTGAGGGCGTTGACCGTGTCGACCGTGCCGAGCACGGGGCGGCCGAGGGCGTTGTCGCCGAACATGGTGTGCGCGAACAGGTCGTGCACACAGTCGCCCGGGTCGTCCTCGGTCATGGCGATCTCTTCGAGGATCGCGCCGCGCTCGACGTCGACGTCCTCCTCCAGGATCAGCGAGCCGGTCAGCATGTCGCAGACGACGTCGATGGCGAGCGGCAGGTCGGTGTCGAGCACGCGCGCGTAGTAGCACGTGTACTCCTTCGCCGTGAACGCGTTCATCTCGCCGCCGACGGCGTCGATGGCGGAGGAGATGTCCAGCGCGCTGCGCTTGTCCGTGCCCTTGAAGAGCAGGTGCTCCAGGTAGTGCGTGGCGCCGTTCAGCGCCGGGGTCTCGTCGCGGGAGCCGACGTGCGCCCAGATGCCGAAGGTCGCGGAGCGGACCGAGGGCAGAGTCTCGGTGACGATGCGCAGGCCCCCGGGGAGGGTGGTCTTGCGGACCGTGCCGATGCCGTTCTGGCCCTTGATGAGGGTTTGGGTACGGGCGACGGCCCGCGCCTCCGAAGAGGGGCGGGCCGTCACCTTGGAGCTACGGGACGTCACTGCTCGGCGTCGTCCTTGTCCGAGTCGTTGCCTTCCTCGCCCTCGATCACCGGAACGAGGGAGAGCTTGCCGCGGGAGTCGATCTCGGCGATCTCGACCTGGACCTTCTGGCCCACGCCGAGGACGTCCTCGACGTTCTCCACGCGCTTGCCGCCGGCGAGCTTGCGGATCTGCGAGATGTGCAGCAGACCGTCCTTGCCGGGCAGCAGGGAGACGAACGCACCGAAGGTGGTCGTCTTGACGACCGTACCGAGGTAGCGCTCGCCGACCTCGGGCATCGTCGGGTTGGCGATGCCGTTGATCGTGGCGCGGGCGGCCTCGGCGGAGGGGCCGTCGGCGGCACCGATGTAGATCGTGCCATCGTCCTCGATGGTGATCTCGGCGCCCGTGTCCTCCTGGATCTGGTTGATCATCTTGCCCTTGGGGCCGATGACCTCGCCGATCTTGTCGACCGGGATCTTGACGGTGATGATCCGCGGGGCGTGCGGGCTCATCTCGTCGGGCCGGTCGATGGCCTCCATCATCACGTCGAGGATGTGCAGGCGTGCGTCGCGGGCCTGCTTGAGGGCCGCGGCCAGGACGGAGGCGGGGATGCCGTCCAGCTTGGTGTCGAGCTGGAGGGCGGTCACGAACTCCTTGGTGCCGGCGACCTTGAAGTCCATGTCACCGAAGGCGTCCTCGGCACCGAGGATGTCGGTGAGGGTGACGTAGTGCGTCTCGCCGTCGATCTCCTGGGAGATCAGACCCATGGCGATACCGGCGACCGGGGCCTTCAGCGGCACACCGGCGTTCAGCAGCGACATGGTGGAGGCGCAGACCGAGCCCATGGACGTCGAGCCGTTGGAGCCGAGGGCCTCGGACACCTGGCGGATCGCGTACGGGAACTCCTCGCGCGTCGGCAGCACCGGCACCAGGGCGCGCTCGGCGAGGGCGCCGTGGCCGATCTCGCGGCGCTTCGGGGAGCCGACGCGGCCGGTCTCACCGGTGGAGTACGGCGGGAAGTTGTAGTTGTGCATGTAGCGCTTGCGGGTCACCGGGGAGAGGGTGTCCAGCTGCTGCTCCATGCGAAGCATGTTGAGGGTGGTGACGCCCAGGATCTGGGTCTCGCCACGCTCGAACAGCGCGGAACCGTGCACCCGCGGGATGGCCTCGACCTCGGCGGCGAGGGTACGGATGTCCGTCACCCCACGGCCGTCGATGCGCTTCTTCTCCTTGATCACGCGCTCACGGACCAGGGTCTTGGTCAGCGAGCGGTACGCGGCGGAGATCTCCTTCTCGCGGCCCTCGAACTCCGGCAGGAGCTTCTCGGCGGCCAGACCCTTGACGCGGTCCAGCTCGGCCTCGCGCTCCTGCTTGCCGGCGATGGTGAGCGCCTGGGCGAGCTCGGGCTTGACCGCTGCGGTCAGGGCCTCCAGGACGTCGTCCTGGTAGTCCAGGAAGATGGGGAACTCGCCGGTCGGCTTGGCGGCCTTGGCGGCGAGGTCGGACTGGGCGCGGCACAGGACCTTGATGAAGGGCTTGGCGGCCTCCAGACCGGCGGCGACGACCTCCTCGGTCGGCGCCTCGGCGCCACCCTCGACCAGCTTGATGGTCCTGTCGGTGGCCTCGGCCTCGACCATCATGATCGCGACGTCGCCGTCCTCCAGGACGCGGCCGGCGACCACCATGTCGAAGACGGCGTCCTCGAGCTCGGTGTGCGTCGGGAAGGCGACCCACTGGCCGCGGATCAGCGCGACGCGGACGCCGCCGATCGGGCCGGAGAAGGGCAGACCGGCGAGCTGCGTGGACGCGGACGCGGCGTTGATCGCCACGACGTCGTACAGGTGGTCGGGGTTGAGCGCCATGACCGTGCAGACGACCTGGATCTCGTTGCGCAGGCCCTTCTTGAAGGACGGGCGCAGCGGGCGGTCGATCAGGCGGCAGGTGAGGATGGCGTCCTCGGACGGCCGGCCCTCACGGCGGAAGAAGGAACCGGGGATCTTCCCGGCCGCGTACATGCGCTCCTCGACGTCGACCGTGAGCGGGAAGAAGTCGAGCTGGTCCTTGGGGTTCTTGGAGGCGGTGGTGGCCGACAGCACCATGGTGTCGTCGTCCAGGTACGCCACGGCGGAACCGGCGGCCTGCTTGGCCAGGCGGCCCGTCTCGAAGCGGATCGTACGGGTGCCGAAGGCGCCGTTGTCGATGACGGCCTCGGCGTAGTGGGTCTCGTTCTCCACTAGCGTTTTCTCCGTTACATATCGTCTTTCGTCCCTTGGCTGCCCGTGTGGCAGGGGGACGGCGGTGGAGAAGCGCGCCGTGCGGTGCGGGCCGGTCTTCGATCGAAGCACCCGGGGCTCGCTTCCCCCCGGGGGCCACTACCGAGGACCGGCGGCGGCTAGGTGCGCTTCTCCTCGTTCTGTGTTGTACGTCGTTCTGTGTCGTACGTATTGCGTTGTGCTACCACACTACAAAGCGTGAGTGACACTCCGCACGTTTCCGCACGTGCGAGCAAGGTTTCCGCACGTACGACGAAGGGAGCGGTCCCGGGTGCTTCCGGGAACCGCTCCCTTCACGGCGTCTTACTTGGCGCCCGCCGCACCACGGCGGATGCCGAGGCGGTCGACCAGCGTACGGAAGCGCTGGATGTCCTTCTTCGCCAGGTACTGGAGAAGGCGGCGGCGCTGACCGACCAGGATCAGCAGGCCACGACGGGAGTGGTGGTCGTGCTTGTGGGTCTTGAGGTGCTCCGTCAGGTCGGAGATCCGACGGGAGAGCAGGGCGACCTGGACCTCGGGGGAGCCGGTGTCACCCTCCTTGGTACCGAACTCGCCGATGATCTGCTTCTTCGTAGCGGCGTCGAGCGACACGCGTACTCCTCATAGTCTGTTGAGTGCCACCGAGTGCCCCCGGTCTACGTCTCGGGGGAGCTTCCGTTACTCGGGAGGCGGGGATCCGCTGGGCGCGGCCACCAGAGTCTTTTCACAGATCTCCGGAGGTGCGTACACAAACGGCCGTCACTCAGGGTACCAGCACGGTTCGGCCGTCCGTGTCACCGGTCGCGCTGGGCGTTCCAGATCAGGAGGGCCACGATCACGAGGATCAGGGCGATGACCGTCAGCCACACGAAACCGCTGCCGCCGGATCCGTGGCTCCCGTAGTGGTGGTAGCCGCCGTGATAGCCGCTGTGGTAGCCGCCACGGCCGCGCCCAAGGGCGAGGACGTCGGTCGACGGGAGGGACACTGGGGCGGTGCCAGGCATGCTCATGCCCGGAAATTTACGTGGGCATGGCATGCCATGGGCGCGCCGGTTGCCCGCCTGTGACGAAACCTCCGCTCTCCAGGCACAAGCGGCCGCCCGTCCGGCCCGCCGCTCTTCCGGGCGTTGACCAGGTGATTTCACCGTACGCGTGCGTGGCCTCCCAGTAGGGTGACAACGCAATGCCGTCCGCATGCCGAAGGGGGCCGCTTCACCATGGCCGAGACACAGGGCACGAGCGCCGGGATCCCGTCGCCGGAATCGCAGGAAGACGTCAAGGCACGCAAGGAGCGGGAACGGGACGAGCTGTACGCCCTCGACATCTCCGGCGCGGAGTGGCACTGCGCGCCCGGCACGGAGGAGCACGAGGAGCGCGTCGAGATCGCGTACCTGCCCGGCGGGGCGGTGGCGATGCGCTCCTCCCTCGACCACGACACCGTGCTGCGCTACACCGAGGCGGAGTGGCGGGCGTTCGTCCTGGGGGCGCGGGACGGGGAGTTCGATCTGGAGCCTTCGGAGCGGAACGGGGGGCTTGGGGGGTAGTGGCGGAACGTGAGAAAGGGACGGCACGCAT
This sequence comes from Streptomyces sp. CA-142005, assembly GCF_050942335.1. NCBI lineage: Bacteria > Bacillati > Actinomycetota > Actinomycetes > Kitasatosporales > Streptomycetaceae > Streptomyces > Streptomyces sp. CA-142005. The sequence continues at coordinate 7,055,061 of NZ_CP192078.1, read as the reverse complement.
GTGTGCCGCCCCTTTTTCCGTGGCCTTCCCCGGCGTCGGTCCTCAGCTGGTCATCGCCCGTGCACGCGCGTACACGTCGAACACGGCCAGCGCCAGCGGGATGAGCGTGAGCAGGACGAAGCTCTCGGCGATCTCCAGGAAGCGGCCCCAGAAGGGGGTGACACCGCGGCGCGGAGTGATCAGGCCGATCGCGGTGACCAGGGCAGTGGCCGCGCCGACCGCCGCGGCGAGCCAGAGGCTGCGGATGTCGAGCGACGAGGTGTCGCCCTGGAAGGCGTCGATCAGATAGCCCCGGGGCGAGTTCAGGGCGAGCCCGAGGCCGAGGAAGACGAGGGCGGCGAGGCCGGCCGCCAGGGTGGCACCGACCTGCGCGGTGTAGCGGAACAGGTGCGCCCGCATCAGCATCGCCACGCCGGTCGCGAGGGCCAGGAGCTGGGCCCAGACGTTGCTGGAGAAACCGAGGACGATCGACGCGCCCACGGCGACGAGGGCACAGCCCCCGACGAGACCGACGAGGAGTTCGTGGCCGCGCCGGGCCTGCGCGGCCACCCGCTCGGCGTCCACGGGCTCCTGCGCGGCGGGCTCGCCGGTGTCGTAGCCGCCGCGGGAGGGGTTGGGCGGTTCGAAGCCGATGGGCAGCCGCGCGAAGCGCATGGACAGGCCCGGCAGGAAGGCCAGCGCCACGACGGACAGCGGGGCGCAGATGGCGGCCGTCTCGATGGGCCTGAGATCGGTGAGGGTCGCGATGAAAGTGGTGACCAGACCGATCGCGGAGGCGAAGAGGAACGCCACGAAGGGTCCGTCACCGCCGGGCGAGACCAGGGTGAGCACCAGGGAGGCGACCAGGACCGCCGTGCAGGCGAGCAGGAACTGGAGCCGTCCGATGCCCTCGTGATCGGCGAGCGGCAGCAGTCCCGAACCGGCCACGCCGATGTTGGGCAGGGCGCCGAGTCCCAGCGCGACCGCCGAGCCCCGGTCGTCGTACACACGCGCGCGTACGCAGGCGAGGGTGACCAGCAGGATGCCGGTGACGCCCGCGATGATGCCCTGCAGGCTGTGCATGTCGTGGTGGACCTGGGCACTCCAGGCCACGAAGGCGAGCAGCGCGGGCAGGATGCCGCCGGCGACGAGGCCGGCGGCGCGGGTGAGGTCGCCGCTCCACAGGGTGCGGTCGCGGGTGACGGCGGAGGCCACCGCCTCGGAGACGTCGTCGAGGACGGCGGGCGGCAGCGACTCGGCGAACGGACGCAGGGTGAGCAGTTCGCCGTCGAGGATGCGTTGCGCCGTGAAGGACCGGGCGCCGTCGAGGACGGTGCCGTCGCGCCGTACGAGGTGGTAGCCGACCGGAGCGCCCTCGGCGGGGCTCTGCTGGGACAGGCGCAGTATCTCCGGGTACAGGTCGGCAACTGGTACGTCGTCGGGCAGCGCCACGTCGATACGGCTGTCGGGCGCCACGATGGTGACCCGGCAGAAGCCGAATCCCATGCCCGACCCGGAGGCTCCGGTGCCGTGTCCCCCGGGTGCGCCGGCCGGCGCGGAGGCCGTCATGCTCACCTGCTGTTCCCCCTCGTCGGTGGTGGGGCGGTCCGCGGTGCCGCCGCGCACCTTCCGCCCGTAAAAATCCTGTGTAGGTTGTGCGGCGCCGCACGCTCCGCCGGTGAACCGAGCGGTCGCATCCGGGGTTTGCGGGGAGGCGCCTCCTTCGAACCGTTGCGGATTGCCCGAGTTTTCCCGGAACGATTCGCAACTGCTCACGCGTCTCACCGGCACCCTACCGCCAGCCGTTGTCAGTGGTTGTCAGTAGGATCGCGCTTCGCGATCGACGTTCGCCTGACACGGGGCGGCGGACGAAAAATCTCGGTCCGGCAAGGGAATTGGTGCGTAGTGAGCCACATCGTCGTCAAGCGCCCACCGCGGGCACTGCCGAAGGAAGTGCCCACGGACGAGGTCCTGTTGCAAGCTCCGCCGGAACTTCCGCGCGGCCAGCAGGAAAGCGCTTGGATGCAGCTCCTGCCCATGCTCGGCATGGGCGGGTCGGTGGTGTTCTTCTTCAATCCCCAGGCCCAGCCCTTCATGAAGATCATGGGCCTGTTGATGGTGGCCTCGACGGTCGCCATGGGCATCTCGATGCTGGTCCGCTACCGGCGCGGCAACCAGGGGCAGATGGCCGACATGCGCCGTGACTACCTGCGTTACCTGTCGCAGACCCGGCGTGCCGCCCTGGACACCGCGCAGGCCCAGCGCGACGCGCAGTACTACCTGCATCCTTCGCCGGAGCAACTGTGGGCGCTGGTCGCCGAGGGCAGCCGGGTGTGGGAACGGCGCACCGGGGACGAGGACTTCGGGCAGGTGCGCGTGGGTCTCGGTCCGCAGTCCCTGGCCACTCCCCTGATCCCGCCGCAGACCGGCCCGGTGGACGAGCTGGAGCCGCTCACCGCGGGCGCCATGCAGCGCTTCCTCGCCACGCACAGCACCCTCGAAGAGCTGCCGATGGCGGTCTCGTTGCGCGCCTTCTACCACGTGACGATCAGCGGCGAACCCGGCACCGTGCGCGGCGCCGCCCGTGCCGTCACCGCCTCCCTCGCCTCGCTGCACTCCCCCGAGGACCTGGTCATCGCCGTCGTCTCGGAGCGCCAGTCGGCACCCGAGTGGGAGTGGGCCAAGTGGCTGCCGCACGTGCAGGCCTTGGGCCTCGCCGACGGCGCCGGCAGCATCCGTCTGATCACCACCGACCCGGTCGAGCTGGAGGACCGGCTCGCCGCCCGTCTCCAGGGCCGCCCGCGCTTCCACCCCGGTGGCCCCCCGGTCCCCGAGCAGCCGCACGTGGTGGTCGTGCTCGACGGCGTCTCGCTGCCCCCGACCTCCCTGCTGGCCAGCCCCGAGGGCATGCAGGGTGTGACGGTCCTGGAGGTCGTGCCGGGCGACCTCACCATCGGCCGGGGCGACCTGTCCGTCATCGTGCAGCCCAAGGAGCTGCGCCTGGAGTCCGCGCACGGCATGGTCTACGAAGGGACGCCCGACGTCCTGTCGTACGAGGCCGCCGAAGCTCTCGCCCGTCAACTGGCGCCGCTGCGGGTGGCGTCGGGCGGGGACGACGACGAACCCCTGCTCGCGAACCTGGAGTTCACCGACCTGCTGAACCTGGGCGACGCGGCCTCGGTCGACCCGAAGCGGACCTGGCGGCCGCGCTCGCAGTCGGAGCGGCTGCGGGTGCCGATCGGTGTCGGTGAGGACGGCCGGCCCGTCATGCTCGACCTCAAGGAGGCCGCGCAGGAGGGCATGGGCCCGCACGGCCTGTGCGTCGGTGCGACCGGTTCCGGCAAGTCGGAGCTGCTGCGCACACTGGTCCTCGGCCTCGCGGTGACCCACTCCTCCGAGACGCTGAACTTCGTCCTCGCCGACTTCAAGGGTGGTGCCACGTTCGCGGGCATGGCCCAGCTGCCGCACGTGGCGGCCGTGATCACCAACCTGGCCGACGACCTGACCCTCGTCGACCGCATGGGCGACTCGATCCGCGGTGAACTGAACCGCCGCCAGGAGCTGCTGCGCGACGCGGGCAACTACGCCAACATCCACGACTACGAGAAGGCCCGCGCGGCCGGCGCCCCCCTGCAGCCGATCCCGTCCCTCGTCCTCGTGATCGACGAGTTCAGCGAGCTGCTGACCGCGAAGCCTGACTTCATCGAGATGTTCGTGCAGATCGGCCGCATCGGCCGTTCGCTGGGCGTGCATCTGCTGCTGGCCTCGCAGCGCCTTGAGGAGGGCCGCCTGCGCGGCCTGGAGACCTATCTGTCGTACCGCATCGGTCTGCGTACGTTCTCGGCGGCCGAGTCCCGCGCCGCGATCGGTGTCCCGGACGCCTACGAACTGCCGAACGTCCCGGGTTCCGGTTTCCTGAAGTTCGGCACCGACGAAATGCTGCGGTTCAAGGCGGCGTACGTCTCCGGCGTGTACCGCACGAGCTCGCAGCAGGCGGCGGCGTTCGGCGGCCCGCTACCCGTCGACCGCAGGCCGGTCCTGTTCACCGCGGCCGAGGTGCCGGTGCAGTACGCGCCGGTTCCGAAGCAGCGCCAGGAGACGGCGGAGGAGCGGCAGGACGACGCGCTCGCCGACACCGTCCTCGACGTGATCGTGCGGCGCCTGGAGGCGCAGGGTCCGGCCGCCCACCAGGTGTGGCTGCCCCCGCTGGACAGCCCGCCGTCGCTCGACGCGCTGTTGCCGGGCCTCGCCCCGGTGCCCGGCCGTGGCATGACCCAGCCGGGATACGAGGGCGCCGGCCGGCTCGTCGTCCCCGTCGGCCTCATCGACAAGCCCTACGAGCAGCGGCGCGACCCGCTGTGGCTCGACTTCGGCGGCGCGGCCGGCCATATGCAGATCATCGGCGGCCCGCAGTCCGGCAAGTCGACACTGCTGCGCTCGATCATCGCGTCGTTCGCCCTCACCCACACCCCTTATGAGGTGCAGTTCTACGGCCTGGACTTCGGTGGCGGCGGTATGGCGGCGGTGGCCGCCCTGCCCCACGTGGGCGGCGTGGCCTCACGCCTCGACCCGGAGAAGGTCCGGCGTACGGCGGCCGAGGTGTACGGCGTCATGACCCGGCGCGAGGAGTACTTCCGGTCCGCGGGCATCTCCTCCATCGCCGAGTTCCGCACCCGTCGGGCGCGCGGCGACATCTCGGTGACCGACCAGCCCTGGGGTGACGTCTTCCTCGTCATCGACGGCTGGGGCAACTTCCGCACGGACTACGAGGCCCTGGAGCCGCTGGTCCTGGACATGGCCCAGCGCGGGCTCGGCTACGGCATCCACGTGATCATCACCGGGTCGCGTTCGATGGAGGTCCGGGCGAACCTCAAGGACCACCTGATGAACCGCCTCGAGCTGCGGCTCGGTGACCCGATGGACTCGGAGATCGACCGCAAGATCGCGGCCAACGTGCCCACCGGGGTTCCGGGCCGCGGCCAGACCCCGCAGAAGCAGCACTTCATGGCGGCGGTCCCGCGCATCGACGGTCTCTCCTCCGACACGGACCTGGCGGAGGCCACGACCGCGCTGGCGGCCGAGGTCACCCGGCACTGGCAGGAGCCCGGCGCACCCGAGGTACGCCTGCTGCCACGCGAGTTCCCGGCGACCCAGCTCCCGCCGGGCGACCGGTTCCCCCACCGGGGCATCTCCTTCGCCCTCGACGAGGACAACCTCGAGCCGGTGTTCGTGGACTTCGAACAGGACCCGTTCTTCCTGGTGTTCGGCGAGAGCGAGTCCGGCAAGTCGAACCTGCTGAAGCTGCTGATCAAGCGCCTCACCGAGCGCTACGACGGCAACGACTGCAAGCTGTTCGTCGTCGACAACCGGCGCTCGCTGCTCGGGGTGACCCCGGACTCGCACCTGGCCGAGTACATCCCCATGTCGAACCAGATGCAGCACCACATGGACGCGCTGGCCGACCTGATGCAGCGCCGTACGCCGACGGCCGACGTGACCCCGGAGCAGTTGCGCAACCGCAGCTGGTGGCGGGGGCCCACGGTGTACGTCGTCATCGACGACTACGACCTCGTGTCCACATCGACCGGCAACCCGCTGGCGGGCCTGACGGAACTCCTCCCCTTCGCCCGCGACGTCGGCGTCCGCTTCATCATCGCGCGCTCCACGGCGGGCGCCGGCCGCGCCGGCTACGAGTCCTTCATACAGCGCATCAAGGAACTCGGCGCCCAGGGCGTGGTCCTCGCGGGCGACCCGGCCGAGGGCGAACTGCTGGGCGGAGTACGGCCGCGGGCGATGCCGGCGGGACGGGGCATCTTCGTCTCGCGGAAGCGGGGGAAGCCCATGGTGCAGGTGGGGTTGGCGGAGTCCTAGGAGGCCTATCCGTGCGACTTCAGAGTTGCCGCGGCCTGCATCGTCGAGCCGGTCGAGCCATTGCCCGATCCGGCGGCGACGATGTCCGCCTGACTCTTCACGTCGTCGTAAAGAATGTTGGCTTCTTGCCCGACGGCTCCTAGGTTCGTCCTGGTGAACGACCAGGTCCCCCGTCCCTCCGCCGCCAGAGCATCGAGCAGGACACGTCGAGCGAAGCCGAGACGCAGGCCGGCGAGGAGTACACCAACGGTCGGCAGGCGGCTCTGGATTCCGCAAGGGCCGCCGTCGACCACGCACTGGTGAACAACAACACCGTGGATCCAGACACCGCCGAGGATCTCAGAAGAGCCGCGCGTACATCTGCCCGTCACAGCCACTCGGACGGCGCCCAGTGGAAATCGGAGAGTAGCAAGCATTGAGATACGCACCGCATGCCCTCCGAGGCGCGTCACTCCTCGTTGCCGCACTGACGATGGTCGGCTGCTCCTCCGGCGGGCCGAAGCAGGAGTTCACAGTCCCGAACGTCCTGTGCGGAGTGTCCGTGCCGAGCAAGGCTCTCTCTCAGCTGCTGCCGTCCTCGGGCAAGCGGCTCGCCGTCGAACGGACCGGAAGTCTGGACGAGGGCTCCGGGCTGTGCACGGTCAAGGTTGACGGAGCCACGGTGCTGGAAGTCAGCGGAGAACGCATCGACTCCGGAGACTCTGCGCGGAACATCCTGCGCAGCCGACTCTCGATTCAGGACCCGAAGTCCGCGGAGAACAACGCCATCGCATACGCCGATCACGCTGCGGCATCGCTGATCAAGTGCCGGGGCACCGATGTCGAGGAGGAGGACATCAGCACCCTCATCAAGATTCTCAAGCTGGCGCACGCGGACGAACCAGCCATGAAACAGCTGATCCAGGGATACACGAACTCGCTCAAGGCCCAGAGTCCGTGCAAGGAGAAGTCCTGAGTCGGCGCTTCCGTACGAATGCGCCGATGAACCTTCGCGAGGGCCTCAGAACACCGGCAGCGCGTAGAGAGAGCCGTCGTTTCTGACGAACGCCCTGTTGCCGTCGACCGCGATGGAGTGGTGCCGTGCTTCGGGCAACTCGTACGACCAGCCCGACCGTCCTGTGCCCAGGCCCACGGTATTGATCGTCGTGCGGTACGAGTGGTCGATCATCCACACTCCGGTTCCCTGGACGAGCACGGCACTGTCGCCGCTGCCGGCCTTGTAGGACGTCCAGGTATGGCCGCCGTCGATCACTCTTCGCCGCTCGGGGAACATCCCGCCAGGCGCGTAGACGGAGTCTCCGTGGACACTCACCCGCCCCCAACTGCGCAGGGTGGTCGTACATCCTGGGTCGTGTGAGACCAGATCTTCGTGCCGTCGGTGATCTTCCGTGCGGTCAGCGTCCTGCCGTTGAGGTACACGACGCCATGCTGTGCGACCGGAGTGATCGAGACCTTCTCCGCTTGGTTTCGCAGCTCCCATGCGAAGCGGCCGTCGCTGGTCGCCACCGTCAGTACGTTGCCGTCGGCAGTCGGAAGGACAAGACGTCCGCTCCCGACGGCTCCCTTGGCTGAGCAACGCCGTACGCCGACCGCCGACGTGACCCCGGAGCAGCTGCGCAACCGCAGCTGGTGGCGGGGGCCCACGGTGTACGTCGTCATCGACGACTACGACCTCGTGTCCACATCGAGCGGCAACCCGCTGGCGGGCCTGACGGAACTCCTCCCCTTCGCCCGCGACGTCGGCGTCCGCTTCATCATCGCGCGCTCCACGGCGGGCGCCGGCCGCGCCGGCTACGAGTCCTTCATGCAGCGCATCAAGGAACTCGGCGCCCAGGGCGTGGTCCTCGCGGGCGACCCGGCCGAGGGCGAACTGCTGGGCGGAGTACGGCCGCGGGCGATGCCGGCGGGACGGGGCATCTTCGTCTCGCGGAAGCGGGGGAAGCCCATGGTGCAGGTGGGGTTGGCGGAGTCCTAGGAGGCCTTCGCTCTGGGAGTCGTTGTCGGGCTGATGCTGTTGGCCTGGCCTGGGTGCCGCGGATCGTTCCGGTCCGCGGCACCTGGCGTTCTTGGGAAGCTGCGGGATTGAAGTGGAGGTTTTGGGAGCAGTTGAGCTTGCTGCTGTGCGCGTTCCCACGCTTTGCTATTTTTACCCGACCTAGACGATTCAGATGGAACGCAATTACTGGTCAGGCACTCCGCGGGGGTAGGTCATCCATGGCATGGGATGAATGGGAGCAGCTCAAGTCGGACGCGCTGGCGCGCCAGCAGGGTGGGGCGGCGCATATGCAGCTCAACCATGTGCCGGACGATCCTGGAGGAGGCTCCGCCACCGTTCCCAGCCAGACCGGCGACCTCAAGGTCACCCAGCACGACCTGACGAAGATCGGCAGCGAGGCCCACACCCTCTACAACCAGCTCTGGGACAAGGCCCGGCTGTCGAACACCAGCGTGGACTCGGCAGCGGGCGATCTGACGAAGCAAGGTTTCGCTCTCGGCTCAGGGCTCCAGCACGTGTCGAACAAGTGGGACACGCAGCTCAACTCCCTTTTGGACGCGTGCGCCCAGATCTCCAACCACATGCAGGTCACCAAGAAGATCCATGCAGGCGACGACGCGTACATCCATCGGCAGATGAGCAGCATCGACACCCTCGACGCCGGCTTCGACGAGCGTGTCGGGGGACCGGGGAAGCACAACCCGGTCTATGACCCGCCGAAGAAGAACTGATCTCGACACACGACGGGGACACCGACTCATGGATCTCGACGCTCTGCGCTTCGCCAACTTCAAGCTGCTCGACGACGCCGTCGAGGACTGGGGACACATCGTCAGCAACCTGAAAGACCTGGCGGAGGATGCCGAGAAGGGCCTGCACCAGGCCGCGAACAAGGCCGATTGGGCCGGCGAGAATAGCCAGGTGACCAAGGAGTTCATCGGCAAGACGGCCGGGGAGTTCCAGGACGCCCACACCCAGGCTCAGACCATCCACAACATCCTGAGTGACACGGCCGGAGAGCTGAAGAGTTATCAGAAGCAGCTCACTGGAGCGATCGAGCGCGGGCTGAAGAAGAACCTGACGGTGATGGACACCGGCAAGGGCACCTTCACCGTGACCATGAACGTCCACCCGGACCGGGCCGCGTCCGGCTACACCCCTCCGGAACACGACGAGCACGACGTCACCGCCCTCCGGGACGAGGTAGAGAAGATTCTCCGTAATGCCACGGAGAGCGACAACTCGGCGAAAACGGTACTCACGGCTCTCGTCGACCAAACCCAGTACGGCTTCTCGGACGCGAACTACAAGGACCGCGACTCGGCCGACGCTGCCATCAAGGAAGCGGACAAGTTGGCCGCCCTCGCCAAGAAGGACCCGGAGAAGCTGACGCCCGCCGAGTTCGACAAGCTCAACGCCGGGCTGAAGAAATACGCCGCTGACCCCCTGTTCGCGGAGCGTTTCGCCACCGACCTCGGACCGAAGAAGACGCTCGAGTTCTGGGCCGGCATCAACGATCCCCACAAGGCCGCAGAGTTGGGGCAGGCGCGGGTCGACCAGTACGACGACCTGCAACGCAACCTCGGCCTGACGCTCGCCACCGCCTCGCAGAGCGATTCGACCGCCATGACTGAGTGGAAGGGCAAGATGATCGCTCTCGGCGACCAGCCGGTCGGCGGGCAGACCGGGCCTATGGGCTTCCAGGTCATGAGCAACCTCATGCGGGCGGGTGACTACGACGACCAGTTCCTCAAGAGCTACGGCACCGCACTCATGGCCACCGAGCGCAAGCTCACCGGCAACGGCGAGCACGCCAACATGGCCTGGCAGCACATGGGCGTGGACCCGTGGCTCAACCGCATGGGCGACGACAGCGGCGACGACCCGTTGACGGGCTACCTCAAGGCACTGTCGGCCAGCCCGGACGCGGCCACGGACTTCCTCAACGAGGAGTACCTGCCCAAGGGGGGAGACCACAAGGAGGCGGTCTCCAACTTCTCGTACCTCTTCGAGGACCGTGAGTGGCCCAAGGAGACCGACCTCAAGGGCAACGACATCCACCCAGGACAGAACAACCTGGCCATGGCGATCGAAGCAGCCACGACGGGACACCCGGCGGGCGAGCTGCCCACGGCGGACACCCCGGCGCACAACGATCAGCAGGCCAAGCTCATGGCGAGCGTCGTAGCGTCCATCAGCGACGACCCCGACCGCCTGACCAAGAACGGCTACATGTCCGACAGCATCGGGCAGATGGCGTCGGAGTATCTGCCGGACATCAACCGGGCCACGACCGACGTGAAGCCTGATCCGGACTCCGCAGACTGGAAGCAGATCGAGAATCTCTTCCCGGTCGCCGGCTCGTCGGCACAGATGGACCACGCCGACGTGTCCCGGTTCCTGATCGCCGTCGGGCAGAACCCTGAGGGGTACTCGGCTGTGGAGGTCGGCCAGAAGAATTACATGGCGAACCTCATGGATTACCACATGAATCCGGACCTGCCCGAGGACCAGCGGTACGGGCAGAGCATGGAGAACACGATCAAGGAAATCTCCCGGCGGTCGGCAGAAGTTGGAGGCTGCCTCGCCATCGGGCGCCAAGAGGCCGTACTGGGACCCGCGAAAGAGGCGGACGAGGCCTACAACCACGCCGTATCGCAGTGGCAGAACGCGGCGAGCGGCGTCGTCGGCACCGGTATCGGAGTGGGAACGAGTTTCATCGCGTCCCCTATTGCGGGAGCCGCTGTCGGTGGCGTCGCCGGCACCGTCAGCGGTGCCGTACTCGGCGAACTCTTCAACGGCGTAGAGGGCAGCAACCTGGAGGACAAGGGCCTCACCTCGGCCGAGCTCTGGGAGGACAGCCGCGAACGCAATATCGCCCTGGCACAGAAGGCAGCCACCGAGGCGGCCAAGGCGCATCACTCGCCCTACGCGGGCCAGGTCGGCGAGTGGGCGCGCTACGGCACCCAGGACGGCTTCAACGACGCTTCCACGGACGGGCGGCGCATGGCCGACGACCTCCAGACGGAAATCTCCTGACGAGGAATCGAATCCGATGTCTGACAGCCGCTTCCATTCCCTCTTGCCCCGCGCCGCAGGCCTCTTCGCCATCTGCCTGACCCTGGCGAGCTGCTCTTCAGGATCTTCGGAAGGCAAGCGGGAGTACGCCGTTCCGTCGTCGCTGTGCGGAACGGCCGTGTCCTCATCGGCACTCGCACCGCTTCTGCCAGCAGGTAAGAAGATCACATCCGTGAAGAGCGGCCCTTCCGGTCTCACTCGGTGCCGACTGGTGGTCGACGGACAGGTCGCCGTCACCAGCATCATCGAGCAATGGGAGTCGGGCACCACCCTCAGAAACGTCGCCTACGGCACCTACGGTCTGACGTCCGCCAACGTCAAGAAGGAAGGGCCGAAGTACATCGTTTCCGACTCGAAGGCAGTGGGGCACGTCTCGTGCAGCAAGCCGGAGAAAGCAGACCACGAGGTCTTCACCATGATCCGGAAGGAGCACGGCACGATCGACACGACGACCATGGAGAAGGTCATCACCGAGTTCACCGATGCGGCCTCCACGGCCAAGGAGTGCGCCGGGCCCTCCACCTGAGTGGGATGAACGGGTACGAAAAAATGAGCTGCGCAGGGCTCAGAACGCCGCAAGAGCGATGACCGAACTGTCGTGCAGAACGAAGACACGATTACCGGCGGCGGCTAGGCGGGCGTAGTCAGACTGGGGCAGCTGGTAGCTTCGTGCGCGCTCTCCGTCGGATACTCGCACGGAATTGACCAGCAGCGCGGGCCGGTTCGCACTGTTGTCGAATTCAAGCGCCCAGACGGCGTGGCCCTGCCGTACCACCGGGCTCCCGGAGTCCGCGCAATCGAAGGCATTCCACAGCACCTTGCCATCCTTCTTGGACAGGTATCGGATGCCGTCCCCCGCGCTGGCATAGACCGCGTCCTCGTAAGCCGCGGGAGGGCCCCACTTGTCCCAGTCGGTCTCCCAGTCGCCGAGCCTGGTGCTCCAGATCTTCTCTCCGTCGCTCAGCCGGCGGGCGTCCAGGTACTTGCCGTTGATGTACACGGTGTCGTTGGAGACAGAGGGACGGACAGTGACTTCCTGGTGGTCGAGACGGGTCCACGCCGTGCGGCCGTTGCCGGTATGCACGACCAGCACGGTGCCGTCCAAGGTCGACATGACAAGCATGCCCTGGCCGATCACGGCCGGGTTGAGCAACTTGCCGCGGAAATCGACAGGGACGGGCACCGTCCAGCGAACCTTGGCCTCGGAGCGGTTCACGCTGCGCAGTTTGTTGTCCTTCGTCACGAAGTACACCGCATCCTCGTCAGCCGCGAGGAGCGTGGCCGCCTCGGCCGCCGGGCACGTCCACTTGGGTTCACCGGTGGAGGGCACGAAGGTCCGCAGCACGCCCTTGCCGTCGGCACCGATGACGAGCCGGTCGGAGAGGGAGAGGTAGCCGCTCTTCGTTCTGAGGTGAGGCGCGGTCCAGCGACGCTTGCCGCTCGTGATGTCGAAAGCCGCGACACCACCGGTCGCGACACCGAAGACGATGACGTCTCCGACCGGCAACAACGGTCGGGAGTAGGCATCTGCTTCGTTGGCCACTTCCCACAGATCCGTCGGCTGGACATCATTGCTGAACGGTTCCTTGACACCCTTGGTGTCCAGCTTCTGTACAGGCATGCGCACAGCCGGAGGAATGTCGAAGGGGCCGCTCTGCCTTTTCGTCGACCCGGCCCGCGAGCCGATCCACCACGCCGCCGTACCGCCCCCGCCCGCCAGGACCACGCCTCCCGCGGCGAGTCCCGTGAGCAGACGCCGGCGGGTGACGGACGGGGCTGTCTCCATCGTGACAGGCGCGGTCAGCCGACGTGCCCCGGCCTCCCGTTCCTTGATGGCGTCAGCGATCGGTCCACGCCGCCACACCCGGTCGGCCCCCTTGGGCGCCGCCATGGCCTGGATGATCTGGGCCGGAGCGGGACGCGCACCGGGATCCTTGGCCAGGCAGGGCAGGATCAGTGCCTGCAACGGCGGGGCGATTCCGTCGAGCCGAGGCTCGCCGTGTACCACTTCGTACTGCACGGCCGCGACATGCGAGCCCTCGTACGCCCGTCTGCCACTTGCCGCATAGGCCAGCACCGCGCCGAGCGAGAACACGTCAGCCGACGGAGCCACCCGCTGGCCGAGGACCTGCTCGGGAGCGCCATACCCCGGGGTGACGGGCACCTGCCCGGTCGTTGTGAGAGTCAGCCCGTGTTCGGGTCGGGCGATGCCGAAGTCGATGACTCGCGGACCGGACGAGGTCAGCACGATGTTGGGCGGCTTGAGGTCCCTGTGAATGAACCCGGCCGCATGGATGTCGGCGAGGGTCCGGGCGAGCGCGCTGGCCAGAGCACGCAGCGCCGGCCCGTCGAGAGGACCGTAGGTGTCGACCGCCTGGTCCAGAGTGAGCCCCGCGAGAAATTCGGTAGCGATCCAGGGCCGTCCGCCCTCGGTCCACGCGCCGAGCACGTTCGCGATGCCGCTGCTCCGCACCGCCTGCGCGGCCTGCGCCTCGCGCACGAACCGCTGGGCGAGGTTGGTGTCGTGGGTGAGCTCGGGCCTGAGCACCTTGACGGCGGCCAGGCTGCCGGCGCCGTCTTGGCCGACGTAGACCTTGCCCATGCCGCCTTCGCCGAGGACCCCGAGGACGCGATAGGGACCGAGGCGGAGTGGGTCGCCAGTGCCAAGGGGTTTCATAGGGGGGTCCTTCTGCCCGGAGGTGATGAGTAGGGGCGGACGAGCGGCGAGGCCCTGGCCAGGCGTCGCTGAGCGCGATCCGCGGTTTCGCCGCTTCCGGTCATGTCACTTGAGGGGATAGGCGGTCAGGTCGGTGCTGTTCACGCCGAGAACCAACTTTGAGTCCGTGTCCGCACGGAACTGCTTTCCGCTCGTCCGGTAAGTCAGCGCAGTGGTGCGGTCCGACAGGCTGACCACATGCAGCAGGGCCGCGTTCTTGTAGTACGCGTACTCGGTTCCGAGGACGGGCTGCCAGGCGGTGGATGCCTCGTCCGCCGCTCCGCCCTTCTCGGTCCACAGGACTCGTCCGCTGGCCGCATCGAACGCCGTCAGCCCGGTCCCCGCACCCACCGCGTACACCACGCCCGCCCTGAGCGCCGGTGGACTGTATGCACGGTCCGTCGTGGTCTGCCAGGCCACGGCCCCGTCGCTCAGCCGTAGCGCTCGCAGCCGTCTGCCACCGAGATACACATGATCGCCATCCGCGGCGATCCCGCCGCGGAGGATGTCCGGATCGTCGATGTCATACGGCCTGTCCCACACCACAGCTCCGGTCGAGGTGTCCCGTACGACGATGTGTACGGTCCACTCCTGCACCTCTTGGAGTGTCACCAGGCGGCGGCCAACGGCCCGGGCGGCGAGAACGTGCAGCCTCTTGCTGTCGTCCGGCCGTGCAGGCAATGCCTTCGACCACAGCTGCTTGCCGGTCCGAAGGTCGGCGGCGCGGAGGGTGAAGGTCTGCCGGGCCATCATGTAGCCAGTTCCATCCTCCTTCCCGTTGCCAACGACGACGTACGCGACGCGATCGGTGACGTAGAGGAGTTGATGTGTTGAGAGCTCGTCGTTGGTATCCGCGAGCCGGACCAGTGTCTTGACCGTCTTGCCATTGTGCGGATCGACGGTCCGGAGGCTGACGGCGGACCCGAACCCGTCGTCGGTCACACTCCCCAGCGTGAGCCCGTAGAGGCGGCCACCTGCCACGATCATCTGCCAGCCGCTCTCTTGGCTGTACACCTGCCACTTGCTCGCGCCGCTCTTGGGACTCACGCCATGGGTGTATCCGCCCATGGGAACCACGATCATCCCGCCGATCCCCTGGGGGACGACCATGCCGAAGACGTCCGTGAGCATCGGGGAGTCGAACTGGTACGACCACAGCGGATCGAGGTTCCGCGTCCGGCGGGCGCTGCCCTGGCCAGTCGTACCTTCACCGCCCCGCGCTGCGGCGCGCTCCTGCCACCACCACGCGCCTCCGCCCGCCACCGCACCGGCGGCAAGTACGCCGGCGAGGGCGAGGAACCCGCGGCGCGACGGGCGACCACCGGTCGCCGTGGTATCCACCGCAGCCTCCGGACCGGCCGCCGGCGCGGGCAGACGCTGTGGCACCAGCCGCCAGACGTCGGCAGCCCGCCGCCCGATGTCCGCGAGCAGCTCGATGGGCAGGTGGTCCGCGAACTCGCCCCTGCCGTCGTGGAGTTGCGCCGCGAGCTGCCCCGTGGTGGGACGGGCCCCCGGCTCCTTGACCAGACACTGGGCCAGCACCGGCACCAGCGCGGCCGGTACCCCGTTGAGATCCGGCTCCGCGTACCGCACCCGGTACAGCAGATCCGCCGCCTGCCCGTGCCCGAACGGGCCGCGCCCGGTGGCCGCGTACACCAGCACCCCGGCGAGCGCGAAGACATCGCCGGCCGCGTCGTGCTCCTGCCCGGTGGCCTGTTCCGGGGACATGAAGGCAGGCGTGCCGACGGCGGCGCCGGCGCGGGTCAGACGGTCGTCGCCGATCGCCCGTGCGATGCCGAAGTCGATGACCTTCGGCCCGTAGGCGGTCAGCAGGATGTTGGACGGCTTGAGGTCGCGATGCACGACGTCCGACCGGTGCAGTTGACCGAGCGCCGAGCACAGGGCGGCGCCGAGGGCGCGTACGGACTGCTCGGGCAATGGTCCCCCGGCCTCGACAGCCGCGTCGAGCGGGGGGCCCAGCACGTACTCCGTGGCCAGCCAGGGCGTCTCGGCGAGCGGATCCGCGTCCATCACCCGCGCCCCGAACTGCTCGCCGATCACCCGGGCCGCATCCACCTCCAGCCGGAACCGGGTGCGGGCCGCCGGATCGTTGGCGATGGCGGCGTGCATGGTCTTCAGGGCGACGGTACGACCGCCGGCGGAACGCGCCACGTAGACGGTGCCCATGCCACCGCTGCCCAGCCGCGCGATGAGCCGGTACGGGCCGAGGGCGACGGGATCGTCATGGGTGAGGGGAGTCGGCATGCGGTTCTTGTCGTCAGTGGCTGGGGTGGGGTGCTGGGGCCGGGGACGGCGCTCCGCCGGGCGGCCAGGACGCGTGCACCGGTGTCTGTGCCGGCGTCGGCAACGGCACCTCGGCGGCCAGGACGGACGCCGACTGGTGAACGATGGCGGCGACGAGCCGGGCGGGCAGCCAACCGGGGGCGAGGAAGGCGTCCACTCGCGAGGGCGGAGCGAAACCGACCTGCCTGTCCGGCTGGGCGCCTCCCGCCAACTCATCGATGATCTCCGCGAGTTGGGGACGCTGGGCCGGGTCACGGGACAGACACCGCGAGACCAGCGAGCGCAGGGAGGGCGGAAGTTCCTCCCGTTCCGGCATCGTGTACCCGGTGGCGGCGTAGGCGAGCGTCGCGCCGAGCGCGTACACGTCGCCGAGCGGGCGCGGCTGCCCACCGGCGGCCTGCTCTGGCGGCAGGGAGCCGGGATCGAGGCCGGGCACCTCCTGCCGCGGGGCACCGTCCGGCGCGGCGGCCCGTATCGCCCCAAAGCAGGTGAGCCGGGGTCCGTCCACGGCGATCAGCACGGCGGCCGGGCAGAGCCCGGCGTGCGTCAGGTTCTGCCCGTGCATGACGGCCAGGTTCTCGGCCAGCGCGACGCCGAGCGCCCGGACCGTCCGCTCGGGCAGCGGTCCGCCGTGGAGGGCAAGGGCGATGGGGAGCGGAAGCGCGGGCACGTAGGGACGCGCGTGCCACGGTTGCTCGCCCGGGGCGGCGAGTTCGACGGCCGGGAGGACCCAGGAACCCAGGAGATACCGGGAGGCGTCGGCTTCGGCCATGAAGCGCTGCGGGTCGGCGGTCGCCAGGGGGCTGCTGAGCAGTACGGTGCGGTCGCCGTCGGCGCTGCGGGCAATGAAGCGGTGCTCGGGGACGGGCGTGTGTGCGGGAAGGCCGGAGTCGAGCCGCGTGACGACCGTGTACGGGCCGATCTGCCGGGTACCTCGGCCACTCGGTCCAGTGCCTGACGCGCGCCTGCTCATTCTTCGTCCCTCTGATTCGACTGCTCGGCCTTTGTCGCTCGGCACAACAGCAGGGTGGGCGCCTCCCGCGCGCGCCCACCCTGGAGTTGCTTCCGAGAGCCGTGTTCCTACTGGAAGTAGGAGGCCGCCTTCTTGTCGCCTTCCATGTACGTACCGCCGGACTGGGCGACGACGTGCCCAATGCCCTGGAGCGCCTGGTGGATGTCGTTCGCTTCCTTGTCCCAGCGCTGCAGCTTCTCGTGGAAGGTGCCCTGCGCCTGGCCCTCCCAGTACTGCAGGCTGTTCACCACCAGGCCGCGCAGGTCGTGCAGATCCGACTCGAGCTGGCTCGCCTGGTTACCGATGCTGGTCGCCGCGGTGTCGAGCCCGTCGTAAGTGACTGAGAGGCCCTCAGCGTTGTTGGCCATGCCTGTCTACCTCGTCTCGCTGGTGTGTAGCTGGTGAGTGCGCCGGTTGTCCGGCAGATGTCCTGTGTGTCGCTCGACTCAGTAGGAGTTCAGAGCGGACGTCGGAACGGTGGAAGCGCCGTCCTGGAGGTCGATCTTGTTGACCGCCGCGCGGACCTCGTCTTCCTTGCTGTCCTTGATGTTGCGCGTCGTGGTCATGGCCTCGATGACGTCGCCGAGGATGTTGCCGATGTTGCGCAGCGACTGGTTGATCTCGTACTGCTTCTTGTCGAACGCGGCACGGCCGATACCCTGCCACTGGCCCTCGAGACTGTCGATGACGCCCTGCAGCGCGTGCACGCGCTTCTGGATGTTCTCGTACTTCTCGAGCATCTGCTTCTCCAGACGGATTACTGCATCATCATGGAGCTTCTGCGTTCCGCCGGCCATGATCGGCCCTGCCTTTCGTGTGTCCGTTGTTGATCTGACGGTTTCGGCTCACCGCTGTCGCCTGTCGCTTCCAGCGGCGAGCACGCAGTGCCTGTCCTTGGCCGAACGGCACTGGGCTGATACGGCAGTTGGTGTCGATGGGCTCACCTGGCGCGCCGTGCCCGCGCGATGGCCAGGGCGCCGCCGCCGACCACGACGACCGCGCCAACGGCCCCGAGTGCGATCCAAGTGGTGTTTCCGCCGCCGCTCGATGACTCCGCGCTCGATCCTGCCGCCGAGGTTGCGCCGGTGGAACCCTTGTCCTGGGCTTGTGACGAGGCTGGTGCAGAAGGAGAAGAAGACGCTTCAGGGGCGACAGGGGCGACGCTTGCCCACTCCTTACTACGGTCCTGTTTCTCGAGCGGGTCGACATCGGCGGGGCCGGGATCGTAATTCTTGTCCGCCAGGACCACGCGGGGACGGATGATTCCGTAGCCGAGGTACTTGCTCGGCTTGTCCTTCGGCCAGGTGCGTCCAGCGGTGTCGAGAAGGGCGCGCTCGACCTGATACACAGTCCAGTCGGGGTGTGCGGACCAGATCAAAGCGGCGGCGGCTGAGGTGAGCGCGGTAGCCGGACTCGTGCCTTGCCGGTTGTCGCAATAACGGACGGTGCCGCCATCGCAATAACCCGGATATCCCTCACCAGGGGCCGCCAGGTCGGCGTAGCCTCCGCTTGAGGAAAAGCTCGACACGGTGAGGGACTTGCCGACAGATGCGACACCGAGGACGTAGGGGTAGGAGGCGGGATAATCGGCATGGCCGTTCTTCCCGTCATTACCCACTGCCGCAACCAGCAGCTTGCCCTTCGAGAGCGCGTATTTGACCGCAGCCTCGTCCTCCGCGAGGCTCATTCCACCAATGGAGATACTGATGATCTTTACGTCGGTATCGGCAGCAGCCCTCAACGCCTGGGCGGCGTCCGGAGTCCTGGCCTCTTCCTTCGCCCCTTTGATGCCCGTGACCTTGACGCGATAGGGAACGATCTTGGCGCCTGGCGCCAGTCCCTTCAGCCCACCGCCTGCCCCAGTGCCTGCGATCAATTCGGCCATGCTCGTGCCGTGGCCCGCGTAGTCGACCGTCGCGTGATAAGCCACCGACTTGGGGACCTCATCGGTCAAGACCTGCCCCTTGAGCGACGGCGTGTTCGCGTTCACCCCAGAGTCGATGACCGCTATCTTGACGCCCTTCCCCGTGCTCACCTTCCACATCTGCTCGGCTTGCATGGGGCCCAAGTACCACTGCTTCGACTGTTCGTCGGACGCGGCGGCACCCGGGGCCAAACCGACGGTCACAACGGTCAGGGCGCCGACGACCGCGCCCACCGCGCGCACTCGTCTTCCGCAGCGCGCCCTGCGGACGTCAGCCTGCTCGGCTCGTCGGCTGGTCCCTGACTTCATGGCGTTGACTGTCCTCGCTTGCGTTCAGTTGGTGACCGGCGGCACTTCGCGCCGGGGCTTGTTCGGCAGGTGTGTCTCTTCGTCCTCGACCACGTAGTCGGGGCGCGGAGCTGCGTCCGTCTTCCGCTGGTCGCCGGGCTTTCCCTTCTGATCGGCGCCGCGTGTCAGGCCTGCGCCACCACGGGTCATGCCTTTGCGTTCGGCTCCTGCCTCGGAGTTGCGCGCGGTCGGCCTGCCCGTGACAGCTTCGGCCGACCCGGCACCGGAACGTGAACCACCGGTGACACCTGTACCCGGCCGCGCCGAGGACTCGGGCGCGCCGAAGACACCGCGCTGGCCCAACCGGCCGGTCGCGGGCCGGGAGTTGGCCTGCTCCTCGCCGCCGACGACCGTGCCGCGCGGGATCCTCGACCCGTTCTTCGCCGACGGATTCGTGGCGGACGGCCGTCCCCCGACGACTCCGTTGGACCGGGCCGCGCCGGTGGTCGGACCGCTGCCCGTACGTGGTGCCCCCGTGCCTCCGGGTCGTGGTGTGCCGCCCGTGACTCCTCGGCCCATGGGCGAGGACGTCCTCGGTCCGGAACCGGCGCCTTTGGCAGCGGACTGACCAGTCGAAGTCGCGCGGCCCATCTGGTCCATGGGCCCTCGCCCCGCGGAGCGCCCGGAGCCCGGATTGGTCAGCTCGGACGTACTCGCGCGCCCCTGAGCGGTCGGTGGGTTGCGGAACCCGCCGGCGCCGTTCAAGCCCCGGCCCGAGGTGGCGTTGGGCATAGGAAGCCTGAAGCCACCGCCGTCGAACACGTTGGGTTGGCTACCACTTGTAGGAGGCGTGCCCGTGAGCGGCGGAGTGTGACTGGGCCCGGATGTGGTGGTCGTGGGCGGCGGCAGCGTGCCCGTGGTATCGATGTGCGTACCCACCGGCGCGTCCGGGTGCCTGACTCGGTCCGTGACATCCGTTGCGGGGGCTGGCGTGTCGCTTCCGGGTGTTGGCGTGTGGCTTGTGCCGCTCGGAGTCACATGACGCACCGGCTCCACTGTCGGGTGGTGCCCTGCGACCACGCTTGAGCCCGTGCCATGCGAAGCAGAACCCTGTGTAGCGGGTTCGTCAAATTTGCTGGGCTTGGGCACCCCGACGTTCGGCAGGCCGCCGAAGTCAGGAGCGCTCTTGTGCAAGTCCTGCAGCGATTGGTTCGACACCGCATAGTAAGACGCCAACCGGTTCATCTGGTTGACCGCCTCTTGGCGGTGCTTCTCCACCGTTACTGCAGTGGCGTACCCCTCTTTGTCCGCCGCCTTTTCGGCCGCCGTGAACTTTTCGGGCCGCGTCGGAACCGCTCTCGTGTCGCGGGGAAGCTGCATGGCATTACGAACAGACGCCAGCCCCTCGGCGGCGGTGGCGATCGAGTCACCGGCTCCGCCCGCGAAATCGGCCAGCCCATGTGCGTTCTTGACGAGATTGTCGCCCCATGCACGGAAGTCGTCGCCCGCCTTGCCGACCCAGACGACCGTATCGAACTTGCCCTTGAGTGTTTCGGCTGCCTTCTTGATGGCGTCGCGCGCGTCCCAGAGGGCCCGACCGGAGGACTCCAGGTCCTCCGGGTTCGTCTGATCGACCAGGTCGAGCATCGCGTTCAGGTCATAGTTGTCGAATTCCGTCCGCTTGACCATGGCCTGCCCGTACGGGGTGGCCTTGGCAACAGAGCGAAGGATCTCGACGGGATTGAAAAAGAGGCCGCCAGTACTGGGCTGGTCCCCGAGGCCCCGAGCGAAGTCGGTGAACTTGTTCTCCGTGGAGACCCGGTCCATGTCCGCTTTGTGCTTGTCGGTCATGTTCAGAGCCTCCCCTTCTCGCCGCCGCCGGCGTTCGCGCCGCCACCGGCGTTCTTACCGCCGCCGGCGTTCTTGGCGCCCTGCGAATCGAGTTGCCTGATCTCCGCCTGGATCTCGTAGAACCTGCGACGCTGCTCTTCCTCAAGGTTGTCGAAGGTGCCGTTGGCCCCCTTGACGGCGATGCCGATCGCCTCGATCTGCAGATGCAGGGCCTTGGAAAGGTTCGTCAGCGTCTCGTGGACAGCGTTGAACGTCCCGTACAGGGCGTCGGCCTCATGGAACGCTGCAGACCCGCTGCGGAGCGACGTGTGCCGGATCGTCTGCTCGCCGACTCGCGCCGGATTGCCGGCCGACTTCTCAAGATCCTGCAGGACGCTGTCCACTGTGTTGACGAACTGCGTCAAGGCGTCTCCGCTGACCTTGAGGTTCGCAGCCGACACGCCCCCCACCATGTCTGCCGGAAGCACGACACTCCTCCCCGTTTCCCCGTACACCATCGGTCTCGACCGAGGCGAGACCGATCGTCCGCTCGCCGTACGATCGCAAAGCGAGCCGCGACTCACAGCACTTGACCACTGTAGTCAACCTGCCCAACGGGTCCAACCGGCATATGTGTTGACTCGGTTACGAGACTGAACCAGGCGTCTCGGTTTGCCCGATTTGCGGGTGTGCGGTGAGGCGATGTGCGGTGACCGCCGGGCGCTCTCAAGGCCGTCGGCCAACCCTGACCGCGATCGCCTATGAAGGCGCGGCATCGCTGGATCTTTGCAGAACTTCCACATGCGACCGGTCGTTACCGACCACGCTCCAGTTCCTGCCGACAAGGCCTCCCCGGCCGCGAGCTGACGGTGGTTCCCTTCGTAGGCTGACCACATGGGACTCTTCGACAAACTGACCGGCACTCAGCATCCCCCGGAGGGAGTACCACCGATCCCGGGCGAGGAGCTGCGGGCAGCTCTGCTCGGACTCAATCAGCCCGATGTTCCGTACGTCATCCGTTACGGCGGCGGTGAGGGATGCGACCTTCTGGCGGAGTGGCGGTTGACGGAGCCCGCCTGGCAACAGGTCTTCGTGCAGTCCCAGATCAGTCACGCCGTGCGGATCCGGATGCGGTTGGACCGCAAGGGGCACGAGGTGCGCGCTCTGGAGGAGCAGTGGGAGGTCTCGCGGGTCGGGACTCCGACGAGGCTCCAGATCTCTTCCGAGTACACGCGCGGACCGAGCCGGACCGTCAGCCGCGAGTGGACGATCGGACGGGGGGAGAGCGGTCGGCTCGAGGCGACGGAGACCTTCCGCTTCGACAGTGCCGAGCTGCGCCAGCCGCTGCGCGACACTGTCCTGAAGTCCGGCTGGACCTGGCGAGGCGTGGTCTTCGGCAAGCTGTGAGGTCAGCCGGCCTGCCCACCACTCCCCCGGGTCAGCACTCCCTTTTCTGCTTCGTCACAGCGATCCGGTGTCCCCGGTACGTCAGTGAGCTCTCCCCGCCGTTGAGCCCGGGCGGGGAGTAGTCGTCCGTCTGTCGTCGGCCGTGTCGGCGTCGCATGGGGTGGCGGTCACGCCGGTCTGCGGGGCGTCGCCGCCGCCGTACTCGACCAGTTTGCCCTCGAGCAGCGACGCGTAGGGCGTAGAAGTGCAGCGGCGTGCCGGAGCCGTCGACCGTGAACCGGTAGCCGTCCAGGTCGTCCGTGGCCCGATGCACCGCGCTGGTCAGCTCGCTGTCGTCCCGGGGACGTGCGGTCGGAGACGCCGAAGCCCTGGACGGCCGTGTAGATGCCATAGCCGGCGAGGCTGATGAAGAGGATCCGCGCGAAGACGAAGGCGCCGTCGGGCAGTTCCGGTGCCGATGGACTGATGCGCGCGCCAGGAGCGGACCCGGTCCGCCTTCACGCACGCCACGGCCGGCAGCACGGCGGACAGGAACAGGCCCAGCACGTTCAGTTTGTCCAGGGCGTTCGTCGCCCGGTCTCCAGCCTGCCGCGCCTGCGCCGCGCGTCGCGTACCGCCACCGCCGTACCGCTGAGCCCCGCCACCAGGACCAGGACGCCCACGACGACGTAGGTCGCCATGCGGCTGTTGCGCTCCTCCGCGGTCTCGCCGAAGTGCAGCGGCGTGACCGACGGGGCCTCCGCCTTGGACACGCCGCCCTCGGGGTGCGGGGACTGGACGGGGTGCTCCGGATCCACGTCCGAGAGTGCCTTCACCGGGTCCACCACGCCCCAGCCCACGAGCCGGTCGTGCCCCGGGATGGAGCGTTCCGCGGTCTGCTCGATCTGGGCGACGACCTCCTGGGCCGTCCAGTCGGGGTACTTGGCCTTCAACAGGGCAGCCACACCCGCCACATAGGGGGCCGAGAAACTCGTGCCGTTGTCGGAGCAGTGGCCGCCGCCGGGAACCGTGGAGATCATGTCGACGCCGGGTGCGGCGACGCCCACCGTGTCCTGCGACTGTGAAAACGGCGCCCGTTCGTTGTTGCGGTCGGAAGCCGCCACGGCCAGGACGCCCTTGTACGACGCCGGGTAGGTCAGCTTGACGTTGCCGCCCAGGCCGTCGTTGCCGGCCGAGGCCACGACCACGACGTGCCGGCTCAGGGCGTAGTCGACGGCCGACTGCAGCGCCGGGCCGCCCGAGACCGCGTTGGCCGTGTCCTGGGAGATGTTGATGACGTCCGCGCCCTTGGCGACCGCGTCGCGGATCGCCTGGGCCAGCTTGTCCGCCGTGCCGTCGCCTTCGGCGTCGTTCTGCTTGATCGGGATGATCGTCGCGTCCGGTGCCAGGCCGACGAAGCCCGTCCCCTTCATCGGGCGGGCCGCGATGATGCCCGCCACGCGCGTGCCGTGGCCGACCGTGTCCGTGGTGCCCGACTTGTTGCCGCGGTCTATCGCCTCGCCCTTGGCGTTCTTGGCCGGGAGCAGATTCTCGCCCTTCGACGCGTCCACGGCCTTGGTGAGCTGCGGATTCTTCACGTCGACCCCGGTGTCGATCACGGCCACCTGAACGCCCTTGCCCGTCGACAGCGCCCACAGCTCGTCGAGGTTGACGCGCTGCAACGCCCACGGCCGGCCCGCGTACGGCTTCGACGGGAACGTGCACTGGCCGTCGTCCGCCAGGGCCGGGGCGGCGGGGAGGGCGATCACCGTCGTCGTCGCGGTGAGGACCGTCGCGGCGGTCAGGGCCGCCGCTCTTGCCGCGGTCCCCGGCGTGCCTGCCTTCGCCTTCAGCATGATTCCGTTCTCCTCCGCCCCGCCGCTAGGAGCCCTGCGGCTGCCGTGCCGCCGCCTCCGACAGGCGCGGTCCCGTCGGCAGGAACGTCGACCACTCCATCGGGATGGGGGCGGGAGACACCTTCTCGTAGCCGAGATGGGTCTGGGCGATCCTCGCCTCCTGCAGCTCCTCCTTGCGCTTCTTGGCGGAGGTGCCGATGCCTTCGTTGTTGCTGTCGCTGTCGCTGTTGGACTGGAGGGCGTAGCGCAGTCCGGTGTCGGTCACCAGGAAGACACCGCCGACCGAGGTCTCCGTGCCCTGGAACTGGCGGTAGAGCTGGCCGGAGCCCGGGGTGACGTACCCGCTGGAGGAGCCGGTGGGCAGCTGGGCGGGGAAGTCCGTGCCCACCCATGTCGACAGGGTGGTGCCGCCCTTGGCGCCGACCGAGCGCAGGACGTTGCAGACCGTGTTGCGGCCGCTGGTGGCGCTGGAGCCGTCGTTCACCGTCCTCGGCTTGTACGTCGGCCAGTTCCTGCCGCCCTCGAAGGTGGTGCTGTCGGCGATCGCGCCGGGGCTGACCTTCTGTGCCTCGCCTGCCTGGCCGACGTTGACGAGCTGTCCGCTGTTGAGCAGGAGCGTGGCCGTGAACTCGGAGATGCGGGCGACCTTGCCCTGCAGCACGACGTAGTACTGGAGGGTATGGCCGTCGTACGCCTTGATGACCTCGCCGACCTTGTCGTACTGGTCCGGCAACCCTGCGCCGGCCTTCGCGCCGGGCGTGCCCTGGATGCGGGGGATCGAGACCGCGTCGCCCTTATGCAGGGTGGCGAGCCACTCCTGGGAGACGCGCTGCGGGGCACGGCCCTGGGTGTCGAGGGCCTTGAGCAGTTCCTTGTCGTCCGGGTTCCCGATCTGGTACGCCGTGCCGTGTGCGTCGACGACGTACTGGGTCTTGCCGTCCGGGGCGACGACGTACATCAGGTCGCCTCCGGTGAGCCGGTCGGCTCCCTCCGTCTTGGGCCATTCCTTCTTCGCGAGGACGAAGGCCGCCTTCTGGATGGCCCGGCCGCCGGCGCCGGGCCGCTCGCAGACCGCCCAGCGCTTGGCGGCCGAGGCCTCGTCGGCGGAGGGCAGGCGGTCGGGGGCGTAGGGGATGCCGATGGTGACGCCGTGCGGGGGTTTGCCGCTGTCCAGGATCTTCTCGTCGACGGTGATGACGCTGTCGTTCTCGGGGCTCAGCAGCAACTTGGCCGAGGCCATGTTGAGGACCGGGTGCAGCTGCACCTGCTTGCCCGTCTTCAGGACGACGTACCGCGTCGTCGACTCGCTGGCGACGATGACGTGCTTCTCCGGGTCGTCCCACCCCTTGGGCGCCGTCGGGCTGAACATCCCGATCGCGCCGAACACCGCGAGGACCACGGCGCCGACGACGAGACCGGGCACCAGTGCGCCCAGCGGCTTGGGGGCGCCTTCCTCCGAGCCGGAGGGCGAAGGCTGAAGGAATGCTGCGAGCGTGCGGCGCTTCGCGAAGGTGTAGGCGTTGAGTTCGTGCCGCCGTGATGCCATCTGTGTCCGCTCTCTCCCCGTTGCGGAGCCGTGGGGGACCTGTGAAGATCCGTCCCCCGCCCTCGGTTGCCTCTGGTGACTCGACTGTCAGACCCGCCCCCTACTATGCCTGTTGCGTGGGTGTGCTTGTGGCACGGGTAGGGTGCTCACGGCTTGAAGGGACCGGAGCTCAAAGGGTTTCCGGGTGAGTTCGGGGGTTTTGGAGTGATGGCTTCCGCAACGCGGACCCGGTCGCGATCGCAATCGGGATCACGACCTCGTCGCACGCGCCGCTCGAGTGCCCGCGGCTCGTCTTCCTCTCAGCCCACCACCCAGCAGGTACCGGCCACTTACCAGGGTTCGTTCACGCCGCATCCGGAGTCCCGTTCGGGCCGCGGCGGTTCGTTCGCGCTGCAGCGGCTGGTGCTGCTGGAGATCGCGGGTGCGCTCGTGCTGTGCGGGTGGCTCGTGGGCACGGTCGCCCTGATCGCCGTCGCCCCGGTCGCCGCGCTGTTCGTGGTCCTCGCGGTCGTACGCCGCCGGGGACGCTCCCTGCCGGAATGGCTCAGCACCCTGCTGGCGCTGCGGACCCGCAAACGGCGGGCGGCGAGCACACCGGTGCCGGCGGGCACCGACGCCGGACTCGCACCGGCCGTGGAGTGCGACCCGACCCTGCGCACCTACAGCTACAGCCGCGGCGACGACCGCGACCAGCGGCCGATCGGCATGGTCGGCGACGGCGGCTTCCTGACCGCGGTGCTCCAGGTGGAGTCGGACGCCGACGCGCTGCGCGCGGAGCGCGGCCGCAGACCGCTTCCGGTGGGCCTGGTGCGGGACGCCCTCGAAGTCGACGGAATCCGGCTGGAGTCGGCGCAGATCGTCGTGCACACCCAGCCCGCGCCCGCGCTGCACCTGCCCCAGCAGTCGGTCGTGGTCAGCAACTACGCGCCCCTGCAGGCCCAGACCGGCTCCCCCGCGGTGCGCATCACGTGGATCGCGCTGAAGCTGGATCCCGAGCTGTGCCCGGAGGCGGTGGCCGCGCGCGGCGGCGGACTGACGGGCGCACAGAAGTGCCTGACCCGCTCGGCCGAGCATCTGTCGAGCCGGCTGACCGGCGCCGGGTTCCGGGCGAGCGTGCTCACCGAGGAGGAGCTGACGGCCGCCATCGCGACGTCCGCGTGCGCCAACCCCATGGTGACGGCCCAGGCCGGGCGCGGCGAGGCGCCGCAGCGCCGCACCGAGGAGTCCCTCCGCAGCTGGCGCTGCGACAACCGCCGGCACACCACCTACTGGGTGCGCCGCTGGCCTCAACTGGGCGGATCGGGTGGCTCGCTGGCGCAGTTGGTGGCGCAGCTGACCGAGGTGCCCGCCCTGGCGACGACCTTCAGCCTGACCCTGGCCAAGGGCGCGCAGCAGGACGTGGCCATCACCGGCCATGTCCGCATCACCGGCCGCAGCAACCAGGAACTGACCGACGCCCGGCGCAATCTGGAACAGGCCGCACGGTCTGCGCGAACCGGACTTGCCCGCCTGGACCGTGAACAACTCCCCGGTGTTCTGGCCACCCTGCCGCTTGGAGGTGCCCGCTGATGGCCCTGTCGACATCTCCCACGCCGTCCGGCACGGCCTCGTCGGCGCCCGGACTCGGCGAACGGCTGCGCACCGGCTTCGGTCTCCTCGGCCCCCGCCATCCGCGGCATGTGCTGCCCGTGGAGCAGGCCGACGCGCTGTCCCTGCCCATCGGTGACGACGGCGTGGTCGTCGGCGTCAACGCCGAGGGCCGGCCCGCCGTGCTCGGGGTGAACCGCCCCACGCCGTACGACATCGTGCTCATCGGCGGCCTGTGGACCGCGCAGGTCATGGCGCTGCGGGCGGCGGCGACGGGGGCGCGCGTGGCCGTCGAGACGGGGCGCGCACAGGCCTGGATGCCCATGGTGCACGCCATGGGCGGCGGGCAGAACGGCCTCGCGGTGTACGACGTCGGCCGTGTGCCCCCGCAGGGCGCCTCGGCCGGTACGCCCGTGCTGGTGGTGCGGGACTGCGGCATGCGCCCGCCGCGCGGACGTGTGGTGTCGGCTCCCTGGCAGTCGGTGCTGACGCTGCTGCCGTATCTGAGTCCGGTCGCGCCGCGGTTGATGCGTCAGGCGCGCCTGGTGGGCGTGCAGCGGGTGTCGCCGGACGAAGCGGTGGAGATCGGGCGGGTGATGGGGCTCCCGCGCCCCGAACTCGACACGCTGCCCACGCTTCCGGACGGAGTGACCCTCTGGTGCACGGAGCGGGACCGGCAGTACGTGGTGACTCGGGCGACCGACGCCGAGACGGGACTGCTGGGCGTGGCACGCCGGATGGACTGACGCGTCCAACTTGCCTGGTTTCTCACGAGCACTGTTGTCACGTTTTGGTGTACGTCCGGGTGCGCCGTGGCCGTCTCGGGCCCGGTGTGACGCGTCGGACGGGCAGGAAGGGGCAGCCGGGCCTGCCAGTCGCGTCGCTTTGGTGATTAGGCTGGGGTCGGGCGGTGCGCGCGCTGCGACGCGGGGGTCCGTCGACCCAAGGGGGAAGCCCGGCGAATCGTGCGACAGGAACGGTCGCCCCCAAGCACGGCATGAGGGTGTTCGACCACACCAGGAGGAACTGTGAACAGCGATCGGGACGGGATCCGCGGGGGTTGGGACACACCCGACGACGACCAGACCGACGCGGAGTCCGCCATCGAGATGACGGGCGAGTTCACCATCGACTACGCGCCGCCCGCCTGGTACACGCAGAACGCGCAGGGCTCCTCCGGTGCGCCGTCGCCGGCTCCGGTACCCCCGCCGCCCCCGCAGGGCGCTCCGTTCACGCCGCCGCAGGGGACTTCGTACGCGCCACCGCCCCCGCAGGCCCAGGGCGCGCCCTATGCTCCGCCTGCGCCGGCCGAGGGCACCCCCTACTCCGCGCCCGCGCCGCCCGTCGGAACTCCCGTTCCGATGCCGCGGTTGCCGGAGGGCTTCGAGGCGCAGCCGCCGCAGGCCGCCCCGCCGGCTCAGCAGGCGCAGCCGGAGGCGCCGGCGCCCACGGTGGAGCCGGAGACGGGCAACGGGGACCTGGAGAGCGGGGCCACCATGCGGTTCTCCGCCGTGGCCCTGAAGCGCGAGATCGCCGAGATCGCCGAGCGCGCGGCCGCGATGCGGGACGGCGCCGGCGACGAGGGCTCGACGGAGGGTACGGCCACGGGCTCCGCCGGTGCCGAGAGCGACGCGGCCGAGGGTGCCGGGGAGCTGTCGCGTGCGCAGTCCGCGAAGGTGCTCTCCGCGGAAGCCGGTTCCGGGGAGGAAGCGGCTGTCTCCGAGGCCGACGCGGATGAAAGCGAAGGCGAAGGCGAGAGCAAGGCCCAGGTCGAGGACACGGCCGAGGGTGACGCCGGTGCCGAGGCCGGGGACACCGACAGCGCCCGGGACGGGTCCGCCGAGGATGCCGAAGCCGACCTCGCCAAGGCCGACAACACCCAGTCCGACAACACCGAGTCCGACGACGCCGACTCCGACGCCTCCGGATCCACGGACGCCGTGGCGCAAGGTGCCGTCGACTCTGACGGCACCACGACCGAGGCCACCGCGCAGGACGGCGCGTCGCAGACCGGCGCGCCCCAGGCCCCCGTGCCGCCCGCTCCCGCCCAGGACGCCCAGCCCGGCTGGACGCCTCCGCCCGCGCCGCAGAGTGGTGTGCCCCCGCTGCCGCCCTCCTATCAGCCCGCGGCGCCCGCTCCGGCGGCCCAGTGGCCCGCGCAGCAGCAGCCCGGCCCGATGCCCGGACAGCCGCAGCCGTCGGCCGGGCAGGGCGCCGGTGGCGGGCCCGGCCAGCAGCCGCCGTTCCAGCCGCAGGCCCCGCAGCCCGCGCCCGCCGCCTGGCACCAGCCCAACCAGGCGAACCAGCCCGGCGTGCCCACCGCACCGCAGCCGACCCCCAACGGCCCGAACACAGCAGGCGGTTACGGCTTCCCCCAGCCGCCCGCGCCGCAGCCGACCCCCAACGGCCCGAACGCGGCAGGCGGTTACGGCTTCCCGCAACCGGGCACCCCCAACGCCCAGCCTCAGCCTCAGCCTCAGCCTCAGCCACAGGCCCAGCCCCAACCCCAGCCCCAGCCCCAGCCCCAGCCCCAGCCCCAGCCCGGCGGTTACGGCTTCCCCCAGCCGCCCGCCGCCCAGCCGAACCCCAACCACCCCAACGCAACTGGCGGTTACGGCTTCCCGCAGCCTCCGCAGGGCCCCGACGGCGCGCCCGCGGCCACCGAGGGACAGCAGGCCCCTCAGCCACCCCAAGCCCCCCACATGCCCCAGGCCCCGCACGCTCCCCAGGCGCCGGTGGATCCGCGTTCCGGTGCGGCGTGGCCGCAGCCGCTCCAGCACGACCAGCGGCAGCCGACCAACCCCGGTGCCGCGCCGCTCGGTTACACGGCCGCCGTGGAGCTGTCCTCGGACCGGCTGCTGAACAACAAGAAGCAGAAGGCCAAGAGCGGACGGCCCGCGGCGGCGGGCGGCCGGTTCAAGCTCGGCGGCAAGAAGGAGGAGGCCGAGCGGCAGCGCAAGCTGCAGCTGATCCGTACGCCGGTGCTGTCCTGCTACCGGATCGCGGTCATCAGCCTCAAGGGCGGTGTCGGCAAGACGACCACGACCACCGCGCTGGGCTCCACCCTCGCCACCGAGCGGCAGGACAAGATCCTCGCCATCGACGCGAACCCGGACGCCGGTACCCTCGGGCGGCGCGTGCGCCGGGAGACGGGTGCCACCATCCGCGACCTCGTCCAGGCGATCCCGTATCTGAACTCGTACATGGACATCCGGCGGTTCACCTCGCAGGCGCCCTCCGGTCTGGAGATCATCGCCAACGACGTGGACCCGGCCGTCTCGACCACGTTCAACGACGAGGACTACCGGCGCGCGATCGACGTCCTCGGCCGGCAGTACCCGGTCATCCTGACCGACTCCGGCACGGGTCTGCTCTACAGCGCCATGCGTGGCGTGCTGGACCTCGCCGACCAGCTGATCATCATCTCCACGCCCTCCGTGGACGGTGCGAGCAGCGCCAGCACGACGCTGGACTGGCTGTCCGCGCACGGGTACGCCGACCTGGTCTCCCGGTCCCTCACGGTCATCTCCGGGGTCCGCGAGACCGGCAAGATGATCAAGGTCGAGGACATCGTGTCCCACTTCGAGACGCGGACCCGCGCCGTCGTGGTCGTGCCCTTCGACGAGCATCTGGCGGCCGGTGCCGAGGTCGACCTCGACATGATGCGGCCGCGGACGCGCGAGGCGTACTTCAACCTCGCCGCGCTGGTCGCCGAGGACTTCGTGCGGCACCAGCAGGCGCACGGCCTGTGGACCAGCGACGGCAACCCGCCGCCGGTCGCCGCCCCGCCGATGCCGGGCCAGCCGATGCCGGGCCAGCCCTACCCGCAGGCACCCGGCCAGGAGCTGTACACGGGGCCGCCGCAGCCCTACGCGCCCCAGCAGGCCCAGCCGCCGTACCCGCAGGCACCCGGCCAGCAGCCCTACCCGCAGGCCGCGCCGAGTCAGCAGCCCTACCCGCAGGCCGCGCCGGGTCAGCAGCCGTACCCGCCGCAGCAGGGCCAGCCGCAGCAGCCCGGCCAGCCGTACGGCTACCCGCAGCCCCCGCAGGGACAGCAGCCGCCGCAGGCCCCGCCGCAGCAGCAGTAGCCGCAGCAGACGAAAGGGGCGGCCGGTGCTCATCGCACCGGCCGCCCCTTCGTGCAGTGGGAACGCCGAAGGCCTACTCCTCCGCCGCCACGATCTCCCGGCACCGCTTCACATCCGCCGCCATCTGCTCCAGCAGGGCCTCCAGCGACTCGAACTTCGCCTGGCCGCGCACATAGGCGAGGAAGTCGACGGCGACGTGCAGGCCGTACAGGTCGAGGCCGACGCGGTCGATGGCGTACGCCTCCACCGTGCGCTCGGTGCCGTCGAACTGCGGGTTGGTGCCGACGGAGATCGCGGCCGGCATGGCCTCGCCCTCGACGTGCAGATAGCCGGCGTACACGCCGTCGGCGGGGATGGCGGTGTGCGGGAGGGTCTCGACGTTGGCCGTCGGGAAGCCCAGTTCGCGGCCGCGCTGGGCGCCGCGGACGACCACGCCCTCCACGCGGTGCGGGCGGCCCAGGATCTCGCGGGCGCCCTCGACGTCGCCCTCGGCGACCAGGCGGCGGGTCAGGGTCGAGGAGAACGGCTGTCCGCCGCCCGCCTCGCCGGTGACGTACAGGTCGACGACCTCGACGTCGTAGTCGTAGATCTTGCCCTGCTCGGCCAGGAACTCCACGTTGCCGGCGGCCTTGTGGCCGAAGCGGAAGTTCGGGCCCTCCACGACCGCCTTCGCGTGCAGCTTGTCCACCAGGACCTTCACCACGAAATCGGCGGGCGAGAGCTTCGAGAACTCGGTGGTGAAGGGGAGGATCAGGACCGCGTCCACGCCCAGGTCGGCCATGAGCTCCGCGCGGCGGTGGTGCGGGGCGAGCAGCGGCGGGTGGCTGCCGGGGCGGACGACCTCGCTGGGGTGCGGGTCGAAGGTGACCACGACGGCGGGGACGCCCAGCTCACGGGCGCGGTCCACGGCGTGCCTGATGATCAGCTGGTGGCCGCGGTGGACGCCGTCGTAGGAACCGATGGTGACGACGCTGCGCCCCCAGTCCTGGGGGATGTCCTCCAAGCCACGCCAGCGCTGCACTGTGACCGCTCCTCGAACCCGTGTCCATATCGACGCCTAAGACTTGCGCAGGTCTAAGGGTGCCATGCCGGGTGCCCCGGACCCGCATCGGTATCGGGGCTGTGACCGGGCGCACGTTCACGGCACCTCCCTGTCACCGCTCACGCCGGTACGCGGACGCCGGCGAGGTTCTCCAGCATGCGGCGAGTGCTGGGGCCCACGACGGCGGCCCAGTCCTCCGGGGCGGCGGCCAGCCAGCCGGCCATGCGCGCGGCGAATCCGGGCACGTGCCGGCCCAGGTCGACCAGGCCGCGGTCGAAGCGGGTGGCGCCCTCGGGGGTGCGCACGAGGAGCAGACCGGTGCGGTGGACGAGCCCGCGGACCTCCTCCTCCCGGCCGTCGTCGCAGCCGTCACCGTGCTCGGCCGCCGCGTGCAGTACGGCGTCCAGCACGGACGGTTCCTGTTCCCGGGCGAGCAGCAGTTCCAGGAGCTCCCGGCGCAGCGGGCGGGAGGCGGGGGTGGCGGCGGCGGCGAGGACGGTGGCGAGGGCGGCACGGAGCTGTTCGGGTGCGCCGTCGAGCAGGCCGGTGACCAGGGGCAGCAGGACGGGGCGGGCGCTGGGGCCCTCGGCGAGGCGGCGGTCGACGTGGCCGGCGACGGGTCCGGCGGTGTGCGGGCGCAGCCGTGCGGTCTCCTGCAGCACGGGGACGACGCGGCGGGCCAGGGCCGGGGTGGTGACGTCCGTGAGGGTGCGAAGCGCCTCCCCCACGGTGCCCGCCGCCTCCCCCGCGCGCGGGCCGCACAGCCGGGTGCGGAAGGCCTCCAGGACCGGTTCGGGGTGGGTGGCCAGGGCGGGGGCCAGGGCGCTCGGCGGGAACTGCGGATCGCCGTCGGCGAAGTGCCGCAGGGCCGCGGCGAGGTGCCGGTCGCGGGTGTGCGGGTCGTGGACCAGCAGGGCGAGGGCGCCGCCGTGCAGGGCGCGGTCGGCGGGGCGGGCCAGCAGGGCGAGCGCGGCGTAGCGCAGCAGCTCGCGGTCGGCCTCCGTACGGACGTGCGGGGCCGCGCGCAGGCCGTGGGCCACGGCCGCGGTCCGGCGGGCCGGGCGCTCGTCGTGCGCCCAGCGGTCGACCGCCCGGCAGACGGCCGACGGCTCGTCCTCGGCGAGGGTCGCGAGCAGTTCGTCGGCACGCCGGTGCGCACTGGCCGCCAGGATCTCGGTGAGGTCGTCCAGCGCGCCGTGCCGGTGGGTGTGCAGCAGCGCCTGCGCGGCGGTCGCGACGGTGGCGTGCGGGGTCGCGGGCAGCGGCCGTTCGTCGTCGAACCAGCGGGTCAGCCGAGGCTGTACGACGGCGGGCGCGGCGGCGAGCAGCCGGGCGACGGCGTCCAGGTAGCGCTCGCCGGCCTCCGGGGGCGCCTGGTCGGCCAGCACGAGCCGGCGCAGCAGATCGAGCCGCTCGGTGTCGCAGACCGGCAGTTCGGTCCAGAAGCCGGGACCGAACTCGGCCGGCACGGGCCGCCGCGCCCGGCGCCAGGCGACGATCCGGTCGGCCAGCAGCCGCAGCACCTCGGTGTACGGCGTCGCGTCCGGGACCTGCAGCAGGGTGCGGGCGAGCAGCCGGGCGGCCCACCAGGAGCCGGGGTCGCGGTCGAGGGCGTCCGTCAAGTCCCGCAGTCGGGTGGCGAGTTGGCGGTCTCCGTGCTGCCGGGCGAGGTGCAGCAGGGCCTGCACGACGGGGCCGACGCGATGGTGCGGCACCGGCACGGGAGCGGTTTCGCGGTCGGTACGGGGGCGGTGGACCAGCGCGCGCAGAGCTTCGTCGAGGTCCAGGTGCAGGCCCTGGAGCCAGTCGGCCAGCTCCTCGTGCGCGAAGCGGTAGCCCGGGCCGGCCGGGACGAGCAGGCCCTCGGTCAGTACGGCGGACGCCCATCCGGTGCCGCCGCCGAGCCGGGCCGGCGCGGGCCCCCAGGGGAACACCGCCTCGAACGACGCCCGGTCCAGCTCGCCCTGCCCGGGGCCGAGGCTCCGCCGGGCGGCCTCGTGCACCTGCCCGGCCACGCGAGCGGCGAGCCGGCGTACGGCGGTGCCGCGCGGGCCGCTCTCCGCAGCCAGCCGGACCGCGATCCGCAGGCACATCAGGTCCAGGTGGGCGGCGAACACCTCGTGCCGGTCGACGGGTCCGGCGCCGTCCCGGACGTCCGGGGCGGCGGCCCGCACCTCGGACAGCAGCCGGAGGGTGAGCGGATGCCGTGCGTCGCGCTCGGCGAGGAGGCCGTCCGGCAGCCCGTAGCGGGCGCGGGCCAGGCGGGCCTCGTCCTCCGTCAGGTCGGGGAGGTGCAGGCAGGGCGGGAGGGGGGTGGGGGATGCGGTGCTGGTGGTTTGCGGGGTGGGCGGCGCGCCGAGGGTGACGGTGGCGGCGGGCGTCGCGGAACTGTGGGCGGTGACCGGGGCAGCGAGTGCCACGGGACGGGTCGAAGCGGCGGAGGCCGCCGGCGCGGCGCCGGGAGCCGCGGGAGGCGCCGGAGCGTGCAGCAGGTCGGCGGGGAACTCCGCTCCCGCTCGCTCCCAGTACTCCTCCCGGCAGGCCACCACCAGCCGTGCCCCGGTCCGGCGGAGCCAGGCGGCCGTTGCCCTGGTCCAGTCGGGAAGGCGGTGGGCGAGGCCGGGGGGCATCTCCTCGGGGCCGTCGAGGAGGACCAGGAGCGGGCGGCCGGCCCGGGCGGCGAGGCGGGCCAGGTGTTCGGGGCCGAGGTCCCCGAGGGACTCCGGCTGGACGGAGCGGGCGGCGGCGACGATCCTGGCGGCCCGTTCCAGGGTGCGGCGGGCGGCGTCGGCCACGCAGTCGTCGGCGTCCTCCAGGTCGGCGCCGCGCAGCCACAGCGTCGGGGCGGCCGGCTCGCCGTGGGCCCGGCGGGCGGCGAGGGCCGCCAGTGCCGTCGTACGGCCGCTGCCGGGTGCGCCGACGAGCCCGAGCACGGCCCGCTCGCCGTCCGTGAAGGCGGCCAACTCCCGTGCGACTCCCTGGCGTTCGACCGGCTCCACGGCACCGGCGGGAAGGCCCTGGGGGCCGTCCTGGGCGGCCGAGGTGGCGGTCAGCTGCAGAAGGCCGGCCAGGTTGAGGTCGCCGCCGTAGGCGGGCACGGTGGCCGCGTTGCGGGCGAGCAGCTCGCCGAGGGGGCCGTCGGCGGGCCGGAGCGGCACCGCGAAGCCCGTGTCGCCCTGCGCGGAGTGCAGGGCGGTGCCGAGGACGCCGATCACCGCGCCGGTCTCCGCGTCGAGCACCGGTCCCCCGGCCGCCCCGCCGCCCAGCCGCAGCGCGTCCCGGCCTGCGGTGCCGATCGCCAGCTCCAGCGCGTCCTGGAGGAGGTGGAAGCGGTCGGTGGCGGTGTACGTCACCTCGGTGGCGGCCAGTACCCGCGCCTGGCGCCAGCAGCCCGCGGGGATCCGGACATAGGTTCCGGCGTCGATCCGCTCCCGCACGGACAGCGGCAGCGGGTCGAGACCGAGGCCCTCGGTGCGGACGAGTGCCAGGTCGCGCTCGGGCAGCGGGGTGACGGCGTCGGCGGCGACCACACAGGTGCGGTCGCCGCCGGCGACCTGCAGCACGAGCCGGGGCAGGCCGTCGACCGCCTCGTGGCTGGTGAGCAGGGTCCCCTGGTGATCGGCGAGGAAGCCGACGCCCCGGGGGCGGCCGGCGAGGTCGCGGATCTGGACGAGGGCGGGGTCGGGCAGCGGGCCGCCGGGATGCGGGTCCGGTGTGGCCGGGGGACGTGAGGGCGCTGTGGCTTGGGTGAGACCTGTGGTGCCGGTGGTGTATCCAGTGGTGCCCGCGGCACCCCTGTCGTCCGTACGATTCCGCTGTCCCCGGCGGAAGCCTTCCGCCCTCTCGCGCGCACCGTCCGCCGCCGACCGGCCACCGCTTACGGTGCGCGGGCCCCGTCCCGCCATGGCCCGTACCTCCCCGCCCGAGCTCACGCGCACTGTCTTCCGTCGCGCTGTTGTCGACGTTAGGCGCGCGATGATCGGCGGGACAGATCGCCTGGCGAACGCGCCCCCTTCCGCTCCCCCGGTTCACTCCGAGCGCCTGCCCGGTCGGGTGAATAGGCGGGAGCCGTTGGATAACCCTAGAGGTGGGGGAACCGAGGGGGGACCGTGGAGCGGCGGCAGGGGGCTCGCCCCGTGGCCGGCCGCCGCTCCACGGGCGACGCGCAGAGGTGACACCCGTGGCAGGTGTCCCGGCAGACGTCCCGGCCGATGTCTCAGCCGAAGACGGCCAGGCTCTTCGCCTTGCCCTTGTGGTGTTCTACGAGCGCGAGGAAACGGCCCTCGGCTTCGAAGACGGCGACGGGACCGGCGCCCGCGTACTCCTCGGGCATCTCCAGCCGGACGCCGTTCAGCAGCAGCCGGGCGCGCCGGGGGTCCACCTGCCAGCGCGGGAACGCGGCCGCGGCGGCGTCCGCGATCGGCATCACGGTCAGCTCCTGCTGGAGCTGGTCCAGCGTCTTCGCCGTATCGATCTTGTACGGTCCGACGCGCGTCCGGCGCAGCGCGGTGAGGTGGCCGCCGACGCCGAGATCGGCGCCCAGGTCACGGGCGAGGGCGCGGATGTAGGTGCCGGAGGAGCAGACGACGGAGACGATCAGGTCGAGGACCTGGGTGCCGTCGTCGGTCACGGCGTCCCGGACGTCGTACACGGTGAAGGAGGAGACGGTCACCGGGCGGGCGGGGATCTCGAAGTCCTCGCCGTCGCGCGCCCGCTTGTACGACCGTACGCCGTCGATCTTGATGGCGCTGACCTTGGACGGCACCTGCATGATGTCGCCGGTCAGCTTGGCGATGCCGGCGTCGATGGCGTCCCGGGTCACCTTGGAGGCGTCGGTGGACGAGGTGACCTCGCCCTCGGCGTCGTCGGTGATCGTGTTCTGGCCCAGGCGGATGGTGCCCAGGTACTCCTTCTCCGTGAGGGCGAGGTGCCCGAGGAGCTTGGTGGCGCGCTCGACACCGAGGACCAGGACGCCGGTCGCCATCGGGTCGAGGGTGCCGGCGTGGCCGACCCGGCGGGTCCGGGCGATGCCGCGCATCTTGGCGACCACGTCGTGCGAAGTGAAGCCCGACGGCTTGTCGACGATGACGAGGCCGTCGGGCGTGGTGTGCTTCTGCGTCATTCCGCGGCGTCGCCGTCCGTGTCGGTCGTGTCGTCCTCGGACGGCTTCTTGTACGGGTCCGCGCCGCCGGCGTACGTGGCGCCGGTGGCCGCCTCGCGCACCTTCTCGTCGGACTGCCGCGCCTTGTCGAGGAGGTCCTCGATGGTCCGGGCGGTGTCCGGCAGTGCGTCCGCGACGAAGGTCAGGGTCGGCGTGAACTTCACGCCGGCCGCGCGTCCCACCTCGGAGCGCAGGATGCCCTTGGCGCTCTCCAGGCCCGCCGCTGCGGCCTTCCGCTCCTCGTCGTCGCCGTAGACCGTGTAGAAGACGGTCGCCTCCCGCAGGTCACCCGTGACCCGGGTGTCCGTGATGGTGACGTGCGAGCCGAGCCGCGGGTCCTTGATCCCGCGCTGCAGCTTCTGGGCCACCACCTCCCGGATGAGGTCCGCCAGCCTTTTCGCCCGCGCGT
This sequence comes from Streptomyces sp. CA-142005, assembly GCF_050942335.1. Taxonomy (NCBI): domain Bacteria; kingdom Bacillati; phylum Actinomycetota; class Actinomycetes; order Kitasatosporales; family Streptomycetaceae; genus Streptomyces; species Streptomyces sp. CA-142005. The sequence goes on along the minus strand of NZ_CP192078.1, from coordinate 7,016,988 downwards.
TGTCGGCCACTGGTCCGTCTCCCGTTCCTTGTTTCTTCTTGCGTTCTGTGGTCAGTCGTCTTCGCCGTGGAAGCGCCGTCGTACGGACAGCAGCTCGACCTCGGGGCGGCCCGCGACCAGCCGTTCGCACCGATCCAGTACGTCGGTGAGGTGGGCCGCGTCGCCGGAGACCATGGCGAGGCCGATGATCGCTCGCCGGTGGAGGTCCATGTGGTCCACCTCCGCCGCGCTCACCGCGTACTTCCGCTGGAGTTCGGCGACGATCGGGCGGACGACGGAGCGCTTCTCCTTCAGCGAGTGGACGTCGCCGAGGAGGAGGTCGAAGGACAGAGTCCCCACGTACATGTTGTGTGCCGGGTATACCCGCCGGTACGGGATCGATGGCCTGGGAGCCACGTTACCGCCTGGCCGTCGGTGGCTCGACCGACTTTCCTGGTCACCGTCGGCCTCGGCGCCGCCCGGGGGCTCCGCCCCGGACCCCGGCCGTCGGCCGACCGGGTGGGGTGGCCAGGCGGGGAAAAGGGGCGCTGGCCGACGGGACCTCGGTCCCGTCGGCCAGCTTCACGAACCGTGGGCCGTTACGCCCGCGGCTTCTCCCGCATCTCGTACGTCGCGATGACGTCGTCGACCTTGATGTCGTTGAAGTTGCCGAGGTTGATACCGCCCTCGTAGCCTTCGCGGATCTCGGTGACGTCGTCCTTGAAGCGACGCAGGCCCTCGATGGTGAGGTTCTCCGCGACCACCTTGCCGTCGCGGATGAGGCGGGCCTTGGTGTTGCGGCGCACCTCGCCGGAGCGGATGAGGACACCGGCGATGTTGCCCAGCTTGGACGACTTGAAGACCTCGCGGATCTCCGCCGTACCGAGCTCGACCTCCTCGAACTCCGGCTTGAGCATGCCCTTGAGGGCCGCCTCGATCTCCTCGATCGCCTGGTAGATGACCGAGTAGTACCGGACGTCCACACCCTCGCGCTCGGCCATCTGCGCCGCGCGGCCGGCCGCGCGGACGTTGAAGCCGATCACGATGGCGTCGGAACCCATCGCCAGGTCGATGTCGGACTCCGTGACCGCACCGACGCCGCGGTGCAGGACCCGGATGTCGACCTCTTCGCCGACGTCCAGCTGGAGCAGCGAGGACTCCAGGGCCTCGACCGAACCGGAAGCGTCACCCTTGATGATCAGGTTCAGCTGCTGGACCTCGCCGGCCTTGAGCACCTTGTCCAGGTCCTCCAGCGACACGCGGCGCGTGCGCTTGGCGAACGCGGCGTTGCGCTCACGGGCGGCGCGCTTCTCCGCGATCTGGCGGGCCGTACGGTCCTCCTCGACCACGAGGAAGTTGTCGCCCGCACCCGGGACGTTGGTCAGGCCCAGGACCTGGACCGGCGTCGACGGGCCGGCCTCGGCGACGTTGTTGCCGTTGTCGTCGAGCATGGCGCGGACGCGGCCGTAGGCGTCGCCCACCACCATCGTGTCGCCGACCCGCAGCGTGCCTCGCTGGACGAGGACCGTCGCCACGGCACCACGGCCGCGGTCGAGACGGGACTCGATCGAGATGCCCTGCGCGTCCTGGTTCGGGTTGGCCCGCAGGTCGAGCGAGGCGTCGGCCGTGAGGATCACGGCCTCCAGCAGCGAGTCGATGTGCAGACCCTGCTTGGCGGAGATGTCGACGAACATGGTGTCGCCGCCGTACTCCTCGGCCACCAGGCCGTACTCGGTCAGCTGACCGCGCACCTTGGTCGGGTCGGCACCCTCGACGTCGATCTTGTTGACCGCGACCACGATCGGCACGTCGGCCGCCTTGGCGTGGTTGAGCGCCTCGACCGTCTGCGGCATGACGCCGTCGTTGGCCGCGACGACCAGGATCGCGATGTCGGTCGACTTCGCACCACGGGCACGCATGGCGGTGAACGCCTCGTGACCCGGGGTGTCGATGAAGGTGATCTTGCGCTCTTCGTCGTTGACCTCGGTCGCGACCTGGTAGGCACCGATGTGCTGGGTGATGCCACCGGCCTCGCCCGCGATGACGTTCGTCTTGCGGATGGCGTCGAGCAGGCGGGTCTTACCGTGGTCGACGTGACCCATGACGGTGACGACCGGCGGACGGACCACCAGGTCCTCCTCGTCGCCCTCGTCCTCGCCGAACTCGATGTCGAAGGACTCGAGCAGCTCGCGGTCCTCCTCCTCCGGGCTGACGATCTGAACCGCGTAGTTCATCTCGTCGGCGAGGAGCTGCAGGGTCTCGTCGGAGACGGACTGCGTCGCGGTGACCATCTCGCCGAGGTTCATCATGACCGCGACGAGGGACGCCGGGTTGGCGTTGATCTTCTCCGCGAAGTCGGTGAGCGACGCGCCGCGGGAGAGACGGATGGTCTCGCCGTTGCCGCGCGGCAGCATCACGCCGCCGACGCTCGGGGCCTGCATGGCCTCGTACTCCTGGCGACGCTGCCGCTTCGACTTGCGGCCACGACGCGCAGGACCGCCGGGACGGCCGAAGGCGCCCTGCGTGCCACCGCGGCCACCGGGACCGCCGGGACGGCCGCCGAAGCCGGGACGGCCACCGCCGCCACCGCCGGGACCACCCGGACGGCCGGCGAAGCCACCGCCACCGCCGCCACCGGGACCGCCGGGACGACCGGCGAAGCCGCCACCGCCGCCACCGGGACGGGCGAAGCCGCCGCCGCCCGGACGACCGCCGCCGCCACCGGGACGACCGCCGCCACCGGGACCGCGGCCACCGGGGCCACCGCCGCCGGGACGCGGGCCCGCAGCGGGACGCTGCGGCATCATGCCGGGGTTCGGGCGCGGACCGGACGGGCCGGGACGCGGACCGCCCTGCGGACGGGGCATGCCGGCCGGGCTCGGACGGGGACCGCCCGGAGCCTGCGGACGCGGACCGCCGCCCTGCTGGCCGGGGGCCTGCGGACGGGGACCGGCGCCAGGGGCACCCGGACCGCCCGGACGCGGGCCGCCCTGCGGGCGCGGGGCCTGCGGACGGGCCATACCGGTGGAGCCACCGGAGGTGAAGGGGTTGTTACCCGGACGCGGACCGGCCGGACGGGCACCCGGACGCGGGGCCTGACCACCGGCGCGCGGGGCGCCCTGGCCCGGACGGCCCTGACCCTGGCCGGGAGCACCCGGACGGCCACCACCGGGCTTCGGGGCACCCGGACGGGCGCCGGGACGCGGACCCTGCGCGGCCGGGGCCTGCGGGGTCTGGGCGGCCGGAGCGGCCGGCGGAGCGGTGAACTCCGGGGCGGCCGGAGCCGGACGCGGCGCGGGCTTCGGACCCGGCACCGGACGCGGGCCCGGGGCCGGCGCGGACGCCGCGGGAGCCGACGGGGCGGCCGGCTGCTGGGCAGCGGGCGCCGTCTGAGGCTTGGGGGCCGCCGGCCTCGGGGCAGCCGGACGGGCCGCCTGCGCCGGAGAGGGCGCGGCGGGCCTGGGGGCGGCCTTGCGCGGGGCGGGCTTCGCGGCGGACTTGCCGTTGCCACCGCCCTGGAAGGCGTCGGTCAGCTTGCGTACTACAGGCGCTTCGATGGTCGAAGACGCCGAACGGACGAATTCACCGAGCTCCTGGAGCTTGGCCATGACGACCTTGCTCTCAACTCCGAACTCCTTGGCGAGTTCGTAAACCCGGACCTTAGCCACTTCGCTCCTTTGAGGTCCGGGTGAAGCCGGACCGTCGCTAGTTCATGGGCGTACTCATCGCGTACTCATCGAGTGCTCATCGCAATCTCGACCTGCTTTCGACTCGCGAGGTACCAGGCCGCACGGGGTTCCGTACGGCACGTCTTACGGTGTTGCCTGCTCGGCAACTGTTGTCTGCTCGACGTATCGGCGCAACGCCTTTGTGTCGAGCGGTCCCGGGACGCGCAGTGCCCGCGGGAACGCCCGGCGGCGTACCGCCTGGTCGAGACAGACCAGTGCGGGGTGTACATACGCACCCCGGCCGGGCAGCGTACCGCGAGGATCGGGGGCGCATGCGTCCTCGATCCTCACGATCCGCAGCAGATCGTCCTTGGCCGCCCGCTCCCGGCACCCCACACAGGTGCGCTCAGGGCATGCTCCGGCATGCGTCCGGCCAGACACGGTTAAGTCTACCTCCCCGCACCGACCTCACCCCTTCGGGGGAAAAATCGAACGGCTGTTGTCGTAAACCAAGCGACCTGCGGCTTGGATCTATTCCCGGGCCGCCCGGTCGCTCAGCGCTTATCGGGCGTTACCCGGCGTTACTCGGCCACCTGTTCGGTGTCGGGCCGGATGTCGATCCGCCAGCCGGTGAGGCGGGCGGCGAGGCGGGCGTTCTGCCCCTCCTTGCCGATCGCGAGCGACAGCTGGTAGTCCGGCACGGTCACCCGGGCGGAACGGGAGGCCAGGTCGACGACCTCCACCTTGCTCACCCGAGCGGGTGACAGGGCGTTCGCCACCATCTCGGCCGGGTCGTCCGACCAGTCGACAATGTCGATCTTCTCGCCGTTCAGCTCGCCCATCACGTTGCGCACCCGGCCGCCCATCGGGCCGATGCAGGCGCCCTTGGCGTTCAGGCCCGAACGGGTGGACCGTACGGCGATCTTGGTGCGGTGACCGGCCTCACGGGCGATCGCGGCGATCTCCACCGAGCCGTCGGCGATCTCCGGCACCTCCAGGGCGAAGAGCTTCTTCACCAGGTTGGGGTGCGTACGGGAGAGGGTGACCGACGGTCCGCGGACGCCCTTGGCCACCCGGACGACGTACGACCGAAGGCGCATGCCGTGCGGGTAGGTCTCGCCCGGCACCTGCTCCTGCACCGGCAGGATGGCCTCCAGCTTGCCGATGTCGACCAGCACGTTCTTCGGGTCGCGGCCCTGCTGGACCACGCCGGTGACGATGTCGCCCTCGCGGCCGGCGTACTCGCCGAGCGTGGCGTCGTCCTCGGCGTCCCGCAGCCGCTGCAGGATCACCTGCTTGGCGGTGGTGGCGGCGATCCGCCCGAAGCCCGACGGGGTGTCGTCGAACTCGCGGGGCTCCTGCCCCTCTTCCAGGTCCTCGGGGTCCTCCTTCGCCCACACGGTCACATGCCCGGTCTCCCGGTTGAGCTCCACGCGCGCGTGTCGGCGGCTTCCCTCGGTGCGGTGATAAGCGATGAGGAGGGCCGACTCGATCGCCTCGACCAGCAGGTCGAAGGAGATCTCCTTCTCCCGAACCAAGCCCCGCAGGGCACTCATGTCGATGTCCACGGCTACGCCTCCTCCTCTTCCTTCAGGTCCTTCTCGACCTTGTCGTCCTTGCGGTTGAACTCGACCTGCACGCGCGCCTTGGCGATCTCCGGGAAGCCGAGCCTGCGGCTGGTGGCCTTGCGGCCCTTGACCCCGGGAACCTCGACGTCCAGGCCCTCGTCGTCGACCTTCAGGATCCTGGCGACCAGCTCGCCGCCCTCGGTCAGCTGGAACTTCACGAGCCGGTCGGTGGCGCGCACGAAGTGCCGGTGCTCGGTGAGGAGGCGCTCCGCGCCGGGGGTTCCGACCTCCAGGTCGTACGCCGCGTCGCCCATCGCGTTGGTCTCGTCGAGCTTCGCCGAGAGCGCACGGCTCACATCGGCGATGGCATCCAGATCAGCTCCGGTGTCGGAGTCGACGACCACGCGCAGCACCCGCTTGCGTCCGACGGAGTCCACGGCGATCTCTTCGAGATCCAGTCCCTGGGAGGTGACGAGCGGTTCGAGCAGCTCTCGCAGCCTCTCGCTCTGGGTGGTGCTCATCCGGGTGACTCCTCGGCCGCGTGTGCTGTTGTGGGATGGGTCGCGTGTCTGGTCAAAGGGTATCCGGTCGCGGGCACTGTTGCGTGCGCGTGCCTCCGGCGGCGGGGGCGGGCGCCCTCCGGCCCGGGGGCTGTTGACCGTCGGCGGGCGCGGGTTGTGGGGGCCGGTCGCGCCCACGCGGCAGAGCCGCACACCGGTACGGCCGCGCGCCCCTCACGGTGGGTCCACTGAGCCGGTGACATGAGGCGGGGGAATGCGCGGGTACCGTGATCACGGCGGGCTGCCCTCCCGCCCGTGTGTTCGTACGAGCTCCCCGAGGACGTCAGCCGTGCCGTACCGCCCGCCCTTGCGCGCCCCCTCGGGGCCGCGCAGAAGAACCCTGCTCGTCTCGGCCGCCGGGGCCGCCCTGTTGGTGGGGTGTTCGGCTGATCCGGACTCCGGCGGCGGCGGTGGTTCGTCGGCGACGGAACGGGCACGCGCGCGTGCCGCCCGGGACAGCCGGGAGCTGCTCGCCCGGTACGACGCCGTGCTCGCCGCACACCCCGGCCTGGCGGAGCGGCTGCGCCCGCTGCGCGCGCAGGTGGCGGCCCACGCCGACGCGTTCGGGGACGGTACGACGCCCACGCCCGCGAAGTCCTCCGCCTCCCCGTCCCCCGACCCGGCCGTCCCGGCCACCGAGAAGCACGCCCTCGCCGACCTGGCCGGCGCCGAGCGCGCCCTCGCCGACCGGCGCGCCAAGGCCCTGGTGGAGGTGCCGGGCGAGCTGGCGCGGCTGCTGGCATCGGTGGCGGCGGCCGGAGCCACGCACGCGTACCTGCTGACGGAGGGGCCGAAGTGAGCGACGAGGCGAAGTCGGCCGAACTGAGGGCGCTGCAGGAGGCGCTGGCGGCGGAGCACGCGGCGGTGTACGGCTACGGTGTCGTCGGCGGCCGGATCGGCTCGGCGCGCCGGACCGAGGCGCGGGCGGCGTACGACGCCCACCGGGCGCGACGGGACGCGCTGACCCGCGAGGTCCGCGACCTGGGCGGGCAGCCGGTCGCCGCGAACGCGGCGTACGCGCTGCCGTTCCCGGTGCAGGACCCGGCCACGGCCGTGCGGCTCGCCGCCCGCCTGGAGGACCGGGTGGCCGGCGTCTACGCGGACCTGGTGCGGGCGGCGACGGGCGCACGGCGCGCGTCGGCCGCCGCCGCGCTGCGGGAGGCCGCGGTGCGCGCGGTGCGCTGGAGCGGGGAGAGCGTAGCCTTCCCTGGACTCGCCGAGCGGTCCGCCGGCGAAGGGACCGGCGCGGCCGGTACGACACCGTCGGCCTCCGCCCCGGTGTCCCCGTGACGCCGTAGGCGCCCGTACGACACGACCCGGACTGGAAGGGAACGACTCGCGCATGGCTTTCGAACCGCCGCCGCGCCTGGTACGGGCGCTCGGTGAGACGGCACCGGCCGGGGACGACTGGCTCGCCCGGCTGCCCGCGATCGCCGAACAGGCAGTCGCCAGGCGCGAGTTGACCGTGGAGCGGGTTCAGGTGCCGGGCGGGCGCAGCAGTCTGGTGGTGCTGGTGCGGCGGGCCGACGGCACCCCGGCCGTGCTGAAGCTGGCCCCGCCCCGGGCCCGCCCGGAGAGCGAGCGGACGGCGCTGGCGCACTGGGGCGGGCGGGGCGCCGTACAGCTGCTGGAAGCCGGCGCGGAGGACGGTGTGCTGCTGCTGGAGCGGCTGCACCCGGACGTGTCCGTGCGGTCGCTGCCGGAGGCGAAGGCGCTGCTGGAGGCCGCCGGCACGCTGCGGCGGCTGTGGGTCGAGCCGCCGGCCGGCCATGTTTTCGAGACCGTCGCCGAGCGCACGGGGCGCCAGGCGGCGGCGATGCGGGCGGGCGCGGAGGCCGACCCCGAGGTGGCGCCGCTGGTCGACGCGGCGCTCGCGGTCCGCGAGCAACTGCTGGCGGCCCCGCCTGAACACCGGTTGCTGCACGGTACGTTCCGGCAGAGCAAGGTGCTGGCCGGGGAGCGCATGCCGTGGCTCGCGGTGGGTCCCGACCCGGTGGTGGGTGAGTGCGCGTTCGATCTGGCGCGGCTGGTGCGGGACCGGGTGGAGGACCTGATCGCCACTCCGTCCGGCCCGGCGACGACCCGCCGCCGGATCAAACGGCTCGCGGAGTCGCTGGAGGTGGACCAGGAGCGGCTGCGGGGCTGGACGCTGTTCCGGGCGGTGGAGTCGGGGGTGAGGGCACGGCGCGTCGGCCGTGAGAAGGACGCGGAACTGCTGCTGGAGTTCGCGAGCTGGCTGTAGGCGTGCGCGGCGCCCTCACGCACATGAGTGGTGGGGCCCGTCGCGGCGGCACGGGCTCCGGTGAGCGACGCGCGGCGCAGGGCGTCACCCGCTCATGAATGGCCCGTCCGGTCCCAGCCCGTCGGCGCCGCACCGCCGCCGACATCGCCGGACGGTGGCGTTCGCCGGCGTCCGGCCCCGCCGCGGAGCAGCCCGCCACCAGCAGCCCAGCCACCGCCATGGCCGGCGCCCTGCGCCGTGTCGTTCGCAACCGGCGAGTCCGACTGCGCCTGCCCGGGCCGGAGCTCGACCGGCGTGGCGGTGCGGTCCGGAGCCCCGCGGGACCACCGTCGCCGAGCGCACGTGCCCGCTACGGCACCGTCCTCCGCGTCACCTTCAAAGCCGGGAGCAGAGGACGCTCTCCCGGCAGGAGGGGCGGCGCTCACGCGCGTGAGCGCCGCCCCTCACCGTCGTCAGGCCGTGAGGCGGGCGATCGCGTCCTCGACCGTCAGCTCCTCGCGCTCACCGGTCTTGCGGTCCTTCAGCTCCAGCACGCCCTCGCCGGAGCGGCGGCCGGCGACCAGGATCTGCGGGACGCCGATCAGTTCGGCGTCGGTGAACTTCACGCCCGGGGAGACGCCGGCCCGGTCGTCGACCAGGACGCGGACGCCCGCGGCGGCCAGCTTCTCGGCGACGTCGAGGGCCAGCTCGGTCTGCAGGGCCTTGCCGGCGGCGACCACGTGCACGTCCGCCGGGGCGACCTCCTTGGACCACACCAGGCCCTTGTCGTCGGCGCTCTGCTCGGCGATGGCCGCGACCGCGCGGGAGACGCCGATGCCGTAGGAGCCCATGGTCACGCGGACCGGCTTGCCGTTCTGGCCGAGGACGTCGAGCTTGAGGGCGTCGGTGTACTTGCGGCCCAGCTGGAAGATGTGGCCGATCTCGATGGCGCGGTCCAGCTTCAGGCCGGTGCCGCACTTCGGGCAGGGGTCGCCGTCCCGCACCACGACGACGTCCACGTACGCGTCGACCTCGAAGTCACGGCCGGCGACGACGTTCTTCGCGTGGGTCTGGTCCTTGTTGGCGCCGGTGATCCAGGAGGTGCCGGGGGCCACCCGCGGGTCGGCGATGTAGGTGACCTTCTCGCCCAGGCCCTGCGGACCGACGTAGCCACGGACCAGGTCGGGACGGCCGGCGAAGTCGGCCTCGGTGACCATCTCGACGACGGCCGGGGCGAAGTGCGCCTCGACCTTGTCCAGGTCCACCTCGCGGTCGCCGGGGACGCCGACGGCGACGATCTCGCCGTCCACCTTCACCAGCAGGTTCTTCAGCGTGGCGGAGGCGGGCACGCCGAGGGACGCGGCCAGGGTCTCGATGGTCGGGGTGTCCGGGGTGGGGATGTCCTCCAGCGCGGGCACGTCCGAGGCGTCGACCGGCTTGAGCGCGTAGGTGATCGCCTCCGTGTTGGCGGCGAAGTCGCAGTTCGGGCAGTCGGCGAAGGTGTCCTCGCCGGCCTCGGCCGGGGCCAAAAACTCCTCCGACTTCGAGCCGCCCATGGCGCCGGCGGTGGCGGCGCAGATGCGGTAGTCGAGGCCGAGGCGCTGGAAGACGCGCTGGTAGGCCTCGCGGTGCAGGGCGTACGACTTCGCGAGCCCCTCGTCCTCCAGGTCGAAGGAGTACGAGTCCTTCATCAGGAACTCGCGGCCGCGCAGGATGCCGGCGCGGGGGCGGGCCTCGTCACGGAACTTGGTCTGGATCTGGTACAGGATCACCGGCAGGTCCTTGTAGGACGTGCACTGGTCCTTGACCAGGAGGGTGAAGATCTCCTCGTGGGTGGGACCGAGGAGGTAGTCGCCGCCCTTGCGGTCCTTGAGGCGGAACAGTTCCTGGCCGTACTCGTCCCAGCGGCCGGTCGCCTCGTAGGGCTCGCGGGGCAGCAGGGCGGGGAGGGAGACCTCCTGGGCGCCGATGGCGTCCATCTCCTCGCGGACGATCCGCTCGACGTTGGAGAGGACCTTCATACCGAGGGGCAGCCAGCTCCAGATGCCGGCGGCCGTGCGGCGGACGTAGCCGGCGCGGACGAGGAGCTTGTGGCTGAGGACCTCGGCGTCCGCCGGGTCGTCGCGCAGCGTCTTCGCCATCAACTGGGACATGCGCTGGACCGGTGCGTTCGCCATGGTTCTCGTACTCCTGCCGGGTAAGGGTTATGGCATAGGAGGTTAGCCGGGCGGGCCATGCCGGTGGAAATCGGATACGCCCCCGCTTTGTCCGCGGCGCAGGGGCAGGTGGGCGCCCATCACCGCGTACGGCTTCGGAGCGCTCGGGAAGTGGACCCGGCGGGCGAGATCGACGTAGCCGAGCGAGAAGTACAGGCCGCGGGCGGGGCTGTCGGTGTCGATCGCGGAGAGGATCGAGCGGGGTTCGTCGGCGGTGTCGGTGATCGTGGTGATCAGGCGGCGGCCGATGCCCCGGTTCTGGTGGGCGGGGTGGACGTGCAGCTCCGTGATCACGAAGGAGTCGTCCAGCCAGAAGTCGTTGCCGCTCGCGCGGAGGTACGGCTCCACGACGGTGGACCACCAGTGGGTGCGGGAGTTGGGCATGCCGTAGACGAAGCCGACGAGGCGTCCGCCGACGCTCGCGCCGAGGGCCCGCGCACCCGGGAACTGCATGTGACGCTGGACGATCTGCCGCCGTACGGCGACCTCGTCGGGCCCCAGCCCGAAGGCCACGGCCTGGACGGCGAGGGCCTCGTCGACACGGGCAGCGAGGTCCAGGGGGCCGATCACGAGGTCCATGCCGGGAGCGTACAGCGGGTTCAGAACAGGACGCTCATGAAGGCGCCGACCTCCTGGAAGCCCACGCGCCGGTACGTCCTTCTCGCCGTCGTGTTGAAGTCGTTCACGTACAGGCTGACGACCGGGGCCACGTCGGCGAGGGCATAGCGCAGCACCGCCGCCATGCCGGGGGCGGCCAGGCCCCTGCCCCGGTACTCGGGGGCCACCCAGACGCCCTGGATCTGGCAGGCCTGGCGGGTCGCCGCGCCGATCTCCGCCTTGAAGACGACCTTGCCGTGCTCGTCGAGGCGGGCGAAGGAGCGGCCGGAGCCGACGAGTTCGGCGACGCGGGCCTGGTAGAGCAGGCCGCCGTCGCCGGCCAGCGGCGATACGCCGACCTCCTCGGTGAACATCGCCACGCAGGCCGGCATGATCGTCTCCATCTCGTCCTTGCGGACGCGGCGGACATAGGGGTCCGGGGCGATGTCGCCGGGCATGCGGTCGGTGACCATCAGGGGCTGGTGGGCGCGGACCTCGCGGGCGGGACCCCAGTGGGGTTCCAGCAGGCGCCACAGCGCGGCCGTGGGTTCGGCGGGGCCGACGATCGAGGAGCAGCGGCGGCCGGCCCTCCGCGCCCGGTCCGCGAAGGCCCGGACGGCGCGCGGGGTGGCGCAGACCGGGACCAGGTTGGCGCCCGCGTAGCACAGGGACGTGAGCATGCCGTCCTCGTACCAGCCCCACATCTCGCCGCCGAGCCGCCACGGGTCGAGGCCCGCGACCTGGACCCGCGAGGTCACGAAGGCGTTCGCGACCGGATCGCGGTCGAGGACGGCGAGCGCGGCGTCAAGGTCGCTCGGTTCGAGCACCCGTGAGGTGGTCTGGGTCAACACGTGCGGGGCCTCACCCTGGGGGTTCTGCTGGTCCCGGCACTGTACCTCGTGCGATTGTGCGGCGCCTCGGGGTGAGGAAAGGGGGACCTACCTGCGAGGAAGCTCTCGGCACGGCTCTTCCTGGACCTCTTTGCGCGCCTCGGGCGGGCACAGCAGTACGACACCGAAGGTGATCTCCTCCTGTCCCGGCAGCTCGGGTTTCCCCGCTCAGTTCGTTACGGCGTCGTCCAGGGCGCGCATGAGGATCCCGCGTTGTTCCAGGGCGTCCGCGAGCACGTCGTCGGTGTCGGCTTCGCCTGATGCCCACCACCCGGCTGCCTTCAGCGGGTTCCGGTTCGTTTCGCCAGTCATTCCGATTCCTTATCGACTGGCAATTTTTTCGCAGCATCAGGGACCGCTCCCCAAGACGCCGAATCACGACAGTATCCGGTTGAGTGATTACTCACTCCGGACACTTCCATTCGAACCCTTTTCAAGGGTGAACGATATTCTCCTGCGGCGAGAACCGCTTTTCCCCCGGCGCACGCAACATGTTCGCTACGGCGAGGTGCAATCCGGAGAACTCCATCGATATCGACCATGTACGTGAAAGGCTCCTCTGCTCGGATTGCGTAACGGAAGCCATCCACGACTCCAGCTTGCCGAGGGTGCGAATCGGCGCACCCACGGATGCTTCGAGTGCGGCCATCTTGATTTCCGCAGGCCCTATGTACCGGTATCGCCTTACCTGCTGTGGAATCACTCGAGCTCCATCCGAGGTGCAGGTGCTCCCGGCCCCCAGGTTTGCCAGCCCGTGAAGAAGTAGTGCTCTCCGAACACAGGGCCGCGCGGGCCCATTGAGGTGCCGACCTCGGCGATGCGCGTGAGGCTCTGCAGTATCTCACCAACCGCTTGATCATCCCGGACCGTAGACGACTTGGACCAGCATCCCAGCCAGGCACCATCAGGTGAGGCTGGATGGCGCACACAGACCCAGATACGATCAGGCTCCTCGTTATCACCTTGGATGATTTCTGCAATCAGACCATACGGCCCACCCAAACAAAGCCGATCCATATCGCTCACCTCCGCAGAGCGAATTCTGTCAGGGTGTCCGGATCAATCTCGCCTGTTCCTATACGGCGCACAATTTCAGCCGTCCGATGATGTCCGCCTGTAATGTGAATACGGGATCCGGGATACTGGATCGAATCACCTGGTTTCGGGGTCGTAGTACTGGCCCGGGAAGCGTAGGGGCGTGCAGGCAGCGCTGCCCGTTGCCCACGCTGTGGTTCCCCACAAGGTGCCTCGAGTGCGCCAGGCGATCTCGCCCTATTCGTCTGTGAGTTCGTTGGGGTACCGACGAGGTCGTGGTCACGTCAAGCACCTGATGATTACGTAACGTCAATCCGGTACCCCGAGCCGGGACGTCATACTCGCGTCTGCCCGCCACGGCCAGCAGACCACGTTGCTCGTCCCGCACAGCCAGAGAGGTGGATTGCGTATCCGCGCAGCGGCGAATAGCGAGGGCCCGGGGAAGCAGACGCCGACCAGCTCCCGGCTCTGTACTCGGCAACGGTGACCGCGGGGGTGGTGATATCGAAGCGAGGCGTGTGCGTCAGCAAACGTCGCCTCATTTGATCTTGTTGGCGGCCACCTCAGTACCGACGGAAAAGGCGATCGACCAAATGTCACCTGCTTTCAGTGAAGTATGCGCGAGCTGGTCGACGACGTAGACAGAAGACCCGATGTTCGGTTCTTGATAGTGAACGAAATTTGGACGAGACGCGTCGGCAATCTCGCATAGGGTCCCTCCCTGCATTTCAAGCTCTCTTCGAAATTCGTGAATTCGAACATGAGTGGAGAAGGCGCCGTGAGCGAATTCAATGGGGGGTGGGACCATTTCGTTCAACCCGTACGACAACCTGTGGATCTGCAATGAAACTGCCACGGACACCCAGGAACCTTCGGTCTTGGCGAACGTGACCTCGACAAGGCCATAGTCCCGGCGCATCAGCGACTTCTTCACATCATCCAGAAAGTCACTGCCGACCCTTTCTTCCCAGGCTTCAGGGCCGGCTCCAAGCTCTACACCCAAAACCTCTCCGCGGAGTGCCGCTTTGGCGTAGAATTCGAGTTCCGACATTACTCCCCTATGACTTGTTCATTTTTTCAAGAGCCTTGATCAGGAAGTGCATTTCCGCCGCCCGGTTCTGGGTCATGCCATATGTACCCTTATTCATTGCATCTCGCACTGCTGTAGCTTTGTCGATGATGTCATTCCTCAGCTCGGCATTCGAATGGATTTCGTCGAGCACTTTCTGAACGTCGCGTCCACTGGCTGTGCCCTGCTTTAGCCTGATGCCCTCAGCGCTGATGCCACCCTCGTCGTTGGGGAATATTCGGACCTCCATGTTTCTGATATGTATGTGCGCACCCTTGGTCCCCCAGTCCTGGTAGGCCACCGAGGTATGGATGTCATACGGGCTGAGGCCGTTAGGGTCGATCCATAGGTGAGGATTATGGACATAGGTAGCTGGGTTGGGCGCGGGTTCGAGACCGAGCGGATCGAGTGACAGATAGCGGGCGGTTTCGGGGTCGTACGTGCGGAAGTAGTTGTAGTGCAGGCCGGTTTCGGGGTCGTAGTACTGACCTGGGAAGCGTAGGGGGGTGTAGGTGGTGCTGTTCGCTGCCCACGCCGTGGATCCCCAGAGGGTGGTGCGGGTGCGCCAGGCGATGTCGCCCTGTTCGTCTATGAGTTCGCTCGGGGTGCCGACCAGGTCGGTGACTATGGCGAAGAAGCGGGAGTCGATCTCCTCCTGTGGGGCGTCCGCCGCCGTGATGCGTTCCGTCTGGGCGAGGGGGCGGAGGCCCTGGTGGTCCCAGGTGAGGGTGACCGGGTTGGGGAGGTCCGGGGAGGTTGTGGTCTGTTCGCAGAGGGTGGTGCCGTCCCAGGTGAAGTCCACCCGCTCCATGACCGTCTCGCCGTCCGCAGCAAGGCGGAGCTTTGCCGTGCGGCGGCCCAGGGGGTCGTAGGTGTAGCGCCAGCGGGTGCCGTCGGGGGTGATCACCGAGGTCAGGCGATCTTCGGTGTCCCATTCGTAGCGCCAGGTGTCCGGCTTCCTCGACAGGCGCGTTTTCTGGCGGAGGGTGATGCGGCCGAGGGCGTCGTGTTCGTAGCGGACGTGGCCGGCTTGGGTGATGCGGGTGCCCGTGTAGGAGCGGGGGCCCGTTGCCTCCGTGCCCGGGTGGTTCGTCGGCCAGGAGGCTTCCGTCTGGTTGCCCGCCTCGTCGTAGGCGTAGCGCTCCGTCCAGTTCGCCGCGTGGACCGCTGTGACCCTGCCCGTCGCGTCCAGGTCGAAGCGGCGGGTGCCTGAGAGGTGGTCGTCTATGGCGGTCAGGTTGCCGTCGGCTCGGTAGGTGTACGCCCTGCTTTGCAGCAGGCGGCCCTCCGTACCGGTCACCGACTGGGTGGTCAGGCGGCCCAGGGGGTCGAAGGTGTGCTGCAGGGTGATCGTTTCGGCTATGTGGCGGGTCAGTTCACGGCCTGCCTCGTCGTAGCCGAAATCGATCGTGCGGCCGTTGGTGGTCAGGCGGGTGCGATTGCCCGCCGCGTCGTACGACCAAGTGGACACGGCACCGGTCGGTGTCGTGCGGCCCGTGTGGCGCCCCAAGGAGTCGTACGTGTACGTCACCGTGCGGCCGTTGACCGTCTCGGAGTGCCGGCGGCCGTAGCGGTCGCGCAGCAGGCTCAGTGTGGTGCCGTCCGGGCCCGTGGCCTGGGCGAGATTGTCGGTGAAGTCGTACGCGTAGGTGGTGACGGCGCCTGCGGCGTTCTTCGTGGTGATGCGACCCAGGGCGTCGCGTTCGAAGACCGTCACCTCGCCGAGGGCGTTCCGGCGTGAGGTCAGGCGGCCCGCCGGGTCGTAGGCGTACGTCAGCGTGCGGTCGTCGAAGTCCGTCTCCGACAGCAGGCGGCCGGCCGGGTCGTAGGCGTACTCCCAGGTCAGGCCCTGGGGGTTCGTGACCTTCGTCAGACGCAGTTCCGCGTCGTGGGCGAATTCGTAGCGGACGCCGTCCGGTCCTGTGCGGGCCGACAGCAGGTCGAAGTGGGTGTATTCGAAGTGGGTGACGCCGCCCAGAGGGTCGGTGTGGCTGGTGCAGTTGCCCTCGCCGTCGTACGTCCACCAGGTCCATTCCAGGTGGGTCGTCGCGCCCGTCGGGTCCGTGATCGCGACCGGGCGTCCGAAGGCATCCCTTGTGTAGTGGGTGACCGCGCCGAGTGGGTCGGTGACCTCGATCGGCAGGCCCGCGTGGGTGCAGAGCACCCTCATGGTGTGGCCCAGCGGGTCCGTGACCGACGTCAGGTGGCCCGCCGCGTTGTACGCAATCCGGGTCGCCTGGGACGCCGGGTCCGTCACCGACGTTCGGTTGCCCCGCTCGTCGTAGGTACGGCGGTGGGTGTTGCCGTCGGTGCCCGTCACCTTCACCGGCAGGCCCAGGTCGTTGTACTCCGCCCTCGCCTCGCGGCCGTCCGGGCGGATGACCGAGATCAGGTTGCCCTCGTCGTCGTAGCCGAACGTTGTTGTGTGGCCCAGGGGGTCGGTGTGCGACAGGAGGCGGTTGTAGCGGTCGCGAGTGAAGTGGGTCGCCGCGCCCAGCGGGTCTATCTCCGTGACCACCTGGCTGTTGGCATTGATCAGGTAGCGGCGGGTGTGCCCCTCCCCCGTCACCGTGGTGGTGACGCGGTGGCCGGTCGCCGGGTCCGTCTCGTCGTACGACAGGCGCAGCGCCATGTGGCCGTGGGAGCCGCTCTCGGCGATGCAGCGGTCCCGGTCGTCGTACTCGTAGGTGTAGCTGCGGTCGTTCGTGTCCGTCCAGGACACCACCCGGCCACGGTCGTCGTAGCCGAAGCGCAGGGGCAGGCCCGAGGAGTTGATGACCTCCGTCAGGTGGCCCTCGGGTGAGTAGGCGTAGCGCTTGATCTCCTGGTCCGTGCCGTCAGGCGCCGCGCCCGCCAGGTACAGGGCCGTGACCCGGTCGTCGGCTGTCATGATCTTCAGGCGGTAGCCGCCGGAGGAGGCGATCGCCAGCGGGGTGCCTTCGGCGTCGTACTCGAAGGTGAGCCAGTTGCCGTTGCGGTCGTCTATCTGTTCCAGGACCGCCTTGTCCTCGCCCTGGTCGGCGAAGTGCCACACCCGGCCCGAGCGGGGGTCGGTGATCGTGTAGCCGCCGTCGATGCGGGCCAGGGGCCAGCGGTTGCTGCCATGGGTGGGCAGGGTCGGGGCGCCGGGCTGCGGGTGGGGGTAGGTGAGGAGGAGGCCGTCCTCGGTGACGAAGATGACGCCCTCTGCGTCGATCACCAGGTGCTGGTCGATCGTCGATGACCAGGACGGGCCGAACCAGTGGCCCAGGCGATAGCCGGACTCCACACGGCGGGTGAAGACCAGAGGGAGCGTGCCGGGGAGTACGACATCGGTCTGCGGCAGGTACATCTTGCCGGTGACCAGGTCGACCGGGTCGGTGTTGTCGTCCTGGACCTTGTTGCCCGGGTTCTCCGCCACGCCCTCCGGGTCCTCGCCCGCGGCCTGGCGGGCCGTGCTCCGCGCGTCGCCGGCCGCCACGTCACCCAGCCCGTCCAGCTCACTGGGCAGCGCACGGGCGCCGGGAATCGAGATGCCGTCGAACAGGGCACCGAAGCCGCCCGCCTCGCCTGCGACCTTGGCCATGGCGCCGGCGCCGCCGAACATGCCGCCGAACACCATCCCGGACGTCGCCGCGTCGCTCGCCTCGTCCAGGCTGAAGCCCTTGCTCTCGCCGGTGGCGATGGCGACCGGCTGGCTGACCGCCAGGTCCACGGTGACCGACTCCACGCCGCCGATCGCGGCCGTACTCAGCGTGGTGCCCGCGATCGTGGCGATCTCCGTGGAGACCTCGACGCCCAGGGTCCCGGCGAGTTCCACGATGCTCGCGGTGGCCGCGGCCGCCGCGCCCTCGGAGATACCGGCCGTGAAGATCGCCAGCGCCGTGCCCGCGACGATGGTCGCGCCGACGATCTCCAGCTCGTGCTCCAGGTGCGTGACCGCCTTGTGCACGGCGTCGGCGTACTTGTCGAGCGCCTTCGCCATGTCCCGCGCGGCGTCGGCCATGTCCTTCAGCCAGCCATGGCCGTCGTGGTAGTAGCGGCGCCAGAACGGGTCGTCGAAGGCGGAGATCGCCTCACCCTTGTTGTCCTCGATGATGTGCCGGGCCGACTTGTTCGCCGCGGACAGCACGTCCTCGACGTCGTCGGCGAAGGCCCGCCAGGCCTTGGCCGCGTCCCGCAGTCCGCCCTCGTCGGCCGCCGGCCACCACATGCCGGTGAGATCCTGGACGATCTCCTTCGCCTTGTCCGCCGCGCTCACTTGGCCTGGTCCCCACCCTGCCCGTGGCCCTGCACATGGATCCGGCTGAACATCGAGCGGACCAGCTGCTCGTTGTCGATGTGGCCGTCCGCCATGTCGCTCATCGCCTCATGGATGCTGGCCAGACCCTGGGCGAGGATGTCCGCCGCGTGCTCGATCTTCGTGACGTTCGGGCCGTAGGCGTTGTGGAACTCCTTGCCCTGCTTGTCGTCGCCCCATGGCGAACCGGCCGCCGCGAGCGCCGTCTTGAGCTTGGTGAGCGCCTTGGTGAGATCCGAGCTGTGCGTCTGGAAATGCGGAGCCGTCTGCTTCAGATCGGCGATCTTGATGTCGAGTATCTTGCCGTCGCCACCGCTGCCGCCCTGGTCGCCCATGGTGCCGCGCCCCTCCCCGTCAGTCTGCACACCAGCCCGAAAACACTAGTTCTAACGACGAGTTCGCAATCGGGAGCGGCACCAAAGGGGCGGTAAAGCTCCGATCAAGATTGGACAAGATCGAGGAATGCCCGCCAGGCCGCGGGGGGCAGGGCGAGGGTGGGTGCCGTGGTGGGGTTCTGCTTGGAATCCCGCACGTGGATGGTGGTGGGGCTGGTGGCGACCTCTACGCATTCGCCGCCCTGGCCGGTGCTGTAGCTGGACTTGAACCACGTCAGCTTGGACGGTTCTTCGACCTTCATGTCTCTCCCAGCAACTTCTCTACGAGGGCCAGTGATTCGCTCGGTGTCAGGGCCTGGGCGCGCAGGATGCCGTACTGCTCCTCCAGTTCCCTGACCGTCTGACGGTCGGTGTGGAGACGGCTGTACTTGTACGTCTCCACGTAGGCGATCCTGCGCCCTTCCTTCGTTTCGATCAAGGTGAACGGACCTTCAAGTGCAGCGTGCACCTCGCGAGCCGTCGGCATCACCTGGATTTCGACGTTACGGCGCTGCCCGTGCAGCAGGATCTGCTCCAACTGGCCCCGCATCGCCGCCTGTCCGCCCAGTGGTCGACGCAGAAGATGCTCCTCGATCACGAAGCTGATGGTTGGGAACACGGACTGGGCGAAGATGTCCTGCCGTGCCATACGGGCTTCGACCCGCTTTTGAACGATCTCCTCGTCAAGGAGTGGACGCCACATCCTGAACACCGCAAGCGCGTAGTCCTCCGTCTGGAGCAGGCCCGGGATCGCCTTCGTAGCGAACACGTGCAGCGCAACGGCCTTCTTCTCCAGCGCCGCCGCATCCTGAAAGAACGCCGGATACTGCGCCTTCTCCATCTCCTCGATGAAGTCGGCCAGTACCCCTTGCGCGTTCAGCACCTCGTCGGCCTGCATGATGAACCTGGCCGACGGAATGCGCCTGCCCTGCTCGAACGATGCGATGGTTGCCGCCGAGTAGCCGGTACGGGAGCCGAGTTCGGCGCGTTCCACCCCCGCTTGTGTCCGTAGCCGCTTCAACAGCCGCCCGAAGATGAGCGGGACAACCGAATCCGGCTCCGTTACTTCCTGATCTCCCTGCACTTCCTCGCTCACGTGCACCCCAATACCCCCAAGCCACCGTCGGTCACGGCGCGCCCGTGTACAGCGGCACCCCACGCTCGTACAACGCGTGTTGGTCCAAGTGCGACCGCTGTTCAACGTTACTGAGCGTGCGCGAGCGTAAGCGACATGAAGTCAGAAATCTCCACCCACGAGTTCGCCATGCGCTTCACCTCCACCCCACGTGGCGCCCGCCTCGCCCGGAGGCTTGTCTCGCTCCGGCTGCACGAGTGGGGGCACGCCTACGACGGCCCCCTGAACGAAGCCGTCACACTGATCGCCGCCGAACTCGTGGCGAATGCGGTCCGGCACGGGCACGTACCCGGGCGGGACTTCCGGCTCCGGCTCACCGAGTCGTCCGGCACCCTGCGTCTGGAGGTCTCCGACACCCGTACCGAGCGGCTGCCCGAGCTGCGGGTCCCGGCCGGCGAGTCCGGGCGGGGGCTGCTGCTGGTCGAGGCGCTCGCCGACAAGTGGGGCGTCACGCCGCTACAGCCCGGCAAATCCGTCTGGGCGGAGGTATGGCTGAGTCCCGCCACCCAGCGGTGACGGGACTCGCGAAAGCCGAAAAGATCAGCCGGCCACGGACACCGACGGCTCGCCGGAGGCCACGCCGTCCTTCTCCATCTGCTCGGCCAGCTTCATGGCCTCCTCGATGAGAGTCTCGACGATCTTGGACTCGGGGACGGTCTTGATGACCTCGCCCTTGACGAAGATCTGGCCCTTGCCGTTGCCGGAGGCGACACCGAGGTCGGCCTCGCGGGCCTCGCCGGGGCCGTTGACCACGCAGCCCATGACGGCCACCCGCAGCGGGACCTCCATACCGGTCAGACCGGCCGTGACCTCCTCCGCGAGCTTGTAGACGTCCACCTGGGCCCGACCGCAGGACGGGCAGGAGACGATCTCCAGGCCGCGCTGGCGCAGGCCCAGGGACTGCAGGATCTGGAGGCCGACCTTGACCTCCTCGACGGGGGGTGCGGACAGGGACACGCGGATGGTGTCGCCGATGCCCTGGGAGAGGAGCGCGCCGAAGGCGACCGCCGACTTGATCGTGCCCTGGAACGCCGGGCCCGCCTCCGTCACACCGAGGTGAAGCGGGTATTCGCACTGCTCGGCGAGCTGGCGGTAGGCCTCGATCATGACGACCGGGTCGTTGTGCTTGACGGAGATCTTGATGTCGCGGAAGTCGTGCTCCTCGAAGAGGGACGCTTCCCACAGGGCCGACTCGACCAGGGCTTCCGGCGTCGCCTTGCCGTACTTCTGGAGCAGGCGCTTGTCCAGGGAGCCGGCGTTCACGCCGATGCGGATCGGGGTGCCGTGGTCCTTGGCGGCCTTGGCGATCTCCTTGACCTTGTCGTCGAACTGCTTGATGTTGCCGGGGTTCACCCGGACCGCCGCGCAACCCGCCTCGATCGCCGCGAAGACGTACTTCGGCTGGAAGTGGATGTCCGCGATCACCGGGATCTGCGACTTGCGCGCGATGGTCGCGAGGGCGTCCGCGTCGTCCTGGGTGGGGCAGGCGACGCGGACGATCTGGCAGCCGGACGCCGTCAGCTCGGCGATCTGCTGGAGGGTGGCGCCGATGTCCGACGTACGGGTCGTGGTCATCGACTGGACCGAGACGGGCGCGTCTCCGCCGACCGCCACGCTTCCGACCTGGATCTGCCGGCTCTTCCGGCGCTCGGCGAGCTTGGTCGGAACGGACGGCATGCCGAGAGAAATCGCAGTCATCTGCTGTGCAACCCCAAGTCGTGGATCAAGGTCCGGTCCCGTCTACGGGCGGGCTCCAGGCTTCGAGATTACGGTACGGCCCTAGGCGCCAGCACATCCCACCCGGTAAACCCACTCGGTGGAACGCGGCCCGGAAGATCCTCCTCCGGGCCGCCGAGAACGTCGTACGGCTACGAGATGTGCACCGGGTTAACGCCTAGCTGATCTTGACCGGGTTAACCACATCCGCGATCAAGACGAGCACGGTGAAGCAGACGAAGATCCCCGCCACCACATACGCCACCGGCATCAGCTTCGCCACGTCGAACGGCCCCGGGTCCGGGCGGCGCAGCACGCGGGCCACGTTGCGCCGCAGGGACTCCCACAGCGCGCCCGCGATGTGCCCGCCGTCGAGCGGGAGCAGCGGGAGCATGTTGAACAGGAACAGGGAGAGGTTGAAGCCGGCCAGGAGCATCACGAAGTTCGCGAGCTGCTGGGAGGCGGGGATGTCCAGCGTGGCGATCTCGCCGGTGATGCGGGCCGCGCCGACGATGCCGATCGGGGAGTCCGGCTGGCGCGGGGCGTTGCCGAAGGCCGAGTCCCACAGTGCCGGGATCTTGGCGGGCAGGGCGGCGAGGGAGTCGACGGCGTTGCCGACCTGGTCGGTCATCCAGCTCACCGACCCGCCGAAGTCCTGTTTGACGACTCCGTTCGCGGCGCTGAAGCCGAGGAAGCCGGCCTTGACGTAGCCCTTGACGTAGTTGCCGTCGGCGTCCTTCTTGGCGACCAGGTTGGTGGTGATCGTCGTGTGCAGGGTCATCTGGTGGCCCTTGCGGTCGACGACGATGGCGACGTTCTTGCCGGCGCTGTCGCGGATGAGGTCCGAGAGGGTGTTCCAGTCCTTGGTGGGCTTGCCGTCGAAGGAGAGGATCTTGTCGCCCGCCTTCATGCCGGCCTGCGCCGCCGGGGAGACCGGGTCGGACTTCTTGCAGCTGTCGCGGTGCTCGCTCTGTTTGATGGAGCAGGGCGAGACGGAGGCGACGGTGGTGGTCTGCTGCGGGATGCCGAAGCCCATGAGCACGGTGAAGAACAGGCCGATCGCGAGGATCAGGTTCATGAACGGGCCGGCGAACATGACGATGACGCGCTTCCACGGCTTGCGCGTGTAGAACATGCGGGTCTCGTCGCCGGGCTGGAGCTCCTCGAAGGCCGCCGAGCGGGCGTCCTCGATCATGCCGCGCCACGGGGAGGTGGAGCGGGCGGAGACGCGGCCCTGGTCGTCGGGCGGGAACATGCCGATCATGCGGATGTAGCCGCCGAGCGGGACGGCCTTGATGCCGTACTCGGTCTCGCCCTTCTTCCGCGACCAGATGGTCGGGCCGAAGCCGACCATGTACTGCGGGACGCGGATCCCGAAGAGCTTGGCCGTGGAGAGGTGCCCCAGCTCGTGCCACGCGATCGAGACGAGCAGGCCGACCACGAAGACCAGTATGCCGAGGATGAACATCAAGGTCGTCATGCACGCGCCTCCGCGGTCGCCGTCGTGGCTGTGAGTTCGCGGGCCCGGGCCCTTGCCCAGGTCTCCGCTTCGAGGACGTCCGACACGGTGAGTGAAGTTCCCGAAACCGGGGTGCCGTGCTCCTCGACCACCCGGGTGACCGTCTCCATGATGCCGTTGAAGGGCAGCGCGCCGCTGCGGAAGGCCTCGACGCACTCCTCGTTGGCCGCATTGAACACCGCCGGCGCGGTCCCCGCGAGCTCTCCCACGTGCCGGGCGAGGTTCACCGAGGGGAAGGCCTCGTTGTCCAGGGGGAAGAACTCCCAGGTGGAGGCCTTGCTCCAGTCGAAGGCGGGTGCCGCGTCCGGGACGCGTTCGGGCCAGCCCAGACCGATGGCGATGGGCCCGCGCATGTCGGGGGGCGTCGCCTGGGCGATCGTGGATCCGTCGGTGAACTCGACCATCGAGTGGACATACGACTGGGGATGCACGACCACCTCAATGCGGTCGAAGGGAATGTCGTAGAGGAGGTGTGCCTCGATGACCTCCAGGCCCTTGTTGACGAGGGTCGCGGAGTTGATCGTGATCACCGGGCCCATGGCCCAGGTGGGGTGGGCGAGGGCGTCCTCGACGGTCACCCGGGCGAGGTCGGCCTTCGTACGGCCCCGGAAGGGCCCCCCGGACGCCGTGACGACCAGCTTGCGTACATCGGTCCTCGTGCCGCAGGCCAGGGCCTGGAAGAGGGCGGCGTGCTCGGAGTCGACCGGGATGATCTGCCCCGGCTTGGCGAGCGCCTTGACCAGCGGTCCGCCGACGATCAGGGACTCCTTGTTGGCGAGCGCCAGGGTGTGGCCGGCCTCCAGGGCGGCGAGGGTGGGCGCGAGGCCGATGGAGCCGGTGATGCCGTTCAGCACGGTGTGGCACTCGGAGGCGGCGGCCTGGGTGGCCGCGTCCGGTCCGGCGAGGATCTCGGGCAGCGGCTCGCCGGGGCCGTACTCGGCGGCGAGCGCCTCGCGCAGGGCGGGTACGACGTCCTCGCGGGCGACCGCGACGGTCCGCACCCGCAGCCGGCGGGCCTGCTCGGCGAGGAGGGCCACACGGCCGCCGTTCGCGGACAGGGCGGTGACCCGGAAGCGGTCGGGGTGGCGCAGCACGAGGTCGATGGCCTGGGTGCCGATGGATCCGGTGGAGCCGAGGATCACCACGTCCTTGGGGCTGTCGCCCGTGAGGGGGTCGTAGACGAGGTGCGGATCGGCGAGGGGTGCCGGATGGGCGGGGCTGTCGGTCATCCCCCCATTGTTGCCCCAACCGGTGACCGGCAGGACAGGGCGTCCCCCGGGCGGGTGCGTCGGGGTGGTTCGCGCCGTATGGAGCGATTCTCCCGCTGTGAAGCTCCGGTAAAGATCACGTGTCGGTGTCGATCACTAACACCATCGGCGGGGCGATCCCGAAAACGCGCGCTTTCGCTCACCGGTGATGGCATCCTTCCGTTGACGCCCGTCAAGAAGGGCCAAAGGGGGAGGAATTCCACCATGAACCGTATGCGTACGACCGCCGCCGTCCTGGGGACGGCCGGTGTCCTGACCGCCGCTCAGCTCGGTCTGGCCGGGGGCGCGTTCGCCGCCACCCAGGCGCCGACGAGCTCCGGCTGCCCGATCAACCTGGTCTACCCGACCAGCTTCTACATCGACTCGCACGGCTGGGTGACCAACGGGGGTCTGTACTTCGGCATCAAGAACAAGAGCACGACGAAGAGCTTCAAGAAGGTCAGCTTCACCGTCACCGACGTCAAGAACATCCGCTTCGGCTCGGCCAAGGCCACGGGTGGCAAGGTCACCCACAAGACGTCGAAGACGGTGACCGTGTACACGGGGACGCTGAACAAGAAGGCGAGCCTCGGGGTGAAGGTGCAGACGCATCTGCTCAACACCCACAGCTACAAGGTGAAGTTCACCCTGCACGGCTCGGGCTGGACCTGCGCCGTGGACCAGGGCACCTGGGGCAACTGACCAACCCCAGGCACCCGGTCGGCAGGCGGGAGGGCGGCTCAGTCCCCGAAGGGGCGGCGCTCGCTCTCCCGTTTCGACGCTCCGGGGGTCGCGTCGGCGATCCACGGTCCGTCCCCGGACGGGTCGACGACGCCTTCCTCCAGCCAGGTGTAGGCCCCGCCGAGCACGCCCTTGACCACCTTGCGGTCGAGGGCGTCGGTGTTGGTCCACAGCCGGTCGAAGAGTTCGTCGACCCGGATGCGGGCCTGCCGGCAGAAGGCGTCCGCCAGCTGGTAGGCCTCGCGGCCGTGTTCGTCGCGGCTGCGCAGCAGTTCGGCCCGGACGCAGACCGCGCTCATCGCGAACAGCTCGGCGCCGATGTCCACGATCCGCCCGAGGAAGCCCTGCTTGGTCTCCATGCGGCCCTGCCAGCGGGACATGGCGTAGAAGGTGGAGCGGGCCAGCTTGCGGGCGGTGCGCTCGACGTAGCGCAGATGCCCGGAGAGATCGACGCCGTACTTGAACCGGCCGTAGGACGTGGGCAGTTGACCGGGCCCGGCGACGAGCTTCGGCAGCCACTTGGCATAGAACACACCCGCGTTCTTGCCGGCCCTCGCCTTGTCGGACAGGGACTTGTCGGGGTCGATGAGGTCGCCGGCGACCGAGAGGTGGGCGTCGACGGCCTCGCGGGCGATCAGCAGGTGCATGATCTCCGTCGAGCCCTCGAAGATGCGGTTGATGCGCAGGTCGCGCAGGATCTGCTCGGCCGGGACCCCGCGCTCGCCGCGCGCCTTCAGCGACTCGGCGGTCTCGTAGCCGCGGCCGCCGCGGATCTGGACCAGTTCGTCGGCCATCTTCCAGGCCATCTCGGAGCCGTAGAGCTTGGCGAGGGCGGCCTCGATGCGGATGTCGTTGCGGTCCTCGTCGGCCATCTGCGAGGACAGGTCGAGGACGGCCTCCAGGGCGAAGGTGGTGGCCGCGATGAAGCTGATCTTGGAGCCGACGGCCTCGTGCAGCGCCACCGGCTTGCCCCACTGCTCGCGCTCCGCCGACCACTCGCGGGCGATCTTCAGGCACCACTTGCCGGCGCCCGCGCACATCGCCGGCAGCGAGAGCCGGCCGGTGTTGAGCGTGGTGAGCGCGATCTTCAGGCCCGCGCCCTCCGGACCGATCCGGTTCGCGGCCGGGACCCGCACCTGGTGGAAGCGGGTCACGCCGTTCTCGATGCCGCGCAGGCCCATGAAGGCGTTGCGGTTCTCGACGGTGATGCCCTCCGAGGTGGCCTCCACCACGAACGCGGTGATGCCGCCCTTGTGCCCCTCCGACTTCGGCACGCGTGCCATGACGACGAGCAGGTCGGCGACCACCCCGTTGGTGGTCCACAGTTTCACCCCGTCGAGTACGTAGTCGTCCCCGTCGGGTACGGCCGTGGTGGCGAGGCGGGCCGGGTCGGAGCCGACGTCCGGCTCGGTGAGCAGGAAGGCGGAGATGTCGGTGCCGGCGCAGCGGGGCAGGAAGGCGTCCTTCTGCTCCTGGGTGCCGAAGATCTTCAGCGGCTGGGGTACGCCGATCGACTGGTGGGCGGAGAGCAGGGCGCCGACGGCGGGGCTCGCGGAGCCGACCAGGGCGAGGGCCTTGTTGTAGTAGAGCTGGGTGAGGCCGAGGCCGCCGTACTTGGGGTCGATCTTCATGCCGAGGGCGCCGAGCTCCTTCAGGCCGGTCACGACCTCGTCGGGGATGCGGGCCTCGCGCTCGATGCGGGCGGAGTCGATCGTGGACTCGCAGAACGTGCGCAGCTTGGCGAGGAACTCCTCGCCGCGCTGGACGCTCTCGGGGTCCGGGAGCGGGTGGGGGTGGATGAGGTCGAGCCGGAAGCGCCCGAGGAAGAGTTCCTTGGCGAAGCTGGGCTTGTGCCAGTCCTGCTGCCGGGCGGCCTCCGCCACCTGGCGCGCCTCGCGCTCGGTGACGGTGGTGCGTGACTTGGTAGGGGCGGACATTGAGGCTCACCTCGCCGCGAAGAGGGACGAATTGGACTGATCGTTACCGACCAGTGCTACTGGATCGTTGGTACCCGAAACGGGCCGACCCCACCACCCCTCGCGCGTCCGAACGGCCGAAAGGCCTGCCGGAGTCCGGCTCGCAGATGTGTACTGCTGCTCGGCGACTCGTTCGGAATATCGGCCGGCGATAGGCTGTCGAAGCGCTTCGACAGACTCTGGACACCCCGCCTCGGCTGAGGCTAGTGTCCATCTCACCCTCACTCATCCCCATCAGCGACGCGCGCTGTCGAAGCGCTTCACACAGTTTGGAGCACGGATGGTCACCCTTGCCGAGGTCGCCCAGCACGCCGGAGTCTCGGCGAGCACGGTGAGCTATGTCCTCAGCGGCAAGCGGTCCATCTCGGCGACCACCCGGCTCCGGGTCGAGCAGAGCATCCGGGAACTGGGCTACCACCCGAACGCCGGCGCCCGCGCCCTGGCCGGCAAGCGGTCGAACATCATCGCGCTGATG
Organism: Streptomyces sp. CA-142005; assembly: GCF_050942335.1. Lineage (NCBI taxonomy): Bacteria > Bacillati > Actinomycetota > Actinomycetes > Kitasatosporales > Streptomycetaceae > Streptomyces > Streptomyces sp. CA-142005. Next base: position 6,989,723 of record NZ_CP192078.1, on the reverse strand, counting down.
GTCCCGCTGCGCACCGACATGTATGTGCCGGTGATGATGGAGATCGCCATCGCGGTGGCCACCACGGCCCGCAACCACGGCTACGACGTCCTGCTGCTCACCGGAGAGGAGGGGCCCGACGCGGTGCGCCGGGTGACCGGCAGCGGTCTCGCCGACGCGATGATCCTGATGGACGTCGAGCTGTCGGACGAGCGGCTGCCGCTGCTGCGCGGGACCGACCAGCCCTCCGTGCTGATCGGCCTGCCCGCCGACACGATCGGTCTGACCTGCGTGGACCTGGACTGGAGCGCGACGGGCGCGCTGTGCGTGGCGCATCTTGCGGAGCTCGGTCACCGTGACATCGCTGTCATCGGCGAGGCCCCGGCCGTCTACGAGCGGCACACCGGTTTCGCCGAGCGCACCCTCGACGGACTGCGCGCCCGGGCCCGCGAGACGGGCGTACGGGTGCTGCACCGGCCGTGCGACGGCGGCTACGACGCGATGGCCGCGACTCTGGCCCGGATCCTCGACGAGCGCCCGGCGACGACCGGGTTCGTGGTGCAGAACGAGTCGGCGGTGGAGCCGCTGCTCGCGCTGCTGCGCCAGCGGGGCCGGGCCGTGCCGGAGGACGTGTCCGTGGTCGCGATCTGCCCCGACCAGGTCGCCGTCCAGGCGTCGGTACGGCTGACCTCGGTCGCCGTACCGGCGCAGGAGATGGGCCGGTACGCGGTCGAGCACCTGGTGGCCAAGCTGGACGGACGGGGCGGCGACGAGGTCGTGCTGATCGCGCCCGAGCTGACGGTACGGGCGAGCTCGGGACCGGCACCGGCCGCCTCCTGACCGCACCTTCCCGTGCATGCAGTGAACGAGCCCGCCGTCACGCGGCCCAAGGTCTCCCTCGCCCAGTCCTCCCCCACCGCCGGCTCACCCTCGCCCCCGGCGAGACGGCCCGTGTCTCCTTCGAAGTCCCGTCGGCCGCCCTGGAGTTCCGGGACGTGCACAGGGCTGCCGACGAGCAGTCCGGCATCGCGATCGTGGACCGGACCCGGACGGCGGGCGATGAGGTGACGCCGGCGCGCGACGCGGCGGCCGAACTGGTCTACCGCGGCTGCGACTTCGGTACGGGGTGAGCGAGGTGACGGCGCAGGTGGCGGGCGAGGGTGTGCTGGAGGTGTCCCTGGACGGCGGCCTAGTGCCGACCGCGCTGGCGCCGGACGCCCCCGCCGCCGACGTCTACGCCTACACCACCCTGGCCGCCGGACTCGTCGCCGACGGCGTGCACGACGTCCGCCTCGGGCTGCGCGGCCCGCTGCGGCTCGCGCACGTCGGCTTCTGCGGTTGAGGGTCCGCAGGAGACCGGCGACGGGAAGGGGCCCGGCACCGGAAGGCAGCGGTGCCGGGCCCCTTCCGCATGGCAGGCAGCGCCACGCTCGGGCTGAGCGAGGACGGTTCTCGTCAGTGGTTCTTGGCGAGGGCCTGGACCAGCCGCAGGGCGTCCAGCGTGCCCACGCCGGTGGCCATGTCGTAGCCGCCCACGGCCTTGTAGCCCTTGACGCCCTCGTAGGTGTTGTCGGTGCCGTCGTTGACGTCGACGACGCCCGGGTTCTTCTGCTTCAGAAGGGTGTAGAGCGCCGCGTTGATGTTGCCCACGCGGTGGCCGGCCGCCTGGTCGGCGAGGGCGACGATGCCCGAGAACAGCGGGCTGGCCTCGCTGGTGCCTCCGGAGACGTCCCAGCCGGTGGCGGTCGGGTCGTAGCTGGAGTAGATCCAGGCGCCGCCGTTGACCGCGGCGGCCATCGAGATGTCCGGGGTGCCGCGGCGGGTGCCGACGACGCTCTTCACACCGTCCTGGAAGGCGGGGCGGGTGAACACGTGGGACTGGCCGCCACCGCCCGCGCCGTAGTCGTTGTAGACGCTGTCCGGCTTGACGCGCTCGCCCTTGTCGTTCAGGTGCAGCTGGGTGCCGCCGATGGAGGTGACCAACGGGTCGGACGACGGCCAGGAGTTGACGCGCTTGTTGTAGTACGTCTTGCCGTCCGCCTTCAGGTCGGTGGCGCCGCCGTCACCGGAGGAGGCGAGCACGGTCACGTGCTTGCGCTGCGCGGCCTCGAAGGCGTACCGGAGCTTCTTGATGCTGGAGAAGTCGCCCTTGGCGAAGCCTGGGAAGGTGTTCTCGGTGGCGCCGAAGCTCTGGCTGATGACGTCGCCGACGCCGTGGTCGATCAGGCTCTTCTCGGCGGACATCATCTCCGGCAGACCGGTGGTGCCCTCGGTCTCGGCGACGGCCGTCTCCACCAGGACGATCTTCGCGCCGGGCGCGACGGCGTGGGCCATCTCGACGTCCAGCGTGGTCTCGCCGGCCCAGCCGGTCATGTCGGAGTTCTTGGGGTCGAACTTCGGGACGTGACCCCACTTGACGACCTGGACCTTGGTGCTGGGCAGCCCGAACTGCTTGCTGTAGACGTCCAGATCGTGCTGGACGGTCGGGGAGCCGAAGGAGTCGACGATGACGATCGTCCGCCCCTTGCCCGTGATGCCCTTCTTGTACAGCGGGTTCAGGTTGTACGCGGTGCGGTACTGCAGCGGGTTGTAGCAGGCGATGTGCCACTTGGACTGGCACTGCGCGATGGGGAGGGGGCTGGCCACGCCGTGGACCAGGGCGTGCCCCGTGATGGCCGGCTGCGCGAAGGTGTGCGGTACGCCGGCGGGCGCGGCGGTGGTGGCGCCGGCCGAAGAAACGGTCGCCAGTCCTGCGGCGACGAGTGCGGCGGTGGCGGCGGAGGCCGCGAGGCCGCGCCCGGTACGGGCTATGTGCATGTGTTCCCCTGAGTGGTCCGGAGTCGGACGTGATCGGTCGACTTAGGAGACACGCAGACCGTCGATTGAGTCATGCACAGAACAAGATTATTGACCCGCCGATGTCGAATCCTTTACCCGGCCGGAGCTTTTGTGAACACGAACGGCCGCAGCCCCCGCACAGTGGGCTGCGGCCGTTCTGTTTCCGACCTGTCCGTGGCAGGTCAGAGCGCGAGGCCGGTCAGGACCAGCACGCGCTCGTAGGTGTAGTCCTCCATCGCGAACCGCACGCCTTCGCGGCCCACACCGGACTGCTTGGCGCCGCCGTACGGCATCTGGTCGGCGCGGTAGGACGGGACGTCGCCGACCACCACGCCGCCGACCTCGAGGGCGCGGTGGGCGCGGAAGGCGACCTGCAGGTCGTGGGTGAACACGCCCGCCTGGAGGCCGTACTTGGAGTCGTTGACCGCGGCGAAGGCCTCGGCCTCGCCGTCCACCTTCTGCACGGTGAGGACGGGTCCGAAGACCTCCTCGCAGGCGAGGGTGACGTCCGCCGGTACGTCGGTGAGGACGGTCGGCGCGTAGGAGGCGCCGTCGCGGTCGCCACCGGTGAGCAGCGTGGCGCCGGCCTCGACGGCCTCCTTCACCCAGGACTCCACGCGCTTGGCGGCGTCCTCGCTGACCAGCGGGCCGACGTCCGTCTTGGCGTCGGAGGGGTCACCGGTGACCTGGGCCTCGACGGCGGCGACGATGCGCGGCAGCAGACGGTCGTAGACGGAGGCGTCGGCGATCACGCGCTGCACGGAGATGCAGGACTGGCCGCCCTGGTAGTTGGAGAAGGTCGCGATACGGGTCGCGGCCCAGTCCAGGTCCGCGTCGGAGGCGAAGTCGCCGAGGACGACCGCGGCTCCGTTGCCGCCGAGCTCCAGCGTGCAGTGCTTGCGCGGGACCGAGTCCATGATGGCGTAGCCGACCTTGTCGGAACCGGTGAAGGAGATCACCGGCAGGCGCTCGTCCTGGACCAGGGCGGGCATGCGGTCGTTCGGGACCGGCAGGACCGACCAGGAACCGGCCGGCAGGTCGGTCTCGGCCAGCAGCTCGCCCAGGATCAGGCCGGAGAGCGGGGTGGCCGGGGCGGGCTTGAGGATGATCGGCGCGCCGACGGCGATCGCGGGGGCGACCTTGTGAGCGCACAGGTTCAGCGGGAAGTTGAACGGCGCGATGCCGAGCACGACGCCCTTCGGGAAGCGGCGGGTCAGCGCCAGCCGGCCCTGGCCGCCGGCGTCGGTGTCCAGGCGCTGGGCCTCGCCGCCGTTGAACCGCCGGGCCTCCTCGGCGGCGAAGCGGAACACGGAGACGGCACGGCCGACCTCGCCCCGGGCCCACTTGATGGGCTTGCCGTTCTCGGCGGAGATCAGCTGGGCGATCTCCTCGGTGCGCTCGACCAGCCGCTTGCTGACGTGGTCGAGGGCGGCGGCGCGTACGTGCGCCGGGGTGGCGGCGAACTCGTCCCGCACGGCGTACGCGGCGGCCACGGCCTCCTCGACCTGGGCGTCGGACGGCACGCTGACCTTGCCGACGAGCCGGCCGTCCCACGGGGAGGTGACGTCGAAGGTGTCCTCGCCGGTGACCTGGCGGCCGGCGAGCCAGAAGGCGTGGGTGGAAGTCATCTGTGAGTCCCGGCCCTTCCGCGTTTGGGGGTGTGCTTGGCTTTCGTGCTCCACGGTAGGGCGGGGGCGGCCGGGGGTCGCTTGTCCGTGGCGTAGCAGTAGCCGGACCGCGCACTACTGTTTGGACTACTCGGCGCCGGTCTGTTCGGACTATTCGGCGCTGGTCGCCTTCAGGGCGAGCCACAGCTCCATCCGGACGTCCGGATCGTCCAGGGACCGCCCGAGGATCTCCTCGACCCGCCGCATCCGGTACCGCAGCGTGTGCCGGTGCACCCCCAGGTCCGCCGCGGCCGCGTCCCACTGCCCGTGCCGCGACAGCCACGCCCGCAGCGAGGCGACCAGGTCGCCGCGCCCCGTCGCGTCGTGTTCGTGCAGCGCCCGCAGCAACCCGTCCGCGAACGCCTTCACCGCGTCGTCGGCCAGCAACGGCACCACGGACCCCGCGGCCAGCTGCTCGTGCTCCACCAGCACCCGCCCCCGCCGCCGTGCCACCGACAAGGCCTGCTCGGCCTGCTTGAAGGCCGCAGCGGCGGCGATCGGCCCGGCCGGCGCGGACAGCCCGACGACCAGCTCCTCCTCGTCACCCCGGGCCGGCTCGGGCACCGCCCGCGCCGCCTCCAGCGCCGCCGCGTACTGCGTGCAGGCGGCCACCGCCGCGCCCCCGTCGGCGGCGAGCACCACCAGGCGCTCCCCGTCGGGCACGACCAGCACGGCCTCCCCGGAGCGCGCGGCGGCGGACTCCATGCTGTCCGCCAGCTCGCCCAGCGGATCACCGCCCAGGTCGCCGGCGGCAGCGGCGGCGCCACCGGCGCCCGGCGCCCGCCCGTAACCGTGGGCGTCGGCGTGCGCGCGGGCGGCGGATCCGGACGCCGACTCGGCGACGATCATCCGGAACGGCGCGTCGAGCAGCCCGCCGTACAGGTCGCCTGCGACGGCGCGGGCGTGGTCGGGCTCGCCGGCGAGGAGCATGCGCAGTACGGCCGTGCCGACGCGCTGTTCGGCGGCGTGCAGCGAGCGGGAGCGTTCGGTGGTGAGGGTGAGCAGGGCGATGGCGGAGTGCACGGCGTACCGTTCGGCGGTGCCGAGAGCCGCGGCGGTGCCGACGGCGAGCGCGGCGCGCGGCCGCCGTCCCGTCCCCAGGGAGTGCAGCTCGACCCGGTCCTCGTGCTCGGGTCCGCCGACCACGGAGGAGGCGGGCGCGGCCCGCTCCCGCAAGCGCTCGACCTCCGCCGTCAGCCGGGCGGCGCGCCGGCCGGCCCACTCGGGCGCGGCGGCGACGACGGCGCCGGAGGCGTCGTACAGCGCGGCCCAGCCGTCGACCTGCCCGGCGAGGGCGCCGAGCAGCCCCTCGGGACCGGCGTTGAGGGCCTGCTTGGTCAGCTCGCGCTGGGCGGCGAACCCTGCGGTGACGGCCCGGTACTGATCCGCGGCGATGGCGGCGGACACGGCCTTGCTGATGGCGAGGAAGGGGGTGCGGCGGGGGACTTCCAGCAACGGCAGCCCCTCCTGCCGGCAGGCGTCGACGAGGGCCGCCGGGATGTCCTCGTAATTGACCCCCACGGCGAACCCGAGCCCGACGACCCCCGCGCCCACCAGCCGCTTCACATACCGCCGCATGACCTCGGGGTCCTCGGCGTCCAGCTTGAGCGCGGTGATCAGCAGCAGCTCACCGCCCTCCATGTACGGCACCGGGTCGGCCAGCTCGCTGACGTGGGCCCAGCGGACGGGCACGTCGAGGCGGTCCTCGCCCGCGCGCACGGTCAGCTTCAGCGCGGAGTGGTGGACGAGCGAGGCGAGGGTAGGGGGCATCGGTCCTTCAGTTGACGCGAAGCCGGGCGTCCGTGTGGACAGGTCGGCAGAAAGGATGGATCTTTTGGCCGAACCGTATGAACGACCTACACCGATTCTGCCTCACCGTACGATCCCCCGCCGCCCCCTCACCCCCGCAGATCCACCAGCAACGGCGGCGCGTGCTCCCCGCGCACACTCGTCAACGACACCACCGCATGCCCCGCCGGCACCCCATGAGCCAACTCGGACGCAGACCAACGCTCACGCTCCACCTGGCGGACGGTGACGGCCTCGGTCGTCACCGCCTTGCCGGTCACCAGCTTGCGCAGGGCATGGATGGCGCGTGTCATCGGCTGGTCCGCGAAGACGGTGTGCCGGGCCACGTCCCGGGTCTCCACCCACTGCGTGCCCCAGGCCTCCGCGAACCTGCCGCCGTCCCATGTGGTCACCCCGGAGAACGCCATATGGCAGCCGACGGCCGCGTACAGCGGTCCGTGCAGCGCCTCGGGGACATCGCCGACCGTGCGCAGGGCGAGCACCACGCCCGCGTTGCGGGAGCGCAGGCGCTGGATACGGCGGACGGACTCGGCCGTCACCGCGCCGGTGGCGTCGTCCAGGACGAGACAGGCGAAGTGGGTCCGTTCGCCTGCCGTCGCCACGGCGCCGAACTGGGCGAGCAGCAGCCGGGTGACGATCCGCGACGCCTCCTCGTGTCCCCGGTCGGGCAGGTCGATGCGGACGCGCAACGGATGGTGGGCGACGGCGCGCAGGGAGAACGGCCGGGCGCTGCCGCCGTCCCCGCCGAAGAACTCGGCGAACGCCGGCCGGTCCAGCACTGCGAGTCGGTCCGCCAGGACCGGCCCGGGATCCCCGGCGCTGCCCGACTGCCGGGCGCGCGCATCGAGTTCGCGGCGCATCACGGCGTGCTCTTCCCCGGCGAGCGCGTCACGCAGAGCGGCCAGGGCCGCGGAATCGCCCTCCAGGAGTTCCCGCAGCACGGGCAGGGCAGGGAAGCGTCCGTGCGCCGCCCGATAGGGGCCGAGGAGCTGGGCGAGCGCGGTGACCGACCGCTGACCGCTCACGGTGTCCAGGTCGCCGGCCAGCCCCTCCGCCAGGAAGGCGGCCGCCTCGTCGGGGTCGTCGGAGTCCGCGTACGGGTCGAGGTCGTGCACGGACTGCGGGTCGCCGAGGCGTACGACCACGTCGTAGGCCGAGTCGGGTCCGAGCGGGGTGCCGGCAGCGCACACGGCGACCACGGCGCACTGACCGGCGAGGGCCTGCAGGCCGAGCGACTCGACGACGGGCCGGATCAGGTGGCGTGTCTTGCCGGAGCCCGACGGCCCGACGGCCAGCAGCGAGGTGCCCAGGGTGTCCGGCGCGAGTGCCGCGCCGGCGCCGCCGTAGGCGAGCGGGGTGCGTTCCCCCGCCACCCACCGCCCGATGCGCACCTGCCCGACGAGCAGGTCATGCCGGGCGGCCCGGCCGGTCAGGTCGCGGTCGCCGGAGGGGTGGGTCCAGGCGGCGGCGCCCTCGCGCAGGACGGTGTCGGTGAAGGAGGACAGCCGGGCCCGGGCACGCGCCACGGTCCACATGTGGCCGACCCTGGCGCAGTCCACGTCGTTCATCCGGCCGGCGTCGACCTCGGCAGCCAGCACGTCCGCGGCCTGGTGCTGACCGGCCTCGCGCAGTTCGGGCCACTGCGACGGCCGGCGGTCGGCGGCCGGTTGCGCGGCCGCCTCGGCCGTCCTGGCCCGCGCCCGCGCCGCGAGGGCGTCCTTCGCGAGGGGCCACCAGCCGCCGGTCCGGGCGAACGGCCACAGCACCAGCAGACTGATCAGTGTGTACAGCCCGTCCGTGAGCAGCTTCGAAGCGAACACGCCGTAGTCGCCGCCGTTGAGCAGGACGATCAGGGAGAACACCGGATCCTGGACGGGCAGGGCGTCCCAGCCGAGACCGAACCAGCTCGGGAAGACGAAGGCCAGGGCGATCAGCGCGCCGAGGGCGGCGATCAGGGCGCGAGCGGGTTGTTCGCGCCGGCTGACGAAGTGCCGGACGACGTCGGACCAGCTGCCCAGGCGCGCCATGGCGTAGACAAGGATCGCGAAGAACACACCGTCGGCGACCGTCTTGGCCTCGAGACCCTGGTAGCCCTTCGGTGATGTGGTGCCGGGCCACCACCAGTCGTCGGGGGTGAGCAGCTTGAGGACGGTCCACTGGTAGGGGAGGCCGCCGTGCCGCCACAGTGACCACAGAAGCAGTCCCGCGGCCAGGGGGACGACGAAGCCGACGATGGTGACGGGGGCCAGGCGCTGTGCCTGGCGTGCGGCAGCGGGCCGGCGGTAGCCGAAGCGCCAGATACCGGGTTCGACGGCCGGGCGCGGCTCGTCGAGCCAGTCGGCGACGGGTGAGCGGGGATGCGGCGGATGCGGGGCGTAGCCCGGCTCTGCGGCCATCGGCGGCAGGTCTGGCGCCCGCGTCGGCCGTGGCGGCACGGCGGGTGTGTCGTACGGCGTCGCGGGCCCGTTCCGCGGTGCCGCGGACCCGTCCGTCGGCTCCGTCGGCCGCGGCACGGGGTGCGCGTGAGTGCCCCGCGTGTCCTGCGTCCCGTCGCTGTCCATCGCCCCTGCCCCCTGACCAGCCGCTCCGTCCACCATCAGCGAGTCAATCTAGTGCCCTCGCAAGGCGAGTTCCGCGATTACGTGACGGGGCGCGCGACGAGATACGAGCACGCCACGGCGTCCCTCTCCTGTCTCCTCTATGTCCACTCCGGACAACGGCCCTCCCAGAAGACGCCCACATGGAGCATGCCCACCCCCCACCCCCGGCCCTAGCCTGCGAAGAAAGATAGGTAAGCGGCCGAAAACTCACCGCCCGGGATCGTCCGGGACGCCAGATCAGACCGCTCGGTACGCAAGATCATCAGGAGCCCCCATGACCGCACTTCCGCAGGAGCGCCGCGTCGTCACCGCCATCCCCGGCCCGAAGTCGCAGGAGCTGCAGGCCCGCCGTACCGCCGCGGTCGCGCAGGGCGTGGGCTCCGTGCTGCCGGTCTTCACCACGCGCGCGGGTGGCGGGATCATCGAGGACGTCGACGGCAACCGGCTCATCGACTTCGGGTCCGGCATCGCCGTGACCTCCGTCGGCGCGTCCGCCGAGGCCGTCGTACGGCGGGCGAGCGCCCAGCTCGCCGACTTCACCCACACCTGTTTCATGGTCACCCCGTACGAGGGGTACGTCGCCGTCGCGGAGGCTCTGGCCGAGCTGACGCCGGGTGACCACGCCAAGAAGTCCGCGCTGTTCAACTCCGGCGCCGAGGCCGTCGAGAACGCCGTCAAGATCGCCCGCGCCTACACCAAGCGCCAGGCCGTCGTCGTGTTCGACCACGGCTACCACGGGCGGACCAACCTGACCATGGCGCTGACGGCGAAGAACATGCCGTACAAGCACGGCTTCGGGCCGTTCGCGCCCGAGGTGTACCGGGTGCCGGTGGCGTACGCCTACCGTTGGCCGACGGGTCCGCAGAACGCCGGTCCCGAGGCCGCCGCGCAGGCCATCGACCAGATCACCAAGCAGGTCGGTCCGGACAACGTGGCCGCGATCATCATCGAGCCGGTGCTCGGTGAGGGCGGCTTCATCGAGCCGGCCAAGGGCTTCCTGCCGGCCATCCGGCAGTTCGCCGCCGACAACGGGATCGTCTTCGTCGCCGACGAGATCCAGTCGGGCTTCTGCCGTACCGGGCAGTGGTTCGCCTGTGAGGACGAGGGGATCGTCCCCGACCTGATCACGACCGCCAAGGGCATCGCCGGCGGTCTCCCGCTCGCCGCCGTGACCGGCCGCGCCGAGATCATGGACGCCGCGCACGCCGGTGGCCTCGGTGGTACGTACGGCGGCAACCCCGTCGCCTGCGCGGGCGCGCTCGGCGCGATCGAGACCATGAAGGAGCTCGACCTCAACGGCAAGGCCAAGCGCATCGAGGAGATCATGAAGGGTCGCCTCACCGCCATGGCCGAGAAGTTCGACGTCATCGGTGACGTGCGGGGACGCGGCGCCATGATCGCCATCGAGCTGGTCAAGGACCGCGCCACCAAGGAGCCGAACCCGGAGGCCACCGCCGCCCTCGCCAAGGCCTGCCACGCCGAGGGCCTGCTGGTCCTGACCTGCGGCACCTACGGCAACGTGCTGCGCTTCCTGCCCCCGCTGGTGATCGGCGAGGACCTGCTGGGCGAGGGCCTCGACATCATCGAGCAGGCCTTCGCGCGCATCTGAGCCCGCGCATCCGAGCGGCGGGTCCGCCCCTCTGAGGGGTGCCTGCGGCAGGCCGTGTGAAGAAGGTGTGCGAGGTGGATGACGGGAGCCGATTCCGTCTGCCCAAGCGGCCCGGCCTGCCGTAGGTTCTACCCAGATGAGAGATACACCCCGCCCACAGGGGACTGTGGGCGATTTCAGGCCGGGGCCTCCCCAGCTTCGACCTGGTCGTGCCCTCGCGCACACAACCGGCGCCTGACGGCTCCGGGATCTCCTCACCGATCGGACGGTCGCCGCCCCAAACCCCCCGGGGCGCGCGACGTTCCGATCCGGACGGCCGCCTCGGAACTACCCCCCCTGTTCCGGGGCGGCCGACCTCCTTCTCCTTCGCTCGTCGCCTTCACCTCTGTAGCCGGACTACAACTGGGGCGCGCCGTAAGGACGGCATAAAACCGACACACTGTCAGCCTGTATGACCATGTGACACATTGCAGGCCGAGTGGACCTGCGAAGCTGGACACCGTGTCGACCTCAACCAGCCGCTCCCTGCTCTTCGGCGTCCCGGCCGTCGTCTTCGTCCTGATCACCTGGCAGGTCGTGGTCCACGGCCCGCTGCTGCGCCTGGACTCCCGCCTCAGCCGGGTCCTCCTCGAGCCGGACCGGTTCGGCGGGTTCCTCTCCGACTTCGGCAACTTCCAGGTCGCCGTACCGGTCCTCGTCGCGGTCGTGGGCTACGTCCTGGGGCGGGGGCGGGCCGCCGGGACGGACCGGTGGTGGCTGCCGCCGCTGGCCGCGGCCGTCCTGATGGCCCTGGTCCCGGCGATCGTCGTACCGCTCAAGGACTGGACCGCACGGCCGGGGACCCCGGTGGTGCCCCCGGCCCTCGGCTACTTCCCCTCCGGACACACGGCCACGGCGGCCGTCGCCTACGGCTCCGCGACCCTGCTCCTGCTGCCCTGGCTCCGGTCGGCCGTCACCCGCCGGCTCCTGGTGGCCGGCTGCGCGCTGCTGGTTCTCGGGGTGTCGTACGGTCTGGTCCGCCGTGGCTGGCACTGGCCGCTGGACGTGGTGGCCAGCTGGTGTCTGTCCACCGTGCTGCTGGCCACCCTGTCCCTGGTGACGGGCCTCAGCCGAAGTACGCGTCGAAGGTCTTCTGGAACTCCCAGTTCGCGTAGCGGTCCCAGTTCACCGACCATGTCATCAGGCCGCGCAGCGCGGGCCAGGTCCCGTGGGTCGCGTACGAGCCGCAGTTCGTCTTCTTCGTCAGGCAGTCCAGGGTCTTGGTGACCTCGGAGGGGGCCACATAGCCGTTGCCCGCGTTCGTCGACGCCGGCATGCCGATCGCCACCTGGTCGGGGCGCAGGGGTGGGAAGACGTTGTTCGGGTCCCCCGCCACCGGGAAGCCGGTGAGCAGCATGTCGGTCATGGCGATGTGGAAGTCGGCGCCGCCCATGGAGTGGTACTGGTTGTCCAGGCCCATGATCGGTCCGGAGTTGTAGTCCTGGACGTGCAGGAGCGTGAGGTCGTCGCGCAGGGCGTGGATGACCGGGAGGTACGCCCCGCAGCGTGGATCCTGGCCGCCCCACTTGCCGGTGCCGTAGTACTGGTAGCCCATCTGCACGAAGAAGGTCTCCGGGGCCATCGAGAGCACGAACTTGGGGCCGTATTTCGCCTTCAGGGTCTTGAGGGCGGAGATCAGGTTGACGATCGCGGGGGTCGTCGGGTTCCTGAAGTCGGTGTCGCTCGTGTCGAGGGACAGGGAGTGGCCCTCGAAGTCGATGTCGAGGCCGTCGAGGCCGTAGGTGTCGATGATGTTCGAGACCGAGGAGACGAAGGTGTCGCGGGCCGCGGTGGTGGTGAGCTGGACCTGGCCGTTCTGGCCGCCGATCGAGATCAGCACCTTCTTGCCGGCCGCCTGCTTGGCCTTGATCGCGGCCTTGAAGTCGGCGTCGCTCTCGACGTTCGGGCACTCGGTGACCGGGCAGCGGTTGAAGCGGATGTCCCCGGAGGTGGGTGAGGTGGGCTCGCCGAAGGCGAGGTCGACGACGTCCCAGCTGTCGGGTACGTCGGCGAGGCGGGTGTAGCCGGAGCCGTTGGCGAAGCTCGCGTGCAGATAGCCGACGAGGGCGTGGGTGGGCAGGTCGACGGAGCCGCCTCCGGTGCCGGCGCCGGTCGTGGCGGTGACGACGGCGGACTTCGCGGACTCGCCGGCGGCGTTGGTGGCGGTGACCTGGAAACCGTACGCCGTCGAGGCGGACAGCCCGGTCACGGTGGCGGACGTTCCGCTCACCGTCTGGGACTTGGTCCCGTCGCGGTAGACGGTGTAGCTCATGGCGCCGGTGACCGCCGACCAGGACAGGGTCACGGAGGACGAGGTGACGGCGGTGGCCCGCAGGCCGGCGGGCGCGGCGGGCGGCTGTCCGGTGCCGCTGCCGCCGGGGCCGACGAGGGAGATGTCGTCGGCGTAGTACGTGCCGGTGCCGTACCAGCCGTGCGTGTAGACGGTGACCTTCGTGGTGGTGGCGCCGGTGGTGAAGGTGGTGGTCAGCTGCTGCCAGTCGGGGGCGGACTGGGTCCAGGTGGAGACGTCGGTGGTGCCGGTGCCGTTCGCGCCGAGATAGACGTACGAGCCGCGGACGTAACCGGTCAGCGTGTACTGGGCGTTGGGCTGGACGGTCACCGTCTGCGCGCACTGCGCGTCGTCGCTGCCGGCCGGGGTCGCCTGCAGCGCCGAAGTGCCGCTGTGCACCGGGGAGTTGACCGTGGTACCGGCCGTGCAGGTCCAGCCGGTCAGGCCGGACTCGAAGCCGCCGTTCGTCGCGATGTCCGCGTCGGCCGCACGCGCGGCCGACGAGAGTGCGGTGATGCCGGGCACGGCCAGCAGGGCGGCCGTGAGCAGGGCGAGGACGGATCTGGGACGTCGTGCACGCGGGGCGCGTGGGGCGCGTGGGGCGCGTTCCACAAGGGCCTCCGGTGTCGGGGGAGTTGGAGGAGTGGAGCGCATTCAACTTGGTCCAGACCAATCCTGTTGTCAAGGTGTCCGGGCGCTAGCCGCCTCCGCCTCCTCTCGAGGCCAGCCGCGCCGCCGCCTCGTGCATCGCCAGCTCCAGCAGCGCGGGGTCGGTCAGTGTGCCCGAGCCGTCCGGCGGTACCAGCCAGCGCACATCCCGGGTCGCCCGGCCGGGATACGGCACGACGATCCAGGTGCCGGGTCCGGCGGTGCGGACGCCGGTGCCGACCCAGCGGGCCGCGGTGCCCGGCGGCACGAAGAACCCGACCCGGTTGTCGCCGAAGTCGACGAGTACCGGGCCGGGCCGGTCGAGCACGCGGGTGAGCACGTCCAGGGTCGGGTAACCGAGGTCGCCCGGCAGGATCAGTACGTCCCAGGCCCGGCCCGCGGGCAGCAGCACGATCCCGAGGGGGCTGCGCTCCCATTCCCAGCGGCAGGCCTCGGGGTCCGGTGCGACGGATGCCAGCCATTCGACGGCCGTCTTCGCCCCAGTCATGAGAAGGCCTCCCTTTCTCTCGCCCGACCGTCCGGCGCGGTCGTATCAGCAGGAGAGAGGGAGGCCTTCCGGGGACATTACGCGGGTTCCGCGTCCCCCTTCAGGTGACCTGGATCACATTTCCGGCCGGCGGGGGCCGTCACCAGTCGTAGTCCGAGTCCCAGCAGTAGTGACGGCCGTAAGGGCGGGGTGGAAGCGCTAGCTGTCGAAGCCCAGCCCCAGCCGGTCCATGGTCCGCAGCCACAGGTTGCGGCGGCCGCCGTGCGCGTCCGCGCGCGCCAGGGACCACTTGGTGAGGGCGATCCCGGTCCAGGCGAACGGCTCGGGCGGGAACGGCAGCGGCTTCTTGCGGACCATCTCCAGCTCGGTCCGCTCGGTGCGCTCCCCGTCCAGCAGGTCGAGCATCACGTCCGCGCCGAAGCGGGTCGCGCCCACGCCCAGGCCGGTGTACCCGGCCGCGTACGCGACCTTCCCCTGGTGCGCCGTGCCGAAGAACGCCGAGAAGCGCGAGCAGGTGTCGATCGCACCGCCCCAGGCGTGGGTGAAGCGGACGCCCTCCAGCTGCGGGAAGCAGGTGAAGAAGTGGCCCGCGAGCTTGGCGTACGTCTCCGGCCGGTCGTCGTACTCGGCGCGCACCCGGCCGCCGTAGTGGTGGACCGCGTCGTAGCCGCCCCACAGGATCCGGTTGTCGGCGGACAGCCGGAAGTAGTGGAACTGGTTGGCGCTGTCACCGAGGCCCTGCCGGTTCTTCCAGCCGATCGACGCCAGCTGGTCGGCGTTCAGCGGCTCGGTCATCAGCGCGTAGTCGTAGACGGGCACGGTGTAGGAGCGCACGCGGCGCAGCAGGCTGGGGAAGATGTTGGTGCCGAGCGCGACCCTGCGGGTGCGGACCGCGCCGTACGGCGTGCCTACGGCCATGCCGGCGCCGTACGCCTTCAGGGTCAGGGCGGGGGTGTGCTCGTACACCCGCACCCCGAGCTTCAGGCAGGCCTTCTTCAGGCCCCAGGCCAGCTTCGCCGGGTGCAGCATGGCCACGCCCCGGCGGTCCCACAGGCCGGCCTCGAAGGTGGGCGAGTTCACCTGCTCGCGCACGGCGTCGGCGTCCAGGAACTCGATGCCGTCCGCGAGCCCCTTCTCCGCAAGCTCCCGGTGCCAGTCCTTCAGTTCCCGGGCCTGGTAGGTCTCGGTGGCGACGTCGATCTCGCCGGTGCGCTCGAAGTCGCAGTCGATGCCGTGCCGGGCGAGCGCGGCCTCGATCTCGTCGAGGTTGCGCCGGCCCAGCTCCTCCAGTTTGTGGATCTCACCGGGCCAGCGGGTGAGGCCGTTGGGCAGGCCGTGGGTGAGGGAGGCGGCGCAGAAGCCGCCGTTGCGGCCGGAGGCGGCCCAGCCCGCCTCGCGGCCTTCCAGCAGGACCACGTCGCGCCGCTGGTCGCGCTCCTTGGCGTTGAGCGCGGTCCACAGCCCGCTGTAGCCGCCGCCGACGACCAGCAGGTCGCAGGTGTCGGTGCCGGTGAGGGCGGGCTCGGCGGGTGGCTTGCCGGGGTCCTCCAGCCAGTACGGGACCGGCTGGGCTTCGGAGAGAGAGGCGATCCAGTTGTCTTTGCCACGGCTCATGGCGCTTGGGGCCATGATTTCAACTCCCTACAGAAGACATTCCCGACGGGGGCTTTTCCGACAGGGGAATTCCTGAAAAGGCCTATGCCTTTTGCTTGTTACGGCTGTTGCCGATGACCATCGAGAACAGCGTGATGAGGACGGCGACGAGGAACATGGCCGTACCGATGACGTTGATCTGGACGGGGGTGCCGCGCTGGGCCGAACCCCACACGAACATCGGGAAGGTGACGGTCGAGCCGGCGTTGAAGTTCGTGATGATGAAGTCGTCGAAGGACAGCGCGAACGACAGCAGCGCACCCGCGGCGATGCCCGGTGCCGCGATCGGCAGGGTGACCCGCAGGAAGGTCTGCACGGGACCGGCGTACAGGTCCCGGGCGGCCTCCTCCAGGCGCGGGTCCATCGACATCACCCGCGCCTTGACCGCGGTGACGACGAAGCTGAGGCAGAACATGATGTGGGCGATGAGAATCGTCCAGAATCCCAGCTGAGCGCCCATGTTGAGGAACAGGGTGAGCAGCGAGGCGGCCATGACGACCTCGGGCATCGCCATCGGCAGGAAGATCAGCGAGTTGACGGCGCCGCGGGCGCGGAAGCGGTAGCGGACCAGCGCGAAGGCGATCATCGTGCCGAGCAGGGTGGCGCCGACGGTCGCCCAGACGGCGATCTGGAGGCTGATGGACAGCGAGCCGCACATGTCGGCGACGCCGCACGGCTGCTTCCAGGCGTCCAGGGAGAACTCCTGCCACTCGTAGTTGAAGCGTCCCTTCGGCTTGTTGAAGGAGAACACCGTCACGATGACGTTGGGCAGCAGCAGGTACGCGAGCGTCAGGGTTCCCGCGATGACGACGAGATGGCGCTTGAGCCAGTTGACGACGGGCATTTAGACCAGATCCTCCGTCCCGGACCGGCGGATGTAGATCGTGACCATGGCCAGGATGGCGGCCATGAGGATGAAGGAGAGGGCCGCGGCCGTCGGGTAGTCCAGGATCCGCAGGAACTGCGTCTGGATGACGTTGCCGATCATGCGGGTGTCGGTGGAGCCGAGGAGTTCGGCGTTGACGTAGTCGCCGGCCGCCGGGATGAAGGTCAGCAGCGTGCCCGAGACCACGCCGGGCATCGACAGCGGGAAGGTGACCTTGCGGAAGGTGGTCCAGGGCTTGGCGTACAGGTCGCCGGCCGCCTCGTGCAGCCGTCCGTCGATCCGCTCCAGCGAGGTGTACAGCGGCAGGATCATGAACGGAAGGAAGTTGTACGTCAGTCCGCACACCACCGCCAGCGGTGTGGCGAGGACGCGGTCGCCGGCCGTCCAGCCGATCCAGTTGGTGAGGTCCAGGACGTGCAGCGAGTTCAGGGTGTGCACGACCGGGCCGTTGTCGGCCAGGATCGTCTTCCAGGCCAGGGTGCGGATCAGGAAGCTGGTGAAGAACGGCGCGATCACCAGGATCATGATCAGGTTGCGCCAGCGGCCCGCGCGGAAGGCGATCAGATAGGCCAGCGGGTAGCCGAGCAGCAGGCACAGGACCGTGGCGGCGGCCGCGTAGAGGACGGACCGCAGGAACTGCGGCCAGTACTCGCTCAGCGCGTGCCAGTAGGTCGCGAAGTGCCAGGTGACCTTGTAGCCCTCCTCCAGCGAGCCCGTCTGCACGGAGGTGGAGGCCTGGTAGATCATCGGCAGCGCGAAGAAGACCACCAGCCACAGCAGGCCGGGCAGCAGCAGCCAGTACGGCGTGAGGCGGCCGCGCTTGCGCGGGGGCTTCTTCTCCTCGGTCACGGGCGCGAGGGGCGGGGGCGCCTCGGCTTCGGTCAGCGTCGTCATCAGGCGGCCGCCTCTTCCTCGGTGCCCGCGTCGATGTCCTGGGCCGCGTCCAGGCCGAAGGTGTGCGCCGGGCTCCAGTGCAGGACGACGTCGGCGCCGGGCACGAGCCGGCCGTCGCGCTCGACGTTCTGGACGTACACCGAGAGCTCGTCGCAGACCGGGCTGTCGATCACGTACTGGGTGGAGACGCCGATGAAACTGGCGTCCGCGATCTTGCCGGTGAGCCGGTTGCGGCCCTCCGGTATCTCGCCCGCGTCGTCGGCGTGCGTGAGGGAGATCTTCTCGGGGCGGATGCCGACCAGCACCTTGCCGCCGGCCGTCGCCGGGGCCGAACACCGCGCCTTGGGCAGCACCAGCTTGCCGCCGCCCGCCTTGAGCACGATGTCGTCGCCGTTCTTGGTGTCGACCTCGGCCTCGATGAGGTTGGAGGTGCCGAGGAAGTTCGCGACGAAGGTGGTGTTCGGGTTCTCGTACAGGTCGGTGGGCGAGCCGAGTTGCTCGACGCGGCCCGCGTTCATCACGGCGACCGTGTCGGCCATGGTCATGGCCTCCTCCTGGTCGTGCGTGACGTGCACGAAGGTGATGCCGACCTCGGTCTGGATGCGCTTGAGCTCCAGCTGCATCTGGCGGCGCAGCTTGAGGTCGAGGGCGCCGAGCGGCTCGTCGAGCAGCAGCACCTTGGGGTGGTTGATGAGGGCGCGGGCGACGGCCACGCGCTGCTGCTGGCCACCCGAGAGCTGGTGCGGCTTCTTGCGCGCCTGCTCGCCGAGCTGGACCAGCTCCAGCATCTCCTCGACCTGCTTCTTCACGCTCTTGACGCCGCGTCGGCGCAGGCCGAAGGCGACGTTCTCGAAGATGTCGAGGTGCGGGAAGAGGGCGTAGGACTGGAAGACCGTGTTCACCGGCCGTTTGTACGGCGGCAGATGGGTCACTTCCTGGTCGCCGAGGTGCACGGTGCCGGAGGAGGGTTCCTCCAGGCCGGCGAT
The DNA here is from genome assembly GCF_050942335.1 of Streptomyces sp. CA-142005. NCBI lineage: Bacteria > Bacillati > Actinomycetota > Actinomycetes > Kitasatosporales > Streptomycetaceae > Streptomyces > Streptomyces sp. CA-142005. The sequence goes on along the minus strand of NZ_CP192078.1, from coordinate 6,971,317 downwards.
CATGCGCAGGGTGGTGGTCTTGCCGCAGCCGGAGGCGCCGAGCAGGGCGAAGAAGGAGCCCTGCGGCACGGTCAGGTCCAGCGGGTGTACGGCGGTGAAGGCGCCGTAGGTCTTGGAGATGCCGGAGAGGCGGACGTCGCCGCTGTTGTCTGTGGTCATCGTCGTCACGCCCCTGTGAGCTTCGAGAACTTCTGCTGGTAGGCCGTCTCTTCCTTCTGCGTCAGCGAGCGGAAGGCGTGGGACCGGGCCTGCATGGCCTTGTCGGGGAGGATCAGCGGGTTGTTCGCCGCGTCCTTGTCGATCTTGGCGAGGTACGGCTTCACTCCCGCCACCGGGCTCACGTAGTTGATGTAGGCCGCGAGTTCGGCGGCCGGCTCGAGCTCGTAGAAGAAGTCGATGAGCCGCTCGGTGTTCGTCTTGTGACGCGCCCTGTTGGGGATCAGCATGTTGTCGGTCGACGTCATGTAGCCGCTGTCGGGGATGATGTAGCCGACGTCCGGGCTGTCCGCCTGGAGCTGGACGATGTCACCGGCCCAGGCGATGCACGCGGCGAAGTCGCCCTTGGAGAGGTCGGACGTGTAGTCGTTGCCGGTGAAGCGGCGGATCTGGCCCTTGTCGACGGCCTTCTGCAGCCGGGCGACCACCGCGTCGAAGTCGTCGTCGGTGAACTTCGCCGGGTCCTTGCCCATGTCGAGCATGGTCATGCCGATGCTGTCGCGCATCTCGGTCAGGAAGCCGACGCGCCCCTTGAGCTTGGGGTTGTCGAGCAGGTCGGAGACCGACTTCACCTCGACGCCGTCGAGCACCTTCTTGTTGTAGGCGATGACGGTCGAGATGCCCTGCCAGGGGTAGGAGTACGCCCGGCCGGGGTCCCAGTCGGGGGCGCGGAACTGGTCCGACAGGTTGGCGAAGGCGTGCGGCAGGTTGGACGGGTCCAGTTTCTGGACGTACCCGAGGCGGATCATGCGGGCGGCCAGCCAGTCGGTGAGCACGACGAGGTCACGGCCGGTGTCCTGGCCGGCGGCGAGCTGCGGCTGGATCTTGCCGAAGAACTCGTCGTTGTCGTTGATGTCCTCGGTGTACTTCACCCGGATGCCGGTCCGCTTGGCGAACGCGTCGAGCGTGGGGTGCCGCTTCGTCTTGTCGTCCACGTCGATGTACTCGGGCCAGTTGGAGAAGTTGACGACCTTCTCCTTGGCCGAGTGGTCGTCGGCGGACACGCCTCCTTGCGTCTTGGTCGCCGCGGGGATGCCGCAGGCGCTCAGCGCCCCGAGTCCGCCGACCGTGAGCGCGCCGCCCGCGGAGGCGCGCAACAGCGACCGGCGGGTCATCGCGGCCCGGCCGCTGCGGAAGCTGCGCCGTATGGCGGCCAGTTCGACCGGTGTGAAGCGGTCGGGCTCGTACTGCTCCATGCGCGTGGTGCCCTTTCGGGAGGGATGGGTGGTCGGCCTGGTCGAGGGCCGGAACGTCACACCCGGCGGCAAGCCGGCTCCTGCTGATGTCCGGTTGCTACCGGTCCCCGAAGATCGTGCGGTGCCAGTCCTTCCTTGCGACCGCCGTGTTGTCGAACATTACGTGCTTGACCTGCGTGTATTCCTCGAAGGAATACGCCGACATGTCCTTGCCGAAGCCGGACGCCTTGTATCCGCCGTGCGGCATCTCGCTGATGATCGGGATGTGGTCGTTGATCCACACGCAGCCCGCCTTGATCTCGCGGGTGGCGCGGTTCGCGCGGTACACGTTCGTGCTCCACGCGGAGGCGGCGAGGCCGTACGGGGTGTCGTTGGCCAGCCGGATGCCCTCGTCGTCACCGTCGAAGGGCAGGACGACCAGGACCGGGCCGAAGATCTCGGACTGGACGATCTCGCTGTCCTGGGCGGCGTCGGCGATCAGGGTCGGCCGGTAGTAGGCGCCCCGCTCCAGGTCGCCCTTCGGGGCCTCGCCGCCGGTCACCACGCGCGCGTAGGCACGCGCGCGGTCCACGAAGCCGGCCACCCGGTCCCGCTGGACGTGCGAGATGAGCGGCCCGAGGTCGGTGCCGGGAGCGAACGGGTCCCCGAGCCGCACGCTCTCCATCAGGGCGGCGGTCCGCTCCACGAAGGCCTCGTACAGCGGCCGTTGCACGTACGCGCGCGTGGCGGCCGTGCAGTCCTGGCCGGTGTTGATGAGCGCACCGGCGACGGCCCCGTGGACGGCGGCCTCCAGATCGGCGTCGTCGAAGACGACGAACGGCGCCTTGCCGCCGAGCTCCAGATGCAGCCGCTTGACCGTGGCGGTGGCCACCTCGGCGACGCGCTTGCCGACGGCGGTGGACCCGGTGAAGGAGGTCATGGCGACGTCCGGGTGCCCGACCAGGTGCTCCCCCGCCTCCCTCCCGGTCCCGGTCACGATGTTGATCACACCGTCGGGAATGCCGGCGTCCGTGGCGGCCCGGGCGAACAGCAGCGAGGTGAGCGGGGTCAGCTCGGCGGGCTTCAGCACGATGGTGTTGCCCGCGGCGATCGCCGGCAGGATCTTCCAGGCGGCCATCTGGAGGGGGTAGTTCCAGGGCGCGATCGATCCGACGACACCGATCGGCTCGCGCCGGACGTACGACGTGTGGTCCCCGGAGTACTCACCGGCGGACTGCCCCTGCAGGTGCCGGGCGGCGCCCGCGAAGAAGGCGGTGTTGTCGATGGTCCCCGGCACGTCGAACTCGCGGGTGAGCTTCAGCGGCTTGCCGCACTGCAGGGACTCGGCGCGGGCGAAGTCCTCCGCGCGGTCGGCGAGCACGGCGGCGAACCGGTGCAGGGCGTCGGAGCGCTCGCCCGGGGTGGCCGAGGCCCAGCCCGGGAAGGCCTCCCGCGCGGCGGCGACGGCCGCGTCGACGTCGTCGGCGCCGGCCAGCTCGTAGGTGTACACCTCCGCGCCGGTGGCGGGGTCGACCACGGCGTGGGTACGGCCCGAGGTGCCCTTGGCCGGTCGGCCGCCGATGAACTGCGCGCCCTCGGCGAACCGCTCCTGCGCGGGGAATCGTTCCGGGGTGGCGGTGCCCGGGTTGTGCATGTCGCTCTCCTCCGCCGTTCGCCCCGTCCCGGGGGGTGGGTGGCGTAGCTCCAGCTCGATTTGAGTGCCGATCCTGACAGAGCTATAGGACTCCAACAAGTGATTCCGTTGTTGCCTTTTGGTTACGCGACGGAATCTGTCGACCAGGTGTCGAGTAGGGCCCGAAAAGGGCGGACGAACTGTCAGTGGTGCGTGCCAGACTCGCCTGCATGGGGAAGATCGACGGGGTGGAAGCCCTGATCAGGGAGGTTCGGGCGGGGTCCCGGATCAAGTACCTCCACTTCTGGGGGCACCGGCCGAGGCCGGACGGCAGGATCGGCGCGAGCTGTCTGAGCCAGTGGTGGCCCTCACCGTTCACGGTCGACGGGGTCGCCTACGCGACGGCCGAGCACTGGATGATGGCCGGCAAGGCGCGGCTGTTCGGGGACGCGGAGGCGGAGCGCGGGGTGCTGGCCTCCGGCCATCCCTCCCAGGCGAAGAAGGCCGGTCGGCTGGTCCGGGGGTTCGACGAGGCGACATGGGAGCGGGAGCGCTTCCGGATCGTGGTCGAGGGGAGCGTGCACAAGTTCGCGGCCGACGCTGCGCTCCGGGAGTTCCTGCTGAACACGGGTGACCGGGTGCTGGTGGAGGCGAGTCCCGTGGACCGGGTGTGGGGGATCGGGCTGGCCGCGGATGACGAGGCGGCTTCGGATCCCGAGCGGTGGAAGGGCCTCAACCTCCTGGGCTTCGCGCTGATGGAGGCGCGGGACCGGTTGAGAGCGGAGTGACGCCGTCGAGGGTGCGGCGCGGTCCCGGCCGCCGGTGCGGCGGGGGTCGATCGCGCCCCGACCGGCCCGTCAGCTGCTGAACGCGATCAGGAAGGCGATGAAGCCCAGGGCCAGGACGATGCCGGACCCGCCGCAGACGAGACCGGCCAGGGCCACACCGGGGTTGGTGGCCTCGCCGCGCTTGGCCTTGCCGCGGCCCAGTGCGCCGAAGATCAGCGCGAGGGTGCCCAGCACCAGGGCGATCGGCCACAGCAGGAAGCCGACCGCCGACAGGATGCCCAGCACGAGAGAGGCCGTGCCCATGCCGTTGCTCGGCAGCGGCTGCATGCCGGGCCAGCCGTAGGGGCCGGGGTACGGCGGCTGGGACTGGCCGGGGTGGCCGTACGCCGCGGGCATGCCCGGGTAGCCGTACGGCACCTGGCCGGGGCCGTCGGGGGCGATGGGCGGCGGGGGCACGGGCTCGGGTCCCGCGTGCTGCGCGGCGGGCGGGGCGTAGGCGGCGGCCGGCGCCGCGTAGGGGTTCGCGTGGGTGACCGGCGGGGCGTACGGGTTCGCGGGCGGCGTGGCCGCCGGAGGCGCGAACGGGTTCGCCGCCGGGGGCGCGGCAGCGGCGGCCGGCGGGGCCCAGGCCTGCGGCGCGGCAGCGGCGGGCTCGTCGGGCGAGGAGGGCAGCGAGGTCAGCGTCTGCTGGTAGGGGACGGACCCGTCACCGGGTGCGGAATCCGGACGCGACCCGGGTATCGCGCCCTGCCCCGGAGCCTGCCAGGGGGCCTGGTCCTCCGGTGTCCGCTTGTCCAGGGACACCCAGGGCGCCGACGGTGCCTCGCCCGCAGGCTGGTGCCGCTGTGGCGTGGACTGTGGCACCTCGTCGGACATGGTGAAGGCCCCCTCTGCTGGACGTCCCGCCATGCTACGGGCAGGCCGTGACGGCGTGGGGCCGGGGCCTACGATGATCCCGCGCAACCGATCAGCCGATCACCGCGCCCGCACCGGCGACCCGGCCCCACCGGCCACGCCACGCGGGCGCCCTTCCCGGGGAGGACCCCATGACCGACAGTTCCGTACCCGCCGCCGGCACCGCCGACCGCGATCTACGGACCTTCATCGCCGGACTGCCCAAGGCCGAACTGCACGTCCACCACGTCGGCTCCGCCTCCCCGCGCATCGTCTCGGAACTGGCCGCCCGCCACCCCGACTCGAAGGTCCCCACCGACCCCGAGGCCCTCGCCGACTACTTCACCTTCACCGACTTCGCGCACTTCATCGACGTGTACCTGTCGGTCGTCGACCTCATCCGCACCCCGGAGGACGTCCGGCTGCTGACCTACGAGGTCGCCCGCGACCTGGCCCGGCAGCAGGTGCGCTACGCCGAGCTGACCATCACCCCCTTCTCCTCCACCCGGCGCGGCATCGACGAACTGGGCTTCATGGCGGCGATCGAGGACGCCCGCAAGGCCGCCGAGGCCGAGTTCGGGACCATGCTGCGCTGGTGCTTCGACATCCCCGGCGAGGCCGGGCTGGAGTCCGCCGAGGAGACGGCACGGCTGGCCACCGACGACCGGATCCGGCCGGAGGGACTGGTGTCGTTCGGGCTCGGCGGGCCCGAGATCGGCGTGCCCCGGCCGCAGTTCAAGCCGTACTTCGACCAGGCCATCGCCGCCGGTCTGCACTCGGTCCCGCACGCCGGCGAGACGACCGGCCCGGAGACGGTGTGGGACGCGCTGACCCATCTGCGCGCCGAGCGCATCGGGCACGGCACCAGCTCCGCGCAGGACCCCGAGCTGCTCGCCCACCTCGCCGAGCACCGCATCCCGCTGGAGGTCTGCCCGACCTCGAACATCGCCACCCGCGCGGTCCGCACCCTGGACGAGCACCCGATCAAGGCATTCACCCGGGCCGGGGTGCTGGTCACGATCAACTCCGACGACCCGCCGATGTTCGGCACCGACCTCAACAACGAGTACGCGGTGGCCGCCCGGCTGCTCGACCTGGACGAGCGGGGCCTGGCCGACCTCGCGAAGAACGCCGTGGAGGCGTCGTTCCTGGACGCCGGCGGCAAGGCCCGGATCGCGGCGGAGATCGACACCTACACCGGCGCCTGGCTCGCCTCCTGACACACCCCACATCGGGGGCACCCCACAATGGGGGCCATGCAGACCGTGACCGCCGTGGCCCATCGCGGCGACCCCTACCGTGTCCGTGAGAACACCATCGACTCGCTGCGTTCCGCGCTCGACCGGGGCGCGGACGCGGTCGAGATCGACGTACGGCTCACCCGCGACGGCGTCCCCGTGCTGCTCCACGACGACACGCTGGAGCGGCTGTGGGAACTCGGCCGGCCGCTCGCCGCGCTGTCCGCCGAGGAGGTGCGCGGGCTCACGGCGGGCGGTGTGCCGACTTTGGCGGAGACGCTGGCCGCGACCGGCGACAGCCGGGTGATGGTGGACCTGTGCGGGCGGGTCGGGCGGCGGATGGTGGACCGGGTCATGGACGTGGTCCGGCAGAGCGGGGCCCAGGAGCGCGTCTACTACTGCGCGGGCGCCGAGGCGATGCTCGCCGTCCGCGCCGCCGACCCGGCCGCCGAGATCGCGCTGACCTGGACGAGCCTCGCCCCGCCCCGGCCCGCGCTGCTGGACGTGGTCCGCCCGCGCTGGCTCAACTACCGCTTCTCCCTGGTGAGCCGGGAGCTGGCGGCCCGCGTCCACCACGACGGTTACCTGCTGTCCGTCTGGACCCCGGACACCCGCCGCTCGATGAGCCGCCTGCTGGACCTGGGCGTCGACTCGATCACCACGAACCGGGTCGACGTCCTGCACGCCCTGCGCAACGGCGGCGGAATCGGCGGCACCGCCGGCCGTTAGGCACCGGAGAACTCCAGCGGGGGCGCGATGGCCTGGGCGTCCGCCCCCTGCCCCACCCACAGCCCGATCAGCAGCGCCGCCGTCGCCTCCAGCAGCCCCGCCCGGTCCAGTCCCCCGGCGTTCAGCGGCTCACAGCCGAGGTCCCGCACCAGCCGTCGTACGACCGTGAGCGCGTCCTCGTCATTTCCGCACAGCGGTACGGCGAGCGGGCGGCCCCCGAACACCGGCGGGGTCAGCCGCCAGACGCTCTCGTGGCACAGATTGAACGCCTTGACCACGCGGGCGCCGGGCGCGGCGGCGGCGATGCGCTCGGCCGCCGCCGGGCCGCCGGCCGTGAGCAGTCCGAAGTCCGGGCCGCCCACCGGATTGGTGCAGTCGATCAACGCCCGCCCGCGCAGGGCGACTTCGAGACCGGCGACCAGGTCCACCGCCGCCGCGTACGGCACCGCGAGCAGCACCGCGTCACGGCCGTGCGCCACCGCCGCCCGGACGTCGCCGCGCGACCGGCTGCCCGCGACCACGTCGTGCCCGGCCCGCTCCCACTGCCCGCCCAGCGCGTCCGCCATCGACCCCGTACCGAGAATCCCTATCCGCACAACTGCCTCCTTCTTCCGGCACGTCGAATACGCGCATGACAGTAGGAAGCCGCTCGGGCACCATTCGGTGTGTGACCGACGACCACGCCTTTCTCGCCGACTGCCGGGCCCGGCTCGCCTTCGATCTGCTCGGCAACACTTGGAACTCGGTGATTCTGTGGGCCCTCAGGGACGGCCCCGGCCGGCCGGGCGCGCTGCGCGAGCGCATCGGCGGGATCAGCCAGAAGGTGCTGACCGAGACGCTGCGCCGGCTGGAGTTCAACGGCTTGGTGGAGCGGCGGGCCCACGGCGGCTCGCCGCCCCGCGTCGAATACGGACTGACGCCGCTGGGACGGACGTTGCTCGGCCCGATCGACGCCTTCGGTGCCTGGGCGTTCGAGCACGGGGACGAGGTCATGGCCGCCCAGGAGCGCTACACCCGGGACCGCTGAGGCACCGTCGCCGTGTCGGCCGGGGTGGCGCGGGTGAGGTACTGCGGCACGGGTGCGGAGTCGTCGCCGGTGTCGCGGACCAGTCCGTAGCGCCGGGCACCCTGGGCGGGGCCGGTCGTGACGTCCTTCTCGACCGCGTCCCACGTGGTCGGGAACACGCTGAGGCCGTAGTCGGCGCCGCGTTCGTTCTGGGTGAGGGTGACACTGCCGTCCAGGCAGAAGTACTCGTTCTGCCACATCTGCTGGGTGCCGGGCGGCAGGACGTCGTGACCGACGGCCGGACCGCCCATGCCGGTGACGTCGGGGTCGGCGCCGAGAGGGTCGTCCATGCGGCGGCCGCCGCCCGAGGCCACGTGGAAGAGCCGGCCCTTCAGTCCGGTCCAGGCGGGCATGACCAGGCTGCCGGACCGGTACTGGGGCGAGATCTGCCGGCGGACCAGCACATAGCCCGTGCCGCGCAGGGTCACGCTCTCCCCGCGGTGGTTCATGACGGCGTGGGCGCCGCCGGTGCTGGTGATCCCGGTCTCGGGCCGGCGCGGCAGTGCCCCGGGCGGGGTGTCGGAACCCGCGCCGCGTACGACGGTGGCCTGCGGGCGGGCCTGCTGGCCGCTCTGGGAGTGCGGGTTGGCGGTGAGCCGCTGCCAGCCGGCCGGCCAGGGCTCCCGGCCCGCGGCGACCCGGACCTTGGCGCGGTGCAGGTCGCCCGCGTTGTGCAGCAGGCCGGGGCGGGCGAACGCCTGCTGGCGCGCCGGCGTGGTCTGGGCCGCGTCGGCCCCGGCGCCGGAGAACGCGGCGATCCCACCGCCGAGGGCTCCGGCCGCCGCGAGTCCGCCGCCGAGGGTGAACAGGCCCCGGCGGGTGAGGCGGTGCTTGTTGGCGCGCTTGTGCGTGGGGGTGGGTTTTTCGCCCGACGGCGATCCGCCCGCCTCGCCCGTGGGGCCGATCCCGCACCACTCACCCGCTCAAGCGGCCGTGAGCGCTTCCAGCCGCTTGATCTTCCGGCGTACGACGTACAGCGGGACGACCCCGAACACCCCGAAGGACATGTCGATCAGGCTCCACCAGAAGGGGATGCCCCGGATCGGTCCGCAGACCAGGGCGAGCGGGATGATGCCGGCGCAGGCGATCATCGCGAACTCGACGACCCAGATGTTGCGGACGGGGTCGCGGTACGGCCCGTAGAAGGCGACCGCGATGACGAGGTGGGCGAAGGCCAGCCAGTCGGTGCGGTAGAGCAGGAACGGGTAGTCGCTGTCGGCGGTGTCGAGCCCGTCCCGCACCCGGGAGATCCAGGCCGTCAGCCCGGGCAGCTGCTCCGGCACGGACAGCGCGCGCAACGCGCTCTCGGTCCAGCGCAGCTCGTGCACCAGGGGGAAGGCGGTGGCCCCGCTGAGGACGAGGCACACCACGAAGAAGACCAGCCAGACGCGAATGCCCTTGAGCAGGGCGGCTCTGTCGCTCATGGCATGAGCGTACGCCCACTTTTGAACGCGTTCAAAAGCACCCCCCTTCTCAGCCTCCTTGCCGCCCTTGCCCGCGTCACCCCAGCGGTTCGTCCAGCGGCACCTGCCACACCCCCGGCAGATGCCCGTCCAGCTCGCCCGGCTCGAAGCGGCACATGCCGACCGCGTGCCAGAACTCGCCTGTGACGTCTCCCTCGTACTTGTAGCCACCGGACGGGGACAGCGCCGCCCAGCCGCCGGGCATGCCGACCAGGGTGACCCTCAGGGTGGCCGGGCCGTCGGCGGGCACGTTCCACAGCCGTACCGTGCCGTCCTCGCCTCCACTGGCCAGCAGGGAGCCGTCGGGGCTGAACGCCACGGCGAGGATCCGGCCGGTGTGGCCGGTCAGAACAGCCGTCTCCCGGCCGGTGTCCGGGTTCCACAGGCGGACCGTACGGTCGTCGCCCGCCGTCGCCAGCAAGGGCCTCGACGGATGCACCGCCGCCGTCCACAGCTTGCCGGTGTGGCCGGTGAGCCGGTGGTCGATCTCGCCGTCCCTCCAGATCACCGCCGTACCGTCCCAGGACGCGCTGGCGAGCCAGGAGCCGTCGGGGGCGAAGGCCACGGCGTACACCCGGTCGGTGTGACCGGCGAGTTCGGCGGTGACGCCACGGCCGTCCATGTCCCAGATCCGCACCTTGCGGTCGTCGCAACCGGTGGCCAGGACCGAGCCGTCGGACCGGAAGGCGATGGCGCGGACCCGGCCGTAGTGCTCGGTGATGGTGGCGACGTTCGCCCCGGTGGCGCGATACCACAGCCGGACCGTGTCGTCGTCGTTGGCGGTGGCGAGGAGTTCGCCGTCGGCGCTGAACGCCTCCGCCCACACGTGGTCGGTCTCGACGTCGAGTTCGCGCTGGTACTCGCCGGTGGCCGCGTTCCACAGGTAGAGGTCGCCGTCGCTGCTCGCGGTGGCCAGCAGGGGCCCGGCGGGGCCGAACACCGCCGACACCAGGCGGTCGCTCTGGCCGGTCAGTTCGCGCAGCCGCCGGCCGGTGGCGGAGTGCCACACCCGGACGACACCGTCGTTGCCGCCGGCCGCCAGCATCGACCCGTCGGAGCTGAAGGACAGCGTGCCGACGCGCCGCCCGTGCCCGCGCAGGATCCGCCGGCCCTGGCCGGTGGCCGGGTCCCACAGCCGTACGACACCGTCGTTGCCGCCCGTCACCAACAGCGCGCCGGGAGCCTGGACGGGCGTGTCGCCGTGCGGGCGGAACTTGCACACCCACACCGAGCCGCGGTGCTCGGCAGGCTGCCGGTTCAGTGGTACGGCGACGGGGTCGGCCTGCGGGTCGATCCGCCACAGCCGGACCACCCCGGCGCTGTCCCCGGCGGCGAGCAGGGTCCCGTCGGGGTCGAACAGCACCTGGTACACGGCCCCGCGGCAGCCGCCGAGCAGCCCGGCGGAGCGCCCGCCGGCCAGGTCCCACAGCCGTACCTCCCCCTCGGTGTCCCCGCTGACCAGCAGGGCGCCGCCGGGGTGGAAGTCCAGGGTGTAGACGCGGCCGGAGTGCCCGGCGAACTCGTGCCGCGGGGTGCCGGTCGCGAGGTCCCACACCCGTACCGCGCCGCCGTCCCGGTCGTCGCCGCGGTCGGTGGTGGCCAGCAGGGCGCCGTCCGGGCTGAACCGCGCCCGGTACACCGCGCCGCGGTGCCCGGGCAGTTCGCCGGTCTGCCGCCCGGCCTCCAGGTCCCACAGGCGTACGGCGCCGGAGGCGTCCCCGGTGACCAGGGTGGTGTCGCCCGGTGCGAACGCCACGGTGTAGACGGGCGCGGAGTGACCGGGCAGCCGGTGCAGCGCGGTGCCCGAGGCGGTGTCCCAGACGGTGACCACGCCGGCGGCGTCTCCGGTGGCCAGCAGGGCCCCCTCGGTGTCGAGGGTGACCGGCCAGACGCCGTCCGGGTGGATCTCCAGCCGGTGCGCACAGCGGCCGGAGACCGGGTCCCACAGGCGCACGGTGCCGTCGGAGCTGCCGGTGGCCAGGACCCGGCCGCGGAACTTGACCGCGTACACCCGGCCGGTGTGTCCCTGGAGCGTGCGCAGCGGGATGCCGGTGGCGGCCTCGCAGACCAGCACGCCGCCGTCCTCGCTGCCGACGGCGAGCAGTTCGCCGTCGGGGCTGTAGGAGATGGGTTCGGGCAGCCGGCTGGTGCGCATGTCGAAGCCGTACGGCACACCGACCGCGGAGGGCCGGAAGCCGGAGTCGACGGCCATGCCGGGCGCGATCGCGGCGGTGGCCAGCTCGGGGCTGCGGTCCAGCGGGCCGGTGGTCGCCGCGATCAGGGCCGCCCGCCGCCACCGGCCGCCGTCCACCCGGGCGCCGGTCAGGTCGGTGCCGATCAGCCGGGCCCGCCCGAGGTCGGCGCCGCGCAGGTCGGCGCCCGTCAGATCGGCACCGTCGAGCCGGGCGCCGACCAGCCGGGCGCTGCGCAGGACGGCACCGGAGAGGTTGGCGCCGACCAGCCGGGCGTCGGTGAGGTCGGCGCGGGTGAGGTCCACCCCGGAGAAGTCGCGGTGGGACAGGTCCTCCCCGGCCAGGGCGGCGCCGCGCAGATCGGTGTGGGCGGGCACGCGGAGCCGGCTGAGGATCTTCACGGCGTTGGCGCGGGCCGCGTCCGGAGAGGTGTCCGCGGAGGAGCCGGACAGCTCCCGCTCGGCCCACGCCTGACAGATCCGGTGGTCGGCGAGGTCGCACAGGAACTCGACCGCCAGCTGGCTGAGCTGGCGCCGGTTGAGCAGACTAACGTCGCCGGCGGTGAGCCGGTGGCCGCACTCGCGGGCGACCAGCCACTCCACCACCGAGCCGTGGATGAACCGGAACACGCCGTCCTCGCTGCGCACCAGCAGGCTGCCGGAGCCGATGGCGTGCGCGGTCTGCGGCACCGACAGCCGGGCGTCGGCGAGCCCGGTCAGGGTCTCGGCGACATCGGTCAGCTCGTCGAGGCGCAGCGAGTCCTGCCCGCTCTCCCACAGCCGCAGGGCGAGCGCGGTGACCGCGTCCCACAGCTGGTCCAGGGAGAGTCCGGGCGCCCGGCCGGGGCTGCCGCTGCCGCGCTGGACCTCGAAGTTCAGCCAGGCGGTGAGGACCTCCTCGTACAGCCCGGCGGGGCTGAGGGCGCGCCCGGCGCCGGCGACCGCGCGCAGCCGGTCGTCGTCGAGGTCGGCGACGAAACCGAGCAGCCGGGGGTTGCGGCACAGGGCGAGCAGGTCGGGGATGGCGTCCAGCAGCCGCAGCCGGTGGTCGGCGGTGCGTTCGTCGCCGTCGTAGCGGTTGACCAGGTAGGCGCGGATCTGCCGCGGGCTGAACTCCTGCACGGCCAGCACCCGGCGGTGCGGGAGCAGGCCGACGCGTTCGCCGAGCGCGGTGAGCACCTGGCCCTGGGAGCGGAAGTGCTGGGTACGGCTGGACACCACGATCTTGGCGCTGTCCACGGCGGAGTCCAGCAGCACCTGCAGCCGCTCGGCGGCGCGGTCGTAGGTCACCTGGTTGACGAGTTCGTCGAAGCCGTCGAAGAGCAGCACGATCCGCCCCTGCTGGAGCATGTACCTGAAGGCCCGCAGATCGATGTTGTCGACGCCGTGCGCGGCGAGGTGCGCGGCGACCAGACCCTCGAACGAATAGGCCCGGTCCAGCGCGTGCAGCTCGATCAACAGCGGGACCAGATGCGGCAGTTCGGCCGGGACCCGGCGGGCCAGCTCGCGCAGCGCGAAGGTCTTGCCGTGCCCGAAGTCGCCGAGCAGCAGCAGGAAGCGCCCCTGGTCGGAGTCGAGCAGCCGCAGCATCTCGTCCACCAGCCCGTCGCGGTCCTCGGCGTCGAGGCGCTCCACCTCCCGGTACCGCTGCGGCAGGTACATGCCCGGGGGGTAGCGCGGGTCGGTACGCAGCCGCTCGCTCTGCCCGGCGACATAGCCGCGCAGGTCCAGCAGTCCCTGGAACTCGGTGAAGCTGCGCACCCGCACGCCGCGCCGCCGGGCCGCGTCCCGCAGCTCGCGTGCGGGCGGCGGCCCGTCGTGGACGAGTTCGGCCTCCGCCTCGGCGTCGGCGGCGTGCACGAGGGCCACGAACCGGTCGACGTCCTGCGCGGTCGGGGTGCCGACGTGGACGGCCACCCGCTGCTGCCGTACGAAGCCCGACTGGCTCCAGGTGACCAGCAGTTGCGGCAGCGGCCCCTCCACCGGGCGGATCTGGGCGCCCTCGTGCCGGGTGCGGCAGACCTCGGCGACCCTGGCGAGCAGTATCTCGGCGGGGCTCTGCACGGCGCGCGGCTCGGGCTCGGGGGCGGGCGCGGGAGTGCCGTCGCCGGCGTCGTCGGGCGCTGCCTGAGCCCCGAAGGCCCGGTCGGCCCGCCGCCACTGGACAGCCCGCCGCCGCGGCTCCCCCGGCCCCTGCCAGACGGCCAGCCCCTCCCGGCCGACCCGCACCAGCTGGTGCCCGCCGGGCCGCGTGGCACCGATCACCGGCACCTCGCCGGAGGCGGTGGCCAGGTCGGGCAGCGCGCCGGGCTCGGCCGGGCCGTGCAGCAGCAGATGCAGCCGGGGCGCGGTCAGCCGGGTCAGCACATCGGTGTCGCGCAGCGGCCCGGTGCCGTCCAGGGCGGCCGTGCCGGCGCGCCGCACGCCGGCGGCGGCGACGCGGGCACCGGGCGAGTGCCGCACCGCCCCGATCCTCAGCCACCCCTCGGTCTCGTGCGGGCGCAGCGCCTGCGCGAACCAGGCGGCCTGCTCGCGCCCGACCAGCCCGTACTGGTCGTCGCGCCGATGGCTGTAGGCCATGGACGAGTTGAGCCCCGCGACCACGGTGTGCAGCTCGGGCACGGGGAAGAGGGTCCACGGCTGGTCGCTGTCGAAGACGACGTCGAGCCCCTGGTACAGCTCCTGGAACAGCCGGGCGAAGTGCCGCCACTTGGGCCAGTACGGCGGCCGGGGCGGCATCTCGTCGGCCTCGCAGGTGCTGAAGTAGGCCTGGCAGGCGGCCTGGTTGACGTCCTGGCCGCCGGGGACGAGGGCGACCCGGTGCGGTTCGAGCCCGAGCAGGGCGCGCAGCCCGGTGAGAAAGGCGAGGGCCTGCTCGAACTCGCGCCGGCTGCCGGAGGCGGTGAGGTCCCCGGTGACGACCAGCAGATCGGGCGAGGGCGCCCCCGCGTCGGCCAGCTCGACCAGGTCGCCCCAGATCGCGGCCTGCAGCTCGGTGGGGTCCTGCCCCCGTCCGAAGGCGGGCCCGGCCAGCTGGAGCACGGTGACCGCCTCCCGCTCCCGGACCGCTCCGGACACCCGCGGGTACGACGGCGCCGCCGCCGGTCTGCGGCGCCCCGCCCACCCGGGACCGCCGAGCGGCCGCCCGGGGCTCGGTACCGCCGGGGCGGCGGGCACGGGGTGGCCGCCCGCACCACCGGGGTAACCCGGCGGCAGGCTGGGGCGGGCCCGCCCGTCCAGGGCCTGCCGGACCCGCGCGAGCAGCAGCTCCCGGGCCGCCGCCGGGTCGGCGACCGGTACCAGGTCCACATAGGTGATGGTGGCCAGCAGCCCCTCCACGGGGATGTCCTCGACCCGCACGGTGATCAGGCGCCGCTCCGGCGCGTCCGGGTCGGCGCGCAGCGCGGCCTGCCACTCCATGCGCCCGTAGCGCGAGCGCTCGTAGTTCCGGGACAGTACGGCGATGACGGCGGCGGACTCGCTCACGCCCCGGTCCATGAAGTCGACGAAGTTCGTGCCCGGCACGAAGTCCCAGGCCTGCAGGACCGTCCGGTACCCGGCCTCCTCCAGGGTCCAGGCGATCCAGGACGCCCAGCGTTCGTCCGCCGGCGAGTAACTGATGAAGAAGTCCAATGGCCCGGTGCTGTCCCCCGGGATGTTCTGACGAGCCACCATGTATTGATGATGCCGTGAAAAGAGAGGTTGATACCGGTCGTTTCCAGGCCTTCGACGGCGCCCTGGTCACAGCGGCGCACAAACGTGCGACCCTTCCAACCGTGCGTGCCTTATTGCTGCGTCTGCATGTGCTCGACCGGGTGGCGATCGGTCTGCTGGCGACCGGACTGCTGTGCGTGGCCACGGGTTTGCTGCCGACGGATTCCGCGTCCCACGCGATGACGCGCATCGCCCCTCTGCTGGCCTTCCTGGGCACGGTCATCGTGCTGGCCGAACTGACCAGCAGGGCCGAGGTGTTCGACGTGCTGGCGGCGCGGGTGGCGAGGGCCGCGCGGGGCAGCTATCCGCTGCTGTTCCTGCTGTGCGTCGCGTTCGCCTCCGTCACGACGATCGCCCTGAATCTGGACACCACGGCAGTCCTGCTGACGCCCGTGATGCTGGCGCTCGCCTCGCGGGTGGGCATCGCGCCGGTGCCGCTGGCCATGACGACGGTGTGGCTCGCCAACACGGCGAGCCTCCTTCTGCCCGTGTCCAACCTGACCAACCTGCTGGCCAGCAACCGGGTCGCGCTGTCCCCGCTGGGCCTGGCGGGGCGGATGTGGGCGCCGCAACTCGCCGCGCTGGCCGTGACGATGGCTTGTTTGTGGCTGTTCTTCTGGCGCCGGGGCAGGCGTGGGGGGCCGGTGGTCGACGCGTCCGGCTTGATGCCGGACATGGCGCTGTCGGGGCCGGGTGCGGCGCGCGCGGCGGACGTGCGGGCGGACACCGCCGACCGCTATGTGCCGCCCGCCGTGCACCGCCCCGCCGACCCGGTGCTGTTCCGCGCCTGCGCGCTCGCCTGCGCCGGCTTTCTGCTGGCCATCCTGGTGGCCGACGTACCGCTGTGGATGGCGTCCGGGACGGCGGCGCTGGTCGCCGTGGCCGCGTTCACGGTCCGGGACCGGTCGGCGATCCGCCTCTCGCTCGTCCCCTGGCGGCTGCTGGTGATGGTCCCCGGGATGTTCCTCGTGGTGGAGACGGTCAACGCGCACGGGCTGCACGACCTGCTGGCCTCGGCGGTCGGCACCGACGGCGGCCCGCTCGGCCTGTTCCGCGCGGCGGCGGTCGGCGGCGGCCTGTCCAACGCCCTCAACAACCTCCCGGTGTACCTGGCCGGGGAGGCGGCCGTCCCCGTGGGCAACCACGACCAGCTCCTCGCCCTGCTGATCGGCACCAACGCCGGCCCGGTGATCACGCCGTGGGCGTCCCTGGCCACGCTGCTCTGGTACGAGCGCTGCCACGCGTACGGCGTACGGGTGCCCGTCACCCGGTTGATGGGCACCGGCGCGGTACTGGCCGCGTGCGCGGTGGGGGCGGCGGTGGCGGCGCTGGCCCTGACGCGCTAGCCGCTCGTCTTCACGGCACCGAGGAACGCCGACCAGGCGGGTGCCGAGAAGACGACGGCGGGGCCGGTGGGGTTCTTGCTGTCGCGGACGGGGACGTGGGTGGGGGCGGCGGTGTCGTTGACTTCGAGGCAGTCACCGCTGCTGCCGCCGCTGTACGTCGACTTGCGCCAGGTGTCAGGAAAGGTCTGCTCGCTGCGCTTCATGTTCGTAATCCTCCGCGACCGACCTGATGAGCGCCAGGGACTTACGGTGCGACAAAGCGTCGCCCAGCGCGTGATCGTAAGCCACCTGGCATTCGCGGACCACGGACGGTAGTTCCAGTATCCGGCCCGACTTCAGGCCCTCCGCATATGCAATGGGCGGAAGGTCCTCGAACCACATGAGCGACACGAATCCCTCCAGCAGGGCGTGGTATCCCACCGAGAAGGGCAGCACGTGCACACGGATGCGGTGGCTCTCCCCCAAACCCGCGATGTGACGGAGTTGCTCGCACATCACCCGCGCACCGCCGATCTTCCGCCGTAGCACTGCCTCGTCGAGCAGCATCCACACCTTGGGTGAGTGGAAGTCGTCCAGAATGCGAGCGCGCTCAAGCCGTGTGACAAGGAGCTCGTCACGTTCCTCGGCTGTCTTGGGGGATGCACCCGAACTCAGCACCTCCCGGGCATACGCCGGGGTCTGAAGGATGCCGGGTACCAACTTTGGCGCGTACTCCCGGATCTCGATCGCCTGCCCCTCGAACTCCAGCGCCTCCGCGAAGTGCTCCGCCACCTTCCTGCCGTCCAGCGTCGGCAGGAACCGCTCGAAGAACCCATCCGTGCCCAGCTCCCGGTCCAGCCGCCGCGCGTCCTCCACATCGGGCCGCCGGCGCCCGGCCTCGATATGGGCGATGTGCGTGCGGGACATAGCGACACGCTGGCCCAGCTCCTCCTGCGTGAGCCCCGCCGCCTCCCGCCGCCGCCTGAGTTCCTCCCCGTACCGCACCCGCGAGATCGGGTTGTCCTCGATGGCCACCTTTCAACTCCCCCTCGTGCTGACTCCGTCGTCACGCTCGGTCATCTTCCGAAGGTCCGCGCGCCCGCACCACTCTGTGCAGGGATCACCACACATAGTGAAAGGGCGCTGCAATGCACGACGAAGAAGACGGCTGCGTCAGGGTGTTCCTCACGCTGAGGGTCTCCCGGGACGGTGGCCGGACGTGGGGACCCAGGGTGACGTACCGGCCGCCGAAGAACGCCGCGCCGTTGGACCTGTCGGGGCGGTTTCCGCCGTGTGAGTGTCCTCGGTGCCGGGAGAGAAAGGGCTGACGAGGTCCAGCAGGTGCGGCAGGAGTTCCGGGCGCCCGGCGACGAAGGAGCGCCCGGTGTCGGGGCCGCCGAAGCCACCGCCGAACTCCGCGCCGTCGAGGTGCCGCAGGGCGATGCCGGCCTCGCGGGCGAGCAGCGCTCCGGCGGGGAGGTCGATCGCCTCCGCGCGGTATCCGACGAAGCCGTCGATGTCCCCCCGGGCCAGCATCGCCCAGGCCACCAGGGGCGCCCAGAGCTGGAGCAGGCGCCGGGAGCGGAGTTCGAGGGTGTGCCGGAGGGAGCAGGCCAGGGGGTCGTCGCGGGAGACGGCGTGGCCCTGGGTCCAGGCCAGCAGGGGCCCGGCGGCGGAGAGCGGGCGGCCGTCGGCGGGGGCGGCGAGCGGTCCGCCCGGGCCGTGCGCCCCGCCACCCCGCAGCGCGGACCAGGTACGGCCGGTCATCGGATCGTGGACGACCCCGAGCACCGGTGTGTCATCGACGCACAGCGCGATGCCGACGACGTACACGGCCAGCCCGATGACCACGTTGTTGCTGCCGTCGAGCGGGTCCACCAGCCAGGTGCGGCCCCCGCCGTCCCCCGCCAGTTCACCGGACTCCTCGGCGAGGATCCGGTCGTGCGGGAAGCGGTCCCGGATCCGCCCGACCACCAGTCGCTCGGCGGCGACGTCCAAGTCCGTGACCACGTCGCCGAGTCGTCCCTTGGGCCGGGCGGCGAAGCCGTCGGGGAAGCGGGAGCGCAGCAGCGCCCCGGCCTCCTCGGCGGCGCCCACGGCCGTACGGCGCTCGGCGTCGTAACCGACCGGCGAGGACCGGGGGTCAGGGTTCGGGCTCATGGATCCTCCTCAGGGCGGCCCGAGCGATCCGGGCGGTCTGGGTCGCGTCGCAGGTCCGGCGGACCATGCGGTGCCCCGGGGCGGACGGCGGGCCCAGGGAGAGGTCCACCCGGCCGGGCAGGGTCCGGCCCAGTACCAGGGTGGCGGTGGGGCGGCCGTCGGGCACCACACTGGTGTGGAATTCACCCGCCGGGAGGGCGTAGCTCTGGCCCCGCGCGCTGGTCTGCCGTGCGCCGGGCCGGCAGCGCACCAGCCGCTCGGTGGGCCGCAGTTCGTCCACGCCGGACGGGTCGCTGAGCACTTCGAAGACCCGGTGGGTGGGGTCGCCGGTGTCGTCGTCGATGTGCACCCGCCGGTTGTCGAGCCGGCCGTACAGCACGGTGCTGGTCAAGTCCCAGCTGTGGCAGTGTACTTGGGGCGCGGAGTCGTCGGGCTCCGCCTCCGGTGTGCCGAAGACGTGGACGCAGACGCCGTCGTCGCCGTCGCGCAGGATGGGCAGGCAGACGAAGCCCAGTGGATGGCGTACCGCGTGCAGGGTGCGGCGGCCGGAGACGATCCGGTCGAGTTCCGATACGGCGTGTCGTGTCAGCTCGGCGGTGGCGTGCCGCCGGGCGGCCCGTTCCAGGGCCGGGTAGTCCATGTTCCTCCCCCCTCGGTCCCCCTCGGTCCCCCTTGGCCGGAACACGGCGCTCGCTCATCTGCGGTACGGGTTCTCCGCGCGCAGCGCCTTGTCGATGATGTCGCCGACGTCACGGTCGGTGAAGCTCGGCGGAAGCGGCAGGCCGAGCCGGTCGAGCAGACGTCTGACCTCGTCGACGGTCGGTTCGTCGGCGAGCCGGACGGCCTCGCGCAGATCCAGCTTGACCGCCTGTTCCCGGCTCTGGTGCAGCTCGGTGACGTAGTAGTCGTACAGCGGCCGGTCGCGCTCCACGCAGAGGCTGACCCGGCTGGGGTCGTCCTGGGTGATGATCAGGCAGCTGTCCGAGAGGTCGAACCGCAACGCCGGTGCGACAGAGGACAGATGGACGTCGACCTCCAGGGTGTCCAGCCGCTGCCGGTGCCAACTGGCGGCGACGACGGTGGCGTACGCCTCCTTGCGGGTGCGCTCGACGGTCCACTGGGCGTCGTCGGGACCGGGGCCGAAGGTGCTGCGGAACCGTGCGTAGGCGGCGCACACCTGCTCGTCGGCGGGATTGATGATGTCGATCTTCATGGTGAGGGAGCGCCGCTGCCGCTGTGCCTCCAGCACGCACTCGGGCAGGGTGACCGCGCGCAGATAGGTGCCGGTGCCGCCCTTGAACACCCATCGGGTGGTGGTGCGCCGGGCCCGCTCGTGCGCGAGGGCGACCTCGGCGCCGGAGAGCGTGCGCACCATCGCCAGATCCTCGATGGCCCTGCTCGTCCCTGCGCTCGCGGCGCGTATGTCGGCCATCCGACGGCGGCGCTCGGTGAGGGAGCCGTACACCAGCGCCGCGAGCACCAGCAGGGTGGCGCCGGAGACGACGTTGTCGTCCATGTTCTGGTTGAGGACGTCCATCAGCCCGACGACGAGGGCGACGGCGATGGCGACGATCCCGTCCAGGTTCCGGACCGCCCAGGCGATCGCCTCCTCCAGCCGGCGTCCGGCTCCCTGCGGTGCGCTGTTCGTCACGTCCACCCTCCCCCGGCGGTGGCTTCCATCGTAGGAGGAAGGGCAGTTGGTGAGCCATGGGCCGAATCAGCCGTACCGCGAGGTGCTGTCACCCGTGGTGAGGGCGCAGGCCGGTGACCGTAACCGTGCGACAGGAACCGCCTGTTGCCACCGGCACCGGCGCCGCGCGCGGACGCGCTCACGGCAGGTCGTCGCGCCCCAGCCAAGCCGGCCTGACCGGTACGCCGTCGGCGTACCGCTCGACCTCTTCCGCGGGCTCGTCGGCGTCACCGGAGTCGTCGTCCGCGTCCACGGGTTCCGGGACGGTGACGGGCGCGGCGGAGTCCTCCAGCAGCTCCGCCACCGTGAACCGGGTGGCGAACGACTGCCACGCCCCGTCGACCACGAGCAGAAACCCGTCGGCCTCCTTCAGCAGCCGCCGGCGCGCGGGGCTCCGGGGGTGCTCGGGCGCGTAACCGCGAGCCCGCCGCTCCAACTCCGCGAGCGCCTCCGCACGAGTCCCGGAGACGTGCGCCACCACGTGGGCCTCGACGTGCTTGCGCTCACCCATCCCCACGGTCGTCTCCACGACCAGCCCCCATGTCGTCATGGGGCCGTACGCTACAACCCCACGATCTTGTTCCACCGCTTCGCGAACTCCACCCGCTCCGTGGACGTGATGTCCCGGGCGATCACGAGCCGCTCGCGCATGGCGGAGTCCGGGAAGATCAGGGGGTTGTCGGCGAGGGACGCGGTGTCCTCGTCCTTCGAGGACGCCAGGACGTCCTGATCGCCGTGTCGACGGGCCTGTGGTCGTGACACGGCGCGGCCCCCGGACGGGGAGGTGAACCCGTCCGGGGGCCGCTCACTGCCGTTCCCGGTGCCTACTCGCCCAGGGACGTCATCACGTGCTTGATCCGCGTGTAGTCCTCGAAGCCGTACGCCGACAGGTCCTTGCCGTAGCCGGACTTCTTGAAGCCGCCGTGCGGCATCTCCGCGACCAGCGGGATGTGGGTGTTGATCCACACGCAGCCGAAGTCGAGCTTCTTGGACATGCGCATCGCGCGGGCGTGGTCCTTGGTCCACACCGAGGAGGCGAGGGCGTACTCCACGCCGTTGGCGTACTCGACGGCCTGGTCCTCGTCGGAGAAGGTCTGCACGGTGATGACCGGGCCGAAGACCTCCTTCTGGATGATCTCGTCGTCCTGCTTGACACCGGAGACGACGGTCGGCGCGAAGAAGTAGCCCTTGTCGCCGACGCGCTTGCCGCCGGCCTCCACGCGCGCGTGGGCGGGCAGCCGCTCGATGAAGCCCTCGACCTGCTTGAGCTGGTTGGGGTTGTTCAGCGGGCCGAAGAGCACGTCCTCGTCGTCCGGCTGACCGGTCTTGGTGTCCTCGGCGGCCTTCGCCAGCGCGGCCACGAACTCGTCGTGGATCGACTCGTGCACGAGGACGCGGCAGGCGGCCGTGCAGTCCTGGCCGGCGTTGAAGAAGCCCGCCACGGAGATGTCCTCGACGGCCTTGGCGATGTCGGTGTCCTCGAAGACGACGACCGGGGCCTTGCCGCCGAGCTCCAGGTGGACCCGCTTGAGGTCCTTCGACGCCGACTCGGCCACCGACATGCCGGCCCGGACCGAGCCGGTGATCGACGCCATCGCCGGGATGTCGTGCTCGACCATCAGCCGTCCGGTCTCACGGTCGCCGCAGACGACGTTGAAGACGCCCTTGGGCAGGACCGAGCCGATGATGTCGGCGATCAGGACGGTGGAGGCCGGGGTGGTGTCCGAGGGCTTGAGGACCACGGTGTTGCCGGCCGCGATCGCGGGGGCGAACTTCCACACCGCCATCATCATCGGGTAGTTCCACGGCGCGACCTGCGCGCAGACGCCGACCGGCTCACGGCGGATGATCGAGGTCATCCCCTCCATGTACTCGCCGGCCGAGCGGCCCTCCAGCATCCGCGCCGCGCCCGCGAAGAAGCGGATCTGGTCGACCATCGGCGGGATCTCCTCGGAGCGGGTGAGCCCGATCGGCTTGCCCGTGTTCTCCACCTCCGCCGCGATCAGTTCCTCGGCGCGCTCCTCGAACGCGTCCGCGATCTTGAGGAGGGCCTTCTGGCGCTCGGCGGGGGTGGTGTCGCGCCAGGCCGGGAAGGCGCGGGCGGCGGCCTCCATGGCGGCGTCCACGTCCGCCTTGCCGGACAGCGGCGCGGTCGCGTACGCCTCGCCCGTCGCGGGGTTGACCACCTCGGTGGTCCGTCCGTCGGCGGCGTCCCGGAACTCACCGTCGATGTAGTTGCGCAGACGACGCAGCTCGGTGCTCACTGCCGGCCTCCTGATCTGGTTCTTTGCGTCCACTCACTGAGACACCCACCCTAGCCGCCGGGCCCACGTTTTCAACACCCCCAAGGTCGCGACTTCTGCGAAATCCGCACGAGTGCGAGTCTCAAACAACGGATTTCATCGATCGGGGCTTGCGAAACTGTCGAGACCTCGTGCACAGTGAGGTCGTGGCCAGTCGAAGCGCAGACCAGAGGGACTCCACCCGCGAGTCCAGGAACGGCGGCACCCCCCAGTTGGACGCCGTCTCCCTCGCCATCATTCAGCAGCTCCAGGAGGACGGCCGCAGGCCGTACGCCGCGATCGGCAAGGCGGTCGGGCTCTCCGAGGCGGCCGTGCGCCAGCGCGTCCAGAAGCTGCTGGACCAGGGCGTGATGCAGATCGTCGCCGTCACGGACCCGCTCACCGTGGGCTTCCGCCGGCAGGCGATGGTCGGGATCAACGCCGAGGGTGATGTCGAGAAGATCGCGGACGCGCTGACCGACATGTCGGAAGTCGAGTACGTGGTGATGACCGCGGGCTCGTTCGACATCCTCGCCGAGATCGTCTGCGAGGACGACGACCACCTGCTGGACGTCATCAACAAACGCATCCGGTCCCTGCCCGGAGTGCGCTCCACCGAAAGCTTCGTCTACCTGAAGCTGAAGAAGCAGACCTACATGTGGGGAACCCGATAACCGTGAGGACCCGATAACCGTGAGCACCAAGGACCTCAGCCGCACCGCGTACGACCACCTGTGGATGCACTTCACCCGCATGTCCTCGTACGAGAACGCCCCCGTCCCGACCATCGTCCGGGGTGAGGGCACCTACATCTACGACGACAAGGGCAAGCGCTACCTCGACGGTCTCGCGGGTCTGTTCGTGGTCCAGGCCGGTCACGGCCGTACGGAACTCGCCGAGACCGCGTTCAAGCAGGCCCAGGAGCTCGCCTTCTTCCCGGTGTGGTCCTACGCCCACCCGAAGGCCGTCGAGCTGGCCGAGCGCCTGGCCGACCACGCCCCGGGCGACCTGAACAAGGTCTTCTTCACCACCGGCGGCGGCGAGGCCGTCGAGACCGCCTGGAAGCTCGCCAAGCAGTACTTCAAGCTGGTCGGCAAGCCCACCAAGCACAAGGTCATCTCGCGTGCGGTCGCCTACCACGGCACCCCGCAGGGCGCCCTGTCCATCACGGGTCTGCCCGGCCTGAAGGCGCCGTTCGAGCCGCTCGTCCCGGGCGCGCACAAGGTGCCGAACACCAACATCTACCGCGCCCCGATCTTCGGCGACGACCCGGTGGCCTTCGGCCGCTGGGCCGCCGACCAGATCGAGCAGCAGATCCTCTTCGAGGGCCCGGACACGGTCGCCGCGGTCTTCCTGGAGCCGGTGCAGAACGCCGGCGGCTGCTTCCCGCCGCCGCCCGGGTACTTCCAGCGCGTCCGCGAGATCTGCGACAAGTACGACGTCCTGCTCGTGTCGGACGAGGTCATCTGCGCCTTCGGCCGCCTCGGCACGATGTTCGCCTGCGACAAGTTCGGCTACGTCCCGGACATGATCACCTGCGCCAAGGGCATGACCTCGGGCTACTCCCCGATCGGCGCCTGCATCATCTCCGACAGGCTCGCCGAGCCGTTCTACAAGGGCGACAACACCTTCCTGCACGGCTACACCTTCGGTGGCCACCCGGTCTCCGCCGCGGTGGGCCTGGCCAACCTCGACCTGTTCGAGCGCGAGGGCCTGAACCAGCACGTGCTGGACAACGAGGGCGCCTTCCTGCAGACGCTGCAGAAGCTGCACGACCTGCCGATCGTCGGCGACGTGCGCGGCAACGGCTTCTTCTACGGCATCGAGCTGGTGAAGGACAAGCACACCAAGGAGTCCTTCAACGAGGAGGAGACCGAGCGCGTCCTGTACGGCTTCCTCTCCAAGGCGCTGTTCGACAACGGCCTGTACTGCCGTGCCGACGACCGCGGCGACCCGGTCGTCCAGCTCGCCCCGCCGCTGATCTCCAACCAGGAGACCTTCGACGAGATCGAGCAGATCCTGCGCGCGACGCTGACGGAGGCGTGGACCAAGCTGTAGTCCGCATTCATCCGATCAGCTGATCGACACCGGCCCCGGTGCCGCCCGTTCGAGTGAGAACGGCGGCCCGGGGCCGTGTGCTGTCCGGCCTCCCGCCAGCGGCTGCCTAGCGTTCCAGTGACCGATCGGCCCAGCCTTCGTTCCCCCACACGAGGGACGAGACACGGGAAAACGGATCAGAACCGAGGTGTACGCCCATGGAGGCCCCGCCGGACAACGACGTGCTCTGGGCACGCTCCCTGCACTTCACGCACCCCGACGGCTCCCCCGGGCTCACCGGGATCTCGCTCGGCGTGCGCGAGGGCGAGATCCTCGCCGTCACCGGCCCGCGCGGCAGCGGCAAGACGACCCTGCTGCGCTGTCTGTCCGGCCTGGTGCCGGTGCGCAGCGGCGAGGTGTGGTTCAACAGCGTGCCCATGCACACCCTGGGCCCGATGCGCCGGGAGCGGCTGCGCCGGGACCGCTTCGGCTGGATCGACCCGGCGCCGGTGCTCGTCCCCGAGCTGAACGTCTGGGAGAACGCCGCGCTCCCGCTGATGCTGCGCGGCGCCGACCGCCGCAGGGCCAAGGTCGCGGCGCTGGAGTGGCTGGAGCGGCTCGACGTCGGCGACCGGGCCCGCAACCGTCCGCACGAACTCCGGCACGCCGAGCGCCAGCGCGTCGCCATCGCCCGGGCACTGGCCCCGGCCCCCACGGTCCTCTTCGCCGACGAACCCACGGCTCCGCTGCACCGCGCCGACCGCAACCACGTGCTGCGCACCCTCACCACGGCCGCCCGCTCGCACGGCATCACCGTGGTCCTCGCCACCCACGACCCCGACACCGCCGCCCTCGCCGACCGCACCGTGTCCCTGCTGGACGGCCGTCGCGTCAGCACCGTGCACCTGCCGGACGCCCCCGAGACGGAAGGCCGCGCCGCGTGGTCGCTCTCCGTCTGACCGGGTCGGCCCGGCCCGCCGTCCAGCTGCGCCGCCTGCTGGTGGCCGCGGCCTCGGCGGGCACCGGCTTCCTCCTGCTCTCCTGCCTCGGCTACGCCCTGAACCATCCCGAGTCCGCGGACGCCGCCGCGCTGCGGCTGTCCTGGTGCACGGTGCCGCTCGCCGCCACCGTGTACTTCGCGCTCGCCGTCGCCCGCACCGACCCCGGCACCCGGCCGCGCACGGGCCTGTCCGCCGTGGGCTTCGGTCCGGCACGCCTGATGGCGGTCTCCGCACTGACCACGGCCCTGTCCTGCACCCTGGGCTCGCTGCTGGCCCTAGTGGCCTTCCTGTACCTGCGCGGCAACCTCACCGGCCTGCCCTTCGGCGGCGCGGCGACGGACTTCCTGGCGGCGGGCAGACACCTCCCCGTCCCGGCGACCCTGACCCTGCTGGGTCTGGTCCCGGCCGTCGCCTCGGCCACGGTGGCCCTGACCCTGCGCCCGAAGGACCCCCGCCCCGCCACCCCGCTGCTGCGCAGGTACGGCCGTTTCGGGGCGTACGGCTACTCGGTGGCACGCGAGACCTTCGGGACGTACGGCAGGTTCGGGGCGCGGGGGCGGTCGGATGCCGGGGGCCCTCGCGATCGTGCCGCTGGGCCGGCTGCCGACCCACAGCACGGCGGCACCCCGCCCGTGCCGGACAGCGACACCGTCCCCGAACCCCCGACGGCGGACGACAGCCTGGCCGACGTCATGCCCGGCCCCCGGCACACCGCCCCCACCAGCCTCCCCTGGGGCATCGCCCTCCTCGCCACCGGCCTCGCGGTCCAGTCCTACGCCGACCACTCGAACGCCGCCGTACTCCTCGGCTGGCTCCTGACCGCGACCGGCCTGGTGCTGGCCGCCCCCGGCCTGACCCACCTGTGCGGCCGTCTCCTGCAGGCCTCCCGCCCCGGCGCCCTCCGCCTCCTGGCCGGCCGGGTCCTCATGACGGAGGCCACCCGCATCGGACGCCCCCTCGGTGTCGTCTGCGCGGTCGGCTCCGCCGGCTACGCCATGACCACGCTGTACGCGGGCTCGGCACCGGCGTTCGGCCCCCTGACCACCCTCGGCGCGCTGCTCGTCACCGGCTGCACGGTCGCCACCCTCCTGACCGCGGCCGTGGAGACCCGCCAGTGCCGGGCCGACACGACCGCCGCGCTGCTGCGTCTCGGCGCCCCGGCCTCGATGCTGCGCGTGGCCGCGGCCCTGCGCGCGGCGGCCCTGCTGGCGCTGTTCGGCCCGCTCACCCTCGCCGTCGCCGCCCTGGCGGCCCTCCCCGTGGACCGCTGAAAAAGGGTCCGCGGCGACCGATGAGTTCTCCGGGGACCCCCGGTCTACCCACCGAACACGCTGACCCCGGCGCGAGCCGGCCACCTCGGGAGAGACACCTCATGTACCAGCAGATGATCTTCGTGAACCTGGCCACCAACGACGTCGCGGCGTCCAGGAAGTTCTTCACCGAACTCGGCTACACGATCAACCCCCAGTTCAGCACCGACGACTGCGCCTGTGTCGTGATCAGCGACACGATCATCGCGATGCTGCTGAGCAAGCAGCGCTACGCCGACTTCACGAAGAAGGAGATCGCCGACTCCACGAAGACCAGCGAGGTGCTGATCTGCCTGAGCGCGGAGAGCCGCGAGAAGGTCGACGAGCTGGTGGGCAGGGCGGTCGCGGCCGGCGGCACCGCCAACCCCGACGTCCAGGACCAGGGCTTCATGTACGGCCGTTCCTTCGACGACCTCGACGGCCACAGCTGGGAGGTCGTGTGGATGGACCCGGCGGCGGTCCAGGGCTGACACCTAGCATGGGCGGGTGCATCCGACACCCGCCCAGCCGAACCGTGCCACCCGCGACCGTGAGATCGAGTCCCTCGCCGAGTTCGACGAGGTCGTCGCCGAGCACGGCACACTCGCCCAGTACCGCGTCCAGGCCGTCGATCTGACGAACCGTACGGACGTCCTGCTCACCACCGACACGACCGGCGCCGTCTTCCTCGGCTGTCCCATGGACGCCGAGGCGGCCGCCGGGGTGCGCGCCTCCGGGGCCCTGGTCTTCCCGCCCGTCCCGGGGCTGCCGTTCGACCCGTACCGCGGTTTCGTCTACACGCCCGGCGAACTCTTCGACTCGCTCGACGAGGGCTACGAGGCGACTCCGGACGCCCGGGCCTACGCCTGGTTCCAGCAGACCAAGGCCGACGGCGACATCTTCGCCTCCATGCTCCGCTCGATCCACGACGACGCCGTCTCCGACGCCCTCGACGAACTCCTCGTCGGCGCCCGGGTGGTGGGCGTCATGGGCGGCCACGCGATGGCCCGCGGTACGGCCGAGTACGCCGGCGCCGCCCGGCTCGGCCGCGAACTGACCCGCGCCGGCTTCACGGTGGCCACCGGCGGCGGACCCGGTGCGATGGAGGCCGCGAACCTCGGCGCGTACGCCGCCCCGTTCCGCGACGAGATGCTGCACGACGCCCTCCGGCTCCTGGCGAAGACCCCCTCGTTCCGGCCGTCCGTCACCGACTGGGCGCGCGCCGCCTTCGAGGTCCGCGAGCGCTGGCCCGGCGGCGGCGCCTCGGTGGGCATCCCCACCTGGTTCTACGGCCACGAGCCGCCCAACGCCTTCGCCGCGCACACGGCCAAGTACTTCGCCAACGCCACCCGCGAGGACGGCCTGCTGGCCCGCTCCAACGCCGGGGTCGTCTTCCTGCCCGGCGCCGCCGGGACCGTACAGGAGATCTTCGACAACGCGACGCCGAACTACTACGAGTCGCGCGGTGAGCCGACACCCATGGTGCTGGTCGACGAGGAGCACTGGACGCGGCAGTTGCCCGCCTGGCCCCTGTTGCGGGCACTCGCCCGGGGCCGGTCGATGGAGTCCCGTATCGCCCTCGTTGACCGGATCGAGCAGGCTCCGGAGGCGATCAAACGTCTCGGCGGTTAATGAGTAGGCAAAGTCAACGGCCGTTGGCGGCATATGCGTTGACACTCTTACGGAGCGCTTATAAACCTGTGAGCCTCTTGGGGGTGGTGGGGCACTCACCTCATCATGTGGCCCAACACCCTCCGAACCCCCCGCAGTTGCACTCTGTAAAGGACAAACGTTGTCCATAACTCACCGTGGCGTACGCCGTTCCGTGCGCATTCTGGGTGTCGCCTCCGCCTCGACCGCGGTCGTGCTGGGTCTGTCCAGCTCCGCGCTCGCGTGCAACATCCGTGACTTCAAGGCCGAAGCCAAGTGCGACGGCGAAAAGGGCGTCATCGTCGTCACCGACACCGACCGCTCCGGCACCCCCGCCACCGTCACCGTGTTCCTGAAGGACAGCGGTGGCGTGGAGACCCAGGTGGGCAAGCAGGAGGTCAAGGGCTCGGCCGAGGGCACTCCGGTCAGCTTCCCGGAGGACTGGAAGCCGAGCGCGACCTACCGCGTCCACATCAAGGCGGCCAACATCGTCGACGAGGACATCCAGCCCGACCTGGTGACCCCGTCCACCGCCTGCAAGACCGACAGCCCCACCCCGACCCCGCCGGCCTCCTCGACGCCGAAGCCGTCGCCGTCGAAGTCCGCCCCGGCCGAGTCGGCCAGCCCGACCCCGTCGGCCTCCGAGTCCAGCTCCGCCCCGGCGGGCACGTCGAGCAACGCGCCGTCCCCGGCGGCCGGTGACTCGAACCTCGCCGAGACCGGTGCCAACTCCAACACCGGCCTGATCGCCGGCATCGCGGGCGCCCTGGTCGTCGTCGGCGGCGGCGCCGTCTACTTCGGCATGCGCCGTCGTGGAGCGCGCGGCAACAGCTGACGCCTCACCCGCTCACACCAGTACGCCACCGCGGCCCGTCCCCCTATCCCCAGAGGACGGGCCGCGGTCGTGCGTCAGCCGAAGGTGGCCTGCTTCAGCCAGAACTCCAGCAGCTCACGCTCACCGAGGACCTCGAGGCCGGGGGTGTCCAGCGGCAACCGGTTGTAGAAGGCGAGCAGCACGGAGGTGAGCGGGCCGCGCAGGGCGACCGTGGCCTTCTCGTGGCCGCGCCGCCAACCGACGCCGTCCTCGCCCAGCTCGACGAGCCACTCGGCGTTCAGCGCCGGGTCGGCGTCGGTGGCGTGCAGATGGATGCTGCGGCCGGGGCCGCGCAGCTCCGTCGACCACTCCCGCAACCCGGAGCGCTGCACCCACTCCACGAGCTGCAGCCACTCGTCCAGCGCGTCGGCGGCGACCTCGGGCGCGACGTCGTAGGGCGCCCCGACGGTGAGCGCGGCGTCCGCGCGGTGCACGGTGATCTCGTGGGTCATCCGGCGGGCCCAGAACCCGCTCGTGGCCGTGCCGGTCCAGGACCACACCTTGGCGTCGGGACCGGCCTCGCGCAGCGCCCCGACGGCCAGTTCGCCGGTCTCCGCGAGCCATGCGTCGAGGGCCGCCGCGTCCCCCTCGGCGTCCGGTCCCGCGCCGAGCGGCACCTGCTCGTGCGGGACCATCTCCTGGGCCCGGGTCCCCACGAGCGTGGCCGTCCAGCGCAGGGCGCCGCCCATGTGCCGCACGAGCCGTTCCAGCGTCCACTCCGGGCAGGTCGGCACCGTGGCCGTCAGATCGGCGCCGGAGGTCAGCAGGGCCCGGAACCGGCCCACCTGGTCGGCGATTTCGTCGCAGTAGCGCTCATGCGCGAGCAAGGTCATGACCCTCACCCTAGGGGCGCGCCGATCAGCCGAGCACGACGATTTCGGCCGCGTCGAACTCCACGCCCACCCCGTCCCCGACCTCGGGCGCCTCCCGCAGCGCACAGGCCGCCTCCAGGCGCGGCCCGTCCGCGGGCCGCAGGTGGACGGCCACATGGGTGCCCTTGAAGGTACGCGCGGTCACCGTGCACGGCAGGCCGGCGTCGGCCGCCACGAGCCGCACCCCGGCGGGCCGGACCAGGAGCGTGCGGCTGCCCTGCGGGGAGCCGTCGGGGACCGGCAGCTTGCCCCAGGCGCTGTCGGCGGCCGTACCGGCGACGGTCACCGGGACCACGTTGCCGAAGCCGAGGAAGCGGGCCACGAACGCGTCGGCGGGCCGCTGCCACACCTCGAGGGGCGTGCCGGACTGGGCGATCCGCCCGTCCCGCATCACCACGACCCGGTCGGCCAGCGCGAACGCCTCGCCCTGGTCGTGGGTGACGGCGAGCACGGTCGTACCCAACCGGCCGAAGAGCTCCCGGAGTTCGACCACCAGGCGTTCACGCAGGGAACGGTCGAGCTGGCCGAGCGGCTCGTCGAGCATGAGCAGCCGGGGCCGGGGCGCCAGCGCCCGGGCCAGGGCCACGCGCTGCTGCTCGCCGCCGGACAGGGAGGCCACGGCCCGCCGTGCGGCCCCGGGCAGGCCGACCAGGTCCAGCAACTGCCCGACCTGATCCGCCCGTTCGGCCTTGGCGACGCCGTGCATGCGCAGTCCGAACGCCACGTTCGCGCCGACGTCCCGCTGCGGGAAGAGCTGGTGGTCCTGGAACATCAGGCCGACGCCCCGCCGGTGCGCGGGCACGCCCGCCTGGTCGCGGCCGTCGAGCAGCACCCGCCCGGCGGAGAGCGGCTGGAGCCCGGCGACGGCCCGCAGCAGGGTCGACTTACCGCTGCCGCTGGGGCCCAGCACACACACCACCTCGTGCTCGGCGACGTCGAGACCGACCGCGTCGAGCACGGCCCGCCCACCGAGGCGCACGGTCGCGGCATCGAGGCTCAGCAGCATCTAGAACTCCCCCGTCCGGTCGGTGCGCAGCCGCTCCAGGAGCAGCAGCGCGGCGGCGCACACCACCATCAGAATCGTCGAAAGGGCCATCGCCTGGCCGTAGTTGAGGTCTCCGGGGCGGCTGAGCAGGCGGGCCACGGCGACCGGGAGCGTCGGGTTGTCGGGCCGGGCGATGAACACGGTCGCCCCGAACTCGCCGAGCGAGACGGCGAAGGCGAACCCGGCCGCGACCAGCAGCGCCCGCCGCACCATCGGCAGATCCACCTCCCGCCACACCCGCCAGGGCGAGGCCCCCAGCACGGCGGCGGCCTCCCGGAGGCGTACGTCCACCGCGCGCAGCACGGGCAGCATGGTCCGTACGACGAAGGGGGCGCCGACCAGCGCCTGCGCGAGCGGGACGAGGATCCAGGACTGCCGCAGGTCCAGCGGCGGCTTGTCGAGGGCGATCAGGAAGCCGAAGCCGACGGTCACGGCGGAGACGCCGAGCGGCAGCATCAGCAGCGCGTCGAAGCCCCGGACCAGTCGCCCGGCGTCCCGGCGGGCCAGCGCGGCGGCCGCGAGACCTCCTACACCCACGGCAATGGCGGTGGCGGCGACGGCGTACTGCAGCGAGGTCCACACCGCGTGCACGGGCGCCACCAGGAACGTACCGCCGTCGGAGTTCGTCAGCGCCCGGTAGTAGCCGAGGCCCGGCGCGTCCAGGGAGCGGCGGACCAGCACGGCGAGGGGCAGGACGAGAAGCAGCGCGATGGTGACGAGGACGCCGGCGAGCAGGGCCCACTGCCCGGCGCCGCGCGGGCGGCGGGCGGTCCTCTTCGGGTCGACGAGCCGCAGGGCGGTCTCCCGGCGCCGCACCGTCCAGGCGTGCACGGCGAGGATCGCGCCGACCGCGACGAACTGGACGAGGGTGAGGACGGCGGCCGTGGAGAGGTCGAAGACCTCGGACGTCTGCCGGTAGATCTCCACTTCGAGGGTGGAGAAGGTGGGGCCGCCGAGGATCTGCACGATGCCGAACGAGGTGAAGGTGAACAGGAACACCATCAGCGCGGCGGCGGCCACGGCGGGCCCGAGCGCCGGAAGGGTGACCTTCCGCCAGGCGCCGAGCGCGGACGCGCCCAGCATCCGGGCGGCCTCCTCCTGCCGGGGGTCGAGCTGGGACCACAGCCCGCCCACGGTCCGTACGACGACCGCGTAGTTGAAGAAGACGTGGGCCAGCAGGATCGCCCACACCGTGGTGTCCAGCCGTACGCCCCACAGGTCGTCGAGCAGCCCGCCGTGCCCGACGAGGGCGAGGAACGCGCTGCCGGCGACGACGGTCGGCAGCACGAAGGGGACGGTGACGACGGCCCGCAGCACCTGTCTGCCCGGGAAGTCGAGACGGGCGAGGACGTACGCGGCGGGCAGCGCGAGCAGCAGGGTGAGCCCGGTGGAGGCGAGCGCCTGCCAGGTGGTGAACCACAGCACGTGCCGGATGTCCGGCTGCGTGACGACGTCCGCGATCCGCCCCCACTGCCAGGCGCCGTCGACCTTGAGGCCGCGCGCGACGATCGCGGCCACGGGCCAGGCGAAGAACAGCGCGAAGAACGCGACGGGCAGGGCCATCAGCCCGAGCCGTGCCGCGCTCCCGCGCCGGTCCCTCGGGCGAGGCGCTACTTCAGTACGAGCGAGGTCCACGACTTGACCCACTGGTCACGGTTGGCGGCGATCTTGCCGGGTGCCATGGTCTCGGGGTGCTCGGCGGCCTTGCCGTACTCGGTGAACTCGGCGGGAACCTTCGCGCCCTCGACCACCGGGTAGACGAACATGTTCAGCGGCATGTCCTCCTGGAACTCCTTGGAGACCAGGAAGTCGATGAACGCCTTGGCGCCCTTGGGGTTCTCGGCGTTGCTCAGCAGCCCGGCGAACTCGATCTGCCGGAAGCAGGTGCCGTACGACACGCCCGTCGGGGCGGTGCTGGGCCGCTTCTTGGCGTAGATGACCTCGGCGGGCGGGGAGGAGGCGTACGACACGACGAGCGGCCGGTCACCGCCGGCCTTCCTGCCCTCCGACGAACCCGAGAACTCCTGGTAGTACGCCTGCTCCCAGCCGTCGACGACCTTCACACCGTTGGCCTTGAGCTTCTTCCAGTAGTCCTGCCACTCGTTGTCCCCGAACTGCGCGGCGCTGCCCAGCAGGAAGCCGAGGCCCGGCGAGGAGGTGGCGGCGTTCTCGGTGACGAGGAGGTTCTTGTACTCGGGCTTCGCGAGGTCGGCGAAGGACTGCGGCGGGGTCAGCTTGTGCTTGCTGAAGTAGGCCTTGTCGTAGTTGACGCAGATGTCGCCGTAGTCGACGGGCGTGACGCGGTGCTTGTCCTGGTCGAGTTGGTAGGCGGCGCCGGTCTTGTCGAGGCCCTTGGCGGTGTACGGCTGGAAGAGGCCGTTGTCGAGGGCGCGGGACAGCAGGGTGTTGTCGACGCCGAAGAACACGTCGCCCTGCGGGTTGTCCTTGGTCAGGATCGCCTTGTTGACGGCCTGCCCGGCGTCGCCGTCCTTGAGGACGTGGACCTTGTACCCGGTCTTCTTCTCGAAGTCCCGGAGCACGTTCTTGGACACGGCCCACGAGTCGTGGCTGACGAGGGTCACGGTCTTGGAGTCCGCGGACGACTTGGCGCCGCCGGCGGAACCGCACGCGGACAGCGTGATCAGGCCGAGCCCGACCGCCACGGCCACGAAGGTCTTGTTGTGCACTTGGATGTCCTCCTGGGGTTGGCCAGGAAGAGACGCGGCCCTGCCCGGGCCCCGCTGGGGAGACCCGGGCAGGGCGCAACAGCTTGAGTGATGACCGAACTCCCTACCCAGAATGACCTGGGCGAGGTTCAGAGGGTCTGCGGCCCTGTCCGCCGCACTCTCAGCGCTGTGGCGCTCCCCTGTCGGAATATGAAGATGTGAATGACGGTGGCCAGATTACCGCTCGGTGGCCGCCAGCTGACCACAGGCCCCGTCGATCTCCTGGCCACGGGTGTCCCGGATGGTGACGGGCACGCCGTGCGCCGCGATGGCTTCCACGAACGCCTTCTCGTCCTCGGGCCGCGAGGCGGTCCACTTCGACCCCGGCGTCGGGTTCAGCGGAATGAGATTGACGTGCACGGGCCTGCCCTTGAGCAGCCGCCCGAGCCTGTCCCCCCGCCACGCCTGGTCGTTGATGTCCCGGATGAGCGCGTACTCGATGGACAGCCGGCGCCCGCTCTTCTCGACGTACTCGAACCCGGCGTCCAGCACCTCGCGCACCTTCCACCGCGTGTTCACGGGGACGAGGGTGTCGCGCAGCTCGTCGTCGGGGGCGTGCAGGGAGATCGCGAGCCGGCACTTGAAGCCCTCGTCGGCGAACCGGTGGATGGCCGGCACGAGCCCCACGGTGGAGACGGTGATCCCGCGCTGCGACAGCCCGAGCCCGTCGGGAGCCGGGTCGGTGAGCGCCCGGATGGCGTTGACCACCCGCTTGTAGTTGGCGAGCGGCTCACCCATGCCCATGAAGACGATGTTGGACAGCCGAGCAGGCCCGCCGGGCACCTCTCCGTCCCTCAGCGCCCGCATCCCGTCCACGATCTGGTGCACGATCTCCGCGGTGGACAGGTTCCGGTCGAGCCCCGCCTGCCCGGTAGCGCAGAACGGGCAGTTCATCCCACACCCCGCCTGCGAGCTGATGCACATGGTGACCCGGTCCGGGTACCGCATCAGCACGGACTCCACGAGGGTCCCGTCGAACAGCCGCCACAGCGTCTTGCGGGTGGTCCCCTGGTCGGTCGACAGATGCCGCACGACGGTCATCAGCTCGGGAAACAGCGCTTCCTGGAGCTTGGCACGCGATCCGGCGGGGATGTCGGTCCACTGCTCCGGGTCGTGCGCGTACCGCGCGAAATAGTGCTGCGAGAGCTGCTTGGCACGGAACGGCTTCTCCCCGACCTCGGCCACCGCGTCCTTGCGCTCGGCGGGCGTGAGATCGGCAAGATGCCGCGGCGGCTTCTGAGCTCCGCGCGGGGCGACGAAAGTGAGTTCTCCGGGCTTAGGCATGGCGTTACCAGTGTCGCAGATCCAAATGGGTGACCTGTGGCTGTCAGTCGCTACGGCTGTCGTTGGCAGACGTCCTCGGTCGCTGCCGATCGGCCTCGGACGGCCCGGAGACGGCCCGGCCGGGATCACTCGTCGGCTGCCGGCCACTCATCGAGCCGGACCTTGACCTGGTGGTTGTGGGCGGCGTGCCAGACGACCTCCCCACCGACGAAGGCCCCGAGGGCCGGGAGGTCCATCCCGAGCGGCATGGCTGTGACCTCCGCCAGCGCTATGGCGTTCGGCACGCCGTCTACACGTATGAAGACCCCGAAGCGTTGGCGACCGCTGACCTCGCCGGTGATCCGGGTTCCCACGGGCAGGGCCGCGACGGTTGCCGCCCAGTTCGACCGGACCGCGTCAGCGGTCGGCGCTTCAGGGCCCGTGGGCCAGGCGTACTCATCCATTGCGATCCCGGATCAGGCGCCGAACAGCGCGGCAGAGAAGTAGATCAGCAGGTAGGCCGCCGTGGCGATCGTCACGGGCACCCCGAGGAACAGCCATGCCAGCAAGTGGAGAGTTTTGACCCACGGGCCTTTCCGGCCGATCGCGCGCTCGGGTCTGGCGGGGTCGTACGTGATCTCGATCCGGTCCGGGTCGCGGCTCACGATCCTGCCGTCGCCACGGAATTCATGCGCCGCCCCCGTCACGTCGGTGAAGGCGTACACCCGGGTGCCCGGGGTGTCGTCCGTCGACCCGTACTCGAAATCCACGTACGTACCGACAACGGTGATGCCACGACGCCGCAGTATCCACCACACCACCCATGCGTTCCACGTGCCGTGGGCGACCGCGCACCCCGACAAAAACGCCGCGAAGGCCGCAGCCCACACCTTCATGAGCTCCCCGTCCCCCCGCAGGCCGGGCAACACCAGCCCAAGGACGAAGACTCCTGCGAACACGCCGCCGACTGCCCGCTCACGCGGCGACCAGCGCCGCTCCTTGACCACCGGCGGACTGGCCGACGTCTTGACCAGTACCGCGCCGTCGAAGCGCCGCTCCACCTCGTCCCGCTCGGGAATGGCCGAGTTGACGGCATGCGCAAAAGCCGCGACGGCCTCGGCGCTGCTGGATCGGATCGCGTACACAGCCGCCGCATCAGCCTGTGCGGAGCCCGAGGTCAGCACGATCTCGGCAGTCCGTTGTCTCGCCCCGCTGACACGAACTGTCTCGACCGCCCTCAGCGGAATCATCGACCGGATCCCCGACCGGTCCAGCACAACGGCATTCTCCGTCAAGCGTGCGATCCCCCGTCTGCCGTGCAGCACCAGCTCAGGCAGAGCCCCCTTGTCTCCCACAGCCGCGACTATGGCAGGGCTCGGGCGCGCGCGCAGCCCCTTCTGGGACGCAATCACAGGGTGACCTGGAGTGCCGTCGATCTGCCGTGGGCACGGGACGGTCGCCGTTGCTGCGAGCTGTGAAGTTCTGTCGGGGAACGGTCGGGTTTCCTGATCGGCCCTTGTCCGGCTCCCTGCCCTGACGTACCCACGATTCCATGAACCTTTTCGGCCGCAACTCCTTCCACCGGCGCGCACAGCAGTCCGCCGCGCCCGTGGCGACCGCCGTCCCGGCGGCCGGTGCCACCGCCACCGCTGTTCTGCCCGATCCCGAGCTGGCGGGCCTCACCGGCGAGTGGCTGATCGATCCCGCGCACAGCAGGATCGGGTTCTCCGTGCGGCACGCGATGGTGACGACGGTGCGGGGCGCGTTCACCGAGTACGAGAGCCGTCTGTACTTCGACGGCCGTGAGCCGACCCGCTCCCGGGCCGACATCGTGCTGTACACGGCCAGCGTCGACACGGGTGTCGAGCAGCGCGACGCGCATGTGATCGGGCGGCAGTTCCTGGACGCCGGGGCGCATCCCCGGATGACCTTCACGAGCACGTCCGTGCAGCTGGCGGGACAGGACGTCTACCGCATGACCGGCGACCTCACGATCAAGGACACCACCCGCCCGGTCGACCTGGAGCTCACCTACATCGGCCACGTGATCGACGCGTTCGGTGACGAGCGGGTCGGCTTCGACGGCACCACCACCATCAACCGCTCCGACTGGGGGCTGACCTACGACGCGCGGCTGGCGCAGGGCGGGGCCATGGTGAGCGAGAAGGTCCGCCTCCAGTTCGACATCGCCGCCATCCGGGCCACGTGAGGCCGTGAGCCTCTTCCGGCCCGGGCCTCCCGGCCGACAGCCCGGGCCTCCTAGCCGGCGGCGTGCTCCAGCCGCTCCTTGAGCAGCCGCTCGTTCTCCGGGAGTTCCCTGCGGACCTGGGGGCGTACGACGAGAGGGATCAGCACCCTGCCGACGCCGTGGCCCTCGAAGTCCAGGTCCATGGTCACGCGGGTACGGCCGTCGGGGAGCGGGACGACCTCGCCGTGGACCCGGCCCCGGACCGGACCGTCGATGCCCTGCATGCTCCACGAGCGCGGCGGTTCGAACTCGGTGACCCGCATGGTCAGCGGGACGTCGCGGCGGCCGACGTGACGGGTGATCCGGAGCCGGGACCCGAGTCCGAAGGGGCTGTCGTCGAGCTGCTCGACGGACACCGCGCTCTTCTGCCACTCCGGCAGGTGGGACGGGTCGCTGAGGTACGCCCACACTTCACCGGCACTCCGGTCGACGTCGAACTCTTCATGGAAGGCGGACATCCCGGCCTCCTTTCCGGAAGAGGGCTCCTCTCCAGATCGTCCCACCCGAACGGCCGTACGACCACGTCGACGGGCCCCCGCCCTGCGCACAGGACGGGGGCCCGGAAGCCGTACGACACAAGGCTCACGCGGAGCCGGACGCGTGACTCACGCGGAGCCGACGAAGAGCACCAGCAGGAGCCAGACCACCGGGGCCGTCGGGAGGAGCGAGTCGAGGCGGTCCATGATGCCTCCGTGGCCGGGCAGCAAGGTGCCCATGTCCTTGATCCCCAGGTCACGCTTGATCATGGATTCCCCGAGGTCGCCCAGCGTGGCGCTGGCGGCCACCGCGAGGCCCAGCAGCAGCCCCTGCCACCAGGTGCCGTCGTCGATCAGGAACTGCATGCACAGCGCGCCCGCGACCATTGCGAACAGCACCGCGCCCACCAGGCCCTCGCGGGTCTTGCCCGGGCTGATGCGCGGGGCCAGCTTGTGCTTGCCGAACCGCCAGCCGACCGCGTAGGCACCGGTGTCGCTGACCACCGTCAGGAGGAGGAAGGTGAGGACCCGCCAGGGGCCGTCGGACGCGGTCAGCATCATCGCCACGAACGTGGCCAGGAACGGCACGTAGAACGCCGCGAACACGCCCGCCGTGACGTCCTTGAGATAGCCCTCCGGCGACTCCGTCATGCGCCAGACCAGGGCGGCCAGTGCGGTCAGCGCCATGGCGACCCAGGCGCCCTCGGCGCCGCGGACGTACCCGGCGACCACCATCGCCGCGCCGCCCACCGCGAGCGGCACCAGCGGCGCCTTGATGTCCTTGCGCTCCCGCAGCCTGCTGGTCAGCTCCCACAGGCCGACGACGACCGCGACCGCGATCACCCCGACGAAGACGGCCTTCTGGACGAACAGGGAGGCGACGATCACCACACCGAGCCCGACCCCGACGCCTATGGCCGCGCTCAGGTCACGGCCCGCGCTCTTCTTCTGCGGCGCTGGGGCCGGCTGGTGGGCGTCGGGCATGGGCTCCGGATTCTGGTTCTCGGCCGGGAGGCTGCGGGCCTGCGGGGGCTCGGGGCGGAACTCGTGGTGGAATTCCTGGAACAAGGGGCCGCTCCGGCGAGCGGTCCCCCGGTCGCCGTCCTGGGCCCCGCCGTACGCATCTGCGCCGTACGCGGGGTCCTCGGGCACGATGGGCATGGGGCGGGTCTGCTGCGCCTCAGGCGCATCGTACGCGGGACCTGCCGGGCCGGCCGGGACAGGCTGGGCCGGCCCGCCCTCGGCGGGTCCCCAGTACCCGGCCTGGCCCGCCGCGGGCGGCGCCCCCCAGGAAGAGTCGCTCATCAGACTTCGAGCAGCTCCGCTTCCTTGTGCTTCAGGAGCTCGTCCACCTGGGCGACGTACTTCGCCGTGGTGTCGTCCAGCTCCTTCTCCGCACGGCGGCCCTCGTCCTCGCCGACCTCGCCGTCCTTGATCAGCTTGTCGATCGCGTCCTTGGCCTTGCGGCGCACGGACCGGATGGAGACCTTCGCGTCCTCACCCTTGCCCTTGGCGACCTTGATGTACTCGCGGCGGCGCTCCTCGGTCAGCTCGGGGAACACCACACGGATGATGTTGCCGTCGTTGCTGGGGTTGACGCCCAGGTCGGAGTCGCGGATCGCCTGCTCGATGTTGCGCAGCGCGCTCTTGTCGAACGGGGTCACGACAGCCATGCGCGGCTCCGGCACGGAGAACGAGGCCAGCTGGTTGATCGGCGTCGGGGCACCGTAGTAGTCGGCCACGATCTTGTTGAACATCGCCGGGTGCGCACGGCCGGTACGGATCGCGGCGAAGTCCTCCTTGGCGACCACGACGGCCTTCTCCATCTTCTCCTCGGCCTCGAGGAGGGTCTCTTCGATCACCACTTGCTCCTGCGTGTCTTGAGTAAGGCCCGGCTGCGGTTCCTTAGGCGGGCGGCGGCCGGCTGCGTCGCGTCTTCTTCCTGCACGGTTCCCGACCGGCAGGACATTGTCCATCCCCCGGCCAGGGTCAGGCCCCCTCAGGGGGTCGCGCACCACCGGCCGGGTTGATGCCGGGTCAGTCCCGGCTGCCCTGGTCACCCACCAGCGTGCCGATCTTCTCACCCTTGACGGCACGGGCGATATTGCCCTCCGCGAGGAGCTCGAAGACGAGGATCGGGAGCTTGTTGTCGCGGCACAGCGTGATGGCGGTGGCGTCGGCGACCTTGAGGTCGCGGGTGATGACCTCGCCGTAGCCGAGGGCGTCGAACTTGACGGCGTCCGGGTTGGTCTTGGGGTCGGAGTCGTAGACCCCGTCCACGCCGTTCTTGCCCATGAGCAGCGCCTCGGCGTCGATCTCCAGGGCGCGCTGGGCGGCGGTGGTGTCGGTGGAGAAGTACGGCATGCCCATTCCGGCGCCGAAGATGACCACGCGGCCCTTCTCCAGGTGGCGCACGGCGCGCAGCGGGATGTACGGCTCGGCGACCTGGCCCATGGTGATGGCGGTCTGCACCCGGCTGTCGATGCCCTCCTTCTCCAGGAAGTCCTGGAGGGCGAGGCAGTTCATCACGGTGCCGAGCATGCCCATGTAGTCGGAGCGGGCGCGGTCCATGCCGCGCTGCTGGAGTTCGGCGCCGCGGAAGAAGTTGCCGCCGCCGATGACGACCGCGACCTGCGCGCCGTCGCGGACGACGGCCGCGATCTCCCGGGCGATCTTGTGCACCACGTCCGGGTCCACGCCCAGGCCCCCGCCGCCGGAGAACGCCTCTCCGGACAGCTTCAGCAGAAACCGGCCGTGTACTTTGCCGTCGTCGCTCTTCTGGGCCTTGGTGGTCATGGGA
The DNA here is from genome assembly GCF_050942335.1 of Streptomyces sp. CA-142005. Classification (NCBI taxonomy): domain Bacteria; kingdom Bacillati; phylum Actinomycetota; class Actinomycetes; order Kitasatosporales; family Streptomycetaceae; genus Streptomyces; species Streptomyces sp. CA-142005. Next base: position 6,930,472 of record NZ_CP192078.1, on the reverse strand, counting down.
GATCCCGCCTCTTTCACGTGTTGCACATACGAAGAAGGCCATTGCCGGTGGGGTCGCTTTTCGCTCCCATACGCGGCAATGGCCTCCTCGTCAGATCTGCTGCCGTCCGCCCCACCCCGGGGTGTGGCGGTGTGCGCGGACGACTGCTGTCGACCCTACCGAGAATGTCCCGCGGGTCGCGCGTCGATCGCGGAACGGACTCAGATGCCGACCTTGATGCGCGAGAAGCGCTTCAGGGTGACACCGGCCTCGTCCAGCACCTTCTGGACCGACTTCTTGTTGTCGAGCGCGTACGGCTGGCCGAGCAGCGTGGCGTCCTTGAAGAAGCCGTTGAGACGACCCTCGACGATCTTGGCGATCGCGGCCTCGGGCTTGCCCTCGGCGCGGGTGGTCTCCTCGGCGATGCGGCGCTCGGACTCGACGACGTCGGCCGGCACGTCCTCCTTGGAGAGGTACTTCGGCGCGAAGGCGGCGATGTGCTGGGCGACGCCCTTGGCAACCTCGGCGTTCGGCTTGTCGAGCTCGACCAGGACACCGATCTGCGGGGGCAGGTCGGGCATGGTGCGGTGCATGTAGGCGAGCACGTAGCCATCGGCGAACTGCGCGAAGCGGTCCAGGACGATCTTCTCGCCGAGGTTGGCGTTGGCCTCGTCCACGAACGCCTGGACGGTCTTGCCGGGCTCGATCTCGGAGGCGAGCAGGGCCTCGATGTCGGCCGGCTTCGTCTTGGCGACGTGCTCGGCGATGGCCTTGGCCACGGCCTGGAACTTCTCGCCCTTGGCGACGAAGTCCGTCTCGCACTTCAGCTCGACCAGGACACCGGAGGAGTTGTCGTCGGCGATGATGGAGACCACGGCGCCGTTCTCGGCGGAGCGGCCCTCGCGCTTGGCGACGCCCTTCTGGCCCTTGATGCGCAGCGCCTCGACGGCCTTGTCGACGTTGCCCTCGGCCTCGTCCAGCGCCTTCTTGCAGTCCATCATGCCGGCGCCGGTGAGCTCACGGAGCTTCTTGACGTCGGCGGCGGTGTAGTTCGCCATGAGTCTGTGAGTCTTTCTCGAAGTCTGGAAGATCTTCAGGTCCGCACGGTTGCGTTCCACATGTAGCCGCGGAACGCGTACGTCATGCCGACCTGCGGGTGAACAGCGGGGACGGACTTCACCGCGCCGAAGGGGCTGCCGGATGCAGTGCCGCCCCCGCCGTCGAACGCTGACGGACCGGCGTCAGGCCTGCTCGCCCTCGGCGGCCTTCTCGCCCTCGGCCGGAGCGGCCTCGGCGGCGGCCTCGGCGACCGGAGCCTCGGCGACCGGAGCCTCGGCGGCCGGAGCCTCGTCCTTCTTCTCACCCTCGAGCAGGTCGCGCTCCCACTCGGCGAGCGGCTCGCCCGCGGCCTTCTCGCCCTTCTCGCCGGTGGCGACGCCGGAGCGGGCGATGAGGCCCTCGGCGACGGCGTCGGCGATCACACGGGTGAGCAGGGTGACGGAGCGGATCGCGTCGTCGTTGCCCGGGATCTTGTAGTCGACCTCGTCCGGGTCGCAGTTGGTGTCGAGGATCGCGACGACCGGGATGTTCAGCTTCCGGGCCTCACCGACGGCGATGTGCTCCTTCTTGGTGTCCACGATCCAGACGGCGCTCGGCACCTTCTGCATCTCGCGGATACCACCGAGGGTCTTCTCCAGCTTGGCCTTCTCGCGCGAGAGCACGAGAAGCTCCTTCTTGGTCAGACCGGACGCGGCGACGTCCTCGAAGTCGATCTGCTCGAGCTCCTTCAGGCGCTGCAGACGCTTGTAGACGGTCGAGAAGTTGGTGAGCATGCCGCCCAGCCAGCGCTGGTTGACGAAGGGCATGCCGACGCGGGTGGCCTGCTCGGCGATGGCCTCCTGCGCCTGCTTCTTGGTGCCGACGAACATGACCGTGCCGCCGTGGGCGACGGTCTCCTTGACGAACTCGTAGGCGCGGTCGATGTACGACAGCGACTGGAGCAGGTCGATGATGTAGATGCCGTTGCGCTCGGTGAAGATGAAGCGCTTCATCTTCGGGTTCCAGCGACGGGTCTGGTGACCGAAGTGGACGCCGCTCTCCAGCAGCTCCCGCATCGTGACGACGGCCATGGCCGTATCTCCTTGAGTTTCTCGGTTGTGCCGCGGGGGCCGGACGGCTCCCACGCCTGACGCCCGCGACGCGCCTTGCCGCGAAGGACCGAGAGGCGCTGACACCGACCGTTGAGGGCCCGGTGTCGGGGCGTGCGAAGTCGACCCGGTGACCCGGATCGCCAGAAGAAGTGTACGGGACCGCCGGGGCACCGGGTGACGCCGCTGTCCACAACCGGCGGGTTGTCCACAGTGTCCGGCCGTGATCGGCGGGCTGCGGGACGGTGGTCGCATGCGAGAAGCGATGCGATATGTCCTGGTGTCGGTGGGTCTGCTCCTCGGTCTGTCCCTGGCCGCCGTGGCGCCCTGCCCGTCCTGGGCGGACTCCCCGCCTCCGGCCCCCTCACCGCCCCCTCGGGCCCCGGTCCCGCCCCTCGCGCGCGTCTGGCCGGTAGGCGTCCGGCCCTTGGTGTTACGGGGCTGGGAGCCACCGGCGACGGTGTACGGCCCAGGCCACCGGGCGTGGACCTGGCGGCGCCGCCCGGCTCCCCGGTACGGGCGGTCGCCCCGGGCCGGGTGTCCTTCGCCGGGCGGGTGGCGGGGAGGGGGGTGGTCGCCGTGGAGCTGACGGGCACGGATCTTCGTACGACGTACGAGCCGGTGAGTGCGTTGGTACGGAAGGGGGACGAGGTGACGGCGGGCGAGACGGTGGGCACGGTGGAGGCGACGGCCTCCCACTGCGCCACCTCGTGCGTCCACTGGGGTCTGCTCCATGGAAAGACCTACCTGGACCCGCTGTCCTTGCTACCGCCGTGGCTCCTGCACAGGGGGCCGCCGAGACTGCTGCCGGTGCTGGGGGTACCGCTGCCTTCGTAGTCGGCCGGCAAGCGACCCCACACCCGCCCGGGGGAGCCGGCGTCAGCCCTTCACACCCCGCAACACCATGGCCACCGCGGCGTCCGTCACCACCGAAGGATCCTCGGCCGCACCCAGCTCGATACGACGAACCGCCGCGTCCACGACCCCCTGCAGCAACATCGCCGCCAGCCGAGGCTGCTCGTGCCCCATCTTCCCGAGCGCCTCGGCGATCATCGCGACGAGCCCGCCGTGCGCCGCCCGGATCTTCTCCCGCGCCCCGGCGTCCAGCTCACTGGCGGAGATGGCGACGACGGCCCGGTGCCGCCGGTCCCCGACCAGCGCCAGCTGCTGCCGCACATAGGCCTCGACCTTGCCCTCGGCGGACTCGGCCCGTTCCATCGCGGCGGCCACCTCCGCCGCCCACAGCGGGAAGTCGACCTCGCACAGCTCCTCGACCACGGCGGCCCGCGACCGGAAGTACTCGTACACGGACGACCGCGCCAGCCCGGTCCGCTCGGCCAGCGCGGGAAACGTCAGCGCTTCCGTCCCGCCCTCGGACAGCAACGACCGAGCCGCGTCCAGCAGGGCGGCTCGCTGCATCGACCGGTGCTCGGCCACGGAGGCCGCTCGAATCCTTGGCACGTCAACCACTTTACGGACGCCCCCACACGAACGGCAGCCACTCGCCGCCACGGCACGGACCGTGCCGCCGGCCTCAGCGCCCGAAGCTCGCCAGCTTGGCCCGCAGCTGCAGCACCGACTTGGTGTGGATCTGGCTGACCCGGCTCTCGGTGACCCCGAGGACGTTGCCGATCTCGGCGAGGGTGAGCCCCTCGTAGTAGTACAGCGTGACCACGGTCTTCTCCCGCTCGGGCAGCGTGTTGATCGCCCGCGCCAGGAAGCGGCGCAGCTCCCGGTCCTCGGCCACCTCCACCGGGTTGTCCGCGGCGGTGTCCTCCAGCGTGTCCATGAGGCTGAGCCGGTCCCCGCCCTCACTGCCGACGTGCAGCAGCTCCTCCAGCGCGACCACGTTGGCCAGCGACAACTGGCTGAACACGGCGTGGAGTTCGTCGACCTCCATGCCCAGCTCGGCGGCGACCTCGCCCTCGGTCGGGGTGCGCCGCAGCCGCGCCTCCAGGGTGGCGTAGGCCCGCTCCACGTTCCGCGCCTTCTGCCGCACCGATCGCGGGATCCAGTCCAGCGCCCGCAGTTCGTCGATCATCGCGCCGCGGATCCGGGTGATCGCGTACGTCTCGAACTTGATCTCCCGGTCGATGTCGAACTTCTCGATCGCGTCGATCAGCCCGAAGACGCCGGAGGAGACAAAGTCGGCCTGCTCGACGTTGGGCGGCAGGCCGACGCTCACCCGGCCCGCGACGTATTTCACGAGCGGCGAGTAGTGCAGGATCAGCTGCTCCCGCAGCCGGTCGTCCCCCGTCGCCTTGTACGACCGCCACAGCTCGTCGAGCGTCGAGGGAGCGGGCGGCCGCACGCTGCCACCGTCGCGGGCGGCTGGGGGGATAGCCGCCCGGTCGGACCCGGAGGTGTGCTGGGGCATTCGTCGCCTTGTGCCGTTCTGCCGTGAAGTGCTGTGAAGCGCTGCGAACTGGGAGGGGATGGGGGTCGTGGGCCGATGTGGGCTGCCTGGGTGAGCTGTCGGTCTGGTGTCGAGTTGACGCGATCTGCGTCGGCGTCCTCGTGAGCGTAGCGTGACTGAGGTGTCGCGGTGTGCGAACAGCGAGGCTCCACCCGTGCGCGGGGCGCTCCGGCCGGCGTCGCGCGCGGGTCCCGCGGCTCGCTCTGTGTGACCGGCCGGAGCGTCAACTCCGGGAAACCTCAAGGGCGTCGGTGGTTCCCCCGGACGGCCGAACACGCTCGGTCAGCACGGACCGCGGCCGGTGCGGACCGACATCACCGCCTGGCGTGTCAACTTCCAGCCATCGCCATGTCGTTCGACGTATCCAAGTGCTCGTAGTTCGTACAGTCTCGCGATCGCCTCGTCCCGGGTGGTCGGCGTGCCGAGCGCGATCTCCTCGACGGTGGCCGCGCGGCTGCCCGGCAGGGCGGCGAGAACGGCCCGGGCGGAGGGTTGCAGCAGGTCACGCGGGAGGACGGGACCCTTGCGGGGTGGGGCCAGCTCACCCATGTCACCCACGAGTTCGACGACTTCCGCGGCGTCGGTGACCAGAGCGGCCTCTCCGCGCAGCAGTTCGTGCACGCCGGCGGAGAGCGCGCTGGTGACGGGACCGGGTACGCCCATGGTGAACCGTCCGAGGCGTCCCGCCGCCCGCGCGGTGGCCAGCGAGCCACTGCGGCAGGCGGCCTCCACGACGACGGTGCCCCTGGTCAGGGCGGCGATGACACGGTTGCGCAGGATGAACCGGCTGGGTGTCGGATGGTCGCCCGGGGGCAGCTCGCCCACGACCAGTCCCTGTTCCGCGATCCGGCTGATCAGAGCGGCGTGGCCGCGCGGGTACGGCCGGTCGACGCCGCAGGCCAGGACGGCGACGGTGGCTCCGCGGGCGGCGAGTGCGCCTCGGTGGGCGGCGCCGTCGATGCCGTACGCGCCGCCCGACACCACCACCCAGCCGCGCTCGGCGAGGCCGCCGGCGAGGGTGGCGGCGACGTGGGTGCCGTACTCGGTGCAGGCCCGCGCGCCCACCACGGCGACGGACCGCAGCGCCCACATCCGCAGGCTGGGCCGCCCGCGCACCCACAGCCCCAGCGGCCGGGCATCCCCGAGATCGTCGAGCTGCCCGGGCCACTCGGCATCCCCGGGCCCCACGAACCGCGCCCCGGCCCCGGCGGCCACCGCGAGATCCCGCTCCGGCTCGGCCCGCCGGGCCCGCGCGACCAGTCCGGCCCACCGCGTCTCGCTCACCCCCGGCAAGGCCGGCGCGCCCTCCCGCAGCCGCCGCACCACCTCCCCCACCCCGAACTCCCGAACCCACCGCCCGCCGGCCTCGTCCCCCGGCTCGATCACCCGGCAGAGAAGGACCCGCCCGAGCGGCTCGTCTCCGGGGTCCTCGCCCGTGCTCATGTCAGCGCCCCGATGGCCATCGGCACCCCGCGCGGCACTCCGGTGCGCAGGTGCAGGGCCAGGGCGACGTCGGTGGCGTCCGGGCGGTCGTGTCCGACGAGGTCGGCGACCGTCCAGGCGACGCGCAGGACCCGGTCGATGCCGCGGGCGGTGAGCAGACCCCGCTCCAGGTTGCGCTCGGCCTCGTCCATCGCGCCGGCGACGGGCTGGTAGCGGCTGCGCAGTTCGCGGCCCGGCACCTCGCTGTTGGTGCGCCAGGGCATCCCGGCGAGGCGGGCCGCCGTGCGCTCGCGGGCCTGCCGTACCCGCTCGGCCACGATCGCCGTGGACTCGCCCCGGGCGCCCGGTTCGACGAGCTGGGCCCGGGTGACCGGATCGACCTCGACGCGCAGGTCCACCCGGTCCAGCAGCGGGCCGGAGAGCCGGGACTGGTAGCGGCGGATCGCCGACGGCGGGCACTCGCACAGGGAGTCGCGTTGCGAGAAGCGTCCGCAGGGGCAGGGGTTGGCCGCCAGCACCATGAGGAAGCGGGCCGGGAAGCGGACGACGCCCGCGCTGCGTGCGATCACGACGTGGCCCGACTCCAGCGGCTGTCGCAGGGCGTCCAGGGTCTGGCTGTGGAACTCGGGCGCCTCGTCCAGGAACAGCACGCCGCGATGGGCGAGGGAGACCGCCCCGGGCCGTGCGATGCCGGGGCCTCCGCCGACGAGGGACTGCATCGTGGCCGAGTGGTGCGGGGCGCAGTAGGGAGCCACGTCGATGAGCGGCTTGCCGGGCGGCAGCAGCCCGGCCACCGAGTGCACCGCCGTAAGCTCCAGCGACTCCTCCCTGGTGAGCCGGGGAAGGACGGCGGGCAGCCGCTCGGCGAGCATGGTCTTGCCCGCACCGGGCGGACCCTCGAGGAACAGGTGGTGCCCGCCGGCGGCGGCCACCTCCACGGCCGTACGGGCCGAGGTCTGGCCCACGACGTCCGCCAGGTCGTGATCGTGTTCGTGCTGGGCGGCGCCGACACTGTGCATGCCGGTGGCCGCGCCCGTGCCCGGCACGCGCAGACCGGCCAGGAGGGGGTCGGGACGGCCCTGCTCGTCCGGTTCCTCCTCCGGGACGGGCTCCTCGGTGAGCACCGCGACGAGCTGCCGCAGACTGCGGACGCCGAGCACGGAGACGCCGGGGACCAGCGAGGCCTCGGCGGCCGCGCACTCGGGTACGACCACTTGCTCGTAGCCGGCGTCGGCCGCGGCGAGCACGGCCGGCAGGATCCCGCGGACCGGTCGGACCCGGCCGTCCAGGCCCAGCTCGCCGATCATGACGATGTCCGCGAGGACCCGCGGATCGATCCGCTCGGCGGCGCCGAGCACCGCGCAGGCGACGGCCAGGTCGAAGCCGGACCCGGCTTTGGGCACCGAGGCCGGGCTGAGTCCGACGGTGAGCTTCTTCTGCGGCCACTCGCCGCCCGAGTTCACCACCGCCGCCCGGACCCGGTCCCTGCTCTCCGTCAGGCTCTTGTCCGGGAGGCCGACGAGGGTGAAGGCGGCGACTCCCGGTTCCAGGTCGGCCTGGACCTCGACCACCACTCCCTCGACGCCGACCAGGGCCACCGAGCAGGTGCGGGCGAATCCCATTCAGGCCACCCCCCGCGCGTGCTCGACGGACGGGGCGCCGCGGTGGGGCAGCAGGACGCCGATCAGGTCGATGCGGACGCCGCCCGGTGGTGCGCCTCCGTGGGCGTGGAGCCAGTGCTCGGCCAGCTCGCGCAGCCGGGCCGCCTTCTCGGGGGTCACCGCGGCCATCGGGTGTTCGTAGCCGCCGCCCCTGCGGGTCTTCACCTCGCAGACGACGAGCGCGTCACCGTCGCGCGCGATGATGTCGATCTCGCCGGAACGGCCGCAGCGCCAGTTGCGCTCCAGGATCGTCATTCCGGCCTCGGCGAGCCGCCGGGCGGCCAGGTCCTCGCCGTACTTGCCGAGGGCTTCTCGTGCGTTCATGTCGGCACCACCTCCGGCGCCAACCGTCACGCATCCCGTCACCAGTTGTTGATCTCGGTGGACAACTCGGCGGTTGTGGAAAACCCCGTCACCCGCCCGGCAGCTCCAGGTCGCTCTTGTTCAGCTCCTCGATGTTCACGTCCTTGAACGTGAGCACCCGTACCTGCTTCACGAAGCGCGCCGGCCGGTACATGTCCCACACCCAGGCATCGGCCATCGACACCTCGAAGAACACCTCGCCCTGCACCGAGTGCACCTGCATCTCGTAGTCGTTGGTGAGGTAGAAACGGCGCTCGGTCTCGATCACGTATTTGAACAGACCGACGACATCTCGGTACTCCCGGTAGAGCTTCAGCTCCATCTCGGTCTCGTACTTCTCGAGGTCCTCGGCGCTCATGGCATGTTCCCCTTCAGCCGTGCGATCCCCCCATTGTGCGCCAGTCCGACGGACCCTCAGACGATTTCCGTATCGAGGGTCACAGGACTGGGCGGGGGACCTTCGTCGAGCAGCCTGCGCAGCAGCTCGGCGAGTCTGGTCGGATACACCGTCTCATGTGCCCGGGTCAGTTCCTGACACGTCCACCAACGCGCCCCGGCGACACTGCGCCGCTCCAGCTCCGTCAGCCCCTGCGCCGCGGTGGCCGTCTGCGTCGTACGGGCCAGGTAGTACCACTCGTCCTGGTCCCAGCGGCGGCCCGCGAACGGGAAGGAGCACATGCGGCGCCACAGCACCGGGCCGAGTTCGACGTCGGTGATGCCGGTCTCCTCGGCGAGTTCCCTGAGCGCGGCCTCCTCGCGCGTCTCGGCGCCCTCCAGGCCGCCGCCGGGGGTGAACCACCAGTCGTCGGCCGGATCGTCCGGCTCATGACCGTGCAGGAGCAGGATGCGGTCCTCCGGGTCGAGGAGGACCACCCGGGCCACCTTGCGCAGCCCGCCCTCGTAGGAGTCCTCCCCGGTCCGCGTGGTCTCAGCGGACACCGGCCGCCTCCGGGCGGGCGCCGGCGCGCCTGCGGCCCACGCGCTTGGCGATCGGGCCGTAGGCGCCGCCGGCCAGCACCAGGACGGCGCCGGCGACGATCAGCAGCTCGATCGTGGGCAGCGGTCCGGGCTGGGAGAGCGCGCCGAGGGTCTCGAAGCCGGTGGGGCGCTTCAGCGGGCCCTTCCAGGGCCAGATGACCGCGTCCACGCGGGCGGTCACGGCGTCGCGGGAGACCGTGCCCTTGGCCGCGTCGGTGAGGTGGGCCGTGGAGTCCAGGGAGCCCTGGCGCTCGTCACCGAGCAGGAACAGACGTCCCTTGGGAACGGTCACCGTCGGGAAGTTCTTGATCTCGGCCAGGCTGCCCTTGGGCAGATAGGGCTCGTCGATCTGCTTGCCGTCGACGGTCAGCTTGCCGTTCGTGCAGCAGGAGACGGTGTCGCCGCCGACGGCGACCACGCGCTTGACCACCTTGGCGCCCGTGACCCAGCTCTTGTCCTCGAAGACGACGACGTCGCCGCGCTTCAACTCGCTGCCGTCGACCTTCTGCGCCAGCACCCGGTCACCGGCGTCGATCGTGGGCGTCATGGAGGTGGTGGGTACGGTGTACGGCCGGTAGCTCACCGCCGCCCAGGCGAATCCGCCGAGGAACAGCACCAGACCCAGTGCCACGGCCACCGAGGACAGCCGCTCTCCGAGCCGGCTGCCGCCGGGCTGTGCCGTGCCTGTCCCGCCGCTGCGCGGGGCCGTACGCGTCGTGCTCTCGCCACCCATGGACCCGCACCCTACCCGGCAGTACCGGGCAGGGGCAGCCCCTGTTCCGCGACCGCCGCCGGAGCGAGGGCAAAGATCCGGCAGGCGCCGGACTCACCGGTTCCGGTGTCGCCTCGGCCCGGTCGGACCCGTACGAGGGCGCAGCGGCTCCGGATCGCCGCCGCTGCCGTCCTCGACGTGGACGTGACGGTCCGGGGCGTGCGGGACCGCACGCGCGTCACCGGAGCGGGCGCGCAGGCGGTCCGCCGTCCACCCACCGGGGAGCGCAGGGGCCTCTCCGGTCACCGGCTGCCCGCGGCCGTCTTCCCCTCGGTCCTGGACTCCAGCCGGTCCGCGCGCCGGCGCCGCCACACGGCCAGCGGCAGCACCGCGGCGACGGCCACGCCCTGCGGGGCCACCGTGAGGGCGGCGGACTGCGCGGGCTGCTCGTTGATGCCCGGCTGGTCGAAGGTGTCCGGGATCGGCAGGGTGCCCCAGCGGTTGATCGGCCAGGCCTTGACGATCGCGCGGCCCACGACGTCGTCGACCGGGACCATGCCGTGGTTCTTGTCGGACTGGTTGTAGCGCGAGTCGCGGGAGTTCTGGCGGTGGTCGCCCATCACCCAGATGTAGCCCTTGGGGACCGTCACCTTGAACTGGCCGCCCAGCTCGTCGTCGGTGCACGGGGTGTTGCCGGGGTAGACGTACGGCTCGTTCAGGGCGTGGCCGTTGACCAGCAGCGGGCCGGTGTTCTTGCACTCGACCGTGTCCCCGCCGACGCCGATCACGCGCTTGATGAGGTCCTTCTCGTTGGCGGACGGCATCAGGCCGATCCAGCTGAGGACCTTCTGCACGGCGTTCGGGCTCGCCGCCGGTTCGCCCGCCAGCCAGTCGTCCGGGTCGTGGAAGACCACGACCTCGCCGCGCTCGGGCTGGGAGCCGAACCACGGGGTGAGCTTGTCGACCAGGACGCGGTCACCCACCTGGAGGGTGTCCTGCATCGAGGCGGACGGGATCGAGAACGCCTGCACCAGGAACGTCTTGATCAACAGCGCGAGGACGAGCGCGATGACGACGAGGATCGGCAGCTCCTTCCAGAAGGAGCGCGGCTTCCTCGGCCGGTCCGCGGCCTCGCCCGCACCTGCGCCCGCGGCCCTCGGCCGCTGCCCGTCGTCCGGTCCGCCCTCGTCGCCCGCCGCGTCATTCCCGGAGATCATGGCGCCGTCCGGCACGGGGGCGTTCGCTTCCACGGGGTGCCCGCGGTGCTCCTCGCCGTCGTGCCCCGACCGTGCGCCAACCGCCACATCCCCCACGCCAACTCCTAACTCTGTGCCGCCGCCTGCCCCACATACGACGCAGGCCCACCACTCCCATAACGAGCGGGAGTTCCGCAGGGGTCGGGAGCTGGGTCGTTCCGTTCGGATTCTCGGAGGCAACCCTATGCGACAGCGGGGTACCGGCGGTCGCACCCGACGGGGAGTCGGCGACGCTTGCGAAGGTTTTAGGTTCCTGGAGGCGTGTCCAGTGGCCGATCGGCCAGCCGATGGCGACGGCCCGGCCGACCACGGATTTCTCGGACACCGTTCCGCCGTACGGGGTGTTCTGGTGGAAACGGGAGTCCGCGGAGTTGCCGCGATGGTCGCCCATGACCCACAGCCGGCCCTTGGGGACGGTGATGTCGAAGGGCTGGGCGGACGGCTGGTCACCCGGATAGATGTAATCCCCTTCGGTGAGCGGTACGCCGTTGACGGTGACCCGGCCCTGCTGGTCGCAGCACTTGACGTGGTCGCCGCCGACCCCGATGACCCGCTTGATCAGGTCCTTCTCGTTGTCGGAGGGCAGCAGGCCGATGAAGGTGAGGCCTTCCTTGAGCTGCTTGACGACGACCGGGTCGTGCTTCTTGGCCGTCTGCTCGTCGGCCAGCCAGCCGCCCGGGTCGTGGAAGACGACGACGTCCCCGCGCTGCGGCTTGGAGCCGAACCACGGGGTGAGCTTGTCGACCAGGACGCGGTCGCCGATGCGGATGGTCTGTTCCATCGAGCCGGACGGGATCACGAACGCCTGGACGAGGAAGGTCTTCAGGACGAGCGCTATGAGGACGGCGACACCGACCAGAAGAGGGATCTCCCGAACGGCTGAACGCCGGCGCTTGCGTTTGACCTTGCGCTGGAGTTTGCGTCGCTCCGCGCGCGTGCGGCCGCCGCCGGGCGCGGAGGTGCGGCGCGATCCGGTGGGCAGCAGGTTGTCGGCGGGGCTGCCGGGCACCCCGCGCGGTTTGCCGCGGTTACCCATGCGCGCCGTCCGGCGCGGGCACGCGCACGTAGGCGGAGGGCCGCGTCAGGTGCGTCCAATGGTCGGACGGCCACAGGATCCAGTCGGCGCGGCCGATGACCTCGCCGACCGGGATCATGCCGCCGCCGGGCGAGCCGAGGTGGTCGCGGGAGTCGCTGGAGTCGCTGCGGTGGTCGCCGAGGACGAACAGGCGGCCGGCGGGCACGACGACGTCGAAGGGCACGCTGGAGGCGCTGTCCCCGGGATAGAGGAACGCCGACTCGTCGACGGCGCGGCCGTTCACCTCGATCCTCCCCTGCCTGTCGCAGCAGACCACATGGTCTCCCCCCACACCGACAACGCGCTTGATGTAGTCGGCGTCCCCGAAATACCCCGTGCCGTCGAACACGATCACGTCGCCGCGGCGCGGCTGGGCACCGAAACGGTACGCCAACTTATTTACGAGAACGCGGTCCCCGATCCTCAAGCCCTGTTCCATGGATCCGCTCGGAATCTGGAACGGTTGCACCACGAAAGCGTTGAGGACGAGCAAAAACGCCAGGCAGAGGAGGAGCGTGAGGGTGATCCGGCCGCCCGGCAGCCAGTCGGCGATCCGCGCAGCCAACGCGAAACGCGACCGTCCCTCCGGTCCCGGGGAATCCGGGTGGGAGGAGCGGTCGCGTTCCGTCGGCTGTGCTTCGGTGTCCATCGGGGCGAGATGCTATCCCGCCCCGCTATGGGCTCCGGCGAGTGCTCAGCTCTCGCGCTTCTCCTTGATCTTCGCGGCCTTGCCGCGCAGGTCACGGAGGTAGTACAGCTTGGCGCGACGCACGTCACCGCGGGTGACCAGCTCGATCTTCTCGACGATCGGGGTGTGCACCGGGAAGGTGCGCTCGACGCCGACGGAGAACGAGACCTTGCGGACCGTGAAGGTCTCGCGGACACCGGAGCCCTGACGGCGGATCACAACGCCCTTGAACTGCTGCACACGGGAGCGGTTGCCCTCGATGACGCGGACGTGGACGTTGACGGTGTCACCCGGGCGGAAGGCCGGGATGTCGCTGCGCAGCGACGCGGCGTCGACGGAGTCGAGCAGGTGAGACATTTCGTCTGCTTTCTTCGCTGATGCCACAGGTCATCAACGGAAACTAGGTGTTTGCACGAAGCCGTGTGCGGGTCGGGGCGGGCGTCGTGTCCCCCTGTGGCAGGGGCGCACACCGGACGGGCGCACAACAGCGGTCTATTGTTCCACGCCGTCGGCCCGCCGCCAAAATCGGCCGTACGGCTCGCCGGTCGGATCCGGCTCCCAGCCCAGGATGGAGAGCATCTCGCGGTCCTTCTTGTCGAAGGCCTTGGGGTCGCAGCGCTCGATCAGATCGGGCCGGTGGGCGGTCGTGCGCCTGAGGGCTTCGTCGCGGCGCCAGCGGGCGATCTTGCCGTGGTGGCCGCTGAGCAGCACGTCCGGGATGTCCCGGCCGCGCCAGACGGGCGGCTTGGTGTAGACGGGGCCTTCCAGGAGGCTCGCCATCGCGCCGGGCGCGAAGGAGTCGTCGCGGTGGGACTCGGCGTTGCCGAGGACGCCGGGCAGCAGCCGCGCCACGGCCTCCGTGATGACCAGTACGGCCGCCTCGCCGCCGGCCAGCACGTAGTCGCCGATGGAGACCTCGTAGACGGGCACGCGCGTGGCGTACTCGTCCATGACGCGCCGGTCGATGCCCTCGTAGCGGGCCGGCGTGAAGATCAGCCAGGGGCGCTCGGAGAGCTCCACGGCGAGTTCCTGGGTGAAGGGGCGGCCGCTGGGGGTGGGCACGATCAGCGCGGGGGCCGTGGCGCCCGTCTCGTAGCCGTCGGCGAGGATCGTGTCCAGGGCGTCGCCCCAGGGCTCGGTCTTCATGACCATGCCGGGGCCGCCGCCGTACGGCGTGTCGTCGACGGTGTTGTGGCGGTCGTACGTCCACGAGCGCAGATCGTGCACCCGGACATCGAGCTGCCCACGTGCGCGTGCCTTGCCGACGAGGGAGACGTTCAGCGGGTCCAGGTACTCGGGGAAGATCGTGACGACGTCGAGGCGCATTACGACTCTTCCCCGGTGTCGCCGGAGTCTTCCCCGGTGTCGCGGGAGGACGCGATCTCGGCGCGGTCGTCGATCAGACCCGGCGGCGGGGCGATGACCGCCTTCTGCTCCTCCAGGTCGATCTCGGTGACGATCTCCTCGACGAACGGGATCATCACCTCGGTCCCGTCCGGGCGCTCCACGATGAACAGGTCCTGGGACGGCAGGTGCGAGATCTCGGTGATCCGGCCGACCTCCATCCCGTCCTCGGTGACCACGTCGAGATCGATGAGCTGGTGGTCGTAGTACTCGTCCTCGCCCTCGGGCAGTTCCTCCGGGTCGACCTCGGCGATCAGGAGGGTGTTGCGCAGGGCCTCGGCCGCGTTGCGGTCGGTGACGCCCTCGAAGCGCAGCAGGAGGCGGCCGCTGTGGACGCGCCCCGTCTCGATGGTCAGCGGTCCCGCGGAGGCGGGGTCCGTGCCGAGTACGGCGCCGGGCGCGAGCCTGAGTTCCGGCTCGTCGGTGCGTACCTCGACGGTGACCTCGCCCTTGATGCCATGGGCACGGCCGATCCGTGCGACTACCAGCTGCACGTGTCCAATTCTCCTGTCATCTCCTGCCGGCGTCCTGCTCATACGACTGCGGGCCGGGGACGGCCAGTGGCCCTCCCCGGCCCGAGCCGGTTGCGATGAAGCGTCAGCGGACGTGGTCCACGTCGACGAGGTCGACGCGGACACCGCGACCGCCGATGGCGCCCACGACGGTGCGCAGGGCACGCGCGGTGCGGCCGTTGCGGCCGATCACCTTGCCGAGGTCGTCCGGGTGGACCCGGACCTCGAGCACGCGCCCGCGGCGCAGGTTGCGCGAGGCGACCTGCACATCGTCAGGGTTGTCGACGATGCCCTTCACGAGGTGCTCAAGCGCCTCTTCGAGCATGCTGCTCAGGCCTCGGTCGACTCGGACTCGGCAGCCGCCTCGTCCTTCTTCTCAGCCTTCTTCTTCTGGGTGATCGCCTCACCCTTGCCCTCGTCGTCACCGCCGAGAGCCTCGAACGACGGACGGGCCGGCTTCGGCTCGGCGACGAGCAGCGGCGCGGGAGCCGGCTCGCCCTTGAACTTCTGCCAGTCGCCGGTCTTCTTCAGGATGGCGAGAACGGGCTCGGTCGGCTGGGCGCCGACACCGAGCCAGTACGCCACGCGCTCGGCGTCCACCTCGATGACCGACGGGTTGTAGGTCGGGTGGTACTTGCCGATCTCCTCGATGGCCCGGCCGTCACGGCGGGTACGGGAGTCGGCGACGACGATGCGGTAGTGAGGCGAACGGATCTTGCCCAGACGCTTCAGCTTGATCTTGACTGCCACGGGAGTGGGTTCTCCTGGATTTGACGTGGTTGGGCACGGCGAGCTGCCGCGTGGGGTTGCGGTACCCGAGTGCCCGATGGACGCGTCAGCCGGAGGAGAGAGGGGTCCTGTGCGGCTGTCGAGTACAGCTAGCCATTGTGCCATACGCAGCGGGTCGCCTTCGGCCGAGGGTGAGCCGGTCGGTCCCGGGCATGCCTGGGAGGCACCCGGCGTGGAGGTGAGGTCACGTCGGGTGCGCTGCCCGGTGCTGTGAAGTTGCCGGCCGAGGGCCGCCACCGGCACCCACGAGATGCCGGTTCCCGCGGCCCGCGTCACGCCGCTCCCGCGACCTCCGGGATTCTGAAGGGCTTGCCACAGCCGCCGCAGACGATGGGCGCCTGGGCGAGGACCGAGGGGACCACGCGGACGTTGCGGCCGCAGTCGCAGACCGCCTTGACCCGGACGCCGCCGCCGGAGGAGCCGTGCCGGGCGGCGGGGCCGCGGAAGCTGCGGGTGGTGTCCGAGGAGGTCGCCGCCGTGTGGGCCTTCAGTGCGCGCTGCAGCCGTTCGATGGTCGGGCGGTAGCGCCGCTTGGCCTCGGGGTTGAGCGTGACCAGCGAGAAACCGCTGCTCGGGTGCGGCTCCTCCGGGTGGTCGAGGCCCAGCTCCTCGGCGATCGCGAGGAAACGGCGGTTGTGGTAGCGGCCGGCGCGGGAGGTGTCGCGGATCCCACGGGCGGCGGCGATGCCGTGGACTGCCTCATGCAGCAGTCGCTCGAAGGAGAGCTCGTGTCCGCACGCGGACGACGACTCTCCGATCAGGGATTCTGGCGCGGCGAGGTCAGGCAGCTCGGGGTGGTACCGCTGAATGTCGGCCCACGCCTGCGCCAGCTCTGCGGCGAGAACAGGTGGTGTCTGTGTCGTGCTCACGTAATGACAACGAGCGGGAGCTCGAATGTGTTCCTATTCCGGGGCATCCCAAATAATTTTGCACGTACCCGTCAGTTGCCGCTGATGCGTCCGGACGAGGGCGGGTGCGCTGATCTGCGGAGAAGCCACACAGCTCGTACCAAGTTGGTGCGTAGGCCGCCGTACGACCCGGCATGTAGACCCCGATGCGAGTGGGGTCGGCCGTCGCGCAAGAGATGTTTCGGCCGCTCTCGCCGTGACGTCTCACTCCGGTCAGCGTCCGTGCCGCGCGTGACGTTACCCCGCGTGCTCCGGGCCTGCGGCACCGGCCCGTTTGCCCGGAGCGGTCACCGTACGGCCATCCAGATTGCCGGGATGTGAAATCTCGCCACACCCGCGCCAAGGCCCCAAGCCGGGCCCCACGACCCCTGGACGGGGCAGCGAGCCGGGAGTTACCTGGCATACGTGGGAAGTGCGCGCGCACGGTACGGGGGCCACGCAACCGGGCACAGCGGTGAACTGTCGGCGGATTGGGGCGCTTACCTATGACACCTACGCTCGTGCGGCGGCACGTGCCTCACGCGGACTCCGCACCCCGCGTGGACCTGTGCGCACGCGCGCGTGACTGGTCCGAGATCCAGGAGCGGATGCTGGTGCCGCTCTACGAAGCCGTCTACGAGCGACTCGAAGTGGGCCCCGCCACCAGGCTGCTGGGCCTGCGCTGCGGCGCCGGGCTCGCGCTGCTGCTGGCGGCCGGCAGAGGTGCCGAGGTGACCGGTGTCGACGCCGCCTGTCCCGAACGGCTCGACCTCGCCCGCGAACGCCTGCTGCCGGACGCCCGGCGCGGCGCGAACGGAGGCGTCCTCGGCGGCACCGGTGCCCACGGCGGAGGCCGCGACGGGCGTGGCCACCCCGGCGGGCGCGGTGCGCGCGCCGAAGCGGACGGCCCGTCCGGTGCCCCCGGCCCGCAGGGTGCTCCCGGCCGGTCCGGCGCGCGCGGCGACGGCGGGCTCGGCACAAGCGGCCGTACACGCGCGCGTGCCGCCGCGGAACTCGTCGCCGGCTCGCCCGGCGACGCGGCCGGCGCGGAGGACGCCGCCTACACCCTGGTGACCGTCTTCGAGCCGATCGGGTGCCTTGCGGGCGACTCCGAGGGGCTGGGGGAACTGCTGGCGGACGCGCTGCCGCTGGCCGCGCGCGGTGCCGCCGTGGTGCTGGCCGGCTGGGGTCCGCCGGAGCGCTGCGCCACCTCCTCGGTGCTGCGGGTGGCGACGAAGCTGGCCGATCCCCTGCGCAGCGCGCGCAGCTGGCGGCCGGCCCGCCGGGACGACCTGGAGGAGGTCGCCCAGCGGGCGGGGCTGAAGCCGGACGGCTCGGGGCGGGTGGCCTGTCCGTTCGGGTACGCCGACGTCGACAGCGCCGTACGGGGGCTGCTGTCGACCGGTCTGTTCGACGCGGCGATCGCGGCGACGGACGCCAAGCAGGTCGACAAGGAGCTGACGGAGGCCCTGCACCCCTACCGGCGCCCGGACGGGACGGTGTGGATGCCGAACGTCTTCCGCTACCTGGTCGCCCGTGTGCCTTAGGAGTCGCCCTCCTTGGTCAGGCGCGTGATCCCGGCGATCCGGTACGCCTCCGCCTCCTCCAGCGTCTCGTTCTCCAGCAGCGCCTGCGCCAGGGCGTCCAGCTGGCCGCGGTGGTCGCGGAGTTTGCGGCACGCCTCCTCGTAGCACTCGTCCACGATCCGCCGCATCTCGACGTCGATCACGTCGAGCGTCTGCGGGGCGGCGGAGAGGCCGTAGGCCTGCTGGGCGTCGCTCGGGAGGGCGGACAGGCGGCCGACCCGCTCGCTCATGCCCCAGCGGGCCACCATCCCGCGCGAGATGTTGGTGACCTGTTCGAGGTCGTTCTCCGCACCCGTGGTGACCACCCCGTAGACGACGTCCTCCGCCGCCATGCCGCCCAGGGCGCCGATGATGCGACCGCGCAGGTAGTCCTCCGAGTGGGCGTACCGCTCCACCTCGGGCGTGGACATGGTCACCCCGAGTGCCCGGCCGCGCGGCACGATGGTGATCTTGCGGACCGGATCGGCGCCGGGCTGCAGCATGCCCAGGAGGGCGTGGCCGCTCTCGTGGTACGCGGTGCGCCGGCGGTCGTCCTCGGGCATCACCAGGGTGCGCTCGGCCCCCAGCTGGACCTTCTCCAGCGCCTCCGACATGTCCGAGGCGGTCACCTGCTCCTGCTTGCGCTTGACCGCGAGCAGAGCGGCCTCGTTGGCGAGATTGGCCAGATCCGCGCCCGTCATGCCGGGGGTGACACGGGCCAGCTGGGTCAGGTCGACGTCGGGCCCGAGCGGGATGTCCCGGGTGTGGATGCGCAGGATCGACTCGCGCCCGGTGCGGTCCGGCGGGGCCACGTTGACCACCCGGTCGAAGCGGCCGGGACGGGTCAGGGCCGGGTCCAGGATGTCCGCGCGGTTGGTCGCCGCGATGACGATGACGCCCTCCGCGCCGGAGAAGCCGTCCATCTCGGTGAGGATCTGGTTCAGCGTCTGCTCGCGCTCGTCGTGCCCGCTCATGGAGGCGCCGCCGGCGCGCGCCCGGCCGATGGTGTCGATCTCGTCGATGAAGATGATCGACGGCGCCACCTTGCGGGCCTCGGCGAAGAGTTCGCGGACGCGGGACGCGCCGACGCCGACGATCATCTCGATGAACTCGGACGCGGAGGCGGAGAAGAACGGCACGCCGGCCTCGCCCGCGACCGCGCGGGCCAGCAGGGTCTTGCCGGTGCCGGGCGGACCCGCGAGCAGCACGCCGCGGGGCAGCTTCGCACCCATCCTGCGGTAGACGTCGGGGTGTTCCAGGAAGTCGACGACGTCGTCCAGTTCGCCCTTGACCTCGTCGATGCCGGCCACGTCCGCGAAGGTCGTGCGCTCGGTGCCCGGCCGCAACCCGACCGGTTTGGGCGGCGCCCGGCGGCCGAACAGGCCACCCGCGCCGGGCAGGGCCCCGCCGATCCGCCGTGCGAAGAAGATCCACACCACGGCCAGGACCGCGATCGGGATGAGGGAGATCAGCACGTTGGACAGCAGGCTGCGCTCCTGCACGACCGGCCGCGCGGTCACCGTCACCCCGTGGCTGCTCAGGTTCTGCCACAGCCTGTCGTCCGCGAAGGCCGGGCGCTGTGTCTTGAACCGGGTGTACGAGCCGCCGTCCTCGGGGTTGGCCCGCGCACTCTTGAGCTGGCCCTGGATCGCGTCACCCTTGGAGTAGATCTTGGCGACGTTGCCGGCCGCGACCTGCCTGCTGAACTCCGTGTACGAGATCGTCGGCTGGTTGCCCTGGCCGAGATAGTTCAGTCCGACATAGGCCAGCAGGAAGACGATCACCGCGGTGACGAGCAGTCCCCACCACTTGCCGCCGCGGATCCTTCCACCGCCGGGCCGCCGGGGCGATTCGTCGGGGGTGCCCTCGGTGCGCCACGGCTGATCCGGAGTCTTGCGTGGTGGCGCCGCATCGCTCATATCTGGACGTTAAGGCATATGGCGGACGTCGGCATGCGCTGAGGGCGCCCCCCACGGCCGGGGGGCGCCCTCAGGGACGTACGAACGGGGCTCAGCCCATGAACTTCTTGAACTCGTCCGGCAGCTCGAAGTCCTGACCGCCCTGCTGCGGGAGCCCGAAGGCGCCGCCCTGCGCGGCGGCCTCGCGGCGCTGGGCCTCCTCCAGCTCCTGCTGCTTGCGCTTCATCGGGTTGCCGGAGCGCTGCTTGCCCTTGGCCTTCTTCTGCTGCTTCTTCTGCCGGCCGGGGCCGCCGCCCATGCCCGGGATCCCCGGCATGCCCGGCATACCGCCGCCCTGGGCCATGCGGGACATCATCTTGCGGGCCTCGAAGAACCGCTCGACCAGGTTCTTCACCGCGCTGACGTCGACACCGGAACCCCTGGCGATACGGGCGCGACGGGAGCCGTTGATGATCGTCGGGTCCTGGCGCTCGCCCGGGGTCATCGACTTGATGATCGCGGCGGTGCGGTCGACGTCCCGCTCGTCGATGTTCTGGATCTGGTCCTTGATCTGGCCCATGCCCGGGAGCATGCCGAGCAGCTTGCTGATGCTGCCCATCTTCCGGACCTGCTCCATCTGGGCCAGGAAGTCGTCCAGGGTGAAGTCCTGGCCCTTCTTGGACGCCAGCTTCGAGGCCATCTTGGCGGCCTCTTCCTGGCTGAAGGTCTTCTCCGCCTGCTCGATCAGGGTGAGCAGGTCACCCATGTCGAGGATGCGGGAGGCCATCCGGTCCGGGTGGAAGGCGTCGAAGTCGTCCAGCTTCTCGCCGTTCGACGCGAACATGATCGGCTTGCCGGTGATCTGCCGGATCGACAGGGCGGCACCACCGCGGGCGTCACCGTCGAGCTTGGAGAGCACCACACCGTCGAAGCCGACGCCGTCGCGGAAGGCCTCGGCGGTGTTGACGGCGTCCTGGCCGATCATCGCGTCGACGACGAACAGGATCTCGTCCGGGGAGACCGCGTCCCGGATGTCCGCGGCCTGCTGCATCATCTCGGCGTCGATGCCGAGGCGGCCAGCGGTGTCCACGATCACGATGTCGTGGACCTTGGTCTTCGCGTGGTCGATGGAGTCCTTGGCGACCTTGACCGGGTCACCGACGCCGTTGCCCGGCTCGGGGGCGTACACGGCGACGCCGGCGCGCTCGGCGACGACGCTCAGCTGGTTGACGGCGTTCGGGCGCTGGAGGTCGGCGGCGACCAGCAGCGGCGAGTGGCCCTGCTCCTTCAGCCACCGGCCGAGCTTGCCCGCGAGGGTGGTCTTACCGGCACCCTGCAGACCCGCCAGCATGATCACGGTGGGCGGCTGCTTGGCGAAGCGCAGGCGCCGCGTCTCGCCACCGAGGATGGTGACGAGCTCGTCGTTGACGATCTTCAGGACCTGCTGGGCCGGGTTCAGCGCCCTGGAGACCTCGGCGCTGAGCGCCCTCTCCTTGACGTTCTTGATGAAGGTCCGGACGACCGGGAGGGCGACGTCCGCTTCGAGGAGCGCGATACGGATCTCGCGCGCCGTGGCGTCGATGTCCGCCTCGCTGAGGCGCCCCTTCCCGCGGAGATTCTTGAATGTCGCGCTGAGGCGGTCGGAGAGGGTATCGAACACGGTGGCGTCGGTCCTCGGAAGTCGGAGACGGTTCGGGCTGCCCTCCAGGGTATCCGGACCCGCAAGCAAATCGTCCCCGCCTGCTCTCGTCGGCGACCGGGAACACACCTGGCGCCCGCCGGGGTCACGCCCGCAACGTCTCCTCCAGGACCCGTGCCAGCGACCCGGCGTCCTCCGCCGGCAGCGGTTCCCCGGCGCCGGTGGTGACATAGAACGCATCCACCGCGTTGGAACCCAGCGTCGACACGTGCATGCTCCGCACCCGCACCCCCGCCTTCTCCAGGGCCATCCCGATCCGGTGCAGCAGGCCCGGGGCGTCCTGGGCGCGGACCTCGATCACCGTGGCGTGGTGGGAGGCCGCCGGAGCGACGGTCACCCTCGGCGGCGGGGCCACCCAGCCGCGCCGGCGGGGGTAGGCCGCGTCCCGTTCGGCGAGGCGGCCGGCGATGTCCAGGGTGCCGTCGAGGGCGCGGACGAGGTCGGCGCGCAGCCGGGTGGCCTGCGGCAGGGAGCCGTACTCGGCGGCCACCCGCCAGTTCAGCAGCAGCACCGAGCCGTCGTCGACGTCGTCGGGCAGGCGCAGGGTGCGCAGCTCGGCCGTGCGGACGGTGAGCCGGTGCACGGCGAGGACACCGGCGACGGCGGGGAGGACGGCGGGCTGGTCGGGTACGGCGATGATCAGCTCGACGCCCAGGGGTTCCTGGACGGACTCCTGATCGGGGACCGGTTCCGTCTGGGCGCGCAGCGCGAGGACCGGGCCGCCGGTGCGGTAGGCCTCGATCGCCAGCCGCTCCTGCTCGGCCGTGGGCGCGGCTGGCTCCGGCTCGGCCGGGGCGTCGCCGGCGAGCACGGCGGAGACCCGCCCCACCAGGTCGGCGACGAGGGAGCCGCGCCAGGAGGACCAGGCCGCGGGGCCGGTGGCGAGGGCGTCGGCCTCGGTCAGGGCGTGCAGCAGCTCCAGGGTGCTCTGGCTGCCGACCGCCTCGGCGACCGAGCGGACCGTGGCCGGGTCGTCGAGGTCGCGGCGGGTGGCCGTCTCGATCAGCAGCAGGTGGTGGCGGACCAGGACGGACAGCACGTCCACGTCCGTGCGGTCGAAGCCGATCCGGGCCGCCACGTCCTTGGCGATGATCTCGCCGGCCACCGAGTGGTCGCCGGGCCAGCCCTTGCCGATGTCGTGCAGCAGGGCGGACACCAGGAGGAGGTCGGGGCGGCTGACCCGGCGGGTCAGTTCGGAGGCGCGGACGGCCGTCTCGATCAGGTGCCGGTCGACCGTCCAGATGTGGACGGCGTTGCGCTGCGGGCGGCAGCGGACCCGTTCCCAGTCCGGCAGCAGGCGGCTGATCAGGCCTTCCGCCTCCAGCGCCTCCCAGACGTCGACGGTCGGGCGGCCGGAGCCGAGCAGCGTCACCAGCTGCTCACGGGCCTCGGCGGGCCAGGGCGTGGGCAGGGGGCGCGCGGTGGCGGCCATGCGCCGTACGGCGTGCAGGGAGAGCGGGAGGCCGGCCTGCGCGGCGGCGGCCGCGGCGCGCAGGGGAAGCACGGGGTCGCGCTCGGGGCGTGCGGCGCGGGCGAGCACCACCTCGCCGTCCTGCTCCACCACGCCCTCGGCGAGCGGGGAGCGCTCGGCGACGGGCTTGCCGCCGCCCAGCATGGCGCGCAGACGGGGACGGACGGCGCGCGATCGCAGCACGCGCCCCACCTCGCGCCAGGTGACGTCACTGGCGTACGAGACGACCCGGGCCGCCTCGTACACCTGCCGCAGCAGGGTGTCCGCGTCCAGCAGCCCCAGCTCGGCCGCCACCTGGTCCTGCTCCTGCAGCGCGAGCCGGTCGGTGGCACGGCCGGTCGCCAGGTGCAGCGCGTCCCGTACGTCGAGCAGCCGCCGGCGGGCGTCCGCGAGGCCCTCGCGCGGGGCGTCGGCGAGCCAGGAGGCGGCGACGGCGCGCAGGGCGGTGGCGTCCCTCAGGCCGCCGCGCGCCTCCTTGAGGTCGGGTTCCAGCAGGTACTGCAGCTCGCCCTGGCGCTCGGCGCGCTCGGCGCAGAGTTCCTGGAGTTCGGGCAGGCGTTTGGGGGCCTGGTTGCGCCAGTCGGCGAGGACGGCCGTACGCAGGCCGGCGGTCAGGCCGGCGTCGCCGGCGAGATGGCGCGCGTCCAGGAGGCCGAGTTGGACTTTCAGATCCTCCCCGGCGGTCTTGCGGGCCTCCGCCGGGGTGCGCACGGAGTGGTCGAGGGCGAGGCCCATGTCCCAGATCGGATACCAGAGGCGGTCGGCCAGGGCGGCGACGGCCTTGGTGTCACTGCCGTCGTGCAGCAGGAGCAGGTCCAGGTCGCTGCGCGGGGACAGCTCGCCGCGGCCGTAGCCGCCGACGGCGACCAGGGAGGCACCCGGGAATCCCTCGGCGGCCGCCTTGAACAGCCCGGCGAGCCAGTCGTCGGTCAGTCCCGCGAGGGCGGCACGGCGCGGCGGCCCGGACCGCGCCCCCTCGGTGAGGAGGCGCAGCCGGGCCGCCGCGTAGCCGCTGGGTCCCGAGTCCTCTGCCATCCGCTCGTCCGTTCCCGTCACCCAGCGACTCCCGTTCTGAGAAGGTGTGATCAGAGCGCGTCCGGCCCGCGCTCGCCGGTGCGGACCCGTACGGCCGTCTCGACCGGCAGGGACCAGAC
Source organism: Streptomyces sp. CA-142005 (assembly GCF_050942335.1). NCBI lineage: Bacteria > Bacillati > Actinomycetota > Actinomycetes > Kitasatosporales > Streptomycetaceae > Streptomyces > Streptomyces sp. CA-142005. The sequence continues at coordinate 6,906,375 of NZ_CP192078.1, read as the reverse complement.
CTTGCCGTCACCGATCTTGCCGGTGCGGGCCGCCTTGACGATGACCTCGATCAGCTGCTCCGCGTCGTCGTCCTCGGCCAGGACCTCTATGCGGATCTTGGGGACCAGGTCGACGGTGTACTCGGCACCGCGGTAGACCTCGGTGTGGCCCCGCTGACGACCGTAACCGCTGGCCTCGGTGACCGTCAGGCCGTGGACGCCGAAGGCCTGCAGGGCCTCCTTGATCTCGTCCAGCCGGTGGGGCTTGACGACGGCGGTGATGAGCTTCATGCGTCCACCTTCTTGGTCTGCGTGGCGGCCACGGCGGGGGCGTGGGCGGTGGAGCCGATGACACCGCCGCCGGCACCGCTGAAGTCGTAGGCGGTCTCGGCGTGCTCGGCCTGGTCGATACCGGAGATCTCCTGGTCCTCGGTGACCCGCATGCCGATCGTCTTGTCGAGCAGGAAGGCGAGGACCGCGGAGACGATCAGCGAGTAGGCGAGGACCGCGCCGACACCGGCGAACTGCTTCCACAGCTGGGTCCAGCTGTGGTCGCCGTAGAAGACACCGGTCGCGGTGGACTGGCCCTTGCCGGTGGCGAAGAAGCCGATCAGCAGGGAGCCGATGATGCCGCCGACCATGTGGACGCCGACGACGTCGAGGGAGTCGTCGTAGCCGAACTTGAACTTCAGGCCCACGGCCGCGGCGCAGGCGACACCGGCGATGGCGCCGACGGCGATCGCGCCGAGCGGGGACACCGCGCCGCCGGACGGGGTGATCGCGACCAGACCGGCGACCGCGCCGGAGGCGGCGCCCAGCGTGGTGAACGCGCCGTGCCGGATCTTCTCGTAGGCGAGCCAGGCCAGCATGGCGGCGGCCGTCGCGACCTGCGTGTTGACGAACATCAGCGCGCCGACGCCGTCGTCGTTGCCGAGCCAGGAGCCCGCGTTGAAGCCGAACCAGCCGAACCACAGCAGGCCGGCACCGAGCATGACCAGCGGCAGGCTGTGCGGGCGCATCGGGTCCTTCTTGAAGCCGACGCGCTTGCCGATGACGAGGATGACGCCGAGCGCTCCGGCACCCGCGTTGATGTGGACCGCCGTACCACCCGCGAAGTCGATCACGCCGAGCTTGTAGGCCCAGCCGTCGGCACCCCACACCCAGTGGGCGACCGGGACGTACACGAGCGTCAGCCACAGCGCGATGAACAGCGACCAGGCCGAGAACTTGACGCGGTCCGCGAGGGCGCCGCTGATCAAGGCCGGCGTGATGATCGCGAACATCATCTGGAAGACCATGAACACGAAGATCGGGATGGTGTAGCCGGGCCAGAGCTCCGTCAGACCGATCTTGCGCAGGCCGAACCAGTCGGAGTCCCAGCCGATGAAGCTGTTGTTCGTGCCGAAGGCGAGGGAGAAGCCGTAGAGCACCCACAAGATGGTGACGATGCCCATGCTGATGAAGCTCATCATCAGCATGTTCAGGGTGCTCTTGACGCGGACCATGCCTCCGTAGAAGAAGGCGAGACCCGGCGTCATGATCAGTACCAGGGCAGAAGCTATGAGCATGAAGCCTGTGTTCGCGGCAGACAGCTTGGGTGCCTCCGCGGCAAGCGTGATGGCTGGTGCCATCGGCGTCTCCTCGTCGGTTGGTACGGCCCCGTGCGGGCGGTGCCTGAGCGGTCCGGCGGGTCGTGGGGTGTGGGCCGGTTATGCGCCATGAGATTGGCGCAGCGCGGTTTCGGTGGAAGCCCCTCGTTGTTTCGCCGGGGTGACGAAGGCGCCTGGCGTGTTACGCGTCCATGAACTGCCGGATCTCGACCCTGCCGATCGTTATCGTGACGCAACCTGCTCCGGTCGGCACGTGGTGACACGTACGGGGAAACAGGCCGGCCGCGGCGGGGCCTCTCCGATGACCTGGCGTGGGGGAGCCGAGTCGGGCAGTTCGGGAGGACCGGCCGCGGCCGGGGCAGGGGAGCCGGGTGCGTCAGACCGCTGCGGCGGTTTCCGGCAGGTCGACGGCGAGCTGATCGCTGAGGTCGACGACGGCGGCGAGATCGCCGTAGTCCCGTACGGCCGTGTCGACGGTCTTTCGAATACGAGTGTTCACACGCTCGGAGCGGACTTTCCTGGCGATCTCCATGGCCTGGGAGGCGTAGGCCGTGCTCTGCTCGGGCTCGCGCTGGAGCAGGTGCACCGTGGCCATGCCGATCAGGTTCAGCGCGTACGACCGCTGGTGCTCGCTGTCCTCCGCGAACTTGTCCACCGCCTTGCGCATCAGCGGCTCGGCGAGGGAGGCGTAGGCGGGGCTGCGTCCGGCGACGTAGGCGAGGTCGCGGAAGGAGTGGGAGTTCTCGCCGTACAGCTCGGCCTCGGAGAAGAAGCGGATCCAGTCGGGGTCCGGCTCGTCCCACTCGTCGGCCTCGGCGAAGGTGTCCTCGGCCATGCGGACCGCGCGCTTGGTCTTGCCGGGCTGGCCCATGTTGGCGTAGGCGCGGGCCTCCATCGCATACAGCATGGACTGGGTGCGCGGGCTCGCGCAGTCGCGGCTGCCGTACTGGGCGAGGTGGATCAGCTCCAGCGCGTCGTCGGGCCGGCCGAGATGGATCATCTGCCGGCTCATGCTGGAGAGGATGTACGAGCCGAGGGGCTTGTCGCCGGCCTCCTTGGACGCGTGCAGGGCGAGGACGAAGTACTTCTGCGCGGTGGGCTGGAGGCCCACGTCGTACGACATCCAGCCGGCCAGTTCGGCGAGTTCGGCGGCGACCTTGAAGAGCTTGCGGGTGGTGGCCTCGGGCTGGGGTTCCTGGAGCAGGTCCGTGACCTCGTGCAGCTGGCCGACGACCGCCTTGCGGCGCAGACCGCCGCCGCACTGGGCGTCCCACTGCCGGAACATCCGCGTGGTGGACTCCAGCAGGTCCAGTTCGGGCTTGGACAGCCGGCCGGGCCTGCGGAGGTCGAGGACGGGCTCCGGCTCGGCGGGGACCGGGGAGGTGGGGTTCGGGACCAGCCAGCGCTGCATGGGCTCGATGAGGGAGGGCCCGGCGGACAGCGCCAGCGAGGTGCCGAGGAAGCCGCGCCGGGCCAGCATCAGGTCGCTGCGCGAGAACTCGCTGAGCAGGGCGACCGTCTGCGGCGCCGTCCAGGGCAGGTCGACACCGGACGCGGAGGGTGACTGGCGGGCGGCGCGCAGGCCGAGGTCCTCGATGGAGACCACACAGCCGAAGCGCTCGGAGAACAGCTCCGAGAGGATGCGCGGGATCGGCTCGCGCGGGTTCTCCCCGTCCAGCCAGCGGCGCACGCGCGAGGTGTCCGTGGAGATGTGGTTGGCACCCAGCTGGCGTGCCCGGCGGTTCACTTGGCGGGCCAGCTCGCCCTTGGACCAGCCGCTCCGCACGAACCACGAGCCGAGCAGGTCGTTGGGGCGCCTGTCAGCGTTCGCTCCGCTACCGCCGTTGCCGCTCACTGGAACGCCCCCATCCCTGAGACCACTTGTCGTCGAGTGCGCCAAGCCTTATCAGAATGCCGGTAAATACGGCCTCTTGTCCGCCGGTTCTCACCCTTCGAACGAGCTGACGCCTCGCCCCCGGCATACCCATCCATGCATATGCCGACCGGACTCGCGCACTCACAGTAATCCTACGATCACCCGCTCAACCACCGGGATCCCTGAAACGCCACCATTCGCCACCCCTTCGAATGAACTCACCGTCGCCGGTACGCGATTCACTTGACATAGGACGGCCGGAAGTGGGCGGAGTGGTGCACCCGGGGGCGCGAACACCCCGATGCGCCACCCGTAGCACCTCAAGGCGCCGCCTTGGCCTCGCGGCGACCGGGGAATGCGGAGCCGTAGCGTTACGTTCCGCTTCCGTCTCGCTCCGTGGCGTAACCACCGGCGCGCTGGACCCGTTGGAGGGGGCATGGACTTCACGATCGGCGGCATTCGCGAGATCCGCTCCAGCACGCGTCGGCGCGGCCGTTCGTCGGAGTGCACCGCCGTCGCCGAGTTCACCGGACTGTGGGGCTGGGACGTGGTGCCGGGAGCCCGGGCCGCGGCGGGCGCCTGCTCGTGCGGACGCGCCGACTGCCCGGCGCCGGGTGCGCATCCGCTGGAGTTCGCGGCCCAGGTGCCGGCCGGGGCCACGCTGGACGAGGTGAGCAAGGCCTGGGCGGAGGTGCCGGGCGCCGCGGTGATGCTTCCGGTGGGCCGGGCGTTCGACGTGGTCGAGGTCTCCGAGGCCGCGGGCCGCCGCGCCCTGGCCCGCCTGGAGCGGATGGGCCTCCCCCTCGGCCCGGTGACCGCGACCCCGGACGGCCGCGCCCACTTCTTCGTCGCACCCGGCGCCGCCGCCGAGCTCTCCCGGCTGCTCTACCGCATGGGCTGGGACGACCCCTCGGCCCTGGACCTGCGCGGCCTCGGACCCGGTACGCACATCACCGCGCCGCCCTCCGACCGGGGCGGCCTGGGCCCGGTGCGCTGGCTGCGCCCGCCCGCGCTGGACTCGGCGACCCGTCCCCCGGCGGCGCGACTGCTGCTGGGCACGCTGGCCTATGTGGCCCACCGGTCGCGAGCGCGGGCCTGACCAGCACGTAACGCGAAACGCCCGTCCCCAACTGCACCTTGGGGCGGGCGCCCCTGACCAGCACCAGCCCCACCGGCAAGGCGAAGCGCCCGAACCCCACTGCACCTTGGGGCGGGCGCTTCCCGTCAGTCACCGCAACCGGTAACCACTCAGTCACCGATCAGAGCATCCACGAACGCCTCCGGCTCGAAGGGCGCGAGATCGTCCGCACCCTCACCGAGGCCGACCAGCTTGACCGGGACGCCCAGCTCGCGCTGGACCGCGACGACGATGCCGCCCTTGGCCGTGCCGTCCAGCTTGGTCAGCACGATGCCGGTGATGTCCACGACCTCCGCGAAGACGCGGGCCTGCACCAAGCCGTTCTGGCCGGTGGTGGCGTCCAGGACGAGCAGCACCTCGTCCAGCGGCGCGTGCTTCTCCACGACCCGCTTGACCTTGCCGAGCTCGTCCATGAGGCCGGTCTTGGTGTGCAGGCGGCCGGCGGTGTCGATGAGGACGACGTCGACCCCCATCTCCTTGCCTTCCTTCACCGCGTCGAAGGCGACGGAGGCGGGATCGCCGGCCTCCGGCCCGCGCACGGTGTAGGCGCCGACCCGCTCACCCCAGGTCTGCAGCTGGTCGGCGGCGGCGGCGCGGAAGGTGTCGGCGGCGCCCAGCACGACGGTGCGGCCGTCGGCCACGAGCACGCGCGCGAGCTTGCCGGTGGTGGTGGTCTTGCCGGTGCCGTTGACACCGACGACCATCACGATGCCGGGCTTGCGGTCCGCGGGCTCGGTCTTGACCGTGCGGTCGAAGTCCGTGCCGATCACCTTGAGCAGCTCCTCGCGCAGCAGGCCGCGCAGCTCCTCGGGCGTACGGGTGCCGAGCACCTTCACGCGCTCGCGCAGGCTGTCGACCAGCTCCTGGGTGGGCTGCACACCGACGTCGGCGGTGAGCAGCGTGTCCTCGATCTCCTCCCAGGTCTCGTCGTCCAGGTGCTCGCGCGAGAGCAGCGTGAGCAGGCCCTTGCCGAGGGCGGTCTGGGAGCGGGACAGGCGGGCGCGCAGCCGGATCAGCCGGCCCGCGGTGGGCTCCGGGATCTCGATCTCGGGAGCCTCGACGGCGGCAGGGGGCTCCTCCACGACGACCGGTGCGGGGCCGCCGGGGAGATCCACCTCCTCGATGGTGCGGCGCGGTTCTTCGCGCGGCGTCTCGGCCTCTTCGCCGACGTGCGGCTCGGCCGGTGGCGCGGTGATGTCGGGCGTCTTCGGCGGCGGAGGAGGCAGCGGCTTCTTGCGCCGGGTGCCCACCAACAGCCCGCCGAGCGCCGCGAGCACGACCACGGCGATGACTACAGCAAGGATGACGGTTTCCATAACGCGTCCAGTATCAGTCATGGGTTTGCGCAGAAAGCTGTTTGTGCCTTCGTCCGAGAGACAAACGCCACTTAATGCGATGACTCGGAGCAAAGTACGATGGTGGCGACTCTATTGACGCGCGTAGAGTCCCGAGCGTCCCTGTCCCCCCACGTCTGGTGCCCCTTTTTCATGAGCAAAACCGTCGACACCGAAGGCGCTCTCGAGACCCGAGGTATCGAACAGGTCCCCGATCACGAGCGCACGGCGAAGACCCGTGAGCTGTTCCCCACCTGGGTCGGCGCCAACATCAGCGTGCTGCTGCTGACGATGGGCGCGAGCCTCGTCGTGGCGTACCACCTGAACATCTGGCAGGCCCTCGTCGTCGCGGTGGCCGCGCCGATCGTGTCGTACGGCCTGGTCGGTCTGATCGGAATCGCGGGCAAGCGCGGTGGCGCGCCCGGCATGGCGCTGTCGCGCGCGGTCTTCGGCCAGCGCGGCAACCTGCTGCCCGGTTCGCTGATCTGGGTGGCGCGCTGGGGCTGGGAGACGATCAACGCGGTCACCGGCGCCTACGCGATGCTCACCATCCTGGACATCCTGTTCGGGCTGAAGGCCAACAGCGTGCTGGACATGGTGACGCTGCTGGTGTTCGTCGTCGCGACCTTCGCGATCTCGGGCCTCGGCATCAACGCCGTACAGAAGTGCAACAAGTACGCCACGTACCTCTTCGGCGTCTTCTCGGTGCTGGTCCTGGTCTACCTGGTGGCGAACACCGACTGGTCGAAGGTGATGCACCACAGCGCCGGTTCGACGGCCGCGGTGATCACCGGGATCGGCATGATCGCGGCCGGCGGTGTCAGCTGGATCCCGTCCGCGCCGGACTTCACCCGTTATCTGCCGCGCACCGCCTCCTCGAAGGCGATCGTCGGCACGGCGGTCGGCGGCGCCGGTGTCGTCGTGCTTCCCATGGTCCTGATGGGCGCGGTGATGGCGGTCGCCACGCCGGACCTGGCCTCGGCCACCGACCCGGTGTCCTTCCTCGGCGAGATCCTGCCGACGTGGATCGCGGTGCCGTACCTGTTCATCGCGCTGATCGGCATGCTGCTGATCAACTCGATGTCGATGTACTCGGCGGGCTTCACCGCCCAGACCCTCGGCTTCAAGGTGCCGCGCCACTGGGCGGTCTCGGTGAACGCGGTGATCTCGCTGGTCTTCGGCGGTGTGCTGATGCTGGTGGCGACGAGCTTCATGGGCTCGTTCATCGCCTTCCTGTCGCTGCTGGCGGTCGCCTTCTCCGCCTGGGTCGGCGTCTTCGGCGCGGACATGCTGCGCCGTACCGAGTACGACGGCCGCGCCATGACGGACACCACGCGCACCAGCGCCTACTGGTACAAGGGCGGCTTCTCCCCCGCGGCCGTGGCCGCCTGGGCGATCGGCCTGGCGTCGGGCCTGATGTTCACCACCTCGGACTGGTTCACCGGCCCGCTCGCGAAGAACAACGTCATCGGCGAGTACGGCCTCGGCTGGGTGGCCACGATCGTGATCTCGGGCGCGCTGTACCTGGTGCTGCCGAAGCCGGCGGTGACGCGGCCGGCGGAGGTCGTCGAGCGGGCCGAGGAGCGGGCGACCGTCGACGCCTGACGGCGTCAGCCGGCCGGGCCGTTCTTGTGCAGGGCCGCGCTCGCGCGAAAGCGGAGGCGGGAGCAGCGGTCCGTCGTCTCCTGGCCGGCGTCGTCCGGGCAGCAGCAGTGCCGGGCGAGCCACCGCAGGTCGTCCGGGTCGAGCCAGAGCGCGACCCGGCCCCGGCCGGCCTCCGCCCGCGGATCGGTGGGTACGGTGTCGGTCATCTGGCGAGCCTATCTCCCGCCTTCGCATGGCTATCTGACGCTGCGTCAGCTACCGTCCCCCTCCACCGCATCGCACCGGAGGGGGATTTCCCATGCCCGTCACGGTCGTCCGTTTCAACCTCGTCGCTCCCGGCGCCACTCCCGCCGCCCTCTCCGCGCGCTACCGGGCCGCCCTGGAGATGGCCGCGTACGCGGACGAGCGCGGGATCAGCACCGTGCAGACCGAGGAGCACCACGGCGCCGACGACAACTGGCTGCCGTCGCCGTTCGCCTTCGCGGGCGCGGTGTTCGGGGCGACCCGCCGGATCGCGGTGACCGTGTCGGCGGTGATCGGCCCGCTGCACGATCCGCTGCGGCTGGCCGAGGAGATCGCCGTACTGGACCTGCTGAGCGGCGGACGGCTGGTGACGGTGGCCGGGATCGGCTACCGGCCCGAGGAGTATGCCCTGTTCGACGTCGACTTCCGGCGCCGGGGCCGGCTCCAGGACGAGCTGCTGGAGACCCTGCTCAAGGCGTGGTCCGGCGAGGAGTTCATCTACCGGGGCCGTACGGTACGGCTCACCCCGCGCCCCTTCACCGATCCGCACCCCCTCCTCCTGGTCGGCGGCTCCTCCAAGGCCGCCGCCCGCCGGGCCGCCCGGCTCGGCCTGCCGTTCTTCCCGAGCGCGCATCTGCCGGAGCTGGAGTCGTACTACAAAGAGAAGCTCGCCGAGTACGGCACCGAGGGCTGGGTCATGATGCCCGCGGCCGAGACTCCCTTGCTGCACATCGCCGAGGATCCGGACCGGGCGTGGGCGGAGTACGGCGAGCACTTCCTGCACGAGGCGCGGACCTACGCCTCCTGGCAGTCGGGCCGGATCCGCTCGGCGGTGAAGTCGGCGGCCACGACGGTGCAGGAGCTGCGCACGGAGGGCGTGTACCGCATCCTCAGCCCGCAGGAGTGCGTGGCGCTGGGTGCCGACAGTCTCGTCCTGCATCCGCTGGCGGGCGGGATGCCGGTTGAGGAAGGGTGGCGCAGCCTCAGGCTCTTCGCGGAGCGGGTGCTTCCGGTGCTGGAGGATCGAGCCGCGCGATGAGGGCGCGGCCGAGCCGCTGGAGTTCCTCGTCGTGGTCGACGCTCCGGAACCGGCCGCCGCGCCGGGGCAGGGACAGTTGCTCGCGGAGCAGCGGCAGGGTGGCTCGGGCCGCGCGGGCGTCCATCCGGTCCAGGCAGGTCACGACGTGGTTGGCCGTCGACGGGTTCTGTGCCCAGGCCTGGAGCAGGGTGTCCAGGACGGCCGGTGCCTCGGCCTCGCCGCCGATCTCCCAGAGCGCGGCGGCGCGTGCACCCGGACCCATTCGTATTCGTAGTCGTCCGTCAGCAGCTCGCGCAGTAGCCCATCGGAGGGTGGTACTCGATCTCGCTGCCGTCGTCCTCGAAGGCTCTGTCGAGGGATTCCCGGCCGATGCTGACGATCAGCGTGACGACGGGGGCACGGTCGGGCGTGGTGTCGTCGCCGGCCGGCTCGAACAGGAACGGCAGGCTCGCCGCCGTCGGCGGGTACACGCTGCCCTGGTGGTGCACCGCGCCGTAGAACCGGTCGAGGGCAGGGCGCGACTGACAACGGGGGCGCTCCGGAACGACGGGCGGAACGGCGGGGCCGTACGACACCGCCGCCCCCGCACCGGGCAGTGGCCGGTGCGGGGGCGGCGGAAGGTACGAGGAGAGGGGCAGCGGGGACTTGGCCCTTCTCCCCGAGTCCACGGGGCGGGTCAGCCCATCTCCTCCAGCGCCTTGCCCTTCGTCTCCTTGACGAACTTCAGGACGAACGGGATCGAGAGCGCGGCGAAGACCGTGTAGATGACGTAGGTGCCGGAGAGGTTCCAGTCGGCCAGCGACGGGAAGCTCGCGGTGATGGCCCAGTTGGCGATCCACTGCGCTGCGGCGGCCACGCCCAGGGCGGCGGCGCGGATCTTGTTCGGGAACATCTCGCCGAGCATGACCCAGACCACCACGCCCCACGACAGGGCGAAGAAGAGGACGAACACGTGGGCGGCGATCAGGGCGACCCAGCCCTGGGTGCCCGGGAGCTTGCCGTCGACGAGGTGGTACGAGAACGCCCAGGCCTCCAGGGCCAGACCGACGGCCATGCCGACGGAGCCGATGAGGGCGAGCGGCTTGCGGCCGACGCGGTCCACGAAGATCATCGCGATCACGGTGCCGACGATGTTGATGATCGACGTCGTGAAGGAGTAGAAGAACGAGTCCGTCGGGTCGACACCGACCGACTGCCACAGCGTCGAGGAGTAGTAGAACGCGACGTTGATGCCGACGAACTGCTGGAAGACCGACAGGCCGATGCCGACCCAGACGATCGGCTTGAAGAAGAAGCCGCCGCCGAGCAGGTCCTTGAAGGTGGACTTGTGCTCGCTCGTCATCGCGTGCTCGATCTCGGCGACGCGGGCGTCCAGGTCGACGTCCTTGCCCTCGACCTCGGCGAGGATCTCCTTGGCGCGCTCACGCTTGCCGACGGAGAGCAGGAAGCGCGGGGACTCGGGGATCGCGAAGGACAGCATGCCGTAGAGGACGGCGGGGACGACCATGACGCCGAGCATGACCTGCCAGGCCTCCAGGCCCATCAGGTGACCGCGCTGGTCGCCGCCGGCGGCGTTGAGCAGGCCCCAGTTGACCAGCTGGGAGATGGCGATGCCGACGACGATCGCGGCCTGCTGGAAGGAGCCGAGCCGGCCGCGGTAGGCGGGCGGTGCGACCTCGGCGATGTAGGCCGGGCCGATGACGGAGGCCATGCCGATGGCGAAGCCGCCGACGACGCGCCAGAGGGCGAAGTCCCAGAGGGAGAAGGGCAGTGCGGAGCCGACAGCGCTGACGACGAAGAGGACCGCGGCGATCTGCATGACCCGGATGCGGCCGATCCGGTCGGCTATGCGGCCGGCGGTCGCGGCGCCGATGGCACAGCCGATCAGGGCGATCGCGATGACCTGGGCGAGGGCCGCGGAGCCGATGTCGTAGCGATCGCGGATGGCCTCGACCGCGCCGTTGATCACGGAGCTGTCGTAACCGAACAGGAAACCGCCCATGGCGGCAGCCGCCGCGATGAAGATGACGTGCCCGAGATGCTCGGGTTGAGCCGTCCTGGCTCCTTGCTGAGGTGCCTGCGCTGTGCTGGTCACGAAAAACTCCTCGGGCCACGGCAACGCTGCCGGGTGGGGTGAGCCCTCTCAGGTAGTGAGACCTGAAGGTAAAAGCAACGTTGCAGAGACTATGCCTTCAAGTTTCGAAGTCAATAGTTCAGTTGCTGTGAGTTTTCGGATGTGGCCCAGGTCTCCATGTTCACTTCTTGAACACAGAGGGAGTTGATCTTGAATGGCCGACGCTAACGAAGGCGCTGGGAGATGACCTTGGAGACGCCGTCCCCCTGCATCGACACGCCGTAGAGCGCGTCGGCGACCTCCATCGTGCGCTTCTGGTGCGTGATCACGATGAGCTGCGAGGCCTCCTGCAGCTCCTGCATGATCCGGATCAGCCGCTGGAGGTTGGTGTCGTCCAGCGCCGCCTCGACCTCGTCCATGACGTAGAAGGGGCTCGGCCGGGCCTTGAAGATCGACACGAGCAGCGCCACGGCGGTCAGCGAGCGCTCGCCGCCGGACAGGAGGCTGAGCCGCTTGACCTTCTTGCCGGGCGGACGGGCCTCGACATCCACGCCCGTGGTGAGCATGTTGTCGGGATCGGTCAGGACCAGGCGGCCCTCGCCGCCCGGGAAGAGACGGCTAAAGACGCCCTCGAACTCGCGGGCGGTGTCCCGGTACGCCTCGGTGAAGACCTGCTCGACACGCTCGTCGACCTCCTTCACCACCTGGAGCAGATCGGCGCGGGTCTTCTTCAGGTCCTCCAGCTGCTCGCTGAGGAACTTGTGCCGCTCCTCCAGCGCCGCGAACTCCTCCAGCGCCAGCGGGTTGACCTTGCCCAGCTGCTGGTAGGCGCGCTCGGCTGCCTTGAGCCGCCGCTCCTGCTCGGCGCGGTGGAAGGGCTTGGGCTGGTTGCGCGGGTGCTCGGGGTCGTCGGGCAGCACCTCGCCCTCGGCGGGGGGCGAGGGCGGCACGAGCTGGTGCGGGCCGTACTCGGTCACCAGCCCCTCCGGTTCGACGCCCAGCTCCTCCAGCGCCCTGGTCTCCAGCTGCTCTATGCGCAGCCGTTTCTCGGCACCGAGCACCTCGCCGCGGTGGACGGAGTCGGTGAGCTTGTCGAGCTCGGCCTTGAGGTCGCGGCCCTGGGTCCGTGCGGTGGCCAGCTCCTGTTCCCGTCGGGCCTTCGCGGCCTCGGCGGCGGTGCGCTCCTGCTCGGCGCGGGCGAGGGACACCTCGATGTGCGCGAGCAGCTGCCGGGCGCCGGAGGCGACGGCCTCCGCCACGGCCGCCTCGTGCCGCAGCCGGGCGCGGCGCTGCTCGGCACGCGCGCGTGCCTCGCGTTCCGCGCGGGCGGCCCGGTCGAGCGAGTCGGCCCGCCCGGCGAGCCCCTTGACCCGCTCCTCGTGGGTACGGACCTGGAGGCGGGCCTCCATCTCGGTCTGCCGGGCGTTGGCACCGTCGGCGGCGAGCCGGTCGCGTACGGAGGTGTCGGGCTCCTCCTCGACCGGCATCTCCTCGGCGACCGCCAGCCGCTCGGCCAGCTCCTCGGCCTCCTGTACGGCCTTCTCCAGCGCCTCCTGCGCGCGTGCGGCGGCCGCGGCCGACCGCTCGGCCTCGCCTGCGGCGCCCCGGGCCTGCCCGGAGAGCCGGCCGAGCTGCTGGGCGACGGCCGACTTCTCCCGGTCGGCCGCGCGACGCCGCTCCGCGAGTTCCTCCACGAGGCCGGCGGCCTCGGTACGCCGTTCCGCCGCCGCCCGCTGCTCCTGGGCCAGCTCGTCGCACCGCACGGCCAGCTCGGCCAGCTCGGCCGCGGCCTCGTCGACGGAGGCCTGCACCTCCAGCAGGCTCGGCGCCCCCGCCGATCCGCCATGTGCGAAATGGGCACCGAGGAGATCGCCTTCGGCGGTCACGGCGGTGAGTTCCGGGTGCGCGCAGACGACGTCCTCGGCGTCCTCCAGGGTGCCTACGACGACGATTCCCTGCAGGAGGCGGTGGACGGCGGGCAGGAGGTCGGCGGGGCCGCGGACCAGGTCGGCGGCGGGGAGGGGGGCGCCCGATGGTGGGACGTCCGCGGGTGCGTCGGGGCTGGTCGCGCCGTTCCCCGTGCCCCCATGAGGCGCTTCCGCCGCCAGCAGGAGTGCTGCCCTGCCCCCGTCCTGTTTACGGAGGAGGCGGATCGCTTCGGCCGCCGCTGCCGGGGTGGTCACGGCGATCGCGTCCGCCGCCGCGCCGAAGGCCGCGGCCAGGGGGACCTCGTAGCCGGGGGTGACCGTCAGGAGTTCCGCCGCCGGCCCCAGGACCCCGGTGAGGCGGTCGCGGGCGCCGAGGAGTATGCCGGTGCCGTCCTTGCGGCGCAGGCCCAGGGCCAACGCCTCGTGGCGGGCCTGGGTCGCGGCGCGGGTGCGCTCGGTGGTGGTGAGGGCCTCGCGGGCCGCGCTCAGGGCGGCGTCGGCCTCGGCGAGCCGGCGCCTGGCCGCCTCGTGCTGTTCGGCCAGGTCGGCGTCGTCGGCATCGAGGCCGTCCACCTCGGCCTTCAGCGCCTCGTACTCCTCCTGGGCGCGCACCGCGCGGTCCTGTGCCTCGTCGCGGGCCGTGGCCAGGCGGTCGATCTCGGCCTGGGCCGAGGCCGCTCGGGAGCGGGCCGCGTTGACCTGGCCGGACAGGCGGGCCAGACCCTCGCGGCGGTCGGCGATGGCGCGCGCGACGTCCTTCAGCCGGCGTTCCTCGACGGCCAGTTCCCGCTCCAGTTCGGCGCGGTGGGCGACCGTGTCGTCGAGGGCGTGCTGGGCCGCCTCCAGGGCCGCCTCCAGCTCGGCCTCCTGCTCACGGATGCGGGCGGCCTCGCGCTCCAGGTCCTCGGGGTCGCGGCCGCGCCGCTCGTCGGGGGTCGCGGACGTCGCGCTCTTCACGCGCGCGTCGGCCAGCGAGATCGTGCCGCGGACGCGCTCGGCCAGCTGGGACAGCTCGTACCAGGTCTGCTGGGCGCGCTGGAGGCGGGGCGTGAGCTGCCGTACCTCGTCCTCCAGGAGGCCCTCGCGCTGCAGGGCCTTCTTCAGCTCCTGCTCGGCCGCCTCCTTGCGCTCCTTCAGGGCGGCCTCGTCGGCGATCTCGGCCTTGAGCGCTTCCCGCAGGCGTACCAGGTCGTCGGCCAGCAGGCGCAGGCGTGCGTCGCGCAGGTCCGCCTGGATCACGGCGGCCCGTCTCGCCACCGCCGCCTGCCGGCCCAGGGGCTTGAGCTGGCGGCGCAGTTCGTCCGTCAGGTCCTGCACGCGCGCGAGGTTGGCCTGCATCGCGTCCAGCTTGCGCAGGGCCTTCTCCTTGCGCTTGCGGTGCTTGAGGACGCCGGCCGCCTCTTCGATGAAGGCGCGGCGTCCCATCGGGTCGGCGTGCAGGACGGAGTCGAGCTGGCCCTGGCCGACGATGACGTGCATCTCGCGGCCGATGCCCGAGTCGGAGAGGAGTTCCTGGATGTCCAGGAGGCGGCACGTGTCGCCGTTGATCTGGTACTCGCTGCCGCCGTTGCGGAACATGATCCGCGTGATGGTGACCTCGGCGTACTCGATGGGCAGCGCGCCGTCGGAGTTGTCGATGGTCAGGGACACCTCGGCGCGGCCCAGCGGGGGGCGGCCGGTGGTGCCGGCGAAGATGACGTCCTCCATCTTGCCGCCGCGCAGCGACTTGGCGCCCTGTTCGCCCATGACCCAGCTGAGCGCGTCCACGACATTGGACTTGCCCGAGCCGTTCGGGCCGACGACACACGTGATCCCCGGCTCGAACCGGAGCGTGGTCGCCGAGGCGAACGACTTGAACCCGCGGAGGGTCAGGGCCTTGAGGTGCACGCCGCTGGACTCTACCTGGCGCCGCTATCTCACTCCACGAACACTCGCAACCCCACGGTTTCGCCATTGAACATGCAGGGCACACCGTACGTTAAAGACAGTGAAAGGATGCGCGGGGCAAGAAAGAAGGGACGCCGAAGCGTCCCTTGCAAACTCTGACGGCCGGGTTGCGGTCGTCCGATCAACTGAGCGGTTGATACGGCAGCCCGATCGCTGCGACTGCTGTCGTGGAGCGATGCAGTGATCAGGTGAGCGCAGGCTCCGCCTGGTGTGCGTCGATGCTCTCCATGATCCTGTCCTGAGAGGCGGCAGCCGTCAGCGCTTCGTTCTCCGCCTGAATCCGGACGAGCTCGGACTCCAGGTCCTGAACGCGCTGCTGCAGCCGTCGCATCTCGGCGAGGAGTCGAGGGTCGGAGCCGCCGACGTAACCGAGAAGCGCCTTTGCCATGATGGATGGTCCTCCACAATGAGTGACCGACCGATGCGGTTGGGTCGTGAGGGATTGCACCCGCGGTGCTTGGCACATCCGGGTGTTGCTCTGCTGTTGCTCCATGCCAAACAGCTAAGGTGCGCGGGGCTTTCAGCGTCTCACCAAAAAGTTTGACGGTCAACACGATCACGCCCTGTATTGGCGGGCAAACCGGGGCGCGCGGCCGGAAAAACGGCGGCGCAGCGAGTCATCCGGGGCCTTCAGGGCGTGGCGATCAGCTGTTCCTGGGGAGCCTGCCATGCCGGGCCGTTCTTGGCAACCACCAGGTCGTTTCTGCTGTGCGCATGTGCCCCCGGCAGTCTCCCGTGCGCCCGCCTGCGCCCCTTTACAGAATCGGTTCAGCGGATGGCGAAGCCGTCGTAGCCGCCGCGGGGTGTGTCCCAGATCTCGGTGACTCCGTCCACGTGTCCGGGCGTGTCGTCGCCCTGGAGCCAGTCGAGCAGTCCCTCGCAGCCCTCGCGCGCGCCCTCCGCGACGACTTGGACGCGGCCGTCGGCCAAATTGAGAGCAAAACCACTCAGGCCGCCGATCTCCAGCGCCTTGGCCCGCGTGAACCAGCGGAAACCCACACCTTGGACGCGTCCACGCACCCAGGCCACCAGTCGTACATCCTCGCTCATGGGTGCAACCTAACCAGCCGATGTCGCTCGGGACACATCGCCCGTCGGCGGCATGCGGTACCGTCCCGCCCGATGAATCTCATATGAAACTCACTCGATCGAGTGAGTCGGGTTGGCCATGCGGAGTCACTCGCCACGCAGGCGCCGGTCGACCGCGAGGACGAGGAAGAGGGCAAGGACATGGGACGCCACCGCCGCTCCGCCGCCGGCCGCGCCGCCAGGAACCGCCCCACGGGCGGCATACCCACGCGGCGGTCCACCACCGGGATCGGCACCCCGCAGGACTCGTTCACCGGTGAGCCGTGGCAGGACTCGTTCACCGGTGAGCCGTGGCAGGACCCCTTCACCGGTGAGGCGTCGTGGCAGGACTCGTACGCGGGCGGCGCCCGGCAGGGGTCGTACGCGGGTGTGGCGTGGCAGGACTCGTACCCGGGTGAGATCGTCCCGGGTGAGGTCCTCCGGCGGGAACCGGCGCCCCGGGGCATCGCGCCGTATCTGAACCCGGAGGCCTACACCCCGGCGACCGGTCTGCGGCCGCTGGACTACGCAGACGCCACCGCCAGGGCGCACGCCTACCTGTTCGCGGCGGAGGGCGACGGCCCGGACGGCCCCTGGGGTGGTGACTTCACCCCGGCCGGCCACCCCTCCCCCGGCCACCGGCGCCGGAAGAAGGCCGCGAGGCGGCCGGTGCGTGGAGGACTGCTCGGGGTGTCCGTGGCCGTGGCCCTCGGTACGGCCGCGGTGGCCACCGGCGTGGTGCCGGGCCTGCAGAACTACCGGCTCGGCGGCGCCACGCACACCACCGGCGGCGAGCGGGTGCAGACGGTGGACACGCCGAGCAACACGGCCGCCGAGCAGGGCGGCACCTCGGGCAGCGCCGACACCTCCGGGGGCGGCACCGGCCTGAACTCCGGGGGCTCGACGTCCCCGAGCCCGACCGCGTCCGCATCGGCGTCCGCGTCCGCGTCGGTCTCGCCCACGCCCACCCCGTCGAACACGGCGACCGGGCAGCCGACGCCGCCGGCGACGCCGGCCGGCAAGCCCGAGGCCACCCCGTCGCGTACGCCGTCCAAGACTCCGAAGGCACCGAAGGCTCCGAAGACGAGTGCCCCACCGGTGGCGGTCTCCACGGCGAGCGCCGCCGAGGCGGAGGTGCTGAAGCTCGTCAACGAGGAGCGGGCGAAGGTCGGGTGCAGCCCGCTGGCGGCGAACTCCTCCCTGTCCGAGCTGGCCGAGTCGTTCAGCGACGACATGGCGGCGCGGGACTTCTTCGACCACACCGACCCGGACGGCAAGACGCCGTGGGACCGGGCCGCGGCGGCGGGGATCACCGACCTCGGCGGCGAGAACATAGCCCGCGGCCAGGCCGACGCGGCGGCCGTGATGCAGGCCTGGATGGACAGCCCCGGCCACCGTGCCAACATCCTGAACTGCGACTTCAAGACCCTGGGCGTCGGCGTCCACTTGGGCCCGGGCGGACCTTGGTGGACACAGGACTTCGGCTACTGAGGCGTCCCTGACCCCTCAGGCCGCGCGCCCCCGCGTGAAGACCCGCGCCGTCTCGGTGACGCGGCGTCCCAGGTGCTCGGCCGTGGCGAGGTCGGACTTGTGCACGGCGTCCGGGCCCTCGTCCACGTTGGTCTGAGCAGCCGCGCCCGCGAAGACGCCGAGGCGGTTGAGGTCGTTCTCGGAGCCCGCGCTGTTGTTCCAGCCGGGGTGCAGGCCGAGGTTGATCCAGTTCATCCCGTGCTGTGCGGCGAGGATCTGGAAGAACTGCAGGGTGTGCAGCTTGTCGCCGCTCTTGGAGCCGGAGTTGGTGAAGCCGGCGGCCAGCTTGTCCTTCCAGTCCTGGCCGAACCAGCGCTTGGAGGTGGCCTCGGCGAAGACATGGAAGGCGCCGGAGGCGGTGCCCATGTAGGTGGGCGAGCCGAAGACGATCGCGTCGGAGCGGTCCAGCGTCTCCCACTGCTCGTCGGTGATCTCGTCGACCTTGATCAGGTGCACCTCGGCACCGGCGTCGGCGGCACCGGCGCGGACGGTCTCGGCGAGGACGGCGGTGTGGCCGTAGCCGGAGTGGTAGGCGATGGAAACGACAGGGGTGGTCACAGAGACTCCTCGAATGGGCCGCATGGGCCGCATGGGCAGCTTGGGCTGCACCGGCTGCATGGCAGCTCAGAAGCAGTGACTTCAGGAAAGCACTAACTTCTAGTTAGTGCAACCTGGCGGTTAGCGCTGCGCACGCGTACCCTCGTGCCATGACCGCCGGTATGAGCCAGATCGCCCAGGACCACGACGACCTCGCCTACAACGTCTTCGCCAAGGCCTGCCCGTCACGCGGCACGCTGGAGCACGTCACCGGCCGCTGGGGCGGTCTCACGCTCGGCGCGCTGTACGAGGGCTCGCTGCGCTTCAACGAGCTGCGCCGCCGCGTGGACGGGGTGAGCGAGAAGATGCTGTCCCAGACGCTGCACGCGCTGGAGCGCGACGGCCTGGTGCGCCGCGACGCGCAGCCGACCAACCCGCCGCGCGTGGACTACGAACTGACCCCCCTGGGCCGTCAGGTGGCCGAGCGGCTGCTGGCGCTCATCCACTGCGTGGAGGGCGCCATGGACGACGTCCTCGCGGCACGCGCGCGTTACGACGAGACGCGCGGCGCCCTCTGACACTTCGGGCAGAAGTAGCTGGAGCGGTTCATCCAGGGGCGGCGGCGCATCGGCGTGCCGCACCGCTTGCAGGGCAGGCCCTCACGGCCGTACGCGTCCAGGGACCGGTCGAAGTAGCCCGACTCGCCGTTGACGTTGACATACAGGCTGTCGAAGCTGGTGCCGCCCACGGCGAGGGCGGCGTTCATCACGTCCCGGACGTGGCCGAGGAGTTCGGTGGTGACGGGACGGGTGAAGTTCGCCGTCGGGCGCTCGTAGTGGATGCGGGAGCGCCACAGCGCCTCGTCGGCGTAGATGTTGCCCACCCCGCTGATCAGCGACTGGTCCAGCAGGGCCCGCTTGATGGTGGTCCGCTTGCGGCGCAGCGCCAGATGGAACGCCTCGTCGTCGAAGAGCTCGTCTAGGGGGTCGCGGGCGATGTGCGCGATGACGTCGGGCAGGCCGTCGGGGGTGTTGTCGTGCAACGACAGCCCGCCGAAGGTGCGTTGGTCGACGAACCGGAGTTCCGTGCCGAGCGAGTCGGCGAACCGGATCCGGATGCGCAGGTGCTTCTCGTCCGGCGCCTCGTGCGGCTGCACCAGCAGCTGACCGCTCATGCCGAGGTGGGCGAGGACGGACTGGTTGGTCTCCTCCAGCGGCAGCCACAGGTACTTGCCCCGTCGGCTGGGCGTGCCGATGTGGTGGCCCTTGAGCCGGTGCGTGAAGTCGTCGGACCCAGCCAGGTGCCGGCGTACGGCGCGCGGGTGCAGCACCTCGGTCTCGGCGACGGTGCGGTGGGCGACCCAGCGCGCCAGGCCGCGCCGGACGACCTCGACCTCGGGCAACTCGGGCATCGGGACCCCCGTACGAAGCGGTGGACGAGCCGAGCGCCCGCCCCCTCGGGAACGGCGGGGCGGGCGCTCGGTACTGCTGTGGATCAGGCGGGAGCGGACGACGGGTCGCCGTCCTTGGCGCCGGTTTCCCCGGTTGCCGGGTCGCCGTCCTTGGCGGCCGCTTCCTTGGCCGCCCTGACCGCCTCGGCGTCCGCGGCGGCCGCTTCCCTGGCCGCCTTGGCGCGCTCGTCCGCCGCGGCCCGGATGGACCGCCAGGCGGACTCGGCGGCCTGCTGCTCCGCCTCCTTCTTGCTGCGGCCGGTGCCGGTGCCGTACGAGACGCCTCCGACGCGGGCGGCAGCAGTGAAGGTCTTCTCGTGGTCCGGACCGGTCTCCGTGACCAGGTACTCGGGCACGCCGAGGCCTTCGGTCGCGGTGAGCTCCTGGAGACTGGTCTTCCAGTCCAGGCCGGCACCGAGGTTCGAGGACTTCTCGATCAGCGGGTCGAAGAGCCGGTGCACCAGCTCGGACGCCGAGTCGAGGCCCTGATCGAGATAGACCGCGCCGATCACCGCTTCCAGGGTGTCGGCGAGAATGGACGCCTTGTCCCGGCCGCCCGTGCCCTCTTCACCGCGGCCGAGCCGGATGAAGGAACCCAGGTCGAGGCCGCGCCCGACCTCCGCCAGCGCACGCGAGTTGACCACCGCGGCCCGCAGCTTGGCCAGCTGGCCCTCGGGCAGGTCGGGGTGGGTTCGGTACAGCGTGTCCGTGACGACGAGGCCGAGGACGGAGTCACCGAGGAACTCCAACCGCTCGTTCGTCGGCAGACCGCCGTTCTCGTACGCGTACGAACGGTGGGTCAGCGCGCGCACCAGAAGGGCGGACTCGACCTTGTAGCCGAGCCGCCCTTCCAGAAGCGTGTGGGACGAGGCCTGGTTGTCCGCCTTCTTCCTGGCGGGTGCGTCCGCCTTGGCGTCTTCCGCCTTCTTGGGACTGGACACAGTGCCTCTCACCAGCCCGCTCAGACTTCGAGGACCTGGCGCTTGTTGTAGGTGCCGCAAGACGGGCACGCGATGTGCTGCTGCTTGGGCTCGTGGCAGCGCTCGCACGCAACCAGGGTGGGGACCGCAGCCTTCCACTGCGACCGGCGGTGGCGCGTGTTGCTGCGCGACATCTTCCGCTTCGGAACAGCCACGGCTACTTCTCCTGCTTCTCGTCGACGCCCGCTTCGGCGCCGCTCATCTCGTCCTTCTCGCCGTCTTCGAGTGAACCGGCGAGTCCCTGCAAAGCCGCCCAACGGATGTCGACGGCGTCGTGGTGGTGGTCCGGGTCGTCCGCGAGCCGCGCTCCGCACTCGGAGCACAGGCCCGGGCAGTCCTCCCGGCACACCGGCTGCATCGGCAGTGCGAGCACCACCGCATCGCGCAGCAGAGGTTCGAGGTCGAACAGTCCGTCCTCGAGGAAGAACCTGTCCTCGTCGTCCTCGGCGTCGTCGCCCGGTTCCGCGATCACACGGCCCCGGTCGTCGGCGTCAGGGTACGAGAACAGTTCCTGGAAGTCCGCTTCGAGCTCCAGCCCGACCGGCTCCAGACACCTTACGCACTCCCCCTCGGCCTGTGCACGGGCGGTGCCTGTGACGAGCACACCTTCCATGACCGACTCGAGGCGGAGTTCGAGCTCCACCGGGGCGCCTTCCGGCACTCCGATGACCCCCTGGATGCCGAGATCGGCGGGAGCGTCGATCGTGCGGGTCAGGCGCTGCAGCGCGCCAGGACGCCGACCCAGCTCGTGCGTGTCGAACACGAGGGGGTTGCGGTGGTCGAGGCGGGCGTTGGGAGCCATTCCTGCTTTCGATCTTCGAACTCGGAGGGCCGCCGCCCCTCGGTATCGCGGGCAGCGGAGATCGCGGACGTACGCGCGACCGAAGAGCCAGGATACTGGACCTTTCGCTCAGGGCCCAATCCGGAGGTCGGCGGGCGGTCGCGCGGCGGCCTTCCGCTCGCTACAGGCCCCGGCCCTGCTCGTACGCCCTCAGCTGCTCCGCGCTGATCATGCTCGTGTCGAAGAGGCTGGTCTCGTCGAGAGCGTAGCCCTGCTGCTGGTGCTGGGGCTGCTGTTGCTGATGGGCCTGCTGGGGGTCGTAGGCGGCCTGCTGCTGGTCATAGCCCTGGTAGGCATAGGGGTCGGCCTGCTGGTAGCCGTACGGGTCCTGCTGGCCGTAGGCGGGCTGCTGCGGGAAGCCGCCGTAGGGGTCCGGCTGCTGCTGGTCGTACGCGTACGCCGGCTGCGGCTCGTACGACGGCTGCTGCTGCGGCTGCTGCTCGGGCTGGGCCGGGCGCTCGGCCGAGGCGTCCTGGTCGGCGAGCGCGGCCAGGTCGGCGAGGTAGTCGGCGTCGCTGGAGTGCTGGAAGGTCGTGGTGTCGTCGGCGAGGGCGCCGAGGTCGTCCGTGGCGATCCGGCCGTGCAGCTTCTGCCGGCCGCGGCCGACGGCCTCCAGGGTCTTGGCGAGTACCGCCTCGAAGGCGCCCAGCTTGACGTCGACGTATTGGTCGGCGTTGTGCCGCAGGGTCTCCGGGTCGTGGCTGCGCTCGGGGGCGTCCTCGTCCTCGTAGCCGTTCTCGTCCAGGCCCGGGCCGGTGCCGAGGAGCTTCTCCCGGCCGCGGCCGACCGAGCCGAGGGTCTTGGTGAGGACGACCTCGAAGTTGGCGAGCTTGGAGTCGACGTAGTCGTCGGCCTCGGCGCGGATCTCCTCGGCCTCCTTGCGGGCCTCGGCGAGGATCCGGTCGGCCTCCGCCTGGGAGCGGCGGGCGATCTCGGTGTCGGAGATCAGCGAGCCGCGCTCGGCGTGCGCGTTGGAGATGATCCGCTCGGCCTCCAGGCGGGCCTGCTCGACCATCTGCTCACGGTCGCCGATCAGCTCCTGCGCCTGCGCGAGGGAGCCGGGCAGCGCCTGGCGCACCTCTTCGAGCATCGCGAGCAGCTCGGCGCGGTTGACCACGCACGACGCCGACATGGGCATGGACCGGGCGCCGGAGACCGTGGAGACGATCTCGTCGAGCTTCTTCTGCACGTCCACCTGTGCTCGCCACTCTCTACAGCCGGGTTGAAGACGGACGGGACGACTGTAGCCCCATCAGTCCTTGCGCAGGCGCTTGTTCAGTGCCTCCAGCACGGGTGCGGGCACCAGGTGGGAGACGTCACCGCCCCAGGCCGCGACCTCCTTGACCAGCGAGGAGGAGAGGAAGCTGTAGGTGGGGTTGGTGGGCACGAACAGCGTTTCGACGCCGGTGAGGCCGTTGTTCATCTGGGCCATCTGCAGCTCGTAGTCGAAGTCGCTGACGGCGCGCAGGCCCTTGACGATGGCGGGGATGTCGCGCTGCTTGCAGAAGTCGACGAGGAGGCCGTGGAAGGCCTCGACCCGGACGTTGGCATAGTCGGCGGTGACCTCGCGGATCAGCTCGATCCGTTCGTCGATCTCGAACAGGCCCTTCTTGGCCTTGTTGATCATCACCGCGACGTAGACCTCGTCGTAGAGACGGGAGGCACGGGCGATGATGTCGAGATGTCCGTTGGTGATCGGGTCGAACGACCCGGGACAGACGGCTCGGCGCACTTGTGATCCCTCGCTCTCCGGTCCGGTCATCGTGCGTCTTCGCACGTAGAGGCGGCGCGACCGTACCAAAACGTTCCCTCGCCGTAGCGACGGGACCGGATCGCCTCGAAGCCGTCCGGCCACTGGAATGCGCCGCCTCTGGTGCTGCGCTCCACGGTGACGAGCGCTTGCTCAGCGAGCCAGCCTTCCGAGTGGAGTGTGAGCAGGATCTCGCGAAGATCGTGATCTGTGACCACGTACGGAGGGTCGAGGAAGACCAGGTCGTACGGCTCATCCGGGGCCGGGCCCTTGATGATCTGTTCCGCTTTGCCCGCTCGGACTTCGGCGCCGGGAAGGCCCAGGTTCTTCACGTTTTCGCGCACGATTCTCGCTGCGCGAGCGTCGGCTTCGACGAGGAGGGTGTGGCTCGCGCCCCGGGAGAGGGCTTCCAGGCCCACAGCGCCCGAGCCGGCGTAGAGGTCGAGGACCCGTTCGCCGTCGAGGGGGCCGCCGAGGAGGGACTGCCAGGTGGAGAAGAGGCCCTCGCGTGCGCGGTCCGAAGTCGGCCGGGTTCCGGTGCCGGGCGGTACTGAGAGGCGCCGTCCGCCTGCCCGGCCGGCGATCACGCGAGTCATCTTCGGTCCTTGTTCGGGGGTGGTTACGGATTCAGTTTGGCAGCAGGTTCGTCGTGGTTGCTCGCGCCCGCGCGGCGCAGCCGCAATCGACGCAGCCCCGCGCCCCTTTCGGGGCGCTGCACCTCAGCCCTTTTCGAGGTACTGCTCCCTCTCCTCGTCCAAGAGGGCGTCCAAAGCCGTACGCAGGCCCGGAAGGCTCTCCAGCTCGGGATCCGCAGCCACCACCGCCGTCGCCTCCTGCCTCGCCTCCGCGATGACCTCCTCGTCCTCGATGACCGCGAGGACGCGCAGGGAGGAGCGGGCGCCGGACTGGGCCTGGCCGAGGACGTCGCCCTCGCGGCGCTGTTCGAGGTCGATGCGGGAGAGCTCGAAGCCGTCGAGGGTGGAGGCGACGGCGTTCAGCCGCTGGCGGGCCGCGCTGGCCTCGGGCATCTCGGTGACCAGGAGGCACAGGCCGGGAGCGGAGCCCCGGCCGACGCGGCCGCGGAGCTGGTGGAGCTGGGAGACGCCGAAGCGGTCGGCGTCCATGATGACCATCACCGTGGCGTTGGGGACGTTCACACCGACCTCGATGACCGTGGTGGCGACCAGGACGTCAGTCTCGCCGGCCGCGAAGCGGCGCATCACCGCGTCCTTGTCGTCCGGGTTCATACGGCCGTGGAGGACCTCCACCTTCAGGCCCTGCAAGGGCCCGCGGCCCAGCTGGTCGGCGATGTCCACGACCGCGAGCGGCGGGCGCTTCTCCGCCTCGTCCTCGGGGGACTTCTTCTGGCCGGCCTTCTTGGCATCGGCCGCCTCGTCGATGTCGTCGCCGATGCGGGGGCAGACGACGTAGGCCTGGTGGCCGTTCGCCACCTCCTCGCGGACCCGCTCCCAGGCGCGGGCGAGGAAGTGGGGCTTGTCGGCGGCCGGGACGACATGGCTGGCGATCGGGGAGCGGCCGGCGGGGAGCTGGTCGAGAACGGACGTCTCCAGGTCGCCGAAGACCGTCATGGCGACCGTACGCGGGATCGGGGTGGCCGTCATGACCAGCAGGTGCGGGGGCTGCTTGCCCTTGCCGCGCAGGGCGTCGCGCTGCTCGACGCCGAAGCGGTGCTGCTCGTCGACGACGACCAGGCCGAGGTCGTGGAACTGGACCTTGTCCTCGATCAGGGCGTGTGTGCCGATGACGATGCCGGCCTCGCCGGTGACCAGGTCGAGCAGGGCCTGGCGGCGGGCGGCGGCGCCCATGGAGCCGGTGAGCAGGACGACCTTGGTGGCGTGCTCGGCGCCGCCCAGCATGCCGCCCTCGGCCAGCTCACCCATCATCTCGGTGATCGACCGGTGATGCTGCTGGGCGAGGACCTCGGTGGGCGCGAGCATGGCCGCCTGACCGCCCGCGTCGACCACGGCGAGCATGGCGCGCAGGGCCACCAGCGTCTTTCCCGAGCCGACCTCTCCTTGCAGCAGCCGGTGCATCGGGTGTTCCGTGGCGAGGTCGTCGAAGATCTCCTTGGAGACCTTCTGCTGGCCCTCGGTGAGGGTGAAGGGCAGGCGGTCGTCGAAGGCCGTGAGGAGACCGTCGGGCTCGGGTCGGCGGGGGACGGCCGGGAGCTGGGTGTCCGCGTGGCGGCGGCGGGCCAGGGCGACCTGGAGGACGAAGGCCTCGTCCCACTTCAGGCGGGCGCGGGCGTCGGCGATGTCCGCCTTGGTGTGCGGGCGGTGGATCTTGAGGAGGGCCTCGGGGAGCGGGACCAGGCCACGACCCTCGCGGAGGGAGGCGGGAAGCGGGTCCAGCGCCTCCTGGGCGGTGGGCAGCACCGTCTGAACCGCCTTGCCGATCTTCCAGGACTCCAGTTTGGCGGTGGCCGGGTAGATGGGGATCAGGGCGCCGGCCCAGCTCTCCACCGTTTCCTCGCTGTCGCCGCGCAGCAACTCGTAGGCAGGATGGGCGAGTTGGAGGCGGCGGTTGAAGACCGAGACCTTGCCGGCGAACATCGCGCGGGTGCCGGGCAGCAGCTCCTTGTGGGGCTTGTGGACGCCGTTGCCGAAGAAGACCAGCTGGAGCCGGCCACTGCCGTCGGTGATCGTGACCTCCAGGCGCTGGCCCTTGCCGCGGGGGGCCTTGGCGGAGGCGAAGGTGTGCAGACGCGCGTCGGCGACCTGGGCCACCACCGTGACGTGCTCGTCCATGGGGAGCTCGGCGAGTTGGGTGAGCTGGCCGCGCTCCTCGTATCTGCGCGGGTAGTGGTGGAGGAGGTCGCCGACGGTGTGCAGGCCGAGGTGCTCGGCCATCACCTTCGCGGTGGCGGGGCCGAGCACCGACTTCAGTGGCTGCTTCAGTGGTTCTTGCAGTGCGGGCACGAGATCCATTGCACACCACGGCACTGACAATGCCGTATACGTCCTGGGAAGGACCTGGTCGGACGGGCTGTTCGGGCTCTAGGATGGCGCGCTCCGGCCATCCTTCGCGGTCACCGCCCCACCCGGGACCGCCCGACCCCGCGCCGATGCTCCCCCTCCGGCGCCGCGACGATGGACTACCAGAGCTCACAGCCATCCCAAGGTTCCCTCTCACCCCGTACGTTCCAGGTCGACCTGCGCGGTCTGGTGGACCTGCTCTCCCATCACCTCTATTCCAGCCCCAAGGTCTATCTGCGTGAGCTGCTGCAGAACGCCGTCGACGCCATCACGGCACGGCGGGACGAGGAGCCCGGCGCCCCGGCCCGGGTGCGGCTGTACGCCGAGGGCGGGGGCCTGCGGGTGGAGGACACCGGCGTCGGGCTCACCGAGTCGGACGTGCACAGTCTGCTCGCCACCATCGGGCGCAGCTCCAAGCGGGCCGAGGGCCTGCAGGAGGCCCGTTCGGACTTCCTCGGCCAGTTCGGCATCGGTCTGCTCGCCTGTTTCGTGGTCGCCGAGCGGATCCGGGTGGTCAGCCGCAGCGCCCGTACCCCCGGCGCGCCGCCGGTGGAGTGGACGGCGCGCGACGACGGCTCGTACACCGTGCGCAGCCTGCCCGGCTCCGCGCGGCCCGAGCCCGGCACGACCGTCCACCTGACCGCGCGCCCCGGGGCGGCCGAGTGGCTGGCGCCGGAGCGTGTCCTGACCCTGGCCCGGGACTTCGGCGCGCTGCTGCCGTACGACGTCCGGGTGGGAGAGGAGCCGGTCACCGATCTGCCCGCGCCCTGGGACCGGCCGTATCCGAGCCCTTCGAGCAGAAGGGTGGCACTGGCCCGGCACTGTCACGAGCTGTTCGGGTTCACGCCGCTGGACTCGATCGACCTGGCCCTGCCGCCGGCCGGGATCCGCGGGGTGGCGTACGTGCTGCCGGCGGCCGTCAGCCCCGCCCAGCGGGCGACCCACCGGGTGCATCTGAAGGGCATGCTGCTGACCGAGCGGGCCGAACAGCTGCTGCCCGACTGGGCGTTCTTCGTGCGCTGTGTGCTGGACGCCGAGAGTCTGCGGCCGACCGCCTCGCGGGAGTCGCTGTACGAGGACGAGACGCTGGCCGCGGTGCGGGAGGCGCTCGGGGAGAGGATCCGCTCGTGGCTCACGGGCCTCGCGGCCGGTGACCCCGAACGGCTGACGGCGTTTCTCGCCGTGCACCACCTGGGAGTGAAGTCCCTCGCCCGGCACGACCGCGAGATGCTGCGCACGATGCTGCCCTGGCTGCCGTTCGAGACGACCGACGGGCAGCTGTCCCTGGAGGAGTTCGCGCAGCGGCACCCGGTGGTGCACTTCACGCGGACCGTGGAGGAATACCGGCAGGTCGCGCCGATCGCCTCCGCGCAGGGCGTCGGGGTGGTCAACGGCGGCTACACGTACGACGGCGACCTGGTCGAGGCGCTGCCGTCGGTGCGGCCGGGGACGGTGGTCGCCGAGCTGGACGCGGACACCGTGACCGCGCACCTGGACGCGGTCGACCCGGGCGAGGAGCTCGCCCTGTCCGGCTTCCTGACGGCGGCGCGGGCGAAGCTGGACCCGCTGGGCTGTGACGTGGTCCTGCGGGCCTTCCACCCCCTGTCCGTGCCCGCGCTGCACCTGGACGACCGTTCCGCGCGGCACGAGCAGGCCCGCGCGGCGGCCGAGGAGCAGGCCGGCGACCTGTGGGCGGGCATCCTCGGCTCGCTGCGCGGCAGCGCACCACGCGCGCGTCTGGTACTCAACCATCTCAACCCGCTGGTGCGGCACATCGGTTCGCTGAAGGACCCGGAACTGATCGGCACCGCCAGCGAGTCGCTGTACGGGCAGGCCCTGCTGATGGCGCAGCGCCCGCTCAGGCCGGCCGACTCTGCGCTGCTCAACCGGGCGTTCATCGGCCTGCTGGAGTGGGCGACCCACGGGGAGGGTGAGGGGCGATGAGTGAGATCGCGGACCTCGACGCGCTGCGCCGGGCGATGGCGGAGAACTCCGAGCAGCCGGAGGGTCCGGCCCGCAACGCGCGCGCGGAGCGGCTGCTGGCCGCGGCGGAGGGCCTCGGCATCCCGCTGGCCGTCATCGAGGCGCTCGGGCACCAGCTGAGGGTCTACAACTACAGCTCCGAGAACGACAAGATGTTCGTCCCGTTCGCGCGGCTGCTGCGCATGTGGGACGAACGGCCCGAGGACTTCGACGCGTACGAGGCGCACTCGCTGCACTGGGTCTTCAAGTGGATGTCGGCGGGCATGCTGGACCAGCCGCACGTCCCGCTCGCCTCGATCGAGAAGTGGCTCGGCGAGATGGAGCACCGCTACCGGCTCGCCGGGCACTCCGAACGGGCCGTGCGCAGCGCCGAGTTCGGTGTGGCCGCGCATGTCGGTGACCTGGCGCGCGCGGAGCGGGCGTACGCGGCCTGGCTCGCCGCGGACCGCGACGAGATGGCCGACTGTCACGCCTGCGAGCTGCACGGGCAGGGCTTCTGGCAGGTCGAGCGCGGGCGGGACGAGGAGGCGCTCCGGCTGTGGCGGCCGGTGCTGGAGGGCGAGTTCGCCTGCGCGCACGAACCGCACACCGTGCTGGCCTCCTCGCTGGTCCCGCTGCTGCGCCTGGGCCGGCTCGACGAGGCCCGCGCCAACCATCTGCGCGGTTTCCGGCTCGTACGGCCCATGGAGTCGATGCGCGGCGCGTACGCCGACCATGTGGAGTTCTGCGCGCTGACCGGGAACGAGGCACGCGCTCTGGAGCTGCTCGCCGAGCGGCCCGCCTACTTCACGGACACCGGACATCCGCGCAGCCGGCTGGACTTCATGGCCGTGGTGACGCTGCTGATGGACCGGCTGACCGAGCTGGGGCTCGCCGGACAGCGGGTGCCGGGGCCGGCCGGGCGGACCTGGACGGCGCGGGAACTCGCCGCCCACGCGCGCGTGGAGACACTGGAGCTGGCCGGGCGGTTCGACCGGCGCAACGGCACCTCCCGCGTCGGCGACCGGGCACGCGGGCGTATGGACCAGCGGCCACTGGTGGACCGCCTGCCGCTGGGCGTGCGCACGGTGCGCCCCGCGCCGGGCGCGGTGGCCGCGCCCCCGCCGACCGAGGTGGACGGCGAGCCCGATCTGACGGCCCTGCTCGCCGAGGCA
The DNA here is from genome assembly GCF_050942335.1 of Streptomyces sp. CA-142005. Taxonomy (NCBI): domain Bacteria; kingdom Bacillati; phylum Actinomycetota; class Actinomycetes; order Kitasatosporales; family Streptomycetaceae; genus Streptomyces; species Streptomyces sp. CA-142005. Next base: position 6,877,313 of record NZ_CP192078.1, on the reverse strand, counting down.
CGGCGGCTGTCGGACACCCTGCAGCCGCATGCCCTGGAGGCCTGGGCGGCGGTCCGGCGGGCCGCGCACGGTACGGAGCTGGAGCTGCGCGACCGCGCGGAGCTCGCCGACCACGAGGCGATGGCCCTCGGCCCCGAGGGCATCGAGCTGTTCGAGCAGGCGGCGGCCCTGTACGCGGAGGCGGGCGACCCCGGCGAGGCCCTCGCGGCACGCGCGCGTGGAGCCTACGTCCGCGCCCTGACGGGCGAGGTGGACGCGGCCCTGGAGACGGTCACCGCCCTGTACGACGAGGCCCTCGCGCTGTACGCCGAGGAGGCCACCGGACTGCGGCAGACGGCGTCGGTGGTGACGAGCCGGGCACGCGTTCTGATGCGGCGGGTACATCAGGGGGCGCCGGTGCTGGAGGTCCCGACGCCGGACGGTCCCGCACCCGAGGGCACGCCGACCGACAGACCGGTCCCCGACACGTCGGCGACCGCGGACGAGCCAGGACCCGAAGTCCCGGAACCGGCCGGGCCGGACGCGGGCAATCTCGCGCCGCGGGACGCCGTAACGAACGGGCCAGTCCCCGACGCTCTGGCCACGCCCCGGCCAAGACCCGAAGTCCCGGAACCAGACCGACCGGACGCTGGCAACCTCACGCCCAGCGACGCCGTGCCGGGCGGGCCGGTCCCCGACGCGTCGGTCGCGGGCCGGCCGTTGAGCGAGGGGCCGGTGCCGGGCGGGGTGGGCTTCGACGGGTCGGTGTCCGGGCGGGGGCCGGATGCGTTCGCGCAGGCCGAGCAGGCCGTGCGTGAGGTGCTGGCGCTCGTGGGCGGGCGGACCGGCGGGGATGTGCGGCTGGCCGCGCGGGCCGCGGAGGCGCGGGCCATGCTCGCCGAGCTGGCCGGGCTGCGCGGGGACGCCGAGAGGGCCGCGGAGCTGTTCCGGCGGGCGGCCGACGCCTACGTGAGCGCCGGGCTGCCGTGGTTCGCCGTGGAGTACGAGGTGCAGGTCGCCGCACTGGCGCACCAGGCCGGTGACCCGGCCGGGGCCGAGTGGGCGCTGCGGGCCGCGCTGGAGCACGGCGGGCCGTACGTGGAGCCGGTCGGGCGGGCGCAGCTGCATCTGCAGCTCGCCGAGATCGTCGGTGCCCGGGGCGAGGTCGTCGAGGCCGCCGGGCACGCGCTGGAGGCCGCGCACTGGGCCGACGAGGCGGGCGAGAGCGGCACGCTGGGCGCCTGGGCGCGACATGCGCTGGGCGGGCTGCTGCTGCGCCAGGGCCGCTGGGCGGAGGCCGCCGAGGTGCTGGAGTCGGCGCTGGCCGACCTGTCCGCCGGGACGCACGGGGACGGGACCGTCGTACAGGCGCAGTGGTGGCTCGGTGACTGCCTGAGCGAGCTGGGCGACCACCGTGCGGCCGCCGGACACCGGCTGCGGGCGGCCGAGATCGCCCGGCACTGGCCCGAGCAGCAGGACCACGCCACGCTCGCCCACCTCGCCGCCGAGTCCCTGAGCAAGGCCGGTCTGCTGGAGGAGGCCGATCAGGCCTACGCGCGTGCGGGCGAGCTGTGGCGGGCGCTGGGCAACCCGGCCTTCCTCGTCCGCTCGCTGCGCGCCCGCGGCTGGCTGGCGCTGGGCGTGGACGGCGCAGCCGAGGGCGCCCAGGAGCTGATGGCGGAGGCGGTGCGCACGTGCGAACGGGCACGCGAGGCCGCGGCCGACCCGGTGTCCCGCGAACAGCTCACGGCCGAACTCGCCCAGACGCACCGGCAGTTCGGCGACCTGCTGGCCCGCTCGGCGACCGAGGGGGCCGAGCCCGCCGAAGAGGCCGAAGACCGTGTGATCCAGGCCGTGTTCGAGGCGGCGCTGGTCCAGCTGGACCGGGCGGCCACGCTGTTCGGCACGCTGGGCATGGACGGGCTGCACGAGCGTACCGGTGCCCAACTCGCCGCCGGATGGCTGGAGGCGGACCTCGGCCGGCCCGCCTCGGCGGCGGCACGTGCGCGTGCCGTACTCGCGGCCTACGACGACGCCGACGACGGGGACGAGACCGTCCGCGCGCGGCGGGTGGAGGCCGGCCGGCTGCTCGATCCGGAACGGTGAGTCCCGCGCGTGCTCACTCCACGCCGATGAGCAGCAGGGTCCCCTGCCGGCCGCCCCGGTACACGACCGTGTCCACGGCGAGGTAGGACTCCCGTACGCGAGCCTCCAGCTGCTCGGCGACGGTCTCGGGGGCCCCGTCGCCGACGACGAGGGTGACCAGCTCGCCGCCGGCCTGGAGCATGCGGTCCAGGACGGTCCGGGCGGTGGCGGTGACGTCGGGGCCGATCACCGCCACATCGCCGTCGATCAGCCCGAGCACGTCCCCGGCCTGGCAGATGCCGGCCGTCGTCCAGGACTGGCGTTCGGCGACGACGAGCTCGGCGTACCGGGTGGCGCCCGCCGCCGCGGTCATCTGGACCACGTCCTCGTCGAACCGGCGGTCCGGCGCGTGCACGGCGAGCGCGGCGATGCCCTGGACCGCCGAGCGGGTCGGGATCAGGGCCACCCGGATGCCCTCGGCGCGGGCCTGCTCGGCGGCCGCCGCGGCCGTGTGGCGCAGTTCGGCGTCGTTGGGCAGCAGGACGACCTCGCGCGCGTGGGCCCGCCGTACGGCCTGCACCAGCTCGCCGCTGGCGGGCGGCTCCCCGGGGCGCGCGAGCACGGTCGTGGCGCCCGCCTCGGTGTACAGCCCGGCCAGTCCCTCGCCCGGTACGACGGCGACGACGGCCCGCTGGGCGCGCTCGCGCGGGGGCCGCTCGCCGCCGGTGTGGACGTCCCCGAGCCCGAAGTGGGTGATCCGGATCCGGTACGGCCGCCCGGCCTCCACGCCCGCCTCCACGGCGGCGCCCGCGTCGTCGACGTGCACATGGACGTTCCACAGCCCGTCGCCGCCGACCACGACCAGGGAGTCGCCGAGCGCGTCGAGGCGTTCCCTGAGCCGGGCCACGGCCGTGTCGCCGGCCTCCAGGAGATAGATCACCTCGTAGGCGGGCCCGCCGTTCTCGCTCCCCTCGGCACAGAGGTCCGCATCGCCCATGCTCTCCACGCGCGCGTGCCCGCCGGCAACCGCGTCCGGGGCCTGCCCGCTCTCCTCCGCCGCCGCCAGGCTCTCCGGTGCCGCCGGAGCCTCCCGTACCGCCTCCCCCGTGAACGCCTCCACCAGTGCCCCCAGCACCGCCACGAGCCCGCGTCCGCCCGCGTCGACCACCCCGGCCCGGCCGAGTACGGGCAGCTGGCCCGGAGTGGCCGCCAGGGCCGTCAGCGCGCCCTCGTAGGCCGCCCGCGCGACCGTGCCGCAGTCGCCCTCGGCCTCTTCGGCTGCCTCGGCGGCGGCCGAGGCCACGGTCAGCACCGTGCCCTCGACGGGATGGGCCACGGCCTGCCACGCGGAGTCGGCGGCCCGCCGCAGCGCCAGCCGCAGGCCCGCGCCGTCGATGTGCGCCGCCTCACCGCCCTCCGCCAGCACCTGCGCCATGCCCCGCAGCAGCTGCGCCAGGATCGTCCCGGAGTTGCCGCGGGCCCCGATGAGCGCCCCGTGGGCCATCGCATGCACGGCGTCCGCCAGGGACGGCTTCCCGGCGCCCGTCTCGTACCCGGCGAACACCGCCTCCACGGCCGTGGCCGCCGATTCCAGGGTGAGGTAGAGATTCGTCCCGGTGTCGCCGTCGGCCACCGGATAGACGTTGATCGCGTCGATCTCCTCACGCGCGCGGCCCAGCGCTCCGAGCGCCAGACCGCACCAGGTGCGCACCGCGAGAGCATCGAGGAATGTCTGCGGCACCTGCGCCACCTGCGCCTCCCTGAGCTGGCTGGACGTGGGACGCAGCGTAGACCCCGAAGCGGTGTCCACCGGAAGAGGGCCGCGGGCGGGGCCCTGAGCTGCCATGGTAGTTTCGTTGTACGGGCGCAGCCGTTGTATGCTGCTCCGGTTGCCCGATCCGATCGGGCCATTCCCCTGGCAACGCCACTCAAGATCTCAGGTTTTAGGATCTCGATCCCGGCATGCCGGGATTAACCGTAAGTGCATCTGAAGTCTTTGGAGTGACCCGTGGCTGCCAACTGCGACGTCTGCGGCAAGGGGCCGGGCTTCGGCAACAACATCTCGCACTCGCACCGCCGTACGTCCCGCCGCTGGAACCCGAACATCCAGCGTGTGCGTACCGTGGTCGGCGGGACGCCGAAGCGCGTGAACGCTTGCACCTCGTGCATCAAGGCCGGCAAGGTCTCGCGCTGACGCTACAGCTGAGCGCGCGGCCACTGCCTGGTTCGCTGCACTGAGCCGGTCCACCCGAGGGTGGACCGGCTTTTTGCCGTACCCGGGCCCGGGTCAGGCCCGCGTTCGGCCGCTCAACCGCCAGCCGTGGTCCACCGGCCCGATCCCCGCGCCCAGTGCGAACCCGGCCGCGATGGCCCCCGTGACGTACTCCTTGGCCGCCGTGACCGCCTCCGGCACGCTCTGTCCCTTCGCCAGCCCCGACGCGACGGCGGACGCCAGGGTGCAGCCCGTGCCGTGCGTGTGCCGGTTGTCGTGGCGCGGGGCCCGCAGCCAGTGCTCACTGGAGCCGTCGGTCAACAGGTCGACGGCCTGGTTCCCGCCCGCCCGCGCTGCGTCTGGCGCCAGGTGCCCGCCCTTGATCAGCACCCAGCGCGGCCCGTACTCCAGCACGGCCGCCGCGGCCCGTCGCAGATCGTCCTCCGACTCGACCCGCACCCCGGTGAGTTGCGCCACCTCGTCGAGGTTCGGGGTCGCCACGGTGGCCGCCGGGAGCAGCTTCGTGCGTACGGAGTCCAGCGCGGACGCGGCCAGCAGCGGGTCGCCGTGCTTGGAGACGCCCACGGGGTCGACCACGGCCGGCGCGTCCGTGGCGGAGATCAACTCGGCGACCGCCTCGACCAGTTCCGCCGAGGCCAGCATGCCGGTCTTCACGGCCTGGACGCCGATGTCGTCCGCGACGCTGCGGTACTGCGCCCGGACCGCCTCCACGGGCAGTTCCCAGGCGCCCTGCACGCCGCGGGAGTTCTGCGCGGTCACCGCCGTGACCACGCTCATCCCGTGCACGCCGAACGCCAGCATCGTCTTCAGGTCGGCCTGGATCCCCGCTCCGCCCCCGGAGTCGGAGCCGGCCACGGTGAGGACCCTCGGCGGCGTTTTCAGGGTGCTCATGACTCGATGCCGCCGAAGTGGTCCCAGCCGCCCTTGCTGGTCCAGGGCGCCCCGTCGACGGTCACCTGAGGCAGCGCGGAGGGGTTGAGGACCTCGCCGATGACCTTCCAGCGGGCGGGCAGCTTGGTGTCCGGCGGGAAGGTCGCGACGATCGCGTGGTCCTCTCCCCCGGTCAGCACCCACTGCAGCGGGTCGACGCCGACGGCCTGCCCGATGTCGTTCATCTGGGTCGGGATGTCGATCGCGCCCGAGCGGATGTCGATGCGGACCTTGCTCGCCTCGGCGATGTGCCCGAGGTCGGCGATCAGCCCGTCGCTCACGTCGCACATCGCGGTCGCGCCGAGCGCGGCGGCCGCCGGGCCCGCGTGGTACGGCGGCTCGGGGCGCCGGTGGGCCTCCACGAAGGCGCGCGGCGAGCGGAAACCGCGGGAGAGGACCGCGTAACCGGCCGCGGACCAGCCCAGCCAGCCCGTGACGGCCACCAGGTCGCCGGGCTGGGCGCCGGCGCGTGTGACGGGCTCCTGGTTGCGCAGATCGCCGAGCGCGGTGATCGACACCATGATCGTGTCGCCGCGCACGACGTCACCGCCGACCACGGAGGCGCCCGCGACCTGGCACTCGTCGCGCAGGCCGTCCATCAGCTCGCTGGGCCAGGTCACCGGGAGTTCGGCCGGGACGACCAGGCCGAGCAGCAGGGCGGTCGGTACGGCGCCCATCGCGGCGATGTCGGCGAGGTTCTGCGCCGCCGCCTTGCGGCCGACGTCGTACGCCGTGGACCAGTCGCGGCGGAAGTGCCGCCCCTCCAGCAGGATGTCGGTGCTCGCCACCACCCGGCGGTCGGGCGCCGCGACCACCGCGGCGTCGTCGCCGGGGCCGATCCGGACCGCCGGGGTGGTGGTGAGACGGGAGGTGAGCTCCCTGATGAGCCCGAACTCCCCGAGCTCACCAACAGTGCCCTTCATTGCCCTTGCTCCCCTTCTCTGCCATGCCGTGCCCAGTCGCGCGTCATCAGTGTCCCCGATACCGTCGAGATGACTGTCGATACGGTCCGGATGACCGTCGGAACGGTCTTGCGACCGTCAACTTCCGTCGTGCCTGCGCCCTGGCGCGCAAGCCCGGTTCCCGCAGGTCTCCCCGCGGGGAGCGGCGACGCGATACCGTGGCGTTCCTTTTCCCCACATGATCCTCGTGGCCGCCCTGGAGGTTCCGTGGTACAGGCGTACATCCTGATCCAGACGGAGGTCGGCAAGGCGTCGACCGTCGCCGAGACGATCAGCAAGATCCCTGGAGTGATCCAGGCCGAGGACGTGACGGGACCGTACGACGTCATCGTGCGCGCCCAGGCCGACACGGTCGACGACCTCGGTCGCATGGTGGTCGCCAAGGTCCAGCAAGTGGACGGCATCACCCGCACCCTGACCTGTCCGGTCGTGCATCTGTAGCCCCCGTCTACGCTTGGCCGGTGAAGTTCTTCGCTCACCGGCCCTTCGGCCTGCTCGCGCCCGCGCTGCTGATCGCGGTCGCGGGCTGCTCCTCGGCAGACGACAGCGCGACCGTCGCGGTTCCCAGCCCCGACGCGAAGACGGCGAAGGTGTGCCGGGAGCTGCACCGGGTGCTGCCGCGGAAGCTCGACGGGCGAAGCCGCAACGACCCCGAACCCCGGTCCGCCTACACGGCGGGCTGGGGAAACCCGGCGATCATACTGCGCTGCGGTGTCGTACGGCCGCCGAAGATGGTCGATCCCAAGGTGGCCAAGGGCGACGACCCGGACGCCATCGCGGGTGGGGTGAACGGCGTCGACTGGCTGATGGAGAAGCAGGGCGACGGCACCTGGCGGTTCACCACCGCGGGCCGCGTGGCCTATGTGCAGATCGCCTTGCCAAAGGGGATGTCCGCGCAGGAGGAGGGCACGGCGGTGCTCACGGATCTCGCGGCGGCCGTGAAGAAGGCGATCCCCGAGGGGATCGCCTCCATGCGCGGGTGACCGGCCGGCCGCTCAGCGCAGGCCGGTCGAGCGGCGCAGCGCCGCCTGCACCAGGCGGTCGATCAGCTCCGGGTAACCGACGCCGCTGGCCTGCCACATCTGCGGGTACATCGAGATCGGTGTGAAACCGGGCAGGGTGTTGATCTCGTTGATCACGAACTCGCCGTCCTCGGTGAGGAAGAAGTCCGCGCGGACCAGGCCCTCGCAGGAGACCGCCTCGAACGCCTCGACCGCGAGCCGCTGCACCTCGGCGGTCTGCTCCCCGGTGAGCGGCGCCGGGACGATGCCGGGCGTGGAGTCGATGTACTTGGCCTCGAAGTCGTAGTACGCGTGCGCGTCCGGCGGCGGGATCTCGGCCGGGACGGAGGCGCGCGGGCCGTCCTCGAACTCCAGGACGCCGCACTCGATCTCCCGGCCCCGCACGGCGGCCTCGACCAGGATCTTCGGGTCGTGGGCCTGCGCGGTGGCGATCGCCTCGTCCAGGCCGGACAGGTCGTCGACCTTGGTGATGCCGATGGACGAGCCCGCGCGCGCGGGCTTCACGAACAGCGGCCAGCCGTGCTCGCCGGCGAAGTCGATGATCTTCTTGCGGGCGGCGGACTCGTCCCGCTCCCACTCGCGCGGCCGGATCACCACGTAGGGGCCGACCTTGAGCCCGTAGGAGGTGAAGATCCGCTTCATGTACTCCTTGTCCTGGCCGACGGCCGAGGCGAGCACACCCGCGCCCACGTAGGGCACCCCGGACAGCTCAAGGAGGCCCTGCAGGGTGCCGTCCTCGCCGTACGGGCCGTGCAGCACCGGGAAGACCACGTCGACCTCGCCGAGCGCCTTGGGCACCGAGCCGGGCTCGGTGTAGACGACCTCGCGGTTGGCGGGGTCGACGGGGAGCACCACACCGCCCTCGTGCGACTCCGCGAGCTCCTCGACGGCGGGCAGGCGGCGGTCGGCGATGGCCATCCGCTCCGGCTCGTCGGCGGTGAGCACCCAACGGCCCTCCCGCGTGATGCCGATCGGCAGCACGTCGTACTTCGTCCGGTCGATGGCCTTCAGGACGGCGCCGGCGGTGACCATGGAGATCCCGTGTTCGGAGCTGCGTCCGCCGAACACGACGGCCACGCGCGGCTTGCGCGACGGTTGCTCAGGGCTCTGGGGAAGGTTCTCGGTGCTCATATCGCGATGAGAGTACCCGTTGGTATCCCCCGAGTCAGCGCCCGCTCGGCCGCCGTGACTCCGTGTCCCCCGGGCGGTCGCTCAGCGTCGCGCGGAAGGCTCCTTCAGCGCCTCTCGGACTTGGCGCTGCGCGACATCAGCTCCTTGACGGCGACCACCGGGGACTTGCCCTCGTGGACGATGGCGACGACCGTCTCGGTGATGGGCATGTCGACGCCGTGCCTGCGGGCCAGATCCAGCACCGACTCGCAGGACTTGACGCCCTCGGCGGTCTGCTTGGTGACCGCGATGGTCTCCTGCAGGGTCATGCCCTTGCCGAGGTTGGTGCCGAAGGTGTGGTTGCGCGACAGCGGCGAGGAGCAGGTCGCCACCAGGTCGCCGAGGCCCGCGAGTCCGGAGAAGGTCAGCGGGTCGGCGCCGAGCACGACACCGAGCCGCGCGGTCTCGGCGAGGCCCCGGGTGATGAGCGAGCCCTTGGCGTTGTCGCCGAGCCCCATGCCGTCCGCGATGCCGACGGCGAGCCCGATGACGTTCTTCACCGCACCGCCCAGCTCGCAGCCCACCACGTCGGTTTCCGTGTACGGCCGGAAGTACGGCGTGTGGCAGGCGGCCTGGAGGCGCTGGGCGACGGCCTCGTCGGTGCAGGCGACGACGGCGGCGGCGGGCATGCGGGCGGCGATCTCGCGGGCCAGGTTGGGCCCGGTGACGACCGCGATGCGGTCGGAGCCGACCTTGGCGACGTCGTCGATGACCTCGCTCATCCGCATGGTGGAGCCGAGTTCGACGCCCTTCATCAGGGAGACGAGCACGGTGTCCGGGGCGAGCAGCGGGGTCCACTCGGCGAGGTTGGCGCGCAGGGTCTGGGAGGGGACGGACAGGACCGTGAAGTCGGCGTCGGCCGCGGCCTCGGCGGGGTCGGTGGTCGCCCGCATGTTCTCGGGGAGTTCGACGCCCGGCAGGTAGTCGGGGTTGGTGCGGGTCTCGTTGATCGCCTGCGCGACCTCGGCCCGACGCGCCCACAGGGTGACCTGGCAGCCGGCGTCCGCGAGCACCATGCCGAAGGCCGTGCCCCACGAACCGGCGCTGAAGACCGCCGCCTTAACCGCCTTGCTCACTTGCCCTGCCCCTCCGGTTCCTTGCCCTTGGTCTGCACCGTCTGTGCCGTCTGCGACGTCTGCGCCTGGGTGCGGCGCCGCTGTTCGATCCGCTCGCGGCGCGGGTCGTAGGGCGTCTCGGGCGCCTTCTCGCCGCGGATCTCCTCCAGCTGGCGGGTGATGGCCGCCATGATGACCTCGGTGGCCTCCTTGAGCAGCTCCGGGGTCATCTCCTTGTCGTAGAAGCGCGAGAGGTCCACGGGCGGTCCCGCGAGCACGTGATGGGTCTTGCGCGGGAAGAGGTTCGGCTTCTTGGCGTACGGCGGCAGGAGTTCGTTGGCGCCCCACTGGGCGATGGGGACGACCGGGCACTTGGTCTGCAGGGCGACGCGGGCGGCACCGGTCTTGCCGGTCATGGGCCAGCCGTTCGGGTCGCGGGTGAGGGTGCCCTCGGGGTAGAAGGCGACGCACTCGCCGCGCTCCACGGCGTCGATCGCGGCCCGGAAGGCGCTGAGCGCGTCCGTGGACTCGCGGTAGACGGGGATCTGCCCGGTGCCGCGCATGGCGGCGCCGACGAATCCCTTCTTGAAAAGCCCGCTCTTCGCCAGGAATCGCGGAACCCGTCCGGTGTTGTACTGATAGTGCGCGTACGCGAAGGGGTCCACGTGGGAATTGTGGTTCACCACGGTGATAAATCCGCCGTCGGCCGGAATGTGCTCCATTCCGCGCCAGTCCCGCTTGATCAGAACCACCAGCGGCGGTTTGCAGATCACCGCGGCGAAGCGGTACCAGAAGCCGATTCTGCGGCGGGGCACAAGGACACCTTCCTCTAGGGCTGTCACCTCGGCGGGGGGCCGCACAAGTGTCGCTCCGGGCCGCCGGTCTGTCGAGAACACCGTACGCCCCGCCGCCGAAGGCGCCAGATGGCGCGGGGGACAATGATCGTGAACAGAGAGGGACGGTACGCCGGTGCAGTGGACCTTGGTCATCCCCCTGAAGCCCCTGTCGCGGGCCAAGAGCAGGCTCTCCGACACCGCGGGCGACGGGGTGCGCCCCGGGCTGGCGCTCGCCTTCGCTCAGGACACGGTGGCCGCGGCGCTGTCCTGCACGGCCGTGGCGGATGTGGCGGTCGTCACGGACGACGAGCGGGCGGCGCGCGCGCTGGCGGCGCTGGGCGCGCGGATCGTCCCGGACACGCCGGCGAGCGGTCTGAACGCCGCGCTGGCGCACGGGGCGGCCGTCGTACGGGACATACGCCCGCGCACACCGGTCGCGGCCCTGAACGCCGACCTGCCGGCACTGCGCCCGGCGGAACTGGCCGTCGTCCTGGGCGCGGCGGCGGGGTTCTCCCGGGCGTTTCTCGCGGATGCGGCGCAATTGGGCACGACGCTGCTGGCCGCGGGGCCGGACCGGGAATTGCGGCCGGAGTTCGGCGTGGATTCCCGTTCCCGACATCGCGCGTCCGGAGCGGCGGAAATCCGGCTGGCGGGGGTGGATTCGGTACGGCAGGACGTGGACACCGGGGACGACCTGCGGGCGGCGCTGGCCTTGGGCGTCGGCCCGCATACCGCTGCGGTTTCGGCGGGGTTGCTGATCCCGGGGTCCTGAGCCCTGTCGGGGGCGCGGGGCTGTGCCGATGTGCGGCTGCGCCGCGTGGGCGCGCCCAGCCACGACGGACCCGCGGCGCGGACGTCCGCAGCCCCACGGCGAGCCCCGAATCCGAAGACGCCACTAGGCTGCTGCCATGCAGGCCACCGCATACACCTTCGACCCCGAAACCCGCAGCGGACAGGTGCTCCTCGACGACGGCACCCCGGTGCCCTTCGACACCGCCGCGTTCACCGCCGGAGGCCTGTTGCTGCTGCGCCCCGGACAGCGCGTGCGGATCGAGGCGGAGGGAACCGGTGACGCCCTGCGCATCACCCTCGTAACCCTCCAAACCCTGTAACTGCCCTTACATACGCCGCGGGCCGGGCTCCCCAGGGGAGTCCGGCCCGGCGCGTGGGTGCCTGGCGTCCTTACGACGTCGCCTTGCGGGCGGTGGCCTTCTTGGCGGTGGTCTTGCGGGCCGTCGACTTCTTGGCCGGGGCCTTCTTCGCGGTGACCTTCTTCGCCGGGGCCTTCTTGGCCGTCGCCTTCTTGGCGGTGGTCTTCTTCGCCGCGGTGGTCTTGGCGGCCGCCGTGGTCTTCTTGGCGGGCGCCTTCTTCGCCGTGGTCTTCTTCGCGGCGGGCGCCTTCTTCGCCGGCGCCGCCTTCTTGGCCGTGGTCTTCTTCGCGGCCGCCTTGGTGGTCTTCTTCGCGGCGGCCTTCTTGACCGTCGCCGCGGCGCCGCCGGTCAGGCTGCCCTTCGGCGCCTTCTTGACCGAGACCTCGCCACCGCGCGGCAGCTTCTTCGAGCCGCTCACCAGGTCCTTGAAGCCCTGACCGGCGCGGAAGCGCGGCACGGAGGTCTTCTTGACCCGAACCCGCTCGCCCGTCTGGGGGTTGCGGGCGTAGCGGGCGGGGCGGTCCACCTTCTCGAAGGACCCGAAGCCGGTGACCGAGACCCGCTCGCCCGCGACGACCGCGCGGACGATGGCGTCCAGGACATGATCGACAGCGTCGGCGGCCTGCTGGCGGCCACCCACCTTGTCGGCAATCGCTTCTACGAGCTGCGCCTTGTTCACGTCTTCCCCTTCGGAGACATCGCCAGAACGAAAGTGTTCAAGCTTTTTCGCACGTTAGGCAGATATATACCGCAAATCAAACACGAAACGGGCTAATCACCCTTGTGCCGCAACAGACTCGGTGGTCTCGGGCTGTTCAGTCGTCCTCGCCGGGGATCCGACCCTCGTCGAGGTCCGCGTTGAACCGCTCGAGCCGCCTTGCCGCAGCGGCGAGATCGTGCTTGGCCGCGGCCGTAATGACCAGCAGCTTCCGGGTCAGCGCCATCCGTACGCCCTCCGGGACTTGCAGTGCGCGCACCCTTGCGTGCGCTTCCTTCAGTTGGTTCGCGACCGCCGTATAGAGCTGGAGTTGGCCGTCGTGTTCCATGCACAGATTGTGCCATCTGGGGCGAGTTGTCGCCTGCTCAGGGGGCAACTGCCGCCTCGAATGGCCTTCCAGGCACTTGCGCAGGGCGCGATCCCAGCACTCGCGTACCCAGACAACCACCGTCGTAACGTGGCGAGTTGAGCGTCGAGTGAGAAGCTCACGGGGCCGTTCGGGTGCAGACACGGCTGTACCCCCAATCGTGGCGATCGGGGGTACAGAGGGTGTGTTGGGGTGGCCGAAACGCGACCCGGCCGGGTCCGGATCAGCCCTGGAGCGTCCGCGGCTTGTACGACGGCCGCTTGGCCTCGTACGCGGCGATGTCGGCCTCGTTCCGGAGCGTGATGGAGATGTCGTCCAGGCCGTTCAGCAGCCGCCAGCGGGAGTTCTCGTCCAGCTCGAAGGAGGCGGTGATGCCCTCCGCACGAACCTCACGAGCCTCAAGGTCCACAGTGACCTCAGCAGTGGGGTCCTGTTCCGTGAGCTCCCACAGCGCGTCCACGATCTTCTGGTCCAGGACGACCGTGAGCAGGCCGTTCTTCAGCGAGTTGCCCCGGAAGATGTCCGCGAAGCGGGAGGAGATCACGGCCTTGAAGCCGTAGTTCTGCAGCGCCCAGACGGCGTGCTCACGGGAGGAGCCGGTGCCGAAGTCGGGGCCGGCGACCAGGACGGTCGCACCCTGCCGCTCGGGGCGGTTGAGGACGAACTCGGGGTCCTTGCGCCAGGCCTCGAACAGCCCGTCCTCGAACCCGTCGCGCGTGACCTTCTTGAGCCAGTGAGCAGGGATGATCTGGTCGGTGTCGACGTTGCTGCGGCGCAGCGGGACGGCCCGGCCGGTGTGGTGGGTGAAGGCTTCCATGATTTCTCAGACTCCAGCGGGCACAGGGGCGTCGGACAGGTCGGCGGGCGAGGCCAGGTGGCCCAGGACGGCGGTCGCGGCCGCGACCTGCGGCGACACCAGGTGCGTACGGCCGCCCTTGCCCTGCCGGCCCTCGAAGTTGCGGTTGGAGGTGGAGGCGGAGCGCTCGCCCGGGGCCAGCTGGTCGGGGTTCATGCCGAGGCACATCGAGCAGCCCGCGTGCCGCCATTCGGCGCCGGCCTCCTTGAAGACCACGTCCAGGCCCTCGGAGACGGCCTGCAGACCCACGCGCGCGGAGCCCGGGACGACCAGCATCCGTACGCCGTCGGCGACTTTGCGGCCCTGCAGCAGGTCCGCGGCGGCGCGCAGGTCCTCGATCCGGCCGTTGGTGCAGGAGCCTACGAAGACGGTGTCCACCTTGATGGACCGCAGCGGCTGGCCGGCCTCCAACCCCATGTACTCCAGGGCCTTTTCGGCGGCGAGGCGCTCCGAAGCGTCTTCGTACGAAGCCGGGTCGGGGACGGACGCCGAAAGCGGCGCGCCCTGGCCGGGGTTGGTGCCCCAGGTGACGAACGGCGACAGCTCGTCGGCGTTGATCACGACCTCGGCGTCGAACTCGGCGTCGTCGTCGGTGCGCAGCGTCTTCCAGTACTCGACCGCGGCGTCCCAGTCGGCGCCCTCGGGGGCGTGCGGGCGGCCCTTGAGGTACGCGAAGGTGGTCTCGTCGGGGGCGATCATGCCCGCGCGTGCGCCGGCCTCGATCGACATGTTGCAGATGGTCATCCGGGCCTCCATCGAGAGCTTCTCGATGGCGGAGCCGCGGTACTCCAGGATGTAGCCCTGGCCGCCGCCGGTACCGATCTTCGCGATGATCGCCAGGATCAGGTCCTTGGCGGTGACGCCCTCGGGCAGCTCGCCCTCGACCGTGATGGCCATGGTCTTGGGGCGGGCCAGCGGCAGCGTCTGGGTGGCCAGCACGTGCTCGACCTGGGAGGTGCCGATGCCGAACGCCAGCGCGCCGAACGCGCCGTGCGTGGAGGTGTGGGAGTCACCGCAGACCACGGTCGTACCGGGTTGGGTCAGGCCCAGCTGCGGGCCCACCACGTGGACGACGCCCTGCTCGACGTCGCCCAGCGGGTGCAGCCGCACCCCGAACTCGGCGCAGTTCTTGCGCAGCGTCTCCAGCTGGGCGCGCGAGACCGGGTCCGCGATGGGCTTGTCGATGTCGAGGGTCGGGGTGTTGTGATCCTCGGTGGCGATGGTGAGGTCGAGGCGGCGCACCTGACGGCCGTTCTTGCGCAGCCCGTCGAAGGCCTGCGGGCTGGTCACCTCGTGCAGCAGGTGCAGATCGATGAAGAGGAGGTCGGGCTCGCCCTCGGCGCGCCGGACGACGTGGTCGTCCCAGACCTTCTCCGCGAGTGTCCTACCCATCGCTTTCCCTCCGGCCGGCAAGCGTGCACCGGCCCAACTAGAGATCTTGAGGAGGAGACGCCCGCGCCCCAGGTGTCGTGATTCCGGGCGTCCACCACCGGGCCCGTTGGTCTGCGGGCCGCTGTGTGATTCCAGAGTGGCGCGTTCCACGGAAAATTGAACTTGCGTTTCACAGAGTGAGACGCGAGTATCGTTGCATGGACAACAGTAGCGGCGTCGGCGTTCTGGACAAGGCGGCCCTCGTCCTGAGCGCTCTGGAGTCCGGTCCGGCCACCCTCGCGGGTCTGGTCGGCGCGACCGGACTGGCACGACCCACGGCTCACCGCCTGGCCGTGGCTTTGGAACACCACCGCATGGTGGCACGCGACATGCAGGGCCGTTTCATTCTCGGCCCGCGCCTCGCGGAACTGGCGGCGGCGGCCGGTGAGGACCGCCTGCTCGCGACGGCGGGCCCCGTGCTCACCCACCTCCGCGATGTCACCGGCGAGAGTGCGCAGCTCTACCGACGCCAGGGTGACATGCGGATCTGTGTGGCCGCGGCGGAACGCCTGTCCGGCCTTCGGGACACCGTCCCGGTCGGTTCCACGCTCACGATGAAGGCCGGCTCCTCGGCGCAGATCCTGCTCGCCTGGGAGGAGCCCGAGCGCCTGCACCGCGGCCTGCAGGGCGCCCGCTTCACGGCGACGGCCCTGTCGGGCGTACGGCGGCGCGGCTGGGCCCAGTCCATCGGCGAGCGCGAGCCGGGCGTCGCGTCGGTGTCCGCGCCGGTGCGCGGCCCCTCCAACCGCGTCGTGGCCGCGGTGTCCGTCTCCGGCCCGATCGAGCGTCTGACGCGCCATCCCGGCCGTATGCACGCCCAGGCGGTCATCGACGCCGCCGGCCGTCTCTCGGAGGCCCTGCGCCGCTCGGGCTGAGCCCGCACCCGGGAACTCGAGGAAACGCCGAGGAGGGCCTGCCTCAACGCCGCGGCAGGCCCTCCTTGCTCCCCCGGTCCCCCCGGTCAGCCGGTCTTCTCGGTCACCGCGCCCTGCTGTGAGCGGTACGCGAACCGGTCCTTGGCGTACCGGCCCCGCTTCTCCAGCGGAATCTGCCCGTGCGCGGCCGCGAGGCCGAAGGCCGGCATGTCCCCGTAGATCGCCTCGTACGAGCCCTCCGGCACGACGTACGTCTCGTGCCAGATCCCGACCTGCCCACGCAGCTTCCCGCTGCGCTCCTTGCGGTTGAGCGTCGCCCACGCCCGGTGGTGGAAGGCGTCCTGTGCGGTCGCGTAGGCGTACAGCCTCTCCTTCGACTCCCAGTACTGCACGACGTAGTACGTGCGCGGCGAAGCCGTCAGCAGCACATGGCTGCGGAGGCCCCGTGCGGGCTCCTTTCCAAGCTCCCGCAGCATCCGGAGCATCGCGAGCATCACCGGCAGCCACAGACGCACCGCCCGGAAGCGGTTGATGCGCATGCCGATCAGCAGGACGACGACCTCGCCCTTCGCGTCGGCGGTCGTACGGGACACCATGACGTGACTTCCCCCTCATTGGTGAGCGGCGCTATCCAAGTGTCAATGATTGGATAGTGCCGTTATCCAAGAAGGGGCGCAAGACATGCGGCTGGCCGAACTGAGCAGACGCAGCGGTGTGTCCACCGCGACGATCAAGTACTACCTGCGCGAAGGCCTGTTGCCGCCGGGCCGGCAGCTCAACACGACCACGGCCGAGTACGACGAGGAGCACCTGCGCCGGCTGCGGCTGGTGCGGGCGATGATCCAGGTCGGCGGGCTCCCGGTGGCCACGGTCCGGGAGGTGCTGCGGAACGTCGACGACGAGTCCCTGAGCCGCACGATCCGGCTGGGCGCAGCCCTGTGGGCGCTGCCGCAGGTGCCGGAGCCGGACGAGGAGGACGACTTCGTGCGGGCCGCGCACCAGGAGGCGGACGGGCTGCTGGAGACGCTGGGCTGGTCCAACGCCCGGCTGCTGACGACCATCTCGCCCGCGTACCGCTCCCTGGTGGTCGCGGTGGCCGCGTTCCGCCGGCTCGGCTACGACTGGGGCACCGAACTGCTGCTGGAGTACGGGAAGTTGATGCACCAGGTGGCGAAACTCGACCTGGACTTCGTGGAGACGCATCCGTCGGAGGCGGAGAAGGTGGAGACGGCGGTGCTCGGGGCCGTACTGACCGAGCCGATGCTGCAGGCGCTGCGCCGGCTGGCCCAGGAGGAGGAGTCGGGCCGGCGGTACGGCTTCGAGTAGGGCAACCGGGTACGGCGAAGGCCCCCCACCGAGGTGGAGGGCCTTCCCTGTGCGTACCCCCGACCGGATTCGAACCGGCGCTACCGCCTTGAGAGGGCGGCGTGCTAGGCCGCTACACAACGGGGGCGTGGACTCTGCGTTTCCGCAGGTCCGAGCTGGTCTACCTGGACTCGAACCAAGACTAACTGAACCAGAATCAGTCGTGCTGCCAATTACACCATAGACCAATGATGGTTTAGACCAGTCGTACCCCCGACCGGATTCGAACCGGCGCTACCGCCTTGAGAGGGCGGCGTGCTAGGCCGCTACACAACGGGGGCCCTAGCGATCCCGAATGGATCAGGATCAGTACCCCCGACCGGATTCGAACCGGCGCTACTGCCTTGAGAGGGCAGCGTGCTAGGCCGCTACACAACGGGGGCTTTGCAGATAAGCTCTGCGAGCTGGCCTACCTGGACTCGAACCAAGACTAACTGAACCAGAATCAGTCGTGCTGCCAATTACACCATAGGCCACTGGAACTCAAGCCCCTGCGGGGTCTCGTTCTAGCGTGCTCCGTGGGGCTCCGGCCTTCCGGCCCGCTCCCCTCGGCGCAGGAAGAACATTACCTGAAGGTGGACGGGGCTCCAAAACGGGTATCCGCGCGGACGAGCGCGGGGAGTTCGGCGAGGGTCGAGATCCGACGGCAGACGACCTCCCCGACGGCCTGTACGGCGCCCGTCCCGCGATCGATCCACACGGACAGCAGCCCGGCCTCCGCGGCGCCCCGCCCGTCGATCTCCGGGTGGTCACCGACGTACGCCACCTCGTACGGAGGCAGCCCCAGCGCCTCGCAGGCCGCCAGGAAGGCGCCGGCCTCCGGCTTGGACACGCCCAGCTCGGCGGCGCACAGCACGACCTCGAAGCGGTCGAGGAGGCCGAGGGTGCGCAGCTTGTGCTCCTGGACCGTGAGGCTGGAGTTGGACAGCACCGCGTGCCGGTGGCTGGCGGAGAGTGCCTCCAGAGCGGGCAGGACGTCCGGGAAGAGGGTCCAGGCGGCCTCGTAGTACCCGATGTACCGCTGGAACCAGGCGTCGCACTCGGCATCGGTCAGCTCCGCGTCCAGAAACACCCGCACGCGGTCGCGCCGCTGCCCCTCGAAGCTGACCTCCCCCGCCGAGAACCGCGCCCACTGCCGGTCGGTGATCTCCCGCCACCGGCCGAGCGCCTCCTCGGGGCTGCCGTACCCCGCGAGCAGCCCCTCCGCCGCCAGATGCGCCCGCATCCCCTCACGGTCGGCGGAGGTGTAGTCGAAGAGGGTGTCGTCGACGTCCCAGACCACGGCTCTGATCGTCATGCCACCGACGGTACTGCCGGGCCGCGGCCCGCGTCCGGGCAAGCGTGACCACAGGGTGTGACGGAGGTCACACGGCGTGTGCGCGTGTTCGCCGCTCTGCTGCGGTTCGAGGGGCCGTGGAAGCGGCACTGCCGGACGCGAGAGCCCGGACACGCCTCCGCTCGGCCGGATGGGTCATGGCGGCGTGAAGGTACTCGGCCGTCGCCCCCGGACTCGGCGCCCGTCCGGGTTCGCGATGCCGTGGAGAAGCATGTTCATGAGCCACTACCTGATCGACGAAGCCGACACGCAGTGACCAACGCCTGAGGGGCGGCGCCCGGAACCTCGGGTGCCGCCCCTTAGGCACGCTTCGGTCACGCGGTGAGCTTCACCAGCGCCGCGTCGATCCGGGCCAGCGTCTTCTCCCTGCCCAGGACTTCCAGGGACTCGAAGAGCGGCAGGCCGACGGTGCGGCCGGTGACGGCGACGCGGACCGGGGCCTGGGCCTTGCCGAGCTTGAGGCCGTACACCTCGCCGGCGGCCAGGACGGCCTCCTTCAGGGACTCGGGGGAGGTCCAGTCGGCCGACTGCAGCTTCTCCCGGGCCGTGCGGAGCAGGGCGTCGCTGCCCTCCTTCATCGCCTTGGCCCAGGACGCCTCGTCCTCGACCGGCTCCGGCAGGAAGAGGAAGTCGACGTTGTCGGTGATCTCCGAGAGCACCTTCAGACGGGTCTGGGCGTGCGGGGCGATCGCCTGCCACTTGGCCTCGTCGAACTCCTCGGGCGCCCAGGGGGCGAACGGGGCCTTCAGCCACGGGCGGCAGCGCTCGGTGAACTCCTTCACATCCAGCATGCGGATGTGGTCGCCGTTGATCGCCTCGCACTTCTTCAGGTCGAAGCGCGCCGGGTTGGGGTTCACGTCGGAGATGTCGAAGGCGGCGACCATCTCGGCGATCGTGAAGATGTCCTGGTCCGCGGAGAGCGACCAGCCCAGCAGCGACAGGTAGTTGAGCAGGCCCTCGGGCAGGAAGCCCCGCTCGCGGTAGAGGTTCAGCGACGACTGCGGGTCGCGCTTGGAGAGCTTCTTGTTGCCCTCGCCCATCACGTAGGGCAGGTGCCCGAACTGCGGAGTCTGCTTGGCGATGCCCAGCTCCGTCAGCGCCTTGTACAGGGCGATCTGGCGGGGGGTGGAGGAGAGCAGGTCCTCGCCGCGCAGGACGTGGGTGATCTCCATCAGGGCGTCGTCGACCGGGTTCACCAGCGTGTACAGCGGGGCGCCGTTCGCGCGGACGATGCCGTAGTCCGGCACGTTCTCCGGGGTGAAGGTCAGCTCGCCGCGCACCAGGTCGGTGAAGGTGATCGTCTCGTCCGGCATCCGGAAGCGGACGATGGGCGTGCGGCCCTGCGCCTGGTACTCCTCGACCTGCTCGGCGCTCAGATCGCGGCAGTGGCCGTCGTAGCCGGAGGGCTTGCCGGCGGCGCGGGCGGCCTCGCGGCGGGTGTCCAGCTCCTCCTGGGAGCAGTAGCAGTGGTAGGCGTGGCCGGCGTCCAGCAGCTTCCGGGCGACGTCGGCGTAGATGTCCATGCGCTGCGACTGGCGGTACGGCGCGTGCGGGCCGCCGACCTCGGGGCCCTCGTCCCAGTCGAAGCCGAGCCAGCGCATCGCGTCGAGCAGCTGGTTGTAGGACTCCTCGGAGTCGCGGGCGGCGTCGGTGTCCTCGATGCGGAAGACCAGGGTGCCCTGGTGGTGCCGGGCGAACGCCCAGTTGAACAGGGCGGTGCGGACCAGGCCCACGTGCGGGTTACCGGTGGGCGAGGGACAGAAACGGACGCGTACGGGTGAGCCGGATGCGCTAGCCACGCTTGACAACCTTGTTGGTGAGAGTGCCGATGCCTTCGATGGAGACGGCGACCTCGTCGCCGACGTTCAGGGGGCCGACCCCCGCGGGGGTGCCGGTGAGGATGACGTCGCCGGGGAGCAGGGTCATGGCCTCGGAGATGTTGACGACCAGGTCCTCGATGGGGTGGACCATCTCGCTCGTACGGCCCAGCTGGCGCTGTTCGCCGTTGACCGTGAGCTGGACGGTGAGGTCGTTCGCGCGGTCGAGGTCGAGGCCGGTCTCCACCCAGGGGCCGAGCGGGCAGGAGGTGTCGAAGCCCTTGGCCCGGGCCCACTGCTTCTCACGGCGCTGCACATCGCGGGCGGTGACGTCGTTGGCGCAGGTGTAGCCGAAGATCACGTCCTTGACGCGCTCGCGCGGCACCTCGCGGCACATGCGGCCGATGACGACGGCCAGCTCGGCCTCGTGGTGCAGTTCCTCGGAGAAGGAGGGGTACTGGATGTCGTCGCCGGGGCCGATCACCGAGGTGGACGGCTTGAAGAAGGCGAAGGGGGCGTCCGGCACCTCGTTGCCCAGCTCGCGCGCGTGCTCGGCGTAGTTGCGGCCGAACGCCACGACCTTGTTGGGGAGTACCGGCGGGAGCAGCCTGACCTTGCTCAGCGGCACCTTCGTGCCGGACAGCTCGTAGTCCGCGAACGGGATGCCCTTGATGATGTCGAGGACGAGTTCGTCCTGCTTGTCGCCCTCGACCGCGCCGAAGGCTACGTTCCCGTCGATGGAGAACCTGGCGATGCGCACGGGATCCTTGCGCCCCTTACTGAGAACCGGCGTACTGACGCCCCAGGTTAACCGGTCGGGCCGCCGGACGTTCGGCCGGTGCGACGGGGCTCCCGGCGTTTTTCCGGTGCGGGAATCGGGCCGCCCGGAATTCGGGGTTCGCGGTGTTCGGCGTGCGCCCCGGCGGGCCCCGGCCTGCGGCCGTACGGTGCGCCGGCGGCCGTGGGAGCACGGCCACCGGCGTGCTGCGGATGATCGCCGAGGCGCCCCGGAAAGCGGTCCGGAGGGAATTCCGGGGGGCGCGTCACCGCCGGGCCGGGTGTCGTACGAAAACGGGATCCCGGAAATTCAGCGGAATAGGTGAGCGCCGGTCGGCTGCCGTCCGGGCAGGTCGGCTACTCTCCGGCGGTGGCCGTCGCACCGGCCGGGACGTCCACCAGCACCGTGCGCCGCGGGTTGGCCGTCTGGGTGGGGAGCTCGAGGGAGTGCTCCGGCGACTCGGGGGTCTGCAGTTCGTCGGCGTCCGCCAGATGCGCCAGGGTGGTGCGTCGCGGGTTGGCGATCTTGTGGAACATCATCGTCGTCTTCACCGTTGTGATCCTGTGCCCTCGGGTCGAGTGGGTTGTCAGAGTCGTCCCTCTTGTAAAGCGTCAGGCTAAACATCCAATTCCCCACCGACGGCGCCAACCGCCCCCGAGGTGGGTGTGAGTTTGCTCACGAGCTCGCGGACAATTCGGTCAAACCTCCTGGTCAATACAGCCCAGCGAAACGGACATTGACCCACTGAAGCCATCATTCCGCTCCTGATCATGGCGACTCAGACACCTGACACCGAGCGGCGAGTCGCAGGGATACGCCCGTTATGTTGGGGATCTGCGTCCACTGCTGGTGACGCGGCACTCACAGCCCGTCACGGAGGTCACAGCTCGGGGCACGGCTCTTGTTGGAGATCCGGCACTGTGCTGGAATTCCACGGACCGCCGCGGGGATCGAGCCGGCGCACAAGGGGCGCGAAGCAGCGCCGAGTGGCGGGTGAGACAGGGGGAACCAGCGCCGGTCACTCAAGACCATCGGGGGGCGTTTTCAGGGCGCTCCCCACACGCCGACACCGTGTCCCTCCGTTCGCGCGGAGGGGCGCCTGGTCCAGAGGTTGCGACGCTAGTGCAGGGACGTTTCAAGAGGGATGGCAGCGCTTCGGCGGAGCCGGAGTCGCACGACGGGACTGGCCCCATGAAGGGCAGCTCCTCGCCCCAGCACGCCCAGAACCCGGGCCCGGCCCCGTCCGCGGACGGCGGTGAGCGCGGCGGACGGCCCGGCGTGTCGGTCACGTCGGCCGCGACCGGGACCGGCACCTCCGGCGCCGCCCCCGCGCCGGCCATCAAGCCCGTCAAGGGCTCCACCGGCCCCGGCTCCCGCATGGCGCTGCGCAACTGGCGCATCTCCACGCGTCTGGTGTCGCTGCTCGCGCTCCCCGTGGTCGCGGCGACCTCGCTGGGTGCGCTGCGCATCGACCAGAACATCACCGACATCCAGCAGCTCGACAACATGAAGCTGCTGACGGACATGACCAAGCAGGCGACCGAGCTGGCCCAGGCGCTCCAGGACGAGCGCGACCAGTCCGCCGGTCCCATGGCGCACGGCCTGAGCGCGAACGACTACACGGTCAAGGCCTACCGGGGCAAGACCGACCGGGCCCTGTCGAACTTCGAGAACTCCACCCAGGACATCGACGCCGCCAGCAAGGACGGTCAGCTCCAGGGCGTTCGCGACAACCTCGTCGGCATCTTCAACCAGCTCGACCAGCTGGCCAAGATCCGCAAGGGCGCCTACTCGACCAAGGACAACTCGACCCAGACGATCGAGTCCTACCACCGGCTGATCACCCAGCTGATCGACCTGTCCCAGGACATGGCCCAGGCGTCCAGCAACCCGGAGATGATCTCGCGCACCCGCGCCCTGGCGGCGTTCTCCACCGCCAAGGAGTACGCCTCCGTGCAGCGCGCCACGATCGCCGCCGCGCTGCCCGCGACCCCGTCCACCAAGGGCGACCTGTCGACGAACGACCGCCTCTACGGCCAGTCGGCGTACCAGAGCGAGAACTCCGAGATCGCGATCTTCCGGAAGATCTACGCGAACAACAACGCCGAGGAACTCCTCAAGCCGATCGACGAGGGCAACCCGACGATCGAGGCCGCGGACACCTACGCCAAGCGCGTCCTCGACTCCCCCGACGGCCTCCAGAGCCTGAACGCCCGCTCGTACAAGGACTGGGTGGACGACAGCTCGACCAAGATCGATCAGATGAAGAAGATCGAGCACACGCTGCTCGAGGAGATGGAGCAGAAGGCCCGCGAGCTGAAGAGCGCCACCCAGCGTGACGCCATCATCTCCGGTGCCCTGATCCTCCTCGTGCTCGGTGTGTCGCTGGTCGGCGCCTTCGTCGTGGCCCGCTCCATGATCCGCTCGCTGCGCCGTCTGCAGGAGACCGCGACCAAGGTCGCCCAGGACCGTCTGCCCGAGCTGGTCAAGCAGCTGTCGGAGTCCGACCCGCAGGACGTCGACACCTCCGTGGAGTCGGTCGGTGTGCACTCCCGGGACGAGATCGGCCAGGTGGCCGCGGCCTTCGACGACGTGCACCGCGAGGCGGTCCGCCTCGCCGCCGAGCAGGCCCTGCTGCGGGGCAACGTCAACGCGATGTTCACCAACCTCTCGCGCCGCTCCCAGGGTCTGATCCAGCGCCAGCTGTCGCTGATCTCCGAGCTGGAGTCCCGCGAGGCCGACCCGGACCAGCTGTCCTCGCTGTTCAAGCTCGACCACCTCGCGACGCGTATGCGCCGTAACGGTGAGAACCTCCTCGTCCTCGCGGGTGAGGAGCCCGGCCGCCGCTGGACCCGCCCGGTCCCGCTGGTCGACGTGCTCCGCGCCGCCGCGTCCGAGGTGGAGCAGTACGAGCGCATCGAGCTGGCCTCCGTGCCGACCACCGAGGTCGCCGGCCGCGTGGTCAACGACCTCGTCCACCTGCTCGCCGAGCTGCTGGAGAACGCCACCTCGTTCTCCTCGCCGCAGACCAAGGTCAAGGTCACCGGTCACGCGCTGCCCGACGGCCGGGTGCTGATCGAGATCCACGACACCGGTATCGGCCTGTCCCCCGAGGACCTCGCGGCGATCAACGAGCGGCTCGCCTCGCCGCCCACCGTGGACGTCTCCGTCTCCCGCCGCATGGGCCTCTTCGTGGTCGGCCGGCTCTCCCAGCGGCACGGCATCCGCATCCAGCTGCGCCCGTCCGACTCCGGTGGTACGACCGCGCTGGTCATGCTGCCGGTGGACGTGGCCCAGGGCGGCAAGAAGCCGGCTTCCGGCAAGCCGGGCGCGCCCGTCGCGACCGGTGGCCCGGCCGCCGCGCAGGCGGCCGCCGGTGCGGCCGCGGCCCGGCGCCAGGCCGGCAACGGGGGCGGCGGTGCCCTCGGTGGTGCCCCGTCCGGTGGCGGTCTGCACGGTGCGGGTTCCGCTCCGCGCGGCCAGGTCGGCGCCGGCCAGGGTCCCCGGGCCGCGCTGCCCGGTACCGGTCAGGGTGGCCGTCCCGGTGCGCCGGGCGGTGCCCGCGGCCCCCAGGGCGGTCCCGGTCTCGGTGGCCCGCTGGGCCGGCCGGCGCCCGCGGGCGCGGGTGCGGGCGGCTTCGGCGGTCAGGCGCCCGGCGCCCCGCAGGGCATGCAGTCCGCGAACCCGGGCGGCCCGCAGCAGGACGCCTTCGGCGGCCGTGGCGCGCAGCGGCCCGGTGCCGCCTCCGACCAGGGCCGCCAGCCCCAGCTGCCGCCGCGCGGCGGCCCGCGGGCCGAGCTGCCCGGCGGTGACCAGCAGCCGCGCACCCCGGACTGGGCCGACGCCCAGAGCCCGCTGTCGCGTGCCTCGCTGGACGCCCCGCGCGGCCACGACGAGCAGGACCCGGCGCACACCGCGCGCATGCCCCGCGTCGACGACCGGCAGGGTCCGGGCTCGACCGCGGAGATGCCCCGGATCGACGCACAGGGCCCGTCCGCCACGGGCGAGTTCCCGCGCCCGGACCTGAACGGCCTGGGCGGTCCCCAGCACACCGGTCAGTTCGCGCGTCCCGAGAACCCGCACCAGACCGGCCAGTTCGCGCGTCCCGAAAACCCGCAGCAGACCGGTCAGTTCGCCCGCCCCGACGCTCCTCAGCTGCCCGGTCGGTTCGACGGTCCCGGCGCCGGGGACGGCTCGGGTCAGTTCGTCCGCTCCGACGTCTTCGGCACGCCGGCGCCGCGGCAGGACGACCCCGCGCGCAACTCGGGCCACAACACGGGCCAGTTCGCGGCCCCGCAGGGCTACGAGGGCGGCTACGACGGCAGCTCCACCGGCCGCCACGCCCTGCCCGGGCGCCAGAACCCGGCCCACACCGGCCAGTTCGAGCGCCCGCAGCCGACCGGCCGGGACGGCTTCGGCGGCCAGCGTCCGCAGGTCCCGCAGCAGCAGCGTCCGGTCCACCGTGAGCCGGAGGCCCTGCCGCCGGCGAGCGGCCCGGTCGACGGCCGTACCCCGCTGTACGACACGCTGGAGACCAACTGGTTCCACGGCGGTTCGCAGCAGCAGGAGCCCGCGCAGCAGCAGCCGGCGTCCGCCCCGGCTCCGCAGCGTCCCGCGGGCACGAACGGCAACGGCTCCACCACCGGCTCCTGGCGCACCTCGCCGAACGACGAGTTCGTCCGCCAGGCAGAACGCGTCCGGCAGCCCGCGGCGGGCGGTGTCACCACCTCCGGCCTGCCGCGCCGGGTGCCCCGGGCGAACCTCGTCCCGGGCACGGCTCAGCAGCAACAGCACCAAACCGGTCCGCAGGTCTCGCGTGCGCCCGATGACGTACGCGGACGGCTGACCAATCTCCGTCGGGGCATCGCTCAGGGCCGTCAGGCCGGCAGCGGCCAGACCGGCAGCTTCCCGAGCCCCACTCACCAGCAGGAGCGTTAGTTGAGTCCGATGAGCCAGGCGGCACAGAACCTGAACTGGTTGATCACCAACTTCGTGGACAACACCCCAGGGGTGTCGCACACGGTGGTGGTCTCCGCCGACGGCCTTCTGCTGGCGATGTCCGAAGGCTTCCCGCGCGACCGCGCCGACCAGCTCGCGGCCGTCGCCTCCGGTCTGACCTCCCTCACGGCCGGGGCCTCCCGGATCTTCGAGGGCGGCGACGTGGCGCAGACGGTCGTCGAGATGGAGCGCGGGTTTCTCTTCCTGATGTCCGTCTCGGACGGGTCGTCCCTCGCGGTGCTGGCCCACCCGGAGTGCGACATCGGTCTCGTCGGCTACGAGATGGCTCTGCTCGTCGACCGCGCAGGGGCGGTACTCACGCCGGACCTGCGAGCCGAACTGCAAGGCACTCTGCTTCACTGACCGGCCCCGGCACCACCCACCTCACCAAACCACCGTCCGGCCGCCACAATCCCCCCACCGGCCTCGTCCGACGGCTTGACTGACCGACTTGCTGTCCCGCCCGGAGGATTCATGACCCCGCCCACCGCCCATCACGATCCGTACGCGGAGCCGTACGGGGACGAGGGCGACCAGCCACTGGTACGGCCGTATGCGATGACCGGTGGCCGGACCCGGCCGCGGTATCAGCTCGCGATCGAGGCGCTGATCAGCACCACGGCCGACCCGGCAGCGCTCATGGGACTGCTCCCGGAGCACCAGCGCATCTGCCACCTGTGCCGTGAGGTCAAATCGGTCGCGGAGGTCTCCGCGCTGCTGACCATGCCGCTCGGAGTGGCCCGGATCCTGGTCGCCGACCTCGCCGAGGCCGGCCTGGTCGCCATCCACCAGCCGGGTGGCGACGAGAACAACGGCGGCGCACCGGACGTGACGCTGCTCGAAAGGGTGCTCAGTGGACTTCGCAAGCTCTGACGGAGGGCGGGCGACCACCTCCGCGAAGATCGTGGTGGCGGGTGGATTCGGCGTCGGCAAGACGACCTTCGTCGGCGCCGTCTCCGAGATCAACCCGCTGCGCACCGAGGCCGTCATGACGTCCGCTTCGGCCGGCATCGACGACCTCACTCACACCGGGGACAAGACCACCACCACGGTGGCCATGGACTTCGGCCGTATCACCCTGGACCAGGACCTGATCCTGTACCTGTTCGGCACCCCCGGTCAGGACCGGTTCTGGTTCATGTGGGACGACCTGGTGCGCGGTGCGATCGGCGCGGTGGTGCTCGTGGACACCCGGCGCCTCGCCGACTGCTTCCCCGCGGTGGACTACTTCGAGAACAGCGGCCTGCCGTTCGTCGTCGCCCTCAACGGCTTCGACGGACAGCAGCCCTACGCCCCCGAGGAAGTGCGGGAAGCGCTGCAGATCGGCCCGGACACCCCGATCATCACGACGGACGCCCGGCATCGCGCGGACGCCAAGAGTGCGCTGATCACGCTGGTCGAGCACGCCCTGATGGCGCGCCTCAAGTAGCACGGGCGTACGTACTCAAGTACGACGTCACATACGGCAGTTGTCGTAAAGAAAGCCGGAGCCGACTGTGGCCTTTGACACGGTCGGCTCCGGTGTTCATAACAGTTCGGCAGAGGAATCCCCCGGTATCACCACGCGACGCGGTCGCGCCGTACCGCTGTGCTCACAATCGCCCCGCCTTTTGCCGGGCCTCGCTCTTTATGACCGTTTTATCTGGGCCTTACAAGAGCATCACGAACGGGTTTCCGCTGTTTGGAAGAGCACTGGTCCACGTGCTGGAATGCCTGAACTGCCCAATAGTCAAAGACGTACTCAAGTGTCGATGACGAAGCGGGCTCTGAGAGACTGCGGCACGACGTAGGTGCCGACCGCCGAGAGGTTGTTGGTCGAGTGAGGCGAAGCAAGAACGGTCCCGAGCCGTCGGCACGGGGCAACTTCACCCCGCCGCCGCGCGCTGCGGCGCCCTCCCCTGTGACCGGTGCGGAGCCGGCGGCCGCTCCCGCGCCGAGCGGCGGCCGGTTCTCCCCGCGCAACTGGCGCGTACCGACCAGGCTGAACGCGATCCTGCTGATACCCGTGACGGTCGGTCTCGTCATGGGCGGCTTCCAGGTGAAGAGCTCGATCGACACCTGGCAGCAGGCCCGCGACGCCGAGAACACCGCCCGCCTGGTGCGTGCCTCCCTCACGTACGCCAACGCGCTCGAGAACGAGCGTGACGTCACCGCGGCCCCGCTGCTGAAGGGCAAGCTGGCGAAGCCCGAGGACAAGGCGACCATCAAGGCGGCCCGCAACGAGACCGACCAGGCCGCCGACGCCTTCGACCAGGCCGCGCAGAACATGCCGAACGAGTCCGGCCTGCAGCGCCGGCTGAAGCTGTTCCGGCAGGTCGAGCCGTACCTTCGGACGCTGCGTGCGGGCGCGTACACGAGCACGTTCAAGGGTGTGGACACCGAGGAGGGCTACGTCAAGGTCGCCCACCCGCTGATGGAGTTCGCCAACGAACTGGGCCTCGGCACCGGCAACATCACCTCCTACGGCCGTACCGTCTACGCCATGTCGCTCACCAAGGCGGCGCTGTCGCTGGACCGCTCGATCGGCATGCACATGCTGGTCAAGCCGGGTCCGGACGCCCCCAACCTGGCGAGCCAGCGGGTCGCCCTCTCCTCCTACGCCTACCTGGAGGGCATTGCCGTCGAGGAGTACCTCGGCGGTGGCACCCAGGCCGACGCCGACAGGCTGGACGCCGAGAAGAGGGACATCGAGACCAAGGCCGCGGCGATGGCGCAGCAGGCCAAGAGCAAGAACCCGAACTATGTGCCCCCGCCGTCCAAGCCGCAGGCCATGGTCACGGACCTCGCCTCGCTGGACTCCCCGTCTCCGGCCTCGCTCCAAGGGCTCGCTCTGAAGGGCGTCACCCCGGAGAACTGGTGGGCGGTCAACACCCTCAAGTTCGACGCCTACCGCCACATCGAGTCGGACATGGCCGACAAGGCGGTGAACGAGGCCTCGGACATCGCCGACAACGCCAAGACCTCGGCGTTCATCACCGGTGCCGTCGTCGTGGTCGCCCTGCTGCTGGCCTTCGTCCTGGCCGGTGCGGTGGCCCGGCAGATGAGCCGCTCGATGCGCCAGCTGCGCAACGCCGCCTTCGGCATCGCCGAGCAGCGCCTGCCGATGCTGGTCGACCAGCTCTCCCGCACCGACCCCGGCCGGGTCGACACCCGGGTCGCCCCGATCCCGATCACCACCAAGGACGAGATCGGCGAGGTCGCCCGCGCCTTCGACCAGGTCCACCGCGAGGCGGTCCGGCTCGCCTCCGAGCAGGCCCTGCTGCGGGGCAACATCAACGCGATCTTCACCAACCTCTCGCGCCGCAACCAGTCGCTGATCGAGGGCCAGCTGACCCTGATCACCGACCTGGAGAACAACGAGGCCGACCCGGACCAGCTGGAGAACCTCTTCAAGCTGGACCACCTGGCCACCCGTATGCGCCGCAACGGCGAGAACCTCCTGGTCCTCGCCGGCGAGGAGCCCGGCCGCCGCTGGGACCAGCCGGTCCCGCTGATCGACGTGCTGCGCGCCGCCTCCTCCGAGGTGGAGCAGTACGAGCGCATCGAGCTGTCCGGTGTCCCCGAGGCCGAGATCCACGGCCGTGCGGTCACCGACCTCGTGCACCTGCTGGCCGAGCTGCTGGAGAACGCCACCACGTTCTCCTCCCCGCAGACCAAGGTCCGCGTCACCGCGACGCGGCTGCCCGACGGCCGCATCATGATCGAGATCCACGACAAGGGCATCGGCCTGACGGCCGAGGACTTCGCGGACATCAACCACAAGCTGGCCAACCCGCCGACCGTGGACGCCGCGATCTCCCAGCGCATGGGCCTGTTCGTGGTCGGCCGGCTGTCCGACCGGCACGGCATCCGCGTCCAGCTGCGCCCCTCGGGCGAGCAGGCCGGCACCACCTCGCTGGTCATGCTGCCGGACGCGATCACGCACGGCGGCGGCGGCGAAGTCCCGCTGGACCGCGAGGAGTTCACCGTCTCGCAGATCATCCCGGAGCAGCAGTTCCAGGGTGAGAACTTCAACCATCAGCAGCCCCTGCGCACCGCCGCCGAACTGGGCTTCGACGACAGCCGGTACGTGGACGTCCCCGACGACATCCGCGAGCTGGACCCGGTCGGCCGCTCCCTGATGCGCGAGGAGCGCCGGGCGGCCCTGGAGGCGCAGACGCACGGCGAGCAGCCGGGCCTGCCGCAGCAGGAGGCCACGGAGGCCCCCGCCGACTACGCCGACCCGCTCTTCGACGGCCCGCAGGGCTACCAGGAGCAGCCGCGGCCGTCGTACGAGGAGCAGGCCTACCAGGAGCAGCCGCAGCAGACGTACGAGGAGCAGACGTACGCCGAGCCGCAGCAGGCCTCGTTCGAGGAGCAGTCGTACGACAAGCCGTACGACGAGCAGTACTACGCGCCCAACGGCGGCTACCCGGACCCCGCCTATGCGGAGCAGCCGCAGGCCCCGTCCTTCCAGGACGACTGGCCGCAGCAGCCGCAGCAGGACGGCTTCCGCAACGGCTATCCGGCTCATTACGCTCCGGAAACGGAATCCTCGCAGGCCGGTGACGCGAGTGAGCGGAACCGCGTAGGCTTCGACCGTCCGGGACCGGCCTCTCCCGCCGCCCACGAGCTGACCGACGCCGGGCTGCCCCGCCGCGGATCCGCGGCGAGCGGCTCCAACGGCTCGGCCCCCACGGGTGGCACGGCGCGCGTGCAGCAGGAAGCTCCGGCACCGGGCAACACCCCGGCGGCGGGCGGCGACAGCGGCTGGCGCTCGCAGAACGACGAGCGTTGGCAGCAGGCGTCGCAGCTCCGGAAGCCCAAGGCAGGCGGGGTCACCGCCTCGGGCCTGCCGCGGCGGGTGCCCAAGGCCAACCTGGTCTCGGGTTCCGCCGAAACCACCCCCCAGGGGGGCCCACAGGTCTCCCGCGCCCCGGAGGACGTCCGGGGCAGGCTGAGCAACCTGCGCAGGGGCGTCCAGCGCGGACGCAGTGCAGGCAGTGAAACGAACGGCCAGGGCTTCGGTCCTGACAGCACCTACAACCAGGAGCGTTAGTGTGAGCCCGATGAGCCAGGCGGCACAGAACCTGAACTGGTTGATCACCAACTTCGTGGACAACACCCCGGGGGTGTCCCACACGGTGGTGGTCTCCGCCGACGGACTCCTTCTGGCGATGTCCGAAGGCTTCCCCCGCGACCGCGCCGACCAGCTCGCGGCCGTCGCCTCCGGTCTGACGTCTCTGACGGCAGGCGCCTCCCGGATCTTCGAGGGGGGCAGCGTGAATCAGACGGTTGTGGAGATGGAGCGGGGATTCCTCTTCATCATGTCCATCTCCGACGGCTCGTCCCTCGCCGTACTGGCCCACCCGGAAGCGGACATCGGTCTCATCGGGTACGAGATGGCCCTTCTGGTGGACCGCGCGGGCACGGTCCTCACCCCGGATCTGCGCGCAGAGCTCCAGGGAAGCCTTCTCAACTAACAGACGAACGGTGCGTATACGCGTCCCGGGGCCGTAAGGTTTCGGGACGCGGCTCCACACGGATGGGTGCCCGGCGCAGTCGGAGGAGGAGAAAGTGGCAACACCCCCAGGCGGTTCGTCTTCGGGCAACTGGTCGTACGGCCCTGCCCAGGGTCAGGACGGCGGCTCGGCGAACCGGTACAACTTTCCCTCCGCCCCGAGCCATCGGCACCCGTACGCCCCGCAGGGCCCCGGCCCCTCGCCGTACGAGCAGCCGCCGGCCCCGCGGATCCAGCCGGTGCAACCGCAGCGCCGCCCCGAGCAGGCGCCCGTGACCGCATCGAACAACCCCTTGGTGCGTCCGTACGCCATGACCGGCGGCCGGACCCGCCCGCGCTACCAGCTCGCCATCGAGGCACTGGTGCACACCACCGCCGCTCCGCACCAGATGCAGGGCCAGCTGCCCGAGCATCAGCGGATCTGCAACCTGTGCCGGGAGATCAAGTCGGTAGCCGAAATCTCCGCGCTCCTGACGATCCCCCTCGGCGTGGCCAGGATCCTCGTCGCCGACTTGGCGGAGGCGGGCCTGGTCGCCATCCATCAGCCCGGCGGCGACGAGAACGCCGGTGGCCAGCCAGACGTGACACTGCTCGAAAGGGTGCTCAGTGGACTTCGCAAGCTCTAGCGGCGGTCCTTCCCGCTCCACCACCTCCGCGAAGATCGTGGTGGCGGGCGGCTTCGGCGTGGGCAAGACCACGTTCGTCGGCGCCGTCTCGGAGATCAACCCGCTGCGCACAGAGGCCGTCATGACGTCCGCTTCGGCCGGCATCGACGACCTCACCCACACCGGAGACAAGACGACGACCACCGTCGCCATGGACTTCGGCCGCATCACCCTGGACCAGGACCTGATCCTCTACCTCTTCGGTACGCCGGGTCAGGACCGCTTCTGGTTCATGTGGGACGACCTGGTACGCGGTGCGATCGGCGCGGTGGTGCTCGTGGACACCCGGCGCCTCGCCGACTGCTTCCCGGCCGTCGACTACTTCGAGAACAGCGGCCTGCCCTTCGTCATCGCCCTCAACGGCTTCGACGGCAACCAGCCGTACAACCCCGACGAGGTCCGCGAGGCCCTGCAGATCGGCCCCGACACCCCGATCATCACGACGGACGCCCGCCACAGGGCTGACGCCAAGTCGACGCTGATCACTCTCGTGGAGCACGCTCTGATGGCTCGGCTTCGGTAGTTCGGCCGCTGGGCCGCCACGGCAGGTCGTACGCCGTCCGCGGTGGTTCCTGGTCGCTCGCGCGGTTCCCCGCGCCCCGCACGGGGCGCGGGGTTTCTTTTTGCTCGGCGGCGTACTCAGCGAGAAGGGGCCCCTCCGCAGTGGAGGGGCCCCTTCAAGAACCGGTGGAGCGGCGCAGCCTAATGCCAGCTGTGCGGGGCCCGGAAGCCGCCTTCGCGCTCCAGGCGGCGCCAAGCGGCCTTGGCACGGCCTCGGTGGATGTGGACCGAAGGCGCCGGCTGGGCGGCCGCGCGGGCCAGGAGGACGGCCGTGATGGCGGCGACTTCCTCGGGCTCGGCGTGGCCCTTCTCGACGCGGATGTCAGGAGTGCTCATGGGTGTCAGTCTCCGTGAGAGAGAGGTCCGCGGGGTTGCCGCGGCGGGTCCGCTCGGTTACTGCGGGGGGTTGCCGTGCTTGCGGGAGGGCAGGTCGGCGTGCTTGGACTGCAGCATGGCCAGGGACTTCACCAGGACCTCGCGGGTCTCGGCCGGGTCGATGACGTCGTCCACGAGGCCGCGCTCGGCCGCGTAGTACGGGTGCATCAGCTCGGCCTTGTACTCCTTCACCATCCGGGCCCGCATGGCCTCGGGGTCCGGCGCATCGGCGATCTGCCGGCGGAAGATGACGTTCGCGGCGCCCTCGGCGCCCATGACGGCGATCTCGTTGGTCGGCCAGGCGTAGGTGAGGTCGGCGCCGATCGACTGGGAGTCCATGACGATGTAGGCACCTCCGTACGCCTTGCGCAGGATGAGCGAAATCCTCGGCACGGTCGCGTTGCAGTAGGCGTACAGCAGCTTCGCGCCGTGGCGGATGATTCCGCCGTGCTCCTGGTCGACACCGGGGAGGAACCCCGGCACGTCCAGGAAGGTGACGATCGGGATATTGAAAGCGTCACACATCTGGACAAAGCGCGCAGCTTTTTCACTCGCCTCGATGTCCAGGACGCCCGCCAGCACCTGCGGCTGGTTGGCGATGATGCCGACGACCTGGCCGTCCAGGCGGGCCAGTGCGCAGATGATGTTCCGCGCCCAGCGCTCGTGGACCTCCAGGTACTCGCCGTCGTCGACGATCTCCTCGATGACCTTGGTCATGTCGTACGGGCGGTTGCCGTCGGCCGGGACCAGGTCCAGCAGCACGTCCGAGCGGCGGTCGGCCGGGTCCGAGGACTCCACCCGGGGCGGGTTCTCCCGGTTGTTCTGCGGCAGCAGCGACAACAGGTACCGCACCTCGGCGATGCAGGTCTCCTCGTCGTCGTAGGCGAAGTGACACACGCCGGAGGTCTCGGCGTGGACATCGGCGCCGCCCAGGCCGTTCTGGGTGATCTCCTCGCCGGTGACCGCCTTGACCACGTCCGGGCCGGTGATGAACATCTGCGAGGTGTCGCGGACCATGAAGACGAAGTCCGTCAGGGCGGGGCTGTAGGCCGCGCCGCCCGCGCACGGGCCGAGCATCACCGAGATCTGCGGGATGACGCCCGAGGCCCTGGTGTTGCGCTGGAAGATGCCGCCGTAGCCGGCGAGGGCGGAGACGCCCTCCTGGATGCGGGCGCCCGCGCCGTCGTTCAGCGACACCAGGGGCGCGCCGGCCGCGATGGCCATGTCCATGATCTTGTGGATCTTGGTGGCGTGGGCCTCGCCCAGCGCACCGCCGAAGATCCGGAAGTCGTGCGCGTAGACGAAGACCGTACGACCCTCCACCGTGCCCCAGCCGGTGACGACACCGTCGGTGTACGGCTTCTTCGCCTCCAGGCCGAAGCCGGTGGCCCGGTGCCGGCGCAGCTGCTCGACCTCCTGGAAGGACCCCGGATCCAGGAGCAGTCCGATCCGCTCCCGCACCGTCAGCTTGCCCTTGGCGTGCTGCGCCTCGGTCGCCTTCTCGCCGGGGCCCGCCACGGCCTGCGCACGGATGTCGTGCAGCTCGGCGACCCGTCCGCGTGCGTCCGTCGGCTCGCCGGTCGGCTCACCCGTCGTCTCTTCCAAAACGGTCATGTAGCGACCTTACGAAGGACACCAAGGAAAGCGGGCCGTTGACTCCGTACAGTCTCCGGCCCGTTTTCCTGGTACGAGTGAACAGAACCATGGCCGCGTGCAGCCGTTCCGACTGCTCACAGGGCATCGGGGTTGTAGGGGCGCCACAAAGGCGTCACCTGAGAGCCGCCCCACATTCACGGCCGGCGCATGCCATCGCCGGGGTGACGGACGACCCCGGACGGCTGCCCGCCGAAAGGACCACCGCACCCCACCGTACCTGTCGGCTCGGGGGACATTCGGTGACCAAAGGTTACCGCAAAGTCACTCTGCGGATGATGTTGAAAACCGGACGGAATAGGTCTACGGTCGAACTCGTTGGGTTCGTTGAACGTTAAACAGATACCTCCAGGAGAACGTCATGGGCATCTTCAGCCGCAAAGAGAACACCCCGCAGGCCCCCGCCGCCGGTCCCGACCTGACCGCGCTGACCGGCGACTACACCATCGACCCCGCGCACACCACGATCGGTTTCGTGGCGCGCCACGCGATGGTCACCAACGTCAAGGGCTCCTTCCAGGACTTCACCGGCACCCTGCACCTGGACGGGGCGAACCCCGCCAACTCCACCGCCACGCTCGACGTCAAGATGGAGAGCATCGAGACCGGCAACACCGACCGGGACGGCCACCTGAAGTCGTCCGACTTCTTCAAGATCGACGAGTTCCCGGTCATGACCTTCCGCTCCACCAAGGCGGAGGCCCTGGGCGGCGACGACTACCGCATCACCGGCGACCTCTCCCTGCTCGGCGTGACCAAGCCGATCACCATCGACCTGGAGTTCAACGGCGCCGCGAAGGACCCGTTCGGCAACGAGCGCGTCGGCTTCGAGGGCAAGGCCGAGATCCTGCGCTCCGAGTGGGGCCTCACCTGGAACGCGGCGCTGGAGACCGGCGGGATGCTCGTCTCCGACAAGATCAAGCTGCACTTCGACATCTCGGCGATCAAGCAGGCCTGAGCCCCGGCCGCTCGGCCGGCACCACCGTGAGCGCGCCCGCCCCCGGAAACGGGAGGCGGGCGCTCGCGTTGCACGGCCGCCGGTGCGGGAGCAGGGGACGGACGACCGGCGCCGGTCCGTGCTGTCGCTCACCGAGTCCGGACGGCGGGCACTGGAGCGGGACATGGCCGAGCGGGACGCCCGGCCGACCGGGGCCCTCGGGTCGGTCGGCGAGACCGAGCGCGGCGTGCCGGCGCCGGCGGCCGGGCCGATGGAGCGGCTGAGGTCCCTGGAGACGGGCGGAGAGGGCGAGCGCCGCTGCGGGAGGCGGGCGCTCGCGTGTCCTGCCAGCGACGGTACCCACGGCCGGAACGTGGTGGCCAACGGACCTTCTCCGCCGCCTGGTGGCACGCTGCCGGCGAACGGCACAGCCACCGGTGCGGGAGCAGGGGACGGACGACCGGCGCCGGTCCGTGCTGTCGCTCACCGAGTCCCGACGGCGGGCACTGGAGCGGGAAGTGGCCGGGCCGATGGAGCGGCTTGGGTCCCTGGAGACGGGCGGAGAGGGCGAGCGCCGCTGCGGGAGGCGGGCGCTCGCGTGTCCTGCCGGCGACGGTACCCACGGCCGGAACGTGGCGGCCAACGGACCTTCTCCGCCGCCTGGTGGCACGCTGCCGGCGAACGGCACAGCCACCGGTGCGGGAGCGGGGGACGGACGACCGGCGCCGGTCCGTGCTGTGGAGCGGCTGGGGTCGCTGGAGACGGGCGGAGAGGGCGAGCGCCGGTGGCGGACGGGCAGGGTCCGGCGCGTCCGGCGTTCAGAACCCCCCGCCGAAGTCGCCCCCGCCACCGTCGCCCCCGCCGAAGTCGCCGCCGTCGCCGAACCCGCCCCCGAAGTCCTGGGCGTCGAAGTCCGTCCCGGAGACGTCGCCGCCCTGGTAGCCACCGCCGAAGTCGCCGTACCCGGTGCCGTAGTCGGCCGCGTACGAGGGGGTGGCCATCATGCTGCCGAGGAGGGTGCCGACGAGCAGGCCGGGCAGGATGCCGCCGCCGAAGTAGCCGCCCGCCCAGGGGCCGTAGGCGGGGCCCGCGTCCCAGTAGGGGCGGCGGCCGTAGTCGGTGTCCACCTCGCGGATGACCGGGTCCCGGCCGTCGGCCAGCCGGGTGGCGTCGGCCGCGCAGACGGGGACCTGGCGCGGGGCTCCGCCGGGCGGGGTCCAGTCGGCGTCGGTCACCGAGGGGCCGTGCCGCGGGTCGAAGAAGCAGGGCGGGCGGCGCTCGGGCAGGGGCCGGCCCTCGCGGCGGGCGGCCAGCCGGGCCAGGGAGAAGCGGCCGTCCTCCAGGGTCTCGGTGACCGTTCGGACGTCCTCCGGGCGGCTCGCGGCGGCCATGTGCTGCTTGGCGGTCTCGTAGGCGTCCAGGGCGTGTTCGTAGTCGGCGCGCATCGCGTCGTCGGCGCCGGGCTCGGCCGGCTGGAAGTCGAGGCGGTCCAGTTCCTCGCCGAAGGCGGTGATGTCCTCGTCCACGACCACCCGCAGCCGGTCCAGGGCGGCCCGCTGCTCCTCCGCGCGCCGCCGGCGGCTGCGGCGCACCAGTGCGTAGGCGCCGGCGGCGCCCGCCACCAGCACCGCGGCCACCACGATCAGGGCCGTACCGGAGGAGCCCCCGCCGGAGCCGCCCCAGCTCGACGGGGCATGGCCGCCCATGTTGGCCAGGGCGCGGTCGGTGAAGTCGGAGAGCTGGGCCTTGGCCGGCTCGCCCTGGACGCTCTGGACCAGGTTCCGCCGGGCCGTCGCCGACATGACGGAGGAGTCGGCGCGGGCGTCGAAGCGGTCACCGAGGCGGATGCCGTACAGGCCGGTGATACCGGTGGCCGCGCGCAGGTCCGAGAAGAGGTTCGCGGTCGGGTAGCCGGCCGGAAGCACCGCGATGAAGAGGGGTTTGTTCGCGTCCTTGATGCGTTTCGCGAGCGCGTCGGCATCGGCCTTCGGCAGCTGGGCCGAGGCGGCCGGGTCGACGTAGACCGGGCTCTTGCGGAGGGCCTGGGCGACGGAGTTGATGCTCGTGTCCGCGCCCGCCGCGGGGGCGAACAGGGTCGCGACGGCCAGGACGAGGGCGGCCAGCAACAGGGCTGGGAGGCTTCGGGTCCGCAGGACGGCCTTCATCCTTCGACGCTACCCGAAGCCTCCCCTGATCGGTCATACCGCGCTGATCTACGCGGCCCCGTACGCCTCGATCAGCTTCCCCACCGCCTTTCCGTAGCGGCCGGTCAGCAGCAGGTGGTCGGCGTCGGCGAAGGGTTTCGCCACCGTCTGTGCCATCCGGTCACCGATCTTCTGCTGGACCAGCAGCCGCGCCTCGGTCACCAGCTCACGGCCGGCCCGGTCGTCGCCCCTGCGCTCGGCCGCCGTCGCCGCCGCGCCCAGCGCCTTCAGGGTGGCCGTACCGCCCCGCGGGACGTCGGTGAGCGTGCTCAGGCCCCAGCCGTAGGGGAACTGCGGGTCGTAGGACGCGTCGCCGACGTTGATCGGGAGCTGGGACTCGGACCTCGGCCAGGTGACGGGGAGCTGTCCGGTGAAGGGGCGCTTGCCGTAGAGGACGTCGGCGACGCCCTCGCCCTCGGTTCCGGGCAGCCAGGAGGCCACCAGTGCGTCGACCTCGTCGAGCCGGTCGCCGACGAGCTGCGGGCGGCCGGAGACGATCAGCACCGCGCACTTCATGGCGGCGCACACCTTGTCCACGGCCGCCCGGTCGGCCGCCGACAGCTGGAGGCTGTGGCCGTTGCCGACGTCGCCGACGCCCTCGGCGTACGGGGTCTCGCCGACGACGACCACGCCGACGTCGTAGCCGTCCGTCGGGGCCGAGGCGTCCTTGGAGTAGGTGACGTTCCCGCCGGCCGCGCGCATGCCCTGCAGGATGGTCGTGCCCTGGGTGTGGGTGCCGGACGCGCCCTGCCAGGTGAGGGTCCAGCCGCCGGTCTGGTTGCCGAGGTCGTCGGCGTTGGACCCTGCGACGTACACCTTCTCGCTCTTCTTGAGCGGCAGCAGCCCGCCGCTGTTCTTCAGCAGCACCTGCGACTCGGCGGCGGCCTGGCGGGCGACCGCCCGGTGGGCCGGGGAGCCGATGGCGGCGGCGCCGGAGGTGTCGGCGTAGGGGTGCTCGAAGAGGCCCAGCCTGAACTTCTGGGTCAGGATGCGGGAGACGGCGTCGTCGATCCGCTTCTCGCTGATCCGGCCCGCCTTCACCTCGCCGGCGAGCGTTCCGCTGAAGTCCTTGTAGGAGTACGGCACCATCATCATGTCG
This sequence comes from Streptomyces sp. CA-142005, assembly GCF_050942335.1. Classification (NCBI taxonomy): domain Bacteria; kingdom Bacillati; phylum Actinomycetota; class Actinomycetes; order Kitasatosporales; family Streptomycetaceae; genus Streptomyces; species Streptomyces sp. CA-142005. The sequence continues at coordinate 6,838,355 of NZ_CP192078.1, read as the reverse complement.
ATGCCCGCGTTCACCGCAGTGCGGACGTGCGTGGCGTAGTCGCCGGGGAGCTGGTCGATGGCGTTCCAGTCGCTGATGACGAAGCCGGCAAAGCCCATCCGGTCCTTGAGCACGCCGTTGATCATGTCGCCGCGGGCGTGCATCTTCACCGCCCCCTGACCGTCGCCGACGATGTCGAGGGAGGAGTACGACGGCATGACCGTGCCGATGCCCCGCTCGACGGCGGTCCGGTACGGCGCCAGGTGGATGTCCTCCAGCTGTTGCCGGGTGACCGTGGTGACGCCCTGGTCGGTGGTGTAGGTGCCGGTGGTGGAGGAGCCGTACGCGGTGCCGCCGTCGCCGACGAAGTGCTTGGCGGTGGCCAGCACCTTGTCGTCACGGCCCAGGTCCCGGCCGTCCGACCGGCCTTGGAGGCCCTGGATGATGGTCTCCATGGACTGCACGAGGGCGGGATCCTCGCCGAAGGACTCGTAGGAGCGGCCCCAGCGTTCGTCGCGGCTCACGCACAGGCAGGGCGCGAAGTCCCAGGGGATGCCGGTGGCGCGAACCTCGGCGGCCGTCACCGCCCCCGTCTTCTCGGCCAGTCGGGGATCCCGGCTCGCGCCGATGCCGATGTTGTGCGGCATGATCGTGGCGCCGGCCAGGTTGTTGTGGCCGTGGACCGCGTCGACGCCGTAGATCAGCGGGATCTGGAACCGCGTCGCCTGGGCGCGGAGCTGGAAGCCGTCGACCATCTTCGCCCAGGCCTCCGGGGTGTTGGGCGTGGGCGTGGAGCCGCCGCCGGACAGCACCGAGCCGAGGGCGTACGTGGAGATGTCGCCCCCGGTCCCGACGGCCCCGCGCTCGGCCTGGGTCATCTGCCCGGCCTTCTCCGCCAGGGACATGCGGGACAGCAGATCCGCGACGCGCTTCTTCACGGGCAACCTGCTGTTCAGGTACGGCAGTCCGTGCGCGTCGACGACGACCTGCGGGGTCTCGGCGGGAGCCTTGGCACCGGTGACCGTGAGCTTGAGCGGGATCGTCCTGGCGGGTGCGGCGCCCCTGGTCTTCCGGGTGGGCACCTCGATGGTCCGCGTCGCACCCGAGGCGGTACCGGCGGGGAAGGTGAGGGTGCCTGCGGTCGGGGTGTAGTCCCGGCCGGCGGTGGCGGTGCCGTCCTCCGTGGCGTACGTGACCGTCACCGGGTCGTCGACGGGCCGGTCGCCGGTGGTGGCCAGGGTGACCTTGACCTCGGCGGTGCCGCCCGCCTTGACGGGGTACACGGGCGCGTCGGTGCTGACGGAGGCGCGCAGCGACTGGTCGGCCCTTCCGTACAGCTCGACGTCGTCCATGGCGAAGTCGCCCTTGGTGCCGGCCGGGAGCGTGACGGCGTACCCCCACATCCCGGTGAGACCGAGGACGTGGTCGATGCCGCCGACGGGCTGGTAGTCGGTGCGGTAGACGAAGTCGGTGAAGGGGATCTGGATCTGCTTCCAGCCGGTGAAGTCGTCGGTGAAGGAGGTCGTCCAGAGTTCGGAGGCCTCGCCGTTCGCGCCGCCGTCCTTGATCTCGAAGGCGATCTTCCGGCCGTTGTCACGGCCTTCCCACCAGAAGCGGATGCCCTGGTGGGCGGACCAGTCGTGGGCCGGCTCGGCGGCGGCGAAGTCGTGGGTGAAGCCGCCGTAGCCGCTGATGTCGTAGGTGCCGGTGAGGACCTTGCCGCCCTCGGGGGCGTCGCTGCGGTCGGTGAGGTGCAGGGTGGGCGGGTCGTCGGCGTCGCTTCCCCAGGTGAAGATGCCGTCGGCGGGCTGGGCGGCGAAGGGGACCTCGCCCTCGAAGCGGTCGACGGGGACCGGCGCGGGGTCGTCGGCGGCGTGCGCCGCGACGGACAGGGGCAACAGGGCGGCGAGCAGGGCCCCGGAGACGAGCAGGGCGGTTCTCGGCATAGACCTTCCCTCGACTCTCATGGTTCACTCATGGCTTAGATCACGCCGTGAGTTAACTAACGGCACCTCAACCCGTCAAGACCGCACGTCAGTTGTGCCGGTCCCCGCTCTGTCGACCCGAGAGGAAGGGCGACGCACCATGAGGAGAACCCCCCGCACAGTCCGGCTGCTGCTGGCCGGGCTGCTCTCCGCCGCCGGCTTCACCGCCGCCGTACCCCCCGCGCACGCGGCCGGCGAGCAGGTCACGGCCTGGCTCACCACCACCGACGACTCCGCCGGCCGGCATGTCGTACGCGGCCTGCAGGCCCAGGCCCCGTTCGCCTTCCAGTCCGGCACGGGCGGCGGTGGCACGAACATCACCGTCGACGAGAACACCCGCTACCAGACCTTCACCGGCGGCGGCGCGTCCTTCACGGACACCGCGGCCTGGCTGATGAACAGCAGCGGGGCGCTGTCCCAGAGCACCCGGGACGCGACCATGCGCAAGCTGTTCTCGCCGACGGACGGCATCGGACTGTCGTTCCTGCGCAACCCGATGGGCGCCTCGGACCTCGCACGCTACGGCTACACGTACGACGACGTGCCGTCCGGCCAGACGGACCCGAACCTGAACAGCTTCTCCATCGCGCACGACCTCGCGGACGTCGTGCCGCTCACCCGGCAGGCGCTCCAGCTCAACCCGTCCCTGACGGTGATGGCCTCGCCGTGGACCGCCCCGGCCTGGATGAAGGACAGCGGATCGCTCAACGGCGGCTGGCTCAAGGCCGAGGACTACGCGGCGTACGCCTCCTACTTCGTGAAGTACCTCCAGGCGTACAAGGGCCAGGGGATCAACGTCTCGTACGTCACCCCGCAGAACGAGCCGACCTGCTGTTCCGGCTACCCCTCGATGAGCTGGAACGTGTCCGGCATCCAGTACTTCCTCAAGAACGACCTGCTGCCGCAGCTGCAGTCGGCGGGCCTTTCGACAAAGGTCCTGGCCCACGACTGGAACTGGGACACCTACGACTCCTACGCGGCCCAGAGCGTCGACGACCCGGCGATCCGCAACCACCCCAACTTCGGCGGGATCGCCTGGCACGGCTACGGCGGTGACGTCGCCAAGCAGACCACCGTGCACAACCAGTACCCCGCGCTGGACGCCTTCGGCACCGAGCACTCGGGCGGCACCTGGATCGCCGACCAGCAGCGCGAGGACATGTCCAACATCATCGACTACACCCGCAACTGGGCGAAGTCGGTGACCAAGTGGTCGCTGGCCGTGGACCAGAACGGCGGTCCCCACAACGGCGGTTGCGGCACCTGCACCGGGCTGGTCACCGTGCACGACGGGGACGGGGAGAGCGGCACCGTGGACTACACCGTCGAGTACTACGACATGGGCCACCTGACCAAGTTCGTCCGGCCGGGCGCCCAGCGGATCGCCTCCACGGCGTCCACCACCGTGCCGAACGTGGCCTGGCGCAACCCCGACGGCAGCAAGGCGCTGATCGCGTACAACGGCTCGTCCTCGGCGCAGACGGTGACCATCGGCTGGGGCTCCGAGCACGCCACCTACTCGCTGCCCGCCAAGACCTCGGCCACCTTCACCTGGTCCGGCACCCAGTCCGGCGGCGGCACCCGGACCGGCTCCTTCGTCGGCCTGGCCGGCAAGTGCCTGGACGTGGCGGGCGCTTCGAGCGCCAACGGCACGGCCGTACAGCTCTACGACTGCAACGGCACCGCCGCCCAGCAGTGGACGGTCGCGGCCGACGGGTCGATCCAGGCGCTCGGCAAGTGCCTGGACGTGACGTCGGGTTCGACGGCGGACGGCGCCAAGGTGCAGTTGTACGACTGCAACGGCACCGGCGCCCAGCAGTGGTCGTACAACTCCTCGACCGGTGACGTGGTGAACCTGGCGGCCGACAAGTGCCTCGACGTGACGGACAACTCGTCCGCGAACGGGGCGCGGGCACAGATCTGGTCGTGCACCGGGGCCGCGAACCAGAAGTGGAAGCTGCAGTAGTGCACCGGGGGTCCAGGGGGCTCCGCCCCCTGGACCCCCGGCCTGGCGGATCCGCTGCACACGGCACATGGTGGGGGTATGACCACACCGCAGGATCTGTTCCTCGTCAGTCTCGACGTACCCGGCGATCATCCCGTCGAGCCGGGCGATCTGTCGCTGGCGCTCGCGGGGGCCGAGCTGATCGACCTCCTCGGGGCGCGGGCGCTCACCCTGGACGGTGAGCGCATCGTTCCCGGTCCCGTGCTGACCACGGGTGACCGGATGCTGGACGAGGCCGGGGCCGCGCTCGTGCGCGAGGAGCCGTACGAGACGGTCGAGGACTGGCTGTGGCGCCGGGGGGAGGGGCTGGCCACGGCCTACCGCGACGTCCTGGACACCTCCGGGCAGCTCTCCGGGAAGCGGCACCGCTGGCCGCACCGCGCGGACAAGGCCGCGGCGGCCGACACCCCGGCCCGCCGGCACGCCGCCGACCGCTGGTGGTCCCACGAGCCGGTGCTCGCGTCTCTCGCCGCCACCCTGGGCATCCAGGGCGAGCGGCCGCCCGAGGAGGAGATCGGAGAGGAGGCGATGATCACCGTTGTGGTGGCGGTCGGCGACGCGGTGACGGAACTGGGGGCCGTGCGGGAGCGGCGCCGCATCGAGAACGCCGCTTTCGACAACATCTGGCGCGCCCCGTAACCGGGCGCGGCCGGGGGCGCCGCCCGCCGGGAGGTGCCGCTGCCGCGGTTACTCCGCCGGTTCCACCCCCGCCCGCAGCAGCCCGTACGTGTACGCGTCCTCCAGCGCCTGCCAGGACGCGGCGATGACGTTGTCCGCCACGCCGACCGTGGACCACTCGCCGGCGCCGTCCGAGGTGGAGATCAGCACGCGGGTGGTGGACTGGGTGCCGTGCTTGCCCTCCAGGATGCGGACCTTGTAGTCGACCAGGTCCAGCTTGGCGAGCTGCGGGTAGATCTTCTCCAGGGCCACGCGCAGGGCGCGGTCCAGGGCGTTGACCGGGCCGTTGCCCTCCGCCGTGGCGACGATCCGCTCGCTCTTGGCCCACAGCTTCACCGTGGCCTCGTTGGCGTGGGTGCCGTCGGGGCGGTCCTCGACGATGGCCCGCCAGGACTCCACGTCGAAGTACTTCAGCGGGCGGCCCTCGACCTCGGCGCGCAGGAGGAGTTCGAAGGAGGCGTCGGCTGCCTCGTAGGTGTAGCCCTTGAGTTCGCGTTCCTTGACCCGCTCCACGACCCGGCCGACCAGCTCGCGGTCGCCGCCGAGGTCGATGCCGAGCTCCTTGCCCTTGAGCTCGATGGAGGCGCGGCCCGCCATGTCGGAGACCAGCATGCGCATGGTGTTGCCGACCAGCTCGGGGTCGATGTGCTGGTACAGGTCCGGGTCGACCTTGATCGCGGAGGCGTGCAGCCCGGCCTTGTGCGCGAAGGCCGACACGCCCACGTACGGCTGATGGGTGGAGGGGGTCAGGTTGACGACCTCGGCGATGGCGTGCGAGATGCGGGTCGTCTCACGGAGCTTGCCCTCGGGCAGCACCTTCTTGCCGTACTTCAGCTCCAGCGCGGCGACGACCGGAAAGAGGTTGGCGTTGCCGACGCGCTCGCCGTAGCCGTTGGCGGTGCACTGGACGTGGGTCGCGCCCGCGTCCACGGCGGCCAGGGTGTTCGCGACCGCGCAGCCGGTGTCGTCCTGGGCGTGGATGCCGAGGCGGGCGCCGGTGTCGGCGAGGACGGTGGCGACGACGGCGTGGATCTGGGCGGGGAGCATGCCGCCGTTGGTGTCGCACAGGACGACGACGTCGGCGCCGGCCTCGGCGGCCGTACGGACCACGGCCTTGGCGTACTCGGGGTTGGCGCGGTAGCCGTCGAAGAAGTGCTCGCAGTCCACGAAGACCCGGCGGCCCTGCTCCTTCAGGTACGACACCGTGTCGCGGACCATCTCCAGGTTCTCGTCGAGCGTGGTGCGCAGCGCGAGCTCCACATGCCGGTCGTGCGACTTGGCGACCAGGGTGATCACCGGGGCGCCGGACTCCAGCAGCGCCCTGACCTGGGGGTCCTCGGCGGCTTTCGCCCCGGCGCGCCGGGTGGCGCCGAAGGCGACCAGCTGGGCGTGCCTGAAGACGATCTCCGCCTGCGCGCGGGCGAAGAACTCGGTGTCACGGGGGTTCGCGCCGGGCCAGCCGCCCTCGATGAAGCCGACGCCGAAGTCGTCCAGGTGCCGTGCGATGGCGAGCTTGTCCGCGACGGTGAGGTTGATTCCCTCGCGCTGCGCGCCGTCGCGCAGCGTGGTGTCGAAGACGTGGAACGAGTCGTCGAGCTCGCTGGTTGCCGTCTCGGTCATGGTCTCAAGGCTCCTGTTGTGGATCTTCGGTCTTACCGGAATGACCGGCTCCACCGTCCCCCCAATGGTCCCTCGCGCTCCGCTCCCGGCTGCAGGTGGGCCGGAAAACGAAAAAACCCCTCGCGGGTGCGAGAGGTCTGCGCGCGGGTCGAGGACGACGGTGGCCACCCGCACCTGGTCGTACGAGGTGGTCACTGCGGACCGGCGCGCCTGCTGCCAATAATCATGGCGAACGAGAGCACGGGGGCAGTCTGGCACAAACCCGCCCCCGGCTCGCCGCCCGTCTCAGGATGCGGTCGTCAGACTGGAATCCGTACGGTCCCTCACCCGGGCGAGGTCCAGGTCCCTCGTCTCCCGCATGGCGACGTACACCACCAGCGATACGGCGGCGCAGCCCGCCACGTACCAGTAGAAGCCGGACTCGATCCCGGCCTTCTTGAACCACAGGGCGACGTATTCCGCGGTGCCGCCGAAGAGGGCGTTGGCGACGGCGTACGGCAGGGCCACGCCGAGGGCGCGGACGCCGGTCGGGAACAGCTCGGCCTTCACACAGGCGTTGATCGAGGTGTAGCCGGTGACGACGACCAGCGCGAGCAGGGCGAGACCGAGCGCCGGCCAGTAGCCGCCCGCGTGCTTGAGCAGCGTCATGATCGGCACGGTGAGGACGGTGGAGCCGACCGCGAAGGTGATGAGCAGCGGGCGGCGGCCGATCCGGTCCGAGAGGGCACCGGCGAGCGGCTGGAGGCAGGCGAAGACGATCAGCGCGGTGAAGGACACGAGCGTCGCCGTCTCCTTGGACAGCCCGGCCGAGTTGGACAGGTACTTGGTCAGATAGGTGGTGTACGTGTAGTACGCGACCGTGCCGCCCATGGTGAGGGCGACGACCAGGAACGCCTCCCGCCGGTGCCGCCACAGGGCGCGCAGGGTGCCGCGCTCCTCGGCGTGGGAGGTGTCCTCCTCGTAGACCTCGGTCTCCAGCATGCTGCGCCGCAGATAGAAGACGACGGCCGCGCCGAGCGCGCCGACGACGAACGGGATCCGCCAGCCGTAGCCGTGCAGCGCGCCGTCGGACATGGTGCGCTGCAGGATGATCAGCAGCCCGAGGCCGACGATCTGCCCGGCGGTCATGGAGACGTACTGGAAGCTGGAGGCGAACCCGCGCCTCCTCGGGTCCGAGGCCTCGGTCAGATAGGTGGCGCTGGCCGCGTACTCGCCGCCCACCGACAGTCCCTGCAGCAGCCGGGCGACGAGCAGCACGAGGGCGCCGCCGTAGCCGGCGACCGCGTAGGTCGGGGCGACGGCGATGAGGATCGCCGAGGCCGACATCAGCGTGACGGTCAGCGTCAGCGCCGCCTTGCGGCCCTTGCGGTCGCCGACCCGTCCCAGCAGCCAGCCGCCGACCGGGCGCATGAAGAACCCGACGGCGAAGATGCCCGCGGTGTTCATGAGCTGGGCGGTGGGATTCCCGCTCGGGAAGAACGCGCCGGCGAAGTAGGTGGCGAAGCTCGCGTACACGAACCAGTCGAACCACTCGACCATGTTCCCCGCCGAACCGACCCAGATCTTCTTCCAGTGTTGTCGTCCCATGCGCCGGTACATGCCCGGCGGCGGAGGAAAGGATTCCTTTACCCGGCGGGCAGCACGAGGGAGTCGGCGATGAACTCCCGCACGTGCTGAAGTACTTGGTCGCGATCGGTACCGCGCAGGCCGATGGCGACGTGGATGGAGAAACCGTCGAGCAGCGCACGCAGCCTCGTCGCGAAACGGTCCGCGTCCACCCGCCGGAACTCCCCGCGCGAGACGCCCTCGGCGATCAGCGCGACCAGGTCGCGGTGCCAGGCTCCCTCGATGGCGGCCTGCCGGGCGCGCGCGTCCTCGTCGGCGTTCTGCGAGCGGTTCCAGACCTCCAGCCACAGCGTCCAGTGCGGATCGCGGTGCCCGTCGGGGACGTACAGGTCGACGTAGGCCGACAGGCGTTCGCGGGCGGTTCCGGGGCCGGTGAGCAGTCGGCCCCGCTCGGCGCCCAGCCGACCCTCGCTCCACTCCAGGGTCCGCAGCAGCAGTTCGTCCTTGGAGCGGAAGTAGTACAGGAGATGGCCGCTGCTCATGCCGACCTCGCGGCCGAGCGCCGCCATGGTGAGCTTCTCCAGACCGCGCTCGGCGATCATGTCCATGGCGGCGGCGAGGACGTCCTCACGGGGCGGGGCGGGAGTACGGCGGCGGGGGGACGGGTTCTCGCTCATGCGGGGACCGTCCGTGCGGCGTCGGGCAGGAAATGGGTCTCGTACGGCCCGGAGCAGTCGGCGAACAGCGTCGCCACCGCCGCCCCGCACCCCGGGCACACGAAGTTCGGGCCCTGCCTGCCGGGTGGCCCACAGCGCCCGAAGTCGAGGACGACCGTGCCGGGAACGGCGGCTCCCATCCAATCCGGGTCCGGATGCGGCACGAACGGCGCCCCGGACGGCTCCGGATCCACCGAGTACACGCCCTGCGGCACGGTCGACGGTGCGTGCCGGGACCCGTCGGGGAGCTTGCGCCCGTCCCGCGGCGGGCGTTCGGGCAGCTCGGGCAGCAGCCGCAGCGGCGGGCTGAGACGGCGGCCGCAGGCCGCGCACACCAGGACGTTCACCCGTATGTTCTACCCGAAGCGGGCCGTCACCGGACCTTCGGCTGCTGCTGGGTGATGCAGTGGATGCCGCCGCCACCGGCGAAGATCTGGCGCGCGTCCACCAGCGTGACCGTCCGCTCGGGGAAGAGGCGGCGGAAGATCCCGGCGGCGATCTCGTCGCGCGGGTCGTCGAAGCCGCACAGCACCACGCCGCCGTTGCAGATGTAGTGGTTGATGTAGGAGTAGTCGGCCCAGTGGCCGTCGGCCTCCAGGACGGTCGGCGCGGGGACCTCCACGACCTCCAGGGCCCGGCCCCGGGCGTCGGTCTGGGAGCGCAGGATGCCGATGACCTCCTTGGTGACCTCGTGGTCGGGGTGGGCCGGGTCCGGCTGGGAGTGCGCCACCACGACGCCGGGCCGGGCGAAGGCGGCCACGATGTCCACGTGGCCCAGCGTGCCGAAGCCGTGGGGAGGGTAGTCGCCGGTGAGGCCGCGTGGCAGCCAGATCGCCTTGCTGGTGCCGAGGTGGGCGTGGATCTCGGCCTCGACCTCCTCCTTCGACCAGTGCGGGTTGCGCTCGGGGCCGAGCTGCACGGTCTCGGTGAGCAGCACGGTGCCCTCGCCGTCGACGTGGATCGCGCCGCCCTCGTTGACCAGCTTCGAGGCGTACGTCTTCGCGCCGGCGAGGTCGGAGACATACGCGGCGATCTTGGAGTCGTTCTCCCAGCGCGCCCAGTCCTGGGCGCCCCAGCCGTTGAACGTCCAGTCCACGGCGGCCAGTTCGCCCTTGCCGTTGGTGAGGAAGGTGGGGCCGATGTCCCGCATCCAGGCGTCGTCCAGGTCCCGTTCGACGGTGTCGACGTCCGGGCCGAGCAGCGCCCGCGCCTCGGCGGACTGGCCGGGCCCGCAGACCACGGTCACCGGCTCGAAGCGGCGGATCGCGCGGGCCACCGTGGCCCAGGCGGCGCGGGAGGCGGCAAGGTCGTCCGGGTCGTCGAAGGTCGGGTTGGGGCTCGGCCACGCCATCCAGGTGCGCTCGTGCGGGGTCCACTCGGCGGGCATGCGGAAGCCGTCGGCGGCAGCAGACATGGTGTTCCTTAGCGGGATCAGAGGAAGTAGAGGCGGTTGAGGGAGACGGAGTCGGCCGGTTCGGAGCGCAGCGGGTCGCCGTCGAGGGTGACCAGACCGGTGCGCTGGTCGACGTCGACCGCGCCGATGCGGGCGTTCAGCCGCAGGTCGGCCGGGCCGATGCCCCGGGTGCCGCGCACGGCGACCCTTCTGCGCCGGGTCGGCATCGTGTCGTTGCCCTGGTCCACGGCCGCCCGGGCGACGAACGCGACCGAGAGGTCGGCGGCCGTGGCGCCGTACGAGCCGAACTGGGGCCCCAGCACGAGGGGTTCGCAGGTGTCCGTGGCCGCGTTGGGGTCGCCGACCACGCCGTACGCCGGGAAGCCGGCCTTGAGGACGAGCTGCGGCTTGGCGCCGAAGTACTCCGGGCGCCACAGCACGATGTCGGCGAGCTTGCCGATCTCGATCGAGCCGACCTCGTGGGAGAGGCCGTGCGCGAGGGCGGGGTTGATGGTCAGCTTGGCCATGTAGCGCAGGACGCGTGCGTTGTCGTCGCCCTCGCCGTCGCCCTCCATCGGGCCCAGCTCGGCCTTCATCTTGCCGGCCATGGCGAAGGTACGGCGGACCGTCTCGCCGGCGCGGCCCATGCCCTGGGCGTCGGAGGAGGTGATGCCGATCGCGCCCAGATCGTGCAGCACGTCCTCGGCGCCCATGGTGCCGGCCCGGATGCGGTCGCGGGCCATGGCGGCGTCGCCGGGCAGGTCGGGCTTGAGGTCGTGGACGGAGACGATCATGCCGTAGTGCTCGGCGACCGCGTCCCGGCCGAAGGGCAGCGTGGGGTTGGTGGAGGAGCCGATGACGTTCGGCACACCGGCCATCTTGAGCACGTTGGGCACGTGTCCGCCGCCGCAGCCCTCGATGTGGAAGGCGTGGATGGTCCGCCCCTCCAGCACCCTCAGCGTGTCCTCGACCGACAGGCACTCGTTCAGGCCGTCGCTGTGCAGGGCGACCTGGACGTCGTGCTCCTCGGCGACCCGCAGGGCCGTGTCGAGGGCCCGGGTGTGGGCGCCCATGTCCTCGTGCACCTTGAAACCGGACGCGCCGCCCTCGGCCAGCGCCTCGATCAGGGGGGCGTCCGAGGAGGACGAACCCCGGCCGAGGAAGCCGATGTTGACCGGCCAGGCATCGAAGGCGTTGAAGGCGTGCCGCAGCGCCCAGGGCGAGTTGACGCCGACGCCCCACACCGGACCGAACTCCTGGCCGATGATCGTGGTCACGCCGGAGGCGAGGGAGGCCTCCATGATGCGCGGCGACAGCAGGTGGACATGGGTGTCGACGGCCCCTGCGGTGGCGATCAGCCCCTCGCCGGAGACGATGGAGGTGCCGGTGCCGACGACGACGTCCACACCGTCGAGGGTGTCCGGGTTGCCGGCGCGGCCGATGGCGCAAATGCGCCCCTCCCGGATGCCGATCGACACCTTGCGGATGCCCTGCACCGGGTCGATCACGACGACGTTGCTGATGACGACGTCACAGGTCTCGCGGACGGCGGCGGCCTTGAGGTGCAGCCCGTCGCGGGCGGTCTTGCCGAAGCCGGCCAGGAACTCGTCGCCGTAGCGCTGGGAGTCGGACTCCACGCGGACGGTGAGCCCCGAGTCGCCGAGGCGGATGCGGTCGCCGGCGCGGGGGCCGTGGGTGGCCGCGTAGGCGTGCGGGTCGACGTGGACCGCCCGGCTCACCTCTCGTCCCTTCGAGCGGCTCATCGCTCCCCGCCTCCTTCCGGCGTGACGGCGTGTGCGGTTCCCAGGTATCCGCAGGCCGCGGCCCTGCGCAGGGCCTCCTCCTTCGCTCCGGGCGCGTCCAGCGGCCCGTCGACCAGCCCGGCGAAGCCGATCGCGATCCGGTGGCCGCCGATCGGCACGAGACCGACCTCCTCGCTCTCGCCGGGGCCGAAGCGCATCGAGGAGCCCGCGGGGACGGCGAGGCGCATCCCGTAGGCCTTCTCCCGTACGAAGTCCAGCCGCGGGTTGGCCTCGAAGAAGTGGAAGTGGGAGGTGACGGAGACCGGCACGGTCGCGGTGTTGGTGACCGTGAGCCGCACGACCGCCTCGGGGTCGGCGTGCTCGGGCCCCGGCAGCAGCGCGCCCGGAGCGTCCTTTCCCAGACCGCCGCCGATGGGGTCGGAGACCACCGCGAGCCGGGAGCCGTCGTCGAAGACCGCCTCGACCATCACCTCGGTGACGACGTCGGCGACGCCCGGCAGCACGTCCTCGGGGCCGAGCACGGACCGGGCCGCCTCGATGGCCTCGGCGAGCCGCCTGCCGTCCCGCGCCGCCTCGCACACGGTGTCCGCGATCAGCGCGGTCGCCTCCGGCACGTTCAGCCGCAGGCCGCGCGCCCGGCGGGCCCGGGCCAGCTCGGCGGCCCCGAAGAGCAGCAGCCGGTCACGCTCCGTGGGAGTCAGTCTCACGACGCGGCACCTCCTTGTCTTTCCATACTTTAGAACATCACTCTAAACGCAGAATTCATGAAACTGAAGCATTGACCGGAGGCCCAGGTCCACGTCACATTGAACGTCGCTCAAACCGAACCGGCGGTAGTCGAGGGAGACCAGCCATGCCGATAGAACAGCGCGGAGTCGACACCATCCCGGACGAGGAGCGGACCAGTGGTCCGCGCGACCTCGTCTCGATCCTGCTCGGCTCCAACCTCTGCCTCGGGGTGATCATCTTCGGCTGGCTGCCCCCGTCCTTCGGACTCGGCTGGTGGGCGTCGGTCAGCTCGATCGTCGCGGGCACGATCGTCGGTACGGCGGTGACGGCACCGCTGGCCCTGATCTCCCTGCGCACCGCGACCAACCTCTCCACCTCCTCCGGCGCCCAGTTCGGCGTCCGGGGCCGGCTCGTGGGCTCGGTCGTCGGCCTGCTGCTCGCCCTCGGGTACACCGCGCTGACGGTGTGGATCGGCGGCGACGTGGTGATCGGCGTCCTCGGCCGGATGGTCGGGCTGCCCGCGGACGGGCTGTCGTACGCCGTCGTCTACGCGCTGCTCGCCGGTGCCACGGTCGCGGGCGCGGTGTACGGCTACCGGGTGCTGCTGACCATGTCCAAGGTCCTGTCCATCGGCATGACCCTCCTGCTGGTGCTGGGCGTGTTCGCCTACGCCCCGCACTTCACCACCGCGGCGCTGCCGCAGACCGGCGGCTACCTGCTCGGCTCGTTCTGGCCGACCTGGTTCCTGTCGGCCGTGGCCGCCGGCCTGTCCGGTCCCATCGCCTTCATCACCCTGCTCGGGGACTACACCCGCTACATCTCCCCCGCCCGGCACTCGGGCCGCCGCGTTCTGAAGGCCACGTGGGCGGGCCTGATCCTGGGCCTGCTGGTGCCGCAACTGTTCGGCACCTTCACGGCGTACGGCGCCCACGCCGCGCTCGACTACGCAGGTCCGCTGGTGACGGCCTCCCCCACCTGGTACCTGGTCCCGCTGCTGCTGGCCGCCTCGGCCGGCTCGGTCGGCAACGCCGGTCTGATGCTGTACTCCATGGGCCTGGACCTGGACGCCATCCTGCCGAGGGCATCCCGGGCCCGCGCCACCCACACGGTCGCGATCGTGGCCACGGCCTGCGTGTTCGTCGGCCACTACGCCTGGAACGCGCAGTCCGCGATGACGTCCTTCGTCCTCCTCCTCACCGCCATCGGCACCCCCTGGGCCGTGATCACCCTCATCGGCTTCGCCCGCTGCCGCGGTGTCTACGACGCCGACGCCCTCCAGGTCTTCAACCGCCGTTCGCGGGGCGGGATCTACTGGTACCGGGCCGGCTGGAACATCCGGGCGACCGTCTCCTGGGCGCTGGGCGCGGGCGTCGGTCTGCTGGCCGTGTCCCTGCCGTCGTACCAGGGCCCGCTGCTGCACCTGACCGGCGGCGTGGACTGCAGCTTCCTGCTGTCCGGCGCGGTCGGCGGGCTGATCCACCTGATCCTGGCGCCGCGCCAGCAGCCATCGGCCCGCGTCGAGGCCGCGCAGGAACCGGTCGGCGCGGAGAGCCGGGGCTGAGCGAGTCCCGGCGGAGTCCGGTGCAGTTCGGTCAGGCGGTCACCCCGCCTCCAGCCCCGGCAGGAACCGCTCGGCGCCGAACGCCGGCTTCAGGTCGGTGAACCAGGTCGCGCCCTCGTCGTACGCGGCGAAGAACGGCCGGTCCACCAGCTCGGGATCGCGGGCCTGGATGAGGTGGAGGACGAAGACCTTCTCCCCCGCCACCTCCGCGATGCCGTCCACGCAGACCTTGCCCGGCATCGCCGACATCACCGGTCCGCGCACCGTGCGGGCGAGCCCGGAGACCCGGGCGTAGGCGTCCCGGAAGATCGCGTGGCCGCGGGCCAGCGGCACCCCAAAGTAGCCCTGCGGGCCGGTGTCCCGCTCCACGAACTGGTAGTACGGCACCGCCCCCAGCGCGGTCGTCTCCTCCCACAGCTCCGCCCACGCCTCGGCGCTGTCGTTGATCCCGGCGACCAGCGGGCCCTGGCAGCGGATCACGGCGCCGGTGTCCCGCACCCGGCGCATCGCCTCCCGCACCGCCGGCGGGCGCAGTTCCCGCGGGTGGGTGAAGTGGGCCATGAACGCCAGGTGGCGGCCGCTGGCGACGACCTTCTCGAACAGCCGCAGCAGGTCGTCGGCGTCCCGGTCGGTCAGGAAGCGGTACGGCCAGAAGGCGAGCGACTTGGTGCCGATCCGGACCGAGCGGACGGTGTCGATGGCGAGCAGCGGCTCCACGTAGCGGCGCAGCACCTCGGTGCCCATCACCAGCGGGTCGCCGCCGGTGATGAGCGTGCTGCTCACCTCGGGGTGGGCGCGCAGATAGGCGCTGGTGGCGGCGATGTCGTCGGTGGCGATGCGCAGCTCGGACTCGCCGACGAACTGCGGCCAGCGGAAGCAGTAGGTGCAGTAGGCGTGGCAGGTCTGGCCCTGCCGTGGGAAGACCAGCACCGTCTCGGGGTACTTGTGCTGGAGTCCCGTCAGCCGGCGGCCCTCGTGCACGGGGACGTTGGCGTCGAGCTGGCCGGAGGGGTGCGGATTGAGCCGCATCCGGATCTCGTGCGCGGCGCGCCGGACCTCGGTGGCGGGCGCGTCCCGGGCGAGCAGGTCCACCATCCGGCGCAGTTCGTGCGCGGGCAGCATGCCGCTCTGCGGGAAGGTCAGCCGGAAGACGGGGTCGTCGGGGACGGCTGTCCAGTCGATCAGTTCGTCCACCACGTAGGAGTTCGTACGGAAGGGCAGGACCGCCGACACGGCCCGCAGGGCCAGCCGTTCGGCAGACGGCAGGGACACGCGGTCCAGCAGTCCGTCCAGGTCACGGGGGGTGAAGGCGCGGTAGCGGGGTTTGGCGTGCAAAGCGGGGTGGTGCGCTGAACTCATGTGTGCCAGGGCCTCTATTCTGTGCCAGGTCCGCTATTCCGTGACCATGACCGGGGGTCGCAACTCCACGAAGGCGGCCGCCGACGCATCGTACTTCTCCGCGTAGTGCTGGATGAGGAGCGCGTGCAGCGGACTTTCGTCGTCGACCACGATCGGCTCGTGCCCACCCGGCGCGGTCAAGGCCTCGCTGTAGGCGGAGAGTTGGCCGCGGCGGTGCCGGGCCAGGTACGACACCAGGTCGGGCGCGGCGACGTACAGGCGGTCCTCGACGGACACGAACGGGCAGCGGAACTCCCGGCGGACGTCGGAGGCGTCCACCAGGGTGAGCGGCAGCCGGGTGAAGTGCTCCATCGGCTTGCTCTGCCCCCACAGCTCGTCGAAGCGCTGCTCCACGAAGGTGCCGAGCGGCGAGCGGACGGCGACCTCCAGCTGGACGCCCTCGCCGGAGAGCCGGCCCACCGTGAGGAAGGAGACCAGACAGCGCTCGTCCCAGCGGTAGAGCGTCACACCGGGGGACGTCTGGCACAGGCGGACCTCGAGCAGGGCGCGGGAGCTGTCGTCCAGACGGCGGGCGAAGTGGTCCAGGGTGCGCAGGTTGCGCATGATGTCGCGGCGGATGTCGGCGCTCTGCTCGCCCAGTTCCCGGCCGCGCAGGATGACGGCGAGCGAGTCGGGGTCCAGCAGCAGGATCTGCACCCGCGCCCCGTGCGCGGTGGCCGCCCTTATCCCCCGGAAGAGACGCTCGGAGAACTGCGGCCCGAACAGGTTGGAGAAGGTGTCCAGCACCTTCACGCAGGCCGTGGCGCCGTGCACCTGGGAGGCGAACCACTCGTAGTCGAGCCGGGTGTGCTCACGGACCCGGCCCTCCTGGGCACGGGAGATCAGCGGGCCGATCACGAACACGGTGATGACCACGCCGACGAGGTCGGTGCCGAGATTGAGGGCGAGGTTCTGCTGGTAGGCGTCCATGCCGTGAGCGGTCCACAGCAGCAGGGCCGCGCAGCCGGCGAGGGCCGCGAGCGCGGTGAGGCTCTGCGGCCGGCGCGGGGTGCGTAACGCGCGCAGCAGCCAGCGCAGTCGTGGCACCGGCGACCATGCGTTCACGTGCCCCTCCCCCCGTGCCGGGTGTCGTCCCGGACGTGTGTCCGCGGGGGCACGCGCCCCCGCGGAAGGGGTGGATACCCGGACGGGAGTGGGGGTACGCCTCGAACGCGCGCGCCATTCGCTTCCGTTGGGCGGCCGGAGCGGCGGACCTCAGCCGATCTTGTGCATCCAGCCGTGCTTGTCCTGCGTCACACCGCGCTGGATGCCGAGCAGGGCCTCGCGCAGGCGGAGGGTGACCTCGCCGGGGGTGCCGTCGCCGTGGGTCCAGGCGTCCGTCTTGGTCTTGACGTGGCCGATGGGCGTGACCACGGCGGCGGTGCCGCAGGCGAAGACCTCGGTGAGGGCGCCGGAGGCCGCGTCCGCACGCCACTGCTCCAGGGTGATCACGCCTTCCTCGGCGGTGTAGCCGAGGTCGCGGGCGACCTGGAGGAGGGAGTCGCGGGTGATGCCCTCCAGGATCGAGCCGGTCAGCTCCGGGGTGACGATCCGGTCGCCGTAGACGAAGGCGACGTTCATGCTGCCGCTCTCCTCGACCTTGGTGCGGGTGACCGCGTCGAGGTAGACGACCTGGTCGCAGCCGTGCGCGGCGGCCTCGGCCTGCGGCAGCAGGGACGCGGCGTAGTTGCCGCCGGTCTTGGCGTCGCCGGTGCCGCCGGGGACGGCACGGACGTGGTCCTCGGAGACCCAGATGGTGACCGGCTTGACGCCACCGGCGAAGTACGCGCCGGAGGGCGAGGCGATGAGCATGAACAGGTACTCGTTCGCCGGGTGCACGCCGAGCGCGGCCTCCGTGGCGAACATGAACGGCCGCAGGTACAGGGACTGTTCGCCGCCGTGCGGCGGGACCCAGTCGGCGTCCTGGGTGAGCAGCGCGTCCAGCGCGGCGATGAACAGCTCCTCGGGCAGCTCGGCCATGGCCATGCGGCGGGCGGAGTTGCGGAAGCGGCGGGCGTTCGCCTCGGGGCGGAACAGCGCGATCGAGCCGTCGGGCTGGCGGTAGGCCTTCAGTCCCTCGAAGATCTCCTGGCCGTAGTGCAGGACGTGGGTGGAGGGGTCGAGGGAGATCGGGCCGTACGGGACGAGCTGGGCGTCGTGCCAGCCGCGGCCCTCGGTCCACTTGATCGTCACCATGTGGTCGGTGAAGTGGCGGCCGAACCCGGGGTCGGCCAGGATCGCCTCGCGCTCGGCGGCGGCGAGGGGACTGGCGGAGGGCTTGAGCTCGATCGTGGGCGTCGTCATGAGTGGTTTGTCCTTCACCGGTTGTAGTGACGGGCCGCGCTCACGCCCCGTCACTGCGACCTGTCAGTGTTAGGACGTCCGAGCTTTCCCTCATACCGCGGCTCCGCGTCCGATTATCGCGCGGGCCCCGCAGCGGAAGGAATGGGGGTGAAAGCGGCCCAGGGGTCGATGGTGGCACCCGGCGGGGACATGGGAAAGCCGCCGGGCGGTCGTCCGACCCGGCGGCTTGGTGGGTGGTGCGCCGGGTCAGCCGGCTACTCGGGCGGCGAGCGCGTCGCCGATCTGCGAGGTGCTGCGGGCACCCAGCGCGGCGCGCTCGGTGAGGTCCGCGGCGACCGCCGTGTCGATGCGGTCGGCCTCGCCGTCGTAGCCGAGGTGGCGCAGCAGCAGGGCGACGGACAGGACCGTGGCGGTGGGGTCGGCCTTGCCCTGGCCGGCGATGTCGGGCGCGGAACCGTGGACCGGCTCGAACATCGAGGGGAACTCGCGAGAGGGGTTGATGTTCCCGCTCGCGGCGACGCCGATGCCGCCGGAGACGGCCGCGGCGAGGTCGGTGATGATGTCGCCGAAGAGGTTGTCGGTGACGATGACGTCGAACCGCGCCGGGTCGGTGACGAGGTAGATCGTCGCCGCGTCGACGTGGACGTAGTCGGTGGTGACCTCGGGGAACTCCTTGGCCACCTTGGTGAAGATGTTCGTCCACAGGTGACCCGCGAAGGTCAGCACGTTGTTCTTGTGGACGAGGGTGAGCTTCTTGCGCGGGCGGGCCTGGGCGCGGGCGAAGGCGTCGCGGACCACGCGCTCGACGCCGAAGGCCGTGTTGACGGAGACCTCGGTGGCGACCTCGTGCTCGGTGCCCTTGCGGATGGTGCCGCCGTTGCCGGTGTACGGGCCCTCGGTGCCCTCGCGGACCACGACGAAGTCGATCTCCGGCTGGCCGGCGAGCGGGGTGGCGACACCGGGGAGGAGCTTCGACGGGCGCAGGTTGACGTGGTGGTCGAAGGCGAAGCGGAGCTTGAGGAGGAAGCCGCGCTCCAGGACGCCGGACGGCACCGACGGGTCGCCGATGGCACCGAGCAGGATGGCGTCGTGCTGCTTCAGTGCGTCGAGATCGGCGTCGGTGAGGGTCTCACCGGTGGCGTGGTAGCGCTTGGCGCCGAAGTCGTACTCCTTGGTCTCCAGCTTCACATCCTGCGGCAGGACGGCGGAGAGGACCTTGAGACCCTCGGACACGACTTCCTGTCCGATGCCGTCCCCGGGGATCACTGCGAGATTGATGCTGCGAGACATGCGGGCACCCTACTCCTCGTCCCAGGGAATGACATGCCCCGTCCGCCATATGGACGACCTGAGCGGCGTGGACGGCATCGGACGAGGTGTCAGTGGCCGGTCTCGCCGCCGTTGTCGCGGCGGTCGAGGGCGCGCTGGAGGGCGGCGGCTGCGTTCTTGCGGTCGGACTCGCTCGCGCGGGACACGTGGCGGACTCGGCGGCGGACGGTCGTCTCGGCCATGGGAATCGACTCCTTCGCATACGGAGTGCGGCAATGAGGGGTTACGAGACGCCGGAAGGGGCGGGGAGCCGAGGGCCGCAGGGGTTGCCTGCACCGGGCCCGGCTCACGACCGCCATTCGCTTGATCGAGCGAGACGTTCGGCTCCTACAAAGTTAAGGGAGCGACCCGGTTCTGTCTGCACAATTACTCGGACTTCCTACTATCTGAGACGGTAGACCCCGTCACACCGCTCTGAGCTGGGCCTTCGTGTGTTCGGGTGACGGCGTTCCGAGGGACCGCAGGGTGCGGATCAGGACCCGTACGGCGCTGGTGGCGGCGAGCTCGGGGGTGGTGACGTAACCGACGGAGCGGTACGGCCGTTCCGGCCCGAGGTCGGTGATCTCGACGGCGGGCGGCGCCCCCGTGAGGGAGAGCGCGGGCATGACGGCCATGCCGAGCCCGCTGCCCACCATCGACAGCACCGCCCCGTCGTCCTCGGCGTTGACGGTCGCCGCCGGGATCCAGTTCTGGGCGGCCCACCAGGCACGCGTGTAGGAGCCGCAGTTCTCGGCCCAGTCGACGAGCGGCAGGGAGCGCGGATCGGGGTGCCCGGCCGGATGCACCAGGGAGTACGGCTCCTCCAGCAGCACCCCGCCGACCAGTCCGGCCGGCGGCGGCCCGCTGAGGGTGGCGATCCCGAGGTCGGCCCGCCCGGCGGCGACCTCGCCCGCGGCGCCGGCGCCCAGTTCCCGTACGACGGTGACGGTCACCTCGATGCCGGGGTGCTGTGTTGCGAGCCGTTCCAGGGCGGGCGGCAGCAGATGCAGGGCGGCGCTGCGGAAGGCGGCGATCCGCAGCGGCCCGGAGAGCTCGCCGGTGTCCGCCCCGCGGGCGTCGGCGGCCAGCGCCTGCAGCATGCGCAGCACCCGTCGCGCATGGGCGGCCGCCCGCTCCCCGGCGGGCGTCGGCCGGGCCCCGAACCGGCCGCGCTCGAAGAGCACGACGCCCAGCTTCCGTTCGATGCCGCGCACGGTGTGGGAGACGGCGGACTGGGTGGTGCCGAGCCGGGCGGCAGCGGCGGAGAAGGAGGCCTCGTCGGCCACGGCGACCAGGGTCCTCAGCTCCTGCGGGGCAAGGTCGACCGCTGTCATTCGGGGCTCCCACCTGCGTCTATGAGACTGCTTCATGGATCGGCGCGTTCCATGAGCCCAACCCCCTGCCCGCGTCCGGCATTCCTGCCTACCGTCCCCTGCCATGACCGAGACCGCGCTCACCGTGCAGCAGACCGCCCGCCCCACCGGCTTCCCCACCGCCGGACACTTCCGCTTCGCCGAGTCCCCGGTGCCCGAACCGGCGGCCGGCACGGCCCTGGTGGAGAACCTGCTGTGGTCCGTGGACCCGTACCACCGCGAAATGATGGACGGGGACTTCCCGTTGAACGCCCCGCTGGAGGGCCGCACGCTGGGCCGGGTCACCGCCTCCCGCACCCCGGAGCTGCCCGAGGGCGAGATCGTCTTCCACCGCCGGGGCTGGCGCACGCATTCGGTGGTGCGCCCCGAGGAGGTCCGCCGGCTCCCGCACCACCCGGGCGTGCCGCTGCCGGCGTATCTGAGCGTGCTGGGCGGCACGGGCCTGACGGCCTACGTCGCCCTGACCCGGATCGCCCGGCTGCGCGAGGGCGAGGACGTGTTCGTCTCCGGCGCGGCGGGCGGGGTCGGCACGGCGGCCGGCCGTTTCGCGCGGCTGCTCGGCGCCGGCCGGGTGATCGGCAGCGCGGGCACCGAGGAGAAGGTGAAGTACCTGACGGAGCAGGTCGGTTACGACACCGCCTTCGACTACCGCACGGCCCCGGCCGCCGACCTTCTGGCCGAGGCGGCACCCTCCGGCATCGACGTCTTCGTGGACAACGTCGGCGGCGCGCAACTCGGCGCGGCGATCGGCGCGCTGCGCGAGCGGGGCCGGGTGGTGCGGGTCGGCACGATCAGCCAGTACAACACCCCGGATGCCCCGCCCGTCGTCTTCGACCACGCCGATGTGGTCGAGAAGAGCCTGCGCATCGAGGGCTTCCTGGTGAAGGACCACCGGGACGCCCAGGAAGAGCTGTACGACTTCGCCGTACCGCATCTGCGCAGTGGGGCGCTGGCGGCGGACGAGACGGTGGTCGAGGGGTTCGGGCGGATCGTGGAGGCGTTCCTGCTGATGCTGCGGGGCGGGAACACGGGCAAGATCCTGGTCCGCGCGGCCTGACGCGCCCTCAGGTGACGTCGCCGTCACGCCAGTCGAAGACCAGCTCGCCGCCGTGGTCGAGGGGACCGGCAAGCGCGGGCCGCAGCCAGACGCCCCCTTCCTCCCCCTCGAGCCGCGCGATGCCGTCCGGGGACAGGACGTGCACCTGCCCGCCCCACTGCTGCCAGCCCCGGGCGGCGTACAACAGGGCCCCCTCCTCGCTCGCGGAGAGCGCGCCGAGGTCGTACGCCCGGTCGATCACCCGCTCCAGCTCCCCCATCACCCGTCCGCCGAGCCCGGTGCGCCGGGCGTCGGGCCGTACGGCGACGGCCTCGACATACCCGGTGCGCAGCCAGCGCCCCCGGTGCCGGATGCGCCGCATCACCACGGACCCGTGCGCGGCGAGCCCACGCCCGTCCCGGACGAGCGCGTGCATCCCGCCGAGCCCGTGATCCCAGTCGTCGTCGGAGAGGTCCCCGCCGAACGCCTCGTCCAACAGGGCCCGGGCGGCGCCGAGTTCGGCGGGGTCGAGGTCGCAGGTGTGGGCGAGACGCAGTCGGACGGTCATGGCGTCATGGTCCCACCCGACTGCCGAGGAAGAACCGCCGGCGGATGGGAACGGGCCGGCAAGCCTGCTCAGAGGTCAGGCTTGCCGGCCCGTGTTCACGGGGGGCCGAGGATCAGCCCATGTGCGGGTAGGAGTAGTCGGTCGGCGGGACCAGGGTCTCCTTGATGGCGCGGGTCAGGGTCCAGCGCAGCAGGTTCTGCGGGGCGCCGGCCTTGTCGTTGGTGCCGGAGGCGCGGCCGCCGCCGAAGGGCTGCTGGCCGACGACGGCGCCGGTCGACTTGTCGTTGATGTAGAAGTTGCCGGCCGCGTAGCGGAGCTTCTCCATCGTGTAGGCCGCGGCGGCGCGGTCGTTCGCGATGACCGAACCGGTCAGGGCGTAGTCCGACACCGACTCCATCTGCTCCAGCATCTCGTCGTACTTGTCGTCCTCGTAGACGTAGACGCCGAGGACCGGGCCGAAGTACTCGGTGCGGAAGATCTCGTTCTCCGGGTCGGTGGAGACGATGACCGTCGGGCGGACGAAGTAGCCGACCGAGTCGTCGTAGCTGCCACCCGCGACGATCTCGCAGGTCGGGTCCTCCTTGGCGCGGTCGATCGCGGCCTTGTTCTTGGCGAAGGCACGGTCGTCGATCACGGCGCCGATGAAGTTCGACAGGTCGGTGACG
This sequence comes from Streptomyces sp. CA-142005, assembly GCF_050942335.1. Taxonomy (NCBI): domain Bacteria; kingdom Bacillati; phylum Actinomycetota; class Actinomycetes; order Kitasatosporales; family Streptomycetaceae; genus Streptomyces; species Streptomyces sp. CA-142005. The sequence continues at coordinate 6,815,708 of NZ_CP192078.1, read as the reverse complement.
TCACCCATGGTGAGGTAGTCGACCTCGGCCGCGAACTCCTCCTTGAAGCCAGAGTTCCAGATGGAGGCCGGGATGTAGGCGCGGGAGGTGGCGCTGCACTTCTGGCCCTGGTACTCGAAGGCACCACGGGTCAGGGCGGTCTTCAGCACCGCGCGGTCGGCGCTCGGGTGGGCGACCAGGAAGTCCTTGCCGCCGGTCTCGCCGACCAGACGCGGGTACGAGCGGTACTTCTCGATGTTGGTGCCGACCGTCTTCCACAGGTACTGGAAGGTCTTGGTCGAACCGGTGAAGTGGATACCGGCCAGGTCGCGGTGCTCCAGGGCGACCTTGGAGACCTCGATGCCGTCACCGGTGACGAGGTTGATGACGCCCTTGGGCAGACCGGCCTCCTCCAGCAGCTGCATCAGCAGCACGGCCGCGTGGGTCTGCGTCGGGGACGGCTTCCAGACGACGACGTTGCCCATCAGCGCGGGCGCGGTCGGCAGGTTGCCGGCGATGGCGCTGAAGTTGAAGGGCGTGATCGCGTAGACGAAGCCCTCCAGCGGGCGGTGGTCCAGGCGGTTCCAGACGCCCGGGGAGTTCGCCGGGGGCTGCTCGGCCAGGATCTGGCGGGCGTAGTGCACGTTGAAACGCCAGAAGTCGACCAGCTCGCACGGCGTGTCGATCTCGGCCTGCTGGGCGGTCTTCGACTGGCCGAGCATGGTGGAGGCGGCGATCGTCTCGCGCCAGGGGCCGGCCAGCAGCTCGGCGGCGCGCAGGATGATCGCGGCACGGTCGTCGAAGGACATCGCGCGCCAGGCCGGGGCGGCGGCCAGGGCCGCGTCGATGGCGTCCTTGGCATCCGCTTGCGTGGCGTTGCGCAGGGTGCCGATGACGGCCTTGTGGTTGTGCGGCTGAACGACCTGGAACGGCTCGCCGCCGCCCATCCGCTTCTCGCCGCCGATGGTCATCGGCAGGTCGATCGGGTTCTCGGCCAGCTCCTTGAGCTTGGCCTCCAGCCGGGCGCGTTCGGGCGAGCCGGGGGCGTAGCCGTGCACCGGCTCGTTGACCGGGGTGGGGACCTGGGTCACAGCGTCCATAGGTTCCTTGACTCCTTGTACGTGAGCGGGTGTTCGGACTCAGCCCTTGCTGACCATCGAACGGAGGAAGAAGCGCAGGTTCGCCGGCTTCTCCGCCAGACGGCGCATGAAGTAGCCGTACCAGTCGGTGCCGTAGGCGGTGTAGACGCGCATGCGGTGGCCCTCGGCGGCCAGTCGCAGGTGCTCGTCACCGCGGATGCCGTACAGCATCTGGAACTCGTACTCGTCCAGCTTGCGGCCGGCCTTGTGGGCCAGCTCCTGGGCGATGGAGATCAGGCGCGGGTCGTGCGACCCGATCATCGGGTACCCCTCGCCCTCCATCAGGATCCGCAGGACGCGGACGTACGCCTTGTCGATCTCGTGCTTCTGCTGGTAGGCGACCTCGGCGGGCTCCTTGTAGGCACCTTTCACCAGGCGGACGCGGCTGCCGGCGGCGGCGAGGCGGCGGGCGTCGGCCTCGGTGCGGAAGAGGTAGGCCTGGATGACGCAGCCGGTCTGCGGGAAGTCCTTCCGCAGCTCCTCGTGGATGGCGAACATCGAGTCGAGGGTGGTGTGGTCCTCGGCGTCGAGGGTGACGGTCGTACCGATGGCGGCGGCGGCCTCGACGACCGGGCGGACGTTGGCGAGCGCGAGCTCGTGGCCGCCGGGAAGCGCCTGGCCGAACATGGACAGCTTGACCGACATCTCGACCTTCTCGCCGAGCTGCAGCTCCTTGAGGTGGTCGATCAGCAGCAGGTAGGCGTCCCGGGCCGCGGCGGCCTGCTCGGGGGTGGTGATGTCCTCGCCGACGACGTCCATCGTCAGCTCCAGGCCCTTGGCCGTCAGGTCCTTGATGATCGGAACGATGTCGTCGACGGTCTCACCGGGGATGAAGCGGTCGACGACCTGCTTGGTCACCGGGGCCGCCGAGATCAGGCGTCGCATCCGGTCGCTGCGCGACGCGGCGAGAATCACGGGACCCAGCACGGGGCACCTCCACAGACAAGCATCAAATAGGCCATTACCCAACGCTTCGGGTACGGCACGGAGAACCACCGTGAAACCTAAGGATCTCTCCGATCGTGGGCCATCGACAGCTGTCACGCATCCGTGCACCGGATCTCAGACAGATGTATGAAGGCGGCCGGAAAATGAGGGAGAATGCCCGAGTGGCGGCGGATTTCAAGGGTGACTACCAGGAGCTCGTGGACGAGATCTCGGAGCTGCTCGGGGTCCCGGCGACCCTGGAGAACCGCGACTTCGAGCTGATCGCCTTCGGGGCGTACGACAGCGAGGGCGAGCTGGATCCCACCGCGCTGGACCCGGTGCGCACCCGCTCGATCCTGACCCGGCGCTCCACGGCCACGGTCCGGGCGTGGTTCGAGGGCTTCGGCATCACCCGCGCGACCGGCCCGGTGCGGATCCCGCCGAGCCCGGAGGCGGGCGTGTACCGCGGCCGGATCTGTCTGCCCGTACGCCATCGAGGTGTCGTCCTCGGTTACGTCTGGCTGCTGGACGGCGATCCCGGGCCGACGGATGCCCAGCTGGCCGCCGCGATGGAGGTGGCCGGCCGGATCGGCGCGCTGCTCGCGGACGAGGCGGAGGCCGGGGCCGGGCTGAGCCGGGAGCTGCGGGCGGTGCTCACCGCCGAGCCCGGCTGGCAGCAGGACATGGCGGTGGCGGAACTGCGCACCGCCCTCGGCCCCCGCGCCGACGGCCCGCTCACCCTCGTCTGCGTGGCCCCCTGGCCGTCACCCGATCCGGACGACGCCCCCGCCGCCCGCACGATCCCGCACGCCACCGCCCTGTGCACGCTGCCCTGGGGCGCCTCGGAACAGAGCCTCGCGCTGCTGGTACGGCTCCGCGCCACCGAGGTGACCGCGCCCGCGCTGGCGGCGGCCGGCCGGTTGCTGAAGGAGGCGGAGGCGGCTCGCGGGGGGCGGCGAGGCGGGGCAGGCTCAGGCGCTGGTGTTCCGGCGCTGGGCAATGCGGCGCGCGGGGCCGGGGCTCGGACGGCCGCGGCGGGATTCGCCGGTGCGGTCGGGGGCGGCGGGGGTGCCGGATGCGCCGCCGGGGTCGGCGACGCCCGGATCGGCCTCGCCGAGCTGGGCGCGGTCTGGCAGGAGGCCGCCGCCGCCACGCGCGCCGCGCTGGCCGAGCCGCGGTTCGGGCCGGTCGCGGAGTGGGCGCGCATCGGGCCGTACCGGCTGCTGACCGCGCTGCCGCCGCGGGCCGCGCACGATCCCGTGGTCGGCCCGCTCCTCTCCCCCGCTCACCGGGAACTCGCCCGCACCGCCGAGGTCTACCTCGACTGCGCGGGCCAGGCCGCCCGCACGGCCGCCGAACTGGGCATCCACCGGCAGACCCTGTACTACCGCCTGTCCCGGGTGGAGCAGCTGACGGGCCTGGACCTGGACGACGGCGAGGACCGACTGCTGCTGCACATGGCGCTGAAGCGGGCCCGGCTGTAACCCCGCCCTCTCGGCGCAGGGCCTCACCGGGTGCCGCCCGTGCTCGTCGCCGCGATGATCCGCCGTAGGCCCTCGGTGAGTTGCTCGGCGGTGGTCGCCGAGTCCGGGTCGAAGAGCCACTGGACCATGAGGCCGTTGAGGAGGGTCTGGTAGAAGCGGCCCTCGGTGTCGACGGTCTCCTTGTCGACATCGGACTCCGGGATGCCGCTGAACATCGCCACCAGCCCCGAGCGGCCCCCCTCCTGAGCCTCGGCCAGCAGCTTGCGCACCTCTTCCAGCCGCTCGTCCTGGAACATGAGCTCGAAGCTCAGCATCCAGATCGCCCGTGACTCGGGCACCGTGCGGAGGACGCTCGTCCACACCTCCTGGAAGCGCTCCAGCGACCCCGGAGGCTCTGTCACCGTCCCGCCGAGCCCCGGCTCGAACCTCTCCCCCACGCCCTCGATCAGCGAGATGTAGGCCTGCACCAGCAGCTCGGCCTTCGACCCGTAGTGGTAGCCGATGGACGCCAGGTTGGTGCCCGACGCCTTGACGATGTCCCGCGCGGTCGTGCGCAGGAACCCCTTCTCCAGCAGGCAGCGCTTGGCGCCTTCGAGCAGATCCTCACGGTGTCCCATGGCCCACAGCCTAACGCCGATCCATACAGCCGTCCTAGACGCGTGACTTATACAATCGTTCTAGACAAGCGTTTAAGACGTCCGTACAGTCCCTGCCATGACGAACTCGACGAGCACCACCACCTCCGTCGGCGCCGACAGCGCCGCCCCAGTCCGCGCCGGGCGGCGCGAGTGGACCGCTCTCGGCGTACTGATGCTGCCGCTGCTGCTGGTCTCGATGGACGTCTCGGTCCTGTACTTCGCGACCCCCGCGATCGCCGCGGACCTGCACCCGAGCGGCACCCAGCAGCTGTGGATCTTCGACATCTACGGCTTCGTCCTGGCCGGCCTGCTGATGACCATGGGCTCCCTCGGCGACCGCATCGGCCGCCGCAAGCTCCTGCTGACGGGCGCCGCGGCCTTCGGCGGCGCCTCGCTCCTCGCGGCCTACGCCGACACCGCCGAGACCCTGATCGCGGCCCGCGCGATCCTCGGCATCGGCGGGGCGACGCTGATGCCGTCGACGATGGCGCTGCTGCGCACGATGTTCACCGACCCCGGCCAGCGGGCCAAGGCGATCGGTCTGTGGTCCGGGGTGATGACCGGAGGCATCGCGCTCGGCTCGGTGATGAGCGGCATCCTCGTCGAGCACTTCTGGTGGGGCTCGGTCTTCCTGGTCAACCTGCCCGCGATGGCCCTGCTCCTGCTCCTCGGCCCGGTGCTGCTGCCGGAGTCGAAGGACCCGAGCCCCGGCCGCTTCGACTGGCTGAGCGTCCCGCTGTCGATGGCCGCCGTGCTCCCCGTGATCTACGGCCTGAAGGAGATCCCCTCCGAGGGCTGGCACCCGCTGTACGTCGTCTCCGTCACCGTCGGCCTGCTCTTCACGGCCCTGTTCGTCCACCGGCAGCGCACCAGCGCCTCCCCGCTGATCCCGCCCGCCCTGCTGAAGGGCCACGGCTTCGCCCCGGCACTGGTCCTCAACCTCGTCGCCGCCCTCGCCATGATGGGCTCGGCCATCTTCACCACGCAGTACCTGCAGTCGGTCCTCGGCAAGAGCCCGCTGTCGGCGGCCCTGTGGAGCCTGCTGCCCTCGGTGTTCATCGGGTTCGCCGGTCCGGTCACCGCACAGCTCATCCAGCGGGGCGTCAACCGGGGGTACGTCGTCGCGGGCGGCTTCGCGGCCATGGCGGCCGGCTACTCGATGCTCGCCCTCGTCGGCACCGACTCGCTGTGGCTGGCGCTGGCCGGGGCCGGTGTCCTCGCCTGCGGGATGGTCGCGATCGTCTCCCAGCTGACCGACCTGGCCCTGAGCGGCGCCCCGGTGGAGCGGGCGGGCACGGCCTCCTCCCTGCTGGAGACCAGCTCCGAGTTCGGCGGCGCGCTCGGCATGGCGGTCCTCGGCTCGATCGGTACGGCGGTCTACCGCCACGCGATGCCCGCCACCGCCCCGGCCGCGGCCCGCGAGACCCTGGGCGACGCCCTCGCCACGGCCGCCCGGCTGCCCGGCGCGGCCGGTCAGTCCCTGCTCGCCACGGCCCGGGAGGCCTTCACCACGGGCATGCAGGGCGCGGCGATCGCCGGGGCGGCCCTGCTGGTGCTGGCGGCGGTGGGGGCGGCGCTGACCCTGCGGACCATCGAGATGCGGGACGACGAGCAGGGCACGCGGAAGTAGGGCACGGAAAAACGCCGGACGGGCTGAGATTCCTCAGCCCGTCCGGCGTTGTCGATGCGTCAGACGAGGTTCACCGAGCGGGCGGACGTCGCACCGATCTCGGAGGCGACCTCGCTCAGGACGCCGGCGGACACCGTGTCGTCGACGGTGAGCACGGCCAGCGCCTCGCCGCCGGCGACCGCGCGGGCGACCTGCATGCCGGCGATGTTGATGCCCGCCTCGCCGAGGATGCGGCCGACGGTGCCGACGACACCGGGACGGTCCTCGTAGCGCAGGACGACCATGTGGTCGGCGAGCGCCAGGTCGACGTCGTAGTCGCCGACCGCGACGATCTTCTGGACGTGCTTCGGACCGGCCAGCGTGCCGGACACCGACACCTCCTCGCCGTCCGCGAGCGTGCCGCGCACGGTGACGACGTTGCGGTGCTCGGCCGACTCGGAGCTGGTGGTCAGCCGGACCTCGACGCCCCGCTCCTGCGCGAACAGCGGCGCGTTGACGTAGCTCACCGTCTCGTCGACGACGTCCTCGAAGACACCCTTGAGGGCGGACAGTTCCAGCACCTTCACGTCGTGCTGGGTGATCTCGCCGTAGACCTCGACGTCGAGGCGGTGTGCGACCTCCCCGGCGAGCGCGGTGAAGATGCGGCCGAGGCGCTCGGCGAGCGGCAGACCGGGCTTGACGTCCTCGGCGATGACACCGCCCTGGACGTTGACCGCGTCCGGCACCAGTTCACCGGCGAGGGCGAGGCGGACGGACTTGGCGACCGCGATGCCCGCCTTCTCCTGCGCCTCGTCGGTGGAGGCGCCGAGGTGCGGGGTGCACACGACCTGGTCCAGCTCGAACAGCGGCGAGTCGGTGCACGGCTCCTTGGCGTACACGTCGAGGCCGGCGCCGGCGACCCGGCCCTCCTTGAGCGCCGCGTACAGCGCCGCCTCGTCCACGATGCCGCCGCGCGCGGCGTTGACGATGCGCACGCTCGGCTTGACCTTGCGCAGCGCCTCGTCGCCGATGAGGCCGAGGGTCTCGGGCGTCTTGGGCAGGTGGACGGTGATGAAGTCGGAGACCTCCAGCAGCTCGTCCAGGGAGAGGACCTTGACGCCCATCTGGGCGGCGCGGGCGGGCTGGACGTAGGGGTCGTAGGCGACGACCTTCATGCCGAAGGCGGACATGCGCTGGGCGACCAGGGCGCCGATGCGGCCGAGGCCGACGACACCGAGGGTCTTCTCGGCCAGCTCGACGCCCGTGTACTTGCTGCGCTTCCACTCGCCGTTCTTCAGCGCGGCGTTGGCCTGCGGGATGTTGCGGGCGCTGGCGAGGATCAGACCGCAGGCCAGCTCGGCGGCGGTCACGATGTTGGAGGTCGGGGCGTTGACGACCATCACGCCGGCCTTGGTGGCGGCGGAGACGTCGACGTTGTCCAGGCCGACGCCAGCGCGGGCGACGACCTTGAGCTTCTTCGCCGCGGCGATGGCCTCGGCGTCGACCTTGGTGGCGGAGCGGATCAGGATCGCGTCGACGTCGGCGATGGCGGGGAGCAGTTCGGCTCGGTCGGCTCCGTTGGCGTGCCGGATCTCGAAGTCCGGGCCGAGTGCGTCCACGGTCGCGGGCGACAGCTCTTCAGCGATGAGTACGACGGGTTTCGAGCTCACGTGAGGTCCTCACAAGTCCAAAGCATGCGGACGGCCGTCCCGACGGCCGCAGGCGGAGGAGGGGGGCTAGCCGCGGAAGACGCACGACGCTGTGGGCCTGACGCGTGTTTGTTCAGCAGTGTAGTGGCGTGGCGCAGGGCGTCTTGCGCCTCCACGGAAGGATCACCCGTCCGGGGCTGGACGGGGTGGACAACAGATGGACGACGGGGGCCGGAGCATCCCGCCCCGACCCCCGGACGTGAGGCTTACGCCTCCTCGTTGACCCAGCTCATCAGCTTGCGCAGCTGCTTGCCCGTGGTCTCCAGCAGGTGCTCGGAGTCCTGCTTCTTGTACTCGTTGTACTTCTTCAGCCCGCCGTGGTACTCGTCCATCCACTGCTGGGCGAAGGAGCCGTCCTGGATCTCGGCGAGGACCTTCTTCATCTCGGCCTTGGTGGCGTCGGTGATGATCCGCGGGCCGGTGACGTAGTCGCCCCACTCGGCGGTCTCGGAGATCGACCAGCGCATCTTCTCCAGGCCGCCCTCGTACATGAGGTCCACGATCAGCTTCAGCTCGTGCAGGCACTCGAAGTAGGCGATCTCCGGCTGGTAACCGGCCTCGGTCAGGGTCTCGAAGCCCGCCTTGACCAGCGCGGCCGTACCACCGCAGAGGACGGCCTGCTCGCCGAACAGGTCGGTCTCGGTCTCCTCGGTGAAGGTCGTCTTGATGACGCCGGCGCGGGTGCCGCCGATGCCCTTGGCGTAGGACAGGGCGAGCGCGAAGGCGTTTCCGGAGGCGTCCTGCTCGACGGCGGCGATGCACGGAACGCCGCGGCCCTCCTCGTACTGACGGCGCACCAGGTGGCCCGGGCCCTTCGGGGCGACCATGCAGACGTCCACGCCGGCCGGGGGCTTGATGAAGCCGAAGCGGATGTTGAAGCCGTGGCCGAAGAACAGCGCGTCGCCGTCCTTCAGGTTCGGGGCGATGGACTCCTCGTAGACCTGGGCCTGGATCGGGTCCGGCACCAGGATCATGATGACGTCGGCCTCGGCGGCGGCCTCCGCCGGCGTCACCACACGCAGGCCCTGCTCCTCGGCCTTGGCCTTGGACTTGGAGCCCTCGTGCAGACCGACGCGGACGTCGACACCGGAGTCACGCAGCGACAGCGCGTGGGCGTGGCCCTGGCTGCCGTAGCCGATGACCGCGACCTTGCGGCCCTGGATGATGGACAGGTCGGCGTCAGCGTCGTAGAACAGCTCGGCCACTTTGGGTTCTCTCCTTGGTGTGCAGATTGTGCGTCCCACCGTATGACGGTGAGGGGAAGGGAAGTCTCGGGGTCTCGGCATCCGGGCGGACGGCGTGTCGCCGACCGCCCGGTTTCGGCCGTACTCCAGCTTTACGCGGATCGGTCGAGGGCGCGCAGCGAGCGGTCGGTGATGGAACGGGCGCCGCGGCCGATCGCGATCGTGCCGGACTGCACCAGTTCCTTGATGCCGAACGGCTCCAGCATCTTGAGCATGGCGGACAGCTTCTCGCTGGATCCGGTGGCCTCGATGGTGACCGCCTCCGGGGAGACGTCGACGGTCTTGGCGCGGAACAGCTGGACGATCTCGACGATCTGGGAGCGGGTCTCGTTGTCGGCGCGGACCTTCACCAGGACGAGCTCGCGCTGCACGGCCTGCCCGGGCTCCAGCTCGACGATCTTCAGCACGTTGACGAGCTTGTTGAGCTGCTTGGTCACCTGCTCCAGCGGCAGGTCCTCGACGCCCACCACGATGGTGATGCGGGAGATGTCGGGGTGCTCGGTCACACCGACCGCGAGCGAGTCGATGTTGAAGCCGCGACGCGAGAACAGCGCGGCGATTCGGGCGAGGATGCCCGGCGTGTTCTCCACCAGGACGGAGAGCGTGTGCTTGGACATGGTCTTTTTACGTCTCTCTCGCTCAGTCGTCTTCGTTGTCGCCGAAGTCGGGGCGGACGTCCCGGGCGGCCATGATCTCGTCGTTGGAGGTGCCGGCGGCGACCATCGGCCACACCATCGCGTCCTCGTGGACGATGAAGTCGATGACGACGGGGCGGTCGTTGATGGAGTTCGCCTCTTCGATGACCTTGTCCAGGTCCTCCGGGCGCTCGCAGCGCAGGCCCACGCAGCCCATCGCCTCGGACAGCTTCACGAAGTCCGGCACGCGCGTGCCCTTGGCCTCCGGGTTGATGTCGTCGGGGCCGCTGTGCAGCACGGTGTTGGAGTAGCGCTGGTTGTAGAAGAGGGTCTGCCACTGGCGGACCATCCCGAGGGCGCCGTTGTTGATGATGGCGACCTTGATCGGGATGTTGTTCAGGGCGCAGGTGGTCAGTTCCTGATTGGTCATCTGGAAGCAGCCGTCGCCGTCGATCGCCCAGACGGTGTGGTCCGGCTGTCCGGCCTTGGCGCCCATGGCGGCCGGGACCGCGTAGCCCATGGTTCCGGCGCCGCCGGAGTTCAGCCAGGTGGCGGGCTTGTCGTACTGGATGAAGTGCGCGGCCCACATCTGGTGCTGGCCCACGCCCGCGGCGAAGATCGTGCCCTCGGGCGCGAGTTGGCCGATGCGCTCGATGACCTGCTGCGGGGAGAGCGAGCCGTCCTCGGGCTGGTCGTAGCCGAGCGGGTAGGTGTCGCGCCAGCGGTTCAGGTCGCTCCACCAGGCGGTGTAGTCGCCCTTGTGGCCCTCGCTGTGCTCCTTCTGCACCGCCTGGACCAGGTCGGCGATGACCTCGCGGGCGTCACCGACGATCGGCACGTCCGCGGCGCGGTTCTTGCCGATCTCGGCCGGGTCGATGTCGGCGTGGACGATCTTTGCGTACGGGGCGAAGCTGTCCAGCTTGCCGGTGACGCGGTCGTCGAAGCGGGCTCCGAGGGCGACGATCAGGTCGGCCTTCTGCAGCGCGGTGACGGCGGTGACCGCACCGTGCATGCCCGGCATTCCCACGTGCAGCGGGTGGCTGTCGGGGAACGCGCCGAGCGCCATCAGGGTGGTGGTGACGGGCGCTCCGGTGAGCTCGGCGAGAACCTTCAGCTCTGCGGTGGCGTGCGCCTTGATGACGCCGCCGCCGACGTAGAGGACGGGCCGCTTGGCGGAGGTGATCAGCTTGGCGGCCTCGCGGATCTGCTTGGCGTGCGGCTTGGTCACCGGGCGGTAGCCGGGCAGGTCCATGGTGGGCGGCCAGGAGAAGGTGGTCTTCGCCTGGAGGGCGTCCTTGGCGATGTCGACCAGGACCGGGCCGGGGCGGCCGGTGGCGGCGATGTGGAACGCCTGCGCGATGATCCGCGGGATGTCCTCGGCCTTGGTGACGAGGAAGTTGTGCTTGGTGATCGGCATGGTGATGCCGACGATGTCCGCCTCCTGGAAGGCGTCCGTGCCGATCGCCTTGGACGCCACCTGGCCGGTGATCGCGACCAGCGGGACGGAGTCCATGTGGGCGTCGGCGATCGGCGTGACCAGGTTGGTGGCACCCGGGCCGGAGGTGGCCATGCAGACGCCGACCTTGCCGGTGGCCTGCGCGTAGCCGGTGGCCGCGTGGCCGGCGCCCTGCTCGTGGCGGACCAGCACATGGCGGACCCTCGTCGAGTCCATCAGGGGGTCGTACGCCGGCAGGATCGCGCCGCCGGGAATGCCGAATACCGCGTCAGCGCCGACCTCCTCGAGGGAGCGGATGAGGGACTGCGCACCCGTGACGTGCTCGACGGGGGCGGACTGCTGTCCTCCGGATCGGGGCCGCGGCTGCGGATGGGCCCCGGTGGCCTGCTCGGTCATCGGCATTCTCTTCTCGATGCTGAGGGTTTTTGCGAGGTTTGTACGGAGTTCACGCGCTGCACGAACGGCACTCGTGCAACAAAAAACCCCTCGTGCCGCAAGGCAAGCGAGGGGAGCGCGCCGGTGAGGTCGCTGGGGTTTCCGGATCGTCCTCCGGTGGGTCCCAGCTCAGCCGACGCGCTGTCCAAGTACGAGAATTCGGGTGCGCATGGCACTGACCCTCCCCCCGACGCGCACCACGTGTCAAGTGGGTGGGACGGGAGTCTCAGAATGTGAGCGAAGGGCACTGCCGCCTCCGAAGACAGCCGTAACACCCCCTGTGTACACCCCTGGGCGTCCCTTCGGTTCGCTCACACTCCCCGCGAGCGCCGGTTCGGCCGGCGCGTGCGGCACCGGGTAGTGGCCGGATCCGAGCGCCCGGCGCAGCCGGTACTCGTCCAGCGGCCCGGCGAACGCCATGCCCTGCCCGTGCGTGCAGCCCATCGCGCGCAACGCGACGACCTGCTCCGGCAGGTCCACGCCCTCGGCCACGGACTGCAGCCCGAGATCGCCGGCGATCCGCAGCAGGCCACCGGTGATCTTGTGCAGCCGCGCGGACTCCACGACGCCCTCGACCAGGCTGCGGTCGAGTTTCAGGATGTCCACCGGGAGCCTTCTGAGGGCCGTGATGGCCGCGTAGCCGCTGCCGAAGCCGTCCAGCGCGATCCGCACCCCGAGCCGGCGGAGCGCGGTCAGCCGGCGCTCCAGCTCGTCCAGGGAGACCCGCGGATCGGTGTCGGACAGCTCCAGGAGCAGCGCGCCGGGCGGCAGCCCGTGCCGGGTCAGCAGCGCCTCCACGGAGCCCACCGGCATCGAGCGCTCCAGCAGCCGCCGGGCGCTCGTGCGGACGGCCACCGGTACGACGGTCCCGGTCGCGACCCGCTCGGCGGCCTGCTCGACGGCCTCGTGCAGGATCCAGCGGTCCAGCTCGGCGGTCTTGTCGCCGTCCTCGGTCACCCGCAGGAACTCGGCCGGGGTGAACAGCACGCCCTGCGAGGAGCGCCAGCGCGCCTGCGCCGAGACCGCCGTGATCCGGCCGCTCGCCAGGCACACCACCGGCTGGTGCAGCAGCGCGAACTCGCCGTCGTGCAGTGCGGCACGCAGCCGGGTGGCCAGCTCCGCCTTGCGTACGACGTCCTGCTGCATCTGCGGCCTGTACAGCTCGACCCGGCCCTTCCCGGCCGCTTTCGCGCGGTACATCGCGAGGTCGGCGTTGCGCAGCAACTCGCCCGCGCCGAGTCCCTGTTCGGCGAAGGCGACGCCGATGGAGGCGTTGACCCTGACGTCGCTGCCGTCGATGGCGTACGGCTGGGAGAGGGTCACCCTGAGGCGGTCGGCGAGCTCCAGGATGTTCCGCTCCCGGGCGGCACGGTCACGGGTGCCGTCCCCGGCGATCAGGGCCGCGAACTCGTCGCCGCCCAGCCGGGAGGCGGTGTCCCCTTGCCGGACCGCGTCCTGGAGTCTGCGGGCGGCCTGGACGAGCAGCTCGTCCCCGGCCTGGTGCCCGATCGTGTCGTTGACGGCCTTGAAGCCGTCCAGGTCGATGAAGAGCACGGCCGTGCCCAGCAGGGCGGCGCCCCGGTCGGTGGCGCGGCGGCCGGACAGGGCCTGCTGCACGCGCCGGGTGAACAGCGCGCGGTTGGGCAGGTCGGTCAGCGGGTCGTGCTCTGCGTTGTGCTGCAGCTGCGCCTGCAGGCGGACGCGCTCGGTGACGTCCCGGCTGTTGAAGATCAGGCCGCCGTGGTGACGGTTGACGGTCGACTCGACGTTGAGCCAGCCGCCGTCGCCGGACCGGAAGCGGCATTCGATGCGGGTGGTGGGCTCCTCCAGGGGGCTGGCGGCGAGGAAGCGGCGCACCTCGTGCACCACGCAGCCCAGGTCCTCCGGGTGGATGAGCCCGGCCAGTTCCGTCCCCACCAGTTCCTCGGCGGGGCGGCCGTAGACCCCGGCGGCGGCCGGGGAGACGTACCGCAGGACGCCGTTGGGCGCGGCGATCATGATCACGTCGCTGGAGCCCTGCACCAGGGAGCGGAAGTGGTTCTCCTTCTGCGCCAGTTCCTGGGTCAGGGTGATGTTGTCCAGCAGCATGATTCCCTGCCGGATGACCAGCGCGAGGACGACGGCGCCCGCGGTGATCAGCACGACATGGTCGGGTCGGCGCCCGTTGAGGACGTTGTACAGGATGCCCAGGGTGCACACGGCGGCGGCGAGGTACGGGGTGAGGGCGGCGAGGGAGCCGGTGAGCGGCCGGCCGGCCGGATACCGGCTGTGATCACCTCCCGGGGCGGGCACGGACACGTGATGGCGGCCGGTGCCGCGCTGTCCGGGCATGTGCTCGTGGACCACGCGCGTGTGCCCGTCCGGTACGTGCGCCTCCTGTGCGGCCTTGCGGCGGGGCGCGGCCCAGGGGGCGTACGCGAGCAGCAGCGAACCGGCGAACCAGCCGGCGTCCAGCAGCTGCCCGGAGCGGTAGCTGCTGTGCAGCAGCGGCGAGGTGAACAGGGCGTCGCACATCACGGTCAGCCCGAGCGCCCCGATCGCCGTGTTCACCGCGGTGCGGTTGCCCGGGGTGCGCCGGAAGTGCAGCGCGAGCACCATGCTGACCAGCGCGATGTCCAGCATGGGGTACGCCAGCGACAGCGCGGTGTGCGCCACGCTCGGTCCGTCGAACCGGGCCGCCTGGGCGAGCGCCAGGCTCCAGGACAGGGTGAGCAGCGAGCCGCCGATCAGCCAGGCGTCCAGCGCCAGGCAGATCCAGCCGGCCTTGGTCACCGGCCGCTTGGCGAGCACCAGCAGGCCCACGATGGCCGGCGGCGCGAAGCACAGGAAGAACAGGTCCGCGTAGGAGGGGCTGGGCACCGGCCGGCCGAGGACGACCTCGTACCAGCCCCAGACCGCGTTGCCGAGGGCCGCCATCGCCGAGGACAGGGCGAACAGCAGCCAGGCCGAGCGGAAGCGGACGCGGCGGTTGCGGGCGTACAGGAAGCACGAGACCGCGGCGGTGCCCGCCGCGGCGCTCAGCCCGAAGTCGCCCATGATCAGGGCCAGTTCGTCCGCACCCCAGTCGAACGCGGCCCCGACGGCGTAGGCCGCGCAGACCAGGGCGAGAACGAGTTGCTCCATCGCGCGCGTGCGTCCACCGGCGGGCGCGCGCCAGGGCGGCGGCGCCTGCTGCGGATGCGAGGCGCGCACCGCCGCGTCGAGGGCGGTCGTCGCCGAGGGCGGCGCGCTCACCGGGGCCTCCCGGTGAGCGCCGCTCCCGGATCCCGACGGTCCCGGTGCGCTGGGTGCGCATGCCTCCTGCGGCCGCTGTGCCTGCGCTGCTGATGGCTGTGATGGCTGGTGTGGTGACCGCGTCTGCGCGCGGCCGTGCGCCAGGGTCGCCGTCGGCGGCTCCGCCGCGTCGGATCGCTCGTCCATAGGCCGTGCATCGCCCGTCGCCCCCCTCACAAATCTGAAATGTCCATCCCCGGCGCCGAACGGTAGGCGGCGCAGCCCCTTCGGGGACGATACACCAGGATCGTCACTCAGGGACATAGCTTCTCTACGCTCCGTGACGACCAGCGAGGATGTGGGTACGGACCGCATCCGGAGGGTTGCGGAGGGTGCCGGAAACGGATTACGAGCCTGTCGTCAGGATCACGTTCCGCAGGGGCTCGTGGTTCACGAACCGGGTCAACTGGTCGACGAGCAGCTGCTTGGCGCGCGGCAGGAAGGCGGAGGTGGGCCCGCCCACGTGCGGGGTGATGAGCACGCCAGGGGCCTGCCAGAGCGGGTGTCCGGGCGGCAGCGGCTCGGGGTCGGTGACGTCCAGGGCCGCGGTGATACGGCCGCTCTCCACCTCCGCGAGCAGCGCCTTCGTGTCGACGACGGGGCCGCGCGCCACGTTCACCAGCAGCGCACCGTCCTTCATCCGCGCCAGGAACTCGGCGTCGGCCAGCCCCCGCGTCTCCTCCGTCAAGGGCGTGGAAAGGATCACGACATCCGCGTGTGGAAGCAAAGAAGGCAATTCGGTGAGCGGATGCACCGGACCGCGCGCCGTGGTGCGCTGGGAGCGCGCGACGCGCGCCACCCGCGCGACCTCAAACGGCGCGAGCCGGTCTTCGATGGCGGCGCCGATCGCGCCGTAGCCGACGATGAGGACGGACTTGTCGGCGAGGGCCGACCGGAACCCGCCGAGCCACTCGCCACGCTCCTGGGCCCGTACGAAGTCCGGGATGCCGCGCAGGGCGGCGAGGACCAGGGTCAGCGTCAGCTCGGCGGTGCTCGCCTCGTGCACCCCGCGCGCGTTGCACAGCCGCACGCCGGGACGCAGGTGGTGCAGACCCGGCTGCACATGGTCGATCCCGGCCGACAGCGTCTGCACGACCTCTACGGAGGACATCTCAGGAAGCGGGCGCACACCGATCCCGGCGGGCTTCATGTAGGGCACGACGTAGAAGGAGCAGTCGGCCGGGTCGGCCGGGAACTCCTCGCCCCCGTCCCAGAACAGGTACCGGGGCCCCTCGGGCAGCCCCTCGATCTCGTCCGGCGCTATGGGAAGCCACACCTGTGCACTCATGCCATGGAGGCTATGTCAGGCACGCGCGCGTACAGAGGTTAGGTTGGGGTCCGGGCAGAGGGAGGTTCACGGGCAGGTGGAGCGCAGGACGATCGGCGCGGGGGCGCTCGCGGTGGGGGCCGTCGGACTCGGGTGCATGCCGATGAGCTGGGCGTACAGCGGGTCGCGGCAGCGGGGCGACGAATCGCTCAGGGCCGTGCACCGGGCGCTGGACCTGGGCTCGACCCTCCTGGACACGGCGGACATGTACGGCCCGTTCACCAATGAGCTGCTGCTGGGCCGGGTGCTGAAGCAGCGGCGCGCGGACGCCTTCGTCTCCACGAAGGTGGGGCTGCTGGTGGGCGAGCAGCACATCGTGGCCAACGGCCGCCCCGGGTATGTGAAGCGGGCCTGTGACGCCTCCCTGCGCCGCCTCCAGACGGACGTGATCGACCTCTACCAGCTTCACCGGGCCGATCCCGAGGTCCCCGTGGAGGAGACGTGGGGCGCGATGGCCGAACTGGTGCGGGCCGGCAAGGTGCGGGCGCTGGGCCTGTGCGCGGTGGGCGCGCGCGGCGGCCGGCGCTCCGGGGCGGGGCTGTACGACGGTACGTTGCGCCAGTTGCAACGGGTGCAGCAGGTCTTCCCGGTCGCCGCGGTGGAGGCGGAGCTGTCGGTGTGGTCGCCGGAGGCGCTCCGGGCGCTGCTGCCGTGGTGCCAGGCGCGGGGCGTGGGTTTCCTCGCGGCGATGCCGCTGGGCAACGGCTTCCTGACCGGCACGCTGACCCCCGGCGAGGGCTTCGAACCGGACGACCTGCGGGCCCGCCACCCCCGTTTCACGGCGGAGATGATGGCGGCCAACCAGCCGATCGTCGCGGGCCTGCGCCGCATCGCGCGCCGCCACGGCGAGCACGTCACCCCGGCCCAGGTGGCCCTGGCCTGGGTCCTGGCACAGGGCCGCCATGTGATCGCCCTGCCGGGCACCAAGCAGGAGCGGTGGGCCGTGGAGAACGCGGCGGCCGGCGACCTGCGCCTGACCGGCGAGGACCTCGCGGAGGCGTCGCTGCTGCCGGCGGCTCAGGGGTCTTGGGAGTGATCGGTTCTGCCGGGACGGGAACCCGGGGCGGGCCGGCGGTGTATGAGAAGTAGCACCTGCCGCTGGATGACCGCCTCGAAGGGACCGTGATCGTGCAACGACGAGCTGTGTCGGCCGTGTTGGCCGCGGCCGCCCTCCTGCTGACGGCCGGCTGCTCCTCGGACGGAGGAGGGCCCCCTGGCGGCCCCGGGAGGGCGACGGCCACGGGTACGGCACCGGGCACGGCCCCCTCGGGCCACGCCACCGAGCCGGCTCCGCCGGCCAAGGGCTCGGTGAAGGTGCTGCGCACCGTGGCCGACGGCCTGAGGACACCGTGGGGGCTGGCCCCGCTGCCCGGCGGCGGTCTGCTGGTCTCCTCCCGCGACGACGGCACGATCATCAGGATCGACGAGAAGACGGGCCGCAAGACCGAGCTGGGCACGGTCTCCGGGGTCTCCCCGGCCGGCGAGGGCGGTCTGCTGGGCATCGCCCTCTCCCCCGGCTACGCCTCGGACCACATGATCTACGCCTACTTCACCTCGGCCTCCGACAACCGCATCGTCCGCATGCTGTACGACGAGCGGAAGCCGCCGGGTGAGCAACTGGGGGCTCCGGACACGGTGTTCAAGGGCATCCCCAAGGGCGTCATCCACAACGGCGGCCGGATCGCGTTCGGCCCGGACGGCATGCTCTACGTGGGCACCGGCGAGAGCGGCGCGCGGGGTCTGGCCCAGGACAAGAAGTCCCTGGGCGGCAAGATCCTGCGCCTGACCCCGGAGGGCGAACCGGCCCCGGGCAACCCCTTCCCCGGCTCCCCGGTGTATTCCTACGGCCACCGCAACGTCCAGGGCCTGGCCTGGGACGACCGACAGCGCCTGTTCGCCTCGGAGTTCGGCCAGGACACCTGGGACGAACTGAACGCGATCAAGCCGGGCGCGAACTACGGCTGGCCGCAGGCCGAGGGCAGGTCCTCCGACGCCGCCTTCCAGAACCCGATAGCCCAGTGGCACACGGACGACGCCTCCCCCAGCGGCATCGCCTACGTCGAGGGCGTGATCTGGATGGCGGGTCTGAAGGGCCAGCGCCTGTGGCGCATCGCGCTGCGGGGCACACAGGCCTCGGCGCCACCGCAGGCCCTCCTCACCGGCCGGTACGGCCGGCTGCGCACGGTGGTCGCGGCGGGCGGCGACAAGGTATGGCTGCTGACGAGCAACACGGACGGCCGGGGCCGACCGGAGAAGGGGGACGACCGGCTGCTGGAACTGGAGGTGATGTAGCGCCCGCCGAACGGCTCACGCCCCTGCGGTGCCCTCTTCCAGGCTCGCCTCCGCCTCCGTCTGCGCATCGGCCGGCGGTGGTGGGTCCGGCAGGCGGATGACCGCCTTCCCGGAGGCCAGGTCTATCGGGCCCCGGCCGGGGTCGTTGTCGCCCACGTCCTCGCGGGTCAGTTCCAGGCGGTTCTGTTCGTCCCGGGTGTGTTTGCGGCCGGGTGCGAACAGTTCCTCGAAGGCGTTGAACACGGTCCCTCCCCCGCTTTCTCCCCCTTGCGGCTTTTCTTCAGCGTAGGTCTCAGCCCGCCGTTCCGGCAGTGAGCGTCTCGGCCGGGAAAAGCCCCAGCCGGTGTGCCGTCGCCGCCGCCTCGCCCCGGCCGGAGACGCCGAGCTTGCTGAGGATGTTGGAGACGTGGACGCTCGCGGTCTTCGGGGAGATGAACAGTTCCTCGGCGATCTGGCGGTTGGTGCGGCCGGCCGAGACCAGGCGCAGGACGTCCCGCTCCCGGCTGGTGAGGCCGAGGGCCGCGGCCGGATCGGCGGAGGCGAGGGTCTGCCGGGGGGCGCGGGTCAGGGTGAGGCGGGCGCGCTGGGCAAGCCGGGCGACGGTGTCGGCGAGAGAGCGGGCGTCGAGGTGGGCGGCGACGGCGGCGGCCAGCCGGAGCAGTTCCACCGCGCGGTCGCGTTCGTCGTCGCCGCCGTCGGCCAGGAGTGCCGCGGCGAGGCGGTGGCGGACCCGGGCGAGCTCGTAGGGACGGTCCAGGCACTCGAAGGCGGTGACGACCGGTGACCAGTCGTCGGCGGTGTCCGTGCCCCTCGCGCGGCGCAGTTCGGCGCGGGTCCACTGGTCGTAGGCCTGCCAGAGGGGGGCGCCGGTGGTGAGGTTCCGCATGGCTTCGCCGAGGCGGTCGAGGATCTCGGCGCGGCCCGGCTCGGCGGCGGGCAGGGTGCGGGCCTCGGCCTCCACGGTGGCGGCGGCCCGCAGCAGCGGCCAGCCGTAGCGCTGGGTGCCGGGTGGGAAGCCGTCGTCCAGGACCCGGAGCAGTTCGGCGCGGGCGTCGGCGATACGGCCCTCCTCGGCGGCGACACCGAGGGCGACCCGTGCCAGCGGCAGGGAGAGCTGGGGCATGGGGTCGTGGGTGCCGTAGTGGGCGCGGGCCGCGGCGAGTCGGCGCCCGGCCTCGGCGAGGTCGCCGCGGGCGAGGGCCAGGTGTGCCAGGCGCAGGGCGCCCTGGCCACGGGGCTTGGCGCTGTGGCCGACCCGGGTGGCGTGCGTGGCGGTCTCGGCGGCCTCCGCCCAGTCGCCGAGCGAGTAGAGCGCCTCGGAGAGGTTGCCCCGTATCCAGGACTCGGAGTCCAGCAGCCCGTGGGTGCGGGCGAAGGCGATGCCCTCGCGCAGGAGGGGGACGGCCTCCCGGTCGCGGCCGATGCCCTGCAGCTGGGAGGGCAGGTTCACATAGGCCCGGCCCGCGACATGGTGCACGCCCTCCGCGAGGGTGTCCCGCAGCACCTGCCGCATCTCCGTCAAGCCGGTCTCGGTGTCGCCCGCGTCCACCTTGAGGCAGCCGAGGGTGAGGCGGGCGTGGAGTTCGATGTCGCGGGCGCCGACCATGCGCGCGTACTCCACGGCACGCTCGGCGGCGGCGAAGGCGTCGGGGCCGGGCCGGTGCAGCATGGACCAGTTGGCGGCGAGGGCCAGCACCTCGGCGTGCACCTCGGACGGCGGCAGGCCGCGCACCAGGTCCTGGGCGGTGGCCAGTTCCTGCCAGCCGTCGCCGCGGGCCTGCGCCTGGACGAGGCGGGAGCGCTGGATCCAGAACCAGGCGGCGCGCAGGGGGTCCCCCCTGCCCGAACAGTGTTGAGAGCCAGGGGCGGGGTCCGGCTCGTCCTCCAGGAGGCGCAGCGCCCGCTTGGTGATCTTCAGCGCGCGCTCGCGTTCCCCGCCGAAGCGGCCCGCCACCGCCGCCTCGGCCATCAGGTCCAGATAGCGCAGCGGTGCGGTGGCCGGGTCGCAGCCGCACGGAGGGTAGACCTCGGTGTAGTCGACCGGGCGCAGGGCGGAGCGCACTTCCTCCGGGACGTTGTCCCACAGCTCCATCGCCCGCTCCAGGAGCCTGAGTTGCTCGGTGTAGGCGTGCCGGCGGCGGGCCACGACGGAGGCGTCCAGGACGGCGGGCAGGGCCTTGGCGGCGTCGTGGGCGTGGTACCAGTAGCTGGCCAGCCGCATCACGCGGGCGTCGGCCGGGACGAGCGTGGGATCGGCCTCCAGGGCTTCGGCGTAGCGGCGGTTGAGCCGGGAGCGTTCGCCGGGCAGCAGGTCGTCGGCGACGGCCTCACGGACCAGGGAGTGCCGGAAGCGGTAGCCGTCGCCGTCCGGGGTGACGGTGAGGATGTTGGCGCCGACGGCGGCCCGCAGCGCTTCGATGAGGTCGTCCTCGCCGAGCTGGGCGACGGCGGCGATCAGCCGGTACTCCACGGTGGAGCCGCCCTCGGCGACCACCCGGGCGACCCGCTGCGCGCTCTCGGGCAGCGCCTCGACCCGGACCAGGAGCAGGTCGCGCAGGGAGTCGGTGAGGCCGGCGCAGCAGCCGTCGCAGGCGGCGACGGCGAGTTCCTCGACGAAGAAGGCGTTGCCGTCGGAGCGTTCGAAGATCTCGTCGACCTGCGCGGGGTCGGGTTCGGCGGCGAGGATTCCGGCGATCTGGCGGCCCACCTCCTCGCGGGTGAAGCGGGCGAGTTCGATGCGGCGGACGGTGCGCAGCCGGTCGAGTTCGGCGAGCAGGGGGCGCAGCGGATGGCGGCGGTGGATGTCGTCGGAGCGATAGCTGGCGAGGACGAGGAGCTTGCCCGCGCGCAGGGTGCGGAAGAGGAAGGCGAGGAGGTGGCGGGTGGAGGCGTCGGCCCAGTGCAGGTCCTCCAGGACGAACACGACCGGGCGCTCGGCGGCGACCCGCTCCAGCAGCCGGGCGGTGAGTTCGAACAGGCGGGCCATGCCCTGCTCGTCGTGGCGGCCGGCGCCGGCCTCGCCCAGGTCGGGCAGGAGGCGGGCCAGTTCCTCCTCCTGGCCCTGGGCGGCGGCGGCGAACTCCTCGGGCAGGGCGTCGCGCAGGGCGCGCAGCGCGGTGGAGAAGGGCGCGAACGGCAGCCCGTCGGCGCCGATCTCCACACAGCCGCCGACGGCGACGACCGCGTGCCGGCCGGCGGCCGTGGCGAACTCCTCGACGAGGCGGGTCTTGCCGACCCCGGCCTCGCCGCCGAGCAGCAGTGCCTGGGGCTCGCCGGCGCGGGCGCGGGCGAGCGCGTCGTTCAAGGTGTCCAGCTCGTCGGTGCGGCCGACGAACACGGGACTGACGGACCTGGTCTCCACGGGCCCGAGCATCGCACGAGGCCCGGACGGCACGGCAGCGGTTTTCCACAGGTCTGGTGCGATCGTCGTACTGGTGGGCTGGGTGGTCGTAGCAACGGACGGAAGGGTCGTACGACTGGGGTGGGCAGTCGTACGACCCTGGTCCGGAAGGGCCGGAGGGCGGCCGACCCCCGTACGGCCACCCTCCGTGCCGGCCCCGTCCGCCGGTCCGGTGTTCACGCGGTGCGCGGGACGCGGTGCCGGCGGGACCGGTCGGTATGGGACTCGGCGCCGGCGCCGTCGTGGCCGGCGGTGCGCTCGCGGCGGGCCGCGCGGCGGCCCCGGGCGACCTCGCGGGCCAGGCGCACCTGCTCGGCCTCGTGGATCAGCTGGGCCGAGCGCATCTTGTGGTACTCGATCTCGATCATGACGTGTCCTTCGAGGAGATCCGGTGTCGTGCGTCGCTTTCTGCGATGCCTCCACCTTCGTCTCCCAGGGGGGTGCGCCACATCGGGAGAGTTCCGCATCTTCGGGCGGCGTACGGGCCGCACGCGCGCGTAAGGGGCCTTAGGGAGTCCGTAAGGTGCTCTCGGATTCCCTAAGGCCCCTGGGACCTGCGGGTTCTCAGCCGGTCGAGGGCAGGGCGAGCAGGGCGTCGGAGTACTTCAGGACGGCCAGCAGCAGGCCGATGACGCCGAGCGAGACGCCGGCCCACGCGACCGACTTGATCCAGGGCGCCTGCGGGCGGCCGGGGACGCCGAAGGCGGGGCGGGCGAGGACGACCACGCCGGTGAGCAGCGCGGCCAGCGCGAACAGGCCGGCCCACAGCGCGGTGCTGTGCCAGGCGTTGCCGTAGACCGCCTTGATCTGGGTGGCGACGCTCGCGGTGGAGGAGGTCCGCAGCTGACCGACGAGCTGCTCACGGGCGCCGGCGACGGTGCCGATCCAGCCACCGCTGAGCGAGACGAAGCCCAGCGCGGCAGAGACGACGGCACCGGCGCCCTGACCGACTCCGGAGGGCACCTTGCCGCCGGCGTCGCCGCCTTCGGCGCCCTCGGCCTGCTCAGCGAGCTCGGCCTCCTCGGTGCCGTCGGCCGCTTCGGCACCTTCGGCTTCCGGGGAGTCCGCGGACTGCGCCCCCTCGGACTCGGCGGCCCGCCTCTCCCCGGCGGTCCCGGTCTCCTCCCTGGTCTCGTCGTCGCTGTGCGCCTCGGTGCCGGCCGTCGTGCCGGCCTCGGCGCCTTCCTGTGTCTTCGTAGCCATGCCGGGCACCGTACGGACCCTGTCTGAGAGGCGCCTTAATGATCGTTGTGCGTGGTACGCGCGCGTGCCGCGGGCCATTCGGGTGCGAGCACCGACCAGATCTCGGTGCTGGCGCGCACGCCCCGGTGCGGGTAGTCCTCGCGGAGCACGCGCGGGTCATGCCGAGCCGCCGGGCCACGTTGATGCTGGGCTCGTTGGCGCAGGACGCGTACCACTCGACGCGGTGCATGCCGCGTTCCTCGAAGGCCCACTCCAGCAGCACCCGCATGCCCCGCGTGACCAGACCGCGCCCGGCCGCCGCGGGCTCCAGCCAGCAGCCGGCCTCGCACACGCCGCTGGAGGTGTCCCACACCTTGAACAGCAGGCCGCCGACCAGCTTCCCGTCCAGCCAGATGCCGTGCAGGCCGCCGGCGTCGGCGGCGCGCTTGTCGGCGTACGACCTCAGCCAGGAACGCGCGCCCTCCAGGTCGGACACCACCTCCGCCAGCCCGATGTGCCGGCCGATGAACTCCCGACCCCGGTCGATGTTGGCGAGGAGCTCCTCGGCGTGCCAGACCTCCAGGGGCCGCAGCTCGGCGCCGTCGTCACCCAGGGATATCGCGTACATCGCGCTGCTCTTCCTTCCGCAGTTCCTCCACCGAGACCCCGCCGAGCCTCTCATACGCGGCGCGGCACTCGGGCGGCTCGATGCTGACGCGGGGCAGGCGGCGCTCCAGCCAGGCCGGCAGCCACCAGTTGGCGGCGCCGAGCAGATGCATCAGCGCGGGCACGAGGAGGGTGCGCAGGACGAAGGCGTCCAGGGCGACGGCGGAGGCGAGCGCGATGCCGAACATGGCGATCACGCGATCGCCGCTGAGGACGAAGGCGAGGAAGACCGAGATCATGATGATCGCGGCGGAGTTGATGACCCGGCTGGTCTCGGCGAGGCCGACCCGGACGGCGCGCCGGTTGTCGCCGGTCTCCAGCCACTCCTCGTACATCCGGCCGACCAGGAAGACCTGGTAGTCCATGGAGAGTCCGAAGAGGACGGAGACCATGATCACGGGGAGGAAGGGCTCGATGGGGCCGGCCCGGCCGAGGCCGAGGAGTTCGCTGCCCCAGCCCCACTGGAAGACGGCGACGACGATGCCGAACGCGGCGGCCACGGCGGCGATGTTCATCACGGCGGCCTTCAGCGGGATGCCGAGCGAGCGGAACGCGACGAGCAGCAGCAGACAGCCGAGCCCGATGACCGCGCCGACGAACAGCGGCAGCTTGCCGACGATCACACTCGCGAAGTCGTCGTAGCCGGCGGTGACCCCGCCGACCTGGATGTCGAGGGCGGTGCCGGCCTCCGCGCGCGGCAGCACCTCCGTGCGCAGCCGCTCCACGAGGTCGCTGGTGTCCTGGGACTGCGGCGCGGAGTCGGGGACGACGGTGAGGTAGGCGGTGGAGCCGCCGGAGGCGTAGGTGGCCGGGGTGACGGAGGCGACGCCCTTGGTGGCGCGCAGGGTGGTGTCGAGGTTGTCCAGGGCCAGCTTGTCCGCGGCTCCGTCCACGCGCGTCACCAGGGTGAGCGGCCCGTTGACGCCCGGTCCGAAGCCGTCGGCGAGCAGGTCGTAGGCCTGGCGGGTGGTGGAGGTGCGCGGGTCGTTGCCCTGGTCGGAGGTGCCGAGGTGGAGGGAGAGGGTGGGCAGGGCGAGCAGGGCGATGACGGCGACGGCGAGCGAGCCGAGCAGCTTGGGGTGGCGTTCGACGAACGCCGACCAGCGGGCGGCGAGACCGGTGGGCAGTTCCGGGCTCGGCCCGTGCTCGGCGAGCCGGCGCCGCTCGCGGCGGCTGAGGGCCCGGGGGCCGATGTAGGACAGCAGGGCGGGCAGCAGGGTGATGGAGGCGGCGACGGTGAGCAGGACCGTCAACGAGGCGGCCACGGCGACCCCGTTGAGGAAGCTCAGCCGCAGTATCAGCATCCCCAGCAGGGCGATGCACACCGTCGCACCCGCGAAGACGACCGCGCGTCCTGTGGTGGCCACGGCGTTCACGGCGGCCTCGGTGACGCTCAGGCCCTGTTTCAGTCCGCGCCGGTGTCTGGTCACGATGAACAGCGCGTAGTCGATGCCGACGCCCAGGCCTATGAGCATGCCGAGCATGGGCGCGAAGTCCGCGACCGTCATGGCGTGTCCGAGCAGCCCGATGCCGGAGTAGGCGGTGCCGACGCCGACCAGGGCGGTGGCGATGGGCAGAGCCGAGGCGGCGAGCGAGCCGAAGGCGAGGAACAGCACGACGGCCGCGACGAGCACGCCGACCACCTCGGCGGTGTGCTCGCGCGGGGACGCGGTGAGCCCTATGGCGCTGCCGCCCAGTTCCACCTGGAGCCGGTCGCTCTCGGCGGCCTTGGCGGTGCTCACCACGGCCTGCGCCTCGGCCTTGCCGATGTGCTCGGCCTCCTGCGTGAAGGTGACGGTGGCGTAGGCGGTGTGTCCGTCGTCGCTGATGCGGTGCGCGCCCTGGCTGCCGTACGGGCCGGTCACGGAGGCCACGCCGGGCAGCGAGGCGATCCGGTCGAGGGTGCGGGTCATGGTCTGCTCGACGTCGGCGGCGCGGACGGTGCCGGTGCCGGTGTGCCAGACGACGGTGTCGCTGTCCCCGCCCAGGCCCGGGAAGCCCTCCTTGAGCAGCTGCGCGGCGCGGCCGGCCTCGGTGCCGGGGACGTCGTAGGCGTTCGAGTACGACGAACCGGCCACGGCGCCGGCCGCGGTGACCCCGCCGAAGGCGAGGAGCCACAGCAGCACGGCCATCAGCCGATGCCGGACACACCAACGAGCGAGGTCTGCCACGGACGTGCTCCCAGAGGAAATTTGTGGATCTTTGACCGGGAACGATCGTCCATAAACTGAACAGCCCGCAAAGAACGAATGAGCAATTGCAGACACTCTTGCAGGCAAAAATGATCGTTTGCCATGATCGTGGGGTTATTCACAGGAGTGGGAGAGGAATCACAGGACACTCCGGTGAACTCTGTCGCCCTGACCGGCACTTCACGCACAAGACGTAAGGCCCCGGAGGGCGGCATGCCTTCCGGGGCCTTAACGGGGCCTTACGGCCGTACGGGTATGGAGCCCGGGCCTCAGCCCTCGCTCACGCCCAGCTTCTGAAGGATCAGTTCCTTGACGCGGGCCGCGTCGGCCTGACCCCGGGTCGCCTTCATGACGGCGCCGACCAGGGCGCCGGCCGCGGCCACCTTGCCGCCGCGGATCTTGTCCGCGACGCCCGGGTTGCCGGCGATGGCCTCGTCGACGGCGGCGGTCAGCGCGCCCTCGTCGGAGACGACCTTCAGACCGCGCTTGTCGACGACCTCGTCCGGGGTGCCCTCGCCCGCGAGGACGCCCTCGATGACCTGGCGGGCCAGCTTGTCGTTCAGGTCGCCCTTCGCGACCAGCTCGGTGACCCGGGCGACCTGCGCGGGTGTGATCGCCAGCTCGTCCAGCGCCTTGCCGGACTCGTTGGCGCTGCGCGCCAGTTCGCCCATCCACCACTTGCGGGCGGAGGCGGCGTCGGCACCGGCGTCGATCGTGGCGATGATCGGGTCCAGCGCACCGGCGTTCAGGATCGCCTGCATGTCGGTGGCGGAGATGCCCCACTCGGCGAGCAGCCGGGTGCGGCGGACCAGCGGCAGCTCGGGCAGCGCCGCACGGATCTCCTCGACCCACTCGCGCGTGGGCGCGACGGGCACGAGGTCGGGCTCCGGGAAGTACCGGTAGTCCTCGGCCTCCTCCTTCGTACGGCCGGAGGTGGTGGAGCCGGTGTCCTCGTGGAAGTGGCGGGTCTCCTGGACGACCTTGCCGCCGTCGTTCAGCACGGCGGCATGGCGCATGACCTCGAAGCGGACCGCGCGCTCCACCGAACGCAGCGAGTTGACGTTCTTGGTCTCGCTGCGGGTGCCGAACTTGTCGGCACCCTTGGGCATCAGCGACAGGTTGACGTCGCAGCGCATCTGGCCCATCTCCATGCGGGCCTCGGACACGCCGAGGGCACGGATGACCTCGCGCAGCTCACGGACGTACGCCTTGGCGACCTCGGGGGCGCGCTCGCCGGCGCCGACGATCGGCTTGGTGACGATCTCGATGAGCGGGATGCCGGCGCGGTTGTAGTCCAGGAGCGAGTGCGAGGCGCCGTGGATACGACCGGTCGCGCCACCCACGTGGGTGGACTTTCCGGTGTCCTCCTCCATGTGGGCGCGCTCGATCTCCACGCGGAAGGTCTCGCCGTCCTCCAGCTGGACGTCGAGGTAGCCGTTGAAGGCGATCGGCTCGTCGTACTGGGAGGTCTGGAAGTTCTTCGGCATGTCCGGATAGAAGTAGTTCTTCCGGGCGAAGCGGCACCACTCGGCGATCTCGCAGTTCAGCGCGAGACCGATCTTGATCGCGGACTCGACGCCGGTCGCGTTGACGACCGGAAGCGCGCCCGGCAGGCCGAGGCAGACGGGGCAGGTCTGGGTGTTCGGGTCGGCGCCGAGCGCCGTCGAACAGCCGCAGAACATCTTGGTCTTGGTGCCGAGTTCGACATGGACCTCGAGGCCCATGACGGGGTCGTACGACGCCAGCGCGTCCTCGTACGACACCAGGTCGGTCGTGATGGTCACGGTGAAAACTTCCCTCTCAGCCCAGCAGGACGTCGTCGTCGCCCAGCCGCTTCAGCTCGCGGTAGAGGATCGCGAGGCCGGTGACGATCGCGACGGCGGACACGGTGGCGTCGATCAGCCGCAGCGTGTCGCCCTCGGCACGGGCCTTCTTGATCTGCTTGGCGACACCGACCGCGCCGAACGCGGTGGTGGCCATGGACAGGTACGTACCGGACTTGGACTTCTTGAAGCCCTTGGCCTTGGACAGTGCCTTGCTCACAGCGACGGAGCCTCCTCCAGCAGCGGGTGACCCCACTTTTCCACGAAGGCGGCCTCGACGGCGGCGCCCACCTTGTACAGGCGGTCGTCCTTCATCGCGGGGGCGATGATCTGCAGGCCCACCGGGAGGTTGTCCTCCGGGGCGAGGCCGCAGGGCAGGGACATGGCCGCGTTGCCCGCCAGGTTGGTCGGGATGGTGCACAGGTCCGCGAGGTACATCGCCATCGGGTCGTCGGCGCGCTCGCCGATCGCGAAGGCGGTGGTCGGGGTCGTCGGCGAGACGATGACGTCGACCTGCTCGAAGGCCTTCTCGAAGTCCCGCGTGATGAGCGTGCGGACCTTCTGCGCGGAGCCGTAGTACGCGTCGTAGTAGCCGCTCGACAGGGCGTACGTGCCGAGCATGATGCGGCGCTTGACCTCGGGCCCGAAGCCGGCCTCGCGGGTGAGGGAGGTGACCTCCTCGGCCGAGTGGCTGCCGTCGTCGCCGGTCCGCAGGCCGTAGCGCAGGCCGTCGAAACGGGCGAGGTTGGAGGAGCACTCGGACGGCGCGATCAGGTAGTACGCCGACAGCGCGAGGTCGAAGGACGGGCAGTCCAGCTCGACGATCTCGGCACCCAGCTCCTTCAGCATCTCGACCGACTCGTCGAAGCGCTGGATGACACCGGCCTGGTAGCCCTCGCCGCGGAACTGCTTGACCACGCCGACGCGCATGCCCCGCACGGAGCCGTTGCGCGCGGCCTCGACCACCGGCGGGACCGGGGCGTCGATGGAGGTGGAGTCCATCGGGTCGTGCCCGGCGATGACCTCGTGCAGCAGCGCCGCGTCCAGGACCGTGCGGGCGCAGGGGCCGCCCTGGTCGAGGGAGCTGGAGAACGCCACCATGCCGTAGCGGGACACCGCGCCGTACGTCGGCTTCACTCCGACCGTGCCGGTGACGGCGGCCGGCTGGCGGATGGAGCCGCCGGTGTCGGTGCCGATGGCCAGCGGCGCCTGGAAGGAGGCGAGGGCCGCGGAGGAGCCGCCGCCGGAACCGCCGGGGATCCTGGTGAGGTCCCAGGGGTTGCCGGTCGGCCCGTACGCGCTGTTCTCGGTGGAGGACCCCATGGCGAACTCGTCCATGTTGGTCTTGCCGAGGATGACGACGTCAGCGGCCTTCAGCTTCTTGGTGACGGTGGCGTCGTACGGCGGAATCCACCCTTCCAGGATCTTCGAGCCGACGGTCGTGGGCACGCCCTCGGTGGTGAAGATGTCCTTGAGCGCGAGCGGAACGCCGGCGAGGGACCCGAGCTTCTCCCCTCGCGCCCGCTTCTCGTCCACGGCACGGGCCTGGGCGAGGGCGCCCTCGCGGTCGATGTGCAGGAAGGCGTGCACCTTCTCGTCGACGGCCTCGATCCGGGCCAGGTGGGCCTCGGTGACCTCGACGGCCGTGAGCTCGCCCGAGGCGATCTTCTCGGCGATCTGCGCGGCGGTGAGCTTGATGATGTTGCTGTCCGTCATGGCGGTCACTCCTCCCCCAGGATCTGCGGCACCTTGAAACGCTGCTGCTCCTGGGCCGGGGCGCCGGAGAGCGCCTGCTCGGGGGTGAGCGAGGGACGGACCTCGTCCGCGCGCATGACGTTCGTCAGCGGGAGCGGGTGCGAGGTCGGCGGTACGTCTTGGTCGGCGACCTCGCTGACGCGGGCGACCGCGCCGATGATGTCGTCCAGCTGGCCTGCGAAGTGGTCGAGTTCTTCGGGCTTCAGCTCCAGACGCGCCAGCCGGGCGAGGTGGGCGACCTCCTCGCGCGTGATGCCAGGCATGCAGCGATCCTCTGGGTGAGTGTGTGTGTTTTGGGCTCAATCCTATGGGGCGGGGCCGGGTGGCCGTGAAACGGTTTGCCGGCCCCGCCGCGCGTCAGCCCCGGCGGCCCTCCCAGACCTCGCTCTTGAGGAAGTGGTTGTCGTACCGGTCCTGCACCTCGAGGATGCTCTCCGGGGTGGCCTCGCCGAGGCGGATGCGCTGCAGGTGGCGGAAGTACTCGAAGCGCTCGATGCCCGGGGTGAAGACGATCAGGATGTCCGCCGTGGTCTCCGGGGCGGCGGCGAAGGCATGCGGTTTCTCCGGCGGGACGACGACGAGGTCACCGCGCTCCGCGGTCACGATGTCGTCACCGGAGAGGATCTCGGCACACCCGTCGAGCAGGTAGAACATCTCCGCCCCGCTGTGGTGGAGGTGGGGCCGCGCGCCGTCGGCGCCCTCGGCCAGGGTGACGCGCACGGTGGACAGCGCCCCTCCGGTCGCACTCTGGTCGGCCAGCAGCTGGACACCGACGGGCGCACCCCCGACCACCTCGGCCTCGGCGCCGCGCACGATCACGGAATCTTCGAACTTCGGTACGAACAACGACATGGTCGCTCTCCCCCTGAGAGTATCGGTCAGACCGCGAAGAGCAGTCCGGCACTGATGAGTACAACGATCGCGGTGGCGAAGTGGATCCCGAACGCGACCGCCTTCGCCCCGCCGTGTCGCAGGACTATCAGGGTGTCGACGAGCGGGACGAGTGCCACGCAGGCCATGAACCACGCCTCGGCGCGGGCACCGACGGCGGCCAGCAGGACCAGGCCCAGCACCCCGAAGGCGCCGTCCCTGAGGCCCTTGATCGACAGGTAGGCGCCGGCGTCACCGCGCGGATCGGCCGAAACGCCGTAACCGGCGGCGGCGGGACCCGGCTGGAACCAGAACCGGTAGCCGAGGAACAGGCAGAACAGGTCGAGCAGGACAGCCAGGGTGTACGCGGTGACGGTCATGACCCCTCCGGATTTCTAGCAGCGCTAGCGACAAGAGCGAAGCTAGCAAAGCGGCGACAGATTGTCTAGCGTTGCTAGAATTTCGGGTATGGCGATCCAGGCGCGCCGGGAGCGCGAGCGAGCGGAGCGTGAGCGGCTGATCGTGACGGCCGCGCGGGAACTGGCCGAGGCGGAGGGCTGGGACGCGGTGACCACGCGCCGGCTGGCCGCCGAGATCGAGTACAGCCAGCCGGTCCTCTACAGCCACTTCAAGGGCAAGGACGCGATCATGGCGGCGGTGGCGGTGCAGGGCTGCGCCGACCTGGCGGCCGAGCTGCGGCAGGCGCGGACGGCGGCACCGGGCATGCGGGAGGCGCCGGCGGCGGTGGCGGGGACGTACACGTCCTTCGCCCGGCGCCGGCCCGCCCTCTACGACGCGATGTTCACCCACCTGGTGGACCTGCCGTTCGCCACGGCGGAGGCCCCGGCTCCGCTGCGGGAGGCCTTCGGCGAACTGCTGGCCGTCGTCGAGCCGATCACGGCCGAGGGAGAGGACCCCGGCCTGCTGACGGAGACGTTCTGGGCGGCGCTGCACGGCTTGGCGACGCTGATGAGGAGCGGGCGGTTGCCGGAGGAGGCGCATGACCGCCGGCTGGCCCTGCTGATCGCCCACTTCACGGGCAACTGACGGCCCTGGCGAAGCCGAGGATGCGGCGAGGCGCCCCGAAAAGGACGGCAGACGCCCGCCCTGCGGCCAGGCAGCACGGGCGGGCGGGCAGGAGACCTACTCGGCGGCCGGCAGAGCCGCCCGCGGCCGCTGCCACCCCCGGGACCCCCGCGCCCGCAGCCACGCCGTCGTCTCCTCGGGCGGCATCGCCGTAGCGACCAGCCAGCCCTGCACGGCGTCGCACCCGAGATCCCGCAACCGCTCCCAGGTCTCGTCGTCCTCGACGCCCTCGGCAACGACGAGCAACCCCAGCGAATGCGCGAGATCCACGGTGCACCGCACGATCTCCGCGTCCTCGGCGTCAACGGCCAGCCGCGCCACGAACGACCGGTCGATCTTCAGCTCGCTCACCGGCAGCCGCCGCAGATGCACCAGCGACGAGTACCCG
This sequence comes from Streptomyces sp. CA-142005, assembly GCF_050942335.1. Classification (NCBI taxonomy): domain Bacteria; kingdom Bacillati; phylum Actinomycetota; class Actinomycetes; order Kitasatosporales; family Streptomycetaceae; genus Streptomyces; species Streptomyces sp. CA-142005. The sequence continues at coordinate 6,784,199 of NZ_CP192078.1, read as the reverse complement.
GTGCCGAAGTCGTCCAGCGACATCTTCACGCCGTGCCCGGTGAGCGCCGCCAGGGTGTCCGCGGCCCGCTGCGGATCCTCCAGCAGCACATGCTCGGTGATCTCCAGCTGCAGGGCACCCGCGGGGACCCCGTGCCGGGCCAGCCGCGCGGCGACCGACCCAGCGAAACCGGGCGTGTGGACGTCGCGCGGGGAGACGTTGACGGCGACCGGCACCCGCAGCCCCTGCGCACGCCACTCGGCGACCTGCCCGAGCGCGGTCTCCAGCACGTACTCCGTCAGATGGGGCATCAGTCCGGAGGACTCGGCGATCGCTATGAACTCGTCCGGCGGAACCTTCCCGCGCTCGGGGTGCACCCAGCGCACCAGCGCCTCCAGGCCGGCGACCTGTCCGTCGAAGCGGACCTTGGGCTGGTAGTGCAGCTGCACCTCGTGCGCGTCCAGCGCCCGGCGCAGGTCGCCCAGCAGACCGAGCCGGTCCGGGGTGTTGGAGTCCCGCTTGGACTCGTACACCTCGACGCCCGTACGGTCCCTCTTCGCCTGGTACATCGCCACATCGGCCCGCCGCAGCAGCCCTTCGGCGTCCAGCGCGTGGTCGGGGAAGACGGCCACCCCGGCGCTGGCCTCCAGGACGAGGGTGAGCCCGTCGAGGTCCAGCGGGGAGCTGAGCGCCGCGACGAGGCCGCGGGCGACACGGGTGGCCGAGGTCGTGGAGTCGGCGACGGGCAGTAAAACGGCGAACTCGTCGCCGCCGAGCCGCGCGGCCTCCGCCCCGCGCGGCAGGGCGAGCCGCAGCCGGTCGGCTATCTGGAGCAGCAGCCGGTCACCGGCGAGATGCCCCAGGGTGTCGTTCACCGACCGGAAACGGTCGAGGTCGATCAGCATGAGGGCGGAACGGGCGCCGATGCGTTCGGCGTCGTCGAGGGCCGTCCAGATCCGCTCCAGCAGCCACTGCCGGTTGGGCAGCCCGGTGAGCGGGTCGCGCAGCTGCTCCTCGGCACGCGCGCGTGCCATCCACAGGGTGGAGTCCAGCGCGATGAGCGGGATGGCGAACAGCGGGAGCAGGACCGGCTGGGCCTCGGCGACGACGCACAGCAGCGGCGCGATGCCGAGCAGCGCGACGGCGACCAGGCCCTGTCTCACCAGGGCGGTACGGGCCACGGTGGGCACTCCGCCGCCGCGCGGCGCGTACAGGTACCACTGCAGGCCGCGGCTGACGCCCAGGTAGGCGACGGCGGCGAGGACCACCTCGGGCGCGGTGGCGAAGCTCCAGGTGTCCGGCCGCCAGGGCGTCTCGACGCTGGGGACGCGGCCGAACAGGCCGAGCAGCAGTGCGCCGGCGCCGATGCCGAGGATGTCCACCGCGCCGTGCAGCACGCCCTGCTGCCAGTGGTGGCGCCGGGCGATGCCGACCAGGACGACCACGGTGAGGCTGACCATGCCGGCCGGCACCCAGCCGTAGAGCAGCAGTACGGCGAGGGTGAGCGCGGCGCCGGAGCCGGTTCCGCGCCACCAGCGGGCGCGGCCCAGCATGACGAGGTGGCCGACGATGACACCGGTGAGCAGGGCCAGCGCCCAGCCGACCGTGCCGCTCGGGAAGAGGGCGTGGTGGCCGGAGAAGGCGCGGAAGAAGCCGGCGCCGAGGACGAACGCGGCGGCGGCCACGACGGCCGCGGGCAAGGTGGGCCAGGACAGGTGCCGTTCGGGTTCGGCGCCGGTCAGTGCGGGGGTGGGCTCGATGGCCAGGGGTATCGGCGGGCGGGCGTCGGTGGCGGTGCGCGGTCCGGCCGCGCGGGCCCGGCCGCCCGTGCGCCCGTGGCCCCGCCCCGTCCAGCGGGTCGCCCGCCAGGTGCACACGCGCCGGCGCAGCCGCAGCCGTGAGTCCGGGGCGACGCTCTCGGTCGGTTCCATTCCCGTCCCTCTCACAGCCGGCGGTGCCCACGCCACGCGGCCCGATGTCCGACAGCCATCAGCAGCTCCGCGTTGAAGAAACCTTCCTCGCACGCCGGAAGCGCACGGGGATGCCCCAACCGCAGCTGGGCACGGCAGGTGCACATCTCAACAGTAGGCCGCGGAAGGCTTCCACGGGCACCGGTCGTCGACGGTTGCCCGAATGCGCCCGAGCCACCCGTATGCAACTGATATGCGCCGAACGGGTGGCCTTCAACCGCTACTACTCGGCCGGAAGCGCGACTTCGGCCGCCGCTTCGGGGCCCTGCTCCAAAAGGACGCCGAAACCGTCCTCGTTCAGGACCGGAACCTTCAATTGCATGGCTTTGTCGTACTTTGATCCCGGGTTGTCGCCCACAACGACGAACGAGGTCTTCTTCGAGACCGATCCGGTCACCTTCGCGCCCCGGCTCTGCAGTGCCTCCTTCGCGCCGTCACGCGTGAAGTTCTCCAGCGTGCCGGTGACGACGACCGTGAGCCCCTCCAGCGGGCGCGGGCCCTCGTCCTCGCCGGTCGAGGCGTCCTCCAGCGGGACTCCGGCGGCCTTCCACTTGCGGACGATCTCGCGGTGCCAGTCCTCGGCGAACCACTCCTTGAGCGCGGCGGCGATGATCGGGCCGACGCCGTCGGTGGTCGCGAGCTCTTCCTCGGTGGCCTGTTCGATGCGGTCGATGGAGCGGAACTCGCGGGCGAGGGCCTGTGCGGCGACCGGTCCGACGTGCCGGATGGACAGTCCGTTCAGGAAGCGCGCGAGCGGGCGGGCCTTGGCGGCCTCGATGTTCTCCAGCAGGGCGAGGGTGTTCTTCTTCGGCTCGCCCTTCTGGTTGGCGAAGACCGTGACGACCTTCTCCTCGCCCGTCTTGGGGTCCCGCTTGGGCAGACCGCTGTCGGGGTCGAGGACATAGGCCTTGATGGGCAGCAGCTTCTCCACCGTCAGGTCGAACAGGTCGCCCTCGTCCACCAGCGGCGGGTCGGCCGGCTCCAGCGGGCGGGTGAGCGCGGCGGCGGCCACCGCGCCGAAGTGCTCGATGTCCAGGCACTCGCGGCCGGCGAGGTAGGAGACGCGCTCGCGCAACTGGGCCGGGCAGGTACGGGCGTTGGGGCAGCGGAGGTCGATGTCGCCCTCCTTCATGGGCCTGAGCGGGGTGCCGCACTCGGGGCACTCGCCCGGCATCACGAACTCCCGCTCGCTGCCGTCGCGCAGGTCGACCACCGGGCCGAGGATCTCCGGGATGACGTCACCGGCCTTGCGCAGGACGACCGTGTCCCCGATGAGGACGCCCTTGGCCTTGACGACCTCCTGGTTGTGCAGGGTGGCGAACTCGACCTCGCTGCCGGCGACCGTGACCGGCTCGACCTGGGCGTACGGCGTGACCCGGCCGGTACGGCCGACGCCCACCTTGATGTCGACGAGCTTGGTGTTGACCTCTTCCGGCGCGTACTTGTAGGCGATCGCCCAGCGCGGGGCACGCGCGGTGGAGCCGAGCCGGCCCTGCAGGCGGATCTCGTCCAGCTTGACGACGACACCGTCGATCTCGTGCTCCACGGAGTGGCGGTTCTCGCCGTAGTGGGCGATGAACTCGCGTACGCCGTCGAGGTCGTCGACCACGCGGTTGTGCGGGGAGGTGGGCAGGCCCCAGGTCTTCAGCAGGTCGTAGGCCTGGGACAGGCGGGTCAGGCCGGTGAAGCCCTCCAGGGCGCCGATGCCGTGGACGACCATGTGCAGCGGGCGGGTGGCGGTGACGCGCGGGTCCTTCTGGCGCAGCGAACCGGCGGCGGCGTTACGGGGATTGGCGAACGGCTTGTCACCGGCGGCGACCAGGCGTTCGTTCAGTTCGAGGAACTTCTCCATCGGGAAGTAGACCTCGCCGCGGATCTCCACGAGCTCGGGCACCTCGTCGCCCCCCAGACGGTCCGGGATCTCGGCGATCGTACGGACGTTGGGCGTGATGTCCTCGCCGGTGCGGCCGTCGCCGCGCGTCGCCGCGCGCGTGAGCCGGCCGTGCTCGTAGGTGAGGTTGACCGCGAGGCCGTCCACCTTCAGCTCGCACAGGAAGTGGTACTTCTGGTCGCCGAGTTCGCGCACGATGCGGTCGGCCCAGGCGGCCAGTTCCTCGTCGTTGAAGGTGTTGTCGAGGGACAGCATCCGCTGGCGGTGCTCGACCGCGGTGAACTCCGTCTCGTACGACCCCGCGACCTTCTGGGTCGGCGAGTCCGGGGTGCGCAGCTCCGGATACTGCTCCTCCAGGGCCTGAAGAGTCTTCAGGAGCTCGTCGAACTCCGCGTCGCTGATGACGGGAGCGTCCTTCACGTAGTACCGGAAGCGGTGCTCCTCGATCTGCTCAGCGAGCTGCGCGTGCTTGTCACGTGCCTCGGCGGGCACTGCCGTCTCCGCCTGCTGCTTGTCGCCGGCCACCGTGTTGTCCTCCCGTTACTCTGGGTTGTCCGCGAGGGATCTCGCCGCCCGGACGCAGTGGGCGAGCGCCTGCCGTGCGTAGGCGGGGGAAGCGCCCGCCAGACCGCACGCCGGGGTGACCGTGACCGCCTGGGCGAGCAGCCCCGGATGCAGTCCCAGCCTGCGCCACAGCGTCCTGACACCCATGACGCTACCGGCAGGGTCTGACAATGGGCCGTCCGTGCCCGGCACGACACCGGCGAACAGCCGGGTGCCGCCCTCGACGGCTTCGCCGATCGCGTCGTCGTCACGTTCGGTGAGCAGCGAGAAGTCGAAGGAGACGCCTGCGACGCCGGCCCGCCGCAGGAGGGCGAACGGCACGTCGGGGGCGCAGGAGTGCACGATCACGGGCCCGCCGTCGTGGGCCCCGATCACGTCGCGCAGGGTGGCCTCCACGATCTGCCGGTCCACGGCCCGGTGCGTGCGGTAGCCGCTCGCGGTGCGGACCTGTCCGCGCAGGACGGCGGTCAGGGAGGGCTCGTCGAGCTGGAGCACGAGCCGGGCGCCGGGGATGCGGCGGCCGACCTCGGCCAGGTGCAGCCGCAGCCCCTCGACGAGGGAGCCGGCGAGATCACGGCAGGCACCGGGGTCGGAGAGCGCGGCCTCGCCGTTCTTCAGCTCCAGGGCGGCGGCCAGGGTCCAGGGCCCGACCGCCTGCACCTTCAGGTCGCCCTCGTACCCCTGGGTGAACTCCTCCAGGGCGTCCAGGTCCTCCCCCAGCCAGGACCGCGCCCGTTTGGTGTCCCGGCCCGGCCGGTCCCCGATGCGCCAGCCGCTGGGCTCCACGCGCGCGTACAGCTCGACGAGCATCCCGGCGGTGCGGCCGATCATGTCGGCACCGGGTCCGCGCGCGGGCAGCTCCGCCAGATACGGAAAGTCCTCGAAGCTGCCGGTGACGGTCTTGGCGGCCTCCCTGGCGTCGCCGCCGGGCATGGATCCGATTCCGGTGGCGCCGGGGAACTTCAACTGGCTGTTTTCGCTCACCCCGGAAGCCTACGGAACCCTTCGGCCGGGGTCAGCGCCCCGGGCGCACCGTCAGGTCGTTGACTTCCGCGTCCCCGGGCAGGTCCAGGGCCATCAGGATCGTCGTGGCGACCGACTCGGGGTCGATCCACTTCGAGGCGTCGTAGTCCTTGCCCTCCTGCCGGTGGACCTTGGCCTGCATCGGGCTGGCCGTGCGGCCGGGGTAGACCGAGGTGACCCGGACGCCGTTGGCGTGCTCCTCGTGGCGCAGGGAGTCGGCGAGGGCCTTCAGGCCGTGCTTGGAGGCGGCGTACGCGGACCAGCCGGCGTGGGCGCTCAGGCCGGCGCCGGAGTTGACGAAGATCACATGGCCGCGGGCCGCACGCAGCTGGGGCAGGAAGTGCCGGGTCAGCTCCGCGGGGGCGACCAGGTTGACGTTGAGCTGGTGGTGCCAGGACCTGGGGGTCAGGTCGCCGACCTCGCCCAGGTCGACGACCCCGGCGATGTGCAGCAGCGAGTCCACACGGTCCGGGAGGGTCTGGTGGGAGAACGCCCAGGACAGCTTGTCCGGGTCCGCGAGGTCTCCCACCAGGGTGCGGGCGCCGGGGAAGTCCGCCGTGAGTTCCTTCGCGCGGCCCGCGTCACGCGCGTGCAGGAAGAGTTCGTCCCCGCGCGCGTGCAGCCTGCGGGCGACGGCCGCGCCGATGCCGGACCCGGCCCCGGTGATCACATGAGTAGCCATGCCCGCCATGCTCGCATCAGCGGATGCCGAACGACTCCTCCAGGTAGGCCAGCGCGCCGACCGGCTCCTCGGCGAAGAACACCAGCTCGGACAGCGGCCGCGGCAGGAAGCCCTCGTCCTCCATGCGGCGGAACTGCTGCTTGAGGCCGTCGTAGAAGCCCGCGGTGTTCAGCAGGACGACGGGCTTGTCGGTGCGGCCGTGCTTCTTCAGCTCCAGGATCTCGGTGGCCTCGTCCAGCGTGCCGGTCCCGCCCACCATGATCACCACGGCGTCGGCCTTCTCCAGCAGCAGCTTCTTGCGTTCGGCGAGGTCGGCGGCGATGACCATCTCGTCGGCGCCGGGCCGCGCCTTGGCGGCGAGGAACTCCACGGACACGCCCAGCAGCCTGCCGCCCGCCTGGTGCACCCCGTCCGCGACGACCTTCATCAGACCGACGTTGGAACCGCCCCACACCAGGGTGTGGCCGGCCTTGCCGATCAGTTCCGCGAACTCGCGCGCGGGGCGCGTGTAGCGCTCGTCGAGGTCGGCGGCGGACAGGAAGACGCAGATGTTCATGGCCCCTACCGTACGGCTCTGCCGCACCGTCCGTGCCGGGCGGGCGTGCCGGGCAAGCCCTGCCGGTCGGGCGCACCGGGCGGGAAGAATCACGGGCCCGCCGGTGCTGTCCCTGTATGGCAGAAGGACACACGATCACCATCGACAAGAGCGAGCAGCACGTGCGCGTGGTGCACGGAGACCAGGTGCTCGCGGAAACCGACCGACCGCTGGTCCTGCGCGAGACGGGCTCCCCGGTGCGGTACTACATCCCCGCCGAGGACGTACGCCTCGATCTGCTGACCCCCTCCGAGACGCACACCGTGTGCCCCTTCAAGGGCACGGCGTCCTACTGGTCCCTGCCGGACGCGCCGGACCTGGTGTGGGCGTACCCGGAGCCGAAGCCGGGGGTGGCGGAGATCAAGGATCACTTCTGCTTCTACGACGTCGACGTGTCGTGAGCGATGAGCCCGTGCCGGTACGGCAGTCTGCACCGACATGGACAAGAAGACGACTTCGCGGGACGGAACGGCCCTCGCGTACCAAGTGACCGGTCAGGGGCCGACGGTGATCCTGGTGAGCGGCGCGATGTCCACCGGTGGCACCGTGGCGCCCCTGGCGCAGCGGCTCGCGGGCCGCTGCACGGCCGTCGTCTACGACCGCCGGGGCCGCGGCGAGAGCGGTGACACGAAGCCGTACGCGGTCGAGCGCGAGGTCGAGGACCTGGCCGCGCTGATCGACGCCGTGGGAGGCGACGCGGCGCTGTTCGGGGTCTCCTCGGGCGGCGCGCTGGTACTGCGGGCGGTGGCGAGCGGGCTGCCGGCCGGCCGGGCCGCCGTGTACGAGGTGCCCTACGCCGACTTCCTTCAGGGAGGCGCCGAGCGGGAGGCCACGTACAAGGAGCAGCTGAACAAGGCGCTCTCGGAGGACCGGCGCGGGGACGCGGTGGAGCTGTTCCTGCGGCTTACGGGTCTGGCCGAGGAGATGATCCAGCGCGCCCGCCAGTCGCCGATGTGGGCCGGCATGGAGGCGGTCGCGCCGAGTCTCGCCTACGACGACACGGTCATGGGCGACGGCCTGCTCCCCCGGGACCGGCTCGCCGCGATCTCCGTGCCGGTGCTGGCGGTCGCGGGCGGCGCGAGCCCGGAGTGGATGCGTGAGGCGTCCCGGGAGGTCTCCAGGGCGGTGCCCGACGGTGTCTACCGCGAGCTGGCGGGTCAGACGCACATGGTGGAGCCGGACGTCCTGGGGCCGGTGCTGGCGGAGTTCTTCGCGGGCTAGGCGGCCGTCGCCGTGCCGACTACACCGTCGCGGCCGCCGCGCGCGTGGTCGACGCGATCGTCGCCGAGCCGACGACGCGCGTGCCGTCGTACAGGACGATCGCCTGTCCGGGGGCGACGCCGCGGACCGCTTCGGTGAAGGTGACGCGCAGCTCGCCGTCGACCGGCTCCGCGGTGACCTCGGTCTCGCCGCCGTGGGCGCGCAGCTGGGCCGTGTAGGTCGCCGGGCCGGTGGGGGCGGTGCCGCACCAGCGGGGCTTGATCGCGGTGAGGGCGGTGACGTCCAGGGCGGCGGCGGGGCCGACGGTGACGGTGTTGCTGACCGGCGAGATGTCGAGGACGTAGCGGGGCTTGCCGTCGGGGGCCGGGGTGCCGATCCTGAGGCCCTTGCGCTGGCCGATGGTGAAGCCGTACGCGCCCTCGTGCGTGCCCAGCTTGGCGCCGGACTCGTCGACGATGTCGCCCTCCGCCTTGCCGAGGCGCTGGGCGAGGAAGCCCTGGGTGTCGCCGTCGGCGATGAAGCAGATGTCGTGCGAGTCGGGCTTCTTGGCGACCGCGAGACCGCGGCGCTCGGCCTCGGCGCGGATCTCCTCCTTGGTGGTGACCGTGTCGCCGAGCGGGAACATCGCGTGGGCGAGCTGCTTCTCGTCCAGCACACCGAGGACGTACGACTGGTCCTTCGCCATGTCGGAGGCGCGGTGCAGCTCGCGGGAGCCGTCCTCACGGACGATCACCTTGGCGTAGTGACCGGTGCAGACCGCGTCGAAGCCGAGGGCCAGCGCCTTGTCGAGCAGCGCGGCGAACTTGATCTTCTCGTTGCAGCGCAGGCACGGGTTCGGGGTGCGGCCGGCCTCGTACTCGGCGATGAAGTCCTCGACCACGTCCTCGCGGAAGCGGTCGGCGAGGTCCCAGACGTAGAAGGGGATGCCGATGACGTCGGCCGCGCGGCGGGCGTCACGCGAGTCCTCGATGGTGCAACAGCCCCGCGCGCCGGTCCGGAACGACTGCGGGTTCGCGGAGAGCGCGAGGTGGACGCCGGTGACGTCGTGGCCGGCTTCCGCGGCGCGCGCGGCGGCGACGGCGGAGTCGACTCCACCGGACATGGCGGCGAGGACGCGGAGGGGGCGCTGCGGGGTCTCAGTCATAACTCTTCCAGGGTACGGGGCCGTGGGAACCGGGACCGCCGGATATCCGTTGACGATCACGAGGGGCGGAACAGGGTGGAACAGGAACAGGGCGGCCGGGACGGACGGGCCGGGCAGGACGGACCGTGGAGGGGGCGGGCGTGAGTGCTGCGGATCGGCGGCTCGAGGGCGACACCGACCGGCGGCTGGGGCGGCGGGCCCTGCTCGTCGGCGGTGCGGCGGCCGCCGTCGGCGCGGCCGCGCTGGCCCGCGAGGAGCTGACGCACCTGTGGTGGCGGCTGCCCGGCGTGGAGAGGCCCAGGGTGGCGGGGGCCGTGGACTTCCGGGGCGCGCGCTGGGTGCCGGCCTCCCCGGCCAACTACCGGCGGGCGGACCGGCCGGACGACTACCCGGTCGACCGGGTCGTCATCCATGTCACGCAGGGCGGCTACGCGAGCGCGGTGAAGGTCTTCCAGGACCCTGCGCACGGCGCGGCGGCGCACTACATCGTGCGCAAGGACGGACGGATCACCCAGCTGATACGGGAGCTGGACGTGGCCTTCCACGCGGGCAACCGGGAGTACAACGAGCGCAGTGTCGGCATCGAGCACGAGGGCTTCGTGGAGGACGCGTCCTCCTTCACGGACGCCATGTACGCGTCCTCGGCGCGGCTGACGGCGGCGATATGCGGGCGGTACGGCATACCCGTGGACCGTGAGCACATCGTCGGGCATGCGGAGGTGCCGGGGACGGACCACACCGATCCGGGGCCGCACTGGGACTGGAAGAGATATCTGGAAAAAATCAAGGACTAGGCCCTTTTTTGTCTGGTATGGGCGGTTCTATGCTGAAGGCAAGACCTACGAGACGAGTGAGGGAGCCCAAGCGGAGTAGCCGACTTCAGCGCGAGATATCTGTTCTCTTCAAGGAGAGGTACACCATCTCCGCTGGTGCCGACATCGACGCTCGGGCTGAGAGGCCGGAAGGAACAGTCACTGCGACTGGACCGGAAGGCGACCCCCAGAACCTGATCCGGACAATGCCGGCGAAGGGAACCCGCCTCGTAGGTCGCTTTCGTGTCCCGGTGCCTCGCTCGCGTCCTCAGCTGAGCCCCGCCGCCCGGGCACGCTCCACCGCCGGGCCGATCGCCTTGGCGACCGCTTCGACGTCCGCCTCCGTGGAGGTGTGGCCGAGGGAGAAGCGCAGCGTGCCGCGGGCCAGGTCCGGGTCGGTGCCTGTGGCGAGCAGGACATGGCTGGGCTGGGCGACGCCCGCGGTGCAGGCGGAACCTGTCGAGCACTCGATGCCCTGGGCGTCCAGCAGAAGCAGCAGGGAGTCGCCCTCGCAGCCGGGGAAGGTGAAGTGCGCGTTGGCCGGCAGGCGGCCCTCCGCCGCCGGGTCGCCGCCGAGGATCGCGTCGGGGACGGCACCGCGGACGGCCGCGATCAACTGGTCGCGCAGCGCGCCGATCTCCCTGGCGAACCACTCCCGCCGCTCGGCGGCGAGCCGTCCGGCGACGGCGAAGGAGGCGATGGCGGGCACGTCGAGGGTGCCGGAGCGGACGTGCCGCTCCTGGCCGCCGCCGTGCAGGACGGGTACGGGGGTCTGGTCGCGGCCCAGCAGCAGGGCGCCGATGCCGTACGGGCCGCCGATCTTGTGGCCGGAGACGGTCATCGCGGCGAGGCCTGAGGCGGCGAAGTCGACCGGGACCTGACCGAAGGCCTGGACCGCGTCGGCATGCATCGGGATGCCGAACTCGGCGGCCACCTCTGCGAGTTCACGGACCGGCAGGATCGTGCCGATCTCGTTGTTGGCCCACATCACGGTGACCAGGGCGACGTCGTCGGGGTTGCGGGCGATGGCCTCGCGCAGGGCGTCGGGGTGGACGCGGCCGTAGGAGTCGACGGGGAGGTACTCGATCGTCGCGCCCTCGCGCTCGCCGAGCCAGTGCACGGCGTCGAGGACGGCGTGGTGTTCGACGGGGCTGGCCAGGACGCGGGTGCGGGCCGGGTGGGCGTCGCGGCGGGACCAGTACAGGCCCTTCACCGCGAGGTTGTCGGCCTCGGTGCCGCCCGAGGTGAACACCACCTCGCTGGGGCGGGCGCCGAGCGCTTCGGCGAGGGTTTCGCGGGATTCCTCGACCGTGCGGCGCGCCTGCCGGCCGGATGCGTGGAGTGAGGAGGCGTTGCCCGTGATGCTCAACTGGGCGGTCAGGGCCTCTGCCGCCTCCGGGAGCATCGGGGTTGTCGCGGCGTGGTCGAGGTAAGCCATGGTGCCCTGATTCTACGGCCCCCTCGCAGTCGACTTCGGCGGTGCGCCTTTCGCCGACCGCACCCGGGCCTCGGTGCCCTGCGCTGGCCTCGCCGTGCGCCCTGCCCGCGCTGCACCTGAGCTTGGTGGCGAGGCACCCCGTGCTGTCGGCCGTGCCCACCCGTTCCGCCCCAGCGGAACGACTGCCCACGGCGGGGGGCGGCGGTACCGGTGGTGGCGGCCGCTGTCACACGGCGGTGGCCGCGGTGATGGGCTCCGCGGCGAGAACGGCGGGGGCCGGGGCGGGGCGGCTGCCCCACGGCGATGGCGACGGTGCCACTGGCGGCGGGCCCAGTCCCCCACGGCGGGAAGGCGGTAGCGGGAACGGGGCGGGCTGCCCCACGGCTGCATCAGTGGTGGCGGGGGCGGCTGCTTCCGGCGTGGCGTGGTGGCTGGTCGCTGACTGGCGGTGTGAACCGTGTGGTGTTCGTGGTTCGGCCGGTGGCCCCGTCGTCCTCGGGGCCCTGGCCGGTCAGGGGGTGGTTCGGTGGGTCACAGGCTCCACGACAGGGTGTGGGAGACCTGCATGGCGATCGCCAGGACGGCCAGGTCGGCCACGCCCAGGGTCAGGCCCAGCAGGGCCCGGCCGCGGCGGGTGGTGCCGCGCCAGAGGGCGACGGCGGCCAGGACGATGGCGATCGGGCCGAGGAAGATGTTGAGGACGAGCAGGCCGAGAAGGCCCAGGATGAAGGACGCCACGGCCATGCCGTCGGCGTCGCGCGCGGCCGGGCGGGTGTCGTTGCCGCTCGTGACCGGTGCGGTGAGTTGCATGGTGCTCAGCTCCTGGAAGTCGTGGCGGACGGTCAGTTGGCCGGCGTACGGCGCCGGCGGCCGAGGCGCTCGCGGATCGCGAAGACGCCGAGCCAGACGGCGATGACGGCGGCGATGGCGGCGGTGACGGTCAGCGGTGCGTGGGCCACGGTGCCCAGCACGACACCGAGCAGCATGAGAGCGGCGACGAGGAACAGCATGGGATCAGATCCCCCCTCCGAGATACCTCGTATCGGGCCGGTGTGAAATTTCGGTGAACAGTTGTAGTAACAATTGTTCACTGACTTCTACTGTAGCGCGCTCCCCGGCTTCCCAATTCCAGAGAACAGTTGTTAACTGGATGACATGAGTCACACCCTCGGCATCCGGCAGGCGCAGAAGCAGAAGACCCGGCAGGCGTTCCTCGACGCCGCGCTCGCGCTGCTGGAGGAGCAGAGCCTGAGCAGCCTGGGTCTGCGTGAGGTCACCCGGGCCGTCGGCGTCGCGCCGACCGCGTTCTACCGGCACTTCCGCTCGACCGCCGACCTCGGTGTGGCGCTGGTCGACGAGGCGCTGGGCAGCCTGCACCCGATGGTGCGGACGACGGTGTCCACGGCGGGCGGCAGCGAGGAGCGCATCACGCGCGCGATCGAGCTGATCGCCCGTCATGTGGACGAGTACCCCGCACACGTCCGGTTCATCGCGCGGGAACGGCATGGCGGCGTGCAGCCGGTGCGGGAGGCCATCCGGGCCCAACTGGTCCGGTTCGCCGAGGAGGTGAAGGCCGAGCTGGCCAAGGACACCGAGGCCGCGGGCTGGAGCGACGACGACCTGCTGATGCTGGCGCACCTCTACGTCGACCAGATGCTGATCACGGCCTCGCTGTTCCTGGAGGCCCTGGAGGCGCCGGCGGAGGAACGGGAGCGCGTCACCCAGCTCGCCACCCGGCAGCTGCGGCTCATCTCCATCGGCCGCGGCCACTGGCTGGACTGAGCCGCCCCGGGCAGAGGGCAGGGACGGCACGCCCGGCGCGCACCGCCCCTTTCGCCGTACACCCCCGCCCTGACTCAGCCCTGCTGGACCTGCCCGCCGGACTGCCCCGCGGCCGGTCCTCCGGCCTGTCCCCCGGCAGGCCCACCACAGCCCCCACCCTGGCCGCCGCCGGGACCGCCCTGGCCGCCCGGGCCACCGGGCGCGCCGCTCGGCATGCCCGAGGGCACACCGCTGGGCGTGCCGGTCGGCCGCACGGTGGGCGCGCCCGACGGCGCACCCGACGGCGCACCGGACGGCATCCCGCTCGGTCGGCGGCCGGCGCCGCCCGTGAGCATGCCGGACGGCACCTGACAGGCGTGCTGCCGACCGGAGTTGCCACCGGAGGAGGTGGACGAGTCGCCCGAGCCGCAGGCGGTCAGCAGCAGCGGGGACAGCGCCAGCAGGGCGACGGCCGGGACGAGACGGGCACGCTTCATGAGGGTCAGCTCCGATGAGGATGCGGAAGTCCTGAGGAGCCGCACTCAACCAACGCCGCCTTGGCGGTACTTGGGCCCGTCCTGTCCGCCGGCTGTCAATCCCGGGTCGAGGGGCCCTCCTGGTACAAGGCCGTGACGGAACGGGCCGCCGCCAGCAGCTCCGCGCGGGCCTCGGGCGGGTCCAGCAGCTCCACCTGGTCCGAGAAGGCAAGGAGTTGGCGGACCGCGCGCGGCACCGGGAAGGTCAGCCGGGCGGTGACCCAGTCGCTCTCGCCGTCGTCGTCGGGGAGTTCGGTGAGCTGCGCCGCCATCACGCGCTGGAACATGTCGAGGCGCGCCCGCCGCACCCGGACCGTGACGTCGATCCCGTCCTCGGGCCGGTCCTCCACCTGGCGGCGCAACACCTCCCAGACGTCCGCGAGTTCGACGCCCGGCCGGCGCCGCACCGGCTCGTCGAGCGGCCGGGCCGAACGGATCCGGTCGGCCCGGAACAGCCGGGGCGCTCCCCGCCGGTCGGCGACCAGGTACCAGACCCCGGCCTTGGCGACCAGGCCGTACGGGTCCACGGTGTACGTCCGCGGCTCCCGATCCCCGCTGTGCCGGTAGCGCAGCCTCAGGCGCCGGTCGGCGAAGACCGCGTCCTGCAGGACCTCCAGGTCGACGGCCTGCTGGGGGCCGCTCTTCCAGCGGGTGGCGTCGACCAGGATGCGGCGGCTGGTCACCTCGGCGGCGGGCCGGTGCGGCGCGGGCAGCGCGGCCATCACCTTGCGCAGGGCGGAGCCGAGGGCCGCGTCGAGGCCGAGCGCGGCGTGGGCGCCCTGGGCGGCCAGGATGAACAGGGCGCGGGACTCGTCGGCGGTCAGCCCGGTGACGTCGGTGCGGAAGCCGGCGAGCAGTTCGATGCCGCCGTGCCGGCCGCGCTCGGCGTACACCGGGACGCCGGAGGCGGACAGTGCCTCGATGTCCCGGTAGATGGTGCGGACCGACACCTCCAGCCGGTCGGCGAGTTCGTGCGCGGGGACGCGGCCCCGGGTCTGCAGGAGCAGCAGGATCGACAGCAGCCGGTCGGACTTCACGCGCCCAGGATCGCGCCCTCGGCGAGCCGCTCGCAAATGTTGACGGGGGATGTCAGGTTATCCCGCGATCCTGTCCCCACCGGCTCGCGAGGACGCCCTCCCGAGTCGCGTCATACACAGAGAGGCACGCCATGACCACCACCGCTTTCACCGACCCGCGCCCCGTCTACGCCCGTGCCACCGAGCAGGCGGCGGCCCTCATCAAGACCGTGCGTCCTGAAGACCTCACCGGTGCGACCCCCTGTTCCGAGTTCGACGTACGGGCCCTGCTGGGCCACATCGTCGGCGGCACCCGGCGGATCGCGGTGGTCGGGGAAGGCGGCGACGGAATGGCGGTGAAGCCGACCGCTCCCGGGGTCCCGGACGACGGCTGGGCGGCGGCCTACGACGAGGTACGCGTCCGCGTCCTGAGGGCCTGGGCGGGCGACGAGCGGATGACGTCCCCGGTGCGGGTGCCGTGGGGCGAGGTGCCGGGCCACGGGGCGCTCTCCGGCTATGTCATGGAGCTCGTGACCCACACCTGGGACCTCGCCGAGGCCCTCGGCCAGCCGCTCGAACTCGACCCGGAGCTCGCCGAGTTCGCCCTCGCCACCGCCCGCAAGGTCCTGCCGGACTCCCGGCCGCGGGACGCCGACACGCCCTTCGCCGCCCGCCGCGAGGCCCCCACGGGCGCCGACGCCTACCGGGAACTGGCGGCCTGGCTGGGACGCACCCCGCTCAGCCGAGTCTGAGTAAGGCCCCGCGCCGCCGGCGTCGCGGGCGCAGGGGCGTATCGCTGTGTGGCCCCGCCGCGCGGGCGCGCCCAGCCACAACGCGCCCGGCACCCGGAAGGCGGCCGGCGGCCGCACGCGCCTTCGCGCCGGCGCCTGCGGCCGCCCGGCGCCGACCCGGGCCCGATCCGGCCGAACCACCGGTGACGTGCGTCAGCCGAGCCGCACCCTGGCCAGCTGGCGGGACTGGGCGACCAGGTGGTCGTCGCTGTCCCAGACCTCGGCGTCCTCCTCCAGGAAGCCGCCGGCCAGGTTGCGGGTGGTGATGGACACCCGCAGCGGGCCGGGGGCCGGGCGGCGGCGGACGTGGACGGTGAGTTCCACGGTGGGGACCCAGCCCTTGAGGCCGAGTTCGAAGGCCGTGGGCGGCAGGGCGTCCACCGCCAGCAGCAGGGACAGGGGGTCGGGGTCGCGGCCGTCGGCCAGGCCGAACCAGGCGCGCATCTCACCCTTGCCGGAGGGGGCGCCGAGGGCCCAGCCGAGGGTGGCCGGGTCCAGCTTGAGCATCAGGCGGCCGGCGATGGCCGAGCTGCCGTCGACCGGGGCGGGGCCGTCCTCGGGTCCGAAGCACTGGTCCACGGGAGGGATCGGCGGCGGTGTCGCCGTCGTACGGACGTCGTCGGGGAGGGCGGTGAGGTCGCCGTAGGAGGCGAGGACGCGGATGCGTTCGACCTCGTTGCCCTCGTCGTCGTACTGGTACAGGGACGCCTGGCCGGTGGACAGGGTGCGGCCGGTGCGGACCGTCTCGGTGCGGACGACCGCCGGGCCGGGCTGGGAGGCGGTCAGGTAGTGCGCAGAGATGGTGAAGGGGTCCGGGTGCGGGAGCGTGTCCGCGAGGGCCCGGCCCAGCACGGCCAGCAGATACCCGCCGTTGACGGCGTTGATGATGGTCCAGCCGGCGGAGAGGTCGATGTCGTAGACACCGGGTTCGCGCCGGCTGACCGCGGTGTCGCGGTCGAACTCGCTGTCGCCGATCACGGCCCGCGACGGGGAGGGTGCGGAAGCTGCTTCTGGCATGGATGAACGGTACAACAGGAAACTACTAAGCGGTAGCTTTCCTGTTTTCATCGGCCGTTCCGCCGGGACGGCTCCGCCTCCTGGGTGAGGTTCCGGCAATTTCTAAGTAAGTGTCCGGACACGTCCACAACCCCGGGCCGCGGTTTTCCCTCTATGGGGACATGAGCCTCACCGGGACTCCGTTCCTCTACACGACCATCGTGCTGGCCGTGGTCGCACTGATACTGCCGCTCGTCCTGTGGTCGCGGGTGCGCGGGCCCAAGCCCCTGCGTACCTCGGTCCGGCTGCTGATGCTCCTGTTCGCCCAGGGCACCGCCGTCACGCTGATCTTCGTGCTGGTCAACAACCAGAACAACCTGTACGACAACTGGGCCGACCTGCTCGGCACCGGCAACCACGTCCAGCAGGCCCAGGACCTGGGCAGCGACGGAACCGGCGGAATAGCGGTGAAACGGTTGCCCAAGGTCAGGCAGACCTTCACGGCGGCCGACGGTCCGGGCATGCGCGCGGCCGGCGGAGTGCGCGTCACCCAGCTCAGGGGCCGCGTCTCCGGGGTGAACGCCGAGGTCTACGTCTGGCTGCCGCCGCAGTACGACGAGCCGGCCTACCGCAACAAGAAGTTCCCGGTGGTGGAGCTGCTGCCCGGCTATCCCGGTTCGGCGAAGGCGTGGTTCGGGGCGATGAAGGCCCATGAGCAGCTGCTGCCGCTGATGAGGAGCGGGCAGGTGGCGCCCTTCATCCTGGTCGCCCCGCGCACCAACCTGCTGGCCGGCGTGGACACCGGCTGCGCGAACATCCCCGGACAGGTCAACGCCGACACCTGGCTCAGCATCGACGTGCCGAAGATGGTCATGGACAACTTCCGGGCCCAGCCGGCGCCGCAGGGCTGGGCCGTCGCCGGCTACTCGGCGGGGGCGCACTGCGCGGTCAAGCTGGCCGTGGCCCACCCGGACCGCTACCGGGCCGCCGTGAGCCTGTCCGGCTACAACGACCCGATCGGCGAGCGCAACTCCCTCGCCTCGCAGACCCCGGTCCTGCGCAGCGAGAACAACCCCTACCTGCTGCTGAAGAAGGCCGCGGTGCCGCCCCGGATCGCGCTCTACATCTCCGGTGAGTCCGGTGACGGCTATCAGGCGGGCGTGGCCCTGCAGGCCGTCGCCAAGGCGCCCACGACCGTGCACGTGGTGTTCCTGCCGCGCAGCGCGGGCGGCCACAACATGGCGCTGTGGCGGCCCCAGGTCGACACGGTGTTCCGCTGGCTGACCCTGCAGATGGGCCAGAACCACGCCAGGGGTCGGGACCGGTCTCTTACCGGAGCCACCGGTGCTCTTACCGGCGACGCCGCCGGAACCACCGGAACCGGAACCACCGGGACTACTCCTCGGTCACCGTTGACCGGCGGTTCCACGCGCGCGGCGCTCGCCAGTGGAACCGCATCGCGAGCAGGCGCAGCACAAAAGCGGTAACGGCCGCGAGCCCACTGGTGAGGGGGGTCAGGACGTCGTAGCGGATGCACAGCACCACCATCGTGGCGCCGACGATCGCCGGGACCGCGTACAGGTCGCGGTCCCAGCGCAGCAGTGAGGGCACCTCGTTGGCCAGCACGTCCCGCAGGACGCCGCCGCCGACGGCGGTGGCGAGGCCCAGGGTCGCCGACGCGGTCAGGTTGAGGCCGTAGCTGTACGCCTTCGTCGTACCGCTGACACAGAACAGGCCGAGGCCGGCCGCGTCGAAGACCAGCACCGCCGCCTGGATGCGTTCCACGTGCGGGTGCAGGAAGAAGACGACGAGCGCGGCGAGCAGCGGGGTCAGGAAGTACCCGAGGTCGGTGAAGGCGGCCGGGGGTACGGCCCCGATGACCACGTCGCGGAACAGTCCCCCGCCCAGCGCGGTGACTTCGGCGAGCACGGCGATGCCGAAGATGTCGAAGTTCTTCCGGACGGCCAGCAGCGCGCCGGAGATCGCGAACACGAAGATGCCGATGACATCGAGCGTGTGCTGGACGGAGGGACTGAAGAGTTGCTGGAGCTGCACCCCTACATTCTCACCTGTCGAAGGGTGTGAACCTTACAAAGACAGGTCACAGGGCGGGTTTCCCTGTGGTGAACAGCCAGGTGTGGAAGAGGTCGCCCAGCTTCCGTCCGCTGACGCGCTCGGCGAGACGGATGAAGTCGGCGGTGTCCGCGTTGCCGTACCGGTGGAGCCTGGTCCAGGCTGGCAGCAGCCGGAAGAAGGCCCGGTCGCCGATCCGCTCCCGGAGCATCTGCAGCGTCATCGCGCCGCGCTGGTAGACCGCGGAGGCGAACATCGTGTCGCGCTGCGGGTCGGCGACCTCGATCTGCCAGAAGGACGAGTCGGCGGGGCGGGCGTCGTAGGCGGCGCGGAAGGAGTCGTGCGCCGACCTGGTCCCCTGGTGCTCCGCCCAAAGCCACTGGGCGTAGGTGGCGAAGCCCTCGTTGAGCCAGATGTCCTTCCACCGCGCCACGCTCACCGAGTCGCCGAACCACTGATGGGCCAGTTCGTGCACGATCGTCGTCTCGCTGCGCACGGCCGAGTAGGCGGGCTTGCTCTGCACCTCCAGCGAGAACCCGGCCTCGGGCATGTCGTCCACGATCGCGCCGGTCTCCTCGAACGGGTACGGCCCGAAGACCTGCGACCAGTAGTCGGTGGCGGCGGCGGTGACGGCGTACACGTCGACGCTGTTGCCGTCCTTCAGCACCGGGTCGATCGCGACGTAGACCGGGATGCCGCCGGGGGTCCGTCCGGTGCGCACGTCGAACTTCCCGACGGTGGCCGTGGCGAGGTAGCTCGCCATCGGCCTCGACTCGCGCCAATGGGTGTACGTCGAACCGCCCTTGTCGTACGTCGACACCAGCCGGCCGTTGGAGACGCCGGTCAGGCCCTTCGGCGCCTTGATCCGGATGTCGTAGGTGGCCTTGTCGGCGGGGTGGTCGCTGGACGGGAACCAGGTGGAGGCGGCGTTGGGCTCACAGGCGACGAAGACCCCGTCGGAGGTCTTCATCCAGCCGTACTTGGAGCCGAAGACGATGGGACCGCCGAGGGGCTCGGGTATGCCGCCGTAGGTGACGGACACGGTGAACTCGCGGCCCTTGGAGAGGGTGCCGCGCGGGATGACGGTGATCTCGTCGCCGTCGCGCGTGAACCGGGCGCGTCTGCCGTCGACCTCGACCCGGGTGATCTCCAGCTTCTGGAGGTCGAGGTCGAAGGAGGAGAGGTTCTGGGTGGCGATCGCAGTGAGGGTGGTCCGGCCGTCCAGGCGGCCGGTGTCCGGGGCGTAGGCGATGTCCAGGTCGTAATGGCGGGCGTCGAAGCCGCCGTTGCCGAGCTGCGGGAAGTACGGGTCACCGATGCCTGCGGCGCCCGGAGTGGGGGCGGAGGAGGCTGCGACCACAAGGAAGGAGGCCGCCGCGGTGGCGACGGCCCCTAAGCGTGCCGAACGGGAGAGTGCCATGAGTCGTCCCTTTCGAGCGTGTGCCGGTCAGTAGACGGACACGGTCGACTCTGCACTCCCCCGTTCAGGCATGTACATGACTTTGCCCAGTTGTCATGCGTTACTTGTCGGTTGACTCCTGGGAGTCGGCCGCCGCGGGCTCGGCGGCGTCGGCCTCGGGCTCCTCCGCCGGAGCCTCGGCGTCGGCCTCCGCCGTGTCGCCCTCGGCAGTGGCCTCGGTCTCGCTCACCGACGCCTCGGCCTCAGCCGTGGGCTCCTCCGCCGCCGTGTCCTCGGCGTCAGCCTCGGCCGCGACCGCTGCCGCCACCGCCGCCGACGTCTCCGCCGACTCCTCGAGGACCGCGTCCGGGACCAGCTCCGACGCCTCCTTGGCGGCGGAGAGCAGGACCGTGTCCTGCGGGGCCTGGTCCTCGAAGTTCTCGGGGTGGTGACAGGCGACCTGCTGGCCGGGCTTCAGCTCGATGAGCGGCGGCTCGGTCGTCTTGCAGATCTGCGTCGCCTTCCAGCAGCGCGTGTGGAAACGGCAGCCGGAAGGAGGCGCGATCGGGGACGGCACATCGCCCTGGAGCAGGATGCGCTCGCTCTTCGCGTTCTTCCGCTTCGGGTCCGGGATCGGCACCGCCGACATCAGCGCCTTGGTGTACGGGTGCATCGGCGCCTTGTACAGCAAGTCCCGGTCGGCCAGCTCGACGATCTTGCCGAGGTACATGACCGCGATCCGGTCCGAGACGTGCCGGACGACCGAGAGGTCGTGCGCGATGATCACGTACGTCAGGCCGAGCTCCTCCTGGAGGTCGTCCATGAGGTTGACGACCTGGGCCTGGATCGACACGTCCAGGGCGGAGACCGGCTCGTCGGCGACCACCAGCTTCGGCTTCAGGGCCAGCGCACGTGCGATGCCGATGCGCTGGCGCTGACCGCCGGAGAACTCGTGCGGGTAGCGGTTGTAGTGCTCGGGGTTGAGACCGACCACCGACAGCAGCCGCTGGACCTCCTTCTTGATGCCGCCCTCGGGCTCGACGCCCTGCAGCCGGAAGGGAGCGCCGATGATCGTGCCGATGGTGTGGCGCGGGTTCAGCGACGAGTACGGGTCCTGGAAGATCATCTGCACGTCCCGGCGCAGCGGGCGCATGCCCCCCACACCGAGGTGCGTGATGTCCTCACCCTCGAACTCGACCTTGCCGCCGGTCGGTTCGAGCAGCCGGGTGATCAGCCGGCCCATCGTGGACTTGCCGCAGCCGGACTCGCCCACGACGCCCAGCGTCTCGCCGGCCCGGACCTCGAAGTCGATGCCGTCGACCGCGTGCACCGCGCCGACCTGACGCTGAAGCAGCCCCTTCTTGATCGGGAAGTGCTTCTGCAGGCCGGTGACCTTCAGCAGCACCTCGCCGTCGGCGCGGTCGGCGCCTTTGCCCTGCGCAGGAATCGTCACTGCTTTCTCGTCACTCACAGCTTCGGCGCAATCTCTTCGGTCCAGATACGCTCCCGCTGCTCCTTGCTCATGTGGCAGGCGGCCCAGTGCTTGCTGCCGACCTCGGTCAGCTCGGGGCGGACCGTGCGGGTGACGTTGTCCTTCGGGATGTCCGCGTACGGGCAGCGGGGGTTGAAGGCACAGCCGGACGGGATGTTGATCAATGAGGGCGGGGAGCCCTTGACCGGGATCAGGCGGTCCTGCTGCTCACGGTCGAGGCGCGGCATCGAGCCGAGCAGGCCCCAGGTGTAGGGGTGCCGGGGCTCGTAGAACACCTTTTCCGCCGGTCCCCGCTCGACGCAGCGACCGCCGTACATCACCAGGATGTCGTCGGCCAGTTCGGCGACGACGCCCAGGTCGTGGGTGATGACGATGACCGCGGAGCCGAACTCCTTCTGCAGATCGCGGATCAGATCGAGGATCTGTGCCTGGACGGTCACGTCGAGGGCGGTCGTCGGCTCGTCCGCGATGAGCAGTTCGGGGTTGTTGACCAGCGACATCGCGATCATCGCACGCTGACGCATACCGCCGGAGAACTCGTGCGGGTAGTTGTCGACGCGCTTGTCGGGCTGCGGAATGCCCACCCGGTCGAGCATCTCGACCGCTCGCCTGCGAGCGGTCTTCTTGTCGACGTTGTGGTGGATCCGGTACGCCTCCACGATCTGCTGGCCGATCGTGTAGTACGGGTGCAGGGCGGACAGCGGATCCTGGAAGATCATCGCCATCTCGCGGCCGCGCAGCTTGCGCACATGGTCGGGATCCGCGGACAGCAGCTCGGTGCCGTCCAGCCAGATCTCACCCGAGATCTGCGCCTTGCGCTTGCCGTACTGGCCGGCGGTGTGCAGGCCCATGATGCCGAGCGAGGTCACCGACTTGCCGGAGCCGGACTCGCCGACGATGCCGAGGGTCTTGCCCTTCTCCAGCTGGAAACTGAGCCCGTCCACGGACTTGACCAGGCCGTCGTCGGTCGGGAAGTGCACCTTCAGGTCGCGCACTTCGAGGAAGGCGGACGGCGTGTGTGTGGCAGTCGGCTCGCCCACGGCGGCTCCGGTCTTGCTGAGTTCGGTCATGACAGCCTCACTCGGGGGTCGATCACGGCGTACAGGATGTCCACCACGAGGTTGGCGAGCAGAACCGCGAGAGAAGTGATCAGGGTGACGCCCAGGATGATGGGCAGGTCCTGGTTCTTGATGGCGCCGAGTACCGCCTGGCCCAGACCGGGCAGGTTGAACGTCGACTCCGTCAGGATGGCGCCGCCGATGAGGGCGCCGAGGTCCATGCCGAGCATGGTGAGGATGGGCGTCATCGTGGAGCGCATGGCGTGCTTGCCGATGACGGTCTGCTCCTTGAGGCCCTTCGCGCGCGCCGTGCGGATGTAGTCCTCGCCGAGGATCTCCATCATGGTGGCGCGGGTGATCCGGGCGTACATCGCCGCGTACAGGAACGCGAGGGTGATCCAGGGCAGGATCATGGCACCGAACCAGCCGCTGAAGCTCTTGTCCAGGGGGACGTACTGCGCGTCGATCCAGTGCAGGCCGAAGACGAAGACCGCCGAGGCGAGCATGCCGGTGAAGTAGATGGGAAGGGAGACACCCGACAGCGCCACGAGCATCGCGCCGCGGTCCCAGAGGCTGCCCCGCTTGAGCGCGGAGAGCACGCCCGCCGCCACACCGAAGACCAGCCACAGCACGGCCGCACCGAGCGCGAGTCCCAGGGTCACCGGGAAGCGGTCGGTCAGCAGCGGCCAGATGGCCTGCTCACTGCGGAAGGAGTAGCCGAAGCACGGCGCGGCACATCGGGTGACGTCACCGCCGGCCGCGTAGGTGCGGCCCACGAAGATGCCCTTGAAGAAATGCCAGACCTGGGTGTAGATCGGGTCGCCGAGTCCCAGCTTCACCCGCACCGCTTCGACGGCGGCCGGGTCGGCCTGCTTGCCCACGAAGCTCGAGGCGATGTCCACCCCCGCCCACTTGGGGATGAGGAAGAAGATGCCGAAGACCACCATGACGATGACCACGAGCATCACTGCGGCGGCGAACAACCGCCTGATGAGGTAAGCGAGCACAGCTCTCGGCCCGCCGCGGATCGCGGGCCACCTACGGTCTCCCCCACTGCCTTATGGGCGTGGGAGGTGCCCCCAGGTGGCCCGCGATCACGCGTCGCCGGCCTTCACCTGCCTTTCGTGCTGTTCGGCGGGTGTGCCGGGTTTACTTCGCGGACTTCAGGCCGAGGTTGACGAAGTCGTACATACCGCTGTAGCCGTCGGTGGTGTACACGTTCGCCAGGTTGTCCCCGCGCCAGTTGATGAACTTCTCGAAGACGAAGGGCAGGTAGTACGCGCCCTCCATGACCTTGTGGTTGATCTCCGTGGAGATCTTGGTCTTGCCCGCGTCGTCCAGCGTCTTGTTGTACTGGTCGAACAGGCCGTCGATCGCCTTGTCCTTGATCAGCGCGTAGTTGGAGTTACCGCTCTCAAGGATGTACTTGCTGTCCCACAGCGGCAGACCGAAGCCCTGGACGGACGGGAAGTCCGGACCCCAGCCCATGATGATGATGCCGTAGCCCTTCTTCTTCACGTTCGAGGGGCTGCCGATGATGCCGGTGGTCTGCGAACCGTCGTACTGGTCGATCTCGGCGGTGATGCCGATCTTCTTCAGCGACGCCTGCAGGGACTGGGCGGTGGCCACCTCGACCGGCTTGTTGTTGCGGACGGCGATGGTGGTCTTGAAGCCGTTCGGCTTGCCGCAGGCCTTCAGCGCCGCCTTGGCCTCGGCCTCGTTGCCGGTCTTGTTGGCGCCGGCGAGCTTGTACGGGTCGTACTGCTGGCCCTCGGCGCCCGGGATGGACGGCGGGAGCATGTTGGTGCCGATGTCACCACCGGCGACCGGGCCACCGCGGGCGGTCTGCAGGGACACGTGGTCGGCGCCCAGGATGACGGCCTTGCGGCACTCGAGGTTGTCGAACGGCTTCACGCTCTGCGGGAAGACCGCGTAACGGATGTAGCCGGAGACCGGGTTGTCCAGGTTGGCCTTGTGCTCCTTCAGGGCGGTGGTACGGCCCTGCGGCGACATGCCGGTCTGGTTGATGTCCAGGTCCAGGTCACCGTTGATCAGACGCTGGTCGAGCTGGTTGGCGTCCGAGAAGAACTTGACGGTGATCTTGTCCGGGTAGGCCTTGCGGATCGGGTCCGAGGCCTGGCTCCACTTGTCGTTACGGACCAGGGTGAGGTCCTTGCCCGGGCTGTACGACTCGAACTTGTACGGGCCGGAGGAGAACGGGTGCAGACCGTACTTGGACTTGGTGTCCTTGTCCTGGCGGACCGGGGACGCCGAGACAAGGGCCAGCATCTCCTCGAAGTCCGAGTTGGCCTTCGGGAGGTGGAAGACGATGGTCTTGTCGTCGGGCGTGTCGATCGCCTTCAGACCCAGCTTGTCCTTGGAGGAGTCCTTGTACGGGCCCTTGTACTCGCCCTTGGGGTCGAGGATGTCCTTCAGGTAGACCGGGCCGCCGGACAGCACGTCCTGCGCCCAGACACGCTCGATGCCGTACTTGATGTCCTTGGACGTGATCGCCTTGCCGTCTTCCCACGTCACGCCGTCACGCAGGGTGTACGTGTAGGTCTTGCCGCCGTCGGTGACCTTGGCGAGTCCGGTGGCGAGGTCCGGAGTGAGCTCGGCGCCGGCCTTGCCGGGCTCCGTCTTGCCCGTGACGAGCTGACGGCTGTAGTAGCGCGCGAAGTTCCACATGAAGCCGTAGTAACCACGCGTGGTGTCCCACGAGTCGGCGTCCTGGGCACCACCGAAGCGCAGCGTGCCGCCCTTCTTGGCCAGGGAGGCCTGAGCGACCTTGTTGTTGGCCGCGTCGAAGCCGGCCGCGCCGGTCTTCGAGCCCTTGTCGCCGTTGTCGCTGTCGCCGCCGCCGCACGCCGCCGTGGTCAGCAGCGCGGCGACCGCGGCAGCAGCGGCCAACGCCTGCTTCCGCCGCCCTGAGGTGCGTTGGGTAGTCACGATCTCGGATCCTCCGGATATTGATGAGAGACCCCGTGCCAATGCCACGGGACGCTTGGGGTAAGACGGTTCAGCGGGAGCCCTTCGGGTCGAGCGCGTCCCGCACGCCGTCGCCGAAGAGGTTGAAGGCAAGAACGGTCACGAAGATCGCCACACCCGGGACCACCATGTACATGGGGTCCGAGTCGTAGTAGTCGATCGCGCTCGAAAGCATCTGCCCCCAGGAGGCCGTAGGCGGCTTGACGCCTACGCCCAGGAAGCTGAGTGCCGCCTCGGTGAGGATGTTGGTCGGGATCATCATCGTCGTGTACACGACGATGGGCGCGACGAGGTTGGGCAGCAGTTCCTTGAAGAGGATGTAGAACCGCCCGGCGCCCAGCGACCGGGCGGCCTCGACGTACTCGCGCTCACGCATCGAGAGGGTCTGTCCGCGCACCACGCGTCCGATGTACGGCCAGCCGAAGAATCCGATGACCAGGATCATCACGAACACCCGCACGTTGGAGCCGGTCAGGCCGAGCAGGTCGTTCGGCATGACAGAGACCAGGGCGATGGTGAAGAGGAGCTGTGGGAAGGCCAGCAGACCGTCCATGACGCGGCTGATGACGGAGTCCACCCAGCCGCCGAAGAAGCCGGCCAGGATACCCAGGACGGTGCCGAGGACCACGGCGACCATGGCGGACAGGAAGCCGACCAGGAGCGAGATCCGGGCACCGTAGAGGACGCGGGCGAAGATGTCCCGTCCGTTGACCGGCTCGACGCCCAGCAGGTGGTCGCCGCTGACACCGCCCAGCGACCCCTTGGGGGTGCCGAACAGCGGGTCGATCATGTCCTCGTGGAAGACGTCCGGGTCCTGCCCGAGCAGATTGGTGATCACCGGCGCGAGCAACGCGACCAGGATGAGGACGAGCACGACGACGCCACCCGTGAGGGCGAGCTTGTCCCGCTTGAGACGCTCCCAGGCGATCCGGCCCAGGGAACGCCCCTGTACGGCCTTCTCTCCGGCAGCGACAGCCGCGGCTTCTTCGGCCGCGCTCGGGGCCGTTTCCGCAGTCGGCTCGTGCAATGGTGCCGTCATCTGGCAGGGACCCCTCTCAACCGGCGGTGGCCGGCCCGCGCTTGCCGCTGGTAGCGGCCTCAATCAGTCCGTCGTACACAGGGGCGAACCCCTTGAAGGGGGAGTCTTCAACGCTTGCGCGATCAGCCGCCAGCCTTGACGGGGAATGGATGCGCAACCGTGATGCAAGCTGGCGTTTCCTGTTATGCGGACAGGAAGTCGCGGGGACCGGACGAAGCCGGGCCGGACATACGGGTGCGCCGGAGGCCTTTACGGGCGATATCCCCAGGTCAGCAGCGTCAGTAGCCGCCGTGCACCGGTGGATAGCCGTAGCCCGCGGCCGGCGGCTGGGGCGAGGTCTGGAGCTGGGGCGGGGCCGCGTGGGCCTCGCGGTCGTAGAACGGGCGGGCGCCGGCCCGCATCCACATCACGACCGGGTCATAGTCGTCGGTCATCGCGACCGTCGACACCGGCAGGCCCTCCGGGACCGCCCCGATGGACTGCTGCATCATCGCGCGCACCGAGTCGACCGCGGCCGGGGAGGTGTCGTACACGTCCAGGCCGATGGCGAGGTACGGCGCGCCGAGCGCCGGCTGCACCCAGGCGCGGCGCAGGGAGCGCAGGGCCGGGGTGCGGTGGGCGTTCTGCGTGAGGAGGGCGTAGAACTGGGGGATCTCGATGCCGGGTTCGGTCAGCCGGAGGGGGCCCGCGGGCTGGCGGTCCAGGCCGGTGGCGATGCGGCGCAGATCCAGCCAGGGGATGCCGACGCCGCCGCCCGGGGCGTGCGGGTTGAGCCAGAGGCCGTAGTGGTCGGGGTAGAGGGTGCGGGCCACGTCAAGGCCGTC
Source organism: Streptomyces sp. CA-142005 (assembly GCF_050942335.1). NCBI lineage: Bacteria > Bacillati > Actinomycetota > Actinomycetes > Kitasatosporales > Streptomycetaceae > Streptomyces > Streptomyces sp. CA-142005. Next base: position 6,756,907 of record NZ_CP192078.1, on the reverse strand, counting down.
GACGACCTCGTACGAGCGGTTCCAGCCGCTGGCCGAGAGCTCCTGGGCGGAGGTGACGCAGGGGGCGTACTGGAAGCCGTCGACCTCCATGTTCCCGTACTGGGCGTCCGGGGAGCCGGCCTGGCCGTGCCACAGGAGCATCCAGATCTGGCCGGAGGAGGGGGTGGCGAGGGCGCGGAGCAGGGCCTCGTAGGCGTCGTAGCGGCCGGGGGTGACCTGGCGCAGCGCATGTTCCACGCTGACGCTGCCGCTGTGGCTCGCGCTCACCTGTCGTGCCCTTCTTTTTGTGCCCCGGTGTCGGGAGACAGCTTATGCGCCTACCGGCCCGGGGCCCTGGGTGTGTGCGCCCCTCGAGGTGTTTCAGTGGCCGTACTGATAGAAGGGGCGGACGTTCGCCTTCAGCCACTCGGCCACCGGGTCGTCCGTCACGTCCAGAAGGACCAGGTTGACCGGCCACTGCACCGGGATCTTTCCGAGAGCTTTGCCGAGGGCCTGCAGGGGGAGGCTGCGCAGGTCGCCCTCCCACTGGGAGAGCTCGACGCCCACGAACATGACCGGGTCGTCCGTCTCGATGGCGGCCAGGCAGCGGCGGGCGGTGCGGACCACGCCGGTCCCGGCGAACTCGGCGGACGCGGCGGAGAGGAAGTCGACCGGGTCGTCCTGCCAGTCGGGCTCGAAGAGGCGGACCCGGGCGCCGGTGTTCGGGCCGTCCAGCGGGGTACGGCCGATCCGGCACAGCTCGGCCACCGCCGCGGGCGGGAGCGGGATGCCGACCAGCGCGTCGGGGTTCACCGCGAGGCCGATCTGCGGGGGCAGGCCGCGGGCGAACTCCACGGCGGGGGCGATGGTGTACGGCATGTGGGGGCCGGCCGCCTGGCGCAGCTGCTCCTCGGAGCTGAACACCGGGACGTACGCCTGGCCCTCGATGTCCAGCGAGGGCAGGTCGAGCGGGCCGCTGTCCGGACCGCCGCCGTTGGGCAGCGGGATCCAGAGCAGGCTGCGGCCCAGCACCTCGATGATCCGGCCGGCCGCCGCGGGTATGCCGAGGGAGGCCGAGAGCACCTCCTCCAGCTCGTTGCCGGGCCAGCCGCCGTGCGGCTGGGGGTGCGCCTGTGCCGGGAAGTCCGCGGGAATGTCCGCCGGGAAGTCCATCTGCCTACCGCCTGCTGGGAACCACTGCTGTGTCCATGAAGGCTAGCGGGTGGCTGTGACAGGGCCTCACCTTGTGAAGCCTCGTCCCACGAAGGCGATCCGCTGGAGGGCGTCCGCCGCCGGCCGGTCCAGCAGCACCGCCGCGCCGCAGCCCGCGGGCAGCTCACCGCGCTCGACCGCCGCGAGCAGCCGGGCGGTCGTCCGGCGGTGACGGCGGAAGGCGTAGGCCGAGACGCCCCGGCCGCGCTCGCGCTGGCCCTTGCGCGCGGTCTCGGGGGTGACGTCGAGCAGGAGCAGATGGAGGGTGCCGCCCCGGCGGCGGGCCTCGCGGGCGAGCCAGGCGCGCACCCAGGGCTGGGTGCCGCAGTCGTGCACGACGACGCCCTCGCCGGTGCGCAGGGCGCGGCGCAGGCCGGCGTAGTGGGCGAGGCGGACCAGGGGGCGGTAGAGGGCGTAGGGGAGGAGGCGGGGGGCGCGGGCGTCCCAGCGGTCGCGGGTGTCCTGGGAGTCGACGCGGCGGCCGGCGACCGCGCGGTGCATCAGGGTGGACTTGCCGCTGCCGGGCAGGCCGGTGATCACGACCAGGTCGCGGGGGCCGAAGAGCAGGGCGCGCGGGCCGTGGCCGGCCCGGTCGCGCAGGTCCCGGACGACCGCGGCCGGGGCAGGGCGCTGCCCCGGCACCGCGATGCCGGTGGTGACGGTGGCGTACACCGGAGTCCTGTTCACCGTGGTCGTCCTCCCCTGCCTGCTCGGTAATATTCGTTCCCGCCGTACGCAAAGAGAAGGTAATGGAGGATGTCGCCTGCAGGGTCCGGGTCGTGCCACAGGTCGGTTACAAAAGGGCGCTCGCCGTGCAATGATGTGGCCGCCAACTGCATACCGGCCGCTTGAATCCGCGCGGGAGAGTCCCCAGCAGCCTTCGCTGGGGCGCCGAAGGAGCAAGTCCCTCCCTTGAATCTCTCAGGCCCCGTTACCGCGCGGGCGAGGCACATCTGAAAAGCGGGCCGCTGCGTCAGTGGCTCCACCCAAGGTGCAAGCCGTGATCGTCCCGGTGGCGGTCGTGGCGAACCTCTCAGGTTCCGATGACAGATGGGGAGGAACGTTCCTCGCCCGTCCCGCTGCGTCCTGGGAGACGACCGACCGATGAGCAGTACCGAACTCCGTCACACCGCGCTCGATGCCGTGCATCGCTCGCTCGGTGCGACGATGACCGACTTCGCCGGCTGGGACATGCCGCTGCGCTACGGCTCCGAGCGCGACGAGCACCTCGCCGTGCGGACGAAGGCGGGTCTCTTCGACCTCTCCCACATGGGCGAGATCACCGTCACCGGCGCGGAGGCCGCCGCCCTCCTCGACTACGCCCTGGTCGGCAACATCGCCACCGTCGGCGTGGGCCGCGCCCGCTACACCATGATCTGCCAGGCCGACGGCGGCATCCTGGACGACCTGATCGTCTACCGGCTCGCCGAGACCGAGTACATGGTCGTCGCCAACGCCTCCAACGCCCAGGTGGTGCTGGACGCGCTGACCGAGCGCGCCGCCGGCTTCGACGCCGAGGTGCGCGACGACCGGGACGCCTACGCGCTGATCGCCGTCCAGGGCCCGGAGTCCCCCGGCATCCTGAAGTCCCTCACCGACGCCGACCTGGACGGCCTGAAGTACTACGCCGGCCTGCCCGGCACGGTCGCCGGCGTCCCGGCCCTGATCGCCCGCACCGGATACACCGGCGAGGACGGCTTCGAGCTGTTCGTGAAGCCCGAGCACGCGGTCGAGCTGTGGCAGGCGCTGACCAAGGCCGGCGAGGGCGCAGGCCTGGTCCCGTGCGGCCTGTCCTGCCGGGACACCCTGCGCCTGGAGGCGGGCATGCCGCTGTACGGGCACGAGCTGACCACCTCGCTCACCCCCTTCGACGCCGGGCTCGGCCGGGTGGTGAAGTTCGAGAAGGAAGGCGACTTCGTCGGGCGCGAGGCGCTCACCGAGGCCGCCGCCAGGGCCGAGCAGAACCCGCCGCGCGTCCTCGTCGGCCTGATCGCCGAGGGCCGCCGGGTGCCGCGTGCCGGGTACGCCGTCGTCGCCGGCGGCGAGGTGATCGGCGAGGTCACCTCCGGCGCCCCCTCCCCCACCCTGGGCAAGCCGATCGCCATGGCCTACGTCGACGCGGCGCACGCGGCGCCGGGCACCGAGGGCGTCGGCGTGGACATCCGGGGCAGCCATGAGCCGTACGAGGTCGTGGCGCTGCCGTTCTACAAGCGCCAGAAGTAGACACTGGGCGCGGTCACTGTGTGACCCCGCGCACGTTTCCGCTGCTCACAGCGGCTTCCGCAGTCCCCCCTTCATCAGCACTCCCGCGCGTACAGGAGAATTCAGGCCATGAGCAACCCCCAGCAGCTGCGCTACAGCAAGGAGCACGAGTGGCTGTCGGCCGCCGAGGACGGCGTCTCGACGGTCGGCATCACCGAGTTCGCGGCCAACGCGCTCGGCGATGTCGTCTACGCCCAGCTCCCCGAGGTCGGCTCCACGGTGACCGCGGGCGAGACCTGCGGCGAGCTGGAGTCCACCAAGTCGGTCTCCGACCTGTACTCGCCGGTCACCGGTGAGGTCACCGAGATCAACGAGGACGTCGTCAACGACCCGTCGCTGGTGAACTCCGCCCCCTTCGAGGGCGGCTGGCTGTTCAAGGTGCGCGTCGCGGAGGAGCCGGCCGACCTGCTCTCCGCCGACGAGTACACCGCCGAGACCGCCGGCTGAGGAGTCGTAGCCGTATGACCGTCCTGAACACGTCCCTGCACGAGCTGGACCCGGAGATCGCCGCCGCGGTCGACGCCGAGCTCGGCCGCCAGCAGTCCACGCTGGAGATGATCGCCTCCGAGAACTTCGCGCCGCTCGCGGTGATGGAGGCGCAGGGCTCCGTCCTCACCAACAAGTACGCCGAGGGCTACCCGGGCCGCCGCTACTACGGCGGCTGCGAGCACGTCGACGTCGCCGAGCAGATCGCCATCGACCGGGTCAAGGAGCTGTTCGGCGCCGAGTACGCCAACGTCCAGCCCCACTCCGGCGCCTCCGCCAACCAGGCGGCCCTGTTCGCGCTGGCCCAGCCCGGGGACACCATCCTCGGCCTGGACCTGGCACACGGCGGCCACCTGACCCACGGCATGCGCCTGAACTTCTCCGGCAAGCAGTTCAACGTGGTCGCCTACCACGTGGACGCCGCCACCGGCCTGGTCGACATGGCCGAGGTCGAGCGGCTCGCCAAGGAACACCGCCCCAAGGTGATCATCGCCGGCTGGTCGGCGTACCCGCGTGAGCTGGACTTCGCCGCCTTCCGCCGGATCGCGGACGAGGTCGAGGCCTACCTGTGGGTCGACATGGCGCACTTCGCGGGCCTGGTCGCGGCCGGTCTGCACGCCAACCCCGTGCCGTACGCCGACGTGGTCACCTCGACCACGCACAAGACGCTGGGCGGTCCGCGCGGCGGCATCATCCTCGCCCGCGGCAAGGACTTCGCGAAGAAGCTGAACTCCGCCGTCTTCCCGGGCTTCCAGGGCGGCCCCCTGGAGCACGTGATCGCGGCCAAGGCCGTCTCCTTCAAGGTCGCCGCGAGCGAGGACTTCAAGGAGCGCCAGCGTCGTACAGTGGAGGGCGCCCGCATCCTGGCCGAGCGTCTGACGGCGGCCGACGCCCGCGAGGCCGGCGTGAACGTCCTGTCCGGCGGCACGGACGTGCACCTGATCCTGGTGGACCTGCGCGAGTCCGAGCTGGACGGGCAGCAGGCCGAGGACCGCCTCCACGAGGTCGGCATCACGGTCAACCGCAACGCGGTCCCGAACGACCCTCGCCCGCCGATGGTCACCTCGGGCCTCAGGATCGGTACGCCCGCCCTCGCCACCCGCGGCTTCACGGCCGAGGACTTCGCCGAGGTCGCGGACGTGATCGCCGAGGCGCTGAAGCCGTCCTACGACGCCGAGGCCCTCAAGGCGCGCGTGAAGGCGCTCGCCGACAAGCACCCGCTGTACCCGGGCCTGAACAAGTAGGTCCGGACAAGTAAGTCCCCGGTGGGGTACCCGACGGCAGACCGCCGGAGGGTGCCCCGCCACCCCCCGTCTTGAGGAGTGACCGTGGCCATCTCGGTCTTCGACCTGTTCTCGATCGGCATCGGCCCGTCCAGCTCCCACACGGTCGGCCCGATGCGCGCGGCGCGGATGTTCGCCCGCCGCCTGCGCAACGAAGGGCTGCTGGAAAAGACCGCCACCGTCCGGACGGAGCTGTACGGCTCCCTGGGCGCGACCGGGCACGGCCACGGCACCCCGAAGGCCGTCCTGCTCGGCCTGACCGGCGACTCGCCGCGCACGGTGGACGTGGAGACGGCGGACGCGCGCGTGGAGGCGATCAAGGCCGCGGGCCGGATCAGCCTCCTCGGCGAGCACGAGATCCCCTTCTCCTTCGACAAGGATCTCGTGCTGCACCGCCGCAAGGCCCTGCCGTACCACGCCAACGGCATGACGCTGTGGGCGTACGACGCCTCGGGCGCGGAGCTGCTGTCGAAGACGTACTACTCGGTCGGCGGCGGCTTCGTCGTGGACGAGGACGCGGTCGGCGCGGACCGGATCAAGCTGGACGACACGGTCCTGAAGTACTCCTTCCGCACCGGCGACGAGCTCCTGCGCCTGACGAAGGAGACGGGTCTGTCGATCTCCTCCCTGATGCTGGAGAACGAGCGGGCCTGGCGCACGGAGGAGGAGATCCGCGCGGGCCTGCTGGAGATCTGGCGGGTGATGCGCGAGTGCGTCGGGCGCGGCATGTCCCGCGAGGGCATACTGCCCGGCGGCCTGAAGGTGCGCCGCCGCGCGGCCGTCTCCGCCCGCCAGCTGCGCGCCGAGGGCGACGCACTGGCCCACGCCATGGAGTGGATCACCCTCTACGCGATGGCCGTCAACGAGGAGAACGCGGCCGGCGGCCGGGTGGTGACCGCCCCGACGAACGGCGCGGCCGGCATCATCCCGGCGGTCCTGCACTACTACATCAACTTCGTCCCCGGCGCCGACGAGGACGGAGTGGTCCGCTTCCTCCTCGCCGCCGGCGCGATCGGCATGCTCTTCAAGGAGAACGCCTCCATCTCCGGCGCCGAGGTCGGCTGCCAGGGCGAGGTCGGCTCCGCCTGCTCGATGGCCGCGGGCGCGCTGGCCGAGGTCCTCGGCGGCTCCCCGGAGCAGGTCGAGAACGCGGCCGAGATCGGCATGGAGCACAACCTCGGCCTGACCTGCGACCCGGTCGGCGGCCTGGTCCAGATCCCGTGCATCGAGCGCAACGGCATGGCCGCGGTCAAGGCGGTCACCGCGGCGAAGATGGCCATGCGCGGCGACGGCTCCCACAAGGTGTCCCTGGACAAGGTCATCAAGACCATGAAGGACACCGGCGCGGACATGTCCGTGAAGTACAAGGAGACGGCGCGGGGCGGGCTGGCGGTGAACATCATCGAGTGCTGACGCCGTCAGGTCCGGGCCAGCAGCACGTCCTCCCCGGTTGACGGGCGCAGGCCGTCGGTGCGGCCGGTGAAGTAGCGCTCGGCGTGGGAGGCGCCCGGGATGTGGTGGGCCTCCTTGAAGCCGGCCTCCCGGGCCAGGGTCAGCATCTCGTCGGGGGTGTAGAAGCTGAGGAACGGCGTGCCGGACGCCCGGGCGCCCGCCTCGCTCGCCCTGAGACCGGCGCGGTCGCGCTCGTCCACGAGGTGTTCCGGGAGCAGGAAGGTCAGGGCCAGGGTCGAACCGGGTGCCAGCCGGGCGAGCCGGCGCAGGGTGGCCGCCGTGGCCTCCTTGGTGAGGTACATGGTGACGCCGGTGGAGGCGACCACCGCCGGCCGGCAATGGTCGAATCCGGCCGCGGCGAGCCGCTCCGGCCGGCTCCCCGCGCTCGTCTCGAAGTCGACCGGCACCAGGTGCAGCCGGTCGGGGACGCCGTAGCCGAGTTCGGCGAGGCGCCGGCGCTTGAAGTTCTGCGTGCCGGGCCGGTCGACCTCGAAGACGTGGAGCCGGGACGCGGTCTCCGGTCTGCGCTGGGCGAAGGTGTCGAGGCCGGCGCCGAGCAGGACGTACTGGTCGACGCCCCGGTCCGCCTCCACGGCGACCAGGTCCTCGATGAAGCGGGCGCGGGCCACCATGGCGGCCCGGAATCCGCGGGTGGCCTCCGGGTCCATGTCCGGGCGGTCGCGCCAGCCGTCGCCGGGGTCCACGAGCCGCAGACCGACCTCGTCCTCAAGGACGTGCGGCGGCGGATCGATCTGGACGTGCATCGCCCGCCACAGGGCGCACCGCACGGCGGTGTTGTCCGGGGCCCCGGTTCGCTCGTCGGTCACGGCGCTTACCGTCCCCGTCACTTCGCCGCGGGGGCCTGGAGGCTCCACAGCCGCCCGTCGGGGTCGCGGACCGTCATCATCCGGGTCCCGAAGTGCGTGTCCTCGAACGGCGTGACCACCTCGACGGCGGGATCGGCGCGGAACGCGTCCGCGTCCGGCACCTTCAGCACGATCTGTGTCTGCGGCTCGCGGTCCTCGGGGACCTCGGCGATGAACACGTACGGCCCGTCACCGATGCGGAACTGGCCGGAGTTGTGGTCGGTCGCGAACTCCAGCTCGTAACCGAGCGCCTGGAAGAACTTCGCCGCCCTGCCCCAGTTGTGGGTCTCCAGGAACACGGCCTCGATGCCATGTCAGCTCTCCTTCTCGGTCGACTGCTGTTCCTGTCCATGGGCGTCGTCGAGGTAGGCGCGCAGCGCTTCTGCGACCAGCGCCGACAAGGACATGCCCGACTCGATGGCGCGGTACTTGACCTGCTTGATCAGTCCGATCGGCAGGTACACGTTGAACTGCTTGACATCCTCATCACCCACCCTTCGAGGCTAGCATGCTAGCAAACTAGCCGCCAGCGACGACGGACCGCTCGACGGCCGGAAAGCGGCTGATGTTCCTCCGGGGGCTACCGCGCAGTAACCGCTCACTCCTACGCTGCCGCCAACTCAGCGACAGCAAAGGGGAGTTGAGCAATGGATGTGGTGAGACGGCTGGCGGCGCTCGTGGGCGCCGGCGCTCTGCTGATCATGGTGCCGGGCAACGCCCACGCGGCGGCGCCGAAGTTCTCCGAGACGACGGCGATCGGGACGCACAACGCGTACGACAAGGCCAAGTACACCTACTTCGCACAGGCGCTGGACTCCGGCGCCTCACTGCTGGAGCTGGACGTGTACGTGGACAGCATCAGTCACCGCTGGCGGGTCAGCCACAGCAATCCGCTGGGCAACGACAACAACTGCGAGGCGGCGAAGACCCCGGGCGAGCTGTACAGCAAGAGCCGCAACCAGGACTTCGGCAGCTGCCTGGACAACATCGCCGCCTGGAACCAGCTCCACCCCGACCACCCGCCGATCGTCTTCAAGATCGAGATGAAGGTCGGCTTCAACAACAACGCCGGGCTCGGTCCGGACGAGTTCGACACGCTCGTCCGCCAGAAGCTCGGCAGCAGCGTCTACAAGCCGTCCGACCTGCTGGGTTCGTCGTACTCCACGCTGGATGCGGCGGCCAAGGCCAACGCCTGGCCCAGCCGTGACTCCCTCAAGGGCAAGTTCCTCTTCGAGGTGATCCCCGGCACCGTGGAGATGAACAACCCCTTCGACCACTACTGGACGGACCAGGAGTACGGCGACCACCTGCGCGACCTGTACACGGCCGGGAACATCGCACAGGCCGAGGCCTTCCCGGCGGTGCTGGGCGCGGCGGGCGGCGACCCGCGCTCGACCCGCTGGGCCTCCGACACCTCGATCCGCCCCTGGTTCGTGTTCTTCGACGGTGACGCGGCGACGTACGTCAACAACGGCTACGACACGTCGTTCTACTCCACGAACCACTACATCTCGATCATGACCGACGCCTACAACGTCTCCCCCGCGATCTCCTCCACCAACCCCACGGACGCCGAAGTCGCCGCCCGTCTGGACCTGTTGGCGAAGAACCACGCGAGCCTCATCACCTCCGACTGGTCGGCGAAGCCGGCGTCGGTACTCAGTTCGGTGGTCACCCGGAGCTGACGTTCCCCCGTCCGTGACGGATCGGGAGTGCCATCGTGGGGCATCACTCAACCAGCAACTCCCTTCCCCCCACCGGCACCTCGAGGAGTCCCCACATGCTCCGCGGCATCGACGTCAGCGCGTACCAGTCGTCCTCGTACGACACGAGCGGCCTCTCCTTCGCCTTCATCAAGGCGACGGAGGGCCGTTCCTACGTCAACCCCCACGCCACCGCCCAGGCGAAGACCGCGCGTGACGCCGGCCTGGTCGTGGGCTTCTACCACTTTCTGTGGCCGGGCCACCTCACCGCCCAGGCGGAGCACTTCGTGACCGCCGCCCCGTCCAGGGCGGGCGACATCCTCGCGGTCGACTGGGAGACCACCGGCGAGGGCACCCACGCGAGCAACGCGGAGAAGGACACCTTCATCAAGAAGGTGAAGCATCTGCGGCCACACCACCGGGTCGTGCTCTACGCGAACAGGGACTTCTGGTTGACCGTCGACACGACCTCCTACGCTGGCGACGGCCTCTGGATCGCCGACTACGTCACCGCGGGCAAGCCCCGCATCAAGGCGAAGTGGCTCTTCCACCAGTACACCAGCGAGCCCCACGACAAGGACGTGGCCGCCTTCGCGAGTAAGGCAGCGCTCAAGGACTGGGCTGACGGGGCATAACGCTGAATCAGCCGTACTGGGCGATACGCGGGGAGCGGAAAACGGTTGGCGTCAGCCCCGGAAGTCCGCCGGGCGTTCCGGGGAGGCCGCCGTGAGGGCCTTCTGCACGCCTTCCACGTCCGCGCGGAGGCCGTAGACAGGGGTGCCGGGCTGCTGGCGCCAGGAGTCGTCGAGGCCGCCCGCGTCGACCGTGTCGAAGCCGAGTTCGTCGATCAGGGCGCGGACCTTCGCCTTGGCCGCCTCGTCGTCGCCGGCGATGGGCAGGGCGATGCGCTCGGGGTCGCCCGCGGGGCGGGGGCGGTCCAGGATGTCCTGGGCGTAGGTGCCGTTGAAGGCCTTGATCACCGGGTGGCCGAGGTGCCGCTCGGTCCAGCGGCTCTCGGTCAGGCCCTCGTCCTCGATGGCCGCGATCCGGCCGTCGCGCTGCCGCGGGTAGTAGTTGTTGGTGTCGATCACCGCCACGCCCTCGGCCGCGCCGTCCAGCAGGCCGGAGGGGAGGTTCGGGACCGCCTTCAGCGGGACGGTGACGACCACCACCTCGGCGCCATCGGCCGCGTCCTCGGCGCGGACCGCGGTCGCTCCGGTCTCCTCGGCCAGCTCCTTGAGCGTCTCGGGGCCGCGGGAGTTGGCCACGGAGACCTCGTGACCGAGGGCGGTGAGCCGCCGAGTGAGGTTGCCGCCGATGTTGCCCGCGCCGATGATGCCGATCTTCATGACAGGCCCTCCGGGATCCTTGTATGCATGTGCATGCGTCTGTCGTGGGCGACAACCCCGTGGCGGCGGGCGCTATTCCGTCACCGCGGCAATCGGGTGAATGCGCTCAGAGCCGTACGACGATCTTGCCGGTGTGCCGGTTCGACTCCATCAGGCGGTGCGCGTCCCGGATGCGGTCCAGGCCGTCGTACACCTCGGCGATCACCGGGCGCAGCGTGCCGTCCGTGAGGCCGGAGCCCAGGTAGTGGGCGGCGCGGTGGCGGCCCTCCGGCGTGCCGGTGAGCGCGGTGATGTTGGCGTAGCCGTGGACGGTCAGCGGCCACTGGCGGGGCAGCAGGATGGGCTGCTGGTCGTCGAGCCAGCCGTAGACGACCAGGGTGCCGTCGGGGACGACCGCCCCGCCCAGTTCGGCGAAGGCGGGCCCGCCGATCGCGTCCAGGACGATGTCCACGCCCCGGCCGCCGGTCAGCCCGCGGGCCTCCTTGACCACGTCCTCGCTGTCGCTGACGATCACGTGCTCGGCGCCCAGCTCCAGCAGCCGCTGCCGTTTGCCCTCGGTGCGCGTGGTGACGATGGGGACGGCTCCGGCCCGCCGCACCACCTGGATCGCGGCCGTGCCGACCCCGCTGGACGCGCCGGTGATCAGCACCCGGTGGCCCGGCACCAGCCCGGCCCGCTCGACGAGGGCGCCGTAGGCGGTGGTGTAGGTCAGCCAGGCGGCGGCGCCGGTGACCGCGTCCACTCCGGACGGGCGCGGGACGAGGGAGCCCTCGGGCAGGACGACCCGCTCGGCGTGGACGCCGTGACTGCTGAGCGGGAAGTTGGCGGCGGACAGCACCTTGTCGCCGGGGGCGAAGCCGGTCACGCCCGCGCCGACGGCCTCGACCTCGCCGGCCGCCTCGTAGCCGATGCGGGAGCCGGGCAGGGTCGGCTGGTAGTAGTACGTGCCGGACCGGAGCATCGCCTCGGCCCGGTTGAGGCCCAGCGCCTCGACCTTCACCAGCACCTCTTCGGGCCCGGGCGCGGGCAGTTCCACCTCCTCGACCGTGAGGATGTCGGGGCCGCCGATTTCGTGAAAGAGCACTGTGCGTGCGGACGTTGTCGTCATGCCGTCGACGCTATGCGGCAGGTGCGAGACGCTCCATGCCCACTGATCTCCAATTCATGTCCGATCGTCTCGCACGATGGGCCGGGCGCTACGGTGTCCGCATGGACGTGCTCAGCGACGTCGTCGCCGCGATGCGCACCGGGCGCCCGCACTCCGCGCGCCGGTACAAGTACGCGCCCTGGGGGATGCGGTGGGCCGACTCCGACGAGGCCGGGTTCCATGTGGTGCTGCGCGGCTCGGCCTGGCTGATCCCGCAGGACGGTGAGCCGTTCGCGCTGGCGCCGGGTGACGTCGTCTTCCTCGCGCACGGGGCCGGGCACTCCCTGGTCAGCGCGCCCGGCGTGGCCACGCACGAGGTACGGCTGCAGCCCGACGGCACCTGGAGCGGGGCGCCGCCCGAGGAGCCGAGGGAGGGCTGCCCGGACACCATCACGCTATGCGGGACCTACCGGCTGGACCGGGACCGGGCGCACCGGCTGCTGGCCGAGCTGCCGGAGATCGTGCATCTGCCCGCCACCGTCGGCGGTCACCGCTCGCTGCGGGCGGCGGTGGAACTGCTCGGGATGGAGCTGGAGGAGCAGCGGCCGGGCACCGACGCGATCGTCACCTCGCTGCTGGACACCCTGCTGCTGTACATCCTGCGGGCCTGGTGGGAGAGCGAGCGGGCGGCGGGGCGGGCGCGGGGCTGGGCGGCGGCGCTGGCCGACCCGGCGGTCGCGGCGGCGCTGCGCGCGATCCACGGCGATCCGGCGCGCGCCTGGACGGTGGCGGAGCTGGGCGCGCGCGGCGGGCTGTCCCGGGCGGCGTTCGCGCGCCGGTTCACGGCGCTCGTGGGCGAGCCGCCGCTGACGTATCTGACCTGGTGGCGGATGACGACGGCGGGCCGGCTGCTGCGCCACGACGACCTCTCCCTGCGGGAGATCTCCGGGCGCGTCGGCTACGTCTCGGAGTTCGCCTTCGCCAAGGCCTTCAAGCGGGAGTACGGGGTGGCGCCGGGCCGGTACCGACGGGGTGTCCGCTGAGCCGGCGGCTGCCCCGCAGCGACTCCGGGGACTCTCCTCCAGCTGTGAAAAATAGGGGCCCTCACCGGTGTGAGGGCCCCTCTCAGCACGTCACTTGTTCAGGTAGGTCCAGAACTCGTCGAAGGACAGAACCTTGTCGCCGTTGAGGTCGCGCTGTTTGATGATGGCCTCGGCGACCGACTCCGTGACGTTCCAGTCACCCTCCTGAGCCAGCGCGGACTTGAACTCGGCGGCGGTGATGAATCCGTCACCGTCCGCGTCGATCCGCTGGAACTGCTTGCGTGCTTCCTCGATGTCCGCCACCGATCCGCCCCTTTTGGTCGTGTTTCTCATGCCGTGCTGGCGTACTGACGCTGGTCAGATTAACGGCCCGGCCAGGCCTTCAGTGCCGCGACCACCCAGCCGAACTCCTCCTGGAACCTCGGGGGCTCCTGCTCGCCCTTGATCGCGGCGGCCAACTCCCGGTAGCGGGCGACCTCGTTACCGAGGTTGATACGCCGGAGCACGGCCGCGCGGTCGGTGTCCGCGCCGAGCAGTTCGGTCAGTACGGCGTCACCCTCGGGAGACTGCGGGGACACCCCGCGTTCCCGCGCGGCGCCGACCAGCTCCACCAGCCGCTTGAAGAACATCGCCGAGGCGCCCGCCGGGGTGTCCGGGGTACGGTCGGCGGCGTTGAACTCGATCATCCGGCGCATCGCGGCCCGGAAGTCCGGGTTCTGCAGCAGTTCCGCCAGCTCCACCCAGGCGTCGACCTGCTCCGGGGTGGGGTCGTCCGGCAGGCTCACGCCGATGCCGCGAGTTCGCTCGCGGATCCAGGGGTCGGCCGTGTCGAGCCCGTGGAAGATCTCCTCCACGAAGTCGTCCACGATCCGCTGCCGCTCCGCGGCCGACAGCCGCGCCAGTTTGTTCATCAGGGTCATCTCCTCCGCCGTCGAGCCTCGTCGGGCGACCGTCGACAGCACCGCGCGGGTCACCCTCAGGGACCGGATCTGCGCGTCCAGGGCCGCGACGTGCGTGGCCGCGACCTCGGCGACCGTCCGTTCCCCGGCCTGCACCTTGCGTACGTCGTCCAGGCCGAGCCCCAGCTCGCGCAGGGTGCGGATCAGCTCCAGGCGGGCCACGGCGGCGCTGTCGTAGAGCCGGTAACCGCCGGAGGACCGGGTCACCGGGGTGAGGACGCCCTCGTCGGACCAGTAGCGGATGGTGCGCACGGTCAGCCCGGTGGCCCGGGCCAGCTCGCCGATGGTGAGAAGTCCGGTGCCGTCTTCGGTCATGTCGACGAGTCTGGGCCTTCCAGTGGGTGGAGACTCAAGCAGTCACGCGCCGCACGACGAAGGCTGACCAGGCGTGGCGCGTGGCGTGTGGATCACCGCCCGATCGTCGGCGTGGCCAACCGCCCCGGCCTCAGCGGAAGATGCCGGTGTGGCCGAGCGAGTAGCGGCCGGGCTGCGGGTAGACGGCGAGGCCGTGCGGGCCGTTGCCGACCTTGATGCGGGCCAGTTCCTTGCCGGTCTGCGTGTCGATGGCGTACACCTCGGCGTTGTAGCGGCCGGACAGCCACAGCACCTTGCCGTCGGCGGAGACGCCGCCCATGTCGGGGCTGCCGCCGCCGGGCAGGTGCCACTTCTTGGTGAGCCTCTTCTTGGTGAAGTCGAACAGGGAGATGGTGCCCTCGCCCCGGTTGGAGATGTACATCTCGCGGGAGTCGCGGCTGACGTAGAGGCCGTGGGCGCCCTTGCCGGTGTAGAGGAAGCGGGGCTTGGTGAACTTGTCGCCGTCGAGGATCCACACGCCGTTCGCGACCATGTCGGCGATGTAGAACAGCTTGCCGTCCGGGGAGATCTTGACGTCCTGCGGCATGGCGCCCTCGTACGGCAGCCGTTCCTCGCGGACGACCTTCATCTTCGCGGTGTCGACCTTGAGGATCTCGCCGCTGAACTCGCAGGAGACGATGAAGTACCGTCCGTCCGGGGAGAAGTCGGCGTGGTTGACGCCGTAGCAGCTGACCGGCACGGTCTTGACGACCTTCATGGTGTGCGCGTCGCGGAAGACCAGTTGGCGGTCCCTGGAGGCCATGACGACGGCGTACTTGCCGTCGGGCGTGAAGTACAGGTTGTACGGGTCGTGCACGGCGACCGGCTTTCCGGCCTTGCCGGTCTTCGGGTCGATGGGGGTGAGGCTGTTGCCGAGATCGTTGTTGACCCAGAGGGTCTTCAGGTCCCAGGAGGGCACGACGTGCTGGGGCTGGTGGCCGACCGGGATCGTGCCGATGACCCGGTAGGTCTTCGGGTCGATGACGGTGACGGTGTCGGAGTTGGTGTTGGGGACGTACACCCGGGAGGGGAAGTCCCGGACGACCGGGGAGAGCTGGTTCGGACGGTCGGCGGAGTAGAGGTCCTTGGGGTTCTCGACCGGGGGCATCCCGGGCAGCACGTTCACCTGCCGCTTGCCGTTGCCGGGCTGGGCCGGCGCCTTGCTGACCAGGGCCTCGTTCCGGTCGTGCCGAGGTCCCGAACTGCACGCGGAGAGCAGCGTCAGGGCGGTGAGGGCGGCACCGGCGGCCAGCAGGCGCGCGGCTTTCGTGGTTCGCATCAGCTCAGCAGCTCCGTGGTGGTGACCGCGCGCAGTCCGCGACGGTCGAGTTCGGGGAGGAGGTCGGGCAGGGCGGCGGCCGTGTCCGGGTACCCGAAGTGCAGGCTCACGACCGACCCGTTGCGCACATCGGCGAGAACCCTGCGGGTGACGGCGGCGGCGCCGGGGCGGGTGTAGTCGAGCGAGTCGACGTCGTACGAGAGCACATGCGGGTAGCCGGCGGCGCGGGCGAGCCGGGCGACCAGCGGGGAGGCGGTCGGCGAGCGGGAGGGGCGGAACCAGGTGCCGATGGAGCCGGTGAGCCGCTCCAGCCGGTACGCGCAGTCGCTGATCTCCTTGCGGGCGTCGGCCTCGGCCATGCCGTTGATGGAGATGTGCCGCTGGGTGTGGTTGCCGAGGTCGTGACCGCCGTCGAGGATCCGGCGGGCGATGTCCGGGTGTTCGTCCAGCCAGGTGCCGACGGCGAGCACGGTGAGGCGGGCGCCGTGCCGCTCGGCCGTGCCGAGCAGGGAGTGGGCGAGGCCGGGGTCGCCCTGGCCGTGGAAGGTGAGAGCGATCCGGGGGCGGGTGCGCGGGCCGTGGGTGATCTGGGCGGGCTGACCGGGGTAGGCGCGGGGGGCGGGGGCCGGGCGGGTGCCGGACGGGGACGCGGACGGGGACGCGGAGTCCGGGGCGTTGGGCGGGGCGGCCTGGCCTGCGCCGCAACCGGCGGCGAGCGCACCGCCGGCGACGAGCCCGGCGCCCGCGCGCAGCACCCCGCGTCGGTTGGTCGTGGTCACCCGCACCATTTAAGGGGCGTTAGGTAAGAAAACCTCCGATTGGCCCGAAAGGGGTACGATTTCGGGTCGCCGCGGGTGAATGCCGTTCTGTCGCTAGCGGTCCACGATCCGCATCTCGAACCACGTCGTCTTGCCCCTCGGCAGGAGGTCCACGCCCCACCGGTCTGACAGCCTGTCCACGAGGAAGAGGCCCCGGCCGCTGACGTCCATCTCCTGGACCGGCATCAGGCAGGGCAGGCCGCGCGAGGGGTCGCGGACCTCCACCCGGATCCAGCCGGGGCGGCGGCGCATCCGGAGGCCGAAGACCCGGGCGCCGGTGTGCCGTACGGCGTTGCCGACGAGTTCGGACACGAGTAAGACGGCGTCCTCGGTGAGTTTGGGGGTGAGCCGCCAGGTGCGCAGCACCACGACCTGGGCGAGCCGGCGGGCGGTCGCCGCGGATTCCGGGCGGGACGGCAGTGGTACCTCCGCCTCCGTCGGGTTGCCGAACAGTTCGAGCGCTTTGAGCGCCTGTTCGTCCTCGACCGCGGGCGACCAGCGAGCCGCGGCCGCACGGCTGTGTCCCCGCGGCTGATCGATGCCCTCCAGCCCCGCCATGCCCCCATGATGGCGGTCCGGAGCCGTCTTGGGGGCCGTTCCGGAGGAATACGCCCCCTGTACGCCCCTGTTCTCCACCGATCGACCGGCATATGCCGACGTCATGTCACTGGCCGGTACAGCCCGGTTGACCTGGGGAGACGACTCACTTCGGGGCAATCGTCAGGCTCCCTCGACGAGGCAGGCTTAAGGTTGCCTTAAGGCTCCCATAAACCGCCCCATCGAGGGACCCGGATGAGACGACGCGTCAATTGCAGGTGCCCCCACGGGAGTTAGGGGGAAGTTCACACCGCTGACACTCAGCGGAACTTGGCCTTGCCGGGGCCCTCCTCCACGAAGCTGCGCATGCCGGTCTCGCGGTCCTCGGTGGCGAACAGGCCCGCGAACCAGTTCCGTTCGACGGCGAGGCCGGTGTCGATGTCGGTCTCCAGGCCGGTGTCGACGGACTCCTTCGCCGCGCGCAGGGCGATCGCCGGACCCTGGGCGAGCTTCGCGGCCCAGGCGTGCGCCTGCCCGTACACCTCGGCGGCCGGGACGACCCGGTCCACCAGGCCGATGGCGAGGGCCTCGTCGGCCTTGACCTGACGGCCCGTGAAGATGAGGTCCTTGGCCTTGGACGGTCCGACCAGCCGGGGCAGCCGCTGGGTGCCGCCGGCGCCCGGGATCAGGCCGAGCAGGATCTCGGGCTGGCCGAGCTTGGCGTTGTCGGCGGCGATGCGGTAGTCGGCACACAGGGCCAGCTCGCAGCCGCCGCCGAGGGCGTAGCCGGTGATGGCCGCGACGACCGGCTTGGGGATGCGGGCCACGGCCGTGAAGGAGTCCTGCAGGGCGCGGGCGCGCAGGACCATCGCGGTGTGGTCCATGTTCTGCATTTCCTTGATGTCCGCGCCCGCCGCGAACACCCGCTCGCCGCCGTAGATCACCACGGCGCGCACGTCGTCGCGGCGCGTGGCCTCCTCGGCGAGCTCCTTCAGCCGGTCCTGGGTGGCGACGTCCAGCGCGTTCATCGGCGGGCGGTCGAGGCGCAGGGTTCCGACGCCTTCGGCGACTTCGAGATTCACGGTCATGGAGGCAGGTTAACGGGCACTAACGGCAACGGACCCGGTGCCGTACCTCACAGCACCGGGTCCGTACGTCGGTCAGGGTCTACTTCGTCCAGTCCGCCCACGACATGTTCCACCCGTTGAACCCGTTGGCCGGGTCCACGGTGCGGTCGTGGGAGTTCTTCACGACCACCACGTCGCCGATGATCGAGTGGTTGAACATCCAGGCGGCCGGGGTGGAGCTGTCGTAGCCGCCGCGCACGTCGCGCAGGCCGACACAGCCGTGGCTGGCGTTGTAGTTGCCGAAGGCGCCGCCGCCCCAGTAGTTGCCGTGCAGGAAGGTGCCGGACGTGGTCAGGCGCATGGCGTGCGGGACGTCCTTGATGTCGTACTCGCCGCCGTAGCCGACCGTCTCGCCGTTCATGCGGGTGACGGTCAGCTTCTCGCTGATGACCATCTGGCCGTTCCAGGTGTCGTAACCGGGCTTGCCGGTGGTGACCGGGATGGTCCTGATGACCTTGCCGTCCTGGGTGACCTTCATCGTGTGCTTCTTGGCGTCCACGACGGAGACCTGGTTGCGGCCGATGGTGAACTTGATCGTCTTGTGCTGCTTGCCGTAGACGCCGTCGCGGCCCTCGACCCCGTCGAGGTTCAGGTCCACGGTGACCTTGGTGCCTTCCTTCCAGTACTGCTGGGGGCGGAAGTCCAGGCGGTCGTTGCCGAACCAGTGGCCCTCGACGTCGACGGCGGGCTCGGTCCTGATCCTGACGGCCTTCTCGACGGCGTCGGGGTGGGTGATGCCCCGGGTGAAGTTGATGGAGAACGGCATCCCGACGCCGACGGTCGAGCCGTCCTCGGGGGTGAAGTAGCCGAGGAAGGTGTTCTTCGGGGTCAGGGTGGTGAACGTGGAGTCCTCGGCGGCCTCGCGGCCCTGGGAGTCCTTGGCGACCGCGTGCACGGTGTACTTGGTGGACGCGGCCAGGTGGGTCGACGGCGTCCAGGAGGTGCCGCCGCCGGTCATGGTGCCGTCGACCGTGGCGCCCTTGGCGTCCTTGACGGTGACCTCGGTCAGCTTGCCCTTGGCGACACTCACCTTGAGCGCGCCGCTGGTGTCGACGCCGGTGGCACCGGACTTCGGCGAGACGGTGACGGCGGCGGTGGACTGCTGCTTGCCCTGCTGGGTGCTGGAGTCCTTGCCCTTGCCCTCCGAAACCTTGTCACCGCCCCCGCCGCACGCCGCGAGGGAGAGCACCAGGGCGCCGGCTATGAGTGCCGGCCCCCTGCGGCCTCGCCGCCCCGCCACCGACGCCCCCGATATAGGCCGCGTATTCAATTTGTTCTCCCCTCGCCGGGCCAGGTCAGGCCCGCTCCCCGCCACACTGGTGCGCGCATATTAACCGCCTGGTTTTGAGCGAGGTGTCAGGCGAATGTCACCGTTCCGTCGCAACTTCCGCCCGCACCGCCGCCCGAACCCGGGTCCCTCACCTGGTTACTTCACCGCGCTGCCGGCTTTCCACTCCTTCCAGGTCATGTTCCATCCTCCGAGGCCGTTGTCGGGTGCGACGGTCTTCTCCGTGCTGCCCACCACTTCGATGACGTCGCCGACGAGACTGCGGTCGAAGAACCAGCCGGCGGGGGTGGCCGGACTGCCGCCCTTGACGTCCCTGAGGCCCACGCAGCCGTGGCTGACGTTGATCCGCCCGGGGGCGTCCGGCGACCAGTAGTTGCCGTGCACGAAGGTGCCGGAGTCGGTGAGCTTCATGGCGTGCGGCACGTCGGGGATGTCGTACTCGCCGCCGAAGCCGACCGTGCGGCCGTTCATGCGGGTGACGTCCCGCATGTCCATCACCACCATCTTGCCGTTGTACGTGGGGTTCCGCGGGGAGCCCGCGGTGATCGGCACGGTGGCGAGCAGCCGGCCGTCCCGGCGTACCTGCATGGTGTGCGTGGCGGCGTCGACCAGCGAGGTCTGGCTGCGGCCGACGGTGAAGGCGAACGTCTTGTCCTGCAACCCGTAGACGCCGGGCGCCCCTTGGACGTCCCGCAGGTTCAGGTCGACGGTGACCTCGGTGCCGGGCTTCCAGTACCGCTCGGGGCGGAAGTCGAGACGGCCGGCGCCGAACCAGTGCGGGCGGATCTCGACGGGGGGCCGCGCGCTGACCCGGACGGCACGTTCGACGGCGGCCCGGTCGGCGATCCTTCGGCCGAAGTCGATCGAGACGATCATGCCGGTGCCGACGACGGCACGGTTCTCGGGGGTGACGTAGCCGATGAACCGCTGGCCGGGGACGAACGTGGTGAAGGTCGTGTGCCGGGCGGAGCGGCGGCCGTCGGAGTCCAGCGCCACGACGTCGACGGTGTACGTGGCGGCGAGCGCCAGCCGGTCCTCGTCCGGCCGCCAGGTCCGGCCGTCGGCGCCGATGTGCCCGGGCACCGGGGATTCCTGCGCGTCCTGCGACCTGACGACGGTCACCTTCTGCAGCCGTCCGTCGGGTACGTCGACCCGCAGCGGCCGGCCGGGGCGGACGGCCTTGCTGTCGTCGTCGGGGGTGACGTGGATGACGTCCTCGGGTGCCGGGGGTTTGCCGGGCGCTCCGTCCGGCCCCGTCGTTCCGGAGCCCCCGAAGGAGCACCCTGCCAGCAGTGCCGCCCATGTCAGTACGGCGGCCGGCGCGACCCCCGTGCGCCGCGCGCGTCCTTGTACGTGCCTCACGCGGGGCTCAACGACCGGGCCCGCTCCGGGGAAACGTGAGTGCGACGCACGCACTGGGCAGAACAGAGGGAAGGACGACACGCTGGGGAGCCGCCGCGCCCGCGCCGGAGGGGGGCGCCCTCTTGGATCGGATCGGCTGAAAGGGACGTCAAGCGCGATCCAGGGGGCGCCCCCGGCCGTCGGGGCGCAGCCGTACCGGGCGGCCGAGGGTGCTGCGGGGCAGCCTCGGCCCTTCGGTGCGGCCGGCCGCGCCGCCCCGGGGCGAGCCACTGAAAGAGGGGCCGACAGGTGACGAGCGCAGCCGAGCAGCGGGCACCGGCCGGGGAGCCGGCCGCCGGGACCGGGCAGCAGGCCGTGGTGAACGGCGCCCGGCGCGCCGCGGTGCCGGCCCCGGTGGTGTGGCCGGGCGCCCCGACACCGCTGGGGGCCCGGTTCCGGGTCGGCCCGGACGGGGTCGCGGGCACCAACTTCGCGCTGTGGGCGGCCGGGGCGGAGGCGGTCCGGGTCTGCCTGTTCGACGAGCGGGGCCGGGAGACCCAGGTCCGGCTGACCGAACTTACGCACGAGATCTGGCACGGCTTCGTGCCGGGTGTGATGCCGGGGCAGCGGTACGGCTACCGGGTGGACGGCCGCTGGGACCCGTGGACCGGCGCCCGCTGGAACCCGGCCAAGCTGCTGCTGGACCCGTACGCGCGCGCGGTGGACGGCGCCGCGGGGAACGACTACAGCCGGCTGCCGCCGGAGGTGTACGGGCACGTCCGGGACTGGCCCGAGCAGCAGGTGGCGGACACCGTGCGCGACGACCGGGACTCGGCGCCGTACGTCCCGAAGGGCGTCGTCGTGCACGATGACGACGACTGGTCCGACGACCGGCGCCCCAAGACGCCCTGGGCGGACTCCGTCATCTACGAGCTGCACGTTCGCGGCTTCACCAAGCTCCACCCGGGCATCCCTCGACAGCTGCGCGGCACCTACGCG
Source organism: Streptomyces sp. CA-142005 (assembly GCF_050942335.1). Classification (NCBI taxonomy): domain Bacteria; kingdom Bacillati; phylum Actinomycetota; class Actinomycetes; order Kitasatosporales; family Streptomycetaceae; genus Streptomyces; species Streptomyces sp. CA-142005. Next base: position 6,735,483 of record NZ_CP192078.1, on the reverse strand, counting down.
GGCCTCGCGCACCCGGCGGCGATCGAGCACCTGGTGAAGCTGGGCGTCACGGCCGTCGAGCTGCTCCCCGTGCACCAGTTCGCCCACGAGGACCACCTGCTGCGCCGGGGCCTGCGCAACTACTGGGGCTACAACTCCATCGGCTATTTCGCCCCGCACGCCGCCTACGCGGCCTCCGGCACGACGGGCCAGCAGGTCGGCGAGTTCAAGCGGATGGTGCGCGCGCTGCACGCGGCCGGCATCGAGGTCATCCTCGACGTGGTCTACAACCACACGGCGGAGGCGGGCGAGCTGGGCCCGACCCTGTCCCTGAAGGGCATCGACAACCGCGGTTACTACCGCCTGCAGGACGACGCCCGCCGCTACGCCGACTACACCGGCTGCGGCAACACTTTGCACGTCGTCCAGCCCCAGGTGCTGCGCCTGATCACCGACTCGCTGCGCTACTGGGTGACCGAGATGGGCGTGGACGGCTTCCGCTTCGACCTCGCGGCGGCGCTGGCCCGCTCGATGCACGACGTCGACATGCTGTCCCCGTTTCTGGCGGTGATCGCCCAGGACCCGGTGCTCAGGCGCGTCAAGCTGATCGCCGAGCCGTGGGACATCGGCTCGGGCGGCTACCAGGTGGGGGCCTTCCCGCCGCTGTGGACGGAGTGGAACGACCGCTACCGGGGCGCCGTCCGCGACTTCTGGCGGCACGCCCTGCCGGACGTGCGGGAGATGGGCTACCGCCTGTCCGGCTCCAGCGACCTGTACGCCTGGGGCGGCCGGCGCCCGTACGCCTCGGTCAACTTCGTCACCGCGCACGACGGGTTCACCCTGCGCGACCTGGTGTCGTACGAGCGCAAGCACAACGAGGACAACGGCGAGGACAACCGCGACGGCACCGACGACAACCGCTCCTGGAACTGCGGGGTCGAGGGCGAGACGGCGGACGAGCGGGTACGGGCCCTGCGCCGCCGTCAGCTGCGCAACCTGCTGACGACGCTCCTGCTGTCCACCGGCGTGCCCATGCTGGTGGCCGGCGACGAACTCGGCCGCACCCAGCGCGGCAACAACAACGCCTACTGCCAGGACAACGAGATCAGCTGGCTGGACTGGTCGCTGCTGGAGGACCCGGCCTGGCGGCCCCTGTTCGACCTCACCTCGCGACTGATCGCCCTGCGCCACCGGCATCCGGTGCTGCGCCGCCGCGCCTTCTTCTCCGGCCGCGCCCACTCTGCGGACGGGCTGCGGGATCTGGCCTGGTTCACCGCGCGGGGCACCGAGATGACCGAGGACGACTGGTACGCCCCCGCGGCCACGCTCGGCATGTACCTCTCCGGCCGGGACATCCCGGGCCGCGACGAGCGGGGCGCACCGGTCGCGGACGACAGCTTCCTGGCGATCCTGCACGCGGGCGAGGGCCCGGCGGTCTTCGCGCTGCCGGGCCGGCCCTGGGCGGACCGGTACGAGGTCGTCGTGGACACCTCCCGGGAGGACCAGACCGAGCCTCCGGGCACGGTCCACCCGGCGGGCGCGGAGATCACCGTGCCGGGCCGGTCCGTACTGCTCCTGCGGGTCGCCCCTGTGTGACGGCTGTGCGTGACGCGGATCACGTTCGGCCGGTGCAGCGTTCCCGGGCCTCCAGAGTCTTTCTCCTGGTGGAGAAACTGCCGGCGAGAACGGGGACCGTGAGGATGGAGCAGGCTCGGGCCGGTGAGTACGACGCGTTCGTGGCGGCCCGCTGGTCGGTGTTGTTCCATCTGGCCCGTCTGCTCACCGGAGGGGATCGGCACCGGGCCGAGGATCTGTTGCAGGAGTCCTTGGTCAAGCTGTGGTTCGTCTGGCCGAAGGTCGCCGACGAGGCGCCGGAGGCCTATGTGCGCAAGGTGCTGGCGCGGGCCGCGGCCCGTTCGGCCCGCCGGCGCTGGTGGGGCGAGCGGCCCGTGGAGGAGCTGCCCGAGGTGGCGGCGGCCGGCGACATGTCGGCGACCGTGGTCGAGCGCTCCCGGCTGGAGGCGGCGCTCGCCCAGCTGAGCCCGCAGCAGCGGGCCGCGGTCGTGCTGCGCTACTACCAGGACCTGCCCGACCGGCAGGTCGCGCAGATTCTGGGCTGCCCGGTGGGCACCGCCCGGTCCCATGCCGCGCGCGGGGTGGCCCGGCTGCGCCGGCTGCTGGCCGACGTCATCGAGTCGGTGGGGTGAGGGGGACCCGTGAAGCACTTGGACGACACCGAGCACATGGATCACTTCGAGCGACAGTTGACGCGGCTCATGCACGGCACGCAGGAACCGGCGCGCTACGAACCCCGGCACCGGGAGGCGCTGTACGCGGGCGTGCGGGCCCGGCGCCGGGTGCGCGCGGCGCGCCGGGCGGCCGGTGCCGTGCTGGCGGCGGCCGGGCTCGGCCTCGGCCTGTTCCTGTGGCCGCACGGCCACACCGACGACCGGCCCACCGCTCCGCGCCCGCGGCCTGCGATCAGCCCGACCCCCCTGCCGACCACCGCGCCCAGCACGTCACCGAGTTCGTCGGAGCCGCCGAGCGGACCCCCGTCCACGCCCACGTCCACGCCCACGACGACGGACTCCCCGACGCCGGACTCGACTTCCTCGACCTCCAATGCGCCCGTGACCGGCGGGAGTTCGGCCTCCACCGGTGGGCCTCCGCCGTCCGCCACGGCCACCGCGACCTCGCAGGGCACCGCCACCACCGCGCCGGCCTCGGCTCCGGCGAGCCACCCGGCCGACCCGTCGTACACCCCCTCGTCGGTGGTCAGCCCGACCGACTGATCCGCGCCACCCCATCCCACCCGCGTGCCTTCGGCATGCCCGACAAACAAGCACAAACGGGGAACAATGTGATGAAACTCCAACGGAGCCGGCCTTCGTCCCTGGCGCAGGCGCCCCAGGGCGCACCCCTGCCGTCGCAGGTGGGCGAGCCCGTCCTGGACCTGGTGGTACCGGTGTTCAACGAGGAGAAGGACCTGGAGCCGAACGTCCGGCGGCTGCACTCGCATCTGCGGGACACCTTCCCCTACCCCTTCCGGATCACCGTCGCCGACAACGCGAGCACCGACGGCACCCCGGACATCGCCGCCCGGCTCGCCGGCGACCTGCCCGAGGTGGTCTCGCTGCGGCTGCCCGAGAAGGGCCGCGGCCGGGCACTCAGGGCGGCCTGGTCGGGTTCCCGGGCGCCCGTGCTGGCCTACCTCGACGTGGACCTGTCCACGGGACTCGCCGCGCTGCTGCCGCTGGTCGCACCGCTGATATCCGGCCATTCCGACCTGGCCATCGGCACCCGGCTCGCGCCCGGCGCACGGGTGGTGCGCGGCGCCAAGCGCGAGATCATCTCCCGCTGTTACAACGTCCTGCTGCGCTGCACGCTCGCCGTCGGCTTCTCCGACGCGCAGTGCGGCTTCAAGGCGGTGCGCCGCGAGGTCGCCGAGCGGCTGCTGCCCCAGGTGCGGGACGGGGAGTGGTTCTTCGACACCGAACTGCTGGTGCTGGCCGAGCGGGCGGGCCTCAGGATCCACGAGGTCCCGGTGGACTGGGTCGACGACCCCGACAGCAGTGTCGACATCGTCGCCACCGCGCTGGCCGACCTGCGCGGGATCGCCCGGATGCTGCGCACCCCGGCCCGCCGCCGTCGCCGTAGCGGACCGGTCGCGTCATGACCGTGACCCTGCCCCGGATACAGCCCTCCCCCGCACCGCCCGCGCCCGGCTCCCGGCTGCGGGCCGCCGCCCGCCGGCACGGCCCCGTGCTCGCGCTGTTCGGCGCGCTGAAGCTGACGGGCTTCCTCTCCTTCCTGTACCTGCTGTCCTCGGCCGGGGACTACCGCACCAAGGACCCCCGGTTCGGGGGCGGTGCGCACGCCTGGGACGTGCTGGCCACCTGGGACGGCTGGTGGTACCAGCAGATCGCCCTGCACGGCTACGACCCGAGGCTCGTCCACGTCCCGGGCGCCACCGGGCTGATCACGCTGGAGGGCAACTCGGCGGCGTTCTTCCCGCTGTACCCGGCGCTGATGCGGATGGTCATGGCCGTCACCGGCCTCGGCCCGTACGGCGCCGGCCTGCTGGTGTCGGTCCTCGCCTCCTTCGCCGCCGCGCTCGGCGTGTACGCGGTCGCCGAACGGTTCGGCGGGCGGCGGGCCGGACTCGCCGCGGCCGGGCTGTGGGCGGTGTGGCCGGGCTCGGGCGTGGAGTGGGCGGTCTACTCGGACTCCCTCTATGTGGCCCTGGCCGCCTGGACCTGTCACGCCGTCATGACCCGCCGCTGGGTGACCGCCGGAGTCCTCGCCTTCGCGGCCGGCCTCAACCGGCCCACGGCCGCCGCGCTGATCGCCGGGGTCGGCGTCGCCGCGCTGCTCTCCCTGCGCCGCCAGACGGACGACAGCCTGCGCCCGCTGCTCGCGGCGGCCCTGGCCCCGCTCGGGCTGATCGGCTATCTGGTCTGGGTCGGCGACCGCATGGGCGATCTGGGCGGCTACTTCAAGCTGCAGTCGGGTGCCTGGGCGCACGAGTTCGACTACGGCAGACAGACCCTGGAGGTGCTGACGTCCGTACCGGTGGGCCACTTCGGCGGCTATCTGTTCGCCTACCCCTTCGCGGACGTCATCGGCGTCGGTGTGGTCCTGCTCGCGTTCGCCCTGCTCCCCCTGCTGCTGCGCCTGCGCCCGCCGGCGGTGCTGGTCGTGCACACCGTGCTCACCCTCGCCCTGGTCCTCGGCAGCCAGCAGATCTTCGCGAACGTCTCCCGGTATCTGCTGCCCTGCTTCCCGCTGTTCCTGCCGCTCGCGGTCGCGATGCGCCGGCTGAGCCTGCCCGTGCAGTGCACCCTGCTCGGCATCGCCGCGCTCGCCTCCGGGTCGTACGCGGGGTATGCCCTGTTCGAGCTGGGGGTGCCGTGATCCCGCAGGGGCCGGCTGCCCGGGAAGAAGGTCACCGGTCCCTGCGGGAAGGGGAGGCTCAGCTCAGGCCGAGGCTGGACAGGGCGGTCGTCCAGTCGGTCATGATGGCGTTCTGCGCGTCGGCGAGGCCGATGTCACCGGCGCACACGGCCCTCTTCAGCTTGTTCTCGACGGTGTCCTTGTCCGCGGAGGTCCCGTCGCCGTAGTGCGGCTCGGGCCAGAGGTTCTCCTCGCTCCTCGGGGCGCCGCCGAGTTCGAGCGGGACGAAGTGGTCCTCCTCGTAGTCGGAGAGGTTGGTGTCGGAGTAGCCGTACTCGGCGATCTGCTGCTTCTTCAGCGCGGTGGTGTAGGAGCTGGGCGGCCGTACGGTCGCGGTCCAGCCGGAGACGCAGATGGTCGAGTCGATGGTGTCCTGGGTGACGTCGGGGTTGAGGTCGCCGGGTGTGCAGACCGGGTCGGGCAGGGGGAGGTAGTCCTGGCTGCAGCCGGCGGCGTGGGCGGAGCCGGTGGTGACGGTGAGGCCCGCGGCGGCGAGGACGAGGCTGGAGAGGGTGGTCACCAGGGGGCGCGGTATTCGGGACATGTGGGGGTCTCCCGGTGCGGTGCCCGGCAGAGGTCCGGGCGGTCGTGAGCATGACAGCACCGGGATCGTCTATGCGAGTAGACCCCTTTGCCCGACCGAGAGCCCCTTTGATTGAACGTTTATCCACGTGAGGACAGCGCGAGGCGAGCCCTTGACGCGGGCTTGACGACGCACCCGGCGGAGCGGCCCGGGCGGGCGCCGGCGCGGGCGTGATCACTCGTCAACTACCCATCACAGCCCGCGTGAACACCAGCTGAACCGCACACCTACGCCAGGCTGTCCCGCCACGCCTTGTGCAGATCCGCGAACCGGCCCGTGCCGCCGATCAGTTCCTCCGGTCGGCCGTCCTCGACGATCCTGCCGTGCTCCATCACCAGCACCCGGTCGGCGATCTCCACAGTCGACAGCCGGTGTGCGATCACCACCGCCGTACGGCCCCGCAGCACCGTCGACATCGCCCGCTGCACGGCCCGCTCGCCCGGGATGTCCAGCGAACTGGTCGCCTCGTCCAGGATCAGCACCGCCGGGTCGGCAAGCAACGCGCGGGCGAAGGAGACCAGTTGGCGCTGCCCCGCCGAGATGCGCCCGCCGCGCTTGCGGACGTCGGTGTCGTAGCCGTCGGGCAGGGCGCTGATGAACTCGTGCGCGCCGATCGCCTTCGCCGCCCGCTCGATCTCCTCCCGGGTGGCGTCGGGCCGGCCGATGGCGATGTTGTCGGCGACCGTGCCCGAGAACAGAAAGGCCTCCTGGGTCACCATGACCACCCCGCGCCGCAGTTCCGGCACGGGCAGCTCGCGCAGGTCCACGCCGTCCAGCAGCACGCGGCCGTCGGAGGGGTCGTAGAAGCGGGCCAGGAGCTTGGCGAGCGTGGACTTGCCGGCGCCCGTGGAGCCGACCACGGCGACCGTCTGACCGGCCGGCAGGGTCAGATCGAAGCGGGGCAGCACCTCGCCGCCGGTGCGGTAGCCGAACCGGACCCCCTCGAAGACGACCTCGCGGCCGGGGAAGCCGCTCTCGACGGGCGGCAGTTCACGGGGTGCCGCCGGTTCCGGCACGGACGGGGTCTGGGCCAGCAGCCCGGCGACCTTCTCCAGCGAGGCGGCGGCCGACTGGTAGGAGTTCAGGAACATCCCCAGCCGGTCGATCGGGTCGTACAGCCGGCGCAGATACAGCACCGCCGCCGCCAGCACCCCCAGCTCCAAAGAGCCGGACGCCACCCGGTAGGCGCCCCACAGCACGATCCCCGCGACCGCCGTGTTGGCGACCAGCCGGGAGCCGACCACATAGCGGGCCATCTCCAGCAGCGCGTCGCCGTTCGTCCGCTCGTGCCGTCTGTTGAGCACGGCGAACTCGGCGTCGTTGGCCGCCTCCCGGCGGAAGGCGCGCACCGGGCGGATGCCGTTCATCGTCTCCACGAACTTCACGATCACCGCCGCGATCGCCGTCGACCGCGCCCGGTACACCCGCCCCGCCCGGCGCTGGTAGACGCGGACGAGCAGGTACAGCGGCACGAACGAGGCCACCGCGACCGCGCCCAGCGAGAGGTCCAGCCACAGCAGCATCGCCGAGATGTAGACGAAGGACAGCACGACGGTCACCAGCTCCTGGAGCCCGTCGTTGAGGAGTTCGCGCAGCGACTCCACGTCGGTGGTGGAGCGGGAGATCAGCCGCCCGGAGGTGTACCGCTCGTGGAAGTCGATGCTCAGTGCCTGAGCGTGCCGGAAGATCCGGCCCCGCAGATCGAGCAGCACGTCCTGGCTGACCCGGGCGGAGGCCTCGATGAACGCGAACTGCAGCAGGCCGGAGGCGAGGGCGCACAGCAGATAGCCGACGGCGACCGCGGTCAGCGGGCCGTACCGGTGGTCCCGGAACGCCGGTACTGCGTTGTCGATGGCGTACGCCACCAGCAGCGGGCCCACCTGGACCGCCGCCTGCTGGAACAGCAGCAGGAGCGTGGTGACCACGGCCCGGGCCTTCAGGGGCGCGAGCAGGGAGCGCAGCAGGGCGGCCGTGGCGCCGGGCGGGGCGGGCAGTACGTCCCGGTCGAAGACGTCGCCCGAGTCGTTGCCGGTGCCCTGCCCCTGCGGGCCGGGGAGTTCGTCGTCCTCGGCGGTGGGCGTGGAGGCGGTGGTGGTGGTCAACGGGAGTCCTCCGTGTCCTCGAAGTCTCCGGACATCAGATGCGCGTACTCGGGGTTGGAGCGCAGCAGTTCCTGGTGGGTGCCGACGGCGGCGATCCGGCCGCCCGAGAGCAGGGCGACCCGGTCGGCGAGCAGCACCGTCGACGGGCGGTGGGCCACGATCAGCGCGGTGGTGTCGGCGAGGACCTGCCGCAGCGCGGCCTCGACGGCGGCCTCCGTGTGGACGTCCAGGGCGGACAGCGGGTCGTCCAGCACCAGGAACTCCGGTCTGCCGACCACCGCGCGGGCCAGCGCGAGGCGCTGCCGCTGGCCGCCGGAGAGACTGAGGCCCTGTTCGCCGACGCGGGTGTCGGTGCCCTGGGGGAGGGCGTGCGCGAAGTCGGCCTGGGCCACGGCGAGGGCCCGGTCGAGGTCCGGCTTCGCGGCGCCGTCCGGGGCTCCCATCAGCACGTTCCCGCCGACGCTCGTGGAGAACAGCGTGGGTTCCTCGAAGGCGACGGCGACCTTGGCGCGCAGTTCCTCGCGGGGCATCGCGGCGATGTCGACGCCGTTGAGGGTGATGCGGCCCGAGGTGACCTCGTGCAGGCGGGGGACGAGGGCGGTGAGCGTCGTCTTCCCGCTGCCGGTGGCTCCGACCAGGGCCATGGACTCGCCGGGGCGGATGTGGAGGTCGATGCCGTGGAGGAGGGGCGGGGAGCCGGGGGGTGCATCGGGGTAGCGGAAGGAGACGTTCTCGAACCGGAGTCCGTACGTGGCCGCGGGCCGTCGTGCCGCTCGGGCCGCGGGGGTGCCCCGGTCCTCCGGCACCTCGTCCATCACCTCGAAGTACCGTTCCGTGGCCGTCGCCGCCTCCTGGCTCATCGCCAGCAGGAACCCGATCGAGTCCACGGGCCACCGCAGCGCGAGTGCCGTACTCAGAAAGGCGACCAGCGTGCCCGCCGACAGCCCCCCGTCGGCCACCTGTACCGCACCCAGCACCAGCGCCGCCCCGATCGCCAGCTCCGGCAGCGTCACGATGACACCCCAGATCACCGCCAGCAGCCGCGCCTTGCGCAGCTCGGTGCCGCGCAGGGTGACCGCCAGCTCGCGGAACGCCCGGGCCTGGCTGCGGTGCCGGCCGAAGCCCTTGATGATGCGGATGCCGAGCACGCTCTCCTCGACCACCGTCGTCAGGTCGCCGACCTGGTCCTGCGCGCGCCGCGCCACCAGGGCGTAGCGCCGCTCGAAGACCGCGCAGGTCCACATCACGGGGATGGCCGGACCGAGGATGACCAGCCCGAGCACCCAGTCCTGGATCAGCATGATCACCACGCCGACCAGGATGGTGACCGCGTTGACCAGCAGGAAGGTCAGCGGGAAGGCGAGGAACATGCGCACCAGCATCAGGTCGGTCGTGCCGCGCGACAGCAGCTGGCCGGAGGCCCAGCGGTCGTGGAAGGCGACGGGCAGCCGCTGCAGATGGCCGTAGAGGCCTGCCCGCATCTCCGCCTCGACGCGCGACAGCGGACGGGCCACGAGCCAGCGCCGTATGCCGAACAGGACCGCCTCGGCGATCCCGAGCAGGAGCAGATACAGCGCCCCGAGCCAGACTCCCGCCGGGTCCCGGTCGGCGACCGGTCCGTCCACGATCCACTTCAGGACGAGCGGGATCACCAGGCCGGTGCAGGAGGCGACGATCGCGACGAACGCGGCCGTGAACAGCCGTGCCCGCACGGGGCGGACGTACGGCCACAGCCGCAGCAGGGTACGAACGGCGGAACGGTCCTCGGTGGTTGCACGTGTCGTGGGCATCACTCGCGAGCGTACGGACCGGCACTGACATCGCCCACTGAGTTTCGGCCGGACCCGGGTCCGCCGTTGGTCCTACGACCTGCCTGTTCGAGCACCCGGACACGGAGGTCGTAGCCGGCATCAACCGATCGGACGATGCCGCTTCGAGCGAGGCGGCCGATGTGCCGGGCCCCTGACGCCCGGGATTCTCGGAGCATGCCATCCGTCATCGAAGTCACCGATCTGCGCAAGGCGTACGGCGGCCGGGCCGTCGTCGACGGCGTCTCCTTCGCCGTCGAGGAGGGCGAGGTCTTCGGGATCCTCGGCCCGAACGGCGCCGGCAAGACCACCACCGTGGAGTGCGTCGAGGGGCTGCGCGTGCCCGACGCCGGCCGGGTCCGGGTCGCCGGTCTCGACCCGGTCGCCGACCACGACGAGGTCGCCAGGATCCTCGGCGCCCAGCTCCAGCAGAGCGAGCTGCAGCCCAAGCTGACCGTGCGCGAGGCGCTGGAGCTGTACGCCTCCTTCCACCCGGACGCCGCCGACTGGCGGCCGCTCGCCGAGCGCCTCGGCCTCACCGCCAAGCTCGGCACCCGGTTCGCCAGGCTGTCCGGCGGGCAGCGGCAGCGGCTGTTCATCGCGCTGGCCCTCGTCGGCAACCCGCGGGTGGTCGTGCTGGACGAGCTGACCACCGGGCTCGACCCGCGCGCCCGCCGCGACACCTGGCAGCTGATCGAGGACGTCCGCGCGAGCGGCGTCACCGTGCTCCTCGTCACCCACTTCATGGAGGAGGCGCAGCGGCTGTGCGACCGGATCGCGGTGATCGACAAGGGGCGGTTGGCCGCCCTGGACACCCCGGCCGGGCTGATCCGCCGGTCGGCGGGCGCCACCGTCATCAGCTTCACCCCGTCGGCCCCGCTGGACGACGACGACCTCGCCGCCCTCCCCGCCATCGCCTCGATCGAGCGCAAGGACGGCCGGATCACGCTCTCCGGCACCGACGAGACCGTGAACGCGGTCATCACGCTGCTCGCCCGGCACCGCGTCACCGCCCATCAGCTGCGCGTCCTCGACGCCACCCTCGACGACGCGTTCCTGGACCTGACGAAGGAGGCCGCGGCATGAACACCGCCGTCCTGCGCACCGAGTTCCGTCTGTTCCGCCGGGAACCCGGCGCCGTGTTCTGGATCTTCCTGTTCCCGACGCTGCTCCTGGTCATCCTCGGCTCGATCCCGTCGTTCCGGGAGGCCGACAAGTCCCTGGGCGGGCTGCGGCCGGTCGACGCCTACGTCCCCATCGCCGTGCTGATCGCGCTGATCATGTCCGGGGTGCAGTCGCTGCCCCAGGTCCTGACCGGCCACCGGGAGCGGGGCATCCTGCGCCGGATGCGGCTCACCCCCGTACGGCCCTCCGCCCTGCTGTCCGCGCAGATGGTCGTGCAGGGCACGGTGGCGCTGGCCTCGGCGCTGCTCGCGCTCGTCGTCGGCCGGCTCGCCTTCGACGTGACGCTGCCCGAGCAGCCGGCCGGGTATCTGCTGGCCCTGCTGCTCGCGACCGCCTCGGCGCTCGCCCTCGGCTCGGTCGTCTCGGCGCTGTCCCGCACCACGAAGATCGCGAGCGCGATCGGCTCGGCGGTGTTCTTCCCGATGATGTTCTGCGCGGGCGTGTGGCTGCCGGTGCAGGAGATGCCGCACCCGCTGGCCCGGGTGGTCCAGCTCACCCCGTTCGGCGCGGCGGCTCGCGCCCTGGGCGAGGCGGCGGCCGGGCACTGGCCGGGCTGGCAGTACCTGGGCGTGCTCGCGGCCTGGACGGTGCTGCTGACGGCGGGGGCGGCTCGCTGGTTCCGCTGGGAGTGAGGAAGCCGTGCCGGACACTGGTGGGATGACGACCGCCGCGCACCAGCAGCCCCGGGCGTCCTTCGACACATGGGGGCCCTGGGCGTTGCTGGGCGTCGGTGTCGTCGCGGCGGCGATCTCGGCCCGCGCGGTCGGCATGGACCGGCCCGGGATGGTCGTCTCCGCCGCGCTCGTCCCCGCGGCCGTCGTGCTGCAGCTGTGCTGGGGGAGGGTGAAGCGGAAGCGGCCGGGCCCGAGCCGGACCGGTGTCTGCCTCTACCTGCTGCGCTGGGCCATCGCCTTCGTGCTGACCTGGGCCAACCCGTTCTTCGCCTTCTACGCCGTCACCGGCTACTACACCGCGGCCCGGGAGCTGCCCCGCCGTCTGGTGCTGCCCGGTCTCTTCCTGACCGCCGTCACCATGGCCGGCAGCGAGATCGGCGGCTGGCCGCCGCACGGGCTCATCCTGTGGCTCGGCTTCTTCCTCGTCCTGGCCGTCAACATGGGCATGGTCAGCGTGTTCACCCGGTACGCCCAACAGGAGCAGGAACGCGCCCGTGTCCAGGCCGAGACCATCGACGAACTGGAGCGCACCAACACGGCGTTGCAGCAGGCCCTGGACGAGAACGCCGCCCTGCACGCCCAACTCCTGGTCCAGGCACGGGAGGCGGGCGTCGCCGACGAGCGCCGCCGGCTCGCCGCCGAGATCCACGACACCATCGCCCAGGGCCTGACCGGGATCATCGCCCAGCTCCAGGTCGTGGCGAACGCCCCCGACCTCAGCACGGCCCGCACCCATCTGGAGCGCGCCTCCGACCTCGCCCGGCACAGCCTCGGCGAGGCCCGCCGCTCGGTGCACAACCTCGCCCCGGTCGCCCTGGCCGCCGACGGACTGCCGGAGGCGCTGAAGAAGACGGTCGCCGAATGGGGCGAGCGCGCCGGAGTGCGCGCCGAGTTCACGGTCACCGGCACCGCCGAGCAGCCGCACGACGAGGTCTCGGCGACCCTGCTGCGCATCGCCCAGGAGGCCCTGTCCAACGCGGCCCGGCACGCCCGCCCGACCCGGGTCGGGGTGACCCTGTCCTTCATGGGCGACGAGGTCACCCTCGACATCCGCGACGACGGCACCGGCTTCGACCCGGCCGCCGTACCGGAGCGCACGCACAGCGGCGGCTTCGGCCTGGACGGGATGCGGGCCCGCGCCGAGCGCATCGCCGGTTCCCTCACGGTGGAGTCGGAGCCGGGGCACGGCACGGCGGTGTCCGCTCGCGTACCCTTGGTCCGCGATGACCGCTGACCCCGCCATCACCCTCCTGATCGTCGACGACCATCCGGTGGTCCGCGACGGCCTGCGCGGCATGTTCGAGTCGGCCCCGGGCTTCCGGGTGCTGGGGGAGGCGGCGAACGGTACCGAAGCGGTGGCCAGGGCCGCGGCCCTGGACCCGGACGTGGTCCTGATGGACCTGCGGATGCCGGGCGGCTCGGGCGTCGACGCGATCCGCGAGCTGACCCGCCGGGGCGCCCGCGCGAAGGTCCTGGTCCTCACCACCTACGACACCGACTCCGACACCCTGCCCGCGATCGAGGCGGGCGCGACCGGCTACCTCCTCAAGGACGCTCCGCGCGACGAGCTGTTCACCGCCGTCCGCGCCGCCGCCGAGGGCCGTACGGTCCTCTCCCCCGCCGTCGCCTCCCGCCTGGTCCACGCCGTCCGCGCGCCCCGCACCCCGGCGGGCGAGCCGCTCTCGGCCCGCGAGCGCGAGGTCCTGGCCCTGGTGGCCAAGGGCACGTCGAACCGCGAGATCGCCCGCGAACTCTTCATCAGCGAGGCCACGGTGAAGACCCACCTCACCCATCTGTACGCCAAGCTCGGCGTCAACGACCGGGCGGCGGCGGTGGCGGCGGGGTACGACCGGGGGATCCTCGGGTAGGACCACCCCGGCTTAATTGGCTGGAGCAGCCGTCCCCGCCCCCGATAGGTTCGACGTTTCCCAGGGCGAGGCCGAGCCGATCGGGGGATCGATGATCGACGCGTACGAGGATCCGGGCACCCCGGACACGCGCGGCGGCTGGCGCTATCTGTGGTGGCTGGTGCTGCGCCAGCCCGGACGGTCGCTGGCCGGGGCGCTGCTGGGCAGTGTGTGGATGGTGCTGCTGGCCGCGCAGCCGTATCTGATGGCGCGGTCCGTGGACGAGGGGCTGGTGCCGGGGCGGCTGGGGGTGCTGGCCGCGTGGACCGCGGTGATGTTCGTGGTCGGGTCGGTGAACGCCTGGCTGAGCATCATGCGGCACCGCACGATGACCCGGGTGCGGATGGACGCCTACTTCCGCACGGTCAAGGTCGTCGTGGGCCAGGTGGTGCGGCTCGGGGCCGCGCTGCCGCGCCGGGCCGGGGCCGGTGAGGTGGTGACGATCGGGGTCGGCGACGTGCACACCGTCGCGCAGTCCCTGACCGTGGTCGGACCGGGCGTCGGCTCGGCCGTGGTCTACGTCGTGGTGGCCGGGCTGCTGCTGGCGATCTCGGCGCCGCTCGCCGCCGTCGTGCTGCTCGGACTGCCGGTGATCGCGCTGGTCACCGGACCGCTGACGCTGCGGCTGCAGGGCGCGGAGACCTCCTACCGGGAACGGCAGGGCGTGCTGACCGCGCGCATCGGCGACCTCGCGGGCGGGCTGCGCGTCCTCAACGGCCTGGGCGGCAAAGGGCTGTTCGCGGACGCCTTCCGGCAGGACTCGCAGCGGCTGCGCGCGCAGGGCTACCGGGTGGGCGCGGTGGCCAGCTGGGTGCAGGCGCTCGGCGTGGGCCTGCCCACCCTGTTCCTGGCCGTGGTGACCTGGCTCGCGGCACGGCTCGCGGCCCAGGGCTCCCTCACCATCGGCGAGTTGGTGTCCGTATACGGCTACGTCGCCGTACTGATCGGTCCCGTCGCCTTCTTCGTGCAGATGGCCTACGACCTCAACCGGGGCGTGGTGGCCGCGCGCCGGGTGGTACGGCTGCTGCGGCTGGAGCCGGAGCCCGACGAGGGCACGCTCCCGGCGCCCGAGGGACCGGCCGAGCTGCACGATCCGGCGTCGGGGGTGCGGGTGGTGCCGGGCCGGCTGACCGCGCTGGCCACCGCCCGGCCCGCCGAGGCCGCCGCCGTGGTGGACCGGCTCGGCCGCTTCGGACCGACCGACGCCACCTGGGGCGACGTACGGCTGGACGCCGTCCCGCTGGCGGACGTGCGGCGGCGGATCCTGGTCGCGGACAACGAGGCCGACCTGTTCGCCGGGCCGCTGCGGGAGGTCGTGGCCGCCGGGCACACCGCCGACGAGCAGGAGCTCGGCCGGGCGCTGTACGCGGCGGCCGCCGAGGACGTCGTACGCGGGCTGCCGGACGGCCCGGACTCGCCGGTGTCCGGCCAGGGCCGCAACCTGTCGGGCGGACAACGCCAACGCATGCGGCTGGTGAGGGCGTTATCGGCCGACCCCGAGGTGCTGCTCGCGATCGAGCCGACCTCGGCGCTGGACGCGCACACCGAGGCGACGGTCGCCCGGCGGCTGCGGCAGGCGCGCGAGGGCCGCACGACGGTGGTGACGTCCACCTCGCCGCTGATGCTGGACCGCGCGGACACGGTCCTGTTCCTGGTCGACGGCAAGGTCGCGGCGAGCGGACCACACCGGCGGCTGCTCGCGGCGGAGCCGGGCTACCGGGCACTCGTGGCACGGGACACGGAGGGGGTCGTACGGTGACGGCGGGCGAGGGACTGCTGCCGGTCGCCGACCGGGCTCGGGTGCGACGGGCCGTGCTGCGGCTGGTGCGGACCGACGGGCGGGCGTTCACCGGTGCGCTGCTGCTCAACGCGCTGGCGGCGGGGGCGGGGCTGGTCGGGCCCTGGCTGGTCGGGCGGATCGTCGACGACGTGCGGGGCGGGCAGGGCGCCGGCGCGGTGGACCGGCTCGCGCCATGGATCCTGGCGTGCGCGCTGGCCCAGTTGCTGCTGGCCCGGTGGGCGCGGCTCGTGGGGTACCGGTTCGGGGAGCGGACGCTGGCCCGGGTGCGCGAGGAGTACGTCGAGCGGGTGCTGGCCCTGCCCGCGTCCGTGGTCGAGCGGGCCGGCACCGGCGATCTGACGGCGCGCGGCACGGCGGACGTGGCGACCGTCGGCACCACGCTGCGGGACATCGGCCCTGAGCTGCTGGTGTGCATCGTGCAGGCGTTGTTCGTGCTGGTCGCCGTGTTCGCGCTCGACCCGCTGCTCGGGGCGTTCGGGCTGCTCGGGCTGACCCCCATCTGGGTGGCGCTGCGCTGGTATCTGCGGCGGGCCCGGGACGGCTATCTCGCGGAGGGCGCGGCCACCTCCCAGGTCGCGGAGATCGTCGCCTCGACGGCGGCCGGGGCGCGGACGGTCGAGGCGTTCGGGCTGCGCGAGCGGCGGGTGGCGGCGAGCCGGGACGCGCTGGAGCAGTCCCGCCGTACCCGCTTCTACACGCTGTTCCTGCGGACCGTGTTCTTCCCGGCGGTCGAGGTGACGTACACCGTGCCCGTGGTGGGCGTGCTGCTGCTCGGCGGCTGGCTGCACCAGCGGGGCGCGGTCGGGGTCGGCGCGGTGGTGGCCGCGGCGCTGTACCTGCGGCAGTTCACCGAGCCGCTGGACCAGATCCTGATGCGCGTGGAGCAACTGCAGAGCAGCAGCGCCTCGTTCGCCCGAGTGGAGGGGCTGGCGCAGGCGCCGCGCCAGGACGGCACCGGGCCGGCGCGGGACGCACACGAGGACACCACCAGGCCGGCGCGAGCCCGGGCCAAGGTGACCGGAACGCCCGCGCGGACCCCCCGCGCCGAGGCCGCCGCCGGCTCCCTCGTCCCGGCCGGCAACCGGATCGACGTCCGCGGGGTCCGGTACGCCTACGAGCACGGCGGCGAGGTGCTGCGTGGCGTGGATCTGACCGTGCGGCCCGGGGAACGGCTCGCCGTGGTGGGACCCTCCGGCGCCGGGAAGACGACGCTGAGCCGGTTGCTCGCGGGCATCGACCGCCCCGGCACGGGCACGGTGACGGTGGGCGGGGTGCCGGTCGCCGAACTGGAGCCGGAGCTGCTGCGCCGCGAGGTGGTCCTGGTGACGCAGGAGCACCATGTGTTCCTCGGCACGGTCCGCGACAACCTGCTGATCGCCGAACCGGAGGCCACGGACGCCGACCTGTGGGCCGCGCTCGCGGCGGTCGGTGCCGACGACTGGGTCCGTGACCTGCCGGACGGCCTCGACACCCGGCTCGGCGCGGGCGGCCGGTCCACCGACGGCTCGCAGACCCAGCAGCTCGCTCTGGCGCGCGTGGTGTTGGCGGATCCGCACACCCTGATCCTCGACGAGGCCACCGCCCTGCTGGACCCCACCACGGCCCGGCACACCGAACGCGCCCTCGCCGCCGTGCTGGAGGGCCGTACGGTCATCGCGATCGCCCACCGCCTGCACACCGCCCACGACGCCGACCGCGTGGCGGTCATGGAGAACGGCCGCCTGACCGAACTGGGCACCCACGAGGACCTGGTGACGGCCGACGGCGCCTACGCGGCCCTGTGGCGGACCTGGCAAGGGGACTCCGATCCGCGAACCACGGCCTGAGAGCCGTTCGCCGCGCACACCGCCGACGCCCCGGAACCCTCCACCCAGAACCGGACAACGGCGCCCGTGCCCACAGCGGGCGGTGGTCCCGCCGCCCCGACCACCGCCCGCCCTGCCGGCCCGCACCCTCCGCCCTGGTGACCCGCGCTCTCCTGCCCCGGTAACCGATCCGCATATCGAACATGAACATCCGGTCAACGAACCATTTCCGGCCAAGTTTGTGACGCGCTCCTGACAGGAAAGCTGATCCCCTGTCACTCTTCCCAGGCCGACTCACAGCAACCCCACAGTCACACCCGCGTCGTGTGAGCCGGCCTGCACGTGGTTCCGCGCACCGCCCTGTTCTGCCCGGACGTCCCCAACCCACCGTCCGGTCTCCCCTGGCCGCGCGACCCGCGGCCACGCAGAAGGAGTCAGTGTTGAGAAGCAGTTCCTCTCGCAGACGCACCCCCCACACCGCGCGTCGTACCGCCACGGTCGCCCTCGCCGGCGTCGCCGCCCTGATCGCCGCCGCCGTCCAGTCGGGCGCGGCGAGCGCCGCACCGGCCAAGCCCGGGCCCGGCAAGGTGAATCCGGCCCATGTGGCGGTCAGGCTCACGCCCTCGCAGCGCGCCGAGCTGATACGCCACGCCGACGCCACGAAGGCCGCCACCGCCCGCTCCCTCGGCCTCGGCGCCAAGGAGAGGCTGGTCGTCAAGGACGTCGTGAAGGACGCCGACGGCACTCTGCACACCCGGTACGAGCGCACCTACGCCGGCCTTCCGGTGCTCGGCGGCGACCTGGTCGTGGACAGCAACACGTCCGCCAAGACCATGGAGGTCGTCAGGGCCACGGGCACCCCCCTGAAGGTCGCCGGCCTCACCCCGGCCGTGTCGAAGGCCGCCGCGGAGAAGCAGGCGGTACAGCGGGCCAAGGCCCGGGGCGGGACGAAGTCCGCCGCGGACGGCGTCCGCAAAGTGGTCTGGGCGGCGACCGGCAAGCCCGTCCTGGCCTACGAGACGGTCGTCGGGGGCCTGCAGGACGACGGCACCCCGAACCGGCTGCACGTCATCACCGACGCCGCCACCGGCAAGAAGCTCTACGAGTACCAGGGCATCGAGACCGGCGTCGGCAACACCCGGTACAGCGGGCAGGTCACGCTGACCACGACCCAGTCGGGCTCGACGTACACGCTGACCGACGGGGCGCGCGGCGGCCACAAGACGTACAACCTGAACCACGGCTCCTCGGGCACCGGCACCCTGTTCTCCCAGTCCAACGACACCTGGGGCAACGGCACCACGTCCAACGCGGCCACCGCGGGCGCGGACGCCCACTACGGCGCGCAGGAGACCTGGGACTTCTACAAGAACACCTTCGGCCGCAGCGGCATCAAGAACGACGGCGTCGGCGCCTACTCCCGCGTCCACTACGGCAACTCGTACGTCAACGCCTTCTGGGACGACGGCTGCTTCTGCATGACCTACGGCGACGGCTCGAACAACGCCGACCCGCTGACCTCGATCGACGTCGCGGGGCACGAGATGAGCCACGGCGTCACCTCCAACACCGCGGGCCTGGAGTACAGCGGGGAGTCCGGCGGCCTGAACGAGGCCACCAGCGACATCATGGGCACCGGCGTGGAGTTCTACGCCGACAACAGCTCCGACGTCGGTGACTACCTCATCGGCGAGAAGATCGACATCAACGGCGACGGCACCCCGCTGCGCTACATGGACAAACCGAGCAAGGACGGCGGCTCCGCGGACAGTTGGTACGACGGCGTCGGCGACCTCGACGTCCACTACTCCTCCGGCGTCGCGAACCACTTCTTCTACCTCCTGTCGGAGGGCAGCGGCGCCAAGGTGATCAACGGCGTCAGCTACGACTCGCCCACCGCGGACGGGCTTCCGGTCACCGGCATCGGCCGGGACAAGGCGCTGCAGATCTGGTACCGGGCGCTCACCACCAAGTTCACCTCCACCACCGACTACGCGGGCGCCCGCACCGGCACCCTCGCGGCGGCCGGTGAGCTCTACGGCACCTCCAGCACCGAGTACAAGGCGGTGCAGGACGCCTGGGCGGCCGTGGCGGTCGGTTCGCGCTCCGACGGCGGCGGTGGCGGAGGCGGCGGTACGACGTACGAGAGCAACACCCAGGTCGCCATCCCGGACAACGGGCCCGCCGTCACCTCCGGCATCACGGTCTCCGGCAGGAGCGGAAACGCGCCGGGCAACCTTCAGGTGAGCGTCGACATCACGCACACCTGGCGCGGCGACCTGGTGATCGACCTCGTCGGCCCGTCGGGCACCGCCTACCGCCTGAAGAACTTCAGTTCCTCGGACTCGGCGGACAACGTGAAGCAGACCTACACGGTCAACGCCTCCGCCGAACCGGCCAACGGAACATGGACGTTGAGGGTGCAGGATCAGGCCACCTACGACACCGGAACGATCAACGGCTGGAAGCTGACGTTCCCGTAAATCGACGGCCAAATACCCGGGAAATGGGGGCCGTCCGAGGGTCCGACACCCTCGGACGGCACCCGTTAACACACCTGCAACGTTTCCCGGACAGTCGACTTCCGGCCAACATCACTTCAGGGTCCTGACATGTACGCGCCCCTAATGTCACCCTTCCTTCACCCGCCGCAGAGCTTCACCCCACCTCCCCGGTCAGTAACCCCACGCCGACCGGACTCCCCACGAGAAGGAGCTTGCGTGACCCCCCTCTACACGCGTCACAAGCGCGCCACCCTGGCCATCGCCACCGCCGTCGCCGCCGGAGCCCTGCTCTCCACCGGCCTGACCGCCACCGCGACGGCCGCCGGCAAGAGCGGCCCGGCCCTCGCCGCGGCGCCGACCACGCTGTCCGCCGCCGCCCGCACCTCGCTGATACAGCAGGCGCAGGCCGGCGCCGCCGAGACCGCGCAGCAGATAGGCCTCGGCGCCAAGGAGAAGCTGGTCGTCAAGGACGTCGTCAAGGACGCCGACGGCACCCTCCACACCCGCTACGAGCGCACCTACGCGGGCCTTCCGGTGCTCGGCGGCGACCTGGTCGTCCACACCGCCAAGTCCGGCAAGACCCAGGGCGTCACCAAGGCGACCAAGGCCGCCATCAAGGTGGCCTCGCTCAAGCCGCAGATCTCCGCCGCCAAGGCCGAGAAGCAGGCGGTGTCCGCCGCGAGAACCCTCGGCTCCGCCAAGTCCGCCGCGGACGGCGCCCGCAAGGTGGTCTGGGCGGCGGGCGGCACGCCGGTGCTCGCCTACGAGACGGTCGTCGGCGGCCTCCAGGACGACGGCACCCCGAACCGGCTGCACGTCATCACCGACGCCGCCACCGGCAAGAAGCTCTTCGAGTACCAGGGCGTCGAGAACGCGACCGGCACCGGCAAGACCCTGTACTCCGGCACCGTCAGCCTCACCACCACGCAGTCGGGCTCGTCGTACACCCTGACCGACGCCTCCCGGGGCGGTCACAAGACCTACAACCTGGCCCACAAGACCGGCGGCAAGGGCACGCTGTACACCGACTCCGACAACGTCTGGGGCACGGGCACGGCCTCCAGCTCCTCGACCGACCAGACGGCCGGCGCGGACGCCGCCTACGGCGCCCAGGAGACCTGGGACTTCTACAAGAACACCTTCGGCCGCAGCGGCATCAAGAACGACGGCGTCGGCGCCTACTCCCGCGTCCACTACGGCAACTCGTACGTGAACGCCTTCTGGGACGACAGCTGCTTCTGCATGACCTACGGCGACGGCTCCGGCAACACCCACCCGCTGACCTCGCTCGACGTGGCCGGCCACGAGATGAGCCACGGAGTCACCTCCAACACCGCGGGCCTGGACTACTCGGGCGAGTCCGGCGGCCTGAACGAGGCGACCTCGGACATCTTCGGCACGGGCGTGGAGTTCTACGCCAACAACGCCTCCGACCCCGGTGACTACCTCATCGGCGAGAAGATCGACATCAACGGCGACGGCAGCCCGCTGCGCTACATGGACAAGCCCAGCAAGGACGGCGGCAGCGCCGACTACTGGTCCTCGTCGGTCGGCAACCTGGACGTCCACTACTCCTCGGGCGTGGCGAACCACTTCTTCTACCTCCTGTCGGAGGGCAGCGGTTCAAAGACGATCAACGGAGTGACGTACAACTCCCCGACGTCCAACGGCTCCACGGTCACGGGCATCGGCCGCGCCAAGGCGCTGCAGATCTGGTACAAGGCGCTGACCACGTACATGACGTCCACGACGAACTACAAGGCCGCCCGCACGGCGACCCTGAACGCCGCCAAGGACCTGTACGGCTCCGGCAGCACCGAGTACAACACGGTGGCCGCGGCCTGGTCGGCGGTCAACGTCAGCTGACGCGCGCGTAGCCGCGTACGGGCGGCACCCGGAAGGCAGGGCTTCCGGGTGCCGCCCTACCCTTGTGACCCATGTCCTCGGCGCCCTTCACCTACGAGCCGGTCGGCGCGACCCGCGACGACCTGACGTACTGCCCGCCCGGCTTCCACCCGATGCTCGTCCGCACCCGCCTCGGCGAGGGCCAGAAGCTCTTCCACCGGGCGGCCGAGGCGGTCCTCACCTGGGAGATGCACCGCGCCCTGGGTGTGGGCATCGACGCCACCGCCGACCGCGCGGCCCCCGGCGTGGACGTCACGGTCACCCTGGCCGCCCTGATCAAGGCCCCCTGCCGCATCGTCTGGACCACCGAGGAACCCCGCCGGGCCGGCTGGGCCTACGGCACCCTGCGGGGCCACCCCGAATGCGGCGAGGAGGCCTTCGTGGTCGACCGCACGGGCGACGGCACGGTCTGGCTGACGGTGGCGGCCTTCAGCAAGGGGGCCAAGTGGTACGCGCGGGCGGGCGGCCCGGCGACGCGGGGGTTGCAGCACGCGTATGCCCGGCGGTGCGGGGCGGTGTTGCGCAAGCTTTGCGCCGAATACGACGAAACCTGACGGCCCGAATCCGATCCACCAAGGAGACGATGGGCAGATCCGTTCCGTTACAGGCCCAAGGCACCGTTCCGAGAAGGGAGTGACCCAACGGCCACGTACTCACTCCGTGTCGAACAACTCCGCCGCATCCGTGGCATGCACGGCTCGCTGGGCCCACGCCTCGAGCTGGTCCAGGTCCGTGCAGGCCATCACGCGCTCACGGATGGAGTCGGGCACGGGGATGCCACGCCATTCCAAGATGCGCAGGGTCATCTCCTGGCGGTCCTGAATCCGGCCCTCCTCCCGTACCTGCTCGGCCAGCGGGTGTCGCCAGAAGTACTGGATCGCCGTCATCAGATCCCTCCACATCTGCTTCGCCTGGGGGTCGGCCAGGCAGGAGTCGACGAACTGCACGAAGACTGCGGCACTGTCGGGGTCGATGGTCCGCAGGGCGGTGGCCAGGGACTCCAGTATGGCCGCCGCTTGCGGTCCACGCCCGTGTGTCATGGCCGAGAGCACCGCAAGGGGGACGTCCTTCTCGGCCTGCCGCTCGTTCGCGATCACCGGCACGTTGTCCGGACCGAGGACGAGGGGTCGTACCGTCAGCGAGTGCCAGTCCCGGAAACCGAACCGGATCGGACGCGAGGCCCACTGGGCGGTCCTACTGCTCTGGGTGATGACGATCAGCACCGGCTCACAGCGGTACTTCTCGTACAAGTAGCTCAGTTAGTACGGCCAGCTGCCCCGCTTGCGCTCGTCCACCTTCCCCTGCGACTCCACCACCAGCAGATACGTGCCCTCGTCCGTCTCCGCCCGCAGCAGCGTGTCCACGCGGCGCTCGACCGGCTCGATCTCGGTGAGGTCGATGTTCAGCGCCGCGATCTCCCTCGGTTCGGGAAACGGCACGTGCAGGACCTTCTGTAACGCCTTCGTCAGCAGCGTTGGATCCTTCTGGAAGATCTTCACCAGCCCCAGACCCCGCCCGTCCTCCAGCTCCGCCACCTGCTCCAGCGGACGCGGCGGATCCGGCGGCGTCGGGTCGGTGTCCCACGCCCCGATCCACACCATCCCCTCCGGGGTACGACGCACCCTCAGCGCGGCCGGCCCCTTCGTGTGCCGCACGGCGTTCGACACCAGCTCCGCCGCCAGAAGTTCCGCCGTGTCCACCCGGCCGATCAACCCGTGCATGGTCAGGATCAGGCGCAGGGTGCGGCGGCAGACGGTCACGGCTCTGAGGTCGTTCGGGATGTAGAGCGTGTAGTCCCAGGTCTCGTTTTCGGGCATGCGTCATCGACTCCGGTCGGTGAAGGGGGATTCAGCGAGCGGTGGCATTGCCGCAGCCGTCATGGCAGGAGGGAGCGGTGCCCTTCCGCTGCGTGTGCGCTACAACGGCACGTCAGTTGCGCCTGGGGCTTGAACTGCGCAGACTCCGCGAGGCGGCCGGACTCACCGCCATCCAAGCGGCAGCACTACTCGGGATGAACAGGGCTCAGATCAGCCACATCGAGTCGGGACTCATCGGAGTGAGCGAGGAGCGGCTGCGTCGGCTCGCCTCCCATTACGCCTGTACGGACGGTGAGTTCATCGAGGCTCTGGTCGAGATGGCCACTGACAGGACACGCGGCTGGTGGGAGGAGTACCGAGGGCTCCTTCCCACGTCCTTCCTGGACCTGTCCGAGCTGGAGTACCACGCTCGATTCCTCCGCCACGTGGCCATTCTGTACGTGCCAGGCCTGCTGCAGACCGAGGACTACTCCCGTGCGGTCTTCTCGTCGAGGCTGCCGGAACTGACCGGCGAGGAACTTGAGTTGCGCATCCGACACCGGAAGGCGCGCCAGGAGTTCGCCATCCCGTACGAAGCGGTGATCCATGAGGCGGCGCTTCGGATCAGGGTCAGCGACCGGGCCACCTCAAGGGCCCAGCTCACCCGACTCCTCGAGCTCTCCGAAGCGGACCACATCACCGTGCGCGTCATCCCCTTCGACCTGGACGGCTTCGCACGAGTCTCCAGACGATGACGTACGTGGGCGGACCCTTTCCCAAGCTGGACACCGTGGTACGAGACGCGCCGTACGGTTCCGTCCTCATCGACTCAGAAGCTCGGCTCAGTGCCTATCGAACGCGCTTCCATATGCTGGAGGTTGTATCGCTTGAGCCCGATCGGTCGCGTGACTTCATTCACGAGCTGACGAAGGAGCTGTGAGGCATGAACCCCCTCGACAACTGGCGGAAGTCCTCCTACTCCGGAGAGGGTGACGGCAACGAATGCGTAGAGATGGCCACCACCCCCACCCACACCGCCATCCGCGACTCAAAGGACCCAGCCGTCGGCACCCTCACCTTCGCGGCCGGGTCCTTCACGCCCTTCATCGAAGCCCTGAAGGAGGCTCCCTCCTCGGTCTAGGCCCCACACTCACCGCAACAACACCCCCGCCCCCTCCACCACCTCCTCCGGCGGCACCGCCACCAGCCCCATCTCCGCGCTGGAGCCCAGCAACCGGTGCGCGGGCAGGATGCGTACCGTGTAGCCGTAGGGGCCAGTGCGGTCGAGGGCGAGGGGGCCCTCGTACAGCAGGCGGCCCTCCAGGTCGGGGGCGCCGGTCGGCTTCAAGGGGACCACCGTCGCGTCCGTGATGTGGTCCTCGGCGTCCACCCGGCCCGACACCGCCTGGACCTCGACGTCGTCCGGGGTCAGCTCGCCCAGGCCGACGCGGACCCTGAGCCCGACCGTCGTCCCCAACTCCGCCGTGGCCGTCGGCGCGGTCGTCTCCACGTGGTCGACGCTCACCCCGGACCAGGCGGCCCGGATCCGGGCCTTCCAGGCGGCCAGGTCGCTCGCCGTGTCCGGGGTCAGGGCGCGGTGGGCCTGCGCGGCGGGGACGTAGAGGCGGTCGACGTACTCGCGGACCATGCGGCCGGCCAGCACCTTGGGGCCGAGCAGGGTGAGGGTCTGGCGGACCATCGCGATCCAGCGGTCGGGCAGGCCGCCCCGGCCCTGCTCGTAGAAGCGCGGGGTCACCCGCTGCTCCAGGAGGTCGTAGAGCGCCGCCGCCTCGATGTCGTCGCGGCGGTCGGGGTCCGTGCCCACGCCGTCCGCCGTCGGGATGGCCCAGCCGAAGTCCGGCTTGAACCATTCGTCCCACCAGCCGTCGAGGACGGAGAGGTTCAGGCAGCCGTTCAGGGCGGCCTTCATGCCGCTCGTGCCGCAGGCCTCCAGAGGGCGCAGGGGGTTGTTCAGCCAGACGTCACAGCCGGGGTAGAGCTTCTGCGCCATCGCCATGCCGTAGTCGGGGAGGAAGACGATGCGGTGGCGGACCCGTGGGTCGTCCGCGAAGCGGACCAGTTCCTGGACCAGGCGTTTGCCGCTGTCGTCCGCCGGATGCGCCTTGCCCGCGACCACGATCTGCACCGGGCGGTCCGGATGCAGGAGCAGCTCCATCAGGCGGTCGCGGTCGCGGAGCATCAGCGTCAGGCGTTTGTACGACGGGACCCTGCGCGCGAAGCCGATCGTCAGGACGTCCGGGTCCAGTACCCCGTCGATCCAGCCCAACTCGGCGTCACCGGCGCCGCGTTGACGCCAGGAGGCCCGCAGCCGCTCCCTCACCTCCTGCACCAGCTGTTCGCGCAGGGTGCGGCGCAGCTCCCAGATCTCCTGGTCCTCGATCTCCGCCACCGAGTCCCAGCGCTCGGAGCCGCCGACGGTCAGCGCGTCCTCGGCCCGCTCGGAGCCCACCTGCCGGGCGCCGAGGCGCAGCACCTCCGGGGCCACCCAGGTCGGCGCGTGCACCCCGTTGGTCACGGAGGTGATCGGCACCTCCTCGGCGTCGAATCCCGGCCACAGTCCCGCGAACATCTCCCGGCTCACCTGGCCGTGCAGCAATGACACCCCGTTCGCCCGCTGGGCCAGCCGGAGCCCCATCACGGCCATGTTGAACAGGTTCGGCTCGCCGCCCGGGTAGGTCTCCATGCCCAGCGTCAGAATCCGCTGCACGTCGATGCCGGGCAGCTCGGCGTCCGCTCCGAAGTGCCGGGCGACCAGCTCCCGGTCGAAGCGGTCGATGCCGGCCGGGACGGGGGTGTGCGTGGTGAAGACCGTGCCGCCGCGCACCGCCTCCAGGGCCGAGTCGAAGTCCAGCCCGGCCGCCGCCAGTTCGGCGATCCGCTCCAGGCCCAGAAAACCCGCGTGCCCCTCGTTGGTGTGGAACACCTCCGGCCGCGGGTGCCCGGTGAGCCGGCAGTACGTCCGCACCGCCCGGACACCCCCTATCCCCAGCAGCATCTCCTGCAGCAGCCGGTGCTCGCTGCCTCCGCCGTAGAGCCGGTCGGTCACCCCGCGTTCGCCGAGGTCGTTCTCCTCCACGTCCGAGTCGAGCAGCAGCAGCGGCACCCGGCCCACCTGGGCCAGCCAGATCCGCGCGTGCAGCGCCTTGCCGCCGGGCAGGGCGAGCGCGACCCGCGCCAGGGAGCCGTCGGCCTCCTTCAGCTGGGTGAGGGGCAGCTCGTTGGGGTCCAGCACCGGGTAGTGCTCCTGCTGCCAGCCGTCGCGGGACAGGGTCTGCCGGAAGTACCCGTGCCGGTACAGCAACCCGACCCCGATCAGGGGTACGCCGAGATCGCTGGCCGCCTTGAGATGGTCGCCTGCGAGGATGCCGAGGCCGCCGGAGTACTGGGGCAGCGCGGCCGTGATGCCGAACTCCGGGGAGAAGTAGGCGACGGCCGCGGGCATGCCGTCCGCCTGGGTCTGGTACCAGCGGTCGCCGGTCAGATAGTCGTCGAGGTCGTCGGCGACCGCGGTGAGGCGGCGCAGAAAACGCCGGTCCCCGGCCAGCTCGGTCAGCCGCGCCGGCCGTACCCGGCCCAGTATCCGCACCGGGTCACCCCCGGCTGCGGCCCATGCCTCGGGGTCGACGGACTGGAACAGATCGCGCGTTTCCGCATGCCAGGACCAGCGCAGATTGCGCGCCAGGTCGCTCAGCGGCCGCAGGGGTTCGGGGAGAACGGGACGGACGGTGAACCGACGGATCGCCTTCACACTTCCACCTCGGACGCGTTGCGGAGTGAGACGCACGGCGCTGTACGTCTCGTCGTCACCCTCGACGGTAGTGGTTACCGGGGCGTCGGTGGGGACGCGTCCGGCGGGTGTCGGGGCGTTAGGGGGCGGCCTGCGGGCACCCGGACAAAGGAGGCCGGTCTTGTGGGTGGACATACGCGGGAGTAGTTAACAAAGTTCCGGATTGCCCACCCGAACAGGGTGGGAAGGCTCCTCCGGTACGACCCCACAGGCGTCCCACAGCACCTCCGCAGGACCCACCTCCCCACATCCATCCGCCCACACCCACGTTGACGCGGACAGGAGCGGTCATGCCCGCCACGCACCATTCCTCAGCACCCCCGACCAGCAGCAAGGCCACGCCAGCGGCAGCGAAGGCCGCGAAGAAGCCGGCCAAGAAAACAACGGGCAAGAAATCCGTAAAGGCCACCGCCGAGGTGCCCGGCCCGCCCGGTCCCGCCGATCCCCCGTCCGCCGCCGGGGAGAGCACCCTCGGCCGTATCCCCGTCCTCGACGTACGCCCCGTGGTCCAGCACGGGCGCAGGCCCGCCAAAGCGGTGACCGGTGAGTCGTTCGAGGTGTCCGCCACCGTCTTCCGGGAAGGGCACGACGCCGTCGCAGCGAACGTGGTGCTGCGCGACGCGGCCGGCCGGCCCGGGCCGTGGACGCCGATGCGCGAACTCGCCCCGGGCACCGACCGCTGGGGCGCCACCGTCACCGCGGGTGAACCGGGCCGCTGGACCTACACGGTGGAGGCCTGGTCCGACCCGGTCGCCACCTGGCAGCACCACGCCGGCATCAAGATCCCGGCGGGCATCGACACCGAACTGGTCCTGGAGGAGGGGGCGCGGCTGTACGAGCGCGCCGCCGCCGGCGTCCCGGAGGGGCAACGCCAGGTCCTCCAGGAGGCGGTGGCGGCCCTGCGGAACGAGAACCGCCCCGCCGCCTGGCGCCTCGCGGCGGCGCTGGCACCGGAGGTGCAGGACCTGCTGGCCCGGCATCCCCTGCGGGAGCTGGTCACCGCCTCCGATGCGATGCCGCTGCTGGTGGAGCGGGAGCGGGCCCTGTACGGCTCCTGGTACGAGTTCTTCCCGCGTTCCGAGGGCACGGCCGAGCAGCCGCACGGCACCTTCCGCACGGCCGCGCGCCGGCTGGAGGCGATCGCGGAGATGGGCTTCGACGTGGTCTATCTGCCGCCGATCCATCCCATCGGCACGACGTTCCGCAAGGGGCCCAACAACACGCTCACCGCCGGGCCGCAGGACGTGGGCGTGCCCTGGGCCATCGGCTCCCCCGAGGGCGGCCACGACGCCGTCCACCCCGCCCTCGGCACCATCGAGGACTTCGACTTCTTCGTCGGGAAGGCCCGCGAGCTGGGACTGGAGATCGCCCTCGACTTCGCGCTCCAGTGCTCGCCCGACCACCCCTGGGTGCAGAAACACCCCGAGTGGTTCCATCACCGCCCCGACGGCACGATCGCGTACGCCGAGAACCCGCCGAAGAAGTACCAGGACATCTACCCGATCGCCTTCGACGCGGACATGGACGGGCTCATCGCCGAGACCGTCCGCATCCTGCGGCACTGGATGAGCCACGGCGTGCGCATCTTCCGCGTCGACAACCCGCACACCAAGCCGGTGGTCTTCTGGGAGCGGGTGATAGGCGACATCAACGCTTCCGACCCGGACGTGATCTTCCTGGCGGAGGCGTTCACCCGGCCCGCGATGATGCACACCCTCGCCCAGATCGGCTTCCAGCAGTCGTACACCTACTTCACCTGGCGCAACAGCAAGCAGGAACTCACCAAGTACCTCAGCGAGTTGTCCGGTGAGGCGGCCTCCTACATGCGGCCGAACTTCTTCGCCAACACCCCGGACATCCTGCACGCCTACCTCCAGCACGGCGGCCGTCCCGCCTTCGAGGTGCGGGCCGTGCTCGCCGCGACCCTCTCCCCCGCCTGGGGCATCTACAGCGGCTACGAGCTGTGCGAGAACACCCCGCTCAGGGAGGGCAGCGAGGAGTACCTGGACTCGGAGAAGTACCAGCTCAAGCGACGGGACTGGGAGGCGGCCGCGCGTGAGGGCCGCACCATCGCGCCGCTCATCGCCAAGCTCAACGGCATCCGGCGCCGCAGCCCGGCCCTGCACCAGCTGCGTGACCTCCACTTCCACCACGCCGACAGGGACGCGGTGATCGCGTACTCGAAGCGGAGCGGATCGAACACGGTTCTGGTGGTCGCAAACCTCGACCCCCACGACACCCAGGAGGCCACGGTCTCGTTGGACATGCCGCAACTCGGCCTGGACTGGCACGAGTCCGTGCCGGTGCGCGACGAGCTCACCGGCGAGACCTACTACTGGGGCAGGGCCAACTATGTGCGCCTCGAACCGGGTCAAAGGCCCGCGCATGTCTTCACCGTCCTGCGACCGTCCAACCCGCAGATCGGGGGGTCACCCACAATATGATCGTCAATGAGCCCGTTCCGGACACCTTCGAGGACACTCCCGCAGGGGACCGGGACCCGGGGTGGTTCAAACGCGCCGTCTTCTACGAGGTCCTGGTCCGCTCCTTCCAGGACAGCAACGGCGACGGCATCGGCGACCTGAAGGGTCTGACCGCCAAGCTCGACTATCTGCAGTGGCTGGGGGTCGACTGTCTGTGGCTGCCGCCGTTCTTCAAGTCACCGCTGAGGGACGGCGGTTACGACGTCTCCGACTACACCGCCGTCCTGCCGGAGTTCGGTGACCTCGCCGACTTCGTGGAGTTCGTCGACGCCGCCCACCAGCGCGGCATGCGCGTGATCATCGACTTCGTCATGAACCACACCAGCGACCAGCACCCGTGGTTCCAGGAGTCGAGGCGGGATCCGGACGGTCCGTACGGCGACTACTACGTATGGGCCGACGACGACAAGCAGTTCCAGGACGCCCGGATCATCTTCGTCGACACCGAGGCCTCCAACTGGACGTACGACCCCGTACGCAAGCAGTACTACTGGCACCGCTTCTTCTCGCACCAGCCGGACCTCAACTACGAGAACCCGGCGGTGCAGGAGGAGATGATCTCCGCGCTGAAGTTCTGGCTGGATCTCGGCATCGACGGGTTCCGGCTGGACGCGGTGCCGTACCTGTACCAGCAGGAGGGCACCAACTGCGAGAACCTGCCGGCGACCCACGAGTTCCTGAAGCGGGTGCGCAAGGAGATCGACACCCAGTACCCCGACAAGGTGCTGCTGGCGGAGGCCAACCAGTGGCCGGAGGACGTCGTCGACTACTTCGGCGACTACGGCTCCGGCGGCGACGAGTGCCACATGGCCTTCCACTTCCCGGTCATGCCGCGCATCTTCATGGCCGTACGCCGGGAGTCCCGCTACCCCGTCTCCGAGATCCTGGCCAAGACGCCGGCCATCCCCTCCGGCTGCCAGTGGGGCATCTTCCTGCGCAACCACGACGAGCTGACCCTGGAGATGGTCACCGACGAAGAGCGCGACTACATGTGGGCCGAGTACGCGAAAGACCCGCGGATGCGCGCCAACATCGGCATCCGCCGCCGCCTCGCGCCCCTGCTGGACAACGACCGCAACCAGATCGAGCTGTTCACCGCGCTGCTGCTCTCGCTGCCCGGCTCGCCGATCCTGTACTACGGCGACGAGATCGGCATGGGCGACAACATCTGGCTCGGCGACCGGGACGCCGTGCGCACCCCCATGCAGTGGACCCCCGACCGCAACGCGGGTTTCTCGTCCTGTGACCCGGGACGCCTGTACCTGCCGACGATCATGGACCCGGTCTACGGCTACCAGGTCACCAACGTCGAGGCGTCGATGTCGTCGCCGTCGTCGCTGCTGCACTGGACCCGCCGCATGATCGAGATCCGCAAGCAGAATCCTGCCTTCGGACTGGGGTCCTACAACGAGCTGCAGTCCACCAACCCGGCCGTGCTCGCCTTTCTGCGCGAGTACGAGGACGACCTCGTGCTGTGCGTCCACAACTTCTCCCGCTTCGCCCAGCCCACGGAGCTGGACCTGAGCCGGTTCGGCGGGCGGCACCCGGTCGAGCTGTTCGGCGGGGTCCGCTTCCCGGCGATCGGCGAGCTGCCGTACCTGCTCACCCTCGCGGGGCACGGCTTCTACTGGTTCCGGCTGCGGCGGGAAGCGGCCTAGCTCCCCTGTGGTGGGGCGGTTTCCACCGCCCCACCCGGGGCACGCATCAGTAACACCCCGACGAACCCGGGGAAAGGACGTGACGCCCATGGCGGAAACGGTCACCTCTTCGGACACCACCCGTACCACCGGTCACCTCCTCGCTTCGCTCGATCCCCTGCTGCGCGAGTGGCTGCCGAGGCAGCGCTGGTTCGCCGGCAAGGGGCGCCCGGTCACCGGGTTCACACCCGTGGCCGTGACCGAACTGCTGCCACCCGACGGCCGGGTGGGCCTGTACCACCTGCTGCTGCGCGTCCACCAGCCGTCCACGCTGGGCGCCGAGACCCACCCGGGCGACTGCTACCAGCTGCTCATAGGCGTGCGCGAGGCGCTGCCGCCCCGGCTGGCGCCCGCGCTGATCGGACATGTGGAGGACGGGCCGCTCGCCGGACGCACGGTGTACGAGGCCCTGTACGACCCCCGGCCCGCCGAGGTGCTTCTGGAGGCCCTGCGCACCCGGGCCCGCATCGGCGGGCTGCGTTTCGAGCGGGACCCGCGCCAGGAGATACGCGAGGGCCTGGTGGCCCGGCTGATGACCGCCGAGCAGTCCAACTCCTCGGTGGTCTACGGCGATACGTTCATCCTGAAACTGCTGCGCCGGGTGGTGCCCGGCGTCAACCCCGACCTGGAGATACCCCTGGCGCTGGCCCGCGAGGGCTGCCCCCGGGTGCCCGCGCCGACGGCCTGGCTGCACGCCGAGCTGGGCGAGGAGTCGTATGTGCTGGCGGTGCTCCAGCCCTTCGTCAGCGGGGCGAGCGACGGCTGGGAGCTGGCGCTGCGCGAGCTGGCCAAGGGCGAGGACTTCGCCGCCGAGGCGCGGGGGCTGGGCCGGGCCACCGCCGAGGTGCACACCGCGCTCGCCCGCGCCCTGCCGACGGTCACCCTCGGTCATGTGCAGCTGCAGTCGCTGGCCGACGGGATGACCGAGCGGCTGGCGGCGGCCGTCCAGGCGGTGCCCAGCCTGCGGCCGTACGAGGACGGACTGCGCTCGGCCTACGCGGCGCTGGCCTCCCTCGCCACCGAGGGCCGCACCTGGACCGCCCAGCGGATCCACGGGGATCTGCACCTGGGCCAGTGCCTGCGCTCCCCGTCCGGGGAGTGGTCGCTGATCGACTTCGAGGGCGAGCCGGCCCGGCCGGCCGCCGAACGCCGGATGCCGCAGCCGCCGGTGCGGGACATCGCGGGGATGCTCCGCTCCTTCGACTACGCGGCCCACTCCGTGACCCCGCCCGCGCCGGACTGGGCGCGCGTGTGCCGGGCCGCCTACTGCTCCGGGTACGCGGAGGTGGCCGGCCGCGATCCGCGCACCGATCCGGTGCTGCTGCGGGCTTACGAGACCG
The DNA here is from genome assembly GCF_050942335.1 of Streptomyces sp. CA-142005. Taxonomy (NCBI): domain Bacteria; kingdom Bacillati; phylum Actinomycetota; class Actinomycetes; order Kitasatosporales; family Streptomycetaceae; genus Streptomyces; species Streptomyces sp. CA-142005. The sequence continues at coordinate 6,703,153 of NZ_CP192078.1, read as the reverse complement.
ACAAGGCGGTCTACGAGACCGTCTACGAGGCCCGGCACCGCCCCGACTGGCTGCCCGTACCGCTGTCGGCGATCCGTCGCCTCGCCGCGTGAAGACCAGGAGGCTCGTCCGTGACCCCGAAGGGCAAGAAGCACACCAAGACCAGGGAGAAGACCGTCCCCCGGCAGAAGGTGCCGGCGCACGAGCGGCCGGCGGCCGGTGTCTCACCCGCCGACCGTGAGCGGCTGCTGCACGGCACCCACCACGCCCCGCACTCGGTGCTGGGCGCGCATCCGGTGCCCGGAGGCGTGGCCTTCCGGGTCTTCAGGCCGTACGCGCTGTCCGTCACGGTCGTCACCGGCGAGCTGCACGCCGAACTGCACGACGACGGCGACGGGTTCTTCTCGGGGCTGCTGCCGCTGGGAGCCGTTCCGGAGTACCGGCTGCTGGTGGCGTACGAGGGGAACGTCCTGGACACCGAGGACCCCTACCGGTTCCTGCCCACCCTCGGCGAGCTGGACCTGCACCTGATCGGCGAGGGCCGGCACGAGCAGCTGTGGCGGGCGCTCGGCGCGCACGTCACCACCCATCAGGGGGTGTCCGGGACCCGCTTCGCGGTGTGGGCGCCCGACGCGCAAGGTGTACGGGTCACGGGCGGCTTCAACTTCTGGGACGGGACCGGCTTCCCGATGCGCTCGCTGGGCTCCTCCGGGGTGTGGGAGCTGTTCGTGCCGGCGATCGGCGCGGGCGAGGTGTACAAGTTCGAGATCACCCGCCCGGACGGCTCGCGCACCCTGCGCGCCGATCCGCTGGCCCGCCGTACGGAGGCGCCGCCCGCGACCGCGTCGATCGTGGACGTCTCGCGGCACGAGTGGGCCGACGCGGAATGGATGGCGCACCGGGCCGACACCCCGGTGCACGCGGCGCCCTTCTCCGTCTACGAGGTCCACCTGCCCTCCTGGCGCCCCGGCCTGACCTACCGGCAGCTGGCCGAGCAGCTCCCGGCGTACGTACGGGAGATGGGCTTCACGCACGTGGAGCTGATGCCGGTCGCCGAGCACCCCTTCGGCGGCTCCTGGGGCTACCAGGTCACCGGTTTCTACGCCCCGACGGCCCGGCTCGGCACCCCCGACGACTTCAGGTACCTGGTGGACCGGCTGCACCAGGCCGGCATCGGAGTGCTGATGGACTGGGTGCCGGCGCACTTCCCGCGCGACGACTGGGCGCTGGCCGAGTTCGACGGGCGCCCGCTGTACGAGCACCACGATCCGCTGCGGGCCGCGCATCCGGACTGGGGCACCCTGGAGTTCGACTTCGGCCGCCGGGAGGTGCGCAACTTCCTGGTGGCGAACGCCGTGTACTGGTGCGAGGAGTTCCACATCGACGGGCTGCGGGTGGACGCCGTCGCCTCCATGCTCTACCTGGACTACTCGCGCGAGCCGGGCCAGTGGACCCCGAACGAGCACGGCGGCCGGGAGAACCTGGACGCCGTCGCCTTCCTGCAGGAGATGAACGCGACCGTGTACCGGCGTTGCCCGGGCGTGGTGACCATCGCCGAGGAGTCGACGGCCTGGGACGGCGTCACCCGCCCCACCCACCACAAGGGTCCGAGCGGCTTCGGCGGGCTCGGCTTCGGCCTGAAGTGGAACATGGGCTGGATGCACGACTCCCTGGAGTACATGACCCACGAGCCGGTGCACCGCAAGTACCACCACCACGAGATGACCTTCTCGATGGTGTACGCCTACAGCGAGAACTACGTCCTGCCCATCTCCCACGACGAGGTCGTGCACGGCAAGCGGTCCCTGGTGTCGAAGATGCCCGGCGACTGGTGGCAGCAGCGGGCCAACCACCGCGCCTACCTGGCCTTCATGTGGGCCCACCCCGGCAAGCAACTGCTCTTCATGGGGCAGGAGTTCGCGCAGGGCGCCGAGTGGTCCGAGGCGTACGGCCCCGACTGGTGGCTGCTCGACCCGTCCTACGGCGCCGAGGCCGACCACCGGGGCGTACGGGATCTCGTACGGGACCTGAACGCGCTGTACCGGGCGACCCCGGCCCTGTGGCAGCAGGACACCGACCCGGCGGGCTTCCAGTGGATCGTCGGGGACGCGGCGGACGACAACGTCTTCGCCTTCCTGCGCCTGGACGCCGACGGCAACCCGCTGCTCGCGGTCTCCCACATGTCCCCGGTGGTCCGCCACGACTACCGGCTCGGGGTCCCCGAGGACGTACCCGCCTGGCACGAGTCGCTGAACACGGACGCCGCGCGGTACGGCGGCGGCGACGTCACCAACCCCGACATCGTCAAACCGGAGCCGCAGGGATGGCACGGCCGCCCGGCGAGCATCCGGCTGACCCTGCCCCCGCTGGCCACGGTCTGGCTCCGGCCCGCCTGACCGGGTGGGCCGCGCCTTATAGTGCACTCGGATCGACTTGGGTGCGCCACGGGGGGATTGAGGCACGTGCGAGTCCGGAGATCGGTGACCGCTGTGCTGTGCGCCGTGGCCGTCCTGCTGCTGGGCGGCTGCGGCACACGGGTGGCCGGAGGGGCCTCGCCCACGCGGACCGGGCCGATCCCGTGGACCACCTTCGGGCCTTCCGGAGTCACCGGTGCCCGGATCGGCGCCGACCACCGCACGCTGAGCCTGGACACGCGCGTGCCGAGCGGCGAGCACCCGTGCGTGCGGGACCTCAAGGCGGTGGACACCGACGCCGAGTACGGCACGGTGCCGGGCACCGTGCATGTGCAGATCACCTTCAGCTCCCCGTCCGGTGACAGGCGTTCCGGGTGCACCAGGGAGAAGACGGCCACGGTCCGGGTACGGCTGCCCGAGCCTCTGGGCAAGCGGGAGCTGGTGGTCGACAACGACATCGTCTTCACCGCCGACGGCGCCAGGCCGCCCGCGCTGCGGCTGTGCGGGGAGCTCGGCTGCCACCCGCCGGCCACGGGCTGCACCACCGCCTCCTACGAGCAGGCGATGATCACCGTCGACGCCCCCATGCACTCCTACCGGGACGCCGCGCACTGCGACGGAAAGTGGCTGGTGCTCGACTTCTCCTGGCGCACCGGACCGGCGTGCGACGCCGACGACAAGAACCCCGCCTGCACGTCCCGCCTCGGTGACCGCTACTTCTTCCGGGCCGAGCGCGCCGGCTGGAAGCCGTTCTTCGAGAGCGCGGCCGGCGGGTGCCGGGCCGTGCAGCACAGGGAACCGGCCTTCCCGACCGCGCTGTGCGCGTCGCTGGAGCCGCTGTCCCCCGCGCTGCACCCGAGCTATCCGCCGCCGTCGCCCGGCGGCGGTTCCCCTACTCCCCGGTGACGCCCGCGGCCAGCGCCTCGGGCAGCTCGTCCCTGTACAGCACCCCGAGCCGCTGGGTGGCGCGGGTCAGGGCGACGTAGAGGTCGCTGGTGCCGTAGTCGCCGGGCTCCACCACCAGGACCGAGTCGAATTCGAGGCCCTTGGCCTGGCGGGGGTCGAGCAGCACGACCGTACGGGTCAGATCGGGCTCCGCGCCCGCCGTGACGCCGTCCAGCCGGGCGGCCAGCGAGCGGTGCAGCCCGCGCGGCGCGATCACGGCGAGCCGCCCCTCGGCCGGGGTGAGTTCGGCGACCGCCTTGGCCACGGCCTCGGGCAGATCGCCGTCGGCCCGCCGCACCCAGGGCCGTACCCCGGTCGACCGGACCGAGCTCGGCGGCTCGAAGTCCGGGTTCTCGGCGCGGACCACGGCCGCGGCCAGCTCCATGATCTCGGCCGGGGTGCGGTAGTTGACGCCGAGCCGGGTGTGCTCCCAGCGGTCCTCCACATAGGGGGCGAGGATGTCCGCCCAGGAGCCGACACCGGCCGCCTCGGCGGTCTGGGCGGGGTCGCCGACCAGGGTCATCGAGCGGGTCGGGCTGCGCCGCATCAGCAGCCGCCAGGCCATCGGCGACAGCTCCTGCGCCTCGTCCACGATGATGTGCCCGAACGCCCAGGTCCGGTCGGCCGCGGCGCGCTCGGCGGCGCTGCGGTGGTCCGCCTCCTCGTGCCGCTCGGCGAACCGCTCGGCGTCGATGATGTCGTGGGCGGACAGCACCTCCGACGCCTCCGGGTCGCTGTCCTCCTTGTCCTCGAACTCGTAGGTCCGGGAGGCGTACGACACGTCCAGCACGCCCTGCGCGTAGGCGATCTGGGTCTCGCGCTCGCGCTCCGCGCGGGCCCGCGCCCACCGGTCGTCCTCGCCGAGGAGTTCGGCGGCCTCGTCGAGGAGGGGCACGTCGGCGACGGTCCAGGCACGGGTCACCGGGCGCCGGACGGCGGCCGCGTCCTCCTCGCTCAGGTAGCCGTCGGGTTCGGCGAGGAAGTCGGCGACCAGCCGCTGCGGGGTGAGCCGGGGCCACAGCTGGTCGACGGCGTTCCACACCTCGGGGTTCTCGGCGAGTTCGTCGCGGATCTGGGTGATGTCGGAGGCGTCGAGCAGGCTGGAGCCGTCGTACGGGTCGGTGCCGACGCGTTCGGCATACAGCTCGGTGAGGGTGTTGAGGATGTGGCCCTCGAAGTGCTCGCGAGCGGCGTTGTGCGGCAGCTTGGCGGCCCGGGTGCGCTCACGGGCGACGGAGACCAGGCCGTCGTCGAGCATCAGGACCTCGCGGTCGTGCCCGATCGCGATGACCGGGTCCGGCAGGGCCTGCCGGTCGCGTACGACGGCGGCGAGCACGTCGGCCATGTCGGCGCGGCCCTTCACGGCGGCCGCCTCGGGGGTGTCGGCGGTGGTCGCCTTCACGCCGGGGAACAGCTCGCCGACCGTGGCCAGCAGCACCCCGGTCTCACCGAGGGAGGGCAGCACCTCGCCGATGTAGCCGAGGAAGGCCGGGTTGGGGCCGACGATCAGCACGGCCCGGCGGGCCAGCAGCTCCCGGTGCTCGTAGAGGAGGTAGGCGGCGCGGTGCAGCGCGACCGCGGTCTTGCCGGTGCCGGGCCCGCCCTCGACCACCAGCACCCCGCGGTGCGGCGCCCGGATGATCTCGTCCTGCTCGGCCTGGATGGTCTGCACGATGTCGCTCATGCGGCCGGTGCGCGCCGAGTTCAGCGCGGCCAGCAGCACGGCGTCCCCGTTGTGGTCCTCGTACCCCGTGCGGGTGGCGTCGCCGAGGTCGAGGATCTCGTCGTGCAGGGAGGTCACGGTCCGGCCCTCGGTGCCGATGTGCCGGCGGCGGCGCAGGCCCATCGGGGTGTGACCGGTGGCCAGGTAGAAGGGCCGGGCGACGTCGGCCCGCCAGTCGATGAGGACGGGGGTGCGCTCGGCGTCGTCCTCGCGCAGCCCGATCCGGCCGATGTGGTGGGCGGTGCCGTCGGCCAGGTCGATCCGGCCGAAGCAGAGCGAGCCGTCGACGGCGTTCAGCGCGGCGAGCAGCCCCGAGCGCTCGGCGACCAGGATGTCCCGCTCCAGCCGGGCCTGCATGGGCTTGTCGCCCTGGGCGAGCGCGTCCGCGACCGAGGTCTCGGCCGCGCCGCGCAGTACGTCCACGCGCGCGTACAGTCCGTCGATGAATTCCTGCTCATGCCGCAATTCATCGTCCGGAAATTCGGTGTTTGACAATTCCGCTCCCGCCCGGATATACTCTGCTCAGTGAACTTCTCCGCGGCTTCGCCCAATTGAAGTCGCGAACCACTGAATATACGCACAGAAATCCCCCGAGCGCAATTGCTCAGGGGATTTTTTCGTGGGCGGCCGTGCTTTACAGCACGTCGGCCAGCTCTTCCATGAGGCGCCGCTTGGGCCGCGCCCCCACCATCGACCGCACCGGCTCACCGTCCCGGAAGACCATCAGGGTCGGCGTGGACAGCACCCCGTAGGCGACCGTCGTCCCCGGATTGCGGTCGACGTCGATCTGCACGACCTTCAGCCGGTCTCCCTCCTCGAAGGCGATGTCCTTCAGCACCGGCGCCAGCTGCCGGCACGGACCGCACCAGTCGGCCGTGAACTGCACCAGCACCGGCAGCTCGGAGCCCCGCACCTCCGTCTCGAAATCCGCGTCCGTCACCTCGGTCAGTCCGCTCACCAAGCTCATCGCGCAAACCCTCCCAGCTCGCATGCGGGCTCCGGGCCACCCGGAACCAGCGCCTCGACGGCCAGCGCGTCCCGCGCCCGCTCGGCCCGCCGCAGCTGCCCGGCGACCGTCTCCCGCACCGCCGACAGCTGCCCGATCAGCGCGTCCAGCTCCGCCAGCTTGCGCCGGTAGACCTGGAGCGAGGCCGGGCAGGAGTCGCCCTCCGGATGCCCGGCGCGCAGGCACTCCACGAAGGGCCGCGTCTCCTCCAGCTCGAAGCCGAAGTCCTGCAGCGTCCGGATCTGCCGCAGCAGCCTGAGGTCGCTCTCGTCGTAGGTGCGGTGTCCCTTGTCGTCACGCCGTGCGGGCAGCAGCCCCCGTGCCTCGTAGTAGCGCAGGGTGCGGGTGCTGGTCCCGGCCCGTGCGGCCAGCTCGCCGATTCGCATGCCTACGACCGTAGGTGTTGACGTCGGCGTCAAGGCAAGCGGTGCCTCGCGTCAGTCCGGCGGCAGGAGCGGTTTGTGGCGCACCGGCGAGGACAGCACGACGGACGTCGTGGTGCGGCCCAGCGCCGAGGTCTGCTCCAGAACGTCCTCCAGGTGAACGGTGTCGGTGACGGCGACCTTGAGGATCCAGCAGTCCTCACCGACCACGTGGTGCACCTCGATGATCTCGGGCCGCTCGATCAGCTCCAGGGTCCTCGGGTGCTTGAGGGTGTAGCCGCCGTGCGGATCGACCCGGATGAAGGCCTGGATGCCGTAACCGAGCCGGGCGGACGCGACCCGGGCGCCGTACCCCTCGACCACTCCGGCCGCCTCCAGCCGGCGCACCCGCTCCGCGACGGCCGCCGGGCTCAGGCTGACCTGCCGGCCCAGCTCGCTGAGTTTGATCCGCCCGTCGGTCTGCAGCAGTTGGAGGATCTGCCGGTCCACCGCGTCGAAGGCCACCGGTGTTTCGTTGGCGACGGCCCGCAGATGCCGTGGTTCTTTCGGTGCGGTGGCCGTATCTCCCATGTCTCCCCCTTCAGGACCTGTGTGCCGGCCCGGAGAATTATGGTCATGACAAAGGCACGAGAGGTACTGGTCATCGGCGGGAACCGCTATTTCGGCAAACGGCTGATCGGGCGGCTGCTGGCGGCGGGTGACCGGGTGACGGTCCTCAACCGGGGTTCGGTGGCCCCGCCGCCCGGCGCGGAGCACCTGGTGGCCGACCGCGACGACGAGAGCGCGCTGGCCGAGGCGATCGGCACCCGCGCATTCGACGTCGTTCTCGACCAGGTCTGCTACACGCCGCGCCAGGCGGCGATCGCCCGCCGGGTCTTCGCGGGCCGCACCGGCCGCTATGTGATGACCTCGACGGTGGAGGTGTACGAGCACGAGGATTCCCCGGTGCCGGTCCCGGAGAGTGCGGTCGATCCGGGCAGCGTCGCGGTGGACCCGGAACTCCCCTGGGACGACCCGGAATTCACCGAGGCGCACTACGGCGAGGGCAAGCGGCAGGCGGAGGCGGTGCTCACGGGCGCCGACTTCCCCGTGGCCACGGTGCGCGTGGCGCATGTCCTCGGCGGCGCGGACGACTTCACGGGCCGCCTCGACCACTACGTGGACCGCATCCGCACCGGCGCCCCCATCGCCGTACCGCCCATGGCGCAGCCGGCGACGTACATCCACGTGGAGGAGATCACCGACTTCGTGTTCTGGGCGGTGGGCGAGGACTTCACGGGGCCGGTCAACGCGGCCTCGCACGGAGAGCTGACGGTGCGGGAGCTGTGCGAGACGGTCGCGGCCCGGCTCGACGGCAGGACGCCGGTGTTCGAGGTGACGGACGGCGCCGCCTCCCCCTTCGCCGTCCGCCGCCGTTACGCCATGGACAACTCCCGGGCAGTGCGGCTCGGTTTCGCCTTCGGGGACGTGCGGGAGTGGCTGCCGAAGGCCGTCTCCGAGACGCTCGGAAAGGAGGGCTGACGTGCGCCACCGCATTCTCGGCGGACTGCGGGTGAGCGCGGTCGGGCTCGGCGCCATGCCGCTGTCCATCGAGGGCCGGCCGGACGAGAGCCGTGCCCTGGCCACGATCCACGCCGCACTGGACGCGGGCGTGACCCTGCTGGACACGGCCGACTCCTACCACCTGCCCGGCCGGGCTCCCGGCCACAACGAACGTCTCCTCGCCCGCGCCCTCGCGGCCTACGGCGGCGACACGGACGGCGTCCTGGTGGCCACCAAGGGCGGCCGGGGCCGCCCCGCCGACGGCAGCTGGACGGTCACCGGCACGCCCGCACACCTCAAGGCGGCCGCGGAGGCTTCCCTGAAGCGGCTCGGGGTCGAGGCCATCGGCCTCTACCAGCTGCACAAGCCGGACCCGGCCGTGCCCTTCGAGGAGTCCGTCGGCGCCCTGCGCGACCTGCTGGACGAGGGCAAGATCCGGCTGGCGGGCCTGTCGAACGTGACGTCCGACCAGATCCTGCGGGCCCGTACGATCCTCGGCGACCGTCTGGCCTCGGTCCAGAACCGCTACTCCCCCGAGGTCCGCGACAGCGATCCGGAACTGCGGCTGTGCGCGGAGCTGGGGCTGGCGTTCGTGCCGTGGAGTCCGCTCGGCGGGATCTCGCGCAGCTCGCTGGACGGGCCGTCGGGCCTGGCGGGCGACGGCCGTTTCGCCGCCTTTCACGAGGTGGCGCTGGAGCGTGGGGTGACGCCCCAGCGGGTCTGCCTGGCCTGGCTGCTGTCGCTCTCCCCCACCGTGGTCACGATTCCGGGCGCGAGCCGCCCGGAGACGATCAGGGACTCGGCGGGCGCGGCGGACCTGGTGCTGACGGAGGAGGAACTGACGCGGCTGACGGCCGCCGCGCCGGCCCGGTGAGACCCCGCGCCCCCGTGATCACCGCTCAGCGACAGAACTCGTCGAGACCCTCGGCGAACGACGGGAACTCCGCCCCGGCCGAGGCGACGATCTCCGGGACCGGGCGGCGCCGGCTGGTCGCGTGGCGGGCGGCGAGACCCGCCAGGGCCGGGGCCGGGCGGGCGGCCCAGGCCTGCCCGGCAGCAGAACCTCCCGGGCCGGCGCGGCGGACCTGGTGCCGACGGAGGAGGAACTGACGCGGCTGACGACCGCCGCGCCGGCCCGGTGAGACCCCGCGCCCCCGTGATCACCGCTCAGCGACAGAGTTCGTCGAGACCCTCGGCGAAGGACGGAAACTCCGCCCCGGCCGAAGCGACGGCCTCCGGGACCGAACGACGCGGGCTGGACGCATGACGACGGCGAGACCCGCCAAGGCCGGGTCCGGACAGGCGATCCAGGCCTCCTCGGCAGCAGGGCCTCCCGCGCCCCGTGAACACCGCTCAGCGACAGAGTTCGTCGAGGTCCTCGGCGAAAGACGGGAACTCCGCCTCGGCCGAGGCGACGATCTCCGGGGCCGGGCGGCGCGAGGTGGTCGCGTGGCGGGCGGCGAGGCCCGCCAGGGCCGGGTCCGGGCGGGCGGTCCAGGCCTCCTCGGGCAGCAGGGCCTCCCGGGGGCCGTAGCCGTCGGCCAGGACCCACAGGAAGTCGGACAGGTTCCCCGCGACGACACCGGCCTCGCCCTCGGAGCCCAGGAACACCACCGGCTGCTCGGCCAGGCGCCGCCCCGGCCGGGTGCACCACACGGCGGCGAGACCACCGGAACCGTCCTTGCCGAAGACGCGGTAGGCGCCGCCGTCGACGTCGGGGTTGCCGGTCCACAGCCGCAGCCAGTGGGTGGTGTCCTCGGCGGAGTCGAAGGCGTCGTACGGCTCGAAGTCGACCCCGTTGCCGTCGTCGTAGTCGAAGCTCGCCTCGGCCACCTCCGCCAGGGCGGGAGGCAGACGGCGGTCGTCCTCAGGCTCGACGCGCATCACACGGCCACCCCCGCCGACTCCTCGACCTCCATCAGGGAGGCGCTGTGCCGCTCCTCGTCGAAGGCCCTGCGGCCGCCGCGGAGGCCGAACAGGCGCTTGGCCAGGGCGATGTAGAGGACCGCGAGGATGTTCAGGACGAGGGTGGCGATCTTCAGGTAGCTGACCTTCTCGGTGAGTTCGTAGATCTCCAGGGGGAGGAAGGCGGCGGTGGCGACCACCGTCAGGTACTCCGCCCAGCGCTTGGCGTACCAGAGGCCGACCGCCTCGATGAGCTCGATCAGCGCGTAGGCCAGCAGCAGGGCGGCGACCAGCAGCAGCGTGGAGTGCTTGTAGCCGAACGCCTTCTGGATGGAGCCGACGACCGGCGAGTGGTCGAGGTCGTAGTGGAAGTGCCGGAAGACCGGACGGAAGACGTCCAGGTACTCGTTGAACAGCCGCCGCACCGCGTACTGGCTGTTGCTGAACTTCCACACCGCCACCGCGACCAGCACGATGAACACCCCGCGCACGGCCCGCTCGATCGCGAGGAAGCGCAGGATGAACAGGTCGCGGAGGACCTTGCCGCGCGGCACCAGCGGGGCGTCAGCGGCCGGTCCCGAGCCGTGCGGCTCCCCCAGCACGAAGTCACCGCAGCGCAGGCAGCGCCAGACCTCCCCGAGGGCGGTCTCGGCGTGCAGCCGGATGCGCAGCCGGGGGTCGTCGGGCGCGTAGGTCACATGGCCCTTGCGCGCGCAGGTCCGCCGGTCCCAGTCGATCTTCATTCCCCCGTGCCTCCACTTACACGTACTGACTCGTCACACGTATCCGATGCCACGCACGAACGTGCCGTTCCGGTTGCTCCGGAGCGGCACGTTAGTGGATGGAGGCGGGAATCGGTCAGCCGGCCGAGCTGTGCGCCAGTTCCTTCTCCTCGGTCGTCACCTCCGGCGCGGCGGCTTCACGGCGCGGCAGCAGGACGGCCACCAGGACCGTGCCGATGCCGAGGATCACCGCGCCGACCAGGCTGGTGTGCGCGACGGCGGCGGAGAAGGAGGAGCCGACCGCGTCCGCCGTCTGCCGGGCGCCGGAGGCGAGTTCGGCGGCCTGCTGCCTGAGCTGTGCGGCCTGCCGGGGGTCGGTGGCCTGTGCCGCCTGTGCGGCCAGTGCGTGGGCCTTGTCGCCGATGCCCTGCGCGACCGCGTACCCGGCGCCGACCGAGTCCTGCGCGGTGTCCAGGGCGTTCGCCGGGAGCTTGCTGCCCGCGGTGGTGTCGCCGAGGTGGTTGCCGTACGACGTGGCGAGCAGCGAGCCGAGGAGCGCGATGCCGAGGGAGCCGCCGAGCTCCAGCGAGGTGTCGTTGACCGCGCCGCCGACGCCCAGCTCGGACTCCGGGAAGGCGCCCATGATGGCGTCGGTGCAGGGCGAGAGGGCGAGGCCGATGGCGAGGCCCAGGATGATCAGGGGCGCCAGGAAGTCGGCGTACGTCGAGGCCGCGTCGACCCGGGTCAGCAGGGCCAGGGCCGTCGTGCCGCCGACCATGCCCGCGGTGACGGTCCACTTCATGCCGACGCGCGGGGTGAGCCAGCCGGTCAGCGCCGACCCGGCGAAGACCGCGCCGGCCAGCGGCAGCATCCGTACGCCGGTCTCCAGGGCGTCGTAGCCGAGGACGAACTGCAGGTGCTGGGTGAGGTAGTAGAAGGCGCCGAAGACGGCCAGGAAGAACAGGGCGACGGCCAGGTTGGAGGCGGCGAAGCGGCGGGTGGTGAAGCGGCGCACGTCGAGGATCGGGCGGGGGTGGCGCAGCTCCCGGGCGACGAAGGCGACCAGGCCGATGCCCGCGACCACCGCCGCCGTGACGGCCTTGACGCCCCAGCCGAAGTGCGGGCCCTCGATGATCATGTAGACCAGCGAGCCGGTCCAGATCACCGACAGCAGTCCGCCGACGTAGTCGATGCGGTCGTGGTGTGGGGGCACCCCCGGTCGAAGACTGGGGGACCTGGAGGGCGGGACCAGGACGAAGGCGGCGGCGAGAGCCACGGCCGCGACGGGCACGTTGATCAGGAAGGTCGAGGACCAGCCGTGGTCGCGCAGCAGGGCTCCGGCGACCACCGGTCCGGCGGCGATGGCGAGCCCGGCGGTGGCGGTCCACAGGGTGATCGCCTTGGCCCGCTCGGCGCGTGGGAAGGTCGCGGCGAGCAGGGAGAGCGTGGCGGGCATGATGAGCGCCGCGCCGACGCCCATCACGGCGCGGGCCGCGATGACGGTCGCCGCGCTGTCGGCGAGGTAGCCGAAGACGGCACCGCCGCCGAAGACGAGCAGCCCGAGGACGAGCGCGCCGCGCCGGCTGTACTTGTCGCCGATGGCGCCGAGCAGCAGCATCAGCGCCGCGTAGGGGACGGTGTAGCCGTCGATCACCCACTGCAGGTCGGCGCCGGAGAGGCCGAGGTCCTTCGTCATGTCGGGTGCGGCGACCGTGAGGGCGGTGTTCGCCATCACGATGATCAGCAGGCTCAGGCAGAGCACGAGCAGTGCCCACCAGCGCCGGGCGTAGGGGCGCTCCATCTTCTCGACCGGTTCGGTCATGACGAGTCGCATGGCAGGGGTCGCCTTCCTCGGTGCGCGACGAGAACGTGAGACGCGGAGTGGATTTGCACAGTGACGTGCAATTGCACAACCATGTGCAATGTACGTCGTTGCACAGCACTGTGCAAGTCGGCGGGGAAGGCAGAATGACGGTCATGACCACGGGTAACACCAGCCGCGCCGACGCGAACCGGCGCCGCATCCTCGACGTCGCCCTCGCCGAACTGCTGCGCGATCCCGACGCCTCCATGGACCAGATCGCGCGCGCCGCGGGAGTCGTACGACGGACGGTGTACGGCCACTTCCCCAGCCGTGAGGCGCTGATCAGCACCCTCGTCGACGAGGCCGTGGCGGCGCTGGCGGACGCGGACGCCGACGCCCGCGAGGGGGTGTTGGACCCGGCGGAGGCGGTGGCCCGCTCGGTGCTCGCCATCTGGGAGATCGCCGACCGCTACCGGCTGCTGATCGCCCTGGCCCAGCGCACGGTCACCGTCCAGGGCATCCGCGAACGCCTCGCCCCTCTGCGCGCGGGCAAGGTCCGACAGCTCCAACGGGGCCTGGACGACGGAGTGTTCAGCTCACCGCTGCCGGCGCCGGCCCTGGCGTACGTGCACGAGCAGATGCTCTTCGCGGTGATGGAGGCGGTGAACGACGGCCTCCTGACAGCACAGGAGGCGGGCCGCTCGGCCGCGGTCACGGTGCTGACCGCGGCGGGCGTACCCGCCTCGACGGCCACCGCGCTGGTGGCCAGGGTGAGTGGCGAGGAACGACGGAAGCCGGGCGGCTGAGGCACGGGGGAGCCCCAGCCGCCCGGCGGCGGTTCCCGGATGCCCGGCCCGGGTTCAGGCGGGGCCGGACATCCGGAGTTCCTTCTGCGGGGGTCAGGCCTTGGCCAGCTCCCCGTCCCTGGGCCCGGGCAGCTCGGTGACCGCCTCCTGCCCCTCGTCCATCAGCGTGGTCTCGTCGAACGGCAGCGCGCCCGCGAGCACCTGCCGCACCCGCTCCTTGTCGATCTCCTTGGTCCACGTGCCCACCAGCACCGTGGCGACCGCGTTGCCCGCGAAGTTCGTCAGCGCGCGGGCCTCGCTCATGAACCGGTCGATGCCGACGATCAGGCCGACCCCGTCGACCAGCGCGGGCTTGTGCGACTGCAGCCCGCCGGCCAGGGTGGCGAGGCCCGCGCCGCTGACACCCGCCGCGCCCTTGGACGCCAGCAGCAGGAAGAGCAGCAGCGGGATCTGCTCGCCGATGGACATCGGCGTGCCCAGGGCGTCCGCGATGTACAGCGAGGCCATGGTCATGTAGATCATCGTGCCGTCGAGGTTGAAGGAGTAACCGGTCGGCACGGTGATGCCGACGACCGGCTTGCTGACGCCCAGGTGCTCCATCTTCGCGATCAGCCGCGGCAGCGCGGACTCGGAGGAGGAGGTGGACAGGATCAGCAGGAACTCCCGCCCCAGGTACTTGAACAGCGAGAAGACGTTCAGGCCGGCGACGACCCGGAGGATCGCGCCGAGCACCACGAAGACGAACAGCACGCAGGTGACGTAGAAGCCGAGCATCAGCACGGCGAGGCTCTTCAGCGCGTCCAGTCCGGCCGAACCGGTGACGGCCGCGATCGCACCGAAGGCGCCGACCGGCGCGGCCCACATGACCATCGACAGGATGCGGAAGACGAGCCGCTGGATGTGCTCGATGCCGCGCAGCACCGGTTGCCCGGCCGAGCCCATGGCCTGCAGCGCGAACCCGGCGAGCAGGGCCACCAGCAGCGTCTGCAGGACCTGGCCCTCGGTGAAGGCGGACACGAACGTGAGCGGGATGATCGACAGCACGAAGTCGACGGGCGGCAGCGCGTCCGGGGACACCTGGGCGTGCCCGGTCTGCTTGATCGCGTTCGTCAGGTGCAGCCCGTCACCGGGGTGCAGGACGTTGCCGACGACGAGCCCGATGGCGAGCGCGACGAGCGACATCACGAGGAAGTAGCCGAGGGCGATACCGCCGACGGCGCCGACCTTGGCGGCCTTGCGTACGGATCCGATGCCGAGCACGATCGTGCAGAAGATGATCGGCGAGATCATCATCTTGATCAGGTTCACAAAACCGGTACCGAGCGGTTTCAGCTGGACCGCGGCGTCCGGCCAGATGAGGCCCACGGCGATGCCGAGCGCGACCGCCACGATGACGGCGATGTACAGGTAATGGGTCCGGTCCCGCTTCACGCGGGGTGCGGCAGGTGCCGTATCGGGGGTTGTGGCGGCCACGACTGCCCTCCTTGACGTCTTCGTCGGTGAACAACCGGCGTGCGGCTCACGTCCGGGCGTTGCTTGGGGAATGCCGTGACTATCTCCCGCCCTGTGAGGGCGGTCACCCTTCCGTTCATTTAGTTCACACTTAACCGGGGAGGCACACTGCTGACATGCGCTTCCCGTCTCTCCCCCGGCCCCGCAGCCTCGCGGGCCAGCTGTTCGCCATGCAGGCCGTGCTGATAGCGGTGGTCGTGGCCGGGTACGCGCTGTTCACCTACGTCAGCGACCAGCGGCAGGCCGAGGACGCGGCGGTCCGCCAGGTCACCGCGGTGGCCCGCTCGATCGCGGACGCCCCCTCGGTCCGCTCGGCGATCCACACCCCCCGCCCCACGGCGGAACTGGAGCCGTACGCCCTCCAGGTCATGCGGGACGCGGACGTCGACTTCGTCACGATCATGAACCCGTCGGGCATCCGCTGGACCCACCCCGACCGGAAACAGATCGGCAAACGCTTCCTCGGCCGTATCGGCCCCGCCCTGCACGGCCACACCTTCACCGAGACCTACACCGGCACCCTCGGCGCCTCCGTCCGCGCGGTCACCCCGGTGGAGGAGAACGGGCGCGTCATCGGCCTGGTCAGCGCCGGCATCAAGGTGGAGGCGATCAGCGCCCGGGTGCAGGGCCAGGTCACGGCCCTGCTCGGCTTCGCCGGCGCCACGCTGCTGCTGGGCGCGGTCGGCACCTACGTGATCAACGCGCGCCTGCGCCGCCACACCCACGGCATGAACGCCACCGAGCTGAGCCGGATGCACGACTACCACCAGGCGGCGCTGCACGCGGTGCGCGAGGGCCTGCTGATGCTGGACGGGCAGTACAGGGTGGCACTGATCAACGACGGCGGACGAGAGCTGCTGGGCCTCGGGGCTCCGGACACCGAGCTGATCGGCCGCTCGGTGGCCGACCTGGGCCTGCCGGCCCCGCTGACCGGCGCGCTGCTGTCGTCCGAGCCCCGGGTGGACGAGGTGCACCTGACGGCGTCCCGGGTGCTGGTGGTGAACACCTCCCCGGTGTCGGGCGGCGAGCGCCGAGGAACGGTCGCGACCTTGCGCGACGTGACCGAACTCCAGTCCATGATGGGCGAGTTGGACTCGGAGCGGGGCTTCACCCAGGCGCTGCGCTCGCAGGCGCACGAGGCCGCCAACCGCCTGCACACGGTGGTGTCGCTGATCGAGCTCGGCCGCGCCGAGGAGGCGGTGGAGTTCGCCACGGCGGAACTGGAGCTGGCCCAGGCGCTGACCGACCAGGTGGTCGCGGCGGTCGGTGAACCGGTGCTCGCCGCGCTGCTGCTCGGCAAGACGGCCCAGGCCAACGAGCGGGGCGTGGAGCTGGTGGTCTCCCCGGACAGCCGCCTGGACGACAACCTGCTCCCGGAGAGCCTGCCCGCCCGCGACCTGGTCACGATCCTCGGCAACCTGATCGACAACGCGGTGGACGCGGCGCAGGGCAGCGTCCGGGCACGGGTGACGGTCACGGCGTACGCCTCGGGCACCGAGGTGGTCCTGCGGGTGTCCGACACGGGCCCCGGTGTCGACCCGGACCATGCCGACCTGGTATTCCAGCGGGGCTTCTCGACGAAGCCGGCCGGGCCCGGCGGGCGGGGCCTCGGGCTGGCCCTGGTCCGGCAGGCGGTGAACCGCCACGAGGGCACGCTGACGGTGACGGAGTCCGACGAGGACGGCGAGGGCGGAGCGGTGTTCGAGGTGCGGTTGCCGCTGCGGACCCCCACGGGTGGCAGCAGATGACGAGCGAGCAGCAGCCCATCCGCGTCCTGGTCGTCGAGGACGACCCGGTGGCCGCCGACGCGCACGTCCTGTACGTCGGCCGGGTGCCGGGATTCGTCGCGGTGGGCAAGGTGCACACGGGCGCGGAGGCCCGGCGCTTCCTGGACCGTACGCCCGTGGACCTGCTCCTGCTGGACCTGCATCTGCCGGATGTGCACGGGCTGCAGCTGGCCCGCTCCCTGCGGGCGGCCGGCCACCACACGGACGTCATAGCGGTCACGTCGGCCCGGGACCTCGCGGTGGTCCGCGAGGGCGTCTCCCTGGGCGTCGTCCAGTACGTCCTGAAGCCGTTCACCTTCGCCACGCTCCGGGACCGCCTGGTCCGCTACGCCGAGTTCCGCGCGGCGGTGGGCGAGGCGAGCGGCCAGGACGAGGTCGACCGGGCCCTGGCGGCCCTGCGCGCCCCGACGCCCGCGGCCCTGCCGAAGGGCTTGAGCGGTCCCACGCTGGAGCGGGTGACGGGAGCACTGCGGGAGGCGTCCGAGGGCCTGACCGCGGCCAGGGTGGCCGAGGCGGTCGGCATCTCGCGGATCACCGCGCGACGCTACCTGGAGCACCTGGTGGAGGCCGGGCGGGCCGCGCGAAAGCCGGTGTACGGGCAGGTGGGGAGGCCGGAGCTGGTGTACCGGTGGGTGGCGCAGGGGCGGTGAGAGCAGCGGGCCGCGGAGCGCTCGTCCGCATGTCCGCACGCCCGCCGCGATCGACGTGGTCCCGATGCGGGCGTACGACACGAACGGAACCTCAACTCCAATCCTGCGCAAGCTCATTGACCTGACTAGACCACTCCTCTTACCTTCGCACGGCAACCACCTGGCCACTCAGCAGTGCGCCCTCAGGAGGTCATGCCCGTGCGCCCCACCGCCGCCCTCACCGCCCTCCTCACCGCCGCTCTCGCCGCAAGCGCCCTCACCGCGTGCGGCAACGGCTCCGGAAGCAGTCCGGACACGATCAAGGTGTCGTACAAGCAGTCCACGGACAACTCCGTGAAGGTGATGGACACCTACCTCGCCGCGATCAAGAAGGACTTCGAGAAGAAGTACCCGGGGAAGAAGGTCGAGTTCGTCCCGATCAAGGCCCCGGACGCCGAGTACTACACCAAGCTCCAGCAGATGCTCCGCTCCCCGAGGACCGCGCCCGACCTCGTCTACGAGGACACGTTCCTCATCAACTCCGACATCACCAGCGGGTACTTGAAGCCCCTCGACCCGTACCTCGCCAAGTGGCCGGACTGGAATCAGTTCATCGACACCGCCAAAGCGGCCGCGAAGGGACAGGACGGGAAGACCTACGGCGTTCCGGACGGGACCGACACCCGCGGGCTGTGGTTCGACAAGCGGGTGTTCAAGAAGGCCGGGCTCCCGGAGAACTGGCAGCCGAAGAACTGGGACGACGTCCTCGCCGCCGCCCGGACCATCAAGCAGAAGGTCCCCGGCGTCACCCCGCTCAACGTCTACACCGGCAAGCCGGCGGGTGAGCGCGCCACCATGCAGGGATTCGAGATGCTCCTGTACGGCACGGGCGACGGCACCTCCGATCCGCTCTACGACAGCACGACGAAGAAGTGGATCACGGCGGGTCAGGGCTTCGAGGACGCGCTGAGGTTCGTCGAGACCGTCTACAAGGAGAAGCTCGGGCCCGACGTCTCCGACGCCCTCGACCCCAACTTCGCCACCAGCGTCAACGGCGAGCTCCTCCCCCAGGGCAAGCTCGGCATCGACCTCGACGGCTCCTGGCTGCCGCAGGAGTGGCTGCCGGGCAGCGGGCACGAGTGGCCCGACTGGTCCAGGCAGCTGGGGCTGGCGTACATGCCCACGCAAACCGGGCAGGCCCCGGGCAAGGTGAGCATGTCCGGCGGCTGGACCTGGGCCGTCCCGGCCAAGGCCGGCAACCCGGACCTCGCCTTCGACTTCATCAAGACCATGCAGACCGAGGCGAACGCCAAGAAGTGGTACATCGCCAACTCCGGGATCTCCGTACGGGAGGACGTCGCCGCCGATCCCTCGTACGCCTCCGCCCAGCCCGGCATCAGGTTCTTCACCGACCTGGTGTCCAGCACGCACTACCGGCCCGCGTATCCGGCGTACCCGAAGGTGTCGACGGCCATCCAGGAGGCCATGGAGGGCGTGACGACCGGTGACCGGTCGGTGGAGAAGGCGGCGAGCGGGTACGACGACACGCTCAAGGACGTGACCGGCGGCCAAGTGGTCCGGAAGTGAGACTCCACCGCCGGATCACCCGGGCCCTCCCCCTCACCCCCGCCGTCGTCCTCCTCCTGCTCTTCCTCGCCGGGCCGATCGCCTACTGCGTCTGGATCGCCTTCACCGACCTGCAGCTGACCGGTCAGGCGCACTCGTCGTTCGTCGGGTTCGCCAACTTCCGGCACGCCTTCCAGGACGAGGCGTTCCTGAACGCCGTCTGGCTGACCCTGGTGTTCACCGTGCTGTCCTCGCTCGTCGGGCAGAACACCCTGGGGCTCGCCCTGGCCGCGCTCATGAAGCGGGCCTCGAAGCCGGTGCGCACGCTCACCGGCGGGGTCGTGGTCACGGCGTGGGTGCTGCCGGAAGTCGTCGCCGGGTTCCTGCTGTACGCCTTCTTCCGGCGCGAGGGAACCCTCGACGCCATCCTGGACCGGCTGCACCTGCCCGGCCAGAACTGGCTGTTCACGCTGCCCATCCTCGCCGTGTCCTTCGCCAACGTCTGGCGCGGTACGGCGTTCTCGATGCTCGTCTACTCCGCCGCGCTGGACGAGATACCCGCCGAGATCGCGGAGGCCGCCGAGGTGGACGGGGCCGGCGGATGGCGGCGGATGTGGCACATCACCCTGCCGATGATCCGGCGGTCCATCGGCACCAACCTGATGCTCAACACCCTGCAGACGCTGTCCGTCTTCGGGCTGATCTGGGTGATGACCCGGGGCGGGCCCGGCGACAAGAGCCAGACCCTGCCGCTGTTCATGTACGAACAGGCCTTCCAGAACAGCATGATCGGGTACGGCACCGCGGTCGCCCTGCTCCTGCTGCTGGTCGGATCGCTGTTCTCGGTCGTCTATCTGCGGCTGCTGCGGACGGAGGTGTGACGCCCGGATGCCCCGCAAACGCACCTCGCGGCGGCTCGCCGCCGACGTCTCGCTCCTCGTCATGGCCGTCGCCTTCGCGCTGCCCCTGGCCTGGGTGGTGCTGTCCTCCGTGGATCAGCACGCGGACCTCAGGGTGAAGGTCCCGGACGGGTTCACCTTCGGCAACTTCGACGCGATCCTGACCCCGGACATCACCTACACCCCGCTCCTCAACAGCCTGATCCTGTGCGGCGGCGCCACCGCGCTGACCGTCGCCTGCGCCGCCCTCGCCGCGTATCCGCTCTCCCGGTTCCCCTCCCGGCTCAACCGGCCGTTCCTGCTGTCCATCCTGTTCGCGGCGAGCCTGCCGATCACCGCGATCATGGTGCCGGTGTACGCGCTGTTCGTACGGGTGAACCTGATCGACACCCTGCAGGGCACGACCCTGTTCTTCGCCGCCTCCCAACTCCCCTTCGCCATCTGGCTGATGAAGAACTACATGGACGGGGTGCCGAAGGAGCTGGAGGAGGCGGCCTGGACGGACGGGGCGTCCTCGTTGCAGTCCCTGGTCCGGATCGTGCTGCCGCTGATGGGACCCGGGCTCGCCGTCGTCACGGTGTTCTCGTTCGTGATGATGTGGGGCAACTTCTTCGTCCCGTTCATGCTGCTGCTCACCCCGGACCAGATGCCGGCCTCGGTCAGCATCAACGACTTCTTCGGCAACCGGGGCATGGTGGCGTACGGCCGGCTCGCCGCGTTCTCCGTCATCTACTCGACGCCCGTGATCCTGCTCTACATCCTGGTGGCGCGCAGGCTGAGCGGCGGTTTCGCGCTGGGCGGCGCGGTCAAGGGGTGAGAGGGAGGTGGTCAAGGGACGAGCCGGAAGGGTGGTACGTCCGTTACATACCGAACAGCCGGAACTGTACGTTCCGCCAATCCGTGATCCTGTCCGAACAGACCGTAGCCACGCCGTCACAGCACCTCTAGCTTGTGCGAGGTGCGCCAACCCTCAGCTCCCCCCTTCAACGCCCCGGCGGCCCGCCGGCTGCGCGCCGCGCTCGGCATGGGCCCCGAGCACGTCGCCTACGGCATGCGGGCCTCGTACGGCCTGCCGTACGTCACAGCCGATCTGGTGATCGCCTGGGAACGCGGCGCCGCCGCGCCCAGCCATCCGGAACTCACCGCGCTGGCCGGCGTGTTGTGGTGTTCCCCGGGTGAACTCCTCGGCCGGCCGCAGACCCTGCGCGAGCACCGCATCGCCCGCGCGGTCGCGCCCGAGGACGTCGCCCGTGCCGTGGACATGGATCTGCGCACCTACCTGCGCATGGAGGAGAGCGGGCAGTGGCGGGGCAACGAGCGCCAGTCGGCCGCGCTCGCCCGGGTGCTGGATCTCGCCCTGCCCGACTTCGTCGCCGTCACCGGCCGCGAGGCGAAGCTCGCCGAACTGCTGCACAGCGCGGTGACCACCCGCTGGCAGGCCCATGTGCGTCCGGTGGCGAAGCTGGCGCCCGTGGACCGGAGCGTCCTCGAAGCCGTTCTGCAGGAACTGCAGGAGGACTACCAGGGCCACATGGCCGCCACCCTGAGCTGGGGCGGCGGCAGCAGAAGCGCCAGCGAGTCCGGCCGGGAGTTCCTCGACCGGATCGTGGAGAACTTCTGGAAGAGCGTGGCGGACAGGACGATCCAGAACACCGACAGAACGGTCTAGAAGACGGACTCCGCCTCGTCCATGCGGTCCTTGGGCACCGTCTTCAGCTCGGTGACCGCCTCCGCGAGCGGCACCATCACGATGTCGGTGCCGCGCAGCGCGGTCATCTTGCCGAACTCGCCGCGGTGCGCGGCCTCGACGGCGTGCCAGCCGAAGCGGGTGGCGAGGACGCGGTCGTAGGCGGTGGGCACGCCACCGCGCTGCACGTGGCCGAGGATGACCGGCTTGGCCTCCTTGCCGAGGCGCCGCTCCAGCTCGTACGCCAGCGCGGTGCCGATGCCCTGGAAGCGCTCGTGGCCGTACTGGTCGATCGCGCCCTTGCCGTAGTCCATGGTGCCCTCCACGGGGTGGGCGCCCTCGGCGACGCAGATGACGGCGAACTTCTTGCCGCGGTCGAAGCGCTCCTCGACCATCTTCACCAGGTGGGCGGGGTCGAAGGGGCGCTCGGGCAGGCAGATGCCGTGGGCGCCGGCGGCCATGCCGGACTCCAGGGCGATCCAGCCGGCGTGCCGGCCCATGACCTCGACGACCATCACGCGCTGGTGGGACTCGGCCGTGGTCTTCAGGCGGTCCATCGCCTCCGTCGCGACGCCGACGGCCGTGTCGAAGCCGAAGGTGCGGTCGGTGGAGGAGATGTCGTTGTCGATGGTCTTGGGGACGCCGACGACCGGGAGGCCCGCGTCGGAGAGCATGCGGGCCGCGGTCAGCGTGCCCTCCCCGCCGATCGGGATCAGCGCGTCGATGCCGAACTCCTCGACCATGTCGGTGGCCCTGGCGCAGGCCTCGCGCAGCCGGTCCCGCTCCAGCCGGGAGGAGCCGAGGATGGTGCCGCCGCGGGCCAGGATGCCGCTGACCGCGTCCAGGTCGAGGGTGCGGTAGTGCCGGTCGAGCAGACCCCGGTAGCCGTCGTCGAAGCCGATGACCTCGTCGCCGTACTGCGCAACCGCCCGGTGCACGACCGACCGGATCACGGCGTTCAGGCCGGGGCAGTCGCCGCCTGCGGTGAGAACTCCGATGCGCATCGTGCTGTGTCTCCTGCTCGCTGTCGTTACCGGTGAGCCAGTGTCGATTGTTTCACGTCCACCGGGGCAGTGAGGCACTTGACGGGCGCTTTATCCGGGGCCAGGGGTATTGTCAAGAGGGTTCTGCTCACCTTGGTGGGCGATTTTTATGCCGACGACGCGACATTCAAGACATACAGGTCACACGACATGAGAAACGGAGTGGACGCGTGACGCGCAGCGTGTACGTGACCGGGATCGACCGCGGTGACGGCCGCCAGGTCGTGGAGCTGGGGGTCATGGAGCTCCTGACCCGGCAGGTCGACCGGGTGGGCGTGTTCCGTCCGCTCGTGCACGACGGCCCCGACCGGCTGTTCGAGCTGCTGCGGGCGCGGTACCGCCTCTCGCAGGATCCGGCGACCGTCTACGGCATGGACTACCACGAGGCGTCCGCGCTCCAGGCCGAGCAGGGCACCGACGAGCTGGTGTCCGCGCTGGTCGACCGCTTCCACCTGGTCGCGCGCGACTACGACGTCGTCCTCGTCCTCGGCACCGACTTCGCCGACACCCAGCTGCCGGACGAGCTGTCCCTGAACGCCCGCCTCGCCAACGAGTTCGGCGCCTCCGTGATCCCGGTGGTCGGCGGCCGCGGGCAGACCACCGAGTCGGTGCTCGCCGAGACCCGCAACGCCTACCGCGCCTACGACGGCCTGGGCTGCGACGTGCTGGCGATGGTCACCAACCGGGTGGCCCGCGAGGACCGCGACGAGATCGCCGAGCGGCTCGCGAACCGGCTGCCGGTGCCCTGCTACGTCGTCCCCGACGAGCCCGCGCTGTCCGCGCCGACCGTCTCCCAGATCGCCCACGCCCTGGACGCCAAGGTGCTGCTCGGCGACGACTCCGGGCTCGCCCGGGACGCCCTCGGCTTCGTCTTCGGCGGCGCCATGCTGCCCAACCTGCTGGGCGCCCTGACCCCCGGCTGCCTGGTGGTGACCCCGGGTGACCGCGCCGACCTGGTCGTCGGCTCGCTGGCCGCGCACAGCGCCGGCACCCCGCCGATAGCCGGCGTCCTGCTCACCCTGAACGAGGTGCCGAGCGAGGAGGTCCTCACCCTCGCCGCCCGCCTCGCCCCGGGCACCCCGGTGCTCTCCGTGACAGGCACCAGCTTCCCCACCGCAGAGCGGCTGTTCTCCCTGGAGGGCAAGCTGAACGCGGCCACCCCGCGCAAGGCGGAGCGGGCGCTGGGTCTGTTCGAGCGGTACGCCGACACCGCCGGGCTGGCCGCGCGCGTGAGCGCCCCCAGCAGCGACCGGGTCACCCCGATGATGTTCGAGCACAAGCTGCTGGAGCAGGCCCGCTCCGACAAGCGGCGGGTCGTGCTGCCGGAGGGCACCGAGGAGCGGGTGCTGCACGCGGCCGAGGTGCTGCTGCGCCGGGGCGTGTGCGACCTGACCCTGCTCGGGCCCGAGGACCAGATCCGCAAGAAGGCCGCCGACCTCGGGATCGACCTCGGCGACACCCGGCTGATCGACCCGGCCACCTCCGAGCTGCGCGACTCCTTCGCCGAGAAGTACGCCCAGCTCCGGGCCCACAAGGGCGTCACCGTCGAGCTGGCCTACGACGTCGTGTCGGACGTCAACTACTTCGGCACCCTGATGGTCCAGGAGGGCCTGGCCGACGGCATGGTCTCCGGCTCGGTGCACTCCACGGCGGCCACCATCCGGCCCGCCTTCGAGATCATCAAGACGAAGCCCGAGTCGTCGATCGTCTCGTCCGTCTTCTTCATGTGCCTGGCCGACAAGGTGCTGGTCTACGGCGACTGCGCGGTCAACCCGGACCCGAACGCCGAGCAGCTCGCGGACATCGCCATCCAGTCCGCCGGTACGGCCGCGCGGTTCGGCGTGGAGCCGAGGATCGCCATGCTGTCGTACTCCACCGGCACCTCCGGCTCGGGCGCCGACGTCGAGAAGGTGCGCGAGGCCACCGAGCTGGCGCGCAGCAGGCGGCCCGACCTGAAGATCGAGGGTCCGATCCAATACGACGCGGCCGTGGAGCCGTCCGTCGCCGCGACCAAGCTGCCCGGCTCCGAGGTCGCGGGGCAGGCCAGCGTGCTGATCTTCCCCGACCTCAACACCGGCAACAACACCTACAAGGCCGTGCAGCGCTCGGCCGGCGCGATCGCCGTCGGACCGGTCCTGCAGGGTCTGCGCAAGCCGGTCAACGACCTGTCCCGGGGCGCGCTCGTCCAGGACATCGTGAACACCGTCGCCATCACGGCGATCCAGGCCCAGACGCCCGCCAACTGAGTACAGAGAGCATCCGAATCACCGTGTCAGAGAATCCCGCGGCGAGCCGCGTCCTCGTCCTGAACTCCGGCTCCTCGTCGGTGAAGTACCAGCTGCTCGACATGCGTGACACCGCCCGGCTCGCCGTCGGTCTGGTGGAGCGCATCGGCGAGCAGACCTCCCGGCTCAAGCACACCTGCCTCACCTCCGGCGACAACCGCGAGCACACCGGGCCGATCGCCGACCACGACGCCGCGCTCAAGGCGGTCGCCGAGGAGCTGAGCCGGGACGGCCTCGGCCTGGACTCGCCGGAGCTGGCCGCGATCGGGCACCGGGTGGTGCACGGCGGCATGTTCTTCACCGAGCCGACCGTCATCGACGACGAGGTGCTCAGCGAGATCGAGCGGCTGATCCCGGTCGCCCCGCTGCACAACCCGGCCAACCTCACCGGCATCCGCACCGCCCGGGCGCTGCGCCCCGACCTGCCCCAGGTCGCCGTCTTCGACACCGCGTTCCACACGACGATGCCGGAGTCGGCGGCGCGCTACGCGCTCGACCCGAAGATCGCCGACCGGCACCGCATCCGCCGCTACGGCTTCCACGGCACCTCGCACGCGTACGTCTCCCGGCGGACCGCGCGGCTGCTGGGCAAGGACCCGTCCGAGGTCAACGTGATCGTGCTGCACCTGGGCAACGGCGCCTCGGCGTCCGCGGTGGAGAAGGGCCGGTGCGTGGACACCTCCATGGGGCTCACTCCTTTGGAGGGCCTGGTGATGGGTACGCGCTCCGGTGATGTGGATCCGGCCGTCATCTTCCATTTGGCCCGGGTTGGCGGAATGTCCATGGACGAGATCGACACTCTCCTCAACAAGAGGAGCGGTCTGTTCGGTCTGTGCGGGGACAACGACATGCGGGAGATCCGCCGCCGGATCGACGAGGGTGACGAAGAAGCCGCTCTCGCGTTCGACATTTACATTCACCGGCTCAAGAAGTACATCGGCGCCTATTACGCCGTACTGGGGAAGGTGGACGCGGTCGCGTTCACGGCCGGCGTCGGCGAGAACGCCGCGCCCGTGCGGGAGGCGGCGATCGCGGGCCTGGCGGGCCTCGGCCTGGCGGTCGACCCGGAGCTGAACGCGGTGCGTTCCGGCGAGCCGCGGCTGATCTCGCCGGAGTCGGCACGGGTGGCGGTGGCCGTGGTTCCGACGGATGAAGAACTGGAGATCGCGACGCAGACCTACGCACTGGTCGGAAAGAAGAACTGAATAGCAGCACCTGAGCGGTGCGGCACTCATTTGTATCTTCCGCCAGACGGAATATTCCGTAGCGAAACAAACCGATAGGATCGCCCCATGCGCCGTTCGAAAATCGTCTGTACTCTCGGCCCCGCGGTCGACTCCCACGAGATGCTCGTCGCCATGATCGAGGCGGGCATGAATGTGGCCCGGTTCAACTTCAGCCACGGCTCCCACGCCGAGCACCAGGCGCGGTACGACCGCGTCCGGGCCGCGTCCAAGGAGACCGGCCGGCCCATCGGCGTCCTAGCCGACCTGCAGGGCCCGAAGATCCGCCTGGAGACCTTCGCCGAGGGTCCGGTCGAGCTCGAGCGCGGTGACGAGTTCCTCATCACGACCGAGGACGTGCCCGGCGACAAGAGCATCTGCGGTACGACGTACAAGGGGCTGCCGGGCGACGTCTCGCGCGGCGACCAGATCCTGATCAACGACGGCAACGTCGAGCTGAAGGTCCTGGACGTCGAGGGCTCCCGGGTGAAGACGATCGTCATCGAGGGCGGTGTCGTCTCCGACCACAAGGGCATCAACCTGCCCGGCGCGGCCGTCAACGTGCCCGCGCTGAGCGAGAAGGACGTCGAGGACCTGCGCTTCGCCCTCCGCATGGGCTGCGACCTGGTCGCGCTGTCCTTCGTCCGGGACGCCAAGGACGTCCACGACGTGCACCGCGTCATGGACGAGGAGGGCCGCCGGGTCCCGGTCATCGCCAAGGTGGAGAAGCCGCAGGCGGTGGAGAACATGGAGGACGTCGTGATGGCGTTCGACGGCGTGATGGTCGCCCGCGGCGACCTCGCCGTCGAGTACCCGCTCGAGAAGGTCCCCATGGTGCAGAAGCGCCTGATCGAGCTGTGCCGGCGCAACGCCAAGCCGGTGATCGTGGCGACCCAGATGATGGAGTCGATGATCACCAACTCCCGTCCGACCCGCGCCGAGGCCTCCGACGTGGCCAACGCGATCCTGGACGGCGCCGACGCGGTCATGCTGTCGGCCGAGTCCAGCGTGGGCGCGTACCCGGTCGAGACGGTCAAGACGATGTCGAAGATCGTCCAGGCCGCCGAGCAGGAGCTGCTCTCCAAGGGCCTGCAGCCGCTGGTGCCGGGCAAGAAGCCGCGCACCCAGGGCGGTTCGGTGGCCCGCGCGGCCTGCGAGATCGCCGACTTCCTCGGCGGCCGGGGCCTGGTCGCCTTCACCCAGTCCGGTGACACCGCGCGCCGGCTCTGCCGCTACCGCGCCACCCAGCCGATCATCGCCTTCACCACCGACGAGGGCACCCGCAACCAGCTCACCCTGAGCTGGGGTGTGGAGCCGCACGTCGTGCCGTTCGTGAACACCACGGACGAGATGGTCGACCTGGTTGACCAGGAGGTCGCCCGGCTGGGCCGCTTCGACGCGGGCGACACGGTCATCATCACCGCCGGCTCGCCCCCCGGCGTCCCCGGCACCACCAACATGCTGCGCGTCCACCACCTCGGTGGCAGCCAGAACAACTGACGAGCCCCACAAGGGCCTTGTACGGCGCTGAGGGCGCCCCCCTGGACCAGGGGGGCGCCCTCAGCTGTGTGCGGCTCCCGAACGGGCTTTGCAGGACCGGTCAGTCGGTCGTGTACACGTGCATGCCGGGCACGTGCAGGTTGCCGCCGAACTGTGCCGCCTGGACCACGTGGACGTTGGTGAAGTAGATCAGCGGGAGGTTCAGCGGGGGCGGGCTGTCGGGCGTGAACGTCATCGGGATCAGACCGAACAGGTTGCCCGAGATGCTCTCGGTGTACATCACCGTGGAGCCGCCCCGGATGGTGGAGGTCGAGCCCTTGGCCGCCTGCACGTGGTAGGTCTTGCCCGAGAGCTTGTCCTTCACCGTCTGGTGCAGGTCGCCGATGTCCGTGCCGTCGGAGATGACGTACTTCAGCACCTTCTTGGTGGTGCCGGACGCCGTCTTCACCTGGACGATGCCCTGGTAGTCGGCGCCCTTGAGCAGCAGCGAGCTGGCGCTGAGGTACCAGGGGTCGTCGGCCACCGGCACCTTGTTGTCGACGCCGCCCTCGTCGGTCGTGGCCGCCGGGCAGTCCTCCGCCGAGGTCGAGGAGCTCGCGGACGGGCTCGGCGTGGCCGACCCGGCCGCGTCCTGGACCGTCTTGGTGGCGTCCCCGGCCGTCTTGGAGACCGTGTCGGTGGTCTTCTTCACCGTGTCCCCGACCGTCTTGGTGGCCTTGGAGACGGTGTCGTCGACGGTGTCGGACAGCTTGGAACCGGTCGACGACGAGTCCGGCTTCGCCGAGGAGTCCGGCGACGCGCTCGCCGACGGCGTCGCGGACGGCGACGGGCTCGCGGAGGAGCCGCCGGAGTCCGAGCTGCCACCGTCGAGGATGCCGCCGAGCGTGTCGCCGAGGGTGCCCAGCAGGCCGCCGCTGCTCTTGGACGCCGACGGGGTGGGGGTGGCCGTGTCGGCGCCGGAACCCGACGAGCCGGAGCCCGAGTCCGAGCCCGAGTCCGAGCCGGAGCCGGAGGTCGCGGTCGGCTGGGGCGTGGCCTTGTCGCCGGAACCTGAATCCGGCGAAGAGGTCTTGCCCGAGTCGCCGGACTGCGTGTCCTTCGAGTCCTTGGCGTCGGCGCTCGCCGAGGGCGACGGCGTGGCCGTGTCACCGCTCTTGGAGGCCGACGGCGAGGGCGACGACGAGGCGTCCTTGGACGCGTCCAGCGCCGTCACGCAGTCCTTGTACTCGTCCGCCGTCAGGCTCTTGGACGTCGGCGACGGGGACGGGCTGCTGCCGTTGCCGGCCGCGAGGGCCAGCGAGGACGTGAAGCCCATGCCCATCAGCACCGCCGTCGGCATCGCCACGGAGGCTATGGCCTTCCCGGCCGGCATGTGGAACCTGGTGAACAGCGGCTTCCTGGGTGCCGCGTGGCGGGGCCCGGTTCTCGCGCGGGACCCGTCCACATCGGTCCCGCGGGTCACCTCGTCAGCCGGCACTGTGCCTCCCGTTCGCCCCGTTGGCCGGGCTCGTTCCTGACAGGTCGTTCGACTTCACCGCGTCCGTGCGCTGCCCGGGCAGCGGTGCGGCCTGCGGGGCACCGCCCTCGTCCGGGGCCGCCTCGGCGAGCGGCTGCGGCTGCTCAGGCGCGCCCGGCGCCCACGACACGGCCATCGCCCCGCCGATGAGGGCGAGCAGGAAGCCCATGATGAAGCCGCCGAAGTTGGAAACGGGCAGAGACACCAGCGCCAGCAGGATCGCAGCGATGCCCGCGAACGTCCGTACGTGCTTCTGGAACCAGAGGCTGATGCCCAGGACGATGAGCAGTACGCCGATGATCAGGGATCCCGCTCCCGCCGTCGTCGCCATCGCCAGCGTCAGATGACCGATCTGGAGATGGAAGTAGGGGAAGTAGATGATCGGAAGACCGCTGAGCAGGACGTACAGGCCGGCCCAGAACGGACGCGTGCCCCGCCAGGCGCGGAACTGCAGCCTCCGGCGGGTGAACTGGCCGGGCGCGGCGGCAGGAGTCTCGGCGCTCATGGAAAACAGCTCCCTGGTGCGGCGTTGCTGTGGTGGTGATGTGTGCCGCGTGTGAAAACGCGGCCGGAGAGGGGACGGGCGGGGGCGCCATCGGCTCCCCCGCCCGTCAACAAGTGCTTAGTAGCACTCCGCGCCGTCGGTCGACAGCGACATGTGAAGACCACTGAGCTTGAAGGTGCCCGCGGTGGTCGCCCATGCCGTCTGCTTCACGCCGGTCAGCGTGGCCGAGTCGGCCTGCTGTGCGAAACCGTACGGGTTGGCCTGCTCGCCCCCGCCCTTCATGCCCGGACCCTTGCTGGCGTCCTTGGCGGCCACACCGATGTCGATGTTGTTGAAGGTGGCGTCGGCGTTGAGGTCCGCGACGTCGATGTAGATCCGGTCGGCCTCGACCTTGTCGTGCCCCGGGCCACCGGCCCGCAGGATCAGGCTGACCTTGCCGAAGATCGGCACGTCGGGCGTGACCACGGACTGGCACAGGTTGGTGATCTCGGCGTGAGTGAACGCCGAGACGGCCACCGGGTGGAGCGTCTTCTTGCCGTTCAGCTCATAGCCGTTGTCGAGGGCGCCGTACTGCTCGAAACCCTTGCCCTCGAGCGAGTCGGCGGTCACCTTGAACGACTGACCGGACACGCTGAACGAAGCGGCGAGAGCGCCCTGCGCGAGGGCGACACCTATCGCGGCCGTCGCGGCAACGCTGGGCACCATGACCACAGCGAACCGCTTCCATCTGGTCCCGCCACGCACCTGGGACTCCATATTTCCTCCTTCTCGGACGTACATCTCCTGGCCCGGACTCGCCCCGGAATCGCGGCTCAGCCAGGCAGGGATGGGAGAAGTGCTACGTCCTCGGGAAGGAGAGCGCCCGCGCTCGGCGGCGCGAACCGCGCCCGAATCACCGGCGATCACCCCCGAGCGACAACCACTGGTCGCGCCTGACACGCATCACGCACAACCTTGCTGGACAGGCTTCGCCGAGTGGACGAAGACCCCCCTGCCCTAGAGCCGACGCCACTGCCGCCGGCTCTGCTCGGTGGGGACCCAGATTCTCCCGTGACCCGACCGGCTGCCGGGGTACGGGAATGGACCGAGCGTCGCCGATCGTGGTGCATTCTCGGCCCGGGCACAAGGGGGTTCGTTACTGGCTAGTAACGGCCGGATAACCGGAGGACGACCGACCGGTCTCGGAGCGCGACGCTGGGTGGCATCCAAGGGCAGAGCAAAGCCGTTGATCTCTGGATCAAACCAGACAGACCAACGGCTTCGACTTACTCCGAGTAACAGTTTGCGCGATTACCAAGATTTGGTAAAGCAGAGCCGTCGTGACGACTCGTCGGCAAACCTTTCACCCCGGCATCACAAGCCGTGGCGTTTAGCGACTGGTCAGAACAGGGCGCGCGCCAGGGCCCTTCGTGCGCCCACCACGCGCGGATCCTCGGACCCCACGACCTCGAACAGTTCGAGCAGCCGGCGCCGCACGGTGTCCCGGTCGTCACCCACCGTACGCTGCACGGTCTCGATCAGCCGCCCGAAGGCGTCCTCGACATGGCCGCCCACCAGATCCAGGTCGGCGGCGGCGATCTGCGCCTCGACGTCCTTCGGTTTCTCCGCGGCCTCCTGACGGACCTTCTGCGGGTCGAAGCCCTGCACCCGCTGCAGCAACTCGGCCTGCGCCAGGCCGAGTTTGGCCTCGGGGTGGGCCGGGTCGTCGGCCAGCACGTTCTGGTAGGCCCGGATCGCGCCGCCCAGGTCTCCCGCGTCCAGCGCCTCCGCGGCCGCGTTCAACGCCGCGTCGTACGGCCCCACCTGCTGCTGCGCGGCCTCCTGGCCCGGCTGCGCGTCCGGGTCGACGGTCAGACCGGTGAGGCCGAACCGCTGCTCGGCCACCTGCACCAGCTGGTCCAGGGTCTGCCGGATCTGCTGCTCGCCGGCCGCCCCCTGGAACAGGGGCAGCGCCTGTCCGGCCACAACGGCGAACACGGCCGGGATGCCCTGCACCCCGAACTGCTGCATCAGCATCTGGTTGGCGTCGACGTCGATCTTGGCGAGGAGGAAGCGCCCGTTGTACTCGACGGCCAGCCGCTCCAGGACCGGGCTCAGCTGCTTGCAGGGCTGACACCACTCGGCCCAGAAGTCGATCACGACGGGGACCTCGGCGGAGCGCTGGAGGACATCCCTCTCGAAGCCCGCCTCATCGACGTCGATGACGAGATCGGCCGGGGCGACGGCTCCCGTGCCGCCCTGCCGGGCGACCTCGGCGCGCGTCTGCTCGGCCTTGGCCTTGGCCTCCTGGGCCGCCTTCACCGCGGCGAGGTCGACGACGCCGCTCATGGACATGTTCCGTGGCTGCATGCGTCTATCCTCCCCCGTCACCGCGCCGGAATGAAAAAGTGCCGTGCGCGGGCGCCGGGTCCCCACCCCACGCCCCCGTGGTCACCACTCGCGTGCGCCCCGTGTACGTCCCTCACGAGCCTCACGCGCTTTCGCTACGACTCGTAGCGTAATGCCATGCGGACCCCGCGCGACACCACTGCCCGGTGATCTCCCTCACGACCGCACAGATCCCGCCGGTTATGGTCGAGGGATGCAGAGCCGCACTCCCGCCAGCCGTACCGGGCGCCCGCGCAGCGCCGCCGCGGACACCGCGATCCTGGCCGCGACCCGGGCGGCGCTGGTGGAACTGGGCTGGTCCAAGCTCACCCTGGGGGACGTGGCGACCCGGGCCGGGGTCGCGAAGACGACGCTGTACCGCCGCTGGGCCGGCAAGCCCGAGCTGGTGTGCGACGCGGTGGCGGAACTCTTCGACGAGCTGGAGCTTCCCGACCGCGGCAGCCTGGCCGCCGACATCGAGGGCGTGGTCCTGCAGTTCGCGGCCATCCTGGCCCGTCCGGAGGCCAAGAGTGGCCTGATGGCGCTGGTCGCCGAGTCCACCCGCGACGACGCGCTGCGCGAGCGCATCCGCGCCTCCATCGTGGAGCGCCAGATGCGCCTGGTCCTGGAGGGCCGCGCCCGCGCCCAGAGGCGGGGCGAACTCCCCCCGGAACCCGACCCGGAGGAGTCCGCCCGCACGGTGGACCTGATCTTCGACGTGGTCGCGGGCGCGGTGGTCCACCGCACGCTGGTGAGCGGGAAACCGGCGGACGAGGAGTGGGTGCGCGACTTCACGCGCGTGCTGCTGCTGGGCCTGACGGGCGCGGCGTAGCCGCGCCCGCCCCGGCCGAGAACGGCGCCGGGCGCCTAGAAGCCGGCGGGCTCCGTGTACACGCCCCACTCGTCCCGCAGCACCCCGCAGATCTCGCCGAGCGTCGCCTCGGCCCGCACCGCGTCCAGCATCGGCTCGATCATGTTGGAGCCGTCCCGCGCGGCACTCAGCATCGCCTCCAGTGCGGAGCGCACCGCGGCCTCGTCCCGCGCCGCCTTCCGCTCGGAGAGCACCCGTACCTGCTCCCGCTCCACCTCGTGGCTGACCCGCAGGATCTCCAGGTCCCCGGTGACGGACCCGGTGTGGACGTTGACGCCGACGACCTTCTTGTCGCCCTTCTCCAGCGCCTGCTGGTAGCGGAAGGCGGACTCGGCGATCTCGCCGGTGAACCAGCCGTCCTCGATCCCGCGCAGGATCCCGGAGGTGACCGGGCCGATCGGGTGCTGCCCGTCCGGGTGGGCCCTCAGGCCCCGCTCCTTGATCTGGTCGAAGATCTTCTCCGCGTCGGCCTCGATCCGGTCCGTCAGCTGCTCGACGTACCACGAACCGCCCAGCGGGTCCGCCACGTTGGCGACGCCGGTCTCCTCCATCAGCACCTGCTGGGTGCGCAGCGCGATCTCGGCGGCCTGCTCGCTGGGCAGCGCGAGGGTCTCGTCGAGCGCGTTGGTGTGCAGCGAGTTCGTCCCGCCGAGGACGGCAGCCAGCGCCTCCACGGCCGTACGGACGACGTTGTTGTACGGCTGCTGGGCCGTCAGCGACACACCGGCGGTCTGCGTGTGGAACCGCAGCCACTGCGCCTTGTCGCTCTTCGCGCCGTACACGTCCCGCATCCAGCGCGCCCAGATCCGGCGCGCGGCACGGAACTTGGCGATCTCCTCGAAGAAGTCGACGTGCGCGTCGAAGAAGAAGGACAGGCCGGGCGCGAAGACGTCCACGTCCAGGCCGCGGCTGAGCCCCAGCTCGACGTACCCGAAGCCGTCGGCCAGCGTGTACGCCAGCTCCTGCGCGGCCGTCGCACCCGCCTCACGGATGTGGTAGCCGGACACGGACAGCGGCTTGTAGGCGGGGATGCCGGCGGCGCAGTACTCCATGAGGTCGCCGATGAGGCGCAGATGGGGCTCGGGCTGGAAGAGCCACTCCTTCTGCGCGATGTACTCCTTGAAGATGTCGGTCTGGAGCGTGCCGTTGAGGACCGACGGGTCCACGCCCTGGCGCTCGGCGGCGACCAGGTACATGCAGAAGACGGGCACGGCCGGACCGCTGATGGTCATGGAGGTGGTGACGTCGCCGAGCGGGATGTCCTTGAACAGGACCTCCATGTCGGCGGCGGAGTCGATGGCGACCCCGCAGTGGCCGACCTCGCCGAGCGAGCGGGGGTCGTCGGAGTCGCGCCCCATGAGCGTGGGCATGTCGAAGGCCACGGACAGACCACCACCGCCGGCGGCCAGGATCATCTTGTACCGCTCGTTGGTCTGCTCGGCGTTGCCGAACCCGGCGAACTGCCGGATCGTCCAGGTACGCCCGCGGTAGCCGGTCGGATGGAGCCCGCGCGTGAAGGGGTACTCCCCGGGCCAGCCGATCCGCTCGAATCCCTCGTACGTGTCGCCCGGTCGGGGCCCGTACACCGGCTCCACGGGATCGCCGGAGAGCGTGGTGAAGTCTGCGTCGCGCTTGCGCGCGGCGTCATAGCGGGCCTGCCAGCGCCGGCGGCCCTCCTCGATGGCGTGAGCGTCCATACCATCGAATTTACTTGGACGTCCTAGTAAATGTCGATGGCTGACCGCCGTACGGGGCCCGTACGGCGGTGTGACGAAGGTCGCCCCTACGCCTTGGCGACGGCCGGGGCCTGGTCGGCGACCTTGGCCTCCAGCTCGCGGCTGATCCTGCGCTCGACGAAGAAGGCGGCCGTCGGGATCGTCCCCGCGAGCAGCACCCACAGCTGCCTGCCGATCGGCATCTTCGTCTTGGAGCCCAGGTCGAAGGCGACGACCAGGTAGACGACGTACAGCCAGCCGTGGGCGATGGCGACGACCCGGGTGACGTCGGCGGCACCGCTGATGTCCAGCCCGTACTTCGCGATCATGCTCAGGCACAGCAGGACCAGCAGGACACCGGTGGTGTAGGCCATGACGCGGTAGCGGGTCAGCACGCTCTTCTTCATGCCAACGAGCGTAACCACCCGTTCCGGCAGATCTTGCCCGGGGTCACTCGTCCTCGAAGTCGTGCGCCGAGATGCGCAGCGGGCGGAGCATCGCGAAGATCTCCGCGCACTCCTCCGCGTCGTACACGCCGAGCCCGAAGTCCATCGCCATCAGGTCGCGGGTGGCCGCGTCGACCACCTCGCGGCCCTTGTCGGTGATGACGGCGAGGGTGCCGCGGCCGTCGTTGGGGTTGGGCCGCTTGGCGACCAGCCCGGACTTCACCAGCCGGTCCACGGTGTTCGTCACCGAGGTGGGATGCACCATCAGCCGCTCGCCGATCTTGGACATGGGCAGCTCGCCGGCCTTGGAGAAGGTGAGCAGCACCAGCGCCTCGTACCGCGCGAACGTCAGCCCGTACGGCTTGACCACCGCGTCCACCTCGGCGAGCAGGATCTGCTGGGCCCGCATGATCGAGGTGATCGCGGCCATGGACGGCACGTTTCCCCAGCGCTGCTTCCAGAGCTCGTCGGCACGGGCGATGGGGTCGAAGGGGAGGCTGAGTGGCTTCGGCACGTCATCAGACCCTACCGGCCGGTCATATTCCGGTCAGCCCCGTCTCGGCTTTCGGTCGCTTCCCGTCGCCCGGACCGCGCCGGCCAGTGCGCAACAGCACAGCACACCCGCCACTCCGGCCCCGGCCACCGCCGTACGCACCCCCACCGTCTGGGCCGCCACACCGGCCAGCGCCATGCCGACGCCCTGCACGGTCATCAGCCCGGCGTGCAGCACGGTCATGGCCCGCCCGCGCAGCTCCTCCGGCACGGCCCGCACGAACCACTGGTCCAGGCCCAGCGTGTACGCCGACCCGGCCCCGGACAGCAGCAGGAGCACCAGGGAGGCGGCCAGTCCGGGGCGCAGGGCGAAGCCGAGGTACGGCAGCAGGGTCAGGCACAGCAACGGCAGGGCGATGCGTTCGCGCGCCTCGGGCCCCAGCCTGGACCCGGCGAACAGTTCGCCGGCCACCGTGCCCACGGGCAGCGCGCACATCAGCAGCCCGAGGCCCGCCGAGCCACTGCCCAGCTCGTCGGCGTACGGCGCCGCCAGCGCCTCGGGTACGACCGAGAACGCCGCCGGGACCCAGAACACGAGCAGCAGGACGCGCACGCGGCGGCCGGTCAGCGGCGTGCGCGGGCCGGACGGAGCGTCCGCGCCCCGGCGCGTGCGGGCGGGGCGGTGCCGGGTGCCGCAGCGCAGCAGGACGGCGGAGGCAAGGAAGGTGCCGACGGTGATCAGCAGGGCGTGGCGTGGGCTGACGGCGGTCAGCAGCAGACCGCCGAGGCCGTAGCCCACGAGCAGGGCGCTCTGGGCGACGATCCGCAGCAGGGAGCGGCCCAGGACGAACAGGTCGCCCTCGCCGAGGACGTCGGCCAGCGTGGCCATGCGGGTGCCGGCGAACACGGGCGAGACGACGGCGAGCGCGCAGCGCAGCGCGAGCAGCAGCCCGATGCCGGTGCCCGGAACCGTCATCAGGGCCACACAGCCGGCGCACACCACGTCGCAGACGACCAGCACGCGCCGGGCCGGGAAGCGGTCGGCGACGGGCGCGAGCAGGATGCCGCCGACGGCGTACGGCAGGAAGCCCAGCGCGAAGGTGAGCGCGCTCAGCAGGGGCGAGCGGGTGAGGTCGTAGACGAGGACGGAGAGCGCGATCTCGCTGACGATCACGCCGAGCATGGACAGGAGGTGCGCGGCGAAGACGGCCCGGAACTCGGGCACGGCGAAGACACGGCCGTAGCCGGCCGACGCCGGGGCGGCCTGGGTGGGTGCGGACATGCCGGTCAGCGTGCCCGGGGACGCACCGGGAGCCGTAGAGTTTCGGCTCCAGCCGAATCTTCGAGGGGGTGCGCATGCCGTCGCGGCTGCACTTCGGCGACGACGACTTCCTGCGCTGCCGGTTCGCGATCTCCCCGCTGTGGGAGACGCACGAGGCGGTGCGGACGCTGAAACGGCCCGACCGGCACGCCTATCAGGCGCCCTGGCTGCGGCGGATCAGACAGGCGGCGGCCGGGCTCGACCTGGCCCCGCTGTGGCTGCTGATGCCCCGGCGGGGGCACTCGCCGGACTGGCTCGGGGCGCCGCCGCTCGGGCCGGCCGCCCCCTTCGAGGAGGAGATCGCGGCCGTACGGGCGTCCGATCCGGAAGCCGCCCGCGAGGACACCGCCCTCTCCCTGGCCTGCACACCCGGCGCGCTGGAGTCGCCCCGGGGCCGCGCCTGGCTCGCGGACCCGGCCCGGATGGTCGAGGAGCTGGCGGACGCCGTGGAGGAGGCCTGGCGGGTGCTGATCGCCCCGGACTGGCCCCGGCTGCGGGCGCTGCTGGAGGCGGACGTGGCCTTCCACTCCCGCCGCCTGGCCGAGGTCGGCCTCGGCACGCTGCTGCCCGAGCTGGACACCCGCCTGTCCTGGGACGGCCGCACGCTGACGCTCGCGGGGCACGGCGAGCACGCCCGCGCCCTGGCCGGCCAGGGGCTCGTGCTGATGCCGAGCGTGTTCTCGTGGCCCGACGTGGTCACCGGCTTCGAGCCCCCGTGGCAGCCGACGCTGGTCTACCCGGCCCGGGGGATCGCGGGCCTGTGGACGGAGTCGGGCGGACGGACGCCCAAGGCCTTGGTACGGCTGCTGGGCCGCAACCGGGCCGAGGTGCTGACCGCGCTGGACGAACCGGCGACCACCACGGCCCTGGCCCACCGGCTGGGACTGGCGCCGTCGTCGGTGTCGGCCCACCTGGCGGTGCTGCGCGACGCGGGCCTGCTGACGGCGCGCCGATACGGCCACCAGGTGCTGTACGAACGGACACCGCTGGGCATGGCACTCGCGGCAGGACAGCCGGCCTGAAGGGGCGCGGGCCAGCCGCAGCGCACCCGCACTCCGCGGCGCCCCCACCCCTCACGTGACCGGAACGGCCTCCAGCCGGCGCAGCACCCGCGGCGTACGCGCCTGGGTGACCGGTGCCCGCAGGCACCGCCGGGCGGCGGGCGTCCCGGCCAGCGGCGCCTTGAAGACCGCGAGCGACCCGGCGAGCACCAGCACCAGCGGGCACAGATAGGCCACGGTGTCGGCGAAGGACCCGAAGAGCCGCAGCAGCGACTCCAGCCCCAGCCCGGTCAGACACACCGTGAGGACCAGCGCACGGACCACCAGCTCGGCGATCCAGTTGACCAGGGCCCGCTCGGGAGTGATCCCGCGCTCCAGCCACAACCGGAGCCGGTCGAACGACCACCCCGTGGCCCAGCCGGTCAGCGGCCGCAGCACCAGGCGGTCCGCCAGCGCACCGAACGCGCCCCCGCGGGCGCGGTACGCGTACCCGGTGAGCAGGCGCACGCCCTGCGCGTCTGGCACGTAACGCCAGTAGGCGCTCGCCTCGGCGATCGGGGAGAGCGGGTGCGAGGAGGAGAAACGCAGGGCGCACACGCGCGTGCCGTCGGGGCGGTCCCTCTCGCCGGCGGCGACGCCGGTGCCGGGCACGGTGAGGAGCGGCAGGACGCGCCAGGCGCAGGTGAAGCGCCGGGGCTCGCCCGGCACGCCCGGCAGGGGGTCGATGGACCTGAAGCGGAGGTCCCAGCGCAGGCGCGTGGCGGGGTCCTGGGTGCGCGCCCACAGCTCGTCGAGGTCGGCGCGTATGTGTGTCTCCCGGTAGAGACCCATGGTGTTGTTCCCCCAGGCCGGAGCGCGAAGTTGAGCGATCGCTCGGATGATCAGGAGGGGAACGTACACCTCCCTGGGCGACCGCTCAAAAGGGGGCCGCCTACTGCGCCAGGTGCCGTTCGACCGTCTCGACCTTGGAGGTCAGTCCGTCGGTCACGCCGGGGCGGATGTCGGCCTTGAGGACGAGCGACACGCGCGGGGCGCGCTGCTCCACGGCGGCGACGGCGCGCTTGACGACGTCCATGACCTCGTCCCAGGACTCGCCCTCGATGGAGGTGAACATCGCGTCGGTGCGGTTGGGCAGGCCCGACTCGCGGACCACGCGGACGGCGTCGGCGACGTACTCCCCCACGTCCTCGCCGACGCCCAGCGGCGTCACGGAGAAGGCGACGATCATGCGTTCACGACTCCTTCCTTGCGGGCGCGGGCCGCGATCACGGCGTCCTCGGCCTCGCGGCGCAGCTTGCGCTCGGCGAAGAAGCCGCCGGTGGGCAGCACCGAGAGGACGAAGTAGAGGAGACCCGTCCTCAGCGGCCACTTGGCGCGGTTCCAGGCGTCCGCCCAGAAGATCACGTACAGGATGAACAGAACGCCGTGGACCGCGCCCATGACGGGGACCGCGTTGAAGTCCGTGGTCCGCTTCAGCACCGAGCAGACGAGGAGGATCAGGAAGGACACGGCCTCCGGGGCCGAGACCAGGCGGAGGCGGCGGAGGGCGGTGGCGGTCTTGATGTCCACGGATCACCTTCGGTGGGAGTGTTCGCGACGGTCTGCGGTTACGGTCCGTCGGTGGCGGGCTGCCGTTTGTGAACGCACGCACAAGCGCTCCACCATTGAAGCAAACCGTCGCCCTAGGGGTCCGCTCAGGGTCGGTGTCCACCCATGGGCCCTGTTCCGTCCACCCTCTGCGCCGCTACTTTCGCTCCGTGGCGATGTTCCGACTTCAGGGCAGCAAGGTGCTCGCCGTCGACATGACCGGGGACGCCGTGAAGGCGAAGAACGGCTCGATGGTCGCGTACGACGGGCAGATGAGCTTCAAGAAGCTGAGTGGTGGCGGGGAGGGGCTGCGCGGGATGGTGACCCGGCGGCTCACCGGCGAGCAGATGACGGTGATGGAGGTGAAGGGGCACGGCACGTGCTGGTTCGCGGACCGGGCCTCGGAGATCAACCTGGTCGGTCTCCAGGGCGACAAGCTGTACGTGGAGTCGAGCAACCTGCTGGCGACCGACGCGGGGCTGCGTACGGGCACGACGTTCACCGGGCTGCGCGGCGCCTCGCAGGGCAACGGCCTGTTCACGACGACCGTCGAGGGGCACGGGCAGGCGGCGATCATGTCGGACGGGCCGGCGGTGGTGCTCCGGGTCAGCCCGCAGTACCCGCTGATCGTCGACCCGGGTGCCTACATCGCCCACCAGGGTGATGTCCGGCAGTCCTTCCAGTCCGGAGTGACGTTCCGCACGTTCTTCGGGGAGGGTGGCGGCGAGGCCTTCCAGATCCGCTTCGAGGGCGACGGGCTGGTGTACGTGCAGCCGAGCGAGCGGAACACGATCGCGGGGGATCTGTAGCCATGACGTTCCGGGAGATCAACTCGAAGATGGTCGAGGCGACCGTGCTGCCCGGGCAGCGGCTGTTCAGTCAGCGCGGGGCGATGCTCGCCTACAAGGGGGACGTGTCCTTCACCCCGAACATCCAGGGCGGCCAGGGCGGGCTGATGTCCATGCTCGGGCGCCGGGTGACGGGCGAGGCGACCCCGCTGATGACCGTCGAGGGCAGCGGCACCGTCTTCTTCGGGCACGGCGGCCACCACGTCCACGTCATCCACCTCACCGGCGACACCCTCTACGTCGAGGCCGACCGCCTGCTCGCCTTCGAGGGCACGCTCCGGCAGGGCACGATGTTCATGGGCTCGCAGGGCGGCGTGATGGGCCTGGTCCGGGGCCAGGTCACCGGGCAGGGACTGTTCACCACCACCCTCCAGGGCCAGGGCTCGGTCGCCGTGATGGCGCACGGCGGCGTCTTCGAGCTCCCGATCACCCCGCAGCGCCCGGTCCACGTCGACCCGCAGGCCTACGTCGCCCACCACGGCGAGGTCCGCAACAGGCTGTCCACCGCGCTCGGCTGGCGCGAGATGGTGGGCCGCGGCTCCGGCGAGGCCTTCCAGCTGGAGCTGAGCGGCAACGGCACGGTGTACGTCCAGGCGTCGGAGGAGAAGCTGTGAGCGCGTACGCAGGCACCTACGGCAGCCCGGGCGGCCCGGTGGTGTACGACCCGATGACGCTGCCCGCCGACGACAACGTGAACAACTACACGTTCTGCGTCGAGCTCAAGAGCGGGGAGTGGTTCCTGCAGAAGGGGAAGATGATCGCCTACTACGGGGCGATCGAGTTCAACGGCATCGGGCACGGCCGACTCGACCGACTTGTCCGTACCTCGTTCCATTCGCCACTGCACGCGAGCGACTGGGTCGTGGCGACGGGCTCGGGCAAGATGCTGCTGGCCGACCGGGCCTTCGACGTCAACTCCTACGACCTGGACGACGGGAACCTGACCATTCGCGCGGGCAACCTGCTCGCTTTTCAGCCAAGTCTCGCGCTCAAGCAATCGATCGTGCCGGGTTTTCTGACCCTTATCGGAACCGGGAAGTTCGTCGCCGCATCTAACGGTCCGGTGGTGTTCATGGAACCTCCGATCCGGGTCGACCCGCAGGCGCTCGTCGGGTGGGCCGACTGCCCGTCGCCGTGCCATCACTACGACCACGGCTATCTGACGGGTGTACTGGGCGGTCTACGTGCGATGACGGGCCTCGGCGGGGTATCCGGGGAGGAGCACCAGTTCGAGTTCGTGGGCGCCGGGACGGTCCTTCTGCAGTCGACGGAGGCCCTCATGGAGGAGACGGCGACGGGGGTCGTGCCGTCCGAACCGGGGGTACCCGGAGGTGGCGGAGCGGCACCGGGCGGACACGGTCGGCAACCATCGGAGGGACCGCGCCTTCCCGGACAGCTGGGAGACCTCCAGCGCCGCTTCGGGCTGTGAGCGGTAGTCTGCGGAGGGTGACATCGAACGCGTGCGCACAGTCACACCACCCCAAGTAGTTCGCCATTCAACTTCTTAGGTAGACTTCATTCATGGAGACCGAGACGGCCACGCGCTGGCTGACCGATGCGGAGCAGTGCGCCTGGCGCACCCACCTGGAGGTCAACAGGCTGTTGACGTACCAGCTGGAGAAGGATCTGCAGCCGTTCGGCCTGACTATGAACGACTACGAGATCCTCGTGAACCTGTCCGAATCGGACGACGTACGCATGCGGATGAGCGACCTCGCCTCGGCGACCCTGCAGTCCAAGAGCCGGCTGTCGCACCAGATCACGCGGATGGAGAACGCGAACCTGGTGCGCCGTGAGAACTGCGAGTCCGATCGGCGGGGGCTGTACGCCGTGCTCACCGAGCACGGCATGGAGACGATGAAGAAGGTGGCACCCCACCACGTCGCATCCGTGCGCCGGCACTTCATCGATCTGCTCTCGCCGGAGGCGTTGACGGAACTGGACAAGGCCTTGAAGCCGATCGCCGAGCACCTGAGGGGGCAGCGGGGGCGTCCCTGACCCTGCCGGCGGAACCGCGCCCACAAGGGGCGCGGGGCGGTGCCGACGTGCGGCTCCGCCGCGATGGGCGTCCCCCGCTCGAGCGAAGTCGAGAGTGGGGGAGCCATCAGCCACCGACGGCCCGCACCCGGCGACGGCGGCACACCGCCGCGGCGGGCAGCACGGCCACCGCTCCCGCCAGCACGAAACACACCCCCAGCGGCACCCGCCCGATCAGCGCCCCCGTCACCATCGCCCCCGCCGAACTCCCCGCGTTCACCCCGGTATTGACCCAGGCGCCCGCCTGGGTACGGGCGCCCTCCGGCGCCGTCTCGTCGACCACGAGGTACGCCGTCGTGAGGGCGGG
This sequence comes from Streptomyces sp. CA-142005, assembly GCF_050942335.1. NCBI lineage: Bacteria > Bacillati > Actinomycetota > Actinomycetes > Kitasatosporales > Streptomycetaceae > Streptomyces > Streptomyces sp. CA-142005. Next base: position 6,660,780 of record NZ_CP192078.1, on the reverse strand, counting down.
GGCGATGAACGCCCCGGCGAGTCCCATGACCCCCGCGAGGGTCCACAGCCCGGGCGCCAGGCCCGCCACCGCGACCAGCAGCCCGAGGACCAGCGCGAACCAGCACAGGCGGACCCGGGCCGGCGCCCGCCACCGGACCGCGCCGTTGACCAGCCCGCCCACCGCACTGCCCGCCGAGAGCGCGCCCAGCACCCAGGGCACCAGGGCGGTGTCGTACGAACGCCGCGCGGCGAAGGCCATCACCAGCAGCTCCACTGCGCTGAGAGCCAGTCCCACACCCGTGGCCACGGCGACCGGCGCCGACAGGCCGGAGAGGCTGCCGCGCCGCCTACCCGGAGCGGCGCCACGGGGACCGGGCATCGCCGGAGACGTGACGAAGACGCAGGTACCGCCCACGATCAGCAGCGCGCTCAACAGGATCCCGGCAGCCGGCGGGGCCCAGCCGGTGAGCACGCCGACCAGGACCGGACCGGAGACGTACAGCAACTCCTCGGCGACGCCGTCCAGGCTGTAGGCGCGGGCCAGCATGCCCGGCCCGGGGGCCAGGGCGGCCCACACCGCGCGCATGGTCGGCCCCAGCGGAGGCGCGCACGCGCCCGCGAGGGCCGCCGCTGCGGCGACGGCCGGCGACGGTGCTCCGGGGCGCCAGGTCAGGGCGGCCAGGACGCACAGCAGGGCGCCGTAGAGCACGGACATGGGCAGCAGGGCTCTGCGCGCCCCGTGCCGGTCGATCAAGGACGCCCTGAACGGCATCAGGAAGACCGTCGCGGCGCCGAACAGGGAGAGCACGGCGCCGGAGACGGCGTAGGAGCCGGTGGCCCGGGTGACGGAGAGCAGCGCCGCCAGGGAGACCGTGCCGTAGGACAGGCGGGCGGTGAGGGCGGCGGCGAAGGTGCGGCGCGCGTGCGGCAGGCGCAGTACGGCGGCGTACGAGGGCCGCGCGGGGGCATGCGTGGACATGCTGATGTTCCTCTGGTGGAGGCGGAAGAGGGGACACCGAGGGGCGCGAGGGCCTTGAAGCCGGCCTCGCGTCCGGTGTGCGCTCTACGCCAAGGTGAGGAACATGCCCGTCAACTTACCAGCGCCACCGCGGGGTTGGCGACCCGCTCAGCCCTGCGTCAGGCCCGCCACCAGCTCGTCCGCCGCGCGGTAGGGATCCAGTTGCCCCGCGACGATGCGCTCCGCGAGCGCGCTGAGGCGGCGGTCGCCGTGCAGGTCGCCGATGCGTTCGCGCAGGGCCGTCACCGCGATGGTCTCCACCTCGCGGGCCGCTCGGGCCTTGCGGCGCTCCGCGAGGACACCGCGCTCCTCCATCCACGCGCGGTGCTTCTCCAGGGCCTCCACGACCTCGTCGACGCCCTGGGCACGGGCCGCGACCGTCTTCACGATCGGCGGGCGCCAGTCGCCGGGGCCGCGGGACTCGCCGAGGCCCAGCATGTGGTTCAGTTCGCGGGCCGTGGCGTCGGCGCCGTCCCGGTCCGCCTTGTTGACGACGTACACGTCGCCGATCTCCAGGATGCCCGCCTTCGCCGCCTGGATGCCGTCGCCCATGCCCGGGGCCAGCAGCACCACGCTGGTGTCCGCCTGGGAGGCGATCTCGACCTCCGACTGGCCTACGCCGACCGTCTCGACCAGGATCACGTCGCAGCCCGCCGCGTCCAGCACACGGATCGCCTGCGGCGCCGCCCAGGCGAGGCCGCCCAGGTGGCCCCGGGTGGCCATGGAGCGGATGTAGACGCCCGGGTCGGAGGCGTGCTCCGACATGCGGACGCGGTCGCCGAGCAGGGCGCCGCCGGAGAACGGCGAGGACGGGTCGACGGCCAGGACGCCGACCCGCCTGCCCTGCTTGCGGTACGCCGTGACGAGCGCGGAGGTGGAGGTCGACTTGCCGACACCCGGGGAGCCCGTCAGACCGACCACATAGGCGTTGCCGGTCAGCGGGGCCAGGGCCGCCATGACCTCCCTGAGCTGCGGGGACGCCCCCTCCACGAGGGAGATCAGCCGGGCCACGGCCCGCGGCCGGCCTTCCCTGGCCTGGGCCACCAGAGAGGAGACGTCCTGCATCAAACAGCTCCGTTCAGTTCACAGACGTATCAGACGCGTACTACGAGGGTGCTTACGCCTTCGGTACCCGCACGATCAGCGCGTCACCCTGGCCGCCGCCGCCGCACAGCGCGGCCGCGCCGGTGCCGCCGCCACGCCGCTTGAGCTCGAGGGCCAGGTGGAGGACGAGCCGGGCGCCGGACATGCCGATCGGGTGGCCCAGCGCGATCGCGCCGCCGTTGACGTTCACCTTTTCCGTGGACACGCCGAGGTCCTTCATTGACTGCACGGCGACCGCGGCGAAGGCCTCGTTGATCTCGATGAGGTCGAGGTCGGAGACCTCAAGGCCCTCCTTCTTGAGGGCGTGCAGGATCGCGTTGGACGGCTGCGACTGCAGGCTGTTGTCCGGGCCCGCCACGTTGCCGTGCGCGCCGATCTCGGCGAGCCAGCTCAGGCCCAGCTCCTCGGCCTTGGCCTTGCTCATCACGACCACGGCGGCCGCGCCGTCGGAGATCTGGGAGGACGAGCCGGCGGTGATCGTGCCCTCCTTGCTGAAGGCCGGGCGCAGCTTGCCCAGGGACTCGGCCGTGGTGTCGCCGCGGATGCCCTCGTCCTTGCTGAACAGGACCGGGTCGCCCTTGCGCTGCGGGATCTCCACCGGGGTGATCTCGGCCTCGAACAGGCCGTTCTTCTGCGCGGCGGCGGCCCGCTGGTGGGACAGGGCGGCGATCTCGTCCTGCTCGGCGCGGCCGATGCCCAGGCGGGTGTTGTGCTTCTCCGTGGACTCGCCCATGGCGATGCCCTCGAAGGAGTCGGTCAGGCCGTCGTGGGCCATGGCGTCGAGCATCTGGACCGCGCCGTACTTGAAGCCCTCGCGGGACTTCGGCAGCAGGTGCGGGGCGTTGGTCATGGACTCCTGGCCGCCCGCCACGACGATGTCGAACTCACCCGCGCGGATCAGCTGGTCGGCGAGGGCGATGGCGTCGAGGCCGGAGAGGCAGACCTTGTTGATGGTGAGCGCCGGGACGCTCATCGGGATGCCGGCCTTGACGGCGGCCTGGCGGGCCGGGATCTGCCCGGCACCCGCCTGGAGTACCTGGCCCATGATCACGTACTGCACCTGGTCGCCGCCGATCCCCGCACGGTCGAGGGCGGCCTTGATCGCGAAGCCGCCGAGGTCGGCTCCGGAGAAGGACTTGAGGGAGCCGAGCAGTCGTCCCATGGGGGTGCGCGCACCCGCGACGATCACCGAGCTGTTCGTTCCAGAAGGCATGAGCTGCGATCCCCTTACCGGCCTGCCCAGGCCGAGGAGTGAACGAGGGTTTACTTCGAATGTACTGATGGCACTCCGTGCCGTCATCGGCCTGTCAGTGTGATCGCTCGCACGTTGCGTAACCACGGCCGTGGCGCTGCACTGAATCCATGCTGACGCGAATCGACCACATCGGGATCGCCTGCCACGACCTCGACGCGACCGTCGAGTTCTACCAGGCCACCTACGGCTTCGAGGTGTTCCACACCGAGGTCAACGAGGAGCAGGGCGTGCGCGAGGCCATGCTCAAGATCAACGAGACCTCGGACGGCGGCGCCTCCTACCTCCAGCTGCTGGAACCGACCCGCGAGGACTCCGCGGTCGGCAAGTGGCTGGCGAAGAACGGCGAGGGCGTCCACCACATCGCCTTCGGCACGGCGGACGTGGACGGGGACGCCGCGGACATCCGCCAGAAGGGCGTGCGCGTGCTCTACGACGAGCCACGGCGCGGCTCCATGGGGTCGCGGATCACCTTCCTGCACCCCAAGGATTGCCATGGCGTGCTCACAGAACTGGTCACTTCGGCCCCTGTTGAGTCCCCTGAGCACTGACCCCCGTACATATGGGCCGGTAGGGTTGGGGGCGGTCGTCCCCGAAAGCGGGGGACGACCGTTCCGGGGTCCGGGTTTCGGGGGACGAGCGTCGGGGCAGCAGCCCGTGCTCCGCCGTTGATCTGACACCATTCCCCGGGGGCCCCGTTCGGCGGATGGACGGAGCTCGTTGGAGAAGCTGACCAGGGGACGGATGGGACCGCGCAGTGCGGGGCTACGAGAGCCAGGAGCGAGAGCCGGCGGCTGACGTCGACCACCTCTCTCGGTTCGAGGCCGAGATGAAGCGGCTGAAGACCGAGCGGGAAAAGGCGATCCAGCACGCCGAGGACCTCGGCTACCAGGTCGAGGTGCTGCGCGCCAAGCTGCACGAGGCGCGCCGCACCCTGATGACCCGGCCCGCCTTCGACGGCGGTGACATCGGCTATCAGGCCGAGCAGCTGCTCCGCAATGCCCAGATGCAGGCCGATCAGCTGCGCCAGGACGCCGAGCGGGAGCTGAGCCAGGCCCGCGCGCAGACCCAGCGGATCCTGCAGGAGCACGCCGAGCAGGCCGCCCGGCTCCAGGCGGAGCTGCACCAGGAGGCGGTGACCCGGCGCCAGCAGCTCGACCAGGAGCTGGCCGAGCGCCGCGCCACCGTCGAGTCGCACGTCAACGAGAACGTGGCGTGGGCCGAGCAGCTGCGCGCCCGCACCGAACAGCAGGCCCGCCGCCTCCTGGACGAGTCCCGCGCCGAGGCCGAGCAGGCGATGGCCGCCGCCCGCGCGGAGGCCGAGCGGCTGACCCGGGAGGCCCGCGAGCGGCTGCAGAGCGACGCCGAGGCGGCCCGCGCCGAGGCCGAGCAGCTCCTGCGCCGCGCCCGCACGGACGCCGAGCGGCTGCTGAACGCCGCCTCCACGCAGGCCCAGGAGGCCACCGACCACGCCGAGCGGCTGCGCACCGACGCGGCCGGCGAGTCGGACTCCGCCCGCCGGCAGGCCGCCGAGCTGAGCCGGGCCGCCGAGGAGCGGATGGCGGCGGCCGAGGAGGCGCTGCGCAAGGCGCAGGCGGAGGCCGAGAAGCTGCAGACGGAGGCCGAGCAGGCCGCCGCCAAGACCCTCGCGAGCGCCGAGGCCGCGGGCGAGGCGCGCACGCGTACGGCGAAGGAGCAGGTCGCCCGGCTGGTCGAGGAGGCCACCAAGGAGGCCGAGCAGACCAGGACCGAGGCCGAGCAGCTGGTCGCGGACGCCCGTGCCGAGGCCGAGAAGATCGTCGCCGAGGCCGCCGAGAAGGCCCGCACGGTCACCGCCGAGGAGAGCGCGACCCAGCTGTCGAAGGCGGCCAAGACCGCCGAGGACGTGCTCAACAAGGCCTCCGAGGAGGCCAAGCGCACCACCAAGGCAGCCGCCGAGGAGGCCGAGCGGATCCGCACCGAGGCGGAGGCCGAGGCGGACCGGCTGCGCGCCGAGGCGCACGACATCGCCGAGCAGCTCAAGGGCGCGGCGAAGGACGACACCAAGGAGTACCGCGCCAAGACGGTCGAGCTGCAGGAGGAGGCCCGCCGGCTGCGCGGCGAGGCCGAGCAACTGCGCGCCGACGCGGTCGCCGAGGGCGAGTCGATCCGCGCGGAGGCCCGCCGGGAGGCGGTCGCGCAGATCGAGGAGGCGGCCAGGTCCGCCGAGGAGCTGCTGGCGAAGGCCAAGGCGGACGCCGACGAGCTGCGGCAGACCGCGACCACCGACAGCGAGAAGGTCCGCACCGAGGCCATCGAGCGGGCCACCAGCCTGCGCCGGCAGGCCGAGGAGACCCTGGACCGGGCCCGCAAGGAGGCCGAACGGCTGCGCGCCGAGGCCGACGAGCAGGCCGAGTCGGTCAAGGCGGGCGCCGAGGCGGCCGCGCGCGAGCTGCGCGAGGAGACCGAGCGCGCCGTCGAGGCCCGCCGCGCCGAGGCCGCCGGGGAGCTGACTCGGCTGCAGACCGAGACGCGGGACCGGCTGGAGTCGGCCGAGCAGGCGCTGACGGAGGCCCGTGAGGAGGCCGCCCGGATCCGCCGCGAGGCCGCCGAGGAGACCGAGCGGCTGCGCGCCGAGGCGGCCGACCGGATCCGCACGCTTCAGCAGCAGGCCGAGACCGAGGCCGACCGGCTGCGCACCGAGGCCGCGTCCGACGCGTCCGCCTCCCGCGCCGAGGGCGAGGCCGTCGCCGTACGGCTGCGCTCCGAGGCCGCCGCCGAGGCCGAGCGGCTGAAGGCGGAGGCCCAGGACACCGCCGACCGGGTGCGCGCGGAGGCGCAGGCCGCCGCGGAGCGGCTCGGCACCGAGGCGTCCGAGACGCTGGCCGCCGCCCAGGAGGAGGCCGTCCGGCGCCGCCGTGAGGCCGAGGAGATCCTCGGTTCCGCGCGGACCGAGGCCGACCAGGAGCGCGAGCGGGCCCGCGAGCAGAGCGAGGAGCTGCTGGCCGTAGCGCGGGGGCGCGTGGAGGAGGCGCAGGCCGAGGCGACCCGGCTGGTCGAGGAGGCCGACCGGCGCGCCACCGAGATGGTGGCGGCCGCCGAGCAGCACGCCCAGCAGGTACGGGACTCCGTCGCCGGGTTGCACGAGCAGGCGCAGGAGGAGATCGCCGGGCTGCGTTCGGCCGCCGAGCACGCGGCGGACCGTACGCGGCGGGAGGCCGAGGAGGAGGCGGACCGGGTCCGCGCCGACGCCTACGCCGAGCGGGAGCGGGCGAGCGAGGACGCCTCGCGGATCCGGCGCGAGGCGAACGCGGAGTCGGAGGCCGCCAGGGCGCTGGCCGAGCGTACGGTCGCGGAGGCGATGGAGGAGGCCGAGCGGCTGCGCTCGGACGCCGGCGAGTACGCCCAGCGGGCGCGTACCGAGGCCTCGGACGCGCTCGCCGAGGCCGACCAGGCCGCCGCCCGCACCCGGGCGGACGCCCGCGAGGACGCCAACCGGATCCGCTCGGACGCGGCGACGCAGGCGGACACGCTCATCACCGAGGCCCGTAACGAGGCCGAGCGGCTGCAGACCGAGACGATCGCGGAGGCCGAGCGGCTGCAGACGGAGACCGCCGCCGAGGCCGAGCGGGTGCGCGCTGAGGCTCTGGCGGCCGCCGAGCAGCTCATCGGGGACGCCACCGGCGAGGCCGAACGGCTGCGCGCGGAGGCCGCCGAGACGGTGGGCTCGGCGCAGGCGCACGCCAAGCGGGTGCGGGCGGAGGCCGAGCAGCTCAGGGCGGACGCGGAGGAGGCGGCCGAACGGCTGCTCAACTCCGCCCGCGAGGAGGCCGAGCGGACCCTGGACGAGGCCCGCAAGGACGCCAACAAGCGGCGTTCGGAGGCGGCCGAGCAGGTCGACACGCTCATCACCGAGACCACGGCCGAGGTCGACAAGCTGCTCAGCGAGGCGCAGGAGCAGGCGCTGAAGACCACGGCGGACGCCGAGTCGCAGGCCGACACGATGGTCGGCGCGGCCCGCAGCGAGGCCGAGCGGATCGTCTCCGAGGCCACGATCGAGGGCAATTCGCTGGTGGAGAAGGCCCGCACGGACGCCGACGAGCTGCTGGTCGGTGCCCGCCGGGACGCGACCGCGATCAGGGAGCGCGCGGAGGAGCTGCGCGACCGCATCACCACCGAGATCGAGGAGCTGCACGAGCGGGCCCGGCGCGAGGCCGCCGAGACCATGAAGTCCACCGGCGACCGCTGCGACGCCCTGATCAAGGCCGCCGAGGAGCAGCTGGCCAAGGCGGAGGCGAAGGCCAAGGAGCTGGTGTCGGAGGCGAACTCCGAGGCGGGCAAGGTGCGAATCGCCGCCGTCAAGAAGGCGGAGGGGCTGCTCAAGGAGGCCGAGCAGAAGAAGGCCAGCCTGGTCAGGGAGGCCGAGGAGCTCAAGGCCGAGGCGATCCGCGAGGCCCGGCGCACGGTCGAGGAGGGCAAGCGCGAGCTGGAGATCCTGGTGCGCAGGCGCGAGGACATCAACGCCGAGATCTCCCGCGTCCAGGACGTCCTGGAGGCGCTGGAGTCCTTCGAGGCCCCGTCGGCCGGCAAGGAGGGCTCGGTCAAGGCCGGCGCGACGGTGGGCGCCCCCCGATCGGGTGGCAAGTCGTCAGACGGCTAGTGTGAGCGGTGCGTTCCGGTAACGTCTGGGGGCTTTGCCCGAGTCGGTTGGCAAGCCGTCCGGTGGTCAGCCACCCAAAAGAGGTGTCATTCTCCGGATCAAACACGTATCCGCTCGATGACACACCGCTTCGGCCCCTAGGATTCCCCCTATCACCTCACCGGTCTCATTGACAGGAACCCCATGAGCGACACTTCCCCCTACGGCTTCGAGCTTGTGCGGCGTGGGTACGACCGCGCTCAGGTGGACGAACGTATCTCCAAGCTCGTCTCCGACCGTGACAGCGCTCTCGCCCGCATCACCGCCCTGGAGAAGCGCATCGAGGAGCTCCACCTCGAGACGCAGAACGCCCAGGCCCAGGTCACCGACGCCGAGCCGTCGTACGCGGGTCTCGGTGCCCGGGTCGAGAAGATCCTGCGCCTGGCCGAGGAAGAGGCCAAGGAGCTGCGTGAGGAGGCCCGGCGGGCGGCCGAACAGCACCGCGATCTCGCCGAGTCCGCGGCCCAGCAGGTGCGCAACGACGCCGAGTCCTACGCCGCCGAGCGCAAGGCCAAGGCCGAGGACGAGGGCGTCCGGATCGTCGAGAAGGCGAAGGGCGAAGCCGCCCAGCTGCGTTCCGAGGCCCAGAAGGACGCGCAGTCCAAGCGCGAGGAGGCGGACGCCCTCTTCGAGGAGACCCGCGCCAAGGCCGCGCAGGCCGCCGCCGACTTCGAGACGAACCTCGCCAAGCGCCGCGAGCAGTCCGAGCGCGACCTGGCCTCGCGTCAGCAGAAGGCCGAGAAGCGGCTGGCGGAGATCGAGCACCGCGCCGAGCAGCTGCGCCTGGAGGCCGAGAAGCTGCGCACCGACGCCGAGCGCCGCGCCCGCCAGACGGTGGAGACGGCCCAGCGCCAGGCCGAGGACATCGTGGCCGACGCCAACGCCAAGGCCGACCGGATCCGCTCGGAATCCGAGCGCGAGCTCGCCGCGCTGACCAACCGCCGCGACTCGATCAACGCCCAGCTGACCAACGTCCGGGAGATGCTGGCCACGCTGACCGGTGCGGCTGTCGCTGCCGCGGGCACGCCCGGCGACGACGAGCCCATTTCCCGTGGGGTGCCGGCGCAGCAGACCCGGTAACGCGCCCCTTCGGTGCCTTTCGAAGCCCCCTGCCTTCAAGTGGCAGGGGGCTTCGTGTCGTTTTAGCGTGTCCGCATGATCGAGCTGGAGGGACTGACCAAACGCTACGGCGAGAAGGTGGCGGTCGACGGACTCACCTTCTCGGTGAGACCCGGCATCGTCACCGGGTTCCTCGGGCCCAACGGGGCCGGGAAGTCCACCACCATGCGGATGATCCTCGGACTCGATCACCCCACCGCCGGCGACGTCCGGATCGACGGCAGGCACTACGACCAGCTCAAGGACCCGCTGACGTACATCGGCGCGCTGCTGGACGCCAAGGCCGTGCACGGCGGGCGCAGCGCCTACAACCATCTGCTGTGTCTCGCGCAGAGCAACGGCATCCCGCGATCCCGGGTGGCGCAGGTGCTGGACACCGTCGGGCTCACCGCCGTGGCGCGGAAGAAGGCCAAGGGTTTCTCGTACGGCATGGGGCAGCGGCTGGGGATCGCGGCGGCGTTGCTCGGGGATCCGCGGATCCTGATGTTCGACGAGCCGGTCAACGGGCTGGACCCGGAGGGCATCCACTGGATCCGGAACCTGATGAAATCACTGGCCGCGCAGGGGCGGACGGTGTTCGTCTCCAGCCATCTGATGAGCGAGATGGCGCTGACCGCCGATCATCTCGTCGTCATCGGGCAGGGGCGGCTGCTCGCGGACACGTCCATGGCCGACTTCATCCGGCAGTACGCGCGCAGTTTCGTCCGGATCCGCTCTCCGCAGTACGAGCGGCTGCTCGACCTGCTGCACGAGGACGGGATCACCGTCGTGGAGGCGGGCGGGGGCGCGCTGGAGGTGGAGGGCGGCAAGGCCGAGCGGATCGGTGAGCTGGCGGCGCGGTACGGGATCGTGCTGCACGAGCTGAGCCCCCGGCAGGCCTCACTGGAGGAGGCGTTCATGCAGCTGACGGCGCAGGCCGTGGAGTACCACGCGCACTCCGGGCCCGGGAACGCCCCGCGGGACTGGGGCGACGAATGGAAAGGGGACTGACGTCCATGGCAACGGTGCAGGTCATCCGGTCCGAGTGGACCAAGATCCGGTCGGTGGCGTCCACGGTGTGGACACTGTCGCTGGCCGTGGTGGTCACGGTCGCCCTCGGGATGCTCATCTCCGCGCTCTCCCGGAACCAGTTCGACTCGATGCCGGTGCAGGACCGGCTGTCGTTCGATCCGACCTACGTCAGCTTCGCGGGCATGAGCCTGGGCCAGCTCGCCATGATCGTGTTCGGTGTGCTGGTCGTCTCCAACGAGTACAGCACGGGCATGATCCGGGCCTCGCTGGCCGCCGTACCGCAGCGCGCCACCTTCCTGTTCGCCAAGATCTCGGTGGCCGGCGCGCTCGCCCTGGTGGTCGGCATGGCCACGAGCTTCGCCGCGTTCTTCCTCGGCCAGGCGATGCTCGGCCCGCACGGGGCGCGGCTCGGCGACCCGGGCGTGCTGCGCGCGGTCATCGGCGGCGGGCTCTACATGACGCTGATCGCGATGTTCTCCATGGGCGTCGCCGCGATGCTGCGCTCGCCGATGCTGTCGCTCGGCATCCTGATGCCGTTCTTCTTCCTGATCTCCAACATCCTCGGCAACGTCGACGCCACGAAGAAGATCGGCCGGTTCCTGCCGGACCAGGCGGGCAGCCGGATCATGCAGGTGGTCCCGACGGCCGACGACACGCCGTACGGGCCCTGGGGCGGGCTCGGGATCATGGTGCTGTGGGTGATCGCCGCGCTCGCCGGCGGGTACGCCCTCCTCAAGCGCAGGGACGCGCAGTAGACGTTCCGGTCACACATCGTAGTGTTCTGGCTTTACCGTCCTTTGAGCGGAACCGTCAGCGCCTCGATATCCTCCTAACCCTTACGGGGGCGGGTCCCCGCTGTCCTGAACCTTTCGATGGGTGCGGAGCATGATCGAGGCTGTCGGCCTGACCAAGCGCTACGGCGACAAGACCGCCGTGTACAACCTTTCCTTCCAGGTGCGGCCGGGTGCCGTCACCGGCTTCCTCGGGCCGAACGGCTCGGGCAAGTCGACGACCATGCGGATGATCCTCGGCCTGGACAACCCCACGTCCGGATCGGTGACGATCGGTGGCTACCCGTACCGCAAGCTGCCCAACGCGCCCCGCCAGGTCGGCGCGCTGCTCGACGCCAAGGCCGTGCACGGCGGCCGGACCGCCCGCAACCATCTGCTGAGCCTCGCCCAGCTGTCGGGCATCCCGGCCCGCCGCGTGGACGAGGTGCTCGGCGTGGTCGGCCTGCAGGACGTGGCGCGCAAGCGCTCCAAGGGCTTCTCGCTCGGCATGGGCCAGCGCCTCGGCATCGCCGCCGCGCTGCTCGGCGACCCGCAGGTGCTGCTGTTCGACGAGCCGGTCAACGGCCTCGACCCCGAGGGCATCCTCTGGGTCCGCAACCTCATGAAGGCCCTGGCGGCCGAGGGCCGTACGGTCTTCGTCTCCTCGCACCTGATGAGCGAGATGGCGCTGACCGCCGACCACCTCATCGTCATCGGGCGCGGCCAGTTGCTCGCCGACATGAGCGTGAGGGACTTCATCTCGGCCAACTCCGCCGACTTCGCCCGGGTGCGCACCCCGGACACCGAGCCGCAGCTGCGCGAGAAGCTCAGCACCACGCTCACCGAGGCGGGCGGCCATGTGCTGCCGGAGCAGGACGGCGCGCTGCGCGTGACCGGGCTGCCGCTGCCCCGGATCAGCGACCTCGCGCACGAGGCGGGCGTCCGGCTGTGGGAGCTGTCGCCGCACCAGGCCTCGCTGGAGGAGGCGTACATGCGGATGACACAGGGCGCCGTCGACTACCGCTCGACCACCGACCAGAAGGCGGGTCTGCAGCAGCCGCTGCCGCCGGGCGCCCAGCCGCCCATGCCGGTGCCCGGCCAGGGCCAGCCCGGCTGGTACGCCCCGCCGCCGCCCCAGCAGGGCGGCCGGCCGTTCGCGATGCCCCAGCCGGCGGCGGGACCGTACGGCGGCCCGCAGCCGGCGGCTTACGGCACTCCCGCCGCCCCGGACCCCGGCGCCCCCAACCCGTACGCGCAGCCCCAGCAGACCCCGCAGGCCCAGCCGGCCGCTCCGGCCCCGGCCGCCGCCGCACCCGCACCGCCCGCGCCGCAGCAGGCGCCCGCCGCCGCTCCCCCGGCCCCGGCCGCCGCACCCGCCGACCTGACCAAGCCCGAGGACGCCCGATGAGCACCCACCAGCCCCCGATGCCGCAGGCCCCTGCCGCGCCCGACTGGCAGGCGGCGCCCGGCGGCTCGTACCCCGCCTACACCTCACCGATCCCGGTCGTGCGCACCCACCTCGGACACGCGCTGGCCTCCGAGTGGACCAAGATCAAGTCGGTGCGGTCGACGATGTGGACGCTCGGCGTGTTCGTGGTCCTCGTCCTCGCCATCGGCCTGATGGCCGGCTCGGTGGTCAAGTCCAACTCCAGCCCGGAGACCCTGTCGGACCAGAACCCGCTCCAGTTCGGCTTCTTCGGCCTGCTGCTGGGCAGCATGTGCATCATCACGCTCGGCGTGCTGACCACGGCCTCGGAGTACGGCACCGGCATGATCCGCACGACGATGGTCGCGTGCCCGAGCCGGGGCCGGGTGCTCGCCGCGAAGTCGGTGGTGTTCTTCGCCGTCGCCTTCGTCGTCACCCTGGCCACGTCCGGCCTCATGGCCATGATCCACGCGTCCATGCTGAACGGCGTCGGCGGCGCGCGTACGCCCTCCGGCGGCGACTGGCTGAAGGCGACCGTCGGCATCAGCCTCTACATCGCGCTGCTCGGGCTGTTCTCGCTGCTCGTCGGCTCGGTCATCCGGCACTCCGCGGGCGCCATCACCATCATGATCGGCGCGGTCCTGGCCCCCCTGGTGATCGCCCTGTTCATGGCCTCCCAGTCGCTGTCCAAGGTGCGGGAGTGGCTGCTGGAGTACTCCATCCCGAGCCAGATGAGCTGCTTCTACGACAACTCCCTGAGCAGCTCCGGCCCCACGGGCTGGGACCCCCTGTGGATCATGCTGGGCCTCTCGGCAGCCGCGTTCGCCGGCGCCTACGCGCTGCTGGAGAAGCGGGACGTGTGAGGTTCCGGGCACGCTGACCGGGCGCCCCGCGGCGGCGGCCACGCGACGGTCTCAGGGCCTTCGGGCTCGTGGTGGATGTCGCATACACACCGGCGCAATAGGGAGCGGATTTGAGCGACAACATACTGTCGGTTGTTCCGACGGATCCACAGTGGCAGCCCGGCCAGGATTGTCATCGTCCCGTGTTGTGACACGGCGATGTCCTTGAACGACCTGATCTACCACGAGCCATGCGGCTTCACCCGGTTCGACATCTCGGTGTGGAACCCGGGCCGATCATGGCTGTCCGACAGCGAACTGACCACCGTCAGCGAAGCACTCGGGCATCCGGTGAGGCAGATCATGGCCCACTACTGAGGTTCTCGCAGGCTCTCCTTCCTGGGGCTCTGCCGAGGCTTCACTGAAGGCCGGCTAGAACCTCGGCGCGTTACGGGACCGCGGCACCCTTGTGGTGCGGCGGTCCTTCGCGTTCCAGCAGGCCTTGTGCCAGTGGCGGCGGTCGTCCACGCCCGCGTGCTCCGGCCAGGCCACCACGTGCGGGACGCCGGAGGGGATCAACTGGTCGCAGCCCGGGCAGCGGTAGGTCTTGCCCTCCGCGCTCGCCCCGGCGACATGGCGCACGCTCCAGTCCTCGCCCTGCCAGTTCTCGGTCGACTGCCAGCCGCCGTACCGGCCGGCGCCGTCGTCCTCGGCACTCCGTCCCGACGATCCGGCTGCCTTCGGTCGGTTGCGACGCGGGGACACGGGACACCTCTCGGGGCTATACAGGAAGCACGGCTGCATCCAGCCTACGCGCCGCCATGTGGGGTACGGGTACGGAACCAACCCGTACAAGTCACCCTCCAAGGCGACCCATTCTGCAGACAATCCGCAAATCTCTCCGTGAGGCCGTGTCCTGCGCACGTGTCAGACGGTTATGCCCTGTGGGGGAGCTCCGGGTCGGAGCCAAGGAAGCAGGAAATGAGATGTACGTAGGAAGTTTTGTGCTGGGCGCCCAGTTCCCGGGCCAGGGCCCCGGGGAAGCCCTGCACCGGGCCGTCCGCTCGGCGGAGGTCGCCGAGGAGGCCGGGCTGGACGCCGTGTGGCTGGCCGAGCACCACTTCGTGCCGTACGGCACATGCCCGTCCGCCGTCACCCTCGCCGCCCTGCTGCTCGGCCGCACCCACCGCATCCGGGTCGGTACGGCGGTCAGCGTACTGCCCACCGCCCACCCGGTCGCCCTCGGCGAACAGGCCGCGCTGCTGCACCTGACGAGCGGCGGACGGTTCACGCTCGGCGTGGGCCGGGGCGGGCCCTGGGTGGACCTGGAGGTCTTCGGCGCGGGCCTGGAGGCGTACGAACACGGATTCCCCGAGTCGCTCGATCTGCTGCTGCGCTGGCTGCGCGAGCCACGGGTGTCGGCGTCCGGCGAAAGGTTCAGCTTCCGCGAGGTGCCGGTCGTACCCCGCCCGTCGGAGGCGCTGACCGAGACCCCGGGCCCCGAGGTCGTCGTCGCGTGCACCTCGCCGTCGAGCGTCCGGCTCGCCGCCGAGCGCGGGCTGCCGATGCTGCTGGGCATGCACGTCGGGGACGAGGAAAAGGCCGAGATGGCGGCCCTGTGGCGCAGCTGCGCCCGTGCCGCGGGCCGGCCGGCCGAGGAGATCGCGGGCGCCGCGCACGTCTCGGCCGGGGTGTGCCAGCTCGCCGACCGGCGCACGGACGCGGCGGAGACGCTGATGAAGGCCATGCCGGGCTGGCTGAAGCGGGGCCTGGAGGCGCATGTGACGGTCGACGGCCGGGCGCGCTCGATGCGCGACCCGTACGCCTACACCGAACTGCTCTGCGGACTGCACCCGGTCGGCACCCCGCGGCTGGCCGCCGACCGGCTCGCGGCCACCTCGGAGCGCACCGGCATCTCCCGCTTCGCGCTCCTCGTGGAGGGCTCGGGCGATCTCGCCGCGACGGAGGAGAACCTGCGGCGGCTGGGCGCCGAGGTGCTGCCCCAGCTGCGCTGAGCCTCCGGCACCTCCTCGGCCGCCTTGGGGGGCTTGCCGCCCCAGCACTGAATGCACCTCCCCCGGGTGGAGCGGCAAGCATGCGGCTGACGGCGTCCGCCGTACCGGGAGCGTCAGCAGTCCCGAAGCTCCGGCGACTGGTTCAGCAACTGGCTGCGTACCGAGGTGAAGCGGGCCAAGGTCTCGTCCACCGAGGCGTCCAGCGGGAACACCGCCACCCGGTGGCAGTTCTGGAAGGCCAGCCGCACACCGAAGTGCCGCTGCAGGGCGCCGCGGATGGCGTCACTCGCGAGCGCACGCAGCAGCTGACCGCGTGCCTGCTCGTCCGGCGGGGGCGTCTGGTTGTCGGCGAACGGTCCGCCGTCGACCTTCAGCTGGGCCACCAGGGAGCTGATCATCTCCCATGCGTAGGGCAGGGAGGTCCGGACGCAGTCGACGAATGCTGCTTCGTCGACCTCGCCTCGCTCGGCCTGTTCGAGTAGGGCCGGTGAGACGTCGAGCGACATGGGTTCTCCTCTCGCACCCCCACGGAGCAGGGGTTGCCGGACGGGTAAGGGAGTTCGCGATATCGAACACTCTCAGTACATAGGCGGCGACCTCCCGTTTACTACGGTAGGCAACCGTCGGTGACCACACCAGCAGAATGCGTATATGGAACGGTCCCGTTACGGGCACAATCGGCCAGGGATGAACAAGAGTTTCCAGGGACAATTGGGACGATCGATCGGGAGCGGGACGGGCGGATCGCGCGCACCTCGGGGCGTCGAGTAGCGTTGCCGACCATGCGTCTCGTCATTGCCCGATGCTCGGTCGACTACGCAGGCCGGCTCACCGCCCACCTGCCCTCGGCGCCCCGCCTGATCCTGGTCAAGGCGGACGGCAGCGTCTCCATCCACGCCGACGACCGGGCCTACAAGCCCCTCAACTGGATGTCGCCGCCCTGCACGCTGAAGGAGGGCACGGGCGAGGACGAGGGCGTGTGGACCGTCGTCAACAAAGCGGGCGAGAAACTGATCATCACGATGGAGGAGATCCTCCACGACTCCTCGCACGAACTCGGCGTGGATCCCGGTCTGATCAAGGACGGCGTGGAAGCGCACCTTCAGGAGCTGCTCGCCGACCGTATCGAGACGCTCGGCGAGGGATACACCCTCATCCGCCGCGAGTACATGACGGCCATCGGCCCGGTGGACATCCTGTGCCGGGACGCGGACGGCCAGACGGTCGCCGTGGAGATCAAGCGCCGGGGCGAGATCGACGGCGTCGAGCAACTCACCCGCTACCTGGACCTGTTGAACCGCGACCCGCACCTGGCCCCGGTCCGCGGCGTCTTCGCCGCCCAGGAGATCAAGCCCCAGGCCCGCGTCCTCGCCACCGACCGCGGCATCGACTGCCAGATCCTCGACTACGACGCCCTGCGCGGCCTCGAGGACGACAAGCTGCGCTTGTTCTGAGCGGCAGCCTTTCGCCCTTTCCGCCGCGACGGCGCTCGACCATGGCGAGTCGAGCGCCGTCGCGGCGGGCAGAGACCAGCCGCGCTCAGATCACCGAGCCGGACGACTCCGACGCGGTCCCCGAGCCCGTCGCACTCCCCGAACTCTGCGGTGCCGTCGGGCCGCTCGCCGTGTCCGTCGTGGACGGGCTCGTGGTCGTCGGACTGGTCGACGGCGAGGTGGACGGGCTGGACGTCGGCGGGGTCGAGCTCGGCGTGCTGGGGCTCGACTTCGTCGGCGTCGGTGTACCCGGCCTGGTCGTCCTGGACTTGGACGGGGTCGGCGTCGTGCCCCCGCCGCCCGTGCCCTTGGTGTGGCTCGGACCGGCCGAAGGCGTCGTGGCCGACGGCGTCGGGTCGTCCGTCGTGCCGTAGGTGCCGTCGGGGCCCGGGTTCGTCGGGCTGCTGGTGGGCCGGTGGGATCCGGTGCCCGCGGACGGGGTCTGGTTCGGGTCGGCACCCAGGGTGCCGTCGTCCGTGTCCTGGCTCGCCGACGGATTGACGTCGACCTTGCCGGCCGGGTTCTTGTCGGCGTTCTCGTTGGACGTCATGCCCAGCGTGACGACCGTACCCAGCACGGCGGCGAGCAGCGCCCCGGAGCCGACCGCGACGAGGTTGCGGCGGGCGAGCCGCCGGAAGCTTCCGCCCCGCTCCGCGGTGGCCGGGAGCCGGGTCGTGACCAGCGGGTCGCCGAGGGGCACGTACGGCGGCGGGGCCGACTCCTCGTGCCGTACCTCCGGCAGCTCCTCCCCCGCCGTCAGGGCGATCCCGGGTACGTCGCCCGAGCGGTCGGCGACCAGCGCGAGCGCCCGGCGCCCGGCGGTCGTGCCCCGCTTGTCGGCGAGCGCCCCGCGCAGCCCGATGGACGCCTCCAACTCGGCGCGGGCCCGGTCGAGCTGGCCTCCGCACAGCGCGAGGACACCCAACTCGTGGTGGAAATAGGCTTGTTCAGGTACCTCACCGGCCAGCCGGGAGGCCTCGGCGCCGGAGCGCAGGGCCCGTTCCCAGGCGCTCCAGTGCAGCCCGGCGGCGAACGCGGGCGCGGCCGTGCGGGCGAGCCGTACCGCGCAGCTCTCCTCCCCCTCGGCGGGCGGCACCGTGTGCGGCACGATCACGGCGAGCGCGGCCAGCACCGCGTCCGCCTCCGCGCACACCCGCTCGGGGGTGACCGAGGGATGCCCGGCCCACCAGGCGTAGTGCTCGGCGGCGGCCAGCGCCTGGGTCCGGGCGTCGTCGGCGTACCCGGCGGCCTCCAGCTGGGTCAGCACACCGGCCGCGAGCCGGTAGCGGGCACCGACCGGCGAGACCAGTCCGCAGCCCGCCAGTTCGCCGAGGGCGGCGTCGGCGTGGGTGTCGCCGATCAGCGCCGGCAGATGCGCCTGGTGCGGCACCTCACCGCCGAGGGCGACGGCGAAGCGCAGGGTGGCGCGCGCGGAGGTGCTGAGCCGGGAGGCGAGCAGGGGGGCGGGCGCGGCGGCCTCGCCGAGGGAGGGCAGCGGGACCTCGTCCGCCGTCTCCAGGGGCAGCTCGGCGGGCTGGCGCGTGTCCTCGAAGACGCCGTACTCGTCCACGGCCCCGGCGCCGGCCCGCAGCTCGTCGCGCTGCCGGAGCAGGGCGCCGGCCTGGACGAAGCGCAGGGGCAGGCCCTCGGACTCGAACCACAGGTCGCCGGCCCAGTTGGATTCCTCCTCGGTGAGGACCCGGCCGGCGGTCCGCTCCAGGATCTCCTCACCGGCCGCGCGGCCGAGACCGCTGAGGAAGACCTCCTCGACCTCCGAGCCCTCGGAGGGGGCGGGCACGTCGGGGGTGGCGGCGATCAGGAACGCGCACTCGGGGGTGGCGTCGAGGAGCTCGTCGAGGGCCG
The DNA here is from genome assembly GCF_050942335.1 of Streptomyces sp. CA-142005. Lineage (NCBI taxonomy): Bacteria > Bacillati > Actinomycetota > Actinomycetes > Kitasatosporales > Streptomycetaceae > Streptomyces > Streptomyces sp. CA-142005. Next base: position 6,642,208 of record NZ_CP192078.1, on the reverse strand, counting down.
CGCCGCCGAACTCGATGTCGTCCAGGACGACGACCGCGCCGATCTCGCGGACCAGGGCGCGCAGTTCGTCCGGATCGAGGCGGTGGCGCGGGGCGTCGTAGACGGCGTGGAAGAGGTCGTGCAGCAGGTCGGCGGTGGTGCGGTGGAAGCCGTTGAGACGGACCACGCCGTCGGGGGCGAGGTCCAGGCAGTCCTCGGCGACCAGGTCCAGCAGGGCGGTACGGCCGGAGCCGCCGGGCCCGGTGAGCCGTACCGAACGGCCGCGGGCCAGCAGCCGGACCAGGCGCTCGCGTTCGTCCTGGCGTTCCAGCAGGGGAAGCGCCGGCTGGGCGGGGCCGGGCGGCACCGGCGGCCGGGCGGCACGCTCGGCCTCGGCGCGCTCGGCGGCGGTGCGCTTGCGGGGGCGCTCGGGCTGCCGGTGCGGCGGGCAGGGCCCAATCTCGCTGCCGTCGACGGGGTTCACGGTCAGCAGCAGGCCGCCGGCCACGACATGCGCCGTACGGGCCGGCGCGGGCTTGCTCTGACCGAAGTCGGAGGTCAGGGATTCCCGGGGCGGGCGGCGGCCGGCCGCCTGACCGTGCTCCTCGGGTCCCCGGTGGATCGGGTCCATGGGTTCCATGGGTTCAAACCCCCCAAAAGCGTCGTGTGCCCGTGATTGCGGCCCCTCCCGGCCTTGGTCGCACACCGCGCTGTCGCTTCTGGTCCGGGCCCGCTCGGTCGAGGGTTGCGAGGCGGCGGGCGACCGAACCCTAAACCTTCGCTCAGTATCTCCGACAGGGCGGGGTGCCGTGCGGTCCGAGACGTCACAGTCCGGTGAGGATTGCCCCCGTCGTGCGCTTCGGCGGCTGTGCCCGGGTCCCGCCGGCCGCAGCGGTCCCCGTCCGGCTCACGCCCGTGCGCACCTCACGGTCGTACGCACCCCATGCCCGTACGCACCGCACCCTCACACGCGTCTCAGACGTGGGGCAGCGACTCGACCCCGATACCGCCCTCGATGGCGAGGATGCGGTGCAGCCGGGTGGCCACCAGCAGGCGCTGCATCTGCGGTGGGACACCGCGCAGCACCAGACGGCGACCGCAGCGGCCGGCCCGCCGGTGGGCACCCATGATCACCCCGAGTCCGGTGGCGTCCCAGGAGTCCAGTTCGGACAGGTCGAGCACCAGGTCGCCGACTCCGCCGTCGACGGCCGAGTGCAGGGCCGTACGGGCGTCCGCCGCGCTGCGGACGTCGAGGCGGCCCCCGACGACCAGCTCGGCGTGGTCGCCCCTGATGTACATATGCGCTCCCCGTTGAGTGCGGTTGGCGTACTCCGTGACGTTGCAACGTCTGACTGTGTGAGTGGTGGTGCGGTTGCTGTTTGTAAGCGAACCGATACCGAATTCACCCCTGGGAGTGATACTCCCGGGGGTGATGTCCGGCGGATGTCCGTACGGAAGGTGCTCAGTACTTGTAGAAGCCCTGCCCGCTCTTACGGCCGATGTCACCGGCGTCCACCATCCGGCGCATCAGCTCCGGCGGGGCGAACTTCTCGTCCTGGGACTCGGTGTAGATGTTGCTGGTGGCGTGCAGCAGGATGTCCACGCCGGTGAGGTCGGCGGTGGCGAGCGGGCCCATGGCGTGCCCGAAGCCCAGCTTGCAGGCGAGGTCGATGTCCTCGGCGGTGGCGACGCCGGACTCGTACAGCTTGGTCGCCTCCACCACGAGGGCGGAGATGAGCCGGGTGGTCACGAAGCCCGCGACGTCCCGGTTGACGACGATGCAGGTCTTGCCGACGGACTCGGCGAACTCCCGCGCGGTGGCGAGGGTTTGGTCGCTGGTCTTGTAGCCGCGGACCAGCTCGACGAGCTGCATCATCGGCACCGGCGAGAAGAAGTGGACGCCGACGACCCGCTCGGGGTGCTCGGTGGCCGCGGCGATCTTGGTGATCGGGATGGCGGAGGTGTTGGAGGCGAGCACGGCGTCCTCGCGCACGAGCTTGTCGAGCGCGCGGAAGATCTCGTGCTTGACCTCCAGCTTCTCGAAGACGGCCTCGACGACGATGTCGGCGTCGGCGGCGGCGTCCAGGTCGGTGGTCGGGGTGATGCGGGCCAGGGCGGATTCGGCGTCGCCCGCCTCCAGCTTGCCCTTGCTCACGAACTTGTCGTACGAGGCCTTGATGCCGTCGGTGCCACGCTTCAGTGCCTCGTCGGTGACGTCCCGCAGGACGACGTCCCAGCCCGCCTGGGCGGCGACCTGAGCGATCCCGGACCCCATGAGACCGGCCCCGATGACGGCGAGCTTCCGTGCCACTCCGACTCCCTTGAACGCGCTCCAAGTCTGCTTCTCCGGCGGACCCTAGCGCTCGGGCGGCGCTGTGTGAGCGGTTAGTAACGCGTGTCACGGTCTCAGAGCGTGAGACACCCGTCACGTCGCGATCGACGGGCCGGGGGATCCCGCCGTCGGCGGATCCAACGGGGCTCCGACCGCGCCGGCCGGGGCGCCAATTCCTCGCCGGTCCGGGCGGTTTGGCGCGTCGGGCAGTGCGCTCAGGCCGTTCCGCGCACGGCGTAGTCCAGGACCCGCTCGCTCAACAGGTCCTCGATGTCGTCGAGGAGAGTGAGGACCTCTCGCGACACTTCGTGTGGTTCGCGGCCCTTGACCATTTCGCGGCCGATGACCGCGATGACCGTGCTGTGGATCCAGCCGATCTGACCGGCCATCAGGTGGGGGAGTTCGTCGTCGGCGGGCGCGCCGGTCTCCTCGCGGAGGACCTGCTCCAGGTTGCCCTGGACCTCCTGGGCCAGGGCCCACAGCCGGGAGCGCAGGGCGGGGGCCTCCTCGATGACCTTCATGAAGGCGGCGTAGCCGGGGAGCAGGCCGACCCGCGGGGAGACGGCCTCGACCTCCTCGCGCAGCTCGCGCAGGACCGCGGCGGCGGCGGACTCGCCCTCGGGGCGGCCGCGGACCCAGCGGGCCAGGCGGTCGACCATGCCGGCGGAGCGATCGAAGAAGAGGTCCTCCTTGGCGGGGAAGTAGTTGTAAACGGTGTTGACGGAGACGTTCGCCGCCTCGGCGATCTCCGCGACCGTGACCGCGTCGAAGCCGCGCTCGACGAACAGACCCGTGGCGACGTCCGAGATGTACTGCCTGGTCTGCCGCTTCTTCCGCTCCCTGAGCCCCTCTGCCATGCCCGCATCCTAACTTCGCTGGAGCCCGTGAAAACTTAGGCACCATGAAAACTTAGAGTCGTTGCAAATTTTTAGGGACTCTGTTTCTCTTGAGCGCATGGCAGCAGTCATCAGCGCGGCAGGACTCGCCCGCACCTTCCAGACCAAGGCCGGACCCGTGGAGGCCGTACGCGGCATCGACCTCGCCGTCCGCGAGGGCGAGATCCTCGGCTTCCTCGGGCCCAACGGCGCCGGCAAGACGACCACCCTGCGGATGCTCACCACCCTGTTGAAGCCGACCGGCGGGACCGCCACCGTCGCCGGGCGCGACCTGGCGACGGATCCGGCCGGGGTGCGCGCGGCGAGCGGGTACGTCGCCCAGTCCGGCGGGGTGGACCCGCAGATCACCGCGCGAGAGGAGTTGGTCACCCAGGGGCGGATGTACCGCCTGCCGAAGGCCGAGGCGCACGCGCGGGCGGAGGAGCTGGCGCGCGAGCTCGGTCTCACCGGCCTCCTCGACCGGAAGACCGCCGCGCTCTCCGGCGGGCAGCGGCGCCGCCTGGACATCGCGATGGCGCTCACCCACCGCCCCAAGGTGCTGTTCCTGGACGAGCCGACAACCGGCCTGGACCCGGGCAGCCGCGCCGACCTGTGGGACCTGGTCCGCCGGCTGCGCGACGAGCACGGTACGACCGTCTTCCTGACCACCCACTACCTGGACGAGGCCGACGCCCTCGCCGACCGTCTGGTGATCGTCGACCGGGGCACGGTCGCCGCCGAGGGCACGCCGAGCGCGCTGAAACTCCAGTACGGCGGCTCGATCGACGCCAGCCTCCAGGACACCTTCCTCGCCGTCACCGGCCGCGGCCCCGCCCCGGCCGACTCCGCCCCCGTCGCCGTATAGGGATCCCGAGATGCTCCTGACCGACACCGCCCTCGTCTACGGCCGCTATCTGCGCCAGTCCCTGCGCTCCCGGTTCGCCCTGCTCTTCGGGGTGCTCACACCGCTGCTCTACCTGCTCTTCTTCGGTCCCCTGCTCACCGGCCTGCCGCTGGGCGAGCAGGGCAGCTCCTGGCAGGTGCTCGTCCCCGGACTGCTGCTGCAACTGGGGCTGTTCGGGGCCCTGTTCGCGGGCTTCACGATCATCATGGAGAACGCCCAGGGGGTGGTGGAGCGGATGCGGGTGACACCCGTCAGCCGGCTCGCGCTGCTGCTCGGCCGGGTGCTGCGCGACACCACGGTGTTCCTGTTCCAGGCGGTGCTGTTGGTGCTGGCCTCGCTGGTGATGGGGCTGCGCGCCCCGCTCGCCGGCATCCTGATCGGTTTCGCCTTCGTCGCCCTCCTCACGGTGTCGCTGGCCTCGCTGTCGTACGCGCTCGGCATGAAGGTCCGCACCCCGCAGGAGTTCGGCCCGCTGATCAACATGGTGTCGATGCCGTCGATGCTGCTGTCCGGCCTGATGCTCCCGATGTCGCTCGCGCCGACCTGGCTGAACGTGCTGTCGCACTTCGTGCCGTTCCGCTACCTGGTGGACGCGGTCCGTGACGCGTACGTGGGGCACTACGCGAGTGCGCACATGCTCTACGGCGTCCTCGTCGCCGTCGGTTTCGCGGCGCCGGCGGTGACGGTGGGCACACGAGTGTTCCGGACGGCCGGGGCGTAACTACGCTGGCCCCATGGTCAATCTGACGCGCATCTACACCAGGACCGGCGACAAGGGCACCACCGCGCTCGGTGACATGAGCCGGGTCGCCAAGACCGACCTCCGGATCTCGGCCTACGCCGACGCCAACGAGGCCAACGCGGTCATCGGCACCGCGATCGCGCTGGGCGGCCTGGACGCAGAGGTCGTCAAGGTGCTCACGCGCGTCCAGAACGACCTGTTCGACGTAGGGGCGGACCTGTCGACGCCGGTGGTGGAGAACCCGGAGTTCCCGCCGCTGCGGGTGGAGCAGTTCTACATCGACCGGCTGGAGGCCGACTGCGACCGGTTCAACGCCGAGCTGGAGAAGCTGCGCTCCTTCATCCTGCCCGGCGGCACGCCCGGCGCGGCCCTGCTGCACCAGGCGTGCACCGTCGTACGCCGCGCCGAGCGCTCCACCTGGGCGGCCCTGGAGGTGCACGGCGAGGCCATGAACCCGCTCACCGCGACCTACCTCAACCGCCTGTCCGACCTGCTGTTCATCCTGGCCCGCACCGCGAACAAGGACACCGGTGACGTGCTCTGGGTCCCCGGCGGGGAGCGCTAGCTCAGTTGCCGTCGCGGGCGGCGTCGCGGTCGGCGGCGGCCGCCGCGGACTCCGCCGCGTTCACCTTCTTCTCCATCTCCGCGTAGCCCGAGGGTGTGCCGGAGGCGGACGGTGTCTTCGGGGACGCCCCGTCGTGGTGCGCGCAGCCCGCGGTGAGCGCCACCAGCAGCGCCACCGCCGGCAGGGCCACCGCCGGTGGCGTCGCCCGCCGTACCCGCATCAGCTCGCCGCCTTCCCGTCGTTGTTGTCCCGGCACCAGGTCCGGACGTCGTTCAGGTCCTTCTGGCGCTGCTGAAGGTTGGTCACCAGCGACTTGCGGAAGTCCAGCCGGTCCTGGAGGAAGGTGGCGATCTGGGTGTGGCCGGCCTTCTTCGCGTTGTCCACGCGCAGCTGCAGCCGGGCCACCGAGCCACGGGTGCCGGCCCCCGCGTCCAGCCGCTTCAGGGCCCGCTGGATCCGGCGGTCGATCTTGGGCACCCGCTTGCACAGGGCGTGGGCCCCGTCTCCGGTGGGCCCCGGTGCGGGGCTGCCGCTGTCGGCCGAGGCCACTTGGGCGGTGCCCGCCAGGACGGCCGCCACGGCGCACCCGGCGAGCAGGGTGCGCGTACGTCGACGTGCATTCATCGGTGTCTCCGTTCCCTTCCCGGACGAGCGGGTCGTCCGTCCGACGCGACGCAGGCTAGGAAGGGTCTTTGGGGAAACTCTGTGACCGGTTTGCCCCGGCTGTACCGATCAGCCAGTCCCGGCGGCCGGGCAGGATCGCGCCGCCCGACGGCAGCCGCACCTCGAAGCGCGCGCCGGTCCCGTCCGGCCCGTCCGTGACGGTGACGCTCCCCCGGTGCAGGGCCGCCTGCTGGGCGACGAGGGTGAGGCCGAGCCCGGAGCCGGCGCTGTCCGGGCCCCGCCGGAACCGTTCGAAGATCCGGGCGCGGGCGTCGGGCGGCACCCCGGGGCCGTGGTCGTCGACCGTGACGAGGACCTGGCCGGCGGTGCCGGTCACGCCGACCCGCACCCGGGCCCGGCCCTGTGCGTCGCGGCCGTGGGCGAGGGCGTTGCCGAGCAGGTTGTCCAGCAGCAGGCGCAGGCCGGGCTCCCAGCCGTGCACGGTGACCCCGGGTGCCGCGTCGAGGGCGATGTCGGCGTCCGGGGCGCGCCGCCGGGCCTCGGCGACGGCGGCGTCGGCGAGGTCGGGCAGGTCGACGGGCCGGAACGCGTCCGCCTCCACCAGGTCCGCGCGGCCCAGGTCCCGCAGCATCACCAGCAGACCGAGCAGGCGGGCGTGTTCGCGGTGCAGGTCGGCGAGGACCTCGGCGCGCTCCGCCGCCGGCAGGTCGGGGTGGCCGGTGAGGATGTCGAGGTTGGTGCCCATGCTCATCAGCGGGGTGCGCAGTTCGTGTGCGGCCGCGGAGGAGAAGGAGCGGGCGGTGTCCAGGGCCTGGCCGGTGCGGGCGGCCTGTTCGTCGTAGCGGGCGAGGACGGTCCTGAGGGTCGCGGCCAGTTCGTCGACCTCGCGCACCCCGGTGCGTTCCTCGGGCAGCCGGGTCGTGCTGGTGCGCGGGTCGAGGCCGGCGGCCCGGCGGGTGAGGCGGGCGAGGGGCGCGCTCGCTCCGGCGGCCAGGCCCCAGGCGAGCAGCCCGGACAGGGGTGCGGCGAGCACCGCGGTGAGGAGCACCCGGTTGCGGACGAGCCGGACCTGGGTGCGGTCGGCGGTGTCGGGCGAGAAGAGCCACAGCGTGCCGGAGGCCGTCGCGGTCCGTACCGGCCGGGCCAGGGCCCGCCAGGCGCGCCCGCCGTCGCGCAGGGTGGCGAAGCCGGAGGTGCGGTCGGGCAGGGTCACGGCGGGGCCGGGCTGGGGGCCGCCGCTGAAGTCCGTGTCCGCTCCGACGAGCCGTACGCCGACGTCGAGGGCCGCGCTGTACAGCTGCCGCTCCCGGGTGTCGGCGGCCTTGGGGCGGCCGTTCGCCGAGGCCCGCAGCAGCGCCCGGGCCTCCGGGGCCAGGGCCACCGCGCGTTGCCGGAGGTGCTGGTCCTCGGTCCGCTGCAGGTCCCGTGCGACCAGGTGCAGCAGCAGCCAGCCGGCGGCGAGCACGAGCAGCGGGACGGTGCAGCCGACGGCGAGGGCGATACGGGTGGAGAGCCTCACGGTGTGTCCCGCGGTTCCCTGAGCACGAAGCCGACGCCCCGCACCGTGTGGATCAGCCGGCCGGCGCCGTCCGCCTCCAGTTTGCGCCGCAGATAGCTGACGAAGGTGTCGACGGTGTCGGTGCGCACGTCGAAGTCGTAGCCCCACACCCGCTCCAGGAGCTGGTCGCGGGTGAGGACCAGTCCGGCGTTGCGGGCGAGCACCTCCAGCAGCTCGAACTCGCGCCGGGTGAGGTCCAGGGGCCTGCCGTCGCGCTCGGCGGTGCGGGCGGCCGGGTCGATCGCCAGGCCCGCGACCCGCAGCGGCGCCGGGCCGGCCGGCGGGCGGCGGCGCAGCAGGGCGCGCAGCCGCAGCACCAGTTCCTGCAGGGCGAACGGCTTGACCAGGTAGTCGTCGCCGCCGGCCTGGAGCCCGGCGATCCGGTCGGCGGTCTCGTCCAGTGCGGAGAGCATCAGCACGGGCAGGTCCCGGCCCTCGTCGCGCAGCCGGGTGCACACCTCGATGCCGCTCATGCCGGGCATCGACACGTCGAGCACCAGGACATCGGGCGGCGCGTCCCGGACCGCCGTGAGCGCCTCGGGACCGTCGGCGGCGGTCCGCACCGCGAAGCCGCTCAGCCTGAGTCCGCGCTCCAGCGAGCGCCGGATCGCCGCGTCGTCGTCGACGACCAGCACCGCGCCGGAGCCCACCGTGTCCGTCATGCGCCCCCTCCTCGTCGCCGGTCAGCGTACGACCCCTCGCCGGGCGCGCGGCAGGGTGGGCGGGGCTGCTTCGGCCGGGTCAGGGGCGGCGCTGGACCCCGTGCCGAGGGCGCTGCCCGGCCGGCTCCCGCTTCGGGGTCCTGATGGACGTGCAGATGCCGTGCCTGGACGGGGTGTCGGCGACCCGGCGGATCGTCGCGGAGGGGCTCGCGGACGTCCTCGTGCTGACCACCTTCGATCTCGACGAGTACGTGTTCGGGGCGCTGCGGGCGGGGGCGGCCGGGTTTCTGCTGAAGAACACCGAGGCCCGGGATCCGCTGGAGGCGGTGCGCACGGTGGCGCGCGGGGAGGGGATCGTCGCGCCGGCCGTGACCCGGCGGCTGATCGCCGAGTTCGCGGCCGGTCCGGCGCGGGAGAGGACGGACGGCCCGGCCGGGCTGGAGGACCTGACCCGGCGCGAGCGGGAGGTGCTGTCCTGTGTCGGCCAGGGCCTGTCGAACGCCGAGATCGCCGAGCGGCTGCGGATGGCGGAAGGCACGGTGAAGACGCACGTCAGCCGGCTGCTGGCCAAGCTGGGGCTGCGCAGCCGGGTGCAAGCGGCCTTGCTGGCGCAGGAGTTGGATGTCCAGCGGCACTGCGGAGCAAATTGGTCCAGACCTATTGACCCGTGGTCCAGACCTTCCTACTCTCGCAGCACCGTGGGCGTGAAGGCTCAGTCATGCCCCTGGCACCTCCGCCATTCCCCACTAACGAGGAGGCGCAGCATGCGCTTCAGACACAGAGCCGCGGCAGGGTTCGCGACCCTGTTGCTCCCCCTGGCCGGCCTCGTCGGTCTCGCGAGCCCCGCCCAGGCCGCGACCACCGCCACGGCGACGTACGCCAAGACCCAGGACTGGGGCACCGGCTTCGAGGGCAAGTGGACGGTGAAGAACACCGGCACCACGGCCATCAGTTCCTGGACGATCGAGTGGGACTTCCCCTCCGGTACGTCCGTCACCTCGGCCTGGGACGCGGACGTCACCAGCTCCGGCACCCACTGGACCGCCAAGAACAAGTCCTACAACGGCACCATCGCCCCCGGCGCCTCCGTCTCCTTCGGCTTCAACGGCGCGGGCTCCGGATCCCCGTCCAACTGCAAGCTGAACGGCGACAGTTGCGACGGTACGACCGTCCCCGGCGACGCCGCGCCCAGCGCCCCCGGCACACCCACCGCCTCGAACATCACCGACACCTCGGTGAAGCTCGGCTGGAGCGCCGCCACCGACGACAAGGGCGTCAAGAACTACGACGTGCTGCGCGACGGCAAGGTCGTCGGCACCGTGACCACCACGTCGTACACGGACAGCGGTCTGACCGCCGGCACCGACTACTCCTACACCGTGCAGGCCCGCGACACCGCCGACCAGACCGGCCCGGTCAGCGGCGCGGTCAAGGTGCACACCACCGGCGGCGGCACCACTCCCCCGCCCAGCGGCGACAAGGTCAAGCTCGGCTACTTCACCGAGTGGGGCATCTACGGCCGCAACTACAACGTCAAGAACCTGGTGACGTCCGGCTCGGCCGCGAAGATCACGCACATCAACTACGCCTTCGGCAACGTCACCAACGGCCAGTGCGCGATCGGCGACTCCTACGCCGACTACGACAAGGCGTTCACCGCCGACCAGTCGGTCAGCGGCGTCGCCGACACCTGGGACCAGCCGCTGCGCGGCAACTTCAACCAGCTGCGCGAGCTGAAGGCCAAGTACCCGAACATCAAGGTGCTGTGGTCCTTCGGCGGCTGGACCTGGTCCGGCGGCTTCGCCCAGGCCGCGGCCAACCCGACCGCGTTCGCGCAGTCCTGCTACAACCTGGTCGAGGACCCGCGCTGGGCCGACGTCTTCGACGGCATCGACATCGACTGGGAGTACCCCAACGCCTGCGGCCTGTCCTGCGACATCAGCGGGGCCGCGGCCTTCAAGAACGTGATGGCCGCGCTGCGCGCCAAGTTCGGCTCGAACAACCTGGTCACCGCCGCGGTCACCGCCGACGGCTCCTCCGGCGGCAAGATCGAGGCCGCGGACTACGCGGGCGCCGCGAGCTCCGTCGACTGGTACAACGTGATGTCGTACGACTTCTTCGGTGCCTGGGACGCGCAGGGCCCGACCGCCCCGCACTCCCCGCTCACCTCGTACTCGGGCATCCCGAAGGCGGGCTTCACCACCGCCGACGCGATCGCCAAGTACAAGTCCATCGGCGTCCCCGCCTCCAAGCTGCTCATCGGCATCGGCTTCTACGGCCGCGGCTGGACCGGCGTCACCCAGGACGCCCCGGGCGGCACGGCCACGGGACCGGCGGCCGGCACCTACGAGCAGGGCATCGAGGACTACAAGGTCCTGAAGTCGTCCTGTCCGGTCACCGGCACCGTCGCGGGCACCGCGTACGCGCACTGCGGCAGCAACTGGTGGTCGTACGACACCCCGTCCACCATCGCCGGGAAGATGAGCTGGGCCAAGTCCCAGGGCCTGGGCGGCGCGTTCTTCTGGGAGTTCAGCGGCGACACCGGCAACGGTGAGCTGGTGAACGCCATCAGCAGCAACCTGTGATTCGACCAGTCCCGGTCAGAGCCACATTCACTCCCCCTCGGCTTCGTCTGGGGGAGAGTGAATGTGGCTACGCCACATTCACTCTCTGTCCGGGCGGGGCTGCCTCCAGCCACGCGAGGAATCCGGTCAGCGCGTCTTCGCTCATGGCGAGTTCGAGGCGCGTGCCCCGATGGGTACAGGCGAGGACCACCGCGTCGGAGAGCAGCGCCAGTTCCTCCTCGCCCTCGGGCAGCCGGCGGCCGGCCACCTCGATCTGCGCGCGCTCCAGGGTGCGTCGGGGGCGGAAGGCGTAGGAGAAGACGCGGTACCACTCGATGCGGTCGCCGTTGTAGCGGGCGACGCCGTAGGACCAGCCCTTGCCGCCCGCGTCCGGTTTCTCGGCCACGTCCCAGCGCAGGGAGCAGTCGAAGGTGCCGCCGGAGCGCTGGATGAGCCGGCGGCGCAGCCCGAACAGGAACAGTCCCACCACCACGAGCGCGACCACGATCCCGCACACAGTCAGAGCGAGGACCATCGGCACCGACCTCCTCGTCTCCTAGGTAGGGGAACTGCTTCTGTCACTGGGTAATGAAACCGGAAAAACACCCACATCTGCCTCAGCCGCGACCGGCACCGGATTGCTCCGGGCCGGCCGCGGCTGAGTGACGTCATACCGGCGCGCTTGACTCAGCGCGCCGCCGCCGCACGCAGGCGGACGTCTGCGCGGCGCTCGGCGGCGGCGTCGCCCTCCGCCTTCGCGCGCTCCAGCTCCCGCTCCGTGCGCTGGACATCGATCTCGTCCGACAGCTCGGCGATCTCGGCCAGCAGGGACAGCTTGTTGTCCGCGAACGAGACGAAACCGCCGTGCACCGCGGCGACGACCGTTCCACCATCACTCGTACGGATGGTCACCGGGCCCGACTCCAGCACACCGAGCAGCGGCTGGTGACCGGGCATGACGCCGATGTCGCCGGACGTGGTGCGCGCGACGACCAGGGTGGCCTCGCCGGACCAGACCTGGCGGTCGGCGGCGACCAGCTCGACGTGCAGCTCAGCAGCCAAGGGTGGCTCCTCGGGTCACCACCCGGCAGGGGTGCCGGGTGTTGGGGTCAATTCTAGTGGGCGTGGATGAGGGGGCGGGACGCACCCGCCCCCTCGGACGAACTCAGGGAGTTCAGGAGACGCCCAGCTCCTTGGCGTTGGCCTTGAGGTCCTCCAGGCCACCGCACATGAAGAACGCCTGCTCCGGGAAGTGGTCGTACTCGCCGTCGCAGATCGCGTTGAACGCGGCGATCGTCTCGTCCAGCGGCACGTCCGAACCGTCCACGCCGGTGAACTGCTTGGCGACGTGGGTGTTCTGGGACAGGAAGCGCTCCACGCGACGGGCACGGTGGACGACGAGCTTGTCCTCCTCGCCGAGCTCGTCGATACCGAGGATCGCGATGATGTCCTGCAGGTCCTTGTACTTCTGCAGGATGTTCTTCACGCGCATGGCCGCGTTGTAGTGGTCCTGCGCGATGTAGCGCGGGTCCAGGATCCGGGACGTCGAGTCCAGCGGGTCCACGGCCGGGTAGATGCCCTTCTCGGAGATCGGACGGGACAGAACCGTCGTCGCGTCGAGGTGGGCGAAGGTGGTCGCCGGGGCCGGGTCGGTCAGGTCGTCGGCGGGGACGTAGATCGCCTGCATCGAGGTGATCGAGTGACCGCGGGTCGAGGTGATGCGCTCCTGCAGGATGCCCATCTCGTCGGCCAGGTTCGGCTGGTAACCCACCGCGGACGGCATACGGCCGAGCAGCGTGGAGACCTCGGAACCGGCCTGCGTGAAGCGGAAGATGTTGTCGATGAAGAACAGCACGTCCTGCTTCTGGACGTCACGGAAGTACTCGGCCATGGTCAGGCCGGCCAGCGCGACGCGCAGACGGGTGCCCGGGGGCTCGTCCATCTGACCGAAGACCAGCGCGGTCTTGTCGATGACGCCCGAGTCGGTCATCTCCTCGATGAGGTCGTTGCCCTCACGGGTGCGCTCACCGACACCGGCGAACACGGAGACACCCTCGTGGTTGTTGGCGACACGGTAGATCATCTCCTGGATGAGCACCGTCTTGCCGACGCCGGCGCCGCCGAACAGACCGATCTTGCCGCCCTTGACGTACGGGGTGAGCAGGTCGATGACCTTGACGCCCGTCTCGAACATCTCGGTCTTGGACTCGAGCTCGTCGAAGTTCGGGGCCTTGCGGTGGATCGGCCAGCGCTCGCCGTCGTAGGTCTCGTCGACGTTCAGCACCTCACCGAGGGTGTTGAACACCTTGCCCTTGGTGAAGTCGCCGACCGGCACCGAGATCGGCGCGCCGGTGTCGACGACCGGGGCCTGGCGGACCAGACCGTCGGTCGGCTGCATGGAGATCGCGCGGACCAGGCCGTCACCCAGGTGCTGGGCGACCTCGAGGGTCAGCGTCTTCTTCTCGCCGGCGTTGGCCGGGTCGGACACCTCGACGTGCAGGGCCTGGTAGATGTCCGGCATCGCGTCGACGGGGAACTCCACGTCGACGACCGGGCCGATGACCCGGGCGACGCGGCCCGTAGCCGTCGCGGTCTCAACAGTGGTGGTCATTTATCGGTCACTCCCCGCGGTCGCGTCGGCCAGGGCGCTGGCGCCACCGACGATCTCGCTGATTTCCTGGGTGATTTCGGCCTGGCGGGCCGCGTTGGCAAGCCGGGTGAGGTTCTCGATGAGCTCACCGGCGTTGTCGGTGGCCGACTTCATCGCGCGCCGCGTGGCGGCGTGCTTCGAAGCGGCCGACTGGAGCAGCGCGTTGTAGATACGGCTCTCCACGTAGCGCGGCAGCAGGGCGTCGAGGACGTCCTCCGCCGAGGGCTCGAAGTCGTACAGCGGGAGGATCTCCCCCTTGGGGTGAGCCTCCTCGGCGACCTCTTCGAGACGCAGCGGCAGCAGCCGGGCGTCCAGCGCCGACTGCGTCATCATCGAGACGAACTCGGTGTAGACGATGTGGAGCTCGTCCACACCGCCGTCCGCCGTCTCCTTCTCGATGGCCTCGATCAGGGGCGCCGCGACCTTCTTGGCGTCCGCGTACGTCGGCTCGTCCGTGAAGCCCGTCCACGACTCCGTGATCTTGCGCTCACGGAAGTTGTAGTGGGCGACACCGCGCCGGCCGACGATGTACGTGTCGACCTGCTTGCCCTCGCGCTCCAGGCGCTCGGTCAGCTGCTCCGCCGTCTTGATGGCGTTGGAGTTGAAGGCGCCGGCCAGACCGCGGTCGCTCGTGAGGAGCAGGACCGCGGCACGGGTCGGGTTCTCCGCCTCCGTGGTGAGCGGGTGCTTGGTGTTCGAGCCGGTGCCGACCGCCGTGACCGCGCGCGTCAGCTCGGTCGCGTACGGCGTGGAGGCCGCCACCTTGCGCTGCGCCTTGACGACGCGCGAGGCGGCGATCATCTCCATCGCCTTGGTGATCTTCTTGGTCGCGCTGACGGATCGGATGCGACGCTTGTAGACCCGGAGCTGGGCTCCCATGAGTCAGGTCCCTTCCTTACGTCACTTGGCGGCAGCGGCAGGGGTGTCCTCGCCGAGCAGCTTGCCGTCCGAGGTCTCGAACTGCTTCTTGAACTCGGCCACCGCGTCGTCGATCGCCTGGATCGTGTCGTCCGACATCTTGGCGCCCTCCTTGATGGAGGTCATCAGGCCCTGGTGCTTCCGGTGCAGGAAGTCGATCAGTTCCTTCTCGAAGCGGCGGATGTCGGCGACCGGGACGTCGTCCATACGGCCGTTGGTGCCGGCCCAGACGGAGACGACCTGGTCCTCGGTGGCCATCGGCTGGTACTGGTCCTGCTTCAGCAGCTCGACCATGCGCGAACCGCGCTCCAGCTGGGCCTTCGAGGCCGCGTCCAGGTCGGAACCGAAGGCGGCGAACGCCTCCAGCTCACGGAACTGGGCGAGGTCGACACGGAGGCGGCCGGAGACCTGGCGCATCGCCTTGTGCTGCGCGGAACCACCGACTCGGGAGACGGAGATACCGACGTTCAGCGCGGGACGCTGACCGGCGTTGAACAGGTCCGACTCCAGGAAGCACTGGCCGTCGGTGATGGAGATGACGTTGGTCGGGATGAACGCCGAGACGTCGTTGGCCTTGGTCTCGACGATCGGCAGACCGGTCATCGAACCGGCACCCATGTCGTCGGAGAGCTTGGCGCAGCGCTCCAGCAGCCGGGAGTGCAGGTAGAAGACGTCACCCGGGTAGGCCTCACGGCCCGGCGGGCGGCGCAGCAGCAGGGACACGGCGCGGTAGGCGTCGGCCTGCTTCGAGAGGTCGTCGAAGATGATCAGGACGTGCTTGCCCTGGTACATCCAGTGCTGGCCGATGGCCGAACCGGTGTACGGCGCCAGGTACTTGAAGCCGGCCGGGTCGGACGCCGGGGCGGCGACGATGGTCGTGTACTCCAGGGCGCCGTTCTCCTCCAGCGCGCGGCGCACGCCGGCGATGGTGGAGCCCTTCTGGCCGATGGCGACGTAGATGCAGCGGACCTGCTTCTTCGGGTCGCCCGAGCGCCAGTTGTCGCGCTGGTTGATGATCGTGTCGACGGCCAGGGCGGTCTTGCCGGTCTGGCGGTCACCGATGATCAGCTGACGCTGACCACGGCCGATCGGGGTCATCGCGTCGACGGCCTTGTAGCCCGTCTCCATCGGCTCGTGCACCGACTTGCGCTGCATGACCGTGGGGGCCTGCAGCTCAAGGGCACGGCGGCTGTCGGTCTCGATCTCGCCGAGGCCGTCGATCGGGTTGCCGAGCGGGTCGACGACACGGCCGAGGTAGCCCTCACCGACCGCCACGGAGAGAACCTCGCCGGTACGGGTGACCGGCTGCCCCTCCTCGATGCCGCTGAACTCACCGAGGACGATGGCACCGATCTCGCGCTCCTCGAGGTTGAGGGCGAGGCCGAGGGTGCCGTCCTCGAACTTCAGCAGTTCGTTGGCCATGGCCGAGGGAAGACCCTCGATCTTCGCGATGCCGTCGCCGGCAAGGGTGACCGTACCGACCTCCTCGCGCGAGGCCGCGTCCGGCTTGTACGACTGGACAAAGTTCTCCAGCGCGTCCCGGATCTCCTCCGGCCGGATCGTGAGCTCCGCCATCTGGGTTCCCTGCTCTCCTTGTTGGGCCCGAAGTTTCACTTGGGGGGTCTGGGGGCGACCCCCAGGAATCCTCTGCACGGCCCAACCAGGGCCGTAAGTACGTACTGCTTTTCTCGAGATATCGAGTTGCTGCTAGCTCGCCATGCGGCGGGCGGCGTCATCCAGCCGGTCCACGAGGGAGCCGTTGATGACCTCGTCACCGACCTGCACCCGGATGCCGCCGATGACCTCGGGGTCCACGTCCAGGTTGAGGTGCATCCGGCGGCCGTAGAGCTTGGCGAGGGCGGCGCCGAGGCGCTGCTTCTGGCCGTCGCTCAGCGGCACCGCCGAGGTGACGACGGCGACCATGCGGTCCCGGCGCTCGGCGGCCAGCTTGGACAGGGACTCCAGTCCCGCTTCCAGGCTACGTCCACGCGGCGCAGTCACAAGGCGCACCACCAGACGCTCGGTGACCGGCTTGGCCCGGCCGCCGAGCAGCCGGTGCAGCAGCTCGGTCTTGGCCGCCGTGCCGGCGGCGCGGTCGGTCAGCGCGGCGCGCAGCTCGGTGCTGGAGGAGACGATCCGGGCGAACCGGAACAGCTCGTCCTCGACGTCGTCGAGGGTGCCCGTCTTCTCCGCCGCCGTGAGGTCGGCGATGCTCGCCAGCTCCTCCAGCGCGTCCACCAGGTCGCGGGGCTGCGACCAGCGGGTGCGCGCCATCCCGGCCACCTGGTCGGCGGCGGACCCGCTGACCTGGCCGCCGATCAGACGCTGGACCAGCTCCGCCTTGGCCTCTGCGGGCTGCGCCGGGTCGGTGAGGACCCGGCGCAGGCCGGCCTCGCGGTCGAGCAGCGCGGTGACGGCCGCCAGCTCGTCGGCGAGCGCGGCGGCGTCGACGGACGTGGAGTCCGTCAGCGCGTCGAGACGCTCGCGTGCGGCTGCCAGGGCCTCGCGGCTCGCTCCGTTCATCGCGTGGCCTCGGCCTTCTCCTCGAGCTCGTCGAGGAAGCGGTCGATCACACGGCTCTGGCGGGCGTGGTCCTCGAGGGACTCGCCGACGAGCTTGCCGGCCAGTTCGGTGGCGAGCTTGCCGACGTCCTGACGCAGCGTCTGCGCGGCGGCCTTGCGGTCGGCCTCGATCTGGGCGTGACCGGCGGCGACGATCTCCTCGCGCTGCCGCTGGCCCTCGGCCCGCATCTCGGCGATGAGCGCGGCACCCTGCTCCTGCGCCTCCTGGCGCAGGCGCGCGGCCTCGTGCCGGGCCTCGGCGAGCTGAGCCTTGTACTGCTCAAGGACGCTCTGGGCCTCGACCTTCATGGCGTCGGCCTCTTCGATGCCGCCTTCGATCGCCGCGCGACGCTCCTCCAGAACCTTGTTGATGTTCGGAAGCAGCTTCTTCCAGAAGAAGAAGAACACGATGGCGAAGGCGATGGTGCCGACGAGCAGCTCGGGCGCCTCGGGAACGAGCGGGTTCCCGCCCTTCTCCGGAGCCGCCAGCTGTACCAGGTTGGCGATCACATCAGTGCCTTTCGTCGATTCGTGTCGGGTAAGGAGTGATTACTTACCGAACACGAACGGCATAACGATGCCGATGAGGGCGAGCGCCTCACAGAAGGCGAAGCCCAGGATCTGGTTGGCACGGATCAGACCGGCGGCCTCGGGCTGGCGGGCGAGGGCCTGGGTGCCGTTACCGAAGATGATGCCGATGCCGATGCCGGGGCCGATGGCGGCGAGGCCGTAACCGATGGAGCCGACGGAACCGTGAACACCAGCGGTGGCGGCAAGGGTCTGGAGAGCGGACATGCCGGTTCTTCCTTCTCTTTCTCGGACCGGTGGGGGTTGGCCACCGGACGTCTGGGGGTGGGGTGGGGCGGGTCTCAGTGGTGCTCGGCCAGAGCACCCTGAACGTACGAGCAGGCCAGGAGGACGAAGACGTACGCCTGGATGGCCTGGACGAAGAGCTCGAACAAGATCATGATCACGGTCATGACGAAGGACACGCCCGCCGCCGGGATCATGTAGCTGTTCAGCAGGTACCAGCTGGCGACGGTGAACATCACCAGCAGGAGGTGACCGGCGAACATGTTGGCGAAGAGCCGGACCGCGTGGGTGAAGGGCCGGACGAGGACGTTCGAGAAGAACTCGATCAGCATGACCAGCGGCAGCACCGCGCCGAGCGACTTGTCGTAACCGGTGAGGTTCTTGAAACCGCCGGCGAAGCCGTGCTTCTTGAAGGTCAGGATCAGCCACGTCAAGTAGACGATCACGGCGAGCACGGCCGGGTACGCGATGATCGACGACACCGGGAACTGGGCGAGCGGGATCACGGACCAGACGTTCATGATCCAGATGAAGAAGAAGAGCGAGACCATCAGCGGGACGTACTTCTCGCCCTCGCGCTTGCCGAGCGTCTCGTACACGATGCCGCGGCGCACGAAGTCGTAGCCGGCCTCGCCGACCATCTGCAGCTTGCCCGGGACGAGCCTGGCCTTGCCGAACGCGGCCCAGAAGAAGCCGACGACGAGCGCGGTGGTGACGAGCGCGAGCAGCATCACCTTGTTGAACTCGAAGCCCCCGACCGTGACGAGCGGCTTGAACAGGAAGGACTCGAGGCCCGGGGCCGGGAAACCGCACCCGTTGTCGGACAGGATCCGGCAACTCCAGTCAAAGGCGAGCTGGGTCTGGTCAGCACTCACCGCGGGCTCCTTCGGCGTGACGCATGGGTACGGCAACCTCGTTGTGTCGGCGCGGCGCGCGGCCGCGGATCGGCACCGGACTGGTGTTACGGATGTGGGGGCGGCTGGGGGGCATCGAGCCTCGCGATCGAGCAGGCGTCAGCTCAGATGCCCGCGCCCGCGATGCCGCAGTTGGCACCGGACGATAGCAGGAGATCCCACAGGCCTTTATCCCGCCCCTACCCCTCACGGCTTCGGACCTGTCTTCTCGTGCTTCTCGCTCTTCTCGGAGTCCGGCTCGACGTAGAAGATCTTGGCCTTCATGTGTGCGCGCGCCTGCGCGACCATCCACACGACGGTCGCGACGATCAAAGACGCGGCGAACGCCTTGCCATTGAAGAGAGAGGTGCCCTTGAAGACGGCGACGAAAATCAGGAGGAGCAGCAGCTGGGCCATGTAGAGCATGAGGCCCATCGCCTGGAAGAGCTGCGGGAGCGTTTTTGCCGTCCACTGCAGCACGTAGAGGCCGATTCCCATGAACAGGATGGCCAGCACCGTGCCGACGGCCGCGCCGAGCGCGCCCTTGCCCCCCGCGACCGCCGCGCTCACGGCGATGGCGATCGCGCCTGCAGCCGCTGTGGGCACAGCGATCTGCAGAAGGTTCCGGGCGTCTTTGGACGGCATGGCGGCAACTCCGCTTTCACAGGGGGCAGGGTGTCGTCATGGACGAGCGTAGTCCCGGGCTGAGTGATCGAGACCTCACACCATTGGACCGTCGCACTACGGTCCTTCGGTTCTGTCCGGGGTTCTCGTGAACCGTATCACAAACTATTTGATGAGGTCTTTACCTGCTGGGTGTGCTTGCTGTCACACATGAGACTGACAGTGCGCGTCTGTGCAGAAACCGAGCGCATTCGTCTGGTATTGGGGGAGTTTGCTCCCCCATGAGCGGGCAATGCTCTAGTCAGATTCTTACCTTGGGCGTCTTACCGACGATCGAGGAAACGCGAACGGGGGCCGATCGCGGTCGCCCCGTTGACACCCGAGACCCCGGCGGGCACGGGAGTCCGCTCCTCGGCCTCCAGTGCGTCCTCGGCCTCCACGGCCACGGCGGCCTCGGCCGTACGGCGGCGCAGCCGGTAGCGGGGCGGCACGAACCGCTGTGCCCACATCGGCACCCGGGGCGTGAAGCGCGGGAGCAGCAGCAGGACCAGGCCGACCGAGCTGAGGAAGACCACGCTCAGCACGATCCACATCGAGGCCGAGTTGACCGAGTACGCCAGCGTGCCGAAGGCGATCAGGGCCGACCAGAAGTACATGATCAGTACGGCCCGGCTGTGCGAGTGGCCGATCTCCAGCAGCCGGTGGTGCAGATGCCCGCGGTCCGCGGCGAACGGCGACTGGCCGCGCCAGGTGCGCCGGACGATCGCGAGCACCAGGTCCGCCGCCGGCACCGCGATGATCGTCAGCGGCAGCAGCAGCGGGATGTAGACCGGCACCGTCTGGTGGACCGCCGCCTTCTCCGAACCCGCGTACAGGTTCAGCGCGTCCGGATCGAGCTGGCCGGTGATGGAGATCGCGCCGGCCGCCAGCACCAGGCCGATCAGCATCGAGCCGGAGTCGCCCATGAAGATCCGCGCGGGATGCATGTTGTGCGGCAGGAAGCCCAGGCACATGCCCATCAGGATCGCCGCGAACAGCGTGGCGGGGGCGGCGGCCTCGATGCCGTACGACACCCAGACGCGGTAGGCGTACAGGAAGAACGCCGCCGCCGCGATGCAGACCATGCCGGCCGCGAGGCCGTCCAGGCCGTCCACGAAGTTCACCGCGTTGATCGTGATGACGACGAGCGCCACGGTCAGCAGCGTGCCCTGCCACTGGGTCAGCGCCACGTTGCCGACGCCGGGGATGGGCAGCCACAGGATGGTGAGACCCTGGACGACCATCACGCCCGCGGCGATCATCTGGCCGCCCAGCTTGATCAGCGCGTCGATCTCGAACTTGTCGTCCAGGACGCCGATCAGCCAGATCAGGGCCGCCCCGGAGAGCAGGGCCCGCGGCTCGTTCGACTTCGCGAAGACCTCGTTGAGGTTGGTCAGATGGTCCGCGACCAGCAGGCCCGCGCACAGGCCGAAGAACATGGCGATACCGCCGAGCCGCGGAGTGGGTTCCCGGTGCACGTCACGCGCCCGGATCTCCGGCATCGCCCCGGCCACGATCGCGAACTTCCGTACCGGCCCTGTCAGCAGATACGTCACCGCGGCCGTGATGCAGAGCGTCAGCAGGTATTCACGCACAGGCTTCCCCACGGGTCTCGCTGGCCATCACAGCCCCACACCCTAGCGATGGACGTATATGGATGGGGACTTCCGGGTAGCCACGATGGTTGCACGCCCGGCTGTGGACCACGGCGCACATCGGGGTGTACGTGGCTTCGTCTACCCCCGTTCAGACGGGATAGGGCGGAAACGCACCTGTGAGAACCCGCACCTCCTCCCGTGCCGCGGCCGGCTCGGTCTCGCCGCGCAGCACGGCCGCCATGAGCGCCGCGATCCGCACCATCTCCGGCTCCCCCATGCCCTGCGTGGTCACCGCGGCCGTGCCCAGCCGCAGGCCCCGGCCGTCGCCGTGCGGCAGCGCACAGCAGTCCAGCACGATCCCGGCGGCGGCGAGCCGGCCGCGCGCGGTGCGGCCGTCCACCCCGAGCGGGGCCGGGTCGGCGGTGATCAGATGGGTGTCCGTGCCGCCGGTGGTGACGGTGAGGCCCTCGGCGGCCAGGTGACCGGCGAGAACGCGCGCGTTGGCGACCACCTGATGGGCGTACACGGCGAAGGCCGGTGTTGCCGCCTCGCCGAACGCGACGGCCTTCGCGGCGATCGTGTGCATCTGCGCGCCGCCCTGGGTGAACGGGAACACCGCCCGGTCGACCCGCTCGGCCAGCTCGCTCCCGCACAGGATCATCCCGCCGCGCGGACCCCGCAGCACCTTGTGGGTGGTCGCGCACACGATGTCGGCGTACGGCACCGGGTTCGGCGCGGCGCCGCCGGCGACCAGCCCGATCGGGTGCGCGGCGTCGGCGATCAGATAGGCCCCGACCTCGTCGGCGATCTCGCGGAAGACGGCGTAGTCGACGTGCCGGGGGTAGGCGATCGAGCCGCACACGATCGCCTTGGGGCGGTGGCCCCGGGCCAGGTGACGCACCTGGTCGTGGTCGATGAGCCCGGTCTCCGCGTCCACCCCGTACCCGACGAAGTCGAACCAGCGGCCGGAGAAGTTCGCGGGCGAGCCGTGGGTGAGATGGCCGCCGTAGTGCAGTCCGAGGGCGAGGACGGTGTCGCCGGGGCGCAGCAGGGCGGCGTAGGCGGCCAGCACGGCCGAGGAGCCGGAGTGGGACTGGACGTTGGCGTGTTCGGCGCCGAACAGTTCCTTGGCCCGGTCGATGGCGGCGCGTTCGGCGAGGTCGACGATCTCGCAGCCGCCGTGGTGCCGGGCGCCGGGATAGCCCTCGGCGTACTTGTTGGCGAGCGCCGAGCCGAGGGCGGCGAGCACGGCCGGCGAGCAGAAGTTCTCGGCGGCGATCAGCTGGAGGGTCGCGGACTGCCGCGCCAGTTCCGCGAGCAGGATCTCGGCCATCGCCGGGTCCTGCCGCCGCAGGACATCGGTCTCGAGGGTAGGGGTGACCGACATGGCGGGCTCCCGGGCGGTCGACGGTGACGTACGACCAATGTAGGCCGGGGATGTGCGGTATGCCCGGTATTGCGGCTCTTTACGAGGCGCTCAGGTTCGCGCCGGTACCCCGGTCAGCGCCGTCACCACCGGATCCAGTGCCTGGTGTATCTCGTCCCCGATCGACCGGAAGAACGTCAGGGGCGCCCCGTACGGGTCGTGGACCTCGTCCGCCTCGACCGTGGGCGCCAGGAGCCACCCGCGTAGAGCGGCCGCGGCACGCACCAGGGCGCGGGCGCGCATGACCACGCCGTCGTCCAGGGGCGGCAGGGTGGCCGGATCTATCGCCCGGACCAGCCGGGTGAACTCCTTCAGGGTGAAGGTGCGCAGCCCCGCCGAATGGCCCATGGAGATGACCTGGGCGCGGTGGTCGCGGGTGGCGGTGAGCACGAGGTCGGCCCTGATGACGTGCTCGTCCAGCAGCTCCCGGCCGAAGAAGCCGGAGGCGTCCGCGCCGAACTCGGCCAGCACGGCCTCCGCGTTGGCCTCCATCGGAGCGCCCTCGTGGCCCCAGGTGCCCGCGCTCTCCACGATCAGCCCGCCGCCGAGCACGCCGAGCCGCTCCGCCACGAAATGGCGGGTCAGCCGCTCGGTGATGGGCGAGCGGCACACGTTGCCGGTGCTGACATGGAGGATGCGGAAGGTGTCGCGCGGAAAGCCGAACGTCGTCGTCTGCTCCGCGACACGCTCTCCGATGCCTATGCCACGCCCCGCTTCAGGGGCCGTCAATTCGCCACCTCGAGGTCGGGTACGACCTTGCGCAGCTCCTCCGGGGAGAGCGCGCCCTCGCGCAGCAGCAGCGGCACCGGGCCGCTGACGTCCACGATGGACGACGGCACGTTGCCCGGGGTGGGGCCGCCGTCGAGGTAGACGGAGACGGAGTCGCCGAGCATCTCCTGCGCGGCGTCGCAGTCCTCCGGCGCCGGGTGGCCGGTGAGGTTGGCGGAGGACACGGCCATGGGGCCGACCTCGGTGAGCAGCTCGATGGCGACGGGGTGCAGGGGCATGCGGACGGCCACCGTGCCCCGGGTGTCGCCGAGGTCCCACTGCAGGGACGGCTGGTGCTTGGCGATGAGCGTCAGGGCGCCCGGCCAGAAGGCGTCGACCAGCTCCCAGGCCGGCTCGGAGAAGTCCGTGACGAGGCCGTGCAGCGTGTTCGGGGAGCCGATGAGGACGGGGGTGGGCATGTTGCGGCCCCGGCCCTTGGCGGCGAGCAGGTCGGCGACCGCCTCCGAGGAGAACGCGTCGGCGCCGATGCCGTACACCGTGTCGGTCGGGAGGACCACCAGCTCGCCCCGGCGGACCGCGGACGCGGCTTCACGCAGACCCGTCACGCGGTCGGTGGCGTCGTTGGTGTCGTATCGCCGTGCCATGTCTAGCGGGCCTCCTCGTACACGTACTGCGGGACTTCGGAAAACACTGTCGTCGGGGTGCTCACGGCAGCGCCTTGCGAGCGGTGGCGAACCGGGGGCGCTTGTTGAGGTCGGGGTGGTCGGCCGCGTCCGCCCAGCCCCGCTCCTCGGTGAAGATCCACGGCACCTGGCCGCCCTGGGTGTCGGCGTGCTCGATCACGACGACCCCGCCGGGGCGCAGCAGGCGGTGCGCGGTGCGTTCGATGCCCCGGATCAGGTCGAGGCCGTCCTCGCCGGAGAACAGGGCCATCTCGGGGTCGTAGTCGCGGGCCTCGGGGGCCACGTACTCCCACTCGGTGAGCGGGATGTACGGCGGGTTGGAGATCACCAGGTCGACCTGCCCGTCGAGGTCGGGGAAGGCCGTCAGGGCGTCGCCCTGGCGCAGGTCGACCCTGGAGCCCGCGACGTTCTTCCGCGTCCACACCAGGGCGTCCTCGGACAGCTCCACGGCGTGCACGCGCGAGCGCGGGACCTCCTGGGCGAGGGCGAGCGCGATGGCGCCGGAGCCGGTGCACAGGTCGACGATGCACGGCTCGACGACGTCCATGGCGCGTACGGCGTCTATGGCCCAGCCGACGACGGACTCCGTCTCGGGCCGGGGCACGAAGACGCCCGGCCCGACCTGGAGCTCCAGATAGCGGAAGTAGGCCCGCCCGGTGATGTGCTGCAGCGGCTCGCGCTGTTCGCGCCGGGCGATGACCTCCCAGTACCGGGCGTCGAAGTCCGAGTCCTTCACGGAGTGCAGTGCGCCGCGCTTCACGCCGTGCACGAACGCGGCCAGCTCCTCCGCGTCGGTGCGCGGCGAGGGCACGCCGGCGTCGGCCAGCCGCTGGGTGGCCTGGGCCACCTCGGCGAGCAGCAGGTTCACGCGAGTCCTCCGTGTCGTGCTCGTACTGGTGCTCGTACGCGTCTTACGCGGCTGCCAGCTTCGCCGCCGAGTCGGCGTCGACGCAGGCCTGGATGACCGCGTCGAGGTCGCCGTCCAGGACCTGGTCCAGGTTGTACGCCTTGAAGCCGACGCGGTGGTCGGAGATGCGGTTCTCCGGGAAGTTGTAGGTGCGGATCTTCTCGGAGCGGTCGACCGTGCGGACCTGGCTACGGCGGGCGTCGGCGGCCTCCCGCTCGGCCTCCTCCTGCGCCATGGCGAGCAGCCTGGAGCGCAGGATACGCAGCGCCTGCTCCTTGTTCTGCAGCTGGCTCTTCTCGTTCTGGCAGGAGGCGACGACACCGGTCGGCAGGTGCGTGATGCGCACCGCGGAGTCGGTGGTGTTGACCGACTGTCCGCCCGGGCCGGAGGACCGGTAGACGTCGATGCGGAGGTCGTTGGGGTTGATCTCCACGTCCACCTCCTCGGCCTCCGGGGTGACGAGGACGCCGGCGGCGGAGGTGTGGATACGGCCCTGCGACTCGGTCGCCGGCACGCGCTGCACGCGGTGCACACCGCCCTCGTACTTCAGCCGGGCCCACACGCCCTGGCCGGGTTCGAGCTGTCCGCGGGCCTTCACCGCGACCTGGACGTCCTTGTAGCCGCCCAGCTCGGACTCGGTGGCGTCGATGATCTCGGTCTTCCAGCCGACGCGCTCGGCGTAGCGCAGGTACATGCGCAGCAGGTCGCCGGCGAAGAGGGCCGACTCGTCGCCGCCCGCGCCCGCCTTGATCTCCAGGATGACGTCCTTGTCGTCACTCGGGTCCCGCGGGATCAGCAGGAAGCGCAGCTTCTCGGTGAGCTCCTCGCGCTGCTTCTCCAGGTCCTTGACCTCGGCGGCGAAGTCGGGGTCGTCGGCCGCGAGCTCACGCGCGGTCTCCATGTCGTCGCCGGCCTGCTTCCAGGAGCGGTACGTGGCGACGATCGGGGTCAGCTCGGCGTAGCGCTTGTTCAGCTTGCGCGCGTTCGCCTGGTCGGCGTGGACCGACGGGTCGGCGAGCTTCTTCTCCAGATCGGCGTGCTCGGCGACGAGTTCGTCGACGGCCTCGAACATCTTGGGCTCCTGTACTGCGGTGAAGGGAAGGGCGGGCGACCAAAAACGCCGGTCCCGGGCACACCCCCGCGAGGGCGTGACCGTGGACCGGCGGAATGGGGCTCGCTACTTCTTGGAGCCGGCGGCCTTGCCGAAGCGGGCCTCGAAGCGGGCCACACGGCCACCGGTGTCGAGGATCTTCTGCTTGCCCGTGTAGAACGGGTGGCACTCGGAGCAGACCTCGGCCCGGATGGTGCCGGACTCGATGGTGCTGCGGGTGGTGAACGACGCGCCACAGGTGCAGCTGACCTGCGTCTCGACGTACGCGGGGTGGATGTCGCGCTTCAAGGTGTCTCCTAGGTTTCGGGAGGGCGCCGGGTCGCCGCCGCGGGGTGCGGGAGCGTGAACCGGAGCCGACGTACCAGTCTGCCAGGACTGGGGCCATCCCCCAAAACCGGGGGTGGCTGTCGTCTATTCCCTGCGGGTAAGCGGGTGGTCGCCTACGGGGGTGCGGGGCGTTCGCCGTTCGTGGGTGCGGGTGCGCGGTGGGTACTCGCGTGGTTCCCCGCGCGCCCTCAAGGGGCGCTCACCACGCCCTTTGCCTCACCGGTGGCCGTACCCGCCGACGCCGACTTCGGAATGGGCCGGTCGTTCCTCAGCGCGTCCCACACCAGCTGGGCCTTCCGCTTGTCCATGAGCACGCGGTTGGGGTTCGACGGGTCGTAGTGGACCGGCATGGTGATCATGGTCATGGGCCGGGATCCGACGCCCTTGAGGCCGTCCGCGAAGTCGATCAGGGAGTTGACCGAGCCGAGGTCGGAGTCGGTGGTGACCGTCTTGGTGGCGGTGTCGGCGAGGTCGTAGAGCTTCTTCGGGTTGCTGAAGACGCCGACGTGCTTGACCCGGGTGAGCAGGGCCTTGACGAAGGCCTGCTGGAGCTGGATGCGGCCCAGGTCGGAGCCGTCGCCCACGCCGTGCCGGGTGCGGACCAGGCCGAGGGCCTGCCGGCCGTCGAGGGTGTGGGTGCCGGCCGGAAGGTTCAGGTGGCTCTGCGGGTCGTCGATGCTCTTCGTCGTGGTGACCGAAACGCCGCCGAGGTCGTCGACGAGCTTGCGGAAGCCGGCGAAGTCGACCTCCAGGTAGTGGTCCATGCGGATGCCGGTGAGGGACTCGACGGTCTTGACCGCGCAGGCCGCGCCGCCGGTGGAGTAGGCCTCGTTGAACATCACGCCGTTCGCGGCCGGGTGCCTGGTGCCCTTGGTGTCGGTGCAGGCCGGGCGGTCGATCAGGGTGTCCCGGGGGACGGAGACCACGGCGGCCTTCTTGTGGCCCTCGAAGACGTGGACGATCATCGCCGTGTCGGAGCGGGCGCTGCCGTCGTCGGTGCCGCCGCCGAGTTTCCTGTTGGAGCCGGAGCGGGTGTCCGAGCCGAGGACCAGGATGTTCTCGGAGCCGTTGTCGATCTTCGAGGGCCGGTCGTTGCCGAGCACCTGGTTGATGTCGAGGCTCTTGATGTTGCCGTTGAGCTTGAAGTACACGTACCCCGCGCCCGTCCCGGCCAGCACGACCACACCGGCGGCCGTCCACGCCACGACGCGCAGGGCCTTGCGGCTCTTGCCGCGGGCCTTGCGGCGGCGGCGCTTGCCACTGCGGGGGCCGGGCTCACCCGGCGTGGGTATGACGGGCTCCGGCGTGCTCTCGGCGGACACATCGCTCCTAGGTCTCGTCGGTCGGTTACCCCCTGCTTTCAGGGTCAGGCGCGGTCGGTACCGCTCCATCGTCACTCCGTCAGGGCAGACGGAGAAACTCGGGCCAGGGTTGCACAACGCACAGTGCCCATCGCGTACGGCGATGGGCACTGTGCGTCATCGGAATCACCCGCGGTGAGCCTCGCTCACCTGGGGTTTCAGCCCCAGAGGTCGTATGCCTGGAAACCGGTGCCAACCGAGATTCTTGTGGCAAAGATCTCGCTGGTCGCCTTGCCGGTGCCCGGGTACAGGTACAGCGTGCCGCCGGAGGTGCGGGCCAGGAAGTCGGCCTTGCCGTCACCGGTCACGTCGCCGACCGCGTCGAAGGCGTTGTAGCCGGTCCAGCCGCTGCGCACCTTGATCCGGGAGGCGAAGGCGCCCGTGCCGGACTTGCCCGTGCCCCGGTACAGGTACACGTCGCTGGTGCCGCTCTGGCGGGCGATCAGGTCGGCCTTGCCGTCGCCGTCGAAGTCGCCGTGGCCGCGCAGGGAGTTGTACTGGCCCCAGCCGGTGCCGACCTCGACGCGGGCGGAGAAGGAGCCGTCGCCCTTGCCCGGGTAGATCCACAGGATGCCGGAGGAGTCGACCGAGAGCAGGTCGGGCAGGTAGTCGCCGGTGACGTCACCGGGGGCGACGGTGAACTTCCGGGTGGACCAGTTGCTGAAGATCTCCTTCTTGCTCCAGCTCTGGGTGGCCGGCATGTAGTGCAGCCAGAAGACCGCCCCGTCGCTGCTGCGGCGCAGCACGAAGTCCTGGTAGCCGTCCCGGTCCAGGTCCGTCTGCAGGATCGTGTTGTAGCCGGAGAAGCTGCCCCAGGAGACGCGGGACGCGAACGAGGTGCCCTTGGAGTCCTTCTCGTAGCCGGTGTTCGTGGAGTGCTCGCGCACGAACAGGTCGGCCTTGTGGTCACCGCTGAGGTTGGTGTCGTCGATGCGCGGGTAGGCGGCGCCGACGTACGACTTCACCTTGCTGAACACGCTGTAGGCGCCCTTGGCGACGCAGTTCTGCACGCCCCAGGAGACGATGCCCACGATGCGGTTGTTCACGATCAGCGGGCCGCCGGAGTCGCCGTTGCAGGTGGCGGTGGTGCCGGAGTCGCTGCCGGTCGCGGGGTTGCCCGCGCAGACCATGTGGCCGGCGATGAAGTCGCTGCCGTAGGCGCCGGAGCAGGTGCTGTCGGACTGGATCGGCAGGGTCGCCGTCCTCAGCGTCTGCGAGATGTCGTCGCTGGTGGAGCTGGTGCGGCCCCAGCCGTAGACCTTGGCGCTGGTGCCGGCCGCGTAGGACGCCGTGTCGGTCGACGTCGTCATGCGGATCGGGGTGGCCTTGATCGCGTTCGGCAGGGTGAGTACGGCGATGTCGTTGTCGATGGTCGTCGCGTTGTACGACGGGTGGTTCCACTGCCGCCAGACGCCGGAGACCGTGCCGCCGTGCAGGTCGGTGTTGCCGGAGGAGTCGGTGGTGGGCAGCTGGTCGGTGCCGGTGAGGATGGCGCCGTTGGCGTGCCAGTCGTACCCCTTGACGCAGTGCGCGGCGGTCAGGATCTTCGTCGGCGCGACCACGGCGCCGCCGCAGAAGAAGCCGAGGTCGTCGCTGGTGTCGCTGGTGCCCTTGTCGTCGTAGTACCAGAGCTGGGCCATCCACGGGGCCGAGGAGATGGTCGTGGTGGTACCGCCGATGATCATCGGGCTGACGGTGCCGGTGCCGGACGTCGTGGCCGAGGGCGACGAAGAGGACCCGGACGCCGTACCGCCGCCCGTCGTGTCCTTGGTCTTCGAGGCCTTCTTGAAGTCCTTGTCGGTGGCGAGCGCACCCGCGACGCGGTGCGTGAGCTCGGTGAGCGGCGCGGAGCTGGTGGCCGGCTTGACGGTCGGCGCGGCCGAGGCGGTGCTGGCGCCCGCGGAGGTGGTCAGCAGTGCGGCGGCGACGGCCGCGGCGACACCCGCGGCGGCGACGGGCAGGCCGATGCGTATACGGCGTCTGTGCCGACCGGTGCGGGGCAGAGGTGTGGACAAAAGAGTCCCCCCATGAAGCGATGAGTCAGGAGAGGCGCGTGATGCGCACCCGTACCTCTCAGCGCCAAAGGGCCGCCCCCCGTCACCGACTGACGAGGGGGCGGCCCCTTTTCTTACCCAGTCTCTACCTGCTAGTCGCCGTTCCCGGGCGTCGGCGTCGTCTTCTGAATCTGCATCAGGAACTCGACGTTCGACTTGGTCTGCTTCATCTTGTCCAGCAGCAGCTCGATGGCCTGCTGCTGGTCGAGCGCGTGCAGCACGCGACGCAGCTTCCAGACGATGCCCAGCTCCTCGGCCCCGAGCAGGATCTCTTCCTTACGGGTACCGGAGGCGTCCACGTCCACGGCCGGGAAGATCCGCTTGTCCGCGAGCTTGCGGTCGAGCTTCAGCTCCATGTTGCCCGTGCCCTTGAACTCCTCGAAGATCACCTCGTCCATGCGGGACCCGGTGTCCACCAGAGCCGTGGCCAGGATGGTCAGCGAACCGCCGTCCTCGATGTTCCGCGCCGCACCGAAGAACCGCTTCGGCGGGTACAGCGCGGTCGAGTCGACACCACCGGACAGGATGCGGCCGGAGGCGGGCGCGGCGAGGTTGTACGCACGGCCCAGACGCGTGATCGAGTCGAGCAGCACGACGACGTCGTGGCCCAGCTCCACCAGACGCTTGGCGCGCTCGATGGCGAGCTCGGCGACCGTGGTGTGGTCCTCGGCCGGGCGGTCGAAGGTCGAGGAGATGACCTCGCCCTTGACCGACCGCTGCATGTCGGTGACCTCTTCCGGACGCTCGTCGACGAGGACGACCATCAGGTGGCACTCGGGGTTGTTGTGCGTGATCGCGTTGGCGATCGCCTGCATGATCATGGTCTTGCCGGTCTTCGGCGGGGCCACGATCAGACCGCGCTGGCCCTTACCGATCGGCGAGACCAGGTCGATGATGCGGGTGGTGAGCACACCCGGGTCCGTCTCCAGGCGGAGCCGGTCCTGCGGGTAGAGCGGGGTCAGCTTGTTGAACTCCGGGCGGCCACGGCCGTGTTCGGGGGCCATGCCGTTGACGGAGTCGAGGCGGACCAGCGCGTTGAACTTCTCGCGGCGCTCGCCCTCCTTCGGCTGACGGACCGCACCGGTGATGTGGTCGCCCTTGCGCAGGCCGTTCTTGCGGACCTGGGCGAGGGAGACGTACACGTCGTTCGGGCCCGGCAGGTAGCCGGAGGTCCGGATGAAGGCGTAGTTGTCGAGGATGTCCAGGATGCCCGCGACGGGGATCAGGACGTCGTCCTCGGCGAGCTGCGGCTCGGCGATCTCGTCGCGGCCACGACGGCCACGGCGGTCGCGGTAACGGCCGCGACGGCCCCGGCGGCCGCCCTCGAAGTCGTCGTCGTCCTGCTGACGGTCCTGGCGGCCGCCCTGCTGCTGGCCCTGCGGCTGACGCTGCTGGCCGCCCTGCTGGTCGTCGCCCTTGCCGCGGCGGTCGCCGCGGTCACGGTCGCGGTCGCGGTCACGGCCGCGCTCACGGCGGTCGCGGCGGCCACGGCCGTCGCCGTCACCGGCGTCGCCCTTGGCGGCCTCGCCCTGCGGCTGCTGGGCGGGCGTCTCGGCCTTGGCCTCGGCGGCGACGGTCTCGGCGCTGCTCGGGGCGGGGCTGCCGGCGTCGGCGGTGGCGCGGCGGCGACGGCGCTCGGTCGGCGCGTCGTCGCTGGCGGGCTGGCCGGGAATCTCGATCTGCTGCTGGGCCACGGCCTTCTCGGCGGGGGCCTCGGTCTTGGCCTCCGCCTTCTTCTCGGCGTCCTCGCCGGTACGGGCCTTGGAGGTGGCACGGCGCTTCGGCTTGGTCTCGGTGGCGGCCTCGGCCTTGGGGGCGGCACCCCCGGCGGCCTGCGCCTCCTTGATGACCTCGATCAGCTGGCTCTTGCGCATCCGCGCGGTGCCCCTGATGCCGAGGCCCGAGGCGAC
This sequence comes from Streptomyces sp. CA-142005, assembly GCF_050942335.1. Taxonomy (NCBI): domain Bacteria; kingdom Bacillati; phylum Actinomycetota; class Actinomycetes; order Kitasatosporales; family Streptomycetaceae; genus Streptomyces; species Streptomyces sp. CA-142005. The sequence goes on along the minus strand of NZ_CP192078.1, from coordinate 6,610,799 downwards.
CTGCTGCAGCTCGGCCAGCACCATGCCCTCGAGGCCGGTACCGCGGCGCCGCCGGGAGCCGGCACCGGTGGCAGGCGCGGAGGCGTCCGTGGCGGGCGCGGCAGCGGTCTCCTCGACACGTGCGCCCATCAGATCGGTGGTGTCGCTCACGAAGGGTCCTTCCCTGGAGCGGACGTCGGCCTGTCTGGCTCGGCGACCGGTTGTGCTGTCCGGCTACGGTCCTGTCTTCCGTGAACCGTGCCGGGGCGGTGGTCCGCCAAAGCGGCGGAGGAAATGTGCGGTGATGGCGCTTCCGCGAGCCGTGGCACCCAGTGTCACGTGGCGTGGTAGCACCGATTCCGGAGCGTGCCCGGCGGCCCGCTCAGTGCCCGCATACGACGTACTGCCCAGGTACGGCGCACGGAACACGGAGTGGCGTGGGAGGCTCCCGGAAGAATGTCTGTCCCGGACTGGGACACGAGGCACCTCGCCATGGTGGGGTCGGGTGCAGACTTGAGGTTAACACTACCGGATCCAACAAACATTCCCCCTCTCCAAATCCGGCAACCGTGTGTCAGGTCGCAAGCGGCAGCACGCTCGCTCCCTGGACGTCGAGGTCCAGCCGGTTCGCGGCCCAGCCCGCGCCCGCGAGGTGGGCGACCTTGTCGGCGCTGTCGGCGTCGGCCAGCGCCATGACGGTGGGTCCGGCGCCCGAGATGACGGCCGGGACGCCGTCGGCGCGCAGCCGCTCCACCAGTGCGGCGCTCTCCGGCATGGCGGGGGCGCGGTACTCCTGGTGGAGGCGGTCCTCGGTGGCGGGCAGCAGCAGCTCGGGGCGCCGGGTGAGGGCCTCGACGAGCAGGGCGGCACGGCCCGCGTTGGTGGCGGCGTCGACGTGCGGCACGGTGCGCGGGAGCAGGCCGCGCGCGGTCTCCGTCAGGACCGGCTTACCGGGCACGAAAACCACCGGAACGATGGAATCGCTGGGCTCCATCCTGATCGCCCGGGCGGCGCCGGACTCCATCCAGGACAGGGTGAAGCCGCCGAGCAGACAGGCGGCCACGTTGTCGGGGTGGCCCTCGATCTCGGTGGCCAGCTCCAGCAGCGCCGCGTCGTCCAGGCGGGCCTCGCCGCCTATGGTCACCGCGCGGGCGGCGACGATGCCGGCGCAGATCGCGGCGGAGGAGGAGCCGAGGCCACGGCCGTGCGGGATGCGGTTGGCGCAGACGATCTCCAGGCCGCGGGGCTGTCCGCCCAGCAGGTCGAAGGCGGTGCGCAGGGAGCGGACGAGAAGGTGAGACTCGTCACGCGGAAGGGTCTCGCTGCCCTCCCCCGCGATGTCGATGTGCAGCCCGGAGTCGGCCACCCGGACGACCACGTCGTCGTAGAGCCCCAGCGCGAGGCCGAGGGCGTCGAAGCCCGGGCCGAGATTGGCGCTGGTGGCGGGAACGCGCACCCGGACGGCGGCGGCGCGGAACGCTGGACCGGCCATCGCTCGTTGACTCTCCTTGAGCTGCGTGACTGTCGAAGACATTCGATACGTACGTGGAGACCCTCCGCCGGCGCGGACGGCGCGGCGTCGCCCATGTGCACAGCCCTGTGCCGGGCATATGCGACGGGCGGGTTCAGTACAGCCTATCGAAGGAAGGTTCTGTGGCGACATAGGGCGCACAGGAGGCGCACGATGCGTGTCGTAAGCCCCCTGTGCACCCTGTCAGGGGTTTTTCAGGATTCAGGCGAGGCCGAGGCGCTCGGCGGCGGCGGCCGCGTCGACCGGGACGGTGACCGGCTGCGGGGCGCCGGCGACGGCCCAGTCGGGGTCCTTGAGGCCGTTGCCCGTGACGGTGCACACGATGCGCTGCCCCGGGTCGACCTTGCCCTGCTCGGCGGCCTTCAGCAGACCGGCCACGGAGGCGGCGGAGGCGGGCTCCACGAAGACGCCCTCCTGTGCGGCCAACAGCCGGTAGGCGCGCAGGATTTCACGGTCCGTCACCTCGTCGATGACGCCGCCCGACTCGTCGCGCGCGGCGAGGGCGTACTGCCAGGAGGCGGGGTTGCCGATGCGGATGGCGGTGGCGATGGTTGACGGGTCCTTGACCACCTCGCCGCGCACGATCGGGGCGCTGCCGGAGGCCTGGAAGCCCCACATCCGGGGGGTCCCGGAGGCGATGCCGTCGGCGGCGTACTCCTTGTAGCCCTTCCAGTAGGCGGTGATGTTGCCCGCGTTGCCCACCGGCAGGACGTGGATGTCGGGGGCGTCGCCGAGCATGTCCACGATCTCGAAGGAAGCCGTCTTCTGGCCCTCGATACGCACCGGGTTGACCGAATTGACCAGCGCCACCGGGTAGTTCTCGCTCAGCGAGCGAGCGAGGGTGAGGCAGTCGTCGAAGTTGCCGTCGACCTGGAGGATCTTCGCGCCGTGCACGAGGGCCTGGCCCATCTTGCCGAGGGCGATCTTGCCCTGCGGGACGAGCACGGCCGAGACCATGCCGGCCCGCACGGCGTACGCGGCGGCGGAGGCCGACGTGTTGCCGGTGGAGGCGCAGATCACCGCCTTCGCCCCCGCCTCCTTGGCCTTGGAGATGGCCATGGTCATGCCGCGGTCCTTGAAGGACCCGGTGGGGTTGGCCCCCTCCACCTTCAGGTGGACCTCACAGCCCGTGCGCTCGGAGAGCACCTGCGCGGGCACGAGGGGCGTGCCGCCCTCGCGGAGCGTCACGACCGGCGTGGTGTCGGATACCGGCAGCCGGTCCCGGTACTCCTCGATGATTCCGCGCCACTGGTGGGTCATTGCTGGTTACTCTCCTTCAACCCGCATGATGCTGGCGACACCCCGCACGGTGTCGAGCTTGCGCAGCGCCTCGACGGTCCCGGTGAGGGAGGCGTCGGACGCGCGGTGGGTGACGACGACGAGGGAGGCCTCGCCGTCCTTGCCCTGCTGGCGCACCGTATCGATCGACACCCCGTGCTCCGCGAACACGGTCGCGACCTGGGCGAGAACACCCGGTTTGTCGGCGACGTCGAGACTGATGTGGTAGCGCGTGACGACCTCGCCCATGGGCGAGACGGTCAGGGCGGCGTACGCCGACTCACCGGGCCCCGTTGCGCCGTTGAGCCGGTTGCGGCAGACGGCGACGAGGTCGCCGAGCACGGCGGAGGCGGTCGGGGAACCGCCGGCGCCGGGGCCGTAGAACATCAGCTGGCCGGCGGCATCGCTCTCCACGAAGACGGCGTTGTACGCGCCGCGCACGGAGGCGAGCGGATGGGTCAGCGGAATCATGGCGGGATGCACGCGCGCGGTGACGGACGCCCCGTCCTTCGAGCGCTCGCAGATGGCGAGCAGCTTGATGGTGCAGCCCATCTCCTTCGCCGAGCGGAAGTCGGCGGCGGTGACCTCGGTCATGCCCTCGCGGTAGACGTCGTCGAGGCGCACGCGCGTGTGGAAGGCGATACCGGCGAGGATGGCGGCCTTGGCCGCGGCGTCGAAGCCCTCGACGTCGGCGGTCGGGTCGGCTTCGGCGTACCCGAGGGCGGTGGCCTCGTCGAGCGCCTCCTGGTACCCGGCGCCGGTGGAGTCCATCTTGTCGAGGATGAAGTTGGTCGTGCCGTTGACGACCCCCATCACCCGGTTGATCTTGTCGCCGGCGAGAGACTCGCGCAGCGGGCGGATCAGCGGGATGGCACCGGCGACGGCGGCCTCGTAGTAGAGGTCCTTGTCGTTCTGCTCCGCCGCGGCGTGCAGGGCGGCCCCGTCCTGGGCGAGCAGGGCCTTGTTGGCGGAGACGACGGAGGCGCCGTGCTCGAAGGCGGTGGTGATGAGGGTCCGCGCGGGCTCGATCCCGCCGATCACCTCGACCACCACGTCGATGTCCCCGCGTTTGACGAGGGCGGTGGCGTCCGTGGTGACGAGGGCCGGGTCGATGCCCTCGCGCACCTTGCTGGGGCGCCGTACGGCCACGCCCGCGAGCTCCACGGGCGCTCCGATCCTCGCCGCGAGGTCGTCGGCGTGCGTCGTCATGATGCGCGCCACCTCTGAGCCGACAACCCCACAGCCCAGCAGCGCCACCTTCAGCGGACGCATACGCATCATCCGACCTCGTTTCCTCATACCGTCTACGGTTGGACCAGTCTCACTCACCGGACGGGAGTTTCTACCCTTCGTCCGGATCGTGAGACATCTATTTCATTTGTTCAGGGGTGGAAGACCGTAGATCTTCCGTTCCCGTGAGCTGGTGTGATGCGCCGGTGTCAGCCCACGTCGAGGCGCAGGAGGTCCTCCTCCGTCTCGCGCCGGACGATCACCCGTGCCTCGCCGTCCTTCACCGCGACGACGGGCGGCCGCAGCACATGGTTGTAGTTGCTGGCCATGGACCGGCAGTACGCGCCCGTGGCCGGTACGGCGATGAGATCCCCCGGCGCCAGGTCCGCCGGCAGGAACGCGTCCTTGACCACGATGTCCCCGCTCTCGCAGTGCTTGCCGACCACACGGGCCAGCATGGGCTCGGCGGCGGAGGTCCGGGACACCAGGGCGACGCTGTACTCGGCGTCGTACAGGGCCGTGCGGATGTTGTCGGACATGCCGCCGTCGACGGACACGTACGTCCGCAGCCCATCCAGCGGCTTGACGGTGCCGACCTCGTAGAGCGTGAAGGCGGTCGGCCCGACGATGGCGCGCCCGGGCTCGACGGAGATGCGGGGGGTGCGCAGCCGGGCGGCCTCGCACTCGCGCGTGACGATCTCGGTGAGAGCCTTGGCGATCTCATGCGGCTCGCGAGGGTCGTCGTCGCTGGTGTAGGCGATCCCGAGGCCACCGCCGAGGTCGATCTCGGGCAGCTCGACCCCGTGCTCGTCCCGAATGTCCCTGAGCAGCCCGACGACCCGGTGCGCGGCGACCTCGAAGCCGGACATGTCGAAGATCTGCGACCCGATGTGGGAGTGGATCCCGATCAGTTCGAGCCCGTCGAGCTGCAGCGCCCGCCGCACGGCCTCCGCGGCCTGTCCCCCGGCCAGCGGAATCCCGAACTTCTGGTCCTCGTGGGCGGTGGCGATGAACTCGTGCGTGTGGGCCTCGACCCCGACGGTGATCCGGATCTGGACCTTCTGCCGCTTGCCCAGGGACTGCGCGATGTGGGCGACGCGCACGATCTCCTGGAAGGAGTCGAGCACGATCCGCCCGACCCCGGCCTCGATGGCGCGACGGATCTCGTCCGTGGACTTGTTGTTGCCGTGGAAGGCGATGCGCTCGGCCGGCATGCCGGCGGACAGGGCGGTGGCCAGCTCGCCCCCGGAGCACACGTCGAGGTTGAGGCCTTCCTCGTTGAGCCACCGCACGACGGCACGGGACAGGAACGCCTTCCCGGCGTAGAACACGTCGGCGTCGGCCCCGAAGGCGGTACGCCACGCACGCGCGCGTGCCCGGAAGTCGGCCTCGTCGAGGACGTAGGCCGGGGTGCCGTGCTCTTCGGCGAGCGTCTTCACATCGACGCCGCCGACGGTGACGACCCCGTCGTCGTTGCGCCCGACGGTCTGGGCCCAGACCTTGTGGTCGAGGGCGTTGAGGTCGGCGGGCGGCGCGTAGTAGTGCCCCTCGGGCAGGACGTCGGCGTGACGGGGACCGGCGGGATGGGCGGAACGGCTCATGACGGTGACTCTCAGACTCTCTGTCTCTCTCCGGGCGTCTCTCGCGAGGGGCCTCAGAGGTGTTCGGGTGCGTCGATGCCGAGCAGGGACAGGCCGCCGGCCAGCACCGTCCCGGCGGCTTCGGCGAGCGCGAGCCGGGCGCGGTGGGCGGCCGAGGGTTTCTCCTCGCCCCAGGGCAGCACGGAGGGCAGAAAGGGCAGCACGGCATCGGCAACGGTGACGAGATGCCGGGCAAGCCGGTCCGGGGCACGGTGGGTGGCGGCCGCGGTGAGGATGCGGGGGTGGTCGGTCAGGGGGGTGAGGAGGGTGGGGATGGGGGTGCCGGGGGCGGCGGTGTGAGTGCCGTTGGCGGTGGTGGGTGGGGCGGCGTCGGCGGAGGGACCGGTGTCCGCCGGACCGGCGTCGAGGGAGGGGCCGGCGACGAGCGGACCGGGTTCGGCGGCGAAGCCCAGGCGGGCGGCGTTGCGGCTGAGGGACCGGATGCGGGCGTGGGCGTAGCGCACCCGGAACAGCGGATTGCTCTCCCGCTGGACCAGATGATCGGCGGTGATCCGGGGCCGGTCGTGCGGGGCGGGGTGCAGCAGGGCCCACTGGGAGGCGTCGTGGCCCAGCGGCGCGGGATCCTCCGGAGCGGGCACGGGCCGCAGATTGACGGGCTCACCGTGCTCGACGGTGGCCCGCCCGCCCTGCGTGGCGACGATCCGTACGACGGCGTCCGCGACGACCTCGGCCCGCACCTCGTACGGCACCCGCAGCGCGAGGACCTGCCCGGCGAGGGCGTCACCATGACCGTACGAGACCCCGCGCTCCCGGATCTCCCGGACGAGCCCGGTGACGAGGTCGGCCTGCGCGTCAAGGCTGATGTTCAGAAACCCGGGCCCGGTCACGACGACATCGCGGATGCCGTCGGCCCCGACGAGCCGGGGCCGCAGAATCTCGGCGACCCGCAGCGGGGGCTGCCCGGCCGGCCGGGCCAGCTGCAGAGCGACGTTGGTGGCGAAGTCCCCGCACCCCCCGGGCCCCGGCTCGGTCACCACGACCCGCTCGGGCACGCTCACACTCAGCTCCCCGTCATCGACAGCACAACGCACTGCGTGCAGCACGGTGCGGGACAACTCGACGGGGGTCACGGGACAAGCGTAGGGGAGGACGGGGCTGGGTAGCCGAGACGGTCCTTACTGTGGGACGGCCCTCTGACCGGCCCCGGATCCGCGTCCGATCCCTGCCCACCTAACCACCGGACGAAATCCCACCCGGCACGCCGTCGGAGACACCGTCGTCAACGCCGTCGGAGATCCCGTCGTCAATCGCGTCGGAGATCCCGTCGTCGATCCCGTCGGAGATCCCACCGGCGAGGCCGCCGGAGTCCCTATCGGCGAGGCTCCGCAGGACCCTGCCGTTGCCCCGGCCCCCATCCGCGCCACCATCACCGTCCCCGTCCCCGTCACCATCTCCGCCGCCACTCCCACCGCCGCCGCGATGCCCTCCGCCTCCCTGTCCTCCCTCTCCCCCGTCACCGTCGCCGGCGCGCTCGATCAGCCGCTTGACGAGGCGTACGAGTTCGGCGGGCTCGAAGGGCTTGGCGAGGAAGGCATCCACGCCGACATCGAGACCGGTGTCGACCTCGTACTGCGTGCACGCGCTGATGATGGCGAGGGGCAGGTGGTGCGTACGGGGGTCGGCGCGGAGCCGGGCGGCGGTGCGCAGGCCGTCCAGCCGGGGCATGACGACGTCGAGGGTCACGACATCGGGCCGCACCTGGTGCACCACATCCAGACACTCGGCACCATCGGCCGCGGTCACGACCTCTAGCCCTTCCAGCTCGAGGTTGACCCTGATCAGCTGCCGGATGACCTTGTTGTCGTCTACAACAAGCACCCGACCCGAGGCGCCTGGCACAAGTCGAGAGTAGGTCCGGACCGGCCACCGCGTCCGGGTTTTCCCCACTTCCACCCCGTACAGGGGACCCGTCCACCTCACAGGGGCCACGGGCGCGCTCCGCACAGGCGAAGTCCACCGCGCCCGGGCAACCTGCCCGCCCTGGCCACACTCCGTTTCCACCCCTGTCCCACGCGGCAGGACAGGGCCGGCTCACCGCACACAGGCCCCGCCTGACAACCTGCCTGCCCTGGCCACACTCCGTTTCCACCCCTGTCCCACCCGGCTGGAAAGGGCCGGCTCACCGCACACAGGCCCCGTTCCGCCCGCGCAAGCACCCCGCCCTGTTCGCCGCCGAGGAAACGGGTTCCTGATCACCCCGCCGGACCTGCTAGTCTTCTACCCGTCGCCGCGAGCAAAGAGCTCCGCAGCCGACACGCCCCCGTAGCTCAGGGGATAGAGCAACGGCCTCCGGAGCCGTGTGCGCAGGTTCGAATCCTGCCGGGGGCACTCGCCCAGGATCAGCAGAAATCATGCGCTGACCAGGGCGGATGCCGACAGAAGAGGGCGGGAGTCAGTCTCACTGACTCCCGCCCTCTCTCGTCGTCTCTCAGCGTTCGCGACACACCTCCGACACACTCGCTGCACTGAGCCAGCCAGGCACCCGTTGCCTAGTTGCGCGACGGATCGGGTTAGCGACTGTGGTCCCTGAAGTCCCACGGTCCGCAGCACGCCGGCCCCGAGGAACGTGGCGCTCTTGACCACATTGCGCGGTGCAACACCAGCTTCCTGCGCCGGTTGGGCGCGGCAATCTAACCAAATCACTCGCCGTAGCCATCACCTCACCTATACGCTCCTTCACGGCTTGCCGGACCTTCCGACAAGCCCAACTTCCTAGGGCGCTAGTTCCTAGGAGAGCGGAGAACTGAATGACGATCACACCCATGCGCACCTCGAACACAGGTCCGCTGATCGAGCGTGTTCATAGGGAGTCCCACCCCTTCCAGTGGGCGCGCGAAGCACTCATCAACGCCAGGGAAGCCGGCGCGACCCAGGTCGAGTTCGGCGTGGAGTGGCACGCCGTCGAGCAGCACGGTGTGTACCGCAGGACCGTCGCGGACGACGGCTCGGGAATGGCGTACGACGAGATCGAAAAGTTCCTGAACACCTTCGGGGGCGGCGGAAAGCCCATCGGGGACGTCCACCAGAACTACGGTATCGGCGTAAAGACCTCATTGCTTCCGTGGAACAAGCACGGCTTGGTCGTGATCTCCGTCAAGGACGGCGACGAGAGCCTCGTCTGGCTCCAGCACGACCCGGTGACGGGTGAATACGGCCTGCGCCGGATTCCGGCGACAGACGAGACCGGCCGCGACACGATCGAGCATGTCGTTGAGCCGTCCCCGATCGACGGTCTCGACTGGTCGGAGGCAGTTCCGGACTTCGTCCGTAAGGCGGGGCACGGAACGGTTCTCATCCTGCTCGGCAACGCCCCTGACCAAGACACGGTCTTGGGAGACCCCGACCGTGAAGAGGGTCGGCCGCATGCCCTCCGGCACTACCTCAACACCCGGGTGTGGAATTTCGTTCAGGACATGGATGTGAAGGTCCTAGAGTTCCGGACCCAGGATCGGGAGCAGTGGCCGCGCGAGCGAGCGGGTGCCTTTTCCGGGTCCAGGGCAGCAGCACACCGGCGGACAGTAGTCGGAGCCAAGGCATCAATCGTGCAGCCCGTTCCGGATCGGGACTTTGCGGTTCGCGCAGGGACTGCTCATGTCTCCGCCGGCACAGCCGGCCTCGGCGCGAAGATTCACTGGTGGTTGTGGCAGGAAGACCGCCCAAACCTGTTCAGTGGTCACTTCCCGAAAAATGGCTATGTCGCGGCGCTGTACAACGAAGAGCTGTATGACCGCACCGATCACCATGCCAGCTACCGGTCCTTCGGCATCAGCCACAAGGCAGTACGCGAGAAGTTGTGGATCATCGTCGAACCGGAGCCCTTCGACTCCGAGATCAAGGCCGGCGTCTATCCCGACTCGTCGCGGTCCAGGCTGCTCGTGCAGGGCAGCGCGCTGGCAGGTGCATACCTTCCGATGAGTGAGTGGGGGGCACAGTTCGCGAACAACCTTCCCCAGGAGATAGCAGACGCTCTGTCGGCAGCGACCGCTGGCAGCACGGGAAGCCTCGATAGCGAATGGCGCGATCGGCTCCTCGAACGGTTCGGCTCCCGGTGGAGGATCCCTCGGTGGATCGCTTCCCCGAACGGACACCGTGGGATTGAGCCCACCCAGCGCGGGGGGACCCCGGGTAACCGAGCAGCTGCCAAGACGAAGAAGAAGCCCCGCTCCTCAGGCGGCGGTAGTGGCGGACGAAGCGGCGAGCCTGCGATCGGCAAGCCTGGCGGGACGGTTCCGGGACGCGTGGCGCGTACCGGCGCGGGGCTTCCCGAATACAAAATCGTCCCTTCGAGCGAAATGGACGAGCCGGAGATGCTGGCCGAGTACCTGGGCGAGTCCAGCGTTCACCCGACCGGTCTGATCCGAGTGAACATCCAGCACCCGGCCTTGGCCGAAGTGATCGTCACCTGGCAGAACGCCTATCCGGACCACCTCGCCGAGAGCATCGCGGAGGAGATCGGTGACGTCTACGGTCAAGTCGCTGTCGCCAAGGTCGCTCATTCCGAGCACTACCGCAGCAAGTACGATCCGACGACCATCGAAGAGATGCGGTCCTCCAAGTCGCTCACGATGGCCCTGCTCGGGCTCATGGCCGAAGACGCCATGATCGCTACGCGCCTAGGTGGCAAGTATGGACGGCGCAAGGCGGCATAGGAACTAGCAAGCATGAAGACGGGGAACGCATACGCGCTCCCCGTCTTCATGCAAGTCGGTCTTAAGCCGTGTCGCCGTCCTCCTCCAGCGCCTTTGTGATCTTCGCGTTGGCAGCTTCCTCGTGGCCATCGATACAGCCGTGATACCGCCGGTGGATCACCTCAGGCGAGTTGCCGACCCGCCGGGCCACCTCAGCGATAGGCACCCCAGCGTTCAGCCACCGTGTGATGCACGCGTGCCGCAGGTCGTACGGGCGCCCGGCCAACGGCGAGTCGATGCGCTCCGGCGGGAGCGCGTACTCCCGCGCTTCCTCCCACACCCGCCAGTAAGTGGATGAGCCGACCACTCCCCCACGCTCGTTGCCGAACACGCGCCCTTCCTTGGCGGTCCCGAACTCCTCCAGGTGGGCCCGGAGGATGGCGACCAAAACCGGTGGGATGGGGACCGGCCGGTCGGTGGATGCCTCGCGCGCCTTCAGGCCGCGGCGGTCGTGGCGCTCGCCGGAGTCGGTCCACTGCTTACCGGAGACGGGGCGTGTCTCCCGGAGTGTCAGCGTGCCCCAGCCCTCATCTGGTAGATGGCAGTCCGACAGCCGTAGCCCGACCGCCTCAGCGGGCCGTAGCCCCGCGTAGTAGAGAATCGCGTAGAAGGCGACCAGGCGCCGCCCACGGCAGCGATTCCACGACCCGATGTAGGAGACGGCGGTGAGCAACTGCCGGGCCTGTACGGCGTTCACCAGGACGCGCCGGTCCACCACGTCGTTGGAGCCGACGCGCTTCCGGCGGGTCCGCTGAAGTGGATTCTCCGGGAGCTCTCCCGTGGCGACGGCGTGTTCGAGAGCGGCGTTCAGGGCCCGGCGGCGCCGCTTGTACGTGTCGCCCGCGGCTGGGGTGCCGTCCAGCTTGTAGCTGACACGGTAGAGCACATCCTCGAACACCTCAGCATCGGCAAGATCACCCAAGGGCCGGTCGGTCGTGGTGACCCACTCGTACGCGGCCTTGAGTTCAACCGGCGGGTCCTCGCCCTCGTGCGCGGGCACGATCCCCCAGCGGAAGGCCAGCCGCAGGGACTCATCCTCGGGGGTGCCGTCCCCACGCTTGACCATGGCGAGGGTCACGGCTGCAAGACCGTCGGCCATGCCTTCACGGGTCTTGGCCGCAGCCGTGCGCCACCGCCCGGCGACGTACTTCCGGCAGAACTCGAACCACCGCAGCGGTGGTTCGTCGTCCGCTGTCTCGGCCGCCGCACGCACCTCGGATTCTGGCAGCCCCGATTCGATCTCGAACGCTTCGCCGCGCCGGTTCATGGCCTGCCACAGCTCGGACCGTCGGCTCTCCGCGAGAGCCGACGTGGTGAACGTCTCGCCGTGCACTCGCCCTGCGACCACCCACCGGAGGCGCCACGGGCGGGACTTACGCCCGGTCTTGGACACCTTCCACAGCTTGACGTCGAAGGAGTAGCCCGGCCGGGCCGACCCGCGAGGGCGCCCGGCCGGGGTGTCGTTCTCAGTGCTCACGCAGCGTCCTCCCGCTCCGCAAGCCAACGCTCGTACTCCGACCGCCGGATCCGCACGTCGCCGTTCGGAAGCTTGATCGCGCGGGGCCCCTTCCCGAGCTGGCGCCACCGGTAGAAGGTCGACGGAGCAACCTTCAGATCAGCGATGACCTCCTTGACGGTCATCTTCTCGTCCCGCGTACGGGCGCTCATTTCGCCATCCCTTCGGCTTCGTCCGCACCGGACAGGCCGGACAGCTCCAATTCCGACTGTCCGGGGTGTTCGTGCTGGTCAGACGAGACAACCGGACAGCCGGACAGTGCGGACACCTCTTGGGCGCCCTGCGTCCGGGTTTCGGTGTCCGGGTAGTACCGGCCGCCGGCGTCCTTGGTGAGCTGTCCGGCGTCGGCCATGCGGTTGCAGGTGCGGCGGATCGTGTCGATGTCGACGTGCGGCAGCTCGCCCGCCATGTCCTTCGGCTTGGCGCCGGGGTGGGCGCGGACGTACCGCAGAATCGTGGCGCGGGTGTCGCTGACGGTGTGGTCGGAGACCGGGCCGTCCAACAGGTGCCAGGCGCCGGAGGCGGGTTGGAAGCTGAGGGCGTACTCGGCTTCGTCCACGTCGCGGCCGGTGACGTGCAGGATGCCGTCCGCCTGCCCACGCGCCCGCTTCAGCACGAGCGTGGCGTCAGCGGCTCCGGCGATGCCGTTGGTGCCGGAGACCTCGGTCAGGAAGTCTTCGGAGCCTGCCTTGCGGACGTGGTGCACGAGGACGACGGCCACGCCGTAGTGGTCGGCGAGCCGCTTGGCGTAGCCGACGGCGACATAGTCCGCGTCGTACGCCGACACCCCGGCCGGGGCCTGTCCGCGCATCTTGGCGAACACGTCGATGACGACCATGCGCGCGTCGGGGTTGCGCTCCAGCCACTGGGCGATGGCCTCGGTGCCGCCTTGAGGGAAGGGCGGGCATTCGGTGACCAGGGTCAGACCGGCGGGCGCGGGCTGGCCCCCGAGTAGCTTGCCCATGCGGGTCTGGAGACGGCGCGGGGTGTCTTCCAGGGCGAGGTAGAGCACCGGCCCACCCTCGACGGGCACGGAGTCGAACGCCTTGGCGCCGGCCGCGACCGACAGCCCCAGTCCGAGGGAGAGCCAGGACTTGCCGACCTTGGGCGGTCCGGCGAGCACGTTGACGCCTTCGGCGAGGATGCCAGGCACGGCCCATTTCGGCTCGGGGAAGTGCGCGGCCATGAGCTGATCGGCCGTCCATGCCGTCCGTGGACGCTCCCGCTTGGGCCGCGCGATGGGGGCCGTCTCGGGGTCGCTGGGCACGGAGTACAGGTGCAGGGGCGGGATGGGGTTGGCGCTCATGCGGCGACCGTCCGGGGGCGACGTGCTCCGGCACGCAGCCCGGAGGCGATGGTGCGCCGTGCCTCGCGCTCGCCCTGACCGACTTGGAGCGCAGCCGTGAGGAGCCAGCCGGTGACGTCGGCTTCGCTCAACTCGCCTCCGGCAACGAGCTGTCCGAGGGCGACCGCGGCGATGTAGAGACTGTTGTTGTGCTCGTGCGGGCCGGAGCCGGTGACCCGCTGCACCTCCCCGTTGATCGCGGAGCGGAGGAAGGCGGTGCGCCGCCCGTGACCCGTGAGGGCGACCGTGACGGGCGTCTGCGGGGGCAGCGGGGCCGAGCGCAGGAGTTCGGCGAGCCAGGCCGGCAGGGGCGCCATAGGGCCGTGGTGGGTGACCGCGTACGGGTGTCCGGCGAAGGTGCTGCCCGCGCCGACCACGAGTCCGCCCCACGCGCGTGTGTCGACCTTCCAGCCCAGCCCACGGGCACTGTCCCCGGCGGTGTTGCGCAGGAGCTCGCCCTCGGGCGCGAGGAAGTACAGGTGGGTGCCGCCGCTCCACGTGCGCACCGTGTAGGTGTCGGCGGGGAAGGGCTGGCCGTGGCGCTCGCAGAGCACGGTGAGCACGTCGGCGCCGTCGGTGACGCCATGCTCGGCCCAAGCGGCCGGCGGGGTGTCACCGGGGTGCTTGGGCTTGTCCAGGTCGATGACGACCAGCCCGGACGGGCCGGTGGCGATGCCGACGTTGAAGGCGGCGACGGACCACGCGCGGGTGATGCGGTCCGGGTCGGTGGTGGCGCGGGTCTCCCAGTCGGAGACGGCCGGGCGCTTGTCACCGGGGATCAGGGGGAAGACGCGCCAGTCGTGCGACGCTGCGTCAAGCGCGGCGGTGAGCTGGGCAGAGCCGTCCAGGTGCGGCATGCTGGGGGTTCTCCTGTTCTGTCTGCGGATGGGCAGGGAGAACCGCGGCGGCGGGCGACCTTGCTGGGGAGTCCCGCCGCCGCGGCGTTGCTAGTGGTTCTTGGCCCAGTGGGCGTATTCCTGGCGGACGTAGCCGCGCGGGTCGGCAGCGGTGGCCGGGTGCTCCGGCCAGTACGGGGCGCCGTGGTAGTCGCCCTCGCCGTCCCGGTCGCAGTCGATGAGCCGGCGGGCGGCTTCGGTGGCCACCTCCGCCGCGTCGCCGCAGGGGCCGTCCTCCTCGTCCCGGAGCGCGATGCGGTCCAGCAGCGCGGCCTTGCGGAGCCAGAACTCCCGCCCCAGGTGTTCACCGAACGGCTTGTCGGCGGCCGTCTGGGCGGTCCATCCGATCTCGCGGATGATGCTCGGGGCGAGCGCGTACGCCTCGTCCGGCGTAGGCCACGGTCCGGGCTCGGGGCGGTGGTCGGCGGTGACGTACAGGCGGGTGCGCTCGCCGTCGCGGGTGGGGTAGGTGCGGACGGCGCCGGCGGTGAACGCGCCGCTGAGTGCGGCGGTGATCCGGTCGGTGTCGGCCGGGTCGCAGATGACGCGGATCTCGAACACGACTCTCCTCTCGGGGTGGTCAGCCGTGGAAGTGGCTGCGCTTGATGACGGCCTTGCGGATGTTGACGGTGCTGCCGCGGCGCCCGGCGACGGCGCGGGCGGGGGCGCGCCAGGCGAGCACGGCGAGCGCGACCCAGACCAGGGCGCCGGAGCCGAGTCCGGCCAGTGCGTTGACGGCCTCACCGATGCCGTAGCCGACGCCGGCCGCGAGAGCGCCCCCGCCGATGCCGGCACCCATCAAGCGCTGGGCGATGGGGTCCAGGAGGGGCAGCGGGGTGAGGTCGCGGGGCTCGGGGCGGACCATCGGGGGTGGGGCAAGGTGCTTGGGCATAGGGACCATGCGCCCGTAGGCGTCGGGCACCCACACCACGGGCCCGCGGTCTGCGGCCAGTTCGACCGCGGCCGGTGCAGGCGCGTACGGCTCGGTGGCCACGTCGCGCATCAGCGCGGGCAGGGTGGGTTCGTTCACGGCGGCACTCCTCACAGGTGGGGGATGGCGTCGATGACGGCGGCGGCGAGCTGGTTGATGGGTCCGGCGGCGCCGGTAGAGGCAAGGAAGAAGCCGAACCCGGCGGCGGCGAACGCTGCGCCGTAGCCGAGGGACTTGGAGCGCAGCAGGAAGAACAGGACGAGTCCGAACAGGGCCACGAGCGAGACGGAGACGGCCACAGGAGGAATCTCCTTTGACGGTGAGTTGGGAGGGTGGGTTGAATGCGTCTGGCCCCGGGGTGCTGGCAAGCTTCGGCGGCTGGCCGACGGTTGCGCCTGCCTAGCTCCTGCTCGGAGCGGGGTACGTCTCATGACGGGCGCCGTCGGCCGTCTTGCGTCCGCTCTCAGTGGGTGCCTTCGCGGTAGATCCGCTGGGCTCGGTTGAAGAGCCAGCGGCCGACGCGTATGCGCTTGCCGGTGGCCTTGCAGCGGCGGCAGCTCTTGCCGCGCCTGGGCCGTCCCTTGCGGTCGGTTTCGATGGCGAAGCCGAAGCCGCTGCACTTGCGGCAGGTGCCGAACGGGCTGGCGGCACACATTCCGATGTAACCGAACGTGACAGCGAACAGGCAGGCGATAGCAAGGGGGATAGGGGTCATGAGGGGCCCTTCCAGGCGGTCTTCGGGGTTTTCGCAGGTCGGCTGCTATGCACTAGATCGCAGATCAGGTGCTATGCGGGGTGCTAGCGGGGGTGCTACCGGTAGCAGGGCGATGTGCTACCGGTAGCAGCGGCCACGGCTAGGCGGCGCCCCGGTTTTCGTCACGCTCCGTAATTGCCTTCGTGAGGTCGGCGCGGACGATGCCGCGGCGGGTGGTGCGGGTGCCGTCGTCCGTCACGCCAGCCACGTCGCGGGTCTTGATGCCGTGCGGCTTGAGCGCGCTGGTGACGTTCTCGCCCTTCCAGCCGCCGTAGACCTCCGGCCGCAGCTCGGCCAACCGGGCGGCGATCCGCTCGTTCCACACCCGCTCTTCCGACGGCGGCACGACCGCGGCGACGTCGGCGAGCAGGTCGTACGAGGGACCGGTCACGGCCTCGGGGTCCTCTCCGAGCGCGTGGCCGGACAGGGTTCCCTCGGCCTTGCGCAGGGCGTAGGCGCGCTGGGCGATGGCGTGGGTGGCGTGGTCGTCCAGGTAGGCGGTGCGCACCACGACTGGCAGCGCGGTGGCGCCGGCGAGGTAGCCGTTACCGGCGTCGATCTCCGGGCGGAAGGATGTGGCGCGCACGCCGTTCTTGTAGGCGGACGTTCCGAGGATCATGTCGTTCTCGACCTGTCCGGCGACCTTGAGGGCGAAGCGGATGGACACGTTGCCGCTGATGCCGGTCGGGAGCGAGTCCTTGTCCGGGCGCTGCGTGGCCAGGACGAGGATTACGCCCAGGGCGCGACCGAGCTTGATGATGAACTCGGCGTCGTCACCTGCCTGTTTGCCGTACTTGGGGTGCGCGAAGAGGTTCTGGCACTCGTCGAACACACCCACGAGCGGCCACAGCTTCAGCGAGCGCTTGTCGGCGATCTGCCGGGTGATGCGCTTGTCCGGGCACAGGTCCCGCGGCAGCTTCTTGATCGCAGCCGCGCGGCGCATGACCTCCTCGCGCAGCAGCTTCAGGGAGTCGGCCGCGTACTTGATCGAGTCATCATCGATGCCGGAGACGAACCGGTGGCTGACGCATTCGAGGGAGTCCAGGTCGCCGGTGCCCTTGTTCTCGTGCAGCCACAGTTCGACGGACGGGTCCATGGCGGCGCCGCAGGCCAGCACGCGCACGGAGGCGGTCTTGCCCTGGCCGGGCAGCGAGCCGATCAGGATGTTGTGCTGGATCATCGGCACGCACTGAGCCCGGCCGCGTGGGTCGATGCCGAACGGGATCCGCTTGAAGATGTCGTGCTTGCGGGCGTTGGCGAGCGGCCACTTGACGAGTCCGGTCTTGGACAGGTCCCGGTCCCCGACCCAGAGGATGAGGCGCCCCTCATGCTCGTTGGGGTCGGCGTCAGGCCACACGCAGCCGAGCGGGCGGCGCAGGCCGGAAGCGAGTCGGGCGCGCCGGTCGGCCACGTCCGCGACGGTCACCCCGAGCGGCAGGTCGATGTCCGCGCGCCAGCCCGGGCCCTCGCGGGTGATCGGGGCGACGAACTTGATGCCGTCCTGGCCCTTGGCCACGGCACTGGCGATCTGGCCGATGCCGATGGACGCCATGGCCTTGACCACGATGTCGCTGGTCAGCTTCTGCACCTCGGTCTTGATGACCGCGCGGGTGGCCAGCGGCGCATCCGCCGGCGCACCCAGCCAGCCCAGTGTCAGCACGGTGAACGTGGCGGCGATGACCTGCGTGCGCGGCTCGGCGCCGTAGACCAGGAACAGTCCCATGACCAGGGCGGCCAGGGCACCGAGGACGGTGAGGAGCATCCGCAGCCGCACCCGCCGGTCACGCTGCCGCGAGAGCTTCAGGTACAGCTCGGAGTTCTCCCGGCGCGCTTCGGCCTGCCGAAGCGGCTCACCCTCCGCGTCGACCGCCCAACGGCCCACGCGGCTCAGGGTGTTGGCCAGGCCCCGCGGCGAGCGCCAGATGAGCTTGGGCACGTACAGAAACGGCACGCGGACCGCGTGGAAGGCGATGGTGTGCCAGACGTGCCCGGCCAGCCACCACATCGCGTCGGCGAACTCCGGGCCCGACTTCACCCACGCCGGGAGGATGTCCAGCCGCTTGGAGTCGCGGATGCGGTCGATCAGACCGGGTCCCGACTGAGTTGGCGCCGGACGGTCGACCAGGGTCGGGCCGGAGTCGCCCAACTCCCCCTCGCCCGGGTCGGCCGACTCGGTCGGCTGCGGGTCGCCCGACCGGTCGGGCCTGGAATCTGGCGACGCGTCGGGCGCGCGGTCGGCCGACTCGGTGCGGGCCGACCGGGCCTTGCCCAGATCGACCACGGCGCCGTCGGAGTCGGCGGCCATCTCGGCTTCGAGCCGGTTAAAGAGTTCGTTGTCGTCGTCGGGATGTTTCACTGAGGGTTCCTTCTCTCTGGGAGGATGCGGGGCCCGGCCGCTGCTTTGGTCGGTTTGGGACCGGGCCCCGTACAGGTCAGGCGGCGCGCTGTTCCTCGAGGTAGGCGCAGAGGAGGCACACCCCGAGCGAGGTCGGGATGCAGTAGCTGTAGGTGATCCGGCACTGCGGGCAGGTGCGGCGGGCGAGCATCGCCAGGGCGAGCGCACCCCACTTGCGGGAGGTCATCGGCCGGACCGGCTTCGCGCGGTCGACGCGGTAGAGGTAGGCGACCTGCACCCCGGCCCTGCGGCCCCGGTGGCGGCGCATCACCTGTGCGGCGACCGGCTGTCCGCCCGGCCGCAGCCCGGCCGCGCGCAGCTGACGGCGGGTGGCGTAGCCGTCCGGGGTGAATCGCCACGGGTACGTGGGGACCCCGAACTGGGCGCCAGACGGGTCGAAGCACTTGCCGTAGGCGGGCATCAGGCTGCCACCCCCACGACCAGAGCATCGGTCCGGGCTCCGGCGCGGCCGGCGCGCCGCCCGGAGACCGTGGCGAACAGCCGTACCAACCCGGCGCGGCGGGCACCGGCACGGGCCTGCTTGGCCGCGTACATCGCCTCATCGGCCCGCCGCAGCAGCCCGGACAGGTCGTCGCCGGGGAAGTCCGCAGCGCGCACCCAACCGAGAGAGACCGTGGTGTGTACGGCCGGGTCCTGGCCGTCGACCGGGCGGGCGAGCACGCCATGCAGCACGGCAAGCATGTCGGAGGCGGTGCCGTGGTCGTCGATCAGGACGGCGGCGAACTCATCGCCCCCGAGCCGCCCGGCCACTCCGGAGCGCCCGACGTGGTGGGCGAGCCGGTCCGCGGTCGCCTTCAACAGCGCATCCCCGGCCGCATGCCCGAAGGTGTCGTTGATCTGCTTGAAACGGTCGACGTCGGCCAGCACCACGACCGCCCGGGGGTCCCGCAGCAGAGCCGTGGCGCGACGGGTAAACGCCTCGCGCGTCCGCAGCCCGGTCAGCGGGTCACGGCGGGCGACGTCCAGGCGCCGCCGTAGCCACAGCGTGTGCGCCGTCCAGCCGGAGGCAACCGGCGCCGCCGCGGCCAGCATGGTCAGCACGGTGTTCATGCCGCCGCCTCCTCGGTCCCCTCGTCGCCGTCGACGGAGTGCAGGCGGCGTCCCTCGGCCCGCTCGCTCAGCAACAGGTCGCGCAGCACACGGGAGTTGCCAGCCGAGCAGTGCAGCGTGGTCCGGATGGCCTCTGCGTTGATCGCGTCATCGGCCCAGTCGGCCGTGACCTCGCGTGCCTCGGCGAGCAGTTCCGCCGGGGTCCGCGGCGCCTTAGCAGTCTTGGCCTTGCCCTTGGTGCCAGCCGGGCGCTTACGCGGCGCCTTGGGAGCCTCCGACTTCGGCCTCTCCGTCTGCTGGGGCGGCATGGGTGGAACGTCCTCACTCGCCGGGGCCCGCTCGCCCAGCTTCAGCAGCACCCGTTCCGGGCGAGGGGTCTTCGACCGCCACCGCCGGCCGTGCCGCTCGCGCAGCCGGGCGCGGGCCAGCTGCCGCTCACGCTCCCGCTTCAGCGCCTCGGAGTAGGAGGTGATCTCCCACAGCGTCATCCGCCGCCACAGGGCGAACGTCGACAGCGGGGCGAGCATCCAGCGGGAGAAGCGCACCTTCTCCATGCGGCGGCCGGTGGCGGCGCCGATCCGGACGGCGTAGACGTGGGCGCCGATCTCGGAGAACACCACCCACAGCAGGGGCATCGTGCCGTGGGCGACCTTGGCCCACAGCGTGTGCCCGGCGGCGACGTTCAGACCGCACGTGACCAGCGTCAGCGCCCAGGGCACGAACCGCACCCACGCCAACGCCATGTCCATCCGGATCAGCAGCAGGTTGGCCACGGTGAACACCGGAATCGCCACGTCAATGCCGACCGGCAGCATCCACGGTGCGCCGAAGCCCCAGCGGGCGGCGGCGGAGGAGACCGCGTCCAACGAGGCGATCAGCCCCAGGGCGCCGACACCGGTGGCGGCCAGCGCACCCAGTCCGGCAAGGCCCATCTCCGGCTTCGTCAGCGGCGGCACCGTCGGCCGTGCCGTCTCGGTTGCGGTGGTCATGCTGCCGCTCCCCTCTGGGAGGACCGGCGGCGCCTCGCCGGGCGCGCCAGCGGGACGATGTTGAACAGCTCCGGGGCGTGCGCCTCGATCACCTCGGCGGCGATGCGGGCCACGTCGTCCGGCAGGTTGCTGTACTCGGGGTCGGCGAGGATGTCGCGCGCCGCGTCCAGGCGGGCCGCACGCTCCTCGTCCGTCTCGTCCTCGGCGCCGAGCCAGAGCTCAACTGGAGTGCCAAGAGCAAGTTCCACGAACTCCTCAGCGGTGACGGCCTGTTGATGGCCGACGTACGTGCGCATGGTGCTCTCCTGAGTCGAAGGAACAGGGAGAACCGCGGCGGCGGGCGACCTTGCTGGGGAGTCCCAGCGCCGCAGCACTTTCAGATTGACCTAGGTCAATCTGCCTGTCAAGGGAGTTGCTGGAAGAACAGAGAGGTCCGGCTACTCTCGAAGCCATGGAGCAGAGCCCAGACGCGCCCAAGCAGACGCCCACGGCCAAGGACATCGCCGCGCAGTTCCGCGAGAAGATCACGGGCCCTAACCGCGAGTACGACCCGGGAGACCAGCTCCCGGCGGCTCGCAAGCTCGCCAAAGACCTTGGCGTGCAGCTCATGACCGTGCAGAGCGCCTACGGCCAGCTCCGTGACGAAGGCCTGGTTCTCACCCAGCAGGGTCGCGGGACGTTCGTTCGAAACCCCTCGGTGCCCCTCGGCACCGAGCCGGGCAGTAGTCCCGCATTCACCGCACTGGCAGCAGAGCTCACCTCGATCCATGACGCCCTCCGGTCGCTCGGTGAGCGGCTGGACCGCCTCGAACGGCTCGTCGGCGACGAGACTCCGCCCGCGCCGTGAGGTCGTCCGCGCGCCTCAGCAGTCGTTCGGCCGTAGCACGCGCCTCGCTCAGGCTCGCTTCGATCAAGGCAAGCTCTGTGGGAGTCAGGCCTCCCAACTCGTCCGTCCGCTCATTGATCCCTGACATGCCAATGAGCGTGCGACCGGAAACGGAAGAGGACCCGGACAGAATGTCCGGGTCCTCTTCCCTTGCAGGTCAGGCAGGTTGACGCTTCGTCACCGGGTGGCTTCCTCCACGGCATCGAGCACTTTGGCCCACGGGAGTTCGCGCCCCGCCGGCGCTTCCCTCGGTTCGTACAGCGGCCAGACGTCCGGGCCGTAGACGACGTGCACTCCCCCAGCTCGGAGGGCGTCGACGTGGCCCTGCCACGCGGGGTGGCGAGCGTGCGCCGCGTTCACCCGGGGGAAGACGACAACCGGCAGACCGAGGGTGCCGATGGCCTCGCCAACCTGTGTCAGCGCCTGGTTGTCCATGAGGCCGGTCGCGAGCTTGGCGACCGTGTTGGCCGACGCGGGAGCGACCACGTAGCAGTCAACCGGCGGATGCGGTCGGTCCTCTCCGGGGAGACGCGGTTCGTCACGCACAGGCAGGCCGGTGAGCTTCTCCAGCCGCTCAACCTCGCCGATCATCCGCAGCCACTTACCTGCGGTCGGCGTAAGGGTGACGGCCACCTGCCATCCTCGGTCCATCGCGGGCTCGACAAGACCGGTGCGCAGAGCCTCAACGCCTCCGGCTGCCGACCCGACCACACCGAGCACCCCGCGCTTGCCTGAACTCACTGCACCGCCTTGCACCGCTGAGCCATCACGAACACCTCGGACGAACGCGAACCGCCGGTCA
The DNA here is from genome assembly GCF_050942335.1 of Streptomyces sp. CA-142005. Classification (NCBI taxonomy): domain Bacteria; kingdom Bacillati; phylum Actinomycetota; class Actinomycetes; order Kitasatosporales; family Streptomycetaceae; genus Streptomyces; species Streptomyces sp. CA-142005. Next base: position 6,588,847 of record NZ_CP192078.1, on the reverse strand, counting down.
CGGGAGACTGCTTGATCAGGTCCCGCAGCGTCTCGCGCACCCTTGGATTGTTGCGTACGAGCTGCGGCGATGTCCGCTCAGCTGTACGTAGCTCCATGAACGCTTCATCCCCCTGTCCGGCGAGGGACAAGGCACGGGCGAAGTCGATACGGTGCGAGACGCTGCGCTCCTGCGGCATGTGATCGACGTTGATCCGGCCGTGTTCCACCACGTACGAGACGTTGTCGAGGTCCAGTTCAATGGACAAGCGATGGAGCAGTACGTTCGTCGGCCCGAACCCGGTCTGCCAGTAGTTCCCATCCGATCCAAGGTCATCCGCAAGTTCTTCGGCGCGGTCCAGTAGCGCCGTTGCGGTGGGCCGGTCCTGATGCCGTGCGGCCGCGACGGCAGCACGCAGGTGGATCATGCCCAGAAGGCTGAGCGCCGCCGGGTTGCTGTCGGTCACCTGAGCCGACAGCCACGTAGCTGCCGTGTTGCCCAGCTCCAGCGCATCGTCATAGCGCCCGTTGGCGAGCAAGGCGTGCGTGCCAGATCGCGCAGCCGACGCCAACACGAGCGGGTCGTCCGACTCGTCAGCGGCTCGCATCGCGCGCTCGGCAGCAAGCCATGAGATGTCCGACTCGCCGATCTTCGCAAGAGTCGTAGCCGCAAGGTGGTGCGTACGGGCTGACACTGCCCAGCAGTCGCCGTGGTCATCGCCGCGGCGCGCCGCTCGGTCCTCCAGTTCCTGTGCGGTCTGAAGAAGCGCCGGCAAGGCTGCGATCACGCTGCCGAGCCGTCCGCCCTGATAGTCGTTCCATGCCTGCTCGACACGCACAGCCACAGGGGCGGGTGTCGGAAGCTGGGTCTCAGCCTCAGGGCCGAAGAGCAGACGCGAGAGCCGACGCGGGCTCATGAGGGCATCACGTACGGCGGGGACATCATCCTGTTGCTGCTCGTCTTCCATGAGCACGGTCTGACCGAGCAGATCCCCGAGAGGCACGCGCAGGGTGCGCGACAGCTCTGCGAGCATGTCGATACGAGGTGGCTTCCGACGTCCCGTCTCGATCTTCGCGAGCCAGTCAGTGCTACGACCGACCAGGCCGGCCAGCACCTCTTGCGTGTAGCCGCGGCGCTTCCGGTAGAACGCGATGCGCTCGCCGATGCTGAGGTGATCTCCAAGACCACGCATGGGGTGTTGCCTCCCGCTGCTGAGTAGGGGCGCCTTTCACGGTACCGACACGGCGGGGAAGGGGTGAGGGATCTCAGCCCTTACCGCCCATGACCAGCGTGCGGCAATGAGCGGCAGCGGACCCGGACGGATTGTCCGGGTCTGATGGAACTGGGCTGGGAGGTGTCCGGCTGTCCGGCTAGGGCCCTCACCTGCAGAAACAGCCCGGACAGCTCAGAGTGCCGCTGTCCGGGCTGTCCGGTCACGGACGGCTGCAACACGCAGAGGGTGTTACAGCCCGTCGGCGAAGCCGACCTCTCATTAGACGTAGGAGCCGGAGGCGACCTCCGATCTGCTCTGGCTCATGAGGGGTAGGCAGCAGGGTTCGGAACTTTCCTACTGATCAAGGCGGCTTGCCTCGTTCGCCGCACGCAGGTCCGGCCCCTAGCCAGGCCTGCGATCACGTCTTCGCCAGCTCCAGCCCTGCCGGTGCCCGGCCCGTGCCGCACACAGAGCAGTCGGCCATCTGAGGCCAGAGAAAGGGTGCGTCGTGGCTGCTGGGGCGGTCGCCTCCGCGCCCTTCACCAAGCCACTTTGGCGCATGCCTCGCAGATGGTGGCCCCAACGTCCTACTTTGCGGCGCGCCTGCCGACATGCAGCCCTGAGCCAACTGAGAGATATTAGAAGATGGGACGATTATCCGTAGCGGGAAACGCATTCCCCCTCCAGGTCCGTAATTTTCTAAGTTTCTTTCCTAGCGACACGGTCTCGATATAAGCGTCACAGACGACCGTTGCGCCAAACAACGAGGAAAGATTCGTTCAAATGCGTGAAAGATTGCATCGCTGGATGCCGAGGCCATCCATAGTCAGAGGTTTCTTCACAGCACTCGCCGCTACCATGATTCTTGTGGGCTGTGCGACTGTAATTGCCGACCATCCCAGCGGAGATCCAGGGGAATTGGCCAACATAACCCCAGTTAGTGATTGCACTGAAGGGATGAAAAAAGATTCAATCTACCTATACGTCACCACCTCCCTCGATAATAACGGCTGGTACACCGAAGACGTTACAGTTAGCGGCGGCATCAGATCTCGATGCATAATCAATTTTCCATTGCCCTCCAACTCAAGGAATTTCTCGGTGTCCATAACCAAAGGATGGGCGAGTGCTCGCAAGATCGACAACCCGCCGGATGTTCAGGTAGCACTTCCGCCAGGGCAGTCTCTTGCAGGATTTTCGTTCAAAACTAATGACGGGGTTACACGGCCTGGGCTCGGCAGCCTTCAGATATCCCTCCGGGAGGACAAATTCATCGGGACGGATTGGTATTGGCTTCAGACAACCGAGGCATGCCCATCCGGCAAATCCCTGTCAGAGATCACACCTGAGGGTCAGAGGCAGCCGCAAAACAAAGTAACCTGGCAAAGCCTAAACGGGGAAGGGGAGTTTTCAGTGACGTGCGCTAGCCGGGATACTCGCTTTTGGGTTGAGCATGCCACCGATCTCATAGTGCTTGGCGTCGGAGCATTGCTAGGTGTGCTTGTCGCATGGAAGCCGGAAGAGCGCATAGCGGCGCCGGTCTACACATCATCACGTGTGGATGCACGCAGTGCGGCTAGTCGCAGGAAGCGCCTTCGTATCCACGTCAATCGCCAGTCTGCATTCCTGCGCTACCGACGTCGAAACAGATGATCTCAACGGTTTCCGGCCGAGTGACTGCGCGCCACGACGGGGCGACGAAGCCGAGCCAGAGCAGCTGGGCCGGGCCTCCTAAGTGGCCGGAGTACCGATCTGTGCCTACCAATGGGCGCCGGGTGCGTTCACTAGGCCGTTCGGCGCAACTCACCGAGACAAGCTTGCGCTGCTCAGCGGAGTGTGAGGGGACGACAGCGGAGCGTTTTACGCGAGATGCGTGAAGGACTTATCTGATGACTGGGTCTGCGGGAGAGGCGAAGGGGGTAACCAAGACATGGAATCCAGGTCGCAATTTGTGGAAAAGGGTGAAAATCTTCGGGTTCACTATTTTGTGTGTGATCATTGACTTCTCCTTCATTTTGGCTTGGGTGTGGGTACATCAAACGGCAGAGGGTGGCTTTAAGTGGCTGGGGAGCCTGCCAGGACTGGAGGGTGTGATCGTTGATACCCTCAAGTGGTTGTTCACTGCTGGCACACTCGTCCTTCTGGTTACTTATGTGGTGAAGGATTTTGTGTGCCTGGTGGGCGAGATCTGGAAGGGTGTTTAATGGTGAATGGCTACCCCTCGCTCGCCAAGCAAATGCGGGCACTGTTTCACGAGAGCTTTCGCCTGCCCAGGAGATCATTTAGGGATATTATTTGGGTGTATGAGCGCCGCCTGTGGGTATTTGTATTCACGGTTGCGCTCAGTAGCTTGACCGTGATTGCTGTCGCCTTCGTAGTGTCCAGCTACTTTTACTCGCTGAACGCGGGCCTTACTTTTACCATTGTGGTGCTAGTGACCCTGTTTGGTTTCTGGCGGGTATTTAAGTTCAGGCATCACGTGGAGGTAGCCCCTTGGCTCTCCTGGACTGCCGGATTGAGCCCAAGAACCGCCGGTTCTCAGGTGAGCTTGCACAACGTCATGGATGAGATTGACGCCGTGTTGCAGGCTGACGAGGAGCAGTTTGTCAGATCGTTTGTCCAAAAGGGTGGGCAAGGCTGGTCGGGAATTGTCGATCCGTCGTTTTTTATGGGGGTGGTGAGTGTAAGCGCAGCCAGCGGGATGGATTTTGATGACTTTCTCAAAATGATGGCAAGGATTTTGTCTGCAATGCGCCACGTTCCTGGCCCTGGGGATCCGGAGTCTTTCTTGCGGGAGGACGGGACGCTCGACCTTCATTTGCAGGAGATGCTTCTAGCTGATTGGGGGATGTTCCGCAGTGTCATGGAGGGAAATCCTGCTGGACACTCGGTGGACGAGTCTGCTGCGTTCCATTGGGCTCTGTTCACTCGGGACTTCTTTGCGTCTCAGCGCTTTGTTCGACTCCGAGCTGATCAATTTAATGCTATTTTGCGTAGAGCGGCATCGGAGGGGTTGGAACCGTCTGAACTGGCGGAGCAGATTGTTGACCATTGGATTGATGGGCATCCGGGCCGCGGGGAGTGACAGAAGCGCGACCGTCCGCGGGCTCAGGTGCTTTGCTTAAGGCACCGTTGGACACCCATCGTTCACAGCTCCGAGCAACCGCGCTCACGACACACCTCCGACACAGCCAGAGCCACGTCGCAGCATGGAGAGGGTCCCTCTGCAGGTCAGAGGGGACATGCGACCTGAATGGCGCAATCACTCCGGAGCCGTGTGCGCAGGTTCGAATCCTGCCGGGGGCACCCTTCATGAGGTGCCCAAAGACCCCGTCACCAGCGGAAACGCTGAGGCCGGGGTCTTCGCGTATGTGCAGGCGTATGCGGCGCGGAGCGGGCGTATGCCGGGGTCTGTGGACGAGGCGTGGACGGGATCTTGGGCCATAGCGCCTGGTGAGCCCGGCAAAACGATGTGGCCCCGAACCCCGGGACAGGGGTGGGGCCACATCGCAAGGCGGTACCGATTCCCCCTAGTCGGCGGTGACCCCCCAGTAGGCGATCTGCGCGGGCCTACCGTCACGGTAAAGCACTGTGCAGTTCCCCTGGCCGCGGCCCGGGAAGTCCAACCGCTCGGAATCGAGAGCGGCGTCCCACTCCTCGTAGGTGGGCCGGCCGTGAGGAGCCCACGCTCGCACCTCGTCATCGGTCAGCGGCCGCATGAACGGACCGTCATCGGTGTCCGTGGCCTCGATCATGAGAGGGAAGTCCAACACGGAGCCCGTGCCGCCGGTGAAGATGTACTCCTGCCACTCCGGGTCCTGCCACAGTTCCTCAATGGACCGCCCCTCGAAGCCGTGGTTGTCCCGCGCCAGCTCGTCTTCCTGCTCCTGCCGGAACGCGGCCGCCAAATCACGCTGATACGGGCCCGTATGAGTCCATGCGCTGCCGCCCATCCGCGTCCCCTCTCCATTCGAACTGGATGTTCAAGAGCGGAGCCTAAGAGACGGCACTGACAGGGCACCCAGCCCCGACGACGGTCAAACCCTGGAAACCACCCACAGGCCCCGCAGGGAAGGCCGGCACCTCGCTGAGACGCATCGGCTCAGGCCCGGCTCCAAGCCTGGCGATGACGAGCGACGCCGAACACCCGCTCCACCTGGTCGGCCGTAAGAACGCCTGAGAGCGGACCGAGGGCCGAAACCTGGCGCTCCTGGTACACCCGAACATCGAGCTGCGTAGCGACCACCTTCAGATCGGTGACACCCACGAAGACGAGCACCGGCTCCACCGGTACAGGGAAGTCGCAATAGCGCTCAAGCACTCGGGCAACCCGCTTGGCCTCTGCCCGGCTCTTGCGTGCGTAGGGTGCCGGTTTCCCGTGATCGACTTTCACGGAGTCGTCCCCGACCCACACAGCCTTCTTGTCGTGATGCTTCGTATTGATGCTGAACACTCCACCAGGCCCGATCAGTAAGTGATCGATATCCACTTTGTTGGCCAAGGGGATGGAGTGCAGGACGCGCCATCCGTGGCGCCCCAACCGGTTCAGCTCAGCTCCCACTCGCCGCTCCCCCGCCAGCCCCTTTCGCCAGGAATCCCATTCCGAGGGCCGCCGCAGAAGCCGTGAGACGACTCGCTCCATCAGCCCCGGACCGGATTCGTAGAGCAGGTCGCGTAAGGCCCGCCCGGGAGGGTTGACGGCCAGGTCGTCGGCCGGCGTCAGAGGCGGCAGCATCGGACGCGCCTGAGCCTCCGGCGCCCTGTCTGGCGGCACAGGCTCGGTGAGGTTCTGTAAGTGCTTCGTGAGTACGGCGATCACGTCGTCGCGATACTCGGCCCCCAGGACCGTGATGTCGCCCGTCGTGACGTCCGCCCAACCGACCGCGGTGCCATCAGGCAGGCTGGCGTACAGACGATCATGCCCGTAGCGCTTCCAGCGTGTGACGTGCAGCTCCACAAGGCCCCCCTGCTCCCGCATTGACGTTGCCGACATGCCAGCAACAAGCCAGAGGAGGCCACAAGACCGCAGGGCAAGCATTCGCGGCCCCGCTCGCTCTATCGGATGAAGCATCGCCGCAGGTAGGGCCGGAATCACTAAAGGACCCAGACAACAGGCGGGGCTTTCACTCGGAAGCGCACGCAGCAGCCGGACTCGCGTGACCCGGAAGAGCCCAGGCCAGCGAGGGGCTTCATCGTCCCGAGCGAGGGCTGACAGGTAGGGCGGCCCCGGCAGGCGCAACCGGCGGACGAGAACGAAGAAGCCCCAGCCGGGATGTACCCACCAGCTGGGGCCTCTCTTGCGTGTGGCGTTACAGGGGGCGGATGTTCTCCGCCTGCGGGCCCTTCTGGCCCTGCGTAACGTCGAACTCGACCTTCTGGCCCTCCTGCAGCTCGCGGAAGCCCTGGGCGACGATGTTCGAGTAGTGGGCGAAGACGTCGGGGCCGCCACCCTCCTGCTCGATGAAGCCGAAGCCCTTTTCCGCGTTGAACCACTTCACAGTGCCCTTGGCCATGTGCCTGTCTCCTTCGAGGGGACTCGTATCGGGTCCCGCACCGTGCGGGTCCCGGAGGTGATCGCCCTGGTCCGGAGAGGCGTTGAACAGCAAAAACGCCCGCGATGCGATCACGGGCGAACGGGACTTCGGAACCACGACTGCTGATTACGACGCTACACCGGCTGGTGTAGCTCGGCCACAAGACACCACGACGACAACGCGACCCCGTGGGGCAACCGCCGCCACTGACAGCCGTCCCCCGAATGCGCCTCACCTGCCGTTGGGCGAGGCTGAGGCTATGGCTGAGCGTCGCGTGATCGTGTTCCCGCCCGGAGAGGGTGGCGGCCGTCGCATCCAGGTCGGCAGCGAGACGCTGGGAACCGCATACAGCCTGCATGACCTGAGCGTGTTCCTGGAGCGTGCCGGCCTGGAGGGGTTGGACGTGGTGGACCTGGTGAACTCGCCGCTGATCGAGTGGCACGGTGGCGGCCCGGAGGTATGGGAGCGCTGAACGCCCGTCGGTGGGCTGGTGGCCGTCGTCACCTGTTCGACGCACAGCGGTCGCTGGCGCACGCCGGTTCGCGTTCGCTGGGAACGAGCCCGGCATGCGACCGGAGCTCGCCCCCCATCAAGCCAAGGAGACACAGCCATGGACCAAGGCAAGATCCATGAGTGGAACGCGGACCCGGGCGAGGGAAGCATCAAGAACGACCAAGGTGGTCCCGTGCTGTACTTCACGGTAGACGACCTCGTGATCGACCCCGACGAGATCCATCCCGGGGACACCGTCTCGTTCCAGATCCAAGGACCGGGACGCGCGGCCAAGGTCAACAAGGCCTGAGTCTCGACAGCAGCGCGCGGCAGGCACCACCCGAAGGTGAACGGGTGGTGCCTGCGTGGGTTCTGGAGGGTGCTATGAGGGGCGATCTACGCATTCACTCCGGAGCGTGTGCGCAGGTTCGAATCCTGCCGGGGGCACCTCGAAGAAGGTGCCAAAAGACCCCGCCACCAGCGATAACGCTGAGGACGGGGTCTTCGCGTTTGTGCAGCCGTACGCCTCTCGGAGCGGCCATATGACGGGGCCCGTGGACGAGCTGTGGACGGGATCTTGAGCCGTCGCCCCAGGTCGGATCCGGAATCCGGGCCGCGAGGCGCCGACCACCTTCCCCGGATCCGGTCAGCTCCGCCCGCCGGCATAGGGCGCGGACATGCGGCCGGAAGCTCCACGGTTCCGGTCCGCCGGACGACCGATCGAGGCGGCCATCAGGGCCGTCAGCAGGCCTATGACACCGACGATGACGTTGTTGACGATGGTCTTCGTCGTGGAGACGTCACCGGCCACGGCCCACGGCGCAATGATCGTCCACACGCTCAGCGCGCAAGCCGCCCACGCCATGCTGTGCACACGGTCGTAGGCCCGGCCGAAGCCACCGCTCATGAGGAGCGCGTAGGCGATACCGGCGATCAGGTTGTTGACCGCCAGGGTGGAGAGGTTGTTGAAGCCCGTGATCCACGGCGAAGCCGCGAGGTAAAGCCCGGTGAGAAGGGCCATGGTCTCGATGGCTTGGGCCCTCGGAGTACTCGCGGTGCCCTCGGCCATCTCATAGCGTTCACGCATGGCGATGATGTCGGGGTGGGTCGCCATGTCAGAGCGGGACGGGGTTGCCATGCCGGTTACCTCCGAAATATCACTTCTGTACAGTTCGCCGGGCGGGTACCCAAAAGACACGCTGTAACCGCTAGAGGGCGAGGCGGTACGAAACGGCCACCGAGCGGCAGCCAGGGCGGCGGCGCGGCGACTCTGGTGGGAGCTGGCATGGCTCCAAGGGGAACGGGTGGCGCCTCGCTGGGAGACCCCTGACTCAGGCCTGGTTCCAAGCGTGGCGATGGCGGGCAACGCTGTACACGCGCTCGGCCTGCTCTTCCGTCAGCACCCCTACTCGGTATCCGTAGCCGGGGTGGTGGTACGCGAGGACGGCAGGCTCCTGGCGATTCGCCGCGCCGACAACGGCACATGGGAGCTCCCCGGCGGAGTGCTCGAACTCAATGAGACCCCGGAGGCCGGCGTAGCCCGCGAGGTCCTAGAGGAGACAGGCATCCACGTCGAGGTCGACGAACTCACCGGCGTCTACAAGAACACGGTCCGAGGAATCGTGGCCCTGGTCTTCCGCTGCAAGCCTTCCGGCGGGACCGAGCGCACGTCGAGCGAGTCGACAGCCGTCGAGTGGCTTACGCCCGACGAGGTCAGCGAGCGCATGTCCGAGGTCTTCGCGGTCAGGCTCTTGGATGCCTTGGACGGCAACGGCCCCCACGTGAGGAGCCACGACGGCCGACAGCTGCTCACGCGATGACAGACGTGAGCGACGCACGTCGAGAGCCAAGGCAACTCACGGAGCTCTCCAGCGTCCATGACTTCCTCGATGAGATTCGCCTCCGCCCGGGGATATGGCTACCCGGCGACTCCCTCCAGCGCCTGGAGTCCATGCTTATCGGCTACCGAGCCGCGATGGCCGTGCACGGCATCGAGGAAGACTTCGCGTTTTGGAGCCCCGGCACGCAAGGACCGTTCGCCGAGTGGCTATGGCAGCGCCTCGGCCGTCACAGCTCCCTTGGATGGGCTGTCGAGATCGAACGCGAGGCACAGGAGGCCGGTGTACCGGCGATCGAGCTGTTCTTCAGCCTGTGGGACGAGTACCGATGAGGGCCCCAGCCAACTGTCGGATCCCAGCTGATGCTTACATTCCGGTCCCAGGTGATGGTTGACGGTGGGCCTAGGGATTGTCCCGTCTCCAGCTACCCTCCTGTCATGGAGCAGGACTACCCCCTTGTCCGCACCGTCTTCCCGGAGCTCGTCACAGAGCTGATCACTCTCCTGGAGAACGAAGGAGAACCTGAGCTAGCCATCTGTGCATGGGATCTTCGGCTGGTTGACGAGTGCGGCTGCGGCGATGAGTTTTGCCAGAGCTTCCAGACAGCAGCTCATCCGCAGGGGGAGCCATACGGCGCCGGCCATCGGAGCGTGCCTCTCTTGCCCTCGCGAGGCATGCTGTGCCTGGACGTCGTGGATGACCGGATCATGTACGTCGAAGTACTCGATCGGCCACCTATGCACCGCCAGAGTGAGCGGCCGTGAGGTCGGCCTCGACAACCGACAACTCCACCAGCGCCAATCCCGGCCTCCCCACACACGCCGCAACGACGCGCACAGAAAAGCCGAACACGGCCACTGTCAACCATCAGCTGGGACCGAACTGTCAAGCATCACCCGGGATCGGACAGGGTCCCAGCCAACGGCGGGATAAGAGTTTCTCTACTTCATCAAGGCGGCTCGCTCCGCTCCCCGCGCGCGGCCCGGCCCCCGGCCGGGCCTGCGCTCCTGTCTCCGCCCCGCTCCAGCCCGGCCAGCGCCCAGGCCGCACACTGAGCAATCAGCCGCCCGATGCTAGATAGGGGGTGCACCGCTGCTGGGGCCGGTCGGCTCTACGCCGTGATCACGCAATCCCCCAAACTGTGCAGGCCACGGGCCAAGCCCAGTCCGTCGACCTTTGCTGAGCAAGTCGGAAGCCGGAAGTTACTGCACCAGATCTCTGATGAGACTCTTCATCTCAATCGGAATATCGCTCTCTGTCATCAGAGCCGCGATCTTCAGCCCATCACTGCGCTTATTGAAAGACAGATCGAATCGCTTGAAGAGCAGGTTCAGGATCTCATCCCCTGGCGCGATCGACATTTTCTTACTGGACCATTCCGCGGAGACTTCGTCAGAAGCACTTCCGTACAGAGAGGACAAACCCTCCTCTACCTTATTCAGCTCATCGCGCACGATTTCTAGTTGCTTGCGGACCGACTCAGCAAAGTCCTCCTCGCCTCGCTTGATCACCTTATTTCTGTCTGGAATGAAAGGCTTACAGACCTGCTTAAGAACCCGACGCTCAATAGCCGTCGCCAAGAGCTCATCCGACACTTCGTCGAGCACGTCACGAACCTCCTCGGCAGACGGCTGACTAGCACCATTCGACTTCTCAGCGATGAAACGCGAAAGAGCACTGGGGCACAGAAGGTAGTTTTCCATTTCTCTACGGTCAAGGAATTTAACCTCACTCACCCCCTCTACTCTCCCTTGCATCTTCTCGAAGTCCTCATTCGAGCGTTCATCACGATCGAGCACAAATATCGTTCGCACGTTCCGCCTTCTCAAGAAGGACAGCGTTGCAGACATTGCGTAATGCGTGAAGTTTCGAGCACCACCAGTCGTCACAAAACCGAGGGCAGCTTGCCCGAAGCTGCAATTGAGCGTATCGGCAAACGTCCTGATTATCTGTTCGTCCGAGGGGCCCTCTACGAAAACCAGACGATCAAACATAAAGAGAGAGCTCAGGCGGATACCCAGCTCCTGAGGAATCGCCTCTTCAGCCTCCCCGACGTCGAGAAGTTGGGCAACGGTATCAGGATCCTTTCGAACCATGTAAACGTTCTTAAGGGACCCGACGTCGAGGAAATTCGTAGAGTGAGTCGTAAGGAAGATCTGACAATCTTTGCTCACGTTCGTCATGTACTGCATAAGAGCAGTCTCAAGCGCAGGGTGAAGGTGCACCTCCGGCTCTTCCACGAGCATCACATGGGGCTTTTCAAACTCTCTATCAAGAATCAGGCGAAGAGACTCACGGATTCCCGATCCGTTCACTTGGACCAAGAAGTCATCCACATCAAGTTCGGCCACAACGCCCGCCTTGGAAGGGAGCTCGGGTTCGTCAGAGCTGAAAGCATCGATCTGAACGCCGAGCAAGCTGGAAACCACTGACTGAATACCTAGAAGAACATCCCCCTGCCCTCTACTCGTCTTCAGTTTGAGAATTCTACTTGCTTCCTCTTCTCCGATTGGCCTTCGATTCTCTGACAGGCTGTGAACTCGCAAACCGGCGATCTTACGAATCAAGGATGAGACATAATCTGGGACGACGGGGGAATCTCCGGAAAATGTGGTAAGCGGGTGTTCGATTGGCGCCGACGTGACCTGCTCCACTTTCTCTAGCAGGTGCTGCATTTGATCTCGGCAGTTGCGCTGAAAATCGCTGTAACTATTAGCGCCTCTAACAATTCGGAGCAAGGCTCCCTGATGCTTTCCGATTCGGTCAATTGTGTGCCGAATCATTGGGTTGATAGAACTCCCCCTCTCTTGGGTTCGCCGCCAGTCATCGGCATCAATAAGCCTAGAGAGGCGCTCGATCGCATCAATTTCAGACAAGGTTGACTTCTCCGTCGATACAGCCTTGGCGATGTCAATCGCACTGGCGCCTCCCATAGAAAAGATCTTGCTACTGGCTCCCAGCGGTGACCCTTCGAATTCAATAAGAGAGACGTAGCCCGTATTGATTGGGGCCTTAATGAAACACAGCTCAATCTTGATCAAACTACCGAGTGGCGCACCAAATAGGGCATTGCGCATTTGGGGCGCCTCTGACGAAATTGACTCCTTCAAGTCCTCCATCTCTTCATCATCAAGGCTGAGAGTCGCCGAGATCCGAACTGGTTCGTCAGTCTCCCTCAAGTGCCAGTCTGTGGTACGTGAAACCTCCGGGCTGACACTCGTGACCGCGCCTTCACTCTTAAAGAAATCAAAAAATACCCTTACGGCCTCCAGGATGTTCGACTTGCCGGAATTATTCTTCCCGATGAGCACATTCAATTGCCCGCAACCTTCTAGAGTGGCGTTTCGAATGCTACGGAAACCCGTCGCGTGCAGGGAATTAATCCTCATCGCATGGCCGCCTTTCTCTGGCATAGGAGAAAATCATCATAGGCTGAGTTGCGGCACGTTGTCTGGATGTTGCGAGAATCCGCTGAACGGTGAGTGTCTACGGCGCGATAACGCTGACGCGCGCGGGCGACGAGCACGGCGGTTTGCGGACCATGAGGGCAAGTCAGCGGCACGACAGCCCAGGCTGTGGCTTGGACATGAAGAAGTCGTCACTCAATGCGTCGCCATCGCCCTCAACTTGCTCTGAAGGACGGCAGCAGCGTGGCTGAGGCTGGTGGGATTGCAGCGAGGCACACGCGCGCCTGCTCGGTCGACGCACCCGCCATCGTGGCTGACTGTCGTCGGCTGGAGTCCAGGCATGAGCCCGCCGAGGCAGTCGCTGCAAAGAGCCTGCTGCTGTCTTTCGGTGAGGAGCAACACGAACGTCCATGAGTCATCGGCCCCCTGATCTGCCCCGGGTGAACCGCCCGGCACCAAGCGGGAGGACGATGGCCGGCGGACCTGCCGGACACTGTGGAGGTGTGCCGGTCGACATGCCTGGTGACGTTGGGTCGACCGGCCGGAGGAGCCGCTGGAGCCTTACTAGATGCCCCAGTTGTTCCAGTGACATCCAACGCTGACATCAACGACTCCTGACGGCGGCGGCATACGGCATCCGCGCACGGGCAATGGTGTACAAGGCGGACCCCGGCCAGGCGGAGGGAGGATCGAACTCCTAAAGCGGGTGTCGCAGGTTCGAATCCTGCCGGGGCACCAGGGAAGACGCCCCGGATCGATCTTGGCCCGGGCTTTTGGCATCCGAGGGGGTTCTGAGTCGAGCCGCGGTCAGCTCACCAGGATGCGCAACGCTCCTGCCAGGAGGCAGGACGCCCGCGATCCCGAAGCAGATCCGCATGGTGGTAAGACTTCGCCAGGTCTTTCCGTATGGGGTGCGCACCGCGTCTGCCCAGTCCCAGACCCATACGTCGGCGCCGCGGTAACCACACGCAACCGCCGTGCAGGCGCTGACCGCGAGCAGCAGCAGCAGACAGAGCACCCCACGAATGATCACGTTGTTCCCTCCCTCGAGCTGACGGTCTGCGTCGCATCGCGGCATTGTCGCAAGTGCGAAGGCGGGTGCTGAGCGTCCCTGATGTGACGGCAACGCTGACGGCAACGACGGCGGACGGCAGTGGCGCTCAGCAGCCCGAGGCGGAACTGGCGGACTGCCGTCGGATCTGCCGATCGCGGCTTGCCCGCATCTTCTAAGCTCCTGGTCGCTCATTGCGTCATGAGTAGGCATCCGGCGCCATTCTCATGAAGTTGCGGAATCAAGCGTCTGCCGCGCTGCGGTCGTGAACCGCTCTCGAATACCCTCGCGGGCTTCCTGGTTGCTCTTGAGCTCAGCGACGATCGCAGTCGCTTGGTCAAGGAAGACAGCAAATTCATCATTGTCCTCGTGCGCCTGAGCGATTGCAGCGTTAGCGAGTTCCTCGGCCCGTTCGAAGGCCTCGAACATCGCGTCCGCTCCAGGAGGCACTCGGACGTCCTCGATTGCCTCCGCCGTAAGCTCTTGCATCTGCCTTGCAGCCTCCTCCATGGCATCAACAGCGGATGCCATCGCTGGTAATGTCCCGCTGGTAATGCGTTCAGCTGCCGGCCGCTGCGACTCTGCGAGTTCCATGAGTTTGGTGGCTAGGTCCACGTCGCGCCGAATGCTGACGGCGAGCTCTTTCGCTGCCTGAGCCACCTCGGCTGGTCCTAGGATGTCGATCCGCCTCGCGCGCTCTGCCATGCGGCCAGTAGCTTCCTTCAGCGGGTTGATTCCCGGCGATTCGGAGTGCCCCGGCAGACCCACGGAGTCAATGATGCGAAGGCACTCATCCCAGGCTGCTAGGAAACCTTCGTACGCCTGAAGCCGCTGTTGCCGAAGCCAGTGGACTTGATCGACGTCGGCTTGATCGCGAACTTGCTGCAAGGTGACTTCCGCACTGATCAACGCGCCCTTCTTCGCGGCACGGGCACCAACGACTGTGCCAGCTAGTCCGAACACCGCAGCCACCAAAGCGAGAACAAGTTCCTTCATGAACAGACATCATGGCGGCGGCGGCCGTCAGGCGGAATGGGGCGTCTCACAGGCCTGGTTCCACAGCGCAAGAGGCTCCTCAGGTCGAGCCCGGAACCGTTCGGCTCTGACTAGCGCTGAGATTCCGACCACGGGAGCGCAGTCGGCGCTGGCCCACTTGGGAACCCTCGGCAGATGTCAGCCCACCTGCCCGGCTCGAACGGGCCAGCCCCCTCCACGACAGGCCGGTGCTGCAGATCCGGCCGACGCAGGAAGAATGAGTGTAGGACAGCGTTCAGCGTCCCCGAACTGGCGATTCACGCGCAGAGGTGCAGCAGGGATAAGTGTCTAACTGCGTGACAACGCCGACGAACAGCGGCGGACGAGCGCGAGCGTCTAGGGACCAGCAGCGCAGGTGAGAGCCACATCAGCTCAAGGCAGCGCCCCCATCCAAGTTGCTTCGGGACGAAGAGGTCATTCGGCTAAGGGCGCCACAGAGGGACGGTGGCTCGGCTTGTCCCGAGTGCAGTCGGCCCATGCAAATCCGGCGGCTGTTGCTCGCTGAGCGTGAGAGCTGCGCCCGTCGGCTCTCGACTGCGTGTCAGGCATCTAACATGGCTACATCGCCGCGCCGTTGCCTGCCGGCGTGAACGGGCGTACCTCAACAGGGCGCGCGCCCAGCTGGCCCTCTTCGGCAGTAGCTCCGGCTGGACTCGCGAGCCAGGATGGACACATGATGCATCGCAAGCCGTCCGCCAAAGTAGCCAGCATCGGTGTGACGCGAACGCAGCTCGCAGTCGAGGCCGGGCTGGGTTGGCTGTTCCGCGAGCAGCCAACAGAGGACTACGGCATTGACGCGCACGCCGAAGTCGTTGACGCGGATCTGGTCAAAGGCCGACTGCTTGCAATGCAGATCAAGAGTGGCTCTAGCTGGTTCAGAGAACGAGGACCAGGCGGTTGGTGGTTCCGGCCAGATGTCGAACACATCCAGTATTGGATAAATCACTCATTGCCCGTCGTGGTGGTTCTTTACCACCCAGAGAGGGAGCTCTGCTACTGGCAGATAGTCAACCGCGAGACTCTTGAAAAAGGTCGTCGGGGGGGCTGGAAGTTGCTGGTTCCTGAGGCCCAAGTGCTCGACAGCACCGCAAGGACTGCACTCAGCCAGGCCGCCGAGGGCGATCCCTACACGCTCCGCATTCGCGAACTACAGCTTGCACGACCGTGGATGAGAATGCTGGCCGAGGGCACGCGACTAGTGATCGACATTGAGGAGTGGGTCAACAAGTCCTCGGGTCGCGGCACGATTACCCTGGGGGTAGACAACGAAGACGGTAACGATCCTGAACAACTTGTAAGCTGGAACGTTTTTCTAGGGCTGTCTAGCTACGTCGAAGTAATTCCTAAGATGTTCGCTTGGGCCTACGTTGGCCTGCATGATGAAACTTACGATAACGCTGATTATGATGACTATCCCTTCAGCCGTGATGACTGGGGCGTTTTGCACCCATACATGAACTCATCCGGCGAGGTCGATTTCTACCGGCTAGAGCTTACGCTAAATGAGCTGGGTCGGGCCTTCCTGCTGGTCGACCAGTTCGCCTCAGAAGGGTCGAGACAGTTGACTGCATAACTACCTGACCTTTCCCGGGCTCACCGATTCCTAACGATGGCGCCAGCCGGTCACTGGTAGATCGTGAATGTGATCCCGATCAACCAGTAGTTGGTGTCACGCCTTGAGGGCGTAAGTCTTAGCAGCCTTGTCGATCTCATCAGCCAGAGTCCGGAGATCCGTTGAGAGCGCCTCGCTCCAGTCTTTGATGGGGCACTTGAGATCGACTCCTAGACTAGCGAGCTTCTCCACTTGGCTCCTCAACTGCTCCATGACAGCACGATGCTTAGTGAGCTTGTCGCGCTCGGTGGCTGCTTCGGCTTCTACGTCAGGCCAGGATCGCGCCGTGTACTCCAGTGCACCCACGAAAGTTTCTGTCGTGTGGGTTCGAACCGCTTCGTTTGCGAGCGGAAGAGCCTTTTTGAGTTCTGAGTGGGCGCGGCGAACCCTCCTCCGTTCGGCTTCGGCTGCCGCAGCCGCCCGCTTCTGCTTCGCTTGGGCGGCTTCCGACTCCGCGCTCAGTTCCCACTCCAACTTTGCGTGCCGGATCGCCTGCTTCTTACGGCGATCCGCCTTGCGTACCTTGACCTGGTCACGGAGGTCGTCCAGCCAGGCGTGAGCAGCACCCTTGGCTACGATGCGCCAGGCTGTCGTCAGCCCCCCGAGAAAGCCGGCCGCCGCCCCGATCAAGACTTCCACCAACATGCCGCGCCCCCAACGCCAACGTGTCCGCGTGACCGCAGATCGTAGCGAGGAGCGTAGTCAAGGTCGGCAGCGCGCACCACGACCGCACCAGACTGAGCAGAGAGCTGCGAGGAATTACGGTGAAAGCCGCTCCACCCAACCAGGCCCATGCGACACCGTTCGCCCAGGTCAACGCTCGTTCCGCCAAAAGATGCTTGCAGCGCCCAAGCTGAGGGCTCAGCACCGTAAGGGACGTGCCGGCCGTCGTGGCTGGCTCTGGCCGACGGCACTGGCAACGTGGTGGGGGCCGGTGGGGGTACAACGAGGCACACGCGGGCGTGATCGGTCGGCGCACCCGCCGTCGTGGCTGACTGTCGTCGGCTGAGGTTCGTGCCACAACCGTGCCAGATGCAGGGGTCAGCCACGGTTAACACCGGTGGCTCGCGGTCGAGTAGCCGCTTGCTTCCTCAACCGACAAAGTCGCAGCTGAGCCCGCAGATCACCCAGCCTCTCTCCTAACGCGGTGATGGGACAACGCTGATGGGTAGTTGAACAGGACTCCGAATCAAGTAGCCGGCTCACACACCTCTGCGCCATGCTGCTGCGGTGATCGAGATGGAGCAGCGTCTTCCTTGGCCGGTCCCGGACCCGCGCATGCGTATCACCGTAGGCGGTATCAACGAGGACGGCAGTGTTCGCATGATCGAGTACTCGGACATGCACCGTGTAGTTGAGGGTATGGAGGTTCCACCCGGCGCACCCGAAGCCGCAGCGTCAGTCTTGACCACTGCCCGAGAGCTCATGCGAATGAGTTTCTATCGCTGGGAGTTCATGGTGGTGTCCGTCTGCTGGTCTCTGTTTGCCGTCGAGACAGCGCTACGCGATCGGCTGTCCGCTCCTAAGAGGTCGTTTTCTCCCGATGTTTCATCCCGGAATGAGTGTTTGATCCCGTGGTGTCGGGTCGCGCCAGGAGATGGTGGCCTCGCCGGTGAGGCGGCGAGCCATCAGATCGGTCATGGCGAGGTGGATCATGGCTTCGGAGCGGGCGGGCAGGGTCTCGTAGTCACGGGCCAGGCGGCGGTGGAACATCAGCCATCCGTACGTGCGCTCCACGGTCCAGCGCTTGGGCAGCGGAGTAAATCCCCTGGTCCCGGGGGTGCGTTGGACGATTTCCATGTCGATGCCGAGGGCGGCGGCGTGCTCGACGAGGTGCTGGCGGTAGCCGCCGTCTACCCACACCTTGCGGATGGTGGGGTGGGCCGCGGCAACCTGGTCGACCAGGTGGGTGCCGGCGACTGAGTCCTGCACGCTCGCCGCCGTGACCAGCACCGCGAGGAGCAGTCCCAGGGTGTCGGTCACGATGCTCCGCTTGCGGCCGACGATCTTCTTCGCCGCATCCGTGCCCTGGTCGGTGGCCGGGACGCTGGTGGAGGTCTTCACGCTCTGTGCGTCGATCACGCACGCGGACGGCTCCGCTTCCTTGCCCTCCTTCTGCCGTAACAGCCTGCGCAGCACGCCGGTGAGCTGGGCGAAGATACCGTCCTTCTGCCACTTGGCGAAGTAGCCGTACACGGTTTCCCAGGGCGGGAAGTCGTGCGGCAGGTAGCGCCACTGCACCCCGGTGCGGTCCACGTACAGGATCGCGTTCATGATCTCGCGCAGGTCATGCTCGGGCGGGCGTCCGATGTTCAGCGCATACCGGTGTCGCTCGGTCCGCCAGGCACCCAACACCGGCTCGATCAACTCCCAGCGCGCATCGGAGAGATCACTCGGATACGCACGACGTTCGTCCATGACCTGGACGTACCGCCGATGAGGGCATGCGCCCAGGCGTGCAGCGCGAGCCGCGGGAGCACGAATACGTGACGGGCACCTTGGGATGAGACAGGCGCAAGCCGCACTCCGCCACAGCCGTCACCCCGTGGATCACTTCCGCCGCACCCACTCCACCAGACCCACCGTCGCGATGCCGCACCCTCGAAAGATGCAGGAGAAAGTGCACCTCAAGGGAGAAAACGACCTCTAAGAAGACCTTCGATCAACTGATCAAACTGGCCGTGGAGGAGGGTGTTCTCTCTGCCGACGTGGGTGATCGCCTTCACGCTGGACGAACCATCCGCAACCAGGTCGCACATGGTGAATCTGCGCACAGCGCCTACACGCTCGGATTGGCGGTCCCCATGCTGCAAGCCTCATTCGACGTGATCGGCCTGCTATACCCAACCGACTCGACCAACAGCACCAGTCAGCAGTCGTCCGCTGACATCCATCTTTGACATCAACGCTAGTGAACGACGGCGGCTGTCTACGTCTGAGGACGGCCGTCACACAGTCGCTCCATTGGCCCCGGCACACTCGGAGATCAAACTCCTAAAGCGGGTGTCGCCGCGCCGTGGCCAATCGACCCATCCCATAAGCGGCTTCTGGCATCGGCGCAGGTCAGTGGGTATCAGTGCGATACCGCGACGCTCCAAAAACCGTCACGCAGCGTGTACTGATCACGGTCTCGCCCCGTCGGTGGGCCGGTTCGACGGAACTGGCCCACCCGTTGCGCCGAAGCTCTAGGCTCGCCGTTATCGCCCCACCCCGAAGCGGAGCGGGGCGGGCAACTCAGACTTCGGCTCTGGGGGGACCAATGACCGTACCGACACTCTCGTTCAACGACGCCTCCGACGCGGATGACGCAGGCGAGTACATGTGGGAGGAAGACCTGCGCAAGCTGGCTCGCGAGCAGGAGGAGTACGAACGGGCGCGGATGGAGTCAGCCCAGACCCTTCGGAAGGCCGCCTACGCACTGATGGAGAAGGCCGCAGCAGAGGCAGATTCGGGCGAACGGAACCGGCTTATCGAACAGGCGCGGCTGAAGCTGCGCCTGGCCCATGATCCCCGCCCCCAGAGTCGCCAGGTGCTGGAGCGGCAGGAACAGATCATTGCCCGCTCCTGCGGGCGTCCCGCTGTGCTGTTGCGGCCCAGTCTCCCGGGACACCGGGAGACGTACCACACAGGCCCTGAATGTGGGCTCATTAGCGGCAAAGGCCGGCACTTGGAGGACTCAAGCTGGGCGCCGGTCGGTGAGGCCGAAGCCGCCGGGTATCGGCCCTGCGAACGCTGCGGAACGCAGGCGTAGAGGGCGAATCCGAGGTCGCTCGACAGTGGCCAAGGACGACCAACGGTTGCGCCCAGGGAAGTGGTGTACGGCTCGGCGTTCCTGAAAGCATCGAGGGACACGCCGCGGCACCCTCGCCCGGGCCGTCTCTGGGCCTTACTGGGGCGCACGACGTCAACCGACAACGACAGAAGCCCACGGCATCTGTACTGGTCAGAGCCGTGGGCTTCCTCAGCCTCGCTGGTCAGCGAGGCCGGTGATCAATAGATCGGCTACTGATTGCAGTGGCCAGCACTTGCCACGCCCATTGAGACCCCGCCTAACTTGCTTATCGACGACGTCACTGCCTTCTTCTGGCACTGACGGATGCAGCACCTTACTCGGATTCAAATTCCGCCTGGAGCTTAAGGGTGTTCGCATTTTCGGTAAGGATGCGTGCCTTATCGTCGGGGAAGCCGTCCGGCCGCTTGGCATGAATCTCTACAGTGATCTCCACTTCGGAGCCGACGAGGTCGAGGTGCGGGAGGATCTCGATGGCGTACTTGCTGGCGTTCTTGCTGTACTGCTCCGGGGTGAGCACTGCTCGGGCGTAGAAGCGGGTGTTACGGATGACGAGCTGTCGGGTCTGCTTCTCGCCGGTCTGAGCCGGGACGTGCACTCCGAGTCCCGAGGTAGTCTCGGCCGCCGCGGTGTCTCTGGGTGCGTCTGCGTCCTCGCTGGTCCTCTGCGCTGGTACGGCAGCAGCGGCCTCGTCCGCCTGCCGTTGTTGGATGGCAATGTCCGGCCGGACCAGGAGTGTGGAGTCGGTGATCTGCCCGAAGCGAGCGTCGCCTCCGGGAAGCACCAGCCCCTCGTACCGTGAGGCGGCCTGATCGTAGCCGGCGGCCAGGGCGAAGCCTTCCCTTTCCCAACCGATCATGTGCAGGACGTCCTCGACACCCTGGTCGAGGACCGAGCGGTCCCGCAAGCGGTTCATGTACGGATAGCGCGTGTGCAGCTCCCACAGCTGGCCGACGCTGATGTGGCCATCGCGTTCCCACAGGGAAGCGAGCGGGCCTATCAGCTTCTGGTGCAGCAGCGCCGGGGCCTGCTGCAGCCACAGCAGGGCCTCACGCTTGAGCCGCTCCGCGGTGCGCACAGCCAGATCCGGCTTGCCGGTCTCGACCTTGATGGCTTCCCACTGCACGGGACGCGCCGGGTCCTCACGCTGCTCGGGCACGATCGCCCAGTGGTAGGTCTCGGCGACACGCAGGTGGACCTTCTCGTCCGCTGCCTTGATGCGGCTCTCGGCCTGGCGGCGCTGGCTGGGGTTGAGGTCGAGTTCGTCGGCTCGGTCGAGAACCTTGCGCCAGCCGAGGTACTCGCGCGCGGCCTCCATCAGTTCATCCAGCCGCTTCTTGTCCGGGGCGAGGAAGACCAGCATGTTCCGGTGCGAGCGCTGCGACGGCCCGCGGGAGCCGAGGGCCTCGGCGGCGAAGAGCATCGCCGGACTGTCGTCCTTGTTCTTCGTGTGGTGGTGCTGCGGGTGCAGCAGGACGAGGCGCACCTCGTCTGTGTCGGGGATGTCGCCGGTGTGCTGCGGGGCCACGTGCACCCCGGAGAAGTCGCCGGTGCGGCGCTGATTGGACCCCAGGCGGCGGACGAGTTCGGCCCAGACGTCCTCGGGGCGCTCAACCAGCCGGTCCGCCTCGTCCTTGGCTATCCGGGTAACGCTTGCCTGGGTGTCGTACCAGTAGCGCTCCCCCTCCGAGTACAGGTAGGTGGACCGGTCGGCCAAGGTGTTCAGGGCGGTGCGGAAGTTGCCCATGCTGTCGCCGGGCATGGCCATCCCCAGGCGCACGTGCGGCTCGTCCAGGCCCTTGGTTGCGGCCTTCAGAGTGGCAGCCGAGCCCATGAACAGCGTGCGGGCGATGCGCCGGGTCATGGCACGCGCTCCCAGGAAGGTCTTCTCCTGGTCGATCTGGACCGGGGTGGAGTTCACGCCGTCCACGTCGGCGTCGAGGATGGGCTTCCACCGGTCCTCGAGGTAATGGGTCAGCTCTCCGACCACGCGCTGGTCGTTGAGAGGGATGTCACCCGGCATGATCATCGCGCTCTGGTTGTCGTCCCGCCACAGTGCGTGGATGACCGCGCTCATGAGCCGCAGCACGCCGCGGGTGCGCTGGAAGCGCTCGAGGGTGGACCAGTCCTCGTACAGCCGGGCAAACAGCTCGGGGTGGATCGGGTAGGTGGATTTGATGCGGTTCTCGTACTCGGTGCTGTCCACACCGGAGGGGAAGTCCGCCTTGTGCCCGGCGTAGAACTGGGTGAACAGCCGCGCCACCTTGTTGATGTCGGCCTGGGCGCTGCCACTCGGCGACTCGAACAGGCGGCGGCGCACGATCTCGAAGGACTCGTCGGCTTTCGCCGGCCGCCACGGCTCGGCTATGCGATGCAAGATGCGCTGCAGTCGCTCCAGCGCGTGTCGTCCGGCCGGACCGCCGATCTCGTTCTCATCCGCATCGATGGTGCCGTCATCGGAAGCAGGAATGGAGACGATCAGCTGAGCCCCCGAAACGGCCTGCACGGCCTCGGTGAGGGTCTGAGCGAAGGTGAAGTGGGTCTCGAACGATCCCCCGGACAGGTGCTCGGCGTCCACGAGCTGCCGGGCGTAGGCGACCCACTCGTCGACGAGGATCAGGCACGGGGCGTACGCGGCGATCACATCCTGCAGGGCCGCGCCCGGGCTGGTGCCGGTACGGTCGGCCTCGGCCACGATGTCGTACCCGGTACGGCCGCCGAGCTGCCAGGCCAGCTCGCCCCACAGGGTGTTGACTCGGGTGCCGTCAGCCTTGACCTCCGGCTGCCCCGGGCTGAAATGCGTGCCGACCAGGACCACCCGGCGCACCGGCTGCTTCGGCAGACCCGAGGGAGCCTCGGCGATCAGCTCGTGCATCTCCTGCGGCAGCTGCTGCGGCTGAAGCCCTGGGGCGAACAGGTGGTACAGGGCCAGCATCGAGTGGGTCTTGCCGCCACCGAAGTTGGTCTGCAGGTTGAACGTCGGCGGGGCATTGTCATCGCCGGATATACGACGCAGCGACTTGCCGAGCAGCTCCCGCAAGCCCTCGGTCAGATAGGTGCGCTGGAAGAACTCCACCGGGTCGGTGTACTCGGGGGCGCCCTCCCCCTGAGCGACCTGAGCGAGGTTGGCGGCGAACTCCGAGGCGTTGAAATCCCCCCGGGCTACATCCTGATGCGGGGTGAGGACCGCACGCCAGGGCTTGAGACCCTCCGCCGCCACGGCCGGGGCGGCGGCGGCCTCGCGGGTGGCGCGCTTGGTCTCCGCCTCGATCACAGCCCGCTGATGCTCCAGCCGGGAGCGGCGCACCTGCTCGATGAGGTCCTTACCGGCGCCGACCGCGGTCAGCAACCGCTCTGCGGTGTCCAGGGCGCGGCCGGTGTCGTCGGAGTTGAAGGGCTCGTTGTGCGCCCACTTGTTGCGGGTGTCGTTCAACTCGCCGACGTAGTTGCGGGCGGCCGGCGGCAGGGCGTGGCGGAAGTAGGAAGCCCAGTTCCGCAGCATGGTCTGCAGCAGGAACTGCGGATCCTGCTTGGAGGTCAGACTGAAGCCGCCCTCCCGAGCCGTCGCAACAGCGTCATCGAACCAGGTCTCGCCCTGCCTCCGGGTCATCTCCCGCTCGACGAGCGGGAGCAGCCCGTCGGGCAGCAGCTCGATCATCCGGCCGATCCGGTCGCGGTTGCTCAATGCCATCGTGTTCGCCGTCCTGCCTATCCTGTCCGCCGCGCCCGGTACCCCACCGTGCGTGGTGTCGTCGTTCTGCACGTGCCCCTCCCCCCTGCATCGCCTTTCGGCGACCGTCAGAACAACTGGTCCTCATCCTCGTCATTGCTGCCGGAAAACAGCTCCGACTGGGAAGCCACGCCGCCACCCCGCTTCTCCGCTGCGCGCGCTGCCATCTGCAGATCCGGCCAGGAGCTGACAAGGTTGTTGAATCGCCCACCGCTCTCTGACCAGTTGTTGGCGTCGCAGACGCGGTAGAGAAGGTAGGCGAGTTCACGGACGGCGTCTTCGTCGATCCGGGCCCGTGCCCGTGCCAAGAGCGTCCCGGCAGCCTCTACGCCACCCTTGCTCTCAAGGAGGCGTGAAAGGTGCAGAGTCACGGCCCAGACCGAGATGCGATGATCTTCCGCTGGGTCATAGGTGGGGGATAGATCGGCCGGTTTGTGCAGCCCGACCTTTCCTCCGCGGGCCTTGAGCACCCCGGCGTCTTCCAGACCGCTGATCGAGGTGATGTAACGCTTGCTGAGCGTTTCGGCGTCGCCATAGGGGCCCTGGTCCCAGTGGTACTGCTTGAACCAGTCCAGGCACCAGCGGGTGTCGTTGTCCACATCCCCTTCCTGCTCAGACTGCACCTCAGCGAGTACGTCATTGATCAGCGCGAGGGCAGTGCGCACGCGCATAGGGGAACCATCCGGCTCCGTGATCTTGGAGTATTGGGAGTAGACAGCCATGCCGGGGCCAATTGCCGACTGGGCCAGGTCGACTGGTGCAACGTTCCCGGACTGCAGATCTCGGACGGCCTGGGGCAGTTCGTCCCGGAGGGCATTAACGAAGCCCCGCAGGGTCGTAGACCCTGCACTCTGCGGACGTGGGCGACAGGCCAGCACGATGGAGGACGCTAGGGAGTTCCGCCCGTTCACGCGCAGTCCAACTGGCCGCTCGGTGCGCATCGGCCAGGTAGCCGTCACCTCGTATCCAGCCTGGATCAGCCCCTCCAGCATCGTCTCCCAGCCGGTGGAGGCGGTGCCCTCGCTGCTACTTGTCTCCTGCTGTTTGAAGGCGTAGTAGACAGTGATCGGATAATCATCGGAGGCCTGGTCTCGAATGTTGTTAAAGACCTCGATGAAGCCCTTCTCGAAGTACCGACTGGCTTCCAACTTGGAGGCGTGGCGGGTAACCTCCGCGACCAGCTCGGCTGCCTTCGGAGTGAGGACGGTGCCCAGTTCGTCGAATCCAAGCGGTCTGAGCGTCTGACGTAGCCAGACGTAAAAGAAGTCGGAGAGATCCGCGTAGATGACGTTGTCGTAATAGGGCGGATCGGTGCTGACGACACCTCCGGCGGGGACCGTTGCAGTACGCGCATCGGACTGCACAACGCGGCCCTCAGGATGGGCAGGGAGCTCCTTCAGCGCGTTGACGAGGTATTCGACCTGTCCGAGGAAGTTGCCTGAGGATTCACTGAACGGGTTCGCCTCGGCGGTGGTCCAGATGAAGCTGAGCGCCTGACGGGCGAAGACCTGCTCAACCTTCTCCCCTCCAGCGTTCCAGAAGGACAACTGCGACGAGCGGTTTGCAGCGCGGCTGACCGCCAGGGCCAGATACACCCCGACGCTGCGCGCGTAATCCGAGGCCCGCTCGGCGCTCATGCCTTGGTCGAGTGCATCCTTCTCCGCCTGCTGCCAGGCCAACTGGGCCTTGCGGCTCAAGCATTCAAGGGTGACCAGCTGGCGGTCGAGGAAGAGCTGGTGGTGCTTGAGGATGCCATACGCCTGCACACGGAATCCCGCAACCTTGCCAGGTAGATCGGTGTCGAGCACGTCCGGCCGCTCTAGCCCAGATGCGGCCTGCACCTGCTGCTCGTCGAACGGCACGTAGTGCCGCTGACGTTTACCAGCCGTGGCGACAGCCAGCGGAGTATCCGTGATCCGACCGAGCTTGCCCTGCGCGCGGACGTAGCTCAGGGGGAACGACTCGCCGCAGGTCAGACAGCGCCCACTGGTGCGCTCCACAGTGGGAGCCTCGGAGTCGCCGTCACCATCTTCGACTCCGAACCGAGGTGCCATCCCGGGACGGGTCTCCTCAACGACGAGCCGAACCTTCTTCTTGGCCTTGTTGCACAGCAGGAAACTGTTGATCAGCGGAGCAGGACTGCCGCAGGCAGGGTTCGGGCACTGCACTGTACGGGCCCAAAACCACGCCACCGCGGGCAACGTCGTGCCGTCGGGCATCCGCACCTTGGGATAGAGGTGTCCGACCTCTTGCTCGGCCATCTCACGCATGAGTCGGGCGTAGTACGCGACGTCTGCAGCAAGTCCACGCGCGCCGGACCACGTACCGTCCAGCTTCTCTTGCCGCGCGGCCGAGACCGGCGGCTGGCCAACCCACTTCGGCGGTACCTCGATCATCGCCTTGTTAATGAGGACCGGCACGGGGTTGAGGTCGCTCGCGTGTGACTCGAGCCCGAGCCGCTGGGCCTCCAGGGGGATCGTTCCACCGCCTGCGAAGGGGTCGAGCACGGGTGGTGGGTTACCGCCGCAGGATTTCTGTATCTCTTCGCGCACTTCACGCATGATGCGCTCGTCGTGGGTGGCCTCCCATGGCACCATGCGCTCGATGAGGTTGAACAGCCGTGCCCGCTCGCGCTGCTGGTCTTCCTCGGTGGGGAACTTGTCCGGGTGGGAGGATGGGTCGTCCACGAGCTGTGCGAAGAGCACCGCGCGCGCAGCAGCAAGGGGTCGTCGGGCCCACCACAGGTGCAGCGTGGAGGGGTGCCCGTGCCGAATGGACTTCTCCCGGGCAGCCTCTCGGTTGATCACCTCTAGGGGCAGAGCAACCTCGATGAGCTTCCGCCGGCGCGGTGTCGCGTTGTTCTCGTTCACGGCGCTCATAGCGGAGCTCCTCCTTTGTTCCAGGCATCGTGCCAGTGCAGGACGATGCCTTCGGTTCTCAGATCGCCGAACTCTGTGTCGGCGAAGGCGTCGATCAGGTAGCGCAGGTCATCGTGCTCGGGCCCGCCGGGGTGGACGGCCACGAGCGCGAGCCGGTGCTGGTCGCCGCGGTTCTTGGCCACCAGCACCTCGTTGCGGCTCACATAGAAGTCCTGGGCACCGGCCCGGCGTCCCTTGACCTCGATGTGGATGAGGTGACCGTCCGGCGTGAGTGAGCGAATGTCGTAGCCGGGGTTGTTGTGTGCCATCTCCTCGGGGATGCGTCCGAGTTCTTTCTCGGCTCGGAGCACTGCGGCGATGGCCCGCCGGTCGGTCTCGTAGCCGTCGCTCGCCCGCATCGGCGCCGGTCCTGTCGCGCCCAGGGCCTTGGCGAGCCAGCTCACCGGTACCACCAGGGCGTAGCCAGCCACGACGGGGGGTCGGGGGTGGAGGGCGGCGTCCTTGTCCAGCTCCTCCAGGCGCTTGGTGCGCCGGTGTTCCAGCTCTTCGGCCCAGTTTCTGGCCTTGTCCGGCTTGTGGCGTACGCGTTTGCCGGCGGCGAGGTCCTGTTCGAGTTTTCCGGCTTGCGCGTGCCAGTAGTTGATCTCGTGTTTGAGGCGCTGTTCGACCTGGGCCCGGGTACGGGTGACAGCTGGCAGGAGGCGGTCGCGTGCCCGTCGCAGGTGTTCGGGCAGTGCTTCGCGGATGGCCCAGTCCAGGGCGGGGGCTTCGCCGCCGTCGTGCAGCCAGGCCTGGTCAAGTAGGGCCTGGGCGGCCTGGGCCTCGGCCGGTGTCGGGGGGCGGTAGTCCAGGTATGGGGCGGGGCCGGCGTTCCTGGCGGTGCCGTCGGGCAGAAGTTCGGTGAAGGCGAAGGCCCGGTCGGCGGTGCGGCCGTGGCCGTCGGTGATCTCCTGCGAGAGGGCCACCAGCAGCCGGGGGTGCTCGCCCGCGTCGGCGGCGTCGACGAGGATTGCGCCGCGGCTGAGCAGGTCGGCGTGCTGGGCGATGACCTGGTCGAGGACGACGTCGAAGAGCGGGTGGCCGGGGGCGATCAGGTCTGCGCGGGGCTTGCCGGGGGCGCTGATGCGGTCGCGGTCGAAGCAGACTCGTTCGTACTTGCGTTGCACGGCGCCGCCGAGGCCCGTGAACCGGGCAGGGTCGCGCAGGGCCGCTGGCACGTGGGTGATCTCGAAGCGGTCGGCCTCCCGAGGCATCAGCCGCCCCCCGGCGCGTTCAAAGGCGTCCCGGAAAAACGCCTGCACGTAGTGCGGGTGCAGGCGGCGGGCCTGGGCTTCCTCCATCCGTAGACGGATGGCGTCGACGTCCTCCAGGCCCATGACCTGGGCGTCGAGCGCCAGGCCCTGGATCAGGTCGACGGCGCGCTGCCCGACCCGGGCGTCGATGACCTCATCGAGCTGGGCCTTGACCTCGGGCCGGTCGCCGTAGCGGATGGCGCGCACGAGCAGCTCGCGCAGCGGCTGTCCGTCGAAGATCTCGCCGAGGACGTTGTAGACCTTGCCGTCGTAGGCCTTGTTCTGCTGCTCGATCTTGTCCAGCAGACGGTGGAAGACCTGACCCTCCCGGGTGTTGTCGGCGACCAGGTTCCACAGATGGCAGACCTCCGCCTGGCCGATGCGATGGATGCGGCCGAAGCGCTGCTCGATGCGGTTGGGGTTCCACGGCAGGTCGTAGTTGACCATGAGGTGGGCCCGCTGCAGGTTCAACCCCTCACCGGCCGCGTCGGTGGCCAGGAGCACCCGCACGTCCGGGTCCTGGTTGAACCGGTCCCGGATCGCACGCCGCTGCTCGCGGGGGGTGCCGCCGTGGATGGCCACAACTGCGTCGACGCGGCCGATCAGGGCGCGGACCCTGCGGGCCAGGTAGTCCAGGGTGTCGCGGTGTTCGGTGAACACGATGAGCTTGCGCGGGCGGCCGTCAGCATCGCGCAGGTGGGGGTTGTCCTGGAGCAGCCCGGACAGCTCCCGCCACTTGCGGTCCTCGCCCAGGGCCAGCACGCTGGCTGCGGCGTGTTCCAGCTCCCGCAGCTGCCTGATCTCCTGCTCCAACTCGGCGACGGTGAGCGCGGCCGAGGCGGAGTCGACGACCTGTTCCTCTGCCTCCTCCAGTTCCGCGCCGGTCAGGTCCTCGAGCTCGGCGTCCCAGTTCTGGCCGTCTTCGCCCCCGCTCAGGGTGCTTAGCGCGGTGTCCTGGTAGGGCGGGACGAGGGCGCCACTCGCGTCCGGTACGGCGGTGTGCCGGGCGGCGAGCAGCTCGGCGCGCTTGGCTTCCAGCCGCCGGCGGCGGCGTTCCAGGGATTTGGCGATGGCCTCTGGGCTGGAAGCCAGGCGGCGCTGGAGCACGGTAAGGGCGAAGCCGACCTGGTTGCCACGGCGGCCATCGAGCCGCTCGGCGCGGTTCATCTCCTCCCGCACGTAGCGGGTGACCTGCTCGTACAGCTCCTGCTCGGCCGACGACAGTTCGTAGGGGACGGTGTAAGCGCGGCGCTCGGGGAAGAGCTTTTTGCCGTCGAAGGTGAGCAGTTCCTCCTTGACCATGCGGCGCATCAGGCCAGAAGCGTCGTGCTGGTGCACGCCATCCCGGTACTTGCCGGCGAAGCGGTCTCCGTCCAGCAGGGCCATGAACAGCTGGAAGTCTTCCTCCTTGCCCGCATGCGGGGTCGCGGTCATCAGTAGCAGGTGCCGGGTCACCCGGCCCAGAAGGCGTCCGAGCTCGTAGCGCTTGGTGGTTTTCAGCTCGGCACCGAAGTAGTGAGCGCTCATGCGGTGAGCCTCATCCACGACCACCAGGTCCCAGCTGGACTCGGCCAGGCGGCTCTGCAGGTCCTCGGAGCGGGCAAGGGCGTCCATACGGGCGATCAACCTGGGGTGCTTGTCAAAGACATTGGCATCCACGGTGGCCTCTACCAGCTGCTTCGACAGCAGCGTGAAGTCCAGGCCGAACTTCTCTTGCAACTCGTCTTGCCACTGCTCGACCAGGCCGCCGGGCGCAACGATCAGGCAGCGCTCCAGGTCTCCGCGTAGGGCGAGTTCCTTAACGTACAGGCCCGCCATGATCGTTTTTCCTGCGCCGGGGTCGTCGGCCAGCAGGAACCGCAGCGGCGTACGCGGTAGCAACTCGTTGTAAACCGCTTGGATCTGATGGGGAAGCGGGTCCAGCAGGCTCGTGGACACCGCGAGCATCGCATCACCGCGGGCAGCCATACGTATGCGCAGGGCCTCGGCAGCCAAGCGGAACAACTCAGCGTCAGCGTCGAACCCTCGATCGCGCGCCCCGGGCTCGCCGATGGTGAGTTCGCTCTCCCACTCCCCATAGAGGATCCGCTCATCCACCGAGCCGTCCGCACGACGGTAGGTGAGCCGGACAGCGGTCCCCCCGAACATCTCTACCGCCACTACCGTGACGTCCGCCCCCGGAACCACGCCACCGACCACCATGCCTGGAGCCAGGTCCCCCAACTGCAAACGCACGCCCCCCATCTGTTGCCCTCCCCAAGCCACAGCACTCACTTGCAGAGCCTCTGACATTTCGTCAGGTAATCCCATAATCAGCGTAGGCCCTTTGCGCCTCGAGGTCACTCCCCGATCGCTGCAACTCCACTGAGATCACTTGGCACTTTGCGTCATCTGAGTACCCGTCCGACCGGCAAGGGAACGCTGCGCGCAGCAAAGATGCCTTGACCCCCACCACCGCCGCGCAGAGGAACCCGACGGAGATACACGCTATCTTCACACTACACACGCATTCGATACTTGTGCTGCAACTGTGATCTTGCCTCGCGGGCAAAAATGGGTCAGACGTCTCCGAGTCGTTGCCCACGTCAACCTCGGGCTACCCCCGCATCTGCATCCAGGGGAGCCCAGCGGGCCGGAGGCCGTACACCAGCGGACTAAAACTCGTCGACGGTCATGGACCACCTGTGGACTCGGCCGAGCCTTTTTACGTGACACAGGTCCTTGACCAGCAATGACGCCGGATTCCCAGACGCCCTCCGGAGCCGTGTGCGCAGGTTCGAATCCTGCCGGGGGCACTCGCCGAGGATCAGCAGAAGTCAGGCGCTGACCAGGGCGGATGCCGACATGAAAGAGCCGGAGACAGTCTCACTGTCTCCGGCTCTTTCTCGTTGCCTCTCAGCTCGCGACACACCTCCAACACACTCCTGGCACCGTGGTGGCACTGGCATCCCTCGCTCCGCGTGATCGCTCTCAAATCGGTTTCCGCTCGCCTCACGCGTTCCTAGGCTCATCTGGGGCCGGGTTCGGGATCTCGAAGGCGACACCGTGGCGCTACGTGACGAGAGCCTCGAAGTCCTGGCTGCCTGGGCACCCGGCCTGCATGAGGCCCTTGTCGGGCTGAGCGAAGGGGATTTCGTCATCGTTGACGGGACGCTCATCCGGACCGACCGTGTCAGGGCGGTCGAGCCGTACTACTCCCAAAAGCACAGGCACCACAGCATGAACGTCCAGGTGATCGCTGCCCCGGACGGCAAACCCCTATGGTTCTCGCGTGCGACACCAGGACGCACCCACGACCTCACCGCGGTCGCGCTCACGGCATCATCCAAGCCTGCCTCACACGGCAGATCCTCGTCTTCGCCGACCACGCCTACCGGGGCGGCGCCGGCGCCACCGTCCGCACCCCCTACAGGAACCACCGCGAACAACCTGAGCACTATCAGCAGTTCGACCGCGACCACGCCCGACTACGGGCCCCCGGCGAGTGCGCCTTCGCAGCTGAAGTCCTGGCGGCTGCTGCGACGAGCCCGATGCTCCACCGCCGCATCGGCACCGCCGTTCAGGGTGTTCACGTGCTTTTGACCTGCGACTATTCAAGATGAAAGACGTTCACTGGGACCGCAAGAACCTTCAGCAGATCGAGGAAATAATGGCTTGCTGCCGGTCAGGCCGCTCCCCGCAGTGTCCACCGGGATTCCACCCGGCACCGGGAGTCTGGCCCTGTTCCCCAAGGAAGTCTCCGGGTGCTGACCATCTCCGGAAGGGCATCGCTCGCACTGTGCAACATCAGCTAAAGGTTCGTCCCGCAACTGCTCGGCGGTTGCGGGAGGAGCCGTCTTCAACACCCACGAGTCATCGAAGGGTCAGATGTTCCACAGCTGGGAGTTGCCGCCGGTGCACGTGACGAGCTGGACGCGGCCCGTCGGCCCTTCGCCGAGGCAGGTGTCGGTCACGTTGTTGATCAGCTCGAAGCCCGAGCGGGTAGGGGCCATTACCCAAAGGGCTGCCTTGTCGTCGGACAAGCACTGCCGCATCGTTGCCGCACCGTTGCGGGCGACGAGACAGAGCCTGTCACCCGCGTTTTGCCGCAGCTCGGTGAGCTGGAAAGTCTGGCTGTTGATCAGCCAGGTCTGGTAGCCGCCCCCGTTGCACCCCGTGGCGTAGACCCCCTTGTCGGCCGCGTAGTCCAGACAGTGGCCCGTGGCCAGGTTCTGGAAGTGAACGTACTGCGACGTCGCGCTCGCGGACGTCGTGCTCAGCCCCCAGCTCAGTGCAACGGCCGCAGTCAC
The DNA here is from genome assembly GCF_050942335.1 of Streptomyces sp. CA-142005. Classification (NCBI taxonomy): domain Bacteria; kingdom Bacillati; phylum Actinomycetota; class Actinomycetes; order Kitasatosporales; family Streptomycetaceae; genus Streptomyces; species Streptomyces sp. CA-142005. The sequence continues at coordinate 6,556,706 of NZ_CP192078.1, read as the reverse complement.
GGCGGCAATTCGCTTCATCATCTCGGTCCCCCTCGGCCGATTCCGGTGTGGCAAAGCGCCACTGAGCAGTAAACAGGGATACCAGACGGAAGGTGCGCCAACGGCCGAACCCGGCCGCCGTTTCCGTCGGAGCCAGTGGGCGGCGAACGACGACGGACAGTCGGTGGAGCAGCACGTTCGTCAGCCCGAAGCCGGTCTGCCAGTAGTTCTCATCCGAGCCGAGATCGTCCGCGAGCTCCTCGGCACGGTTCAGCAGTGCCGTTGCGGTGGGCCGGTCCTGATGGCGCGCCGCCGCGACGGCTGCACGCAGGTGGATCATTCCCAGCAGGCTGAGTGCCGCCGGATTGTGATCGGTCACCTGAGACGACAGCCAGGCTGCGGCCGTGTTGCCGAGTTCGAGGGCATCGTCATAGCGCCCGTTGGTCAGCAGGGCGCGCGTACCCGAACGTGCGGCGGACGCCAGCACGAGCGGGTCGTCCGACTCGTCAGCGGCTCGCATCGCGCGCTGGGCAGCGAGCTACGCGATGTCCGACTCACCGATCTTGGCGAGTGTCGTAGCCGCCAGGTGGTGCGTGCGGGCCGACACTGCCCAGCAGTCGCCACGGTCATCGCCGCGGCGCGCCGCTCGCTCCTCCAGCTCCTGAGCCGTCTGAAGCAGGGCGGGCAGTGCAGCGATGACGCTGCCCAGTCGACCGCCCTGGTAGTCGTCCCACGCATACTCCACGCGCACATGTCAAGCAGCGACTCGCCGACACTTCCCGGCGACCCACCACCACCGCGGGTGACTAGGCGCCAGAAGATCACCTGCAAAGGCTAACTGCGATTCAACTTCCTCTGATTACAAGGTGTTTGATGGCCCAGCAGCTCTACCTCTGAATGGCAAAGAGGGGCTCCGCATACCCGATCAGCCCCACGAAGCAGAGATTCCGATTTGCTCGATATGACAGCAATAGGTGGCGTTAGTACGTTCAATCACGCACCGGCTGCCACAGCGGGCACTCCTGTCTTCAGCCTCAGAGAGAGCAAGCGACATGTTCATGACCCATTCCCGCAAGATCACCACGGCCGTCGCGGCCGCCGCGGCACTGACCGCGACTGGTATCACCTACGCCTCGGCCGTCTCAGCGCCAGTTGCCCAGTCCGCCCCGGCGGCTGCCATGGCGGCGCCACTCGGCGGTCCCAGCACCCCCAACACCGAAGGCAAGGGCAACGAAGGAAGAGGAGGAAGGGGGTTCCGCCCCCACTTCGAGGGCAGGGTCTTCATCAATGAGCGCTCATATTCTGGCCACCCCGACGGCTGCATCACCGTCGTCAGCGGCCTGGGTGCCAAGACCCTCAACATCCGCAACGACAGCCGCAACGTGGTCGAGGTCTTCCGCGGGGCCGTCTGCAACAACGGCGCCCCCATCGCCATCGTCGGCCCCCACAGCTCCGCCGACGGCGTCTGCCCGAGGTTCAAGGACGACGACGAGCACGAGCACGAGAACTGCGAGGAGCGCGAGCACCACGAGAGGGGCGAGCACCACGAGAGGGGCGAACGCCACGAGAGGGGCGAGCACCACGAGAGGGGCGAACGCCACGAGAAGGGCGAGCACCACGAGAAGGGCGAGCACCACGAGAAGGGCGAACGCCACGAGGACAGGGAGGACGGCGTGAAGATCAAGAACGGAGTCATCGCCAGCTTCCGCGTCATCTGGGGCCACGGGATTGAGGGCGGCGGATTCGGCCCGGGCGGCGGATTCGGCCGAGGCTAAAGCCAGCGACCGCCTGATGCGCATGCTGGAGAACGCCGGCTCACCGGAATTGGGCCGGCGTCCTCCGGTCAGGCGCACAATTCAGGATTCATTCCCGTCCCTTTGGCTACAGAGGTCCTCATCGAACCGAACCGACCCATCACGTCAGAAGCTGGCAACCCGCCAGTGAAAACCTGATGACGTCGGACCGTGCCACCCCGCCACACGTGCCAGACGCGTGCCAGGTCGGGCGGGGAACCACGGCCGGTCTCTCAGCCGCCGACGAGGGCGACGAGCTTGATGAAGACCAGGTCGGGATCGACGGTGAGGTCCACGATCTCATCGAGGTCCTCGACCTGGCGATCGCCGGCCAGCATGAAGAATCCGTTGGCCAGGAAGGCGCTTTCGGCGATCTCGGCCTGGCGTTCCCAGTCGATGCGGCGGGGTTCGCGGAGTCGGTAGCCATTGAGCTCCGTCTCGGCGTCGTCGGGGCGGACGAGCCCGTTGAAGCGGTTGCTCGGGCGGGCGTTGTGCCGGGCGACCTCCTCGCGGACCCGGAGCCTGATCAGCTCCCCTACGGTCATCCGTTCCGGCACGCCGGTGACCTCCCACTCGGTGAGCGGCTTGCCCGTCGCGGTCTCGTCCCGGAACGTCACGGTGGCCATCAGACACCTCGCTTGATCTGCATGAGGATGGACTCGTCGGTGATCTCGGTGTCGGCCGCGAGCAGGAATGCCTTGCTGAGGATCAGGGAGAGCCGGGCGTCCTCGAACGGCAGGAACACCGTGCCCTCTCCCGAGCGCCGCGACGGGACGATGCACAGGTAGCTGTCGTCCGGCTCCATCAGGATGTTGGCCGAGCCCAGGTGGATCTTGTACGTGCGCAACTCGCCGCGGACGACGAGGAAGCGGCCTTCGAGCGTGCACCGGTCGGCGATCTTCAGACGCGGCAGGATACGCCGCAGCACGTCGCGGCGCGCCTCGGCGCTCTCCGTCAGCTCGGCGAACCCTGCCCGTTCCCAGTAGGTGCGCCGGGGGCCGCCGTCGGTCCAGTCGGGATCGGCGGCGATCGAGGTCACGCCGACGAAGAGGTCCACGTCGCGCATCGCCTCACTGAACACCAGCGGGGGCACGTCGGCGAGCGGTGCCTCGCGCCAGGCGCCCTCCACCCGGCGGTCGAATCGCACCTGGTCGGTCGAGGCCAGTTCGTCCTCGCCCGACCAGTCGGCCCAGGTGTGGATGAAGCGGACCCGCCATCCCCCGGCCGCCAGGGTGCGCTCGGCTGCGTCGCAGTCCCCGCCGTCCCAGGGGCCGAGCAGGCGGCTCTTCCATCCCCGGGCCCGGAACAGGGCGAACATCGTGCGGTAGTGGACGAGGTGCGCGGCGAAGCGGTTGGAGTAGCCGCGGGTGTGCTCCTCGGCCGGGGTGAGGAGGTAGATCTCGCGGAACGCCTGTTTGAAGGGTTGCCGTATGCACCGCTCAGTGAGCAGGTCCCGCCAGGCCCGCACGGCGTCCGGCTCGGAGCGGAGCGGGTGCCAGAGTCGTACGGAGGCGTCGTCGGGCGCGTCGGGAAGGTGCTCGTCCGTCTCGGGCAGTACGGCCCGCCACTCACCCGGTGCCACCTCGATCTCCCAGATCAGCCGGCGTACGAGGGTGCGGGCGAGGGGGTGGCCGGCCAGCTCGGTGCGCCACCAGCCGTACGGGTGAACGGCGTCGGCGGTGTAGCCGCCTTCCAAGGCGCGGATCAGGGTGGCGAGTTGGGCGTTCACTCGCTTCACCAGCTCGCGAAGTTCCTTGACCAGGGCCGCATGGTCGCGGCGGACCGGCGCCGGGACGCTGCGCAGCGGACGGCCGTCCTTCTCCCAGGTCAGCGTCGCCGTCTCGGTGACCGTGACGACGGCCTGGTAGTCGCCGGCCGTCCGGCGCAGGACGCCGCCCGTGGTGGAGCCGCCGATGGGTGCGGTGTCGAACCCCAGCCGCGGGAGCCGTAGCGCCACGTCGGTGCGTTCGGCCAGGGCCGCGTCGACCTTCTTGAGCATCTTGTCGAGTTGCTTGGGTACCCCGGCGTGCCGGACGGTCCGGCGCACGGTGCGGATCGCGGTCACCAGCTCGGGTGTCGGGAAGTCCTGCGCGGCGCGGACCACCTCGTACAGCAAGGCCTGCGACGGAAGCGTCTTGGCCGGCGTCGGGGCGAGAGCGATGCCGGGCAGCAGCCGCTCGAACAGCTCGGGCAGCCAGGGCTCGTCGCGGAGCAGCGCCACCCGCAGGGCCCGTCCGAGCGTGGTGATCTCCCGGTCCGTGAACGCCTTGTCCGCCCGGTAGGGGATCTCGCCCGCCCGGATGGCGTCGGTGCGGGCGGCCGCCGCTTCCAGGGCACGGCGGGCGAACGCCGCATAGGCGGGGTTGTCCGCCGACCGGCGCCACACGTACGCGGGCGGCGAGTCGAGCCCGTGGTACCGGTCGAACTCGGACAGCGGTGCCTGTTCGGCCGGGGCGAGGCCGGCGATGGCGGCGATCTCGTCCGCGACGATGGGGCCCACGTCACGGGAGAGACGCTCCATGGCCGCGCGCAGTGGTCCGTCGCCGGCGAGCCTGGCGATCGCGAGGAGCGCGTACGGCTGACGTACCGTGTCCTTCTCCACCCACAGCTCGACCACGGCACGGGCGGGTTCGGAGACGTCGGGCAGGGGCCCGGTGCAGTGCTCCAGCGCGGCCGGCCCCAGGGTGAGGTCCGCCCACCCGCGCGCCTCGTACCTTTCGGCGAGTGCTTCGAACACCCGGCGGCACGCGTCGGGCGTGTAACGCGGCTGCCGTTCCCTGGCCGCGTCCTCGACCGCGAAGCGGACCCTCGTCATCGGGTGCGTGGCCGAGGCGTCCACCCGCTGGGCCGCCGCGAGCAGGCCGCCGAGCTCCTCGTCGGAGACCTGCGTCAGGTCCGGGTGGCTGTCCTCGTCGTCGAGTGTGAAGTCAGGGTCGGTCAGCGCGCGCATCAGCCGCGTTGCGAGGTCCATCAGGCACCCCTCTTGATCTGGCGGACGATCGTCCTGTCCGTGATCTCGGTGTCGGCGGCGAGCAGGAACGCCTTGCTGAGGATCAAGGACAGCCGCTCGTCCTCGAACGGCAGGAAGACCTTTCCGTCGCCCTTGCCACGTGTCGGGACGATGCACAGGTACCTGTCGTCCGGTTCCATCAGGATGTTGGCCGAGCCCAGATGGATCTTGTACGTGCCCAGGTCCCCGCGGATCAGCAGGAATCGGCCTTCGAGCGAGCACCGGGCGGCGATCTTCAGGCGCGGCAGGATCCGTTCCAGCGCCTCGCGGCGGACCTCGGCGCTCGCCGTCAGCGCGCCGAACGTGGCCGTCCGCCAGTAGCCGGCGTAGCGGTCCTCGCCCCGGTCGGTCCAGTCGGGGTCGGCTGCGATCGAGGTCACGCCCACGAACAGGTCGACGTCGCGCATCGCCTCGCTGAACACCAGCGGGGGCACCTGCGTCAGCGGAACCTCCCGCCAGCGCCGGCCGTCCCGCCGCTCGAAGCGGACCTGGTCCGTCGCGGCGTGCTCGGGCGCGTAGCCCCCGTCGTCGGCTGCGGGCTCGTGGTGGAAGCAGGCCCGCCACTGGCCGTCGCCGAACTCGGCCCGCGCCTGCCCGTGGTAGCCGCCGTCGTAGCGGCCGAGGAAGTTGGCCTGCCAGCCGCGTTCCTTGAACAGCGCGTAGAGCTGCCGGTAGTGGACGATGTGGGCGGCGAACCGGTTGGAGTAGACGCCGGTCTCCTCCTCCGCCGGGGTGAGCAGGTAGATCTCCCGGAAGGCCTGCTTGAACGGCTGCCGCAGCCGCTCGGCGACGAGCCGCTCCCGCCACGCCCTGATGTCGTGTGCCTGCGCCCGGATCGGATGCCACAACCGGACGCGCTCGGGCTCGCCGGGCGGGTCGGCCGTCGGTGCCACCGCACGCCACTCGCCGTCCGCATCCCCGGCGTTCCGGAACTCCCAGATCAGGCCGCGGACGAGAACGCCGGTGACCGGGTGGTCGCGGTAGTGGCGGCACCACTCGTCGTACGGCCACTCGCGCCCGGCCGACATCAACGCCTCGACGCGGGCCCGCTCCCCCGACAGCGTCCCCCGCACCGCCTTGGCCAGATCCTTCAACTCCCTCAGCTCTTCCGGGAAGCCCTCCTTCACAGCCGCCGGAGCCGTACGGGACGTCGCCCCGTCGGGACGCGTGAAGGTGAGCCGCACGGTCGCCGCGTCCTCGATCGCCACCCGTACCCGGTGTCCGCCCAGCTCCCGTTCCAGCGAGCCGTCCGGCGCCAGACCGTGGTCCGGGACGCTGCGCTCGATGAGCTGCTCCGCCGTGATGCCCTGCTTGCCGGCCGCCGTCACCAGCGCGGTGTCGAGCTGCTTGCGCAGCGCCCGGTGCTTGATCCGGGACTGCAGCCGCCACAGGGCCTCCAGGGAGGCCGGATCGCCGGTCTCGGCCAACGCGTTGATCGCCGCGCCCGCGAGCTTGGGATCCTCGATCACACCGGTTCCGGCCGCGCCGGTCCGCAGAGCGAGCGCGCCGAGGTGCCGGACCGCGGCCGGGCCGCCGGTCAGCGCGGCCGCCCAGACGACACCGCGCGCCAGGTCCCCGTCGTTCTGGTGGACGACGTAGTGGTAGTGGTAACCACCGCCGATCCAGCCGGTGTGCGCACCGCTTCCGCTGCTGCACAGCGGGTCGCCCTCGGCCAGCACCCGCAGGACGTCGGCCAGGACCTCCTGCGCCGACGCCGCCTCCGCGAGTTCGAGGCAGGTCCGCCGCCACCTCTGCGTGGGACGCGGGCCCGACAGGCTCGCCATGTGCCGCAGGAGGTCCGCCAGTTGGGGTGTCGGCGACGTCTTCGCACGGTCGTTCAGCGGGGCGGCCCAAGGAGCGTAAGCGGGGATCAGTCCGTCGGGTATGGACGCCTCCTCCACGCTCGCGAGCAGTGCGCGCAGGCGCTTGGTGAGCTGTCCGCGCCGGCGTGCCGCCACATCGGTGTCCATGAGCTCCGCGTGCGCGTGCCGCAGCCAGGGCATGACCGCACGGCGGCCGTCGGCGTCGAGTTGCTCGGCGGCCTTCAGCACCAGCCCGAGCGCAGCGGCGAACCAGAAACCCATGTCGTACTCGGTGGCCCGGAGCAGCATCACCGCGACCTCGTCGGGCGTCCAGCCGCGCAACCGCGAGACCAGGGACGCGATCTCGGTCTCATACTGCCAAAAGGCCGTGTGGTCGAAGCAGGCTGCCAGCATCAGGCACAGGGCCGCGGCCCTGCCCTCCTCCTCCGAGCAGGCCGCAAGCCGCCCGTCGATCTCGGCCTGGGTCGCTGCTCGTATCGCCTGAATCCGCTCCAGTGTGTCCGTTCCTCGCAACGCCGCTGCGGCGTCCCACCGGGGCTCCGTCCGCTGACGTTCCAGAAGCTCGACGAGCCAGCGCGCGCGGTCGAGCGCGGCAGACCTCACGTCGTCGAGCGAGTCGTTCCTGCGGGATTCGGCCACCAGGGCTTCGTACAGCATGGCGGGATGATGACAGGGGGGACTGACAACGGGGTCGATCCGCGGGCTGCTCAGGCCTGTTGAATCACGAGGTCCGGCTGCTGTCGGCCCGGTTCGACACCCGCAACGGCAACGTCGCGGTCCGCTGTGCTGGAGTCCCGGCCAGGCCGCCGGCTTCCTGGAGGACTGGCTGCCCCGCAAGGCCGTACTCGAGCCGTACTCGATCAGGAGTACCGCATGCTCTTGCCCGCCGTGCTGACGCAATGGGCAACTTCCGCGCGCTCCTGCGCAAGCCCGCGTTCACCTGGGAGCGGGATGGGAAGGAACTGCTGCGCCGTCGCCAGAAGAGTCACTGCACGCACGAGCCTAAACGGCCAAAGGCATTGGGAGCATCGCGCTATCGCCTGTCACCGCCGCTGGAACGTGGTCGCCGCAGCGGCAACCACGTGACTGTCGACCACGAGATCACGATCTACAGCTGTCGTGTCAGTGGCGGTTGCCTCACTCGGGGATACAGCCCGGCGGGTCCTGGGGACCCACGCACGGGTCGTTTGATGCCGCGCTCAGTGATTCCGCCGTGGCCTTCGTTGTCTGAGGCAGTGCCTCAGCACTCGTCACGCCCACCGTTGCGGCGAGCAGCGCGGCAAGGCAAAACGCACCGACGAGGTGTCGGATGCGCTTCCGGGCGCTTGTCGCCATCATGATCTCCCGTGGCTCGGGTGGTGGATTGCTCCTGGTTTGTCAGGTTAGCACTACAGTTTGCCGCTACAGCCGGACCACTGCATTTTCCCTGGTCAAAGGCCTGGATGTGCAGAATGCAGCGGGGTGGGGCGGGGCGGTAGTGGGGCGGTGTGTGCGGAGCCGTTCCGCAGTCGTGTGCCCCTGCCGCATGCAGGAGCGACAGTGGGCGACAGTGGCAGATCGCCGAGTACGCCGGCCACGCCGCCCCGCAACGGACTGCAGCACCTGCTGTCCCTTGGCCACTGGCCTGCGGACGAGGTCCGCGACGACCTGGCCATGGCGCACGAACCTGTCACCGCGTTCGCCCACCTCGACCACCGCGACCAACTCGACCCCGCCGCCCCAAGCGAAAAGGGCGAGCTAGAACTTGATCACCGACACCGAGGCCGAGCCGGCGTTGGCCGCGTAGGCCCGGCGTCCGTCCTGGGAGACGGCCACCCACACCGGGTATCCGTCGACAGTGATGGGGGTGCCCACGGTGCGGTTGGTGGCCGTGTCGATCACCGACACCGAATCCGAGCCCGCATTGGCCGCGTAGGCCCGGCGACCGTCCTGGGAGACCGCCACCCCGACCGGGTTCTTGCCGACGACGATGGGGGCGCCCACCGTGCGGTTGGTGGCCGTGTCGATCACCGACACCGAATCCGAGCCCGCATTGGCCGCGTAGGCCCGGCGACCGTCCTGGGAGACCGCCACCCCGACCGGGTTCTTGCCGACGACGATGGGGGCGCCCACCGTGCGGTTGGTGGCCGTGTCGATCACCGACACCGAATCCGAACCGGCATCCGCCGCGTAGGCCCGGCGACCGTCCGGCGAGACCGCCACCCCCTGCGGGTTGTCGCCGACCGGAATGGGTTTGCCCACGGTGCGATTGGTGGCGGTGTCGATCACGGACACCGAATCCGAGCCGGCGTTGGCCGCGTAGGCCCGGCGTCCGTCCTGGGAGACGGCCAGCCTGATGGGGTTCTTGCCGACATCGATGGGGTTGCCCATCGTGCGGTTGGTGGCGGTGTCGATCACCGACACCGAATTCGAGCCGGAGTTGGCCACATAGGCCCGGCGTCCGTCCGGGGAGACCGCCACCCCCTGCGGCTTGCTGCCGACGGGAATGGGGTTGCCCACGGTGCGATTGGTGGCGGTGTCGATCACCGACACCGAGGCCGGGTCGAAGTAGTTGGTCGCGTAGGCCCGGCGCCCGTCCGGCGACACCGCCACCCCGCCCGGGGAGTTGCCGACCCGGATCGAGGACACGGACGGTGTGGTGGCTTCAGGACCCGAGGAACCGGACTGTGCCAGGTAGATGCCGCCGCCCGCCGCGGCGAGCGCCACCAGCGCCGCCCCCGCGATGAGCCTGGCCCGTCGGTTTCCGGGCCGTCGGTCTCCGGGCCGCGGCGGGCGGAGCTGCTGCCGGGCCTCGTCCCCTTTGCACGGCGGCGGTTCCGGGGGCGGGGCGGTCGGTACCTCCGGCTCGGCCGGCGACAGGATCTCGGTCGGCGGGGCCGGTTCCTGGGGGCGCGGCGGCTTCGGGGCGGGGGGCCGCTCGGGCGGCGGCACCTCCGGCGAGGGAGCCGGTTCCTGCGAAGGGGCGGGGTGGGGCTGGTCGGCGATGGCGGCGAGCCGCCGGGCGGCCTCCTCACCGTCCATCCTGTCCGCGGGGTCCTTGGCCAGCAGCCCGACGAGGACCGGGGTCAGCTCCGTCGTCCGGCGCGGCGGGTTCGGGGACTCGAACAGCAGGGCGCTCAGCGAGGTGAGGGCGGTGTCGCGGTCGAAGGGACCGGTCCCCTCGAGGGCGTAGTACAGGGTGGCCCCGAGTGAGAACAGGTCGGCGGCAGGGGTGGGCGGCCGGCTGTTGGCCCGCTCCGGGGCCATGAAGCGCGGCGTCCCGAGGATCTCCAGGGTGGCGGTCAGGCGGTCCTCCCCGGAGCTCGGCTCCAGCGCGATGCCGTAGTCGGTGAGCATCACCCGGTCGCCGCCCTCTGTCGGATACGAGGGGTGGGGCCCCGGACGGGTCAGCAGGATGTTGGCCGGTTTGACGTCCCGGTGCAGGACACCGAGCCGGTGTCCCTCCAGCAGGGCGTCGAGGACCGCCAGACCGATCCGGGCGACCTCGCGGGGCGGCAGCGGCCCCCGCTCGCGCACCACCGCCTCCAGGTCCATGGCGTCGGGGACGTATTCCATGACGATCCACGGCAGGCCGTCCTCCTCCACGATGTCGTGCACGGTGACGACATGCGGATGGTTGCGCAGCCGGGCGGCGTGCCGGGCCTCGCCGCGGGCCCTGGCGATCCGGGAGCTCACCTCGCATTCGGGGATGTCCGGCGGCAGAATGATCTCCTTGAGCGCGACCTCGCAGGCCAGTTCCTGGTCGTACGCCAGCCACACACGTCCCATGCCGCCGGTGCCGAGCCGGCGCAGAAGCCGGTAACGTCCGGTGATCACGCGCCCGGCGGCCTCTTGCGCTCCTGTCATGGCACTCTTCTTCCAGGACGGCCGACAGGGGGTCCTCGGCGAGCGCTTAACGGGCCCTCTCCACGTATCGCACATCGCCCGGAGAGCGGCAAGTCACCCAGAACGGGTGCAGCTCGGCTCGCGTATCCGCGTGCGTGGTTGACGCCCGCCGTAGACCTCGCCGGCGGCCGTCCAGTGGGCCGGACGCCTCGTTTCGCGGGCCCGCTCAGGTGTCGCGTCGGCCGTCGCCTCCTCAAGCCGTCCGCTTCCGCGACGCCGCCTTCTTCGCCGCCGTCTTCTTCTCCGTGCTCTTCGTCGCCGCCGTCTTCTTCGCACCCTGGGCCGCCTTGGACGCCGTCTTGGACGCCGTCTTGGAGGCGGCCTTGGACGTCGACTTGCGGGCCGGTTCCGGCTTCTTCCCAGTCGTCGTCTTCTTCGCCGTGGCCGTCGACTTCTTGCCCCCCGCCGCCTTGGGCGCGGCCCTGCGCGTGAGGGGTCTGACCTCGGCCTCGGCCGCGGCGGGTGCCTCACCGCGGGATTCGCGGGCCGCCCGCACGCTGTTCTCCAGTGCGGCCATCAGGTCCAGCACCTTGCCGGCGGCGGCCGGGGCCGGGGCCTCCGGTGGAGCCTCGCCGGAGGCCTTCGCGGCGATGACCTCCTCCAGGGCCTCCTGGTACTCGTCGTGGAGGTCTTCGAGGTCGACCTCGCCGAGGGTGTCCATCAGGGCGTCGGCGAGGTCGAGTTCCTTGTCGCGGAGGGTGACGTGGGTGTCGGGGGCGACGCCCTCGGGTGCGCGGACCTCGTCGGGCCAGAGCAGGCCGTGCATGGCGATGGCGTCGCCGACGACCCGGAGCATGCCGAGGCGTTCGCGGCCGCGCAGGGCGTACTTCGCGATGGCCACCTTGTTGCTGCGTTTGAGGGCCTCGCGGAGCAGGGTGTACGGCTTGGCCGCGGGCGCCCCGCCGGCGGCCAGGTAGTACGCCGCGCCCATCTGGAGCGGGTCGATCCGGTCGGCCGGTACGAAGGCCACGATCTCGATCGTGCGGGCGGTCGGGATCGGCAGGTGGGAGAGGTCGTCGTCGGTGATCGGGATCATCGTGCCGTCCGCGTCCTCGTACGCCTTGCCGATCTCGGCCTGGCTGACCTCGCGGTCCTCCAGTTCGCACACCTTGCGGTAGCGGATGCGGCCGTTGTCCTCGGTGTGGATCTGGCGGAAGGAGATCGCATGGCTCTCCGTGGCGTTCACCAGCTTGATCGGGATGCTGACGAGCCCGAAGGAGATGGCCCCGTTCCAGATGGATCGCACGTGCCGCACCCTTCCTCTGCCGGAGCCGGCGGACACGGCTGATCTGCCGGATCGAGCTGCCGGCTCAAGCTGCCGGATCTGACCGATCCGCCCAATCTGTCGAATCCGCCGGTTACACCGCTTACTGCCGTTTGTCTGGGATTGTCATCGTATGACGCCTATCACAGAGGTGGAGGGGCGGCGGCTCGCGCTCAGCAACCTGGAGAAGGTGCTGTATCCGGAGACCGGCTTCACCAAGGCGGAGCTGGTCCACTACTACGCGACCAGCGCCGATGTGCTGCTGCCGCACCTGCGCGACCGGGCCGTGTCCTTCCTGCGCTATCCGGACGGTCCGCAGGGGCAGCTGTTCTTCACGAAGAACGTTCCGCCCGGTACGCCCGAGTGGGTCACCACCGCGGAGGTGCCGCGGTCCTCGGCGGACAGCCCGGCCCGGATGGTCGTCCTGCAGGATCTGGCGAGCCTGGTCTGGGCGGCGAATCTGGTCGCCGAGTTCCACACGCATCAGTGGCTGGTGCAGACCCCGTACGAGGCCGACCGGCTGGTCTTCGACCTCGACCCGGGGGCGCCCGCGACCGTCGTCCACTGCTGCGAGGTGGCCCTGTGGCTGCGTGAGCGGCTCGCGGCGGACGGCATCGAGGCGTATCCGAAGACGGCCGGGTCGAAGGGTCTGCATCTGCTGGCGTCGGTGCGGGGCTCGTCCTCCGAGCGGACGAGCGAGTACGCGAAGGCGCTGGCCGTGGAGGCCGAGCGGGCGATGCCGCGGCTCGTGGTGCACCGGATGACGAAGAGCCTGAGACCGGGCAAGGTGTTCGTCGACTGGAGCCAGAACGCGGCACGCAAGACCACGGCCACCCCGTACACGCTGCGCGCCCGCCGGGCCCCGCTGGTGTCCGCGCCGGTGACCTGGGAGGAGGTCGCCGACTGCAGCGACCCGGCGCAGCTGGAGTTCCGGGCGGAGGACATCGCGTCGCGGCTGCAGGACCTCGGGGACCTGATGGCACCCGTGCTGGACCCGGAAAGGGCGGCCCCCCTCCCCTGAACTGAGCTGAGCTGAGCTACACCCTCCCCCACGTGTTCCGGTCCCGCGCCATCCCGTGCAGCGCCTCCACGTCCGCCGGCTTGAGCACCCCGCCGAACCGGGCCAGGCCCGCCAGTTCGGTGTCCTGGAGGACGCGTACCGAGCGCGGCGGGACGCTCACCGTCAGCTCGGCCGGGCCCGCGAGGGCCAGGACCGGGCGGACCTCGGCGGTCAGGGCGTAGGAGGCCCGGTCGGCGACGGACCGCAGCCGGCGCAGCAGCGGCTCGGCGTCGCGACGGCCCACGGTGACCATCGGGTCGGCGATCAGGACCCGGGACTTGCGGGCGTACAGGGCGTGTACGGCGAACAGGCCGCCGGGGCCGAGGAGCAAATGGTGGATGCGGTCGCCGCCGGGCAGGGCGATGGAGTGCAGGGTGTGCCAGCCGGCCCCCTCCAGGCCGTCCAGGACCGTGCCGACGGCCTCCTCGGCGGCCAGGGCGCGGCGGCGCGGGTCGGGGCGGAACCGGCGGGCGGGGCCGGGGTCGCGGTCGAGGGCGACGAGCAGGGCCTCGCCGGGGCGGTTGGGCGCCAGGTCGTCGTCAGGGTGCAGGGTCAGCCGGGCGAGTTCCGCGGGGGTGGGCACGGGTGGCGGGCCCACGGTCACCGGGCCGGTCAGGAACGGCTTCAGGGCTTCCAGTACGTCGTCCCTGCTGTCCTCGGCGAGCAGGTTGACCCGGCCTGTCTCACGGTCGTACCAGGCGGCGTTGCTTCCGTCCGGGCGGCAGACGTACAGCCGTTCCCGGCCGTGCCGATAGGCCGGCACCACGCGCAGTGCGCTCATGCGCCATCACCCCTCGACCATGGGAACAGGCGGGGTGCTCTCGGGGCAAGACCGGTTACCGTGGAGGACAGCCCTGCGAGGGGAGTTGGGGAGGCGCCGTTGCGGATCCGCGGAAAGCAGCCCGACGTACCGGCTCCGGAGAGCGCCTGGGACGAGATCGTGCCGGGCCTGTGGATGGGCGGGCACGAGTTCCGGGGCCGCTCGGGACGGACGGAGCTCGCCGTCGTACGCGACGAGTTCGATGTGGTGCAGACGCTGCTGCGGCTGCCGGGGTACGGCCCCGATCCGGGGGTCGAGCACCATGTGTGGCCGATACCGGACGGCCCGCTGGACGGGACGCAGCTCGCCGGGGTGATCCGGCTGGCGCGGGCGGCGAACGAGGCGCTGGACGCCGGGCGCCGGGTGCTCGTGCGCTGCTACCACGGGTACAACCGCTCGGGCCTGGTCGTCGCGCACGCGCTGGTGCAGCGGGGGCATGCCGCGCCGGACGAGGTGATCCAGCTGATCCGGGCCCGGCGCTCGGCGTGGGCGCTGCACAACAAGCTGTTCGTGGAGTACCTGCGCGCGGGCCTGTCGACGGTGCGGCTGCTGGAGGAGCTGGCCGAGTAGCCTCTCTCCCAGCGCCCGGCCCCCAACGGGAGCAAAAAGGACTTACGTACGACTTACATAAGAATTTTCCTCGTCTACGAATAAGGTGTACGGGGCCACGACCGGCCCCGACGCCCCAGGAGCACCGTGCCAGCCCGCCGTCCCGCGCGCACCGCCCTCACCGCTGCCGCCGTCGCCCTGCTGTCGGCGACGGCGGTGGCCTGCGGGGACACCGGCGGGCTGCGGGGCGCGGGCGCCACCCCGACCGCCGTCAGCCCCGCCAAGCTCTGGCCGGACCTGCGCCCGGCGTCCAGCCCCGCCTACCCCTACGACGTGGCGACCAGGGAGGTCGTCAAGGGCATCACCGTCCCCCGCGACGACATCCGCGAGGTGGACCCGGTGGACGTGGTCGAGGCCGAGGTCAAGGCGCATCCGGACGACTACGGGTCCAAGGGGGCGTACCACGCGACCGTGGACCGGCTGAAGGACTGCCGGGCGGGCGGCGACCGGGCCCGCTGCCCGCTGCTGAAGCCGTACTACCAGGACCTCACCGGCGACGGCCGGGACGACATGACCCTCGGCTTCCGGCTCTACCCGACCAACCAGACGGGGGTGCGGGTCTACACCGTGGAGAAGCACAGGCTGGTGCAGGTGCTGTCCGACAACGACGCGATCATCGGCGTGGAGCTGGCCGGGCGGGCGCTGATCGAGCGCTCGCCGGCCGACATCTCCGGCTACGAGTACCGCACGACCTGGGTGTGGGACCCGGGGCAGCGCGCGATGGTGTTCTCCCGCGACGAGTACCTGCACACCGGCAAGGGCCGGCACGGCAAGAAGCACGCGCCCTCGTCCTCCGCCTCCCCCGCCGCACTCCCCTCCGCCGCACTCCCCTCCGCCGGCTCCTCCACCGCCGCCTCCGCGGGCGCGCGATGAGGCTCGCGCTCCCCCGCTGGGCGGGGCCGCTCGCGGTGAAGGCGGCCGCGTTCATCACGGTGATGTGCTGTGCGCTGGCCGCGCTGCTCGGCGTCCTGGTGCACGTCTCGGTGACCAACCAGACCGTCGGCCAGGCCCGCAGCACGGCCCTGTCCCGCCTCGCGGACGCCACCGAGGCGTACGAGGCCGGCGACTCGCTGCTGCCGAACGCCGGGGTCGACCCGGCGGGACTGCCCGCGCCGCTGCGGGCGCTCGCGGCGTCCGGCGAGCGCGGCACCATGGTCTCCCAGCACGACGGCCACCCGACCATGTGGGCGGCGGGCCCGGTGGCCGGGCACCGGGCGCTCGCCGTGGCCGTCGACTACGCGCAGCAGTCCCGCACCATCGCCGGGCTCGACCGGTCCATCCTGTGGTCGTCGGCGCTCGCGATCGGGGCGACGGTGCTGGTCGGCGTGTTCGCGGTGACCCGGGTGACCCGTCGGCTGCACGGCACCGCCCGGGTGGCCCGGCGGATCAGCGCGGGCGACCTGGACGCCCGCGTCGACGACCCCCGTACGAAGGACCCGTCCCGCCCGCAGGACGAGGTGGCCGCGGTGGCGGCGGCGCTGGACTCCATGGCGTCGAGCCTGCAGAGCAAGCTGCTGAGCGAGCAGCGGTTCACCGCGGACGTGGCACACGAGCTGCGCACTCCGCTCACCGGGCTGCACGCGGCGGCGGAGCTGCTGCCACCGGGCCGGCCGACGGAGCTGGTGCGGGACCGGGTGGCGGCGCTGCGCACCCTCACCGAGGACCTGCTGGAGATCTCCCGGCTGGACACCGGGCGGGAGAAGCCGGCGGTGGACACCGAGGAACTGGGGGCGCTGGCCCGGCGGGTGGTCCGCGCCTCGGGCACCGACACCGAGGTGCGCGTCCTGGTGGACGCGCGGGTGGAGACCGATCGGCGGCGGCTGGAGCGGGTGCTGGGGAACCTGGTGGCGAACGCGCACAAGCACGGCGCACCGCCGGTGGTTCTCACGGTGAACGGCGCTGTGGTGACCGTACGGGACCACGGGGAGGGGTATCCGGAGTATCTGGTGGCGCATGGGCCGCAGCGGTTCCGTACGGAGGGCGGGGCCACCGGGCACGGGCTGGGGCTGACCATTGCCGCGGGGCAGGCGGAGGTCCTGGGGGCGCGGTTGCTCTTCGCGAACGCGGTGGACGGTGGGGCCGTCGCCACGTTGATCCTGCCCGCGGTCGGGGGGCGGTGAAGCGCCCCCCACGCCACGCTGGCGCAAGCGGGCATAGCACACAAGACGTCCCGTTTGGGTAGGTTCCGGGCATGACCAAGGCCGGAACCACCGTGGCGGCGGCGCAGGCTCCCGCACCCGTCGTACGCCTCCCCCGGCGCCGTGGCATCGAACTCGCCCTGATCGTGCTGGCCGTGCTGCTGTCCGTGTACGGCTACTGCGCGGTGGGGGTGGCCCGGACCGGTACCGTGCCGCCCGGCGCCGCCGCCTACGGCGCCGGGCTCGGTGGGCTCGCGCTGCTGGCGCATCTCGCGGTGCGTGTCCGGGCGCCGTACGCCGACCCGCTGTTCCTGCCGATCGCCGTGCTGCTCAACGGGCTCGGACTGATCCTGATCTACCGGCTGGACCTGGAGACCCCGCACAACCAGACCGCTCCCGCCCAGCTCGTGTGGTCCACGCTCGGGGTCGGGCTGTTCATCGCCGTCGTGCTGGTGCTGCGCGACCACCGCTCGCTGCAGCGGTACGCGTACGTGTGCGTGGCCGCCGCGCTCGGGCTGCTCGCGCTGCCGATCCTGTTCCCGGCGGTCAACGGCGCCCGGATCTGGATCCGGATCGCCGGGTTCTCCATCCAGCCGGGCGAGTTCGCGAAGGTGCTGCTCGCGGTGTTCTACGCCGCCTACCTGTCCGCCAACCGCAACGCGCTCGCGTACACGGGCCGCCGGCTGTGGCGGCTGCAGTTCCCGACCGGGCGGGTGCTCGGGCCGATCGTGACGATCTGGCTGCTGAGCGTCGGAGTGCTCGTCCTGGAGCGGGACCTCGGCACCTCTCTGCTGTTCTTCGGGCTGTTCGTGGTGCTGCTGTACGTCGCCACGGGGCGGACGGGCTGGACCGCCGTCGGTCTGCTGCTCGCCGTCCTCGGCGCGGTGGCCGTCGGCCGGATGGAGCCGCATGTCAACCAGCGGATCGAGGACTGGCTGCATCCCTTCGCCACCATCGAGGCCGGGCTGGGCCCGAACCAGCTCTCCCAGTCGCTGTTCGCCTTCGCCGCCGGCGGACTGCTCGGCACCGGGCTCGGGCTCGGCCACTCCGTCCTCATCGGCTTCGCCGCCAAGTCGGACTTCATCCTGGCCACGGCGGGCGAGGAGTTGGGCCTCGCGGGGCTCGCGGCGATCTTCCTGCTGTACGCGCTGCTGGTGGAGCGCGGCTACCGGGCGGGCCTCGCCCTGCGCGAGCCCTTCGGCCGGCTGCTCGCGGTCGGGCTCGCCTCGATCCTCGCGCTGCAGGTGTTCGTGATCGCGGGCGGGGTCACCGGGCTGATCCCGCTGACCGGCATGGCGATGCCGTTCCTCGCCCAGGGCGGCTCCTCGGTGGTCACCAACTGGGCGATCGTGGCCCTGCTGATCCGGGTGAGCGACTCGGCGCGCAGCCAGTACGACGGCCGGGAGGCGGCGTGAGCGACTACGGCGACGGGCGGCCGATGGGACGCTACATCCGGCACGCCTGCGCGTTCTGCGCGCTGCTGCTGGCGGCGCTGCTGGTCAACGCGGCCCGGGTACAGGTGGTGCAGTCCCGGGTCTACGACGACAACCCGGCCAACCGGCGCGCCGAGATCGCCCGTTACGGCCGGCCGCGCGGCGACATCCTGGTCGGCGGCGAGCCGGTCACCGGCTCCGTGGACACCGGCGAGCAGCTGCGCTACGAACGCACCTACAAGAACGGCCCGTTGTACGCGCCGGTCACCGGTTTCGCCTCGCAGTCGTACGGCACCACGTTCCTGGAGCACGCCGGGGACGGGGTGCTCTCCGGCACGGATCCGGAGCTGTCGCCGCTGCCGCTGTGGAACGACGTGACGCGCCGGCTCGCTCCGGCCGGGAACGTCGTGACCACGCTGAACCGGGCCGCGCAGGAGGCGGCCTACCGGGGGCTGGCCGGGCGCAAGGGCGCGGTGGCCGCGGTCGAGCCGGCCACGGGCCGCGTCCTGGCACTGGTGTCGAGTCCGTCGTACGACCCCGGGGTGCTGTCCGGCAACGGCGAGGCGGTCGCCGCGGCGTGGTCGCGGCTCAACCACGACCCGGAGAAGCCGATGCTCAACCGGGCGGTACGGCAGACCTATCCGCCGGGGTCGACGTTCAAGGTGGTCACCGCGGCGGCGGCGCTGGACGCGGGCCTGGTGACCGACCTGGACGCGCGCACCGACTCCCCGGACCCCTACCAACTGCCCGGCGCCACGAACCGGCTGACCAACGAGGCCGACGGCTGCCGGGACGCCTCGCTGCGGTCGGCCTTCGAGTGGTCCTGCAACACGGTGTTCGCCAAGCTGGGCGTGGACGTCGGGGTGCGGAACATGGTGGCCACGGCGCGGGCGTTCGGGTTCAACGACAGCGGGCTGCGGATCCCCTTCTCCGTGGCGCCCAGCACCTTCGACCCGCACGTGGACCGGGCGCAGCTGGCGCTGTCCTCGATCGGGCAGTACAACACGCGGGCCACGCCCCTGCAGATGGCGATGGTCGCGGCGGCCGTGGCGGACCGCGGGCAGCTGCGGACGCCGTACCTGGTGGAGCGGACGACCCGGCGCGGCGGCGAGACGCTCGCCGGGAGCGGGGCGCACCCGGTGCGGCAGGTGATCAACCCCTCGACGGCCGAACGCCTGAAGGAGCTGATGGCCGATGTGGTCCGGGAGGGCACCGGCACCCGGGCGGCGATCCCCGGCGCCCTGGTCGGCGGCAAGACCGGCACCGCGCAGCACGGGGTCGGCAACTCCGGGATGCCGTACGCCTGGTTCGTCTCCTGGGCGCAGGCCGACAACTCCATGGACCCGCAGGTGGCGGTCGCGGTGGTGGTGGAGGACGCCTCGGCGAACCGGGGCGAGATCAGCGGCGGTGGCGACGCGGCGCCGATCGCGCGGGACGTGATGCGGGCGGTCCTCGGCCGGTGAGCACCGGCCGCATCACGTCCTGAGGGGCGCCCGGCGGTCAGCCGATCGGCTTGACCGCCTCGGAGCGGACCTGGAGGGTGTTCCTCGCGGCCGCCTCCAGGTCGATGTCCGACGGGCTCTGCGAGGCGAGCGGCGTGTTCACGGTGGCGACCGTGGCGCCCGTGTTGCCGTCCGCCCAGGCGCACATGGGAACGGTGAACTTCGTGCCCATCTGCTCCTGGGTCACCACCTCGCAGCTGATGGTCACGCCGCCGAGCTCGAAGTCCTTCGCGGGGACGGCGACCTTGGCGTTGGCGCCCTGGGCGGCGCCCTTCATCATGTTCCTGCGGGCCGCGTCGGTGTTCTTGAACCGGCCGTACATGCCCGAGACCACCAGGGTGCCCTTGCTCGCGTCGCCGCCCACGTCGTAGGTGCCGACCACGCCGTGGAGGTCCTTGGCGTCCCAGGCCCCGTGGGCCTCGTCCTCGATCTTCCTGCCCTCGGAGTCGGAGAGGTCCTGGGCGAGCCGGTACTTCCCGTCGAGCAGCGTCCGGGGCAGGGTGAGCTTGTTCTTCGCCTCGGGGAAGCCGCTCTCCACCGCCATCCCGATCAGCGCGAGCACCACGACGATCGCCACGACGACGCCGCCCACGATCCCGAGGATCAGCCCGATCCGCCGCTTCTTCGGCAGCGGGGCCATGGGCGGCGCGCCCCAGCCCGGGTACGGCTGCTGGGCGTAGGGCTGCTGGGGCGGGTACGGCTGCTGCTGCGGCGGATACGGGGAGCCGTACGGGCCGGGGGCGGCCTGCGGGGGCGGGGCGTACGGGTTCGGCGGCTGCTGGGGGCCGTTGGGGTACGGCTGGCCGTTCGGGTACGGCTGCTGCGGTGGCGGAGGCATGGACACGCCCGCACGCTACTGCACGCGAGTGAACACCCCGCCGGCCGCCCGGGGCTCCGCCGCACCGGTCGTTCGCCGCGCCGGTCGTTCCCCGCCTCGGGGCGTTCACCGCCTCAGCCCTCCGCCGCGCCAGTCCTGCACCGCCTCGGGCGTTCACCGCCTCGGGCGTTCACCGCCTCAGTCCTCCGCTGCCTCAGCGCTCCGCCGCGTCACTCCTCCGCCGCCTCGGTCGTTCGCCGCGCCAGTCCGCCGCCGCCTCGGGGCTTTCACCGCCTCAGCCCTCCGCCGCGCCACTCCTTCGCCGCCTCGGTCCTTCGCCGCCTCGGTCCTCCGCCGCCTCGGGCGTTCACCGCGTGGGGCGTTCACCGCGTGGGGCGTTCACCGCCTCAGTCCTCCGCCGCCTCAGCGCTCCGCCGCGCCAGCCCTGCGCCGCCTCAGCCCCCGCCGCGCCAGCCCTCCGCCGCCTCAGCCCCCCCGCCGCCTCAGCCCCCCGCCGCCTCAGCCCCCCGCCGCGCCAGCCCCCCGCCGCGCCAGCCCCCCGCCGCGCCAGCCCTCCGCCGCCTCGGGCGGTCACCGCCTCAGTCCTCCGCCGCGCCCGACTCGATCGCCTCCCGGACCTCGGCGATCCGCTCCCGCTCCTCGGCGGCGAAGCGCTTCGCGTCCAGTTGCTCGGCCAGTTCCTCGTCCTGGGCCATCAGCAGATCCAGGTTGGCGTCCCCCATCTCCAGCACGCCCATGTCCACATAGGCCTGCTGGAGCCGCTTGCCCCACAGCCCGATGTCCTTGACGCAGGGCACGATCCGGCTGAACAGCAGCTTGCGGAACAGCTGGAGGAACTCGGAGCGCTCGCTCAGCTCCTCCGCCTCGGCCTTGGGGATGCCGAAGTTCTCCAGGACCTCCACGCCCCGGAGCCGGTCGCGCATCAGATAGCAGCCCTCGATGACGAACTCCTCGCGCTCGCGCAGTTCGGCGTCGGTGAGCTGCTTGTAGTAGTCCCTGAGCGCCAGCCGGCCGAAGGCCACGTGCCGGGCCTCGTCCTGCATGACGTAGGTCAGGATCTGCTTGGGCAGCGGCTTGTCGGTGGTGTCCCGGATCATCCCGAACGCGGCCAGCGCCAGACCCTCGATGAGGACCTGCATGCCCAGGTAGGGCATGTCCCAGCGGCTGTCCCGGAGCGTGTCGCCGAGCAGCGACTGCAGATTGTCGTTGATCGGGTAGACGAGCCCCATCTTCTCGTGCAGGAACCGGCCGTAGATCTCGGCGTGCCGGGCCTCGTCCATGGTCTGGGTAGCGGAGTAGAACTTGGCGTCCAGGTCGGGCACCGACTCCACGATCCGCGCCGCGCAGATCATCGCGCCCTGCTCGCCGTGCAGGAACTGGCTGAACTGCCAGGAGGCGTAGTGCCGCCGCAGCTCGCCCTTGTCCTTCTCCGTCATCTTGTCCCAGTACCTGGTGCCGTACAGGGACATGGCCTCCTCGGGCGTGCCGAGCGCGTCGTACGGGTCGACCTCCAGGTCCCAGTCGATGCGCTGCTGCCCGTCCCACTGCTTGTCCTTGCCCTTCTGGTACAGGGCGAGCAGCCGTTCGCGGCCGTCGTCGTACTCCCAGCTGAACCGGGCGGCGCCGCTCGCGGGCACCCGCCAGAGGGGGTCACCGGGGTCGTTGGCGTACAGGTCATGGGTCGGCATACCCCGCAGGCTCACACGTAGACGCGAAGTCAACAAGTCACGTGCAAGGGATTGACGGCCTTGCTGACAGGCAGTCTCATAAGGGGCAGGATGACGTACCCCCGGTAACGAGGTGAGGGAGCCATGACGACCCTGACGGAAGCGGACGCGCTGGACGGTCTGCGCGATGCGCTCGGCCTGCTCAAGGACCGGGAGCAGGTGGCCGAACGGCTGCTCGTCTCCTCCGCCAAGCACTCCTTCGACCCGGACAAGGAGCTGGACTGGGACGCGCCCTTCGAGGAGGGCAAGTGGTTCTGGCCGCCGGAGCTGGTCTCGCTCTACGACACGCCGATGTGGCGGCGGATGAGCGAGGAGCAGCGGATCCTGCTCTCCCAGCACGAGGCGGCGGCGCTGGCCTCGCTCGGCATCTGGTTCGAGATCATCCTGATGCAGCTGCTGGTCCGGCACATCTACGACAAGGCGGCGACGAGCGCGCATGTGCGTTACGCGCTGACCGAGATCGAGGACGAGTGCCGGCACTCCAAGATGTTCGCGCGCCTGATCTCGCACGGCGGCACGCCCTGGTACCCGGTCAGCAGGGTCCACCAGAACCTCGGCCGCCTGTTCAAGACCATCTCCACGACCCCGGGCTCCTTCACCGCCACGCTGCTCGGCGAGGAGGTCCTCGACTGGATGCAGCGGCTGACGTTCCCCGACGAGCGGGTCCAGCCCCTCATCCGCGGCGTGACCCGCATCCACGTGGTCGAGGAGGCCCGGCACGTCCGGTACGCCCGCGAGGAGCTGCGGCGCCAGATGGTGACGGCGCCGAAGTGGTCCCAGGAGTTCACCCGGATCACCTCGGGTGAGTTCGCCCGCGTCTTCTCGGTCGCCTTCGTGAACCCCGAGGTCTACACGAACGTGGGCCTGGACAAGCGGGAGGCGATGGCCCAGGTGAAGGCCAGCGGGCATCGGCGCGAGGTGATGCAGACGGGGGCGAAGCGGTTGACGGACTTCCTGGACGACATCGGGGTGCTGCGCGGGATGGGGCGGCGGCTGTGGAGGTCGTCCGGCCTCCTGGCGTAGGCGGGCGTGCCGGCCCGAGGGGCGCGGGGCTGTAGCGGCATGCGGCCGAGCCGCGTGCGCGCGACCAGCCACAACGGACCGGCGGACCACGGACGGCCCCCGAGCGGAGCGATTACGCTGGCGGCCATGACCCCGTCCGCCGCCACCCCCGCCTACCGCCGCCTCAGCGTCGAGGAGCGGCGAAGCCAGCTGCTCGCCGCCGCCCTGGGCCTCTTCGCGCACCGCGCCCCCGAGGACGTGTCGCTGGACGACGTGGCGGAGGCCGCCGGGGTGTCGCGCCCCCTGGTGTACCGGTACTTCCCGGGCGGCAAACAGCAGTTGTACGAGGCCGCGCTGCGCTCGGCCGCCGAAGAGCTCCGGCTGTGCTTCGACGAGCCGCGCGAGGGACCCCTGCTGCCCCGTCTGTCCCGCGCCCTGGACCGCTATCTGAGCTTCGTCGACGAGCACGACACCGGCTTCAGCGCACTGCTCCAGGGCGGCAGCGTGGTGGAGACCTCGCGGACGACCGCCATCGTGGACGGGGTGCGCCGGGCCGCCGCCGAGCACATCTACAGCCACCTCGGCGTCGCCGAGCCCGGCCCCCGGCTGCGCATGACCGTCCGCACGTGGATCACGGCCGTGGAGGCGGCCTCCCTGATCTGGCTCGACGAGGGCAAGCAGCCCCCGGTGGAGGAGCTGCGCACCTGGCTGGTGGAGCAGTTCATGGCCGTCCTCACGGTCACCGCGGCCCGGGACCCGCAGACGGCCGCCGTCGTCGGCGCCCTCGGCGAGGATGGCCGAGACTGAAGCCGTGAAGAGCCAGATCACCCCCTTCGAGGGCGGCCCCATGGACGGGCGCGTGCTGCCGGTCATGGTCGGGCCCACCGGGCACCCTCCGAAGACGTACCGCATCCCCGTCCCGGACCCGGACGGCGGCCCGCCCACGGTGCTGGTCTACCGCCGCGTGCCGCGCGGACACAGCAGGCGGCTGGGCCTGATCCAGGGGTGGAAGTACCAGTACGACCCGGACGACACCTCCGGCGGAAGGCTCCGGTGGCCCTGGTCGAAGCCCGCTGCCGCACCGCCGCGCGAGCCGGGCGACACGAACGGGTGACAGGCGTGCGCCGAACCGCGCACGCCAGGAGCGCGCCCCGCACGGATACATCTGATAATCGCGGTGCGATAGGAGGCGACCAGCCCGCCCGCCGGGAATCCCTCCCCGCACCCGAGGTGATGACGTGTCAGGAATGGTTCTGCGTCTGGCCTGTACGACCGCGCTGGCGGCCCAGGCCGTCCTCGTGCCCGCACCGGCCGCGGCCGCACCGGACCCGCAGCGGCCCGGCGCGGGATCGCAGCGGACCGTTTCCCAGCTGCTGACGGACCTTCAGCAGCTGTACCACCAGGCCGAGAAGGCCACCGAGACCTACAACGCCACCGCCGAGAAACTGAAGCGGCAGCGCGCCGCGGTGGCCCGCCTCGACGGCGAACTGGCCCGCACCCGCCTCGCCCTGCAGGCCAGCCGGACCGACGCCGGCCGGCTGGCCCGCCGGCAGTACCAGAGCAGCGACGACAGCCTGGGCCCGTACCTCCGCCTGCTCCTCGCGCCCGATCCGCAGCACGCGCTGGACGAGGGCCATGTCATCGGCGAGCTGGCCCGCGCGCAGGCCCGTACGGTGACCCGGCTGACCGCCACGGAGAAGCAGCGGGACATCGTGGCGCGGCTGGCCCGCAAGGCCCTGGACACCCGGCTCACCCTCGCCGAACAGCAGCAGAAGCAGCGCGACGACGTGCAGAAGAAGCTGGCCGACGTGGAACGCCTGCTGGCCGCCCTCACCCCCGCCCAGCTGGCCGCGGTCGCCGCGCTGGAACAGCGGGGCGTCACCGAGGCCCAGCAGAAGCTCGCCACCTCGGGCTCCCTGCCGGCGGGCCGGCTCGCCTCCCCCGAGGGCGCCCTCGCGGTCCGCTACGCCATGGACCAGCTCGGCAAGCCGTACCAGTGGGGCGCGCAGGGCCCGGGCGCCTACGACTGCTCGGGCCTCACCTCGCAGGCCTGGGGGCACGCGGGCCGATCCATCCCTCGGACGAGCCAGGAGCAGTGGCGGCGGCTGACGAGGATCCCGCTGAGCGAGCTGCGGCCGGGGGACCTGGTGGTGTATTTCCCGGAAGCGACCCACGTGGCGATGTACGTGGGCGGCGGCAAGGTCGTGCAGGCACCGAGACCGGGCGCGCGCATCGAGGTGTCACCTCTGGCCTCGAACCCGGTCCTCGGTGCCGTACGTCCGGATCAGGCTCCGGTCACCGAGGCCAGGTAGGCGGCCGTCTTCTCCGGCTCGTAGAAGAAGTTCTCGAAGTCGGACGGGTCGTTGAACGCGTTGGCGAAGCGGTCGGCCACCGGCTGGAGCTGGCCGGCCGCGCCGATGAGGTTCAGGATGTGCTCCGGCGGCGGCATGAGCATCGCGTTCGTCCACTTGGTGACGTGCTGAGCGGTGTTCCAGTACCGGTCGAACGTGGCCTGCATCCACTCCTCGTCGAACGGCTTGTCACCCCGCTCCAGGATCGACGCGAGGTACGCGGCCGCGCACTTGGCGGCCGAGTTGGAGCCCTGTCCGGTGATCGGGTCGTTGGCCACGACGACGTCCGCGACGCCCAGGACCAGACCGCCGCCGGGCAGCCGGCCGATGGGGTTGCGGACCGTCGGGGCGTAGCGGCCGGCCAGCGTGCCGCCCGCGTCGGTCAGTTCGACCTTGGTCGCCCGCGCGTACTCCCAGGGCGTGAACTTCTCCATGAGTTCCAGGGTCAGGGAGAGGTGCTCCGCCGGGTCCTTGACGCCGTTGAAGACGTCGAGCGGGCCGCCGGGTATGCCTTCCCAGAACAGGATGTCGGCGCGGCCGGAGGTGGTGAACGTCGGCATGATGAACAGCTCGCCGACCCCGGGGACCAGGTTGCAGCGGACCGCGTCGAACTCCGGGTGCTCCGGGCGCGGACCCAGGCCGTGGACGTACGCCACGGCCAGCGCGCGCTGCGGCTCGCTGTACGGGGAGCGCTCCGGGTCGCGGGCGAACATCGACACCAGCTCGCCCTTGCCGGCCGCGACCAGGACGAGGTCGTAGGTACGGGAGAAGTAGTCGAGGTCGCCGACCGCCGCGCCGTGGATGACCAGCTGGCCGCCGCGCTGGGCGAAGGTCTCCATCCAGCCGGCCATCTTCACCCGCTGGTCGACCGACTGCGCGTACCCGTCGAGCCTGCCCACCCAGTCGATCGCCCGCTGCGTGGGGCCCGGGTCGTGCGAGCCGGGAGCCGCGACCGAGACGCCGAGTCCTTCGATCTTCGGGGCCTGGGACTCCCAGAAGTTCAGCTTCAGATCGCGCTCGTGCTGCAGCGCCGTGTGGAACATGCACTGCGTCGACATGACCCGGCCGGTGCGGATCTCGTCCGCGGTCCGGTTCGACATCAGGGTGACCTCGTAGCCGTGCGACTGCAGGCCGAGGGCGAGCTGGAGACCGGACTGGCCGGCTCCGACGACGAGTATCTTCCGCATGCGGGTGGGGACTCCTAACGGGTACTGCTCGGGGACTACTCGGGGGTTTCGTCCAGCGCGTGGCCGACCAGGGACAGCAGTGTCTCGATGACCGAGATGCGGCGCCGCGCATCCATGATCATGACAGGGACGTGCGGGGGGATCGTCAGCGCCTCCCGTACGTCCTCCGGCTCGAACAGCTCGCTGCCGTCGAAGTGGTTGACCGCGACGACGTACGGCAGCCCGCAGCTCTCGAAGTAGTCCAGCGCCGGGAAACAGTCCTTCAGCCGGCGCGTGTCGGCCATGACGACCGCGCCGATCGCGCCACGCACCAGGTCGTCCCACATGAACCAGAACCGCTGCTGGCCCGGCGTGCCGAACAGGTAGAGCACCAGGTCGTCGTCGAGCGTGATGCGGCCGAAGTCCATGGCCACGGTGGTGGTGAGCTTGCCCGGGGTGGCGGTGAGGTCGTCGGTCTCCTCGCTCGCCTCGGTCATCAGCGCCTCGGTCTGCAGGGGCGTGATCTCCGAGACGGCGGTGACCAGCGTGGTCTTGCCCACGCCGAAGCCTCCCGCCACGACTATCTTCGTCGCGATGGGGGCCCGGGTACGGTCCGTCTGCCAGGACCTCAGGTCCTCGTCGGGCTCGGTGAATCCGGCGACGAGGGGAGCGCCTCCGACGGCGGAGGCGGCGGCGTCAGAGACGACGGAGTCCACTCAGCACCCTTTCCAGCAGAGCGCGGTCCGGTCGGCCGGTGCCGTGACCGGTCCCGGTGCCGTACACACGGATCTTTCCCTGGTCCGCGAGATCGCTCAGGAGCACGCGGACCACGCCGAGCGGCATCTTCAGCAGCGCGGCTATCTCGGCCACCGTGCGCATACGGCGGCACAGTTCGACGATGGCCCGCATCTCCGGCATGACCCGGCTGGTGAGGGAACCATTCGTCAGTTCCTTGCGCTCCTCCGGGGCCTCCAGCGCCGCCACGAACGTCTCCACGAGGAGGACGTGGCCGAAGCGGGTACGGCCGCCGGTGAGCGAGTAGGGGCGGACGCGGGCGGGTTTGCGTTCCCCGCCGCGCACGGGGAGTTTCTTCGCGCTGCCGCTCATCGGGCGCTCCCCGCCGACTCGGACTCCAGGGACCTGCGCAACTCGCTGCGCAGTTCCGGGGTGAGCACATGGCCGGCGCGGCCGACGAACAGCGCCATGTGGTACGCCACCACGCTCATGTCGCACTCGGCGGAACCGTGCACGCCGAGCAGCGAGCCGTCGCTGATCGACATCACGAACAGGCTGCCCTCCTCCATCGCGATCATCGTGTGCTTGACGCCGCCGAAGTCCATCAGCTTCGCGGCGCCGACCGTGAGGCTGCCGATGCCGGAGACGATGGTGGCCAGGTCGGCGGAGGAGCCGCGGGGCCCCTTCGCCGGGCGGGTCCGACGGGACTGCTCGGTGTGGCCCGGGTCGGACGAGAGGAGCAACAGGCCGTCCGAGGAGACCACGGCGACCGACTCGATGCCGGGGACTTCCTCCACCAGGTTGGTCAGCAGCCAGTGCAGGTTGCGGGCTTCACTGCTCAGTCCGTAGGTACTGGGCGCGGTCAACTGCTTGCCTCCTCGGCTGTGCCCCCCGTGGCTGTTTCGGTACGCGTTGTGAGCTCTGCCTCTACGTCGCGGTAGCCGGCCTGGGCGCCCTGGCGGAAGCCGCCGAGCCTTCTGCGGAGGGCTTCGGCGTCGACGCTCGCGGTGCGCTGGCGGGGTGGGGCGGCGGGTGCGGTGATCTTGGGCGTGCGCTTGGGGAGGCCCTTGCTGGTGAGCCGTTCCTCCGCCTCGTCCTCGGCTTCGGCGGATGCGTGGCCACCCGCACCGGCCGTGCCGCTCTCCTCGTCGGGTGCCGGCGGCCCCTGTGGCGCGCGGCCGCCGTCGGCGGCCGCCGGGTCCGCGGGGTCCGCCGTGACGTCCGGGAGCAGCAGTTCCATCGTCGACTCGGCGAACGTCTCCGCCGGAGCCTTCGGGCGGGCCTCCGCGTCCTGGAAGGCCGGGGCGGCCTGCTCGTGAACCGCATGCTCCACCCGGTCACCGGCCGTACCCCGCTCGGCACCGAAGGCCTCCCGCACGGCGTCCTGGGCCGAACCGCCGAAGGCGCCCTCGGTCTCGGTGGCCGGTCCCGTGGAGGCGGTTTCCTCGGCGAGGGTGCCGAAGGCGGTCGTGGTCTCGCCCGCGGGGGCCGTCGACGTGGCCGGAAGCGTCGGCTCCGGTGGAGTGTCGGTCTCGTCGGCCGGGCGGTGGGAGGCGGACGCCCCCCGGACCGCCTCTTCCGCCAGGGCGACCAGCGGGTCGGTGTTCTTGGCGCGGCCGTGGAGGACGTTGGAGTTGACCTCGGCGTCGGCGCCGGGGAGGGAGAAGGTGCCCGTGGTGCTCGGGGACGAGGTCTGCGGGGGCAGGGCGGCGGGCGGCGCCTCGGTGAGGAGGGTGGCCGGCAGGACGACGACCGTCGCGATGCCGCCCTGCTTCTGCTCGCGCAGCTGCACACGGACGCCGTGGCGGTGGGCGAGGCGGGCGACGACGTACAGGCCGAGGCCGAGGCCGGCGTCGCCCTCGCTGTCGTAGTGGCTCTCGGGGTCGAAGTCGGCCAGGCGGGTGTTGAGGCGGACCAGGCGGTCGGCCGCCATGCCGATGCCCTCGTCCTGGACGGAGAGCATGACCTCGCCGCTCTCCAGCAGCCAGCCGGAGACCTCGACGGGCAGGTCCGGCGGGGAGAACGACGTGGCGTTCTCCATCAGCTCGGCCAGCAGGTGGGAGAGGTCGTCCGCCGCGTAACCGGCCACGTGCGCGTGCGGGGGCAGGGCGGCGATGCGGACCCGCTCGTAGCGCTCGATCTCGCTGACGCCCGCCCGGACCACGTCGACCAGCGGGACCGGGCCGTGGTGCTGCTGCACGTGCTCGGCGCCGGCCAGGACCAGGAGGTTCTCGCTGTGGCGGCGCATGACCGTGGCGAAGTGGTCCAGCTTGAAGAGCGTGGCGAGGCGGTCCGGGTCCTGTTCGCGTTCCTCCAGGCCCTCGATGACCGCGAGCTGGCGTTCGACCAGGCCGAGGGTGCGCAGGGCCAGGTTGACGAAGGTGCCGCCGATGCTGGTGCGCAGCCGCTCCAGCTGGGCGGCGGAGTCGGCGAGTTCGGCGCGCAGCTCCTCGCGGGCGTCGGCCATCTTCTGGCGCTGGCCGACCAGGTGCTTGCGGTCCGTCTCCAGCGTGGCCACGCGCTCGTGCAGGGCCGCCGCGTGCGCGTGCAGGGCGTTGACCGAGCGGACGACCTGGGCGAACTCGTCGTTGCGGCCGGTGAAGGCGATGGGCTCCTGGGCCGCCGGGTCCGCGGACTGGGCCAGGCGGGCCGAGCCGCGGCGCAGCACCGACAACGGGCGGGTCAGGGTGCGGGCCATGGCCGTGGCGAGGCCCACGGCCACCAGCATCAGCGCGCCCAGTACGGCGATGCGGATCTCCAGGGCCGTGACGTCGTCGTCGCGGAGCTTCGCCAGGTCCTTGGTGCGGTGGTCGTAGAGGGCCGATTCCGCGCCGCGCATCAGGTCGACGCGGGCGGACAGGGCCGCGTCCAGCTTCTTGGTGCTGGTGGTCAGCTCGCTGTCGGCCAGCGTCGGCTGGTCGGTGAGCGTGGCGAGGTACTTCTCCGCCGAGTTGACCTCGGGGCCGGTGACCGTGGAGTCGTAGGAGTCGACGGCCGTCTTGGGGGCGGTCGCGCGGAAGTCGGCGAGGGCGGCGTCGGCGCGCAGCCGGGCCTGCTGGGCGGCGGCGGTCAGCTGGTCGCGCTGTTTCCGGTCGGCCTCGGAGGTGGTGGAGGTCGTGGTGGGCAGGCCGGTGACGGGGCTGATCACCGTCCGGGTGGAGGACGGCACGTTCAGCGCGGCGAGCAGCAGGCCGCGGGCGGCGGCGGACTGCTGGACGGCGGTGTCCAGCTCGGCGAGCGCGTGGGCGCCGGAGCCGGCCCGCGGGGGCGTCTGGTCGGCGAGCTGCTCGGCGAGCCGGTGCAGTTCCTCGATGGCGGCGGAGTACGCCTGGTGGGTCTGGAGGGCCGTGCTCTTGCCGGTGAGGGCGGCCCGGCGGACGGCGGCGATGCCGTCGAGGTCGCCGCGCAGGCTCGCCGGGGTGTCCTCCTCGGCGCGCAGGTCCTCGACCTGCCGGTCGACGCGGGCGCTGCGGTCCTCGGAGGGGGCCTTCGCCCGGGGGCGCCCCGCGGCGATGTAGGAGGTGACCTCGTCGCGCTCGTCGGCGAGGGAGTTCGCGAGGGCGAGGGCGTCCTGGGTGCGGGCGGCCAGCGTCACCAGGTCCTGGGAGTCGCCGACGTCCTGGGACGCGGTGAGGACGGCGGGCGCGCCGGCTCCCGCGACGGCGGCGGCCACCACGGCGACCGCGACGATCAGCCGGGTGCGCACATGGGTGGCGCGACCGGTGCCCACGGGGTTCTGCGGTTCGGTCCCCGCGGGGGCCGTCTGCCTGCCTGTGCGCCGAGGCCGCTTCATCTGCACCGGTGCTCGCATTCCTGAACTCGACTAGCCAAGGACCCGGGTGGCACTTCGTCATCGCGGTGCCAAGTGGTGCGTACACCCGGTTCGTACGGTTCCCGACCCTCCCAGCGCCGGTGGGCAGGGGTCGCGCATCACCTGACCCGCCACCCGAAGGAGTGAACATCGGAGGGGAGTTGGCGGGCAAGTTCCCGTGGCGCGTGCGGTGCCCCTGTACGGCATGCCGGTTGGACGAGCGGGGCAGGCTTTGGCAGTATTCGCCACCACGCCTTCCCGGAGTGGAGCATTCCACCCCAAATCAGGCGCCTGACCTGCGGGGTCGTGTCAATTCGAGGGCCCTTGCCAGCCTTTGGCGAATCCTGTGAAGAGCTCGTGCAGACTGGCTGAATGCGCACTGATCTCGTTTCGGAACCCGGCGACGTGAACCGACCCAACGAGGACTTCGCCGGTGTCGGACTACCCGCCTCCGGACAGGGGGGTTGTGTGATCGTCCTGGACGGGGTGACTCCGCCACGGAGTGAGACGGGGTGTCTCCATTCCGTCCCCTGGTTCACCGCCCGGCTGGGCGGCGCGCTGACCGAACTGACCGTTTCGCGCGGAGATCTGACGCTCCCGGAGATTCTGTCGCGGGCGATCGGCCGCACCGCCGAGGCCCACGCCCGAACCTGTGACCTTTCTCACCCGCGTACGCCCCAGGCAACCGTCGCCCTGGCCCGGTGGTCCGCCGAGGCCGTCGAGTACCTGGTGCTGTCCGACTCCGCGCTGCTGCTGCAGGGCACCGACGGCACGGTCACCCCGGTCCTCGACGACCGCCTCGCCCGGCTGCCGCGCTCCGCGCTCGCCACGGACACCCTGGTGGACGCCACCCTGCGCAACAAGGAGGGCGGTTTCTTCACGGCCGCCGCCGATCCCTCGGTGGCGGCCCGCGCGGTCACCGGCACGGTGCCCCGTGGCGAGGTCCGCGCCCTGGCCGCACTGACGGACGGCGCGACCCGCTGGACGGAGAAGTTCCACGAGGGCGACTGGCAGTCCCTGTTCGAGCTGGTCGCCAAGGAGGGCGCCCGGTCGCTGGTGGACCGGGTACGGGAGCTGGAGACGGCGGACCGCGAGGAACGGGCGTTCCTTGGCCGGAGCAAGACACACGACGACGCGACGGCGCTGTACGCGGAACTCTGACCCCACCGACCCCGACCTGCCTCGGGGCGGCGCCCTCGGCGGCGACGCCGGGACGGCCACTTCGGGACGACCACTTCGGGACGACCCCCTCCGAGCGGCCCCCTCGGGGCCGCCTGGCCGGGATGGACAGACCTACCTCTCCATGACGCCGTTCAACTGGTGTAGGAGCCGGGCCAGTTCGGCTACCTCGCGGCGGTCCCAGTGGGCGAGTTGCCGGACGTAGCGGGCGCGGCGGGCCTCGCGGACCTTGCCGACCCGGCCGCGGCCCTCCTCGGTCAGGGTGACGAGCCAGGCGCGGCCGTCGGCGGGGTCGGGTTCGCGGGCGATCAGGCCCAGCTCCTCCAGAGCGCGCAGCTGGCGGGACATGGTGGCCTTGCCGACGCCGATGTAGCCGGCGAGCTCCGTGGCCCGCTGGCCGCCGCACTCGTCCAGGCGGATGAGCAGGCCGTACGCGGAGGACTCCAGGTCGGGATGGACCTCGCGGGCCATCTCGCCCTGGTTGGCCCGGGCCCGCCTGAGCAGCACGGTCAACTCCCGTTCCAGTGCCAGGAATTCCTGGTCTGCCCCGCTGGGTGTCATGTCCTGGGCGCCGCGATGTGCGTCGCCGTTTCCGTCCTCGTGCACGTCAGCACCCCTGCCCGGTTTCGCGGTCCTGAAAGTTTCTGCCAAAAGTCGTCATTGCCGCAGCTCTGTAAGTATTTCGCAGGGCTAGACCAACGGCGGCGCCCGGACCCCCTTCCCACGCCGTCATCTACGTGCGTAGCTTCTTTACCAGGCAATGAATGGCATGCCCACGCCAGT
The DNA here is from genome assembly GCF_050942335.1 of Streptomyces sp. CA-142005. Lineage (NCBI taxonomy): Bacteria > Bacillati > Actinomycetota > Actinomycetes > Kitasatosporales > Streptomycetaceae > Streptomyces > Streptomyces sp. CA-142005. Next base: position 6,523,798 of record NZ_CP192078.1, on the reverse strand, counting down.
GCGGCAGCCATCCGGTACACGGTCACAGCCACGTTCCCCCCACCCCACTCTCCGGAGGCACGTCATGCCCGTGCACAGACCCGGCTCCGACCGCTCCGCCCGCTCCCCGCGCCCGCGCCCCCTCGCCGTCCTGGTCACGGCCCTGCTCGCGGCGCTCTCCCTCACCCTGCCCCTCACCTCCGCCCACGCCGCGACCACACCCAGCCGCGGCTCCGCCTACATGGGCATGGGCGTCCTGGCGCACGACGGCCAGCACGGCAGCCCCACCTCCGGTGACGTCACCCAGACCGAGGGCGTGGACGTCTCCGGGTACCAGGGCAACGTCGCCTGGTCGACCCTGTGGAACAGCGGGGTGCGCTGGGCGTACACGAAGGCGACGGAAGGCACGTACTACACGAACCCGTACTTCGCCCAGCAGTACAACGGCCCGTACAACGTCGGCATGATCCGCGGCGCCTACCACTTCGCCACCCCGGACACCACCAGCGGCGCCACCCAGGCGAGCTACTTCGTCAGCCACGGCGGCGGCTGGTCCGGGGACGGCAAGACCCTGCCCGGCGCGCTCGACATCGAGTGGAACCCGTACGGCGCCGCCTGCTACGGCAAGACCGCGAGCCAGATGGTCAGCTGGATCGCCGACTTCATCAACACCTATCACTCGCTCACCAGCCGCTACCCCGTGATCTACACGGCGACCAGCTGGTGGACCCAGTGCACCGGCAACTACGGCGGCTTCGCGGTGAACAACCCGCTGTGGATCGCCCGCTACGCCTCGGACCCGGGGACGCTGCCGGCCGGCTGGTCGTACTACACGATGTGGCAGTACACCTCCTCCGGCCCGACCGTCGGCGACCACGACAAGTTCAACGGGGCGCTCGACCGGGTGCAGGCCCTGGCCAACGGCTGAGTCCTCACAGACCCAGGGAAATCGCGATCCGCGTCAGCTCGGCCATGCTCGTGTGGCCGAGCTTGGCGCGGATGCGGCGCATGTAGGTGTCCACGGTGTGCCGGGACACGCCCATGGCGCGGGCCGTCTGGAGATAGGTGCGGCCCGCCGCGATATGTCGGAGCGTCTCCCGTTCGCGGTGGGTCAGTGTCCGGTCCGTAACGCCAGTCATCGGGTCCTCCCTGTTGTCACCCCCCAGCAGGATGGGTAATGCCGGAATAAGGGCATTTGCCTCCTTCACGCCCGGAAGCCTCCGACCGGTTGCGGACGACCGCGGATTTCCTGCCACGGCCCTGCGTTGGTGCTCCGCCCCGCCCGGGATCATGCTGGTCAGGAGAGCCTGCCGAGCAAGGGCGAGATGAGCGGCGATGGAGCGACAGTCGACGTACACGGCCACGGCCACCATCGATGAGCAGGGCATCCTCACCGCGTGGAGCGAAGGCGCACAGCGGCTGCTCGGCTACGACTCACCGGCCGTCGTCGGACGGCCCGCCTCCGCGCTCCTCGCGGCCGACGGCTCGGCGGCACGGCGGATCGTCGCCGGCCGGGACCGCTGGAACGGCACCGTGCCGCTGCGCCACCGCGACGGCCACCTCCTGGAACTGGGCGTGCTCGCGCACCGCCGGACCTCGGCGACCGGCGTCACCGACTGGCTCGTGGTGAGCGCCGTGACGGCCCGCGTGCAGCCGCCCCGGGGCGAACCGCTGGAGGAGTGGACGTTCCTGCAGTCCCCCTTCCCGCTGGCGATCTTCGACGCCGAGCTGCGGCTCGTGCGCGCCAACCGCCGTATGGAGCACGCGCTCGCCCTGCCCGAGGCCGCGATGCGCGGACTGCGGCTGCCGCACATCGTGCCCGGCCCGGCCAGCGAGGAGGCCGACCGGTCGCTGCGGCTCGCGCTGGAGTCCGGCCGGCCGCAGGAGGTCCGGGCCCGGCTCGGCGCGGAACTGGGCCGCAGTGCCGTGCTCACCCCGCTGAAGGACGCCGACGGCCGGGTGCGCGCCGTCTGCCTGTCCACGCAGACGCCCGCCCAGGAGTCCGTCGCCCGGCCACGCCCGTCGGCCGACAGCGGCACGCGCGTCGGCACGGTCGCCGACCAGGCCCGCGCCGCGCAGGAACTCGGCGAGGTCACCGTCCCCCGGCTCGCCGACGTCATGGCGGTCGACCTGCTCGACTCCCCCCGCGCCACGGACGAGGAACCGGCCCAGCGGCCCGGTCCGGTCGTCCTGCGCCGCGCCGCGCTGCGCGCCGTACCCGACGGCGTCGGACCGGCCTACGGCAGCGGCGTCGGCGAGGCGGTCGTCTGCCCGCCGGACTCGCCTCCGGCCCGGTGTCTGACGGCCGGCCGGCCCCTGCTGTACGACACGGCGGACCCGCTCGTCGCCGAGTGGGCGGCGGTGGACCCGGGTGCGGCCTGGCTGCGCGCGTCCGGGGCGCGCTCGCTGCTGGCGGTGCCGCTGCTCGCGCAGGGCAGCACGCTCGGGGTGGCGCTGTTCGGCAGGGGCCCCGGCCGGGAGCCGTTCGGCCCGGAGGATCTGCGGCTGGCCCAGGAGTTCACGGAGAAGGCGGCCACCGGCATCCGGCAGGCCCGCTCCTACGTGCGGTCCCGCACCACCACCATGGCCCTCCAGCAGAGCCTGCTCCCGCACACGCTGCCCGACCAGGCGGCCCTGGAGATCGCCACCCGCTATCTGCCCGCCGCGACCCGGGCCGGGGTGGGCGGCGACTGGTTCGACGTGATCCCGCTGTCCGGGGCGCGGGTGGCGCTCGTGGTGGGGGACGTGGTGGGCCACGGGATCCGCGCCTCGGCCACCATGGGCCGGCTGCGCACCGCCGTACGCACCCTCGCCGACGTCGATCTGCCGGCCGACGAACTCCTCACCCACCTCGACGACCTGGTGCTGCGGCTCGCCGCCGACGAGGGCAGCACGGACCCGACCGCCGAGAGCGCCGGCGGCATCGGCACCACCTGTCTGTACGCGGTCTACGACCCGGTCTCCCGCCGGTGCACCCTGGCCCGGGCCGGCCATCCGCCGCCCGCGGTGGTCACGCCGGACGGCACCGTGCGCTTCCTGGACGTACCCGCCGGCCCGCCGCTCGGGCTCGGCGGGCTGCCGTTCGAGGCCATCGAGGCCGAACTGCCCGAGGGCAGCATGCTCGCCCTGTACACCGACGGGCTGTTCGAGGCCCGCGAGCACGACATCGACGAGGCGCTGGACAAGATGTTCGCCGCGCTCGGCCGCCCCGCGCGGTCACTGGACGCGGTCTGCGACCACGTGCTCACCGAGCTGCTGACCCATCGCCCCGACGACGACATCGCCCTGCTCATCGCCCGCACCCGGGTCCTGCACGAGGACCGGGTCGTCGCCTGGGAGCTGCCGAGCGACCCCGAGGACGTCGCCCAGGCCCGCCATCTGACCTGCGCCCAGCTGTCCGCCTGGGGCCTGGACGAGGTCTCCTTCACCACCGAGCTGATGGTCAGCGAGCTGGTCACCAACGCCATCCGCTACGGCCGTCCGCCCATCCAGCTCCGGCTGATCCACCATGACTCGACCCTGATCTGCGAGGTGTACGACTCCAGCGGCACCACCCCGCACATGCGCCGCGCCCGCATCTTCGACGAGGGCGGCCGGGGCCTGCTGCTGGTCGCGCAGCTCGCCGAACGCTGGGGCACCCGGCACGACCGGGTCGGCAAGACGGTGTGGGCGGAGCAGTCCGTCTCCGAGGCCGTCGGCTGAGTCAGCCGTCGCCGCCGTCGCCGCCACGGCCGCCCTGACCGCTGGTCTCGCAGCCGACGCCGAGGCAGATACCGCCGTTCCCGCCCCGCCCCCCGTTCCCGCCGTCGCCCGCGCCCACCGCGTCGCCGCCCCGCCCGCCGTTCCCGCCGTTGACGCTGCCCGAGCAGACGCCGACGCAGATCCCGCCGTTGCCGCCCCTGCCGCCGTCCCGGCCCGGTGCGCCGTCGGTGCCGTCGCCGCCGTTGGCGCTGCCGTTGCAGAGCCCGGCGCAGATGCCTCCGTTGCCGCCCTTGGTGCCGTTGACGGTGCCGTTGCAGTTGCCCGCGCAGAACGAGTCGCCGATGCGGACGCTGCCGTTGCCCACGTGGATGTCCCCGCTGCCGGGGTGGACGCTGCTGACGCCGGGCGGACTGCTGCCGGTTCCGCCGCCGACGGGGCCGGTGGCGGCCGTCGCGGCCGGGGCCATCGCGCCACCGGCGATCACCACGGTGGAGACCGCGAGACCGACACCGAATTTCCAGGAGTGGCTGCGCATGGGATTTCCCTTTCTCTGAATTTCAGTCGGTCTGCAGAAATGCGAGCCAGTCGCCGTTCTGGAGCTGCCGCTCCCACGTGCTGATTTCCTTCTCCGGGATCTTGTACTTCTTGGCCGCGTCGGCCTGGGTCACCCGGCCGGCCAGCACCGCCAGCGCGATCCGCGCCTTGTCCAGCCGCGAGAGATCCGACTTCGGCTTGTCGGGCAGGTCGTGCAGGTCGAACGCGGAGCAGCCCGGCTTGCCCGGCTTGCCCGGCTTGCCCGGCTCACCCGGCCTGCCGGGCGCGCCGCCCTTGCCGCCTTCGCCGCCCTCTCCGCAGTGCGAGGACGGATGAGCCGGCGCGGCCGCGTGGCCGCTGGGTGCCGGGGTCGTGTGAGTGGCCGCCTGGGCGGCGCACGCGGTGGCGGTGGCGAGAGCCACGGAGGCCGCCGCGAGGGTGAAGGGACGCCGCCAGGAGTTCCTGGACATCGGGGGTCTCCTTTTCCGGTCATGGGTGTGGGGAGGCGGTGCGGTGAGGCGTTTCGGGTGCGGGCGCCGTGGCCCGGTCGGGGGTGGAGGCCCGGACGGCCTCCACCCCGTTCACGGTCGCTGGGGACGGTCAGAAGATGCTGGCGCCACCGGCCCCGCCGGTCCCACCGGCGCCGCCGAAGAGGCCACCGAAGCCGCCCTTGCCGCCCTTGCCGCCGTTGCCGCCCTGGAAGACGCTGTCGCCGCCCTTGCCGCCGTTTCCGCCCTTGCCGCCGATGAGGGTGCCGTCGCCACCGCCACCGCCGCTGCCGGCGCCACCGCCGGAGAGGATGCCGAAGCCGCCGTCGCCGCCGTCGCCGCCCTTACCGCCGATGACACCTTCGCCTCCGCCACCGCCGCCACCGCCGCCGCCACCGGCCAGGACGCCGTCGCCGCCCTTGCCGCCCTTGCCGCCGTCACCGCCGGTGCCCAGGACGCTGCCGCCACCGGATCCACCGGCGCCGCCTCCGCCGCCGACCAGCCCGCCACCGCCGTCGCCACCGGCGCCACCGGCGCCGCCGCCCTTGACGAAGGCCACGGTCGACGTGGGCATCGGCGCCGCCATCGCGCTGGACACGGGGAGGAGGACACCTCCGGTGACCAGCGCGGCGGAGGCGGCGAGGGTCGCGAAACGGAGACCGCGGCGCTTCGGACGGGCGTCGGCGGGGGTGTGAACGTTACGAGTCATAAGCTTTCTCCCGATTACTGTGAGGATTTCCCGAGAGGAATACCGGAGGATTGCCGTTTCCCTCGGACCGCCTCATTTCCGTTGCGGTGAGGCCGTGCTTCAAGTAGGCCCGATCGGGAAATCAGGGTCACGTTCCGAGGACTCGGGACTTGACGCACTCACAGGCGTCGGGTTAAAGCCCGCGTAAGCGGTGCCGATCAGATGAGGAAAGGCCGGGCCCAGGCAGGTGGCTCCGGCGGCGCGACGCGGTCCACCAGGGTCGGCGTACGACGGCGGGGCACGCAGTCGGCGACGGCCGCCCGCAGGTCCGCGACGAACTCCAGACAGCTGTCGTGACGGCCGTCCGGGGCCTTCGCCAGGGCCTTCTTCAGCACGCCGTCGGCGGCGACCGGGATGTCCGGCCGCTCCTTGCTGAGCGCGGGCGGCGGGTCGTACTGGTGGGCCCACAGCAGTTCCAGGTGGTCCTCCCGCTGGAAGGGCGGGGCGCCCGCGAGCATCTCGTGGACCACACAGGCCAGGCTGTACAGGTCGGCCCGGCCGTCCACCGGGCGTCCGGCGATGCGCTCGGGCGCCACGTAGTCGAGGGTGCCGACGAACTCGCCCACGGTGGTGAACCCGGTGAGCGACAGCGACTTCTTCGCCAGACCGAAGTCGGTGAGGTAGACGTGCTCGGGGTGGTCGCTGTCGACGCCCTTGGCGATCAGTACGTTGCCGGGCTTGACGTCCCGGTGCACCAGGTCGCGCGCGTGGGCCGCGTCCAGGGCGGAGGCCAGCTGTGCCGCGATGCGCACCGCGACCGGCACCGCCAGCGGGCCCTCGGCGTCGATCAGGGCGCGCAGGTCCTGCCCGGAGACGCAGCACATGGCGATGTACAGGACCCCGTCGAACTCGCCGGCCTCGAAGACGGGGACGATGTTGGGATGGTCGATGGCGGCGGCCACCCGCGACTCCTGGGCGAAGCGGCGGCGGAAGGCGTCGTTCCTGGTGTACTCGGGGGCGAGCAGCTTGAGGGCGACCGTCCGGCCGAGCCGCAGGTCCCTGGCGCGGTAGACGACGGCCATCCCGCCGCGACCGAGTTCGCGCTCCACCTTGTAGCCCGCGATCTCGGCCCCGATCAGACCGGAGGGGGTCTTGGGGGGCCAACTCACGCCTGAATTCTACCGAGACATCCCGGTATGAGCGCGATGCGACGGCCCCCTCTGCGGTCCCCCCTTGCTGCCCCCTGCCGGCGCATGGCGAAGGCCCGGGCCTCCCTCACGGGACCCGGGCCTCGCCTTTCCCGCGGCGTCCGTCACGCCGCCACGGGAACCTCCGGCGCCGCGCCGCTCGTCGCGGGCGCGAGTGCCAGTTCCAGGACCTGGCGGACGTCGGTCACGGTGTGGACGTCGAGCTTGTCCAGCACCTCGGCCGGGACGTCGTCCAGGTCGGGCTCGTTGCGCTTGGGGATGATCACGGTGGTCACCCCGGCGCGGTGGGCGGCGAGCAGCTTCTGCTTGACGCCGCCGATGGGCAGCACCCGGCCGGTCAGCGAGACCTCGCCGGTCATCGCCACGTCCGTGCGGACCAGACGGCCGGAGAGCAGCGACGCGAGCGCCGTGGTCATCGTGACGCCCGCGCTCGGGCCGTCCTTGGGGACCGCGCCCGCCGGGAAGTGGATGTGCACGCCCCGGTCCTTCAAGTCGGCCACCGGCAGCTCCAGTTCGGCGCCGTGGCTGCGCAGGAAGCTCAGCGCGATCTGCGCCGACTCCTTCATCACGTCACCGAGCTGGCCGGTCAGGGTCAGACCCGCGGCGCCCGTCTCCGGGTCGGCCAGGGACGCCTCCACGAAGAGCACGTCACCACCTGCGCCGGTGACCGCGAGACCGGTCGCCACGCCGGGCACGGACGTACGGCGCTCGGCCGGTTCCTGGGCGGACTCGGGCACATGGTGCGGGCGCCCGATCAGACCGCGCAGGTCCTCCTCGCGGACGGTGAACGGCAGCTCCCGCTCGCCGAGTTCGTGCTGCGCCGCGAGCTTGCGGAGCAGCCGGGCGATCGAGCGCTCCAGGGTGCGCACGCCGGCCTCGCGGGTGTACTCGCCGGCCAGCTTGCGCAGGGCGCCCTCCTCCAGAGCGACCTCGTCCTCGCCGAGTCCCGCCCGCTCCAGCTGACGCGGGAGCAGGTGGTCGCGGGCGATGACGACCTTCTCGTCCTCGGTGTAGCCGTCCAGGCGGACGATCTCCATCCGGTCGGCGAGCGCCTCGGGGATGGCCTCGAGGACGTTGGCGGTGGCCAGGAAGACGACGTCCGACAGGTCGAGTTCGACCTCCAGGTAGTGGTCCCGGAAGGTGTGGTTCTGCGCCGGGTCCAGGACTTCGAGCAGGGCCGCGGCCGGGTCGCCGCGGAAGTCGGAGCCCACCTTGTCGATCTCGTCCAGCAGCACCACCGGGTTCATCGACCCGGCCTCCTTGACCGCCCGGACGATGCGGCCGGGCAGCGCGCCGACGTAGGTACGGCGGTGGCCGCGGATCTCGGCCTCGTCGCGGACGCCGCCGAGCGCGACGCGGACGAACTTCCGCCCCATGGCGTGCGCGACCGACTCGCCGAGGCTGGTCTTGCCGACGCCGGGCGGGCCCACCAGGGCCAGGACGGCACCGCCGCGCCGGCCGCCGATGACGCCCAGCCCTCGGTCGTTGCGGCGCTTGCGCACCGCGAGGTACTCGGTGATGCGCTCCTTCACGTCCTCCAGACCGGCGTGCTCGGCGTCCAGGACCGCCTTGGCGCCCTGGATGTCGTACGCGTCCTCGGTCCGTTCGTTCCAGGGCATCTCCAGGACGGTGTCCAGCCAGGTGCGGATCCAGGAGCCCTCCGGGGACTGGTCGCTGGACCGCTCCAGCTTGTCGACCTCCTTGAGCGCGGCCTCGCGGACCTTCTCCGGCAGGTCGGCGGCCTCGACGCGGGCGCGGTAGTCGTCGGACTCCTCGCCGTCCTGTTCGCCGTTCAGCTCGCGCAGTTCCTTGCGGACGGCCTCCAGCTGACGGCGCAGCAGGAACTCGCGCTGCTGCTTGTCGACGCCCTCCTGGACGTCCTTGGCGATGGTCTCGGCCACGTCCTGCTCGGCGAGGTGGTCGCGCAGTTGCTGCGTGGCGAGCTTGAGCCGGGCCACCGGGTCGGCGGTCTCCAGCAGTTCGACCTTCTGTTCGGTGGTGAGGAACGGCGAGTAGCCGGAGTTGTCGGCGAGCGCGGAGACGTCGTCGATGGCCTGGACGCGGTCCACGACCTGCCAGGCGCCGCGCTTCTTCAGCCAGGTGGTGGCGAGCGCCTTGTACTCCTTGACGAGGTCCGCGACCTGGCCCGGCAGCGGGTCGGGCACGCTCTCGTCGATGCGGGCGCCCTCGACCCACAGGGCCGCGCCGGGACCGGTGGTGCCGGCGCCGATGCGCACGCGGCTGCGGCCGCGGATCAGAGCCCCCGGGTCGCCGTCGGCCAGCCGGCCGACCTGCTCGACGGTTCCCAGCACACCGGTCTTCGCGTACGTGCCGTCGATGCGGGGCACCAGCAGCACCCTGGGCTTGCCCGGTTCCGACCGGGCGGCGGCCTGCGCGGCCTCCACCGCGGCCCGGACCTCGGCGTCGCTCAGGTCCAGCGGGACCACCATGCCGGGCAGCACGACCTCGTCGTCGAGCGGCAGCACGGGTAGGACGAGCGTGAACGCCGGTGACTCAGTAGCCATGATCTCCCCTTCGGCAGTCAAGTTGAGCTATGCCGACTCAACTGCTGGGGACGGGCTGGTGTTCCCTACGCCTGTTCGCTGTGAGCGATCACGTTCACAGTTCCCCGCGCCCCTGGGCGGATTGCGCCCACCGCCGCACAAAAGGCCAGCTCGCCACGCCTGTCGTCAGCGCGATCAGATGGCCCCAGTTCGTCATCGGGTCCTGAAAGGCGATCAGGTCGTCGAGGAGGGTGCCCGCCGTCAGGGTCAGGAGGGGCCAGCGGAGCCAGGGGCGCAGGAGCCCCGCGAGAGAGCCGATGCCGGCGGCGACGCCGAAGCTGATGCCGTAGTCGAGGCGGTGCAGCGAGGTGGCCGGGAGGTGACCGAAGAGCACGGCCAGGCCCACGGGGACCTCGGTGGCGAGCGTGGCCAGGACGTGCCCGGCGAGGAAGACGCAGGCCGTACGCGCGCCGCCTATCCGCCGCTCCAGGGCGGTGAGCACCAGCACGAACGCCAGCGCGTACGGCGAGAGGACACCGCCCGCGATCCACAGCGCGCTCGCGAGCAGCACCAGCCCCGGCGTGCGCACCAGGTGGGCCACGTCCGTGCTGGAGTCCTGGTGGAGGGCGTGCACCAGGGCCGGGTCGGCCAGGGCCGCGAACACGGAGGTGGCGGCCAGGACGGCGACGTAGGCGAAGGTGAACGGGGTGCCGGTGGGAGTGGGCAGCAGGCGCCACGGCCGCGGGAGCGGGAACGGGAACGGGAACGGGAGAGACGGAAGCGGTGTGGCCGGGCGGAGGCCGGCGACGGCGGGTTCGGGGGCCGGAGCGGGGGTTGTGGCGTGCCGCTGACGTGGCATCCCCTCCAGCAGGTCCGCGATCGCGGGGACCGGGACGACGGCGGTGCCGTCCGGGAGGGGCGCGTCCGACAGGGGCGCGGACGCGGCCGCCGCAGGGCCCGTCGCGGTCCGTTCCACGATGCGGCACTCCTTCCGTCATACCCAACCCTTCGTGTTCCAGGGGCCGCTGTCTATGACCGACGCCACGCGAGACCCGATTCACAGCAACCTCCTACGTATCGCGCGCGTCCGTTCCCCGCCCGAAGGGTCCGCACATCCGTGCGACATCCCTAATTCCCGTGCAGGTCAAGGCCCGTTCAAGCAGGATGGGGGCATGACTGCCGCGTACGACTCCCCCGTGGTCCTCGACCGGCGCGACGGCCCGTACGGCGAGGTGGTGCTGCGCCGGCACGGAGAGCTGTTGCAGATCATCGCCAACGGCTGCTTTCTGATGGACACCTCCGACGGGCGCTCCGAGCGGCTGCTGGTCGACGCCGCGCACCGGGCGCTGGACGGGCGGCCGGAGCCAAAAGTGCTGATCGGCGGGCTGGGCGTGGGATTCTCACTCGCACATGCCGCGGCGGACCCCGGGTGGGGGCGGATCACCGTCGTCGAGCGGGAACCCGCCGTCATCGACTGGCACCGGGACGGGCCGCTGGCGGAGGTGTCCGCCGGAGCGCTCGGCGATCCGCGCACCGAGATCGTGCAGGACGATCTCGTGGCGTTCGTCAATGAGACATCCGACACGTTCGACGCGCTCTGTCTGGACATCGACAACGGCCCGGGCTGGACCGTCACGGATGACAACGACACTCTCTACTCACCGGCCGGACTGGCCGCCTGCGCAAGGGTGTTGAGCCCCGGCGGGGTGCTGGCCGTATGGTCCGCCGAACCCTCTCCGGAATTTGAAGGAAGCTTGCGGAATGCCGGGTTCCAGCAGGTGCGTACCGAAGAGGTGCCCGTTGCCCGGGGCGTTCCGGACGCCGTGCACCTCGCCCTCCGCCCTGGATAGCGACAGCATGGTGGATCCCCGTAATGTGCTGCCCTGACGCGGGTCATTCAAGCGTCAATCGCAGTCATGGGATCACCCCACGGGTTCCGGAAAGCAACAAGCAGGGGCGGGCGATGGAGCAGACACACACCTCCCAGAGCGGCGCGGCGACGACCACCCCGGGCGCACAGCGCCGGGTGCTGGTCGTCGAGGACGATCCCACGATCGTCGACGCCATCGCGGCCCGGCTGCGCGCCGAGGGATTTCTCGTACAGACCGCGTCGGACGGCCCGGCAGCCGTCGACACGGCCGAGGCCTGGCAGCCCGACCTGCTGATCCTCGACATCATGCTGCCGGGCTTCGACGGCCTGGAGGTCTGCCGGCGGGTGCAGGCGCAGCGCCCCGTGCCGGTGCTGATGCTGACCGCGCGGGACGACGAGACGGACATGCTGGTCGGTCTCGGGGTCGGCGCGGACGACTACATGACCAAGCCGTTCTCGATGCGGGAGCTGGCCGCGCGGGTGCATGTGCTGCTGCGCCGGGTGGAGCGGGCGGCGATCGCGGCCACCACCCCGCGCTCCGGCATCCTGCGGCTCGGTGAGCTGGAGATCGACCACGCACAGCGCCGGGTGCGGGTGAAGTCCGAGGACGTCCACCTCACGCCCACCGAGTTCGACCTGCTGGTGTGCCTGGCGAACACCCCGCGCGCCGTGCTCTCCCGGGAGCAGCTGCTGGCCGAGGTGTGGGACTGGGCGGACGCCTCCGGCACCCGTACGGTCGACAGCCACATCAAGGCGCTGCGCCGGAAAATCGGCGCCGAGCGGATCCGTACCGTGCACGGCGTCGGATACGCGCTGGAGACGCCCACCCCATGAGCGCCGACGGGCGGCAGGCCGCACGGAGGAGCCCCGGGGAGGAACCCTGGGGCGGCGTACGCCCGTTCTCGATCAAGACCAAGCTGGGCGCGCTCGTCGTCATCTCGGTGCTGATCACCACCGGTCTGTCGATGATCGCGGTGCACACCAAGACCGAGCTGCGCTTCATCACGGTCTTCTCCATGATCGCCACCCTGCTGATCACGCAGTTCGTGGCGCATTCGCTCACCATGCCGCTGGACGAGATGAACGCCGTGGCGCGGTCGATCTCCGAGGGCGACTACACCCGCCGGGTGAGCGACGGCCGCCGGGACGAGCTGGGCGACCTGGCCCAGACGATCAACGTCATGGCGGACGAGCTGGAGGCCCAGGACCGCCAGCGCAAAGAGCTGGTCGCGAACGTCTCCCACGAGCTGCGCACCCCCATCGCGGGCCTGCGCGCGGTGCTGGAGAACATCGTCGACGGGGTCACCGAGGCCGACCCCGAGACCATGCGGACGGCGCTGAAGCAGACCGAGCGGCTCGGCCGGCTGGTGGAGACCCTGCTGGACCTCTCCCGGCTCGACAACGGCGTCGTACCGCTGAGGAAGCGGCGCTTCGAGGTGTGGCCGTACCTCTCGGGCGTGCTGAAGGAGGCCAACATGGTCGCCTCGGCGCGCGCGGGCATCGCCTCCGGCTCCGGCAGCCACACCCGCACCGACGTCCATCTGCACCTGGACGTCTCCCCCCCGGAGCTGACCGCGCACGCGGATCCCGAGCGCATCCACCAGGTCATGGCCAACCTGATCGACAACGCGGTCAAGCACAGCCCGCCCCACGGGCGGGTGACGGTGAAGGCGCGGCGCGGGCCGCAGCCGGAGTCGCTGGAGCTGGAGGTCCTGGACGAGGGCCCCGGAATCCCCCGGTCGGAGTGGCACCGGGTGTTCGAGCGGTTCAACCGGGGTGCGGTGACCCGGCCGCACGGGCCGGGCAGCGACGGCGGCACCGGGCTCGGTCTGGCGATCGCCCGCTGGGCGGTGGATCTGCACGGCGGCCGGATCGGTGTGGCCGAATCCGAGCGGGGCTGCCGGATCATCGTCACCCTTCCGGGACCGTCTTCCGTCTCAAGTTGACGTAAAGTTCGAACCGGAAGCACAAGATCCACGAGCGTCCGCGCCCTTTCCGCGCAGCTGGACACGTGTGATCAGGAGCAGGCCCGCGCGAGAGGTCGAACGAAGCCGCGCAGGGCCGGTGCCGGTGCACCCTCCCCCATGCGGAACCACGCTTGTTTCCCGCCATTTCAAGCCCTGAAACAAGATTTCTGATGTGACTTACGCGACGATGACCTTGCTCGACCTGACCTTCCCGGCCGTTGGGGCGTAGCCTTTATTTCCGCTGTCCATCACCTTGTGAAGCGGAAGAGGGCGGTTGCCGCCGTGTCGCCACAGTCCCCCAGTAACCCGAGCGTCTCGACCGACGACCAAGCCGGGAAGAACCCCGCTGCCGCGTTCGGTCCGAACGAGTGGCTCGTCGACGAGATCTATCAGCAGTACCTCCAGGACCCGAACTCGGTAGACCGAGCCTGGTGGGACTTCTTCGCCGATTACAAGCCAGGTGCTCCTGTCACCCCGGCTGCGGCGGGTACTGCGGCCGCGGGGGCCGCAGGGACCACCACGGCCCCTCAGCCCCAGGCCGCGCCCGCGCCGGCTCCCGCAGCCCCGGCGGCCCCGAAGCCCGCCGCCGCTCCGGCCCCGGCTCCCGCAGCCCCCGCGGCGAAGGCCGCGGCCCCCGCCCCGGCCAAGCCGGCGCAGCCCGCACAGGCGCCCGCTCAGCCGAAGCCCACGGCCGCTCCCGCCGCCCAGGCCCCCGAGGGCCCGGAGCTGATCACGCTGCGCGGCCCGGCCGCCGCGGTCGCGAAGAACATGAACGCCTCGCTGGAGCTGCCGACCGCCACGTCGGTCCGCGCGGTCCCGGTGAAGCTGCTGTTCGACAACCGGATCGTCATCAACAACCACCTCAAGCGCGCCCGCGGCGGGAAGATCTCCTTCACGCACATCATCGGGTACGCGATGGTGCAGGCCATCAAGGCCATGCCGTCGATGAACTGGTCCTTCGGCGAGAAGGACGGCAAGCCGACCCTCGTCAAGCCGCCGCACGTCAACCTCGGCCTGGCCATCGACCTGGTGAAGCCCAACGGCGACCGCCAGCTCGTCGTGGCCGCCATCAAGAAGGCCGAGACGCTGAACTTCTTCGAGTTCTGGCAGGCCTACGAGGACATCGTCCGCCGCGCCCGCGACGGCAAGCTGACGATGGACGACTTCACCGGCGTCACGGTCTCCCTGACCAACCCCGGCGGCCTCGGCACCGTCCACTCCGTGCCGCGCCTGATGCCCGGCCAGTCCGTGATCATGGGCGTCGGCTCCATGGACTACCCGGCGGAGTTCCAGGGCACCAGCCAGGACACCCTGAACAAGCTCGGCATCTCGAAGGTCATGACGCTCACGTCGACCTACGACCACCGGGTGATCCAGGGCGCCGCCTCCGGCGAGTTCCTGCGCCAGGTCGCGAACCTGCTGCTCGGCGAGAACGGCTTCTACGACGACATCTTCGAGTCGCTGCGGATTCCGTACGAGCCGGTCCGCTGGCTGCGTGACATCGACGCCAGCCACGACGACGACGTCACCAAGGCCGCCCGCGTCTTCGAGCTGATCCACTCCTACCGGGTCCGCGGCCACGTCATGGCCGACACCGACCCGCTGGAGTACCGCCAGCGCAAGCACCCCGACCTGGACATCGTCGAGCACGGCCTCACCCTGTGGGACCTGGAGCGCGAGTTCGCCGTCGGCGGCTTCGCCGGCAAGTCGATGATGAAGCTGCGCGACATCCTCGGCGTGCTGCGCGACTCGTACTGCCGCACCACCGGCATCGAGTTCATGCACATCCAGGACCCCAAGCAGCGCAAGTGGATCCAGGACCGGGTCGAGCGCGGCCACTCCAAGCCGGAGCGCGAGGAGCAGCTGCGCATCCTGCGCCGCCTGAACGCGGCGGAGGCCTTCGAGACCTTCCTGCAGACGAAGTACGTCGGCCAGAAGCGCTTCTCGCTGGAGGGCGGCGAGTCCGTCATCCCGCTGCTCGACGCGGTGATCGACTCCGCCGCCGAGTCCCGCCTGGACGAGGTCGTCATCGGCATGGCCCACCGCGGCCGCCTGAACGTGCTGGCCAACATCGTCGGCAAGTCGTACGCGCAGATCTTCCGCGAGTTCGAGGGCAACCTCGACCCGAAGTCGATGCACGGCTCCGGCGACGTGAAGTACCACCTGGGCGCCGAGGGCACCTTCACCGGCCTGGACGGCGAGCAGATCAAGGTCTCGCTTGCCGCCAACCCGTCCCACCTGGAGACGGTCGACCCGGTCATCGAGGGCATCGCCCGCGCCAAGCAGGACATCATCAACAAGGGCGGGACGGACTTCACGGTCCTGCCGGTGGCGATCCACGGCGACGCGGCCTTCGCGGGCCAGGGCGTGGTGGCCGAGACCCTGAACATGTCGCAGCTGCGCGGCTACCGCACCGGCGGCACGGTCCACATCGTCATCAACAACCAGGTCGGCTTCACCGCGGCCCCGGAGTCCTCGCGTTCCTCCATGTACGCGACGGACGTGGCCCGCATGATCGAGGCCCCGATCTTCCACGTGAACGGCGACGACCCGGAGGCCGTGGTCCGCGTGGCCCGTCTGGCCTTCGAGTTCCGCCAGGCGTTCAACAAGGACGTGGTGATCGACCTCATCTGCTACCGCCGCCGCGGTCACAACGAGTCGGACAACCCGGCCTTCACCCAGCCGCTGATGTACGACCTGATCGACAAGAAGCGCTCGGTGCGCAAGCTCTACACCGAGTCCCTGATCGGTCGCGGCGACATCACCCTGGAAGAGGCCGAGCAGGCCCTGCAGGACTATCAGGGGCAGCTGGAGAAGGTCTTCACCGAGGTTCGCGAGGCCGTCACGGCCCAGCCGGGCACCGTTCCGGTGTCGGACCCGCAGGCCGACTTCCCGGTCGCTGTGAACACCGCGATCTCCTCGGAGGTCGTCAAGCGCATCGCCGAGTCCCAGGTCAACATCCCGGACACCTTCCACGTGCACCCGCGTCTGCTGCCCCAGCTGCAGCGCCGGGCGACGATGGTCGAGGACGGCACGATCGACTGGGGCATGGGCGAGACCCTCGCGATCGGCTCCCTGCTGCTCGAGGGCACCCCGGTCCGGCTTTCCGGCCAGGACTCCCAGCGCGGCACCTTCGGCCAGCGCCACGCGGTCCTCATCGACCGCGAGACGGGCGAGGAGTACACCCCGCTGCAGTACCTCGCCGAGGAGCAGGCGCGCTACAACGTCTACAACTCCCTGCTGTCCGAGTACGCGGTCATGGGCTTCGAGTACGGCTACTCGCTGGCCCGCCCCGACGCGCTCGTGATGTGGGAGGCGCAGTTCGGTGACTTCGTCAACGGCGCCCAGACGGTGGTCGACGAGTACATTTCGGCGGCCGAGCAGAAGTGGGGCCAGACGTCCGGCGTCACCCTGCTCCTGCCGCACGGCTACGAGGGCCAGGGCCCGGACCACTCCTCGGCCCGTGTCGAGCGGTTCCTCCAGCTCTGCGCCCAGAACAACATGACGGTCGCCATGCCGACCCTGCCGTCGAACTACTTCCACCTTCTGCGGTGGCAGGTGCACAACCCGCACCACAAGCCGCTGGTCGTCTTCACGCCGAAGTCGATGCTGCGCCTGAAGGCCGCCGCGTCGAAGACCGAGGAGTTCACGTCGGGTCAGTTCCGTCCCGTCATCGGCGACGCGACGGTGGACCCGGCCGCGGTCCGCAAGGTCGTCTTCGTGGCCGGCAAGCTGTACTACGACCTGGAGGCCGAGCGGGTCAAGCGCGGCGTCACGGACACCGCGATCATCCGTATCGAGCGGCTGTACCCGCTGCCGGGTGCCGAGCTCCAGGCGGAGATCAAGAAGTACCCGAACGCAGAGAAGTACCTGTGGGCGCAGGAGGAGCCGGCGAACCAGGGTGCCTGGCCGTTCATCGCGCTCAACCTGATCGACCACCTGGACCTCGCGGTCGGCGCGGACGTCCCGCACGGCGAGCGGCTGCGGCGCATCTCGCGTCCGCACTCCTCGTCCCCGGCCGTCGGCTCCGCGAAGCGGCACCAGGCCGAGCAGGAGCAGCTGGTGCGTGAGGTGTTCGAGGCGTAGGCCTCCGGCGGTTCAGCCGACACGAAGGGCCCGGTGCCGAGTTCTTGCTCGGTGCCGGGCCCTTCGCCTGTTCACGGGGGTGGTCGAGAGCATGTGCGGCCGCCAGCCGTGTGGGATTGCTCGCGCGGTTCCCCGCACGCCTTTGGGGCGTCTTCAGCCCAGGTACGGCTCGAAGTCCCAGTACGGCCTGGTCCGTTGCCGGGCGGAGAGAGTGTGGGGGTGTTGTGCGCCCAGCGTGCGGGTGAGCCCCAGCAGCCCGTCCTCCTCCAGCTTTCCGGCCTCCTCGTGCTCGCGCGCGGCCCGCAGATCGGCGGCGAGCGCGATCACGCAGGAGAGGGTCAGCGGATGCTCGTCGCCGAGCGTGTGCCGGGCCCGCCTCAGGGTGTCGCGGCTCAGCTCCACGGCGTCGGCGATACGCCCGTTGAAGTTGCGGGCGCTGGCCGCGTTGAGGGCGCAGCCGAGGACCCACGGGTGGTCGGGCCCGAGGGTGGCGGTGAGACCCGCGAAGGACGCCTCGAACATCGACATGGCCTCGGCCCGCTCGCCCGACACCTGCATCACCAGACCTGTGTTGGCGAGCATGCCGGTGGCCACGGGGTGGGCGGGGCCGAGGAGCACCCGGTAGCCGGCCTCGGCCTCTGCGATCAGTTCCCGGGCCCGGCTCAGATCCCCGTGTTCCCTGAGGTAGTTGCCGTAGCTGGTGAGGAACGCCAGCGTCCGGTAGTGCTCCCGGCCGTGCAGCTGGACCAGCTGGTCCAGGAGGGCGGCCATCGAGCGCCCGACGTCCTGAGTGAACCCGCCCTCACGGCGCCGGCCCATGGCCAGCTGGGCGCGAGCCTCCAGGGTCTGCGGGTGCTGCGGGCCGAGCACCTGGACATGCAGCCGGACCACGGGTTCCTGACGGGCCACGGCGTCCCGGTAACGGCCCAGCAGGCGCAGACTGTTGGTGACGGCGTTGCCCGAGTTGAGGGTGTTGATGTGCCGGGCGCGCAGGACGTTCTCCCGGCGGGCCAGCGTCTCGAGGTCGAGTTCGTACGCCTCCGCGTACCGGCCCAGCAGTCTGAGGCCGACGCCCAGGTTGTGCCGGGCCGCCAGCGTGGTGACCTCGTCGGAGCCGAGGAGCTGCGTGGTGCCTTCGAGCACCTCCTGCTGGAGGGAGTGCGCCTCGCCGTACCGCCCGAGGTGCCGCAGGCCGTTGGCCATGGCGCTCTTGGTGGTCAGCTCGGCGAGTTCGTTGCGCCGGGGAGCGGTCTGGAGACGCTCCAGAACGCGCCGGTCCAGTTCATAGGCGTCGCGGAACCGGCCGCTGGCCCGCAGGATGTAGCTCTCCTGGTTGGCGAGGTCGAGCATGGGCTGGGCCAGCGGGTCCATGGTGCGCGACCAGTGTTCGCGGATCTGCTGGGCGAGCTTGAGACCACCGCTGTACTCCCCGCTGCGGAAGCAGTACCGCAGACAGTTCAGCACGGTTTCCTGCACCCGGGGCTGATCACTGCCGAGGGCGCCGGAGAGTTCCAGGTGGGGCAGCAGCTCGGCGTAGCGGGGCCAGTTCCTGGAGTCCACCGGATTGCCCGGGTCGGCCTCCGCGAGCAGCGTGTGCACGGCCCTGCGGTGCACGGCGCGGCTGTCGTCGCTGATCAGCTTGGAGACGATGTCGTGGACGAGGCGGTGCATGTGGACCGACTCCTGGTGCGGGCCCATGTCGGCGCCGACGGGACCGCGGGTCTCGCGGGTCAGCACCGAGTAGTTGACCAGCGTGTCCAGGGCCCGGGTCCAGGCGGGCAGGTCGGTGGCCATCCAGCGCAGTTCCTCGGGCAGGTCGGCCTGCGGGTAGGCGCGGATCAGGCCGAGTGGGATGCGTCCGGGCGCGAAGGACGTACAGAGGCCGAGGATGTCGATGGCCTGCGGCTGGGCGCGGCGGAGCCGGTTGAGCAGTATCGACCAGGAGGTGATGGAGGACTGCGGGAAGCCGTCCCCGGTGACCGGCTCGTCGACGGTGGAGAGCCTGCGCTCGCGCACCATCCGCAGGTACTCCGGCACCTCCATGCTGGACTCGCCGAGCCAGGAGGCGGCCTGGACGAGGGGCAGCGGAACGTCGCCGAACTCGGCGGCGACCTCGTCCGCCTCGGCCGCCGTGATGTGCGGGGCGCGGCGCATCAGATAGCCGGTGGACTCCGCCCGCAGGAAGGCGGGGACCTCGAGGATGTCGGTGTGCTCGCTCCAGCCGCGGTTGCGGGAGGTGATCAGCACGTGTCCGGAGCCCTGCGGAAGGAGCGCGTTGATGCCCTCGGTGTCGTCCCAGCCGTCGAAGATCAGCAGCCAGTTGGCATGCGGCTCGCCCCGGCGCAGCGCGTCGCGCACGGCACGGATGCGCTCGCCGGGCTCGCTGCCGATCCCGAGCCCCAGTTCCACGGCGAGTTCACCGAACCGGTCGCGCTGGATGGTGCGGTCGTCGGAGTTGACCCACCACACCACGTCGTAGTCGGGGCTGAACCGGTGGGCGTACTCGGCGGCCAGCTGGGTCTTGCCGATGCCGGACATGCCGAGCAGAGTGCAGGCGGCGGCGCCGCGCTCGGCGTCGGCAAGTCGCTGGTGCAGTTCGGCCAGCAGGTCGTCGCGTCCGGTGAAGCGCGGGTTGCGGCGCGGGACCTCGCCCCAGATCTCGCAGCGGGTGTCGGGATAGCGGACGCGAGTGGTCGGAGGTCTGGGGGTGCGGAGGCGCTCCAGGCCCAGTCGGCCCAGTAGCCGTTCCTCGGCGCCTTCCTCGCCCATTCCCCACAGGCTGGCCGGTTCCAGGACTGCGGTGGCGGGCAGCAGGGGCCGGTTGGTGAGATTGACCGCGGTGAAGCGGTCGGCGTGGGCGGCGACGAAGCCGCGCAGGACGTCGTTCCACTCCCCGGCGGGGCGCGGGCCGAGTTCGAAGAACCAGTCGTCCAGGACGAGCAGTACCCGTCCGGAGGACAGCAGCAGGTCACCGAGGGAGTCCTCCAGCGGCACCTCGCGGGGCGGGTCCCAGCGCTGGAGGGTGACCCGGTGGCCGTGGCGCTCCAGGACTTGCGCGATCCAGGCCGCCCATGAGCGGTGATAGCCCGGGAAGACCACGAGGAAGTGCTCGGTCGCCCCCGTATCGCCCCCGCCCGTCCTGCGCTGTTCCGCCATGCGCCAACTCCCTGTTCCACGTCCGCCGCCGCCGTACGTCTGCCTGCGGCCCTTCCACCGGCCACCACCAGGTGCGACCGATCACGCACACAGTGTTACTCATGCCACCGGCTCGCCACGCCGAGCCGGGCGTGGGATCTGGCCATCTCACGGACGAACTGCCCACCCGCAAATGTCAGTTCATCGGATTCAAGGAGAATCGACAAGGCTTGGCCGACGTGCGCGCGGTGCTGGTCGAACTGTTCGGCGGCCCGCCGCCGCCAGACCCGTCCGGCCGTCGCCCCGCTCCTCGCCCTCCACCACAGGTCGCTCAGCGCCAGATGGGCGTATGCCCCGTGGAGGACGCCCGCCACGGGCCGCGCATCGGAGCGCCAGCCCACCCGGTGCACAGCGGCTCCACCGGTACGGCACAGCGGAACCAGCTCGTGCAGCGCTGCCAGCTTGGTGTGGTGCACCTCGTGGACCAGGGACTCCGCCAGGTCCGTGCCGCTCATCGGGAGCTGGGAGAGCATGGCGCCCGGCGCGGTCTGCAGGGTGGCGCTCATGGCGGGGCCGCCACGCCGGGGCGAGGCCAGGGGCACCACGGCCCGCAACACCGCACCGATCTCGGCGACACGCTCGGGATCCGTCGTCCGGAGTATCGCGTGGGCCTCCCGCCACCGCCGGGCCCACACACGGTGGGCGGAGCGCGGGCGCTCGGCCGGGGGCAACGCCCCGGGGCCGATGCCTCCGGGCGGCACCCGCTCGGGGTGCAGATCATCGAGTACGACGGCCCCGCCCGGAAGCGTGCCGAGGGCCGACCAGCCGCGCTGGGCCGGCCGCCGTGGCGCCGCCCACCTCGCTGCCGGGGCGTGCAGGGGCACGACGCTCCCGCCGCCGGGGCCGTCCGGGACCCGGACACTGCCGCTACGGCCGTCCAGGTGTGCGCGGCCCGCCGCCGGGTCGAGGACGCCGAGTCCGGGCAGCACGAGGAAGCCTGCGGCGGGCGGGACCGTCACCGTGATCCGGTGGCCCGCGCGGACGGCCGCGGCGGCGGCCAGGCCCCGGAACTGCGCGAGCTGTCCGTGGAGGGCGGGGCCGTCGGGCGCGGCAAGCGTCTCGGCCAGCCAGGCACCGGTCAGCGGGTAGTCGACGACCTCGCGGACCGCCCGGGCGTCGGTGCGCTCGGCCTCTTCCAGCAGGGCCCAGTCCGCCTCGAAGTCCTGGCGGGCCGGACCACCTGCGCGCTCCACCCGGACGGCGAGCGTTTTGAGCAGGAGCAGGCGTCGGGCGTGCAACCCTTCCGTGAGCGCGGCCAGGGCGGCCGGGCGGGGCCGGGTCCCGGCGAGTTCCGCGAGGGCATCGCGCGGCACGGACACCAGAGTCATCCCGGCCGTTCCTCACCCCGTAGCAGCTCCGTACGGGTGGCTGGAAACGAGCGGCCCGGCTGTTCCGGGTCTACGGGGCTGTAGTCCCCGCCGGTGTACCAGACTTCACCACTGCCTCGGGCCGACGCCAGGATCTCGTCGACGAGCGCCGTGAGCCCCGGATCGTCCATGGCGCGCAGAGTGTGCAGGTCCACACCGGTGAAGTCGGGCAGAAACACGGACCGGCCAGCTTCCTCGCCCGGGCCGACCGCCCCCTTCGTCCGCTCCGCCACGCTCGGCTCCTCCCTGCCCACGTCCGCCCCGCACGGCCGTCATGGCTGCCCAGTTCTTCCCGACAGGCCGGAGGCAGAAACCCCGGACGGCTCAACTCCGGTCAGCACCTGCCGGGTTGCTCCACTCCTGCGTCCAGGGCCACCAGGGCGGAGCCATCTGCCGCCACCGCTCCTCCGGCGTCCACTGTGCGTCAAGTGCCGTCAGCCGGTCCTCCGCCGTGCGGGTCAGCTCGACGTCGGCCCAGTCGACCTCCCGCAGCGCGCCGACGAGCCGGCTCCACTGCTCCCGGGCCGCCCGGAAAGCGCTGCGCGCCGCTCCCGGGCGTCCCATCAGGGCGAGCACCGCCGCGCTGCTGTGCCGGGCTCGGGCCGCCGTCAGCGAGCACGGATCGCCGGCGCGGGCCGCGTGTGCCTCCCGTTCGGCGTTCTCGTACGCCTGAAGCGCGTCCATCAGCACGGGCGCCCCGGCGTGGTGCCAGCCCTCCAGCCGTACACGCCCCAGCTGGAGCCACGCCTCGGCGCGTACGGCCGCGTCGGCCGCCACGCGCACCGCCTGGCCGAGCAGATGCCGGCTCTCGAACAGGTCGGGAAGGAAACCGAGGTGCCGGAACCGCTGGGCGAGCGCGCTGCCGACCAGGCCCTGGAGCCGGCCCCGTTGCGTGGAGCGCACCGGCAGGGCCTGCAGCGCCTCGCGCAGCACGTACTCGGCCCGGTCGACGATGCCGGCGCCGTCCGGTGCCGAGGCCCGCCGGAGCAGCGACTCGCCCCAGGCGGTGAGAAGTTCGCAGCGTGGGGTGCTGTCGGGCGGGGCGAGCAGCACGGCCCGCTCGTAGGCCGCGTCGGCCTCCCGCGCCTCCCCCGCCGCGTCGTGGAACGCGGCCCGGGCGGCGAGGCAGGGCAGCAGGAGCGTCGGATCGTCACCGGCCGCCCGCTCGGCCCGCTCCAGCGTCCGGCGCGTCTCCGCGTCGGCGGCCCCTGTGGCCCGCAGTGCCCGCACGAGATCGAGCAGCGCCGGGGCCCGTACGGCGTCGGTGGCCTCTTCGAGGTCCAACAGCGCACAGCCTTCCTTCAGTTCGGGCACGGCGGTGCCGGCCTGCCGCAACTTGAGCAGCATCCAGCCGCGCAACAACAGCCGGGCCCGGTGCACACCGACGGCCCAGGGGACGTCCTCGGCGTCGACGGCCCCTTCGCCCGTGCCGTCGGGCCCGGCCTGTCGCAGACGCACCCACGCGCGCGCTGCCTCTGCGAGCCCCGGCCACGGCGCACGATCCGGGTCGAGTACCTCCAGCGCGGCCGTCAGGAGCTCGTCCTCCCCCGTCAGCTGCCACAACTCCCTGCGTGAGAAGGCGATTTCGAGGGCGGCCTCGGCCTGTTCGCGGCTGTCGGCGGCTGCCGTCCCGTGCGCGACGGCGAGTTCGGTGACGGCCTCGCGGAGCAGTTCCTCGCGGCGGCCCGCGGCGCGTGCCGCCGCCGTGCCGGCCTCGGCGCGCAGCACGCGGCCGAGCAGCAGCCGGGCCCGTGCGGCGGAGACCTGGGCGGCGCCCGAACCGGTCACCGCCGTGCGGGCGAGGTCCCGGGCCTGCCGCAGCACTTCCGGGTCGCCGCGGCGCCGCCACTCCTCGAACAGCCTGCCGCCCTCGGTGAGCGGGTCGCGGGCGGGGCGCTCGGGCTGGTAGAAGCGCAGCACACGGGCGGGGACCCGGGCGAACAGCTCGGCCTCGACGCTGCCGCCCCCGCCCTGCGTCCCGGTGTCCTCGGGCAGCGGCCCGGCACCGCCGTCCGGGTCGTGGTCGGTGAGCCGCGCGGCCGCGAGCGCGGCGAAGTTCCGGGTGCCCCGGCCGAAGTGCCGCTCCACATAGGCCGAGCAGTGCTTGAGGACGAGTCCGGCGGTGTCCTGGTCCAGGGAGGACAGGAGCAGGTCCTGCACCCGGGGCGGGTAGGCGAAGCAGGGCTGCTCGGCGGTGCCCGGGAGCTGGGTCAGCAGCCCGCCGAGCAGCACCTCGGCCAGCTCCATGGGGCCGGTGTCGGGCAGCATGGCCCGCTGCACGAGCTGCATCACGGGCAGGGTGAGCGGGGCCGCGGCGAGGTAGACCGCGAGGCGCAGCGCACCGGGCGAGGCTCCGGCGCGGAAGGCCCGCAGCAGGTCGTCGTCGCTCGGCGGGCCGGCGCCGGCGGGCGCGGGCGGCGGGGCCGTGCCGGGGCCGGTGAGCGCGGCCCAGGCGCGCTCGCTGGTGGGGCCGGTGCCCGCGAGCAGCCGGGCGAAGGCGCCGAAGGCGTCCGGGGTGGGTGTGAGGACGGGCACCGGCCGGGCGTCGGCGGCCGGTTCCTCCCAGGGCTCGTCGTCGGGGATGAAGGTCAGGCGTCCGCCGGTCTCGGCGTCGCGCACCAGCAGTCCGGGTTCGGCGGGCAGCGCGGTACGGCCCCACAGGCGCGGCGGCAGCGGCTGGACGACGGCGAGCGGGGCGCCTCGCGGCCACCGGTGCAGCAGCCGCTGGGCGCTGCCGTTCTGCCACAGCAGGCCCACGCAGTCGCTGATGACGAAGGTGACCCGGCGGCCGGTGGGGTCGTGCAGCTCGTCGGCGGGGCGTAACCGGGTGCGCCGGCCGGGACCGGCGGTCGTACCGACCAGCGGGACGGCGGTGTCCCCGGAGTCGTCGGCGTACAGGTGGTGGACGCGGACCGAGGCGAACGCGCCGGACTGCTGGCAGGCCTGCCTCAGCTCCTCCACCATCCGGCCCCAGACGGCCATCGCGGGGCCGGTGTCCATGAGGAGCTGGACGTCGCAGCGCCGGCGGCGGCCGGGCCGGGTGACGGGGAGCAGGATGCCGCCCGCGGCGGCCCGGTCGGCGGTGGCCTCCTCGTCGATCCGCTCGTCCTCGGCGCGGGCGGAGGCGGTCCGGTAGCGGCCGAGGGCGCGCAGCGCCTGCTCCAGGCCGAGCAGCCCGGGCAGCGCGCCGGCGGCCGGGGCGCGCACGGGGAACGCGGCCGCGGCGCCTTCGGGCTGCGGACGCGCGGGGCCGGAGCTCGGGCCCGGCGTGGGCATGTGCAGCGGAACGGGGGCGGTGGAGTTCTCCGGGCGGGACGGACGCGGGCCGGTGCCGGGATCCGGCGGGGCGTGCGGGGCATCCGGCGGTTCCGGCGTCGGCGCGCCGTCGCCGAGGGGCCGGCCGGGCTCGGCCGGGGACGGGCCGGGGGTGTCGCGCGCCGGGCCGGTGCCGAGCCGCCGGGCCAGCCAGAGCGCGTCCGCCACGTCCTCGGCGGTGAGGTCGAGCCCGCCCTGGCGCAGCTTGCCGATCAGCTCGTCCAGACCCATGCCGGGCATCCGGCCATCACCTCGTACGGTCGAGCGGCTGCATGAGCATCTCGGCGATGCGCTCCCGGGTGAGGCTCTGGGCGCGCGGGTCGTGCCGGGTGAGGAAGAGGGCGTTGAGCAACTGGTCCGCGGCGAGCACCTCGCCCGGCTCGCGCTCCAGGAACCGCCGGATCAGCTCTCCGCCCGCGGCGACGCCCTCCGGACCCAGATGCGCCTCGACCATGGCGGTCAGCTGCTCCTCGCCGGGCGCCTCCAGCTCCAGCTGGATGCAGCGGCGCAGCAGCGGGGCGGGGAAGTCGCGTTCGCCGTTGGAGGTCAGGACGATCACCGGGAAGGCGGTGCAGGCGATGCGTCCGCCGTGCACGGCCACCCGGTCGCCGTCGTGGTCGAGCACCTCGACGACGGGTTCGCGGTCGGCCAGCCGCTCCAGCTCCGGGATCGCGAACTCCCCCTCCTCCAGGGTGTTCAGCAGGTCGTTGGGCAGGTCGAGGTCGCTCTTGTCGAGTTCGTCGATGAGCAGCACGCGCGGCTCGCCGGCGGGCAGCAGCGCGGTGCCGAGCGGGCCGAGCCGGATGTACGACCCGATGCCGGAGGCGCTCGCCGCGTCCTGGCCGCCGCCCCGGGCCCGCTCCAGCTGGACGTCCTGCAGGCGGCCTATCGCGTCGTAGCGGTACAGGCCGTCCTGGAGGGTCGTACGGCTGACGATCGGCCAGCGCAGCACTCTGCCGAGGCCCAGCTCGTGCGCGATCGCGTACGCCAGGGTGGACTTGCCGGTGCCCGGGTTGCCGGTCACCAGCAGCGGCCTACGCAGATAGAGGGCCGCGTTGACGGCGTCGACCTCGGCGGGCCGGGGAGCATAGCTCTCCACCAGCCGGCGGCGGACCCCGAGCCGGCGGGCGCTGCTCGGGTCCTCCGGGCCCGCCTCCCCGCTCTCCCGGGACGCCGCGAAGTCACGCCAGGGCGGCGGCGCCGGCAACCGCCGTACGCCGTCGTGCGGCTGACCCACTCCGCGGTAGATCCGCCAGTCGTTCACCTTGGGCTCCTCCCGGCTCTGGTGATCATGCAGCGGGTCCCGGTCGTCCGGCCTACGAGGCTACCGCCAGCGGGCCGTGCCTGCCGAGGTTCGGGGCGGCCGGCGTTCACTTCCGGCCGGACGAACGCCCTTGCGGACCGAGCGGATTGACGGCGTGTCCGCGGCCTGGCGGCGTGTTCCGCGCGCGGCCGGGTCAAGCGCCGGGCGCGGCCTGCGGCGGCGGCCGCATCGCCTCCGCGCCGAACGGCGGCCGCTCCGGCGGGTCGAAGAGCACGGCGATCTTGCCGCACAGCCCGTACCCGCGGGCGGCGTCCGCGTCGGCGAGGCGGATGCGCAGGTCACGCACCGGCCCGTGCAGCCCGCTCGCGTGCCGGGCCGCCTTCAGCAGGTCGGCGGCCTGCCGGTGGAACGCCCCGCACTCCTCGTGGTCGTGCCGGTCCCGGCGCCACAGCACCACCGAGTGCCCGGCCCGCAGCGCGTCATTCATCGCGGCCAGCCCCTCTCCGCCGCCGACCGGCCCGCAGTACACCGGTACGCCCTCGTCGGCCATCCCGGTCAGGGCGCCGTAGTAGGCGAAGCGGCCGCCGGGGCGCGCACCGGGCGGATGCCCGTCGGCCGCCGGCCGCCCGTGCAGCGTCTCGGCCGTGAGCGGCCCCTTGCGCACGCCGTTCCAGCGCCGGCGCCACTCCGGGGAGGGCGCCTGGGCGTTGCGGCGCACGTCCCGGACGACGACGGTCCGCCGCATCCCGAGCGGCATGGCCCGCTCGTCCACGAACTCGTCCTCGGCGTCCTCGTCGCCCACGGTCCCCTCCCCGCCGGGCGGTTCGGGCAGCAGCTGCCACTCGTCCACCGGCAGGTCGAACAGCCTGCGCGGCAGGAACACCTCGATGGCGGCCAGATGCTCGCCGTGATCACCCTGGCTCAGCGCCCGGGCCAGCGGCTCGCGCAGCACCCGCGCCAGCTCGTCGGCGCGCACGCCCCGGTCGTCGGCGGCGACCGGCGTGACGTCCCGGCCGTCGTAGATCAGCTGCACACTCCACGGATACCGGCCGTCGTACATGGGCGCGCCGACCTTGACCAGAACGTCGGTCCGGGCGGCGGGGGGTGCGGGGTGCTGTGGTGGGGGGAGCTCCGATACGAGGGGCCCCTCGCCCTCACGGGTGTCTGATGGGCCCTGGGGGCTGTCGATGGGGCCCTGTCGGTGGTCGATGGGCCGCTGGGGGTTGTCGATGCCCTCCAACAGGGCGCGGATGGCCTCGCCGACCGCCCAGTGCCGGTGCCCGGCGGCCTGTCCGGCGATCCAGGAGGTGAAGGCGCCGAGCCGCTCCGGGTCCACCTCGTCCGCCCGCTCCCACGCCGTCTTGCGGGCGACCTTCGCCGCGTACAGCAGGACGGCGTCCAGATCGACCAGCGTGCCCCCGCCGCCCGGCTGCAGGGTCCGCAGCCCGGACAGCAGCCCGGCGCCCTCGCGCCAGGTGCGCACGTTGCGCAGCACCAGCGACAGCAGGCGCTCGCCGCGCACCTGCTCCTTCACGTCCTCCACGAGGTGCACCACCTCGCCCGCGCCGGCCGGCGGCGGCAGGTGCGCGAGATGGCCGTACAGCCTGGTGCGCAGTTCGGCCCCGATCCCGGTGACCGAGGGCGCGTGCCCGGGCAGTTCGGCCTGGAAGGCGGTCCAGTCGGGGTACGCCGGGAAGGGTGCGGAGAGGGAAGAGTCCTCGAGGCGGCGCAGGTGATGCAGGTCGTGCGCGCGCAGCACCTCGCGGACCGTGCGGCCCCCGTCCCTGAGGTCGAGCAGTTCGGACAGCGCGGTGACCGGAACGGCCACGCCGTCCTCCGTCCGCCGCCCCTTGATCACGCCGATGACCGAGCCGTGCCTCAGGTCGAGCACGGGTCCGCCGGACAGCCCGCCGACCGGCAGGCTCCCGGTGAGCAGCAGGGCACGCGCGTCGGCGCCGGCGATCTCCCCGTCGCCGTGCCGGATGCCCAGCTCGCCGGTCTGCACGGACCAGCCGTAGAGGCCGACCGGGGTACGGGGGCCGGCCTCCCGGTCGGCCAGCCACAGGCAGGGCACGTCGTCGGCGCCGCTGACCCGGACGAGCGCGAGGTCGGGGAACGACCAGCGGTCACGCACCGCCTGCGCGGCCTCCAGGCCGGGAGCGAGGAGCCGGGCGGTGCCGGTGCCGGTGCGTTCCGCCCAGCCGTCGGCGCGGGTGCGCTCCAGCCAGGTCACGCTCATGGCGCTCTCCCCTCGGCACACCGCGGCTCCCCCCTTCCCCACGACATGGGCGCAGGTCAACAGCCAGCCCGGGGCTATGAAGAAGCCCGATCCCCAGTACGGGTCACGGTCCGTTGCATACCCGTCACCCGGTGCGCCGATGCGCGCGAGGGAGGGGCGCACCATCTCGGCGAAGGCGCTCATACGGCGCCGGAGGCCGGGGACCGCGGCGGTACGACCGTGCCGCCGGGCCGTGCGGGATCCGCGCCGTCGGCCACGGTGGCCGGTTCGGTCCAGGTCAGGGACACGGTCAGGGACGACTTGCCGCCGCCCTCCGCGATCGCGCTCACGATCTTGCCCGCCTGCGCCGTCAGTTCGATGCCGAAGCTGACGGAGACCTCGACGGGGGCCGGTGTGTCCAGACCGGCGCGCAGGGAGCGCACGACTCCGCCGACCGTGCCGGCGAGTCCGCCGGCCATGTCGATGACCCGGTCCCCGAGTGAGGTGTCCCGGTACTCCCCGCCGTAACCGCCCTCGTCCCCGTACCCGATCCTGGCCCAGACGACGGTCCCGTCGTCCAGCCGTATCCGCTCGACTCCGCCAGCCATGACGCCCCCGTTCGCCGATGGGAGAAGAAGGCTAACTCCCGGGAAAGGGGAGGGGGAGAGGCAACGAACGATACGGCTGGTGATCGCCGTACTCCCGCGCCATGGTCTGCGATGGGCTACTCGTCGTCCTCGTCGTCGAGCCGGGCGAGCCAGGTGGCCAGCCGCTCTACGGGCACCTCGAAGTCGGGGTTGAGATCGACGAACGTGCGCAACTGCTCGGCAAGCCACTCAAAGGTGACCTCTTGCTCGCCGCGCCGCTTCTCCAACTCCTCGATACCGCGGTCGGTGAAGTACATGGGGTGCGTCTCCTGCGTGAACATCCATGCCGGTGGTGGCTACAGACAGCGTATGCAACGTTTCGGGGCGGGCGGCGCGGGGTTCGCGCCGGGGGGCCGGGCCGTCGCCGCCGGGTGCGGGCCGGTGGTGGGAGGGTCGCGCAGTTCCCCACGCCCCTTCAGGGCACTCGCCGGCGCCGCAGCCTGCGGGCGGTCACACCCGCTCAGCTGCGGGCAGACGTGCCACTGAGCCGGCGCCCACCCACCGAGCCACCGGAAACCGTGCGCCGCTGCGGGCCGTCCGTAGCTGGCCCCGCAGCTCCCCGCACCCTTCGGGGCACCGCCCTGCCTAGCTGTGGACAGACGCGCCACTGAGGCGCCGCCCACCCGCCGAACCGCCTGAAACTCTGCGCGACTGCGGGCCGCCCGCGCCGGACCCGCAATTCCCCGCACCCTTCGGGGCACTCCGCACCGCCACCTTTGCGCAGCTGCGGGCAGACGTGCCGCGGGGGGCGGCGCCCCACGCACCGAGCCACCGGAAACCCTCCGTCACTACGGGCCACCCGCGGCCGGACCCGCGGCTCCCCGCACCCTTCGGGACACTCCCCCACCGCCACCCCTGCGCAGCAGCGGGCAGACGTGCCGCTGGGGCGGCACAGGTGGGCGCAGCGTTACCCCGGCGGTGCGGGCGAGCGAAACGTCCCTTGGCCGGCCGGGGCACCGGGCGCCTCGCAAATCCCGCCCAGCCGCAGCTCAGGGCATCCCGGAAACCGGCGGACCAGCGGCAGCGGACCCGCAACGCACCCCGGCGCACGTGGTCACCCGCGCCCGCGCACGCCTTCGTACGCCATCCCCAGCGCCCCGTGCGCCAGCAGCAGCGCCCCCGCCGCCACCCATCCCGCGCTCCGCCGCCAGATCCCCCACACGGTGACCGGCACCCCCACCCCCACCTGGACCATCCCGAGCCACCGAGCCCGCGGATCCCCCGACCCCGGCACCCACACGCCAAGCCCTCCGCCGCCCCCGCCCGTCTCGCCCGGCCCGGACTCCGCCCGCGCTGCCTCCCGCCACCCGGTCCCCTCGACCCACCGCACCTCGCCCGGCACCCCCGCCGCGGCCTCCAGCAGCCGTTCGGCGCTCGCCCCCGGCACGAGCCCCGCCGGCAACGCCACACCCGCGCGCGTGAGGACCGTGATCAGCCCCCGCATCCGTGCCGGCCCGTCCGCGTCGGAGTCCACCGCCGTCAGCCCGTCCAGGGCCTGCACGTCCAGCACGGGATCCAGCCCCAGCCGAGCCGCGAAGGTGTGCATCGCCTCGGCCTCGCCCGCCGGCGTGCCGTTGGCCAGCCAGACGTACGCGACGGGACGGCGGAAGCCGGACGCGAGGGTGTAACCGACACGGTCGGCGTCCCACCACAGCGCGAGCACGGGCCAGGAGGACCCGACGGCGAGCGCGGAGGCCCAGCCGGTGAGCACCCGGTCGACCGGTTCGCCCCCCGTACCGCTTCCCCGCCACGGACTCCCCTCCGGCACCAGTACGGTCCACCGCTCACCCGCATGCGTGATCGCCATCCGCTCGCGCAGCAGCGGGGCGAGAAGCGCGACGGACTCCGGCTCGGCCCGGCACAGCAGCAGGGCCCCGGTGGCGGGGACGGCCCGGTATCCGCCCCGAAGCGCGTCCGTCGGCATGCCAACACGCTAGGCAGTTCGCCCGCATCGCGCCCGATATGACGCATACGCACTCACGCGAAAGGGTGCCTTGACTTCCGGCGGCCACGATATATCGTGTTTCTCAGAGGACGCGATATGGCGTGTCGTCCGTGCCCGGCCCTAGGAGGTCTCCCATGCCCGAGTGGTCCGTCAACGAGCCCCAGAAGCTGACCTTCGACTCCCGCGTGAGCGACCTCCAGGTCCGCATCGTCAACGGAACGGTGAACGTGGTGGGCACGGACGAAGGTTCCGCCCGCCTGGAGATCTCGGAGATCGAGGGCCCACCCCTGGTGGTCACCCAGCAGGGCGACACCCTCACGGTGGCGTACGAGGACCTGCCCTGGAAGGGCTTCCTCAAGTGGCTCGACCGCAAGGGCTGGCGGCGCAGCGCGGTCGTCTCCCTGGCGGTCCCCGCCGACACCCGCGTGGAGGTGGGCGTGGTCGGCGCCGGCGCGGTCGTCTCCGGCATCCGCGGCCCGGCGGTGGTCAAGGGGGTGACCGGCGACACGACCCTGGTCGGCCTCTCGGGCCCGGTCCGCGCGGACACCGTGTCGGGCAACCTGGAGGCCCAGGCCGTCACCGGCGACCTGCGGTTCAACTCGGTCTCGGGAGACCTGACGGTGGTCGCGGGCTCCGGCCGCTCCGTCCGCGCCGACTCCGTCAGCGGCTCCATGATCGTCGACCTGGACCCGGACGGCCCGACGGAGGTCAGCCTCACCAGTGTCTCCGGCGAGATCGCCATCCGCCTGCCACACCCGGCAGACGCCGAGGTGGAGGCGAACACCGCGAGCGGCACGGTCTCCAACGCCTTCGAAGGACTGCGGGTGCACGGCCAGTGGGGCGCCCACAAGATCACCGGCCGCCTCGGCGCGGGCACCGGCAGACTGCGGGCCACCACGGTCTCCGGCTCGATCGCCCTGCTGCGCCGCCCGCCGCGCGAGGACGACGAGGCGGACACCCCGTGGGAAGCCCGGCCCGCAGAGCCGACCGGCCCCGCCGGCCCCGCCGGGTCGCCACGGGACACCGCCCCCGCCGCCGGCGCCCCGGCCGCTCCGGGGGACAATTCCGTCTCCGGCCGGGGCGCCGACGCCTCCGGCGGCCCCGACGCCCCGGCCGACGGTACGACCGACAAGAAGGTGCTCTGACATGCCCCCCGTCTTCGCCCACGGGCGCCTCCGCCTGTATCTGCTCAAGCTGCTCGACGAGGCTCCGCGCCACGGCTACGAGGTGATCAGGCTCCTCGAAGAGCGCTTCCAGGGGTTGTACGCCCCTTCGGCGGGCACGGTCTACCCCCGGCTGGCCAAGCTGGAGGCCGAGGGCCTGGTCAGGCACACCACCGAGGGCGGCCGCAAGGTGTACTCCATCACGGACGCGGGGCGCGCCGAACTGGCGGACCGCAGCGGCGAGTTGGCCGACCTGGAAGTGGAGATCCGCGAGTCGGTCGCCGAACTGGCCGCCGAGATACAGGCTGACGTGCGCGGCGCGGCCGGCGATCTGCGCCGCGAGATGCGTGCCGCCGCGTCCGAGGCCCGCCGGGGCGCGAAGGCGGGCGGCGCCGCGGGCCCCTTCGGGGAGTACGGCGACCTCGGCGACAAGGAGGCCTGGAAGGCCGCCAAGGAGGAGATGCGCCGGGTCAAGCAGGAGTGGAAGGAGCAGGCCCGCCGCGCCAAGGACGAGAGCCGCCGGGCCCGCGAGGAGGCCCAGCGGGCCCGCCGCCAGGCCCAGGAGGCGCAGACACGGGCGCGGGCCCAGGCGCAGGAGGAGATGCAGCGCATCGCCCGCCAGGTCCAGGACCGCGTCCAGGACCACTTCGCCCAGGGCGACTGGCCGACGGGCGTCCGCGAGGGCCTGTCCGAACTCGCCCGGGAGCTGGGCGACTTCGGCAAGTACTGGGGCTCCCCCCGCACCCCCGGGGAACCGGCCGCGAAGCCCACCGCCGCACCGTCGGACGCGCACTACGTCTCTGCCGACGAGGAGTTCCCGGCCGAGTACGAACCCGCCTGGGCCCACGAGGACCCCACCGGTGACCCGGCCCGCGACCTGGACCGCCTCCTGGACCGCTTCCGCGACGACATCCGCGACGCGGCCCGCGACCACGGAGTCACCCCCACCCAACTCGGTGAGGCCCGCCGCCATCTGTCCACGGCAGCGGCCCACATCGCCGCGCTCCTGCGGACACCGAAGGCCTGAGCGGGGAGGCCGGCAACCGGTCGTGGGGAGCAAGGTCGGGCTCCCGTCCCGGGACGGAGCAGGACGAGCTGCCGCCCTGAGAAGCAGCAGGACGAGCCGCCGTCCAGGGGGATCAGGGCCCGCAGCCGGCCAGGGAGACCAAGCCGGCTGCCGACCCCGGGAAGGGCAGAACGACTGCCGGTCGAGGGAGACCAAGGCGGCTGCCGACCGCGGAGCCGGGACGGCGGCCGGCCTGCGCCTCACCCGGGCTACCCCTCAGCGGCCCTGCGCATCTCCCGCCGCTGCCGACCACGGAGACGGGGCACCAGCCGCCCGATGCCACAACCGATTTACGCTCAGCCGACCTGCGCGCCACGGCTGCCGACCACCCAATCGGGCGCCAGCCGACCGGTACCACCACCCAGCGAGCCGCACCTCAACCGAGCCACCCCTCAGCCCACCCACGCGTCTCTCGCCGGCGCCGACCACCCGAGCCGGCGCCAGCCGACCGGCCCCGAGTCGCGCCTCAACCGAGCCATCCCCCAGCCGACCCACGCATCCCCCACCGCTGCCGACCACCCAAGCGGGGCGCCAGCCGACCGCTGCCACAACCCAGCGAGCCGCACCTCAACCGAGCCACCCCTCAGCCCACCCACGCGTCTCTCGCCGGCGCCGACCACCCAAGCGGGCGCCAGCCGACCGGCCCCACAACCCAGCGAGCCGCACCTCAACCGAGCCGCTCCAGGCCCCGAGCCGCCCCACGCCGAGCCGCGCCTCAGCCGGCCTGTGCCTCGTCCGCGCCGTACAGCACGCGGGTGATCGACGCGTGGGTCACGCCGTGGTCCGCCAGGACCTCGCCGGCCACCCCGGGCAGGAGGGTCAGCGCGAGCAGCAGGTGCTCGTCACCGATGTGCCGGTCGTAGTGGCCGACGGCGACCCGCAGCGACCGTTCCAGGACGTTCCTGGCACCCGGGCCGAAACCCGGCCGCCGTCCCGACCACCGGCGCCGGTCCTCCGGGTCGCCGGACATGGCCCCGACGCCGTGCACCTCCTCGACCCGGGCGACGATCTCCGACACATCGATCCCCAGCCCCGCCAGCGCGTCCGAGTCGGCCCGCGACAGCCCGGCCCGCCGCCGCGCCTCGTCCAGCGCCTCCCGTACGGACGCCTTGCGCTCCCCGAGCCCCAGCGCGGCCAGCGCGAAGGAGGCACGGCCGCCCTCGCGGTCGAGAAGGGCGAGCAGCAGGTGCTCGGCGCCGACGGTCTGTTCACCGGAGCGTTCGCAGTGGACGAACGCCCCCTTCACGACCTCACGGGCGTCCTTGGTGAAGCGTTCGAACATCATTGCCTCCCGTACTTCTTGTGCACGGCCTGCCTGCTGACTCCGAGCTCCGCGGCGATCTCCTGCCACGACCAGCCCTTGTTGCGCGCACTGCGCACCTGTACCGCCTCCAGCTGCTCCAGCAGCCGGCGCAGCGCGGCCACGGCCCGCAGCCCGACCCGCGGATCACGGTCACCGGCGCGCTCGGCGAGATCGGTTGCCTCGGTCATGATGTCAACCTACGTTGACATCGCCGCTCCTGTCAACCAACGTTGACAGACACGGCGCGCAAAAGGGCGGGCCCGGACATCCGGACCCGCCCGACGGCGGCTCTCCCGAAGGACCTCAGGAGTTGGTGAGCACGATCTTCCCGAACTGCCCGCCCGAGGCGAGCCGTTCGAAGCCCTCGCGGGCGCGGTCCAGCGGCAGTTCCTCGTCGATGACGGGCCGCACCCCGGTCGCGGCGCAGAAGGAGAGCAGGTCCTCCAGCTCCTCCTTGGTGCCCATGGTGGAGCCGACGACCTTCAGCTCCAGGAAGAAGATCCGGGTCAGCTCGGCGTGCGAGGGCCGGTCCCCGCTGGTGGCACCGGAGATGACGATCGTGCCGCCGGGCCGCAGCGACTTCACCGAGTGCGACCAGGTCGCGGCGCCGACGGTCTCGATGACGGCGTCCACCCGCTGCGGCAGCCGGGCCCCCGGCTCCACCGCCTCGACGGCACCGAGCTCCAGTGCCCGCTTCCGCTTGGCCTCGTCCCGGCTGGTCGCGAAGACGCGCAGTCCCGCCGCCTTGCCGAGCACGATCGCGGCCGTGGCGACACCGCCGCCCGCGCCCTGCACGAGGACCGAGTCACCGGGCCGTACCCCGGCGTTGGTGAACAGCATCCGGTAGGCGGTCAGCCAGGCCGTCGGCAGACAGGCCGCCTCCGCGAAGGAGAGCTCCTTGGGCTTGGGCAGCACGTTCCAGGTCGGCACGGCGACCTGCTCGGCGAAGGTGCCTTGGTAGCGCTCGGTGAGGATGGAGCGCGGCTCGTTCGGGCCGACGCCGTGGCCGGTCTGGCCGATGACGGAGTGCAGGACGACCTCGTTGCCGTCCTCGTCGAGGCCGGCGGCGTCGCAGCCGAGGATCATCGGGAGCCGGTCCTCCGGGAGGCCGACGCCCCGCAGGGACCAGAGGTCGTGGTGGTTGAGGGAGGCGGCGCGCACCGAGATGGTGCTCCAGCCGGGCCGGGCCTCGGGAGCCGGACGCTCCCCCAACTCCAGGCCGTTGAGCGGCTGGTCGCGGTCGATTCGGGCGGCGTAGACAGCGAACATGCAGCCGACGATAGGTGCGCCGATCAGCCGACGGAACCGCGGGGACCTGTGACACATACCCTCTTGCACAGGGCCACCCATCCAGCGCAGGCCGACACCACGCCACCGGGGCAACCCTCCGACACCCGATTCAGGCGGGCGAACGGGCAAAAAAATGGCCCCGCCCAAACGGACGGGGCCATCGAGCGCGACCTCAGCGACGAGCGACGCCCTCGGCCCGAGCGGCCGCAGCCACCGCGGCCGTGACCGCAGGAGCGACCCGCTCATCGAACGGCGACGGAATCACATAGTCGGCGGCGAGGTCGTCCCCCACCACCGCGGCCAGCGCCTCCGCCGCAGCGATCTTCATCCCCTCGGTGATCCGAGAGGCGCGCACCTGCAGCGCGCCCGCGAAGATGCCCGGGAACGCCAGCACGTTGTTGATCTGGTTCGGGAAGTCGGACCGCCCGGTCGCGACCACGGCCGCGTACTTGTGGGCGACCTCCGGGTGCACCTCGGGGTTCGGGTTGGCCATCGCGAACACGAAGGCGCCCTCGGCCATGGAGGCCACGGCCTCCTCCGGGACCGTACCGCCGGAGACGCCGATGAAGACGTCCGCACCCGCGAGGGCGTCCTCCAGCGAGCCGCTGATGCCGGCCTTGTTGGTGAAGCCCGCGAGCTCCCGCTTGACCGGGGTCAGGTCCTCCCGGTCGGCCGACACGACGCCCTTGCGGTCGGCCACGGCCACGTCCCCGATGCCGGCCTCGACCAGCATCTTGGCGATGGCGACACCGGCCGCGCCGGCGCCCGAGATGACGGCCCGCAGCTGCCCGATCTCCCGCCCGCTGAGCCGCGCCGCGTTCCGCAGCGCCGCGAGCGTCACGACGGCCGTGCCGTGCTGGTCGTCGTGGAAGACCGGGATGTCCAGGCGCTCCTGGAGCCGGCGCTCGATCTCGAAGCATCGGGGTGCCGAGATGTCCTCCAGGTTCACTCCGCCGAAGGACGGGGCGAGCCGGACGACGGTCTCGACGATGTCGTCCACGTCGGTGCAGTCGAGCGCGATCGGAACCGCGTCGACGCCGCCGAACTGCTTGAACAGGATCGCCTTGCCCTCCATCACGGGGAGGGAGGCCTCGGGACCGATGTCCCCGAGTCCGAGCACGGCCGTACCGTCCGTCACGACGGCGACCACGGAGGACTTCCATGTGTAGTCGTTGACCAGCTCCGGCTGTTCCGCGATCGCGGTGCACACGCGAGCGACGCCGGGCGTGTACGCGAGGGAAAGGTCGTCCTTGTCGCGGACCGGCACGGTGGCCTGCACGGCCATCTTGCCGCCGCGGTGCAGCGCGAACGCCGGATCGAAGGAATCGAGGGGCTCCGCCCCGCCGTCCTGGTCCGTTTTGTCGCTGCGAGGATTGACGATCTCCGCTGCCACTTCGTTGTACCCCTTAGGTATGCATGGTTTGAGGGTCGACCACTCCTGGTGAGGGGTGGGCGGGCACCGCGTACCGCCCGATTGCTGATACGTACGGGCCATACGCGACGGGCGCGCCGCACACGCGCCCTGAGCCCCGGATGAGGGGTGTAAAGAACCTTCTTACCGGACGGACGGTGCCCAGGACGAGTCCATTAGGTGCAAGGTCACATCTCGGAACCGGAAAGCCACGGCGAAATGACACGCGGCTGACAACCACGCCCGAGCAGGTGAGAACGCCGGCAGATCGGCGCCTGCGGCGACCACATCGTGAGACACGGCGAAGATTTTCCGGCCGGAGGGCTGGATTCCCGCAGATGGTTCGGGGGGAACGACCAAGGATGTACCGGCCTGATGCGGTTCGGGGGTGACCCGTTATCCGATTTTGACATAGCCGCGCCCCTGAATGGGCTGGTCCGAATGGCAAGATGCGGTAAACCCACGAGGTCGCGACACCCGAAGGTGTGTGTTCTCGCTGACCCATCGCACCTCTTCCCATCCGCCGGAGGAACCACGATGACCGCAAGCTCCACCCGTCGTACGACCGCCGCACGCTCCCGTCTGGCAGCGGCCGGTGCGATCGCGGTCGCGGGCACCCTGCTGCTCACCGGCTGCGGTGACCAGACCAAGGACAACGACAAGGCCTCCGGCAGCGCGTCCACGGCCAGCGCCCCGCTGGCCGGCAAGCTCCCGCAGGAGATCCGGGACAAGGGCAAGATCGAGGTCGGTTCGGACATCGCGTACGCCCCGGTGGAGTTCAAGGACTCCTCCGGCAAGGCCGTCGGCCTGGACCCGGACCTCGCGGCGGCCATGGGCAAGCAGCTCGG
The DNA here is from genome assembly GCF_050942335.1 of Streptomyces sp. CA-142005. Lineage (NCBI taxonomy): Bacteria > Bacillati > Actinomycetota > Actinomycetes > Kitasatosporales > Streptomycetaceae > Streptomyces > Streptomyces sp. CA-142005. The sequence continues at coordinate 6,485,740 of NZ_CP192078.1, read as the reverse complement.
CGTGACGCTGGAGTTCCAGAACGGCACGTTCGACGCCCTGCTCACCGGTCTGCGCTCGGGCCGCTACGACATAGCCATGTCGGCCATGACCGACAACAAGAACCGCCAGGAGGGCGTCGACCCGGACTCGGGCAAGAAGGTCGGCGAGGGCGTCGACTTCGTCGACTACCTGACCGCCGGTGTCTCCATCTACACCCGCAAGGGCGACACCCAGGGCATCAACGGCTGGTCGGACCTGTGCGGCAAGAAGATCGCCGTGGAGCGCGGCACCGTCTCGGAGGACCTGGCCAAGCAGGAGGCCAAGAAGTGTCCGGGCGGCAAGAAGCTCACCATCGAGCCCTTCGACGACGACCAGCAGTCCCAGACCCGGCTCCGCTCGGGCGGTGTGGACGCGGCCTCCTCCGACTTCCCGGTCGCCGCGTACGCGGTGAAGACCTCCGGCGGCGGCAAGGACTTCCAGATCGTCGGCCAGCAGGTCGAGGCGGCCCCGTACGGCATCGCCGTGGCCAAGAAGGACACCCAGCTGCGCGACGCGCTGCAGGCCGCGATGAACGCGATCATCAAGAACGGCGAGTACGCGAAGATCCTCAAGAAGTGGGGCGCCCAGGACGGCGCCGTCACGGAGTCCGTGATCAACGGCGGCAAGTGACCCGCACAAGCACCAGAAGCGGCCACTGAGAGGCAACACCCGTGACTGACATCGAGAAGACGGCCGGACAGGGCCCGGGGGAGAGCGCCGGGGACAACCCCGTTCCCCCGGCCGGCCCGGAGGCCATCCGGGCCATCCCGGTCCGGCACTACGGGCGGTACGTCTCCGCCCTCATCGCCATCGCGCTCCTCGTGGCGATCGTCTACGCCTTCGGCCAGGGCGACATCAACTGGCAGGCGGTGCCGGACTACTTCTTCGACCACCGGATCATGACCGGTGTCTACAAGACCCTCATGCTGACGGTCCTGTCGATGCTGATCGGCATCGTCGGCGGCATCGTCCTCGCGGTGATGCGGCTGTCGAAGAACCCGGTGACCTCGTCCATCGCCTGGTTCTACATCTGGTTCTTCCGCGGCACCCCGGTCCTGGTCCAGCTGTTCCTGTGGTTCAACCTGGGCCTGGTCTTCCACTACATCAACCTGATGCCGCTCTACAAGGACGAGTGGTCGAACTTCATGACGCCGCTGCTGACGGCGCTGCTCGGCCTGGGTCTGAACGAGGCGGCGTACATGGCCGAGATCTGCCGGGCGGGTCTGCTCGCGGTGGACGAGGGCCAGACCGAGGCGGCCCACGCGCTGGGCATGAGCCACGGCAAGACCCTGCGCCGGGTGATCATCCCGCAGGCGATGCGCGTCATCGTGCCGCCGACGGGCAACGAGGTCATCAACATGCTGAAGACGACCTCGCTCGTGGCGGCCGTGCAGTTCCCCGAGCTGTTCCGCTACGCCCAGGACATCGGCCAGAACTCCGGCGCCCCGGTGGAGATGTACTTCCTCGCCGCGGCCTGGTACCTGATCATGACTTCGGTGCTGAGCGTCGGCCAGTACTACATCGAGCGCTACTACGCCCGTGGTTCCAGCCGCAGCCTCCCGCCGACCCCGTGGCAGAAGGTCAAGGGACACCTGACGACCTTCTCGAGCAGGAAGGTCACGGCATGACCGACAAGCTCAGCAAGACGCAGGACACCGCGCCCAAGAGCACGGTCCCGATGGTCAGGGCGCAGGGCGTGCACAAGTCCTTCGGTCATGTCGAGGTGCTCAAGGGCATCGACCTGGAGGTGAAGCCGGGCGAGGTGTTCTGCCTGATCGGCCCCTCCGGCTCCGGCAAGTCGACGTTCCTGCGCTGCATCAACCATCTGGAGAAGATCAACGCCGGCCGGCTGTACGTCGACGGCGAGCTGGTCGGCTACCGCCAGAAGGGCGACAAGCTGTACGAGCTGAAGGACGGCGAGGTCGCGCGCAAGCGCCGGGACATCGGCATGGTCTTCCAGCGCTTCAACCTGTTCCCGCACATGACGGCGCTGGAGAACGTCATGGAGGCGCCGGTGCAGGTCAAGGGCGTGGGCAAGGTGCAGGCCCGGGAGCGGGCCATGCAGTTGCTGGAGCGCGTGGGCCTGGCCGACCGGGCCGGGCACTACCCCTCGCAGCTCTCCGGCGGCCAGCAGCAGCGGGTGGCGATCGCCCGGGCCCTCGCCATGGACCCGAAGCTGATGCTGTTCGACGAGCCGACCTCGGCCCTGGACCCGGAGCTGGTCGGTGACGTCCTGGACGTCATGCGGGACCTCGCCGAGTCCGGTATGACCATGGTCGTCGTCACCCACGAGATGGGCTTCGCCCGCGAGGTGGGTGACAGCCTGGTGTTCATGGACGAGGGCGTCGTGGTCGAATCGGGCCATCCTCGCGACGTCCTGACGAACCCTCAGCACGAGCGGACGCAGGCGTTCCTGTCCAAGGTGCTGTAGCGGTACGCACGGCAAAGGGGCGGTACGGGATCCTCGTACCGCCCCTTTTCGTGTGCCCTCTTCGGGTTCCCGGCCACGACGGCTGCGCCGCTACGGCAGCAGCTGCGGCCTCAGCGCCAGTTCGCGCAGCTGCGCCCGGGTCAACGGGAACGTCTTGAGCACCGGGCCCTGCGAGCCCTGGCCCAGAAAGCCCGTCCAGTCACGGACGAAGAGCACGCTGCCGTCCTTCCGCAGCAGCCGCGCCTCAAGTTCGGCGCCGTAGTACGACGGCTGGATGAGCTTCTGGGCGGGGGTGAGCCAGATGGACAGCAGGCCGCCGGGCACCTTCTCGTTGGTGCACTTCAGCACCGGCGGTGTCACGTTGCCGATCTTGCAGGGGTCCCGGTCGGCCCGCTTGGCCTGCACCGCCTTTGCCGTCATCACGCCCACGGTGACGTACCCGACCCCGTCTTTGCGGGCGATGGCGTAGTCACCGTCGTACGGCCCCACGTCCTTGAGCAGCGGCGCCTTCGGCAGCCCCTTGATGAGCCGCAGCAGCGAGACCTCCCGGACCTTGCCGACGTCCCGGGGCAGCAGCTTGGCGAACCCCGCCGCACCGCCGCCGAACTCCCCGGCGGTGGGCGAGGCGGCCACGCTCTGCCCGTTCCCGCCGGGCAGCACGCCGGAGCCGAGGGCGACGCCCCCCGCGACCACCGCCGCCAGGGCACCGGTCACCGCCGCGCGCCGCCGCCGGCGCAGCCGGGAGGCCCGTGCGAACACGGCCTCACTCCCCCGGCTCTCCGGTACGGGTACGGTGGCGGCCGCCTTCCACAGCAGTTCCCGCACGACTTCGTTCTCGCTCATACGTATTCCTCCCGCACCGCGGCCTTCAGCGCCGCCAGTCCCCTCGCCGTGTGGCTCTTGACCGTGCTCTCCCGCATCCCGAGCAGCTCGGCGGTGGCGGCCACGCTGAGGTCCTCCCAGTAGCGCAGCACGAGCACCGCCCGCTGTTTGGGCGCGAGTCCCGCGAGAGCGGCCCGGACCATCAGACCGGTGTCGTTGTCCACCGGCCGGCCCGGCAGGTCGGGCAGTTCGCCGTAGGCCTGTTCGCGCCGCCAGAACCGGCGGCGGGCCGAGATGAAGGTGTTGACCAGCGTCTTGCGCGCATACGCGTCGAGGTTCTCCAGACGCCCGTGCCGGCGCGCGCCGAGCACGACCCTCACGAGCGTCGTCTGGACGAGGTCCTCGGCCTCGTCGCGGTTGCCGCACAGCAGATAGGCGCTGTGGAACAGCGCCGTGCGTCTGCCCTCGACGAAGGCGTGCAGAGTCGCTTCCGCGCCCCGCGTCATCCCTCCCCCTTTCCGCCGGTCCACCGGATACGGACCGTCTCACCCGTACCAGTGCGGTGGGAGTCCCCCGGGGACGCAGCGGAGGCGGTACGAATGTCCGTACCGCCTCCGTTTCCCGCTGTCCCGCTGTCCCGCTCGCCTCCGCCGCGTACCGGCCGCTACTTGAGGGCGAGCAGCAGCGTGTCCGACGGCGAGCACCACACCGGCCGGGCCTCGCCGAAGCCCTGTGCCAGCAGAGTGCGGGCGTGCCAGGCGGCCGAGGGCGTGTCGCCGTCCGCGTGCTCGCCGTAGATCTCGAAGCGGCGGGCGGTCGGTTCGGCGAGGACCGGGTCCTCGGCCGCGAGCTGCCACCATTCGGCCCAGTCCAGGGCACCGTCCCGTTTGGCCTGATCCATACGGGTGTGGCGCCGGGCGCGCTCGGCGGCGTTGATCCGGGGCGTGCTGTCGTCGATCATGTGGTCCGCGTTCATGAAGACACCGCCGTCGCGGACCAGCTCCGCGACCTGACCGTAGAGGGCCGCGAGGGGTTCGCTGTGCAGCCAGTGCAGGGCCGTCGCGGTCAGGACGGCGTCGTAGGAGTCGTACGGCAGCCTCGCCGGCCAGTGCGGGTCCTTGAGGTCGGCCGCGACGAAGGTGACCCTGTCGTCGCCCTCGAAGGTGCCGCGCGCGATGGCGAGCAGGGCCGGGTCGAGGTCGACGCCGGTGCTGGTGGCCGCCGGGAACCGGCGCAGCAGCCGGGCGGTGATGCTGCCGGTGCCGCAGGCCAGGTCGAGGACCCGCGGGGCGGTGCCGACCAGCGCCTCGACCATGTCGAGCATGATCCGGAAGCGTTCCTCGCGGTCCGGCATGTACCACTCCTGCTGCCGGTCCCAGCTCTCCTGCCACGCGGCCCAGTCGGTGCCCGTGCTCGTAGTCATGAAGCCCGTCCCCCTTGTCTGCGTAATACCCTGGAAGTACGACCGGCTGTTACCCGACCGCAGACACGACCATAAAGCGCCCTCGTAAGGACTACAAGTGGAACTGGCCTATTACTCGGATTACGCCGTCCGTCTCGTCAACAGCGAGGAGCCGGCCCGGGGCAAGGACTCGCTGACCTCGGTCGAGGCCGTCCGCGACCTCTTCGGCGCCAACGCGTCGGCGGCCCGCCGCGCCACCGACGCCGATGTCACACGCTTCCGCTCGGTGCGGGCGCGGCTGCGCGCGGTCTTCGAGGCGGCCGACTCGGGCGACGAGACGCTGGCCGTGGACCTGCTGAACTCACTGCTGCTGGAGTTCCCGGTGTCGCCGCAGATCTCCGGCCACGACTACCGCGACGAGGACGGCCGTCCGCTGTGGCACATGCACCTGGCCGACCACCCGTCGAACGCGACCGCGGGCTACGCGGCGATCGCCGCGATGGGTCTGGCCTTCCACCTCACCGAGTACGGCGTGGACCGCCTGGGCCTGTGCGAAGCGGCCCCCTGCCGCAACGCCTACCTGGACACCTCCACCAACCGCTCCCGGCGCTACTGCTCCGACCGCTGCGCGACCCGCGCGAACGTGGCCGCCTACCGGGCCCGCAAGCGCCTGGAGGCCGACCGGTCGGGCAGCAGCGGCCTCGCCGCGGAGAACGCCCAGCGCACCAGCGTCAGCGGCGAACGCTGACCGGAGGGGAACGGCCGGTACCGGAAGCGGGCGCGCCCGAGGATGAGCTCATCGGGTACGACGCCGTAGTCCGTGCTGTCCCCGCCCGCGTACGGGTTGTCGCCCAGCACCCACCAGCCGCCGTCGCGCCGCTCCACGGCACGCTTGACGACGAGCAGGTCCTGCTGGAACGGATGCCGCAGCACGACGACGTCCCCCGTCCGGACCGGCGCGCCGTACTGCACCAGCAGCCGGTCCCCGTGCAGGAGGGTGGGCACCATGGACGGCCCGGTCACTTCCGCCACTCCGAAGGGCGCCACGGCCCTCCCCCGCTCGGTCTCCTGCGACAGCTCCGGCATCCCCGGCACCTCCCGGTCCGTTCCTCCACCAGTCTCAGTCTGACCCTGGACTTTTGTCCTAAGCCCTAGGGGGCACCCGAGAAATCGCCTTGCTCAGGGAGTAATGTCGCACCTGAGAAGACGATCACGAGGAAGGAATGCTCCATGCTTTCCCGCCTGTTTGCCCCCAAGGTCAAGGTCAGCGCCCACTGCGACCTGCCCTGCGGCGTGTACGACCCGGCCCAGGCCCGCATCGAGGCGGAGTCGGTGAAGGCCATCCAGGACAAGATGGCCGGCAACGACGACCCCCACTACCAGGCGCGTGCCACCGTCATCAAGGAGCAGCGCGCGGAGCTCGCGAAGCACCACGTCTCCGTGCTCTGGAGCGACTACTTCAAGGCCCCGCACTTCGAGAAGTACCCGGAGCTGCACCAGCTGGTCAACGACACCCTGAAGGCCCTCTCGGCCGCCAAGGCGTCCACCGACCCGGCGACGGGCCAGAAGGCGCTGGACTACATCGCCCAGATCGACAAGATCTTCTGGGAGACCAAGAAGGCCTGAGGCTTTCTCCCCCACGCGAAAGGGGCCCGGTCGGTTGCTCCGACCGGGCCCCTTGCCTGGGTGCGGACGGGGTGGCAGCCGAGGCCGCCGGGGGCGTGCTACACCGTGAGCCAGGCCGCCTGGTCGGGGGCCAAGTGGCCGTTCTCCACGGGGCCGCTGGTCAGCAGGACCGCGGTGTGGTCGGGGAGGGGGTACGGCTCGGTGGAGAGGTTGACCACGCAGACGAAGCCGGGGTCGCGGCGGAAGGCGAGGACTCCGGTGGGGGCGTCCAGCCAGGTGAGGGTGCCGTCGCCGAGGGCGGGGTGCTCGCGGCGGCGGAGCAGCGCGGCGCGGTAGAGCTCCAGCATGGAGGTCTCGTCGCCGGTCTGCGCCTCGACGGTGTACGCGGCCCAGTCCGCGGGCTGCGGCAGCCAGGGCGCGGCGGAGGCGTCCCCGGGGCTGAAGCCGTACGGTGTGCTCCGCCCGGACCAGGGGATCGGCACCCGGCAGCCGTCGCGGCCGCGGTCGGTGTGGCCGGAGCGTTCCCAGACGGGGTCCTGCAGCACCGCCTCGGGCAGGTCCTCGACCTCCGGCAGGCCGAGTTCCTCGCCCTGGTAGATGTAGGCGCCGCCGGGCAGGGCGAGCATGAGGAGGGCGGCGGCCCGGGCGCGGCGGGTGCCCAGTTCCAGGTCGAGGGGGCCTTCGGGTTCGTAGCGCTCGTTGGCCACCCAGCGCTTGGTCGCCCTGCGGCCGTACCGGCTGGCGTGGCGCATGACGTCGTGGTTGGAGAGCACCCAGGTGGCGGGCGCGCCGACCGCGCCGAGCATGGCGAGCGAGTCGTCGATGACCGTGCGCAGGTCCTTCGGGTCCCAACTGGACATCAGGAAGTCGAAGTTGAACGCGGTGTGCAGGCCGTCGGCGCGGACGTAGGCGGCCAGCCGCTCGGGGGTGTCGGCCCAGGCCTCGGCGACGAAGCACCGGTCGCCGGGGAACTCGTCGGCCACCTTGCGCCAGGCGCGGTAGACGTCGTGGACCTCGTCGCGGTCCCAGTGCGGGTGGTCGAGGTGGAGCCGGCGCCGGTCGGCCCCGGCCGGGCGCGGCGGCAGGTCGGGCAGTTCGGGGTGCTTGATCAGTCCGTGCGCCACGTCGATACGGAAGCCGTCCACGCCCCGCGCGAACCAGAAGCGCAGGATCGACTCGAACTCGGCCCGCACCTCGGGGTGTTGCCAGTTCAGGTCGGGCTGCTGGGGGGCGAAGAGGTGCAGGTACCACTCCCCGTCCGGCAGCCGGGTCCAGGCCGGGCCGCCGAAGGAGGACACCCAGTCGTTGGGCGGCAGGTCGCCGTCGGTGCCGCGGCCGGGGCGGAAGACGTAGCGCTCGCGCTCCGGGCTGCCCGGGCCGGCCGCCAACGCCGCCTGGAACCAGGCGTGCTGGTCGGAGGTGTGGTTGGGCACCATGTCGGGGATGATACGGATCCCGTGCCGGTGGGCTTCCTCGATGAGCTGCTCGGCCTCGGCGACGGTGCCGAACAGCGGGTCGATCGCGCGGTAGTCGGCCACGTCGTAACCGTGGTCCGCCTGCGGCGACTTGTACCACGGGTTGATCCAGAGGGCGTCCACTCCCAGCGACTTCAGGTACGGCAGGCGGGAGCGGATGCCGGCGATGTCACCGATGCCGTCACCGTTCCCGTCGGCGAAGCTGCGTATGTAGACCTGGTAGATGACGGCGCTGCGCCACCAGGGTGCGGTACCGGGCATCAGGTGTGGTGCTCCTTAGACGAGGGGTTCACTTCGCGGCACCGGCCGTCAGGCCGGCGACGATGCGGCGCTGGAAGAGCAGCACCATGACCACCAGCGGGATCGTGACGAGGACGCCCGCGGCCATCTGGCTGCCGAACGGGGTCTCGTACGTCGTGGCGCCGGTGAACTTGGAGATGGCGACCGGTGCGGTCTGCATGTTCGGGCGGTTGGTCATCGACAGGGCGATGAGGAACTCGTTCCAGGCGGCGATGAAGGTGATGATCGCGGTGGTGAAGATGCCGGGCGCGGCGAGCGGGATGATGACCTTGCGGAACGCCTGGCCGCGGGTGCAGCCGTCGACCATGGCGGCGTGCTCCAGCTCGTCCGGCATCTGCCGGAAGAACGTGGTCAGGTTCCACACCGCCAGCGGCAGCGTGAAGGACATGCTCGGCACGATCATGGACTGGTAGGTGTTGATCCAGCCGAAGTCCGTGAACAGCTTCAGCAGCGGGACCACGATCGACACCACCGGGAACATCGAGGTGGCGATGATCAGGGTGAGGATCAGCCGCTTGAACCGGAACTCCAGCCGGGCCATCGCGTAGGCGGTGAACGTGGCCAGCGCCAGCGCCAGCACGGTGGTGGTGCCGGCCACGACCAGGCTGTTGAGCAGCGCCCGGGTGAACCCCTGGGAGGCGCCGAACAGCGACCGGTAGTTCGCGAAGGACACCGGGGACGGGACGGGCGAGGTGTCGAAGATGTCGCTGGTGCGGCGCAGGCTGGAGACCAGCATCCAGTAGAACGGGGCCAGGCAGTAGGCCACCACCGCGGCGACCCCCACGTACAGCAGCCGGCCGCGCCATTTCGCCGTGGTCGTCATGCCGTCACCTCCGCGCGGCGTGCGAACACGAGCCCGCCTCTCCTGCGACGGCTGCCGCCGGTGTCGCCGACGAGATCGGCGCCGAGCAGCCGTACGAAGGCGAGCGCGATGAGGAAGACGTACAGGAAGAGCAGGACCGCGTAGGCGGAGGCGGGCCCGAAGCGGACGTTGGACGCCTCGTTCTGCGCCAGCATGGACAGGGTTTCCACCGAGTTCTTCTGCGCGCCGATGAGGATGTAGGGCAGGTCGAACATCCGCAGCGCGTCCATGCAGCGGAACAGCATCGCCACCAGCAGGGCGGGCTTCACCAGCGGCAGCGTGATGTGCCAGAACCGGCGCAGCGCCCGGGCCCCGTCGATGCGGGCCGCCTCGTAGACCTCGTTCGGGATCACCTGCAGTCCGGCCAGGACCAGCAGCCCGATGAACGGGGCGGTCTTCCACACCTCGGCGACGATGACCGCGACCTTGGCGTGGAAGCCCTCGGTGGTCCACAGGATCTGGTGGCCGATCAGGGCGTTGGCGATGCCGTCGCTGTTGAAGATCCACCGCCACAGCAGGCCGGAGATGGCCGTGGGCACCGCCCAGGGGATGAGGATGCTCGCCCGGACCAGGGCCCGGCCGCTGAACGCACGGTGCATGATCAGGGCCATGGCCACACCGATCACCGTCTCCAGACCGACGGTGACGACGGTGAAGAAGGTGGTGTTCCAGAAGGCGTTCCAGAACCGGTCCCCGGCCGCGCCGAAGATGTCGGCGTAGTTCCTCAGCCCGACGAACGGCTCGGTGCTGCGGATGAAGCCGGTGCTCGGGTCCAGCCCCTTCGCCCCGTACAGCGACTCCCGCAGCGCCATCACCGTCGGGTACAGCACGACGATCGTCAGGACGAGCAGCGTCGGGGACACCAGCAGGGCCGCCATCCGCCCGGCACCGGCCGTGGCGCGGGCCCGGGAGCGGGACCGCAGGGCCTTCACCGGTGTACGGGACGGGGGGTGGGACTCGTCGGCGGCGGGTCCGGACGGGATCTCGATGTCGGTCATGGCCCCGCCCCTCACTGCGCCGTGGCCTTGAGCAGCTCCCGCTGCAGGTCCTTCAGCGCCTGGGCGCTGCTCTTGGTGCCGGTCAGCGCCGCGTACGCCTCCTGCTGGACCGCCGAGGTGACATCGCCGTACTGGACGACGCGCGGGCGCGGCACGGCGCGCAGGATCGACTGCTTGAGGACCGGAAGGTACGGATACTGCCGGGACAGTGACGGGTCGTCGTACAGGGCCGCGTACGGCGGGGCGAGGGAGGCCTTCTCCAGGAAGGTCTTCGCGGTGGTCTCGCCGCTGTAGAACTTCATGAAGTCCAGGGCCGTGGCCTTGTTCTTGGCGAAGGACGACAGGGCCAGGTTGTGACCGCCCAGGCTGGAGGCGCCGGGTCCGTTCAGGCCGGGCAGCGGCGCGACGGCGTACTTGCCGGCCACCTCGCTCTTGCCGGCGAGCGCGTACATGTACGGCCAGTTGCGCAGGAAGACCAGCTTGCCGGCCTGGAACGCCTGCCGGCCGTCCTCCTCCTGGTAGGTGATCCCCGCCTTGGGTATCGTCCCGTCCCGGAAGGAGCCGGCGAGGAAGTCCAGTCCCTTCGCCGCCTCGGGGGTGTCGACGTCGGGCTTGCCGTTCGCGTCGGTGACGGAACCGCCGGCGGAGTTCACGGCCTCGGAGAAGTTCACCGTCAGGCCCTCGTACTTCTGGAACTGCCCGGCGTAGCAGGACATGCCCTTGGCCTCGGGCAGCTTCTTCACCTTGGCGCAGTCGGTCTTCATCTCCGCCCAGGTCGTCGGGGGCTTGGTGACTCCGGCGTGCTTGAGCAGGTCGGTGCGGTAGTACAGCAGTCCGCCGTCGGAACTGGCCGGGGCCGCGTACAGACCGCCGCGGTACTTGGCCGTCTCCACCACCGGCTTGAGCATCTTGTCCAGCGGGAAGCTCCCCTCCGGCAGCCTGTCGATCCACTGGTGGGCGGCGAACTCCGACGTCCACACGACGTCCAGGGAGAGCACCGTGTAGGCGTCGGACTTCGTCTCCGCGTTCTGGATCATCTGCTGGCGCTGCGCGTCGGCGTCCGTCGGCAGCTGGATGAAGGTGACCTTCTCCTTGGGGTGCAGCTTGTTCCACTGGTCGAGGACCGGCTGGACCGCGCCGGTGGTGTCCTTGCCGGCCACGTAGGTGATGGGGCCGCGGCCGGTGAAGGAGGTGGACCCGGACTTCCCCGCGCCACCGCCGTCGTCGGACGAGCCGCAGGCGGCGAGGAGGAGCCCGGCGGCGGCGAGCGCGGCCGAGCATCGAAGGGCTCTGGCGGTTGTGGTCTTCACTGTCTCTCCTGGTCGTGCGGAACCTGAGGCGACTCTGTTGCGAGACTGCGTTGTCACGGCAACTTATTGATCAAACACGCAGGTCAAAGCCACTTTCCTGCGCCCACAGGAAAATGATTTGACCGGGGTTGAGACAACGCTTGCACGGTAGGAGTGGCGTAAGCGGAAGTCAATGCGTTACTTCCGGGTAACGAGAGGCAGCAGGACGCTCCGCGCTATGAAAGCGCTGTCTCACGGGGCCTCTGAACAAGGCTCGCTGTGCTACCGTCCGTTACATGCCACCAGCTCAGCGACACCCCACGATGGCTGACGTCGCCGAACGGGCCGGGGTGTCCACGTCCACCGTCTCGCGGACCCTGCGCGGCCTGACCACCGTCTCGCCGGAGGTCCGCGCCCGCGTCGAACAGGCCGCCCGCGAACTGAACTTCGCCGTCTCCCGGCAGGCCGCGAGCCTTGTCACGGGCAGGACCGGGACCGTGGCGGTGCTCGTCCCCACCCTCAACGCGTGGTTCATGGGCTCGGCCCTCTCCAGCCTGGCCCCGCTGCTGCGGGCGGCGGGCATGGAGCTGACGGTCTACGTGATACCCGACCTCGCCGAGCGCACCTCGTTCTTCGACCGGCTGCCCGCCCGCCGGAACGCCGACGCGCTCCTGGTCTTCTCCTTCGACCTCACCGAGGAGGAGACGGACCGGCTGGACACGCTCGGGATGCCGGTCATCTATGTGAGCCAGCACGTCGACGGCCGCCCCAGCGTGTACGTCGACGACGTCGCCGGCGCCCTGCGCGGCACCCGGCACCTGCTCCACCTGGGCCACCGCCGGATCGCCTTCCTCAAGACGGTGGGCGCGAGCGGCTTCTCGTTCAGCTCCAACGAGCGGCTGCTCGGCTACCAGCAGGCGCTCACCGAAGCGGGCATCCCGCTCGACGACGACCTCGTGGCCGGACTGCCGGTCGGCGACAAACGGGCCACCGCCGAAGCGCTCGGAAAGCTGCTGAGCCTGCGCGAGCCGCCCACCGCCGTCTTCGCCGAACAGGACCAGGTCGCCGTCGCCGTCATCCGGGCCCTGCGCCGTACCCACATCGAGGTACCCGCGCAGATGTCCGTCCTGGGCTTCGACGACCAGCCGGCGGCCGACTGGTTCGACCTGTCCACCATCGCCCAGTCGCCCTCGGACATCGGCCGCGAGGCCGGCCGGCTGGCCCTGAGCCTCATCGACGACTCCGAGGCGGACCACGAGCAGCACATCGTGCTGCCCACCCATCTGATCCCACGGGCCACCACCGCGCCCGCCCCGCACGGCGAGCGGGACACCGACGGCGAACCTCCGCGCGCCTGAGGCCTTCCGCCGGACGAGTCCGGGAAAGGGGCCCGGTCGGATCCCCCTCGACCGGGCCCCTGCTCGTGCGGACTCGCCGTCAGTGGAACTGCGGCACGATCAGATAGATCCCGTACGCCACCACCGCCGCGCAGGCGAGGAAGCACAGGCCGGCCAGGGCCCGGCCCACGGTGGCGGCTCCGGCTCCGGCTTCGGCACGGTCGGCTTCGGCCCGGGACAGGCCCAGGACGCCGAAGGTGAAGACGACGACCACGGCGACGGTGACACCGAGGCTGACCGCGGCGACCTTGCCGAGGGCGGACCAGTCGACATGCATGGGGGCTCCCCGAGGGTTCAGGCGGCCGTGCCGACGTTCGTCGGGGCCGGGGTGCGGACGGTGACCTCGTGGTGGTCGTTGACGTTGTCGGCGCGCACCGGGTTACGGCGGGAAGCGGCGACGATGGCGCCGGCGAGGGCCACGGCGACCAGGGCGATGACCGCCGTACCGAGGTCGCCGCCGTGCTTGACCACGCTCGCCGCGAGGCCGCCGACCAGCGCGGCGGCGGGCAGGGTGATCAGCCAGGCCAACACCATGCGGCCGGCCACGCCCCAGCGGACCTCCGCGAGGCGGCGGCCCAGCCCCGCGCCCAGGATGCTGCCCGAGGCGACCTGGGTCGTGGACAGCGCGAAGCCCAGGTGGGCCGAGGTGAGGATCACGGTCGTGGAGGCCGTCTCGGCGGCGAAGCCCTGCGGTGACTGGATCTCCGCCAGGCCCTTGCCCATGGTGCGGATGATCCGCCAGCCGCCCAGGTAGGTGCCGAGACCGATGGCGAGGCCCGCCGCGCCGATCACCCACACCGGCGGGCCCGCGTCATGGCCGAGCGCGCCCGCCGAGATCAGGGTCAGCGTGATCACGCCCATCGTCTTCTGCGCGTCGTTGGTGCCGTGCGCGAGGGACACCAGGGAGGCGGAGGCAATCTGGCCGAGGCGGAAGCCCCTGGTCACCGAGTCCTGGCGGGCGCGGGTGGAGAGCTTGTAGGCGAGGTAGGTGGCGACCAGGGCGGCCACGCCGGCCACCACCGGCGAGGCCACGGCCGGGATCAGCACCTTGTCGACGACCTTGTCGAAGTGCACCCCGTGGGAGCCCGCACCGACCCAGACCGCGCCGATCAGGCCGCCGAAGAGGGCGTGGGAGGAGCTGGAGGGCAGCCCGGCGAGCCAGGTCAGCAGGTTCCACAGGATCGCGCCGACCAGCCCCGCGAAGATCATCGCCGGGCTGACCAGGGTGTCGTCGACGATCCCGCCGGAGATCGTCTTGGCCACCTCGGTGGAGAGGAAGGCCCCGACGATGTTGAGGATCCCGCTGACCAGGACCGCGGTGCGCGGCTTGAGGGCGCCGGTGGCGATGGAGGTGGCCATCGCGTTCGCGGTGTCGTGGAACCCGTTCGTGAAGTCGAACGCCAGTGCCGTGACGATGACGACCGCCACGAGGAACGTGATGTGGTCCATTCCCCAAGGCAAGCAAGAGCCGGCCAATGCGCGGAGAACTGAGGGCGAACGACGTGTCGAAGACGGGGGAGCCTGTTGTGCAGTCCAGTGCGAAATCGTTTCATCTCTCGATGTCGGTGCCCTGTGCCAAGCTGTGGACGTGACCCTGGAGGACCTCAGACGGCTGCGGCGCGTGCGCGACCGCATGGACCGTGAGTACGCCGAGCCGCTCGACATGACCGAGCTGGCCCGGGGCGCCCACATGTCCCCGGGCCACTTCCAGCGCAGCTTCCGCAAGGCCTTCGGGGAGACGCCGTACAGCTATCTGATGACCCGCAGGATCGAGCGCGCCAAGGCACTGCTGCGCCGGGGCGACCTCACCGTGACCGAGGTGTGCCTCGCCGTGGGGTGTACGTCGCTCGGCTCCTTCAGCTCCCGCTTCACCGAGCTGGTCGGGGAGACGCCGAGCGCCTACCGGGCCCGCGACCACGAGGAGAGCGCCGTGATCCCGTCCTGCGTGGCCCGTACGTTCACCCGCCCACGCCGCCGCTCGTACTGAACCGCGCGCCCCGGCCCGGATGGGCCTAGCGTGAGCGCATGGACGTGAAACTCAAGCAGTGCTTCATCGCGGTGGACGACCATGACAAGGCGCTCGCCTTCTACCGTGACGTGCTCGGCCTGGAGGTCCGCAACGACGTGGGCTTCGAGGGCATGCGCTGGGTGACGCTGGGCTCGCCGCTGCAACCGGACGTCGAGATCGTGCTGGAGCCGCCCGGCGCGAACCCGGACGCCTCCCCCGCCGACCGGCAGGCGCTCGCGGAGCTGCTCGCCAAGGGCATGCTGAGGGGTGTCATCTTCACGACCGAGGACTGCGACGCGCTGTTCGAGCGGGTGCGGGAGTCCGGCGCCGATGTGCTCCAGGAGCCGACGGACCAGCCGTACGGGGTGCGCGACTGTGCCTTCCGGGACCCGGCGGGCAACCAGCTGCGCTTCCTCCAGCGGCCCGCGGAGTGAAAGTCCGCGGACCTTCGGGGGGTTCGCGCCTAGACTCCAGGCCGTGATCATTCGCTGGACGTACGCCTTCGTCGACCGGCCCGCCGCGCGGCTACCCGAGGCGCGCGCCTTCTGGACCGCCGTCACCGGCACCCACGCCTCCGAACCCCGGGGCGAGCGGGGCGAGTTCATGACCCTGCTGCCCGAGGAGGCGGCCGGCGCGGACGCGTGTGTGAAGCTCCAGGGCGTCACCGAGGGCGACGGCGGCGCCCATCTCGACCTCTGCGCCGAGGACGTACGGGAAGTGACCGGGGCGGCCCTGGAACTCGGCGCGGAGCTGGTGGCGGACCACGGCGACTGGGCCGTACTGCGTTCTCCTGCGGGGCAGTTGTTCTGTGCCGTGCCCTGGCACGGCGAGACGGTACGGCCGCCGGTGGTGGCAGGCAGCCGACTGGACCAGGTGTGCCTGGACATCCCGCCGTCGGCGTACGCCGCCGAGTCGGACTTCTGGGCCGGTCTCACCGGCTGGGAGCGGCTGAAGGGGTCGCGGCCGGAGTTCGAGGTGCTGAAGCCGCCGGCGGGGCTGCCCGTGCGGATCCTGCTCCAGCGGCTCGACGCCGAGCGCCCCGCCTCCGCCCACCTCGACCTGGCCTGCGCGGACCTCGCCGCCGTCCGCGCCCGGCACGAGCAGCTCGGCGCCGTCGTGGTGGGTGGGGGCCCGCACTGGACGGTGCTGCGCGACCCGGCGGCCGGCAGCTACTGCCTGACCGGCCGCGACCCGAGCACCGGCGGCCTGCCGGACGCCGGCCGGTGAGACGGGCGACGAATGCCGGTCGGCGAACCGTCGTCCCATAGAGGCACACGACCCCCGTACGAGAGGCCGCCTCGGCCGGATCCGCCGGTGGGCTCGGCGGACAGGAGCGGTCGTCACCCCGCCGCTGCCGCAGGCGCCGGGCACCCGGCGTGCGGCGTCTACTGCCCGACCGGCCCCGGCCCGGACACCGGCGGCCTGCCGGACGCCGGCCGATAAGACAGGCGACGAATGCCGGTCGGCGAACCGTCGTCCCATAGAGGCACACGACCCCCGTACGAGAGGCCGCCTCGGCCCGAACCGCCCACGGACTCTTCGGACAGGAGCGGTCGTCACCCCGCCGCGGCCGCACGCGCTGGGCACCGGCGTGCGGCGTCTACTGCCCGACCGGCCGCGACCCGGACACCGGCAGCCTGCCCGACGCCGGCCGATGAGACGAGCGACGGACACCGGTCAGCGAGCCGTCGTCCTGTGGAGGCACACGACCCTCGTACGCGAGGCCGCTGCCGCGGGCGCCGGGCACCCAGCGGCCGGCGTCTACTGCCTGACCAGCCGCGACCCGGACACCGGCGGCCCGCCAGACGCCGGCCGATGAGACGGGCGACGGATACCGGGCAGCGAGCCGTCGTCCCGCCCCCGTGCGAGAGGTGGCCTCGGCCGGAACCGGCGAACAGGAGCGGTCGTCGCCTGGCAGCCGCCGCAGGCGCCGGGCATCCGGCGACTGACCGGTTCCGTGGTCGTCGTCCCAGACGTACGGCCCACGGGGCCGGGCGTCCTCCTGGAGCAGGAGCGTGAGTCCTCCCCCCAACGGCCACGGCGACCGCCCAGAGCATCACCGCCCATCGCCTGCCCGGTCACCCCCAGGGCTCCACGTCCACCACGGCCTCGGCCGGCACCGGACCGTACACATGCGGGAACTCCTCCCCGCCGGGCTCCACGGCCTCGTACTTCACCGGCGCGCCGACCAGGGCCGGGTCCACGACCAGCACGACCAGCTCGTCCGGGCCGTCGTAGTCGCCGTAGAGGAACTCGGCGATGCGCGGGAGCTGTTCGCGGGTGGAGAAGTGGATGAAGCCCTCCTCCTGGAGGGTGCGGCCACGGGTCGACAGCTCGTAGGTGCCGCGCTCGCGCGCCGCCTCCCACAGGGAGCGCTCGGTGATGTGGACGATGTACGGAAGTTTCGGCATGCGGCCACGCTACGGCCCCGGCCTGGCCGCGCGCGTCTCCTCAACCGGCACCGATGTCGTCCGCGCCGTCCATGACAGTGCGGATCACCACGGGGTAGTCGATCAGCCCCTCGGGACCGGGACAGCGGGTGACGCGTTCGGCGATCTCGGTGACCCGGTCCAGGCTCGCGCAGTCCACCACCCAGTAACCGGCCATCACCGCCTCGGTCTCGCCGTACGGGTCGTCGGTGATCACGGTCTCGCCGTCCGCGCCGCGCGCGACCAGCCGGGTCCGGGCGGGCTCGGCCAGGCCCTGGGCGTCGAGGAGTTCGCCGGACTCCGCGAGGTCGTCGTTGATCGCGTTCATGTACAGATACATGGCCTTGAGCCGCACCTCGCTCCAGGCCGGGGCGTGCCGGGTGGGCCGGCCGGCCATCGCGTCGTAGTCCGCCTGCGTACCCTGCACCATCACCAGGTACTTCATGGTCCGCTCCTTCGGCTCACGACCACCCGGCTCAGGTCTTCTCGGCCTCGGATTCACCGGGGCGCGGTTGCTCGGTCCCGTCGTCCGCGGCCACGGTCTCGACGGGCGCGCCGTAGGCCGCGCAGTCGGGGTTGCGGCAGGGGCCGGGGCCCCACACCGGCACCCAGGCGCCCAGCGTCTTGCGCCGACCGACGACCGTGTCGACGGGCTGCCCGCAGACGGGACAGACATGGTCCTCGCTGTCCATGTCCTCAGGGTAGGGCGGGCGGGGGTTCAGCGCTTCCTGCGGTACGTCCGCACCAGCGCGCCGTTGCCGAAGGCGCGCACCGAGTCCAGGGTGAACTCCTTGATGTCGAGACCGGTGCCGAACATCGGCATGCCGGCGCCGTAGACGATGGGGTAGGTCTTGATGAGCAGTTCGTCGATCTCCTCGAGCAGCGCGCCCGCGACCAGCGAACCACCGCACAGGTAGATGTCCAACCCGCCTTCCTCGGCCTTCAGTTCGCGCACCCGGCCGACCAGGTCGTCGGCGATGACCTCGACGTTCGGGTCGGGGGAGCTGCCCAGCGTGCGTGAGGCGACGTACTCGCGCAGATGGGCGTAGGGGCTGGTGATGCCCTCCTTCAGCGCCAGCTCGTAGCTGGCCCGGCCCTGGATGACGGTGTCGAACCGCTTGTTCTCCAGGTCGTCCAGGCCCATCGGCTTGCGGACGTGGGTGGGGAGGGTCTCCGGGAACTCCGTCCCGAGGAACGCGAGGTACTCCTCGTCCAGGAAGCGGAACATCGCGGAGCCGTCGCCGTGCTCGTCGCCGATGAAGCCGTCGAGCGAGCAGGCGATGAAGTACGTGAGCTTTCGCAAGCTTGGTCTCTTTTCGTAGGCTGCGGAGCGACCCGGTAACCACTCCACATGTAGTGCTTCATTTGTAGTACTCCGGTTGTAGTGGTGGCAAGGTCTTTCAGGGATGCTGTCGGGACCGAGGACAAGTGGGAGAGGGGATTCCGCATGGCGGGCAATCCGGAACGGCGGGCGGCGCTGGTGGACGCCGGGATCGCGGTGCTGGCACGGGAGGGCGCACGCGGGCTGACGTTCCGCGCGGTGGACGGCGAGGCGGGCGTACCCACGGGCACCGCCTCCAACTACTTCACCAACCGCGACGACCTGCTCCGTCAGATCGACGCCCGGCTGCATCTCCGGCTCGCGCCCGATCCGCAGGTGGTGCAGACGCTGCTGCGCGGGGCCCGCGACCGCTCCCTGGTCATGGCCTTCATGCGGGATCTCATGGACCGCGCCGTCCGCGACCGCACCGGCTATCTGGCCCTGCTGGAGATGCGTCTGGAGGCCACCCGGCGGCCCGAGCTGCGTGCCTCCTTCACCCGGTCGGTGCGCGGGGACCTGGAACAGGGCATGGCCTTCCACCGCCAGAGCGGTCTGCCCGGCGGCGACGAGACCGTCACCGTCCTCTATCTCGCGATGCTCGGCCTCATCCTGGAGCACCTGACACTCCCCGGCGTCCTGGACGGAGCTCTGGAGGGAGTGAGCGTGCCGGAGGGGCTGGTCGAGAGGATCGTGACGACGATCGTGCCCACCGAGTAGGCCGGCGGGGACGATCGCCGGACGGCTCGGCATGCCCCTGGGCCGGCTCGGAGAAGCTGCGCCGGCTCGGAGAAGCTGCGCCGGCTCGGAGAAGCGGCGGGCCCCGCGCACCGTGGGGATGCGCGGGACCCGCGTGGCCGGAGCCCCGGTGGCCGCACGGGGTCAGGAGCCGCGCGGGCCCGGGGCTCCGGGGTCTTCCCGGCTCCCGGTGCCGGCGGCGCTCAGCTCCTGCGCCGGGTCACGAACTCGGCGAGCGCCAGCAGACCGCCCGCCGCATCGGGGGCGGGGACCGCGCGGGACAGCTCCTGCATGGCACGGGCCATCCGGTCGGCCGCCTCGGCCTGCGCCCAGTCCCGGCCGCCGGCCAGCTCCACAGCCCGTGCCGTACGCGCGACGCCCTCGGCGTCACCGGGGACATGCGGCTTGCCGTACAGCTCGGCGAGTTCGGCCGCGGCCTCGGTGCCGGAGGCGAGGGCCGCCACCACGGGCAGCGACTTCTTGCGGGCGGCGAGATCGGCACCGGCCGGCTTACCGGTGCGCAGGGGGTCACCCCATATGCCGATGACGTCGTCGATCAGCTGGAAGGCGAGCCCGGCCTGGCGGCCGAAGCCGTCCAGCGCCGCCACCTCTTCCGGGCCCGCGCCCGCGTACAGCGCGCCGAGGGCGCAGGCGCAGCCCAGCAGCGCGCCGGTCTTCGCCTCGGCCATGGCGAGCACCTCGTCGAGGGTGACCTCGTCCGGGGCGCGGTGCTCCATGTCCGTGTCGGTGTGCTGACCGGCGCACAGCTCCATGACACAGTCCGCGAGCCGGGCCGCGGCCGGGCCGGAGGCCGGGTGCGGGTCCTCGGCGAGCAGCCGCAGGGCCAGCGCCTGCAGGGCGTCGCCGGCGAGGATCGCGTCGGTGTCGCCGAACACGGTCCAGGCGGTGGGCCGGTGCCGGCGGGAGGTGTCCCGGTCCATCACGTCGTCGTGCAACAGCGTGAAGTTGTGGACCAGTTCGACCGCCACCGCCGGCCGTACCGCCGCCGCGCGGGCTTGCGGTCCGCCGAGGGCGGCGGCCGCCGCCAGGACGAGCGCGGGCCGTATCGCCTTGCCGGCGTTGCCCGTTGCCGGGCTGCCGTCCGCCTGCTGCCAGCCGAAGTGGTAGAGCGCGATACGGCGCATCGGGGCGGGCAGCGACTCCACGGCCGCCCGCAGCTCCGGGTCGACGACGGCCCGGGTGCGCTCCAGGAGCGCCGGCGCCTCCTGCCCTTCGGCATGCCCCGCGGTCTGCCGTTCCGGATGCCGTCCCGGTTCTCCTTCGACCGGATCGGCACCGGTGTCGTCGCTCCTTCCCTGCCGTTCCGCCGCCGTGCCAGGGTGCGGCACGGCGGAGGAACGCTGCTCTGTCTCCGTCATGAACTCGGCCATGTCTCCCCCTCGCCAGGTCCGCGGACACCGGCAACGCCGGCCCGGCCGGACGCATATTCCGAGGGTCTACCCCTCCCTGCGGGCGGGGACACGGCCGCGAAGTGCGGAAACGTCACCTCCACCGGCCGATCTCGACGTTCTCCAGCACGCCGAGCGCGTCGGGCACCAGCACGGCGGCCGAGTAGTAGGCCGTCACCAGGTACTTGATGATGGCCTGTTCGTTGATGCCCATGAACCGCACGGACATGCTCGGCTCGATCTCGTCGGGGATGCCCGACTGCCGCAGGCCGATGACACCCTGGTCCTGCTCACCGGTACGCATCGCGATGATCGAGGTCGTGCGCTCCGGGGTGACCGGGATCTTGTTGCAGGGGTAGATGGGCACTCCGCGCCAGGTCGGGATGCGGTTGCCGCCGATCTCGACGGTCTCCGGGACGAGGCCGCGCTTGTTCAGCTCACGCCCGAACGCGGCGATCGCGCGAGGGTGGGCCAGGAACAGCTTGGTGCTGCGCCGGCGGCTGAGCAGCTCGTCCATGTCGTCCGGGCCGGGCACGCCGTCGTGCGGCTGGATCCGCTGGTCGTACTCGCAGTTGTGGAGCAGGCCGAAGTCGCGGTTGTTGATCAGTTCGTGCTCCTGGCGCTCCTTGAGCGCCTCGACCGTGAGCCTGAGCTGCTGCTCGGTCTGGTTCATCGGCTGGTTGTAGAGGTCGGCCACGCGCGTGTGGATGCGCAGCACGGTCTGGGCGATGCTCAGCTCGTACTCGCGGGGCCGCGCCTCGTAGTCCACGAAGGTGTGCGGGATGTCGGGCTCGCCGGAGTGGCCGGCCGCCAGCTCGACCTCCTTCTCGCCGTACTTGTTGGTCCGCTGCTCCGGCACCGAGCGCAGCTGTTCGAGGTGGTCGCGCAGGGTGTCCGAGCGCTCGGCGACCTGCTGGAAGTCCTGACGGCTGAGGATCAGCACGGTGGTCGCGGTGTCGGCGCGGACGGTGTACTCCCAGATGGCGTCCGGGTCCAGCAGCGCCTGCTCGCCGAAGTAGGCGCCGTCGGCGAGGACTCCGAGGACCGCGTCGTCGCCGTAGGGGCCGGTGCCGATCTTCTCGACCCTGCCGTGCGCCAGCAGGTACACCTCGCCCGTCTGGTTGCCGAAGTCGGCGATCACCTCGCCGGGCGCGAAGTCGCGCTGGCGGCAGCGCCGGGCGAGCTCCGTCAGCACCTCCTCGTCCTCGTACGAGCGCAGGGCCGGCAGTTCGCCGAGCTCGGCCGGGATGACCTCGACCTGGTCCCCGGTCTTGACGAAGGTGATGCGGCCGTCGCCGACGGAGTACGTCAGGCGCCGGTTGACGCGGTACGTGCCGCCCTGTACGTCGACCCACGGGAGTGTGCGCAGCAGCCAGCGGGAGCTGATCTCCTGCATCTGAGGAACGGACTTGGTCGTGGTGGCCAGGTTCCGCGCGGCCGCCGTCCCGAGGGACTGCTGCGGCTTGCCCTGATCCGTGCGGACCTCTTCGCCTACCGACATAGAGAATTGCCTCCCAGGTATGCCCGGCACCGAATCGCAGGGGGCACCGGTCTCGGTATCCGAGCTTCCATCACGGAACGTGGCCGTGCCATTACCCGAAAGAGCGGGAATGGATCATCGGATCACCGGGCACGAAGAGGGGCTCCGGTCCAGCGCCCCGGGACGCCGCAGACCCGCGCCACCTGGCCGGATCGGCTCGCACAGTGTGCGAACGACGTGCTCCGGGGCGTCCGGTTTCGGTAGAGGTGTCGGTACACGGACCGGCATGGCACGAAGGAGGCGGCATGGCCCCACCCATGTCCGCGAGCGGGTTTCTGGACGCACTGCGAGCGGAGGGCGTCGCGGTCGTCGAGGTCGGCGACTGGCGGAACCACAACCGCAACCACAAGGGCCCGTGGGGGCCCGTCCACGGCGTGATGATCCACCACACGGTGACCCGGGGCAGCGCGCACACCGTGCAGGTCTGCCGGGACGGCCATCCGGGGCTGCCGGGCCCGCTGTGCCACGGCGTGATCACCAAGGACGGCACGGTCCACCTGGTCGGCTACGGCCGCGCCAACCACGCCGGCCTCGGCGACGACGACGTGCTGCGGGCCGTCATCGCCGAGAAGGCGCTGCCGCCGGACAACGAGGCCGGCACCGACGGCAACCGGCACTTCTACGGCTTCGAGTGCGAGAACCTGGGCGACGGGGAGGATCCGTGGCCCGAGGCCCAGCTGGACGCGATCGAGCGGGTCGCCGCCGCGGTGTGCCGCCCGCACGGGTGGACCGAGAGGTCGGCCATCGGCCACTTGGAGTGGCAGCCGGGGAAAGTGGATCCGCGGGGGCTCGGCATGGACTGGCTGCGGGATCGCGTGGCCGAGCGACTGAAGGGATAGCGCGGCAGGGCCTCCTTGCCGGACGCGAACGAGCGGGTCGCCGCCGCGGTGTGCCGCCCGCACGGGTGGACCGAGAGGTCGGCCATCGGCCACTTGGAGTGGCAGCCGGGGAAAGTGGATCCGCGGGGGCTCGGCATGGACTGGCTGCGGGATCGCGTGGCCGAGCGACTGAAGGGATAGCGCGGCAGGGCCTCCTTGCCGTCGCCTGTGCCGGTGAGCGTCCCAGCCGGGCCCGGCCCCGGTGCCGGGCGACAATGGAGCGGTGACCAGCCGGACCGCCCTCGCCCCCCGCCTCCCCTCCCCCCTCCAGGAGGTCGGGGACGACCGGTTCGGGCGGCGCGGGCTCCGGCTCCTCCTCAAGCGGGACGATCTGATCCACCCCGACCTCGTCGGCAACAAGTGGCGCAAGCTCGTGCCGAACATCGAGGCCGCGGCAGGGCGGCCGCTGGTCACCTTCGGCGGGGCCTACTCCAACCACCTGCGGGCCACCGCCGCAGCGGGCCGGATCCTCGGGCTGGCGACCACCGGCGTGGTCCGCGGCCAGGAGCTGGCCGACCGTCCGCTCAACCCCTCGCTCGCCCGGTGCGCGGCGGACGGCATGCGGCTGCACTTCGTCGATAGAGCGACATATCGCCGCAAGACCGACCCCGAGACCCTGGATGCGGTCCTGCGCGCGGCCGGGGCCGAGGAGGCGTACGTCGTGCCCGAAGGCGGCAGCAACAGCGCGGCCGTCCACGGCTGCCGGGCGCTGGGAGCGGAGCTGCGCGGGTTCGCCGATGTCGTCGGCGTCGCCTGCGGCACCGGTGGCACGCTCGCCGGGCTGGCCGCGGGTCTGGCCCAGGGGCAGCGGGCGCTCGGCGTGCCGGTCCTCAGGGGCGGCTTCCTGGCAGACGACGTACAGGCACTGCAGGAACGTGCCTTCGGCGGCCGTACCGGCTCCTGGTCGCTGGACGAGCGTTTCCACTTCGGCGGGTACGCCCGCACGACACCCGCACTGCACGCGTTCGCCGAGGACTTCGAGGACCGCCACGGGCTGCCCGTCGAACGTCTCTATGTCGCCAAGTTGCTCTACGGACTGGTCACCCTCGCGGAGGAGGGCGCCTTCGCGCGCGGGACGACGGTCGCCGCCGTCATCACCGGGCGGCCGTTCCCGTAGCGCTACTCCGCCTCCCGGTAGGCCGCCGCCTCCTCCAGGTCCAGGCGTCTGAGCAGCGCGCGCAGCATCTCGTCGTCGATGTAGCGGTGGTCGCGGAGCTTGACGAAGACCTCGCGTTCGGCGCCGATCATCTCGCGCGAGAGGCGGCGGTAGGTGTCGTCGACGGACTCGCCGGTGATGGGGTTGGTCTGGCCGAGGCGCTCCCAGACGGCGTTGCGGCGGCGCTCCAGGACCGTGCGCAGCCGGTCGGCCAGCGGCGGGGGCAGTTCGTTGCGTTCGTCGGCGAGAAGGGCGTCGAGGCGCCTCTCGGCGGCCCGGGAGGCCTGCGCCTGGGCGTTGGCCTCGGCGAGGGTCTCGGCCTGCGCGTCACGGCCGGGGAACTTCATCAGGCGGATCAGCGGCGCGAGCGTCAGGCCCTGCACCACGAGGGTGCCGATGACCGTGGTGAAGGTCAGGAAGAGGATCAGGTTCCGCTGCGGGAAGGGGGCGCCGCCGTGCACCGTGAGCGGGATCGAGAAGGCGATGGCCAGGGACACCACACCGCGCATGGCGGCCCACGACGCCACGGCCGGCGCCCGCCAGGTGGGGTTGTCCTCGCGTTCCCGGATGTGGCGGAAGAGCAGCCGGGGCAGGAAGGCCGACGGATACACCCAGACGAACCGGGCCACGACGACCACGAGGAAGACCGCGATGGCGTACCAGGCCGCGTCACGGCCCTCGTACGCGCCCAATCCCTTGAGGATGGTGGGCAGTTGGAGCCCGATCAGGGCGAACACCGCCGACTCCAGCACGAACGCGACCATCCGCCACACCGCGTCCTCCTGGAGCCGGGTGGCGAAGTCGACCTCCCACGCGTGGTGCCCGAGGTACACCGCGACCACGACGACCGCGAGGACCCCGGAGCCGTGGAACTGCTCGGCGACGCCGTAGGCGACGAACGGGATCAGCAGGGAGAGGGTGTTCTGGAGCAGGGCCTCCTTCAGGTGGGTGCGCAGCCAGTGGATCGGCACCATGAGCACCAGGCCGACCACGACACCCCCGATGGCGGCCCTCAGGAACTCGCCGAACCCGTCGGCCCAGGTGGCGCCCGCGCCGACGGCCGCGCCGAGGGCCACCTTGTAGGCGGTGATCGCGGTGGCATCGTTGAGCAGGGACTCGCCCTGGAGGATGGTGGTGAGCCGGGAGGGCAGGCCGACCCGGCGCGCGATCGCCGCGGCCGCGACCGCGTCCGTCGGCGCCACCACCGCGCCCAGCACCAGCGCGGCGGGCAGCGGCAGCCCCGGTACGACGAGATAGGCGACCCAGCCGACGGCGAAGGTCGCGAAGAGCACGTACCCGATCGACAGCAGCCCCACCGGCCGCATCTGGGCGCGCAGGTCCAGGTACGAGCTCTCCGTGCCCTCCTTGTACAGCAGCGGCGGCAGCACCAGCGGCAGGACGACCTGCGGGTCCAGGGTGTAGGGCGGGATCCCGGGGATGTACGAGACCGCGAGGCCCACGGCGACCAGCAGCAGCGGTGCCGGCACCGGAGTGCGCCGGGCGGCCCCCGCGATCGCCGCACTGCCCGCCACCAGCAACAGCAGCGGCATCACGTCCATGATCCTCCCCCACCCTCGTTTTCCGCGCGGCCACCCGCACGCCCGTCGTAATCTGGCAATCATGAAACAGTGCACGCACTCCGACGCGCTGCCGCACCCGGAGCCGGATCCGCTCGCCCCGACCTGCCCGGAGTGCCTGCGCGACGGCACGCACCCCGTGCAGCTGCGGCTGTGCCTCACCTGCGGCCACGTCGGCTGCTGCGACTCCTCGCCCGGACGGCACGCGACGCAGCACCACGAGACGACCGGTCACCCGGTGATGCGGACCTTCGAGCCCGGCGAGGACTGGCGGTGGTGCTTCGTGGACCACGTGCTCGTCTGACCCTCTTACGAGCGGGTTCCCGGGTGATCGCATTCCCGCTCGACCGTGTTCTCGTGTGACACTGCATGCGGCGGCGACCGCACGACGGTTCGAGCGTCGGACGTCTGGGTACGTCAACCCGGCGCACGCTCTTCCCATTTGGGCCCGCAAACCCTCTAGACACGGAGCGTATGCGCAGCTTTACTGTGAGTGACGTCAGGGGGGTTGGGGTCCCGGGACAGGACCGTTCGGAGCGCGATAGCGTCACCGCGGAACCACGTACGCGTTACCCCGGGGGGCGACCCCCCCGGCCCCGTAAAGCTTGTACCACCATGGAGGTGAGGGTGTCCCAGATCGCAGGCGAGCCCGCGGCGAACCAGGACTTCGTGGAAGTCCGGCTGCCGGCCGCGGGTGCCTACCTGTCGGTGCTGCGGACGGCCACGGCCGGTCTGGCGGCCCGCTTGGACTTCACCCTGGACGAGATCGAGGACCTGCGCATCGCCGTGGACGAGGCCTGCGCGATCCTGCTCCAGCAGGCCGTGCCCGGCTCCGTGCTCAGCTGTGTCTTCCGGCTCGTCGACGACTCGCTGGAGGTCACGGTCTCGGCGCCGACCACGGACGGTCACGCCCCCTCGCGGGACACCTTCGCCTGGACCGTGCTCTCGGCCCTCGCGGGCAAGGTCTCGTCCGCCGTCGACGAGGACAAGACCGTGTCGATCAGCCTCTACAAACAGCGCGGCGCGGGCCCTGGCCCGGCGTGAGGAACGGGGACGGTCCGGTGCGGGACGAAGAGCGCGGCACACGCGAGCTGCCGGCCGGGGACGGGGGTGCCCCCTGGCCCAGCACGGGCGAGGTCTCCGGGGAGTCTCCCGGGGACGGCTCCCGGCGCATGGCGGACGGCATCGACGGCATCCCCGAGCAGGCCAGGCCACACCCGGAGGACGACTCCGCGCGGATCGCCGGTGACGGTGCCGTGCAGGACGTACCGCCGGAAGGGCCCGGCGGCGCCGGGCCCACCGGCCGCACGGGGGCCAGGGCTGCTCGGGGAAGGGCTACGGGCGGGACGATGAGCGAGCACGAGCGGTACGCCGACGACGAGGCGCTGAGCGCGGAGGCCGTGCAGGCGGTACAGCACGACCCGGCGGACCGCAGCGGGGCGCGGGCGATGTTCGTGGAGCTGCGCAAGCTGAACGCGGGCAGCGCGGAGTACGCGGAGCTGCGCAATCAGCTGGTGCGTATGCATCTGCCGCTCGTGGAGCACCTGGCGCGCCGGTTCCGCAACCGCGGCGAGCCGCTCGACGACCTCACCCAGGTCGCCACGATCGGGCTGATCAAGTCCGTCGACCGGTTCGACCCGGAGCGCGGCGTGGAGTTCTCCACGTACGCCACCCCGACCGTGGTCGGCGAGATCAAGCGGCACTTCCGCGACAAGGGCTGGGCGGTCCGCGTGCCGCGCCGGCTGCAGGAGCTGCGGCTCGCGCTGACCACGGCGACGGCCGAGCTGTCCCAGCTGCACGGCCGCTCCCCCACGGTCCACGAGCTGGCCGAGAAGCTCGCGATCTCCGAGGAGGAGGTCCTGGAGGGCCTGGAGTCCGCCAACGCGTACTCCACGCTGTCCCTGGACGTCCCCGACACCGACGACGAGTCCCCGGCGGTCGCCGACACCCTCGGCGCGGAGGACGAGGCGCTGGAGGGCGTGGAGTACCGGGAGTCCCTCAAGCCGCTGCTGGAGGATCTGCCGCCGCGGGAGAAGCGGATCCTGCTGCTGCGCTTCTTCGGGAACATGACCCAGTCGCAGATCGCTCAGGAGGTCGGCATCTCCCAGATGCACGTCTCCCGGCTGCTGGCCCGCACCCTGGCCCAGCTGCGGGAGAAGCTGCTCGTCGAGGAGTGAGGGCGCTTACTCCGTGCGACCCGGGCCCTTGATCCCGAGGGCCCGGGTCGTCTCTCCGTTGACGAGGAGGACCAGTGCCGCCACGGCGACCACCGCGAGGGCGATGCCGGCCGGGATGGCCATGCTGTCGGCCTTGAGCAGGTTGTAGGCGATCGGCAGTGCCATGATCTGGGTGATCACCGCGGGGCCGCGGCTCCAGCCGCGCCGCAGCAGCAGCCCGCGCGCGGCGAGCAGCGGCAGCAGCGCGAGCACGACCAGCGTGATGCCCAGGGTCACGGCCTGCTGCCGGTCGTCCGGGTCTCCGGTGAGCCCGAGCACGAGCACCCACAGCCCGCCGACCGCCAGCGCGACACCTTCGAGGGCGGCCAGCACGGCGGCGTAGGTCAGCCGGCGGGGACGGCCCGCCGCGCCGGCTTCGGCGGTGTCGGCGGGGTCGGGGCCGGGGTTCTGCTCACTGCTCACCCCAGCAGGGTAGCGGGGCCGGTGTCGGGCGTCCGGAACGGGGCGCGGGGAACCACGGAGCGCCAAGTGTCCAGTGTCACGCCATCACCTCTTACCCGATCCCTACCTCGGTATGGGCCCGGTACCCCCCAGTAGGTACGCTGCAGTCCATGCGTGCACTTCTCGTGGTCAACCCGGCGGCAACCACCACAAGCGCACGCAGGCGTGACGTGCTGATCCACGCGCTGGCGAGCGAGATGAAGCTCGAGGCGGTCACCACCGAGTACCGCGGGCACGCGCGCGACCTCGGCCGGCAGGCGGCGGACAGCGACGACATCGACCTGGTCGTGGCCCTCGGCGGTGACGGCACGGTCAACGAGGTCGTCAACGGCCTGCTGCACGCCGGACCCGACCCCGAGCGTCTGCCCGGTCTCGCCGTCGTACCCGGCGGCTCCACCAACGTCTTCGCCCGCGCCCTGGGCCTGCCCAACGACCCGGTCGAGGCCACCGGCGCCCTGCTGGACGCGCTGCGGGAGCGCCGGGAGCGGGTCGTCGGCCTCGGGCTGACCTCGGGTACGCCCGGCACCGAGGACGAGGCGGTCCCGGACCGCTGGTTCACCTTCAACGCGGGACTGGGGTTCGACGCGGGTGTCGTCGGCCGGGTGGAGCAGCAGCGCGAGCGCGGGAAGAAGTCGACGCACGCGCTGTACGTACGTCAGGTGGTCCGGCAGTTCCTCGGTGAGCCCAACCGCCGGCACGGCTCGATCACGTTGGAGCGAACGGGTGAGGATCCGATCGCCGATCTTGTGGTCGCCATAGTCTCGAACACGTCCCCTTGGACGTATCTCGGCAATCGCCCCATGTACACGTCGCCTAAGGCCTCGTTCGATACCGGCATCGACGTGCTCGGTCTCAGCCGCCTGTCGACCGCCGCGGTTGCCCGGTATGGCACCCAGTTGCTCACTTCGTCCCCCGAGCGCGGACCCCATGGTCGACATGTCGTCTCGCTGCACGATCTGGACCAGTTCACCTTGCATTCGAAGGTTCCTCTGCCCCTGCAGATGGACGGTGACCACCTGGGACTGCGTAGGAGCGTGACGTTCACAGGCGTACGCCGTGCACTGCGTGTGATTGTGTGAGCGGAACAGGCAAAAGTCCTTTCACTCGAACGTTTAGGCCAGGATCCACCCCATGGAAGTACGGCTGTGACCTAGTCGACACCGAGGAATCAAAAAAAACTTTCCGGAAGGGGTTGTATCCGTCGCTGAGGTTTGCGAGTCTCTACGTGGCGATCGGGACGGCCCGCAACACCGGCCTCCACTGATCACCGGAACCCCTCTTCAAACCAAGGACCACGCCGGGGAAGACTCGGCGGTCGGCCCTTCACTTGTTGAGGGATTCGTGAAAGCGTTCACATTCACAAGCAACCTGCACGTAATACGTTCAGAGAACCTAGGAGAGGTAGCAGCCATGGACTGGCGTCACAACGCCGTTTGCCGCGAGGAAGACCCCGAGCTCTTCTTCCCCATCGGCAACACCGGTCCTGCGCTGCTGCAGATCGAGGAAGCCAAGGCCGTCTGCCGTCGCTGCCCGGTGATCGAGCAGTGTCTGCAGTGGGCGCTCGAGTCCGGTCAGGACTCCGGCGTCTGGGGTGGTCTCAGCGAGGACGAGCGCCGCGCCATGAAGCGCCGCGCCGCCCGCAACCGGGCTCGTCAGGCCTCCGCCTGACATACCCACCCCTGCTGACAGCCTGAGCTTGGCGGCGCGTGCAGCACGCACGCATCTCCCGCCCCCGAGCCGCAGCGCGCAGTATCCCCCGATGCGCTTAGCCATATAGCAGAGCAGCAACGAGCACGAGCCTCGGACCAACGGCGGTCCGGGGCTTTTTGCTGTCCGCGCCGGGCCGCGCCTACCGGCAAAGCCCCCTTCGCCGTACGCCGGTTGGGCTACTTCTGCGCCCGCACCGGAATATCGAGGATCACCCTGGTCCCCCGCCCCGGCGCCGGCACCATGTCGAACGTGCCGCCCAACTCGCCCTCAACCAGCGTCCGTACGATCTGCAGCCCGAGGTTGCCCGAGCGGTGCGGGTCGAAGTTCTCGGGCAGGCCGACGCCGTCGTCCTGGACGGTGACGAGGAGTCGGGCCTCCTTGGTCGTACCGCCGCGGACCGCGGAGACCTCGACCGTGCCCGTGTCGCCCTCGCGGAAGCCGTGCTCCAGGGCGTTCTGCAGGACCTCGGTGAGCACCATCGACAGCGGGGTGGCCACCTCGGCGTCGAGGATCCCGAACCGCCCGCTGCGCCGGCCGGTCACCTTGCCCGGCGAGATCTCGGCGACCATCGCCAGCACCCGGTCGGCGATGTCGTCGAACTCCACGCGCTCATCCAGGTTCTGAGACAGCGTCTCATGCACGATCGCGATGGAGCCGACCCGGCGGACGGCCTCCTCCAGGGCCTCCCGGCCGCGCTCGGACTCGATGCGCCGGGCCTGCAGCCGCAGCAGCGCGGCGACCGTCTGGAGGTTGTTCTTCACCCGGTGGTGGATCTCCCGGATGGTCGCGTCCTTCGTTATCAACTCGCGCTCGCGACGGCGCAGTTCGGTGACGTCCCGGCACAGCACCAGCGAACCGATCCGGGTGCCCTTGGGCTTGAGCGGGATCGCCCGGAACTGGATGACGCCGTCGTTGGCCTCGATCTCGAACTCGCGCGGCGCCCAGCCGCTGGCCGCCTTGGCGAGCGCCTCGTCGACCGGACCCCGGGTGGGGGCGAGCTCGGCGGTGGTCTGCCCGAGGTGCTGGCCGACCAGGTCGGCGGCGAGGCCCAGGCGGTGGTAGGCGGACAGCGCGTTCGGGGAGGCGTACTGGACGATGCCGTCGCCGTCCAGCCGGATCAGGCCGTCGCCGACGCGCGGCGAGGCGTCCATGTCGACCTGCTGGTCGGGGAAGGGGAACGATCCCGCCGCGATCATCTGCGCGAGGTCGGAGGCGCTCTGGAGGTAGGTCAGCTCCAGGCGGCTCGGGGTGCGGACGGTGAGCAGGTTGGTGTTGCGGGCGATCACACCGAGGACGCGGCCCTCGCGCCGCACGGGGATGGACTCGACCCGTACGGGGACCTCTTCGCGCCACTCCGGGTCGCCCTCGCGCACGATCCGGCCCTCGTCCAGCGCCGCGTCCAGCATGGGCCGCCGGCCGCGCGGGACCAGGTGGCCGACCATGTCGTCCTGGTAGGAGGTGGGGCCGGTGTTGGGGCGCATCTGGGCGACCGAGACGTACCGGGTGCCGTCCCGGGTGGGGACCCACAGAACCAGGTCGGCGAAGGAGAGGTCGGAGAGCAGCTGCCACTCCGAGACCAGCAGATGGAGCCACTCGAGGTCGGAGTCGTCGAGGGCGGTGTGCTGGCGGACCAGTTCGTTCATGGAGGGCACGTCTGCGAGCGTACCCGCACGTTTGAACATGGCTGAAAAACATCTGCGGCCGGGCCCCGAAACACCCGCGGGCCGCGGCGCCTGGAAGGGACCCTCAACCCTCCCGGCACCGCAGCCCGGAGCATCATCGGCCGTGGGGTGTGCGGTCCCGGTCGGCCGAAGGTCGAGGAGCCGGGGCAGTCAGGGCAGAGAGCACCGGTTCCTCGGTCCGCCTTCCTGTGCGGGGAAGGCGGAGGCTTGTTCACTTGGATGTCCACTGGTGATTCTGGACTAGACCACAACGATGTGTCCATGGTCTTGTCGGCATGCACGACGACCGGTAACACCGACGCACAAGACCGGTGCACCCCGTGCACGGAAGTGATGGCACCCGATGCCATGCAGACTAGCCCGCGCAGGTCACCCTTGGGGCCAGATGGACAGGGCAATTTCCGCGAGCGCTTCCAGTTCCCCACGGCTCGCTCCGTCGCGGGCCTGCTGGGACATGCCCTGGACCATGGCGCCGGTGTGCCGGGCGAGGGCGGCGGCGTCGGTGCCGGCCGGGAGCCGCCCCGCCGCGACGTCCGCCCGGATCCGCGACTCGAAGGCGGCGATGTCCGCGTTGCGCCGATCGCGCAGCAGCCGCGCCACCTCGGGGCTGGTGCAGTTGGTGGCGGCGTGCACGACCAGGCAGCCGTAGGGGTGGGCGGGGTCGGTGTACGCGGCGGCGGCCTCGCGCAGCATGCGCGCGACGGCGGCGCGGGCGGTGGGCTCCTCGGCGAGGGCGCGCTCGCCGAAGGCGCCGTGGGTGGCGGTGTAGAGCCGCACGACCTCCTCGAACAGCGACCGCTTGTCACCGAAGGCCGCGTACAGGCTGGGAGTGCCGATGCCCATGATGTGGGTGAGGTCGGCGACCGAGGTGGCCTCGTAGCCGTGCTCCCAGAAGGCCATGAGCGCCTTCTCCAGGGCGGTGGCACGATCGAAGGAGCGCGGGCGGCCCCGCGATCTGGAGGCTCCGGCCCGTGTGCTCGTGTCCTGACCGCTCACCATGGGAGGGCACTTTATAGCGGCCCTTGGAGAAGTGCGGGGCCCGCGGAACCACAGGGCGGGCGCACTCCCCCGGGGACCCGGTTCTGTTAGATTGGTCTAAACCACATAGACGTCCAGAGCCCACTTCAGAACGGCAGGCCCAGCGTGGAAGTTGTCATCGTTCCGGACGCCGCGGCGGGCGGCGAGCTGATCGCCGAGGCCATGGCGCAGCTGCTGCGACGCAAGCCCGACGCCCTGCTCGGCGTGGCCACCGGCTCCACCCCGCTGCCCATCTACCAGGCGCTCACCGCGAAGGTGCGCTCCGGCGCCGTGGACACCTCGCGGGCGCGCATCGCCCAGCTCGACGAGTACGTGGGGCTGCCCGCCGACCACCCCGAGTCCTACCGCTCGGTGCTGCGCCGGGAGGTCCTGGAGCCGCTCGGCATCGGCATGGACAAGTTCCTCGGACCCGACGGCACCGCAGAGGACGTCCGGGCGGCCTGCGCGGCGTACGACCGTGCGCTCGCCGAGGCCGGCGGGGTGGACCTGCAGCTGCTCGGGATCGGCAC
Source organism: Streptomyces sp. CA-142005 (assembly GCF_050942335.1). Taxonomy (NCBI): domain Bacteria; kingdom Bacillati; phylum Actinomycetota; class Actinomycetes; order Kitasatosporales; family Streptomycetaceae; genus Streptomyces; species Streptomyces sp. CA-142005. The sequence goes on along the minus strand of NZ_CP192078.1, from coordinate 6,452,449 downwards.
CGACGGGCACATCGGCTTCAACGAGCCCTGTTCGTCCCTCGCCTCGCGCACCCGGATCAAGACGCTGACCGAGCAGACCCGCGTCGACAACGCCCGCTTCTTCGACGGCGACATCGCGCAGGTGCCGCACCACGTCATCACCCAGGGCATCGGCACCATCCTGGAGGCACGGCACCTGGTGCTGCTGGCGACCGGCGAGGGCAAGGCGGACGCCGTCGCCGCGACCGTCGAGGGCCCGGTCGCGGCCGTCTGCCCGGCCTCCGCGCTCCAGCTGCACCCGCACGCCACGGTGGTCGTCGACGAGGCGGCCGCGTCCAAGCTGAAGCTGGCCGACTACTTCCGGCACACCTACGCGGGCAAGCCGGACTGGCAGGGGATCTGACGCCGGCTCGCCCCTATGGACTAGACCAGCCTTGGTCACCACTGTATATAGAGGGGATCACGGAGCGTGCGGGTGGAGTCCTGACAGAGGAACCCGTGCCACGATGTGAGCCGTGGCCGATGGGATGTCGGTCGCTTTCGGCATCCGGAGCCGGGAAGGCAGAGCATGAGCACCGACGTCAGCAGTGCGGAGAACGAGGCCGGCACCACCGTCCGTACGGCGCGCGTGCCCAAGTACTACCGCCTGAAGAAGCACCTGCTCGACATGACGGAGACCCAGGCGCCGGGCACGCCGGTCCCGCCCGAGCGCACGCTGGCGGCCGAGTTCGACACCTCCCGCACCACCGTCCGCCAGGCCCTGCAGGAGTTGGTGGTCGAGGGGCGCCTGGAGCGCATCCAGGGCAAGGGCACCTTCGTGGCCAAGCCCAAGGTGTCCCAGGCGCTCCAGCTCACCTCCTACACCGAGGACATGCGCGCCCAGGGCCTGGAGCCGACCTCGCAGCTGCTGGACATCGGGTACATCACCGCCGACGACCGGCTCGCCGGGCTGCTCGACATCGCCGCCGGCGGACGGGTGCTGCGCATCGAGCGGCTGCGCATGGCCAACGGCGAGCCGATGGCCATCGAGACCACCCACCTGAGCGCCAAGCGCTTCCCGGCCCTGCGCCGCTCCCTGGTGAAGTACACGTCCCTCTACACCGCCCTCGCCGAGGTCTACGACGTCCACCTCGCCGAGGCCGAGGAGACCATCGAGACCTCGCTGGCCACCCCGCGCGAGGCGGGCCTGCTCGGCACCGACGTGGGCCTGCCGATGCTGATGCTCTCCCGCCACTCCCTGGACCACGAGGGCAAGCCGGTGGAGTGGGTGCGCTCGGTGTACCGGGGCGACCGGTACAAGTTCGTCGCGCGGCTGAAGCGGCCGGTCGAGTAGGACCCGCGGACCGTCGCTGAATCGATATACCGAGATCCGGACGAGGTCTTCCGCTTCCATGGCACCGTCACCTACATTGCCTGCGCATTACACAGGTGATCAGCGAGGGGACGGAGCCGTGCCATGTCCGAAACGCCTGAAGTGAAACCACCGGTGGTGACACCGGTACGCGTGGTCATCGGCCTGTGTCTATTCGCGCCCTTCGTGGCGATGCTCTGGGTCGGTTCCTACGCCAAGACGGACCCCGCCTTCATCGGGATCCCGTTCTTCTACTGGTACCAGATGGCCTGGGTACTGATCTCCACCGCGCTCACGATGACCGCGTACAAGCTGTGGCAGCGCGACCAGCGCGGCCGCGCCTCCCAGAAGGGCGGTGAGGTGAAGTGAAGGACGGCGTCAACGGCGTCGCGCTCGGCGTCTTCATCTTCTTCTTCCTGGCCGTCACGGTCGTGGGCTTCCTCGCCGCCCGCTGGCGCAGGGCCGAGAACGAGCACTCCCTGGACGAGTGGGGTCTGGGCGGACGGTCGTTCGGCACCTGGATCACATGGTTCCTGCTCGGCGGCGACCTGTACACGGCGTACACCTTCGTCGCCGTACCGGCGGCGATCTACGCGGCGGGCGCGGCCGGCTTCTTCGCGGTGCCGTACACGATCCTGGTCTACCCGCTGATCTTCACGTTCCTGCCGCGCCTGTGGTCGGTCTCGCACCGCCACGGGTACGTCACCACCTCCGACTTCGTCCGGGGCCGCTTCGGCTCCAAGGGCCTGTCGCTGGCGGTGGCGCTGACCGGCATCCTGGCGACGATGCCGTACATCGCGCTCCAGCTCGTCGGCATCCAGGCGGTGCTGGACGTGATGGGCGTCGGCGGGGACGGCAGCACCAACTGGTTCGTGCGGGACCTGCCCCTGCTGATCGCGTTCGGCGTGCTCGCGGCGTACACCTACTCGTCCGGCCTGCGCGCCCCCGCCCTGATCGCGTTCGTCAAGGACACGCTGATCTACATCGTCATCGCGGTGGCGATCATCTACATCCCGATCAAGCTGGGCGGCTTCGACGACATCTTCGCCAAGGCGGGCCACGCCTTCAGCCAGGTCAACCCGGCGACGGGCAAGCCGCGCGGCGCGCTCGCGCCTCCGGAGGCCGGCCAGTGGACGTACGCGACCCTGGCCCTGGGCTCCGCGCTCGCGCTCTTCATGTACCCGCACTCGATCACCGCGACCCTGTCCTCCAAGAGCCGTGAGGTGATCCGCCGCAACACCACCATCCTGCCGCTGTACTCCCTGATGCTCGGCCTGCTGGCCCTGCTGGGCTTCATGGCGATCGCGGCCGGGGTCAAGGTCACCAACGGCCAGCTGGCCATCCCGCAGCTGTTCGAGAACATGTTCCCTGACTGGTTCGCGGGCGTGGCCTTCGCGGCGATCGGCATCGGCGCCCTGGTCCCCGCGGCGATCATGTCGATCGCGGCGGCGAACCTCTTCACCCGCAACATCTACAAGGACTTCATCAAGCCGGACGCGACGCCGAAGCAGGAGGCCCAGGTCTCCAAGGTCGTCTCGCTGCTGGTGAAGGTCGGCGCGCTGGTCTTCGTGCTGACGATGGACAAGACAGTGGCGATCAACTTCCAGCTGCTGGGCGGCATCTGGATCCTGCAGACCTTCCCGGCCCTGGTCGGCGGGCTGTTCACCCGCTGGTTCCACCGCTGGGCCCTGCTCGCCGGCTGGGCGGTCGGCATGGTGTACGGCACGGTCGCCGCGTACGGCGTCGCCTCCCCGACGCAGAAGCACTTCGGCGGCTCGGCGAAGGAGATCCCCGGCATCGGCGAGATCGGCTACATCGGCCTCACGGCCTTCGTCCTCAACGTCGTGGTCACCGTGGTCCTCACCTTCGTCCTCAAGGCCGTGAAGGCCCCCGAGGGCGCCGACGAGACCAAGCCGGAGGACTACACGGCGGACGCGGGCGACCCGGGGGTCCAGGTGGAGCTGCCGCCGGCCACCGCGGGCGCCGGTCACTGAGCGACTGCCGTACGACGGGCCGCCGGAGGAAATCCGGCGGCCCGTTGTCGTACCCCTCGGGCAGACTCGGTGCCATGGACATCCGGATCCGCCCCGCAGCCCCCGCCGAGTACGACACCCTCGGCGAGATCACCGCCCAGGCGTACCTCCAGGACGGGCTCCTGGACTTCGGCGAGAGCGACGCGTACCTCGGCGAACTCAAGGACGTGGCCAAGCGAGCGGCCGCGGCCGACGTACTCGTGGCCACCCGGGACGACACCCTCCTCGGCGGCGTCACCTTCGTGCCCTCCCCCGGTCCCATGGCCGACATCGCGCGGCCCGGAGAGGCCGAGATCCGCATGCTGGCCGTCGCCAGAGCCGGCCGCGGCCAGGGCGCCGGCGAGGCCCTCGTCCGGGCCTGCATCGACCGCGCACGGGCCACCGCGGGCTGCCGGGCCGTCGTCCTGTCGACCCAGCGCACCATGCACGCCGCCCACCGCATCTACGAACGGCTGGGTTTCGTTCGCACACCCGAGCGGGACTGGAATCCGCTGCCCGAGCTGGACGACATCACTCTGCTCACCTATGAGTTGACGCTCTGACACCGCCACGACACAACATCTGGGGGTGACACGACAGCCCGGCACTAGATGTATGCTCATGCTCGCTGTCGCCGCAGGGGAATCCGGTGCGAATCCGGAACTGTCCCGCAACGGTGTACTTGTGCGCGTCTGCGCCCAGGAGTCAGTCCGAGGACCTGCCGACAGCGCACCCGGCCGTCCGGTTCGGGTGACCTTCAGACGTCCGGGCCTCGTGGGATGGGCCGGTGGACGCGACGCCGTGTGCGCTCGTGGCTGCCCCCTGCCCTCCGCAAGGCCCCCGTGCCGAGCGAGGGAGAGCCCCACGTGACCATCGCGCCAGCAGATCCGGCTTCAGCCAGCGGCCTGGAGACCGACGGTCCCGGTACCGCGTTGCTGCGGACCCTGACCGAGCTGACCGCCGACCTCCCCGACGCCGACCCCGGCCGGGTCGCCGCCGCCGCGCTGCGCGGCCGGTCGGCGCGCGCGGACGAGTCGGAGTTGCGCGAGCTGGCCACCGAGGCCGCCGCCGGGCTCATCTCCGAGGACCCCGCCTACTCCCGGCTGGCCGCCCGGCTGCTGACCCTCTCCATCCGCGCCGAGGCCGCCTCGCAGGGCGTGACCTGCTTCACCGAGTCCGTGGCCGTGGGGCACCGCGAGGGACTCATCGCCGACCGCACCGCGGAGTTCGTGCGGCTGCACGCCGAGCGGCTCGACGCGCTGATCGACCGCGGGGCCGACGACCGCTTCGGCTACTTCGGCCTGCGCACCCTGCACAGCCGTTACCTGCTCCGGCACCCGATCACCCGCAGGGTCATCGAGACGCCCCAGCACTTCATGCTGCGGGTCGCGAGCGGCCTGGCCGAGGACGACACCACCCGGTCGGTGGACGAAGTGGCAGCGCTCTACCGGCTCATGAGCCGGCTCGACTACCTCCCCTCCTCCCCCACGCTCTTCAACTCCGGTACGCGGCACCCGCAGATGTCGTCCTGCTACCTCCTCGACTCCCCGCTGGACGAGCTGGACTCCATCTACGACCGCTACCACCAGGTGGCCCGGCTCTCCAAGCACGCCGGCGGCATCGGTCTGTCGTACTCCCGGATCCGCAGCCGCGGTTCGCTGATCCGCGGCACCAACGGGCACTCCAACGGCATCGTGCCGTTCCTGAAGACCCTGGACGCCTCGGTGGCCGCCGTGAACCAGGGCGGCCGGCGCAAGGGCGCCGCGGCCGTCTACCTGGAGACCTGGCACTCCGACATCGAGGAGTTCCTGGAGCTGCGGGACAACACCGGTGAGGACGCCCGCCGTACGCACAACCTGAACCTCGCGCACTGGGTCCCGGACGAGTTCATGCGCCGGGTCAACGCCGACGGGCAGTGGTCGCTGTTCTCCCCGTCGGACGTGCCGGAGCTGGTGGACCTGTGGGGCGAGGAGTTCGACGCCGCCTACCGCAAGGCCGAGGCGGCGGGCCTGGCGAAGAAGACCATGCCGGCCCGCGAGCTGTACGGCCGGATGATGCGCACCCTCGCGCAGACCGGCAACGGCTGGATGACCTTCAAGGACGCGGCCAACCGCACCGCCAACCAGACGGCCCTGCCGGGGCACGTCGTCCACTCCTCCAACCTCTGCACGGAGATCCTGGAGGTCACGGACGACGGGGAGACCGCGGTCTGCAACCTGGGGTCCGTCAACCTGGGTGCGTTCGTCGACATGGCGACCGAGGACCTCGACTGGCAGCGACTGGACGACACCGTCCGCACCGCCGTCACCTTCCTCGACCGCGTGGTCGACATCAACTTCTACCCGACCGAGCAGGCGGGGCGGTCGAACGCCAAGTGGCGTCCCGTCGGCCTCGGCGCGATGGGTCTGCAGGACGTCTTCTTCAAGCTGCGCCTGCCCTTCGACTCAGCGGAGGCCAAGGCCCTGTCCACGCGGATCGCCGAGCGGATCATGCTCACCGCGTACGAGGCCTCCGCCGACCTGGCCGAGCGCAACGGCCCGCTGCCGGCCTGGGAGAAGACCCGTACGGCCCGGGGCGTGCTGCACCCCGACCACTACGGCGTCGAGCTGGCCTGGCCGGAGCGCTGGGCGGCCCTGCGCGGCCGTATCGCCGAGGTCGGCCTGCGCAACTCCCTGCTGCTGGCCATCGCGCCCACCGCCACCATCGCCTCCATCGCGGGCGTGTACGAGTGCATCGAGCCGCAGGTGTCGAACCTGTTCAAGCGCGAGACGCTGTCCGGCGAGTTCCTCCAGGTCAACTCCTATCTGGTGCAGGACCTGAAGGAGCTGGGCGTCTGGGACGCCCGCACCCGTGAGGCGCTGCGCGACTCGGGCGGCTCGGTGCAGGACTTCGCGTGGATCCCGGCCGAGGTGCGGGCGCTGTACCGAACGGTCTGGGAGATCCCGCAGCGCGGGCTGATCGACATGGCGGCGGCCCGCACCCCGTTCCTGGACCAGGCCCAGTCCCTGAACCTGTTCATGGAGACGCCGACCATCGGCAAGCTCTCCTCGATGTACGCGTACGCCTGGAAGTCGGGCCTGAAGACGACGTACTACCTGCGCTCCCGCCCGGCGACCCGCATCGCCCGCGCCGCCCAGGGCCAGGCGCAGACCAAGACCCCCATCCCCGTCCAGCAGGCCGCCGACCCCGACGCCGTCGCCTGCTCCCTGGAAAACCCCGAGTCCTGCGAGGCCTGCCAGTAATGTCCAACCGTCCCCAGAACCTTCTCGACCCGGGCTTCGAGCTGACCCTGCGCCCCATGCGCTACCCCGACTTCTACGAGCGCTACCGGGACGCGATCAAGAACACCTGGACCGTGGAGGAGGTCGACCTCCACTCGGACGTCGCCGACCTCGCGAAGCTGACGCCCGAGGAGCAGCACCTCATCGGCCGTCTGGTCGCCTTCTTCGCGACCGGTGACTCGATCGTCGCCAACAACCTGGTGCTGACGCTGTACAAGCACATCAACTCCCCCGAGGCCCGGCTCTACTTGAGCCGTCAGCTCTTCGAGGAGGCCGTGCACGTCCAGTTCTACCTGACGCTCCTGGACACCTACCTCCCCGACCCGGACGACCGCGCGGCCGCCTTCGCCGCGGTGGAGAACATCCCCTCCATCCGGGAGAAGGCCGGGTTCTGCTTCAAGTGGATCAACGAGGTCGAGAAGCTCGAGCGGCTGGAGACCAGGGCCGACCGCCGTCGGTTCCTGCTCAACCTGATCTGCTTCGCCGCGTGCATCGAGGGCCTGTTCTTCTACGGCGCCTTCGCGTACGTCTACTGGTTCCGCAGCCGGGGCCTGCTGCACGGCCTCGCCACCGGCACCAACTGGGTGTTCCGCGACGAGACCATGCACATGAGCTTCGCGTTCGACGTGGTCGACACCGTCCGCAAGGAGGAGCCGGACCTGTTCGACGACGAGCTCGGGCAGCAGGTCACCGACATGCTCAGGGAGGCCGTCGAGGCCGAGCTGCAGTTCGCGCGGGACCTGTGCGGCGACGGCCTGCCGGGCATGAACACCGAGTCGATGCGGCAGTACCTGGAGTGCGTCGCCGACCAGCGCCTCGTCCGCCTCGGCTTCGCCCCCGTGTACGGCTCGCAGAACCCGTTCTCCTTCATGGAGCTGCAGGGCGTTCAGGAGCTGACGAACTTCTTCGAGCGCCGCCCGTCGGCGTACCAGGTGGCGGTGGAGGGCACCGTCGACCTGGACGAGGACTTCTGATCCCTCCTTTCACCCCGATCACCCCGGGCCTCCTGGGCCCTCCTGATCTGGCGGTCGATGATCTTGTCGTGCGCGATGCCGATCACCGCCGGGAGGACCAGGAGGCCCAGGATCCCGATCACGGCGATCATTCCGAGCAGTCCTTCTGTCTGTGTCACGTTCATGGACACCACTGTCACGCCGAATGCTCCTTACCGGGAGTGGCAGGACTGCCGTACACCCTCGATTTACTGCCACCGGCGAGGCACACTGGCAGCATGCTGCAGAACGTGGCCGCCGTGCTGCTGGACGGCGTGAACCCCTTCGAGATGGCCGTCGTCTGCGAGGTCTTCGGCATCGACCGCAGTGACGAGGGTCTGCCGGTGTACGACTTCGCGGTCGCCTCGGCCGAGGGCCCGGTGCTGCGCTCGAACGCGGGGTTCACGCTGCAGGTCGAGCACGGCCTGGAGCGCCTGGAGGAGGCCGATCTGATCGCCGTACCGGCCGGGGCCCGCTACGACGCGCGCGCGTTCCCGCCGGAGCTGCTCGACGCCCTGCGCCGCGGGGTGGACCGCGGTGCCCGGGTGCTCAGCGTCTGCTCGGGCGTCTTCGTGCTCGCCGCCGCCGGGCTGCTGGACGGCCGGCGCTGTGCCGTGCACTGGCACCACGCGGCGGAGCTGGCCCGCCAGTATCCGCGGCTGACCGTGGAGCCGGACGTGCTCTACGTCGACGAGGACCCCGTGATCACCTCGGCCGGCACCGCCGCCGGGATCGACGCCTGTCTGCACCTGGTGCGCAAGGAGCAGGGACCCGAGGTCGCCAACAAGATCGCCCGCCGGATGGTCGTACCGCCGCACCGGGACGGCGGGCAGGCGCAGTACATCGAGCGGCCGCTGCCGAAGGGGCCGTGCGACACCGTCGGCGAGGTGCTGGTGTGGATGGAGGAGCACCTCGAGCAGGAGGTGACCGTCGAGCAGCTCGCCGCCCGTGCCCACATGGCGCCGCGCACCTTCGCGCGCCGCTTCCAGCAGGAGACCGGGACCACTCCCTACCGGTGGATCCTGCGGCAACGGGTGCTGCGCGCACAGGAGTTGCTGGAGGGGACCGACGAGACCATGGACGCGATCGCCTGGCGGACCGGGTTCGGTACGGCGGCGGCGCTGCGGCACCAGTTCGTCCGGGCGCTCGGCACCACCCCGAACGCCTACCGGCGCGCGTTCCGGGGCCCTGAGGCCGCCTGAGCGCGCGCCGGTACCAGGTGTCCTACCCTGACCCTCCTACCAAGGCAGCGGCCTCAGCAGCAGGTTGTGCGGGCGGAGCGTGATGCCCACGCGGGTGGTGTCGTTCGACCCCGCGACCTGCTCGAAGCGGTACTTCGCCGAGATCGCCGCGGTGATCAGGCTCAGCTGGGTCATGGAGAAGTGGTCGCTGGGGCACTTGCGGTTGCCGACGCTGAAGGGGCTCATGGCGTACTTCGGCACGTCCTTGGCCCGCTCCGGCAGCCAGCGGTCGGGGTCGAAGTCGAGGTGGCGGTCGTAGGAGCGGGCGTCGCGCTGGATCGCGTAGGGGCTGTAGACGATGTCCGCCCCGGCCGGAATGCGATATGCGCCGAGCGCGGTGTCGGTCACCGCTCGCCGCGTCAATATCCATACGGCGGGCCGGAGCCGCATGGCCTCGACGACGACATTGTTGGTGTGCCGCAGTGAGCGGACGTGTTCGAATCCGACCGGTCGACCACCGGTCACGGATTCGACCTCGGTCCGTACCTTCTCGGCGTGTTCCGGGTGTTCCGCGAGGACCTGGAGCAGCCACATGATCGTGGACGCCACTGTTTCGCTGCCGGGGGTGAGTATCGCGACGACCTGGTCGTGGATCTCCTGTTCCCCGATGGGTTCCCCATTGTCGTCCTTCGCCTCCAGCAATGCCGTCAGCAAATCGTCCGGCTTTTGACCAGATGCCCTCCGCTCGGCGACGATCTCGTCGACCAGCAGATGCAAATCGGCCAGCGCCCGGTTGAATTCGCGGTTGGCCGGGAACGGCAGCCGGTACAGCGGCCCGAGCGGGATGACCATCCGCCGGTACATGCCGCGGAAGACGGTGGCGAGGTCGACGCTGAGCCGCTCGGCGCGCTCGTCCATGTACTCGCCGCGCAGCAGGCAGCGGGCGGCGATGCGGACGGCCACCCGGAAGGACTCGGAGGTGCAGTCGACGGTCTCGCCGGGCCGCCAGCGCTCGGTCAGCGCGTGCGCCTCCTCCTCCATGATCGGCCCGTAGCCGGGGATCGCGTCGAGCCGGAACGCGGGCTGGATGGTGCGCCGCTGACGCCGGTGCCGGGGGCCGTTGGCGGTGGCCACGCCCTCCTTGCCGAGCAGCCCCTCGAGGGACTCCCACAGGGGCCCGTCGATCTTGAAGTCGGGGTTGAGCGCGAGTGCGCCGGTGAGTTCCGGGGTGGTGACGGCGTACACGGTCTTGGGGCCGAGCCTGAGGCGTACGACGTCGCCGTGGTCGCGGAGCCGGGACATGAACGCGAGCGGGTCGCGGACCAGTTTCAGGCCGTGCCCGAGGCCCGGCACGGCGCCCCCGGCCAGGGGCGGTTCACGCAGTTCGGTGGTGCCGGTGGTGGCCTCGGGGGTTTCGGGCCGCACAGACTCGACGGTCATTTCTCACCTGCCGTTTCGTTCGTGACGTACGGGGGCGTGGACCGGTCGTCCCAGGTGTCGACCATGTACCGGCCGGACTCGTGGTGGAACCAGTAGACGGAGCTGAACCAGTTCCGCATATTGCCGACGCAGGCGCGCACCGCGGCGCTCAGTTCCTTTCCGCGGACCGTGTCGTCGGCGAGGCCGTCGGCGAAACGCAGGGCGTCCTGCTCGACTTGGAGGAATTCACTGATGCATTCCTCGACGCGCCGCCTGACTTCGTCCACCGATTCCTCGAGAGTCAACCCCTCATGGGTGATGAGACTGATGCCGAGATTGTGGACCTCGTCGCCTGCTATTTCCTTCGGGAGGGAGCACAGATCGTTGTACCAGGCGGCGAATTCCTGACTGAGCAGCGCGGCCCGGCGATAGGCCGGGTTTTTCCTTACGGAATCCGGGAGTTCACACCCGGCGCTCGGCTCCAGCAGGTCCGTCCATATCCGGTGCGCGAAGGTGTGCCGGCGCAGGGCGAGGTATTCCTCGACGCCGGGTATGTATGCCTCGGTGCGGTTGCGGTACTCGCGGTCGTAGGCCTCGATCACCGCGTGGAAGTGCCGGGCGAACCGCTGGTTCCAGGTGCGCGACAGGAAGCCGTACAGTCGCAGCACGCTGTCCGCGAACCCCGCGACCAGCGGATCCGGGTGGTGCAGATGGTGCCGGGGCGCGTCGAGGGCCGTGTGGAGACGGTGCCTGAGGCGCCGCCAGTCGTCGGCCCGGCCGTGGACGACGTATCGGTCGTGGCGGTCGTCCCAGACGAAGAACCATGCGCTGTAGTCGGCGATGGCCTGCAGGACCTCGTCGGGGGCACCGAGGTAGTAGCCCGCCATGAGGTCGGTGTAGCACAGTCCATCGGCATATTCCCGCACCTTGTCCGCCGGCATGAGCCGTTTTTCCAGCAGCCAGAGCCGTGTCTTCTCCTGGAGTCGCGGCCAATACGGGTGCAGTTGCCGAGGAAAGGCGGACTCGATCACCGGGAGTGCCAGTGAGGGTGGTACTACGACCGCCATCGGCGTCGCTGTGGTGCCGCGTGGGAAAGCATGCACGTACAAACCCCTCTCCGCCGCCAGGAGCGCACACCCCTCCTGTCGTACCGGGCGTGCGCCGTTGCGTATCCCCGCACTTACATTCAGCACCACAACTGACCGTCATGGGAACGGATTTGCTCCATTCACCACCCCACGGTGCCGAGAATCCCCCCTTGTGTGACCGATTAAGGATCACTAGGCGGGCAGAAGGGATCGGTTGTACGACGCACGGACGAGCGAGTCCGGGCATGGGAAGGGCGCCCGACCGGGAGTGATCCCGGCCGGACGCCCCAAGTCCCCGGCCTCGGCTAGTCGTTGGCGACCACCGGATAACGTGGCTCGTTCTCGGCCATCTGCCGCAGCGCGTCCTTGCGGTCCCGCTTGGACAGCCGGTCGATGTACAGGTAGCCGTAGAGGTGGTCGGTCTCGTGCTGCAAACACCGTGCGAAGTAGCCGGTGCCGCGGACCTTGACCGGGTTGCCGCGCTCGTCCTGGCCGGTCACCTCGGCGTAGTCGGGCCGGGCGAGCGGTGCGTACGCCGTCGGCACGGACAGACAGCCCTCGTTGCTGTCGTCCAGGCGGCGCTGCTCGGCGGGCAGCTCGACGAGCTTGGGGTTGCAGACCACGCCGACGTGCCGGACGCCCTCGTCGTCCGGGCAGTCGTAGACGAAGACCTTCAGGTCGACACCGATCTGGTTGGCGGCCAGGCCCACGCCCTCGGCGGTGCGCTGGCTGGCGAACATGTCGGCGACGAGCTGCTGCAGCTCCTCGCCGAACTCGGTGACGTCCTTGCACTCCTTGTGCAGCACCGGGTTGCCGACGACCGTGATCGGCCGCGAGGTCCCGCGCTCCCGCCAGGCCTTCTCGCGCTCCTCGCAGTCCTCCGTGTCGACGACGTATCCCTCGTCGTCGACGGGGAGCACGCCCGCGTGCTGCTGATCGGTGTCCTGCTGCGCCATGACCGACGTACGCCTTCCTGCAACCTGGGAAAAAGTCTCGGGTACAGCCTAAAGGCGGCAGGTCGTCGGCGGCTCAGCAAACCTCTTCCAGGTCCCGCCAGTCCCGCGAGTCCGGGCTGTCGGCGACCCACCCGTCCAGCAGCCCGCGCACCAGCGAAGCCGGCGCGGCCACCCCGCACTCCCGCTCCGGCACCCACAGCTGCCCGTCCGTGCGATGCCCCAGCGGCCCGGGATGACCGGGCTCACTGTGGTCGTGCGGGTCCAGATGTTCGCCCTCGCCCTCGTCCGACGGCATCCGCGACTCCGAGCACATCCGGCACAGCAGCCGCACCGAGGAGGACCAGTCCTCCGCCGCGAAGCCGGCGTCCGCGGCGAGCTGCTCCAGCGCGTCCCGATCCGCCTCCGTGGCCGCCTCCAGCAGCACGACCCAGGTCGGCACGGGTGACGGCGCCCACAGCTCGATCTCGTCGAAGACCGGGTACGCGTGCCCGGTGGACGTGGTGCGCTCGCCGTGCGGAACCCCGTCGTGCAGCACGACCTCGCCCCAGCGTCGCCCGGACGAGGGAAGCGGGATGGACAGCACCTCGATCCGCGCCGGGTCCAGCCTGCGGCCCCACACGACCTCGGCCTCGCCCTCCGGGGAGAGCCGTACCGCCGCGCTGCCCAGCTCCATGCCGACCGGTTCCCCGGCCACGGTGGCCCCTCCCCCAGCCTTCGGCCGGGCGCTGCCCCCAGGCACCTTCAGCCCGTACGCCTGCCAGGCTCGGCGGGCCAGCGGCCAGTCCTGCAGGGCGGTGGCGGCGATGCCGACGTTCCACCAGTCGGGCGCCCCGGCCTCCCGGTCCAGCAGCGCGACCGCCCGCAGACCGGCCGCGCGGGCCTGCTCCCAGTCGTGCCGGAACTTGTGCAGCAGGGCGAGGTTGAACCAGGACTCCGACAGCCAGGGCTCCAGATCGGCGGCCCGTGTCAGCAGCTCGCCCGCGTCCTCGTACCGGCCGTCGCCGATCAGCGTGAACGCGCGGTCGGTGGCCTGCCGCCAGGAGGCGGAGGGCCGGTGCCGTCCCTTGCCGAAGATCCTCACGATTCCCGCCTGCCAGTTCCAGTTCCGCTCAGTGGGCTGGCTTGTGCCCCCGGACACCCTCTCCCTCGCATCCAACCACGTACGGTGGGAAAGGCGCTCATTACCCATGGGTTACCCAGCCGCGGGGAGGGTCAGACAGTGCCGTGCGTCTCCCGTCGCCCGCCACCGGCGCGCTCTCCCGCCAGGCCCGGGGCTCGGCGAGGACCCTGGCGAGGGACTCCACCACCTGTGGAGCGTAGTCACCGGCGGTGCCGAGGCGCAGTTCCTCCAGCGCCCGCAGAGGCCCCTCGGGGCCGGCGTCCCGGGTCTTCTCCTCGTAGGCGTTCACGGCCCGGATGATCCGGGCGGCGACGGGCTGTTCGCGGTAGGGGTCCGCCTGCCGCTCCACCACCACGGCGACGGCCGCGGACACACCGGTCTGGCGTACGACGGCCCCGCCGAGCAGCGCGATCCGCCGCTGCTGCGCGGCGGGCAGATCGGCGGTGGCGCCGGCCGGGACCGGGTCGACCAGGCTGAGCTGGCCGATGTCGTGCATGAGGGCCGCGTACTCCAGGACGGTCAGTTCGCCCCCCGTCAGGCCGAGATCCCGGCCGACGGCGAGGCTGAGCGCGGCCACGCGGCGGGCGTGCCCGGTGGGGGTGCAGCCGGCTATCTCGGTGGCCCGGGCGAGCGAGGCGATGGTCTGCCGGTAGGTGGCGCGGACGGCCGCGTACCGGCGCAGGGACAACTGGGTGAGCAGCAGGGGCAGGCAGAACACGGGCAGTGCCCACAGCCCGGCGACCGCGACCCCGAGCGCCATCACCGCGCCGGTCGCACAGACGGCGGAGCCGATGCCGAGCAGCCCGCGCAGCTCCTCGCGCAGCAGCGGGCCGAACGGCCAGCGGGTGCGGGAGTGGGCGAGAGCGGCGGCCAGAACGGCGTCGCACAGGGCGGTGAGGCAGAGCAGGGCGACGAGGAGCAGGGCGTAGGCGGGGCCGCTCCAGGAGACGAACACGCCCTCGTTGTAGAGGGGTTGGAAGCAGACGGCGGCGAAGCCGACGGTGAGCACCCGGCGGGCCAGATGGTCGAGGGTGGGGGTGCGTCCGTGCCAGATGTGCGGGACGGCGCCGAGCAGTGCGGCCGCGAGGACCACGGTGACGACCTGCGCCGCGTCGGCCTGCGTGGGCCGTCCGGCCACCGCGCCGAGCAGGGCGTACGACAGCGAGCCGGCGGTGGCGAGGGGGGCGGCCTGCCGTACCTCGGCGTCGCTCCACCGGGTCAGCTCGCCGACGGCTATGAGCACTCCGAAGGCGAGGGCGACGCCGCGTTCGTCGAGTCCGGTCCACAGGGTGGCGGCGAGGGAGCCGGCCCCGGCGAGGGCGGCGGCGCCGTGCACGATCCGCAGGGCGGTCACCGGGGTGCCCCGATGACCGGTGACCGGCCCTCGCTCTCCTGCGGCGTCCCGGTGTCCTCGGAGGTGACGGTGGGGTGCCAGCCGTAGCGGCCCAGCGCGCGGACGAGCGCGTCCACCATGCGCGGGTCGAACTGCGCGCCCGCGCAGCGCTCCAGCTCGGCGACGGCCGCCGCGACGGGCCGGGCCCGGCGGTAGGAGCGGGTGGAGGTCATCGCGTCGAAGGCGTCGGCGACGGCGACGACCCGGGCGCACTCGGGGATCTGGCCGCCGACGAGGCCGTACGGGTAGCCGCTGCCGTCGAGGCGTTCGTGGTGGTGCAGGATCGCGGCGCGGGCCTCGCCGAGGAAGGAGATCCCGCGGACCATCTCGTGGCCGTACTCGGGGTGGAGTTCGATGATCCGGCGTTCCTCGGGGGTCAGCGGTCCGTCCTTGCGCAGCAGCCGGGTGGGGACGCCGAGCTTGCCGACGTCGTGCAGGATGCCGGCGAAGCGCAGGATCTCGACGCGGTCGTCGTCCATGCCGAGTTCGCGGGCGATCATCACCGAGGCCTGTCCGACGCGTTCGCTGTGGCCGCGGGTGTAGCCGTCCTTGATGTCGACGGCCTGCACGAGGGCGCGGATGGTGGCCTGGTGGGCGGCGCGTTCGCGGTGGTACTGGGCGAAGACCCACCAGGACACGCACATCGGCAGCAGCACGAGCAGCGCGGCGACCGGACCGTACGGGCTGCGCCACAGCACGGCCGTCATCAGCCCGGCCAGTCCGTGCACCGCGACCGGCGCGAGGGAGCGCGGCAGCAGCCCGCGCCAGGCCCTGCGCAGCGGGATGCCGAGGGCGGCGGCGCGGATGCCGCCGTCGAGGGCGGTGAGGATCAGGCAGAAGGCGAGGACGGCCGCGCCGGCGGGCAGCAGCGCGTACGGGAAGTCGGAGGCGACGACCGCGTCCCGGCCGCCGAGCGCCCCGTGCACCCGGGCGGCGCCCCACACGGCGAGCGCGGGCTGCGCGGCCCGCCAGACCCGCCGCAGCGGCGCGGGCCGGTCCCCGGCCTGCCCGACCGGGGACAGCAGGGCCGCGGGCAGCGGCACCAGCGCGGCGGCCGGCGGCGGCAGCAGGAACGCCCCGGCGAGCAGCACGGGGTAGAAGGTGCCGCCGAAGCGGCGCCGTACGACGTGCTCACAGGCGGCGTAGAGCGCGCAGAGCAGGCCGAGCGCCGGCCAGGGGGTGCGTATCGTCGGCAGCGGCAGGAGGCAGAGCAGCGCCAGCAGGGCGACACAGACCACATAGCCGCGTGCCCTCGCGGGTACCGCCTCCATCGTGCCCCTCCCCCGACCATGCCTGTCCGGGCTCGGAGCCTAGGACGGGGATCGGGGGGTGCGGGGTATGCGACCTGAGGATTAGCACGTTCGGGTGACGACCCGGCGGTCAGCTCTCCTGCGGGGTGGTGGCGGTCACGTCGTGCTCGGGCACGGTCTGGCCCGAGCGGATCAGGTCGATCCGGCCCATGACCTTCGCTCGCAGGTCCGCGGGTACGTCGTCATGTCCGCAGCACCTCTTGACCAGCTTCTTCACGGCCTGCTCCAGGCCGTACTTCTCCAGACACGGAGAGCATTCCTCGAAGTGGTGCTGGAACTTGTCGCGATCGACGTCCGGCATCTCACTGTCGAGGAACTCGTACAGATGGTCCAGGACCTCACTGCAGTCCGTCTCGTGCGGCTCTCCGCAGCTCATGAGCCCGAGCCTTTCGCTTCGTTCGACTCTCCGGCGCCCGCCGGGACCAGACCGCGCTCACGGGCGTAGTCCTCCAGCATGCCGCGCAGTTGACGGCGGCCCCGGTGCAGCCGGGACATCACCGTACCGATGGGTGTCCCCATGATGTCCGCGATCTCCTTGTACGCAAAGCCCTCTACGTCCGCGAGATAGACGGCGATGCGGAACTCCTCGGGGATCGCCTGCAGCGCTTCCTTCACGTCCGAGTCGGGCAGGTGGTCCAGCGCCTGCGACTCGGCGGAGCGCAGACCCGTCGACATGTGCGACTCGGCGCGGGCGAGCTGCCAGTCCTCGATCTCCTCCGCGGCGGAGCGCTGCGGCTCCCGCTGCTTCTTGCGGTAGGAGTTGATGAAGGTGTTGGTGAGGATCCGGTACAGCCACGCCTTGAGGTTGGTGCCCTCGCGGAACTGGTGGAAGGACGCGTACGCCTTGGCATACGTCTCCTGCACCAGGTCCTCGGCGTCGGCGGGGTTGCGCGTCATGCGCAGCGCGGCCGAGTACATCTGGTCGAGGAACTCGAGCGCGTCCCGCTCGAAGCGCGCACTGCGCTCGGCGGTGGACTCGGAGATCGACTCCGCGCTCACGCCCTGGCCCTCGGGCTGCTCCGCCTGGCCGTTGTCGGTCCCTGCGTCGGTACCGGTGACCGGACCCACCTCCTCAAGATCCCGGGCAGGACCGAGACCGGTCCCACTCGTTTCGGAGGATAGAACACGACCCGTGCCTGCCGCCCCTCGAACAGGAGTGGCCTTGGCCGCGTGCAGCACCGTCCAGTCCAGGTCGGTACGGCTGCTGCGGGCCGGGCAGATGGTCGAACCCATGCGGCGGACTCCCTCTCCTGCGACGTCGGTGCCGAGGCCTCAGCACTTCTGTCCCGCTCAACAGAGGTCCAGCCCGCAACATTCCCGGGGGTCACCCGAGTGACGCGCACCACTCCACGACACCCTCGGTGAGGATCTCCAGGGCCCGCTCCTGGGTGATCTCCGCGCGCTTGGGGATCGCGAACCCGTGATCTCCGTACGGCACTTCGATCATCTCGTAGCCTCCCTTTGGGAACTCCTCCGGCCTGCCGAAGGGGTCGTTGCCGCCCTGCACGACCAGCGTCGGCACCCCCGTGCCCAGCAGTTCCTCGGCGCGGGACTTCTCCGGCTTGCCCGGCGGGTGCAGCGGGAAGCCCAGCGCGAGTACGGCGTGGGCGCCCAGCTCGGCGGCGGTACGGCAGGCGACCCGGGCGCCGGCGCTGCGCCCGCCGGAGACCACCGGCAGCTCCATCCCGGCCAGCGCGGGCCAGATGCCGCGCCAGCCGGTGTCCAGGGTCTGCGGCGCGGGGGCGAGCTTCTTGCCCGCGACCCGCCAGGGCTGTTCGACGAGGGCGACGGTCACCCCGTGCGCGGGAAGGGTCCCGGCGAGCGCCTGGAGATCGCGTGCCTCGATGCCCCCGCCCGCGCCGTGGCCCAGGGCCAGGACCAGCCGCGCCTTCTTCGCCTTGTGCCAGGTGATGCGTGCGGTCCCGGCGTCGGTCTCGACAATCTCGATCACCTAGAAGAGTGTGCCCTCTTCCGGCGCCTGGAGCTCCTTCAGCAGTTCCGGGCCGTTGTTGCGGACGGTGCTGACGGCCGTGGAAACCGGGTAGGCGCGCATCAGGCCGGGCGGGGGCGGGGCCAGCAGGTCGCGCAGTGCGTCGGGGTCGGTGCGGGCCGGGTCGAGCCAGGCGTCCCAGCGGTCGGGGGTGAGCATCAGCGGCATCCGGGGGTGGATGTCGACCAGGGAGCGCGGGCCGTCGGCGGGGGCCACGGCGAGCGGGGTCCTCTCCGCCTCCGTGGTGATCACCGAGCAGGTGACCCACCAGGCCTGGGGGTGGTCGTCGGGCAGGGTCCGGTCGCGCCAGAACTCGTACAGCCCGGCCATCGCGAACACCGAGCCGTCCGCCGGCAGCACGAAGTACGGCTGCTTGCGCGGCCGCTTCTTCTTGCCCTCGACCTCCAGCTCGCGCTCCTGCGTGCCGGTGACCCACTCGTAGTAGCCGTCGGCGGGGATGATGCAGCGGCGGGCGGCGAAGGCCCTGCGGTAGGCGGGCTTCTCGTGCACGGTCTCGGCCCGCGCGTTGATCATCCGGGCGCCGCCCTCGGGCGTCTTGGCCCAGGACGGCACCAGTCCCCACTTCAGCTTGCGCAGCTGGCGAACCGGATCCGGGGAGTCCGCGTCTTTCAGGGGACGGTCGAGGACGGCGTAGACCTCCTTGGTCGGAGCCACGTTGTAGTCCGGCTCCAGGGTCTCCTCGGGTTCCCACTTCTCGATCTCAAAGATTCCTGCGAGATCCTCGGGCCTACGACTCGATGCATACCGTCCGCACATACGTGCCACACTGCCAGATTCCGCACGACCGCAGGGAGCCACTCGGAACATGGACAGCCTCGCCGCCCTCGCGCTGCCCGACCTGTGGGACCGGCTCACCGGTACCCAGCCGGATCCCGACCTGTGGGTGGTGCTCGCCACCTCGGTGGCCGCACTCGCCGTGGTGGTCCCGCACACACTGTGGCGGATATCCCGCAACGCGATCACCATCGCGCACGAGGGCGGCCACGGGCTGATCGCCCTGCTCACCGGCCGGCAGCTCACCGGCATCCGCCTGCACTCCGACACCAGCGGCCTCACGGTCAGCCGGGGCAAGCCGTACGGGCTCGGCATGATCCTGACGGCCGCCGCCGGCTACACGGCCCCCTCGCTGCTGGGCCTCGGCGGCGCCGCCCTGCTGGCCGCCGGCCGCATCACGCTGCTGCTGTGGGCGGCGACGGCACTGCTGGTGGCGATGCTGGTGATGATCCGCAACGCGTACGGCGTCCTGACCGTGGTGCTGGCGGGGGGCGCCTTCCTGCTCGTGTCCTGGCTGACGGGACCGCAGGTCCAGGCGGCGTTCGCGTACGTGGTGGTCTGGTTCCTGCTGTTCGGCGGGGTGCGGCCGCCGTTCGAGCTGCAGCTGAAGCGGTCCCGGGGCGGCGCCGGGGACTCGGACGCGGACCAGCTGTCGCGGCTCACGCACGTACCGGCGGCGCTGTGGCTGTTCCTGTTCCACGCGGTGTCGCTGTGCTCGCTGATCGGCGGGGGCCGCTGGCTGCTGGAGGTCTGAGAGCGGCCCGGGGATCAGCGCTGCCGCGCGAGGACGGCCCGTGCCGTCTCGGCGTTGGCCGCGTGGTCCTTCTTCAGGCCCTCCAGGGCGGCCCGGTGCTCGCGGATCATCGCTTTCTGAATGCCGGACTCGGCGGTGAACCAGATGTCCAGCAGATGGGTTTCCCGCTTGCAGGAGATGTCCGCTACGGCTGTCGTGCGCTCTTTCCCGGAAGGGTTCGCGCTGTTGAGTGAGAAACTGCTCGCCGCGGCCGTCGGGGAGCTGTACGAAAGGCCCTTCCCCTTCATGCAGGTCGACCATTTCCGGACGGCGGCCACGACACGGGAGTCCTTTTCCGACTGTCGATAGGCGGCGACGGAGATGTCGCGGGCCACACTCGCACCGGCGCCTTCCCTGAACTTGGCGCCGAGATCTGCCACGGCCTTTCCCCGGCAGCCGTTCGCGGGCACGGTCTTGCCCGCGTATGTCGTTTCCCTGCTGCCGTCCGGCGCTTTTCCGTAGAGCACGCGAGCGATGTCGGGACTCACCGCGGACGCGGCCATGGAGGGATCCGGCGGGAGATGGTAGCCGTATTCCTTCGCCTCCACGGCGCTGGAAATACCGTATCTGCGGTCCGCCGATATGGGGCCGGAGAGGGGTGCGGGCGAATGGTAGGTGACGCCGAAATCCGCCATGCAGGAATCCGTCAGCGCGTTCTTCGCCCGCTCGATGACGTTCTGCTCCGCCGCGCTGTAGCTGTAGGCGGCGATGGGCAGCCGGAAGGTGTACTGCTCCGCGTCGGCCGGCGGCTTCCGCGCGGCCGCGGCCGGGGATCCCGTGGCCGCGGGGGCCGGCGAACTCCCCGGTGCGACGCCCTCGTGCCCGCCCTGGCCGCCGCAGCCCGCCGCCGTGAGGAAGAGAAGGCCCACCGCCGCCATCCAGCCCGTGGTCGCCCGCATGACCCGCCCGCCGTTCGTTTCGTGCCCGGGATTCCCGTGGCCGCACGCACGAACACGGTATGCGGCCACGGGAGAATTCACGGAAAAAGGAAGACTAGAACTTGTAGCAGTCCGAACGCGTGTAGTTCCAGCGGAACGACGCGTTCTCGTTGTACGTGTAGTGCAGCTGGTCGGCGATGGCGAAGTCCGAGAGGGTGTCGCACGCGCCGACGTAGTTGCTGTTGTAGTACACGGTCATAAGGTCGGGCGAGTCGTTCAGCGCGCTCGCGGCATTGTTCTTGACCGGCTGGCCCTGGCCGCTTCCCGAGGTGAGGAAGGTGTAGCCGGCGAAGTCCGGAACGTTGGTGGCGTTGAAGTAGGTCGAGGAACCCTGCCGGTTGCTGTTGTAGAAGAACCGGGCGCAGTCCGTGGACGTACAACTGGTTCCCGCGGAGGCGCTCGCCGACGCCGCGGCGGGAAGAACGGTGGCCAGGGCCGCTACGACGGGAAGCGCGGCAATGAGAGGGCGACGGAAAGAAGACACGAAAGTTCCACTCCGATCACACGAAGGATGCGCGATGATCTTAGCGCGGGCACCGGAAATATGTAAGTGACTTCTTTACCCGCGAAGATTTGCCCCTGAAGGAACCCGAAGCAATTGAAAAAAGCCGAATTGGCACGGCGGCCCGGCCGGCCCACAGCCCCCCGCGGCATGCAGGGGTGCGGCCGTCCCCAGCCACTAAAGTGGGGCGCATGACCGTTAACCCCGCACACACCGCCCTCTGGCCCGCCCCGCACGCGAGCGGAGCCGTCGACGCGACGGTCCACGTGCCCGGGTCCAAGTCGGTCACCAACCGCGCGCTGGTGCTGGCCGCCCTCGCCTCCGAGCCCGGCTGGCTGCGCCGCCCGCTGCGCTCCCGCGACACCCTGCTGATGGCCGGTGCGCTGCGCGCGATGGGCGTGGAGATCGAGGAGGGGGTCGGCCCGGACGGCACCGGCGAGGCCTGGCGGGTGCTGCCGACCGGCCTGCACGGCCCGGCCACGGTCGACGTCGGCAACGCCGGCACGGTGATGCGCTTCCTGCCGCCGGTGGCCGCGCTGGCCGACGGCCCCGTCCGGTTCGACGGCGACCCGCGGTCGTACGAGCGTCCCCTGCACGGGGTGATCGACGCGCTGCGCGCCCTCGGCGCCCGGATCGACGACGACGGCCGCGGCGCGCTGCCGCTCACGGTGCACGGCGGCGGGGCCCTGGACGGCGGCCCGGTGTCGATCGACGCCTCCTCGTCCTCCCAGTTCGTGAGCGCCCTGCTGCTCTCCGGACCCCGTTTCAACCAGGGCGTCGAGGTCCGGCACACCGGCGCGAGCCTGCCCTCCATGCCGCACATCCGGATGACCGTCGACATGCTGCGCGCGGTCGGCGCCCAGGTGGACACCCCGGAGTCGGGCGGCGAGCCGAACGTGTGGCGGGTGACGCCGGGCGCGCTGCTCGGCCGGGACCTGACGATCGAGCCGGACCTGTCCAACGCGCAGCCGTTCCTGGCGGCGGCCCTGGTGACGGGCGGCAAGGTGCTGATCCCGGACTGGCCGGAGCGCACCACGCAGCCGGGTGACCGGCTGCGGGAGATCTTCACCGAGATGGGCGGCTCCTGCGAACTCACCGAGTTCGGGCTGGTTTTCACCGGTTCCGGCGCCATCCACGGCATCGACGTGGACCTCGGCGACGTCGGCGAGCTGACCCCGGGCATCGCGGCCGTCGCCGCCCTCGCGGACTCCCCCTCGACCCTGCGGGGCGTTTCCCATCTGCGGCTGCACGAGACGGACCGGCTGGCCGCGCTCACCAAGGAGATCAACGAACTCGGCGGCGACGTCACCGAGACCGCCGACGGCCTGCACATCCGCCCGCGCCCGCTGCACGGCGGCGTCTTCCACACCTACGAGGACCACCGCATGGCGACCGCCGGCGCGATCATCGGCCTGGCGGTCGAGGGCGTGCGGATCGAGAACGTGGCGACCACGGCGAAGACGCTGCCGGACTTCCCCGAGCTGTGGACCGGGATGCTCGGGCAGTAGGGACACGCCATGCGCCGCTACGGCAAGCACACCGACGAGGACGACATCCGCACCCGCCCCGGCCGCCGGGGCACCCGGCCGCGTACGAACATCCGGCCCAAGCACGAGGACGCCGCCGAGGGCCTGGTCCTCACGGTCGACCGCGGCCGGCTGACCTGCCTGGTCGACGACCGGACCGTGCTCGCGATGAAGGCCCGCGAGCTGGGCCGCAAGGCGGCGGTGGTCGGGGACCGGGTGGCCCTGGTCGGCGACCTGTCCGGCAAGAAGGACACGCTCGCCCGGATCGTGCGGATCGAGGAGCGCACGTCGGTGCTGCGGCGCACGGCCGATGACGACGACCCCTTCGAGCGCGTGGTCGTCGCCAACGCCGACCAGCTGGCGATCGTCACGGCCCTGGCCGACCCGGAACCGCGCCCCCGCCTGATCGACCGCTGCCTGGTCGCCGCCTTCGACGGCGGTCTGGAACCGCTGCTGGTGATGACCAAGTCGGACCTGGCCCCGCCCGACAAGCTGCTGGAGCTGTACGGCGCCCTCGACATCCCGTACGTCGTCACCAGCCGCGAGGAACTGGAGAACGGCGACGCCGCGGACCGGGTGCGGGAGTACCTGGACGGCAGGGTCACCGCGTTCGTGGGCCACTCGGGCGTCGGCAAGACGACGCTGGTCAACGCGCTGGTCCCGCAGGAGCGCCGGCGTATGACGGGACACGTCAACGCGGTGACGGGCCGCGGCCGCCACACCACGACGTCCGCCCTCGCCCTGCCCCTCTCCGACACGGACGGCTGGGTCATCGACACCCCCGGCGTCCGCTCCTTCGGCCTGGCCCACATCGACCCGTCCCGCGTCATCCACGCCTTCCCGGATCTCGAACCCGGCACCGAGGGCTGCCCGCGCGCGTGCAGCCACGACGAGCCGGACTGCGCGCTGGACGCGTGGGTCGAGGAGGGTCACGCGGACCCGGCGCGCCTGTACTCGCTGCGCCGTCTGCTGGCCACGCGGGAGCGCAAGGAAGGCGACTGAGGAGCTCTGCGTTGTTTGCCGGGGCCCGGGTTCGGTAAGTGCATAATCGCACCGAGCCGGAGATCCGGATCAACGGGAGGACCGCACATGGCGTGGCTGCTGGTCATCGTGGCCGGGTTTCTGGAGACCGGTTTCGCCGTGTGCCTGAAGCTCTCGCACGGGTTCACCCGCCTCTGGCCGACCATCGCCTTCGCCTCGTTCGCCCTCGGCAGCTTCGGCCTGCTGACCCTGTCCCTGAAGAAGCTCGACGTCGGCCCCGCCTACGCCGTGTGGACCGGCATCGGCGCGGCCGGCACCGCGATCTACGGCATGGTCTTCCTCGGCGACCTGGTGTCGACCCTGAAGATCGTCTCGATCAGCCTGGTCATCGTCGGGGTGATCGGACTGCAGCTTTCGGGGTCGGCGCACTGAGGGGTGTCCGAGGACGTTTTCATGGGTTCCGAACCGAGCGCCGGCCCACTGCGGCATCGCGACCAGGGGGAATGGCTCGCCCGGTTCGCCGACCGCATTCTGGTGGTCTGCCCCCGCTGCGGCGGCCGGGCGGAGGTGACCGAGCGCCCCGGTCTTCCGGCCCTGCGGTACTTCTCCGAACTGCTGTTCCGGCCCCGTCGGCTCACGTGCGTGGCGTGCGGCGCGACCGCGGAGTGGGAGGCGGACGTGCGGGGCGGCGGGCTGGTCGCGGCGCAACTCGGGGGCACCGAGGAGCCGTTCTTCCTGCGTCCCCTGTGGCTGCAGACGCGTTGTGCGGGCCACGTCCTGTGGGCCTACAACGCGGCGCACGTCGACGCGCTGGCCGCCTACGTCGGCGCCACGCTGCGCGAGGGCGGCACCGGGGCCACGCGGGCGATGTTCCCGCGGCTGCCGCGGTGGACGAAGGAGGCCGGCCGTCGTGCCGAGGTGCTGGCCGGCCTGGAGCGGCTGCGCGCGCTCTCGGAACGCTCGGCTCCCGCCGACCGGTCCGACGCGGCCCACGAGCACGGCGACCACGCCCGGCCGTACGGCGCCCGGTACTTCCGGGGCGGACCGTACTGAGCCCTGGGAATCACACCGGCCGGCGTGGGACGACCGCTTGGATGAGCTCCGCCACGCCGCCCTCCCCCGGTGGTGCCGCGACGCAGGACAGGGCGAGGCGTACGGCCAGTTCGCAGGGGCGGGTCAGCTCGGCGGGGTCGGCGTGGGCGGCGGGGCCCGTCAGGGCGATGACGGCACGGTCCCGCACGATCCGCACGAAGTCGCGCGGCGTGGGCAGCGGGCCGTCCGCGCGGCGCTGGGCCGGCACCGAGGAGGAGGACGGCACTGCGGCCGGTGGCGGGGCGGGCAGCCGTTCGCTCCAGCAGCCGGTGAGCATGGCCCGTACCAGCACGTTGTCCCGCGCGGCGGAGCGCGTCCACTCGGCGACGGCGGTGAGCCGTTCCCTCGGCTCACCCGGTACGGCGAGCGCCCGCTCGACTCCGGCGAGGTAGCCGTCGGCCTCCCGCCGCACCAGCGCGCGGGCCAGCCCGTCCTTGCTGCCGAACTCGTTGTACAGGGTCTGCCGGGACACGCCCGCCGCCGCGGCCACGTCGACCATCCGCACCGCGGACCACGGCCGGCGCGCGAGCGCCGTGTAGGCGGCGTCCAGTAGGGACTCCCGGGCAGCAGGCATCATCGCCTCCCTGGGGCGGAGCGGCTCTGCGCTCAGATTTGACGCGCTTGTATGCACTGTCAAGGGTTCGCGGGGGTTCGGCCGACTGCCACACGCCCCCGACACCGCCCCTTCCCCTGGTAGCCCCGTACCGACCCCGACAGATACCGTTCCTCACATGCCGGACTACCACGACGATCTGCGTCTCGCCCACGTCCTCGCGGACGCCGCCGACGCCACCACGATGGAGCGCTTCAAGGCCCTCGACCTGAAGGTGGAGACGAAGCCGGACATGACCCCGGTGAGCGAGGCGGACAAGGCGGCGGAAGAACTGATCCGCGGCCACCTCCAGCGCGCCCGCCCGCGAGACGCGGTCCTCGGAGAGGAGTACGGCATCGAGGGCTCCGGCCCCCGCCGCTGGGTGATCGACCCCATCGACGGCACCAAGAACTACGTACGCGGTGTCCCCGTCTGGGCGACCCTCATCGCGCTGATGGAAGCCGGCGAGGGCGGCTACCAGCCCGTCGTCGGCGTCGTCTCCGCCCCCGCCCTCGGCCGCCGCTGGTGGGCGGCGAAGGGCCACGGCGCCTTCACCGGCCGCAGCCTGACCTCCGCGTCCCGCATCCACGTCTCACGCGTCGGCAAGCTCGCCGACGCGTCCTTCGCCTACTCCTCCCTCTCCGGCTGGGAGGAGCAGGGCCGCCTCGACGGCTTCCTCGACCTCACCCGCCAGGTGTGGCGCACGCGCGCGTACGGCGACTTCTGGCCGTACATGATGGTCGCCGAGGGATCCGTGGACCTCTGTGCGGAGCCGGAGCTGTCGCTCTGGGACATGGCCGCCAACGCGATCGTCGTCACGGAGGCCGGCGGCACCTTCACCGGCCTCGACGGCCGCCCGGGCCCGCACAGCGGCAACGCGGCGGCGTCCAACGGTCTGCTGCACGACGAGTTGCTGGGGTATCTCAACCCGCGCCACTGAGCAGGGAGGGCACGCCCGGTACGCCCTCAACTGACATCGCGCGCCCCCTTGTTGACCCACGCTTTACCTGTCACTCTGAGGCTACCCCCACTTGTGAATTTGTGAATCCGGGAACTAGCGCCCAGGATTCCGAGGAGGTGGCCCCACCCATGCTCGTCCGTGACGCCATGAGCACGGTGATCCTCACCGTCGGCCCCGCCCACACGCTCCGCCAGGCAGCCGCCCTGATGTCCGCCCGCCGCGTCGGTGCCGCCGTCGTCCTCGACCCGGACGCCGGCGGCATCGGCATCCTTACCGAACGCGACATCCTCAACTCCGTCGGCCTCGGCCAGAACCCCGACAAGGAACGCGCCCACGCCCACACCACCACCGACGTCGTCTTCGCGGCCCCCACCTGGACGCTGGAGCAGGCCGCACGCGCCATGGCCCACGGCGGTTTCCGGCACCTGGTCGTCCTCGACCGCGGCGAGGTGGCCGGAATCGTCTCGGTCCGCGACATCATCCGCTGCTGGGCCCCGGTCCGCGAGCCCGCACCGGCGCTCTGACCACGCGGAACGGGCCGGACCCCGAGCACCGTGGGGTCCGGCCCGCCTGGGGTCGCCCCCCAGGCCTCGAGGCACCGGGGGCGGCACACGGACGTGCCGCCGACCCGGTACGGCCGGTTCAGCCGCGCAGCGCCTGAACCGCCGCCTCCAGTCGCTTGCCGAAGCCGGCGTCGGCGTTGCGGAAGTTGCCGACGGCGCGCTCGACGATGTCCTCGCGCGAGACCTGCGAGATCGCACCCGCCAGGTTCGCGACCAGCCGCTCCTTCTCCTCCTCCGACATCAGCCGGTAGAGGTTGCCCGCCTGCACGAAGTCGTCGTCCTCGGCGTGCGCCGGCGTCGGGTGGTCGCCGGTGGGGCCGTCGACGGCGACGGGCTGCCACAGCGGCCGGCCCGTCTGCTGCGGCCCGCCGAAGCTGTTCGGCTCGTAGTTCTTCGCCCCGCCGTGCCGGCCGTCGTAGAGGTGGCCGTCACGGGAGTTGGTGCGCGCCTCGGTGGCGTGCGGACGGTTCACCGGCAGGTGGTCGGCGTTGATGCCGACGCGGTAGCGGTGCGCGTCGCCGTACGCGAAGAGGCGGCCCTGGAGCATCTTGTCGGGCGAGGGGCCGATGCCCGGCACGAAGTGCGCGGGACTGAAGATCGACTGCTCGACCTCGGCGAAGATGTTCTGCGGGTTGCGGTTCAGCTCCAGCCGGCCGATCTCGACGACCGGATAGTCGGCGTGCGGCCAGACCTTGGTGAGGTCGAACGGGTTGAAGCGGTACGTCGCCGCGTCCGCCGCCGGCATGATCTGCACACCCACGGTCCAGCTCGGGAACTCCCCGCGCTCGATCGCCTCGCGCAGATCGCGCTGGTGCGAGTCGGGGTCCTTGCCCGCGAGCGCCTCCGCCTCCTCGGCGGTGAGGTTCTTGATCCCCTGGTCGGTCTTGAAGTGGTACTTGACCCAGAAGACC
This sequence comes from Streptomyces sp. CA-142005, assembly GCF_050942335.1. Taxonomy (NCBI): domain Bacteria; kingdom Bacillati; phylum Actinomycetota; class Actinomycetes; order Kitasatosporales; family Streptomycetaceae; genus Streptomyces; species Streptomyces sp. CA-142005. The sequence continues at coordinate 6,424,723 of NZ_CP192078.1, read as the reverse complement.
TCGCCGGCAGCGTTGTTCCACTGGAAGGTGTGCGAGCCGAAGCCGTCCATGTGGCGGTACGACGCCGGAATGCCGCGGTCGCCGAACAGCCAGGTCACCTGGTGCGTCGACTCCGGCGACAGGGACCAGAAGTCCCACACGTTGTCGGCCTCCGTGGAGCCGGTGTACGGGTCGCGCTTCTGGGTGTGGATGAAGTCCGGGAACTTGATCGCGTCCCGGATGAAGAAGACCGGGGTGTTGTTGCCGACGAGGTCGTAGTTGCCCTCCTCGGTGTAGAACTTCAGCGAGAAGCCCCGCGGGTCACGGACGGCGTCCGCCGCGCCGAGGTTGCCCGCCACCGTCGAGAAGCGCAGGAAGACCTCGGTCTCCTTGCCGACCTCGGAGAGGAAGGCGGCGCGGGTGTACGGGGTGACGTCAGCGGTCACCGTGAAGGTGCCGTAGGCACCGGCGCCGCGTGCGTGCACGACCCGCTCCGGAATGCGCTCCCGGTTGAAGTGGGCGAGCTTCTCCAGCAGGAGCTGGTCCTGGACGAGGACCGGTCCGCCGACGCCCGCCGTCTCGCTGTTCTGGTTGTCGGCGACCGGAGCACCGGCCTCCGTGGTGAGCGGTTCCTGCGTCACGCGCGCCTCCTGCGTCACTACTGACTAGTCCTGTACCAGTCCTGTCCTGTGGCCAAAGCCGTTCTGGATCCTACATTGGACAAGTTCTAAGTCAAATGTCGATCTAAACTCACACCTATTCCCGTCCTGGTCCCCCTTGCTGTTAGGCTGGTGTCCATGAGCGACCTTCTGGAACGGCTGCGTGGACGCGGATGGCGGATGACCGCGCAGCGGCGCGTCGTCGCAGAGGTCCTCGACGGCGAGCATGTCCATCTGACGGCCGACGAGGTCCATGCACGGGCTGTCGCGAAGCTGCCCGAGATCTCCCGGGCCACCGTCTACAACACGCTGGGTGAGCTGGTCACGCTCGGCGAGGTGCTGGAAGTCACGACGGACAAACGCGCCAAGCGCTACGACCCGAACGCGCACCGGCCGCACCAGCACCTGGTCTGCGCCCACTGCGGCGCGATCCGTGACGTCCATCCCACGGGCAACCCGCTCGCCGACCTCCCCGACACCGAGCGCTTCGGCTTCACGGTGTCGGACGTCGAGGTGACGTACCGGGGACTGTGCCCGGACTGCGCGCGGGCGTAAGCGGACGCTGGAGAGGGGGCGAAAGCCCCCTCTTTTTTTCTGTGCTGTTCCTGGATACGGCCGAGGGCCGGAACCCATTTCTGGATTCCGGCCCTCGGCCTTCAGTAGCGGGGACAGGATTTGAACCTGCGACCTCTGGGTTATGAGCCCAGCGAGCTACCGAGCTGCTCCACCCCGCGTCGGTGAACACGACATTACGTGAGGGAGGTGGGCGGAAGCAAATCAGTTACCGGGGACGTGTCCGGGCTCACGCCGAGAGTTCCTCCCGCAGCGCGTCCCGCAAGCGCCCCGCCCGCTCCGAAACCTCCGCCGGCCCCAGCGCGACCGCACGGTCGGCCCACCGCTGCCCCTCAGCCAGCTCCCCCCGACGCGCGTAGACCAGGGCCAGCCGCAGCGCCGCCCGGCCGTGCCCGGCGTCCGCCGCCCGCGTCCACCACACCGCGGCCTCCGGCTCGCTCCCCTCCCGCGCCAGCAGCAGCCCGAGGTTGAAGGCGCCGTTGCGCGACCCGGCCTCGGCCGCCGCCCGGTACCAGCGCGCCGCCTCGACCACGTCCCCGCGCGCCGCCGCGAGCATCCCGACCCGCACCTGCGCCCGCCGGTGCCCCTGGGTCGCCGCCCGCTCGTACCACTCCTCGCACTCGGTCTTCTCGTGCACGATCTCGCCCAGCTCATGCGCCGGCTCCGGCGGCCGCCGCGCGTCGAGCAGCGCGGCCAGCCGGTACGCCGCCTCCGCGCTGCCCCCGCCCGCCGCGCACCGCAGATGCCGCTCGGCCTCCTGCTCATCACCCGCGCGCAGCCGGGCGATCGCGACCTGGAGCGCGGCCTCGGTGTGCCCCGCGGCGGCCGCCCGCTCGTACCAGCGCAGCGCCATGGTCTCCTCGCCGCGTCCGGCGTAGAGGATGCCGAGGTTGAACGCGGCGTCCACGCTGCCGGCCTCGGCGGCCTTGGAGAACCACGGCTCGGCGCCGGTGGTGTCGCCGCCCTGGAGCAGCAGGATGGCCAGCGCGTTGGCGGCCTCCCGGTGCCCGGCGTAGGCGGCCCGCCGGTACCACTGCTCGGCGTGCGCGGTCCGCCCCTGCTCGGCGCAGAGCAGCCCGAGGTTGTACGCGCCGTTGTCGTCACCGGCGTCCAGCGCCGCCCGGTACCAGCGCTCGGCGGTCTGGGTCTCGCCGCGCTCGGCGTGCAGCGCGCCGAGCGCGTTGGCCGCGTTGCCGTCGCCCTCCTGGGCCGCTCGCAGCCACCACACGGCCGCGCTCTCCGTGTCCCCGGCGTCGCGCAGCAGGAAGCCGAGCGCGCAGGCGGCCCGGGACTCGCCGTCCTTGGCGGAGGTCAGGTACCAGCGCCCGGCCTCCTTCAGTTCCCCCCGCTTCTCCAGGATCGCCCCGAGGTGCAGCGCGGCACGCCGGTGGCCGCGCGCGGCGGCCTGGCGGTACCACTGCTCGGCCTCGGCGACAGCGTTGTCGGCCCCGGTCTCGTCCTCGCGCCCGGCCCGCTGGTCGAGCGTGCGCGCCAGCCGGTAGGCGGCCTCCCGGTGCCCCCGCTCGGCCGCGGCCCGCATCCAGTGCTCGGCACCGACGTCCCCGCGGTGCTCCAGCAGGTCGGCGAGCGCGTAGGCGCCGAGGACATGGCCCTGCTCGGCGGACTGGCGCAGCCAGTACTCGGCGGCGGGCTCGTCCCCGCGCTCGCGGTGGTAGCGGCCCAGGGCGTGCGCGGCGGCCGCGGAGCCGGCGACGGCGGCGATGCGCCACCAGCCGGCGGCCTCCTCGGGGTAGCCGCGCTGGTGCAGCAGGACACCCAGGTTGTTGGCGGCGGCCCGGTCGCCGGCCGCGGTGGCGGTCCGCAGATGGGTTTCGGCTCCGTCGAGGTCACCGCGGCGCAGCAGCATGGCTCCGAGGACGCTCGCCGCCTCGGCGTCGCCGCTCTGCGCGGCGAGTCCGAGGCGCACCTCCTCGGCGGCATCTCCCATGTCGGCCATCTCGTCACGGGAGGGTTCCTCACCGGAAGGCTGCACAAATCGCCCTGACTCGAACAGAGTTGCCTTGTCCCCCATAACGTCCATCGTCGCACCACCTGCACCTGGGTACACCTGGTATACCGCAGCCCGTGAGGTCACTTCAGCGTTTTGTCGACATGCCCACAGGACGACAAGTCAAACACACCCCCCTCAACTCCCCATGGCGGCGCGGCCGTCCCTCCCCTCAGTACATGAGTTCGCACACCACGAAGGCCCGGATCCCTTGAGGATCCGGGCCTTCGACTGCAGTAGCGGGGACAGGATTTGAACCTGCGACCTCTGGGTTATGAGCCCAGCGAGCTACCGAGCTGCTCCACCCCGCGCCGTTGCAGGTCAACCGTACCACGACGCGAGGTGCGCTTGATCAAGTGCCCTTCTCGGTGCTCTTGTCGCCGTTCTTGCCGCCGCCGGACTGGCCGGCCTTGGCCTCCGCGTCCTGCGCCCGCTGCAGCGCGTCCTTCAGGTCCTTCTGGGCCTTGGCGTACGCGGCCCAGTCCGGTCCGTCCGGCGCCTGGAGGGCCTTCTGACCGGCGTCGTACGCCTTCTGGGCGTCGTCCAGGGCCTGTTGGACGGTCGGGTTGGCGGACGTGGGCGGTTTGGTGGTGCCGGTGTCCGGCGGGGTGGTCGAACCCTGCACCCCGAACACCTTGTTGAGCGCCTCGTCCAGCGTGTTCTCGAAGGCCGTCTTGCCGTTGTAGGTGACCAGGACCTTGCGCAGCAAGGGGTACTTGAGCTCACCACCGCGGACGTAGACGGGCTCCGCGTACAGCAGTCCGCCGTCCAGCGGCACGGCCAGCAGATTGCCGTACTCGACCTTCGAATGTCCCCGGCTGAGCAGGCTGATGGTCTCCGCGATGTCCTGTTCGGAGTTGAACTTGCTCTGGACCTGTTTGGGGCCGTCGATGGTCGTGCTCGTCGGCAGCTTCAGGACGCGGATCTTGCCGTAGTCGCCGCTGCGGGGATCGGAGTCCACCGCCATGAAGGCGCTGAGGTTGTCGCGTCCGTTCGGTGTGAACGTCGTCGTCAGCGAGAACGCCTGACTGCTCTGGTCCGGCATCTTCATGCTCAGGTAGTACGGCGGCACCGCGCTGCCCGAGTCGTTGGTCGGGTCGTCGGGGACCTGCCACACCTCGCTGCCGCTGAGGAACGTCTGCGCGTCCGTCACGTGGTACCGCGAGAGCAGCTCGCGCTGCACCTTGAACAGGTCCTGCGGATAGCGCAGATGGGCCATCAGGTCCGCGGAGATGGCGGTGCGCGGCTGCACCGTGTCGGGGAAGGCCTTCATCCAGGTCTTCAGCACCGGGTCCTGGGTGTCCCACTGGTAGAGCCTGACCTGGCCGGTGTACGCGTCGACGGTCGCCTTCACCGAGTTGCGGATGTAGTTGACCTGGTTCTGCTGGGCCACCACCGCGCGGTTGTTGTTGGTGGCGGTCAGCGAGTCGGCCGTCGTGTCGCCGAGGGTCGTACGGGAGGAGTACGGGAAGCCGTTCGACGTCGTGTACGCGTCGACGATCCACTGGATACGGCCGTCCACGACCGCCGGATAGGCGTCGCCGTCGATGGTCAGCCAGGGCGCGACCGCCTCGACGCGCTCCTTGGGCGTACGGTTGTACAGGATCCGCGAACCCTTGCCGATCGCTCCCGAGTAGAGGATCTGCGGTTCGTTGAACGCCGCCGCGTACGCGGCCCGGTTGACCGGGTTGTCGAGGTTGACCCCGCTCTTGCCGGTGTAACTGGTGGTCTTCTCACCGCTGTCGTCGGAGTAGTCGACCTCCTTCTGGGGGCCGCCCACGATCGAGTAGGTGGTGGTCTTCTCGCCGTAGTAGATCCGCTGCTGGTACCGGGGCAGGTCGCCCTTGGACGGCAGGTCGGACTCGGTGAAGACCGGCTCGCCGTCGCCGGCCTCGGTGCCCTTGGCGGCGACCACGCCGTAGCCGTGCGTGTACCGGAAGTGGTCGTTGATCCAGTTGTTCTTCGGGACCCCGTCCAGGTTCAGCTCGCGCAGGCCGAGGACCGTGTCCTGCTCCTTGCCGTCCTTGGTGGGGTACCGGTCGACGTCCAGGTTGGTCGGGAAGCCGTAGTAGTTCCGCATCTGCTGCAGCTGCTGGAACGTCGGCGAGACGATGTTCGGGTCCATGATGCGGATGCTCGCCGCGTCGTCCGCGTCGCCCCGCAGCCTGGTCTTGTCCGAGGTCGTGGACTTGCCAGCGTACTCGGTGACCTTGGTGTCGTCGATGCCGTAGGCCTCGCGGGTCGCCTTGAGGTTCTTCTGGACGTACGGGGCTTCCTTGGCCTGCTCGTTGGGCTGGACCTGGAACTTCTGCACGATCGCCGGGTACAGCCCGCCGATCAGGATCGCCGAGAGGACCATCAGGCCGAAGCCGATGACCGGCAGCTGCCAGGTGCGCCGCCACAGCGTGGCGAAGAACAGCAGCGCGCAGATGACGGCGATGCAGAACAGGATGGTCTTCGCCGGCAGATACGCGTTGGCGTCGACATAGCGCAGCCCGGTCCAGTTGCCGGTCGCCTTGAAGTCGCTGGACTTGACCGCGAGGCCGTACCGGTCGAGCCAGTACGCGACCGCCTTCAGGGCGACGAAGATGCCGAGCAGCACCGACAGGTGCCCGGTCGCGGCACCGGTGGCCCGCGCGCCCGGGCTGGTGACGCGCAGCCCGCCGTACAGATAGTGCGTGAGGGCGGCGGCGATCAGGCACAGGATGGCGGCGGCGAAGCCGAAGCCGAGCAGAAAGCGGTACCAGGGCAGATCGAAGGCGTAGAAGGAGACGTCGAGGTGGAACTGGGGGTCCTTCTGGTGGAAGGGCACGCCGTTGACCCACATCAGCCAGGTACGCCACTGGCCGGCCGCGGAGGCGCCGGCGATCAGCCCGACGAGCGCGGCGACGGCGAGCAGCAGCCACTTCTTGTACGGCGCGATGCCCATCCGGTAGCGGTCGAGGCTCTGCTGCTCCATGGACATGGCGCTCAGCGGGGGCCGCAGGCGGTGCGCCAGCCAGATGTTGACCCCCACCGCGACCGCCATCAGCAGACCGAAGACGAAGAAGAGGCCGATCTTGGTCCACAGCATGGTCGTGAACACCGACGAGTAGTGCACCGACCGGTACCACAGCCAGTCCGTCCAGAAGCCCGCGAACATGGTGAACGCCATGCCGAGGACGGCCAGGACGCCCAGCGTCACGAGCAGGGTCCGGACACCCCGGGACGGTCGTCCCGCTCTGATCCGCGGCCCCGTCGGGCCTCCGCCGCGGTCCGGCATCTGGAAAGCCAAGGTGCGCACCTCGAAGTTCGCTGTCGATCCGTCAGGCCCTCGTGTTCGCGGACCCGCCGTGGCCCCCCGTGATCGCGGACCCACACCTATGCAACTTACTCACGCATTCCTCGGTTCCCGATTCGGCCGGGGAACGAGGCAGGATTGTGACCATGTCCAACACTCCCATGGCAGCGAGCCCGCTCACCCGGGCCGTACTCGAGATCGACGAGTACGTCTCCGGCCTCGGCTGGGACCAGCCCGCTCGCCTCTTCGCCCTTGTCGACACCGCACGGCTGCGGGCCCAGGAACCCGCGCTCGCGGCCCAGCTGGGCCTTGAGGACGAGTCCGCCTCCACCGGTCTCACCCCGATCGAGCAGGACGAGATCCCGTCCGGCAAGCCGCTGGACGAGTTCCTCGGCACCATCGCCTGGCCCGACGCGGTGGCCGGCTGCGCGCTCTCGGTGGAGCGCCTGATGCTGCCGCCGTCCGCCGAGACTCAGGTCCCGGAGAACCTGAGCGAGGCCAAGCTGGCCCAGTGGGTGGCCGACCACCCCGAGCGCCAGGAGGTGCGCATGACGGTCGCGGTGCTGCGCGACGGCGGCCGCGAGTCGGCGCTGCGGCTGCGCGAGAAGGACTCCCCGACGGAGGTCCTGACCGGCCCGGACCTGGTGCCCGGCCTGGCCGCGGCCCTGGCGGCGACGTTCGAGGACTGATCCCGCCCGGTTCGCTGCGGCGCTGGGGGCGCCCCTGCCTCGGGGGGCGCCCCCAGCCGTGTCACGGGCCGGTCAGCTCTTGGTGGTGCACTTGGGCAGCGCGGCGGTGTTCCCGCTGCGGATGTCCTTCAGCGCGTCGAGCGCGTCGCCGATGTTCTTCACCTTGACCAGGGTGAGCCCGCCCGGGGTGTCCTTGGCGGCGGCCGCGCAGTTGTCGGCGGGCGTCAGGAAGTACCGGGCTCCCTTCTCGCGCGCGCCGACGGTCTTCATCTCGACGCCGCCGATCGGCCCGACGGTGCCGTCGTCGTCGATGGTGCCGGTGCCGGCGACGAACGTGCCGCCGGTCAGACTGCCCGGGGTCAGCTTGTCGTAGATGCCGAGGGCGAACATCAGACCGGCGCTGGGCCCGCCGACGTCGGCGAGCTTGATGTCGATGCCGAACGGGAACGTGTGGTCGGTCCCGGCGGAGATCCCGACGATGGCCCGCTTGGCGCCGCTGTCGTGGGAGGTGGCCGTGGTGATGGTGACGTCCCGGGTCTTCGTCGCCGTCTTGTGCGCCTTCTCGGCGGCGGCCTGCTCCTTGGCGGGGACGACGGTGAAGACCACGTTCTGCCCGGGCTTGTGCTTGGTGACGAGCTTGGCGACGTCGGAGGGCTGCTTCACGGCCGTGCCGTCGACGGCCTTGATCACGTCACCGGCGTGCAGCCTGCCCTCGGCGGGCGAGTCCTTGACGACGGCGGAGACGATCACCCAGGACTTCACCGGGATGCCCAGTTCCTTCAGGGCGGCGACCTTGGCGCTCTCCTGGGACTGGCTGAACTCCTCGGCGTTCTGCTGCGAGGACTGCTCCTCGGTCGTCCCGTTCGGGTAGAGCGTGTCGTGCGGGACGACCTTGGTGTCGTGGTCCAGCCAGCCGTAGACGGCCTCCACCAGGTTCATCCGGAAATTCGCGCTGGTGACCCGGACGGTCGTCATGTTCAGGTTGCCGCTGGTCTTGTACGTGTCGTGCCCGGTGATCTGCAGCACCGGCTCGCCGTCGTGGTCCCCGAGCGTGTTCACGGTCGGGCCGGGAGACATCTCCGAGTACGGCACGGGGATGAGCACTCCCGCGCACAGGAGCGCGATCAGCATCAGGGTGGAGGCGAGCATCGTCGCGGTGCGGCGTGGCATGCCACGACAGTACGGGACGCCGCTGTCAGCGCACCGTCAGGGCACCCCCGTCACACACCGCCGGCACCCGTGTGGGATCTCTCCATGGCCTCACGGAACCGGGCATATCCGTCCAGTTCCGGGCCGTCGCCGCGCACCTTGCGCGTCCGGCTGGCCCAACTACTCCACAGCCCGCCGCCGACCGCGGCCACCAGCGGAATCAGCAGCCAGACAAGCGCCCCCATGCCGACCTCCCAACGCCATGAGCGTCCGCAACTGACTGATCAGCAGATTAACCATCCGCACTGACAACGCTCACGCGAGGGTGCCGGTTACGCAACACGGGGTAGCCCGTGTGCTCCGAGTGACCTGGCTCAGCAGGCGCCGACCCACTCCTCCGTACCGTCGGAGAATCTCTGGTGCTTCCAGATGGGCACTTCGTGCTTGAGGTCGTCGATCAGCTTCCGGCAGGCGTCGAAGGCCTCGGCCCGGTGCGGACAGGCGACGCCGACGACCACGGCGAGATCCCCGACCCGCAGGTCCCCCACCCGGTGCACGGCGGCCAGCGCCCGCACCGGATACTCGGCGACCACCTTCTCGGCGATCCGCCGCATCTCGGCCTCGGCGCTGGGATGGCAGGAGTACCCGAGCGCGTCCACGTCCGCACCCCCGTCGTGATTGCGCACGGTCCCCACGAACAGGGCGATGCCCCCGGCCGCGTCGTCCCCGACGGCCTGGAACACCTCGTCCACGGAGAGCGCGGTCTCCCGGACACCGATCAACCTGATGGGATCCTGTGCCGCCTGCTCACCGGGGTGCTCGTTCGCGTGTGCCATACCCCCATCGTGCCGCACGCCTGTGACACCGGGGAATACGAGATTCACCAGGCACGCGCGCGGGGCGTTTTGGATGCTCCTACGACGCGGCCGCGGGCCCGGGGCCCACTGCGTCCGGGCCAGGCCCGGCTCAGGCCCGCCGCCGGGCCTTGCGGGCCCGTCGTACGACAGCCGCCGCGCCCAGCAGAGCGACCGTCGCCCCCGCGGCGCCCGCGGCCGTCGCGTCCTTGCGCCCGAGCCGCCGCCCGGCCACCGTGTGCCGCCCGGAGACCTCCTCCAGCAGCTCCGCGAGCACCTCCTCGTTGGTCCACCGCGGCCGCCACCCGGCGTCGTGCAGCCGGCTCCCGCTGATCACCCACGGGTACATCGTGTACGCCAGATCCCCCGCCGGGGACGGCGTGAGCCCGATCCGGTGCAGCCGGGCCGCCGCGCCGAGCGCGACCGCCGACGGCAGCTCCATGCGCCGGATCCCGCTCAGCTCCTCGACCTCCTCCTGCTCCAGCCACCCGTCGCAGCCGACGGCCAGTTCCCCGTCGACCTTCTCCAGGACGGCGTACTCCAGGGCGCTGCACAGGTCCTCGACGTGGCAGAACTGCCACGCGGGCCGCGACCCGGCGACGACGAGCAGCCGCGGCGACTCGAAGTACCGGGTCAGCGCGGTGTCGGTACCCCCGACCAGCACCGCGGGCCGTACGACGGTGACGTTCAGCCCCGGATGCGCCCGCGGCGCCCGCCGGGCCAGCCGCTCGATCTCCAGCAGGTCCCCGACCCCGGTGGCCTCGGCGGTCGCGCGCAGTTCGGCGTCCTCCGACAGGGGCAGCTCGTTGTCCGGCAGCGCGCCGTAGACCATCGCCGAGGTGCACAGCACGACCCGGTGCACGCCGGCCGCGGCGGCGGCGGTCAGGACGGTCTGCGTCCCCCGGACGTTGTAAGCGGTGCGAGCGGCCGGATCGGTCTCCAGGTCCAGGTCGAGCGCGAGGTGGACGACCACGTCGGCGCCCCGGAGTTTGTCCGCGATGGCGGGGTCGCGCACGTCGAGGATGTGCCAGGTGGCGGCGGCGCACTCGCCGCGCCGCTCGTCGATGGCGACGACCTGCTTGATCTCCTCGGAGGCCGCGAGCCGCTCGGTGAGCAGCGCACCGACCCCGGTGGCGGCGCCGGTGACCGCCACGACGGGTCCGCGCAGGGCGGGAGGGGTTGAGGGGTTTCGCGCTGCGCGAACCTGCGGATCTGGGGAACTCACCGGGCGTCTCCAGCGGTTGTCTTCAGTACGAGCGCGAGTGACGCGCCCGTACCAGGTGCATCCATCCTGCCGCAGGCCTGCCGTGGGCGAAGCATCGAGGCCCGATCGGGTCCGGGTGTCTACGCTGGGTGGTGTTGTCGGGCAGCCGCGCCGCCGGAGAGAAGCCGGTGGCCTTACCAGCCGAGGAATCCCGTGAGTGACACCCCATTCGGTTTCGGCCTTCCGCCGGAGGAGCCGGAGGACGGCGACGAGGGCAAGAAGAAGGACCAGCAGAGCGGTGGTGGGCAGGGACCGGCCAACCCGTTCGGCTTCGGCGGCCTGCCAGGAGCCGGAGGCTTTGGCGGCCCCGGCGCCGACAATCCGCTCGCAGCGATGTTCGGGTCTCTGAACCCCACCGATCTGGGCGCCGCGTTCCAGCAGCTGGGCCAGATGCTCTCCTACGAGGGCGGCCCGGTGAACTGGGACATGGCCAAGCAGATCGCCCGCCAGACGGTCGCCCAGGGCACCCCGGACGGCACGAAGGACGCCAGCGTCGGCCCGGCCGAGCGCAAGGCGGTCGAGGAAGCCGTCCGCCTGGCCGACCTGTGGCTGGACGACGTGACGTCCCTGCCGTCGGGTTCGGCCTCCGCGGTGGCCTGGTCCCGCGCGGAGTGGGTCGAGGCGACCCTGCCGGCCTGGCAGGAGCTGGTCGACCCGGTCGCCGAGCGGGTCGGCGCGGCCATGGGCGACGTCCTGCCCGAGGAGATGCAGGCCATGGCGGGCCCGCTGATCGGCATGATGCGCTCGATGGGCGGCGCCATGTTCGGCACGCAGATCGGGCAGGCCGTCGGCGTGCTCGCGGGCGAGGTCGTCGGCTCCACCGACATCGGCCTGCCGCTGGGCCCGGCCGGCAAGGCCGCGCTGCTCCCGGGCAACGTGGAGGCGTTCGGCAAGGACCTCAGCGTGCCGCAGGAGGAGGTGCGGCTGTACCTGGCCCTGCGCGAGGCGGCCCACCAGCGCCTGTTCGCGCATGTGCCCTGGCTGCGCTCGCACCTGTTCGGCGCGGTCGACGGGTACGCGCGCGGGATCAAGGTCGACACCGCCAAGCTGGAGGACGTGGTCGGCCAGTTCGACCCGCAGAACCCCGAGCAGCTGCAGGACGCGCTCCAGCAGGGCATGTTCCAGCCGGAGGACACCCCGGAGCAGAAGGCGGCCCTGGCGCGCCTGGAGACCGCTCTGGCGCTCGTCGAGGGCTGGGTGGACGCGGTGGTCCACGCGGCGGCGAAGCCGCGTCTGTCGTCCGCCGACGCGCTGCGCGAGACCCTGCGCCGCCGCCGCGCGACCGGTGGCCCCGCCGAGCAGACGTTCGCCACGCTGATCGGGCTGGAGCTGCGCCCGCGCCGGCTGCGCGACGCCTCCCGCCTGTGGGCCTCGCTCACGGACGCGCGCGGGGTCGACGGCCGGGACGGCCTGTGGGCCCACCCGGACATGCTGCCGACCGCGACCGACCTGGACGACCCGGACGGCTTCGTGCACCGCGAGCAGCTGGACTTCTCCGAGCTGGACAAGATGCTGGGCGAGGCGGCCGGCGGCTCGCACGGCAAGCCGGACCTGCGCAAGAAGGACGACGACGTCAAGGGCGACGACACGGAGGGTGACGACGCCGAGTGAGCCTGTACGACGACGCGGTCCTCGTGCTGAAGGGGTACGAGGGCCAGGACGCGCTGCGCCAGGCCTACCTCGACCATCTGGCGGCCCACCCGGACGGCATATGGAAGGCCTGCCACGCGGGCCACGTCACGGCGAGCGCCCTGGTGATCGATCCCGAGCGCGGCCGGGTGCTGCTCACCCTGCACAAGAAGCTGCGGATGTGGCTGCAGATGGGCGGCCACTGCGAGCCGGGCGACGCCTCGCTCGCGGCGGCGGCCCTGCGCGAGGCCACGGAGGAGTCCGGTGTTCCGGGGCTGACCCTGCTGCCCGGCGGCCCGGTGCGCCTGGACCGGCATCCGATCCCGGCGCCGTGCCACTGTCACTACGACGTCCAGTACGCGGCCCTGGCCCCGGCGGGCGCCGAGCACGCGATCAGCGACGAGTCCCTCGACCTGCGCTGGTTCGCCTACGACGAGGTGGCGGACGTGGCCGACGAATCGGTCGTACGCCTGCTTCAGGCGGCCCGCACCCGGCTCTGATGCCGCACCCGGCTCCGGGGTAAGGGATGACCGCTCACGGCGGTCACCCCTTGCCTCTCGCTCAGCTCCAGACGTTCCCCTGGTTCTGCCCGCGCGCTCCGTGCTGCCCCATGCCGAACTGGGCGGCGATGCCCTGCCCGATCACCGCGTTCTGCGGCGGCAGCAGCTCGCTGGGCTGGACCAGCGCGAACCCGGAGCCCATGAAGCTCAGCTCCCAGCCCTCACCGGTGTTGCCGCGCCGGCGCCACACCCCGGAGGAATGCGTCTGGGCCTGCATCTGCACGCGCAGCCCGGTGGACCAGGCGACGATCGCGTCCGCGTCGCAGTTGACGTACTTGTCCGGCGTGACCTGCATCAGCAGCGGCGCGCCCGAGGTCATCAGGGCGACCTTGCCGCGCCCGGTGATGTTCAGCTGGTACTTCCCGGAGCCGGAGATGCCGTAGAGGCTGTCGACGGCGATTACCTCGTAGTGCAGCGAGGAGTCCATGGCGAGGACGTAGGAGCTGTCGACGGTCAGCCCGTCCTGCTCGACGTCCATGATGTGCACGTGCTGGGCCAGGTTGGCGAGATACACCGTGCCCTGCCCGTGACAGCGCATCAGGTCCAGGCCCTCGCCGGTGTGCGCACGCGCGCGTGCCTGGTTGTTGCTCCGGTACTCGGCGTCGAACTCCATCAGTCCCTGGTAGGCGACCATGGTGCCCTTGCGGGCGAGGATGTCGTCGTGGCCCTCCAGGGTGACGCGGAGCAGCTGCGCGTTCTGCAGGCTCCAGCGCTCCTGGGTCTGGAGGTCGTTGTATGCGAAAAGCGGGCTCTGCATGGCTTTCTGGCTCCCCTCAGCCCCGGACCCGGAGGCGGTCGGTGCTGTCCTCGCTGGGCTGGACGACGACGATGCCCTGGCCGGAGAAGGCCATCTGGTAGGCCTCGCCGCTGCCCCGGCCGATCAGCGACTGCGCCTTGAAGCTGCGCTTGCCCTTCACCTTCAGGTTCGGCGACCAGGCCACGAGCGCGTCCGGGTCGACGTACGTCTCGTCCTCGCCGCCGCCGCAGTCGACGACGATCGGCTTGCCCCGGGAGGTCAGCGCCACCCAGCCCTGCCCGGAGATCTTCGTGTTCCACAGGCCCTGCCCGGCGAACTTCGCGAGTCCCTTGACCCGTTCCACACCCCAGCTGAGGTGGGCGTCGAAGGCGAGCAGGTTGGTGGCGTTGACGGAGATGCCGTCGCCGTTGAGGTTGATCACGACGACGTCGGCGCCGTAGTCGGCGAGGTAGAGCAGGCCGTCCCCGGTGCACTTCATCAGGGGCGCGCCCTCGCCGGTGATCCAGTCGCGGGCGATCTGACGGACGGCCCGCGGGTTGGGCTCGTACTGGATGAAGCCTTCGTAGGCGACCATCGAGCCCACGCGCGCGAGAAGGTCGTTCCCGGTCTGCATGGCGACCTTGAGCATGTGGCTGCCGTGGTTCTCCATGCGGGCGGTGACGGGTGCGGGGGCGTAGCCCGCGAGCGGCTGGTTCATGACGGGCTCCCCTTAGACCTCGTACGGCTGGACGACGATGAAGTTGCCGGGCGCGCCCCGGAACTGGAGGTTCACGCTCTCGCCGGTGTCGCCCGGGTAGGCGTTGCGGCGCATGCGGACCTGGCTGGAGACGATCACCTGGGCGGCGGCCGACCAGGCGACGACCGCGTTGCAGTCGGCGAAGGTGGTCGGCGTGACCGGCAGGACCACGGGCGTGCCGTGCGTCTTGACGACGATCGTGCCGGTGCCCTGGAACTGCATCGTGAACAGGGCGCCGCCGGGGATGCCGTGGCCCTCGATGCGGCGCACCTCGTACTGGAGGCTCTCGTCGAAGGCGAGGACGTTCTCCGCGGACACGCAGATCGCGTCGCCCTGCAGCTCGACGGGGTGCACATGGGTGGCGTTCTCGGCGAGGAACACCTGGCCGTTGCCGGTGCAGCGCATCAGCTGCATCTCCTGGCCGGTGGCGTTGCCGACGATCCGCCCGGCGAACCCGGCGCCCTTGTAGCTGAAGTCGACCTTGCCCTGGTAGAGCACCATGCTGCCCTGCCTGGCCAGCACGGGCTGCCCGCCGATGCCGAGGTCGACGCGGATGAGCTTCTTGTTCTGCTGCGTCCAGCGCTGCCCGGTCGGCGTCTCCTTGAACGCCTGGAGCGCGGCCGTCACACCGGCACCGCCCTGCGGGGCGCCCTGCGGCACTCCGTAACCGGCGGGCTGCTGGCCGGGCACCTGCCCGTAGCCCGGGGGCATGGGCGGGGCGGGCTGGCCGCCGTAGGAGGGCGGCTGCTGGCCGTAGCCAGGGGGCATCGACGCGGCCGGCTGACCGCCGTAGGACGGCTGCTGGGGCGGCTGGCCGTACGGCTGCTGCTGGGGCTGTCCGTACGGTGCGGGGGCCGGGGCGGGCGGCGGGACGGTGCCGCCGGCGGGCGGGGTCAGGGGGGCGATGACCGTCGGCGCGGCGTGCACGTTCGGCGCGGGCGCGGGTGCCGGGGCCGGTGCCGGGGGCGGGGTGAAGCCCTGCTGGGGTGTGGCCCCGGACGGCGGCGCGAAGCCCTGGGCGGCGGGCTGGGGCGCGGGAGCAGGCGCGGGTGCCGGGGCGGGCGCGGAGGCCGGCGCGGGGGCGGGCGGGGCGGCGAACGGGGGCGGGGCCGCGGCCTGGGCGGGCGGGGCGAAGCCGGGGGCGGCACCGGTCTGCGGCTGCTGCGGGGCGGCGGGCGCCTCCTCCTCCAGCACCTCGCCGCCGAAGTTCTTCAGCAGTGCGTCCAGTCCGCCGTCGAAGCCCTGCCCGACGGCGGCGAACCGCCACACGTCCTTCAGGTAGATGTCGCCGAGCATCACGGCCCGCTCGGTGGAGAACTCCGTGCCGTTGAAGGAGTACCGCGCGACCTCCTCGCCGCCCGCCACGATCCGCAGGTAGCCGGGGGCGACCTGGGACATCTGCCCGGTGCCGTCGATGGTCGCCGTGAAGGACAGCTTGTGGATGTGCGACGGGATACGGTCCAGGGTGACCCGGAACGACTCGGTGTCGCCCGCCTGGGCCCCCAGCAGCTGGATGGACTCCTCCGGGGACTTCGGCTGGTTGAAGAAGACGAAGTACCGGTCGTCCGAGAGGCGCTCGTCGGCGTCCAGACCGAAGCAGCTGATGTCGAAGGTCAGCCCGGGGGCGGAGATCTGCACGCCTACGTACAGATCCGTGCCCGCCGTGAGGTCACTGATCCTGGCCTTGTGGCCGCGTTGGAATTCCCTGGCCATGCGTAACGACCGTCCCCCATCCCGAATGTGAGTTGCGTCGCGCCAGGCTAACGGCAAAGTCGGACAGCGGACGCAGCCGGTACAGACCCGGTACACAACCGCGCCCTGAGGCGGACGGACGGCGCCCGGCTCACTCCCCGCGCGCCCCTGGCACATGCGGCAGCCGGTCCGCGGCGACCACGCCTTCGAGGTACCCCCGGGCCCGCTCGGTGCGCGGGTACGCCTCCAACACCCGCCAGAAGTCCGGCCCGTGGCCGGGGACCAGCAGATGGGCCAGCTCATGGCAGAGGACGTAGTCGACGACGTACTCGGGCATCCCCTGCAGCCGGTGCGAAAGCCGGATGCTGCCCTCGGCCGGGGTGCAGGAACCCCAGCGCGTGTTCTGGTTGGTGACCCAGCGTACGGAGGCGGGCCGCGCCCGGCCGTCGAAGTACTGGGCGGACAGCCGCTCGGCACGCTCGGCGAGCTCGGCGTCGCCGAGCACCCGCCTGCTCTCCTGGGCGGCGAGTTTGTCGAGCATGACGGTGATCCAGCGCTGCTCCTCCGCCTTCGACATCCGGGCGGGGATCAGCACGACGGTGCGATCGCCCTCGCGGTACGCGGAGACCGTCCGGCGGCGCCGGGAACTCCTGCGGACCTCGATCGCGCTCGCCCCCGAGCCGCCGGGCGGCTGGCTCGTCGTGCTGCGCTGTGGCATTCCGGCGCGGTGCAGTGGGTCGGCGGGCACGCCCCGACGTTACCCGCTGGGCAGGGCCGAAGTCCCGGCTCCGGAACGGTTGGACGCCGATCCACCACCTTGCGTTTGATTCCTGTGATTCCTACGACTGATCCGCACATCCGGTTTACGGCGCCCCGCACGTCTGGTTTGGCGCAGTTTGTTCAGTCCGCTTATGCGACGAACACCCCCAACCTGTGGATAACTCTCGGCGCCGGGCAGACGGGCACGGCATGCTGGCAGGCGTCGGGGGAGCGTGACCGGTTCCACCGGCGACGAAATCTTCGGGTTGCTTTCGGTTCGGGATGCTTTCAAGGGATACGGGGGCCAGTCATGCATCCGGTGATGAAGCCCGCGCTGCGGCGCGGCTGGCGTGATCGCGAGAACGTGCAGTTCGGGATGACCCCGGCGCACGCGCTGACACTGGGGCCGATGGACCCGGCGACGCGCGGCTTCCTGGATCTGCTCGACGGCACCCGCGGGGTGCCCCTGATCCGCGAGGAGGGCCGCCGTCTGGACCTCCCGGCCGGCCAGGTCGACACCCTGCTGGAACGGCTGACCCGCGCGGGCCTGGTCGACGACGCGCGCGGCGGCGGACCGGCCGCCGAAGCGCTGCGCGCCAGGACGGACGTCCTGCGGCGGCTGCGCGCCGACCTCGCCGCGCTGTCCCTGACCACGGCCGAGCCCGGCGGCGCGCTCGCCCGGCTCGCCGCCCGCCGCGCCCTGCGCGTGCAGGTGCGGGGCGCGGGACGGGTCGGCGCGGTGCTGGCATCGGCACTGTCGGGCGCCGGAGTCGGTGAGGTCGACGTGCGCGACGTGGGGCGCGTGGAGCCGTGGGACGTGGCGCCGGGCGGGCTGCCCGCCGAGTCGCTCGGCGAGCGGCGGGACACGGCCGCGCGGGCCGCCGTGCGCCGTGCGGCACCCGACCGCCCGCCGCGCCGCGCCCACTCCCCCGGCTCCGGTGCCCAGGACCCCGGGTTCTCCCTGGTGATCCTCGCTCCCCGGGACGACGTCGCCGTGCACGCCCCGGACCCGGCCGACGCCGAGCCGCTCATGGCCTCCGGGACCCCCCACCTGTACGCCGGCGTCGTGGAGGGCACCGGAGTCGTCGGACCGCTCGTCCTGCCCGGCGAGTCGTCCTGCGCCGGCTGTCTGCACCTCGAGCGCGGGGACCGGGACCCGGCCTGGCCGCGGCTGACCGCCCAGTGGCGGTGCGCCAGGGCCCGCCGGGTCGCGGCCTGCGATCTGACGCTGGCCACGGCGGTCGCCGGACTGGCCGCGGCGCACGCGCTCGCCTTTCTCGACGGGGAGTCGCCGTCCAGCACGGGCACCCGCTGGGAGGTGACCACACCCGGTCTGAACTGGCACGCCCGACCGGTCGGGCCACATCCGGCATGCGGTTGCGGCGCTGCGGACAGACCTAAAGGGGAGCACTCCTCAACCGGCGGCGAAGCACGCGCGACAATGGCGGTGCAACGGCCGTCGACGAAGCGACGACGCAAGGCAGGCGCGGAGCGGCCGGCAGGGACTTGGAGGGCGCATGTCTGATCTTCCCCGGAAGGCGGTCACCCGGACCGCCAAGCTCGCCGCGCTCCCGCTCGGCTTCGCCGGCCGGGCGACCTGGGGGCTGGGCAAGCGGATCGTGGGTGAGTCCGCGGAGATCGTCGGCAGGGAGCTGCAACAGCGCACGGCGGAGCAGCTGTTCAAGGTGCTGGGCGAGCTGAAGGGCGGTGCGATGAAGTTCGGGCAGGCCCTGTCCGTCTTCGAGTCCGCGCTGCCCGAGGAGATCGCCGGGCCCTACCGCGCCGCGCTGACCAAGCTCCAGGAGGCGGCGCCGCCGATGCCGACCCGCACGGTGCACGCGGTGCTGGAGGAACGGCTCGGACCGGACTGGCGTGATCTGTTCGAAGAGTTCGAGGACAAGCCGGCCGCCGCGGCCTCGATCGGGCAGGTGCACCGGGCCGTGTGGCACGACGGCCGTGAGGTGGCGGTCAAGGTGCAGTACCCGGGCGCGGGCGAGGCCCTGCTCTCCGATCTGGGCCAACTGAGCCGCTTCGCTCGCCTGTTGGGACCGCTGATTCCCGGCATGGACATCAAGCCGCTCATCGCGGAGCTGAGGGACCGCGTCTCCGAGGAGCTGGACTACGCCCTGGAGGCGCAAGCCCAGACCGTCCACGCGGAGGAGTTCGCGGGCGACCCGGACGTGGTGGTCCCGGCGGTGGTGCACCAGTGCGACCAGGTCCTGGTGACCGAGTGGATCGACGGCATCCCGCTGTCGGAGGTGATCTCTGACGGCACCCCTGAGCAGCGCGACCGCGCCGGCCAGCTCCTGGCCCGGTTCCTCTTCTCGGGCCCGGCCCGCACCGGCCTGCTGCACGCCGACCCGCATCCCGGCAACTTCCGGCTGCTGCCCGGTGGCCCGGCCGGCGAGGACGACTGGCGCCTGGGCGTCCTGGACTTCGGCACGGTCGACCGGCTGCCCGGCGGTCTGCCGACACCGATCGGCATCTCGCTGCGCATGACACTGGACGGCGAGGCCGAACCGGTCTACGAACTCCTCTGCGAGGAAGGATTCGTCAAGGAGTCCATAGAGCTGGACCCCGACGCGGTGCTCGACTACCTGCTGCCGATCATCGAACCGGCCCGGGTCGAGGCCTTCGCCTTCAACCGCACCTGGATGCGCAACCAGGCCGCCCGCATCGCCGACCCCCGCTCCCCCGCCTACCAGCTGGGCAAGCGGCTCAACCTGCCGCCCGCCTATCTGCTGATCCACCGGGTGACCCTGAGCACCATCGGCGTCCTGTGCCAACTCGGCGCCACGGTACGGCTGCGCGAGGAGCTGGAGGACTGGCTGCCGGGCTTCGTCCTCGAGGAAGACCCGGCCGAGACGGAGGAGGAGACGGCAGCGGAGGCCTGACCGGGACTCCTGGCGGGGGCACGTTCCGCGGCGTGGGTGAACGACTCACCACCAGGACGAGTCCAGCCGCCCCTCGATCGCCCTCAGGTTCTCCCTGGAACAGCGGTCGCAGAAATACTGGCGGACGCCGTTCTCCACGGAGCAGGTCCAGGTGGCCGGCTGGGTGCCGTGGGCGGGGGTGCCGCAGCGGGCGCACACGAGCACGCGGCGCTCCGGGGTGGAGCCGCCCTGATCACTTCCTCCGGGAAGACTCGTCACCTGGCGACGATAACCCCGTCGGCCGCGGATCGCCTGCGCAACGCACCGCGGGGGCCGGTCCGTTCGGCCGGACCGGCCCCCGTTTCAGAAGACTTCGCCTCCCGGACCGGGAGGCCACCGCTTCCGCAGGTGATCGTTACTGCATGACCGCCATGGCGAGCGCGCGCCGGGCGCGCAGCGAGGCACGCTCGGCCCGGCGCTGCATCCGCTGGGCGACCGCCAGGCGCACGGCCCGGCGTTCCCGCACGGCGTCACGGTGTCGCTCGTGCATATGCGCACGAGCCAGGGCTTCTTGCATGAGTTGCATCTCTCGGGTCCTGTTCTGGCGCGCTTCGGTCGCGCCGGAGGTGGTGACATCTGGAGTCGCGGAGCCTGCGGGCTCGCTGGTGGACGGCTTCATCGGGGCCTGCTTCTGGGGGTCGTGCGTGAGAGGACGGTCGATTGTTCCTGTGGTGTTCATGCCGTGACCGGGTTCTTCCGCGGGCGGCCACGCGGCCGCTTCCGGGCGACGACGACACCCTGGACGAACAGCTCGCCACCCCAGACGCCCCAGGGCTCACGCCGCTCCTTGGCGCCGGCGAGGCAGGCCTCGATCAGCGGGCAGGTCCGGCAGAGGGACTTGGCGTACTCGACGTCCGCGGGCGACTCGGCGAAGAAGACCTCCGGGTCGTAGGAGCGGCAGGGGACGGGTACGCCGAGGTTCTCGATGGCGTCGTCGAGCGCGGTGAGCGCGGTGAGGGGGATCAAGGTGGGGTCCTCCGTGAGGCCGGGCGGGGGGATCGTTTGCGAAGGCGGTACGGACGGGGCGTGCGCTTCGAGTTGCACGGTTGGTCTTCCTCGTCTGGTCGGTCCGGCCGGTTGACCGGGTGTCGGCTTGGTACCGGGTTCTTTTGTCCCGAGGCCCCTTCGCTCCGTCGTCCCCGTTCGGGGAAAACAGAAGGGCCGCGGATCCCGGATGGGGTTCCGCGGCCCTGAAGGCGCCGGCCTGATCGGATCAGGCTGGATCACTCCAGGGTTTTGGCCCACGGAAGGCCCACATCAGGTGGTGCTGCGTCGTCTGCTTCCGGAATCCGGCACCGGCCGCCGCAAAGGCATAGGCCTGCGCCTGTGCCGCTACCGCTTCCAGTGCCTTGGTCGGTCGCTCATTGCGCTCACGGACGGGGAGGCCCGCGAGAACGAGGGAGGACGCCGGACGGTCGGCACGAATGCCGGACAGACCGGTGCCCTGGTGGGAGGCGCCGAGCATGCACAGGGAGACGGCCGAGCGATCGGTCAGTTTGGCCGTGCTGATGGTGCTGGTGTTGATGCTGATCACTGGACTCGCCTCCTCTCGGCGTCTCAAGGGACTGGGGTGAACCAGCCCGTTCGGATATGCAAGTACATCACGGAGCAGGCCCCTTCGAGAAGGCCGCTGCTTCCGTGCCTAGAACCTATGGGGATTGGTGGGCATGCGCAAACTATTTTTTCGACGAGTTCGCATCAGCCGTCCTCGTCGGCTTCGCCGACCTCGTGGCCTGCGCAGATGGCCAGAACGTCGGTTCCGTAGCTGCGCAGCTTGCGGCTGAGGACGCCCGGGATGCGGGAGAGCTCGGCGGGACTCCCGGGCCGCGCCTCGGCGATGGCCATCAGGGTGCGGTCGGTGAAGACGCAGAAGTCCGGCTGCCCGCTGCGCTCGGCCTGGACCGCACGCCACTCCCGCAGCCGTTCGTAGAGCCCTTCGTCCATGTCCGAGGGGCAGTCCTCACAGCGCATCAGCTTCATCTCGCCGGCCTCGGTGAGCGTGCGACCGCAGACCCGGCAGCGGGCGGGGGTGCGCTGGGCGCGCCGGGGAGCGGCGATGGTGCCGGTGACGGTCCCGCGCTCGATGCCTCCGGGGACGGCGCCGCCCGTGTGGCCGACGGTCGCTGTGGTGCCGGGGCGCAGACCGTCGAGGAAGTGGCTGGGCCGGCGGTTGGGGCGGGTGCCGGGTGACCGGGACAGCGCCCAGGAAAGGTGGAGCCGTTCCCGCGCCCGGGTGACGCCCACGTAGAGCAGCCGGCGTTCCTCCTCGATCTGCTCGTCTGTTCTGGCGTAGGTGATGGGCAGCATGCCCTCGGCGATGCCGACCAAGAAGACGACGTCCCACTCCAGGCCCTTGGCGGCGTGCAGGGAGGCGAGGGTGACGCCCTGGACGGTCGGGGCGTGCTGGGCGCCCGCCCGCTCGTCGAGTTCCGTCACGAAGTCGCCGAGGGTCGCGCCGGGTCTGGCGGCGGCGAGGTCGTGGGCGAGGCTGACCAGGGCGGCGAGGGACTCCCAGCGCTCCCTGACGGCGCCGGAGCCGGCCGGAGGCTCAGTGGTCCAGCCCTCTCCGGACAGGACGGCACGCACCTGGGAGGGCAGGTCCACGGCGTCGTCCAGCAGGGAGTCGTTGCCCCCGAAGCGGGCCGCGCCGCGCAGGGCGATGCCGGCCTTGCGTACCTCGGGCCGGTCGAAGAAGCGCTCCGCCCCGCGCAGTTGGTAGGGCACGCCGACGTCGGCGAGGGCCTGCTCGTAGGTCTCGGACTGGGCGTTCGTCCGGAACAGCACGGCGATCTCGGCGGCCGGGACGCCCGCGTCGATCAGCTCGCGGATGCGGCGGGCGGCACCTTCGGCCTCGGCCGGCTCGTCGGTGTACTCGGTGTAGACGGGCTCGGGACCGGGGGCGCGCTGGGAGACCAGTTCCAGCCGGTGGTCGGCGGCGCGGCCGCGGGCCTGGGCGAGGAGGCCGTTGGCGAGGTGGACCACCTGGGGGGTGGAGCGGTAGTCGCGGACGAGTTTGACGACGGTGGCGCCGGGGTGCCGGGCGCGGAAGTCCAGGAGATGGTCGGGCGTTGCTCCCGTGAACGAGTAGATCGTCTGGCTGGCGTCACCGACGACGCACAGGTTGTCACGGTCGCCGAGCCAGAGATCCAGCAGCCGCTGCTGCAGGGGGCTGACGTCCTGGTACTCGTCGACGACGAAGTGCTGGTACTGCGCGCGGACCTGTTCGGCGATGTCGTGCCGGTCCTGGAGGATGGCCACGGTCAGCAGCAGGACGTCCTCGAAGTCGATCACGGCGCGGTCGCGCTTGAGGTCTTCGTAGGCCGCGTAGAGGTGGGCGATCTCGGCGGGGTCGCGCGGGGCCTCTCGGCCGGCCTTCGCGGCCGCGTACGGGTAGTCGGCGGGGATGGTCTGGGTGACCTTGGACCATTCGATCTCGGCGGTGACGTCGCGCAGCTCCCCCCGGTCGAGCCGGGTGCCCAGGCTTGCGGCGGCGTCGGCGACGAGCTGGATCTTGCGGTCGACGAGCCGGGGCATGCCGCCACCGATCGCTTTCGGCCAGAAGTACTGGAGCTGGCGCAGGGCGGCGGAGTGGAAGGTGCGGGCCTGGACGCCGTGGGCGCCGAGCTGACGCAGCCGGCCGCGCATCTCTCCGGCGGCGCGGTTGGTGAAGGTGACGGCGAGCACGCTGGAGGGCTGGAGGATGCCGGCGCGCACGCCGTAGGCGATGCGGTGCGTGATCGCCCGTGTCTTGCCCGTGCCCGCTCCGGCCAGGACGCACACCGGGCCGTGCAGGGCGGTGGCCACCGCGCGCTGCTCGGGGTCGAGCCCTTCGAGCACCGCGTCGGCAGAGTCCGGTGCCTGCGGGAAGAGGGTGGAGTACGTTGCTGCTGTCACACCGCCATGCTGCCAGGTCGCCCGGGACTGCCGTGCCGGTTGTCCACAGGCGGGCACACATAGTCGTAGGAATGCGGCAGGCGTCACAGCCACCTGTGGATACCCGGGGTGGGAATGGAGGGCGGCTCGCGTACGTTCTCCCCCCGGACGATTTTCCGAGCTGCCTGAGGAGCGCGAGAGACATGCAGGGCACTGTGACGATGTACAGCACGACTTGGTGCGGCTACTGCCGGCGGCTGAAGAGCCAGCTGGACCGGGAGGGCATCGCCTACACCGAGATCAACATCGAGCAGGACCCCGAGTCCGCCGCCTTCGTGGAGAAGGCGAATGGCGGAAACCAGACGGTCCCGACGGTGCTCTTCGCGGACGGCACCACGCTGACGAACCCGTCGCTCGCCCAGGTGAAGCAGAAGCTCGCCGCCTGACGCTCCGCGGGTTTCCGCGGCGACCACACAGCGGGGCGGCCCCTGATCCTTTCAGGGGCCGCCCCGCTGTGTCTCAGACGAAGCTGCGCGTCGGCAGCGGCTTGCCGTACCACATCTCGATCAGGCGGGCCGCAATGGAGATGCCGTAGGGCGGCAGCACCTCGCCGGACTCGAAGGCGTCGTGCAGTTCCTCACGGGAGAACCAGCGGGCCTCGTGGATCTCGTCGCCGTCGACGTCGATCGCGGTCGAGGTGGCGCGGGCCATGAAGCCGAGCATCAGGCTGGACGGGAAGGGCCAGGGCTGGCTGGCCACGTACTCCACGGGACCGACGGTGACACCGACCTCCTCGGACACCTCGCGGCGCACCGCCTGCTCGATGGACTCGCCGGGTTCGACGAAGCCCGCGAGCGTGGAGAAGCGGCCCTCGGGCCAGTGGACCTGGCGGCCGAGCAGGATGCGGTCGTCCGCGTCGGTCACGGCCATGATCACGGCCGGGTCGGTGCGCGGGTAGTGCTCGGCGCCGCAGGCCGGGCAGCGGCGGATGTGACCGGCGGCGGCGATGACCGTGCGCTCGCCGCAGCGGGAGCAGAATCGGTGGGTGCGCTGCCAGTTCTCCAGGCCGACCGCGTGCACCATCAGCCCGGCGTCGCGCGGCGAGAGCAGCAGGCCGGCCTCCCGCAGCCCGGCGGGGCGTGCGGACTGGTCGATACGGCCGGGCAGCGCGTCCTTCTGGAGCGCGAAGTAGCTGACGCCGTCCTCGTCGATGCCGAGGAAGTAGCGGTGCGCCTCGGTGAGCGGGGCCTCGAAGGAGGGTGTCATGACGAGTTCGGTCCGGCCGTCCGGCGTCTCGTCGATGAGCACCTGGCCGCCGGAGACCACGAAGCAGCGGGTCGTGGGGTGGCTCCACGCCGCCGCGAGCCAGGCCTCGTCGAGCCGGTGGTGCGCGGCGCGGTCGATGCCGCTCGGAGCGGTCAGCGAGATGGGTCGATCGGCTGTGTCGTCGGTCCAGGTGGTCACGGGTGCTTCCAACTCCCCCAGTGCAGCGGTTCGTTCGGCGGGCGGTTCGGCGGGACGTGGGCGGGAGGGCACCGGGCCGGGCGCGGGCGGGACGGGCGGGACGGTCCTTCCAGTGTGCCCCGTACACGATGCCCTCCCGTACGGCACCGGCCGGTCAGGGCGTGTGACGCCAGTGCTCGGCCAGGTCACCCCACAGGTAGGCGCTGGTCTCGACGCCCTTGAGGAGGAGGTCGAGCTCGACCTTTTCGTTCGGGGCGTGCCAGCCGTCGGAGGGGACGGAGATGCCCAGGAAGAGCACGGGGGCGCCGAGGACCTCCTGGAGGTCGGCGGCGGGTCCGGAGCCGCCCTCGCGTGTGAAGCGGACCGATTTCTCGAAGGCGCGGCCCATGGCGCGGACCACGGACTGCAGTGCGGGGTGGTCGAGCGGGGTCAGGCACGGGCGCGTGGCCGCGCCGAAGCCGATCTCGCACCGGATCCCGGCGGGCACCTGGGTCTCGGCCCAGGCGCGGACGGCCTTCTCGAGGTGGTCGGTGTCCTGGCCGGCGACCATCCGGAAGGACAGCTTGACCATGGCCGAGGACGGGATGATCGTCTTGTTGCCGGGGCCCTGGTAGCCGCCGCCGATGCCGTTGACCTCGGCGGTCGGGCGGGCCCAGATGCGTTCGAGGGTGCTGTATCCGGCCTCGCCGTGGGTGGCGCGGGACTTGGCGGTGTCCAGCCAGCGCTGCTCGTCGAAGGGAAGCTCGGCGAAGAGTTCGCGTTCGCGGTCGGTCAGCTCCACGATGCCGTCGTAGAAGCCGGGGATCGCCACGCGCGCGTGCTCGTCGTGCAGGGCGGCGACCAAGCGGGCCGCTGCGGTGGCCGGGTTGGGTACGGCACCGCCGAAGGAGCCGGAGTGGATGTCCTGGTCGGGGCCGTACAGCCGGATCTCGCACTCGGCGAGGCCGCGCATGCCGGTGCAGACGGTCGGGGTGTCCTCGGACCACATGCCGGTGTCGGAGACGATCACGGCGTCGGCGGCGAGCCGGCCCGCGTGCTCCTCGACCAGGGCCCGGAAGTGCGGGGAGCCGGACTCCTCCTCGCCCTCGATCAGCAGCTTCAGGTTGACCGCGGGGGCGGTGCGGCCGGTGGCGGCGAGGTGGGCGCGGACACCGAGTGTGTGGAAGAACACCTGGCCCTTGTCGTCGGCCGCCCCGCGCGCGTAGAGACGGTTTCCGCGGACGACCGGCTCGAAGGGGTCGCTGTCCCAGCCGTCCTCGCGGGCGGCGGGCTGCACGTCGTGGTGGCCGTAGACCAGGACGGTGGGCGCCTCGGGGTCGCCGGAGGGCCACTCGGCGAAGACGGCCGGGGCGCCGGGGGTCTGCCAGACCTCGGCGGTCGGGAAGCCCGTCTCCTTGAGCTTGGCGGCGAGCCAGTCGGCGCTGCGCCGTACGTCGGGAGCGTGGTCGGGCTGGGCCGACACGGAGGGGATGCGCAGCCATGCCGCGAGGTCGTCGAGGAAGGCGGCGCGGTGCTGCTCGATGTACGTGCGGACGGCGCTGTCCGGGGTCTGGCTCATGCTCACGAGCCTATCGGCCCGCGCCGACATCCTCGGCGGGCGGTTCGTCACACTCAGCTTGCCTGGTTCGCCGTTTCGGCGTCTTCCGTGAGGAGCCGTTCCAGGGCGGCCCGGTCCGGCAGGTCCCGCAGCCGTACGACCTCGCCGGTGCGCACGTACAGGAAGGCGGCCGTGACCGACTCGGGCGGCACGCCCTGCTGCTCGGCCCAGGCCAGCCGGTACACGGCGAGCTGGAGCGGATCGGCGGTGCGGGTGCGGCTGGTCTTCCAGTCGACGATCTCGTACGTCGCGCCGTCGCCGTCGCCGTGTCTGTAGACCGCGTCGATGCGGCCCCGTACGACGCGGCCGGCGAGGGTGAGCTGGAAGGGCGCTTCGACCCGGTAGGGGGTGCGCCGGGCGTACTCGGTGCGTTCGAAGGCCTCCTTCAGGGCTTCCAGGTCCTGTTCGTCGGCGATCTCGGCGTCGCTGCCCGGCAGCTCGTCGGGCTCCAGCAGGGGCAGCGTCAGCTCCTCGAAGCGGGCTTCGACCCAGGCGTGGAACCGGGTGCCCCGGCGTGCGGCCGGTTGCGGAGGGCGTGGCATGGGGCGCGCGAGTTCCTGCGCGAGCCCCTCCGGGTCCTCGGCCAGGCGCAGCAGCTGGGAGGCGGTGAGCGCGGCGGGCAGCGGGACGTCGGTGACGGTCTGCCGGGCGCGCAGCAGCTCTCCGGTGAGCGCGTCCAGGTCACGGTCCCAGGAGGCGATGGTGCGGGCCTCCTCCGGAGTGAGGTCGGTAAGGTTCCGCGGCTCGGCGGGGCGGAGGTGGTGCGGCGGGGCGGGCGCCTGGTGCGGGACCGTGGGCCGGCCGGCGCGCCAGGCGTCCCGGCGGGCGGGGGCGTCCGGGGCGGGGGCGGACGCGTCGTGCGGCGGTTCCTCGTCGCCGACGGCGACCGCGGCGCCCCGGGGGCCCTCGCCGGCCGGCACGTCCTCGTCGTAAAGAAAGTGATCGTCACCGTACGAATCCTCGTCGTACGGATCCCCGTCGTGCGGAAAGTCACCGTACGGCTCCTCGCCGTAGGGATCGTCGTCCGGGGGCGGGGGCCAGTCCGGGTCGTCGAGGGCGGCGGGGTCGTGGGCGGCCGGCGGGTGGGCCGTGTCCTGGGTGGCGAGGGTGTCCAGGTGGGCGAGGACGGTCTCGGCGGCCGCGCGGCGGCGGGCCAGGGCCGCGGCGTCCAGCGGGAGCGGCCACACCTGGTCGGCGCCGGCCGCGTGCAGGGCGGGATTCTCTTCGTCCTCGGCGGGCTCCTCGGCCCAGGCCTCGATCTCGCCGTATCCGGCGGCGCAGTGGTCGTGCAGGGCCTGGAGGAAGTCGGAGGGACCGCGCGGCTTCTTCTGGCTGGGCCCCCACCAGTGGCCGGATCCGAGCAGGAGGGAGCGGGGGCGGGTGAACGTGACGTAGCCGAGGCGGAGCTCCTCGGTGTGCTGGTGGTCCTTCATGGCCTCGTGGAAGGCCTTCATGCCGCGCGCGTCCCAGCTGTCGACGTCGGGCAGGGTGTCGGTGTCGCCGCGCAGGGCGTGCGGCACCACCTTGGCCTGCGCCGTCCACTTCTCGCGGCCCTGTGCGCTGGGAAAGGTGCCCTTGACCAGTCCGGGGACGGCGACGACGTCCCACTCCAGGCCCTTGGACTTGTGGGCGGTGAGCACCTTGACGGTGTTCTCGCCGCCGGGCAGGGCGTTGTCGAGTCCCTTCTCGTACTGCGCGGCGGTGCGCAGGAAGCCGAGGAAAGCGAGCAGGGTGGCCTCGCCGTCGCTCGCCGCGAAGGACGCGGCGACATCCAGGAAGTTGGACAGGGTCTCGCGGCGGCGGGCGGCCAGGGCGTGCGGGGACGCCGACAGCTCCACCTCCAGGCCGGTGACGGCGAGCACGCGGTGCAGGACGTCCATCAGCGGGTCGGACAGCGAGCGGCGCAGATCGCGCAGTTCGGCGGCCAGGCGCGCGAAGCGCACGCGCGCGTCCGGTGAGAACGGCAGCCCGTCGTCATCCGCCTCGGCGTCCATGGGTGCTTCGAGGAAGGTGTCGAGGGCGTCCGCGAGCGATATCACCTCGGCCGGGTCGACTCCTTCGACGGCGGCGGCGAGCCTGCGGTCGGGGTCGTCGGTGTCGTCCACGCGCGCGTGGGCGACCAGCAGGCGGGCGCGGCGGCCCAGCAGGGCGAGGTCGCGGGGGCCGATGCGCCAGCGGGGGCCGGTCAGCAGGCGGACCAGGGCGGCGTTGGCGCCGGGGTCCTGCAGGACCTCGCAGACGGCGACGAGGTCGGCGACCTCGGGGAGGTGCAGCAGCCCGGACAGGCCGACCACCTCGACGGGGACGTCCCGGGCGACGAGGGCGCCCTGGATCTCGGCGAAGTCGGTCGCCGTACGGCACAGTACGGCGATCTCGCCGGGGGCCGTGCCGGTGTGCACGAGGTGGGCGATCGAGCCGGCGATCCAGTCGATCTCCTCGGCGTGGGTCGGGAGCAGGGCGCAGCGGACCGTGCCGTCGTACTCGGCGCCGGGGGCCGGGCGCAGGGCCTCCACGCCCGCGTGCATGGCGCGCAGGGGTTCGGCGAGGCCGTTGGCGAGGTCGAGGAGGCGGCCGCCGCTGCGACGGTTCTCGCTGAGGGCCTGCCGGGTGGCTGGGCGGCCGTCGGCGTGCGCGAAGTGCGCGGGGAAGTCGTCCAGGTTGGCGACGGAGGCGCCGCGCCAGCCGTAGATGGCCTGGCAGGGGTCGCCGACCGCGGTCACCGGATGGCCCGTGCCGCCGCCGAACAGGCCCGCCAGCATGACGCGCTGGGCCACGGAGGTGTCCTGGTACTCGTCCAGGAGCACCACGCGGAACTCCTCCCGCAGCAGCCGGCCCACCTCGGGGATGCGGGCGAGGCGGGCGGACAGGGCGATCTGGTCGCCGAAGTCGAGCAGGTCGCGTTCGCGCTTGGCCCTCCGGTAGCGGCGGACGAGGTCGGCCAGTTCGCGGCGGGCGGCGGCCGTCTCGGGCACCTTGCGCAGGTCGGCGTTGGTGAGCTTGGCGCTCTGGAGGGTGCGCAGCAGGTCCGCGTCCCAGGAGCGCAGTTCCTCGGGGTCGACGAGGTGTTCGGCGAGCTCGGAGTCGAGGGCGAGCAGGTCGCTGACGAGGTCGGCGAAGGAGCGGGTCAGCGCGGGGTAGGGGCCGGGTGCCTCGCGCAGCACGCGCGCGGCGAGCTGGTAGCGGGTGGCGTCGGCGAGCAGCCGGGAGGTGGGCTCCAGGCCGAGGCGCAGACCGTGGTCGGTGAGGAGGCGGCCGGCGAAGGCGTGGTACGTCGAGATCACGGGCTCGCCGGGCGGGTTGTCGGGATCGATGACGTCCGGGTCGGTGACGCCGGCCTTGATCAGGGCCCTGCGGACGCGTTCGGCCAGTTCGCCGGCGGCCTTGTTGGTGAAGGTCAGGCCGAGGACCTGTTCGGGAGCGACCTGGCCGGTGCCGACCAGCCAGACCACGCGGGCGGCCATCACGGTGGTCTTGCCCGACCCGGCTCCGGCCACGATCACCTGCGGGGCGGGCGACGCGGTGATGCAGGCCGTCTGCTCCGGGGTGAACGGGATGCCGAGGAGCTCCTTGAGCTGCTCGGGATCGCTGATACGGGCGGGCATGCCGGAAGGCTAGCGGCGGGGACTGACAGTCGAGCGCCGTTCCGCCCTTCGGGGAGGAAGAAGCGCAGGTCAGCCCATGTGGTGCCATGCGTCACTCCGGCACCTGGCGGTGGCTCAGTCGACGACGTGCCGCCCCTCTGGCCGGGCGCTGCACGAGGCGCGGAACGCGCAGTGGGTGCAGTGCTGGCCGGTGTTCGGCGCGAACCGCTCGTCGAGGACCTTGCCGGCGGCGGTGGCCAGCAGCTCGCCGACCCACTCCCCCGCCAGCGGCTCCTGGGTCTGCACCTTGGGCACGCTGTCGCCCCCGTCGCGCTTGGCGGCGCCCTGCCTGAGGTGCACCAGTTCGGCGCCTCCGGGTTCGGGACGTACGCCGTCGAAGGCCTCGTCCACGGCGCCTTCCCGGACGGCGAGCTGGTAGACGGCGAGCTGGGGATGGCGGGCCACCTCGGCGGCGCTCGGTGCCTGCTTGCCCGTCTTGAAGTCCACGACGTAGGCACGGCCCTCGCCATCCGTCTCCACGCGGTCCATCTGGCCGCGGATGCGGACCTCGTAGTCACCGGCTTCGAGGGTGACGTCGAAGTCCTGCTCGCTCGCCACCGGGGTGCGGCCGGTGCGGTCCAGTACATGCCAGTTCAGGAAGCGTTCGAGCGCCACGCGCGCGTTGTCCTTCTCCTGCTGCGACTTCCAGGGCGCGTCGAAGGCCAGCGCGTTCCACACCGAGTCCAGGCGCTCCATGAGGACGTCGAGGTCGGCCGGGCTGCGGCCGGAGGCGACCTCGTCGGCGAGGACGTGGACGACGTTGCCGAAGCCCTGTGCGGTGGTGGCCGGGGCGTCCGCCTTCACCTCTCTGCCGAGGAACCACTGGAGCGCACAGGTGTTGGCGAGCTGGTCGAGGGCGCTGCCGGAGAGCACGACCGGCCGGTCGCGGTGGCGCAGCGGAACCTTGCTCTCCGTGGGGTCGTACATGCCCCACCAGCGGTAGGGGTGCGCCGAGGGCACCAGGGGGCGGCCGTCCTCGTCGGCGAGGGCGGCGAGCCGGGCCAGGCGGCGGGCGGCGGCCTCCCGCAGGGCGGCGGACGCGCGCGGGTCGACCGTGGTGGCGCGCAGCTCGGCGACGAGCGCGGCCACGGACAGCGGGCGGCGGGGGCGGCCGGTGACGTCCCGGGGCTCGACGCCGAGCTCGGTCAGGAAGCGGGACGGCTGGTCGCCGTCGTCGGCCGGTGCCTTCACCGCGGTGACGACGAGACGGTCGCGCGCGCGTGTGGCGGCCACGTAGAACAGGCGGCGCTCCTCGGCGAGCAGTGCGCCCGGTGTGAGCGGTTCGGCGAGTCCGTCGCGGCCGATGCGGTCGGCCTCCAGGAGGGAGCCACGCCGGCGCAGGTCGGGCCACAGGCCCTCCTGGACACCGGCGACGACGACGAGCCGCCACTGAAGGCCCTTGGCGCGGTGCGCGGTCATCAGACGGACGGCGTCGGGGCGTACGGCGCGGCGCGTGAGCGTGTCGGCGGCGATGTCCTCGGCGTCGATCTCCTCCAGGAAGTTCAGCGCGCCGCGGCCTCCGGTGCGCTCCTCCGCGCGCGCGGCGGTGGCGAACAGCGCGCAGACGGCGTCCAGGTCCCGGTCGGCGTTGCGGCCGGCCGCGCCGCCGCGCCGGGCGGCCCGTTCCAGGCGCGCGGGCCACGGCGTGCCCTCCCACAGGTCCCACAGCGCCTCCTCGGCCGTACCGCCGCCCGCGAGCCGTTCGCGGGCCTTGCGGAGCAGCGCGCCGAGGCGCTGCGCCCCGCGCGCGTACGCCGGGTCGTGCACGGCCAGGCGCTCGGGTTCCGCGAGCGCTCGTGCGAGCAGTACGTCCGAGGGGGGCGGCAGCGGGTTGCCGGCCGCCCGCTCCTCCCAGCGCAGGGCACGGCCGAGGCGGCGCAGGTCGGCCGGGTCCATGCCGGCGAGGGGGGAGGCGAGCAGGGTGAGCGCGGTCTCGGTGTCGAGCCAGGAGACGTCCGGGGCCGGCTCTGCGGTGTCCTCGGGGGCGGCGTCCGCGGGAGTGGCGTCCGCGGCGGCAGCCTCTTCAGAGGCGGTCTTTTCGCGTTCTCCAGGTTCCCCGGGTTCTTCGGAAAGGACGGGAGCCCCTGCGTTCTCCTCGTGGCTCAGGGCCTCCGCCGTGGCCACCGCGCGCAGGGCCGTCAGCAGGGGGGCAACCGCCGGTTCGTGGCGCAGGGGCAGGTCGTCGCCGTCGATGTCCAGCGGAACGCCGACCGCGGTGAGGGCGCGGCGGAGGGTGGGCAGGGTGCGGGAGCCGGCCCGGACCAGGACGGCCATGTCGCTCCAGGCGACGCCGTCCTCCAGGTGCGCGCGGCGCAGGATGTCCGCGATGTTGTCCAGTTCTGTACCGGCCGTCGGGTACGTGTAGACCTCGACGCGGCCCCCGTCCCGCAGGGCGGCCGGCTCGCGGTGGGCGCGGACCTTGTCGGCGGGCAGCCTGGGCAGCGGCATGCGCTGGGTGATCAGGCGCGTGGCGGCCAGCAGGGCGGCGCCGGAGCGGCGGGAGGTGCGCAGCACCTCGATAGGGGCGGGACGGCCGTCCGCGCGCGGGAAGGCCGCCGGGAAGTCGAGGATGCCGTTCACGTCGGCGCCCCGGAAGGCGTAGATCGACTGGTCGGGGTCGCCGAAGGCGACCAGGGTCCGTCCACCGCCGGCCAGCGCGTGCAGGAGCCGTACCTGGGCCGGGTCGGTGTCCTGGTACTCGTCGACGTACACGGCGTCGTACTGGGCGGCGAGCCGCGTGGCGGCCTCGGGGCGGCGGGCGAGCAGGACCGCGCGGTGGACCAGTTCCGCGTAGTCGATCACGCCCTGCATGTCGAGCACGTCCAGGTACTCCGCGAGGAACGCGGCCGCGGCGCGCCAGTCGGGGCGGCCGATACGGCGGGCGAAGGCGTCCAGCGCATCAGGACCGAGGCCCAGCTCGCGGCTGCGGGCGAGGACCGCGCGGACCTCGTCGGCGAAGCCACGGGTGGTCAGACAGGCGCGCAGCTCGTCGGGCCAGCGCATGTGCGCCAGTCCGAGCCGCTGCAGTTCGGGCTGCCCGGCGAGCAGCTCACGGACGGTGACGTCCTGCTCGGGGCCGGAGAGCAGCCGCAGCGGCTCGGCGAACAGATCGCTGTCCTGGTGGGCGCGCACCAGTGCGTAGCAGAACGAGTGGAACGTGGTCGCGCGGGGCGCGCGGGCGGCGCCGATCCGCAGGGCCATGCGGTCGCGCAGGTCGACGGCGGCCCTGCGGCTGAAGGTCAGCACCAGGATGCGCTCGGGATCGGCGCCGCGGGCGATCCGGGCGGCCACGGACTCCACGAGCGTGGTGGTCTTGCCGGTGCCGGGACCGGCGAGGACGAGCAGGGGGCCGGCGCGGTGGTCAACCACGGCGCGCTGTGCCGCGTCCAGACGAGGGGGGTCGACGGCGGCCGGCGGGGTACGGACCAGTCGGTAAGCGCCACGACCCGCCTGCCGCACCGGGGGGTGCGGCAGGCGCCTGGTGGAGGAAGAGGAGCTCACGTGATCGGCCGGTCCTGGTGTTCGTGCTGATGGGCGGGCGGTCACGCGTGCGGGGCGGTGGCCGCGGGGTGAGGGGGACACGCGCAGCCGACGCTACGCCGCCGCAGGGGACGGAAGCAGGGCTTCCGCTTCTTCCCTCGCGGCGCTGGTGCCACGTAAGTCCCACAACCCACGAACGTACGTCATGCCACGGATGTCCCCCACGTCACCCATACGGGCTACGGGCTCTCCCCGAGGGCATCGGATGGCGGAAGCTGTCAGATGTGACCACCCGCGTCCGTTCCGCCGTCCCATCGGGCCCGCCGCATGTCGATCCGCGGCAGATGCCCCTCGGCGCTCCTGGCCGCCTCCTTCAGCGGCGTGCCCTCCGCGCGGTAGTGGGCGAGCGCGCGCAGTTCGTGGCCGGGCAGCAGCGCCCCGTCGGCGCGCACCACACGCCACCACGGGACGGCACCTCCGTAGAGCGACATCACCCGGCCGACCTGGCGCGGTCCGCCTTCGTCAAGCCACTCGGCGACATCGCCGTACGTCATGACCCGCCCCGGCGGGATCCGCTCGGCGACCTCGAGGACCCGCTCGGCGTACTCCGGCAGCGCGTCCGCGTACTCCTCGTGGGTGTCCTCGCCAGGGCTCCGCTCGCTCATTCGCCCCATCCTGCCGCACCCCACCGACATCGCGGCGCGGACCGCGGGGAGCGGCCCTCTCGCCCCCGGGCGGCGCTTCCGGCAGACTGTGCGCCCGCGCATCCGCACCCTGATGCCCCCGTGTGTCGGTGGGGCATGCCACCATCGTGCGGGCGGTGACTGGTGATACGAGACCAAGAAGAGACGATGAAGCAGCAGGGCGTGCACCCCGAAGGCGCGGCGGGCACCCCTGCCGCCGCCGCGCGCCCCGACACCGCCGACGGCGCGCAGGACGACAGCACGCGCGCGCGTGAGAACAGCGCGGCCGACGCAGGCGACGACACCGAGGGAGCGCACGTCCCGGAGAACACGCCTCCCGGTCATGGTCCGGGTGCCGACGACGATCCGCACGCCGAGGCCGTGGAGGGCGACGAACCGTTGCTCCCCGCGCGCGTGCACCGCCCCTCGGACCTCATGCGGCTCCTGGTGGGCGTGCTCGCCATCGTGGTGCTGCTCGCGATCGCCGCGTTCGCGCACGGCACCACCTCGGGCTTCGAGCAGGACATCAACAAGGGCACCGGTCAGGCCCCCGACCTGCTCATCAAGATCGCGGGTCTGGCGTCCAGCATCGCCATCCTGCTGGTGCCGGTCGCCTTCGCGATCGAACGGCTGATCAAACGTGACGGGCTGCGCATCGCCGACGGCGTCCTCGCGGCGGTCCTCGCCCACGGAGTGACCCTCGCCACCGACCTGTGGGTCGCACGAGCCGCCCCGGACTCGATCCAGGAGGCGCTCACCCAGCCCTCCCCGGGCGACATCCACGCCCTGACCGACCCCGTACACGGCTATCTGGCACCCGTCATCGCCTACATGACGGCCGTCGGCATGTCCCGCAGACCCAGATGGCGCGCGGTGCTGTGGATCGTGCTGCTGCTCGACGCGTTCTCGATGCTGGTCACCGGCTACACGACCCCGTTCTCGATCATCCTGACGGTGCTGATCGGCTGGACCATCGCCTACGGCACGCTGTACGCGGTCGGCTCCCCCAACGTGCGCCCCACCGGGCAGACCCTGATGGCCGGCCTCAGGCACGTGGGCTTCCACCCTGTCAGCGCGGCCCGCGAGGAGGCCGTGGAGACGGAGAACGGCGACCGCGGCCGGCGCTACTTCGTCACTCTGGAGGACGGCCCGCCGCTGGACGTCACGGTCGTGGACCGGGAACAGCAGGCCCAGGGCTTCTTCTACCGCGCGTGGCGCAATCTCACCCTGCGCGGCTTCGCCACCCGCTCCAGCCTCCAGTCACTGCGCCAGGCGCTGGAACAGGAGGCACTGCTGGCGTACGCGGCGATCGCGGCCGGCGCCAACGCGCCCAAGCTGATCGCCACCTCCGAACTCGGTCCCGACGCCGTCATGCTCGTCTACGAGCACACCGGCGGGCGCACCCTCGACTCACTGGCCGACGAGGAGATCACCGACGAGCTGCTGCGCAACACCTGGCACCAGGTGCAGGCGCTGCAGTCGCGGCGCATCGCACACCGCAGGCTCGCGGGTGACGCCATTCTGGTGGATCGTTCCGGCAGGGTGATCCTCACCGAACTGCGCGGCGGTGAGATCGCGGCCGGCGAGCTGCTGCTGCGCATGGACGTGGCCCAGCTGCTCACGACGCTCGGTCTGCGGGTGGGCGCCGAGCGCGCGGTGGCCTCGGCGGTGAGGGTGCTCGGACCCGACGCGGTCGCCGACTGCCTGCCGCTGCTCCAGCCGATCGCCCTGACGCGCTCCACGCGCGCGACGCTGCGCAAACTGGCCCGGGAACAGGCCCAGCGAGAGCGCGAGGCGGTTCTGGAGGCCTCCCGGCAGGCCAAGCAGGTGCGGGCGGAGGAAGCCGCAGCGGAGGGCGCTGAGGCCGTCGGCAAAGCCGACAAGAAAGCCGTACGCGCCCAGGCGCGGGCGGAGAAGCGGGCCATCGACGAGGCCCTCGAGGAAGCGCGTGAGGAGGATCTGCTCACCCTGATCCGCCATGAGGTGCTGCGGATCAGGCCGCAGGCGCCGGTGGAGCCGGCCCGGCTGGAGCGGGTGCGGCCGCGCACGCTGATCAGCGTCTTCGCCGGTGCCATCGGCGCGTACTTCCTGCTGACGCAGCTCACCCACATCGAGTTCGGGCCGCTCGTGGCCAACG
Source organism: Streptomyces sp. CA-142005 (assembly GCF_050942335.1). NCBI lineage: Bacteria > Bacillati > Actinomycetota > Actinomycetes > Kitasatosporales > Streptomycetaceae > Streptomyces > Streptomyces sp. CA-142005. The sequence goes on along the minus strand of NZ_CP192078.1, from coordinate 6,388,327 downwards.
CCCAGTGGGGATGGGTCGCCGCCGCCGTGCTGTTCTCGGCGGTCAGCTACGTGGCGGCGGCGATGCAGCTTCTGGGGTTCGTGCCGGAGCGGGTTCCGTTCCTGCGGGCCGTGGCGGCTCAGGTGGCCGGCTCGTTCGTGAAGATCGTGGCACCGGCCGCGGTCGGCGGTGTGGCCCTCAACACGCGGTATCTGCAGCGCGCGGGGGTCCGGCCGGGGCTCGCGGTGGCCAGCGTGGGCGCCTCACAGCTGGCCGGGCTCGGCTTCCACATCCTGATGCTGCTCTCCTTCGGCTATCTCACCGGCACCGAGAAGACGCCGTCCCTGTCGCCGTCCCGGACGGTCATCGCAGGCCTGCTGACGGTCGCGGTGCTGGTGCTGGTGGTGACCTCGGTGCCGTTCATGCGGAAATTCGTCGTCACGCGCGTGCGGTCGCTCTTCGCGGGTGTCGTGCCCCGCATGCTCGACGTGCTGCAGCGGCCGCAGAAGCTGATCACCGGCATCGGCGGCATCCTGCTGCTGACGTTCTGCTTCGTGATGTGCCTGGACGCCTCCATCCGGGCGTTCGGCGACGGCTCGACCTCGCTCAGCATCGCCAGCGTCGCCGTGGTCTTCCTCGCCGGCAACGCGCTCGGCTCCGCGGCGCCCACCCCGGGCGGCGTGGGCGCCGTGGAGGCGACCCTGACGGTCGGCCTGATCGCCGTCGGCCTGCCCAAGGAGGTCGCCGCCCCGGCCGTGCTGCTGTACCGCCTGCTGACGCTGTGGCTGCCGGTGCTGCCGGGCTGGCTGGCCTTCAACCAGCTCACCCGCAAGGGAGCCCTGTAGGGCACGCGCGCGTATCCCGCCGGCGCGGGTGTGCGCGTACCTCGTACGGCTCGCGCCCCGCGCGCCCCGGCGTGCGCGCCTCCAGGATGGAAGCATGGCGAACCCCACCCGGCTGCGCGCCGCCGCCCTGACCACCGCTGCCCTGCTGCTCTCGGCCCTGCTGGCCGGATGCGGCGACCGCGCCGAGGCCGGCGACCTCACCACGCAGACGCTGGACTGGAAGGACTGCCCGGCTCCGTCCGAGGCCGAGGGCGGCGGCAGCGCCCCGTCTCCGCTGCCGAACGGCGGCAGATGGCAGTGCGCCACCATGCAGGCCCCCCTGGACTGGAGCAAGCCGACGGGCGACACCATCGGCATCGCCCTGATCCGCGCCAAGGCCAGCGGCCCCGCGAGCAAGCGGATCGGCTCACTCGTGTTCAACTTCGGCGGCCCCGGCGGCAGCGGCGTCAGCACGCTGCCCGCGTTCGGCTCGGACTACGCCGCCCTGCGCACCCGCTACGACCTGGTCAGCTTCGACCCGCGCGGGGTCGGCCGCAGCGCCCCGGTGGAGTGCGAGACCGACTCCCAACTGGACACGTACTTCCAGCAGGACGCGACACCCGACGACAGCGCCGAACGGGCCCGACTCCTCGCCCGTACCAAGCAGTTCAACGGGGCCTGCGAGAAGAACTCCAAGAAGATCCTGCCGCACGTCGCGACCACCGACGCGGCCCGCGACATGGACCTGATGCGCCAGGTCCTCGGCGACGACAAGCTGCACTACTTCGGCATCTCCTACGGCACCGAACTCGGCGGCGTGTACGCCCACCTGTTCCCCAAGAACGTCGGCCGGGCCGTGCTCGACGCCGTCGTCGACCCCACGCAGAACCCCGAACAGAGCGCGCTCGGACAGGCCAAGGGCTTCCAGCTCGCGCTGGACAACTACGCCGAGGACTGCACCTCGAAGACCACACAGTGCCCTGTCGGCACCACTGCGCAGGATGTGAAGAACCGCATCGCGAAACTGCTGAACGACCTGGAGAAGAGGCCCATCCCCGGCATCGCGCCACGCCAGCTCACCCAGACCGCCGCGACGAACGGCATCGCGCAGTCCCTGTACTCAAAGGACTTCTGGCAGTACCTCACCGCGGGCCTGGAGCAGGCGTACGCGGGCGACGGGAAGATCCTCATGCTGCTGTCCGACTCGCTGAACGGCCGCAGCGAGAACGGCGAGTACAGCAACATCACCGCAGCGAACATCGCCATCAACTGCGCCGACGAGAAGCCGCGGTACACCGCCGACTACGTCCAGCAAAAGCTGCCCGAGTTCCGTGCCGTCTCCCCGCTGTTCGGGGACTACCTGGCCTGGGGCATGCTCAGCTGCACCGACTGGCCCGTGGCGGGTGCCGCCGACCATCCCGACGTCAGCGCGCCCGGCTCGGCGCCCATCCTCGTCGTCGGCAACACCGGCGACCCGGCCACCCCTTACGAGGGCGCGAAGAAGATGGTGGACGCGCTCGGCAAGGGCGTCGCCGTCGAGCTGACGTACAAGGGCCAGGGGCACGGTGCGTACGACAGCAAGAACCGGTGCGTGCAGCGCGCGGTGAACGGCTATCTGCTGGAGGGAAGGGAACCGAAGGCCGGCACGGTCTGCTTCTGAAACACCTCGAGCCTGAAACGCCCCGAGCCTCCTCCCGGCAGCCTGAAGCACCCCGCAGTTGCGAGAACCACAGGTCAGGGCGTTATCCACAGCCCGCCACAGGATCGGCCGGGTGTGCCTACCATGGCCTGGACGCCCGGCGCGGCACGACGCGAAGGGCCTGTGAGGGGGGTGCGCATGAGGCGATTCCTGCGCTGGACGGCCGCGGTGGCCGCGGCGCTGCTGGTGGCCGGCTGCGGCGGCGGCTCGTCGGACAGGGGCGACAACGGGAAGGGGCACGAGGGCGGCGAGGACAAGAGCACGAGCGCGGCTCCCCCGCCCTCGCCAGCGACGAACCTGCCCGCCTCCCTCACCTCCCAGCGCCTCGACTGGCACGGGTGCAAGGCCACAGGGGACTCCCCCGCGCCGAGCGGCGACTGGCGGTGCGCGACGCTCAAGGTGCCACTGGACTGGTCCGAGCCGGACGGTGCGACGATCGGTCTGGCGCTGATCCGCGCGCAGGCGACGGGCGGGAGCCGTATCGGCTCGCTGCTGTTCAACTTCGGCGGCCCCGGCGGTTCGGGCCTGGAGATGATGCCGTACTACGCGAACACCGTCTCGAGACTCCGCGAGCGCTACGACGTGGTGAGCTGGGACCCGCGCGGGGTCGGCGCCAGCGAGGGCGTCCGCTGCCGCGGCGACCGGCAGATCGAGGCCGCCGAGACCGTGGACGGCACACCGGACACCGCACAGGAGGAGAAGGCGTTCCTCCAGGACGCCGCCGACTTCGGCAAAGGCTGCCAGAAGGCTGCCGGCAAGCTGCTGGCCCATGTGTCCACCACCGACACCGCACGCGACATGGACCTGATGCGTCAGGTCCTCGGCGACCCGCGGATGCACTACTTCGGCGTCTCCTACGGCACCGAACTCGGCGGTGTGTACGCCCACTTGTTCCCGAAGCGGGTGGGACGAATGATCCTGGACGCGGTGGTCGACCCGACCGCGGACACCGTGGGCCAGGCCGAGAACCAGACCCGCGGCTTCCAGCGGGCACTGGACGACTACCTGAAGTCGACCGGCCAGGACCCGGAACAGGGCAGCCGGAAGATCGCGACCCTGCTCAAGCGGATCGACGCGAAACCGCTGCCGGCCACGTCCGGACGGAAGCTGACCGAGACCCTCGCGGTCACCGGAATCGTCGTGCCGCTGTACAGCGAGGCCGGCTGGCCGAGGCTGACCGCTGCTCTCAACTCGGCGGAGAGGGGCGACGGTTCACCGCTGCTGGCGCTCGCGGACGAATACAACGACCGGGACACCTCGGGTCACTACGGCACGACGACCCATTCCCAGCGGGTCATATCGTGCCTGGACGAGAAGGAGCGGCCGACGCCCGCCGAGACGAAGAAGCGGCTGGCGGAGTTCGAGCGGATCTCGCCCGTGTTCGGGGACTACCTGGGCTGGGACACGGCCGGCTGGTGCCACGACTGGCCGGTGCCCGGCCAGTACACGACTCCGGAGGTCAGCGCACCGGGAGCGGCGCCGATCCTGCTGGTCGGCAACGCCGGCGACCCGGCCACACCCTACGAGGGCGCCCGCAGAATGGCCGACGAACTGGGCAAGGGCGTCGGCATCGAACTCACCTGGAAGGGCGAGGGACACGGCGCGTACGGCAACGGCAGCGACTGCGTCGACTCGACGGTGAACGCCTACCTGTTGAACGGAACGGTGCCGAAGGACGGCAAGGTCTGCTCCTGACACGGACGGGGGCCCGGGCGCCGTACGCACCCGAGGTCCGCCCCATCCACACCGGGGAACCGGCTCAGTAAACCGGCAAGTCAGGCAATACATCGAGGTCGACGAACTCACCGGCGTCCATATGAACACGACCTGAGGCATCGTGGCCTTGGTCTTCCGCTGCAAGCCTTCCGGTGGCACCAAGCGCACGTCGACCGAGTCGACAGCCGTCGAGTGGCTCACTCGCTTGGATGGCCCAGCCCGCCAAGCGGAGCTGACAGTGAGGACTGGATCGGAGAACCGTCGCCCTGAGTGTCCAACTGCGTGACAACGCCGACGTACACCGCGAACAAGCGCGGACGCCCGCAGACCATCCGCCGAGGTGAGAGGCACCCGGCCCGAGGCAGGGGCCAAGCGCAAGTTGCTTGGGGACGACGAGGTCAACACTCCATGGTGGTCGAGGGTTCGCCGTTGCCGTTGTGATCTGTCCAGGGACGAGTACGTACGGAAAACGGTGGCCGAGGTGTTGCCGAGCTGTCGGCCGATCGATGGTGCCCTGACTGAGGCTCCGTCGGCTTAGTGAGTGACCGGCCCTTGAAGGCCCGTTGCTCCGCATGCTCACCTTATGAAGTGACTTACGGTTGGAGTAGACGTTCGCTCGTGCTGCTCTTCGCGGTCTCAGTGGGAGTCCCGGCGATGCTCGTCATGGGAGCCGTCACGGGGTGGAGTCATTCTGTGATGGGCGCACCGACCTGGGCGTCGTGGATGATCGCGGTACTGGCGATCTTCATTGGTCTGCCGCTTGCCTGGGCTTCCACCCCGCTGGGTACCAGAGGCGCGACGGATCTCCTGCTCAAGGCCTACCGCCGCGACGGACTGGAGTATGTCGAACAGCAGTATCTGTCCAAGTTGACGCCTTACAAGGCCGGACTTCAGCTGTTCAACCTCGCGCTCGCCCTCGATCATGCGGGCGATCAAGATGACGCCCTTGTGGTCTACCGGCACGCGGCGGCCTACGGATCTCCGCCGGCCATGGCGAATCTGGCGTATTGGCTGAGCCGGCATGGTGAAGAAGATGAGGCTCAAGAGTGGTACCGCCGCGCAGCAGAGGCCGGATACAGGCGAGTTGTGCCGGGAGCGGGAGAACGGTGAGCAGGAGACGCATGCTCTGTCGGCAGCAGTCGGCAGCCTGCGGCTCTCAGCCATGGCGCAGCTGGAAACTTCATGGAAGCTACTGCTCTCGCCAGTTCCGACCGACTGTGGTCGGCTCAGGGGGTGTTGAAGCGCTCGTGCCCTATTCCAGCGGTGGCAGGAGTCTACGGTTGGCACTTCGAGCAGGCACAAGCGCTCCTCAGCCAGTTGATGGCGGAGAACACGCGAGTGTTCTGGATCGAGCATGGCCAATCATGAGGCCACGGCCGCCCAGAGGAACTGAGGGCCGAAGCCCAGCGGCGGGCACGGGGGTTGCCCATCAGTGCGCAGGCCGGCAGGTTGACATCAACGGCGGCGAACGATGGCGCACCAAGGCGGCCCCAGCCGGATCGACGAGCAACCACCTAGCCCCGTTTCGACACGCCGCGGCAGGGCGCTCGGCGATGACCGACGTCGACAACTGCCGACAGCTCAGCAGCAGGTCAGAACGTTGATCGATCAGGCGGCCGCAGGTCACGGCCGCCGATCAGTTGTGGCTGAGCTGAGCTACAGGCCGTCGCGCTCGATCAGCGAGCCGTCGGGCCCCAGGGTGTAAACGCGCGGCGGCTGCATCGCTTCGACCGCCTTCCGTAGCGCCGCTTCCTGCTCGGCACGATCACGCCCTTGTGGGTCTCGCACGTGGAATCCGTACAACTCGATGGCCTCCGCGTCGACATCATCGGGCTGCGGACGGCCTTCCTGGATGAAGCCGCAGAGCGCACGCAACGCATCTTCGCCCAGTTCCAAGGGGTGAAAGGGCAGGGCGTAGGGCTCTTCCTCCTCGTCGGGCCAGGGGACGGTGTCGGCCGGGCGGTCTCCGGCCCAGTAGGGCAGTTCGAAGGGGAGCGGTTCGCCGATGTTCTCGATGATGCCGCTGTCCGGGGACAGGCTCAGGGAGCGGACGAGGCGCCCGTCCTCCCATACGGCGAACGCCAGCCAGTCGACCACGCTGTGCATCCCGTGCAGGACGAGTCGTCGGCCGGCGCTTGCCGCCACGAGGTGTTCCGGGAGCTCAGAGGGGGCGTCGATCATCACCCTCTGGTCGCCGATGACATCCACGCCCGGCCAGCTGGCCGCGTACGCCGTTCCTTTCGGGGGGTAGACGCCGTCCCAGAGATTCGAGCCCCCGCACTCCTCGATCTCCCAGCCCGGGTAGAGCCGCCGCATCATGGCGGTCGTCCGGTCCAGGTCCGCCGCGTCCACCTGTCGCAGCAGGCCCGGCACGTCGCCGTCGGCGTACACCAGCAGTCCCGTCTTGGCTCCCAAAGCCCCTCCCCAGAGCGTTGCCCTTGATGGCGAACGCACCATAGCCGCACGCACCGACAACGGAGGCGACTCAGCCCGGCTGCCAAGCCGGGCCGTCCCTGGACCGCGCGAGGTCACCTGATGCCGACCGACCGACAACGACAGAAAACGACAGAAGCCCACGGCTCTGAGCAGCTCAGAGCCGTGGGCTTCCTCAGTCCCGCTGGTCGGCGAGACCCTTGATCAGTAGACCGGCTTGTGCGGTTCGATCTGGTTGACCCAGCCGATGACGCCGCCGCCGACGTGGACGGCGTCGGCGAAGCCCGCGGACTTCAGGACGGCGAGGACTTCCGCACTGCGGACACCCGTCTTGCAGTGCAGGACGATCTTCTTGTCCTGCGGGAGGCCCTCCAGGGCGGTGCCCATGAGGAACTCGTTCTTCGGAATCAGCCTGGCGCCCGGGATGGAGACGATCTCGTACTCGTTCGGTTCGCGGACGTCGATGATCTCGATGTTCTCGCCGTCGTCGATCCACTCCTTGAGCTGCTTCGGAGTGATCGTGGAGTCGGCGGCCGCCGCCTGGGCCTCCTCGGACACGACGCCGCAGAAGGCCTCATAGTCGATGAGCTCGGTGACGGTCGGGTTCTCGCCGCAGACCGCGCAGTTCGGGTCCTTGCGGACCTTGACCTGGCGGTACGTCATCTCCAGGGCGTCGTAGATCATCAGGCGGCCGACCAGCGGCTCGCCGATGCCCGCGAGGAGCTTGATGGCCTCGTTGACCTGGATGGAGCCGATGGACGCGCAGAGCACGCCCAAGACGCCGCCCTCGGCGCAGGAGGGGACCATGCCGGGGGGCGGGGGCTCCGGGTAGAGGCAGCGGTAGCAGGGGCCGTGCTCGGACCAGAAGACGGAGGCCTGGCCGTCGAAGCGGTAGATCGAACCCCACACGTACGGCTTGTTCAGCAGCACGCACGCGTCGTTGACCAGGTAGCGGGTCGCGAAGTTGTCCGTGCCGTCGATGATCAGGTCGTACTGGCTGAACAGGTCCATCACGTTGTCGGCCTCGAGCCGCTCCTCGTGCAGGACCACGTTCACGTACGGGTTGATGCCCTTGACGGTGTCACGGGCGGACTCGGCCTTGGAGCGGCCGATGTCGGACTGGCTGTGGATGATCTGGCGCTGCAGGTTCGACTCGTCCACCTCGTCGAACTCCACGATGCCGAGGGTGCCCACGCCCGCGGCGGCCAGGTACATCAGCGCCGGCGAACCCAGGCCGCCGGCGCCCACACAGAGCACCTTGGCGTTCTTCAGCCGCTTCTGCCCGTCCATGCCCACGTCGGGGATGATCAGGTGGCGGGAGTACCTGCGGACCTCGTCTACGGTGAGCTCAGAGGCTGGCTCAACCAGGGGTGGCAGCGACACGGGGACTCCGTTGGTCGGTCAATCACTACAGTTGTTCTCCCCGTAACACTGCCACGGCCTTCTTCATTCCGAGACACCTGTTCCGATACGCGAGACGATTTCGTCCCAGTAGCCGGGCATGGTCTCCCAGGGGTCGGTGCGGCCGCCGCGGTCCGTGCGGTCGGTGAAGTAGATCGTCGCCGCACCCTGCCAGCGGGCGATGCGCAGCGCCTCCTCCAGATGGCCGCGGGGCACGCCGTGCACGAAGTGGCAGAAGCGGTCGGGCGGGTAGTCGGCGGTCCATTCTGCGACCTGCGACCAGCGGTAGTCGGCCCAGGCGCCGGAGAAGGTCACCAGTTGATCGGCGTTCTCCGCGTACCCGGGGTGCGGATGGCTGCCGTGGCCGAGGACGATGTGGGCGGTGTCACTGATCGTCCGGAGCGTGGTGACCACGCGGCGGACCTCGGGGAGCGCGCTGCGGTCGGTGGGGCAGCGGTCGAGCAGGAAGCCGTCGACCCGGTACCAGTCGAGGTGGCGGTGGGCGTCGGAGAGCAGGTCGGCGAAGGCGCGGGCGCCGTGGGTGAGGTCCAGGTGGCCGAGGACCCGGACGCCCGCTCCCCGCAGCCGGCCCGCGGCCTCCAGGCAGTGCGGGTCCGGGCGGGTGCCGGGGCCGGCGGCGACGTTCAGCACCACCCAGTCCAGTGGGGTGCCCGGGCGGGCGAGTTCGGCCCACTGGGCGGGGGCGACGAGCGGGTGGGCGTAGCCGGGTACGCCGATGGCGGTGCGCAGGCCGGTGTTCGTGGCGCCCGCTGTGGTGCTGGTCAGATGCGGCATGCCGCCTCCATCCAGATGTCGGCCAGGGATTCTTCGAGGTTGATGCGGGGCCGCCAGCCGAGCCGGTCGCGCGCGGTGCGCACGTCGGCCTGCTGCCAGCTGCCGCAGCCGTCCGGGTAGGGGTACGCCACCGGGCCCGCGTGTTCGGCGTCGGCGCGGGGGTGGCCGATGGCGCTGCGCAGCGGGCCGGGCGGGGCGTCGAGTTCGTGCAGGGCGCCGCCGTATCCCGCCACGCGCGCGAGGACTGCTGCGGCGTCACGGAGGCGGACGGCGCGGCCGGAGCCGATGTTGATGACGCCCTGCGCCGCGGAGAGCGAGGCGGCGTGCACGGCGCGGGCGACGTCGCGTACGTCGACGAAGTCGCGCTGCACGCCGAGGCCGCCCAGCTTGAGCTCGCCGTCGCCGGACTGCATCGCGCGCCGCATCGCCTCGGCGAGCCGGCCCAGCGGGGAGCCGGCCGGGGTGCCGGGGCCGGCCGGGGAGAACACCCGCAGCACGACGGCGTCCAGTCCGGAACCGAGGACCAGCTCGGTCGCGGCGAGCTTGCTCACGCCGTACGGGCCGCCGGGGCGCGGTACGGCGTCCTCGGCGGTGGAGGAGCCGGGCTGGCTCGGGCCGTACTCGGAGCTGCACCCGATCTGCACCAGACGGGCTCCGCAGCCGCTGCGGCGCAGGGCCTCGCAGACGGTGGCGACGGCCACGGTGTTGTGCCGGGTCAGTTCGCGGGCGCCGCCGCGGATGGCGCCGGCGCAGTTGACGACGACCCCTGGGTGGACCGCGTCCAGGAAGCGGGTGAGCGCGCCGGGACTGCCGGTGGCGAGGTCGAAGCGGACGTCGGCGTCGTCGCCGCGCCCGAGCGCGGTGAGCTGGACGGCCGGGTCGGCGAGCAGCCGGTCGGCGACGAAGCGGCCGATGTATCCGTTGGCTCCGATCAGCAGGACCCTCATCGGGCGGCTCCCCTGGTGTGGGCGCCGGTGTGACCGGCGGGACCGATGTGACTGGTGGCGCTGCTGTGGCCGGCGGGGCCGGCAGGTGCCGTGGGCCAGTGGCGTGCGCTGGGCCAAGAGGGTGCGACGGGTCCGCCCGCGCTCGCGGTGACGGCCGATCCGGTGGTTCCCCGGACTCCGGCTCCGGCGGGCCCGGCTTGTGCATCCGCGGCTGCGACTGCTGCGGACGCGCCGGAGGATCCGGGGGCTCCGGACGCTCCGGGTCGGGAGGTGGTCATCTGGTGGTCTCCTTCAAAAAAGGGGTGATGCGGTCGCCTCCGGCGGCGGTTCGGGCCGGCGGCGGAAGATTCACTCGGGGCCTGCCGTGGGTGCGTGCGCCGAGGCCTGGGTGAGGGTGCGGCCGGCGTGGAACAACAGGGCCAGTGCGGCCGTGCCGCAGGCGAGGGCCGGGACGGCGGCCTCCCCCCAGGCCTCCACGAGGGCCCGTACGGGGGACGACAGGACGGCGCTACCGGGCAGCCTTCCGGCCAGCGGCAGGGCGAGCGTCATCGCCTCCATGGCCGCCGCGGCACCGAGCGCCACGGCCGGGGCGTGCCGGTGGCCGTGCACGGTGAGCAGGCGGGCGAGCAGCAGCAGGGCGCCCAAGGTGAGGGCCTGTGGATAGGCCACGGGGTCGTGCAGGACGGCGCCGCACACCAGGAGCAGGGCGGTGAGCGCGCCCATGAACAGGGCGAACGTGCCGAACAGCAACGGCGTGGCGGCGGCCTTGAAGTCCCCCAGACCCCGGCTGCCGGCGAGCCTGCGGCGGGCGCCCGCGCCGAGCAGGTGGGCGCACCAGGCCGCCGGGGCGCAGACCATAGTGAGGGCCAGGACGGGCGCCACGGCCGTGGGCCAGGGGCCGTCCGGGGCGCCGGTCGGCAGGGCTTCGGGGCCACCGGTCACGACGGCGTGCAGGAGGCCGTCGCCGAGGAGGGCGTACCCGAGCAGCCACAGGGTCCACGCGCGCGTGCCGTAGGTGCGCCACGCGCGCGTGCCGGGCGGACCGGCGAGGGGGCCGCGGCACAGTGCGGCACGCGTGGCGAGGGCTACGGCGAGGATGCCGACGGCGGCGGCCCCGAGGCGGGGTTGGCCGTGGGTAAGGCGCAGTCCGGCCACGGTGGCCGCGCCGAGGGCGCCGGGCAGGAGGGTGAGCAGGATCCAGTCCGCGCGCACGCGGGGCACGGGCGGGGGCTCGGACTCCGGGCCGTGCTCGCCGCCTCGCGGCACGCGCGCGTAGAGCTCCTCGGCGAGGGAGAAGACGTCGCGGTGGCGGAAGCGGGCGGCGGTCCGGTCGGTGACGCCGTGCGCCTCCAGTCCGGCCGCGATCTCCAACGGGTCCACGGCCCGCTCGCACAGCTCACGGTGCCGGTGCATCAGGGCTTTCACCGGGTCGGCGGCTCCCCGCCGGGGCGCGACGACGCGCCCCTTGCCCGACTCGCCTTCGCCGGACCGGGAGTTGTCCGGCGCCGCCTGGGTGACGGAGGCCGCGTCGAGCGCCCCGGGGCGGCCCGGCCGCCCGTCCGGCTCGGCGACGTCGGCTGAGCCCGCCGCATCGGACACGGAGGCGGACGGCACCGACGAGTCCTCGCCGGGCAGGCACCCCTCACCGCCGCGCTCTGTCTCGAACCACGCCCCCGACCGCGCGTCCCAGGGCTCAGCGGCACGGGGCATCCCGGGCCGATCCAGCCCGCCCAGCCCGCCCGGCTCCCCCGCAATCCCGGCAGCCGAACCCAAGCCCTCCGCCTCTCCGGACACCCCAGTGCCCCGCGCGCTCGACCCGCTCAGCGCCTCCGGCACACTCGCGGTGGAATCCGCGTCCCCCAGCCCATCCGGCGCCCCCGTGCCCCACGGGCCGAGGTCCCCCGGTGTGCCCCGTTCGGTCAGCTCGTCCAGCGCCCCGGTGCGCTCTCCGCCCGTGCGGTCGGCACCCGTGCGGTCGTCCCGTGTGTTCATCACGCCCCCTCTGCGGCGGCCAGTCGTGTCGCGCGTACCGGTGGGGCCGTGGCCCAGTTGGGGGCGGTCCGGGGCAGGACGCGGGCCGTGGGGCCGGTCCAGCGGCCCGGGACGTGGGACTCGGCGGGCGTGGCGAACGGCAAGGGGTCACCGGCCTCGTCGAGGACGACCCGGCGGACCGGGCAGTGCGAGACGATCTGCAGGTAAATGCCGTGAAATGCCGCGATGTTCTGCTCGACGGTGAACAGTTCGAGCGCGCGGGCGCGTGCGGCGGCGCCGAGGCGCTCACGGCGCTCGGGGTCGCGCAGCAGCGCCACGCACGCCTCGGCGAGCGCCCGCGGATTGCGCGGGGGTACGACGAGTCCCGTGCCGCCGATGACCTCCACCACCGCACCGACGTCGGTGGACACCGTGGCCCGGCCGCAGAACATGGCCTCGATCAGGCCGATCGGGAAGCCCTCGACCACGCTGGACAGCACGACGACCGCGCCGGCCGCGTACACCTCCGGCAGCGTGGGCGCCTCCGGATCGCCGATCTCCTCGAAGGAGACGGGGTTGTCGCCGACGGCGTGCACGCCCTCCGCCTCGTCCGGGAAGAGCTGCGCGGCGAGCGCCCGGCAGTGACCGAGGTAGGCCGCGCCCTCGGGTCCGGAGGGCGCGCCGACGATCCTGAGGCGCGCCTTGGGCTCCTCCTTGCGGACCTCGGCGAAGGCGTGCAGCAGCGAGATCAGGTCCTTGGCGGGTTCGACGCGCCCGACCCAGACCAGAGCGCCGGGGTCGGCGCGGTCCGGGGCCTCGCCGACCTCCGCGAAGCCGGTGGCGTCCATGCCCGGGTAGACCGTGCGGATCCGGGCCCGGTCAGCGCCGCACCGCTCCTGCCAGCGGCGGGCGTGTGCGTTGCCGGGGGTGAGGACCTCGGCGCGCCGGTAGACCTCCGCCGCGAGCCTGCCGTGAAAGGCGCCGAGCAGCGCGCGCACGACCGGGGCGGCGGTGTCGGGGCCGAGGGCCAGGTAGTGCGAGCGGAGTTGCACGCCGTACTCGGTGACGAGCAGCGGCACCTCGCAGAAGTGCCGGGCGAGCAGCCCGGTGAGGGCCGCGGGGCCGCCGGCGGTGGCGTGGCAGAGGTCGGCCGCGCCGAGGTCCTCGTCGCCGTACCAGTCGAGGGAGAGGGGGCGCAGGGCGCGTTCGAGGTGTGCGGTGACGGTGAGCAGATCGGGTACGCGCGCCTCGCGCGCCGTGCGCAGCGCGCCGGGGGCGCGGCAGGCTCGTTCGAGGGTGCGTACGGCGGCGTCCGAGCGCAGGGCGCCGGCCAGGCCGCCCTCCTCGCGGGCGAGTTCGGCGAGTCCGTACAGCGCGCTGCCGAAACGGTCCGCCATGTCGGTCGCTCCGTCCCCGGACACCGGGTCGGCTCCGGCGCACACGGCGGCGACCAGTTCGCCGTAGCACTCGGTGAAGCGCCGGCGCGTGCGCCGTCCGTGGGCGACCCCGTCGTCCTCGGCCATCCACACCGGCGCCGTGCGCACCCGGCTGACCTGCGGTGGGAGCGCGACCCAGCCGTCGTCCTCCTGGTGCCGGCTGCGGCTGAGCGCGTAGATGTCGAACTCGTGCTGGTCGAGCCCGCGCACGAGCCGGTCGCACCAGAGTCCGGCGTCACCGCTCACATACGGGTAGCCACCTTCCGTAAGCAGTCCGATGCGCACGTGTGCACCCCCGATCTCCCGTCCGGTGAGCCGCCGTTCGGAGGCTCGCAGCGGGACGAACGTAAGGGGACAAGGCGGTGGCGCGACGGACGGTTGTCCATCGCGCCACCAAAAGGGGTGAACGGTCGTAACTTTCGCGTGCGGGTCGCGTTCGGCCGCGCTAAGGCCTCACAGGGCGATCGACCGTGCACGAAACGTTACGCCACGGCCGGCTCACGCCGCGCCGCACGCCGCTGTGCCGCCAGCTCCGGGTCGAGCGCCGGTACGGCGGCCAGGAGCTGCCTGGTGTACGGCTCGCGCGGGCTGTCGTACACCTCGTCGGCGGACCCGTACTCGACGACCCGGCCCTGGCGCATCACCGCGACCCGGTCGCTGACCTGCCGTACGACGGCGAGGTCGTGGGCGATGAAGACCAGCGCGAGGCCGAGTTCCCGCTGGAGTTCGCCGAGCAGCTCGACCACCTGGGCCTGTGTGGTGACGTCGAGCGCGGAGACCGGCTCGTCGCAGACGATGACGCGCGGGTCGGCGGCGAGTGCCCGGGCGATGCCGATGCGCTGGCGCTGGCCGCCGCTGAACTCGTGCGGGTAGCGGTCGTAGTGCGCCCTTTCGAGCCCCACGCGCTCCAGCAGTTCCCTCACACGCCCCCGGATGCGTTCCTCGTCGTGGTCCCCACGCGCGCGTAGCGGATCGGCGATCGACTCGCCCACGCTGCGGCGCGGGTTGAGGGAGGAGACCGGATCCTGGAAGACCATCTGGACGGCCGGGTTCACGCCGGTGTGCGGGCGTCCCTCGTAGCGGATCGCGCCGGCGGTCGGCTCCAGCAGCCCGACCAGCATCCGGCCGAGCGTGGTCTTGCCGCTGCCGCTCTCGCCGACCACGCCGAGCGTCTCGCCGCGGCGGACGGTCAGCGAGACGTCGTCCACGGCCGCGAACGCCTGCTTGCCGCGGCCGAACTCGCGCCGCACCCCGGTGGCCTCCAGCACGACCTCGTCGGAGGCCTGGGAGCCGGTACGCCGGGTGTCCACGCGCGGGACGGCGTCGAGGAGTTCCCGGGTGTACGCCGCGGTGGGCGCGGCGAGGACCGTGCCGACCGTGCCCTGCTCGACGACCCTGCCGTGCCGCATGACGAGGATGTCGTCCACGCTCTCGGCGGCGACGCCCACGTCGTGGGTGACGAGCAGCAGGCCCATGCCGGTCTCCTCGCGCAGCGTGTGCAGCAGGTCGAGGATCTGGGCCTGGACGGTGACGTCGAGGGCGGTGGTCGGCTCGTCGGCGATCAGCAGGTCCGGCTCGCAGGCGAGGGCCATGGCGATGAGGGCGCGCTGGCGCATGCCGCCGCTGAACTCGTGCGGGCGGGACCGGGACCGCCGTGCCGCGTCCGGAATTCCCACCCGGTCCAGCACCTCCACGGCACGCGCGCGTGCGGCACGACGCGACACGCGCGTGTGCACGCGGTGGACCTCGGCGATCTGGTCGCCGATCGCGTAGTACGGGTCCAGCGAGGACAGCGGGTCCTGGAAGACCATGGCGGCCTTGGCGCCGCGCAGCCGCCGCAGCTCCTCGTCCGAAGCCGCCTGTACGTCGGTGCCGGCGACGCGGACCGAGCCGGTGACCCGGGCCCCGGTGCCGCGGTGCAGGCCCAGCAGGGCGCTCGCGACCGTGGACTTGCCGGAGCCGGACTCGCCGACCAGGGCCAGCGCGGCGCCCTTCGGCAGGCTGAAGGAGAGTCCGTCCACGGCCCGCAGCGCGCCGAACCCGACGGTGAGGTCCGTGACTTCCACCAGGCTCATTGGAGTACCACCCGTCGGTCGGCCACCGCGTACAGGACGTCCGCGACGGCGTTGGCGAGGACCACGAAGAAGCCGATGACCAGGACCATGCCGACGACCACCGGCAGGTCGACGACGTTCACCGCGTGCACCAGCTCCTGGCCGATGCCGGGCAGCCCGAACAGGGTCTCGGTGAGGACGGCGCCGCCGACGGCCGAGCCGACGTTGTTGGCGTTCAGCGCGATCACGGGCGCCAGGGCGCCGCGCAGGGCGTGCCGGCCGACGATGGAACGCTCGGCGACGCCGTACGCCCGCAAGGTGCGGATGTGGTCCTCGGCGAGGGTCTCCAGCATGGCGGCGCGGGTGAGGCGGGCGAAGGCCGCGGCCTCGATCAGGGCGAGCGAGAGCCAGGGCAGCAGCAGATTCCACGCCCATTGCTCGGGATCGTCCGAGAAGTCCACGTACTGCGGGAAGGGCAGCAGTTGCAGTTCGCCGCAGACGACGATCATCAGCACCAGGCCGATGACGAAGACGGGCGTGGCCGTGCCCGCGAGGGTGATCGCGGTCAGCACGCGCTCGGAGACACGGCCGCGCCGCCACGCGGACAGCACGCCGGTGCCGATGCCGAGGACGAGCCACACCACCATGGCGCCGACGACCAGCGACAGGCTGACCGGCAGCTTGGTCAGGATGATGTCCAGGACCTGCTGGTCGGTCTGGTACGACTGCCCCAGGCAGGGCGCGGCGCAGTGCTCCACCGCGGTGCCCGTGGAGAAGTCCTGGCCGACGAAGAGCCCTTCCAGGAAGTGCCAGTAGCGCAGGTACAGCGGATCGCCGAGCTTCAGTTGCTCTGCCACCTGGTGGACCTGTTCCGGTGAGCAGCGCGGGCCGCAGGTGATCTGGGCGACGTTGCCGGGGGTGACGTAGAAGACGACGTAGACGATCACCGAGATGGCGAGCAGGGTGACCACCACGCCGACGGCGCGGCGCAGCAGGAAGCCGCCGAGGCCGCTCATGCGGTTGCCTCCTTGTCGCTCTTGACGCCCTTGACGCCCTTGACGCCCTTGGCGTCCTTGCGGCCGGTGCCGACGCGCAGGCGGGAGGCGGCGCGCGGGTCGAGGGCGGTGCGCACGCCGTCGCCGAGGACGGTGAGGGCGAGGACGGTGACGAACAGGGCGCCGGCCGGCAGCAGCAGGTACTGGGGCGCGGCCTGGTGCCAGACGTCGGCGGCGGTCAGCATCTGTCCCCAGGACGGGGTGGGCGGCTTCACGCCGACGCCGAGGAAGGACAGCGCCGCCTCGACGGAGATGTTCGTGGGCACCAGCAGGGCGCCGTACGTGATGACGGGCGCGGCGAGGCCGGGGAGCAGTTCACGGCGGGCGACCCGCCAGGCGCCCCAGCCGCTCAGCCGGGCTGCGGAGACGTAGTCGAGCCCCTTCAGGGAGAGCGTCTGGGCCCGCACGATCTTCGCGATGTTGCCCCACGCGATCAGGCCGATGACCAGGGTGACCAGGACGGGCCGCGGGAAGCTCGACGGCACGATCGCCAGCAGGGCCAACGACATGATCATCAACGGCATCGAGACGATGATGTCCGTGGCGCGGCTCAACAGTTGATCAACCCATCGGTTGCCGAGCGCGGAGCCGACACCGACCGCGACCCCGATGGCGACCTGCACCACCGTGGCCGCGAGCGCGACGCCCAGCGACACCCGTGCCCCGTACACCAGGCGGGCGAACAGGTCGCGGCCGGTCTGCGGTTCGACGCCCAGCCAGTGGTCGGCGCCGATACCGCCGAGGGAACCGGTGGGCACGCCCCCGCGCGCGGAGTCGATCAGGGACGGGTGGTACGTGGTGGGGTCCTGGCCCTCCAGCGCGGTGAGCAGCGGCGCGGCGAGCGCGACCAGGACGAGCAGCGCGACGACGGCCGCGGCGACCAGGGCGGCGCGCTGCGCGCGCAGCCGCCGCCAGAACTGACGGGCCCCCGAGGCCGCCGGGACGGAGACGTCCGTCCCGGCGGCCTCGACGGCGACGAGTGCCTCGCTCACGGCGCTACTTCACCGCGACCTGGGAGATGTCCAGGACGCCGGTCCAGTCGCTGATGACGATGTTCTTGACGTCCTTGCCGTACAGACGCTTGTAGACCGGGTGGAACAGCGGCACGACGAGGGCCTTCTCGCCGATCTTCTCGTCCAGTGCACCCCACCGCTTGGCGGCCGCGTCAAGGTCGGTCAACTTGTTGATCGCGTCAATCTCGGCATTGACCGACTTGTCGTCGAGCAGGCCCGTGTTGAAGTTCGCGCCGTCCTTGACGATCTGGCGACCGTCGAAGATCGGGGCCAGGAAGGGGCCGCCGGAGGGCCAGTCGGCACCCCAGTGCGCGAGGAAGAAGCCGGGCTCGGTCTTCACGCCGTGGATCTTGTCCCGGTAGTCGTTGTACTCCAGACCCTGGAGCTTGACCGTGATGCCGGCCTTCTTGAGCGCGTCCTGGACGGCGGTCGCGATCTCGGGGCTGGTCTCGAAGTCCTTGGCGTTGGAGTGGGTCAGCGTGACGGTGAGCCCGTTCTTGTAGCCGGCCTGGGCGAGCAGCTCCCTGGCCTTGGCCGCGTTGCCGGACGCACCGGCCGGGAACGGGTCGTACGGCGTGTAGCCGAAGGACTTCTGGTTCGGCAGGAAGGTGGTGGCGGGCTCGGCGAGCGCGCTGCCGCCGGCCGCGTTGACCACCGAGGACCGGTCGACGGCGTAGGCGATCGCCTGCCGCACCTTCGGGTTGTCGAACGGCTTCACGGTGGGGTTGAAGGCGATGTAGTTCGTGTAACCGAAGTGACCGGTGCCGACGCGCGCGGCCAGTTCCTTGTCGCCGCTGACCTTGGCGAGCTCGGCCGGTCCGAGGTTGGTGTCCGTGGTGACCGCGGCCGCGTCCGCACCCTGGGACGCGGACAGCCGCTGGTTGATCACGGACGAGTCGAGCCCGGAGCGGACGTCGATCGTGTCCGGGTAGGCCTTGCGCTGGTCGTCGACGCCCGCCGACCAGTACGTGTTGCGCGTAAGGACCAGGTGCTCGCCGTCGTTCTCGTTCTTGACGACCTTGTACGGGCCGGACGAGACGGGGTGCTCCTCGTACTTGGTGCCGTTGTCCTTGCTCTGCGGCACCGGGGTGAACTGCGTCTGCGTGGCGAGGAACGGGAACTCGCCCTCGGGCTTGTTCAGGTGGAAGACGATGGTCCGCGCGTCCGGCGTCTCGATCGCCGAGAGCCCCTTCTTGTCCTTGTAGGGGCCCTGGTAGTCGGCCGCACCGACCAGCCAGTCCCTCAAGTAGGGTGCGCCGCCGGAGAGTTCGGGGGCGAAGGAGCGCTCGATGCCGTACTTGATGTCGGCCGAGGTGATCGGCGTGCCGTCCTCGTACTTGAGGCCCTTCTTCAGGGTGTACGTCCACACGGTCGCGTCCTTGTTGGGACGCCCGGTGTCGGTGGCGAGGTCGGGGACGACCTTGGCGCCGGCCGCGCCGTTCTCGCGGTTGCGCGTGGTGAGCGTGCGGAAGACCAGCGAAGGGACGTTTCCGCCGCCGGAGGTGTAGAGGCGGGCCGGGTCGAAGTCGGTCTGCGGCTCGGAGTTCAGCACCGTGAGGGTGCCGCCCTTGTGGGGCGTGGAGTCGCCACCGGAGCCCTTGGCATCGTTGTCCTTCGGGCCACAGGCGGCGGCGCCCGCTGCCACGACCAGGCTGACGGATGCCGCTGCCACGCGGCGCGCTATGACGGACGGTTGACGCATCGGAATGACGACCTCTCGAATACTGAGACTGACAGACAAGGAGTGAGACGATTGCGGGCAGACGTCAGCCCCGGCGTCGGGTCGTCGAAAATCCATGGCTCAGCCCGTGACTCAGCCACGGACGCAAAAAAGAGGAAAACGGTCGCGACGCGAACGCCAGGGGGCGGCGTCAGCGACAGTGGATGTCGGCCACGCAGAGTGCGGTCACGCCGATGAGCGCCAGCTCGATGGCTGCGCTCTTACGGACGGCATGACTAGACCACATGGGCAGAAATATGAACGAACTTGCGGCTCATGTCAATGTGACATAAGCGGCGGCTGTCAACTCGTGGGATAGGGCCAGGGGTTGGGCAGACAGTGGATTCCGTCATGGTCGAGGAACTTTGTCTGCTGCTGCATGACGGGGGCGAGTTCGCCGTCCTTCTGGCACGTCACGTGGCCGTGGCCGAGCCGGTGACCGACCTCATGATTGATCAACATCTGCCGGTAGGCGTGGATTTTGTCCCCATATGTCTTGCTGCCCTGGGCCCACCTGTATGCATTGATCATCACTCGTTCGGTGGCGGCCGAGTCGCAGGAGACGTTGTCCTCGGTGGTGTCGAGCCCGGACTTGGCGCACCACGTGGCGGTCGTACCGGGGCTGGCCAGCGTGATCACGAAGTCGGGCTTGCCGGAGGAGATCCGCTCGAAGGTACGGGCGCCGTCATGGGCCCAACTGCGGTCGTCGTTCAGGGTCTTCTGCACCGCCTCGGCGAACAGCCGGCCGTCCAGGCCGAGTCCCTGCTCGATGTCCACGCGGTAGGTGTACTTCTGCCCCTTGCCGGGCGCCTTGGCGGAACCGGGCACGGTCTCGAACTTGCCCGAGCCCTTCAGCGTGGCGCTGAGCGGGTACGTCCGGTCCATCTTCTGCTCGTACGACAGCGCGACCGTGCCGGGTGAGGCGGACGGGCCCTCGGCGCCGGGGGCGTGTGCGTCCTGAGCCTGGTCGGTGGCGGAGCTCGGCTGTTCGCCGTCGCGGTGCGAGCCGGTCACCTGGCCGCCGACGACCACGGCGAGCACGGTGGTGACGGCGGCCGCCGCGATTCCGGTGAACGCCCGCCCCTTGCCGCCGGAGCGCTGCGCGGGCAGGCCGACGGGGTGCTGCGCGGGCGGGCCGGCCGGGGGTGCGTCGTCGGCGTCCGTCTCCGGCGCGTCGGCCGGGTGTTCTTCGACGTGACCAGGCTTCCCCGTGCGGGGCGCGAAGACGTCGATGTCGTCGTCGAGGCCGACGCCGGCGGCGCGCCCCCCGGCGAAGGCGTCGAGGTACTCCTGTCGGGGCCCGGCCCCGCCCCCCGGGCCGGCGGGCCGCTGCCGTGGAAGCACGGCACCGGGCCCGGCCGCCCCCGCGTACTCACCCCGACCACCACCGGCTTCCCGCTGCTCGGGGTGCCCACCGCGAGCGGGAGCCCCCTCACGAAGACGGGGGACACCGTGCGCGAGGGTGCCGTCGGGAAGACGGGGCATGCCGTGCGCGGGAGTGCCGTCCGGAAGCCTGGGGACACCGCGCGCGGGCGTCCCGTCGGGGAAGCGGGGTACGCCATGCGCAGGCGTCCCGTCCGGAAGCCGAGGCACACCACGTGCCGGTGTGCCATCGGGCAGACGGGGCACACCACGCACCGGACCACCCTCGCCGAAACCCGGCACACCCTGGGCCGGCATCCCGTCCGGGAACCTCGGGACACCGTGCGCGGGAGTGCCGTCAGGGAACCTCGGCACACCACGCGCAGGCATCCCCTCCGGAAGCCGAGGCACACCACGTGCCGGTGTGCCATCGGGCAGACGGGGCACGCCACGCACCGGACCACCCTCGCCGAAACCCGGCACACCGTGGGCCGGCATCCCGTCCGGGAACCTCGGGACACCGTGCGCGGGAGTGCCGTCAGGGAACCTCGGCACACCACGCGCAGGCATCCCCTCCGGAAGCCGAGGCACACCACGTGCCGGTGTGCCGTCAGGCAGACGGGGCACGCCATGCGCGGGGGTGCCGTCCGTGAAACGCGGCGCACCCTGCGCCGAAGTCCCCCCGGAGAACCGCGGCGCACGCTGCGCCGGACTCCCCTCCGCGAGCGGCGGCACGCCCTGCACCAGGATCCCCTCCGCGAACCGCGGCACATCATGTGCCGGCGGGCCGGCCGGGAGGAACGTCGGCGGTTCTTGCCGGTCGGGGGGCGGGAACCCGGCACCGGAGCCGGTCGGGCTCGGCGGTGCCTGGCGCTGGCCGGGCAGCAGTGGCTGTCCGGGCCGGGCACCGCTCGTCCGCCCGACGGCGGTCGTGTCCGCGGAGTCGCTCTTGGGAGACGGGCCGCGGCGGCTGTGGCGTCCCACGCCGGCCTCAGCTCCCCGTGCCCGAGTCGGTGCCGGCGTCCCCGGCCTCCGCGAGAAGTTCCCGGAACGCCGTGGCCACCACGACCGGGTACTCCATCATCGCCACGTGCCCGGCGTCCGGCAGGGACAGCAGGCGCGAGTCGCGGAAGGCGCGGGCGGCCCGGCGGGCCATGCGGAAGCCGACCAGCTGGTCGCGGCCGCCGTAGATCAGCAGGGTCGGCGCGAGCACGCGCTCGGCCTGGCGCCACAGACCGTGCTGCCCGCCGAGCGTGTAGGCGTTGACGATGCCACGCGCGGAGCGGGCCATCGCGTCCCAGAAGTACGGCAGCTGCAGCCGCCGCTCCAGCTCCTCCACGGCGTGCTGGAACGCCTCGGGCGACACCCGCCCCGGGTCGCCGTAGCAGAGCGCCAGGACACCGCGCACCCGCTGCTCGGCCGTCCACTGCTTGGTGAACCGGGTGAACAGGGCGGCGACACCGGGCACGCCGAGCAGTGCGGTCGGCGCCGCGGTGCGCTGGATGCGCAGTTCCGGCAGGGCCGGCGACACGAGCGTGAGCGTACGGACGAGGTCGGGGCGCACGGCGGCCACGCGCGTGGCGACCGCGCCGCCGAGCGAGTTGCCGAACAGGTGGACCGGGCCGCGGCCGGCGGCGTCGAGATAGCGGAGCACCGCGCGCGCGTGGCCGGTGACCGAGTAGTTCCCGTCGTCCGGGGGCGGGGAGTCGCCGAAGCCCGGCAGGTCGACCGCCTCGCTGTCGACGACGCCGTCCAGCTCGGCCATCAGCGACGACCAGTTCTGCGAGGATCCGCCGAGCCCGTGGACGTACAGCGCGGGCGGCAGGCCCTCGCGCGCGGGACGGCGGGACCGGATCGAGAGGGTGACACCGGGCAGCCCTACGGACCGCAGACGTTCGCCCTCGCCGACCCGGACGGGCGCCACCCTCGGAAGGACGCTGGCGGCCGGCACGGACGGCGACTCGGTCGAAGACATGCGGCAATGTTACGAGGTGATCACGTCGCGATTCATGTGTTCGGCGTCACAGAGTGACCCGCGGGTCACGAGTGAACCGGAGCCGAACCGGCCGGGCTGCGAACGGGCGGGACGGCATGGCATCCGGTTGCGCCGTCTCCTAGGCTCGTACACAGGGCACCCGTATGTGGCCCCTGCTGTTCCAGGGACGTTCGTAGGAAGGGAGCCCACCATGGCCTATGACCCCACCGAACCCGACACGATCGAGGAACTGGAAGCCGAAACGGCTCCCGAGATCGACGTCGAAGCCAACGAGGTGGACGCCGCCGAGCAGCACGCCGACATCAAGCCGGACCGTGACGACCCCCTGACGGGCGTGGATCCGGACCGCGCGAACGAGGCCGATCTGGTCGAACAGACGCGTGTGGTCTCACTCGACGAGGACGACTATCGCTGACCTCGCCGGACTCCCGCGGGCCGTGCGAAGAGCCCGCTGCACTTCGCGAGGAGTCCGCCTGCAGCTTTCGTCGCCGTCCGGTACGTGAAATTCTGCGCTCGCACCGCGCACACCACGGTTACCGAAAAGTACGATGGCCGCGCGGCTGACACCGCGATATGGACGACTTTGGGAGGCGGCGTGACAGCCATCGAGCAAACTGAGGCAGCACGCCCGCGTGGCACACGTCTGCCACGCCGAGCCCGACGGAACCAGTTGCTGGGCGCCGCCCAGGAGGTTTTCGTCGCGCAGGGGTACCACGCGGCGGCGATGGACGACATCGCCGAGCGGGCCGGCGTGAGCAAGCCCGTGCTCTACCAGCACTTTCCCGGCAAGCTCGACCTCTACCTCGCCCTGCTGGACCAGCACTGCGAGTCGCTGATCCAGTCCGTGCGCAACGCGCTGGCGTCGACGACGGACAACAAGCAGCGCGTCCGGGCGACCATGGACGCCTACTTCGCCTACGTCGAGGACGACGGCGGCGCCTTCCGGCTGGTGTTCGAGTCGGACCTGACGAACGAGCCCGCGGTCCGTGAGCGCGTCGACAAGGTCACCAACGACTGTGCCGAGGCGATCTGCGACGTCATCGCCGAGGACACGGGCCTGTCGCGCGCGGAGTCGATGCTGCTCGCCTCGGGCCTCGGCGGTCTGGCCCAGGTGGTGGCCCGCTCCTGGCTGCACAGCGACCGCAGCGTGCCGCGCGACCAGGCGGTGCAGCTGCTGACCTCGCTGGCCTGGCGGGGCATCGCCGGCTTCCCGCTGCACGGCGCCGAACACCACTGACGGCCGTTTGTTCCCGTTCGCTGTTCGCTGACGGCGTTCCGGCCGACAGCGTGCGGGTCCTCTCACCGGGCTAATGTGTGCTGGGTACGGCGCGGAAGATCGCGCACATCACTGACCGTCGGAGGGACATAGCCGTGGAGGTCAAGATCGGCGTGCAGTACGCGCCCCGCGAGATCGTTCTGGAGAGCGGTCAGAGTGTCGAGGAGGTCGAGCGCCTGGTGTCCGAGGCGCTGTCCGGCAAGACGCAGCTGCTGACCCTCCAGGACGAGAAGGGCCGCAAGGTCCTGGTGCCGACGGACCGCCTGGCGTACGTGGAGATCGGCGAGCCGACCGTGCGCAAGGTGGGGTTCGGCGCGCTGTAGACGACGTCATGCACAAGGGCCCGGCGGCCGCGAGCCGCCGGGCCCTTCTGTATGAGCGAAGCACACGGACGGAGCACAACTCCTCCACAGCGGAGGATTGCACTCCGCAGGTCACGGGTATGACGGGCTACGACCGTCAAGGGCAGACGTGCCGTGGGAGGGACCTGGAGATGATCCTGGAAGCGCTTGGATCCGCCGTGCTCGGTCTCGTCCTCGCCTGGGCGGCGTCCTACCGCCTGTCCCACCGCCTGCCGGCCCGCCCGCTGGTGCTCTGCACGGGCGTCGCCGGCGCCCTCTTCGGCGACTTCGTCACCCACACCGCCCTCGGCACCGGCACCGCCTGGCTGAGCCTGCTGGGCGCCGCGATCATCTCGGCGGCGTCCCTGTCCCTCCTGCTCCGCCCGCTCCGCCGACGATCATTGACGGCGTAGGCGCCGCCGAGCCACCACGGGCGCGGGGCGGCTGTTTTTGATCCACGGCTCCGCCGCGGGGCGCGAGCAACCGCAAACGCACCCGCAGCCGCAGCCGCGAGCGCCCCGCGTCCTCGAGCCCCCGCGCCCCCACAGAGCGCACCGCTTCTCAGGCAGCGAGGCCCAGCGCAGCCATCCGCTTGGTGTGCGCCTCGGTGATCCGGGAGAACATCTTCCCGACCTCGGCGAGATCGAAGCCGTCGGCAACCCCGCCCACGAGCATCGTGGACAGCGCGTCCCGGTCGGCGACGACCCGCTGGGACTGCGACAGCGCCTCGCCCATCAGCCGCCGCGCCCACAGCGCCAGCCGGCCCCCGACCCGCGGGTCGGCATCGATGGCGGCCCGCACCTTCTCCACCGCGAACCCGGCGTGCCCGGTGTCGTCGAGGACGGCGAGGACGAGCTCACGGGTGTCGGAGTCGAGGCGCGCCGCGACCTCCCGGTAGAAGTCGCTCGCGATCGAGTCGCCGACGTACGCCTTGACCAGGCCCTCCAGCCAGTCCGAGGGCGCCGTCTGCTTGTGGAAGCCGTCCAGCGCCGCGACGAACGGGTCCATCGCGGCCGTCGGCTCCTCGCCGATCTCGGTCAGCCGGTCCCGCAGCCGCTCGAAGTGGTGGAACTCGGCCGAGGCCATCTTCGCCAGCTCCGCCTTGTCCGCGAGGGTCGGCGCGAGCTTCGCGTCCTCCGCGAGCCGCTCGAACGCCGCCAGCTCCCCGTACGCGAGCGCGCCGAGCAGGTCCACGACGGCGGCGCGGTACTGCGGGTCGGCGGAGGCCTGCGCCCAGTCCTGGGCGGCGACACCGGTGGGTTCGGCGGAGGCGGCGGACGCGTTCTCAGGCTTGTCAGAGCTAGTCATGAGGCGCACAATAGCCCGCTCGCGTGGCGCCGGAAGGTCATGGCCGATCAGTGTGACGACCATGACGTGACCAAATCGGCCATCGCATGTGCGCGAATCCGGGGTATGGTGGTAATGCGCCTGCCAGAGTGCGTCGACGGTGTTCGACGGCTCCGCACAGGCCGCACGCATGAGGATGCCCGGTCGGTGGCCCGATCGGCTCCGACCCGACAGCCCTCCGTGGCCGTACGGCACAGTACGTACGACGACCGGAGGGACACCCTCAGCGGTACGAGCGCTAGAGCGTCGGCAGAGGTCCCGTGTCATACGGCTTGCCTTGAGTGGCTCGCCCGTACGGCAGCCGACGTCCCCGGCACGGTCGCACATGACCCCCGCGCTCGCCTCGCGCCGCGCACACAGAAGAGGCATGACCCTGACTACGACGTTTCGAGACCTCGGGATCCTCCCCGAGACCGCCGAGGCCCTGGAGGCCGTCGGCATCATCACTCCCTTCCCCATCCAGGAGATGACGCTCCCCGTCGCCCTTTCCGGCACGGACGTCATCGGCCAGGCCAAGACCGGCACCGGCAAGACGCTGGGCTTCGGTCTTCCGCTCCTCGAGCGCGTCACCGTCCCCGCCGACGTCGAGGCCGGACGCGCCGCCCCCGAATCCCTCACCGACGCCCCGCAGGCGCTCGTCGTCGTCCCCACGCGCGAGCTGTGCACCCAGGTCACCAACGACCTGCTGACCGCGGGCAAGGTCCGTAACGTACGAGTGGTCGCGATCTACGGCGGCCGGGCCTACGAGCCCCAGGTGGAGGCCCTGAAGAAGGGCGTCGACGTGGTCGTCGGCACCCCGGGCCGGCTGCTCGACCTCGCGGGCCAGAAGAAGCTGAACCTGAAGCACGTCAGGTGCCTGGTCCTCGACGAGGCCGACGAGATGCTCGACCTGGGCTTCCTGCCCGACGTCGAGAAGATCATCGACATGCTGCCGGTCAAGCGCCAGACCATGCTGTTCTCGGCGACCATGCCGGGCGCGGTCATCGGCCTCGCGCGCCGCTACATGTCCCGCCCCACGCACATCCGCGCCACGGCGCCGGACGACGAGGGCGCGACGGTCGCGAACATCAAGCAGTTCGTCTACCGCGCGCACAACATGGACAAGCCGGAGATGGTCGCCCGCATCCTGCAGGCCGAGGGCCGCGGACTGGCGATGATCTTCTGCCGTACGAAGCGTACGGCCGCCGACATCGCCGAGCAGCTCCAGCGCCGCGGCTTCGCCTCCGGCGCGGTCCACGGCGACCTCGGGCAGGGGGCCCGCGAGCAGGCGCTGCGCGCCTTCCGCAACGGCAAGGTGGACGTCCTGGTCTGCACCGACGTCGCCGCGCGCGGCATCGACGTCGAGGGCGTGACCCACGTCATCAACTACCAGTCCCCCGAGGACGAGAAGACGTACCTGCACCGGGTCGGGCGTACGGGCCGCGCGGGCGCCAAGGGTACGGCGATCACGTTCGTCGACTGGGACGACATCCCGCGCTGGCAGCTGATCAACAAGGCGCTGGAGCTGGACTTCAACGACCCGGTGGAGACGTACTCCTCGTCCCCGCACCTGTTCTCCGACCTCGGCATCCCCGAGGGCACCAAGGGCACCCTGCCGCGCTCGGAGCGGACCCGTGCCGGTCTGGACGCGGAGGAGCTGGAGGACCTCGGCGAGACCGGCGGGCGTGGCGCACGCGGCCGTGGCCGTGGTGGCCGGGGCGAGCGTGACGGCCGGCCCCAGTCCGGCACCGCCGAGCACGAGCGTACGGACCGTACGGCGCGCCGTCGCCGCCGCACCCGTGGCGGAGCACCGGTCGACGCCGCCGCGACCACCGCGGTTCCGGCGTCCGACTCGGGCGCCCCGGATGCCGCCGGCGTGGAGGAGTCCAGCGCTCCTCGCACACTGCGCCGCCGTCGCCGTACGCGCGGCGGAGCGCCGGCGCAGCAGGTGACGGCCACCGAGGCCGCCGTCGAGTCCGTGGACACGGCGGAGGGCCCGGCCCAGCTGGAGACCCCGGAGGCCCCGGAGAAGCCGCGCCGCCGCCGCACCCGCAAGTCGGCGGAGCCGGCCGCGACCGAGACGGCCGTCGCCCCCGAGGCGGCGCAGGTGGCCGCCGAGCCGCAGGCCGAGGCCGCGCCCGTGGAGGCTGCGGAGGCGAAGCCGCGCCGCCGGACGCGCAAGACCGCCGAGCCCGCCGCCGAGACAGCCGTCGACACGGCCGAGGGCACGGAAGCGAAGCCCCGCCGCACGCGGAAGACGGCCGCCGCCGTCACCGAGGCCGCAGCGACCGAGGCGGCACCGGCGGACGCGGAGGCGGAGCCCAAGCCGCGCCGCACCCGCAAGAAGGCCGCCGCCGCACCGGAGACGACCGAGGCCCCGAAGGCCGAGGCCGCCGTGGACACGGCCGAAGGCACGGAAGCCAAGCCGCGCCGCACCCGCAAGACGGCCGCCGCCGCGCCCGAGACGACGGAAGCCCCGGAGGCCGAGGCCAAGCCGCGGCGCACCCGCAAGACGGCCGCCGCCGCGCCGGAAACCGCCGAGGCTCCCGAGGCCGAGGCCAAGCCCCGCCGCACCCGCAAGACGGCCGCCGCCGCTGAGGTCGCCGTCGACACGGCCGAGGGCACGGAAACCAAGCCGCGCCGCACCCGCAAGAAGGCCGCCGCCGCCCCGGACACCACCGAGGCTCCCCAGGCCGAGGCCAAGCCCCGCCGCACCCGCAAGACGGCCGCCGCCGTCGTCGAGGCGGACGGGGATGCCGAGGTGGCCGCGCCGAAGGTCCGGCGGACCCGTAAGGCCGTCGCCAAGGCGGTCACCGCGGAGATCCCGGCACAGGCCACCGAGGAGCCGGAGGCCAAGCCGCGGCGCCGTGCGCGTAAGGCCACGGCCGCCGTCGAGGCCGCCGAGGGCTGATCCGGCACCCGACGAGCGACGGCCCGGTCCCCGATGGGGACCGGGCCGTCGCCGTGTCCGGATGCCGCGCCGCTCCCGCGTGCTCCGCGCGTCTTCGGGGCGTCCCCGCCCCGGTCGCAGCGCAGGACGTCCCCGGCCCGATAGCCTCTCCCCATGAGCAGGCCCGCCACCTTTGTCCCGCCTCCCGGTGCCCGCGCGTACGCGCTGCGGACCGCGCGCGGGGAGTTCGCCGTCGTCGACGCTCCCGTGGCTGCCGGGGTGGAGCCCCGGGGGGTGGCGCTGTTGCTGCCGGGGTTCACCGGGAGCAAGGAGGACTTCAATCCGCTGCACGTTCCGCTCGCGCGGCGCGGGTACCGGACCGTGGCTGTGGACGGGCGCGGGCAGCACGAGTCGGACGGGCCCGAGACCGACGAATCGGCTTACGCCCAGCAGGAGTTGGCGCGGGACGTGCTGGCGCAGGCCGAGGCGCTC
The DNA here is from genome assembly GCF_050942335.1 of Streptomyces sp. CA-142005. Taxonomy (NCBI): domain Bacteria; kingdom Bacillati; phylum Actinomycetota; class Actinomycetes; order Kitasatosporales; family Streptomycetaceae; genus Streptomyces; species Streptomyces sp. CA-142005. The sequence goes on along the minus strand of NZ_CP192078.1, from coordinate 6,359,601 downwards.
GGGGAGCCGGTGCATCTGCTGGGGCACTCCCTCGGCGGGCAGATCTCGCGTGCGGCCGTCCTGCTCGACCACGCGCCCTTCCGGTCGCTCACCCTCATGGCGTCCGGCCCCGCGCAGATCTCCGAACCCCAGCAGCAGCGCGTGAAGTTGCTGCGGGACGCGCTCGCGGTGATGACCATGGGCCAGGTGTGGGACGCGATGCGGGCGATGGAGACGCCGGAGGAGACCGAGACGGCGGCGCTCGACGGCGGCCTCGACGACCGGGACGACCTGCAGCGCCGCTGGCTGAGCACCAAGCCCGCCCAACTCCTCGCCACCGGACGCCAGTTGTGCACGGAACCGGACCGTGTCACGGAACTGGCCGCGCTGCCGCTGCCGTTCCACGTCCTGTCCGGCGCACGGGACGACACCTGGCCGCTGCCCCTGCTGGACGAGATGGCGGCACGGCTGAACGCACGGCGGACGGTGATCGAGAACGCCGAGCACTCCCCCAACACCGACCAGCCCCTCGCCACGGCCCGCGCCATCGCCGACTTCTGGGACAGCACCGCCGGACGGGGCTAGTACTGCGCCTGCAGATGGTCCCAGAAGCCGTCCCGCAGGGCGCGGCGCAGGTCCGCCTGGCCGCGCAGGGAGTACTGGAGCAGGCCTTCGGCCTCGACCAGCAGGTCCTGGTCGACGGAGCCCGGGAGGTAGGGGTGGCCGGGGAGCAGTTCGACCAGGGCCTCGCGGCCTCGGGAGACGAGCCACTTCGCGGCGATCTGGGCGCCGACGAAGCGGACGTCCTCGCGGGTGGGGCGAGTGCCGGCGGTGGCGTCGTAGGCGGCGGCCGTGCGGCGGGAGACGTACGGCTTGAAGAACTCCAGGTCCAGGGTGCGCTGGCTGTCGACCTCCCAGAGGAGGGGCTCGGCCTGGTTGCGGCCTTCGGGGGCCTCGATGCCCCACAGGTGGACGCGGGCGCCGTAGCCCTGCGCCGCCTCGACCGCCGAGACCAGGTCCTCGTCGCCGCCGAGCAGGGCCGCGTCGCTGATCGCGCGGTGCCTCGCCAGTGATTCGAGGTCGCTGCGGATCAGGGAGTCGACACCCTTCTGCTGGTTGTTGGCGTTGAGGTTGCCGAGGCGGACCTTGACGTCGGGGAGTTCGGCGATGGACTGCTGCTCGGCGGTGTGGATGCGCCGGCGGGCGCCGTCGTACCAGTACACGCGCAGCAGGCGGCTGTCCGCGAAGACCTGGCGGGCCCGGTCGATGAGGGCCTCGATCAGGCCCTCGGCGTCGAGGTCGAAGGCCCGGCGGTCCTCGGTCCCGGCGACCAGCCGGCCCGCGGCCGCGTACAGGTAACCCGCGTCGACGAAGATCGCGTGGGTGGAGGGCGTCTTCGCCACTTCGGCGAGCATGCGTTCCAGCAGCTCGTTCGTGTGGTCGATGCGGGCGCCCAGGGCCGCCAGGTCGTCGTTCATCGCCTCCATTGTCCCGTTGGTCACGCTGCGAACACAACCGCTCCCGATCGGTCCCGCACCCTCCACTTACCACTCAGTAATTAGTCGTTCGAAAAATTTCTTTAGCGTAGGGAATGTTTGTAACAAGCAGCCCGTTGACTACTCACGAGGCCGCAGACGTCTGCGGCCCACCGAGTAGTTCTCCTCAGGAGGATGACCAGACGAAGGGAGAAGCCCATGCGCTTCGAAATCATGCGACTCGACGAGGTCGACGGCACCACCGTGGACAGCACCGTCGTGGACGCCGCCTCCGTCAACCGGATCGTTCAGCAGGCCGCCGCCATCGGACAGCGCCTGTGGATCCGCCCGGCCGACACCCAGGCCTCGTAACGCTCACGCGCTGCGCGCCACTCAAGCTTTCCGGGGGAGCCGAGCCGACGAGGGCTCAGCTCCCCCGGATGACCTGAGTGATCCCGTTGATGATCTGCTGGACGGCGATCGCGGAGAGCATCATGCCCGCGAGCCGCGTCACCAGCACGACGCCGCCGTCCTTGATGACCCGGATGATCAGCAGCGAGTAACGCATCACCAGCCACAGCACGACATGGATCGCGAGGATCGCGGTCCACACCGAGATCTGCGTGGCCACACTGCCGGCCTTCTGCACGGCCAGGATCACGGACACGATCGCACCGGGCCCGGCCAGCAGCGGCATGCCCAGCGGCACGAGCGCCACGTTCACGTCCTTGGTCTGCTTCGGCTCGTCGGTCTTGCCGGTGAGCAGGTCCAACGCGATCAGCAGAAGCAGCAGACCGCCCGCGATCATCAGCGCGGGCACGGAGACGTGCAGGTAGTCGAGGATCTGGTGGCCCAGGACGCCGAAGGTGGCGATGACCCCGCCCGCCACGCACACGGCCTGGAAGGCCATGCGCTTTTGCACCTTGGCCGGACGGCCGGCGGTGAGCGCGAGGAAGATCGGGGTGATCCCGGGGGGATCCATGATGACAAAAAGGGTCAGGAACAGAGAGCCGAAGACGGCGATGTCGAACATGGGGGAAGTACTGGCCTTGCTGGAAGGGGTGAACTACGGGCGCGGAGGGGCCCCTTGGGGCCTCAGGCCCCGCCGGTCCCCGGCACGGGAAACGCCCCGGTGGCCCGCCGTGTGATCTCCCCGTACACCTCGGGGTCGGTCGTGTACGCGCCCAGCGTCACGGTCTTGCGGCTGCCGTGGTAGTCCGAGGAACCCGTGACCAGCAGGTCCAGTTCCTTCGCCAGGCCCCGCAGCCGGTCGCGCGCGTCGGCGTCGTGGTCCATGTGGTCGACCTCGATGCCGTCGAGACCGGCCTCGGCCATCTCCGCGATCCGCGCCTCCGGGACCGTACGGCCGCGCTTGGCGGCGGCCGGGTGCGCGAACACACAGACCCCGCCCGCGTTCTTGACCAGCCGGATCGCCTCGAAGGGGTCCGTCTCGTGCTTCTCCACGAAGGCCCGGCCGCCGTCGGACAGCCACTGCTCGGTGAACGCGTCGCCCACGGTCGGTACGACGCCCAGCTCGACCAGTGCCGTCGCGACATGCGGGCGCCCCACGGAACCGCCGGCCGCGATCCGCTCGACCTGCTCCCAGGTGACCGGCACGCCCAGCCCGTTGAGCTTGGCGATCATGCCCTTGGCCCGCGGCACCCGGTCGTCCCGCACCAGCTCGCGCTCGGCGAGCAGGGCGGGCTCCTCGGGGTCGAAGAGGTAGGCCAGCATGTGCATCGAGATGCCGTCGACACGACACGACAGCTCGGCACCGGTGACCAGCGTGAGCCCCTTGGGCAGCGCGGCGATCGCCTCGGCGTACCCACGGGTGGTGTCGTGATCGGTCAGCGCGACGACGTCCAGCCCGGCCGCGGCGGCGTTGCGCACCAGCTCGGCCGGGGTGTCCGTACCGTCGGACGCCGTGGAGTGACAGTGCAGATCGACGCGCACGGTGACTCCAGACGGGGACGGCTACGGAAGGGGACACCTAAGGATAGCGGGGTTTTGAAGCCCGACTGTCACACCCGCACCCACCCAGCGCCCCCTACCGCAACTCCCTAGGGGCGCGAGGCTGTCCTCGATACGCGACTCCGCCGCGTGGGCGCGAGCAACCACAACGAGACCCGCAGCCGCCAAGGACGAGAACCCTGCACCCCAGGAGGCGTCACGGCCGGAGCAAGCGCGGCGACAACGCTCCGAAGGGCACCAGATCCAGCTCCGCCCCCGCGTCCCGCAGGTCCGTGAGCACCAGCTCGTCGTACATGAGCAGGCCCGCCTGCTCGGGCCACATCACCGCCCACAGCCACATGCCGAGCGCCTCACCGGCGAAGACGGCCCGGTCGTCGGGGGTGCGGTAGACGTGCCAGAGCGGGGTCGGCCGGCCGACGGCCAGCACCTTGGCCTGGGGCGGCTTCTCGACGTTCATGTACGATCCCGGGTCCGGGCCGTCGATGCCCGCGTACCGCGCGCCGAGCCCGACGCCGAGCTCCTCGGCGACCAGGATGAGTTCGGCCGGGCCGCCCAGCGGGCCGGGCCCGGAGCAGGCGACGGCGGTCGCGCGGCCACCACTGCGGTCGTCGCCCGCGTAGGCCACGCCCGTGAAGAGCCAGCCGACGGGGAGCGGCCAGGGCATCCACACCGGAACGTGCGTGCGGTGCACGACGGCAGCGAGGGCCTCCACACTGGGCGGGATCACGGGCTGCAGCGGATACACCGTGCCATGCACATCGCACTGCCACGAATCGGCGAAGAGTCCGGGCGCCCTGACCCGGCCACCGCACCTCGGGCAACTGGGTTCGCCCCTCATAGGGCTCCACGGTCCTACCCCGGCCCGCCCACGTCAAGGACGATCACCCGTCCGGCCAACTCGATGTAATATACATCAATTAGCAGAGCTAACTTGTGATGGGAGTGGTGAGTACAGATGGACCTGCTGCGGCAGCCCAAGGCGGTCTGGGCCACGGCCGGCGCCTCCGTCGTCGCCTTCATGGGCATCGGCCTGGTCGACCCGATCCTGCCTTCGATCGCGCAGGGCCTGCACGCCACCGCCGGCCAGGTGTCCCTGCTCTTCACCTCGTACTTCCTGATCACCGCGGTGGCGATGCTGCTGACCGGGTTCGTCTCCAGCCGCATCGGCGGCCGGAAGACCCTGCTGCTCGGCCTCGCCTTCGTGGTCGTCTTCGCGGGCCTGGCCGGCACCTCGGACAGCGTCGGCCAACTGGTCGGCTTCCGGGCGGGATGGGGCCTCGGCAACGCGCTCTTCGTCTCGACGGCGCTCGCGGTGATCGTCGGCGCGGCCGCCGGAGGCAGCGCGGCGGCGATCCTGCTGTACGAGTCCGCGCTCGGCCTCGGCATGGCCTGCGGCCCGCTGCTCGGCGCGGTCCTCGGCAACCTCAGCTGGCGCTACCCCTTCTTCGGCACGGCCACGCTGATGGCGATCGGCTTCCTGTGCATCACGGCGTTCCTGAAGGAGCAGCCGAAGCCGGCCCGCAGGACCTCGCCCCTGGACCCGATCAGGGCACTCGGCCACGGCGGTCTCGCCACGGCCGCGATCTCCGCGTTCTTCTACAACTACACGTTCTTCACGGTGCTAGCCTTCACGCCGTTCGTGCTCGACATGACCCCGTACCGCTCCGGCGCGGTGTTCTTCGCCTGGGGCGTGCTGCTGGCGGTCTTCTCCGTGATCGTGGCGCCGCGCGTGCAGGAGCGCTTCGGCTCGCCGAAGGTGCTCGGCGGCTCGCTGGTGCTGCTCGCCGCCGACGTCCTGGTCCTCGGCTACGGCGACCACACCACCGCGATCGTCTGCACGATCCTGTCCGGAGCGCTCATCGGCGTGAACAACACCGTCTACACCGAACTGGCCCTCGGCGTGTCGGACGCTCCGCGCCCGGTGGCGAGCGCGGGCTACAACTTCGTCCGCTGGTTCGCGGCCGCCGCCGCGCCATACTTCGCGCCCAAGATCGAGGAGTGGAGCGACATCCACATCCCGTTCGTGGTGGCGGCGGTCACCGCGCTGCTGGGTGCGGCCGTGGTCGCCGTACGGCGACGGGCCCTCGCCCACGAGGCGGAGGAACCGGAGACGGCGCACGCCACCGAGGACGGCGTCACCGTCTTTGCCAACTGACCGAATCCGGCCTGGCGTTGGTGAGATCGGTCACTTCGGGTCAGTCGAGCGGGACGGACCTGCGGGCGGGATCCCTCAGATCCGTCCCGTTCGCGAGCCATCGCTCCTGCAGCGCCGGGGCGCCGTGCACCCGCTTCCACGCGGCCTCGTTCGGGGTCATCGGCAGCAGCGGCAGGAACCGTACGGGCTCCATCGGGTCGTCCAGCTCCAGGTCCTCGACCAGGCCGCCGGGTTCGCCCACCAGGACCGAGGTGAAGGGGGCGCCGGGCCACAGCGGCTCGCCGACGTCCAGGGAGGCGCCCGGGGTCACGATCAGCCCCTCCACCTGCGGGGTCGCGGCCAGCACGGCGAGCGGGCGGAGCACCTTGTCGGTGTCGGCGAGGCCCGCGCGAACGGAGAGGACCAGCTCGGCGCGGGGGCCCTTGACCGGGTCGGCGAGCATCGCGGCGGGATCGGTCATGGGGTGCGCGGACATGCCGAGGGTGGCGTACCGCACGAGGTCCCCCTCGCTGAATCGGAGCACCTCGATGCGGTCCGTGCCGAGGAAGGTGACGGCGGCGCGCGCGTCCGGTTCGCCCAGCGCGGTGGTCAACCGTGCTTCGACCAGAGGAAGAACATCAACCATGCCGTGAGCATAGAACTCGTCAGTAGCGGGCAAAGCTGCGCCTTGACACATCGGGCGGCTGCTACGCTGAGCCGGTGGTTCGGGACAGCACGCAGAAGCGTCGCTATCGAGTCCCGACGCCGATGAGACTCCCTTACGAGGGACCGGCCGGAGGAGGTGGGGCTGTCATGGATCGAAGTCGACCGTGCAGTACCACTCGCTCTTCCGCCCGCTGATGTAGTCACTGGCTGGTTTCCGGCTGCCTGACGCCTTCCCGTGCGCGTTGCCCTTCGGAAGAGCACTTCGTTTCGCTTTGCCCTGATCGTCTGATCACCCGATCGCCTGATCGAATCAGTTCTGCATCAGTAGCGAAGTCGCCACCGCGACGGTGCGGTGCTCCCCGCTTTGTGGACGTGCCAAACATCCCGCAGTCAGGACGTCCCCATTCCGGGTAGTTCCACCCGTCGCCGGCGGTCTTTCGTTGCCTGTCGCGAAGGAGCCTGCCCATGTCGATGATCCGCGACCTGCGCGCCGTGGTCCGTCCGTCCCGCGTCTCGCTGCGCAAGCCCACGAGCGCGTCGAACGCGTCGTACGACACCACCCGTGACCCGGCCACCCCGTCGGCCGTCGTGGACTGCGCCGTCTACCGCGACGGCAAGCGGGTCGCGAGCGCCAAGCCGCTCAGCCCGCACGAGGCCATGCGGCAGGTGCGGCGCGACGGCGGCTTCGTGTGGATCGGTCTGCACGAGCCGACCGAGGCCGAATTCGCCGGTATCGCGAGCGAGTTCGGGCTGCACCCGCTGGCCGTGGAGGACGCGGTGCAGGCCCACCAGCGGCCCAAGCTGGAGCGGTACGACGACTCGCTGTTCACCGTGTTCAAGACCATCCACTACATCGAGCACGACCGGCTCACCGCCACCAGCGAGGTGGTGGAGACCGGCGAGGTCATGTGCTTCACCGGCCGGGACTTCTTCATCACCGTCCGGCACGGCGGCCAGGGCTCGCTCAGGGCCCTCCGGCACCGGCTGCAGGACGACCCGGAGCTGCTCGCCAAGGGCCCCTCGGCCGTGCTGCACGCGATCGCCGACCATGTCGTGGACGGCTACATCGCGGTCGCCGACGCGGTGCAGGACGACATCGACGAGGTGGAGACCGAGGTCTTCTCGCCGGGCCGCAAGGGCGGGGTGTCCCGTGGTGTGGACTCGGCGCGGATCTACCAACTCAAGCGTGAGGTGCTGGAGTTCAAGCGCGCGGTGGCACCGCTGCTGCGCCCGATGCAGCTGCTGAGCGAGCGGCCGATGCGGCTGGTCGACCCGGACATCCAGAAGTACTTCCGGGACGTCGCCGACCACCTCGCCCGGGTCCAGGAGCAGGTGCTGGGCTTCGACGAACTCCTCAACTCCATCCTCCAGGCCAACCTGGCGCAGGCGTCAGTCGCGCAGAACGAGGACATGCGCAAGATCACCGCCTGGGCCGCGATCATCGCCGTGCCGACGATGGTGTGCGGTGTGTACGGCATGAACTTCAAGTACATGCCGGAGCTGCACTGGAAGTACGGCTACCCGGTGATCATGGGCATCACGGTCGCCATCTGTCTCGGCATCCACCGCACGCTCAAGCGCAACGGCTGGCTGTGAGCGGGCGCTGGATAGGCTGGGCGCATGACAAGCGAGCTGCTCGACCGGGCCCTCATCGAGGAGGCCTCCAAGAAGTCCGGCCTCATCTGGGTCAGGGCCGCCGGGGCCTCCGCCGCGCGTGCGCTGTGGCACGTGTGGCACGAGGGCGCGGTGTGCCTGGTCGGCGACGGGCCCGGTGAGCAGCCGCTGGAGGGGCTGGTCGACGGCGGCACCGCCGAGGTGACCGTGCGCAGCAAGGACAAGGGCGGCCGGCTGGTGACGTTCCCGGCGACCGTGTCCGAGCTGCCCTCCGGCTCCGAGGAGTGGGAGGCGGCCGTCGCCGAGCTGAAGGGCAAGCGCCTGAACGCCCCCGACGGCGAGGAGATGCCGGCCCGCTGGGCACGCGAGTGCCGGGTACTGCGCCTGGTTCCGGCCGGGTCTGTGGCGCCGCTGCCCGACGGCAGCTTGGCGGAGCGGCCGGTGGCGACTCCGGCGACCACGCGCCGGCCGGTCCCGGCGGGCTTGCCGAAGCTTCTCGCCAAACGCCGCAAGGGACGGTAGCGCCCGGTACCGGCATCCTTGCCCCGGTGATCGGCGGTGCCGGACCCTGCCCGGCCCGTCCGCCACGCCTGCCTGCCCGAACGGCTACGACGTCGGCAACTGCTTGCCGTAATCGACGGTCTCACCCTTCGCGGGCTCGGTCACGGCGAAGTCCTTACCCCAGTCGGAGAAGCTGAGGGTCCCCGCGCCGCCGCCGCGGACCAGGCGGAGGGGATACGGCGTGCCCTCCAGGGAGACGTCGAGGCTGCCGCCGGAGCCTTTGTCGCCGGTGATGCGGATGGTGCGGGTACCCGCGTCGTCGTGGTGGCCGTCCGTCGCCAGTGTGCCGTGCAGTGTGAGCAGTCCGTCGAGGAGGACGTCCTTGTCCGTGAAGCCGCTGAACTTCCGGTACGCGGGGTCTCCCTGCGGCACCTTCACGTACTTGCCGTTCAGCTTCTGCGCCGTGCCGTCGCCGCCGTCCTTGCCGTCGGCCTGGTTCCAGAAGTCCGCGTCGGCCTTCAGATACAGCTGTTTGCCGACCCGCAGCAGCTTGAAGGTCGCCCCCTTCGAGGTCACCGACCCGGTGCCGCCGTCGGCCTTCAGCCGCATGTCCAGCTGGTACGTGCGGCCGCTGGTGACCACGGTGCCGGACAGCCGTACCGCCGCTGCCCCCTGGGCCGCCGCCCGGGTCTTCGCCTGGATCTGGCCGGCGGGCAGCTTGCCCACGCCGTTCGTCCCCGCGTCCGGATCCTCGCCGCCGCACCCGGTCAGCACCGCTGAACCCGTCACGGCGAGTACGCAGATCGCGGTCGCCAGCGCGGCCCGGCGGGTACGGCCCTGGGGAATCGCAGTCACAGGTGGGGTCGCCTTTCTGACGGTTCCTGAGCGGCGTGAGGCAGCGTACCGGTGCCCCGGCCGCCGGGCGGAGCGAGTCCGTCCGGACCCCCCACCAGGGCGTATCCGACCGGTACGGGCTAGCCTGAAGCGCACCCGAGCGGGCAAATCCGAGCAATTCACAAAGAAAGCGGAACGGCCCAGTGAAGGGCGATTCCCAGGCCACATCAGCAGAGGAAGCAGAGCCATGGCAGCCGGCGCCCCCCGGATCTTCGTCTCGCACCTCGCCGGGGTCCCCGTCTTCGATCCGAACGGCGACCAGGTGGGCCGCGTGCGCGACCTGGTCGTGATGCTGCGCGTGGGCCGCAAGCCCCCACGGCTGCTCGGGCTGGTCGTCGAACTGACCACCCGGCGCCGTATCTTCCTGCCCATGACCCGGATCACCGGTGTCGAGTCCGGGCAGGTCATCACCACCGGCGTGATGAACGTCCGGCGTTTCGAGCAGCGGCCCACCGAGCGGCTGGTCTTCGGCGAGCTGCTGGACCGGCGGGTGACGCTGGTGGAGACCCGCGAGGAGGTCACCGTCCTCGACCTGTCCGTGCAGCAGCTGCCGGCCCGCCGGGACTGGGAGGTCGACCGCGTCTTCGTCCGCAAGGGCAGGAAGGCGAGCGCCTTCCGGCGGGCCAAGGGCGAGACGCTGACCGTCGAGTGGTCGGCCGTCACCGGCTTCTCCCTGGAGGAGCACGGACAGGGCGCCGAGAGCCTGCTCGCCACATTCGAGCAGCTGCGCCCCGCCGACCTCGCCAACGTCCTGCACCACCTGTCCCCCAAGCGGCGCGCCGAGGTCGCCGCCGCGCTCGACGACGACCGCCTGGCCGACGTGCTCGAAGAACTCCCGGAGGACGACCAGATCGAGATCCTCGGCAAGCTGAAGGAGGAGCGCGCGGCGGACGTCCTGGAGGCCATGGACCCCGACGACGCGGCCGACCTGCTCGGCGAACTGCCCGAGGCGGACAAGGAGCGGCTGCTGAGCCTGATGCAGCCGAGCGACGCGGCCGACGTACGCCGGCTGATGTCGTACGAGGAGCACACGGCCGGCGGTCTGATGACCACCGAGCCGATCGTGCTGCGCCCGGACGCCACCGTCGCCGACGCGCTCGCCCGGGTCCGCAACCCCGACCTCTCCCCGTCGCTCGCCGCCCAGGTCTACGTCTGCCGCCCGCCGGACGAGACCCCGACCGGCAAGTACCTGGGCACGGTCCACTTCCAGCGGCTGCTGCGCGAGCCGCCCTACAACCTGGTCAGCTCCATCGTCGACACCGACCTGCAGCCGCTCGACCCGGATGCGGCGCTGCGTGTCATCGCCGGGTTCTTCGCCACGTACGACATGGTCGCCGCGCCCGTCGTGGACGAGTCCGGGTCGCTGCTCGGCGCGGTCACCGTGGACGACGTACTGGACCACATGCTGCCCGAGGACTGGCGGGAGACCGAGTTCCACCTGAACGACGAGAACGAGGGGGTGGGTACCTATGGCTCCGGAGCGTGACACCGCGACCCGCGAGCGCACTGCGTCGGGCGCCACGGCCGCCACCCGGCCCCGTGTGCCCCGGCTGGACCAGCCGCGCCCGCCGCGCCGCCGGTTGCTGCCCGAGTGGGACCCGGAGGCCTTCGGCCGGCTGTCGGAGCGGATCGCCCGCTTCCTGGGCACGGGACGCTTCATCGTCTGGATGACGGCCGTCATCATCATGTGGGTGCTGTGGAACATCGCCGCGCCGAGCCACCTGCGCTTCGACGAATATCCCTTCATCTTCCTGACCCTGGCGCTGTCCCTGCAGGCCTCCTACGCGGCCCCGCTGATCCTCCTCGCGCAGAACCGGCAGGACGACCGCGACCGGGTCAACCTGGAGCAGGACCGCAAGCAGAACGAGCGGTCCATCGCCGACACCGAGTACCTGACCCGGGAGATCGCCGCGCTGCGGCTGGGCCTGGGCGAGGTCGCGACCCGCGACTGGATCCGCTCGGAGCTGCAGGATCTGGTCAAGGAGTTGGAGGACAGGCGACGGCACGACGGGCACGCCGGGCATGTCGTATTCCCGGCGGAACGGTCGGATCGGCCACCGGGACGTGACACAGACGACCGCTGAGGGGCATCCCGGACGCCCCTCGGCGCGCCGTACCATCGTGCTTATGGCTACGGAAGACGCGGTGCGCGAGGCACTGGCGACGGTGAACGACCCCGAGATCAACCGCCCCATCACCGAACTGGGAATGGTCAAATCGGTGGAGATCGGGGAGGACGGCGCGGTCGCGGTCACCGTGTACCTGACGGTCTCCGGCTGCCCCATGCGCGAGACGATCACCCAGCGCGTCACCGAGGCGGTCTCCCGGGTCGAGGGCGTCACCCGTGTCGACGTCACGCTCGACGTGATGAGCGACGAGCAGCGCAAGGAGCTGGCGACGGCCCTGCGCGGCGGCCAGGCCGAGCGCGAGGTCCCCTTCGCCAAGCCCGGCAACCTCACCCGCGTCTACGCGGTCGCCTCCGGCAAGGGCGGCGTCGGCAAGTCCTCGGTGACGGTGAACCTGGCGGCCGCCATGGCCGCCGACGGCCTCAAGGTGGGCGTCGTCGACGCCGACATCTACGGCCACAGCGTGCCGCGCATGCTGGGCGCGGACGGCCGTCCCACCCAGGTCGAGAACATGATCATGCCGCCGTCGGCGAACGGCGTGAAGGTCATCTCCATCGGCATGTTCACCCCGGGCAACGCCCCGGTCGTCTGGCGCGGCCCGATGCTGCACAGGGCCCTTCAGCAGTTCCTGGCGGACGTGTACTGGGGCGACCTGGACGTCCTGCTCCTCGACCTGCCGCCCGGCACCGGCGACATCGCGATCTCCGTCGCCCAGCTGGTCCCGAACGCCGAGATCCTGGTCGTGACGACCCCGCAGCAGGCGGCGGCCGAGGTCGCCGAGCGCGCCGGCTCCATCGCGGTCCAGACCCACCAGAAGATCGTCGGCGTGGTCGAGAACATGTCCGGCCTGCCCTGCCCGCACTGCGGCGAGATGGTCGACGTCTTCGGCACGGGCGGCGGCCAGCTGGTCGCCGACGGCCTCACCCGCACCACGGGTACGACGGTCCCGGTCCTCGGCAACATCCCGATCGACGTCCGCCTCCGCGAGGGCGGCGACGAGGGCAAGCCGGTGGTCCTGACCGACCCGGACTCCCCGGCGGGCAGCGCGCTCAGGGCGATCGCCGGGAAGCTGGGAGGACGTCAGCGGGGTCTTTCGGGCCTGTCGCTGGGAATCACGCCGAAGAACAAGTTCTAGAGAGTCTTCCGGCGCGTTCCTGGCAATACGGGCAATACGGGCAATACGGCGAAGGGGCACCGAAACCGATCGGCGCCCCTTTGTCATGCGTAAGCGGAAATGTCCTTCACCACGGCGAACCCGAGCCCGTACGCACTCATCCCCCGCCCGTACGCACCCAAGTGCACCCCCGCCTCAGTGGTACCGGCGAGCACCCACCCGAACTCCGACTCCCGGTAATGGAAAGAGGCGGCGACCCCGTCCACCGGAAGAGAGAGCCGGCTCCACTCCGGCCCCTCGAGATCGTCGGCCAGAGCCCACGCGGTCTCCGTCTGCTGCTCCAGCCAGTCGTCCCGCAGACTGTGGTCCATCTGCCCGGGCCAGGTGAACGACAGCAGCCCCACCCCGGCCAGCCACGCCGCCGAGGACACCGACGTGGCCTCCAGCAGCCCGGTACCGTCGGCGCTCCTGCGGGACGGCTGCGCGGCGACGGTGACGACCACCGCGAACTTCTCCCGCGGCTCACCGGCGGAGCCGGCCTCGCCCCGTACGGTGGGCTCGTCGCCGTGCCCGATCGAACCGTGCTCGACGGCACCGTCGGCCGCCGTACCCACCTGCATCAGCCAGCGCGGCCCGGTGAACGCCTCGTCGAGGCCGTACCACGGGAAGGGTGCCTGCAGATAACCGTCGACCGTACGCCGGGCGAAGGGGAGCTGCTGTCCATCCTCCGCGGCCGGCGCGTGCGCGCCCACCCGACTCGTCGTCTCCATCTGCCCGGACGCCTCCTCGCTCTCGTCGGACCGGGATGGCCCGCCCCCCTTCGGGCGTACTCGCCGGTCCGCACAACAACTCGGCAGCATATCCACACCGATGAGAGCCTCAGGGCAGGCGCTGGATGCGTGGGTCGTGCGAACGACCTGTTCAGGCCGTGTGCGACGGGTGCGGGCTATGAAACGCGTCACGTGCGCGGCATACGCACGCGTGCGCGTGTCGGCGCCGGGTTGTGCGACTAGGTGGCGTCCGCGTCGAAGGGCGGCCGCTCGTCCTTGCCGGGCTCCTCCGGCTTCTTCGTCATGTCGATACGCCCGGAGGAGGCCGAACCCGAGGAAGACGCAGACGACGAGGAGGACGCTTCGGTCTCCCGACCGTGGACGGCGTCCGTGACCTCGGCCATCTCCTTCTTCAGGTCGAACCCGTTGCGGATCTCCTTCAGGCCCAGCTCGTCGTTGTCCAGCTGCTTGCGGAGGAACGTCTTCGGGTTGAGGTCCTCGAACTCGAAGTCCTTGAACTCCGGACCCAGTTCCTCGCGGATGTCCTGCTTGGCGCTCTCCGAGAACTCGCGGATCTTCCGGATCGTGCGCATGACGTCCTGGATGACCTTCGGGAGCTTGTCGGGACCGAAGACGAGCACGGCGAGCACGATGATCGTCACCAGCTCCAGCGGTCCTATGTCATTGAACACCTGACGCTCCTTGCGATGTCCTCGGTCGCTCAACGGTACCCGGCGTTCCTGTCCGACCGGTACCGTCCCGAGGTGAGACTTCTGTCAGTTCTGCGCTGCCGCGCCCAGTCGGAGCGGGACCTCCCGGTCCGTGCCGTCGCGCCGGACCGTCAGCCGCAGCCGGTCACCGGGCCGGTGGGCGCGGATCTTGACGATGAGCTCCTCTGCCGTGTGCACGCGCTGCCCGTCGACCTCGGTGATGACGTCGCCCGCCTTGAGACCGGCCCGTTCACCAGGGCCGCCCAGGGTCACGGCGGGGCCGCCGTTCGCGCTCTTGCCGTCGATACGGGCGCCGTCGCCGGTGTACGCCATGTCGAGCGTGACGCCGATCACCGGGTGGGTCGCGTGGCCGTCGTTGATCAGTTCCTCGGCGACGCGTTTGGCCTGGTTCACGGGGATGGCGAAGCCGAGACCGATGGATCCGGCCTGTTCGCTGTCCGAGTCGGAGCCGCCGTCTGCGGAACGGATGGCGGAGTTGATGCCGATGACCCGGGCCCGCGAGTCGAGCAGCGGCCCGCCGGAGTTGCCGGGATTGATCGGGGCGTCGGTCTGCAGCGCGTCGACGTACGAGACGTCGCTCCCGTCGCCCTTCTCCCCGCCGGCCGTGATGGGCCGCTCCTTGGCGCTGATGATGCCGGAGGTGACGGTGCCCGCGAGGTCGAAGGGGGCGCCGATGGCGACGACGGGGTCACCGACCCGGACGTCGTCGGAGTTGCCGAGGGGCAGTGGGGTGAGTCCGTGCACACCGTGGACCTGGACGACGGCGAGGTCGTAGCCGCTGTCGCGGCCGACCACCTTGGCCTTGACGGTGTCGCCACTGCTGAACGTCACGGATATCTCACCGCCTGACCCGGCGGGCGCGACGACGTGGTTGTTGGTGAGGATGTGCCCGCGGGTGTCGAGCACGAAGCCGGTGCCGGTGTCGCTCTGCTCGGTCCCGGTCACGTGCAGGGTGACGACACTGGGCAGCGCGCGGGCGGCTATCCCGGCCACGCTGTCCGGCGCCCGTCCGGCGGGCACGTGCCCGGCCTGCGGCAGACGTACGTCGTCCCCGAGGCCCTCCTTCTCGACCCAGGCACCGGCCACCCCGCCGATCGCCGCGGAGACTAGGGCGACCGCAAGGGTCCATCCAGCCAACAGCCGCCTCCCCCGCCGCTTCCGCTGCTCCTCCGTCAACACCCCGACACCGGTCTGCTGCAAGGCCCCCTGCCCGAACATCTGCTCCTTGGGCGACCCAGCGGCCCAGGGGTCATAACGCGCCCCCGACTCCCCCACCGAGGAGGCCGGCGGTACCGGGGGGCCTGCGGGGGTGGGGACGCCGGGGGCGGCGACGCCGGGGGCTGGAGAGGCGGGGGCGGGGGCTGTGGGGGCGGGAACGCCGGGGGCGGCGGGGGCAGGGGCGGCGGCTGCGGGGGCGGGAACGCCAGCGGCCGGGGAGCCGGGGGCTGGTACGCCAGCGCCTGGAGAGTCGGGAACGGGAGCACCGGAGGCGGGGACGCCAGGGGCGGGAGAGCCAGGAGCAGGAGCACCGGGAACGGGAACGCCAGAGGCGGTAACACTGGGGGCGGCGGCCGCAGGGGCCGGAACGCCAGCGGCCGGACTGCCAGCGGCAGGAGAGCCGGGGGCGGGAGCAGGAGCACCGGGAACGGGAACGCCGGAGGCGGTAACACCGGGGGCGGCGGCCGCAGGGGCCGGAACGCCGGCGGCCGGAGACCCCGCGGCAGGAACGCCAGGAGCGACGGCCGCAGGGACGGAAACGCCAGCGGCCGGAATGCCGGGGCCGGGCGCCCCGGCGTCCGGAACGCCGGGCGCGGGCGCGCCGGGAGCCGGGATGGCGGCGGTGGTGCCGGGCACGGGTGCGCCGGTTGCGGGCGTGGATGCGCCCGGTACGGGTGTGGGCGCGGGTGCACCGGCTGCCGGGGCAGACGGCCCGGGTACGAGGGTGGGAGTCCCGGAGGCGGCCTCGCTCAGCGGGGCCGTAGGAGCGGGCACGGGCGTTCCGTGGGCCGCGGTGACCGCCGGGTGCTGTACGGGCGGTGCGGGCGCCCAGGGGCCCGGCTCGCCGTACGGCGGGGTGCTGTAGGGGTCCGGGTCGTGCAACGGCTTGGGCCGCTCGGTGGGAGCCGCCCAGGCGCTGTCCCCGGGCTCCCTGTCCGCCCCGGCACCGCCCGTCACCCCGGACACCGGCTTGGCCAGCTCGAAGTCCCCGGCGTCCGCCACTCCGGTCTGCTCCCCCTCGGAGATCCGCACGGTCTCCGGGCGTGCCAACTCGAAGTCGGTCGGCTCAAGCCGTATCTGCTCGGCATCGGTTCGGGTGGTCGGTGGCGCCCCCGCCGTTCCCTCCGGGTCGTCCTCCGGTGGGACACGGTTCCCCTCGTTCATGCTCTCCCCACGGCTGGACGCGGCCGCCGCCGAAGCGTGCGGGCGCGGAACGTCGACTACGCCCCCGGGTCATCGCCGCGGGAACGGCCCGCACAGATTCAACCAGGTTCGCGGGCCGTGGAGCAGGGGCCGGGTCAGGGGGTCTGGGGGGGTGTGGAGGGGGACGGTGTGGGAGCGGGGAGGGGGGCGGACGGCAGGCCGGAGCCGGTCACTCCGGGAACCCCGGACCAGGCGGTGAGCGGATAGACCACGGTGTCGTCGAGCGGACGTATCAGCGGGGAGACCGCGGCCGCACCGGCCATCACCGGCGCGGTCAGGCCGCGCATGACGCCGTCGCCCTGGATCCTGCCGGTGCCGGGGGTCGGCAGTCCGGGTACCAGCGGCGCGGCCATCGAGGTCGGGACGGCCGGCGTCGGTCCGAGCTGGGTGCCGCCCTGGGCGAGCAGCGGTCCGCCCGAGCGGCGCCGCTGCGTGTCGGGCGTGGCCGACCCGGCGCCCCCGCCGCTGCCCGCCGAGCGCGCCGGGATCACATTGCTGCCGGTGCCGGTGCCGCCGCGGGGGTCCGCGGTGTTGTCACCGGGGATGGCGGTGGTCACACCGCCGAGGGCAACCGCGGCCAGCGACACCGCGCCGGCGGCGGCGAACGCGAACCGCAGACCGCGCGAGGCGGAGCGGCCGTCGTCCGGGCGGCCGACGGGATGGATGCGGAAGCCGCGCTCCTCGGCGGACGGGAGCGCGCTGTCCGGATGCGCGGGGCCGTGCGGGCGGGCGGGGACGTATCCGAACGCGAAGCGCTCGCCGCGCCTCATTCCGAAGACACCGAAGACGCCGGAGGCTCCCGCCGGCCCGGTGGTCTCGTCGTCACCGGGGCCGGGGCCGAAGAGTCCTCCCCCCGGCGGCGACATGCCGTCACCGTCCGGGTCACCTCCCGCGGGCAGGCCCTGGAGGCGGGCCAGGAGGCTCGCCGAGGGAGGAGGCGGCGCCGCCTCCGCGAACACGTTCTTCAGCCGGCGCTGGGCGTCCGCCTCCGCCTTGCACCTGGCGCAGGTGGCCAGGTGGGCGAGGACCCGCTCACGCGACTCATGACCGAGCTCTCCGTCCACCAGGGCGGAGAGCCGGTCTCCAAGGTGCTGCTCTGCGAGGTGTGCCTCCGCAGGTTTGGGCCGGGTTCCACTCACGCGGTCGCGCCCCCTCCCCCCAGAGCGGGGACACGGGCCACGAAGGAGCGCCGCTCGGCCGCGCGCGCCTCCGGGGACCGGTGCGCGAGGGCCTTGCGGAGCTGGGAGCGGCCACGGTGGATACGGGAGCGGACGGTGCCGAGCTTCACGCCGAGGGTCGCGGCGATCTCCTCGTACGACAGTCCCTCGATGTCGCACAGGACGACGGCGGCACGGAACTCGGGCGCGAGGGTGTCCAGGGCCTGCTGGACGTCGGCGTCGAAGTGCGCGTCGTTGAAGAGCTGCTGCGGGTTGGGCTCGCGGCTGGCCAGGCGCTCGGCCGCGTCCTCGCCGAGGGCGTCGAAGCGGATGCGCTGCTTGCGCCGGACCATGTCCAGGAACAGGTTGGTGGTGATGCGGTGCAGCCAGCCCTCGAAGGTGCCCGGCGAGTACGTCGACAGGGAGCGGAAGACGCGGACGAAGACCTCCTGGGTGAGGTCCTCGGCGTCGTGCTGATTGCCCGTCAGACGGTAGGCCAGCCGGTAGACCCGGCCGCTGTGCGTGCTGACGATCTCCTCCCACGTGGGCGGAGTCCACGCCTGCCCGTCCGCGTCGGTGGAGAAGGTCGCGGTCTGGGCCTCGCCTGCGGCGAAACCGGCGTGGTGGTCAGCAGCGGTGTCGGTCACGGATTTCGGCCTGCCCGCCGACCCGAGGAAGCGCCGCAGCACTCCACCCCGGTCTCCGGGCGCAGCCGCACCTCCCCTGTCAGCTCTGGTGGTGTCCAGTGGAGCCCCTACCATAGCCACCTCGCCCGTTAGCTCCCCATAAGCGGTTTTACGAGAATTTGATCTGGGCTGATACGGCTCATACGGCTGCGTCAGCAGTTGCTCGGCGTCCCGATCCACGTCCTGCACCCCCGTCTTACCCCCCGTCGCGTCCCGGCCACCGTCTCAACCCTTTAAACGCCCGGTCCCATCTGCGGGTTCCCGGCGCCAACGGATACAGTCACGCCCAGGCAACCACGGGGACAGGAGAGGGTCATTACCGGCAACCGGCAGACGAGCTGGGCGTTCGCCGACGCCTTTGTCGCCGAGGACGACGCGCTGCGGTGGGCCCGCGACCGGGCCCGCGAGGCAGGGCTGCGCTCGGTGTCGCCCGGCACCGGCGCCGCGCTGCGACTGCTCGCCGCCTCCGTGGACGCGAAGGCGGTCGCGGAGATCGGCACGGGCTGCGGAGTGTCCGGAATCCATCTGCTGCACGGCATGCGCCCGGACGGGGTGCTCACCACGGTCGATCCGGAGCCGGAGCACCAGCAGTTCGCCCGGCAGGCCTTCCGCGCCTGCGGATTCGCCAGCAACCGGGCCCGCTTCATCCCCGGCCGCGCGCTCGACGTGCTGCCCCGGCTCGCGGACGCCGGCTACGACCTCGTCTTCTGCGACGGCGACCGGCTGGAGTACCTGGACTACCTCGCTGAATCGTTGCGCCTGCTGCGGCCGGGCGGGCTGGTGGTGTTCGAGGGCATCTTCGCCAACGGCCGTACGGTGGACTCCGGACCGCAGCCCACGGAGGTGCTGCGGCTGCGGGAGCTGTTGCGCGCGGTGCGCGAGAGCCAGGAACTGGTCCCGTCGCTGCTGCCGGTGGGCGACGGCCTGCTGTGCGCCGTCAAGAGGTGAACGGCCCGCTGCGCGGGTCCGGAAGCGCGACTGCCCCGGCACCGCGTACGATGCCGGGGCAGTCCGAAGGACAGGATCGCTGGGACGTCAGACGACGACCTTCTTGAGGGCGTCGCCGAGCGCCTCGGCCTCGTCAGGGGTCAGCTCGACGACGAGTCGACCGCCGCCTTCGAGCGGAACGCGCATGACGATGCCCCGCCCCTCCTTGGTCACCTCGAGCGGGCCATCACCCGTCCGCGGCTTCATGGCCGCCATGCTCGTTCCCCTTCCTGAAACCAGCTCATCGTCTGCCGAGAGCCCTGGGAGGGCATCCGCGACTCCGAAACGGACACGCGACACCGGCATCGAACACATTGCTTCCCAGCCATTATCCCGCATCGCAGGACCCGATGACCAACATCAGTCGGCATCGCTTGGGCAACGCGCGCGAGCAAAACCACCCAATTCGGCGATGTGGCTGCGATACTGCACCGCCGCACGGACATCCGCCGGCTGGCTTCGCTCTTTTTTTCTTTGATGCAGGTCACATGTCCGGTCCGGCCCTTGGGCGGCGATCTCCGCCATGCTGTGCTTCATACACGGACGTACTGAGCGGTACGTCACCCGCTAACCGGAGGGGATGCGCCATGGCCGACACCGTGCTCTACGAGGTCAGCGACGGACTCGCGACGATCACGCTGAACCGCCCCGAGGCGATGAACGCGCTGAACGTCGCGACCAAGGTCGCCCTCCGGGAGGCGGCGGAATCCGCGGCCGGGGACACGGCCGTACGGGCGATCCTGCTGACCGCGGCCGGGGACCGGGCGTTCTGCGTCGGCCAGGACCTCAAGGAGCACATCGGGCTGCTCGCGGCGGACCGTGAGACCGGGTCCGGGCAGACGATGAGCACGGTCAAGGAGCACTACAACCCGATCGTGCGGGCCCTCGCCGGGGCGCCCAAGCCGGTGGTCGCCGCGGTGAACGGCGTGGCGGCCGGGGCGGGCTTCGGTTTCGCGCTCGCCGCGGACTACCGGGTCGTCGCCGACACGGCCGCCTTCAACACCTCCTTCGCGGGCGTCGCCCTGACCGCCGACTCCGGGATCTCCTGGACCCTGCCCCGGGTGGTCGGCCCGGGCCGCGCCGCCGACCTGCTGCTCTTCCCGCGCAGCATCAGCGCCCAGGACGCGCTCGAGCTGGGCATCGCCAACCGGGTCGTCCCCGCGGCCGAGCTGCGCGCCGAGGCCGAGAAGACGGCACGGGCACTGGCCGAGGGCCCGACGGTGGCGTACGCGGCCATCAAGGAGGCGGTGTCCTACGGCCTCACGCACTCCCTCGCCGAAACCTTGGAGAAGGAGGACGAACTGCAGACCCGCGCCGGCCAGTCCGAGGACCACGCAATCGCCGTGCAGGCGTTCGTGAACAAGGAGAAGCCGAAGTACCTGGGCCGCTGAGGCCGGAGCACCACAGCGATCGGTGACCGGCTTGCCCCGGCAGCGCCGTGCCCCCTTCGCCACGGCCCTGCCGGATACCGACAGGCCCGAGCGGCGACCGCGGGCCCGGTGACGAGTGGCGGACCGGACGGCCCTGGCGCGCGGTGCACAGGGCCTCCGCGCCGGCAGCCGGTCGGACGGGGCGGCAGGCTGCGGACCGCCTGCCGGCACGCGACGCGCAGAGGCCCCGCACCGACAGGCGGTCGGACGAGACGGCAGACGCGGCGGCCCGGCGTACGACCAGCCGGGCTCCGCACCCACCGGACGCCGACGAACAGAGGCAGACCGGCGACCGCGAACGCGGCGGCGTGCTGCCGACGGGCGGCCCGGCGCGCGACCAGCCCGGCCTCCACACCCACCAGGCGCCGACGAACAGCGGCAGACCGGCCCCAGCGACAGCGGACCCCGCGGCGGACGGCGGCCGCACAGCCCCGGGCACGCGACGCGCAGGGACCTCCGCGCCGGCAGGCGGCCGAACGACGCGGCAGACACAGCGGCCCGGCGTACGACCAGCCGGACCTCCACACCCACAGACGGCGACGAACAGCGGCAGACCGGCCCCAGCGACAGCGGACCCCGCGGCGGACGGCGGCCGGACAGCCCCGGGCACGCGACGCGCAGGGACCTCCGCGCCGGCAGGCGGCCGGACGAGGCCGCAGACACAGCGGTCCGGCGTGCGATGAGCCGGGCCTTCACACCCACCGGACGGCGACGAACAGCGGCAGCGACAGCGGACCGGGCGGCCCCCGCGCGCGATGTGCGGGCCGGTCGGGGCGGGGCGGGGGCTCGGGGGGCTAGTGGGCGATGAGGAGGGCCTCCGCGCCGACCGGGCGGTAGCCCGCCGCCTGGAAGGCGCGGACGCTGCGGGCGTTGCCGGCGGCCTGTTGTGACCAGACCCAGTGGCCCGGGGGCACCAGGTGCCGGGCGGCCGTGGCCAGGGCCCGGCCCAGCCCCCGGTGCCGTACGTCCTCGTCCACCTCGACGGCCGTCTCCCAGCGGCCCGCGACACCCCGGCCGAGGACGAGCACTCCCCCGTCCGTCGCCCAGACGCGCACGTCGTCCCGGCGCTTGCGGGCGCTGTGCACGCGCGGATGGTCCGGGTCGGTGAGTTCGCGCAGCTCCACCGGGGGGTCGCCGGGCAGGGAGCCCGCCACGGTGAGCAGATCGACGCAGTCCGTCGTGCGGCCCGTGCGGGCCAGGAACGCGCTCAGGAAGCGGGGGTTCATCGCCGCCGCCAGCTCGTCGCAGTCGAGGGACGCGAGCGTGCCTCGCACCCACTGCGGGTCCTCGTCGGTGAACACCACGGAGTGCGCGGTGAACGCGATCACTCCGGCGTCGCGGCGGCTGGGCTGCGGCACCACGGTCGTACCGCCGTCGGGTGCCGGGAAGCGGCCCCGCGCCGCCGCGTCCAGGATGTCGGCCAGGGTCCGGGCCATGGCGGTCAGGCGCCCGCTCCTCTCGCCACGCACGCCTCCAGGTGGTCGTCGACCAGGCCGCACGCCTGCATCAGCGCGTACGCCGTCGTCGGGCCGACGAATCTGAGGCCCCGCTTCTTCAGCGTCTTGGACAGGGCTGTGGACTCCGGGGTCACGGCCGGTACGTCGGCGAGGGTCTTAGGGGCCGGGCGGCCGGCCGGGTCGGGGGCGTGGGACCAGATCAGCTCGTCCAGCTCGCCTTCCGCCCAGTCGGCGAGCACGCGCGCGTTGGCGAGCGTGGCGTCGATCTTGGCGCGGTTGCGGATGATCCCCTCGTCCACCAGCAGGCGCTCGCGGTCCTCGTCGGTGAACGCGGCGACCTTCTCGATGCGGAAGCCGGAGAACGCCGCGCGGAAACCCTCGCGGCGGCGCAGGATCGTGATCCAGGACAGGCCCGACTGGAAGGCCTCCAGGCTGATCCGCTCGAAGAGGGCGTCGTCGCCGTGCACCGGGCGGCCCCACTCCTCGTCGTGGTAGGACACATAGTCCTCGGTGGACAGCGCCCAGGGGCAGCGCAGGGCGCCGTCGGGCCCGGCCAGGGCGGCGCCGTCGCTCATCGCCGGCCCTCCGGGTGATCGGGCTTCTCCATGCGGACGTGTGCCGCCGCGGCTCTGGCGCCGGCCAGCGCCGACTCCAGGTCGGCGATCCGGGCGTCCCGCTCGGCGAGTTCGGCGCCGAGCCGGCCGAGGGCGTCGTCCACGTCCGCCATGCGGTAGCCGCGCGGGGCGACCGGGAAGCGCAGGCTGTCCACGTCGGCGCGGCTCACCGGGCGGTCCGGGGGCAGCGGGTCCTGCAGCCGCTCCGGTGCCACCTCGGGCAGCGGGCCGGTCCCGCCGCCGCCCACCACGCCGAGCGTCACCGCCGCGACCACGACGGCCAGCGCGACGACCAGGAACAAGAACATCACCATCGCCAGGGGTCCCCACGCTCCGTGCCGGCCGTGTGCCGGACGCTGAAACTGTCTGGGTCCGATCGTGCCATGCGAGTCTGACAGTTAGGGTCGCAGGCGGCCGTGCTGCGGAACGTACTAGGAGAGGTCACAGCGGATGCTCAGGCTGGGCAGGCGGGAATTCGGGCCCCACGAGCCGGTGATCATGGCGATCGTGAACCGGACTCCGGACTCCTTCTACGACCAAGGGGCGACGTTCCGTGACGAGCCGGCCCTCGCGCGCGTGGAGCAGGCGGTGGCCGAGGGTGCCGTGATCATCGACGTCGGCGGGGTGAAGGCCGGGCCGGGCGAGGAGGTCACGGCCGAGGAGGAGGCGCGGCGGACGGTCGGCTTCGTGGCGGAGGTACGGCGGCGCTTCCCGGACGTGATCATCAGCGTGGACACCTGGCGGGCCGAGGTCGGCGAGGCGGTGTGCGAGGCGGGGGCGGATCTGCTGAACGACGCGTGGGGTGGCGTCGACCCGGGGCTCGCGGAGATCGCGGCGCGGTACGGGGTGGGGCTGGTGTGCACGCACGCGGGTGGTGTGCAGCCGCGTACGCGTCCGCACCGGGTGACGTACGACGACGTGATGGCCGACATCCTCGACGTCACCGTGGGTCTGGCCGAGCGGGCGGTGGCGCTCGGGGTGCCGCGTGAGTCGGTGCTGATCGATCCCGGGCACGACTTCGGGAAGAACACGCGGCACAGTCTGGAGGCGACGCGGCGGCTGGACGAGATGGTCGCCACGGGGTGGCCGGTGCTGGTGTCGCTGTCCAACAAGGACTTCGTCGGGGAGACGCTGGACCGGCCGGTGAAGGAACGGCTGATCGGTACGTTGGCGACGACCGCGGTGTCCGCGTGGCTCGGCGCGCAGGTGTACCGGGTCCACGAGGTCGCCGAGACCCGGCAGGTGCTGGACATGGTGGCGTCCATCGCCGGACACCGGGTCCCCGCGGTGGCTCGCCGGGGCCTGGCCTGACCGACCAGGGGGCCCGTCCCCCGGACCCCCGCTCGCGGGAAGGTCTGGGCGGAGCCCCCGGTGGCCGTGCCCTAGCGGCCCGCCTCCTTCGACACGAGTGCCACCGCTTCCTCCACGTCGTCCGTGACGTGGAACAGCAGCAGGTCCTTCTCCGCGGCCTTGCCCTGGGCGACCAGGGTGTTCTTCAGCCATGAGACCAGGCCGCCCCAGTACTCGCTGCCGAAGAGGACGATCGGGAAGCGGGTGACCTTCTGGGTCTGGACGAGGGTCAGCGCCTCGAAGAGTTCGTCGAGGGTGCCGAGACCGCCGGGCAGGACGACGAAACCCTGCGCGTACTTCACGAACATCATCTTGCGGACGAAGAAGTAGCGGAAGTTCAGGCCGATGTCGACATAGGGATTCAGGCCCTGCTCGAAGGGCAGCTCGATGCCGAGGCCGACCGAGACGCCGCCCGCCTCGCACGCCCCCCTGTTGGCGGCCTCCATCGCGCCCGGCCCGCCGCCCGTGATCACGGCCCAGCCCGCCTCCACCAGGCCCCGGCCGAGCCGCACGCCGGCGTCGTACTCGGGCGAGTCCACCGGCGTACGCGCCGAGCCGAACACGCTGATGGCGGGCGGGAGTTCGGCCAGCGTGCCGAAGCCCTCGATGAACTCCGACTGGATGCGCAGCACGCGCCAGGGGTCGGTGTGGACCCAGTCCGAGGGGCCGCCGGCGTCCAGCAGGCGCTGGTCCGTCGTGCTCGCCGTCACCTGTCCTCGTCGGCGGAGGACCGGTCCCAGACGCTGCTCGTCCGGCGGGATCTTCTTCCCCTCGGGGTTGCCGGTAGGCATGTGCGCTCCCTCCGCTCGGGGGTGGTTCCACCTCAGCGTAGATCCACACCGGTTACGGAGGGGGGACATGCGTATGTCCGGAGCGCGTGCGCCGTACGGGCGTCCTACGCGGTGAGCCAGGCGCGCAGGCGTTCCTCGCCCGCCAGGATCTTCGCCGTCTCCACCCGCTCGTCGCGCTTGTGGGCCAAGTGCGGGTTGCCGGGACCGTAGTTGACGGCCGGGACGCCGAGCGCGGAGAAACGGGAGACGTCCGTCCAGCCGTACTTGGGGCGCGGGATGCCGCCCACCGCCTCGATGAAGGCAGCGGCGGCCGGGTGGGAGAGGCCGGGCAGCGCGCCGCCGCTGTGGTCGTCGACCACGAACTCCTCGACTCCGCAGTCCGCGAACACCTCGCGGACGTGCGCGACCGCCTCCTCCTCCGTGCGGTCGGGGGCGTAGCGGAAGTTGACCGTCACCACGCACTCGTCGGGGATGACGTTGCCCGCGACCCCGCCGCTGATGCCGACCGCGTTCAGGCCCTCTCGGTACTCCAGGCCGTCGATGACCGGGTAGCGCGGCTCGTAGGACGCCAGGCGGGCCAGGATGGGGGCGGCGGCGTGGATGGCGTTGGAGCCCATCCAGGAGCGCGCCGAGTGGGCCCGCTCGCCCGTGGTCTTCAGCAGCATCCGCAGGGTGCCCTGGCAGCCGCCCTCGACCTCGCCGTCGGAGGGCTCCAGCAGGACCGCGAAGTCACCCTCCAGCCACTCGGGGTGGGCCACGGCCACGTGCCTGAGGCCGTTGAGCTCGGCGGCGACCTCCTCGTTGTCGTAGAAGACGAACGTCAGGTCGCGGTTGGGGGCGGGGACGGTTGCCGCGATGCGCAGCTGTACCGCGACGCCCGACTTCATGTCGCAGGTGCCGCAGCCCCACAGCACGCCGTCCTCGTCCAGGCGTGAGGGCACGTTGTCCGCGATCGGGACCGTGTCGATGTGGCCGGCCAGGATCACGCGCTCGGCGCGGCCCAGGTTCGTGCGGGCGACCACGTTGTTGCCGTAGCGGTCGACCGCAAGGTGCGGCAGGGCGCGCAGGGCGGTCTCGATCGCGTCCGCGAGCGGCTTCTCGGTGCCGCTCTCGGAGGGGAAGTCCACGAGCTGCGCGGTGAGCGCGGCGGCGTCGAGCGTGAGGTCAAGCGAGGTGTCGGCCATGGCGTCGACCCTAGCGCGCCGCTCACCGGGACCAGTGGTAAGCGCTGTCCGGTAACCCCAGGTGAGGGTCCGTCGGGCCTCCAGTACCTTGTACGCGTGCCAGAGCCGTCCCCCACTCGTCCCAAGCGTCGCGGCCGCCTCTTCCGTTTCGCTGCGGCCCTGTTGGTCCTGTGCGGCGTCGCCGCGTACCTCGTGGTGCAGTACGTCACCGGAGGCGGCGGAGCGCGCGGCTGCGAGGTGGTCTCGGCCGACGGGGACCGGACGTCGTACGAGTTCACGCCTGAGCAGGCGGTGAACGCGGCGACGATCGCGGCCGTCGGCACCGGGCGCGGGATGCCCGAGCGGGCCGTGACGATCGCACTGGCGACCGCCCTGCAGGAGTCGGGGCTGCGCAACATCGAGCACGGCGACCGGGACTCGCTGGGCCTGTTCCAGCAGCGGCCCTCGCAGGGCTGGGGCACCGAGCAGCAGATCATGGACCCGGCGTACGCGGCGGGCATCTTCTACGCGCACCTGGCCAAGGTGCCCAAGTACACCGATCTGCCGCTGACCAGGGCGGCCCAGGAGGTCCAGCGCAGCGGCTACCCGGAGGCGTACGCCAAGCACGAGTCGGACGCGAAGCTGCTGGCGGCGGCGCTGACCGGGCGCGCGGCGGCCACGCTGACCTGTGACGGGCGCCCGCAGACCACGGCCTCGGCGACGGGCCCGGACGCGGTGCGGGCCGCGCTGGTACGGGACTTCGGGCGGGACGCGCTGCAGGAGACCGGTGCGGAGGTGGGCGGTACGCCCGTACCCTCGCCTTCCCCCTCGCCGAGCGTGACCGCGACCGCGCAGGGGCGGACCGTGACCGTGCCGGTGCCGCAGGGCACGAAGGTGGACACGATCGGGCGCGGCGAGCGGCAGCGGGGCTGGCAGCTGGCGCAGTGGGCCGTGGCCAACTCCTCGGCGCTGCACATCGAGCGGGTGTCGTACGCGGGGCGGGAGTGGGCCGCGGGGATCGACGGCGGGCAGTGGAAGACGGCCGCTGCGGGCGGGACCGGCCGCGCGGGGGCGTCCATGGACGTCGTCCGGATCGTGACCGGACAGTAGTACGGGAGATCACTCCGGGGGGTTGTGCGGCGCCGGTTCGGGCGGCGGTTCGGACGGGACGCGTGCCGTCTCCGGAATCCCTTGGAAATCAAGGGCGGTAAGGATTCTGCGGAATTTCGGGCAGACGCTCTTTGCCCGTTTTTATCCACACCTGATAATGCGATGCGTTATCCATTCTTTACCTGGCGCGTCCGCAACCTTCGCGGGCTTCGAGCGGTAGTCACGGCGTCCGGGCCACGACACGGACCCGGACACACACCGTTCTCTCCCGTCGAATGGAGCATCATGTCCCTCCCTCTGACCCGCCGGATCGCCCGTGCCGCGCTGCTCGTCGCAGCGGGAGCGGCAACCGGGGTCGGTGCGGCCGGCTCCGCCGGTGCGGCCACGAACCTGCCGGCGGCGGCCCCGAACCTGGGCGGCCTGAGCGCCCTGGACACGGCACACGCCGGCCACACCGTCGACGGTGCCGCGCAGAACGTCACCTCCCTCGCGGGCCACGCGGGCGGCAAGGCGGTCGAGCAGACGGTGCCGGCCGCGGGCAGGACCACGGGCGGTGCCGTGAAGAAGACGACGCCGGTGGCGCAGAAGGCCGCGGGTGACGCCGCCGGGGCGGCGGGGAACGTGCTCGGGGGCGCCACGTCCCACGTGACGAAGGGCGGGGTGCCCAACCTGCCGGTGCATGGGCTGCCGCTGGGTGGCTGAGCGCCGCTGTGACCGCTGACACGGGGTCCAGGGAGTTTCCCTGGGCCCCGTTCGCCTTTGTGGCTACCGCAGGCCGGTGGGATCTACGCCGTCAGGCGGGACACCGCTGCCCGGACGCGTTCGTCCGTCGCCGTCAGGGCCACGCGTACGAACTTCTCGCCCGCCTCGCCGTAGAAGTCGCCCGGGGCGACGAGGATGCCCAGGTCGGCCAGGTGGGCGACCGTCCGCCAGCAGGACTCGTCCCTCGTGGCCCACAGGTAGAGGCTGGCCTCGCTGTGTTCGATGCGGAAGCCGTGGCCCAGCAGAGCCGCCCGGAGGGCGTCACGGCGGGCGGCGTAGCGCTCGCGCTGCTCGTGGACGTGGGCGTCGTCGCCGAGGGCCGCCACGACCGCCGCCTGGGTCGGTGCGGAGGTCATCATGCCGCCGTGCTTGCGGATCTCCAGCAGCGGGCCCAGGACGGCCGGGTCGCCGGCGACGAAGGCCGCGCGGTAACCGGCGAGGTTGGAGCGCTTGGAGAGCGAGTGGACGGCCACGATGCCGTCGTAGGAGCCGCCGTTGACGTCCGGGTGCAGGACGGAGACCGGGTCGGCCTCCCAGCCCAGCTCCAGGTAGCACTCGTCGGAGAACAGCAGCACGCCGTGCTCGCGGGCCCAGGCCACGATGTCCGTCAGCTCCTGCTTCGACAGCACCTTGCCCGTCGGGTTCGACGGGGAGTTCAGCCACAGGAGCTTCAGGCCCGCCGGGTCGAGGTCGCGGGGGTCGTCGTAGACCTCGTAGTCGGCGCGGGCGAGGCGGGCGCCGACCTCGTAGGTGGGGTAGGCGAGGCGCGGGTAGGCCACCTTGTCGCCGGGGCCGAGGCCCAGCTGGGTCGGCAGCCAGGCGACCAGTTCCTTGGAGCCGACGACCGGCAGCACATGGCGGTGGGTGACCCCGCGGGCGCCCAGGCGGCGCTCCAGCCAGCCGGTGATCGCGTCGCGCAGCGCCGGGGTGCCCCAGACGGTCGGATAGCCCGGGGAGTCGGCCGCGTCGATCAGCGCCTTCTGGATCAGCTCGGGCACCGGGTCGACCGGGGTGCCCACGGAGAGGTCGACGATCCCGTCGGGGTGCGCGGCGGCCGTCTTCTTGTACGGCTCCAGCTTGTCCCAGGGGAAGGTGGGGAGCCGGTCGGAGACTGCGGACACGGGCATCAGGCTCTCTTTCGTACAGTGCGGCAAACGCCGCGGTCCCGTACGGCCGCGATCGGGGCGATCGGGCCGTACGGGACCGAGGCGGCGCGGTCGGTGCGGGCCGCTTGGCGCTTAGACGGTCACTCGCCCTGCGGCGGCAGCGCGGCGATGAAGGGGTGATCGCGCTCGATCAGCCCCAGCTTGCTGGCGCCGCCGGGAGAGCCGAGCTCGTCGAAGAACTCGACGTTCGCCTTGTAGTAGTCCTTCCACTCCTCCGGAGTGTCGTCCTCGTAGAAGATCGCCTCGACCGGGCAGACCGGCTCACAGGCACCACAGTCGACGCATTCGTCCGGGTGGATGTACAAGGACCGCTGGCCCTCGTAGATGCAGTCGACCGGGCACTCCTCGATGCACGCCTTGTCCTTGACGTCGACACAAGGCTGCGCGATGACGTAGGTCACGCTGTCGTTCCTCCTCGATAGGGCGCTGGCGGGCCTCCTCAGGCTCCGCCGCCTGGCGCGCGGGAGCGCGGCGTCGTCGATGCCCGCCCCTAGTATCTCCGTTCCGGAGCGTGATCCGAACAGGAGGGGTGAACTGACCAGTGGAAATCTCGGCTGCAGGACGTCTGGAAGTCCGTATCACCCCTGCTGACGTGGGAAAACGTGTCTCCGTACGGCGGTTGAGCGAACCCGGCGCGGCGCAGGAGAAGTTCACCGACACGGTGGGTGTTCTCACATCATGGGACAGTGGCGTGCTCATGATCACACGGCGGGACGGGCAGAGCGTCCGGATCGCCGAGTCCGCGCTGGTCGCGGGCAAGGTGGTACCGGCCGCCCCGGCGCGCCGCCGGGGCCCCGCCGCCTCGTACGAGGAGCTCGCGCGCGTCTGCTCGCGCGGCTGGCGTCCGCTGGAGACCGAGCGGCTCGGCGAGTGGGAGTTGCGGGCCTCCGGCGGGTTCACCCGGCGGGCCAACAGCGTGCTGCCGCTCGGCGACCCCGGCCTCCCCCTCGACGCCGCCCTCGCCGCCGTACGACGCTGGTACGGCGAGCGTGGCCTGCCCGCCTACGTCCAGACGGCCACCGGCGCCGAGGGCACGCAGGAGTTGCTGAGCGCGGAGCTGGAGCGGCGCGGCTGGGTGCGGGAGGTGACCGCCGAGCTGTGGACCGGTGCCCTGGCGCCGATCGCGGACCGGGCGGAGGGCACCGGCGTGGTGCTGTCCCGGCAGGCGGACGAGGCATGGCTCGCCCGGTACCAGCGCAAGGGGGTGAGCGAGGTGGCCCTGCGGGTGCTCGGCGGGGGTCCGTCGGTGTGGTTCGCGACCGTGCCGGGTGCCGAGGGCGAGCCCCCGGCGGCGATCGGGCGGTGTGTCGTGGACGGGCGATGGGCCGGGTTCGCGGCGGTCGAGGTGGATCCCGGGCGGCGCCGGCAGGGGCTGGCCACCGAGGTGATGGCCGCGCTGGCCCGGCGGGCGCTGGACGAGGGCGCGTCGGCGGCCTGGCTGCAGGTCGAGACGGACAACGAGGGCGCCCGCGCGCTGTACGCGGCACTGGGCTTCACCCCACACCACGCCTACCACCATTACCGGGCACCGGACACGACGGAGTCGGACGACCGGGACCACTAGCCGGGCGCGCCCGCGGACCGGGGTCGGGCACCGGATGCGGCGGGGCCCGACACTCAGGACCACGAGACGGAGACGCCCACGGGCCGGGGCGGGGCAGCCGCCGCGGTCGGTGGCCAGGAGCCGGCAGGCGCTGAGGACACAGCCGACGCTCCGGCCGCCGATCGGGACACCGCCAGCGCAGCCGACACAGCCGACACGGCCGGGGCTGCGGACAAGGTTGGCGCCTCGCACCCGGCCGGCGATCGGGACACCGCCAGCGCAGCCGAAACCGCCGACACGGCCAGGGCCGCGGACAAGGTCGGCGATCAAAACACCGTCGTCGATCGCGACCCAGCCGGGACTGCGGACCAGGCCGACACCGCCGCACGCGGCCGGAGCTGCCTACACAGCCGGGACTGCGGACTCCGTTGGCGATCGAGACGTCGCCACCAGCGCACCAGGCCGCCGGAGCCACGCCGCCGCACCTGCCCACCGCCCGGACCCGGCAGGCGGCGCGGCGGACACCGCCGGCGACCGAGACACCGCCACCAGCGCACCAGGCCGCCGGAGCCACGCCGTCGCACCCGCCCACCGCCCGGACCCGGCAGGCGGCACGGCGGACACCGCCGGCGACCGAGACACCGCCACCAGCGCACCAGGCCTCCGGAGCCACGCCGTCGCACCGCCCGGACCCGGCAGGCAGCCGGCCCGGGAGCAGGGGCTGGAGGAATCCCGGCCGACCGGGTCGTAGAACCCGCCGTGGAAGGGCATGAGCCTGGCATGCGCCACCCGTATCTGCCGCCGCCGTACCCGCCCCCGCCGGAGCGGTCGGCGGAGTTGCGCCGCAGGTTCGCCGAGGAGGCACGGTCCGAGCGGCCGGATCTGTCGGCGCTGTGCCTGCTGATCGGCGCCGAGGGGGACGGCACGCTGGACGAGGCCGGGATCGACGCCGCCCAGCTGGAGCTGGACCGGCTCGCGGGCGAGCTGCCGTACCGGCCCGGTGGGCCGCACGCGTGGGCGGAGGCCGTACGGCGGCTGCTCGGGGCGGGCTACGACTTCCGTGGGACGCCCGGCGACTACCAGCGGCTGGAGTCCTCGCTGCTGCACGAGGTGCTGCGGCGGCGGCGCGGGCTGCCGATCCTGCTGTCGGTGGTGTGGCTGGAGGTCGCGCGGCGGGCGGGCGCCCCGGTGTACGGCGTCGCGCTGCCGGGGCACTTCGTGGTGGGCTTCGGCCCGACCGAGGAGCAGGTGCTGGCCGATCCGTTCGACGGCGGGCGGGTGCTGACCGGGACCGACGCGGAGATGCTCGTGGTGGGGGCCACGGGGGCGCCGCTGGAGCCTTCCATGCTGGAGCCCGCGACGCCGCTGGAGGTCGTCCAGCGGATTCTGAACAACATCCGCGCGTGGGCCTCGGCCCGGCCCGAGCGGTCGGACGTGGCGATGTGGGCCGTGGAGCTGGCGCTGCTGGTGCCCGCGCACCCCGCTCGGCTGCGCTACGAGCGCGGGCAGCTCCTCGTGCAGCGGGGCGAGTTCGCGTCGGGCGCGGAAGAGCTGGAGTACTACGCCGAGCTGATCGAGGTGGTGGACGAGTCGGCGGCGCAGAAGGTACGGCAACAGGCGCACACCGCCCGCGCGATGCTCAACTGACCTCTCAGAGCCAGCCCTTCTCCCGCGCGATCCGCACCGCCTCCGCCCTGTTCCGCACCGCCAGCTTCTGGATGGCCGTGGAGAGGTAGTTGCGGACCGTGCCCTGGGAGAGATGGAGGGTCTTGGCCAGTTCGGCGTTGGTGGAGCCGTCGGCGGCCGCGCGGAGCACCTCGCGTTCGCGCTCGGTGAGCGGGTTGGCGCCCTCGGCGAGCGCGGCGGCAGCCAGCGTGGGGTCGATGACCCGCTCACCGGACAGCACCTTGCGGATCGCCTCGGCGAGCTGGGCGGCCGGGGCGTCCTTGACGAGGAAGGCGTCGGCGCCGGCCTCCATGGCGCTGCGCAGATAGCCGGGGCGCCCGAAGGTCGTGAGGACGACCAGCTTGACCTGCGGAAACTCCCGGTGGACCTGCGCGGCCGCCTCAATGCCTGTGCAACCGGGCATCTCGATGTCGAGCAGCGCCACGTCCACGCCGTGCGCGCCGACGGCCGCCAGCACCTGGTCACCCCGCGCGACCTGGGCGACGACCTCGATGTCCTCCTCCAGGCCGAGCAGCGCGGCCAGGGCCTCGCGGACCATCGACTGGTCCTCGGCGAGAAGGACCTTGATCGTGCTCGTCATGCCCCGGATCCTACGTCCCTCCCGGGGGCCGAGGGGACGCGGGCGACCAGCCGGAACCCGTGCTTGATCCGGCCCGCCTCCAGGGTGCCGCCGGCCTTCTCCAGCCGCTCGGTGAGGCCGATCAGACCGTTGCCGGGGCCGCCGCCGTCGCCGCCGGAACCGCTGTCCTCGACGGAGAGTTCGAGCATCGCGCCGTCCAGGGTCTGGCGGTGGGTGAGCTGGACGAGGCACTTGTCGGCGCCGCTGTGCCGGACCACGTTGGTGATCGCCTCGCGCAGCGCCCAGGCGAGCGCGGACTCGGACTCCTCGGGGACGCCGTCGAGGTCGGGCTCCGCCGGCACCTCGGCGATGACACCGGCGGCGGTCAGGGCGACCTGGGCGCCGGCGAGCTCGGCGGCGAGCCGGGGGCGCCGGTAGCCGGTGACGGCCTCCCGGACGTCGACCAGCGCCTGCCGGCTGACGTGCTCGATGTCGGCGACCTGCTGGGCCGCCTTGTCGGGGTGGCCGGGCAGCATCCGGCCGGCCAGCTCGCTCTTCAGCGTGATCAGGGAGAGCGAGTGACCGAGCAGGTCGTGCAGGTCACGGGCGAGCCGCAGCCGCTCCTCGTTGGCGGCGAGCTGGGCGACCGTCGCCCGGGCCTTGCGCAACTCGACGGTCGTACGGACGAGTTGGCCGACGCCGACCATCGCGAAGCCGATGAGCACGACGAGGACCAGGCTGTCGTCCGGCTTCTGGTCCCAGTGCCGACCGACGAGGTACATCACCACGCCCGTCGACGGGATCGCCCAGTACGCGGCCCGGACCGGCAGGGTGGCCCCGCAGGCGACCGAGAGGTAGACGAACAGGCCGAGCCAGGCGGGGCCGAGGGTGTAGGCCAGGAGGGGGGCGAGGACGGCGAGGACCGCGAGCGTCGAGACGACGACCCCCGGCGAGAACGGCCGCCCCATGTGCCGGAAGACCAGCGACAGGTAGGTGACCACGAAGGCGGTCAGGCCGAGCGCGCCGGCCACCGTGCCGCCCGTGGTGTGCCGGCCGCTGGTCAGATCGTGGACCGGGGAGCTGAGAAAGATCAGCCAGACCCCGATCCACAGCGTCTTGACCATGAGCTCGCGCCGGTTGCGCGGCCCCTGGCCGATCCGCACCCGGGGCTCCGACCGCCGCTCGCGGGCCTGCGGGTCTTCCGTCATCGTGCTCACGCCTTCAGCGTGTCCTTCCGGTACAGCCAGGCCGCGCCGCCCGCGAAGAGGACGAAGTAGACGGCGAGGATGGCGATGTCCGTCGCGTGCGGGGCCTGACTCTGTTCGATCGCCCGTCCCAGTGCAGCGTACGCGTGCGTGGGCAGCCACTTCGCGATGTCCTGGAGAACCTTCGGGAAGGTGGTGGACGGCATCCACAGGCCGCCGAGGATCGACAGACCGAAGTAGATGATCATCGTGATCGGGCGGACCGCGTCACCGGAGGCGACATAGCCGATGGCGACGCCGAGCGCGGCGAAGACGAGACTGCCGGCCCAGATGACGCCGGTGAGGGCCAGCCACTGCCAGGCGTCCAGGTGGACGTGCTTGATCGCGGCGGCGGCCGCGAACACCACGATGATCGAGGGCAGGCTCACCACGGCGGCGCTGGCGGTCTTGGCGAGGACGTAGCCGCGCCCGGGCAGCGGGGTCAGCCGCAGCTGCCGTACCCAGCCGTTCTCGCGCTCCTTGGCGATGCGCTCGCTGTTGCCCATCAGGACGGCGGTCAGCGCGCCGAAGGAGGCCATGGAGACCATCAGGTACGTGGCGACGGTCAGGCCGGTGCCGTCGACCTTCGAGGTGGAGCCGGAGCTGCTGGAGAAGATCAGGAAGAGGATCGAGGGGTAGAGCACCGAGAAGAACAGGAACTTCTTGTTGCGCAGGGCGCGGGTCAGTTCGAGCTTGATCAGGGCGTTCATGACTGCTTGGCCTCCTCGGCCTCCGTGATGGCGACGAAGGCCTGCTCCAGACCGAGACCGGCGACTTCGAGGTTGCGGGGGTAGACACCGAGGCCGTACAGGGCGTGCACGGTGGCGTCGGCGTCGGACGACTGGATGCGGACGGTCTGGCCCGAGCCCGCGGCGGAGCCGCTGTTGGACACAGTGATCGAGGTGAGGAACGGCAGGGCGCGCAGGGCGGCCTCGTCGATCTCGCCCTCCAGGTCGAAGGAGACCCGGCGGGCGCCCGCCTTGGCCTTGATCTCGGCGGCGGTGCCGTCGGCGAGCAGCCGGCCGCGGTGCAGCACGAGCACGCGGTCCGCGATGGCGTCGGCCTCTTCGAGGTAGTGGGTGGCGAAGAGGACGGTGCGGCCCTGGTCGGCCTGCTCGCGCATGGTGGCCCAGAAGGCCTGCCGGGCGGAGACGTCCATGCCGGTGGTCGGCTCGTCCAGGATGATCAGGTCACTGTCGCCGGCGGTGGCGAGGGCGAAGCGGACGCGCTGGGCCTGGCCGCCGGAGAGCTTGTTGACCTTGCGGTCGGCGATCTGCGCGATGCCCGCGCGGGCCATCACGTCCGCGGCCTTGTACGGCTTCGGGTGCAACGAGCAGCTGAGCTTGACCAGTTCCTCGACGGTGACCTCGTCCATCAGGCCGCCGCTCTGCAGCATGGCCCCGACCCGCCCGGCGACGATCGCCTCGCGCGGGGTGCCGCCGAAGAGGCTCACGGTGCCGGCGTCGGGCTGCTTGAGGCCGAGGAGCAGGTCGAGGGTGGTGGACTTACCGGCCCCGTTCGGGCCGAGGAGGGCGACGGTCTCGCCCGGGTACAGCCGGAGCGAGAGCCCGTCGACGGCCCTGACGCTCCCGTACGTCTTGCTCACCTGGTCGAAGCCGACCACCGGGGTGGTGGTGGCCGGTGCCGCAGTTGTCGTCATGGCATCCATGCTCGCGGCAGGGGCCGGGGGCGGGGCAGTGTCGGGGGTCCTGAGTGCCGGATGACAGATGTCATGCGGATCAGGTGACGGACCTGCCGAAGGGGGCGCCCGCTCGATGGCGGACGCCCCCTTTGTCGGGCTGTGTCCCGGTCAGTTCGGGTTGGTCTGGATGACCGCGACCCGGTTCGTCTTGCTGATCAGCGCCTGGCGCAGGGCGCCATAGACGTCCTGCGGGGTGACCGGCGTCTTCTTGCCGGTGGCGCGGGTGATGAGCACGCCGTCGAAGGTCTTGCCGTAGAGCCCCTTGAGCGCGTTCAGGTCGGGGCTGTCGACGAGCTTGCCGTCCACGGCCTTCACCTTGAGGAACTTCCACAGGGAGTTCCCGGGGCTGAACGCGATGAAGTGGGTGGCGTCCGTCTTCACGGTGACGTTGCCCGACATCGCCGGCTCGGCGAACTGCTTCATCTCGCGGTCGACCTCGGCGTTCGGCACCGTCGGCTGCTTGGTCGTCGTCGGGACGGTGACCGGGGTCGCCGTGCCCGTCTCCACCAGGGTCCGGTAGGCCTGTTCGACCGCCTGGGTCGACTGGACCGCGTCGATGGCCTTGCCCGCCTTGCCGTAGACGGCGACCGCCCTGCCCGGCTTGAAGTCGATGCCGCCCTCGACGACCGAGCCGGAGCCGCCCCCGGCCTGCTGGAGGGCCGCCTGGAGCTTCTCCTCGTCGACCGGCATGTCGGGCTCGATCACCCGCTTCTGCCCGAAGAGCGAGCCGATGACGTGGACCGGGTTGTAGTCGCTGGTCGCGGCCTTGCTCACGGTGGCCTGGAAGTCGAACTGGAGACCGGCGTTCTCCGGTGTGAGAGTGACCGTCCGACCGCCGACGGAGAGCTTCAGCGGCTTGTTCACCCGGCTGCCGAAGGCGTCGTCGAGCTTCTTGACGGCGTCGTCACGGGTGCCACCGCCGATGTCCACGCCGAGGACCGTGGTGCCCTTGGGCACGTCGGTGTGGTTCATCAGCAGTCCGGCGCCGTAGGCACCGCCCACGACGACGACCACGCCGACACCGAGCAGCACCAGCTTGCTGCGGCCCTTCTTCTTCGGCTTGGCCTGCGCCTTGGGCGCGGACGCCGGCTCCGGCCTGGCCGGGGCCTGCGGGCCCGTACCGCCGGACGAGGGGCCGCCGAAAGGGGAGGTGCCGGCGCCGGGGACGACCGGGATGCCGCTGGTGACGGTGTGTCCGGAGACGTTGTCGGCCGGACGGTAGCCGGGCGTGCCCTCGGGGGCCGGCTTCTGCGGGGTGAGGATCGCGGTGTCGTCGCTGAGCCCGCCGCCCGGACCGAGACCGGTGGGGGCGGCACCCGGAGCGCCGGGGCGTTCGGGACCATCCAGGTCGGCGATGTCGGCGAGGGCGCTGCGCGGGGGCTGGGCGGACGGGGTGCCCGGGCCGCCGGGGCCGTCGTAGCCACCCGTGCCGAGCGGCGCGCCCGTGCCGGACAGGCCGTCGAAGGGTTCGCCCGCCGGCGGGACGAGGGGGCTGTCACCGGTGACCGGGCCGCTGGTGGGGCCGGCCGGACCCTGCGGGCCACTCGGACCGCCGTGGCCGTGCGGGCCGTTGAAGCCGCTGGGACCACCGGGGCCGCCCAGGCCGCCGTGTCCGTTCGTACCGGGGGTGCCGGGGGTGCCGGGGAAGCCGCTCTGGCCGCCCGCACCCGGGGTGCCGGCGAAGCCGTCGCGGCCCGCACCGGTCGTACCCGAACCCGCCGGGTCCGTGCCGCCGAAGTCGTCCTGGCCGCCGTTCTCCGAGAAGTACGGCAGGCCGTCGCGGCGGCGTTCGCCGTCGGCGGCGCCGGGCCGGGAGCCGCTGCTCAGCGGGCCCGCGTTCAGCGCCTCGGTCACGTCGAAGGAGCCGGTGCCGCCGCCGTGTCCGGGGGCGACGGGGCCGCCGGTGGCGCCGGGCAGGCCCTTGCCACTGGTGGTGCCGGGCAGGCCCTTGCCACTGGTGGTGCCGGAGCGGCCCGGGACGCTCATGGAGCCGACCACACCGCCGGGGCGGCCACCGGAGCGCGTGCCGGTGGTACCGGACGCACCGGATGCTGCCGGACCACCCGGACGAGTCCCCGACGCGCCGGGGGCGGTGGTGGAACCGCCGGGCGTTCCGGCTCCGTTCGTGCCACCGCCGCCCGGACCGGCCTTGCCGGCGGAGGACTTGCGGGGCGCGAACCAGTCGCTGGTCTTCTCCTCGGCCTGGGCCGCGGGCTCGGCGGGGGGCTCGGCGGCGGAGGCCGCCTCCTGGTCGGCCGCGGGCCTCGGGTCGCGGACGGGCGCCTCGTCCCCGGCGGCGTCGGTGTCCCCGACGGGCTTGCGCACGACGACCGGCGGGATGGGCCGGGATCCGGGGATGTTGATGCGGATCCGGGTGGTCAGCGTGGTCTCGGTCTTCTTCTCCTCCGGACGCCTGGCCGAACGACCGGCGTCCGTACCGTCGTCGGAAGCCATGGGGGTCCCGTACGGCGGCGTACCGGAGGGGTATGCGGCTCCGCCGCGCCCGTTGGGCCCGGAGGACGGAGTGTCAGTTTCACGACTCAAGGCAGGTTCTCCCAGTTGGCTTCGCCGTCCGTTACGACCTCAACCAGCTCGGGCGGCTCGGCGGCGCGCACCACCATACTGGCCACTTCCGGCGTGTATCCCATGACCGCAGAGGAAACCCACACCGGACTCGCACCTGCGCAGCACGGCGAAGTGGTACGTCACTTGCCAAGTCGGGCGGGACCGCCCCGAGGTTGCCGCCCGGCGCCAAGGGTGGCGCAGATCACAGCGAGGGCCATGCCGCCGAGCAGGAAGAGGTAGGAGCCGAGTCCCGCGCCGAACAGGAAGTCGCCCTCGGGGCGCGAGGTGGTGAGCAGGATGACGGTGACGATCCAGCCGACCACCGGTGCGACCGCCCCGCCCCGGCCGCCCATGGCGTACGCCCCGCCGAGGAACAGCCCGGCCGCGCCCGCGAGGGCGAGCAGCAGCCCGCCGGGGAACCAGGCGGCCTGCACGAGGGCCCCGGCGAAGCCGATGACGGCACCGAGCAGGAAGAGGCCGAGGTAGGCCGCGACCCGTCCGGCCGAGGGCCGCCCGAGCGGCTGGGCGAGCAGCGAGCCCTGTCCGTTGTCGCTCACGCCCCCGCCTCCTCGATGCCCGCGAACAGGTCGGTCTCCCCGGGCCCGCCCTCGCCGCGCACCAACTCGTAGTACTCGGTGGTGAACAGCGGCTGGGCCAGTTCGTTGGAGAGCGCGAAGTAGGGCTCGGCCACCTCGATCTGGGTGACGTGGGCGCGCATCGCGGCGGCCTTGGCGGTGGCGAAGGCGCTCCCGTCGACGCTGGTGGTGACCCGCTCGTCGGCGACCACGCCGGGTACGTCCGCCACGGTGGCGCTCTTTTCGAAGGGCAGTACGGCCAGCTCGTCCTGGAGCCGGGCAAAGGCGGCCTCGGCGACGGAGCGCGGGACGCGGTTCCAGTAGACCTTGGCGATCCGGTGCCCGCGCTCGTCCGCGAGCTCGACGGCGCGCATGGCGACGCGGTGGGCCTGGATGTGGTCCGGGTGGCCGTAGCCGCCGTTGTCGTCGTACGTCACGAGGACCTGGGGGCGGATCTCCAGGATCACCTCGGCCAGGTGCCCTGCGGCCTCGTCCACGTCGGCCTGCCAGAAGCACCCCGGGTCCTCATTGTCCGCAATGCCCATCATCCCGGAGTCCCCGTACCGCCCCGCTCCGCCGAGCAGCCGGGCGTCGCTGACGCCCAGCGCGCGCACGGCGGCGGCCAGCTCCCCACGCCGGTGCGCACCGAGGGCGGGCCCCGTCAGGTGCCGCAGCTCCGGCGGGATGACCTCGCCCCGCTCCCCGAGGGTGCAGGTGACCAGGGTCACGTGCGCGCCCTCGGCCGCATACCTGGCCATGGTGGCGCCGTTGTTGATCGACTCGTCGTCCGGGTGCGCGTGCACGAGGAGCAGACGCCGGGCGGGGAGATCCGTCATGGGACCACCCTACGAGGCAACGGCGCCCCTACCGCACATGGCCGGGTCCCACAGCCTTGGCCGACCTTCGCACCCGACACCGGCAAGCACCCCTTGGGCCGCCCGCTTCCCCGGCCAGTGTCGTACCTTCGCGAGCTGCGTCAAGGGCGCTGCGCGTCGCCTTCGGCGATGGCCCTCCGGGCCACCCTTGACCCACCTCGCTCCAGCACGGGGAAGAAGCGAGCGGGCAGCCCGGGAAAGTGGGCCCCTTACCGGCACCGGTCCCTTGGCTCGGCCGCACCCGCACCCGCACCCTGCGCTGCGGGGGACGCGGTCGCGTCTCGCATGCACGCCGGGTGGGGTTGGCGGCGAACGGCCGGCGGGTGGCGCGCGGCCGCGTCACGCATGCACGCCGGGTGGGTTGGCGGCTTGCGGCCCGGTGGGTGGGAGAGGTGGGTGGGGGTGCGGCGCGGGTGCGACACGTTGGGGGGTGGGACGCGGTCGCGTCACGCATACACGTCGGGTGAGCTTGGCGGCTTGCGGCCCGACGAGTGGTGGAGAGGTGGGTGAGGGGTGCGGACAGGGTTTAGCGCGGGTGTGACACGGGGGTAGGCGGGGGCTGGTGGGGGGCGAGACGGGCGACGCGGGCACCGGTGGGCGGAGTGCGAGAGCGGACGGTGCCGCGCGGTGCGTGAGTGGGGGCGACACGGTGCACGCGCGGAGCCGGCGCGGCACGTGCGCAGGGCGAGACGGGGCGACGCGGCGTGCGGCGGGCGGCGGGCGGCGGGCGGCGGGCGGCGGGCGCGACGCGTCGGTGGGCGCGAGCCGGGCGAGCGGTGCGTGCCTGGGTGGGTGGTGTCGTGCGGTGCGTGAGTTGGAGGCGATGCGGGGCCCCTGGCGGAGCCGGCGCAGCGCGTGCGCGAGCCGGGGCCGAGGCCTGGCGGAGCGGGCGCGGCGCGTGGGCCGGGTCGGGGATGTCGAGTGGGCTCGGTAGCGGGAGCGGGGCGGGCGCTCCAGCCGCAGCCCGTCCGTGTCACCGTCAGCCCGCCCGCCCCCTGCACGGCTGATGGCTGGCCGGGAGCGGCGCCGCCCCACGTGCCCTGCAGCGCACCGCACGGTGATTGGCAGGTTTGTGCCACCCCGACCGAGAGAGCGACTGCCTGACCTGCGGCTTTGGAAACGCGCCCTGGAACGAATCTGCCAGGGTTCCCAGCGGGACGCCGTAGCGGTGCCGAGGGCCGCCTCGGAGCGTGATGCCGCCGATCAGAACTTGATGCTGCTGATCATGCTCGCGACGTTGGTCGTCAGTTGGCTGATCGTGGGGGCGACGGTCGAGGAGGCGAGATAGAAGCCGAGCAGGACGCAGACCACCGCGTGGCCGCCCTTCAGCCCCGACTTCTTGATCAACAGGAAGACGATGATCGCCAGCAGCACCACCGCCGAAATCGAGAGTGCCACGGCGGCTCACCTCCAAAGATCGTCAGATCTAGATCAGTTGAGCAAATCCATGCAGATGCCAGCAGGTTCATACCCACACAGCGGTAGTGATCATAACTATCCGTGCTCGCGCATCGCGCGGCGCACGGCCGCACAAGGGGGCGCATGGCCAATATGGTCGGGGTATGACGACCGAGTCTGACTCCTTCCCCCGTCGGCACGCCCGGACCCAGCGGTTCACGCTCGGCGCGCCGCGTGCGTTCACGGTGGCACCCGACGGTGCGCGTGTCGCGTTCCTGCGTTCCGGCTCCGGCACCGACCGGGCCAACTCCCTGTGGGTCATGGATCTTCCGGAGGGCGCGGAGCGCCTGGCGGCCGATCCCGGCGCCCTCCTCGGCGGCGCCTCCGAAGAGCTCTCGGCCGAGGAGCGGGCGCGCCGCGAACGCAGTCGGGAGGGAGGTGCCGGCATCGTCGGCTATGCCACCGACAACGCCCTGGAATTGGCGTCTTTCGCCTTGTCAGGACGGCTTTTCACGGCCGAGCTGCGGGCCGGTACGGCACGCGAACTCCGGGTCCCCGGACCGGTGATCGACCCGCGCCCCTCCCCCGACGGCCGGCACATCGCGTATGTCGCGCAGGGCGCGCTGCGGGTGGTGGGCGCCGAGGGCGAGGGCGACCGGGCGCTCGCCGAGCCGGAGCCCACGGACGGACCGGGACGGGTCACGTACGGGCTCGCGGAGTTCATCGCGGCAGAGGAGATGGGCCGTTCGCGGGGATTCTGGTGGGCGCCGGACGGGCGCCGGCTGCTCGTGGCGCGCGCGGACGACACGCCGGTGAAGCGGTGGTGGATCGCGGACCCGGCCCACCCGGAACGTGAGCCGATCGACATCGCGTACCCGGCCGCGGGCACGCCGAACGCGGACGTGCGACTGTTCGTGCTGGGGCTCGACGGGGAGCGCACGGAGGTCGCGTGGGACCGGTCCCGGTATCCGTATCTGGCCCGTGTGCACTGGTCAGCGGCGGGTGCGCCGCTGATGCTGGTGCAGGCGCGGGACCAGCGCAGCCAGCTGTTCCTGGCGGTGGACCCGGATACCGGGGCGACGCGCATGGTGCACGCGGACGAAGATCCAAGTTGGCTTGAACTGTTCGCTGGAGTGCCCTGCTGGAGCCCGTCCGGGCAGCTTGTCCGGATCGCGGACGAGGGTGGCGCACGCGTGCTGGCGGTCGGCGAACGGCCCTTGACCAGCGCCCAGTTGCACGTCCGTGCGGTCCTGGACGTGGGCGACGACGACGTGCTGGTTTCCGCCTCGGCGGGCACGGAGGCGCAGGTGCCGGAGACCGGCGAGGTCCATGTGTACCGGGTGAACGAGCTGGGCGTGGAGCGCGTGTCGCAGGAGCCCGGGGTGCACTCGGCGGTGCGCGCCGGCCATGTGACCGTGCTCGTGTCCGCGACACCGGACACTCCGGGCACCCGGGTCCAGGTGCTGCGTGACGGAAAACCGGCGGCGACTGTCCGTTCGTATGCCGAAAATCCCGGTTTCGCCCCCCGCGTGACACTGACCCAGGGGGGCGCACGCCGAATTCCGTGCGCCGTGCTTATGCCACGGGACTACCACGGTGACACTCCCCTGCCCGTTCTCATGGACCCCTACGGCGGCCCGCACGGCCAGCGGGTGGTCGCCGCGCACAACGCCCACCTGACCTCCCAGTGGTTCGCCGACCAGGGTTTCGCGGTGGTCGTGGCGGACGGACGGGGTACTCCGGGGCACTCACCGGCCTGGGAGAAGGCGGTCCGGGACGAGCTGGCGGCCGTCGTGCTCCAGGACCAGGTGGACGCGCTGCACGCGCTCGCCGGGGAGTTCCCGCTGGACCTGGGCCGGGTGGCGATCCGCGGCTGGTCGTTCGGCGGCTATCTGGCGGCGCTGGCCGTGCTGCGCCGCCCGGACGTCTTC
The DNA here is from genome assembly GCF_050942335.1 of Streptomyces sp. CA-142005. NCBI lineage: Bacteria > Bacillati > Actinomycetota > Actinomycetes > Kitasatosporales > Streptomycetaceae > Streptomyces > Streptomyces sp. CA-142005. Next base: position 6,316,454 of record NZ_CP192078.1, on the reverse strand, counting down.
CACGCGGCGGTCGTCGGCGCCCCGGTCACCGATCTGCGGCTGTACGACACCCACTACCAGGAGCGCTACCTCGGCCTCCCGGACGAGCAGCCGGAGGTCTACCGCCGCAACTCGGTGATCGACGACGCGGGTCTGGTCGGCCCGGCCGAGCCGCACCGCCCGATGATGATCATTCACGGGCTTGCGGACGACAACGTCGTCGTCGCCCATTCCCTGCGGCTGTCCTCCGCCCTGCTCGCCGCGGGCCGCCCGCACGAGGTGCTGCCGCTGTCCGGGGTGACGCACATGACCCCGCAGGAGACGGTCGCGGAGAACCTGCTGCTGCTCCAGCTGGACTTCCTCCGGCGCGCGCTGCCCGACCAGGGCAAATGACCATGAACTGCGTTAACACGCAGGCAACTTCGCGGAAGCGGTACCGATATACGGACGCGGGAGGCTGATCAGCGTACGGCCGTGCGGGTGCCGTGAGCGGGCCGGGGTGCGCCATGTCGCCCCGGCCCGCTGCCGTACGCCTGCCCCTACGAGTCCTCCGCCGGAACCACGTGCTTCTCCTCCGCGAAGTGGCAAGCCGAGGCGTGGGCCGCCGGGCCGGAGGTGTCGCGGAAGACGGCCGGGACCGCGAGGGCCGGCACCTCCAGGGCGCAGCGCTCCTGCGCCTTCCAGCAGCGGGTGCGGAAGCGGCAGCCGGAGGGGATGTTCGTCGGCGACGGCACGTCCCCGCTGAGGAGGATCCGCTCGCGCTGTTCCCGGGCCTCGGGATCGGGCACCGGGACCGCCGAGAGCAGGGCCTGGGTGTAGGGGTGCGTGGGGTGGTCGTAGATCTCGGCGTCCCGGCCGATCTCCACGATCCGCCCGAGGTACATCACGCCGACCCGGTCGGAGATGTGCCGGACGATGGACAGGTCGTGCGCGATGAAGACGTAGGAGAGGTCGAACTCGGACTGGAGGCGGTCCAGGAGGTTGATCACCTGGGCCTGGATCGAGACGTCCAGCGCGGACACCGGCTCGTCGGCGACGATCACCTCCGGGCGCAGCGCCAACGCCCGTGCGATACCGATGCGTTGGCGCTGGCCGCCGGAGAACTGGTGCGGATAGCGGTTGACGTACTCGGGGTCGAGGCCGACCACGTCGAGCAGTTCCTGGACCCTGCGCCGGCGGTCGCCCTTCGGCGCGGCCTCGGGGTGGATGTCGTACGGCTCCCCGATGATGTCGCCGACCGTCATACGGGGGTTGAGCGAGGTGTACGGGTCCTGGAAGACCATCTGGATGTTGCGGCGTACGGCCTTCAGGGCCTTGCCGGACAGCTTGGTGATGTCCTCGCCCTTGAACCTGATGGAGCCGGCCGTGGGGCGCTCCAGGTTGCACAGCATCTTGGCGACCGTCGACTTGCCGCAGCCCGATTCGCCGACGATGCCGAGGGTTTCGCCCTTGCCGAGGGTGAAGTCGACGCCGTCGACGGCCTTCACCGCGCCGATCTGCCTCTTGAACAGGATGCCCCGGGTGAGGGGATAGTGCTTGACGAGTCCGGTCACTTCGAGGATCGGCTCAGTGCTCGCGGCCATCCAGGCACTCCCTCCAGAAGTGGCAGGCGCTGCCGCGGGTGCCGGAGACCTCGTACAGCGGGGGTTCGTCGGTGCGGCAGACGTCTCTCGCCATCGGGCAGCGCGGGTGGAAGGAACAGCCCGGCGGGATGTGCATCAGGTTCGGCGGCAGGCCCTTGATGGCGTACAGCTGCTGCCCCTTCTGGTCCAGGCGCGGGATGGAGTCCAGCAGGCCTCGGGTGTAGGGGTGGGCCGGCGCCTTGTAGATGTCGCGGACGGGCGCGGACTCGACGATCTTGCCGGCGTACATGACCGCGATCCGGTCGGCCACGTCCGCCACGACCCCGAGATCATGGGTGATGAGGATCAGCCCCATGTGGTACTCGCGCTGCAGCTCCGCGAGCAGGTCCATGACCTGGGCCTGCACGGTGACGTCGAGGGCGGTGGTGGGTTCGTCGGCGATGATCAGCGCCGGTTCCAGGGCCAGCGCCATGGCGATCATGATGCGCTGGCGCATACCGCCGGAGAACTGGTGGGGGTAGTCCCGCACCCGCTGGGCGGCGGCCGGGATGCGCACCCGCTCCATCAGCTCGACGGCCTTGCCGCGCGCGTCCTTCCGCGACATCCCGCGGTGCACGACGAACATCTCGCCGAGCTGATCCCCCACGGAGAGCACCGGGTTGAGCGCCGACAGAGCGTCCTGGAAGATCATCGCCATGCCGGCGCCGCGGACCTTCCTGCGCTCCTCTTCTTTCAGTGTGAGCAGGTCCCGCCCCTGGAACAGGATCCGGCCGCCCGTGACCTTCCCGGGCGGGGTGTCGAGGATGCCCATCACGGCCTGCGCGGTCACGGACTTGCCCGACCCCGACTCGCCGAGCACGGCCAGGGTCTCCCCCGCGTCCACCTCGTAACTCACCCCGTTGACGGCATACGCGATCCCGTCCCGGGTCCGGAACTCCACGTGCAGATCCCGCACTTCGAGCAGCACGCCGCCATCACCTCAACTTCGGATCGAGGGCGTCGCGGACCGCGTCGCCCAGCATGATGAAGGCCAGGACGGTGATCGCCAGGGCGCCCGAGGGCCACAGGAGGGCGTGGGGGGCGTTGCGGATGTAGGGGGAGGCGGCGGAGATGTCGATGCCCCAGGAGACGCTGGGCGGTTTCAACCCCACACCGAGGTACGACAGGGTCGCCTCCAGCGCGATGTAGGTGCCGAGCGCGATGGTCGCCACCACGATCACCGGGGCCACGGCGTTCGGGGCGATGTGGCGCAGCAGGATGCGCGAGTCGGAGGCGCCGAGCGCGCGGGCGGCCTGGACGTAGTCGTTCTGCTTGGCGGTGATGACCGAGCCGCGGGCGATACGGCTGATCTGCGGCCAGCCGAGCAGGACCATGAAGCCGATCACCGGCCAGACCGTGTTGCTGGTGACCACCGACAGCAGCACCAGACCGCCCAGGACGACCGGGATGGCGAAGAAGATGTCGGTGATCCGGGACAGGAACGAGTCCCAGACGCCGCCGAAGTACCCGGCCAGGGCCCCCAGGACCGATCCGAGGACGCCCACCCCGAGCGTCGCCAGCACGCCGACCGTGACGGACGTACGGGCGCCGTACACCGTGCGCGTGTAGACGTTGCAGCCCTGGCCGTCGTACCCGAAGGGCGCCCCCGGGCCCGGGCCGTCCTGGGCCTTGGCGAGGTCGCACTTCAGGGGGCTGCCGGTGGCGATCGCCTGGGGCCAGACGGAGATGAAGACGAGGAAGAGGATCACCACGGCGGAGACCAGGAAGACCGGGTTGTGGCGCAGGTCCCGCCAGGCGTCGGACCACAGGGAGCGCGGCTTGCCCGCCGGCCCCGTGCCCTCGGGTCCGCCCGGGGTCCGCTCCAGGGTGGCGGCCTCGCTCGCGCCCAGGTCCATCGCGCCTCCCATGCCGGTCCCGGCGATCGCGCCCTCGGGTTCGTACGGCTGCTCAGGCATAGCGGATCCTCGGGTCGAGTACGGCGTACAGGAGGTCGACCAGGAGGTTGGCGACGAGGAAGACCAGGACGAGGACCGTCACGAAGCCGACGACCGTCTGGGTGTTCTGGCGCAGGATGCCCTGGTAGAGCTGGAAGCCGACGCCGTGGATGTTGAAGATCCGCTCGGTGACGATCGCACCGCCCATCAGCGCGCCGATGTCGGCGCCGATGAAGGTGACCACGGGGATCAGCGAGTTGCGCAGTAGGTGGCGGATGACGACCCGGTGCCGGGGCAGGCCCTTGGCGATCGCCGTGCGGACGTAGTCGGCCCGCTTGTTCTCCGCGATGGAGGTGCGGGTCAGCCGGGTGACGTAGGCGAGGGACACGGAGGCGAGGACCAGGCCGGGCACGATCAGCTCGTCGTAACTTCCGTAGCGCACGGACGGACTGATCCACTGCCACTTGATGCCGAGCAGCAGTTGGAGCAGCAGACCGGTGACGAAGGTGGGTACGGAGATCACCACCAGGGTGGACAGCAGCACCCCGGTGTCGACGGGCCGGCCGCGCCGCATGCCCGTGAGCACGCCCAGCGTCACGCCGACGACGATCTCGAAGAGGATGGCGACGATCGTGAGCCGGATGGTGACGGGGAACGCCGTGCCCATCAGCTCGGTGACCGGCTGGCCGTTGAACGCCGTGCCGAAGTCTCCGGTGAAGACGTTCCCCATGTACGTCAGGTACTGCTGCCAGAGCGGCTTGTCCAAGCCGAACTCGCGCTTGAGCTGGGCGGCCGTCGCCGGATCGCAGGCCCGCTCGCCGCACAGCCCGGCGATGGGGTCGCCCATCACGTTGACCATGAGGAAGATCAGCAGGGTGGACCCGATGAACACGGGGATCATCTGGAGCAGACGCCTCGCGACATAGCGCCCCATGGGGATCAGCCGACCTTGATCTCGTTGTAGACCGGCACGCTGAACGGGTTGAGCGCCACGTGGGAGAGCCGGGCGGTGTAGCCCGCGCTGCCGTTCTGGTACCACAGCGGGATGGCCGCCATGTTGTCGCGGACGACCTCCTCGGCCTGCTGGAAGAGGGCGACGGCCTTGGCCTGCCCGGTCTCGGCGTTGGCCCGGTCGACGAGCCGGTCGAAGTCGCTGTTGGACCACTTGCCGTCGTTGGAGGAGGCGCCCGTGTAGTACAGCGGCTGCAGGAAGTTCTGGATCAACGGGTAGTCCATCTGCCAGCCGGCCCGGAAGGGGCCGGTCATCTTGTGCTGCCCGATCTGGTTGCGGAAGTCGGCGAAGGTGCCGACCGGGTTGCCCACGCAGGCCTTGTCCTTGCCGAGCGCGTTGTTGATGGAGTTGCACACGGCGTCCACCCATTGCTTGTGCGAGCCCGTGTCCGCGTTGTAGGTGATCTTCAGCTGCCCGCCGGGGATCCCGCCGCCCTCCTGGATGAGCCTCTTGGCCTGCGCGGGGTCGTAGTCGCAGGCGTGGCCGCACAGCCCGGGCTTGTAGCCGCCGGCCGCGCCGAGGACCGGGGAGGTCCAGTCGGTGGCAGGGGTGCGGGTGTTCCGGAAGATGGTCTCGGTGATCTGCTTGCGGTTGATCGCCATGGACAGGCCGGTGCGGACCTTCCGCGCCCCGGGGGTGTCCCACTTCGGGTCGTAGTACGGGAAGGCGAGGGTCTGCAGGATGCCCGCGGGGGTGTTGATGTAGCGGCCGTTCAGATCGGTCTCGACGTTCTTGAGCTGGGTGGAGGGCACGTCGTCGACCAGGTCGAGGTTGCCGGCCAGCACGTCGGTGTAGGCGGTGTTGCTGTCGGTGTACACCAGCAGGGTCACCCCGGCGTTCCGTGCCCTGTCGGGGCCGGGGTAGCCGTCCCACTTCTTCAGGTTCATCGCCGAGCCCCTGGTGTAGGACTCGATCCGGTAGGGCCCGTTGCCGACCGGCTTCTTCACCCAGGCGGCGTGGTCGGTGAAGAAGGTGCGGGGCAGCGGGGCGAAGGCCGCGTAGCCGAGGGTGTCGGGGAAGCTGGAGAACTTCTGGTTGAGCCGGACGGTGAAGGTCATCGGGCCGGTGACCTTCAGTCCCGACAGGGTGTCGGCGGTCTGCGCGCCGCTGTCGGGGTGGACCTTGTCGTAGCCGTCGATGTAGGCGAAGAAGTAGGCGTTCTTCTGGTTGTTCTTCAGGCTCGCCCCGTAGTTCCAGGCGTCCACGAAGGAGCGGGCGGTCACCTTCTCGCCGTTGGCGAAGGTCCAGCCGTCCTTCACCTTGATCGTGAAGTTCCGCGAGTCCCTGGTGTCGATGGACGCGGCGAGCCAGTTCTGGGCCTTGCCGGTCCTCGGGTCGTACTTCTTCAGCCCCCGGAAGATCATGTCGAGGACCTTGCCGCCCTGCACCTCGTTGGTGTTGGCGGGCTCCAGCGGGTTCTGCGGGTCGCCCCAGGAGGAGGTCAGCACCCCGGCGCCGCCGAAGCCGCCGCTGTCTCCGCACGCGGTGACCAGCAGCCCGGCGGCGATCACACAGGCGGCCCATCGGGCGTGCCTGATACCCCGCATGGCTGCCTCCTCCGCGAGCGCAGATCCGATACCGGCCAATATCGGTTCATACGATCACATACCACAGCCTGACTGTCGGATTGAGAGGCCGCCGGCGGGACACGTCAGCCGAAAGCAGGCAGGCCCCTGGAGCGCTCGGACGATCTTGGACGGGGAGCGCAATAGATCTTCATGCAACGATGCCGAAACGTTGGATTGCGACGTGTCGATGTACGCATTTCGACACGTCGGCGTCCGTATATCGAACTCATCGCCCGATTGGTCCGGTTAGTCCGATGTGAAGCACGGATCGATCACGGCACGCTACACGCGTAGCTACGGAATGATCAAGAGCGAGTAAAGAAGGTAAAGACGCAACCAAGGCGACCGAGAATTTATTGACCCTGCATGAATTCGGTTGAAAAAGTCCGCCGTAGCCCGTAGGGGAAGCGTGCCCTGCGGAGTCATCAGACCCTCCCGTGGGCCAGGAGCACCATGACCCCCCCATCTCCATCCGCGGCTGCCCCGCTTGAGGTGACCGACGAGACCGTGGCGAAGTCGACCACTTCCGGCGGGCCGAAGGGCAGTGAGAGCCGCTCTCCAGGGCGGCTCGCCTGGAAGCGCTTCAAGCGCGACAAGACGGGCGTGATATCCGCCTACGTCGTGATCTTCTTCTTCGTGATCGCGATCGCGGCGCCGCTGATAGCCAAGCTGTACGGCAAGAACCCGTACACCACGTACGCGAGCCAGGACCCGAGCCTGCTCGACGCGTTCTCGTACCCGGCGGGCCCGAACGGCGGCATGAGCTCGGAGTTCTGGTTCGGCATCGAGCCGCAGCTTGGCCGGGACGTCTTCACGTTCCTGATCTACGGCATCCGGACCTCGCTCGGCATCGCCGTGGCCGCGACCCTCCTGACGACGCTCGTCGGTGTCGTGGTCGGCGTGACGGCGGGCTACCTGGGCGGCAAGACGGACTACCTCGTCGGCCGGATCATCGACATCCTGCTCTCCTTCCCGTCCACGCTGTTCTTCATCGCGTTCATGCCGGTCGTCTACGGCCTCTTCGTCGCCAGCACCGACAACGTCCCGACCTGGCTGATCGCCCTCTCCCTGATCATCGTCCTGTCCGCCTTCGGCTGGGCGTCCATCGCCCGGCTGCTGCGCGGCCAGGTTCTCGGCCTGCGTGAGCGTGAGTTCGTCGAGGCGGCCAAGGTCACGGGCGCGTCCCCCATGCGCATCGTGTTCAAGGAGCTGCTGCCGAACCTGTGGACGCCGATCATCATCCAGTCCACGCTGATGCTCCCGGCCTACGTGACCGCCGAGGCCGGTCTGGCCTTCCTCGGCGTCGGCATCACCGACCCGACCCCCGACTGGGGCGTCATGATCGGTCGAGGAGCCCAGTTCTACTCGCAGGACATCACCTTCATGCTCTTCCCGGGCCTGTCGATGGTGATCTTCGTCCTCGCCTTCAACCTGCTCGGCGACTCCGTGCGCGACGCGCTCGACCCCAAGTCCAAGCGCTAGCAGCCCAGTTCCACCCGGCCCGGTTCGATGACGTCCGGCTGGTCCCGACCCTCCGAATTGACCCGTATAGGCAGGCTCAGCATGTCCTTTTCCCGTAGAAACTTCCTGATCGCCACCGGCGTGGCCGCGGCCTCGACGACCGTGCTGAGCGCCTGCAGCAGCGGCAGCAAGAACGGCACCGACAAGAACATCCCGTCGGTGAGCAAGGCCAAGACCATGAACATCCCGGTCGGCACCAAGGCCGACTCGACGGGTCCGGCCCCCGAGGTTCCGGGCGCGGTCAAGGGCGGGACGATCTACTCGCTCGACCAGTTCGACATGGACCACCTGGACCCGGCGCAGATCTACGTCTCGACCGAGGGTGCCATCACCCGACCCATCCTGCGTGGTCTGACCGGCTACAAGGTCGACGACAAGGGCGGCTGCACGCTGGTCGGCGACCTCGCCACCGACGCCGGCACCATGAAGAACGGCGGCAAGACCTGGTCGTTCACGATCAAGGACGGCATCAAGTGGGAGGACGGCACCGACCTCTCCATGGACGACGTCCGCCACACCTTCGAGCGCCTCTTCGCCTCCTTCGTGACCGAGGGCCCGCGCTACGTCCAGCAGTGGCTGGTCGGCGGCGACAAGTACAAGGGCCCCTACGACGGCAAGCACATCGACTCGCTGGAGGTCTCCGGCAAGACGGTCACCTTCCACCTCAGCGAGCCGCGCGCCGACTTCAACTACACGCTCGCCATGCCGGGCTACGGTCTCGTGAACAAGAAGCACGACACCAAGGAGAAGTACGACAAGCGCCCCTACGCGCTCGGTCCCTACAAGATCGGTGACCGTCAGGTCGGCAAGTCGCTGACCTACGTGCGCAACGAGCACTGGGACCCGAAGACGGACTCGATCCGCAACGCGTACCCGGACAAGTACGTGTTCCAGTTCGGCTTCGAGTCGGTCGCCTCGACCGACCGGTACATCGCCGACAAGGGCAACGACCAGTACGCGATGTCGATCTTCAACGAGGTCGCCCCCGAGCGCATCGCCCAGGTCCTCACCAACGCCACGCTGAAGCAGCGCGTCCTCACCCAGGTCGACACGGTCACGTACTACTGGCCGATCAACACGACCCGCATCAAGGACGTCAAGGTCCGCCAGGCCATCAACTGGGCGTGGCCGCACCAGCAGCTCCAGACCATCCGTGGCGGCAAGGCCACCAGCGAGCTGGCCACCACGATCCTCAGCCCGGTCACCCCCGGCTACCAGAAGTTCGACCTGTACGGCACGGACACGAAGCCGGGTGGTGACCCGGCGAAGGCCAAGGCCCTGCTGAAGGAGGCCGGCAAGCTCGGCCAGAAGCTGGTCATCGCGTACCAGCAGTCCGACAACGCCGTGAAGCAGGCTGTCGCGATCAAGAACGCCCTGGAGGCAGCCGGCTTCCAGGTGGTCAACAAGCAGGTCGACAAGTCGACGTTCTACACCCAGATCGGCAAGATCGACAATGAGTACGACCTGTTCGCGGCGGGCTGGAGCCCGGACTGGCCGAACGGTTACTCGGTCTTCTTCCCCTGCTGGAGCGGCAAGAACATCGGCGACGGCCGCAGCAACTACGCCCAGCTGAACGACCCGAGCGTGAACAAGGCGATCGACGCCGCCTCGACGATCGCCGACGTCGACCAGGCCAACAAGGCCTGGGGCGCCATCGACCGCCAGATCATGGAGCTGGCGCCGGTGGTCCCGGACTACCACTCCATCCGCAACTGGATGTACGGGTCCAAGGTCGGCAACGTCGTCTACGACGCCGGCAACACCTGCGTCGCGCTCTGCAAGCTGTACGCCAAGAAGTAAGCGCGGCATCGACCCTCCGGGGGCGGCCACGACCTGGCCGCCCCCTCCGGCCCATCCCCCAATCCCGGCGACGGCGCCCCGTCCGGAAAGTCACGCCCCATGTTCCGCTTCCTTGTCCGCCGAGTTCTCGGCGCGCTGGTCATTCTGTTGATCATCAGCGCCGTCACTTTCTGGCTCTTCTACGCCATCCCGCGTGACCCCGCCATGATGTCGTGCGGCAAGAACTGCACGCCCGACATGCTCAAGCAGGTCCGGCACAACCTGGGCATCGACCACCCGGTCCCGGTCCAGTACTGGTACTGGGTGAAGGGCATCTTCGTCGGGCGCAGCTACGGCGACTTCGGCAACTGCAGCGCGCCCTGCCTCGGCTACTCGTTCGCCAACCGGGAGCCTGTCCTCGGCACCATCCTGGACCGGCTGCCGCTGACCCTCTCGCTGGCCTTCGGATCGGCCGTCGTCTTCCTCGTCTTCGGCGTCGGCACCGGCATGGTCGCCGCCGTCAAGCAGGGCAAGTGGCAGGACAAGGTGGCCAGCTCGGCCTCGCTGATCGGCTCCTCGCTGCAGATCTACTTCGTCGGCTACATCGCGATGTACTTCTTCGTCGCGAAGCTCGGCATCCTCGACAACCCGTCGTACACGCCCATCACCCAGAACCCGGTCGACTGGGCCTCCGGCCTGCTGCTGCCGTGGCTGGTGCTGGCGCTGATCTGGACCGCCAACTACACCCGTATGACGCGGTCCCAGCTGGTCGAGACGCTCAGTGAGGACTACGTCCGCACGGCCCGCGCCAAGGGTCTGTCCCGCCGCAACGTCTTCTTCCGGTTCGCCTGGCGTGGCGCCATGGGCCCGATCGTCACCATCTTCGGCATCGACCTGGGCACGCTCATCGGTGGCGCGATGATCACCGAGACGGTGTTCAGCCTTCAGGGCGTCGGCCGCCTCGCGGTGGACGCGGTCAACAAGAGCGACCTGCCCATGGTGCTCGGCGTGACCCTGCTGTCGGCCGGCGCGATCGTGATCTTCAACATCGTCGTCGACGCCGTCTACGCCCTTATCGACCCGCGGATCCGGCTCGCCTGACCTCCGCCCCATCCCCGACCCCTCGCATCACCCCCCTCAGGAGCGTCCCCGTGACGAGCACCGATCAGCAGCCGTTCCTCTCGATCAGGGACCTGAAGGTCCACTTCTCCACCGAGGACGGCATCGTCAAGGCCGTCGACGGTCTCAGCTTCGACCTGGCCAAGGGCCAGACGCTCGGCATCGTGGGCGAGTCGGGCTCCGGCAAGTCGGTCACCAACCTGACGATCCTGGGCCTCCACGACCGTGCGCACACGGCGATCGAGGGCGAGATCCTCCTCGACGGCAAGGACCTGCTCACCGCCTCCGAGAGGGAGCTGGAGCGGCTGCGCGGCAACAAGATGTCCATGATCTTCCAGGACGCGCTGGCCTCGCTGTCGCCGTACCACACCATCGGCGTCCAGATCGGCGAGACCTACCGCAAGCACACGGGCTGCTCCAAGGCCGAGGCACGCAAGCGGGCCATCGAGATGCTACGCCGGGTGGGCATCCCGCAGCCGGACATGCGGGTCGACGACTACCCCCACCAGTTCTCCGGCGGTATGCGCCAGCGCGCGATGATCGCCATGGCGCTGGTCTGCGACCCCGAGCTGCTGATCGCCGACGAGCCGACCACGGCCCTCGACGTGACGGTCCAGGCCCAGATCATGGACCTGCTGAAGGACCTCCAGCAGGAGTTCGGCACCGCGATCATCTTCATCACCCACGACCTCGGCGTCATCGCGGACATCGCGGACGACGTGCTGGTGATGTACGGCGGCCGATGCGTGGAGCGCGGCACCAAGCAGGAGGTGCTCCGCACCCCGGAGCACCCCTACACCCTGGGCCTGCTGAACTCGATGCCGAGCCTGAACGGCCCGGTGGACGTGCCGCTGACGCCGATCCCGGGTTCGCCGCCGTCGCTGCTCAACCCGCCGTCCGGCTGCCGCTTCCACCCGCGCTGCGCCTTCGCGGAGAAGGTGGCGGGCGGGAAGTGCTCCAGTGACCGGCCGGTGCTGGAGATCACCGAGGGCCGCGGCTCGGCCTGCCACCTCACCGCCGAACAGAAGCAGGAATTGTTCGCCGACTTCGCCACAACCCGGCACAACTGACGGACAGCAGACGGGACTTCACGACCATGAGCAACACGAACCCCCTCCTGGACGTCTCCGGGCTCACCAAGCACTTCCCGATCAAGGGCGGCTTCCCGATCCGCCGTACCGTGGGCGCGGTGCAGGCCGTGGACGGGCTGGACTTCCAGGTCGGCGAGGGCGAGAGCCTGGGCCTCGTCGGCGAGTCGGGCTGCGGCAAGTCGACCACCGGCCGGCTGATCACGCGCCTGCTGGAGCCGACCGGCGGCAAGATCACCTACCGCGGGCAGGACATCACGCACGCGGGCCGCAGGGATCTGGCGCCGATCCGCTCCGAGATCCAGATGATCTTCCAGGACCCGTACGCCTCGCTGAACCCGCGGCAGACGGTCGGCAAGATCATCTCTGGGCCGATGGAGATCAACGACATCAACCCGGCCGGCGGCCGCGAGAAGCGCGTCCGTGAGCTGCTGGAGATCGTCGGCCTCAACCCCGAGCACTACAACCGCTTCCCGCACGAGTTCTCGGGCGGCCAGCGCCAGCGCATCGGCGTGGCGCGCGCGCTCGCCCTGGAGCCGAAGCTGATCGTGGCGGACGAGCCGGTCTCGGCCCTGGACGTCTCGATCCAGGCGCAGGTGGTGAACCTGCTGCAGAAGGTGCAGCGGGAACTCGGCATCGCGTTCGTCTTCATCGCCCACGACCTCGCGATCGTCCGGCACTTCTCGCAGCGCGTCGCGGTGATGTACCTCGGCAAGATCGTCGAGATCGCCGACCGCGACGACCTGTACGGCAACCCGCGCCACCCCTACACCCGGGCGTTGCTCTCCGCCGTGCCCGAGGCGACGGTGGACGCGGAGCCGCGCGAGCGCATCCGCCTGGTCGGCGACGTGCCCTCCCCCATCAACCCGCCCTCCGGCTGCCGCTTCCGCACCCGCTGCTGGAAGGCGACGGAGAAGTGCGCGTCGGAGGCCCCGCCGCTGGTGCAGGTAGAGGGCAACAAGCCGGGTCACCTCACGGCGTGCCACTATCCTGAGACGCAGGAGACGATCCCCGCCCCGCGTGCCTCCCAGGACCGTCTCTCCAAGGACCCCGAGGCGGCGGCCTGACACACCCCTTTTCGTCAGCCGTCCGCTTGCGGAAGGGACTTCACCGGCCCATTGACCCGAGCCCTGAACGTCCGCTTCCAGGGGACGAAGGCCCGCGCCTCCCCAGACGCGGGCCTTCGTCGTACAAGGGTTCGGCGTCGGCGCGGAGTTGAAAATCGCCCGAGAAGCGCACCGGAACCTGACGCGCCGTTCAACATCGTGTGTCAAACTGCCGCGGTGGTAGATCATGCCTTTACCGATCTCACGCTCGCCGCGCTCTACGACCGCCTCAACCCCTGGGGTCCGGGCGACGACTTCTACCTCGGTCTGATGCGCGGGGCACGCTCGGTGCTGGACATCGGGTGCGGTACCGGGCAGTTGCTGCGCCGGGCGCGGGCCGAGGGGCACGGCGGCCGGCTGATGGGGCTCGATCCGGCCCCCGCCATGCTCGTACAGGCCAGGCGGGCCCGGCCGGACGTCGAGTGGGTGCTCGGGGACATGCGCACCCGGCTGTGGGACGGGGAGTTCGACCTCGCCGTCATGACCGGCCACGCCTTCCAGGAGCTGGTCGGGGACGAGGAGATCCGGCACTGTCTGCGCGGGGCCCGGGCGGCCCTCGGCGACGGCGGGCGGTTCGTGTTCGAGACCCGCAACCCGGCCGCCCGCGCCTGGGAGCGCTGGACCCCGGACCGGGTGTACGAGATCACCGCCGGGGACGGGGCACCGGTGCGGGTGTGGCACGAAGTGCGGGGTGACGGCCTGGTCAACGGCCGGATCCGGTTCACCGAGAGCTACGACGGCGATGCGTGGCCGGTCCCGCAGGTGTGCCACAGTGTCCTGCGGTTCCTGGACCAGGAGTCCCTGGAGGGGTTCCTGGCCGAGGCCGGCCTCGCGGTCGTCGAGCAGTACGGCGACTGGCGGCGGGGGCCGGTCACCCCCGCCAGCCCCGAGATCATCACGGTGGCCCGGCCCGCCTGATCAGTCGGCGTCCTCCTCCAGTGCCGCCAGTGCCGGGTCCAGCACGATGTCCTCGTCCCGGGCCTCGGTCGTCGGCTCCTCCGGGAAGTGGCAGGCCGTCAGATGTCCGCTGTGGTTGCCGGAGATCTGGACCAGCGGCGGCTCCTCGGTCGCGCACTTGTCCTGCGCCTTCCAGCAGCGCGTGCGGAAGCGGCAGCCCGAGGGCGGGGAGATGGGGGACGGCACGTCGCCGGCCAGGCGGATGCGCTCGCGCCCGCCGGTGTCCTCGTCCGACAGGTTCACCTCGGGCACGGCGGACAGCAGGGCGTGCGTGTACGGGTGGCGCGGGCGGGTGTAGATGGAGTCGCGGTCGCCCACCTCGATGATCTTGCCCAGGTACATGACCGCCACCCGCTGCGAGAAGTGGCGGACGACGGCCAGGTCGTGGGCGATGAAGACGAACGCGATGCCCAGTTCCTTCTGGACCTCCTGGAGCAGGTTCACCACCTGCGCCTGGATGGAGACGTCCAGCGCGGAGACCGGCTCGTCCGCGACGATCAGCTTCGGCTCCAGGGCGAGCGCCCTCGCCACGCCGATGCGCTGGCGCTGGCCGCCCGAGAACTCGTGCGGGAAGCGGTTGTAGTGCTCGGGGTTGAGGCCGACGATCTCCAGGAGTTCGCGGACCCGCTTCTCGCGGCCGCCCTCGGGCTCGATCCCGTTGATCTCCATCGGGCCCGAGATGATCTTGCCGACCGTCTGCCGCGGGTTCAGCGACGAGTACGGGTCCTGGAAGATCATCTGGATCTCGGAGCGGATCGGGGCGAGCTGCTTGCGCGTGGCGTGGCTGATGTCCTGCCCGCGGTAGGTGATCGTGCCGCCCGTCGGCTCCAGCAGACGCGTGATCAGCCGGCCGGTGGTCGACTTGCCGCAGCCCGACTCGCCGACCAGGCCGAAGCTCTCCCCGGCGTGGACCGTGAGGTCGATGCCGTCCACGGCCTGCACCGCGCCGATCGTCCGGCGGATCGGGAAGCCGCCCTTGACGGGGAAGTGCTTGGTCAGTCCGGAGACCCGCAGCAGCGGCTCCCCGTCCGCGCCGGCGCTCTTCTCGCGCGGGGCTGGGAGGACCATGTCCTCGGTCATGACGATGTCCTCCTAGGACAACTGACGACTACCCCAGACGGGGCTTGATCTCTTCGATGAAGATGGTCCGCTTCTGTTCCTCCGTGAGATGGCACGCGGAGGCCCGGTCCGGGGCGAGCAGCGGGCGCTCGCGCATGCAGCGGCCCGTGCCCTCCACCCGCTCCGGATAGGTGCAGCGGGGGTGGAAACGGCAGCCGGACGGCGGGTTGAGCAGCGACGGCGGGGCCCCGGGGATCGGGGAGAGCTGGGCGCCGAGGTCGGAGTCCAGGCGCGGCATCGAGTTCAGCAGGCCCCAGGTGTAGGGATGACGCGGGGACCTGAGCACCTCGTCGACCGTGCCGCGCTCCACCGCGCCGCCCGCGTACATCACCATGATGTCGTCGGCCATGTCGGCGATCACCCCCAGGTCGTGGGTGATGAAGATGATGCCGGATCCGAACTCCTGCTGCAGGTCCTTGAGCAGGTCGAGGATCTGCGCCTGGACCGTCACGTCCAGGGCGGTCGTCGGCTCGTCGGCGATCAGCAGGTCGGGGTCGCAGACCAGCGCCATGGCGATCATGGCGCGCTGGCGCATACCGCCGGAGAACTGGTGCGGGTAGTCCTTCGCCCGCTCCTTCGGGTTGGGGATGCCGACCTTGCCGAGCATCTCCACGGCGCGTTCCCAGGCCTGCTTCTTGGAGGCGCCGGTGTGCTTCATGTACGGCTCGGCGATCTGCCGGCCGACGGTGTAGTAGGGGGAGAGCGCGGTGAGCGGGTCCTGGAAGATCATGGCGACCTTGTTGCCGCGCAGCTTCTCCAGCTCGGACTCGCGGGCCGTGGTCAACTCCCGCCCGTCCAGCAGGATCTCGCCCTCGACCGTGGTGAACATGGGGTTGTGCAGGCCGAGGATGGTCAGGTTGGTCACCGACTTGCCCGAGCCGGACTCCCCCACGATGCCGAGCGTCCTGCCGCGCTCCAGGTCGAAGGAGAGTCCGTCCACGGCCCGTACGACGCCGTCCTCGGTCTTGAAGCTGACGTGCAGGTCCCGTACCGAGAGCAGGGGACCGGTGCCGGCCGGGGTCGGAGCACCGGCCTCCTTGGTCAGAGTGGTCACGACAGTGCTCCTAGGACAGCCGCACGCGCGGGTCGATGAAGGCGTAGGCGGCGTCGACGATGATGTTGAACAGCAGGATCATGCTGGCGGAGAAGAGCATCACCCCGAGCAGCAGCGGCAGGTCGCTGAAGAAGACGGACTGCACGGCGAGGTTGCCGAGACCGGGCAGGCCGAAGGTGTACTCGGTGATGATGGCGCCGCCGAACAGCGAGCCGAGGTCGATGCCGAAGATGGTGACGATCGGGATCAGCGAACCCCGCCAGGCGTAGCGGAAGAAGACGTAACCGCGGGACATGCCCTTCGCGCGGGCGGTGCGGACGTGTTCCTCCTGGAGCTGTTCGATCATCGAGGAGCGCGCCATACGGGTGTACTGCGCCGCGAAGATCGTGGAGAGGATCACCCAGGGGATGATCAGGCCGGTGAACCAGGAGGCCGGGTCGTGGGTGAACTCGTTGTAGGAGGGCTTGTCGAACCAGTGGGTCTGGTAGACGAGGATCGCCAGGGCGAGCGGGCCGAGGAAGTAGATCTGCAGGGAGCTGATGACCATGGCGCCCGCGGTGGCCGTCTTGTCGATCAGCGTGCCGCGCCGCCAGGCGGCGAGCAGCCCGGTGCCGAGGCCGACGATCAGGAAGCACACGGCCGCGCCCAGGGTGAGCGAGACGGTGGTGGGCAGCCGGTCCATCAGGGTGCCCCAGACCTGCTCGTTGGTGTGGTACGAGTAGCCGAAGCAGGGGGCCGGGCAAGGGCCCTGGGCGAACTGGTCGCTGCCCATGACGAGGTTGTGCAGGAAGATCCAGTACTGCTCGGTGATGGATTTGTCCAGGCCGAGCACATGGTGGATGTTCGCGATGCTGTCCGGGTTGCAGGTCTTGCCGCACATCATCAGTGCGGGGTCCCGGGGCACCCCGAAGAACAGCACGAACGTGACGATGCTCAGCAGGAACAGAATGATGACGGCACCGATGATCCGGCGGACGAGGAAGCGCAGCATGACAGGGCAGCTCTCAGACGTCGGCGGCCTTGGCGGTGCCCGGCGCGCCCCCTGTTCGGGAGCGCGCCGGGTACCGGACGGGGACGGTTACTTGATGAAGAGGCGACGCGGGTCGACCCCGCCGATCACGTCGTCGTAGACGAGGCCGCCGACCTTGGAGCCGGCGATCTGGGTCTGCTTGTAGTACGCGGTCGGGACGACGTTGACGACGTCCTTGACGATGTACTGGTCGAGCTTCTCCCACTCGGCCGCGGCCTTGACCGGGTCGGTGATCTGGTTGATCCGGTCGATGTCGCTGTTGATCTTCGGGTCGTTGACCTGCGAGTAGTTCTGCGCACCGTCGGCGATCACGCGGCCGTCGTACAGCGGCGGGATCACGGTCGAGGCGGACGGCCAGTCGGCGCCCCACGCGGTGTGGAAGATGTCGTAGTTGTTGTTCAGCTTGGAGACCTGGTCGTAGTAGGTCTCGGCCGGGATCTCCTGGCGCTGGACGTCGAAGCCGGCCTTCTTCAGGCCCGCCGCCATGGCCGTGGAGTACTGCTGGCCCTCGGGGGTGTTGATGTAGCCGAAGGTCAGCTTCATGTTGAGCTTGCCGGCCTTCTTCAGCAGCTCCTTGGCCTTGGCCGGGTCACCGCCGGGGTTCTTCTTCTTGCCCCACGGGTCGAAGGAGGCGTCGTAGCCGGAGACGGTCGGGGAGATCAGACCGCCCGCGACCTCCATGGCGTCGTTGCCGCCGTAGGCGCGCACGAACGGGGTGACCGGCAGGGCGTAGGCGATGGCCTCGCGGACCGTCTTGTCCTTCATGGCCGGGTGGCTCATGTTGATGTTCATCTGGCCGACGTACGGCTGGTAGCCGGAGACCGTGCGCGACTTCATCTTCGGGTCACGCAGCACCTGGGAGAGGTTGCCCGCGTCGACCTGGTTGTTGAAGCTGATGCCGGTCTGGTCGGCGCCGCTGTCGGCGAGCAGGGCCTTGGTGGAGGTCTCGAACTGCTGGTTGAACGTGATGTTGAACTGGTCCACGTACTGGTGCCGGATCGGGTCCGTCTTCGGGTCCCAGTTCGTGTTCTTGACCAGCACCATCGACTTGCCGGACTTGAACGACTGGATCTTGTACGGGCCGGACACCACCGGGTTCTTGTCGTACCGCTCCTTGGTGTCGCCCTTCTGCGAGACGACCGCGTAGCCGGCCATGGCCAGCGCGTAGGGCAGGTCGGGGTGCGACTTCTTGAAGTGGAAGACGATGGTCTTGTCGTCCGGGGTCTCCAGGATGGAGTCGGGCAGGTGCTTGCCCTTGTACGGACCGTCCTTGAGCAGCTTGCGGTAGTCGGCGCCCGAGGTGTCGGCCAGCCACTGCTGGACGTAGGCGGGGCCCTGGTTGATGAACGGCGCGAAGAGCCGCTCGATGCTCCAGCGGATGTCCTTGGACGTGATCGGCGTGCCGTCCTGGAACTTGATGCCGTCCTTCAGCGTGTACTTCCAGGTCTTGCCGCCGTCGGTGGTGGTGCCGGAGTCGGTGGCGAGGTCGCCGACCACCTCGTGCTGCTTGCCGTCGTTGCTGGTGGCCTTGTAGCCCGTGAGACCTCTGTGCAGGAGGGTCGCGAGTGAACCCTCGTCGGAGACGTAGATCTGGCCCGGGTCGAGGTGCGCGTACGAGTCCCGCTGCAGCACCTCCATGGTGCCGCCGGGCTTGGCTCCGGGCACGTCGGCCGCGGGGCCGGTGGAGGCCGCCGTGTCACCGAACTTGATCGACGCCTGCTGCCGCTTGGCGTCCTGCTGGTCCTTCTTCTCGTTGGAGCCGGTGTCGCTGCCGCCCTTGCTGCAACCGGTGAGCACAAGAGCTCCGGCCGCGAGCACGGAGAGCGCGCTGTAGACGTGGCGTCCGCCCCTACTCATCACGAAGATTCCCACCCATTCTGTGTGTCACCAGTGCGTTCTGTGTCTCACCAGTGCGAAAAAGACTGCTGGAAGTGCGCTGTGGTGCAGTGGAGTTGGTGCAGTGAAAGGTCAGCGCGCGGTCTTGGGATCGAAGGCGTCTCTGACCGAGTCCCCGAGCAGGTTGAACGCGACGACGAAGATGATCATCGATATGCCGGGGAAGAACATGTAGGTGATGTCGTTCTGCATCACCAGTTCGGTGGACGCCTTGGAGAACATCTGCCCCCAGTCCGGCGTCGGTTCGACGATGCCGACGCCCAGGAAGGACAGACCGGCCTCGGCCGTCACGAAACCGGGCAGCAGGTACGTCGCCTGCACCAGCAGCGGGGTGACGACGTTCGGCAGGATCTCCTTGCTGATGATCCGCCACGACGAGGCACCGCTGACCTTGGCCGCCTCGATGAACTCCCGTTCCCGCAGCGCGAGTGCGGTGCCGCGCAGGATACGCCCGAGACCCATCCAGCCCAGGAACCACTGGACGATGATCAGGGCCACCACCCGGACGTAGGTCGGCGTCTCGTCGCGGGGACTGACGAACAGGGACACCACGACCGGCATGCTCGCGATGAAGAACAGCTGCGCCGGGAAGGCGAGCAGGAAGTCGATGACCCGGCCGATGAAGTAGTCGGTCCTGCCGCCGAGATAGCCGGCCGCGACACCGAGCAGGATGCCGGTCACCACGACGGCGACGGTGACGGCGACCGAGATCATCAGTGAGGTGCGGATGCCGTAGATCAGCTTGGTGAAGACGTCGTAGCCGTTTCCGGGTTCGAGACCGAACCAGAACTCGCTGCTGATACCGCCGTTGGGATGCACCGGCACGCCGGCGCTGTCGAAGAGTTCCGGGCGCTCGTCCGCGTACACCGTGTACGGGTCCTTCCCGTACAGCTTGGCGATCAGCGGGGCGAGCAGCCCGACCAGGAAGAAGAAGCCCACGACGTAGGCCGAGATCACGCCGGTGCGGTCGCGCTTGAAGCGCATCCACATCAGCTGGCCGGGGGACCGGCCTTCGAGCTTGACGGCTTCGCTCTTCGCCTCCGGCCCTGGTTCGCCGTCGACGACGACCGAGGTTCCGCCGCCCTCAATGTCGATAGGACTTGTCACGGTTCGTCCGTTTCACAGGTATGAGTGTGAGAGATACTCGGGTACTCCGAGAACGCGCGGAACCGCAAGGCGGACGCGCGTAGTTCTACAGCCGAATCACACCGCTGGAAGCGACGAACAGACCCACCTGGTGTTTGTGACACCGCGCATGGGGGTTCCTCCTCATGACTCCACATGTTCACCAACAGGAGAGGGTTTCCGTCTACCCTCCGACACCCCTGACGGAGGGCCAGACACCCCCTGGTGCTCGTGAGTCGACGCGCCGTCCCCACAGTGCGAGACCCATTGACCCGAGCGCTACGCGGCTAACTATCTGCCATGGGTCGAGCACCGACCACTGCCCGTAGATCTCAATTCAGTCACGGCTGCCGCCTAGACCTTCCAAAATCTGGACAAACTGTTCGACGGAAGAAGGCGCGAAACGGACTTGTTACTTGGCTATCGGTCAGGGATCTCCGCATGTCGGACATGAGCCCCCGAAAACGGTTTGCAAAAAGCCCGGGTGCCCCCATTCTGGGGACACCCGGGCTTATTTGCCGGCCTCAACTGCTCCGGGATCAGCCGTGCTTGGCGCGGCTCGCGGCGCGCGCCCGCTCCCGCTGGTCGAGCACGACCTTGCGAATGCGAACGGCCTCCGGGGTCACCTCGACGCACTCGTCGTCACGGCAGAACTCCAGCGACTGCTCCAGCGACAGCTTGCGCGGCGGCACGATCGACTCGGCCACGTCGGCCGTCGAGGACCGCATGTTGGTGAGCTTCTTCTCCTTGGTGATGTTGACGTCCATGTCGTCGGAGCGGGAGTTCTCACCGACGATCATGCCCTCGTACACCTCGGTGCCCGGCTCCACGAAGAGCACGCCGCGCTCCTGAAGATTCGTCATCGCGAACGCGGTGACCGCGCCGGAGCGGTCGGCCACCAGCGAACCGTTGTTACGGGTCTGCAGCGCGCCGAACCAGGGCTCGTGGCCCTCGTGGATGGAGTGCCCGATGCCGGTGCCGCGGGTCTGGGTCAGGAACTCGGTCCGGAAACCGATGAGTCCGCGCGAGGGCACGACGAACTCCATGCGCACCCAGCCGGAACCGTGGTTGGACATGTTGTCCATGCGGCCCTTGCGGACACCCATCAGCTGCGTGACGGCGCCCATGTGCTCCTCGGGCACGTCGATCGTCATGCGCTCGACCGGCTCGTAGACCTTGCCGTCGACCTCCTTGGTGACGACCTGCGGCTTGCCGACGGTGAGCTCGTAGCCCTCCCGGCGCATGGTCTCGACCAGGATGGCGAGCGCCAGCTCACCACGGCCCTGGACCTCCCAGGCGTCCGGACGCTCGGTGTCCAGCACGCGCAGCGAGACGTTGCCGATCAGCTCGCGGTCAAGGCGGTCCTTCACCTGGCGGGCGGTGACCTTGCGGTCCTTCACGGCCGCCTTCGCGTCGGCGCCCTTGCCGGTGCCGCCGCGGCCGACCAGCGGCGAGGTGTTCGTGCCGATGACCATGGAGATCGCCGGCTCGTCGACCGTGATCAGCGGCAGCGGGATCGGGTTCTCGGTGTCGGCCAGCGTCTCGCCGATCATGATGTCCGGGATGCCCGCGACCGCGCAGATGTCACCGGGGCCGGCCTTCTCCGCCGGCTTGCGGGTGAGCGCCTCGGTCATCATCAGCTCGGAGATGCGGACGTTGCTGATGGTGCCGTCGCGCTTGATCCACGCGACCGTCTGGCCCTTGCGCAGCTCGCCCTGCTCGACGCGGAGCAGCGCGATACGGCCGAGGAAGTTGTCGGCGTCGAGGTTGGTGACGTGGGCCTGGAGCGGCGCGTCCTCCTCGTACGTCGGCGCGGGGATGTGCTCCAGGATCGTGGAGAAGAACGGCTCCAGGCTGTCGCTGTCGGCCGGGACCGTGCCGTTGTCCGGCTTGGTCAGCGAGGCGATGCCGTCACGGCCGCAGGCGTAGACGATCGGGAACTCGATCTGCTCCTCGTCCGCGTCCAGGTCCAGGAAGAGGTCGTAGGTCTCGTTGACGACCTCGTCGATCCGGGCGTCCGGGCGGTCCGTCTTGTTGATGCACAGGATGACGGGCAGGCGGGCCTGCAGCGCCTTGCGCAGCACGAACCGGGTCTGCGGCAGCGGGCCCTCGGAGGCGTCCACGAGGAGGACGACACCGTCGACCATCGACAGACCGCGCTCGACCTCGCCGCCGAAGTCGGCGTGGCCGGGGGTGTCGATGATGTTGATCGTGATCGGGTCCCCGCCGTCCTTCGGGTGGTACTTGACCGCCGTGTTCTTGGCGAGGATCGTGATGCCCTTCTCACGCTCCAGGTCGTTCGAGTCCATCATGCGGTCGTCGACGCCTTCGAGCTGGTGGGCGGCGAAGGCGCCGGCCTGCTTCAGCATGCCGTCGACGATGGTGGTCTTGCCGTGGTCGACGTGAGCGACGATGGCGACGTTGCGGATGTCGTGGCGCGTGGCCATAGTGCGACGAACTCCCGGAGTGTGAGGATCACCCTGCGCGTACCTGTGTGTCACGCGGGCCCTGCCGGGCTGGACACGCCACGGCCTCACCCCATGGTACGTGGCCCTGAGGGAGTGGGCTTCCTCAGGGCCGTGTGATGATCTCCATGGAGGTCAGCTGGGTGAAGGGGAGCCGGCGGGACCGGCCGGGAGTTTCGCGCCCTTCTTCAGGTAGCCCATGTCCTCGTAGACCGGTGTCTGGAATCCGAACGCCCCCGCGTTGACCAGGTTCTTCCGTACGGCCACCAGCTGAGGCCGCTGGTACAGCGGGATCGACCCCGCCGTGGCCCAGATCCGCGAGTCCGCCTTGCGGATCAGCGCCACCTCGTCGCCCTCGTCCAACGTAGCCAAGGCCTCGTCGAACAGCTGGTCCACCTGGTCCGTGCCGACCCGTGTGTAGTTCTGCTCGACGTTCACCGAGCCGTCCGCCGCCGGCACCGGCTTCGCGTACACCGGCCGGTCGTCCGTCGCCGGGAACGCGGAGGTCGGCCAGGAGTACAGCGCGAGGTCGTAGTCGCCGGAGGCGATGTGGTCCTTGAAGTAGCTCGTGTCCGGGACCTTGCTGATCGTCGTGCGGATGCCCACCCGCTCCAGCATGGCCGAGATCCGCTCGGCGACCGAGTTCAGCGTCTCGGAGCCGGCGCCGGTCGGGAGCACGAAGCGGAGCAGGAGGGGCTTGCCGTCCTTGGCCAGGGGCTGCACGGCCGCGGCCGCCGGCGCGGCCGTGCCCTGCGGGGCGTACGCCCCCTGTGCGCCGCCCTGCTTGCCCTCGCGGGCCAGGTGCCGGTCGCCGCCGTCGCCCCGTCCGCCGCTCTTGTTGTCCTCGCCGTCCTTGCCGCCGTCGGACTTCTTCTCGTGCTTGCTCTTGTCCTGCTCGGGGCCGGCCGCCTTCTGGGTCTTCTTCTGCTCCTTGACCGGGCCGCCCGGCACCCAGCCGGCGTCGCCGAGCAGCGCCTGCGCCTCCTTGGTGTCCAGGTCGCCGATCGCGCCGCTGTTGTCGGCGTACGCGGGCTGCCCGGACAGGGCGAGATGGCTGCCGACCGGGACGGCGGGCAGGCCCAGCGGGGTGAGCACCAGCCTGGCCAGTTCCCGGCGGTCCAGGGCGCGGGCGACGGCCCTGCGGACGCGTTCGTCGGCGAGGGGGCCCGTGGAGCCGTTCAGGGCGAGCTGGGTGTAGGCGGGCTCCAGCGACTTGCGGACCTTGATGCCCCGCAGCGCCTGACCGCGGGCGGCGAGCCCGATCCGCTGGGCGTCCGCGGGGTCGACGTCGGCGAGGTCCACGCTGCCGTCGGCGAGCGCGGCGGCCCGCTTGTCGCGGGGTACGGCGTGCAGCACGATCTCGTCCAGCTTGGCGGGCTTGCCCCACCAGCGCGGGTTGCGGGTGAGGACGACGTCCTTCTTGGCGGTGTCGACCTTGTCCACCTTGAAGGGCCCGGCGGTGACCTTCAGCTTGCGGCGGGCCCCGTCGTTGAAGGCGTCCGGGGTGCTCATGACGTCCTTCGGGTACAGCGGGGAGAACAGCGACTTCCAGTCGGCGTAGGGGCGGGAGAAGGTGACCCGGACCTGGAGGTCGTCGGCGCCGCGCTCGATCTTCTGGATGCGGTCGTAGCCGGCGTTGCGGGCGGTCCAGTAGGCGCTGTTCTTCCCGGACAGGGCGCGCCACTGGGCGAGGAAGTCGGCGGCGCCGATCTCCCGGCCGTCGCTCCAGACGGCCTTCTGGTTCAGCTTGTACAGCACGACCTGGCGCGGCTCGGTCTCGATGACCTTGGCCGACTCCAGGTAGGCCGGGTTGGGCACGGGCCGGCCGCCGGCGTCCAGCCGGAACATCGACGGCAGGACGGCCTGGGCGACGCGGCTGGTGCCGGCGTCGGCGTCGGCCTGGAAGGTGTTCAGGGTCTCGGGCAGGGCGTCTACGGCCCACTTCAGCGCGCCGCCGTCGGCGACCAGGTTACGGGCGGCCGGAGCGATGTCCTGCCCGGCGAGCGGCTTGCTGACCTTTTCGTCGGAGCTGCACCCGGCGAGGAACGGCACCGCGAGCGCGCCCGCGGTCAGGAAGGAAACCGAGCGCATCACCGCGCGCAGTCCGACGCCGTCGTGGGACATCTCTGCTACCTCCGGGAAGCCGCGGGTTTATGCTCACATTTGTCGGTATATGGAGCTGATCACCTGTGGCGATATTTGGAGCTGATCAGATCTATGCGGCCCACTGAAGAGGAAAGGATTCGGCGACACCGGGCGACACGGCGGCGACGGGCGGTAACCCCACCCGTGCGGCGCAAACACCACCCGAGATGCACCAGTGCGCCTCCGCCAATCGCTGCACACGCCTTCACATCGACAGGTGTGACGCGCGACACTCCAAGGCGCATGAACGTTGCCGCCCAGGGTCCGCCGGACCCGCGGAAGTGAGGGCAAGTCATGTCCGTGCACGACGACATCACCTCGGTCCAGCGCTCCCTCGACGACCTGACCCGGTCGCTGGGACGCCTGGAGAACCAGCTCGGCAGCGGCGGCCTGGAGATGCGCCGGGTCCGGTTGGACGCCGACCACCTGCGCGAGAGCGTGGCGCTGCTGCGTGAGGCCGCCACCACCGGGGAAGCCCCGCGCCGCCCCGACCTCGTCACCATCTCCGACACGCCGTACGACACCAGCCTGTGGGTGGGCTCGGACGACGAGGGCCTGGGCGCCCGCGACCGGCACGCCCCCTGAACCGACCCGAACCGACCGGAGTCATCCCTTGGCCACTGGTACGGAATCCCAACAGAACAGCGGCGGCGTACGAACCGGTGCGCGCGCCGCGCTCACCGCCCCGCATCTGCGGACCGACCGCTGGTGGCTGGCGCCCGCCGTCACCGCGGCCGGTCTGCTGGCCTTCGTCGTCTACTCGACCTGGCGGGCCTTCGCCAACGCCGACTACTACGCGGCGCCGTACGTCTCGCCGTTCTACTCACCGTGCCTGGCGAGCAACTGCAAGACCATGCACGCGGGCCCGAACGCCGATCTCTTCGGGAGCTGGTGGGGCATCTCCCCCGCGATCATCATCCTGATCTTCCCGCTCGGCTTCCGGCTGACCTGCTACTACTACCGCAAGGCGTACTACCGCAGCTTCTGGGCGTCCCCGCCCGCCTGCGCGGTGGCCGAGCCGCACCGGACGTACACCGGCGAGACCCGCTTCCCGCTGATCCTGCAGAACGTCCACCGGTACTTCTTCTACGCGGCCCTGCTGGTCGCCGGCGTGCTCACCTACGACACCGTGCTGTCCTTCCGGGACACCCACTACCGCTGGGGCCACATGGGGCTCGGCACCCTGGTGTTCCTGGCCAACATCGTGCTGATCTGGGCGTACACCATCTCCTGTCACTCCTGCCGGCACATCGTCGGCGGCAAGCTCAAGCACTTCTCCAGACACCCCGTGCGCTACAAGGCGTGGCAGTTCGTCGGCAGGCTCAACGCCCGGCACATGCAGCTGGCCTGGGCGTCGCTGGTGAGCGTGGCGCTCGCCGACTTCTACGTCTATCTCGTCGCGTCCGGGGTCTTCGCCGACCCGCGCTTCTTCTAGGAACAGGTGAGCCGTCTTATGTCCGTGGTGGACCGCCAGGAGTGGGACGTCGTCGTGGTCGGTGCCGGCGGCGCCGGTCTGCGGGCCGCGATCGAGGCGCGCGAGCGGGGCGCCCGTACGGCGGTGATCTGCAAGTCCCTGTTCGGCAAGGCGCACACGGTGATGGCCGAGGGCGGAATCGCGGCGGCCATGGCCAACGCCAACGAGCACGACAACTGGCAGGTGCACTTCCGCGACACCATGCGCGGCGGCAAGTTCCTCAACCAGTGGCGGATGGCCGAGCTGCACGCGCAGGAGGCCCCGGACCGGGTGTGGGAGCTGGAGACCTGGGGCGCGCTGTTCGACCGCACGAAGGACGGCCGGATCTCCCAGCGCAACTTCGGCGGCCACGAGTACCCGCGGCTCGCGCACGTCGGCGACCGTACGGGCCTTGAGCTGATCCGCACGCTCCAGCAGAAGATCGTCGCCCTGCAGCAGGAGGACTTCAAGGAGACCGGGGACTACGAGTCCCGGCTGAAGGTCTTCCAGGAGTGCACGGTCACCCGGGTCCTCAAGGACGGCGAGCGCGTCTCCGGTGTCTTCGCCTACGACCGCGAGACCGGCCGCTTCTTCGTCCTCGAGGCCCCCGCGGTCGTGGTCGCGACCGGCGGCATCGGCAAGTCCTTCAAGGTCACCTCGAACTCGTGGGAGTACACCGGTGACGGGCATGCCCTCGCCCTGCTCGCGGGCGCACCCCTGCTGAACATGGAGTTCGTGCAGTTCCACCCGACGGGCATGGTCTGGCCGCCGTCGGTGAAGGGCATCCTCGTCACCGAGTCGGTGCGCGGCGACGGCGGGGTCCTGCGGAACTCCGAGGGCAAGCGGTTCATGTTCGACTACATCCCGGACGTCTTCAAGGAGAAGTACGCCGAGTCGGAGGAGGAGGCCGACCGGTGGTACGAGGACCCGGACAACAACCGGCGCCCACCGGAACTCCTCCCCCGCGACGAGGTGGCCCGCGCCATCAACGCCGAGGTCAAGGCGGGCCGGGGCTCGCCGCACGGCGGGGTCTTCCTGGACGTGTCCACGCGGATGCCCGCCGAGGTGATCCGGCGCCGGCTGCCGTCCATGTACCACCAGTTCAAGGAGCTGGCGGACGTCGACATCACGGCGGAGGCCATGGAGGTCGGCCCGACCTGTCACTACGTGATGGGCGGCATCGCGGTCGACTCCGACACGGCGGCGGCGCGCGGGGTGCCGGGCCTGTTCGCGGCCGGTGAGGTGGCCGGCGGTATGCACGGCTCCAACCGCCTCGGCGGCAACTCGCTCTCCGACCTGCTGGTCTTCGGGCGCCGCGCGGGCTGGCACGCGGTGGAGTACGCGCAAGGGGTGGCGTACCAGCGCCCGCCGGTGGACGACGCCCAGGTCAACACGGCCGCGGCGGAGGCCCTGCGCCCGTTCTCCGCGGAGGCGGACCGGGAGGGCGAGGCGGGCCCGCCGGAGAACCCCTACACCCTGCACCAGGAACTCCAGCAGACCATGAACGACCTGGTCGGCATCATCCGCCGCGAGGGCGAGATGGAGCAGGCCCTGCACAAGCTCGCCGAGCTGCGGGTACGCGCCCGCCGCGCCGGGGTCGAGGGCCACCGCCAGTTCAACCCCGGCTGGCACCTGGCGCTGGACCTGCGGAACATGCTGCTGGTCAGCGAGTGCGTGGCCCGTGCGGCCCTGGAGCGCACCGAGTCGCGCGGCGGCCACACCCGCGAGGACCACCCCACGATGGACCGCAAGTGGCGCAACGTGAACCTGCTGTGCACCCTCGCCGACCCCACCGGCGGCCTCGCGGCCACCGACCCCGGCCGCGGTCAGATCCGCCTCAGCCGTGAGACCACGGCCCCCATCCGCCCGGACCTGCTCGCCCTCTTCGAGAAGGAGGAGCTGGTCAAGTACCTCGCCGAAGAGGAGCTGTACGAGTGAGCAGCTACGAGGCCCGCTTCAAGGTGTGGCGGGGTGATGTCGAGGGCGGCGGCCTGGAGGACTTCACCGTCGAGGTGAACGACGGTGAGGTGGTCCTGGACATCATCCACCGCCTCCAGGCCACCCAGGCGCCCGATCTGGCCGTGCGCTGGAACTGCAAGGCCGGCAAGTGCGGTTCGTGCTCGGCGGAGATCAACGGCCGCCCGCGGCTGATGTGCATGACCCGCATGTCGGTCTTCGACCGGGCGGAGACGGTCACGGTGACGCCGATGCGGGGATTCCCGGTGGTCCGGGACCTGGTGACGGACGTCGGCTTCAACTACCAGAAGGCCCGGGAGGTCCCCGCCTTCGTCCCGCCCGCCGGTCTGGGCGCCGGCGAGTACCGGATGATGCAGGAGGACGTGGACCGCTCGCAGGAGTTCCGCAAGTGCATCGAGTGCTTCCTGTGCCAGGACACCTGCCATGTCGTCCGTGACCACGAGGAGAACAAGACGGCGTTCGCGGGCCCGCGCTTCCTGATGCGGATCGCCGAACTCGAGATGCACCCGCTGGACGCGGCCGCCGAGACCGGCCTGGACCGCAAGCGCACCGCCCAGGACGACCACGGCCTCGGCTACTGCAACATCACCAAGTGCTGCACCGAGGTCTGCCCCGAGGGCATCAAGATCACCGACAACGCCCTGATCCCCCTGAAGGAGCGCGCGGTCGACCGCAAGTACGACCCGCTGGTGTGGCTCGGCTCGAAGATCAGGAGACGGTCTTCGTAGCACCGTCCCGCGGCGTGCGGCCGGGGCGCTGGGCCAGCATCTGCAGGCCCAGCGCCCCCGTGAACGCGAACCAGCCGATGAGGGGGAGCAGGTCGAACCTCTCGGGGAGGATCCCGAGGAACTTCCAGAGGGACAGCCCGACCGCGCCGATCAGCTGCCCGTAGCCCCACAGTTTCGGCCGCAGGATCCGGTGCCGGCCGAGCGGGATCACCCAGCCGGTCGTGATGCCCGCGACGCCGAACGCCACCATGAGCGCCACCACCAGCGCGGCGGCCACCACCAAGAACGTGTGCATGCCCATCAGGCTCCCACCAGAGCAAGGGCCTCGGCCAGGTTGTACTCCGCGATCCCGCGCATGGATTCCGCAAAGGGAAAGTCCCCGTCGAGCAGCCGCAGCGGACCGGCGACGAGGTTCAGGTGCATCGCCAGCCGGTACAGCCGCAGCCGGTCCTCGTCCAGGCCGCCGTCGCGCAGGGCGTCGTAGTGCGGCCCGAAGCGCAGCCGCAGGAAGACGTGCTCCCACTCGGCGTCGAAGTACATCAGCCCTTCGACGTCGATCAGGGCGGGACGGCCGTCGGCGTCCAACAGGACGTGGTCCGGACCGAGTTCCCCGTGCACGAGGGAGTGACCGGCAGTACGCGGGCGGACCTCCTCGGCGAGGCGGCGCACGGCGTCCTCTAGCCGCTCCCGGGCGGCGGCGGCCCGCGGGTCGCGTACGGCGGTCCCGGCGATGTCGGACAGGGCGCGGTCGGTGACGAGCCGGGCGCAGGAGTCGCCGTACGAGGTGCCGCCGCCGTCGACCAGTGCGACCTTCCCGTACCCGGCGGAGCGGCAGCCGCGCAGGGTCCGCAGGGCTTCGGCGAGCTCCCGCAGCGCCGGGCCCGCGGCGTCCGGGTCCCGGCGCAGGGCCTCCTCCAGGCTGCCGCCGGTCAGGTCATCGACCACGGCCGCGGTCGCTTCGGGGTCCATGTGGAGCAGGCGCGGGGTGCGGACGCCGGCGGCCGTGAGACGGTCGTGGGAGGCGGTGAACAGATCGAGTCCGGAGGCGTGCGAGAAGGGGTCGCGGGGATCGGCCTCGGGCTGGTCCCAGTAGTCCTCGTCCGGCGACCAGACGTAGGCGATCGCGGTGCGGCCGTCGTCGAGGCGGAGCCGGTAGACACCCTTCTTGGAGCCGCCGCGCAGCCGGGTGACGGCCGTGAGAACGCGCTGCCGGCCGAAGGCGGCCCGGGCGAGCGGGGAGAGGTCGGCGACGGTCCTGTGCTGTCGTGTTCCGGTCACCGGCCCCAGTCTGCCGAATTCACCGCCGCCGGTCCTCCCGATTCACCGGACCCAGCCTTCCCGGTAGGCCGTCCAGTCCGCCTCGGTGGCCGCGAAGTCGACGTAGAGGGCGACGCCGAAGCGGGCCCGGGCCTTGTCGGTGCGGGACAGACCGAGGCGGACCCCGCGTACGGCGGCCGGGACGGTCTCGGCGTGGGCCCAGTGGCCGAAGCGGTTCTCGTGGTAAAAGGGCAGGCCCATGAGGAGGTCGGTGGACTTCGGAGTGACCTCCAGGGCCAGCGAGGTCTGCTGGGCGACATAGCCGCCGTACAGGCTCGGCAACGGCTGCACGGTGTCGTACGACATCACCGCGATCTGGTCGACGCGGCGCGCGACCTGCCCGAAGTACGCCTGGGACCACCACTTGGGGTGGCCGGTGACCGTTCCCCACACGGAGTGCAGGGCCGGGAGCGGATCGATCTGGTGGGCGGCGACGGAGAGCACGGCGTGGCGGGAGCGGGTGACGCGGTGCAGGGCGTCCAGCAGGGCCAGGTAGTTCCGGTCGCCGGAGTGCAGGGGCTCCAGGTCGAAGTGGGCGCCCTGGAAGCCGGCGTCCAGGATGTGCCGGGTGGACTCCACCACGGCCGAGCGGGTCGCGGGGCGCTCCAGGTGCATGGCGTACGGCTTCTCGGGGGCGACCTCGTCGCCGAGCCAGGCCTGGACGCGGATGTGCGGCGCCTTGCCGTGCAGGGTCCTGATCAGCCGACGCGCCTTGGGGTACGCCGACTCCGGGAGCGTGCCGTCGTGTTCCAGCGGGCCCGCGTGGACGTACAGGTCGCGGATGCCGGTGGCGCGCAGCCGGCTGACCAGGGCGGTGACGTCGGCGTCGGTCTTGCGGCCGTCGACCCAGGCGTGGCCGAGCCAGATGGCGTCGCGGTTCCGCGTGTACGTGCCGCGCTCGGGGGTGCCGGTGCAGTTGAGGCGGAGCGCGGTCTCCGCGGCGAGGGTGGGCAGGAGCAGGAGGAGGACGAGGGCGAGCGCGGTGCGCCTCAGGGTGCGGGGCCATGTTCGGTTCCGGCCCGGACCGGCGGGGCGGCTTTCGTCGTCGGGTGCGGATGGGTTCGGTGGGGCGTTCCCGGGGTCGGGGGCCTCAGGCCGTCGTGGTGTGAGCTCGCCCGCTTCCGCGCCCCTTTCCTCCCCGTCCGCCATGGCCCCGTCGGTCATCGCGCGGTCGCTTCCCCCGGTGTCCATTCCTGACCCCCTGCCCATCCCGTCCCCCACCCGTATCCATCCCGCTCGCGAAGGCGTCTACCTGCCCATACGCTCCGAAATGTGACGTCCTCCCTGATACGTGGCCGGCCTCGGCGCGCCAAGGCCCACATATGGGTGCGGGTGGCGCATGCCCTGCTCGGTGTCGTGGTCGGGGCCGGGTGGCTGGTGTTGCCGGTGATGACGGTCGGTGCACAAGATCCGGTTCCCGTGGCGCCCGCCGGCACCGCGGTGAGCGCCGCCGCGCCGCCGCAGGACGAGACGTCCACCACCGACCTCGTGCTGCCCCTGATCGCGGTGGTCGCCGCAGTGGGGCTGGCCGGATACGGCTACCTGCGCCGCACCCGCCGCGCCCGTACCCGGACGACCCCCGGGATCGTCTCCGCCGCCCCGCCCGCGCCCACGCCGGCCGACACCGAGCGTCAGGCGCGCGCCGCGCTGGTCCTGGCCGACGACTGTGTGCGCACGAGCCGGGAGGAACTCTCCTTCGTCCGGGCGCACTTCGCGGAGAGCGAGACCGAGCCCTTCGTCCATGCGCTGCGGGCCGCCGAGACCGAGCTGGCGGCCGCGTGCGCGATCTGGCGGCGGTACGAGCAGGGGGTGCCGGGGGACGCCGTGGCCCGGCGGCAGGCGCTGGTCGGCGTGGTCGGCCGGTGCGCGGAGGCGGGACGCCGGCTGGATGCGCAGGCCCCCGCCCTGGACGGGTTGCGGGAGCTGGAGGGGTCGGGACTGGCCGGGGCGCTGGCGGTCGCCGAGGGGCGGTTCCGGGAGCTGACGGGACGGACGCTGACCGCCGGGGACACCCTGACCGCCCTGCACGACCGCTGCACGCCCGCGGCCGTCGCGCCCGTCACCGGCTACCTGGAACAGGCCAAGGACCGGCTGGTGTTCGCCACCACGCGGCTCAACGAGGCCCGCCAGGAGGCCGACGCGGGCCGCGGCGCGCGGGCCGCCGGACGGCTGCGCGCCGCCGAGGGCGCGGTGGCCCAGGCCGATGTCCTGGTCACCGGGGTGGAACGGCTCGCCGCGGAGCTACGGGAGGCGGCGGAACTGGTGCCGGCCGCGCTGACCGGCGCGGAGGCGGAGATAGCGGCGGCCCGGAAAGGGGGCGTGCCCGGTCATCTGACCAGCGGCGAGCTGCACGCCCGGCTGGCCCACGCGGACGCCGTGCTGGCCGCCGTACGCCAGGAGCTGACGGCGGGCTCGTACGATCCGCTGGACGCCCTGCGCCGGATCGCGCGGGCGGTGGAGCGGCTGGAGACGGGCCACGCCGGTGCGCCGTCCGCCGCGGCGCTGCTCGTGGCGAGGAGTTCCGTCGCCGGGGCGGAGGACTTCCTCACGGTGCACCGGGGCGCGGTGGGCCCGGAGGCGCGGGTCCGTCTGGCGGAGGCGGTACGCGAACTGGGCGCGGGCGACGCCGGTCAGGCCGACGCTCTGGCCCGGGAGGCCCGGGAGCTGGCCGAACGGAACGTACGGGCGCACGGCAACCCGCACACGAGCGCCGACGGGGACGCACCGGGCCTGGCCGCCGCGGTCCTGGGCGGAGTCCTCCTGGCGGAGGACCCGGACGGCGGGCCACCGGCGAGCTACGGGGGACAACGGACGCGGGGCCGCCACCGCTTGTCGGCACCGGCCTAGCCGACGGTGGGCGGGGTCAGAAGAGGCTCAGCAAGGCCTCCGCCGGATCGGTCAGGCCTGCCTCTCCCCCGGGCAACGGCAACTCGAACCACACCGTCTTACCGCGGGGCGTCCGGCGCGAGCCCCAGGCCGCACTCAGCAACCCCACCAGTTGCAGCCCCCGGCCCCCCTCGTCGGTGTCCCGGGCCCGCCGCCGACGGGGCTGGACCAACCCGGAGTCCCACACCTCGCACACCAGCGTGCGGTCCAGCAGCAGCCGTAGCCGTATCTCCCCCTCGCCGTACCGCAGCGCGTTGGTGGCCAGCTCGCTGACGAGCAGTTCGGTCGTGTCGACGAGCGGTTCCAGGTCCCAGCTGAGCAGCTGTCCCCGGGCGTACTCCCGCGCCCGCCCGACGCTCCGCGGCTCGCGCGGCAGCGTCCAGTCGCCGACGGACTCGGCCGGCAGCCCCTGGACCCGGGCCATCAGCAGCGCGATGTCGTCCTCGCCGTGGTGGGTGTCGAGGGTGTTGAGGACGTGGTCGCAGACGTCCTCCAGCGGGCGGGAGGGGTCCGTGAGCGCGCCGACGAACGCCTGCAGGCCCTCGTCCAGGGGATGGTCCCGGGACTCGACCAGGCCGTCCGTGTAGAGCGCCAGCAGCGCGCCCTCCGGCAGCTCGACCTCGACCTCCTCGAACGGTTCGCCGCCCACCCCGAGCGGCATGCCGGGCGGCACGTCCAGCATCAGGGCCGGCTCGCCGGGCTCGACCAGCACCGGCGGCAGATGGCCGGCGTTGGCGAACGTACAGCGTCTGGTGACGGAGTCGTACACGGCGTAGACGCAGGTCGCGAGGTAGACCTCGGAGAGGTCGGCGTCGCGCGGCTGACGGGCCGTACGGGTCGCCTGCTGCACGCCCCCGGGAGTCCCCAGGCCCCGCGCGATCTCGTCCAGCGCGGACAGCACCTCGGCCGGTTCGAGATCCAGCAGCGCCAGGGTCCGTACCGCGGTCCGCAGTTCTCCCATCGCGACGGCCGCCCGAAGCCCGCGCCCCATCACGTCGCCCACCACCAACGCCGTACGGTGGCCGGGCAGTTCGATCACGTCGAACCAGTCGCCGCCCACCTCGGTAGCCGCGTTGCCGGGCAGATAGCGGCAGGCGATGTCCAGTCCGGAGGCCTCCGGGTCGCCCGGCGGCAGCAGCGAGCGTTGCAGTATCAGCGCCCGCTCGTGCTCCCGGCGGTACAGGCGCGCGTTGTCGATGCAGACCGCGGCGCGCGCGGCGAGTTCCACCGCGAGGTCCCGGTCCCGGTCGCCGAACGGCTCGCTGCCCTTGGCGCGGGCGAACTGGGCGAGGCCGACCACCGTGTCGTGGGCGACCATCGGCACGGCGAGCGTGGACTGCACGAGGCCGCCCTCCTCGGGGGGCACGGCCCGCGGCCGGGCGGTGCGCAGGGCGTCCGCGCAGGGCGAGTTGAAGGGGAAGTGGTGGACGGCGCCGACCTCGACGGGCTCACCGGAGCCGGCGAAGGGGGCGCCGGAGACGGCGCTCGCGAAGGCGACGCGGCGCAGTTCGGCGCTGCCGTCGGTGAGCCCGGGCGGGGTCTCGTCGCCGGTGAGCAGGCCCTGGTAGAGGTCGACGGTGGCGAGGTCGCAGAAGCCGGGGACGACGACGTCGAGGAGTTCCCGGGCCGTGGTCTCCAGGTCGAGGGAGTTCCCTATGCGGGCGCCGGCCTCGTTGAGCAGGGCGAGGTTGCGCCGGGCGGCGGCGGCCTCGCGGGCGGCGGCCCGCCGGGAGGTGATGTCGGTGCCGAGCCAGGCGATGCCGATGGGCCGGCCGCTGCCGCTGTGCACGCGGTAGAGGTTGACGGACCAGTGCCGGCGTTCCTCGGAGCCGGGGAGGTGACCGGTGACATGCATGTCGGTGATGGACTGGCCGGTCTCCAGCACCCGCCGCAGGGTGGCCGCGACCCGCTCGGCCTCACCGCGCGGCAGATAGTCGTGAACTCCCCTGCCGCGGTGGTCGTCCGGGGTTCCGCCGAAGGTGGAGGCGAACCGCTCGTTGGCCCGACGGACTCTCAGATCGGTGTCGATCAGCAGGAATCCGAACGGGGATTGACCGAAAATGGCCTGCGAGGCGGCCAGATCGGTCTCGATGCTGCGCAGGGTGCGGACGTCCACGACGATGCACACGGCGGCCTTGTCGCCCTCGGCGGTCCGGGTGGGCATGACGTAGACCTCGGCCAGGCCCTCCTCGCCGCGCCCGCCGTCCGGCTTGTCCGGCATCCGGAAGGGCACAACTCCGGTCCACTCCCGCCCGTCGAGGATTTCGGCCATCTTGCGCTGGCCGCGCTCGCGCAGGTCGGGGTCGATGAAAGCCTCTATGGGGTCCATGCCGACGGCGCGTGCGGCGGGGATGCCGAAGAGCTGTTCGGCGCGCAGGCTCCACTGGTCGACCAGCCCGCCGGGACTGATGGAGAAGGACGCGACCCTGATGTAGTCGTAGATGGAACCGGGCGGACTGCTCTGCCACATGGCGTCGCCGGCTGCGGCTGCCTCCGCGGCCTGGTTCATCGCGCCGTCCGACGGGTCCTCGGACTCCGTGGCCTTCGCTGGTATCTCGCTCACGCGAACCGTCCCCTCCAGCTCACCGCGCCCGGCACCGGTCACCGACAGCGGCTGCCCGCAGTATCCAGCACTACGGCGCCGCACGACACGGTGTTCACGATCACAGCTCGGTCCAGATGTTTTTCGGACCGGTCCGTGACAACACTTCCACTCTTCTAACCAGGGAACACGCCCTCGAATCACGGACTCCGGAGCCGGCCGCGCACCCGTGGCGCACGATGGACGCGCTCCCGCCGGCCGTACACCCCCGTGCTCCCCGGATGCTTCCGGCTCACCCCGGCACCGCCAGTTCGAACCAGACGGTCTTTCCGCTCGCGCCGGGCCGGGTGCCCCAGCGGCGCGAGGAGCCGGCGACCAGTTGGAGTCCGCGCCCGCTCTCGTCCTCTTCGCGGGCGACGCGTTCGCGCGGCAGATCGGGCAGCGGGTCGGAGACCTCCACCAGCAACGCGTCGTCCAGCCCTACGGGACGGACGAGCCGTACGCCGATCGGGCCGGTGGCATGCCGCAGCGAGTTGGTGACCAACTCGCTGACCAGCAAAGCGGCCAGATCGGCGAGGCAGTCGAGGTTCCAGCCGTGCAACTGGCGGCGGACCGCGGCGCGTGCGGTGCGCACGGCACCGGGCTCCGCGGGAAAGGTCCACTCGGCGCAGTCGCCTTCGGTGTCGATCACGCCGATCACTTCCCAGGCCAGCGAGCCCCCACCCATGTCCGGTTTCGTGGGGTTAATGGGCACATACCCGATATCCAGGGGGCAGTACCGTGCGGGAGGGCACACAGTGGCACGAACGGCGTAGGGGGCGCTCCGTTCGGACAGTCGCACGCTTGAGAGCCCGGGTGGTGCGGCTGCCGTGCGACTGCGGGTCCGTCAGGGCCGGTCGCTCCCCCAAGTCCGGGGCCCCGATTGCGCGCCCCATCGGGCAGCCACCTCCCGGACCGCCGGTACGTCCTGGTCGAGCCAGTCCACCTCCCAGATCCCGTCCGGGGTCAGCCAGCGCAGCTCGTCATGGTCCTGGAGGGGTCTCGGCGCGGGCGAGCCGGGGCACAGGCGGGCGGTCCACACCTGCAGGACGTACGGTGCCCGCAGCGGCCACTGCCCGGGCACGCGCCCGACCGTCTCGGCCTCGATGCCGAGTTCCTCGCGCAGTTCACGCACCAGGGCGTCCTCGGGCCGCTCACCCGGCTCGACCTTGCCGCCGGGCAGCTCCCAGCGCCCGGCCAGGTCGGCGGGTGCGCTGCGGCGCGCGGCAAGCAGCCGGCCGCCGTCGAGCAGGGCGGCTCCCACCACCACGATCCGGTCCGTCATGGGTGTGCCGGGTGTCATGGGCGTCATGGGGCGGAGCCTACGGGAGGGCCCGCGGGGTCAGTTGCGGGTGCCGTCCCCGTTCTGGCCGATGCGCTCGACCCAGTAGATCTGCTTGTGCCCCCGGTCGTCGAGACTGTCGGCGATCCTCTGGGCCTCGGCGCGGGTCGCGTACCGGCCGACGCGGTAGCGATTGCCGTTGTCGTCCTGCCGTATCACGATCCAGGGCAGGGAGACCGTCCCCTCACTCATGGCCCCCACCGCCCGAGTCGCTCCCTCTCGCACCGCCCCACCTGCTTCCGCTTCCTGTCCCGGGCCCCCGCCGTGCCCCGCCTGAGGAAACCGCAATACGCATATGCCCGAGCGTACGCCCAACCTTCACGCAGCGAATACGCCTTTTCACAAAGAGGTATGCAACCAGCCAGAACACAGGGGGCGCACGGAAGCGAACGCGCCGTTGTGAGCGCCCCTGTCCCGAGTCGGAGGCATATCCGTGTGACCCGTGGTCACCTGGGAAAACGGCCGGAATACGGCGCCGGGCCACCCGCGACCGCAGGCCACACGCCCGGCCCGGTGCCGCTGCGGGTGCAGGGGATGTGCGCTACCTCACGCGCGGGGCGCACACCCGGCGGACGGCGAGGCGCCGGGCCGCGGTGGGCGTGGTGGCATGGAGGGATTGGCAGCTTTGTTCCAGGGGCTTCGGGAACGCCGCTGGTCAGGAGGCCGGCCGCTCTGGCCGGCACGGAACGGACCCGCCAATCACCGCGTCCCTGCGACCGGGCCGCGCCCGGGAACACCTCTCACCGAACAGGCAAGTGGTAAGCCACTCGGTACCGATCCGCCGGAATCACCACATCGGCCGTCTCGACCGGCCGGCCGGAGGCGTAGTACGTACGCTGCACGACCAGCACCACATGTCCGGGGACTCCGCCGAGCACATGGAGCTCCTCGGCGAGGCCGGGGCGGGCGCCGACCTCCTCGGTGACGTTGTCCACGACGATGTCGATGGCGCGCATGCGCTCGACCACGCCCATGCCGCCGAGCGGTCCCTCCTCGGGCAGCATCACGGGGGTGCGGCCGGTGACGGCGAGGGGCTCCCAGGAGGTGGAGAGCATCATCGGCTCGCCGGCCTCCCGGAACAGGTACTTGGTGCGCATGACCCGCTCCCCGACCTCGAGGCCCAGCCGCTCGGCGATGGCGGACCCGGCCTCGGTCTGTTCGCTGCTGGACTCCCAGGTGCCGCGCACCGAGGCGTCGGCCTGCTCCTGCCGGAAGGGCGTGGCGCCGCCGGACGGGCGGTATCCGGAGCGGGCCACGCGGCGCGGCACCGGGCGCTCACGGACATACGTCCCCGAACCGGAGCGGCCTTCGACCAGGCCCTCGGCCATCAGCACCTTGCGGGCCTCCAGCGCGACGGTGTCCGAGACGCCGTACTCCTCGCGGATGCGGGCCTGGGAGGGCAGGCGCGTGTGGGGTGGCAGCGATCCGTCGACGATCTTCTTGCGGAGATCACCCGCGACACGCAGGTACGCCGGCTGCTCACCGAAAGTCACTGGCCGCTCCCATCAGGTTGTACAGACAGCAACAGCGTGGCAACCGTGGGTTGTGCCGTGCAAGCAAAGGCCAGAGAATCACCCGATGTGATGACTCGGGGCGCGGGAGGGCTTTACGCAGGCACTTTCTCCCTATACATGCGCTCGCACAGTCGCGCTCACACCTGGACGCCGGTGTCGGCACCGTCGTCGCCCTGGGGCGGGACCGTGGCCAGCCCCAGAGCCTTCCGCACGGTGACCGCCCGGTGCGGCTCGATCAGGCCGAGTGCGGTCTCGTAGTGGTCGAAGTAGGCGTCCGCGTCCGGCGCCCCGGCCACCTTCGTCCACTCCGCCCGCGCCGTGTCGAGGTCGGCGGCCAGGGCGGAGACCTGGCGCCGGGAGCCCGCGGGCCAGTCGTGCGCCCGCAGCATCCGGGCCTGCTCGCCCAGGGCGGACGCGACCCGGCCCGCCCAGCGGCGATGGCCGGGCAGGTCGTCCTCCACGTGCTCCGCGTCGGGGGCGCTCGCCAGCGCGACGTTGAGGACGTGCGCGGCCTTCAGATAGGCCACCTGGTCGGCGTCGAGGACGGTCTCGTCGTTGCGCAGTGAGCCGGTCAGCCGGCCGCCCTCGTCGGTGCTGCCGAACACGCAGGTGACCTCGCGGTCCCCGGCGGCCCAGCCGTCCTCGGTCGGCGTCAGGTAGTACACGTCGACGTCGTCCGGCACCGCCCAGCCGTCCATCGCGTAGCCGTCCCGCAGGCCCCAGCAGCGCTCGTCGGCGGTGCCGGTGATCCTCACGTCACCGGGATAGCCACGGCCGGTGAGCCGGAAGGACGCGAACACCTCGCCGTCGTGCGCGCCGGCGCAGGGCACCTCGTCGAGGTCGCCGGCCTCGCCGCTCAGCGAGCCGCCGGGCGCGTTGAAGCACTCACCCTTGGCCGGCGAGCTGCTCGCGCCGCCGTGTGCGCCGTCCTTGACCCCCTGCCAGAAATCCGACGCGCCGCCCGAGATGAGGAGCAGCGCCCACAGCACCAGTCCGATGGCGGACAGCACCGCGCCGCCGACGGCGAGCCCGGTGCCGCGCTCGCCGCGCCGGCGGATCTGCCGCAGCGCGACCAGCCCGAGCACCAGGCCCACGCCCGGCAGGAAGCACAGCGCGCCGAGCACGAGGGAGGCGATGGCGAGACCGTTGACGGGCGCCGGGCGGTTGAAGGGGCTGTAGCCCTGCGCCCACGGCCGGTACGGCGGCACTCCCTGCGGGTACGGCCGGGATGGCTGATACGGGTCTTCTGGCTGGTGGGGGCCGGGAGACGGGGGTATGGACACCGGTAGCGTGCTCCTGTGTCGGGCGGTGGCAGCGCGGGACCGGTGAACAGCCGGTGTGCGGGCTGACGTACGACTGGGCGGATGGTAGTCGGGGCACGAACGGGGGCGGAATGAGGGTGGACACCCAGGCCGGGAGCCGGGTGGGCGGCGAGGTCGTGCGAGCGGTGAACGGGCTCACCACACGATGGGCGGCGACGGCACAGAGCGGCACGGTCTTCTCGGCGGCCGGGGTGTGGCCGCTGCTGGCCTTCCTGGCGGACGGCGCGACGGGCCCGGCGCGGGCCGAGCTGAGCGAGGCGCTCGGCCTGCCGGCGGATCAGGCGGCCGGTGCCGCACGGGAGTTGCTCGGCGCGCTGGCCGCTCTGCCCGGTGTGGACTCGGCCGTCGGTCTGTGGACGAAGCGGACGGTGGAGCTCGTCCCGGAGTGGGAGGCGGGGCTGCCCGCCGACGCGCACGGCGTGCTCACCGGGGACCTCGGCGCCGACCGGCGGGCGCTGGACGCCTGGGCGGCGGACCGTACCGGCGGGCTGATCGGCCGGATGCCGGCGCCGCTGAGCGAGGACACCGAGCTGGTGCTGGCCGGGGCGCTGACGATGCGGACCCGCTGGCTGCGGCCCTTCGACGAGGTGCCGCTGGAGACGGCGTACGAACCCTGGGCCGCCACCGAGCGGTTGGGCCTGCGGCGCAGGAGCGCCGTGCTGGACCGGGTCGGTGTCGCCGACACCCCGCATGGCTGGGTCACCGAACTGAAGGTCCTCGGCACAAACGCGCTGGACGTGCATCTGCTGCTGGGCGAGGAGGGGATGGCGCCGGGCCGGGTGCTGGGCGCGGGCGTGGACCTGCTGCACCGGCCGCGTACGGTCGTACCGGGCTCCCGGCTGCCGTACGGGGAGGTGGGGCCGGGGCTGCGGGTGGTCAAGGAGCGCAGCTCGGAGCCCGGCCCGCCGGTCCTCGACGTACTGACGGCCGCGTACGACGTGAGCGCGGACCACGACCTGCTCGAACGGCACGAGCTGTTCGGGCTGACGACGGCACGGGACGCCGGGCAGGGGCACTTCCCGGGCGTCAGCGGGTTGCCGCTCGCCATCGGCTCGGCCGCACAGAGCGCGTTGGCGCGGTTCGGGGCGCTGGGCTTCCGCGCGGCGGCGGTCACGATGTTCTGGGCGGCCGGCGGGATGCCCCGCCTCAGGTACGTGACGCGGAGGGTGGACGCCGCCTTCGACCGCCCCTTCGGCTTCCTCGCGCTGCACCGGCACTCGCGGCTGGTGCTGGCGGCGGGGTGGGTGACGGATCCACTGCCGTACCCCGACCACCCGGACGAGGCGTACCCGGACGACACGGGGGAGAACGACCAGTGAGCAAGGTGACCGCCGAGACGGTCCGCAGGGTGAACGGGCTGACCACCCGCTGGGCGCACGCCCTGCCCGAGGGCACGGTCTTCTCCGCGCCCGGTGTCTGGCCCCTGCTGGCCTTCCTGGCCGACGGCGCCGCGGGCCCGGCACGGACGGAGCTGAGCGAGGCCCTCGGCCTGCCGGCGGATCAGGCGGCCGGAGCCGCACGGGAGTTGCTGGCGGCGCTGCGGTCGGTGTCCGGGCTGGACGCGGCGCTCGGGCTGTGGACGCACCAGGCGCTCGCCCTGCGGGAGGAGTGGCGGGCCGGACTGCCGGCCGGGACGTACGGGGTGTTCGGGGACGACCTCGTCACCGCGCAGGAGCGGCTGGACGCCTGGGCGGCCGAGCGGACCGGCGGGCTGGTGGAGCGCATGCCGGTGACGCTGACCAGGGACGCGCGGATGGTGCTGGCCTGCGCCCTGGCGCTGCGCACGACCTGGCGGCAGCCGTTCACCGAACTGCCGCTGCGGCCCGGCTCCGGCCCCTGGCAGGGCCGTACACTGCGCGGGCTGTACCGGCGTAGCGTCCGTCCGGACCGGGTGGGGGTGACGGGCACCCCGGACGGCTTCGTCACGGCGCTGACGGTGCCCGGCGACAACGGCATCGACGTCCATCTGGTGCTCGGCGAGGAGCGCATGACCCCGGGGCAGGTGCTGACGGCCGGGGTCGGGATCGTGGAGCGGGCGCTGCCGCTGACCGGGGGCGGCTCGCTGCCGCACGGACACGTGGGCCCGGGCCTGCACGTGGAGCAGCAGCCGGCCGTCGAGCCGGCGCCGCTGACGCTGGATGTGCGGACGGTGGCGTACGAGGTGCGCGCCGACCACGATCTGCTCGCCCTGGCGGGGCTGTTCGGACTGACGGCGGCAAGGGATGCCCGGGTCGGTCACTTCCCGGGGATCAGCGACCAGCCGCTCGCCATCGGCGCGGCCCGCCAGTCGGCGCTGGCGCAGTTCGGTCCGCTGGGCTTCCGGGCGGCCGCCGTGACGGCGGTGATGGCGGCGCCGGGCAGCGCTCCGCCGCAGTACCGCTACGAGACCACGGTCGTCCGGGCCGTCTTCGACCGCCCCTTCGGCTTCCTCGCCGTCGACCGCGAGTCCCGGCTGGTGCTGGTCGCGGGCTGGGTGACGGATCCGGCGCCGGAGCCCGTCATGAACTTCCCGGGCGCTGTTCCTCCAGGACTCTGACACACCGGGCGAGCAGCCTGGTCAGGGCCTCGCGCTCGGGTGACGGGGATGTGAGCGCCCGACGCCGGACGCTCAGCTCACGGGCACCGGCGTCCGGCCGTGTCGGGTGTACCGCGTCAGGCCGCCGGGCACGCTCGTCACCAGCCCTGAGG
Organism: Streptomyces sp. CA-142005; assembly: GCF_050942335.1. NCBI lineage: Bacteria > Bacillati > Actinomycetota > Actinomycetes > Kitasatosporales > Streptomycetaceae > Streptomyces > Streptomyces sp. CA-142005. Next base: position 6,274,166 of record NZ_CP192078.1, on the reverse strand, counting down.
CCTGCCGGGATCCGATGCGGTCCCGGCACTGCTCTACTTGAGGGACGGACCACTCACGCGTTGAACCGGAACGCCTATATCAGCGCTCCCCCCTTGACGATCTCGTGGCCCGGACCTCGCCGAATCGCTACGGTTGAGCCATGACCGCACTGCCCGACTGGATGCGCCCGCCGCGCGAGGAAGGCTGGTTCGCGGAGGACCTGGACCGCCTTCCCGAGGCGCCCCGCCACACCGAGCTGATCGACGGAGCGCTTGTCTTCATGATGTCGCCGCAGAGGTGGTGGCACGGCCACCTCGTCACCACGCTCACCGTCGCTCTCATGGAGCAGGCGCCCGGCGATGTCAGGGTCGGCCGCGGGATGACCATAAAACTCGACGAGCGAAACCGGCCCGAGCCGGATCTGCTGGTGACGACGGCCGACTACGACGGAGACCGCACCTGGTTCGCGCCGGACGAGGTGCGACTCGTCATCGAGGTCGTTTCACCCGAGTCCGCGCACCGGGACCGCACGGTCAAGCTGCGCAAGTACGCGGAGGCCGACATCCCGCACTACTGGTGCATCGAGGACGAAAACGGCGCCCCTGTCGTCCACGTCTACGAACGCGACGAACCCACCGGCGTCTACGCGCCCGCCGGCATCTTCCGGGGCACTCTGAAGCGCCCTGTGCCTTTCGAGATCAGCCTGGACCTCGACAAGCTGCTACCGCACCGAAGCGGCTGAAGAGTCGGCACCATGTCAGCGCGGAACGTGGAAGGGGCCGGGCTCACCAGAGTCCGGCCCCTTCCCACCTGGCCGCTTGCCGCGCGGCCTGGCGTTCGGTAACGAACCGCTCACACGTTGAACCGGAACTCCACCACGTCCCCGTCCTGCATGACGTAGTCCTTGCCCTCCATGCGAGCCTTGCCCTTGGCGCGGGCCTCGGCGACCGAGCCGGTTTCGACCAGGTCGTCGAAGGAGATGACCTCGGCCTTGATGAAGCCCTTCTGGAAGTCGGTGTGGATCACGCCGGCCGCCTCGGGGGCCGTGGCGCCCTTCTTGATCGTCCAGGCGCGGGACTCCTTGGGGCCGGCCGTGAGGTAGGTCTGCAGGCCGAGGGTGTCGAAGCCGACGCGGGCGAGGGTGGCGAGGCCGGGTTCGTGCTGGCCGACGGACTCCAGCAGCTCCAGGGCCTCCTCCTCGTCCAGCTCGGCGAGGTCCGCCTCCAGCTTGGCGTTGAGGAAGATCGCCTCGGCGGGGGCGACCAGGGCGCGCTGCTCGTTCTTGAAGTCCTCGTCGATCAGTTCGTCCTCGTCGACGTTGAAGACGTACAGGAAGGGCTTGGTGGTGAGCAGGTGCAGGTCGTGGAGGAGTTCGTTGCGCTCGGTGCCCTGGACGATGCCGTGCGCGAAGAGCGTGTCGCCCTTCTCCAGGATCTCCTTGGCCTCCTCGACCGCCTTGACCTTCGGGGCCACATCCTTCTTGATCCGGGACTCCTTCTGGAGGCGCGGAAGGACCTTCTCGATGGTCTGGAGGTCGGCGAGGATCAGCTCGGTGTTGATCGTCTCGATGTCGTCCTTCGGCGAGACCTTGCCGTCGACGTGCACGACGTTCTCGTCCTTGAAGGCGCGGATGACCTGGCAGATCGCGTCGGACTCACGGATGTTCGCGAGGAACTTGTTGCCCAGACCCTCACCCTCGGAGGCGCCGCGCACGATGCCGGCGATGTCGACGAAGTCGACCGTGGCCGGAAGGATGCGCTCCGAGCCGAAGATCGAGGCCAGCTTGGCCAGGCGGCCGTCGGGGACGCCGACCACGCCGACGTTGGGCTCGATCGTGGCGAACGGGTAGTTGGCCGCCAGCACGTCGTTCTTGGTCAGGGCGTTGAACAGGGTCGACTTGCCGACATTGGGCAGGCCGACGATTCCGATCGTGAGCGACACGTTGCGACTTCCCGTAGATGAGTGGGCCAGAGGCTGCCAGGGGCCAGAGACCGACACTGGCCGATCCACCAGTCTACGGCGTCCGCGGCGGGCGGCTCGAGGGAGCTTCGAACGGCTGCCCAAGCTCTTCCCACCGGCGTGTCTGATGGGCTATTCGGCACATAAACAGACCTAAGTTGGTCCAGTGGAGCAACACAGGACGCGCCCCCCGAACGACGGACCGCGACGCGGCACACCGCACCAGCCCGCGCGCCTGCCCCCGCAGGCCCGGCGCGGCGCCGGCGGCGAGCGACGGCCCGGCCAGGGGCAGGGGACGCGTCGGCCGGGGCGGCAGACAGGGGCCGCCGCCCGGACGGCGCCGCCGGGGCCGCGGCTCACCGGGCTCGGCAGCGGACTGTTCTGCGTCCTGGTGATGTTCCTGCTCGGCTGCCTGGACGCGGCGCTGTTCGGCGGGGCCATGACCGTGTACGGCGTGCTGTTCCTGCCGGTGTGCGTCCTGACCGCGCTGTGGGTGCGGGCCGGGGACGTACTGACCACCCCCGTGGTCGTACCGATCGCCTTCGCCGCGGGGCTGGTCCCCGTCGCCGACGGCGGCGGGGGGCTGCTCGGCCGGCTGATGGGCCTGTTCACCGGGCTCGCCACGCAGGCCGGCTGGCTGTACGGGGGGACGCTGGTCGCCGGGGTGATCGTGCTCGTACGCCGGGTGCGGTGGGTGCGACAGCGTCGGGGGCGGCGGACCTAAGGCGACGCCCCGGCCGCCCCCGGTCATCTCTCCTGGGCCGCCCTCATCGCCGCCCCCACGATCCCCGCGTTGTTCTGCAGCTGTGCGGGGACGATCTCGGCCTTGATGCCGTCGATGAAGCGGAGGAACTTGTCGGCCTTGCGGCTGACTCCGCCACCGATGATGAACAGCTCGGGCGTGAACAGCATCTCCACGTGCGCCAGGTACTTCTGGACGCGGCGCGCCCAGTGTTCCCAGGTCAGCTCGTGGTCCTCCTTGGCCTTGCTGGAGGCTCGCCGCTCGGCGTCGTGGCCTTCGAGCTCCAGGTGGCCCAGTTCCGTGTTCGGGACGAGGATGCCGTCCACGAAGACGGCGCTGCCGATGCCGGTGCCGAAGGTGAGCAGGATGACCGTGCCCCTGCGGTTGCGGCCGGCGCCGAACTGCATCTCGGCGACGCCCGCCGCGTCCGCGTCGTTGACGACCGTCACCGGCAGGCCGCCCAGCTTGCCGCTGAACAACGCGCGCGCGTCGGTGTCGACCCAGCTCCGGTCGACGTTCGCCGCCGTGCGGACCGTGGCGCCGCCGGTGACCACTCCGGGGAAGGTCAGTCCGACGGGGCCGGCCCAGCCGAAGTGGTCGATGACCTGCTTGACCCCGTCGGCCACGCCGTCCGGCGTCGCCGGGTGCGGGGTGAGCACCTTGCAGCGCTCCTGGGCGAGGTCGCCCCTGTCCAGGTCCACAGGGGCGCCCTTGATGCCGGAGCCGCCGATGTCCACACCGAAGATCTGCATGGCACCACGTTACGACGGACGACTGACAGTCACTCCTCGGAAGCGCCACTGCCGCCGCGCTCGGCGACCAGGGTGGCGGCCTCCTCGCGAAGGTCGCGGCGGAGCTCCTTGGGGAGGGAGAACGTGATGGACTCCTCGGCCGCCTTGACGATCTCCACGTCGCCGTAGCCGCGCTCGCCGAGCCATTCCAGCACCTGCTCGACCAGCACCTCGGGCACGGAGGCACCGGAGGTGACGCCGACGGTCGTCACGCCCTCCAGCCAGGCCTCGTCGATCTCGTCGGCGAAGTCCACGAGGTAGGCCTCGCGGGCGCCGGCGAGCTTGGCGACCTCGACCAGCCGCTTGGAGTTGGAGGAGTTCCGCGAGCCGACGACGATGACCAGCTCGGCCTCGGCGCCCATCTGCTTCACGGCGAGCTGGCGGTTCTGCGTGGCGTAGCAGATGTCGTCGCTGGGCGGGGAGACGAGCCCCGGGAACTTGGTCTTCAGGGCGTCGACGGTCTCCATGGTCTCGTCGACGGACAGGGTGGTCTGGGACAGCCAGACGACCTTCGACGGGTCGCGGACCTCGACCTTGTCGACGTCGCCGGGACCGTCGACGAGCTGGATGTGGTCGGGGGCCTCGCCGGAGGTGCCGATGACCTCCTCGTGGCCCTCGTGGCCGATCAGGAGGATGTCGTAGTCCTCCTTGGCGTAGCGGACGGCTTCCTTGTGGACCTTGGTGACCAGGGGGCAGGTGGCGTCGATGGTGGCGAGGCGGCCCCGCTCGGCCTCCTCGTGCACGACCGGGGCGACGCCGTGCGCCGAGAACATCACGATGTTGCCGGGCGGCACCTCCTCGGTCCGCTCGACGAAGACGGCGCCCTTCTTCTCCAAGGTCTGCACGACGTACTTGTTGTGGACGATCTCGTGCCGGACGTAGATCGGGGCCCCGTACTGCTCCAGGGCCTTCTCGACGGCGATCACGGCGCGGTCCACACCGGCGCAGTAGCCCCGGGGGGCGGCGAGCAGGACACGGCGGCCAGACGAAGCGGTCATGCGTCCCATCGTAAGGGTGCGTTCGCCCGCGCTTGCGTGGTGCCGCCCGCTGTCGGTACCCCCCGTTACCCTCAACCGCATGGCTGCGAAAACCACCCCCGAAGCCCCCCTGCCCGTGGGCGAGGTCTCCCGGCTGATCGGGGGATGGATCGATCGGCTCGGTGCGGTGTGGGTCGAGGGGCAGATCACGCAGCTGTCGCGGCGGCCCGGCGCCGGCGTCGTGTTCCTGACGCTGCGGGATCCGTCGTACGACATCTCCGTGAGCGTGACCTGCTACCGGCAGGTGTTCGACGCGGTCGCCGATGTCGTCGGGGAGGGCGCCCGGGTCGTCGTACTGGCGAAGCCGGAGTGGTACGCCCCGCGCGGCCAGCTGTCCCTTCGGGCCGCCGAGATAAGGCCCGTCGGCGTCGGTGAGCTGCTGGCCCGGCTGGAGCAGCTGAAGAAGGCGCTCGCGGCCGAGGGCCTGTTCGCGCCGGAGCGGAAGAAGCCGCTGCCGTTTCTGCCGCAGCTGATCGGCCTCGTCTGCGGTCGCGCCTCCGCCGCGGAGCGGGACGTGCTGGAGAACGCCCGCCACCGCTGGCCCGCCGTCCGCTTCGAGGTGCGCAACGTCCCGGTGCAGGGCGTGCACGCCGTCCCGCAGGTCGTGCAGGCCGTCAAGGAGCTGGACGAGATCGAGGACGTCGACGTGATCGTCGTCGCGCGGGGCGGCGGCAGCGTGGAGGACCTGCTGCCCTTCTCCGACGAGCAGCTCGTGCGGGCCGTGGCCGAGTGCCGTACGCCCGTCGTGTCCGCCATCGGGCACGAGCCCGACAACCCGCTGCTGGATTACGTCGCCGACCTGCGCGCCTCCACGCCCACCGACGCGGCCAAGAAGGTCGTGCCGGACGTGGGTGAGGAGTTCGAGCGGGTGCGGATGCTGCGGGACCGGGCCCGGCGCTGCGTGAACGCGTACGTGGAGCGGGAGGAGCGCGGGCTGGCGCACGCGCTGGCCCGCCCCTCGATAGAGGATCCGCACCGCATGATCGACGAGCGTGCCGACCAGGTGGCCTCCCTCGCCGAGCGCGGCCGGCGGACCCTCGGCCATCTCCTGGACCGCGCGGACTCGGAGCTGACGCACACGCACGCACGCGTGGTGGCCCTCTCCCCCGCGGCGACCCTCAAGCGCGGCTACGCGGTGCTGCAGAAGACGGACGGGCACGTGGTGCGCGGTCCGGACGAGGTGACGGAGGGCGAGGCGCTCCGGGCCCGCGTCGCCGACGGCGAATTCACAGTGAAGGTAGGCGAATGACCGGCAAGGTGGACGAGGCGCTCTCGTACGAGCAGGCGCGCGACGAGTTGATCGAGGTCGTACGCCGCCTGGAGGCGGGCGGTACGACACTCGAGGAGTCCCTGGCGCTGTGGGAGCGCGGCGAGGAGCTGGCCAAGGTGTGCCGGCGCTGGCTGGAGGGGGCGCGGGCGCGGCTGGACGCGGCACTCGCCGAGGAGGAAGCGGAAGAGGAGACGGACGCCGAGTAGGCGTCGGTCCGTCGTGCCCTGTGAAGCGGGTCACCGCGCCCCGACTATTGTTGAAGCTTGAACTTCATTGCCGTAGGGTCACCCCTGTCAGCCGATCCGGACCGCGGTCCGGTACGTCGGATCACGGCGCCACCTAGGAAGTTCACGCATGTCTCTCGTTCTTGACCCCGCCGCCCAGGACCTGCTGTTCCGCGAGGCCCGCACCGCCAACACCTTCACCGACGAGCCGGTGAACGACGAGCAGGTCCAGGCCATCTACGACCTGGTCAAGTACGGCCCGACCTCCATGAACCAGTCGCCGCTGCGCATCACCCTGGTCCGCTCCCCCGAGGCCCGTGAGCGCCTGGTGCAGCACATGGCCGAGGGCAACCAGCAGAAGACCGCCGCCGCCCCGCTGGTCGCGATCCTCTCCGCGGACAACGAGTTCCACGAGGAGCTGCCGGAGCTCTTCCCGCACTTCCCGCAGGCCAAGGACCTCTTCTTCGGCGAGCGCTCGGTGCGCGAGGGCAGCGCCGCCCTGAACGCCGCCCTGCAGGCCGCCTACTTCATCATCGGCGTCCGTGCCGCGGGCCTCGCCGCCGGCCCGATGACCGGCCTCGACTTCGAGGGCGTCCGCAAGGAGTTCCTGGACGACGACCACACCCCGCTGATGGTGGTCAACATCGGCAGGCCGGGCCCGGACGCCTGGTTCCCGCGCTCGCCGCGCCTGGCGTACGAGGACGTCGTCACGACCGTCTGAGCCCCACCGGACACACGAAGAGGCCCCCGGCACCGCCGGGGGCCTCTTTCCCATGTCCCGCGTGGCTCACTGCAGCTTCAGCGCCGCCACGAACTTCGTCAGCTCCGCGAAGGGCACCGTGCCGGCCACGACCGTGGTGGAGCCGGGCGCGCCGTTCAGCACGAGGGCGTCGTAGCGGCCGCCGGTGTAGCGGGTCCAGGTGCGGCCGTCGATCGTCTCGGTGTGCTTCGTCGCCGACCCGCCCTGACTGGCCTCGTCGATGAAGTCGGCCGGCTTCTGCGTGGACTGCTCGATCTGCACGTACTGGCTGTCCGGGGTCTGGAAGCCCAGGTGCCAGCGGTCGCCGTTCTCGCCCTGGAAGCGTACGGACGTCGCTTTCCAGGTACTCGGCAGGCCCTCGGGCGCGGCCACCGGGTAACTCGCCGCGCGACGGGCCGTGAGCAGTTCGACCCGGTAGTCGACCCGTTTGAGGTCGGGAGCGTGATCGTCGTGCGGGATGGTGAGGAAGTAGACGACCGCCGCCGCGATGCCGATCAGGGCCAGGGAGAGGATCATGTCCCTGGCCGTCTTCTGCTTGCCGTTCGAACCTGCCACGCCCTCTATCGTCGCAGGTACCCCAAGCGCTCATCCGTGGGGTCCCCTGCTCATTTTGTCTGCCTAACGATAGAGTCGAGGCCAACACCCTCATCCGGCCGTCGTCGTATCAGAAAGGTGCGCTCCGATGACCGAAAATCATCACCTGCCGTCCGAGCTCGATGTTCCCTCCGAGGCTCCCGACCGCAACCTCGCCCTGGAACTCGTCCGGGTGACCGAAGCCGCCGCCATGGCCGCCGGCCGCTGGGTGGGGCGCGGCGACAAGAACGGCGCCGACGGCGCCGCGGTGCGCGCCATGCGGACCCTCGTCTCCACCGTGTCGATGAACGGCGTCGTCGTCATCGGCGAGGGCGAGAAGGACGAGGCCCCGATGCTCTTCAACGGGGAGCACGTGGGCGACGGCACCGGTCCCGAGGTCGACATCGCGGTCGACCCGATCGACGGCACCACGCTGACGGCCAAGGGCATGCCGAACGCGATCGCCGTCCTCGCCGCGGCCGAGCGGGGCGCCATGTTCGACCCGTCCGCCGTGTTCTACATGGACAAGCTGGTCACCGGCCCGGAGGCCGCCGAGTTCGTCGACATCGACGCGCCCGTGGCCGTGAACATCAAGCGGATCGCCAAGGCGAAGAAGGCCACGCCGGAGGACGTCACGGTCGTCATCCTGGACCGGCCGCGGCACGAGGGTCTGATCAGGGAGGTCCGGGAGGCCGGCGCGCGCATCAAGCTGATCTCCGACGGTGACGTGGCGGGCTCGATCTACGCGCTGCGCGAGGGCACGGGCGTCGACCTGCTGCTCGGCATCGGCGGTACGCCCGAGGGCATCATCTCGGCCTGCGCCGTGAAGTGCCTGGGCGGCACCATCCAGGGCAAGCTGTGGCCCAAGGACGACGAGGAGCGGCAGCGGGCCATCGACGCCGGGCACGACCTCGACCGTGTGCTCACGACGGATGACCTGGTCTCCGGTGAGAACGTGTTCTTCGTGGCCACCGGTATCACCGACGGTGAGCTGCTGCGGGGTGTGCAGTACCGGTCGGAGACCGCGCTGACCGAGTCGATCGTGATGCGGTCGAAGTCCGGGACGGTGCGGAGGATCTATTCCGAGCACCGGCTCAGCAAGCTGCGGGCCTACAGCGCGATCGACTTCGACCGGGCCAAGTAGAGCCTGCTCCGAGGGGGGCGCGTGGGGTGTCGGCGACCGCGGGATGTCCGTGGTTGCCCGCACGCATCCCCGCGCCCCTGAGGGAACAAGCGCCCCCGGTGCGGCGGGGGCGCTCCCTCCTGCGTGTCTAACCCGCTATGCGGTTGGCCGTCGTCGCCCTCGCCGCCTTCTTCAGTTCCATCTCCCTGCGGCGGCGCCTCGCCAGGACCACGCGGCGCTCCGCTGCCGTGAGGCCGCCCCAGACGCCGTACGGTTCGGGCTGGAGGAGGGCGTGTTCACGGCACTCGACCATCACCGGGCAGCGGGCGCAGACGCGCTTGGCCGCCTCCTCGCGGGACAGCCGGGCGGCGGTCGGCTCCTTCGACGGAGCGAAGAACAGGCCGGCCTCGTCGCGCCGGCACACGGCCTCGGTGTGCCAGGGTGCGTCTTGATCCCTGTCTCGTGCTGGCACCCGCGGCGCCGGAAGAGCAGCTACCTGCAGGGACGAATGCGGCGGTTGCAGCACGGTCTACTCCTGACGACGGCTTCGCGAGCGAGAGACGATGCAGCAAGGCCTACCCGCTGTGCGCGCGCCTATGCACAGCGTCCCCAGCCGCGGGCGCGCGGGCGGCTCGTTCACGCCCCCGCCGCCGCGGCACGTCAGGAGCGGATCCTTTCGATCACCGGCGGATTCGCGACCGTCAACGCCCCAGGTGTTTGCGCAGCTTCCGGTCGACCTTGTCCTGGACCCGCTCCAGCTTCCGGTCGACCTTGCTCTGCACCCGGTCCAGGATGTCCGCCACGCGCTTGCCGCGCCTGGGGTGTGCCTCGACATTGCCGAGTACGGCCCAGCCGTCGACGTAGACGACCGGGGCCTCGGACTCGACCGAGTCCAGCGTGTCCACCTCGAAGTTGCCGAGGACGCCGCCTCCGGTGCCGCGCAGCGACACGTTCTCCGGGACGCGGATCTGGATGTCACCGAAGACGGAGACGGCCTTGATGACGACCTGCTGGTATTCGAAGATCGCCTCGCTGAGATCGATCTCGACGCTGCCGAAGACCGAGAACGCGTGGATCCGGCGGCCTGCGCGCCAGCGGCCCCGGCGCACGGCGCTGCTGAGCACGGCGACAACGTTGGCGTCCGCCTCGTGCGGTATCGCGCCCGGGGTGGGGCGGGGCGGCACGGGGGTGTAGGCGGGGGCGGCGGGGCGCTGGTGGGCGGCGGGCAGGTCCCGGATGAAGACGTCCAGCTCGCCCACCGTCTTGGCGGCGAGGACGCCCTCGATCCGCTCGGCATGCTCGTCGGCGGTCAGCCGCCCCTCGGCCAGGGCCTCGCGGAGAATCTCGGCGATGCGATCACGGTCGGCGTCCGAGGCACGCAGCTCGGCGACAGGTGCTTCGGTGTGCTTCTGAAGGTCCACGGAAGCAGCGTACCGAAACGCGATAGATCGCGACTAGGGGCTGTGGAAAACCTCGGCGTGTCGAACTGAGCCTTACCTCACAGATTCCGTGTCGGCGGCAGGTTCTACGCTGGTGAGGCCCGCCAGCGTCGGCGGGCGCCGTCCGTCAGAGTGAGGAATGGGCTGAGATGCCTGAGTTCGCGTACACCGATCTGCTCCCCCAGGGAGAGGACACCACCCCGTACCGGCTGGTGACGTCCGAGGGCGTCTCCACCGTCGAGGGCCCGGACGGGCGGACGTTCCTCAAGGTGGAGCCGGAGGCGCTGCGCAAGCTGGCCGAGGAGGCCATCCACGACATCCAGCACTACCTGCGCCCCGCCCACCTCGCCCAGCTCCGCCGCATCATCGACGACCCGGAGGCAAGCTCGAACGACAAGTTCGTCGCCCTGGACCTGCTGAAGAACGCGAACATCGCGGCGGCCGGCGTGCTCCCGATGTGCCAGGACACCGGCACGGCGATCGTCATGGGCAAGCGCGGGCAGAACGTGCTGACGGAGGGGGGCGACGAGGAGGCGCTGAGCCGCGGCATCTACGACGCCTACACCAAGCTCAACCTGCGCTACTCGCAGATGGCTCCGCTCACCATGTGGGAGGAGAAGAACACCGGCTCCAACCTGCCGGCCCAGATCGAGCTGTACGCGACGGACGGCGGCGCCTACAAGTTCCTGTTCATGGCGAAGGGCGGCGGCAGCGCCAACAAGTCCTTCCTCTACCAGGAGACGAAGGCCGTCCTGAACGAGGCCTCCATGATGAAGTTCCTGGAGGAGAAGATCCGTTCGCTCGGTACGGCCGCCTGCCCGCCGTACCACCTGGCGATCGTCGTCGGCGGCACCAGCGCCGAGTACGCGCTGAAGACCGCGAAGTACGCCTCCGCGCACTACCTGGACGAGATCCCGGCGGAGGGCTCGGAGCTCGGCCACGGCTTCCGCGACAAGGACCTCGAGCAGAAGGTCTTCGAGCTGACGCAGAAGATCGGCATCGGCGCGCAGTTCGGCGGCAAGTACTTCTGCCACGACGTCCGGGTCGTCCGCCTCCCCCGCCACGGCGCGTCCTGCCCGGTCGCCATCGCCGTCTCCTGCTCGGCCGACCGCCAGGCCGTCGCGAAGATCACCGCCGAGGGCGTCTTCCTGGAGCAGCTGGAGACCGACCCGGCGCGCTTCCTGCCGGAGACGACGGACGAGCACCTCGAGTCGGACGGCGACGTGGTCAAGATCGACCTGAACCAGCCGATGGACACGATCCTCGCCGAGCTGACGAAGTACCCGGTCAAGACCCGCCTGTCCCTGACCGGCCCGCTGGTCGTCGCCCGTGACATCGCGCACGCCAAGATCAAGGAACGGCTGGACGCGGGCGAGGACATGCCGCAGTACCTGAAGGACCACCCGGTGTACTACGCGGGCCCGGCGAAGACCCCCGAGGGCTACGCCTCCGGTTCCTTCGGCCCGACGACGGCCGGCCGCATGGACTCCTACGTGGAGCAGTTCCAGGCGGCGGGCGGCTCCAAGGTGATGCTGGCCAAGGGCAACCGGTCGAAGCAGGTCACCGACGCGTGCAACGCGCACGGCGGCTTCTACCTCGGCTCCATCGGCGGCCCGGCCGCCCGCCTCGCCCAGGACTGCATCAAGAAGGTCGAGGTCCTGGAGTACGAGGAGCTGGGCATGGAGGCGGTCTGGAAGATCGAGGTCGAGGACTTCCCGGCGTTCATCGTCGTGGACGACAAGGGCAACGACTTCTTCACCGACCCGGCCCCTCAGCCGACGTTCACCTCGATCCCCGTACGGGGCCCCGGGCTGGCGTAAGCCCCGACCCCGCTGCCAGGCGGCCCCAGTACCTGCTGGGGCCGCCTGACGGTGAACGCCCCTCCCCCGCACACCGGACCGGTCCACCGATCCCCGGTCGCCGTGGAGTCCGCCAGGTGATTGGCAGATTTGTGCCACCCGTCCAGCCTGGTCAGGCCTCTGAACTGCGCCTTCTCGAGTCGCCCCTGGAACAAATCTGCCAATCTCCGGCTTACGGTGAGTGAGCCCGGGGGTGGGCGCCGGGCCGACACCCGTGCGACTCGGTGCGCTCGATGCCTCACTCACTGTGACGAACGGGAACAACCCGGCGTGGTCGATCGCTATAACCGCCATGAGCGACAGCGACTACCGCATCGAGCACGACTCCATGGGCGAGGTCCGCGTCCCCGCCGCCGCGAAGTGGCGGGCCCAGACGCAACGCGCCGTCGAGAACTTCCCCATCTCCGGACAGCGCATCGAACGCGCCCACATCGAGGCCCTCGCGCGCATCAAGGGTGCCGCCGCCAAGGTGAACGCCCAGCTCGGGGTGCTCGACAAGGAGATCGCCGAGGCGATCCAGGAGGCGGCGGCCGAGGTCGCCGAGGGAAAGTGGGACGAGCACTTCCCCATCGACGTCTTCCAGACCGGCTCCGGCACCTCGTCCAACATGAACACCAACGAGGTCATCGCCACCCTGGCCACCGAGCGGCTCGGCCGTGACGTGCACCCGAACGACCACGTCAACGCCTCCCAGTCCTCCAACGACGTCTTCCCCTCCTCCATCCACATCGCCGCCACCGCCGCCGTCACCCACCAGCTGATCCCCGCCCTCGACCACCTCGCCGCCTCCCTGGCCCGCAAGTCCGAGGAGTTCGCCGACGTCGTGAAGTCCGGGCGGACGCACCTCATGGACGCCACGCCCGTGACGCTCGGTCAGGAGTTCGGCGGATACGCGGCCCAGATCCGGTACGGCGTCGAACGGCTGAAGGCCTCCCTCCCCCGGCTCGCCGAACTCCCCCTCGGCGGTACCGCCGTCGGCACCGGGATCAACACCCCGCCCGGCTTCTCCGCCGCCGTCATCCAGGAGGTCGCCCGGGTCACCGGGCTGCCGCTGACCGAGGCCCGCGACCACTTCGAGGCGCAGGGTGCCCGGGACGGGATCGTGGAGACCAGCGGGCAGCTCAGGACCATCGCCGTCGGGCTGACGAAGATCGCCAACGATCTGCGCTGGATGTCCTCCGGACCGCGCACCGGGCTCGCCGAGATCCGCCTGCCCGACCTCCAGCCGGGGTCGTCCATCATGCCGGGCAAGGTCAATCCCGTAGTCCCGGAGGCCGTGTTGATGGTCGCCGCCCAGGTCATCGGCAACGACGCCACCATCGCCACCGCCGGCGCCGCCGGGAACTTCGAGCTGAACGTCATGCTGCCGGTCATCGCCAAGAACGTGCTGGAGTCGATCCGGCTGCTCGGCAACGTCTCCCGGCTGCTGGCCGACCGTACGGTCGACGGGATCACCGCCGACCGGGAACGGACCCGCGAGTACGCGGAGTCGTCTCCTTCCGTCGTCACCCCGCTGAACAAGTACATCGGCTACGAGGAGGCCGCGAAGGTCGCCAAGAAGTCCCTCGCCGAGCGGAAGACGATCCGGGAGGTCGTGCTGGAGGGCGGGTACGTCGAGCGTGGCGACCTGACCCTGGACCAGCTCGACGAGGCCCTGGACGTCCTGCGGATGACGCACCCGTAACCACGAGCGAACAGTTCCGGCCACCCCTCACCGGACCGGCCGGAACCGTGACGCGCACCGCAGCGTCGTATGCCTACGGCACCTAAAATCTGTCCATGACGGACGACGGAGCGATGACACGCGTGGACACGGCGGACACGGGAGACAACGGACCCGCGGCCGGCTGGCCCCCGGGGACCCCGATCCTGTGGCGCTACCGGCAGAACGCCGGCCGGCGCATCCACATCGCCCGGCCCGTCACCGTCGTCCGTGACGACGCCGAACTGCTCGCCGTGTGGATGGCCCCCGGCACCGAGTGTGTGAAGCCGGTCCTCGCCGACGGCACGCCCGTGCATCTGGAGCCGCTCCAGTCCCGCTACACCAAGCCGCGCTCGGTGCAGCGGGACCGCTGGTTCGGCACCGGGGTGCTGAAGCTGGCCCAGCCCGGCCGGCCCTGGTCGGTGTGGCTGTTCTGGGAGCCGGGCTGGCGGTTCAAGAACTGGTACGTCAACCTGGAGCAGCCCCTGGCCCGTTGGGCGGGCGGGGTGGACTCCGAGGACTACTTCCTGGACATCTCCGTGCACCCCGACCGCAGCTGGCACTGGCGCGACGAGGACGAGTTCGCGCAGGCCCAGCGGGACGGGCTGATGGACGCCGCCACCGCCGAGCGGGTGCGGGCGGCCGGGCAGGACGCGGTCGAGGTGATCGAGGCCTGGGGGGCGCCGTTCTCGGACGGCTGGCAGCACTGGCGCCCGGATCCGTCCTGGGCGGTACCTTCTCTCCCCGATGACTGGGACCGTACGCCCGCGCACGTGTCCTCATGAGACCCTTGATGCGCCCCCGGGCAAGAAACGTAGGATCGTCCTCCGCAAGGGCGCAGAAGTGCAACTCCCGGAGCATGTGCCGGGCTTGACCGATCGTCACCGAGGGGCGGCAGCACGTGAGCGAGGGGCACCAGGGCACAGGAACCACCTCTGACCACGCGGGAATTCCGTTCCTGGGGCACGTATTGCGGGTATCGGGACTTCTGCGGGAGCAACTGCGCGCCCGACGCGCAGTGCCGTACGGATGGATGCGACACGCGTGACGGAGCAGCCCACCTCCTTCGAGCGCCGCCAGGGCGCCGACCCCGCGGAAGGCCGCGGGGCGCTCCTGCGTACCCCGGAGCCCGCCGCCGCCCCGGCCTTACCGGTGCAAGCGGCCCGGGCGGAGGGGGCGTCCTCCGGACCCGGCACGGCCAGGCCCTGTGGCCAGGGAAAGGACGGCAAGGGGATTCAGCCCCCGGTCGGCAAGGGGAAGGAGCCCCCAGTCAACGGCCCCGAGCACTCCCAGCCCGCCACCACCGAACCCGGTGCGCACCGCCCGCGCCCCGCGCCGGAGGCCACCCCGTCGCGCCCCGCGCCGGAGGCCATCCCGCCGCAGCCCGGCGCCGAGCAGGAGCGGGCGCCGGGCGGTCAGGAGCGCCGTACCGGGCGCGGCCTGCCGCCGGGCCGGCCGATGCCGATGCGGCGCGACGGCGACCGGCTGAGATTCGTGGGCGCGGCCACCCGGCGGATCGCACGCGGACTGGACCTGGACGAGATCGTGATGGGGCTGTGCCGGGCGACCGTGCCGACCTTCTCGGACGCGATCCTGGTCTATCTGCGCGACCCGCTGCCGGTCGGCGACGAGCGGCCCACCGGACCGGTGGTGCTGCGGCTGCGCCGTACCGACCGGATACCGGAGGACCGGGACACCGACGATGTGCTGCTGCCGCCCGCGTTCGATCCCGAGCCGGAGCCGAGCGCGCTGGCCGAGCTGTCGTCGCTCACCACCGAACTGTGCGAGGTGCGCCCGGGCGGCGCGCTGAACGAGGTGCTGCGCGGGGTGCGGCCGGTGTTCGCCGAGTCGCCCGCCGCCCGGGCCGCGCTGCCCGAGCTGCTCGGCGAGTGCGCCGAGACGGTCGTACCGTCCGGGCAGCACGCGATCCTCGCGCCGCTGCGCGGCCGGCGCCGGGTGATCGGCGCGGCCCTGTTCCTGCGCCGCCCGGAGCGGCTCGCGTTCGAGGCCGACGACCTGCTGGTGGCGGCCCAGCTGGCCACGCACAGCGCGCTCGGCATCGACAAGGCGGTGCTGTACGGCCGTGAGGCGTACATCGCCGACGAGCTGCAGCGCACCATGCTGCCCGAGACCCTGCCCCGCCCGACCGGTGTGCGGCTCGCCTCCCGGTACCTGCCGGCGGCGGAGACGGCGCGGGTGGGCGGCGACTGGTACGACGCGATCCCGCTGCCCGGCAGCCGGGTCGCGCTGGTCGTCGGTGACGTCATGGGGCACTCCATGACCTCGGCGGCGATCATGGGCCAGCTGCGCACCACCGCGCAGACCCTGGCCGGGCTCGATCTGCCGCCGCAGGAGGTGCTGCACCACCTGGACGAGCAGGCGCAGCGACTCGGCACGGACCGCATGGCGACCTGCCTGTACGCCGTCTACGACCCGGTGACGCACCGCATCACCATCGCCAACGCCGGCCATCCGCCGCCCGTGCTGCTGCACCTGGGCGGCCGGGCCGAGGTGCTGCGGGTGCCGCCGGGCGCGCCCATCGGGGTCGGCGGGGTCGACTTCGAGGCCGTCGAGCTGGACGCGCCCGCCGGGGCCACGCTGCTCCTCTACACCGACGGGCTGGTGGAGTCCCGGTTGCGGGACGTGTGGACCGGCATAGAGCAGCTGCGCGAAAAGCTCGCCGCGACCGCCCAGTTGACCGGCCCCGACCATCCGCCGCCCCTGGAAGCCCTGTGCGACGAGGTGCTGGACATGCTCGGGCCGGGTGACCGGGACGACGACATCGCGCTGCTGGCGGCCCGCTTCGACGGGATCGCGCCGAGCGATGTGGCGTACTGGCAGCTGGATCCGGAGGAGACGGCCCCCGGCCAGGCCCGCCGGCTGGCCCGGCGCGCGCTCGCCCGCTGGGACCTGGAGGACCTGTCGGACGCGGTGGAGCTGCTGGTCAGCGAGGTCGTGACGAACGCCGTACGGTACGCGTCCCGGCCGGTGACGCTGCGTCTGCTGCGCACGGACGTGCTGCGCTGCGAGGTCGGCGACGACGTGCCGCAGCTGCCGCGCCTTCGGCAGGCCCGGGCCACGGACGAGGGCGGGCGCGGCCTGTACCTGGTCAACAGGCTGGCCCGGCGCTGGGGCGCGACCCGGCTGAGCACCGGCAAGGTGGTGTGGTTCGAGCTGAACCGGGGCTGAGGCGGCCTTGGCCCACGCGAAAGGGCGCCCGGGGATTCCCGGGCGCCCTTTCGCATGCGCGCTCCAACCGGCCTACCGGCCTACTGGCCGAAGTTCCGGTTACCGCCCGGATCGAGCGGGTTCTCCGTGATCTCGCTCGTCGGCGACTGCGTCGGCGTCTGGCTCGGGCTCTGCGTCGGCGTCTGCGTGGGCGTCCGGGAGGGTGTCTGCGACGGCGTCCGGGACGGCGGCGCGGAGCTGGTCGGTGGCTTGCTGGTCGGCGTGTGCGACGGCGTCTGCGACGGGGTCTGGCTGTAGGTCGGGGTGTCCGTCGGCTGGACCGCCGCGCCCTGGGTGGTGTCCAGATCGAACTCGGCCTTGTCCGTCACGCCGAAGGTGTACTCCGCCCAGATCTGCGCCGGGAAGCCGCCGCCGTTGACGCGGGGCGGGATCAGACCGGTGGCGCCCGTCAGGGAGACGTGGGCCTTGGTCTTGGCGTCCTCGCCGAAGAGGCCGACGGAGGTGACCAGGTCGGGCGTGTAGCCGGTGAACCAGGCGGACTTGTCCTCGTCGGAGGTACCGGTCTTGCCGGCCACCTGCTGGCCGTCGCGCAGCGGGTTGTCCGCCACGTGCGTCTTCGCCGTACCGTCGTCGACCACGCCGGTCAGCACCGAGGTCACGGTGTCAGCGGCGGTCCGGGTGATCACCGAGCCGCCGATCGGGCTGGGAATGTGCGCCTTACGGCCGCTCTGCTCGGCCGACTTGAGGATGCTCGGCGTCACCTTGTTGCCGTGGTTGTCGAGCGTGGCGTAGATCCCGGCCATCTCCAGCGGGCTGGCGCCCATGGAGCCGAGGGTCTGGGCGGGCACCGCCTGCATGCCCGTGGTGTCCATGCCGAGCTGCTTGGCCGTGCTCATCACCTTGTCCATGCCCACGTCCATGCCCATCTGCGCGAAGACGGAGTTGACGGAGTTGTTCATCGCCTGCTGGACGGTGATGGGGCCGTAGTCGTGGTCGTCCTCGTTCGGCGGGCCGAAGCCGACCTTGCTGCCGTGGTCCACGACCTGACGGCCGCTGGTGCCGTCGTAGACCGTGTTGGCGGTGATGGGCTTGCCGTCCTGCGTGGTGGCGCTGTTCTCGAGGGCGGCGGCGAGGATGACCGGCTTGAACGTCGAGGCGGGCTGGTAGTCCCGGCGGGTGGCGTTGTTGATGTAGTGCTCGAAGTAGTTGGTGCCGCCGTACAGGGCGACGATGCTGCCGGTCTTCGGGTCCACCGAGACCGCGCCGGCCTGGACGGCGCCGTCCACCTTGCGCTTCTTGGCGTCCAGTTTGCCGGTCAGCTGGGACTTGACCGCCTGCTCCAGCTTGGTCTGCTTCTTCTTGTCGATGTTCAGCGTGATGGTCCAGCCGCGGTCGACCACCTCGGCTTCCGCCTGGGAGCGGCTGATGTTCTCCTCCTCCATCAGCCGCTGTTCGAGCTGCTGGTTGGCGAGCTCGATCAGGTAGCCCTTCTGCCCCTCCTGGCCCGGCGCCGCCTTGGGCTCCTTGGGGTAGGGGAACCTCATGTCCTGCCGCTTGGACGGGTCCAGCCAGTGCTGCTTGACCATGTTGTCCAGGACGTAGTTCCAGCGGGCCTGCACCAGCTTCTTGCCCGTGGGGGTCGCGACGGCCCAGTCGTACTGGCTCGGCGCCTGGAGGAGCGCGGCGAGGTAGGCGCCCTGCTGGACCGTCAGCTTCTCGGCGTCGGTGCGGTAGTAGGCCTGGGCGGCGGCCTGGATGCCGTAGGCGCCGCGGCCGTAGTAGCTGGTGTTGATGTAGCCCGCGAGGATCTGGTCCTTGGACAGCTTCTGGTCGACCTTCAAGGAGATGACCATCTCCTTGAGCTTGCGGCTGACGGTCTGGTTCTGGGTGAGGTAGTAGTTCTTGACGTACTGCTGGGTGATCGTGGAGCCGCCCTGGGCGCCGCGGCCCATCGCCGTGTTGTACAGACCGCGGGCCAGGCCTTTGAGGTCGATCCCGGAGTCCGTGTAGAAGGTCTTGTTCTCGGCGGCGACGAAGGTGTGCTGGACCTCCTTGGGCACGTTGGCCAGGTCCACGCTCTCGCGGTTGGTCTTGCCGACCCGGGCCATGATCGAGCCGTCGCTGTACTTGTAGATGTTGCTCTGCTGCTTGGCGAGGGCGTTGCCCTGGGGGATGTCCACGATCATGTAGAGGGCGATGAAGCCGCCGATGCCGAGCAGGCACAGCCCGAAGAACGTCCCGAGGATCTTCTTCCAGGTGAACAGCCGGCGTATGAAGCTCTTCGCGGGCTTGCCACCCGCCGGTGCACCCGCCGTGGGGGCGGAGCGGCGGCGCCTGGGGGCCGCGCGGTGGCCACCGCGCTGTCGCGCTCGTCTCTCTTCCGCTCGTCCCATGGGTTCCTTCGCTCCGCTTCCGTCTCGGGGTCAGCTCCGAAAGCTAACACCCGTCTATATGACAAAGGTCGTCCGATCCGCTCTTTTACGGACGTGACAATCAGCACCTGTTTCCAAGGGAACCGACGGTTCTGGAGGTCAGCGGGTTGCTTCGAGCCACAAAAGTGATATCGCTTAGTTAGATCCGCGATAGGCCGCATCGGCACGGGATCAGCATGATCGCCAGGCGGCGGGCTCGCCCTGTGCCATGGCCCGGCTCGTCATCGCCCGGCTCGTCGTCTTCCTCGCCGCGGTCATCGCGCTGCGCGGGCTGAACACCGTCGCGCCCGGCGAGGCCCGGGACGTCCAGCTCTTCTGGCTTTGCCGACTCTTCGGGCGCCGGCGGGTCACGATCCGGCAAGAGGACCTGCGCGAGTGAACCCTCCCCCACTCGGGTGGTGCTGTGCGGCGACCGGGTCCCGCAGCCGGCCCTCGACACCGGGACGCTCTACCGGTGACGGACTCCGCGGAGGCTCCGAAGCGACGGCCGCCGCAGCGCAAGCAGGTGCTGCTGCGGCTGGACCCGTCGGCGTGCGAGGCACTGGCGCGCTGGGCCGGGGACGACCTACGGACCGCCTGTTTCGGAACCGTGACAATCGGCTCCCACCTGGACCGCCGTACAGCCCGCCATGATCTCCACACCCCGCGTATACATACGGCGTATACACCGTGTGTAGAGTGCTGCGCATGTCCATCGGTCACACCCTCCTGGGACTCCTGGAGTCCGGCCCGCGGCACGGCTACGACCTGAAGCGGGCCTTCGACGAGAAGTTCGGTCACGACCGGCCGCTGCACTACGGCCAGGTCTACTCCACGATGTCGCGGCTGCTGAAGCACGGCCTCGTGGAAGTCGACGGGATCGAGGCCGGCGGCGGCCCCGAGCGCAAGCGGTACGCCATCACCGACGCCGGCGTCACGGACGTCGAGCGCTGGCTCGGCACCCCGGAGAAGCCGGAGGAGTACCTGCAGTCGACCCTGTACACCAAGGTCGTCCTCGCCCTCCTCACCCACCGCGACGCCGCCGTCATCCTCGACACCCAGCGCGCCGAGCACCTGCGCAGCATGCGGATCCTGACCGACCGCAAGCGCAAGGGCGACCTCGCGGACCAGCTGATCTGCGACCACGCGCTGTTCCACCTGGAGGCCGACCTGCGCTGGCTGGAACTGACCGCCGCGCGCCTCGACAAGCTCCGTGCGGCGGTGGCCGAGTGACTCCTCCCGCCGGCTCCCTGCTCACCGCCGAGAACCTGCGCAAGGCCTACGGCCCCACGGTCGCGCTCGACGGTGCCGAGTTCTCCATCCACCCCGGCGAGGTCGTCGCCGTCATGGGCCCCTCCGGCTCCGGCAAGTCGACCCTGCTGCACTGCCTCGCCGGCATCGTGCCGCCCGACTCCGGGTCCATCGTCTACAACGGCCGCGAACTGGCCGGCATGAGCGACACCGAACGCAGCGCGCTGCGCCGCTCCGAGTTCGGGTTCGTCTTCCAGTTCGGCCAGCTGGTGCCCGAGTTGACGTGCGTGGAGAACGTGGCGCTGCCGCTCAGGCTGAACGGCACCTCCCGCAAGCAGGCCGAGAAGGCCGCGCTCGCCTGGATGGAACGCCTGGAGGTGGACGACCTCGAGGGCAAGCGGCCCGGCGAGGTCTCCGGCGGCCAGGGGCAGCGCGTCGCGGTGGCGCGGGCGCTGGTCACCGGGCCCCGGGTGGTGTTCGCCGACGAGCCGACCGGCGCGCTCGACTCCCTGAACGGCGAGCGCGTGATGGAGCTGCTGACCGACGCGGCCCGCACCACCAACGCGGCCGTCGTCCTGGTCACGCACGAGCCCCGGGTGGCGGCCTACTCCGACCGCGAGATCGTCGTACGCGACGGGAAGTCCCGGGACATGGAGCGGGCCGTATGAACACCCGGCAGTGGTCCCGGGACCTGGGCATGGGGGTCCGGTTCGCCTGCACCGGCGGGCGCGAGGGCTGGGTCCGGATGCTGCTGACCGCGGTCGGTGTCGGCCTCGGCGTGGCGCTGCTGCTGCTGACGACCGCGATCCCGAACGCGCTGGCGGTACGGGACCAGCGCAACGAGGACCGCAACGACTACACCTACGGCCCGCACGTGCCGAAGGCCGCGAACACCCTGGTGATCTCCGACGCCGACACGACGTACCACGGCTCGGACGTCCGCGGCCGGCTGGTGGAGCCGGAGGGGCCCCGGGCACCGATCGCGCCGGGCCTGACGAAGTACCCGGCACCGGGCGACATGGTGGTCTCCCCCGCGCTGAAGACGCTGCTCGGCTCCGCCGACGGCAAGCTGCTGCGTGAGCGGCTGCCGTACCGGATCGTCGGGACGATCGGCGAGCCCGGGCTCATCGGCTCGCACGAACTCGCCTACTACGCCGGTGCGAAGGACCTGGCCCCACGCATCAACGGATGGCAGACGGCCCGGATCACCCACTTCGGGCCTTCGCGGTCGCCCCAGCAGGAGGGGCTCGACCCGGTGCTGATCCTGCTGGTGCTGGTGGTCTTCGTGGTGCTGCTGATGCCGGTCGCGGTGTTCATCGCCACGGCCGTGCGGTTCGGCGGCGAGCGGCGCGACCGCAGGCTGGCCGCGCTGCGGCTGGTGGGCTCCGACAGCCGGATGACCCGGCGGATCGCGGCGGGCGAGGCGCTCGCCGGATCGCTGGTCGGGCTGGTCTTCGGCACCGGCTTCTTCCTGCTCGGCCGGCAGCTGGCGGCCTCGGTCGACATCATGGGCGTCAGCGTGTTCCCCAGCTATCTCAACCCCTCCCCGGCGCTGGCCGCCCTGGTCGCGGTCGCCGTTCCGGCGGCGGCGGTCCTGGTCACGCTGTTCGCGCTGCGCGGGGTGGTCATCGAACCGCTGGGCGTGGTCCGTACGGCCAAGCCCGCGCGCCGCCGGCTGTGGTGGCGGCTGCTGCTGCCGCTGGGCGGACTGGCGTGCCTCGCGCCGATGATCGGCCAGGGCCGGAGCAACGGCACCTTCAACGAGTACCTGGTGATCGGCGGCGTCCTGCTCCTGCTGGTCGGCGTCACCGCGCTCCTGCCCTGGGTCGTGGAGGCGGTGGTGGCCCGGCTGGGCCTGGGCGGGGTGGCCTGGCAACTGGCGGTACGGCGGCTGCAGTTGAGCAGCGGTTCGGCGGCCCGCATGGTCAACGGCATCGCGGTCGCGGTGGCCGGGGCGATCGCGCTGCAGATGCTGTTCGCGGGCGTCCAGGGCGACTACACGAAGGCCACCGCGCGGGACACCGACCGCATCCAGATGCAGGTCAACCTGCCACGGGGGCTGCCCTTCGTGCCGGCCGCCGGGAAGTTCGCCTCGACGAAGGGTGTGCGCAAGGCCACCGCGCTCGCCAGCACCGAACTCGGCGACCGGCGCTGGACCCCCGATCACGGGCCGGAGAACACGCTGAACCTCACCGTCGGCACCTGCGCCTCCCTGCGCGACGTGGCCCGGCTGACGTCCTGCCACGACGGGGACGTCTTCACGGCCAAGGGCGGGGAACGGGACGTCGACGTGGACAAGCTCGCCCGGCCGGGCCTGAGGCTCCACCTCAACACGAGCGACGGCACGGGCGCCGGACCGGACGTCGTCTGGACCGTGCCGCACGGGATGAAGCAGGCCCGCGCGATCACCGGTCCGGGCGGGACCAGGGACAGCCAGGTGCTGATGACGCCGGCCGCGCTGTCCGGCCGGATGAGCAGCGCGCTGACCGGAGCGGTGTACCTCAAGCTCGACGAGTCGGTGCCGGACGTGCACGACCGCGTCCGCAACACGGCGGCGCGGATCGACCCGCTCGCGGACGCGATGGTGTGGTCGGCCACCGAGGAGTCGAACAAGTTCACCTCCATCCGCACCGGAACGTTCGTCGGCGCCGTGTGTGTGCTGGCGCTGATCGGGGCGAGCCTGCTGGTGTCCCAGCTGGAGCAGTTGCGCGAGCGGCGCAAGCTGCTGTCGTCGCTGGTCGCCTTCGGCACCCGGCGGCGCACGCTGAGCATGTCGGTGCTGTGGCAGACGGCGATCCCCATCGCGCTGGGCCTGCTGCTCGCCTCGGCCGTCGGGCTGACGCTGGGCGGGGTGCTGCTGAAGATGGTGGGCGCGACGGTGAGCGTCGACTGGCCGAGCGTGCTGTCGATGGCCGGCGCCGGCGCGGCGGTGGTCGTCACGGTCACGCTGCTGAGCCTGCCGCCGCTGCTGCGGCTGATGCGGCCCGAGGGGCTGCGGACGGAGTAGCGGCGCCACGTCGGAGCGCGGTCGGCCGTGGGCCCCTCCCACCCGGGGGCCCACGGCCGGTGCCTCACAGGCTGTGCTCCCGCACCACCCTCCGCGCCTGGGCGAACAGCATGCCGACGTTCACCGACTTACGGCAGACGACCACGGCGACCACGTCCTGCTGCTCGTTCATCCGCAGGAACAGGTGGGTGAGGTTCTCGCTGTTGACGAGGATCTCCTGGAAGAAGTGGTTGTCGTCGCTGACTCCGCGACGCTCCTTGAAGACGTCCTCGATCATGACGACCGTACGCCCCTGGAACAGATCGAGGGTCGCACCCGCCAGCAGGTCCAGGACCTCCGGCGGGTGGTTGTCCACGGTCTCGTAGGACAGCAGCATCCCGGTGGACATGTCGACCACACCGGACGCGACGCAGTCCGGCGCCTCGGTGCGCAGCGACTTGACCAGACTCATCACCTGGTCGGAGAAACCCGTCATACGCTTCGTCGCCATCCGTCACACCCCCTCTGGCGTCTTCTCGGTGAGGATCGACCCGATGCGGTCGAGGGCCGGGTGGGTCGCCCGGTGCAGGCGGTTCACGTCCATCCCCTCGTCGCCGAGGACCACCATCAGGGCGGTGTCGCCGACGGCGTAGAAGGCGACGCAGCCGTGGCTGCCGTAGGTCACCGTCTGGCGCAGCGCTCCGCGCGCCGTGGCGGCGGCGGTGCGGCGCGCCAGGCCCAGGCCCGCCGCCGCGAGCGCGGCGAGCCCCTCCGGGTCGATCGACTCCGCGGTGTCGGCCGCGATGAGCATGCCGTCGGCCGCCGCGAGGGCCGTGTCGGTGATCCCGGTCACCTCCTCGCGCAGTCCGCGCATCTCCCGCGCCAGCGCTTCGTGGTCCATGTGCTCAACTCCCTTGTTCCTTACCGGGTTCGACCGCTGCGGCAGCCAACGGACGCAGGTCATCCAGCGGTTCCGTGGCGCAGCCGGAAGAGCCCTTTCCAGCCCGCCCCGCTCACCGGCGGGACGAGGACTTCGGTGATGCCGCTGGCACCGGGTGCGCGGCGCGGCAGTTCGGCGGGGGCGGCGGCCTCCGGCTCCGGCGGGCAGGGCTCGCGGTGCCGTACGACGGGGGCATCGGGGGCCACCAGCAGCGGGGCCTGGGCGAGCGGGCCGGGGCACTCGAGCAGCCCCTCGCCCAGCATCCGCGCCACCTCCACGGTGACCGTGTAGACCCCGCGGCCGGTGCGGAAGGCCAGGTCGCGGGCGGTACGGCGGCCGTCGGCGTGCGCGAGCAGCTCCCGTTGCAGCGGGGTGCGGGCCTGTTCCGGCGCGGCCACGGGCAGGGGGCGTTCACGGTCGGGGCGCACGGGGTACGGCAGCGCGTCCACGGCGGCCACCTTGCGCACCGCGTCCTCCAGCAGCCGGGCGGGCCGCTCACCGGCGGCGCACGGGGCGTGCGGCCCGGTGCCGGTGACGCGTTCGCAGGCGTCCACCCGGCCGGCGACGACGGCGAAGGCCGCGTCCCGCAGCGCCAGCAGGCACACCACCCGGAGCTGGGCGGCCCCCGCGTAGCCGTGCGCGGTCAGCCCGGCGGCCGGCCAGCGCCCCGCGGACTCGCGCACCAGTTCCGCCCACTGCTCGCCGTCGATGCGCTCGGAGCGCAGGAGCAGTGCCTCGGGGCCGGGGGCGCCGGGGCTCTCGGCCGCCACGACGAGTCCGTCCCGCAGATGGAAGGCGCCGCCGGGGCTGCCCGGCACCCGCAGCTCCCCCGTGAATCCGTCACGCCCGCACGCGGTCAGCGCGTGCGCGAGCCCGCCGTGATCCATTGCCCCCCTTGGTATTTCGTACAGACGCCTGACGTGTCGCACCGAGGGGGTATGTGTATCAGTCGATCGGCATATTTCCGCCGGAGATTTCCCACCTGACCCGGACTGAAGGAAGTTGGAGTTTCGAGCCGGTCACATCGCTTTGTTCGACACTCATTTGATCGATCGGCGGGCTCAGGCGTCCGGGTCGAGCACCCTCACCGGCAGTGAGCGCAGTGCCCCGCGCAGGGCTGCCGCCAACTCCTCGTACTCGGCGGACCGGGCCGCACCCGCGCGCATGGCGAAGGCGACCCGACGGCTCGGGGCCGGCTCGGCGAAGTAGCCGGTGAGGAGCCGGCTGCTGCGGGTGGTCTCCAACTCCAGGGCGGTACGCGGCAGCAGGGTGCAGCCGAGGCCGCCGGCGACGAGCTGCACCAGCGTGGACAGGCCGGCGGCGGTCGTGGTCACCGGGGCGTCCGCGCGGCCCGCCTCCCGGCAGATGTCGAGGGCCTGGTCGCGCAGGCAGTGCCCCTCGTCCAGGAGCAGGAGGTTGAGCTCCCTGAGCGCCTCGCGCGGGATGCCCTCGCGGCCGCCGAGCCAGTGGTCGAGCGGGGTGACGAGCGCGAAGTCCTCGTCGAACAGCGGGAGTTCGACGACCCCGGGCACGCCGAGCGGCACCGCCAGCAGCAGCAGGTCGAGGCGGCCGGAGTTCAGGCCGTCGATCAGGCTGGCGGTCTGCTCCTCGTGCACCTGGAGGTCGAGGTGCGGATAGCGCTCGTGGACCAGCCGCAGCACGGCCGGCAGCAGGTACGGCGCGACCGTGGGGATCACCCCGAGACGCAGGACGCCCGTGAACGGCGCCCGGACCGCCTCGGCCTCCTCCAGCAGCGCCCCGACCGCGTCCAGCACCGCCTTCGCCCGCAGGGCCAGCCGCTCGCCGGCGGGCGAGAGCAGCACCTTGCGCGTCGTACGCTCGAGGAGGGTCACCCCGAGGGTCTCCTCCAGCGCCGAGACCGCGCCCGACAGGGCGGGCTGGCTCATCCCGATGGCGGCCGCCGCGTCCCTGAAGTGCAGATGCTCGGCGACGGCGGCGAAGGCACGCAGCTGTGCGAGGCTCGGCTGCCTGCGCTTGCCGTTACTCATGGTCACTGATAACTACCTCCGATCAACATGACCGAGTGTAGCTATTTCACTAATCAATGCACCCTGTGCCAACATCGACTGCGTCCAACCCATGGGAAAGATCCTCAAAAGGGGCCTTTCCTCGCTGCAAGGAGAGCGTGTGCTCACTGTCGGTGACAAGTTCCCCGAGTTCGAACTGACCGCCTGCGTCTCGCTGGAGAAGGGCAAGGAGTTCGAGCAGATCCACCACAAGTCCTACGAGGGCAAGTGGCTGGTCGTGTTCGCATGGCCGAAGGACTTCACCTTCGTCTGCCCGACCGAGATCGCCGCGTTCGGGAAGCTGAACGACGAGTTCGCCGACCGCGACGCCCAGATCCTCGGCTTCTCCGGTGACTCCGAGTTCGTCCACCACGCCTGGCGCAAGGACCACCCGGACCTGACCGACCTGCCGTTCCCGATGATGGCGGACTCCAAGCACGAGCTGATGCGCGACCTGGGCATCGAGGGCGAGGACGGCTTCGCACAGCGCGCCGTCTTCATCGTCGACCCGAACCGCGAGATCCAGTTCACCATGGTCACCGCCGGTTCCGTGGGCCGTAACCCCAAGGAGGTCCTGCGGGTCCTGGACGCCCTGCAGACCGACGAGCTGTGCCCGTGCAACTGGACCAAGGGCGAGGACACCCTGGACCCGGTCGCGCTGCTGGCTGGTGAGTGACCCATGTCGCTCGACTCGCTGAAGTCCCGGGTCCCGGACTACGCCAAGGACCTGAAGCTCAACCTGGGCTCCGTCATCGGCAACTCCGACCTGCCCGCGCAGCAGCTGTGGGGCACGGTGCTGGCGACCGCCATCGCCTCCCGTTCCCCGATCGTGCTGCGTGAACTGGAGCCGGAGGCGAAGGCGAACCTCTCGCCGGAGGCGTACACGGCCGCCAAGTCGGCCGCCGCGATCATGGCGATGAACAACGTCTTCTACCGGACGCGTCATCTGCTGTCCGACCACGAGTACGGCACCCTGCGCGCAGGTCTGCGGATGAACGTCATCGGCAACCCGGGCGTGGAGAAGGTCGACTTCGAGCTGTGGTCGTTCGCGGTCTCCGCGATCAACGGCTGCGGCATGTGCCTGGACTCGCACGAGCAGGTGCTGCGCAAGGCGGGCGTGGAGCGCGAGGTCGTCCAGGAGGCGTTCAAGATCGCCTCGGTGATCCAGGCGGTCGGTGTCACCCTCGACGCCGAGGCCGTGCTGGCCGAGTAAGCGGTTCCGCGAAGGCCCCGCTCACCCCTGGTGGGCGGGGCCTTCGGCGTTCTCCGCGACAGGTTCGTCCGCGACGGCCTTCTGCCGCTGGAGCTCCTCGGCATACTGCCGCAGATACCCGACCACCGTGTTCGTCACCGCCACCAGCGGTACGGCCAGCGGGTGGACGCGAACGCGCGGCCCAGGATGAACGGCTGGCCGTCCAGCGGTTCCGCGAAGGCCCCGCTCACCCCTGGTGGGCGGGGCCTTCGGCGTTCTCCGCGACAGGCTCGTCCGCGACGGCCTTCTGCCGCTGGAGCTCCTCCGCATACTGCCGCAGATACCCGACCACCGTGTTCGTCACCGCCACCAGCGGTACGGCCACCACCGCGCCGCCGATGCCGGCCACCATGCCACCGGCGGCGACCGTGAGCACGACGGCCAGCGGGTGGACGCGGACCGCGCGGCCCAGGATGAACGGCTGCAGGACGTGGCCCTCGATCTGCTGGACCGCGAGGACGACCACCAGGGTCATGACGGCCGTGAAGACGCCCTGGGTGACCAGCGCCACGATCACCGCGAGCGCGCCGGAGGCGACCGCGCCGACGAGCGGGATGAACGAGAACAGGAAGATGAAGACGGCCAGCGGGACGGCCATCGGCACGTCCAGGAAGTAGATGCCGATGCCGATGAAGATCGCGTCGATCAGGGCGACCAGGACCGTGCCGCGCACGTACGCCGTCAGGGTGCGCCAGGCGCGCGGACCGGCGCCGGCCACACCCGGGCGGGCCGCGGCGGGCACCAGCCTCAGGAACCACTCCCAGATCCGCTTGCCGTCGTAGAGCAGGAACAGCGTCGAGAAGAACACCAGCAGGATGCTGGTGAGGGCCTCGATGATGACCTGAACGCCCTCCAGGCCCGCCGACGTTATCTGGTCGGCATTGGCGCCGATCGCCTCGCGGAGGTTCTTCGCGATCTGGTTGATCTGCTTGTCGGTGACGTGGAAGGGACTCTTCAGCAGCCAGTCGCGCAGGTCGTCGATGCCGGACTGGATCTGGGTGGAGAGCGTGTCGATGTTCTCCATGACCTGCCAGGTCACGAACCAGCCCATCAGCCCTATGACGACGAACCCGCTGATCGCGGTGAGCGCGGTGGCCGGGCCGCGCGGCACTCCGCGGCGGGTGAGCCGGGCGACCGTCGGCTGCAGCAACGCGGTGACGAGCAGGGCGATGACGAAGGCGAACACCACCAGCTGGATCGCGCTGATGACCCGCATCAGGATCCAGAGGGTGCCGGCGAGGACCAGCATGCGCCAGCCCGCCTCGGCCGCGACCCGCACACCCCAGGGCACGGCCTCGGCGGGGTCGGGGCGGTGGCCGGAGGCCGCGGGTGCGGGCCGGCGCGCGGGCGGTACGGCGGCCTCGGCGACGGGGTCGGGGTCGGCGGGCTGCGACGGGACCGGCGGGGTGACCGAGGGATCCGGGGCGGTCTCGCGCTCCACCTCCGCACGGCGCTCGTCCAGGCGCTCGCTCATCTCGGTGAGACCGGCACCGAGCCTGCCGAGCCACCCTGGCACTCGCGACATGATCCGTCCTTTTCCCCCGCGTCCCCGCGTGCTCGCCACCTCTCCTCCCCCCAGGAGGCATTGGGTACGACCGTACAGGGCGAAAGCCCCTCCCCTAAGGACGGGGAGGGGCTGCGCGAGGTTGAGTCCGACCGGCGGTGACCGGACGGGCCTAGTACCAGTGGTTGGCCGACCAGAACGACCAGGCCTGGCAGGGGCTGCCGTACCGGCTGTTCATGTAGTTGAGGCCCCACTTGATCTGGGTGGCGGGGTTGGTCCGCCAGTCGGCGCCGGCCGAGGCGTACTTGCCGGCGGGCAGGGCCTGGAAGAGGCCGTAGGCACCGGAGGAGGCGTTGGTCGCCTGATAGTTCCAGCTGGACTCGTGGTCCACGATGTTGCTGAAGCACTGGAACTGGTCGGCCGCCACCATCTGACGCGCCATCGCCTGGATCTGCGCGACGGTGTAGCTGCTCTGGACGGGGAAGCTGGAGGAGGAGCGGGCGCTGTCGCGGCTGGCCGCGGCCTTCGCCTCGGCGCGCTCCTTGGCCTCCTTGGCCGCCTTCTCGGCCGCCGCCTTCTTCGCGATGGCGGTCTCGGCAGCGGCCTTGCGGGCCGCCTCCTCGGCGTCCTTCTTGGCACTCGCGTCCGCGGCGATGGCCTGGGCGTCGGCCTGCTGCGTCAGGGACGCGGACTGGACCTGCGCCTGCTGACCCGCGGGTATGTCTGCGAGGAGCGTGGTGTCGGCTGCCGTCGCCTCGGCGTCGTTGTTGTTCTGCGCGACGCTGCCCGAGGCAACTCCGACGACGCTTCCGACGGCGGTGACCGCGGTGGCCGAGGCCACTGCGAATCCCCGGACCGAAATCCGGCTCACACGGTTTCCTTCCAGCATCGCCCGCTTCGGTGACCCTGGCGGACGCAATCGTGCCCCTGGCACTGGCCTCCCAACTGCGGGGTCACGGGAGGCACGGGCCCGGTGGGCAACCCCCCTTCCGGGGAGCGCCGCGTGGTGCTCGGGCGGCATACGACGAACTCTATGGAGTTGGTGGTGCTTCTGTGGTGCTGTACCGCTGGGGGTACAGGTGTGTCGTATGCGGGGCCTGACAGGACTGAGACTCTGCCGTAACCGGACGCCGGGTGGCAATTCTGCGTTGCGTGTGAAAGGTCACATCCCGTTTGCCCCTGGGGATTTCCGGAAAGCTCCACACGCCAAGGCGCCGCCCGGCTAGGCTCTCGACCTTTGCCGGGCGGCGCCAACTGCGTGCGGGTGGGTCAGATGTGACCGTCCTCCAGCATTTCGGTCACAAGCGCCGCGATCTGGGACCTCTCGGACCGGGTCAGCGTGACGTGCGCGAAGAGGGGATGCCCCTTCAGCTTCTCCACGACGGCGACCACTCCGTCATAGCGGCCGACGCGCAGATTGTCCCTTTGCGCCACGTCATGGGTCAGAACAACCCGTGAATTCGCGCCGATTCGGGACAGAACGGTGAGAAGCACATTCCGTTCGAGCGACTGCGCCTCGTCCACGATCACGAACGCGTCGTGCAGCGAGCGGCCGCGGATGTGGGTGAGCGGGAGGACCTCCAGCATCCCGCGCGCGGTGACCTCCTCGATGACCTCGCGGCTGGTGACCGCCGACAGCGTGTCGAAGACGGCCTGCGCCCACGGGCTCATCTTCTCCGCCTCGCTGCCCGGCAGATAGCCCAACTCCTGCCCGCCGACCGCGTACAGCGGCCGGAACACCATGACCTTCTGGTGCTGGCGGCGCTCCAGGACCGCCTCCAGGCCCGCGCACAGAGCCAGCGCCGACTTGCCGGTGCCGGCCCGGCCGCCCATCGAGACGATCCCGACGTCCGGGTCGAGCAGCAGGTCGAGCGCGATGCGCTGCTCGGCGCTGCGGCCCTTGATGCCGAACGCCTCCCGGTCGCCGCGCACCAGGCGGACGTTGCCCTCGGCGGTGATCCGGCCGAGCGCCTTGCCGCGCTCGGAGTGGATGGTCAGCCCGGTGTGCACCGGCAGCTCGGCGGCCTCGGGGACGTACAGATGGCCTTCCTCGAAGAGGATGTCCACCTGCTCGCCGGAGAGCGTCAGTTCGGACATTCCGGTCCAGCCGGAGTTCTCCGTGATGGCGAGTTCGGCGCGGTACTCCTCGGCGAGCAGACCGACGGAGGACGCCTTGATCCGCAGCGGCAGGTCCTTCGAGACGACGGTGACGTCGTACCCCTCGGCCTGCAGGTTGCGGGCCACCGCGAGGATGCGGGAGTCGTTGTCCCCCAGGCGGTAGCCGGTGGGCAGCACGCTGGGGTCCGAGTGGTTGAGCTCGACACGGACGGTCCCGCCCAGCTCCCCGATCGGGATGGGGGCGTCGAGGCGACCGTTCTTCACCCGGTAGTCGTCCAGCAGGCGCAGGGCCTGGCGGGCGAAGTAGCCGAGTTCCGGATGGTGCCGCTTGGCCTCCAGTTCCGTGACCACCACGATGGGGAGCACGACCTCGTGCTCGTCGAAGCGGGTCAGGGCGTTCGGGTCGGCCAGCAGGACGCTGGTGTCGAGAACATAGGTGCGCCGGTCTGGCTTGTGGCGCTTTGTGCTGGTCACCACGGAAGGACGTACCCCCTCGGATGAGGTCGGGGAGCGACGAGATCGAGCTGGACCGGTCGTCGGCCGCCCTGCGCGGGCCGAGAACCGGCCCTCCGCCTCTTCGTCCGCGCGTGGACCGCACGATCGGGCTGGTGCAAAGGGCCTCCCGGGCGGACGGCCCCGTGCCGCCCGCTGAGATCCGACACCCGTGGTTCGGGTGTCGACCTGTTTGGCTTATGCCCTCGAACATGCACCGCCATGCAAAAGCAGCCATCGGCGTGCCGGTGAACTCCTGGTTACATCCCGACGAATCATGGGTATGCGAACGCCCCGCTGCCTTGGTGGCCGGCGGGGCGTGCGTCGGGGCTCAGCCGCCGTAACGCCGGTGACGTGCGGCGTAGTCACGCAGGGCGCGCAGGAAGTCGACCTTGCGGAACGCGGGCCAGAAGACCTCGCAGAAGTAGTACTCGGAGTGCGCGGTCTGCCACAGCATGAATCCGGACAGCCGCTGCTCGCCGCTGGTGCGGATGACGAGGTCCGGGTCGGGCTGGGCGCCGGTGTAGAGGTGACGGCCGATCATGTCGATGTCGACGGACTCGGCGAGGTCCTCCATCGCCACGCCCTTGTCGTGGGCGTCGAGCAGCATGGAGCGCACGGCGTCGGCGATCTCCTGCCGGCCGCCGTAGCCGATGGCCACGTTGACGAGTATGCCGTCGATGTGGGCGGTGGCCTCCTCGGCCTCCTTCAGGGTGCGCTGCATGCCGCCGGGCAGCAGGTCCATCGTGCCGACGTGGTGAACGCGCCAGCGGCCGTCGGCGGCGAGCGTGCGGACGACGTCCTCGATGATGCCGAGCAGCGGGACGAGTTCCTCCTGCGGCCGGTCGAAGTTGTCCGTGGACAGCAGCCACAGGGTGACGACCTCGACGTCGGTCTCGGTGCACCAGCCGAGGAACTCCTCAATCTTGTCCGCACCGGCCCGGTGGCCGTGGACGGTGGTGGAACCGGACGCCTTCGCCCAGCGGCGGTTGCCGTCCATGATGACGCCGATGTGCTTGGGCACCTGAGCGTGGTCGAGGTGGCCCTCCACCCGGCGTGCGTAGAGCCTGACGAGCAGGCTGCGCAGGTTGTCGCGCAGGTTCACGTGGCCCTCCGGGGGTTTGGCATGGGGGGTTCGGTGCGTAAGGGTGCCCGAGCCGTCGAGCCTACCCCTGCCGGGGGCCTGGTTCTGGTTCGGGTTTGGGGATTGGGGTTCGGGGGCTTGGGGTTTCGGCCGTCTGGTGCAGGTCCGTGGGGGCTTGTCGCGCCCACACGGCTCAGCCGCGTGTCGAGCGCGGCCCCGCACCCCTTGAGAGGGGACGCCGGGCGGGCACCGAGCGGTTCCCGGGTTCCCCTCGATGGACCTGGCCGGTGTTCCCTTCGAAGGGGCCGCCGGTGGCGGGAACGAAAAACGGGCCGGTCCGTGGGGGGGAGACGGACCGGCCCGAGGGGGGGTTTCCACCATAACCCTTCGTAAGGGATGGTGGGTGCATCGGCGGGGCATAACTACTCTCCGGAATCATCCGGCGACGCCCCGGTGGGTGCGGAACACTGGATTCACGGGTGTCCCATGGCCGGTTCACAGCGGAATCCCAGGCAAAACCGATCGGATACGAAATGATTCGGAGGGATTCGGACCGGTTTACGCCATCTTGGGGATATGTCGGCACGTTGCTCCGGCGTCCCCCCGACGGACTACCCGGTCAGCGAACGGCGACTTGACGGCTCCGCTACGGCGGCCCGGGAACATCGCCCGGGGCTTCACAGCACCGCGCAGCCCCCTCCACTGCGCGGTGCCACCCGCGCTGGTTTGCCTGCGCGAATTACCTTGGTCTGAACTTATGTGAAGGATGAGGCTGATGTGAACCAGACTGGATAACGATGTGGAAACCGTTGGCAAACCGCGGGTGAATCAGCCGGGTCTGCGGACGTCGAAGAGATGCCGGGTGCTGTGCGCCACGAACGGCCTCTCCTTCTCGATCCGCTCGTGCAACGCGCGCAGTTGGGGCTCGTACGCCTCCACCGTGAATCCCGGGACCATCCACACCACCTTGCGCAGGAAGTGGACGACGGCGGCGATGTCGTGGAACTCCATCCGCAGCCGCTCCGCCCGCAGCCCGGCCACCTCCAGGCCCGCCGCCTCGGCGTCGGCCCGCTCACGCTCGGGATCCCGCGCCGAACGCACCTCCTTCGGCAGCGGCCCGAGGAAGTACTCCACCAGCTCGAAGACGCTGGCCGGCCCGACATGCTGGGCGAAGTACCTGCCACCCGGCCGCAGCACCCGGGCGATCTCGTCCCAGTACGGCCGCACCGGATGCCGGCTGAGCACCAGGTCGAACGTCCCGTCGGCGAACGGCAGCGGCGCGTCGTCCGCCGCGGCGACGACCACCACCCCGCGCGGCCGCAGCAGCGCGGTGGCCTTGGCCACGTTCGGCGGCCAGCCCTCCGTCGCGGCGGCCAGCACCGGCCGGGCGGGCTCGGCCCTGCCCAGCGCGAAGTCCAGCACCTCACCGCCGCCGGTCTGGATGTCCAGCACGGCCTCGGCCCGGCCCAGCCGCTCCCCCGCCGAGACGGCGTACCCCCACGAGGGCCGCTCCTCACTCGCCCGCCCCTCGAACCAGGAGAAGTCCCACCCTTCCGTGGGTACGGCGGCGCCCTCGGCCACGAGGTCCTCGAAGGAGCGGTTCACTGACATGCCCGCCATGATCGCAGGCTGTTGTCGGCGCGGCCTGCTAATTTCCGCCCGCATGACGACTTACTCCGCCGGAGAGAAGCAGACCCTGCACGCGAGCCTGAACCGGCACCGGGACGCCGTGCTGTGGAAGCTGGACGGCCTGGACGACGAACAGCTGCGCCGGCCGATGACACCGTCCGGCACCAACCTGCTGGGTCTGGTGAAACATCTGGCCTGCGTCGAGTACGGCTGGTTCGTGGAGACGTTCGGCGGCGAGCCCGAGCCCCTGTGGTTCGACCCGCACGACGACATGCGGGTCACCCCCGAGGAGACGACCGAGCGGATCGTCGCCTTCTACGGCCGCGCCCGCGCCGCCGCCGACGCCGTGATCACCGGCCTGCCGCTGGACACCACCGGCAGCCCGGCCTGGCGGGACATCACCGTGAGCCTGCGCTGGACGCTGGTCCACATGGTGGAGGAGACCGCGCGGCACGCCGGCCACATGGACATCCTGCGGGAGCTGATCGACGGCGCCACCGGCGACCACCCGCCGGCGGACCGGCGCTAGCCGACCAGGGACGGGGCGATGAGGGCGTAGGCCGCCTCGGCGGTCGGCGCGGTGAGCACCCCGGCGTCCAGCAGACGCCGGGCCTCCCGCGCGCCCGCGCCCTCCGGCGACCGCTGCGGTCCGTACCGCACCTCCCACAGCCGCACGAGCAGCCCGCCGAACCGGGCCGGCGGCCGGGAGACGGACACCCCGCACGGTCAGCCGGCCGGCACCGGCCTCGCGCACGCCGAGATCAACGCCCTCGCCCAGCTCCCGGCCGGTCCCCGCCACCCCGGCCACCGGCTGCACACCACCCTCGAGCCCTGCCTGTTGTGCAGCAGCGCGCCGACGGGCCGGCTTCCGGCCCGCAGGGCCTCCCAGGCCAGCTCGAAGGGCAGTTGCCAGGGCGCGGGGAGGGAGGCGGGGGCGGCACCGGGAAGGTGCGCCATCAGCGGCCCCCGCCGGTCGTCCCCCCGAGCACGAGGAGGATGTGCTCGTCGTCGCCGTGCCGGACCATGCCGGCCCGTTCGAAGCCGTGTCTCTCCAGCAGCCGGACGGAGGCGGTGTTGCCGCCGAAGGGGTCGGCGTACAGCGGCCGTACGCGCTCCAGCTCCAGGAAGAGGCCGAGGGCGCGCGTGCCGACGCCACGCCCCCAGTACGGCCGCCCGAGCCAATACCCGACGAACCGCCGCTCGCCCTCCGTCCAGGAGACGACGCTCCCGGCGGTCGCACCGCCCACCGTGACCGTCCGCACGAGGCAGTCCGGATCGCCGAGCACACGCTCCCGCCAGTGCCGCAGGAAGGCGTCCCGCGGCCGGGGAGTGAATCTCGACCGCCGGACGGCTTCCGGGTCGTGCTCATAGGCGAGGAAGACGAACAGGTCGTCGTCCGTGACGCCCCGAAGGCTCACTTCGCTGTGCTCGTCACGTTCGTCGCTCATGCCGGGCAGTGTGGCAGCCGCCACTGACAACGCCTCTCCGTCGCGTCAGCCCAGCAGGGGCCGGACCTCCTCGGCGGCGAACCGCACGAACCCCTCCGGTTCGGGCTCGTCCCCGGTCGGCTGCAGCACGACGGTGTCGGCACCGGCCTCGGCCAGCCGCCGTACGGCCGCGGCCACGGCCGCCGCGTCACCGGCGACGCCGATGTCCGTGGCCGACGCCAGCCCCTCGTCGGCGAGTTCCGCCCGCAGCCGGGCATCGGCGTCCGGGCCCGTGGCGGCGAGCAGGTAGACGACGACCGGGTGATGCTCGCCGCGCCCCGCCTCCTTCTGTCCCTCCTCGATGAGCTGCCGGGCCTGGCGTACGCCGTCCGGGGAGGTGGCGGCGGTCAGGAGGGTGCCGTCGGCCTTGGCACCGCACAGGCGCAGGGTGCGCGGCCCGGTGGCGCCGGCGAGGACGGGCACCGCCCGCTCCGGCGGCCAGTCGAGGGCGACGTCGTCCAGGGAGACGTACCGGCCCCGCACGGTGAGCCGTTCACCGCGGAACAGGGCGCGCAGGGCGTCGAGGTGCTCGCCGAGGAGGGTGAGCGGGGAGGCGGCACGGGAGCCGACCTGCCCCATCCAGTCCTGTACGCCATGCCCGACGACGACGGTGGCCCGCCCCGGGAACATCCGGTGCAGGGAGGCGGCCTCCATCGCGGTCAGCGCCACGTTCCTGAGCGGCACGGGCAGCAGCCCGACGCCGACCCGCACCCGCTCGGTCCAGGCGAGCGCCGCGGCGGCGGTC
Source organism: Streptomyces sp. CA-142005 (assembly GCF_050942335.1). Taxonomy (NCBI): domain Bacteria; kingdom Bacillati; phylum Actinomycetota; class Actinomycetes; order Kitasatosporales; family Streptomycetaceae; genus Streptomyces; species Streptomyces sp. CA-142005. The sequence continues at coordinate 6,237,592 of NZ_CP192078.1, read as the reverse complement.
GTCATCCCGCCCTCGCGGAAACAGTCCTCCCACAGCCACAGTTCCTCAAGGCCTGCTTCGTCCGCCGCGCGGGCCACCGCCCGCAGTCGCTCGGGCGGAAGCTGGGGGCGGAAGACGACACCGAGTCCAGTCATGGACCTCTTCCTAGTGGGGAGGACGTGGGGTGACAAGTGGTTTTGTCCGGTGGAGAGTTGGCGACACCGACAGACCACGGGAGGGGACGGACATGGGCAGACGATGGCGGGACGGGGCCGGAAGGCTGATCGTGCCCCGGGGTGAGCGAACGGAGGACCCGTTGGTCCTTCCGCTGGAGATCTCGGCCTCTTACCGGGCCCGGACGAAGGGCCTGCTGGGCCGGGACTCGATCGACGGGGCGATGCTGCTGTCACCGGCGAGCGGGGTGCACACCTTCGGCATGCGCATCCCGATCGACGTCGCCTACCTGGACCGCCACCTGACCGTCCTCGCCGTCCGCACGATGCCGCCGGGCCGCCTCGGGCTGCCCCGGCTGCGGGCCCGGCACGTACTGGAGGCGGAGGCGGGGGCGATGGCGGGGTGGGGGGTGCGGGTGGGGGTGCGGTTGAGGGCGGACGTCGAAGGCGGTGCGGGCGGCTCGGTTTGAGGGCGTTGTCAGTGGTGCGTCCTAGCATCGCGTCATGAGGACTTCAGGGACGTTCGAGGTCGAGGAGTTCGTTCCGGCGGAGGTGCGGCTGCCGGAGCCGGTGGTCGGCACGGCGGTGCCGGTCGGGGTGGCCACGATGCGGAAGCGGTACGGGGGCGAGGTCGCCGGGGTGTCGCAGACGCTGTTCACCGCGGCGTACGACCAGTCCAGTGGGACCGGTACGTATGTCGCCATGGAGTCGTTCGAGGGACGTCTCGGCGGGCTGAGCGGCAGCTTCAACTTCGCCCACTCGGCGACGACCCTCGGAGAGGGCAGAGAGGCCGAGTTCTTCGTGATCGTGCCGGGGAGCGGGACGGGGGCACTGGCCGGGATCCGAGGGGCGGGCGGCCTGCGGATCGACGCGGACGGCACCCATCGGGTCTGGTTCGAGTACGAGGTGGGTGAGTAGCCGGACTTCGCGTGTCGGATTGCCCCTGGGTCACTCCTGGGTACGGGGGAAGGACACCTCGACGCGTCGGTTCTTCCGCCTTCCCTCCTCGGTGGAGTTGTCGGCGATCGGGTACTGCTCGCCGTAGCCGCGGACCTCGAAGACGACGTTCGGGTCGTTCAGGTCCTGGTCCAGGACGGCCTGTACGGCGTTGGCCCGCTGCCTGGACAGGACGTCGCCGTGGGCGGACGAACCGAGGTTGTCCGTGAAGCCGAAGACACGGACCCGGGTCGCGTTCTGCTTCTTGATCTCCTCGGCGATGGTCGCGATCCGGCCCTTCGACTCCTCGCTGAGTTTCGCGCTGTCCTTGCTGAAGAGGACCTCGGCTTGCAGAGCGAACGTGACGTCGGCGTTGGTGTCCTCGCGCCGCTCGTCCCCGCTCTGGTCCTCCACGACCGACTTGATGTCGAGCACCTTGGGCGCGGCGAGGGTGGCCCCCTCGGGGAGCTTCAGGTCGGGATCGGTGGGGTCGATCTTCACCGGGGCACTGGCGGAGGGCGCGGTGTCCGGCGGCTGACTGGGGTCGGTGTCGTCGGCTCGGGCCGGCGTGGCCGCGAGGAGGAGGGTGGCGGCGGTGAGGGTGAGGGCGAGACGGGTGGTGGTCACTTCGGCCTCACCCGGAGATCTTGATGGTGGCGGAGGAGAAGGTCGGCAGCTGGAACTCCACGCCGGTCGTGTTCGCGGGAGGGGCCGGGAACTGCATGAAGACGGCCAAGGTGGAGCCTGCCTTGAGCGTGGAGAAGCCGGTGGTCGTCAGCGGGCGGCCTTCGGTGTCGCGCAGCACGTAGTACCGCTTCTTGCCCTGCGGATCGACCAGCGTGGCCCCGCCCAGAGATCTGCCGTTCTTGATGATCTCGGTTTCGTTGCCGCTCAGTGCGGAGGGGATCACCACGGTCTGGGCCCCGTCGTTCTTCAATGTGCCGTTGACCGTGACGAATCCGCCCGTATCGCGCTGGGCCGAGGTGATCTGCAGGAGTAGGCCGTCCGAGCCCTTCAACTCTGCCAGCGGTTGGTCCGATTGCCCTTCCTGGGCGCTCGGGCCGGCGTTGCCGCCTTGGGAAGCGGACGCGGAACTGTGCGGCTTCTTGTCGTCGCCGGCACCTCCGCCGCACCCGGCCACACCGACGGCCAGACCAGCCGCAACGGTCAATGCGACCATCCCCCTGCGGGCCTTCGCAGTGAACCGAATGCTCATCGCTCCGCTTCCTTCGTCGTTGATCGTTCGCTCGTCAGTCGGCCAGGTGGACGTCGAAGAGGTCTTCGGGTTTGGGCAGCCCGGTTGTGTCGTCCGGTTTCAGATGCCAGACCTTGCCCCCGCAGGTGAGTTCGGGCAGCGCATCGCCGTTGGCACGCTCGGCGGGGGCTGTGAAGGAACAGAGAGGCTCGATCTCGGCGGTGGCGGAAGCCGTCGACCGGTACTTCTCCGACCCGGGCACGACAGACCGGCCGACGGACTTGCTGGTCTGCACGTCGACCCGGTACTTCCGCAACCCTGGCGGAAAGCAGCCATTCAGCACGGCATCGTTCTGCGCGGCGAGTTGACCGGCCCGCCGGCACGGCTCGAGTTCGGCGAACGCCACCCTGCCCTCGAAGATGTCCCGCCACTTCGCGGGATCGGGCAGCGCCTTCACCCACTGGGCAGTGAGTTGGTCACGCTCGTTCTGGGCCGCCGCGAGCGCTGCCGCGTCGGCCGCCGTCTGAGCCCCGCTGCGATTCACCGACGCCTGGCCGACAGCGAGGTAGGCCAACGCAAGAAAGAGCAGGCCTGCCACCACCGTGATGTAGATGGGGAAGGCCTGCCCTGCGTCGCGGCGTGGAGGAATCAGCCCCCGGTGACCTCGGCGATCTTGTTCGTGATCGCGTCGTAGATCGACTGGCCGATGCTCGTGCCGGTGATCGCCAGGACGATCGCCACCACCACCGCGATGATGCCGAGGTACTCCACCGCGGTCTGCCCCCTGTCGCTGCGAGCAACACGGGCCTGCAGATACGCGACGGTGGTGTTGAACCATTTGCTCACGGTTGCCCCCTCCGACTTCGCCTCCGGTCCGGGCACCGTACGGCCCGACGCTCCTGTTGCCAAAGGGCCCCAGGACCCAACTCCAGGCCCATTGCCCGCCCCGCTCTCTCCCCCGCATCCCCACCTCAAGCCACCCCCAACCACTTCGCGGCCGCCTGGGAGCGGGTGGTGCTCTGGAGTTTGGGGAAGATGCGGTTGATGTGGTTCTTGACCGTCTTCTCGGAGATGAAGCACGCGGCGGCGATCTGCTGGTTGGTCATGCCGGACGCGATGAGGTCCATGATCTCCGCCTCCCTCGTGCTCAGCCGGAAACGCGAACGGAACGACTGTCCCATAGAGGATTGCAGTTGCGAAAGAACTTCGGGTGTGTTTTTCCTTAAAAATTCCGGGGCTTCGCGTTCCGTGTGTGCAGGTGCACTTGCCTGAAGCTCCGTCAGCAATGCCTTCGCCGCACCCGGGGTCACATGCGGCCGCCCCTCCCGGACATCCCGCACCGCGCGCAGCAACTGCTCCGTCGTGAACTCGCCGTGCACCAGATATCCCCCCGCCCCCAGCCGCAAGGCCTCCCGCACGGTCTCCGTCTCGTGGCTGTAGGTGAGCATCATGACCGGCGCCAGCCGCACCAGGTGCGGCAACGCCGAGATTCCGTCGACCCCGGGCATCCGGACGTCGAGGAGGATGACGTCCGGGCGGTGTCGTACGGCCGCCTCGTAGGCCTCTCTGCCGTCCGTCGCCTCCGCCACCACCGTGGTGTCCTCGCGGCCCGAGAGCAGCGCCGTCAGGCCCGCCCGGACCACGGGGTTGTCGTCGGCCACCAACAGCCGCAACGGCGGCGTCGGCGTGGGGGCCTTCGGCCAGGGGTCACTGTGCTGCATGGCGCCTCCTCTCAGGGTTCCCGGGATGCGGGGTCGGAGCCGTTCGGGGACGACAGGGGAAGTTCCACGCGCACCTCCGTACCGCGCTCGTGGCCGCCCCGGCCGATGCGGATCCGGGCGCCCACCTGCGCGGCCCGCTCCACCATGCCGAGCAGGCCGAAGTGGCCGGAGTCACGGAGCCGTTCGAGCGTGGTGCCGGGCGGCAGGCCCCGGCCGTCGTCGCGGATCGTGAGGCGCAGCAGGTCTCCGTGCACGGCCGCCCCCACCTCCACCCGGGTCGCACGCGCATGGCGGTAGGCGTTCTCCAGCGCTTCCGTGGTGATGGACAGGAGGTGGCGGCTCGTGGGGGCGGGAAGCTCGGGGAGGCGGGCGGGGCCGGTGTCCGGACCGCCGCTGTCGTGGAGCGGCCAGGAGCAGGTGACCGGCAGGCCCGTGCGCGCTGTGAAGTCGCTCGTCAGGTCCGGCAGTTCGCGCCACATCGACGTTCCGCGCCCGGCGGGCGGGTCCGGCTGTTGTGTGCGCAGGTCCGTCAGCAGGTCCCTCGACTCCGCCGCCGCCCTGCGCGCCGAGCGGGAGACCAGTTCCGCCTGTTGCCGGATGCGGTCGGGGTCGGGGTCGCCGGCCGAGGCCGTCGCCGCCAGGCCGTCCGCCGCGAGGGCCACGCCGTACAGGGTCTTGGCCACGGAGTCGTGCATCTCGCGGGCGAGCCGGGCACGTTCCGCGCTCACCGCCTCCGCCGCCGCGAGGCGCGCCTGGACCGTCGTCAGGGCGTGGGTCGCGGCGCCGAAGCGGAGCATCAGGTTGCGCAGGGTCGAGCCCATCGCGCCGGCGATGACGCACAGGCCGGGCAGGAGGAGGGCCTCGGCGATCGGTGCGTGGCGGTCGGCCTTCAGGGTGGCGTGGACCAGCAGCAGGATCAGGGACTGGAGGGAGGCGAAGCAGGCCGCGCCCCGCCAGCTGTAGACCAGGCCGGCCAGGAGCGGCGTGCAGACGCTGACGTAGGCGAGGGTGGTGTCCGGGCCGGCCGAGACCAGGAGGAACGAGCCGAAGAGTGTGTCGGCGGCGAGGAGGCTGGGGTGGCGCAGGAGGAGCGGGCCGAAGCGCTCCCAGTCGCGGAACAGGACGTACGACACCATGAACGTCACGACCACGGCCGCGCCGACCAGGCGGACGCCCAGGCCGGGGGCCGCGTTGAGCAGCGCGGCGGGGGCCGCCACGGCGATCATGGCCAGCCGGAATCCGAAGACCTGCCGGCACATCGCCTGCAGCGCGCGGATCTGGATCTTCTCCGAGGGTTCGGCGGTGGCGGGATCCGTACCGGCGGTAGCCCTCCGCCGGCGTACCAACCAGCCGATGGCTCCGCGCACCCGGCTGCCGCCCCCGGAGAACACTCCTCCCCCGCGCCCCATCGAACCGGCCACCGTCACGTCCGCCTCACTTCCCCGTGAGCGAGCCGAAGTCCACGCCGGAGCCGAGGAGCAGGCCGGCGCCCAGCAGCAGCATCGTGGCCGGAACCATGAACGTGGTGATCATCAGCGTGGCCTTGGGCACCGCGCGGGCGGCCTTGCGGCGGGCGTTCTGGGCGTCCGTGCGGCGCATGTCCTTCGCCAGGGAGACCAGCGTGTCCACGATCGGGGCGCCCAGTTCCTCCCCCTGCTGCAGTGCCGTCACGAACATCGCCACCTGTTCGGAGTCGTTCCTCCGCCTCAGTTCCGCGAAGGCCTGGCGGCGGCTCATGCCGAGGTCCATCTGGCGCAGGGTGATGCGCAGTTCGTCGGCCCACGGGCCCTCGTAGCGGGAGGCCACGCGGTCCAGGGCCTGGCGGAAGCCGAGCCCGGCGCTGACCACCACCGCCAGCACGTCCAGGAAGTCCGGCAGCGTGCGCTCGATGACGTCCTTGCGGACCCGGATCGCCGACCAGATGCCGACCTCCGTCCAGAACGCGCCGAAGAGCAGCAGCAGTACGGCCACGAACCACTGGCCGCGCAGGAGGAAGACCAGGCAGCCCACCGCACCGAGCGCGCCGTAGACCGCCCGCCGGGCCGCGTAGCGGTCGATGGTCAGGCCGCCGGGGTTGCCCGCGAGGTCGATCTTGCGGCGGTACCTGGCCACCAGGCGTGGGCCCATCAGGCGCAGCACGGCGGGGGCGTAGCGCATGCCCATCCGGTCGATGACCGAGCCGACCGCGCCGGTGCGGGTGGCACCGACCTCCAGGGCCAGCGCCAGGTCACCGGGGAGTTTCGCGTCCGCGCGGTACATCCGGATGCCGGCGAAGGCGCCCCAGACGCCGAGCCCCATCAGCAGGGCGAGCAGAAATCCAACCATCGGACCGGCCGCCTCCTCACACGTCGATCCGGCTCAGGCGCCGGATGAGGACGAATCCGACGGCGTACATGGCGAAGGCGATGAGCACGCAGGCCTGGCCGACGGGTGAGCCGGTCATGCGGGCCAGCGCGCCGTCCTTGACGGCGTTCATGAGGAAGAGCGCGCCGACGCCGAGGACGGGGACGGCGTACGACGTCATGGTCACCTGGGAGAGCTGGGTGCGGATCTCACGCCGGGTCTCCTTGCGTTCCTCCAGGGTCTCGGTCAGGTTGCGCAGGGCCGACACCACCTGGCCTCCCGCCCGGTTGGACAGGATGAGGGTCGTGACGAGGACGACCAGCTCCCGGGACGGCAGGCGGTCCGCCAGTTCGCCCAGCGCGTCGTCGAGGGAGTGGCCGATGGCCAACTGGTCGGCGACCTTGGCCAGTTCCTCGCCCGCCGGGGCCTCCAGCTCCTCCGCCGCCATGCCGATCGCGGTGCGCAGGGCGAGGCCGGCCTGGGTGGCGTTGGCCAGGATGCGGGCGAGTTCGGGGAGTTGGTTGATGAAGCGCTCGATGCGTTTCTGCCGCTGCCAGTTGAGGAACTGCACCGCCGCCCAGACGCCGAGGAGGCCGGCGAGCGGCCCGAAGAAGGGGGCCAGGGTGGCCTGGCCGATCAGCCACAGCGCGGCGACCGTGGCGAGCATGTAGACGAAGAACTCACCCGGGGTGACGTCCAGTCCGGTCGCCGCCAGGCGCAGTTCCAGCCGGCGGCCGAGGCGGGTGCGGCGCAACCGCCGGTCCAGGTCGCGGAAGCGGCGCCTGCGGCCGGCCGCCGGGACCGGGCCGGTGTGGGTGAGCCGGTCCACGAGGGCCGCGCGCTGGGCCCGGCCCGAGGCGTAGGCGTGGACGCCGGCCACCGCCAGGACGCAGGTCAGCAGCGTCACGCCGGTGGTGAGCTGGACGAGGGTGTGGAGTTCCATGGGGGGCCTACCTGGCTTCTCGGGTGGCGAGCTGGTCCACGGAGTGGGCGACTCCGAAGGCCTGCGGGACGGGCTGGCTCGCCATGTAGAGGCGGTCCGCGCTGCGGCGCGGCAGCGGGAAGTACCGGAAGCTGCCGTACACGCGGCCGTCGGGGGTCATGGGCTGGGCGTCGAACCGGGCCACGGTGGCGATCCGGTACGGCTCCCCGCCATGGCTGTCGAGGAGCGCGATCTCGGTGATCCGGCGGGCGCCGTCGGCGAACCGGGTGAGCTGGACGATGACGTCGACCGCGCTGTTGATCTGGTCGTGCAGGGCTGCGAAGGGCACCTCGACGTCGGACATGGAGGCGAGGGTCTGCAGCCGGGTGAGCGCGTCCTCGGCGCTGTTGGCGTGCACCGTCGCCAGCGATCCGTCGTGGCCCGTCGACATCGCCTGGAGCATGTCGAGGGACTCGCCGCCACGGACCTCACCGACCACGATCCGGTCCGGGCGCATGCGCAGCGAGTTGCGGACCAGGTCGCGGATGGTGACCTGGCCCTTGCCCTCGACGTTCGGCGGCCGCGCCTCCAGCCGGACCACATGCGTCTGCTGCAGCTGGAGCTCGGCGGAGTCCTCGATGGTGATGATGCGCTCGTGGGACGGGATCAGACCCGACAGCGCGTTCAACAGGGTCGTCTTCCCGGTGCCCGTGGCGCCGGAGACGATGATGTTGAACTTCGCCTGCACCAGCCCGGCCAGCAGGTACACCATGTGTTCGTCCAGCGAGCCGAAGGAGATCAGCTCCTGGAGGGTGAAGGAGCGCGGGAAGCGGCGGATGGTGAGGATCGGGCCGGTCAGGGAGAGCGGCGGGATGATGACGTTGACGCGCTCGCCGGAGGGCAGCCGGGCGTCCACCATCGGGTTGGACTCGTCCACCCGGCGGTTGACCGTGGACACGATCCGCTCGATGGTCTGCATCAGCTGGTCGGCGGAGACGAACCGGAGCGGCAACTGCTCGACGCGGCCGCCGCGTTCCACGAAGATCGCGTCGGGTCCGTTCACCATGATCTCGGTGATCGACGCGTCCTCCAGCAACGGTTCCAGGATGCCGAGGCCCAGCGCCTCGTCCACGACCCGGCGGATCAGCTGTGAGCGCTCCACGGTCGACAGCACCGGGCCCTCGCGGCTGATGATGTGCCCGAGCACCCGCTCGAGGCGGGCCCGGCGCTCGGCCGCCGCGAGCGAGCTCATCTCCGCGAGGTCGATCTCCTCCAGCAGCTTGGCCCGGTAGGAGGCGACCAGATGCCCGTCCTCGCCCCGGCTGCCGTGCTCCTCCGGAGTGCTGATGCGTGCCCGCAGGCTCATGTCGGCACCTCCTCGCTTAGTGGTCGAGCGGCATGGTGGCGGACTTGGTGGCGTTGCCGAAGTCCCAGATGATCTTCGGGATCCTCACCGTGGCGGTGACGGTGACCGAGCCCGCACCACCGCCTGACCTGCCGCACGACACGGTGAGCCCGCCGCTGACCGCCTGGACGCAGGCCTGCTGCGGGTCCTGCTCCAGGGACGCGGCCCGGGCCCCCGCCCTGGCCGCCGTACCGGCCTGCTCGGCGGCGTAGGCGACGGCCCCGATCTGGATGCCGGCCATGGCCACGATCAGGAGGACCGGAAGGAAACCGAGGTACTCGATGGCGACTTGGCCCCTGTCCCGCCGTCCGCGCCGGTACGACATCTCAGCGCTTCACCTCCTCGACGGCGCCGGCGTGACCGGTCACGTGGGCCGGGAAGTCGATGAGCCCGGGGAAGAGGACGGGAACCCTGAGCCTCACGTCCACGCTCACATAGCCGGTCTGGTCGCACCCGCTCACCTCGGCACCCCCTTGCCACGCCCCCGACAGATGCTTCAGTGCCGCCTGCCGGCAGACCCCGGACCGTTCCCCTCGCGGCGCAGCCGTCCCGGCCCGCACCGCCTCGTCCGCAGCATTCCCGGCGAGCGTGAAGGTGTACCCCACGAGCACGGCCTGCCACACGAGCACCAAGGTCAGAATGATCAGCGGCGTCATCCCGAGGAACTCGATGCTCACCTGCCCCCGATCGCCACCCGGCCTCCTCATGGAGCGCTCACTCCTTCCGCCGCCGGAACCCACCCGGACCGCGCCCGCTCCCCCGATGGGCCGCGGTCCCCTCGGTGGCCCGCACGAGCCCCAGCTCCCCCGCGAGCCCCCACAAGGCCTGCTTCACGGAACTCCTGTTGTCCAGCTCGTGCACCCGCCCGGCGTCGACAACGGCCTGAAGTTCCTTGAAGTTGGCGGGAATGGCCGTACGCGCCAGCGCCGTCCCGGTGATGCGCTGCACGAGCGCGGGCTGGATCTCCGTGCTGCGCGTGTGCCGGTTGACGACCACGGTCGTCTCCTCGGCCTTGCGGATCTGCAGCCGGTCCCACATCCGTACGGTCCGCTTGGCGGCGCGGACGGCGATGACGTCCGGCGTGGTGAGCAGCAGCGCGGTGTCGGCCATCTCCACCACCGCCGCACCCGCCCCGCTCAGCTGCGCGCCGCAGTCGACGACGACCACCTCGTAGCGCGAGCGCAGGGCGCTGACGATCTGGCGGGCGACGCGGTCGGTGACCTCCTCGCCGCGTTCGCCCTCGCCGGGCGCGAGGAGCAGGGCGAGCCCGGTGTCGTGGCGGAAGACGGCGTCGGCGAGGACGCGGGGGGAGATGTCGGTGATGGCGGCGAGGTCGACCACGGACCGCCGGAACTGGATGTCCAGGTAGGAGGCGACGTCCCCGGTCTGCAGATCCAGGTCGAGCAGAGCCGTCGGCCGCCCGGAGGCCTGCGCGGCGAGGGCCAGCTGGATCGCCGCCAGGGTGGCGCCCACGCCGCCCTTGGCGCCGCTGACCGTGACGACCGTGCCGCCGACTCCGCCGAACACGTCGGACCCGTGGCCGAGATGACGCCGTACCCCCGTCGACCACTGGGCGACGGCCTGGACCCGGCTGGCGAGTTCCTCGTACGACAGCGGGAGCGCGACCAGGCCGCGGGCGCCGGAGTCCATGGCGGCGGAGAACAGGCCGGGGCCGGCGTCGGTGGTCACGAGGATGACGCCGACGGCGGGGAAGCGCAGCGCGACCTCGCGGATCAGCTCCAGGGCCGGTACCGGGCCGATCCGCTCGTGGACGACCACGACCTCGGGCAGTTCGTCCACGGACTCGGCGGCGAGGCGGGCGAGGGTGTCGACGAGCTGGGTCGAGTCGCCGGCCGGCGGCTGTGGTTCGGCGTCCGGAAGCTGGCTGAGCAGGGTGGTGAGGGAGCGTACGGCGTCCGGGTCGGCTCCCGCCGGGAGGATCCTGGTAGGCATGCGGGCCGCCTCTCACTTGTCCGTCGCGAGTTCGTAGGTGCGGTCCTTGTCGGGGACGCTGGTCTCGCTGCCGGGCGCCACCAGCGCGAGCCGGACGCGTTGGGCGAAGGACTCGGCGTAGGTGATGCGCTGGGCGTCGAGGGTGGACAGCGCGAAGGTGATGGGGACGGCCTCACTGGGCTGCTGCTGGTTCTTGCTCTGGTCCGGGTCGAGGGCGGTGATCTGGCCGACGTCGAGGACCCGGGCATCGGTGACGATGATCTTCGACTGGTCCGGGTCGCCTTCCTTCTTTCCGGCGAAGGTGGCGTACACGTTGACGTGCGATCCGGGGGTGATCTTCCCCGCCACGCCGGTCGCCGCGTCGATCATGATGGCGACCTCCTGCTGTCCGGGCTGGAGGGCGGGCTGGTCGACGATCATGTCGGTCTGGAGCAGCGAGCCCTTGCGCAGGGTGGTGACCGCGATCTTGCCCTGGATCTGCCGCAGATCCGTGACCGCGTTGCCGGACAGCCACCGCCTGGGCATCTCGATCTTCTCGAACTGCCCGGCGTCCAGGGTGGTGTACGGCTTCACGTCGGACCGCACCCGGTAGGCGGTGACCTCCGGGCCGACCTTGGAATCGACGTTGCGGACGACGGAGAGCACGCCGGCGAACGCGCCGAGAGCGCACAGGACCGACAGGATCAGGAGTATCACGCCGCGGCGCTGACGGGAGTTCATGAACCGTGCAACCTCATTGGGGGAATCGGTCGAGCGGGATGCGGACTTGCTGGTCGGGTCAGGCGGGCGTGCGCCGTTCCAGGGCGCGGGGCGCGGCGGGTTCGTAGGCGGGCGGGGTGGCGGAGCAGAAGACGCAGCGGTCGCCGATGACGTCCAGTCCGCACCAGTGGCAGACGGTCTGCCGTACCGACGTGACCAGCTGGTACAGAACGGACAGATCGGCGAGGTGGCTGCAGAACTCGGTCATGCGGCCCGTGCCCCACCACACCGGGGACTCGGCGGGCAGCGGGACCTCGCGCAGGCCGTGCACGCTCCACTGCCCCGCGAGCCCGGCGACCCAGTCACTCTGTGTCTGCCCCTTGGCGACGAGCATCCAGGTGCTGAACTCGGGCCCCTTGAGCGTGACGCCGGGCCCTATCCGCACGAGCTGGGGTTCGGGATGCGCGAGCACGGCGAACTGGCTGCCGGGAACCCAGGACTTGGCGTGCGCCTTCAGCCCGACCGGCACCCGGTCCAGCTTGGCGACCGAGCCGAGCACGGCCCCGGCGTGGATGTAGTGGGTGAGCAGCCGCCCGGCGGAGGCGAGCACGCCGGGGCTCAGATCGCAGGAGGCGAGCTGCCGCAGCTGGCGGGCGAGAACGGCGATGCCCAGCGGGGGCAGCTCCGGCCGGAAGAGGGCGATGCGATCGCTCTCCAGCAGCGAGCGCAGGGTGTGCAGCCGTCGTACGACGGATTCCGAGGTGGCGGTCGAGCACACGACGACCACGTATCCGTACTGCTCGGTCAGGGCGTGGAGTTCGGTGAGCGCCTGCTCCAGGGGCCGCTGGTCGAGGCCTGCGAGCACGACGGCGGGCATGGTCCGTTCGTCCTGCGCCGGCAGTGCCATGTCGGCACTGGTCACGGCGATGGCAGTTGGCACGCGCAGCTCCCCGCTCTTCACACCCGTCGGCCCACAGAGGTAACTCCCGTGCGCCGGGACGACTTCACTGCGTGACTACGTGAGCACTGTAACCACGGCCGGATGACCGGAGAACAGCGTTTGTGAAGCTCGCGTGGAACTCTCTGTTCACAACTCCGGCCAAATACGGACAGCTTGAGTGGCGATCCGGAAGCCGATTTGGTCTGGACCTCTTGACACCCCGATTGGTCTGGACCAACTTGTATGCGCGACGGCGGCCACCCCATCTCTTCCCCTCCCTGCCCGCCACGGCTCCCCCTTCTCCGACTCCTCTTCCCCACCGGAGGCCCCAGTGGACCATGCACCAGGCATACCCAGACCTCGCGGACGGCGAATCACCCTGTGGTCCGCCGCCACGGCACTGGCCCTCTCCGTGGCGGGCCTCACCGCAGCCGCCGGCCCGGCCTCCGCGGCGGACGTCAACAACGTCAAGAACGCCGGTTTCGAGTCGGGCCTGTCCAACTGGACGTGCACGGCGGCCAGCGGCACGACCGTCTCCTCACCGGTGCACTCCGGCACCTCGGCGCTGAAGGCGACCCCGGCCGGCCAGGACAACGCCCAGTGCACCCAGACGGTCGCGGTCAAGGCCAACTCGACGTACACGCTGAGCGCATGGGTGCAGGGCGGCTACTCCTACCTGGGCGTGACGGGCACCGGCACGACGGACGTGTCCACATGGACGCCGGACACCTCCGCCTGGAAGCAACTGTCCACGACCTTCACCACGGGCCCGTCCACGACATCCGTCACGATCTACACGCACGGCTGGTACGGCCAGGCGCCCTACTACGCCGACGACGTCTCGGTCTACGGCCCCGACGGCGGCGGAGGCGGCGACCCGACCCCGACGGTCCCGGCGGCTCCCACCGGCGTGACGGTCTCCGGTACGACGTCCTCCTCCGTCTCGCTGTCCTGGTCCCCGGTGTCGGGCGCGACGGGCTACAACGTCTACCGCGACGGCACGAAGGTGACGGCGGTGACGGGAACGTCGGCGACCGTGACCGGCCTGACCGCCGCCACGTCGTACACCTTCCAGGTGACGGCGACGAACACGGCGGGCGAGTCGGCCAAGTCGGCGCCGGTGACGGCCACGACGGCCGCGACCGGCGGCGGGGGTGGTGGGGGTGCGCTGCCCAGGCACGCGGTGACCGGCTACTGGCAGAACTTCAACAACGGCGCGAGGGTCCAGAAGCTCTCCGACGTCCCCTCCTCCTACGACATCATCGCGGTGGCCTTCGCGGACGCCACCTCGACGCCCGGAGCGGTGACCTTCAACCTGGACTCCTCCGGCCTCGGCGGCTACACGGTGGACCAGTTCAAGGCGGACATCAAGGCCAAGCAGGCGGCGGGCAAGAAGGTCATCGTCTCGATCGGCGGCCAGAACGGCACGGTGTCGGTGAGCGACTCGGCGTCGGCGACGAACTTCGCGAACTCGGTCTACTCGCTGATGCAGACGTACGGCTTCGACGGCGTGGACATCGACCTGGAGAACGGCCTCAACGCGACGTACATGACCCAGGCGCTGCGCGCCCTGTCCGCGAAGGCGGGCTCGTCCCTGATCATCACGATGGCCCCGCAGACGATCGACATGCAGTCGACGTCGAACGCGTACTTCCAGACCGCGCTCAACGTGAAGGACATCCTCACGGTCGTCAACATGCAGTACTACAACAGCGGTTCCATGCTGGGCTGCGACGGCAAGGTCTACAGCCAGGGCTCGGTGGACTTCCTCACCGCCCTCGCCTGCATCCAGCTCCAGGGCGGCCTCTCCCCCTCCCAGGTGGGCCTCGGCCTCCCGGCCTCGACCAGCGCGGCGGGCAGCGGCTACGTATCACCCACGGTGGTGAACAACGCCCTTGACTGCCTGACGGCCGGCACCAACTGCGGCACCTTCAAGCCGTCCAAGACCTATCCCGACCTCCGGGGCGCGATGACCTGGTCGACGAACTGGGACGCTTCGGCGGGGAACGCGTGGTCGAACGCGGTGGGAGCGCACGTGCACGCGCTGCCGTGACACGGGTTCCACATGGTGACGACGCCCGGGCCCGCAGCGGCCCGGGCGTCGTCGCACATGCACACAGGCGACAATCCAGTGCCCCGGACACCGGGTTGCGGCGATCATGGACCGGTCACCGTCACTCACGACCGTTGAGGAAGCGCCCGCCATGCCCGTACCCGCCGACCCGACGGTCCTCCACCCCATGCCCGAGCAGCCGCGGGTGGTGCTGCTCAAACCGCTGGTCAGGTCCCCGCTGATCGAGGTCGGCGAGTACTCCTACTACGACGACCCGGACGACCCGACCGCGTTCGAGACCCGCAACGTGCTCTACCACTACGGCCCCGAGAAGCTGATCATCGGCAAGTTCTGCGCGCTGGGCACGGGGGTGCGGTTCATCATGAACGGCGCCAACCACCGCATGGACGGCCCCTCGACCTTTCCCTTCCCCACCATGGGCGGTTCCTGGGCCGACCACTTCGACCTGCTCACCGGCCTGCCCAACCGCGGGGACACCGTCGTCGGCAACGACGTCTGGTTCGGCCACGGCGCCACGGTGATGCCCGGCGCACGGATCGGCCACGGCGCGATCATCGCCACTGGCGCGGTGGTCACCACCGACGTACCCGACTACGGCATCGTCGGCGGCAACCCGGCCCGCCTCATCCGCACCCGCTACGACGACCGGGACATCGCCCGCCTGCTGGCGGTGGCCTGGTGGGACTGGCCGGCGGAACACATCACCGAGCACGTGCGAACGATCATGTCGGGCACCATCGACGACCTGGAGGCCGCCGCCCGGGACGTCCCCCGCGGTTGAGTCGTCAACGCCCTGAAGGAGACCCCTCCCACCAGCTCCGTCTGACCTGGTTCACCCGCTCGTGATGGTCGTCGATCCAGTTCTCCTCCGGATCGATGCCGAACATCGCGGTGAGGCGGTCGGGGTCGTGGACCGTCACGGCCAGGGAGCGGTCCTCGAACATGTGCAGCATGAGCGTCAGTCCGCGCTCGTTCCCGATGCTGAGGTCACGCCCCGGCGCCAGCTCGATCAAGCCGCCCTGCCAGTCGTCGAGATCCTGCGGGAAGAGGTGGACGTCCAGGCGTGCGTCGAGAAAGCTCGTGGAGAGCAACACGTCGGCCCTGAGGGTCTCACCGACGGGTTGGGACGGGCCGGTCACGCGCACGACGCACAAGCTGCCGTCCGCGTCCTCCAGACGGACCAGGTCCACCGGGCCCGGACCGGCTTCGGTCACTCGGCGTCCTTGGCGTCCTTGGAGTCCTCGGCGTCCTCGAAGTACGCGTCCAGTACCGCGTCCAGCTGCTCGTCCCACTCCTTGAAGCGCGCCCGGGCCGCCGCCTCGATCTCGATCGGGTACCAGCGGCGGTCCGGGGTGTGGACGGTGATCGTGTAGCGCTTGCCGAAGCGGGGGGACTCCGTCTCGACCGCCGCGATCTCGTCCCAGCGGAACTCGCAGGACTCCTCGTCCAGCCGGAGACGGACGCCCTTGCGGTCGGCCACGATCTTCGCCCGCCGGTCGGAGGCCTCGAAGACCGGGCCGCCGTCCGGACCGTCGTCCGGGCCGCCGTCGTCCGCAGACGCCGCGGCTTCCTCGGTCACCTGGGTCACCTCGGACGCCTCGGACGCCCCGGCGGCCTCAGGCCCCGTCGCGTCCTCCGGCTCCACCGACTCCGGCTCCGCGCCCGCCGGCTCCTCCGACCTGGCCGGTGCCGGGCCCGTGATTCCGGGGATGAACGCCGGGTCGAAACCGGCGCCCGTCACGGGCTCGACCTTCAACGGCTCGGCCTCGGACGGCTTGCTGCTCGCTCCTATGCGCTGCTCCACGGCGGCAGTATGGACGACTTACCTGTGCCGGAACCAGTCAGCCCGCCCATCCCCGGTTTCACTCACGTCACGTTCACACGAACATGCTCACCGCCGCCGCCACCGCGAACCCCGCCACCGACAGCACCGACTCCAGGACCGTCCACGTGCGCAGCGTGTCCCGTTCGCTGATGCCGAAGTACTTGGCCACCATCCAGAAGCCGCCGTCGTTGACGTGCGAGGCGAAGATGGAGCCAGCCGAGATGGCCATGATGACCAGGGCCACGAAGGCCTGGGAGTGGTGGCCCTCCGAGAGCAGGGGCGCCACGATGCCCGCCGTCGTCACGATCGCCACCGTCGCCGAGCCCTGGGCCACCCGCAGGACCAGGGAGATGAGATACGACAGCACGATCACCGGCAGACCTACGCCGTTGAAGGTGTCCGACAGGGCCTGGGCCACCCCGCTCGCCTTCAGCACAGCGCCGAAGATCCCGCCCGCGCCGACCACCAGCAGGATGTTGCCGACCGGCTTGAGCGAGAAAGTCGACACCGCCTCCAGGGACTTGCGGGACCAGCCACGCCGGATCCCCAGCAGGTAGTACGCGAGCAGCAGGGCCAGGCTCAGGGCCACGAACGGGCTGCCGAAGAACTCCAGGACCGAGCGCGTGGGAGAGGGGTCCAGGGCGATCGAGGAGAACGTCGCGGCGAGGATCAGGATCAGGGGCGTGCCGATGATGCCCAGAACCGTGCCGAGCGGTACGGGCCTCTCCTGCGGCTCCACGCCCTGGGCGCGCTGTTCGGCCACGACCGCCTGCTTCGCCTCCTCCGCCGCCTCGACCATGTCCTGCGGTACGGCGACGAAGATGCGCTTGCCGATCCAGGCGGAGTACGCCCAGGCGGCCAGTACGGCCGGGATGCCGCAGACGATGCCCATGAGGATGACCCAGCCGAGCTGGACGTGCAGGAGGCCCGCGGCGGCGACCGGGCCGGGGTGCGGCGGCAGGAAGGCGTGGGTCATGGAGAGGCCGGCCAGCAGGGGCAGGCAGTACAGGAGGATCGACTTGCCGCCGCGCCTGGCCGCCGCGTAGACGAGCGGGGCCAGGACGAAGATGCCCACGTCGAAGAAGACGGGGATGCCGAAGATCAGGCCCGTCAGGCCCATCGCCAGGGGCGCTCGGCGTTCGCCGAACAGGCCCAGCAGGCGGCCCGCGAGGACCTCCGCGCCGCCGCTGACCTCCAGGATCGCGCCGAGCATCGTGCCGAGGCCGATGATGATCGCGACGTGGCCGAGGATGCCGCCCATGCCGGACTCGATGGTGGAGACGGCGTCGGAACGCTGGACCGTGCCGAAGAGTTCGGTGACCGACAGGCCGGCCAGCAGGCCCACGGTTATGGAGACGGCCAGAAGGGCCACGAAGGGCTGCAGCCGGACCTTGATGATCAGGAACAGCAGCAGGGCTATGCCGAGGCCTGCGACGGTGAGGAGGCCGGGGGTGCCGTCGAGGAGGAGGAGCAGGCCTCCGGTGTGGGGTGGGGCGGCGGGGGCTGTGGCAGCCAGGGGGAGGGACATACGGGGGTCCTCTGCATAAGTACATGGTGCTTTCGGGCAGGGGGGATCGCGGCACGGCGGCCCGGGGGTGGGGGCCGCCGTGCCGTGACGGCGGTGCGGAGGGTGAGGGGACGTCAGTCGGCCGTCAGCCGAGGACGGCGAGCGCGTCGATCTCGATGAGGAGGCCGGCCGGGAGACCGACGTAGACGGTGGTCCGGGCGGCGGGCGGCTGGGTGAGGCCCTGCTCCTCGAAGTAGGCGTTGTAGATCTCGTTCATCTCGGCGAAGTGGTCCACGTCCGTCAGATAGACGCGGATCATCATCACGTCGTCCCAGCTCGCGCCGCCCTCTTCGAGGATCGCCTTGACGTTGGCGAGGGTCTGGAGGGTCTGCTCGCGCAGGGTGGGACCGGCCGGCGTCGGGGGCTTGCCCTCCTCGGCGGGCAGGAAGCCGACCTGGCCGGCGACCTGGAGGATGTTGCCCTTCCGCACGCCGTGGGAGAACTTGGCGGGCGGGGTGGTGTGGGTCTTCGGGGTGAGGGCGGTCTTCTCGGTCATGCACGGTCCTCGTCTGTCATTCGGGGTCACCTACTGGCGTTCTTCCGGAGTACTCGCCGCTGATCGCGTCCGCGGTGCGGCGGACCTGCGGGAGCAGGGTGAGGAGTTCCTCGGCGGTGACGACCACGTTCGGAGCGGACACCGACATCGCGGCGACCACACGGCCGTCGGCGCCGCGGATGGGGGCGGCGACGCAGTTGATGGACTCCTCGTGACCACCGAGGTCGGCGGCCCAGCCCTGTTCGCGTACCTTCTCCAACTCCCGCAGGAAGGCGGGGGCGTTGGGGGTGGAACGGGGCGTGTACAGGGGGTAGTCGAGCTTGTCCGCGAGGGCGCGGCGCTCGGGTTCGGGCAGGTCGGCGAGGAGCAGTTTGGCGACGGCCGCCACGGTGATGGCGACGGGCTTGCCGATCCGCGAGTACATGCGGACCGGGTAGCGGCTGTCCACCTTGTCGATGTAGAGGACCTCGCCCTCCTCGTACACGGCGAGGTGCACGGTGTGCCCGCAGGCCTCGTTCAGCCGCATGAGGTGGGGGTGGGCGATCTCGCGGATGTCGAGGTTCTCCATCGCCTCCTGGGCGAGGGCGAAGAGACGGGCGCCGAGGCGGTAGCGCTGGTCGGACTGGCGGTAGACCAGGCCGTGCTCGTGCAGGGTGCGCAGGAGGCGGAGTGCCGTGGATTTGTGGACGCCGAGCCGGTCGGCGACCCGGCCGAGGTCGGCCGGGCCCTCCGCCAGGAGCGGCAGGATGCTCAGGGCGCGGTCTACGGTCTGGCTCATGGGGTGTTCGCCTCCTGTGTGGCCCGCTCGGCCTGCGTCCAGCCGGGGGCGAGTCGAAGTCTCCCCCATGCGGTGTCGTCCAGGGCGGTCAGGCGGTCGGCGTGGTCCCGGGCGGGGGGTGTGGCCAGGTCGCCGGGGACGGTGAGGCCTGCCGCGGCGAAGAGGTGACCGAGCCGGAGGCGCGCCCTCAGCGGGAGGTCGCGGAGGGTCCCGGAGAGAAAGCCGGCGGCGAAGGCGTCCCCGGCGCCGGTGGTCGCCACGACGTCCACGTGGAGGGCGGGTTCGAAGGTGGGCGGGGTCGCGGTGCGCCGGCACCGTTCGAACGCCGTCGCGCCCTTCTCGCCCTGCTTCACCACCAGCACCCCCGGCTCCGGAAGCGCCGCTCGGATCGCCTCCGGGCCGCCGGTGATGCCCCAGGCCTCCTCCGCCTCGTCCTCGCCGACGAAGACGATGTCCGCCCGGCGGGCCAGGTGCAGCAGCGTCAGCGGGCCCTCGGGGGTGGGCCACAGGGCCGGGCGGTGGTTCACGTCGAAGGACAGCAACGGGCGCCCCGGGCGGGCCTCCGTCAGCGTCCGCATCAGGGCTCCGCACTCCCGGGACAGCGCAGCCGTGATACCGGACAGATGCAGAACCCGCCCCGCCCGTACGGCCGGCAGATCCACGTTGGTCACCGACATCGCCGACGCCGCCGAGCCCGCCCGGTAGTACGCGACCTCGTGCACGCCCGTTCCCCGGTCGACGGCCGTGCGGAAGTAGACGCCGGTGGGGCGGGCCGGGTCACGGGATACGGACGTGACGTCGACGCCGTACCCGGCGATGCGCTCCACCAGGTGGTCGCCGAAGCCGTCCGCGCCGACCCGGCCGACCCAGCGGGCGGTGTGCCCGGCGGCGGCCAGCGCGCAGGCCACGTTGGACTCGGCCCCGCCGATGGCACGGTCGAAGGAGGGCACGTCCGCGAGGCGGCCCGGCCGGCTGGGCAGGAAGGTGACCATGGACTCGCCGAGCGCCACGACGTCCACCAACGGAACCGTGTCGTGCGCAACGGTCGAGACGTAAGCAGCGTCGTTGATGATGACTCCTGTCCGATACCCGGGCGACGGTTTCCGTTGACCCGATGTCGGCGAGATGCTAGACACCAGTTGGCAATACATGCAATGGCCGTTGCAACTCCTGCAACGACTGAGAGAGGGGCTCCATGAGCAGCAGCGAAGCGCTCGCCCGGCTGGCCGAGGAACGCGTCGACCACCGCTTCAAGGGCCTCCCGCCGGACGCCGACGGCCTCACGGTCGGCGAGCTGGCCGCCCAGCGCCGCAAGCTCTTCGCAGCGGCAGGCGCAGGCGGCGGCTTCACCACGCCCCTCCTCGTCCTCTCCGCCGAGCGGCTCGCGCACAACCTGGCGCTCATGGAGACGTATGCCGCCCGGCACGGCCTCGCCTTCGCCCCGCACGGCAAGACCTCCATGGCCCCGCAGCTCTTCCACCGCCAGATCGAGCACGGCGCCTGGGGCATCACGCTGGCGGTGCCCCACCAGGTGCGCGTCGCCCGGGCGTTCGGCATCCAGCGGGTCTTCCTCGCCAACGAGCTGGTCGACGCCCCGGCGCTGGGGTGGATCGCCGCCGAACTCGCCGCCGACCCGGACTTCCGGTTCGTCTGCTACGTCGACTCGGTGCACGGCGTCGAGCTGATGGACGCGGCGCTCAACGGCTGCGCGCGGCCCCTGGACGTCGTCGTCGAGCTGGGCGCCGGAGACGGCGCACGGACCGGCGTGCGCACGGAGGCCGAGGCCCGCGCCGTGGCCGAGGCGGTGGCCCGAACCCGGACGCTGCGGCTCGTGGGGGTCGCCGGGTACGAGGGCGAGGTCCCGCAGGCCGATCCGGAGCGGGTGCGGTCGTACTTGCGGCGGCTGGTGGCGCTCGCCGCCGACCTCGACGGGACCGGCCTCCTCA
Source organism: Streptomyces sp. CA-142005 (assembly GCF_050942335.1). Taxonomy (NCBI): domain Bacteria; kingdom Bacillati; phylum Actinomycetota; class Actinomycetes; order Kitasatosporales; family Streptomycetaceae; genus Streptomyces; species Streptomyces sp. CA-142005. Next base: position 6,216,640 of record NZ_CP192078.1, on the reverse strand, counting down.
AGGACGCGGGGGAGATCGTGGTGAGCGCGGGCGGCAGCGCCTGGTTCGACGCGGTGGCCGAGGTGTTCGCCGAGATCCCCGAGCTCTCCCTGCCGGTGCTGAAGCTGCTGCGCTCGGGGGCGTACGTCTCGCACGACGACGGGCACTACCGCAGGCTCACGCCCTTCACCCGCGTTCCCGAGGAGGGGGCCCTGGAGCCCGCCTTCCGGCTGTGGGCGCAGGTCGTCTCCCGGCCCACCCCCGAGCAGGCCTTCGCCAACGCGGGCAAACGCGACGCGGCCTACGACCTGGACCTGCCCACCGCCCAGGTGGTACGCCGGAACGGTGCCGAGCGCCCGGCCGACGGGATCACCGTGACCGGCCTGTCCGACCAGCACGCCTGGCTGCGCACGGAACCCGGTGCGGACGTCCGGGTCGGCGACTGGATCGGGCTCGGTCTGTCCCATCCGTGCACGTCGTTCGACAAGTGGCAGCTGATCCCGGTGGCCGAGGCCGACGGGACGGTCGTCGAATACATCCGCACCTTCTTCTAGACGACATCAGGGACATCAGGAGGCCTGGCATGGAGGACCTGGTCATCCGGGACGCCGACGTCGTGGACGGCAGCGGCGAACCGTCGTACCGGGCCGATGTGGTGATCGACGGCGGCCGGATCGTGTCGATCGTCAAGGAGGCCGCCGCGGCGGGCTGCCAGCGCCCGCGCGCCATGCGGGAGCTGGACGCGGAGGGCCTGGTCCTCTCCCCCGGCTTCATCGACATGCACGCCCACTCCGACCTCGCCCTGCTCCGCGACCTCGACCACAGCGCGAAGGCGGCGCAGGGGGTCACGCTGGAGGTCCTCGGGCAGGACGGGCTGTCGTACGCGCCCGTCGACGACCGCACGCTTCAGGAGGTGCGGCGGGCGATCACCGGGTGGAACGGGTACGGCGACGACATCGACTTCGACTGGCGGTCGGTCGGCGAGTACCTGGACCGGCTCGACCGGGGCATCGCCGTCAACGCCGCCTATCTCATCCCCCAGGGCACGGTCCGCGCGCTCGCCGTCGGCTGGGAGGACCGCCCGGCGACCCCCGAAGAGCTGGACCGGATGCGGCGGTTGGTCGCGGAGGGGATGGAGCAGGGCGCGGTCGGGCTGTCCTCCGGGCTGACCTACACGCCCGGCATGTACGCCCCCGACGCGGAACTGACCGAGCTGTGCCGGGTGGTGGCGTCGTACGGCGGCTACTACTGCCCGCACCACCGCTCCTACGGCGCCGGCGCTCTTGAGGCGTACGCCGAGATGGTCGCCCTGGCGCGGGAGGCCGGGTGTCCGCTGCATCTGGCCCACGCGACGATGAACTTCGGCGTGAACGAGGGCCGGGCGCCGGAGCTGCTGGCCCTGCTGGACGAGGCGCTGGACGCCGGTGCCGACATCTCGCTGGACACCTATCCCTACACGCCCGGCTGCACCACCCTGGCCGCGCTGCTGCCGAGCTGGGCGAGCGAGGGCGGCCCCGAGGAGGTCCTGGCGCGGCTCACCGACCCGGCGACGGCCGCGCGGATCCGGCACGACCTGGAGGTGACCGGCTCGGACGGCTGTCACGGCGTGCCGGTGGAGTGGGAGACGATCGAGATCTCCGGCGTCACCGACGCGGTCGGCGACCCCGCGCTCGGCGACCTGGTGGGCCGTACCGTCCGGGAGGCGGCCGGGCTGCGCGGCGAGACCCCGTGGGACACCGCCCGCCGGCTGCTGGTCGAGGACCGGCTCGGTACGACGATCCTGCAGCACGTCGGCCACGAGGACAACGTCCGCACGATCATGCGGCACCGCACCCACACCGGTGGCTCCGACGGCATCCTGCGGGGCGACAAGCCGCATCCGCGCGCCTACGGCACCTTCCCGCGCTATCTCGGCCACTACGTACGCGAATTGGGGATCCTGTCGCTGGAGGAATGCGTCGCCCACCTCACGTCCCGGCCCGCGGCCCGGCTGCGGCTGCCGGACCGGGGGCTGGTGCGCGAGGGCTACCGGGCCGACCTGGTGCTGTTCGACCCGCGGACGGTGGCGCCCGGCGCGACCTTCGCCGAGCCCCGCACGCTGCCGACCGGTATCCCGTACGTCCTGGTCGACGGGCGGTTCGTCATCGAGGACGGGAAGCGGACGGACGTGCTCGCGGGCCGGTCCGTCCGCCGTACGGCCTAGGGCTTCGGCAGGGTGCAGCCGGCCGCGCCGAGGTTCAGCTTGTTGCCCGTGGTGAAGCAGGCGGGGATCTGGTAGGTCTCCTCGGCGTAGTTGATGCCCTGGTGGATGGTGACGTCGCCGCTCTCGTCCACCTCGCACGGGTTGTTCTCCGTGCAGGTCTCGCCGTCCTCGTTGCCGGTGTTGTTGACGGCGACGACCTTGCCAGTGGAGGTGTCGATCACCGGGGAGCCCGAGGTACCGCCGATGGTGTTGCAGGAGGAGGTGTAGCGGACCGAGTCCTTCCAGGTCCAGTCGCCCTCCTTCAGCCGGTACACGAACCCGTCGATGCTGCAGCTGTAGGTCCGCTTCCAGTAGCCGGAGACGACCTTGATGGCGGAGCCGGCGGTGGGGTGGGTGTCGTTCACGGTGAGCGGGCTGATCCCGTACGCGCTCTTGATCTGCGCGTAGGTGGTGGTCAGCCGGTAGATCGTGACGTCCGTGTCCGTCATGGTCGAGTAGACGACCTGGTTGGCGCGCAGGGTGGCGACCCTGCTGCCGGAGGCGTTCAGCAGGCCGAAGGAGCGACTGGAGGACTGTCCGGTGATGACCTCGCCGGGGTCCGGGAAGCCGGTCTCCAGGCAGTGGCCGTTGGTCAGCACGAGCGCGGGGTCGCTGTCGGCCGAGTCGGGGAAGCGGATGACGGAGCCGGAGCAGTTGCTGAGCGCGACGGTACCGGCGAAGTTGACGGTCACCGCGGCGGGCTTGGCGGCGGGCTCTGCGGTGTGCGGTGCGGCGACCGCGGGGGTGGCGCCGAGGCCGGCTATGGCCAGGGAGGAGAGTGCGGCAAGGAGAGGCTTGTTCATGTGGGGGTCCCCTCTGACGACTTGGGCGACCGGAGTGTTCCGGCCGCCCGCTCGTTTGTCATGCACATCTTCAGCACATCAAGGGGACGGGAACAAGAAGCGGGGTCAGGTCGTAGGGGTTTCCCTGTGCGGAGAGGCCAATGCAACTCCCCCGTAACCCTGGCGACTTGGAGGCTGGCTCCGGCTACTTCCCGGCGGGCTTCGGCTTGGTGATGACGACGCCGAACAGAGCCAGGCCCTTGATGACGACACGTGAGGCACACGGCCGCCCCACTCCGCGGGCCCCACACCTGCGGAACACGCCGAGGGTGAAACGCGAGGTGGGCGCCCGGTCCACCACCAGGGAGTCCCTGTGCCCGGGCTCGGGCAGCCCACGTGAGGCGACCGCCGGCTCGCGGAGCGTCCGGGCGCCGTGGACGCGGTCGAGCCGCTCGTCCAGCTCACCCAGCGCCAGGCGGCCGCCCGCAGACCACGGTTGGCTGAAAAAGTGCGCAGCCCGTCTTCAGCCGTCCGCCGCCCTGCCGTCCGCCGACGCCGGACACAGTGCGGGCCGCGCCCACGGCACCAGCGGGATACGGAAGACCTGCCGGACACACAGGCCGACGCGCACGCGGAAGGCGACGTCGGCCATGAGGGAGCCGCACCCCGGCACACACAGGCCGTCGCGCACACCGCAGGCATCGACATCGGCCGTGGCGGAAGCGCGCGCACGGCATCAGCGGGATGCGGAAGCCTGCCGGACACACGGGCCGACGTACACGCGGGAGGCGTCGACGTCGGCCTAGGCGGAGGGCCGTCAGCGGTCAGCGTGGGCGCTTGGTGGCGCCGTGGCCGTGACCCCGGCCGCTGGGGAAGGCGGACGTGGAGGTGGGCGGGTCCGCCGTGGTCGCGGTGGGCGTGGGGGCGCCGGCCGTCGCGGAGGTCGTGGCGGGGGCCGAGCCGGCCGGGCCGGTGCTCGCCTTCCCCTGGGACGGGGAGGCGGACGAGCGGGACGGCGAGGCCGAGGAGGCGCCGGGGGCGGTCGTCGAGGCGGCCGAGGAGCCGGCGTCCGTACGGGGGCTCGCGGTGGCGGAGTCGCCGACGACGGCGTGTGTGCCGCCGTCCGGACCGGGCCCGTCCGAGGCGGGGGAACCCGAGCCGCCCGCCACGGCCGCGATCACCGCGACCGCGCCGGCCACACCCAGCGCCCCGGCGACGGCCACGACCCGGCGGCGGCCCCCCGTGCGCCGCTCGGCGCGCCGCCGAGCGGCCCGCCCCTCGCCGGTCCGGGACATGCCGATCGGCTCGGCCGGTTCGTTCGCCCCCGTCGGCTCGGCCGGCTCCGCCGCCCCGGTCGGCTCGCTCGGCGCGGCCTGTGCGGGCAGCTCGCGGGTCTCGTCGTAGGCGCTGGTCCAGCCGTGGGCGGCGGCGGGGTCGGCGTACTCGTCGTAGGCCGGAGCGGAGTCCGCCTGGGGGAGGTACACGTTCGGCGAGGCCGACGGCGCGTGACCGGCGTCGGGCAGTGCCGCCTGCCCCGTCTCGGTGTCGTACACATGCGGAGTCTGCTCGATCACATGCGGCGTCTGCTCGACCGGCTGCGCGTACGACACGTTCGGCGGCACCCGGGGCGATTCACCCGGTCCGCGTCTGTCGTCCGTCCCCGTCTCTCCGTGCATCCCGCCCCACTCCGCCTCGCTGTGCACACAAGCCACCCATTCGGGCCCACCCCCTGACAACCCCGCCGTACCGGCCCGACCCGGCGGAGCGGCACAGCATTCTAGGGACGCAAGTGGCCCCTGAGACAGCCATCGGCGATATCCGGGCAAATCGCCGTGTCTCACGTGGCGGAAAACACGACTCATGAGGCATGTGCGCGCCGTAAGCTCACGACATGCAGGTGATCCAGTCGACCAAGCTCGCCAACGTCTGTTACGAGATCCGGGGCCCGGTTCTCGAAGAGGCCATGCGGCTTGAGGCGGCGGGACACCGCATCCTCAAGCTCAACACCGGCAACCCTGCCGCCTTCGGCTTCGAGTGCCCCCCGGAGATCCTGGAGGACGTCCTCCGCAACGTCTCCACCGCACACGGCTACGGCGACGCCAAGGGCCTGCTGGCGGCCCGCCGTGCCGTCGTCATGCACAACCAGACCATCGGCATCGAGACGGACGTCGAGCACGTCTTCATCGGCAACGGCGTCTCCGAGCTGATCGTGATGGCGATGCAGGGGCTTCTCGACGACGGCGACGAGGTCCTCGTACCGGCCCCGGACTACCCGCTGTGGACGGCGGCCGTCTCCCTCTCCGGCGGTACGGCGGTGCACTATCGCTGCGACGAGCAGTCCGACTGGATGCCCGACCTCGCCGACGTCGAGCGCAAGGTCACCGACCGCACCAAGGCCATCGTCATCATCAACCCCAACAACCCCACGGGCGCGGTGTACGACGAGGCGATGCTGAAGGGCCTGACCGACATCGCCCGCCGGCACAACCTGCTGGTCTGCTCCGACGAGATCTACGACAAGATCCTCTACGACGGCGCCACGCACACCCCGACCGCGAAGATCGCCCCCGACCTGCTCACCCTCACCTTCAACGGCATGTCGAAGGCGTACCGGGTGGCCGGCTACCGGGTCGGCTGGATGTCGATCTCCGGCCCGCGCGCCCACGCCGACTCCTACATCGAGGGCCTGACGATCCTGGCGAACATGCGGTTGTGCGCCAACATGCCGGGACAGCACGGGGTGGTCGCCGCGCTCAGCGGACGGCAGTCGATCAACGACCTGGTGCTGCCGGGCGGGCGGCTGAAGGAGCAGCTGGACACGGCGTACGAGCTGCTGACGCAGATCCCGGGCGTGAGCTGCGTCCGCCCGAAGGGCGCGCTGTATCTCTTCCCGCGCCTCGACCCCCAGGTCTTCAAGATCAAGGACGACCGGCAGATGGTCCTGGACCTGCTGCGCCAGGAGAAGATCATGGTCGTCCAGGGCACGGGTTTCAACTGGCCCGAGCCGGATCACTTCCGGGTGGTGACCCTGCCGTCGGTCGGCGATCTCCGGGACGCGGTCGGCCGGATCGGGAACTTCCTGGACGGATACAGCCAGCCGTAGGCGACGGGTGCAGCCGGCCGTAGTCGGTGGACGTCATTCCGTGACCCGACTCAACTTTAGACGAAATCCAAGCTAGGATGGTTTCCTGTCAGAGCACAGGAGGCCATCCCCATGTACGAACCGATCCGCACCAAGTCGGTCCACAGCACGATGGCCGACACCGCCTCCGACTTCCCCCACCGGTCGCGCGAGGAGGAGCTGGACATCCAGCTCGCCGGCCACCTCGCCGCGCTGCTCGCCGTGACCGACGAGCTGCGCGGGCTGACCCCGTCGGCCGATCTGGACACCGCAGCCGAGCGGCTCGCCGAGCAGGTGGCCCGGCTGCGGAGCGGCCGAACGCCGGCCCGCACGACCGGCACCGCTCCCGAGCCCCGACTGGCGGCCCTGCACGAGCGGGCCCACACCCTCGCCGGTCGCGCCCTCGTCGTCGCGGCCTCCCGCGCCGATACGGCGGCGGCGATCCTGTCCGCCGAACGCATGGACGCACACACCGCCGCACTGGCCGACCCGAAGGACCTCAGCGCGGCCCACTGATCCCTCCCCCGGGATCACCTCGACGGCCCCGGTCCGCGTGCACCCGCAGCGACGCGCGGACCGGGCGCCATTTTTTCGTGCGCGCGACGCGTACATTCGGGTGGACTGCACACGCCAAGTGGCCGCCAAAAGGCGGCCGCACCACCACTGCCTCGTAACGTCGGTGGAAATGACGGTGGTTCGGACTTCGACACCCCATCGTCCCTCACTATTCCACGAGATATGACAAAGTGAAACATAGGCAATTGTTGGTGGGGCTCTTCACTACGGCTGCAGTTGCCACCGGAGTGACATCGTGGGCCATTCATTCGTACTCGGCAGCGCCTCCGGATTCCAAGGCCCGGTCATCGGCGGACCAGAACCTGCAGGATGCCGACATCCTGTTGCAGGCCGGCATTGCGCAGCAGCAGAATCACGACGCCCAAGGGGCCGACCGTACGTACCGGCGCGTCCTGAGGCTGGACCCGCAGAACAAGTACGCCTGGTACAACCTGGGAGTCATGGCGCACCAGGCCGGCAGGGCGGCCGATGCCCGTGCGGACTACGACAAGGCCCTGAACATCGACCCGGTGTTCACGTCGGCTCTCTTCAACGAGGCGCTTCTGCTGGAGTCGAGCGATCGCGAACGGGCCGGCGAACTCCTGAAGCGTGTCATCGCCGCCAAGCCCAAGGCCGGCCCGGCACATCTGCACCTCGGACGAATCCGAGCGCGGCAGAACCGTGCCAAGGACGCCGCGGACGAGTTCCGTCGTGCGATCGCCGCCGATCCCTCACTGAGTTCCCAAGTGCCGGCGGAATTCCGATGATTCCCGACTCCTCAACTCTGTCACCGACATCGAGCCAAGCAGGGAGCAACAGATGACGTCGACCGCGACACCGAGGTTCTCCGTCTTCACCCCCAGCCACCGGCCCCGTTTCCTCGATGAGTGCCTGGCAACCCTGCAGGCACAGACCTGTTCGGACTGGGAGTGGATCGTCCTGCTCAACAACGGCGCCCGGTGGCGGCCGGAGCGGCCCGACGACCGCGTCCGCATCGAGATCGCGGACAACGTGAACGGCGTAGGGGCTGCGAAGCGCAGGGCCTGTGAACTGGCGCGCGGCGAGATCCTGGTGGAACTCGACCACGACGACCTGATGGCGAAGTCGTGCCTGGCGGAGGTCGGCAAGGCGTTCGACGAAAATCCCGACGCCGTCTTCGTCTACAGCAACACCGCGCAGATCGCCGAGGACGGGGGTCGGGACGACAGCCGTTTCGACGAGACGTTCGGCTGGCAGTACGAGGAGGTGAACGTCGACGGCCGCAAGCTGCTGCAGGTCATCTCCCTCGCACCGACGCCGCACAACGTCGCCTACATCTGGTACGCACCCAACCACGTGCGGGCGTTCCGCAAGGAGAGCTACGAGAAGGCCGGCGGGTACGACCCCGAGCGTACGGTGCTGGACGACCAGGACCTGATGTGCCGCCTCTTCCACCTCGGCGACTTCCACCACATCAACCGCTGCCTCTACCTCCAGCGGGTACACCCCGGGAACACCCAGAGCGACCCGGAGATCAACGCGCACATCCAGCGCGAGACGGTCGCCCTGTACGACAAGTACATCGAGGCCAACGCCCTCGCATGGACCTACCGGCGCGGGCTGATCGCGTTGGACCTCGGCGCGGCCCACCGGAAGCCGCCGGGCTACGTCGGCGTGGACCGGCGGCCGGGAGAGGGTGTCGACATCGTCGCGACCCTGCCCGGGAAGCTGGACCTGCCCGACGACTCCGTCGGCCTGGTGCGGGCGGTGGACTTCCTCGAGTACGTGCCCGCGAAGGTGCCGCTGATCAACGAGCTGTACCGGCTGCTGGCGCCCGGTGGCATGCTCCTCACCATGACGCCCAGCTCCGACGGCCGCGGCGCCTACCAGGACCCGACGCACGCCGCCTACTACAACGAGAACTCGTTCTGGTACTACACGGACGACCAGTACCGCACCTTCGTGCCGGACCTGGAGGCCCGGTTCCAGTCGTCGCGGCTGGTCACCTACTTCCCGAGCGAGTGGCACTCCAAGAACGACATCTCGTACGTGGTCGCCAACCTCATCGCGATGAAGGACGGGACCGCGCGGCACGGCGGAAAGCTGCTCGTCTAGGCCGCCCGAGACAGCAGGCGCCCGGTGGACCGTGAGGTTCCACCGGGCGCCTTAGAGCGTCCGGCAGTAGGCGTTACTTCAGCTTGCGGGTGGTGGCGCGGCCGCCTTCAAGGTGGCGCCGAAGGCGTTCTCGGACTTCGTCGAGGCAGCGGCCCGCGGCTCGTTCTGACGCATACAGCGGCACAAAACAGGCAGGCGCCCGGCCGGGAACCCCGGCCGGGCGCCTCCACTGCTTCCCCTGGCGAGAGCTAATTCTCCGAGGCGAACGCCATCTCGCGGGCGGCCGTCTCCGTGCCGTCCGCGAGGGTGGTCGTCACGCGGTAGTACGTGGTCGTTCCCTTGGGCCGGGCGGTGTCCACGTACGACCAACTGGTGCTGTCACCGCGCGTCTGGACGTCAACCTTGTCGAAGACGTGGGTCGACCGGTTCCAGCGGTAGACGGTGAAGCCGGTCACCTTGCTGCCGTTGGCGCCCGTGTCGCTGCCCAGCCACCAGCCGACCCAGCCGTTCACGTCGCCGTAGAGGTGGCCGATCGGGGTGTCGCCCACGGCGGGGCCCGCGTCGGCGTCGGGGCGCAGGTCGAGCTCGGTGACGTCCTGGACGGGGGCCCCGGTCTCGACGGTGAGCTGGTTGCCGTACTGGTCGACGGCGATGACGCTGTAGCGGAACTGCTCACCGTCGGCGGCCATACGGTCGAAGTGGTGGGTCTCCGTGAACTCCTTGGGCTTGAGGGTCCAGGCGTCGATGAGCGGCTTGTAGACCCACTCGCCGTCGACGAGGGTGCCCCGCAGGATGCGGTAGTGGTCGAGACCGGGATCGTCACTGGCGTCCCAGCTCAGCGAGACGCCGTTCTCCTGGGCGGTGGCGGTCGTGCCCGTCACCGGGGGCGGCGGCGTGTTGTTTCCGGCGACCGCGACCGGCATCTCGACGGAGGGGGTGCCCCCGTTCCCGGCGTCGTCCACAGCCACGACTGAGTAGTAGTACGTGGCACCCGGCGGCGGGGCCGCGTCCGTGAAGGACGTGCCCCGGATGCCCTTGGCGACCTCCACGATCGTGCGCCCGGGCTCCGTGCGCGGCTTGTCATAGCGCAGGACCGTGTACCCGGCGAAGTCCTCGCTGGTGGTCTCGGACTTGTCCCACGTCAACGTGACCCCGCGCTCGTCCTCGACCGCCGTTGCGTTGTGCGCGGTGTCCACGGGGCCCGTCTTGTCCCGCGTGTAGAACTCCGCCGTGCCGGAAGCCGCCGACTCGTTGCCGTGCGTGTCGACCGCCGTGACGACGTAGTAGTACGTGTCCCCGGTCAGCGGCAGCGGCTCCTGGTACCAGGAATAGGTGAGCGGCTTGTCACCATTCAGCCGGTTCGCCGCGGTGAGCGCGACCGGCCTGCCGGTGGTGGAGCGGTACACGTTGTACCCGGCGAGGTCCGCCTCGGTGTTCCCGTACCAGGAAAGGCTGACCTTCTCGGAGTAGTCGGGCTTCCAGGCATCCTCGACCCCCTTCGGCGCCGCGGGAGCGCTCTCGTCGACGGTGGTGACGGACTTGTCCGCCGTACCCGCGGACTCGTTGCCCGCCTTGTCGAAGGCGCGGACCTCGTAGTAGTAGACCGCGCCGTTCTTCGGCAGCGTGGTGTCCGTGTACGAGGTGGAAGTCGTCGTGGCCAGCGGCTTGGTGCCGTACGAGGTGCCCTGGAGCCGGCGGTACACGCGGTAGCCCGCGAGGTCCATCTCCTTGTTGGCCGTCCAGCTGAAGTTGGCCTGGTACGAGGAGTCGTACGTGAGGGACGTGCCGGTGGGCACGAGGGGCTTGACCGTGTCGACGGTAGCGGACGTGCGGGGCAGGTAGTCCGCCTTGACGTTCGCGGCGCCCGTCCAGTTGACGAAGTCGAAGCGGAGGGTGTGCGTCCCGGACGGGATGGTGATGTTGACGGTCTTCGTCTGGGTTGTCGAGACGTTCTTCCAGATGTCGACCTTGCGCGTGCCGTCGAGGTAGACGCGCAGACCGTCGCGGGTCGCGACGGGGATCGAGAACGGGCCGCCGGAGCCGAAGTCCCGGGTGACCGTCCAGCGCACGCCGAAGTAGTTGCTGGGCAGCCCGGCGGCGGGGGCGCCGGTGCCCCAGTTCTGATCAATCTTCGAATCGCAGTCGGTCTTCTTCGGCGTACCGGAGAAGGTCGTGTTCGCGTAGAACTGCCGCTTGAAGACGGGCGACTTACAGGTCACGGTCGCCGTGGCGGCACCGGCGGCGGACGTGCACGTGAGCAGGGCTCCGGTCGTCGCGAGGACGGTGGTCGCGGCGAGGGCGGACGCACGAGTGGCTCGGTTCATGCCTTCCTTCGGTCTGGGTCGGCGGTGGGAAGACGGTGTCTTCCCACCGCCGACCAGACCTTCGGGAAAGGCGGGGGGTTGTGCGGGTTTCGGGTGTGGCGTCCCTCACGTATGGCGTGGGGGCGGGTGTCGTGTTCGTACGGGTACGCCACGGGCCGCCGTACCAGGGCTGGGTGAGGCCGGCGACCCGCTGCCGCACGGGGACCGTCATCCTGTGCGGGGCTGGGGCCCGGTCCACTCCTGCCGGGGCGCACGGGGAAAGTGCGCGTGGCCACGGGCGCGTGCGCCCCGTTTACACGGGGAGCGTGAGGGTGCCCTCGGGGCCCGCGTGGCAGTGCCCCCCGGGCCGTCGCCTGACGGCGTGCGGCTCCCGGGCCGCCGACCGAGGGCAGGGAATGGATCGGCGGCCCCTTCGCGCGGGGAAGCCGTCTCCCGCGCGGGCCTGCGGGATCAGTGCACCGCCGCACGCCACATGCCGGGAGCGTGCGCGTGCGCCCGCTGCACACGGGGTGCGCGCCTCCCGCCGCAGGGCGCCTTGGTGATGCAGCCGTCCACGGACAGCTCGCCGAGCTCCAGGCCGATCATGCGGTCGTACGCCTGCAGCGCCAGTGCGTGGACCTGCGCGGATATCCCCAGCTCGGCCCAGTATGTGAGGCGCCGTCGGATGGTGCGGTCCGAACAGCCGGGCACGGCGATGCGCTCGTAGCCGCTCCCGTGCACCAGGGCGGCGATCACGTGCTCGAACACGATCCGGTCGGGGATGCGCGGGTTGTGGCAGCCCAGCGGGTGGGTGTCCACGTGCTCGGGCAGCAGCGCCGCGAATTGGTCCCACAGGGGGTCGAGCAGGCACGGTGGCAGAACAGGCACGAGCCCTCCGGTGATCACTGAGCGTAGAGAACTCCATGATCACCGAAGCTCGTGTCTGCTCTCCGTTCGGGACACCCTCCGACCGCCGGTGCACGCCTACTGCCGGTCGCCCTTAGACGTCTGTGGGCCGGACTGACACCGCTTCAGACGCCGACGCGTTGCTTCGCCCCGACGAGTTGCCTCGAGCGCAGGTGGCGTCGTGAGAACTCCAGATTCTGGAGCACGCGGTCACGATGTTCGGCGGGCAACTTGTTCCCTGCCAGCAGGCGTTCACAGCAGTCCTCCGCTTCCTCGTACTCCCCCACCCAGTAGGCGGACACCCCGAGTTCGTCGAGTGCGCGCCAGTCGTACCAGTCGGGCTCGACGAGCATGTGGTCCTCCCTCGGATACGGGAGGCGTGCCGCCTGCCGCGCGAACAGGTGGGCGAGCGGCCACCGCTGCCCGTTGACGCGGCACCAGCGCGCGAGCTCACCGAGTGCTTCGGCGCGTGTGGGGCGGCTCTCGTGCGCACCGAGGTAGCGGTCCATCACCTCGGCCGGCGGCCGCTCCAGTTTTTCGGCCAACTGTGCGGCGAACAGGCGGGCCAAGAAGACCTCCTCGTCCGAGCCGCCCATGCCCGCACGGCGGTCGTAGGCTTCGATCGCCTTCTCGAACTCACCCACGTTGCCCCAGCTCTGGGCCAGGTAGAACACATAGCGCTCGTTGCCGGGCTCCTTGATCAGGCCCTGCTGGAGGATCTCGACATCTCCCAGGTATTTCTCCCGCAGGCTTTTCCCCCTGCTGCGTCCCCCGTCGCCCACGACGACAATGGTGGCGCCTTCCAGGTTCCCGAGGCTGTACCGCGAACCGCAGTCGAGGTACTCGTGCAGGACACCGACGTACCGCCACGGAAGCCGGGTCGAGACCAGAGCACGGCGCCGGTGCATGTAGCGCCCGCTTCTGATGTTGAGCCGGTAGGCGTCGAGGGCCAGCTCGGGCATGCTGGAGCCGGGCGGCACCTCCATCATGTCGTCGGCGTCCATGAAGAGCAGATAGTCCGCGTGGGCACGAGCGAGTTCGATCGCCTCGGTACGGCTGCCGTCGAAACCCTTCCAAGGCCGTTCGTAGAGTTCGCCGGGCAGGTCGCTGTAGACGTCGCGGATGACGTCCTGCGTGCCGTCGGTCGAGCCGGTGTCCACGATGACCCAGGTGTCGATCAGGGGCCGTACGGATTCGAGGCAACGCCGGATCACCGGGGCCTCGTCCTTGACGATCATGTTGAGACAGACCGTTGACTTCACGGGTCCCATCCAATCCAGCCGATGAAATCCCTGCAAAGAGGCTGGGCCGCAACCCTTTCTCAGGACTCGTGCATTCGAGTGGTCTGAACACCCCTCGCGCCTGCCGTACGACGGCTCCATCGGGGGCTCCTCGTAACGTCGTTGACAAGACCTGAGACAGGCGAACTCCATCCATCCGCCACCTTCCACGAAAAGTGACCAAGTGAAACGTACGAGATTGTGGGCCGGGCTCGCCGCGACGGCGATGGTTGCCACCGGGGTGACCGTCTGGGCGATTCATTCCCCGTTGGCCGAGCCGTCTGAATCCAAGGCCGCTTCAGAGATCCGGAACGCGAAGTCGAAGTCGGTGGAGGCGCTGCTGAATTCCGGCCTAAAGCGCCAGATTCAGCAGGATTCCAGCGGTGCCGCCGAGGACTTCCGGCACGTCCTGGAACTGGACCCCACGAACAAGCGTGCCTGGTACGGCCTCGGGCTCGTCGATCAGCAGTCCGGCAGGACGGCGGATGCCCGGGCGGACTTCGACAAGGCGCTCGACATCGATCCCCGCTTCATGTCCGCTCTCTACAGCGAGGCGTACATGCTGAGAACGAGTGACCCCGACCGGGCCATCGAGCTCTTCAAGCGTGCCGTCGCCGCCGATCCGAAGGCCACCGCGATCCAGATGCAACTGGGCAACCTCCTGGCCGAGCGCCACCGCAAGGACGAGGCCGAGGATGCTTTCCGTCATGCGGTCGCGGTCGACCACCGGCTCCTTTCCCAAGTGCCGGAAGGGTTCAGGGATTCCGTGAGCCGCTGAGTGCCTGGCTGCGCGGACGACGCCCCGGAAGGCGCCCTGCGGACCCGTCTGGTTCCGCGGGGCGCCTTCTACGTGTGGCGGGCGCTCGCGCGCGCCGCGGCCGCCAGATCGGCGAACGCGGGATCCTTCAGGGCGGCCGCCAGCTGGTCGTCCCACGGGGGAAGGGGGGCGAGGCCGGCTCGCAGCCAGTTGCCGTGGTCGAGGACACCGAAGGCTGGACGGGTGGCCGGACGCGGGAACTTGTCCGAGCCGACCGGGCGGATCCGCTCGGGATCGAGACCGCTGAGCCGGAAGGTCTCACGCACCAGGCCGCACCATGTGGTGCGACCTGCCGCCGTGCCGTGGTAGATGCCGGCCGGTGCCCCTCCGGTCAGCGCCGCGCGGCCGAGCGCGGCCAACTGCCGGGCGAGCGCCCGGGACCAGGTCGGCTGACCGTGCTGGTCGGCCACCACGTCCAAGGTCTGCCGCCGGGCGGCGAGTTCGAGCATGGTGGCCACGAAATTCGGGCCGTGCGCGCCGTAGAGCCAGGCGGTACGCACGATGTAGCCGGTGCGCGGGAGCAGTTCGACGACCGCCCGCTCCCCGGCCAGTTTGCTTCTCCCGTATGCGTTGACGGGCCCCGTCGGCGCGTTCTCCGGGTACGGGCGGCGGACGTCGCCCGGGAACACGTAGTCGGTGGAGATGTGCAGCAGGATGGCACCGGCGTCTGCACACGCGTGGCCGAGGTGGCGGACGCCCGTACCGTTCACGGCCGTGGCAGCCGCCTCGGACCGCTCCGCGCCGTCGACGTCCGTCCACGCGGCACAGTTGACGACCACCCGGTGACCGGCGACGGCGGCGCGCACGGCGTCCCGGTCGGTGATGCCCAGCTGCTCCCGGTCCAGCCCCGTGACCACGGCATCCGGGTCGGTGGCGAGTTCGGCCAGCACGTCCTGGCCGAGGAGCCCCCGGGCGCCGGTCACCAGCCAGTTGGTGCTCATTGCACTGCGGCCCTCGCCTTCAGCGGCTCCCACCAGGCGCGGTGCTCCCGATACCAGGCGACCGTGGCCGCAAGGCCCTCGCTGAAGGCCACCTGAGGGGCGTAGCCGAGCTCTTCGCGGATCTTGCTGTCGTCCAGCGAGTAGCGCAGGTCGTGGCCCTTGCGGTCGGCCACGTACTCGACCCGGTCCCAGCCCGCGCCGACCGCGTCCAGCAGCAGGCCGGTGAGCTTGTGGTTGGTCAGTTCGGTCCCGCCACCGATGTGGTAGATCTCTCCGGCCCGGCCGCCGCGCAGGACCAGGTCGATGCCCCGGCAGTGGTCGGAGACGTGCAGCCAGTCGCGCAGGTTGCGGCCGTCTCCGTACAGGGGGACCGTTTTCCCGTCGAGCAGGTTGGTGATGAAGAGCGGGATGACCTTCTCGGGGAACTGGTACGGCCCGTAGTTGTTGGTGCAGCGGGTGACGACCACGTCCAGGCCGTGGGTGCGGTGGTAGGCGAGCGCCAGCAGGTCGGAGCCGGCTTTCGACGCGGAGTACGGGGAGTTCGGCGCCAGAGGCCACCCCTCGGTCCATGCGCCTTCGCTGATCGAGCCGTAGACCTCGTCGGTGGATACATGGACGAGGCGGCCGACGCCGTGCCGGTGGGCCGCGTCCAGGAGCACCTGCGTGCCCATCACATTGGTGCGGACGAACGGGCCGGCCCCGTCGATCGACCGGTCCACGTGCGACTCGGCGGCGAAATGGACCACGGCGTCCTGGCCCGCCATCACCTGGTCGACCACGTCCGGGTCGCAGATGTCGCCTCGGACGAAGGTGTAGCCCGAGTGTTCCGCCACCGGTGCCAGATTGGCCTCGACTCCCGAATAGGTGAGTGCGTCGAGGACGGTGATCCGCACTGCCGGATCCGAATTCAAGATTCGCCGGACGTACTCCGAACCGATGAATCCGGCGCCGCCAGTCACAAGGATGCGCATAGTTCTCCGAGTCTTTCTTGCTGCCCCGCGTACGGCATCAAATCTTCAGGCGCCTGGTCACGGGCGCGGACACAACGCGGACGGTGCCCGCGAGGCCGAAGCCTCGGGGCACCGTCGATCATTCCCAGGAGAAGCGGTACCGGATTGCCGGTGGTGAACTACCGCTCGCGTGGGAGTTACGCGATGTCGGCGCAGACCACGTAGACGTCGACAGTCGGAGGGAGACCAGGCCCAGTGACGAGACCAGGCGGGAGGGAAACCTGCCACCCGATGGGGACGGTTCCGTTGGGGCCGACGGGGACCGGCCTACTGGTCTGGACGTTGGCGCCGAATGAATTGAATCCGCCGCCGGTGGCCACGTCGCCGGGGTCACACGTGGCAGTCCCCGTCTGGGCGGTCACAGGGAACGAAATGGAGTTGACGTACGTCCTGACACCCCGGGGCCCCTGAGCACCCTGAGCACCCTGAGCACCCTGCGCGCCCTGAGCACCCTGCGGGCCCTGGACACCCGTGCCCGCAGCACCCTGCGCGCCTTGCGCGCCCTGAGCACCCTGAGCGCCCTGAGCGCCCTGAGCGCCCTGCGGACCCCGCGGACCCTGCGGACCCTGCGGGCCCTGGAAGCCCCGGGGACCACGCGGACCCTGCGGACCCTGCGGACCTCGCTTGCCGGGCTTGCCGTCATGGCCGTCATGGCCGCCCCAGCCGCCGGCCGTGTCTTCGTGCGTACTGCTGGTCGCCTGGGGCACAGACCGGTGGATCGCGTCGGCGATGGCCACCGAGCTCTGCCCAACGTTGAGCGCCACCGCGAGAACGCCTGCCGACACCAGCGTGGTGGACCTCAGGCGTGAACTTCGGATCGTTCTACGGTTCAAGAGAACCTTCCTCAGTAACTGGGAGGGAGTCAGACCGCAAGCGGGCGCACCAGTGCGCTTTTCGCATGCGCGTCGCGTCGCCTCTGGCTACGGACAAATCCATTCTTAAACTCGCAGCAACTGAATGGTCAGGGTCACACCGCGACTTGCGCCAAGATCACCCGTGCGGGCTCAATGAACCTGCTTCCACCGTGCCTTCCTCGCGGATTCCTTTGGCGAGCCCTCTGCGATACGCGATGCAGTCCTCGAAGGACGGCAGGAGGCCCAGTCGCCGCGCTTCCTCCAGCGTTGGCGCAGCGGCGTCCTTGCCGGAAAGGCGCGGGGTGAGTTCCTCGGGCCAGGAGATGGCCAAATCGGGGTCGAGCGGGTTGATCCCGTATTCCCGGTGCGGCGCGTACCCCTCCGAACAGAGGTAGATGACGGTTGAATTATCCTCCAGAGCCATGAAGCCATGGCCCAGGCCTTCCGAGATATAGACGCAGCGGTGCGTCGTGTCGTCGAGCCTGACCGCTTCCCATTTTCCGAAGCTCGGAGAACCTGTGCGGATGTCGACCACCACGTCGAGGACGGCGCCGCTGACGCAGGTGACGAACTTGGCCTGGCCTGGTGGGACCGCTGCGTAGTGGATGCCGCGGAGAGTGCCCAGAACGGAGCGCGAGCAGTTGGCCTGCACCAGTCGGAATCCGTGGCCGATGGAATCAAGGAACCGTTCCCCCTTGAACCACTCATGGAATCTGCCCCTGGTATCCGTGAACACCTCGGGCGTGTCCAGCCAGGCCCCTTCGATGCCAAGTGGCTCCATGTGAATGCTCCTTTCAGCTCGCAACCGGCTCAGGGTCGGCCGAGCGATTCCCGGTAGTGCGATCCGCTGCTTCTCTGGGGCAGGACGACATGCCGGTAGTCCTCCAGCAGCCCCAGCAGATAGTGGCCGTACCCGCTCTTGAGCAGGGGCTGGGCCAGTTCCCGGAGCCGGTCGTCATCGATCAGGCCGGCACGCCACACCGCTTCCTCCACGCACCCCACCTTGAAGCCCTGGCGCTCCTCGATCACCCGGACGAACTCCGACGCCTGCATCATGGAAGCGAAGGTCCCGGTGTCCAGCCATGCGGTG
Organism: Streptomyces sp. CA-142005; assembly: GCF_050942335.1. Taxonomy (NCBI): domain Bacteria; kingdom Bacillati; phylum Actinomycetota; class Actinomycetes; order Kitasatosporales; family Streptomycetaceae; genus Streptomyces; species Streptomyces sp. CA-142005. The sequence continues at coordinate 6,198,666 of NZ_CP192078.1, read as the reverse complement.
CCGCGGTCCAGCCGGGTGACCTGCAGCGTCCCGGCCTCCAGATAGACCCGGTTGAGGTCGGAGATCTCCAACTCGCCTCGGGCGCTGGGTCGCAGACCGCGGGCGATTTCCACGACGTGATGGTCGTAGAAGTAAAGGCCGGGCACGGCGTAGCGGGACTTCGGCCGGGCCGGTTTCTCTTCGATGGACAGTGCCCGGCCCGCCTCGTCGAACTCCACCACGCCGTAGGCCGACGGGTTGGCGACCTGGTAGGCGAACACCCTCCCGCCCTTGAATTCGTCGTCGTGGTTGGCAAGCCGGGTACCGAGGCCACTCCCGTAGAAGATGTTGTCGCCCAGGATCAGGGCCACCGATTCGTCGCCGATGAAGTCGGCCCCCAGAAGGAAGGCCTGGGCAATTCCCTCCGGACGCTCCTGTGCCATGTACTCCAGTCGAAGGCCGAATTGACGACCGTCGCCGAGCAAGCGGCGGAACTGGTACTGGTCTTCGGGCGTGGTGAGGACAAGGATCTCACGCACACCGGCCATCACCAGTGTGCAAAGCGGGTAATAGATCATCGGTTTGTCGAAAACCGGCAGCAGTTGCTTCGATACCGAGCGGGTCAGTGGCCACAGCCGCGAGCCGGTACCCCCGGCCAGGAGAATTCCGCGCATGGCAGCACCATAGGCGCAATGCCGGTAAATGCCGGTTTCCTACACGTCGACAAGGAGCGTTTCAGACATACTGATCGCCGTCGCGCCCGGATACCGCACGGCGCGATCGAGCGAGACCTGAATGGAGTCCGGAATGCTCGACACAGCCGCAATGGCCCCGCGCCGGCGCGCCACATATTCGACGGTACTGGCACTGGCCGCGTGCATCACGCTGGCCGTAGCCCTCTTGGTCCGCATGCCTCTGCTGGCCGACGAGTCCGGGGACTACAAGATCTTTCTCCAGCTCTGGTACTGGCACATCGTGAGCCACGGCGGATTCGACGCTCTAGCCGAACCCAGTTTCTCGGACTACAACGTTCCCTATCTCTATCTGCTGGCCGCGCTGACCTACTTGCCGATGTCGTCGCTGGTGGGCATCAAGTCGGTCTCGATGCTGTCCGACCTGGCGCTGGCGTACTACACCTTCCGGACCGTGTCCCTGTTCCGGTCCACACACCGCTGGGCGGCCTTCGGCGCGGCCGCGGTCGTACTCTTCCTGCCCACCGTCGTCACCAACAGCGCGTGGTGGGGGCAGTGCGACGGCATCTACACGGCCTTCCTCGTCGGTGGGATCTACTATGTGTTGCGCCACCGGCCGTGGTGGGCATGCACGTTCTTCGGGATCGCCCTGGCCTTCAAGTTCCAGGCCGTTTTCCTCTTCCCCTTCCTGCTCGTCCTGGTGCTGGTGGGACGGGTGCCGTGGCGGTGCCTGCTCGCCATTCCCGGGGTGTACCTCGCACTCGACGTCCCGGCCCTCCTGATCGGCGCCGACCCGGGGCGGCTGCTGACGGTCTACGCCCGGCAGACGGACACCTACCGCCTGCTCACCATGAACGCGCCGTCCCTCTACCAGTTCGTGTCGGTGCCCGGCAACACCGACCCCGTGCGCAGGGCGGGCGTTCTGGTCGCGGGGGTGCTGGTGTCGCTCCTGATGGGGCTGGCGGTCTGGTCGCTGCGGCGCGGCCGACGCGGCGCGCCGGGCTCCGGCCTTCGCGTGCCGGAACTCACGGACACCCGGATCGTGTTGCTGGCCACCTGTTCCGCGATCCTGGTGCCGTTCCTGCTGCCCTCGATGCACGAGCGCTACTTCTACCCCGCGGACGTCCTCACGGTGATGGCCGCGTTCCAGCGGCCCCGGCGGCTCTGGTACCTGCCGGTGCTGGTGCAGATCGCGTCGTTCGGCAGCTACATGTACTGCGTTTCCCCGCAAGTCGGTCCGTATGTCTCGATGCCCGCGCTCGGTGTGCTGATGCTGTTCGCGCTGATCGCCGTGGTCCGGACGACGGTCCACGAGTTCCGCCACGAATCGGAAGCACCGACCGTGCCCGGCCAGGCGGCCCCCGACAGCGGCGCGGCCGAGCCTGCCCGCACGTAGCGGCCGTTCCACCAGGAGCGTTCCGCCAGGGAGTCGCTCACGACGACAAACGGCCCGGTGCGCCGCAACGCTGCGCACCGGGCCGTCACGGGGCAGAACTCCTATGGGGTTCCCGGCCCGCCGAGGGAGTCCAGAGCGCTTCCCTGACCGCGTTGCGGACCGGGCCACGCGATCCCCGCCATGGGGGCGATCGCCGCGCCGGTGTCGTCGGCGACGAAGTAGGTCGGGCGTCGCTGGACGGCGGAGTAGACGCGGCCGATGTACTCGCCGAGCACGCCCAGACAGATGAGCTGGACGGCGCCGATGAAGAGCACGGCGATGATCAGGGAGGCCCAGCCGGGGGTGGTGTTGCCCGCCGAGTACACGACCAGCGTGTAGACGAGCGTGCCGAGGCAGATCATGAAGGCGAGGGCGCCGAGCCAGGTGGCCAGGCGCAACGGGGCGACGGAGAAGCTGATGATGCTGTCGACCGCCAGCAGGATCATCTTGCGCAGGGGGTACTTGGTGTGGCCGGCGACGCGTTCGTCGCGGTGGTAGGTGACCTCTCCACTGGGGAAGCCGAACCAGGGCACCAGGAGCCGGTATACCTGCGGCTGGTCGGGCAGGGCCTTCAGAGCGTCGAGGACATTGCGCGACAGCAGCCGGAAGTCGCCGGCCTGGGCGGGGACGTGGTTGCCCACCATGCGCCGCATGAGCCAGTAGTAGACCCCGGCCGTGTGACGCTTGAAGCCGGTGTCGGTGGAGCGGTTGGCACGTACTCCGTAGACGATGTCCAGGTGCCGGGCGCGGGCCAGGTCGAGCATCTCGGGGATCTTCTCCGGGGGGTCCTGGAGATCGGCGTCGAGGCTCGCGGCGTAGCGGCCGCGGGCGTGGTGCAGGCCGGCGGTCAGCGCCGCCTGGTGTCCGCTGTTGCGGCGCAGTCGTACCATCCGCAGTTGCGGCCAGCCGGCCCGCAGCTCCTTCAGCAGTTCCACCGTCCGGTCCGTTGAGCCGTCGTCCACCGCGACGACCTCGTACAGCTCGCCCGTGGCGTCCAGCACCGGCCGCAGTCGCGCCACCAGCGCCGGCAACGCCTCTTCCTCGTTGAACATCGGAATCACGACCGACAACTCGACGGCCGACTCGAGCCGGTCGGTGGGATCGTGGAGCACATCAATCATTTGGAGATGCCAGCCCATTCTCGAGCGGGTCGGCGCACTACTGCGCCCGATTTGCTCGCATAAGGTACTGTCTGGGGTTGTTTCAGTGCGTCAGACACACGTTCTCGAACCCCAGGTGCCGTAATCGATGCCGAACTCCACCGAGACCGCCGCCGATGTGACCGAGACCGGAGTCGCCCGGCAACTGCCGGTGTTCGCGATCATCGGCGTACTGTCCACCGCCGCCTATCTGGGCCTGTACACGGCGCTGCGGCCGGTGGTCGACGCCCAGTCCGCCAACCTGGTCGCGCTGCTGGTCACGGCCGTGGCGAACACCGCCGCCAACCGCCGGTTCACCTTCGGGGTGCGCGGCTCGGACGGGGCCGCCCGGCATCAACTCCAGGGACTGGTGGCCTTCTTCGCCGGGCTCGCGCTGAGCAGCGGGGCCCTCGCCGTGGTGCACCGGACCCTGCCGGACGAGACGCAGGTGGAGGTCGGCGCACTGATCGTGGCCAATGCCGCCGCGACGGCGCTCCGCTTCGTGTTGCTGCGGCTGTGGGTCTTCAGAGGTCCCTGACTCCACAAGGTCCTGCCTCCCACAGGGCCCTGCCGCCCAGAGGACCCCGACTCCCCGAAAACGGGTCCGGGGCCCGCCCCGTACGCCGTTGTACGGGGCGGGCCCCGGGCCCTTCTTCACGGTGTTGTCACCGCGGCCGGCCGTGACGATCGCTGGTCAGGGCATCCGGACCGGCCGCGGAGTCTTTCGGGGTACGGGCCTCAGCCCAGGCGCTCCACCAGCGCGTGGTACTGGTCCCACAGCGCCTTCGGGGTGTGGTCGCCGAAGGTGTTGAGGTGGTCGGGGACGAGGGCGGCCTCCTCGCGCCAGACGTCCTTGTCGACCGAGAGCAGGAAGTCCAGGTCGGACTCGGACAGTTCGAGACCGTCGGTGTCCAGGGCCTGCTTGGTCGGCAGGACGCCGATCGGGGTCTCGACGCCTTCGGCCTTGCCCTCCAGGCGCTCCACGATCCACTTCAGGACGCGGGAGTTCTCGCCGAAGCCGGGCCAGACGAACTTGCCCTCGTCGTTCTTGCGGAACCAGTTGACGTAGTAGATCTTCGGCAGCTTGGACTGGTCCTTGTCCTTGGCCACGTCGATCCAGTGGGCCATGTAGTCGCCCATGTTGTAGCCGCAGAACGGCAGCATCGCGAACGGGTCGCGGCGCAGCTCGCCGACCTTGCCCTCGGCGGCGGCGGTCTTCTCGGAGGCCACGTTGGCGCCGAGGAAGACGCCGTGGTTCCAGTCGAAGGACTCCGTCACCAGCGGCACCGCGGAGGCGCGGCGGCCGCCGAAGAGGATCGCCGAGATCGGCACGCCCTTGGGGTCCTCCCACTCGGGCGCGATGATCGGGCACTGCGCGGCGGGGGTGGTGAAGCGGGCGTTGGGGTGCGCGGCGGGCTCGGCGGAGTCCGGGGTCCAGTCGCGGCCCTTCCAGTCCGTCAGGTGGGCCGGGGTCTCCTCCGTCATGCCCTCCCACCACACGTCGCCGTCGTCGGTGAGGGCGACGTTGGTGAAGACCGAGTTGCCCCACAGGGTCTTCATCGCGTTGGCGTTGGTGTGCTCACCGGTGCCGGGCGCGACGCCGAAGAAGCCGGCCTCGGGGTTGATCGCGTACAGGCGGCCGTCCTCGCCGAAGCGCATCCAGGCGATGTCGTCACCGATGGTCTCCACGGTCCAGCCGGAGATCGTCGGCTCCAGCATGGCGAGGTTGGTCTTGCCGCAGGCGCTCGGGAAGGCGGCGGCGACGTACTTGGACTCGCCCTGCGGCGGGGTGAGCTTGAGGATCAGCATGTGCTCGGCCAGCCAGCCCTCGTCACGCGCCATGACGGAGGCGATACGCAGCGCGTAGCACTTCTTGCCGAGCAGGGCGTTGCCGCCGTAGCCGGAGCCGTAGGACCAGATCTCGCGGTCCTCGGGGAAGTGCGAGATGTACTTGGTGGAGTTGCACGGCCACGGAACGTCCTCCTGGCCCTCCTCCAGGGGCGCGCCGAGGGAGTGGACAGCCTTCACGAAGAAGCCGTTGTCGCCGAGCTCGTCCAGGACGGCCTGGCCCATGCGCGTCATCGTGCGCATGGAGACGGCGACGTAGGCGGAGTCGGTGATCTCCACACCGATCGCGGACAGCGGGGAGCCGAGCGGGCCCATGCAGAACGGGACGACGTACATGGTGCGCCCGCGCATGGAGCCGCGGAACAGGCCTTTCTCGCCGCTGAAGATCTCCCGCATCTCGGCGGGGGCCTTCCAGTGGTTGGTGGGGCCCGCGTCCTCCTCCTTCTCGGAGCAGATGAAGGTGCGGTCCTCGACGCGCGCGACGTCGGTCGGGTCGGAGGCCGCGTAGTAGGAGTTGGGGCGCTTGATCGGATCGAGCTTCTTGAAAGTGCCCTTGGCCACGAGCTCTTCGCAGAGCCTCTCGTACTCCGCCTCGGAGCCGTCACACCAGACCACGCTGTCCGGCTGCGTCAGTTCGGCGATCTCGTTGACCCACGAGATCAGTTCCTGATGGGTGGTGGGAACGCTGGGAGCCGAGTTGTCGCGCGCCACGGTTGCTCCTAAGTGAGGGATTTTGTCCTTGTGGCCCCGTGGGGGCTGCGACCCGGATGCTTCGGATGCTCATCCGGTGCCGACCGCACTCATATGATCATCCGCCGTTCGTGCGCATCTGTCCAGGGGACCTCACAAGTGAGCGACGTGAGGAAGGCCACGGTTTCCAGGCCTGTTTACGTTTCCTTTACGTCCAGATTTGTGTCACCTGAAGGTCTTTTTGCGTTCGATCGACCAAGAGCCGCGCTGACACCCGACTTACGGTGCCGTAGGTACCATGCCCCGCATGACTGCGTCCGCTCCCGACGCGCCCACGGAGACGCCGGCCGACGGCCGCGGTCCCGTCGCGCCCTCCCTGCCGCATCCGATCAAGCCCAGGCTCCGCGGCTGGCTGCATCTCGGCATGTTCCCGGCCGTACTCATCGCGGGCCTCGTGCTCACCGCCCTCGCCGACTCCACCAGAGGCCGCATAGCCTGCGGGATCTACGTCCTCACGGCCTGCCTGCTCTTCGGCGTCAGCGCGCTGTACCACCGGGGCAACTGGAGCCCACGGATGGACGGCGTCCTGCGCCGCCTCGACCACGCCAACATCTTCCTGATCATCGCGGGCACCTACACCCCGCTCACCCTGCTGCTCCTGCCCGGAGCCAAGGGCCAGTGGCTGCTGTGGGGCATCTGGGCCGCCGCCGCGGCCGGCATCGTCTTCCGGGTCTTCTGGGTGGGCGCCCCGCGCTGGCTCTACACGCCCTGCTACATCGCGATGGGCTGGGCGGCCGTGTTCTTCCTGCCCGACTTCCTGCGCACCGGCGGCATCGCCGTCCTGGTCCTGGTGGTCGTCGGCGGCCTGCTCTACAGCGCCGGCGGCGTGGTCTACGGCATCAAGCGCCCGAACCCGTCACCGCGCTGGTTCGGCTTCCACGAGGTCTTCCACTCCTTCACCCTCGCCGCGTTCGTCGTCCACTACGTCGGCATCTCACTGGTGGCCTACCAGCACGCGTAGGCCCGACCCCTCCCGTCTTTGCGGCCACGGCTCACCAGCCGTGGCCGTTTTGGTTTGCCCTGAACGACTGAGACCACCCCCTTTTGACAGTCATAAGTATTTGAGAGTTACTTTCTTTTCTATGCCGACTGTCGCCGCAGAGCTCGGCCCACCTGCGACCCTGCTCGGCGACCGGTTCGGCCGGCGTCGGATGCGTGTGGGACCGCCTCCCTGGTGGCGGAACCGCTCGCGGTGCTGCTGCCGAACCCCCGGTGGTACGGCCCACCGGTCCACGGGACGCCCCGGCCATGGCCGCCCCCGTGGCGGATGCCGGAGAATGACCGCATGACGGCCGCACGTTCCCCCCTCTCCCCCCTGCCCTCCGCCGACCGCCCGCAGCTGGGGTTGCGCGAGCGCAAGAAGATCAAGACCAGGGAGGCGATCCGCGCGGCGACCTACGCCCTCGTCCGGGAACAGGGCTACGACGCCACGACGATCGACCAGATCGCCGAGCGGGCCGAGGTGTCGCCGTCGACCGTCTTCCGCTACTTCCCGACCAAGGAGGACATCGTCCTCACGGACGAGTACGACCCGGTCATCCTGGAGGAGATCAGGGCGCGGCCCGCCGACGAGCCCTGGTCCGAGACCATCCGGCACGTCCTGCACCGGGCGGTCGAACTCGGCATGGACAACGACCTCGCGGTGTCCCGGCTGCGCACCCGTCTCATGGTCCAGGTCCCCGCGGTGCGCTCACGGATGATGGAGAGCATGTCGGCCACCGGCCGCATGCTCTGCGAGGCCATCGGCGAGCGCACCGGCCGCTCCCCCGACAGCCTGGAGGTCCGGGTCTACGCCATGTCCCTGATCGGCGGTCTGATGGAGACCTCCATGTACTGGGCGGAGAACGACCACCGGGACGACTTCACGGCCCTGATCGACCGCGCTCTGGACGTCATGCAGCACGGTCTGCCGAACGAAAAGCACTGAGGTCCGGGCGGACTCCCGTGCGATCCTGACACAGTGAACCGACCCGAGATCCACGTCGAAGTCGCCCCCGCGCTCCACCTGTTCGTGCCGCACGTCCGGCGGGCCGGTGCCACACCTTTGGCCACGGACGGCGTCTCGACCCTGGGCCATGTCATCGAGTCCCTCGGCGTCCCGCTGACCGAGGTCGGCGCGCTGGTCGTGGACGGCCGCGAGGCCCCGGCGTCGCACATCCCGAAGGCCGGCGAGACGGTGCAGGTACGGCCCGTCGACCGCCCCCAGCGCGTCCCCGGCGCCCCGCTCCGCTTCCTCCTCGACGTGCACCTCGGCACGCTCGCCCGCCGGCTGCGGCTGCTCGGCGTGGACACGGCGTACGAGTCGACCGACATCGGCGACGCGGCCCTCGCCAAGCGCTCGGCGACCGAGAAGCGCGTCATGCTCAGCCGCGACCGGGGTCTGCTGCGCCGCCGCGAACTGTGGGCCGGCGCGTTCGTCTACAGCACCCGCCCCGACGACCAGCTGCACGACGTCCTCGACCGCTTCGCCCCCGACCTGCACCCCTGGAGCCGCTGCACCGCCTGCAACGGCCTGCTGGAGGAGGCCACCAAGGAAGACGTCGCCGACCAGCTGGAGCACGGCACCCAGCGGTCGTACGACGTCTTCGCCCAGTGCACGGAGTGCGGCCGCGTGTACTGGAAGGGCGCGCACCACGAACAGCTGGAGGCGGTCGTGGAGCGGGCGTTGAGCATGCGTACCCAGGGGGATTGAGTACGCGCCCCGATCAGGCGGGACCGGCCGCGCGGTTGGCTGAGGGCATGACGACAGCGAACTCGGCACACCCGTCCGCTCCCGGCCGCGTTCTCACCCGGTGGGCGGCCTGGGGTCTGGCCCTGCTCATCCCGAGCGTGCTCGCGGCGGCGATCGCGGCGGTGTCCACCTACCAGGGCTCCCGCTGCGTCGAGTACAACGAGTGCCCCCGGGTTCCGGGGGCACTCGTCTACGGCAGTCTCCTCACCGCCGTCTCCGCCGGGCTGGCGGCCCTGCTCTGGCCGCGGCACCGAGGGACCGTCGCGCGGACTTGGGCCGTGGTGCTCCAGTGGAGCGCCCAGGTCCTGCTCGTCCTGCTGATCCTCAGCTACGGCTCCTGACGTCTCCCTTCCCGCACGCCACCCCGTCGCGGTTCCGGTCCAACGCCAGGGGATCGTCGGCGCCGTTCACGTTCAGCCGGCCGTAGTGGTTCTGGTGAAGCCAGGCACACCGAGCAGCCGTCGTCTTCCTCACCTGCGGCGGGAACACCGTCGGCACGCACACGTTGGCCGAGCCGTAGTGCCGGTCGCAGCCGGAGATGGTCGGGCTGACCCGCTGTGCGGTCTTCTTCTTGCCGGGGCCCGACACCGTGCCGGAGAGGGAGTCGGCGAAGGCGTGGACGTGGGGGGACGCGGCGCCGAGGGCCGACGGGCCCGTCAGGTGGACCCATTTGGCCACCGAGGGCACCCCGTTGGCGTCCACGGCGAAGAGCATGTACCAGCCGGGCGGGGCGATGTTCGGGTTGTTCGTGACGTTCAGGTCCACGTTGTTGCCGTCCACGCTCAGCGGCAGGTCCACGAACCGCTGGTTCGGGTCGGACGAGTGCGTGACCGCCGCCGGGCGGATCAACTCCGCCTTGGCGATGGGGCGGTCGACGGTGATCCGCTGGGTGTCGCCGTACTTCCACTCCTGGTTGATCACCGAGGTGATCGTCGGCCGGGTGCCCTTGTAGAGGTAGGGCGGGGTGTAGATCGACACGTTGTGGTTCCAGGTGCCGTTGCCCGGGTTGTCGCCGGTGGCCATCACGCGGCCGTCGGGCAGCAGGAACGCCGAGGAGTGGTAGCCGCGGGACTCGGGGTCGGCGGCCACGGGGTCGAAGGTGTTGGTGCCCGGGTCGTAGATCGAGGACTCGTACACCGGGTTGGCGCGGTTGTGCAGGGCGCCGCCGGTCTCCAGCACCTTGCCGTCGGGCAGCAGCACCGCGGAGACGTACATCTTGCCCTGGTTGCCGGTCTCCGGCTGGGGCCCGTTGCCGAGATCGACCGTGCCCTGCGGGATCGGCGGCCCGGCGACGTACGACGGGTTCGCCTGCTTGAGGTCGATCAGGTCGGTGAGGCGGTTCGCGTCCGGGTTGGAGTCGATGTTGCCGCCGCCGATCGTCAGCACCCGCTGGTCCTGCGCGGGAGGCAGCAGCACGCTCGCCGACTGGTCCCGCTCGTCCTTGTTCTGCAGTCCCGGGACCTGCGTGATCGTGTTGGCGTCGTAGTCGTAGACCGCCGAGCCGGTGCCGGGGATGTTGTTGCCGAAGACATGGCTGCCCGTGTAGAAGAGGCGGCCGTCCTGCATCAGGATCATCGCCGGGTACAGACCCCAGTACGACCAGGTCTGGTTGACCTGCCACAGCGGCAGCCACTGGTTCTGCGCGTAACTGAACTTCTCCGCGGTCACCGAGCCGGTGGAGTCCTCGCGCAGCCCGCCGAAGGAGATGACGTCACCGTTGCCCAGCTCGGTCGCCGACGGGTACCAGTGGCCGTCGTTGAGGTCGTTGGTCTTGCTGTAGGTCTCGGTCGTCGGGTCGAAGATGTACGAGTCCTTGAACCCCTCGTAGCCGTGCCCGCCCGCGACCGGGTACGCCTTGTTGCCGCTCAGCACCAGCACCCGGCCGTCCTGCAGCTGGACGTGGCCCGCGCAGAACATGTCCTTCGGCGTCGGGATGACCTTGTACGTGCCGTTGGCCGGGTTGTACACCGCCGAGGTGAACGTGCCCGCGTTGAAGTTCTCCTCGCTGTTGCCGGATCCGGCGATCAGCAGCACCTTGCCGTTGTCGAGGACGACGGAGTGCATGGAGCGGACCGGGTTCTGTGTCGGCAGGACCGACCAACTGCCGTTCGAGCACTGGTCGTTAGTGCCCGTGCACTGGGCCGGCGGGAGCGGATCGGCCACCTGGTCCATGGTGTAGTCGTCGGTGGTCGCCGAGCCGGTGCCGTAGACGGAGACACCCCAGGTGATGCGGTCGGTGCCGGCCGGCACCGCGGGGGTGCGGACCGTGGCCTGCGTCCAGGCCGACGCCATGTCCAGGGTCTTGAGGTCGGTCCAGTACTGCCAGCCGGCGGTCGTGTCGTGCCGGAAGAGGGTGATGTTGGCGTCGGGGGTGGTGGTCTTGTACCAGAGCCCCAGGTCGTACTGCTTACCCACGGACACGGCGGGCGCGCAGTCCGTGGACTCCGTGATCAGCGCCTTGCGGTCGCCGTCGACCCGGCGGGTCAGCGTGACCTTCATGGCCTTGGACCCGGAGTGCGCGTCCGCGGTCGTCTCGAAGGTGAAGTCGTTGTCGCCCCAGCCCGACTTCTCCCAGCAGTACGGCATGCCGTCGCTGCCGGCGGTCTCGAAGCCGGGGTTCTTGATCAGGTTGGCGGCCTCCGCCGGCTGGGGCGCGGTCAGGAGCAGACCGGCGGTCAGGGCGCCCACCCCGGCCAGCGCGGTCCGTCTGCGGCGTCTGCGATACGTCGTCGTACTCACACGGCTCTCCTTGCTCGGCTCCCCCGGCGCCGGGGGAGGTAGACCAGCGCCTCGGTGCCGACGAAGCGCAGGACGAACGTCATGACCAGCGCGAGCGCGGTGGCGGGCAGGGCGCCCATGCCGAACCGGCCGACGAGCAGGGCGATCAGCGGGATGCGCAGCAGCAGGTCGGCGTTGGCCAGCAGCGCGAACCGGCCGAGCCGGTCCCACCAGCGGCGGTGCGCGCGCCGGTCGCGGAACAGCAGCTGCTCGATGAGCAGGAAGTTCCAGGCGACTCCGAACTGGTTGGCGAGGATCTCGGCGGGCAGGTAGTGCATCCCGAGGACGGTCAGCGCCCACAGTCCGGCGAGGTTCGGCACGAACCCGCTCGCGCCGATCAGCCCGAAGCCGACCATGCGGGCGACCGGGGACGCGGTGCGCAGGCCCGCCAGGTGGCGCAGGAAGCGGAAACCCTCCTGGGCGGTGGACTTGGACTCGCCGGCGAACCGGTCCTCGAAGACGAACGGCACCTCGGCGACCCCGCGCGGGCGGCTGCGCACGGCCAGCTCCAGCAGGATCTTGTAGCCGAGGGGCCTGAGGACGTCGGCGGTGACCGCGCTGCGCCGGATGGCGAAGAAGCCGCTCATCGGGTCGCTGATCCCGCGCAGCCTGCGCGGGAAGAGGCCCTTGGCGAGCCAGGTCGCGCCACGCGAGACGGCCACCCGGTAACCGCCGGCGAGCCCCGCCCGGCTGCCGCCCTCGATGTACCGGGAGGCGACGACCAGGGAGGCGTTCGTGCGCTCGCCGGTGGCCACCAGCTCCGGTACCAGGGACGGCGGATGCTGGCAGTCGCCGTCCATGACGACGATCCACTCCGAGACCGCCGCCTTCAGCCCTTCCACGACCGCCCCGCCGAGCCCGCCTTCGGGTTCCTCGCGGTGCAGCACGGCCACGGGGAACGGGCAGTCCTTGGCGGCCTCGCGGATGACCTCGGGGGTGTCGTCGGTGGAGTCGTCCACGAAGAGGACCTCGCAGGGCAGCCGCGCGGGCACCGATTCGGTGATCCGGTGCAGCAGCTGCCGGATGTTCGCGGACTCGTTGAAGGTCGGTACGACGACGGTGACGGCGCCGGGCTCGGGGACCTCTACGGCGTCGAGGCCCTGTGCCGGGGCGGTGTACTCGCTCATCGCGCCCCTCCCAGGGCCTGGATCCGCCGGATCTCGATGCGGTCGGGTCCGCTGCCGAAGGTGGCGACCGGCGTGGAGTGCCGGATCGCGGCCCGCACGTTGGGCAGGTCCTTGGCGTCGCGGCGGACGGTCGGCGAGGCGACGACGTAGTCGATGTCCCGCCAGCCGTGCGGCATGGTCTTCGTGACGGCCGGGTCGAGGTCGGCCTTGTAGAACCAGATGGCGCCGAGCCCGGGCCGGTATCCGGCGTGCACGAGGTCCAGCCAGAGGGCGTCGTCGACGAGCACGCGGGTGTCCTTCGGGTCCGCCACCTCGGTGCTGAGCCAGTGGGAGGCCTGCCGGTAGGGCCTGTTGGCGTCGGCGGTGACGGCGGTGCGGTCGCCGTCGTACCAGTGCGGTACGACGTAGGCGCCGGCGGCGAGGGCCAAGGCGGCGGCGAGGGCGTACCGGCCGCCGGTGACGTACCGCTTCTCGCCCTCCGTGCGCCATCTGCGGAGCACCGCGTGGGTGACGGAGGCGGCTCCGCCGGCGAGGACCAGGGCGAGGAAGGGCAGCGCGCCGATGATGTACATGGCGGGCAGATAGCCGTCCGGGCGCAGGGCCACCGCGGCCAGGACGGCGACCGTGAAGGCCGGTCCGGCGAGGGCGCGGGCGGTGACCGACCAGCGCCAGGTGAGCAGCAGGAGCAGGGCTGCGGCGAGGCCGCCGAGGGGCAGGACGCGGTCGTAGTACAGCCAGGAGTGCAGGACGCCGTAGGAGCCGGAAGAGCGGTCGAGGATGAATCCCGAGCCCGGTCTGGACATCTGGTAGGTGATGCCGTCCCACAGGGAGACGTGCCCGGCGCCGGGGAGGAGCTCGCCCTTGAGCAGGGCGAACAGCGGGTAGGAGAAGCCGATCAGGGCGCAGCCGGTGACGGCTCCGGTGAGGGCGAACTTGCGGGTGTCGCGGTGGCTGTGCCGCCACATGGTGACGAACAGGGCGGGCAGGACGACGAGCATCGTCTCCTTGGTGAGCACGCCCGCGGCGGCGGCGAGGCCCGCGCCGAAGTGGTGCCAGAGGTGACGGCTGGGCGAGGCGGCGAGGCAGAAGGCCAGCAGCAGCCACATCACGGCGATGTTGTCGAGGAAGATCTCCCGGCTCAGGACGACCGCGAGCGGGGAGAGCCCGAACAGGGCCATGCCGAGTCCGGCGGCCCAGCGGGGCAGGGAGAGCCGGCGGCCGAGGACGTAGACGAGGACGGCGCTGACGCCGCCGACCAGCAGCATGGTGAACCGCATGGTGCCGACGGTCATCGAGCCGGGGCTGATCGCCGAGGGGAGCCGGGTGAGCAGGGCTATCTGCATCCAGCCGAGCGGCGGGTGGTCGTACCAGTAGGTGTAGTGGGCGAGGCCCCGGCCCTGTTGGACGGCCCAGGCCTGGGCGAGGTAGGTGCCCTCGTCGTCGCTGAGGGTCGGGTAGTCGGTGATGTTCCAGCCCTGCACGACGAGGATCGCGGTGAGCAGGGCACCGCAGAGCAGCAGGTCGGGGCGGGAGGAACGGAGTCGTATCGGTGGCCGGGCGCGGCCGGCCGAGGGCGTTTCGGGCGCAGGCGGGCGCTGCGCGGGGACCTTCGCTGCGGTCACCGCGGGAAGTGTGGAGGTCACGCAGGAACGTCCTCTCGGATGGGCTCGGCGGCGGTGAGGTGGGCGCCGACGTGCGTGGTCAACTCCCAGTCGTTACGGCCGCGTTGCTCGCGCCAGACGGCACGGATGGCGGCTCCGGCGAGGAGGACCTGGTAGAAGGGCCCGCCCACGATGAGCTTCACGTAGTGCACGAGGCGGACCTTCAGGCCGTACTGCCGGCCGAAGTCGTGCAGCCCGACGACCTCGAAGACGAAGGTGACGGCGGCGGTGACCAGCGGCAGGAAGGTGAGGAAGGCGATCCCGACGGGCACGTCGAGGAAGAGCGCGACGGCCGCGTTGAGCGGGATGACCACGCCGGAGAAGGCCTGCATGAACGGGGTCATCAGGGTGTACCGGGCGAGCAACCGCTGCCCGAATCCCGGCAGTTGCCTCCAGTCCTTCTTCCGGTAGACCTGCAGGAAGCCCTGGTTCCAGCGGGTGCGCTGCTTGAGCAGCGACATGAGGGAACCCGGGGTCTCCTCCCTGGTCACCATGTCGGAGTCGTAGGCGACGACGACCTTCTTGCCGACGCTGGACAGCCGGACGCCCAGGTCGCAGTCCTCGGCGAGGCAGTCGGGGTCCCAGCCGTCCGCTTCCCTGAGGACGCCGGTCCGCACGAAGACGGTGTTGCCGCCGAGCGGGATGAACCCCTTCTGCGCGTGCAGGTGCAGCCGGGAGCGGAACCAGAAGAAGTACTCCAGGCAGTTGCGCAGGCTGTACCAGCTGGAGTGGAAGTTGATGAGCTGGACCCCGCCCTGCACGACGTCCGCGCCGGTGGTGCGGAAGGCGTGGTCGACGTGGGCGAGCAGCTCCGGGTGGACCTGGTCCTCGGCGTCGAAGACCCCGACGACGTCGCCGCGGCAGTGCGGCAGCGCCGTGTTCATGGCTTTCGGCTTGTTCTTCTTCTCGTGGGTGTCGACGACGACCCGGACGCGTGCGTCCCGTGCGGCGGCCTGCTCGGCCACCTCCGTGGTCTCCGGGTCGTCGTGCCCGACGATCACGATGATCTCGAAGTCGGTGTGCGTGGATTCCAGCAGCCGCTGGATGGTGTGGTCCAGCACCGCCTGCTCGTGCCGGGCGGGCAGCAGCAGGGAGAACGACAGGTGTTCGTCGCCGTCCGGCCTGCCGAACCGGGTGGAGGCCAGCACCTCGGGCGTACGCCACGCGTGCATCTGCCACCACAAAGTGAACGCCGCCATCCAGAACAGGGCCAGTGAGACGGCAGCGATGAAGACAGACGTGAGCAAAAAGATCCCCCCAGATCCCCAATTACCCCCTGTGGGCGCGACGGTGAGTCACCACCCGTCGACCCGCAGTGGAGAGCGTAGGGGGGATCTGTGAAGTGTGGGAGCTCTTCCGATAAATAGCTTGTTTCGGAACGGTGGTGCGAGTAGTGGGATCTATCCGAACACGTGCTCCGTTTCGGACAGTTCACACTTCTGCCGCCCTTGGGTTGTGGATGCTCAGCGCCTGTTGAGGGAGGCGCGCAGCCGTTCCGGATCGGTCGTCGGCGCGTCGCAGGTGAAGTTACGGCAGACGTACGCGGTCGGTTCGCCCTGCTGCAGGGGCCGGTCGGCGAGGAGCGGGAACTCGTCACTGTCCGCAGTGCCGACGGCGACGACGGCACCGGGGGCCGTACCGAGAAGTGCCGTACGGTGCAGGGCGGCCGTCTTCTCGTCCGCGAGGTCGGGCCCCGGTCCGACGACGGCGACCTCCTTCGGCCCGTCGAGGAGGGCCTCGGCGACGGCGAGCCCCCAGCCGATGAACCGGGGTACGCGCGGCCCGAGGGTCTTCACGATCCCCAACGCCCGCTCGGCGGCGGTCCGGTGCGGTTCGGAGCCGGTGTGCGCGGCATAGCCCAGCAGGGCACCGGCCGCCGCGGTCCAGCCCGACGGGGTGGCGTTGTCGGTGGGGTCCTGCGGCCGGCGGATCAGCCGCTCGGCGTCCGACGCGGTGTCGAACAGGGCGCCTGTCTCGGGGTCGGTGAAGCGGGCGAGCACATGGTCGAGGAGCAGACCGGCGAAATCGAGCCAGACGCCCTCGCCCGTCACCGACGCGAGCGCGAGGAAGCCCTCGGCGACGTCGGCGTAGTCCTCCAGCACGCCCGCGTTGGGTCCGACCCTGCCGTCCTTGCTGGTGCGGGCGAGCCGCGCGTGCTCGTCGAGGTGGACCCGGACGAGCAGGTCGGCGGCGCCGAGGGCGGCCTCGACCAGGTCGGGCCGGTCGAAGTAGGCGCCGGTCTCGGCGAGCGCGGCGATGGTGAGGCCGTTCCAGGCCGCGACGACCTTGTCGTCCCGGCCGGGTGCGGGACGTCCGGCGCGCTCGGCGAGGAGCCGTTCCCTGATGGAGGCGATCTTCCCCGCGTCGAAGACGCTGTTGTCCTGCGGCAGTTGGAGGACGGACTGGCCGTGCTCGAAGGTGCCCTCGTCGGTCACGCCGAAGTACCGGGCGGCGAGGTCGCCGTCCGCCTCCCCGAGGACGGCGCGCAGCCGCTCGGACGTCCACACGTAGTACGCGCCCTCGACGTGCCGCCCGCTCCCGTCGTCGCTGTCGGCGTCGAGCGCCGAGGCGAACCCGCCGTCGTCCGTGCGCAGTTCGCGCACGAGGAAGTCGGCGGTCTCCAGGGCCACCCGCCGGGCGAGGTCCGATCCCGTGGCCCGCCACAGATGGGCGTACACGCGGCAGAGCAGCGCGTTGTCGTACAGCATCTTCTCGAAGTGCGGCACGACCCAGTCACGGTCGACGGAGTACCGGGCGAACCCGCCGCCGAGCTGGTCGTAGAGGCCCCCGCGGGCCATCCGCTCACACGTGTCCTGCGCCATCTGCAGCGCGCCCTCGGCACCGGTGCGGGCGTGGTGCCGCAGCAGGAACTCCAGCACCATGGACGGCGGGAACTTCGGCGCCCCGCCGAATCCGCCGCGCTGCGGGTCGTACTCCCGGGTCAGCCCGAGCAGCGCCTGCGCGAGTTCCTGCTCGTCGGGCGCGCGGTCGCCGTGCCGGACGATCTCCCGCTGGGCGAGGTCGCGCACGATCTTCCCGGCTACCTCCGCGACCTCGCCGCGACGGGTGCTCCAGGCCTGCTGCACGCCCTCCAGCACCTGCCGGAAGGACGGCATGCCGTGCCGGGGCGCGGGCGGGAAGTAGGTCCCGAAGTAGAAGGGCTCGGCGTCCGGGGTGAGGAAGACGGTCATGGGCCAGCCGCCCTGCCCGGTGGCGGCCTGCACGGCCTCCATGTAGACGGCGTCCACGTCGGGGCGTTCCTCGCGGTCGACCTTGATGTTGACGAAGTGCTCGTTGAGGTAGTCGGCGGTGGCATGGTCCTCGAAGGATTCGTGAGCCATGACATGGCACCAGTGACAGCTGCTGTACCCGACGCTCAGCAGAACGGGTTTGTTCGTCTTGCGGGCCTCGCCGAAGGCCTCGGCCGACCAGGGCCACCAGTCGACCGGGTTGTCGGCGTGCTGGAGGAGATAGGGGGACGTCTCGTGAGCCAGTCGGTTCGGCATACCCCCATCCTGCCGCAGTACCGTGCAGGCCGGCGTCAGCCCCAGACGGCGACCTCGAGTTTCGCCGGACCGGCGGGCGGAGCGGTGATCACCTTGAGGGAGCTTGAGGGAGACGGTACGGCCCCCGGTGGTCGTCGGGCAGAAGCGTCCGCCGCGTGTGGCCGGCAAGGTAGAGGGGGGTGGAGTTTGCCACCACGACCGGTTCCGACGTGTCGACCTCGATGTACGACCCCGAGTTGGTGGTGCCGGCCTCGATGACCTGGGGGCCGAACGCCGTCTTCGCCGCCGGGGCAGTCTCGCCGGGTTCCCCGGAGGGCTGATCGGCGGACTGGTCCGCGCAGGAGGAGCAGGCCGGGGGGGGGCCGACCGTGTGGGCGCCGGCGCCGCGCTCTTGTCGTCCGACGAGCCCGGTCGGCCCACCAGGACCGTGACGAGAATTCCCACCACCGGAACCACGATTCCGACGGCCCACCAGGCCCAGCGTGGCTGGTGTGGTTGGTACACCAACGCGCGTGTCCCGGGGTTTCCGGCGCCTGCTCACCCTCTCGCGCTGACGCCGGGTCCTCGGTCGGGACGACGCGCCCTCCGGCAGGCTGGGGCGGTCAGCCCGTCGGTTCGCCGTTTCGCTCTTCCACGGGCTCGGGGACGGCGTAGAAACGCATGAGCACCGGGCGCGCCCCGTCCGGGGCCTCCTCGCGCGAACGGCCGTAGCGGTCGAGCAGCGCGCGGTACTCCCGCATGAAGTCGACGAGTTCCTCCCGGGTCAGCCAGGTGCCGTGACGCTGGACCTGGGCCCAGCCCTCGGGGCCGCGGTACTCCTCGTGGGCGCGGCGGTACAGGGCGGTGTCGAACTCGATCTTCAGATGGGCGAGCCGGGCGGCGGCCTCGTACTCCTCGGGGGTCATCGCGGCGGGGTCGGGCGTGGTGTGCCGGAAGGGCAGCGCCCGCCACCATCGCTCGCGCCCGCCGGATTTCTCCGGGATCTCCTCGATGAGCCGCTGCTCGGCGAGTTTGCGCAGGTGGTAGCTGGTGGTGCCGGAACTTTCGCCGAGTTCGCGGGCGAGCACGGTGGAGTTGGCCTCGCCGTGCCGGCCGAGGTAGTCGAGGATCCGGCGGCGCAGGGGGTTGCCGAGGGACTTGTAGAGAGCGGTGCGCTCCAGGCTGGTCATCTCGGGCGTGCCGTCGGTCATGCGGTCACGGTAACCCTGAGGACCCTGAGAAGTCCCCGATGTCTGCCGAGTTTTCTTTGCAGAATTTTCTCTGCGGTCTACGGTGGAAGCGGTCGAAGGACGACGAGAAGGGGGCGGACATGGGCGTGAGTGCGAGGGTGACCGGGGACGCGCGGAAGAAGTGGCCCTGGGTCCTGCTGGGGGCGGCGGCGGTCCTGCTGGTCCCGTGGACGGTGGTGCTGGCCCTGACCCTGCCGGGCAGCACGGAGGTCGACCACTGGCCCCTGGCCTGGATCGGCCTCGACGTCCTCATGGCCACGGGCTGCGCCGCAACGGCCTTGCTCGGCCTGCGCGGAGATCAGAGGTCCCGACTGACGGCTTCGGCGACCGCGTCGGTGGCGGTGCTGGACGCCTGGTTCGACATAACGACAGCGGGCACGGGCGCCCCGCTGGCCGAGGCGCTGCTGTGCGCCGTGGCGGAGGGGGCGCTGGCGGCGGCGTGTGTGTACCTGGCGGTGGGCAAGCGGTGGCGGACCGCCCGGCGTTGAAGGGCCGAGCACGTCCTCGCAGGGCACTCAGCCGGTGAGCGTGCCCAGAACCCGCAGGGGGCTGATCCGTATCACCACGCGCGTCACCTCCGGTGGCAGCTCAAGGTACTCCTGGCCGGCGCCAGGACCCTCGTACCGCTCCGCCAGCCTGACGGCCAGTTCACGGCCGACGTCCTCGGTGACCGTCGCCGTGCCGCGCACCTCGACGTACCGCAGGGGGTCCACCGGGTCGTACACCGTCAGGCTCACCCGCCCGTCCCGGCGTACGTTCCGCTCCTTGCGGCGACCGGCGGCCGTCGACACGAGCAGGTCGTCCTCGTCGCGGCCCACCCAGACGACCGAGGTCTGCGGGCTCCCGTCCGCGTTCACCGTGCCCAGGACGGCGGGAACCGCAGCGTCCAGCAACGTACGTACGGCATCGTTCAAGGCGGCTGTCACGCCCGGACCCTAGGTCGGCCCGTGGCCGGCTGTCGACCGAATTGGCCCCCGGGCATTGGCCGCCGTTGCCTCGCGCCGAACGGCACGCGCTCACAAGGACGTTGCCGCACCTCCCCAACTCCCCACCGGCGACCACCCCTCCCGATTCCGCGCCCCACGAAGGACACTCGTGGACAAGGAAGTTGTCACCGGAGGGGGACGGGACATGCGGGACGGCCATCGGGCGGAGGCCGAGCGGCTGCTGGTACGGGCCGTCGAGGAGGAGGTACGGCGCTCCGGCGGACGGATCGACGGGCAACTGCTGCTGTCGCGGGCGCGCGGTGCGCTGGAGGCGATGGCGGGGGCGGCCGGCGAGGAGTACGAGGCCTACATCCGCGCGCTGGAGGAGACCGAGGCGGGCCGGCTCACCTTCGGGCAGCGGTACGCCCGCCAGGGCGCCGGAACCGCCCTGCTGGTGGCGGCGGTTGCCGCGGTGGCGGCGGCCGTGGCCGACCTCTCCCTCGGCACCGGTACCGGTACGGCGGTCGGCGCGGGCGTCGCCGCGGGCGTGGTCGGTGCCGCCGCCTCCGTGGTGAAGGTGGCCGGCGCCCATCTGCCCGCCGCGCACCACCGGGCGGGCGCGGCCGGCCAGCCCGGCGGGCCCGAGCAGCTGCGGCTGCAGTGGCTGACCGCGCTGGAGGTGCGCGGCATCCGCCCGTTCCTCGACCAGCAGCGGGTGCTGACCGCCTCCACGGCCCCGAAGAAGAAGGGCGGTCCGGCGCTGCGCGGCGCGGACAAGAGCGCGGCGGCCCGCCGGCGTACGGTGCTGGAGCAGTCGTTCGGGCAACTCCCGGACGCCGACGGCCCGTTCGCGGGGCGCCGGGCGGAGCTGGCGCGGATCCGGCAGTGGGCACAGTCCGCCCGGGCGGCCTCGGAGACCCGGCCCACGGTGGTCGTGCTGCACGGCGAGCCCGGCTCGGGCCGGACCACGCTCGCGGTGCGCGCGGCGCACGAGCTGCGGGACCACTTCCGGGGCGCGGTGGTCGTGGACCTGCGCGGCGGCCGGCGGGAGGAGGCGCCGCTGGCGACCCGGGACGCCCTGCTGCATCTGCTCAACCGGCTCGGCGCGCCCCGCGAGCAGCTGCTGTTCCGGGAGCGCTCCTCCCCCGACCAGCAGGTCAAGCGGCTCGGCGAGCTGTACCACCAGCATCTGTCCGGCCTGCCGGTGACGATCGTGCTGGACGACGCCTCGGACCCGGAGCAGGTGCGGGCGCTGGTCCCCGAGCGCTCCGACAGCCTGGTCCTGGTCACCGCCCGTACGGCCCTGGACCTGCCGGCGGACCTGCCGGCCTGGGTGCACGATCTGCCGGTCGAGGCGCTGGACGCGGCGGGCGCCGAGGAACTGCTCGGTCTCGTCGCCGAGGACGCGTCAGGGCCGTACGACGCCGAGTCCGCCGACCGGATCCGCGAGCTCGCCGGCGGGCTGCCGCTGGCGCTCAGGATCGCCGGCTCCGCGCTCGGCCCGCGCTCGCCCCGGCAGCTGGCCACGGACCTCGGCGCGTACGGCCCGGTGGAGCCGGTGGAGCGTGCCCTGTGGCTGCCCTACACCGACCAGCCGGAGCCCGCGCGCCGGCTGCTGCGCCGGCTCGCGCTCGCGGGCCGGACCTCGCTGGGCGCCGCGGCGGCCGCCGCTCTGCTCGCCACGGACGAGGCCGAGGCCACGCGGCATCTCGCCGACCTCGCCCGGGCCGGCCTCCTCGACCATGTGCGCGGCAGCCGCTACCGGCTGCACGACCTGGTGCGCGCCTTCGCAGAGGCCCGGCTGCTGGACGAGGAGGACCCGGCCGAGCGCGCCGCGGCTCAGGAACGGCTGATCGTGAACTACGCGGATCTGGCCGACTCGGTGCTGCGCCTGGTCGACGGGAACATGTCGACGCGTTCGCACCAGTTCGGCCCGCACGGGTTCACCTCGCTGGACGAGGCACTGCGGTGGCTGGACGACGAGTCCAGCTTCATCACCGCGGCCCTGCGCCACGCGGAGGGCGTGGACCAGCGAGCGGTGCAGAACCTGCTGGGCGCGCTGTGCGACTACTGCCTGCTGCGCGGCGACCTGTACCGGCTCGGGGAGATCAGCGAGCTGGCGCAGGCCGTGGACCAGGGGCTGCTGGTGCGCTCGGTGCAGTGGCGCACCGGTATCGCGGCCCGGCAGCTGGGCGAACTGGACAAGGCGCGCACCACGCTGGCCTCGGTGGTGGACCTGTACCGGGAGGCGCACCACGACGCGGGCGCGGCCCGTGCCCTGGGCTCGCTCGGGATCACCCTGCACCACCAGGGCAATCTCACCGAGGCCGCGGCCAAGCTGCAGGAGGCACTGGATCTGCAGGCGGCGCCGCAGCTGGCCACGGACCGGGCCTGGACGATGCACGCCCTGGCCGCCGTCCAGCGGGACCGGGCCCGGCTGGCGGAGGCGCTGGAGCTGCTGACCCGCTCCCTGGTGCTGCACCGCGAGGGCGGCTCGGTGCACGGCGAGGCATGGGCGCACTTCCAGCTCGGCCAGCTGGCGCTGCGGATGGGGGACGTGCCACGGGCGGAGTCGGAGCTGCGGGCGGCCCTGGAGCGGTACGGCCGTACGCAGGACGCGCGCGGGGAGGCCTGGGCACTGACCCAGCTGGCCCGGGCCCGCCTGGTGGCCGGCGACGCCGCACCGGCCGTGGACAGCCTCAGGCAGGCCGCCGCCCGGCACCGGGAGAACGAGGACGCACGCGGCGAGGCCTGGACGCTGTACTACCTGGGCCAGGCACTGGAGGAGGCCGGCGATCTGGACCTGGCGGTGCGCGACCTCGAGCGGTCCCGCACGATGTTCTCCCGGATGCGGGACGTCTACGGCCTGGCCTGCGCCCGGCACCACTCGGCGCGGGTCACCCGCGACCAGCGGGCCGCGCAGACCGGCTCGCTGCGCAACTCCGGCTTCGCCCGGCAGCTCCTGGTGGACGCCCGCGCCGATTTCCAGCGGATCGGCGTCGCCCACGGCGAGGCGTGGACCTGTCTGGAGCTGGCGGTGGTCGACGCGGGCAATGCCCGTACGCAGGCCGCGCTGGCCCTGGCGGACGAGGCGCTGGATCTGTTCGTCTCCTACGGCGACCGGCGCGGCGAGGACTGGGCCCGCTTCCTGCGCTGCACCCTGCTGCCCTACGCGGCGCCCGGCGGGGTGGAGGTGGGCACGGCGGTCGCCCAGGAGGAGCTGGCCCAGCTGGCCCGCGCCGGCCATCCCCTGCGGGACGAGAAGCTGGCCGACTACGTCCCGGCCTACGCCCTGCTGCTGGAGCGCGGGATCAGCCTGGAGGACGGCTGGCAGGCCTGGCGGCTGCGTATGACGCCGGACCGCCACGCCCGGGAGGTGATGGGGGTGGCGGTACCGGCGGGGCGCTGAGGCCCGGGTCAGCTCCGCCGTGCGGCGGAGTCGGCCTTCTGCTCGGCCTCCGGGTCCGGGGACTCCTTGAAGTCGACCTTGTTCATGTGCTTGCTCATCGACTTCATCAGTCCCCACACCGCCAGGGCCATCACCGCGAAGACGATGAAGCCGAGGACGCCGGGGGTGACCTTGTTCTCGTCGACCTCCTTGGCGAGGGGGACGAGGTGCGTCACTGCCAGGCTCACGCTTGCACTCATGTCAGGCATTGTCGCGGATGCCCGCGAAGAGGTCGTCCTCGGGGAGGGAGGTGTCCACGAGCGACTTCGCCAGCTCGTACTCCTCCGTCGGCCAGACCTCCTTCTGCAGCTCCATCGGCACCCTGAACCAGCCGCCGTCGGGGTCGATCTGCGTGGCGTGCGCGATCAGCGCCTTGTCGCGGATCTCGAAGAAGTCCGCGCACGGAATGTGCGTGGTCAGCGTGCGCTCGGTGCGCTCCATTTCGCTCCAGCGCTTGAGCCACTCCCCGTACGGCGACTCCAGGCCGCGGTCGAGCATCGCCTGGTGCAGCGCCTCGGTGCGGGGGCGGTTGAAGCCCTGGTTGTAGTACAGCTTCTGCGGCTGGTAGGCGGGGCCGTACTCGGCCTCCGGGTACTTCTCGGTGTCCGCCGCGCCCTCGAACGCCACCATGGAGATCTTGTGGGTCATGATGTGGTCGGGGTGCGGGTAACCACCGTTCTCGTCGTAGGTGGTGATCACCTGCGGGCGGAAGGCGCGGATCTTGCGCACCAGCTCGCCGGCCGCCTTGTCGACGTCCTCCAGGGCGAAGCAGCCCTCGGGCAGCGGCGGCAGCGGGTCGCCCTCGGGCAGGCCGGAGTCGACGAAGCCGAGCCACTCCTGCTTGACCCCGAGGATCTCGCGGGCCTCGTCCATCTCCTTCTTGCGCACCTCGTGGATGTGCTCCTCGATGTACGTGTCGCCCTGGAGCTTCGGATTGAGGATGGACCCGCGCTCTCCGCCGGTGCACGTCACCACCAGCACGTCCACCCCCTCGGACACGTACTTCGCCATGGTGGCCGCGCCCTTGCTGGACTCGTCGTCGGGGTGCGCGTGAACGGCCATCAGTCGCAACTGGTCAGTCAAGACTCAATCCTCGGTAAGTCGGCGCCCCCGTGGCTCCGGGCGCAGTCGGCGGCTTCTATAGTGACGGAATCGGGGGGCGAATAATTCCGCGGAGAGGACGATCATGAGTACGGCGAGCGCGCGGCTGCCCGAGGGCCGCTACGGCCGTTCCTCGGACGAGCGTGCGGACCGCAAGCTCAAGGTCGCCGGTGCGGTGCTCGGCGCGGTCCTGCTCGCACTGGTCGGTTACTTCGCCTACCACTATGTCGTGGAGAACAAGATCAGCGCCCAGGTGATCGCCTTCGACGCCACGGACAGCGCGGTCACGGTGCATCTGGAGGTCCACAAGGACTCCGGCACCTCGGGCTACTGCACCCTGCGCTCGCAGGCGGCGGACGGCTCCGAGGTGGGCCGGGCCGACTTCCGCTTCAGCGGGTCGGCCACGCGTATCGACAAGGTCGTCACGCTGCGTACGACGGCGAAGGGCACCACGGCCGAGCTGCTCGGCTGCCATACCGCCTGACCGGGGCCGGCCGGACACTTCCCGACTTCACCCGGAATACGTACACACTGACCTGCGTTGATGTGATTCTGATGGCTTATGTCCTCCCCCTTCCGGCCTTGAATTGTTAGGCTCGTGGTTTCGCCCATCCAAGAGGGAACATTCTTCTGGGTAGGGCGATGCTTTGTATTCCCAGTACCGACGAGGAGCACCCTGTGACCCAGACCAGCGAGAACGTCACCTGGCTGACCCAGGAGGCGTACAACAAGCTCAAGGACGAGCTTGAGTACCTTACTGGTCCTGCGCGCACGGAGATCGCCGCCAAGATCGCGGCCGCGCGCGAGGAGGGCGACCTGCGTGAGAACGGCGGGTATCACGCGGCCAAGGAGGAGCAGGGCAAGCAGGAGCTGCGCGTGCGGCAGCTGACCCAGCTTCTCGAGAACGCCAAGGTGGGCGAGGCCCCGGCCTCCGCCGACGGTGCCGTCGCGCCGGGCATGGTCGTCACGATCGCCTTCGACGGTGACGAGGACGACACGATGACGTTCCTGCTCGCCTCCCGCGAGTACGCGAGCGCCGACATCGAGACGTACTCGCCGCAGTCCCCGCTCGGCGCCGGAGTCATCGGCCACAAGGTCGGCGAGGACGCGGAGTACGAACTGCCGAACGGCAAGAAGGCCTCGGTGCGGATCCTGAAGGCCGAGCCGTACTCGGGCTGATCCACCCGCCCCTGTGATCTTGAGCCCCCGGTGCCCGGCGGATCCCGCCCGGCACCGGGGGCTTTGCCATGCCCCGAGGCGTGCCCGAAGCCGTGCCGGAGCCGTCAGGCGGTGGCCGAGCGGTACTTGCGGACCGCGAGGCTGCGGAAGACGGCGATGATCAGGACCGAGTAGATCAGCGAGGCCCAGACCGGGTGCTCCATGGGCCAGGCCTGCGAGGTGGACCGGCCGGGGTTGGCGAAGAGCACGCGGCAGGCCTGCGCGGTGGCGCTGAAGGGGTTCCACTCGGCTATGTGCCGCAGCCACGGCGTCATATGGGTGGGGTCCACGAAGGCATTCGAGATGAACGTCACCGGGAACAGCCAGATCAGTCCGCTGGACGTGGCCGCCTCGGGGGTGCGCACGGACATGCCGATCAGGGCGCCGATCCAGGTGAACGCGTAGCCGAGCAGGAGCAGCAGGCCGAACGCGGCGAGCACCTTGCCGGCGTTCGTGTCGCCGTCGGACCCCACGCGCCAGCCGACCAGCAGGGCGACCACGGCCAGCACGACCAGGGTCACGGCCGTCTGCACCAGGTCGGCGATGGTGCGCCCGGTCAGCACCGCGCCGCGCGCCATCGGCAGGGAGCGGAACCGGTCGATGAGCCCCTTGTGCATGTCGTCGGCGATTCCGGCGCCGGAACTTGCGGTGGCGAACGTGACGGTCTGCGCGAAGATGCCCGCCATGAGGAAGTTCTTGTAGTCGACGGCGCTGGTGCTGCCGCCGATCTGCATGGAACCGCCGAACACGTAGGTGAACAGCACCACGAACATGATCGGCTGGATCAGCCCGTAGATGATCATCTCGGGGATCCGCGACATGCGGATGAGGTTCCGCTTCGCCACGACCATCGAGTCGCGGAAGGAGCGGCTGATGGGGTTGCCCGGCGGGGCCACCCGCACGGCTTCGCTGACGGCGCTCACTTCACGGCCTCCTTGGCGGTCGCCTCGTTGTCCTGGGCGGGGATCTCGGCCACGTGTCCCGTCAGCGACAGGAAGACGTCGTCGAGGGTGGGGCGGCGCAGCCCGATGTCGTCGATCTCGATCCCCCGGGTGTCCAGCTCGCGGATGATCTCGGCGAGCAGCTTGGCGCCGCCGGTCACCGGGACCGTGAGCTTGCGGGTGTGCTCCTCGACCGTGAGCTCGCCCTTGCCGAAGCCGCGCAACACCTCGGTGGCGCTCGTTATGTGGTCGCGTTCGTGCACCACGACCTCGACGCGCTCGCCGCCGGTGCGGGCCTTGAGCTGGTCGGAGGTGCCCTTGGCGATGACCCGGCCCTGGTCGACCACCGCGATGTCGTGGGCGAGGTGGTCGGCCTCCTCCAGGTACTGGGTGGTGAGCAGCAGCGTCGTGCCGCCGGAGACGAGCTGTTTGATGACCTCCCACAGCTGCTGGCGGTTGCGCGGGTCCAGGCCGGTCGTCGGCTCGTCCATGAACATCACCGGTGGCGAGACCACGAGGGCCGCGGCGAGGTCGAGCCGGCGGCGCATGCCTCCGGAGTAGGTCTTGGCGGGGCGGTCGGCGGCGTCCGCGAGGTTGAACTGCTCCAGCAGCTCCGCCGCGCGTGCCTTCGCCGCCTTGCCCTTCATCTGGTACAGCTGCCCGACCATCACCAGGTTCTCCCGGCCGGTCAGATACTCGTCGACCGCCGCGAACTGGCCGGACAGGCCGATGGAGCGGCGTACGGCGTCGGGGTCCTTCAGGACGTCCACGCCCGCGACGACCGCCTTGCCGCTGTCGGGGCGCAGCAGGGTCGTCAGGCAGCGGACGGTCGTCGTCTTGCCGGCGCCGTTCGGCCCCAGGAGGCCGAGGACCGTGCCTTCCGGCACGTCCAGGTCTACGCCGTCTAGAGCCCTTACGTCGCCGAAGGTCTTCACCAGGCCTTCGGCATGGATGGCGCCTGGCATATCTGTTCTCCACGTCGTCGGGGATCGTCGTCCGGGATTCTTCGGAAAGGCTAGGTTTGCGCGCCCCGCTCCGCCCGCGGTTTTCCTGTGGGCAGACGACCGGCGGCCACCACACCATAACGCGATGTATCGCGTCACTCAATGGGCTGGATCGGGGATTGACTCGAACGAGTGACCGATGGGGTCCGGACCGGAAGCCACGAGCCGGCAGTCGGCAGGCGGGAGCGGGAGCGGGGACTCTCAGCCGATGACCGTGTAACCCGCGTCCCGCAGGGCCTGTCCGACCTCGGCGCAGTGCGCCGGGCCCTTCGTCTCGAGGTGCAGCTCCACCTCCGCCTCCGTGAGCCCGAGCCGGGGGTCGGTTCGTACGTGACTCACGTCGAGGACATTAGCGTCGACCACTGACAACACCCCGAGGAGCGTGGCGAGGGCACCCGGGCGGTCCGTCAGCCGGAGCCGAACGGCCAGGTAGCGGCCCTGTGCGGCCATGCCGTGCCGCAGCACCCGCTGCATCAGCACCGGGTCCACGTTGCCCCCGGAGAGCACCGCGACGACCGGCCCCTCGAAGGTGTCCGGCGCGCCCAGCAGCGCCGCGACCGGGCTCGCCCCGGCCGGCTCCACCACCAGCTTGGCCCGCTCCAGACACAGCAGCAGCGCGGCCGACAACTGGTCCTCGCGGACCGTGCGCACCTCGTCGACCAGATCCCTGACGATCCCGAACGGCACCAGGCCCGGCCGCCCCACCTTGATGCCGTCGGCCATCGTCGCCGGGTTCTCCACCGAGACCGGACGCCCGGCGGCCAGCGAGGGCGGGTAGGCGGCCGCGCCCTCCGCCTGCACGCCCACGATCCTGACGTCCTGCCGGATCGCCTTCACCGCCACCGCGATCCCGGCCGCGAGACCGCCGCCGCCGATGCCGACGACGATCGTGCGCACCTCCGGGCACTGCTCCAGGATCTCCAGGCCGACCGTGCCCTGACCGGCGATGACGTCCGGGTGGTCGAAGGGGTGGATGAACACCGCGCCCGTCTCGGCCGCGTACTCCTGGGCGGCGGCCAGCGTCTCGTCGACCACCTGGCCGTGCAGGCGCACCTCCGCGCCGTAGTCGCGCGTCGCGCTGATCTTGGGCAGCGGGGCGCCCTTCGGCATGAACACCGTGGAGTGCACCCCGAGCAGCGAGGACGCCAGCGCCACGCCCTGCGCGTGGTTCCCGGCGCTCGCGGCCACCACACCGGCCGCCCGCTCCTCCGGCAGCAGACCGGCGATGCGCACGTAGGCGCCGCGCAGCTTGAACGAGCCGGTCCGCTGCAGGTTCTCGCACTTCAGATGCACCGGTGCGCCGACCAGCTGGGACAGGTGCCGGCTGCCCTCCATCGCGGTCACCCGCGCCACACCCGAGAGCATCTTCTGGGCGCCGCGCACATCGTCGAGGGTGACGGAACGCAAGGAGTCAGCCGTGCTGTAGCTCATGACTCCAGCATCGCAGTTCACGGTCGTACACGGCGGTTGTGACCAAGCTCCGAGACCGGTTTGTGCAGCGCCGGTACGGCCCGCCGCCGGGCCGCGTACCCTGTCCCCCAACCCAGCAGCCCTTCATGAAGCGAGCCTCCGGCCATGCCCACAACACCTGAAATGTCGATGGACATGACGACCGTCGGTGACACCGGTCTTCTCGACACCCTCCAGCACGAGGTGGCGGTGTTCGCCCGGCGTGCCGAACAGACGCGGCTCGGCGGGGTCGGGCAGGTGCGCAACTCCATGGACCGCGCGGCGTACCTGCTGCTCAACCGCCTCGACAAGGAAGGCCCGATGGGCGTCAAGGCGCTCGCCGCGAGCATGGGCATCGACTCCTCCACGGTCACCCGGCAGGTGGCTCCGCTGGTCGACACCGGGCTCGTCAAGCGCACCTCGCACCCCGAGGACGGGCGGGCGGTGGTCCTCCAGCTGTCCCCGCGCGGGGTCGCCCGGCTGGAGGAGGTGCGCTCCTCCCGGCGTCAGCTGATGGCCGAGCTGACGGAGGACTGGGCACCGGAGGAGCGCGAGCAGTTCTGCACGCTCCTGACCCGGTTCAACGGCGCGCTGTCCGCGCGGATGACCGTGCAGGGGACCGCGCCGGGGGAACAGACCCCGGCGTCCTGAGGGCGGCCGCCCACCGCGGAGGCCCACGGGGGACACGCACCGGTCGGTGCCGGAGTCTTGACCCCGGCCCGCCGCTGGCCTCATATGAGACCGGGTCCTGCGTCGTACGCGGTTCACCTGTCCCGTACCGGACAGGGCCCCTCTAGGGGGAGGCGCGGTGCGTGATCGGCAGGTGTCCCGAGGAGCCCGCCGGGCCCGGGAGTTCGAGGCGTTCGTCGCGGGCGCGGCCGGACGTCTGCTGCATGCCGCCACGCTGCTGACCGCGGAGGCGCCGAACGCCAACCCGCGCGCGCGACGCCTGCTGACGCTCGCGCTCGCCCACACCTATGCCCGCTGGGACCGGCT
Organism: Streptomyces sp. CA-142005; assembly: GCF_050942335.1. Classification (NCBI taxonomy): domain Bacteria; kingdom Bacillati; phylum Actinomycetota; class Actinomycetes; order Kitasatosporales; family Streptomycetaceae; genus Streptomyces; species Streptomyces sp. CA-142005. The sequence goes on along the minus strand of NZ_CP192078.1, from coordinate 6,168,708 downwards.
GCACGGCGAGGACCCGTACGACTGCGCCCGCCAGTACCTCGCCACCCGCTTCGCACGCGCGACCTGGCACCAGTACGGCGCCTTCGGCCGGACCCGCCCGGATCCGCGCAGCCCGCTCGCCGCGCTCACCCCGCAGGAGCGGCTGATCCTGGTGCTGCGCCTCTACGAAGGCGTCGCCGAGGAACAGGCAGCGGCCCTCCTCGGCCTCCCACGGGACCGCGTCCACACCATTTGCGACCGCGCGACAGCCACACTGCTCCACCCAGCGAGCCGCCCCACACCACGGGCGACGGGCAGGGAGGTGGCGCCTTCATGAGGGCGTGCGGAGTGGGCGGCGTGGAGGGTGCTCAGCCTGCGGCGAGCGGGCGGGGCGGCGAGAGCACCGTGCGCGGGGAGGGTGCCAGTAGCGCTCGGATTCCAGGAAGCCGGAGCATCAGGAGGGCGGCGTGAACCGGCCCGAACGGGAAGCTGCCGCACGGCAGATCATGGAGCAGGCCTCGGCACCGGTGCCGCCGGACCTCGGCGCGGAGGCGGTGCGCCGCGGCGAGCGCCTGCTGCGGCGCAGGCAGCTCGTCCGCCGGGTGCTGTGGCTGCTGGCCTGCGCCGCGGTCGTCGCGTTCAGCGTGTGGGCGGCCCGAGTGCACCCGTGGACGGAGCCGCCCTCCCAGACGACTCCGTCGATCACCGGCTGGTGAGCCGCGGGTCGGCGGCGGCAGTTTCTGGTACGGCCACCGGCCACCCACCAGCCGGCCCCGCCAGGCCTCCGCAGCCCGGCCCCGCGGCAGAGGGCCGTTGGTGTCAGCCCAGCGCCTGCTGAAGGTCGGCCAGCAGGTCGTCGACGTTCTCGATGCCCACGGACAGGCGTACCAGATCGCCGGGGACCTCCAGCGCGGAGCCGACCACGGAGGCGTGCGTCATCCGGCCGGGGTGCTCGATCAGGGACTCGACGCCGCCGAGCGACTCGCCGAGCGTGAACACCTTGGCCCGGTTGCACACCTCGACCGCGGCCTCCTCGCCGCCCTCGACGCGGAAGGACACCATGCCGCCGAAGGCCTTCATCTGCTTCGCGGCGACCTCGTGGCCGGGGTGCTCGGGCAGGCCCGGGTAGAGCACGCCGGTCACGCGCGGGTGCCGGGTCAGCATGTCGGCGATCTTCCCGGCGTTCTCGCTGTGCCGGTCCATCCGCACCGCGAGGGTCTTGGTGCCACGCAGCACCAGCCAGGAGTCGAAGGGGCCGGCGACGGCGCCCATCGCGTTCTGGTGGTACGCCAGTTCCTCGCCGAGGCCCTGGTCGGAGACGATCAGCGCGCCGCCGACCACGTCCGAGTGGCCGCCCATGTACTTGGTCAGGGAGTGGACGACGACGTCCGCGCCCAGCGACAGCGGCTGCTGGAGGTACGGCGTGGCGAAGGTGTTGTCGACGACGAGCTTCGCACCCGCGTCGCGCGCGACCTGAGCGACGGCGGCGATGTCGGTGATCCCGAGCAGCGGGTTGGACGGGGTCTCCACCCAGACGGCCTTGGTCTTCGGGGTGATCGCGGCCCGTACGGCGGCCGGGTCGCTGGTGTCGGCGACGGACCACTGAACGCCCCAGCGGGTGACGACCTTGGCGAAGAGGCGGAAGGTGCCGCCGTAGGCGTCGTTCGGGATCACCACGTGGTCACCGGGGCTGAGCAGCGTGCGCAGCAGGGTGTCCTCGGCCGCCAGGCCGGACGCGAAGGCCAGGCCGCGCCGGCCGCCCTCCAGCGCGGCGAGGTTCTCCTCGAGGGCGGTGCGGGTGGGGTTGGCGCTGCGGCTGTACTCGTAGCCGCCGCGCAGCCCGCCGACGCCGTCCTGCTTGTAGGTCGAGACCTGGTAGATCGGCGGGACGACCGCGCCGGTGAGGGGATCCGCGGTGTTGCCCGCGTGGATCGCGAGGGTCTCGAAGTGCTGACTGATGTGCCTGTCGCTCATGTGCACCGAGCGTAGTGCGCTTGGCCGAATGCTGACGCCCGCCGGGCTCGGGCGGCATCGGACGAAGGGTTTTCCCTGCGTGGAGGCCGTGCGGTCACCGCGCCCGGAGTGTCCTGTCATGGACAAGACCGGAGTTTTTCCACAGCACAGCGGTGGGGTTGGCCAATTGTCGGCGGCGTCTGGTTCGCTTGAGGCATGTCGATTCTCTGGCTGCTCATGGCGCTGCTCATGCTGAGCTTCGTACTGCTGTCGGTCATGCGGCGCAGGCGCGGCGTGATCGAGCAGGTTCCCCCGGGACACCCGGACGCCGCCGACCCGGCGGCCTACGGCTTCGTGCGCCAGGAGGAGCTGGACCTGCGCATGCCGGGCCCGGACCAGGACCTGCTGGACGTCCTGGATCTGGTGCAGCGCACGCAGGACTATCGCGCGGCCTCCCAACTGCTGGCCGGCACCGAGACCGAGGGTGAGCTGCGCTGGCAGCGGGTGCAGGCGTTCGCGGGCGCGGCCGCGCTGGAACTGCAGCAGCGGCCCGGCGGGGTGCACGAGACGCCGGGCGGCCAGTGGCTGCGGGTGTGGCGGGCGGAGCAGCCCAAGGACGCGGGCTGCGCCGCCGTGTACGCGGAGTTCCTGGTCCAGCAGGCCTGGCGGACCTCGACGCCGGGCACGGACGACTTCCGGATCATCATGGAGGAGGCGCGGGACGCGTGCGGGCAGGCGGCGCTGCTCGCTCCGGGGGACCCGGTGCCGTACATCGTCGAGCTGTCCATCGCGCGTGGACTCGCCTACCCGCAGGCCGAGTTCGACCAGCTGTGGCTGAAGATCCTCGACCGCGCCCCGAACCACATGGGTGCGCACCTGGCGGCGCTGCACTACTGGTGCGAGAAGTGGCACGGCTCGCGCGAGCAGGCCTACTCCTTCGCCGAGGCCGCCGCGGCCCGCGCACCGCAGGGCTCGCTGCTCGCCGCGCTGCCCCTGTTCGCGGTCTTCGAGCACCTCCCCGAGGTGAACCTGGTGGCGGGCTTCTACCAGAGCGAGGTCGTCACCAAGGCCATGCACGGCGCCCTGCACGCCGTGCACTCGGCCCGCCCCGACGACCCGATGCTCGCGCACGTCCGCCATCTGCTGATCTTCTTCCTGGTCCGCGCCGAGCGCTGGCAGGAGGCCATGCACCAGCTGATACAGGTCGACGGGCACGTCGGCGCGCTGCCCTGGACGCTGTCCGCCGACCCGGCCGCCGAGTTCGCCCTCTACCGCGCCCTGGCGGTGGCCGGTTACGAGGCCAACGGCGGCAGCCCGGCCACCCTCCCCGGCTGAGCCACGCCCGAGCAGGCGCTCAAGGGCCGCCCCAGGAAAATCGGTGGCCACCCGCGCGGACCGGCCCGACGCTGTACGTCATGGAACGACCGCAGCGTGAGATCCGCGCCACCTATGGAGCCTCCACGATCACCGTCTATCAGGCGTACTCTCCGGAACTCGGCCTGCCCGCCGTCCGGGAAGGAAGGTTCCCCGCCTCGTGGAAGCGGAGCCGGATGACGTGGATCAAGCCGTCGTTCCTGTGGATGATGTACCGCTGCGGCTGGGGCACGAAGCCGGGGCAGGAGACCGTACTCGCTGTCGAGATCGCCCGCGACGGCTTCGAGTGGGCGCTGCGCAACGCGTGCCTGTCGAGTTACGACCGCGGGCTGCACCCCGACCGCGGCACCTGGCAACGCCGGTTGAAGCGCTCACCGACCCGCGTCCAGTGGGACCCCGAGCGCGATCTGCACCTGCAGCCCCTGCCGTACCGCTCGCTGCAACTCGGGCTCTCCGGTGAGGCCGTGGAGCGCTACGCGGACGAGTGGATCCTCTCCATCAGCGACGTGACTCCTCTCGCCCGAGAGATCCACGAACTCGTGGGCAGCGGCGACCTGGACGCGGCGACCCGGCTGCTGCCCGAGGAGCGGCCGTACCCGGCCGAGGGCGGACTACTGGCGCACCTGCACTCGTGACCGTGCACGCCCGTCCGGAAGCCGACTGCCACCATGGGCCACATGGCAGCGCAAGCTCGGCGGGCTACGGGCGGACACGGGCGCGTACCGTCTCCGCGGCAGTCCGACGCATGGGCTGGGCAGACTGACCGGCATGGCGACCTATGACACGCTCGGCGCGACCTATGCCCGGACCCGGCGGCCCGACGGACGGATCGCCGCGCAGATCCACGCCGCGCTCGGCAACGTGACGGATGTGATCAACATCGGTGCGGGGACCGGCTCCTACGAACCGCCGCAGACGGTCCTTGCGGTCGAACCCAGCCAGGTCATGCTGGCCCAGCGCCCGCCCGGATCCGCGGTCGCCGTGCGGGCGGTCGCGGAACGCCTCCCCCTGCGTGACGATGCCGCCGACGCCGTCATGGCACTCCTGACCATCCACCACTGGACCGACCTGGTCGCCGGAATCAGGGAGCTGCGCCGGGTGGCCCGCCGCCGGATCGTCGTCCTGACCTGGGACCAGCGCGTGTTCCGCGAGCGGTTCTGGCTCGTGCGGGAGTACCTCCCCCAGGCGGCCGCGTTCGACGACACCCGTGCCGTCCCCACCGACCGGCTGGCCGCCCTGCTCGGCGGGGCACGCCAGGAACCGGTTCCGGTGCCCCACGACTGCACGGACGGATTCGCCGCCGCATACTGGCGCCGTCCGCACGCCTACCTCGATCCGCGGGTACGCGCGGGCATCTCCCTGCTCGCCCAGACCGGCGAAGACGTCATCGCGCCGGGCCTGACCCGGCTTGCGGACGACCTGGCGACCGGCCGATGGCACAGCCGTCACGCCGAGTTGCTCACGCACGAGACCGTGGACGTCGGTTACCGCCTCCTGGTGACCGACCTGTAATTCCGACGACGACGGCGGCCGTTCCCCGTACATTCGCCGTTCGCGAGGCCATGGCAGCCACAGAAGCCGTCACGGCCGCGGAGCAAGAGGGGGGAGAAACCGGTGAGCACGTTTCTGATCGGCGGCGGCTGGGACGCGGCCGAGGTGTACGAGCCGTTCGTCCGCGCGGTCGGAGGGGACCGGCGGATCGGGTGTCTGATCGTCGACGAGGGGGACGGGGCCGCGCAGTTCGAGCGGTACGCCGAGGTGCTGCGGAAGGCGGGACCGGTCACGCCCGTGCCGTTGCTCGTGCCGCTCGGCGGACGGTTCGAGCCGGAGGCGGCGCTGGACGGGGTCGACGGGCTGCTGGTGTGCGGTGGGCTGACGCCCGCGTACCAGGAGGCGCTCCGGGACTGTCCGGAGCGGCTGCCGGCGCTGCTCGCCGGGCGCGGGATGCCGTACGCGGGGTTCTCCGCCGGTGCCGCCGTCGCCGCGCGGCGGGCCGTGGTCGGAGGGTGGCTGGTGGACGGGGCGCCGGTGTGCCCGGAGGAGACCGGGGAGGACCTGGCGGAGGTCGAGGTACGGGCGGGGCTCGGCCTTGTGCCGTTCGCGGTGGACGTGCACGCCGCCCAGTGGGGGACGCTCGCGCGGCTGATCTCGGTGGTCGGGCGGGGTACGGCACCGTACGGGGTCGCCGTGGACGAGAACACCCTGCTCCACGTGGTGGACGGCGAGGTCCGGGTGGCGGGGGCGGGGCGCGCCCACGTCGTACGGCCGGGCGGTGACGGGGGTGTGCTCGTGCGGGCCTACCGTGCGGGGGAAGGGTTCGCGATCGGCTAGGGCCGGCGCGGGCCGGGGGTCGGGGCGCTCACCGGCGCACCCCCACCCGGCACCCCGCACCCCGCACCCCGCACCCCGCACCCGGCGACGGAGTCCCCCAAGCGGGCCCGTCAGATGGTCGCCGTGTCGATCACGAAGCGGTAGCGGACGTCGCTCGACAGCACCCGCTCGTACGCCTCGTTGACCTGCTCGGCGTTGATCAGCTCGATCTCGGCGCCGATGCCGTGCGCGGCGCAGAAGTCCAGCATCTCCTGGGTCTCGGCGATGCCGCCGATCATCGACCCCGCGAGGGTCTTGCGGCCGCTGATCACCGAGAACAGGTTCAGGGCGATGGGCTCCTCGGGCGCGCCCACGTTGACCAGCGCGCCGTCCACCTTCAGCAGCGACAGCAGCGCGCCGAAGTCCATCGGGGCCGAGACGGTGGAGACGATCATGTCGAAGGTGCCGGCCAGCTCCTGGAAGGTCTTCGGGTCGCTGGTGGCGTGGTAGTGGTCGGCGCCCAGCTTCAGGCCGTCGTCCTTCTTGCGCAGGGACTGCGACAGGACGGTCACCTCCGCGCCCATCGCGTGCGCGATCTTGACGGCCATGTGGCCCAGGCCGCCCAGTCCGACCACGGCGACCTTCTTGCCGGGGCCCGCGTTCCAGTGCCTGAGCGGGGAGTAGGTGGTGATGCCGGCGCACAGCAGCGGGGCCGCCACGTCCAGCGACAGGCCGTCGGGGATGCGCACGACGTAGTTCTCGTCGACGACGATCTTCTCGGAGTAGCCGCCGTAGGTGGGCTCGCCGTCCCTGCCGACGGCGTTGTACGTGCCGACCATGCCCTTGAGGCAGAACTGCTCCAGGCCCTTGAGGCAGTTCTCGCACTCACGGCAGGAGTCGACCATGCAGCCGACGCCCACCCGGTCGCCGACGGCGAACTTCGTCACACCGGGGCCGACCTCGGAGACCACACCCGCGATCTCGTGGCCGGGCACCATCGGGAAGATGGCCTCGCCCCAGCCCTCGCGGGCCTGGTGGATGTCGGAGTGGCAGATACCGGCGAACTTGATGTCGATCAGGACGTCGAACTCGCCGACCGCGCGCCGCTCGATGGTGGTCCGCTCCAGCGGAGCCTTCGCGGCGGGCGCGGCGTACGCAGCAACAGTGGTCATGCCAGGGTTCTCCTAAGCAGGTGTTCCGTGCCCGGCGTCTTCCGACCGGGAACGGCTCCCAGCCTGCCGCGACCCCGGCCTGCCACCCAGACCACGCCTTTGCGTACGACCGCTGTGCCTACCACTGGCGGGGTCAGGCTGGTGCGCGTACGACCAGGAATACTGGACGTATGGAACACAGGGACCCAGCACCGCAAGCCGCAGCAGCCGCCGGGCGGCCGCTGGACCGGCGGGCCGAGCTGAGCGAGTTCCTGCGCAGCCGGCGGGCCCGGCTGAAGCCGGAGGACGTGGGGCTGCCGGACTTCGGACGGCACCGGCGGGTGCCGGGGCTGCGCCGCGAGGAGCTGGCGCAGCTGGCCGGGGTGTCGGTGGCGTACTACACCCGGCTGGAACAGGGCAACGGGCGGAACGTCTCGGCGGAGATCCTGGACTCGATCGCCCGGGCGCTCCGGCTGACGGACGCCGAGCACGCGCATCTGACGCATCTGGCCAAGCCGAAGTCGCACAAGAAGAAGCCGGCGGCGCGGCAGCAGCAGGTCAGGGGTGCGCTGCGGCAGCTGCTGGACACGATGGACGGCGTACCGGCGTACGTCGTCGGGCGCCGCTCGGAGATCCTCGCGTGGAACCGGATGGCGTCGGCGGTCTTCGGCGACTGGGCGGAGCTGCCGGCGGGCGAGCGCAACTGGGCGCGTCTGGTGTTCCTGCGCCCGGACTACCGCGAGCTGTTCATCGACTGGGAGCAGAAGGCGATCGACATCGTCTGCGCGCTGCGCATGGACGCGGGCTGCCACCCGGACGACCCGAAGCTGTCGGCACTCGTCGGCGAACTCTCCGTCAAGAGCGAGGAGTTCCGCCGTCTGTGGGCGACGCACGACGTCAAGGAGAAGAGCCATGGCGTCAAGCGTCTGCACCACCCGCTGGTCGGCGACCTCTCCTTGAACTTCGAGTCCTTCCGCCTGCCGGACGACTCGGAGCAGTCGCTGATCACCTATCACGCCGAGCCGGGCTCTCCGTCCGCCGACTCCCTGCGCCTGCTGGCCAGCTGGGGCACGGACGCGACCCGCGCGGTGCCGTCGGCCCAGTCGCCGAGCCAGCCCGGGGCGGTCGGCGGTCACTGACTAGCCTGCGGCCATGAGTGACGACACCTGGGACGCCTTCAGGGCGACCCCTCTCGCCGAGGTGCGGCGGCGTGCGGCGATCGTCGACGAGATCGTCGAGGTCGCGCCGGTGACGGTGGACGGGGCGCGGCGGTTCGGCTGGAACGACGGGGGCGGTCAGTCGGCCGTCTGGTACTTCACCGAGGACGGGCGCGGACTGCTGCTGACCTTCGACCACGAGGCGGAGCTGAACCTGTACGCCAGGGGCGACTACGCCCTTCAGCGGTCGTTCTACGACGGCGTCCCCGAGGATCTCGTCCGGCTGGTGCGCAACCGCCCGGAGAACTACGAGTCCCTGAACCTCACGGACCCGCAGACGAAGGACACGATCCACTACGCCGGCGGCGTCTTCTGGTGCGACGGCACCGAGTGGCGGGTGGCCGACGGAGTGGCCGGGTACTGCCGCCGCAAGAAACTGGACCTGTTCAATGAGTCCGGGTTCGACTACTGCCTCCAGGACTACCGGTTCGGGCGGGACTTCACCCCCGAAGGTGTCGTCGAGGACCGGGCCGAGGAGGGCTGGTACGCGGACGAGCGGGCGCAGGAGGCGGAACTGGCGGCGATCCGGGAGATCTTCGCCAGGCACGCCTGACCGCGTACGCCTGAGGCGCGTACGCCTGATCCGCATGCGGATGATCCATGTACGACGGCCCGCCGGAAGCCGATGCCTCCGGCGGGCCGCCCGCGCTCCGCTGACCGGTTGCTACCAGCTCACTTGCCGAAGTACGCGTCGTAGATCGTGATCTCCGACGTGTTGCCCTTCCTGTCGGTGATCTTGGAGCGGAAGGAGATGGACCTGCCCTTCGCCGGGTTCTTCACGGTGATCTTGCCGGCCCGGACGTCGACCTTGGTGAAGGTCTTGCCGTCGTAGGAGACGTACACCGCGAGGGACTTCAGGTCGGCGCCCGCGGCCGAGCCCTCGACGGTGACCGGGAAGGTGACCGTCTTCCCGGCCGCGACCCGGCTGTCCAGGCCGGTCGTGGCGCAATAGTGCAGGACGGAGGCCGGGAGCCGGACAGCGCCGGACACCTTCTTGGAGCGGAAGGTCCAGGTGGCGTCGATCCGTGAGGAGGCCCGGGCGACCTTCGCCGAGCGCTTGACCGAGGTGGTCAGCCGGTACGCGGCGTCACCGGCCGGGACCTTGAAGGTCGAGTCGCCGAACAGCGGGTCCTCGTTGGAGCCGACCTCGGTGCCGTCGCGGTACAGGGTGGTGTGCACCGAGGTGAACTCCGAGTACCCGGCGTGCTTGGCGGAGTCGGCGAACAGCGGCAGCGAACCGTAGATCTCGTTGCCGGTGCGGAACAGGCCGAGGTCCTTGTCGACGTGCGGCCCGAAGACCGCGGTGTTGACGGTCCTGGTGTAGCTGTGGCCGGCCTTGAAGGTGGACTGGCCGAGCGTGTAGCCCGCGTCCTGGATCGGGAAGCCGTCCTGGTCGCTCCCGCCGTACTGGCTGAAGTCCAGGTCCCAGACGACCCCGCCGCCCGCGGACACGTGCAGGGTGCGGGTGCCGGGCAGCTTCTGCGGCATGTCGATGGAGGAGGCGCTGGAGCTGCCGGGCAGCCAGCCGGTGGCGCTGATCGAGCCGGTCTTGCCGCTCGCGGCAGCGCCGAGCCGGGCCTTGACGGTGGCCAGCTCGCTCGCCTTCCAGTGCTTGGTGTAGCCGGTGGCGAGCTTCTTGACCGGGCCGCCGGCGGTGACGTCGTACTCCTCGCCCGTGCCCTTGCTCCAGTGGCCGTCCCACTGCTGGAACAGCTGGCCCGCGGGCAGCTGCGGGCCCAGGTGGGCGGTGCGGAAGTTCTTGTAGGAGTCCAGGAACCAGCTGTAGCTGTACCAGCCGTCACGGAGCGTCAGGGCGTACCCCGGCGCGGCGAACTCCGGCTTCGCGCCCGGGGCCGGGACGGTGATGTCCACCGGCTTGGCCTTGCGCGCGTCGATCGTGAGCGTCTGCTTCTTGGCAATGGTGAGCTTCGGCTGGGCGATCCAGTCGGTGCCCTTGGTGCCGTCCTGGTCCACGTAGACGGCGGAGTTCAGGATGTACGTGCCCTTGGGCGCGCGCACCTTCACCGTGCCGGACTTGTCGTACGGGCTCAGCTGCGTGCCGCTCGCCAGACCGGCCACACCGCTGAGATCGGCCTGGTAGTACTTGGCCGGCTTGCCGTCGCGGCCGATGACCTTCAGCGTGATGTCGTACGACTCCACCTCACGCTGTACCGCGGCGGCGGTGCGGACCGTCTGGCCGGCGCCGGTCGCGGTGACGTACGCGGAGTAGGCGCCGTCGAGGGTGCCGCCCAGCTTGGTGTCGACGGTGAGGCTGACAGAGGCCTTGCCGTGCGCAGGAACCGTCAGCTTGGTCGCGCCGAGCTTGAAGAAGCCCGAGGGGGCCGCGTGGCCCTTGGGGTCGAGGCCGGTGCTGCCCAGGGTGAGCGTGACGTCCTTGTCGCCGAGGTTGCGGTACGTCACCTTCTTGGTGACCGGCTTGTCGTCGGTGTGCGGCCACTGCTGCATCCCGAAGTTCACCGACACCGGGTCGGCGATCACGGACTGCCCGATGGCCTTGTCCACCGCGATACGGCCCGAACCCTGCTGGTACGGCGTGTAGTCGCCGCCCTTGGCGGAGCCGGTCAGCGCGCCCTTCAGCTCGGCGTAGCCCCAGTCGGGGTGCTCCTGCTTCAGGATCGCTGCGGCACCCGCGACGTGCGGGGTGGCCATCGAGGTGCCGGAGATGGTCAGGTAGCCCTCGGGCTTCTCGCCGACCTCCTTGTCGATGACGCTGCCCTTGGCCGCGGCGGCGGTGATGTCCACGCCGGGCGCGGTGACGTCGGGCTTGACGGCGCCGTCGCCGAGGCGCGGGCCGGTGGAGGAGAAGTCGGCGAGCTTGTCCTTCTTGTCGACGGCGCCGACGGTGAGCGCGGCGTCCGCGCTGCCCGGCGAACCGATCGACTGCGGGCCGTCGTTGCCGGCGGCGATCGCGAACAGGATGCCCTTGGTGGCGGACAGCTTGTTCACCTCGGCCTCGAGCGGGTCGATGCCGGGGCTGTCGAAGCCGCCGAGGCTGAGGTTGACGACGGAGGCGCCCTGCTGGGCCGCCCACTCCATGCCGGCGAGGATGCCGGAGTCGTCGCCGGAGCCGGAGTCGTCCAGGACCTTGCCGTTGAGGATCCTGGCGTCCGGGGCGACTCCCTTGTACTTGCCGCCCGACTTGGCCCCGGTGCCCGCCACGATGGAGGCGACGTGGGTGCCGTGCCCGTAGTGGTCGGTGGCGTCGGCGGCGCCGGAGAAGTTCCTGGACGCGATCACCTGGTCCTTGAGGTCCGGATGGCCGGTGTCCACGCCGGTGTCCAGGACGGCGACCTTCACGCCCTTGCCGGTGTAGCCGGCCTTCCACGCGACCGGGGCGCCGATCTGCGGCACGGACTTGTCGAGGGAGGCCGTGCGGACGCCGTCGAGCCAGACGTGCGCGATGCCGGAGGCGGTGGTGTTCCCGTCGGTGACGGCGTGCCACAGTCCGGCGGTGTCCTTGACCGGCGTCTGCACGGCGTCGGCGTTGAGGGCGCCCAGGCTGCGGCGCAGATGGCCCGCGCCCCGGACGTTCGCCTTGGCGGCCGCGGCGGAGCCGGTGTAGCCGACGATGACCTTCAGGCCGTTCTTCTGCGCCCGGCGGGTGGCGGCCTTGTTCAGTTCGGTGACGTCGAACAGGCGCTGGTCCAGCCTGCCGGAGGCGATCAGGTGGGCCGCGTCGGCCGGGACGACCAGCGTGTGGCCCTCGGTCCTGCGGACCTGGAAGGGTATGTGCTCGCGGCCCTTGGCCCGCTGGAGGCCGACGATCCGGCCCTTGGCGTCGAGGGCGACGCGGTCACCGGTGATGAGGGTGACATGGGTCCTCGCGGTGAGCGCGGAGGCGGCGGCCGGGGTGCGCTCGGTGGGCTTCGCCGACGCCGGGCTGGTCATACCCGCTGCGAGGGCGACGGCTGCGGCCGTGGCCACACTGGCCGCGGCAGCTCTTTTCACTTGTCTGCGCAAGATCTCCCCCTGGAGATGAAGTACCGGGCGAATTCCCCGTTCACCCGGCCGGGGGTGGTCTCGTACGCAGGAGCGTCACCCCCCGGATCACGCAGTATGCCGGGGGGTGATCAGACGGCTCAATGGACGAAAGGACGGTAAGAAAGAGCGACGGGAAACTGTTACGCCGCCTCCGGGCCACTGTTACAGAACCGCGAAGTGCGCCCGCCGCAAAGGGCGTTACGGGCCGTCAGGTGCCCGCGTTCTCCTTCACCGTGATCCTTCCCTTGCGGATGGTGGCCAGCCGCGGGGCTTTCTTCGCTATCGCGGAGTCGTGGGTGACCATGATGAAGGTCAATCCGTGCTCCTTCCACAGGCGTTCGAGTACGTCCATGATCTCGTCGCGCATGCCCTCGTCGAGGTTGCCGGTCGGTTCGTCGGCCAGCAGCACCTTGGGCTTCTTCACCACGGCCCGGGCGATGGCGACGCGCTGCTGCTGTCCCCCGGACATCTCGCCGGGGAGGTGGGAGAGGCGCTCACCGAGGCCGACGGACTTCAGTGCGTCCGCGGCGAGTTCGCGGCGTTCCTTGACCTTGATGCCGAGGGGGACGAGGGCCGTCTCCACGTTCTCCTGGGCGGTGAGGGTGGGGATGAGGTTGAAGGACTGGAAGACGAACCCGATGTTCTCGCTGCGGATCCGGGTCAGCCGGGCCTCGCTGAGCTTGGCCAGGTCGGTGCCGTCCAGGACGACTTCGCCGGAGGTGGGGCGGTCAAGGCCGCCGAGCATCTGCAGGAGGGTGGATTTGCCGCCGCCGGTGGGGCCCTGGATGACGAGCCGGTCGCCGTCGGCGATGGTCAGGTCTACGCCGTCGAGGGCGTGGACGGTGTCCTTGCCGCGGGTGTAGCGCTTGGTGACGTTTCTGAGGTCGTACATGCGGGTGGCTCCCGGGTGAGTGAGGTTCGGGGGTGGTGCGCCTTCGCCGTCGGCTACTCGACTCGGCGCAGGGCGTCCGCCGGGCGGAGCCGCGACGCGCGCCAGCCGCCGAAGGCGCCCGCGACGAGGCCACCGGCCACGGCCAGGCCCACCGCCAGGGCGATCGTCGTGACGCTGACCGGGGCCGTCAGGGCGACCTCCAGGGACTTCGCCGCCTGGCGGCCGGGACCGCCGAAGCCGCCACCACCGGGCCCGCCGCCGAAGCCGCCGCCACCACTGCCGCCGCCCAGCTGGGCCTGCAGGGTGGGGCTGATGGCCGTGACGGCGTAGGCGCCCGCGAGGCCCAGGGCGATGCCGAGGGCGCCGCCGACCAGGCCGTTGACGACGGCCTCGCCGACCACCTGGCGGGTCACCCGGCCCGACTTCCAGCCCAGCGCCTTCAGCGTGCCGAACTCGCGGACGCGGCGGGAGACCGCGGAGGACGTCAGCAGGCCCGCGACCAGGAACGCGGCCACCAGCACCGCGATGGACAGCCACTTGCCGACCTTGGTGGCGAGGGAGGAGGCGGTGGACAGGGAGCCGGAGACCGTCTTCGCCAGGTCGGAGGAGGTGGTGACCGTCGTACCCGAGACGTTCTTCTGGATGGCGCTCTTGACGGAGTCGATCTTCTGGGAGTCGGTCGCCTTGACGTAGATCGTGGTGACCTTGTCCTTCTCGTCCGCGAGGGTCTGCGCCTGCTGCAGCGGTATGTACAGGTTGGCCGCCGAGTCTCCGCTGTCGGCGGTGGCGATGCCGATCACCTGGAACTTGGAGCCCTTGACGGTGACGGTCGAACCGACCTTGTACTTCTTCTCCTTGGCGTACGCGGAGTCGACCACGGCCACCTTGGCGTTCGTCTCGCTGGTCCTGAAGCCACGGCCGCTGGTGATCTTCGAGGAGGTCAGCGGGCCGACACCGGTCCTGGTGACGTCCGTGCCGAAGACGGTGTACTGGTTGATGTCGAAGTTCGCGCCGCCGCCCTTGACCTCACCCTGCGGCGCGCCGGTGGGGCCGCCCCGCTGGAACCCTCCGGTGCCGCCGTTCTGCTGGAACTGGCCGCGGGTGAACTGGCCGCTGACCTTGAACACGTTGAGGCTCAGCCCCCCGACGGCGGTCGAGACGCCCTGCTGGCCGGCGACCTTGCCGACGGTCGAGGAGGACAGGGTGGTGAAGCCCTGCACCATGACCCGGTCGCTGCTCTGGGTGGACTTGTCGTCGTCGCCCCGTGCGTCGAACTGGAAGCGGGGCCGCTGCGAGCTGCTTCCGCTCGGCGTCTGCGCCTTGGTGACGGTCATGTCCGTGCCCAGGCCGTACAACGACTGCAGGACCTTGTCCTGGGCCTTCCCCATGCCGCTGGACACGGAGTTGACCACGATGACCAGCGCGATGCCCAGCGCGAGGCCGGAGGCGACGACGAGGGCCGCCTTTCTGCGGCGGCGCAGTTCGCGCCTCAGGTAGGTGAAGAACATGGCCGCAAGCTAGGGACGGACCGTGACGGCACCCTAAGGCCGGCATAAAAGAAGCATGAGAACGCTGTGGTCCAGCCCATAAAGGGCCCGGAAACGCCGGTGCCGCCCTCGAAGGGCGGCACCGGGAAGCTGTGGACGAACCGTCAGACGGCCGAACCGGCCTTCCACTGTGCCCAGTCCATGTTCCAGCCGTTGAGGCCGTTGTCCGGGGAGACCGTCTTGTCGCCGGTGTTCTGGACGACCACGACGTCACCGACCAGCGAGTGCTCGAAGAACCACGCGGCCGGGGTGCTCGGGTCGTTCGCGCCCTTCTTGTCCTGCAGGCCGACACAGCCGTGGCTGGTGTTGACGTTGCCGAAGACGGACGGCGCGCCCCAGTAGTTGCCGTGGATGAAGGTGCCCGAGGTGGTCAGGCGCATGGCGTGCGGCACGTCCTTGATGTCGTACTCGCCCTTGCCGTCGGAGTCCTTGAAGCCCACGGTCGCGCCGTTCATGCGGGTCTGCTTGAACTTCTCCGAGATCACCATCTGGCCCTCGTAGGTGGTGTGCTCGGGGGCGCCGGCGGAGATCGGGATGGTCTTGACGACCTTGCCGTCCTGCGTGACCTTCATCTGCTTGGTCTTGGCGTCGACGTAGGAGACCTGGTTGCGGCCGATGTGGAAGGTGACCGTCTTCTGCTGGACGCCGGTGACGCCGGGCGCGCCCTGGACGCCGTCGAGGGCGAGCTTCAGGGTGACGGTGGAGCCTTCCTTCCAGTACTGCTCCGGGCGGCAGTCCATGCGGTTGGCGTTGAACCAGTGGCAGGCGACCTCCTGGCCGCTGCTGGAGGTGACGGTGACGCCCTTCTGGACGGCCGCCTTGTTGGTGATCGCCTTGTCGAAGTTGATCGAGACCGGCATGCCGACGCCGACCGTGGAGCCGTCGTCCGGGGTGAAGGTGCCGATGAAGCTGTTGGCCGGGGAGACGGTGGTGAAGGACGCGTTCTCGTTCGCTATGCGGCCCTGGGCGTCCTTGGCCTCGGCGGCGACCTTGTAGGTGGTCGAGCGCTGCAGCTGGACGGTGGGCTTCCAGCTCTTCTTGTCGGCGGAGAGCTGACCGGAGACGGTCTTGCCGTCCTGGGTGGTCATCGTGACGCCGGTGAGCGTGCCCTTGCTGACCGTGACGGCGGCGGAGTTGTTGATCGACGCGTTGTCGGAGCCGTCCTTGGGCGTGATCGTGATCTGCGCCTGGGAGGACTTCTTCGCCGCCGCCGCGTCTGCCTGGGCCTGCGAGGATTCGTCCTTGTCGGACGTATTGGCGTTGCCGCCGCCGGAACAGCCCGCGAGGGCCAGGACACCACCGAGCAGTGCGGACGCGGCCATCAGGCCCTTGCGCCGCTTACTGTCCGTCATCACACACTTCTCCATCGTTGCCGGTTGGCCGGAAAGCCCCGTAGATGAGTCCCCGCAAGAACCCTCAACGCTACGGCCGTGTCGTCCCGTTCCACCTTCGCCGGATCTGTGGGGCACACCACGTCCGCGCGCGCGGGTGGTGCGGGTGGTGCGGGTGCCGGTCCGTGCGTCCCTTGAGACGACGAAACCCCGGACGGCGGTTGCCGCCCGGGGTTCAGGGTGTCCCGTGACGCTCAGCCCATGCCGTCCTCGTCTTCGTCGTCCTCCACATCTTCCTCGTCCAGCTCCCAGTCCGGCGAGTCCGGGTCGTAGTCGATTCGCTCACTCGACCAGGACGCCTGCTGCAGCTCCACCCCGGGCACCTCGCTGACCAGGTCGAACGGGTCCACGAGATACGCCAGGGCCTCGGCGGTGTCTTCCGTCACAGCGGCCTCTGCCTGGGCCCGCTCCGCCGCCGGCAGATCCGGATCGGCGGCGAGCCGGCGCATCGCGGCCTTGCCGACCTCGTCCTCGTCGTGCACCTCGAGCACCAGCTCCACTCGAAGCCGTACAAAACGTGATGTGTCTTCAGCGTTCATGGCGGGAGCGTACGACTGAAACCTCCCGTGACTTTCCTGTGACCCGCAACTTTCACTAACATCACTGCCCACGGCCAATTCGCCAGCGTCACAAGGGGATCGATATTCCGTGTCATCCGCTCGCCGTCCGCTGCTGACCGCCACCGCCGCGGCCACTCTGTTGTGTGCGTTGTGGTTCGTCCCGTCCGCCAACGCGTCGCAGGACTCCTCGGACAGAGCGAGCACGGAGACCTCCACGACACACCTGACCCAGCAGGCCAGGGCGGTGTCGCAGGCGACCGCCGAGACCGCGCGGGAGGCGGCGGACGACACCCAACTCGCCGACACCGGAAGCATCGACACCACGCCGTACGTCGTCGGCGGCACCCTCTTCCTCGGTGTGGGCGCCGGCTTCGTGGTGTATTCGGTGCGCCGGGAACGCATGGGCTTTTAATCTGCCTTGACGAACCTTTGACGTTTCACACATAGTGCGCCCATGAAGAGATCATCGGGCGTGCGGCTGTGCGCCACCGCAGTTCTGGGTGCGCTGTCGTTCGCCCTCGTCACGGGCTGTTCCGGCGGGGATTCCGGCGGGGACTCGAAGGACTCCGGTACGGCCGCGAAGGCCCTGAGCGCCGCCGAGTTGAAGAAACTGATCATCGCGGAGGGCGAGGTGCCCGGGTTCACGGTGGGCGCCGTGCCGGCCGCCCGGGCCAAGGCGATCACC
This sequence comes from Streptomyces sp. CA-142005, assembly GCF_050942335.1. Taxonomy (NCBI): domain Bacteria; kingdom Bacillati; phylum Actinomycetota; class Actinomycetes; order Kitasatosporales; family Streptomycetaceae; genus Streptomyces; species Streptomyces sp. CA-142005. Next base: position 6,151,647 of record NZ_CP192078.1, on the reverse strand, counting down.
ACCGGCAGCGCGCAGTGCCGGCCGCTGGTCCGCGTGCTGAGCGGGCTCCCGCCGACCGATGCGGCGGCCAAGACCGACCGTCTGGCCACGGAGAAGCAGAAGAAGGAGCCCGCCGCCAAGCCGACCTCCCTGGACGACCTCGACGAGGGGAAGTTCGAGGAGGCGATGCACAAGTCCCTGGACCGGGACCTCACCACGGTCACCCTGGCCTCGTACGACGGGGACGGTGCCGAGAAGGCCCTCGCGTCGCTCTCCACCGCGGTGAAGGACTGCGCGAGCGGCTTCCCCGCCCAGCAGGCGGGGACCAAGGTGCAGTTCTCGAAGGTCGCCGAGGAGAAGGCGACGGGCGCCGGGGACGGGTCGGTGGCGTTCACCGCCACCATGGACTCGGACGACGGGGACGCCGCTCCCGTCCACGCCGAGGTGCTCCGGCGCGGGAACAACCTGTCGGTCTACTTCACCTCGAACCTGGGCGCGATGATGGCCAAGGAGGCGTACACGGTGTCGCCCGAGGTCGTCAGGGCCCAGCAGGCCAAGCTGAAGTGACACGCCAACAGGGGCCCCGCACCCGGCAGGGCCCCTGTTTCTCGCGCGGAGACGTTACTGCAGCGGGCCGGTGACCGACTCCGCCGCGGCGACGAGCCGGCCGTCGCGCACGAACGCGTCGGCGGCGGCCAGGTCGGGCGCCAGGAACCGGTCCGGACCCGGGCCCTGCACACCGGCGGCGCGCACGGCCCCGATCACGGCCTGGGAGGCGGGCGCCGGGCTCAGGCCCTCGCGCAGCTCGATGGCGCGGGTGGCCGCGTACAGCTCGATGGCGATGATCCGGGTGAGGTTGCCGACGGCGGTGCGCAGCTTGCGCGCGGCCGACCAGCCCATGGAGACGTGGTCCTCCTGCATGGCGGAAGACGGGATGGAGTCCGCGGAGGCCGGTACGGCGAGCCGCTTCATCTCGCTGACCAGGGCGGCCTGCGTGTACTGGGCGATCATCAGCCCGGAGTCGACACCGGCGTCGTCGGCGAGGAACGGCGGGAGGCCGTGGCTGCGGTTCTTGTCCAGCAGCCGGTCGGTGCGGCGCTCGGCGATGGAGCCGAGGTCGGCGGCGGCGACGGCGAGGAAGTCCAGGACGTAGGCCACGGGCGCGCCGTGGAAGTTGCCGTTGGACTCCACGCGGCCGTCGGGCAGCACGACCGGGTTGTCGACGGCGGAGGCCAGTTCCCGCTCGGCGACCAGGCGGGCGTGCGCGATGGTGTCGCGCCCGGCGCCGGCGACCTGCGGGGCGCAGCGCACGGAGTAGGCGTCCTGGACGCGCGGAGCGTCGTCCTGGTGGTGCCCGGTGAGCTGCGAACCCTTCAGCACGGCCAGCATGTTGGCGGCGGACGCGCCCTGCCCCGGGTGCGGGCGGATGGCGTGCAGCTCGGGCGCCAGCACCTTGTCCGTCCCGAGCAGGGCCTCCAGGCTCAACGCGGCGGTCACGTCGGCGGACTTGTACAGGGTGTCGAGGTCGGCGAGGGCCATGATCAGCATGCCGAGCATGCCGTCGGTGCCGTTGAGGAGGGCGAGACCCTCCTTCTCGCGCAGCTCGACCGGCCTGATCCCGTGCTCGGCGAGCAGCTCACCGGCGGGGCGGACGGTGCCGTCGGGCCCTTCCGCGTCCCCCTCGCCCATGAGGGCCAGAGCGCAGTGGGACAGCGGGGCCAGGTCACCGGAACAGCCGAGGGAGCCGTACTCGTGCACGACCGGGGTGATCCCGGCGTTCAGCACGTCGGCCATGGTCTGCGCGACCTCGGGCCGGACGCCGGTGTGTCCGGAGCAGACGGTCTTCAGCCGCAGGAACATCAAGGCCCGTACGACCTCGCGCTCGACCCGCGGGCCCATGCCGGCGGCGTGCGAGCGGACGATGTTGCGCTGCAGCTGGGCGCGCAGTTCCTGGCTGATGTGCCGGGTCGCCAGGGCGCCGAAGCCGGTCGAGACGCCGTAGACCGGATCGGGCTTGGCCGCCAGCGCGTCCACGATCTCGCGGGCCGCCGCCAGGGCCGCCACCGCCTCGGCCGACAGCTCGATGCGGGCACCGCCCCGCGCCACGGCGAGCACGTCGGACGCCGTGACACCCGACGTCCCCACCACCACAGTGTGCATATCCATATTCAGGAGCGTACGCATTGAATGCGGCGATGTCACTAGTGGAGTACGGGAGAGACCCTTACCGATCCGTGTGGCCTTCGCCTCAGCGGCGAAACTACGGCCGGCGCCCGCGGAACCGGCGCCGCTCGGCGGGCGACACGTGCGGCGGCTCGTCGGCCAGCCGGACGACCGGGTCCTCCGGCCCGCCCCGGCCCGCCACCACCGGCCGGTCGGCGCCGAGGGCCTTGGCCCGGTACTGGGCGGCGTCGGCGAGCCGGAACAGCCGCCGCGCGTCCCGCACCTCCCCGATCGGATCCTCGGTCGAGGCGACCCCGCACGCCACCCCTTCCCCCAACTCCAACTCCCCCGCCCTCCGGCACAGTTCATCGGCGGCTTTGACCACGTCGTCGGCGGCCGGCCCGACGGCCAGCAGACAGAACTCGTCCCCGCCGAGCCGCGCGACCAGCGCGCCCGGCACCATGGCGCCGCACAGCGAGAGCACCGAGCCGAAGCGCTCCAGGAGCCGGTCGCCGACGGCGTGCCCGAGGGTGTCGTTGACCCGCTTCAGCCCGTTGAGATCGCACACGACGAGGCTGACGACCAGGCCCTCCATGCGGTGCCGCTCGACCGCCTCCTCCAGGCGCACGTCCACGGCCCGCCGGTTGGCGAGTCCGGTGAGGGCGTCGGTGTACGCGAGCCGGCGGGCCTCCTCCAGCCGCTCGGTCTGCGCAAGCCCGGCGGCGACGACGGCGGCCAGCACGGTCGCGAAGTCGGCGTCGGCCGGGTCGAACACGGGGGCCTTGACGGGCCGGGCGACGTACAACTCGCCCCAGGCCCTGCCGTGCAGCAGGACCGGGGCGACCACGCAGCACCCCCGGCCGCGGCGGCGCAGGGCGGCGACCCGGTGGTGGAAGTAGCCCGGGGTGCCGGCGGCCGTCCCCTCGGCGGTCTCCACCCACGCGTTGGGGCCGCCCCCGCCGGCCCACCGCTCGTGCAGGAACTCGGTGATCTCCGGGAACTGGTGCACCGGGTAGGCCTCGGATTCGGGGAACTCCTCCTCGTCCGGGCGCCGGTCCCCCACGTTCACGAGGACGCGGAGCCGGCCGAGCTCCCGCTCCCACACCGACAGCGCGGCGAAGTTGCCGTCCAGCGCCCGGCAGGCGCCGAGTGCGGCGGCCTGCCACGAGTCCCGGGGGGTGTGCGCCGCCGCCATCCCCTGCGCCAGCGCCACCACGGCGGCCAGCCGCTTGTCCTCAGCCATTACTCCAGGTTAGGGATGATTTGGGGTAATCGGGACATTGATGGGGCGATCGGTGGAGGGATCTCAGGGCCCCGGGCCCTTTCGGGACGCCTCACTCACCGGGCCACTCCGGCTTGCGCTTCTCGTTGAAGGCCGCCACGCCCTCCGCCCGGTCCCCGGAGAACGCCACGGTGCGCCACGCCGCGTCCTCGACCTCCAGGCCCGCCCGGAGATCCAGGCCGTGGCCGAGGCGCAGGGCACGCTTGGCGGCCCTGAGGCCGACCGGTGAGTTGCCGGCGATGCGGGCGGCCAGGTCCAGCGCCTCCTCCCGGTCCCGGCCTTCGTCCACCAGCCGGTCCACGAGCCCGAGTTCAGCGGCCTCCGAGGCCTCGAGCCGCCGGGCCGAGAAGATCAGCTCGGCCGCCCGCGCCGCGCCGACCCGCCGCGGCAGCAGCTGCGTGCCGCCGCCCCCGGGGATCACGCCCACGGACACCTCCGGCAGCCCCACCACCGCCGTGCGGTCGGCCACGATCAGGTCGCAGGACAGGGCCAGCTCGAAACCGCCGCCCAGCGCGAAGCCGTGCACCGCCGCGATCGTCGGCATCGGCAGCTCCAGCACCCCGGTGTACGCCCCGCGCGTCACCGGCCGCTGCCGCAGCAGGTCCGCGTCGCTGAAGGAGTTCCGCTCCTTCAGGTCCGCGCCGACGCAGAAGGCCCGCTCATGGGACGAGGTCAGGACCACCACACGCGCGTCCCGGTCACCGGCCAGCGCCGTGCACGCGGCGGTGAGGGAGCGGGCCATCTCCGTCGAGACGGCGTTCATGGCCTTGGTCCGGTCCATGACCAGCTCCGCGACATGCCCGTGTCGCCGCACCAGCACGAACTCCCCGAACCGCTCCTCGCTCATGACATCCTCCGGCTCACGTGTTAACGCGGGTTAACGCACTCTCGGCCCGATCATCGCAGCCGTACCCGATCTCGGGAAAGTCCAGAGGGCTACGCCCGTTCGAGTGACATCCCGGCCGTCTCACCCCACATCGCCCACAGGACCGCATAGCGTGCGTCCGCCACGGCATGCCTGCGGCGCGGCCGGAAGGGGAACCGGGGAGGGGAACCATGGCACCGATACGTGCACAGGCCCGTACGGCACAGACGGCACCGGGCGCGGAGGGGGAGCCGGAAGGACGCGGCGAGCCGGCCGGTGCGTCGGGCGTACGGCGCGGGCGGCACCGCAAACCGCGCCCCCGCAAGGTCCTGCTCGCCGCCGGCGGTCTCGCCCTCGCGGCGGGCGTGCTCAGCCTGGTCCGGGTCTCGCCGGAGTCGGGCGTCGGCGCCCCGGGCACGGCGGAGGCCGAGCCCCGCGCCGGCGCGGGCGGCGGCACCGCGGACCACGCGTCGAACACGGCCGCCACAGTCTCCGCCGACCCCACCGCACCGCCCTCGGCGACCTCCGTCATGGGCGGCAGGAGCCCCGCGCCGACGCCCACGGGCGCACGCACCGGTCCGGCCGCGAAAAGGGCATCGCCGACGGGCACCGCCCTACCGACCGCGACCGCCCTCCCGACCGCTCCGGGCACCACCTCCGGCACCACACCTCAGCCCTCGGCGGCGACGTCCGCCCCGCGTCCGGCCCCCACGACCACCCCACCGGCGCCGACCACACCGTCACCGAGTCACAGCAAGGCGCACCCAGGCCCGGGCGGGCTGTGCGTACCGGTGCTGGGCCTGTGCGTGGACGTCCACTGAGGAGGCGCGCGCACCTACGGCCGGCCGTCACGGCGGGCCAGCAGCCAGGGCTCGACCACACCGAGCCCACGCACCGGGCGCTGCCACATCGGCTGGAGTGCGAAGCGGTACGTCGGCGGCTCCTCGCCCTCCTTCTCGGCGGCCGCCGCGGCCTCGGCCGCCTCGGCCTCGGAGGCGGGCGCCTCGCCGGTACGGATCAGCTCCTCGGCGAAGGCGCTGTCCACCAGCACGGCGTCCCGGGGGGCTATGGAGGTCAGCCGGGAGGCCAGGTTCACCGTCGTACCGAACACATCACCCATACGGGTGGTGACCGTGCCGAACGCCATGCCGACCCGCAGCTCGGGCATCGTCTCGTCGTTCGCCAGCGTCTCCACCAGCCGCAGCGCGATGTCCGCGGCGATGCCGGCGTCGTCCGCCGCGTAGAGCACCTCGTCGCCGAGGGTCTTGATGAGCCGGCCGCCCCGCGCGGCCACCAGGTCGGCGGCGGTGGTCTCGAAGGCCTCGACCAGCTCCCCGAGCTCCTCCTCCTCCATCCGGCGGGTCAGCCGGGTGAACCCGACCAGGTCGGCGAAGCCGACGGCGAGCCGCCGGTCGACCATCTCCTCGTCGTCCGCCGACTGCACGACCCGGCCGGCAGAGGCGGCGAGCTGGCGCCGCCACACGTAGACCAGGAACTCCTCCAGTTCGGGCAGGAGCAGCTCGACGATCGGGTACGTCACCTCGGTGCGGGTCATCCCGGGCTCGGGCGGCTCGGTCAGACCCTCCAGGAAGGAATCCATCTGCCACTCGGCCAACCGGGCGGTGGTCTGCCCGGTGGACCGGGCGACCTGCACCGCCATGGCCTCGCTCAACAGCCCCGCCTCGACCAGACCGGCGAGCCGGCGCAGGGCCAGCACATCGGCCTCCGTCAGCGCCTTGGCCTGCCCGATGTCCGCGAACCCCATCGCCCGCCAGAACCGGGACGCCAGCTCCATGGAGACACCGGCGCTACGGGCCGCCTGGAACGGCGTGTAGCGGCGCTCGGCGCCCAGGATGAGCTGTTCGAGGCGCAGGGCCAGCGGGTCCTCGCCCGGGTCGGCGGCGTGGGCGTTCCCCCGCTCCTGGGGAGGGTCCACCCGGCCGTCCGCGTCCGCGCCGGAGCCCGTGTCGTCGACGGTCACGCCTGCTGCCCTTCCGATCTGCCGCGGTCACGTTTCGACCGGCCTCAACTCTACGGCAGGTGTGCGCCAGCTCACTCCGTCGGGTTCGGCCGACGGTCCACTTCCCGGTGCCGGACGCGCTGACCGGCGTCGCCGCCGGCCACCCCGGGGCTGCACCCCCGGGCCCCCGCATCGGGGCAGGTCCGGGGGTGCGCCCCCCGCAGTCGCCCAGTACCGGTCCCCCGCGGTTGGCCGCGCAGTTCCCCGCGCCCCTGCGGGGCGCTGCCGTGCTGTCGGCCTCATGGCCGCGGCGCCGCAGGCATCCGCTCACGCGGGCCGCAGATGGACGATGTCCCCCGCCCCCACCGGCTCCTGCACACCCGTCTCCGTCGCGATGACCAGACGCCCGTCCCCGTCGACCGCCACCGCCTCACCCACGATCGACCGCTCCCCCGGCAGCTCGGCCCGCACGGTGCGTCCCAGCGTCGCGCACCCCGCCGCGTAGGTCTCCTGAAGGCCGCTGACCGCAGGATCGCCTTCGGCGCCCCGCCACCGCCCGTACCAGTCCTCCAGCGCCCTCAGCACCGCCCGCAGCAGCGGATCCCGGTCCGTGCTCACCGCCCCGGCCAGCGCCAGCGACCCCGCCTGCGGCACCGGCAGCTCCTCCGCCCGCAGCGTGACGTTGACGCCGACGCCGATGACCACACCGTCCGCACCGGCCCGCTCGGCGAGGATGCCCCCGGCCTTGCGCTCCTCGCCCGCCACGGTCACCAGCAGGTCGTTCGGCCACTTCAGGGCCGTGTCCACGCCCGCCGCCCGGGACAGCCCGGTCGCCACGGCGACTCCGGTGAGCAGCGGCAGCCAGCCCCACCGGGCCACCGGCACCTCGGCGGGCCGCAGGAACACGGAGAAGAACAGGCCCGAGCGCGCCGGCGCCGTCCACCGGCGGTCCAGGCGCCCCTTGCCCGCGGTCTGCTCCTCCGCCACCAGCACCGCCCCCTCGTCCGCCTTCCCGGCGACGGCCCGGGCGACCAGGTCGGAGTTGGTGGAGCCGGTGCGCTGCACCACGTCCACCGCGCTGTACAGGCTGTCCTCCCGGACCAGCGCGCGCCGCAGAGCCGCGGCGTTCAGGGGCGGACGGTCCAGGTTGGACCAGCGGCTGTCATCTGATGCATTGTGCGGCGTCATGCAAGTCACCCTAGGTGTGGGAAACGCCGCACTGCCGACGCACAGGCCCAGCACTACTCTACGGATGAGTAACCGTCCCCCCTTTTGAGCAGGCAGGGAGCCGCATCCCGATGTCCGAGCCGGAAGAGCGTCAAGAGATCCACACGCCTCAAGGGATCGATATCCACACGACCGCGGGCAAGCTCGCGGATCTCCAGCGCCGCATCCACGAGGCGACGCACGCCGGCTCGGAACGCGCCGTCGAGAAGCAGCACGCCAAGGGCAAGCTGACGGCCCGTGAGCGCATCGAACTCCTTCTCGACGAGGGCTCCTTCGTCGAGCTCGACGAGTTCGCCCGGCACCGCTCCACCAACTTCGGCCTGGAGAAGAACCGGCCGTACGGGGACGGCGTGGTCACCGGCTACGGCACCGTGGACGGCCGCCCGGTCGCCGTCTTCTCGCAGGACTTCACCGTCTTCGGCGGCGCCCTCGGCGAGGTCTACGGCCAGAAGATCGTCAAGGTCATGGACTTCGCGCTGAAGACCGGGTGCCCGGTCATCGGCATCAACGACTCCGGCGGCGCCCGCATCCAGGAAGGCGTGGCCTCCCTCGGCGCCTACGGCGAGATCTTCCGCCGCAACACCCACGCCTCCGGTGTGATCCCGCAGATCAGCCTGGTCGTCGGCCCCTGCGCGGGCGGCGCGGTCTACTCCCCGGCCATCACCGACTTCACGGTCATGGTCGACCAGACCTCGCACATGTTCATCACGGGCCCGGACGTCATCAAGACCGTCACCGGCGAGGACGTCGGCTTCGAGGAGCTGGGCGGCGCCCGCACCCACAACACCGCCTCCGGCGTGGCCCACCACATGGCCGGCGACGAGAAGGACGCCATCGAGTACGTCAAGCAGCTGCTGTCGTACCTGCCGTCCAACAACCTCTCCGAGCCCCCGGTCTTCCCGGAGGAGGCGGACCTCGCGGTCAACGACGAGGACCGCGAGCTGGACACCGTCGTCCCGGACAGCGCGAACCAGCCGTACGACATGCACACGGTGATCGAACACGTGCTGGACGACGGCGAGTTCTTCGAGACCCAGGCGCTCTTCGCGCCGAACATCCTCACCGGCTTCGGCCGGGTCGAGGGCCACCCGGTCGGCGTGGTCGCCAACCAGCCGATGCAGTTCGCCGGCTGCCTCGACATCGACGCGTCCGAGAAGGCCTCCCGGTTCGTGCGCACCTGCGACGCCTTCAACGTCCCGGTGCTCACCTTCGTGGACGTGCCGGGCTTCCTGCCGGGCGTCGACCAGGAGCACACCGGCATCATCCGGCGCGGCGCCAAGCTGATCTACGCCTACGCCGAGGCCACCGTCCCGCTCATCACGGTCATCACCCGCAAGGCCTTCGGCGGCGCCTACGACGTCATGGGCTCCAAGCACCTGGGCGCCGACCTCAACCTGGCCTGGCCGACCGCCCAGATCGCCGTCATGGGCGCCCAGGGCGCGGTCAACATCCTGCACCGCCGCACCATCGCCGAGGCGGAGTCCGCCGGACAGGGCGAGGACACCCGGGCCCGGCTGATCCAGGAGTACGAGGACACCCTCCTCAACCCCTACATCGCGGCCGAGCGCGGCTACATCGACGCGGTGATCATGCCGTCCGACACCCGCGCCCACATCGTCCGCGGCCTGCGTCAGCTGCGCACGAAGCGGGAATCCCTGCCTCCGAAGAAGCACGGCAACATCCCCCTGTAAGGAGCCGCTGTGACGATCAGAGTCGTACGGGGCAACCCGACCCCGGAGGAGCTGGCCGCCGCTCTGGCGGTGGTCCGCGCCCGCGCCGCGGCGGCAGCGGCGGCGCCGCCCGGCGCGAAGGGCCCGAGGGACGCGTGGTCCGACCCGAGCAGGATCGCCGCCGCCCACCTGCCCAAGCCCGGGCCGGCGTCCTGGACCCGCACCTACTGGCCGGGCTAGGCGCGACACGCGCGAGGTGCGGGGCCGTATCGGCATGCGGCCCCGCCGCGTGGGCGCACAGCGGGGAGGCACCGGGCGCCAACCTGAGTAGCCGTACTCAGGCGCCCACCCCCCGCAGACCCGCACCCTGGACGAGTGCTGTGGTCAGACCCCGAGAACGAGCCGCCGAAGGAGATGCGCGACGCGCACGACATGCTCCGGCGGCTCGGCTTTCTCATGGCCCTGGCCATGGTCCTGATCATGCTGGTCATCGGCCTGAGGTGAGCCGGACAGGCGCCCGCTGGCTAGTCTGACGGCATGACTGCCAAGCCACGCCGCCGCTTGATCCTCGCCTCCCAGTCCCCCGCCCGCCTGGGCCTGCTCAGGCAGGCCGGCCTCGCGCCGGAGGTGATCGTCAGCGGCGTCGACGAGGACGCCATCACGGCCCCCACCCCGGCGGAGCTGGCGCTCGCCCTGGCCGAGGCGAAGGCCTCGGTCGTGGCGGCGAAGCCGGGCGTGCAGGGCGCCCTGGTGATCGGCTGCGACTCGGTGCTGGAGCTGGACGGGCAGGCCCTCGGCAAGCCCGCCGACGCCGAGGAGGCGACCGCCCGCTGGAAGGCGATGCGCGGGCGCGCCGGGACCCTCCAGACGGGGCACTGCATCTGGGACACGACGGCCAAGCGGTACGTGTCCGGGACCGCGTCCACCGTGGTCCTCTTCGGTGACCCCAGCGACGAGGAGATCGCGGCGTACGTGGCCTCCGGCGAGCCCCTCTACGTCGCCGGGGCCTTCACCCTGGACGGCCGTTCGGCGCCGTTCATCGAGGGCATCGAGGGCGACCACGGCAACGTGATCGGCATCAGCCTGCCCCTGGTGCGCAAGCTGCTGGCCGAACTGGGCGTCGGCATCACGGAGTTGTGGTCACCGGACGAGTGACTGGGCGGGCACGGAGTCCCGCGGCTCGTCGTCCCCGTCCCGCGGCTCGTCCGTGCGCGGGGCCGGCGAGGCCGCCTCGGCCGTGACCGGACCCGGCTCGGCCTCGGCCTTCGGGTCGCCGCCCTCGTCCGCACCGCCCCCGGCCACGGCCCGCTGCGGGCCGCCGTCACGGTCGTACGTCATCAGCAGCAGGACGACGAGGCCGAGCACCGCCACCATGAACAGGAACGCCGTCCAGCCGACCAAGCCCCAGGCGAAGGCGCCCAGCAGGCCGTGGACGACCGCCACGCTGATCAGCAGGACGCGGCCGAAGCCCGCGGGGGCGCGGTCACGTATCGCGACCAGGACGGCCACCAGCGCGCACAGCGCGAAGTAGAGGCCGAAGACGAGGCCGCCGATCTTCGAGGACGTCGCCATCACGTCCGGGTCCAGGCCGGCCAGGGACATGTCCTGGCGGTCGACGACCACACCGAGGAACCAGTTCAGCGCCCCGATGAAGAACGCCTCCGCCAAAAGGACGATCGCCACGACCCATGCCACCGGTCTGCGCACCACCGGTCCCCACCCACTCTCAAGCCACGTCGCTGTTACCCCAGGTACGTTCGAGTCGTCATGAACGCTACTAACGGGTAAACCGTGGGACAAGGGTTCGCGCGGCAGCAAAGAATCATTGGGCCATTCGTAGGGACTCGACAAAGAAACAGAGTGGGGCGCAGCACGCTCTCACAGAGACCTTGACCACATGACGGGGCTAGGGTTTCCCGAAGGAGCCCTGCGTACCGAGGTGCGACAAGGCTTTTCGCGGGTCGAGCGCGCCTCGCATCACGCTCCGTGTGGGCAAGCTCACCATTGGGGACGGGTCGAAGTGCCGTGTCGGCAGTCCCTAAACTCGGCTTGTTTCAAGGAGGGAGCCTCAATCGTGCGCAAGGTGCTCATCGCCAACCGTGGCGAAATCGCTGTCCGCGTGGCCCGGGCCTGTCGGGACGCCGGGATCGCGAGCGTGGCCGTCTACGCCGACCCGGACCGGGACGCTCTGCATGTCCGCGCCGCGGATGAGGCGTTCGCCCTGGGCGGTGACACCCCGGCCACCAGCTACCTGGACATCGAGAAAGTGCTGAACGCGGCGCGCGAGTCCGGCGCGGACGCCATCCACCCGGGCTACGGCTTCCTCTCGGAGAACGCCGACTTCGCCCAGGCGGTCCTGGACGCGGGCCTGATCTGGATCGGCCCGCCGCCGCAGGCCATCCGCGACCTGGGTGACAAGGTCGCCGCCCGGCACATCGCGCAGCGCGCCGGCGCCCCGCTGGTGGCCGGCACCCCGGACCCGGTGAGCGGTGCCGAGGAGGTCGTGGCCTTCGCCGAGGAGCACGGCCTGCCGATCGCGATCAAGGCCGCCTTCGGTGGCGGCGGCCGCGGCCTGAAGGTCGCCCGCACCCTCGAAGAGGTCCCCGAGCTGTACGAGTCGGCGGTGCGTGAGGCCGTCGCCGCGTTCGGCCGCGGCGAGTGCTTCGTCGAGCGCTACCTGGACCGCCCCCGCCACGTGGAGACGCAGTGCCTGGCGGACCAGCACGGCAACGTGGTCGTCGTCTCCACCCGTGACTGCTCCCTGCAGCGCCGCCACCAGAAGCTGGTGGAGGAGGCCCCGGCCCCGTTCCTGTCCGACAAGCAGGTCGCCGAGCTGTACCGGGCCTCTAAGGCCATCCTGAAGGAGGCCGGCTACGTCGGCGCCGGCACCTGTGAGTTCCTGGTCGGCCAGGACGGCACGATCTCCTTCCTGGAGGTCAACACCCGCCTCCAGGTCGAGCACCCGGTGACCGAGGAGGTCGCCGGCATCGACCTGGTGCGCGAGATGTTCCGCATCGCCGACGGCGAGGAGCTGGGCTACGACGACCCGCCGCTGCGGGGTCACTCCTTCGAGTTCCGCATCAACGGCGAGGACCCGGGCCGCAACTTCCTCCCGGCGCCCGGCACGGTCACCCGGTTCGACGCCCCGTCCGGCCCCGGCGTCCGCCTGGACGCCGGAGTCGAGGCCGGCAGCGTGATCGGCCCGGCCTGGGACTCCCTGCTCGCCAAGCTGATCGTCACGGGCCGTACCCGCGCCGAGGCCCTTCAGCGGGCCGCGCGCGCCCTGGACGAGTTCCAGGTCGAGGGCATGGCCACGGCGATCCCCTTCCACCGCACGGTGGTCAGGGACCCGGCCTTCGCGCCCGAGCTGACCGGCTCCACCGAGGCGTTCACGGTCCACACCCGCTGGATCGAGACCGAGTTCGTCAACGAGATCAAGCCGTTCGCCGCCCCCGCCGACACCGAGGCGGAGGAGGACGCGGGCCGCGAGACGGTCGTCGTCGAGGTCGGCGGCAAGCGCCTGGAGGTCTCCCTCCCGGCCTCCCTCGGCATGTCCCTGGCCCGCACCGGCCTCGCGGCCGGTGCCAAGCCGAAGCGCCGCGCGGCCAAGAAGTCCGGCCCCGTCGCCTCCGGCGACACCCTCGCCTCCCCGATGCAGGGCACGATCGTCAAGGTCGCGGTCGAGGAGGGCCAGGAGGTCAAGGAGGGCGACCTGGTCGTCGTCCTGGAGGCCATGAAGATGGAGCAGCCCCTCAACGCCCACAAGGCGGGCACCATCAAGGGCCTGAGCGCGGAGGTCGGCGCGTCCGTCACCTCCGGCGCGGCGATCTGCGAGATCAAGGACTGAAGTCCCGCCGCAAGAAACTGAGTTGGCCCCCGGTGCACACCGGGGGCCAACCGCTGTTCCGGGTCCTGAGCTGGTCGCGTGGACTTCGTCTTCACGGTGACCAGCGCCGGCCACGGTCAGGCCGAAGGGCTGCTCCAGTGGTACCTGCGGCCCCCACGGCGATCAGGCGCAGGCACCTCACCGCCGCCGCAGATCAGCGACGCGCCCCCGCTCCACCCCCGCGTGCTCCCCCAACCCCGCAGCCGACCTCAGCGGTGAGGAACCCGGCACGTGCCCCCTGCGTGGCCCCGGCAGAGGAGCGCGCCGCCCCGGGGCCTGCTCACCCCCCGGAGAGGCTCCGTTCGCCCCGGCGACGGCGATCTGCACCCCCTGGTCGGCAAGGGCCTGCAACTCGGTGGCGGCACGGTCGTCGTGGGTCGGCGGCTCGTCGGTGACCAGGCGCGTGATGAGGTCGGTCGGCACGGTCTGGAACATCGTGTCCGTGCCGAGCTTGGTGTGGTCGGCGAGGACCACCACCTCCGCGGCGGCCTGGACGAGGGCCCGGTCGACGGACGCGGAGAGCATGTTGGAGGTGGACAGCCCGCGCTCGGCGGTGAGCCCGCTCCCCGACAGGAAGGCCTTGGACACCCGCAGCCCCTGCAGGGACTGCTCCGCGCCGGAGCCGACGAGGGCGTAGTTGGAGCCGCGCAGGGTGCCACCGGTCATCACGACCTCCACCCGGTTGGCGTGGGCCAGCGCCTGAGCCACCAGCAAGGAGTTGGTGACGACGGTCAGCCCGGGCACCCGCGCGAGCCGGCGGGCCAGCTCCTGCGTGGTCGTACCGGCGCCGACCACGATGGCCTCGCCCTCTTCGACGAGGCCCGCCGCGAGGTCGGCGATGGCCGTCTTCTCGGCGGTCGCGAGATGGGACTTCTGCGGAAAGCCGGACTCTCGCGTGAACCCGCCCGGCAGTACCGCACCGCCATGCCGGCGGTCGAGGAGTCCTTCTGCCTCCAGTGCCCGCACGTCCCGCCGTACGGTCACTTCGGAGGTCTGGACGACGCGGGCGAGTTCACGGAGCGACACGGCACCGTTCGCTCGCACCATTTCGAGGATCAATTGGCGACGTTCAGCAGCGAACACGAAACTGACAGTAACCCCAGCGACCGTCTGCTTTCAGCAGTTTGCGCCGAATAAACGAAGTTGTTCGCATGGCAGGGCGGGAAGTGGTATAGGACCTACCCGCCCTGACTATGCCGTGCGCAAACGCGGCAACTCCCCGTGACCAGCGGGAAGTTGGAACCGGCCGTCAGCCCTCCACGCCCGCCTTGCGGGTGTGGAGCTGGCGGGCCACCTCCGCGATCGACCCCGAAAGGGAGGGGTACACCGTGAACGCGTTCGCGATCTGTTCGACTGTCAGATTGTTGTCGACGGCGATCGAGATGGGGTGGATCAGTTCCGAGGCGCGCGGCGCCACGACCACACCGCCGACGACGATCCCCGTACCCGGGCGGCAGAAGATCTTCACGAAGCCGTCCCGGATGCCCTGCATCTTGGCGCGCGGGTTGCGCAGCAGCGGGAGCTTCACGACCCGGGCGTCGATCTTGCCCGCGTCCACGTCGGCCTGCGTGTAGCCGACGGTCGCGATCTCGGGGTCGGTGAAGACGTTGGAGGAGACGGTCTTCAGGTTCAGCGGGGCCACCGCGTCGCCGAGGAAGTGGTACATGGCGATACGGCCCTGCATGGCGGCGACGGAGGCGAGCGCGAAGACGCCGGTCACGTCACCGGCCGCGTAGACGCCCGGAGCGGTCGTCCTGGACACCTTGTCGGTCCAGATGTGGCCGGAGTCGCGCAGCTTGACGCCGGCCTCCTCCAGGCCGAGGCCCGCGCTGTTCGGGATGGCACCGACGGCCATCAGGCAGTGGGTGCCGCTGATGACGCGCCCGTCGGCGAGCGTCACCTCCACCCGGTCCCCGACCCGCTTGGCGGAGGCGGCGCGGGAGCGGGCCATGACGTTCATGCCACGGCGCCGGAAGACGTCCTCCAGCACGGCGGCGGCGTCCGGGTCCTCACCGGGAAGGACCCGGTCCCGGGACGACACGAGCGTGACCTTCGACCCGAGGGCCTGGTAGGCGCCGGCGAACTCGGCACCGGTCACACCGGAGCCGACCACGATCAGCTCTTCCGGCAGCTCGGTGAGGTCGTAGACCTGGGTCCAGTTCAGGATGCGCTCGCCGTCGGGCTGGGCGTCGGGCAGCTCGCGCGGGTGACCGCCGGTGGCGATGAGGACGGCGTCGGCGGTGAGGGTCTCCTCGGTGCCGTCGGCGGCGGTGACGACGACCTTCCGGGACCCGTCGAGGGCCTGCATGCCCTCCAGCCGGCCGCGGCCGCGCATGACCCGGGCTCCGGCGCGGGTGACGGAGGCGGTGATGTCGTGCGACTGCGCGAGCGCGAGCCGTTTGACACGCCGGTTGACCTTCCCGAGGTCCACCCCGACCACCCGGGCCGCCTGCTCCAGCGGCGGGGTGTCGTCGGCGACGATGATCCCGAGCTCTTCGTACGACGAATCGAAGGTGGTCATCACCTCGGCCGTAGCGATGAGCGTCTTCGACGGCACGCAGTCGGTCAGCACCGACGCTCCGCCCAGACCGTCGCAGTCGACGACGGTCACCTCCGCACCGAGCTGGGCGGCCACCAGGGCCGCTTCGTATCCGCCGGGTCCGCCACCGATGATCACGATCCGAGTCACGTACTCCATTGTCCCGCACGCTTCAAGGTGCTACTGCCCGGGGGCGCGCGGAAGCTTCCCCTGGGACTCAAGTGACTCGCGTGCCCCCTGCCGTACCCTCTCCCCATGTCGCTCTATGCCGCGTACGCAGGCAACCTCGACGCGCGCCTGATGTCCCACCGCGCCCCGCACTCCCCGCTGCGCGCCACGGGCTGGCTGAACGGCTGGCGGCTGACGTTCGGCGGCGAGCACCTGGGCTGGGAGGGCGCGCTCGCGACGATCGTCGAGGACCCGCTCGCCGAGGTCTTCGTCGGCCTGTACGACATCGCACCCCTGGACGAGGAGTCCCTCGACCGGTGGGAGGGCGTGGGACTGGATCTCTACCGCCGGGTGCGCGTGCGCGTGCACACCCTCGACGGCGAGGAGGCCGCGTGGACGTACGTCCTGAACGCTTACGAGGGCGGTCTGCCCTCCGCCCGCTACCTGGGCGAGATCGCCGACGCGGCGGAGTCGGCCGGGGCACCCCACGACTATGTGATGGAGCTCCGCAAGCGCCCCTGCTGAGCACAGAGGGCTCACAGGTGACGCAAAGCCCCTCATGTCACGGGCTTGGTCGGAAACAACAAGACAACGAAAGCAATCCCGTGACGTCTATCATCTACGCGCGTAGGCGCGGACCGGCTACCCTCGACCTCGTGAACGCATCTCTTCTTCCGGACGACATCCAGGGCGACCCGTACGCCGCCGCCGACGCCGCCGCCGCGCGCCTGCGCGAACTCACCGGCGCCGAGACCCACGACGTCGTCCTCGTGATGGGCTCCGGCTGGGCTCCGGCCGTCGACGCCCTGGGCGCGCCCGACGCCGAGTTCCAGGTCACCGAGCTGCCCGGCTTCCCGCCGCCGGCCGTCGAGGGGCACGGCGGCAAGGTCCGCTCGTACTCCTTCGGTGACAAGAGGGCCCTGGTCTTCCTCGGCCGCACCCACTACTACGAGGGCCGCGGCGTCGCCGCCGTCGCCCACGGCGTCCGCACGGCCGTGGCCGCGGGCTGCAAGACGGTCGTCCTGACCAACGGCTGCGGTGGCCTGCGCGAGGGCATGCGTCCCGGCCAGCCGGTCCTGATCAGCGACCACATCAACCTCACGGCCACCTCCCCGATCGTCGGCGCCAACTTCGTCGACCTGACGGACCTCTACTCCCCCCGCCTGCGCGCCCTGTGCAAGGAGATCGACCCCTCCCTGGAGGAGGGCGTCTACGCGCAGTTCCCCGGCCCGCACTACGAGACCCCGGCCGAGATCCGCATGGCCCGCGTCATCGGTGCGGACCTGGTCGGCATGTCCACGGTCCTGGAGGCCATCGCCGCCCGCGAGGCGGGCGCCGAGGTGCTGGGCATCTCCCTGGTCACCAACCTGGCGGCCGGCATGACCGGCGAGCCCCTCAACCACGAGGAGGTCCTCCAGGCGGGCCGCGACTCGGCGGCACGGATGGGCGAGCTGCTGGGCCAGGTGCTGGGGAAGCTGTAAGACATACGGCATGCCGCCGGGCTCTCGCGGGTTGCGGCGGCAGCGGCGGGACCATCGGGGGACTCGCGGGTCCGCGAGCTCACCGACGGGCGGCGGCTCGGGGGGTCGCGGGTGCTTCTGTGGCGGCGCGAGCGGGCCCCGAGTGGACGGCCGAGCGGCGGCTCGGGGACACCCCGGGCTGCCGGCGCATCACCGAGCGACGAGCGCGGGGACTCGCCGGTTCCGTGGCGGCGCGAGCCGGCCTCGGCGGGTGGGAGCGGTGGCGCGGTGCCGCTCGTTCACTTCGCAGCCGACCGAGCCGGGTGGGCGCGTGGGAAACGGGGATCTGGGGCGGAGCCCCCAGCGAAACGAGGAGAGGTTGATCCCAAGGTGCACGACGATCTGATGGCCAAGGCCCACGCATGGCTCGCCGAGGACCCCGACCAGGAGACCCGCGACGAACTCGCCAAGCTGATCGAGGCCGGTGACGTCGACGAACTGTCGGCCCGCTTCGGCGGCACCCTCCAGTTCGGCACCGCGGGTCTGCGTGGCGAGCTCGGCGCCGGCCCGATGCGCATGAACCGCAGCGTCGTCATCAGGGCAGCGGCCGGCCTCGCCGCGTACCTGAAGCAGAACGGCCACACCGGTGGACTCGTCGTCATCGGCTACGACGCCCGCCACAAGTCCGCCGACTTCGCCCGCGACACCGCCGCCGTGATGACCGGTGCCGGCCTGCGCGCCGCCGTACTCCCCCGCCCGCTGCCCACCCCGGTCCTGGCGTACGCCATACGGCATCTCGGCGCGGTCGCGGGCGTGGAGGTCACCGCCAGCCACAACCCGCCCCGGGACAACGGCTACAAGGTCTACCTCGGCGACGGCTCCCAGATCGTGCCGCCCGCCGACGCGGGGATCGCCGCCGAGATCGACGCGATCGCCTCCCTGAACGACGTACCGCGCCCGGAGTCCGGCTGGCAGACCCTGGACGACGCGGTCCTGGACGCCTATCTGGCGCGTACGGACGCCGTCCTCGCCGAGGGCTCCCCGCGCACCGCCCGCACCGTCTACACGGCGATGCACGGCGTCGGCAAGGACGTCCTGCTGGCCGCCTTCGCCCGGGCCGGCTTCCCGAAGCCGGTGCTGGTCGCAGAGCAGGCCGACCCCGACCCGGACTTCCCGACGGTCGCCTTCCCGAACCCCGAGGAGCCGGGTGCGATGGACCTGGCGTTCGCCCAGGCCCGCACGGCCGACCCGGACCTGATCATCGCCAACGACCCCGACGCCGACCGCTGTGCCGTGGCCGTGAAGGACGGCGCGGAGTGGCGGATGCTGCGCGGTGACGAGGTCGGCGCGCTGCTCGGCGCCCACCTGGTCCGCCGGGGCGCGACCGGGGTGTTCGCCGAGTCGATCGTCTCCTCCTCCCTCCTCGGCCGGATCGCCGGGAAGGCGGGCCTGCCCTACGAGGAGACGCTGACCGGCTTCAAGTGGATCGCCCGCGTGGACGGCCTGCGCTACGGCTACGAGGAGGCCCTCGGCTACTGCGTGGACCCCGAGGGCGTGCGCGACAAGGACGGCATCACCGCCGCGCTGCTGATCACGGAGCTGGCCTCGGGCCTCAAGGAGGAGGGCCGTACCCTCCTCGACCTCCTCGACGACCTCGCCGTGGAGCACGGTCTGCACGCCACCGACCAGCTGTCGGTCCGTGTGCAGGACCTCTCGCTCATCGCGGACGCGATGCGCCGCCTGCGCGAGCAGCCGCCGACCGAGCTGGCGGGCCTGGCCATCACCGGCGCCGAGGACCTCACCCGGGGCAGCGAGAAGCTCCCGCCCACGGACGGCCTGCGCTACACCCTCGACGGCGCCCGCGTGATCGTCCGCCCCAGCGGCACCGAACCGAAGCTGAAGTGCTACCTGGAGGTCGTCGTCCCGGTCGCGGACCACGCGGCCCTCCCGGCCGCCCGCGCCCGCGCGACCGACCTCCTCACCGCGATCAAGCGCGACCTGTCGGCGGCGGCCGGCATCTGATCCGTACGACAGCGATGGGGTGCCCCGAGCCGGGGGCACCCCATTTCGTCGTTCCTCAACTCCCCGGATCCGGACGGTGGCTCGTCGCTCGCACTGCGGTCGCGCCCTCCGCGGCCGACGGCGCCGAGGCGACGCCCTTTTAACACGGACTCGTCTCCGCCGCCGCAGCGACACGCGGCGGCACACCGCGACACGCCGCGACACGACGGAAGTGAGCGGGCGTCAGAAGATACTTCAAAAGGGCTAATAGTAGGTCAATCTGCTTTTAATTGCGTCTACTTGATGGGCTGACGACGACCCCGGGGAGCAGTGCGCGGCGACAAAAATACCCCTATCAGCCCCTCGTTCCGGTTGTCTTATATGACCGATATGACCGGCGTGGGTACTTTTACTCACAAGCCGGCTGACGGGCCGGTATCTCTGAAACCGGAGACAGGAGAAGCGACATGAAGCTCCCCCGTTCCACCGTCGTCACCGCTGGTATCGCGGCCGCGTCCGCCCTGGCCGCGTCAGGAATCACCTACGCCTCGGCGGCCTCCGTCCCGGCGCCCCAGTCCGCTCCGGCCGCTCCCGCCACGTCTCCCCTCGGCGGCAACGCCGGACCGGGCAAGGGCAACGAGGGCGGGAACAGAGGCAGGGGCCCGGGGGGCAGGGGCCACGAGGACTGGGGCCGGATCGAGATCAACGAGCGCTCGTACTCCGCCCACCCCGGCGACTGCGTCACCGTGATCAGCGGCCTGGGCGCGAGGACCCTGAACATCCGCAACGACAGCCGCAAGACCGTCGAGGTCTTCCGCGGGGTGGTCTGCGACAACGGCGCTCCGGTCGCCACCGTCGGGCCCCGCAGCTCCGCGGAAGGCGTGCGCGTCGGGCACGTCGACGGC
The DNA here is from genome assembly GCF_050942335.1 of Streptomyces sp. CA-142005. Lineage (NCBI taxonomy): Bacteria > Bacillati > Actinomycetota > Actinomycetes > Kitasatosporales > Streptomycetaceae > Streptomyces > Streptomyces sp. CA-142005. The sequence goes on along the minus strand of NZ_CP192078.1, from coordinate 6,131,542 downwards.
ATCAAGATCAAGGACGGCGTGGTGGCCAGCTTCCGCGTGGTCCGGCACTTCGACGGGGACTGGGACGGGGGCTGGGACGGGGGCTGGGACTAGTCCTCGCCGAGTGCACATGTGGTGCTCCGGCCTGCCGGAATCGGGCCGGAGCACCCGCCCTGGCCATTGTCGGACGGCCGACACGCCGGGCGCATCCCGCCAGGACCGGACACCGGGCGCCGTACGCCGGATGTCCGGGCGGCCGTCCGTTCGTCCACGGCCGAACCGCCCGGTGATGTCCGCCCGGCGCCGTCCGTCGGTGCCTGTCCCTGCACCACGGCGGTCGGCTTCCTTCCGTCGTTTCCACACCGCCGAACGGGTGAGGAAGCGGCGTCAGACGCTGCCGAGGGCCGCTACCCCTTCCCCTGGGCGGGAACGGGGGCGCGGCCCGGGAGCATCCGTATTCGTGTTCGTGAAACCGCGGAGTGAGTGAGATGAGTGTGGACACGGTGGAGGACATCAGCGACGACACCTACGTCCTGGACCTCCTCACCATCACGCTGACCCCCGCGCTGCCGTGGCTCGGGCACCAGGTGCGCTGCGAGTTGGACGGCCATTTGAAGGAGGCCGTCGACCTGACTCAGGTCACCTGCAATGTGATCATGAAGTTCGGTCCGGTGAAGATGCTGGACCGCTGGTATCGGCTGCCCGACCTGCTGGCCCGCATGGGCGCGACCCTGTCCGGGGATCCCAGGCCCCCCGCCGGGCCCTGGAAGCAGGCGTGGGTGCTGCGGCTACCCGAGACGGTGCCGGTGGCCGAGCACCGGATCCGCCTGCGCGCGCGGACGGGGAACGGAAAGAACTTCTTCGCGCTGGACATCCCCGTGGACTTCCGGCGCAGATTCCATCCGTCCAGGACGAACGGCGGCGGCGGCTCACGCATGTTTCACGGCCAGCGCTGCGGCTCGGTGACCCCCGGCTGACGCCCGCCCACCCCTGCGGCCGGGCTTCCGCTCATCCCCGCCGGGAGGCCCAGGAGAACCTCACCCGGTGACCAGCAGGATCAGCAGCAACACCGCACCCGCCAGCGCAGGCGCGATCACCTCGTACGCCCAGCGCACGGCGACCTCTCCCTGCGCCGGCTCCGCCTCGCCGTGCCGGTCCAGCAGTTCCCGCAGCTCGTCCATGACCTGGTCGGTGTCCGCGCGGGTCGGCCCGGACCTCAGGCCGGCGCCGCCGGGGGCTCCGAAGCCACCCGCCGTGCCGAAGCCGAAGTTCCGGCGCGTCGGCTCCCCGCCGCGCGCCGCTTCCGCCGCCGCCCGGGACTTGCGCATCTCCGCCTTCTTGCGGGCCCGCAGCGACACGGGAATCGCCCACAGCTGGTACTTGCCGCCGGACTTCGCGACGACCTCGTTGGAGAAGCCGGAGCGCAGCGCGGCGACCTGGCCCCAGGGCAGGCTGATCACCCGGAACGGATTGCGCACCCGCAGCCGGGCCTCGCCCGCGAAGACCGCCGGGCGGAGCGTGAAGGCGATCACCAGCGGCACGATCAGGATCATCGCGGCGAGCGCCAGCCACGGCGTGCGGCCATGGCCCTGGAACAGCGCGTCGAAGCCGAGCCAGCCGACGACGACGAGCAGCAGCACGCCGCCCACGAGCGCCATCGGGGAGCGGTAGATCCGGTCCTTGGCGGTGGGGACCGGGGGCTGTGACGCGGGTGACTGGTGGTCGGGGGTGGTCATGGGCCAAGTCTGCATGACACCGTCGGCACTGCCGCCACGCGCCCCGGAACCGGCGCTCAGCTGTGATCTTCGGTCGGAAGACGAGCGCCGGGACTGTACAGCTGCTACGCGCGTAGATATGCTCGTCTGGTGACCATGCCCACCACTGCACCCACAGCACAGTCCCCCACAGCTGAACGCGTGGGCGGTACCCCCATCGCCGACGTCACCGCGTCCGACAGCACGCTGCGCCGCTTCCTGCACGGGCTGCCCGGCGTCGACGCGGTCGGCCTGGAGGCGCGCGCCGCGTCTCTCGGCACCCGTTCCATCAAGACCACCGCGAAGGCGTACGCCATCGACCTCGCCATCTCGATGGTCGACCTGACGACGCTGGAAGGCGCGGACACCCCGGGCAAGGTCCGGGCGCTCGGCGCCAAGGCGGTCCACCCCGACCCCACGGACCGCACGACCCCGACGACCGCCGCGGTCTGCGTCTACCCCGACATGGTGGCCGTGGCCAAGGAGGCCGTCGCCGGCTCCGGCGTGAAGGTCGCCTCGGTCGCCACCGCGTTCCCGGCCGGCCGTGCCGCCCTCGACGTGAAGCTGGCCGACGTCCGTGACGCCGTCGCCGCGGGCGCCGACGAGATCGACATGGTCATCGACCGGGGCGCGTTCCTCGCCGGCAAGTACCTGAAGGTGTACGACGAGATCGTCGCCGTGAAGCAGGCCTGCGGCGACAGCGCCCGGCTGAAGGTCATCTTCGAGACCGGCGAGCTGTCGACGTACGACAACATCCGCCGCGCCTCCTGGCTCGGCATGCTGGCGGGCGCCGACTTCATCAAGACCTCGACCGGCAAGGTGGCGGTGAACGCGACCCCCGCCAACACCCTCCTCATGCTGGAGGCCGTACGGGACTTCCGCGCCCAGACCGGCGTCCAGGTCGGCGTGAAGCCGGCCGGCGGCATCCGCACCAGCAAGGACGCGATCAAGTTCCTGGTCCTGGTCAACGAGACCGCGGGCGAGGACTGGCTGGACAACCACTGGTTCCGCTTCGGCGCCTCCTCGCTGCTGAACGACCTGCTGATGCAGCGCCAGAAGCTGGCCACCGGCCGCTACTCCGGCCCCGACTACGTGACGGTGGACTGATCGATCATGGTTTTTGAGTACGCACCCGCGCCCGAGTCCCGCTCCGTCGTCGACATCGCCCCGTCCTACGGCCTGTTCATCGACGGCGAGTTCGTGGACGCGGCCGACGGCAAGGTCTTCAAGACGATCAGCCCGAGCACCGAGGAGGTGCTGTCGGAGGTCGCCCAGGCCGGCGCCGAGGACGTGGACCGGGCCGTCAAGGCCGCCCGCAAGGCCTTCGAGAAGTGGTCGGCGCTGCCCGGCTCCGAGCGCGCGAAGTACCTGTTCCGCATCGCCCGGATCATCCAGGAGCGCAGCCGCGAGCTGGCCGTCCTGGAGACGCTGGACAACGGCAAGCCGATCAAGGAGACGCGGGACGCCGACCTGCCCCTGGTGGCAGCCCACTTCTTCTACTACGCCGGCTGGGCCGACAAGCTCGATCACGCCGGTTTCGGCCCGAACCCGCAGGCGCTCGGCGTCGCCGGCCAGGTCATCCCCTGGAACTTCCCGCTGCTGATGCTGGCCTGGAAGATCGCCCCGGCCCTCGCGACCGGCAACACGGTCGTCCTGAAGCCGGCCGAGACCACGCCGCTGAGCGCGCTGTTCTTCGCGGACATCTGCCGCCAGGCCGGCCTGCCCAAGGGTGTCGTCAACATCCTCCCGGGCTACGGCGACACGGGCGCCGCGCTCGTCGCGCACCCGGACGTGAACAAGGTCGCCTTCACGGGCTCGACGGCCGTGGGCAAGGAGATCGCGCGGACCGTCGCCGGCACGCGCAAGAAGCTCACCCTCGAACTGGGCGGCAAGGGCGCCAACATCGTCTTCGACGACGCCCCGATCGACCAGGCCGTCGAGGGCATCGTCACCGGCATCTTCTTCAACCAGGGCCAGGTCTGCTGCGCGGGCTCGCGTCTGCTGGTCCAGGAGTCGATCCAGGACGAGCTGCTGGACTCCCTCAAGCGCCGCCTGTCCACGCTCCGCCTCGGCGACCCGCTGGACAAGAACACCGACATCGGTGCGATCAACTCCGCCGAGCAGCTGGCCCGGATCACCGCGCTGGCCGAGCGGGGTGAGGCGGAGGGCGCCGAGCGCTGGTCCCCCGCCTGTGAACTCCCCTCCTCCGGCTACTGGTTCGCCCCGACGCTCTTCACGAACGTCACCCAGGCGCACACCATCGCCCGCGACGAGATCTTCGGCCCGGTGCTGTCGGTCCTCACCTTCCGCACCCCGGACGAGGCGGTCGCCAAGGCCAACAACACGCAGTACGGCCTGTCGGCGGGCATCTGGACCGAGAAGGGCTCGCGCATCCTGGCGGTCGCGAACAAGCTGCGCGCGGGCGTGATCTGGTCCAACACGTTCAACAAGTTCGACCCGACCTCGCCGTTCGGCGGCTACAAGGAGTCGGGCTTCGGCCGCGAGGGCGGCCGCCACGGCCTGGAGGCATACCTCGATGTCTGACCGTTTGAGCGTCTTCAAGACCTACAAGCTGTACGTCGGCGGGAAGTTCCCGCGTTCCGAGAGCGGCCGGGTGTACGAGGTGACGGACTCGAAGGGCAACTGGCTGGCCAACGCTCCGCAGTCCAGCCGCAAGGACGCCCGTGACGCGGTCGTCGCGGCCCGCAAGGCGTTCGGCGGCTGGTCCGGCGCGACGGCGTACAACCGCGGCCAGGTGCTGTACCGCGTAGCGGAGATGCTGGAGGGCCGCCGAGAGCAGTTCGTGCGCGAGGTGGCCGACGCGGAGGGCCTGTCCAAGGCGAAGGCGGCGGGCGTCGTGGACGCGGCCGTCGACCGCTGGGTCTGGTACGCCGGCTGGACCGACAAGATCGCCCAGGTTATCGGCGGTGCGAACCCCGTCGCCGGGCCGTTCTTCAACCTGTCCTCGCCGGAGCCGACGGGCGTGGTGGCCGTACTGGCCCCGCAGGAGTCGTCGTTCCTGGGCCTGGTGTCGGTGCTCGCGCCGGTGATCGCTACCGGTAACACGGCGGTCGTGATCGCCTCCGAGAAGGCCCCGCTGCCCGCCCTGTCCCTGGCCGAGGTGCTGGCCACCTCCGACGTGCCGGGCGGTGTGGTGAACATCCTCTCCGGCCGTACGGCGGAGATCGCGACGCCGCTGGCCGCGCACCAGGACGTCAACGCGATCGATCTCGCGGGCGCGGACGAGGCACTGGCGAAGGAGCTGGAGGTCGCCGCCGCCGACAACCTGAAGCGGGTTCTTCGTCCACAGGCTGTGGATTACTTCGAGACGCCCGGGATCGAGCGGATGACGGCGTTCCTGGAGACGAAGACGGTGTGGCATCCGACGGGGTCGCTGGGCGCGTCGGGCTCTTCTTACTGACGGGATCCGGCGGGGAACCGCGGTGGTCTGCCGGCTGCGGGTGGTCCATGGCCGGTCGCGCAGTTCCCCGCACCCTGACGGGGCGCCTCAGTGCCCTAGTGCCCCAAGCGCCTGGCCCACCACCGGCACCGACCCGAGCGACTGCGCCTCGGCCACCGGTGCCGTCAGCATCTGTGACGTCGCCGGCTTGAAGTCGGCCAGTTGGGCCCCCACCCCGTTGTTCAGGGGGTCCACGCCCGTGCCCGCAAGCGGGTTGGGCTTGAGGCCGGCCACCGGGCCCGTGACGTAGCCGACCGTGCCGGTGACGGCGGCGAGGCCGGCCTGCGGGTCGATGTGACCGAGCGAGGTCGGCCGCCACGGCACCTCCATGACCGGGGCGGCGGCGTCCGCCTGGGCCGTCGCCGCGCCCGCGCCCAGGGCCGCTCCCGCGGTCGCCAGGGCGATCAGGGCGCGCTGTGCGACGGGGTGCTGGGGGGAGATGTGTCGGGCCATCGCTGGTGCCGCCTTCTGGTGCGCAGGGTGATGGTGTCGACACGTAGGGTAGTTGAGGCGGGAGTCACGCTCAAAAGCCGACCCACGGGGTCGGCAGGCGCGCCGTCATACGTCAAACTGGTGTTCCGTGAGCATTCATCCCCCGTCACCCGCCCGTGTCGTGCTGCTGTGCGGCCCCTCGGGCTCGGGCAAGTCACTCGTCGCCGCCCGTTCCGGGCTCCCCGTCCTGCGTCTGGACGACTTCTACAAGGAGGGTGACGACCCGACTCTGCCCTTGGTGGAGGGGAGTTCGGACATCGACTGGGATCACCCCGAGTCCTGGGACGCGGATGTCGCCGTCCAGGCCATCACCCGGCTGTGTGCCACCGGTTCGACGCCGGTGCCGGTGTACGACATCGCGCGGAGCGCCCGTACCGGCGAGGAGACGCTGCACATCGGCCGTACCCCGCTGTTCATCGCGGAGGGCATCTTCGCCGCGGAGATCGTCGAGCGCTGCCGGGAGTTGGGCCTGCTCGCGGACGCGCTGTGCCTGAGCCGCGGACCGGTCGTCACCTTCCGCCGGCGGTTCCTGCGGGATCTGAAGGAGGGCCGCAAGTCGGTGCCGTTCCTGCTGCGCCGCGGCTGGCGGCTGATGCGCGCCGAGCGGTCGATCGTCACCCGCCAGGTGGCCCTGGGCGCGCATCCGTGTGATCGGGACGAGGCGCTGGGACGGCTCGCGGCAGCGGCGGCGGGGCGGCAGGCGCGTCAGCGGACGGTGGCGTAGGAGCCGTACGGAAGACGGTGACCCGAGCGCCGTACGGGCAACGGAAACGGGACTGGACGGGCCCCCCGACCCTCCAGTCCCGCTTCTCTTGCTCCCCCGTTCCCCCGTGGTTCCTCCCCCGTGATTCCCCCGCGGGTCACCCCCCGGTGACCCCTGACCTCAGGCGACCAGTTCGCCGAAGGCGTTCTCCTCGTCACGGCCGAAGCTGAGGACCTCGTCCTCGCGCAGCCGGCGCAGCGAGCGCCAGATGCTGGACTTCACCGTGCCGACACTGATGTCGAGGATCTCCGCGATCTCCGGGTCCGTACGGCCCTCGTAGTAGCGCAGGACCAGCATGGTGCGCTGGAGCTCGGGCAGCCGGGCCAGCGCCTGCCACAGGACCGCGCGCAGCTCGGTGCCGCGCATCGCGTCCGTGTCGGAGGGCGTCTCCGGCAGTTCCTCGGTCGGGTACTCGTTGAGCTTGCGGCGCCGCCAGGCGCTGATGTGCAGGTTGGTCATGGTGCGGCGGAGGTATCCGCCGACCGCGGCCTTGTCGCTGATCCGGTCCCAGGCCCTGTACGTCGAGAACAGCGCGCTCTGCAGCAGGTCCTCGGCCTCGAAGCGGTCGCCGGTCAGGTGGTAGGCGGTGGCGTACAGGGAGGCGCGGCGCTCCTGGACGTAGGCGGTGAACTCCGCCTCCGTCAGGGAACGGCGCTGCTCCCCCGAGTCCTCCCCGTACGCGGATCCCCCGTGCGCGTCCCCTGTGTGCGCGTCGACCACCGTCATGTAGGCGGTGTGCTGGCGCCCGGTGCCGCGAGCGCACCCCCGCCCGCTCACGGCACCGGACTTCTCGGACCCCCGGTGCACGTCGTGCAGACGCGTGACTACGGCGCTGGTGCTGATGCTGTGCAGCGTGTTCATCTCGCGCTCCCCGTGGTGGACTTCCGGTGGTTCGGTCTCGCCGGGCCGACTGGTCTGTCCCGCCCTGCCCGTGTCCAAAAGACTGCCGGGGCCACTTCATGGCCGTGTCCGCCGACTGTCACAGACCTGTCACAGGGGCCCGGCCCGGCGTCGTCACAGCAAGTGCACAGGTCGTGGCGGTAGGGAAGGCCTGGTGTCGGCGGGTCGTACGACAGCCCGTCCATGGGCCAGAATGAGCGCGTGCCTTCCCTGTTGCTGATCGAGGACGACGACGCCATCCGCACGGCCCTGGAGCTCTCCCTGACGCGCCAGGGACACCGGGTGGCGACCGCTGCCAGCGGTGAGGACGGTCTGAAACTGCTGCGCGAGCAGCGGCCGGACCTGATCGTGCTGGACGTGATGCTGCCCGGCATCGACGGCTTCGAGGTGTGCCGTCGCATCCGGCGCACCGACCAGCTGCCGATCATCCTGCTGACCGCGCGCAGTGACGACATCGACGTGGTGGTCGGACTGGAGTCCGGCGCCGACGACTATGTCGTCAAACCGGTGCAGGGCCGGGTGCTGGACGCCCGGATCCGCGCGGTGCTGCGGCGCGGGGAGCGCGAGTCCAGCGACTCGGCGACCTTCGGCAGCCTCGTCATCGACCGGTCGGCGATGACCGTGACGAAGAACGGCGAGGACCTGCAGCTGACCCCGACCGAGCTGAGGCTGCTGCTGGAGCTGAGCCGGCGGCCCGGTCAGGCGCTGTCCCGGCAGCAGCTGCTGCGGCTGGTGTGGGAGCACGACTACCTCGGTGACTCGCGGCTCGTGGACGCCTGTGTGCAGCGGCTGCGCGCCAAGGTCGAGGACGTGCCGTCGTCCCCGACGCTGATCCGTACCGTCCGTGGGGTCGGCTACCGCTTGGACGCGCCTCAGTGACCGACACGCAAGGGGGGCTGCGCGGCTGGTCCGCGCGGCGCACGGGAAGTCTGTCGCGGCTCAGGTTCACCAGTCTCAGGCTGCGCCTGGTCGTCGTCTTCGCGCTGGTGGCGCTCACGGCCGCCGTCTCCGCGTCCGGCATCGCCTACTGGCTGAACCGGGAAGCGGTGCTCACCCGGGCCCAGGACGCGGTGCTGCGCGACTTCCGGCAGGAGATGCAGAACCGGGCGGGCGCGCTGCCGGCGCATCCCACGCAGGACGAACTGCAGCGCGCGGCGGGCCAGATGGCCGCGAGCAGTCAGCACTTCAGCGTGCTGCTGGTCGCCCAGGACGCCGACGGCAAGACGGTGTACGGCAACTCGGGCGGTATCAACGGCTTCTCGCTGGAGGACGTGCCCAAGTCGCTGCGCGCGGCCGTGAACAAGCGGCAGAAGGTGACCGACGACAACAAGGAGCCGTACCACCTGTACTGGCAGCGGGTCGTGGACCACGGCACGCCGTATCTGGTGGCCGGTTCGCGGGTGATCGGCGGCGGGCCCACGGGCTACATGGCCAAGTCGCTGGAGCCGGAGGCGAAGGACCTCAACTCGCTGGCCTGGTCGCTGGGCATCGCCACCGGGCTCGCGCTGATCGGGGCCGCGCTGCTCGCGCAGGCCGCGGCCACGACCGTGCTGAAGCCGGTGCACCGGCTGGGCGTCGCCGCCCGGCGGCTCGGCGAGGGCAGGCTGGACACGCGGCTGCGGGTGTCGGGGACCGACGAACTCGCCGATCTGTCCCGGACCTTCAACAACGCCGCCGAGGCGCTGGAGAAGCGGGTCGCGGAGATGGCCGCGCGGGACGAGGCCTCGCGTCGCTTCGTCGCCGACATGAGCCACGAGCTGCGGACGCCGCTGACCGCCATCACCGCCGTGACGGAGGTGCTGGAGGAGGAGCTGGACTCCGAGGCGGGCGGCATCGACCCGATGATCGAGCCCGCGGTCCGGCTGGTGGTGAGCGAGACCCGGCGCCTGAACGACCTGGTCGAGAACCTGATGGAGGTCACCCGCTTCGACGCGGGCACCGCCCGGCTGGTCCTGGACGACGTCGACCTCGCCGACCAGATCACGGCCTGCATCGACGCCCGGGCCTGGCTGGACGCCGTCGACCTGGACGCCGAGCGCGGCATCCACGCCCGCCTCGACCCGCGCCGGCTGGACGTCATCCTCGCCAACCTGATCGGCAACGCCCTCAAGCACGGCGGGTCGCCGGTACGTGTGTCGGTGCGCATAGACGGCGACGACCTGGTCATCGCGGTGCGCGACCACGGTCCGGGCATCCCCGAGGACGTGCTCCCGCACGTCTTCGACCGCTTCTTCAAGGCGAGCGCCTCCCGGCCGCGCTCCGAGGGCAGCGGGCTGGGCCTGTCCATCGCCATGGAGAACGCCCACATCCACGGCGGCGAGATCACCGCCGCCAACTCACCCGAAGGCGGTGCGGTGTTCACACTGCGGCTGCCGCGGGACGCCTCCCGGCTCACGGAGGAGACCGGCGAGGGCGACCAGACCGGCAAGGACGCTTCCGGGGACTCCGGAAGCTCGGGAAGTTCAGGAAAGGAGGGGTGATGACCGTACGACGCCTGACCGTGCGAGGTCTGCTGGCGCTGCCCCTCCTCGGCCTGCTGCTCTCCGGCTGCGGCATCCGGGCCACCCAGGTGCCGACCGACTTCGGGGCGGCGCCGTCCCGGGTGCCGTGCTCACTGGCCGGCCCCGACCTGGCCAAGCAGTCCTCGCAGGGCGTCCCCGTGCAGGTCTTCCTGCTCTGCGGGGCGTCCCTGGTCACCGTGGACCGGACGGTACGCGTCCCCGAGGGCACCCCGGACGCGCGGCGCCGGGTGATCGTGGCACAGGGGCTGCTGGACCAGCTGGCCGCGTCCCCGTCCGCCGCGGAGCGCTCCGCGGGCTATACGACGTACGTGCCGGGCGGCCTCTCCGTGCGCGGGCCCGGCCCGAAGGACCCCGAGGACGCGCTCCACCTGAGCACCGCGCCGTCCCGTCTGCCCTCCTACGCCCTGGCCCAGCTGGTGTGCACCCTCTCCGACTCGGCGGCGACGGAGGGCGACGGCTCGGTCATCCTCGGCGGCCCGGACACCGGGCCGCTGCGCCGCTACGAGTGCACCGACGACGTCCGCGACCGCCCGGGCAACGTGGAGCCGCCGTCGAGCGAGGTCGTGGGGCCGTAGGCGCAGCCGCGGGCAAGCGAACCGGAAGCCCCGCGGTGAAACCCCTTTCCACAGCACAGGGCAACCGGAGCGTTGCGGCGCGGAACCGATCGGCACCGGCTCGGCGTCTAGGGGGGCGTGCAGCGTCAAGGCTCCATCGGCGGCGGCAGCGCCGCGATACATGTCCGGGTGACAGGGGGTGTCCTCCTCGTCGCCCACCTCGCCCTCGTCGCCTGGCTGATGCTGCGGCCCCTGAACGTCCCCTGGGTGGCACCCCCCAACCTGCACCCCCTCGTCGGCATACGGGGCGACCTGGCCCTGGGCTGGCCGGTGGCCACCAGACGCATCGGCGAGGGCCTGGCCCTGCTCGCCCCGCTGGGTGTGCTGCTGCCGATGGCACACGGCAGGCTCGGCGGCTCCCCGCTCTCCTCCCTGATCCGTACCACCGCCGCGGGCGCCCTCGTCTCCACGGGCATAGCCCTGCTGCAGACCGGCGTGCCGGGCAGGGTCGTGGACGTCGACTCGCTGCTGCTGAACACCGCGGGCGTGGCCCTGGCCCACCTGGCCGTCGTGCCGGCGGGCCGCGCCTGGCTGCGGCGCCGGGACGCGCGGCCGGACGCCGGGGTGGAGCAGCCCGCCGCCGTGCAGGAGGAGCTGCCTCAGGGTCGCACCCCGACGATTCCCAGGGTCGGGATCGCCCCGTAGAGCGACGCTTCGCCCGCTTCGTCTGCCTACCGTGGAAGACAGTTGAGGGACGCCACCGGGGCGGCCCCGACCCCGGCTCGGCGAGCGAGCCGACGACCACGGAGGAGTCGCCATGACCGCCCTTGCCCGCCCCACCCACGGCCGCGTGATCGGCGGAGTGTGCGCCGCGCTGGCACGGCGCTTCGGCACCTCCGCGACGACGATGCGGGTGATCTTCCTGCTCTCCTGTCTGCTGCCGGGCCCGCAGTTCCTGCTCTACATAGCGCTGTGGATCCTGCTGCCCGCCGAGGACAAGACGCGCACCGCCTGGTGAGAGCGGACGCGTGAACGCCACTGGGGCGCCCTCGGACAGTTCCGGGGGCGCCCCAGCGGCGTCGTACGACCGTCGGCGTCGGGGTCAGCCGAGCGGGATCCCGTTCACCGGCACACCGTGCGTGGGCAGGCCGGTGTTGTGCAGCGGCAGCCCGCCGAGCAGCCCGGCGACCGGCGCGGTCGGGCCCTTGGCGAGCAGGTTCTGGACGGCCGGCTGCGCGGCGGCCATCCGGGCACCCACGGCACCCTGCCCCTGGGTGAGCGCCTCGGTGGCGCCCGGCAGCGCCTTGGAGACGTTCTCGGCCGGCAGCGTCTTGGCGACGGAGCCCAGGGCCTGCGTGGCCGGGGCGGCGTCGGGGACGGCCGGGGCCGCGTTGGCCGCGCCCGCGCCGACGGCGGCGAAGGCGGCACCGAGGGCGGCGACACCGAGGGTCTTGGCAGCAGACTGCTTCATGGTGAATGCGTCCTTGAATGCGGAGACGGAGATCACGAACGATCCGAGCGGTCCACGACCGTAAACACGCCGGGCCGCCCGCCGCAAACACCGAAATGCGGACGGCTTGTGAAAGCGCGTCCGCATTCCGTATCGGAGTCCGGGGTGCGACTAGCCCTCCGAATCGCCGGAACCGCTGGTAGAGGCGGTCTGCCGGAACAGCCATTCGGATTTCAGCTCTGCATATCCGGGCTTGACTACGTCATTGATCATGGCGAGTCGTTCATCGAAAGGAATGAACGCTGATTTCATCGCATTGACGGAGAACCACTGCAGGTCGTCGAGCGTATAGCCGAACGCGTCGACGAGATGCTCGAATTCCTGGCTCATGCTGGTGTGCGACATCAGCCGGTTGTCGGTGTTCACGGTGGCCCGGAAGTGCAGCTGGCGCAACAGCCCGATCGGGTGCTCGGCATAGGAGGGTGCCGCCCCGGTCTGCAGGTTGGAGCTGGGGCACAGCTCCAGCGGGATCCGCTTGTCACGGACGTACGACGCCAGGCGGCCGAGGCTGACGGAGCCGTCCTCGTGGATCTCGATGTCGTCGATGATCCGCACCCCGTGCCCGAGCCGGTCGGCGCCGCACCACTGCAGCGCCTGCCAGATGGACGGCAGCCCGAAGGCCTCGCCGGCGTGGATGGTGAAGTGGTTGTTCTCGCGCTTGAGGTACTCGAAGGCGTCCAGGTGCCGGGTGGGCGGGTAGCCGGCCTCGGCGCCCGCGATGTCGAAGCCGACGACCCCGGAGTCCCGGTAGCGGTTGGCGAGTTCGGCGATCTCCAGGGAGCGGGCGGCATGCCGCATGGCGGTCAGCAGGGCGCCGACCCGGATCCGGTGGCCGTTCTCGCGGGCGAGCCGCTCGCCCTGCCGGAACCCCTCGTTGACGGCCTCGACCACCTCCTCCAGGGTGAGCCCGCGCTCCAGGTGCTGCTCGGGGGCGTAGCGCACCTCGGCGTAGACCACCCCGTCCTCCGCGAGGTCCTCGGCACACTCGCGGGCGACGCGGACGAGCGCCTCGCGCGTCTGCATCACGCCGACGGTGTGCCTGAAGGTCTCCAGATACCGTTCCAGCGAGCCGGAGTCGGCGGCCTCGCGGAACCAGATGCCCAGCTTGTCGGGATCGGTCTCGGGAAGGTCCGAGTAGCCGGTCTCCTGGGCGAGTCCGACGACGGTTCCGGGGCGGAGCCCGCCGTCGAGATGGTCGTGCAGCAGAACCTTGGGCGCCCGGCGGATCTGGTCCGGCGTCGGAAGCGTCCCGGTCGGTGCGGTCTGGCTCGTCATTTCCGCACTGTAACGCCTACGCGCGTAGAGGACCGGGAATCGGCGACATCGCTTTTCCGCCGATACGCAAAGGTGACCCCACGTACTGGTTTCGTACACCGCTCCTTCTGACACTGTTCTGCCATGGGACAGCAAGCGACGCCGGCCCGAACGGCCAGGCTCGGAAAGGCAGTCGGCCCGGAGCCGGCGGCGGTGTGCGCAGCGGTGGTGCTGCTCCCCGGCGGGGAGGAGGTCTCCGATCGCGGGCCATCCCTCGTCCGGGCGGCGACCGCGCTGCGCTCGCTGGGCCGACGGTTCGCTCGCGCGGGGCGGGAGGAGGGCCTGGCCGTCCATACCGTCCACTACCGGTACCGGGGCTGGAACGGCAGCGAGGCGCATCTGGCGGCGGACGCGCAGTGGGCCGCCGACGAGGTCGTACGACGGTACGGGGACGTTCCCGTGTGCCTGGTCGGAATGGACATGGGCGGCCGGGCGGCGCTGCGGGCCGGTGGCCATGAGGCCGTCAACTCCGTGGTGGCACTGGCCCCTTGGCTGCCGGAGGACGACGTCGCCGTGCCTGCCGAGCCGGTGAAGCAGCTCGTGGGGCGGCGGGTGCTGATCGTGCACGGCACGAACGACGAGCGGACCGATCCCGAGCTGTCGTTCCGGTTCGCCGCGCGGGCGAAGAAGGTGAACCGGGAGGTGTGCCGGTTCGAAGTGCACTCCGACGGGCACGGGCTGCACGGGCACCGGGACGAAGTGGCCTGGCTGGCCGTCGACTTCATGATGGGGGCGCTGTTCGGGCACTCCGTCTCCCGCCCTGTCGAGGATGCGCTTGCCGCTCCGCCGCCGATCGGGCTTCGGATGCCGCTGGCCGCGGGGTTCGGCAAGTCGTTGAAGCGGTAGAGCCCGCCCCTTCGGGCCGGCGCCGCTCAGGTCGGCAGCAGGTTGCCCCTTCTGGAGAGCAGGAACTTCTTGAAGGCGGCCACCGGTGGGGTGTCGGGGCGGTCCGCCAGCCAGGCGACACCGATCTCTCGCACCGCCCTCGGGGCCGTGACCGTCAGCTCCACGACCCCCGGCCTGGGGACGGTCGGCGGTGGCAGGAGGGCGACCCCCAGGCCGGCGGCCACCAAACCCCTCAGGGTCTCCGCCTCCTCGCCCTCGAAGGCGACCCTCGGGCGGAAGCCGGCCTCCCGGCACAGGGAGTCGAAGATGCGGCGCAGGCCGTAGCCGGGTTCCAGGGTGACCCAGGACTCGTCGGCGGCCTCGGCGAAGCGGATGCGGCGGCGGGCGGCCAGGCGGTGGTCGGCGGGGACGACCAGGCGGAGTTTCTGCTCGTCCAGGCGACGGGCGACCAGGTCGGGCGCGTCGGGGACCGGTGAGGTGAGGCAGAGGTCCAGCTCGCCGGCGCGCAGGCCCTCCAGCATGGCCTCGCCGTAGTTCTGGACCAGGCTGAAGCGGACGCGCGGGTGGTCCTCGCGGAAGGCGTGCAGAAGGCCGGGGACGGTCTCGGCGCCCATGGTGTGCAGGAAGCCGAAGGCGACCTTGCCGGTGGCCGGGTCGGCGTCGGCGCGCACCTCCTCGGCGGCCCGCTCGATCTCGGCGAGGGCGCGTTCGACGGAGGTGAGGAAGGTGCGGCCGGCGGGGGTCAGGGAGACCGTGCGGCCGTGCCGGGCGAACAGGTCGACGCCCAGGTCCTGTTCCAGGCGGACCATCGCGCGGGAGAGGGTGGACTGGGGGACGTTCATCTCCTGGGCGGCGCGGGTGACGTGCTCGGTGCGGGCCACGCCGGCGAAGTACGCGAGGCGGGGAGCCAGCACCCGCGACATCGCGGACATGTCTTCTGTGTCACTGTTCGGTGACAGGCGGGGCTGTGAGCTCTGCTGATGCGGCATGGGAACGATTATGGCGATTCCATGCATTGGACGGATGAGACGTGCCGTACCTACGGTCGAAGCATGTCTCCCGCCAGTACCGGGGCGTCCACCACCGTGGGCGCCGCAGCGACCGTCCCCGTCTCCGACACCCCCGCCGCCGACTCCCGTATGACTCCGGGCGGGCCCGGCTACCGCCGGATGAGCCTCGCCCTCTTCCTCGCCGGAGTCGCGACCTTCGCTCTTCTGTACTCCACGCAGGCCCTGCTGCCGCTGATCTCCGGCGAGTACGGGGTCGCGGCGAGCGAGGCGAGCTGGACGGTGGCGGCCGCGACCGGCGGACTGGCCCTGTTCGTCCTGCCGATGAGCGCCCTGTCCGAGCGTTTCGGCCGCCGTACGGTGATGACGGGCTCGCTGGCCGTGGCGGTGACCGTGGGGCTGCTGGTGCCGTTCGCGCCGTCGCTCGGCGTGCTGGTGGTGCTGCGGGCGGTTCAGGGTGCGGCGCTGGCCGGTCTGCCGGCCTCGGCGCAGGCCTATCTGGCCGAGGAGGTCCGGCCGAAGGCGCTGGTCACGGCGATCGGCCTGTTCGTGGCGGGCAACAGCGTGGGCGGCATGAGCGGCCGGGTGATCACCGGCTGGGTGGCCCAGGAGTGGGGCTGGCGGGCCGCCGTCGGTGTGATCGGTGTGATCGCCGTCGGGTGCGCGGTCGCCTTCCGGCTGCTGCTGCCGGCGCCGAGGCACTTCACGGCCGGCTCGCTGCGGCCCCGGATTCTGCTCGGCACGGTCCGCGACCACCTCGCGAACCCGCTGCTGCGACGGCTGTACGCGATCGGCGCGCTGTTCATGACGGTGTTCGGCGGTGTGTACACGGTGATCGGCTACCGGCTGACGGGCGCGCCGTTCGGGCTGCCGCAGGGCATCATCGGCTCGATCTTCCTGGTCTACCTGGTGGGTACGGTGTCGGCGTCCACGGCGGGCCAGCTGGTGGGCCGGCTCGGCCGCCGGGGCGCGCTGTACCTGGCGGGCGGTACGACCGCCGCGGGCCTGCTGCTGTCGCTGGCACCCGTGCTGCCGCTGGTCCTGCTGGGCCTGGTGCTGATCACGGCGGGCTTCTTCGCCGGCCACGCGGTCGCCTCCTCGGCGGTCAGCAAGACGGCCACCCAGGGCCGCGCCCAGGCGTCGGCGCTGTACCAGTCCATGTACTACATCGGCTCCAGCGTCGGAAGCACGGTCGGCGCGACGGCGTTCCACGCGGCGGGGTGGAGCGGCACGGTGGAGGTCGGCCTGCTCGCGGTCGTCGGAGTCGTCACCATCACGGTGCTCGGTTCCGTGGCGGCCCGGCGAACCGTCGTGGCCCACGCGCACTGAGGCGCCCCGGAAAGGGGCCGGGCGGGCGGCCGGTTCTCCGGCGCGCCCTCCCTCACCTGCGCGTTTCCCGACTCCGGGGGCCATTGTCAGTGCCCTGCGGTAGCTTCCAAGTGCTGGGGCGCAAGGACGCGCCGCGGGGAACGCCACAGGGGTGGGTGGACGATGGGCGACAGCACGGCGACGGCGGACCTGGACGTCGCACTGGAGAAGCACCGGACCGAGCTGACCGGGTACTGCTACCGCATGCTCGGCTCCTCCTTCGAGGCGGAGGACGCGGTGCAGGACACCCTGGTGCGGGCCTGGCGGAGCTACGACAAGTTCGAGGGCCGCTCCAGCCTGCGCTCGTGGCTGTACCGGATCGCGACGAACGTGTGCCTGGACATGCTGACGGCGGGCAACAAGCGGGCGAGACCGATGGACCTGACGGAATCGACCCCGCTCGCGCAGGCCGCGCTCTCCCCCCGCCCGGATCACACCTGGCTGGAGCCGATGCCGGACGCGCGCGTGCTGCCGACGGTCGACGATCCGGCGGAGGCCGCCGTGGCGAAGGAGTCGGTCCGGCTGGCCTTCATGGCGGCCCTCCAGCAACTGCCGCCCAAGCAGCGGGCGGTGCTGATCCTGCGCGAGGTGCTGGCCTGGAAGGCGAGCGAGGTCGCCGAGCTGCTGGACACCTCGGTCGCCTCGGTCAACAGCGCGCTGCAGCGGGCGCGGGCCACGCTCGCGGAGCGCGCGGACGCGAGCCCCGAGGGCGCGGTGTCCGATCCTCTCGACGAGGAGCAGCAGAAACTCCTGGAGCGCTATGTCAAAGCCTTCGAGGGCTACGACATGACGGCGCTGACGGCGCTGCTGCACGAGGACGCCGTCATGACGATGCCGCCGTTCGACCTGTGGCTGCGCGGCCCGGCCGACATCACCGGTTTCATGACGACCCTCGGCGCCTCCTGCGCCGGCTCCCGGCTGCTGCCGGTGCAGGTCAACGGCCTTCCGGGATTCGCGCACTACAAGCCGGACGAGGAGAAGGGCGGCTTCGCTCCCTGGGCCGTGCAGGTGCTGGAGCTGTCAGACGGCCGGATCACCGGTTTCCACTGCTTCCTCGACACCAAGCGCTGGTTCCCGCTCTTCGGCCTCCCCCTCCACCTGGAAGCGGAGCCCGACGAGGTCGAGAAGGGCGTGTAGCGCGGGATCGGGGTCCCGCAGCCGGATCCGCCCGCCGGCCCGGCGGGCGGCCAGCGCCAGCCGCGCCAGCAGGTCCACGGCGGCCAGGCCCGGGGGCCCTAGCCCGGCCACGTCGCACACGACCACGCGGGGCCCCCCGCCCGCCAGCAGCTTCTGCACCCGGGCACACAGCGCCGCCACCTCGTCCCGGGTGACGGGGCCGGGCAGCACGAGCACGGCGGGTTCCTTGGCATCCACGTGCGGTAGACCGGCGGTCGGGGCGGAACTCATCGGTAAGGATCACTGTCGACGCAGATCACATTGACCGGTTCCCTCTCCACCTCGGAGGGTTGGCCGTGTGACGGGGGTGCTGAGCGGGTTCGCGGTGATCGCGGTCGTCATCGGGGTGGGCTATGCGCTCGGGCGGCGCGGGACGCTCGGGGCGCAGGGCGGCGAGGTGCTGACCCGGCTCGCCTTCACGGTGGCGGGCCCCGCGCTCCTGTTCACGACCCTCGCGCGCGCCGACCTGCCGGTGCTGTTCTCGGCTCGCCTGCTGGTGACGGCGCTGAGCACGGCGGCGGTCGCCGGGACCTTCGCCGTGATCGGCACGGTACGCCGCTGGGGCGTCGGCCGTACGACCATCGGCGCCCTGTGCTCCGGTTACGTCAACTCGGGCAACCTCGGTATCCCGATCGCGGCGTACGTCCTCGGCGACGCCTCCCTGGTGGCGCCGGTGCTGCTCTTCCAGGTGGTCCTGGTGGCGCCGGTCGCGCTGACGATCCTGGACCTGTCCGGCGTGGGCGAGAAGGGCACGCTGTGGCGGCGCCTGCTGACACCGCTGCGGAATCCGATAGCGGTGGGCTCGCTGTCGGGGGTGGCGGTCTCTGCGGCGGGCTGGACGATCCCGACCCCCTTGCTGAACCCCCTCACCCTGATCGGCAACATGTCCGTCCCGGCGGCCCTGCTGGCCTTCGGCATGTCGCTGCACGGCAGTTCGGCCCCGGGCCGGGGCCGGAACCGCCAGCTAGTCCTGCTGTCGGCGGCGTTGAAGTCCCTGGGCCAGCCGCTGGTGGCGTGGGCGCTGGCGACAGCGGTCTTCGGTCTCCACGGCGCCCCGCTGCTGGACGTGGTGGTGACCTCGGCCCTCCCGGCCGCGCAGAACATCTTCACCTACGCCAGCCGCTACCGGGTGGCCGAAGCCCTGGCCCGCGAGTCCATCCTGCTGTCGACGGTCGTGTCGGTGCCGGTGCTGGTGGGGGTGGCGGCGGTGTTGGGGTGACGCCGGGTCAGTCGACGGTGAACGTAAGGCGGAAGGGTGCGGGCAACTCGACGGACGAGCCGAACGGTGCCGAGGCCAGGACCCGGTAGGTGCCGTCTTCTGGTTCGCCGTACAGGGTGACCGTGGGGCCTGACGGCGCCAGCCGGTCTGCGAGAAGGTAGAGCGGAACGCCTGCCTCGGCATAACCCGCAGCCTTGGTGATGCGATCGGTCCGCGCGGTGGTGGCCGAGGTGATCTCCATAACGAGTTCAGCCACCTCAGCGGAAGCGATGTACTCGTCCCCGCCTCGCAATGCCTCCTCCGGCACCACGGCGAGGTCGGGCACATACAGCTCGAGCCGCGAAGGGACCGCCAAGGCCAGCTGATGGTAGACGCCCCACGAATCGGGGATCACCTCGTAGAGGTGCCTCTGCAAGGGCCCCGACATGCGGTGGTGGGCCACGGCTGAGTAAGGAGCCACGGTGACGAGTCCCTGGATGATCTCCACCTTGCAGCCCTTGGGGGCGTCGGTCCGCTTCCAGACCCAGACGAGTTCGTCCCACTCGTTGTCGGTCAGCAGATAGTCGCCCTCGAACTCGTCCACGGACTCATCCAACATGCCGAACGGGACCGGCGGAGGTCCACCGGTCCCGTTCACCCGAAAGGGAAATCCCCTGGTCAGGCGATACGTTCCAGCACCACCGGCGTCGCCTGGAACTCCGTGCCCGGTGCCGCGATGTCGTACGCGCCCTCCACCGCCTCCAGCGCGTACTCGAAGCGCTCGGGGGTGTCCGTGTGGAGGGTCAGGAGGGGCTGGCCCTCGGTGACCGTGTCGCCCGGCTTGGCGTGCATCTCGACGCCCGCCGCCGCCTGCACCGGGTCCTCCTTGCGGGCGCGGCCGGCGCCCAGGCGCCAGGCGGCGATGCCGATGTCGTAGGCGTCCAGGCGGGTGAGGACACCCGAGGACGGCGCCTTGATGACGTGCTGTTCCTTCGACGTGGGCAGCACGGCGTCCGGGTCGCCGCCCTGGGCCGCGATCATGCGGCGCCAGACGTCCATGGCCGAGCCGTCGGCCAGGGCCTTCGCCGGGTCGGCGTCCTTGATGCCGGCCGCTTCGAGCATCTCGCGGGCCAGGGCGACGGTCAGCTCGACCACGTCCGCGGGGCCGCCGCCCGCCAGGACCTCCACCGACTCGCGGACCTCCAGCGCGTTGCCGGCCGTCAGGCCCAGCGGGGTCGACATGTCGGTCAGGAGCGCCACCGTCTTCACGCCGTGGTCGGTGCCGAGGCCGACCATCGTGGTCGCCAGTTCGCGGGCGTCGTCCAGGGTCTTCATGAAGGCGCCGCTGCCCACCTTCACGTCCAGGACCAGGGAGCCCGTGCCCTCGGCGATCTTCTTCGACATGATCGAGGAGGCGATGAGCGGGATCGCCTCCACCGTGCCGGTCACGTCCCGCAGCGCGTACAGCTTCTTGTCGGCCGGGGCCAGGCCGTCGCCCGCCGCGCAGATCACCGCGCCCGTGGTGTCGAGGACGTTCAGCATCTCCTCGTTGGAGAGCAGGGCCCGCCAGCCGGGGATCGACTCCAGCTTGTCCAGCGTGCCGCCGGTGTGGCCGAGGCCCCGGCCGGAGAGCTGCGGTACGGCCGCGCCGCACGCCGCCACCAGCGGGGCCAGCGGCAGGGTGATCTTGTCGCCGACGCCGCCCGTCGAGTGCTTGTCGGCCGTCGGGCGGGACAGGGCCGAGAATTCCATGCGCTCGCCGGAGGCGATCATGGCCGCCGTCCAGCGGGCGATCTCGCGCCGGTTCATGCCGTTGAGCAGGATCGCCATGGCGAGCGCGGACATCTGCTCGTCGGCGACCTCGCCGCGGGTGTACGCGTCGATGACCCAGTCGATCTGCTCGTCGGTCAGCTCGCCGCGGTCCCGCTTGGTGCGGATCACGGAGATGGCGTCCATGGCCATGGCGGGTGTTGTTCCTTCCGGGAGGTGCGAAGTGTGCGGCCCCCCTGCGAGCGGGACAGGGGGGCCGTACGGGACTTACTTGGTGAGATGGTCCGGGCCGAAGGCCTGGGGCAGCATCTCGGAGAGCGGGAGGACGCCCGCGGGGGTGTCCAGCAGGAGGTCCGGGCCGCCGAACTCGTACAGCAGCTGACGGCAGCGGCCGCACGGAACGAGCAGGCCGCCCTTGCCGTCCACGCAGGTGAAGTGCGTGAGGCGGCCGCCGCCCGTGCGCTGCAGGTCGGAGACCAGCCCGCACTCGGCGCACAGGCCGATGCCGTAGGAGGCGTTCTCCACGTTGCAGCCGGTGACCGTGCGGCCGTCGTCGACCCGGGCCGCCACGCCGACCGGGAAGCCGGAGTAGGGGGCGTACGCGTGGGACATCGCCTCACGCGCCACCACTCGCAGTGCCTCCCAGTCGAACCCGGCGGCTTCCTGTGTCACTTGCCCTGACCCTTCCGGTAGCGCATACCGTCCGCCTTCGGCATCCGCAGGCGCTGCGCCGACAGCGACAGCACCAGCAGGGTGACGACGTACGGCGTGGCACCCACGAAGTCGCTCGGGACCTCGTCGGTGACCAGGTACCAGAGCAGGACCAGCGCGGCCACGACGAGGCTGATCGCGCCCTGCCACAGCGACGTGCGGTACAGCTTCCAGCCTGCCAGGGCGACGAGCAGGATGACCAGCAGGAGCAGCAGCGCGTGCACGGTCGTGCCGCCGTTGCGCAGCTGGAGGGCGTCGGAGTAGCCGAACAGGCCAGCGCCCATCGCGAGGCCGCCCGGACGCCAGTTGCCGAAGATCATCGCCGCGAGGCCGATGTAGCCGCGGCCACCGGTCTGGCCCTCCAGGTAGGTGTGCGAGGTGACCAGCGCGAGGAAGGCGCCGCCGAGGCCGGCCAGGCCGCCGGAGACGGCCACGGCCGCGTACTTGTACTTGTAGACGTTGACGCCGAGGGACTCGGCCGCGGTCGGGTTCTCGCCGCAGGAGCGCAGCCGCAGACCGAACGGGGTGCGCCACAGCAGCCACCAGCTGCCGACGAACAGCACCGCGGCCAGGATCGTGATCACGGACAGGTTGGTGATCAGACCGCCGATGATGCCGGCGAGGTCGGACACCAGGAACCAGTGGTGCTTCTCGATCGAGGAGAGGCCGTCGGACAGGCCGGGCACGGTGACCTGCGGCAGCGAGTCCACCGGCGGGGACTGCTTGGGGTTGCCGCCCGCGTCGGCCGCGCTGCCGCCCGCGAAGAACAGCTTGGCGAGGTACTGGGTGGCACCGAGCGCGAGCAGGTTGATCGCCACACCGGAGACGATGTGGTCGACACCGAAGGTGACGGTGGCGACGGCGTGCAGCAGGCCGCCGAGGACACCGAAGCCGATCCCGCACAGCAGGCCGAGCCAGGGGCTGGACTGCCAGCCGACCCAGCCGGCGCCGAAGGTACCGAGGATCATCATGCCCTCGAGGCCGATGTTGACCACACCGGACCGCTCGGACCACAGGCCCGCGAGGCCGGCGAGGCCGATCGGCACCGCGAGGCCCAGCGCGGCACTGACCTGCCCGGCGGAGTCGAGCTGGTTGGAGCCGGTGATCATGCGGACCGCGGCCAGGAGCAGCAGCGCACCGGCGACGAACAGGAGGATCTGGCCGAAGGAGCGGCCCGAGCGCTGCGGCGCGCCGGCCGCCTTGGGCGCCGCGGGCGGCGGCGTGTCGGTCATCGTGGCAGTCATCACGCCACCTCCTGCTTCTTCGTCGGGGCGGCGGGCTGGGCGGCGAGTTCGGCGCCGACCTTCTGCTGCTGGCGCTTGAGGCCGTAGCGGCGCACGACCTCGTAGGCGATCACGACGCACAGGACGATGACGCCCTGGATGACGCCGAGGATCTCCTTGTCGTAGCCCTGGAACTCCAGGTGGTTGGTGGTGCGCTCCAGGAAGCCCCAGAGCAGGGCGCCGAGCGCGATGCCGATCGGGTGGTTGCGGCCGAGCAGCGCGATGGCGATGCCGGTGAAGCCGATGCCGACCGGGAAGTCGTTGCTGAACTGGTGGCTGTCGTTGAGCAGGGTCGGCATGCCGATGAGACCTGCCACCGCACCCGAGATGATCATGCTGGTGGCGACCATCTTCTTCACCGACACACCGCTCGCGGAGGCGGCGCTCTCGGACTGGCCGACCGTGCGCAGGTCGAAGCCGAACCGGGTGCGGCCGAGCACGAACCAGTACGCGATGCCGACGAGCACAGCGACGAAGATGAAGCCCCACAGCGTGCCGGCCGGGCCCGTGTCGATCGAGAAGAAGTACGAGGACGACGGCAGCGGCTTGGTGGAGACGAGGGTGCCGCCCTGCTGCAGCTCGGCGAGACGCCCGGGCTGGAGCAGGTAGGCGATGATCGCGGTGGCGATCGAGTTCAGCATGATCGTCGAGATGACCTCGCTGACGCCGCGGGTCACCTTGAGGATGCCGGCGATGGCCGCCCACAGGGCGCCGGTCGCCATGGCGCAGACGAGGATCAGCGGGATGGCGATCCAGCCGGGCACGGTCAGCGCTCCGCCGAGGACGGCGGCGAAGAACGCGGCGAGCCGGTACTGGCCGTCGACGCCGATGTTGAACAGGTTCATGCGGAAGCCGATGGCCACCGCGACGCCCGCGAGGTAGTACGTCGTCGCCTTGTTCAGGATGTAGACCTGGCTGTCGCTGGCGAAGCCGTAGGTCACCATGTCGCTGAACGCGTCGCCGGGGTTCTTGCCGGTCGCGAGGATCACCAGGGTGGTGACGACGAGCGCGGCGACAATCGCCAGCAGCGGTGCCGCGATCCCGAGGAGCAGCCGCTCCTTGTCGATCCGTGAGGTCAGCTTGTTCATCGCTCGTCGTCCTCTGTGTGCTCCAGGTGGCCGGTGGCCGCACCCGTCATGGCGGAGCCCAGCTCTTCGGGGGTGATGGTGGCGGGGTCGGCGTCGGCGACCAGGCGGCCGCGGTACATCACCCGCAGGGTGTCGGAGAGCCCGATCAGCTCGTCCAGGTCCGCGGAGATCAGCAGGACGGCCAGTCCCTCGCGGCGGGCCTCGCGGATGTAGTCCCAGATCGCGGCCTGCGCGCCGACGTCCACGCCGCGGGTGGGGTGGGCGGCGATGAGCAGCTTGGGGTCGTGGCTCATCTCGCGGCCGACGATCAGCTTCTGCTGGTTTCCGCCGGACAGCGAGGCCGCGGTCACGTCGATGCCGGGGGTGCGGACGTCGTAGGCCTGGACGATCCGCTCGGTGTCGGCGCGGGCGGCCTTGATGTCGAGCAGCTGGCCGCGGGAGTTGGGCCGCTCGCTGACGTGGCCGAGGATGCGGTTCTCCCACAGCGGCGCTTCCAGCAGCAGGCCGTGGCGATGGCGGTCCTCGGGGATGTAGCCGATGCCGGCCTCGCGGCGGTCGCGGGTCGGGGTGTGGGAGATGTCGGTGCTGTCGAGGGTGACGACGCCGGCGTCCGGGTGGCGCATGCCCATGATCGCCTCGACCAGCTCGGACTGGCCGTTGCCCTCCACACCGGCGATGCCGAGGACCTCGCCCTTGTGGATGGTGAAGGAGATCTGGTCGAGGATGATCCGCTCGATGCCCTCGAGGTCGGTCTGCGCCAGGTGCAGCCCCTCCACCTTGAGCATCGGGACGTCCGTGACGGTGGACTCCGCGGTCTCCGGGGTGGGCAGCTCGGCGCCGACCATCAGCTCGGCGAGCTGCTTGGGGGTGGTGCCCTCGGGCGAGACCGTGCCGACCGTCGTACCGCGCCGGATGACGGTGATCTCGTCGGCGACCGACAGCACCTCGCCCAGCTTGTGGGAGATGAAGATGACGGTGAGGCCCTCGGACTTCAGCTCGCGCAGGTTGTCGAAGAGCGCCTCGACCTCCTGCGGCACGAGCACGGCCGTCGGCTCGTCGAGGATGAGGGTCTTGGCGCCGCGGTAGAGGACCTTGAGGATCTCCACGCGCTGGCGGTCGGCGACGCCCAGCTCCTCCACCAGCACGTCCGGGCGAACGTTCAGGCCGTACGCGTCCGAGATCTCCTTGATCTTGGTGCGGGCCTTGTTGCCGATGCCGTACAGCTTCTCCGCGCCGAGGACGACGTTCTCCAGCACGGTGAGGTTGTCGGCCAGCATGAAGTGCTGGTGCACCATGCCGATGCCGCGGGCGATGGCGTCGGCGGGGTTGTTGAAGGTGACCGTCTCGCCGTTCACGGTGATGGTGCCCTCGTCCGGCTGCTGCATGCCGTAGAGGATCTTCATCAGGGTGGACTTGCCGGCGCCGTTCTCACCGCAGAGGGCGTGGACGGTGCCCGTGCGGACCGTGATGTCGATGTCGCGGTTGGCGACGACGCCGGGGAAGCGCTTGGTGATGCCGCGCAGTTCGACGGCAGCGGGAGGGCTGGACGCGTTGATGGCGCACTCTCCTCGAGGAAAGGGGCTGCATGGGGGAGGTGGCGGGCGTCGGCGACGCTAGCGCGGCAACTCCGCGCTACACGCGTAGAGTTGACACATTGTTATGGCTCGGCGGGGGCCACGGAAGGCACCCCAAGCGCCGAGCCTCAAGTTCCACGGTACGGCCGGACCGTCGGTTCGACGGGCCGGCCGTACCGGTCGGGTCACGGGGTCGTCTTGACCTTGATCTGGCCGTCGACGATCTGCTTCTTCGCCGCGTCCAGCTTGGCCTGGATGTCGTCGATGAAGCCACCGCTGGTGGCCAGCGAGACGCCGCCCTTCTCCAGGGAGTAGGTGTTGACGCCGGTCAGCGGCTTGCCGTCGTGCACGGACTTGATGAAGTCGTAGACACCGACGTCGACGTTCTTGACCATGGAGGTCAGGATCGAGTTCTTGTACTTGGCCAGACCGGGGATGTTGTACTGGTCCGAGTCGACGCCGATGGCCCAGGTGCCCTTCTTGCCGCTGATGGCCTCGATGGCACCGTTGCCGGAGGAGCCGGCCGCCGAGTAGATCACGTCGGCGCCGTTGTCCAGCATGCCCTGCGCGGCCTCCTTGCCCTTGTCGGGGCTGGCGAAGCCGGAGAAGTCCGAGCCGTGGCTCAGGTACTGGGTGTCGACCTTGATCTTCGGGTCGGTGGCCTTGGCGCCCTGGACGTAACCCGCCTCGAACTTCTTGATCAGCGGGACGTCGACGCCGCCGATGAAGCCGATGTGGTGCGCCTTGGACTTCAGCGCGGCCGCGACACCGGCCAGGTAGGAGCCCTGCTCCTCGGTGAAGGTGATGCTGTCGACGTTCTTGGCGTCCACGACCGAGTCGACGATGCCGAAGCTCGTCTTCGGGTACTTCGCGGCGACCTTGGACATCGACGTGGCGTAGGAGAAGCCGACACCGATGATCGGGTTGTAGCCGGCCTCGGCCAGGTCCGACAGGCGCTGCTCACGGTCGGCCTCGGTGTCCGAGGTCTTCGCGGTCAGTTCCTTGATGTCGCCGCCGAACTCGCTCTTGGCCTTGTCGGCACCACGCGCGGCGGAGTCGTTGAAGGAACGGTCACCGCGGCCGCCGACGTCGAAGGCGAGACCGATCTTGACACCCTTGCCGCCGGCCGAGGAGGACGGCGAGGCGTTGTTGTCGGAGGAGGTGCTGCCACAGGCAGTGGCAGTGAGGGCGAGTGCCGCGGTCGCTGCACACGCGGCGGAAAGCTTGGCTACCCGGCGCACGGGAGGCTCCTTCACCTGACCTGAGCGCCGTGTCGGCGCTTGATGTGAGCACCATGCCAGTGCTCGAGCCGAAACGCCCCGGCGGCGTCGGCTTCGCGGCATCGTAACGCGCGTAGATGTCGCAAAAAACCCTCTCGCGAAGCCGTTATCGATTCGAGGCAAACAGCGTCTGAACTCGCTCTCCCCGTCCTCTCATGGCGGTGTTGCCCAGCGTGCACGAATGGCTTACGAGTATGTTGCGCCGACCGGGGAGAGGGCCCCGGGCTCCCGTCTCGGAGGCGCCCCGGGGGCCGCGAGGCTCAGCCCTGTACGCCGTTCGGCTCCAGGAAGGCCGCCGCCGTGAACATCTCCACGCCGACGGTGATCGCGTACTCGTCGGCGTCGAAGTCGCCCTGGTGAAGATCGCGTACGGTGCGCTCGCCGGGCGTGCGGACACCGAGCCGTGCCATGGCGCCCGGTACGTGCTCCAGGTACCAGGAGAAGTCCTCGCCGCCGAGGCTCTGCTCGGTGCTCTCGACGGAGTCGCGCCCGCGGCGCGCCGCCATCGCCCGGCGCAGCAGGTCGGTCGACTCCCGGTCGTTGACGACGGGCGGCACCCCGCGCACATAGGTGATCTCGGACTTGGCGCGGTGCATGGTGGCGACCTCGTCGATGGCCGCGTGCACGATGTCGGGGGCCTGCCGCCAGGCGTCCAGATCCAGGCAGCGCACGGTCCCGGACAGCTCGGCGTGCTGCGGGATCACGTTCGGCGCGTGGCCCGACTCGATCCGCCCCCAGGTCAGCGCCAGCCCGGCCCGGGTGTCGACGCGGCGGGCGATCAGCGCGGGCACGTCGACGGCGACCCGGGCGGCGGCGGTGACGAGGTCGGTGGTCAGATGCGGCCGGGCGGTGTGCCCGCCGGGCCCGTCCAGGGCGATCTCCAGCCGGTCGCAGGCGCTCGTGATCGCGCCGTGCCGCAGCCCGATCTTCCCGGCGTCGACGCGGGGGTCGCAGTGCACCGCGAGGATCCGCTCGACCCCCTTCAGCGCCCCGTCCTCGATGGCGTCCAGCGCGCCGCCGGGCAGCACCTCCTCGGCGGGCTGGAAGAGTAGCCGCACCGGACGGGGCAGCAGGCCCTTGGCGTGCAGGTCGGCGAGCACGAGCCCGGCGCCGAGCACGACGGTCGTGTGCACGTCGTGCCCGCACGCATGCGCCCGGTCGGGCACGGTCGACCGATACGGGCAGTCACTCTTCGTGTCCGGGATGGGCAGGGCGTCGATGTCCGCGCGCAGGGCCAGCATCGGCAGGGCCGGCCGCTCACCCTCCGTCAGGCCGATGTCACAGACGAGCCCGGTTCCCTTGGCGAGCACCCGGGGCCGAAGCCCGGCCAGCTCCAGCCGCTCCTTGATCGCGGCGGTCGTACGGAACTCCTGATTGCCCAGCTCAGGGTGCATGTGCAGGTCGCGGCGGAAGGCGACGAGGTCGGCGTGCAGGGCTTCGCTCAACACGCCGGGGAGCACATCCCCCGCGAGGCCGGCCTCGGACTCTAGGGACATCAATTGCTTCACCCTCTGAAGGGTAGGACGCCCGGCTGGTCAACTACCCCTCGATCAACAAAAGTTCAGCCCGTTTGGGGGAAGAAAATCTGACCGGCGGACGCATGGCGGCGGACACGGATGGGTAAAACCTCTGTTTCCTCTTCCACGCATACCACGCCTCCGCGCACTCACGCGCGCCGTGTCCACGAACCGGACCCCGTCCCGCGCCCCCGGCCGGTAGGGTCCGGGCCCGTGACGGACGCCACCGAGACCTTCCTGCGGACGACCCGCACCTCCTACGACGCGATCGCGAAGGATTACGCCGCCCAGTTCCCCGCCGGCGGCCGGCATCCCCTGGACCGCACCGTGATCGCGGCCTTCGCCGAGCTGGTCACCAGGCACGGCACGGCTCCCGTGGCCGACCTGGGCAGCGGCCCCGGCCATGTGACCGCGCTCCTGGACGAGCTGGGCGTCCCGGCCTTCGGTGTCGACCTCTCCCCCGCCATGGTGGCGCTGGCCCGCGACACCTACCCCCGGCTGCGCTTCCACATCGGTTCCATGACGTCCCTGGACCTGCCGGACGCCACCCTGGGCGGCATTCTCGCCCTGTACTCGACGATCCACGTCCCCGACGCGCACCTGCCGAGGGCCTGCGCGGAATTCCACCGCACCCTCCAGCCCGGCGGCCACGTCCTCCTCGCCTTCCAGACCGCCGACGCGCCCGGCCACCTCCACCTCCCGGAGCGCTTCGGCCACGAGATCGACCTCGACTACTACTGGCGCACCCCGGAACAGCTCACCGCGGTCCTGACGGAGGCCGGCCTGGAACTGGTGGCGACGGTGCACCGGGAACCAACTGGCGAGGAAACCCGATCAAGGGCCTTCATCCTGTCCCGCAAGCCCGCCCCCGAAGCGTGAGCCGACCCGGCGACTCACGCGCCCCCGATTGGCGGATTCGTACCAGCCCCCTGCTACGAAGCAGCAGGTCAGCCGACAGCGACAGGCAGGCGTGCGGAACGAATCCGCCAATCCCCGCCAGAGGCTCGCCCGGCCCCGGCAATCCGCCCGACCCCGGCCGCCCAGCAGGTCGCCGCCCCCTACGCCAACCGCGTGACCGCGGCCAGGCGGTGGACGTCGCGGGCCGTGCCTGTCACTCCCGACAGGAAGCCCTGTGCTCGCGGTGACGCGTTTTCCGTGAGCCAGGCGGGGTCGATGTCGCAGACCGCGACCCGTACCCCCGTGCCCGCCAGGGCCAGCGGCAGGGTGTGGACGACGGTCGACGGGAAGCTCAGTATCGTACGGCCGATCGGGCCCCGGCGGGCGATCAGCTCCAGGGGGAGATCCGGGCGGACTATCTCCAGGCCGGTCTCGACGGCCAGGCGGTGGAGCTTGTCCGTGCTCTCCCGGCGGTGCGCGAAGTAGCGCGTCGCACCGTGCGTCTTGGCCAGGTGACGGACTGCCGCGAGATAGGCGTCGGCGTCCACGACCCCTGTTTCCACCAGGGACGTCCCCACCATGTCGGCCCCCTTGGTGATGCGCGGGGGCCCGAAGCGGGCGCGGGTCCAGGAGAAGTCGTTGGCCGTGACCGTCACCCCGTCCGGGGTCTCCGTCACCGGCATGGAGGAGAAGACCTCGACCCGGCGGCGGGCACTGGGCGTCAGCCGGCGGCGGGCCGAGGAGGACACCGGCGCGAAGAGCAGGTCGCGGGCGCCCGGGCGGCCGCCCTTGCGGTGCCAGCGGACCAGCCGCTCGCCCCGGGCCAGCTGGGCGACGAACTCCATCGTCGCCGTGCCGTCGTCGACCACGACCAGGTCCTTCGCCCGGGTGATCGTCAGCAGCAACTGCACATACCGCGAGAACGGGTCGCCCATGACGATCCGGTCGGCCCGGCGGAGCGAGCCCGCCAGGCCGCCGATCGTCGAGAAGGGCGCGGTCGTACCGCCCCGCGCCTCCTCCCAGCGCACCCGGTACCCCTCGTCCCGGGCCAGGTCCGCCATGCGGCGCAGCTGGCCCCGGGTCATGGGGTCGGTCGGGGACAGGACGACGACCGTGAGCTCCGCGCCGGTCTGCGGGGGGTCGCCGGCCACCTTCCGCCGTACCTGCGCGGGCACGGACGGAAGCGGGTCCGTCCCCGGCAGCGGGTCCGGCTCCGCGCCGCGCAGGCCGTGCAGATGCGCCCACTCCAGCACGTTGAGCAGCTGGACCGGGCTCTCCACGAAGGCGAGCGTGCGGGGAGGGTGGCCGGCGTGACCGGCGCGGGGGCTCATCGGCGTACGACCGTCCCGTCCTAAGGGAATCAAGAGGCCAGTGCTCAGACGGTGACCGGCTCGCCGGCCGCGGCCGCGATCTCCGCCTCGGCGACGACACCGGTGACGCGGCGCAGCTTCTTCATCGGGCCGAGCTCGGAGTCGTAGACCTTCTTGACGCCGTCGCCGAGGGAGGCCTCGATGGTGCGGATGTCACGGACGAGGCGCGTGAGGCCCTGCGGCTCGACGGAGGCGGCCTGGTCGGAGCCCCACATCGCACGGTCGAGGGTGATGTGGCGCTCGACGAAGGTGGCGCCGAGGGCGACGGCGGCCAGCGTGGTCTGCAGGCCGGTCTCGTGGCCGGAGTAGCCGATCGGGACGTTCGGGTACTCCTTCTCCAGCGTGTTGATCACGCGGAGGTTCAGCTCCTCGGCCTTCGCCGGGTAGGTGGAGGTGGCGTGGCACATGAGGATGTTGTCGCTGCCCAGGACCTCGACCGCGTGGCGGATCTGCTTCGGGGTCGACATGCCCGTGGAGAGGATGACCGTGCGGCCGGTGGCACGCAGCGCGCGCAGCAGCTCGTCGTCGGTCAGGGAGGCGGAGGCCACCTTGTGGGCCGGCAGGTCGAACTTCTCCAGGAAGGCGACGGCCTCGGTGTCCCACGGGGAGGCGAACCAGTCGATCCCCTTCTCCTTGCAGTACTCGTCGATCTGGCGGTACTCGTCCTCACCGAACTCCACGCGGTGGCGGTAGTCGATGTAGGTCATCCGGCCCCAGGGGGTGTCGCGCTCGATGTCCCACTGGTCGCGCGGGGTGCAGATCTCCGGGGTGCGCTTCTGGAACTTGACCGCGTCGCAGCCGGCCTCGGCGGCCACGTCGATCAGCTTGAAGGCGTTCTCCAGCTCACCGTTGTGGTTGATGCCGATCTCGCCGCAGATGTAGACGGGCTTGCCGGGGCCGACCTCGCGGGAACCGAACGTACGCAGACGGGAGTTGGTGCTCATCAGGGGGATGTCCTTACTTGGGGAGGGAATCGAGAGAGGGGCCGAGGATCCAGCTGGCGATCTCTCGGATCGCGCCGTCACCGCCGGGCAGGGTGGTGACCGCGCGTGCGGCGCCGCGTACGACGTCGTGGGCGCTCGCGACCGCCACGGGCCAGCCGACGAGGGCGAAGCACGGCAGGTCGTTGACGTCGTTGCCGACGTAGAGCACGCGCTCCGGCGCGATGCCCTGCTCCTCGCACCACTGCTTGAGGGCGAGGTCCTTGCGGTCGATGCCGTGCAGCACCGGGAGCTTGAGCTTCCGGGCGCGGGCGGCGACCACAGGGTTCTGTTCCGTGGACAGGATCAGCATCTTCAGGCCGCTCCTGCGGAGGGCCGCGATGCCGAGTCCGTCGCCGCGGTGCACGGAGACGAACTCCCGTCCTTCGGAGTCGATCAGCACCCGGTCGTCGGTCTGGGTGCCGTCGAAGTCCAGTACGACCGCGTCGATGTCGTCGGCGGTCGGCAGCGAACCGGGGCGGTCCGCGTCGAAGAGGGGCGCCAGGGCGCGGGCCCGGGCGAGGTCGTGCGGGTCGTCGATCTCCAGCACGCGCGCGGGGTCGGTGCGGACGAGTTCCGTACGGCCGAAGAAGCGGTGCTGGTGCTTGCGGAAGCCGGCCGCGTCCATCGCGTAGGCGGCGCCGGTCTCCAGGAAGTCCTGGGGGCGGTCCTGGCGGCGCGGGCGGTAGGACTTGTCGTGGTTGACGCCCACCCCGCCCTCGGTCTCCGCGTCGGCCTCGCGCCAGACGAAGCCGTGGAACGGGGCCACGGTCAACGCCGTGTCCGCGCCGTTCTCGACGACCGCGCCGGCCACCCCGTCGATGTCCTCGCGGACGATGAAGGGGCTGGTGCACTGCACGAGCAGGACCACGTCGACCGCCGCGCCGTGCAGCGCCTCGTGGGCGTCCATGGCGTGCAGGACCGCGGCCTCGGAGGTCGCCGTGTCCCCGGCGATGGCGGCGGGCCGCAGCACGACCTCGGCGCCGGCCTCGCGGGCGGCGGCGGCGATGGCCTGGTCGTCGGTGGAGACGACGACGTCGGTCACCAGCCGGGTCGCGCGGCACTCGCGCACCGCGCGCGCCACCAGCGGGACCCCGCCGACGGGCGCGAGGTTCTTCGCGGGCACGCCCTTGGAGCCGCCGCGCGCGGGGATCACCGCGAGCACCCGGCGCACCGTCGCGCCTTGGCCCGCTTCCGGGTTGGACATGGGGTCTCCTTGGATGGTCACAGCTCCCCCATCCGGCGGATCACCGGAGCGACCCGCTGCACGCCGTGGCGGTAGGCGCCACGCGCGGCGCGGCGCACGATCTGGCGGACCGGTCCGGGCTCCTTGTCGGCGGCGGGCGCGCCGGGCAGCGGGACGCCGTCGGGGCCGAGGTGGTGCCGGGCGAGGATGCCGGGCAGGTAGCCGGGCGCGGTCTCGGGGGTGTAGTAGGGGTTCAGGGGCGGCAGGCCGCCGGGGCGGTCGAGCAGCTTGACGATGCGTTCGCGGGCGGTGTCGAAGGCCGTGGCGTAGGAGCCGTCGGCGGCGACTCCCTGCCGGGCCACCCACTCCGCGTCCGGCACCGGCCGGTGCCCGGCGTCGAGCTGGTCCCAGGAGGCGAGGCACCCGGAGCCGGTGAAGTGGTGGTTGCCGAGCACCTCGCGCACGCCCAGGTCGGTCAGGATCACCGTGGGGATACGGCGGTGCAGGGCCTCCAGGGCGGCCGTGGAGCTGACCGTGACCAGCAGGTCGGTGCGGTCCAGCACCTCGCCCATGTGGCCGTACACCAGGCGGAAGTTGGCGGGCAGGTCCGTGCCCTGCGCCAGCTTCTGGTACGGCAGCTCCTCGATGTGGGTGGTGTGTTCGCCCGGCTTGGAGCGCAGCTTCAGCAGCACCTCGCGCTCGGGGTGCCTGCGGGCGTGCTCGATCAGCCGGCGGAGCAGGTACGTGCGGTCCTTGCGGCTGTCCGGGACGGACGGCTGGGCCGCGAAGACGACGGTGTACGGCTCGTGTTCACCGGTGTACGGCGCCCCGCCGAGGAAGGGCAGCGCGACCTCGGTGACCGAGGAGGCGTCGGCGCCCACGCCCTCGTACACGGCCCGGAACCGGTCCGCGTCGTGCCGGGAGTTGGCGAGGACGAGGTCCGCGCCGTGCCGCAGCAGCAGGCCGTCGGCGAGCTTCTCGTAGACGACACCGACGTACCCGGTGACGACGACGGGACGCTTGCCGGCGCCCGCCCAGGCGGCGCGCAGTCCGTGCAGCATGGCCTGGACGCCACCGCCGACGAGCGCGAGGATGAGCACGTCGTACGGGTCCTCGGCGGCTCCACCCATCGCACGCAGGAACTCGACGCCGGTGACCTCGCGGAGCGAGTCCGCCCGGACGCCGACCTCTCGCAGCTGGCGGGCTGTCGGGGTGGCTCGTCCCCGCAGGAGGTAGCCGTCGAGCCGGATCTCGGCGTCCGCGGGAGCGAGGCGTTGCGCGGTGAGCGCGCCCCACTTCCACCGGGTGTCGGAATCGGCGAGGACGGCGACCCGCAGGGACTTCGTAGCACTTGCTGGCACGCCGAAGACGCTAGGAAGCCATTCCGAGGTTCCGCCCAACCCGAATACAACAAACGGTTAACAGCACATCGCCGAATGGCGAATCAGGCCGCGAGAGGGCAGGAAAAAAGCCTGGTTCACAGCTTCGCCACGTGCCGTTCACCCAGCATCAAGCAGACGGTCAAGACGAATGACGGGCTTCCGCCTAACGTCCCTGACGTGGTCAAGCTCTCCGTCATCGTGCCGTTCTACAACGTGCAGCAATACGCGCCCGACACGCTCAGGAGCCTGAAGGCGAACGCGCGTGAGGACTTCGAATTCATTCTCGTCGACGACTGTTCCCGCGACGGGACACCAGAGATTCTCGCGCGCGCGGAGCGCGAGCTGCCCGGAGCGGTCTACGTCCGGCACGAGCAGAACGGAGGTCTGGCGACCGCCCGCAACACCGGAATCGACCGGGCTCGCGGCGAGTACCTGACCTTCCTGGACGGCGACGACTGGCTCGCTCCCGGCTACTTCCCGCAGCTGGTCGCGGCCATGGAGGAGCTGGGCTGCGACTTCATCCGCACCGACCATGTGCAGTGCACCGCGCGGTCACGCACGGTGAACCGGGTGCCCGTCGGCCGGCGGAACGTGGTGATGGACCCGCGCGAGGCGATCCTGCCCGCCGACCGGTCCACGTCCGTCGACTACGCGTACGCGTGGGCGGGCGCCTACCACCGCCGGCTCGTGGACAAGGGGCTGCTGCACTTCACCGACGGACTGCGCACGGCCGAGGACCGCCCCTGGATCTGGAAGCTGCACCGGGAGGCGGAATCCTTCGCCGCGGTCAGCATGCTCGGGGTGTTCTACCGGCGCGGAGTCGCTTCCTCGCTCACCCAGATCGGCGATGTCCGGCAGCTCGATTTCATTCGCGCGTTCGACCAGGTCATCGCGGAAACCGCCCAGGACCGGGACGCCGACGAGCTGCTGCCGAAGGCCGTCCGCACCTACTGCGCCATCATTTCCCATCACCTGGGATCCATCGAAAGGTTCGAGCCCGCGGTGGCGAAGAAACTGAAATCCATGAGTGCCGCGGCCCTGCGCCGCATGCCGCAGGACGTGCTGGACGAGGCGCTGGAATCCATGGACCTCCAGCGCGCCACCAAGCTGCGCCGGCTGCGCCGCCGTCCCGCCGCGGGGGCCGCCGCGTGACCACCCAGATCTTCCAGGCCTCGACGCTGTACGGCACGGCCACGCTCGCCGCCGCCCTGGACTCCGGCTGCTTCCCCCCGGCCGACCGGCGGATCCTGCTGGTGTGCAACAACGCGGCCACGCCCGAGACCACGCCCGCGCTGGACGAGGCGCCCGGCTTCGAGAAGCTGCGCGACCGGTTCGACGAGGTGATCTCGTACAACCAGACCATCTTCCCCTTCCACCCGGGCGGCTGGGCGCCCCGCGGCGACGACCTGCCGCTGTGGGAACGCTTCCTGCGCCACGAGTGGCGGCTGGGCGACGACGACGTGGCGCTGGCCGTCGAGTCGATCCAGGTCAACCCGTCCCTGGCGCTCGCGCAGATCTTCACCGGCGCCCCGGTGACGGTCTACGCCGACGGCCTGATGAGCTACGGCCCCACCCGCAACAAGATCGACCCGCTGGTCGGCACCCGCGTGGACCGGGTGCTCCACCTGGACCTGGTGCCGGGCCTGAAGCCGCTGCTGCTGACCGAGTTCGGCGTGCCCGGCGAGGTGCTGCAGACGTCCGCCTTCATCAAGGTCCTCGCCGAACTCGCTCCCTCGGGCGCGGAGTTGCCGGACATCGAGGAGCCCGCGCTGCTGCTCGGCCAGTACATGTCCGCGCTGGACATCCTCACCGCCGAGCAGGAGGAGAACCTGCATGTGCGGATGCTGAAGGGCGCGGCCGCGCTCGGGCACACCAAGGTGGTGTTCAAGCCGCACCCGTCCGCGCCGGCCCGCTTCACCCGGCTGCTGGAGCAGGAGGCGGAGCGGCTGAAGGTCGAGCTGACCGTGCTCGACACCCCGGTCCTCGCCGAGGTGCTGTACCAGCGGATGCGTCCCGCGCTGGTCGTCGGCTGCTTCTCCACCGCCCTGCTCACGGCGCAGGCCCTGTACGGCCTGCCGGTGGCCCGCATCGGCACCGAGCTGCTGCTGGAGCAGCTGACGCCGTACGAGAACAGCAACCGCGTCCCGGTGACGATCGCCGACGCGCTGCTGCCCGACCTCGGCGACCGCGCCGCGGTGGCCGAGCAGCGCGCCGGCATGGACGTGGAGGCGCTCGGCGCGCTGATCCGCGCGGTGGGCTTCGCGATGCAGCCGAAGATCTACCCGAAGCTGCGCGCGCAGGCCGAGACCTGGCTGGCGCGGAACCTGAACCAGCAGACCATGCGCTACTTCAAGCGCCGGCGCCTGTCCTCGCTGGCCCTGCCCGGCGGGGTGCCCGCCCAGCTCGCGTTCATCCCGCGCAACGCGACCGTCCGCCGCGTGGCCAAGAAGGCGCGCAGCCTCCGCAACTCCGTACGACGCTGAGGCGGGGCGGGCCCGGCGACGGGCCCGCCCTCCTCGTTCACCTGTACGTCAACCCAACTATGCGCTCATTTCAGGTACTTTCACACAAAGTACCGAGATGATCAGCGTTTGTTCGGGTAGGCGCCGAACACTATGGCTGTTTCAACCCCCACCCTCGCCGCCGTTCCCGCTCCCCCCACCGCCGGAACGGCACCCGCCCCCAGACCCCGAGGCCGTCTGCTCGCCCTGGACGGTCTGCGGCTCGTCGCCGCGCTGATGGTCTGCGTCTACCACTACACCGGCCGCGGCGGCCCGGTCTCCGCGTCCTGGCACGGGAGTCCGGGCCACCTCTTCCCGACGCTGTCCCGCGCCGCCGTCTACGGCAATCTCGGTGTGCAGTTCTTCTTCGTCATCAGCGGTTTCGTCATCTGCATGAGCAGCTGGGGCCGCACTCTCGGCGACTTCTTCCGCTCCCGCGTCGCGCGCCTCTACCCCGCCTACTGGGTGGCCCTGGTCCTGATCACGGTGGCGTCGCTCGCGCTGCCGGCCGTCGTCCGCCCGGTCCGTCTGGACGAGTTCCTGGTCAACCTGACGATGCTCCAGCAGCCGATGGGCGCGACCCGCGTGCTGGGCGTGTGCTGGACGCTGTGGGTCGAGGTCCGCTTCTACGCGCTGTTCGCGCTGCTCGTCGTCCTGCGCGGGGTGACCCACCGCCGGGTGGTGCTGTTCGCGTGCGTGTGGACCCTGGCGGCCGTGCTGTGCCACTCGTCCGGCAACGAGCTGCTGAACCAGGTGGTCATGCCCGAGTACGCCCCGTTCTTCATCGGCGGTCTGGCGCTGTACCTGATCCACCGTTTCGGCAGCGACCTGCTCGCGTGGGGCATCGTCGCGATGTCCTGGCTGCTCGCCCAGAGCGAGGCCACCCGCGGTCTGTGGGGCCCGCACCCGCACCGGGACCCCTATGTCGTCGTCCTGGTCGTCACCGTCGCCTTCGCGGCCGTCGCCGCGGTGGCGCTGGGCTGGACACGCCGGGCCTCCTGGTCCTGGCTGGTCACGGCCGGCGCGCTGACGTACCCGTTCTACCTGGTCCACGAGCACCTCGGCTGGTTCGTCATCCGGGTGCTGCACCGGGGGCTCGGACTGCCCGCGTGGCCGACGCTCGGGGTGACGGTGGTCTCCATGCTGCTGCTGGCCTGGCTGATCCACCGGTTCGTGGAGACGCCGTTCGGCCCGCGACTGAAGCGGGCACTGAAGGGGCGGAAGTTGGGCAGCCGTTCACCTCGTCTTGGGTTTTGAACCGGCCCATCGGGCAGGCACCGTAGAGCCCTTGCCACCCCCAGGCCGCACAGGCTTTTCGCAGGGATCCCACAGACGCCGTACCGAGGGAGTGCCCACCCCGCATGGCCACCATCCAGGAAACGACGCGACACCCCCATCGTCTGGACGACGTGCCGGGCTGGTTCCCGGTGCTCGACCAGGTGCTCTTCGACTGGTTCCTGAGCCGGCAGGAGACCGCGGAGATGCGGGGTGATCTGCTGGAAGTCGGGGTCTACATGGGCAAGAGCGCGATCTTCGTCGGCCGGCACCAGCAGCCGGGCGAGCGCTACACCGTGTGCGACCTCTTCGAGGGCGACGCCCCGGACGACGCCAACCAGGCCGAGTCCACCAAGTCCTACAGCGCCCTGACCCGGCGCGTGTTCGAGGACAACTACCTCTCCTTCCACGACGAGCTCCCCCGCGTGCTGCAGGGGCCCAGCTCGGTCGTGCCCGGCGAGGTCGAGCCGCGCTCCTGCCGGTTCGTGCACATCGACGCCTCCCACCTGTACGAGCATGTGCACGGCGACATAGGAGCCGCCCACGACCTGCTGCTCCCGGACGGGATCGTCGTCCTGGACGACTTCCGCTCCGAGCACACCCCCGGAGTCTCCATCGCCACCTGGGAGGCCGTGCTCAACCGCGGCCTGCGCCCCATCTGCCTGAGCACCCAGAAGCTCTACGGCACCTGGGGCGACCCGGAGCCGATCCAGGAGGAGCTGCTGGCCATGGTGCGGCAGCGGTCCGACTGCCACCTGAGCGTCCAGGAGGCCGCCGGGCACCGGATCGTCCGGCTGAAGTCCAAGGGCATGCGGGCGCCGGAGTTCCCGCCCTCCAAGCACGCGAAGGCGGAGCAGCCGCAGCCGGCTCCGCAGCGGACCCCGGCAGCGGCGCCCGCTCCCGCACCGGTCCGGCCCGCTCCCCGCCGGAGCGCGAGCCGGGTCCGCCGGGTCGCCGTGGACCTGCTGCCGCCGGTGGTCACACGGGCGATCCGCAACGCGCGCGCGGCCAGGCGCCGGCCGGTCGGCTGATCGGTCAGCCGATCCCGTACCGCGCCCCGATACCCGCGATCACGAGCGCCAGTCCCTCCTCGAACTGCTCGTCGTACCCGGCGAAGAGCAGCTTCCCGGCCTCGGCGGCGAGCGGGTACTCGGCCAGGCGCCGGGCGCGTTCCTCGACGTCGTACCCCTCCCGGCGCTCGCCCGGGAGGGGCTGCACCCCCTGTTCCTCGATGACGAAGCCGACGGTGTACGCGTTGGCCGTACGGCCCGCGTGGACGGCCTGGGCGAGGGTGAAGCCGGCTTCCGTCAGCAGCCGCAGGTTCGACTCCTGCGCGGGGGCGTGCTCCGTGCCCGTGAAGCGTGAGCCACTGAACACCCGGGCGCCGTCGCGGTAGCCGAGCAACGCGGCCCGCAGCCCGCGGTTCGCCCTGAGCAGCCGCTCCTGCCAGCTGTCGGCGGGATCGAGCGCGGTGCCGGCGGCCATCCGCCGGTACATCTCCGTGGCCATCTCGTCCAGCAGCGCCTGCTTGTCCTTGAAGTGCCAGTACAGCGCGGGTGCCTTGACGTCCAGTTCCTGGGCGATGGCGCGCAGGGTCAGGCCGTCCAGGCCGACCTCGTTCAGCAGCCGCAGGGCGGTGTCGGCGACGCGTCGGCGGTCCAGGGGGGCGCGTTTCTCGGGGCTCACACTTGACACCTTAACAGCGTTAAGGGCACCCTCGTGGGCGACGGCACTTAACGACGTTAAGGAGATTTGTGATGGATGTCCTGATCGTGGGCGCGGGTCCCACCGGCCTGACTCTCGGCATCGACCTGGCCCGCCGGGGCGTGGACGCGCTGGTCGTCGAGCGGGCGGAGGGACTGTTCCCCGGCTCGCGCGGCAAGGGGCTCCAGCCGCGCACCCTGGAGGTCTTCGACGACCTGGGGGTACTGGACGCGATCCGTGCGGCGGGCGGCCCCTACCCGACGCGGATGATCTGGAAGGACGGCGAGCGGGTCGGCGAGCGGCCGATGTTCGAGAACATCGAGGCGGACGAGGGCACGCCGTACGCCGAGCCGTGGATGGTCGCCCAGTGGCGGACGCAGGAGATCCTCCAGGCGCGGCTGGTGCAGCAGGGGGGCCGGGTCGGCTTCGGGCGCGAGGTGACCGGCCTGGAGCAGGACGCCGAGGGCGTGACCGTGCGGTTCGCCGACGGTACGACCGCCCGCGCGGGGTACGTCGTCGCGGCCGACGGCGGACGCTCGGTGGTCCGGCGCGCGGTGGGGGTCGGCATGACCGGGGAGACGGTAGACCCGGCACCGTTCCTGGTGGCGGACGTACGGCTGACGGGCCTCGACCGGGACTCCTGGCACACCTTCCCCAGGGACGACGGCACCGCCCTCGGCCTGTGCCCGCTGGCCGGCACGGAGGACTTCCAGCTGCAGGCCCGCCTTCGGGAGGGCACCGCACCCGACCCGACCCTCGACGGCATCCGCAAGCTGGTGGCCGCGTACACGCACCTGTCCGCCGAGGACGTCACGGACCTGCGCTGGTCCTCCGACTTCCGCCCCCGCGCCGCCCTCGCGGACCGCTTCCGGGTGGGCCGCGTCTTCCTCGCGGGCGACGCGGCCCACATCCACTCACCGGCCGGCGGCCAGGGCCTGAACACCAG
The DNA here is from genome assembly GCF_050942335.1 of Streptomyces sp. CA-142005. Lineage (NCBI taxonomy): Bacteria > Bacillati > Actinomycetota > Actinomycetes > Kitasatosporales > Streptomycetaceae > Streptomyces > Streptomyces sp. CA-142005. The sequence goes on along the minus strand of NZ_CP192078.1, from coordinate 6,091,235 downwards.
CGTCCAGGACGCCTACAACCTGGGCTGGAAGCTGGGCGCGGTCCTGCGCGGCGGGGCGCCGGAGGCGTTGCTGGACACCTACGAGGAGGAGCGCCGGGCGAACGCGGCGGCCATGCTGGACCTGTCGACCGGGGTGCACCGCGGCGAGGTGCGACGCGGAAAGGCGACGGTGCAACTGGGGCTGGGCTACCGGGAGTCGTCCCTGAGCGTGGAGACGCGGGAGGACCCGACCGGGGTCCGGGCGGGCGACCGCGCCCCCGACGGCACGGTGTCCGGGGTCCGCCTCTTCGACGCGTTCCGGGGCCCGCACTGGACACTGCTGGGCGCACAGGCCCCGGTCACCGGCGTGCGCGCGTTCCCCACGGCGCCGGAGTCGTACGGCCCGGGGGTCTTCCTCGTCCGCCCGGACGGCCATGTGGGCTGGGCGGGCGGGACGACCAAGGGCCTGGACGCGTACGCGGCACGGACGGGCGCCTTCGCGGCGGGGTGACGGCCGCCACCCGCCGACGATGGCTCAGGCGCTGGCCAGCGACAGCTTCACCGCGAACCCGAGGAACAGCGCGCCCGCCATCGAAGTGGCCGTCGCCGACAGCCGCTTGCGGCGCCGGAACGCGGCAGCCAGACGCGTGCCGCTGAATATCAGCGCGCTGAGGTAGAGGAAGCTCGCCAGCTGGGCGAAGGTGCCGAGGACGACGAAGGACAGGCCCGGGTAGGCGTAGTCCGGGTCGACGAACTGCACGAAGAAGGCGACGAAGAACAGGATCGCCTTGGGGTTGAAGAGACTGACGACGAGCGCGCGCCGGAAGGGCCGCTCGTACCCGGTGCCGGACGGGCTCTCCTCCGCCATGGCCACCTGCTCTCTCCGGGTGCGCCACATCTGCCAGGCGGCCCGCAGCATGCCGATCGCCAGCCAGCTCAGATATCCGGCACCGGCGTACTTCACGATCCCGAACAGCACGGCGTTGGCCTTGAGCAGGGAGGCGACTCCGGCGGCGGAGAGCGTCATCAGCACGGTGTCGCCGCACCACACGCCGGCGGCCGCGGTGTAACCGGCCCGCACGCCGCGCCGGGCGGCCACGGAGAGGACGTAGAGGGAGTTGGGCCCGGGCAGCAGGACGATCAGGACGAGTCCTGCCAGATAGGTGGGAAGGTCGATGACGCCGAACATGAAAAGGAGTGTCGCACGGGGGTACGACAGCCGGGTCCGGGGTGGGTCAGTCGTCGCCGTCGAGGAGGGTGTCGACGGACAGGTCGAGGGTGACACCGACGGATTCGGGGACGGGGACGGACTGACCTCGCTTGTAGCGGACGGGGTCGGGGTATGTGCCGTCGGCAGGGTCGGTGTAGAGGAGGACCTCGCCGTGTTTGCGGTCGGCGATGAGGTAAGCCGGGATGCCGGCCTGGGCGTAGCACTCGACCTTGGGACCGAGGTCGTCGGACCAGTTCGACGACGTCACTTCGACGACCATGCGGAAGACGTTCGGAGCGTAGTAGTTCTTGGTGACGTGAGCATCGCGGAAGTCCTCATCGACGACAGAGAAGTCAGGGATGGCGAAGTCCTCGGGCAGGGTGGGCAGCCAGAGTCCAACGCCCTGGACGTACCTGAGCCCAGCCTCCCGTGCCCCGGCCGCATGGAATTCCACGACCAGCCAAGACAACGACAGCGCATGCGAGCCGTCCGGCGGCGGTGTCACAGTGAGCCTCCCCTGGAGAATCTCCACGCGGTGCCCAGGCAGTGCACGGGAGAGCAGGTCGGCGGCCTCGCCCAACGTCAGCCCGTGTTGCAGTACAGCCACGGCATCCTCCATTTCGGGGGCTCACTCTTCACGAGCGTAGCCGGACATGTGCGATGTCCGCCCTAGATCACTCATGAGAGGGAACCGTCCTGCTCAGAACACCTCCGACGGCTCGTACGCCCCCCAGACCCCGCGCAGCGCGTTGCACACCTCCCCCAGCGTCGCCCGGCTCCGCAGCGCCTCCTTCATCGGGTGCAGCACGTTGTCCTCCCCCTGCGCCGCCTTCCGCAACGCGTCCAGTGCCGTGTCCACCGCCCGCTGGTCCCGCTCGGCCCGGAGCTTCTCCAGGCGTTCGGCCTGGCGGGCCTCGATGGCCGGGTCGACGCGCAGGGGCTCGTACGGCTCCTCCTCGTCCAGCTGGAAGCGGTTGACTCCGACGACCACCCTGTCGCCGGAGTCCGTCTCCTGGGCGATCCGGTACGCGTTCCGCTCGATCTCCGCCTTCTGGAAGCCCCGCTCGATCGCCGCGACCGCCCCGCCCAGGTCCTCCACCCTCCGCATCAGATCGACGGCCGCCTCCTCGACGTCGTCCGTCATCCGCTCCATCGCGTACGACCCCGCGAACGGATCCACCGTCGCCGTCACGTCCGTCTCGTGCGCCAGCACCTGCTGGGTGCGCAGGGCCAGACGGGCGGACTTGTCGGTCGGCAGGGCGATCGCCTCGTCGAAGGAGTTGGTGTGCAGGGACTGGGTGCCGCCCAGCACCGCGGCCAGGGCCTGGACGGCGACCCGGACCAGGTTCACCTCCGGCTGCTGGGCCGTCAGCTGGACGCCCGCCGTCTGGGTGTGGAAGCGGAGCATCAGGGACTTCGGATTCCGCGCGCCGAACTCCTCCCGCATCACCCTGGCCCAGATCCTGCGCGCGGCACGGAACTTGGCGACCTCCTCCAGCAGCGTCGTACGGGCCACGAAGAAGAAGGACAGGCGGGGCGCGAAGTCGTCGACGGACATACCGGCCGCGACCGCCGTACGGACGTACTCGATGCCGTCCGCCAGGGTGAAGGCGATCTCCTGGACGGGTGACGCCCCGGCCTCGGCCATGTGGTAGCCGGAGATCGAGATCGTGTTCCACTTCGGGATCTCGGCGGTGCAGTACTTGAAGATGTCCGCGGTCAGGCGCAGGGAGGGCTTGGGCGGGAAGATGTACGTCCCCCGCGCGATGTACTCCTTCAGCACGTCGTTCTGGATCGTGCCCGTCAGCCGGTCGGCGCGCGCCCCCTGCTCCTCCGCCACCAGCTGGTAGAGGAGCAGCAGGAGGGCGGCCGGGGCGTTGATCGTCATCGAGGTCGACACCTGGTCCAGGGGGATGCCGTCGAACAGCAGCCGCATGTCCTCGATCGAGTCGATCGCCACGCCCACCCTGCCGACCTCGCCGTGCGCGAGGGGCGCGTCGGAGTCGTGGCCCATCTGGGTGGGCAGGTCGAAGGCGACCGACAGGCCCGTGGTGCCGTGGGCGATCAGCTGCCGGTAGCGGGCGTTCGATTCGGCTGCGGTGCCGAAGCCGGCGTACTGGCGCATGGTCCAGGGGCGGCCGGTGTACATGGTCGGGTAGACCCCGCGGGTGAAGGGGTACGTGCCCGGTTCGCCCAGTTTCCCGTCCGGGTCCCAGCCCTGTAGGTCCTGCGGCCGGTAGACCGGCTCGATGGGCAGTCCCGACTCCGACTCATGTGTCATGGATGCCTCCGGGGTGCGTCCTGTCACCCCCTCACCATGCCCCGTCGTTCGGCGGCGGTCACGCTGGGAAGCATCTCCTGCATGAGGATCTCGGGAAGACCCGCCGCTCTGCTCGCCTCCGCCGCCGCCCTCGCCGCCCTCTGCGGCTGCACCGTCCAGCCCACGGACGCCGACGGCAAAGCCCGGGCGCCGGCCCCGGCCCGGGCACGGACTCAGGGACAGACCCCGGGACAGGCGCAGGGACGGACCCCAGGCCGGACCCCCACAAATGGCCCGGCACATCCCACCCGAACGGAGCAGCCGGCCGCGCCCCCTCCCCGGGTGCTGTACGCGCGCGGCGACAGCGGGGCGGGCGTACGGGAGCTGCAGGCCCGGCTGCGTCAGCTGGACTGGCTGTTCGACGGACCGACGGGCTCGTACGACGATCTGACCGAGCGGGCCGTGCGGGGCTTCCAGGGAAAGCGCGGGCTGCCGCGGACCGGGCGGACGGACACCGTCACCTGGCAGCGGCTGGTCCGGATGACCCACGCACCGGGCACGTGGGAGCTGTTCCTGATGGGCGGTCAGCCGGCCGGCGCGCCCGACCCGCGCTGTACGACCGGACGCGTGCTGTGCATCGACAAGACGACACGGACGCTGCGCTGGATGGTCGACGGGCGGACGCTCTCGACGACGTCGGTGCGGTTCGGGGCGCAGTACACGCCGACCCGGGAGGGTGTGTTCCACGTCTACTGGAAGGCGCGGGACTGGGTGTCGACGCTCTACCACTCGCCGATGCCGTACGCGATGTTCTTCAGCGGCGGCCAGGCCGTGCACTACTCGTACGACTTCGCGGCGCGCGGGTACGCGGGAGCCTCGCACGGGTGCGTGAACGTCCGGGACGAGGCGGCGATCCAGCAGTTGTTCGCTCAGGTGCGGGTGGGCGACAAGGTCGTCGTCCACTGGTGAGGAGGGATTGCGGGGCGCGGGCGGGACCGGGGGAACGTGTCCCGCCCGCGCCAGGTGCACGAGCCGTGGGTACGGGGGGAACCCCGGCTCAGTGCGACGGCCGATGACCAGTCGGCTCACTCAGTACTGCGTCCCGGGCTCCGAAAACGTCACACCCCGCGCGAAGAATTTTTCGCGGCCCACGAATTCACAGGTCAGATGGGTTGGAGAGGCGTCAGAGCGGCACTGCCGGAGCCTGCCGAAGCCTGCCGGATCAGAGCGAGCTGTACGTCGGGCTCGGCGTCGGGCCCAGGGTGGTGCCGGTCGTCCGGGCGGGGCGGGCCGGAGCGAAGGCCGTGGGAGCGGGCGCGGCTTCGTCGCCGTGCCGGCCCTTGCCGCCGCCGTCGCCCTTGCCGGAATGACCGCCCTCGCCGTGGTGGCCGTCGCCGCCCCGGCCGGGATTGCCTTCCTCGTCGCCGCCCTGGCTGTTCCCGCTGCCCTTGCCCTTGTTGCCCTTGTCGTCGGCCTTGCCGCCGCTCGTCGCGCCGTCGCCCGGGTCGGTGCCGGCCAGGACGACCTTGCAGTACCGGCTCACCCGGGCGCTGCCGCCCGCCAGGTTCTCCAGGGCGCGCCGGCGGCTCGCGGACAGCTCCTTGCCGTCCCGGATGTCCCGGCAGGCCGAGGTCGCTTCCTTCCAGCGGGAGCCGGGCGTGCCGGAGGGCTCGCCGGTGCCCGGAGCGGTGGTCTTGCCGGTGCGGTCGTCCGGTGCCACGGCCTCGCCGGAGGCCCCGCCGCGGCTCGCGCCCGCGCTGCCGCCCGGCGTGCCGGGCCCCGTGGTCGCACCGGGGGTGCCCTGCGGGACCGAGGCTAGCGGCGCTCCGGAGCTCGGCCCGGCGGAGACGGAGGTGGCGGGCCCGGGGCGCTCGGGCCCGAACGGCGTGCCCAGCATCCCGGTCCCGGCGGCCATGGCGACCCCGCCGACCGTGCCCACGGCCATCACCGCGGCCAGCGCCAGCCGCACCGGGCGGGCCCAGCGGGGGCGGCGCAGCGGGATTCCGGTACGGCCCGGGGCGCCGATGCGGACCAGGCCCGCGTCGGCGCCGGGCACGGGCAGGCCGGAGGTGCCGCCGGCGCGGCCGGCGGCGGTGCGTTCGGTGCCGGCGGCCGCGCGGGCCTTGCGGAACGCGGCCAGGGCGGCCTCTTCGCCGGGAAGTTCAGCGGTGGCGCGGGCCGTCTGCGCGGACAGTGCGCCGAGCGCCCGGGAGAGGCGTTCGGCCTGGTCACGGGCTGAGGCGTCGACGGCTTCCAGCGACTCACCGCGCAGCAGGCGTTCCGCCGTCTCACGGTCCAGCCACTTGTACTGCTCGTCGGCCATCACATGTCCTTCTGCGTCCGCGCACGCGTATCCGTCACAGTTGCGGACGACACCGCGCGACCACGCGGTTCTCGCTGGGGCGGGAGAGCGTCGAGCACGCCCGCCGATTCCGGATCGTCGCCGAGCAGTTCCGCGAGCCGCTTCAGGCCGCGGTGTGCCGCGGTGCGCACCGCACCGGCGCGTTTGCCGAGGGTCTCGGCGGCGCTCTTGGCGTCGAGACCGACGACGACGCGCAGGACGACCGCCTCGGCCTGGTCCTGCGGCAGCCGCGCGATGAGGGAGAGGGTGCTGTCGGTGGTCAGGGCCTCGATGGCCTCGCCGGCCGTGTCGGACTCGGCGGCCCGGCCGGTCAGTTCCGTCTCGTCGCCGCCTATGGCGGGGCGGCGGCCGCGCATGCGTATGTGGTCCAGGGCGCGGTTGCGGGCTATTCGGGCGGCCCAGCCGCGGAAGCGGTCGGCGTCTCCGCTGAACCGGTCGAGGTCGCGGGCGATCTGCAGCCAGGCCTCGGACGTCACGTCCTCGGCGTCCGGATCGGCGACCAGCGTGCGTACGTATCCGAGCAGCCGTGGATGCACGGCGCGGTACACCGTACGGAACGCGGTCTCGTCTCCGTCCTGTGCCGCACGCACCGCGGCGGTCAGCTCCGCGTCGTCCCCCAGCACCGCACTCCCTTTACGCCTGGTTCCCGGTCGGCGCGAAAGGCACGTTACGGCGTCAAACCGCTCCCCGTCCATGTCCGTAGAAGATGCAACTAACTCGTGACCGGGTGCGGATGTGCGCAGGGTGAGGATCGGCGGTGGCCGGGTGTGACAGAAACAGCACGCACGGCGCTGTAGAAGGTACGGGCCGCACGCGGCCCGACCGCGCGACGGCCGGGGCCTCTCCTGTGGGGGGTGGCGGCCCCGGCCGTTGCCTTTCGCGGGACGCCCGGGTGACGAGGATTACTTCTCCCCGGGAACCTTACGGACCGAATTGCCGCCATTTACGTCGTTGTTACGGCTGGTGGCAGTCCACCCCTTCACAGGCGAATCGCTACCGTTGCCACTTCTCGTCCGCCGGGTCCTGGCCGCCCAGCTGCCGGGCGAGGCGTTTCAGGCCGCGGTGCGCGGCCGTGCGGACGGCGCCGGGGCGCTTGCCGAGGACGCGTGCGGCGGCCGGGCCGTCGAGGCCGACGACCACCCGGAGCAGCACGGCCTCGGCCTGGTCGCGCGGCAGGCTGTGCACCAGCTCCAGCGCCCGTGCGGTGGACAGCGACTCCAGGGCCTGGTCGTGGGTGTCGAGCCGGCCGGGCAGCTCCAGCGCGTCCTGTTCCAGCGGCGCGGCCTGGGGCCGTACCCGCCGGCGGCGCAGATGGTCCAGGGCGCGGTGCCGGGCGATGGTCGCGGTCCAGCCGCGGAAGCCGGCGCCGTCGCCCTTGAACCGGCGCAGGTCGCGGGCGATCTCCAGCCAGGCCTCGGACGCCACGTCCTCGGCGTCCTCGCCGACCAGGCCCCGCAGATAGCCGAGCAGTGCGGGCTGCACGATCCGGTAGGCCACCGCGAAGGCGGTCTCGTCGCCGTCCTGGGCCCGCGCCACGGCCGCACCCAGCTCCCCGTCCCGCGGCTGCGGGCGCCGGGGCTCCCCTCCCTGGCCCAAGAACCGTCCTCGTCCGTACCCGGCGGCGGGACCCGTGCCCGCGCTCGCGGCGAATCCGCGTCGTGGGACACGGCCCCGGTGGCCATGTCCCACGGTGATCAGCGCCGAGGCTCACAGATGTGTCACAGCCGTCGGCCGTCCCGCGGGTCGCCCACGCGGCGGCGGCGCTGTCAGCCGATGGCGATGCGCGGGTGCGCGCCGGGCCGTATCCACCCCATGATCCGGTCCATCGTGGCGCGCGGCACGGACACACAACCGGCGGTCGCGCCCTGCCCGTTGACGTGCAGGAAGATCCCGGCACCGCGGCCGGGCACGGCGGGCCACCGGTTGAAGTCGATGACGAGCGCCTTGGCGTACTGCACAGGATGGTCGACGAGGTGCTCGCTGCCCCGGTCGCCGCTCTCGGTGAGCGGGAAGTCGGCGTTCGCCGCGGTCTGCATCGAGTTGTAGTGCTTCGACTCCGGGTCCTCGTCCCACCAGTGCGTCGAGTTCACCTGCGTGTACGGCATGCTCGTGCCGCCCGCCTCGACGCCGAAGCCCTGGGTGATGGTGTAGGTCCCGGTGGGGGTGGTGTACGTGCCCTGCCGCCGGGTCGACCCGTCCACGACCCCGTTGGACCCGACGCGCCCGGCGGTCGTGCTGAACTGCGCCTTCCACCCCGAGGACCCCTTGGCCCAGGCGGTGACCGTGGCGTACGAGCCGCTGGCCTTCACGGTGATGAGCTGGGTGGCGTCGCCGGGGGTGGCGGGGACGGGGAAGTGGGGCGTGCTGACGGCGGCGGGGGCGCCGGAGCTCGGGCTCGTGCCGCCGGCGGCCGACGAGCCGCTGGACGCGGCCGAGGCACTGGGCTTGGCCTTCGCCGAGGGGGAAGCGGATGCGGAGGCGGAGGCGGACTTGGAGGGCGAGGGCGAGGCGGCGGCGGAGGACGCCTCGGAGGCCGGCGAGGACTCGACGGCGACACTCTCGGCCGCGTCGCCGGCCCCCGCCCCTCCTCCGCCGCCGCCTTCCCCCTGTCCACAGGCCGACAGCAGCAGGACACCGGCAACGGCCAGCGCGGCGGAGCAGGTACGGGCACGGGAGCGCGAAGAGGGCAGCACGAAGAGACCCTTCGATGGGCGGGAACGGAGGCATGCGGGACCACGGCCGGAAGCGGCGGGCCGGAACGAGCGCTGGTTATACAGCAGTTGGGAAAGCCACGGCGAGCGACCGGACAAAGCGGACCATTCGCGAGCCGACGGTTCGCGCGACTGTCAGTGCCGCCTCCTACGCTGCTCCCGCACCGGCCGAAGGACCCGAGGGGATCGACATGGGCGGCAACTGCTGGGCGGACACCGGCCCGTACCAACGGGACCTGGCGGCGGCCTTCCGTCAGGCCCAGGCGGAGGAACTGGCCAGGGACGACAACGGCTTCGGCGAGGGCCGGACGGTCGAGGAACTGTGGCGGGACCCGGCCTGGCAGGAGTACGTCTTCACCGGCGGCACCGGCACGGTCCTGGACTTCCCCCTCGTGATCGACGCCACGGACCCCGACGACGGCCCCTACATGCGTCCGCTGGCGGAGGCCGAGATCCGCGCCTTCGCCCCGGACGGCCGCCCCACGTACTCCGACTGGGACGAGGCCCTGGACTCCGAGCGGCTGGACCTCCCGGGCCGGGCACAGGGCCGATGCACGGTGCTCTACACGGACGGTGTGCCGACCCACATCGGCTACTGGGGGGTCACGGCGGACTGACGTGACAGCGCGTCGACGAGCCCGCCGACGACGACCCCCGTGACGAGGAACGCGGCCATCGCCGCGAGGAGGGTCACCTCGTAGTACGACGCGGGGGTCGCCCAGGTCGCGGCGCGGGCGGCGCATGCAGCGGCGAGAACGGCGAGCCCGAGCCGCTTCGCGTCGGGCGCCGCCTCCCGCCAGGCGAGGACGGTGGCGGCCACCGCCACCGCGACACCGGCCGCCGCGGCCAGCTGAGGCGTCCCGAACATGACGCCGTACCGGATGGCGAGGGCGGGCAGGAAGAACAGCGCGAGCCAGTGGCGCAGGGCGTGCAGCGCGAAGGTGAGGGTGGGTCCGGGGGCGACCGGGTCCGGCAGGCGGGCGGCGGCACGGCGCAGACCCGCGAGCGCGACGACGGCCACCGCGGCCACCGGCAGCCGCTCGGCCACTCGCCCCAGGTTGTAGAGGAGAGCGGTGTCGTAGACGACGAGGACGAGCGCGCCCAGGGCACCGAGCGACCCGATGAACACGAGCAGTCCGGGCACGGAGGCGGGCGTGCGGGACGCCCCCGTGTCCCGTGCCGCGAGCCACCGGAGAAGGCAGGGAGTCAGCACGGCCGAGACCCCGCGTACGACGATGTCATCGACCGTGTACGGATTGCGCAGACCCCACTCCACCAGACAGAACACGGCGGTGTACGACAGGGAGGCCAGCGGCAGCAGGGCCGACCGGGCGATTCCCCGGTAGAGGCCGGCGTCGAGCCACCGCACGACGGTCGCGAACGCCGACAGCACGAAGGGCAGTTCGAGGAACGCCTGGACCCTGAGGACCGACGGGGCGAGAAGCCCGGGCGTGGGGAAGCCGTCGGCGAGCCCGCACAGCACGGCGCTTCCGGAGGCGAGGTCGAACCACCCCTCGGGCAGGTACCGCGCGACGAACGAGGGATCACCGCCGTGCACCCGCAGCACGTACACGGTGAACAGCACCTGGTTGACGTAGACCAACCCGGTCACCACCGCCAGCACGGCGAGTGGCGACAGTGCGGGTCGGGCCGTGCGCCCGCCGGACGGGCCCGGGCGGCGGGCCGCCGCGCGCGGGGCGAGCGCCAGGCCGACGACGACGGAGAGGACCACCAGGGCGTCGACGAACGCGTTCACGGGATCAGGAAGTCCGCGTGGAGCCGGCAGGCGTCGCCCCGTGCAGGACGAGCATGTCCGCCACGAAACACGTGATCTGCTCGGCCGCGTCCCGGCCGATCCACACGGGGTAGGAGCCGTCTCCTCGCCCGCTGGGGCAGGCGATCAGGTTGGTGCCGGTGGCCGGGTCGTCGACGATCGAGATGCCGGTGTCACCGTCCTGCCGTACGCCTGCCACCGGGCCGTCTCGGAACCGCCCGGCCAGTTCCTCGGCCATGTTCGCGTCGGCGAAGGAGCAGGTGCCGGAGTCCACGCCGAAGCCGTAGAACTCCCCGTCCCGCAGCAGGCGTTCGTCCTGTCCGTCGAGCAGCGCCGGCTCCCAGCTCACCGTCGGCCGCCCGGAGATCAGGACACGGACCGCGGTGTACTCGTCGATGATGAGCGTCCGGCCGCCGAACTCGGCCGTGTACCCGGCGGAGGCCAGCTGCACCGGGTAACTCCCTGGCGCTACCGACACGGTGAACCCGGCGTCCTCGGCGCAGGATCCGTACGTGGGGTCGCGCGCCACCAGCCGTCCGCTGGGCAGGTGCAGCTTCCCGGCCTCGACGGGGTCCCAGACGGTGTACACCTCGTCGGTGGTGAAACGGGTGCCCGCGGTGAACAGTTCGTCCAGGTGCCGAGGTCGCATCCCGCGCGGTGCCGACCAGTTGGGTTCGGCGGGCTCGCCCTCCGGCGTCTCCGTGACCTCGCGCAGTTCCCAGCCGCCGGCGTCCGGGAAGTCCAGCATGGCGAGCAGTCCCTGCCACTGCCCGAAGGCGGGCACGGGGAACCAGCGCCGCTCCTCAGGCACTTCTGCGATCGTGCGCAGGGAGCCGCCCTTGTCGCCCTTGGGTTCGACGATCCGGGTACCGCGCCCGTCCGGCCGAAGCTCGGTCGTCACCCGTCCGGCGTCCGACGCGAACTCAGGCATCCCCTCCGCCGCATAGGCCCAGCCGCGCTGGTGAAGGAGGAAGAGTCGATCCTTGTCCAGCCGCCGCAGGTCCATCTCGAGGAACCGGCGCCCTTGGGCGTCGTACGCCCACAGCCCGAGGTAGTGGCTCTCCCAGGCCACATGCGCGACGATCAGGCCCTGGGCGCTCGCCTGCCGGAGAACCACCGCGTAGGGCAGCCCCGCGGCATCCCGCGCCGCCGCCACCGAGGCGTCGATCGGGCCGAGCACGGCTCGGCGCCCGGAGTCCCACCCCTCGCCGTACGCGACGTCGATGATCTGCCGGCCGGTCATCGGGCCGCGGCCCTCCGCGCCCGTCCGTGCAGGGTCAGGTAGAAGGTCTGCAGGGACTCCTCGGGACCGCCCACCTCGAAGCGGTTGACGACCTTGCCGAGGGGGTTCCAGACCCGCCCGTCCGGCATGCGCACACCGACCGGCTGCCCGAAGTAGCTGCGCTGGTCCGCGTCGAAGTCCACCCACACCGCCCCCGCGCGGCGCACGAGCACCTCACCGACGTACGCCCCGAGGCCGAGCAGAGCGTTCCGGGCACCTTCCCGGTCGGCACCGCCCTTGCGGAGCCCGTCGATGAGGAAGTCGACGACCCGCAGACTGCGCTCGGAGTAGTCCAGCGGCAGCCGGTTGCGGGTGGTCACGCGTGCGAGGAAACCCGCTGCGTAGGACCTCATCCCGACCGCGCACGGCACCCGTTCGTCCACCTCAGCCACGGTTCCGCTCCCCCTCTGATCGACGGGAGAACACACGAACGCATTCCCCCTCTTGATCAAGCGGATACCGAGCCTTGAACATCACAGGTGCACATGCGTGTCATGCGCCACACAAAAAGCTCGCGAGGCGCGTACAACCCTTCCGGAAGCTGTGCGTCCAGCAGCGCCAGGCCCTCTCAGGCCCAGACCGCCTTGACCACGGCGTGGCCTGCTGCCGCCGCCCGCCCGTAGAACCCCCGGAGGTCCCTGTGATGGCCGAGGAACTCCTGCCTGGCCTGTGCATCGTCGCTTCCCCAGCCACGGAGCTTGGCGCCGGCGACGCTCCACAGCTCGTCGAAGGAGACACGCGCGAGGAAGTCCGCAGCCTGTGACACCCCGAGCGGCTCCAGGATCATCAGGGGCGGGTCGGCGGGATCGGCGTCGGCGCTGTGCGCCACGGGGCGGCCGCCGTAGATCGGCAGCGTCCAGGGCTCCTCGGCGTCCGCTTCGAGGACACCGGCTGCGGCGTAGAGCTCGTTGACGGAACTCCAGACCTTGTCGATCGAGCCGGCGGTACCCGCTGCGTACTCGTCGGGGTGGTTTTCCCAGGCCGCGGCCATGAACGCCGCGAGCCAGGTGTGGTCGTCCCGGATCTCGGACTCCGCGACGGCGCGGAGGTGCATGTGAAGGCTCACGGCGACGTTCCTCTGGTTCGGCGGCCCATCTGTCGGGCCGGAGGGACGGAACCTATTCGACGGCACTGACAGCGCACGCGATCAGTTGCCGCTCAGTCGATGCGGTCGCTCAGGCCGAGCACCTGCGGGGACTCGCCGGGGAAGTCCCTGGGCATGCCCGGCAGGTCGAGAGTGCGCCCGTACACGCCGGCCAGGAACTCGACGGCACCGACCGGGAACTCGATCCAGTCGGCGTTGGCCGTACGGACGACCACCGGCCATGCGTCCGGGTCCGCGGGGCCCGTCTTCCAGTAGAAGACGTCCCCCGAGTTGGACTCCGCCCAGGAGATCAGGCCTCCCGGCTGCGGGTAGGGAACGTAGTCCTCGGTGTCACCCATCTCGTACAGGTCCTGAAGGATCTCGTCCTCCCTGGCCCCGGACGCCCACGACATCTCGGCGCCGGGCCGGGGAACGTACACCGTCAGGAAGTCGTCGACGACCAGGACCGGATACGCCTGCGCCAGAGAGTGGAAGTCCGAGGGCAACGCCGTCCCGAGACCCGCCTCAAGAGCGGCCCAATGCACGTTGCGTCCACCAGGCACACGCCACCGTGTCATCGCCGGAAGCGCGGCCTCCAGCTCTTCGATTCTCAGCATGTCGTCCGCCGATCCGGGCTGCTTTCGACTACGGGTAACGGGCGGGCACCGGTCACCCCACGCCCGACGGCAAGGCCACCTGCCCGTCGAACACGCCGCGGTTGTCGGCCCGTACCTCCTGGCTCACCGTGATGTCTCCGCCGTGGAAAGGCACCAGGAAGGTGAACGCGTACCGGTGGGACGCAACCCGGTAACCCTGCGCCCCGTCGCCCAGGTCCCACGTCTCGCTGAGACCCTTGAGCGTGATCTGGCTGTCGGTCGCCGTCACCCCCGCCTTGCGCAACTGAGCCAGCGTGGGCTCCACTTCGCGGACGGCTCGCTTGAGCGCAGGACGGTTCCGGGCGGCGGACAACTGCCATCCGGACGCGCTGACCCGAAGCCGCACGCCCACCGCCGTACGGTTCACCGTCGCACTCTTGGCGTACCCCGCGAACGCGTCCAGCTCGGCCAAGGGGTCCTCGACCTCGTTGGCGATGTCGGGGTCGGAGAGCGGCCCCTGCTTCCACCCGTCGGCGCCCTCCTTGACGTAACCGGTGCCGCCGACGACGTACACCGCCTCGGGCTTGCGCTCGCCCTTGCTGGTGGTGACGGTTCCGGTCTGCTGGACCGCGACCGGGGCGGTGGTCCGGTGCACGGTCGCGGCGTACGTCGCGCTGGACGGCGCCTGCCCCTGCATGACGGCGGACTCGCTGCCGCGCAGGGCGAACGTCCAGCCCTTCTCGGCCCGCACGGCCTGCCGGGCGCGGGCGACGAACTGCGCGGCGGTCTTCGGCTCCGGCTTCCGCTCGCCCTTCTGAGCCGGTTCGGCCCGCGCGGTCTTCGAGGGGGCATGCCTGCCCGCCGGCTTTCGCCCTCCGTCGTGCGTCGAGCATCCGGACGACACGGCCACGGCAGCGAGGACCAGCACGGCCCCGACGGCACGGCGCCCACTCGGACACGCACGTATTGCGGTTCCGGACAGCACGTCACAACCCTTCAGCGGGGCAGATGAGTTCAATGGGTGCCCGGTTATACAACAGGTAGGGAGAGGACGGCGAGCGCCCGGATGAAGCGGGGCGAACAGTACGGTCACCGGCCGCCAGGTGGGAGACGACCGCGGCAGCCGATCGCCCAGCGTCGGGGGACAGCGCCACGACGGCACGTGGTTCAGCCGGCTCGGTGCCTCCGCTGTCCGGCGACCGCGCCGGTGTACGACCCCGCCGAGAGACGATCGCCTCCAGTCGCCGGTACGTCTACGACGCCTTCAACTCTCCCACCATGCCGACCAGCTTCCCACGGGCCGGATTCATCTGGAAGGCCGGATAGCGCCGCACAATGAATTCCAGAACCTCCCTGGAGAATCTGGAGGCGACAGCGAAGAAATCCGTGACTGTGCAGTGCCCGGGCACGGAATCCCAGGACCTCGTCACGGTCACCGTTTCGCCGTCGCGGGTGAGATGAATCAGCAGATCGTTCTCCGTGAAGCTGATGCGCCCAGGATTACCCTGCCGAATATCACCGGCCGCGAGAAGCACACAGAACACGAAATCGAGGGCCGGCGCCCCAGGGAATGGATCGCTTCCGAACTCGTCAGTGGTGATGGACACTTCCATTTTGAAGTACTCGTACCGCAAATCCATCTCACTTGCCCGCGCCAACTTGGCGAGTTGCTTGCCAGTGAGCTCCCGCATGGAGTCCGGAACAAAGGTGATGTCAAGCATGAGACTCCAAGATGTGAATCCGAGGATCCGAAGGCCGTCGCCGCGCCCACCCACATCCACAGACGATCGCGGGAGGGCACACTCGCGTTGTCCACCGCCATACCCGACAACGGCAGACTGGGCGACGGTTCCGCTGTTCTCAGAGAGGTGGGCGCGTGAGTCGGCGGCGACCTCCCGGTGGTCTGCGAGGAGGAAGAGCCGGCCCTCAGTGACGGTGACCTCCACGGGCGGGTCGAAATAGGGGCCGCTCTTGAAGAAGTACCGCTCCCGCAAAATCTTGCCGTCAATGACAGAATGATCCCCATGGCGGTTGCCCCGAACACCACTCGGTTGACCACAACGCACTCAGTCCATTGAGTTTTCGCGGTTATCACCCAAGAGGAACATGCGCCCTGGCGTCATGATTCCGCATGTCACCCCCAATCGGCACAGGGCCCACGCCCCGCGCACAGCAGTGCGCCGAATTTCCCGTCGTCCTCGTCGGCCCGGAAACGCCGCCGGATTGCGCGCCTCAACCGTCATGGCGAAGCCCCCCCCGCAGGTCATTGCGATTCGAGGATCGATGGTCACCACTCGATGTCCTCGGCTGCGCAACCGCTTTTCGCAGCTCGTACGTCTGGGCGACGCGTAAGACCGCCGGCGCTACCCACAGGCGACGCGGTAGAAGTGGTGCAGTGAGTCGGCACCGGCAAAGCGGTCGAACGCCTTCGCCAACGGATTCCACAAGGCGCCGTCGGATTCCGCCACGCCGAAGGCGTGACCGAACTTCCCGCGCGCTTCGGCGTCGAAATTGACCCAGCGCATACCCCCATGGCCGACCATCACCTGCCCCAGGTACGCACCGAAACCGAAGAGCGTCCCGCCGATGGCCTCTATCGGCGCGCCCTCGCTCCGGATGCTGTCGATCAACTCGTCGGCCGCCACAAGGCTCTGCACCGTGTAGTCGAGCTCGACCCCGGAGATGTCCCGCGCAGCCACGACGATGTCGGACGCGAACCTGGGCCCGTTCTCTGCGATGGGCGGGTACTTCAGGTTGAATTTCATCGATGAACGCTTCCTGCCGCTGCCGAATCTCATCACAGGCGGCTCCGGTCCGTGGGGACGGGTTCGAATGCCGACGTGGGTCGCAGGGCGTTGTCGATATCGGCGACCTGTGCCGGGGTGAGGAATTCCTTGTCCGTGACACTCCCGATGAGGATGCCTCCGTCGGACGTCTCCACAGATTGCGCCGCGATGCCGGAGGGCACGCCCACCTTACGGCCGGAAGACAGATACGTCACGAATCCGGCACGCGGCGCCCTGCTCTTGACCTGCACTGTGCCACGGATCGCGTCCCACAACTCGTGCGACGTGACATCGGCCCAGTCGGGCTCCCACTCCCGCAGTAGGACGCCGAAGCACTCGCGAGCGATCAGAACACGATCCTGCGTCGAAGCACCGGAAGGCAGGTCGACCTTGAGGACGACATTGTTCTTGAGCGTCCGCAGCTCGCTGAAACCTCCAGCGCTCGCATTGAACGTCAGCTTCGTCCCGTCCGCGTACTCCGCGGACGCGACCAGCACCACTCCCAACTCGGCTTCGCCTTCAGACAGTTTCGCGAACCGCTGCTCAACGAAGGCCCTGGCTCCGTCCGGACTCGCGAGCGGGGCCGCGACCTCCTGCGCGTCGAGCCACTCCTTTGCCCCACCGGGGAACAATTCACCCAATCGTCCACAGAATGCAGAAAGACGTTCACTCAGACCTTCAGCACTTTCCTGCCTCGGCCCCCAGAACCCGCGCATCATAAGTTGATCAGCCATGCGGAAAGCCTAGCACCTGCCCGAGACGCGGACATGGGCCGCACCTGGGCAAAAGCGCCTCGATGCGACCCATGCACTATTCCCGAACCGGCACTACCAGTTCGTCATCTGTTCCACCCGGACAGTGATGTCCAGATCGTTCTCCTCGAATATCTTGCGGGCGGCGGTGGCCGCCTTCTCATTGGACATGACCCATTCGACAGCCTTTCCGTTCGCGGCCTGAGTCTGCCGGGTTCCCTGTTCCAGGAACTTTTCCGTCAGCAGCTTGGTCGGGTTTCCGTCGGCATCGATCCACTTGCCGTTGGAATAACCGAACTTCACCTCGATGAGCTTCTTCAGCTTCTGGTCCCAGCCGTCGAACTTCACCGGCCGCTTGGTCACCGGGTTGATGACCTCGTACTCATAGCCGTTGTCGACTCCGGTGACCTGCTGCTCGTAGCGCGACCAGAGGCCGTCGGAGTTGCCCCGATTGACGTGCTTCCAGGATCCTGGCCCGCCCTCGCCACCCGAGGGTGTCCGGGTACTGACGCCCGATCCGCCGCCGTCACCACTGGAGTTGCGCAGCGCGGTGATGTCGTTGTTCAGTCCGACGGCACCGTCGACGACCAGAGCCGACCCGGCCGCGATCCGCGACGCGCCAGCGATCACGGCACCGGCACCGACGACGCACGCGGCGCCGACGGTCTCGATGCCGCCGCCGATGCAGACACCGACGCCGCTCGCGATCATGGAGAAGCCACCGGTGATGTTCCCGGCCCCGGCGATGATCTCAGCGGTGTGGGCCGCGGCGTCCACCAGCGTGCCCGCGTTGTCGCTGACCCACCCTGCCGCGTCGTCGAGCCAGCCGTGGCCGTCGAGTTCGATGCGGCTGGTGGGGTTGCCGCCGGTGAATGCGTACCGGTTCCCGGTGTAGGGGTCTGCGCCGAGGTTCATGTCGGCGAGTGCGCCCGTGTACACGTCCCGGGAGGTGAAGCGGTTCAGGCCCGGGTTGTAGTCACGGAAACCCATGTCGTACGTGCCGGACTGGGCGTCCCACCGCTTGGCGTTGTAGCGGTAGGCGTTGTACTCCTCCTTGGTCGGGTCGGCCGCGTCAGGCTTGTCGATGCCGGTGAACTCGGACGTGTCGTCGGAGCCGTAGGCCGTGTAGCCGTACGTCGCCTTGGTGTCGCCGTTCCGGTCGGTCAGCGTCTCGACGTCGGTGTGGCTGTTGTAGCCGTAGTAGCCGTCCTCGGTCGTGCCGTCGCTGTTGTGCTTGACCTGCGACAGGCGTTCGCCCCACGGGCTGTACTGGTAGGACTTGGTGAGCTGGCCGGCGACCTTCTCGTCCAGGACCTCGTCGGACAGGCCCAGATACTCGAAGTCCGTGGTCTTTCCTGCAGCGGTCTTCGAGGCCGTGCGGTCGAACGGGTCGAAAGTGTAAGTGGTGGACTTCATCGCACCCGTGTCGTCCATCTTCTGGGACTCCACGACGTGGTCGAAGCCGTCGTACACATTCCGGGAGATGACCTTCCCGTCCGACGCTGACGTCACCGACTCCTGACGGCCGAACGGGTCGTAGTTGTACTTGGCGGTGGCACCACCGACAGTGGCGCTCTGCAGACGGTTGCGGTCGTACTCGAACGTTGTCGTGGTGCTCTTGACCGTCTGGCTGATGACATTGGCGTTGTCGTCGTGGACGTACGTCTCGGTCCCGGCGCCGTTGCCGGTCTTCACCGCCTGCTTGAGCCGGTCGGTCGGGTCGTAGGTGTAGTCCGTGGTGGAGTCGAGGTACGCCGCGTGGTTGTCGGCGTTCATCTTCTTCGCCACGTCCTGCGACTTGTTGCCGTTGGGGTCGTAGGCGTAGGCGTGCGAGTCGACGAGGGTGCCGTTGGGCTTCTTCTCCGTCGTCGACTTGACCACGGCGTCCAAGTAGTAGGTGTAGTCGACCGTGTTGCCGTTGGCCTTGGTCTCCTGGAGCTTCTGGCCACGGTCGGTGTACGTGTACGACGTGACCTTCGGGTTGGCGTCCGTCGCGGTCTTGCCGACCGAGACCGTCTTCACCAGCTCGCGCAGGTCGTACGTGTACTTGGAGAACTGGTCCGGATGCGTGACGGTGTCCTGCTGACCATCCGCGTCATACGTGTACGACGTGGCCTTCTTCTCCACGCCGGCCAGCGACTCGCTCACCTTCTGGACCTGGTTGAGGCCCGTGTAGGCGATCGTGTACGCGTCGATCTTCGCGGTCGACGAGGTGTCGTCGATCTGGGTCAGGTTGCCGTTGAGGTCGTAGGAGTAGGCGAAGTTCTTCTTCTCCGTGTCGGCCGGGTCGCCGCTGGTGTCACGGACGAGCTTCACGCCGTCCGCGACGACCGTGCCGCCGCTGTTCTGGAACAGCTGCAGCTTCGCCGCGTTGCCCTGCTTGAAGGCGAAGGAGCCCAGTGAGACCCAGGTGCCCTGGTTGGCGGTGGCGTTCTGGTCGATCGTCTTGTCGACCGTGCCGCCGTCGTACGTCACCGTGTACTTGGCCGTCGTCGCGGCGCCCGTCACCTTGGGGAACTTCACGTACGCGGCGTACGTGCCGTCCTTGGGGATGTTGAGCGTCCACGTGTAGGCGTCCGTGCCGGTGCCGGCCGCGTGGGTCTCGTGGTTGTAGCCCTGCTGGCCGGTGACGTCTCCCTTGGTCCAGGTACCGGTCTTCGAGGTGTTCTGGGTGTCGGAGTTGTCCACCAGGACGACCGACTTGCCCACTGGGACACCGTCGTCCGCACGAGACTTCAGTGAGCCGTCGGGGTAGTACGACCACGTCATCGTGCGGTCCGAGGAGCCGCCCGCCGAGGTCAGGGTCCGCTTGGTCTGCTGGCCCAGTTCGTTGTACTCGTAGGTCGTGGCGATGTCCCACGGGTCCGTGGACGACCTCACCCAGCCGTTGTCGAAGTAGCTGTAGGTGGTGTCGTTGCGGACCGTCTCGCCGTCCGACGGCGGCAGGGAGGTCTTGGCGACCCGGCCCACCTTGTCGTACGTCGTCTCGGTGTAGACGTTCGGGTCGTTGTAGCGGGAGTCCGCCGGGTCGTACGGCTGGTACTGCCTGACCGGCCGGTTCAGCTCGTCGTACGACGTGCGGGCCGTGAAGGCGTCGGTGGAACCGGCCGCCGTCGCCCGCGGCGTGAGCACCTTGGTGGTGTTGCCGACCTGGTCGTACTCGTACTTCGTCGTGCGGTACGTGATGGTCGACGTGCCGTCGTGCGGGACCTTGACCTGACTGGTCTTGCCGCGCTCGTCGTGGGTGATGAGCGTGGTGTTGTTCTCCGCGTCCGTGGTCGACGTGACCAGTGAGTCCTTGTCGTAGCCCCGCTTGGTGGTCTTGCCGGCCGCATCCGTGACGACCGTGGGCCGGTGGTCCAGGTCGTAGTCGGTCTTGGCCGTGTAGTCGGTCGTGTCGGCGGTGGCGTTCTTGACCGGGTCGATGACCTTGGTGACGTTGCCGACGTCGTCGTACTCGTACGAGAGCTTGTCGCCCTTCGCGTTGACCGCGGAGGTGACCTGGTAGATCTCGTCGTAGTAGTTCGTCGTGACGTAGTCGGTCGTGTCCGAAGTCGTCGCCGTGCCCTTGGGCTCCGTCGTCGTCTTCAGGTTGCCGACCTTGTCGTAGGTGTAGGTCGTCGTGCGCGGTGCGGTCTGGCTGTTCGCCGGCGCCGTCGCCGAGGCGACCTGGTCCGCGTTGTCGTACGCCGCCGTCGACACCGCACCGTTGGGCGTTGTCGCCTTGGTGACGTTGTCGTTCTCGTCGTATACCGGTGCCGGGGTGGTGAGCAGGACACCGGCATCCTGGTCCTTCGGCTCCGTCTTGACCAGCGGGCGCCCGAACGTGTCGTACGTCTGCGTGGTGACCTTCTGGTAGGCGTCGGTCACCTTGGTGACCTGGCCCCGCTCGTCGTAGACGTACGTCGTCGAGTTGTTCTTCGCGTCGGTGATCGTCGTTGGATACCCGGTCGGCCCGAAGCCGCTGTACGTCGTCGGGTTCCCGTTGGCGTCGGTCGCCTTGGTCAGCTCGCCGTAGGCGTCGTACTCGTACTTCGTGGTGTAGTCGTCCGGCACCGACGTGGTCGCGACGCCCTTGGGGTCCGTGACCGTCTTCAGGTTGCCGAACGAGTCGTACCCGAACTGCCAGGCCCGCCCCTCGGGCGACGTCTTGCGGAACAAGTCCGCCGAGAAGCCGTCCGCGCGCGTCTGGTACTCGTACTTCGCCACGTTCGCCGGCCACTTGGTGGAGTCCGTGACGCAGGTGGCCGTCTGGTCCGGCACGCCCGACTTGTTGTTCTCCGCGTCGCGCTGCCAGAGCGGGTAGCCCGTCTTCTGGTCGTAGCAGTACGCGGTCTTGGCGCCGTTGTCCTCCTCCAGGTAGGTGACGTTGTTGTCGGCGTCCCAGCTCATCTTCGTGGTCTGGGACTTGGCGTTGGTCGTCTGGACCGGGCGGCCGTAGTCGTCCGTCACGTACTTCGTGGCGTGCGTCTCGGCGTCCGTGACCGTGGTGTCGGTGAACTTGGTGTTTGTGGTGTCGGCCGCGTAGGCGAAGCCGGTGTCACCGTTCAGACGGTCGGTGATCGTCTTCGTCCACCAGTGGTACTTCGGGTCGTCACCGTTCTGCGGCGCGTAGTAGGCCAGCTTGGTGTCGTGGCCGCGCGGGTCCGTGGCCGTCACCAGCTTGACGTTCTTGTTGCCCTGGGTGGCGTCGTAGGTGAACTTGAAGTTCTTCGGCTGGGACGAGCCGTCACCGTCGGTGAACCGCCCGAGCAGGCCCTGCACCGTGTAGAAGAAGGAGACCTTGCGGCCCGAGATGTCCGTGACGGACTTCAGGTGGTCGTAGATGTCCGGGTCGGTCAGGTTCGTGCCCGTGACCTTGGCGCCCGTGCCGTCGATGTAGTCGTACGACGCGTCGCCCTTCTTGTAGTAGTCGAGCGTCAGGGTCTGCCGGCCCGCCGGGTCGGTGACGTAGGCGAGGAACTTCGCCGCCTTGCCCTGGGTCTTGTGCTGCTCGTAGGTGTAGGTCTGTGTGTTGCCGTTCTTGTCTACGACCGACGTCAGGTAGCCGTCGCAGCCGAAGAGGAACCTGGTGCCGTCCGGGCGGAGCAGGGTCCAGGCGTCCGGGACCGGGTCCTTGTCCGGGGTGCAGTCCAGGCCCGCCTTCATGGTGATCCGGTAGTGGACGCCCGCGGGGGCCTTCCAGCTGCCGTCGGCCTGCTTGGTGAAGACGTGGGTGGTGCCGTCACCGTCCGGCAGGCGGATCTCCGTGGCGTTCTGCACCGGGTTCGGGTGGAAGTCCAGCTGTGCGCCGAGCCGGATGGGCCCGCCCAGCTGCGCCGACCAGCCCGCGCCCGTGCCACCGGTGGTGTTGTCGGTGTCCAGCGAGTTGTACGCGAACCGCGCGAACGTCGTCAGACCACGGCCCGGGTTGCTGAACGCGTTGTACGACCACACCGTGTTGCCGGAGGCCAGGTTGTTCATCACCGTCGAACCGGCGCCCGTGTTCTTACCCGTGTAGGAGTAGAACTTCTCCAGGCCCAGCGCATTCGACGTCGGGTCCTCCACCGCCACGTTCTGCTTCAGCGGCGGTATGCCCCCGGTTCCGGCGGACAGCCAGCTGCCATCCGAGACCTTCTTGACGTCCCAGCCGAGCACGTACTTGGTGCGCTTGCTGCCCGAGTCCGAGTTGATCGGGGTCTTGACCTGGGCCTGGATCGTCGTCGACTGGCCGGGCGAGAGGGCCGGGATGGCGGTGGAGAGCTGGTTGCCGCCGTTCGTCACGTCCGTGCCGTCGGGCAGCTGCCAGGTGTACGACAGGACCCGCTCACCCGTCGCCCACGCAGTCGACGTGGTGTTGGTGACCGTAAAGTCCACCGTGTACTGGGAGTTGGGCGTCATACGGGCCGGGGTCTGCGGCGCGTAGTACGTGTCGTCCGTCGTGGAGTCGACGTAGATCACGCGCAGCAGCGGGCCGATCTGCTGGTCGGCGGTCTCCGAGGCCAGGAACATGGTCTGTTCCTGCGGGCCCGTGGCGGTCTCGTCCTTCAGCTTGATGAGGGCGCCGTGGTTGGAGGTGGGGGTGCGGGTCCAGCCCTGGGTGAGGGAGGTCGCGTCCCACCAATGGCGGCCGACGTCGGAGACCGCGGCGACCGTGTCGGAGACGGTGCCCGAGTAGTCGCCGCCCGCCGTCGTCCACGCCGTGCCGGTCGCGGCGTTGTTCCAGGTGGCCTGGGTCTCGGTGAAGTCCTTGTTCAGGCCGTGGAGTTCGTAGATCGCGCCGTTGGTCTTGGTGGTGGTCTCCGCGCCCCACATGAACAGGCGGGACTCCAGCACCGTCGCCGTCGTCGGGATCGCGCTGGTCGGGAACTTCATGACCGCGCGGGTCTTCTCGGTGGAGTTCGTGGGCGTGTTGTTGCCCACGCTCAGCCACTTCTGGCCCACGCCGTCCCGGCTGACGGTGTCCAGGTTGGTGGTCGGGGTCGCGGAGGACAGCGTGGTGTCCGTGACGCCGGGCGTGGTGCCCTGGATCAGGCGCATCGTGCGGCCCGCCTTGGGCACGCCGACGATGCGGGTCGGGGAGCCGAGGAGCTGGCCGTCCTTGGTCTTCACCGCGAGCTGGTAGTAGTACGACCGGCCGATCTCCACCGAGGAGGAGTCCGGCGTCGGTGTCGCGGTGGTGTCGATGTACGCCGTCGCCGACTTGTCGATCGGCGCCACGAGCGTGGCCGCGGACGGGGTGAACGCCTGCTGCGTGGAGCGGTGCAGCTGGTACTCGACGATGTCGTTGTTCGGGTCACCGGTGGTGTTCGAGTAGGCCTTCCAGCTCAGCTCCGGGCCGGTGCCGTGGACCACGGTGGGCGAGTTCAGCGTGGTGCCGACCTTGCCGTACGTCACCGTCAGCCGCGGGATCGTCGACGTCTCGCCGCCGTAGTCGCCGTCGCCGGCCTCGTAGCGCGGACCGCCCATCGGGCCGGCCGTCGACTCGTCGGCGGCCTTGAGGATGAACCCGTTGTTGACCGAGGTGCCGTCCAGCCACTGCTGCACGGTGTCGGTCACCGGGAACTTGTGCCACTGGCTGTACTCGCCGATGTCCTTGTTGATCACCGCCGGGTTGGTGAAGCGGACCGCGTCTGCGATCACCGCCGTGGTCGCGGAGGCCGGGCCGTCGCCGAGGACGACCTTGCCCGCCGTACCCGCCGCGAAGTCGATCTGCGCGCCGCCCGCCAGCGGGGCCCAGACACCGTTGGTGCCGGACTGCTGGTTCACCGTGTAGGTGGTGGAGCCGGTCTTGGACGTCACCGTGTACGGGGCGTTGATGGCGCGGTCGGTGGCGGCGACGTAGTGGACGTCGACCTGGTAGGTGCCCGCGTCCTTGATGTTCGGCTGCCAGGTGTAGGTGTCCCCGGCGACCGTGTCCTTGTTGTAGTGGTAGTCGCCGTTGATGCCGTACTGCGCGAGCGAGGACGTCGTCGCGGGCCAGGAGCCGGTGGCCGCCGTGGTGCCCGCGTCGCCGTCGTCCACCGTGTAGCTGGTGCCGGACAGCTCACCGACGTACGCGCTGGTGCTGTTCCAGGTCGCCGACGTCTCGTCCCAGGGGTTGGTCATCCGGTGCACCTCGACCGGCACCTTCGTGCCGCCGCCGTCGTGGGCGTTGTCGAAGTACATCTCCAGGCGCGCCGAGTCGATCTTCGTGCCCGACGGGATCTCGCTCAGCGGGAACTTGATCAGGGAGCGGGCCGTGCCGGTGGCCGTGCGGCCGACCGACAGCTTCCAGGAGGTGTTGAAGTTCGTCGTCGGCTGGTCCGACAGGACCATCGCGTCCTGCGAGTCCGTCGGCGACGGCGCGATCGTGATCGTCGGATCGATCACCACCGGATACTGACGGTCCTTCGACGCCAGCCACTTCGCGTCGGGCGTGACGGTCAGCTTCCAGGACTTGCCGTCCCGGGTCAGCTGCTGCCGTACGGCCGTGCTGTAGGTCTTGCCGAAGACGGACTTGTCCGCCTTCTTCGCGTCCGTCATGAACGGCGCCGGGATCACCATCACCGGCGTGTTCGGCAGCGCGCCGTACAGGGCGATCGAGCCGTCCTTGCGGGCCCTCGGCACCAGACCGTCGGTGTCGAGGGTGAAGGTGAACTTCAACGGGGCGGTGGGCCGTTCGGCGAGGGTGATGTTCTCCTTCACTCGGCCGGGGCCGACACCGTACTCCAGGTCCGCGCCGTTGACCGCGTCCTTGTAGGTGACCGTCGAGCCCTTCACGGCCGGCTTCAGCGCGCCGTGCGTGCCCTGAAGGCCGAGGGTGACCGTGCGGCCGTCCGGTGACCGGAAACGGATCAGGTGGTCCGCGTCCGAGCCGAACCAACTCCGGCCGTCGTTGGTGGTGTTGGCGTAGTCGAAGCCCTTCGCGTCCGTCGCGTGGACGGCCGTGTCGATGGGCTTCCAGGTCGCCTCCTTACCGGAGCCCGAGCGGTACGACGTCGGGACCGCCGACAGTTCCGCCTGCACCCGGCCGTCGGACAACTGCCAGAACCGCGCGGTCGAGGTGCGCCGCCCCTTCAGCTCCTTGACCCGCCGGGCCTTCGGGGTTTTCTTGCCCTTCGGCAGCTTCTGCCGGTCGGCCACGTCCAGTTCGTCATGGGACGGCGGCTTGTCGAGGTGGTGGTCGTCGTCCGTGAACCAACCCTTGACGGTGTCGACGATGCCCTTGTCGTGGCCGCCCGATCCGGAATCGGACTCGGGTACGGCATAGGCGATCTGCGGCAGCGCGGTACTTGCCACCGCCGACACGACAAGGCAGGAGATCAATCTCCCATATCGGACTTTCACGTCCAGTGCCCTTTCTTTGGTGGCGCACCCGCGTTTTCACCGACGCCCTTGCGCGCGCGTGCGCCAGGGCGAATGCGGGCACGCCGAACTTCCGAACCGGGGAATCCCGGCCGGAGACTGTGTCGAGCCGTGCCACGCGGAAGCGCGCCCGACTGGCGCTTTCAGTCGCTCCTCACCGTGTTCTCGCTGTGTTCTTCCTGTGTGGCGGGCGCCGTTCTAATCACCTCGGTGATGCCCTGTCAATTGCTAACGCAAAAAGGACACTTGACCTCACCTTGGGTCGGAGCCATGTTTTCTCGGCGTCGATTCGCCCGATTCTTCCGCTCGCTGGCCTGTGGCTTTCCTGTGCGCTATAAACCCCGGCTCGGCACTCCATGCGCGAGTGTCGGCAAACGCTGCCGAGCCGAAAGCGGAACCCATGTCATCCACGGAGTCCACGGAATCCACGGAATCCTCGGAAAAGGAGCCATCCGAAGGCGGCCTGGACTGGCGCTCCCTGACCGTCGCCGGGGCGCTGGTCGCCCTCTGCGGCGGACTCGTGCTGTACGGCGTGCTCGACACGGCGGACAAGCCGGCCAAGCCGCATGTCCCGACCGCGGCCGTGACGTACGAGGTGACCGGCGACGGCACCGCCGACATCGCCTACCAGGGCCGCAGTGAAGCCGGTTCCGTCACCGTCGACCGTGCGGTCGCGCTGCCGTGGAAGAAGACCGTGGACGTCCCGCTGGGGCGGCCGCCGCTGGTCTCGATCACGCTCGGCGCGAAGGGCGGGCGGGCCAGCTGCTCACTCGCCGTCCGCGGCAGGCACGTCCAGACCGCCTCCGCGTACGGGAAGTTCGGGCGCGCCACCTGCCAGGCCGAGCTCGCCTCTCCGGCGCCCGCCAAGACCGGGTGACGTCCGGACCTTTCTGTGCGCTCTACAAGTGCCGCCTGTGTGACAGGTGGTGTCATCGTGTTCATTTCTAGGGGTGGGGTAGTTGAGTCCTCGCAGGACCCGTGCGTACAAACCGCTCAGCCTGAAACAAAGGGCCTGGCTGACGACCGGAGCGGTCGTCCTGAGCGGTGCGGGCATCGTCACGTACGCGATCGCGGATCCGGGCGCGCAGTCCGACGGCAAGGGGCAGAGCCGCAAGGCGTCGATCCACACGCTGAAGCTGGAGAGCAAGGGCTCGGGCCGCGAGAGCCTCGGCAAGAAGGACACGGACCGGTTCAGCGCGGTCCTGCTGACCTGGGACGACCCCGACGCCAAGAGCAAGGGCACGCCCGAGGTGCGTACCCGGGACCTGGAGAGCGGCAAGTGGTCGGCCTGGCAGAAGCTGCAGGACGACCCCTTCCAGGCCGACGGCGCGGAAGGGGCCCGGGGCGACGCGATCCGCGGCGGTACGGCCTCGCTGTGGACCGGTGACTCCGACGGCGTCCAGGTGCGCCTGGTGAACGCCGACGGCACCGAGGCGGGCGGACAGCCGGCCGGCATGGACGTCAAGCTGCTCGATCCGGGCACCGACCCGGCGGGCGGCCCGCAGCCGGCCGCGTTCGCCGCGGACGTCACGCCGACGGCGACCGACCCGACGGCGACCGACACGGCGACCCCCTCGCCGACGGACACGCCGACGCAGACGCCGACGGCGACCGACCCGGCGACCACCTCGCCGACGCCGACCGACCCGGCGACCACCTCGCCGGCCCCGACGGACTCGGCGTCGACGTCCGCCTCCCCCTCCCCCACCAGCACGGTCCCGGCCCCCCGGCCCTCCACGGTCGCCAAGCCGCCGATCATCACGCAGGCCGAGTGGGGCGCGTCCACGGACTACAACGGCACGCCGGAGTACGGCACCGAGATCAAGGCCGCGGTCATCCACCACACCGGCATGGACAGCGACAACACCCTGTCCTGCGCCCAGTCCCGGGCCCGGATGCGCTCCATCCAGCAGGAGCACTTCGCCCGCGGCTTCTTCGACATCGGCTACAACTTCGTCGTCGACAGGTGCGGCCAGATCTTCGAGGGCCGCAGCGGCGGCATGGATCTGCCGGTGATCGGCGCGCACGACATCGGGTTCAACACGAACACCGTCGGCATCTCGTACATCGGCAACTACATGACCGCGCAGCCGTCCCGGGCGGCGCTCGACGCGATCGCGCGGATCATCGCCTGGAAGTTCGGGATGTACGGCATCGACCCGACCGGCAAGGTGACGCTGACCTCGGGCAGCCCCAAAGGCCAGGACGGCAACCTGATCGACCAGGGCCAGCAGATCACGCTGCCGCGCGTCTTCGGCCACCGGGACACCAACGCCACGGCCTGTCCCGGCGACAACCTGTACAAGAAGCTCTCCCTGATCGCCGCGCTGGCCAAGACCCCGGGCGTCTCGCACGCCCTGCGCACCTCGGACTACAACCGGGACGGCGTCAGCGACCTGGTCGCGGGCACTCCTAAGGCCAACTCGCTGACCGTGGTCCCGGGCGGCGTCGACGGGCCGGTCACGGCGTCGAAGGTCACCCTCACGCAGAACAGCACCGGCGTCCCCGGCACCACCGAGACCGGCGACGACTTCGGCGCCTCGACCGCCTGGGGCGACGTCAACGGCGACGGCTACGCGGACCTCGCGATCGGCGCGCCCGGCGAGGACGACACCAGCGGGAACGCGGACCGGGGCGCGGTGACCGTGCTGTACGGGCCGGTCCTCAACTCCGGCTTCGCGTACACCACTTCGGGTGTCACGGCGGCGGGCGCCAAGCTCGGCTCCACCGTCACCGTCGGCGACTTCAACGGCGACGGCAAGGCGGACCTGTTCTCGGCCGGCACGGGCGCGGGCGGCAACTGGAACGTCCGGCTGACCGGCGGCACCACCACCTCCGGCACGCTCACCACGTCCACCGGCGCGGTGGCGTACCTGGACGCCGCGACCGGCGACTTCAACCGGGACGGATACACCGATGTCGCCCTCAACTACCGGGACGCGGGCGGTGTTTCCCGGGTGGTCCGGTTCGCGGGCTCGGCGAGCGGGCTGACCAAGGCGGGCGTGCTCAGCGTCAAGGGCGGCCGGTCCATCGCCTCGGCCGACTTCAACGCCGACGGCTACGACGACATCGTCGTCGGCCAGCCGTACACCTCGGAGTCCGGCGCCTACAAGGGCGGCCAGGTGACGATGCTGCTCGGCTCCTCCACCGGGTTCACCACCACCGGCATGAAGACGATCACCCAGGACACCACCGGCGTGCCGGGCGCCGCCGAGGACGGTGACGCCATGGGCTGGTCGGTCTCCGCGGGCGACTACAACGGTGACGGCTACCCCGACGTGCTGACCGGAGTCCCCAACGAGGACATCACGCGCGACAGCGTGAACCGCACCAACGCCGGCCAGGCGATCCTGCTCAAGGGCGGCTCCACCGGCATCACCGGCACCGGCGCGATCGCGGTCTCGCAGGACACCTCGGGCGTCCCCGGCTCCACCGAGAGCGGCGACCAGTTCGGTACGGCGGTGTCGCTGACCGACCTGTCCGGGTACGGGCGGGCCGACCTGACGTTCGGCGTGGGCGGCGAGGACGGCGGTGACGGCATCCTGATGTACCTGCCGAGCAACAGCACGGGCCTCGGCTACTCCCAGACGGCGGTGCTCAGCAAGTCCGCCCTCGGCACGCCGACGGACGCGGCCCTGGGCACGAACCTGACGCCGTGACGCTCCCGGCCGGGACCCGCCGCGCGTGCGGGCCCCGGCCGGTCAGCGGGAGCCGGTCGCGTCCCGGCACAGCAGGCGCAGCGAGCCGTTGCCGTCGTACGCGCGCCGGGCCTCGTCGATGGGGTCCCAGAGCCGGCCGTCGGGGGTGCGCACCCAGTGCTCGCCGCCGGCCGCCCACCACTCGGCGCCGCTCTGCCGGACGATCACCTCACCGGCGTAGGCGCCGAAGCCGCGCAGCACGCTCTCGACGGCGGCGTACGGCGGCCCCTCGCGCCGGATCTCCTCGATCATCCGGTCCACCCGCCACAGGCTCTGCGCCGAGTAGTCGAGCCAGACCCGGGCGCCCTCGCGCATGGTCGCAACGGTGTCCGCGGCCCATCGCACGGGCTTCGCCGCGGCGTGCGGCCTGGTCTCCTGATGTGCTGTCACGTACTGGGCTGTCACATAAGGAAGAGCGACCGGGACGAGGCAACCGTCACCGCGTTTCGAAGCGTTTCGGCAACCGTCGCAGTACTAACCCACGTCCACCGCACCACCCGCACAGGACTCGCGCATACAGGGGGGTTTGAGCCGCTCAGGCCCCGCTGCGCGCCCGCCGGGACACCACCGCGCGCAGCACCCGGCGCCCCTCGATCGACAGGTCGAGCGCACGGCGCAGGCCGTGCGGACCGTGCTCGGCCAGAAGGTCCAGCACCGCCGCCTGCCGCCGCTGCTCCGCCGCGACCAGCGGGGGCAGATCCGCCGTGTCCCCCGTCCGCCCGGCGTCGAGCCCCTCGACGGACGACGTACCGTCCGCCGCCGGATCCAGCAGCCGGTGGATGCGCAGGGAGGCGACCGAGCAGGCGTCGGCCCAGGGCCGTAGCGCGTCGGCGGTGCGCTCGGCCGGGGCCGCGTCCAGCATGCGCCGGACGAGCAGCACGGCCTCGTCGTCCGGCTGCCCGGCACCGAGCGCCGCCCGCGCCTTCTCCAGGCTCGCGCCCCAGCCGGAGCCGTCGGCAAGGCTCGCCCACAGGGGTCGCAGCAGGTCGTCGTCGGCGCCGAGCAGGGGCAGGCACCGATCCAAACAAGCCAGCCCACTGGCGGCCAGTCCACGTTCGTCGGCCTGTGCGATCCGTTCCACCAGGCTCATGAAATGTCTCCCTCGCCGGGGCGCCGACCGTTACGGAGCCCGCACTTCCCTTTACTGCGTGATACGGCGCGGGAGTGTCACAGCAGAGGTTTTCGGCCAAGTCAGCCCAGCCGGTCCGCCAGGTTCCGGAAGTCGGTCCAGGACATCGCGGGCGTGCCCGGGTCCCACAGCTTCTGGGCGGTGGCCCGCAGCGGCATCCGGATGCCGGCCGCGATCTGGGCCTCGGTCTGCGCGTTCGGGAAGTCGCCCCACACCGCGAACGACCCGCCGAGGATCTGGCCGTCGTATCTCGCCGGTACGGCCGTCGTGCCGCGCAGCACCCGCGGGTTCCACTGCTCGTAGATCCGCTGTCCCGTCGGATAGACGAAGGTCTGCGGCTGGCCGAGGACGTAGTAGAGGAACTCGTCGTTGTAATTGATCACCTTGCGGCCCGCGCTCAGGTACTCCACGGGCTGCCGGGCACTGATCTCCTTGCCGGTCCAGTAGGCGACCTGCAGGTCCTTGGCCGCCTGCACCGACGTGCCGCGGTAGAAGCCGTCGTTCCAGGCGCGCATGGTCCTGTCGTGCGCGCGGACGGTGCCGGCGCGGTCGTTCAGCCAGCCGGTGGTGAGGTCGGCGACCGTGCCGGTGGAGCCGTACTTCTGCCGGGCGGCGGCCGCGAGCTGCGGGTAGGAGGCCTGCGGATCCTTCACGGTCAGCGCCTGGTACTCGTCGCCGCCGAGGTGCCACTGGTCGCCGGTGAACAGCCCGGCGTACTCGTTCAGCAGATCGTCGACGAGCTTCGCGGAGGCGGGCTTGGAGATGTCGATCGCGCCCTTGGTGGCGATGCCGCTCGCGTTGCGCAGCTGGAGGTCGGGGTGGGCGGCGAGGACGGCGCCCAGATGCCCCGGCGAGTCGATCTCGGGCACGACGGTGATGTGCCGGCTGTTCGCCAGGTCCACGATCCGCTTGACCTGAGCCTTGGTCAGATGGTCCTTGGAGACGATCTCGGGGTGGGTGCTGGACTCGATCCGGAACGCCTGGTCGTCGGAGAAGTGCAGCCCCAGCTCGTTGAACTTGAGGTCCCCCAGCTCCCGGATCCGGTCCTCGATCCAGGACTCGGAGTACGGCTTGCGCGCGATGTCCAGGTTGAACCCGCGCACCGGCTTGGCCGGCTCGTCCCGTACGACCCCCTCCGGGGCCGTGCCACCGCCGTGGACCTCCTGCTTGAGGGTCCGGGTGCCGTAGAAGACGCCGGCCTCGCCGGGCCCGCTGATGTCGACCCGCCCCGAACGGACGGTCATGGTGTACGACTCCTGGTTCCCGTCCCCGCCGCCGAGCGCCAGCCGCACGTCCCCGGCCCGCACGTCGTCCTTCTCCCCGGCGTAGGTCAGCCCGAGCTCCCCGGCGATCAGCCGGCCCTCGTCGGCCAGTTCCCCGTCGCTGATCACCACCCGGTCCGCCTTCTGCGGCTTCCAGCCGGGCCCGCGCGCCGGGGTGTGGGAGCGCACCGCGGGGATCGTGCGCGGCGCCTGGGACATCGGATAGGTCTGGTGGGGCGTCGGACTCGCCGAGGGTGTGGCCGTCCCGCTGCCGGCCCCCGGGCCGGACGACGACTGCCGCGCACCGTCCTCCTGGCTCCCGCCGCCTCCGCCCGAGGAGGCCCACACGCCGACACCCGTGCCGAGCGCGACGGTCCCGACGACCGCGGCGGCCACCATCACCCGCTTCCGTACCACCTGCTGCGCCGAAGCAGGGCGCTTGTGCTGGGTCACTGTGCCAACGTACGACCGATCGGCCCTTCATCCGTCATCGAGACGCTCCGAAACTCTCCCGTCCGGGTGAATTTCAGATACCACGCGGACACACAGTGACCAATCTCGATAACGTGACGACACACCTTTCACAGCATCCCCTGCCACGCCACATGTGACGCGAGGACCCACGCTGCCCGCCCACCGCCACCCCTATCTCCCCAAGCCCCTCGACGCCTTCAACGCGGCACCCGCCGACGAGGCACGCGCGCTGCTGCTCCACTGCCTGCACAGCCTGCGCTGGTCCCACCGCGTCGCGGACCACCGCCCCTACCCCGACCTGGACTCCCTCCTGGCCGCGGCGGACGAGGCGGCTTACGACCTGTCACCGCACGACCTGTCGGAGGCCCTGGCGGGAGAAACCCTTCCCGACCTGCCCGAGGACACGTACTCGGCCGCCCACATGGCCCTGAGCGCGGCGCACGCCGCCTACGAGGCGAGATTCGGACACGCGTTCGTCATCTACCTGGGTGACACCCACCCGGACGAATCCCTCGACCGGACCCTCGAAGCGATCCGATCACGATTGACGAACGATCCCGAGGAGGAACGGGTGACAGCGGCGGACGAACTGCGGCGTCTGGCGAGGGAACGGCTGCTGGTCCTGCTGAGGGGCACGAGGCCGCATCGCCCGGCGGCTCCGCCGCGGGGCGGGCCCGGCCACAACGCACCCGCACACGGCAGATAGGGGCTCGCACCACCCCGGGAGCCGCGTCCGCTCCCCCATCCGGTGCCAATTTGATCACACAAGGTAGGCCCCCCGTAAAGCGCGGCGCAGCGTCTCGCTACGATGCAGAGGGCCGGTGGACCGTACCCGGCCGGGCCCGACCGACCGTGAAGCCGGCGCGGCCCTAGTCCCCGCTCCCGGAGGGTTCTTCCGTGCCGGCTGGAACGCTGTACCGCGGCCGGGAAGGAATGTGGTCCTGGGTGGCTCACCGAGTCACCGGCGTCCTCATTTTCTTCTTCCTGTTCGTTCACGTGCTGGACACCGCTCTCGTGCGTGTCTCCCCCGAGGACTACGACAAGGTCGTAGCCACGTACAAGACGCCGATCGTCGCGCTGCTGGAGTACGGCCTCGTCGCCGCCATCCTCTTCCACGCGCTCAACGGCCTGCGCGTCATCGCCGTCGACTTCTGGTCGAAGGGCCCGCGCTACCAGAAGCAGATGTTCTGGACCGTGATGGGTGTCTGGGTCGTCCTGATGGCCGGCGCGATCTACCCGGTCCTCGGCCACGCCGCCCGCGTTCTCTTTGGGAGCTGACGCCGATGTCCACGACTGAAACCACCGCGTCCGGCGTCGGCCCCGTCGAGGGTGCCCCCGTCTACGGCGTCGACAACCCGGCCCCGCTGATCGAGGCGCCGCGCAAGCGCACCAAGAAGTCCCCCAAGTCGACCCGGGGCAACTTCGAGCTGGCGGCCTGGCTGTTCATGCGCCTGTCCGGCATCGTGCTCGTCGTCCTGGTCCTCGGCCACCTGCTGATCCAGCTCGTGCTGGACGGCGGCGTCTCCAAGATCGGCTTCGCCTTCGTGGCCGGCCGCTGGGCCTCCCCCTGGTGGCAGGTCTGGGACCTGCTGATGCTGTGGCTCGCGATGCTGCACGGCGCCAACGGCCTGCGCACGGTCATCAACGACTACGCCGAGCGTCCGGCCTCCCGCATGTGGCTGAAGGCCCTGCTGTACACCGCCACGGTGTGGACCATCCTGCTGGGCACGCTGGTGATCTTCACCTTCGACCCGAACATCCGCTAGGCACGGGGCTGCGAGAATCATGAAGATCCACAAGTACGACACCGTCATCGTCGGCGCCGGTGGCGCGGGCATGCGCGCCGCCATCGAGGCGACGAAGCGCAGCCGCACCGCCGTGCTGACCAAGCTCTACCCCACCCGCTCCCACACGGGCGCCGCGCAGGGCGGTATGGCCGCCGCGCTCGCCAACGTGGAGGAGGACAACTGGGAGTGGCACACCTTCGACACGGTCAAGGGCGGTGACTACCTGGTCGACCAGGACGCCGCCGAGATCCTGGCGAAGGAGGCCATCGACGCCGTCCTCGACCTGGAGAAGATGGGACTGCCGTTCAACCGGACCCCGAACGGCACCATCGACCAGCGCCGTTTCGGCGGTCACTCCCGCAACCACGGCGAGGCCCCGGTCCGCCGGTCCTGCTACGCCGCGGACCGCACCGGCCACATGATCCTCCAGACGCTGTACCAGAACTGCGTCAAGGAGGGCGTGGAGTTCTTCAACGAGTTCTACGTCCTGGACCAGCTGATCACCGAGGTCGACGGCGTCAAGAAGTCCGCCGGTGTGGTGGCCTACGAGCTGGCGACCGGCGAGATCCACGTCTTCCAGGCGAAGGCCGTCATCTACGCCTCCGGCGGCTGCGGCAAGTTCTTCAAGGTGACCTCCAACGCGCACACCCTCACCGGTGACGGCCAGGCCGCCGTCTACCGCCGCGGTCTGCCGCTGGAGGACATGGAGTTCTTCCAGTTCCACCCGACCGGCATCTGGCGCATGGGCATCCTGCTCACCGAGGGCGCCCGCGGTGAGGGCGGCATCCTGCGCAACAAGGACGGCGAGCGCTTCATGGAGAAGTACGCTCCCGTCATGAAGGACCTGGCGTCCCGTGACGTCGTGTCCCGCTCCATCTACACGGAGATCCGCGAGGGCCGTGGCTGCGGTCCCGAGGGCGACCACGTCTACCTCGACCTGACCCACCTGCCGCCGGAGCAGCTGGACGCCAAGCTGCCGGACATCACCGAGTTCGCGCGCACCTACCTCGGCATCGAGCCCTACACGGACCCGATCCCGATCCAGCCGACCGCGCACTACGCGATGGGCGGCATCCCGACCAACGTCGAGGGTGAGGTCCTGGCGGACAACACCACCGTCGTCCCGGGTCTGTACGCGGCCGGCGAGGTCGCCTGCGTCTCCGTGCACGGCGCCAACCGCCTCGGCACCAACTCGCTGCTGGACATCAACGTCTTCGGCCGCCGCGCGGGCATCGCCGCCGCCGAGTACGCCCACACGGCGCAGTTCGTGGAGCTGCCGGAGAACCCGGAGTCCCTCGTCGTCGAGCAGATCGAGCGGCTGCGCAACTCGACCGGCAACGAGCGGGTGGCCACCCTGCGCCGCGAGCTGCAGGAGACCATGGACGCCAACGTCATGGTGTTCCGCACCGAGCAGACGATCAAGACGGCGGTCGAGAAGATCGCCGAGCTGCGCGAGCGCTACAAGAACGTGGCGATCCAGGACAAGGGCAAGCGGTTCAACACCGACCTGCTGGAGGCCATCGAGCTGAGCAACCTGCTGGACCTGGCCGAGGTCATGGCCGTCTCGGCGCTGGCCCGCAAGGAGTCCCGCGGCGGTCACTACCGCGAGGACTACCCGAACCGCGACGACGTCAACTTCATGCGCCACACCATGGCGTACCGCGAGGTCGGCGCCGACGGCTCGGAAACCGTCCGTCTCGACTACAAGCCGGTCGTCCAGACCCGCTACCAGCCGATGGAGCGTAAGTACTGATGGCTACCCCTGTTCTGGACAAGGAAGAGGCGGCCGGCAAGCCCGAGCCCGGTTTCGCCGACTCCCCCTACATCACGGTCACCTTCCGGGTCCGCCGGTTCAACCCGGAGGTCTCCGGCGAGGCGGCCTGGGAAGACTTCCAGCTGGAGATCGACCCGAAGGAGCGTGTCCTCGACGGCCTCCACAAGATCAAGTGGGACATCGACGGCACTCTCACCTTCCGCCGCTCGTGCGCGCACGGCATCTGCGGCTCGGACGCGATGCGGATCAACGGCAAGAACCGCCTTGCCTGCAAGACGCTGATCAAGGACATCAACCCCGAGAAGCCGATCACGATCGAGCCCATCAAGGGCCTGACGGTCCTGAAGGACCTGGTCGTGGACATGGAGCCGTTCTTCCAGGCGTACCGGGACGTCATGCCGTTCCTGGTCACCAAGGACACGAACGAGCCGACGCGTGAGCGGCTGCAGTCTCCCGAGGACCGCGAGCGCTTCGACGACACCACCAAGTGCATCCTGTGCGCCGCGTGCACGTCGTCCTGCCCGGTGTTCTGGAACGACGGCCAGTACTTCGGCCCGGCCGCGATCGTGAACGCCCACCGCTTCATCTTCGACAGCCGTGACGAGGCGGGCGAGCAGCGCCTGGAGATCCTGAACGACCGTGACGGCGTGTGGCGTTGCCGCACGACCTTCAACTGCACGGACGCCTGCCCGCGCGGCATCGAGGTCACCAAGGCGATCCAGGAGGTCAAGCGCGCGCTGATCACGCGTCGCTACTGATCCGTCCGCCGGTCTTCCCGGCACCGCCGAATCGGCCCGAGGGCCCTGCTTCCGAGCGTTTGGAAGCAGGGCCTTCGGGCGTTTTTGTCGGGTTTCGCACCTCGGCGGTTCTAATGTGACGACATGTCAGACGATGAGTCGTACGAACTGCTCGGTTTCGACAACGTGCTGCTCCCCGTCGGCGACCTCGGCGAGGCCGTCGGGTTCTACGAGCGGGCCGGCTTCGGCGTCGAGTTCCGGTTCGACGAGGGCGGGATCGCCCTGCTGAAGGTCGGCAAGGAGACCCCGGGGATCCTGCTGCGCACCGAGGAGACGCTGGGGCACCGGTCGCCGCCGTGGCCCTCGCCGCGCATCTGGCTGGAGGTGCCGGACGCGCGGGCGGCGGCGCGGGCGCTGGCCGCCGCCGGCATCACACCGCTGGACGAGGTGCTCCCGGTGGCCACCGGCTGGACCGTGGAGATCGCCGACCCGTGGGGCAACGTCCTCGGGTTCACGGACTACACCAAGCGTCCGGAGCTGGGGCGCGGAAGCCGGGCGCACTCTTGAGTTGAACATGTTCAAAAACAGGTCTACAGTCATCCCTGTCAGCGTTTTGAACGCGTTCAAGAAGGGGTGGGGGCATGGACCGCACGGTCATCGCCTACGTCATCTACCTGGTCGTCAGCATCGCGCTGACCATCTGGGTGGCCCGCACGCTCAGCCGCAACGGCCGGATCTTCCTGGCTGACGTACTGCGCGGCAACGAGAAGCTCGCGGACGCCGTCAACCACCTTCTGGTCGTCGGCTTCTACCTGGTCAACCTCGGCTTCGTGGCGCTGTACCTGAGCGGGGACGAGACGATCGAGGACACCCGCGGCGTCTTCGAGGCCCTGTCGACCAAGCTGGGCGTGGTCCTGCTGGTGCTCGGCGTGATGCACCTGGGCAACGTGTACGTGCTCAACCGGATCCGCCGGCGCGGGATCATGGAGCGCGAGGAGCGGCCTCCGGTCGACCCGCAGGAGTGGATCGCCCCGGCGGCCGGGGCGTGACCGCGGTGACCACCACTGAGGACCGGGGCGTCACGGGGGGCGTCCCGGTCCGCCGGCTCACCGTCCTGTACGACGCCGAGTGCGGGCTGTGCACCCATCTGCGCGGCTGGCTGGCACGGCAGCCGCAGCTGGTGCCGCTGGAACTGGTGCCGGCCGGCTCGGACGGGGCCCGCACCCGCTTCCCCGGACTCGACCACGCCGCCACGCTCGACGAGGTCACCGTCGTCGGCGACTCCGGCCAGGTCTACCGGGGTTCGCGCGCCTGGATCGTCGTCCTGTGGGCCCTGCGCGAGCACCGGCCCCTCGCCCACCGGCTGAGCACCCCCTCCGGCGCCCGGCTCGCCCGCGGTGCGGTGCTGGCGGCGGCGAAGTGGCGGGGTGCGCAGCGGCGCGACGCCGGGTGGAACTGG
The DNA here is from genome assembly GCF_050942335.1 of Streptomyces sp. CA-142005. Taxonomy (NCBI): domain Bacteria; kingdom Bacillati; phylum Actinomycetota; class Actinomycetes; order Kitasatosporales; family Streptomycetaceae; genus Streptomyces; species Streptomyces sp. CA-142005. The sequence goes on along the minus strand of NZ_CP192078.1, from coordinate 6,053,293 downwards.
GGCGGGACGGTCTACCGGCGGCAGGACGGGTGGACGTACCGGCCGGACACCGGCTGGAGTTACGAGCCGCCGTCCTGCCCCGGCGGGACCTGCACCACCGGTTAGGCCCCCGAGCCGACTCGTTAGGCTCTTCTACCGTGCCCGCGAAGAACGACGGCCCCGAGACGGCCGGCTCCCCCAGCAGCAAGTCCGAGCAGACCCGCGCGCTGATCCTGGAGACCGCGATGCGGTTGTTCCAGGAGCGCGGGTACGACAAGACCACCATGCGGGCCATCGCCAAGGAGGCCGGCGTCTCCGTCGGCAACGCCTACTACTACTTCGAGGGCAAGGAACACCTGATCCAGGGCTTCTACGACCGGATCGCCGCCGAGCACCAGAGGGCGGTCCGCGAGGTCCTGGACCGGGAGACCGACCTGGAGGCACGGCTCGCGGGCGTGCTGACCGTCTGGCTCGACATCGCCCGGCCGTACCACGAGTTCGCCGTGCAGTTCTTCAAGAACGCCGCCGACCCCGACAGCCCGCTCAGCCCCTTCTCCCCGGAGAGCGAGCACGCCCGCGAGCAGGCCATCGCCGTCCACCGCGAGGTGCTGGCCGGCTCGAAGTCCAAGGTCGCCCCCGAACTGCGGGACGTGCTCCCGGAGTTGATGTGGCTCTCCCAGATGGGGCTGGTCCTGTACTGGGTCTTCGACCGGACGGAAGGGCGCGAGCGCAGCTACCGGCTGGCCCGGCGCGGGGCCCGGCTGACCGCCCGCGGGGTGGCGCTCGCCCGCTTCCGCGTGCTGCGCCCCCTGGTGCTGGAGGTCCATGAGCTGTTCACGGACTTCCTGCCCGGCATGACGAAGGCACTGCCGGATCCCCGGACCAAGGAGACCAGGGGAACCAAGGGGCGCGACGAGAAGGCCGGCTGATCAGATCCAGTTCAGACGCCACAGGCGGAAGACGCCCGTGCCGTCGTCCAGGTACTGGCTGCCGCCCACGTCCTCGGTGCTGACCACGTACTCCTTGCGCTGCCACAGCGGGATCAGCGGGACGTCCCGGGCCACGTCCGCCTGGATGTCCTTGAAGTCGTTCGCGGCCCGGCTGCGGTCGGCGTACTGCTGGCTGTCCAGGACGAGGTGGTCGACCAGCTTGTTGCTGTACCCGGTGCTCATCGTGGAGCCGGTGCCGACGAGCGCGGAGCCGAAGGTGTCCGGGTCGGGATAGTCGGGCACCCAGCCGACCGCCCACGCGTCCATCTTCCCGGTGGCCCAGCGCTTCTGGAAGTCGGTCCACTCGTACCCCTGGACGTCCACCTTGAACAGGCCGCCCGCCTCCAGCTGCTGCTTCAGCGCCGCGGCCTCCTGCTCACCCGCGCCCCGGTTCTTGCCGTAGCCGAAGGTGAACCGGACCGGCAGGGTCACCCCGGCCTGGGTGAGCAGCGCCCGCGCCTTCTGCACGCTCTGCGCCGGGTAGTCGTCGAAGAACGACGTGGTGTGGCCGGTGATACCGGCCGGGATCAGCGAGTACAGCGGGTCGACCGTGCCCTCGTAGACCGTCGAGGCGAGCTGCTCGCGGTTGATCAGCCAGGCCATCGCGCGGCGCACCCGCGCGTCGTGCAAAGGCGAGCCGGCGCGCGTGTTGAGGTACAGGTTGCGGGTCTCGGCGCTGTCGGACTCGGTGACCCGCTGGTCGGGGTCGCTCGGGTTCAGCGCGGAGAGCACGCCCGGCGGCAGCTCCCGGGTGGCGACGTCGACCTGCCCCGCCTTCCAGGCGCTGTCGAGCTTCGCGGAGTCCGCGTAGTAGCGCAGCTCGATCGGGCGGCCGGCACCGCTGAGGTAGCCCTCGTAGTGGGCGTTCGGCTGAAGGACGGCCTTCTGGTTCTTGGTGTACGACGTCAGCGTGTACGGGCCGGTGCCGTCGACGGCGGTGCCGCCGCGCAGCGAGTCGGCCGGGTACTTGTCCTTGTCCACGATCGCCCCGGCGCCCGTGGCGACCTTCAGCGGCCACGTGGCGTCCGCGGACGACAGATGGAAGGTGACGGTCGTCGTGCTGTCGGCGGTCACCGAGCCGAGCGTGGAGAACAGCGACGCCGGGCCGACATCGGAGTTGATCTTCTTGACCCGGTCGAAGGAGTACTTCACGTCCTCGGCCGTCATCGCGCGCCCGCTCGGGAAGGTGATCCCGGAGCGCAGCGTGCACCGGTACGTCCGCAGACCACCGCCCTGGAAGGCGCAGCTCTTCGCGGCGTCCGGGACCGGCTCGACGCCGCCCGGCTCGAATGTCAGCAGCGACTGGAAGACATTGCTGAACAGGGCCCAGGACCCGGCGTCATAGGCGCCCGCCGGGTCGAGGGCCGTGACGGCGTCCGTCGTACCGACCGCGATGGTCTTGTTCTTGTTTCCCTGCGACGGCAGCAGTCGCCAGCCGCCGATTCCCACGATCGCGAGCACGAGCAGTGTCACGAAAACGCGCATGCGAACAGATCGCATGGTGGTGCCCTCCCCAGGCCCCTTCAAAGGCCCTACCCCTGGCCAGCACGAATTCGCCACTCCCCTCGTGGCGCGGCTCACCTAATCACACGGGTTTCGCCTGGGGGAAGGGCTTTCTGACCATTGGGGAAAGAACTTGCCGAGGCGTTTGTTTCCCCCGGGTTTCACAGCGTCTTCACAGGCGTGGGAGCGGTTCCGGCCAGGGGGGTGCGGCTCGGGCGCGGGTGCGGCTCACGCGCGCGTGGCGGCCAGTTCGATCACCGTCACGTCCGACGGCGCCCCCACGCGGGTGGGCGGGCCCCAGGCGCCGGCGCCCCGGGTGACGTACAGCTGGGTGTCGCCGTAGCGGTCGAGGCCGGCGACGGTCGGGTTGGCGGCGGCCGCGAGGAGGTTGCCGGGCCAGAGCTGGCCGCCGTGGGTGTGACCGGAGAGCTGGAGGTCGACGCCGTACCGGACCGCCTCGTGGATCTGCACCGGCTGGTGGGCCAGCAGCACGCACGCGCGTGCCGTGTCCCGGTCGCCGAGTGCCTTGCCGAAGTCCGGGCCCCGGCCCTCGCTCTCGCCCTGGAGGTCGTTCACCCCGGCCAGCTCGAAGTACGGCAGCTCGGTGCGGGCGTTCTCCAGCGGATGCAGGCCGAGGGCCCGCACCTCGGCCACCCACTGGTCGGCGCCCGAGAAGTACTCGTGGTTGCCGGTGACGAAATAGGCGCCGTGCCGCGCGCGGAGCCGGGCGAGGGGCGCGGCCGCCGGGCCAAGGTCCTTGACGCTGCCGTCCACCAGGTCGCCGACGACCGCGATCAGGTCGGGCTGGGTGGCGTTGACGGTGTCGACGACCTTCTGCGCGAAGTCACGGCCGAGGATCGGGCCGAGGTGGATGTCACTGACCACGGCGATACGGAAACCGTGTGCCGCCCGGGGGAGCTTGGCCAGGGGGATGGTGACGCGTTTCACCCGCGGGCCGCGGAGAACTCCGCAGGTTCCGTAGCCGACGGTCGCCGCGGCGGCGGTCGCGGCCGCGCCGGCCACGACTCTGGACACGAAGAGGCGGCGCGTGGGTTCCTCGGTGCCCGGTGCCTCCCGGGTGCCGGGTGCCTCCTGGGTGTCCGCTGCGACGGTGGCCGTACCAGGACCTCGCCCTCCGTCCCGGCTCGGTCGGCCGGGAAGTGACCCGGCGGGGTCCTGGCCCGGCCGGCCGGGAGGCGGCTCCGCGGGGTTCGCGCCCGGTTGGCGCCGGCGGAGCAGGGTGCGGCGGAGCAGGGGGCGTACCGCCTCTCCCACCAGGACCGCCAGCAGCAGGTACAGGGCGAGGGCCATCCACAGGAAGCCGGGCCAGGCCAGGGTGCGCTGGAGCCGGAAGGGGGCGCCGGAGCGCTCCGTGACCAGGGCCGCGACCATCAGGACCGGGCCGGCGACGAAGACCGCCGTGCCGGCCCGGCGGGCCGGTCCGGGGCCGCGCGTGGTGTCGCGGACCAGGCGCCGCCAGACGTACCAGTGCAGGCCCGCCACGACGGCCAGGACGGCGACGGCGACGAGCGCGAGGACGATGACCAACCCGACCGAACCCCCGTGGTGACGTACGGCTGTGACGAGCGGACGGCTGTGATGGGCGAGCGGCTGTGACGTGCGAGCGCCTGTGCGAGCGGCCATGGCGTGCGGACCGCTATGGTGCGGGCCGCTATGACGCGCGGCGCAGTGCGCGCAGTCCGCGCAACCCGATGACCCCGATGACCGTCCCCAATACGAAGGAAACGACCGCCAGCAGCAGGTGGACCCAGAAGTACGCGGTCGGGTGACCGTCGTCGAAGGCGAGCCCGCTGCTGTCCTTGATCAGGTTCTTGACGAAAGTGACCCAGATGACCCAGGACCACACCCCGAAGGCGAGCAGGAACCAGGAGACCGGGCGGCTGAGCTTCATGCGACCAGTATCGCCGTTCGCCGACCGGTTCCGTGGCCGGGGTGAGGTGGGTCATGGGATTTCACAGTCGACAAAAGGTACGTTCTCGGCCGTGTCTGCACCGAAGAAGATCGGCGGGCGATCGCTGCTGATCACCTCTGCCACCCTGCTGTCCCTGTCCGTCACCGCGCCCGCCGCCCTCGCCGCCCCGTCCCCGTCGACGAGCCCGACGGCCACGCCCCCGGCCCGGATGTCGGCCGTGGGCGGCGCCCGGCTGGGGCAGCCCGGCACCCAGGTCAACCTCGCGCCGGGTGTCCCGGTGCTGCCGAAGGACATCAGCGCGCGCTCCTGGATCGTCACCGACGCCGAGTCCGGCGAGGTGCTCGCCGCGCACAACGCGCACTGGCGGCTGCCCCCGGCGAGCACGCTGAAGATGCTGTTCGCGGACACCCTGCTGCCCCGCTTCCCGAAGGAGGAGAAGCACAAGGTGGTGCCCTCCGACCTCGCGGGCATGGGCGTCGGCTCCAGCGTGGTCGGGATAAAGGAGGGGCACACCTACTCGGTCCACGACCTGTGGCTCGGGGTCTTCCTGCGCTCGGGCAACGACGCCGTGCACGTGCTGTCCTCGATGAACGAGGGCGTCGCACAGACCGTCAAGGACATGCAGCACCACGCCGACGAACTGCAGGCCCGGGACACGCACGTGGTCTCGCCCGACGGCTACGACGAGCCGGGGCAGTTGTCGTCGGCGTACGACCTCACGCTGTTCGCCCGGTCCGGACTGCAGAAGAAGGACTTCCGCGACTACTGCTCGACCGTCAGCGCCACGTTCGAGTCGGGCGAGATCCGCAACACCAACCGGCTGCTGAGCGGTGACACCGACGTGCCCGTCTACCAGGGCATCGCGGGCGTGAAGAACGGCAACACCACCAACGCCGGCGCCACCTTCACCGGGGTCGCCGAGCGGGGCGGCAGGGTGCTGCTCGTCACGGTGATGCATCCGGAGAAGCCCGAGCACAACGAGGTCTACAAGGAGGCGGCCAAGCTGTTCGACTGGGGCTTCCAGGCGGCCGGCAAGGTCAGTCCGGTGGGTGAGCTGGTGCCGCCGAAGAGCGCCCTGCCGAGCCCTGGAGCCAGCGCCTCCGCCGGGAAGTCCGCGGGGAAGGACGGATCCGGCGCCAGGCCGATGGCCGATGCCACCACCGACTCCGGCTCCGGCATCGGCACCGCCGCGGCCATCGCGGGCGGGGCACTGGTGCTGCTCGCGGGCGCGGCGTTCCTGATCAATCGCCGGTGGCCGCTGCCGGACCTGATGCGCCGTCGGTCGCGTCCCTGACGTCGGCGGCTTCGGCCTCCGAGCTGTTCGTCGCCGTCCAGGAGGCGCAGAACAGCACGAGTTTCGCGGTGAAGTTGATCCACAGCAGCAGTGCGACGGGGACGCCGAACGCGCCGTACATGCTCTTCGCGGCGACTCCCTGGATATAGCCGCTGAGCAGCAGTTTCAGCAGTTCGAAGCCGACCGCGCCGAGCAGTGCGGCCACCACCAGGCGGCGGCGCGGCGGCTCCACGCCGGGCAGCAGGGTCAGGACGTAGAGCAGGACGAGGAAGTCGGCGAGCACGGCGACGGCGAACGCGGCGAATTGCAGCAGCGCACTGCCCCAACCGTGCTCGGCCAGGCCGAGGTTGCGCGAAACGACCCCGACGGCGGCCGAGGCGAGTGTGGACGCGGCAAGCGTGATCAGCAGGGCCCCGCCGAGGCCGAGGAGGATGCCGGCGTCCTTGGCCTTGGCCACCACCGGGTTCTGCTGCTGGTCCGGCAGCTCCCACACCGCGCGCAGGCAGTCCCGTGTCTGGCCGACCCAGCCGATCCCGATGAACAGCAGCACGGCGCCCGCGATGACACCGACGGTACCGGCGTTGTGGACGAGCGAGGTGAGGTCCAACTGGCTGGAGAGGACGCCGGGGAACTGCTCGGCGATCTTGTGCTCGACGGTCTTCTGCCGGGCCGGGCTGAGCGTGGCGGCGCTGACCGCGGCGACCAGGGTGAGCAGCGGGAACAGCGCCACGAAGCTGATGAACGTCATGGCGGCGGCCAGCCGGGTCCACTTCACCCGGTCCAGCCGTTCGTAGCAGTGCCACGCGTGCGTCCGCATCAGCCGCACCACGAGCGGCCCGATGCCGGGGAGTCTCTTCAGCCAGTCCATGATCCGCTCCTGCCCGTGACCGCGCGCTCGTAAGACATCCCACTAATCACCCATTGTGTGGAGCGGGCGAATGTTCAGTAACTAATCCGCCATATAGGGACGATACGGTCACCGACATGCCTCCGGACCCTCTCGAGGAGCTGACGTGAAGGACGCCTTCGGTCTCCCCCAGTCCCTGCTCGTCCTCGGCGGCACGTCCGAGATCGCGCTGGCCACCGCGCGCCGGCTGATCGCCCGCCGCACCCGCACGGTGTGGCTGGCCGGCCGCCCCTCACCGGCCCTGGAACAGGCCGCCGAGAGCCTGCGCGCACTCGGCGCGGACGTCCGCACCGTCGCCTTCGACGCCCTCGACCCCGCGACCCACGAGACCGTCCTCGGCAAGGTCTTCGCCGAGGGCGACATCGACCTGGTGCTGCTCGCCTTCGGCATCCTCGGCGACCAGGCCCACGACGAACGGGACCCGGTACGCGCCGTCCAGGTCGCCCAGACCAACTACACCGGAGCCGTCTCCGCCGGCCTGGTCGCCGCCAGCGCCCTGCAGACCCAGGGACACGGCTCCCTCGTGGTCCTGTCCTCCGTCGCCGGCGAGCGCGCCCGCCGCGCCGACTTCATCTACGGCTCCAGCAAGGCCGGCCTCGACACCTTCGCCCAGGGCCTCGGCGACGCCCTGCACGGCACCGGCGTGCACGTCATGGTCGTACGGCCCGGGTACGTCCGGGGCGAGGGGCCGCTCTCGACGACCCCGGAGGCGGTGGCCACGGCGATCGAACTGGGATTGCGCCGCCGCTCGGAGGTGGTGTGGGTGCCGGGCGCGCTACGGCTGGTGATGGCCGCGCTGCGGCATACGCCGAGGGCACTGTTCCGGCGGCTGCCCCTCTAGCGCCCACGAGGCGGCCGCGGCCGCCGGACGACAGACCCCGCCGCTACGACACCGCGCTGCGGCCCACCCCACGGAGCGCACCGGCCTGCGACGGGACCACGGAACCCCCGAACGTGTACTCCCGCAATTTGCGCCACACGCCGTCCGCGCCCTGCTCGTAGAGCGCGAACCCCGTGCACGGCCACTGCGCGTCGAAGCCGGCCAGTTCCTCGAAGGCGCGGTCCATCGCCGCCTCGTCGATGCCGTGCGCCACGGTGACATGCGGGTGGTACGGGAACTGCAGCTCGCGCGCCACCGGCCCCGAGGCGTCCCGCACCCGCAGCTGCAGCAGGGTGCAGTCCTCGGCGCCCTGGACGACCCGGACGTAGACCACCGGGGACAGCGGACGGAACGTGCCCGTGCCGGACAGCCGCATCGGGAACGGCCGCCCGCCCGCGGCCACCTCGGTGAGGTGCGCCTCGACGGCCGGCAGCTCGCTCTCGTCGATCTCGGTCGGCGGCAGCAGGGTGACGTGCGTGGGGATGCCGTGAGCCGCGGCGTCGCCGAAGCCCGCGCGCCGCTCCTGGAGCAGGCTGCCGTGAGGCTCCGGGACCGCGATCGACACGCCGATCGTTACGGTCCCCACGTCGTCTCCTGTCGTCGCGTCTGTCGTTTTCTCGGCCGTCCCGTTTCGTCACGTTCGGGCCGTCGGCTATCGACTGTACGGCTATGGATGTCCTGTGGGCAGGAGCGGCGGAAGTGATGTGCAGCGCTCTGCCCACTCGGACGTGTGTACGGCCGTGCGCCGCGGCGCCGGTCCGTGCTTCCCGGTGCTCCGTCGGCGCGGGTCAGTGCTTCGCCGACAGGAAACCCACCCGCTCATAGGCCTGCGCGAGCGTCTCCGCGGCGACCGCGCGCGCCTTCTCCGCGCCCTTGGCCAGGATCGAGTCGAGCGTCTCGGAGTCGTCCAGGTACTGCTGCGTGCGCTCCCGGAACGGCGTCACGAAGTCGACCATGACCTCGGCTAGGTCGGTCTTGAGGGCGCCGTACATCTTGCCCTCGTACTCCCGCTCCAGGTCGGCGATCGACTTGCCGGTGAGCGTGGAGTAGATGGTGAGGAGGTTCGACACGCCCGGCTTGTTCTCCGCGTCGTAGCGGATCACGGTGTCGGTGTCGGTGACGGCGCTCTTCACCTTCTTGGCGGTGGTCTTCGGCTCGTCGAGGAGGTTGATGAGGCCCTTCGGCGTGGACGCCGACTTGCTCATCTTGATCGACGGGTCCTGCAGGTCGTAGATCTTCGCCGTCTCCTTGAGGATGTACGGCGACGGGATCGTGAACGTCTGGCCGAAGCGGCCGTTGAAGCGCTCGGCCAGGTCGCGGGTCAGCTCGATGTGCTGGCGCTGGTCCTCGCCGACCGGCACCTCGTTCGCCTGGTACAGCAGGATGTCGGCGACCTGGAGGATCGGGTACGTGAACAGGCCGACGGAGGCACGGTCGGCGCCCTGCTTGGCGGACTTGTCCTTGAACTGGGTCATGCGGCTGGCCTCGCCGAAGCCGGTGAGGCAGTTCATGATCCAGGCGAGCTGGGCGTGCTCGGGGACGTGGCTCTGGACGAAGAGCGTGCAGCGGTCCGGGTCGAGTCCGGCCGCGAGCAGCTGGGCGGTGGCCAGCCTGGTGTTGGCCCGCAGCTCCTTCGGGTCCTGCGGGACCGTGATCGCGTGCAGGTCCACGACCATGTAGAACGCGTCGTGGGACTCCTGCAGGGCCACCCACTGGCGGACGGCGCCGAGGTAGTTGCCGAGGTGGAACGAGCCGGCGGTGGGCTGGATGCCGGAGAGCACGCGGGGGCGATCAGCAGTGGCCATGTCGCCCATTCTCTCATCGGCTGAGGGTGGGATCGGCCTGTGAGGTGGGCGTGGTTTCGGAGCGTCGGGGACTGCGCGTGGTCCGTGGTCACCCGCGCAGTGCCCCGCTCCCCTCGGGCCGGCTGCCCCTCGCGGCGTTGATCAGCCCAGGTCGACTTCCGGGTACAGCGGGAAGCCCGCCACCAGGTCCGTCGCCCGCTGGGCGATTTCCTGGGCGACCTTCTCGTCCAGGACGTGGGCCGCCTTGGAGGGGGCACCCGACTTGGTGGTGCCCGGCTCGGTGGTGGTGAGCACGCGGTCGATGAGGCCGGCGACCTCGTCCATCTCGGCGGTGCCCAGGCCCCGGGTGGTCAGGGCGGGGGTGCCGATGCGGATGCCGGAGGTGTACCAGGCGCCGTTGGGGTCGGCCGGGATGGCGTTGCGGTTGGTGACGATGCCGGAGTCCAGCAGGGCGGCCTCGGCCTGGCGGCCGGTGAGACCGTAGGAGGTGGCGACGTCGATCAGGTTGAGGTGGTTGTCGGTGCCGCCGGTCACCAGGGTGGCGCCGCGCCGCATGAGGCCTTCGGCCAGGGCGCGGGAGTTGTCGACGATGCGCTGGGCGTAGCCCTGGAAGGCGGGCTGCCGCGCCTCGGCGAGGGCGACGGCCTTGGCGGCCATCACGTGCGGCAGGGGGCCGCCGAGGACCATCGGGCAGCCGCGGTCGACCTGGTCCTTGAGGGAGTCGTCGCACAGGACCATGCCCCCGCGCGGGCCGCGCAGCGACTTGTGGGTGGTGGTGGTGACGATCTGGGCGTGCGGGACCGGGTCGAAGTCGCCGGTGAGGACCTTGCCGGCGACGAGGCCCGCGAAGTGGGCCATGTCGACCATCAGGGTCGCCCCGACCTCGTCGGCGATCTCGCGCATGATCCGGAAGTTCACCAGCCGGGGGTAGGCCGAGTAGCCGGCGACGATGATGAGCGGCTTGAACTCGCGGGCCTGGGCGCGCAGGGCCTCGTAGTCGATGAGGCCGGTGGCCGGGTCGGTGCCGTAGGAGCGCTGGTCGAACATCTTGCCGGAGATGTTCGGGCGGAAGCCGTGGGTGAGGTGGCCGCCGGCGTCCAGGGACATGCCGAGCATGCGCTGGTTGCCGAAGGCCTGGCGCAGTTCGGCCCAGTCGGCCTCGGTCAGGTCGTTGACCTGGCGGGCGCCGGTCTTCTCCAGGAAGGGGGCCTCGACCCGGTCGGCGAGGACGGCCCAGAAGGCGACGAGGTTGGCGTCGATGCCGGAGTGCGGCTGGACGTAGGCGTGGCGGGCGCCGAAGAGCTCGCGGGCGTGCTCGGCGGCCAGGGCCTCGACGGTGTCGACGTTGCGGCAGCCGGCGTAGAAGCGGCGGCCGACGGTGCCCTCGGCGTACTTGTCGCTGAACCAGTTGCCCATCGCCAGCAGGGTGGCCGGGGAGGCGTAGTTCTCGGAGGCGATCAGCTTGAGCATCTCGCGCTGGTCGGCGACCTCCTGGCCGATCGCGTCGGCGACTCGCGGTTCGACGGCGCGGATGACGTCGAGGGCGGCTCGGAAGGCGGTGGACTCGGTGGAGAGGGGCTGCTGCTCTGGCATGAGGACCTCCGGACGGTGTGCGTACAGCGTTCACGTTCGGCCCAGGCGCACGGCACTTTCCCGCTGGGGCCGCTTCCCGATGGTCCGTCCCATCCCAAGCGCGCCAGTCACGGCCCGCTGATCAGCCTACCGGGCGAGCCGGACGGCGCAGGTCCCGCGTCCACCATGCGAGCGACGATAGGAAAGAGGTCACCGTCGTGTTCCCGAAGTGTTCTCGTCGGATCCGGGAGAGGCCATGACCACTGCAGAAGACCTCATCAGCGCCGCCGAGGCGCACTGTGCTCCCACCTACCGTCCGCTGCCGGTCGTCGTGGCGACGGCGGAGGGGGCGTGGATGACGGATGTGGAGGGGCGGCGGTATCTGGATCTGCTGGCCGGTTACTCGGCGCTCAACTTCGGGCACGGCAACCGGCGGCTGATCGAGGCGGCGAAGGCCCAGCTGGAGCGGGTGACGCTGACGTCCCGCGCCTTTCTGCACGACCGGTTCGCGGCGTTCTGCACGGAGCTCGCCGAGCTGTGCGGGATGGAGATGGTGCTGCCCGTGAACACCGGCGCGGAGGCGGTGGAGAGCGCGGTGAAGACGGCCCGGAAGTGGGGCTACCGGGTGAAGGGGGTGCCCGGGGAGATGGCGAAGATCGTGGTGGCGGGCGGCAACTTCCACGGGCGTACGACGACGATCATCAGCTTCTCCACCGATCCGGAGGCCCGGGCGGACTTCGGGCCGTACACGCCGGGCTTCGAGATCGTGCCGTACGGCGATCTCACGGCGATGCGTCAGGCGCTGACGGAGAACACCGTGGCGGTGCTGCTGGAGCCGATCCAGGGCGAGAACGGGGTGATCGTGCCGCCGGCCGGCTATCTCCCCGCCGTCCGGGAGCTGACCCGTGAGCGGAACGTGCTCTTCGTCGCCGACGAGGTCCAGTCGGGTCTCGGCCGTACCGGGCGGACCTTCGCGTGCGAGCACGAGGGGGTGGTCCCGGACATGTACGTGCTGGGCAAGGCGCTGGGCGGCGGGATCGTGCCGGTGTCGGCGGTGGTGTCGAGCGCGGAGGTGCTCGGGGTGTTCCGGCCGAACGAGCACGGCTCGACGTTCGGCGGGAATCCGCTGGCCTGCGCGGTGGCGCTGGAGGTGATCGCGATGCTGCGCACGGGCGAGTTCCAGGCCCGGGCCGCCGAGCTGGGCGAGCGGATGCACCGGGCGCTGGGGGCACTGCTGGACACGGGCGCGGTGACGGCGGTGCGCGGGCGTGGGCTGTGGGCGGGCGTGGACATCGCGCGGAAGGCCGGCACGGCGAGGGAGGTCTCGGAGCGGCTGATGGACCGCGGGGTGCTGGTGAAGGACACCCACAGCGCCACCGTGCGGATCGCTCCGCCGCTGGTGATCAGCGAGGAGGACCTGGACTGGGGGCTGGAGCAGTTCCGGGCGGTACTGAGCGGCTGACAGCAGGCGCGCTAGAGGATCACATGGGGCAGGAAGCGGGCGTACTCGTCGGTGATCAGGCCGGAGGACTCGCGGATGCCGAGGCCGGCCGGCTCGTTCTGGACGACCCAGGCGCCGAGGACGACGTGGTTGCCGTCGAAGGCGGGCAGCGGGGCGAGCTGCTGGTAGCAGCAGGGTTCGTCGCGGAGTACGGCCGGGGCGCCCGCCTGGTGGACGGTGACGCCCTCGCCCTCGCGGCCGAGCAGGGGTTTGGCGACGTAGCCGGGTGCGCAGGCCAGCTCGCGCGGGCCGTCGAGGTAGGCGGGGAGGAGGTTGGGGTGGCCGGGGTACAGCTCCCAGAGGATCGCCAGCAGGGCCTTGTTGCTGAGCAGCATCTTCCAGGCGGGTTCGATCCACAGGGTGCTGCCGGTGCCGCCGCCGTTGTCGAGGGTGTCCAGGACGTGCCCGCCGAAGGCGTCGGTGGTGAGCCACTCCCAGGGGTAGAGCTTGAAGATGCCGCGGATGAACCGGAGTTGGTTGTCGACGAAGCGGCCGGAGAGGGTGTCCCAGCCGATCTCCTCCATGGACAGCCAGTCGGTGTCGAGGCCGGCCTGTTCGGCGGTCTCCTTCAGATAGGCGACCGTCATCAGATCCTCACCGAGTTCGTCGGCCGAGGAGTGCGCGAAGTGCAGCGGGCTGCCGGGAGGCAGCAGCGCGGCCTGGGTCCGCCAGGCCTCGACGAGGCGTTCGTGCAGGGAGTTCCACTGGTCGGCGCCGGGGAAGCGGTCCTCCATCCAGAACCACTGGGGCGAGGCGGCCTCCACCAGTGAGGTCGGGGTGTCGGCGTTGTACTCCAGCAGCTTGGCCGGGCCGGTGCCGTCGTAGCGGAGGTCGAAGCGGCCGTAGACGGAGGGGAGTTCGGTGCGGCGCCGCCAGGCCTCGGTGACGGCGGCGGCCACGCCGGGGTCGGTGATGCCAAGGTCGGCGAGCCGGTCCTTCGCCACGATGTGCTCGGCGGCCGCGAGGCACATGTGGTGCAGTTCCTCGACGGTCTCCTCCAGCGCCTCGATCTCGTCCAGGGTGAAGACGTAGTAGGCGCTCTCGTCCCAGTAGGGGCGCAGGGAGCCGTCGGGGTGGCGGGTGAGGGGGTAGACGAGCCCCTGCTCCTCGACGGTCCGCTGCCAGCCGGGGCGGGGGGTGGTGGTACGGCGTTCCATGGGCCGGTGCCGGTCAGCCGCCGGAGCTGTGGTGGCCGCCGCCGAAGCCGCCGCGGTGGACTCCGGTGCCGCCCGAGCTCTTGTGGGGCTTGATGAAGGAGCCGCCGCTCACCCAGGAGCCCTTCTTCTTGCCGCCGTAGTACCAGCCGCCGTTCACCGAGGTCTTGAGGGAGGAGGTCTTGCAGTTCTTGTCGGAGACGACCTTGTAGCCCTTGGCGTAGGTGTAGCTGTCGCGGTCGACGCAGCGCTTGTCCGGGTCGGACGAGCAGGCGGTGAGGGCGGCGGCCAGCAGGCCCATGCCGCCGAGGACGACCGTGCCGGAGCGCAGCCGCCGCCGGGTGTCAGCCATGTTCGTGTCTCCCCCGTGTCCGTGTCCGTGGCCGTGTCCGTGTGCGTGGACGTGTCCGTGTGGCGTGATGCCGGCGGTCAGCCTAGAGAACGGTAAGAGCGCAGGCCACGGGGGGTGGCCGGATCGGCCGTCTCCTAGAGTCCCTTTGTGGTCTTTGGAATGGTGTGCGCCCTTGGCGCGGCGGTCTGCTTCGGCACCGCGACGGTGTTGCAGGCGGTGGCCGCGCGGGCGGCGGGCACGGAGGGGGCCGGCGGCGAGGCGGCCCTGCTGCTGCGGGCGCTCAGACAGTGGCGGTATCTGGCGGGACTGGCGCTGGACGGGCTCGGCTTCCTGTTCCAGATCGCGGCGCTGCGGTCCCTGCCGATCTATGCGGTCAGCGCGGCCCTGGCGTCGAGTCTGGCGGTGACCGCGGTGGTGGCGGCGCGCCTGCTGCGGGTGCGGCTGAGCGGCACGGAGTGGACCGCGGTGGCCGTGGTGTGTGCCGGGCTGGCGATGCTCGGACTGGCGTCCGGCCCGGAGGGCGAGGAGGGCGGCTCGGACGCGTTGGGGTACGTGATGCTCGCCGTGGCGGTCGGGATGCTGCTGCTGGCCCTCGCGGGCGGGCGGCTGTCCGGCCCGGGGCGGGCGCTGGCGCTCGGGCTCGGGGCCGGTTTCGGGTTCGGGGTGGTGGAGGTGTCGGTCCGGCTGATCGACAGCCTCGCGCCACTGGACCTGCTGACCAACCCGGCGGTCTATGCGCTGCTGATCGGGGGCGGCGCCGCGTTCATGCTGCTGACGTCGGCTCTCCAGCGGGGCTCGGTGACCACCGCGACCGCCGGGATGGTGCTCGGGGAGACGATCGGACCCGCGGCGGTGGGGGTGGTGTGGCTGGGAGACCGCACGAGGGAGGGGCTGACCTGGCTGGCGGTCCTGGGGTTCGTGGTGGCCGTGGTGGGGGCGATGGCGCTGGCGCGCTTCGGCGAGGCGCCGGTGGTGGCCGAGGAGAGCTGAGGCCGCCTCCTCGGGCGGGCTCCGCAGCGCAGACCGACCGGACGCGACCTCCTGCTGCCCCTCACGGCGAGACACGGAAGGCCCCCACCCAGGGAAATCCTCCCGGGCGGGGGCCTCGCAGGTGCCGGGCCGGCCGGCTCAGGCCCCCACCCCTCCCCGTGACACGGCCGCGCCTGAACCAGAGCAGGACCGTCCCTCGGGCAGGTTCCTCTACGAAGACCCGGCCGGACGCGAACCTCCTGCCGCCCCTCACCACGAGACACGGAAGGCCCCCACCCAGGGAAAACCTCCCGAGTGAGGGCCTCACAGGTGCCGGGCCGGCCGGCTCAGGCCCCCACCCCTCCCCGTGACACGGCCGCGCCTGAACCAGAGCAGGACCGTCCCTCGGGCAGGTTCCTCTACGAAGACCCGGCCGGACGCGAACCTCCTGCCGCCCCTCACCACGAGACACGGAAGGCCCCCACCCAGGGAAAACCTCCCGAGTGAGGGCCTCACAGGTGCCGGGCCGGCCGGCTCAGGCCCCCACCCCTCGCCCATGACATGGCCGCGCCTGAACCAGAGCAGGACCGTCCCTCGGGCAGGTTCCCCTGCGCAGACCCGGCCGGACGCGAACCTCCTGCCGCCCCTCACCACGAGACACGGAAGGCCCCCACCCAGGGAAATCCACCGGGTGGGGGCCGGTCGGCTCGGGTCTCTACCTCTCGCCGGTGGTGCGGCGGCGCTTGAGCCAGAGCAGGACCGTTCCGGCCGCGAGGAGTGCGGCGGCGATCCCGGCGATGCCGAGTACCCGGGTTCCGGTGCTCGCGAGGCCGCCGCCCTGGTCCTCATCGGTGGGCGGGGAGGCGGGCGGTGTGTGTCCTCCCGCGGGGGTGGAGTGTCCCGGCGCCGGGCTGTGGCCGGTGGGGGACGTGGTGGGCTGGTGGGTGGGGGTGCTGGTGTGCGTGGGGGCGGGGGTCGGGGTCGGGTTGTCCCCGCCGCCGGTGCCGGTGGACTCGCTGCCACCGCCGAGCAGGGCCAGCTTCGGGTTGTCGGCGCTCTCCGCCTGGGCCTGAGTGGCGATCCTGGTCGTCTTCTTCAGATGCGGGTGCTCGACCTGGAACTCGACGCGGGTGACGTTGCGACGGGGCGCCTTGCCGAAGTCGACGCCGCCCATGACGCACATCTTCTGCTGCCCGCCGAACTGGCAGGGGTAGGAGTAGTCGCCCTTGGTGAAGGAGACCATGTACTCGTCCCAGGTCTTCTTCGGCGTCCACTTGGCGTTGGGAGCGCGCAGCGGCCACCGGCTGACGTTGCCGCTGTTGATGACGGAGTGGTAGTCGGAGGCCTGCTGCGCGTCCTGCTGGCGGACGTACTCGGCGGCGACGCGGGCGCTGTAGACGCGGCGCAGGTCGGCGTACTGGGGCGCGGTGTTCACCTTCTGCTCGACGCCGGGGATGATGTACTGCTTGAGCAGGTTGTTCGCCGTGTTCTGCTGGGCCTTGGTCAGGGTGCACGTGCCGTTGGGGTCGGGCGTCTTGCGCTCGATGTGGGCGACGTTGACCTTCAGCGGCGTGTCGAGGATGTAGAGGCCGTCGTCGTCGGCGCGGACCTTGGCGGTCTTGGGCGTGATCCACAGGCGGATGGTGTCGCCGCAGTCGAGTCCGGCGGCCTGCATGGCGTCCCAGTACTTCTTGCCCGGGTCCTTGCGGGGGTCGACGTCCTTGGCGTAGTCGTGCTTCATCTGGAGATCGGCCTCCAGCAGGACGCGACCGGCGTCAGTCTTGCCGAACGTCTTGTCCATGATCGTGTCGGGCTGGTCCGGGTTGAGGTTGACCCAGAACTTGTCCGGGGTGAGCGCGAGCCAGGTGAAGAAGGAGTCGGAGATCAGCTGGGCCTTGGCCTTGCCTCCCCAGCCGTAGTCCTTGCTCTCGTCCTGGATCCTGTTCGCGGAGAAGGCGTAGGGCAGGCCCTTGCCCTTGACGGGCTTGCCGACGTAGGAGAGGTCGAGGGTGGAGAAGTCCACTCCGCCCGGCCCGCGCACGCCGAAGTTGGAAGCGCCGTTCTTCCCGATGCGCTGGAGCTGCTTCTCCATGTCGAGGGGGGTGGCCGGGGACCGGCCGATGGTGCGGGCGGCGCCGCCGGCGGCCCGGTTGTCGCCGTTCGCGGCGAAGTTCGGGTCGGGAAGCGTCGAGCCCGGCACGTTCTTGTAGCTGACGGACTTGTACCTGGGGATGTCGGTGGACACGTGCTCGTACGCCCGCACGCGGGACTGGCCGCTCGCGTCCTTGTACGCGTCGGCCATGCGGCCGAGGTACTTGGTGGTGGCGGAGTCCTTGGACTGGCCGTTGACGTAGGCGATCTTCCCGTTGTTGAAGCGGGGGTCCTCCAGGAACTTCTGGTTCGCGAAGTCCTGCCCGGTGTCACGCCCCGGTCCCGCCTTGAACTCCAGGAACTGGCCCGTCTTGTAGTTGACGGCGTCGAACTTGCGGACCAGCGGCTTCATCCGGCCGGTCTTGGGGTCCTTGACCATGATGGTCTTGCCGTCTTTGTCCTTGATCTCGATCTCTTCCTGGCACAGCCAGTCCTCGCCGACCAGGCCGAGATCGTTGATCACCTTCGTCTCGAACGCGGCGCCGCGCTTGTTGTTGTTGTGCGGCAGGATGTAACCGTCCGAGAGCCACTTCGAGAACGTCGAGTACTTCGGCGTCTTGCCCTGGTTGTCGGCGAGGTACTTCTTGTA
This sequence comes from Streptomyces sp. CA-142005, assembly GCF_050942335.1. Lineage (NCBI taxonomy): Bacteria > Bacillati > Actinomycetota > Actinomycetes > Kitasatosporales > Streptomycetaceae > Streptomyces > Streptomyces sp. CA-142005. The sequence continues at coordinate 6,035,715 of NZ_CP192078.1, read as the reverse complement.
GCGGGCGAAGGCACGCTCTTCGCTGTTCTCCGGGTACTTGGTGTAGGGCTTGTCGAACTTGTCGAGGAACGCGTCGCGTTGCTTGATCTGCTCCTCGGTCGGGTTCTCCGCATCGCCCGGCAGCGTCAGTCCGTCGAAGGTCTGCCGCGGGGCGTCGAAGGGGTAGGAGTCCCAGTCGCCCGGGGCGCGGACGTGGATGTTGCGGTCCCACGGCAGATCGTTCGTGCCCGGCTTCGTCGCGGTGACCTCGGGAAGGCTGTCACAGCGCTTGCCCTTGGCCGCGTACGCGGCGTCGCCCGGCAGGCCGGGCAGCCCGGTCACGGTCAGCACACCGGCCGCGGCTAAGGCCAGCACGGCACGCGCCCACACCGGTCGGCGGGCCGCAAGTATCTGTTGAGTCACGAGACTTCTCCACTGGGAGCCCACGCGATGTGGGTTCTCGTACGGCGCCAGGGGCCCCCGTTGCATGTGTGGCGCCGCAGGAGCCCTCACCCTATGCACCGGGCCGGTTGACGCGCCCCCGTCAACTCGCCCCGCACACAGGATCGTCACAACCTGCCGCTCCGGCCGGTCGTAGAGTGCCGGGCATGCGCCCCATCGACGCCCCCTCCTACCGGAACAACCCGCATCTGAACGCCTGGCTGGACACCGCCCGCGCCGACTTCACGGCCCTCGCCGAACAGACCGGCGGCCGGTGGGACTTCTCCCCCGGCTCCCTCCCCCGCCTCGAACGTCTCGTCCTGGACCGCTACGCCACCTGGGAGGAGCAGTACGACGACCGGCGAGGCCCGTTCCTGCGGGCGGTCGCCTGGTACCTGGGGGAAGTCCTCGTACGGCACCACGACGCGGTCTGGGTGTGGCCGCCCGACACTCCCTGCCCCAGCCGGGAACGGTCGTGCCCGTCCCTGACCTACCCGTACGACCGGCTCACCGGGCCGGAGACCGACGCCGTGGCCGCGTCGGAGGAGGAAGGCGAGTCCCTACTCCCGACCGTCGATCCGCACCAGATCGTCGGCGCCCTCTACCGGGCGGAGAACTCCCATCTGGGCGTCGCCCTGGAGCACTTCGAGGGTTGGCGCGACGAACTCCGCCCCTGGCTCGCGTCGGACGCCTGACCCGCTGGGGCAACACCCGGCACAACGCCTCCAGCGCCCCCGCCCACGCGCTGTCCGGCGGTGTCGCGTACCCCACGACCAGGACGTCCAACGGCTCGGCGACGGCCTCCGGATGGCGGTGGAAGGCGAGGCCGTGCAGGGCCAGGGCCCCGAGTTCGCCGAGCTCGGCGAACTCGGGGCCATCCGCATCACGTTCGGACCGGGACTGCAGCGGCTGGCCACCGCGGCGGTCCGGGACATCGCCGCCACCCTCAAGGGCTGAGGGGGTTCAGGACAGCCACCCCTTCCAGACGTCGGGGTGGCTGTCCACCCACTTCTTCGCCGCGTCCTGGGGCGACAGCTTCTGGTCGGCGATCATCAGGGAGACCTCGTTCTGGTCCTCGGTCGTCCACCGGAACTTCTTCAGGAAGGCCGCCGCCTTGCCGCCCGACTCGGCGAAGCCGGCGTTGAGGTACTTCTGCAGCGGGGTGTGCGGGTAGGCGCAGGCGACCTTCGCCGCGTCCGCGTCGCAGCCGTCCTTGTACGGCGGCAGCTTCACCTCGGTCATGGGGACCTTCTCGAACAGCCACTGGGGGGCGTACCAGTAGGTCAGGAAGGGCTTCTTCGCCTTGGCGAACTGTTTCATCTGGGTGATCTGGGCGGCCTCGGAGCCGGCGAAGACGACCTGGTAGTTCAGCTTCAGGTTCTTCACCAGGGCCTTGTCGTTGGTGACGTACGACGGGGAGCCGTCCATCAGCTGGCCCTTGCCTCCGCTCTCCGCGGTGCGGAAGAGGGAGGCGTACTTGTTCAGGTTCCTCCAGTCGGTGATGTCGGGGTGCTGCTTGGCCAGGTACGTCGGCACGTACCAGCCGATGTGACCGGTCACCCCGAGGCCGCCGCCCCGCGCGATCGTCTTCTTGTCCTGGACGTACCGCTTCTCCTGGTCCGGGTGGCCCCAGTCCTCCAGGATGGCGTCGACCCGGCCCTGGCTGAGCGCGTCCCAGGCGGGCACCTCGTCGACCTGGACGGTGTCGACGCGGTAGCCGAGCTTGTGCTCCAGGAGGTACTGGGCGACGGCGACGTTGGACTGCGCGCCCACCCAGGACTGCACGGACAGGGTGACGGTCTTCGAGCTGCGGGCGTTCGCGAACGGGCTGGCCTGCTTGGTCATGTCGGCGGCGCCACAGCCGGTCACCGTCGTCAGCAGCAGCAGCGAGCCCACCGCGAGTGTCGTACGTGCGCGCATGTCAGGCTCCCTTCGTCGCGCGTCGCTCGGTCGGCTGGGTCACCCGGTCGAGCATCAGGCCCAGGCAGACGATCGCGGCACCGGCCACCAGTCCGGTGGCCAGGTCGCCCTGGGCGAGGCCGAAGGCCACGTCGTAGCCGAGGGCGCCACCGCCGACCAGGCCGCCGATGATGACGACGGCGAGGACCAGGACCACGCCCTGGTTGACGGCGAGCAGCAACGACCGTTTGGCGAGGGGGAGCTGGACCTGCCACAGCTGCTGCCGGCCGGTCGCGCCGAGCGAGCGCGCGGACTCCAGGGCGGCCGGGTCGACCTGGCGCAGGCCCTGCGCGGTGATCCGGACGACGGCGGGCAGCGCGTAGACGACGGCCGCGGCGACGGCGGGGGCGCGGCCGACGCCGAACAGGGCGACGACCGGGATCAGGTACACGAACTGCGGCATGGTCTGGAACACGTCCAGGACCGGGCGCAGCGCGCGTTCGACGCGGTCGCTGCGGGCGGCGGCGATGCCGGTGGCGAAGCCGAGGACGAGGGTGACGGCGACGGCCGCGAGCACCTGGGAGAGCGTGTCGAGGGCCGGCTCCCAGACCCCGAGGACGCCGATCGCGGCCATGGCGAGGACGGCGGTCAGGGCGGTGCGCCAGGTGCCGAGCGACCAGGCCAGGGCGGCGACGATCAGCAGCACCGACCACCAGGGCAGCCACTGCAGTCCGCCGCGCACGGGGTCCAGGATCCACGTGGTGAAGTGGCCCGCCCAGTCGGCCGTACCGCCGATGACCGGGACGCCGGAGTAGAGGTGGCTGGTCATCCAGTCGACGGCGCGGTTGACCGGTTCGGCGATGTCCAGGGTCCAGCCGGCGGGCCAGTCGAGGCCGCCGAGGAGCCGGGCGGCCAGGGCCAGGGCCACGGTGCCGGCGAGGGCGTAGGCCCGGCCGGTGGTCTTCGGGCGCGCGGTGCCGGCGCCTGCCGCCGCGGTCACGCGGTCCAGGACGATCGCGAGCAGCACGATCGGGATGCCCGCGGCGAGGGCCTGGCCGACGTCGACCGAAGCGAGGGCCTGGTAGACGCGGTCGCCGAGGCCGCCGGCGCCGATGACCGAGGCGATGACGGCCATGGACAGCGCCATCATGATCGTCTGGTTGAGGCCGAGGAGGAGTTCTCCCCGGGCCAGCGGGATCCGGGCGGTCAGCAGCCGCTGGCGGCGGGTCGCGCCGAGCGACTCCACGGCCTCCAGAACTTCGGGGTCGGCGCCGCGCAGGCCGAGCGCGGTGAGGCGGGCCATCGGCGGGGCCGCGTACACGACGGTGGCGAGCACGGCCGCGGGGACGCCGATGCCGAAGACCAGGACGACGGGGAGGAGGTAGGCGAAGGCCGGGAGGACCTGCATGGTGTCCAGGACCGGGCGCAGGGCGCGGTCCAGGCGGTCGGACAGGCCGCCGGCGAGACCGAGGAGCGCGCCGACGACGACGGAGGCGAGGACGGCCACGACCATGAGCGCGAGGGTCTGCATGGTCGGCACCCACATGCCGAGGGCGCCGCAGGTGAGGAAGGCGAGCGCCGTGCCGGCGGCCAGGCGGGGGCCGGCGACGCGCCAGGCGATCAGCGCGCCGAACGCGGTGACGCCGGTCCAGCCCGCGGCGAGCAGGGCGAGGTAGACGGCGCGTACGGAGAGCACGACCGCGTTGCTGATGTAGCCGAAGAAGTAGAGGAACAGGGGGTGGCTGTCCCGGTTGTCGATGACCCAGTTGCTGGCGCTGGTGAGGGGTTTGTCCAGGCTGACGGTCAGGTGGTGGGGCCACGGTCCGCCGCGCAGGAGGGGCAGGAGTACGGCGGTGACGAGCGCGAGCAGGAGCAGTTTCGCTGCGGTTCGGCTCTTCAGCAGGCGGAGGGTGGTCGTGCGGGAGGAGGCCGGGACGGTGAGCGTTGCCATCAGACGTCCTCCGGGCTGGTGCGGGGGCCGGGTACGCACACGTCCATGCCGGCTACGACGTCCAGCAGCCGCTCGTGGTCCACGCTCCCCACGCAGGTGCCGTTCTCCAGCACGCACGCCGGTGTGCCGAGCCCGGCCACGGTTTTGATCGCGTCCGCCACCACCGCGTCCGGGGCGAGGGCGCCCGGGTGCTCCGGGCCGCCGCAGGCACCCGGCTTCATGGCCGTACGCACGGTCATCACCTGCTCGCGCGGAACGTCGCGGACGAACTCGCGGACGTAGTCGTCGGCCGGGGAGCCCACGATCTGCTCCGGCGTGCCCAGTTGGACGACCTTGCCGTCGCGCATCAGGGCGATGCGGTCGCCCAGCTTGAGTGCCTCGGACAGGTCGTGGGTGATGAAGACCATCGTGCGGCCCTCCTCGCGGTGCAGGCGGGCCACCTCGTCCTGCATGTCGCGGCGGATCAGCGGGTCGAGGGCGCTGAACGGCTCGTCGAACAGCAGCACCTCGGGGTCGACCGCCAGGGCCCGTGCGAGACCCACGCGCTGGCGCTGGCCGCCGGAGAGCTGGGCGGGGCGGCGGTGTTCCATGCCTTCGAGGCCGACCTTGGCGACGACCTCGGCGGCCCGTGCGCGCCGCTCGGCCTTGCCGACGCCCTGGATCTCCAGGCCGTACGCCACGTTGTCCAGGACCGTGCGGTGCGGGAGCAGGCCGAAGTGCTGGAAGACCATGGCGGCCCGGTGCCGCCGCAGTGCGCGCAGGCGGGCCTTGTCCATCGCGCGGACGTCCTCGCCGTCGATGGAGATCGTGCCCGCCGTCGGTTCGATGAGGCGGGTCAGGCAGCGGACGAGGGTGGACTTGCCGGAGCCCGACAGGCCCATGACCACGAAGACCTCGCCCTTGCGGACGTCGAAGGAGACGTCTCGGACGGCCGCCGTGCAGCCCGTGCGGGCGCGCAGGTCGGCGGGGTCGAGGGCGCCGAGTTCGGGGTCGGCTGGGATCCGCTGGGCCTTGGGGCCGAAGACCTTCCACAGGCCGGAGACGGAGAAGACGGGGGTGCCGGCGGTGGGCGGCTTGCGGGTGGGGACGGTGAGAGTCATCGGGCGTCACCTCCGATCAGGTCGACGGCCCTCTCCCCGACCATGAGCACCCCGATCATCGGGTTCACGGCGGTCATGGTCGGGAAGACGGACGCGTCGGCGATGCGGATGCCGTCGAGGCCGCGGATCCTCAGTTCCGGGTCCACTACGGCGAGTTCGTCGTCGGCGGCGCCCATCTTGCAGGTGCCGGCCGGGTGGTAGACGGTGTGCGCGACCTTGCGGGCGTACTCGCCGAGCTCGGCGTCGTCCTGGATCCCGGGGCCGGGGCACACCTCGCGCCTCAGCCAGCTCGCGAGCGGCTCGGTCCTGGCGATCTCACGGGCGATGCGGATGCCGTCGACCAGGGTCCGGCCGTCGTAGTCGTCCTCGTCGGTGAAGTAACGGAAGTCGAGGGCGGGCTTGACGGTCGGGTCGGCGCTGGTGAGGTAGAGGCGGCCGCGGCTCTTGGGCTTGGGGATGTTCGGGGTCATCGAGACGCCGTACGAGGGGCGCTCGTAGCCGAGCCGCTCCGGGTTGTCCGTGAACGGGATCTGGTAGAAGTGGAACATCAGGTCCGGGCCCGCGTGTTCGGGGTCGCGGCGCACGAACAGGCCCGCGTCGGAGTCCATCGCGGAGTTCTCCGGGATCGGGCCGTGGGTCTCCCAGACGATGACCGACTCGGGGTGGTCCAGCAGGTTCTCGCCGACGCCCGGCAGGTCGTGCACGACCGGGATGCCGAGGGCTTCGAGGTCCTTGCGGGGGCCGATGCCCGAGTGCAGCAGCAGACGGGGCGAGTCCACGGCGCCGGCGCACAGGACGACCTCGCCCCGGGCGCGGATCAGCAGTTCCTCGCCGTCCTTGGTGCGCACGTGCACGCCCTCGGCCCGACCCCCGGCGATCTCCAGCCTGTACGCCCAGGTCTCCAGCAGAATCGTCAGGTTCGGGCGCTCGTCCATCACCGGGTGGAGGTACGCCACCGACGCCGAGGAACGCTTGTTGTCCTCCGGGTGGTAGGCGAGGTCGAAGAAGCCCACGCCCTCGGTGAACGGCTTCCTGTTGAAGCCCTCGACGCGGGGGACGCCGAGCGCGGCCTGGGCGGCGTCGACGAAGTCGCGGGCGATGGCGTTCCGGTCCTTCTCGTCGACGGAGACGATGTTGTTCTTCAGGCGGGCGAAGTAGGCCTCCATGGGGACGGCGCCCCAGCCCTTGGCACCGGCCGCCTCCCACTCGTCCCAGTCGGACGGCAGCGGCTTGAAGGAGATGAGGGTGTTGTGGGAGGAGCAGCCGCCGAGGACGCGGGCGCGGCTGTGCCGAATGTGGGAGTTGCCGCGGGGCTGCTCCACCGTCGGGTAGTCGTAGTCGAGGTCGCCGCCGAGCAGGCCCATCCAGCGGCGCAGGGTGAGGACGTCGTCGCGGCCGACGTCGCTCGGGCCGCCCTCGATGACGGCGACGGTGACGTCCGGGTTCTCGGTGAGGCGGGAGGCGATGACGGAGCCCGCCGTGCCGCCGCCGATGACGACGTAGTCGTAGACGTGGGGGGTGTGGGACATGGGGGTACTACTCCTGGGGTGCGGAAAGAAGAGGGACTCAGCCTGCGAACCAGCGCACCGGCCTCGGCGCGAGGTTCTGGTAGACGTGCTTGGTCTCCCGGTACTCGGCGAGTCCGGCGGGCCCCAGCTCGCGGCCGGTGCCGCTCTTGCCGAAGCCTCCCCACTCCGCCTGCGGCAGGTAGGGGTGGAAGTCGTTGATCCAGACGGTGCCGTGGCGCAGCCGGCCGGCGACGCGGCGGGCCCGGCCCGCGTCGGTGGTCCAGACGGCGCCGGCGAGGCCGTACTCGGTGTCGTTGGCGAGGGAGACGGCCTCCTCCTCGGTGCGGAAGGTCTCGACGGTGAGGACCGGGCCGAAGACCTCCTCGCGGACGACCCGCATCTCGCGGTGGCAGGCGTCGAGGACGGTCGGCTCGTAGAAGTAGCCGGCCTCGGGGCGCTGCGGTGACGGCTCCGGCCGCTTGCCACCGCAGCGCAGTACGGCGCCTTCTTCCAGCGCGGAGGCGACGTACGCCGCCACCTTGGCGCGCTGCTGCTCGGAGACGAGCGGGCCGCACTCCACGCCGTCCTCGGTGCCGCGGCCGAGCCTGATCTTCCTCGCGCGGCGGGCGAGTTCGCCGACGAAGCGGTCCCTTACGGACTCCTCGACGATGAGCCGGGCGCCGGCCGAGCAGACCTGGCCGCTGTGGATGAAGGCGGCGTTGAGGGCCTGGTCGACGGCGGTGTCGAAGCCTTCCTCGGTGGCGCAGGCGTCGGCGAAGACGACGTTGGGGTTCTTTCCGCCGAGTTCGAGGGCGACCTTCTTCACGGTCGGGGCGGCGGCCTGGGCCACCTTGGTGCCGCTGACCAGGCCGCCGGTGAAGGAGACCAGGTCGACGTCGGGGTGCTCGGCGAGCCGGGCGCCGACGGTGTGGCCGGGGCCGGTGACGATGTTGGCCACTCCTGCGGGCAGACCGGCCTCCGCCAGCAGCTCGATGAGCGCGATGGTGGTCATCGGGGTGATCTCGCTGGGCTTGATCACGAAGGTGTTGCCGGCGGCGAGCGCCGGCGCGATCTTCCAACTGGCCTGGAGGAGCGGGTAGTTCCAGGGCGTGATCAGGGCGCAGACGCCGACCGGCTCGTGCACGACGACGCTGTGGACGTCGGGGGAACCCGCGTCGACGACCCGGCCCGGTGCCTCGGCGGCCACCAGGTCGGCGAAGTAGCGGAAGGCATCGGCGACACAGTCGATGTCGATCCGGCCCTCCTCGGCGGTCTTGCCCGCGTCCCGGCTCTCCAGCAGGCCGAGTTCCTCGCGGTCCCGCACGAGGAGGCCGGCGACGCGGCGCAGCAGGGCGGCGCGTTCGGCGACCGGGGTGTGTGGCCAGGGGCCGTGGTCGAAGGCCTGCCGGGCCGCGGCCACCGCGCGCTCGGCGTCCTTCTCGTCGCCCTCCGCGACCACGGCGAACGGTCGGGCGTCCGCGGGGTCGAGGACCTCGCGCGTCGCGCCGGAGATCGCTTCCAGCCACTCGCCTCCCGCGTGGATGGTCGCCTGGGCCTGTCGTGCCGCTCTGTCCGCCATGATCGGTGTTGCCTTCCGTTCCTGATCCGTGCCCCTGTGTCACACGTGTGTCACGCTCGGGGACCGTCGCCGCCTGCCCAGGACGCGGACATCGCATGCGCAATCAATGGCCGAAAGTGCGCGGCATCACACCGGAACCACCACAAGGCGAGCAGAGATCATTTAATTCCAGAATTCACGGAATGTAATTTCCTGCGTATTCACAACCCCTTCAAACGTGCGTCAACACACACTCGAAAAACCCTCCTTCAGGTCATGCGTATTCGCCCGAATGCCCCAAAGCCCGCCTCCGGTGACCCTCGTTAGGTGACCGTGACGCGATTGGACTGGCACACAGCAGAGGATCATCCGACGACGACGTTCCGCTGGAGCGGTGATGTGGACGTCACGTCATGCTCGGACCTGCTCGATGATTTCCTGAAGAGAATCAACATCATGGAAAATGAATATCGGCGGACGATGGCAGATTTGTACCAGACGTCCTGAGGCGGGGTAAGGAGGTAAATCGATGGACACCTGGCACGTCCCGGAACAGGACATCGCGTCGAACGACTGGGACCCGGTCGAAGAACTGGCCCAGATACTGTCCACGCCGACCAGCGTGAGCCCGGTCACCACCCCGCTGGGCATTCCGTCCCCGCGCCGGAGCAGCCGCCGGCGGCTCCGCCAGGATTCGCACCTGCTCGACGGCGGCCGGCGCTTCACCCACATCACGCTGCTGATCGCGACGGTCTCCCTGTGCGCGGTGTTCATGCTGGGCTGGTCCGTCTCTTATTCCTACGGGCAACTGCGCGAGATCGCCTCGTCGGTGCTGCCGACGAGACTGGCGCAGTGCTGGCCGCTGACGGTGTACGGGCCATGGTTCGTGGCCGCCCTCTCCGTCGTGCGGGCCACCGCCCAGCGCCGCAGTGCGCGGCGCTCGTGGTGCGTGGTGCTGGCCGCTTCCGCGATGGCCGTGGCGCTGTGCGTCAGCCACTCGTCCCATGCGCTGCTCTCTTTAGTGATCTTCGGGATCCCGCCGGTCACCGCTCTGGTGTGCTTCTGGGAACTCGTCGGCCAGATTTCGTCGAGGAGCCGCCCCAGGCATGCCATCCCCACCGAGCCGGGACTACAGTCGAGGAATGGAAAACTTTGACCTGAGTCAAAGACCACCGGTCCGGGCCGAGGACGTGGCCGCCTTCCGCCGCTTCAACCGGTACTTCACGCGCCGTATCGGCGTCCTGGACGACCACTACCTCGGTCAGGACCGCCCGCTCGGCGAGGCCCGGCTGCTGTTCGAGATCGGTGACGGAGTGTCCCTGCGGGAGCTGCGCGGGCGGCTCGGTCTGGACGCCGGCTACCTCAGCCGGATGGCGAAGGCCCTGGAGGCGCAGGGCATGGTCCGGCTCGCGGTGCCCGCGCACGACAACCGGCTGCGGGTGATCGAACCCACCCCGGCCGGCCGCGCCGAGGTCGCCGAGCAGCAGCGCCTGGCGGACGCCCTCGTCGCCGGCCTGCTCGAAGGCCTCACCCCCGCCCAGCGGGCCGAGCTGACCGGGGCCATGGCGACCGCGCAGCGGCTGCTGCGGCTGGCCGGGATCACCGTGGAGACCGTCGACGGCGCCTCGGCGGACGCGCGGGCCTGCCTGGACGCCTACGCGGCGGACATCGCCGCGCGCTTCCCCGAGGGCTTCGACAAGGCGGCCCTGGTACGCCCCGAGGAGGTGACCGGGGACGCCGGCGCCTTCCTGGTGGCGTACGAGGAGGGGCGGCCCGTGGGCTGCGGGGCCCTCAGACGGCTGGCCCCCCGGACCGGTGAGATCCGGCATGTGTGGGTGCACCCCGGGGCACGCCGGCTGGGGCTCGCGCGGCGGCTGCTGGCGGGGCTGGAACGGGAGGCGCTGGCGCGCGGCCTGGCGGTCGTACGCCTGGACACGCACGCCGTGCTCACCGAGGCGCAGGCGATGTACCGGGCGTGCGGGTACACCGAGATCCCGCGCTACGACGACAACGTCTACGCCGCCCACTGGTTCGAGAAACGGCTGACCGGCCGAAGCGGCTGACCGGCCGACACCTCGTGCATCAACTCCCGTACGCAGCCGCGCAGCCAGGCATGGGCGGGGTCGGCGTCGTGCCGGGGGTGCCAGGCGAAGCCCACCTCCACCGCGGGGCGCGGCAGCGGGATCTCGAAGGTGACCGGGCCGAGGGAGTCGGCCATCGGCCGGCTGCAGGTGGTGATCAGCCCGGACCGGTCCGCAGGTCGGTGTCGCGGCCCGGCGCGAACACATCTCGGCAGGCGCTGGGCGTCGCCGTCACCGGCACGGTCCTGGTGATCATCGGGTACGGGAAGGGCTCCGCCCCTCCGGCGGATGGCCGGGAAAACACCTGGGCCCCGCTCCGGAGGGAACCGGAGCGGGGCCCAGGGGGTTCAGATCAGGCCGAGGCCGCGAACCGCCTCGCGCTCCTCCTCCAGCTCCTTCACCGACGCGTCGATGCGAGCACGGGAGAACTCGTTGATGTCCAGGCCCTGGACGATCTCGTACTTGCCGTCCTTGGTGGTGACCGGGAAGGAGGAGATCAGGCCCTCCGGGACGCCGTAGGAGCCGTCCGACGGGATGCCCATGGAGGTCCAGTCGCCCTCGGCCGTGCCGTTGACCCAGGTGTGCACGTGGTCGATCGCGGCGTTGGCGGCGGAGGCCGCGGAGGACGCGCCGCGGGCCTCGATGATCGCGGCACCGCGCTTGGCGACGGTCGGGATGAAGTCCTCGGCCAGCCACTTCTCGTCGTTCACGACCTCGGCGGCGTTCTTGCCGGCGACCGTGGCGTGGAAGATGTCCGGGTACTGGGTGGCGGAGTGGTTGCCCCAGATGGTCAGGCGCTTGATGTCGGCGACCGTCGAACCCGTCTTCTTCGCGAGCTGGGTGAGCGCGCGGTTGTGGTCCAGGCGGGTCATGGCGGTGAAGCGCTCGGCCGGGACGTCCGGAGCGGCGGCCTGCGCGATGAGCGCGTTGGTGTTGGCCGGGTTGCCGACGACCAGGACCTTGATGTCGTCCGCGGCGTGGTCGTTGATGGCCTTGCCCTGCGGCTTGAAGATGCCGCCGTTGGCCTCGAGCAGGTCACCGCGCTCCATGCCCTTCGTGCGGGGGCGGGCGCCGACCAGGAGGGCTACGTTGGCGCCGTCGAAGGCGACGTTCGGGTCGTCGGTGATGTCGATGCCCTGGAGCAGCGGGAAGGCGCAGTCGTCCAGCTCCATGGCCGTGCCCTCGGCGGCCTTGAGCGCGGGCGTGATCTCCAGGAGGCGCAGCTTGACCGGAACGTCCGCGCCGAGCAGCTGGCCGGAGGCGATGCGGAAGAGCAGGGCGTAACCGATCTGGCCGGCCGCGCCGGTGACGGTGACGTTCACGGGAGTGCGGGTCATGGCGTTCTCCGTATGACAGCTGGCGGTGGGGCGTCCCTGCCCCGGACGGATGATCGATCTCTTGGCGTCAAGAGATCGATCCAGCGGTCAGGCTATCGCGCATCCGGCATGCGAGACGTACAGGGCCGTGTGGCTCACCCCACAAGTCGGACAGAAGGCGACGAAGGGGCGGCCGCCCGTCCGGGAGAGGGGGAGAGGACGGAGACGGCCGCCAGGTGGGGGTACCGGATTGCCGGACTCCCGTGGGGGGGTATCGGGCCGCGTGCCCAGAATCCGGCCCGCCATGCACCCGTCCCCGGAATTTCCTCCCCCCGATTCTCCGCGCGCCGTCCAGGAGCCGACGGCCGGCGCCGCGAACCCTGTGACGGCGTACCGGACGGCGCGGTCGAGGCAGGGCGTGCCGGGCCACGTGGTACCCCGAACAGGGCAGGCCGGACACGGGACATCGGGCGGGCGGTACCCGGCACATCGGCCGCCGGGTGCCATGGACTGCGCGTTCCGCCCGGTGCACCCACCCGTCCTACTTGGTGCACCCCGTCCGCCCGGACGCCAGCGTCGCGCAGGCCTTGGCCTCTGCCGGGTTCTTCACGGCGACCATCGGGGTGTAGGCGATGGTGTCGCCGGCGCCGGAGGTCTCGCCGGCCTGCCGGGCCTTCCCGGCGGAGACCTGGACCTTGTCGCCCTGGGCGGCCCCGGTGATGCGGCCCCAGGCGGTGCCGCATGCCTTGCTGTAGCGGACCTCCAGGGTGGTGGTGCCGATGGTGACGGTCTTGGCGGTGGTCACCAGGTCGCCGCTGCACCCCATGGCCTCGGCGTCCTTGCCGTCGCAGGCGGAGCCGGTGCACTTGACCCCGGGCGGCGGGGTCGTGTGCGGGGTGGCGCTCGGGGACGGTTTGGCGGCTTTCTCGTGCTTCGCGCCGTTCCGGTTGGTGAAGAAGAAGACGGCGCCGATGACGACGAGCACGCCGACCAGCCCCGCCAGGAACATGATCAGCCGCTGCCGGCCGGCGTTCCCCGGAGCCGGGGCGCCGCCCTCCGAGGGGGTACCCCCCGCAGGCCGGGGCTCCTGCGGCCGGCCGTCGTACGCGTCCGGCGTGGTCGGGGTCCGGCCGGGGACCTCGGTCGGGCCGGCGGGCCGCACACCGTTCGCGGCAGTGGCGCCGGCGCCGGGGCGGGTGCCGGCCTTGGACGGGCCCTGATACCCGGCCAGACCCCAGGAGTTGCCGCCCGAGGTCCCGCCACGCCCGGCGCCGTCCGGGCCGGCCGTACCCGGGCCGGCTCCGTCGGCACCGCCGGCCGCCCCCTGAGCCCGCCCCGCCCCCTCCCGGGCGTCGGCGTCGGGGGCCGTCGGCTGGGTGGGGATCGTCGGGGAGACGCCGGCCGGGCCGGCGATGCCCATACCCGCATCGGCACCCTTGCGGCCGGACGGGCCGCCGGTCGCCTCCGCCGCCCCGAACTCCCCCAGCGCGGCGCGCGCCTGGGAGATGCGGATCGCCTCCATGGTGCGGTCGTGCCGCATCTCGGCCCGGCTCCAGGCGCGTTCGGCCAGCTCCCACATGGTGGTCAGATGGCCCAGGTTGGTGCCGGTGACCTCGGCGAGCGCGACGATCGCGCCCTTGGGCGCGAGCAGCCGGCCGCTCAGGTAACGCTCCCAGGACGTCTTGCTGTAACCCGTGCGGTCGGCGAGCACCGCGACGCTCAGGCCGCTGCGGTCCACGAGCCGCCGCACCTGCTGGGTGAACTCCTTGATCTGCGGGTCCAGGTCCTCGGGCAGATCTTTCCAGCGAGGCATCGATTCCCCCCTCTTGCTTTCCCCCCGGCATTCCCCGTCCTGGCTACCCACAAGGATGCGCCGACCCGGGATCCCAGTTCCCCGACTGGGGGCGCACAGGAGCACCACTGCCGCCGGTCATGCCCCAACGTATCCCGAACTGTCGAGACATCGACATGGTGAGGACACATGTGGCAGTGCGTGGACACGGTAGCGGAACGGTCACTTCCGTGCCACAGCGCACGGACAGGCGTTGAACAGGCAGTTCCCGGCAGGGAAGGCTGAGTTGCGACGGTGGCCCGCCCCTCATCGGGGGAGGGGGCGGGCCACCGGTTCCCGCACCACCGGAGCACGCCGCGCGCCCGGCCCGGGCGAGAGTCGATGACGAACCGGGCGAGACCTGCCCGCACCGAGACGACGGACATGCGGTGGGCGACCACGTCGTGCAACTCGCGGGCGACCCGGCCCCGATCCTCGGCAACAGGGCGACCGGCCGGTCATGTCCGGACCCGGAGGCGGGGCAGGGGTGGGCGGCCTTGCCGTCGGGGCACGGGGGTACGCCGGTGGCCCGCGTCCCCGGGGGAGGCGCGGGCCACCGGCGTCACGAACAGCCCTACTGGTTGAGCGTGAAGTGCAGGATGCCCTTCAGGAACGGGATCCGCAGCCACGGGTCGGGCTGGGCCATCATCGCCAGCAGGGCGATCACGAGGCCGAGCACGCCGTAGGTCGCGATGTCGGTGAAGCGGGAGCGCACGGCGAGCATGCCGACGCTCGGGAGCATCCAGCGCATGACCGCGCCGGCCAGCAGGGCCGCGCCGATCAGCAGGGTGCCGGCGCGGAACAGGTCCAGGGCGGTCAGCAGCAGGCCCAGCGCGACCCCGGCGAGCACCACGAGCAGGGGCCACTGCCGCGCCGGGGCCGGGGCGGCACCGGACGCGGCGCGGCCGCCGCCCTCCGGCCGCGCGGTGTCCCTGGTGATGCGGGGGAAGCGGCGCGTGGTCTTCCGCCCGGGATCTTCCCCTGCGCTCTGCGTACCGCGGGTGACCGCCCCCGCGCGGGCGCCCTCAGCCGGCACTGCGCTCCGCCGCCTCGACCACGTTGACCAGCAGCAGCGCCCGGGTCATCGGGCCCACGCCACCGGGGTTCGGGGAGATCCAGGCCGCCACCTCGGCCACGTCCGGGTGCACGTCGCCGACGATCTTGCCCTCGGCGTTGCGGGAGACACCGACGTCCAGGACGGCGGCGCCCGGCTTGATGTCCTCGGCGCGGATCAGGTGCGGGGAGCCGGCCGCGGCGATGACGATGTCGGCCCGCTTCAGATGGGCGGACAGATCGCGGGTGCCGGTGTGGCACTGGGTCACGGTGGCGTTCTCGCTGCGCCGGGTGAGCAGCAGCGGCATGGGCCGGCCGATGGTGACACCGCGGCCGACGACCACGACCTCGGCGCCCTTGATCTCCACGCCGTGGCGGCGCAGCAGGGTCAGGATGCCGTTCGGGGTGCAGGGCAGCGGGGCCGGCTCGTTCAGCACCAGCCGGCCGAGGTTCATCGGGTGCAGACCGTCGGCGTCCTTGGCCGGGTCCATCAGCTCAAGGACGCGGTTCTCGTCGATGCCCTTGGGCAGCGGCAGCTGGACGATGTAGCCGGTGCAGGCCGGGTCCTCGTTCAGCTCGCGTACGACGGCCTCGATCTCCTCCTGGGTGGCCGTGGCAGGCAGCTCGCGCTGGATGGAGGCGATGCCGACCTGCGCGCAGTCGCGGTGCTTGCCGGCGACGTACTTCTGGCTGCCGGGGTCGTCCCCGACCAGGATCGTGCCGAGGCCGGGCGTGACGCCCCTCTCCTTCAGCGCCGCCACGCGGGCGGTCAGATCGGACTTGATCGCGGCTGCGGTGGCCTTGCCATCGAGAATCTGGGCGGTCATACCCCCATCCTCGCGGATGACCCGGCCCCGGTTCCAATCCGGGTGCCCCACGGCCCTCCCCCGCTATGTCACAGCATGATCAGCGATGTTGCACTTGCACAACACCTCACGATTCCGTCTGGACAAGTAAGACCCGCCTAAAGAACGATGAGCAGACAGTGCCGCGGGCAGTGCCGGGGGGACGGACCGCATCTGTAGAAATCTCCTCCGAACCGTGCTCCGCGTCGTCCCCGCACTTGGATCAACGGAGGAAGAGCGCCATGAGCTTCGGCGACCCGAACAACCCCTACGGCCCGCCGCAGGGCCAGCAGCCCGGCTACGGCTACCCGTCCCAGCCCCAGCAGCCCGGCTACGGCTACCCGGCCGCTCCTCCGGTCCAGCAGCCCGGCTACGGCTACCCCGCCATGCCCGCGCAGATGCCGGGCGGCGTGAAGGCCGCGCGGGTGTTCCTGTACATCCTGGGCGGCTTCCAGGTGCTCGGCGGCCTGCTGATGGTCGTGGCCAGTTCCTGGTTCACCGACCGGATCAGGGACATCGTGTCGTCGGACGGCACCGTCTCGTCGAGCGACGCGGACAAGGCCGCCAGCATCGGCGTCGGTGTGATGATCGTCTTCGGCGTGATCGTCCTGGGATTCGCGTTCTGGGCGATCTTCACCGGCACCAAGTTCGCGAACGGCGGCGGGGGTGCGCGTGTCTCGGCGATCGTGTACGCCTCCATCGTCACTCTGCTGAGCGTGCTCAGCCTGCTCAGCGGCAACGTCTTCGCGCTGGTGAGCCTGGTGCTCAGCATCCTGATCATCGTCTTCTGCGCCAACAAGGGCGGCAGCTACTGGTTCAACCGCCCCCGCTACTGAACCCGCCCGCGCGGCAGTACAGTTCGCGCCATTTCCACACCAAGGGCCGTGTCTCACCCGTCCAGGGGAGGCACGGCCCTGGTGTGTCCCCCTAGGCTGGCCGGGTCGGCCGCTGCGGCCGGGGTGTCCGTCGGCACGGGGAGACGCACCTTGTACAGCATCATCGTCGTACCTCCGCCGACCTCGGAGGACCGGCAGCCGAGCACCCGGATCCGGCTCGCCCCGGGTGAGCGCCTCACCTTCGGAAGGGCGTCCGGCAACGACCTGATGATCCCGCACGACGGGGTCTCCCGCCGGGCCGGCGAACTCATCGCCCAGGGCGCGTTCTGGATACTGAGCAACCTGTCAGCGCGTCAGACGTACGTCGTGGACAACCCGGAGGGCGCAGGCGAGCACGTCAAGGTCGGCCCGGGCCGGCTGGACGCGCCCATCCCGTTCGAGTTCTCGCGGATCGTGCTGCCCGCCGCCGGGGACCTGCTGACGATCGAGGTGTGGGCGCCGCGGCACGACTATCTGCCGCAGGGGGCCGGGCCGGACGGGGACACCACCGCCCCCGCCTTCTCCGTCGACCGCACCAAGCGCTACTTCGCGGTCCTGGCCGCCCTGTGCGAACCGCGGCTGCGCGGCGATCCGCACGCCCCGCTGCCCACGGTCGACCAGGTCGTCGACCGGCTGCGCCCCGCCTGGCCGGCCGCCTCGCGCACCTCGGTGCAGTGGAACATCGACTACCTGGCGGTGAAGCTGCGGCTCAAGCCCGGCCCGGACACCGCGGACACCGGTCCGCGCCTGAACGGCAAGAAGGAGTCCC
Source organism: Streptomyces sp. CA-142005 (assembly GCF_050942335.1). Lineage (NCBI taxonomy): Bacteria > Bacillati > Actinomycetota > Actinomycetes > Kitasatosporales > Streptomycetaceae > Streptomyces > Streptomyces sp. CA-142005. The sequence continues at coordinate 6,018,509 of NZ_CP192078.1, read as the reverse complement.
TGGTGTCCCTGGCGCTCCGCTTCGACCTCGTACGGGAGGACGACCTGGCCGTCCTGCCCGCCGCCGACGCGAGCCGTACGGCCCGGTGACCGAGCCGTACGCCGTGCCGGTGCCGCGGGGTTACCGGGTCGGCGCCTGGGAGGTGCGCGAGCCGATCGCGACGGGCGCCTTCGGCAGCGTGTACGCGGGCCGGCGCACCGGCGGCTCCGAGGACCTGCCCGCTGCCGCCGCGCTGAAGTTCCTGCCCACCGGCACCGGCACCCCGCGCCAACTGGCCCATCTGCGCGACCTCATCGAGCGCGAGGTCGACCTGCACCGGCGGCTCAGACGGCCGCGGCTGATCCGGATGTACGAGTCGCTGGTCGTCGACGACCCGGAGCGCCCCGAACTCGACGGCGCCACCGTCCTCGTCCTGGAGCGGGCCGAGGGCTCCCTGTCCGCCCTGCTCGCCGCCGCGCCGCGCCCGGCCGCCGGGCCCGCCCTGCTCGCCCAGATCTGCGAGGGGCTGGCCCAGCTGCACCGGGCGGGCTGGGTGCACGGGGATCTGAAACCGGCCAATGTGCTGCTGATGGCGGACGGTTCGGCGCGGCTCGCCGACTTCAACATGGCCGCCGAACTGGAGGGCACCCACGCCTACACTCCCGCCTTCTCCACCCCCGACTACACCCCGCCCGAGCTGCTGTGGGCGGAGATCGGCGAACGCGGCCGGCGGATCCGGCCGTCCGCCGACGTCTGGGCCTTCGGCGTGCTCGCCCATCTCGTGCTCACCGACTCCTTCCCGCTGTCCGGCGCCACCCCGACCGCCCGCCGCGACGCGGCCGCCGCCTATGCGCGCGGCACCGACGAACTGCGCCTGTCGCCCCGGCTCCCGGACGCCTGGCGGGAGATCGTGCGGGACTGCCTGGCCCGGACGCACGAGGCACGCATCGGCACCGAGGCGCTGCTGCGCCGCGTCGAGGCGGCCGCCGGCACCGGCCGCTCGCCGCGCCTGCCCCGCCGGCTGTTCCCGCGGTTCCCGCGCCGCGGACGCCGGCGGGCGGCCATCGCGGGCGCCGCCGCCGCGACCGTCGCCGCCCTCGGCTACGGCATCAGCACCTGGGCGGGCGACGGCGGTGGCGGCATGGACGACAGGGCTCCGGCGGCCTACGGAGCCTCCGAACTCCGCACCGACAAGGGCATCCCGGCGCGCTACCGCAAGCTCATCGTCGACTCCGCCCACGCCTGCCCCGAGCCCGACGTGACCCCCGCGCTCATGGCGGCGATGCTCAAGGCCGAGAGCGATTTCGACCCGGACCTCTCCGACCCGGCCAAGCACGAGTTCGGCATCGCCCGCTGGACCCCCGCCGTCCTGCGCTGGTACATGCGCGACGACGGCGTTCCCGCGTCGGCCACGCCCACCCCGCCCCTCACCCCCTCCGTCTCCATCCCGGCCATGGGCCGCTACCTCTGCTTCATGGCGCCCAACCTCAAGTCCGGCCTGCCCGGGGACAGGCGGGTGCTGCTCTCCGCCGCGTACCGGACGTCGTACAGGAAAGTGAACGCCGCGAACGGAGTTCCCCCGAAGTACCGCGGCTACTGCGCCCGTGTCGCCCACTACCTCAAGGAGTACGCGCCGCCGGGGAAGAAGTGACCCTCAGACGTCCGAGGTACCGGCCGAGGGATACGGCTGCCACGGTGGGACCACTCCGCCGGAGCGTTGCGGCGGAGCGACCACACCGTTCGTTCACATGGGGGAACACGTGAACATCGCCAAGCCCGCCGCACTGCTCGTCGCGGCCACCGCACTGCTCGCCGGCTCCACGGTCGCGGCCACCGCCGCCGCCCCGGACGGCACCCGGGTCACCGGCGTCCAGCAGGTCGCCGACCAGGTCCTCGCGGGCCACCCGAAGCCCCTCTCGGCCTCCGCCGACAAGGTCCGCTACGACGGTCTGACCCTCACCAGGGCCCCGCGGGGCAAGGCCGCCGCCAGGGACCTGGACTGCGCCTACGGTCATCTGTGCATGATCGTCAAGGGCACCAGGTTCGACTTCTACAAGTGCCAGACCTGGACCGTGAACAACTGGACCGGCGACGGCCCGTTCACCAACAACCAGACGCCCGGCACGGTCGCCAGGTTCTTCAACCGGGACGGCAGCGTCCGCTGGACCTCGACCGCCTACCAGGCCGGCACGGCGACCTGGGACCCGATCTGGTCGCTGCGCCCCTGCTGACCCGACCTGGCAAGGCCGACGGCCTCCGGCTCCCTCGGGGGAGGGCCGGAGGCCGTCGGCCTGTCCACGGCGCCGTGTCAGTGGAAGAAGTGGCGCGTGCCCGTGAAGTACATCGTCACGCCCGCCTCCTTGGCGGCCTCGACGACCTGCTCGTCACGGATCGAACCGCCCGGCTGGACGATCGCCCGCACGCCGGCCTCGATGAGGATCTCCGGCCCGTCGGGGAAGGGGAAGAACGCGTCCGAGGCGGCGAAGGAGCCGCGCGCCCGCTCCTCACCGGCCCGCTCGACGGCCAGCTTGCAGGAGTCGACCCGGTTGACCTGGCCCATGCCGACGCCGACCGAGGCGCCGTCCTTGGCGAGCAGGATCGCGTTGGACTTCACCGCGCGGCACGCCTTCCAGGCGAAGGCGAGCTCCTTGAGCTCCTCGGCGGTCAGCGCCTCGCCGCTGGCCAGCGTCCAGTTCGCCGGGTCGTCGCCGTCGGCCTGGAGCCGGTCGGTGACCTGGAGCAGGACACCGCCGTCGACCTGCTTGGCCTCGACCCGGTTGCAGGGCGCGCCCGGGGCCTTCAGCACCCGGATGTTCTTCTTCCTGGCGAGGGCCTCCAGGGCCCCCTCCTCGTAGTCCGGGGCGACGATGACCTCGGTGAAGATCTCCGCGACCTGCTCGGCCATCTCCCGGCTCACCGGCCGGTTGACGGCGATGACACCGCCGTACGCGGAGACCGGGTCGCAGGCGTGCGCCTTGCGGTGCGCCTCGGCGACGTCCGAACCCACCGCGATACCGCAGGGGTTGGCGTGCTTGATGATCGCGACGCACGGCTCGTCGTGGTCGTACGCGGCACGGCGGGCGGCGTCCGTGTCCGTGTAGTTGTTGTACGACATCTCCTTGCCGTGCAGCTGCTCGGCGTCCGCGAGTCCGCCGCTGCCGTCGACGTACAGGGCGGCCGGCTGGTGCGGGTTCTCGCCGTAGCGCAGGGTGTTCTTGCGCTCGTAGGTGGCGCCGAGGAAGTCGGGGAACTGCGACTCGTCCACCGGCGCGTACGAGGAGGCGAACCAGGAGGCGACGGCCACGTCGTAGGCGGCGGTGTGCTGGAAGGCCTCGGCGGCCAGCCGCTTGCGGGCGGCGAGGTCGAAGCCGCCGTCCTTGACGGCCGCGAGGACGTCGGCGTACCGCTCGGGGCTGGTGACCACGGCGACCGACGGGTGGTTCTTGGCGGCGGCGCGGACCATGGAGGGACCGCCGATGTCGATCTGCTCCACGCACTCGTCGTCGCTCGCGCCCGAGGCGACGGTCTCACGGAAGGGGTAGAGGTTGACGACGACGAGGTCGAACGGCTCGACGCCGAGCTCGGCGAGCTGCTCCCGGTGGCTGTCCAGCCGCAGGTCGGCAAGGATGCCCGCGTGCACCTTCGGGTGCAGGGTCTTCACCCGGCCGTCCAGGCACTCGGGGAAGCCGGTCAGCTCCTCGACCTTGGTGACGGGAACGCCGGCGGCGGCGATCCGGCCGGCCGTGGACCCGGTGGAGACGAGCTCGACACCGGCCTCGTGCAGCCCGCGCGCGAGGTCTTCCAGCCCGGTCTTGTCGTAGACGCTGACGAGCGCCCGGCGAATGGGCCGCTTGGTGCTCTCGGCGGTGGCGGTCACTGGATAACTACCTTTCGTCCCTCAATGCGATAGCCGTTGCGGGCGAGCCGCCCCACGACCTCGACGAGCAGCCTTCGCTCGACTTCCTTGATGCGCTCGTGCAGCGCGCTCTCGTCGTCCTCGTCCCGGACCTCGACCACGCCCTGGGCGATGATCGGGCCGGTGTCGACGCCGTCGTCGACGAAGTGGACGGTGCAGCCGGTGACCTTGGCGCCGTACGCGAGCGCGTCACGGACGCCGTGGGCCCCCGGGAAACTGGGCAGCAGGGCGGGGTGCGTGTTGACGAACCGCCCGCCGAACCGGTCGAGGAACTCCTTGCCCACGATCTTCATGAACCCGGCGGAGACCACGAGGTCCGGCTCGTAGGCGGCCACGGCCTCGGCGAGGGCGGCGTCCCACTCCTCGCGGCTCGCGTGGTCCTTGACCTTGCACACGAAGGTCGGCAGCCCGGCCCGCTCGGCACGGGCGAGCCCCTCGATACCGGCGCGGTCGGCCCCTACGGCGACGATCCGGGCGCCGTACTGCTCGGCTCCGGTGCGCTCGATCTCGTCCAGGAGCGCCTGCAGATTGGTGCCGGATCCGGAGACCAGCACGACAAGGCGCTTGACCGCTGGGCCAGCGGGGGTGGCGGCCACGATGGGGCCCTTTCTCGGGGTGGCGACGGTACCGGCCGGAGCTTTGTACATTCGCACGAATGCTTTACGCCCCTCGATACAGGGAAGTCTACGAAGCGGCCGGCCGTCAGCAACGATACCGGCACACGGGAAGGCCCCCACGGGACGGGGGCGTGGCCGGAAGGTAGCGTTCGGCAAGGAATCACGGAGGGCGGCCTCGGGAACGCGGCGGTCGTGCGGTGCGTTGTCGGGGGGAGAAGCTCATATCGGCCAGCCGTGTTCACAGCCGTACGCACCGCCGTATGCACAGCCGTATTCGCCTAGGGGAAGACGCTCTTTTCATGCCCGCTCGCAGTCTGCGACTCCTCACGTTCCCTCCGAGCCCGGCCCAGGGAGGCGAGCGTGGCACCGTGCTGCGAGAGCGGCCGACCTCGCCGCCGGAGGCTCCCCAGGGTGGGCACGGCGGTGGTGCAGGCGGTCCGGGCGGAACTGCGGGTCCCGGCGGTCGGGGCGGTGACGGACGCGGCGGCGGGCGGCAGGACGACAACCCCTTCGCGCCGCCGCCCGAGGGCACCCCGGACCGGCCCTGGCAGCCCCGTCACCCCGAGGGCTCCCAGGGCTCCGGTCACGGGACCGGCCATGGGGGCGGCTCCCCGTGGGGCGACCAGTGGAGCGACCGCCAGCCCGGACGCTCCCCCGGCGGCTTCGGCGAGCGGCCCGGCGGCGGTCCCCAGGGCCCGGGTGGGACGGGCGGCCCCGGCGGCATGCGCTGGGACCCGACCGACCCCGCCCAGCGCCGCGCGCGCTACGCCCTGCTGTCCGGCATGTGGGCCGTCTTCTTCGCCCTGTTCAGCTGGACGTACGTGGCCCTGCTGCTGGGCGCGCTGGCGCTCTACTGGGGCATCAGCGCCCTGCGCGCCAAGCCCCGCGGCGCGAACCCGGACACCCCGGCGCCTCCGCCGGGTGCGGGCCGGCCCCAGGCGACTGCGGCCATCGGCGGCCTGGTCACGGCATCCCTGGCCCTGGTCCTGGTGGCCTCGACCTTCACGGTCCAGTTCGTCTACCGCGACTACTACACGTGCGTGAACGACGCCCTCACCCACGAGGCGAAACAGTCCTGCGACCAACTGCTGCCGCAGGAGCTGCGGGGGGTTCTGGGAGTCGGGAACGGCTGAGCCTCCCCCTGGCGTCCATCGCCGGGGGGTACGCCGGCGGGTCATTTGCCCGTTGCCGTGTCAGGGGACTCCGGAGTTCCGGGGTCGCTCGGCGACGAGTCGGCCGGGTCCGGGCGAGGCCCTGCCGGGGACGCCGGCTCCGTCTGGGGCGTTGCCTCCAGAGGGAGCGTCGACTCCGCCGGGGGTGCCGTCTCCTCCGGGGGTGCCGTCTGCGCCGGAGGCACTGAAGCGACTGCGGGGCTTGTCCGGGCGGGCAGGTCGCGGGGGGCGGCTGCCTCGCGCAGGGCCGCCCAGCGTGAGGCGCGGGCCAGGTCGTCGTGCCACTCCCCGGGGAACGGGTCGTCGGCCGGGAGGATGCCGTACATCTCCTCTTCGTCGGGCTCGGGCGACGCCGGTCGGGGTGGGGGGGTCCCGCCCTTGCCGGATTCCTTGGCCCTGCCCGCGAGCCTGCCCTCGACCTTGGCGGCCCCCTCCTCCCGACCCGCCTTCCCGGCCTTGACGCTGATCTTGTCCTGTTGCTTTCCGCTCCCGGCGCTCCCCGTCCCCGTCCCCACTCCGGTCCCCTGCATCGGGATCTCCCCGTCCCGCGTGCGCCGGCGCCAGAGCCGCCACGCCCGCACGACCAGCGCCACCGGCATCCCGAACAGCGCCGTCCACGCCCCCGCCGCTCCCCCGGTCTGCCACCACACCGGTCCGAAGCGGGCCAGCGCGGCCACCCCCAGCGGGCCGCCGGCCAGGCCGGCGAGCAGGGCGAGGGCCGCCGCACACAGCATCGCCGTCACCAGCACCACCCCGGCGGTGCGGCCGGCCGACCAGTGCGCCGGTGCCGGCGCGCCCGGCTCCGGCCGTCTTACGGCCCCCCGCGCCACGAACCACCCCGCCGTCACCCCGGCCGCCATCGGCACCAGTCCCGCCGTCCAGTTCGCCGGCGTCCCGGCACCGGCGTCCGGCACCGCGGCCAGCAGCGGGAAGGGCGGCAGCAGAGGGGCAGGATGGGAGGCGAAGGGTTGCACCAGATGCCCGACGCCGAGGAGGAAGCCGGGGCCGAGGGCGTAGGACGCGGCCCAGAACGCCGCGTTGGGGATCAGCGCGACGCCGAGCAGCAGCACCGCGAACCGTCCCGTCCATCCCTCCGTCAGCTGGACGAAGGACGCCCGGGCCGCGCCGCCGTGCCACACCAGCGACACCCCGACGAGCAGCGCCCCGCCGCCGAAGAACACCGCCGTGGCAGCACCGGTGGCCCGTACGGCCGTACCCAGCCGGGCCCGTTCGTCCGCGCCGAACAGCAGCCGCCGCAGCGACACCGGCAGCACCGCCAGCGCGCTGAGTACCGGCTCGCGCGGACAGCCGTACGCCGACCACACCCCGGCCGCCGCCGAGCCCGCCGCGACCAGCGGCAGACACACCGTCATCCAGAACAAGTCGGGCCGCAGTTCCGCGCCCGCGCAGTACAGCGCGACCGCGCCGCCGACGCCGAGGTAGCCGAGAACGACCCCCGTCCACACGGTTTGCGCCGGAACCGGCGGCGGACCGTCGGCGTCGGCGGGCGCGTCCACCGCGACTCTCGCCGCCCGGTACACCAGCCACACGGGCAGCACGAGCAGCAGCAACGGGGTCATCCCCACCGGCATGGGCGCGCCGGAGAGCGTGTCGGTGCGGACCAGTTCGACGCCGTGGGCCAGCAGCCACAGCGCGCCGGCGACGTGCAGCGCGCCGCCCGGCCCGCTGTCGGGATACGGCGAGCTGACCCACAGGACCATCACCAGCACCGCGAACGTGCCGAATCCGAGTCCGGCCGCGACGGCGCCGCCGAGCAGGCCGGCGGCCAGGCCGGGTTCGCGGTTGCGCATCCGGGTCAGCAAGGGCGAGAGCGACGGTGGGCGAGCGGTCATCTGGATCACGCACGCCATGCTCCCAACGACACGCTCTTTCCCGTCGTAACAGGCGAACCTCCGTAGTGTCGCTCAATATACGTTTATGTGCTTTTTCGTACGGAAGGGCGTGCGGTGACGCCGCAGAACACCGCCGGTCCGCTGCCACCGCCGGCGGAACGCCGACGCCTGCGCCAGTCACGGTCGCTGACGCACGCTCAGCTCGCCGCGCAGGTCGGCATCGGCCCCTCGACGCTGCGCGCGTGGGAGTCCGGCCGCCTCGTCCCGCACGGAAGCGAGGGCGAGACGTACACCAGGCTGCTGACGACGTTCGCGGCCGAAGGGGTGACGGCGGTCGATGGGCCGACAGCGACCGAAGGGGCATCAACGGTCGAAGGGGCGTCAGCGGTCGAGGGGGCGTCAGCGGTCGAAGTGGCGTCAGCGGTCGAGGCGGGCCGGGAGACTCCAGAGGCCGTCATCCCCCACCCCCTGACGCCCGCTCAGGCCTTCGACGCGCTGTACACGTTCTTGGCCCCCGCGCTCGTGCGCCAGACCTATCTGCTCACCGGGCGCCCGGAGGCGGCCCGCGAGGCCGTGGAGCGGGCCTTTCAGCTGGCCTGGCAGCGCTGGCCCGAGGTGGCCCGGGACCGGGATCCGGGCGGCTGGGTGCGGGCGGCGGCGCACGACTGCGCGCTCTCGCCCCGGCATGGCTTCCGGCCCCGGTACCGGCGCCCGGAGCCGCCGCCCGCCGACCCGGCCGACCGGGCGCTGCTGGACGCCCTGCTGACGCTGCCGCCGGTGTACCGGCGCACGCTCGTCCTGTACGACGGCGTGGGCCTCGACCTGCCGGAGGCGGCGGCGGAGACGGAGGCGAGCACACCGGCCGCCGCGAACCGGCTGGCCTACGCCCGCGAGGCCCTGGCCGCGCAGGTGCCGACCCTGGCCGAGCCCGGCGAGCTGCGTCGCCAACTGCGGCCGCGGCTGCGGCTGCCGGCCGCGAACGAGGAGGCGCGCACGGCGGATCCGGAGCCTGTGCGGCGGGAGGCCGAACGGCGGAATGCGTTCCGGACGTGGGCGGCGGTCGCGTTCATGGTGACGATCATCGGCGCGATGGCGCTCGCGGTGCGGTCGGCGCCGACGCACTACGAGGCGCCGATCGCTCCGGCGCAGGCGGTGCAGGGGGTTCCGCCGGTGGGGGTGATGGGGCCGCTGTCGCGGGAGGAGCGGGCTTTGCAGGCGAAGTTGCGGAGCGCCGCCGCGAAGGGGCCGGACCGGCTGGTTCCGGAGGCGCGATAAGGCTGTCGCCCGGTGGGCGCGACAGGGCTGCCCTGCGGTGGGGGCGTTCCCCGCGCCCCCCCGGGGAGCTGCGGTGCGGTGAGGGAAACGCCGGTAGGCCCGCCCCAGGAGACGGGACGGGCCTACCGAACTGGACCTGACGGGAGCCGAGAAGCTCAGCCGCCCAGGATCTCGCGTGCGAGCTTGGCCGTCTCGGTCGGGGTCTTGCCGACCTTGACGCCCGCGGCCTCCAGGGCCTCCTTCTTGGCCTGCGCGGTGCCGGAGGAGCCGGAGACGATGGCGCCGGCGTGACCCATGGTCTTGCCCTCGGGCGCGGTGAAGCCCGCGACGTAGCCGACGACCGGCTTGGTCACGTTCTCCTTGATGAACGCGGCCGCGCGCTCCTCGGCGTCGCCGCCGATCTCACCGATCATCACGATGAGCTCGGTCTCCGGGTCGTCCTGGAACGCGGCCAGGGCGTCGATGTGGGTGGAGCCGATGATCGGGTCGCCACCGATGCCGACGGCGGTCGAGAAGCCGATGTCACGCAGCTCGTACATCATCTGGTAGGTCAGCGTGCCGGACTTCGACACCAGGCCGATGCGGCCCGGCTTGGTGATGTCGCCCGGGATGATGCCGACGTTCGACTGGCCCGGGGTGATGATGCCGGGGCAGTTCGGGCCGATGATGCGGGTCTTGTTGCCCTTCTTGCCGGCGTACGCCCAGAAGGACGCCGTGTCGTGCACGGCGATGCCCTCGGTGATCACGACGGCCAGCGGGATCTCGGCGTCGATGGCCTCGACGACCGCGTCCTTGGTGAACTTCTCCGGCACGAAGATGACGGAGACGTTGGCGCCGGTCTTGTCGATGGCCTCCTTGACGGTGCCGAAGACGGGTACCTCGGTGCCGTCGAAGTCCACGGTCTGACCCGCCTTGCGCGGGTTCACGCCGCCCACGACGTTGGTGCCGTCACCGAGCATGAGCTTCGTGTGCTTCATGCCGGTGGAGCCGGTCATGCCCTGGACGATGACCTTGCTGTCCTTGTTGAGCCAGATAGCCATGGTGTGTTGGTGTCCTCGTCCTGAGTGCTTACTTGGCGGCGTGGGCCAGCTCGGCGGCCTTGTCGGCCGCGCCGTCCATGGTGTCGACGCGCTGCACCAGCGGGTGGTTGGCGTCGGTGAGGATCTGCCGGCCCAGCTCGGCGTTGTTGCCGTCGAGGCGGACGACGAGCGGCTTCTCGACCTTCTCGCCGCGGTCCTCCAGGAGCTTCAGGGCCTGCACGATGCCGTTGGCGACCTCGTCGCAGGCGGTGATGCCACCGAAGACGTTCACGAACACGGACTTGACGTCCGGGTCGCCCAGGATGATCTCCAGGCCGTTCGCCATCACCTGGGCGGAGGCGCCACCGCCGATGTCCAGGAAGTTGGCGGGCTTGACGTTGCCGTGCTTCTCACCGGCGTACGCGACGACGTCCAGGGTGCTCATGACGAGACCGGCGCCGTTGCCGATGATGCCGACCTCGCCGTCGAGCTTGACGTAGTTGAGGTTCTTCTCCTTGGCGGCGGCCTCGAGCGGGTTGGCCGCGGCCTTGTCGTGGAGCTCCTCGAAGTCGGGGTGGCGGAACTCGGCGTTGTCGTCGAGCGACACCTTGCCGTCGAGGGCGATGACCTCGCCGGAGGCGACCTTCGCCAGCGGGTTGACCTCGACCAGGAGGGCGTCCTCCTTGATGAAGGTGTCCCACAGCTTGACGAGGACGTTCGCCACCTTGTCGGCTACCTCGGCCGGGAACTTGGCGGCAGCGACGATCTCGCGGGCCTTGGCCTCGTCCACACCGTCGATCGGGTCGATCGGCGTCTTGGCGACGGCCTCCGGACGGGTGGCCGCCACCTCCTCGATCTCCATGCCGCCCTCGACGGAGGCGATGGAGAGGAAGGTGCGGTTGGCACGGTCGAGGAGGAAGGAGACGTAGTACTCCTCGAGGATCTCCGGAGCGGTCTCGGCGATCATGACCTTGTGGACCGTGTGGCCCTTGATGTCCATGCCGAGGATGTCCGTCGCGCGGGCGACGGCCTCGTCCGCGGAGGCGGCCAGCTTCACGCCACCGGCCTTGCCGCGACCACCGACCTTCACCTGCGCCTTGACGACGGACTTGCCGCCCAGACGCTCAGTGATCTCGCGCGCCGCCTCAGGCGTGTCGATGACTTCACCGGCCAGCACCGGTACATCGTGCTTGGCGAAGAGGTCCCTCGCCTGGTACTCGAACAGGTCCACGCGCTTCCGTCCCTATCAGTGATCTCGCGGTTCGTTGGATGCGTGGGCGTGCCGCGAAGGGCAACGTGACGTCCGCTTGTCACAAGGGGGGCGCACACGGTGTCCGAGCGCGCGGCATGTCCGTCTCGCAGGTTATCGCCGCTTGCGGGGGCTCCCTAAATCGAGGGTCACACCCGAGCGGTGATACCTGTCACATGATGCCGGGTTTCCTGGCACGGCGTGCCGATGCATCGGGGCGGACGGGTGTCTTCGGCGGGTTGGTGGCGGATGCGTGGTGGATCCGCGACTTCGGCGGATGGGGGGCGGATCGGCGGTGGATCCGTGGCTTCGGGGCATGTGCGAGGCCTCACCGGGCTGGGGTTGACCCGGTGAGGCCTCTGGGCGACCCCGGTGGTGCCGGAGCCGGGGTGGTTGATCCCCACCCCAATGGGGACCACCCGCCCGGGCCGCGGGGCCCCCGGCCGGACGCGCCGACGGCATTCGGCCGTCCGGGTCCGGACACCCCGCGGAGCGGTTCGGGGCACTCAGCCCTGGTATTCGATGCCCGATGTCGCGTTCTGCACGCCGTACCCCTCCTCGAAGTCCCGCAGGTACGTCGGTACGGCCGTACGGGCGACCTCGCCGGCCCCGCCGGCGGCATGCCCGGCGAGCGAGCCCCCGGCGCCCCGGACCGTGTCGTGGAGGTCGTGGGCGAACCCTCCGGCCTGCCGCACGACCGGCGCGGCCGCGGACCCGGCGACGCCGGCCACGAAGGGCCCGGCCTCGCCCGTGACGCCATGGACCAGACCGACGGTGCTGCCGCCGACCCCGTCGGCCATCGGCGGCACGACCCCGGTGACCTGGCCGGTGACGGGCGACACGGTCCCGGTGGCGGTGAAGGCCGCCTGGTACACGGTGCCCATGGCGGTGTCCGCCGTCCGTGTGAGCGTGGACGTCGCGGTGTCGGCGAGCGGTGCCGTCGCGCCGGTGACCCCGGCCGTGAAGGGGGGCACCTGGGCGGTGACGCCCTCGGCGAAGACTCCGGTCCGCGTGGTCACACCGTGCGCGAGCGGGGGCACGGCGCCGACGACACCGCCCGCGAAGGGCCGGACGTCACCGGCCACGCCGTGACCGAGGGTGCCCATGTCCGCGACGGCCTGCCCGGCGACCGGCACGACCCCGCGCACGGCACCGGCGGCCACCGGCGGCAGCACGGCGTCGGCGGCGTCCCGCGAGACCTGCCCGGCCAGCCCGCCGGCGTACGCCGTCGACCTCGCCGCCACCGGCTGTACGTCGCCCACGGCACCCGCGGCGATCCCGTGGACGCCGGACACGGCGCCCTCGGCGACCCCGTGCACGGAGGAGACAGTGCCCTGGGCGGTTCCGTACCCGCCCGCCACCGCGTGTCCGGCCGTGGTCCGGACGCCCGAGACGGCCTGGCCGGCGACCGGCACGGCGCCGTTGATCGCCGCGGAGGCCACCGGCGGGACGGCGGCGGCGGTCGTCTCGTCCACCACCGGCGTGACCGCGCCGAGCACGGTCCGGACCGTGCCGACGACCCGCTGCTCGGCACCCGTGGCCGTACCGGTGACCTGCGCGGGCACACCCGCGACGGAGGCCTCGGCCACGCCGGTCGCCCGGGCGGCCGTACCGCGCACGACGGCCGCCGCACCGGCGGTCCGCCCCTGCGCGCCCGCGACGGTCCGCTGCGCCGTCGTCCGTACGGCGCCCTCGACACCCTGGGCCTTCAGGCGGGCCGCCGCCTGCGTGGCCTGGAGCCTGGTCTGGGCGGCGGCCAAGGCCTCCTCCACCTCGGGTGCGAAGGAGGAGAGCGGGCCGAAGAGGTAGTCGATCTCGTCCTGCGGCTCGACGTGCGGGACGGCCGGGGAGACGGTCGGGGCGGCGTGCGCGGCCGCGTGGGCGGCGTGGCCGGTGACCCGCGTGCCGTCCGTCCGGACCTGGGCCTGGACCTGTCCCTGCGCCGTGCGGGCCGCCTGGGCGCCCCGGACGGCCTCGGCGCCGCGGATCCTCGCGGCGGTCGGGACCTTGGCGTCGACGTGGCGACGGGCCTGGTCGGTGGCGCCGGTGCCGGTGGACGCCGTCGAGGTGAGCGAGGTGGAGGACGGGGCGGGGCCGGCCGCGGTGGCGGCAGTGGCCGTGCCGGTCAGGTCGGAGACGGTGTCCGTGACGGTGTTGCGGACGCCGGAGACGGTGTCGTGGACGCCGGTGAGGACGCCGTCGACCGTCCCGGCGACGCTGTCGGTGGCACCGTCGGACTCGGTGCCCGCGTCCGGCACGGAGAGGGAGGTGGCGGACAGTTCGTCGGCGCTGGCGACGGCCGAGCCGAGCGCCCACGCGCCGGTGACACCGGCGGCTATCACGATCGAACGGCGGATGTTCTTGTTCATTGCGTGCGTCGAGTCCTTCGGGAGCGGCCGGGAACGGCCGGAGACGGCTGGAAGCGGTTGGGGACGGCCGTCCGGAGACCGCTGAACGCCGGTCGCGGTGAACGCGCTTCGACGGCCGGCAGAGTCGATCGCCGGCAGGGTCCGGACGGGCGGGCAGACCTGTTCCGCCCCGCGCGACAGATGTGTGGCGGAGAGGTCGGCCCCGCTGCCTAGCCGGGGAAGACGGGGATGTCCCGGTGCCGGTCCCGGGTGCGGGGCGCGTCGACGCGCGCGGCGGCGCCGGGCACGAGCCGCAGGGGTGCCCGGCAGTCGAGGGCGACGGCGTGCGCGTCACTGTGGCGGGACGCGTTGCCGTCGGCGGCCTGCTTGCCGAGCACGCCGTCGGAGTCGCCGGCGGGCACGGGCCCGCCGGGCACGCTCAGGGCGGCGGCCCCGTGGCGCGCGACGGTGTGCGCCGCGGGCCGCGGCACGGGGGCGGTCTCCGGCCCGAACACGGCGGCCCGCGCAGGAGCGCCGACCGCGGTACGGCCCTGGACGCGAGTGTGCCGCTGCTTCTGACGCTCCGTCGCGACGGACGCCGCCGTCCCGCCGGACCGCTGCGGGCGGGGCCCCGTGGACTCCGGCTCCGGTGTCAGGTCGACGGGGACGTCCGTGCCGTGAGGGAGGTCGGGCAGGGGCAGGGAGGGCGCAGAGGTCCGGGGCGTGTCGACCACGGCTCGGGCGGCCGTCTCCTCGACGGTCCCGACCGTGTCGACGGTCCGCGAAACGGTGGTGAGTACCTCGCGTACGGGGGTGACGGCCTGTCCGCCGACGGTGTGGGCCTGGGTGGCAACCCGGTGGGTGACCGTGCGGACCGCCCGTACAACGTCCCCGTGCCCGGCGGCTCCCACGGACCGCACCGACGTCGCCCGCGCCGGCACCGGGGCGCCGTCGGCCGCGTGTGCCTGTTCTCCGCACAGGAAACCCAGCGCGAACAGTCCGCCCACCAGCAGCACCAGTTGGAGCGCACGCCGCCCGGCCGCCGTACGCAGCACGCGCACGGTGGTACCAAGGAGGGCTGCGGGGAACGTCAAGGAGCTGGACATCCTAGGCTCGGCACGACACGGGCTCCGCCGATCCTTGCACGGCACGCCCGAAGCCGCGCAAGTCCCCTGTTACCGATGGGTAGTCATGTCCCTTTTCTCGCCCCTTTCGTGTCCGGCGTCACACGGTGTCCGGTATCGGCAGCGGCCGCTTCTCCAGCGCGGCCGCCATCACCTCGGGGAACAGGTCGGGCGTGCAGGCGAAGGCCGGTGCGCCGAGGGCGGCGAGCGCCGCCGCGTGCTCCCGGTCGTACGCGGGCGCGCCCTCGTCCGACAGCGCGAGCAGCGCCACGAACTGCACCCCGGACGCCTTCATCGCCGCCACCCGCTTGAGCATCTCGTCGCGGATGCCGCCCTCGTAGAGGTCGCTGATCAGCACGACCACGGTCTCGGCGGGCCGGGTGATCTGTGACTGGCAGTAGGCCAGCGCCCGGTTGATGTCCGTTCCGCCGCCGAGCTGGGTGCCGAAGAGGACGTCGACCGGGTCGTCCAGCTGGTCGGTGAGATCGACCACCGCCGTGTCGAAGACGACCAGCCGGGTGCTGATCGACCGCATGGAGGCGAGGACCGCGCCGAACACGGACGCGAAGACCACGGACGCGGCCATCGACCCGGACTGGTCGATGCAGAGGACGACCTCCTTCTTCACGGACTGCGCGGCCCGCCCGTATCCGACGAGCCGTTCCGGCACGACCGTGCGGTACTCGGGCAGATAGTGCTTGAGGTTTGCCGCGATGGTGCGGTTCCAGTCGATGTCGTGGTGGCGCGGCCGGCTGATCCGCGCGCTGCGGTCGAGGGCGCCGGTGAGGGTGGCCCGCGTACGGTTCGCGAGCCGCTTCTCCAGGTCCTCGACGACCTTGCGCACGACCGCGCGCGCCGTCTCCTTCGTGGTCTCCGGCATCGCCTTGTTCAGCGAGAGCAGCGTGCCGACCAGGTGCACGTCCGCCTCCACCGCTTCCAGCATCTCCGGCTCCAGCAGCAGGGCGGCGAGGCCGAGCCGGTCGATGGCGTCGCGCTGCATGACCTGGACGACGGAGGACGGGAAGTAGGTGCGGATGTCCCCGAGCCAGCGCGCCACCGACGGCGCCGAGGCGCCTAGTCCCGCCGAACGGTCCCGTCCCGCCTGCGGCTTGTCCCCCTTGCCGTAGAGCGCGGCGAGCGTGCCGTCCATCGCCGCGTCCCGGCCGGACAGCGCGCATCCGGTGCCGTCGGCCTGGTCCCCGCCGAGCACCAGCCGCCACCGCCGCAACCGCTCCCGCGCCGGATCGCCGCCGCCCACCGCGATCGCCTCACTCGTCATACCGCCACCCCCGCAAGGCTGTTGTCATCCCTCGCTTCCCCGCCGGCCGAGACCGGCTCGACCGCCCCCGCCTCGGACCTCTCCCACCCAGCCGCCCCCCGGACCGCCGCCGTACGGGGATCGGCCGTCTCGCGCTCGGCCGGGTCGGTCAGGCCGAGCAGCAATCGCAGCACCGGTAGGACGGCGTCGGCGCGTTCGGTGTCCGGTTCGGCGGCGAAGCCGGGTATCACGGCCCCGTGGGCCGCCCGGCCGGCCGTCCCGTCTCCCGGTCCGCGCCGGACCAGTTCGCCGAGTGTTCTGCGCACCCCGGGGTCGTACGCCGCGAACGTGCGGCGCAGCAGCGGCAGTACGTCCGTGAACGCCTCCGCCGAGACCCCGGTCAGCCAGCTGTCCACCAGACCCAGCAGCCGCTCGTCGTGCACCAGCAGCAGCCCGCCCCCGCCGCCGACGAAGCCCTCGATCCAGGCGGCGGCGTCGGCCGGCGGAGTCCCCGGGGACAGCGCGAGCCCCATCAGCCGCGCCGCCTCGTCGGCCCCCAACTCACCGTCGTCCAACAGCAACCGCACCGCCCGCCCCCGCAGCACACCGGGCACGCTGTCGCGCGACGACAAGGTCCGCAGCACCCCTCGCCAACGGCCGCGCAGACCACCGTGCCCGGCAGCGGGGATGACACCGGCACCCGCACCGACACCGGCACGCCCTCCGGCACCGGCCCCAACTCCCCCTGCGGCCACCGTCTCCGCCAGCAGTCCCACCGCCGTATGTACGGAGTCCACGTGCCCGCGCATCTCCTGCGCCGCGTCCGTGTCGAGCGCGGCGCACGCCGGGGGCAGGCCGACGAAGACGCGTTCGGCGAGGCCCGCGGCGACGTCGGTCAGTGCGCCGGTGTCGGTGCCGCGCACGTCGCCGTAGCGCAGGGAGCGGACCAGGGCGGGCAGGGCCTGGGCGAGATGGCCCACGTCGGCATCGAGCGCGGCCCGGTCGGCGAGGACCCGCATGACGACGGGCAGAGCGTCCGGCAGCCCGGCGAGCAGGCACTGCTCGGCGAGCGCGGTCACGTCGGCGAGAGTGCGCGCGGCCGACGCGTCCGCCTCGGCCTTGGCCTGCGCCGCGCCCAGTACGGTCGTCCCCCACACGCCCGCCTCGGCGACCCGCACCGACAACTCCGGCTCCCAGCGCAGCCGCCACGTCTCCCGGAACGTGCCCGTGCTCCCCCGTGACCGCGCCGGCTCGCCCCAGCCGATGCCGAGCAGCCTGAGCCGGTGCAGCAGTCGGCTGCGGCCGGCGTCGGTGTCACTCCGCAGGTCCAGCTCCAGTTCGCGCTCCAGCGCCTCGGGTTTGAGCCGCAGCGAACGCTGTTGCCGGGCCAGGTCGCGCTGGAGCGGCACCGCGGGCGCCGACTCCGGGACTTCTCCGAGGACGTCCCCGACCACCAGCCGGTCGTGCACCAGCGCCAGCGGCACGTCCGAGCCGTCGCCCATCACCGCGCGCACCGCGTCGGTGGTCTCGCTCAGCCCCGGCAGCGGACGCCCGCGCAGTGCCGCCAGGGTCTCGGCGAGCCGGACGGCCTCGATGACGTGGGCGGAGGACACGATCCGGTCCTCCTCGCGCAGCAGCCGGGCCACCTTGGTCAGCCAGCGCTCGACCGGCCGGTCGGGGGCGTGGAACAGATGGCCGTACCAGCCCGGCGAGTCGATGCCCGCGCCGTACCCGCTGGACCGGGCCAGTCTGCGGTGGGTCCAGGGCACCCAGGTCAGGTCCGCCTTGACCTTGGGTAGCCCCTTCAGCAGGGACCGGTCGGCGGTGACCGTGGTCTTCTCGCGCAACGCGGGCACGTGCCAGGCCCCGCAGACCACGGCCACCTGGTCGCCGAACTCCTTGCGCGCGGCGCGCACCCGGAGTCGCATGTGCGCCTCGCGGACCAGGTCCCGGGAGTGCCCGCCGACGCCGTACCGCTCGCGGAGTGCGCCCATCGCCTCCTCCAGCGCGGCGAAGGGGGCGAAGGGGTCCCGCTGTCCCGGGCCGCGGTGCTCGACCACGTCCTCCCACCAGCGCTCGGGGTCGTCGTATCCGGCGGCCCCGGCGAGCACGGCGAGCGGGTCGACCCGGACCTGCTCGCCGCTTCCCCGGCCGTCATCAGCGTCCTGGTTCTCCTCGTCGTCCCCACGGGCATCGGCATGCTCCGTGTCCGCCGCGGTCCCCTCGGTGCCGGGTCCGGTGGACGAGCCGGGCTCGGCAGGAAGTCCCCTCTTCTCCTCCCCCTCCTCCTGCCACGCCAGCGTGTGGGTGGCCGGCAGGTCGATGAAGTGGGCCGGGACGCCGTGTTCCAGGGCCCAGCGGATCGCCACCCATTCGGGGCTGAACTCGGCGAACGGCCAGAACGCCGAGCGGCCCGGCTCGTCCACGGCATGGGCGAGCAGGGCGACCGGGGGCCGCAGGTCCGGGTCGGCGGCCAACGGGATCAGCGCGTCGGCCTCGGGCGGCCCCTCGATCAGGACGGCGGCGGGCCGGGCGGCGTCCAGGGCGCCGCGCACCGCGCGGGCGGAGCCGGGACCGTGGTGCCGCACGCCCAGCAGGAGCGGTCCGGAGCCGTGGGCCTTGGGCCAGCGGGTGTCGTCGGTCATGCACTGACCTCCCGGCACGCGCGGTAGAAGTCCGTCCAGCCCTCGCGCTCGCGGACGACCGTCTCCAGGTACTCCTGCCAGACGACCCGGTCGGCCGCCGGGTCGCGCACCACGGCGCCGAGGATTCCGGCGGCGACATCGCCCGGGCGCAGCACGCCGTCGCCGAAGTGGGCGGACAGAGCGAGGCCGCCTGTGACGACGGAGATCGCCTCGGCCGTGGACAGTGTGCCGCTGGGCGACTTGAGCTTGGTGCGGCCGTCGGTGGTGATGCCGTCGCGCAGCTCGCGGAAGACGGTCACGACCCGGCGGATCTCCTCGATGCCGTCGGGCGCGGCCGGCAGGTCGAGGGAGCGGCCGATCTGCTCCACCCGGCGCGTGACGATGTCGACCTCGGCGTCGGCGCTCTCCGGCAGCGGCAGCACCACGGTGTTGAAGCGGCGGCGCAGCGCGCTGGAGAGGTCGTTGACCCCTCTGTCCCGGTCGTTGGCGGTGGCGATGAGGTTGAACCCGCGGACCGCCTGGACCTCCTGGCCCAGCTCCGGGATGGGCAGGGTCTTCTCGGACAGGATGGTGATCAGTGTGTCCTGCACGTCGGCCGGGATACGGGTCAGCTCCTCCACGCGCGCCGTCATGCCCTCGGCCATGGCGCGCATGACCGGGCTGGGCACGAGGGCGTCGCGGCTCGGTCCGTGCGCGAGCAACTGCGCGTAGTTCCAGCCGTAGCGGATCGCCTCCTCGGGGGTGCCGGCGGTGCCCTGCACCAGCAGGGTGGAGTCCCCGCTGACCGCGGCGGCCAGGTGTTCCGACACCCAGGTCTTGGCGGTGCCGGGTACGCCGAGCAGGAGCAGGGCGCGGTCGGTGGCGAGCGTGGTGACGGCGACCTCGACGATCCGGCGCGGGCCCACGTACTTGGGTGTGATCACCGTGCCGTCCGGCAGGGTGCCGCCGAGCAGGTATGTCGCCACCGCCCACGGCGACAGTTTCCAGCGGGCCGGGCGCGGGCGGTCGTCCTGCGCGGCGAGTGCGGCGAGTTCGGCGGCGAAGGCGTGCTCGGCGTGCGGGCGCAGCGCCTGTGCGCTCTCGGACGCGCCCTCGCCGTCGGTCGGTTCGGCGGTCGTCGGTCGCACGGACGCAGACGTGGCAGACGTGGCAGACGTGGCAGACGCAGGCATGGCTGACATGGCTGAGGCCCCCTCCAGCTCGGCCGGTTCGGATCTGGCATCCACCGTGCACCACGCCACTGACAATCGCTCTGACCTGCACGAACGCCCGCGCCGGACCGATTGTCAGTGGCGGGACCTACCGTCGGAGACATGACTGAGCAGGGGGTGCGCTGGACCGCGGAGCAGGTGCTGTCACTGGCGCCTGACGCGGCGTCACGCACAGCGGGAGGCAAGCTCGGCACGGCCGGTCCGTGGTCCGAGGCGGGGAGTGGAGAGGGGACGGTGTGGGGGCTGTGCAAGGGCAGTGGCAGCAGGCCGTACCAGACGGTGGTCGATCTCGCCGATGCGGCCGGTCCGGCGTACAAGTGCAGTTGTCCGAGCCGTAAGTTCCCGTGCAAGCACGCGCTCGGGCTGCTTCTGCTGTGGGCGGGCGGCGACGGCTCGGTGCCGGCGTCCGCGGAGGCGCCGGACTGGGCCGAGCAGTGGCTCGCGGGCAGACGCAGTCGTGAGGGGAGCAAGCAGGGCCGGAGCGAGGGCGGTTCCGGGAGCGGGTCCGCCGATCCGGAGGCGGCTCGGCGGCGGGCCGAGCGCCGGGCCGAGCGGGTCACCGCGGGTGCGACGGAGCTGGAGCAGCGCCTCGCGGACCTGCTGCGCGGCGGCCTGGCCACCGCCGAGCAGGCGGGGTACGGCCTGTGGGACGAGACGGCGGCCCGCATGGTCGACGCCCAGGCACCCGGACTGGCCGCGCGTGTACGGGAGCTGGGGGCGATCCCGGCATCGGGTGCAGGCTGGCCGGCTCGACTGCTGGAGGAGTGCGCGCTGCTGCACCTGCTCGACCAGGGCTGGCTGCGACACGACCGGCTGCCGGACGCCCTCGCGGCCACGGTCCGCTCCCGGCTGGGCCTGCCCGCAACGGCGGACGGCGCACCGCTTCGCGACCACTGGCTGGTCCTCGCCCAGTACGACATCGTGGACCCGAAACTGACGACTCGCCGGACATGGCTGCACGGCGCCGCCTCGGGCCGCACCCGGCTGCTGCTGTCCTACGGCGCGGCCGGCCGTGCTCCCGAGCTGTCCCTGCCGGTCGGGCTGGCCCTGGACGCGGAGCTGTGCGCCTATCCGGGGGCCGGTCAGTCACGGGCCGCCCTGGGCGAGCGGTTCGCCCCTCCCGCACCGGCCGCGTTCCGCCCGCCCGGCATCAGCACGGCCGAGGCGGCGGCCCGGTACGGCGAGGCGCTGCGCGACGACCCCTGGCTGGAGTCCGTCCCGGCGACGCTGGACCGGGTGATACCGGTCCCGGACGGCGAGCAGTGGCAGCTGGCCGACGCCGACAAGGACTCCGCCCTGCCGCTGACCCGGGCCGCCCACACCCGCCCCGGCCTGTGGCGGCTGGTCGCCCTGTCCGGCGGCGCCCCGGTCACGGTCTTCGGCGAGTGCGGCCACCGCGGCTTCACCCCGCTCACGGCCTGGCCGGACGGCACGGGCGAAGCGGTGCCCCTGTGCTGACCGGCCGCCCGCCGGCAAAGCACCTGCACCTCCGGGCAACGTACCGAGCCGCACCGCTGCCGCCGACCGACCCACCAGAACCCCGCCGACGCCTTCAGGCACCTCTCGCCGAAGGAGCACCGCCGTGCTGACCGGACCGGCGGAAAGCACCGGCACCCCTCGGACACGCGCAGGGAAGGGAACGCGATGAACGGGACGACGACCCCGACCGACGTGGAGACCAGGGCCCAGGCAAGCTCCTGGGAGGACCTGGTCACCACCGCTCTTCTCGGCACCGACCGGCGCCCGGGTGCGTACGCAGGGTCCGGCCGGGAGGCACCGCTGGCGCTGCTCGACGAGGCCGCCGTGGCGGCCGTGCGGCGGCGGGCGGGCCTGCGGCCCGCACGGGCGGCGCGTCGGCCGGACCCGGCGCCCGAGGATCCCCGCCCGGCCCTGCCGCCCGCGGCGGCCCGCAGACTCACCACGCTGCTGGCCGACCGTTCCGGCGGCGGAAGCGGCCGCCGGGGCAGCTCGCCGGACCTCATGGAGCTGCTCCCGCAGTGGCTCGCGGCGGCCAACGCGCACGGATACGCACCACCCCCGCAGACCCTTCCCGCCCTGCTGGACGCGGCTCGGGGCCGTACGGACCTGCGCCCGGCGGCGCTGGCGTTCGCGGGTCCGCGGGCGCTGTGGCTGGCCCGGCTGAACACGGACTGGCGTTTCGCGCTGCGCGCGGCCCCCGGCGGCGGCGCCACGCTGCCCGACCCGGAGGACACCGAGGCGGTGGGCAGGCTGTGGCAGGAGGGGCTGTTCGCCGAGCGGGTGGCCCTGCTGGGCGCGCTGCGCGCCGGTACGCCCGCGTTGGCGCGCGAGCTGCTCGCGTCGACCTGGCCGACGGAGCGGGCGGAGGACCGGCTGATGTTCCTCGACTCGCTGCGCGCGGGCCTGTCCGCCGCGGACGAGCCGTTCCTGGAGCAGGCGTTGGGCGACCGCAGCCGCAATGTGCGGGCGACGGCGGCCGAGCTGCTGTCGGCGCTGCCCGCTTCGGCGCTCGCGGCGCGCATGGCCGTACGGGCGGCGGCGTGTGTGGCCCTGGACCGTACGGGGAACTCGCCGGCGATCGCGGTGGAGGCGCCGCTCGAGTGCGACTCCGGCATGGAGCGCGACGGTGTGGTGCCCACGCCTCCCGCAGGCAGAGGGGAACGCTCGTGGTGGTTGGGTCAATTGGTGGAGGCGGCCCCGCTCGGCACATGGCCGGGACGGCTCGGCGGACGGACGGCGGCGGAGATCGTGGCGCTGCCGGTGACGGATGGCTGGCAGGGCGAGCTGCACGCGGCCTGGTGCCGGGCGGCGGTGCGGCAGCGGGACGCCGAGTGGTCGAGGGCGCTGCTCGGCTCGCCGTCGGCGCCGGAGGCCGGCGGGCCGGGCGCGGTGTCGCTGGCGGAACGCGCGAAGCTGCTGGCCACCCTGGAGCCGGCGGAACGGGCCGCGTGGGTGGCCGGGTTCATCGCCACGCACGGGTTGTCGGAGGCGTTCCAGCTGCTCGGGGTGTGTGCGGTGCCCTGGGCCGCGCCGCTGGGCCGGGCGGTCGTGGACGCGCTGGACATCGCGCGGGACGCGGGCAGTTACCCGTGGAGCTTCAGCGGGGTGATGGGGCTCGCCGAGCGCTGCCTGGACCCCGCGGAGGCCACTCGGCTCGAGGCGCTGCTGGCGATACCCGACGAACGGGAGGACGCGGCGCCGGGAGCGGGGGGCTACTGGGCGGAGGCGTTCCAGCGGCTGGTGACCACCCTGCGGCTGCGGGCGGAGATGGCGCAGGAACTGGCCCCGGTCGGCGCACACCACCCGTCCGGGTCGTGAGGGCGATACCGCTCACACCGATGCGGGGCTGCGGGGGCGGCAGTGCCCGGGGACACCGGCCGCCCGCTCACCGAAGCATCGGTCCAACCGACGGAGGGAGGCGTTCAGCCCCCCGACGCGGCCGGCTGTCGGACGTTCTCCCGCACCCACTCCACGATCGACGTGGTCGTCGCGCCCGGCGTGAAGATCGCCGCGACGCCCTTCTCCTTCAGCGGCGGGATGTCCTCTTCCGGGATGATGCCGCCGCCGAAGACGAGGATGTCCTCGGCCTCGCGCTCCTTGAGCAGGTCGATCACCGCGGCGAACAGGGTGTTGTGCGCGCCGGAGAGGATGGACAGGCCGATCGCGTCGGCGTCCTCCTGGATGGCGGTGTCCACGATCTGTTCCGGCGTCTGGTGGAGCCCGGTGTAGATGACCTCCATACCGGCGTCGCGCAGGGCTCGCGCGATGACCTTGGCCCCTCGATCGTGGCCGTCGAGCCCCGGCTTGGCGACCACCACGCGGATCGGACCGGCTGCCACACCCATCACTGCCTCCATCAAACGATCACGGAAGCGATCGCTTCCGTCCGTAACGACAAGTACCGCACTTTTGGCGCGTCCCGCCACCCGTCGCGAAGTGAACGAACGTTATCTCCAGCATCCCGCAACCGGCAGTTTTACGGTGCGCGGCGAGGGGGAAATCACATGGTGGGACATCAGGGCACACGGGGGTCGAGCCGTCCTCCGGCGTGCCGACAGGAGGTCGGCCCATGAAGGTCACCGGGGTACTGCCACTCTTTCTCCCGTTCTGCCGGCGCCTGTGGCCCGGCAGACTCGCCGGAATCTCCGTGGCGCTGCTGAAGGCGACCGCCCTCGAGGCCGCGATCCTGGCCGGCCATCTCCTGCTCTATCCGACCGGCCTCATCCAGGAGCGCCGTACCGCCGCCCCGCCCGCCCGCGACGGCACCGCCCAGCTGCCGGTCCGGTTCGGCCCGCCGGTGGTGCTGCTGCACGGTTTCATCGACAACCGCTCCGTGTTCCTGCTGCTGCGCCGCAGCCTCGCCCAGCATGGCGGGCAGCGCGTCGTGTCCCTGAACTACTCCCCGCTGACCTGCGACATCCGCGCCGCCGCCGAGCTGCTCGGCCGGCACATCGAGGAGATCTGCGAGCGCACCGGCAGCGACCGGGTCGACATCGTGGGCCACAGCCTCGGCGGGCTGATCGCGCGCTATTACGTTCAGTGTCTGGGCGGTGACCTGCGGGTGCGCGTCCTCGTCACGCTGGGTACACCGCACTCGGGGACCAGTGCGGCGCCGCTGGCCAACGCCCATCCGATCGTGCGCCAGATGCGGCCCGGCTCGGGGGTGATCCAGGATCTGGCCCGGCCCGCGCCCGGCTGCCGTACCCGGTTCGTCAGCTTCTGGAGCGACCTGGACTCCGTGGTGGTGCCGCTGGAGTCGGCCCGCCTGGAGCACCCCGACCTGGACGTGCAGAACGTCCGGGTGACCGGCATCGGACATCTCGCACTGCCCGTGCACCCCGCCGTCGCGGCCGGGATACGCGAGGCGCTCGACGCCCCGCAGCCCGGGGAGCGGGCCACCGGCGGCCTGACAGTGGCCTGACGGTGGCGTGAGGATCCCGACGGCGGAGTGACGCACAGGTGACGAACAGTCACCACACATCGAACACCAATCGAACTCTCGGCCAAACTCGTGTCCGGCGCCCCCCGAAACACCGCCGAATGCCCGTTTCCGGCCCACGCGAAACCAGCCGAAGATTGTCGTGCCCAGGTACCGGCGGGTACAGTCGCCGCACTGCTCTGGCAGCCCCTGTTGTCGAGGCGAAAGAGAAGTTGGTGAACGACCGTCACCCGTCGGGGACCATGACCACCCCGGCCCCGGCTTCCGACGCCTCGGCCGCGCACTACGCGCCGTACGGGACGCACGAAGCCCCCTACGGCGACTTCACCACGTACGGCGGCTACGACACCACCGGTTTTCCGGACGGCACCGGCACCTTCTCCTCGGACCCGCTCTTCGGCAGCATGCCCGGCGAGCACAGCACCGGCGGGTACGACAGCACGCACTGGCAGACCGGCCAGGCCCTGACCCACGACCCGTACGCGGCCCAGCACCACGCCGCGTACGACTCCGGCGTCTACGACTCCACCGCCTGGACGATCCCCGCCCAGGCCACGGGCAACGACATCAGCGGCCAGTGGGACGCGAGCGCCTGGCTGCAGCCGGACCAGTCCGGCACCGCCGAACCGGCCCAGCAGTGGGCATGGGGCACCCAGACCTTCGAGTCGGGCACGTTCGACGCCACACAGTGGAACTCCGGCGGCCAGGCCGTGCCGGCACAGCCCGAGCAGGCTGGCGAACCGTTCGACCAGCAGGCCACCGCCCTCTTCGACCAGGTCGGCGACCCGCAGGCGACCGCGGCCTTCGCGCAGGTGCCGTACCAGCAGCAGGCGCCGTACGAGGACGACACACCGTACGCGGACGACGCGCCGTACACCGACGAGTCGCTGTACGCGGACGACGCGCTGTACGCGGACACGGCTTTCGACGAACAGGGCGCCGGGGACGACGAGTCGGTCACCACGGGTGAACAGCCTGCCGCCGAGTTGCTGGACGACCAGGAAGATGTCGCGTCGGCGCCGCGTGCCGGATCGCGCAGCGCCGCGCGCTCCCGTCGTCGTACGACCGCCAAGCGCTCGGCGCTGCTGACGGTCGCCGTGCCCTCGGTCTGTGTGATGGGCGTCGCCGGGATCGCCGCCGCCTCGGTCGGTGCGCTGACCGACGACGGCCAGGACACCACTGCCTCCGCCTCGGACACGCACACGGTCAAGGCCTCGGTCGCCAACAGCAAGCTGGACACCCAGCTCAACACCCTGTCGGCCGGTGCCCACGACTTCGCCGACCGGGCGAGCCGTACGCAGGAGCGGATCGACCTCAAGAACCAGCAGGAGCTGGAGAAGAAGAAGGCCGCCGCCGCGGCCGCGCTCAAGGAGCGGCTGCGTCCCAAGTTCGTGCTGCCGGTCACGCAGAAGGGGCTCAGCGCCTACTTCGGCCAGGCCGGGGTGAACTGGATGTCCGTGCACACGGGCATCGACTTCCCGGTGTCGTACGGCACCACGGTGATGGCCGCGACCGACGGCGTCGTCTCCACCAAGTGGAACAGCGCCTACGGCAACATGATGATCGTGACGGCGAAGGACGGCACGCAGACCTGGTACTGCCATCTGTCCAGCTACCGCGTCCCCGCCGGGACATACGTCAAGGCCGGCCAGCCGATCGCCTACTCCGGCAACTCCGGCAACTCCACCGGTCCGCACCTGCACTTCGAGGTACGGCCCGCGGGCGGGGCGGCCATAGACCCGCTGCCGTGGCTGCGGAGCCACGGGCTCGACCCGACGTAGGAGCCCACGCAGGAATTCCGTAGGGGGCCCTCGCCGTGCGGCGAGGGCCCCCTACGGCTTACAGCTTCTCCACCGGCGCGTACCGCAGCAGCAGCCGCTTCGGCTTGGCGTCGCCGAAGTCGATCGTCGCCTCCGCGTTCGCCCCCGTGCCCTTCACGGCGACGACCGTGCCGAGCCCGAACTGGTCGTGGGTGACCCGGTCCCCGACGGCCAGGGCGACCACCGGCTTCTCCGTGGTGCGCCGCGTGGCGAACCCGGAGGCGCCCGACGCCGAGGAACGCGAGCGGGTCGAGGACAGCGAGGCCGCGATCCCGGAGACGGGTCCGGAGGACGCCGGCGCCGTCCCTCCCGTCCGCTTCCAGTCCACATGGGTGGCCGGGATCTCCTCCAGGAAGCGGGAGGGCGGGTTGTACGACGGCTGGCCCCAGGCGCTGCGCATCGCCGACCGCGTGAGGTAGAGCCGCTCCCGCGCGCGCGTGATGCCGACGTACGCCAGGCGCCGCTCCTCCTCCAGCTCCTTGGTCTGGCCGAGGGCGCGCATGTGCGGGAAGACGCCGTCCTCCATGCCGGTGAGGAAGACGACCGGGAACTCCAGGCCCTTGGCGGTGTGCAGGGTCATCAGGGTGATGACGCCGGAGCCTTCCTCGTCCTCGTCGGGGATCTGGTCGGAGTCGGCGACCAGGGCGACCTGTTCCAGGAAGTCCGCGAGTGTGCCGGCCTCTCCCTCGCCGCGCTCCTGCTCGAACTCCAGGGCCACGGCCGCGAGTTCCTGGAGGTTCTCGATGCGGGTCTCGTCCTGCGGGTCGGTGGAGGCCTGCAACTCGGCGAGATAGCCGGTGCGTTCCAGCACGGCCTCCAGGACGGTCGCGGGGCCCGCGCCGGACTCGACGATGGTGCGCAGGTCCTCCATCAGCGTGTTGAACCGCTTGACGGCGTTGGTGGAGCGCGCGGCCATGCCGTACGCCTCGTCCACGCGCTTGAGCGCCTGCGGGAAGCTGATCTTCTCGCGCTGGGCGAGGGCGTCGATCATCGCCTCGGCGCGCTCGCCGATGCCCCGCTTGGGCACGTTGAGGATGCGGCGCAGCGGCACCGAGTCCTCGGGGTTGGCGAGAACGCGCAGGTAGGCCAGGACGTCCCGGACCTCCTTGCGCTCGTAGAAGCGGACTCCGCCGACGACCTTGTAGGGCAGGCCGACGCGGATGAAGACCTCTTCGAAGACACGGGACTGGGCGTTGGTGCGGTAGAAGACGGCGACGTCGCCCGCCTTGGCCTCGCCCGCGTCGACCAGGCGGTCTATCTCGTCGGAGACGAACTGGGCCTCGTCGTGCTCCGTGTCGGCGACGTAGCCGGTGATCCGCGCGCCCTGGCCCGCGTTGGTCCACAGGTTCTTCGGGCGGCGGGACTCGTTGCGCTCGATGACCGCGTTGGCGGCGGACAGGATGGTCTGCGTGGAGCGGTAGTTCTGCTCCAGGAGGATCGTCGTCGCGTTCGGGTAGTCCTCCTCGAACTGGAGGATGTTGCGGATCGTCGCGCCCCGGAAGGCGTAGATGGACTGGTCCGCGTCACCCACGACGCACAGTTCGGCGGGCGGCAGGTCGTGCTCGCCGGGCGGGGTGTCGCCGTCCTCGGCGGAGCGCTCTGCGGTGCCGACGAGTTCCCGTACCAGCGCGTACTGGGCGTGGTTGGTGTCCTGGTACTCGTCGACCAGGACGTGCCGGAAGCGGCGGCGGTAGTGCTCGGCGACGTCCGGGAAGGCGCGCAGCAGGTTGACCGTCGTCATGATCAGGTCGTCGAAGTCGAGCGCGTTGGCCTCGCGCAGCCGCGACTGGTAGAGCGCGTAGGCCTGGGCGAGGGTCTTCTCGAAGCCGTCGGTGGCCTGGGCGGCGAAGTCCTCCTCGTCGATCAGCTCGTTCTTCAGGTTGCTGATCTTCGCGCTGAACGACTTCGGCGGGAAGCGCTTGGGGTCGAGGTCCAGGTCGCGGCAGACCAGGGCCATCAGGCGCTTGCTGTCGGCGGCGTCGTAGATCGAGAACGACGACGTGAAGCCGAGCTTCTTGGACTCGCGGCGCAGGATGCGCACGCACGCGCTGTGGAAGGTCATCACCCACATCGCGTTCGCGCGCGGGCCGACGAGCTGCTCGACGCGCTCCTTCATCTCGCCCGCGGCCTTGTTGGTGAAGGTGATCGCGAGGATCTGGCCCGGGTGCACGTGCCGCTCGGCGAGCAGGTGGGCGATGCGGTGGGTGAGCACACGGGTCTTGCCGGAGCCGGCGCCGGCCACGATGAGCAGCGGGGAGCCCGCGTGCACGACCGCGGCGCGCTGGTTGTCGTTCAGCCCCGCCAGCAGGGCCGCGGCGTCGAGGGCGGGGCGCGGGGCGCCGTCGCGGTAGTACGCGTCCCGGTCCGGCGGCACGTCGAACTTCCCGCCGAACAGATCGTCCGGAAGCGACTCCGGAGCGTGATCGTCCTCGGGCGGCGGCGGGGGCTCCTCCTCGTGCCCGCGAGGGGCCTGGAGGTCCGCCAGGAAGCTGTCGTCAAAGAGGCTGCTCATCGCTCTACGAGTCTAGGGCGCCCCACCGACAACCGGTCGCCGTCCCCGGAACATGGCGGGCCCGGAACGCAGCCGGTCTTCACCGCCGAGTGGCCCGCGGCCTGCTCACACAGGGGAACCGTCCGATGACATAGGAGCGAAACCCGGCCCAGGTCACGAAAATGTATCGGACATATCACGCACCAACCTTCACAGGAGTCACACGAGTTGGCTAGCGTGCGTCCGGGCCGTACGACCCCTACCGGCGAACCCCGCCGGGCCGCGCGGCCTCCGCCGAGTCCGGCGCGCCGCAGGGCGCCCGGAGCCGGGGACCCACCGACCTTGGGGTGAATCGGCCGGCTCCCACCCGGGACGCCGCCGTAGGGCAACCCTTCCGAACCACCGCCCGAACCCGACAGCTAACCCGGTAGGCGGCCCATTGGAAGGAGTCGCCTCCCTTGGCGTCGCACCGCAAGCCGCGCCCCGGCGGGACCATCGGAACGGGCCTTCGCACCCCCGCCCTCGCCACCGCCGCCCTCACCTCCATGGCCGTGCTCTCGCAGACCGCAGAGGCCGCCCCCCGTACCGATCACGCCAAGCCGAGCCTGGAGGAGGTCGAGAAGAAGGTCGACGATCTCTACCGCCAGGCGGAGTCGGCGACCGAGAAGTACAACGCGGCCAAGGAGCGGACCGGTAAGCAGCGGGGCCGCGTCGACGCCCTGCGCGACGACCTCGCCCGGCGCACCGAACGCCTCAACAAGGCCCGCGAGGAGCTGGGTTCGTTCGCCGCGGCCCAGTACCGCACCGGCGCCGCCGCTCCCGACACGGCCACCTTCCTGCTGGCGAACGACCCGCAGGACTACTTCGACCAGACCCAGCTGATGAACCGGCTGACCTCGCGGGAGAAGCGCGCGGTCGACGACTACATCGGCGAGCAGGCCACGACCATGAAGAAGCGGCGGGAAGCCGCGCAGAGCCTGCAGACGCTGAACGACTCCCAACACGACCTGCAGACCGCCAAGTCCACCGTCCAGAAGAAGCTGGCGTCGGCCCGCGAGCTGCTGTCGCAGCTGAACGCCCAGGAGAAGGCGCGGCTGGCCGCCATCGAGCGGGAGAAGCAGCAGGAGGCGGCGCGCAAGGCGGCCGAGCTGGCGAAGCAGCAGGCGGCCCAGCAGCAGGCAGCGCAGCAGCAGGCCGACTCGTCGTCGTCCTCGTCCACGGGGTCAGGGTCCGGATCGGGCTCGACGGGCTCCGACTCGTCCGGGTCCACCACCACATCCAGCTCGTACGACACGAAGGCCGAGAAGGCGATCGCCTTCGCCCGCGCGCAGATCGGCAAGCCGTACGTGTGGGGCGCGACCGGGCCGGACTCCTACGACTGCTCGGGCCTCACCCAGGCCGCCTGGAAGGCCGCCGGCGTCACGCTTCCGCGCACCACGTACGACCAGGTCGATGCGGGCACCACGGTCTCGCTCGCCGACGCGCGGCCGGGCGACCTGATCTTCTTCTACGACGACATCAGCCACGTCGGCGTCTACATAGGCAACGGCATGATGATCCACGCCCCCAAGCCGGGCGCGTACGTCCGCGAGGAGTCCATCTACTACGGCGGAGAGTCGATCATCCACAGCGTGGTCCGCCCGGGCTGACGGCCTGCCCCGGGCCGGGCGCGCCTCGGCTCTTTCGCGCTCCACGCGGGCGTGCCGGGGAATTGCACGTCCGCGTGGGCGCGCCCTGTCCAGGCGCGGGGCTGCCCGCTCTTCCCGCCTCATACACGCGTACCGGCGTTTTTGCTCATCACGCGCGCGTGCCCTTCCGGGCAGGGCCGCCGCGGCTCCCTAGCATCGGCGCATGCCCGGCATCTCAGGTCTGCGCGTGTGGTGGGCGGGGCGGTCCCCCGCGGCCGGAGCCGCCGTGATGGCGACCGGCATCCTGTCGGTGGGGCTGCACATGACCGGCGACGAGGCGGTCTCCTGGGTGGCGCTGGCGCTGACGTGCGTCGCCTGGGCCGTGCTGGCCGCGGGGTTCGTGCTGCGGCTGGTCGGCGAGCGGGGACGCTGGGCGACCGAGGCGGAGAGCCCGGGCGCGCTCACGTCCGTCGCCGCGACCACGGTGCTCGGCACGCGGATCTCGGCGCTGGGCCGGCAGACCCTGGCCGAGGCGCTCCTGGCGCTCGCGGCGCTGCTCTGGCCGGTGCTGCTGTTCCTGGTCGTACGGCGCTGGAGGCCGCGCATGCCGGGGGCGGTGTTCCTGTGCTGTGTGGCCACAGAGGGGCTCGCCGTCCTGGCCGCCACGCTGGCCACGGCCGAGCGCACGGCATGGCTCGCGCACACCGCGCTGGTGCTGTTCTGGCTGGGCCTGGCGCTCTACGGCCTGGCGCTGGTCCACTTCGACGCACGGCAGGTGCTGGAGGGGCCGGGCGACCACTGGATCGCGGGCGGCGCGCTCGCGATCTCGGCGCTGGCCGGGGCGAACCTGCTCATCGCCGGGGACTCGGGCATGTACCTGTGGAACGACGACGACCGCGGCGTGCTGCACACCGTGACGGTCGTGCTGCTCGTGCTGGATCTGGTCTGCTACGTCGCGCTGCTGGCCGCCGAGGCGGTGCGGCCCCGGCCCGGTTACCACGTGCTGCGGTGGGCGACGGTGTTCCCGATGGGGATGACGGCGGTGGCGACGCTGTCCGTCGCGACCGCCTTCGGCGTCCCGTGGCTCGACTGGCCGGGACGGGTGCTGCTGTGGGCGGCGGTGGCGGTGTGGCTCGTGGTCGCCGCCGGTGCGGTGCTCGCGGCCCGCGCCGGCGGCGGGGACGGATGACCGTCAGGTCCACAGCACGGCGATGAAGATGTTCGCCATGGTCAGCAGGCCGACCAGCCCGAACATCCCCTTGTCGACCTTCTCCTCGTCGCGCTTCACATAGACCAGCCCGAGGATCACGATCAGCAGCGCCAGCTTGACGCCGATCTTGATGGTGTTGACGTGGTGGTCGTCGGCCTGGTTGAGGCCGACCAGGACCACGCCGGTGACCAGCATGGTCAGCGCGCCGTGCAGCATCGCGGGCACGAACCGGGCCGTGCCCTGCCCCATCGCCTTCATCTGAGTGAGGAAACCGCCGAGCAGCGCGGCGATGCCGATGATGTGCAGGCCGACGAAGAGATGGATGAGTACGTCCATGGGCCCGGAGCCTAACCAGGGGCCCACTGGCCTCCCGCCACCGGCCCCGGTCACCGCGGTCGGCGACCACACGGAGCATATATGCGTCCCATAGCACCCCACGCCTCCCGTCCGTCCCGCTTTCCGCACTTCGGTCACCACGCTGTGTGAAGGTGACGACTCCAGAACGGCCGCG
The DNA here is from genome assembly GCF_050942335.1 of Streptomyces sp. CA-142005. Lineage (NCBI taxonomy): Bacteria > Bacillati > Actinomycetota > Actinomycetes > Kitasatosporales > Streptomycetaceae > Streptomyces > Streptomyces sp. CA-142005. The sequence continues at coordinate 5,986,265 of NZ_CP192078.1, read as the reverse complement.
CGGTCACTTGCGGTCACATCCCGGTCCATCGAGGGCAGTTCCGCACACTGCGTTACCCACTCGTCACAGTCGGGCTTAGCGTCCTCCCCCAGGTGACCGGCTCCCCACCGCCGCCCTGGCCAGGGGCGGCCGTCGGCCACCACCGCCGAGAAGGGTCTGGCGGTGGCCCGCTTCCCCTGTGCGGGCCGCCGCCGGACACACCAGCCTCTCGGTCGCACCAGTCCTACGGAAGGACGTGACGGTCCAGGTGGCAGCGCACCGCAAGGCCCGGCAACGCTCGATGGGCGGCCATACGGCCCGGACGGCCGCCACGCTCGCCCTGGCGGGCGCGGCAACCGCGACGGGGTTCGACGGGACCGGACACGCCGAGCCGCGCCTGACGCCGGCACAGGTGAAGGCCAAGGTCGACAAGCTGTACCAGGAGGCCGAGGCCGCGACCGAGAAGTACGACGGCGTGAAGGAGAAGGCGGCCGCGGAGCAGCGGCGGCTGAACGCGCTGCGGGACGAGACCGCCCGCAAGCAGCAGAGCCTCAACACCGCCCGGGACGCACTGGGCTCGTTCGCGGCGGCGCAGTACCGCGAGGGCGGCTTCGCACCGACCTGGCAGCTGGCCCTGTCCCGCGACCCCGACCGGTACCTGGACGACGCCGCGTTCATGGAGCGGGCCGGTGACCGGCAGGCCGCCGCCGTGTCCCGGGTGCGCGAACAGTTGCGGGAGATCGAGCAGCTGCGGGGCGCGGCGCGCATCGAGCTGCGGTCGCTGCGATCACGGCAGGCCGAGCTGCGACGGCAGAAGAAGACCATCACCGGCAAGCTGGAGGAAGCCCGGCGGCTGCTGGCAGGGCTCACTTCGCAGCAGCTGTCCGAGGTCACCGGCGGCAGCGGGCCGGGACGTGCCTCCCGCTCGGCCTCGGACGCCCGGGACGCGCTGGAGCAGGCCGGATCGGCCACAGCCCCGAACGCGCGCGCCGAGGCGGCCGTCGACTACGCCTACGCCAAGCTCGGCAGCCCCTATGTGTGGGGCGCGGCCGGCCCGAACGCCTTCGACTGCTCAGGCCTGGTCCAGGCCGCCTACCGCTCGGCCGGCATCTCCCTGCCCCGCACCACCTACGCCCAGATCAACGCGGGCCGGCGCGTCTCCCGCTCCGAACTGCGGCCCGGGGACCTGGTGTTCTTCTACTCCGGCATCAGCCACGTCGGCATCTACGTGGGCAACGGGCAGATCATCCACGCCCCGAACCCCTCGGCACCGGTCCGGCTGGCCCCGGTCGACCTGATGCCGTTCGCCGGGGCGACCCGGGTGTCCTAGACAGGGCCTGGGGGCAGGCCCGCAGGGTCAGACCAGACGGCGGGCCGTCGCCCAGCGGGTCAGTTCGTGGCGGTTGGACAACTGGAGCTTGCGCAGCACCGCCGAGACATGGGACTCGACCGTCTTCACCGAGATGAACAGCTGCTTGGCGATCTCCTTGTAGGCGTAGCCACGGGCGATCAGACGGAGCACCTCGCGCTCGCGCTGGGTGAGGCGGTCGAGGTCCTCGTCCACGGGCGGGGCGTCGGTGGAGGCGAAGGCGTCCAGCACGAACCCGGCCAGGCGCGGGGAGAAGACGGCGTCGCCCTCCTGGACGCGGAAGATGGAGTCGACGAGGTCGGTTCCGGTGATGGTCTTGGTGACATAGCCGCGGGCTCCGCCGCGGATCACGCCGATCACGTCCTCCGCGGCGTCGGACACGGACAGCGCGAGGAAGCGCACGGGCCGCTCGGTGTCCGCCATCAACGCCGCGCACCGGCGCAGCACTTCGACGCCGCCGCCGCCCGGCAGGTGGACGTCGAGGAGGACCACCTCGGGCCGGGTCGCGGTGATCACCGTGACCGCCTGGTCGACGTCCGCGGCCTCGCCGACCACCTCGACGCCGGTCTCGGCGGTCTGCCCGATCTCGGCCTGGACGCCGGTGCGGAACATCCGGTGGTCGTCCACGAGCACCACCCGTACGTGCCGTCCGCCCGCGCCGCCGTCGGCCGCCCCGGACCCTGCCCCCTCGGGGGCGCCCTTCGTGCCGTTCGCCTCGGTCGCGTCGCTCATGACGTCCTCTCCGCCCTCTCCATCTCCAGCTCGACCTCCGTGCCGCCGCCCGGCACCGGCCGCAGCCGGGCCGTGCCGCCGTTGCGCTCCATGCGGCCGATGATCGATTCTCTGACGCCCATGCGGTCGGCGGGTATCGAGTCGAGGTCGAAGCCGGGTCCCCGGTCGCGCACGGACACGAAGACCGACCTCCCCTCGACTTCGGCATAGACCTGTACGGCGCCGCCCTCGCCACCGTACTTGGCGGCGTTCACCATCGCCTCGCGCGCGGCCTGCATCTGCGCGCCGGTCCTCTCGTCCAGCGGGCAGTCGCCGACGATGACGACCTCGATGGGCACACCGTGCTTGTCCTCCACCTCGGCGGCGCTGCGCCGCACCGCCTCGGCGACCGTGTCCGGCTCGTCGGCCTCGTCCTTGCCGGTGCCCTCCGGCTTGTACAGCCAGGTGCGCAGGTCGCGCTCCTGGGCGCGGGCGAGGCGGCGCACCTCGTTCGCGTTGTCGGCGTTGCGCTGGATCAGGGTGAGGGTGTGCAGCACGGAGTCATGGACGTGGGCGGCGACCTCCGCACGCTCCTGGGCGCGGATGCGCATCAGGCGTTCCTCGGACAGGTCCTGGGTCATGCGGACCAGATACGGGCCGGCCAGGAGCGTGATGCCGACGAGGACGGCGAGGGCCGCCTGCAGGACGGCGCCGAGATGGGCGGCCGAGCCCTGCAGCCAGAAGATCGCGGACACACCGGCCGTGACGAGCAGGACACCGCCGGCCGCGCGCAGCAGGGTGAGGGTGCGGCGCCGGCGGCCGACCTCGACCCAGCGGGCCCGGCGTGCGTTGTCCGCCTGGCGCCAGACGAGGGCGACACCGGCCGCGACGAGGACGGCGGGCAGCAGATACGCCTTGGCCGCGCTGGTCAGGTTCACGCTGCCCACGAACACGAGGGACACCACGACCATGAGGAGCAGCGCGACGATCTGCCCGCGGTCCGGCTTGCGGGCCACGAGTCTGCGTCGGCCGCCCGGCGCGGTCTCGGTGGCGACCAACGGCTGCTTGTGACCGCCGACGCCGCCGACGCCGAGCGGGACGAAGAACCAGAACGCCGCGTAGAGCAGCGCACCCAGGCCGTTCGCCATGAACAGGCCGACGAAGGCGAGCCGCACCCAGATGACGGGCAGCCCGAGATGGCCGGCGAGGCCCCGCGCCACTCCGCCGAGCCAGCGTCCGTCGCTGCTGCGGTAGAGCTTGCGCGGCGGCCGCGGGTCGTCGACTGGCAGGCTTGCGGCTTCCGGCATGCCAACGATGGTCACATGCCCGGCGGGGCCAGGCATCAGGGTCGGCCCCCGAGACGCCCCTGATCTTCCTCGGGGCCGGGCCGGGGAGCCCCTCGCGGGGCCGGCCGGGTGCGGCTCGAACGGTTCCCCGCCTTGTCTCAGGGCCGATTTCAGGGTTCGGCCAGGGTCGTCCCGACTGCCGCGGCGGCGGCCGGGCCGTCACCATGGACGCATGACGGATCACGAGCACGCCGCGACGGGTCCGGGACCCGGCTCCGGCCCGCGCCCGGCCCCGGGCACCGGGCCGACGGATGCCGCGCCCGCCGCGACGGAGAAGACGGGAGCGGCCGGCGCCGGCACCGACACGCATACCGCCGCACTGCGGCAGGATCAGGAGCAGCCTGCCGCCGGAGCCCCCGAGCGGTTCCGGCGCGACCGCGAGCACAAGATGATCGCGGGCGTGTGCGCGGGCCTCGGCCGGCACACCGACATGGATCCGGTGATCTTCCGGATCACCCTGGCCGTGCTGTCCGCGACCGGCGGCATCGGCCTCCTCTTCTACGGCTTCGCCTGGCTGCTGGTGCCGTACGAGGACGAGGAGGAGAACGAGGTCCGCAAGCTGCTGACGGGCCGGGTCGACGGCCAGGCGCTCGCCGCCGTGCTGTTCGCCCTGGTCGGCTGCGGGATCTTCCTGACCATGCTGAGAAACGGCGGGGTGCTGGCCTTCGCCGTGGTGCTCTCCCTGCTGCTGGCGGGCGCCGGGTACTGGTCGCGGCGCCGCGGCGCGCCCGACCCCGACCCGCTCGCCGCCCAGGCCGCCGCAGACGCCCCGCCGGAGGCCCAGGCCCCGCCGGTCGTCACCGACTTCCCGTCGTGGTGGCGGGACCCGATCGTCAAGGACGGCACCCATGTCGGCGGCACCGGCTATCTGTGGGGGCCCGGCGACGCCCGCGACCGGGACCTCACCTCGATGGTCGACGTCGGCATCGCCACCCCCTGGACCCACGGCCGCCAGAGCTCCGTACAGCCACGGCCCAGTGCGCCTCCGAGACCGCGCGGCCCGCGCTGGATCGGCGGCTGGGTGTTCCTGCTCGCCCTGGTGGCGGGTGGCCTGGGCACCGGGCTGACCTGGGACACGCACCCGCTGGGCACCAGTCTGCAGACCGGTCTGGCGTGTGCGCTGGCGGTCTTCGGCCTGGGCATCACGATCAGCGCGTTCCTGGGCCGTACGGGAGCCGGGACGGTCTTCCTTGCGGTCGTCACGGCGGCGCTGCTCGCCGGGGCGTCGGCCATGCCCAAGGACATCACCACCCACTGGAGAGAGACCTCCTGGGCGCCCGCGGCGACGGCGCAGGTGCGGCCGTCGTACGACCTCGGCACCGGGCGCGGCACGCTGGACCTGAGCCGGGTGCGTCCGGGCAAGGGGCGCACGGTCACGACGGACGCCCACGTGGGCGCGGGACAGCTGAAGGTGATCGTGCCGGCGGACGCGACCGTGCGGATGCGCATCGAGGTGGGCGTCGGAGACATCCGGTTGCCCGGGGACAGCAGGAAGGACGTGGACGTGCAGCCGCACAGGCTCAAGAACGTGACGCTGACGCCGGCCAAGGGCGCCAAGGACGCCGGCACGCTCGACCTCACGCTGAAGGTCGGGGCCGGACAGGTGGAGGTGGACCGTGCTGCGACATGAGTTCCAGCCCGGGAGGCTGGTCGCCGGGCTCTTCCTCACCGCCACCGGCGTCGTCTTCGCGGGAGACGCGAACGGACTGTGGCAGACGCCGTGGTTCGCGGTCGTGCCACTGATCGTGGGCGGCCTCACCCTCGCCGGTGCCACGGCGGCGGTGGCCCGGGGCATACGCAGACGCGGTCACGCCGAGCGCATCTGACGGTCCCGGTACACCTGGCCGGCCGACGTGCGGCGGCCAGTGGTCGCCCGGCGGCGGGTGTCCCGCGGCCACTGGCGTCGTCTTCGCGGGAGACGCGGGCGGACGACTGTGGCAGACGCCGTGGTTCGCGGTCGTGCCGCTGATCGTGGGCGGCCTCTCCCTCGCCGGTGCCACGGCGACGGTGGCCCGGGGCATACGCAGACGCGGTCACGCCGAGCGCATCTGACGGTCCCGGTACACCTGGCCGGCCGACGTGCGGCGGCCAGTGACCGTCCGGCGGCGGGTGTCCCGCGGACGTCGGCTCCATCGCCGCCGGCGGACAGGCCGTCTGCGGCCATGGGACAGTCCGTCGGTTATCGGTAGCCGCCCAGCCGCTGCCGGCGGCGGGCTCGCCAGGCCGCGTCCACGGAGAGGTAGGGGGCGCCGGCGAGGATCAGGGGGATCCAGGCCATGAAGTAGGCGAGGTCGTTGCCGTAGTAGTACGGGGTCGTCGACCAGCTCACCGTCATCCACAGGCTGAACGAGATCAGCGCGCCGCCGAGCGCGGCCAGCCGGCCGAGCAGACCGAGCAGGGTGGCGATGCCGACGGCCAGTTCACCGAGGGCGATGGCGTAGCCGAAGCCGACCGGGGACTTCAGGGCCAGGTCGACCAGGGCCGGGATGGCGGCGGAGGCGCGGGCCGCGTGCATGGTCTCACCGATGGATCCGGCTCCGCCGGACTTCAGGAAGGAGCTGCTGGTGAGCTTGTCCAGGCTGGCGTAGATGAAGGTGACGCCGAGGAAGATACGCAGAGGCAGGAGGGCGTAGTGGGTGGCGGTCTCCCGCCAGCCGCCGGGCCCGTCGAGCCGGTTCATGTGCGTGTCCGTCCGAATGCCGTGAGTCATCGCCGCAAACCGCCCTCTCGCCCGCCGTCCCGCCCCTCACTTGACCATACGTACGACGAGGGCGCGCAGTTCAATCCCAACCCGGATGTTTTTCCGGATTTCGGCCCCTAGTGCACAAGGCCGGAAAGGGCCCGTCGGAGCTCGCTCGTATGCGAGCCAGGATCTGTCTCGTCAGGGGGTGGTGATGTCGAGGGTGGGCAGGCCGTGGCCCCGTGCGTCGTACGCGTCGAGCAGGTCCCGGCACCACTCGGGTTCGATGGCGCAGTCGCGGTGCGGGCAGCGGACGCCCACCAGATCCGAGCCACAGTCGACGGCGGTGATCGCCTCGTGTCAGTCGGCGTCCGGTTCGACGGCGTCCGGTGCCGGCTGCCGGTGCGGGTCGGTCGGTATCACCGACAGGGCGCTCTCGCTCATCGACCGACCGCTCCCCCGCCGCTCACTCGGTGACCTGGACGATGCACCGGTTGGTCGCCACCCCGGCCGCGGTGACCACCTGCACCTCCACCGCCCCGGGCTCGACCTCGGCCGGTACGGGCACGGTCAGGACGCCATCGGTGGGGTTGCTGAAGCCGCCGGTGACGGGGACGAGCGGGACGTGCACGTCGACGTTGCCGATGCGGACCACCATGCGGGAGAGCCGGTCGGCACCCTGGGCGCCGGGCGGCACGAAACCGGCGCCACGGATCTCGATGTCGTCGCCGGTGCGGATCGGCCCGTCCAGGTCGCCGGGTTCACGGGCCCGGACCACGGACAGGACGACCGGGCGGCCGCCCTCGGCGTACTTGCCGGCCAGGTAGGTCACGGCCGAGATCAGCACCACCACACCCAGGCCCCAGGGGAGGTCGGGCAGCTGGTCGGGGCGGCGGGCCAGCCGTACGGCGGCGAACAGCAGGGCGACGGCGCTGATGGCGACGTACTGGATGTCGGTGAAGGCGCCCCGGCCGGAGTCGTCGGTGAGCAGGTCGGCGGCGCGTGGCCGGTGCGCCGGCACCTTCTGCAGCCGCTGCGCGAGGATGCGCAGGCCCACCACCCGGCGGGCCACGACGGCGATGCCGCACACCACGGCGAGGACGGTCACCACGCCCGCCCCACGCGCGAGGTCGAGCCCCGAGATCAGCGCGTCGCGTTCGGCGTGGTCGGATGCGGCGGCCAGCCGGACGGCCAGCAGCAGGACGGCGTAGCCGACGAACAGCACCCAGCAGGCGGCGACCGTGCGGGAGGTGGACATCCGGTTGTCCTCGCCGATCACCGGGGCCAGTGCCCCGCCGCGGGCCCGGTGCAGCCAGGAGGCGGCGCTGAGCACACCGGCGACGACGAGCGCGGCGGTCAGGGCCGCGGTGCGGGCACCGGTCCAGCCCGCGCCGACCGCGGTGAGCGCCTCGCCGAGCAGCAGGGCGAGCACCGCGCCCCACACGACGCACACCGTCCGCAGCCACAGCCGGGCGAGCCAGGCCTCGCCCTCGGCGCGGCCGCGTTCGGCGACGGCCTCAGCCCCCTGGGTCAGTTCCTCGGAGACCCACTGGCGGGACGCCGAGGCCGAGTGCGCCACGGCCGCCGGCAGACCCAGCCCGGCCGCGAACTCGTCACGCCGGCGCAGGAACGCGGCGACGGCCCGCCGGTGTCCCTCCCGGGCGCCGTGCGGGCAGTCCCCGCAGGTGCAGCCGCCCTCGTGGACCCCGTCGGCACCCGTGCCCTGTCTCGCCTCCTGTACCGCCACGACCGACGCCCGCCTTCCCCACGACCCTCCGGCGCGGCCGGCGGTCCCTCGATGGAAGGACTCACCGCCGCGCAACCGCCCTGCGACGACAGCGAATTGTGCCCTACGCCGGGCCGCCCCGGACCGTCGGGCCGCGTCATGGCGGGTGAAGTGCGCGCCGGCGTGTTGACCTGGCTGCGAGAATTTCGGTATGGCCGAGATCATCCAGCGGGACGGGACCTGGGCCTTCGACGGCAGCACGATCCGGATCACCCCCGGACTGCACCGCTGCGTGCCGCTGTTCCGGCAGACGTACGGGGAGATCTCCGTGCCGCTGGAGGCGGTCTCGGACGTGGTCTGGGAACCCGAGCGCAAGCGCGGCCGGCTGCGGATGCGGCTGCGCGAGGGCGCCGACCCGCTGCTGCAGGCGACGGGCGGGCGGCTGCCGGACCCGGCCGACCCGTACCGGCTGACGGTGGCGGCGGACCGCGGCGGGGTCGCGGAGTACGTCGCCGAGGAGATCCGGCACGCCCTGCTCCTCGACCGCATCCCCAAGGAGCCCACGAACGCCTATCTGCTGCCGGGCCCGCCGGTGCCGGTGTCCGTGCGGTCTTCCGACGGCACGGTCTCCTTCGACGGCACGCAGGTGCGCATCGACTGGGCCGACACCGCCGACCGGGTCAAGCGCGCGACCGGCCCGCGGATCATCGCCCTCGGCGACCTGGTGCAGGTGGAGTGGCTGCCCAACTCCGGGTACGAGGACGGCTTTCTGCGGTTCGTGACCCCGGAGACGGTGTTCTCCAAGCTGCCGCCCGAGCGGGATCCCTACACCCTGGACCTGTGGGGCAGCGTGCGGCGCGATCTGCTGACCGCGCTGGTCGCGACGGCCGTCACCGCCCGGCTGCCGCATCCCTCCACCCGTACGGGTGCCGCGTACGACGGCCGGGACCGGCAGCGGGCGGCCGTGCCGGAGCGGACCGACCACCATGACGTACTGCTGCGCCGGCTGCGGGAGTTGGGTGAGCTGCACCGGGACGGGGTGCTCACGGACGATGAGTTCGCGATGACCAAGGCGGCGGTGCTCAGGGGGTTCGGCTGAGCATGCCCGTTCGGCCGGGCATGCCCGTTCGGCCTGGCATGCCCGGAGGATTCAGCTCAGCAGGTCGGGCTCGCTGCGGCTGATGTCCTGCCACAGGGGCTGGTAGTTGATCCAGGCCACCAGGTCGCCGCCGAGCTGTTCGCGGGTGGCGACGGCCAGCTTGTGGTCGATGAGGATCGGGCGGCCGGCCGCCTTCGCCATCAGCTGCACCTGGCAGGACCGCTCCATGGACAGGAACCACCAGGCGGCGGCGTCCACCGAGTCACCGACGGTGAGCAGTCCGTGGTTGCGCAGCACGAGCGCCTTGCGGGAGCCGAGGGCCCCGGCGATCCGGCGGCCTTCCTCGATGTCGACGGTGACTCCGCTGTAGGCGTCGTAGAGCGCCACGTCCTCGTAGAAGGCGCAGCTCTCCTGGGTGATGGGGTCGATCAGCTCGCCGAGCGCGGCGAGGGCGCGGCCGTGCACGGAGTGGCAGTGGGCGACGGCGACGACGTCCGGGCGGGCGGCGTGGACCTGGGCGTGCACGGTGAACGCGGCCTGGTTGACGTGGTAGCGGCCCTGGACGACCTGCCCGTCCTGGTTGACGAGGACGAGGTCGCCGACCGTGACGTGCTTGAACGGCATCCCGAAGGGGTTGACCCAGAAGCAGTCGGTGAACTCCGGGTCGCGGGCCGTGATGTGCCCGGAGACGCCGTCCTCGAGCCCGCTCCGCCCGAAGATCCGCAGGGCACCGGCGAGCCGCTCCTTGCGGTGCCGGCGCTCGTCCTCGACCGAGTCGAACATCGGCGGCATGGCGAACTGCAGCTGGTCGGTGGGCAGCGGCAGGGGCGGCGGGGTGGGCCCGTGCATAGGTCCTCCAGCGCTGGGATTGCTGTACGCGCCGGAAGTTACCGTCGGTCAGCTCAAAAGGGCAGAGCTGTTTTGTAAAGATGACGTACGCGGTGGAAACACGACAGAGGATGTCCGGTTTGCCGGTCAGACTGGCGTGCATGACACATGTGAACTGGGCGGCCTTCGCCTCCGCCGAGCCCGGACTCGCGCGGCTCGCCGAGGAGCGTTTCGGCGCCTTCCGTCACCACGTCCTCGCCACCCTGCGCAAGGACGGCTCGCCGCGCACCTCCGGTCTGGAGGCCGACCTCCGCGGCGGTGAGCTGTGGCTCGGCATGATGGCGGACTCGCTGAAAGCCCTCGACCTGCGCCGCGACCCCCGCTTCTCGCTCCAGGCGAACCCGGGCGAGGGCACGGACATGGGCGGCGGGGACGTGCGGATCTCGGGGCGGGCGTACGAGGTCGGGGGTGAGCGGAAGTCCGGGTACGCGAAAGAGGTGGAACCGCCGGAGCCGTTCCACCTCTTCCGTACCGAGCTGACGGAGGTCGTACGGACCTGCGTCGAGGACGAGAAGTACCTCGTCGTCCAGGTCTGGAAGCCCGGTACGCCCTTGCGCACGCTCAAGCGCGCCTAGGGCCTACTCCCACTCGATGGTGCCCGGCGGCTTGGAGGTGACGTCGAGGACGACCCGGTTGACGTCCCGGACCTCGTTGGTGATCCGGGTCGAGATGCGGGCCAGGACGTCGTACGGCAGCCGGGACCAGTCGGCGGTCATGGCGTCCTCGGAGGACACCGGACGCAGCACGATCGGGTGGCCGTAGGTGCGGCCGTCGCCTTGGACGCCGACGGAGCGGACGTCGGCGAGCAGCACCACCGGGCACTGCCAGATGTCGCGGTCGAGGCCGGCCGCGGTGAGCTCCTCGCGGGCGATCGCGTCGGCGTCGCGGAGCAGGTCCAGGCGCTCCTTGGTGACCTCGCCGACGATGCGGATGCCGAGGCCCGGGCCCGGGAACGGCTGGCGCTGGACGATCTCCTCCGGCAGGCCCAGCTCCTGGCCGACCATGCGGACCTCGTCCTTGAACAGCTTGCGCAGCGGCTCGATGAGCTTGAACTCGAGGTCCTCGGGCAGGCCGCCGACGTTGTGGTGCGACTTGATGTTGGCGGTGCCGGTGCCGCCGCCGGACTCGACCACGTCCGGGTACAGGGTGCCCTGGACCAGGAACTCCACGGCCGGGCCCTCGTCGGCGATGATGTCGGCCTGCGCCTGCTCGAAGACGCGGATGAACTCACGGCCGATGATCTTGCGCTTCTCCTCGGGGTCGGAGACGCCCTTGAGCGCGGTCAGGAAGCGCTCCTCGGCGTCCACGACGACGAGCTTGACGCCGGTCGCGGCCACGAAGTCCTTCTCGACCTGCTCGGTCTCGCCCTTGCGCATCAGACCGTGGTCGACGTACACGCAGGTCAGCTGGTCGCCGATGGCGCGTGCGACGAGGGCGGCGGCGACGGCGGAGTCCACGCCGCCGGACAGACCGCAGATCGCGCGCTTGTCGCCGACCTGCTCGCGGATCGCGGCGACCTGCTCCTCGATCACGTTGCCGGTCGTCCAGTTCGGCTGCAGACCCGCGCCGCGGTAGAGGAAGTGCTCCAGCACCTGCTGGCCGTGCGTGGAGTGCATGACCTCGGGGTGGTACTGGACGCCGTAGAGTTTCTTCTCGTCGTTCTCGAAGGCGGCGACCGGGACGACGTCCGTGGACGCGGTGACGGTGAAGCCCTCGGGGGCGGCGGAGCAGGCGTCGCCGTGCGACATCCACACGTGCTGCTCGTCCGGGGTGCCCTCGAAGAGGGTGGAGGACGTCCGGGAGACGTGCAGGTCGGTACGGCCGTACTCGCGGGCCCCGGTGTTGTCGACGGTGCCGCCGAGGGACTGGGCCATCAGCTGGAAGCCGTAGCACATGCCGAAGACGGGGACGCCGGCCTCGAAGATCGCGCGGTCGAGGGTGGGGGCGCCTGCCTCGTACACCGACGAGGGGCCGCCGGAGAGGATGATCGCCGCGGGGTTCTTGGCGAGCATCTCCTCCACCGGCATGGTGCTCGGCACGATCTCGCTGTAGACCCGGGCCTCGCGGACGCGACGGGCGATGAGCTGGGCGTACTGCGCGCCGAAGTCGACGACCAGGACGGTGTCCGGGGTGGCGGCAGTGGAAGTCGCTGATGACACGGGGTGCCTTCTGGTGGTCGGGCGGGGTCTGTGCTAACGAGTCTAACGGTGTGGGCGCGGAGGCTTCCCCTGCACCGAGCCATGGCATACTGACCCCATGCGCAAGCACTCGACCTTCGTCTTTACCTATGGCATCCGGCCCGCCGGCTGCCATGGTCGAGCTGCTTGAGTGCAACGCCAAGCGACTTCCCAGGCGCCCCGGGCCGACAAGGCCCGGGGCGCCTGTCGTTTTCCGGGTCCTGCCGTTCCGGGCGTCCCAGACCTTCACCAGGAGCCCCCGACATGACCACCACCACCCCGGAAGAGACCGCCTCGACTCCGGAAGAGATCATCGCCGGCGCGCGTGAGCGCATCGACGTGCTCGACGACCGGATCATCGGTCTCATCCAGGAGCGGATGGCCGTCTCCGCCGTCGTCCAGCAGACCCGCATCGCCTCCGGCGGACGCCGGGTGCACCTCTCCCGCGAGATGGAGATCCTCGGCCGCTACCGCGAGGCCCTCGGCAGGCCGGGCACCGGCCTCGCCATGACCCTGCTGGAGCTGTGCCGGGGGCGCATCTGAGCGCCGCCCCAAGGCGCCGTACGTGAGTTCGAGCGCCGTCTCACCCGTACGGCGCGTGACCGGCTCGCGCGGCACTTCGTTGATCGAGGTGTCCGTGCCAGCCAGGGGCGGGCCCGACAGAACCACGCGTGGCTCGCTGGAGCGATGAGGCATACGGGTCGTGCCGTACGCCGTGGGACCTCGCTCCAGGGAAGTGACCGGACGGCAGGGGACAGCAGCCCGGTCACCCAAGAGAACGGTCGGCCCCGGGGACGCCCGGGGCCGACCGGCGGAAAACTGCACATACGCACCAGTGCCGGGTCACCTGCCGGGTCCCGCACCGAAACGGCATTGCTGCACACCGTCCGCCCCCCCCGGGGGCAGGACCGACGAACCAGCGGCGCGACCCCCCGGCGCCGCCCCAGGCACCGACGCCGCCCTGACATCGGTGCTGACCAGAAGAAGGGCCCCGCGGTCTCTCCGTCCCGCGGGGCCCTTCGTCATGCCCGGCGGAATGAGCGGCCGGATGCCCGGCGGAATGCGCGGCCGAACACCCCGGCCGACGGCCCACGACCCGATGTGACTCGCATCACACAGTCTTCCGCCCGGCATGTGCACAACCCTTCTCACGGGTCACGGGTCTCACCTACGCAACCAACGGCCATGCCCGTGCCCCACACACGGAGGCCTCCGAGACACGTGCTGCCGCGCGGCAGCACGGGAGCCCCACAAGAGGTCCTCAATGAAGCTTCGCCGCGCCATGATGACCGCGGCCGCGACGGCTGCCCTCGCGCCGCTCGCACTGGTCTGTGCCCCTGCCGCCTTCGCCGACGACTCCCCGAGCCCGTCGATCACCACCTCGACCTCGACCGACACGACTCCGCCGGCCGACCCGAGCACCAGCCCGGCCGACGACGCCAGCTCGCCCGCCGGCCAGACGTCGGAGAGCGCGTCCGCCTCCGAGTCGGCGAGCGCGAGCGCGTCGGAGTCCGCCTCCGCGTCCGAGTCGGCGTCCGAGTCGGCGTCCCCGTCCACGTCCACGTCGCCCAGCGAGAGCGCCGAGCCCAGCGACGAGCCGACCACGCCGTCCGGGATCTGCGAGGAGGACGACGCCAACTACAAGTCCAAGATCCACGCCTCGCTCAGCGGTCTGCCCGGCGAGATCGCCGTGGGCAGCGGCTGGCACCCCTTCACGCTCAGCGTCAAGAACCCGACGTCGACCAACCTCAAGGACGTCATCTTCTACGCGGGCGTCGGTCCGAGCGACCCGAACGCCCAGTACGCGTTCAAGACCAGCCAGGTGCAGCTCCAGGTGAAGTACGACGGAGTCTGGTACGACGTCGAGGACGGCGCCGGCCACTCCGACGGCTACCTCGACCTCGCCGACATCAAGGCCGGCCAGACGGTGAACTACCAGCTCCGGCTGAACGTCAAGGCGAACGCGCCGGTCGGTGAGGGCCTCACCATCGGTGGCGGCATGTACTTCGACGACGACGAGAACTGCATCGGCTCGGACCAGGCCAGCTACCTGATCAAGATCGTCAAGGCCGGCACCGACACGGGCGGGACGAAGCCCCAGGAGGGTGGCAAGGTCCCGGTTCCCACCCAGAAGCCGAGCAAGACCAACACGCAGACCGTCACCGGCTCGCTCGCCGAGACCGGTTCCAGCTCCATGCTGCCGACCATCGGTCTCGTCGGCGGTGTGGCCGTCGTCGTCGGCGCCGGAGCGGTGTTCACCGTCCGCCGCCGCAAGGGCGCCGGTTCGAACGCAGCCGCGTAAGCGCGGTCGCACAACCGAAGGGGCCTGCGCCAGGAGGGGGGTGCAGGCCCCTTCGACATGCCCGCGCTACTGCTTCGGCGGCACCGCCGGCATCCCCAGGAACGGCAGGCGCAGCGCGCCGAACGCCTCCGCGGGAACCACCGGGGCCTGCGGCTCCACCGGCTTCAGCCGCTCGTACGCCGCACCCTGCGCCGGGCGCGGATCGTCCTCGCCCTTGTTCGGCCAGAAGGACATCGCGCGCTCGGCCTGCGCGGTGATCGTCAGTGACGGGTTCACGCCCAGGTTCGCCGAGACCGCGGCGCCGTCCACGACGGAGATGCCCGGGTGGCCGTAGAGGCGGTGGTAGGGGTCGATCACGCCGGTCTCCGCGGAGTCGCCGATCGGGCAGCCACCGAGGAAGTGCGCGGTGAGCGGGGTGCCCATCAGCTCGCCGACGTTGCTGCCGGCGAAGCCGTTGATCTCGGCGGCGAGCGCGGAGGCGGCCTCGGTGGCGGCCTTGATCTGCTTGGGGTTCGGCGTGCCGTGCCCCTGCCGCGCGGTGAGCAGGCCCTTGCCGACGCCACCCGGCTTCAGGTACGTCGTCAGGGAGTTGTCCAGCGACTGCATCACCAGGCCGATGATGGTCCGCTCGGACCAGCGCCGGTTGGACAGGGAGCGCAGGACCAGCAGCGGATGCCGGGCCGCGTTCGTCAGCCACGCCAGCGCGCGGGAGGAGCCCTCGGCGTAGGGGACCTGGAGGATGGACAGGCCTCCCATCGAGTTGGAGCCCTTGCCGTAGCGGACCGGCTCGATGTGGGTGTTCTCGTCGGGGTGGATCGAGGACGTGATGGCGACACCGCGCGTGAAGTCGGCCTTCGGCTCGCCGGTCGCCTTGCGGTAGCGGCGGTTGTCGGTCTGCGCGCCGACCAGCGCCTCGGAGTTGGTGCGGGTCAGGTCGCCGAGCCGGGCGGAGAGATACGGCAGCTGGCCGCCGGCCTTCATCCGGTGCAGCAGGGTCTGGGTGCCGTAGGTGCCGGCCGCGAGGACGACCCTGCGCGCGGTGAAGAGCCGGCCCTCGCCCTTTTTCTTCCGGTCCGTCGGCAGGGTCGCCACCGCGTACCCGCCGCGTGAGTCGTCCGTGACGGACACGACCGTCGTCATGGGGTGGACCACCGCGCCCGCCTTCTCGGCGAGATAGAGGTAGTTCTCGTTCAGGGTGTTCTTCGCGCCGTGCCGGCAGCCGGTCATGCACTCCCCGCACTCGGTGCAGGCGGTGCGGGACGGACCGGCGCCGCCGAAGTACGGGTCGTTCACCTGCTCGCCGGGCCTGGCCTTCGACTTCCCGTCGGCGTCCTTGCCGTCGCCGAAGAACACGCCGACCGGGGCCAGGTGGAAGGTGTCGCCGACGCCCATCCGCTGCGCCGCCGCCTTCAGGTGCACGTCGGAGGGGGTCATCGTCGGGTTGAGCCGTACGCCGAGCATGCGCCGGGCCTGGTCGTAGTACGGCTTCAGCTCCTCCTGCCAGTCGGTGATGCCCCGCCACTGGGGGTCGTCGAAGAAGGCCTTCGGCGGTACGTAGAGGGTGTTGGCGTAGTTGAGCGATCCGCCGCCGACGCCCGCGCCGGCCAGCACCATGACGTTGCCCAGCAGGTGGATGCGCTGGATGCCGAACATGCCGAGCCTGGGGGCCCAGAGGTAGTTCTTCAGGTCCCAGGAGTTCTTCGGCAGGGAGTCGCGGGTGAAGCGGCGGCCCGCTTCGAGCACACCGACCCGGTATCCCTTCTCGGTCAGGCGGAGGGCGGTCACCGAGCCGCCGAACCCCGATCCGACCACGATGACGTCGTAGTCGTACCCGTCCTCGTCCCGGGTCTGGACAGACTTCTCCTGCGACACGTGCTCTCCTCGTCGAGAACGGGGGTGGGCGAACGGTGCTTCTAGCGGAACCGGAATGCCTTCATCAGGCGCAGACTCGTGCTCATGAAACGGGCGTAGCCCTCGTCGGTCATGCCCAGCGAGGGAGCCATCGGCAGCAACCGCTGCTGGGCCACCGTCTGGGCCTCGGTGTACTTCAGGATGCCCTCGGAGCCGTGGCGGCGGCCGAGGCCGGAGTCCTTCATGCCGCCCATCGGGGACTGGACGCTGCCGTAGGCGGGCGCGTAGCCCTCGTTGACGTTGACCGTGCCGGTGCGCAGGCGGGCGGCGACGTCCCGGCCGCGCTGGGCGCTCCTGGTCCAGACGGACGAATTCAGGCCGTACGGCGTGGCGTTGGCGCGCTCGATCGCCTCGTCGTCGCTCGTGAACCGGTAGACGGAGACGACCGGCCCGAAGGTCTCCTCCTCGCACACGGACATGGAGTCCTCCACGCCGTCGAGGATCGTCGGCTCGAAGAAATACGGGCCGATGTCCGGACGGGCGGCCCCGCCCGCGATCAGCTTCGCGCCCTTGGCCACGGCCTCCTCGACATGCCGCTGAACGGTCTCCAGCTGGCGCTCGCCGACCAGCGAGCCCATGTCGGCGCCGTAGGCGAGGGAGTTGCCGAGCCGCATGGCCTTCGTGCGGGCGGCGAAGCGCTCCAGGAAGGCGTCGGCGATCGACTCGTGGACGTACAGCCGCTCGATGGAGATGCAGAGCTGCCCGGCGGAGGAGAAGCACGCGCGGACGGCGCCGGCGGCGGCCTTCTCGATGTCGGCGTCGTCCAGCACCAGCATGGCGTTCTTGCCGCCGAGTTCGAGGGAGACGCCGACCAGCCGGGCGGCGGCGCCCTGGGCGACCTCGCGGCCGGTGCGGGTGGAGCCGGTGAAGGAGACGTAGTCGGCGTGCTTGACCAGCTCGGGTCCGACGACCGGGCCCTCGCCGAGCACGACCTGGAAGACGCCTTCGGGCAGCCCCGCCTCGATGAGCAGGTCGCGCGCCCAGAGCGCGGTGAGACACGTCTCGGTGTCCGGCTTCATCACGACCGCGTTGCCGGCCACGAAGGCGGGCAGCGCGTCGCCGACGGACAGCTCCAGAGGGTAGTTCCAGGGGGCGATCTGGCCCACGACCCCGCGCGGGTGGCGGAGTTCGGTGACCTTCGTGAGCGTGGGGACGGCGCCGGTGTGCCGCTTGGGCCGCAGGTAGGCGGGGGCCTTGCGGCCGTAGTGGCGGGCCGCGACGGCGACGGCCTGCACCTCCTCGTGCGCGTGCAGCCGGGCCTTGCCGGTCTCCAGCTGGATCAGGTCGAGCACCTCGGCCTGCCGCTCCAGCACCAGGTCGTGGAAGCGCAGGAGGACGGCGGCCCGCTGCCGTACCGGGGTCCTCTCCCACACGGCCTGTGCCGCGCGGGCGGCCTCGAAGGCCTTCAGTACGTCCTCGGGGGTGGACTCGGGCAGGTCGGCCAGCTTCTCGCCGGTGAACGGGGTGTGGTTGGCCGTACGGCCGGAGCCGGCGACGCCCTTGGTGAGCTGGGCCACCAGTTCCGGCGTGACCACGTCGGCGGCGGTGCGGACGCCCTCGGGGGCGGGCGCGAGGGGATTGGTGCCGGTGCTGTCCGGGGCCTGCGTGTCCGTCATGACGCGCAGGGTATGTCGCGGGGCAGCCTTTGTGTACCCGTCGGTAACGGGGATTCACGTACTGCACACATACCGCCAGTGATCACTGGCAGTGAATGTGCTGATCAGGGCGTTGACACGGTCGCGCGCAGAAGGATCACTCCAGTCCGGCTTTTTTCGCCAGGAGGAGTCCCAGTGCCGTCCTCGGCCTGCGGCGAGGCGGCTCGGAGGGGGGCGCCGAAGGGGCCTCCGCGGGCGCGGCTTCGGGTACCGGGTCCGGTACGGGCGTGAGCCCGAGGTAGTCCCGCAGGGCCGCCATGACCTCGTGCGCACCCGGGCGGGCCTCCGGCTCGTCGGCGTGCAGCCGGTCCAGCAGGGGACCCAGCGGGCCGGGGTCCGTGTCCGCGAGGACGGCGCGGAGCAGGGCGCCGAGGGACCACAGATCGGAGGCCGGGCCGGCGCCGGGGCCCGCGGCTCGCTCGGGGGCGACGAACCCGGTGGGCGCTTGTGCGGGGTGTCCGTCGCCGGTCCCGAAGTCGGTGACGACCACCCGCCCGGTGCCGGACTCCAGCAGGACGTTGGCCGGTTTGACGTCCCGGTGCACGATGCCGACGGCGTGGGCGGCGCGCAGGGCACCGAGGACGGCGAGCCCGATCCGGGCGGCCTCGGCGGGCGGGAGGGAGCCGCGCCGCAGGACCTCCCGCAGCGACTCGCCCGCCACCAACTCCATGACGATCCAGGGCACATGTCCCTCGGTGACGACGTCGTA
Source organism: Streptomyces sp. CA-142005 (assembly GCF_050942335.1). NCBI lineage: Bacteria > Bacillati > Actinomycetota > Actinomycetes > Kitasatosporales > Streptomycetaceae > Streptomyces > Streptomyces sp. CA-142005. Next base: position 5,967,713 of record NZ_CP192078.1, on the reverse strand, counting down.
CACCGTGACGGCGGAGGGATGGCGCACCCGGGCCGCGGCGCGGGCCTCCCGGTACAGCCGGTGGGCGATACGGCGGCTGTCCTCGTCGTCTGCCGGATCGCCGGGCAGCAGCGGCTCCTTGACGGCGACCCGGCGGCCCGGCTCCTGTTCGTCCAGGGCCCGCCAGACGGTCCCGGTGGGCCCGGACCCGAGGCGTCCGGCCAGTCGGTAGCGGCCACCGATCAGACGTGCGTCGGGCGGGCGTTCACCGTCTCCACTCATGTCACATGAGTACCGCGAGCACCAGGTCCTTGTCGAAGCGGGACACTCGAAAACCCGGCGCTCACAGCTTCTCGATGTCCAGGTTCTCGATCGCAGCCTTGGCCACGTCCCGGCCGCGGGCCGTGAAGTCGCCCTTGTTCGGGTAGCCGACGGTGAGCTTGTACAGGTCGCCGCCGCTCGTGCGGTAGTAGAAGATCTGCAGTTCCCGCGGGCTGGGGTTGCCGCCGTCGTTGGACTTGTAGACGACGGTGTTCTTCGCGGCCTCCTTGCCGTGGTACGTCGCGGTGTCGTCCGGGTGTGTCCTCGCGCCGCCGGGCATGTCGAGGGAGTAGTCGCCGTCACTGCGGAACTTCTCGTCGTCGGCGTACATCTGGGACCGGGCGCTGTTCTTGATCTCGTCCAGGGAGTCCTGCGACTTCTTCGCCAGCGCCAGCGTGATCCAGACGCCGCCGCTCCAGTCCTCGTACGTCACCCAGTTCCGGTCGGAGTCGTCCTTGCCGGGCGTGACCACCTTGTAGCTCGCCGGGGCGGCGAGCGTGGCGCCCAGCTTCGGGACCGGGCGCTTCGCCCAGCCGTCGGGCAGCGGGCCCGCGAACGGATCGGCGAGCACCAGGTACGCCGCCACCGCCGCCACGACCAGCGCCGCGCCCGTGCCCAGCCACGCCTTGCGGCCGAGCCGCCTGACCGGCGCGGGGGCGACCGCCTGGACGGGCTGGGTGGGGGCCGGCGGCGCCGGGGGCTCGGCCGCCTCCTGAAGCAGCGCCCGCACCCGGTCCGCCTGGGGCCGGTGCGCGGGGTCCTTGTGGAGCAGCCCGTTGATGACCTCGGCCAGCGGGCCGGAGGCGGAGGCGGGCGGTGCCGGGGTGGAGTTGAGGACCGACTGGAGGGTGGCCGGGGTGTTGCTGCGGCGGAACGGCGAGACGCCCTCGGTCGCGGTGTAGAGCAGCACGCCCAGGGACCACAGGTCGCTCGCCGGGCCGGGCCGCCGGCCCAGCACCCGTTCCGGCGCGATGTACTCGGGCGAGCCGACGAAGCCGCCGGTGTCCGTGAGCCGCGTGTCGCCCTCGATCTGGGCGATCCCGAAGTCCGTGAGGACCACCCGGTCGTACCGGCCGAGCAGGACGTTGTCGGGCTTGACGTCCCGGTGCAGGACGCCCGCCGCGTGCGCCGCCTCAAGAGCGCCGAGCACCTGCAGTCCGATCCGGGCGGCCTCGCGCGCGTCCAGCGTGCCCTCGCGCAGCACGTCGCCGAGGGTGCGGCCGCGCACCAGCTCCATCACGATCCAGGGCCGCCCGTCGACCACCGCCACGTCGTGGACGTTCACCACCGCTGGGTGGTCGAGACGGGCCGCCGCGCGGGCCTCGCGGCGCATGCGCTCGAAGGCGTTGGCGCGTTCCCGTTCGGGAAGGCTGTCCGGTACGCGGGGCTCCTTGACGGCGACCTCCCGGTCCACCGTCTCGTCCTGGGCCCGCCACACGGTCCCCATCCCGCCATGGCCCAGCTTGCCGAGCAGCCGGTACCGGCCGGCGACGAGCCGCCCGGTGCCGGGGTCCGGGGTCGCAGGGGGCTCCGAAGCCGGTTGCGGGATCGGGTGCGTGCGCGGCTGCGGCGGTTGCAGAACAAAACTCGTCGTGTCGTCGGTGCCGTGACCGACTCCCCCGTCACTGCTCATGCATCATCCATATCGCGCCATCGCGCCCCACAGCCACAGGGAATGCGAACCGGTCACAGACCCGTGACCGAGCGGCAGTTCAGGACCCGGCCCGGAAGGTGTCGACCGCCACGTCGAAGTACTCCCGCGCCTCCCGCACCTTGCCGACCGGCGCCGACACCCACACGTCGTACATCCGCCCGCCCTCCTCCCAGCACAGGTCGTAGGTGTGGCGCGGCCCCTCCGCCGCGCTGAAGCCGTTCCAGCTGAACTCCCAGAGCGCCGCGGGATGTCCGCCGTGCGAGGTGGAGGTGACCCGGCCGTCGTGGTAACCCGGATTGGTGGAGGGGCCGTTGGCGGCCGATCGCTCCATCACGGCCTGCGGACCGCCCGGTTCGGGATCGGCGACCTTGATGCCGAGGCGGAAGGTCTCACCGGGTGAGAGGTAGAAGACGCGCTCGCCCTGCGGACTGCGCGTGAAGTCCTCCGGTACGGCGAGGGAGAAGCCGGCCGGGTCCCGGGCCGTGCGGTAACCGGAGGGCGCGATGTGCGAGCCGGCCGAGGCCGTCGGGCGGGTCTCGCCGGGCGACGGGGACGGCGGCGCGGACGGGCTCGTTCGGGTCCCGGTCGCCGGGGAGGTCGCCGTCCGGCCGGGGCTGCCGTCGCCGCCGTCCCCGCTGCCGTGCAACAGCAGCGCCGCCGCCGACACACCGGCCCCCGCCAGCGCGGCGACGAGCAGGGCCGCGATCAGCACTCCGCGCGTGGACGTGCGGGCCGGGGGCTCCGCCGCCGCGGATGCGGTGGGCGGCGACTGGGGTCCACCGTGCGGAAGGTCCTGCCGGGTCGGCGAGTAGGCCGCGGCGGCCTCCGGCGTACGCCCCCGGGCGGCATCGGCCCACGGCGCGGCCCCCGAGGCCGCATCTGGCCTCGGTGCATGCGGCCCGGCAGCGTCGGATCCGGACGCACGGTCCTGGACCGCATCGGACCCCGCCGTACGCTCCTCGGCCGCATCGGACCCCGCCGTACGGCCGTGGGCCGCCTCGAAGCCCGGGACAGGCCCCTGCGCCGCATCGGATTCCGATGGACGACTCCCCGCCGACCCGGACTCCGGCACAGGGCCCTGCGCCGCACCGGACCCCGCCGTATGCCCCCGGGCCGCGTCGAACCCCGGCGTACCGCCCTGGGCGCCATCAGCCACCGATGGACGGCCGTGAGCCGCATCGGACCCCGGCCTACGACCCCGGGCAGCATCGGCCCCAGGCGTACCGCCCTGCGCCGCATCGGATTCCGATGGACGGCTTCCTGCCGCCCCGGACCCCGGCATGCGGCTCCCCGCCGCCCGGGACCTCTGTGTCCAGCCCCCCGCCGCTCCCGACCTCGGTGCCCGGCCCCCGCCGATCCAGTGCCCTCGACCGGAGGCCGGCGCGCCCGGTGCCTCCGGGGTCCGGCCCGTCTCGAGGAACGTCCACAGCATCCGCTCGGCGTCGGCCGCGCCGAGGCGCCGGTCGGGGTCGCGTTCCAGCAGCCCCCGTACGACCGGCAGCAGCGGCTCGGCCTCGACGGGGGGCCGGATCTCGGCGGCGACCACGGCGTGCAGGATGCCGCCGAGCGAGTCGCGCCGGAACAGCGACTCGCCGCTGAGCACCGTGCACAGCAGCGCGCCGACCGACCACAGGTCGGACTCCGGCCCGGTGCGGACCCCGGACATCCGCTCCGGCGCGGTGTATTCGGGCGAGCCGACGAAGGAGCCGGTCTCGGTGAGCGTGGTGGCGCCCGCGACCTGCGCGATGCCGAAGTCGGTCAGCACGACCCGGCCGGTACCGGACTCGATCAGCACGTTCGCGGGCTTGATGTCCCGGTGCAGCACCCCGGCCTCGTGCGCGGTGCGCACCGCGCTGAGCAGGGCGATGCCGATCCGCGCGGCCTCGGCTGCGTCGACCGGTCCCTGCCGGGAGACGAGGTCGGCGAGCGAGCCGCCGTCGATCAACTCCATGACGAGATAGGGCCGTTCGTCCTGCTCCACCACGTCGTGCACGACGATGATGTGCGGATGCCGCAGCTGGGCGACCGCCCGCGCCTCACGGAACGTACGGTCCCGGCGGCGTCGCGCGTCGCCCTCGGAGAGCGAGTCGTCCGGGAGGAGTTCCTTGACCGCGACACGTCGGCCCAGCACCTGGTCGAGGGCCCGCCACACGACGCCCATGCCCCCGCGCCCGATCCTCGCCTCCAGGCGGTAACGGCCCGCGATCACACGGACGACGTCCCCCTCGGTCCCCATGCGCCCCATCATGCCGCATCGGACGGACGCCTTCCGGGGCGGCGATCGGCCAAGTATGCCGCCGCCCCAAGGAGGCCGCCATGAGGGAAGGCGCCTCAACAAGGGTGATCATTTTCGGCCACAACGTGCCTTGGAAAAGCTACAAAGCATGGTTAATCGCCAAGCTATACACGCCATACAGGGCAAAACGGGTGGCTTGAATCTTGCTGTCCAGTGAATCATGAAACCCTTACCTTTTCCTTATGGGAAACACGTTTAAGCGCCTTTCCGTCACGTGCCTCGCGGCGGTGGCGATATTCGCCACGACCACAGTGACCAATGCCAGCGCGGCGAGCGGCGGAGCCGCGTGCTCGGTGACCGGCGCCTCGGGGAGCCTCACGTTCACCAACTGGACAGCCACACATGTGGACATCAGCGGTTGGGTCAAGGACACCGCTGCCGATGGTCACCATGTGGCCATTCGACTGGTTTCCATAGACGGCGGCACCGGATGGGTGCACGAGTGGCCCTGGCATTCCAACTACGACGGAAACGGATCGACCGTCTCCTTCACCACTTACGCGTCGCCCACCGGCGATGATCTCGACTACATCGGCGCGCAGGTGGCGGTCATAGAAGGGGGCACGATAGTCCGCGCTTGCACGGACTATGCCTGAGCCCCTCGTTGACGTGTCGGCCGAGTGGAACCTTCTGTTCCACTCGGATCAACCCTCCTGGAAGCCCCGCAGGATCCAGTCGAACTGCTTTCTGGTGGTGGCCCAGTCGTCGGCCGGCGAGGCCGCGTAGATGGCGTACTCGGTGCCGTCACTCTCCATGTACGCGACGTCGATCGCATGGTAGGGACCCGGGAAGTAGTGCGGCGGGTCCTTGGCCAGCGCATCCCACGTGTACTCCCAGCGGACGCCCGGCAGGTCGCGGAAGAGCTCCTCTTTGAGGTTCAGCCGCTTGTAGCCCAGCAGTCGCGGTGAGACCCGCTGCCGCTCCAGGTAGCTCATGTGCTCGTACGAGGAGCTGAAGTCCGGCGCGGTGTCGACCGCGACCCGCACGAGGTGCTTGCCCTTGTCGGGCGAGTAGTCGACCTGCCGGAGACCGTCCTGGTCGATGGAGACGGACCGCTTCCACCCCTTGGGCAGGGAGATGCTGAAGCCCACCGGGTCGTTGCGCCGCTCCCAGCCGGCCGGAACCGCCCCCTGACCGCCCTCGCCGCTCGGCGTGGCACTGGCACTGGCACTGGCACTGGCCCTGGGAGGCGGCGATACAGAGGCGGAGCCGCCGCGGCCGCCCGTGCCGAACTGCTGCAGCACGACCGCGGCACCTCCGCCGACGATCGCGGCGAGGGCGACCACCAGGGCGAGCGTGCGCAGCCTGCGGCGCTTGGGCGGCCGTACCGGCTGTACCGGCTGCCCTTGCGGGACGGGAGCGTGTGGCCCGGAACCCGCGTCGTACGGACCGCCGACCCGCGTCGGCCCGGTCACCGGCGGATACGGCGTTCCGGTGGCCCTCTCCGCGCCGGTGCGCGTGGGACCCGTCTGCGCCTCCGGCCGGAAGCGGCCCTGCTGCGTGGGCACGTACACCTGCGCCGCGTTCGGCCGTCGCCCCTCCGCCGCTTCGGCGAGCATCTGCTCCGTCTCGTCCGCGCCGGGCCGGTGCGCCGGGTCCTTCTGCAGCAGGGCGGTGATGACAGGGCCGAGCGGACCGGCGTACTGCGGTTGGGCGGCCTCCTCCTCCACGACCGCCTGCATGGTGGTCAGGGGCGAGGTGCGGCGGAACGGCGAGCGGCCCTCGACCGCCGTGTACAGCGTGGCGCCGAGCGCCCACAGGTCGGAGGACGGGCCCGGGTCGTGGCCGCGCACCCGCTCGGGGGCGAGGTAGTCGACCGAGCCGACGACCTCTCCGGTGCGGGTGATGGTGGAGTCGCCCTCGATCTGCGCGATGCCGAAGTCGGTGAGCAGGACCCGGCCGTCCCGGCCGAGAAGGACGTTGCCCGGCTTGACGTCCCGGTGCAGCACGCCGGCGGAGTGTGCGGCGCGCAGCGCCCGCAGCACCCACAGCCCGATGCGGGCTGCCTCGCCGGGCTCCACCCGTCCCCGCTCCTTGACCGCGTCGGCCAGCGAGTTGCCCTCGACCAGCTCCATGACGATCCACGGGCGGCCGTCGTGTTCGAGGACGTCGTGCACGGTGACGACGGCGGAGTGGTTGATGCGCGCGGCCGCGCGGGCCTCGGCCCGGGTGCGGGCGAGCAGCACGGACCGGTCGCTGTCGGAGACGTAGAGCGCCGCGGTCAGTTCCTTGACGGCGACCGTCCGGTGCAGCACCTCGTCGTGGGCGCGCCACACCCGGCCCATGCCGCCGCTGCCGATGGAATCGGCGAGCCGGTAGCGGCCCGCTATGAGCAGGCCCTGCATCTGATTCACGTTGCCCCGCAATGCTCTTGACAGGGTCAGACTAAGGACCCGTCAACCAACTGGGAACTGGCGGGGTCCCAAGGTGACAGCACTGTGACGCATGTCGCCGCGGGAATCGGCCGGTACCGGTCAACCGGTATACGGGGCGCTCAACCGGCGTAGCGGTACGTCGCCGTCGCCTGCTCGTACAGCCGTGTCACCTGGTCCCGTTCGGCCTCCGGGCCACGGACCTGGATGAGGTGGTACCGGCCGTTCAGCAGGATCGCCATGTTGCGCACGAACAGGTCGCGGCCCTGGCCGTCGGTCCAGGTGAACTGCCCCTCGGCCATGGTCCGCCCGCCCACCTCGATGGTTCTCAGACCGGTGGCCGTGGCCCAGCTGGAGTCGCGGTACGGCTGGAGTTCGCTCTCCTTGTCCCGCTGGTAGGCCATCGGATCACTGCCGTACGCCGACGCGCTGTCCCTGCCCGGTACGACGATCAGCTCGAAGTTCCCGTGCGCGTACACCACCTGGCCGCTGCCGTTCTTCGGCGTGCGTCCCCAGCCCTTGGCGACGGCGACCTGGAACCCCTCCGGATCCTTGCGCAGGGTGAAGCCGTCGGCGACGGACTGGTCTCCACCCGTCTGGGGCTCGGTGGCGGGTGCGGACGCGGAGGGGCCGCCGCCCTGCTCGGAGGGTGACTGCCGGGTGGGCGAGGGCGCGGGACCGGCCTCCCCCGCGCTGCCCGTGCGGTCCGTGCTCCCCGCGGCACCGCTGTCCCCCTGCTTGGGCATGAACAGCATCGCGTACGCGATCGCGCCGGCCAGCAGGAGCAGGATCAGCACGAGCAGGGTCCGGCCCAGACTGCGCGGCGAACGCGCCTCCTCCCGGGCCCGGGCGCGCTTGTGCCGGCCGTGCGGATGGACCTCGGGCAGCCCGGCGCGCCGCCGCCGCGTCCGCACCAGCTCGCCGCGGCGCCGGACGATCGGCAGCCGGCTCGGGTCGGCGGGCGGCACGGGTACGACATGGGTGCCGGCGTCCGGCTCGGGCGCGGAGCGCACCAGCGAGCGCAGCCAGCCGTTCAGCTCCTCGACGTCCAGACGCTCGGTGGGGTCCTGGCGCAGCAGCGACTCCACGACCGGCCGGAGCGGGCCGCACTCCTCGGCGAAGGCGGGCGGCTCGGCGCACACCAGCTGCACCAGCTCGGCCGTCGACTCCTCGGGATAGGGCGCGTGCCCCTGCACGGCCCGGAACAGCAGCGCGCCCAGCGCCCACAGATCGGTGGCGGGCCCGATCGGCGCCGCCAGCTGCCAGTTCTCGTGCACGGGCCCGGCCTGCTCCGGCGCCCACCGCTCGGTCACCGGCCCCACGACGGTCATCCGCACCTGCCGCGCCCGCTCGGCCGCCAGAGCGGTCGCGGGGCCCCGGCGGGCAACGGCGGCTCCAGGGTCGTTCCAGTGGGGGTGGGGGCCGGTGTGGGTGGCGGGGATGGCGCCGGTGGCGGAGGGGGACGGGGCGGAGGACTGGTGGACGGGGTCGAGGGCGGGGCCCGGGGCGGGGGCCTGGCCGGGGACCGACGGGCGGGGGTTCGCCGGGGGGAGCCCCGGGCGCTGTGGGCCGCCGGGCAGGGCCGGGGAGGGGCCGCCGGCGGCGGGGCGTGGTGCCGCGCCGTGCCAGGGGGCGCCCTGCACTCCATAGGGGTCGGCGATGCGTCCGGGCGGGGTCGTGGTGCCCGGACCGCCGGGGTACGGCGGCTGCGTCGTGCCGTCGGCCCGGGCGGCGCCGGCGTCGCCCTCGGCGGGCGGCCGGGCCCCGGGCAGGCTGGGGCGCCCGCTCTGCCGGGCCTCCTGCACCCGGGCGGCGGCACGGGCACCCGCGCGGTACGCGGCGATGGCGCCGGCGCGGGCGGCACGGATGTCCGCCCCGTTCTCCAGGGGCCGTTGGCCCGCCGGGCCGGGCATCCCCGCCCCGCCCGGCATCCCGTTCGCCCCCGGCACCGGCAGCCCTCCGGCGGCCCTGGCCTGGATCGCGGCCCGGCGCGCGGCCTCGGGGTCGACGTCCGCCGAGGGCATGCCTGCGGTCTCACCCCTCGGCCGGTGGCCGGAACCGGCGGGATCCGGAGGAACGCCCAGGCCACCGGAAGCCCGAACCGCCGCCCCGGGACCGGCCCCTGGAACGGCGCCCGGACCGGTCGGCTCGGCCTCCGTCCCCGCTCCCCCGACGGCACCCTCGTCCGGTGCTTCCCGGGCCGGAACCGGGTCGTACCCGCACAGCGCCTCCTCCGCGGCGCCGACGGCGAGGCCGGTCAGCATCACACGGCCGTCGTCGCAGACGAGCACCGTGCGGGCGGTGATGTTGCGGTGCACCCAGCCATGGCCGTGCAGCACCCGGAGCGCCATGAGCACGTCGGCGGCGACCTCGGCCGCCCGGTACGGCGTGAGCGGCTGCTCGGCGAGCAGCGCGGCGAGCGGGCGCGCGGCCACCAACTCGCTGACGATCCACAGCGAACCGCCCTCGGCGAACACGTCGAAGACCTGGTCGAGGCGCGGATGGTCGGGGATGCGGGCCGCGGCCTGCGCGGCCTCGACGGCACGCCGTACGGCCGGGTCGGCGGGCCGCCGGCTAGCGGTCCGGGCGCCCGGCGTCCGCCGGTTCCCGGCCCCGCGCTCACGCGCGGTGAAGCCCGCGGGCAGCCCCTCCGCGTCGAGCACCTCGGCCTCGACAACCTCCGGCAACGGCACCTGCCGGACGAGCACTTCCTGACCGCTGTAGGTGTCGAAGGCGCGGGTCTCGGTGAGTTCGTACTCGTCGGAGGGCGGCAACGGCAGGCGGTAGCGGTCGGCGAGCACCCGACCCGCGTAGTCGTTCACGTTGCCTCCCCCGGCCGCCCGGTTGGTCACATCCGTTCGCCTCGCGACCCGTTTCGCACACGCTTCCGGCTGCGTACGGTCCGCAACCATTCACGATACGTGCCGGAGGCAAACCGCACGGAGTGGATGACGGATTCTCACGCGCGAACCGACGCCCGAAGCCTATGACTTGGGCTGGAAGGAGGCGGTGAGCGTCTGCCACGTGTCCTTGCGCAGCGCGCTGTCCCAGTTCGCGGCCTTCGCGGTGTACATCAGTCCGTAACCGAGATGACCGTTGACCACGAACCCGCGGTCGATGCTGCGGTACTTGGTGCCGCCGTCGACGTAGGTGAACTCCCAGTCGGCCGTGTTCCAGTCCCGGTAGTCGACCTTCTCTATGCGGATCCTGTGGTACTGGGAGCGCACCATGTAGCCCTCCTGGTTCCTCCAGTCCGCCACCGGGTCGCTCTTGGGGCTGCTGGTCCAGCCGATGAGCAGCTTCTGCCCGTCCGGACCGGTGTACCGGTCGCCCGCGCTGCCGGTGGACTGGAACGACCATCCCTTGGGCAGCCCGATCGAGTACCCCTGGCCGCCCTTGCGGGTCGACACCACCGGCGCGCTTCCGCCGTCCTTGGCCCCGGACTTGCCGGAGGAGTCGGCCGAGCCGGAGTCGTCGGTGGCCGCACTCGCGTCGGCGGCGGTGCCCGAAGCGGATCCTGTACCGGACGACGGGCTCGTCCCGTCCTTCCGCGCCCCGCTGCCGGTGCTCTTGTCGCCCTTGTCCTGCTTGGTGGACGCACTGGCGCTCGCCACCGCCTTGGCCCCGCTGTTCTTGCCGTCCTTGTCGTCGCCGCTCAGGGCGATGGCCAGGACCGTGCCGAGCACGGCGAGGGCGACGATCACCGCGATGATCACCAGCGTGCGCTTGGGCACCACATCGGTCAGCGGCGCCCGCGGCACCGGCCGCGGCGGCAGATCCAGGTCCGGCGGCGGCACCACGGGCCAGCCCGAACTCGGCTTGTTCGCGTTGGAGTTCGGCACACCTGCGGCACCGGAGCCACCGGAGGCGCCGACGGCAGGACCCGACTGTCTGCCGGCAGGCCCGGCGGCGGACCCACCCGTGGAGGCGGGCCGCGCTCCACCGGAGGACGCCGGCCGTCCCCCGCCCTGGCCGGCAGGGTGTGCCCCGCCGGCCGTCGCACCGCCCGCGCCCGGGGTCTCACCGGCGCCCGGAGCGGCCGTGTCGCCGCCGCTCTTCGTCCGGGCGGACCCGGCTCCCGTGGCCGCCCCGGCCGCCTTGCGGACCGAGCGCAGCGCGCCGCGCAGCTTCTCCCCGGCCTCCTCGCTCCGTCTGCCCTGGGACGAAGCCGGCTGCGGCGGCAGCGGAACCACCCGTGTGGCGTCCATCGGCTCCGGCTCGGGCGCGTGGATCACGGCGTTGAGCATGGCCCGGGCGCCCGCGTCGTCGAGCCGCTGGGCCGGGTCCTTGGTCAGCAGGCCGTAGATGACGTCCTTGAGCGGGCCCGCGTTCTTGGGCTCCTCCAGGGGCTCGGTCATCACCGCGGTGAGCGTGGCGATCGCCGAGCCCTTGTCGTACGGGGGCACGCCCTCGACCGCCGCGTACAGCAGGCCGCCGAGCGACCACAGGTCGGCCGCCGGCCCCGGCTTGTGGCCGCGGGCCCGCTCGGGGGAGATGTAGGAGGGGGCGCCGACGAGCATGCCGGTGGAGGTGATGGACGGGTCGCCCTCGACCTGCGCGATACCGAAGTCGGTGAGCACCACCCGGCCGTCCTCGGCGATGAGCACGTTCGACGGCTTCACGTCCCGGTGCAGGATGCCCTCGCGGTGCGCGGAGCGCAGCACGTCGAGGACGGCGAGCCCCACCTCGGCGGCGCGCTTGGGCTCCAGCAGGCCGTCCTCGCGGATGACCTCGGCCAGGGACTTGCCCTCCACCAACTCCATGACGATCCACGGCCGGTCGTCCTCGTCGACCACGTCGAAGACCGTCACCGCGCTGTTGTTGCGGATCCGGGCGATCGCCTTGGCCTCGCGCAGGGTGCGCGTGATCAGGCGCCGCTTCTCCTCCTCGTCGATGTTCGACGGGAACCGCAGCTCCTTGACGGCGACCGTCCGGCCCAGGGTCTCGTCCTCGGCGCGCCAGACCGTGCCCATCCCGCCCCGGCCCAGCACGTCTCCCAGCCGGTACCGCCCGGCGAGGAGACGACGCTCGCTCTTGTCCTGACGAGTCCCCTGACGAGATGTACCCGCCCGCTCCGCCTCCGACATGCGTCCCCTCAAACAACCCGCCCTGACAGAGCCTCCATTGTCTCTCACCCGACAAGTGCCGAGCGCCCAGGGTGCCCTTCGCGTCAGGCGGGAGCCGGTGCGCCGGTTTCGGGGAAATGCGCCTGGTTTCGGCCAGGGGTGACGGGTTTTCGGCTGCCGCCGGGCACCCGCCTCATGGGCCGGCTTCGGCCGCGCTCGCTCATATCAACGGCACGATGTCCGGCGCTCCCAGCCTCGCCGCGTCCGCCGTCAGGTCGTCGGGCTGGCGCTGGGACTCCCGCTCGGCCTCCACCCGCTTCTCGTAGTGCTCGACCTCGCGCTCGATCTGGTCCTTGTCCCAGCCGAGGACCGGTGCCATCAGCTCGGCCGCCTCGCGGGCGCTGCGGGTGCCCCGGTCGAAGGTCTCGATGGAGATGCGGGTGCGGCGGGTGAGGACGTCGTCCAGGTGCCGGGCGCCCTCGTGCGAGGCGGCGTACACCACCTCGGCACGCAGATAGTCGTCGGCCGCCTGCAGGGGCTCGCCCAGGGCGGGGTCGGTGGTGACGAGGTCCAGGACTTCCTCGGACAGCGAGCCGTACCGGTTCAGCAGATGTTCCACGCGGGCCACGTGGAGCCCGGTGCGCGCGGCTGTCCGGGCGCGCGCGTTCCACAGCGCCTGGTAGCCCTCCGCGCCCAGCAGCGGGGTCTCCTCCGTCACGCTGTCGGCGACCCGCATGTCCAGGCCGTGCACCGCCTCGTCGACCGCGTCCTTCGCCATCACGCGGTAGGTGGTGTACTTGCCGCCCGCCACGACCACGAGTCCCGGCACCGGATGGGCGACCGTGTGCTCGCGGGAGAGCTTGCTGGTGGCGTCGGACTCGCCGGCGAGCAGCGGGCGCAGACCGGCGTACACCCCCTGCACGTCGTCGCGGCCGAGCGGCACCGCGAGCACCGAGTTGACGTGCTCCAGCAGGTAGTCGATGTCGGCGCTGGACGCGGCCGGATGGGCCTTGTCGAGGCTCCAGTCGGTGTCGGTGGTGCCGACGATCCAGTGCCGGCCCCAGGGAATGACGAAGAGGACGGACTTCTCGGTGCGCAGGATCAGGCCGGTGGTGGAGTGGATGCGGTCCTTGGGCACGACCAGGTGGATGCCCTTGGAGGCGCGGACGTGGAACTGGCCCCGCTCCCCCACCATGGCCTGTGTGTCGTCGGTCCACACCCCGGTCGCGTTGACGATCTGCTTGGCGCGGATCTCGTACTCCCCGCCACCCTCCACGTCCTGCACCCGGGCGCCGACCACCCGCTCGCCCTCGCGCAGGAACCCGGTCACGCGCGCGCGGTTGGCCGCCTTCGCGCCGTAGGACGCCGCCGTGCGCACCAGGGTGGCCACGAAGCGGGCGTCGTCCATCTGGGCGTCGTAGTACTGCAGGGCGCCGACCAGGGCGTCCTTCTTCAGGCAGGGCGCGACGCGCAGGGCCTGACGGTGAGTCAGGTGGCGGTGCACGGGCAGGCCCCGGCCGTGGCCCCGGGCCATGGACATCGCGTCGTAGAGCGCGACGCCCGAGCCGGCGTAGAGGCGCTCCCAGCCCTTGCGCTGCAGCGGATACAGGAACGGCACCGGTTTGACCAGGTGCGGGGCGAGCCGCTCCAGGAGCAGTCCGCGCTCCTTCAGGGCCTCGCGGACGAGCGCGAAGTCGAGCATCTCCAGATAGCGCAGACCGCCGTGGATCAGCTTGCTGGACCGGCTGGAGGTGCCGGACGCCCAGTCGCGGGCCTCGACCAGACCGGTGGACAGGCCGCGCGTGACGGCGTCCAGCGCGGTGCCCGCGCCGACGACCCCGCCGCCGATCACCAGCACGTCCAGCTCACGCTCCGCCATCTCCGCCAATGCCTCGGCGCGCTGCGTCGGCCCCAGAGTCGCTGTCCTCACGCTGCCTCCCGCTGTCGCAGACTCGCTCGCGTCGGCCGCACCCCGGTGGGCGAAGCCCGGTTCATCCCCTCCTCATGCCCAAATTCTGACCGGGTTGCCCGACTTCAGCCACCACGCATTCCCAACCTGTGGACAACTCGCGCACAACCCTCGGAAGACACACGAACAGAATCACACATAACAGTCATATGTGTACCTAGTCTGACATTGCACGCGCTCATCCTGTCCACAGCGGTTGCGCGCCTGTCCCGCTTCGGCTATCGGGAAGGACCGCCCACGCCATGCCCGCAGACCTCGCCGTCATCGGACTCGGCCCCTACGGCTTGCCGCTCGCCCAGGCCGCCGTCGCCGCACGCATCCCCACCGTCGGTTACGCCACCGGCCCCGAGGGGAGTTCGCTGAGCCCCGCCGAGCTGCGCCGGATGCACTCTGCGGGCTTCCGGCCCGTCACCGACCCGGCCCAGCTCGGCCGGGTGCGCACCGCGGTGATCTGCGCGCCGACCCCCCGCGGCGCCGACGGCGGACTCGATCTCGGCCAGGTGGAGGCGGCCGCCCGCACCCTCGCCAAGGCGCTCCGCCCGCACACCACCGTCATCCTGGAGTCGCCGGTGCTCCCCGGCACCACCGAGGAATTCCTGCGCCCCCTGCTGGAGGAGGGCTCGGGGCTGCGCGCCGGCCGCGACTTCCACCTCGCCTACTCGCCCAGCCGGGTCGACCCCGGCAACCGTGACCACGTCCCCGCCAACACCCCCAAGGTCATCGGCGGCCTCACCCCCGCCTGCACCGAGTCGGCCGCCGCCTTCTACGGCCGGCTCACCGACAAGGTGGTACGCGCGCGTGGGCTGCGCGAGGCGGAGACCGTACAACTGCTGGAGACCAACTTCCGGCACGTCAACATCGCGCTGGTCAACGAGATGGCCGTGCTGTGCCATGAGCTGGGCGTCGATCTGTGGGACGTCATCCGGTGCGCGGAGACCAAGCCCTTCGGCTTCCAGGCGTTCCGGCCGGGCCCGGGCGTCGGCGGCCACGGCGTGCCGCAGGACCTGACCGGGCACGCCACCCGCGCCCTGCGGATGGTGGAGCTGGCCCAGCAGGTCAACAGCCGGATGCCTCGGTACGTCGTGCAGCGCGCTGCCGCCCTCCTCAACGAGCACGGCAAGTCCGCCCGCGGCGCGCGCGTGCTGCTGCTCGGCGTCACCTACAAGCCCGACCTCGCCGATCTGCAGGGCACACCGGCCCAGGAGATCGCGATCCGGCTGATGGAGCTGGGCGCCTCGGTGAGCTTCCACGACCCCCTGGTCGCCTCCTGGAACGTGCTGGACCGCCCGGTCCCCCGCGCGGACGCGCTCTATGAGAGCGCCGCCGACGCCGACCTGACGATCCTGCTGCAGCAGCACCGCACCTACGACCTGCAGGGGCTGTCGGTGAAGGCACAGTTGCTGCTGGACACGCGCGGGGCCACGCCCACCGGGGCGGCACACCGGCTCTGAGCACGGTCACGAACGGAAAACAGCCGGGGGCGTTGTCGTCCCCGGCTGTTAGTCTCCCCCGGACTCGCCGCACACGCGTGTGCCGGGGGTTTTCCGTTTCCGTCCTTCAGTCGTGCTCCATATCGGGGGGATTTCTGTCATGAGCCAGTCAGCTCCACCGCCGCAGTCGCCGCAGCCCGGTCCGGTCGACGGCAACCCGTACGCGCAGCAGGCCCCGGCCGGCGCGCCGTACCCGCCGCAGCCGGGCGGTCCGGCCGACCAGCCGGGCGCCTTCGCCCCGCCCGCGCCGTCGGCGCCGGCCCGGAACAACCTCGTCCTCGGCCTGGTCGCCGCGGTCGTCGCCGCCGTGGCCGCCGCGGCGCTCTACGGCGTCATCATCGGCGCCACCAAGCACGAGATCGGCTACGCGGCCGTCGGCGTCGGCTTCGTCGTCGGTGTCGCGGCGGGCAAGGCGGGCGGCCGCAACCCCGTCCTCCCGATCGCCGCCGTCGTCCTGTCCCTGGCCTCCGTCTACTTCGGCCAGCTGGTGGGCGAGGCCATGATCGGCGCCAAGGTGAGCGGCCTGAGCTTCACCCAGGTCTTCTTCGACCACTTCGACATCGTCCAGAAGGCCTGGAAGGAAGACTCCGACCCGCTGACCTTCCTCTTCTTCGCCATCGCCGGCTTCGCCGCGTTCTCCGGCACCAAGAAGGCCGCGGCCTGACCATGCCCGTGTCCGTCTTCCTGCTCCTGCTCGGCCTGACGGCCGCCGTGGGCGGCGGTTGGGTCGCATGCGACGTCCGAGAGGCGTCCAAGGCCTTGGAGCGGTACCAGGAACGCAACCACGAGCTGCGTACGGCTGCCGTGGGCGACTTGCCCCACCGGCCAAGTGGATCACGGCACTGGGCTATCGCGTCCTCGGCGGTGTCATCTGTGTTTGCGGGCTCGTCCTGGCCCTGGGCGGCCTGGGCGAACTCTGAGCCGTCCCATCGGCGCGACAAGGGCCCGGACCGCCTTCGGGTGGTCCGGGCCCCTCGTGCCCACCTGCGCTCGAGCCGAGCGCAGCGTCACGTCACCGCCTGTGCTGCGAGTCCGCCACCGTCACCTCGACCCGCTGGAACTCCTTCAGCTCGCTGTAGCCGGTGGTGGCCATCGCGCGGCGCAGGGCGCCGAAGAAGTTCATCGAGCCGTCGGGCGTGTGGGACGGGCCGGTGAGGATCTCCTCGATGGTGCCGACCGTGCCGAGGCCGACCTTCTTGCCACGGGGCAGCTCCTCGTTGACCGCCTCCATGCCCCAGTGGTGGCCCTTGCCGGGCGCGTCCGTGGCACGGGCCAGCGGGGAGCCCATCATCACCGCGTCGGCGCCGCAGGCGATCGCCTTGGGCAGGTCGCCGGACCAGCCGACACCGCCGTCCGCGATCACGTGCACGTACCGGCCGCCGGACTCGTCCATGTAGTCACGGCGGGCCGCGGCCACGTCCGCGACGGCCGTGGCCATCGGGACCTGGATGCCCAGCACGTTGCGCGTGGTGTGGGCGGCGCCGCCGCCGAAGCCCACGAGCACACCCGCGGCACCCGTGCGCATCAGGTGCAGGGCCGCGGTGTAGGTGGCGCAGCCGCCGACGATCACCGGGACGTCCAGCTCGTAGATGAACTGCTTCAGGTTCAGCGGCTCGTGCGAGGAGGAGACGTGCTCCGCCGAGACCGTCGTACCGCGGATGACGAAGATGTCCACGCCCGCGTCCACGACCGCCTTGGAGAACTGGGCGGTGCGCTGCGGGGAGAGCGCGGCCGCCGTGACCACGCCGGAGTCGCGCACCTCCTTGATGCGCGCGCCGATCAGCTCTTCCTTGATGGGCGCCGCGTAGATCTCCTGCAGGCGGCGCGTCGCCTGCTCGGCCGGCAGCTCGGCGATCTCGTCCAGCAGCGGCTGCGGGTCCTCGTACCGCGTCCACAGGCCCTCGAGGTTGAGCACGCCGAGGCCGCCCAGCTCGCCGATGCGGATCGCGGTGGCAGGGGAGACGACGGAGTCCATGGGGGCGGCCAGGAAGGGCAGCTCGAAGCGGTAGGCGTCGATCTGCCAGGCGATCGAGACCTCCTTCGGGTCCCGCGTACGGCGGCTGGGGACGACGGCGATGTCGTCGAAGGCGTACGCCCGGCGGCCGCGCTTGCCGCGCCCGATCTCGATCTCAGTCACGTCTGTGGCCTTTCCCTGATGCGTTGCAGCGTCTTCCAGTATCGCCGACGGGTACGGCAAGGGCGGCCCCGGATGCACCGGGACCGCCCTCGGGACGACTGACGACTACTTGCTGCTGTAGTTCGGCGCCTCGACCGTCATCTGGATGTCGTGCGGGTGGCTCTCCTTGAGGCCCGCGGAGGTGATCCGGACGAAACGGCCCTTGGACTCCATCTCCTCGATGGTGGCCGCGCCCACGTAGCCCATGGTCTGACGCAGACCGCCGACGAGCTGGTGCAGGACGTTGGCCAGCGGGCCGCGGTAGGGCACCTGGCCCTCGACGCCCTCGGGGACGAGCTTGTCGTCGGAGGCGACCTCGGCCTGGAAGTAGCGGTCCTTGGAGTACGACTTGGCCTGGCCGCGCGACTGCATGGCGCCGAGCGAGCCCATGCCGCGGTACGACTTGAACTGCTTGCCGTTGATGAAGAGCAGCTCGCCGGGCGACTCCTCGCAGCCCGCGAGCAGCGAGCCCAGCATCACCGTGTCGGCACCGGCGGCGAGCGCCTTGCCGATGTCGCCGGAGTACTGCAGGCCGCCGTCGCCGATCAGCGGGATGCCGGCCGGGCGGGCGGCGAGGGAGGCCTCGTAGATGGCGGTGACCTGCGGGACGCCGATGCCGGCGACCACACGGGTCGTACAGATGGAGCCGGGGCCCACGCCCACCTTGATGCCGTCGACACCGGCGTCGATCAGGGCCTGCGCGCCGTCGCGGGTGGCGACGTTGCCGCCGATCACGTCGACGTCCACGCTCGACTTGATCTTCGACATCCAGCTGAGGGCGTTGCTGTTGTGGCCGTGCGAGGTGTCGACGACCAGGAAGTCCACGCCGGCCGCGGCCAGCGCCTGGGCGCGCTCCAGGGCCTCGGGGCTGGCGCCCACGGCGGCGCCGACGAGCAGGCGGCCCTCGGCGTCCTTGGCGGCGTTCGGATACTTCTCGGCCTTGACGAAGTCCTTGACCGTGATCAGGCCCTTGAGAACACCGGCGTCGTCGACGAGGGGAAGCTTCTCGATCTTGTGCTTGCGCAGCAGCTCCATCGCGTCCACGCCGGAGATGCCGACCTTGCCGGTCACCAGCGGCATCGGCGTCATGACCTCGCGCACCTGACGGCTGCGGTCGGACTCGAAGGCCATGTCGCGGTTGGTCACGATGCCGAGCAGCTTGCCGGCCGGGTCGGTGACGGGCACGCCACTGATGCGGAACTTGGCGCACAGGGCGTCCGCCTCGGCGAGCGTGGCCTCCGGGTGCACCGTGATCGGGTCGGTGACCATGCCGGACTCCGACCGCTTCACCAGGTCGACCTGGTTGACCTGGTCCTCGATGGAGAGGTTGCGGTGCAGCACGCCGACACCGCCCAGCCGGGCCATCGCGATCGCCATGCGCGACTCGGTCACCTTGTCCATCGCCGCCGACAGCAGCGGGATGTTCACCCGGACGTTGCGGGAGATGCGGGACGAGGTGTCGACCGCGTTGGGGAGCACTTCAGAGGCGCCCGGCAGCAGCAGCACGTCGTCGTAGGTCAGCCCGAGTGTCGCGAATTTACCGGGCACTCCGTCGACGTTGGCAGTCATGACACCTTCCCCAAATGGCCTTGATCGGTGCGGATGTCCATGCTAACGGGAAGCATCGCTAGCAAATTCCACGGTACGGGGTTACTTCAGGCTTCGTATGTTCGTACGGAAGCTGAAGCACGCCTGTTCAACAAAGGGAGCTGCAGAGGCTCCGTACAAGGGCGTTACTGCTCGGCGAGCGCGCGGAGGCGGCTCAGCGCCCGGTGCTGGGCGACCCGGACCGCGCCGGGTGACATTCCCAACATCTGTCCGGTCTCCTCCGCGGTCAAGCCTACGGCGATGCGCAACAGGAGCAGCTCGCGCTGGTTCTCGGGCAGGTTGGCCAGCAGCTTCTTGGCCCACTCGGCGTCGCTGCTGAGCAGGGCGCGCTCCTCGGGGCCGAGGGAGTCGTCCGGCCGCTCGGGCATCTCATCGGACGGCACCGCGGTCGATCCCGGGTGGCGCATGGCGGCCCGCTGCAGGTCGGCGACCTTGTGGGAGGCGATGGCGAAGACGAACGCCTCGAAGGGGCGGCCGGTGTCGCGATAGCGGGGCAGTGCGAGCAGGACCGCGACACAGACCTCCTGGGCGAGGTCCTCGACGAAGTGACGCGCGTCGCCGGGCAGCCGGGACAGCCGGGTCCGGCAGTAGCGCAGCGCCAGCGGGTGGACATGCGCGAGCAGATCGTGAGTGGCCTGCTCGTCACCGTCGACGGCGCGATGGACGAGCGCACCGATCGCCCCATGGGCCGTGCCCGCCTCGTCGTCGCGCATCGGTCCATGGTGCCTTGTGGCCGTCCGGTCCGTCGCATTGTGCTCGTGGTTGTGCACCGAAGCGTTATGAGCAGGTGCGCCGGCACTCATCTCCTGCGCCCTCCCCTTCCGCTCGACCGACTCGTCCCCGAGAGACTCCACATCTCAAGGATGCGGCATCCGCGGCGAAACGAGCAGCGCGCGTCCGGCGGGCCGCCTTGCGCCTCGCCCGCCGAACCGTCCTGCGCGGTCGTACGCCGGGGACGTCCCACGTCTCGCCGCGTGGCGCCGACCACGGGCGTTGCCGGAATGGATCTCCGTTCACCCGCGCGACCCACCCTCCGGCCGACGACCTGCCGCACGGCTCCTCGATTGTGACGGGGTCCACCCCGAGAGCGCCGCGTGCGACCGTGTCCACGGGCAACCGGAACACCGGTCATGGCATTTCGCCGGCGTTCGCGCAGCGCAGGGGCGCCGCTTGCCGTGCATGGGCGATGGTCCGTACGGGGCAGAGGCGCCCGCCGCGCAGGTGTCGTCCGCACAGGGCAGGGCCACCGGGGGCTTGCAGGGGCGATCGATCGCACACCACATGGCCGCCGCGCCCCGTATGGGCGATCGGCCACCTGGACATGGTGTTCCGCACCGCCTGGGCGATCGGCCGCGCCACGCACGGCAGGGCTGGATTACGACGCGCCGGTACGGCAGCTGAACCGAGAAGCGCCGTCGCCCACGCCGCCGCACCGGCGGTCGTCCGTGCCGCGCACCGCAGAGTTGGGTGCAACGCGCCCCCACGGCAGCGGAGCCGCAGGGCGTTTCCGCGCACGCACGCGTGCGTGCCGTCAGGGCGCGTCGGTATGGCCCGGGGACCGGCACCGCCGCCGGAGAGCGCGGTCGTCCAGCACCGGGCAGGGCCAAGGCACGGCGGTTCCGTACCTGAGCCCGGCGCGGTGCCGTACGTGCGTCGCGTTCGGGTCGGCGGTCGGCCCGGTGGCTCCCCGAGGGGGCCGGTGAGACATCCCGCTGCTGCCGGGGGAAGCGGACACGCGTCCCGCTCGGGGACTGGCGCCCGGCGCCGGGCCGGTCCTGCCAGCCCCGCAGGGCTGGGCACTGTCTACCGGACCAGTCCCCAGCGGAAGCCGAGCGCCACCGCGTGGGCCCGGTCCGAGGCGCCGAGCTTCTTGAACAGGCGCCGCGCGTGTGTCTTCACGGTGTCCTCGGAGAGGAAGAGCTCGCGGCCGATCTCGGCGTTGGAGCGGCCGTGGCTCATGCCCTCCAGGACCTGGATCTCGCGCGCGGTGAGCGTGGGCGCGGCGCCCATCTCGGCCGAGCGGAGCCGGCGCGGTGCCAGTCGCCAGGTCGGGTCGGCGAGAGCCTGCGTCACCGTGGCGCGCAGCTCCGCGCGCGAGGCGTCCTTGTGCAGGTAGCCCCGGGCGCCGGCGGCGACCGCGAGGGCCACGCCGTCCAGGTCCTCGGCGACGGTGAGCATGATGATGCGCGCGCCGGGGTCGGCCGACAGCAGGCGGCGCACGGTCTCCACGCCGCCCAGGCCGGGCATGCGCACGTCCATCAGGATGAGGTCGGAGCGGTCGGCGCCCCAGCGGCGGAGGACTTCCTCGCCGTTGGCCGCCGTCGTCACACGCTCGACACCGGGCACGGTCGCGACCGCGCGGCGGAGCGCTTCTCGGGCAAGCGGGGAGTCGTCGCAGACGAGGACGGATGTCATGACCGCCCTCCGCAGCTGATGCGCGTCACCTTGAGCCTCCAGGCTGGTACGGAATCGTCACCTGTGCGGTCGACCGTCTCGGACGCCTGCCCGAGCGCTTCTGTTTTCAACCGCCTCCGCACTCTCAACGACGGTCACTCGAAAGAGTTACGGGGCTACGTGCCGTCTTCGGCACTCTACGTGAGGGGGTCGACACGGTGCAGACATGAACAACGGACCCATAAGTTTTCATCACAACTATGCCCCGTTTGGCCCATTTTCTTCCCGTTTTGAGGTGTCCGAGGCTAGATTCGCAATGAGTCATATTTTCATCTCCTTAGACCGGAGATGTACGGTCGTTGGCACCGTATCCGCTCAGAACGGCTACAAGGGGTCACGTAATGGCAGATTTCTCCCGCCTTCCCGGACCGAACGCGGACCTGTGGGACTGGCAGCTGCTGGCTGCCTGCCGCGGCGTGGACAGCTCGCTCTTCTTCCACCCCGAGGGCGAGCGCGGGGCGGCTCGGAGCGCTCGCGAGAACTCGGCCAAGGAGGTCTGCATGAGGTGCCCGGTCCGCGCGGAGTGCGCGGCGCACGCACTGGCGGTGCGCGAGCCGTACGGCGTGTGGGGCGGCCTGACCGAGGACGAGCGTGAGGAGTTGATGGGGCGCGCGCGCAACCGCCTGGTGACGGCTTCGGCCGCCGGCGCGGACACCGCCCCGAATCACTGAAGGAACGTTTCAGCACCTACAGCCCGATGGGTGCGCTCATTCCAACCACCAGGGCACGTCGCGTCACCACGTACGTGCCCTTGACTCTGCCGCCGCCCGCACCCGGGGTTGTACCTCCGGTCGCATCACACTGCCGGGCGAGAGGCCCGCGCCCGTCGCATCCGCGCACTCCGGCCACACCCGACCACCGGCGCGACACCGCCTGATCCCGGCCCGCTTGGCCGCCCAGCCGCCCTCGCCGCGCTCGCCTGCCTGACCCCGGCACCACTTGGCCGCGCCCAGCCATCCAACGCCCGGGCCGCCCCTCGGCCGCCAAGCCGCCCTCGCCTCGCCCGGTGCCCTGACCCCGGCACCGCTTGGCCGCAGCACCACTTGGCCGCGCCCGCCGCCCAAGCCGCATCCGACCGGCCTGACCACGCCCGCCCCCGGACCACGCCTTGGCCACCCAGCCGCCCTGGCCGCGCTCGACCGCCTGACCCCGGCACCACTCGACCCCGCCCGCCGCCCAAGCCGCATCCGACCGTCTGACCGCACCGCACCACCCGAGCCGCTCCCGCACGGCCCGGCCGCGCGCAGCCGCCCACGCCGCGCCCGACCACCGGGCCACCCCTCGGCCACCCAGCCGCGCTCGACCGCCTGACCCCGGCACCACTTGGCCGCAGCACCACTTGGCCGCGCCCGCCGCCCAAGCCGCATCCGACCGGCCTGACCGCACCGCACCACCCAAGCCGCACCCGCCCGGCCTGATCGCCCCCCGCCACCCAAGCCACGCCCAACCACCCGAGTCACCCCTCGATCCCCCAGCCGCGCCCGACCACCCGGTCGGCCCCTCGGCCACCCGGCCACGCCCCACCACCCGGGCAGCCCCCCGCCACCCAAGCCACGCCCAGCCACCGCAACCGCCCTAACCACGCCCGACCACCCGGTCGGCCCCTCGGCCACCCGGTCCGCCCCTCGGCCACCCGGTCGGCCCCTCGGCCACCCGGTCGGCCCCTCGGCCTACCCGGCCACGCCCCACCACCCGGGCAGCCCCCCGCCACCCAAGCCACGCCCAGCCACCGCAACCGCCCTAACCGCGTTCGGCCGCCTGACCGCGCTCCCCCGGCTGGCCGCGTCCTGTCGCCCGGGTCAGTTGTTCCAAGGTCGCCGCCACGGCCGGTACCTGTGCCAGGTCGGGCAGGGTGAGGGCGACGATCTCGCGCCGTACCGCCGGTTCCAGCCGTACCGTGCGCACGCCCCTGGGCCGTACCGACTCCACCGCCAGCTGGGGCAGTACGGCGACGCCCAGGCCGGCGCGGACCAGGCCGACGACCGCGGGATAGTCGTCCGTGGCGAAGTCGATGCGCGGCGTGAAACCGGCCCCCTCGCACACCTCGACCAGCTGGCCGCGGCAGCGCGGGCAGCCCGCGATCCAGGGCTCCTGGGCCAGCTCGCCGATGGCGACGCTCTCCGCGCGCGCGAGCCGGTGCCGCTCGGGCACCAGCGCCACCAGGCGGTCCATCAGCAGGGGCCGTACGACCAGGTCGTCCCAGTCCTCGGCGACGGCCGCCCCCTCGTAGCGGAAGGCCAGGGCCAGGTCGCAGTCGCCCTCGCGCAGCAGCTCGACGGACCTCGGGGGTTCGGCCTCCTCCAGGGAGACGCGGGTGCCGGGGTGGGCGGCGCGCAGCGCGGCCAGCGCGGTGGGGACCAGGGTGGAGCTGCCGCTGGGGAAGGAGACCAGCCGGACCCGGCCGGCGCGCAGACCCGCGATGGCGGCGACCTCCTCCTCGGCCGCGGTGAGCCCCGCCAGGATGCCGGAGGCGTGTCTGACCAGGGCCTCCCCGGCCTGGGTCAGCCGCATCTCGCGGCCGCTGCGGACCAGCAGCGGGGTGCCGACCGAGGTCTCCAGGGCCTTCATCTGCTGGCTGACGGCGGGCTGGGTGCAGCCGAGCTCGCGCCCCGCCGCCGAGAAGGAACCGGTGGTGGCGACGGCGCGCAGGACGCGGAGATGACGGGCCTCGATCACCCTCCGAGCATAAGGGAGGCTTGGGGGCAGCGCGCCATATTCGCTCGACGCTTTGAGGTGTGGTCCCGTACCGTGCGGCCATGAAGCTTCTCTCGGTCAATCTGGGCCGCCCGCAGCCGGTGCCGTACACGGACCAGGCGGAGGGTGTGACGGGTATCGACAAGAAGCCGGCCGACGGGCCGGTGCGGGTGGCGGCGCCGGGTCCCAAGGGCGTCGGCGGGAGCGGGCTGGCCGGGGACGCGGTGTGCGAGCTGCGGCATCACGGCGGGGACGACCAGGCGGTGTACGCCTTCGCGCGCGAGGACCTCGACGAGTGGGAGCGCGAACTCGGCCGGTCGTTGGCCAACGGCTGCTTCGGGGAGAACCTGACGACGGACGGCCTGGACGTCTCCGGCGCGCTGATCGGCGAGCGCTGGCGGATCGGTTCCGGGGTGGTCCTGGAGGTGACCTCGGGCCGGATCCCGTGCCGTACGTTCCAGGGCCATATGGGCGAGCGCGGCTGGGTCAAGAGGTTCACACAGAAGGGCGCAACGGGTGCCTACCTCCGGGTGATCGAACCGGGTGAGATACGGGCGGGCGATCCGATCGAGATCGTGCACCGGCCGGACCACGGGGTGACGGCGGCGCTGCAGTTCCGCGCGGTCACCACCGAGCGTGAGCTGCTGCCGCGGCTGCTCGCGGCGGGCGAGGCGCTGCACGCGGAGACGCTGGAGACGGTCCGCAAGTACGTGGCCCGGCAGGAGGGCTGAGCGGCAGTCAGCCGACCGGGGGGCCGGGACGCGGCGGGGCGTCCGCCGACCGGTGGCCCGGGGCAGCAGGGGTGGGCGTCCGCCGTGCCGGCCCATCCCCGCCAGGGCGACCCGCACACACCAGCCACGGCCCATAGCCCAGGATCCGCGCCGGCCAACTCCCGTGTCCGCGCGGAGCGGACGCGCTCGCTCCGGGTCAATACCCTTGGGCCATGACAACGGCTCTGATTACGGGATCGACCGCGGGGATCGGTGCCGCGTTCGCGCGGCGGCTGGCGGCTGACGGGCACGACCTCGTCCTGGTGGCCCGGGACACCAAGCGGCTGCGCGAACAGGCGACCGAACTGCACGACCGGCACGGCATCGTGGTGGAGGTGCTGACCGCCGACCTGTCCGAGGACAAGGGCATCGAGACGGTGGCCGACCGCCTCGGCGACCGGAAGAACCCGGTCGACCTGCTGGTCAACAACGCCGGGTTCGGCAACAAGGGCCGCTATCTGGAGGTGCCCATGGCCGACGAGCTCAAGATGCTCAAGGTGCACTGCGAGGCGGTGCTCCGGCTGACCTCGGCGGCGACGGAGGCGATGCGCGAGCGCGGCCGGGGCGGGGTCGTCAACGTGGCCTCCGTGGCGGCCTTCGTCCCGCGGGGCACCTACGGCGCCTCCAAGGCGTGGGTCGTGCAGTTCACGCAGGGTGCGGCGAAGGACCTCGCCGGCAGCGGCGTCCGCCTGATGGCCCTGTGCCCCGGTTTCGTGCGCACCGAGTTCCACGAGCGGGCCGGGATGGGCACGGACAACATCCCCGGCTGGATGTGGCTGGACGCCGACAAACTGGTCGCGGCGGCCCTGTCCGACCTGGCCCGCGGCAAGTCCCTGTCGATCCCCGACCCCCGCTACAAGGCGCTGATGGGCCTGGTGAAGGTGACTCCGCGTGCGCTGCTGGGCGGGATCACGTCGAAGACGGGGCGGAAGTACGGGCCGCAGTAGCGAACGGGTGGTGCTGCCGTCCCGGTGCGAAAATGAGCGTGACACAACCGGGTCAGGGGGGCCGGGAGGCGGCGGCATGACCTTCGTACAGCTCATCGACTGCAGGACCAGCCGGCCGGACGAGATGAACCGGCTCATGGACGACTGGGTCGCGCAGACCAAGGGGAAGCGGACGGCGACGCACGCGCTGGTCGGCAAGGACCGTTCGGACGCGTCGCACATCGTCGAGGTGGTGGAGTTCCCGTCGTACGAGGAGGCGATGCGGAACTCGAAGCTCCCGGAGACCGACCGGATCTTCCAGGAGATGGTCGCGCTGTGCGACGAGAGCCCGACGTTCACCGATCTGGACGTCGTGCGCGACGAGCGGCTGGCCGAGGACACGGTACGGCGGTTCTATACGGCGTTGCAGGCCTCCGGTGAACTGCCGCCGCTCAACGACCTGCTGGACGAGGACATCCACAGCCACGATCCGGTGAACCCCCAGGACACCATCGGGCTGGACAACGCCCGCAGCGAGTACCGGATGTGGCGCGGGGGCTTCGACTTCACGTTCACGGTCGAGGACGTGCTCACCCAGGGCGACCGGGCCTGCGCACGCTGGACCTGGAACGCCACGCACAACGGCGACTTCCTCGGCATCCCGCCCACCGGCAGGCGGGTCACGATGACCGGGATGACGCTGTTCCGCCTCACGGACGACGGCAAGATCGCCGAGATGTGGTGGCAGCACGACCAGTTGGGGCTGATGCAACAGCTGGGCGCGCTCGACGAGTTGGAGCAGTAGCGGGGCGGTGTCCCGCACAGGGCGAAGGCCCGGCTCCCCCGCGGGGAACCGGGCCTTCGTGCGAGCGTGTCGGGCTCAGTGGGCGTGGCCGTGGCCGTGGCCCGCGGCGGCCGGCTCTTCCTCTTCCTTCTTCTCGACGACCAGGGTCTCGGTCGTGAGCAGCAGGGAGGCGATGGAGGCGGCGTTCTCCAGGGCGGAGCGGGTGACCTTGACCGGGTCGATGACGCCGGCCTTGATCAGGTCGCCGTACTCGCCGGTGGCGGCGTTGTAGCCCTGCCCCTTCTCCAGGTCCTTGACCTTGGAGACGATGACGTAGCCCTCCTGGCCGGCGTTCTCGCCGATCCAGCGCAGCGGCTCGACCACGGCGTTGCGGACGACCGCGACACCGGTGGCCTCGTCGCCGGTCTTGTCGAGGTTGCCCTCGAGGACCTTGGAGGCGTGGACCAGGGCGGAGCCACCACCGGAGACGATGCCCTCCTCGACCGCGGCGCGGGTCGCGGAGATGGCGTCCTCCAGACGGTGCTTCTTCTCCTTCAGCTCCACCTCGGTGGCGGCGCCGACCTTGATCACGCACACGCCGCCGGCCAGCTTCGCGAGGCGCTCCTGGAGCTTCTCGCGGTCCCAGTCGGAGTCGGTGTTCTCGATCTCGGCCTTGATCTGGGCGACGCGGCCGTGGACGTCCTCGGACTTGCCGGCGCCGTCGACGATCGTGGTGTCGTCCTTGGTGACCGTCACGCGGCGGGCGGAGCCCAGCACGTCCAGGCCGGCCTGGTCGAGCTTGAGGCCGACCTCCTCGGAGATGACGGTGGCGCCGGTGAGGATCGCCATGTCCTGCAGCATCGCCTTGCGGCGGTCGCCGAAGCCGGGGGCCTTCACCGCGACGGCGTTGAAGGTGCCGCGGATCTTGTTGACGACCAGGGTCGACAGGGCCTCGCCCTCGACGTCCTCGGCGATGATCAGCAGCGGCTTGGAGGCGCCGGCCTGGATGACCTTCTCCAGCAGCGGCAGCAGGTCCTGGATGGAGCTGATCTTGCCCTGGTTGATGAGGATGTACGGGTCGTCGAGGACGGCCTCCATGCGCTCCTGGTCCGTCACGAAGTACGGCGACAGGTAGCCCTTGTCGAAGGCCATGCCCTCGGTGAAGTCCAGCTCCAGACCGAAGGTGTTGGACTCCTCGACGGTGATGACGCCGTCCTTGCCGACCTTGTCCATCGCCTCGGCGATGAGCTCGCCGACCTGCTGGTCCTGGGCGGACAGCGCGGCCACGGCGGCGATGTCGGACTTCTCGTCGATCGGGCGGGCCGAAGCCAAGAGCTCCTCGGAGACGGCGGCGACGGCCGCGTCGATGCCCTTCTTCAGGGCGGCCGGGGAGGCGCCGGCGGCCACGTTCTTCAGGCCCTCGCGCACCAGCGCCTGGGCCAGCACGGTGGCGGTGGTGGTGCCGTCACCAGCGATGTCGTTGGTCTTGGTCGCCACCTCCTTCACCAGCTGCGCGCCGAGGTTCTCGTACGGGTCCTCGATCTCGACCTCGCGGGCGATCGTGACACCGTCGTTGGTGATGGTGGGGGCACCGAACTTCTTGTCGATGACGACGTTGCGGCCCTTGGGGCCGATCGTCACCTTCACCGTGTCGGCCAGCTTGTTGACGCCGCGCTCGAGGGCGCGACGGGCGTCCTCGTCGAACTTCAGGATCTTCGCCATGACAGCGGGAGCCCTCTCGGGATGTGGGTGGTAAGACAACTGCGCCCCGGGCGCCCGGCTTCGTTATCGGTCGCGGGGGCCAGGGGCGCAGCTCAGGAGCAAAAGAATGCTCGAGGTGATTACTTCTCGATGATCGCGAGCACGTCGCGAGCCGAGAGGACGAGGTACTCCTCGCCGTTGTACTTCACCTCGGTGCCGCCGTACTTGCTGTAGAGGACGACGTCGCCGACCTTGACGTCGAGCGGAAGGCGCTCGCCGTTCTCGAACCGGCCCGGGCCCACGGCGAGGACGGCGCCCTCCTGGGGCTTCTCCTTCGCGGTGTCCGGGATGACCAGGCCAGAGGCCGTGGTCTGCTCGGCGTCCAGCGGCTGGACCACGATGCGGTCCTCGAGCGGCTTGATGGCAACCTTGGAGCTGGCGGTCGTCACGATCCGACCTCCCCCTTCGGAGATCTCACGGGGTTAACTGTCTGAGGTGGCGACCAGGTGGATCCGTCGTCGCGGGTGCCGGACCTGCCCGTCGCTTTGTTGGCACTCTCCAGGGGTGAGTGCCAGAGCCGAGACTATGACCGCGATTAGCACTCGGTCAAGCGGAGTGCCAATGCCGTGCGGCGCGTCGGCCGAATGCGCGCGCCGGGTCACCGGTGGGCCGGTGTCGCCCGGGCCTTACGGCCCTCGTCCGCAAGCTCCCCAGAGGGGGCACCCCCGGACGGGCCGCGTTCACCGCAGGTAGTCCTCCAGCCGCCCCACCGTCAGCCCCCGCTGCTGCACCCACCGCAGCACCCGCACCGTGCGCTCCCGCAGGCTCGGGCCCGTCGTCTCGTCCGGGCCGACCAGGATGATGTCGCCGGGGCGGAGGTGGTGTTCGCCGTGGGTGTAGACGAGGTCGGTCGGGGTCATCGCGGCGCGCCAGAGGACGACCGTGGAGATGCCGCAGCGGGCCGCCGCGCGCAGGGTGGTGGTGTCGAACGAGGCGTACGGCGGGCGGAAGAGGCGGGGGTGGGCGCCCAGCCGGGAGCGGAGCCGGTCCTGCTGGCCGCAGATCTCGGCGCGCTGCCCGGCGTACGGCAGCCCGGCGAGCGCGCGGTGGTCGAGGGTGTGGTTCTGGATGCCCGCGCCGAGCCGGTGCAGGCGGGCGAAGTGGCCGTAGCCGGGGCCCGCGATGCTGTCGGTGAGGAACATGCTGACCGGCAGCCGGAGGTCGCGGACCATGTCGACGAAGCGGGGGTCCTGCTCGGCGCCGTCGTCGTAGGTGAGGAAGACGACCCGGTCGCGGGTGGGGACGTGGTCCACGATGCGGGGCAGGCCGCGGCCGCCGGCGTGCGGGGAGAGGGCGAGGGAGTCGGCGGGGTGCAGGGGCGGGCGGGCGAGGGGCTCGGTCAGGCCCCAGCGGCGGTAGGCCTGCTCGGAACCGGGTCCGTGCGGGTGGACCCCCTCGGCGGCCTTCCTGCCGAGGCGTTCGATGGGGTCGACGGACTGGGCGCAGCCGGTGAGAAGGAGGGCCGAGGCGAGGAGCGCGACGGAGTACCGGCCCGGGCGGCACCGCCCGGACCGCGCTCTCCGGTACCCCGCCCCAGCCCTCACAGGTAGTCCTCCAGGCGGGCGACGGCGTAGCCCTCGCGCGTGACCTTGTCCAGGAAGCGGCGCATGGCGTCGACCATCGTGCCGTTCCAGTCGGAGCGGCCGCGGAAGTGGGTGAGGACGATGTCGCCGCGGCGCATCTTCTGATCGTCCTCGCGGTACTCCCAGTGGTCGACGTAGACCTCCTCGTTCCAGATCGGCGCGTACGTGATGCCGCAGGACCTGGCGGCGCGCAGGGTGTCCTGGTCGTAGTTGCCGTAAGGAGGGCGGAAGACCGTCGGGCGCTTGCCGAACTGCTTCTCCATGATGTCCTGCATCGCGCAGATCTCGGTCTTCTGCTCCTCGTAGGACAGGCCCGGCAGGGAGGGGTGGTGCAGGGTGTGGTTGTCGAGGGTGTGGCCGTAGGACTGCATCGTCCGGAAGTAGCCGTAGTCGTCCTTGACCAGGTAGTTGCTGAGGAACGCGGTGTAGGGGATCTTCAGGTCCTCCATCATCCGCAGGAACCCCGGGTCCTTCTCCGAGCCGTCGTCGATGGTGAGGAAGACGATCTTCTGCCGGGTGGGGATCGTGGTGAAGACCGGCGGCAGGTCCCAGTCCCGCTGGTGGCTCACCTCGAAGCCGGCGCGCGCGGTGATCTCCGGTTTCCGCTCGGGCGGCGGGGGCGGTGCCAGCGGGACCTGCGCCAGTCCCCAGCGCCTGGCCGCGGCGGCCAGGCGGGCGTGTTCGGCGGCCTGGGGGCCCGGGGCCTGTGCGGGGCCGGGGTGGCGGGACGGGGAGCGGGTCGCATCGGGGCCGGCCTGGCTGGAGGGGGTGCGGGTCGTCTCGGTCCCGGCACAGCCGGACAGCACGGCGGAGCACGCCAGCGCGGCGGCTCCGCAACCGAGGACCAGACGTCCACCCCAGGCCCGATTTTTATCGTTTTGTACGACCGCTCGCATAATGTCGGATCTTTCCAGGCCAGAGCCCTGGTCCCGGGCCGACACCGCCGCCGGAAGGCACACGATCCACCGGCTGGCCCACAATGACCCGGTGAACGACCTCGCTCTCCTCCTCACCCCCGAAGGCCGCGCCCTCCTCGACGAGGTCCGCGACACCGCCCCGGCCGACGAACTCGCCGTCGCCACCCGGCTGCGCCGCGACCACCCCGCCGAGCTGGTGTCGGCCGCGCTCGGCCAGGCCCGGCTGCGGCAACGGGCGGCGGCGAAGTTCGGGGCGGCGGACGCGGGGCGGATGTTCTTCACGCCGAACGGGGTCGAGCAGTCGACGCGGGCCGGCGTCGCCGCCCACCGGGCCGAGCGGTTCAAGCACCTCGGCGTGGCCTCGGTCGCCGATCTGTGCTGCGGGATCGGCGGGGACGCGATCGCGTTCGCCCGGGCGGGGATCCGGGTGCTCGCCGTGGACCGGGATCCGGTGACCGCCGCCGTGGCGCGGGCGAACGCCGAGGCGCTGGGGCTCGGCGAGCTGGTCGAGGTGCGCGAGGCGGACGTCACCGAGGTGGACACGGGCGGTTACGACGCCGTGTTCGTGGACCCGGCACGGCGGGGCGGGCGCGGCAGGATCTTCGACCCCGAGGCCTACTCCCCGCCCCTGTCCTGGGCGATCGAGGCCGCCCGTAGGGCACCCCGCGCGGCGCTGAAGGTGGCGCCCGGCATTCCGCACGAGGCCGTGCCCGCCGACGCCGAGGCCGAATGGATCTCGGACGGCGGAGACGTCAAGGAGGCGGTGGTGTGGTTCGGCACCGAGCCGGGCCTGGTGCGCGCCACCCTGCTGCCCGGCCCGCGAACGCTCCTCGGCAAGGGGCTGCCCGACCCGGAGGTCCGGCCGGTGGGGCGCTATCTGTACGAGCCCGACGGCGCCGTGATCCGCGCCCACTTGGTCGCCGAGGTGGCCGAGCATCTGGACGGCGGCCTGATCGACCCCACCATCGCCTATGTCACCGCGGACGAACTGCGCCCCACCCCGTACGCCTCCGCCTATGAGATCACCGATCAACTGCCCTTCAACGTCAAGAGGTTGAAGGCCCTGTTGCGGGAGCGCGCGGTCGGCACGCTGACCGTGAAGAAGCGCGGGTCGGCCGTCGAGCCGGAGGAACTGCGCAGGAAGGTCAAGCCGCAGGGGCCGAATTCGGCGACGGTGTTCCTCACCCGGGTCGCGGGGGCGCCGACCATGCTGATCGGGGCCCCCGCGACACCGCCCGCGGCTACTGCGCTGCCGTAGTGCGCAGCTCGCCGAGGTCGGGCGCGACCGTGGCCGCCCGCTGCGGGGTGGCCGGCGAACTCGTCGCCGGCGCCAGGCCGTCGTAGTACGGCGTGTACGTCCACTGGCTGCTGCTCGCGCTGATCGCGGTGCCCGCGGAGTTCAGCGTCGCCGTGGCCACCGAGCCGGTGCCGCCGAAGGCCGCCAGGCCGTTGATGCTCGCGGCACCCTTGACCAGGTAGGACTTGGTGTCGGCGGACAGCGAGTCGACGGACGTCCACAGCAGCGGGCCGAAGATGTTCATCGCGGAGGCGGCCGTGGTGCCGCCGCGCCAGCTGTCGGTGGAGGCGAGGGCCACGTTGGCCGGGCCGGCCCACCAGGAGCGGGCGAGCGCGGCGGCGGTGCCCTCGTGGGTGCTCGCCGTGACCGGGTAGTAGGTGTACGTCGACGGCCAGTTGGAGAACGAGGTGTGGGTGAGCGCGTACTTCGCCGAGGCACCGACCGGGATCATGTAGGTGTCCCGCGGGTCCAGGCCGTTGAGGTACGACTTCACGGACGAGGTCAGCGAGTTGCCGTCGTTGAGCACGACGACCGCCTTGCCGCTCGTGCCGTCCGCGCCGGCGGCCGACGCGGCGGCGAGCGCCGAGTGGTAGTCGGTGCCGGTGGCGATGAAGACGTAGTCCGGGGAACTGGTGACCGACTTGGCGACGGCGACCGAGGTCGAGTAGCGGGAGGTGCCCGCCAGCCGCTTCGGGGTGAAGCCGAGCGAGCTCACCTTGGAGGCGACACTGCTGCTCAGGATCGACGTGCCGCCGATCAGGTAGACACTCGCGCCCGGCTTGAGGATCCGCTTGAGCTCGCTCTGCGCGGACGAGTCCAGCGCGCTGCCGGAGGTCATCAGGACCGGGCCGTGCTTCTTGCCCGCGAGGGCGGGCGCGGTCAGCGCGTACGCCTGGCTGTCCTTGGAGACGAGGACGGCGGAGGAGGCGTTCATCAGGCCCGGCTCGCTCTTGCCGACGGTGTTCCAGGTCCAGCGGGAGGCGGCGATGTTGGTGCCGTAGACATCGGCGCCCCAGACCCGGCCGACGGCGTTCTTGCGCAGCGGCTGCCAGGCGAGGTCCCACTTGGCGGTGCTCGGCGAGTCGTAGAGGACCTTGGTGGTGCCCGCGGCCAGGTCGAGGACCTGGTCCTGCAGCTCGCCGGAGGTCGTCGTCAGCTGGTACGCCAGC
The DNA here is from genome assembly GCF_050942335.1 of Streptomyces sp. CA-142005. Taxonomy (NCBI): domain Bacteria; kingdom Bacillati; phylum Actinomycetota; class Actinomycetes; order Kitasatosporales; family Streptomycetaceae; genus Streptomyces; species Streptomyces sp. CA-142005. The sequence goes on along the minus strand of NZ_CP192078.1, from coordinate 5,934,427 downwards.
CGGGTGCCGTCGGGCGACCAGGCGGGCTTGCTGATGGCGCCGGTCTCGTCGGGCAGCAGCGCGGTGACCGCGCCGTCGGCCACGTTCACCATGTACAGCTTGCTGCCGACGGTGTAGGCGACCTTGGTGCCGTCCGGAGAGATGGCCGGGGCGTTCGCCTTCCCGGTGACCAGCTGCTTGAAGGTGCCGGCCGCGCCGTCGTAGAGCCACACGGCGCCGTAGCGGGTGTCGCCGCTGCACGTGGTGCCCGAGCGGATGAACGCCAGCTTGCCGTCGACGGCGCCGCTGGGCTGGCTGTCGCAGCCCTCCTGGGAGGTGGCGAACAGGTGCTGCTGGGCGCGGCTGCCGTCGGACGGGGCGACCCGCAGCCGCCCGCTGAGCGTGAAGACGACCTGGCTGCCGCCCCACCAGAAGGTCGGGTCGTCGGCGAGAATCGAGTTGGTGGTGCTGACCGGAAGCTCCACCGGCCCGGTGAAGTCGTGGCCGACGACGTTGACGCGGCCGGTCGACTGGTTGACGTAGGCCATGCGGCTGCCGTCGGGCGACCAGGCGGGCTTCATGGCGTTCTTGACCCGGACCACGGGCGCGGTGCCGTCCTCGTACAGCTGTGAGACGGTGCCGTCCATGTCGGCGGTCAGGATGCCGTTGGCGGCGGTCCAGCCGGCGGTGCCGGCCGACGCGCCCGGGGCCAGCACCGCGCCGGTGCCGGCGGCCAGGGCCGTGGCGGCGCAGAGCGCGACGAGTCTTCGGCGCGCGGAGGATCTGAGATACGACAAGGGTGTACCCCCACAGGTGATGGATGCCGCTGCCCCGCCCGCGGAAGGTGTCACGCCGGTTGCGCGGCAGCCGCGCAACTGTAAACCGTCAGTGAACAGGAAGGGAATGGAGTTTCGAGAGCAACAGCTGCCGCTCGCGTTCGTTGCGCGTGAGCGTCACCGCCCGCTCGAACTCCGCCCGCGCCTCCGCCGCACGGCCGAGGCGGGCCAGCAGGTCGCCGCGGACGCTGGGCAGCAGGTGATAGTCGCGCAGGGCGGGTTCGGCGGTCAGGGCGTCCACCAGCTTCAGGCCCTCGGCCGGGCCGTCGGCCATCGCCACCGCGACCGCGCGGTTCAGCTCGACCACCGGTGAGGGGGCGCGGGCGGCCAGCAGGCCGTACAGGGTGGCGATGGCACGCCAGTCGGTCTCCTCGTAGTGATAGGCGTGCGCATGGCACGCGGCGATGGCCGCCTGGAGGGCGTACGGGCCCGGGGCGCCGCTCGCCGTGGCGCCGGCCCGGTCGAGGGCGCGGATGCCGCGGGCGATGAGCATGCGGTTCCAGCGGCGGCGGTTCTGGTCCTTCAGCAGCACCGGCTCGCCGTCCGGACCGGTGCGGGCGGCCGTGCGGGACGCCTGGAACTCCAGCAATGCGGTCAGGCCGTGCACCTCCGGCTCCTTGGGCATCAGCGCGGACAGGACGCGGGCCAGGCGCAGCGCGTCCTCGCACAGGCCGGGGCGGAGCAGGTCGTCGCCGGCGGTCGCCGCGTACCCCTCGTTGAAGATCAGGTAGATGACGTCAAGGACGGAGCCGAGGCGGGCCTCGCGGTCGGGGCCGTAGGGCACCTCGAAGGCGACGTTCTTCGTCGCCAGGGTGCGTTTGGCGCGGACGATGCGCTGGGCGATCGTCGGCTCCGGGACGAGGTAGGCACGGGCGATCTCGGCCGTGCTCAGGCCGCCGAGCAGGCGCAGGGTGAGCGCGGTGCGGGCCTCCGGGGACAGCACCGGGTGGCAGGCGGTGAAGACGAGCCGGAGCAGGTCGTCGTCGATGTCGTCGGGGTCGGCGGGCTCGTCGTAGGGGGGCGGGGCCGACAGCGAGAGGTCCCGGCCGATCTCCCGCAGCTTGCGGGCGTAGGTCTCGCGGCGCCGGATCAGATCGACGGCGCGGTGCCGGGCGGTCGCCATGAGCCAGGCGCCGGGGTTGTCGGGCACGCCGTCGCGGGGCCATTGCTCCAGGGCGGCGACCAGCGCGTCCTGCGCCAGTTCCTCGGCGATGCCGACGTCCCGGACGATCCGGGCGACACCGGCGATGAGCCGGGGCGACTCCAGGCGGAAGACGGTCTCGATCGCGTGCGCCGCGGTGGGCGCCGGGGTGGGCTGTGGTTCCACAGCCCACCATGCAACACCGCCCTACGGCACGGCGCCAGGCACTCAGCCCTCGGCGATCTCCCGCACCTCGCAGGTCACGGTCCAGTAGTCCTCGTGGACCTGCAGGAACCGCTTGGCCCACTCCAGGGCCTCGGCCTTGTCCTTGCACTGCATGATGGCGTAGCCGCCGACGGCCTCCTTGGTCTCGGTGAACGGCCCGTCGGTGACGGAGATCTTGCCGCCCTCCCAGCGCACCCGGGTGCCCTGGGCGGTCGGGGTGAGCCCGGCGGTGTCGAGCATGACGCCGGCCTTGGTGACCTCCTCGATCAGCTCGCCCATCCGCTGCATCAGCTCGGGGCTGGGGCCCTCGGCGGGGGCGGAGGACTCGTCGATGCGCACGAGCGACAGGTAGCGGGGCATGGTGGCTCCTTCGGTCGGGCGGCGGGGCCTCTCCCCGCCGCTCACCCATGCGTCGAACGGGAGACACCCGGATCGACACACTCACCGGAAATCTTTTCCGGCACCCCGTGATCACTTCAGCTCGAACCCGAATCCCGCCTTCGCGTACGGCGCACCGACCGCCTTTCCGCCGAAGACCAGGGCCGCGTCCGTGACCAGCCCGGTCGGGCGTCCGCGCAGGCTCCAGACGGCGCCGTTGCCGCCGTCCTCGCCGGTGGCGGAGGCGGCCAGGTCGGCGTATCCGTTGCCGTTGACGTCCAGCAGCCGGACGCCGGCGCCGAAGGCGTCGCCCGGCTCGGCGGTGCCGGGTACGCCCGCGGTGTTCTGGGTGAAGCCCTGGGCGCCGGTCCCGGTCAGCCCGTGGCGGCTGCCGGGCAGGACGTCGACCACGCCCTCGGCCTGGTTCTCGCCCGGCGCGCCGACCACCACGTCGTCGATCCCGTCTCCGGTGATGTCCCCGACGGCGACCGAGGCGCCGAACAGGTCGTCCGTCTCCGTGGCGCCCGGGACTCCGGGAGTGTTCTGCGAGTACGACCTCCAGGTGTCCTGGCCGCCCAGGCCGGAGCGCGAGCCGTAGGTCACCCAGATCTTCTCGTCGTTCGCGTACCCGGTGACCAGGTCGTCGTAGCCGTCGCCGTTGACGTCACCGATCGCGGCCGCGCCGTCGCCGCTCGGGAAGCCGCCGACCGGGGTGAGCCCGGAGGGGCCGCTCAGGTACAGGCGGGTGCCGTAGGTGCCGTCGCCGCCATAGATGTACAGGGCCAGGTCGGTTCGGCCGTCGCCGTTGAGGTCGCCGGTGGTGCCGTCGTGGACGTTGACGTACTGGAGGTGATCGGGGCCGAAGGGGGCTTCGGCGGCCGGGGTGCCGGTGCGCTTCAGCGGGCCCGTCCACAGGGCCGCCGTGGTGCCGCCCGGGTCGTCGCCCGCGTCGCCGGCCGACCGGAACAGGGCGAGGTCCAGGTGCCCGTCGCCGTCGAAGTCGCCGGTCTGGGTGTTGCCGGCGGGCACGGACGTGCCGCCGGACAGACCGTGCGGCCCGCCCCAGACCACGACCGCGTCGGAGGCCGGGGAGCCGACGACCAGGTCCGCGTACCCGTCGCCGTCGAGATCGCCCTTGGACAGCTGGAGGCCGAAGGCCTGCCCCTTGGCCGGGCTGCCCGGGATGCCGGTGGTCGCCCGGCTGACGAGGGTGCGGTGGGTCGTGGACAGGCCGTGCGGGCCGCCGTACATCACGGTGACGTACCCCGCCCTGGCCTGTCCGCCGACCGTGGCGTCCGGGGCGCCCACGGCGAGGTCGGCGTATCCGTCGCCGTTGAAGTCGTCGCGCACGGGTGCGGCGCTCTTCGTCGCGGACGCGGTCGGGACGGCGAGGCCCAGGGCCGTCAGCCCCAGGGTCAGCGGCAGCGCCCAACGGGCGTGCCAACGCAAGGAGAACACCGGAATACCCCCTGGAGTACGGCGACTTGGTTCACCGCACCAGACCCGTGGCCCGTCGGCAGGGTTGTACCGGTCAGCGCAGGGACGCCCACAGGTCGCTCGCCGCCGGCTCCTTGGCGATCACCCGGTTGTGGTCGGAAGGGGCGGTGACGACCGGCATCATCACCGTCTTCACACGGTCGGCGGTCAGACCCTTCAGGCTCTGGCCGAGCCGCATCAGCTCGCCCAGGGAGTCCAGGCCGGTGTCCGTGGTGAGGCTCGCGGTGACCGCGTCGGCGACCCGGTACAGCTTGGTCGGGTCGGTGAGCAGGTTCGTGGTGGCCATCTGCTCCAACAAGGCCTTGACCAGCATCTGTTGCAGACCTATGCGGCCGAGGTCGCTGCCGTCGCCTATGCCGTGCCGGGTGCGGGCGAGCGCCAGGGCCTGTTTGCCGTCGAGGTGGTGGGGGCCGGCCTGCAGGTGCAGATGGCTCTGGTCGTCGTCGATGTCCTGGGTGGTGGTCACGTCGACCCCGCCGAGCGCGTCGACCAGGTTGGCGAAGCCGGAGAAGTCGATCTCGATGTAGTGGTCCATGCGGACGTTCGTGATCGACTCGACGGTCTTCACCGCGCACACCGGCCCGCCCACCGCGTAGGCGGTGTTGAACATCGCGCCGTAGGCCGGGGCCGTCGAGCCGCCGGAGGAGAGCGGGCAGGACGGGCGCGTGACGAGGGTGTCGCGCGGGATGCTGACCACGGTGGCCTTCGTGCGGCCCGCGTCGATGTGCACCACCATCGCCGTGTCCGAGCGGGCGCCGGAGCTGTCGCCGCCGCCCAGCTCCTTGTTGGCCTTGCCGCTGCGCGAGTCCGAGCCGAGGACCAGGATGTTCAGGGAGCCGGTCGGCAGCGGGTCGGCGGTGGCCGAGGCGCTCGCGGACGGGGTGACCACCGCCCGGGCGGGCCGGTCGTCGCCGAGCGCGCTGTCGATGTCGACGCTTCTGATGTTGTGGTTCAGATGCCAGTACGCCCAGGCCGTGGTGGCCGCGCTCAGCACCAGGACGCCCGCAAGGAGGAGACCGGCGGCCTTCAGCGCGCCCGACCGCCGGCCCCTCCGTCTGCCTTCGTCGCCGTTCTCGTCATGTACGGTCACGGCAGGAACGTAAGTCCGAATTATTAGCGGACTGTTAGCGGAAGCCGTGAGAATCGGTTTTCTTCGGAAATTCTCATCCCAGCGTCACCGTGGGTGCCGGATCGCCGCCGTTCCAGGCCGAGTTGAAGCCGAACGTCACCGAACTGCCGTCCGGCACCGGCCCGTCCGAAAGTTTCGCGGCCGGCGGCGTCACACGGCCGCGGGCGCCGCCGTGCTGCTGCGTACGACGAGGCTGGTCGCCAGCTCCACCCGGGTCGCCGCCCGCTCCTGCGGTGCGCGCCCCAGCTCCAGCACCAGGCGGGCCGCCGCCTCGGCCATCTCGGTCAGCGGCTGCCGTACGGTCGTCAGCGGCGGGCCGACCCAGCGGGCCACCGGCAGATCGTCGAAGCCGACCACGCTGAGGTCCTCCGGGATGCGCAGGCCCAGCTCGCGGGCGGCCTCGTACAGGCCGAGCGCCTGCAGGTCGTTGCCCGCGAACACGGCCGTCGGCCGGTCGGGGCGGCGCAGCAGCTCCAGGCCGAGGCGGTAGCCCGCGTCGTGGTGGAAGTCGCCGGCCACGACCAGCGAGGGGTCGACGGGCAGGCCGGCCGTCTCCAGGGCGGCACGGTAGCCGTCGACCCGGGCCCGGCTGCACATCATCCTCGACGGGCCGCTGATCGCGCCGATCCGGGTGTGGCCGAGCTCGACCAGATGGCGGGTGGCGGCGAGCCCGCCCTGCCAGTTGGTGGCGCCGATGGACGGCACGTCCGGGCCTGGGTCGCCGGCCGGGTCCATCACCACGAACGGGATGGAACGGCTGGTCAGCAGCGCCCGCTGGGACTCGTCCAGCTCCGACAGCACCAGCACCACACCGTGCGGGCGGCGCGCGGCCACCTGGTCGGCCCAGGTCCGGCCCGGGGTGAGCCGGCCGGCCGACTCGGACAGCACCACGCTCAGCCCGGCGTCCCGGGCCGCGTTCTCCACGCCCCGGATGACCTCCAGCGCCCAGGCGCTCTCCAGTTCGTGGAAGACCAGGTCGATCAGCGGGGAGCGGGACGCCTCGGCGCGGCGGCGCCGGTAGCCGTGGGCGCGCAGCAGTTCCTCCACCCGGGTGCGGGTCGCGGGGGCGACATCTGCGCGGCCGTTGAGCACCTTCGAAACAGTCGGAGCCGACACCCCGGCCTCACGGGCGATCTCGGCGAGGGTCGCCGTCTGCGTTTCTGCGGGCTTCGAAGGCTTCATGTCCGCGATCGTATCCCCGTGGGCCGCCTTGACGAAGGCCTACTCACGCCATAGGCCCCCGGAATATTCGGGATGGTTTTCGAAACATTCGACGACAAGGCCGACCAACTGCACGGCGTGTGGGTCAGGCGGACTGGGCCCCCAGCGCGAACCCTGGCAAAAAGCAAGCCCTGTGCGGCGCGTGTTCAGGATGCGTTCAGGCTGCGCTTGGAAGGGTCGTCGATCACCTGACACCCCCTCACAGGAGCAACCTTGACGACGTCACCGACGGCGACGAAATCCGTCATGAAGAAACTGCCCGAGGTCACCCTCGCGTTCTGGATCATGAAGATCGCGGCGACGACCCTCGGCGAGACCGCGGGCGACCTGTTCGCCCAGACCCTCAGACTCGGCTACTTCCTCACCACCGTCGCCCTGTTCCTGCTCTTCGTGGTGACGCTGGTGATCCAGCTGCGCTCCGCGCGCTACAACCCGTTCTTCTACTGGACGGTGATCCTGTCCACCTCCATGGCCGGCACCACCATGTCCGACTTCATGAACCGGGACGCCAGCGCCCAGTACCTCTCGAACGGCGCGACCAGGCTCGGCTGGGGCCCGCAGGGACTGGGCCTCGGCTACCCGGAGGGCGCCGCGATCCTGGTCTCGATCCTGCTGCTGATCTTCCTCGGCTGGAAGCTGAGCGGGATGACCTTCCAGATCACCGAGATCGTCACCTTCCGGGGCGAGGCCCAGTTCTGGTCGGCGATCCTGGTCTCCAACACCCTCGGCACCTCGATGGGCGACTTCCTGTCCGACAGCTCGGGCCTGGGCTATCTGGGCGGCGCGGCCCTGGTGACCGGCGTCCTGCTCGTCCTGCTCGCCCTGATGAAGGTCCCGGCGGTGCCGAACGTCCTGCTCTTCTGGATCGCGTTCGTGCTGACCCGCCCGCTCGGCGCCACGGCGGGCGACCTCCTGACCAAGCCGGTCGCCAAGGGCGGCCTGGACCTGGGTACGGCAGGCTCCTCGGCGGTGCTGCTCGCGGTGCTGTTCGGCCTGATGGCGTGCGCGCACCTGAAGGAACGGCGGGTCACGGCCCCGGAGTTCCCGGACCCCGGCCCGGAGGCGGTCCAGCGGGAGGAGGCCGGACGCCGGTAACGCGGAACCCCGCCTCCGGACATCCGGGGGCGGGGTTCCTGTGGAGCGCCGGGCAGGCCTTGCACCTGCATCTCCCCGCAGGAAGCGGGGCGTCTTTCCTTGGACCACCAACGCACTGCGTCCGAGCCGTTCTTCCGGCCGTTCGCTGTGTGATGATCATAGCGCAGATCGGGGGGACCTGGCCAACTCAGACTTCGGCCACCGACTCGAACCGCCACCGGTGCACCGGCCGGGTCACCAGCTCGGGCGCGGGCTCGGGCAGTTCGGGGATCCCGGCGTCGTACGGCGCGTCCCACCAGGTGATGACCAGCACCCGGTCCTCGGGCGCGCGGAAGGTCTCCCGGCGCAGCGGCTCGGGGGCCAGCGGCTGATCCCGTACCCAGGCCAGCAGTTCCTCGCCCCGGCCCGCTGCGGCCCGGGCCTCCCACATCAGCGCCACGGTCACGAGTACAGGTTCTCCTTGCTGACCTCGTGCACATGGTCGTGGTCGCCCGGCACGTGCGCCTCCGTGACCGGCAGCGAGGAGTCGGCCGACAGGTCCAGGCTGGAGGCGGCCCGGTTCCGGGCGACCATCTCGGCGCCGAGCGCGGCCACCATCGCGCCGTTGTCCGTGCACAGCTTGGGGCGGGGCACCCGCAGGCGGATGCCGGCCTTCTCGCAGCGCTCCTGGGCGAGTGCGCGCAGCCGGGAGTTGGCGGCCACACCGCCGCCGATCATCAGGTGGTCGACGCCCTCGTCCTTGCAGGCGCGGACGGCCTTGCGGGTCAGGACGTCGACGACGGCCTCCTGGAAGGAGGCGGCCACGTCGCGGACCGGGACCTCCTCGCCGGCCGCGCGCCTGGCCTCGATCCAGCGGGCCACGGCCGTCTTCAGACCGGAGAAGGAGAAGTCGTACGCCGGGTCGCGCGGGCCGGTCAGACCGCGCGGGAAGGCGATCGCCTCCGGGTCGCCCTCGCGCGCGTACCGGTCGATGACCGGACCGCCGGGGAAGCCCAGGTTCAGCACCCGGGCGATCTTGTCGAAGGCCTCGCCGGCCGCGTCGTCGATGGTCGAGCCCATCGGGCGGACGTCGGAGGTGATGTCCTCGGACAGCAGCAGCGAGGAGTGGCCGCCGGAGACCAGCAGCGCCATGGTCGGCTCGGGCAGCGGGCCGTGCTCCAGCTGGTCGACGCAGATGTGCGAGGCCAGGTGGTTGACGCCGTACAGGGGCTTGCCGAGGGCGTAGGCGTACGCCTTGGCCGCCGAGACGCCGACGAGCAGGGCGCCCGCGAGACCGGGCCCCGCGGTCACGGCGACGCCGTCCAGGTCCCTGGCGCTCACCCCCGCTTCCTTCAGCGCCCGGTCGATCGTCGGGACCATCGCCTCCAGGTGTGCGCGGGACGCCACCTCGGGGACGACACCGCCGAAGCGGGCATGCTCGTCGACGCTGGAGGCGACGGCGTCCGCCAGCAGGGTGGTGCCGCGGACGATGCCGACGCCGGTCTCGTCGCAGGAGGTCTCGATGCCGAGTACGAGAGGCTCGTCGCGTGAGTCAGTCATTGCTCTCGGTTTCCTGTACAGATGAGGAGGGGTCGCTCAGGCGCATCACCAGGGCGTCCACGTTGCCCGGCTGGTAGTAGCCGCGCCGGAAGCCGATCGGTTCGAAGCCGAAGCGCTCGTAGAGCTTCTGCGCGCGGACGTTGTCGACCCGGCACTCCAGCATCACCTCGTGACACTCGAACGCGGTCGCCGCACGCAGCAACTCGGTCAGCAGACGGGAACCGAGGCCGGTGCCCTGCTGCTCGCGGGCCACGGCGATGGTCTGGATGTCGCCCTGCTCACCGGCGGCGACCAGTCCGGCGTAGCCGACGATACGGCCGCCGGTCTCGGCCACGAGATAGCGCCGGGTCGCCTCGGCGCCCCGGGAGTGGGCCAGCTCGGACCAGAACATGCCCCGGGACCAGGCGTCCTCGGGGAACAGGTCCTTCTCCAGCTCCAGGACCGGGTCGATGTCCCACCAGCGCATCTCGCGCAGTCGTACGGTCACTTCGGGGTGACCACCTTGTAGTTCTTGGGGACCTGGGCGTCCGGGCGGCGCAGATACAGCGGCCGGGGTGCCGGCAGCTCCTCGCCGGCGGCCAGCTTCTCCACGGCGAGCGAGGCGAGGGCGGCGGCCGAGACGTGCTCGGGCTCGTGGGCGCTCGGGAACGTGTCCGGGTAGAGCAGCGCGCCCGCGCCGACCGACGGGAGCCCGGCGACCTGATCGGCGATGTCGCCGGGACGGTCCACGGCCGGTTCGGTCAGCCGGGTCCGCGAGTCGGCGTACTTCGCCCAGTAGACCTCCTTGCGCCGGGCGTCGGTCGCCACGACGAAGGGGCCCTTCTCCATGTCGGAGGCGTAGGCGAGACCGTCCAGCGTGCACAGGCCGTGGACGGGGACGCCGAGCGCCAGACCGAAGGTGTCGGCGGTCATGAGACCGACGCGCAGGCCGGTGTAGGGGCCGGGGCCGATGCCGACGACGATGCCGGTGACGGCGTCCAGCCTGAGTCCGGCCTCGGCGAGCACACGGTCCACGGCCGGCAGCAGCAGCTCTCCGTGCCGGCGCGCGTCCACCTGACTCGACGAGGCGATGACGTCCGTGCCGTCGTGCAGCGCGACGGTGACGGCGGGTGTTGCGGTATCCAGAGCGAGCAAGAGCACGCGAACAGCCTACGGCGCCCGCGCCGCGTACACGGCCGTCCGGGGTGGATGGTCACCGGCTGCTACGGTCTGTACGAAGTACGACATATCGCATGGGGCGAAGGTGGGCGCACGTGGCAGGGACCAGCTCGGCGATCGTGGCCGGCCTCACCGCGGCGGCCATCGGCGCCGTCGGCTTCCTCGCCTACCAGGCCCAGGCGAACGCGCCGGCGCGCCTGAGCGGCAGGCCCGGAGCGAACGCCTCCTCCTCGCCGAGCGCCGGCAAGGCACCCCGGTACAGCCCGACCGCGGCGCCGGGCGGGTCCGGCAGGGGGGAACGGGTCGTGTACTCGGTGGACGACGACCGGGTCTGGCTGGTCACCGGCGGGAACCGGGTGGAGCGCAGCTTCAAGGTCACCCCCGGCACGGTCGACCCTCCGGCGGGCTCCTACTGGGTCACGTCCCGGTCGAGTGCGACCACCGGAACGGATGGCGTTCCCATCGAGCATGTGGTCCGGTTCACCAGCGTGAACGGGGTGGCGATCGGGTTCAGCGCGGCGGTGGCCCCGCGGGCGGCCGCCGCCGATCCGGGCCTGCGGACGGGCGGTATCCGGGAGACGCGGGCCGATGGGTCCGCGATGTGGGACTTCGCGACGATCGGGGTGAAGGTGGTCGTGATTCGGTAGGACGCCGCCTGCGTGACGCGCTAGGCCGCCGCTCGTGAGTGCCGCGAAGTGCCGTCGGGCGGCTGCTCGTTCGTCGTGGCCGGGCGCGCCCCCGCGGCGGTGGCCGCGTGGCCGACCGGGCCGCGCGGCCCTTCGGGGCGGTCCTCAGGGGCCCGGGGTGGACGGGAGACCGCCTTCGCCGCCTCGCACGACGCCAGGAGGTCGCGCATGGACACGACGGTGGGACCGGGCTCGGTCATGGACGCCTCCTTGATGCGGGGGCGGCGTAGTTAGGTACGCCTAACTACGGGCTGGATACCATGTGACCACGCCCGGGACGTCCTGCGCAACATGTTGCCGACGGCTTGTCGGAATCCTGACGGGCAGCTCAGGCCGTGAGCGTCTCCAGGCCCGCGTCCGCCCAGCGCTCCCCCAGCCCCGTCAGGGTGACGTGCCGTACCTCGTCCGTGGTGTCGCCGACGGCGCGATGGATGACGACCTGGAGCCGGTCCTCGGTCAGCTCCTCGACCTTGCCCTCGCCCCATTCCACGACGATCACCGAGTCGGGCAGGTTGACGTCGAGGTCCAGGTCCTCCATCTCGTCCAGTCCGCCGCCGAGCCGGTAGGCGTCCACGTGGACAAGGGGCGGGCCGTCGCCCAGGGAGGGGTGCACCCGGGCGATCACGAAGGTCGGCGAGGTGACCGCGCCGCGCACGCCGAGACCCTCGCCGAGCCCGCGGGTCAGCGTGGTCTTGCCCGCGCCGAGCTCACCACTGAGCATCACCAGGTCGCCCGCGCGCAGCAGCTTGGCCAGCCTGCGGCCCAGCTCCCGCATCTGCTCGGGTGAGGTGATCGTCAGCCGGGTCTCAGTGGGGTCCTGCGCTGCTGCTGGTGCTTCCATAGCCCATAACCGTAGCCCCTGCGGGCACCGCACCCGCGCGGGTGAGCAGGTCGGCGAGGCGGTCGGTGACCACTTCCGGGTGTTCCAGCATCACCAGGTGCCCGGCGTCCGGGACGAGGACCAGCTCGGCCTCGGGCAGCAGGTCGGCTATGGCCTCGCTGTGCCCGCTCGGCGTGACCAGGTCCTGGACGCCGGCCAGGACCAGCACCGGCATGTCCCGGAAGCAGGCGAGCGCCTCGGTCTTGTCGTGGTCGGTGAAGGCCGGGTAGAACTCCGCGACCACGTCGATCGGCGTGGACTCGATCATCCGCTCCGCGAACCGCTCGACGGCCGGGTCGACGTCCCGCCCCGCGAACGAGTACCGCTTGATGATCCCGGCGAACAGCTCGGCGGTGGCCCGGCGCCCCTTCTCCACCAGCTCGGCCTGCTGCCCGAGCGCCTTCAGCACTCCGGGCAGGATCCGGCGCACCGCGTTGACGCCGGCGACCGGCAGCCCGAAGTTGACCTCGCCGAGCCGCCCGGACGAGGTGCCGACGAAGGCGGTGGCGACGACCCGCTCCTTGATCAGCTCGGGGAAGTGGGCCGCGAGCGCCATGATCGTCATCCCGCCCATCGAATGGCCGACCAGCACGATCGGGCCCTCCGGCACGGCGGCGTCCAGGACGGCCTTCAGATCGCGGCCGAGCTGGTCGATGGTGAGCGGCACCTGGTCCCGGGCCTGGGCCACGCCCCGTCCGGAGCGGCCGTGGCTGCGCTGGTCCCAGTGCACGGTCCGTACGACGCCGCGCAGGGCCGCGCGCTGGAAGTGCCAGGAGTCCTGGCTGAGGCAGTAGCCGTGGCAGAAGACGACGGAGACCGGGGCGGGGGCCTTGCGGCCGAACAGCCGGCGCCGGCGCGGCGAGACGTTCGGACCCGGGTCGGGCTCGACCTCGTCGATCTCGTAGTACAGCTCGGTGCCGTCGTCGGCGAGCGCCTTGCCGGGGGTGCCGCGCAGGGTGCCGTAGGGGCCCGCGGAGTCCAGCGCCAGCCGGGCCTTCCTGCGCATCCCGCGGCCCACCGTCATCCGCTCGATGGCGACGCCGGCCGCCGCGCCCGCCGCGAGCACGCCTATCGCGGCACCGGCGATGCCGGTCGCCCTGCGCCAGCTCCCGGCCGCCCCCGCGGCGGAGGCGGCGGCCGCCGAGGCGACGACGTCAGCCATGGCCTCGGCACTGCTCTCGCTCACGTACCGCTCCTCTTCGCCGTACTGCAGTTCGCTTCGTGGGTGCGACCGATGGTGCCTGTGCTGCCGTTGGAACGGGTATGACCGGTGTTACACCTGACCCGGGTCGCGTCTCTCGAACGGGTTACCGGAGTCCTTTCCCCTTCACATGAACGCGGTCACCTGGACGCGTTGCCCGGGCATGGCCCGGGCGCGTTCAGACGGACGCGTCTACGTCTACATAGACGCGCGGAACCCGGGTTCCGATCCGCGTGACGATTTCGTACGCGATCGTGCCGCAGGCCTGCGCCCAGTCCTCGGCGGTGGGCTCACCGCGGTCGCCGGGCCCGAACAGCAGGGCCTCGCTGCCCACCTCGGGCTCGTCGCCGCCGAGGTCCACGACGAACTGGTCCATGGCCACCCGGCCGGCGACCGTGCGCCATTTGCCGTCGACCAGCACCGGTCCGGTGCCGGAGGCGTGCCGGGGGATGCCGTCGCCGTAGCCGACGGGGATGAGGCCGAGGGTGGTCGCGCCGGGGGTGACGTAATGGTGGCCGTAGCTGACCCCGTGCCCGCCCGGCACGTGCTTGACCAGCGCCAGCGAGGCGCTGAGCGTCATCACCGGGCGCAGCCCGAAGTCGGCCGGGGTGCCCAGCTCCGGGCTGGGCGAGATGCCGTACATGGCGATGCCGGGGCGGACCAGGTCGAAGTGGGTCTCGGGCAGGGTGAGCGTGGCGGGCGAGTTGGCGATGTGCCGCACCTCGGGGCGCACACCCTGCTCCTCGGCGTACGCCAGCATCTCCCGGAAGCGGGCGAGCTGGGCGGCGACGGAGGGATGGCCGGGCTCGTCGGCGCAGGCGAAGTGGGACCACAGCCCGGTGACGCGGACGAGTCCGTCGGCCTCGGCGCGCAGCGCCTCGCGGACCAGTTCGGCCCAGTCGTCCCCCGGCTGGCAGCCGTTGCGGCCGAGCCCGGTGTCGGCCTTGAGCTGCACGCGCGCGTGGCGTCCGGCCTCCTTGGCGGCCGCGGCGGCCTCCCGCAGGGCCCACATGCCGCTCACCGACACGTCGATGTCGGCCTCGATCGCCTGCCGCCAGGGGCCGCCCGGCACCCACAGCCAGCACAGGATGCGGCCCGGCAGTCCGGCCGCGCGCAGCGCGAGGGCCTCCTCGGGCGTGGCCGTGCCGAGCCAGGTCGCGCCCGCCGCGAGGGCCTCGCGGGCGCACTGCAGCGCCCCGTGGCCGTAGCCGTCGGACTTCACGACGGCCATCAGGGCCGCGTTCGGCGTCCGGGCTCGCAGGGCACGCACGTTGGCCCGCAGGGCGCCCAGATCGATCTCGGCGCGGGCGCGCAGGGGGGCGGTCGGCACAGTCGCAGTCTCACTCATCGCGCCCCCAGTGTCTCAGAGGGCCGTTCGGGCCCCGGTCACAGTCTCGGCTTCCCGGGTCTCAGGTACCCGGCCGCCGTCCCCACACATAGACGCGGTCGCCCTTCTTCAGCACGTCCCACAGGGTGCGCGCGTCGCCGAGCTTCAGATTCACGCAGCCGTAGGAGCCGACGGTGGTGTAGATGCTGCCGTAGACGCCGTGGAACGCCTCGCCGCCGTCGAAGAACTGGGCGTACGGCATGGGCTGGTTGTAGAGGGTGGACCAGTGGTTCTTGTGCCGCCAGTAGACGGTGTGCCAGCCCTTGCGGGTGACGTGCCCCGCGCGCCCGCTCCGCATGGGCACCGGCCCGAACACCACCTGGGAGCCCTTCTGCACCCAGGTGAGCTGGCGGTCGAGATCGACGCAGGCGACCTTGTACGACCGGACGGGGCACTTCTTGGCGGCGTTCGGGTTCTTCCTCGCCGAGACGAGCATCATGGTCGACCAGGTGACGGGTCCGGCGAACCCGATGGCGGGCTTGATCTTGTACGCGATCTGGAACGCCCGGATGGCCTTGCAGTCGGCGGCGGACTGCTTCCCGTCGATCTTCAGCCTCAGCCACCGCTCGACCTGCCGCTGATAGGGCCCGGTCTGCTTGCTGCACGCCACCTTGGTGACGGCGTCGGACAGCGGCACGTACTCGATGAGGTCGTACGCCCCCGGCGCCGCCGCCTTGGGCTCGACGGCGTCCTCTTTGGCACTGGGCGTGTACACCCTCGGCGGCAACGCCTGGTCGGGCGTGTCGATCTGCCACGGCTGCCCGGGCCGGGGCGCGACACCAAGGACGAGTTCGGGGGCGGGGGCCGGGGCGGGGGGCACGGGGGTGGCGGCCGCGGGGCCGGCCGCGCGGGCGCGGGCCGCGGGCACGCCGGCCGCTGGGGAGGCCACGGCGGTGCCGGCCGCCGGGAGGGCCGTCGCGGTGGCGAGCAGCACCGCGACACCCCTGGACGCGATTCGTCTGCTGATCATGCGATCAGCCAAGCGTGGGGCTCCGCCGGATCGGTGGTGCCGCGCGGGAGGATCACCCGGGGGACGGACCTGGATACGTCGGTCGTCGGCCGGGCGCGGGTATGAATCGGGGCGGGTTCCGTGGGGGCGGGAACGGCTGTCCGGGTGCGGGTGCGTGGAGGCGGGGTTCCGTCAGGTGACGGCTGACGTTCGGGCGCGGGTGTGTGTCGGGGCGGGTTCCGTGGGGGCGGAAACGGCTGTCGCCCCGGGTGCGGGTGAAGGGCTGGTCACGCAGTTCCCCGCGCCCCTTCGGGCGCTGCCCCGCCGTAACAGCGGCCCGACCGCCGCCCAGCCGCGTCGGCAGGCCGGACCCCGTCGGCTACAGCGCGTGCACGTCCCTCCACGCCTGCGGGATCCGGTCGGCCACGTCATGTGCCCCCACCGGTGCCCCGTCCGAGGCGAACCGCCCGGCCAGGCCGTGCAGATACGCCGCCGCGCTGCCCGCGTCCAGGGCCGGGAGGCCCGAGGCCAGCAGCGACCCGGCGAGGCCCGAGAGCACGTCCCCGCTCCCGGCCGTCGCCAGCCAGGACGTCCCCGTGGCGTTCATCCGCACGGCCCCGCCCCCGGCCTCGGCGACCAGGGTCGTGGACCCCTTCAGCAGCACCGTCGCCCGGTACGCCGCCGCCAGCTCCCGCACCGCGGCCAGCCGGGCCCCCTCGACCTCCTCCCGGCGCACGCCGAGCAGCGCGGCCGCCTCCCCGGCGTGGGGGGTCATGAGCGTCGGCGCCGTACGCCCGCGCACCGCGTCCCGCTCGGCGAGCCGCAGCCCGTCCGCGTCGATCAGCACCGGCACGTCCGCCCCGAGCACCTCGGCCACGGTCACCGCGTCCTCCCCGGCCCCCGGCCCGACCACCCAGGCCTGGACGCGCCCCGCCTTCGCCGGCCCCCGGTCGGACACCAGCGTCTCCGGGAAGCGGGCGATGACCGCCTCCCCGGCCGGCCCGACGTACCGTACGGCCCCCGCACCGCCCCGCAGAGCGCCGGAGACGGCGAGCACGGCGGCGCCAGGGTAGCGCGCGGACCCGGCGGCGATGCCGACCACACCCCGCCGGTACTTGTCGCTCTCCGCGGCCGGCACCGGCAACAGCCGTGCCACTTCCGCGTGTTGCAGGGCCTCCAGCTCGGCCTCGGCGGGCAGTTCGAGACCGATGTCGACCAGCCGCACCACCCCGGCGTACTCCCGCCCCGGGTCGATCAGCAGCCCCGGCTTGTACGTCCCGAAGGTCACCGTCAGATCGGCCCGGATCGCGGCGCCCCGCACCTCCCCGGTGTCCGCCTCGATCCCACTCGGCAGGTCCACGGCCACCACGGCGGCCCGCGACCGCTCGGCTACCTGGGCCAGCGCCTCGGCCTCGGGCCGCAGCCCGCCCCTGCCGCCGATCCCGACGATCCCGTCCACGACGAGGTCGGCCCGCTCGATCAGCCCGTCGGCGGCACCGGCCGGGGCGACCGTGCCCCCCGCCCGCCGCAGCGCGGCCAGCCCACCCGTGTGCGCCCGCTCGGGCGTCAGGAGTACGGCCGTTACCCCGGCCCCGCGCCGGGCCAGCCGCGCCCCCGCGTACAGCGCGTCCCCGCCGTTGTCGCCGCTGCCGACGAGCAGCACCACCCGACTGCCGTACACCCGTCCGAGCAACTCGGCGCAGGCGGCGGCCAGTCCCGCGGCGGCCCGCTGCATCAGCGCACCCTCCGGCAGCCGCGCCATCAGCGCCCGCTCGGCCGCCCTTACCGTCTCCACGCTGTACGCATTCCGCATGGCACCGAGTCTGCCCCGGAACGGCCGTCACCCACACCCGGGCGCTCAGCCCTCGGCGACCACCACGGCCGAGGCGACGCCCGCGTCATGGCTGAGCGACACGTGCCAGGACCGCACGCCCAGCTCCGCGGCCCGCGCGGCCACGGTGCCCACCACCCGCAGCCGGGGCTGTCCGCTGTCCTCGACGTACACCTCGACGTCGGTCCAGTGCAGTCCGGGCGGCGCCCCCAGCGCCTTCGCCAGGGCCTCCTTGGCGGCGAACCGGGCCGCGAGCGAGGCGATCCCGCGCCGCTCCCCGCTGGGCAGCAGCAGCTCCCGCTCCACGAACAGCCGATCGGCCAGCCCGGGCGTCCGCTCCAAGGACGCGCGGAACCGGTCGATCTCGGCGACGTCGATCCCCACTCCGATGATGCTCATGCCGGGCAGCCTACGAGCGAGGCCCCGGCGGACCCGCCCACCTGCCGAAATCCGGCTGCCGCGCCGGGCTCGTGCCCTCTACGCTCCGTCCATGACGTCGTCGCAGGCCTATCTCTCCGAACTCTTCTCGCTGCACGGCCGTGTCGCCGTGGTGACCGGAGGCAGTTCCGGCATCGGCCGGGCCATCACCGGGGCGCTCGCGCGGGCGGGCGCGAGCGTGGTGGTGGCCGCCCGCACGAAGGAGCAACTGGAGAAGACCGTCGATGAGTTGACGGCCGACGGGTGCCGAGCCGCCTGGATCACGGCGGACCTGAGCACCCGTCACGGCGTGCGCGCGGCGGCCGAGGAGGCGGCCGGTGTCTTCGGTGAGCCGGACATCCTCGTCAACTCCGCCGGCGTCAACCTGCGGCCGCCGATGGGCGAGCTGGGCGAGGACGTGTGGGACACCACCATGGCCGTGAACCTGGAGGCACCGTTCCTGCTGGGGCAGCGGTTCGGGCCCGGCATGGCGGAGCGCGGCTTCGGCCGGATCATCCACATCACCTCCCAGCAGGCGCACCGCGCCTTCGTGCAGAGCGGCGCGTACGGCGTGTCGAAGGGCGCGCTGGAGTCGCTGGCCCGCTCGCAGGCCGAGGCCTGGTCGCCGTACGGCGTCACGGTCAACACGCTGGTGCCGGGGTTCGTGATGACACCGCTCAACCAGCGGCTGTCGTCCGACCCGGAGAAGGTGGCCGCCCTGGCCGCCCGCACGATGACCGGCCGCAACGGCCTCGCCGAGGACTTCGAGGGCGCGGCCGTCTTCCTCGCAAGCCGCGCCTCCGCCTACGTCACAGGCCAGTCGATCTTCGTCGACGGCGGCCTGTCGGTCCATTGAGCCGCCGCCCGGTGCCCGCGGACCACCCCGAGGCACTGCTCATCGGCGGCCGTGCGGGGGTCGGCAAGACGACCGTCGCCTGGGAGGTCTCCGCGGTGCTGCGCCGCGCGGCCGTCGCGCACGCCGTGGTGGACGGGGACTTCATGGGCCAGGTGCACCCCGCCCCCGAGGGCGACCCCCTCCGCAGCGGGATCACCGAGGCCAATCTGACCGCCGTGTGGGCGAACTTCGCCGCCCGCGGCTACCGGCGCCTGATCTACACGAACACCGTCAGCGTGCTGCCCGCGGCGACCGGGATGTTCGAGCGGGCGATGGGCGGCGGTGTGCGGATCGTACGGGTACTGCTCACGGCGACCGACGCCACCGCCCGGGAGCGTCTCGTCCGGCGGGAGATCGGCTCGGAACTGGAGGAGGAGCTGGCCGGCAGTGCGCACAAGGCCCGGCTGCTCGACCGGGACGCGCCGGCGCACGTCGTGCGGGTGCCGACGGACGGGAGGACCGTCGCGGACATCGCCGAAGAGGTGCTGGCCGCCACCGGTTGGGGCGGCCGGCACCTCTCCTGACCCGCGGGCGGTGCTACTCCACCGTGACCGACTTCGCCAGGTTGCGCGGCTGGTCGACCTCGTTGCCGCGGGCGGTGGCCAGCTCGCAGGCGAAGACCTGGAGGGGCACGGTGGCCACCAGCGGCTGGAGCAGAGTGGGGGTGGCCGGGATGCGGATCAGGTGGTCGGCGTACGGGACCACCGCCTCGTCGCCCTCCTCCGCGATCACGATCGTGCGCGCCCCGCGGGCCCGGATCTCCTGGATGTTGGAGACGATCTTGTCGTGCAGGACCGAGCGGCCACGCGGCGAGGGGACGACGACCACGACCGGCACGTCCTCCTCGATCAGCGCGATCGGACCGTGCTTCAGCTCGCCCGCCGCGAAGCCCTCGGCGTGCATGTAGGCGAGCTCCTTGAGCTTCAGCGCGCCTTCCAGCGCGACCGGGTAGCCCACGTGCCGGCCGAGGAAGAGGACCGTGTTCTTCGACGCCAGGCTCCGGGCCAGCTCGCGCACCGGCTGCATCGTCTCCAGGACCCGCTCGACCTCCACCGAGATCCGCGACAGGTCCTTGATCACCACCTGGATCTCGTCGCCCCACTTGGTGCCCCGCACCTGACCCAGATACAGCGCCACCAGGTAACAGGCCACCAGCTGGGTCAGGAACGCCTTCGTGGAGGCCACGGCGACCTCCGGCCCGGCGTGCGTGTACAGCACCGCGTCCGACTCGCGCGGGATCGTGGAGCCGTTGGTGTTGCAGATCGCCAGCACCTTGGAGCCCTGCTCGCGGGCGTGCCGCAGCGCCATCAGGGTGTCCATGGTCTCGCCGGACTGGGAGATGGCGATGACCAGGGAGCGGCCGTCCAGGATCGGGTCCCGGTACCGGAACTCGCTGGCCAGCTCCACCTCGCAGGGGATACGCGTCCAGTGCTCGATGGCGTACTTGGCGATCAGGCCGGCGTGGAAGGCCGTACCGCACGCGACGATGACGACCTTGTCGATCTCCCGCAGCTCCGAGGGCGAGATACGGACCTCGTCCAGCGTCAGCGAGCCCGACGGGTCGATACGGCCCAGCAGCGTGTCGGCGACCGCCTTGGGCTGCTCGGCGATCTCCTTGAGCATGAAGTAGTCATAGCCCCCCTTTTCCGCGGCGGAGGCGTCCCAGTCCACGTGGTAGCTGCGGACCTCGGCCGGGCGGCCGTCGAAGCCCGTCACCGTCACGCCGTCGCGGCGCAGCTCCACCACCTGGTCCTGGCCCAGCTCGATCGCGGAGCGCGTGTGGGCGATGAACGCGGCGACGTCCGAGGCCAGGAACGCCTCACCCTCTCCGACGCCCACCACCAGCGGCGAGTTCCGCCGCGCGCCGACGACCACGTCCGGCTCGTCGGCGTGCACCGCGACCAGCGTGAACGCGCCCTCCAGCCGCCGGCACACCAGCCGCATGGCCTCCGCGAGGTCCCCGCAGGAGGAGAACTCCTCGGCGAGCAGATGGGCGACGACCTCGGTGTCCGTCTCGGAGGTCAGTTCGTGGCCGCGCTCGGCGAGTTCGGCCCGCAGGACCGCGAAGTTCTCGATGATGCCGTTGTGGACGACGGCGACGCGCCCCGCGTTGTCCAGATGCGGATGGGCATTGGCGTCGGTCGGCCCGCCGTGCGTGGCCCAGCGGGTGTGGCCGATGCCCGTCGAGCCCGTCGGCAGCGGCCGTTCGACCAGCTCCTTCTCCAGGTTGACCAGTTTCCCGGCCCTCTTCGCCGCGGCCAGTCCGCCATCGGCCAGCACGGCGACACCCGCCGAGTCGTAACCCCGGTACTCCAGCCGCTTCAGCCCGGCCATCACGACATCGAGCGCCGACTGTGGCCCTACGTATCCAACGATTCCGCACATGGGCCGCAGCCTACGACCCGGGAACGCTCCGAACTGGCCTCCACCTGCCCGAAATCGGAAATTCCCACCGTCGTACGAAGGCCGCACCGGGCGGGGCGGCCGGTCGCGCGGGCGTGACGGACCCCACCCGCCGCCTCGTTCAAACTCCGTTAACAATGGACTGTGATCTCACCGGTCTCCTCGATGCCCCGGAGCGCCCACCGGCACAGGCCGGAGGCGACTCCCTACGTCGACCTCACCCGCGCCGAGTGGAGCGCGCTGCGCGACAAGACGCCGCTGCCGCTCACCGCCGAGGAGGTGGAGAAGCTGCGCGGTCTGGGCGATGTGATCGACCTGGACGAGGTGCGGGACATCTACCTCCCGCTCTCCCGGCTCCTCAACCTCTACGTCGGCGCCACGGACGGCCTCAGAGGCGCGCTGAACACCTTCCTCGGCGAGCAGGGCTCCCAGTCCGGCACCCCGTTCGTCATAGGCGTCGCCGGCTCGGTCGCCGTGGGAAAGTCCACCGTCGCCCGGCTCCTCCAGGCCCTGCTCTCCCGCTGGCCGGAACACCCGCGCGTGGAGCTGGTGACGACGGACGGCTTCCTGCTGCCCACCCGGGAGCTGGAGGCGCGCGGCCTGATGTCGCGGAAAGGCTTCCCCGAGTCCTACGACCGCCGGGCCCTGACCCGTTTCGTCGCCGACATCAAGGCGGGCAAGGACGAGGTCACGGCCCCCGTCTACTCCCACCTCATCTACGACATCGTCCCGGACCGGAAGCTCATGGTCCGCCGCCCCGACATCCTGATCGTCGAGGGCCTGAACGTCCTGCAGCCCGCCCTGCCCGGCAAGGACGGCCGCACCCGCGTCGGCCTCGCCGACTACTTCGACTTCAGCGTGTACGTCGACGCGAGCGCCGAGGACATCGAACGCTGGTACCTCAACCGCTTCAAGAAGCTGCGTCAGACCGCCTTCCAGAACCCCGACTCGTACTTCCGCAAGTACACCCAGGTCTCGGAGGAGGAGGCCCTCGACTACGCCCGCACCCTCTGGCGGACCATCAACAAGCCCAACCTGGTCGAGAACATCGCCCCCACCCGCGGCCGAGCCACCCTCGTGGTCCGCAAGGGCCCGGACCACAAGGTCCAGCGCCTGAGGCTGCGCAAGCTGTAGGCACGCTCACACTGCCGGCGCAGGAGTGGCCGCGGGCCAGGCAGTGTGAGCGTACGGCCGAGCGGGGCGGCTAGACGAAACGGGTCACCGTGGAGCCGGCCTCCGCCACGGCGGAGGCCGGGGTGGTGAACGCGGTGACGGCGAGCCCCGCGGCCGGGGCCGGACCGGCCAGCCGCCGCACAGTGCTGCTCAGGTCTTCATGACTGTTTCCTCTCCCGTCGAGTCGAGAGCCGCGCGCTGCGGTCTCTCGACGGGAGGTCACACAGTCAGTGACCCGGCCTGCACTCTTTGTTACTCGGTGCGGCCCCGGGTCAGCCCAGCGCCGACTTCACGGCATCGGCCAGCCGCCCGGCGACGGACCGCGCCTGATCGATGTCCGCGGCCTCGACCATCACCCGCACCAGCGGCTCGGTCCCGGAAGGCCGCAGCAACACCCGCCCGGTCTCCCCGAGTTCACGCTCGGCCTCGGTCACGGCGGCGGCGAGCTCCGCCGACGTCCGCACCCGGGACTTGTCCACGTCCGGCACGTTGATCAGCACCTGCGGCAGCCGCTCCATCACGGACGCCAGCTCCCGCAGCGTACGGCCGGTCTCGGCGACCCGAGCCGCCAGCAGCAGCCCGGTCAGCGTGCCGTCACCGGTGGTCGCGTGGTCGAGGATGATGACGTGCCCGGACTGCTCGCCGCCGAGGGCGTACCCGTGCTCCTTCATCTCCTCCAGGACGTACCGGTCGCCGACGGCCGTCTGGATCAGCCGGATCCCGGCCTTCTCCATCGCCAGCTTGAAGCCCAGGTTGGACATCACGGTGGCGACGACCGTGTCGGCCCGCAGCGCGGAGCGTTCCCGCATGGACAGTGCCAGCACGGAGAGGATCTGGTCGCCGTCGACCTCCTCGCCGGTGTGGTCCACGGCCAGGCACCGGTCGGCGTCGCCGTCGTGCGCGATGCCGAGGTCGGCGCCGTGCTCGACCACCGCGGCCTTGAGCTGGTCCAGGTGGGTCGAGCCGCAGCCGTCGTTGATGTTCAGACCGTCCGGCTCGGCGCCGATCGTGACGACCTGGGCGCCGGCCCGTGCGAACGCCTCCGGCGAGACCCCCGAGGCCGCGCCGTGCGCTTCGTCCAGGACGATCCTCAGTCCGTCGAGCCGGTTCGGCAGGACGGAGAGCAGGTGGCCGACGTACTGCTCGAAGCCCTCGTCGTACGAGCGCACGCGGCCCACGCCCGCACCCGTCGGCCGCTCCCACGGCTCGCCGTGCCGGTGGGAGTCGTACACCGCCTCGATCCTGTCCTCCAGCTCGTCGGCGAGTTTGTGGCCGCCGCGGGCGAAGAACTTGATGCCGTTGTCCGGCATGGCGTTGTGGCTGGCGGAGAGCATCACGCCCAGGTCGGCGCCGAGCGCGCCGGTCAGATGCGCCACCGCGGGCGTCGGCAGCACACCGACGCGCAGCACGTCCACGCCGGCGCTGGCCAGGCCCGCGACCACGGCCGCCTCCAGGAACTCCCCGGACGCCCGCGGGTCCCGACCGACCACCGCCGTCGGCTTGTGGCCCTCGAAGGTGCCCGCCTCGGCCAGCACGTGGGCCGCCGCAACGGACAGGCCGAGCGCCATCTCGGCCGTCAGGTCCGCGTTGGCGACACCGCGCACGCCGTCCGTGCCGAAGAGTCGTCCCACTTGTCCTCCTGAGGAAACTGCGATCACACAAGCCGTTGAGCGGCTGAGCGTCTCGTGTCGTTATACGCCCTTGCCTGGGATAAACGAACGCCCCGACGGCACATGTGGCGTGCCGCCGGGGCGTTCGGAGTACGAGCAGGCGACGCTTAGCGCTTGCTGTACTGCGGAGCCTTGCGGGCCTTCTTCAGACCGGCCTTCTTCCGCTCGACCGCACGGTCGTCGCGCTTGAGGAAGCCGGCCTTCTTCAGCGGGCCGCGGTTGTTGTCGACGTCGGCCTCGTTCAGGGCACGGGCGACACCGAGGCGCAGGGCACCGGCCTGACCGGAGACACCGCCACCCGCGATGCGGGCGATGACGTCGTAACGGCCGTCGAGCTCGAGCACCTTGAAGGGCTCGTTGACTTCCTGCTGGTGCACCTTGTTCGGGAAGTAGTCCTCGAGGGTGCGACCGTTGATCTTCCACTTGCCGGTGCCCGGAACGATCCGGACGCGGGCGATGGCGTTCTTGCGGCGGCCCAGGCCGGCGGCCGGCTGGGGCTCGCCGAAGCGGGAGGCCAGGGACTCCGAGGTGTACTCGCCCTCGACGGGGACCTCGGACTCGGTGGTGTAGCTCTCGATGTCGATCTCTTCGATCGGCTGCTCGGCAGTGGTCTCGGCCACGATTCTCCTCAGATTCTCTTCAGTCTTAGGGGGTGGCCGGACTTACTGCGCGACCTGGGTGATCTCGAACGGCACCGGCTGCTGGGCAGCGTGCGGGTGCTGGTCGCCCGAGTAGACCTTCAGCTTCGTGAGCATCTGACGGCCCAGGGTGTTCTTGGGGAGCATGCCCTTGACGGCCTTCTCGATGGCCTTCTCGGGGTTCTTGGCGAGCAGCTCGTCGTAACGGACGGAGCGCAGACCACCCGGGTAGCCGGAGTGGCGGTACGCCATCTTCTGGGTCCGCTTGTTGCCGGAGAGGTGCACCTTGTCGGCGTTGATGATGATGACGAAGTCACCAGCGTCGACGTGCGGCGCGTAGATCGGCTTGTGCTTGCCCCGGAGGAGGGTCGCTGCAGTGGTGGCGAGACGACCCAGGACAACGTCCTGAGCGTCGATGACGTGCCACTGGCGCGTCACATCGCCGGGCTTGGGGCTGTACGTACGCACGGTTCGTAGCCTTCGCTTCGAGTGAATGGTCCTGAACAGGTCACCGAAACGATCACGACAGCCTTGACCGCACGGCGGCGACGCAAACCGCGTACGTGGGGTCGCTGGTCATCGGCCCGGTGGACCGGTGTAAGGGCCCGTCCCGTGAGAATGAGCAAGCCAATACACAACGAACAAGCAGAATACCGGGGTCGTCGGTGAGGGTCAAAACGACCGAGCGGCGTGCTCACCCCCGCCCCCCGTCTAAGATGCGCCCCATGAGTTACGGGCAGGGGGGACCCCAGTCTCAGTGGGATCCCTGGAAACCGCATTCCCAGCAGACCTGGAACAGTGGCGGTGACGACGGGACCCCGGACTGGGCGGCGCTCGCCGAGGCCTCGGAGACCCGCAACAAGCGTCGCAAGCTGCTGTTCGTGGGCGCCGGCGCCGTCGCCACGATAGCCGTCGGCACGGCCGTGGCCATGGCCGTCGTCTCGGCGAACAACGACACGAGCGCGTCGGGCGGTCCCACCGACCTGCCCGCCAGCGCCTCGGTGCCCAGCGGCTCGGCCACGCCGTCCTTCGCCTCCACCAGCGCCCCGCCGCCGCTGGACCCGAGGGACTTCATAGCCAGCGCCAAGAAGGACACCGCCCCGCTCAGCGCCGACACCCTCTTCCCGGGCACCCAGCTCACCATGGGCGACACCGTGTACAAGAAGGGCGCCACGGCCGACACCACGAACTGCGCCTCCGCCGCCAGCGGCAACCTGCCGAAGATCCTCACCGCGGGCGGCTGCACCCGCATGATCCGCGCTACCTACACCAACGGCGGCATCGCGATCACCGTCGGCGTGGCCGTCTTCGACGACCAGGCGCAGGCCACGAAGGTCAGGAAGCAGGCCGCCAAGAAGGCCGTGGTGCGCTCCCTGCCCGGCAAGGGCGTCAAGAACTTCTGCAACGCCGCGGTCTGCCTGACGACCACGAACGCGGCCGGCCGCTACGCCTACTTCACCACCGGCGGCTTCCTCGACGGCAAGAACGTCACCAACAAGGACACGAAGGTCTTCCGCGCCGGCACCGACCTGCAGCAGTTCACCTTCAACCAGATCTACCGCCGCGGCCAGGCCCAGGCGTCGGCAGCGGCCAACGGATGACCCAGGCGGGTCAGCCTCTCCCCCGAACACCGGTCGTCCCACCACGAACACCCGGGGGAACCGGCCCATGCCCCGACACCGCACCATGAGCCACCACCCGCGAACGACCACGGCGGCCCCCGACGCGAGCGGGCGCACGCTCACCCCCCGGGGCATCGACGCACCCCGGCGGACCGCCAAGCCCCCTGCCCCCGTCGCCCGCGCCACCCTCCACGACGACCGGACGGACACCTGCCGCGCCCTCGACGTCGAGGGCGCAAGCAGCGGCGCCCTGGCCATCTCCCTGGCGCGCCGCAGCGACGACGGCACCGCGGCCCACAGCCCCCTCCGCATCCGCCAGAACACCGGACGCAGCACGCTCGCCCCGTCCGCCACCGCTCCGGGGGCGAACGTCGACGCAGGCCCGAGCCCCGTCGCCACCGCCCACCACGACCGGACCGACACCTGCCGCACCCTCGGCGTCGAAGGCGTCACCAGCGGTGTCCCGGCCTTCGCCGTCCCGCTCCTCTTGAAAGGCGTGTGACGCCGTGCGTATGCGAGGGCGTGTCGGGCTGTTGGGGGCCGCGGCGGGAGTCGCGTTGGGTGGGCCGGCGGCGGTGTGGGCCTGGTCCGAGTGGGCCGGGGGCGACGGACGGGCGCCGGTGCTCGTGCCCGGTGATCTGCGGCATCGCGATCCGCACGCCACCCCCGCCGCCCGCCTGGTGTACGCGTTGCTGGCCGGGCTGGAGAACGACGCGCGCCGGGGCCGGGCGAGCCGGACCGTGATCGGGCAGCACGTGGAGCTGCACAACGAGCGGTACAACGCAAAGTACGGCGACTTTCGGGGCACCAAGCAGCCGGGCTACTACTACCGCAAGGTCCGGGACATCACCGGCCGCCTGCCCGGCTTCGTGGAACTCGACCTGGGGCCGGGGTACGGGCAGCCGGGCTGGGCGGTGGGTGAGGCACGGTCCTATTCGCGCGCCTGGCCGAGCTGCCGCCGCATGTGGGGCTACGCCGAGGACGCCGTCGACCTCGCCGTGGGCGTGTGGGCAGGGCTGCCCCGCCCGGCGGACGGCTCGTACCGCCCCTCCGGCACGCACACGGAATGCGCCTCCGGCACGGAGGTCATCCTGCCCGGCAACGGCGGAGCCCCGGCGGGCATCGTCGGGTTCTCCTTCCACCAGCCCTTTCCGGGCAGTCCGGTCAAGGGCTTCGCGCAGACTCTGTGTCGCAACTCGCCCGCCGCACAGGATCCCGGCTGGTTCGGCCGGGTGATCACCGAGGGCACCGCCGAGCACGGGGCCCTGCTGCACGACCTGGACTATCTCGCGGACCACCTGGGCTACCTGGCGGCCCGGGGCGTACCGGTACTGCTGCGGCCGTACCACGAGATGAACACGAAGCCCGGCCACGGCTTCTGGTGGGCGGGGCAGGACCCGGCCGCATACCGGAGGCTGTGGCAGCTGACGCACGACTACCTGGTGCACCGCCGGGGCCTGCACAACCTGGTCTTCGTCTGGGCCCCGAACTCCTGGGACGGCTCCTACGGCACACCGCCCAGCCGCTACTACCCGGGCGGGGCGTACGTGGATGTCGTGGGCGTCGACGACTACAGCGGAAGTCCGGAGCGGCCCTACGGGAGCGGCGCCTGGACGGAGGTCTGGTACCGGGGTCTGGAGCAGTATGCACGGCCCCGGATCGTCGCCGAGTCCTTCCACGTGCCCCTCAACGGGCACCAGCCGCATGCCCTGTCCCGCACACCGTGGGTGCTGTGGACGGTGTGGGGGCAGGCGCTGACGTACGACAACGTCGGTGAGCCGCGGCACAAGAACGCCGCGGCCGACGTGAAACGGACGTACGCGTCTTCCCAGGTGATCACCGCCGAAGAGTGGCGGTCGCACCTCAAGACGGCACAGGAGCACAAGCCGCCACTTGGTTAATTTTTAAACACACCTCCTCCACACTATTTCCTTACCTCGCACATGCGTGTAAGGATCAGTCATCTGTTCGGCCAGTGGTTTGGGCGCCTGGGGGGGCATCTGAGCGGCGAGTGGCCGAGACGCCGAAGAAGGCGTCGGGGGGCAGGAAACCCGTAGTCCATGTCGTGGTGCGCGCCGTCGCGCCACGACCACGATGGCTGCTGCCTCGACGCGCCGTCCGATCTCACGGGGAGTTCCGCAGTCGTCATGGCATCGACACTGGTCGACGGGGGGATGTCGCATTCGCGGCACAGCACCAAGCTGGCGAAACGTACCGCCGCATGGAAGCCGGGCATCCTGCCGTTCCTGATCCCGCTGGTCCTGCTGACCGCCTTCAGCCTGTGGTCGTACACACCCAGTCACTCGCCACTGGCCTGGTTGATCACCATCTGCTGGGCCCTTCCAGTGCCCGGGGTGCTCGTCTCCGTCCAGGGTTTCGTGCTCATCCGCCGCCGGCTCCGCAAGGCCCATCTGATGACCCCGCCTGCCCTGGTCGAGCAGGACTTCCTGGTCGTGCTCGTGCCCACCATCGGGCGCCACGACACTTACCCGGCCCTGGAGCGCTCGGTCCTCTCCTACGTGGAACACATGCCGGAATGGTTCCCGTACATGCGCGTGGACGTCCTCACCGAGGAGGGCTGCGAGGCCGCCCAGCGGATCGACGAACTGGCCGCCAGTAGCCCCCTGATCCGCGTGGTCACGGTCCCGAAGGCCTACCAGACCAAGAACGGCACCCGGTTCAAGGCCCGCGCCAACAACTACGCCCACGAGCTGCGCATCGAGGAGGGCGAGGCTCTCGACAACGTGTGGGTCCTGCACATGGACGACGACACCGGTGTCGGCCCCGACACCTCGGCGTCCCTCGCCCAGTTCATCAACCGCCAGCGCCGCGCGACCCCCGAAGAGGTCAAGCACATGGCGCAGGGCATCCTCACCTACCCGCGCGAGAACGCGGTGAGCCTGCTCACCTGGTTCGCCGACGCCATCCGCCCCGCCGACGACATCGCACGGTTCCGCGCCTTCACCGGCCTCGGGACCCCGGCCGCCGGCGTGCACGGCGAGCTCCTCGTCATCCGCGCCTCCATCGAGGCCGAGATCGGCTGGGACTTCGGCCCCAAGGAGATCGTCGAGGACGCCCGGCTGGCCCTGACCTTCTGCCGCCTCTACCCGGGCCGCAGCGACTGGTTCAACGGCCGCTGCTACGGCGCCTCGCCGGCCAACACCAAGGACTTCATCAAGCAGCGCGAGCGCTGGGCCTGGGGCCTGGTCGCCCTCTGCTTCAACCGCAAGGTGCCGCTGCGTTATCGCTGGTTCCTGACCGTCTGTGTGACCAGCTGGATCCTCGGCCCGCTGCAGCACGTCGGCACGATCCTGTTCGTGGCCTGGTTCATCGGTGACATGAACACCTCGCCGGTGACCCAGTCGGTCGTTCTGCTGTGGTCGATCAGCTTCGCCTATGTGATCTGGGCGTACTGGGAAGGGCTGCGCCTCAACGCGATCGCGTCGGTGAACGGCAGACGCAAATGGTGGGAGCCCATGGCCGTCCTCCTCCTGCTGCCCTTCTTCTCTCTCATCGAAGGGATCGGCGGCATCAAGGGCCTGTGGAAGTTCATCCGCCGCGAGGAGAACAAGTTCGTCGTCATCGCCAAGCCCGCCTGACCGGAAGAGATCACACAGCCATGAAGCGCGCACGCCTGCCCATGCTCGCCGTGCTCCCCGTCACCGTCATCTCCTTCGTGATCGCGGTCCCCTTCGTGCTCGGCGACCACCCGCTGCAGTGGTCCTCGGGCTCGCTCGTGCCGCACCTCGTGCTCGACGGCAAGGAACCCACCCGGCCGGCCGGCACCAAGGGCGGCGACGGCAAGACCTCCGCGGCCCCCTCGCCGAGCACCGAGATCGCCAAGGTGGACAAGGAGTGGAAGAAGGGCATGCCTCAGTGGGGCGCCCAGCTCTACTGGGAGGACAACCCCAAACACTCCTTCACCTATGTCGAGAAGCAGGCCCGGCTGCACGCGAACTACCTGGTCGGGCTGCATGCCAACTCGGTCAGCGTGTCCTTTCCCTTCTTCACCGGGACCCGCTCGTCGACGAAGATCAGCCGAGGCGCCAAGACTCCGACGCCCGAACGGCTCGCCCAAGTGCTGCGGATCTTCCACGAGGCCGGGCTGCGCACCACCCTCCGGCCCCTCATGGACGAGCACTCCCTGACCGCGGAGAACGGCTGGCGCGGCAACATCAGGCCCGCCGACCGCGACGCCTGGTTCACCTCGTACGAGAAGTTCCTCACTCCGTACCTGAAGGCCGCGGACAGCGAGAAGGCGGCCACCTTCGTCATCGGAACAGAGCTGAACTCCCTGGAGGGCGACCCGCACTGGGACAGTGTCGTGACCAACGCCGAAAAGCTGTTCGGCGGCGAAGTCGCCTACGACGCCAACTACGACGCATACGTCCGCGGCCCGGTGACCATGCCGGTCACCCACCTCGGTGTCGACGCCTACTTCCCGGTCAAGGTCGGCGACGACGCCTCGGTGGACACGCTGGTCAACGGCTGGAACAGCTGGCTCGACAGGAAGTCCACCGGCCCACTACCCAAGATCACCATCGCCGAGGCGGGCATCGGCGCGATGCACGGCGCCTACCACGCCCCCGGCGACTTCTACACCAAGCGCGCGGTCAACCCCCAGGTGCAGGCCAACTGGTACACCGCCGTCTGCCGGGTCGTCCAGGAACGGCATATGAGCGGCGTCTACTGGTGGTCGATCTACTTCGACGACGATCCGAACACCAAGCCGGACGACAGGGTTGCCTCCCGGCTCGACTTCGCCGGACGCCCCCTCACCGAGAAGGCCATCAAGTCCTGCTTCACCTCCGACTACGCGGGACCCGGGACCGCCACCACAAGCTGACCGCGGAGGCAATCATGCAAGAAGCCATCATCCTGGTGGGCGGCAAGGGAACTCGCCTGCGCCCGCTGACGAACCACACTCCGAAGCCGCTGCTCAACGTCGCGGGCTCCTCCTTCATCCGGCACCAGATAGCCAGACTGATGGACGCAGGCGTCGAGCACGTGGTGTTCGCCACCTCCTATCTCGCCAGCCTCTTCGAAGAGGAGTTCAAGGACTTCTCGCAGGATCTGGAGATCTCCTACGCCGTCGAGGAAGTCCCACTCGGCACCGGCGGGGCGATCCGCAACGCCGCGCGTCTCCTGCGCGGCGGTCCGGCGGACGGGCCGGTCCTCATCCTCAACGGCGACATCCTGACCGGCCTGGACCTGGGCGCCATCCTGGCGCGGCACAAGGACCGGGAAGCGGATGTGACACTGCATCTCACCCGGGTTCCCGACCCACGCGCCTTCGGTCTCGTCCCCACCGACGAGGCCGGCCGGGTGCTGTCCTTCCTGGAGAAGCCCAAGACGCCGGAGGAATGCGTCACCGACCAGATCAATGCCGGCTGCTACGTCTTCAGCCGGTCCGTCCTGAGCGCCATCCCGGCCGACCGCGAGGTGTCGGTCGAACAGGAGACCTTCCCGGAGCTCGTCGCCCAGGGGCGGCGCGTGTTCGGCCACACCACGGAGGACTACTGGCGCGACCTCGGTACGCCGCTGGCCTTCGTCCACGGCTCCGCCGACCTGGTCACCGGCAAGGCGACCTCCCCCCTCGTGGCGGGGCCGGTCGAGGCGCTGATCCATCCCACGGCCGTCGTCGACCCGACCGCCCGCGTCACGGGCGGCTCGACCGTCGGCCCGCACGCCGTCATCGGTCCGCAGGTGGTCGTCGAGCGGTCCATCATCGGCCGCGGCGTCACTCTGGCCGAGGGTGCCCGGATCCACGAGTCGGTGGTGGACCACGACTCATCCATCGGCCGCGAATCGTTCCTCCACGAGGCCGTGGTGGGCTGCCACTCGCACGTCGGCGCGCAGAACGAGCTGCCCGGCCGACTGCGGCTGTCGTGCGGCATCCGCATTCCCGCCCGAGGGGTGCGCGTCAGCGGTACCGCTGTCGCCTGCCCGACGGTCCACTGAAGTCACCGGCCAGCCCGGACAGTTACTGGAGAACCGTGACCCGCCATCGCTCAACGGCCGCACAGACGGAGCGTCTTCGCAAGTACCGGCCGGACATTCAGGGCCTGCGTGCCGTCGCCATCATGATGGTCGTCACCATGCACTGCGGCATCATCGACATCCACGGCGGCGTGGACGTCAGCTTCGTGCTCAGCGGCTTCCTCATCGGCAGCCAGCTCCTGGCCGAGATCGACAAGACCGGCAAGGTGTCCCTGAGCAAGTTCTGGGCCCGCCGGATGCGGCGGCTCGCCCCGGGCATGGCCGTGGTCGTCATCACCACGGCGACCGTGGCCTGGCTCTACGCCAGCCCTCTCAGGTTCCGCGACACCATGAGGGACGGCCTCAGCGCGGCGCTCAGCTTCATGAACTGGCGCCTCGTCGAGACCGGCACCGACTACTTCGCCAACGACGGCACGCAGTCCCCGTACCAGCACTTCTGGTCGCTGGGCATCGAGGAGCAGTTCTACGTCGCCGCCCCGATCGTCCTCGTCGTCACGGTCTGGCTGTCCCGCAGGCTCTTCCGCAACCGCGCCCTGGTGGCGCTGTTCCTGACGGCCCTGATCGGCGGGTCGCTGTACCTGTCCGTCAAGGAGACCGCCGAGAACCAGCCCCTCGCCTACTTCGGCACCCAGACCCGTATCTGGGAACTCGCCTCGGGCATCCTGCTCGCCCTCGGCGCACCGCTGCTGTCCCGCATGAACCAGGGGCTGGCCACCGTCATCTCCTGGCTGGGCCTGGCCACCACGATCGGCACCGCCCTCCTCATCACCAAGGAGACACCTCTGCCGGGGTACGCGGTGGCCGGCCCCGTGCTGGGGGCTTGCCTGATCATCGCCGGCGGCTGCGCCAATCCCCGCCTCGGCGTGGAGACGATCCTGCACAACCCGGTGACCAACTACGTCGGAAACGTCAGCTACGGCTGGTACCTCTGGCACTGGCCGATCCTGATCCTCTGGCCGGACGTGGTAGGCCGGGACATCACCTACTCGGACCGCTTCCGGGTGCTGTCCCTGTCGTTCATCCTGGCCGTCCTCATGTACTACGTCGTGGAGCTGCGCTTCAGGAACAACGCGCAGCTGGTGGCGACCCCCTGGAAGGGCATCTTCGCCGGCGGCACGGCCACCGCGGGAGCGGCTGCGGCCACGGCCTGCGCCATGTTCATCCCGCTCAACCTGGCCACCTCGGCCTCGGCCGCCGACGGGGACGCCGGTGGGTACGCCGGCGAGGCCTCGGTGAAGAAGGCCGTGCTTCAGAAGGAGCTCTCCGCGACCGCGCAGAGCGCTCTGCCGGGCTCCCCCAAGGACATGACCCACTACGGCTGCATCGACAACACCGACGTCAAGAAGTTCGTCATGCGCGAGAACTGCGTCATTGGCGACAAGCAGGGCAAGAGCTCGATCGTCGTCATCGGGGATTCCCACGCCTGGCAGTGGGGCGACGCCTTCGACGCCCTCGGGAAGTCGCTGCACGTGAAGGTGGTGACCATGGCGAAGGGCGGCTGCTCCCCCGAGGTCTACGCCATCAAGAACCCCGAGCTGAACCGCGAGTACTCCGAGTGCGACAGCTGGCGGACGTCGGCGTTCAAGAGCATCCGGGACCTCAAGCCCGACGTCATCGTCGTCACCAGCCGTATCCGGCGCGAGGTGACCGAGTCCGGTGCCGAGCAGGCCTTCAAGGTTTTCGAGGCCTCCGGCGCCGAACTCGTCTACATCACGGACACACCTCAGCCGGGCAGGAACGTACCGGACTGCCTCGCCACTCACATCCACGACGTCTCCGCCTGCAACCCCACCGAGGACAAGGCCGTCGAGTACCGTGACCTCCGCGCCGTGGAGCAGAAGGTCGCCGAACGCCATGGCGCCCAGGTACTCGACGCCCTGCCGGCGTTCTGCGCGGACAACGTCTGCCCGACGGTGATCGCCGGCCAGATCGTCTACTTCGACGCCAGCCACATGACGGCGGGCTACGCCAAGTCGCTGGTGCCCTTCCTCAAGCCAACCCTGAAGCAGGCACTGGCCGGCTGATCCCTCAGACGGTCCGCACCCGTACCCGGCGCGCCTGCCGCTGCCTCTCCAGGAGCTGGTCGGCCGCCGGGTAGGCGACCTCTTCCAGGGTCAGCCCGTGCGGGCGGACGACGTGGACGGCGCTGTCCCTGACGCCCGCCTCGAGGACCCGCCGGGGCCACTCCACATCGCGGTGGCCGTCGCCCACGAACAGCAGCGCGCCGACCATGGAACGCACCTGGTTGTGGCAGAAGGCGTCGGCGCGGACCTCGATCTCCACGATGCCGTCCGCGCGCCGGGTCACGCCGAAGTCGAGGATCTCGCGGATCGTGGTCGCGCCCTCGCGCTTCTTCGCGTACGCGGCGAAGTCGTGCTCGCCGACCAGTGATGCGGCGGCGTCGTCCATCACGGCGACGTCCAGGGGCCAGTCGTGCCACAGGACGTGGTTGCGGAGCAGGGGGTCCACTCCCCCGGGGTTGTCGGTGACGCGATACACGTAGCGCCGCCAGATCGCGGCGAAGCGGGCGTCGAAGCCGCTGGGCGCCTCTCTGAGTGCCCACACCCGTACGTCCTTGGGCAGCCGCCCCGCGAGCCGCTTGAGCAGCTTGCCGCTCTGCTCGGCCCAGACCGCCCGGGGCAGATCGACGTGGGCGACCTGTCCTCGCGCGTGCACCCCGGCGTCGGTGCGCCCGGCCACGGTCAGGTCATACGTCTCCCGCGACCGCGTCACCGTACGCAGCGCGTCCTCGATCTCCGCCTGTACGGTCCGCCTGCCGCCGGCCTGCTTGGCCCAGCCGTGGAAGTCGGTGCCGTCGTAGGAGATGTCGAGGCGGATACGGACGCAGCCGGGCTGTACTTCACTCACCCTCAGATCCTCTCAGGTACGCAAAAGCGGGCCCGCCCGGTGAAGGGCGGACCCGCTCAGAAGGCAGAGCCTCAGGCCTCCGTCGACTCCTCGGCGGGAGCCTCGGCGGCGTCCTCGGCCTTGGTCTCCTCGACCTTGGCCTCGTCGGCCTCCTTGACCGCACGCTTGGTGGCGGCCTCGGCCTCGCCCACGGCCTTCTGCTGCACCGTCAGCGCCTCGACCAGCTCGATGACGGCCATGGGCGCGTTGTCGCCACGGCGGTTACCGATCTTGGTGATGCGGGTGTAGCCACCCGGACGGTTCTCGTACCGCGGGCCGATCTCGGTGAAGAGCGTGTGGACGACGCCCTTGTCCGTGATGACCTGGAGCACCTGGCGGCGGTTGTGAAGGTCGCCCTTCTTCGCCTTGGTGATCAGACGCTCGGCGTACGGGCGCAGGCGGCGGGCCTTCGCCTCGGTGGTGGTGATACGACCGTGCTCGAACAGCGACTTCGCGAGGTTCGCGAGGAGCAGCTTCTCGTGCGCGGCGCTGCCGCCCAGACGGGCACCCTTGGTGGGCTTCGGCATTGTTCTTCTCCTGTGTGTCTGCCCCGGCCGTGTCAGGTACCGGGGTCAGTATCCGAGCAGACGGTTGTCTGTCGGAGATCCGGGTGCCTGTCGCCAGGCACCCGGAAGTGGGTCACGCCCAGTACCGGATCAGTACTGCTCGGTCTCCACGAAACCCGCGTCCGCGTCGTCGTCGGCGCCGAAGGCGTCGGCGGCGGCGGTCGGGTCGAATCCGGGCGGGCTGTCCTTCAGGGCCAGGCCCATGCCGGCCAGCTTCGCCTTGACCTCGTCGATGGACTTCGCACCGAAGTTGCGGATGTCCAGCAGGTCGGCCTCGGAGCGGGCGACGAGCTCACCCACGGAGTGGATGCCCTCGCGCTTGAGGCAGTTGTAGGAGCGGACCGTGAGCTCCAGCTCCTCGATCGGCAGCGCGAGGTCGGCGGCCAGGGCGGCGTCCGTGGGGGACGGGCCCATGTCGATGCCCTCGGCGTCGATGTTCAGCTCGCGAGCCAGACCGAACAGCTCGACCAGGGTCTTGCCGGCCGACGCCATGGCGTCACGCGGACGCATGGCCTGCTTGGTCTCGACGTCGACGATGAGCTTGTCGAAGTCGGTGCGCTGCTCGACACGCGTGGCCTCGACCTTGTACGTGACCTTCAGCACCGGCGAGTAGATGGAGTCGACCGGGATACGGCCGATCTCCTGGCCCACCTGCTTGTTCTGCACGGCGGAGACGTAACCGCGGCCACGCTCGACCGTCAGCTCCATCTCCAGCTTGCCCTTGCCGTTGAGCGTGGCGAGGACCAGGTCGGGGTTGTGCACCTCGACACCGGCCGGGGGCGCGATGTCGGCGGCGGTGACCAGACCCGGGCCCTGCTTGCGCAGGTACATCACGACCGGCTCGTCGTGCTCCGAGGAGACGACCAGCTGCTTGATGTTGAGGATCAGGTCGGTGACGTCCTCCTTGACGCCCGGCACAGTGGTGAACTCGTGCAGGACGCCGTCGATGCGGATGCTGGTGACAGCAGCGCCGGGGATCGACGACAGGAGGGTACGGCGCAGGGAGTTGCCGAGGGTGTAGCCGAAGCCCGGCTCCAGCGGCTCGATCACGAACCGGGAGCGGAACTCGTCGACGACCTCTTCGGTCAACGAGGGACGCTGAGCGATCAGCATGTGTGGATCAGATCCTTCATTCGTGGACGCCCGCTATTTGACGTCCGACGGAAACCGCACCCCGTGAAAAGTGCGGGTACTGCAAGGGTACGGGCGGTACGACCCTTACGGAGCCGTACCGCCCGGAACCTACGGCCAGACGAAGCTGCCAGGCGTCAGACGCGGCGGCGCTTCGGCGGACGGCAGCCGTTGTGCGGGGTCGGGGTGACGTCCTGGATGGAGCCGACCTCGAGGCCCGTGGCCTGCAGGGAGCGGATCGCGGTCTCACGACCGGAACCCGGGCCCTTCACGAACACGTCGACCTTGCGCATGCCGTGCTCCTGGGCGCGGCGGGCGGCCGACTCGGCGGCCATCTGCGCGGCGAACGGCGTGGACTTCCGGGAGCCCTTGAAGCCGACGTGGCCGGCGGAGGCCCAGGAGATCACGTTGCCGGACGGGTCCGTGATGGAGACGATCGTGTTGTTGAACGTGCTCTTGATGTGCGCGTGGCCGTGAGCGACGTTCTTCTTTTCCTTGCGGCGCACCTTCTTGGCAGCGCCCTGACGTCCCTTGGGGGGCATCTACTAACTCCTACGGGAGGTGGTCGGTCCTACAGCGAAGACCGTGGACAGGTGTCCGCTGCGGACTACTTCTTGCCCGGCTTCTTCTTGCCGGCGATGGCGCGACGCGGGCCCTTGCGGGTACGGGCGTTGGTGCTGGTGCGCTGACCGCGGACGGGCAGACCGCGACGGTGACGGAGACCCTGGTAGCAGCCGATCTCGACCTTGCGGCGGATGTCGGCCTGGATCTCGCGACGGAGGTCACCCTCGGTCTTGATGTTGTTGTCGACGTACTCGCGGATCGCGACCAGCTGCTCTTCGGTCAGGTCACGAACGCGGGTGTTCGGGTCGACGCCGGTCGCAGCCAGCGTCTCCTTCGAGAGGGTCCGGCCGATGCCGAACACGTAGGTGAGGGCGACCTCCACGCGCTTTTCGCGCGGGATGTCAACACCGGAAACGCGTGCCATTCAATGGCTCCTGGTGATCTTCGGAGGTCTTCCGCAGAACCGGTTCCCAGCCGCCGTGTCAGGTACGAACTGGGTCCCCGGCCTCCGAACCGGGGGTGTCGAGCTGGTTGGCTCGGGTCCTGCGTATGAACATATTCAGCTCGCGTCGCGCGAAACTCTGCGATGGATGCAGAGGGATCGGTCGTGCGTCAGCCCTGGCGCTGCTTGTGGCGCGGGTTCTCGCAGATGACCATGACCCGACCGTGACGGCGGATCACCCTGCACTTGTCGCAGATCTTCTTGACGCTCGGCTTGACCTTCATTGGATTGAGGTTCTCCGGGTCAGTGCCACCACCCCGCGGGAGCGGGATGCGGGCAAGATCTACTTGTACCGGTAGACGATCCGGCCACGCGTCAGGTCGTAAGGAGACAGCTCCACCACGACCCGGTCGTCAGGGAGGATGCGGATGTAGTGCATACGCATCTTGCCGCTGATGTGTGCCAGGACCTGGTGGCCGTTCTGGAGCTCGACCTTGAACATCGCGTTCGGAAGAGACTCGACGACAGTGCCCTCGATCTCGATGGCACCTTGCTTCTTGGCCACGCTTCGCCCTTCGAATCGACTACCTTGATCGACTCACGTCGCACTCTCAAGCATGCAGGCATGAGGGTGCACAAGAGCCGACGAGTCAGTCTACGTCGGAGCACCGTGAAAGGCGAATCGGGGAAGTCTGCCCCACGCGGGAGATCACTATGCGAGCGGATCGGGAGCGGCGGTGATGCCGTACTCGGCGAGCTTGGCCTTGCCGCCGTCGGGGGCGGTGAGGACCAGGGGCCCCTCCGCCGTCAGCGCGACCGAGTGCTCCCAGTGCGAGGACCAGGTGCCGTCGGTCGTGATGACCGTCCAGTCGTCGGAGAGGACCTCGGTGCGCGGGGTGCCGAGGGAGACCATCGGCTCGATCGCGAGGCAGAAGCCGGGCACCAGCTTGGGGCCCTTGCCGCGGCGCCGGTCCACGTAGTTCAGCAGATGCGGGTCCATGTGCATCTCGGTGCCGATGCCATGGCCGCCGTAGTCCTCGATGATCCCGTACTTGCCGCCGCCCGGCTTCGGCTGGCGGCGGATGTAGGTCTCGACCGCGCGGGAGATGTCGACCAGGCGGTTGCCCTGCTTCATGGCCGCGATGCCGGCCCACATCGACTCCTCCGTCACCCGGGAGAGCTCGATCAGCTCCGGAGCGTGACCGGAGCCCACGAAGGCCGTGTAGGCCGCGTCGCCGTGCCAGCCGTCGACGATCGCGCCGCAGTCGATGGAGATGATGTCGCCGTCCTTGAGGACGACGTCGTCCGAGGGGATGCCGTGGACGACGACGTCGTTCACGGACGTGCAGATGGTCGCGGGGAAACCGCCGTACCCCAGGAAGTTCGACTTGGCGCCGTGCTCGGCGAGAACCTTGCGGGCGACCTCGTCCAGATCCTTGGTGGAGGCGCCGGGCACCGCGGCCTCACGGGTGGCCGCGTGGATGGCGGCTACGACCAGGCCCGCCGCACGCATCTTCGCGATCTGCTCGGGCGTCTTGATCTGCACCATGGGGGGCCTGCGCTCTCCGTCACTCACATCGGCTGGGATATCTGTACAACACTGCGGCCGCGGCACCCGGGGAGGGCACCGCGGCCGGAGGAGCCGGGATCCTAGCTCTCGGCCTTCTCACGCTTCAGGGCCTCCAGCGCCCGCTGCGTGATCTCGTCCACGGGGCCCAGGGAGGAGATCGTCACGACCAGGCCCTGCGCCTTGTAGTAGTCGATGATCGGCTCGGTCTGCGTGTGGTAGACCTCCAGCCGCGTACGGACGGTGTCCTCGGAGTCGTCGTCGCGCTGGTACAGCTCACCGCCGCAGACGTCGCACACGCCGTCCTTCTTGGGCGGGCTGTACGTCACGTGGAACACGTGCGAGGAGTCGTTGCGGCAGATGCGCCGGCCGGCGATCCGCTTGACGACCTCGTCCTCGGGGACCTCCAGGTCCAGAACGGCGTCCAGGGTGATGCCCTCGGTCTCCAGCAGCTGGTCCAGCGCCTCGGCCTGCGACACGTTGCGCGGGAAGCCGTCCAGCAGGAAGCCCTTCTCGGCGTCCGGCTGCTCCATGCGGTCCTTGGCCATGGCGATGGTGACCTCGTCGGGTACGAGGTTGCCGGCGTCCATGTAGGACTTCGCGAGCTTGCCCAGCTCGGTCTGCTGGCTGATGTTGGCCCGGAACAGGTCGCCCGTGGAGATGTGCGGGATGGCCAGCTTCTCGGCGAGGCGGACGGCTTGCGTTCCCTTACCGGCACCCGGCGGCCCGACGAGGACGATACGCATCAGCGGAGGAACCCTTCGTAATTGCGCTGCTGGAGCTGGCTCTCGATCTGCTTCACCGTCTCGAGACCGACACCCACGATGATCAGGATGCTGGTACCGCCGAACGGGAAGTTCTGGCTTGCCCCGAAGCCCACCAACGCCATTGTCGGCACAAGAGCGATCAGACCCAGATACAGCGAACCCGGCCAGGTGATCCGGTTGAGCACGTAGCTGAGGTACTCAGCGGTCGGTCGGCCAGCCCGGATGCCCGGGATGAAGCCACCATACTTCTTCATGTTGTCGGCGACTTCCTCGGGGTTGAAGGAGATCGCCACGTAGAAGAACGCGAAGAAAACGATGAGCAAGAAGTACATCGTGATGTAAATCGGGTGGTCGCCCTTGGTCAGGTTCTGCTCGACCCAGGTCTTCCAGCCCGACTTGCCCCCCGCGAACTGCGCCACGAGCGCCGGGATGTAGAGCAGCGAGGAGGCGAAGATGACCGGAATCACACCCGCCTGGTTCACCTTGAGCGGGATGTACGTGGACGTACCACCGTAGGAACGACGGCCGATCATGCGCTTCGCGTACTGCACCGGGATGCGGCGCTGGGCCTGCTCGACGAAGACGACGAGCGCGACCATGACCAGGCCGACCAGGATGACGGTGCCGAACTCGATCCAGCCGCCGGCCAGGGTGCCCTGCTTCTTGATGGCCCACAGCGCCGACGGGAAGGTCGCGGCGATCGAGATGAACATCAGGATCGACATGCCGTTGCCGATGCCACGGTCGGTGATCAGCTCACCGAGCCACATCACGACGGCCGTACCGGCGGTCATGCAGACGACCATCGTGATGGTCGTGAAGATCGCCTGGTCCGGGACGATGCTCGTGGCGACCGAGCAGCCGCTGAACAGCCGGCCGGTGCGGGCGGTGGCGACCAGGCCGGTGCCCTGCAGGATGGCGAGGGCCACCGTCAGGTAACGGGTGTACTGCGTGATCTTCGCCGTACCGGCCTGACCCTCCTTCTTGAGGGCTTCCAGGCGCGGGATGACCACGGTCAGCAGCTGAAGGATGATGCTGGCCGTGATGTAGGGCATGATGCCGAGCGCGAAGACCGTGATCTGCAGCAGCGCACCGCCGCTGAACATGTTCACGAGGCCGAACAGGCCCTGGTTGGCCCCAGCCTCGGTGACACACTGCTGGACGGCCTTGTAGTTGACGCCGGGGATCGGGATGTGGGTACCGACCCGGTAGACCACGATGATGGCCAGCGTGAAGAGCAGCTTCTTGCGCAGGTCGGGCGTCTTGAACGCCCGGGCGAACGCGGTGAGCACGGTGCCTCCTGCGACCCCCGCGCAACTGCGTCAAGGGTGACGGTCTTGAGGTTCGACGGATACAGACGAATTACTAACGGTCAACTGCCGCTCAGAGTGCCCCATGGGAAGCACCCGTGAAAGTAGGCAGTGCTGGCCACCTTACCGGCGAGAGCACCGCCCTTGGAACGACCGACCGGGGATACCCCTTTTGTGGAGTATCCCCGGTCGGGATCGTTCACGTCATCGAGGGACCTGAGGAACTCAGACCAGCTCGGTGACCGTACCGCCGGCGGCGGTGATCTTCTCCTTGGCGGAGCCGGAGACGGCGTCGACCGTCACCTGCAGCGCCACGGAGACCTCGCCCTGGCCGAGGACCTTGACGAGGCTGTTCTTACGAACGGCACCCTTGGCCACCAGGCCCTCGACCGTGACCTCGCCACCCTCGGGGTAGAGCGCGGCCAGCTTGTCGAGGTTCACGACCTGGTACTCGGTCTTGAACGGGTTCTTGAAGCCCTTCAGCTTCGGGAGGCGCATGTGCAGCGGCATCTGGCCACCCTCGAAGCGCTCCGGAACCTGGTAGCGGGCCTTGGTGCCCTTGGTACCACGACCGGCCGTCTTACCCTTCGACGCCTCACCACGACCCACACGGGTCTTGGCGGTCTTGGCGCCCGGGGCGGGACGGAGGTTGTGGATCTTCAGCGGGTTCTGCTCCGCCATGATCAGTCGACCTCCTCGACCGTCACGAGGTGGCGGACGGTGTGCACCATGCCGCGGAACTCGGGGCGGTCCTCCTTGACGACCACGGTGTTGATCCCCTTGAGACCAAGCGACCGCAGGGTGTCACGGTGGTTCTGCTTGCTGCCGATGTAGGACTTGACCTGCGTGATCTTGAGCTGCGCCATGATTACGCACCCGCCCCGGCACGCGCACGCAGCAGAGCCGCGGGAGCGACGTCCTCGAGCGGCAGACCACGGCGGGCCGCGATCTCCTCGGGACGCTGCAGACCCTTCAGGGCCTCCACGGTCGCGTGCACGATGTTGATGGCGTTGTCGGAGCCGAGCGACTTCGACAGCACG
This sequence comes from Streptomyces sp. CA-142005, assembly GCF_050942335.1. Taxonomy (NCBI): domain Bacteria; kingdom Bacillati; phylum Actinomycetota; class Actinomycetes; order Kitasatosporales; family Streptomycetaceae; genus Streptomyces; species Streptomyces sp. CA-142005. Next base: position 5,892,183 of record NZ_CP192078.1, on the reverse strand, counting down.
TCGTGGATACCGGCGCACTCGAGCACGGCACGCACCGGACCACCGGCGATAACACCGGTACCCGGGGACGCGGGCTTGAGCAGCACCACGCCGGCAGCCTTCTCACCCTGGATGGGGTGGGGGATGGTGCCCTGGATCCGGGGGACCTTGAAGAAGTGCTTCTTGGCCTCCTCAACGCCCTTGGCGATGGCGGCCGGCACCTCCTTGGCCTTGCCGTATCCGACACCCACGGTGCCGTCACCGTCGCCCACCACGACCAGCGCGGTGAAGCTGAAGCGACGACCACCCTTCACAACCTTGGCGACGCGGTTGATCGCGACGACGCGCTCAACGTACGCGGTCTTCTCGGCGGCAGCAGCGCCGCCGTCACGGCCCTTCCGGTCCCGCCGCTCGCCGCCACCGGCACCGCCACCGCGGCGCTGGGGTCCAGCCATTGGATTTACCTCTCTCTTTTCCGCTAGCTACGGCGGCTCAGAACCTGAGCCCGGCCTCGCGGGCGGCGTCCGCCAGGGCGGCGATGCGCCCGGCGTACTGGTTGCCACCACGGTCGAACACGACGGCCTCGACACCGGCGGCCTTGGCACGCTCGGCTACCAGGGCGCCGACCTGCTTGGCCTGCGCGGACTTGTCGGACTCGCCACCACGGATCGAAGCGTCCAGCGTGGACGCCGACGCCAGGGTGTGGCCCTTCAGGTCGTCGATCACCTGCGCCACGATGTGGCGGTTGGAGCGGGTCACGACCAGACGGGGGCGCTCCGCCGTACCGGAGATCCGCTTGCGGATCCGGATGTGACGGCGCTTGATCGCGGCGCGCTTGTAGGCGTCGCCCTTGAGGATCTTCTGCCCGTATGCCATGGCTTACTTACCCGCCTTTCCGACCTTGCGGCGGATGACTTCGCCCTCGTACTTGACGCCCTTGGCCTTGTACGGGTCGGGCTTGCGCAGCTTGCGGATGTTGGCCGCAACCTCGCCGACCTTCTGCTTGTCGATGCCCTCGACCTGGAAGCGGGTCGGGGTCTCCACCTTGAAGGTGATGCCCTCGGGGGCCTCGACGACGATCGGGTGGCTGTAACCGAGAGCGAACTCCAGGTTCGAACCCTTGGCGGTCACTCGGTAACCGACACCGCTGATCTCGAGCTTCTTCACGTAACCCTGGGTCACGCCGGTGATCATGTTCGCCACCAGCGTGCGGGAGAGGCCGTGCAGGGCCTTGCTCTGACGCTCGTCGTTCGGGCGGGTCACCTGCAGGGTGCCGTCCTCGCCCTTAGCGATGTCGATCGGAGCCGCGACGGTGTGGGTCAGCGAGCCCTTGGGGCCCTTGACCGAGACCGTACGGCCGTCGATGGTGACGTCCACGCCGGCGGGAACCGCGATGGGGAGCTTGCCGATGCGCGACATAGCTGTTTCCTCCGTTCCCTTCTGCTACCAGACGTAGGCGAGGACTTCCCCACCCACGCCCTTCTTGCCGGCCTGCTTGTCGGTGAGGAGCCCGTGCGACGTGGAGATGATCGCCACGCCGAGGCCGCCGAGCACCTTCGGCAGGTTGGTGGACTTCGCGTACACCCGGAGACCGGGCTTGGAGATCCGCTTGATGCCCGCGATGGAGCGCTCACGGTTCGGACCGAACTTCAGCTCGAGGACGAGGTTCTTGCCGACCTCGGCGTCCTCGACACGCCAGCCCGTGATGAAGCCCTCCTGCTGGAGGATCTCCGCGATGTGAGACTTGATCTTGGACGCCGGCATCGTCACGGAGTCGTGGTACGCCGAGTTCGCGTTCCGCAGACGCGTCAGCATGTCTGCGATCGGATCAGTCATGGTCATGAATTGGCCTGTGGCCTTTCTCGCCGGGGTTTCCTATATGCGCCATCCCTCTCCCCGTACTTCTGCAGACGGGACGGGTGCGGTGCGGGGACCTACGGCGTAGTAAGTCGATCCAGGGCGGCAGAGGCCCAACCCTCCTAGCCTAAGCCATGAGGGGGTGGGCCTCCGCCGACCCAGTTGCTTACCGAGAGGTCCAGGAATCCCGAATTACCGGGATTACCAGGAGCTCTTGGTCACGCCCGGCAGCTCGCCACGGTGAGCCATCTCACGAAGGCACACGCGGCAGAGGCCGAACTTGCGGTACACGGAGTGCGGACGGCCGCAGCGCTGGCAGCGGGTGTAGCCACGCACACCGAACTTGGGCTTGCGAGCAGCCTTGGCAATCAGAGCCTTCTTCGCCATCTCGCTCACGCCTCCTTGAACGGGAAGCCGAGGTGACGAAGGAGCGCGCGGCCCTCAGCGTCGTTGGTCGCCGTGGTGACCACGGTGATGTCCATGCCCCGGGTACGGTCGATCTTGTCCTGGTCGATCTCGTGGAACATGACCTGCTCCGTGAGACCGAAGGTGTAGTTGCCACGGCCGTCGAACTGCTTGGGGGACAGGCCGCGGAAGTCGCGGATGCGCGGCAGCGCGAGCGACAGGGTGCGGTCCAGGAACTCCCACATGCGGTCGCCACGGAGCGTGACGTGGGCACCGATCGGCTGGCCCTCACGCAGCTTGAACTGCGCGATGGACTTGCGGGCCTTGGTGACGGCCGGCTTCTGACCGGTGATCGTGGTGAGGTCGCGGATCGCGCCCTCGATCAGCTTCGAGTCACGGGCGGCGTCGCCCACACCCATGTTGACCACGATCTTGACGAGGCCGGGAACCTGCATGACGTTCTCGTACTTGAACTCGTCACGCAGCTTGCCCGCGATCTCCTCGCGGTACTTCTGCTTCAGACGCGGAGTGGTGGTGGTAGCCATCAGATGTCCTCACCCGTCCGCTTGGCAACGCGGATCTTGTTGCCCTCTTCGTCGAAGCGGTAGCCGACACGCGTGACGACCTTGTTGCCGTCCTTCTCCACGACCAGCTGAACGTTGGACACGTGGATCGGGGCCTCGGTGGTCACGATGCCGCCGGCCTGGGAACCGCGAGCGGTCGGACCGGCCTTGGTGTGCTTCTTGACCCGGTTGACACCCTCGACCAGGACACGCTCCTCGCGCGGGTAAGCGGCAATGACCTTGCCCTGCTTGCCCTTGTCCTTGCCGGTGATGACCTGGACCAGGTCGCCCTTCTTGATCTTCATGCTTACAGCACCTCCGGCGCGAGCGAGATGATCTTCATGAACTTCTTCTCGCGCAGCTCACGGCCGACCGGGCCGAAGATGCGGGTGCCGCGAGGGTCGCCGTCGTTCTTCAGAATGACGGCGGCGTTCTCGTCGAAGCGGATGTACGAGCCGTCCGGACGGCGGCGCTCCTTGACGGTGCGAACGATGACCGCCTTGACGACGTCACCCTTCTTCACGTTGCCACCGGGGATCGCGTCCTTGACGGTGGCGACGATGACGTCACCGATGCCCGCGTAGCGGCGACCGGAGCCACCGAGCACACGGATGCAAAGGATCTCCTTCGCACCAGTGTTGTCGGCGACGCGCAGTCGCGACTCCTGCTGGATCACGTCTATCTCCTGTTTGTCTGCCGGTTCCCGGCAGGGGTTCCGTGACGGAACCCCTGCCGAGCCTGGCGGAACTGACCTGCGGGGTTTGCCCCGCAGGAATTACTTGGCCTTCTCGAGGATCTCGACGACGCGCCAGTGCTTCGTCGCGGACAGCGGCCGGGTCTCCATCAGGAGGACGCGGTCGCCGATGCCGGCGGCGTTCTGCTCGTCGTGGGCCTTGAGCTTGCTCGTGCTGCGGATGACCTTGCCGTACAGCGCGTGCTTCTTGCGGTCCTCGACAGCGACGACGACGGTCTTGTCCATCTTGTCGCTGACGACGATGCCCTCACGGGTCTTGCGGAAGCCCCGAGCCTCAGTGTTCGTCTCAGTCACGTTGTTCTCGCTCATCAGGCGTTCTCCACCGTTTCGATGCCCAGCTCACGCTCGCGCATCAGGGTGTAGATCCGCGCGATGTCCTTGCGGACCGCCTTCAGACGGCCGTGGTTCTCGAGCTGCCCGGTCGCCGCCTGGAAGCGGAGGTTGAACAGCTCTTCCTTGGCCTCGCGGAGCTTCGCCAGAAGCTCCTCGTTGCCCAGCTCGCGCAGCTCGGACGCCTTGGTACCGGCCGACATCACGCTTCACCTGCCTCGCGCTTGACGATCCGGCACTTCATCGGCAGCTTGTGGGCCGCACGGGTCAGCGCCTCACGGGCGATCTTCTCGTTGGGGTACGACAGCTCGAACATCACGCGTCCGGGCTTGACGTTGGCGATCCACCACTCCGGAGAACCCTTACCGGAACCCATGCGGGTCTCGGCCGGCTTCTTGGTGAGCGGACGGTCCGGGTAGATGTTGATCCAGACCTTGCCGCCACGCTTGATGTGGCGGGTCATGGCGATACGAGCCGCCTCGATCTGGCGGTTCGTCACGTACGCCGGGGTCAGCGCCTGGATGCCGTACTCGCCGAACGCAACCTGCGTTCCACCCTTGGACATACCGTTGCGCTTCGGGTGGTGCTGCTTGCGGTGCTTGACCCTACGGGGGATCAGCATGTCGGTCAGGCCTCCGTTCCGGTGCTCTCAGCCGGAGCGGCGGGGGCCTCGGCCTTGGGGGCCTCGGCGCCGGCAGCCTGCTGCGGCTTGCGACCGCGCCGCTCGCCACCGCGGCCACCACGGGCCGGGCGGTCGGCGCCACCGCGGGCCGGGCGGTTACCCGCACGGGCGGCAGCGTTCTCGGCGCGGACCTCGGCGATGTTCTTGACGTCGCCCTTGTAGATCCAGACCTTCACACCGATGCGGCCGAAGGTCGTCTTGGCCTCGAAGAAGCCGTAGTCCACGTTCGCGCGGAGCGTGTGCAGGGGCACGCGGCCCTCGCGGTAGAACTCCGAGCGGGACATCTCGGCGCCGCCGAGGCGGCCACCGCACTGGATCTTGATGCCCTTGGCGCCGGCCTTCATCGCCGACTGCATGCTCTTGCGCATGGCACGGCGGAAGGAGACGCGGGAGGAGAGCTGCTCGGCGACGGCCTGGGCCACGAGCTGAGCGTCGGTCTCGGGGTTCTTGACCTCGAGGATGTTCAGCTGGACCTGCTTGCCCGTGAGCTTCTCGAGGTCGCCGCGGATGCGGTCGGCCTCGGCGCCACGGCGGCCGATGACGATGCCCGGACGAGCGGTGTGGATGTCCACACGCACGCGGTCACGGGTGCGCTCGATCTCCACCTTCGAGATGCCGGCGCGCTCCATGCCGGACGTCATCATCCGACGGATGGCGACGTCTTCCTTGACGTAGTCCTTGTACAGCTTGTCGGCGTACCACCGGGACTTGAAGTCCGTGGTGACACCGAGCCGGAACCCATGCGGGTTAACCTTCTGGCCCATTACCGGGTTCCTTCCTTGCTGCTGACGACCACGGTGATGTGGCTGGTCCGCTTGCGGATCCGGTAGGCACGGCCCTGAGCACGCGGACGGAACCGCTTCAGGGTCGGACCCTCGTCGACGTACGCCTCGGAGATGTAGAGGCTGTCGGCGTCGGTGTGGTCGTAGTTGTGCGCGGCGTTGGCGATGGCGCTGTCGAGCACCTTGCCGACCGGCACGGAGGCTGCCTGCGGAGCGAATCGCAGAACAGCCTGGGCCTCCGTGGCGTCCATGCCACGGATGAGGTCCACCACGCGGCGGGCCTTCATGGGCGTGACGCGGATGTACCGCGCCTGGGCCCTGGCTTCCATGGTTGTCCCTTCAGTTACTTACGTGTCTGAATGCGATCCGCTACTAGCGGCGCTTCGACTTCCGGTCTTCCTTGACGTGGCCCCGGAAGGTGCGGGTCGGCGAGAACTCGCCGAGCTTGTGGCCGACCATCGACTCGGTGACGAACACCGGGATGTGGGTCTTGCCGTTGTGCACCGCGAGCGTGTGGCCCAGCATGGCCGGGACGATCATCGAGCGGCGGGACCAGGTCTTGATGACGTTCTTGGTGCCGGCTTCGTTCTGGGCGTCCACCTTCTTGATCAGGTGGTCGTCGACGAAGGGCCCCTTCTTCAGGCTACGAGGCATCTCAACCCGTCCTTAGCGCTTCTTGTTCGTCTTGCGGCGGCGGACGATGTACTTGTTCGACGCCTTCTTGGGCGAACGAGTACGGCCTTCCTTCTTGCCCCACGGGGACACAGGGTGGCGACCACCGGAGGTCCGGCCCTCACCACCACCGTGCGGGTGGTCAACCGGGTTCATCACGACACCACGGACGGTCGGGCGGACGCCCAGCCACCGCTTACGGCCGGCCTTGCCCCAGTTGATGTTGCTCTGCTCGGCGTTGCCGACCTCGCCCACAGTGGCGCGGCAGCGGACGTCGACCAGGCGGATCTCACCGGACGGCATGCGCAGGTGGGCCATGGAGCCCTCCTTCGCGAGCAGCTGCACGGAGGCACCGGCCGAGCGGGCGAACTTGGCGCCGCCGCCCGGACGCAGTTCGATGGCGTGCAGGGTCGTACCGACCGGGATGTTGCGCAGGGCGAGGTTGTTGCCCGGCTTGATGTCGGCCCCGGGACCGTTCTCGACGCGGTCGCCCTGGTTCAGGCCACGCGGCGCGAGGATGTAGCGCTTCTCGCCGTCCGCGTAGTGCAGGAGCGCGATGCGCGCGGTGCGGTTGGGGTCGTACTCGATGTGCGCGACCTTCGCCGGCACGCCGTCCTTGTCGTGACGACGGAAGTCGATCACACGGTAGGCGCGCTTGTGTCCGCCACCCTGGTGGCGAACGGTCACACGACCGGCGTTGTTACGGCCGCCCTTGCTGTGCAGGGGACGGACCAGCGACTTCTCCGGCGTGGACCGCGTGACCTCGACGAAGTCGGCGACGCTGGCGCCACGACGGCCCGGCGTAGTCGGCTTGTACTTGCGGATTCCCATTTCTCAGTCCTCGTCCGATATCGGACGATCCGACCCGCTTACGCGGTCGGACCGCCGAAGATGTCGATACGGTCGCCCTCGGCGAGGGTCACGATCGCGCGCTTGGTCGCGGCACGCTGGCCGAAACCGGTGCGGGTCCGCTTGCGCTTGCCCTGGCGGTTGATCGTGTTGACCCCGGTGACCTTGACGTCGAAGACCGCCTGAACGGCCTGCTTGATCTGGGTCTTGTTGGCGTTCGGGTCGACGATGAACGTGTACTTGTTCTCGTCGAGGAGCGCGTAGCTCTTCTCGGAGACGACCGGCTTCAGCAGGACGTCACGGGGGTCCGTGTACGACTTGCTCAGCGGGGTCTCGACGGTGTTCTTGCCCTCGGCGGCGTGACGACGCGCCTTGGCGACGCGCGCGGCCTTGGCGGCCTTGGCGGCCTTCGAGGCGATGCTCGGGTGACGGATGGCCATCAGACCTCGCTCCCTTCGGTGTCGTTGGCCTTCGGGCCGGCGACGAAGGACTCGAAAGCGGCCTGGGTGAAGACCACGTCGTCCGAGACGAGAACGTCGTACGTGTTCAGCTGGCCCGGCTCCAGGATGTGGACCTGGGGCAGGTTGCGGGCGGACAGCCACGCGGCCTCGTCGGCGCGGTCGACGACCAGGAGCAGGTTCTTGCGCTCCGAGATCTTGCCGAACAGCGACTTGGCGGCCTTGGTGCTGGGGGTCTCGCCCTCGACCACGCCGGAGACGACGTGGATGCGGTTGTGACGCGCCCGGTCGGTGAGGGCACCGCGCAGGGCGGCGGCCTTCATCTTCTTCGGGGTGCGCTGCGAGTAGTCGCGCGGCACGGGACCGTGCACGACGCCACCACCGGCGAACTGCGGCGCGCGGGTCGAACCCTGGCGGGCGCGACCGGTGCCCTTCTGGCGGTACGGCTTCTTGCCGCCACCACGGACTTCACCGCGGGTCTTGGTCTTGTGCGTGCCCTGACGGGCAGCGGCCAGCTGCGCGACGACGACCTGGTGGATCAGCGGAACGCTGACCTTGGCGTCGAAGATCTCCGCGGGGAGCTCGACGGAACCGGCCTTCTCGCCCGCCGGCGAAAGGATGTCAACAGTGCTCATCGGTTACCTCAGGCCCCCTTGGCCGCGGTGCGGACCAGGACGAGGCCGCCGTTCGGACCGGGAACCGCGCCCTTGATGAGCAGCAGACCCTTCTCCGCGTCAACGGCGTGGACGGTCAGGTTCTGGGTGGTGACCCGCTCGTTGCCCATGCGACCCGCCATGCGGAGGCCCTTGAACACGCGGCCCGGGGTGGCGCAGCCACCGATGGAACCGGGAGAGCGGTGCTTGCGCTGGGTGCCGTGTCCGGCGCCGAGGCCACGGAAGTTGTGGCGCTTCATGACACCGGCGAAGCCCTTGCCCTTGCTCTTGCCGGTCACGTCGACCTTCACGCCGGCCTCGAACACCTCGGCGGTGATCTCCTGGCCGAGCGTGTACTCGGAGGCGTCCGCGGTGCGGATCTCGACGAGGTGGCGACGGGGGGTGACGTCGGCCTTGGCGAAGTGACCCTTGAGGGGCTTGTTCACCTTGCGCGGGTCGATCTCGCCGAAGGCGATCTGGACGGACTCGTAGCCGTCGACGTCGTTCGTACGAACCTGGGTCACGACATTCGGCCCGGCCTTGACGACGGTGACCGGAACAACACGGTTGTTCTCGTCCCACACCTGCGTCATGCCGAGCTTCTCGCCCAGGATGCCCTTGATCTGCTTAGCCATTCTCAGCCCACCAGCCTCAGAGCTTGATCTCGATGTCGACACCGGCCGGCAGGTCGAGTCGCATCAGAGAGTCAACGGTCTTGGGGGTCGGGTCGAGAATGTCGATCAGGCGCTTGTGCGTGCGCATCTCGAAGTGCTCGCGCGAGTCCTTGTACTTGTGCGGCGACTTGATGACGCAGTACACGTTCTTCTCAGTGGGCAGCGGCACCGGGCCCGCGACCGACGCACCAGTGCGGGTCACCGTCTCGACGATCTTCTTCGCCGAGGAGTCGATGACCTCGTGGTCGTAGGCCTTGAGCCGGATGCGGATCTTCTGTCCCGCCATGGCTACTCAGTAGTCCTGTCTCTCTTACGCTCTGGAACCCGGTGGATTCCTTCTGCTGCCGTCGTTTCTCCGACCCACGCGGTCGGGCGTGTCGCGCTCCCGCTGACACAGATGTCCCTTGTTCGAACATCCCTGCGGGAATGCACACGGCCCTTCCGGAACCGCGAACCGGGGACCTCGGGCCCACCGGGCGCCTGGCCGGTGCCGCGCCCACACTTCCCGGAAGATTCCCGTACGTCCGCCCCAGTGCTGCCCGTGGGCAGTTAGGACGACGAGTACTGTGGGACTCGCTTCCGGTCCTCCCGGCGGGAGGCGCGCAGCATCAACACTCGACCGAGCAACTCGGACAGTCTGCCATATGGGGCGGGGCGGATGCCAATCGGGGCGGAGAGAATACCCCTCGGGTGACGTAGGTCAAACCGGGGGCCGGGTGAACTCCGTGGCGGGGTAGGCGGCGAAGGCCTGGTTCTCACCGGCGACGACGCCACAGGTGCGGACGGGAGCGTCGTCCCGCGGTCGTCCGCACGTTCCGCCGGCAGACGTACCCCGGCGATGCCGCTCGACGGGCTGGGGCAGCCCGCCCGAGGTGGAAGAGCCGAGCTCCGCCATGCTGCCAAGAGGGTGCTTCAGGCACGCGGCATGATGCGTACATCGCTGCAGCCGCGCTGCTTCGCCTCGTGGTCGGTGAAGGCCTGCAGGGCGGAGCGGGCGAACGAGGCGGAGTATTGCGGCACCGGGTAGGTGTCGGTGTCCCTGTCGTGCAGGTGGTACAGCACGAACACCGCCTGCTGCGCCGACCGCGGGCACGTCGCGGTGGCCCACGCGTAGTCGCGGTCGCTGTGGGAGGGGCCGTAGCCCTCCTTGAGCTGATCGCCCTCGCTCGTCAGGAAGTCCTTGGCGGCGGCGCCGTAATAGGCGTAGAGGCCGTAGCCGGGCTTCTTCGCCTTCGTGACCAGATAGCAGTTGGTCTGCGGGGCGTCCTTGTCCGCCGGGTACTCCATGATCTCGGGGGTGTCGCTCTGCGCCGCCGCCGTGCGGCGCAGAGCCACGCACGAGCCCTGGGCCTGCTGCAGCGGTTTCGCCGTGTCGGGCGCGCCGAGCCGTGCGGTGGACAGGCCGGTGAGTTGCTTGCCGGCCTTCACCTGGCAGCCGTGCTTCTCGGTGGCCTTCTCCGCGGTCTCGGTGGTCACCCGGCCGAGACCGGTCAGAGTCGTGCCGTTCGACGTGCCGAGCAGGTCACCGTAGGCGACCAGGGCCTTGTTCTTCTGGTTGACGCAGTCCAGCGCGACCATGACCTGATAGGTGCCGCCCTCGTACCTGACGACACCGGACCAGCCGTGACCGAGGGGGGACGCCTGCTCCCTCACTCCGTCGTAGTCCTCGTTGTACCAGGTGAGGGTGGAGGAAGGAGCCTTCGACGTGCTCCAGCGCAGCTTCAGCTCCAGGGAACCGCTCTGCGGCCCGGATTCCGCGTTACGGACACGGCAGGCAGCCAGGTAGTCGCTGTCGCCCTCGCCATCGGCGCTCAGATGCGAGGAGTGCAGCGCGCACGGCTCCCACCAGCGCCAGAACCAGCAGGCACGCCCCTGCGGCCCACCCAGCGTGTACACGTCGGAACCTGGATTTCGTCTGCACCGTGCTCATTCCGTCGAAGGCCGTTGCGCGCCGGATCAGCGGTCGGCGCGGAGCGTGCTCAGGGTGCGGTCACGCCCGTGCGCGTAGTCGTCCTGGCCCGCGTGGACGTAGTACTTGGTCCAGTCGCTGTCGACGGCATGCCCGCGGCTGTCCGCCCACGACCTGACCAGCTTCTCGACGTCATGCTGGCCGGCGCCGTAGGTCTTGGCGTTCTGCTCGGTCGCGGCGAGGTTCGCCTCTGCCACGTGCTCCTTGTTCGACTCGTACGCCGACACGTCGAGGGTTCTCTGGCTGAGGTCTCCCACGGGGCGCAGGGGTTCCGCTCACCGCGACGCGCTAGGAGACCGGACCGGCCGGGGGCCAAGGGCCCGGGGCGGAGGGTGGTGGTCCCCACTGGGGTGGAGCAGCGAGGCGGCGGCGGTGGCGGCCGCGTCGGACCGCGGTGACGACGGCGATGGTCGCGGACACGGCGAGCGCGGCGAGGAAGCAGACGATCCCCGCGGCGATGCTGCCGATCGTGGCCCCCACCCGGGGCTTGTCCCCCAGCGCGAACTCGGCCGGCAGCGCCGCCGAGGTGCAGGTGAGCGTGTAGTCGCCGGTGCTGCCGGGGTGCACCTCGAGGACGCGGTCCCAGACACGGGACCCGACGGTGATGCGGAAGGTGCTGCTCGGCTGGGTCATCGACCCGGATCCCATGTCCGGGATCCGGCAGACGACATGGCCCGGCCCGGGCTGGGAGACGTAGATCGCCTTGGTCTTCCCCCGGACGAAGTGGAACGTCCGCGAGTCGCCGCTGGAGAAGCTGTGGGCGGTGTCGATCGAGTCCACAGTGCCCTTCACCGTCACCACGATGAAGGCGACGCCGACGCCCGCCAGCACCAGCCCCAGCAACCCGGCCACCACGTACCAGATGCGCCGAGGCCGCAGGTCCCTCGCCGGGATGTTCGGCGGTGGAGGCGGCGGACCGCCGTACGGGGGTCCCCACGGATATGGATTCTGTATCGCCACGGTGGCGCATCGTACGGCAGCCGCGTCCGGCCCGCGGGAGTACGGGCTCAGCCCGAGGTGACCCGCCTGGACCGGATCCGTCCGTTGGCCGCCCGCCGGTCCATGCGGCGACGGCGGACGGACGCCCCGTAGGTGACCAGCGACACGGCGACGATCGTGATGGTGATGGCCAGCACCACCTGGTCGAGGGTCGCCACCTTGGTCACGGCGTAGGCGGCACCCGCGAGCACCGCGCACGCCCCCAGGCCCCTGAGGGTGTTCATGTGTCTCCCTGATCTGATTCCCGGACGCCCCGGGCTACTTCCATGCGGATACGCGGGTCACGTAGGACTTCACGATGGACGAGATGAGCCAGTAGGCCCGCACGATCGTGTACACCAGCTCGGGGATCAGCACGGCCTCGACGAGCATCGCCTTCCAGCCGAGGTTCCGCACCCGCAGGGCGGGATAGATGATCCAGAAGACGAAGAGCGCCCACAGGAGCGGCTGGTGGTAGAAGCCGTACTCGGCGAGCAGGACGAGTTGCCGCGAACCCCAGCCGAGGATGTACGCGAAGCCGACCAGGCCCATGACGATGGTGCTGATGGAGTGCCAGGTGAACTTCGTCCAGCCCCGCCGGCGCAGGGTGTCCACGGTGCCCCGGCTCCACCGCTCGCGCTGCTGGATCAGCTCGCGCAGCGTCGGCATGAGGTCGGTGTAGGCGATGCAGAGCTGGTTGGCGGTGACCTTCCAGCCGGACTCCTTCAGGGCCAGCGTGGTCTCGTAGTCCTCGACCAGGTTCCGGTGGTCCTCCCAGAAGACCTCGCCGCGCCAGTCGATCAGGCCCTGCAGGGCCTCGGCCCGGTAGAAGGAGCCGGCGCCCGACATGGTGTGCACGTCCCTGCGGAAGCGCGCGTTGGCGGCCCGGCCGTACTCGATGATCTGCATGCCGAGCAGATACCGCTGCCACGGGTTGCGCCACAGGTCGGTGCGGCCGAGGCAGGCGGCGCTGACACCGCCGAGTTCCGGGTCGGAGGCGATGACGTTGCGGGCCCGCTCGATGAACCTCGGGTGCAGTTCGGTGTCGGCGTCCATGACGAGCACGTGCCGGACCCGGTTGTCCAAGCGCCCTCCGACGGCCTCCCGCAGCCAGCGGAGGCCGAAGTTCAGGGCGCCCGCCTTCTTGTGCGGATTGTCGTCGAAGGTCAGGACGACGGTCAGCGGCGTGTCCCCGTCGTCGGCGAACCGGCGCGCGTACTCCTCGGTGCGGTCGGTCGAGTTGTTGACCACCACGACGATGAGGTCGGGCCGCCGGGTCTGCGCGGCCAGGGACTCCAGGGAGGTGAGAACCCCGGCCTCCTCGTTCCGCGCCGGGACGAGGACGACGGTCTCGTAGACCACCCCGCTGTGCGACTCGGCACTGTACGACTCGACGCGCGAGACGCGGCCTCTTCGGTGTCTGCTGCGCGGCGCACCCCGCGATGCAACGCGCTCACGGCGCGCCGTCGTACCGGCCACTGACTGATCCCCACCCCTTGCCTGCACACAGCGCCCCCCGCTGTGCCTCTGGCTGAAAAACTCCTCTGGAAAATAGCGCACGCGGGACAGCTCGCCCCATGGCAATCAGGTGGTCACCGCCTGCCCGACGCACCCGTGCATGGATCTCAGCCGGTCTTCACCGGGCCTGTTTGCCCGATAAAACGGCAACAAGGTTGGACACTGGGGACAATTGGTCAGGTGATGCGACACCTAGTGAAGTGACGAACGCCACACAGCCAAGAATGAACAAACCCCGCCTATGGAGCGTCTTAGCGGCCTTGGCTAGGCTGCCGGCAATGTTCAGCCACAGATTCAGGGAGCATCGCGTCGGCTCGACCGGTCGCTCACGCCTCTCCGGGAAGCCTTCGTGAGCCGTCGCCGTCGCACCTCGTCCCACCGCATGCGGAACACCGTCGTATCCCTGCTCTCGGTGAGCCTCCTCGCCGTGGGCGGCACCGCGCTCTACTCGCTGTGGCGACCCTTCGGCCACGACGCCCCGGTCCTGACGGTGCGTTACCGCACCGGCGACCGGGCGACGACCGACGTGGCCCGACCGTGGCTGGAAATCATCAACACATCGGGCAGGACAGTGGACTTGAGCGACGTGACGCTCAGGTACTACTACGCGGACGCCGACGGCTCCGCCTACGCCTCGAACTGCGTCCAGACCGCCCTCGGTTGCTCCGTGCTCACCCTGAGGACGCAGCCGGCCTCCACCCCGGCACCCGGCGCCGACCACTACCTCCAGGTCGGCTTCACCGCGGCGGCCGGCAGCCTGGCCCCCGGCAAGAGCACCCAGGGCATCGGGCTGCAGCTGTACCGCGTCGACCACCAGCCGCTCCACCAGGGGAACGACCGCTCGTTCGACGCCACGGACACCACGTACACCCGCTCCACGCGCGTGACCGCCTACGTCCGCGGCGACCGCGTCTGGGGCGAGGATCCAGGCGGCGGCTCCCGGGCGCCGGCCCGACAGACCTCCGTCGCCCCCGCACCGCCCGAAGACGTTCTCTTCGACGACTTCCGCTACACCGGGCCCGGCGATCCCGCGCTCGCCGCGCACGGCTGGGAAGCTCGCGGCGGCCAGGGCGGACCGGGGGTGCAGGACTCTTGGTCGCCTGCGGGAGTCAGCTTCCCCGCGGCCGAGGCCGGGGCGGGGAATCAGGCCCTCCAGTTGCGGGCCACCACGGACGGGACCGCGCAGGGCACCCGGCAGGCCGAGTTCCACCGCACCGAACCGGCCGTCCGCACCGGCACGCTCGTCGCCCGGGTGCACTTCAGCGACACGCCGACGAGCGGCAGCGACGGCGACCACGTCGCCCAGTCGTTCTTCACCATCTCCCCGGACCACGCGTCAAAGAAGTACAGCGAACTCGACTACGAGTACACGCCCAACGGCGGATGGGGCCGGTTCGGTCCCCGGCTCGACACCACGAGCTGGCGCAGCAGTGTGCGGGGAGACCGCGTCACGGGTTCCCACCCGCTGAAGCTCGACGGCTGGCACACCATGGTGATCACCACGGTGGACGGGACGACCACCTACTCGGTGGACGGCCGGGAGCTGTTCACGAGCGGCAGCCGCTACGGCCCGCGCGAGCCCATGACCGTCAACTTCAGCACCTGGTTCATCGACCTTGCGTTCAAGGGCGCGCCGCGCACCTGGGACATGCAGGTCGACTGGCTGTACTACCAGTCCGGCAGGACCATCTCGGCGCAGGCCGCGCAGAAGGCCGTGGCCGGTTTCGCCGCCGCCGGCATCCCTTACGTCGACACGCTCCCCGGCCGGTGAACGCCGGGGTCCTCCCGCTCCCGCCGCGGCCCGGTCGTGTTGTCGGAGCGGCCCAGTAGCCTCCGGGCATGACCCGTACGACTCCGCCGCGGCCGCTCGACGTCACCGCCGCCTTCCCCGAGCTGGCCCCGCTCGCCCGCTCCGCCGTACGCCTCCATCCCCGCGCCGGCGCGCCCACCACGGCGGACAGCTCCGTCGGCGGGCCCCTGCTGTGGCCGGCCGGGGAGCCGTGGCCGGCCTGTGCTGACCATGGCGGGCCCTGGCAGCAGGGTGTGGCGCCGGAGGACGTGCATGTCGCCCGGCGGGTCCTGCGCGAGGCCTGGGCCCGGCCGCGCGCCGAGGGCGCCGATCTGCTGAGCGAGGAGGAACACGCGCTGGTCGACCGCGGGACCAAGGGGTACCGGATCGCCCTGGACGGGCCGGTGCCGCTGGTGCCGGTCGCGCAGATACGCGCCGCCGATGTGCCCTCGCTGCCCCGGCCCGACGGCACCGATCTGCTGCAGGTGCTGTGGTGCGCCTTCGACCATCCGGAGGACGGGTACGTACCGAGGGTCGAGCTGCGCTGGCGCCGGGCCGCCGATGTCGTCGGCCCGCTCGCCACTCCCCCACGGCCCGCGGTGATCGGCAGCGACGACTATCTGCCCGAGCCGTGCGTGCTGCACCCGGAGACCGTCGTCGAGTACCCGGCCCCGCACGAGCTGCCGAAGGAGCTGGCGGACCGGATCGAGGAGTGGGAGGAGGAGATGGGCGAGGAGTCCGGGGTCTGCTATCAGGACGACCTGGCCGTCGCCCCGGGATGGAAGCTCGGTGGGCACGCCCCCTGGAGCTTCTCCGACCCCTTCCCCATGGCCTGCGCCGAGTGCGGCGCCGGGGTGCGGCCCCTGCTCACCGTCGACGGCACCGAGTGGGACGGCGGCAGCGGCAGCTGGCGGCCGGTGGAGGACGCCGGGTACACGGGCTATCACTCCCTCGGGCCGGCGTGCGACACGGAGATCACCATCGGCCGGGGCTACACCCTCCAGGTGTACGTGTGCGAGGCGTCGTACGACCATCCGCCGGTGCAGAACATGCAGTGACCGTCCCCGGAAAAGCCGAAGAGGCCCGTACGACCGAAGTCGTACGGGCCTCTTGGGTCGGTCAGTGACCTCGAAGCAAGCGGAACTTACTTCGTGATCTTGGTGACCTGGCCGGCGCCCACGGTGCGGCCACCCTCACGGATGGCGAACTTCAGGCCCTCTTCCATGGCGACGGGCTGGATGAGCTCCACCTTCATCTCGGTGTTGTCACCCGGCATGACCATCTCGGTGCCCTCGGGGAGGGTCACGACGCCGGTCACGTCCGTCGTACGGAAGTAGAACTGCGGACGGTAGTTGTTGAAGAACGGCGTGTGGCGGCCACCCTCGTCCTTGGAGAGGATGTAGGCCTGCGCCTCGAACTCGGTGTGCGGGGTGACCGAGCCCGGCTTGATGATGACCTGGCCGCGCTCGACGTCCTCGCGCTTGATGCCGCGGAGCAGCAGACCGACGTTCTCACCGGCCTGGCCCTCGTCGAGCAGCTTGCGGAACATCTCGATGCCGGTGACCGTGGTGGAGGTCTTCTCCGGCTTGATGCCGATGATGTCGACGGTCTCGTTGACCTTGAGGACACCACGCTCGATACGGCCGGTGACGACCGTACCGCGACCGGTGATGGTGAAGACGTCCTCGATCGGCATCAGGAACGGCTTGTCGACGTCGCGCTCCGGCTGCGGGATCGACTCGTCGACGGCCTTCATCAGGTTGAGGACGGAGTCCACCCACTCCTTCTCGCCCTCGAGGGCCTTCAGAGCGGAGACCTTGACGACCGGAACGTCGTCGCCCGGGAACTCGTACTCGGAGAGGAGCTCACGGACCTCGAGCTCGACGAGCTCCAGGATCTCCTCGTCGTCCACCATGTCGGCCTTGTTCAGGGCGACCACGATGTACGGAACGCCGACCTGGCGGGCCAGGAGCACGTGCTCCTTGGTCTGCGGCATCGGGCCGTCGGTGGCGGCGACCACCAGGATCGCGCCGTCCATCTGGGCGGCACCGGTGATCATGTTCTTGATGTAGTCCGCGTGACCCGGGCAGTCGACGTGGGCGTAGTGACGCTCTTCCGTCTGGTACTCGACGTGCGCGATGGAGATGGTGATACCGCGCTGGCGCTCCTCAGGAGCCTTGTCGATGTTGTCGAACGGGGTGGCCTCGTTCAGGTCCGGGTACGCGTCGTGCAGCACCTTGGTAATGGCGGCCGTGAGGGTCGTCTTACCGTGGTCGATGTGACCGATGGTGCCGATGTTGACGTGCGGCTTAGTCCGCTCGAACTTCGCCTTCGCCACTGGGGTCCTCCTGTGGAGTGGTTCTGTACGCCTTACTTCATCGGCGCCAGGTGATCTTTGCTGGAAAGCCCGGAACCCGGGGCATTCATCCGGGATTGCGGCTGAATGCCCCTTGAGGCTCCGGAGTCAAGCCTAAAGCGTGTGAACGCGGTGCGTTACTCGCCCTTGGCCTTCGCGATGATCTCCTCGGCGACGTTCCGCGGAACCTCGGCGTAGGAGTCGAACTGCATGGAGTAGCTGGCGCGGCCGGACGTCTTGCTGCGCAGGTCGCCGACGTAACCGAACATCTCCGAAAGGGGCACGAGGCCCTTCACGACGCGGGCACCGGCCCGCTCCTCCATGGCCTGGATCTGGCCACGGCGGGAGTTGATGTCGCCGATGACCTCACCCATGTAGTCCTCGGGCGTGGTGACCTCGACGGCCATCATCGGCTCGAGCAGCACGGGCGAAGCCTTGCGCGCGGCCTCCTTGAAGGCCTGCGAACCGGCGATCTTGAAGGCGAGCTCGGAGGAGTCGACCTCGTGGTAGGCACCGTCGTGCAGGATCACGCGGACACCGGTCATCTCGTAACCGGCGAGGATGCCGAACTGCATGGCCTCCTGCGCACCGGCGTCGACCGAAGGGATGTACTCCTTCGGGATACGACCACCGGTCACCTTGTTCACGAACTCGTACGAGGTGTCGCCACCCTCGAGCGGCTCGATGCCGATCTGCACCTTCGCGAACTGACCGGTACCACCGGTCTGCTTCTTGTGGGTGTAGTCGACGCGCTCGACGGCCTTGCGGATCGTCTCGCGGTACGCCACCTGCGGCTTGCCGACGTTGGCCTCGACCTTGAACTCACGGCGCATACGGTCGACCAGCACCTCGAGGTGCAGCTCGCCCATACCACCGATGATGGTCTGGCCGGTCTCCTCGTCCGAGTGGACCTGGAAGGACGGGTCCTCCTCGGCCAGGCGCTGGATCGCGACGCCCAGCTTCTCCTGGTCGCCCTTCGACTTGGGCTCGATGGCGACCTGGATGACCGGCGCCGGGAAGTCCATGGACTCCAGGATGACCGGGTTCTTGTCGTCGGACAGCGTCTCACCGGTGGTGGTCTGCTTCAGGCCCATGACGGCGACGATGTCGCCGGCGCCCACCGAGTCGATCTCCTCACGCTTGTTCGCGTGCATGCGGTAGATCTTGCCGATGCGCTCCTTCTTGCCCTTGACGGAGTTCAGCACCGAGGTGCCGGACTCCAGGCGGCCCGAGTAGACCCGGACGAAGGTGAGCTTGCCGAGGTGCGGGTCGCTCATGATCTTGAACGCCAGCGCGGACAGCGGCTCGTCGTCGGACGGCTTGCGCTTGACGACCTCCTCCGGGTCGTTGACCGCGTGGCCCTCGATGGCCTCGATGTCAACGGGGGAAGGCAGGTAGCGCACGACCGCGTCGAGCAGGGGCTGAACACCCTTGTTCTTGAACGCGGTACCGCAGAACACCGGGGTCACGGTGGTGCCGGTGCCCTTGCCGGACGCGATGGTGATACGACGGATCGCGGCGTACAGCTGCTCCTCGGTGGGCTCGGTGCCCTCCAGGTACAGCTCCATGATCTCTTCGTCGTTCTCGGCCACGGCCTCGAGCAGCTTGCCGCGGTACTCCTCGGCAGCCTCGGTGTGGGTGTCCGGGATGTCGACGACGTCGTACATCTCGCCCTTGGTGGCCTCGGCGGACCACACGAGCGCCTTCATGCGGACCAGGTCCACGACGCCCTTGAAGTCGGCCTCGGCACCGATCGGCAGCTGCATCACGATCGGCTGAGCGCCCAGGCGGTCGCTGATCATGTCGACACAGCGGTGGAACTCGGCACCGGTGCGGTCGAGCTTGTTGACGAAGCAGATACGCGGGACGCCGTAGCGGTCCGCCTGACGCCACACGGTCTCGGACTGGGGCTCAACGCCGGCGACGCCGTCGAACACCGTCACGGCACCGTCGAGCACGCGCAGGGAGCGCTCCACCTCGACGGTGAAGTCGACGTGGCCCGGGGTGTCGATGATGTTGATGGTGTGGTCGACGTTCTCCAGCGGCCAGTGGCAGGTGGTGGCAGCAGAGGTGATCGTGATGCCACGCTCCTGCTCCTGCTCCATCCAGTCCATGGTGGCAGCGCCGTCGTGGACCTCACCGATCTTGTACGAAACGCCGGTGTAGAACAGGATCCGCTCGGTGGTGGTCGTCTTGCCCGCGTCGATGTGGGCCATGATCCCGATGTTCCGGACCTTGGCCAGGTCAAGTGAAGTGGTAGCCATAAGGCTTCAGTCTTCTCTCGGTCTCGATGTGGGTAGCGACTACCAGCGGTAGTGCGCGAAGGCCTTGTTGGACTCGGCCATCTTGTGGGTGTCCTCGCGCTTCTTCACGGCAGCACCGAGGCCGTTGGAGGCATCGAGAAGCTCGTTGAGGAGACGCTCGGTCATGGTCTTCTCGCGACGGGCGCGGGAGTAACCGACCAGCCAGCGCAGCGCCAGGGTGTTGGCACGGCCGGGCTTGACCTCGACCGGGACCTGGTAGGTGGCGCCACCGACACGGCGGGACTTGACCTCGAGGGTCGGCTTGATGTTCTCGAGAGCGCGCTTGAGCGTGACGACCGGGTCGTTGCCGGTCTTCTCGCGCAGGCCCTCCATGGCGCCGTAGACGATGCGCTCGGCGGTGGAGCGCTTGCCGTTCAGCAGCACCTTGTTGATCAGGGAGGTCACCAGAGGAGAACCGTAGACCGGGTCGATGATGACCGGGCGCTTCGGGGCGGGGCCCTTACGAGGCATTCTTACTTCTCCTTCTTGGCGCCGTAACGGCTGCGAGCCTGCTTGCGGTTCTTGAC
The DNA here is from genome assembly GCF_050942335.1 of Streptomyces sp. CA-142005. Taxonomy (NCBI): domain Bacteria; kingdom Bacillati; phylum Actinomycetota; class Actinomycetes; order Kitasatosporales; family Streptomycetaceae; genus Streptomyces; species Streptomyces sp. CA-142005. The sequence goes on along the minus strand of NZ_CP192078.1, from coordinate 5,872,085 downwards.
ACCCTGGGTGTCGAGAGAGCCGCGGATGATCTTGTAGCGAACACCCGGCAGGTCCTTCACACGGCCGCCGCGCACGAGCACGATGGAGTGCTCCTGCAGGTTGTGTCCCTCACCCGGAATGTAAGCGGTGACCTCGATGCCGCTGGTCAGACGCACACGCGCGACCTTGCGGAGGGCCGAGTTCGGCTTCTTCGGGGTGGTCGTGAACACACGCGTGCAGACACCGCGACGCTGAGGGGAACCCTCGAGTGCGGGCGTCTTGTTCTTCTCGACCTTGTCCTGCCGGCCCTTGCGGACCAGCTGCTGGATCGTAGGCACTACTTCTCCGGTTTCTGTGTGCCGATGGGTACAGCTAACCTGGAACATCGCCGACCCACGCGGTCGGGTGTGTCGAATCCGGCGGATTCCCGCCGCAAGGCGAAAAGAGCACAGATTACGGTGGCCGCTCATGGCTCGCCGTGCGGTCTGAAGGCACGCACGAGAGCCAGGGCACACCCCAGGCACAAGGTCTGAGCGTACCTACCTCATTCGCTGTGGTCAAAACAAATGGACCCTGCCTCTATCACGTCGGCCGCGCTGTCAAGCCCCTGCGCCGCCCAACGCCCCGCTTCCTGACGGGTACCGGCACTCGAAGCGACTCAAACACAATCGAATCCCACCACTGCCCGCACCGCCATCCGGGGGGCAGCGGCTCGCGGGATCGCGGGGGTCGGGCACCGCCGGGGAGACGGCGTGCCTGTGGCGGGCGGACCCCAGGCCGTACGACGCAGGGGGCTCAGGTCGGCCGTGGACGGCACTCGCGGCCCGACACCGGCCGAGGGGCTCGGCACGTGCGCGGAAGGGCGCCCAGCAGGCGCCCGCCCGACGATCGGGCTGACCTGACAACCTTCCGGGCTTCCGCACCCCACGGTGCAGGCGTACGAGAGGTCGCGGCAAAGCGCACCGGCCGAACGTCCCGAACCTGCGGGAGCGCGTCCCCGCGGCCCCGGAACGCCTGAAGCGCACCGACGCAGGGCCCCACCGGACACACGACTGCGGCACCACCCGAGCACGGCTTCCCGCACCCACCGGGGGCACCTCCCCGCTGCCGACGCCCAGGCGGAGCCGCACACAACCCTTGAGGGGCCGGCCGGCGAGGTACGCCGCCTTGCGTCAGGGGCGTCGGTCTGCGGGGAGGGCGTGGACGTCTTTGCAGAGAGAACGCCGAAGGGCGGCCACCCCCACGGGGTGACCGCCCTTCGGTTCAAGCTGCTCGCTTACTGGTTGTACGGACCGTAGTCGTAGTCCTCCAGCGGGACGGCCTGGCCGGAGCCGGTGCCGAACGGCGAGTAGTCGATGTCGTCGTAGCCGACGGCCGAGTACATCGCGGCCTTGGCCTCCTCGGTCGGCTCGACCCGGATGTTGCGGTAGCGGGACAGACCCGTACCGGCCGGGATGAGCTTACCGATGATGACGTTCTCCTTGAGGCCGATGAGGCTGTCGGACTTGGCGTTGATCGCCGCGTCCGTCAGGACTCGGGTCGTCTCCTGGAAGGAGGCGGCCGACAGCCAGGATTCCGTCGCCAGCGAGGCCTTGGTGATACCCATCAGCTGCGGACGACCGGAGGCCGGGTGACCGCCCTCCTGGACCACACGACGGTTCTCCTGCTCGAAGCGGGAGCGCTCGACCAGCTCGCCGGGCAGCAGCTCGGCGTCGCCGGACTCGATGATCGTCACGCGGCGCAGCATCTGCCGGATGATGATCTCGATGTGCTTGTCGTGGATCGACACACCCTGCGAGTTGTAGACCTTCTGGACCTCGCCGACCAGGTGGACCTGGACGGCACGCTGACCCAGGATGCGCAGCACGTCGTGCGGGTTGGTGGCACCCACGGTGAGCTGCTGGCCCACCTCGACGTGCTCGCCCTCGCTGACCAGGACCTTGGCACGCTTCGAGATCGGGTAGGCCGTCTCGTCGCTGCCGTCGTCCGGGGTGACGATGAGCTTCTTGGTCTTCTCGGTCTCCTCGATCCGCACGCGGCCGGAGGCCTCGGAGATCGGGGCGACACCCTTCGGGGTACGGGCCTCGAAGAGCTCGACGACACGCGGCAGACCCTGGGTGATGTCGTCACCGGCCACACCACCGGTGTGGAAGGTACGCATCGTCAGCTGGGTACCGGGCTCACCGATGGACTGGGCGGCGATGATGCCGACCGCCTCACCGATGTCGACCAGCTTGCCGGTGGCGAGCGAACGGCCGTAGCACATCGCGCAGGTGCCGACGGCGGACTCGCAGGTCAGGACCGAGCGGGTCTTGACCTCCTCGACGCCGTGCCTGACCAGCTCGTCGATGAGCACGTCACCGAGGTCGGTACCGGCCGGGGCCAGCACCTTGCCGTCGACGACGATGTCCTCGGCGAGGCAGCGCGCGTACACGGACGTCTCGACGTCGTTCGCCTTGCGCAGCACACCGTCCGCACCGCGCTCCGCGATGTGGAGCTTGAGGCCACGCTCGGTGCCGCAGTCCTCCTCGCGGATGATGACGTCCTGGGAGACGTCGACCAGACGACGGGTGAGGTAACCCGAGTCGGCGGTACGCAGAGCGGTGTCCGCAAGACCCTTACGGGCACCGTGCGTGGAGATGAAGTACTCCAGCACGGACAGGCCCTCACGGAACGACGCCTTGATCGGACGCGGGATCGTCTCGTTCTTCGCGTTCGACACCAGACCACGCATACCGGCAATCTGACGCATCTGCATCATGTTGCCTCGTGCACCCGAGTTCACCATCATGAAGATCGGGTTGGTCTTCGGGAAGTTCTCGTTCATCGCCTCGGCGACCTCGTTGGTCGCCTTGGTCCAGATCGCGATGAGTTCCTGCGTGCGCTCGTCCTTGGTGATCAGACCGCGCTCGTACTGCTTCTGGACCTTCTCGTCCTGCGCCTCGTAGCCCTTGACGATCTCCTTCTTCGCCTCGGGAACGACGACGTCGGAGATGGCGACGGTGACGCCGGAACGGGTGGCCCAGTAGAAGCCGGCCGCCTTCAGGTTGTCGAGCGTCGCCGCCACGATGACCTTCGGGTAGCGCTCGGCGAGGTCGTTGACGATCTCGGAGAGCTGCTTCTTGCCGACCTCGTAGTCGACGAACGGGTAGTCCTCGGGCAGCAGCTCGTTGAAGAGCGCACGGCCCAGCGTGGTGTTCAGCCGGAAGCTGTCACCCTGCTGCCACTCCGGCTCGCCCTCCTCGCGCGCCGGCGGGGTCCAGCCGCGCGGCGGGATGGTGCCCACCGGGAAGCGGATGTCCACGCGCGACTGCAGCGACAGCTCGCCGGCGTCGAACGCCATGATCGCCTCGGCCACGGACGCGAACGAGCGGCCCTCGCCCTTGACGTCACGCATCTCGCCGTCGGTGGTGAGGAAGAACAGACCGAGGACCATGTCCTGGGTCGGCATCGTCACCGGACGGCCGTCGGCCGGCTTGAGGATGTTGTTCGAGGACAGCATCAGGATGCGGGCCTCGGCCTGCGCCTCCGCGGACAGCGGCAGGTGCACGGCCATCTGGTCACCGTCGAAGTCCGCGTTGAACGCGGTGCAGACGAGCGGGTGGATCTGGATGGCCTTGCCCTCGACCAGCTGCGGCTCGAAGGCCTGGATGCCGAGGCGGTGCAGGGTGGGAGCACGGTTCAGCAGAACCGGGTGCTCGGCGATGACCTCTTCGAGGACGTCGTACACGACCGTACGGCCGCGCTCCACCATGCGCTTGGCGCTCTTGATGTTCTGCGCGTGGTTCAGGTCGACCAGGCGCTTCATCACGAACGGCTTGAACAGCTCCAGCGCCATGGCCTTGGGCAGACCGCACTGGTGCAGCTTCAGCTGCGGGCCGACGACGATGACGGAACGCGCCGAGTAGTCGACTCGCTTACCGAGCAGGTTCTGGCGGAAGCGGCCCTGCTTACCCTTCAGCATGTCGCTGAGGGACTTCAGCGGGCGGTTACCGGGGCCGGTCACCGGACGGCCGCGACGACCGTTGTCGAAGAGGGCGTCAACGGCCTCCTGAAGCATGCGCTTCTCGTTGTTGACGATGATCTCCGGGGCACCGAGGTCCAGGAGCCTCTTCAGACGGTTGTTGCGGTTGATGACACGGCGGTACAGGTCGTTCAGGTCGGAGGTCGCGAAGCGGCCACCGTCCAGCTGCACCATCGGACGCAGGTCCGGCGGGATGACCGGGACGCAGTCCAGGACCATGCCCTTGGGGCTGTTGGACGTCTGCAGGAACGCGGAGACGACCTTCAGGCGCTTGAGGGCACGGGTCTTCTTCTGGCCCTTGCCGGTGCGGATGATCTCGCGGAGACGCTCGGCCTCCTCCTCGAGGTCGAAGGACTCCAGGCGCTTCTGCAGCGCCGCGGCACCCATCGAGCCGTCGAAGTACGTGCCGAAGCGGTCCCGCAGCTCGCGGTAGAGCAGCTCGTCGCCCTCCAGGTCCTGGACCTTGAGGTTCTTGAACCGGTTCCACACCTCGTCGAGGCGGTCGATCTCGCGCTGCGCGCGGTCGCGCAGCTGCTTCATCTCGCGCTCGGCACCCTCGCGCACCTTGCGGCGCACGTCGGCCTTGGCGCCCTCGGCCTCCAGCTCGGCCAGGTCGGCCTCGAGCTTCTTGGCGCGGGCCTCCAGGTCGGCGTCGCGGCGGTTCTCGATCTGCTGGCGCTCGACCGAGACGTGCGCCTCCAGAGAGGGCAGGTCGCGGGTACGGCGCTCCTCGTCGACGTACGTGATCATGTACGCGGCGAAGTAGATGACCTTCTCGAGGTCCTTGGGCGCCAGGTCCAGCAGGTAGCCGAGGCGCGAGGGGACACCCTTGAAGTACCAGATGTGCGTGACGGGCGCGGCCAGCTCGATGTGGCCCATCCGCTCACGGCGCACCTTGGCGCGCGTGACCTCGACGCCACAGCGCTCGCAGATGATGCCCTTGAAGCGGACGCGCTTGTACTTGCCGCAGTAGCACTCCCAGTCCCGGGTCGGACCGAAGATCTTCTCGCAGAAGAGTCCGTCCTTTTCCGGCTTGAGGGTGCGGTAGTTGATGGTCTCGGGCTTCTTGACCTCGCCGTGGCTCCACTGACGGATGTCGTCAGCGGTGGCCAGGCCGATCCGGAGCTCGTCGAAGAAGTTGACGTCGAGCACTATGCGTCAATCCCTCTCAGGGTCGTAAGTCTTTGGTCTGAAACGGGGGCCTGGGGGTCGGCGGGGCCCTTGTGGGTCAGGGCCCCGCCGGACTCCCGTCAGACCTCTTCGACGCTGCTCGGCTCGCGCCGGGACAGGTCGATGCCGAGCTCCTCCGCAGCGCGGAAGACATCCTCGTCGGTGTCACGCATCTCGATGGACATACCGTCGCTGGACAGCACCTCCACGTTCAGGCAGAGCGACTGCATCTCCTTGATGAGGACCTTGAAGGACTCGGGGATGCCGGGCTCGGGGATGTTCTCGCCCTTGACGATGGCCTCGTAGACCTTCACGCGGCCGGTGACGTCGTCGGACTTGATGGTCAGCAGCTCCTGGAGGGCGTAGGCGGCGCCGTACGCCTCGAGTGCCCACACCTCCATCTCGCCGAACCGCTGGCCACCGAACTGCGCCTTACCACCCAGCGGCTGCTGGGTGATCATCGAGTACGGACCGGTCGAGCGCGCGTGCAGCTTGTCGTCGACCAGGTGGTGCAGCTTCAGGATGTACATGTAGCCGACCGAGATCGGGTCCGGGAACGGCTCACCGGAGCGGCCGTCGAACAGCCGCGCCTTGCCGGACGGGAGCACCATGCGCTCGCCGTCGCGGTTCGGGATGGTGTGCTGCAGCAGACCCGCCAGCTCGTCCTCGCGGGCACCGTCGAAGACCGGGGTCGCGACGTTGGTGCGCGGGGCGACCTGGTCGGCGCCGATGGCCTGCAGACGCTGGGCCCACTCGTCCGCGAGGCCGGAGACGTCCCAGCCGCGGCTGGCGAGCCAGCCGAGGTGGATCTCCAGGACCTGTCCCGGGTTCATTCGGGACGGCACACCCAGCGGGTTGAGGATGATGTCGACCGGGGTGCCGTCCTCCAGGAACGGCATGTCCTCGATCGGCAGGATCTTCGAGATGACACCCTTGTTGCCGTGCCGGCCGGCGAGCTTGTCACCGTCGGTGATCTTGCGCTTCTGCGCGACGTAGACGCGGACCAGCTGGTTCACGCCCGGCGGCAGCTCGTCGCCCTCCTCGCGGTCGAAGACGCGCACACCGATGACCTTGCCGGTCTCGCCGTGCGGCACCTTCAGCGAGGTGTCACGGACCTCACGGGCCTTCTCACCGAAGATCGCGCGCAGCAGGCGCTCCTCGGGGGTCAGCTCGGTCTCACCCTTCGGGGTGACCTTGCCGACGAGGATGTCACCGGCGATGACCTCGGCACCGATGCGGATGATGCCGCGCTCGTCGAGGTCGGCGAGGACCTCCTCGGAGACGTTCGGGATGTCCCGGGTGATCTCCTCGGGACCGAGCTTGGTGTCACGGGCGTCGACCTCGTGCTCCTCGATGTGGATCGAGGAGAGGACGTCGTCCTGCACGAGGCGCTGCGACAGGATGATCGCGTCCTCGTAGTTGTGACCCTCCCACGGCATGAACGCCACGAGCAGGTTCTTGCCGAGGGCCATCTCGCCGTTCTGGGTGGCCGGGCCGTCGGCCAGCACCTGGCCGGTGACGACGCGGTCGCCCTCGTTGACGATGACCTTCTGGTTGACCGAGGTGCCCTGGTTGGACCGGGAGAACTTGGCCAGGCGGTACGTGATGTACGTGCCGTCGTCGTTGGCGGTGGTGATGTAGTCCGCGGAGACCTCCTGGACCACACCGTCCTTCTCGGCCTTGACCACGTCGCCGGCGTCGACCGCGGAGCGGTACTCCATGCCGGTGCCGACGAGCGGGGCCTCGGACTTAATCAGCGGCACGGCCTGACGCATCATGTTCGCGCCCATGAGGGCACGGTTGGCGTCGTCGTGCTCGAGGAAGGGGATCATGGCGGTCGCGACCGACACCATCTGGCGCGGCGAGACGTCCATGTAGTCCACGTCCTCGGGGCCGACGTAGTCGACCTCGCCGCCACGGCGGCGGACCAGCACACGGGCCTCGGCGAACCGCATCTCGTCGTTCAGCGGCGCGTTGGCCTGCGCGATGACGAAGCGGTCCTCCTCGTCGGCGGTCAGGTAGTCGACCTCGTCGGTGACCTGGCCCTCGACGACCTTGCGGTACGGGGTCTCGATGAAACCGAACGCGTTGACCCGGCCGTAGGAGGCGAGCGAGCCGATCAGACCGATGTTCGGGCCTTCCGGCGTCTCGATCGGGCACATGCGGCCGTAGTGCGAGGGGTGCACGTCACGGACCTCGAAGCCGGCCCGCTCACGGGAGAGACCACCCGGGCCGAGGGCGTTCAGACGACGCTTGTGCGTCAGCCCCGACAGCGGGTTGTTCTGGTCCATGAACTGGGACAGCTGCGAGGTGCCGAAGAACTCCTTGATCGACGCCACGACCGGGCGGATGTTGATCAGGGTCTGCGGCGTGATCGCCTCGACGTCCTGGGTGGTCATGCGCTCGCGCACGACACGCTCCATACGGGCGAGACCCGTACGGACCTGGTTCTGGATCAGCTCGCCGACGCTGCGGATGCGGCGGTTGCCGAAGTGGTCGATGTCGTCGGTCTCGACCATGATGGTGCGACCCGACTCGCCGACCGTCTCGGTCTCGCCGGCGTGCAGCTTCACCAGGTACTTGATGGTGGCGATGATGTCGTCGGTGGTGAGCACGCCGGCGTCCAGCGGCTCGTCCGCGCCGAGCTTCTTGTTGACCTTGTAGCGGCCGACCTTGGCGAGGTCGTAGCGCTTGGGGTTGAAGTACAGGTTCTCCAGCAGCGTCTGCGCGGCCTCACGCGTGGGGGGCTCGCCCGGGCGCAGCTTGCGGTAGATGTCGAGCAGCGCGTCGTCCTGGCCCTGGGTGTGGTCCTTCTCCAGGGTGGCGCGCATGGACTCGTAGTCGCCGAACTCCTCGAGGATCTGCTCGGTCGTCCAGCCGAGCGCCTTCAGCAGTACGGTGACCGACTGCTTGCGCTTGCGGTCGATACGCACACCGACCATGTCGCGCTTGTCGATCTCCATCTCCAGCCAGGCACCGCGGGACGGGATGATCTTGGCGGAGAAGATGTCCTTGTCGGACGTCTTGTCGATGGTGGAGTCGAAGTAGACACCGGGGGAACGGACCAGCTGCGACACCACGACACGCTCGGTGCCGTTGATGACGAAGGTGCCCTTGTTCGTCATGAGCGGGAAGTCGCCCATGAAGACGGTCTGGGACTTGATCTCACCGGTCTCGTTGTTGGTGAACTCCGCGGTGACGAAGAGCGGGGCCGCGTACGTGAAGTCGCGCTCCTTGCACTCGTCGATGGAGTTCTTCGGCGGCTCGAAGCGGTGGTCCCGGAACGTCAGGGACATCGACCCGGAGAAGTCCTCGATCGGGGAGATCTCCTCGAAGATCTCCTCCAGACCGGACTTGGTGGGGACGTCCTGACCGTTCTCCAGAGCCTCCTCGACCCGACTCTGCCAAGCGGTGTTGCCGAGCAGCCAGTCGAAGCTCTCGGTCTGCAGCGCGAGCAGGTTCGGAACCTCGAGAGGCTCCTTGATCTTTGCAAAGGAGATGCGCAGCGGGGCGGTGCTGGCGCCGTTGTTCATATTCGCGGTCGAGGCATTGCGCGAGGCGGCCAAGAGGGGGTCCTTCCGAGGGCTCGGACTCACTACGCGCGTACCGGCCCCTCACCCGTACACAGAGACAGAAACCCCAGGTCAAGGGAGCTTTTGTCGTCAGTACTCGAGTGAGGGCAGACCCCTGGTGACGGGCAGGGGACAGCTAACAGGCAGCGCAAAGGGTCAGTGTAGCCACTTGGCACACTGATGTCCAGTGCGGGTTTGTCGAGACCCTCGCTGTGCTCACCACTCTTGTCAACGCCCTCGGCATGCTGCCCTCAACGCACGTTGATACTGCCCTCTTCGCCGTCGATCCATGCCTCGGATTCGGATCCTTGTGACGACGCGTCCTGAGAATTGCGCGCTGCGTGCGGTTCGTCAAGGGCTCCCTTGCGGGAACCGGGGATCCGGAGACACGGCGAAGATCACCTTACCCCTCACGAACTCAGGTGCAAGGTAGCCCAGGCCGGGCCCCGGGGAACGCCGAAGGGCGACCACCCGGATGGATGATCGCCCTTCGGTGCGCTCGCGTTACAGCCCCACGGGGCTGATTTCGGCGCGCAGTCGAGTCCTGCGGACCCGGAAGGTCTTACTTGACCTCGACGGAGGCACCCGCGCCCTTGAGGGCCTCGGCAGCCTTGTCGGCGGCTTCCTTGTTGACCTTCTCGAGGACCGGCTTCGGGGTGCCGTCGACGAGGTCCTTGGCCTCCTTCAGACCCAGGGAGGTCAGCTCACGCACGACCTTGATGACCTGGATCTTCTTGTCGCCGGCGCCGGTGAGGATGACGTCGAACTCGTCCTTCTCCTCGACGGCCTCGGCGGCCGGGGCACCCGGGGCGCCGGCGGCGGCCACGGCGACCGGGGCGGCGGCGGTGACGTCGAACTTCTCCTCGAAGGCCTTCACGAACTCGGAGAGCTCGATGAGGGTCATCTCCTCGAACTGCGCGAGCAGGTCTTCCTGGCTGAGCTTCGCCATGATGGGCGATCCTTCCACTCAAATCGGCAGGTGCCGGATGTACTGGGTGTGGCGGGCGTACGTCGGCCCGCTGCGACCCGTGCCGTCGGCGCGGGTCAGAAAGCGAGCCGAATTACTCGGCACCGCCCTGCTCGGCCTGCTTGGCGCGAAGCGCGTCCACGGTGCGGACGAGCTTCGACGGGAGCGCCTGGAAGAGCGCGGCAGCCTGGGACTGCTTGCCCTTCATGGCACCCGCCAGCTTGCTGAGCAGAACCTCGCGGGACTCGAGGTCCGCAAGCTTCTTGATCTCGTCGGCGGAGAGGGCCTTGCCCTCGAGGACACCGCCCTTGATGACGAGATTGGGGTTGTCCTTGGCGAAGTCACGCAGACCCTTCGCCGACTCCACCGGGTCACCGGTGACGAAGGCGACGGCCGTCGGGCCAGCGAAGAGCTGGTCCTCCAGCGTGATCCCGGCCTCCTTGGCCGCAATCTTGGTCAGCGTGTTCTTCACCACGGCGTACTGGGCGTTCTCACCGAGCGACCGGCGCAGCGTCTTGAGCTGCGCCACGGTGAGACCGCGGTACTCGGTCAGCACGGCGGCGTTGGAGCTGCGGAACTTGTCCGTCAGCTCCGCAACCGCGGCAGCCTTGTCGGGCCTCGCCATAGAGCCTCGGCCTCCTTCCGGGTGATTCGGACCGCGCGGACCCGAAGGAGGACTGGGGAAAACGAAACGCCCCGGCGCAGGCGCACGGGGCGGACTCGACCGGCCGCACACGCGCTCTGCGCGCGCACTCCGGGAGTTCTTCCACTGTCACCTGCGCGGGTCGCCCACTTTTCAGCGGATCCTTCGGCCACCGCACCCTCGTACGAGCGCACGGCAACGACCAGCGGTCTTTGGCTTCTGGAAGAGAGTACGGGACCGGGGCACCGTCGAGCAAATCGGGCCCCGGCCCCCGCGGGGTCAGGAGCTGATGCCGGTGCCGGCCCCGGGAACGCTGGTGGCGGAGCCGCTCGACGCGTTGCCCGAGCCGAGGGTGCCGAGGGACTTCATCAGGTCCTTGAAGTCCTCGGTGTCGCTCGCCGGGGGTGCCTCGGGGGAGACCTTCACGCCGTAGTCGCTGAAGTAGGTGGTGTTGGTCATGGCGCCATACGCCGTGTTGGCCTTCTCGGTCTTCTTGACCAGCAGGTTCTGGTCGTTGATCCAGATGTCGATGGTCTCCGTGGTGATGCCCGTCTTCTCGAGCTGCCGCTTGAGGTCGGCCAGTCGGCCGGCGCTCAGGCTGCCGTTCCTGCGGGCGAAGTCGGCGACGTCGATGGTGCCGGCGTAGTGCGTGGTGCGGACGCCGGAGACCTCCTCCTCGCCGACCTTCTTCACGTCGCGCGAGGCCAGCAGCATCTGCACCGACTGGTTCGGCGTGGTGGTCCGTGCCTGGTCCTGGAGGTTGGGCGTGGCGCCGCCGGTGATCTTGGTGAGGTCCTCGTAGCTGTACCGGATCCAGTGCTTGCCGGTCTGCTGGGCGAACTTGCCGCCCATCTTCGCGTAGACGGCGTCCGGCAGATACCGGGCCTCCGAGGACGGCGTGCCTGCCTTGCGCATGGCCTCGCCGAGCTTGCCGCCGGTGTAGGCGATGGTGAGGTGACCCTTGAGGCCGCCGGCCCAGGACACGGCGCCGTTCGCGTTCAGCGACATCAGGGTGCCCAGGGAAGTGCTGGAGCGCACCGTGACCGACTCGGCCTTGTCGGTGGACTTCTCGGCGCTGCGCAGCACGGCCGCGATGGGGCTGACGTGGATCGTGGTGCCGCCGGCGGCCTTGTCATCCTTGCCGGAGCCCGAGGAGGAGCCGCAGGCCGCCACGGAGGTCAGCGCGGCGACCACCGCTATGGAAAGGGCCGTACGGCGGACGGTCGTGCTCTTCATCTGGTCCCACCCCTATGCCAACTCGTGTGTCCTGCACGGTAACTCAGGCCACTGACAGTCGTATGAAAGCTCGTACAAAGAAAGGACGGGCCCCGCACCTCGAAGGTTGCGGGGCCCGCCCTTTACTCACGCGTACCTGACGCGGCTACCGGGGTGAGCGGACGGCTCAGACGGCGGCCGGGTCCTCCTCGACGAGGAGGTTGCGGGTGCGGTTCGGGTCGACCGGGATGCCGGGGCCCATCGTGGTGGTGATGGCGGCCTTCTTGATGTAGCGACCCTTGGCGGCGGACGGCTTCAGACGGAGGATCTCCTCCAGCGCGGCGCCGTAGTTCTCCACCAGCTTGGCGTCGTCGAAGGACGCCTTGCCGATGATGAAGTGCAGGTTCGAGTGCTTGTCGACGCGGAACTCGATCTTGCCGCCCTTGATGTCGGTGACGGCCTTGGCGACGTCGGGGGTGACGGTGCCGGTCTTCGGGTTCGGCATCAGACCACGCGGGCCGAGGACGCGGCCGAGGCGGCCGACCTTGCCCATGAGGTCCGGGGTGGCGACGACGGCGTCGAAGTCCAGGCGGCCCTTCGAGACCTCGTCGATCAGCTCGTCGGCGCCGACGATGTCGGCGCCCGCGGCACGCGCGGCCTCGGCACGGTCGCCGGTCGCGAAGACCAGGACCCGGGCGGTCTTACCGGTGCCGTGCGGAAGGTTCACGGTGCCACGGACCATCTGGTCGGCCTTGCGCGGGTCGACACCCAGACGGAAGGCGACCTCGACGGTGGAGTCGAACTTGGTCGTGGAGGTCTCCTTGGCGAGACGGACGGCCTCGAGCGGGGCGTACAGCTTCTCCCGGTCGACCTTGGCGTCCGCAGCGCGGAGAGCCTTGCTGCGCTTGCTCACAACTTGCTCCTGTGTGTTCTGAAAGGAGTCGTGGTCCCTGGGCCGAGCAGGCCCTGCCACGTGCGACCGGCTACGGCCGCATGACTGCTAGGGGGGTGGGGGTCAGCCCTCGACCGTGACGCCCATGGAACGCGCGGTACCGGCGATGATCTTCGCGGCGGCGTCCAGGTCGTTCGCGTTCAGGTCGGGCATCTTGGTCTGGGCGATCTCGCGGACCTGCGCCTCGGTGATCTTGGCGACCTTGGTCTTGTGCGGCTCGCCGGAGCCCTTCTCGATGCCCGCGGCCTTGAGGATCATCTTCGCGGCCGGCGGCGTCTTGGTGACGAAGGTGAAGGAGCGGTCCTCGTAGACCGTGATCTCCACCGGGATGACCCAACCGCGCTGCGACTCGGTCGCGGCGTTGTAGGCCTTGCAGAACTCCATGATGTTCACGCCGTGCTGACCCAGCGCGGGGCCGACCGGCGGGGCCGGGTTGGCGGCACCGGCCTGGATCTGGAGCTTGATGAGCCCCGTGACCTTCTTCTTCTTGGGAGGCATAGCTCTCCGGGTCCTTTCATTCGGGTCCATGCCCGCACGAGGATCGCGATCCTGACGCAGGCATACCGCACAACGATAACGGGTATAGATGCGCGGCCAAAAACCGCGCAGGTCAGACCGGCTGAGACAGCCCGCCTGACCTGCGCGGAAGAGCGACGTCCAGAAATGGACTAGTTCTTCTGGATCTGGTCGAAGGACAGCTCGACCGGCGTCTCGCGGCCGAAGATCTCCACCAGGCCCTTGACCTTCTTCGAGTCGGGGTTGATCTCGTTGATGGTCGCCTGCAGCGTGGCGAACGGGCCGTCGGTGACGGTGACCGAGTCGCCGACCTCGAAGTCCAGCACCTGGACCTCGACCTTGCGCTGCGGGGCGGGCTTGCCCTCGGCCTCGGCGGCCTCGCGGGCGGCCTTCTCCTCGGCCTCCGGGGCGAGCATCTTGACGATCTCGTCCAGGGTCAGCGGGTAGGGGTCGTAGGCGTTGCCGACGAAGCCGGTGACACCCGGGGTGTTGCGGACGACACCCCAGGACTCGTTGGTCAGGTCCATGCGGACCAGGACGTAACCCGGCAGCTTGTTCTGCTTGATCGTCTTGCGGTCGCCGTTCTTGATCTGGACGACCTCTTCCTGCGGCACCTCGGCCTGGAAGATGTAGTCCTCGACGTTCAGCGAGACGGCGCGCTGCTCCAGGTTGGTCTTCACGCGGTTCTCGTAACCGGCGTAGGTGTGGATGACGTACCACTCACCGGGCAGCGAGCGCAGTTCCTCGCGCAGGGCCTCGACGGGGTCGACGGGAGCGGCCGGCTCCTCCTCGGCGGCCTCGGCGGCAGCCTCCTCGGCCTCTTCCTCGTCTTCCTCGTCCTCGACGTTCAGGGCAGCCTCTTCGGCCGGCTCCCCCGCCTCGGCCTCGGCAGCCTCGAACTCGTCCTGCTCGTCCGCGCCCTCGACGATGTCGCGCTCGTCGTCCACCATCTCGGCAGCGGTCCCGCGAGGCTCGATGGCGTCGTCGTTCAGGTTCGGGTCAGACACGATGGCTGCTTCTTCCTGGATACATAGGGGTGGAACATGCGAAAACGGGCGCCGGTGCCACGGCGCCCTTCGCTCTTGGCTCAGCCGAAGACGTACTTGGCCGCGTGGTTGAGCCCATAGTCAATCACGGTCACCAGCGCGATCATGATGGCGACGAAGAAGATCACCACGGTGGTGTACGACGTCAGCTGGTTGCGCGTCGGCCAGACGACCTTGCGGAGCTCCGCGATGATCTGGCGGTAGAAGGTGGCGAGGCGCTTCAGCGGGCCCTTCTTGGCGCGCTTGCCGCCCTTGCGGGCCTTCTTCTTCGACTCGAGTGCCTCGTCCTGGGCATCAGGCGTGTCGATGGAGCCCACGGCGTCCGTCATTGTCCTCACCTGGTCCCGGGTCGTGGCCGTGCCGCGCCCGGTTACTGAGCCGCACGGCGGTGCATTGCTGTACGTACATGCGCACACATCCTGGCGGTGTGTGTAGCAGGGCCGGAGGGACTTGAACCCCCAACCGCCGGTTTTGGAGACCGGTGCTCTACCAATTGAGCTACGACCCTTTGTGTGTCCCCCAACGTACCGCATCCGGACGGGTGCGCGGTGTGCACCGGTTTCGGCGGCGGCTGCTGAAGGCCAACGAGGTGAGAGTGTACGTGGTCAACGGCCCGGCGTCGAACAGAAAGTGCCCGTCCGGGGCCGGGTGACCAAAGATCGTCCTGGCCGGAGGCCGGATTCGGACCCGTGTTCACGTCCCGCCCCCTTGCTGTTCAGTCTGTGAAACCCATGTGCCGGGGGGATTTCCGGTCTGGAACGATGGGCTCCATGAGCGCTGCAACCCCACCCACCGAGCGCCGGGTCTCCGCCCGAGTCGGCGCGATCTCCGAGTCCGCCACCCTCGCCGTGGACGCCAAGGCCAAGGCCCTGAAGGCCGCCGGGCGTCCGGTGATCGGCTTCGGCGCCGGTGAGCCCGACTTCCCGACCCCGGACTACATCGTCGAGGCGGCCGTAGAGGCCTGCAAGAACCCGAAGTACCACCGCTACACGCCGGCCGGCGGCCTGCCCGAGCTGAAGGCCGCGATCGCCGCGAAGACCCTGCGCGACTCCGGCTGGGAGCCCGACGTCTCGCAGATCCTCGTCACCAACGGCGGCAAGCAGGCCATCTACGAGGCGTTCGCCGCGATCCTCGACCCGGGCGACGAGGTCATCGTCCCGGCGCCGTACTGGACGACGTACCCGGAGTCGATCCGCCTGGCCGGCGGTGTCCCGGTGGAGGTCGTGGCCGACGAGACGACCGGCTACCGCGTGTCGGTCGAGCAGCTGGAGGCGGCGCGTACGGAGAAGACGAAGGTCGTGCTCTTCGTCTCCCCGTCCAACCCGACCGGCGCGGTGTACTCCGAGGCCGACACCGAGGCGATCGGCCGCTGGGCCCTGGAGCACGGCCTGTGGGTGCTCACCGACGAGATCTACGAGCACCTGGTGTACGGCGACGCGGTGTCCGTGTCGCTGCCGGCGCTGCTGCCCGAGCTGCGCGACAAGTGCATCGTCGTCAACGGTGTGGCCAAGACGTACGCCATGACCGGCTGGCGCGTGGGCTGGGTCATCGGCCCGAAGGACGTCGTCAAGGCCGCGACGAACCTGCAGTCGCACGCCACCTCGAACGTCTCCAACGTGGCCCAGGTGGCCGCCCTGGCCGCCGTCTCCGGTGACCTTCAGGCCGTGGCGCGGATGCGCGAGGCCTTCGACCGGCGCCGCAAGACCATCGTGCGGATGCTCAACGAGATCGACGGCGTGGTGTGCCCCGAGCCCGAGGGCGCGTTCTACGCCTACCCGTCGGTCAAGGCCCTGCTCGGCAAGGAGATCCGCGGCAAGCGGCCGCAGGACACGGTCGAGCTGGCCGCGCTGATCCTGGAGGAGGCCGAGGTCGCGGTCGTCCCGGGCGAGGCCTTCGGCACGCCGGGCTACCTGCGGCTGTCGTACGCGCTCGGCGACGAGGACCTCGTCGAGGGCGTGAGCCGCATCCAGAAGCTGCTGGCGGAGGCCAAGGCCTGAGCGGTCCATCTTTGGACAACCGAGCGGTCCATTTTTGAACAGGAGCACCCGGGAACGTTCCCGGGTGCTCCTGTTCCTTTGTGCGAGCAAGACCACGTAAGGGGAAACGGCTACCGATGTGACAGGTGCGTACGGCAGGATCCTGGGATGGAGCGTGTACGTGATGTCTCTGAACTGCCGAAAGCCCATCTGCACCTGCACTTCACCGGTTCGATGCGGCCGGCGACCGTCCTGGAACTGGCCGACAAGTACGGCGTACATCTGCCCGAGGCCCTGACGGAGGCACTGACCAGCGGCGAACCGCCCAAGCTGCGGGCCACGGACGAGCGGGGCTGGTTCCGTTTCCAGCGGCTGTACGACGCGGCGCGCTCCTGCCTGCGCCGGCCGGAGGACATCCAGCGGCTGGTCCGGGAGGCCGCCGAGGAGGACATAAAGGACGGCTCGGGCTGGCTGGAGATCCAGGTGGACCCGACGTCGTACGCGCCCCGGCTGGGCGGTCTGATCCCCGCGCTGGAGATCATCCTGGACGCCGTGGACACCACGTCCCGGGAGACCGGGCTCGGCATGCGCGTGCTGGTCGCCGCCAACCGCATGAAGCACCCCCTGGACGCCCGTACGCTGGCCCGCCTCGCTGTGCGGTACGCGGACCGGGGCGTGGTCGGCTTCGGGCTCTCCAACGACGAGCGGCGGGGCCTGGCGCGGGACTTCGACCGGGCCTTCCACATCGCGCGCGAGGGCGGTCTGCTGTCGGCCCCGCACGGCGGCGAGCTGACCGGCCCGGCCTCCGTGCGCGACTGCCTGGACGACCTGCACGCCTCGCGGATCGGGCACGGGGTGCGCGCGGCGGAGGACCCGCGGCTGCTGAAGCGGCTGGCCGACCGGGGCGTGACCTGCGAGGTGTGCCCGGCCTCGAACGTGGCGCTCGGCGTGTACGAGAAGCCCGAGGACGTGCCGCTGCGGACGTTCTTCGACGCGGGCGTGCCCATGGCGCTCGGCGCCGACGACCCGCTGCTGTTCGGCTCCCGGCTGGCCGCCCAGTACGAGATCGCCCGGCACGCGCACGGCTTCTCGGACGCCGAACTCGCCGAACTGGCCCGCCAGTCGGTGCGGGGTTCGGCCGCCCCGGAGGACGTCAGGGCGCGGCTGCTGGCCGGCGTGGACGACTGGCTGACCCGCCCGGCCGGCTGAAGCTCTCGCCGGGTCGTACGAAGTGGGCGTAGGGCGGATAGGGCTTGAAGCAGATCATCACCTCTACGGGATGCC
This sequence comes from Streptomyces sp. CA-142005, assembly GCF_050942335.1. Taxonomy (NCBI): domain Bacteria; kingdom Bacillati; phylum Actinomycetota; class Actinomycetes; order Kitasatosporales; family Streptomycetaceae; genus Streptomyces; species Streptomyces sp. CA-142005. The sequence continues at coordinate 5,854,740 of NZ_CP192078.1, read as the reverse complement.
CTCCGCCGGGCGGATCGACCAGGTTGAAGAACGATCCCATGTACGCCATATGGCCTTCGCCGACACCCTTCTGATACGGCCCCCGGCCCGCCGCGTGCGCGAGCCAGGTGGCCGTGCCGTCTCGGCGAACACGTCCCGGCTGCCGAAGAGGAAGAACGTACGCGCGTGCGTGGCGTGCCGCAGCTCGTCCCGGACGTCGGCGCGCTCCCTGCGTGCGCGCCAGACGGCGGCGTCCCGCGCGATGCGCGCCTCGTCCGTCCGGACCGTCAGCGGGGTCCCAGCGCGCAGCTTCCGGCGCAGCTCGGGCCACTGGCCGGCGCGCAGTCCGAGCGAGTGGTGGACCAGGACGAGGTCGACCAGCTCGCCGACGCCCTCGTCGGGCGGGACGCCGTCGCGCAGCGGCACGTGGACGATCGTGTGCCGGGAGTAGGCGGCGAAGGAGAACAGGCCCGCCAGCCGGCTGAGTCCGTCGTGGTCGCCGAGCAGCAGCCCGATGGGGTCGGGGGCGCGCAGCGAGGTGTGGCGCAGGATCTGCCGGGGCTGGACGACCCGGTGTTCGTGCGGGCCGGTGCGGGGCCGGAACTCGCGCAGCCTCAGCCGCATACGGCCATGGTCCCGATGGTGTTCGTCATGCGCCCAGCGTGATGCTCACGCCGAGGCCGGTGCAACGGAGATTCCGCCCAGCAGCGTCCGCGCGAGCCGCGCGGCGAACTCGTCGACCGACGGCCGCTCCCCCGTGCCGGTCGCGTCGTAGGCGAACGCGCGCTGCGCGCAGGCGCCCAGCAGCAGGGAGGCGGCCGCGAAGGTGTCGGCGTCGGAGCGGACGCGGCCGACGGCCTGCTCGGCGCGCAGGTAGGCGTCCAGGTCCTGGATGGGCCGGTGCGGGCCGGAGCCGAGCGTGCGCAGCGCGTCGTCGTGGCGGCGCTTGAGCTGGGTCTCGGCGTACAGGGAGGCCGCGATCGGGAAGCTCTGCTCGTAGAAGAGGGCGGCCTGGCGGGCGATCTCGGTGAGGTTGCCCTCCAGTGTGCCCTGGCCCGGTTCGGCGGCGAGGCTGTTGAGCAGGGGGGTGAGCCGGGGCAGCCGCTCGGCGAGCACCCGCACGAACAGCTCCTCCTTGCTGTCGAAGTACTTGTAGAGGGCCGCTTCGGAGCAGCCGGCCGCGCGGGCGATCTCCTTGGTGGTGGCGCGGGCGAGTCCGACGGTGAGCATGAGCTCGTGGGCGGCGTCGAGGATGCGGACACGCGCCGGCTTCGGCTCCATGGGCGTCCAATCGGGCTTGACGGGTGAGTGAGTGCTTACCCACTCTAGAGGGCAGCAGGGGTGAGTGAATACTCACCCACCAGTCCCGAGTACGGGAGCACACATGAATCTCACCGTTTTCGGCGCCACCGGCGGCATCGGCCGGGAGCTCGTGCGTCAGGCACTCGGCTCCGGCCACCGGGTGACGGCCGTGGTCCGCGATCCGGCCCGGCTCGACGTCACCGGGGACGCGCTGGAGGTGGTCCGCGCCGACCTCACCGACCCCGAGGAGCTGCGCACCGCCGTCAGGGGCCGGGACGCGGTCCTCTCCGGCCTGGGCGCGCGCAGCCGCAAGGACGCCGGGGTGGCCACCCGGCTGACCCGTACGGTCCTGCGCGCCATGGAGGCGGAGGGCGTACGGCGGCTGCTCGTGGTCAGCGCCGGTCCCGTCGGCCCCGACCCCGCGGGCGACGGCGCCCTGGACCGTGCGATGCGCGGCCTGGTGTCGGCCGTCCTGAAGGACGTCTACACCGACCTGCGCGGGATGGAGGCCGAGCTGGCCCGCAGCGGCACGGACTGGACGTCCGTACGGCCGCCGCGCCTGCAGAACAAGCCGGTCACCGGCAGTTACCGCACGGTCGTCGGCGGCTTCCCGCGCAAGGGCCGCTTCATCGCGCGCGCCGACGTGGCGCACGCGATGCTGGCGATGATCGACGACGCGGGGACGGTGAAGCAGGGGGTGGGGGTGGCGTACTAGACCGCGCGGAGGCCCACGCTGCCGTCGGGGTCCTGTCGGCCCTACAGGCTGACGCCGACCGTCACCGGCTCGTTGACGAGGGTGATCCCGAAGGCCTCGCGGACGCCGGCGACCACCTCGCGGGCCAGGGCCAGCAGGTCCTCGGTGGTGGCGGCGCCCCGGTTGGTGAGGGCGAGGGTGTGCTTGGTGGAGATGCGGGCCGGTCCGGTGCCGTAGCCCTTGGTGAAGCCCGCCTTGTCGATCAGCCAGGCCGCGGAGGTCTTCGTACGGCCCTCCCCCGCCGGGTAGGCGGGCGGCTCGACGCCGTCGCCCAGCCGCTCGCGCACGCGCGCGTGGAACGCGGCGAACTGCTCGTCGGTGAGGATCGGGTTGGTGAAGAAGGACCCGGCGGACCAGGTGTCGTGGTCCTCGGCGTCGAGCACCATGCCTTTCCCGGCGCGCAGCTTGAGCACGGTCTCGCGGGCGGCGGCCAGCGGCACCCGGTCTCCCGGCTCGACGCCGAGCGCGCGGGCCGCCTCGGCGTACTTCACGGGCGCGGAGAGCCCGCCCGCGTCCTCCAGCGCGAAGCGGACGCGCAGCACGACGTAGCGCTCGGGGTCGGCCTTGAAGCGGCTGTGGCGGTACGAGAAGGCGCACTCCTCGTTCGTCAGCGCGACGGTCTCGCCGGCGCGCCGGTCGTAGGCGATGACCTCGGTGATGGTGGAGGAGACCTCCTGGCCGTAGGCGCCCACGTTCTGGATCGGCGTGGCGCCCGCGGACCCGGGGATGCCGGCCAGGCACTCGATGCCGGCGAGCCCCGCCTCGACCGTGCGGGCGACGGCGTCCGTCCACACCTCGCCGGCCGCGAGCTCCAGCGTCGTACCGCGCAGCTCGACGCCGCGCGTGGCGATGCGCAGGGCGGTGCCCTCGAAGCCCTTGTCGCCGATGACCAGGTTCGATCCACCGCCGATGACCAGCAGCGGCGTCCCGCTGTCGTCGGCCTCACGGACGGCGGCGATCACCTCGGCGTCGGTCACCGCGGTGACCAGCCGCGTCGCGGGACCGCCCAGCCGGAAGGTGGTCAGCGGGGCAAGAGGGGCGTCGTGGAGTACCTGCACGGGCCCAAGACTACGAGACGCCTCCGACAGCCCCGCATCCACGCGGACGGCGGACACGAGGCGGTGCGGGGAGGCGGTGGGGGGAGGCGGTTGCGCGCCACGCCTGGCACAGATACGCGCGCGTGGCCTCCTCTCGAAGGCCACGCGCGCGCAGGCGACGTACCGCGATTGCCGGCCGGCGGGCTACCTGAGCCGCCGCTCCGCCTCCTCCCAGCTCACCGGCAACTCGTCGCCGGAGGTCTGCCAGGTGGCGAACGCGACGTCGCGCATCTGGGCGGCCAGTCCGCGGGAGGTGGGCCGGTGGGCACCGGAGTGGGCGAAAGCCTTCAGCGCGTCGGCCGACTCCCAGGCGGACAGCGTCCAGAAGGTCCGCCGCAGAGGCTGTGCCTTGAGGGAGGCTCCGTAGGCGCCGGGCGCCTTGCCGACCTGCCGCCACACGGCCGGGGTGCGGGCGAGGAAGCGGAGGGCGCCCCACAGGGAGTGGGTCTCGAAGCGCGAGGCGAAGACGTGCACCTCGGTGCCCTGGGGCGGGGTGTTCGGCACGATCCAGGGAAGAGCGGGCATCGCGAACTCCTTGCGACGAGGGTGGCGAGGTTCCGGTCCGGGTCTCAGCGGGCGGTGCTCTCCAGGGCGCCGGTCGCCGGGGCGGGAGCCTCGCCGGCAGCGGCCTCCGGGGCGGTCGCGGGCGTCCGCCCGTCCCCCGCGGCGCGCCGGGCGGCGCTGCGCCGGGCCGGGATCGCCAGGGCCGCGACCGCGGCGAGGGCGACCACCGCCGAGCCGGTGACCAGGGCCGGCCGCAGGCCGTCCACGAAGCTCTGCGCGCTCTCGTAGCCGCCCTGCGCGGAGAAGATGGACGACATCACCGCGATGCCGAGCGCGCCGCCCACCTCGCGCAGCGCGTTGTTGGCGCCGGAGGCGATGCCCTGCTCCTGCGGGCGGACGCTGGACATCACCAGATTGGCGGCCGGCGCGAAGTACAGGGCCATGCCGATCCCGCTGACGACCAGGGCGGGCAGCTGGGCGGCGTAGGAGGCGTCCGTGGTGGCCACGGCGGCCATGTAGCCGAGACCGACGGCCTGCAGGAACAGGCCCGCGGCGACGACCGGGCGGCCGCCGATGCGGTCGGAGAGGATCCCGGCGATCGGCGCGACGAGCATCGGCATGCCGGTCCAGGGCAGCATCCTGAGGCCCGCCTCGGTGGGCGAGTAGCCGAGCACGCCCTGCATGTACTGGCTGAGCAGGAAGATCGAGCCGAACATGCCGACGAACATCAGCAGGCTGGCGGCGTTGATGCCGGAGAAGGCGCGGGACCGGAACAGCCGCATCGGCAGCATGGGGTTGGCCGCGCGCGAGCTGTACAGGACGAACCCGGCCAGCAGTGCGCCGCCCGCGAACAGCGCGGTCAGGACCACGGTGTCGGTCCAGCCGTCGGCGGGGCCGCGGACCAGGCCGTAGACGATCCCGAAGAGGCCGCCGCTGGCGAGCAGGGTGCCGGGCACGTCGAGCCGGGCGCCGGTGCCGTGGGACTCGGCGAGGCGCAGCCGGGCGAGCGGCAGCGTGATCAGGCCGAGCGGCACGTTCAGCCAGAAGATCCAGTGCCAGGAGACGTGCTCGGTGAGGCTGCCGCCGATGAGCGGTCCGGAGGCGACGGCGAGTCCGTTGACGGCGCCCCAGATGCCGTACATCATCCCGCGCTTGGCGGCGGGCACGGCCGCGGTCAGCAGGGTCAGCGTGAGCGGCATCATCACCGCCGCGCCGACGCCCTGGACCGCGCGGGCGGCGATCAGGGAGCCGATGCCGGGGGCCATGGCTGCGGCGGCGGAGGCCCCGGTGAACACGGCGAGTCCGGCGATGAAGAGCCGTCGGCGCCCGAAGCGGTCGCCGAGGGCCGCGCCGAACATCAGCAGGACGGCGAAGGTGAGCGTGTAGGCGCTCACGGTCCACTCGAGGTCGTCCAGGGCGCCGCCGAGGTCCTTGCGGATGGAGGGCAGGGCGGTGGTGACGACGAGGTTGTCGAGGGCCGCCATGAACCCGGCGACGCTGGTGATGACGAGGGCCCAGGCGGCGCTTCCGCGGCCGCCGTTCGTTGCGTTCTCCTGTGACATCTCTCCCCCAGAGAGCGATCTAGTTAGTTATTGATGACTAACTTTCCTGGGCAGGAAAAGAGGCGGACGATCCACCTCGTTCCGCTACTTCTCCAGCCGGCCCGTGACCCGGGCCGACGGATACATCCCCTCCCAGACCCGGTGTTCGGGTGGAAACCCCATGGCGGTGAGGGTGTTGATGAGCATTCCGTACGCCAGGAAGGTCGTGGTCTCGCCGTCGTCCGCCCCGAGCGGCAGGTGAACCGTGTCCCAGAGCTTCATCCAGGCCGCCCGTACGGCCTCGCCGAACTCGTGGTCGCCCTCCGCCTCGGCGGCCGCGACCGTGATGTACGTCTGCATCTGCATCTGGAGCTTCTCGGGCTGCTCCGTGATCAGCCGCACATAGGCGTTCGCCATGGCGTGCAGGGCCTCCTCGCCCTCCAGCCCCTTCGCCGCCTCCTCGAAGACCCGGCAGGTGTCCTCAACGCACCGGAGGGACGCGGCGGCGAAGATCGCCTTCTTGCCCGCGAAGAGCCGGAAGAGGTACGGCTGCGACACGCCCACGCGGCTGGCGATCGCCTCCGTGGAGGTGCCGTAGTAGCCCTTCTGCGCGAACTCGGCGATCGCCGCGCGAATGACGCTCTCGCGTCGTTCCTCTGCGCTCATCCTGACCATGAGAAGTAAGTTAGTGCTCAATCACTAACTTGGCAAGCCCCGCCGCCCGAGACACGCGTAAGGGGCGCCCCACCAGGGAGGACGCCCCTTACAGCACTGCTTCCGGTGGAGCCGTCAGGCCAGCCGTACGACCGCCCGGGACATGCCCAGCACCTTCTGGCCGGCGCTGGTCGCCGTCAGGTCCACGCGCACCGTGTTGTCGTCCAGCTTGGCCGCGACCTTGCCGCTGACCTCGATCAGCGCGCCCTTGTCGTCGTTGGGCACCACGACGGGCTTGGTGAAGCGGACGCCGTACTCCACGACCGCGCCCGGGTCCCCGGTCCAGTCGGTGACCACGCGGATCGCCTCGGCCATGGTGAACATGCCGTGCGCGATGACGTCCGGCAGGCCGACCTCCTTGGCGAACTTCTCGTTCCAGTGGATGGGGTTGAAGTCCCCGGAGGCACCCGCGTAGCGCACGAGCGTGGCGCGGGTCACAGGGAAGGACTGCGCCGGCAGTTCGGTGCCGACCTCGACGTCGTCGTACGCGATCTTCGCCGTCATCAGGTCCTCACGCCTCCTCGGCCGCGCGGGCCACGAGCTTGGTCCAGGCGGTCACGACGTGCTCGCCCGCCTCGTCGTGCACCTCACCGCGGACGTCCAGGATGTCGTTGCCCGCGAGGGACTTGATCCCCTCGATGGTGGAGGTGACGCTGAGCCGGTCGCCGGCGCGCACCGGGCGGCTGTAGGCGAACTTCTGGTCGCCGTGCACCACGCGGCTGTAGTCGAGACCGAGCTGCGGGTCCTCGACGATCTGCCCCGCGGCCGGGAAGGTGATGGCGAACACGAACGTCGGCGGGGCGATCACATCGGAATGACCGAACGCCTTCGCGGCCTCCGGGTCGGTGTAGACCGGGTTGGTCTCGCCCACCGCCTCGGCGAACTCGCGGATCTTCTCCCGGCCCACCTCATAGGGCGCGGTGGGTGGGTAGGTCCGTCCAACGAAGGACTGGTCGAGCGCCATGGCCCGGCACCTCCTGATGTCTGCTGTGATGGCCCCAAATTAGCCGGAATCCCGCCGGGGATTGTGCGGGGGGACGGGTGAGCCCCGGGCCGCTGAAGCGCGGGGGAAGCTGAAGCGCCGGTGATGCACCGGTGCTCGCCTGAGCGCTGGTGCTGCCGGAGCGCCGGCGCTGCCGCAGCACCGGCGAGCGGTGAAACGCCGCGAGGCCGCCCCCTCGGAAGGGGACGGCCTCGCGGACGAGCCTGTTTTATCGCGTTTCGCGGTGCGCGGTGTGCGCGTTGCAACGCGGGCAGTGCTTCTTCATCTCAAGACGGTCCGGGTTGTTACGCCGGTTCTTCTTGGTGATGTAGTTCCGCTCCTTGCACTCCACGCAGGCCAGCGTGATCTTCGGGCGGACGTCGGTGGCAGCCACGTGAGTGCTCCTAAGACGAACGGGTGGACTAATTCAACGCAAGAAAGAGTAGCCGATCGAAGGACCGACCCCGCAATCGGCTACTGTGAGTAGCGGTGACCGGACTTGAACCGGTGACACAGCGATTATGAGCCGCTTGCTCTACCGACTGAGCTACACCGCTGCGGTGCGATCGGGACCCGCCTTTCGACGGGAACCTCTCACACCAGAGCCCCAAAACGGAATCGAACCGTTGACCTTCTCCTTACCATGGAGACGCTCTGCCGACTGAGCTATTGGGGCGAGCGATGAAGACATTACACGGTCCGCCGCCGTTCACCCAAATCCGTATCCGGCAGCCCGCGACACCCCCCATCCCAGGGCTCGCAGTGACCTCATGAGTCGCTGGGCGGGGCCGGCGGGCAGGGGGTGAGTGCTCAGGCGCGGTACCCGTGCGTGGCCGATGCCCGTGGGGGCCGATGGCCGGGTGCCACTTGGAGGGGGGAGCGGTGGCACGCGCGCGTGGATGTCGTCGGCGCCGGGCACGGGCGGCGCCGGAAGCGACGCACGCGCGCGTGGACGTCATCGAGAGAGGGAGCGGGAGCCGGGCCACGCGCGTGAACGTCGTAGCCGTCTTGGCCGTCGTCGCAGAGAGCCGGAGGCCACGCGGGTGGGCGATGCTTGTACTGCCAAGGGTGGACCCCACCGGTACGACTATTGCGCTCCTGCGCGATCGGCGCCGTTCGCCACCCTAGGCTCGACTCGCTCTGCGTGATCTTGGGTCCGGGCTCCGGTGTCTCACGCCGGCCCGCCCGAGCCCCCGGCCCCCATCCTGGAGCGCGATGCCCGACAGCCAGCCGCAGCCCCACCCGCCGTCGAACTCCTCGGGATCCTCGGGTCAGTCCGACCCGGTCGCCCTGCTGCTGTGCGGGGCGCGGCTCACCGACGGCCGGACGGTGGACGTACGGCTGGGCCGCGGGCGCATCGAGGCGGTGGGCACGGCCGGCAGTCTGGCGCCGGGCCCCGCCCGGACGGCCGCCACGCGCGTGGACCTGAGCGGCTACCTGCTCCTGCCGGCCCCGGCCGAACCGCACGCCCACGGTGAGACCGCGCTGTCCGCCGAGCACCCCGGCCCGGTGTCGTACGCCCCCGAGGACGTCCAGCGCCGGGCGACGGAGGCGGCCCTGCTGCAGCTCGGCCACGGGGCCACGGCGGCACGCACGCACGTGCGCGTGGGCGACGTGCAAGGGCTCGGCGCGCTGGGCGCCGTCCTGCAGGCGCGGCGCTCGCTGCGGGGACTCACCGAGCTGACGACGGTGGCGATGCCACGGCTGCTGACAGGGGTGGCCGGGGCCGACGGGCTGGCGATACTGCGCGACGCGCTCAAGATGGGCGCCTCCGTGGTGGGCGGCTGCCCCGACCTGGACCCCGATCCCACGGGCTATGTCGAGACCGTCCTGGACGTGGCCTCCGAGCACGGCTGCCCGGTGGATCTGCACACGGACGCCTCCGACCCGGCCCGGTTGTCCCGGCTCGCGGCCATGGCCGGAGGCCTGCGCCCCGGCGTGACGATCGGGCCGTGCGCCGGTCTCGCGCGCCTCCCCACCGAGGCCGCCTCCCGCGCCGCCGACCAGCTCGCGGCCGCCGGTGTGACGGTCGTGTGCCTGCCCCAGGGCGGCTGCTGCGGAACCGACCGCCGGGGCGCGGCTCCGGTACGGCTGCTGCGTGCGGCCGGTGTGCGCGTGTCGGCCGGCAGCGGCGCCCTGCGCGACGCCTCCAACCCCGTCGGCCGCGGTGACCCCTTGGAAGCCGCCTACCTCCTCGCCTCCGCCCACGGCCTGCGCCCGGAGGACGCCTACGATGCCGTCAGTGCCTCGGCCCGCGCGATGCTGGGCCTGCCGGAGGTACGCGTGGAGGCCGGCTTCCCCGCCGACCTGCTCGCCGTACGCGGCAACCGCCTGGCCGGCGCCCTGTCACTGGCGTACAGCCGGATCGTGGTCCACCGGGGCCGGGTGGTGGCCCGCACGAGCGCGGTACGGGAGTACTGCAACTCGGCGGCCACGGCGGAACTCGGGTTGCCGCGGCAGGGGCGGGGCGAGTTGTCGTGAGCGGGCGTGATTCGGGGTGTTGTGCGGGGCACGGTTCGGGGTGGGGGCCTGGGGCGCGCGGGTGGGCGTACGCGCCGGGCGTGTGCACGTGCGCACCCGGCGCGGGGCGGTGGGCGTGAGCCCGGCGCGGGCCTGCCACGCCGGTTAACTCGTGCGGCGGATGCGTCCCTTCCGGCGTACGGTCGGAATCATGCGCATTGTCATCGCTGGGGGCCATGGACAGATCGCGCTGCGGTTGGAGCGCCTGCTCTCCGCGCGCGGCGACGAGGTCGCGGGGATCATCCGCAAGCCGGAACAGGGCGACGATCTGCGGGCGGCCGGCGCCGAACCGGTGCTGCTCGACCTGGAGTCCGCCTCGGTGGAGGGGGTCGCGGCGCATCTGCAGGGCGCCGATGCGGCCGTCTTCGCGGCCGGTGCGGGCCCGGGCAGCGGGGCGGCGCGCAAGGAGACGGTGGACAGGGGCGCGGCGGTGCTGTTCGCTGACGCGGCCGTTCGCGCGGGCGTGCGCCGCTTCCTGGTCGTGTCCTCGATGGGCGCGGATCCCGCGCACCAGGGCGACGATGTCTTCGACGTGTATCTGCGCGCCAAGGGCGAGGCCGACGCGTACGTCGCCCGCCAGGAGTCCCTGGACTGGACGATCCTGCGCCCCGGCTCGCTGACGAACGACGCCGGTACCGGTCAGGTCCGGCTGGAGGCGCACACCGGGCGCGGCGCGATTCCCCGGGACGATGTGGCGACCGTACTCGCGGAGTTGGTGGACACCCCGGCGACGACCGGCCTGACGCTGGAGCTGATCAGCGGATCGACGCCGGTGTCGGTCGCGGTGAAGTCGGTGGCCGGGAACTGAGGCCCACCACCGGCCGTTGAACGGACAGACCCCGCCATCGAGCCTTCAGCACCACCGACCTGCCGCCCCGTCAGGTTCCCGCGAACACCCGCCCCCACCACAAGTCGGCCCTCTCCGCCTCTTCGTTCCTTCCTCAGAACAGAGGCAGCTGACCCGGAAACTCCGGTACGACGTATCCGTCCAGCGCCGGCTGCAGGGCGCCGAGTTGCGCCTGCTGCCGCGACCCGGCGCAGGAGACGAGCTCCCCGTTCTCCCGCGCCCCGGGCGGGTCGTGCCGCGCGTAGCGGCCCGCGACGACAGCGATGTCGCGGTGGCACACAGGACAGGTTCTACGTCGGGTGGACATGCCGTCAGTGTGCCCGCGCCAAGGCGGACGCGACACCGCCACCGACCGACACCGCTGTCAAGTGCGGGTCTCGGCCTCCCAGTGATCGGGGCCCACTCCGCGCCAGTCGATCAGCGGCGAGTCGGCCACCTGCTCCGGCTCGATCTCCAGCCCCGCGCGGCGCAGGAACTCCACCAGGTCGCCCACGTTGTGCGCCAAGCCGAGGATCTCGCCGTCCACCCGGACCCGGCGGCCGCCGGTCGGGGACGGCAGGTGCACGATGATGGGTCGTTTCCCGGCCATGGCTCCAGCATTGTCCGGACCGTCGGGGCCCGCACCTGGACCGGTCATTCCAGTATTCCCAGCGCGGTGTCGGGGCGGCACAGTGGGCATGCGGCGATTTCTCCTTCGGTGAGTGCGCGTACCGCCTGGTCCCGGCTGGCCCCCTTCGCACGCCCGCCGGCGCTCGCGCAGCCGCCGACATGGACGTACACCGCGGTGCGGCCGTTCAGCCCGCGCTCGATCAGCCAGTCCGGAGCGGCCTGCCGGGTGGCGAGGCGGCGCTCCCGTTCGGCCTCCCGGCGTTCTTCGTCCGCGATCCACCGGTCCATCAGGGCGAGCTGTCGCGCGGCCTGGTGTTCGACGACGCGGCGGGCGAAACGCAGCATGTCGAGACGCGTCAGCGGACGGTCATCGTTCACACGTTCGATTCTAGTGAAGAGACCCGGAAGTGCGACCAGCGGGATGCGACCGAACAAGGTCCAGGGGCGCCACCGCCCCACACCCGCCCCCGGTGAACGGTGCTGCGAACCGGGGTGAAGCGCGATCGAAGTCGGTTCCTGAGCGGCCCCACTCACGTCGGCTGGACTTTCGTCCGACTCCGAGGCGCGAGATCCTGGTACTCCGACCGTGGGCCAGCGAACAAATGCCGGACCGGGCGCATCTCACGCGTTCGTAAGGCACACCTCATGCTGATGTGGCCCGGAGACGCGACGGCCACCGTCGCGTCTCCCCCGAAGGAGGCCGGCGATGAATCTTCCGACGTACCGTGACTGCAGAAGCGCGACCGCATCGCCGCGGCTCCCCCGCCGGGCCGGGACAGCACGAAGACTGAGCACCGCCGCCGTGGCCGCGATGCTCCTCGCGGGCTGTGGTGCGGGCGCCCCCAAGGCGACCCCGCACTCCAGTGGCCCCGGCGTGTCCCGCACCCCGTCCGCCACGCCTTCCTTCTCCCAGTCGTCCCTCACCCCGGACCTCTCCACCACCGCCACCGTCAACACCGCCAGCGCCACCGCGTGCACCAACAGCACGAAGCTGGCCGGGTGGTCGAACCGCCGGCTGGCCATGCTGACCGTCGCCGTCCCGGTGTCCGAGACCTCGGTGTCGGACGTCACCACCGAGGTGAGCGCCGGTGCGGGCGGTGTGCTGCTGTTCGGCAGCAAGGCGCCGTCCGACCTCGGCTCCCGGCTGACCACCCTGAAGACCCATGTGCCGGGCCACCTGGGCCTGCTGGTGATGACCGACGAGGAGGGCGGCGGCATCCAGCGCATGGCGAACCTCGTCGGATCCCTGCCCTGGGCCGCGTACATGGGCGCGCACTGGACTCCGGCCCAGATCCAGCAGAACGTCACCAAGGTCGCGACCAAGATGGCCGCCGCCCAGGTGAACATGGACCTCGCCCCGGTGGTCGACGTCGACGGCAGGAACGTGGCCCCCAGTAAGACCAACCCCGACGGATGGCGGTCCTTCAGCGGGAGCACCTCGGTGGTCTCCAAGGACGGGGTCGCGTACATGAACGGGTTGCGCGCCGGAAACGTGATCCCCGTCGTCAAGCACTTCCCGGGCCTCGGCGGCTCCAGCTACAACTCCGACTTCGGCCCCGCCCACACCCTGCCCTGGTCCACCCTGCAAAAGGTGGCCATCCCGCCGTTCATAGCGGCCATCAAGGCCGGCGCCCCGGCCATCATGGTCTCCAACAACGTCGTGCCGGGCCTGGGCACCAACCCGGCGAGCCTGTCACCCACCGCCATCAGCTCGGAACTGCGCGGCAAGCTGAGCTTCAAGGGGCTGGTGGTCACCGACTCGCTCAGCGCCAAGGCGATCTCCGCCGCCGGCTTCAGCGTCCCCACCGCCGCCGTCCAGGCCCTGCGCTCCGGCGCCGACATGGTCATGTTCGACCTGGGGGGCAACGTCAGCTCCCAGACGTCCGCGATCGCCACGGCGATCACCAATGCGGTGGCCGGCGGACACCTCGCCCGCAGCCGCCTCATCGACGCGGCGGGGCACGTCCTGGCCGTCCGGCACGTGAACCTCTGCCCCTGATCACGAGTGGCGCTCCACCGTCGCGACGGACGTGCGGAACAACAGACGCCGTGGAACGGCAGACGCCGCGAAACGGCAGGCAGTGACGGCCAGGGCAGTCGCAGAGCCCCCTCAAGCGACCAGTAGCGGGCTCTCCCGTGCCTCATCCCTCGCCGCCCGCCCGCATGATCTACGCGCGCGTGCGTAAGCCTCTGGCCGAACTCCGGAGCCGACCCGGCGGAGGCCCGCCCGCCGCGCCGGCCACTCGGTGGCCGGAACGCCGAAAGGGGGCCGTTTGACGGCGCCAGGATTCGAACCTGGGGGCTGAGCCGGCACGCCCACCCCTCCTCACAGCACGGGAGGCGGTGTGCGAGCGGCACGGGCCGGAATCCACACCCGCCCCGTACGCCCTCGTACACCCCGAACCGGCGCCCACCCCGGTCGCCGCCGACGCCTCGGCAGGCGTACCCGTCTGGAACCGTCCGCGCTGGTCACGGCCCGTGCGGACGCCCAGGACGCACTCCGTGCGTACACCGAGTCCGAACATCCGAAACAGACGGGTCTCCTGCTCAGCGCGCGAGCGCTGGACGAGGCATTCGGCATGAGCGAGACCTGGGTACGTGAGCAGATCCTCGCCGTCCACGACGACGAGCCCTCCCGCCCCGTCATGCGAGCTGTCGACACCGCGGTCGTCTGATGGCCGGCATCCCCGTCTATCGGTGGGAGTGTCCGCGCCGCCGCTTATCCCGAGGAGCAGCGCGTGGCCGTCGCCTGAACACCACCCGCTCTGAAGGGACTTCTGAGTGCAGACCACGCATCACCGCGCCCTTGTCGCCCTCGGCCTGCCGGCCTGGATGCCCGTGCTCGCCCCACGGGCGACGCCCGCTGCTGGGAGCCCGAACGCCTGTGGCTGTTTTCTGCCGCCGGCCGCCGCCGCTGCCGCCGCCTCGCCAGGCGCTGACCCCTCACCCACGTGATCACCGGCGCGTTCGCGCGCCTGCAGGCCCTGCCGATCTCCGGCTGACCAGCGGAAACGCTCTGCCTCTACGCCCTGAGCCCCGCCCCGGAGCCGTGGAACCCGGCGTCCACGCGGCGCGACAGCGGGCCACCCGCCTGCCCATGGCGGGACCGGCAAGCCGAAACGGCCTGGCAGACAAACTGACGGGTCGTCATGACAATTGAGGTCAATTACTTTATCGCCCGGCTTCCAGAGGCGCCACCGGCGCTGAGCCACGGGTTTCAGACATGTCAGCACCTGGCCTAAAACCGCAGGTCGAACCGTTATCGCAGGCAGCTCGCACGGAATGGGTGATGAGGCTGGATGCGGCTCAACGTTTGCATCCTCGAACCAATCGGACAGTTCCCTCGGCTATGCGAGGAGAGAGGACGCAAGATGTTCCCGAAGCGCAAGGTGACGCGCAATTGGCGCCAAGACGAGGGAGCTCCCTCGCATCACCCCCGCCTGGGTGCGAAGGCGGCGGCCCTGATCGTGCTCGGCAGCGGGGTAGGTCTCTGGTCGGCGCCCATGGCGCACGCCGCAAGTCATGATTCGCTCAACACCTTCCGCTCAAGCGGCATTCTCACCATCTTCGACGACCGGGCGGACGCCAAGGACGACGCAGACGTCGACTCCGCCCAGGACCGGGCGGACGCCAAGGATGACGCTGAAATCGACGCTGCCCAGGACCGGGCGGACGCCGAGGACGAGGCAGACGCCAACTCCACCCACGACTGGGCGGACTTCGACGACGAAGAAGACGCCAAGGCCACCCACGACCGTGCGGACTTCGGCGACGATGCAGACGACGACACTGCGGAGGACCGGGCGGACTTCGACGACGAAGACGCCAAGGCCACCAACGACCGCGCGGACTTCGACGACGATGCAGACGACTACGCTTCCCACGACTGGGCGGACTTCGACGACGACGGCTTGCGGATTACTGTCATCGTCAACAACAACAATAACAATGGCGGCAACGCCAACAACAACAACAATAACAACGTTGGGCGCACCAACAACAACAATAACAACAACGGCTGATTTCATGGTCTGGGTGGATGGAAAAGCCATCCGCCCAGACCACGAATTTCTGTAGAAGCACGGCATATGCCAGCTGTTTCTCGCCGACCTTCACCGTAAAGCAATTCCTCGGGTACTCGCGACCTGCGCATACCGGCCCGGCGGCTGGCCGACGACGAGGTATACGTCCGAAAAAGAACTGGATGCGTCTGCGCACCGGCCACGGCCGCAAGGGCGACCGCCACTACGACCGGGCCATGCTCGACATCCACCCTGACGACAACCCCGACCACCACGCACCCGGCCGCGCCGTCGTCCTCGTCCGCCGCCACCGCTACACCCGCGAACTCTCCTTCTCCCGCTGCCACTCCACCGCTCCCGTCACCCTGGCCACCCTCGTCGGCATGGTCTGCGCCTGCCGCCTCGACCAGGGCCAGGCCACCTGCTGGAACTCCTGGTCGGCGTGCCGCTGCCGGCAGCCCGGCTGCGACTTCCGGGTGAGGAGTGCTCACAGCACGACGGAACTCAGCACTGAGCCGGTAGTCGTCGAGGCTGCCCCACCCCTCCGGCGCCGCCTGGACGGACAGCGGCGAAGCGCCGCGTGTTCCAGACCCTGTGGGACGGACTCCGGCGACTACAGATCGGCGTAGGCCAAGCACCCGTATGACCTTCGCCACGCTGCGGTGTCCACCTGGCTCAGCTCCGGGGTGGAGCCCCAACTCGTGGCGGAGCGCGTCGGCCACAGTGTGCACAGTGTGGCGGTGAGGGCGACGAGGTGGCGAACGCCAAGATCTCCGTCCGCCTGAGGCAGGCCGGGCGACGGGCCGGAAATCCCGTCCACGCCCCGTCCACACACCGAGACGCGGCGTTCGAACGCGGGACAGCGTGAGACGGTCCGCTGATCACTCGGGGATACGACAAGGGCCCGGTGACCTGCTGTTCTCGCAGGTCACCGGGCCCTTGCTCCCGTGTGGCGGCGCCAGGATTCGAACCTGGGAAGGCTGAGCCGGCAGATTTACAGTCTGCTCCCTTTGGCCGCTCGGGCACACCGCCGGGTTGGCCACCAGATCGAACCGCTTTTCGGCGGTGCCCCCTGGCGACGACGTAAACAATACCCGATACACGGGGGTGCTTCGCCACCCGATTGATCTCCACCCCTCGGCTCGTGGGGTGGCTAGGCTGGTGCGGATGCGGCCCGGTCTCATGCCGGGCCCGGCGGCCGCCGCCGCGCACGCCGGCACGCGCCCGATACGCATCCGATACTCACCCCGATACAAGGAGCCACAGGACATGGCCGACTCCAGTTTCGACATCGTCTCGAAGGTCGAGCGGCAGGAGGTCGACAACGCCCTCAACCAGGCCGCCAAGGAGATCTCGCAGCGCTACGACTTCAAGGGCGTGGGTGCCTCGATCTCGTGGTCCGGGGACAAGATCCTCATGGAGGCGAACTCCGAGGACCGGGTGAAGGCTGTCCTCGACGTCTTCCAGTCCAAGCTGATCAAGCGCGGTATCTCGCTGAAGGCACTGGACGCGGGCGAGCCCCAGTTGTCCGGCAAGGAATACAAGATCTTCGCGTCGATCCAGGAGGGCATCTCCCAGGAGAACGCGAAGAAGGTGGCGAAGATCATTCGTGACGAGGGCCCGAAGGGCGTGAAGGCCCAGGTCCAGGGGGACGAACTGCGCGTCTCCTCCAAGAGCCGTGACGACCTGCAGGCCGTGATCGCGCTGCTGAAGGGCAAGGACTTCGACTTCGCGCTGCAGTTCGTGAACTACCGGTAAGCGACCGGCAGGACATCTGCGGCAGCACGGAAGGGCGGGCGCCCCCGAGCGGTGCCCGCCCTTCCGTGCTGTCGCCGGGCACGTTCACTGCCTGGTGTCGGCGGGTTCGTGGCCTGTTGACGAGGAAGACACCGGCGGTCCACCACCCGGTTCCGGCGCTCAGTAGGGTGCGGCGCATGACAACGTCCAGCACCGCACTGCGACGCGCCCTCGGCGTGCGGGACGCCGTGGTCGTCGGCCTCGGCTCGATGGTCGGAGCCGGCGTCTTCTCCGCCCTGGGGCCCGCCGCGCGTGCGGCCGGATCGGGGCTGCTGCCCGGGCTGGCGCTCGCGGCCTTGGTGGCCTACTGCAACGCCATGTCCTCGGCCCGGCTCGCCGCCCGCTACCCGGCCTCCGGCGGGACGTATGTGTACGGACGGGAACGGCTGGGCCCCTTCTGGGGCTATCTCGCGGGCTGGGCGTTCGTGGTCGGCAAGACGGCGTCCTGCGCGGCCATGGCGCTCACTGTGGGCGCCTACGTCTGGCCGGGGCAGGCGCATGCGGTGGCGGTCGCGGCCGTGGTGGCCCTGACGGCCGTGAACTACGGCGGGATCCAGAAGTCGGCGTGGCTGACGCGCGTGATCGTGGCTGTGGTGCTGGCCGTGCTCGCGGCCGTGGTGGTCGTGTGCCTGGCCTCCGGGCGGGCCGACGCCGGGCGGCTGGACATCGGGCTGTCGTCGGGCGCGGGCGGGGTGCTCCAGGCGGCGGGGCTGCTGTTCTTCGCGTTCGCCGGGTACGCGCGGATCGCGACGCTCGGGGAGGAGGTACGGGATCCGGCGCGCACGATTCCGCGTGCCATCCCGTTGGCCCTGGGGATCGCACTTGTGGTGTACGCGTGCGTGGCCGTCGCGGTGCTCGCCGTCCTCGGCGCGGACCGGCTCGGGCACGCGGCGGCGCCGCTGGCCGACGCGGTACGGGCGGCCGGCGTACCGGGACTCGCGCCGGTGGTGCGGGTGGGGGCGACGGTGGCGGCGCTCGGCTCGCTGCTCGCGCTGATCCTCGGTGTGTCCCGTACGACGCTCGCCATGGCCCGGGACGGGCATCTGCCGGGGGCGCTGGCGGCCGTGCACCCGCGGTTCCAGGTGCCGCACCGGGCGGAGCTCGCCGTGGGCGCGGTGGTCGCCGTACTGGCCGCGACGGTCGACGTGCGCGGTGCGATCGGCTTCTCCTCCTTCGGCGTGCTCGTCTACTACGCCGTCGCCAACGCCTCCGCGTGGAGCCTGAGTCCGGCCCCGTCGGCCCGTGTGGTGCCCGTGGTGGGCCTGCTGGGCTGCGCCACGCTGGCGTTCGCGCTGCCCGCCGTCTCGGTGGCGGTGGGGGCGGGAGTGCTCGCGGTGGGTGTGGCGGCCTACGGCGTACGACGACGGGCGCGGCGGCGCCCCACCGAGTGACCTCTCGTCAGCCGCGTCGGCACGCGCGTGTAGTGCCTCCTTTCCGCTGGCCCGCTCAGCCTGCAGCCGGCCCTGCCGATCGGGATCGTCTCCGAGCGTTCCCGATCACGCCACAGGGACGCTGCGGTTCTGCCCGAACGCGCTGACACGCTGATACTTGTGGCAGCGGGCATGCCGGCGGAGCGACCTGGAGAGGTACCGATCATGAAGGTGTTCAACCTGCTGCTCAACATCCTGTGGCTCGTGTTCTGCGGCTTCTGGATGGCGATCGGTTATCTCATCGCCGCCCTGATCTGCTTCGTCCTGATCGTCACCATTCCGTTCGGCATCGCGTCGCTGCGCATCGCCGGCTTCGTCCTGTGGCCGTTCGGCCGGACCACCGTGGACCGCCCGGACGCGGGGGCGGGCTCCTTCATCGGCAACGTGATCTGGGTGATCTTCGCGGGATGGTGGCTGGCGCTGGGCCACCTGATCACGAGCATCCCCCTGTTCCTGTCGATCATCGGGATCCCCTTCGGCTGGGCGAACCTCAAGCTCATCCCGATCTCCCTCATGCCGCTCGGGCGTGAGGTGGTGCCGTCGGACCAGGGTTTCGCCGGGCGCTGATCTCCGGAACCACCGTCTCCCCGGTGTCCACCGTTCCCTGTGAGCGCCTGCGCGGCGGCGGAAGGAATATCGCCCGCTGCTTGTCGAGCTGCTCGTGACGGCGAGTCGGTCGAGGACCAGCTCCAGTACGTCGTACGGGCTTCCCGAATCCCCGGCCGGCCCGGCAGCGGCGCCGCCGTCACCCTGCGGCACCGCAGTGTCCAGCACGACCCGGCAGACGGCCATGACTCTGCTCGTCTCCGGCACACGCCCAGCTCCACGACTTCGGCTACCCGCCACCGTCGGTCGGTCTCAGCGCCGAAACCGGCTCATGGGTTCACCCCGGCAACTCGGCGAGCTGCTCCATCGCGCTCCGCCTGGCGTCGGTCGGGGACACGCGATCCGGCGCGCGGGCTCCTGCCTTAGTGGGACATACCGGGACGGCGAGCCTTCACCGGTGGTGACCTGCCATCTTCTCCAGCCGGGCGATGCGGTCCGCCATCGGCGGGTGCGTGGAGAACATCCTGGTCAGGCCCTGGCCCGCGCGGAACGGGTTCGCGATCATCATGTGGCTGGCGGTCTCGATCCGCGGCTCCGGGGGCAGCGGGAGCTGCTGGGTGCCGACCTCCAGCTTGCGCAGGGCACTGGCGAGGGCCAGCGGGTCGCCGGTGAGCTGGGCGCCGGAGGCGTCCGCCTCGTATTCGCGGGAACGGCTGATGGCCAGCTGGATGAGGGAGGCGGCGAGCGGGCCGAGGATCATGATCAGAAGCAGGCCGAGCAGGCCGGGGCCGTCGTCGTCGTCCGAGCGGCCGACCGGGATCAGCCAGGCGAAGTTCACCAGGAACATGATCACCGAGGCGAGCGCGCCGGCGACCGAGGAGATGAGGATGTCGCGGTTGTAGACGTGGCTGAGCTCGTGGCCGATGACGCCCCGCAGCTCGCGCTCGTCCAGCAGGCGCAGGATGCCCTCGGTGCAGCACACGGCCGCATTGCGCGGGTTGCGACCCGTGGCGAAGGCGTTGGGGGCCTCGGTGGGCGAGATGTACAGGCGGGGCATGGGCTGTCGGGCCTGCGTGGACAGCTCGCGGACCATGCGGTACAGCGCCGGGGCCTCGAACTCGCTGACCGGGCGGGCGCGCATCGCGCGCAGCGCCAGCTTGTCGCTGTTCCAGTACGCGTACGCGTTCGTGCCGAGGGCCACCAGGACCGCGACGATCAGGCCGGTGCGGCCGAAGAGGCTGCCGATGACGATGATGAGGGCGGACAGTCCCCCGAGGAGTACTGCGGTCCTGAGCCCGTTGTGCCGGCGGTGCACCGTGCGCCCTCCAAGTCGTGCAGCTGGGGAACACTTTGGTCCAGTGGACCCTCCCGCTTCTGACAACGCCAGGCGGCGGCTGCGAGTTCCCTGGTGGATGCGGCTGCGCGCCTGGCCGTACGGGTGACGGGGCGTGTAGGGCCACGCGCGCGTGGAGGCTACGGGTGCCCCACGCGCGCGTGGCCGATTCCTCAGAACAGTCCGGTGGCCGCGAAACGGAGGACCAGCTGGGGTGCTCCGGAGAGGGCGACGCCGAGTACGCCGGTGAGGGCGAGGGCGGCCGTGAGGGGGGCCGGGACGCGGTGCCGGGCGGGTTCGCCCTCGGGGGCGCGGAACAGCAGGGCCGTCCACTGCAGGTAGTAGAAGAGGGCGATCACCACGTTGACGGCCATGACGACGGCGAGCCAGCCGAGGCCCGCGTCGACGGCCGCCGAGAACACGGTGACCTTGGCGAACAGCCCGATGACGCCCGGTGGCAGGCCGGCCAGGCACAGCAGGAAGAACGCCAGCAGCAGCGCGGTGAGCGGATTGGCGGCGTACAGGCCCCGGTAGTCGCTGATCCGGTTCAGCGCCCGGCTACGGCCCACCACGGCCGCCACCGCGAACGCGCCCAGGTTCACGGCGCCGTACATCAGCGCGTAGGCCACGGTGGAGCCGATCGCCTTCTGTGGGCCCGTGGCGTAGCCGGCGGCGGCGATCGGCACCAGCAGGTAGCCGGCCTGGCCGACGGAGGACCAGGCGAGCAGCCGTACGGCGCTGTACGCGCGCGTGGCCTGCTGGCGCAGGGCGCCGACGTTGCCGACGGTCATGGTGAGCGCGGCCAGGGCGGCGAGCGCGGGGCCCCAGACGTCGGCGTACGACGGGAACGCGACGACCGTGACGAGGATGAGCCCGGAGAAGCCGACCGCCTTGCCGACGACCGACAGATAGGCGGCGACGGGCAGCGGCGCGCCGACGTAGGTGTCGGGCACCCAGAAGTGGAAGGGCACGGCGGCCGTCTTGAACGCGAAGCCGATCAGGGTGAGGACGACCCCCGCCTGGGCGAGCGTGTGCAGCTGTCCGCCGACGTGCGGCAGGCGCTGGGCGACCTGGGTGAGGTAGAGGGTGCCGGTGGAGGCGTAGACGAAGCTGACGCCCATCAGGCTGACGGCGGTGGCCGTCACCGAGGACAGGAAGAACTTCAGGGCGGCCTCGGAGGACCGCTCGTCGCCGTGCCGGATGCCGACGAGGGCGAAGGCGGGCAGGGAGGCGACCTCCAGGGCGACGATCAGGGTGGCCAGGTCGCGGGAGGCGGGCAGCAGGGCGGCGCCGGCCGCGGAGGACAGCAGCAGGAACCAGAACTCGCCCGGCGGGACGCGCCGCTCGTCGTCCCTGAGGTTGGTGACCGACAGCAGGGCCGCGAGCAGGGCGCCGCCGAGGGACAGGAACTGGATGACGAGTGTGAAGTGGTCGGCGGTGTAGCTGCACGCGCGCGTACCACCGCCGGTCAGGCAGAAGGTGCTGCGGTCGCCGTCCAGGAGGGGCAGCAGCATCAGCGTGGCCACGGCGAGACCGGCGACCGATACCCAGCCGAGGACGGCCTTGCGGGCCTCGGGCAGGAACAGGTCGGCGACCAGGACGACGAGTGCGACCGCGGCGGCGATGGTCGGCGGGGCGACGGCGAGCCAGTCGACGGACTGGACCAGCGACTCGGCGAGGGGCTGGGCGCTCATCGGGTGCCTCCTGCGAGGAGCTGGTGCACGGCCGGATCGGTCAGGCCGAGCAGCGCCCTCGGCCACAGTCCGGCGGCGACGGTGAGGGCGACGAGCGGGGTCCAGGCGGCGAACTCGTAGCCGTGGACGTCGGCGAGCTTCGGGACTTCCTGTTCGATTCCGCCCATGCAGACGCGGCGGACCACGATCAGCATGTACGCGGCCGTCAGCAGGGTGCCGAACGCGCCGATCGCCATGAAGGTGAGGAAGGCCGGCCGGCTGAGGTCGGCGGCGGGCTTGAACGCGCCGAACAGGGCCAGCATCTCGCCCCAGAACCCGGCGAGCCCGGGCAGTCCGAGCGAGGCGACCGCGCCGAACGCGAGGAGGCCGCCGAGGCGCGGGGCCTTGCCGTACAGCGCGGCTCCCGTCTCCTCGGCAAGGGTGTCGAGGTCGGTGCTGCCGGTGCGGTCCTTCAGCGCGCCGACCAGGAAGAAGAGCAGGCCGGTGATGAGGCCGTGGGCGATGTTGGCGAACAGGGCGCCGTTGACGCCGGTCGGCGTCATGGTGGCGACGCCCAGCAGGACGAAGCCCATGTGACCGACCGAGGAGTAGGCGATCAGCCGCTTGAGATCACCCTTCGCGCCCCGCTTGGCCAGGGCCAGGCAGGCCAGGGACCCGTAGATGATCCCGACGACGGCGAACGCGGCGAGATAGGGCGCGAAGGTGTGGAAGCCGTGCGGCGCGATCGGCAGCAGGATCCGGACGAACCCGTACGTACCCATCTTGAGCAGGACACCGGCCAGCAGGACCGATCCGACGGTCGGGGCGGCGGTGTGGGCGTCGGGCAGCCAGCTGTGCAGCGGCCACATCGGCGACTTCACGGCGAGTCCGATCCCGATCGCCAGAACGGCGATGACCTGCACGGACGCGGTCAGCGACCGGCCGTTGTCAGTGGCGAGTGCCACCATGTCGAACGTGCCCGCCTTGATCCCGATCAGGAGCAGGCCGAGCAGCATGACCACAGAGCCGAGCAGCGTGAACAGGATGAACTTCCACGCGGCCCGGGTCCGGCCCTCGCCGCCCCAGCGGGCGATGAGGAAGTACATCGGGATGAGCACCATCTCGAACGCGAGGAAGAACAGCAGCAGGTCGAGGACGGCGAAGGTGGCGAGGGTGCCGGACTCGAGCAGGAGCAGCAGCGCGACGAACGCCTTCGGGGAGCCGCCCGCGGGCGGCTTGAAGTAGGAGTACAGCGCGCAGAGGAAGGTCAGCAGCGCGGTCAGGACGACGAGGGGGAGGGAGATGCCGTCGATGCCGAGGTGGATGCGCACGTCGAGTGCGGGGATCCAGCTGATGTCGGTCGTGGCCTGCATCTTCGACGGATGGTCGTGGTCGAAGCCGAGCGCCAGGACGATCGCGGCGATGAGGATCGCGCCGGTCACGGTCACGCCGTGCCGCAGCACGGCCTGCTCGGGCGACCTCCCCTTCAGTCCGGGCGGGGCCGGGAGGAGAGCGGCGACGGCGCCGAGGAGCGGGCCGACGACGACGAACGCCAGAAGGAACTGCATCACGGACTCGTTGATATCGATCACGCCTGCTCACGCTCCCGTGGCGACGAGGACGACGGCGACCGCCAGGACGACGGTGCCGGCGAGCAGCGCGCTCACATAGGTCTGCACATTGCCGGTCTGCGCCCGCCGTACGGCGGCCCCGAGCAGCCGGGGCAGGGCGGCCGCGCCCTGTACGTAGGTCTCGACGACCTCGCGGTCGAGGAACCGGACGAGGCTCGCTCCGGCCTGGACCGGGCGGACGAACAGCGCCGCGTACACGGCGTCCAGGTGGAAGCCGACGGCCGCGTGGCGGCGCAGCGGGCCGAGCAGCAGCCGTGCCGGGTCCGCCGGGTCGGGCGCGTAGGCGATGCCGCCGTAGGCCGGCTCGTGGGTGGCGATGGCCTCGGCCTCGACCAGCCCGGCGTCCTCCTCCGGATGGGCGGCGACCGCGCCCAGCGGGACGCGGGCGGCGAGCTGGGTGGTGCGCTGCCAGGCGCCGTAGGTGAGCAGTCCGCCGACCACGGCGAGGCCTGTGCCGAGGATGGAGGTGAGCAGGGTCGGGGTCAGGGCGCGGCCGTCGAACCAGCCGGGCAGCGAGCGGTAGGCGAGCCCACCGAAGGCCAGGGACGGCACGGCGAGGACCCACAGCACCACGGTCATCGTCAGCGGCTGGCGGCCGTGGTCGGGGGCCTCGGCGCCCCGGCCGCGGAAGGCCAGCAGCCACAGCCGGGTTGCGTAGGCGGCGGTGAGCAGCGCGGTGACCAGGCCGGCGACGAGGACGATCCAGCCGGCCGCGCCCGGCACGTGCAGGGTGCCGCCGTCGGCCGCGTGCTCGGCGGCGCCGAGGACGGACTCCTTGGAGAAGAAGCCGCTGAACGGCGGGATCGCGGCGAGCGCGAGGAGCGCCACGGTCATCGTCCAGTAGGCGTCCGGGATCCGGTCGCGCAGCCCGTGCATGCGGGACATGGCGGCCAGCGAGTTGGTGCCGGCGGCGTGGATGATCACGCCCGCCGCGAGGAACAGCAGCGCCTTGAAGGCGCCGTGCGACAGGAGGTGGAAGACGGCGGCACCGCGGTCGCCGACGGCCAGGGCGCCGGTCATGTAGCCGAGCTGGCCGATCGTCGAGTAGGCGAGGACGCGCTTGATGTCGTCCTGGGCGAGCGCGGCGAGACCGGAGCCGGCCATCGTGACGGCGGCCATGACGGCGAGCACGAGCATCGCGGCCTGGGAGGCCTCGAAGACCGGAAGGAGACGGGCGACGAAATAGACACCGGCGGCGACCATCGTCGCGGCGTGGATCAGCGCCGAGACGGGCGTGGGGCCCGCCATCGCGTCGGGGAGCCATGTGTGCAGCGGGAACTGTGCCGACTTGCCCGCGACGCCCGCGAGGAGCAGCAGGGCGACCACCGTCGGATGGTGCAGGTTGCCGCTCGCGACGGCGCCGAGGACGCGCGTGATCCGGAACGAACCGGCGTTGGTGGCGAGCGCGAACAGCCCGATGAGGAACGGCACGTCGCCGAGCTTGGTGACCAGGAAGGCCTTCAAGGAGGCGGCGCGGGCCTCGGGGGTCTCCCAGTAGTGGCCGACCAGGAAGTAGGAGCAGATGCCCATGACTTCCCAGCCGACCAGCAGGACGATCAGGTCGCCGGAGTAGACGACCAGGAGCATCGCGGAGGTGAACAGGGAGACGAGGGCGGCGTAGGAGGGATAGCGCGGGTCGTCGCGCAGATAGCCGGTCGAGTAGATCTGCACGCAGGCCGCGACGAACGCCACCAGGATCGCGACGAGCGCGGCGAAGCCGTCGATGTACAGGCCCAGCTCGATCGGGACCGAGCCGGTGGGCGTCAGCTCGATGTGTGCGGTGATGGCCGGTCCGCCCCCTTGGTGCGCGGCGACGATCGCGGCCAGCACGAGCGAGGCCAGCGGCGGCAGCACGGCGAGCGGGCGGACGAACCCGGGCGCGGTGCGGCCGAGCAGCAGTCCGGCCGCGGCGCCGAGGAACGGCAGAAGGGGGACGAGGGCGGCGAGGGTGGTCGTGGTCACGCGGTGGCCTCAGTCTTCTCGGCCGCGGAGGAGCCCGGTCCCTCGGTGCCGGGGCCCTCGGCGGTGTCGCGGAGCTTGTCGATGTCGGAGGTGCCGCGGTTGCGGTAGACGGCGAGCACGATCGCCAGGCCGATGCCGATCTCGGCGGCGGCGATGGTGATGGTGAACAGGGTCAGCGCCTGGCCGGAGTGCAGGGTGTCCTTCGCGGCCCGGCTGAGCCAGACGTCGAAGGCGACGAGGTTGAGGTTGACGGCGTTGAGCATCAGCTCGACCGACATCAGGACCAGGATCGCGTTGCGGCGGGCGAGGACGCCGTACAGGCCGGTGCAGAACAGGAGGGCGGAGAGGACGGCCGGGTAGGCGAGGTGCATCAGCGGGCGCCTTCCTGCTCGACCGGGTGAATTCCGGAATCCGTGACGGAGGGGGAACTCTCGGTGACGCCTCGGGAGTTCACAGGGGGAGGGATCGACTCCGCCTTCGCCTTGCGGGACAGGACGATCGCGCCGACCAGGGCCGCGAGGAGCAGGACGGACAGCGCCTCGAAGGGCAGCACCCAGTTCCGGAAGAGGCTCTCGCCGGTGACCCGGGTGGAGCCGGCGGCCGGGCCGTTCAGGTGGATCCAGGTGGTGCGGAAGGCGTCGACGACCACCCAGACCAGGGCGACGGCGGCGGCGACCGCGACGGCCAGGGCGGCCCAGCGGTTGCCGGAGTCGGCGTCCGGGGAGCGGCCGATGGGGGCCTTGGTGAGCATCAGACCGAACAGCAGGAGGACGACGACGGAACCGACGTAGATCAGGACCTGCACCCAGGCGATGAACTCGGCCGTGAGCAGCAGGTACTCCACGGCGAGGCCGCCGAGAGCGACCACCAGCCACAGGGCGGCGTGCACCAGCTGGCGGGTGGTGACGGTGATCAGCGCGGCGCCGAAGGTGACCAGGCCGACCAAGAGGAAGGCGATCTCCACGCCGGTCGGGGACAGGAAGCCGGGCGAGGCCGCGGCGAGGTGGACGCCGGGGTGACCCGCGGCGGGGCTCGGGGCCGAGGCGAGGGTCATGCCGTGCCCTCCCCAGGTTCGGCCTGAGCGGCCGCCAGCTTCTCGGCGGTCTTGCGGGCGGCGGCGATCTCCTTCGGCTCCTCGGCGGCGGGGTCGAGGGCCGGCGGGGCCGGGACGGTCCACATCCACTCGCGGAGCTTGTCCCGCTCGTGGGTGAGGTCACGGATGTCGGTCTCGGCGTACTCGAACTCCGGGGACCAGAACAACGCGTCGAAAGGGCAGACCTCGATGCAGATACCGCAGTACATGCACAGGGAGAAGTCGATGGCGAACCGGTCGAGGACGTTGCGGCTGCGCTCGCGGCCGCCGGGGCCGGCGGGCGGGACGGTCTCCTTGTGGGAGTCGATGTAGATGCACCAGTCGGGGCACTCACGGGCGCAGAGCATGCAGACCGTGCAGTTCTCCTCGAACAGGCCGATCACACCACGCGTGCGGGGCGGCAGTTCGGGCTGGGCGTCCGGGTACTGCTCGGTGACCGTTTTCCTGGTCATCGTGCGGAGGGTGACGGCCAGGCCCTTGGCAAGGCCGGAGCCGGGGATCGGGGCCACTAGGAGATCACCACCTTGACGATGCCGGTGAGGGCGATCTGGGCGAGGGAGAGGGGGACGAGGAGGGT
This sequence comes from Streptomyces sp. CA-142005, assembly GCF_050942335.1. Taxonomy (NCBI): domain Bacteria; kingdom Bacillati; phylum Actinomycetota; class Actinomycetes; order Kitasatosporales; family Streptomycetaceae; genus Streptomyces; species Streptomyces sp. CA-142005. The sequence goes on along the minus strand of NZ_CP192078.1, from coordinate 5,827,827 downwards.
CCAGGACAGCTTCTGGAGCTGGTCCTCGCGCAGGCGCGGGTAGGTGACGCGCAGCCAGATGACGAGGAAGGCGAGGATCGCGGTCTTCAGCAGGGTCCACAGCCAGCCCAGGCCGTCGTGGCCCCACGGGCCGTGCCAGCCGCCCAGGAAGAGGACGGTGGTCAGGCCGCACAGGACGACGATCCCGGCGTACTCGGCGAGGAGGAACAGTGCGAACCGCAGACCGGTGTACTCGGTGTACGCGCCGAAGATGATCTCCGAGTCGGCCACGGGCATGTCGAACGGCGGGCGCTGCAGCTCGGCGAGTCCGGCGACGAAGAAGACGACGGCGCCGACGATCTGCCAGGGCACCCACCACCAGTGGAAGCCGTGCAGGATGCCGGGCAGGGAGACCGTGCCGGCCGCCATGGCGACCGAGGCGGCGGCGAGCAGCATCGGCAGCTCGTAGGCGAGCAGCTGGGCGGCCGTGCGCAGGCCTCCGAGCAGGGAGAACTTGTTCGCGCTGGCCCAGCCGGCCATGAGCGAGCCGAGCACGCCGACACCCATCACCGCGAGCACGAAGAACACGCCCGCGTCCAGGACCTGGCCGACGGCGCCCTCGCCGGGGCCGATCGGGATGGCGAGCAGCACGAGGAGGTACGGCAGCAGGGCGACGGCGGGGGCGAGCTGGAAGACGCGGCGGTCGGCGCCGGCCGGGACCACGTCCTCCTTCTGCGCGAACTTCACGCCGTCCGCGATGAGCTGCGCCCAGCCGTGGAAACCGCCCGCGTACATCGGGCCGAGGCGGCCCTGCATGTGCGCCATCACCTTGTGCTCGGTCTGGCCGACGATCAGCGGGAAGGTGAGGAAGACGACGAACACGACCAGGAGTCGCAGGGCGACGTCCAAGGCGCCGTTCAATGCGGGCCTCCCGTGGGGTTGTCGTCGTTGGGCTCGGGTTCGGGGTCGCCGGGAGTGGCGGGCTCGTCGCCGGCGGCGGGGGCGTCACCGGTGTCGGCGGGCCGTTCGGGTTGCTGCTCGGTCTGCTCGGGTTCGGCGAGGGCCTGGCCGGGTTCGGCGGAGGCCTGTTCGGGGGTCTGCCCGGGCTCAGCGGTGCTCCGCTCGGGTTCGGCGGACGTCCGCTCAGGTTCCGTCGTCGCCTGCTCGGGCCCCGCATCGGTCCGCCCCGGTTCCTCCGCTGCCTGTTCGGGCCCCTCGAAGGCCGGGCGAGCGTGGTGCCACGGGGCGTCGGAGCTGCGCGGGGCCGTGCTCCGGCGGGCCGGACGAGCGGCGCTGCCCGGTGCCGCCGACTCACCCGTAGCCGGTTCCGTCGGCTCGTCCGTGGCCGGTGCCGTCGGTTCCGGAGCCTGGGCTCGCTGTGAGGCCGAGCCTTCCGAGGCGCTGCGGGCGCGGCGGGGGCGGGCCGGGGCGGGGCCGGGCTCGTGGGCCACGGAGGCCTCGGCGGCCGGGCCTCCCGCCGCCGCGGCACGGGTCGCGTCGCCCTCGGCGGCGGTCTGCTTGAGTTCGGCCGCGTCCTGAGGTGGCCGCGTCTGGCTCACCGAGCCCTCGCTCGCGCTCCGCGTCCGCCGCGGCCGGGCCCCGGCAGCACCCGCGGCCCCGGTAGCCCCGCCGGTCTCAGCAGCTCCAGCCCCGGCAGCCTCGCCCGTCGGCTCGGTCGGGGCGGCCTGCGGCGCCTGGCTCGCCGAGCCCTGTGCCGCCGTGCGGGTCCGTCGTACCGGGCGGTCTCCGGCCGCGCCCGCGCGAGCAGCCGCCGGACGCTCGCCCGCCGCGCGGCCCGCGCCCCGTGCGGGGCGGGCCGGGGCGGGGGACAGCTGGCCCTTCAGGGGGCCCCACTCGTTGGGATCCGGCACACCCGGGGGGAGCATCTGGCGGCGCTTCGGGCCGCCGTGCTCGGATTCGCCGGGCTCCTTCGCGCCCGGCCAGGCCTTGGCGACACGCGCGGCGAGGACGAAGTCCTTGCGCAGCGGGTGGCCCTCGAAGGTCTCCGGGAGGAGCAGGTGCTCCAGGCCGGGGTGGCCCTCGAACACCACGCCGAACATCTCGTGGGTCTCGCGCTCGTGCCAGGCGGCGCCCGCGTAGACGCCGACGGCGGAGGGCAGCGTCGGCGCCTCGTGCGGGACGGTCGTACGGACGAGGAGGCGGCGGACCGGGCCCAGGGCGACGACGTGGGCGGAGACGCGGAAACCCGTGCCCGGTTCGTCGACCGCGCTCAGCCAGTCGAAGTAGGTGCAGCCCAGGGCCGTACGGGCCGTCTCCAGGGCGGTGAGCCAGGAGGACGGCGGTACGTCCACGGTGAGGAGGTCGTACGACTCCTCGGCCGTGGCGTCCGTGCCGAAGAGGTCCTCGACCGGGTTGGGCAGCCAGCCGACCGTGCTCATCGGCCGTCCTCCTCACCAGCGGGGGCGGGCGGCTTCACCAGGTCGCTGGTCAGGGCGGCCGCGGACGGGCGGGAGTGGCCGTACCGCTCCCCCAGCGACTCGCGGGCGATCTTCTCCTGGAGCTTGAGGATGCCCTGGAGCAGCGCCTCGGGGCGCGGCGGGCAGCCGGGGACGTACACGTCCACCGGGATGATCTGGTCGACGCCCTTGGTGACGGAGTAGGAGTCCCAGTAGGGGCCGCCGCAGTTGGAGCAGGCGCCGAAGGAGATGACGTACTTCGGCTCGGGCATCTGCTCGTACAGGCGCTTGACGGCCGGGGCCATCTTGTCCGTGACCGTGCCCGAGACGACCATCAGGTCGGCCTGGCGGGGCCCGGGTGCGAACGGGATCACACCGAGGCGGATGAAGTCGTGGCGGGCCATCGACGCGGCGATGAACTCGATCGCGCAGCAGGCGAGGCCGAAGTTGAAGACCCAGAGCGAGTAGCGGCGGCCCCAGTTCAGGACCACCTTCATCGGCTCGGGGGCCAGGCGGGCGAGCGTGCCCAGCCGCTTCGGCTCCGGGAGCGACACAGGTGTGGGGGTCACGTCCATGCCAGGACGCCCTTCTTGTATGCGTACAGCAGGCCGACGGCGAGGAAGCCGAGGAAGACGAACATCTCCACGAGCGTCGTCGCGCCGTAGCCGGGGGCGGCGAAGACCGTCGCCCAGGGGAACAGGAAGATCGAGTCGATCGCGAAGATCACGTACAGGAAGGCGTAGACGTAGTAGCGGACCTGGGTGTGGGCCCAGCCCTCGCCGACCGGGTCGACGCCGCACTCGTAGGTCAGGAGTTTCTCGGGTGTCGGCACGACCGGGCGCAGCAGGCGGCCCGCGCCGAAGGCGACCGCGACGAACAGCACGCCGATGAGCGCGAGCAGTCCCACCACCGAGTAGGACTGGAAGTAGCCGGCCGCGATGACGTTCCCCGCGGCGGCCGTCGAGTCCCCCAACGTCTCCCGCACCGTCCGTCCCTCGCTCCCTGACCGTGTGACCTGAGTGAATTCCGTGATCCCGCATGTTCGAGGATCCGTACGCACGGGAGTCTAGGCCCTGATAAAGAACCGGTAAGCAGCCCGTCACGCCATGGGACAGCCGGCGCAGCCGGCGGACGTCCACAGGGTGGGGTTTTCCCCCGTCGGCGGAGGGCGGCGTACCGCATGGCGCGGAGGGTGTCGGGCACGGCAGGCTGACCGGTATGACCGCTACCAGCTCCGCCGTCGGCCGGACCGACGGCCCCGACCGTCTGCCCCCGATCCGGCCGGCGTACGACGCGCACACCTGGAAGGAGATCCTGTATCTCCTGCTGAACCTGCCGGTGACGGTGTTCGGCTTCGTCTACGCGATCACCGTGCTGTCCGTTGGCGGGTCCCTGACGATCACCGTGGTCGGCCTTCCGCTGCTGGCGCTCAGTCTGCTGGGTTCCCGGCAGCTGGGGAAGCTGGAGCGGGCCCGCGCGCGATGGCTGCTCGGGGTGCGGGTGGAGGAGCCGACTCCGCTGCCGCTCGCCAGGAGCGGCGGGCTGATGCAGCGGCTGTGGATGGCGCTGAAGGACCCGGTGGGCTGGCGGACGCTGCTGTACGACGCCATCCGGCTGCCCTGGGGCATCCTCACCTTCTGCACCGTGCTGACCTCGCTGTTCGTGCTGTGGCCGGTGCTGCCGTACCTGGCGCGGGGTCTGGCGAACGTGGACCGCTTCCTGGTGCGCGGGCTGCTGTCGCCCTCGGACGAGCTGGAGCGCCGTATCGCCGAGCTGGAGTCGGACCGCGGAGTCGTGGTCGACACGGCCGCCGCGGATCTGCGGCGCATCGAGCGGGATCTGCACGACGGGGCGCAGGCCCGGCTGGTCAACCTGGCCATGGGGCTCGGTCTGGCCAAGGAGAAGCTGCTGGAGGATCCCGACACGGCGGCGGCGATGGTGGAGGAGGCGCACGGCGAGGTGAAGCTGGCCCTCCAGGAGCTGCGCGACCTGGCCCGCGGCATCCACCCGGCCGTGCTCACGGACCGGGGCCTGGACGCGGCCCTGTCCTCGGTCGCCACCCGCTGCACGGTGCCGGTGAAGGTGAGCGTGGACCTGCCGGACCGCCCGGCGCCGGCCATCGAGGGCATCGCCTACTTCACCGTCTCCGAACTGCTGCAGAACATCAGCAAGCACAGCCAGGCCCGGACCGCCTCGGTGGACGTGTGGCGCACCGAGGACCGGCTGCTCATCCAGGTCCGCGACGACGGCCGGGGCGGCGCCCGTCTGGAGGGCGGCACCGGCATGCGCGGCCTCGCGGACCGGCTGGGTGCGGTGGACGGCCTGTTCGTCCTCGACTCCCCACCCGGCGGCCCGACGGTGGTCACGGCGGAGCTGCCGTGGAGGGACCGGACGGAGTAGCCGACGGCGCCGTACGCGGGTGGAGCAGCGGACGGTTCCACCTGCGGGTGCGGGCGACCGCAACCCCCAGGGGCGCGGGGAGCCGCGCGAGCAGCTCCCCGGCGAACCCGCAGCCGCCCCACAGGCAGCCCCCACGGCGATCCCGCCCCACGCCACCCACGGCCAACCGCACCGAGAGACCGACCGCACCGGGCGAACGGATACCCGCCGGAGGCAACAGGTGGGGAAAACCCCCGCCCCAAGACGCCGACGGACTCCATGGCCCGGAAACTCCCGGCGCACGACCCTGGAACCACGGCTGAACCGCCGCTGGGACGAGGAGAACGGGACGGAATCGATGGCCACCGAGTACGGACACGGGTACGGGTACGGACGGGGTGAGGGACAGTCCGCCGGCGCCGGCCACCGGCTGCCCGCCGCGCTGCGGGCGCCGTTCGAGGCGCGCAGCTGGCGCGAGTTCGGCTACGTCCTGCTGAGCCTGCCGATCTCGATCGTCCTGTTCACCTGGACGGTGACCATGGTGTCGCTCGGCGCGGGCCTGCTGGTGACCTTCCTCGGCGTCCCGGTGCTCGCGGCGGCGCTGGCCGGCTGCCGCGGCTTCGGCGCGCTGGAGCGGGCGCGGGCGCGGGGCCTGCTGCGGCTGGACGTGGCCGAGCCGGAGCCGCTGCGGATGCGCGGGCCCGGGGCGCTGGCCTGGATGGGCGCGGTGCTCAAGAGCGGTACCTCCTGGCGGAACCTGCTGTACGCGCTGGTGCAGTTCCCGTGGGCGGTGTTCTCGTTCTCGGTGGCGGTGAGCCTGTGGACGATGGGCTGGACGCTGCTGACCTACCCGCTGTGGTTCTGGGTCTTCCCGGCGTACACAGGCCAGGGCGGCATCCAGCTGTACGGCGACGAGCACCACAGCGTCTCTCTCGACAACCCCTTCGAGATCACCGTGACCGCGCTGGTCGGGCTGCTGTTCACGCTGGCCACGCCGTGGATCGTACGGGCCCTGACGACGGTGGACGGGCTGCTGGTACGGGGTCTGCTGGGGCCGTCGCTGCTGTCGGCGCGGGTGGTGGAGCTGGAGTCGGACCGCGGGGTGGTGGTCGACACGGCCGCCGCCGATCTGCGGCGCATCGAGCGGGACCTGCACGACGGGGCCCAGGCCCGCCTGGTCAACCTCGCCATGGACCTGGGGCTGGCGAAGGAGAAGCTGCGGGAGGATCCGCAGGCGGCGGCGCGGATGGTGGACGAGGCGCACGGCGAGGTGAAGACGGCGCTGCAGGAGCTGCGCGATCTCGCCCGCGGCATCCACCCGGCCGTACTGACCGACCGGGGTCTGGACGCGGCCCTGTCCGCGGTCGCCTCCCGCTGCGCGGTGCCGGTGCGGGTGGAGGTCGATCTGCCGGCCCGTCCGGCGCCGGCCATCGAGGGTATCGCCTACTTCACCGTCTCCGAACTGCTGCAGAACATCAGCAAGCACAGCCGGGCCCGGTCCGCCTCGGTGGACGTGTGGCGCGCGGAGGACCGACTGATGCTGCAGGTGATCGACGACGGCGTCGGCGGCGCGGACGTCACCCGCGGCTCGGGCCTGGCCGGTCTCGCCGGCCGCCTGGACGCGGTGGACGGCGTCTTCGTGGTGGACTCCCCGGAAGGCGGCCCCACCCGGGTGATCGCGGAACTGCCCTGGCGAGCCTGACGCGAGGATCCGGATCGTCGAGAATCGTCGAGGCCCCCACCCGCCCATCGATCGATCACCGGCACACGCGCGTGAAGAACATCCCGCCCCCGCACCCGGTCGGTCCCCCGCACCCGGCCCGTCCCGCGCCTTCCCCGGGGGCGGGATTGTGCTGATGCGCCAAGCGGCGCGTATCGAATGCTGGAATGCTGGACCTCCGTACGCTGGAACGCCGGATCTCCGTGACGACGGACGTCGTCGCGGAGCGGGATCGGGCTTGGGGGGCCGGAAGATCGTGGAGGACAGGGTGCGGGTGGTCATCGCCGAGGACTCAGTGCTGCTCAGGGAGGGCCTGACCCGGCTGCTGACCGACCGCGGGCACGAGGTCGTGGCCGGCGTCGGGGACGCGGAGGCGCTGGTCAAGACCGTCGCCGACCTGGACGCTCAGGGCGAGCTGCCCGATGTCGTGGTGGCGGACGTACGGATGCCGCCGACACACACCGACGAGGGCGTGCGGGCGGCCGTACGGCTGCGCAAGGCCCATCCGGGGCTCGGCGTGCTGGTGCTGTCGCAGTACGTGGAGGAGCGCTACGCCACCGAACTGCTGGCCGGTTCCAGCCGGGGCGTGGGCTATCTGCTCAAGGACCGGGTCGCCGAGGTCCGCGAGTTCGTGGACGCGGTGGTGCGGGTGGCCCAGGGCGGTACGGCGCTGGACCCCGAGGTGGTCGCGCAGCTGCTCGGCCGCAGCCGCAAGCAGGACGTGCTGGCGGGGCTCACCCCACGCGAGCGCGAGGTGCTCGGGCTGATGGCGGAGGGGCGCACCAACTCGGCGATCGCCAAACAGCTGGTGGTCAGTGACGGCGCCGTGGAGAAGCACGTCAGCAACATCTTCCTGAAGCTCGGGCTGGCTCCGAGCGAAGGGGACCACCGGCGTGTTCTGGCCGTACTGACCTATCTGAACTCCTGACCCGAAGAACACTGTGCCAGCAGGGCTGCCGAACGGTCCGGCTTCGGTGGGAAGACCGGGTACCCGGATGGAAGACCGGAGGAGACGACCGGCACAGGACGTCCTGACACCTCAGCGCCACGCCGACTCGAAAGCGCCACGGGCCGACTCGATGTCGTCCATTCTGTGGATCGCCTCGGGAAGGCGACCCTAACCGACGTAGGGTTGATCCTGGGATGGTCCGTGGGATGACCACGCCCCGGACAGCCGCCTCGAAGGAGGTCCAGTTCAGTGACCAGCCAGGTCAGCAGCCAGGCGGAGCAGGCCGACGGAGCCGTCGTCGGAGAGCAGCGCAAACCGGGCGGCGTCAAGGACGTACGGCGCCTGGACCGGGTGATCATCCGGTTCGCGGGGGACTCGGGTGACGGCATGCAGCTCACCGGTGACAGGTTCACCTCGGAGACCGCGTCCTTCGGCAACGACCTCTCCACCCTGCCCAACTTCCCCGCCGAGATCCGCGCTCCCGCCGGCACCCTGCCCGGCGTCTCCAGCTTCCAGCTCCACTTCGCCGACCACGACATCCTCACCCCAGGCGACGCGCCGAACGTCCTGGTCGCCATGAACCCGGCCGCGCTGAAGGCGAACATCGGCGATCTGCCGCGCGGCGCCGAGATCATCGTCAACACCGACGAGTTCACCAAGCGCGCCCTGCAGAAGGTCGGCTATGCCACCTCTCCGCTGGACGACGGCTCGCTGGACGGCTACAACCTCCACCCGGTGCCGCTGACCACCCTCACCGTGGAGGCGCTGAAGGAGTTCGACCTCTCCCGCAAGGAGGCCGAGCGCAGCAAGAACATGTTCGCGCTGGGTCTGCTGTCGTGGATGTACCACCGGCCGACCGAGGGCACCGAGAAGTTCCTGAAGTCGAAGTTCGCGAAGAAGCCCCAGATCATGGCGGCGAACATCGCCGCGTTCCGGGCGGGCTGGAACTTCGGCGAGACCACGGAGGACTTCGCCGTCTCCTACGAGGTCGCTCCGGCCGCCAAGGCCTTCCCGGTCGGCACCTACCGCAACATCTCCGGCAACCTCGCCCTGGCATACGGCCTGATCAGCGCGTCCCAGCAGGCGGACCTGCCGCTGTTCCTGGGCTCGTACCCGATCACGCCGGCCTCCGACATCCTGCACGAGCTGTCGAAGCACAAGAACTTCGGCGTGCGGACCTTCCAGGCGGAGGACGAGATCGCGGGCATCGGCGCGGCGCTGGGCGCGGCGTTCGGCGGTTCGCTCGCGGTGACCACGACGTCCGGTCCCGGTGTCGCGCTGAAGAGCGAGACGATCGGCCTCGCGGTCTCCCTGGAGCTGCCGCTGCTGGTCGTCGACATCCAGCGCGGCGGCCCGTCCACGGGTCTGCCGACCAAGACCGAGCAGGCGGACCTGCTGCAGGCGATGTTCGGCCGCAACGGCGAGGCCCCGGTGCCGATCGTGGCGCCGAAGACCCCGGCGGACTGCTTCGACGCGGCTCTTGAGGCGGCCCGGATCGCGCTGACCTACCGCACCCCGGTGATGCTTCTGTCCGACGGGTACCTGGCCAACGGCTCCGAACCGTGGCGGATCCCCGACCTGCACGAACTGCCGGACCTCCGGGTGCAGTTCGCTTCCGGCCCGAACCACACCCTGGACGACGGCAGCGAGGTCTTCTGGCCCTACAAGCGCGACACCGAGACCCTCGCCCGGCCGTGGGCGATCCCGGGCACCCCGGGTCTGGAGCACCGCATCGGCGGCATCGAGAAGCAGGACGGCACGGGCAACATCTCCTACGACCCCGCCAACCACGACTTCATGGTCCGCACCCGGCAGGCCAAGGTCGACGGCATCGAGGTCCCCGACATCGAGGTCGACGACCCGCACGGCGCGAGCACGCTGGTACTGGGCTGGGGCTCGACGTACGGCCCGATCACGGCGGCGGTACGGCGGCTGCGGGCGGCCGGCGAGGAAATCGCGCAGGCCCACCTGCGCCACCTCAACCCCTTCCCGCGCAACCTCGGCACGGTCCTGAAGCGGTACGACAAGGTGGTGATCCCCGAGATGAACCTCGGGCAGCTGGCCACCCTGATCCGGGCGAAGTACCTGGTCGACGCCCACTCCTACAACCAGGTCAACGGCATGCCGTTCAAGGCGCAACAGCTCGCCAAGGCTCTGAAGGAGGCCATCGATGACTGACACCGGCAACGGACTGCTGCAGCTGGTCCCCAAGGCCGGGGCCAAGCAGTCGATGAAGGACTTCAAGTCGGACCAGGAGGTGCGCTGGTGCCCGGGCTGCGGTGACTACGCGATCCTCGCCGCCGTGCAGGGCTTCATGCCGGAGCTGGGGCTGGCCAAGGAGAACATCGTCTTCGTCTCCGGCATCGGCTGCTCCTCCCGCTTCCCGTACTACATGAACACCTACGGGATGCACTCCATCCACGGCCGCGCCCCGGCCATCGCCACCGGCCTGGCCACCAGCAGGCGGGATCTGTCGGTGTGGGTGGTGACCGGTGACGGCGACGCGCTGTCCATCGGCGGCAACCACCTGATCCACGCCCTGCGCCGCAACGTCAACCTGAAGATCCTGCTGTTCAACAACCGGATCTACGGCCTGACCAAGGGCCAGTACTCCCCGACCTCCGAACTCGGCAAGATCACCAAGTCGACGCCGATGGGCTCGCTGGACGCGCCGTTCAACCCGGTGTCGCTGGCGATCGGCGCGGAGGCGTCCTTCGTCGCCCGCACCATCGACTCCGACCGCAAGCACCTGACCGAGGTGCTGCGCGCGGCCGCCGACCACCCGGGCACCGCGCTGATCGAGATCTACCAGAACTGCAACATCTTCAACGACGGCGCCTTCGACGCCCTGAAGGACAAGCAGCAGGCCGAGGAGGCCCTGATCCGGCTGGAGCACGGGCAGCCGATCCGCTTCGGCGCCGACGGGGCGCGCGGCGTCGTACGCAACCAGGCCACCGGTGACCTGGAGGTCGTCACGGTGACGGCGGAGAACGAGGCGGACATCCTGGTCCACGACGCCCAGGCGGCGTCCCCGACCACCGCCTTCGCGCTCTCCCGGCTCGCCGACCCCGACACCCTGCACCACACGCCGATCGGCGTCTTCCGCTCGGTCGACCGGCCGGTCTACGACACGGCGATGGCCGACCAGCTGGACACCGCGATCGACCAGAAGGGCAAGGGCGACCTGGCCGCGCTGCTGGCGGGCGGGGACACCTGGACGGTCGTCGGCTGAGAACGCTTTGGCTTGGCTATGAGGCCCGGGACCGGACGTCCCGGGCCTCGTCGTATGCCCGGCGGGCGCTGAGCACGTCGTCCATGCGCCGCTCGGTCCACCGGGCCAGCGCGCGCACCTGCTCCGCCGCCTCGCGGCCGAGCTCGGTCAGGGAGTAGTCGACGCGCGGTGGGATGACGGGCTTGGCGTCCCGGTGGACGAGGCCGTCGCGCTCCAGGGTCTGGAGGGTCTGCGTGAGCATCTTCTCGCTGACGCCACGCCCGCCGAGGCCGCTGATCGCCCGGCGCAGTTCGCTGAAGCGATACGGGCGGTCGAGGAGCTGGATCAGCACCAGCACGCCCCAGCGGCTGGTCACGTGCTCCAGGACCAGGCGGTGGGGGCACATGGCCTCGCCGTCGCCCTTCCACTGACTTACCGACATGCCCGTACCTTACTTCAAGGTGGGTACTTTCGCCGAGTTAGCGCCCCTCCTAGGGTGAGTGCCATACGAGATACACGGCATCCCACAAGGAGTTGCGAACCATGAGCATCGTCGTCACCGGAGCCACCGGACACCTCGGCCGGCACGTCGTGGAGCAGTTGCTGGAGAAGGTTCCGGCGGAGCGGATCACCGCCGTCGTGCGCGACGAGGCGAAGGCCGCCGACTTCGCCGCCCGCGGGGTCAAGCTGGCCGTCGCCGACTACAACGCGCCCGAGACCTTCGACGGCCTGTTCGCCGCCGGCGACAAGGTCCTGCTGATCTCCGGCAACGAGTTCGACAAGGGCAGGGTGCAGCAGCACAAGGTCGTCATCGACGCCGCGAAGGCCGCCGGCGTGGCGCTGCTCGCCTACACCAGCGCCCCGGGCAGCCTCACCGCCGCGCTCGCGGACGACCACCGGGCGACGGAGGAGGCGCTGCTCGCCTCCGGCCTGCCGTACACCCTGCTGCGCAACAGCTGGTACCACGAGAACTACACCGAGAACCTGGCCCCGGTGCTGGAGCACGGCGCGGTCGTCCAGGCCGCCGGCGACGGCCGGGTCTCCTCGGCCGCCCGCGCCGACTACGCCGCCGCCGCGGTCGCGGTGCTGACCGGCGAGGGCCACGAGAACAGGACGTACGAGCTGGGCGGCGACGAGGCATGGGGCTTCGCCGAGTACGCCGCCGAGCTGAGCCGGCAGACCGGCAAGGAGATCGTCTACAACGCGGTCTCGGTGGAGACCTTCGCCGACATCCTGACCGGCGCCGGGCTGCCCGGGCCGCTGGCCACGATCATGGCCGGTGTGGACGCCTCGGTCGAGAAGGGCGAGCTGGTGGTCTCCTCCGGCGACCTGTCGCGGCTCATCGGCCGCCCCACCACCCCGCTGGCGGAGGCGGTCACCGCCGCGCTCAAGGGCTGAGCCGTCCGACACCCCTCGGACTGTCATGACCGTATGGCGATACGGCCATGACAGTCGGGGGTCCTCGGCGCTACCTTCCTTCTCGCGTGCCTGATGCGAGAGGGAGGGGCCCATGGCCGGGAAGTCCAAGGGTGAGCACCGAATAGGCCTGCTGAACGGCTTCGCCGCCTACGGCATGTGGGGCCTGGTGCCCCTGTTCTGGCCCCTGCTGAAGCCCGCCGGAGCGGTGGAGATCCTCGCCCACCGCATGGTGTGGTCCCTGGTCGTCGTCGCCGTCGCCCTGCTCTTCGTACGGCGCTGGGCGTGGGCCGGACAGCTGCTGCGCCAGCCCCGCCGGCTCGGACTCATCGCCGTGGCCGCCGCCGTCATCACGGTGAACTGGGGCGTCTACATCTGGTCCGTGAACTCCGGCCATGTCGTCGAGGCCTCCCTCGGGTACTTCATCAACCCGCTGGTGACCATCGCGATGGGCGTGCTGCTGCTGAAGGAGCGGCTGCGCCCCGCGCAGTGGGCGGCGGTCGCCACCGGCCTCGCCGCCGTCGTCGTCCTGACGGTCGGCTACGGCCGCCCGCCGTGGATCTCGCTCGTCCTCGCGTTCTCCTTCGCCACCTACGGCCTGGTCAAGAAGAAGGTCGCCCTCGGCGGCCTGGAGTCGCTGGCCGCCGAGACCGCAATCCAGTTCCTGCCCGCGCTCGGCTATCTGTTGTGGCTCGGCGCGCACGGCAAGACCAGCTTCCTGAACGACGGGACCGGGCACGCCGCCCTGCTCGCCTCCACCGGCCTGGTCACCGCGCTGCCCCTGGTCTGCTTCGGCGCGGCGGCGATCCGCGTGCCCCTGTCGACGCTGGGCCTGCTGCAGTACCTGGCGCCCGTCTTCCAGTTCCTGCTCGGCATCTTCTACTTCCACGAGGCCATGCCGCCCGAGCGCTGGGCCGGGTTCGCGCTGGTCTGGCTGGCGCTGATGCTGCTCACGGGCGACGCGCTGCGCTCGGCGCGCAGGCCGCGGGAGCCGCTGGGCCTGCCCCGGGTGGAGACGCCCGATTCCGCGCCGGTGGAAACCTGATTCGGTGGGTGAGAAGTCAGTGCTCGCCGCTATAAGTGGTGAGCATGTCGACTCAGTCACCCACCGAGGCCTCTGCCCCGCTGCACTGGAAGCTCGTCATCGACGCGGCCGACCCGCACGCCCAGGCCGACTTCTGGGCCGCCGCGCTGCACTACACGGCCGAGGACAACAGCAGCCTGATCGAACGGCTGCTGTCCCTCGGCGCGCTGCCCCGCGAGGCCACGGTCGAGTACCACGGCCGGCACGCCTTCCGTGACCTGATCGCCGTACGGCACCCCGACGACCCGTACGACACGGAGACCGGCACCGGGCTCGGCCGGCGGCTGCTGTTCCAGCGCGTACCGGAGCCGAAGACGGTCAAGAACCGGCTCCACCTGGACCTGCACCCCGGCGAGGGCCGGCGCGCCGACGAGGTGGCACGGCTCCGGGCGCTGGGCGCGCGGGTGCTGGACGAGGTGAAGGAGCCCTCGGGCTCATGGGTGGTGATGGCGGACCCGGAGGGCAACGAGTTCTGCGTGCACTAGGACTGCCGCCGGTTACGGCCGCGCAGCGCGGGCCGCACGGTCGGTTACGGCTGTACGGCGCGGGCCGCGCGGTCGGTCAGGCGGACCATGCGGGCGCGGGCGGACTCCAGCGGGCGCGGGTCGTCGGCGGCGGGCCCCGGCTCGGTGGTGAGGTCCGCCCACAGCTCGATGAGGTCGCGGCCCAACCGCAGGCCCTCCTCGGGATCGCGCACCGCACGCCACGCGGTCGCCGCGCTCTGCACGTTGCCGTACGCAGCCTCCGCGTCCCGCGCCTGCCGGCGCAGCCGGGCGAGGTCCAGGGACTGCCGGCAGGCGCCGACCGGGTCGCCGCCCAAGTAGGCGATGTAGGCGGACAGTTCGCGCAGGTGCAGCACCTCGGCATGGCGGGGGCCCAGCACGGTGGTCGCCTCGGTGACCGCACGGTCGGCGAGTTGCGCCGCCGCCTCGATACGGCCGGAGCGCACGGCCTCGTTGATCCGCGTCATCGGCTCGCTGAGCAACTCGGCCCCCTCCGCGGTCTCGGTCACGGGCTCGTCCCCGAGCACCTCCTCGGCGACGGCGTCGAAACCCCGGGCGGGGGTGGGAGTCGCGGTGGTGGGGGCGGGCTCGGGCTCCACGAGATCGGTGACGGGCGCCGAGGGCTTGGTGACCGACATGACCGGTGCGGGGCCGAACTGTCCCGTGGGGGCCTGCACGCTCCCGGCCGACACGGGCGCCGACTGCGTGACCGGGGGCACATCCCGCGCTCCCTGCGGTGCAGCCACGGCCGCCTGTGAGGACGCGCCCGCCGCACCCGGCTTCGCCGGCGCGGCCACCCGTTCCGCCTGCCCCGTGACCCGGCTGGAGCCGTCCGCCGAGACCTCCAGGGGAACCACGCAGCCCGCGAGGTCGTCGTGGATCGTGGCGCGTATGGGGGCGCCGATGCTGATGGCCAGACGCTGGAGGTGGTTGAGGACGGCCTGCTGGATCTCCTCGCCCGGCGCCGCCACCACCGACGTCCCGCCGACCGACGCGCGTCCCGCGCCGAACACCCGGACCGGTACCACCGCCGGATGCGCAACGGGCTGCTGCGCCCGCTTCTTCTCGAAGCTGACTCGAGACATCGGCTTTTCCCTCACTCCCCCGGCGTCGCGATCCGGTCGTACGCGTCCTGCCGACCAGTGTGTCGGCTCGCTTCGGCTTCCGCGTCACCGCGACGTCACAGCCTCGCACCAGCCACACCCTGGCCCTCATTGCTTGCGTGTGCATATAATGCATGCGCCTTTATCAGCCGTACGACAGCACGCCTCCGGGGGACCCATGAACCGTCGTTTTCTCTTCGTCCTGGGCAGCGCTCGCGCCGAGGGCAACACCGAGTTGCTGGCCCGCGCGGCGGCCGAGCAACTGCCCGGTGACGTCGAACAGCGCTGGATCCGCCTAGCCGAGCACCCCCTGCCCGACTTCGTGGACCTGCGGCACGACAGCGACCACGTACGGCCGCCCTCGGACAGCGCGACCGGTCTGCTGCTGGACGCCACGCTGGCGGCCACGGACATCGTGATCGCCTCCCCGTTGTACTGGTACTCGGTGTCCGGCCTCACCAAGCGCTACCTGGACTACTGGTCGGGCTGGCTGCGCACCCCGGGCGTCGACTTCAAGGCGACCCTGGCCGGGCGCACGCTCTGGGGCATCGCCGCGCTCGCCCATGCCGAGGCGTCGGTCGCCGAACCCTACGTCGGCACGCTGAACAACTCGGCCGCCTACATGGGGATGCGCTTCGGCGGCGTCCTGCTGGGCAACGGCAGCGCCCGGGGTGACGTACTGAAGGACACCGACGCGCTGGCACGCGCGAAGACCTTCTTCGCGCAGGACGCACCCTTCGCGCGCTTCCCGTACGACACGCCCGCCGGCTAGCCCTACGCGCTGATGTCCTTCGTCGTGAACCGCGCCCAGGCCGCCGAGCCGAACACGGCCGCGTACAGCGCCTGGAGGCCGAGGTTCTTCACCAGGTCGTCCCAGTAGACCGGGTCGCGCATCAGGTCGGCGAAGGACAGCCAGTAGTGCGAGAACAGGTACGGCCGCAGGGCGTGCAACTGGGGTATCTGGTCCAGGATCTGGACCGTGATGAGTATGCCGACGGTGGTCGCCATCGCCGCGATGCCGCTGTTCGTGAGCGTCGACACGAACAGGCCGAGCGCCGCCAGGCCGACCAGTGAGGCGGCGACCACCAGGGCGATCAGCAGGGCCCGGCCGAGGCCCTCGGTGAAGCTGATCCGGGTGCCGGATATGGTCGTGAGGTCGCCCAGCGGAAAGAGCAGCGCGCCCACGATCAACGCCGAGCCGGCCACGACCAGCGTGGCCAGCACGCAGAACGCCATCACCGTCGTGTACTTGGTGAGCAGCAGCCGGGTGCGGCCGGCCGGGGCGACCAGCAGATAGCGCAGGGTGCCCGCGCCCGCCTCGCCCGCTATCGCGTCGCCCGCGACGACCCCGACGGCCATCGGCAGGAAGAACGGCAGGGTCGCGGCCAGCGCCGTGAACACCAGGAACAGGCCGTTGTTGGTGATCTGCGTCATGAACGCCGGGCCCTGGCCGCTGTGGTCCGCCGTCCTGCCGCCCCGCGTCTGGATCTTCACCGCGATCCCGACCAGCACCGGCACGGCGGCCAGCACCCCGAGCAGGGCGAGCGTGCGCCAGCGGCGGAGGGTCGTGGCGAGTTCGCTGCGCAGCAGCCCGAACGTCCACAGGGGGCTCGGCCGGCGCACCGCGGCCACGGGGGCCGTCCCGGGCGCGGGGACCGTACCGTTCACGGAGACCGTCTCAGCCCGCGACATCGAAGCCCTCCCCCGTCAGCGCCACGAACGCGTCCTCCAACGAGGCCCGTTCGACCGTGAACCCCCGGACCCGGACCCCAGCCGCGACCAGGGCCGCGTTCACCTCGGCGAGGTCCTGCGCGGGCGGTTCCCCGGTGACCCGGTCTCCGTCGACGGTGACGTCCCCGACGCCCTGTTCCTTCAGCACCCGGGCCGCCTCGGCCGGATCCGGGGTGGTCACCACCAGCCGGCCGCGCGCTCCGGCCGCCAGGTCGGCCACCGCGCCCTGGGTGACGAGCCGGCCCCGCGCCATGACCGCCGCATGGGTGCAGACCTGCTCGATCTCGTCGAGGAGATGGGAGGAGAGGAAGACGGTCGTGCCGTCGGCGGCCAGTTCCCGGATCAGGGTGCGGATCTCGCGCATGCCCTGCGGGTCGAGGCCGTTGGTGGGCTCGTCCAGGACGAGCAGCCGGCGTGGCTGGAGCAGCGCGGCGGCCAGGCCGAGGCGCTGTCTCATGCCCAGCGAGTACGCCTTCGCCTTCTTGCCGGCGGCGGCCGCGAGGCCCACCCGGTCCAGGGCGGTGGCGACGCGGGCGTGCCGGGTGCGGGGGTCGGCGGTCGGGTCGGCGGCGTCGTAGCGCAGCAGGTTGTCCCGGCCGGAGAGAAAGCCGTACAGCGCCGGGCCCTCGATGAGCGCGCCGATCTGGGGGAGGACGGACCGGGCCGCCCGGGGCATCGGGCGGCCCAGCACGCGTGCCGTGCCCGCCGTGGGCTCGATCAGGCCCATCAGCATGCGGATGGTGGTGGTCTTGCCCGAGCCGTTCGGACCGAGGAAGCCGAAGACGCTGCCCGCCGGGACGGTCAGGTCGAGACCGTCGACGGCGAGCTGTCCGCCGCGGTAGCGCTTGGTGAGGCCGCGCGTCGCGATGACGCTCGCCTCCTCCTGCCCCGGCGCACGCTCCGCCGCGTCCCCCGCCTCCCGCTCCGTGACGGACCGTCCGTCCATCGGCTCCCCCCTCGCTTCGTGCTCCCGTGAAGGGTCAACGTACGGTCACGGCCCGTAGTGCCCGGGCAGGGTCACTTCCCTTCGTTCGCCGCCTTCACCAGGGCGTCCTTGGTCACCGCGCCGGCGTAGACCTTGCCGTCGTCGGTGATCAGGGCGTTGACCAGGCGGGTGGAGAAGACCGTGCCCTTGCCGAACTTGCCGGAGACCTTGTCGCCGAGCGAGCCGAGGAAGCCGCCGAGGTCACCGCCCTGGGCACCGGTCGGCAGGCCGCTCTTCGCGCCGGTGTCGAAGGTGGCGATGGACGTCCAGCCCTTGCCGAGCACGCCGGCGCCGTTCATGCCCTTGGCGAAGTCCTCGCCGGACTCGGGCGCGTGCTTCCGCGCGGCGGAGTCCCGCTTCTCCTCCGTCACCTTCGCGCCCTTGGGCGGGGTGAAGGTGAAGGTCGAGGCGGCCGGCTTGGCGAAGGAGACCTGGGTGAAGCCGACATCGAGGACGGCGGCGCCGCCGCTCTTCGGCGTCAGGGTGAACTTCAGCGGCATGCCGGTCTTCGCGTCTACGGCGATGCTGATGGCGCCGACCGTGGTGCCGGACTGCCTGGGCTTGATCAGCAGCTTGTAGGCGTCGCGGCCGGCGACCCGCTCGGTGCCGTCGACAGTGACGGACGTGGTGCCGTCCACCGACTTCAGCGCCTGGTCGGCGAAGTCCTTCGGCGTCGCCGGGGGCTCGGCGTCGTGCTCCTTGCCGGAGTCGGCCGAGGTGCCGTGGTACACCTCGTTGGTCTTGCTGTCGTAGCCCCAGACGTTCTTGCCGTTGTGGATGAGGTTGTACTCCGAGCCGCTCTCCAGCAGAGACAGCTTCTGCTTCTCCGGACCGTCGGCGGCGACGCGCAGCGTGTGCGTGCCGGAGACCAGCGAGGTGAGCTGGGACTGCGGGTCGGCGGAGGAACCGTCGCCGGAGCCCCTGGCGGCGCCGGAGGCCAGGCTGTTCTCCAGGCCGCCGAGGTCGGGCAGGCCGAGGTCGGTGTTGATCCGCACCGTGCCGGACAGCTGCTGCACGTCCGACTTGGCGATCTTCTCGATGAGCTGCTGTGCGGTGATCCTGGGCAGGTCGGGGTCGCCGGAGGCGGCGAGCGCCGGGACCAGACCGATCGTGGCCGCCGCGACCCCCACCACGGCGACCGGGACCGCGTAACGGGCCGCCCTGCGGCGCCCGGCGTTTCGCTCAGCGCCCCCCGCGGCGTCCACGCGCGCGGCGTCCACTGCGTCGTCGGATTCGTACGGTGCCATGTGTGCCTTACCTCCGTCGTCGGCGGCGGCTGTTCTCACGCTGGTCCACCCGAGCCGCCATTCTCACCCGAATCGGTGAGGATTGGTGATTTCCGTGGTTTCCATCTCACCAAATCGGCCATGAGGAATCGTCAGACCTCGGAGCCAACTCCGCGTACGCCTGCGGTATGACACGCAGGGGCAGGAACGCCGCCGACCCGTAGGGGTCTCACCGGAACGGAGGGGGCGGTACGGGGGCGCGGAGGTGTACGGACGCGCGGGCGTACGGGTCGCACGGGCCCCGCGCCGGGTCGTATGAGCCCGTGCCCGGTCGCATGGCTGTAGCGCGGCGTGGCGGGCGGCCCCGAAGCGCGGCGTGACGTACGGCTGGGGCGCGGCGCGTCGCGTCGCGATGAACGGACGGACGGAAGCCTGCCGTCACGTGCAGCTCAAGCACGGCGCGACAGACGGCCGGAGGCGCGCCGGATCCCCACAGCCCGGAAACCGGCGCGGCGGACAGCCGTAAGCGTGCCGGAGTGGCCGCCGGAGGCCGGGCGCGGCGTGCTGGGGCAGGCCGTCGGGTCAGCCGGCGCGGTGGACCACCGCGTCGCACAGCTGCATCAGCGCGGCCTTGGCGTCGCACTCCCGCAGCGGCGCCAGCGCGGCGCGGGCCTCCTCCGCGTACCGGATGGTGTCCCGGCGGGCCTGCTCCAGCGCGGGGTGGCCGCGCAGCGCGGCCAGCGCCTCGGCGTGCCGGGCGTCGTCGCTGAGGTCGGAGTCGAGCAGCTCGCACAGCGCGATGTCCTCGGCCAGGCCGAGGCGGGCGGCGCGTTCGCGCAGCCGGAGCACGGGCAGCGTCGGGATGCCCTCGCGCAGGTCGGTCCCCGGGGTCTTGCCGGACTCGTGCGAGTCGGAGGCGATGTCCAGGACGTCGTCGGCGAGCTGGAAGGCGACCCCGAGCCGCTCGCCGTACTGGGTGAGCACGTCGACGACCGTCTCGTCGGCACCGGACATCATCGCGCCGAACCGGCACGACACCGCCACCAGCGAGCCCGTCTTGCCGCCGAGCACGTCCAGGTAGTGCTCGACCGGGTCGCGGCCGTCGGAGGGGCCGGCGGTCTCCAGGATCTGGCCCGTGACCAGCCGCTCGAAGGCGAGGGCCTGCACCCGGACCGCCTCGGGGCCGAGGTCGGCGAGGATCTGGGAGGCGCGGGCGAAGAGGAAGTCGCCGGTGAGGACCGCGACGGAGTTGCCCCAGCGGGTGTTGGCGCTGTCCACGCCGCGCCGTACGGCCGCCTCGTCCATGACGTCGTCGTGGTACAGCGTGGCCAGGTGGGTCAGCTCCACGACCACGGCCGAGGGCACGACGCCCGGCGCGTAGGGGTCGCCGAACTGGGCCGCGAGCATCACGAGCAGCGGCCTGAACCGCTTCCCGCCGGCTCGTACGAGGTGCTGCGCGGCCTCCGTGATGAACGGGACCTCGCTCTTGGTGGCCTCGAGCAAGCCTTCCTCGACAGCCGCCAATCCGGCCTGGACATCGGCTTCCAGAGCCTGGTCCCGCACGCTCAGCCCGAACGGCCCGACGACGGTCACGAGGGGTCTCCTGTCTGCTGGTGTCTGCTGGCGATTACACGGTTTGTCGATAGGTCGCTGCCATCACTCAACTCAGCGTATCCGGTCCTGTTTCGATCACCGATAGCGCCCACCGGTCCAGCCTGGGCGGTATCGGATCACGACCGGTATGTTTTTGATCAAGTGATAAGAGCGGACATTTATCGACTTAACAGGAATCCAGATGCTTTGTCGCGAGTCGAGGGGGCGAGCGGAGTAATGCCTACGCCCCAGACAACGACAGACGGCCCGTCACGGGTTCCGCGACAGGCTCCACCACGGGCGCCATCACCCACCCGATCCACCCGAACCCCCCATGTCCGATTTGAAATACTTTGTTATTTCGTGAATTGGGTCACGGCCGACCTGCGACCCCCAGGAGCCCGTCAGGCCACCTCCACCCTTGTCACATCGGCGAGTTGAGGGTTGGCAACCGCAAAGGATCAAGTACCCCATATGCCACAGACAAAGGTCAAATAGTACTTAGTGTGCATCCGGTACTTGTTCCCGGCATGTGCTCTCGCATACGTTCCGGGCCGTCGGGCGGACGCCGAATCCTGCCGCCGCCCGCGTGACCCATCGACGAACTCATTCGTACGGCAGGAGCGGGGGACCCAGGTAAGTCGCCGGGCCGGTCGGCACACGTCGCACCGGAACGGCTCGGGGTGAAGCCACGCCTTCTCAGGAAGACGCGGCCGGGCACCTCCCCGCCCGAACCCGACAGCTCACCTCGCAGGCGACGGAGAGGACTTCCCCATGTCTGCTGCCGCCAAGCACCGCCGCCCGCGCAACAACCGCCTGGTCCGCGCCCTCACGGTCGCCGGCACCGGCGCCGCCGTCCTCACCCTCTCGCTCATCGGCGCCACCAGCGCCTCCGCAGCCACCGGCACGACCTCCAAGGCTGCCTCCACCACCACCGCCGGGTACTCGAACAACCTCGACGGCTGGATCCGCGAGTCCCTCGCGATCATGGCCCAGAAGGGCATTCCGGGCACCTACAACGGCATCTATCGCAACATCATCCGGGAGTCCTCCGGCAACCCGAAGGCCATCAACCTCTGGGACTCCAACGCCGCCAAGGGCATCCCGTCCAAGGGGCTGCTCCAGGTGATCGACCCGACCTTCAAGGCGTACCACGTGGCCGGCACCTCCTTCGACCCCTACGACCCGGTCGCGAACATCACCGCGGCCTGCAACTACGCCGCCGCCCGGTACGGCTCGATCGACAACGTGCACAGCGCGTACTGACGGTCCCGCCGACCGGCACGGCATCGGCCGCCCGGTGTGCCCTCACCTGACGGAGGGGCACACCGGGCGGCCGTCGCTCCTTCCGGGGCGGCCGTGTACTGATGTGCCGGTCAGTCGGTCGGGAACAGTCTTTCGAGGACGACGGCGACTCCGTCGTCCTCGTTCGACAGAGTGATCTCGTCGGCCACCGCCTTCAGTTCGGGGTGCGCGCCGGCCATGGCGACCCCGCGCCCCGCCCAGTCGAACATCGGGATGTCGTTGGGCATGTCGCCGAACGCCAGCGCCTCCTCCGCCGCGATCCCGAGCCGCTCGGCGGCCAGCGCGAGACCGGTCGCCTTGGTCACCCCCGACGGCTGGAGCTCCACGGTCCCCGGCCCGGACATGGTGACCGTCGCCAGGTCGCCCACCACGCCGCGCGCCGTGGCCGCCAACTCGTCGTCGGACAGCTCGGCATGGCGCAGCAGCACCTTGCTGATGGGCGCGCACCACAGGTCGTCACGCCGGTCGACCCGCACCGCGGGCAGGGTGGGGTGCGGCATCCGGTAGCCGGGTTCGATGAGCGTGAGCCCGTCGACCCCGTCCTGGTCCACGGCCGCGTACACCTGCCCCACCTCGGCCTCGATCTTGCCGAGCGCGGTCTCGGCCAGCTCCCGGTCCAGCCGGACCGACCACAGCAGGCGGCCGGTCCCGGCGTCGTAGACCTGTGCGCCCTGCCCGCACACCGCGAGCCCCGTGCAGCCGAGGTGCGCGAGGAGCTGCCGTACCCGCGGGGCCGGGCGGCCCGTCACCACCAGGTGCCGGGCGCCGGCCCGCGCCACCCGCGCGAGCGCGGCGAGCGACCGGTCGGAGACGGTGTCGTCGCCGCGCAGCAGCGTTCCGTCCAGGTCGGTGGCGATCAGTGCATATGTGGGGGAGGCTGCCATGATCAGAGAATACGGATACCGGGCCCCACCGACTCACCTTGTCGTCCTGCGCACTTACGTGCTGTTCCACCCCAAGTGGTGCCTTGCGACTCCAGGTTGATGACGGGACTCGGCACGGGCGGTCGGCGGCTTCAGCCGTGGGCCGACGCCAGGTGTTTCGTCAGGCGCGGCGAGGCGAACTCCGTGCCGCAGACGAAGCGCATCACCGGGCCGTACGACGACGCCGCCGGCAGGCCGGTGAAATACAGGCCGGGAACGGACGAGACGTACCCGGGGCCGAGCTTCGGCGTGCCGCGGCTCACCGCGAGCCGGGTACGCAGCTCGTGGCCGAGGAAGTCCATCGCCGCGATGTCGACGCGGTAGCCGGTGGCGGCGATGACGTGGTCCGCTGCGAGCCGCTCGGTGTGCCCGCCGTGGGTGCGGACGGTGAGAACGGGGCTGCCGTCCCGTGCCTCCGCGCTCACGACCCGCTCCACGTCCTGCACCTGCACCGCGCTCTCGAAGCGCTCGCGCAGCCACCAGGCGCCGAGCGGTCCGAGGACCCGGCGGACCAGGAAGTGTCGGGTGGCCTCGGGCAGATAGCGGTAGGGGTGCGGGTAGTAGCTGAAGGCCCACAGCGACCAGGCGCGGCCGAACGGGGACTCGGGACGCAGCTTTGGCTGCTTCCAGGGCGGCGCGCCGAAGGCGACCCTGCCGCGGCCGCGTGCGACGACACGCACGCGTGCCCCCGCCTCGGCGGCGAGCGCCGCCGTCTCCAGCGCGGACTGGCCGGCGCCGACGACGATCAGTTCCTTGCCGGCGAAACGGCTCAGGTCGTGGTGCTGGGAGCTGTGCGAGACCGGACCGGTGGGCGCCGGTCCGTCGGCCGCGGCTCCCGCGAACTCCGCCGGCAGGTGCGCCAGGCCCGACAGGCCGGTGGCGACGACGACCGCGCGCGCGGTGAACATCTCCCCCGAGTCCAGCTTCAGCTCGAAGCCGCCGCTCTTGTCGCGGTCCACGGAGACGACCCGCACCCGCTCCAGATCGGGGACGAGCTTGTGCTGGAACCACTCGCCGTACGCGATGAACGTCTCCACCGGGATGACGTCCTCGTCGGTCACCAGGCGGCGGATCCCGGCCGCGTCGCAGTAGTCGGCGAGGGTGTGGCCGGGCTGCGGGCAGTCGAGGTTCGAGGCGGCGGGCGTGGACTTCAGGAGCATGCCCTCGGGCATGTGGTCGCGCCAGCTGACCATGGGGTCGCCGAAGACGCGGACGGGGATACCGCGCGCCCGCAGATGGGCGGCGGTGGACAGGCCGAACGGCCCGGCCCCGATGACTGCAACCGGTCGAGTCACGAAGTCCCTCCCCAGGACATGGTGCGCCACTTTTGGCGTGGCTTTGCCTACTTCGTGGAGGTGCCGCTGCCGCGGCGGTTGGTCCGCCACAGCTGATAGAGGTGCTTCGCGCCCGGGCGCACGAAGCGGGCGAGCATCGTGAGGAACGGCAGCGGGTCGTCACCCGCGAGCCAGGCCAGCTCCGTCCCGCTCGCCTTCGCCGGCGCGTGCGGCGTCGTGTAGCCGCTGCGGCGGTAGGCGAGGAGGGCGGGGAGGTCGATGTTCTCCACGATGTAGCGGTGGCCGGCGCGCTGTTCCCCTTCCGGAACGGGGCGGCCGGTCAGGTTCAGGTGCATCGCGCGTACGACGTCCACTCCCGACTCGTTCTCGAACAGCCGGAACTGGGCGCCCATGCGCGGGTTGAAGTCGAGGAGCTTGTACTGTCCGTCGCGCCGGTCGAAGCGCAGGTCGAGGTCGATGATGCCGCTGTAGCCGATCTGTTTGATGAAACGCGCGGCGAGGTCGGTGAGTTCCGGGTTGTCGACGACGTAGGCGTTGGCCGTCATCCCGGCGTGCGGCGGCCATGAGCGGACCTTGACGCCGGTGAACAGCGCGAGCGGGCTGGAGTCCTGGTCGAAGCAGGCGTGCACGATCCAGTCCTCGGCCTCCTCGCGCGGCAGGTACTCCTGGAGGATCACGCCCGGCCGCGCGCTCCAGTCACGCGCGAGGGTGAGCAGCCCCTCGCGGGTGGCGATCCGTGTGGTGCCGTTGACGGCGGGCCGTCTGCGCCGGACGAACGCCTCGCGGTTCTTGGCCACCACCGGGAAGCGGGCCGTGTCGGCGAAGGCGACGATGTCCCCGTACGACTCCGGGAACGCCGACGCGGGGCTCGCGATGCCGTGCTCCACGCACAGTTCGTACAGGCCCTGCTTGCTGGCGAGCCGGCGCGGCAGCGCGGGGTCGACGCGCGGGAAGAGAAAGGAACCGGCCAGATCGTCCTGGTGCTCGGCGATCAGTACGGCGGCCTCCTCGTCGGTCGGGACGAGAACGGCGGGGCGCCCGATGCGGCGGCCGATGCGCAGCAGGCCCTCGACCAGCCGGTCCGGGTCCTCCGCACCGGTCGTCGGCCACACGAAGGCCTTCTTCAGGTAGCGGGAGGAGGCCGCGGGCGTGTACGCGTCCTCGGTGATGGCGTACATGGGAACGCCGAGCCGGCCCAGGCTGCGGATCGCGCCGACGCCGCCGTGGTGCAGCGGATAGTCGCCGAACTTGACGATCAGCCCTGGAACGTCCCGGTCCAGCTCGAACGGCAGACCGACGGTGTCTCCGGCCACGGGTCCCCCCACGTGTCCCCCCAATGGAACGGACCCACCCCGTCCGTGTCCCCAAAGGACGCTAAGCCGGAATTGCCGACTCCGACAAGGCTTATTCGGACATTGCGAACTCTTTAGACAGGGTGCGAGCAACCTTTCGAAGGCCCCGCGACACACATCTTTCGGACACCGTGGCGGGTGCCGCAGCAGGCTCTGCCCAAGACACGCATCACGGCCGTAACGTGTGGCGCGATCACATGGAACGAGCGCCATGCACGGCCTGGATGAGAGTGAGGCAGCACCCCATGCCCCCCTTCGACGTCCCCGAGGGCGACCCCTTCGGCCCGCACAACCTTCCCTATGGCGTGTTCTCGCCCTCCGGCAGCACGGAGCGGAGGGTCGGCGTCCGGCTCGGGGACCAGGTCCTCGACGCGGGCGCCGCGGCCGCCGCCCTCGGCTCGCCGCACCACGCGCTGCTCGCACGGCCCACCCTCAACGCGCTGCTGGCCGCGGGCCGCCCGGTCTGGACGGACGTACGGCGCGCCGTCACGGCCTGGGTCACGGACCCCGCGCACCACGAGACGGTCGAGCCGCTGTTCCACCCCCTGTCCGAGGTGACCCTGCACCTGCCCCTCGAGGTGGCGGACTACGTCGACTTCTACGCCTCGGAGAACCACGCCCGGAACGTCGGCCGGATCTTCCGCCCGGACGCCGAGGACTCGCTCACCCCCAACTGGAAGCATCTGCCGATCGGTTACCACGGCCGCTCCGGCACGGTCGTCGTCTCCGGCACGGACGTCGTACGGCCGTCCGGGCAGCGCAAGGCCCCGGCCGACCCGGCCCCCGTCTTCGGCCCGTCGATCCGGCTGGACATCGAGGCCGAGGTCGGCTTCGTCGTGGGCGTGCCGACCGAGCTGGGCCGGCCGGTCGCGCTCGGCGACTTCCGCGACCACGTCTTCGGGCTGTGCCTGCTGAACGACTGGTCCGCGCGGGACATCCAGGCCTGGGAGTACGTCCCCCTCGGCCCCTTCCTCGGCAAGTCCTTTGCGACCTCGGTGTCGGCGTGGATCACCCCGCTGGAAGCGCTGGAGCACGCGCGCGTGGCGCCCCCGGAGCGCACACACCCGCTGCTGCCCTACCTGGACGACTCGGCACCCGGCATCGAGCCCGGCGGCTACGACCTGCGAATCTCCGTCGCCATCAACGGCCACGTGGTCTCCGAGCCGCCCTTTTCGACCATGTACTGGACCGCCGCCCAGCAGCTCGCCCACATGACGGTGAACGGCGCCTCCCTGCGCACCGGCGACCTGTACGGCTCGGGCACGGTCAGCGGCCCCGAGGAGCGCCAGCGCGGCTCCCTGCTGGAGCTGACCTGGAACGGCCGCGACCCTCTCGAACTCCCGGACGGCAAGCGGACCTTCCTGGAGGACGGGGACGTGGTGACCCTGTCGGCCTGGGCACCCGGCGCGGACGGACGCAGGGTGGGGCTGGGGGAGGTCAGCGGGCGTGTGGTGACGGGGTGACGGGCCACCTTGTAGCAAGAGATTGAGACGAGTCCGCCGGGGCCGGCGGGGGCGGGCACGCGCGTGGCCGCGCCGCCCCTGGCGCCCGCGGCCATCGTAGGCGTGAACTCACCGGCGGCACTGGGAGCTTCACGGTCTGGACAATGGCCCTGGGCTCGGAGCGGATGACGTGCTGGAGGCGGTGCGGCAGGCCTTTCGGGAGCGGGAGCCGTAGGGCTTCCGCTCCGCAAGCCGGGCAAGCCGGACGCGAGGGAGAGCGGACGGCCGCAACCGCGGGACCGATCGCCGCCGAGATCTGCCTCTCGCCGCCCCGCACCGTCATACTGGGCGGACACGCACCACGCGAGGCGCCCTCGGCGCCTCGCCCCGCACCACCCGCAGCCGCACAACTCTCCGACCAGGAACCGGAGCCCCGGCATGACCGTCTGCCTGCTCCTGCTGAGCGTCGTCGCCCTCACGGCCGCCCTGCCGGCGCCGCGCGCGCTGACCCGTGCCGCCTGGCCCGAGCGGGAACCCGTGGTCGCACTGTGGGTGTGGCAGTGCCTGGTCGCCACCGTCCTGCTGTGCTGCCTGGCCGCACTGGTCCTGGGCGCGGCGGCCGTCTTCCACACCGTCCGCGACCGCGTGTTCGCCCCCGCGCCGCCCTCCGTCACCGCCGCCTACGACCTCTCCTCCGCGCCGGTGTGGGCCGCCGTCCTCACCGTGCTACTGGCCTGCGGGGCCGCCTGGACGACGGCGATGCTGGCGCGGGAACTCGTCGAGGCCCGCCGCACCCGTGGCCAGGCCCGCGCCCAGCTGCGGGAGCGCGCCCCCGACCTCCCGGCCGGACTGCCGGCGGCACGCGGGCCGATGCTGGTGCTCGAGGACGAGTACCCGGACGCCTGGTGGATGCCCGGACACCCGCCGCAGCTGGTCGTCACCACGGGCGCGCTCCACCGGCTCACCGACCACCAGCTGGACGCGGTCCTCACCCACGAGCGCGGGCACGCGCGTGCCCACCACGACTGGCTGCTGCACCTGTCCACCGCGCTCGCCACGGGCTTCCCGCGCGTGCCGCTGTTCGCCCACTTCTGCGATCAGACGCACCGCCTGGTCGAGCTGGCCGCCGACGACACGGCGTCCCGGCGCTGCGGCCACCTCACCACGGCCCTCGCGCTGATCGAGCTGAACCAGCACCGGGGTGTCCTGTCCTGCGACTCCAGCCGCCGCCTCCTCGGCGAACGCGTGGACCGCCTGCTGGAACCGCCACCACGGCTGCTGCGCCGGCACCGTGCCCTGACGACGACGGTGGCCGCCCTGGTGCCGCTGCTTCCGCTGCTGATCACGTTCGCGCCGGGACTGACGGCACTGTCCTGACGGCCGTGTGCCGACCCGGTTCCGCCGGGTGGCGGATGTTCCCGTCCGGAGAGGAAAACCCGCAGCTCAGCGGCGTACCCGACGCCCCCTCACCTGGCGCAACACTTCGGCAACACGACTTTCCCTACCGCATCGGTATGGTTCCAGCCATGCCACCCACCGACCGCCTCCGGGACAACGCCGGTCAGGGCGCTGCGACCACCGTCGCCGCCCACCGCGCGCGTCGTCGGCTGCGCGCGGACCGGGCCAGGCAGCTCGCCGATCTGCTGCGCCGCCAGATCCTCACCGGTGCCTTCCAGAACGGCCCCCTCCCCCACGAGTCGACCCTCGCGGCCGACTACCGAGCCTCCCGCAACACCGTCCGCCAGGCCCTGGACCTGCTCAGGGCCGAGGGCCTGGTGGAACGACTGCCCGGCGTCGGCACCGTGGTCGTCGCCCGGAAATACCCGCACGGGCTCGACCGCCTCATGGGCCTCGCGGAAACCCTCCGCGAACACGGCCGCGTCACGAACGAGGTCCGCACCATGGGCCCCGCCCCCGCACCCGCCCCGGTGGCCGACCGCCTCCACGTCCCCGCCGGCGCCGATGTCCTCTACATCGAGCGTCTGCGCCGCCTGAACGGCCTGCCCCTCTCCCTCGACCTCACCTACATCCCGCTCGACATCGGCACCGCCCTGCTCGGTGCCGACCTGGAGAACACCGATGTCTTCCGCCTCCTGGAAGCCATCACCGGCCAGCGCCTCGGCCAGGCCGAGATCACTCTGGAAGCGGTGAACGCGGACACCCATTCCGCCGCCGTGCTCCAGGCCCCCCGCGGCGCCGCCGTACTGATGCTGGAACGCCTCACCCACCTCGCCGACGGCCGTCCCGTCGACCTGGAGTTCATCCGCTTCCGCGGCGACCGGATCACCATGAGCGGCCTGCTCCACCGGTCGTAGACCCCCTTCCACCATCCCTGCCTGCACGTTTCCTGGAGACAGCCATGCCCTTGGTGCCCCAGCGGGCCGACGTGCCCGTGACCATCGACGAGTCGAAGTGCATCGACGGCTGCACCCTCTGCGTGGACATGTGCCCGCTGGACTCCCTCGCCATCGACGAGACCAACGGCAAGGCGTACATGCACGTCGACGAGTGCTGGTACTGCGGCCCCTGTGCGGCCCGCTGCCCCACCGGGGCCGTCACCGTCAACATGCCCTACCTGCTCCGGTGAGAGGGACAACCACCATGAAGCGAACGGCAGTCGCCGCATCCACCGCCGCGCTGCTCCTCCCCCTGTCAGCCTGTGGCGGCAGCACCGAGGCGGGCAGCGGCTCCACGGTCACCGTGACCGTCGGCTATCAGTCCAGGACCATCAACACCGTCACCGCGGGCACCCTGCTGCGCTCCCTCGGCTCCTTCGAGAAGCAGCTCAACTCCCTGCACGACGGCCACACCTACAAGGTCGACTGGCAGGACTACGCCACCGGCGCGCCGATCACCGCCCAGATGACCGCCGGCAAGGTGGACATCGGCTCGATGGGCGACTTCCCGCTGCTGCTCAACGCCGCCCGCGGCAAGCAGCTCGGCCGCCCCACCCGCCTGGTCTCGGTGACCGGTTACAACCTGCGCGGTGGTCTCAACACCGTCGTCACCGCGCCCGGCTCGAAACTCACCTCCCTGCAGGACCTCAAGGGCAAGAAGGTCTCCACGAGCGTCGGCTCCGCCGCAGACGGCACCCTCGTACGGGCCCTGCAACGCGCTGGCATCGACACTGACAAGGGCATCTCGAAACTCAACCAGCAGCCTGCCGTCGGCGCCTCGGCGCTCTCCTCCGGTGGCGTGGACGCGCTGTCGCAGTTCGTCGCCTGGCCGGGCCTGCTCGCCTACCAGGGCAAGGCGAAGGCCCTGTACGACGGCGCGCAGCTGAATCTGCCCACCTTCCATGGCGTCACCGCCCGCGAGGACTTCGCCAAACAGCACCCGGCCGTTCTGGAGGCCTTCCTCAAGGCCCAAGCGAAGGCGACGGACTACCTCAACGCGCACCCCGTCGCTGCCGCAGAAAAGGTCGCGAAGGCCACCGGTCTGCCCGCCGAGGTCGTCTATCTGTACAACGGCGCCCACGGCATCGCCACCTTCGACCCGGCCGTCAAGCCGCAGCTCGTCTCCGCGCTGAAGCAGGACGTGTCCGTGCTGAAGGCCGCCAAGCTGACCGGCGACATCGACGTGGACTCCTTCGTCGACGACCAGTACGTCAAGAAGGCCCTTGGTGCCTCCTACGCCAGGCGGCTCATCGCTACGCCCGCACCGGCCGCGAGCGAGGTGTGGCCCAAGGGCAGCGACAAGACGGTCTCCTTCAAGTCCGCGAAGGAGCTGCTGGTTTATGTGGGCGGACACCAAGGCGCCATCCGCGCCGCCTACGTGCCCGACGCCACCACCGGCACCCTCTGGTTCGCCGACAAGGCTGTCTGGGTGGCCGACGGCAACCAGTTGCTGCCCTTCGTCACACCGGCGACCGCCCAGGCCTACATCGCCGCCCACGGCGGCGCACGTACGGTGTCGTACCACGTGGCTCTGGAGCGGGCCTCATGACCCGGCTGCCCCTCGCCCGGTATGCGCTGCGGACGGCCTCCCTGGCCGCCTTCCTCGGGCTGTGGCAGCTGCTGACCAGCCTCAACGTCGACCTGTGGCTGCGCTTCTCGCAGTTCCCGACGGTCACTGACGTGGCCCGCGCCTTCACCGGCCGGCTCTCCGGAGGCGACTTCTGGACCGACCTCACCGACAGCCTCACCCGGATCCTGACCGGCTTTGCCCTGGCGGCCGTCCTGGGCGTGGCGACGGGCGTGCTCGTGGCCCGTTCGCGCCTCGCCGAGGATCTGCTCGGCCCGGTCCTGGAGGTGATCCGCCCGGTCCCGGCGATCGCGCTCGTCCCGGTCGCGATCCTGCTCTTCCCGTCCGATGAGCAGGGCATCGTCTTCATCACCTGCACCGCCGCCTTCTTCCCCGTGCTGGTCTCCACTCGGCACGCGGTCCGCGCGCTGACCCCCGTCTGGGAAGAGGCGGTGCGCACCATGGGTGGCGGGCGACTGCGGATCCTCGGTTCGGTCGTACTGCCGGGCGCGCTGCCCGGCATCTTCGGCGGGCTGTCGGTCGGCATCGGCGTGTCGTGGATCTGCGTGATCTCCGCCGAGATGATCTCCGGCCAGTACGGGGTCGGCTACCGCACCTGGCAGGACTACACGGTGGTGAACTACCCGGGAGTCTTCGTCGGCATGGTCACGATCGGCGTTCTCGGCTGGGTCACCTCCACGGCCGTGGAACTCCTCGGCCGGCGCCTGACCCGCTGGCTGCCCCGCACCTCGTACGTCCCCGGTGGCCGCACCCGCGCGCCCCGGCCTGTCGCCGCGCCCGTCCGTGCCGACAGCGATTCCAAGCACCAGGCCCAGCCCGAGCAGCAAGGCCAGAAGGACACCGAGGAGGCCCGCGATGAGCACCTCGTCTGAGACCGTCACCTCTCCCGTCGCGCCGGTATCGCGTGCCGTACGCGGCACCCGGCTCACCTTCCGGGCCGCCGTGCTCGGCCACCCGGACGCACCGGTGCTGTACGACGTCGACCTGGACGTCTCACCCGGCGAGATCCTCACCGTCGTCGGCCCGTCCGGCTGCGGCAAGTCCACGCTGCTGCGCACCCTCGCCGGATTGTTGCCTCCGCTGGGCGGCGCGGCAGAAGTGGACGGTGTCCCGCTGACGGGGCCGTCGGCCGACCGTGCGCTGGTCTTCCAGGAGGACGCGCTGCTGCCATGGCGCACCTTGCGCGGGAACGTCGAACTGCCGCTCGCCATCAGCGGTGTACCGCGCTCCGAACGCCGTTCCCGTGCCGAGTCCTGGCTCGGCCGCGTCGGACTCAGCGCGCATGCGGGGCAGTTGCCGCACCGGGTGTCCGGTGGGCAGCGCCAGCGTGCCCAGTTGGCCCGTGCGCTGGCCGACAGCCCGCGAGCCGTCCTCATGGACGAGCCCTTCGGCGCCCTTGACGCCCAGACCCGCTCCGGCATGCAGGACCTGCTGGTGGAGGTGTTGCGCGGCACGGGTGCGACCGTCGTCTTCGTCACGCACGACGTCGACGAGGCCCTCTTCCTCGGCGACCGCGTGGCCGTGCTCGGCTCCGGCCGGGTGGCCGCCGTACGGGACGTGTCCGGGCCTCGCGACCGCGGGGCCGTGGACGACCCGGCCCGCGTGGCCCTGCGCCGCGACGTCCTCACCTCGCTCGGCTCCTGAAAGGCACCCCGGTGACCACCCTCGCCACCACTCACCCGGAGATTCCCGCCACCCCCGACGCCGAGGAGCTGACTTGCGACGTCCTCGTCATCGGCGGCGGCACCGCCGGCACCATGGCCGCCCTGACCGCCGCCGAGCACGGCGCGAGCGTGCTGCTGCTGGAGAAGGCCCACGTCCGCCACTCCGGCGCGCTCGCCATGGGCATGGACGGCGTCAACAACGCGGTCATCCCCGGCCGCGCCGACCCCGACGACTACGTCGCCGAGATCACCCGCGCCAACGACGGCATCGTCGACCAGTCCACCGTCCGCCAGACCGCCACCCGCGGTTTCGCCATGGTGCAGCGGCTGGAGTCGTACGGCGTCAAGTTCGAGAAGGACGAGCACGGTGAGTACGCGGTGCGCCAGGTGCATCGCTCCGGCTCGTACGTACTGCCCATGCCAGAGGGCAAGGACGTCAAAAAGGTCCTGTACCGGCAGCTCAGGCGGCGCGAGATGCGGGAGCGGATCCGGATCGAGAACCGGGTGATGCCGGTTCGGGTCCTGACCGCCGAGGGGCGGGTCGTGGGCGCCGCCGGCTTCCACACCCGCACCGGCGCCTTCGTCACCGTCCGCGCGGGCGCCGTCATCCTCGCCACCGGCGCCTGCGGCCGGCTCGGCCTGCCCGCCTCCGGCTACCTGTACGGCACCTACGAGAACCCCACCAACGCCGGTGACGGGTACGCCATGGCCTACCACGCGGGCGCCGAGCTGACCGGTATCGAGTGCTTCCAGATCAACCCTCTGATCAAGGACTACAACGGCCCGGCCTGCGCCTACGTCGCCAACCCCTTCGGCGGCTACCAGGTCAACCGGCACGGCGAGCGTTTCGTCGACTCCGACTACTGGTCGGGACAGATGATGGCCGAGTTCGCCGCCGAGGTCGCCGGCAACCACGGCCCGGTCTACCTCAAGCTCAGCCACCTCCCGGAGGAGTCGATCTCCGCGCTGGAGTCGATCCTGCACTCCACCGAGCGGCCCACCCGGGGCACCTTCCACTCCGGGCGCGGGCACGACTACCGCACCCACGACGTCGAGATGCACATCTCCGAGATCGGCCTGTGCGGCGGCCACTCCGCCTCCGGCGTCCGCGTCGACGACCACGCCCGTACGACCGTGCCCCGCCTCTACGCCGC
Source organism: Streptomyces sp. CA-142005 (assembly GCF_050942335.1). Lineage (NCBI taxonomy): Bacteria > Bacillati > Actinomycetota > Actinomycetes > Kitasatosporales > Streptomycetaceae > Streptomyces > Streptomyces sp. CA-142005. Next base: position 5,794,412 of record NZ_CP192078.1, on the reverse strand, counting down.
CGGCGACCTCGCCTGCGTGCCGCACAACTACATGATCGGCGCCTTCGTCTTCGGCGACCTCGCGGGCGCGGACGCCGCCCAGTACACCGCGTACGAGGGGGAGCTTCCCGCCGACCAGGTGCGCGAGGCGCATGAGCTGATCTACCGCCCGCTGCGCAACCCGGACGGTCCGCCGCAGCCCCAGGTCGAGTACAAGCTGCGCCGCTTCGTGAACGACTACGTGGCACCGCCGAAGTCCGGGGCCCGGCTCTCCCTCGCCCTGGAGGCCTTCGAGCGGATGCGCACCGACATCGCCGCCATGGGCGCCCGTAGCCCGCACGAGTTGATGCGCTGCGCCGAGGTCGGCTTCATCCGTGACTGCGCCGAGATGGCCGCTCGCGCCTCGCTCGCCCGCACCGAGTCCCGCTGGGGCCTCTACCACGACCGTCTCGACCACCCGGGCCGCGACGACGTGTCCTGGTTCCACCACCTCGATCTGCACAAGTCCCCCTCTGGTGCGATGGAGTTCACGGCTCGTCCCGTGGCTCCGTATCTGGTCCCGGTCGAGGAGTTCGCGCCGGCCGGCGGTCCCTCACGCCGGCTCGGCGAGGTCCGTCCCGAGGACGTGGCCACGGCCGGGCCGCGCGAGGTGGCTCGGGTCGCCGCAGGACCGACGTCCGCTCGTGTCACCGCCTCCGCCGACCGCGCCGACGTGGCGGGCACCGCCTCACCCCGGCTCCTCGAGCTGCTGGCGCTGGCCGAGACGGAACCAGAACTCGCCGTACTTGAGCCCTACTTGGCCGACCCAGACCTCGCCGTCCGTCAGACGGCCGTCTCGATGCTCACCGAGACGGTGCCGCCCGGCACCGGGCAGGCTCTGGCCGGCGCCTTGTCCGATCCCGACGCCGAGGTCCGGGCGGCCGCCGCTGCCTCACTGCGCGAGCTGGTCGAGACCCTGTCGCCCGAACCCGCCCTGGGCACCGCTCTCACCGGCGCCCTCACCTCGCTCGACCCGGTGGTCCGCGCCGCCGCCCTCGATGTGCTGCGCGCCCTGCGGCTCGGCGAGGCCGGGGTGTTCGCGGCGGGGCTGGACGACCCCGACACCGCTGTGCGCACCGAGGCCGTACGGGCCCTCGTCTCCGTCGACGCGGTCGGGCCGCTGACTGCTGCTGCGAACGATCCGTCCCGTGAGGTCCGGGTCACCGTGGCCAAGGCTCTGGCCTCCGTCGGCTCGGCGTCCCTGACCGCAGCCGACCGGGCGCTGCTCACCACCGCCCTGGACCGGCTCATCGGGGACAGCGATCCCCTGGTGCGTGGCGCCGCGCTCGCCGCTCTGGCCGACACCGGCTGCCCGGACCCACTCGCCCACCGCGCCGTCGCCGCGCTGTCCGACCCGGTCTGGCAGGTCCGCTCCGGCGCCGCCACCGCACTGTCGGCCGCGTCCGCCGAGGCCGCCGTCCCCGCCCTGGCCAAGGCGCTGGCCGACCCCAACGCCGACGTCCGCAAGGCGGCGGTGCTGGCCCTGACCCGGCACCGGGCCACGGAGGAGGCCCGCGCGGCCCTCGCCACGGCCACGGCCGACACCGACGCGGACGTCAGGGCGTACGCGGCTCGGGGGCTGTGACGGCCGCCGCGTCCGGACGGACGGACAGGGGGCTATATCCAGTCGTCCGGCTCCGGCTCCTCGTCCGGCTCCGGCCAGTCGGCGGCCTGAGCATCACCCGCGGTCGGGGCCGGGGCGTCCAAAGCGGCCAGCACGGCCAGCACGCCCTCCCCGTACGTCACCAGCTTCTTCTCGCCGACGCCGCTCACCGTGCCGAGCTCTCGCACCGAACCGGGCCTGCGGCTGACGATCTCCCGCAGGGTGGCGTCATGGAAGATGACGTACGCTGGCACGCCCTGCTCGCGGGCCTGTTCGGCGCGCCAGGCACGCAGCGCCTCGAAGGCGGGGAGGAGTTCGTCGGGCAGCTCGGCCGCGGCGGCCTTGGCCTTGCGGTCGCCGCCGGAGGCGCCGGCCGACCGGGACCGGGAGACGGCGGGCCTCTTCGGCTCCTTGCGCAGCGGCACCTCCCGCTCTCTCCGCAGCACGGTACCGCTCGCCTCGGTGAGCACCAGAGTGCCGTACTCCCCCTCGACCGCGAGCAGCCCCTGGGCCAGCAGCTGCCGGATGACGCCCCGCCACTCGGCCTCGGTGAGGTCCTGTCCGATGCCGAAGACGGACAGCTGGTCGTGGTCGAACTGGATCACCTTGCCGGTGCGCTTGCCGAGCAGGATGTCGACGATCTGCACGGCGCCGAACTTCTGCCCCCGCTCCCGCTGCAGCCGTACCACCGTCGACAGCACCTTCTGCGCGGCGATCGTGCCGTCCCAGGTCTCCGGCGGGGTGAGGCAGGTGTCGCAGTTGCCGCAGGCCTCCGCGTCGGGGTCCTGGCCGAAGTAGGCGAGCAGCTGGCCGCGGCGGCACCGGGCCGTCTCGCACAGCGCGAGCATGGAGTCGAGGTGGGCGGTGGCCCGGCGGCGGAACGCCTCGTCGCCCTCGCCGGACTGGATCAGCTTGCGCTGCTGTATGACGTCGTTCAGTCCGTACGCCATCCAGGCCGTGGACGGCAGTCCGTCGCGGCCCGCGCGGCCGGTCTCCTGGTAGTAGCCCTCGATCGACTTGGGCAGGTCCAGGTGGGCGACGAACCGTACGTCCGGCTTGTCGATGCCCATGCCGAAGGCGATGGTCGCCACCACGACCAGGCCGTCCTCCCGCAGGAAACGTGCTTGATGGGCGGCGCGCATGCCCGCGTCCAGTCCCGCGTGGTACGGCACCGCCGTGATGCCGTTGGCGGTCAGGAACTCCGCCGTCCGCTCCACCGAGTTGCGCGACAGGCAGTACACGATGCCGGCGTCGCCCGCGTGCTCCTCGCGAAGGAAGGCGAGCAGCTGCTTCCTGGGGTCGGCCTTGGGCACGATCCGGTACTGGATGTTGGGCCGGTCGAAGCTGGCGACGAAGTGGCGGGCCGTCGGCAGGTTCAGCCGCTGGGTGAGCTCCTGGTGGGTGGCGTGGGTGGCCGTGGCGGTGAGGGCGATGCGCGGGACGTCCGGCCAGCGCTCGCCGAGGAGGGACAGGGTGAGGTAGTCGGGGCGGAAGTCGTGACCCCACTGGGACACGCAGTGCGCTTCGTCGATCGCGAAGACGGAGATCTTGCCTCGGGAGAGCAGGTCCAGGGTGCCCTCCAGGCGCAGCCGCTCCGGCGCCAGGTACAGCAGGTCGAGCTCGCCGGCCAGGAACTCGGCCTCGACCACGCGCCGCTCGTCGAAGTCCTGCGTGGAGTTGATGAAGCCGGCGCGCACGCCCAGGGCACGCAGGGCGTCCACCTGGTCCTGCATGAGAGCGATCAGCGGCGAGATCACCACGCCCGTACCCGGTCTGACCAGGGCCGGGATCTGGTAGCACAGCGACTTTCCACCGCCGGTGGGCATGAGGACGACGGCGTCGCCGCCCGCCACCACATGCTCGATGATCGCTGCCTGTTCGCCCCGGAAGGCCTCGTACCCGAAGACCCGGTGCAGGGTGGCCAGCGCCTCACTGTCGGCCGCGCCCGGCCCCTCGGTCACCTGTGGCATCTCGCTGATCCCGCCCGTCGCACCCATCGTCCTGTCCCCCGTCGGTCCCCCGTGTGTCGTTCCTCGACCACTGCCTCCACCATAGGGGCCCGGACCGACAGCCTCGGAGTTATCCACAGGCTCGGTCCTTTCTTCCGCGTCATCGGACGCTGACATGAAGCAACGAGCCGCTTTCTCCTGTCGCCGCCAGCACGACGGCCCGACACCCCATGAGGTGCCGGGCCGCTGTGTACCTGAGAGCGTCAGCGCACGAACACTCCCGCCTGGCTCGCCAGGTCCAGGAAGTACTGCGGCGCCACACCGAGCACCACCGTCACCGCGACGCCCACGGCGATCGCCGTCATGGTCAGCGGGGACGGGACGGCGACGGTCGGGCCCTCCGGCCTGGGCTCGCTGAAGAACATCAGGACGATCACCCGGATGTAGAAGAACGCGGCGATCGCCGAGGAGATCACGCCCACCACGACCAGCGGGGCCGCGCCGCCGTCCGCCGCCGCCTTGAAAACGGCGAACTTCCCGGCGAAGCCGGAGGTCAGCGGGATGCCGGCGAAGGCCAGCAGGAATACGGCGAAGACCGCCGCGACGAGCGGGGAGCGGCGGCCGAGCCCCGCCCACTTCGACAGGTGGGTCGCCTCGCCGCCCGCGTCGCGCACCAGCGTGACCACCGCGAAGGCGCCGATCGTCACGAACGAGTAGCCGGCCAGGTAGAAGAGGACGGACGAGACGCCGTCCTTCGACGTGGCGATGACTCCCGCGAGGATGAATCCGGCGTGCGCGATGGACGAGTACGCCAGGAGTCGCTTGATGTCGGTCTGCGTGATCGCGACGATCGCGCCACCGAGCATCGTGATGATCGCCACCGCCCACATGACCGGCCGCCAGTCCCAGCGCATCCCGGGCAGGACGACGTACAGCAGGCGCAGCAGCGCGCCGAACGCGGCCACCTTCGTCGCCGCCGCCATGAACCCGGTCACGGGGGTCGGCGCGCCCTGGTAGACGTCCGGCGTCCACATGTGGAACGGCACCGCGCCCACCTTGAACAGCAGGCCCATCACGATCAGGGCGCTGCCGAGCAGCAGCAGTGCGTCGTTGCCCATGGTGTTGGCGAGCGCCGGGTCGACGTTGGTGACCGTGCCGTCGACGACCTGCGCGATGCGCGCGTACGACACCGAGCCCGCGTAGCCGTACAGCAGGGCGATGCCGAACAGCGTGAACGCGGAGGCGAAGGCGCCGAGCAGGAAGTACTTGACCGCGGCTTCCTGCGACATCAGCCGCTTGCGGCGGGCCAGCGCGCACAGCAGGTACAGCGGCAGGGAGAAGACCTCCAGGGCCACGAACAGGGTCAGCAGGTCGTTGGCCGAGGGGAACACCAGCATGCCGGCGATCGCGAAGAGCAGGAGCGGGAAGGCCTCCGTGGTGGTGAATCCCGCCTTCACCGCCGCTTTCTCGCTGTCGCTCCCTGGTACGGAGGCGGCCTGCGCGGCGAAGGAGTCGACGCGGTTGCCGTGCGCGGCCGGGTCCAGGCGCCGCTCGGCGAAGGTGAACAGGCCGACGAGACCGGCCAGCAGGATAGTGCCCTGCAGGAACAGGGACGGGCCGTCGACTGCGATCGCGCCCATGGCCGCGATGTGCGCCTTGGTGGTGCCGTAGCCGTCGGCCGCCAGTGCGACCACCGCGGCGAACGCGGCGCACAGCGCGACGACGGACAGGAACACCTGGGCGTAGTAGCGGGACTTGCGCGGGACGAACGCCTCGATCAGCACGCCGACCAGCGCGGCACCGACGACGATCAGCGTCGGCGACAATTGTCCGTATTCGATCTTCGGTGCCGGGATCTTCGCGATCGGGTCGGCCGCGGTTGTCCACAGGCTGTGGACGGCTGTTGCGCTCACTTGGCCGCCTCCACCGAGGGCTTGGGGTCGGTCTTGTGTACGTCGGACATGGTCTGCTTGACCGCGGGGTTGACGATGTCCGTGACGGGCTTCGGGTAGACGCCCAGGAAGATCAGCAGCACGATCAGCGGGGCGACGACGACGAGTTCACGCGCGCGTAGGTCGGGCATCGCCGAGACCTCGGGCTTCACCGGGCCCGTCATCGTCCGCTGGTAGAGGACGAGGGTGTAGAGCGCGGCGAGGACGATGCCGAAGGTGGCGATGATGCCGATCGCCGGATACCGCGTGAACGTGCCGACCAGGACGAGGAACTCGCTGACGAACGGGGCTAGTCCGGGCAGCGAGAGGGTGGCGAGGCCGCCGATCAGGAAGGTGCCGGCGAGCGCCGGGGCGACCTTCTGCACGCCTCCGTAGTCGGCGATGAGCCGCGAGCCGCGCCGGGAGATCAGGAAGCCGGCGACCAGCATCAGCGCGGCGGTGGAGATGCCGTGGTTGACCATGTAGAGCGTCGCGCCGGACTGGCCCTGGCTGGTCATCGCGAAGATGCCCATGATGATGAAGCCGAAGTGCGAGATCGAGGCGTAGGCGACCAGGCGCTTGATGTCCCGCTGGCCGACGGCGAGCAGTGCGCCGTAGACGATGCTGATCAGGGCCAGGACGAGGATGACGGGCGTCGCCCACTTGCTGGCCTCGGGGAACAGCTGGAGGCAGAAGCGGAGCATCGCGAAGGTGCCGACCTTGTCGACGACCGCGGTGATGAGGACGGCGACCGGGGCCGTGGACTCCTGCATGGCGTTGGGCAGCCAGGTGTGCAGCGGCCACAGCGGCGCCTTCACCGCGAACGCGAAGAAGAAGCCCAGGAACAGCCAGCGCTCGGTGCTCGTCGCCATGTGCAGCGAGCCGTTCGCACGGGCCTGCGCGATCTCCTGGAGGCTGAAGTTACCGGCCACCACGTAGAGGCCGATCACGGCGGCCAGCATGATCAGGCCGCCGACCAGGTTGTACAGGAGGAACTTGACGGCCGCGTAGGACCGTTGCGTCGAGGCCGCCTCCTCGCCCTGCGCGTGGGCGCGGTCTCCGAAGCCGCCGATGAGGAAGTACATCGGGATGAGCATGGCTTCGAAGAAGATGTAGAAGAGGAAGACGTCGGTGGACTCGAACGAGATGACCACCATCGCCTCGACGGCCAGGATCAGCGCGAAGAAACCCTGGGTGGGGCGCCAGCGGCGGCTGCCCGTCTCCAGCGGGTCCGCGTCGTGCCAGCCCGCGAGGATGATGAACGGGATCAGTACGGCGGTCAGGGCGACCAGCGCCACCCCGATGCCGTCGACCCCCAGCTCGTATCGCACGCCGAAGTTCTCGATCCAGGCGTGGGACTCGGTGAGCTGGTAGCGGGCGCCGCCCGGGTCGAAACGGGCCAGGACGACGATCGCCAGGGCGAGTGTGGCGAGCGAGACGAGCAGCGCCAGCCACTTGGCGGCGGTGCGCCGCGCGGCCGGTACGGCGGCCGTGGCGACGGCCCCCACGGCCGGGAGCGCCGCCGTCGCTGTCAGCAGAGGAAAGGACATCGGTATCAGACCGCCCTCATCAGCAGGGTCGCGGCGACCAGGAGTGCCGCGCCGCCGAACATCGAGACCGCATAGGAGCGGGCGAAGCCGTTCTGGACCCGGCGGAGCCGTCCGGACAGGCCGCCGAAGCCGGCCGCCGTGCCGTTGACGACGCCGTCGACCAGCGTGTGGTCGACGTAGACCAGGGAGCGCGTCAGGTGCTCGCCGCCGCGCACCAGGACCACATGGTTGAAGTCGTCCTGGAGCAGGTCGCGGCGGGCCGCGCGGGTGAGCAGCGAGCCGCGCGGGGCGACGGCCGGTACGGGCTTGCGGCCGTACTGGGCCCAGGCGATGCCGACGCCGACGACCAGGCAGACCATGGTCGCGCCGGTGACCGCCGCCGCGCTGACCGGCGAGTGGCCCTCGCTGTGCCCCGTGACCGGTTCGAGCCAGTGCAGGAAGCGGTCGCCGAGGTTGAAGAAGAAGCCGCCGGCCACCGATCCCACGGCCAGCAGGATCATGGGGATCGTCATGACCCTGGGCGACTCGTGCGGGTGCGGCTCGGCGTGCTCGCCGCGCGTCTCGGCGGCGGGCTCCACGCTCGGTTCGGCCGGGGACGGGGTCGGGGCGTGCCGCCAGCGTTCTTCTCCGAAGAACGTCATCAGCATCACGCGCGTCATGTAGAAGGCGGTGATGGCCGCGCCCAGCAGGGCCGCGCCGCCGAGGATCCAGCCCTCGGTGCCGCCCTTGGCGAAGGCCGCCTCGATGATCTTGTCCTTGGAGAAGAAGCCGGACAGGCCCGGGAAGCCGATGATGGCGAGGTAGCCCAGCCCGAAGGTGATGAACGTGACCGGCATGTACTTCCGCAGGCCGCCGTAGCGGCGCATGTCGACCTCGTCGTTCATGCCGTGCATGACGGAACCGGCGCCGAGGAACAGCCCGGCCTTGAAGAAGCCGTGCGTCACCAGGTGCATGATCGCGAAGACGTAGCCGATGGGGCCGAGGCCCGCGGCGAGCACCATGTAGCCGATCTGCGACATGGTCGAGCCGGCCAGCGCCTTCTTGATGTCGTCCTTCGCGCAACCGACGATCGCACCGAAGAGGAGCGTGACCGCACCGACCACGGTGACGGCGAGCTGGGCGTCGGGCGCCGCGTTGAAGATGGCGGCGGAACGGACGATCAGGTACACGCCCGCGGTCACCATCGTCGCCGCGTGGATCAGGGCCGAGACCGGGGTCGGGCCCTCCATGGCGTCACCGAGCCAGGACTGCAGCGGCACCTGGGCCGACTTGCCGCAGGCGGCGAGGAGCAGCATCAGTGCGATGGCGGTGAGCTTGCCCTCCGACGTGTCGCTGGCGTGGCCGAAGACCGGGCCGAAGGCGAAGCTGCCGAAGGTGGTGAACATCAGCATGATCGCGATCGACAGGCCCATGTCGCCGACGCGGTTGACCAGGAAGGCCTTCTTCGCGGCCGTCGCGGCGCTGGGCTTGTGCTGCCAGAAGCCGATCAGCAGGTACGAGGCGAGGCCGACGCCTTCCCAGCCGACGTACAGCAGCAGGTAGTTGTCGGCGAGGACGAGCAGCAGCATCGCCGCGAGGAACAGGTTCAGATAGCCGAAGAAGCGGCGGCGCCGCTCGTCGTGTTCCATGTACCCGACCGAGTACAGGTGGATCAGCGAGCCGACGCCCGTGATGAGCAGGACGAACGTCATCGACAGCTGGTCCAGGCGGAAGGTGGCGTCCGCCTGGAAGCTGCCGACCGAGATCCAGGTCCACAGGTGCTGGGTCAGCGTGCGGTGGTCGGCGCTCTTGCCGAGCAGGTCGGCGAAGAGGACGACACCGATGACGAAGGAGACGAACGAGAGCAGCGTGCCGATCCAGTGGCCGACGCTGTCCAGGCGCCGGCCGCCGACCAGGAGGACGGCCGCTCCGAGCAGGGGCGCCGCGATGAGCAGCGCGATCAGGTTCTCCACGATTCTTCCGACCCCTTACAGCTTCATCAGGCTGGCGTCGTCGACCGAGGCCGAGTGGCGGGTACGGAACAGCGACACGATGATCGCGAGGCCCACCACGACCTCCGCGGCGGCGACGACCATCGTGAAGAAGGCGATGATCTGGCCGTCGAGGTTGCCGTGCATCCGGGAGAAGGTGACGAACGCGAGGTTGCAGGCGTTCAGCATCAGCTCGATGCACATGAAGACCACGATGGCGTTGCGCCGGATCAGTACGCCGGTCGCGCCGATCGTGAACAACAGGGCGGCGAGGTAGAGGTAGTTGACCGGGTTCACTTCGACGCCTCCTCGGGCCGCTTGAACGTCGCCGGTTCGATCGCCGTGCGCTCCAGGCGTTCCTGCGCGCGCTGCTCCAGCGCTCGCAGGTCGTTGAGCGCCTCCGCCGACACGTCACGGATCTGGCCGCGCTCGCGCAGCGTCTTGCTGACGGTCAGCTCGGACGGGGTGCCGTCGGGGAGCAGGCCCGCGATGTCGACGGCGTTGTGCCGGGCGTAGACACCGGGGGCGGGCAGCGGCGGGACGTACTTCCCGTCGCGTACGCGCTGTTCGGACAGCTCGCGCTGGGTCTTGGCGCGCTCGGTGCGCTCGCGGTGGGTGAGCACCATGGCGCCGACGGCGGCGGTGATGAGCAGGGCGCCGGTGATTTCGAAGGCGAACACGTACTTGGTGAAGATGAGGGAGGCGAGGCCCTCCACATTGCCGTTCGCGTTCGCCTGGCCGGTGCCGGCGAACTCCTTCAGGGAGGCGTTCCCGATGCCGGCCAGCAGCAGGACTCCGAAGCCGATCCCACACAGAAGGGCCAGCCAGCGCTGACCCTTGATGGTCTCCTTCAGCGAGTCAGCGGCCGTGACGCCGACGAGCATCACCACGAACAGGAACAGCATCATGATCGCGCCGGTGTAGACGACGATCTGCACGATGCCCAGGAAGTAGGCGCCGTTGGCGAGGTAGAACACCGCCAGGACGATCATGGTTCCGGCCAGGCAGAGCGCGCTGTGCACGGCCTTCTTCATGAAGACGGTGCCCAGGGCGCCGATCACCGCGACGGTGCCGAGGACCCAGAACTGGAAGGCCTCACCGGTGGAGGTGGTGTAGGCGGCGAGCTGCGGGCTCATGCTTCCACCTCCTGGTCCTCGGGCTTCTCACCCTTGGAGACGGCGACCTGGCGGACCGTACCGGGCGCGGCCTGGGTCACCAGGCCCCGGTAGTAGTCCTGTTCGTCGGTCCCGGGGAAGATCGCGTGCGGTGTGTCGACCATGCCCTCTTCGAGGCCGGCGAGGAGCTGTTCCTTGGTGTAGATGAGGTTGGCGCGGCTGGAGTCGGCCAGTTCGAACTCGTTGGTCATCGTCAGCGCGCGCGTGGGGCACGCCTCGATGCACAGGCCGCACAGGATGCAGCGGGCGTAGTTGATCTGGTAGACGCGGCCGTACCGCTCGCCCGGCGAGTAGCGTTCCTCGTCGGTGTTGTCGGCGCCCTCCACGTAGATGGCGTCGGCGGGGCAGGCCCAGGCGCACAGCTCGCAGCCGACGCACTTCTCCAGGCCGTCCGGATGGCGGTTGAGCTGGTGCCGTCCGTGGAACCGCGGAGCCGTGGTTTTCTTCTGCTCCGGGTACTGCTCGGTCAGCCGCTTCTTGAACATGGCCTTGAAGGTCACGCCGAAGCCGGCCACGGGGTTCTGGAAACCGGGCTTGGTCTCCTTGGGCTCCTCAGCCATCGGACGCCTCCTTTCCATCCGAAGATCCGTCACTGACAGTGTCCGACCCGCCACTGACAATCAGCTCCCGCTCACGGCGTGAGCGGCGCCTGGGCACCGGCGGCAACTCCTGTCCGGGCAGCGGCGGTACGGGGAATCCGCCCGCCATCGCGTCGAACCCGGCCTCCTCGGCGGCGGGCTGCTCGGCCGCCTTGGCCTTCTCCCGGAACATCTCGACGACGTAGGAGATCACCACCAGGGCGAGTACCGCGCCGACGACCGGTAGGGCGATGCTCGGGAAGTCGTAGTGCTCGTTGCGCAGGGCCCGTACGGTCGCCACCAGCATCAGCCAGGTCACGGAGACCGGGATGAGGACCTTCCAGCCGAGCTTCATCAGCTGGTCGTAGCGGACGCGAGGAAGCGTGCCGCGCAGCCAGATGAAGAAGAACAGCAGCAGCTGGACCTTGATCACGAACCAGAGCAGCGGCCACCAGCCGTGGTTCGCGCCCTGCCAGAAGGAGCTGATCGGCCAGGGGGCGCGCCAGCCGCCGAGGAACAGCGTGGTCGACACGGCCGACACCGTCACCATGTTCACGTACTCGGCGAGCATGAACATCGCGAACTTGATGGACGAGTACTCGGTGTTGAAGCCGCCGACCAGGTCGCCTTCGGACTCCGGCATGTCGAAGGGGGCCCGGTTGGTCTCGCCGACCATCGTGACGATGTAGAGGATGAACGAGACCGGGAGCAGCAGGATGTACCAGCGGTCGTGCTGCTGCTCGACGATCGTGGACGTCGACATCGACCCCGAGTACAGGAACACGGAGGCGAACGCGGCGCCCATGGCGATCTCGTAGGAGATCATCTGCGCACAGGAGCGCAGGCCGCCGAGGAGCGGGTAGGTGGATCCGGAACTCCAACCCGCGAGGACGATGCCGTAGATGCCGACGGAGGCGACCGCGAGGATGTAGAGCATCGCGATCGGCAGATCGGTCAGCTGCATCGTGGTGCGGGTGCCGAAGATCGAGATCTCGTTGTCGGCCGGGCCGAAGGGGATCACCGCGATCGCCATGAAGGCCGGGATGGCCGCGACGATCGGCGCCAGGACGTAGACCACCTTGTCGGCGCGCTTGACGATGATGTCTTCCTTGAGCATCAGCTTCACGCCGTCGGCGAGCGACTGGAGCATGCCCCAGGGGCCGTGCCGATTCGGGCCGATGCGCAGCTGCATCCAGGCGACGACCTTGCGCTCCCAGACGATGGAGAACAGCACGGTCACCATCAGGAAGGCGAAGCAGAACACGGCCTTGACGACGACCAGCCACCAGGGGTCGCGGCCGAACATCGAGAGGTTTTCAGCTGCGAGGTACGGGCTCATGCCTCCACCTCCTTGGGGGCCGGTTCGGCGGATGCCGCCGGGCCGATGCGGACGAGTGAGCCGGGCCGTGCCCCGGTGTCGGAGGCGACGCCGGCGCCGACGGAGTTCAGCGGAAGCCAGACCACCCGGTCGGGCATCTCGGTGATCTGCAGCGGCAGTTCGACGGTCCCGGCAGGGCCGGTGACGGCGAGGGCTTCGCCTTCCTTGACGCCTGCCTCGGCCGCCGTCGCCGCCGACACGCGCGCGTGCGCGGCATGCCGGGTTCCGGCGAGCGCCTCGTCGCCCTCCTGGAGGACGCCCTGGTCGAGAAGGAGCCGGTGCCCGGCGAGTACGGCCTCGCCGGCGGCCGGGCGGGGCAGCGCGCCCGCGGTCTCGTGGGGGTCCTGGGCGCGCGGACCGTCCCAGGAGCCGAGCCGGTCGATCTCCGCGCGCGTGGTGCGCAGATCCGGCAGGCCCAGGTGGACGTCCATGGCGTCGGCCAGCATCTGCAGCACGCGCGTGTCGGTCGGTGCGAGGCGGCGTGTCATCTGGTCGGGCTTGAGGGCGGCGTCGAAGAACCGCACCCTGCCTTCCCAGTTGAGGAAGGTGCCCGCCTTCTCGGCGACCGCGGCGACCGGCAGGACGACATCGGCGTGCTCGGTGACCTCGCTGGGCCGCAGCTCCAGCGACACCAGGAAGCCGACGCTGTCGAGTGCTTCACGCGCGCGTGCCGGGTCGGGCAGGTCGGCGACCTCCACCCCGGCGACCACGAGGGCCGACAGTTCGCCGGTGGCGGCGGCCTCGACGATGTGGTGGGTGTCGCGGCCGTAGCGCAGCGGGAGTTCCGCGAGCCCCCAGACGGCGGCGACCTCGTCTCGCGCACGCGGGTCGGTCGCCGGACGGCCGCCCGGCAGCAGCGACGGCAGTGCGCCCACCTCGACGGCACCGCGCTCGCCGGCCCGGCGTGGGATCCACACCAGCTGGGCGCCGGTCGCGGTGGCGGCGCGTACGGCGGCGGTGAGGCCGCCGGCGACCGAGGCGAGCCGCTCACCGACGACGATGACCGCGCCCTCGGTGCGCAGGGCCTCGGCGGCACGGGTGCCGGGCTCCTCCAGGCCGACGCCGCTCGCGAGGGCGTCCAGCCACTCTGTCTCGGTGCCGGGCGCGGCCGGCAGCAGGGTGCCGCCCGCTTTCTGCAGGCCCCGGGTGGCGTGTGTGGCCAGCGCGAACACCTTCTGCTTGCGCTTGCGCCAGGCCTTGCGCAGCCGCAGGAAGACGCCGGGTGCCTCCTCCTCCGACTCGAAGCCGACCAGCAGGACCGCGGGCGCCTTCTCCAGGGAGGTGTAGGTGACACCCGTGCCGTCAAGGTCCCGGCCGCGGCCTGCCACCCGGGAGGCCAGGAAGTCCGCCTCCTCGCCGCTGTGCACGCGCGCGCGGAAGTCGATGTCGTTGGTGTCGAGCGCCACGCGCGCGAACTTGCTGTACGCGTAGGCGTCCTCGACGGTCAGCCGGCCGCCGATGAGGACGCCGGCCCGGGAGCGTGCGGCGGTCAGGCCCTGGGCGGCCGCCTCCAGGGCTTCCGGCCAGGACGCGGGTTCCAGGACACCGTCGGCGTTACGGACGAGCGGGGTGTCCAGGCGGTCCTTCATCTGCGCGTAGCGGAACGCGAAGCGTCCCTTGTCGCAGATCCACTCCTCGTTGACCTCGGGGTCGTTCTCGGCGAGCCGCCGCATGACCTTGCCGCGCCGGTGGTCGGTGCGGGTGGCGCAGCCGCCGGAGCAGTGCTCGCAGACCGACGGCGAGGAGACGAGGTCGAAGGGGCGGGAGCGGAACCGGTAGGCCGCCGAGGTGAGCGCTCCGACCGGGCAGATCTGGATGGTGTTGCCGGAGAAGTACGACTCGAACGGGTCGCCCTCGCCGGTGCCGACCTGCTGCAGTGCGCCGCGCTCGATCAACTCGATCATCGGGTCGCCCGCGATCTGGTTGGAGAAGCGGGTGCAGCGGGCGCACAGCACGCACCGCTCGCGGTCGAGCAGCACCTGCGTGGAGATCGGTACGGGCTTTTCGTAGGTGCGCTTCTTGCCTTCGAAGCGGGACTCGGCGTTGCCGTGCGACATGGCCTGGTTCTGCAGCGGGCACTCGCCGCCCTTGTCGCAGACCGGGCAGTCCAGCGGGTGGTTGATGAGCAGCAGCTCCATCACACCGTGCTGGGCCTTCTCCGCGACCGGCGAGGTGAGCTGGGTCTTCACCACCATGCCGTCGGTGCAGGTGATGGTGCAGGACGCCATCGGCTTGCGCTGGCCCTCGACCTCGACGATGCACTGACGGCAGGCGCCGGCAGGGTCGAGCAGGGGGTGGTCGCAGAACCGGGGGATCTCGATGCCGAGCTGTTCGGCGGCCCGGATGACCAGGGTGCCCTTGGGCACGCTGATCTCGATGCCGTCGATCGTCAGCGTGACGAGGTCTTCCGGCGGGACCGCCGCCTCTCCCCCTCCGGTGGGGGCGCTGGTGGTCACGGTCATGCGTTCACCTCCGGGCGGTCCGCCCAGGCCGTCGACTTGGCCGGGTCGAAGGGGCAGCCCCGGCCCGTGATGTGCTGCTCGTACTCCTCGCGGAAGTACTTCAGCGAGGAGAAGATCGGGGACGCGGCGCCGTCGCCGAGGGCGCAGAAGGACTTGCCGTTGATGTTGTCGGCGATGTCGGCGAGCTTGTCGAGATCGGACATGGTGCCCTTGCCGGCCTCGATGTCCCGCAGCAACTGCACCAGCCAGTACGTCCCTTCGCGGCAGGGCGTGCACTTGCCGCAGGACTCGTGGGCGTAGAACTCGGTCCAGCGGGTCACCGCCCGCACCACGCAGGTCGTCTCGTCGAAGCACTGCAGGGCTTTGGTGCCGAGCATCGAGCCGGCGGCGCCGACGCCCTCGTAGTCGAGGGGGACGTCGAGGTGCTCGTCGGTGAACATCGGCGTCGAGGAGCCGCCCGGCGTCCAGAACTTGAGGCGGTGCCCGGCCCGCATGCCGCCGCTCATGTCGAGGAGCTGGCGGAGCGTGATGCCGAGCGGGGCCTCGTACTGGCCGGGGCTGGCGACATGGCCGCTGAGCGAGTAGAGCGTGAAGCCAGGGGACTTCTCGCTGCCCATCGACCTGAACCAGTCTTTCCCGTTTTTCAGGATCGCGGGAACCGACGCGATCGACTCGACGTTGTTCACAACAGTCGGACAGGCGTAGAGGCCTTCCACCGCAGGGAAGGGGGGACGCAGCCGCGGTTGACCACGGCGGCCTTCGAGCGAGTCCAGCAGTGCGGTCTCCTCACCGCAGATGTACGCGCCGGCGCCCGCGTGCACGGTGAGCTTGAGGTCCAGCCCGCTGCCCAGGATGTTCTCGCCGAGGTAGCCCGCCTCGTAGGCCTCGCGCACGGCCTCGTGCAACCGCCGCAGAACGGGGACGACTTCACCACGCAGATAGATGAAGGCATGCGACGACCTGATGGCATAACACGCGATCACAATGCCCTCGATGAGGCTATGCGGGTTCGCGAAGAGGAGCGGGATGTCCTTGCAGGTCCCGGGCTCCGATTCGTCGGCGTTGACAACTAGATAGTGAGGTTTTCCATCACCCTGCGGAATGAACTGCCACTTCATTCCGGTCGGGAACCCGGCGCCGCCGCGGCCGCGCAGACCGGACTCCTTGACGTACGCGATCACGTCGTCCGGTGACATGGCGAGCGCCTTGCGGAGCCCCTCGTACCCCTCGTGCCTCCGGTAGACGTCCAGAGTCCAGGACCGGTCCTCGTCCCAGAAGGCCGACAGCACGGGTGCGAGCAGCTTCTCGGGGCTCGTGTCCTTGACCTCGGGTACCACGGTCATCACTCCCCCTCCTCGGCGGTAGGCCCTGCCGGGTGGGCCGGGTCGGAGGCCGATGTGTCCAGCGGCGCGTCATGGGAACTGAGGTGTTCGGCCGGCGACGGCTCGTGCACCCTGTCCTGCGGTTGCTCGTGGGGACCTCCGCGCGGATGGACCACGCGCGCGGGTGCGGCCTCTCCCCTTGCCAGGCGAAGGCCCACCAGCGACGCCGGTCCCGCACCTCCGCCCTCCTCGACGGCCCCGGGCCGCTCGTCGGGGAAGCCGGCCAGGATCCGCGCGGTCTCCTTGAACGTGCACAGCTTCGCCCCGCGCGTGGGCTGTACGGGCCGTCCCGCGCGCAGATCGTCGACCAGACGCTTGGCACTGCCCGGGCTCTGGTTGTCGAAGAACTCCCAGTTGACCATCACGACCGGCGCGTAGTCGCAGGCCGCGTTGCACTCGATGTGCTCCAGGGTGACCTTGCCGTCGTCGGTGGTCTCGCCGTTGCCGACGCCCAGGTGCTCCTGGAGGGTCTCGAAGATCGCGTCTCCGCCCATCACCGCGCACAGCGTGTTCGTGCACACGCCCACCTGGTAGTCACCGGACGGCTTGCGCCGGTACATGGTGTAGAAGGTGGCGACGGCGGTGACCTCGGCCGTGGTCAGGTCCAGCATGTCCGCGCAGAACTGCATTCCGGTGCGCGTGACATGGCCCTCCTCCGACTGCACGAGGTGGAGCAGCGGGAGCAGGGCGGACCGGGAGTCCGGGTAGCGCGCGATGACCTCGCGCGCGTCCGCCTCCAGCCGGGCCCGGACGTCGTCCGGGTAGGCGGGCGCGGGCAGTTCGGGCATGCCCAGGCTGACGCCCCGCTCCGAAGAAGAGGTGGTCACCGGTCGACGCCTCCCATCACGGGGTCGATGGACGCGACGGCGACGATGACGTCGGCGACCTGGCCGCCCTCGCACATCGCCGCCATGGCCTGCAGGTTGGTGAAGGACGGGTCGCGGAAGTGGACCCGGTAGGGGCGGGTGCCGCCGTCGGAGACGGCGTGCACACCGAGTTCGCCCTTGGGGGACTCGACGGCCGCGTACGCCTGTCCCGGCGGGACGCGGAAGCCCTCGGTGACGAGCTTGAAGTGGTGGATCAGGGCCTCCATGGAGGTGCCCATGATCTTCTTGATGTGGTCGAGGGAGTTGCCGAGACCGTCCGGTCCGAGCGCGAGCTGGGCGGGCCAGGCGATCTTCTTGTCGGCGACCATGACCGGGCCGGGCTGGAGCCGGTCCAGGCACTGCTCGATGATCCTGAGCGACTGGCGCATCTCCTCCAGGCGGACCAGGAAGCGGCCGTAGGCGTCGCAGGTGTCGGCGGTCGGGATCTCGAAGTCGTACGTCTCGTAGTCGCAGTACGGCTGTGCCTTGCGCAGGTCGTGCGGCAGGCCGGTGGAGCGCAGGATCGGGCCGGTGGCGCCGAGGGCCATGCAGCCGGCCAGGTCGAGGTAGCCGATGTCCTGCATGCGGGCCTTGAAGATGGGGTTCCCGGTGGCGAGCTTGTCGTACTCCGGGAGGTTCTTCTTCATCTTCTTCACGAACTCGCGGATCTGGTCCACCGCGCCGGGCGGCAGGTCCTGGGCGAGTCCGCCGGGGCGGATGTACGCGTGGTTCATCCTCAGGCCCGTGATGAGCTCGTAGAGGTCGAGAATCATTTCACGATCACGGAAGCCGTAGATCATGATCGTGGTGGCGCCGAGCTCCATGCCGCCGGTGGCGATGCACACCAGGTGGGAGGACATCCGGTTCAGCTCCATCAGGAGCACCCGAATGATCTTGGTCCGCTCGGTGATGTCGTCCTCGATGCCGAGGAGTTTCTCGACGGCGAGGCAGTAGGCGGTCTCGTTGAAGAAGGACGTCAGGTAGTCCATGCGCGTGACGAAGGTGGTGCCCTGCGTCCACGTGCGGAACTCGAGGTTCTTCTCGATGCCGGTGTGCAGATAGCCGATGCCGCACCGGGCCTCGGTGACCGTCTCGCCCTCGATCTCCAGGATCAGGCGGAGCACTCCGTGGGTGGAGGGGTGCTGGGGACCCATGTTGACGACGATGCGTTCGTCGTCGGCGCGGGTCGCGGACTGGACGACCTCGTCCCAGTCGCCACCGGTGACCGTGTAGACGGTGCCCTCGGTGGTTTCCCGGGCGGCTGCTGACTGGGTGCTGCTCACGAGTACGACCTCCGCTGGTCCGGAGCCGGGATCTGGGCGCCCTTGTACTCGACGGGGATGCCGCCGAGGGGGTAGTCCTTGCGCTGCGGGTGGCCCTGCCAGTCGTCCGGCATCATGATCCGCGTCAGGGCCGGGTGACCGTCGAAGACGATTCCGAAGAAGTCGTAGGTCTCGCGCTCGGGCCAGTCGTTCGTCGGATAGACGGAGACGAGGGACGGGATGCGCGGGTCGGCGTCGGGGGCGCTGACTTCGAGGCGGATCAGCCGGTTGTGGGTGATCGAGCGCAGGTGGTAGACGGCGTGCAGTTCGCGGCCCGTGTCGTGCGGGTAGTGGACGCCGCTGACGCCGGTGCATAGTTCGAAGCGCAGGGCCGGGTCGTCGCGCAGGGTGCGGGCGACGCGGAGCAGGTGCTCGCGCTCGATGTGGAAGGTCAGCTCGCCGCGGTCGACGACCGTCTTCTCGATCGCGTTGTCGGGGAGGAGCCCCTGTTCCTCCAGGGCGCCCTCCAGCTCGTCGGCGACCTCGTCGAACCAGCCGCCGTAGGGGCGGGTCGCCGGTCCCGGGAGTCGGACCGAGCGGACCAGGCCGCCGTAGCCGGAGGTGTCGCCGCCGTTGTTGGCGCCGAACATGCCGCGCTGGACGCGGATCTCCTCGCCACCCTGGCCGCGCTGGCCGGGGAGGTTGGAGGCGGAGAGGTCCTTCTCGGGGTTCACCCCGTTCGCGGACCCGTTCACGCCGCCCGTGCCGTTGCCGTTCGCGTCGCTCACCGCAGCAGCCCCTTCATCTCGATCGTGGGCAGGGCCTTGAGCGCCGCTTCCTCCGCCTCGCGGGCGGCCTCCTCGGCGTTGACGCCGAGCTTGGTGGACTGGATCTTCTGGTGAAGCTTGAGGATCGCGTCCATCAGCATCTCGGGGCGGGGCGGGCAGCCCGGCAGGTAGATGTCGACCGGAACGATGTGGTCGACGCCCTGAACGATCGCGTAGTTGTTGAACATGCCGCCCGAGGAGGCGCAGACGCCCATGGAGATCACCCATTTCGGGTTGGGCATCTGGTCGTAGACCTGCCGGAGCACCGGCGCCATCTTCTGGCTGACCCGGCCGGCGACGATCATCAGGTCGGCCTGGCGCGGTGAGCCGCGGAAGACCTCCATGCCGAAGCGCGCAAGGTCGTACCGGCCGGCGCCGGTGGTCATCATCTCGATGGCGCAGCAGGCGAGGCCGAAGGTGGCCGGGAAGACGGACGCCTTGCGCACCCAGCCCGCGGCCTGCTCGACGGTGGTCAGCAGGAAGCCGCTCGGCAGCTTTTCTTCGAGTCCCATGTCCTAAGGCCCCTCAGTCCCATTCCAGGCCGCCGCGCCGCCATACGTACGCGTACGCGACGAAGACGGTGAGCACGAAGAGCAGCATCTCCACGAGCCCGAAAATCCCCAGGGCGTCGAAGGTGACGGCCCAGGGGTAGAGGAAGACGATCTCGATGTCGAAGACGATGAAGAGCATCGCCGTCAGGTAGTACTTGATGGGGAAGCGCCCGCCGCCGGCCGGCGTGGGGGTCGGCTCGATACCGCACTCGTAGGCCTCGAGCTTGGCGCGGTTGTACCGCTTCGGACCGATCAGCGTGGCCATGACCACGGAGAAGATCGCAAAGCCTGCCCCGAGGGCTCCCAGTACGAGGATGGGCGCATACGCGTTCACCGCTCCTCGCTCCTCTCAGTCGGCGCTGACTGCTGGCGGTTGCACTGGTGCACTGAACTCACTCCCGCCTCACCGGTCCCACGAGCCCCGCCGTCCCGGGCGAAGATCGAGAACATGTGAAGCAGGTCACAAGCCCAGTTGCCACGCATCTTATGCCCGTCGCTCTGTGATCTGCGACACGGGGTATTGCACGAGCTTTGTGATCTCCACCACCTGACGAAGGATCATGAAGTCGGATTATGAGTGATCTTCATACGCGAAGCGTTCAGTTGATCACGAGAAGTGACATTCTCGCTCGTCATCGCAGGCCGGAGGGTGCGTCTCCATATCAAGAGGGTTCCGACGCATGCAAATTGGTGCTGGACGTGGGTGCCTGATAGAGGGACGCGTTCACACATCAGGGGGAGGTGCGGGGTGCGATGTGGACGCGGGTCCGGACGCGTGCACGCGTTCACGAGCTCCTCGCGCACGGGACGCCGCGTTTCCGGTGACCGTTCCGTGACCTCCGCCACATCGATGAGAGGCTCCTGAGAACCGGGCTTGGCCAATGACCTCAACCAGTGGTAGGCGTGGGGCAATTCGGACGTAATGATCAAAGGCCGTGATCAAGCCCTTGATCACGTGCGTCCGCAATGTCCGTTACGGCGTCAATAAAGAGCGACGCGTCCGGGATTTCAGGTCTCGATTGAGCAACTGTGGCGCAGCACACGTTTCTTGAAGATATGAAGGAGCCCCTGATACCGGTTGTTCCCATGTCCCACACCGCTCACATACGCAGCCACCGGAAGCCCCGCCGCAGCGCGTCGACCCTCGCGATGCGGGCCGGAGTTGCCGGTGGCGTCCTCAGCACCCTGGCAGTGGCCGGGGCGTCGGGCTCGGCGAACGCGGCCGAGCCGGTGACGCAGACCCTCGAACTGCCCACCCTGACGGCCGACCTGGCCGCTCAGGCCGCCAAGTCCGCGGACGCCACCCAGCAGGCCGCCGCGAACTACCAGCTGCAGGCCGAGCGTGACGCGGCCGCCGCAAAGGCCGCGAAGCAGGCCAAGGCGGACCTCGCGGAGGCGAAGCAGAAGGCCGCCGAAGCCAAGAAGAAGGCCGAGGAGGCCGCCCGCAAGGCCGCCGCCGAGCGTGCCTCGCGCAGCGCGGCGCGGACGACACTCGCCGCCACGGACAGCACCGGCACCTCCACGAGCACGGCCACCGGTTCCGCCGCGGCCGTCCTCGCCTTCGCCAAGGCCCAGATCGGCAAGAGCTACGTCCTTGGCGCCTCCGGCCCCAACGCGTGGGACTGCTCCAGCCTGGTGCAGGCCGCTTTCAAGCAGGTCGGCGTCAGCCTGCCGCGCGTGTCCCAGGACCAGTCGACCGCCGGCACGCAGGTCTCGCTGAGCAACCTGCAGCCGGGCGACATCCTCTACTGGGGCAGCGCGGGCAGCGCGTACCACGTGGCGATCTACGCCGGCGACGGTATGTTCGTCGGCGCGCAGAACCCGTCCACCGGCATCGTCGAGAAGCCGCTGTCGTACGACCCGCCGACCGGCGCCGTGCGGGTGCTCTGAACGCACCTCGCTCACCCGCCTGTCACGCGCACAGGGCCGCAGCCGCTCGGGGGCAGCGGCCCTTGCGCCGTTCCCGGCGCCGCGGAGCGCCGCTCCTGACATGCTCTGCTCGGGCCGCCGTCCTGCGGTCCGTCCATGAGCGAAGGAGACCGCGGCATGCCACGCGTGTTCGTACAGGGAAGGCCCGCCGACTACTACCCCCGCCACGCCCCCGAGGCCGGGCGCGGTGCGGTGCGCCGGATCACCGAGGTCGGCGAGGAGGTCCTGCACAAGCCGTGCCGGGACGTCACGGAGTTCGGACCCGACCTCGCCGCACTCGTCGACGACATGTTCCTGACCCTGTATGTCGCCGAAGGAGCGGGACTCGCGGCGAGTCAGGTGGGGGTCGATCTGCGGCTGTTCGTGTACGACTGCCCCGATGACGACGGAGTCCGGCATGTCGGGCACATCGTCAATCCGGTGCTCGAAACGCCCACGAGCGGGCGGCGGTTGCTGGACGAGGGCGAGGGCTGTCTGTCGGTTCCGGGTGCCGTGATGGCCGTACCGCGGCCGGACCGGGCCGTCGTGCGCGGGCAGGACAAGGACGGCGATCCCGTCGTCATCGAGGGCACGGGGTACTTCGCGCGCTGCCTCATCCACGAGACCGACCACACCAACGGGTACCTCTACCTGGATCGGCTCTCCAAGCGGGAGAAAAAGGACGCGCTGCGGCAGATGGCGGACCGGCGGGACGAGGTGTTCGCCCGCCGGGCCGCCCGTGCCGAGGAGCTGAGCCGGTCCTAGGAAGGGCTCACGCCTTCGGGGCCACCTTGCTCAGGCCGTTGATGATGCGGTCCATGGCGTCGCCGCCCGTGGGGTCGGTGAGGTTCGCCAGCAGCTTGAGGGTGAACTTCATCAGCATCGGGTGGGTGAGGCCGCGCTGGGCCGCGATCTGCATGACCTTCGGGTTGCCGATGAGCTTCACGAAGGCACGGCCGAGCGTGTAGTAGCCGCCGTAGGTGTCCTTCAGGACGCGCGGGTAGCGCTGCAGGGCGATCTCGCGCTGGGCGGGCGTGGCCCGCGCGTGGGCCTGGACGATGACGTCGGCGGCGATCTGGCCGGACTCCATGGCGTAGGCGATGCCCTCGCCGTTGAAGGGGTTCACCAGGCCGCCGGCGTCCCCGACGAGCAGCAGGCCGCGCGTGTAGTGCGGCTGGCGATTGAAGGCCATGGGGAGGGCGGCGCCACGGATGGGGCCGGTCATGTTCTCGGGGGTGTAGCCCCAGTCCTCCGGCATGGAGGCGCACCAGGCCTTGAGGATCTCGCGCCAGTCCAGCTCCTTGAAGGAGGCGGAGGTGTTCAGCACACCGAGGCCGACGTTCGAGGTGCCGTCGCCCATGCCGAAGATCCAGCCGTAGCCGGGCAGCAGCCGGTCCTGGGGGCCGCGGCGGTCCCACAGTTCCAGCCAGGACTCCAGGTAGTCGTCCTCGTGGCGGGGCGAGGTGAAGTAGGTGCGCACCGCGACACCCATCGGGCGGTCCTCGCGGCGGTGCAGGCCCATCGCGAGGGACAGGCGGGTGGAGTTGCCGTCGGCGGCCACCACCAGGGGCGCGCGGAAGGTGACCTCGCGCTTCTCCTCGCCGAGCTTGGCGGTGACACCCGTGATGCGGCCGGTGCGGTCGTCGATGACCGGGCCGCTCACGTTGCAGCGCTCGTACAACCGCGCCCCCGCCTTCTGGGCGTTGCGGGCGAGCTGCTCGTCGAAGTCGTCGCGCTTGCGGACGAGTCCGTAGTTCGGGTAGGAGGCCAGCTCCGGCCAGTCCAGCTGGAGGCGGACGCCGCCGCCGATGATGCGCAGGCCCTTGTTCCGCAGCCAGCCGGCCTCCTCGGAGATGTCGATGCCCATGGCGACGAGCTGCTTGACCGCGCGCGGGGTGAGGCCGTCACCGCACACCTTTTCGCGCGGGAACTCGGTCTTCTCCAGGAGCAGGACGTCGAGGCCGGCCTTGGCGAGGTGGTACGCGGTCGTGGAGCCGGCGGGCCCCGCGCCCACGACGATCACATCGGCGGTGTTCTCGGAGAGGGGCTCGGTCTCGACGGTCACGGCGGGATCTCCCCAAGTTCGAAATCTGTGTGCCGACCGGCACTGGACATGGGCAGTCTATTCAGCAGAATTGATCACCCGGCTGAAGGGCTGCCCTGTGAACCGACCTCTCCCTGCGGTACGGCTGCGCGTTCCCACCCATGAGGACGCGATCGCCTGGCACCGGGTCTTCGACGACCCCGAGGTCATGGAGTTCTACGGCGGCAGACCGGCCGCGCTGTCGGTCTACGAGGAACTCACCGCGCGGCAGCGGCGGCACGACGCCGAACTCGGCTTCTGCCTGTGGACCATGCTGGACGAGTCCGGTGAGGTCATCGGCTTCACCGGAGCGCAGCCCTGGCGGCCGGAGTGGGGTCCGGTCGGCGAGATGGAGATCGGCTGGCGGCTCGGCCGCGCGCACTGGGGCAAGGGGTACGTCACCGCGGCCGCGCGCGAGACGCTGCGGCGGGTGCGGACGGCCGGGGTCAAGGAGGTGGTGGCGGTGGTCCGGCCGGGAAACGAGCGGTCGATCGCGGTGACCCGGCGGCTCGGCATGCGCCCGGCGGAGACCTATCCGCATCCCACCCTGGACGAAGACGCCCTGTGCTTCCGGCTGAGCCTCGACCACACAGAGTAGCCATCTGTCACAGAAAGACACCGACTCCTTCCGGCCGGGGCGCACGGGAGTTACCCTTCCAGTACCGCTGGGGGTGACATCTGTGCGCATAACACCCAAAACACCCGAAGTGCGCGTACCGCGACTGGTCGGACTGATGGCCATGGACGCGCGCGAGACGGCCCAGGCGCGGGGCCTGTTCCTCAACGCGCCGGACCGCCCGGACTTCCACCTCGCGGTCGTCGACTACGTCGTACGCCAGTACCCGCAGCCCGGCGCCGAAGTGCCCCGGGACTCCATGGTGTACGTGTGGTTCGACTTCGGTGAGGGAGAGGGCGGCGGAGGCGTGCGCGAGCCACGCATCCCACGGCCGCCCAGCGGCGGACTGCAACGCGAACTCGGTGAGCCCGGGGACGCCTTCGAGACGATCAACCGCTAGGCGCCGTGAAGGGCCTCAGCTCTCCTTGAAGCCCCGGTGCAGCGCGACCACGCCGCCGGTGAGGTTGCGCCAGGCCACCTTCGACCAGCCCGCCTTGCGCAGCCGCTCGGCGAGGGCGGGCTGGTCGGGCCAGGCGCGGATGGACTCGGCGAGGTAGACGTACGCGTCCGGGTTGGACGAGACCGCCCGCGCGACCGGCGGCAGCGCACGCATCAGGTACTCGGTGTAGACGGTCCTGAAGGGCGCCCAGGTCGGGTGCGAGAACTCGCAGATCACCACCCGGCCGCCGGGCCGGGTCACCCGGTACATCTCCCGCAGCGCCGCGTCCGTGTCCTGGACGTTGCGCAGCCCGAAGGAGATCGTCACCGCGTCGAAGGTGTCGTCCTTGAACGGCAGCCGCGTCGCGTCGCCGGCCGTGAACGGCAGCCAGGTGTGCTTCTTCTTGCCGACCTGCAGCATCCCGAGCGAGAAGTCGCACGGGACGACGTACGCGCCCGTCCGCGCGAAGGGCAGCGAGGAGGTGGCCGTGCCGGCGGCCAGGTCGAGGACCTTCTGCGCGGGGCGCGCGTCGACCGCCTTCGCCACCTCCTTGCGCCACACCCGGTCCTGGCCGAGCGACAGCACGTCGTTGGTCAGGTCGTACCGTTCCGCCACGTCGTCGAACATCGAGGCGACTTCGTGCGGCTGCTTGTTCAGGGAAGCGCGGGTCACCCGCCCATTCTTGCAGCCCGCCCTCACGGCAGGAGCCTGGGCCGCCTCCGTGCCGCGACGTCCTCCACCCAGCCGCACAGCAGCACGAAGACGGCGATCAGGATCCAGCCGACGCCGAACATGAACCACTGGCTGTCCAGGGGCAGGTATCTCTCGAATGCGGGCACGTCCCAGAACCGGTCGATCAGCGGGACGGCCAGGACCAGGGCGATCTCGTGCCAGAGGTAGATCGTCACCGCGCGGGCGTTGAAGACGGTGACCGTACGGTCCAGCCGCCGGAACCGGGTCAGCCAGGCGAAGTCGATCCGGAAGGACGCCTTCGCCCACATCAGCAGCGTCACGAAGCCCGCCGACCAGAAGGCCTGGGCGAGGGGGTTCTCGTCGAGGTCGTAGGTGCCGAAGTCGGCCTGGTGGGAGAGGGCGTACCAGGCGCCGTAGGCCATCGCGGCACACGACAGGACGCAGACGAGCGCCGGTCTCATCCGCCGCAGCACACCGTCGCGGTGGGCGAAGCCGAGGATCCAGCAGAAGAGGTACGTCGACAGGTCCCACAGGGCGCTGCCGAAGCTTTCGGGCCGTCGTCGAAGGTGAGCGCGATGGTTTTCGCCGGGACGGAGACCGCGGTGGCCTGTCCGCCCCGGAAGGTGAGGATCGGGCCGCCGTTCAGGATCTTGTCGGGGACCTTGCCGGAGCCGGCACCGGTGCGTACGCGCTGGTCGCCGCCGACCTCGGCGCGCAGATAGCCGTCGAGCAGCATTACGCAGGTCAGGGCCAGCAGGAGAAGAAGCGCGAGGATGACACGGGGGCGCTGGAGCGCCGCGGCCCTGCCCGCCGCGCGTTCGATGCGGGTGGGGGCGCGCCGGCGGCCGCGCGAGGACGTCGGAATGGTCATGACTGCCGCTGCGCTCCGGTCAGTTGGCGCCAGGGGAGGCGGATGCGGAGACCGAAGGGGCTGGGGATCGGCGCTCTGCAAGCTCGCTCTCGCCCTCGCCCTCGCCCTCGCCCTCGCCCTCGCCCTCGCCCTCGCCCTCGACGGTCGCCTACGCCCCCTACGTCAGCGCCACCGAGGCGTCGGACACCGACTCCGCCGGTTCACCGTCGACGTACAACCTCGCCTTCGTCATCTCCGACGGCAGTGGCTGCACGCCGAAGTGGAACGGCACCGAGGCGATCGGCGACTCGGCCGTGAAGTCCCGGATAGCGCGCCTGAAGAAGGACGGCGCCGACGTCCGTGTGTCCTTCGGCGGAGCGTCCGGCAAGGAGCTGGCCGCGACCTGCGACAGCGTCGCGGAACTGGCCGCCGCCTACGGCAGGGCGCTGGACGCGGCCGGCTCCGAACGGGCCGACTTCGACATCGAGGGCGACGAACTGACCGACTCCGCTTCCGTCGCCCGGCGTTCGCGGGCGATAGCGCTGCTCCAGAAGCAACGGCCGGGCCTGAAGGTCTCCTTCACCCTGCCGGTGATGCCCTCGGGCCTCGACTCCGACGGTCTCGCGCTGCTGGCGTCCGCGAACACGTACGACGTCCAGGTCGCCACGGTGAACCTGATGACGATGAACTACGGCGAGTCGTACGCCGGCGACATGGGCGACTACGCGGTCACCTCCGCCGAGGCCGCGCACGCCCAGCTGAAGAAGGTGTTCGGGTTGTCGGACGCCGGGGCGTGGCGGGGCATGGCGCTCACCTCGATGATCGGGGTCAACGACGTGGACGGGGAGACGTTCACGCTGT
Organism: Streptomyces sp. CA-142005; assembly: GCF_050942335.1. Classification (NCBI taxonomy): domain Bacteria; kingdom Bacillati; phylum Actinomycetota; class Actinomycetes; order Kitasatosporales; family Streptomycetaceae; genus Streptomyces; species Streptomyces sp. CA-142005. The sequence goes on along the minus strand of NZ_CP192078.1, from coordinate 5,767,460 downwards.
CCGACGCGGCGCGGGTACGCACGTTCGCGGAGGAGAAGGAGATCGCTTGGGTGTCCATGTGGTCCACCTTCCGGGACCGGCGGTGCACGGCCGGGGACTCCGACGCGGACGACGCGGCGACGAACTGCAGCGGGTTGAGCCAGAGTTCGGGGGCGTTCGGGGAGGCGTTCGCGGGCTGAGGGGGGCGGGCGCTGCTCGCCGGGCGGGGGTGGCGGGGCAGGCGGAGGTGCTCCCGCGCGGGGCAAGGCGGGCGGGGCGGCGCTCGTTGGGAGGTGCCGCTGGTCAGCGGCGGCGGTACAGCAGACGGCCCTCGACGACCGTCGCCACGCAGGTACCCGCCCCACGCTCGACGAGGGCGTCTTCGTCCGGCACGTCGAACACGGCGAAGTCCGCGCACACGCCCTCGTGCGGCAGGATCGGCATGAGGATCGCCTCGGCGAGGGATCGGCACCCGGCCAGCGGGTCCAGGCCCGGCGGGCCCGGAGGATCCTCGAAGCGCTCCTCGCTCGTCAGCCCGGCCCGGTGCACGGCGTCGGCCACGGACGGCCGCCACAGGTCCCCCGCCACCGCCACCGTTCCGTGCGCGAGCATCCGCTGTACGCCGCGCCGGGCGCTCGCGCCCCACCGCGCGTCGGTCATGTCGAGGGCGGCCAGGGCCGCCGCGTCCATGATCGGCTCGGTGCCCAGTTCGCCGGCCTCGCGCGGGTCGGGGTGGTAGGCCTGCTCCAGCAGTTCGGGCCCGTACGGGTTGAGCAGACCGGGCGCGATGAGGCCCGGCCACCGGCGTACCCGGGCCGACGGATGCGCCGCGGCCAGTTCCTCGTACGGGCCGACGGAGGCGATCTCCCGGCCCTGGACCAGGATCGCCCCCTCGCGCATCGGCGACCACCGCGGGTCCCCGGTGATCAGCAGGTCCGCGGTGTGAATCGTCAGCAAAACGGCCTCAGTTGGACGCCAGCAGCTTCAGTTCCGGGTGGGCCGTGCCGCCCTCGATCGCCGTGGACGAGATGTGGGACATCACCCGCTCGTCCACGGGGTCGTTCGCCGGGTCGTCGTGGACGACCAGGTGCTCGTAGGTCGTGGAGCGCTGCGCCGGCACCCGCCCCGCCTTCCTGATCAGGTCGATGATCTCCAGGCGGTTGGAGCGGTGCTTGGCGCCGGCCGAGGAGACCACGTTCTCCTCCAGCATGATCGAGCCGAGGTCGTCCGCGCCGTAGTGCAGCGACAGCTGGCCGACCTCCTTGCCCGTGGTCAGCCAGGAGCCCTGGATGTGCTGGACGTTGTCGAGGAAGAGGCGGGCGATCGCGATCATCCGCAGGTACTCGAAGAGGGTCGCCTGGGTGCGGCCCTTCAGGTGGTTGTTCTCGGGCTGGTAGGTGTACGGGATGAAGGCGCGGAAGCCGCCCGTGCGGTCCTGTACGTCCCGGATCATCCGCAGGTGCTCGATGCGCTCGGCGTTCGTCTCGCCCGTGCCCATCAGCATGGTGGAGGTGGACTCCACGCCCAGCCGGTGCGCGGTCTCCATGATCTCCAGCCAGCGCTCGCCGGACTCCTTGAGGGGCGCGATGGCCTTGCGGGGGCGCTCGGGGAGCAGTTCGGCGCCGGCGCCGGCGAAGGAGTCGAGGCCCGCCTCGTGGATCCGGGTGATGGCCTCCTCGACCGACACTCCGGAGATGCGGGCCATGTGCTCGACCTCGGACGCGCCCAGCGAGTGGATCACCAGCTGGGGGAAGGCCTCCTTGATGGCCCGGAAGTGCTTCTCGTAGTACTCGACGCCGTAGTCCGGGTGGTGGCCGCCCTGGAACATGATCTGGGTGCCGCCCAGCTCGACCGTCTCCGCGCAGCGGCGCAGGATGTCGTCGAGGTCGCGGGTCCAGCCCTTGTCCTTGTCCTTGGGGGCCGCGTAGAAGGCGCAGAACTTGCACGCCGTGACGCACACGTTCGTGTAGTTGATGTTCCGCTCGATGATGTACGTCGCGATGTGCTCGACGCCGGCGTACTTGCGGCGGCGTACGGCGTCGGCGGCGGCGCCCAGCGCGTGCAACGGGGCGTCCCGGTAGAGGTCGAGCGCCTCTTCCGGGGTGATCCGCCCACCGGCAGCGGCACGGTCGAGGACAGACTGGAGGTCGGCCTTCTCGGTCACCAGGGCGTCCCTTTCGTCAAGGGTTGTGGACGGACCGAACCAGCCTACGCCAGCGGTTTCACCGTAAGGACGTCAGGCCGCGTACGCGCCGATCAGCAGCCCGGCGAGGGCGCCGGCCAGCAGGAACGGCCCGAACGGGATCGTGGTCTTCCGGCCCGCCCGCCGTACGGCGACGAGGGCCGCGCCGTACAGCGCGCCGAGCAGGAAGCCGGCGAAGGCGCCGAGCAGGACGGTGGACCAGCCGTACCAGCCGAGTACGGCGCCCATGCCGACCGCCAGCTTCACATCGCCGAAGCCCATGCCGGCCGGGTTGATGCGGTACAGCGCGTAGTAGCCGGCGCCGAGCGCGAGGGCTCCGTACAGGGCGGTGAGCCAGTGGCCGGCGTGCTCGGGCAGCAGGGCGGCGAGGCCCAGCAGGGCGAGGGCGGACGCGGCGAGGGGCAGGGTCAGCGGGTCGGGCAGCCGCTGCACGCGGAAGTCGACCACGGCCAGCAGCACGCCGACGGGCGCGAGCAGCAGCCACACGGCCAGTTCCGGCCGGGTGCCGGTGGCGGCGGCGAGGGCGGCGCAGGTCAGGGCGGTGACGAGGGAGGCGGGGAGGGCGGCGGCGGTGGGTGGGTCCGTGCGGTGGGCCGCTCCCCCGCAGGCGGCGCACGCGAGCCGGCCGATCCAGCCGCGGATCGGATGGCCGTCCGGGCAGCGGTCCCGCCAGGGCTCACCGGACGGTACGGCGAAGCGGTAGACGGCGCGGGGCAGCAGCCCGCCCACGAGCGCGCCCCACACCCCGGCGACGGCCACCAGCGCCCCTGTGCTCATCCGGTCCCCCCGCTCCCCCTCGCACCCACCGTGCTCATCCCACCTTCGACAGGCGCGCCACCGGGTTGCCCTCGGCGGAACTGTCCGAGGTGAACCTCAGGTCGTCGCCGACCGGGGTCAACTCGACCTGGTGCGGGGTGGGTACGCAGTGGCCGGGGTTGTCCTTGGCGCCGGTCGAGGTCGCGAGGACCTGGGTCTTCGTCACCTTCTTCAGGGTCAGGACGTCCGTGCAGACCTGGCCGATCTGGTCGGTCTGCCGGAGCTGTCCCAACTCCTTTCCCACGGCGGCCTGATGGACGGTGAGCCGGAAGGTGCCCTCGGGCAGGCTGCCGCCGAGGCCGGTGGCCTGTCCTTCCCAGGTGCCGAGGTAGCGGGCCGGGATCGCGCCGGGCCCGGAGCCCGTGCCGGTGGCGTCGGTGGAGTCCGCGGTCGGCGTCCGGGAGTGGGAGGGGCCGCTGCCCATGCTCTTGTCGCCCCCGTCCTGTCGGGCCCAGGGCTGGAGCAGCACGCCGGCACCCAGGGTCGCCGCGGCCAGCGCCCCGGCGACGGCCAGCACCACCGTGCAGCTCAGCCGGCGCCCACGGCCGCCCTCGACCGGAGCGGAGGCCGCCGCCACGCTGACGGAGAACCGGCCGGGCGGCACCGCGTCCCGCGGCGCGGGCACGACGGTCGGCGCTCCGGGGACCGCGCCGTCCACACCGGTCGCCGGCCCCGGGACCGCCCCCACACCGGAAGGCGCTCCCGAGGAAGCCCCGCCGACACCGGCCGCCGCGGCCGGACCCCCTGGACTCATCACCGGAGCGGGCCCGAAAGCACCGGCTCCGGTGAACGCGTTGAGCTCCGCGGAGGCAGGGGCAGGGGCCGGAGCGGGGACGGAGGCAGAGGCCGGTGTCGCACCCGAAGGCGGTGCCGGGATCGAGGAGCCCGTCACCGCCGGGCTGTCGAAGGGCGCCGGGCCCGAGGGTGCCGTCTCCCCCGTGTCCAGGTTCAGGAGGCGTACGGCGCTGCGGCTGACCTGCTCCACCAGGGGGCCCGGCAGCCAGCCGCCGGTGATCAGGCGGGCGGCACCCTCGGGGGCGAGGCGGTGGCTCACCTCGGCGGGGGTGGGCCGGGATGCCGGGTCCTTGGCCAGGCAGGCCGCCGCCACCTCCGCCGCCTCGCCGTCGAGCGTGCCGAGTTCGGGCTCCTCGTGGACCACCTTGTAGAGCAGCGCGGCCGAGGAGTCGCCGCGGAAGGGTGGTTCGCCGGTGGCCGCGTGGACGAGGACCGCGCCGAGGGAGAAGACGTCGGCGGCCCCGGTGACGCCCTTGCCGAGGATCTGCTCGGGGGCCATGTAGCCCGGGGAGCCGATCGACACACCGGTGGACGTCAGGGACGCCGTACCGTCCATGGCCCGGGCGATGCCGAAGTCGATCAGCAAGGGGCCGTCGAGGGTCAGCAGGACGTTGGAGGGCTTCACGTCCCGGTGCACCAGGCCCAGTTCGTGTACGGCCGTGAGCGCCTCGGCGAGGCTCGCGCCGAGAGCCCGTACGGTGTGCGCGGGCAGCGGGCCGGCGTCCGTGACGGCCGCGGCGAGGGACGGGCCGGCCGCGTAGGCGGTGGCGACCCAGGGCACCGGGGCGTCCGGGTCCGCGTCCAGGACGGGTGCGGTCCAGGCGCCGCCGACCCGGCGGGCGGCCGCCACCTCGCGCCGGAAGCGGGCGCGGAACTCCTCGTCCAGCGCGAAGTGCGGGTGCACGATCTTCACGGCGACGGTACGGCCGCCGGCGCTGCGGCCGAGGTAGACCCGGCCCATGCCACCGGAGCCGAGCCGGCCGAGCAGCCGGTAGGGCCCGACGGTGGCCGGCTCGTCCATGTCCAGCGGCTGCATGACGCGCTCCCCCCAACGCCTCGGACCGAGATCGCCGACCCGGGGTCGGCAACCCGAGGTCGCCAGCCCGAGGTCACCGGACCTCGAGGCCGCTACCTCAACGGCCTGTGGGTTCAGCCTAGTGACGCGTCCTCACCGCTGCAGCAGGTCCACCTTCACGTCCGCCGGGAAACCGGTCGTGGGACCGACGCGGCGGGCGAACTCGGCGACGGCCTCCAGTTGGGGGGTGCCGAAGCTGAAGTCGAGGGTGGTGAAGTACTGGGCCAGGGTCGCCTCGTCGAAGGACTCCCAGCGGGCCGCCTGTTCGGCGACCTTGGCGACCTCCTCCAGGGAGAGGTTGCGGGAGGCGAGGAACGCCTCGTGGACCCGGCGGGTGATGAGCGGCTCGCGTTCCACGTAATCGCGGCGGGCCGCCCAGACGGCGAAGACGAACGGCAGGCCGGTCCACTCCTTCCACAGCGCGCCGAGGTCGTGGACTTCGAGGCCGTAGCGCGGGCCGTCGAGCAGGTTCGCGCGCAGCGCCGCGTCGCCGATGAGAACCGCCGCCTCCGCCTCCTGCATCATCAGGCTGAGGTCGGGCGGGCAGGTGTAGTAGTCGGGCTGGACGCCGTAGCGCTCGGCGAGCAGGAGCTGGGCGAGGCGGACCGAGGTGCGGGAGGTCGAGCCGAGGGCGACGCGGGCGCCGTGCAGGCGGTCGAGCGGGACCTGCGACACGATCACGCAGGACATCACCGGGCCGTCGCAGCCGACGGCGATGTCCGGGAAGGCGACCAGGTCGTCGGCGTTGCGCAGGAACTCGACCAGGGTGACGGGGCCGATGTCGAGGTCGCCGCGCACGATCTGCTCGCTGAGCTTCTCCGGGGTGTCCTTGGTGAGGTCGAAGTCGAGTAGGGTGCCGGTTCTCGCGAGCCCCCAGTAGAGGGGCAGGCAGTTCAGGAACTGGATGTGGCCGACGCGCGGCCGGGTGCGAGAATTGTCCACATCGCGAGACTAGACCCCGTGCCGTACGGTGCCGGGACCGCCCCCACCCTCGCCGTGCCGTCGAATGGCCGAGCGGGTGTTCAAACATCCGGGTGAAGTGATCTTGACCCCTATTGCTTTCGGCTGCCCGGATGCTAGGCTTGCCGCAAGTTGCAGTTTGGTTCCCCTTGCAGTACAGAGCCTGCGGAGCATGTAACCGCAGGCTCTCGTCGTTTTCAGAGTTATGCAGTTGCGCAGCACCGTTTCGCACGTGCAGGTTCTGGAGCAGGGCAACCCTTTTGAGCCCAAGGAGGGCTTATGGCTACCGGAACCGTTAAGTGGTTCAACGCCGAAAAGGGCTTTGGCTTCATCGCCCAGGAGGGCGGCGGCCCCGACGTCTTCGTTCACTACTCCGCGATCAACGCCTCCGGCTTCCGCTCCCTCGAGGAGAACCAGCAGGTGAGCTTCGACGTGACGCAGGGCCCGAAGGGTCCGCAGGCGGAGAACGTCACCCCCGTCTGATCACTGCCTGATCGCAGAACCTGAGTGCAGTACCCAAGGAGCCCCGCGCCGTTCCGGCGACGGGGCTCCTGCCTTGCTCCCGCCTTTTCGCCTCCCCCGCCGTCGATGAATTCTGTGCGAATTCCCTACGTGTGCTGCATGACGAGGACGAAGGTCGTCCCCGGTTCCAGTGCCTCGTACGAGTGCGCCACGTCCCCCCGATAGGTCATGTAATCGCCGGGCGCCAGTTCGGCCTCCTGCCCGGCGGGGCCCGCCTTCATCCGGCCCGAACCGACGATCAGATGCTCGACCGTGCCAGGGATGTGCGGGTCCGACATACGGGCCGCCCCCGGCTCGGCGCGCAGGCGGTAGATGTCCCGCCGGGCCCCGGGAGGGCTCGCGGACAGCAGGGTGGCGGCGTAGTCCGCCTGCCCCGAGCCGACCTCCGGGCCCTCGCCGGCGCGGATCACCTGGACCTGCGGCGCGGGCGGCTCGACCAGCGCGCTGAACGGCACCCCCAGCGCGACCGCGAGCGCCCAGAGCGTCTCCACGTTCGGATTCCCGCTCGCCGCCTCCAGCTGGGAGAGCGTGGACTTCGCGATCCCCGCGCGTTTGGCCAGCTCGGACAGGGACAGGCCGGTGCGGGCGCGCTCGCGCTTGAGCGATGCGGCGATCCACTCCAGCGGGAGCCGGGCGGGGGTCCCGGCGGACGGCTCGGCCATGTCGTTCGCTCCATCGGTACGATCGTTCGGCTTGACGGACAGCCGCTGTTCGTTCCAGTGTAGAAAACATGCGTTCGGTACAGCGAACATCCGATGACATGTCCCTGGTTCGTGACAGCTCGCTCGTCTGGCTCGCCGGCGGCATCGTCGGCGTCTCCTTCGGCGCCGTCTCGGTCGCCGGCGGGCTGCCGGTGTGGGTGCCGGTGGCGATGTCCCTGGTGGTGTACGCCGGCTCGGCCCAGTTCAGCGCGGTGGGGGTGCTGCTCGCCGGGGGCGGGCCGATCGCCGCCGCGGCGACGGGGCTGCTGCTCAACACGCGCACAGCCGCGTTCGGCCTCGCGGTGGCGGACATCATCGGCACCGGCCGGGCGAGCCGTCTCCTCGGCGCGCACCTGGTCACCGACGAGACGGTCGCCTTCGCCCTCGCCCAGTCCGACCCGGTACGGCAGCGCAGGGCGTTCTGGATCTCCGGGCTCGGGCTGTTCGCCGTGTGGAACATCGGGGTGCTGGCGGGCGCGCTCGCCGGGGACGCGCTGGGGGACACGGCCCGGTACGGACTCGACGCCGCGTTTCCCGCCGTTCTGGTGGCGCTGGTGCTGCCCCAGCTGCGGACGGACGCGGCGGTACGGCGGTGCGCCCTGCTCGGCGCGGTCATCGCCCTCGCGCTGACGCCCGCCGTACCCGCCGGGGTGCCGGTGCTGCTCGCACTGGCGGGGCTCCTGCTGCACCGCCGGCAGCCCGTGCGGGCCGCCGTATGAACGCCGCCGTCGTCGTGATCCTCGCGCTGGCTCTGGGCACCTACGCCTTGCGGCTGGTGGGGCCGGTACTGCACGGGCGGGTCGAGATACCGGCCCGGGCGCAGCAGCTGGCCTCCGCCGGGGCGGTCGTGCTGCTCGTCGCCCTGCTGGCCACCGGTGCGCTGACGGAGTCCGGCGGCTTCGCGGGCTGGGCCCGCCCCGCCGGGGTCCTGGCCGGCGGCGTCCTCGCCTGGCGCCGGGCGCCGTTCCCGGTGGTGGTGCTCGGCGCGGCGGCGACGACCGCGCTGCTGCGGCTCGCCGGGGTGGGCTAGGCCGCCGCCAAGGACAACACCCTGAAGGGGTGTCGGTGGGGTCCGCTACGGTCCCCCGCCATGACCGACACCCGGGACTTCCTGACCGCCACCCGCACCTTCTACGACACCATCGCCGAGGACTACGCCGACCACTTCCGGAACCCGCTCGCGGACAGGCCGCTGGAACGGGCGCTGCTCGGTGCGTTCGCCGAACTCGTCGGCCCGGCCGGGACCGTGGCCGACCTCGGCTGCGGGCCCGGCGCGGTCACGGCCCACCTCGCGAGCCTGGGCCTGACCGTCTTCGGGCTCGACCTCTCCGAGTCGATGCTCACCGTCGCCCGCCGCGAGTACCCCGCTCTGCGGTTCGAGCAGGGGTCGATGCTGGAGTTGCCCTGTGCCGACGGTTCGCTCGCCGGGGTCGTCTCCTGGTACTCCAGCATCCACACACCTGTGGACGAACTGCCGGCGCTGTTCGCCGAGTTCAACCGCGTACTCGCTCCCGGCGGGCACCTCCTGCTCGCCTTCCAGGCCGGCGACGAGGCGCTCCGCCTGGCTCAGCCGTGGGGGTATCCGGTGACGCTGGACTTCGAGCGACGCCGCCCCGCGTTCATGGCAGGGCTGCTGACCGACGGCGGTTTCGCCCTCCAAGCCACCACTGTTCGCGAACAGAACGCCGCGCTGGCGGATTCAGCGCCGCAGGCGTTCCTGCTCGCCCGGAAGAAAGGCTGACCAGGCGGCGGGAGTGAAAACCGTCTGGGCCGAACTCCCGCTCAGCCCGCGGCAGCGCCCCCGTCCCGGAACTCCGCCACCGTGTGCGCGAAGGCCCGGGCCGGAGGGCTGAGGGAGTCCCAGCGGCGGACGGCCCAGCCGACGGGCAGCGGACGCAACCCCGGCAGCGGGACGAGCCGCAGATCGCCCACGCCCGGCACGGGAAGGCCCGGCACGGCGGGGACCACCGCCCGGCCCGCCCCCAGCTCGGCCAGCAGCAGTGCCGTGTCCCAGTCGGCGACGCTCGTGTCGTAGGTGAAGCGGACCCCCAGCTCGGCGCAGGCCGCGTCCAGGTGGACGGCGGAGGTGGAGTTCGGGGGCAGCCGGATGAGACGGATTCCCGTCAGGTCGGCCGCGTCGAGACGGGGGCGCCCGGCGAGGGGGTCGTCCGCGGGGACCGCGAGCAGCCACGGCAGTTCCGCTACCGTCCGCTGCTCGATGCCCCGGACCGGGGAGCCCACGGTGATCCAGGCCAGGTCGAGGGTGCCGTCGGCCAGGGCGTCGAAGGTGCCGCGCCCCGAACTGACCGTACGGAACTCCAGGTTGACCTCGGGGTGGCGGCGGCGGAAGGCGACCACCGCCTCGGACATGAAGTGCCGGACGGTGGTGGCGCCGGTGGCGACGCGGACGTACCCGCTGTGACCGTCCACCAGGTCGCGCAGTTGCCGTACGGCGATGTCGAGCCCGGAGATGCCCTCGGCCGCCGCGGCTTCGAGTATCCGCCCGGCCTGGGTCGGCAGGACGCCCCTCGGCAGCCGTTCCAGCAGCGCCACCCCCGTCTCCCGCTCCAGCCGCTTGACGTGCTGGCTGACGGCGGACTGGGTGCAGCCGAGGTCCCGGGCGACGGAACTGAGGCTGCCGGCACGGCACACGGCCACGAACACACGGAGGTCGTCGAGGGTCACAACTCCTAAGTTAACGCTTAGGGTTGGCGAGGAAGCCCAAGGATTGACTGGAATCAGGGGGCGTACGAGGATCAGTGCCGGGCACGGCCGGCCCAGGCGGCAACCCGCTTCGCGCGCGAGGAGCGGGTGCCGACCCTCAGGGGCCGGTGGCCGGGCCGTACAGGCCCTCCACCTCGGGGGCGAAGTCGGTCATGATCTGCTCGCGGCGCAGCTTCATCGACGGGGTCAGGTGCCCGGCCTCCTCGGTGAAGTCCACGGGCAGTACGGCGAAGCGGCGGATGGACTCGGGGCGGGAGACCAGCTTGTTGGCCTCGTCGATCGCGCGCTGCAGGACGGCGTCCAGCTCCGGGTCGCCCACGAGGAGTTCCGGCGGCACCGGGTGCTTGCCGATCATCTGGCGCCAGTGGGAGATGCCGTCGGGGTCGAGGGTGATCAGCGCGGCCACGTACGGTCGGGCATCGCCGACCAGCATCACCTGGGAGATCAGCGGGTGCTGGCGCAGCCAGTTCTCCAGCGGGGCCGGGGCCACCGACTTGCCGCCCGCCGTGATCAGCAGCTCCTTCTTGCGGCCGGTGATGGTGAGGTAGCCCTCGTCGTCCAGTTCGCCGATGTCTCCGGTCGCGAGCCAGCCGTCCCGGGTCGCGGGGACGACTCCGCCGGCCTGCGGGTCCCAGTAGCCGCGCAGGACGTGGTCGCCGGAGACGAGGATCTCGCCGTCGGCGGCGATGCGGACGCGGGTTCCGGGGAGCGGCCAGCCGACCGTGCCCAGGCGGGGTTTGAGGGGTGGGGTGACGGTGGTGGCGCCGGTGGTCTCCGTCAGGCCGTAGCCCTCGAAGATCTCGATGCCGGCGCCGGCGTAGAAGGCGGCCAGGCGACGGCCGAGCGGGGAGCCGCCGCAGATGGCGTACCGTACGCGACCGCCCATGGCGGCCCGGATCTTGCGGTAGACCAGCGGGTCATGGAAGGCGCGGGCCGTCTTCAGGGAGCGGCTCGGGCCGCCGCCGGTGCCGGTCTGCCGGGACTCCAGCGCCTCGCCGTAGCGGACGGCGACCGCCGCCGCCCGGTCGAAGGCGGCGGCCCGGCCGCCCGACTCGGCCTTCGCGCGGGCCGAGTTGTAGACCTTCTCCAGCATGTACGGGATGGTCAGCAGGCAGGTCGGTTTGAAGGCGGCGAGGTCCGGCAGCAGGTCCTCGGCGGCCAGGCTCGGCGCGTGGCCGAGACGGACCCGGGCCCGGACGCAGGCGATGGCCACCATGCGCCCGAAGACATGGGACATCGGCAGGAAGAGCAGGACCGACGGCTCCTCGTCCTTGGCCTTGAAGACCGGGTAGAGCAGCTCGATGGCGTTGTCGACCTCGGCGAAGAAGTTGCCGTGCGAGAGGGCGCAGCCCTTGGGGCGGCCGGTGGTGCCGGAGGTGTAGATGAGGGTGGCGAGGGTGTCCGGGCCCAGCATGCCGCGCCGTACGTCCACTTCGGCGTCCGGCACCTGCACGCCGGCCTCGGCGAGCCGGGTCACGTGCTCCTTGTCGATCACCCACAGATGGCGCAGGTCGGGCAGGTGCTGCAGTTCGGGGCCGAGGGCGGCGGCCTGGGCGGCGGTCTCGGTGATCAGGGCGACCGCGCCGGAGTCGTGCAGGATCCACCGGGTCTGGAAGACGGAGGAGGTCGGGTAGACCGGCACGGTGACCAGGCCGGCGGCCCAGGCGGCGAAGTCGAGCAGCGTCCACTCGTACGTCGTCCGGGCCATCACGGCGATCCGGTCGCCCGGCACCAGCCCCTCGGCGATCAGTCCCTTGGCCACGGCCAGGACTTCCTCGGCGAAGTGCGCGGCCGTCATGTCCGTCCAGCGGCCGTCGGGGAGCCTGCGGCTGAGCGCGGTCCGGGCGGGGGCCGACTCGGCGTTGTCGAACGGCAGGTCCGCGAGCGAGCCGTGTTTCACCGGGGGCACGAACGGCGGTACGGACACCTCCCGGACAGCGCCGTCCAGGCGCTGGACCCAGGGCTCCACGAGGACCGGGCGGCCGTCGTAGTCGATGGCGGAGACGGGGGTGCCGGAGGAGACGGAGGTGTTCGGGAAGGGGGTGGACACGGGCGGCTCCTCTGGCGTGCGCGTACCTGCGGTGCCTCGGCGGAAAGGGGTTACCGCAGGTTAGGGAGGTGATCGTACGGGTCCGCCGTGAGGGGGTTGTGCGGGTTTGGGGGCGGTCCGGGGCCGGGGGTGTGCAGCCTCGGGGGTTATGTGACGAGGGCTCACTTCTGGACTCGTGACGTAGCCTTACCGGCGGTAACATTACTTCAGAGTAAGCAGATGGGGGTGGGCGTGGTGGGTGAGTTGCTGCATCTCGCGGGCGGCGTGTTGCGCTCGCCGTTCAAGCGGCCCCGTCCGGAGGCGGAGTTCCCGCGGGAGCGGCTGGTGCTGGACGGCGTGCGGGTCGACCAGGGGCGGCTGGTCGCCTACGAGCGGGTGTGCGGCTTTCCCACCGGATCGGCCGACGGCGCCCTGCCCCTCACCTATCCGCACGTCCTCGGCTTCCCGTTGGCCATGCGGCTGATGAGCCACGCGGATTTCCCGCTGCCCCTGCTGGGGCTCGTCCACACGTCGATCGGGATCACCCGGTACACCTCCCTTCCGGTGAGCGGTGAGTACGAACTCGCCGTGCACATCGAGGGACTGGCCCCGCACCGGCGCGGCACCGAGGCCACGGTGGTCACCGGGATGCGGGCCGGCGGGGAGGTCGTATGGGAGTCGCGGAGCACGTACCTCGCGCGGCATCGCACCGACGGGGCCGCCGAACCCCCGGAAGAGCGGCCGGCCCCGCTGCCCGTCGTCGACTCGTGGCGGCTCGCCGGGGACGTGGGCCGGCGCTACGGTGCCGCCTCCGGCGACCGCAACCCCATCCACCTTTACCCGCTCACCGCCCGCCTCTTCGGCTTCCGGCGGGCCATCGCGCACGGCATGTGGACGGTGGCCCGCTGCCTGGCCGCGGACGGCTCCGCCGGGGTGCGGGTGCGGGCTCGGTTTCTGGCGCCGGTGTTGCTGCCGGGGACGGTGACTTACGGGGCGGACGGGTCCGGCCGGTTCGAGCTGCGGGGCGATGGGGGGCGACTGCACCTGGTTGGGGAGGTGAGCTAGGCGCCGTTGGGGTCTCTCGCCATCGCCGGGTGCGGGTTTGTGGTGGGTTGCTCGCGCCCACGCGGCGGAGCCGCATATCGATACAGCCCCGCGCCCCTAGGCATCTCCGGCAGGCGGAGTCCATGCGTTGCCCCGCATCAGGTTGCCCAGGCCCGACCAGGCGAAGTTCATCAAGGTGGACGCCGCCTGGCGGGCCGTGACGCCGGGCGTTCTGTTGGCCCACGCGGCCAGGGACTCCGCCGCGCCCACCAGGGCCTCGGCCAGGCCCGCCACCTCGTGTTCGGGGAGGTCGGGGTCGCGGTGGGCCTCTCTTGCCGCGATCGCGACCAGGCGGGTCACGAACGCGACGAGCTCCCTGCGCATCGCGGCGGCCTCGGTCGCGAAGGGCTCGCCGTGGGTGCGGGCCTGGAGGTGGAGCACGGACCAGGCGTCGGGGTGTTCGGCGGTGTGGACGAAGAAGGCCAGGAGGCCGTCCCAGAGCCGGCGGTCGGCGGGGAGGTCCGTGCGCACGCCGGCGCGGACGGCCTCCGTGAGGGCGGTGGCCTCGCGCCGGATGCAGGCGGTGAAGAGGTCTTCCTTGGAGTGCAGGTACAGGTAGACCAAGGGCTTGGAGACCCCGGCGAGCTCGGCTATCTCGTCCATGGAGGCGGCCATGTAGCCGCGTTGCCCGAAGATGCGCACGGCGGCGTCGAGCATCTGCTGCTCCCGCACCGCACGCGGCATCCGCTTGGTCTTCGCCCCACCCATGAGGGCAAGACTAGTTGGACGCGGCTGCCCCGCCCTGCGCCCTCGCGGTGTCGTCGGCGCCGTCCTCCTGGCTGCGGTTGGCCTCCAGGTTGGCCTTCATCCGGTCGACCCTGGTCACGATCTGCACCGAGGCCCGGTCCCGCTCCTTGCGCAGCACCACCCAGCTGATCGGCGCCGACAGGACCAGCGCGAGCAGCAGCACCCACAGGCCGTTGGAGCTGCCGAAGCCGCGCGGGAAGATGCCGGAGTAGACGGCTCCCCAGACGACCACGAGGCAGCCGGCGAAGATGCCGAGGCGCATCAGCGTGTAGCGGAGCATCTCAATCCACTCGTCCGATTCCAAAAGGGGTCATCGTCCAGTGAAGCACGGACCCGGGGGGATCTTGCAGCGGGGTCAGTGGAGGGGGAGCAGCATGATGATGTCGTCGCGGTCGTCGCCGGGCGCCACCCGGATGGCGCCGGGCACCCGGCCGACCTCCTTGTAGCCGCAGGAGCCGTAGAACCGCTCCAGGCCGAGGCCGCCCCGGCAGGTCAGCCGGATCGCGTCGATGCCGTCGAAGGTGCGGGCCGCGTCCGCCGCGGCCGCCAGCAGGTCACGGCCGTACCCCTTGCCCTGGTGCCTCGGGTGGACCATCACCGTGTACAGCCACACCCAGTGCGTCTGGAGCCGGTGCGTGTTGAAGGCGAAGAACGCGGTCGCGGCCGGCTCGCCCGTCTCGTCGCACCCGACCAGCAGCCGGTGCCGCCCCTCGGCCATGCCCACGAAGTGCCGCACCAGCTCCGGCCGGATGTCCTCCCGGCTCACCGGCGGCACGAAGCCCACGGCGCCGCCCGCGTTGGAGACGTCCGTCCACAGGTCGAGGATGCCGTCGCGCAGGGCCGGGGTGATGGCGGGGTCCAGCGTAAAAGTAAGTGGCATGCGGGCAGTGTAACTATTACCCGAGGGCCCGTGCGGCCACTTTCAGATCGGCGACCAGCCCTTGGTACGCGGCCTTCCTGTCCTCGTCGTCCTGCGCCCGGAGGACCGAGGACGGGTGCACGGTGGGCACCAGCCGCTCGGGCCGCCCGTGGATCTCCCGCTCCAGGACCGTGCCGCGCACCTCCCCCACCCGGAACGACGACCCCAGCAGCGCCTTCCCGGCCGTCGCCCCCAGCACCACGATCAGCTCCGGCTCGACCAGCGCCAGCTCCGCCGCGAGCCAGGGGCCGCAGGCGGTCATCTCCCTCAGGCTCGGCGCCTTGTGGATGCGGCGCTTGCGGGGTTCGGCCTGGGTGAACTTGAAGTGCTTGACGGCGTTGGTGACGTAGGCGTCGCCCGGGTCGATCCCGGCTTCCGCGAGCGCCTTGTCCAGCATGCGGCCGGCGGGCCCGACGAAGGGTTTGCCCTGCCGGTCCTCCTGGTCGCCGGGCTGCTCACCGACGAGCATGACGCGGGCGTGCGCGTTGCCCGCGCCGAACACCGTCTGGGTGGCGTTCTCGTGCAGCGGGCAACCACGGCAGGCAGCGGCGGCCTTCCGCAGGGCGGTGAGACTGGCGCCCTCCGGGACGAAGGGCTCCGCCGTGTAGGCGTCCTCGGGGGCCTTCGTAGCAGCCATGCGTGCCGGGTACCCCCGCTGAAATGTCACACCCGCATCGGCTGCGGGGACTCCCGGCGCGCCGGGTCCGGGCCGTCGTACTCGCGGATGATCTCGTACCGCGTGTTCCGCTCCACCGGGCGGAAGCCGGCGTCGCGGATCAGTTCCAGCAGGTCCTTGCGGGTCAGCTTGTTGGGCGTGCCGAAGTTGTCCGCGTCGTGGGTGATCTTGTACTCCACGACCGAGCCGTCCATGTCGTCCGCGCCGTGCTGGAGGGCCAGCTGGGCGGTCTGCACGCCGTGCATCACCCAGAAGACCTTCACGTGCGGGACGTTGTCGAACAGCAGGCGGGAGACCGCGAAGGTCTTCAGCGCCTCGGCGCCGGTCGCCATCTGGGTACGGGCCTGGAGGGTGTTGCGTACCTTGCCGTCCTTCATGTCCACGAAGTCGTGCTGGTAGCGCAGCGGGATGAAGACCTGGAAGCCGTTCGTCTCGTCCTGCAGCTCGCGCAGCCGCAGGACGTGGTCGACGCGGTGCCTCGGCTCCTCGATGTGGCCGTAGAGCATGGTGCACGGGGTCTTCAGACCCTTCTCGTGCGCCAGGCGGTGGATCCGGGACCAGTCCTCCCAGTGGGTGCGGTGGTCCACGATGTGCTGCCGGACCTCCCAGTCGAAGATCTCCGCGCCGCCGCCGGTGAGGGACTCCAGGCCCGCGTCGATCAGCTCGTCCAGGATCTCCGAGGCGGACAGACCGCTGATCGTCTCGAAGTGGTGGATCTCCGTCGCCGTGAAGGCCTTCAGGGAGACGTTCGGGAGCGCCGCCTTCAGCTCCCTGAGCGAGCGCGGATAGTAACGCCACGGCAGGTTCGGGTGCAGGCCGTTGACGATGTGCAGCTCGGTGAGGTTCTCCGACTCCATCGCCTTGGCGAGCTTGACGGCCTCCTCGATGCGCATCGTGTACGCGTCCTTCTCGCCCGGCTTGCGCTGGAAGGAGCAGTAGGCGCAGGAGGCCGTGCACACGTTGGTCATGTTGAGGTGCCGGTTGACGTTGAAGTGGACCACGTCACCGTTCTTGCGGGTGCGCACCTCGTGCGCGAGCCCGCCGAGCCACGCCAGGTCGTCCGACTCGTACAGCGCGATGCCGTCCTCGCGGGTCAGCCGCTCACCGGAGCGGACCTTCTCCTCCAGCTCGCGCTTGAGCCCGACGTCCATGCCAACACGCCCTTTCTACGACAGCCGGACCAACCGTATCCCTAGACCTCTTCGGGCAGCTCCCCGACCCGGTTCTCCCACTTGGTGGAGAGCACGATCGTGGTCCGGGTGCGCGAGACGCCCTTGGTGCCGCTGAGCCGGCGGATGATCCTCTCCAGGCCGTCCACGTCCGTCGCCCGCACCTTGAGCATGTAGGAGTCGTCGCCGGCGATGAACCAGCAGTCCTCGATCTCCGACAGGTCCCGCAGCCGCTGGGCGACGTCCTCGTGGTCGGCGGCGTCGGAGAGCGAGATGCCGATCAGCGCGGTGACGCCGAGGCCTAGGGAGGCCGCGTTCACCGTGGCGCGGTAGCCGGTGATGACACCGGCCGCCTCCAGCCGGTTGATGCGGTCGGTGACGCTCGGGCCCGACAGGCCGACGAGGCGCCCCAGCTCCGCGTACGAGGCCCGGCCGTTCTCCCTCAGGGCCTGGATGAGCTGCCTGTCCACCGCGTCCATGCGATCGAAGCCTTCCGCTGAAGAGTCTGAAGAGGTCTGAAGAGGTTTCCGAAGAAGTCTGAAGGTTCCCGCGGTGACGAGCGGTACCGCCCGTGCGCTACTGGTCCGTGCCGCCGCCCAGTTCGCCCTTCCAGCGCCGGTAGAGGCCGTGCCCGACGCCCGCCGCGTCCAGCACCCGCCCGCCGACGAAGTCCACCAGGTCCTGGATATGGGTGGCACCCGCGTAGAAGGCGGGCGAGGCCGGTACGACGCTCGCGCCGGCGTCGTCCAGCGCCACGAGGTGCCTCAGGGTCTGGCCGTTGAGCGGGGTCTCGCGCACGGCCACGACCAGGGGGCGGCGCTCCTTGAGGGTGACGCTCGCCGCCCGCTGCAGCAGATCCTTGGACAGGCCCAGCGCGACGCCCGCGACACAGGCCGTCGAGGCGGGCACGATCAGCATCCCCTTGGCCGGGTACGACCCCGAGGACGGCCCGGCCGCGAGGTCGCCCGCGCTCCAGTACCGCACCCCGCTGATGTCCACGTCGAAGGTCCCGGGCTTGCCGTCGGCCCCCCGGGCCAGCCATTCCCGCAGGTCGTCCTGCCAGTGGGCGTCCCGGAACGAGATGCCCGTCTCGTCCAGCAGCGTCAGCCGCGAGGCCCGGCTGACCACCAGGTCGACCGCCTCCCCGGCCCCGAGCAGCGCCCGCAGCACGGCCGCCGCATACGGCGTCCCGGACGCACCGGACACCCCCACGATCCAAGGCACGCGCTGCGATTCTCCTGCGTTCACACTTTGAGCGTACCGGCGGACCGAACCGTCAGACGGACAGCCCCCGCACCAGCAGGTCGAGCAGCGCGCACACGAACAGGGCGATGCCGATGAAACCGTTGACGCTGAAGAAGGCCCGGTTCAGGCGGGAGAGGTCGTGCGGCCGGACGATCGAGTGCTCGTACAGGAACGCGCCCGCGACGATCAGCAGGCCGAGCCAGAAGAAGGCACCCGCGCCGGTGACCAGGCCGTACCAGACGAACAGGGCCGTCGTGACCGTGTGACAGGCGCGGGCGCCCCAGATCGCCACCGGGATGCCGAAGCGGGCCGGCACCGACATGACACCGATCTCGCGGTCGGTCTCCACGTCCTGGCAGGCGTAGATCAGGTCGAAGCCGCCGATCCAGATGCCGACGGCGAGGCCGAGGACGGCCGCGTCCCAGTCCCAGGTCCCGGAGACGGCCAGCCAGCCGCCCACCGGCCCCATCGCCTGGGCGAGGCCCAGGATCGCCTGCGGGAAGTTCGTGAACCGTTTGCCGTAGGGGTAGATCACCATGGGGATCACCGCCACCGGCGCCAGGGCCAGGCACAGGGGGTTGAGCAGGGCCGCCGCGCCCAGGAAGATCACCAGGGCGATCAGGGCGCCGGTCCAGGCGTGCCGGACCGACATCGCGCCGGTGACCAGCTCGCGGTGGGCCGTACGGGGGTTGCGGGCGTCGATCTCGCGGTCGATGATCCGGTTGACCGCCATCGCGAACGTGCGCAGGCCGACCATGCAGACGGTGACCAGCAGCAGCCGGCCCCAGTGGATGTTCCTGTCCCACTCGTACATCGCCGTGAGGGCGGCGATGTAGGCGAAGGGCAGCGCGAAGATCGAGTGCTCGATCATCACCAGGCGCAGAAAGGCCTTCGTGCGTCCCGGCTGGGGGATCGCGGCGGAAGCGCTGCTCACAGGCCGTACTCCTTCCAGCGGCGGTCCACCAGGGCCGCCGTAGCCGGGTCCGACAGGACCATGTCCGGCCAGCCCCCGTCGCGGGTGTAGCCCTCCTCGGGCCACTTCTTCGTCGCGTCGATCCCCGCCTTGCCGCCCCAGAACTGCTGGTAGGAGGCGTGGTCCAGATGGTCGACGGGGCCTTCGACGACCGTGAGGTCACGGCCGTAGTCGGTGTTGCCGAGGGCCCGCCAGGCGACCTCGTGCAGATCGTGCACGTCGCAGTCGGCGTCCACGACCACGATCAGCTTGGTCAGGGACATCATGTGCGCCCCCCAGATCGCGTGCATCACCTTCTGCGCGTGCTTGGGGTACTTCTTGTCGATCGAGACGATCGCGCAGTTGTGGAAGCCTCCGGCCTCGGGCAGGTGGTAGTCCACGATGTCCGGGACGATGATCTTCAGCAAGGGGAGGAAGAAGCGCTCCGTCGCCCTGCCCAGCGGCCCGTCCTCCGTCGGCGGGCGGCCGACCACGATCGACTGCAGCAGCGGGCGCCTGCGCATGGTCACGCAGTCGATCTTCAGCGCCGGGAACGGCTCCTGCGGGGTGTAGAAGCCGGTGTGGTCGCCGAAGGGGCCCTCGGGCAGCATCTCGCCCGGCTCCAGCCAGCCCTCCAGGACGACCTCGGCGTTCGCCGGGACCTGGAGGGGGACGGTCTTGCAGTCGACCATCTCGATCCGCTTGCCCGCGATGAACCCGGCGAACAGGTACTCGTCGATGTCGCCCGGCAGGGGCGCGGTGGAGGCGTAGGTGACGGCCGGGGGGCAGCCGAAGGCGATGGCGACGGGCAGCCGTTCGCCCCTTCTGGCGGCCACCTGGTAGTGGTTCCGGCTGTCCTTGTGGATCTGCCAGTGCATGCCGATGGTGCGCCGGTCGTGGCGCTGCAGGCGGTAGAGCCCGAGGTTGCGGATGCCCGTCTCCGGGTCCTTGGTGTGGGTGAGCCCCAGGTTGAAGAAGGAGCCGCCGTCCTTGGGCCAGGTGAACAGCGCCGGGAGCCGGTCGAGGTCCACCTCGTCACCGTGCAGGACGACCTCCTGCACCGGGGCCTCCTTGACCTTCTTCGGCGGCACGTGGGTCATCGCGCCGAGCTTGCCGAAGGCCTCGCGCACGCCGACGAAGCCGTGCGGCAGCTCGGGCCGCAGCAGGCCGCCGATCTTCTCGGAGATCTCGCCGTACGACTTCAGGCCCAAGGCCTTGAGCAGGCGGCGGTCGGTGCCGAAGACGTTCATGGCCAGCGGCATCGCCGAGCCCTTCACGTTCTCGAAGAGCAGGGCGGGGCCGCCGGACTTCTGTACCCGGTCGACGATCTCCCCGACTTCGAGATACGGGTCGACCTCGGCCTTGATGCGCTTGAGGTCGCCCTCGCGCTCCAGCGCCCGCAGCAGGGAGCGAAGATCGTCGTAAGCCATGAGGCCCAGTATCGCCGACAGACCGCTTTGTCCCCGCGCCCACCCCTGCCCTGCCGGGCGTCCGGGGAGGCTGGGATACTCGGCGATCATGAGACGCCGTCGCGTGTCACCGGTCCTGGCCGTGCTGCTCGCGCTCGCCGCGTGCACACCGCAGCGGGACGAGGACACCTCTGTCGATTCCCTGCTGACCCGCATCCCCGCCGCCGACCGCCAGGCCGCTCCCGACCTCTCCGGCACCGCCCTCGACGGCGGCCGGGTCCGGCTGTCCGACTACCGCGGCAAGGTCGTCCTGCTCAACGTCTGGGCCTCCTGGTGCGGGCCCTGCCGCGCCGAGGCGCCGGAACTGTCGCAGGCGCAGCGGCACTTGGCGGCCGAGGGAGTCCAGGTGCTGGGGGTGGACACCGACGCCGACCGGTCCCAGGGCCGGGCGTTCGCCGGCGACCACCGGCTGTCGTATCCGAGCCTGTACGACGCCGCGCCGGCAGCTCGTGCACCGGCTGCCCGGCAAGTACCTGGGGCGGGCGCTGCCGTACACGCTGTTCGTCGACCGGCAGGGAAGGATCGCCGCCCAGGCCGTGAGCGGGCTCACGGAAGCCGACGTGCGCACCCTCACCCGTCCTGCTCGGCGAGAAGAGCTGAGCCGGACTCAGTCACCGTCCAGGCAGCGGTCGGTTTGCCGCACCGGTGCGACCAGCCGGCTCGGTTCCATGAGGACGGCGTCGGTCTGCCGGACCGATGCGGCGAGCGTCACCTCCACGGCGGACCTGCGCCCGTAGGTGACGAGGAGGCTCCGGCCGTCGCGCGCGGCGACCCGGCGCAGCACCCAGTCCACGCCGTTCACGGAGATGCACGAGTCCTTGGTGGGCGCGGGCGGGTCGAGGCCGCAGCGCAGCCGCACCGTGCCATGGCCCCAGCCCGCCAGGCCCTCATGACTGACCCGGTCGCGCCGGTCACCGTCCAGGCGGTCCGGGTGGTGCGCGGCGATCCGCGCGCACACCGGGTCCTTGGCGAGCGGCGGCTGCCGCATGCCGCACACCGGCGAGGCCGGCTCCCGCGGAACATCCGTCATGGCGACCCGCTACCCTGGCCCGGTCACCGGGCCCGTCTCACTTCGTCGGGGGATTGCACGCCATGCTCAGGTATCTGCCGTTCCTGCTGGTGCTGGCGCTGTGGATCTACGCCTTCGTGGACTGCCTGAACACCCCCGAGGAAGAGGTGCGGCATCTGCCGAAGGTGGTGTGGGTGATCATCATCCTGCTCTTCGGCGAGGTGCTGGTCGGCCCGGTCGCCTGGCTGATCACCGGCAAGGCGCGGCAGCCGGTCCCGGCGGGCGGTGCCATGCCCGGGCAGTGGGTCGCGCCCGACGACAACCCCGAGTTCCTCAAGTCCCTCGACAAGGACGACCCCGAGAAGGGCTGATGGAACTCCGGCTGCTCGTCACCTTCGAGAAGGTCGCCACGGTGCTGAGCTTCACCCAGGCCGCGGCCGAGCTGTCGTACGCGCAGTCCAGCGTGACCGGCCAGATCCGCACCCTGGAATCCTCCCTCGGCGTCGAGCTGTTCGACCGGCTCGGCAGCCGGATCCGCCTCACCGAGGCCGGTGAGCGGCTGCTGCCGTACGCCCGGCAGATCATCGAGCTGGCCGAGGAGGCCCGGGCGGTGGTCGTCGAGCCGGAGGAGCCGTCCGGCACCCTCACCGTGGGCACCATGGAGTCCCTGACCTCCTACCGGCTGCCGCCCCTGCTGGAGTACTTCCACCACCGCCACCCCAAGGTGCGGCTCGCGCTGCGCACCACTATCGGCGACGAGACCCGGCAGGCGCTGCGCCAGGGCACCTACGACGTCGGGTTCCTGATGGAGGAGCAGACCCGGCACCCGGGGCTGGAGAGCGCGGTGCTCGCGGTGGAACCGCTGGCGCTGGTCGCGGCGCCGGGCCACGCACTGGGCGCCTCCCCCGTGCCGACCGCCGCCCTGACGGAGCGGCCCCTGCTGGCCACCGAGCCCGGCTGCGCCTACCGGGACCTGTTCGAGCGGGAGCTGAGGTCCTTCGGGGACGTGGAGTTCATGGAGTTCGGCACGATCGAGGCCACCAAGCGCGCGGCGGCGGCCGGCCTCGGGATCGCGCTGCTGCCCGAGGTGACGGTCGCCGCCGAACTCGCGGAGGGCTCTCTCGTACGACTGGACTGGGAGCCGCCCTTCACGCTTCGCACGCAGCTGGCGTGGCGGGCCGGGAAGCGTCTTCCGGCGCACGCCCGGCTGTTCGTGGAGCAGGCGCGGCGGCTGGTCGCCGAGCAGGACGGGCGAGGGTGACCTTGAGGCTCGCCGCCACGATCAGCGGCACGCCGAGCGCCTGGACGAGCCCGATGTGGTGGCCGTAGACCAGCCAGTCCATCAGCATCGCCACGGCCGGGTAGACGAAGGCCAGTACGGCGATCTTCGTGGTCGGCAGCTGGGCGTACGCGGCGTACATGAGGACGTACATCACCCCGGTGTGGATCAGCCCGAGTCCGACCAGCCAGCCCCACCTCCAGCCGGTGCCGCTCATCGCGCCGAAGTCCGCGAAGGGCAGCAGGAGCGGGATGCCGACGAGGACCTGGACGAGGGCGATCAGGTGCGGGCGGACACCGGTGATCCGCTTGGTGACCAGGGTGGACAGGCCGTAGAGCAGGGCGGCGAGGAGGGCCTGGCCGATGCCGAGCAGATACGTGCCTCCGCTCGCGAAGTCGCCGGGGGTGACGCCCGAGACGAGGACCAGCCCGGCGAAGGCGACGGCGATCCAGCCGACCTTCGCGGCGGTGATCCGCTCGCGGAACAGCAGGGCGCCGAGGAGGACCACGTAGAAGGGCTGGGTGTGGTAGACGACCGTGGCGACGGAGATGGACGTGTTCTCGTACGACGAGAACAGCAGCACCCAGTTGAAGACGATGAACACCCCGCCCAGGACGGCCAGTGAGAGGGTGCGCCGGGTGAAGCCGTGGTCGCGCAGCCAGCCGCGGGCGGCGACATAGCCGCCGAGGGCGAGAGCGCCGAACAGCACGCGGAAGAAGACGACGTCGAAGGGCGAGGCACCGGACTCGACGACGAAGACGCCGAGGGTGCCGGAGAGCATCATGGCGGTGGTCAGCTGGGCCGCGCCCCTGGTCTGTGAGGTCATGCCGACGACGCTACGAACGGCCCCCCGTGCCGGTCCACGCGCCAGTGCGGGGCGCTGCCGATGGGCTCATCGGCGGTGCCGATACCCGCAGTTCACTGGAAGACGGCCACCGGGTACTGCAGCACGACCTCGCGGGTGTCGGGGCGCCAGGTCGTCACCTTGCCCAGGCAGTGGGCCTGGAACTGGCCCTCGGGCAACTGCCGGCCCGGGGGGCGCAGGCCGGCGGGGCGCAGCACGACCCGCAGGTGCGCGGACTGCTCGCCGTCTCCGTAGGGCGCCCGCATCACCAGGGTGTCGCCCTCGCTCTCCTGGGCCTCGAACCGGCCGGTGATCATGACGAACTCGCCGATCTCGCTGAGCACCACGTCGCTGGTGACCCCGGCCCGGAGGAGGGCGCCGTTCGGTCTGACCGTCGCCTTGTGCTGCCGCAGCCGCACCTGGGCGAGCCCGTCGCCCCGCTGCAGGACGGACAGCAGCAGGCCGATCACCTGTATCGGCTGGCTGTCCTCGACGTACTTGGCGACGATCTCGGTGGTCCTGTCCCCGGTGATCCGGAACATCAGGGACAGCACCGGAATCGCCGCCAGACAGCCGGTGTTGCGCACGTTGCGCTCCTCGACCTCCTTGCGCAGCGCCGACCGGTGGTTGCCCATCTTGAACACGTCCATGACCGCGTCGTTGTCCAGGTACAGCGGCAGGTAGTGGGAATCCTCGGGTGTCTTCCTCATCCGCACCACGGCCCGCCGTACGAAGAGCACGGCCAGCACGAGCAGGCCGGCGAAGGCCGCCAGCCACCACGTCATCGCGCCCCACCAGGCGCTCCACCAGGTGCCGTCAAGAACAGCCACGGATCTCCTTGAACGCGGTGGACAGGGACGAGTGACGGGCGTCGACCATGCGGCCGCCGGTCACCGAGGCGACCTGGCGCAGTTCGGCCGCGTCGGCGTCGCCGAAGTGGACGGGGTAGGTGTGCACGGCGCGGGCGTCGGCGGGCCGGGCCCGGTAGCGGCTGACGAAGGCCGCGCGGTCGATGCCCGCGTTGTTCTCGCCGTCGGTCATCAGCACGATGGCCACGGCCCGCCCCGGGTCCTCGCGCAGCGCCCGCTCGGCTGCGCCGTAGCCGTGGTCCAGGGCGGACCAGACGGCCGTCGAGCCGTC
This sequence comes from Streptomyces sp. CA-142005, assembly GCF_050942335.1. NCBI lineage: Bacteria > Bacillati > Actinomycetota > Actinomycetes > Kitasatosporales > Streptomycetaceae > Streptomyces > Streptomyces sp. CA-142005. Next base: position 5,743,103 of record NZ_CP192078.1, on the reverse strand, counting down.
GTAGCCGCCACCCGCGACGAAGTCCGTGAGGGCCGTGAGGTCGGCGCCGCCGTGCACGGTGACCGTGCGCTCGTCCAGCGGGCGCCCGCCGAAGCGGATCACGGTCAGCCGCTCGCCCTGGTAGAAGCGCACGAACTTGCCCGTGGCGGAGGAGTCCGCCCCGCTGAGCCCCGCGAACGCGGCCCTGAGCGCGGTGGTCCGGGCGCCGCGCATGGAGGCGGAGAAGTCGAGCAGGAAGATCACCTGGTCGGCGGCGCGGCGCCGGGGGTCGCCGTAGTCGGCCAGCAGCCGGTCGAGGACGGCCGGGTCGTCCGGGAAGTACAGGGCGTTGTCCAGGGGCGCGGTGAGCCGGGGGTCGCGGGTCACCGCGGTGCTGACCGGGCGGCGCAGCGTCCGCCGCATGATCTCCCGCTGGTGGTCGGCGGCGGTCAGCCACTTCACCACGCGGTCGTAGGCGTCCCGGTGGCGCTGGTCGAGCAGGAGCAGCGGATAGTCGGACAGCACCATGCCGTCGGCGGGGTGGACGATCTGAAGGGGCTGCTTGAGGCGCCCGGAGGCGTTCAGGGCGAGCAGTTCGGACTCGTAGGTGATCAGCGCGTTGGTGCGGCCGGGGTGCTCGGCGAAGGCGTCCAGCAGGGCGTGGGAGCTCTCGGCGGTGAGGCTCTGCCCGGAGCGGAAGCCGCGCAGCCGGTCGCAGCTGACGTCCTGCGGGCGCAGCGCGCTGCCGGTGCCGGCCGCGGCGGTGGCGACGCCGACCAGCGCGGCGAGCCCGCTGTTGCTGTGCCGGGGGTCGGCCATGCCGAAGCGCATGGTGCCGGTGGCGGCGGCGTCGGCGAGGTCCGCCCAGGACACGCGTCCGCCGGGCGCCTTGGCGCGCAGCGTGCGGGCCACGTCCCCGGTGAGGCCGACGACGACCGGGGAGCGCATGATCGAGGTGCTCTGCACGGGGGTGGCCGGGTGGGTTCCGGCGGCGGCCTTCTTGGCCTTCAGCCGGAAGTAGCGGTCGGAGGAGAGCCAGGCCAGGTCGTAGGAGTGGCGGCCGGTCAGCAGGGTGTCGCTCGCGTCGTTGGTCGCCCGGTAGTCCAGGTCCAGGCGGACCCCGGTGTCCTGGCGGAGCCGGGTCAGCAGCGGTTCCATGTCGGTGAGTTCGTCGCTGGCCAGGACGTGCAGGGTGGTGTCGGGGCCGCCGCCCCCGCCGGAGCAGGAGACGAGCCCGCCCAGCGCGGCGAGCAGGACCAGGCAGAGGGCGGCGGGCAGGCCACGGGCCCGGCACAGGCCGGCCATCGGTGCGCGGGCGGTCATGGCGCCTCCTGGCCGGCCGCCGCCTCGGCCACCGGGTCGCAGTCGCCGACGATCTCGATCATCTTCTCCAGCAGGTCGAGCCGGGGCAGCACCGCCTTGGTGTCGTCGTCCGACAGGACGGGCGCCTGGATGTGGTGGTCGGTCAGGAACCGGGTCAGCGAGTCGCTGGTGGCGGAGGCGCCCTCGGCGTCCCGGACCCGGAAGCCGAGCTCCATCGCCCGCTTCTGCAGCGCCGGGTCCGTGCTGATCAGGTCGCCGAGCCGGGCGCCGTCCGGGGTGAGCGCGATGAGCTGCGGCTCGGTGATGAACCTCGCCGACGGGTAGAGCAGCACACGCTCGCTGTCGACGTGCCCGGTGCCGGCCCGGGTGGCGATCTGGTGGGCCAGGAACTGGTGCTCGTAGATCACCGCGATCGGCGAGATGCTCTTGCCCTCGGCGGACACGTACGTCTCGTTCTTCTCGGAGGACGGCATGCCCTGGTCGTTGAGGAGGAGCCTTATCTGCTCGGCGAACCGGGTCGCCTCGGCGGTGTCCTGCGGGATGTTGTCGTCGTTCCAGACGTAGGAGACGAGCCCCAGATAGGTGCCGGCGGAGTTGGCCTCGCAGATGTCGGAGGTCTGCGCGAGCACCTTGTTGCCGTTGTGGATGCCGTGCCGGTCGATGCCGATGCGGTGGCCGTCGCGGTCGGTGCCCAGGGCGTCCCAGCGACGGTTGTCGGCGGTCGCCTGCAGGAACTTCTTCATGTCGAGGGAGTAGTAGAGGGGCTTCGCGCCCGTGGGCACCCCCGGTAACGGGGTGGCGATTCCGGCGTCCTGCAGCGTCTCGGCGTACTCGCGGTAGGTGCCGAGCACGACCGGGCTGACGAACGGGCGGTACGTCGTGGCCGGGTGGCCCTCGGCCGCGCGCTTCCTGGTGATCAGGTCGGCGGCGGGCTGGCCGGAGGGGAAGACGACGTCGTAGCCGTCGTAGCTCTGGGCGGCGATCCCCCGCGAGCCCATGCGGGTGATGTGCACCCGGAAGCCGTGCCGGACGAGCAGCCGCTGGACCTCGGGATCCTCGAAGTAGTCGGCCTTCGAGGCCATCTTGGCCTCGATCGTGACGATGCGGGTCAAGGGCAGGCCGGCATGGCCCTGGGCGAGGACGACGACCGCGCAGGGCGGTGACGGCGGCGACGGCGCGCGGGAACCACCGGCGTGCCGTGGAGCCGCGCGTGGGCGCGACCGCCGGCTCCCCGACCCGCAGGCGGGGCTCGCCGGTCTGACGGGGTCTGTCGGTCTCGGCTCTGTCTGTGACCACCCGTGTCTCCTGCGTCAGCGGAGACAGGATCGTCCGCCGACCGGACGATGACCGAGGGAACGCTCAACTAACCACGGGAGAAAGTCATGTGAAGAACCATCAGGAAAAGTCGTCGGCACGCAGCACGAGGTCGAGCAGCCCCGGGAAGCGGGCGTCGAACTCGGTCCGGCGCAGACGGTTGACCCGCCGGGGCCCCTCGTCCCGCTGCTCCACCAGCCCGGCCCCGCGCAGCACCGCGAAGTGGTGGCTGAGGGCGGCCTTGCCGACCGGCACGTCGAAGCTGCCGCAACTGCGGGTCCACTCGCCGGACCCGGCCAGCTCCCTGACCAGGGTGAGGCGCACGGGGTCGGCGAGGGCGGCGAGCGCCGTGAGGACGGGCACCTCGTCGGGATGGGTGTGCTCCGGGGCGGCCCGGTGACTGCCGGTGGTCACGCCACGCTCCCCTCTTTCCGTCTCTTCCGCTTGCGCTTGCGCTTGCCGAGTGTTCGATGAAAACCATACACTCGCGAGTGTTCGCTTTTGATTGAACAGTCGAGTCGAGCCAGGGGTGTGGCATGCGCGCGGTGGAGTTCCAGGAGTACGGCGGTCCCGAGGTGCTGCGTCCGGTGACGGCCGAGGCGCCCCGGCCCGGCCCCGGGCAGGTGAGCATCGACGTGGCCTACACCGGCGTGAACTTCGCCGACCTCAAGGCCCGCGCGGAGGGCTACCGGGTGCCCGCGCTGCCGTACGTCCCCGGTCTGGAGGTCTCCGGCCGCGTCCGCGCGCTCGGCGCCGGCGTCACGGGCCTGGCCGTCGGCCAGGAGGTGGTCGCGCTCACCGAGGGCGGCGCGTACGCGGAGGTGGCGGTGGCCGAGGCGGCGACCGTCTTCCCGGTCCCCGCCGGCCTGGACCTGCGCACCGCCGCGACCCTGCCGACGGTCCTGCCCACGGCCTACGCCCTCGTCCACACCGTCGGCCGGCTCCAGCCCGGCGAGTCGGTCCTCGTCCAGGGCGCGGCCGGCGGGGTCGGCACGGCGGTCGGGCAGCTCGCCCGGGCGGCGGGCGCCGGGGCGGTGTACGGCGTGGTGTCCTCGGCCGCGAAGGCCGCCCACGCCAAGAGCCACGGCTACGACGAGGTGTTCGTCGGCGCCTTCCAGGAGCCGGTGCGCGAGGCGACCGGCGGGCGCGGCGCCGACCTGGTGCTGGACCCCGTCGGCGGCGACACCCTGCGCGCGGGGCTGGCCTCGCTGGCGGTCTTCGGGCGCCTGGTCTCCTACGGCAACGCGAGCGGGGCCGAGCCGTGGAGCGTGGGCCAGCCCGAGCTGTACCCGCTCGGCGTCTCGGTCTCCGGCTTCTCCATCCTGAATCTGGCCCGGACCGCGCCGGACGCGCTGCGCCGGCTGTCGGAGCGGGCGTTCGCTAAGGCGGTCGACGGCACGGTGAGCCTGCCGGTGACGGCCGAGTTCCCGCTCGCCCGGGCGGCGGAGGCGCACCGGCTGATGGGAGGACGGTCGAGCACGGGGAAGCTGCTGCTGCGGGTGACCGACTGACCCGCAGTCAACTGCCTGCTGCACTACGGCACTTCGCAGTCCATAACGACTTGCCATCCCCGTCGAGGGATGTTGTAAATGGTCGTCACTGAGTTGCGAGGGATCGCCTGACCTCTGGGGGACAGAAGCAGATGCAGCAAGGCCAGCCACCCGAGCGCCCGGCCCAGGATCCGCCGCCCGCACCGGCCCCACCGCCATCCGCGCCCACCGCGCCGCCCGCCGCGCACGCCACGGCACCGCTCATGCCGGACGTCCCGGCGCCGCCGGCGCATCCGACGCCGTCCAGGGTCGATCTCCGGGTCAGCAAGCGGATCCTGTGGATCGGGGCGGCGGTGTACCCGCTGGCGAACATCGCCCGCGTCTACACCTTCGTGATGCGCCCCAAGCGCAAGGAGGCGGTGCTGCGGTTCCTGCGGTACACCGCCGGGACGCTGATCGTCGGGTTCATCGCGATGCTGCCGAGCCTGCCGTCCCTCACGTTCGGAGGGGCCGAGGAGAACTCCGGCGCCGCCGGCTACGTCACCTTCATCTGGATCGTGGCCGTCTGCGCCGAGATCTACTTCTTCATCGACATGCTCGGCGTGCTGACCGCGGCCCCGCACCACGTCCTGGCGGTCGAGACCTCGGGCGCGTCGACCGCGCTGGTCACCAGCCGGCACGCGCAGTACCTGGACCAGGTCGTCGGCCAGATCTCGTACGCCATCGACCACCCGGACACGGAGTTCAAGGTCACGGTGGAGAGCCTCACCGTCTCGCCGAAGAACTACTACTTCGGCGACAACGTCAACATGTACGGCGGCAGCGGAAACGTGGGGATCGGCGCATGAGCGGCACGAACTACTACTACGGCGACAACGTCAACATGTACGGCGGCCAGGGCAACCAGGGCATCGTCAAGAACCAGGGCGCCGCGGCCGGGCAGCAGGACCCGGCCCTGGTCGCCGCCCTCGCCGAACTGCACCGCCTCATCGCCGAGTTGCGGGCACAGGTACCGACGCCCAGCGCCCAGCTCCTGGACGAGTCCCTGCCCGCCCTCAGCCCCGACGCCGCCGTGCCCGCGCAGGAGCGGCACCGGGCGCTGATGGCGATCGCCGGTATCGCCGCCACGGTCGGGGCCGTCGGCCAGCCGGTGGCGGAGGCGGTACGGGCGGTCATCGGGATGATCAGCGGCTAACGGCCACCCCTGGACCGGCTCTGCGAGGAGGCCGGGGCGGCGGCGAAGGGGCGAGCCCCATGGGGCGCTCCGCCATCACCGGGCGCGGGTCCGCTGGGGCTGGTCGGGCCCGCGCGGTGGAGCCGCAGACCGGTACCGCCCCGCGCCCCTCACGCAACTGCGGTCCCGCCAGCCGCGCCGTCCCGCCGCCGCTACGGACAGTCACGCCTCCCCGATGCCATACCCCCCAGCCCGGCCGGGGTGGGCGCGGCGGTGCCGTGTCGGCGCCGAGCGCGGGTCCGCCGGCGCTTGTCGGGCCCGCGCGACGGAGCCGCAGATCGAAACAGCCCCGCGCCCCTCACGGAACTGCGATGCCACCAGCCGCGCAGTCCCTCCGCCACTGCGGGCAGTCGCGCCTCCCCCCGGTGCCTGCCCCCAGGCCAGCCCGGGTGGGCGGCGGTGGTGCCCTGTCAGCGCCAGGCGCGGGCCCCTCCGGCTGGTCACGGCCGCTCGACGGAGCCGCAGACCGGTACCGCCCCGCGCCCCTCACGCGACTGCGGTGCCCTGGCAGCGTCGGTGAGCGCGCCTAGAGGCCCCGTTGCCCCGTCCTCGGCCGCCCAGCACAGTGAAGCCATGGATGAACGACAGGCCCGTGTCTGGCTCGGCACCGCTATGGAGGAGGCCCGCGCCGGGCGTGAGGAGGGTGGCATCCCCATCGGGGCCGCGCTCTACGCCGCCGACGGCACGTTGCTCGGCCGGGGCCGTAATCGCCGGGTGCAGGACGGCGACCCCTCGATGCACGCCGAGACGGCCGCGTTCCGCGCGGCGGGACGGCAGCGCACGTACCGTGGCACGACCATGGTCACCACCCTCTCCCCGTGCTGGTACTGCAGCGGCCTGGTCCGCCAGTTCGGCATCTCCAGGGTGGTGATCGGCGACGCCACCACCTTCCACGGCGGCCACGAGTGGCTGGCCGAGCACGGCGTGGAGATCCTGGTCCTGGAGGATCCCGAGTGCGTCGCGGTGATGCGCGCCTTCGTCGAGGACAACCCCGAGCTGTGGAATGAGGACATCGGTGACTGACGCGCGTGTTCCCACCATCGACCTGCGGCCCTGGCTGAACGGCGACGAGGAGACCCGCGCCGCCCTCGCTCGTACCGTCGACCGGGCGCTGCAGACCGCCGGGTTCCTGCTGGTCACCGGGCACGGCGTGGAGCCGGGGCTGCGGGCGGGGATCCGCCGGGCGGCGCGGGAGTTCTTTCTGCTGCCCGTCGAGGTCAAGCAGCGCTACGAGGCGAAGGTCGGCGGCCGGGGCTGGCTCGGGCCCGGTGCCGAGGCCAACGGGTACGCGGAGGGCACCGAGACCCCGCCCGACCTGAAGGAGTCGCTGACCTTCGCGACGGACGAGCCCTTCGGCGATCCCGTCGTCGACGCGGAGTGGTACGCACCCAACGTCTGGCCGGCCGAGGTGCCCGCGCTCCAGACCCTCTGCAAGGAGTACCTGGCCGAGATGGCCGCCCTGGAGAAGGAGCTGCTGACGCTGCTCGGATACGCGCTGGGGCTCGAACGCGACTTCTTCTCCCGGCACATGGACCATCCGACGTACGGCTTCAACATCAACTGGTATCCGGGCACGGACGTCGTCGGCGAGCCGCTGCCCGGGCAGTTCCGGATCGGCCCGCACACCGACTTCGGGACGGTGACCATCCTCGACCGGCAGGCCGGCAAGGGCGGCCTGCAGGTGTACACCGACGCCGGCGGCTGGGAGGACGCGCCGTACGACGCGGCCGCCTTCACCGTCAACGTCGGTGATCTGCTGTCCCGTTGGACCGGCGACCGGTGGCGTTCCGGGCGGCACCGGGTGCTGCCCCCGCCCGCCGACGCGCCCGCCGAGGAGCTGATGTCGCTCGTGTACTTCGGCGAGTGCACCCCGGGCACCCGCGTGGAGTCCGTGCCGGCGCCGGTGGGCCGGGTGGCGTACCCGCCGGTCGACTCGCATGTGTACCTGCGCGAGAAGCTGGACTCGATCACCATCGGGTGAGCCCCCGGGTGAACCGGATCCCGGCGCCTCACCGTCGGTTGTTCACTTCCGCGTTCGGCCTGCCACCCGTTCCGTTGAAATGAACCCGACGGGCATGTCCCGGCCGCGTCCCACGGCATTGCCTTCCAAGGGGGCCCGCACTCAGGGGCCCCCTTCTGCGATGGGAGACGCGTGCGAATCACTGACCCAGGAGTGGCACATCAGGACCGCCAGGTGCGTGCGGGAGGACGGACTGTTCGTGCCGACCTGGCTCGGCACCGCCTTCGACCTGCCGGGCCCGGTCGACCTCGGGGTGCTCCAGGAGGCGCTGCGCGCCTGGACGGTCCGGCACGAGACGCTGCGCAGCGGTTTCCGCTGGTCCGGTGACGAGCTGCGCCACTTCACCCTCGACGCCGCCGACGTGTCGCTGCAGCGCCGGGAGGCGGGCGACTTCCCGGACGCGGACGAGCTCGTCCGGCACCTCCAGGACCGTTTCGACACCGTCGTGGACGCGCTGCGCCGGCCGAACCTGACGGGCTGCACGAGGGACTGTGGCCGGCGAGCCGGTATCCGGACACGGACATGGCGGCGAAGAACCTGCGGCTCTACGTCGAGAGGCTGCGCGACCACATCGCCTCGGTGGCCCACGGCAGCCTGTCCGCGGTGTGCTGACCGCCGGCGCCTAGGTGAGCTGCCCGGGAAGGGGCACCGACGGCTCGGGGGGCTGCGGGGGCCGCCGCGCCGCGAGGCCCTGCGGGGACTCCAGGATTTCAATCAGGCGTTCGAATCTGGCGCGCCAGCGTGACTCCCCCGCCGCCTCGCCCTGGAACTCGTGGGTGAAGCGCAGCACGCTGCCGGTGTCGCCGCCCCGCTCCAGATGGAACCGGATCCGGCCGCCGCCCTCGACGGTGTACTCCGCGACCCGGTCCACGTCCCAGGCGGTGACCCGGCCGGAGCCCAGGTCACGCAGGGTGACCGCGCCGTCGAGGCGGGGCTGCAGAACGTCGACGGCGGTGCACCACGCCCCGAGTCCCTCGGGGGTGGCCACCGCCGGCCAGACGTCTTCCATGGGCCTCGGGAGCCGCACCAGGAAGTGGAGTATGTGCGTGTTCCCGTGGGTCTGGCTGGTGCCCTGTGCGATGGAACCGCTCATGACACCAGTGTGGGCGACCCGCGGCTCACACGCCCGCGTAGGAGTGCTTGCCGCTGACGAAGATGTTGACGCCGTAGTAGTTGAACAGCCAGCAGCCGAAGGCGATCATCGCCAGATAGGCGGCCTTGCGGCCCTTCCAGCCGGCCGTCGCGCGGGCGTGCAGGTAGCAGGCGTAGGCGACCCAGGTGATGAAGGACCAGGTCTCCTTCGGGTCCCAGTTCCAGTAGCGGCCCCAGGCGTCGCCGGCCCAGATCGCGCCCGCGATGATCGTGAACGTCCACAGCGGGAAGACGGCCGCGTTGACCCGGTAGGCGAACTTGTCCAGCGAGGCGGAGGCGGGCAGCCGCTCCAGGACCGAGGTGGCGAACGCGCCGGGCTTGCCGCCGGTCTGCAGCTTGGTCTCGTACGAGTCCTTGAACAGGTACAGGATCGTGGCGACCGCGCCGACGTAGAACACCGCGCCGCAGAAGATCGCGGTGGAGACGTGGATGTACAGCCAGTACGAGTGCAGCGCGGGAACCAGCTGGTCGCTCGCGGTGTACAGGACGGTGACGGCGAGACCGAGGTCGAGGAGGACCGTGGTGATCAGGAACAGCCCGAGCCAGCGCACGTTCTTCTTCAGCGCCAGCAGCGCGAGGTACACGCCGACGGCCACCGTGGAGAAGGTGATGTTGAACTCGTACATGTTGCCCCACGGCGCCCGCTGCACGGAGGCCGCGCGGGCGACGACGCCGCCCAGCTCCACCAGGAAGGCGAGCACGGTGAGCGAGATGGCGATCCGCCCGTAGAGGTCGCCCTGCGCGTCCCCGCCGTGCGCACCGGGCCCGTCCGGCACATCGCGGGCGCCGGAGGCCGAGCGCACGACGACCTTGGGCCGCTCCAGCACGGCGGTGCCCCCGGCCTTCTTGACGGTGACGGCGGGAGCCTTCGCGGAGGTCTCCGTGCGAGCCGTCAGCGCGGCGGCCGTGCGGGCCACCTTGCTGCGGCTGCCGAAGAGCCATTCGGCGATGTACGCGAAGAAGGCCAGGGTGTAGACGGCCATCGACGAGTAGATCAGCGTGTTGCTGATGCTCGCCAGGTGTTCGTTGGTGGCGGCGGCGAGAGTCACTGCTTCTCAGCCCCTTCGGCAGGTACGGCTTGAGGGTCGGGGGTGGTGGAAGGGTCGTCGTCGGGGTCGGGTGCCCCCGGCGCCTGGTCGTAGAGGATTCCGGCGAGGTCGCCCAGCTCCTCGGGCACCTTGGCGGACTCGCTGCGGCCGAGCCCGGCCATCTCGACGACCGTCACGCCGTCGGCGCCGCGCACCGCGCGCACCCACACCCGGCGCCGCTGGATGAACAGGGAGGCGGCCAGGCCGAAGATCGCGGCGAGGGCACCGCCGAGTGCCCAGCCGCTGCCGGGCTCCTGGACGATCTCGAAGCCGGCCCACTCCTTGATGTCCTTGTCGAAGGTGATGGACCCGGCGCCGTTCGGGAGGGTGAGCGTGTCGCCCGGCTGGAGAAGCTTCTTCAGCAGCTGGCCCTTGCCGTCCTTGAACGCCTTCATGTGCGTCTTGTCCAGCTGGTACACGCTCTGCGGGATGCCGGAGTTGACGCCCAGATCGCCGTGGTAGGCGTTCACCGCGAGCAGCGGGTTCACCAGCGCGGGGAACCGGGAGAGCATCGTGCCGCTCTTGGGGTCGAAGGTGGGCACGAAGAAGGCCTGGAAGCCGAGCTGTTCCTTCTGGCCCTGGGCGTTCTTGTAGCCGTCCATCACCTTGACGACACCGTTGGAGGTGACGTTCCCGTCGAGCGGCAGCAGCGGTACGGCGTCGTGGTAGACGACGTTGCCCTTGCCGTCGCGGACCGTGACGACCGGCGCGTAGCCGTGGCTGACGAGATAGACCTTGGCGTCGCCGATGTGCAGCGGCTGGTTGACCTTGATGGTGGTCGACTTCTGCTTGCCGTACGCACCCTCGGTGTAGTCGATCTTCGCCTGGTAGGTGCGCGGGGTGCCCTTGTTGGGGCCGCTGACCTCGTAGGTGCCCTTGAAGTCCTTCAGGTCGAAGCTGAACGGCACAAGGTCGTCGTTCTGGAACAGGCTGCCGGACTTGAAGTCGTCGTACATCGGCAGCGCGTTGGAGAAGCCGTCGCCCTCCACCATCAGCTTGGTGCCGTCCGACTTGTACAGCTGGCCGGAGGCGAAGGCGATCAGCAGCACGATCAGGGCGATGTGGAAGGCCAGGTTGCCCAGCTCGCGCACATAGCCCTTCTCGGCGGCGACGGCGTCACCGGCGATGTGGGCGCGGAAGCGGCGCTTCTTCAGCAGGGCGAGCGCGGCCTCGCGGACCTGCTCGGGCTCGGCGGTCGTGCGCCAGGTCGTGTAGGCGGGCAGCCGGGTCAGCCGCCTGGGGGCGCCCGGCGGCCGGCCGCGCAGCTGGCCGACGAACTGCCAGGTGCGCGGGACGATACAGCCGACGAGGGAGACGAACAGCAGGATGTAGATCGCGGAGAACCACACCGAGCTGTAGACGTGGAACAGGCCGAGCTTGTCGTAGATCGGCGCGAGCGTCTTGTGGGCCTTGCGGAAGTCGTCGACCTTGTTCAGGTCGGCGCCGGACTGCGGGATGAGCGAGCCGGGGATCGCACCGAGCGAGAGCAGCAGGAGCAGCAGCAGCGCGACCCGCATGGAGGTCAGCTGCCGCCAGAACCAGCGGGCCCAGCCGATGACGCCGAGACCGGGTGCGGCGGAGAGCTCCTCCGCAGGGGCGGTGGACAGCTGGGAGCCGGCCGCGCCGAGGTCCTCCCGGTCCTGGCTCGCCCGGTCCCGGCTCTTGTCGGTTTCGGTTGTGCTCATCGATCAGATCCCCACAGAGAAGCCGGTGGACCAGGTCTGCATCTGCTGCACCAGGAGGTCCCAGACACCGGTGAGCAGCAGCACACCGGTCGCGATCATCATCGTGCCGCCGACGCGCATCACCCAGACATAGTGGCGCTTGACCCAGTCGAAGGCGCCGAGCGCCTTGCGGAAGGCGATGGCGCTGAGGACGAACGGGACACCGAGGCCGAGGCAGTACGCGACGGTCAGTATGGCGCCCCGGCCCGCACTCGCCTGCTGGGAGGAGAGGAAGGCGACGGAGGAGAGAGTGGGACCGATGCAGGGCGTCCAGCCGATCCCGAACAGGGCGCCGAGGACGGGCGCCCCGACCAGGCCCGTGGTCGGCCGCCTGTGAAAGCGGAACTCACGCTGGGTCAGCCAGGGCATCAGTCCCATGAAGAAGACGCCCAGCAGGATCATGAGCACGCCGAGCACCTTGGACAGGACGTCCTTGTACTCCTGCAGGGTCGAGCCGAAGTAGCCGAACAGCGCCCCGCCGGAGACGAACACGGCGGTGAAGCCGAGGACGAACAGGAAGGCACCGGTGGCCATCCGCCCCCGCCGCGCCTCGGCCAGGTCGGTGCCGGCGACTCCCGTCACATAGGAGAGGTAGCCGGGGACCAGTGGCAGGACACAGGGCGAGAAGAAGGAGACGAGCCCGCCGAGCAGGGCGACCGGCAGGGCGATCAGCAGGGCGCCGTTGAGCACCGTCTCGTTCTGGCCCGTCGCGGCCAGGGTCACGAGTGCGCTCACGTCACTTCTCCGCGAGGACCGGCTTGAGCATCTTCAGCAGGGCGGTGTCGTCGAGCGCCTCCAGGGCCCGCGCGGCGACCTTGCCCTGCTTGTCGATGACGAGCGTGGAGGGGATCAGCTGCGGGTTGAGGGTGCCCTTCTTGAAGCGGAGCATCAGCCTGCCCGTGGGGTCGTACAGGCTCGGGTAGCCGATCCCGTGCTCCTTCTCGAAGGCGACCGCGGGAGTGGTGCTGGTGTCGCGGGTGTTGATGCCGACGAACTGCACGCCCTTGCCCTCGTACTGCTTGGACACCTTGGCGAAGTACTGGGCCTCCTCGCGGCACGGCCCGCACCAGGAGCCCCAGACGTTGATGACCACGACCTGGCCCTTGTAGTCGGCGACGTCCAGGGTCTTGCCGTCGATGGTCTTGCCGGACAGGTCCGGGGCGGCGGCGCGCTTGCCCGCCGGGACCGTGGCGATGCCGTTGTTGCCGGTGACGAAGTTGGTGTTGCCACCGCCGCCGGAGGTGCCGCCCTTGCCGCACGCGGACAGGGTCAGGGCCGCGACGGCGGCCACGGCGCTGAGCAGGACGGCGCGGCTACGGGTACTCATGTGAAAAGTTTCGCATGTCCGTTCCGGCGATCTGTGGCGCCCCCCTGCCGGGCGGAAAACCGCATTTCAGGGCGTATTTACACGGGACATTTCCGGCAGGCTCACCTCGACGGACTAGGCGAGGAACTGCTTCCAGCCGCCCGCGGGCCGCTGCCCGACGTCCAGGGTGCGGAGCTTGGCGAGCACCTCGGGCCTCTGCACGTCCATCCAGTCGACGAACTGCCGGAAGGAGACCAGCCGTACGTCCGCGCCCTTCTCCTTCTCCCGCGCGATGTGCTTGAAGGCCTCCTCGACGGAGTCCATGTAGATGCCGCCGTTCCACTGCTCGAAGTGGTTGCCTATGAAGAACGGTGCCCTGTTTGTCTCGTATGCCCGCTGGAAGCCGGCGATGTACGACTGCGCCGACTGCTTGCGCCAGCCCGGGTAGTTGTAGGCGGGCGCCTTGGTGGAGTTCACGGACTGGTTGGCGAGCATGTTGTAGTCCATCGAGAGCACCTCGAAGGAGCGTCCGGGGAACGGGATCTGCTGCAGCGGCAGGTCCCAGATGCCGAGCCGCTTCACCGGCCACACCTGACGGCCGCCCGGCGAGGAGGCGTCGTAGCGCCAGCCCAGCTCGCGGGCGGTGGGCAGCAGGTTGTCCTGGCCGAGCAGACAGGGAGTCCGGCCGCCGGCCAGCTCCTTGTCGTAGTCGAAGGGCAGCGAGGGCAGGTCGTGCCAGCCGGTGTTGGTCCGCCACTGCTTCACGAACGACTTGGCCTGCTCGATCTCGCTCCTCCACTGCTGTGGCGTCCACCACTTGACCGAGCCGTGGGTCTCGCCGCAGAAGTGCCCGTTGAAGTGGGTGCCGATCTCGTGGCCCTCCAGCCAGGCCCGGCGGACGTTGGCCAGCGTGGACTTGACGTGGTCGTCGGCGAGGTAGCCGATGGCGGAGGCACCGCGCGGGTTGTTCGGGGGCTCGTACATCCGCTTCTTCGACTCGGGCAGCAGATACAGCCCGGAGAGGAAGAAGGTCATGCTCGCGCCGTGCTCCTTGGCGAGGTCCAGGAAGCGCGGGAAGAGCCCGTTGCCGACCTCGCCGGCACCGTCCCAGGAGAAGATCACGAACTGCGGCGGGGTCTGGCCGGGCTCCAGCGGTTCGGGCCTGGCCGGCTGGTGCGGCTGCTTGCCCGTGAAGGACGTGGAGCCGTCCCCGATCGGCCGGCCGGCCGGCGCCTTGTGCTCCGCGCCCCGACCGTCCTTGCCCTGACCGTTCTTGCCCTGCCCGGAACCGTTCGCGTGTCCGGCACCGTCCGAAGACGTGTGACTCCCGCAGCCGGCGAGGGTGGCGGCGGCCGCAGCGCCCGCGCCGATGCCGAGCAGTCCCCTGCGGGAGAGGGTCCGGGAGACGGTGCGCATGGAAATCCCCGATTCGTCGCGCCTGCTTGGTGGTCACCCATTGAGAGGGCGCAACGATCGGGGAGGTTCCTCTGATTTATATGGTTTTCGTAACGAATACCGCAAAAGTGCGCTAAGCAACTACAAACGGTCCGTCAGGAACGGACATTCCCGGGCTCTTTCAGGCCCCGAAGGCCTTCCCCTGAGCGGTGCCCTTGCCCTTCTGCGGCTTGGCGCCGGCCCGCAGATGGGCCGGGACGAGGTCGATGGCGGGCTCGCTGTAGCCGACCGACACGATCTTGTCGCCGAGGTAGGTGAAGGACGTCAGGGAGGCCAGCGTGCACTGCCGCTTGCGCGGATCGTGCCACAGCCGCCGCCGCTCGACGTAGGACCGCACGATCCAGATCGGCAGCTGATGGCTGACCAGCACCGCCTCGTGCCCGCGCGCCTGGTCCTTGGCCGCGTTCAGCGCGCCCGTCATCCGCACGACCTGGTCGACGTACGGCTCGCCCCAGGACGGCCGGAACGGGTTGACGAGGTGCTTCCAGTTGCCGGGCCGCTGGAGCGCGCCGTCGCCGACGCCGAAGGTCTTGCCCTGGAAGACGTTGTCGGCCTCGATGAGCCGCTCGTCGGTGTCCAGGTCGAGACCGTGCGCCTTGGCGATCGGGGTGGCCGTCTCCTGCGCCCGCTCCAGCGGCGAGGCGCAGACGTACGTCACGTCCCGCGAGGCGAGGTGCTCGGCGACCCGGTCGGCCATCTGCCGCCCCAGCTCGGACAGGTGGTAGCCGGGCAGCCGCCCGTACAGGATCCCGGTCGGGTTCTCGACCTCGCCGTGCCGCATGAGATGGACGACGGTGACGTCCTTGTCCCTGCTGCTGCCGCTGTTGCTGATGCTGGTGCTCACGCGGTGGCCTCCGCAGCCGCCCGGGCCGCCGCCGGGAGGGCGTCGGCGATCTTCTGGATGGCCCGCTCGTCGTGGGCCGTGGACACGAACCAGGACTCGAAGGACGACGGCGGCAGGTAGACGCCGTTCGACAGCAGCGAGTGGAAGAACGCGGTGAAGCGGAACGACTCCTGCCGCTTGGCGTCCTCGTAGTCGCGGACCTGCCGGTCCGTGAAGAACACCGAGAACATGTTGGAGGCGGTCTGCAGCCGGTGCGCGACCCCCTCCTTGTTCAGCGCCTCGGTGACGAGCGCCTGGATCTGCGCGGACACGGCGTTCACCGTCTCGTACGCGGCGTCGTCGAGCAGCCGCAGCTGGGCGAGCCCGGCGGCGGTGGCGACCGGGTTGCCGGAGAGCGTGCCGGCCTGGTACACGGGGCCCGCGGGAGCGAGGTGGGCCATGACATCGGCCCGCCCACCGAAGGCGGCGGCCGGGAACCCGCCACCCATGACCTTCCCGAAGGTCATGAGGTCGGGCCTGACCCCGTCGACCCCGTACCACCCGGCGCGGCTGGTCCGGAAGCCGGTCATCACCTCGTCGGAGATGTAGAGGGCGCCGTTCTTGTGGCAGGCGTCCTTCAGCCCCTGGTTGAACCCGGGGTCCGGCGGCACGACGCCCATGTTGCCGGGCGAGGCCTCGGTGATCACGCACGCGATCTCGCCGGGGTGCCGGTGGAAGGCCTCCTGCACGGCCTCCAGGTCGTTGTACGGCAGCACGATCGTGTCGCCGGCCTGGGCGCCGGTGACGCCGGGGGTGTCGGGCAGCGCGAAGGTCGCGACGCCCGACCCCGCGGCGGCGAGGAGGGAGTCCACGTGCCCGTGGTAGCAGCCGGCGAACTTGATCACCTTGGACCGCCGGGTGAACCCGCGGGCGAGCCGGATGGCGGACATGGTCGCCTCCGTGCCGCTGCTGACGAGCCGGACCTGCTCCACCGGCTCGACCCGGGCGACGATCTCCTCGGCGAGCGCGACCTCGCCCTCACCGGGCGTGCCGAAGGACGTACCGCGGGAGACGGCCTCCTGGACGGCGGCGATGACCTCGGGGTGCGAGTGCCCGAGGATCATGGGCCCCCACGAGCAGACGAGGTCGACGTACTCCCGCCCATCGGCGTCGGTGAGGTACGGGCCGCGGCCGGACACCATGAAGCGGGGCGTGCCGCCGACGGCGCGGAAGGCGCGCACCGGGGAGTTCACACCGCCGGGCGTGACGGCGGAGGCGCGGTTGAAGAGCGCCTGGGAGGCGGGCGCGTCGTAGGGATAGGGCGTTTCGCTCAGGGCACTCATGGCGTGCGACTTCTCCGGCTTCTCGGACTCCGGTGACTTGGGTGACCTCCTCAGGGTAGGCCGCGGCCCGGCCGTACCGCGGCCGACCTCCGGTCCGCGGCGCCGCGCGCGTGCCATCTGCGAGACTGACACCTGATACACACAGCTGTTACGCACGTAATGATCAGGGGCCGGACAAGAACCCGTGGACTGTTGTTCCACCGCACGTTTCGGCGTGCGGCCGTGGGGGAGGTCACTGACACGATGATCGGGTTGCGCGGCGGGGGCCACGCGTCCTAGAAAAGCAGTCGGGTGGAGATATGCATCGCGGTGGCGGACTGGGCGAGGGGACTGATGACCTGGGTCCTCGACGTGCCCGGCGGGGAAGGCACCGGCGCGACGCGGAGGAGACAACCGAAACACGGCAGAGCGACACACGTCGGACACAGGGTGTACCGGGTGATCCCGAGCGGGGCCGGGTAGACCGCCTCCGGGCGGGGAGCAGGAATGGTGGTCGGGTGGGGGTGACGTACAAATACTTCGGCGCGCCGGACGGCGCGACGGCGGCCCGTGTCCCCATCTCGATGCGCCCCGAGGAACTCGGCGGCGACGAGCTGGGCATGAACGGCATGTTCACCAAGATCAAGCCGGAGACCATGGCCGCCATGGTCCTGACCGGCATCGAGGGCGTCCCCCTGCACAAGGTCCCGCCCCTGGAACTGGTCGTCCTCCACCCCGACTACGCGGTCGTCAAGCTCCCCATGACCGTCGTGGACCCCCTGCGCGGCATCGGCGAGGAAGCGGTCGGCGCGGCGGCCTTCATCTGGTCGACGGTCCCGGACCGGGGTGGCCCGCGGGACGCGTTCAACGTGTACCAGCTGCTGCACGAGTGGCAGGACTTCAGCCACCGGCTGCACGAGGCGGGGCATCAGCCGTATTGCCTGGTGTGGCCCTGAGCCGGGGTTCCGTGGAATTCGGGCGGGGTCTTCGGGCCTCGCCCTTTGTGCTGCCGGGAGAGCCGTCGGTCGGCCGGCGGACCACGCGCTGATCGGCTTCGGACCAGGGGCCCGTCCGGCAAGATCCGCCGGACGGGCCCCTGGTTCCGAGAAGGGCTCAGCGTTTGAGCGTGAAGGTGAAGTCGCCGGAGAGCTTGCCGTTCAGCCGGACTGCCGACACGAGCTTCCCCTCCACGATCAGTCTCTCGACCTCGGCCCGCGCAAGACCGCAGCCTTCGGCGATCAGTCGCACCGGCCGGACGGGGATCCGCGCCGCGAAGCGGACCGAGACGTCGATCACCTCGCGGTCCAGGTGATCCGATCCGCCGGTGTCGAGGCGCCAGGCGTCGTCCCAGTCGAGGGCGATGCGGTTACGGCGCCTCAGGACCGGATCCTGGAGCAGCTCGGCTGCCAGACCGGGGTCGTTGTCGTGCATCCGGTCCAGCAGCCCGGGTCGTACGGAGCGGACGTTCATCCGCTCCAGGACCGTGAGCTTCGCGGTTTCCCCGCAAGCGGTGCAAAGCACGAGGAGCCAGGCGTCGAGGAGCTTGTGGTGTGCGTTGACGCGAAATTTTCCGTTCGCCCGGAAGCGCTCGGACGCGCACGCGTGGCAACGGCGCAGAACGGTCGGCAGGCAGGTGGGCATGACCACCCAGTCATTGAGCACAGAAGTACACCGGTTTCAGTGAGAAATCCGCAGCAAAAAGCAGCGCGGCGCACATGCGCGACGCGCGACCGATCAGCTCTCGGGAGGTCTCACAGGGTGTACAACGGCACGTCCTTGCCTAGACGACTCGGTTCGGCAGCACGGTAATGGCGCGCGGCGGCGCCGCTCCACTGGTTTTCGGGCGCCTCACCTACAGGCTCTCGCCGTCCGGGCCCGCGGCCCGCGGCGGTACCTCGACGACGAAGAACAGGAAGCAGGGTGTGCTCGAAAGGTCATGGAAGCCGTCGGGGAACAGCTCGCGGGCGGCCGGGTCGGGCTGCGGCTCGCTGATGACGCAGAGGCGGAAGCCGGCGGCGGTGAAGGCGTCGGTCATCGCGTGCAACGGCTTGCGCCAGAACCTCATGGGGGCGGACTGCCCGTTGAACGTCCAGTCGAAGGTATAGCTGGTGGTCGCGAAGTAGTCGGGCCGGAGATCTCGGAACGTGTAGGCCACGAAGGGGTGGTCCACCGACGCGATCAGCCGGCCGCCGGGCCTGAGCACTCGCCGCAACTCCGCCAGCGTCGGCCCCCAGTCCTCCAGGTAGTGCAGGACCAGCGACGCGACCACGTCGTCGAACGCACCGTCGTCGAACGGCAGAGGGTCGCGCAGGTCGGCCACGTGCAGGGCCACGTCGTCGCCGAGCCGCCGCCTGGCCGACGCCAGCATCGCGGCGCTGGCGTCGATGCCGGTGACGACCGCACCGCGGTCGCGCAGTGCGGCGGACAGGGGGCCCGAGCCGCAGCCGGCGTCCAGGATCCGACGGCCGGTCACGTCACCGGCGAGGGCCAGCATCGCGGGCCGCTCGTAGTACGCGTTCACGAGGTTGTTCTCGTTCTCCGCCGCGTACGCCTCGGCGAACCTGTCGTAGTCGTTCACGCGGGCCGGACCCGCAGGCTGGGCGCCCCTCTCGGGCGCATCGGTTACGCGTTCCATCGTCGCAGCCTAGTGATCACCCGATCCGCGGGACAGAACCGGAACTGTGCCGCGCTCGTCCTCGGCCGACTCCTGGAAGCCGCGAGTCAGTTACTCGTGACGGAGGTGTGGTGCGGTCGGTTGTGGATCAGAAGGGCCGAGGCGAGGGCCGCGCAGAGGAATACGGCGGTGATGACCGTCATGCCGGCATGGACGCCGGAGGTGAAGGCGTCGCCGACCGCGGCGGTCACGTTCGGTGGGGCCGCCCGGTGGCCGCCGGTGCCCGTGGAGACGGCGTGTTCGACGGCGGGCCGGACCGCTTCGGGGACGTGGTGAGCGGCGAGCCGGCTCGGCAGCTGGGACTGGAGGCGGCCGGCGAGGAGGGCGCCGAGGAGGGAGGAGCCGGTGACGGATCCGATCTGGCGGAAGGCGTTGACGGCTCCGGAGGCCATGCCGGCGCGTTCGTGCGAGACGCTCACCAGGGCGGCGGCGGTGCTCGGCGCGGCCACCATCCCGCTCGCGGCGCCGAAGAGCGCGAACAGCCACCACACCCGGGCATAGGGGGTGGCCGGATCCAGCGTGGTCAGTCCGGCCGCGGCACCGGCTCCGACGAGGAAGCCCAGGGTCAGCGGGAGCTTGAAGCCGGTACGGCGGATCACGCGTCCGGTCGCGTAGCTGACGATGACGTAGACGCCGAAGAAGGCCAGCAGCCGCCATCCCACGTCCAGGGCGGACAGATGCTGGACGCGTTCGTAGAAGAGCACCGTCAGGATGGCCAGCCCGGTGAAGCCGAACAGGGAGACCGCCGCGACGAACATGACGGCGCTGAACGAGGCCGACCGGAACAGGGTGATGTCCAGCATGGGTGTGCGGCCGGCGCGCTCGACGAGGACGAAACCGGTCAGGGCCGCGGCCGCGACGATCCAGGCGGCGAGGATCCGGGGGCTGGTGTAGCCGTCGTGTCCGCCTTCGATGAGGGCGTAGACGAGGGCGGCGATGCCCAGGACGGCCAGGACCTGGCCGGGGATGTCGAGCTTGCCCTCGGGTCCGCGGGATTCGGCGACGAAGACGGCGGCGGCCATGGTGACCACGGCGAGGACGGCGGTCGACAGGAAGACCGTGTTCCAGTGGAAGTGGTCCAGCAGCGCGCCCGCGATCAGCGGGCCGGCGGCGAGTCCGATGCCGGAGGAGGCGGCCCAGACGGTGACGACCTCGGTGCGCCGGTGGGGGTCGGGGAACGTGGCTCCCAGGACGGCCAGGCTGTTGGGCAGGATGAGAGCGCCGCCCACGCCGGAGACGAGCTGGCCGGCGATGACGCCTCCCGCCGAACCCGCGGTGTAGACGACGAGCGAACCGAGGATCATGACCGCGGCGCCGGTGACGAAGGCGCGCTTGCGGCCGTAGAGGTTGCCGAAGGTGCCCGCGGACATCACCAGGCTGGCCACGAGCAGGGTGTACGCGGAGGGGATCCAGACCAGGCCGGTCGGGGAGACGTGCAGGTCGTCCTGGATGGCCGACAGCGCCGACACCGATGCGGTGATCAGCAGAAAGGTCGTCATGGCGCCCAGGCACATCGCGATGAGCGTGACGCCGGCGGCGGCCCGGGAGGGCTGGTTCGGGGAGAGCCCGACACCGGTGTGCGGGTCGGCCCGCTTGAGCCGGCCCGGGGCGGGGGAAGGAGCGGAAGCCATGGTGTCCTCGTCTCAGCCGAGCTGCGGGTAGAGGGCGGCGACGCCGCCGGAGAGGCCGGCCTGGACCCGGCGGCTGAGGTCGTCCACGACGATCTCGGGTGCGCCGGCGGCGATGCCGTCCACGGCGGCACGGGCGACGTCCGCTGGGTCGGTCTTGGGCTCGGTGACGTGGCGGGCCATGTCGGTGTCCATGTAGCCGACGTGGAGCCCGGTGACGGTGATGCCCCGGGGTGCGAGCTGCTGACGCACCTCGTTGGTCAGGCTCCACTGCGCGGACTTGGCCGCGGAGTAGGCGCCCACGGCGGGGAAGGTGACCCATGACAACACGGAAAGGATGTTGAGGATCGCGCCTCCGCCCTGGGACTCGATCACCGGGGCGAAGGCCCGGATCATGCCGAGGGTGCCCAGGTAGTGGGTCTCCATCTCCAGGCGGACGTCGTCCCAGCTGCCGGACAGCAGGTCGGCGCCCGTGGAACTGCCCGCGTTGTTGATCAGCACGGTGATGTCACGGACGTCCTCGGCGGCCGCGGCGACGGAGGCGGGGTCGGTGACGTCGATCCGGATCGCCTTCACACCGGGCAGATCGATCTGGTCCGGTCGGCGGGCCGCCCCGTACACCGTGGCGCCGCGCGCGACCAGTTCCTGGGCGAGCGCCCTGCCGAGCCCTCGGTTGGCTCCGGTGACCAGGGCCGTTGCTGTGCTGATGTCCATGATTCTTCCCTTGGGAGGTCCGGGGGTGCACACACCCGAGCTGACTTACCTTTTAAGAAGTTAGCTACGACGGTATAGGCTGACTTCATAAGAGGCAAGCCAGGTGGAGGCCGAGAGATGAACGATCTGCTGAAGGAACGGGACGCCTGGTCCATGGCCAACTGCTCCATCGCCAGGACCCTGGAGATCGTCGGCACCAGGACAGCGCTGCTGATCATGCGTGAGGCGTTCTTCGGCACACGCCGGTTCGACGACTTCGCCAAGCGTGTGGGCATCGGCGAACCCGCCGCCTCGACGCGCCTGAAGGAACTCACCGCCGCCGGTCTGCTGGAGCGCGTCCCCTACAAGGAGCCCGGCCAGCGGACCCGGTACGCCTATCAACTGACCGAGAAGGGGCGGGACTTCCTGCCCGTCCTCTTGGCGCTGCGGCAGTGGGGCGACACCTGGGCCTCCGACGAACAGGGACCCCCCGTGGTCGTACGCCACGAGAACTGCGGGGCCCCGGTGCACGTGGCGCTCCGCTGCGACGACGGCCACGACGTTCCGATCGGTGCCACGTTCGTCGACGCCGGCCCGGGCCTCATCCGCGTCGGCCCGGACAGTCCCTGAACCGGCGGCGGCGAGGCACGACCCGGCAGGAGTGGCCCGACCCGTCTCCTCCCGCGAGCGGCCCCGCCCCCGCCCCTGCCAACCGGCACGCCACACCTGCACACACGCCCCGCCCCGCCCCGAGGAGCTGCCCCCATGTCCGACACAGCGAAGAAGTCCCCGGTCACCGGTGCGGCCGGCGAGAAGGGAGCGGAGATACACCGGTCACGTGTGTTCGGCTGGGAAGACCCCGCCATATCCGCCAACGCCGTCGCGCACCACAGCGGACTCGACTTCCTCCGCGAGATCCTGGCCGGACGCCTGCCCGCTCCGCCGATCGCCGCCACCCTGGGCTTCACCCTGGAGGAGGCCGAGCACGGCCGGGCGGTCTTCGTCATGGTGCCGGGCGAGGAGCACTACAACCCGATCGGCAGCGTCCACGGCGGCGTCTACGCCACGCTCCTCGACTCGGCGGCCGGCTGCGCGGTGCAGTCCGTGCTGCCCCGGGGCACGGGATACACCTCGATCGACCTGACCCTGAAGTTCCTGCGCCCGATCACCGTCGACACCGGCAAGGTCCGCGCCATCGGCACCGTCCTCAACAGCGGCCGGCGCACCGCCCTCGCCCAGGCAGAGCTCCGCGACTCCGACGACCGGCTGCTGGCCCACGCCACCAGCAGCTGCATGCTCTTCCCGGTCCCGGCCCGCTGACCGCCCCGCGGCGCGAGCCCGCGGCGCGAGAACTACCCCGGCGTGGCCCTGCGCCGGGATCCGCCGGTGGGCCTGAGCGCGTACCAGGCGGCGATGGAGCGCTTGTAGCCGTCGGGCATGGTCAGGTGCGGTACCTCGGGCCCGGGGAACAGGCCCGCCCGCCGGTGCTCGTGGCTGACGGCCGGCGGCCGGTGCGGGGTCAGCACCGTGCAGCCGTAGGTCACGATCAGTACGCGCCGTCCGGGGACGGGCTCGTAGATCCACACGCCGCCGTCGAGGAGCGGACCGGCCTCGACCTCCCAGCCGGTCTCCTCCCGGATCTCGCGTTCCAGGGCGGCCTCGGGGCCGGTGTCCGGCGGTTGCGACCCGTCGTCGGTGCCGGTCTCCAGGCGGCCCCCGGGCAGCTCCCACTCGTCGCGTTCGTTGCGCAGCAGCAGCACGCGGTCGTGCGCGTCGAGCGCGACGCCTTTCACGGAGACCGGCCAGAGCGGCGGGGTGTACGGCATGGCGCCCAGTGTCGCCGGGAAGCCGGGGCCGGAACACCGTGACCTCCCAGCCGTTGGGAACCGGCGCCGGTCGGTCTATCGTCGGAATTCTCAGGTCAGAACGAGGAGGACGGCCGGTGATGCCGCAGGACGAGGCCGTGGTCGGCTGTACGGGCAAGGTGCTCATCGGGACGCGGGGATCCGCGGGTCCCGGGGAGATCCTCGTGCGGGTCCGAGGCGGCTCCGAAACGTTTCTGGCCTGGTCCGAGGATCCTTTGCCCGCGGGCGCCACGGTCCTCGTGATCGAATCACGGGGATGCCGCGAGGTCGGCGTCATCGAGTGGGTGGATCCATTGGACGCGCTCGGCGGAGAGGCCGCCGGCGCAAGCTGAGGAGTACAGGCATGTTCGGATACCGCGTTCCCGCTCCCGACGAGGCGATGTTGATCTCGGGAGGCCGGCGGGGACTGGGGGGCGCTCCGTTCCGCGTGGTCACGGGCCATGGAAAGTTCGTGCTCCCGGTCTTTCGCAAGGTCCGGTTCCTCACCCTCTCCATGTGTGAGGCCGAGGTCACCGAGACCTGTGTGACCAAGCAGGGCATCTCGCTGCACGTCCGCGCGGTCATCGCCTTCAAGGTCGGCAACGACCACGAGAGCATCATCAACGCCGGCCAGCGCTTCCTCTCCGACCAGGAGCAGATGTCCGTGCTCACCGGCCGGATCTTCGCCGGCCACCTGCGCGCCATCATCGGCTCGATGACGGTCGAGGAGATCGTCACCGAGCGGCAGAAGCTGGCCGCCGAGGTCCTCGACACCTCCAAGACGGAGATGGCCAAGATCGGCCTGATCGTGGACTCGCTGCAGATCCAGTCCATCGACGACGGCGACACCGGCTACATCGACGCGATGTCCGCCCCGCACAAGGCGGCGATCCAGCGGCAGGCCCAGATCGCCCAGGCCCAGGCCACCCAGGCCGCGGTCGAGGCGGAGCAGGAGGCGGCCCGCAAGCAGGCCGAGTACGCCCGGCAGACCGCCATCGTCAAGGCCGAGTACTCGGCCGAGGTGGACCGCGCCCAGGCGCAGGCCGCGCAGGCCGGACCGCTGGCGCAGGCCCACGCCCAGCAGGAGGTGCTCGCCGCCCAGACGGAACTGGCCCAGCGCCAGGCCAAGTTGCGCCAGCAGCAACTGGTGGCCGAGGTCGTCAAGCCCGCCGAGGCCGAGGCCGAGCGGGTGCGGATCCTCGCCGCCGCCGAGGCCCAGCGCATGAAGATCCAGGCGGAGGCCGCGGCCTCCTACGACCGGGTCGCGCTCGACCGGATGCTCATCGACCAGCTCCCGCAGATCGTGAAGGAGGCCGCCGGCGGTCTGTCCGGCGCCAACGTCAACGTGCTGAACGGCGCCGACGGCCTCGGCGAGATCGCCGCCGGCCTGGTGTCCCAGGGCCTGACGATCCTCGACTCGGTCCGCCAGGGCCTGGGCCAGGACAAGGACGGCCAGGGCGGCCAGGGCACCAGGGGTGACGTCAACGGTCTGCTCCAGCTGCACTCCGGGAGGGAGCGGAAGTCGGACGACGGTCCGGTGGACGTCGACTAGACGCTCCGCCGGTTCGGCCGGTCCGGGACGTCTTTCGTCCGCTGCGCCGTGCCGGCCGGTCGCGCCGTTCCTCGCGCCCCCATCAGGGGCGCCGACGAACGACCGTGATGTGGCGGTCCGGCCCCGGGCGCTCCAGCTCGTCCAGCACGGCTACAGCCAAGTCCTCGGCGCTGATGCGGGATTCACCGTCGGCGCCGAGGAGCAAGGTG
This sequence comes from Streptomyces sp. CA-142005, assembly GCF_050942335.1. Classification (NCBI taxonomy): domain Bacteria; kingdom Bacillati; phylum Actinomycetota; class Actinomycetes; order Kitasatosporales; family Streptomycetaceae; genus Streptomyces; species Streptomyces sp. CA-142005. The sequence continues at coordinate 5,718,273 of NZ_CP192078.1, read as the reverse complement.
TCGGTGCCGCGCCGGTAGCGGCCCGTGCGTTCGCCGGGTTCCAGTACGGCCGGTGGGCTCAGATAGACCCAGTCGGCCCCGGTGTGGGCCTGGCAGGCGTGCAGTTGGGCGACGCCCGCCAGGGCCACGGCGCGGTACTCGTCGGGCACGTACGCGGGGTTCTCGGCGACCGGAAGCTCCCGGTCGCCGGGGCTGCGCAGGGCGCCGGCGCCGCCGATCACGAGGACGCGGATGCCGAGCCGGGCGGCGGTGTCCAGCACCGTGCGGGTGGCGCCGACCAGGAACTCCGGGTCGGCCGGGAACGTCCGCACGGTCAGTACGACGGCGTCGGAGCCGGTCAGCGCCTCCTGTACGGCGTACGGGTCGGTGGCGTCCACCGCGACCGGTGTCACCTCAGGGTCGTCGCTCGCCGGCGGCTTCCGGGACAGCGCCAGCACCCGGTGTCCGCGCGCGCTCGCCTCGCCGGCCACCCGGGCGCCGACCATCCCGGTGGCCCCGAGCACGGCGATCGTCATCGATCCTGTCCTCATCGAGCTCGTCTTCCTTCGTTCGAGGCCCCGTGGGACCGAGTTGCGCGGCCACCAACGCGGTCAGCGCCAGGGCGAAACCGAGGATCTGCGGCAGGCTCAGCGACTCGCCCAGCGCACTGCCGATGACGGTCGCGACCAGCGGTGACAGCAGCACCAGCGGTGCGGACGCGGCGACCGGAAGCCTGCCGATCCCGCGGAACCACAGCGTGTACGCGATCAGCCCGCCCATGCTGCCGAGCCACAGATAGCCGCCGGCGGCGCCCGCGTCGATCCGCTGCGGCACCCCCTCCACCGCGAGGGTGAGGGGGAGCAACAGCAGCCCACCGACGGCCAGTTGCCAGCCGGCCAGGGTCAGCGGGCCGACGCCCGGCGGCCGGCCCCAGCGCTTGGTGAGGACGACCCCGCCGGCCATGGTGGCCGTATGCCCGAGGCCGGCGAGCACGCCGACGGCGTCCAGCCGGGCCTGCGGTCCGAGCACGACGAGCCCGACCCCCAGCACGCCGAGCACGCCCCAGGTCAGCCGCCAGGCCGTGGGCCGGTCATGGAGCAGCAAGAGTCCCAAACCCGCGACCAGCAGTGGCTGGGCGGCGCCGAGCGTGGCGGCCACCCCGCCGGGCAGGCGTTCGGCGGCCACGAAGAGCAGAGGCATGGCGCCGATGTTGAGGACCCCCAGGACCGCGGTCTTCCACCACCACTCCCCGCGCGGCAGCACCCGGGCGATCACCAGCGCGAGCAGTCCGGCGGGCAGGGCCCGCATCAGGCCCGCGAACAGCGGGTGCCCGGGCGGGAGCAGTCGGGTGGTGACCACGTAGGTGGTTCCCCAGGACGCGGGAGCGAGCGCGGTCAGCAGGACGGTCGCCGCCTGTGCCTTGTACCGATGCATGGGGGAAGTCTTCGCCGGGTGCGGTCATGATTCCAAAGCATGGTTGTCATGACAGCCATGAACGACCACGATTGATTCGTGGACCTCCAGCAGCTGCGGTACGTCGTCGCCGTCGCCGACACCCTGAACTTCACCCGCGCCGCAGAACGGTGCCAGGTGGTGCAGTCGGCGCTGAGCCACCGGATCGCCGCGCTGGAGCGGGAGTTGGGGGTGCGGCTGTTCGCCCGGTCCAGCCGCCGGGTGGAACTGACCGGCGCCGGCGCCGCGTTCCTCACGGGCGCGCGCGAGTGCCTGGCCGCCGCCGACCGCGCGGTCGCGGACGCCGCCGCCGCGACCGGCGTGGTGCGCGGGCAGCTGGCGGTCGGCGTGATCGTGACCACGGCCGCCGTCGACGTGCCCGAGCTGCTGCAGCGCTACCGCGCCCGGCACCCGGAGGTGCGGGTCGTCCTGCGGTCCGGGCGCAGTGACGAGATGGCGGCGGCGATCCGCGCCGGGGAGCTGGACATCGCCTTCCTGGGCCTGCCGGAGGGTGAGCGGCCGGCCGGTCTGGAGACCGTCGTGCTCGATCACGACCAGCATGTCCTGGTGGTGCCGTCGGGGCACCGGCTGGCGGGCGCCTCCCGGGTCGCGCTGGCGGACATCGCCGGGGAGACCTTCGTGGACTTCGTGGCCGGGACGCCCGCCCGCGCCCAATCCGACCAGGCGTTCGCCGCCGCGGGGCTGTCCCGTGACGTGGCGTACGAGGCGGGTGTCGTGGAGCTGATCACCCGGCTGGTCGGGCGCGGGCTCGGCATCGCCCTGCTGCCGTCGGCGTTCATCCGGCCGCTCGCCGAGGACGATCCCCGCCTGGCCCTGGTCCCGGTGGCCGACGGGCCGCGGCGCCTGGAGTACCTGGCGTGGAGCCGGTTCAACCCCAGCCCGGCGACCCGGGCGATGCTCGACGTTCTCGGCGTCCGACAGCCGCCGGCACGGTCCTGAGGCGCTGGAGCAGACACGGGGCGGCGACCGGCCGGCCGGGCCGGTGCCGTCGCGCGTCCCCCGGCGCGCCGTCGGCCCCGCGCCCCATCAGCCGCGGGCCGCACCGGCGCGTCGTACGCCGCCCGCCAGTTCCAGCAACTCCCCGACCTCCCACTGGTCGTACGCGTGCTCGCCGTACTTCGCGGCGAGGACGCTGCCGTCCGGGGCGATGAGGAAATCGGCGGGGAGGCCGAACCGGCCGCCGTGCGGCCGGGACGCCGGGCCGCGTTCCCGGCCGCGCAGGATCGCCCAGGAACTGCGGAGCACCGCCCGCACGATGGGTCCCCACACCCGTGGGTCCAGCAGCGCCCGGGGTGCCGACTCCACGCCGAACTCGACGTACAGCCGCTTGTCGGGGTCGGCCACGACGGCGAAGGGCAGGTCCGCCGTGTGCCGCCGCAGTTCGTCGGCGGGCGAGTGGAAGACGACGACCTCCCGGATGCCGGCCGCCTCGATCTCCTCGTGCCGCCGCACGAAGGACCGCAGATGCAGGTTGCAGACCGGGCAGCCCGCGAAGCGGCGGAACTGGAGGTGGACCAGCCGGTCCGGGTCGGGCACGGGGAGCGGCGGGCCGGAGACGGGAGTGAGTTCGCGGGGGCCGAGCGGGGAACCGGGGCCGAGCGGCCGCCGGGGCGTGGACGGGGACATGGGCAACTGCCTCCCTCGTGGGCACGGCACGGACGCGTAGGCGTACGTCGTACACCTAACAGCGTAGGCGTATGCCGTACGCTGTCAAGCGCCATGCCTCGACCCCGCTCCCTCACCCCCGACCGACTGGCCTCGGCCGCGCTCGCCGTCCTCGACCGCGACGGACTCGCCGGGCTGTCCATGCGTACGGTCGCCAAGGAACTCGGCATGAGCACGATGGCGCTGTACCGGTACGTCGCCGACCGCGAGGAACTGGAGCGGCTGGTCGTGGAGTTCGCGCTCGGGGCGGTCGACACCGGGGCTCCGCCGGCGGACCTGCCGTGGCGCGAGCGCGTCGAGGTGATGGTGCGGCGGTTGCGGGACACGCTGCGCACACATCCGTCGGTGATCCCGTTGTCGGTCACCCACCGGCACCACTCCCGCGCCGTGCTGCGCTGGTCGGAGACGGTGCTCGGCATCCTCACGGACGCGGGCTTCGCGGGCGAGCGCCGGGTCGTGGCCCTGCGCAGCCTGGTCGCCTACGTCAACGGCGCCCTGCAACTGGCGCGGCTCGGCTCCCTGTCGGGCGCGGGCACGGTGGCCATCTCCGCCCTGGACCCCGAGGAGTTCCCGCTCATGGCGGCGACGGCGCGCAGCGCCCAGGGCGTCGACGCGGAGCGGGAGTTCTTCGGCGGCCTCGCGGTGCTGCTGCGCGGTCTGGAGCCCTGAGGAACCCGTCCGGTTCAGTCCAGCCGGAGCCGGTCCGCCAGGCCCGCCTCCTCGAAGGCCGCCACCACGTCGTCCCGGGTCTCGGTGAAGTGGGCCCAGCTGTCGCAGTGGGCCGGGACCACCCGGCGGGCGTCGAGCAGCCGGGCGGCGGTGGCCGTGCCCTTGCCGTCGAGGACGAGGAGGGCGTCGTCGAGGACGGGCATCCTGGGCGCGCCGGCGAACAGGACGGCGGTGTCGACGGGGGCGTACCGGTCGGCGATCTCCTGGACCAGTTCCAGGGAGGCGTTGTCGCCGCTGACGTAGACGCTGGGCAGGTCGACGGAGGTCAGCAGGAAGCCGGTGACCTCGCCGACGAGCGGCTCGGAGCCCTTGGGGCCGTGCAGGGCGGGAGCGGCGGTCACGGTGACCGTGCCGCCGTCGGGGCGGGGCAGGTCGACGGACTGCCAGGGGGTGAGCGGCTCGGCGCCGCCCCCGAGCCGGCCGGCCGCCGCGGGGGTGGTGAGGGTGCGCGGGGTGGCGGCGAGCAGGGCGCGGCCGGAGTGGTCGAGGTTGTCGGCGTGCTGGTCGTGCGAGAGCAGGACGACGTCCACCGGGCCGAGTGCGGCGGCGCTCGTGCGGGGCGGGGCGGTCTTGGTGAGGGTGCGGCCGCTGGCGGACGGGTAGTCGCCGGGGTCGTCGAAGGTGGGGTCGGTGAGGAAGCGGAGTCCGCCGTACTCGATGAGGACGGTGGGGCCGCCGAGGACCTGGACGGGGATCTGCTCGCCGGAGTCGGAGACCTGCTTGCCGAGACCGGCGGAATCGGAGGAATCGGCGGAACGGGCGGCCATGGCGGTTCACCTCACGGATAGAGGAACGTTCATCCATGAGAGACGCTACGCCTGTCTCACGGATGACAGCAAGCCGTACCATGAGAACCGTGAACCCCGTGAGCCCAGCGACCCCCGCCGACGCCGAGGAGAGCGCCGGGCAGGCTCCCCTGCCGCCCGCGCCCGGTGCCACACGGCATCCCGCCCTCGACCTGGCCAACAGCGCGATCGTCGTACCCGGCGGAGGGCGGGTCGACCTGCTCGACACGCCCGCCGCGGCCCAGCGCTGGCTGACGGAGCGCGGGCTCGCCCCGGCCGACGCCGATCTGCGCGAGACGTGCGCGAGCCGGCTGCGCTCCCTGCGCGAGAAGATCCGGCCCCTGCTCGCGTCCCGCGTCGAGGGCCGCCCGGCGCCCGCCGACGCCCTGGCCGCCGTCAACGAGGCCCTGACCCTCGCCCCGGCCGCCCTGTTGCTGCAGTGGTCGCCCGAGCGCGGCCTGCACCGCGCCGCGGCCCACCCCACCACCCAGATCGTCGAGCACGCCCTGGCCGCCCTCGCCGCCGACGCCGCCGACCTGCTCACCGGCCCCGACGCCGACCGCCTCACCGCCTGCGGCTCGGCCCCCTGCAACCGCTACCTGCTCCGCCACGGCCGCCGGCACTGGTGCTCCACCCGCTGCGGCGACCGCGCCCGCGCGGCGCGCGCCTACGCCCGTCGGACCGGGCGGAGCGAGAACTGAGGCGGACCCCTGGGAACCGGGGAGAGCCGGGAGGCGGCCAAGGAGGACCAGTCCGACGGCCAGGGACCCCGATCCCACGGTCCGGCCACGGCGCGCTCGGCGGACTACGTGGCGGGCCGCTTCGGCTGATCCGCCTGCCAACCCGATCCCCCCGGACACACCCGGCGCACCGGCCCAGGAGTGACAGCCGACACACGGTGCGGCGCCGTCTGGACGTCCTCGGCGCCGAACCGGCGGACCCTACGTATTGTAGGTTCCCAACCGGCCGGCGGTCGCAGGGCTGTTCATTCGTCTGTTCATCGGGGGATCCATGCGGGACACGGAAACGGAGGCCGGCGGCGAGGTCTGTGTGCGCAGTCTGGCGCCGACGCTGGCCCTGCTGGTCGTCAGTCTTCTCGTCGCCGCCGTCGGCGTGTACGAGCTGTGCGGGTTCGGGCTGCACAGCCTCGACCGGCGGCCGCATCTGTTCAGTGACGGGCTCGCGACCGGCGGGGTGATCGTCGCCGCCGTCGCGGCCGGCGCGGCGGTGGGCAACCTGGCCTGGCATCTGGCGGCGGCCCGGCGGGACCGGGGAGCGCCCGGGTGACGGGGCGGAGGAAGCGCCGGGGAAGCGCCGGGTAAGAGGAGCGGTACGGGAAGGGCCGGGTAAGAGCGGTTGTCGGTACGCTCCTCTCCCGAACACCGCCCCAGCCGGGCTACCCTACAGACTGTAGGGTCAGCGTGGCCCCGACCGGGGTCGCCCCGTCCCCTCCCCCAAGGTGACCAGTCACCATGCCCGCTCAGCAGCAGACCCTGCCCTCCCCCCAGGTCCCCGCACAGCGCGGCGCGCACCGCGTGCCGCAGCTGCCCGTGCCCGGCCCCCGCCTGCGCGCGCGGGCGGCGACGGCCACCGTGTGGTACCTGCGGCTGATCGCCGTCTTCAACATCATCGCGGTCATGTCGCTGCCGTTCCGCAAAGAGGTGCAGGAACACAACGACGGCAAGCTCTTCACCGCCCGCCACGTCCACGCGCACACGCATCACGCCGGCCAGTTCTTCACCCCGTACCTGGCCACCGCCGGCCTGGCCTCGGCCGCTGCGGCGATCTTCCTCGCGCTGGTGATGCGACGCGGGAAGCGGGCCGCGTGGGTGGTCAACCTGCTGTGCGCGGGCCCCCTGTTCGTGCTCTACGTCCTCGCGCTCACCCAGCACCCGTTCCGCGACCACGCCTTCAACTGGGTCTCCACCGCCCTCACCGGCCTCTTCGTGGCCGCGCTGCTGATCGGCCGCCGTGAGTTCAACGCCATCGGCGACCCCTCCAACCCGAAGCTCGCGCTGGCCGTCGGGGCCGGCGGGATCCTGGTGACCGGCGGCCTCGGCACGCTGCTCGTGCACGCCACCAACAAGCTGCCCCACGCCCCCTGGGGCGAAGAGCTCGCCTACACCCTGCTGCGCGGCATCAGCGTCGGCCCGCTCGCCGACCGGATCGACTCCGTGCACGCGCCCCGCTGGGCCGACATCATCGTCAACGTCCTGCTCGCCGCGGCCTTCTGCCTGGTGCTGTACGCCTGCTTCCGCTCCCCGCGCGGCCGCAAGCTGCTCACCGAGGAGGACGAGACCCGGCTGCGCGCCCTGCTCGACAAGCACGGCGCGCGCGACTCCCTCGGCTACTTCGCGCTGCGCCGCGACAAGGCCGCCATCTTCTCCCCCACCGGCAAGGCGGCCGTCACCTACCGCGTCGTCGGCGCGGTCTCCCTCGCCTCCGGCGACCCGATCGGCGACCCCGAGGCCTGGCCCGGCGCCATCGACGCCTGGCTCACCGAGGCCCGCCGGCACGCCTGGACCCCGGCCGTCATGGGCGCGAGCGAGGAGGCCGGCACCATCTACGCCCGGCACGGCCTGGACGCGCTGGAGCTGGGCGACGAGGCGATCGTGCACATCGCGGAATTCACCCTCGAAGGCCGGGCGATGCGCGTGGTCCGCCAGGCCCACAACCGGGTCAAGCGGGCCGGCTACACGGTCCGCATCCGCCGCCACGAGGACATCCCCGCCGACGAGATGGCGCTGCTCGTCGAGTGCGCCGACCGCTGGCGCGACGGCGCCACCGAGCGCGGCTTCTCCATGGCCCTCGGCCGGCTCGGCGACCCGGCGGACGGCCGCTGCGTGATGCTGGAGTGCCGCGACGCCGACGACGAGCCGCGCGCCCTGCTCAGCTTCGTCCCCTGGGGCGAGCAGGGCCTGTCCCTGGACCTGATGCGCCGGGACCGCGACTGCGAGAACGGCCTGATGGAGTACATGGTCGTGGAGCTTCTGCTGCGCGCCAAGGAGCTGGACATCCAGCGGGTGTCGCTGAACTTCGCGATGTTCCGCTCGGTCTTCGAACGCGGCGCCCGCCTGGGCGCGGGCCCGGTCCTGCGCCTGTGGCGCTCCACCCTCACCTTCTTCTCACGCTGGTGGCAGATCGAGTCCCTCTACCGCGCCAACGCCAAGTACCGCCCGGTGTGGGAACCGCGTTTCCTGCTCTTCGCCAAGAGCAGTGACATCCCGAGGATCGGCCTGGCGAGCGCCCGGGCGGAGGGGTTCCTGACGCTGCCGGGGATGGGCGGACGGAAGTCCTGAGGAGCGGGCCGCTCACTTCACCCCGACCGTCCGCAGCGCCGTCACCACCACGGACCGCGCCACACCGACCACGTCCCGCACCGACACCCACTCCCGCGGGCTGTGCGCCACCCGCACGTCCCCCGGCCCGTACTGCAGGGCCGGTATCCCGGCCGCCGTGTACAGCCGCAGGTCGCTGCCGTACGGGGCCCCACGCTCACGCGGCCGGGAGCCGCCGTTCGCGTCGGCGCAGGCATCGGCCACGGTCCGCCGCAGCGGGTGCCCGTCCGCCAGCCGTCCGCTCGCGAACTGCCCGCCGGTCCAGGCGACCTGGGCCGGGTGCTCCCGCAGCCATGGATCACCGGCGCACGCCTTCGCCACCCACTGCTCGAACTCCCGCCGGGCCGCGTCCGGTTCCTCCCCGATCCGCACCCCGAGCCGTCCCTCCGCGACCAGCAGGTCCGGCACGCTGCTGGCCCAGTCACCGGCCCGCAGCGTGCCGACGGACAGGGCGTACGGGATCGGGTACTCGGCCATCAGCGGGAACGGGTCCTGGTTGCGCGCGGCCTCCAGTTCCCCGAGCGCCCGGTGCAGCGGCAGATACGCGTCGATCGCGCTGACCCCCGCGTCCCGTGAGCTCGCGTGGGCCGCCGCGCCGGGCACGGTGAGGCGGAAGGTGAGGGCGCCGGCGTTGGCGGTGACGAGGGTGCCCGCCGTCGGCTCGGTGATCACGCAGGCGTCCCCGGTGTGCCCGCGCCGCAGCGTCCCGAAGGCCCCGAGCCCGCCGTCCTCCTCCCCCACAACGAAGTGCAGGGCGATCCGCCCCCGCAGCCGCACCCCGGCCGTCCGGATCGCGGCGAGCGCGGCGAGATGGGCGACGAGCCCGGCCTTCATGTCACAGGCCCCGCGCCCGTGCACGCGGTCACCCCCGACGACCCTCGGCATGAACGGATCCCCGTCCCACGCGTCCGGATCCCCGGGCGGTACGACGTCCACGTGCCCCTGCAGGATCAGCGTCGGCCCGTCACCGCCGTCGGCCGTGTACCCGACCAGCCCCCAGGCCTCGTCCCGGGCGGCCTCCGTCCCCGGAAACCCGGGGTCGGCGCGCAGGGCGGGCAGATCCATGGACCACAGATCGACGTCCAGCCCGAGCCGCTCCAGCCGTCCGGCGAGCAGGTGCTGGATCTCCGACTCGGCCGCGGACCCGGTCACGCTCGGCACCGAGATCAGTTCCAGCAGCATCCGTCCGACGGCGGCCTCGTCCAGGCACGCGAGAGCAGCGGCCTCCTCCTCGGCGAGCATCCTGCGGCCTCCCCCTCCTGAAGTCCGGCCTCGATCATCACCCCGACCGGGCTCCTGGAACAGCCCGCGGCAGGGGCCTACTTCGCGTTCGAGGGCCCGAGGTCCGGCACGGTCACGGAGTCGGTGACGGACTCGACGGAGTAGGACTCGCCGGTGCCGGCCCGCCACCCGGGGTCGTAGGCGCAGGACGTGCCGGCGCCGCCGCTGAAGTACTGCCGGTCCGGGAACCAGGTGAAGGACATCCGCTCGTCGCCGTCCCGGCGGACGTGGAGCGACCATTCGCCGCGCTTCCCGCCCTCGCGGTACGACGTGACCTCCCAGCCCTCGTCCCGCAGCCGCCGGTGCAGTCTGCGCAGCCCGGGAACGGCCTGGCTCGCGGGCACTCGGTCCAGCGCCCAGTCGTGGTACAGCCGGTAGGCGCCGTCGACGGTCCTGTCCTCGAGTCCCAGCGGGCCTCCGTCGTAGCAGTACTCGGCGTCGAGCGTGTTCTCCGGGCTGACGCCGACCCGCTCGACACCCGGCGGCACGGTCCGGGTGAACCCCATGACGTCGTAGGCCTCCTGGGAGCGCCTGAAGACCCGGTCCGCCATGTCGTTCGGTGCGATGCGGGGGTAGTCCGTCGCCCCGCACGAGTTCAGGGCGAGCGTTCCGACGAGGGCGAGTACGAGGGCGAGCGCGACGCCACCGCACCCGAGGGATCCGAAGACGACGAGGCGGGCCGCGGTACCGGTGGCACCGGACGGTGTGCTCTTCTCGGGCATACGGGGACGCTATGCGGGCGCGGGGCCCGGCGGATGAGGGCCGCTACCTGTGAACCGGTAGGTACGGCTACTCACTCGGCCCGGTGCTCACCCGCCGACCGTGAAACCGATCACCGCTCCGCCGCCCTCCCGCCGAAACGCGAACGGCGCTCCGCCATGGGCCATGGCGACCTCCCGGACGATGGACAGACCCAGCCCCGACCCTGGCAGGGACCGCGCGTCCGCGGCCCGGTAGAAGCGGTCGAAGATCCGGATCAGGTCGCCCTCGGCGATACCCGGCCCCCGGTCCAGGACCTCCACCCGCACGGTCCCGGGCCGCGCCGGGCCGGTGATGCTGACCTCGATCGGCGCCTTACCGCCCCGGTCGAACTTCGCCGCGTTCTCCACCAGGTTCGACATGGCCCGCTGCAGCATCCCGGGCCGCCCGTCGGTCGTCGTGTCACCGCTGGCGCGCAGCACGATCTCGCGCCCGGTACGGCGTTTGGCGAGCCCCACGACGTCCTCGGCGATGTCGGCGAGGTCCACCCGTTGCGGCGGCTCGGTGTCGGACTGCCCCGCGGCGAGGTCGACGAGCTCGTTGACCAGGTCGGTCAGCTCCCGGGCCTCCTGGGTGAGATCGGCGACCAGTTCCTCCCGGGTGGCGGGGGGCAGTTCGTCGATGCGGCGCAGGAGGGAGATGTTGGTGCGCAGGGACGTCAGCGGCGTACGCAGCTCGTGCCCCGCGTCCTGCACCAGCCGCCGCTGGTCCTCCTCGGACTGCGCGAGCCGGCCCAGCATCCGGTCGAAGGCGCGGCCGAGGCGCCCCACCTCGTCCAGCCCGGCCACCGGCACCTCGATGCCCAGCTGACGGGTGCGGGCCACGTCCTCGGCGGCGGAGGTGAGGATCACCAGACGCCGGGTGATCCGGCGGGCCAGCCACCAGCCGAACAGACCGGCCGCCACCACGACCGCCGACATCAGGATCAGCGTCCGCTGCTGCAGCGTGCGCAGCAGGTCCTCGGTGTCGCTGAACTCCTGCGCGACCTGGACCGCGCCCCGTCCGTCGCCGAGCGAGACGGTGGCGATGCGGAACAGGTCCTCGTCCACCCGTACGTCCTTGTGCTCGACGACCTTCCCGGCCGTCGTCGCGAGCGCCATGGCCTTGTCCCGGGAGGTGACGGGCAGGCTCGGGTTGCCGTGGTCCACGATCTGGCCCTGCGCGCCCAGCACCTGCACATCGGTGCGGGCGGGCCGGACCAGGTCGTGCCCGGGGCGGGAGGAGGAGAAGTCGTCGGGGACCATCTCGTGCTGCCGCACCTCGCCCTGCACGTCCTGCACGACCTGGGTGAACACCGACTGCTGGTCGACCCGGACCAGCCGCGCGGCGCTGCCGTACGACAGGATGCCGACGAGGATCGTGACGGCGGCGGTGACGGCCGCGAAGGAGACGGCGAAGGTGGTGCGCAGGGAGACCAGCTTGGGCCGGCCGGGGGCCGGCAGCCGCCGCAGGCGGCCCACCTAGTCCTCCCGGAGCACGTAACCCACGCCCCGCACCGTGTGGATCAGCTGCGGGGCGCCGGGCTCGTCGAGCTTGCGGCGCAGGTAGCCGACGTAGACGGCGAGGTTCTTCGAGCCGGGCCCGAAGTCGTAGCCCCAGATGCGGTCGTAGATCGTGGAGTGGTCGAGCACGATGCCCGCGTTGCGCACGAGCAGTTCCAGCAGCTCGAACTCGGTGCGGGTCAGCTCCAGCTCGCGCTTGCCGCGCCAGGCCCGGCGGGCCTGCAGGTCCATGCGGATGCCGGCGGCCTCGATCTGCCGGTCGGAGAGCTGGGGCTCCCGGCCGCCGTTCTCCCCGGCGCCGGCGCCGGTGCCGGCCGGCACCGGGCTGGTGCGGCGGAGCAGGGCGCGCAGCCGGGCGAAGACCTCCTCGACGTCGAACGGCTTGACCACGTAGTCGTCGGCGCCGGCGTCCAGGCCCGCGATGCGGTCGGCGGTCTCCACGAGGGCGGTGAGCATGAGGATCGGGGTGCGGTCGCCCTCGGCGCGCAGCACCCGGCAGACCTGGAGGCCGTCGATCCCCGGCATCATGACGTCGAGCACGAGGACGTCCGGCGGCGTCTTGTGGGCCTGCGCCAGCGCCTCGACGCCGTCGGCCACCGCCGTCACCTCATACCCTTCCAGGGTCAGGGCACGCTCCAGGGCATGGCGGATGGCACGGTCGTCTTCGGCGAGCAGCACAGTCTGGGGCACGCACCCAGTCTGCCAAGGCGTTCGGCGGTTCGGCCGGGGCGAGCGGACCTACGATCACCCTTTTTACCCCCCTCTCACCGTCACACGGGCAACCCGGCCCCTGGATCTACCGTCTTCTCACCGTCACGGGGAGACGTGCGGGCGGCCGCCATGCCCTCACCTGCCGGACGCGCCGAGTCTCGCCAGCTGCTCCGCGAAGGGCACGACGACCTGGAGACCGCGCGAGGCGTCCGCCTCTACTCCGTCCGGGGTACGCGCCCCGAGGCCGGCCGAGGTGTCCGCCGACAGCCCGGTCATCAGACCGGCCAGCTCCCGCGCCGCCCGCTCGATCCGCCCCGCCAGTCCCTCCTCGCCCCAGTCCTCCGACGCGGCGTACACCCCCGTCGGCACGACGACGGCCCGCAGGTAGGCGAACAGCGGCCGCAACGCGTGCTCCAGCACCAGCGAGTGCCGGGCCGTACCCCCGGTCGCCGCGATCAGCACCGGCTTGCCGGCCAGCGCCTCCTTGTCCAGCACGTCGAAGAACGACTTGAAGAGCCCGCTGTAGGACGCGCTGAACACGGGCGTGACGACGATCAGTCCGTCGGCCCCCGCCACCGCGTCCTGCGCGGCGGCGAGCGCCTTCCCGGCGAATCCGTTGGTGAAGTTGTGCGCGATCTCGACGGCGAGGTCCCGCAGCTCGATCACCTCCACGTCCGCCTCCGTCCGGCTCGCCACTGCGGTGGCGAGCCGGTCGCCCAGCAGCCGGGTGGAGGAGGGGACGCTCAGCCCCGCGGACACGACGACGAGCCTCATGCGACGGTCTCCTTCTGTGCGGCGGCGAGCAGGGAACGGTGGGTCGGCGCGTCCGGCACGTCCGCGGGGCGGCCGTTCGCGAACTCCTTGCGCAGCACGGGCACGACCTCCTCGCCGAGCATGTCGATCTGCTCCAGCACGGTCTTCAGCGGCAGCCCGGCGTGGTCCACCAGGAACAGCTGGCGCTGGTAGTCGCCGGCGTACTCCCGGAAGGACAGGGTCTTCTCGATGACCTGCTCGGGGGTGCCGACGGTCAGCGGGGTCTGGTCGGTGAACTCCTCCAGGGAGGGCCCGTGCCCGTAGACCGGCGCGTTGTCGAAGTACGGCCGGAACTCGCGCACCGCGTCCTGCGAGTTCTTCCGCATGAACACCTGACCGCCGAGGCCCACGATCGCCTGCTCGGGCGTGCCGTGCCCGTAGTGCGCGAACCGGGTCCGGTACAGCTCGACCATCCGCTTGGTGTGGTCGGCCGGCCAGAAGATGTTGTTGTGGAAGAAGCCGTCGCCGTAGTAGGCCGCCTGCTCGGCGATCTCGGGCGAGCGGATGGAGCCGTGCCAGACGAAGGGCGGTACGCCGTCCAGCGGGCGCGGGGTGGAGGTGAAGCCCTGCAGCGGGGTGCGGAACTTGCCCTCCCAGTCCACGACGTCCTCGCGCCACAGCCGGCGCAGCAGGGCGTAGTTCTCGATGGCGAGGTTGATGCCCTGCCGGATGTCCTGGCCGAACCAGGGGTAGACCGGCCCGGTGTTGCCGCGGCCCATCATCAGGTCGACGCGCCCGTCGGCCAGGTGCTGGAGCATCGCGAAGTCCTCCGCGATCTTCACCGGGTCGTTGGTGGTGATCAGGGTGGTGGAGGTGGAGAGGATCAGCTTCTCCGTCCGCGCTGCCACATAGCCGAGCATCGTGGTCGGGGACGACGGCACGAACGGCGGGTTGTGGTGCTCGCCGGTGGCGAAGACGTCCAGGCCGACCTCCTCGGCCTTGAGCGCGATGGCGACCATGGCCTTGATCCGCTCGCGCTCGGTCGGCGTACGCCCCGTGGTGGGGTCCGGCGTGACATCGCCGACCGTGAAGATCCCGAACTGCATGGTCGCTCACCCTCCAGGTTGTTTACGGTTCAACTATATGCGCTGAACCGCCACCCCGGCGGGGTTATTCCGGTCACCTCGCGTTCCGCCGCCTCGGGGCCGGTCCGCCACTTCCGGGGTCAGGGGACCAGAACCAGCCGCCCCCGCACCCCGCCCTCCGCGAGCCGCGCATGCGCCTTGGCCGCCTCCTCCAGGGCGTACGTCCGAGCCACCCGCAGGGTCAGCACCCCCTCGTCCACCAACCGGACCAGCTCCCCGAGCTGCGCGCCGTCGGCCCGCACCCACACGTTCTCCCCGCGCACCCCCCGCTCCGCCTCCGGCAGCGCCCCGTCACGGACCGCGACGAACGCGCCCCCGTCCCGCACCCACGCGAGCGCGGGCGCCCCCAGCACGGCGGCGTCCAGCACCGCGTCCACACTCCCCGGCTCGGCCCCGCCGGCCGTGAAGCGCGCCGCACCCAGGGACCGCACCAGCTCCTCGTCCTCCGCCCGGGCGTGCCCGGTCACCTCGATCCCCCGGTGCGCGGCCAGCTGCACCGCGAACCCGCCAACCGCACCCGCGGCCCCGGTCACCAGCAGCCGGTCGCCCGGCGCGAGGTCCAGCAGGTCCAGCGCCTGCAGCGCGGTCAGCCCGTTCAGCGGCAAAGTGCCCGCGTGCGCCGCGTCCACCGAGGCGGGCGCCACGGCCACGGCCCCCGCGTCCACGACGACGTACTCGGCATGAGCACCCAGCGGATCCGCGACCCCCGGCACCAGCGCCACCACCGGATCGCCGGCCTCCCAGGAGGCGGGCCCGCCCACCGCGTCCACCGTGCCGGCCACGTCCCAGCCGAGCCCGAGGGTCTTGCCCGCCCCGCCGAAGACGCCGGCGCGCACGGCCGCGTCCACCGGGTTCAGCGCGCTCGCGGCCACCTTGATCCGCACCTGCCGCGCTCCAGGCTCCGGCACCGCGACGTCCGCGATCTCCACGCTCTCCGGCCCGCCGAACGCCTTCACCACAGCAGCTCGCATGACAATTCTCCTCATATACAAGGCAGTTGATGATTCCGCGGCACCTTTCCGGCCGCAGCACCAACCGTAGGAGAGCTACTATCCATCGGTAAGTAGTTACCTGAGAGTGCGTAGCTGTCCCGAAGGGAAGAGCCCATGGCGACCATGACCGCCGCCCAGCGCCGCGAGCGGGCCCGCGCCGACTACGACGCCTTCCTGCGCGAATGCCCCACCAACCAGCTCCTCGGCCGGCTCAGCGACAAGTGGGTCAGCCTCGTCGTCGCCGCCCTGGCCACCGGCCCCCTGCGCTACAGCGGCCTCGGCCGCAAGATCGCCGGCGTCAGCCCCAAGATGCTCACCCAGACGCTCCGCACCCTCGAACGGGACGGCATCATCAGCCGCACGGTCACGCCGTCCGTCCCCGTCCGCGTCGACTACGAGCTCACCCCGCTCGGCGCCGGTCTCGCCGGCCTGCTGACGGCCGTGAAGGAGTGGGCCGAGACCCACTTCGAGGAGGTACGCACGGCCCGCGAGCGCTACGACGCGGAGAACCCCGCCTGATCCGCTGATCCTCCGACCTGATCCCCTGATCCCCTGATCAGGGAGCTTCAGAAGGCGTACGCGTCCCCGGTGTCCAGGACCAGCACCTTCGTCCGGTCGTTCGTGCGGTCCTGGTCCGTGGCGCCACCGCCCCAGGCCGTGTCGACCTCCACGGTGACCTCTGACGGCTTCTCCTTCAGCCGCACCGGCACGTCCAGCTGCTCACCCACCCCGTTCGCGGCCAGCGCGCCCGTCCCGCACAGCACCGTCCGCTCGTCCTCCCGGACACAGCGCGCGGGCAGCCGCTGCTCCTCGGCCAACGCCACCGACCAGCGCAGCCGTACGGTCGCGTCGGGCAGGGCGGACGGACCGTCGTTGTGCGGGGTCAGCTTCACCTCCACCCGGTCGCCGTTCAGCACGGCTGTCCCGTGAAAGGCGAGGTCGGCCTCGAGCCCGGCCGCCGGGGCGGCCACGGCGGCCCCCGCCCCCAGAACCACACCGGTCAAGGCCCCCGCCACACCCCAGGTCCACTTCCGCACGCCGCTCACCACTCCACGCTCGCGATCCGACTGGCGTAGGGATGTATGCCACGGGGGCCCGGCGAAAGGCGCCCTCCAACAGGTGACAGGCGGCCCGTGAACGCCGCTCGCCCCGCGTGCCAAGCTGCTGACCATGTCGATCCTCCGCTCCGCCGCCCTGTTCGTCGTCGCCGCCGTCTTCGAGATCGGCGGCGCCTGGCTGATCTGGCAGGGCGTACGCGAGCACCGGGGCTGGCTGTGGATGACCGGCGGGGTCCTGGCCCTCGGCGCGTACGGCTTCGTCGCCACCTTCCAGCCGGACGCCCACTTCGGCCGCATCCTGGCCGCGTACGGCGGCATCTTCGTCGCCGGCTCACTGCTGTGGGGCGCGGTCGCGGACGGCTACCGCCCCGACCGCTACGACGTCGTGGGCGCGCTGGTCTGTCTCGCCGGGATGGCCGTGATCATGTGGGCCCCGAGAAACGGCGCCTGAGCCTCACTTAGGCTGGACGGAGCCTTTGCCACCCGACCCTCACCGAGGAGCTGCCCATGGCCCCCGCCTCCCGCATCGCCGTCGTCACCGGTGCGAGCAGCGGCATCGGCGCCGCCACGGCACGGCAGCTCGCCGAGACCGGCTACCGCGTCGTCCTCACCGCCCGCCGCAAGGACCGTATCGAGGCGCTCGCGGAGGAGCTGACCAAGGCGGGCCACTCGGCGGTGGCCTACCAGCTGGACGTCACCGACCGCGCGGCCGTCGACGAGTTCGCGACGGCCTTCCAGACCGTCGGCGTCCTGGTCAACAACGCGGGCGGCGCCCTCGGCGCGGACCCGGTGGCCACCGGCGACCCGGCGGACTGGCGCACGATGTACGAGACGAACGTCATCGGCACCCTGAACCTCACCCAGGCCCTGCTGCCGAAGCTGGTGGCGAGCGGCGACGGCGTCGTCGTGGTCGTCTCCTCCACCGCCGGCCACGGCACGTACGAGGGCGGCGGCGGCTATGTCGCCGCCAAGCACGGCGCCCACGTCCTCGCCGAGACCCTCCGCCTGGAGATCGTCGGCCAGCCGGTCCGCGTCATCGAGATCGCCCCCGGCATGGTCAAGACGGAGGAGTTCGCCCTCACCCGCTTCGCCGGCGACGAGACGAAGGCGGCCAAGGTCTACGAGGGCGTGGCGGAACCCCTCACCGCGGACGACGTGGCGGAGACGATCACCTGGGCGGTCACCCGCCCCAGCCACGTCAACGTGGACCTCCTCGTCCTGCGGCCCCGCGCCCAGGCGTCCAACACCAAGGTCCACCGGGAGCCGTGATGTCCGAAGAAACCACCGAGACCCCCGGCTCCCCGGACGACCTGGAGCAACGCCGACTGGCCCAGGAGACCAAGGACGAACGCAAGGTCTGGTACTTCCTGGGCTACTTCCTCTTCGGCATCCACATCGTGGCCTTCGTGATGATCTACGCGGTACGCCACGCGAAGTGACCCAGGATTAGCCCAAACGGGCGAAGCTCATCGATCGCCCGATCGCCACACGAACACCCACCCTAGGCTCGCGCCACACGATCAATTCGACGGCCCTCGGCCGGGAGTGCCATCCCGACCAAGGGCCTCACCAGCATGGAAGTGGAGGCTTCCTGTGGCTGAATGCGAGCCTAGCGCCCCCCGGTTCATGGACCTCACGGTGCCCGAGTACGCGTACATGTTCGGGTTCTTGCAGGCAGACGGGCACTTGTCGAGGGGTGTGGGACAAAAGGGCCGTCTGACCGTTGAGATCAGCGCCCGAGACATCGACCTCCTGCAGAAGTTCCAGAAACTGACGCCCTACTACAGCAGCATCACCGAACGCACCCGGTCGACCAACTTCACCGAGACTCACACCGCCGCCGTCTGGAGCCTGTGCTCTCTGGAAGCCAGGATCAGGATCAACGACCTCGGCCTGCCGTATGGCCGCAAGTCCAAGACGATCGCTCCACCCAACGTCGACTTTTCCCGCCGCGACTATCTGCGAGGCCTGATCGACGCAGACGGCTCGGTCGGCTTCACCAGCAAGGGTTTCCCCTTCATCTCCCTCACCACGGCCAGCGGAGCCATCGCGTCCTACCTGACTGAGCACGGGAGGGGCGTAACGGGAGCCGAGCGCAATCCGAAGCGCAACGCCCGCGACGACGTCTACAACGTCCTCTACATGATGGAGTTGGCTCAGTGTCTGGCAGCCGACCTGTACTACCCGGGCTGCCTGTCTCTGGAGCGCAAGCGCGCGGCAGCGGACTCGCTCTCGACTTGGGCGCGTCCCTCAGGCATGAGGGCCGCCTACACGGCTCGCCGCTGGAACGCGACCGAAGACCGGATCCTACTGACACTCAACAGCCCGATGGCGGCCGCAGAGGTACTCGGCAGGACCGCGCAGAGCTGCAATCTCCGCCTCTGGCGCCTACACAACGGCAAAGTACCCATGCCCAGCGATCAGTGACCAAGTGAGCGAGTGAGGCCCCCGGCACTGACCGGGGGCCTTTCGCGTCAGCCCTTCACGCACAGGAACTGCTTCAGCTTCGCAACAACCTGCACGAGATCGCGCTGCTGATCCAGCACTTGGTCGATGTTCTTGTAGGCGCCCGGAATCTCATCCAGCACGCCAGGATCCTTCCGGCACTCAACGCCCCGCGTCTGCTCCTCCAAATCCCGTACCGTGAAGTGTCGCTTGGCAGCGTTGCGGCTCATTCGCCGACCGGCGCCATGCGAGGCGGAGTTGAACGCCTTGTCGTTTCCGAGCCCCTTCACGATGTACGAGCTGGTACCCATCGAGCCCGGGATGATCCCGTACTCGCCGGAGCCGGCCCGGATCGCGCCCTTGCGGGTCACGAGCAGCTCCATGCCGTCGTACCGCTCCTCCGCAACGTAGTTGTGGTGGCAGGAGATCTCCGGCTCGAAGGTCGGCTTGGCCTTCTTGAACTCCTTGCGGATGACGTCCTTCAAGAGCGCCATCATCAGCGTGCGGTTGTACTTGGCGTACTCCTGCGCCCAGTAAAGGTCGTTGCGGTAGGCCGCCATCTGCGGGGTGTCCGAGACGAAGACCGCCAAGTCCCGGTCTACCAGGTCCTGGTTGTGCGGGAGTTTCTGGGCCACGCCGATGTGGTGCTCGGCGAGTTCCTTGCCGATGTTGCGCGACCCAGAGTGCAGCGTGAGCCACACGAAGCCCTCAGAATCGAACAAAAGTTCGATATAGTGATTTCCCCCGCCCAGTGTCCCCATCTGCAAAGCCGCCCGCTCCCGCCGGAACTTCACAGCGTCAGCGACCTGGTCGAACCGCCCCCAAAAGTCGTCCCACCCAGCAGTCGCCAGACCATGAAAATCCCCCGGCTCCACGGGATCGTCATGCATCCCGCGCCCCACCGGAATCGCCTGCTCGATCTTCGACCGCAGCCGCGACAGATCCCCCGGCAGGTCGTTCGCCGTCAGCGAGGTCTTCACCGCCGACATCCCGCAGCCGATGTCCACCCCGACCGCAGCCGGGCACACCGCGCCCCGCATGGCGATGACGGAGCCGACCGTCGCGCCCTTGCCGTAGTGCACGTCCGGCATCACGGCCAGGCCCTTGATCCAGGGCAGGGTCGCCACGTTCTGGAGCTGACGCAGGGCCACGTCCTCGACCGTCGCGGGGTCGGTCCACATCCGGATCGGGATCTTCGCGCCCGGCATCTCCACGTACGACATAGGGTCCTCATTCCCCCGAAAACGACAACAAAGGCTTGCACAAGGCTTATAAGCAACAAAGCGCAAAAGCAGCGTCGACGCCGGTGAAAAGGGACAAGGGACCGGCGGCCACGGCAGCGCGTGCGATACACATTGTCTCCAGGGGACGCCCCGCCGCGGCAAACGAATAACCAGCGGGGACACTGGAGCACCCAGCGAGCGCACACCCGAGAGGAGCCCGACCGTGCAGCGGAAGGCGTACGTAACCGGCACCGCCGCCCTCCTCGCGGCGCTGCTGGCCGGCTGCACCAGCGGCTCGGGCGGTGACAGCCCCACGGACAACGCCAATCCGGGCGCCGCCGACACCGCCTCGGCCGTCGCCCAGCCGGGCAAGTACCGCACGCTGCCCGAACCCTGCGGCGCGGTCGGCCACGACAGCCTCGACTCGCTGCTGCCCGGCATCAAGCAGATCGCCGATCCCACTCAGCGGGACAAGGCCTACCAGGGCCAGGCCGCCCTCACCTACGACACCGAGCGCAAGGTCGGCTGCCACTGGAAGGTGGAGTCCGCCGACGCCACCGACCGCCTCTCGGTCGACTTCGAGCGTGTGGTGTCGTACGACAACACGGTCAGCGACGACGACCAGGCGAAGACACTGTTCGAGGGCAAGGAGTCGGCCGCCGACCTCCCCGCGCCGAGCGGCTCCTCGCCCGCGAGCGGGGCGACCGCACCGACGCCGACGTCCTCGCCCTCGTCCAGCGGCTCCCCGTCGTCCCCCGCGACCGGCGACGCCTCGCCCTCCGGATCGCCGTCCGGCTCCTCCTCCGGTTCCGCCGCGGACGATCTGCAGCCGCGGGTGCTGTCCGATCTCGGTGACGAGGCGTATATCGACGACCAGCTCGGTTCGTCCGGTTCGACCGCCGAACAGCGGACGGTGACTGTGGTGTTCCGCACGTCCAACGTCGTCGTCACCATCGTGTACGAGGAGCAGCCGACGGCCGTCGGAACGGTCCCGGACAGCAAGGAAATGCAGGACAGGGCCCGTAATCTGGCCTCTCAACTGGACGACACGCTGGGCGGTTGACGGCCGGGCGAGCCGCTCACCGCGCCGCACGCAAAGCACCCGAACCGAAACCGCACAGCTCCTTCACCGCGTACCGTGGGCCCCCGCAGGAACCCGCACGATCACCGAGCGTCATGAGTGAAGGAACCATGCAGCGAGCAGCCCAGCAAGACGACCGTGCCCTGGGGGTACCTCCCACGAAGTGGGGGAGACGGACGCGTGGCAAGCGCCTGAGCCGTGTTCTTGTCTGCGCGGCAGCCGTGCCGGCGGTGCTGATCACCGCCGCCTGTTCGTCGGACTCGGGCGACTCCAAGGGCAAGGGCACGGACAGCAGCACGCAGCAGTCCGCGGGCGGCGGCACCAAGCCCTCGGCGAGCGCGTCCCCGACCGTGCAGGCGGCCGCGTACAAGAAGCTGCCGGACGCGTGCGCGGTGTTGTCGAAGAAGACCCTGACGAGCCTCACCCCGAAGGACACCTCGGGCAAGAAGGGCAGTTCGGACGATCCGTCGTCGCGTGCCTCCTGCTCCTGGAGCAGCCTGGACAACCACGGCGTGAAGGGATCGCAGTTCCGGTGGCTGAACGTGTCCCTGCTCCGTTTCGACTCGGACACCACGCGCGGTGCCGGTGACACCCAGGCCCACACGTACTTCGGGCAGCAGGTCAAGGACGCCGAGTCGGTGGCCGGCGCGAAGAACACCAAGCAGATCCCGCTGTCCGGCACGGGCGCGGAGGCGACGGTCGTGCGCTACGACCTGAAGAAGAAGGAAGGTCTGTTCAAGCAGCAGACCGTGGTCGCGCGGGTCGAGAACGTGGTCGTCACGCTCGACTACAACGGCGCCGGCCTCGCGGGCGAGAAGACCCCGGACGCCGAGCAGCTGACGAAGGCCGCGGAGAGCGCGATCAAGGAAGTGGTCGGGGCGGTGTCGTCCGCCAACGGCGGCTCGTCGTCGGCCGGTTCCGTGTCGACGGCCCCGTCGAAGTCGGCTTCCCCGTCGAAGTCCGCCTCCGGCTCCCCGTCCAAGTCGGCCTCTTCCAGCGCTTCTCCGTCCAAGTCGGCCGCGAAGAAGGGCTGACCGAGGACCGGAAGCGCTGACCGGTACCACGTTCGCCGTTGGCGTGTGCCACCCTGTTGCGCGCAACAACTGGCAAGGGGAGGGGAGTACGCGTGGCCGCGCCACTGAAGCTGACTCGGATACACCGCGTTCTCATCGGCGTCGTCGTGACCGGCGCCTTGATCATCGCCGGAATCGGCTTCGCCGGCTCCTACGCGGCCGTCCGTGAGCTGGCCATCAAGAAGGGCTTCGGGAACTTCTCCTATGTCTTTCCGGTGGGCATCGACGCGGGCATCTGTGTCCTGCTGGCCCTGGACCTGCTGCTGACCTGGATCCGTATCCCCTTCCCGCTGCTGCGCCAGACGGCGTGGCTGCTGACGGCGGCGACGATCGCGTTCAACGGCGCCGCCGCCTGGCCGGACCCGCTGGGCGTCGGCATGCACGCGGTGATCCCGGTGCTGTTCGTGGTCGCGGTGGAGGCGGCCCGGCACGCGATCGGCCGGATCGCCGACATCACGGCGGACAAGCACATGGAGGGCGTCCGCCTGACCCGCTGGCTCCTCTCCCCCGTCCCCACCTTCCTCCTCTGGCGCCGGATGAAGCTGTGGGAGCTGCGCTCCTACGACCAGGTCATCAAGCTGGAGCAGGAACGTCTCGTCTACCAGGCCCGGCTCCGTTCCCGCTTCGGGCGCGCATGGCGCAGGAAGGCCCCGGTGGAGTCCCTGATGCCGCTGCGCCTGGCCCGGTACGGGGTGCCGCTGGCGGAGACGGCACCGGCGGGCCTGGCGGCGGCGGGCATCGAACCGGTCCTGCTGCAGGCCGCCCCGCAGCAGCCGCAGCTCACGGCGGACTCCGTGGCCGAGGGCGGTCGCGCCGTCGGCGCGGCGCCCATCCCGATGCAGGCGGCGCCTCCCGGCGAGCAGCGGCCGCAGGAGCCCCCGGCGGACGACGAGAGCCCCTGGTTCCAGACCCCGCGCCAGGTCGACTACCACGGCGGCTACGACCCCACGTACGACCCGATGATGCAGGAACCCCAGTACGCCCCGGACGAGCAGTACGGGGAGTGGTACGAGGAGCAGCAGCCGGAGGACTTCCAGCAGCCCTCCCCGGAGGAGACCGGCAGCTTCCCCATCCCGGTGGGCCCGAATCGCACCCGCGAACTCGGCGAGGGCGGCGGCACCCCGGAACCGGACCCGACCGAGGACGACTACTACCAGGTCTTCCGCAAGTCGATCGACGGCAGCTTCCCCACCCCGCACCAGTTCGGCGAGGCCGTCGAGGCGACGTACGGCCTCACGCTCCCCCCGCGCGACGCCGACCGGATGGTCAAGCGCTTCACCAACCGCTTCAACGCGGAACTGGAGGAGAACCACATCGCGTGACGGCAGGAAAAAGGGGGCCCTCCACACCGGAGGGCCCCCTTTTTCGCACGCGGTTTCCTGCGGGCTCCTACTCCCCGAGCAGCCGCCGCACCCGCTCCTGGCCCACCGCGAGCAGCAGCGTGGGCAGTCGCGGCCCGGTGTCCCGCCCGACGAGCAGGTGGTACAGCAGGGCGAAGAAGGACCGCTGAGCCGTCTTGATCTCGGCCGGCAGCTCCTTCGGCGTGGCGTCGGCCGGGAACCCGGCCTGCACCTTGGGCACGCCGTACACGAGGTGGGTCAGCCCGTCGAGCGACCAGTGCTCGGCGAGCCCGTCGAGCAGCAGCCGCACCGACTGCTGGGAGGCCTCGTCGAGGGACTTCAGCAGCTCGGCGTCGGGCTCGTCGCGCACGATGGTCCGCTGGTCGGCGGGGACGTGCGTGTTGATCCAGGCCTCGGCCCGGTCGTACCGCGGCCGTGCCTCGTCCAGGGACGCCAGCGGCTGCTCCGGGTCCAGCTCGGAGAGGATCCGCAGCGCCTGGTCCTCGTGCCCGGCGGTGATGTCGGCGACGGACGCCAGCGTGCGGTACGGCAGCGGGCGCGGCGTCTTCGGCAGCTCACCGCCGGCCGTGCCGACCGCGCGCGTGTACGCGGCCACGTCGCCCGGCAGCGCGGAGCCGTCGGCGACCTTCGCCGCCAGCTTGTCCCACTCGTCGTACAGCCGCTGGATCTCCTGGTCGAAGGCGATCTTGAAGGACTGGTTGGGCTTGCGGCGGGCGTAGAGCCAGCGCAGGATCTGCGGCTCCATGATCTTCAGCGCGTCGGCGGGAGTCGGGACCCCGCCCCGCGAGGAGGACATCTTCGCCATGCCGGAGATACCCACGAACGCGTACATGGGGCCGATCGGCTGCTTGCCGCCGAAGATCCCGACGATCTGCCCGCCGACCTGGAAGGAGGAGCCCGGCGAGGAGTGGTCGACACCGCTCGGCTCGAAGACGACGCCCTCGTACGCCCAGCGCATCGGCCAGTCGACCTTCCAGACCAGCTTGCCGCGGTTGAACTCGCTGAGCCGGACGGTCTCGGCGAAGCCGCACGCGGTGCAGGTGTAGGCCAGCTCGGTGGAGTCGTCGTCGTAGGAGGTGACGGTCGTCAGGTCCTTCTCGCAGTTGCCGCAGTACGGCTTGTACGGGAAGTAGCCCGCGGAGCCGGAGCTGCCGTCGTCCTCGGACGCGGCGCCCGAGCCCTCCTCGGCCTCCAGCTCGGCCTCGTCGACGGCCTTCTGCTGCTGCTTCTTCGGGGCCTTCTTCGTGCGGTACTGGGCGAGGATCGCGTCGATGTCACCGCGGTGCCTCATGGCGTGCAGGATCTGCTCGCGGTAGGCGCCGGAGGTGTACTGCGCGGTCTGGCTGATCCCGTCGAACTCGACGCCCAGCTCGGCCAGCGAGGCGACCATCGCGGCCTTGAAGTGCTCGGCCCAGTTCGGGTACGACGACCCGCGCGGCGCCGGCACCGAGGTCAGCGGCTTGCCGATGTGCTCGGCCCAGGTCTCGTCGATGCCCGCGACACCCGCCGGGACCTTCCGGTACCGGTCGTAGTCGTCCCAGGAGATCAGGTGCCGGACCTGGTACCCGCGGCGGCGGATCTCGTCGGCGACCAGGTGCGGGGTCATGACCTCGCGCAGGTTGCCGAGGTGGATCGGACCCGACGGCGAGAGCCCGGACGCGACGACGACCGGTTTGCCCGGGGCCCGGCGCTCCGACTCCTCGATGACCTCATCCGCGAAACGGGAGACCCAGTCGGTGGTCTCGGTGCTCTGAGCCACGATCGGCACGTCCTTCTTTCTGAACGGGGTGGCACTCCGTCTGATCGGGGTGACACTCCATTCTCACAGACCGCGATGCGACGGCGAAAACGGCTTTACCTGCCATGGGATACTGGCCGGGACTATCCATCCACGAGGAGAACGGCACCCATTCCTATGGCCTCGGTCACGTCCCTCAGCGACAACGTCCAGCAGCACCTCGCGTCCGCCCTCTCGGCCACCCTGCCGGAGGCCGCCGGCGCGGACCCGCTGCTGCGACGAAGCGACCGGGCCGACTTCCAGGCCAACGGGATCCTGGCCCTGGCCAAGAAGGCGAAGGCGAACCCGCGGGAGCTGGCGACGCAGGTCGTCTCCCGGGTGGTGACGGGTGACGAGCTGATCAAGGACGTCGAGGTCTCCGGCCCCGGCTTCCTGAACATCACGATCGCGGACCGGGCGATCACCGCGAACCTGGCCGCGCGGTACGCGGACGAGACCGGCCGCCTCGGCGTGCCGACCGCCGCGCAGCCGGGCACGACGGTGATCGACTACGCGCAGCCGAACGTGGCGAAGGAGATGCACGTAGGCCATCTGCGGTCGGCGGTGATCGGCGACTCGGTGGTCCAGCTCCTCGAGTTCACCGGCGAGAACGTGGTCCGCCGCCACCACATCGGCGACTGGGGCACCCAGTTCGGCATGCTCATCCAGTACCTGGACGAGCACCCGCACGAGCTGGACCACAAGGAGGCCCAGGTCACCGGTGAGGAGGCGATGTCGAACCTCGACCGCCTCTACAAGGCCGCGCGGAAGCTCTTCGACTCCGACGAGGAGTTCAAGACGCGGGCCCGCCGCCGGGTGGTCGACCTCCAGGCCGGCGACCCGCACACGCTCGCCATGTGGCAGAAGTTCGTGGACGAGTCGAAGATCTACTTCTTCTCCGTCTTCGAGAAGCTGGACATGGAGATCCGCGACCCCGACATCGTCGGCGAGTCCGGCTACAACGACATGCTCGCGGAGACCTGCCGCCTCCTGGAGGAGTCGGGCGTCGCGGTCCGCAGCGAGGGCGCCCTGTGCGTCTTCTTCGACGACATCAAGGGCCCGGACGGCAACCCGGTCCCGCTGATCGTCCAGAAGTCGGACGGCGGCTACGGCTACGCGGCCACCGACCTCTCCGCGATCCGCGACCGTGTCTTCAACCTCAAGGCGAACACGCTCCTGTACGTGGTGGACGCCCGCCAGGCCCTGCACTTCAAGATGGTCTTCGAGACGGCGCGCCGGGCCGGCTGGCTGAACGAGGACGTCACCGCCTTCCAGCTGGCCTTCGGCACGGTCCTCGGCAAGGACGGCAAGCCGTTCAAGACGCGCGAGGGCGAGACCGTCCGCCTGGTCGACCTCCTCGACGAGGCCATCGACCGCGCCTCGGCCGTCGTACGGGAGAAGGCCCAGGACCTGTCCGAGGAGGAGATCGCCGAGCGGGGTGCCCAGGTGGGCATCGGCGCGGTGAAGTACGCGGACCTGTCGACGTCGGCGAACCGGGACTACAAGTTCGACCTGGACCAGATGGTCTCGCTCAACGGCGACACGAGCGTGTACCTGCAGTACGCCTACGCCCGCATCCAGTCCATCCTCCGCAAGGCCGGCGAGACCCGCCCGGCCGCGCACCCGGAGCTGGAACTGGCGGAGGCCGAGCGCGCCCTGGGCCTGCACGCCGACGCCTTCGCCGAGACGGTGACGGAGGCGGCGGCGGAGTACGCCCCGCACAAGCTGGCGGCCTACCTCTACCAGCTGGCCTCCCTGTACACGACCTTCTACGACAAGTGCCCGGTCCTGAAGGCCGAGACCCCGGCCCAGGTGGAGAACCGCCTCTTCCTGTGCGACATCACGGCCCGCACCCTGCACCGGGGCATGGCCCTGCTGGGCATCCGGACGCCCGAGAAGCTCTGACCGGCAGCCCTTAGAGTCTGTGGAGACCCGTCTCCACAGACTCTGAGGGAGCCCGATGTCCGAGCGAGTCCCCGACCCGTCCACGGCCCACTTCGGCGCGGACGGCATGCGCCGGTTCACGGTGCCCGCCTCGTACGGCATCCAACTGCCCGACGCGACCCGCGAGGTACTGACGGCCACCGGGGTTCCGCTGCACGTGCGGCCGTACTTCACCGCGGCGGCCGAGAGCGACGCGCCGGTCCTGGGAATGTGGGCCGGACATCACGGACTGCCCGCGCCCGCCGGGCGGGAGAACTGGCTGAGCATCGGCACGGACCCGCTGGCCCACCTGTGCGTACGGCCGGACGGCGCGGTACAGGCGGTGTTCCTGGGCCTGGACGAGGACGACATGTTCGTCAGCTCGACCGTCTCGGCCTTCAACGCCTCCCTGGCAGCCCTGGACCGCCGCCTTCCGGTGATCGCCGCCTCGACCAGCCTCCCGGTGGCCGCCGCTGCCTTCCGCGAACTCAACGCCGAGCTGCGCCGGATCGACGCCGCCGCGTTCGAGGAGCGCGAGAGCTGGTGGCCGAAGGTGCTGGACGACGTACGGCACACCCTGAACTTCCCGTTCTCGTCGGCGTTCGAGTACCTCGATGCCTCCGGCGCCAAGCAGATCGTCACCGACGCGACCGGTCCTGGGCGCCCGCACCCGGAGGAACTGGTGTGGCAGCGCCTGCACGCGCAAGGGGTGGCCCCGGAGCAGGTCCGGCGCGTCTACTGCGAGCTGGAGCCGTGCATGATGCCGGGCCACTACTGCGCGGTCTGGCTGCAAGCGACCTTCCCCCACGCGGAGTTCACGCACAGCTTCGACTACGGCTCCACGGCGGAGTCGCGCGAAGAGGGACTCAAGGAGTTGATCACGTACGCGGCGAAGCAGGCGGGCCGCCAGTGAGCGAGGCCCTGAAGTGGTCCCGCCCGGCAGCGGGCCGCGAACCGGCCGCAGCCGCGCTGCTGGCCTGGCTGGCGGATCCTGAGGCCCCTCGCCTGTGTGTCGTCACCGGCGGCGCGGGATGCGGCAAGTCGACCCTGCTGGCGTGGCTGATCGGGCACGGGACGCGGGAGGGGACCCAGCGGGAGCGCCGGGTCCACGGTTTTGTGCCCCTGGCCGGGGAGAGCGCCCTCACGGCCGCCTGGACACTGTCCCAGCAGCTGATGGTGGCCGCCCGCACCCCGGGCGAGCTGGTGGCCGCGCTGGCCGCCGACGAGCGGCGCACGGTGATCGTGCTGCCGGAACTGCACGCGTCGAAGGACGCCGCAGGCGTGGCCGAACTCGCTCTGGCCCTCTTGGAGTTGCCGCACATCCGGCTGCTCGTCGAGATACGGAGCGGCAGCGGCGAGGCCGCGACTCTCACGGCCGCTCCCTCGGCTGTGATGGATCTCGACCAGCCGCGGTGGACGGACCCGGAGCGGTACGCCGCCTGGGCGGCGGCCCGGCCGCCCGACCGCCGGGTGCCGCTCGAACGTCCCACGCGCACGGTCGACTTGAACGACCCCACCGCGATCTGCGCAGCGGACCCCTGGCAGGTGTCCATCGGCTACGAACGCTCCGCCGATGCTCACGGCGGCCTGCGGGCGGCATGGCTGCGGGCGGGAGCGTCCCTGACCCGTGAGCTGTCACCTGCGGACCGGGCCGTCGTACTCCTCGCCGCCCTGGGCGACGACGCCGACCCGAGGCTGCCGCAGACACTGGCGGCGCTGACCGGAGGAGCCGCATGGCAGGTGGTCTGGCGGAGGGTGCGCGGCGATGTCCGGCCGCCGTGGCCGGGACCGGCACGCGCACTGTCGTCGGGGCGTGGGCAACTCGCCGGGAAGCTGGTGGTGGCCGATCACCAGGACACGATCCGGCTGGTCGACGAGGCGGACGCGGCTCCGGCCGGCCGCCTGCCGGAGCCGGTGCAGGGGACGCGCGCTGTGGCGGCGACGCCGGAGGGCGACGTGCTCGTCCTGGACGCGCAGGGCCGGCTGCACGTCCGGCACAGCCCCTCGGCTCCGAGGGCCACGGGGCTGGCGGCACTGCTGGCGGACGGGCCGACGCCGCTGGAACGGCTGACGGAAGCCGCGCAAACCCAACTCGACGGAGCTGCCACGGTGTTGTCGTTCTGCGAGGGACTGCTCGCAGCAGGGGACGCCACAGGCCGCGTGCACGCCTTCTCCCAAGCGGACGAAGAGGTGGAGAGCTTCGCAGCGCACCTGCACGAGGGTGGCGTCGCCGCCGTAGCGGCCCTGCGCCTGACGCCGTCCAAGGAGGGACCGGGCATACCCCTGATCTACAGCGGCGGATACGACGGCACGGTACGGGTGTGGGGCCCGGGAGCGGACCCGCTGGCCTCCCCCGTCCGGTCGCGGCCGTGCCCGGTGACGGCCCTGGCGGCAGCGACCACCGACACCGGACCGGTACTGGCCGTCGCCTGGGGGGACGGCCTGGTCGAACACCACACCGTGGACGAGGAAGGCGCGGTCCGCGCCTACTGGCCCGGAGCCCCGGTGCACGCGCTGGCGGTGACTGGTGCCGGGACGCTGCTGATCGGCACCGATGAGCGGCTGGTGCACCTGCGCCCAGCCCGAAAAGCCGGAGAGGTTGTCACAGTCATGCCATAGAGCTCCAAGGCACCCTTGCCCTCCAACAGCCCTCCCTCGTTAGGGTTTTAGTACTCATACGATGATCTGGAGGACGAGGGGGCGTCACGGGGGATGGGCTACACGATTCCGGGGTGGCTGGACGAGGTCCTGGACTTCATCGGCATCCACTTCCCCAATGTCGACGAGGACGACTACCGCGACATGGCCCACGCCATGCGGGAGTTCGCCGACAAGTTCGAGGGCCACGGCGCGGATGCGCACAAGACGGTGGAGCAGATCCTGGCCTCCTCGCACGGCTGGGCCGTCCACTCCATGCAGACCCACTGGAACCAGGTCAAGGCCGGCCACCTGGACAAGATCCCGGAGCTGGCCCGCCTGTTCGCCGACGCCCTGGACGTGGTCGCGGACATCATCTTCGGAATGAAGACGAAGGCCGAGGCCGAACTCGCCGTCATGGCGGGCTCGGTAGGCCTTTCGGTCGGTCTGTCCTTCGTCACCGGAGGCCTGTCCGCCGTGCTCGGCGCGGCGGAGGTCACGGCCATGCGGCAGTTGGTGAAACGAATCATCGACGAGGCCGTCGACCGCATCGTGGACGAGCTGGTCGCCCGGGTCACCGCACCGGTCAACGCCAAGCTGGAGGCGATGATCGAGGACGCGGTGCTGAATCTGGCGGAGGACGCGTTCACCCTGCCGCCCGCCCCGACCGGCTCCGGCGCGGGCGGTGGCGACGGGAGCGGCGGCGCCGGCGGCGGCCACGGACACGGACACGGCGGCGGCATGAAGCTGGCCTCGGCGGGAGACGGCGGCATGGAACTGGCCTCCGCGTCCGGCGGTTCAGGCGCGGGCGCCGACCTCCACATCGACCACGAGGCGTTCGAGAGCGGAGCCGGCAAGCTCTCCTTCCACGGCGGCGAACTCCACGCGAACAGCGCCGCCCCACTCGGCCGGGCCAAGGGCCTGTTCGGCCGCACCAGGGGCAAGGACCCCTTCACCCAGACCTTCGACTCGATGATCCACGGGGCCCTGCACGGCTGCGAGAAGGCACTCGTCAAGGTCGGAAAGCACCTCACCGAGACGGTCCCGAACCGGGCGAGGGAGGTGTCGCGGCTGCACAGGGGCACCGACAACGAGGTCCGCACTTACCTGCTCCACATCGACGGCAGTGTGCAGCGTCTCCATTCCAGCGGCGACCTGCGTCCCCTCGACAGCACGGACCGGCACCGGCTGCATGGCGTTCTCGATGCCAACGGGCGAGCCTGGCGTCCACAGACAAGACGCGACAACGAAGACACGAAGGTACCGAACTCCCACACGGGCAAGGTCCAGTCGACCAAGGTGGACCCCTACACCGATGAACTCGGCCAGGCCACGCAGCTTGCCCGGTACGCCCAGAACGACTACTCCGGAAACAATTATGCGGCGGGCCGGTATATTGACCCCGACGGCCGAGGCACAAGCATCCTCGTCGGATACAGCGACGACAGCATGCATTCCGAACGTTCCATCGGCTATCCACTGCTGCACAGAGAAACACAGTCCGGACTGAAAGAGGTGTTCACCGAGCGTCAACCGTGCCAGAAGAGACCTCGTTGCGATGCCTGGTTGAATCTGCGATTCCCCGACACCGGGACAGTCCATCACGCCAACACCTACGACCAGTCGGTTCCACGACACCTTCGGGACACGGAACACCAAAATTACATGGAAGAACTGAGAAAGCATCACGGCCGTTGACAGAAGCAGCATTTCTTGACTGACGTGACACGGAAGGTGTTCGCATGAGTTTCGCCGTCTCACCGGATGAAGTCCTGGAATCGTTCGGGCTGACGGGAGTCGTCTACTTCCCTCGATTTCATTCGACGGAGAACTTGCTCGACGAGCGGACGATGCTGTTCCTCAGCCAAGTGGGACTTCCGGACACCAACTGGTTCAAGTCCAAGGCCAGCGTCGGCCAGGACGAATCGATCAGCTTGTCCGAGTGGTTCGGTCCTGAAGACGGAACACTACCCGGGGAATGCCGCAGCTGGCTCGTCCTGGCATATTTTGCCGCCTCCCTCATCGCCTTGGACCCCAAGAGTGGCAAGATCTACGAGTTCGGCGAGGGCGAGCCGCTGGATTCGTACACCGAGATCCACAGGGACGTCGAGTCACTGGTCTATTCCCTGCTCCTCTTCCAGCAGTTCCTGCAACACAGACGAGACGAAGACGCCGAGATCGAATCACGAGCCGAGCGCCTCCGTGCCCAGATTTCGGAATTCGACTCCGCGCCTTTCGGCAGCGAAGAATCCCAGTGGACTCTGGCATTGGAAGAGGTAATCGACGGGATTTGGTAGGAAACCGCCACCGCAGAGTTCCTTGCCGGCGCGGGCCTGCGTCGGACACCTATTCCTGAGCGGTGTTCTCATCGACGAGGTGACGCGCCCGGCGTGCCAACGCCTGGCGTACCGAATCCGGTTCGAGGACGCGCAGCGGCGACCCCAGCCCGAGGAGATAGCGGGCGAGGCCGTCCGGGTCGGGGCCGCCGATGTCGACCACCGTGGCGTCGGGGCCGTCGGGGCGGTGGGTGCCGACCGTGGGCGGGATCAGCCTCAGTGCCTCGCTCACGGGGAGGGGCAGGCGGATGGTCGCGGACAGGGGGTAGGGGCCGTTCGCGATGTTGCGGGAGACCAGGTGGGCCGGGTCCGGCGCGTCGGTGAGGTCCGACGGGCGGCCGGTGGGCTGCAGGCGGTCCACCCGGTCGGCGCGGAAGGTACGCCATTGACCTCGGGACACGTCCCGCGCGACGAAGTACCAGCGACGCCCCGTGTGGACCAGACGGAAGGGGTCGACCTCCCGGACCGTACTCCTGCCCTCCCCGTCGGTGTACGACAGCCGGGCCCGCTCCCCCCGCCGACAGGCGACGGCCAGCTCCAGCAGGAGTCCCGGCCTGATCTGAGGTCCGTCGGCTCCCGGGAGGCGTACGAACGCGTCGTCCAGCTCGCCGAGACGGTCCGCGATGTGCCGGGGCAGCACCTGCCGCAGCTTCAGCAGCGCCGACAGCGCCGCCTGGTCGTCACCGAGCGCGTCGCTCAGCGCGGCCTCGCGCAGGCCGACCGCGACGGCCAGTGCCTCCTCGTCGTCGAGGATCAGCGGCGGAACGCGGGAGCCTGCCCGCAGGCGGTAGCCGCCCCAGGGGCCGGCCTCGGAGTCGACCGAGTAGCCGAGGTCGCGCAGCCGCGCTATGTCCCGGCGGACCGTGCGGTCGGTGACCTCCATGCGCTCGGCCAACTCGGCGCAGGTCCAGGAGGGGCGGGAGGACAGCAGGGACAGCAGGCGGAGCAGTCGGGCGGACGAGCTGAGCACGGCGGGAAGTCTGGCACACGCCTCGCACAACCAGGACCGGAACTGTCCTGGTCATGTCCTAGCGTGCTCTCCATGACCACGGAAACCTCATCCGCACCCGCGTTCCGCTTCGCCGCCGTCACCTTCGACTGCGCCGACCCCAAGGAATTGGCCGGCTTCTACAGCGAGTTGCTCGGCATGTCCGTCCTCTTCTCCAACGACGACTTCGTCTTCCTCGGCAAGGAGGGCTCGACGGGCCTGGGCTTCAACCGCCTCGCCGACTACCGCCGGCCCACCTGGCCGGACCCGGCCCAGGAGAAGCAGGCGCACATCGAGCTGGGCGTGGACGATCTGGACGCCGCCGAGAAGCGGTTGCTCGAACTGGGCGCGGAGAAGCCCGAGTTCCAGCCGGGCGGGGAGCGGTGGCGGGTGCTGCTCGATCCGGCCGGGCACCCGTTCTGCATCACGACGCTGGTTTAGCGCGACGGACCCCGGAGTATCCGCCCCGTCACCGGCCACCCAGGCAGTGATGGGCAGATTTGTTCCATCTCCCCTCACAGAGAAGCCCGAAATTCGGGGCTGGAGCCACCACCGGGTGGAACAAACCTGCCCATCACCACCCAGCGAGACCCAGCGAGCGACCCATGGCCTATGTGACTCCAGATAGCCCCCATCGCCGAGGCCAGGTCACCTGCTTATGAGGCTGCCCTGCGCAGGATCTCGGCGTGGTCGTCCGCCTCGGCTGCCGCGAGGGGCCCGCTGGGGCAACAGCAGGACGTACGCCGCCGAGCCGACGCAGAACGCCAGGCGTATGAAGCCCCGGGTGGCGTCCGACGGGATCAGTAGCGTGCTGCCGTAGAGGGAGATCAGCGCGATCCAGCTGACCCAGGGGACCAGGCGGCGCTGGCCGATCGAGTCCCAGATCAGGGTCCCCAGGAGGACCGAGGCGTTGTAGTACGTGTACACGCTGGGGTCGAGCAGGATGCGGGCGTCGGCGGCGAGGAAGACCACCGCCGGCCAGCGGCCCCGTCGTACCGCCAGGGCGCCGAGGCCCACGCCCAGGGCCATCTGCGCGGGGCGGTCCCACCACGGGGTCGCGGGGTCGTCCACGCCGAACCAGCGCAGTGAGGACGCCGGTTGGTTGGGGATCGTGAAGCGGGCCGCGTGCAGGGTTTCCAGGTGGGTCAGGTAGAAGGGGAGCCAGGCCGCCGCCACCAGGGCGACGGTCCAGGTCGCCGCGCGCAGGCGGGTCGGCCGGGGCAGGGCGAGGAGCAACGGCAGGAAGCCGACCGCCCAGGGCTTGGAGTCGACCGCCAGGGCCAGGAACACGCCCACCGCCGTCGCGTTGCCCCGGACCAGTGCGCGTACCGCGAGCGTGGTGAAGAACAGGGCCAGGACGTCGTCGAGGTGGGCGAAGCGGACCGAGACCTCGACCCACATGGGGATGAAGGCCGCCCCGGCGACCAGGACGCGTTGCTGGAGGCGTTTGTGGTTGACGCCGGTGCCGAGGTAGTGGTCGGCGGCGGCGCGGCCGACCAGGACGAGCATGTACAGGCCGAGCCCGGACATGAACGCGTCGGCCAGTTTCTCGCCCAGGTCGGGTGGGAACGGCGCGAAGAGGCCCGCGACCAGGAAGCCGACCGGGCCGATCTGCAGCTCGGGGTGGTTGGCGTAGAGGGCGAGGCCGCCGCCGGAGGCCTGGCCGAAGAGCAGTTGCTCGCCCTGGCGCAGATAGTGCCAGGACACGGCCGCGTGGCGTTCGGCCACCAGGAACCAGACGGTCGTCCACAGCGTGAGCAGCACGATGTGCCACCGCACCGGGTAACGCCCGATCCGCACGTTCCCCCATCCTTCCCGTCACGCCGGTCACCGTGCCCTCATCCATCACAACACCAACCGGTAAGAGATGGTTCGGAGGCCGTGGGTTCCTCGGACGAGGCCGGTCAACGGCGTTGTCAGTGGCGGCCTTTACAGTCACTGGCATGGCGACTCTTCCCAACCCGCTGCCCAGGCTGGCCACCGACCCCAGCGGCCGTACCCTCGGGCTTCAGCTGCCGCCCGGCAGGCTCGTCGACCTGACGCACGACGGCCCCTGGCACGAACCTCTGCTGTGGCACGCGGAGAAGCCGGCCGCGCCGGGCACGTGGAAGGCGCTGGGCGCGCCGGCGGCCCGCGCCGGTCTGCTGCCGGTGCTCGTGGACCTGGCCGCGTCCCGGGGCGGCCTGGAGAACTGGGCGCTGCGGCCCGGCGAGACGTCGTATCCGGGCGATCACGACGCCGAGGACGTCCTGGCGGAGTACTGGGCGGAGGAGACGGAGGACGGCGAGATCGCCGAGGACCTCGAACCGTTCGGGGGCGAGTGGCCCGGCCTCGCCCCGGCCGGCCCGCTCGCCGCGGATCCGGACACCCGTGCCGCTCAGGTCGCCGATGCGGTCAGGGGCGGCCGGGGCGCGTTGATCGAGGAGGCACACCTCGCCCTGGTCCCGGCCCGCCGGTCCGCCGACATACCGGCGGCGATCGGCTGGACCGGCCCGGTGAACTACGAGAGCGACGTGGCTCGGATGTGCGCGGTGCTGCGTTCCTGGGAGGACCGGTTCGGCATACGGGTCGTGGCGCTCGGCCTGGACTCCCTCGTCGTCTCGGTGGCGGCTCCGCCGACCACCGAGGAGGACGCCGAGGCGGTGGCGGCGGAGCACTTCGCGTTCTGCCCGGACAACGTGCTCCAGGGCGAGCAGGACACCTTCCGCGCCTATGCGAAGGATCTGATAGGGGCGCCCGCCTGGACCTTCTGGTGGGACTGACCCCGGCCGGAGCTCCCCGGCAGGCCTGCGGCCCTCGGGCCGGCTCCACTCCGAGCCGGCCCGAGGGCCGCAGGCGGGTTCGCACCCCGGCTCAGCGCAGCTTGCGCGCCACCTCGGTCGCCCAGTAGGTGAGGATGGTGCGGGCCCCGGCGCGCTTGATGCCGGTCAGGGTCTCGAAGATGGCCCGGTCCCGGTCCACCCAGCCCTTCTCGGCGGCGGCCTCGATCATCGCGTACTCGCCGGAGATCTGGTAGGCGGCGACGGGCACGTCCACGGCGTCCGCGACCCGGGCGAGGATGTCGAGGTACGGTCCGGCCGGCTTGACCATGACCATGTCCGCGCCCTCTTCCAGGTCGAGGGACAGCTCCCGCAGGGACTCGCGCCAGTTGGCCGGGTCCTGCTGGTAGGTCTTGCGGTCGCCCTGGAGCGAGGAGGCGACGGCCTCGCGGAAGGGGCCGTAGAAGGCGGACGAGTACTTGGCGGTGTAGGCGAGGATCGCCACGTCCTCGCGCCCGATCTGGTCGAGCGCGTCGCGGACGACGCCGATCTGACCGTCCATCATCCCGCTCGGCCCGACGACGTGGGCGCCGGCGTCGGCCTGCACCTGGGCCATCTCCGCGTACCGCTCCAGGGTCGCGTCGTTGTCGACACGGCCCTCGGCGTCCAGGACCCCGCAGTGCCCGTGGTCGGTGAACTCGTCCAGGCACAGGTCGGACATGACGAGCAGGTCGTCGCCGACCTCGGCGCGCACGTCCCGGAGCGCGACCTGCAGGATCCCGTCCGGGTCGGTGCCCGCGGTGCCCTGCGCGTCCTTCTTGGTCTCCTCCGGCACGCCGAACAGCATGATCCCGGAGACTCCGGCCTGCACGGCCTCCAGCGCGGCCTTCTTCAGGCTGTCGCGGGTGTGCTGGACGACACCGGGCATGGTGGCGATCGGCACCGGCTCGCTCACGCCCTCCCGGACGAACGCCGGGAGGATGAAGTCGGCCGGGTGCAGGCGCGTCTCGGCGACCATGCGGCGCATGACGGGCAACGTGCGCAGCCGCCGGGGACGCGTACCGGGGAAGGATCCGTACTTCGTCATGCCCTCTACGCTACGCCCGCCCGGCCCCCGTCTTTGCCGACGCCGTGTCGGACCGGTCGCCGCCTCATAGAGAGCCCACGGCAGGCCCATTCCCGGGCAAACCGGCGCCGTCATACGAAGTCTTTGCGCTCTCCTGGCGATCCCTGGATCCGCGCGCCTCCCCAGCGTTCTACGCGCGTGGTGTCATGCCCGCGCCACCCCTCCCCGTGCGCTCACGCTCACCTAGGAGTCACGCATGCTGCGGAAGGTCCTCACCCGTGCGGCCATCGCCCTGACCGCCGGCGCCGCCGTCGTCGCCACGGCCGTCCCCGCCAACGCCGCGAGCTACTCGGCCTTCACCTTCTCCCAGTCCGGCAGCCAGCCGACGATCTACGACTTCATCAACTCGGCCACCAGCACGCTCGACATGACGATGTACGAGCTGGAGGACACCACGGCCGTCAACGACCTCATAGCCCTGAAGAACAAGGGCGTCACGGTCCGCGTCATCCTCGACCGCCAGCACAAGACCGCCAACAACTCGGCGTACACGTCCCTGACGAACGCGGGCATAGGCGTGGTCTGGTCGTCGTCGGCCTTCGTCTACACCCACCAGAAGACGATCACCGTCGACGGCGTCAAGTCCCTGGTGATGACCGGGAACCTGACGGCGCAGTACTACACGACCAGCCGCGACTACGGCGTCTTCACCGACGACACGCGCGACGTCGCCGCCATCGAGAAGGTCTTCAACGCCGACTACACGGCCACCTCGGTCACCCCGACCGACGGCGACCACCTGCTGTGGTCCCCCAACGACTCCCGCAACCGCCTGGTGTCCTTCATCAACTCCGCGACCAAGTCCCTGGACGTGGAGGAACTGGAGTTCAGCGACAGCACGGTGGTCAACGCGATCGTGGCCCGCGCCAAGGCCGGCGTGAAGGTCCGCGTGGTCCTGGAGAATCCTTCCAGCTACTCCAGCGAGGTCTCCGCCATCAAGGCCGCGGGCGGCACGGTCGTCGGCTACTCCGACCCCAACGGCTTCTACATCCACGCCAAGGCCATGGTCGCCGACTACGGCCTGTCCACCCAGGAGGTCGAGGCCGGCTCCATGAACATCAGCAGCAACTCCCTGAGCAACAACCGGGAGCTGGGCATCATCCTCACCGGCACGGGCGTGGCCCAGCCGGTGGCCCAGACGGTCGAGACGACGTTCAACAGCGACTACGCGGGGGGTACGGCGGCCTGACCGGCGCGAGCGGCAGGCGAATCCCCTTCGCACCCGCCTGCCGCTCACCGCCCGCCCAAGTCCGTGAGCACCCGGTCGACTCCAAGAACCCCGCCGGCCCCCGCCTCGCCCTCACCCCCACGGCCTGGGCGACCTTCCTGCCCTACGCCGCCGGCCGCTGAGCGTGCGGGTGCCCTGGACAGGGCACCCGCCGTACCTCACGTCGTGGAGCGACGCCTCCGCGCCCCCGGCCTACGCTCGCTCGGCCGCGTCACCGGATCCCCGTTCTCCACGGCGGCAGCCCGCCGCTTCAGGCCGAAGTCGGCCAGCGCCTCGGCCAGCTTGTGCACGGACGGCTCCGGGGCCATCACGTCCACCCGCAGGCCGTGCTCCTCGGCCGTCTTCGCCGTGGCCGGGCCGATGCAGGCGATCACCGTCACGTTGTGCGGCTTGCCCGCGATGCCCACCAGGTTCCGGACCGTCGAGGAGGACGTGAAGAGGACCGCGTCGAAGCCGCCGCCCTTGATCGCCTCGCGGGTCTCGGCCGGCGGAGGCGAGGCGCGGACCGTCCGGTAGGCGGTCACGTCGTCGACCTCCCAGCCGAGCTCGATGAGCCCGGCGACGAGCGTCTCGGTGGCGATGTCGGCGCGCGGCAGGAACACCCGGTCGATCGGGTCGAACACCGGGTCGTACGGCGGCCAGTCCTCCAGGAGGCCCGCGGCCGACTGCTCCCCGCTCGGCACCAGGTCCGGCTTCACGCCGAAGGCGACCAGCGCCTTCGCCGTCTGCTCGCCCACCGCGGCCACCTTGATGCCCGCGAAGGCACGCGCGTCGAGGCCGTACTCCTCGAACTTCTCCCGCACCGCCTTCACCGCGTTGACCGACGTGAAGGCGATCCACTCGTAGCGGCCCGTCACCAGGCCCTTGACCGCCCGCTCCATCTGCTGCGGGGTGCGCGGCGGCTCCACCGCGATGGTCGGGACCTCGTGCGGCACCGCGCCGTAGGACCGCAGCTGGTCGGAGAGCGACGCCGCCTGCTCCTTCGTGCGCGGCACGAGCACCTTCCAGCCGAACAGCGGCTTGGACTCGAACCACGACAGCTGGTCGCGCCGGGCGGCGGTGGAACGCTCACCGACCACGGCTATCACCGGCCGGCCACCGTCCGGCGACGGCAGCACCTTCGCCTGCTTCAGGGTCTGCGCGATCGTGCCGAGCGTCGCCGCCCAGGTGCGCTGGCGGGTCGTCGTGCCGGCGATCGTCACCGTCAGCGGGGTGTCCGGCTTGCGGCCCGCGGACACGAGTTCACCGGCCGCCGCGGCCACCGAGTCGAGCGTCGTCGAGACGACGACCGTGCCGTCCGACGCACCCACCTCGGTCCAGCAGCGGTCCGACGCCGTACGGGCGTCCACGAACCGGACGTCCGCGCCCTCGGCGTCCCGCAGCGGCACACCGGCGTACGCGGGCACACCGACCGCCGCCGCGACACCCGGGACCACCTCGAAGGGCACCCCGGCGGCGGCGCAGGCGAGCATTTCCTCGGCCGCGTACGTATCAAGTCCCGGGTCCCCGGACACCGCACGGACGACCCGCCTGCCGCCCCGCGCAGCCTCCATGACAAGATGAGCGGCATCCCGGGCAGCGGCCGGGACAGCGGCGGTTGTTGACGTGCCGTCAACGACCGTCAGCTGGGGCGTGCCCGTGCCCGGCGGCGAGACCGAAGAGGGATCGGCGTCGGTCTGCACGACGGAGACGCCCGGTCGGGCGTGCGTCCGGATGACGTCGAGCACCTCGTGCTCGGCGACCAGGACGTCCGCGCTCGACAGCGCCTCCACGGCGCGCAGAGTCAGCAGTCCCGGATCTCCGGGTCCGGCACCGAGGAAGGTGACGTGCCCGTGTTCCGGACCGGCGGCAGGAAGGGCGGTGGGGCTCAATGTGCTCGCTCCCCCATCAGACCGGCCGCGCCCTGGGCGAGCATCTCGGTGGCGAGGTCGCGACCGAGTGCCAACGCCTGCTCGTGCGTCAGGGGCACGGGACCGGTGGTGGACAGCTGCACCATGCGGGTGCCGTCGGTCGTGCCGACGACGCCGCGCAGGCGCATTTCCTTGACAATCTGCCCGTCGGCCAGGAGGTCGGCCAGCGCGCCCACAGGGGCGCTGCAGCCGGCCTCCAGGGCGGCGAGCAGTGACCGTTCGGCGGTCACGGCGGCCCGCGTGAACGGGTCGTCGAGCTCGCCGAGCGCCGCGATCAGGTCCGCGTTGCCCGCGGCACACTCGATCGCCAGGGCCCCCTGGCCGGGGGCGGGCAGAACCGTGTCGACCGACAGGAAGTCGGTCACCTCGTCGATCCGGCCGATCCGGTTCAGTCCGGCGGCGGCCAGTACGACGGCGTCGAGTTCGCCGTCGTGGACGTACCGGATCCGGGTGTCGACGTTGCCGCGGATCGGGACCGTCTCGATGTCCAGGCCGTGGGCGCGGGCGTACGCGTTCAGCTGCGCCATGCGGCGCGGCGAACCGGTGCCGATGCGCGCCCCGCGCGGCAGGTCGGTGAACTTCAGCGCGTCCCGGGCGACGATCACGTCCCGCGGGTCCTCGCGCACCGGTACGGCGGCCAGGACCAGGTCCTCGGGCTGTGTGGTCGGGAGGTCCTTGAGCGAATGAACCGCGAAGTCGACCTCGCCCCGTATCAGCGCGTCGCGCAGCGCCGTGACGAACACGCCGGAGCCGCCGATCTGCGCGAGCGCCTCGCGGGAGACATCGCCGTACGTGGTGATCTCGACCAGCTCCACGGGCCGCCCGGTCACCCGGCGGACGGTCTCCGCCACCTGCCCGGACTGGGCCATGGCGAGCTTGCTGCGCCTGGTCCCCAGCCTCAGTGCCTTCTCAGTCATGCCGGTCGGTCCTTCTTGTCTGTGCTGTCCCCGGCCCGGGAGACGGAGGCGACCGTCTCGGGGTCGAGGTCGAACAGGGTGCGCAGCGCGTCCGCGTACCCGGCACCGCCGGGCTCGGCCGCGAGCTGCTTGACCCGTACGGTCGGCGCGTGCAGCAGCTTGTCGACGACCCGGTGCACGGCCTGCCGGATCTCGCCGCGCTGGCGTTCGTCCAGGTCGGGCAGGCGGCCGTCGAGCCGCGCGATCTCACCGGCGACGACATCGGCGGCCATGGTGCGCAGTGCGACCACGGTCGGCGTGATGTGCGCCGCCCGCTGGGCCGCCCCGAAGGCGGCGACCTCGTCGGAGACGATACGCCGAACCTGGTCGACGTCGGCCGCCATCGGCGCATCGGCGGAGGCGTCCGCCAGCGACTCGATGTCCACCAGCCGCACCCCGGCCAGCCGGTGCACGGCCGCGTCGATGTCCCGGGGCATGGCCAGGTCGAGCAGGAAGAGGAAGGGCGCCGGGCGCTCGGCCGGCGGTTCCGGCCTGCGCCGCTCGGGGATCCGGCCCACGGTCGCGGCGGTCGCGGCGAGCGCGGTGATCAGCTCGGCGTCCGCCTCGGGGCCGCGGCGGCCGGGGCGGTCGATCGTTTTGCCTGCGGCCCAGGCCGCGTGCTGCTCCAGGGTGGCCGCGTCCATGCCGGCGACGGCAGCCTCGCCCATGAGGGAGAAGCCGGGCTGTGCGGCGGCCAGGTCCAGAGGGCAGTTCTCGTCGGCGCCGACGGTGGTGGGCGGCAGGGGGGCCGCGGTGGCCTTCGGCGCCGTACGGGCGCCGCGGTCATCCGTCGTACGGGCGCCGTCGGCCATCTCGGCGACGGGGGCGCCGGTGCGGCCCTCGACCGCCTGCGCGACCGTCTCCGCCGTGAGCACCAGGCCGGTCGCACCGGTACAAGAGACGACGACGTCGGCACGTGTCAGTTCGCCCGGCACGGCGTCCATCCGTACCGCGCGAGCGGTCACCGCGCTGCCGTCGGCCTCGGTCAGTATCTGTGCGAGCCGCTCGGCGCGCTCGAAGGTGCGGTTGGCGACGACGACCTCGGCGACCCCGGCCCGCGCCAGCGTGGCGGCGGCCAGCGAGGACATCGAACCGGCGCCGATGACCAGCGCCTTCTTGCCCGCGGCCCAGTCCTCGACGGCTCCGCCGACGGCCAGCTGCTCCAGGCCGAAGGTGACCAGGGACTGGCCGGCGCGGTCGATGCCGGTCTCGGAGTGGGCGCGCTTGCCGACCCGCAGGGCCTGCTGGAACAGGTCGTTCAGCAGCTTGCCGGCCGTGTGCAGGTCCTGCGCCGTGGCCAGGGAGTCCTTGATCTGGCCGAGGATCTGCCCCTCGCCGACGACCATCGAGTCCAGGCCGCAGGCCACCGAGAACAGGTGGTGGACGGCCCGGTCCTCGTAGTGCACGTAGAGGTAGGGGGTGAGCTCCTCCAGGCCGACGCCGCTGTGCTGGGCGAGCAGCGTGGACAGCTCGGCGACACCGGCGTGGAACTTGTCCACGTCGGCGTACAGCTCGATGCGGTTGCAGGTGGCGAGCACCGCGGCCTCGGTGGCCGGCTCGGCGGCGACCGTGTCCTGCAGCAGCTTGATCTGGGCGTCCGCGCTCAGCGCGGCCCGCTCCAGCACACTGACCGGCGCGCTGCGGTGGCTCAGCCCGACGACGAGGAGACTCATGCCGGCATCACGGCGGGTACGTCCCCGTCGGGCCCCTGGTCGGCGGAATCGTCGGCGGCTGCGCCACGGGCAGCGGCCGCGGGCAGCCCGCCCTCGCCCACCGCGGTCTCCAGGGGGGTCTCCTCGCCGGCCTTGCGCTGCTCGTGGAAGGCGAGGATCTGGAGTTCGATCGAGAGGTCGACCTTGCGCACGTCGACGCCGTCCGGGACGGACAGCACGGTCGGCGCGAAGTTCAGGATGGACGTGACCCCGGCGGCCACGAGCCGGTCGCAGACCTGCTGGGCGGCACCGGCGGGGGTGGCGATGACGCCGATGGACACCCCGTTGTCCTTGATGATCTTCTCGAGGTCGTCCGTGTGCTGCACGGGGATGCCCGCGACCGGCTTTCCGGCCATCGCGGGATCGGCGTCTATGAGCGCGGCCACCCGGAAGCCACGGGAGGCGAACCCGCCGTAATTGGCCAGGGCGGCGCCGAGGTTACCGATACCGACGATCACGACCGGCCAGTCCTGGGTCAGGCCGAGTTCACGGGAGATCTGGTAGACGAGATACTCCACGTCGTAGCCGACACCGCGCGTTCCGTAGGAGCCCAGGTAGGAGAAGTCCTTGCGCAGCTTGGCGGAGTTGACCCCCGCCGCGGCCGCCAGCTCCTCGGAGGAGACCGTGGGTACCGAGCGCTCCGACAGCGCGGTCAGGGCTCGGAGGTACAGCGGAAGCCTGGCGACGGTGGCCTCGGGAATCCCTCGGCTACGGGTCGCCGGTCGGTGTGTTCGGCCAGTTGCCACGGTGCTCCTGCGGGTAGAGCGGGGCTGCAGGCG
This sequence comes from Streptomyces sp. CA-142005, assembly GCF_050942335.1. Classification (NCBI taxonomy): domain Bacteria; kingdom Bacillati; phylum Actinomycetota; class Actinomycetes; order Kitasatosporales; family Streptomycetaceae; genus Streptomyces; species Streptomyces sp. CA-142005. The sequence continues at coordinate 5,674,789 of NZ_CP192078.1, read as the reverse complement.
GTCATACGTCCCCAGACCGCCCCGTCGACAGCAGGCTATGTCTTTGTGAACGCGTGCACAAAGATGGTGTCCGATTTGCCCGGCAGAAGTGACCGGGGTCACGCACCTTTCGCGCCGTCGACGGGAACCGGTGCATACGCACCGGCGCTCCTTCGTTACTGGGGGCAAAACCGCACACTCTCCTCACGAATCCCGCCCCCGAGATCAGACCGCCGTCGATCCTAAGCGACTTTCCGGCCGGTTTGGACTAGTCGGTCAGTGCCCGGCGCAGCCGCTCCTCGTTCACGCGCCAGAAGGTGTGCTGTTCGCCGTCGACCAGTACGACCGGGATCTGCTCCCAGTACCGGTCATGCAGGGCGCGGTCCTCGGTGATGTCCTTCCGCTCCCAGGACACGCCGAGTTCTCCGCAGACCTTCTCGATCACGACCTGCGCGTCGTCGCAGAGATGACAGCCGGGCTTGCGGATCAGCGTGACGAGCCGGTCGCGGGGATCGGCGGCGTCGGCCTTACGGCGGAAAAGTGGACTCATACCGGCCATTGTCGCGCGCGCCGCGCACGCTTCGGATCGGCTCTTTAACGGCTCGGTCGCGGAGAGTTCACACGCATCCAACCTCCGGACTGCCGGAAGCACCGAACGAACTGGCTATGCTCACGACATGGCCGCTCTCGGATGGCTCACTCCCCGTAGGCGCTCCGCCACGGCGCGCAGCGTGTTGGCAGGCGAGGCCTCGGCGGAGGCTGCCCGCAAGTCCTCGCAGGAGGCGCAGGTAACCCCGCAGGCCGCCGACAGGGAACCCGAGTTCCCCGTCATCGGCGACGACAAGGCGGCTGCCTTCTTCGACCTCGACAACACCGTCATGCAGGGCGCCGCGCTGTTCCACTTCGGCCGGGGCCTGTACAAGCGGAAGTTCTTCGAGACGCGCGACCTCGCCAAGTTCGCCTGGCAGCAGGCCTGGTTCCGGCTGGCCGGCGTCGAGGACCCCGAGCACATGCAGGACGCGCGTGACTCGGCGCTGTCGATCGTCAAGGGCCACCGGGTCGCCGAGCTGGAGTCGATCGGCGAGGAGATCTACGACGAGTACATGGCCGACCGCATCTGGCCCGGCACCCGCGCCCTGGCCCAGGCCCACCTGGACGCCGGGCAGAAGGTGTGGCTGGTCACGGCGGCCCCGGTGGAGATCGCCCAGGTGATCGCCCGCCGCCTGGGCCTCACCGGCGCGCTCGGCACGGTGGCCGAGTCGGTGGACGGCATCTACACCGGCAAGCTGGTCGGCGAGCCGTTGCACGGCCCCGCGAAGGCGGAGGCGGTCCGCGCGCTGGCCGCGGCCGAGGGCCTCGACCTCTCCCGCTGCGCCGCCTACAGCGACAGCCACAACGACATCCCGATGCTCTCCCTCGTCGGCCACCCCTACGCCATCAACCCCGACGCCAAGCTGCGCAAGCACGCCCGCGAGAAGGACTGGCGCCTGCGGGACTACCGCACCGGCCGGAAGGCGGCGAAGGTCGGCATTCCGGCGGCGGCGGGCGTGGGCGCGGTGGCCGGTGGCACCGCGGCGGCGATCGCGCTGAGCCGACGGCGCCGATAAGTCCTGGCCGGCGGACAGATCAACACCGCGAGCCCGCAGGCCGTCCCCGCCCACGGCCCGTCACGGGCCGATAGCGCGGTTCCCCGAGCCCTCATGGGACGCTCGCAACTCCGCCCCGAGCCCCCTCCCTCGGCCTCCGCGCCCGGATTATGCCGCGGCCACTTCAACACGCGCTGTACCTCGCCGAAACCGGCCAGATTTCGGTCAACAAGCGATCAGGGTGCGGCACTTGAGGTGGCGTCAATCGGTAACAGATGCGACGCAATCGATGATTTGAGCAACTCGGTGTAGCAGTGCCTGCACGAAGCGTTATTCTCCTCAGACGCAAACCGGTACCCCTCCGTCGCTACGACGGGTGAACGGTCCCGCACTGCACGTGATGGAAGCTCTGCCTCTGGGAGTCCCGTGTACCCACACGTCGGGGTTGACGCCTCGGGCCTGGCTACGCTGCGCGCAACTGTCGCAACGGTCAAAGAGACGCTGCGCGGCCTCGTCCCCACCGCGTACGCCGTCCCCGCCCTCGCCACCGCCGCGCCCCTCGGCCCGTGCTACGCACTGGCCGAAGGCAGCGCCGCCGTGAGCAGACGAGGGCGCTCCGCCGGCGCCGCCACCGCCCGCCGCCCGGCCGCGGACAGCGACAGCGCCCGGATGATGGACCTGGTCGAGCGCGCCCAGGCCGGCGAGGCCGAGGCCTTCGGCCGGCTGTACGACCAGTACAGCGACACGGTGTACCGGTACATCTACTACCGCGTCGGCAGCCGGGCCACCGCCGAGGACCTGACGAGCGAGACCTTTCTGCGGGCCTTGCGCAGGATCGGCACCTTCACCTGGCAGGGCCGCGACTTCGGGGCCTGGCTGGTGACGATCGCCCGCAACCTCGTCGCCGACCACTTCAAGTCCAGCCGCTTCCGCCTGGAGGTCACCACCGGCGAGATGCTCGACGCCAACGAGGTCGAGCGCTCCCCGGAGGATTCCGTCCTGGAGTCGCTGTCGAACGCCGCCCTGCTGGACGCCGTGCGCCGGCTCAACCCGCAGCAGCAGGAGTGCGTGACGCTCCGCTTCCTCCAGGGCCTCTCCGTCGCCGAGACCGCTCGCGTCATGGGCAAGAACGAGGGCGCCATCAAGACCCTCCAGTACCGCGCCGTACGCACGCTGGCCCGTCTGCTGCCGGACGACGCCCGCTGAAAAAACTGGCGACTCTCGGCAACACTCAACTCACGCTCCGTGAACGTCTGTTGCCTTTGCGATCCGGGCACCCGCCGTGCGTAACCCAAGTGCCGCGCCAGTCGTTGTGCGGGATACAGGCTCCCTGTGGTCACGTCCTGGCCGACCCTGATCGCTCGATCGTGTGAAGTGGTCGCGGGCGTGCAACCCTCAGGACCCCCTGGGGAGTCGACCGTCATGACGAGAGGAGGTGCCGCCAGTGATCGCGAACGTATCGGCGCACCGGCGGGCGAACGCCTTCGCCCAGGCCCTGGAAGAACAGCCCGACCGGGACACGGCGGCAGAGCAGTCCGTAGGACCGGCGGGTTCCCCGCCGACCGCCGAGGAGCGGTCCGAGCAGGGCGAGCTGCTGGCCCTGGCCGCGGACCTCGGCACGCTGCCGAAGCCGCACCTCGATCCCGGGGTCAAGGTCGTGCAGCGCGCCCAGCTGGTGGCCGCGTTCGAGGCCATGCTCCAGGAGGGCGCCGGGGCGGCGGACGCGTCCGTACCGGAACAGCGCTCATCCCGGTCCCGGGGCGCGCACCGGGCGAGCCCGCTGGGCAAACTCCGGCCGCGTTCCCGGCTGACCAAGGGGCTCGCGGCGGGCGGGCTCAGCGTGGGCGTGGCCGCCGGAGCCTTCGGCGGAGTCGCCGCCGCGAGCTCGGACGCCCTGCCCGGTGACTCCCTCTACGGCCTCAAGCGCGGCATCGAGGACTTCAAGCTCAACTACCTGACCAACGGCGACGACCAGCGCGGCCAGACCTACCTCGACCAGGCCTCCACCCGGCTCAACGAGGCCCGCCGGCTGCTGGAGCGCGGCCGCGGCGGCCACCTGGACCACGAGTCCATCGGCGAGATCCGGCGCACGCTCTCCGGCATGCAGCAGGACGTCACCGAGGGCCACCGCCTGCTCCACGAGGCCTACGAGGCCGACCCCAAGTCGCTCGGCCCGATCCAGGCGCTGTCCACCTTCTCCCGTTCGCACCGTGAGGCGTGGAGCGTGCTCAGCGACAAGCTGCCCGTGCAGCTCGGGGACGTCAAAGAGCAGGTGTCGTCGGTGTTCGACGCCATAGACCAGGAGGTCGCCCCGCTGCAGTCCCTGCTCCCGCAGGCGCCCGCCCAGAGCGGCGACGGCAAGCGGCAGGGCTCGGGCTCCGCGTCCGGTGGCTCCTCCGGTGACCACCGGTCGACGGCGCCCAGCTCTTCGGGCACCACGCCGTCCTCCGGCCGGCACGCACGCCCGGGCGACCCGAGCGGCTCCGCGACCGGCAGCAGCGGCGAGGGCCTGCTCGGCGGCGACACGGGCGGCCTGCTGGACCCGCCGAAGACGGGCAGCGGCACCAGCGCCCCGTCCGCCGGCAAATCCCCGTCCGCCGCCCCCGACGTCACCCTGCCCCCGCTCCTCCCCGGCCTCCTGCCGGGCCTGGGCATCGACAGCGAGGACACGCACTGACGCCGTTACGGCAACGGCACCGGGGGCGCCCCACCCGAGCGGGGCGCCCCCGGTGTCGTATGCGGACAGGGGTGGAGTGGAGCGGAAAGTCAGAAGACCGCGGAAAGTCAGAAGAACACCGAGCGCCGCTGCACCAACAGCTTGTACAGCGTGTGCTGAATCTGTTCCCGCACCTGGTCGGTCAGGTTGAACATCAGCATCGGATCCTCGGCCGCCTCCGCCGGATACCCGTCCGTCCGGATCGGCTCCCCGAACTGAATCGTCCACTTGGTCGGCAACGGAATCGCACCGAGCGGCCCCAGCCACGGAAACGTCGGCGTCAACGGGAAGTACGGGAAGCCCAGCAAGCGCGCCAGCGTCTTCGCGTTGCCGATCATCGGGTAGATCTCCTCCGCCCCCACGATCGAGCACGGGATGATCGGCACGCCCTGCCGCAGCGCGGTCGACACGAAGCCGCCCCGCCCGAACCGCTGCAACTTGTACCGCTCGCTGAAAGGTTTCCCGATGCCCTTGAAGCCCTCAGGCATCACCCCGACCAGCTCGCCCTGGGCCAGCAGCCGCTCGGCGTCCTCCGCGCAGGCCAGGGTGTGCCCCAGCTTGCGGGCCAGCTCGTTGACCACCGGCAGCACGAAGACCAAGTCGGCCGCCAGCAGCCGTAGGTGACGGTCGGCCGGATGCTGGTCGTGCACCGCGACCTGCATCATCAGCCCGTCCAGCGGCAGCGTCCCGGAGTGGTTGGCGACGATCAGCGCCCCGCCGTCCGCCGGGATGTTCTCGATGCCCTTCACCTCGACCCGGAAGTACTTCTCGTACACCGGCCGCAGCAGCGACATCAGGACCTGGTCGGTCAGCTCCTCGTCGTAACCGAAGTCGTCGACGTCGTAGTCCCCGGTCAGCCGGCGCCGCAGAAAGGCCAGCCCGGCCGCCACACGCCGCTCCAGGCCGCCGCCGTCCCGCCCCTCGGCATCCGACCGCTCCTGCGGCTCCTCCGGCTTCTCCTCGCGGCTCACAGGCTCATCTTCCCGTGCCCGGCCCCGGCCCGGCAGGGGCTGGACCTCACCCATCTCCCCGGCCTCGCCGAGGGCGCCGCGCCGGCTGCCCGTGCTCCGGCGCCGCGCCGGGCGCTGCACCGCGCCGCCGCGGGACCGGTCGTCGTCGAACGGAATGACCTTGGCGTCCGCCATCGTTGCTGCGCTCCTCGGTTGCGCTAGTCGGCGCTGTGCGTCGTGGACAGGCCGCCGCCCCTGGCGGCCAGCGTGGCGATCCGGTCGACGGCCCCCGCGAGGGCCTGAGGCGGCACCAGCCCGGGGCCTTGGCCGCGCGCGAAGTCCGCGAACGTCTCCGCCGTCGTGTACCTGGGCGTGAAGCCCAGCGTGTCGCGCATCTGGACCGTGTCCACCACCCGCCCGTGCGTGAGCAGCCGGATCTGCTCCGGCGAGAAGTCCGTCATACCGAGGGTACGCACCAGCGAACCCGCCCAGGTGACCGCCGGCAGCAGCAGCGGCACGGTCGGCCGTCCGAGCCGCCGGGAGCACTGCGAGAGCAGCAGCACACCGTCCCCGGCGATGTTGAACGTGCCGCTGTTGAGGGTGCCCCGGCGCGGTTCGTGCGAGGCGATCCTGAGCACCTCGACGACGTCGTCCTCGTGCACGAACTGCAGCCGCGGGTCGTAGCCGAACACGGTCGGCAGGACGGGCAGCGCGAAGTACGAGGCGAGCGGGGTGTCGGCGGCGGGCCCGAGGATGTTGGCGAACCGCAGCACGCACACGGCGACGTCCGGCCGCCGCCGGGCGAACCCGCGCACATAGCCCTCGACCTCGACGGCGTCCTTGGCGAAGCCGCCGCTCGGCAGCGACTTCGGTGGGGTCGTCTCGGTGAACACGGCGGGATCCCGCGGCGCGGACCCGTAGACGTTGGTGCTGGACTTCACCACCAGCCGCTTCACGTTCGGCGACTTCTGGCAGGCGCCGAGCAGCTGCATGGTGCCGATGACGTTGGTCTCCTTGACCGTGGCCCGGTTGCCGCTGCCCAGCGCCGTGCCGGTCACGTCCATGTGGACGACCGTGTCGGCGCCCGTCTCGGCCAGCACCCGGGCGATGGTCGGCTGCCGGATGTCGGCCTGGATGAAGTCCGCCCCGCCCAGATGGTGCGCCGGCGGCACCGCGTCCACGGCGATCACCCGGTCGACCTCCGGATCCCGCTGGATCCGCCGTACGAACCGGCCGCCCAGTTGCCGGGCCACTCCGGTGACGAGCACGACCTTCCCCAAGATCCGCGCCTTCCCTCGTACGTGATGCGTACGGCCAACCTAGCGGGTTGATGTTGCGCTGTGATGACCGCCCGATGCATGAAGTGACGGAAATTCACTCATCGGCATATGACGGGTTCCCCGGACCATGCCGGGTTCCCCGGATATGCCTGTGGCCCCCCATCGTGCCGATGGGAGGCCACAGATACGCGTGACACGCTCTCGCGACGCCGCTTACTTCTTGTTGCGGCGCTGAACGCGCGTGCGCTTGAGCAGCTTGCGGTGCTTCTTCTTGGCCATCCGCTTGCGCCGCTTCTTGATAACAGAGCCCACGACTACCCTCGCTCACTTCTCATCACTCGGTTGTTTGGGCGCCATGGGCCCACACGACCTACGAGGGGCTAGCCTACCCAACCGAGCGCCGAGGTCGTAATCGAGGGTGGTACCCCGGGTCACCCAGGGGTCACCCCGGGGTTGCCGTCAGGCTGTCTCCACCCCCACATAGCTGTCACGGAGGTACTCGTGTACCGCTTGCTCCGGGACACGGAACGACCGCCCGACCCGGATCGCGGGCAGATGACCGCTGTGCACCAGGCGGTACACGGTCATCTTCGACACTCGCATCACCGAGGCGACCTCCGCCACGGTAAGGAACACGACCTCGTTCAGAGGCCTCTCGTCAGCTGCAGCCATGACACACCTGAACCTTCCGCACTCGACGGCCACCGGCTTCCCCTTCCGGTGACTCTTCGTCGTTGCGTGCTCACTCCCCAATGTAGGGGCGGGTGATGCAAGTGGGGAAGAGGTGCACCCATCGCAGGCCTACTGTGACAGACACGCTCGTTTGAGTACGTAGCGGATGAGCGGCCGGTAGTACTCAGACCGCACGCCGTCATCAACCGGAACGACGACGGACACGCGCCCCTCCGCCTCCCCCACGAACAGCGCCGGATCGTCGGTGTCGGCCAGCCCGATGGCCTCGAAACCCAGCTGACCAGCACCGCAGACCCAGCCGTGATCCCCGACGACCAGCTCGGGCAACGGCCCTCCGCCTTCCGCCGCGGCCTCCAGCACGACCCGAACCGGCAGCGGCGAATGACTGTGCACGCCGGGCTCACAACCGGGGCGCCCGTCGGTGGTTTCCCGCACCAACCCGACCCGCCGTGCGTAGCCGAGGTGATGTGTACGTAGACCGAACCGGGTCAATATGTCGATACGACGACCCTGCGCGGGAGTGAGCACGTCACACCCCGCCGCCGAGAGCGCGTCCGCCAGGCCAGCGTAGAACCCGAGCAGCCGGTGTGGATGCCCGGTCCCGAACAGCACGGGCGCGCCGCGCCTGGCCACCTCCCGGATCCGCCCCGCGAAGAGATCCAATGCGGCCAGCGTCCGCTCCGGATCGATCACATCCGGCCCCGACGTGTGCCGGGGGTCGCCCGAGACCCCGCACTTCTGCGCCATCAGCTCGAGCAACTCCGCCTGCCCCCAGGCCCCCTCGGGATCGATCCCGATCAGCAGCCGGGGATCCCGGGCCGCGAACAGCCGATAACTGCGCAGACTGTCCTCCCGGGAGGTCCCCACCTCCCCGGCAAGCCGGACAGCCAGCAGATGCGCACGCAGAGCTCCGCTGGTCGACACGGTTGCGATGGTGACGCATGGGAGCAGGGGACGGGCGGGAAACCGGGGAATTGCGCACGGTCGGCGTAAACACCGGCCAGCCATCGCCCCGCCGGGGCCCGTACGCCGGGTGCGCCCGCCCAGTCCTATGGGCGCCTCCCCCGCCGACCGGGCCGTCTGATGGGTTCAGGGCAGCAGGCCGCGCAGCGGAAACGCCGCCCGGCGAGTAGCCCGTACGGCCTGATCCAAGCGGTCGGCCGGGTCGTACCCGGCCTCCCAGGACGCCCAACTCACCGGCCACCGTCCGTCGGTCATCCGCTGCGGCCCGAACTGCCGGGTCCGGGCGAACACCTCCTGCCGCCACGCCTCCGGGATCATCGCCTCCGGCTCCACCGGCCTGCCCGCCGCGATCCCCACCAGATGCGTCCACGACCGCGGCACGACGTCGACCACCGCGTATCCACCGCCCCCGAGCGCGACCCACTTGCCCCCGGCGTACTCGTGCGCCAGCTCATGACATGCCACCTGCACGGCCCGCTGCGCATCCAGCGACACGGCGAGATGCGCCAGCGGATCCTCGAAGTGCGTATCCGCCCCGTGCTGCGACACCAGCACCTGCGGCCGGAACTCCGCCAGCAACTCCGGCACCACCGCATGGAACGCCCGCAACCACCCGGCGTCCCCGGTCCCGGCCGGCAGGGCGACATTCACGGCCGCCCCCTCGCCCGCCCCGGCGCCGGTCTCCTCCGGCCAGCCGGTCTGCGGGAACAACGTACGGGGATGCTCGTGCAACGAGATCGTCAGAACCCGCGGATCCTCCCAGAACGCCGCCTGCACCCCGTCCCCGTGGTGCACGTCGACGTCCACATACGCCACCCGCTCAGCCCCCAGCTCCAGCAGCCGGGCGATGGCCAGCGAGGCGTCGTTGTAGATGCAGAACCCCGAGGCCCCACCCGGCATCGCATGATGCAGACCGCCCGCGAAGTTCACGGCGTGATCGGCGTCCCCGCGCCACACCGCCTCCGCCGCCCCCACCGACTGCCCGGCGATCAGCGCGGACACCTCGTGCATCCCCGCGAACGCGGGATCGTCGAGAGTGCCCAGCCCGTACGACCCGTCGGCCCCCGCCGGGTCCGCCGACGCCGCCTTCACCGCGTCGATGTAGTCCTCCCGATGGACCAGCCGCAGCGTGGACTCCCCGGCCGGCTTGGCCGCGACGACCTCCATCTCCCGGTCGAGCCCGAAGGCACCCACCAGTTTCCGGGTCAGTGCCAGCCGGACCGGATCCATCGGGTGGTCCGGGCCGAAGTCATAGCCCGTTACTGCCTCGTCCCACATCAGCTGTGCGCGGCCGCTCATGACCGCCACCGTATCGGTCAGGTTGAGCGGCGAACGACCTGGCGTACACCAACGTCACCAGCACCAACACCATCGGCACGAGCATGGCGCCCCGATAGCTCCAGCCATCGCCCAGAGCCCCCACCAACGGTGAACCGATCAGAAAGCCCACGTAATTGAAAATGTTCAGCCGCGCGATGGCCGCATCCGAAGCCCCCGGGAACAGCCGCCCGGCCGCCGCGAACGTCTGCGGCACCAGCACGCACAGCCCCAGACCCAAGAGCGTGAACCCGAGCATCCCGACCCACGCCCCGGGCGCCGAGGCCACCACCGCGAACCCCCCGGCCGCCACCAGCGTCCCGAGCCGTACGACCGCCACGGCCCCGAACCGCCGCACCCCGAAGTCCCCGATGGTCCGCCCCAGCAGCGTGGTCACCATGTACACGTTGTACGGGACCGTCGCCAGCTGCTCCGAGCTGCCCAGCACGTCCTTCAGATACTTAGCGCTCCAGTTGGAGACGGTCGAGTCCCCTATGTAGGCGAAGGTCATCACCAGACACAGCGGCAGCAGCAGCTTGAAGACGACACCCGCGCCCTGGCCCTGTTCCTCCCCCACGGGTGCCGGACCCCCGTCGACGTACCACCGGCTCCCCACGAGCGCCGCCGGCAGCAGCACGGCCACCACCGGCAGGTACGACACCCACAGCGCGAGATGCCAGTGCGCCCCGGCCCACGCCAGCGAGGCGCCCAGGATCCCGCCCAGGCTGTACGCGGCATGAAAGCTGAGCATGATGCTGCGCCCGTACGACCGCTGCAGGCTCACCCCGAGCATGTTCATGGAGCCGTCCAGCGCGCCCACGGCCAGCCCGAACGCGCCCAGCGCCACCGCCAGCTCCGCGATGTGCCCGCCCGCCCCGGCGCCGAGCAGCGCCAGCAGCACGACCGGCTGGGACCAGCGCAGCAGCCGGCTGGGCCGTATTCGCTTCACCAACTGCTCGGTGGTCACACTGCCGACACCGGCGAGGACCGGCACGGCGGCCAGGAAGACCGGCAGCAGCGCGTCGGAGACTCCGTACCGGTCCTGGATGGCCGGGATCCGCGTCACCAGCAAGGCGAAGGTGGCGCCCTGAGCGAAGAAGCTGAACGCCAGCGAGGCCCTACCGCGCCGCAGCACATCAGTCATGGCGGCGAGCGTAGGGCCCCGGGCTACCTGTGGGTAGATCCAGCCAAAGATGAATTTCCTTCAGCTTTACCGAGTGCGGGCTCAGGCGACGACAGCGACCTCGGACGCGGCCCCGGCCGCCGACGTCCCTGACTCGGCAGCCCCGGCCTCGCCCGCCTCGACCTCGGCGGACAACATCTTCTCCATCGGCTCGACGGCCAGGCCCCCGCTGACCACGAACCCGATCACCATCGCACCGACGAGGAAGACACCGCCGAGCCACACCATCGAGTCCACGGGAATGGTGTACGCACCCACGACCCGGGCGACACACTCGGCGAGCAGCACCAGCCCCCACACGACCGAGAACGCCTTCTCCTTGCTCCGGAAGGCCGCGGACCGGTCGGAAGCCCCGGAGACGAGCCGCTCCCAGGCGGCCTCCTTGGCCGCGTCGCCCTTCACCAGGAACGGCTTCATACCCGCGGTCATCATCGGCCTGCCCAGCCACACGGAGGCGAGGATCCCGAAGGCGACGACACTACTGACCCCGCTGTCCTTGGCGAGCATCAGCCGCGGGTCACCGGAGACGAAACTCAGCAGCAGGGAGACGACGTTGACGACCAGGATAAGACCGGCCAGGGCGTTAGTCTTCCGCTCTTTCACCAGGCCCCACACGGTCCGCACCGCCGGCACCACACTGCTCCAGGCGAGCGCCGCGAAGGTGCTCATACCGAAGGCGTCCTTGAAGAGGTAGTACGAGCCGAGCGGCACCGCCACGTCCAGGATCAGCGGCTTGAAGTTGTCCAGCACACTCGGGTTCTGCTTCCGCTGCTGCTCGGTCCGGCCCTGGGCCCCCGTGTTCTTCGTCATGCCCTCAGCTTCGCCGCCGCAGGGGGTGCGCCAGTAGAAACGATCGTCCGGACGTCCGCATGACAATTGTCAGGCACCGGGCGATGGCTTCCGTCAAACCAGCAGGTCAGCCAATTCGCCCATGGAGAAGAAGAGTTGGTCGGCGCCCGCCAGCTTCGCCGCCGGCGTCATCGCGGTGAACCCGTAGACCGTCATCCCGGCCGCCACGGCCGCCTGGACGCCCAGCGGAGAGTCCTCCACGACCAGGCACCGCTCCGGCGCCACCCCCATGCGCTCCGCGGCGTGCAGGAAGAGATCGGGCGCCGGCTTCCCACGCCCCACGTCCTCGGAACTGAAGATGCGGTCCTGCGTGAACCACCGGTCGAGCCCGGTCGTACGGTGCCCGACCCGGATCCGCGCATGACTCCCCGAGGAGGCCACGCAGTACGGCACCCCGCCCGCGGCCAGCTTCTCCAGTACGCCGGCCACACCCGCCACGGGCCGCAACTCCCGCTCGAACGCGGCGAACACGCGTGCGTGGAACACGTCGTCGAAGTCGCCCGGCAGCCGCTGCCCGGTCCGCTCCAGCACGAGCTCATGGATCCGGTGCATCGCCGAGCCCATGTAGTCCCGGATGGAGTCCTCGTACGACGTCGGGTGCCCCAACTCGGTCAGATAGCCGGCCAGCAGCCGGTTGGAAATGGGCTCGCTGTCGACGAGCACGCCGTCGTTGTCGAAGATGACGAGGTCAAAGCGCATGGACCAACCCTAAACGCAGAAAGGCCCACACCATCCGGTGTGGGCCTTTCCCAAGAATTGTTCGGCGGCGTCCTACTCTCCCACAGGGTCCCCCCTGCAGTACCATCGGCGCTGTGAGGCTTAGCTTCCGGGTTCGGAATGTAACCGGGCGTTTCCCTCACGCTATGACCACCGAAACACTATGAAACTGTGAACGCCGCACCGCATCTTTCAGCGGGGCTGTTCGTGGTTTCAGAACCAACACAGTGGACGCGAGCAACTGAGGACAAGCCCTCGGCCTATTAGTACCGGTCACCTCCACCAGTTACCTGGCTTCCAGATCCGGCCTATCAACCCAGTCGTCTACTGGGAGCCTTACCCCATCAAGTGGGTGGGAGTCCTCATCTCGAAGCAGGCTTCCCGCTTAGATGCTTTCAGCGGTTATCCCTCCCGAACGTAGCCAACCAGCCATGCCCTTGGCAGAACAACTGGCACACCAGAGGTTCGTCCGTCCCGGTCCTCTCGTACTAGGGACAGCCCTTCTCAAGACTCCTACGCGCACAGCGGATAGGGACCGAACTGTCTCACGACGTTCTAAACCCAGCTCGCGTACCGCTTTAATGGGCGAACAGCCCAACCCTTGGGACCGACTCCAGCCCCAGGATGCGACGAGCCGACATCGAGGTGCCAAACCATCCCGTCGATATGGACTCTTGGGGAAGATCAGCCTGTTATCCCCGGGGTACCTTTTATCCGTTGAGCGACGGCGCTTCCACAAGCCACCGCCGGATCACTAGTCCCGACTTTCGTCCCTGCTCGACCCGTCGGTCTCACAGTCAAGCTCCCTTGTGCACTTACACTCAACACCTGATTGCCAACCAGGCTGAGGGAACCTTTGGGCGCCTCCGTTACCCTTTAGGAGGCAACCGCCCCAGTTAAACTACCCATCAGACACTGTCCCTGATCCGGATCACGGACCCAGGTTAGACATCCAGCACGACCAGACTGGTATTTCAACGACGACTCCACACACACTGGCGTGCATGCTTCACAGTCTCCCAGCTATCCTACACAAGCCGAACCGAACACCAATATCAAACTGTAGTAAAGGTCCCGGGGTCTTTCCGTCCTGCTGCGCGAAACGAGCATCTTTACTCGTAGTGCAATTTCACCGGGCCTATGGTTGAGACAGTCGAGAAGTCGTTACGCCATTCGTGCAGGTCGGAACTTACCCGACAAGGAATTTCGCTACCTTAGGATGGTTATAGTTACCACCGCCGTTTACTGGCGCTTAAGTTCTCAGCTTCGCCCCACCGAAATGGAGCTAACCGGTCCCCTTAACGTTCCAGCACCGGGCAGGCGTCAGTCCGTATACATCGCCTTACGGCTTCGCACGGACCTGTGTTTTTAGTAAACAGTCGCTTCTCGCTGGTCTCTGCGGCCACCCCCAGCTCACCAAGTAAATTGGATCACCAGGACTGGCCCCCCTTCTCCCGAAGTTACGGGGGCATTTTGCCGAGTTCCTTAACCATAGTTCACCCGAACGCCTCGGTATTCTCTACCTGACCACCTGAGTCGGTTTAGGGTACGGGCCGCCATGAAACTCGCTAGAGGCTTTTCTCGACAGCATAGGATCATCCACTTCACCACAATCGGCTCGGCATCAGGTCTCAGACACGTGCAGGGCGGATTTGCCTACCCTGCGTCCTACACCCTTACCCCGGGACAACCACCGCCCGGGATGGACTACCTTCCTGCGTCACCCCATCACTCACCTACTACCAGCTTGGTCCGGCGGCTCCACCACTCCCCTTTGCCCGAAGGCTCCGGGGCGGCTTCACGGCCTTAGCATCACTGGATTCGATGTTTGACGCTCCACAGCGGGTACCGGAATATCAACCGGTTATCCATCGACTACGCCTGTCGGCCTCGCCTTAGGTCCCGACTTACCCTGGGCAGATCAGCTTGACCCAGGAACCCTTAGTCAATCGGCGCACACGTTTCTCACGTGTGAATCGCTACTCATGCCTGCATTCTCACTCGTCAACCGTCCACGACTACCTTCCAGTGCCGCTTCACCCGGCAGACGACGCTCCCCTACCCATCACAGCACCCGTTGGGGCTATACGCTGCAATGACACGACTTCGGCGGTACGCTTGAGCCCCGCTACATTGTCGGCGCGGAATCACTAGACCAGTGAGCTATTACGCACTCTTTCAAGGGTGGCTGCTTCTAAGCCAACCTCCTGGTTGTCTGTGCGACTCCACATCCTTTCCCACTTAGCGTACGCTTAGGGGCCTTAGTCGATGCTCTGGGCTGTTTCCCTCTCGACCATGGAGCTTATCCCCCACAGTCTCACTGCCGCGCTCTCACTTACCGGCATTCGGAGTTTGGCTAAGGTCAGTAACCCGGTAGGGCCCATCGCCTATCCAGTGCTCTACCTCCGGCAAGAAACACACGACGCTGCACCTAAATGCATTTCGGGGAGAACCAGCTATCACGGAGTTTGATTGGCCTTTCACCCCTAACCACAGGTCATCCCCCAGGTTTTCAACCCTGGTGGGTTCGGTCCTCCACGAAGTCTTACCTCCGCTTCAACCTGCCCATGGCTAGATCACTCCGCTTCGGGTCTTGAGCGTGCTACTACAGCGCCCTATTCGGACTCGCTTTCGCTACGGCTTCCCCACCCGGGTTAACCTCGCAACACACCGCAAACTCGCAGGCTCATTCTTCAAAAGGCACGCAGTCACGAGGATCCGAAGATCCCGACGCTCCCACGGCTTGTAGGCACACGGTTTCAGGTACTATTTCACTCCCCTCCCGGGGTACTTTTCACCATTCCCTCACGGTACTATCCGCTATCGGTCACCAGGGAATATTTAGGCTTAGCGGGTGGTCCCGCCAGATTCACACGGGATTTCTCGGGCCCCGTGCTACTTGGGTGTCTCTCAAGCGAGCCGTACAGATTTCGACTACGGGGGTCTTACCCTCTACGCCGGACCTTTCGCATGTCCTTCGCCTATCCATACGGTTTCTGACTCGCCGACCAGCCGGCAGACTGATCAAGAGAAATCCCACAACCCCGCATGCGCAACCCCTGCCGGGTCTCACACGCATACGGTTTGGCCTCATCCGGTTTCGCTCGCCACTACTCCCGGAATCACGGTTGTTTTCTCTTCCTGCGGGTACTGAGATGTTTCACTTCCCCGCGTTCCCTCCACACTGCCTATGTGTTCAGCAGTGGGTGACAGCCCATGACGACTGCCGGGTTTCCCCATTCGGAAACCCCCGGATCAAAGCCTGGTTGACGACTCCCCGGGGACTATCGCGGCCTCCCACGTCCTTCATCGGTTCCTGGTGCCAAGGCATCCACCGTGCGCCCTTAAAAACTTGGCCACAGATGCTCGCGTCCACTGTGCAGTTCTCAAACAACGACCAGCCACCCATCACCCCGAACCCGAAGGTCCGAGTGCACTGGGGCCGGCAACTGAGGAAAGTTTCATTCCCTCAGACACCCAACAGCGTGCCCGACACGATCAGCCGACCAGATCAGCGTTCCACGCCCCGAGGGGCAGTACTAGCGCCTGGTCCATCCTGGACCGTGCCGAATAATCAACGTTCCACCCATGAGCAACCAGCATCGGACGTTCGCCGATGTACTGGCCTCTGACCGAGCGAACCCGGTAAGAAGTGCTCCTTAGAAAGGAGGTGATCCAGCCGCACCTTCCGGTACGGCTACCTTGTTACGACTTCGTCCCAATCGCTAGTCCCACCTTCGACAGCTCCCTCCCACAAGGGGTTGGGCCACCGGCTTCGGGTGTTACCAACTTTCGTGACGTGACGGGCGGTGTGTACAAGGCCCGGGAACGTATTCACCGCAGCAATGCTGATCTGCGATTACTAGCGACTCCGACTTCATGGGGTCGAGTTGCAGACCCCAATCCGAACTGAGACCGGCTTTTTGAGATTCGCTCCACCTCACGGTATCGCAGCTCTTTGTACCGGCCATTGTAGCACGTGTGCAGCCCAAGACATAAGGGGCATGATGACTTGACGTCGTCCCCACCTTCCTCCGAGTTGACCCCGGCGGTCTCCTGTGAGTCCCCATCACCCCGAAGGGCATGCTGGCAACACAGAACAAGGGTTGCGCTCGTTGCGGGACTTAACCCAACATCTCACGACACGAGCTGACGACAGCCATGCACCACCTGTACACCGACCACAAGGGGGGCACTATCTCTAATGCTTTCCGGTGTATGTCAAGCCTTGGTAAGGTTCTTCGCGTTGCGTCGAATTAAGCCACATGCTCCGCCGCTTGTGCGGGCCCCCGTCAATTCCTTTGAGTTTTAGCCTTGCGGCCGTACTCCCCAGGCGGGGAACTTAATGCGTTAGCTGCGGCACCGACGACGTGGAATGTCGCCAACACCTAGTTCCCACCGTTTACGGCGTGGACTACCAGGGTATCTAATCCTGTTCGCTCCCCACGCTTTCGCTCCTCAGCGTCAGTAATGGCCCAGAGATCCGCCTTCGCCACCGGTGTTCCTCCTGATATCTGCGCATTTCACCGCTACACCAGGAATTCCGATCTCCCCTACCACACTCTAGCTAGCCCGTATCGACTGCAGACCCGAGGTTAAGCCTCGGGCTTTCACAATCGACGTGACAAGCCGCCTACGAGCTCTTTACGCCCAATAATTCCGGACAACGCTTGCGCCCTACGTATTACCGCGGCTGCTGGCACGTAGTTAGCCGGCGCTTCTTCTGCAGGTACCGTCACTTGCGCTTCTTCCCTGCTGAAAGAGGTTTACAACCCGAAGGCCGTCATCCCTCACGCGGCGTCGCTGCATCAGGCTTTCGCCCATTGTGCAATATTCCCCACTGCTGCCTCCCGTAGGAGTCTGGGCCGTGTCTCAGTCCCAGTGTGGCCGGTCGCCCTCTCAGGCCGGCTACCCGTCGTCGCCTTGGTGAGCCATTACCTCACCAACAAGCTGATAGGCCGCGGGCTCATCCTTCACCGCCGGAGCTTTCCAAGTTCACAGATGCCTGCGAACCTCGTATCCGGTATTAGACCCCGTTTCCAGGGCTTGTCCCAGAGTGAAGGGCAGATTGCCCACGTGTTACTCACCCGTTCGCCACTAATCCACCCCGAAGGGCTTCATCGTTCGACTTGCATGTGTTAAGCACGCCGCCAGCGTTCGTCCTGAGCCAGGATCAAACTCTCCGTGAATGTTTTCCCGTAATCGGGATGAACACCACGAGAGCGGTGCGAGAGGAGGAATAGTCCCCTCGCACACAGCGTCCTCGCTGTGTTATTTCAAAGGAACCTCGACCATCGGATTGTTCCGACGGACGGGGTATCAACATATCTGGCGTTGATTTTTGGCACGCTGTTGAGTTCTCAAGGAACGGTCGCTTCCTTTGTACTCACCCTCTCGGGCTTTCCTCCGGGCGCTTCCCTTCGGTGTTTCCGACTCTATCAGATCTTTCCGATCCGATTTCCTCGGTGCTTTCCAGGTTCTCGCTTTCGCGTTTCCCTTTCCGGCGGTTCCGACTCTATCAGATCCTTTCGGCGTCTGACTCCCAGTCAGCGGGTTTGTCTTCCCGGCCGTTGGGCCGTTCCGACGAGTGAGACTTTAGCGGATTCCGTGCTCCCGAGCTAATCGGGGGCTGCGTCCTTTCGAACGCGGATTCCTCATTCCGCAAATACGCACGCCAAAACAGTCGGCGCCGGAGCGTCGATTGCTGGTCGGTACTTGCGGAGTGGCTGTCCGGGGACCGACCGGAGTCGGCGCTCACGTCGGACAACCCGGAGAACACTACGGATCGGCGTGGCGCGTGTCAACTCTTGCCCCTGGTGCACTCCGGAGGCGTACCCTGGTCCGCATGACGACGCGTACGTGTACCCAGCTTTGGTGGGCCGCCTGACGGCGGCCGCACTCACGTATGCATCCAACGGCCGCCGCCTCGGCGGCCGTTCTCGTATCTCCTCCGGACTCCGGGGGCCGGCCGCAGGAGCGGCGGTCCCGACCAGGAGGTGGAGTGGAGATGAAACGGGTCTTCAGCGGGATTCAGCCGACCGGGCACCTGACGCTGGGCAACTACCTGGGAGCCCTGCGGCGCTGGGTGGAGACGGACCAGCACCAGGCCGACGCGCTGTTCTGCGTCGTGGATCTGCACGCGCTGACGGTGGACCAGGATCCGGCGCGATTGCGCCGGCTCAGTCGGCAGACGGCGACGCTGATGCTGGCGGCCGGGCTCGATCCCGAGGTGTGCACCGTGTTCCTGCAGAGCCATGTCGACGAGCACACGCGGCTGTCGTATCTGCTGGAGTGCGTGGCGACCGACGGTGAGATGCGTCGGATGATCCAGTACAAGGAGAAGGTCGCGCGGCAGCAGGAGCGCGGTGCGAGCGTGCGGCTGTCACTGCTGACGTATCCGGTGCTGATGGCGGCGGACATCCTGGGGTACGGCGCGGACGAGGTGCCGGTCGGGGACGACCAGGTGCAGCATGTCGAGCTGGCGCGGGATCTGGCCGTGCGGTTCAACCAGCGGTACGGGCACACGTTCGTGGTGCCGAAGGCGACGCGGCCGTCGGTCGCGGCACGGGTGATGAACCTGCAGAACCCGGTGACCAAGATGGGGAAGTCGGACGAGTCGGGGCTGGGGGTCGTGTATCTGCTCGACGAGCCGGACGACGTGCGGAAGAAGGTCATGCGGGCCGTCACCGACAGCGGGCGGGACGTGGAGTACGACCGGGAGGGGCGGCCAGGGGTCGCGAATCTGCTGGAGATCCTCGCGGCGTGCACGGGTGGGAACCCGGAGGCCTTGGCCGGTGGATATGAGTCGTACGGCGCCTTGAAGAAGGACACCGCGGAGGCGGTGGTGGAGGTGCTCAGGCCCGTGCAGGCCAGACACCGGGAGCTGTGCGCGGATCCCGCCTATGTGGAGGGGGTGCTGCGGGATGGTGCGGAGAAGGCGAGGGCGATGGCCCGTCCGACCGTCGATACGGCGTACCGGGCGATCGGGTTGCTGCCGCCGCTGTTCGAGACGGCGCTGAGCGGGGCCGGGCGTTAGGGCCATGCGGGAGGGGGCGGGGGTAAGGGCGGCTGACGGTGAGTCGTCGCCCGCCTCCTCCCCCCGGCGCCGGCTCAGTCCTTCTTGCCGGAGGCGAGTTCGCGGCTGCGGTCGCGGGCGGCTTCGAGGGCGGCGATGAGGGCGGCTCGTACGCCGTGGTTCTCCAGTTCACGGATGGCGTTGATCGTCGTGCCCGCCGGGGAGGTGACGTTCTCGCGGAGCTTGACGGGGTGTTCGCCGCTGTCGCGGAGCATCACGGCGGCGCCGATGGCCGACTGGACGATGAGGTCGTGGGCCTTGTCGCGGGGCAGACCGAGCAGGATTCCGGCGTCGGTCATGGCCTCGACCAGGTAGAAGAAGTACGCGGGGCCGGAGCCGGACAGGGCGGTGCAGGCGTCCTGCTGGGTCTCGGGCACGCGGAGTGTCTTGCCGACGGCACCGAAGATCTCCTCGGCGTGCGCGAGGTGCTGCTCGGTGGCGTGGCTGCCGGCGGAGATGACCGACATGGCCTCGTCGACGAGGGCGGGGGTGTTGGTCATGACGCGGACGACGGGGGTGCCTGCGGACAGGCGCTCCTCGAAGAAGGAGGTGGGGATACCGGCGGCGCCGCTGATGACGAGGCGGTCGGCGGGCACGTGCGGCGCGAGCTCGTCCAGGAGGGTGCCCATGTCCTGCGGCTTGACCGTGAGGATGAGGGTGTCGGCGGTCTTGGCGGCCTCGGTGTTGGTGACCGGGCTGACTCCGTAGCGGGTGCGGAGTTCTTCGGCGCGTTCCGGGCGGCGGGCGGTGACCAGGAGGTCGGCCGGGGCCCAGCCGGCCCGGATCATTCCGCTGAGCAGGGCTTCGCCGATCTTGCCGGTGCCGAGGACTGCGACTTTCTGGCTCATGGGGTCATCCTCGCACCGGGCCGTGAGGGTGCGGGGGGTTGTCCGGCAGGCGGAACACGGGCGGAGAGGCGGCCGTCCGGGCCGTTGGACCGGCGAAGGGCGGCGGTCAGGCCGTGCGGCGCCGGAGGGTGGCCGCGCCCAGGACCAGGACCAGCAGGGCGCAGCCCGCCACGATCAGGACGTCGCGGACGAAGGTCGCGGTCATGTCGGTGTGGTGCAGGACCTGGTTCATGCCGTCGACGGCGTACGACATGGGCAGGACGTCGGAGATCCCGGTGAGGACGGGCTGCATGTCGGACCGGGGCGTGAACAGGCCGCAGAGGAGGAGCTGGGGGAAGATCACCGCGGGCATGAACTGGACCGCCTGGAACTCCGAGGCGGCGAAGGCCGAGACGAAGAGTCCGAGGGCCGTGCCGAGCAGGGCGTCGAGGAGGGCGACGAGGAGCAGCAGCCAGGGTGAGCCGGTGACGTCGAGGCCGAGCACCCACACGGCGAGTCCGGTGGCGAGGGCGGACTGGACGATGGCGATCGCGCCGAAGGCGAGGGCGTAGCCGGCGATGAGGTCGGCCTTGCCGAGGGGCATGGCGAGGAGGCGTTCCAGGGTGCCGGAGGTGCGTTCGCGCAGGGTGGCGATGGAGGTGACCAGGAACATCGTGATCAGCGGGAAGATGCCGAGCAGGGATGCGCCGATGTTGTCGAAGGTGCGGGGGCTGGCGTCGAAGACGTAGCGCAGCAGGATCAGCATCACGCACGGGACGAGGATCATCAGCGCGATGGTGCGCGGGTCGTGGCGGAGCTGGCGCAGGACGCGGGCGGCGGTGGCGGCGGTGCGACCGGCGTTGATGACACCGGTCGGGGCCGGAACGGTCGTGATGCTGCTGGTGTCCGTGGTGGTCGTCGTGCTCATCGGGTGCTCTCCTTGGGTCGGGCTGCCGCGGCTGCCTCGTCGACGAGGTGGAGGAAGGCGGCCTCGACGGTGTCGCTGCCGGTACGGGTGCGCAGGGCGTCCGGGGAGTCGTCCGCGAGGATCTCGCCCTCGCGCATGAGGAGGAGGCGGTGGCAACGCTCGGCCTCGTCCATGACGTGGGAGGAGACGAGGAGGGTGGCGCCTCGGGTGGCGGCGATGTCGTGGAAGAGGTGCCACAGGTCGCGGCGCAGGACGGGGTCGAGGCCGACGGTGGGTTCGTCCAGGACGAGGAGTTCGGGGGAGCCGAGCAGGGCCACGGCCAGTGAGACCCGGTTGCGCTGGCCGCCGGAGAGGTTGCCGGCGAGAGCGTCTGCGTGGCTGGTGAGGTCGACGTCGGTGATGGCCCGGGTGACGTGCTCGTGGCGGCGCTCGGCGGCTGCGCGGCCGGGGTCGAGTATCGCGGCGAAGTACTCCAGGTTCTGCCGGACGGTCAGGTCGTCGTAGACGGAGGGGTCCTGGGTGACGTAGCCGATGCGCGAGCGCAGGGCGGGGTGGCCGGCCGGGTGGCCGAGGACCTGAAGAGTGCCGGTGACCTTGGCCTGGGTGCCCACGATCGAGCGCATGAGGGTCGACTTGCCGCAGCCGGAAGGACCGAGCAGGCCGGTGACCTGGCCGCGGGGGACCGAGAAGTCGAGGTGGTGGAGGACGGTGCGGGGGCCGCGGACGGCGGTGAGGTCGTGCGCTTCGACGGCTGGGACGGAGGACTGGGGTGGTGGCTCCGGCACATAATTCATCATGCGATGAATAATGTGCCTGGAGGGCCCGTGCGTCAAGGGCCGGCCGGGCACGTTCGCGGAGCCGGCGGCCGGGCACACAGACGGAAGCGGCGGCCGGGACGAACCCGGCCGCCGCTCGGGGCGACGCTTCTTCGCTGATGCTTGTTCGGTGATGGTTGTTCGCTGATGCTTCTTCGCTGATGCTTCTTCGCTGATCAGGGCTTGGTGGCGACGAGCAGAAGCACGTCGTAGGTCTCCTCGACCATGCCGTCCGGGAAGGCCTTCAGCAGATGGGCCCGCTCCTCCTCCAGGAAGGCGGTCCTGCGGTCCTCGGGCGTGAGGAGGAACGCCGAGTGGCTGCCGATGTTCGCGAGGTGGGTGTCGATCGTGACGCGGCGGCTCCAGCGGACCTCCCGGCGGCTGAAGCGGAGGCGGCCGCTGGGGTCGGCCAGTTCCGTGCGGCCGCCTTTCCGTTTCTCGGCGGCGACGTCCACACCGAGGAAACGGCCGATGCGGAGTGCCGCCTCGGCGATCCACTCCACGTCCAGGGCGTCGCCGTTCCACCACAGCGCCAGCGCACCGCCCGGCCGCAGCACCCGCAGCGCCTCCGGCACCGAGCGGGCCGTGTCGGTCCAGTGCCAGGCCTGGGCGTAGGTGACGAAGTCGGCGTGCGCGTCGGCGATGGGGAGGGCGTTGCCGTTGCCCCGGACGATCGGGAGATGCGGCAGCCCGCGGCGGAACTCGGCGGCCATGCCCTCACCGGGTTCGACGGCGAGCACGTCGGCGCCGCGTGCCTGCAGGAGGGCGGTCGCGATACCGGTACCGGCGCCGACGTCCACGACCCTGGCACCGGACAGCGACCGGCCGGCCAGTTCCTCGATGGCGTCGAAGAGGGCGGGCGGGTAGGAGGGGCGGTTCGCGGCGTACTGGGCGGCGGCGGAGTTGAAGGAGTGCGCGCGGGTTGCCGGCGAGGGCAGGGGTGGGGGCGGTGAGGAGGGCGGTTGCGTCACGGTCATACGGCCATGGTGGGGGTCATGGGGAGCTGGCGGCAGCGGGATTTCGGGGCGGGAGGGGCCGGGACGGTGGCGGGCGGCGGACTGGCAGGCCGGCGGAGGGTTGGGGTAGCGGGGCATGGCGGCCGCCGCGTGCGGATAGCGTGGGGCAAGTTGCTTGTGGTGCTTGCCGGTTAGGGGAAGGGGGCCGACGTGGCTGGGCAGGGTGAGGAAGCCGGGGAAGCGGTCGGAGAAGTCGGGGATGTGGTGGTGCGGCCGGTGGGGTGGGTCGTCGGTGGGCGGGCGGAGGTGCGGGACGACGAGTGGGGTGAGGTGCGTGCCGTGATCCGGATCGACGGTGCCCGGTTCTCCGCGGAGGCCTTGGCCGGGCTGGAGGACTTCTCCCACCTGGAGGTCGTCTACCACTTCGACCGGGTGCCGGAGGAGAAGATCGAGACCGGGGCCCGGCATCCGCGCGGCAACACCGACTGGCCGAAGGTCGGGATCTTCGCCCAGCGCGGCAAGAACCGGCCCAACCGGATCGGGGTCTCGCGCTGCCGTGTGCTGCGGGTCGACGGTCTTGAGGTGCACGTCGAGGGGCTGGACGCGGTGGACGGGACTCCGGTGCTGGACATCAAGCCGTACATGACGGAGTTCGGGCCGCAGGGCGCGATCCGTCAGCCGGAGTGGGCCACGGCGATCATGAGCCGGTACTACTGACCGCCGGAAACCCGTGTCACCGGCGCCGCTTCTTCTTGGACGGGTTGCCGGTGCGGCGGGAGGTGCGGCGCTCGTGGTCCTCGCGGGCCTTCTCGTACTCCTCGCGGTGCAGCTTCTCCCCCGGGGCCTCGGTCAGGGAGCGGAGGAAGTAGGCGAGGAGGGAGCCGACGAAGCCGATGGCGAGCAGGCCGCGCAGGGAGGCCTGGCGCTGTGGGTCGTGGCGCTTGCCGAAGCCCTCCCAGGTGTTGCGGAAGGCGAGCGCGCTGCAGATCGCGAACATGGCGATGATCAGCACGGTGACGAAGGAGCCGGTGTCGGCGATCCGGATGCCCTCGTAGGCGAAGCGGAGAACCAGGCAGGAGGCGACGGCGGCGGCGAGGGAGCCGACGGCGACACCGACGCGGCGGGCCGCGTAGCCGTTGTCGTGGTCCACCCAGCTGGTGCCGAAGAAGCGCAGGGGCTCGGGGCGGGGGCCGCCGCCGGGGGCCGTACCGCCCGAGGAGCCCGCCGGGGTGTCCGGGGTGCCGTTTTCGTCGCTCACGGAACGATTATGGCGCCGGGCGGGGGCGGGCTCGGGGCGGGGTCAGGAGCAGCGCGGGGCGATGTAGCCGTCGCTGCCGGTCTGGACGTAGGCGTCCGAGACGTACTCGCCGTTGTCGATGTTGTCCCAGATGTTGGAGGTGCCGTAGGGGCCGGTCACGGTCGTGCCCGGTGACTGGCAGTAGATCGGGACCTTGGCGCCCTCGGGCAGGAGGTACAGGACGTTGTAGCTGGTGCCGGGGCCGCTGCGGACGTTCAGACGGACACCCGGCGCGACCGAGTAGTAATGGAGGCCCGTGGCGGACGCCGATGCCGCTGAGCCGATCACCGTGAGGAAGGCTCCCGCGGTGGCGGCAAGGACGACGGCCCTGCGCTTGATGGAAGTCATCTCTGTCCTTTTCTGGAATGCTCAGCCGCAACGCGGGGCGATGTAGCCGTCGCTGCCGGTCTGGACGTAGGCGTCCGAGACGTACTCGCCGTTGTTGATGTTGTCCCAGATGTTGGTCGTGCCGTACGTGCCCGTCACGGTCGTGCCCGGGGTCTGGCAGAAGATCGGGACCTTCGCTCCCTCGGGCAGGACACGGACGAGGTTGTAGCTGGTGCCGGGGCCGCTGCGGACGTTCAGCCGGACGCCGGGGGCGACCGAGTAGTAGCGCAACGACTCCGCCGTGGCCTCTGCGGCGGTTTCTTCGGCGCGGTCAGTGGACATGCAAGGCCCCCCGTATCACCCCATGGCAGTCATAGGGTTGGTCGATTCCGATGGAAACGAGCCACGGAACAGTTGTGCGTAACTCGCGCGCGAAGGCTAGCAAGCCGCCTCCGTCTCGCACGAGTCATCGACTAGGCTCCGTGCGTCGCGCGCGCGGACGAACAGCACGGGGGTGGTCCATGACGCCACAGCGCAGCACCGGAGCGGGCGCGGAAGCGGAACTTCCCGAGTACGCCGGTCAGTACCTCCTGGAATCCTGCCTGGGGTCCGGTGGCATGGGCGTGGTGCATCTGGCCCGCAGTACCTCCGGGCTGAAGCTCGCGGTGAAGGTCGTGCACGCCGAGTTCGCGAGGGACCGCGAGTTCAGAGGCCGTTTCCGGCAGGAGGTTGCTGCTGCCCGGAGAGTGAGCGGCGCCTTCACCGCGCCTGTCGTCGACGCCGATCCGGAGACCGAACGGCCCTGGATGGCCACGCTGTTCATTCCCGGTCCGACTCTCTCGGAGCATGTGAAACGGAACGGCCCGATGCCGACTGCGCAGTTGCGGCGGCTCATGGCCGGCCTCGCCGAGGCGCTGCGCGACATCCATCGGGCCGGAGTCGTGCACCGGGATCTCAAGCCGAGCAACGTGCTGCTGGCCGAGGACGGCCCTAAGGTCATCGACTTCGGCATCTCCCGGCCCAAGGACAGTGAACTGCGCACAGAGACCGGAAAATTGATCGGGACACCGCCCTTCATGGCGCCCGAGCAGTTCCGTCGGCCGCGGGAAGTGGGACCGGCGGCGGACATCTTCGCCCTCGGCTCGGTGATGGTGCACGCGGCGACGGGACGGGGCCCGTTCGACTCCGACAGCCCTTATGTCGTCGCGTATCAGGTGGTACACGATGCGCCGGATCTGACGGGGGTGCCGGAGAGCCTCGCGCCGCTGGTGTTGCGCTGCCTGGCCAAGGAGCCCGAGGACCGGCCGACGCCCGACGAGCTGATGCGGGAACTACGGTCCGTGGCGGCCTCGTACGACACGCAGGCGTTCATACCGGCGCAGCGTGGCGGCGGTGACTTCCCGGCTGCGCAGTCGACCGCCGAGGAGCTGCCCGAGCCGCCGGTCCGGAGGCGGGTTCGCGGAAAGGTGGCGCTGGGCGCCGGGGTGTTCGGGCTCGTCGTGGCCACCATGCTGGTCTCGGTCCAATTGATCGACAGTGGCAGCCGTACGTCGGCCGGTGCCGGTCCACACACCAAGGCGGCCGCGTTCCACTCTTGGCAGGCCAAGCCACTGCCCAAGGCCTCGGGGTTGCCGCAGTGTTCCTACGGAGCGGGGAAGTTGCTGTGTGCGCAACCGGGAGTGGTCTTCGCCCTCTCCCCTGCCGACGGAAAGCTGCTGTGGCGCCATTCGGTCACCCGCGCGCACTCAAGCGGCCCGCCAGTCATCTCGGGCGGACTGGTGCAGCCCTACACGGACGGCGGCTCACGCCTGGCGGCGCTCGACCCGGGGTCGGGCAAGGAGGTCTGGAAGCACCTGTTGGGTCGGGACGCGACGGTCCGGTACGCGGACGGCATGATCCTGCTCACCGAAGCCGGGGGAAAGGTCACCGGCGTCGACAGCACGTCGGGGAAGACCCGCTGGAGCCGCCGGATCACCGGGCAGGGCAGTCCGGCCTTCGCCTCGTTTCCCGGCGCCTCACTGGCGTACGCGACGAGCACGTCCGCCGACGGGTCGAGCACCCACGTGTCCGCCATCGATCCGCACAGCGGTGACGTGCGATGGGAAGCCCGGCTGAACGGGACGCTGGTGCCTGTCGGGACCGGGCACGGCTCCGTCTTCTTCCTTTCCGTCGACCACGTCTACGGGGAAACGAAGGCTGTCGTCCGCTACACCCCCGGAACCCGGTCGACGCGCCGCATGGCGCTGCCGCTGGCGAGCGAGGCCGCCCAGGCCACTGTGCAAGGGGACGTCGTGTACCTCCTGGGCGCCAGTGGCTCCCTGGAAGCCGTGGACATGACAGCCCAGAGGCATCTGTGGCGCGTGGAGACCTCGGTGAGCCGGGGTTCGGCGCCAGTCGCGGACAGCCGGTACGTGTACTTCTCGGCGGGCGACGGACGCCTCCTCGCCGTGGACGCCCGCCGGGGCGCTCTCGTCGGGCAGACGCCCGCCCGCCTCGGCTCGGACGCGGCGACGGTCATGGGAGCGCCCGCCGCTCCCGTCCTCGTCGGCAACCACGTCTACGCCACCACCCCCGACGGCACCGTCTTCGCGCTCGACGGGCGGGACCCGTCGGGTTGGTGAGACGGCGGAGGGGCCGGCCCCGCGCGGGAGGCGGCCCCTCTCAGTCGGCTGCTCAGCCCAGCCTGGTCACATCCCGCACCGCGCCCTTGTCGGCGCTGGTGGCCATCGCGGCGTAGGCCCGCAGTGCCGCCGACACCTTGCGGTCGCGGTTCTTCGGGGCGTACACGCCGTTCAGGGACTGCTCGCGGCGGGCGAGTTCCGCCTCGTCGACCAGGAGCTCGATCGTGCGGTTGGGGATGTCGATGCGGATGCGGTCGCCGTCCTGGACGAGCGCGATGGTGCCGCCGGAGGCCGCCTCGGGGGAGGCGTGGCCGATGGAGAGGCCCGAGGTGCCGCCGGAGAAGCGGCCGTCGGTGATCAGGGCGCAGGTCTTGCCCAGGCCGCGGCCCTTCAGGTACGAGGTCGGGTAGAGCATCTCCTGCATGCCGGGGCCGCCCTTGGGGCCCTCGTAGCGGATGACGACGACGTCGCCGTCCTTGACCTCGTGGGTGAGGATGCGCTGGACGGCCTCCTCCTGGGACTCGCAGACGACCGCCGGGCCCTCGAAGGTCCAGATCGACTCGTCGACGCCGGCCGTCTTCACCACGCAGCCGTCGACCGCCAGGTTGCCCTTGAGGACGGCCAGGCCGCCGTCCTTGGAGTAGGCGTGCTCGACGGAGCGGATGCAGCCGCCCTCCGCGTCCTCGTCCAGCGCCTCCCAGCGCTCGGACTGGGAGAAGGCCTCCGCGGAGCGGACGCAGCCCGGCGCCGCGTGCCACAGCTCCAGCGCCTCCTGCGAGGGCGAGCCGCCACGGACGTCCCAGGTCTTCAGCCAGTCGGCCAGCGACGGGCTGTGGACGGCGTGGACGTCCTCGTTGAGGAGGCCCGCGCGGTGGAGTTCGCCCAGCAGGGCCGGGATGCCGCCGGCGCGGTGCACGTCCTCCATGTAGTACGTGCGGTTCTTCGCCACGTTGGGCGCCACCTTCGCCAGGCACGGCACGCGGCGGGAGACGGCGTCGATCTGCTCCAGGCCGAAGGGGACGCCGGCCTCCTGGGCGGCGGCCAGCAGGTGCAGGATCGTGTTGGTGGAGCCGCCCATGGCGATGTCCAGGGCCATGGCGTTCTCGAAGGCCTGGAAGGTCGCGATGTTGAGCGGGAGGACCGAGTCGTCGTCCTGCTCGTAGTAGCGGCGGGTGAGGTCCATGACCGTGCGGGCGGCGTCGACGTAGAGCTGCTTGCGTGCGGTGTGCGTGGCGAGGACCGAGCCGTTGCCGGGGAGGGACAGGCCGATCGCCTCGGTCAGGCAGTTCATCGAGTTGGCGGTGAACATGCCGGAACAGCTGCCGCAGGTGGGGCAGGCGTTCTCCTCGATACGGAGGATGTCCTCGTCGGAGATCTTGTCGTTGACGGCGTCGGAGATCGCGTCGACCAGGTCGAGCGTGCGGACCGTGCCGTCGACCAGGGTGGCGCGGCCGGACTCCATCGGGCCGCCGGAGACGAAGACCGTCGGGATGTTCAGGCGCAGGGCCGCCATCAGCATGCCCGGGGTGATCTTGTCGCAGTTGGAGATGCAGACCAGGGCGTCGGCGCAGTGGGCCTCGACCATGTACTCGACGGAGTCCGCGATCAGGTCGCGGGAGGGGAGGGAGTACAGCATGCCGCCGTGGCCCATGGCGATGCCGTCGTCCACGGCGATCGTGTTGAACTCGCGCGGGATGCCGCCCGCCTCCCTGATCGCCTCGCTGACGATCCGGCCGACCGGCTGCAGATGGGTGTGGCCCGGCACGAACTCGGTGAAGGAGTTCGCGACGGCGATGATCGGCTTCCGGCCGATGT
The DNA here is from genome assembly GCF_050942335.1 of Streptomyces sp. CA-142005. Lineage (NCBI taxonomy): Bacteria > Bacillati > Actinomycetota > Actinomycetes > Kitasatosporales > Streptomycetaceae > Streptomyces > Streptomyces sp. CA-142005. The sequence continues at coordinate 5,645,895 of NZ_CP192078.1, read as the reverse complement.
CCGCACCGGGTACACCGGAGGCGCGCATAAGGGCGCGGGCGCCCGCCATGTTGCGGCCGTGGGTGACTGTGCGGGACCTCAGCTCGGGCATCGTCGCTCGCTCCTTCAATGACCTTCAAAGACCCTCTGGCGGTGAGTCCAGGGAGTTCCGACTGTCTCCGAGCGTACGCCGGTGCTCCAAACGCTGGACGCGGTTGTCCGGAATGCGGGACGGGTATCTCGCTGACGCAGCGCCCGGCGCGCGGCTCAGGCGCTGGTCAGGTGGTGCTGTACGACCGGTGCGACGCGCGCGATGATCTGCTCCAGGTCGACGGAGGCCAGCGGCTCCAGCTTGACGACGTACCGCATCATCGCCGTACCCACCAGCTGGGAGGCGGCCAGCTCGGCGCGCAGTTCGGCGTCCGGCAGGTCCAGCTGGGCGGCGACGCGGCGCATCAGCTGGGAGGCGACGAGGCGGCGGAAGACGGCGGCGGCGGTCTCGTTGTTCACGGCCGACCGGACGATCGCGAGGAGCGGCGTACGGGTCGTGGGGTTCTCCCAGATGCCGAAGATGAAACGGGTCAGCCGCTCTCCCACCCCGTCGAGGGGGCCGGCGGCCACCGCCTCGGGGGCGTTCAGCGCGGGCGCGAAGGCCACCGCGATCGCCGCCTCGAAGACCTGCTCCTTGGTGCCGAAGTAGTGGTGGACCAGCGCGGAGTCGACGCCGGCCGCCTTGGCGATCCCGCGCACGGACGTCTTCTCGTACCCACGCTCGGAGAACTCCTCGCGGGCGGCGGCAAGGATGCGGTCACGGGTGCCGGCGGACTCCGTGCGCGGGGGTCTGCCCCTTCTGCGGGTGGGCTGCTCGTGGTCGTTCATGGCCGGCGCACCCGTACCGCCGACGCCAGGTGCTTGCGGGTGAAGGCCAGGGCCTCGGCGAGGTCGGCCTCGCGTTCGGCGCTGGACATCGCCCGCCGGGTGTTGACCTCGATGACGACATGGCCGTCGAAGCCGGAGAGGGTCAGGTGTTCCAGCAGTTCGGCGCAGGGCTGGGTGCCGCGGCCGGGCACCAGGTGCTCGTCCTTGGCCGAGCCCCGGCCGTCGGCGAGGTGGACGTGGCCGAGGCGGTCGCCCATGCGGTCGATCATCTCCAGGGCGTCCGCGCGGGCCGTCGCCGTGTGGCTGAGATCGATCGTGAAGTGCCGGTAGTCGTGCTGGGTGACGTCCCAGTCCGGGGCGTAGGCGAGCATCTCGCGGTCGCGGTAGCGCCACGGGTACATGTTCTCGACGGCGAACCGTACGTCCGTCTCGTTCGCCATGCGCCAGACCCCGTCGACGAAGTCGCGCGCGTACTGCCGCTGCCAGCGGAAGGGCGGGTGGACGACGACGGTGGAGGCGCCGAGCTTCTCGGCGGCCGCGCGGGCCCGCTGCAGCTTGACCCAGGGGTCCGTCGACCAGACCCGCTGGGTGATCAGCAGGCAGGGGGCGTGGACGGCCAGGACCGGGATGCCGTGGTAGTCCGACAGGCGGCGCAGCGCCTCGATGTCCTGGCTGACCGGGTCCGTCCACACCATGACCTCGACACCGTCGTAGCCGAGGCGTGCGGCGATCTCGAAGGCCGTCGCGGTGGACTCCGGGTATACGGAGGCCGTCGACAGCGCGATACGCACGTCCGTTGGTTCAGCCACGTCCGTCACCATACGGTGTGCGGTGGTGCTGGTGCGGGGTGCCCGTTCGCCGTTGTGAGCTTTGCCATTCGGGCGGGTGCGGCACCGTCGTGGTCGCTCGCGCCCACGCGGCGGCGCCGCATCGGCGATACGGCCCCGCCCCTTCGGGACGCCGGCCGCCTAATCGGACCCCATGTGATCAAGCCGCCGCAGGATCACGCCCTCCCGCAGGGCCCAGGGGCAGATCTCCAGGTTCTCCACCCCGAACAGGTCCATCGCGGCCTCCGCCACCAGGGCCCCCGCCAGGAGCTGGCCGGCCCGGCCGTCGGAGACGCCGGGAAGCTCGGCGCGCTGCTCCACCGTCATGCCGGCCAGGCGCGGCACCCAGGCCTCCAGGGACTCGCGCTTGAGTTCGCGCTGGACGTAGAGGCCGTCGGCGCTGCGGGCGGCACCGGCGATGCGGGCGAGCTGCTTGAAGGTCTTGGAGGTGGCGACCACGTGGTCGGGGGCCCCGAAGCGGCTGAACTCGCCGACCGTGCGGGCGATCTCGGTACGGACGTGGCGGCGCAGGGCGCGCACGGCCTCGGGGGAGGGCGGGTCGCCGGGCAGCCAGCCCGCGGTGAGCCGGCCGGCGCCGAGCGGCAGGGAGACGGCGGTGTCCGGCTCCTCGTCTATGCCGTAGGCGATCTCCAGGGAGCCGCCGCCGATGTCCAGGACGAGCAGCTTTCCGGCGGACCAGCCGAACCAGCGGCGGACGGCGAGGAAGGTCAGGCGGGCCTCTTCCGCACCGGTGAGGACCTGGAGTCGTACGCCCGTCTCCTGCTCCACGCGCGCGAGGACGTCGTCGGCGTTGGTGGCCTCGCGGACGGCGGAGGTGGCGAAGGGCAGCAGGTCCTCGACGCCCTTGTCCTCGGCGGCCTGGAGGGCGTCCTGGACGACGGCGACCAGCTTGTGGATGCCGTCGTTGTCGATGGCACCGCTCTCGTCGAGCAGTTGGGCGAGCCGAAGTTCGGCCTTGTGGGAATGCGCGGGCAGCGGGCGCGCGCCGGGGTGGGCGTCCACCACCAGCAGATGCACCGTGTTCGAACCCACGTCCAGGACACCGAGTCTCATATACGGAACGCTACTGCCAGATCGCCCGTCGACGGTCCCCGGAGCGGTCCTCGGCCACTTACCCTGGACATGTGCCAAAGACGAAAAAGGCGAAGGACCACAAATCCTCCAAGGAATCGAAGGATTCTGCGCAAGCGAAGGCGTCGTCGGTGACCAAGAAGTCCAAGCAGGCCAAGCAGGCCCCCCGGGTGAGCGACGAGAAGGGGCTCGACTTCGCGCGCGCCTGGGTGGAGTTTCCCGATCCCGCGGACGACGAGCAGGTCTTCCGCTGTGATCTGACATGGCTGACCTCTCGCTGGAACTGCATCTTCGGCAGCGGCTGCCAGGGCATCCAGGCGGGCCGCGCGGACGACGGGTGCTGCTCGCTGGGCGCGCACTTCTCGGACGAGGACGACGAGAAGCGGGTCGCCGAGCATGTGGCACGGCTCACGCCGGAGATCTGGCAGCACCACGACGAGGGCATGCGGCACGGCTGGGTCTCCAAGGACGAGGAGGGCTCCCGCCAGACCCGTCCCTACCAGGGCTCCTGCATCTTCCAGAACCGGCCCGGCTTCGCCGGCGGCGCGGGCTGCTCGCTGCACATCCTGGCGCTGCGGGAGGGCCGGGAGCCGCTGGAGACCAAGCCGGACGTGTGCTGGCAGCTGCCGATCCGGCGGACGTACGACTGGATCGACCGCCCCGACGACACCCGGGTCCTGCAGATCTCCATCGGCGAGTACGACCGCCGGGGCTGGGGTCCGGGCGGCCACGACCTGCACTGGTGGTGCACCTCGGCGACCTCGGCACACGGCGCGGGCGAGCCGGTCTACGTCTCCTACCGGGCCGAGCTGACCGAACTGATGGGCAAGGCCGGCTACGACCGCCTGGCCGAGCTCTGCGAACAGCGCCTGGCCTCCCAGCTGCCCCTGATCGCCCCCCACCCGGCGGACCCGGCCCCGTAACCCCACCGAGCCGATCCCTCCCCACCCGCCCCACCGTCCCGGTCGGCCGGGCGGGCACCCGACGGAACGGTCGCACGGGGGCTGTTGTGACGCTCGCCGGGATCCATGGGCGTCGCCGGGGTCCATGGACGGATGCGTCCCCACGCCCGTCCCTGCCTCCCGGACCGGACACCATCGGACACCACATGCCCCACGCCCGCTCACCCCACGGTCCCGGTCGGCCGGGTGGGCACCCGACGGAACGGTCGCACGGGGGCCGCCGTGACGCTCGCCGGGATCCATGGGCGTCGCCGGGGTCCATGGGCGGATGCGGCCCCACGCCCGTCCCTGCCGCCCAGGTCGGACACCATCGGGCACCACATGCCTCACGCCCGCTCACCCCACCGGGAAACACCGTGTCCGGCCCCGGGAACCAGCCCCGCCTCCCCCGCCCCCGCGCCCGGCCTGCCCGACGCCGGTGCCCTGTCCATCACGGTCTCGGACACCTCCACCGACCCGCCCCAGCCACGCCCTCCCGATCCGCGCCAGGTCGGAGGGCACGGGTTGCACCCCACACCCGCTCGCCCCGGGCTTCCGGAGCCTCGGCCTCCGCGTGCGGTTCGGCACCGCCCGCCTGCCCGTCCCCTGGGGATATCAGGACGGGACCTCGACATACGTCCACCGGCCGCCCGCTCCCGCCTGCTCCCCCGCACGCGTCCCGAGCCCGCCCCTAGCTCCCGGAAAGACTGGGCGTATCGCTGCCGGACGGCGTTGGTGTCGGGGTCGGGGAGTCGGGAGGTGAGGCGGGGTCGGTGGGGGTGGACGGGGGGTCGGTGGGAGGGGGCGGTTGGCTGGACGGGGGGTCGGTGGGAGGCGGGGTGGACGGCGTGGGGGTGGGTTTGGCGGAGGTCGGTGGCTGGGTCGGGTGGTGGCTGGGGGCCGTGCCGTAGCCGTCGATGCCGACCACCGAGCCGGCCGGGGAGACCGCCACCTGGGCGTGCCAGTGGCCGGAGGGCTCGCGGAGGTGGTCGACGTACACCTTGATCGTCAACGTGTCGCCGGGGTCCAGGGTTCCCCTGGACTGGCTGAGGTACAGCCAGGGCGCCGTCGTGGACGCGGACCAGCGGACCGGGGCGGAGCCGGACGCGGTGAGGGTGATCAGCGTGGTGTCGCCGTCGTTCGCGGCGCCGACCGCGAGGTGCCCCGGGCCCTTCGTGCCCACCCCGGCCACGCTGACGACCTCCACGGAGACGTCCGCCTTGCCGTCCTTGCCGCCGCGAGCGCCGGGCTTCACGCTCGCGTTCCCGGCGTTCTCGTAGCCGCCGGCCGCGTCGCTGCCGAGGGCCTCGGGGCCCTGGGTCTCGCTCGCGGTGGCGGAGGGGCCGTCCCCGTCCGCCGTCGGCGCGCCCCGGTAGGCGGCCCACAGGGCCAGCACGGGGGCGGCCACCACCGTGGCGACCACCGTCGTCGTCACCGCACGCGCGCGTAGCCGGTCGCGGCGGGCCGCGCGGTCCTTGGGGTCCATGGGGAAGCCGCGCCGGTCGAAGCGGGGTGCCGCCGCGCCACGCGCGCGTGGATGGTGCGCCAGGGCCATGTGCAGGGCCGCGCGGGGGGCCTCCAGGACGGGCAGCTCGGCCGGGGTGACCGTGGCGCCGGGCCAGCGGCCGGGGACGGCGCGCTCGGCGGTGCGGCGGCAGCGCGGACAGTCGTCGACGTGGCGGACCAGTTCGCGGCGGAGCGCCGTGCTCAGGACCAGCCCGCTGTCCCCCGTGAGATGGGCCACGCCCGGGCAGCCGCCGGCCTCGACGACGGCGAGGGCCGCGCGGGTGCGCTCGACCTCGCAGGCGGCGGAGGCGAGCAGTTCGCGCGCGGCCGCCGGTTCCATGCCGAGGACGGCGGCGACCTCCTGCGCGGCCAGGTGGTGGCGGACGGCCAGCTCCAGGGCCTCGCGCTGCTCGGGGGTCGTACCGGCCGCCTCCGGCCAGGCCAGCAGCGCCAGTTCGCGGCGCCGCTGTTCCTGCACCTCCGGGGCGACCGGCGGATCGGGCACCTGGTTCCCGGTCCCGGGGCGGCCCGCCGCGTGCGTGGCCTGACGTTTCTGCTTGGCCTCGGCCAGCTTGCGCAGGCACGCCCAGCGGGCCAGCGCGTACAGCCAGGCCCTGCGGTCGGCGGCCTCCGGGGCGCGGTGTCCGCGCCGCTCGGCCAGGGCGAGGACGTCGCCGAGGGCGGCGGTGGCCGCGTCGTGGTCGCACAGCACCGACAGACAGTAGGTGAACAGCCCGTCCAGGTACGGTTCGTAGCGCTCCGGTGGCCGCTGGGCGAGGGTGCGCGCGGCGGCGCGGTCGCGCGCGTGGCGGACCTCGCGCGGCTCTCCCGCTGCGCGCCCCTCCCGCGCCTCTCGTGCTGCACGGGCCTCGCCGCGCGCCCGGTGCGCGCCGGTGGTGCGGATGGTGGTCTCCGGACTGCTGCTCATCACCCGTGCGACCGTAGGCGGCGCTGGAGTGCGCGTTCTCGAACCTTGAGCAGTTTTAATTCGTACGGGTGAAACGATCCCTCATAAGGGGACAGGAACCCTTTGTTCCATGGCGCGAATCCGACGGGTGATGGCCGATACCGGTTCACCCCCACACGCCCCGGGGTCCCGTTGTCAGTGCCGCGGGCTACGGTTTCCGCATGGCTGCCCGTACCAAGACCACCAAGGACCGCCCGTCCTACCGCTGCACCGAGTGCGGCTGGCAGACGGCCAAGTGGCTCGGCCGCTGCCCCGAGTGCCAGGCGTGGGGCACGGTCGAGGAGTACGGCGCGCCCGCGGTCCGTACGACGACACCGGGCCGGGTCACCACCTCCGCGCTGCCCATCGGGCAGGTCGACGGCCGGCAGGCCACCGCCCGCACCACCGGCGTGCCCGAGCTGGACCGGGTGCTCGGCGGCGGCCTGGTGCCCGGCGCGGTCGTGCTGCTCGCGGGCGAGCCCGGCGTCGGCAAGTCCACGCTGCTGCTGGACGTGGCCGCCAAGTCCGCGAGCGCCGAGCACCGCACCCTGTATGTGACCGGCGAGGAGTCGGCGAGCCAGGTGCGGCTGCGCGCGGACCGCATCGGCGCGCTCCACGACGAGCTGTACCTGGCCGCCGAGACCGACCTGTCCGCCGTCCTCGGCCATTTGGACGAGGTCAAGCCCTCCCTGCTGATCCTGGACTCGGTGCAGACGGTCGCCTCCCCGGAGATCGAGGGCGCGCCCGGCGGCATGGCCCAGGTGCGGGAGGTCGCGGGCGCCCTCATCCGCGCCTCCAAGGAGCGCGGTATGTCCACGCTCCTTGTGGGCCACGTCACGAAGGACGGGGCGATCGCGGGCCCCCGCCTCCTGGAACACCTGGTGGACGTCGTCCTGCACTTCGAGGGCGACCGGCACGCGCGCCTGCGCCTGGTGCGCGGCGTGAAGAACCGCTACGGCGCCACGGACGAGGTCGGCTGCTTCGAGCTGCACGACGAGGGCATCACGGGCCTTGCCGACCCCAGCGGGCTTTTCCTGACCCGTCGCGACGAACCGGTCCCCGGCACGTGCCTGACCGTCACCCTGGAGGGCCGCCGCCCGCTGGTGGCCGAGGTGCAGGCGCTGACGGTCGACTCCCAGATCCCCTCCCCACGGCGAACGACCTCGGGCCTGGAGACCTCACGTGTGTCGATGATGCTGGCGGTCCTGGAGCAGCGCGGCCGGATCAGCGCGCTCGGCAAGCGGGACATCTACTCCGCGACGGTCGGCGGGGTGAAGCTGTCGGAGCCGGCCGCCGACCTGGCCATCGCCCTCGCGCTGGCCTCCGCCGCCAGCGACACCCCGCTGCCGAAGAACCTGGTCGCGATCGGCGAGGTGGGCCTCGCGGGCGAGGTGAGACGGGTCACGGGCGTGCAGCGCAGGCTCACCGAGGCCCACCGGCTGGGCTTCACGCACGCGCTGGTGCCGACCGATCCGGGCAAGGTGCCGCCCGGCATGAAGGTCCTGGAAGTCGCCGACATGGGGGACGCGCTGCGGGTGCTGCCCCGCTCCCGTCGGCGAGAGGCCCCACGGGAGGCGGAGGACCGCCGGTAGACTTTGCCCAGGTCTCGCCCGTCCGTACGAACCGAGTGCGGGTCACGGGGGCGCGTCAGAACCTGCGACCGGAGGAGTGCAGTGGCAGCCAACGACCGGGCAGCAGCTCCCGGAAAAGTCGGTGGGAGTGCCGGTTCCGATGGCCTGATGCGCGCCTCCCTGAGCGCCGTGGCTCCTGGTACGGCCCTGCGTGACGGGCTCGAACGCGTGCTGCGCGGCAACACCGGCGGGCTGATCGTCCTCGGTTCCGACAAGACGGTCGAGGCGATGTGCACGGGCGGATTCGTCCTGGACGTGGAGTTCACCGCCACCCGGCTGCGGGAGCTGTGCAAGCTGGACGGCGGCATCGTGCTGTCCTCGGACCTGTCGAAGATCCTGCGCGCGGGCGTGCAGCTGGTGCCGGACCCGACCATCCCCACGGAGGAGACGGGCACCCGGCACCGTACGGCGGACCGGGTCAGCAAGCAGGTCGGCTTCCCCGTGGTCTCCGTCTCCCAGTCCATGCGCCTGATCGCCCTCTACGTCGACGGTCAGCGGCGCGTCCTGGAGGACTCGGCTGCGATCCTCTCCCGCGCGAACCAGGCGCTGGCCACGCTGGAGCGGTACAAGCTGCGGCTGGACGAGGTGGCCGGCACCCTCTCGGCGCTGGAGATCGAGGACCTGGTGACGGTGCGGGACGTGTCCGCCGTCGCACAGCGCCTGGAGATGGTCCGGCGCATTGCCACCGAAATCGCCGAGTACGTGGTCGAACTGGGCACGGACGGTCGTCTTCTCGCGCTCCAGCTGGAGGAGTTGATCGCCGGGGTCGAGCCCGACCGTGAACTGGTCGTCCGGGACTATGTCCCCGAACCGACCGCCAAGCGCTCCCGCACGGTCGAGGACGCCCTCTCCGAGCTGGACGCGCTGACCCACGCCGAGCTGATCGAGCTCGGCACGGTGGCGCGGGCGCTGGGCTACACCGGTTCGCCGGAGACCCTCGACTCGGCGGTCTCCCCGCGGGGCTTCCGGCTGCTGGCCAAGGTGCCGCGGCTGCCGGGCGCGATCATCGACCGCCTGGTGGAGCACTTCGGCGGCCTGCAGAAGCTGCTCGCCGCGAGCGTGGACGACCTGCAGACCGTGGACGGCGTGGGCGAGGCCCGGGCCAGGAGCGTCCGGGAAGGCCTGTCGCGCCTGGCCGAGTCCTCCATTCTGGAGCGGTACGTCTGAGTTCGGGCTGGGCGCCCCAACTGCCGTACGGGTCCCCTCGAAAGGACGCGGGCGCCCGCCGGGTCAGTCGGCCGCCAGCACGAAGGACGCCTGCACCTTCCCGAACCCCGGTGCCTTCGCCTCCAGCAGGTAGGTGCCCGCCTTCGCCGACCCCGCGGCGGGCGTCGCACACTGCGGAGCGCTCGGCTTGCGGTCCCACTTCGCGGTGTAGGTGATGCTCTGCCCCGCCGGCACCCGGAACACCAGGCTCCCTGCGCCCTTGGGACAGTCCGCCGACGACCAGAACGCGTCGCTGCCGTCCGCCGGGGTGATGCTCAACACCGCGCTCTTCGGCCCGAGATCGACCTTGCAGTCGGTGGAGGAGCCGTTCTTCGCGGTGAGTTCGAAGGTCGGCGTCTGGTCCGGCGAGTAGGAGTTGTGCAGGCTCCGCAGGCTCAACGTCACGGCGGAGGAGGAGCAGTTGGGCAGCGTGGAGGACGCCGGGAGGGTGTCGCCCGTACCGACATTGCCGCCGGTGGAGCCCGAAACCGAGCCGCCGGCGGAGCCGTCACCGGACCCGGAGGAGCCGGCGGAGCCGCTGCCGCCCCCGGAACCGGAATCGCTCCCACCGGAGCCGCCGCCCGAATCGTCGCGCCCGCCGGGGTGTTGGCTGATCGCGGGCCCGGATGAGGACGGCCCCGGCGTGATGGTGGGCGCCGGATTTTTGCCGTCGGACCCGTTGGCGTTCTTCGTGCCGCCCCCGCCGCCGGCGGTGACGATCCACGTGATCAGCAGCGCCAACAGGGCGATCAGCGACAGCAGTACGACCCTCCTTCGCCAGTAGATGGAGGAGGGAAGCGGCCCGACCGGATTGCGCAGAGATCCCACGGCGCAAACTGTACGAGAGAACGCCGTGGTTGCCTGTCCCACCCGCCGCGGGAACCCCAACTTTTCCGGATCATCATTTCGGCAACTGCCGTCACATCCGGGGCTTCTTCCCTCTTCGCCACACTGAGTGACCGTGCCGTCACCCGTCCCGCGGGTCGAGCCGTGGCAGGATCGGAATGCCATGACTGAGAAGCTGCACACCCCCGTGATCGCCTGGTTCGACGCCCACGCCCGCGACCTCCCCTGGCGCCGCCCGGAGGCGGGCCCGTGGGGGGTGATGGTCAGCGAGTTCATGCTCCAGCAGACCCCGGTCAACCGGGTGCTGCCGGTCTACGAGCAGTGGCTGGCCCGCTGGCCGCGCCCCGCCGACCTCGCGAAGGAGGCGCCGGGCGAGGCGGTGCGCGCCTGGGGCCGGCTCGGATATCCGCGCCGGGCCCTGCGGCTGCACGGCGCCGCGCTGGCCATAACGGAACGGCACGGCGGGGACGTGCCGACGGACCACGCGCAACTGCTGGCGCTGCCCGGCATCGGCGAGTACACGGCCGCCGCGGTGGCCTCGTTCGCGTACGGACAGCGGCATCCGGTGCTGGACACGAATGTGCGCCGGGTGTTCGCGCGGGCGGTGACGGGGGTGCAGTACCCGCCGAACGCGACCACGGCCGCCGAGCGGCGGCTCGCCCGTGAGCTGCTGCCCGAGGACGAGAGGACGGCGGCACGCTGGGCCGCGGCCTCCATGGAGCTGGGCGCGCTGGTGTGCACGGCGAAGAACGAGGGGTGCGGGCAGTGCCCGATCGTCGCGCAGTGCGCCTGGCGCCTGGCCGGCAAGCCGGAGCACGCGGGGCCGCCGCGCCGCGGGCAGACGTACGCCGGTACGGACCGGCAGGTGCGCGGCAAGCTGCTCGCCGTACTGCGGGAGGCGCACGCGCCGGTGCCGCAGGCTGTGCTGGACCGGGTGTGGCACGAGCCGGTGCAGCGCGCCCGCGCGCTCGACGGGCTCGTCGCGGACGGTCTGGTGGAGCCGCTGCCGGGCGGTCTGTACCGGCTGCCGCTGAGCTGACGGCCAGCCAAGTCACAGCCGCCGCACCTCTGTTACGCGGCGATTCAACCGACAAAGGCTCCCATAAAGGGACATAACAGCCAGCTCTCTTACCCTGTTCCTACGGCTGTTACACAACCGACGGATAGCCGATTGCTAGCCGCAGGCTGGTTCGGACAGCGCCGTGACAACCACTCCCTAACTTCTTTTCCGTGCCCGGCAGACCACCGGGCACGGGGAACGCAGGACTTCAGGCACGGGCCGAAGTACACGGGGAGCGGAGGCGGTTGATCATGGCGCAGGGCGAGGTGCTCGAGTTCGAGGAGTACGTCCGCACCCGGCAGGACGCGCTGCTGCGCAGCGCGCGCCGGCTGGTCCCGGACCCGGTCGACGCCCAGGACCTGCTGCAGACGGCGCTGGTGCGGACGTACGGCCGCTGGGAGGGCATCGCCGACAAGCGGCTCGCCGACGCCTATCTGCGCCGGGTCATGATCAACACCCGTACGGAGTGGTGGCGGGCGCGCAAGCTGGAGGAGGTCCCGACCGAGCAGCTGCCCGACGCGTCCGTGGACGACTCCACCGAGCAGCACGCCGACCGGGCCCTCCTCATGGACGTCATGAAAGTGCTCGCACCGAAGCAGCGCAGTGTTGTAGTACTGCGACACTGGGAGCAGATGTCCACAGAGGAGACGGCCGCGGCCCTCGGCATGTCGGCCGGTACGGTCAAGAGCACGCTGCACCGGGCGCTCGCCCGGCTCCGCGAGGAGCTGGAGGCCCGCGATCTGGACGCACGCGCGCTGGAGCGTGAGGAGCGGGAGCGTTGCGCGGCCTGACCGGGGCCGGGCCCGAGCGGGCCCGAGGCAGTTCACAGGCGGTGATCGCGGTGGGGGCCGCGCTCGCCGCCATCGCTCTTTTCGTCGCCGCGTGCGGCACCGGGGGCACCGGCACCCGGGACGAGGGCCCGGCGCACGCGTCGGCGGTCGCGGGAGCCGTCGCCTCCCCCACGCCCAGCCCGTCCCACACCTACCGCCGGGTCGACGCGGTCTCGCTGATCAAGCAGGACCCCGAGGTCTCCACGACGGTGAAGCGGGGTCTGAAGCCGTGCAGCGGCGACGACTACCCTGTCGACGTCACCTACGGCGATCTGACCCACGGATCCGTCAACGACGTCCTCGTCAACGTGATGACCTGCGGCGACTATGTGGGCGTCGGCACCTATGTGTACCGGGACGTCGGGGGCTCGTACAAGAATGTGTTCAAGGCGGAGGACTCGCCGGTCGTCGCGGAGATCGACGGCACCGAACTGACCGTGACCAAGCAGGTCTACGACACGGACGACGCGGTGTCGAACCCGTCCCGGGAGACCGTGATCAAGTACGGGTGGAAAGCGGGCCGGTTCACCGAGCTGAACAGCCACGACACCTATTACAGCCAGGCCGGCGGCGATGCGGCCGCCGCGCCGGACAACTGACCCCCCACGCACACCACGAGGACTGAGAGCACCGGGATGGCAGACCAGACCCACGTCCTGTTCGTCGAGGACGACGACGTCATCCGCGAGGCCACCCAGCTCGCGCTGGAACGGGACGGCTTCGCGGTCACCGCCATGCCCGACGGCCTGTCGGGCCTGGAGGCGTTCCGGTCGAACCGCCCCGACATCGCCCTGCTGGACGTGATGGTCCCCGGTCTGGACGGCGTCAGCCTGTGCCGTCGTATCCGGGACGAGTCGACCGTGCCGGTGATCATGCTGTCGGCGCGCGCCGACTCCATCGACGTCGTCCTCGGCCTGGAGGCGGGCGCCGACGACTATGTGACCAAGCCGTTCGACGGCGCCGTGCTGGTCGCGCGGATCCGGGCGGTGCTGCGCCGCTTCGGGCACGCGGGCGGTGGCGACCGGGGCGAGGCGGCCGGCGACGCGGTGACCGGTGGCGTGCTCACCTTCGGGGACCTGGAGATCGACACCGAGGGCATGGAGGTGCGCCGGGCCGGGCAGCCGGTCGCGCTCACCCCGACCGAGATGCGGCTGCTGCTGGAGTTCTCCTCGGCGCCGGGCACCGTGCTCTCCCGGGACAAGCTGCTGGAGCGGGTCTGGGACTACGGCTGGGGCGGGGACACCCGGGTCGTCGACGTGCATGTGCAGCGGCTGCGCCAGAAGATCGGCCAGGACCGGATCGAGACGGTCCGCGGCTTCGGCTACAAGCTGAAGGCCTGAGCGGGGCGGCATGCGGGGGATTCTTCGGTACCCGGCCCGGCGCATGGAGCGCGCGGGCCTGCACACCGGGCTCAGATGGAAGCTCAGCGCGGCGATCGCGCTGGTGGCCGGGCTGGTGGCGATCGCGCTGAGCCTGGTCGTGCACAACGCGGCCCGGGTCTCGATGCTCGACAACGCACGCGACCTGGCCAACCAGCGCGTCCAGTACGCGCAGCGCAACTACGAGCTGAGCCGGCGGCCGAACTTCCCCAACATCAAGCTCGACGACCCCGACCTGCCGGAGTCGCTGCGCGAGAAGGTGGAGGGGGGCCGGAAGGCCAGCGATGTCATCGACCACGGCGGGGTGCCGGACATCTGGTCGGCCCTGCCGACCAAGGACGGACATGTGCTGTCCCTGCACACCCATATGCCGGACCGTTCCACCGATGTGATGAAGGACCTGGACCAGGCGCTGGTCATCGGCTCCGTCGCGGTCGTGCTCGGCGGCAGCGCGCTCGGCGTGCTGATCGGCGGGCAGCTGTCCCGGCGGCTGCGCAAGGCGGCGGCCGCAGCGAACCAGGTCGCCAAGGGCGAGACCGACGTCCGGGTGCGGGAGGCCATCGGCGGGGTCGTACGGGACGAGACCGACGACCTGGCGCGCGCGGTGGACGCCATGGCGGACGCGCTGCAGCAGCGTCTGGAGGCCGAGCGGCGGGTCACCGCCGACATCGCGCACGAGCTGCGCACCCCCGTGACAGGCCTGCTCACGGCCGCCGAACTGCTGCCCCCCGGCCGTCCCACGGAACTGGTCCTGGACCGGGCGAAGGCGATGCGCACGCTCGTCGAGGACGTCCTGGAGGTGGCCCGCCTGGACGGCGCCTCGGAGCGGGCGGAGCTGCAGGACATCATGCTCGGCGAGTTCGTCGCCCGGCGCGTGGCCGCCAAGGACCCCGAGGTCGAGGTGCGGGTGGTGCACGAGTCGGAGGTCACCACCGACCCGCGCCGCCTGGAGCGGGTCCTGTTCAACCTGCTCGCCAACGCCGCCCGGCACGGCAGGCCGCCGATCGAGGTGACCGTCGAGGGCCGGGTCATCCGGGTCCGCGACCACGGTCCCGGCTTCCCCGAGGAACTGCTCGCCGAGGGACCGAGCCGCTTCCGCACGGGCAGCAAGGACCGCGCCGGCACGGGCCACGGGCTGGGCCTGACCATCGCGGCGGGCCAAGCCCGCGTCCTCGGCGCCCGGCTGACGTTCCGCAACGTACGGCCCGCCGGCACCCCCGACGGCATCCCCGCCGAGGGCGCGGTGGCGGTGCTGTGGCTACCGGAACACGCACCGACCGCCACAGGCAGCCACCCGATGCTGCCGATGGCGAAGCGCGCGGTGAACTGAGCGAGCGAACACGGCCGTACCGCAGACGCGCGACGGGCTGACGCGTCACTACCCGCGCCGGTACGGGCCACGGGCTGGGCCTGACCATCGCGGCGGGCCAAGCCCGCGTCCACGGCGCCCGGCTGACATTCCGCAACGTACGGCCCGCCGGCAACCCCGCCGAGGGCGCGGTGGCGGTGCTGTGGCTACCGGAACACGCACCGACCGCCACAGGCAGCCACCCGATGCTGCCGCTGTCGAAGCGCGCGGGGAACTGAGCGAGCGAACACGGCCGTACCGCACAGGCACGACGGGCTGACGCGTCACTTCCCGCGGCGCACTCAGCGCAGCAGTGAGTCGGTGAGAAGTTCGGCGGCGGCCCGGTCGAGCGGTGCGTGCCCCAGCAGGAACCGGTACCAGAAGAACCCGTAGAACTGGTCGACCAGCAGGTCGACATCCCGGTCGGCGGACAACTCCCCCCGCTCCCGACCCCGTTCGAGCACCGCTCGCACCGCCGCCCTGCGGGACTCGGTGAACTCCCGCATCAGCTGCGCCAGATGCACGTCACGGGCCGCCTCCCGGACCAGGGTGCGCAGGGCCGGCGCGGACGGCGGCCGCTGGGAGGCCTCGAAGGTGGCGACCGCCAGCTCGCGCAGGTCGTCGCGGAGGTTCCCGGTGTCCGGCGCGGGCACGTCCTGGGCGGCGCGGTCGGTGAGGGCGTCCAGCAGGACGGCTCCCTTCGAGGGCCACCAGCGGTAGAGGGTCTGCTTTCCCACCCCGGCCGCGCGCGCGATGGTCTCCACGCTCACCGGTGCGCCGTCGGCGTCGGCGAGCAGGTCCAGCGCGGCGTCGAGGATCGCCCGGCGCGCTGCCTCGTTACGGCGGCGCCCGGTATGCGGGCGGGGTTCGTTGCTGTCGTGCACGGGCCCATCCTCTCCGAGTCCGGCGGCTTCCCGGACCCCCGGACCCAGCCGGCCCCGTCCGTCTCTCCCTCTTGACGAGACTACCGGTCTCGGTAACACTTTAACGAGACCAACAGTCTCGGCAAAGGGCCGGGACCCCGGTGATTTCTCGGGAGAGAGCCACTCATGAGCACGCGGAACAACCCTGTGCACCCCCTCGCCGGACAGCGCGTCGTCGTCATGGGCGGCAGCTCCGGAATCGGCGAGGCGGCGGCCGCGTTCTTCGCGGCGGACGGCGCGGAGGTGGTCGTCACCGGCCGCAGCCAGGACCGCCTCGACGCCGCCGCGGCCCGGATCGGCGGCAAGGTCTCGACGTACCGGCTGGACGGGGCGGACCGCGCCGCGGTGGACGCCTTCTTCGCCGGCTCGGGGCCGGTCGACCACCTGGTCCTCGCGCTCAGCGGCAGCAAGGGAGGCGGCCCCTTCGCCGAACTCGACCTGGCCGAACTGGCGGAGGGCTTCGACGGCAAGTTCTGGCCGCACGTCCAGGTACTCCAGGCCGCACTGCCGGCACTGCGCCGCGACGGCTCGGTGACGCTGGTGACCGCCGCCTCCGCCCGCGCCGCCCTGCCCGGTACCGCCGGCCTCGCCGCGATCAACGGCGCCCTGGAGGCGATGGTCCCGCCCCTGGCGGTGGAACTGGCCCCGCTGCGGATCAACGCCGTCTCCCCCGGCGTCATCGACACCCCCTGGTGGGACGCCGTACCGGCCGAACAGCGCCAGTCCCTCTTCGACGGCTTCGCCGCGATCACCCCCGTCGGCCGCGTCGGCCGCCCGGAGGACATCGCCCGCGCGATCCACTTGCTCACGGCCAACGACTTCGTGACGGGCGTGGTCCTGGAGGCGACGGGCGGGGCGACGCTGGCAACGGGGCGCTGACCGGCGCCCCGAAAGGGGGCGCGGGCAACGCACCCCGAGCTACGAGGCGCTCAGCAGGCCCAGTCCCGCTCCAGGTCCAGCCCGCCCTCTCGCCGCTGCGTGAAGGAGAACCAGTTGCCGGAGTCGTCACGGAAGAGCGCCTCGGTGCCGTACGGCCGCTCCTGGGGCTCCTGCAGGAACTCCACCCCGCGGTCCTTGAGCCTCTTGTAGTCGCCGTGGATGTCGTCGGTCGCCAGCACACCCGCGCCGAGTGCCCCCTTGGCCACGAGCTTGCGCATCATCTCGGCGGACTCGGGGTCCATCGCGGGCGGCCCGGGCACCATGAGCGTCAGCTCCACGTCGGGCTGGCCGGGGGCGCCGACGGTGAGCCAGCGCATGCCGCCCTCCCCCATGGTCATGTCCGTACGGACCTCGAGACCCAGCTTCTCGGTGTAGAACTCCTTCGCCCGGTCCTGGTCCAGGACCCAGACGGTCGTGACGGCAAGCCCCTTGATCATGGATCTGCTCTCCTGTCGGCGGTGCTGAAGGCGCTGGCGGTGCCGTCCGCCTCGGCGGACGTCCCTTCGTCACCGTAGGCAGGGCCGGCCCCGGAGCGCTTCTCCGATCTTGCGGTGCTGAATCCGCCGGCCCAGAGCATGGCGTAGCACCCGGGTATGAGAGAGGCCCCGCGCCCCACGTGCCGCGCGCGGTACTCGCTCGGGGTGAGCCCGGTGCGGGCCTTGAAGCGGGCGGAGAACGTGCCGAGGCTGCTGAAGCCGACCAGGGTGCAGATCTCGGTCACGGTGAGGTTGGCGCAGCGCAGCATCTCCTCGGCGCGCTCGATCCGCCGGTGGGTCAGATACTGGCCCGGCGTCTCGCCGTAGACGTCCTTGAAGGCCCGCAGGAAGTGATACCGCGAGTACCCGGCGCACGCCGCCACGGCGTCCAGATCGAGATCCGGGTCCGCCCAGTCCCGGTCCATGGCGTCCTTGGCCAGACGCAGCCGCCGCACTTTGTCCATGCAGCCGATGGTGACACGGGGCACTGACAACGGCGCCGGCCAGCAAAAGGCGAAGACCCCCCGGGGCGGACACCGACCGGGGGGTCTTCGGTTCAGCTGCGGCTCAGACGGCCTCGACGACCTGCACCGGAGCCGCGTCCTCGCCGCTCTCGGCCGAAGGCTTCCCGCTCTTGAGCGGAACCTCCTTCACGAACAGCGCCGCGATCAGCACGATCACCGCGATCGCCGCGCCCAGCAGGAACGCCGAGTGCGTACCGGCGGACACCGCGTGCTGGTAGGCGTCCTTGATCGGCGCCGGCAGCATCTTCAGGTGCTTCGCGTCCAGCTGCGCGGACTTCTCGGTGACGCCCTTGCCCAGTGCGCCGGCCCGCTCGGCCATGACGTGCTGGACGCGGTTGTTGAACAGCGCGCCCATGATGGCCACGCCGAAGGAGGAGCCGAGCGTACGGAACAGGGTCGTGGACGAGGACGCGACGCCCATGTCCTTCATCTGCACGCTGTTCTGCGCCACCAGCATGGTGATCTGCATCAGGCAGCCCATGCCCAGGCCCAGCACGGCCATGTAGACGCCGGAGGTCACCCGGGTCGTGCCCGTGTCCATCAGGGAGAGCAGATACAGACCGGCGATCATCAGCGCGCCGCCGACGATCGGGAAGATCTTGTAGCGGCCGCTGTTGGTGGTGACCCGGCCCGCGACCATCGAGGTCACGAGCATCGCGCCGAGCATCGGCAGGAGCAGCAGACCGGAGTTGGTCGCGGAGGCGCCCTGCACCGACTGCTGGTAGAGCGGCAGGTAGAGCGTGGCGCCGAACATCACGAAGCCGGTGATGAAGCCGATGACGGACATCAGGGTGAAGTTGCGGCTGCGGAACATGTGCAGCGGCACGACCGGCTCGACGGCCCTGGCCTGCCACCAGACGAACCCGATCAGCGCGACGACGCCGATGCCGGTCAGCTCCATGATCCGCGCGGAGGTCCAGGCGTACTCGGTGCCGCCCCAGGTGGTGACCAGCACGATCGCGGTGATGCCGACGGTCAGCAGCGCGACACCCAGGTAGTCGATGCGCGCCTTGGCCCGCTTCTTGGGCAGGTGAAGCACGGCGCTGACCAGGGCCAGGGCCACGGCTCCGAGCGGCAGGTTGATGTAGAAGGACCAGCGCCAGCCCCAGTTGTCGGTGATGGTGCCGCCGACCAGCGGGCCGCCGATCATCGCCAGAGCCATGACGCCGGCCATCATGCCGGTGTACTTGCCGCGCTCCCGCGGCGGGATCAGATCGCCGATGATCGCCATGACGCCGACCATCAGACCGCCGGCGCCCAGGCCCTGGATGGCCCGGAAGCCGATGAGCTCGCCCATGTTCTGGGCCATGCCGCTGAGGGCCGAGCCGATCAGGAAGATCACGATCGAGGTGAGGAACGAGCCCTTGCGCCCGTACATGTCACCGAGCTTGCCCCAGATCGGGGTGGAGGCCGCGGTGGCCAAGGTGTAGCCGGTGACCACCCAGGACAGGTGCTCCAGGCCACCCAGCTCGCCCACGATCGTCGGCATCGCCGTGCCCACGATCATGTTGTCGAGCATCGCGAGCATCATCGCGATCATGAGTGCGAGCAGGACCACCCGCACACTCTTGGGCTGTTTGCCCTCCGGTTTGCTTTCCAAGACGCTTTCGACCGTGTCCGCCATCTCTTCCCATTCCCCCTGCGGCGGCCACTTACTTGCCGCCCGGCTAGTTCAGTACACTAGGGAAAGTAGACCTGTCACTAGCCGGGCGTCAAGTAAGTTTCCGCGGGAGCGCGAGGAGTACGAGGATGGACGTCACCATGGACGGCACCAAGCATCAGCGCCGCGGCAACACCCGCCAGCGCATCCAGGACGTGGCGCTCGAACTCTTCGCGGAGCAGGGCTACGAGAAAACCTCCCTGCGCGAGATCGCCGAGCGTCTCGACGTCACGAAGGCGGCCCTGTACTACCACTTCAAGACGAAGGAAGAGATCATCGTCAGCCTCTTCGAGGATCTGACGAAGCCGATCGAGGACCTGATCGAGTGGGGTCGCAGCCAGCCGCACACCCTGGCCACCAAGCAGGAGGTGGTACGGCGCTACAGCCGCGTGCTGGCCGACGCCGAACCGCTCTTCCGCTTCATGCACGACAACCAGGGCACGGTCCGGGACCTGCGCATCGGTGACATCTTCAAGGACCGGATGCGCGATCTGCGGGACATCCTCATAGACCCGAAGGCCGACCTCGTCGACCAGGTGCGCTCGGTCAGCGCGATGTTCACCCTGCACGCGGGGATGTTCCTGATGCAGGACCTCGAAGGCGACTTCGAGAAGAAGCGCACGGCGGTTCTCGAAGTCGCCCTGGACCTGATCGGCCAGGCGCACGAACACGCCCGGCGGCAGGACTGAATCAGACGGTGACGCCCTTGGCGCGCAGGAAGGCGACCGGGTCGACGGCAGAACCGTAGTTCGGGCTCTTGCGGACCTCGAAGTGCAGGTGCGGGCCGGTGGAGTTGCCGGTGGAGCCGGACCGGGCGATGTGCTGGCCCGTCTTGACGATCTGGCCGACCTTGACGTCGATCCGGGACAGGTGCGCGTACTGCGAGTAGGTGCCGTTGCCGTGCGAGATGACGACGGCGTTGCCGTACGCGGGGCCGTCACCGGCACCGTTGGGGCCGGCCTTGACGACGGTGCCGCCGTGCGCGGCGACGACGTCGGTGCCGCTCGGCACGGCGAAGTCCTGGCCGCTGTGCTTGGCGACCCAGTGGCTGCCGGCCTGCGCGAAGCTCGCGGAGAGCGTGTACGACTTCACCGGGTGGACCCAGTCGGCCGCGGAGGGTGCGGCGGCGCTCGCGACTCCGGTCCCCACGACGGCCGTGGCACCGATTCCGGCGGCCAGGACGGCCACGCGGGTGCGGAGCGGGGACGTGCGGGAAGAACGGGACGTGACGCGCTGGAACATATGAACCTCGTGGAGTCGGAGACAAAGCCGCCACCCGGTGAACGGACGTCCAACCGAGCGGCCAATCCTTGGTAACCGAGCATCCGGTCCGCCCCAAAATGCCCTTTCTACGGCTCCCCGTAGTAGTAGAAGGCCCTTTTAAGGCCGCTTTGGGTCCGCTTTACCTGTTTACCGTGTTTACCTTGCAGACCAATCCCACTATGAAGGCTAGTAAGGGATATATCGCCTGTGTCGCATATCACCGGCGACCTCCATCGGCGATTCCGGAAATGTGACGCACACCTCTGGTCACCTACCGTTCAGTAACCCTACGGTTCCCCTCGCGCCACCCTCACCGCAGATCATGCTCCTGACATTTCAGGCTCGCGTACGAACGTGAGAGGACCCCCACCGATGACCAGACGCCCCTGGGCGCTCCGTATATCCGCAACCGCCGTCTCCGTGGCCGCCCTGGCCGCGATGGCCGCCCCGGCCCAGGCGGCGGACGACACGGCGACCACGAGCAGCGCCGGCGCCAAGGTGGACTACGCCACCTGGCAGAAGGACTGCCAGACCGTGATGGACCAGGCCCTGCCGTACCTGAAGGAGCGCATCGCCGACGCCGAGCCGGGCGAGAAGCAGGCGATCGTCTTCGACATCGACAACACCACGCTGGAGACCGACTTCGGCTTCAGCTACCCCCAGCCGGCGAACAAGCCCGTCCTGAACGTCGCGAAGTACGCCCAGGAGCACGGCGTCTCCCTGTTCTTCGTCACCGCCCGCCCGGGCATCATCTACCTGCCCACCGAGTACAACCTCGAACACGACGGCTACGACGTCTCCGGCCTCTACGTCCGCGGCCTGTTCGACCTGTTCAAGGATGTCGCCGCCTACAAGACCGCCCAGCGCGTCGACATCGAGAACAAGGGCTACACGATCATCGCGAACATCGGCAACAGCGCCACCGACCTTTCCGGCGGCCACGCCGAGAAGACCTTCAAACTGCCGGACTACAACGGGCAGTTGTCGTAAGCCACGGCTTCCGCGGGCATGGACAAGGGGCCGGTGCTGTGCAGCACCGGCCCCTTGCGTTCGGCCATCGAGCCGGAGGCTTACGCCTCCTTGCTCAGGTTCGGTCCGGCACCGCCGGCCGCCTGCTCGATCGGCGGGACGTCGGGCAGTGCCGACTTCTCCTCACCGCGGAAGGTGAAGGTCTGGGACTCGCCCTCGCCCTCGGTGTCCACGACCACGATGTGACCGGGACGCAGCTCGCCGAAGAGGATCTTCTCCGAGAGCGTGTCCTCGACCTCGCGCTGGATCGTGCGGCGCAGCGGACGCGCGCCCAGCACCGGGTCGTAACCCTTCTTGGCCAGCAGCTCCTTGGCGGACTGGGAGAGCTCGATGCCCATGTCCCGGTCCTTCAGGCGCTCGTCCACCTTGCTGATCATCAGGTCGACGATCCGCAGGATGTCCGACTGCGTCAGCTGCGGGAAGACGACCACGTCGTCGACGCGGTTGAGGAACTCGGGACGGAAGTGCTGCTTGAGCTCGTCCGACACCTTGTTCTTCATGCGCTCGTAGTTGGTCTTCGTGTCACCCGCGGCGGCGAAGCCCAGGTTGAAGCCCTTGGAGATGTCCCGGGTGCCGAGGTTGGTCGTCATGATGATGACCGTGTTCTTGAAGTCCACGACCCGGCCCTGGGAGTCGGTCAGACGACCGTCCTCCAGGATCTGCAGCAGCGAGTTGAAGATGTCCGGGTGGGCCTTCTCGACCTCGTCGAAGAGGACGACCGAGAACGGCTTGCGGCGCACCTTCTCCGTCAGCTGACCGCCCTCTTCGTAGCCCACGTAGCCGGGGGGCGAACCGAAGAGACGGGAGACCGTGTGCTTCTCGCTGAACTCCGACATGTCGAGGGAGATCAGCGCGTCCTCGTCACCGAAGAGGAACTCGGCGAGCGCCTTGGACAGCTCGGTCTTACCGACACCGGACGGGCCGGCGAAGATGAACGAACCACCCGGACGCTTCGGGTCCTTCAGACCGGCGCGCGTACGACGGATCGCCTTCGACAGCGCCTTGACGGCGTCGTTCTGGCCGATGACCCGCTTGTGGAGCTCGTCCTCCATGCGGAGCAGACGGGAGGACTCCTCCTCCGTGAGCTTGAACACCGGGATGCCCGTCGCCGTGGCGAGGACCTCGGCGATCAGCTCGCCGTCGACCTCGGCGACGACGTCCATGTCGCCGGCCTTCCACTCCTTCTCCCGCTTGGCCTTGGCGGCCAGGAGCTGCTTCTCCTTGTCGCGCAGGGAGGCGGCCTTCTCGAAGTCCTGCGAGTCGATCGCGGACTCCTTGTCCCGGCGGACGGCGGCGATCTTCTCGTCGAACTCGCGCAGGTCCGGCGGAGCGGTCATCCGGCGGATGCGCATCCGGGAACCGGCCTCGTCGATCAGGTCGATCGCCTTGTCCGGCAGGAAGCGGTCGGAGATGTACCGGTCGGCCAGGGTGGCGGCCTGGACCAGGGCCTCGTCGGTGATGGAGACGCGGTGGTGCGCCTCGTACCGGTCGCGGAGGCCCTTGAGGATCTCGATCGTGTGCGGCAGGGACGGCTCGGCGACCTGGATGGGCTGGAAGCGGCGCTCCAGGGCCGCGTCCTTCTCCAGGTGCTTGCGGTACTCGTCCAGGGTGGTCGCACCGATGGTCTGCAGCTCACCGCGGGCCAGCATCGGCTTCAGGATGGAAGCCGCGTCGATGGCGCCCTCGGCGGCACCCGCACCGACCAGCGTGTGCAGCTCGTCGATGAACAGGATGATGTCGCCGCGGGTGCGGATCTCCTTGAGCACCTTCTTCAGGCGCTCCTCGAAGTCACCGCGGTAGCGGGAGCCGGCGACCAGGGCGCCGAGGTCCAGCGTGTAGAGGTGCTTGTCCTTCAGCGTCTCGGGCACCTCGCCCTTGACGATGGCTTGGGCGAGGCCCTCGACGACGGCGGTCTTGCCGACGCCGGGCTCACCGATCAGCACCGGGTTGTTCTTGGTACGGCGGGACAGCACCTGCATGACCCGCTCGATCTCCTTCTCGCGCCCGATGACCGGGTCGAGCTTGGACTCACGAGCGGCCTGGGTGAGGTTCCGGCCGAACTGGTCCAGGACGAGGGAGGTCGAGGGGGTGCCCTCGGCCGGTCCGCCGGCGGCGGCGGTCTCCTTGCCCTGGTAACCGGAGAGCAGCTGGATGACCTGCTGCCGCACCCGGTTGAGGTCTGCGCCCAGCTTGACCAGGACCTGGGCGGCGACGCCCTCGCCCTCACGGATCAGGCCGAGCAGGATGTGCTCCGTGCCGATGTAGTTGTGGCCCAGCTGAAGAGCCTCGCGGAGCGACAGCTCCAGGACCTTCTTGGCACGGGGGGTGAAGGGGATGTGCCCGGACGGGGCCTGCTGGCCCTGGCCGATGATCTCCTCCACCTGCTGGCGGACCGCCTCAAGCGAAATGCCGAGGCTCTCCAGGGCCTTAGCGGCGACACCTTCGCCCTCGTGGATGAGACCCAGGAGGATGTGCTCGGTGCCGATGTAGTTGTGGTTGAGCATCCGGGCTTCTTCCTGAGCCAGGACGACAACCCGCCGCGCGCGGTCGGTGAACCTCTCGAACATCGTTAATCGCTCCTCAGAGCGGTCAGGCAGTGGGGGGAACTTCCCCTCCCTGTCCTTCCGCAGCTTAGTCCCGCAAGCGGGGACCGCTCATTCCAACTGCCGACACCGTCGATGGCCTCCTGACCGTGTGCGCCGACATCTGCTCCAACCCGATGGTGCGAGACGATGTTCCCGCAGGCCAGGCAGTTACCCCACTCGCCAGTACGCCGATGGCGAACGTGAGACGGCCCGCCCTGCGTGTCGCCCCCTCCCACTAGGCATGTCTTACCCGCTGGGACTGACACTCCATGCGGCGCGCACCGATTCCCTCCGCTATGGGCGAACAACCTTGCGCCTCCCCGCACCCCCGCGCGCCCCCGGTTTCTACACCCGGCGCAATCGATCTTGCACCCAGCGTAACTCGCGGGCCGCTTCGGCGGTTGCACTTGGCATGGTTGGCTCGGTCCCCACGGCCTCAACAGTCCCCCTTCCCCGTCGTCCCATGGATCCGGACGTGCCGGACACCGGTGATCTCCCGGACGGCCCGGATGCCCGGGCCCGCCACTGGTACGAGAACGATCTGGGCTGGGCGACAGTGCCCGGACGGCCGCTGCGGCTGCTCACCGGGGTGCGGTTCGACGTCCTGGACGTGCCGGCCGAGGCGGGCGCGGGGGCGCTCCGGCATCTCGCGCCGGGCTCTCCGGTGGCCCTTCGGGGCGATCGGATGGAGCTGCTGGTGGCCGTGGGCAGCGCGGAGGAGCTGCCGGGGCTGCTGGACTGGCTGGAGTGGAGCGCCGTGGCCCTCGACCTGCGGGTCCTGGGGGCGGGCGACGCGATGGACGCACCGGTCCCACCGGCGACCGGGTCAGAAGAGGCCGCGTGGGCCGGTTCCGCGCAGGGGGCCGCCGTATGGCTGCGGCCCCCTGGGCCTGGAGGCGAGGTCGAGGCCTCGCTGCCGGCGATGCCGGCCATGGGGCGCGAAGAGGGCGCCCCCGATCTCGTACGACTGCTGGACACGGTGGCAGCGCAGTGTCACCGGGTCCGGCTGCGGCGCCCGCGCGCGGGACTGCCGACCGCCTGCCGGCGGGATCAGCCGTTGGCCTTCTCGTAGGCCTCGCGAATGGACGCGGGAACGCGACCGCGGTCGTTGACCTCGTAGCCGTTCTCCTTCGCCCAGGCGCGGATCGCCGCGGTGTCCTGGTTGCCACCGGAAGCGGCACGCGCCTTTCCGCGTCCGCCCGACGCACGGCCACCGGTACGACGACCGCCCTTCACATAGGGCTCGAGAAGGCCGCGCAGCTTGTCCGCATTGGTGGTCGTGAGATCGATCTCGTAGGTCTTGCCGTCCAGCGCGAACGTCACGGTCTCGTCCGCCTCGCCGCCGTCGAGGTCGTCGACAAGAAGGACCTGAACCTTCTGTGCCACCGGATTTCCTTTCATCGATAACGTTGAGGGCCAGGGGTGTGCGGCGTCCGCCGTTTCGCCGCCCCTGTTATATGCAGTACTGCAGTACGTCGGAAAGCAAACCGCTTTTGCCGGAAAAACACAAACCCCTGGGAGAGCACCGGTAGAGGACCGACGGACCGCCTCCGTCCGGAAACATGCGCGTTTCGGACATAGGCCACCCGGGCAATGACGATCACAGATGCAGAAGCATCCGGCTGTTGCCCAAGGTGTTCGGTTTCACTCGTTCGAGACCCAGGAACTCCGCTACGCCCTCGTCATAGGAACGCAAGAGCTCCGCGTACACATCGGTGTCGACCGGTGTCTCTCCGATCTCCACGAAGCCGTGCTTCCCGAAGAAGTCCACTTCGAAGGTCAGGCAGAAAACCCGGCGAACGCCGAGCCAGCGCGCGGTCTGCAGCAACTTCTCCAGCAACTGATGCCCGACGCCGGCGCCCTTGAGGCCGGGCTTCACCGCGAGAGTGCGGACTTCCGCGAGGTCCTCCCACATGACGTGCAGCGCACCGCAGCCGACCACCTCGGCGTTGTCGTCGCGTTCCGCGACCCAGAACTCCTGGATGTCCTCGTAAAGCGTGACCGTGGCTTTGTCGAGCAGGATGCGGTCACGGGCGTAGGCGTCGAGGAGGCGGCGTACCGCCGGGACATCGCTGGTCCGGGCGCGCCGGACCGTGATGGCTTTTGCGGAGACTTCGGGGCGCTCTGCTGACATGAGCGGACGCTATCGCCCGTCCGCCTCCGGCGCCGAGCCGGGGTTCTCCTCTTCCCGGGCTTCGGGCGCTTCCCCTTCCGGGGCTTCCCGGGCTTCCTCTTGCGCGGCTTCCTGTTGCCGCGGTCCGGAGGCTTCCGGGGTTTCCGGCCCCTGGACGATGCGTACGGCGTCCCGGAGGGCCTGGCGCTGTTCCTCGCTCATCATCCCGAAGAAGGCGACGAGAGCGGCGGCCGGGTTGTCACTCTGCGACCAGGCGTCGTTCATGAGGGCGGCGGCGTACGCGGCTCGCGTCGAGACGGCCTCATATCGATAGGCCCGCCCTTCCGCCTCGCGGCGGACCCAGCCCTTCTGATGGAGATTGTCCAAAACGGTCATCACGGTGGTGTACGCGATGGAGCGTTCCTGCTGGAGATCTTCCAGGACTTCTCGAACGGTCACCGGGCGGTTCCACTTCCACACCCGCGTCATGACCGCGTCTTCGAGTTCTCCCAATGGGCGAGGCACACCTCAGAACAATAGTGGGAGATCCCGGCAATGGCGTGCCGGACGTGCACTAAGCCCATGAATGGGAACAAAAAGGGCACGTGGCTCGCCAGGCCACGAAGACAGGGCTCGGCGGGCAGCCTCAGGCGTCGCCGCCGGCGGAGGCCTGACGGGCGCTCTCCGCGCGCGCGAGGGCGGCGTCGACGGCCGCGTCCTCCTTGGCCTTGGCGGCCCCGCCCTGGGTCTTCACGATCACCCTGACCACACCGATGAAGAACACGGCCATCACGACCGGGGGCACGAGCGCGGAGACGTAGTCCATGCCCAACAGGGTAGCCACGGGCCGGCACCCGAAAGGTACGGGGTGCGCAAACCCCCCCACCCCCACCTCTCCACCTGCGCCTCCGTCACCCGGCCCGCAAGCCGCCGACGGCGGGTCCGCCGCACCGGGGCCGCCGCACCGGGACCGCCCGCACGCGGCCGCGGCAGCCGCACGGTGGTGCGGGCGGGCGAACGGGCAGAACGCGTCCGGCCGCAGCGCCGGGGTTGGTCAGCCGACGGCCAGTTCGCGGGTTTCGGCCGGGCTCGCCGGCGGCGTCGGCTTGCGGCGCGGGAAGACCTCGCCCGGCGTCGGAATGGGCCGCTTCGGGGCCGCAGGCTCCGCACCGGGCCGCTCCCCGGGCGTCGGCGCGGGTTTCGGCGCGGGCTTCTGCGGGGGCTTCTGGGCGGGCTTCTGCGGCCCTCCGGCGCCTTCCTGGGCCTCTGATGCCCAGGGCGTCCCCCCGCCGCCCGGAAGGGCCAGCAGACGGGTGCGGGAGTGCGGCACGGCGGGCGCCGGCACCTTGCGCGCGCCCTGCGCGAACCGGGCGCGTACGTCCTGCTCGGCCAGCGCCCGGCAACGGTCCAGCAGCGCGGCCGCCGCCGGGTTGCCGCGCAGCGCCCGCAGCGCGGCGAGATCGTCCGGCGTCGGCCGGTACCCGGCCGCCAGCACCTCCTCCAGGAGGGCGAGATAGCCGGCCGTGGCACCCGGCAGCGCCGCCCGGTACCGGCCGAGGTCGGCCACCAGGAAAGCGCGCAGTCTCGCCCCCTCGTGCAGCGCCTCGTCGAGCGACTCGGCGAGGCGGAAGCAGTCCTGGACGTCCTCGGCGGACGCTTGGTCGGGGTGAAGGGCGAGGGCGAGGGCGCGGCGGAGCACACGGAGCTCCTCCACGCCGAACGCCATGCCGCCGCGGGATCCGTATGGCGTGGGCATGCGGCGACGCTACCGCTAATCGGACAAAAGTGACGAATAGGGATGATCTTTTCGTCGCGTGTCGCTCCCGGTTTCCCCCGACCGGGGCTACGGCACGCACGCGTGGAACGGCAGAACCGGCGCCCCGACCGGGTGCCGGTCCCCTCGCACGCCGGTCACCTCACAGCCGCGACACATTCCGCTCGTACACCAGCCGCAACCCGATCAGCGTCAGCCACGGCTGGTGCTCGTCGATCACCGAGGACTCCCCCAGCACCATAGGCGCGAGCCCGCCCGTGGCGATCACCCGCACGTCGTCCGGGTCGTCGGCGAGCTCCCGCGCCATCCGGCTGACGACCCCGTCGACCTGCCCCGCGAAGCCGTACACGATGCCCGACTGCATGGCCTCGACCGTGTTCTTGCCGATCACGCTGCGCGGCCGGGCCACCTCGATCTTCCGCAGCTGGGCGCCCTTGACGCCGAGCGCCTCCACGGAGATCTCGATGCCGGGCGCGATGACCCCGCCGACGTACTCCCCGCGCGCGGAGACCGCGTCGAACGTGGTCGCCGTACCGAAGTCGACGACGATCGCCGGGCCGCCGTACAGCTCGACGGCCGCGACCGCGTTGATGATCCGGTCGGCGCCGACCTCCTTGGGGTTGTCGGTGAGGATCGGCACCCCCGTCTTCACGCCCGGCTCGACCAGGACGGCGGGGACGTCGCCGTAGTAACGCCGGGTGACCTCGCGCAGTTCGTGCAGCACCGACGGGACGGTCGCGCAGATCGCGATGCCGTCGATGCCGTCGCCCAGCTCCTCGCCGAGCAGCGGGTGCATGCCCATCAGGCCCTGGAGCAGCACCGCCAGCTCGTCCGCCGTGCGACGCGCGTCCGTGGAGATGCGCCAGTGCTCGACGATGTCCTCGCCGTCGAACAGGCCGAGGACGGTGTGCGTGTTGCCGACGTCGATCGTGAGGAGCATCGCGGTTACTCCGCCTCGCGCAGGTCGAGGCCGATGTCCAGGATCGGCGCGGAGTGGGTGAGCGCGCCGACGGCCAGGAAGTCCACGCCCGTGTCGGCGTACATGCGCGCCGTGTCGAGCGTCAGCCGGCCCGAAGCCTCCAGCAGGGCCCGGCCGTGGACGATCCCGACGGCCTCCGCGCACTCGTCGGGCGTGAAGTTGTCCAGAAGGATCAGGTCCGCGCCCGCCTCGACGACCTCGCGCAGCTGGTGCAGGGTGTCGACCTCGACCTCGATCGGCACCTCCGGGAACGCCTCCCGCACGGCCTTGAAGGCCTGCGCGACGCCACCGGCGGCGACCACGTGGTTGTCCTTCACCAGGGCCGCGTCGGACAGCGACATGCGGTGGTTGACACCACCGCCGCAGCGGACGGCGAACTTCTCCAGCGAGCGCAGGCCCGGGGTCGTCTTGCGGGTATCCCGCACGCGCGTCTTGGTGCCCTCCAGGACGTCCGCCCACGCGCGCGTGGCGGTCGCGATGCCGGACAGCCGGCACAGGATGTTCAGCGCGCTGCGCTCGGCCGTCAGCAGGTCACGCGTGCGCGTGGTGACCGACAGCAGCTTCTGCCCGGCCTCGACGCGGTCGCCGTCCTCGACGTGCCGCTCGACCTCGAACTCGTCCGTGCAGACCACGGACAGCACGGCCTCGGCGACCCTCAGCCCCGCCACGACGCCGGCCTCGCGCGCAGCGAAGTCGCCCGTGGCGGTGGCGTCCTCGGGGATGGTCGAGACGGTCGTCACGTCCACGCCGCCGTCCAGGTCCTCCTGGATGGCGACATTGGCGATGTCCTCGACCTCTACGGGATCGAGCCCGGCGGCGGCCAGCAACTCGGCGAGCGCGGGGTCGAGCCCGCTCTCCAGGTACTCCTCGTCGCCCTCGGCGCCGCAGGCGCAGCCGTCGCCGCAGCCACCTGTGGGGGCGAGGGGAAGGTCGTCGGTGCTCACGTCTGTCACTGCTCCTGAGGCGCTGGGTGTTACCGGGTCGGGGGGAAGTCTGCGGTGTCGGTCGTGTGCACGGCCAGCGACCGGTCGGGGTTCAGCCGTACGACGATGTGGCGCCGCCAGTGGGTGTCGTCGCGCTCGGCGCGGTCCTCGCGCCAGTGGCAGCCGCGGGTCTCCTCGCGCAGCCG
This sequence comes from Streptomyces sp. CA-142005, assembly GCF_050942335.1. NCBI lineage: Bacteria > Bacillati > Actinomycetota > Actinomycetes > Kitasatosporales > Streptomycetaceae > Streptomyces > Streptomyces sp. CA-142005. The sequence continues at coordinate 5,616,031 of NZ_CP192078.1, read as the reverse complement.
CGCGGCGGCCACCAGGACGCGGGCGACGCACAGGAGGTTGGTGGCCTCCCACGTGTCGACGCCGGGCTCGGCGGTCTTGCCGTTCTCCTCGAGGGCGTCGCGGGCGTCCGTGTGCAGCCGGTGCAGCTCCTCGGCGGCCTTGGCGAGCGAGTCCTCGGAGCGCAGCACGCCGGCGCCCTCGGTCATGACCCGCTGGATGGCGAACCGGGTCTCGGGGGCGAGCAGCGGGTGCGCGGGCGTCTCGGGGTGCGGGACCGGTACGGGCACACGCGCGTGGAGGCCGTGCTCCGCTCGCACGGCGGCGATGTCGGCGGCGATCCGCTCGGCGTAGACGAGGCCTTCGAGGAGGCTGTTGGAGGCGAGCCGGTTGGCGCCGTGCACGCCGGTGCAGGCGACCTCGCCGCACGCGTACAGGCCGGGCACCGTCGTACGGCCCCGGGCGTCGGTGCGCACGCCACCGGAGGCGTAGTGGGCGGCCGGGGCGATCGGGATGGGCTCGGTGACCGGGTCGATGCCGTTGGCGCGGCAGGCGGCCAGGATCGTCGGGAAGCGGTGCTCCCAGGTCTCGGCGCCGAAGTGCCGGGCGTCGAGGTACATGTGCTCGGCGCCCTGCTCCAGCATCCGCCGCAGGATGCCCTTGGCGACGATGTCCCGGGGCGCCAGCTCGGCCAGCTCGTGCTGACCGACCATGAAGCGCACCCCGTCGGCGTCGACCAGGTGGGCGCCCTCGCCGCGCACCGCCTCGGAAACCAGTGGCTGCTGGCCCTCGGCGTCCGGGCCGAGGAACAGCACGGTCGGGTGGAACTGCACGAACTCCAGGTCGCTGACCTCGGCGCCCGCGCGCAGCGCCAGCGCCACGCCGTCGCCGGTCGACACCGACGGGTTGGTGGTCGCGGAGAACACCTGGCCCATGCCCCCGGTCGCGAGCACCACCGCGGGCGCGTGCACGGCGCCCACGCCGTCGTGCTGGCCCTCGCCCATCACGTGCAGCGTGACGCCCGCCGTACGGCCCTCGGCGTCGGTCAGCAGGTCCAGCACGAGCGCGTTCTCGATGGTGTGCAGCCCACGCGCGCGTACGGCCTCCACGAGCGCCCGGGAGACCTCCGCGCCGGTCGCGTCGCCGCCCGCGTGCGCGATCCGGCGCCGGTGGTGCCCGCCCTCACGGGTGAGGGCCAGACCGCCTTCGGAGGACTCGTCGAAGATGGCGCCGGTGTCGATGAGCCGCCGTACCGCGTCGGGGCCCTCGGTGACGAGGATCCGTACGGCCTCCTCGTCGCACAGGCCGGCGCCGGCCACCAGGGTGTCGTCCAGGTGCTGCTCGGGCGTGTCACCCTCGCCGAGCGCGGCGGCGATGCCGCCCTGCGCCCACCGCGTGGAGCCGTCGTCCAGGCGGGCCTTGGTGACGACGACCGTCGTCAGGCCCGCGGCCTGGCAGCGCAGGGCCGCGGTCAGGCCTGCCACGCCGGAGCCGACGACGACCACGTCCGCGGAGATCGCCCAGCCGGGGGCGGGCGCGTGCAGTCGTATGCCGGTGCTGGTGCCTGTGCTGGTCACGAGGCGGCTCCAAAGGTCAAAGGAAGGTTGTCGATCAGCCGGGTGGTGCCGACCCGGGCGGCGACGGCCAGGACGGCCTCGCCGGTGAAGTCGTCGCCGATCTCGGTGAAGTCGGACGGGTCCACGAGCGCCAGGTAGTCCAGTTCGAGCGGCGGGACGAGCCGGGCGGCCTCGTCCAGCACCTGGCGGGCGGCCGCGCGGACGGCCGCCGGGCCGCCGGGGGACGCCGTGGCGACCGCGTGTGCGTCGGCGGCCGCGCGGGACTCCCCGAGGGCGCTCAGCGCCTCGGCACGCGCCTGCGTGGAGGGCACTTCGCGGGCACGCGCGCGCAGCGCCTCCTGTGCCGCATGCCGGTCCCGGCCCGCGAACAGCGCGCGGGACAGCGCGAGCGCGCTGCGGCGCTCGTCCGGCGAGAGGTAGCGGTTACGGCTCGACAGGGCGAGCCCGTCCTCCTCGCGCACGGTGGGCACGCCGACGATGTCGACGCCGAAGTTCAGGTCCCGCACCATGCGCCGGATCAGGGCCAGCTGCTGGGCGTCCTTCTGGCCGTAGAGGGCCACGTCGGGACGGGTGAGGTGGAGCAGCTTGGCGACGACGGTGAGCATGCCGTCGAAGTGGCCGGGCCGCGAGGCGCCCTCCAGGCGTTCGCCCATGGGGCCGGCGGTGATCCGGACCTGGGGGTCGCCGCCGGGGTAGACCTCGTCCACGGCGGGTGCGAACACCGCGTCCGCACCGGCCTGACCGGCGATCTTCAGGTCGGCGTCGAGGGTGCGCGGGTAGCGGTCCAGGTCCTCGCCGGCGCCGAACTGCAGCGGGTTGACGAAGACGGTGACGACGACCTCGCCGTCCGGCCCGGCGATCTCCCGCGCGGTGCGGATCAGGGTGGCGTGACCGTCGTGCAGGGCGCCCATGGTCATCACGACGGCGCGGCGGCCGCAGCGCACGCGCGCGTGGAGCTCGGCGGCGGTGCTCAGCAGGGCGGTGGTCATCGGTCGTTCCCCTCGGTGCCGTGAGTGCCGTTCGTGCCGCCACCGTTCGGGCCGCCGGTGCCGTTCGTCCCGTCGGCACCGTCGGCCAGGACGCCGAGCAGGTCCTCGGCGAGTTCGGGCTTCAGCAGGCCGTGCGCGAGCGCCCGGTCGGCGGTCGCGCGGGCCATCGCGACATAGCCCGCGACGGTCTGCGGGGCGTGGCTGCGCAGCTCGGTGATGTGCGCGGCGACCGTGCCGGCGTCGCCGCGCGCGACGGGGCCGGTGAGGGCCGCGTCGCCGGAGCGCAGCGCGTTGTCGAGGGCGGCGCCGAGCAGCGGGCCGAGCATCCGGTCGGGCGCCTCGACGCCCGCGGTGCGCAGCAGCTCCATGGACTGGGCGACCAGGGTCACCAGGTGGTTGGCGCCGAGCGCGAGGGCCGCGTGGTAAAGCGGGCGGTTCTGCTCGCTGATCCACTCGGGCTCGCCGCCCATCTCGATGACCAGGGCCTGGGCGGCCAGCCGCAGCTCCTCGGGCGCGGTGACGCCGAACGAGCAGCCGGCGAGGCGCTGCACGTCCACGGGAGTGCCCGTGAAGGTCATCGCGGGGTGCAGGGCCATCGGCAGCGCGCCCGCGCGCAGGGCCGGGTCGAGGACCCGTGCGCCGTACCGGCCGGAGGTGTGCACGAGCAGCTGCCCGGGCCGCACGGCGCCGGTCTCGGCGAGGCCGGTGACCAGTCCGGGCAGGACGTCGTCGGGGACGGTGAGCAGCACCAGGTCGGCGCGCTGCAGGACCTCGGCGGGCGGCACCAGCGGTACGTCCGGGAGCATGGTCTCGGCGCGCCGCCGGGAGGCGTCGGAGACGCCGGAGACGGCCACCGGGCGATGCCCGGCGAGCTGCAGGGACGCGGCGAGCGCGGGACCCACGCGGCCGGCGCCGACGACGCCGACGGTGAGCCGCGCGGGGCGGTCCTTGAGGTCTTGCTGGTGGACTGTACTCACGCGACGGAGCCTTCCCGTTCCAGTCCGCTCTGGGTACCGGACGATTTCTCGTCATGTTAACGCTATCTCGGTCCGGAGCCGATTGGTTGTCCACAGGCTGTGGGTTACGCCACGTGTACGCCCCGCAGTCGCGTGTCCACCCGCGCCCCGGGCCGCGCCTCGGCCCGCGCGCGTCACGGCATCGGCGTGCGCCGAAACCGGCTGCCCGCCCCGACCCCCGCGGGGCATGATCCGTACATGACTGATACGGCGGAACCGGACGAAGAGCGGCACGACGAAGAGCGGCAGGACGAAGAGCGGCAGGCGGAGCAGTCCGGGCAGGAGCGCATGCGCGAGCGCCGCCGGGTCGCCTTCGCGAAAGCGGAGCGCGTGCTGTGGCGTCCCGGCTTCCGGCGCACGATCCGGGAGCGGCTGGCAGACCTCCAGCAGGCGGCACCCGAGGTGTACGACCTGGACAAGCCCGTGGACCAGTACGGCAACGAGATCGTGGCGGACCTGGAGGAACGGGTCGCGACCCTGCTCGGCACCGAGGCCGCCGCGTTCTTCCCGACCGGCACGATGGCCCAGCAGGTCGCCCTGCGCTGCTGGGCGGGCCGCACCGGCAACCGCGCGGTCGCCCTGCACGCCCTGGCCCACCCGGAAGTGCACGAACGGCACGCGTTCAGCGAGGTCAGCGGGTTGCGTCCGGTGCGCGTGACCAGCGAGCCCCGGCTGCCCACCGCCGCCGAGGTACGGGACTTCGACGAGCCCTTCGGCGCGCTGATGCTGGAGCTGCCCCTCCGGGACGCCGGTTTCGTGCTGCCCACCTGGGAGGAGCTGACCGAGGTAGTCGAGGCCGCGCGGGAGCGTGACGCGGTGGTGCACTTCGACGGCGCGCGCCTGTGGGAGTGCACGGTCCACTTCGGCCGGCCCCTGCAGGAGATCGCGGGCCTGGCGGACAGCGTCTACGTGTCGTTCTACAAGTCCCTCGACGGCTTCGGCGGCGCCGCGCTGGCCGGCCCGAGGACGCTGGTGGAGGAGGCGAAGGCGTGGCGGCACCGGTACGGCGGCATGGTCTTCCAGCAGTTCCCCACCGCGCTGTCGGCGCTCTCCGGGCTGGAGCGCGAGCTGCCCCGGCTGCCGGACTATGTGCGGCACGCGCGCGTGGTCGCCGCCGCGCTGCGCGAGGGTTTCGCCGCGGCAGGGGTCCCGTGGTCGCGCGTCCACCCCGAGGAACCGCACACCCACGACTTCCAGGTCTGGCTGCCGTACGACCCCCACGTCCTGATGGAGGCGGCGGTACGCCAGGCCGAGGAGACCGGGACGTTCCTCTTCGCCGGTCCCTGGGACCCCGGCGCGCCGGGGGTGTCCTTGACCGAGGTCTCCGTGCGCTCGCCGGGCCTGGAGTGGACGGCGGACGACGTGCGCGCGGCCGTCGCGGACTTCGCGCGCCGGCTTCCCGGGGTGTAGCCCGCCGCGCACGACGCGGCGGGCAGGGGGAGCGTGCACGGCGCGGCGGACCACGCGCGCCGCTACAGCGCGCGCGGGCGCAGCCATCGGCGCAGGGCGTACCGCACACGCCCCCGCGCCGGACGCTCGGCGATGACCGCCTGGAAGCGCCGGTAGTCGCGCAGTTCGCGCACCAGGTCGGCGTCGTGCCGACCGGGGGCGGGCGGCTCCGGTTCACCGAGCGCGCGGGCGCGGTGACTGTCCAGGAAGTGCTGCTGGGTGACGCTCATGGCGGATCGCCTTCTCGGAGGTGCTCGGGACTCTCGGGTCAAGGTCTGGTCACCGACCGCTCGGTGAGCTCGGTGACCGTTCGGGCTCCGCGGCTGCCCCGGTTCCTCCAGCCTGCTCCCGGCCGGGGCGGCTGTCCCGTGGATTGACGGCTGCCGTCAATCCACGGCGGCGGTGTCAGTGGCCGGGTGCACGATGGAGGGCATGAGCGTGACCATCGACATCACCGGACTGCCACTGGAGCGGGTCTCCGTCGTGCCCTCTCCGCTGGCGGAACTGGGGATGGCCCTGCACGCCCTCAGCGAGCCCGGCCACCACCCCGGCCTGCAGGGCTGGGCCACCGCCGTCTCCTCCCGGCTGGACCCCTGCCTGGCCGACCGGCTCTGCGAGGCCGACTTCCTGTGGCGCACGACGTTCTCGGACGTCTTCGCCCCGTTCGCGGGCATCCCCGGTGGCCGTGCGGTCCCCGGCGCCACCCTCGCCGAGGAACTGGACCAGCTGGACAAGCTGACGGACGACCAGTTCGTCACCGCGGCCCTGGAGTTCACGTGCCAGTTGCGTTACGACGTCCAGGAACCCGGCCCGTTGGAGGACCCGGAGCTGCGCCGCCGCTCCCTGGAACTGGCCGCCGCGCGCGGTGCCGTGCAGGAGCGGTTCACGCGCCGGCTGCTGGATGATCCGCCGGCCGTCCGCGCGTGGTTCCGGGAGTTGATGCTGGACTGCGACGAGGCGTTCTTCGCCGACACCTGGGCCCGTCTCCAGCCCCAGCTCGCCGCCGACGCCCGGCACAAGACCGAACTGCTGCGCCGCAAGGGCCTGGGTGCAGCCCTCACGGCACTCTCCGGGGCCGTCTCGCTGGACGAGGAGGCCGCGCTCATCACGGTCGACAAACTCCTGGTGGGCCGCACCGCGACCGGCGACGGCGGCCTGGTCCTCGTCCCGACCAGCCTCGGCCGGCCGCATCTGATGGTCCTGCACCGGTACGGCTGGCAGCCCTCGATCACCTACCCGGCGAGCGGCTCCCGCCCGCAGGCCCCGTCCGTCGAACAGCTCACCCGCCGCTTGGAGGCGCTGGCCCACCCGGTGCGGATGCGGCTGTGCCGGCATCTGGCGCGGGCCCCGCACACCACGAGCGAACTGGCCGACGCGCACGGCATGTCGGCGCCCGAGATATCCCGGCACCTGGCGGTGCTGAAGAAGGCGGGCCTGATCACCAACTGCCGCCGGGGCCGGTACGTCCAGCACCAGCTGGACCTGACGGCGGTGGCCCGCCTGGGCACCGACTTCATCGAGGGCGTCCTGCGCTGACGCACCTCGCTGCAGCGGGCGCCGACCGTGTCCGCGCGGCCTGCGCTGACGTCCGAGCCGGAGCGGAGCTCAGCCCACGGCCGCTGCGGTCGAGGGCTGACGCCCGTCATCGGCCCTGGCTCAGCCACGAGATCTTGGACCGGCATCCATCGTCGCTGCAGGCTCGGCCACGGCCGGCCGCGGCATCCTGGGCCGCTATCCGCCCTCGGGCCGGATTGGGCAGTGCCGTGGCCGCAGAGGCAGGCAGCAGGGCTGGTCCCCACCGCGGCAGCGACACGGCAGGGCCGACGCCCGCGACCGGGGCCGGTCCCAGCCATGGCCGCAGGAGTCCGCACGAACAACCGCCACCCAGGGCCGCTCCAGTCGTGACCGCGACAGGCCCCGGCCGGCAGACGCCCCCCGGGGCCGGTCCAAACCGCGGCCATGACACGTCCGCGCTGACGGCTGCGAAGCGGCCGGTCATCGCCGTGCCGGGCGCGGGCTGCACCGAGGGCCCCGCGGCGGCCGTCAGCCGTGGCCGCCCGCGCGTACCAGTCCCGTCTCGTAGGCGAGCACCACGACCTGCACTCGGTCGCGCAGACCGAGCTTGGTCAGGATGCGGCCCACGTGCGTCTTCACCGTGGCCTCGCTGAGCACCAGCCGGGCCGCGATCTCGCCGTTGGACAGGCCCTGCGCGACCAGCACCATCACCTCGCGCTCCCGGTCGGTGAGCCGCTCCAGCTCCTTGTGCTGCGGCTCCTTGCCGGTGGACGGGAGCATGGGTGCGAAGCGGTCCAGGAGGCGCCGGGTGGTGGAGGGGGCCACGACCGCGTCACCGCTGTGCACGGCCCGGATCGCGCCCAGCAGGTCGCCGGGCGGCACGTCCTTGAGCATGAAGCCGGAGGCGCCCGCCTTCAGCCCGGAGAAGGCGTATTCGTCCAGGTCGAAGGTGGTCAGGATCAGCACCTTGGGCGGATCGGGCTCCGCGCAGATCCGCCGGGTGGCCTCCACGCCGTCCAGCTTGGGCATACGGACGTCCATCAGGACGACGTCGACGGGCGTGGACCGCAGCACCTGCAGGGCCTCGACGCCGTCGCCCGCCTCCGCCACGACCTCCATGTCCGGCTGGGCGGCGAGCACCATCCGGAACCCGGTGCGCAGCAGCACCTGGTCGTCGACGAGCATCACACGGATCGTCATCGGGCCTCTTTCGGTCGGGGCGGTGGTTGTTGCCTCAGGGCGAGGGTGTTACAGGTGTCAACGGGGGGCGTGCGGCCGCGTCAGTGCGCCGGTTTGAGTGGGAGCAGGGCGCTGATGCGGAATCCTCCGCCCGGGCGCGGGCCCGCGTCCAGGGTGCCGCCGACCATGCCGACCCGTTCACGCATACCGATCAGGCCGTGCCCCCGCCCGTCGGCGCCACCCTCCTCGTACAGCTCATGCGGCGCGCCCTTGCCGTCGTCCTCGACGAGCAGGCCGAGCCCGTCGTCGAAGTAGACCAGCCGGACGCTCGCGCCCGCGTTGGGCCCGCCGTGCTTGCGGGTGTTGGTGAGCGCCTCCTGCACGATCCGGTACGCGGTCAGCTCCACGCCGCTCGGCAGCGGACGCGGGGTGCCCTCGACCTTGAAGTCGACGGGAAGGCCGGAGCTGCGGCACTGCTCGATCAGCTCGTCGATCTGCTCGACGTCCGGCTGCGGGACGTACTCACCGCTCTCCTGGTGCTCCCCGGTGCGCAGCACGCCCAGCAGGCGGCGCATCTCGGCGAGGGCCTGCCGGCCGGTGGAGGAGATCGTCTCCAGGGCCTTCTTGGCCTGGTCGGGGGCGGTGTCGAGGACATAGGCGGCGCCGTCGGCCTGCACCACCATCACCGACACGTTGTGCGCCACGACATCGTGCAGCTCACGCGCGATACGGGCGCGCTCGGCGGCCACCGCGACCTTCGACTGCGCCTCGCGCTCCTTCTCCAGACGGGCCGCGCGCTCCTCCAGCTGGGCGAAGTACGCGCGCCGGGTGCGCATGGAGTCGCCGAGCACCCAGGCGAGCGCGAAGGGCACCGTCTGGAACACGACTATCGCGATCTGCCCCAGAAAGCTGGTGTGCTCGTTCGGCCAGCGGATCTGCGCGAGGGCCGCCGCGACGAGACTGGCGGCGAGCGCGAGCCGGGAGGCCCAGCGCGCGCCGATCATCGCCACCGTGTAGGTGATCACCAGCATGGCGAAGTCGGCGACGGTCGTCTCGACGTCCAGCACCAGTTGGGCCAGACCCGTCGCGAGGGCGACCAGCAGCATCGGCTCGGGGAACCGGCGGCGCAGCGCGACGACGACGCACAGGACGGCGGACACGGCCATGCCCCCGGCGAGCGTCATGTGGTGACCGGGCACCCCGTGGAGATTGACCACGCTCAGACCGGACAGCCCGAGCAGGACGACGGCCCAGAAGGTGTCGACCCAGGTCGGGTGGCGGCGGAGGAAGTCGTAGAGGCGCTGCACGTAACCCAGAGTAGGGAAACCAGATGCATGCAGGGGTCAACCGGAGGGCCGATCCGCACCCGGCGCGCGTACTCCGCAAGGTGGAGGAAGTGATCATCTGTGCGCCTAGTCTGTTCCGGTGACGGATGGGACGGCACGGGAAGCGGAACGGCGCCCCGGCGACGGAGACGGCCTGCGCGGCTGGCGTACGGCGACCGAGGCGGCGCTGTACGGGCCCGGCGGCTTCTATCGCCGCCCGGAGGGCCCGGCCGGCCACTTCCGTACGTCCGTGCACGCATCCCCGCTGTTCGCACGTGCCGTGGCCCGGCTGCTGTGCCGGGTCGACGAGGCGCTGGGGCGGCCCTCGGTACTGGACTTCGTCGACATGGGCGCCGGGCGCGGCGAACTGGTCACCGGGGTGCTGGCCGCCCTTCCGGCCGACGTGGCCGCACGCGCGCGTGGATACGCCGTGGAGCTCGCCGGCCGCCCGGCCGGACTGGACGAACGGATCGTCTGGCTGGACGCGCCCCCGGCCACCGTCACGGGCCTGCTGTTCGCCAACGAGTGGCTGGACAACGTACCCGTGGACGTGGCCGAGGTCGACTCCGCGGGCGTGGCCCGGCTGGTGCTCGTCGCCGACGACGGCACCGAGCGGCTCGGGGAGCCGGTGACCGGCGCGGAGGCGGACTGGCTCGCCCGATGGTGGCCACTGCCGGCCGAGGAGGGGCTGCGCGCGGAGATCGGGCTGCCCCGGGACCTGGCGTGGGCGTCGGTGGTGGACCGGGTGGTGCGCGGTCTCGCAGTGACCGTGGACTACGCGCACACCGCCGGGACGCGCCCCCCGTTCGGAACGCTCACCGGCTTCCGGGAAGGGCGCGAGACGGCGCCCGTGCCGGACGGGTCGTGCGACATCACGGCGCACGTCGCACTGGACGCGTGCGCGGCGGCCGTCACGGCGCGCACGACCTCGGGCACGCCCTCGGAAACGGCGCGCACTTCCTCAGACGCGGCGCATGATCCGGAGCGCATGCCGTCGAGCGCGGCGCAGGCGCCCCCCGGAACAGCGCGCACGCTGCCCCCCGCGCACCTCCTCACGCAGCGCGCCGCTCTCCACTGCCTGGACATCACCGGCGCACGCCCCCCGCTCGCACTGGCCTCCACGGATCCCACGGCCTATGTACGCGCCCTCACGAGCGCCGGGGAGGCCGCCGAACTCACCGCCCCGGGCGGTCTCGGCGACTTCGGCTGGCTGGTCCAGCCGGTTGGGATTCCGGACCCGCTCGCCTGAGCCGGCCGCCCGCTGCCCGCTGCCGGACTACTTGTCGATGTCGCCGACCACGAAGAACATCGAGCCCAGGATCGCCACCATGTCCGCCACCAGCGTCCCCGGCAGCAGCTCGGTCAGCGCCTGGATGTTGTTGTACGAGGCAGAGCGCAGCTTCAGCCGGTACGGCGTCTTCTCGCCCTTGCTGACCAGGTAGTAGCCGTTGATGCCGAGCGGGTTCTCGGTCCACGCGTACGTGTGCCCCTCGGGCGCCTTCAGCACCTTGGGCAGCCGCTGGTTGATCGGCCCGGGCGGCAGCTCGGCGAGCCGGTCCAGGCAGGCGTCGGCGAGGTCGAGCGCGACGTGGGTCTGCTCCAGCAGGACCTCGAAGCGGGCGAGGCAGTCGCCCTCGGTCCGGGTGACGACCTTCAGGGTGTCCTGGAGGTCGCCGTACGCCAGGTACGGCTCGTCGCGGCGCAGGTCGAAGTCGACGCCCGAGGCGCGCGCGATGGGTCCGCTCACGCCGTAGGCGTGCACGGTCTGCGGCGTCAGCGCGCCCACTCCGCGTGTGCGCCCCCGGAAGATCTCGTTGCCGAGCACCAGGTCGTCGAAGACGTCCATGCGCGAGCGCACGTCGGCGACGGCGGCACGCGCGCGTGCGGTCCACCCGGCCGGCAGGTCCTCCTTGAGGCCGCCGACGCGGTTGAACATGTAGTGCATGCGTCCGCCGGAAACCTCCTCCATGACGTTCTGGAGCACCTCGCGCTCCCGGAACGCATAGAACACCGGGGTGATGCCGCCCAGCTCCAGCGGGTAGGAACCGAGGAACATCAGGTGGTTCAGCACCCGGTTCAGCTCGGCGAGCAGCGTGCGCGTCCACACCGCCCGCTCGGGCACCTCCATGCCGAGCATCCGCTCCACGGCGAGGACCACGCCCAGCTCGTTCGAGAACGCCGACAGCCAGTCGTGGCGGTTGGCGAGCACGATGATCTGGCGGTAGTCGCGCGCCTCGAAGAGTTTCTCGGCGCCGCGGTGCATATAGCCGATCACCGGCTCCGCGCGCACGATGCGCTCCCCGTCCAGCACGAGCCTGAGCCGCAGCACGCCGTGCGTGGACGGGTGCTGGGGCCCGATGTTGAGCACCATGTCGGTGCTTTCCGCGGCGCCACCGATCCCGACCGTGGTCTCCGTCGTAGGAGTCATGGCCCCAGTTTCCCCTACGTACGCTGGGCCCATGGAAACGGGGAGCCCGGAGGAGACCGGGACACCGGGGGCCGAGCTGGAGTGGCGGGGGCTGCAGCCCGCTCTGATGCGGGTGCGCCGGCTGCTCGTGGTGGTGTGGACGGCGGTGCTCGCGGTCGCCACCGGGCTACTGCCGGGCCTGCTCGTGGGGCCCGCGTGGGCCGCCGTCGCGCTGCTGCCCGTGGCCGGCGCCGCGTGGTGCTGGCGGCTGGTGGGGCGCAACTGGCACTCGTGGCGGTACGCCGAGCGCGCGGACGACCTGCTGATCAGCCGCGGCGTCCTGTGGCGCGAGGAGACGGTGGTGCCGTACGGGCGGATGCAGCTGGTGGAGGTCACCTCCGGGCCCATCGAGCGGCGCTTCGGACTGGCGACCGTGCAGCTGCACACGGCGGCCGCCGCGACCGACGCCACCATCCCCGGCCTGGACCCGGCCGAGGCGGAACGGCTGCGCGACCGGCTCATCGAGCTGGGCGAGGCCCGATCGGCGGGCCTGTGACGACCTCGGACCACGACGGGGAGATACCGGCGCCCGTGCCGGTGACCGAGCGCCGGCTGCACCCGGTCACGCCGTTCCGCCGGGCGTGGGCGCCGATCGCCGTACTCGCCGGTTGGGCGGTGCACGACCCGAACGGGACGCAGGAGCAGCTGGCGCGGTTGACCGGCACGGCGCTGCTGCTGGGGCTCGCGGTGCTGGTGCCGGTGGCCGGCCTCTACGGCTTCCTGTCCTGGTGGTTCACGCACTTCGCGGTGACCGAAAGCGAACTGCGCATCCGCACCGGCCTGTTGTTCCGGCGCACCGCGCACATCCGGCTGGAGCGCATCCAGGCCGTGGACGTCTCCCGTCCCCTCCTCGCGCGCGTGGCGGGCGTCGCCAAGCTGCGGATCGACGTCGTAGGCGCCGACGACAAGGACGAGCTGGCCTTCCTCGGCGAGCAGGAGGCGCGCGCCCTGCGCGCGGAGCTGCTGGCGCGCGCGGCGGGTTTCGCGCCCGAGACGGCACGTGAGGTCGGTGAGGCGCCGGCGCGCGAGCTGCTGCGCGTGCCCCCGCGCGCGCTCGCGCTCTCCCTGGTGCTGACGGGCGCCACCTGGGGCTCGCTGTGCGCCGCGCTCGTCGTGCCGACCGTGCTGTGGCTGGCCACCCACAACCTGTGGACGGTACTCGCGACCGCCCTGCCGCTGTTCGGCGCGGCTGGCGCGAGCAGCGCGGGACGGTTCGCCGGCGAGTTCGACTGGAAGGTCGGCGAGTCGCCGGACGGGCTGCGCATCGACCACGGACTGCTCGACCGTACGCACGAGACGGTCCCGCCCGGCCGGGTGCAGACTGTGCGGATCGTGGAGCCGCTGCTGTGGCGGCGGCTCGGCTGGGTGCGGGTGGAACTGGACGTGGCCGGCTCCGCCAACTCGGTGCTGGTACCGGTCGCCCCGCGCCCGGTCGCCGAGTCGGTCGTCGCGCGCGTACTCCCCGGTGTGACGGTGCCTCAGGAGCTTTCCCGGCCACCGCGGCGGGCCCGCTGGTGCGTGCCGGTGTGGTGGCGCGGCCACCGTCTCGCGGTCACCGGCGCGGTGTTCGCCACCCGGCACGGGCTGCTGCGGCGCCGGCTCTCGCTGGTCCCGCACGCCAAGGTGCAGAGCGTGCGGCTGAGCCAGGGGCCCTGGCAGCGCCTGTGGCGGCTCGCCGAGGTCCATGTGGACACGGGGGCCGACAAGACCGTGACGGCCCGTCTGCGGGACGCCGGGGAGGCCGCGCGGCTGCTGCACGCCCAGGCGGAACGGTCCCGTACGGGCCGCCGGGACGCCCGCCCCGACCGCTGGATGACCGGATGACACCGGGCCCGGCTCCCCTCGTGGGGAGCCGGGCCCGGTGCCGGTGCCTGATGCGGTCTCAGGACGCCGCGGTGCGCAGCCCCTGGATGTCGATCTGCTCGGTCTCGTCGTGCGCGGTCAGGTCGATGACCTGGCCGACGCCGTCCGACTGTGCGTGGGCGTCCTTGAACTCGGCCTCGGCCTCGGCCTTGTGCACGGCGAGGACCTCCTGGCCGACGACGTCGGCGAGATCCTCGTTCTGCACGGAGTCCAGCGCGGCCTTCGGTGCGCCCTTCTGGGTGCCGAAGAAGTCGAAACCGCCCTCGACCACCGGGCGCCGCGCGGGCGCGGCCGGTACGACGGCCACGGCGGTCGGCACCGTGAAGTGCCCGGCGGGCGGCCGGCTCATGGGCTGGGCGGACTCGGCCGGTGCCATCGGGGCGGCGGCCGCGCGCGCGTGCCCGTCGGCCGCCATGGGCTTCCCCTGCGCCTCGTCCTCCTGGCCGGCCGGCGCGCCGGCCTCGCTCGCGAAGGCACCGGCGCCGTGCGTCACGCCTTCCGCCGAGTCTTCCCCGGCGCCTTCCACAGCGCCTTCCGTCTGCGCGGCGGAGTCGGCCCCGCCCGCGTCGGCCTTGCGGACATCGGCCTTGCCCGGCGGCACGGTGCCCGCGTCGGACCTGGCCTCGTCGGCGTCGGGCGCCCCCGCCTCGGGGGCCGCCGCCTTCGGAGCCGTGTCGTCGGAAGCCGCCGCCTCGGAAGCCACGGGCTCGGCCGTGTCCGCAAAAGCCGCGGCGTCCGCCTCGGAGTCGTCCGAAGCCTCACCGTCGAACCGGGCCAGGGCCGTCAGCGCCTGCCCGTACAGCTTCGCGCCCTCGGGCGAGAACACCGCGAACGCCGTCGGCTCGTCCCCGGAGTCCGTCCCGGCCTCGGCGGGCTCGGCGGACTCCTCGGCCGCCTTCACCTCGGCCGAATCCGGCTCCCGCTCCGGCTTCGGTTCGTCCTCGGCGCGGCGGGCGGGCGGCAGCGCGGGCGAGGGCGAGGGCACGGCCGCCTCGATCTCCAGCAGCCGGCGTCCCTCCAGGGCGCTCGCGCGCTCGGTCTCGGCCGTGGCGTACCGGCGCAGCAGGGCCGCGTGCTCGTTGCGCAGGCCGGCCAGCTCCGCGCGCTTGGCGCGCAGCCGCTGTTCCAGCTTCGTGCGCAGCTCGCGCGACTCCTCCAGGTCGGTCTCCAGTTCGGCGAGCCGTTCCTCGAACCGCCACTCGTCGCTGGCACGCGCGCGTGTCAGGTCGGCGACCTGCTTGCCCGCGTGGATGTCCCAGCGGCGCATCACGAAGGCGCCCACGACCGCGGTGGCCGCGGCGGCCCCGGCCAGTGCGCGCAACAGCGTGGCCTCGGAGAACACCCAGGGACCCAGCGCGCAGACGACGGAGACCCCGGCGATCGCCGACGGGGGCAACAGCCGGTGCAGAGGTGGTGAATGGCGGTGGCGTCCACGTGGCATGGCCAGAAACTTACCGCGCGTAGGCGAATCGCGGACCCCCGCCCCGTAAAAACACGGCCACATCACGGGCTTCACCGGATGTCGGGCGCAGGGGATCAGTGCGCGACCAGCCGCGTGCTGATCCACTGGAGCGTCCCCGGGATCTCCCGCCGCCAGGTGTTGAAGTTGTGCCCGCCGCTCGGAAGGATGATCGACGAAATCCTGGTCACGTTAGTGTCCTGCACGTTCTTGATGAACCTGAGCGTGTCCCTGTAGTTGTGCTCACCGATCCTGCTCGTGGTGACGAGCAGCGAGGTCTCGGGCGCGGGCAGATGCCTGAGCACCCAGAAGAGATCGGCTCGATTCTGCAGGTTCCTGTCGCCGCGGAAGAGATCACCGGTGGTGGGGTCGACCGGCGCCTTGTAGTACGGCGACAGACCGGCAGCGGCCGCGTACGCCCTCGGGTAGTGCATGGCGATCTTCAGCGCGCAGTAGCCGCCGGTCGAGTCACCGATGATGCCCCAGCTGGCGGGCGTCCCGTCGACCCGGTAGTGGGCCATCACGGAGTCCCGCAGATCCTTGGCGAAAAACGTTTCCGTCTGCGGGCCGCCGGGGACGTCCACGCATTCCGTGTCCCGGGGCGGCGCCACGGCCGGCCGCATCATGACCAGGATCATCGGCTGCATCTTCCCCGCCTTGGCCAACTGCTGTGCCGTAGTCGGGTAGTGCAGCTTGGTCACCAGGGCCTGCGCCGTACCGGGATAGCCCGTGAGGACGACGGAGACCGGGAACTTGTGCGTGCGGTTCTGCGGCTGGAAGTACTCCGGGGGGAGGTAGACGAACGCCGGTGCCGCGATGTGGGTCGTACGGCCGAGGATGTCCACCTTCTGGATCTGCCCCGCCACTTGCGGCCGCGCGCTGTTCGTCCCCACGACCCGGGACGTGGAGACCACCTGGATCGGGCCGCTGCTGCCGCCCGCTATGTGGTCGACGACGACGCCCTGACCCGTCTCCCGGCCGAACAGGTCCGCCCAGCTGGCGTAGAACCCGAAGGCCTGGTTGGCGGCGAGGCCCACCGAGGCGAAGAGCGCCAACTGGGTGGTGAGCAGCAGGCCGACCCGCCCGCTGACGGCCCGCCAGCTGCGCCGGGCCAGCCGCGGCCACAGCCACACCGTGCCGGCGAACAGCAGCACGGCGAGGACGATCGCCAGCATCAGCACTTTGTTGCTCGTGAGACCCATGGGCTGCTTCCTGCCTGCGCTCTCCGCCCGGCGCCCTCCCACGCTTCGTCGCGAGGGCTTGCCCGGGACTTTTCTTGGCCTTTGACCCGACTTTCCGGTGGGGAGTGAACCTCTCTCCCCAAGACACCGTCCTAGAGGGCGCAATGTCGCCGGATGCCCGATCGGGCCCGGGTTCAAGGTCTCTCGCAGAACTACGGGATGCGATGTCTGTCAGGATAGATGGGGAAATGTCGGGCGGGGTTCCGAGCCGATCAAGCCGGGCGCGGCGCATACTGCGTGGCCCGCGTCCCGAGGCCGCCCCAGTTCTCGTCGGCAGGGCGGCGGCCCTCGTGGGCGTCCTGGACATTGCCGGGGGCGTGTTCCCGCGCTTCCGTCACAGCCGTATGCACGCCATCGCCGAGGTGCTGCCGGGCTCGTTCGGGCCCTTCGCGGCCGCGCTCTCGCTGAGCGCCGGCGTGCTGTTGCTGCTGCTCGCGCACGGGCTCAAACGGCGCAAGCGCCGGGCGTGGCGTGCCGCGGTCGCGCTGCTGCCGGCGGGCGCGGCGGCGCAGTTCGCGTACCGGCACTCGGTCATCGGCGTGCTCATCGCGGTGGCACTGCTCGTGCCGCTGCTGATCCACCGCGACGAGTTCGCGGCACTGCCCGACCCGCGCAGCAGGTGGCGGGCGCTCGCGAACTTCATCCTCATGAGCGCCAGTTCCCTCGTCCTCGGACTCGTCATCGTCAGCGTCCACCCGCACCGGACGATCGGCGACCCGAGCCTGGCCGACCGGCTGACGCACGTGGTCTACGGCCTGTTCGGCTTCGAGGGCCCGGTCGACTACCAGGGCAACACATCCTGGACCGTCGCCTTCTCCCTCGGCGCCCTCGGCTGGATCACCGCCGTCACCACCATCTACCTGGCCTTCCGCCCCGAGCACCCGGCCGCCCGCCTCACCGAGGAGGACGAGTCCCGGCTGCGGGCCCTGCTGGAGAAGCACGGCCGGCGCGACTCGCTCGGCCACTTCGCGCTGCGCCGCGACAAGGCGGTGGTCTTCTCCCCCAGCGGCAAGGCCGCGGTCACCTACCGCGTCGTCTCCGGTGTGATGCTCGCCAGCGGTGACCCCATCGGCGACGTCGAGGCCTGGCCCGGCGCCATCGAGCGCTTCATGGACGAGGCCAAGGCACATTCCTGGACGCCCGCCGTCATGGGCTGCTCGGAGACGGGCGGCGAGGTGTGGACCCGGGAGACCGGCCTGGACGCCCTGGAACTGGGCGACGAGGCGGTGGTGGACGTCGCGGATTTCTCGCTCGCCGGACGCGCGATGCGCAACGTGCGGCAAATGGTCAAGCGCATCGAGCGAGCCGGCTACGAAACCCGGGTACGGCGCATCCGTGACCTCGGCGACGCCGAACTGGAGCGCATCCGCCGGGCGGCGGAGGACTGGCGCGGCACCGACACCGAACGCGGCTTCTCCATGGCGCTCGGCCGCGTCGGCGACGCCGCCGACGGCGACTGCCTGATCGCCACCGCCCACAAGCAGGACGACGAGCCGGGCCAGTACGGCGATCTGAAGGCCGTCCTGCACTTCGTGCCCTGGGGCGAGGACGGCGTCTCGCTGGACCTGATGCGCCGCGACCGCAGCGCCGACCCCGGCATGAACGAGCTGCTGATCGTGGCCGCCCTCCAGGCCGCGCCGAAGTTCGGCATCACCCGGATCTCGCTGAACTTCGCGATGTTCCGCTCCGCCCTCGCGCGCGGCGAGAAGATCGGCGCCGGGCCGGTACTGCGCGCCTGGCGGGGTCTGCTGGTCTTCCTCTCGCGCTGGTTCCAGATCGAGTCGCTGTACAAGTTCAACGCCAAGTTCCAGCCGCGCTGGGAACCCCGCTTCGTCGTCTACCGGAACACCGCCGACCTGCCCCGCATCGGTTTCGCCGCCATGCAGGCGGAGGGCTTCGTCAACCTCGCCCTGCCGCTCCCGCGCTTCCTGCGCCGGCGCTCGGCGGCCGCCGAGCGCCCCTGCGCGCACGTCATGGCGGAACGGGACGTCCGCGCGGCCTGAGCGCAGGACCGGATGAGAGCCGCAGGAGCGAACGGTGCGGCCGAGGACGGGCCCGGGCGGGCGCCCCACCCCCTCCAGCGGGGGCTCCCGCCCGGGCCGCCGCGCGTTCCCGGCGCCCTCCTGGGCCTACGCTGAACGTATGAACAACCTCAGCGGGCGCGGCCGGGTCGCCGGCCTTCCGGTATGGGACCGGTGCGCGGTCATGGGTGTCGTCAACGTGACCCCCGATTCCTTCTCCGACGGCGGCCGCTGGTTCGACACGACCGCCGCCGTCAAGCACGGCCTGGACCTCGTCGCCGAGGGCGCGGACCTCGTCGACGTCGGCGGCGAGTCCACCCGCCCCGGCGCCACCCGGGTGGACGAGGCCGAGGAACTCAGGCGGGTCATCCCGGTCGTCCGCGGCCTCGCCTCCGAAGGCGCCGTCGTCTCCGTCGACACCATGCGCGCCTCCGTCGCCGAACAGTCCCTCGCGGCCGGCGCCGCCCTCGTCAACGACGTCAGCGGCGGCCTCGCCGACCCCGCGATGATCCCGGTGGTCGCCGACGCGGGCGCCCCCTTCGTCGTCATGCACTGGCGCGGCTTCCTGCAGGGCGGCAACGTCCAGGGCGTCTACGAGGACGTCGTCACCGAAGTCGTGGACGAACTGCACGCACGCGTGGAGGCCGTTCTGGCCGGCGGCATCGCCCCCGACCGCATCGTCGTCGACCCCGGCCTCGGCTTCTCCAAGGAGGCCGAGCACGACCTGGTCCTCCTCGCCCACCTCGACCGCCTGCGCGCCCTCGGCCACCCCCTGCTCGTGGCCGCCTCCCGCAAGCGGTTCCTCGGCCGTGTCCTCGCCGGTCCGGAGGGCGCGCCCCCGCCGGCCCGGGAGCGCGACGCCGCCACGGCCGCCGTCTCCGCGCTCGCGGCGCACTCCGGTGCGTGGGCCGTGCGCGTACACGAGGTACGCGCCACTGCGGACGCCGTCCGGGTCGCCCGCGCCGTGGAAGGGGCGCGTACGGCAGGCCCGGCGCCGGACGCGCGAAGTGAGCAAGGGGCGTGTGAAGCGGGGAACGCGCCGGGCGCTGGGGGCGATCGCGGGGCGGAAGGAACCCGGTGAGCGCCCCTCATACCGACGTCGAACAGGTGGAGGCCGCGAACACCGCCTTCTACGAGGCGATGGAGCGCGGTGACTTCGAGGAGCTGTCCGCCCTCTGGCTCACCCCCGCCGACCTGGGCGTGGACGAGGAGTACCACGACCCGGCGGACACCGGCGTGGTCTCCTGCGTGCACCCCGGCTGGCCGGTGCTCACCGGCCGCGGCGAGGTCCTGAGGTCCTACGCCCTGATCATGGCGAACACCGACTACATCCAGTTCTTCCTCACCGACGTGCACGTCTCCGTCACCGGCGACACCGCGCTCGTCACCTGCACCGAGAACATCCTCAGCGGCGGCCCCGCCCCCGAGGACGGCGCGGAGCTCGGACCGCTCGTCGGCCAGCTCGTCGTCGCCACGAACGTGTTCCGGCGCACGTCCTCCGGCTGGAAGCTCTGGTCGCACCACGCCTCCCCCGTCCTGGCGGAGACCGCCGAGGACGACGAGGCCGGCGCCGACGGCGTCAATCCGGACGACGACCCCCTCGCCTGAGCGGGTAGACGCTCCACAGGGACCGAGAAGTGGTTGGAATCACCTACCCCGGGGTAGGAGCCGCTACCAGCCCATGACACGGCTGTGTTTCCCTGGGGAAACGCGAGATGAACCCTCGAGGTCCCGGCCCCGGCCCGCGCCCCGCGGCCCGGCTTTGTCAGTGCCCGCAGGTAGATTCGTCTGAGGACGGTGTGCCGCCCGCACGTGGTACGGACCGGTCCTTCCCGACGATTGCAGGAGTGATTCGCGTGGATCGTGTCGCGCTGCGCGGTCTCAAGGCCCGCGGGCACCACGGTGTGTTCCCCAAGGAGCGCGAGGAGGGCCAGACCTTCATCGTGGACCTCGTCCTGGGGCTGGACACCCGGCCGGCTGCGGCAGACGACGACCTGGCGAAGACCGTCCACTACGGCATCGTGGCCGAGGAGGTCGTGGCCGTGGTCGAGGGTGAGCCGGTGAACCTCATCGAGACCCTCGCCGAGCGGATCGCCCAGACCTGCCTGAAGCACGAAGGGGTCCAGGAGGTCGAGGTGTGCGTCCACAAGCCGGACGCCCCGATCACCGTTCCCTTCGACGACGTGACCGTCACCATCACCCGGAGCCGAGTATGACCCGACCTTTCCTCCAGGGTCACAGCGACCCGACCGTCCAGCCGGTGCCCGCCTCGGTCGTCGAGAAGGTCGACGCCGCCGACACGACCCTGCAGAACCCGAAGTGGGCCGTCATCTCGATCGGCTCCAACCTCGGCAACCGCCTGGAGACCCTCCAGGGCGCCGTCGACGCGCTGGAGGACACCCCGGGTGTCCGCGTGAAGGCCGTCTCCCCGGTGTACGAGACCGAGCCCTGGGGCGTCGAGCCCGGCAGCCAGCCGTCGTACTTCAACGCGGTCGTGGTCCTCAAGACCACCCTGCCGCCTTCCTCCCTCCTGGAGCGGGCCCACGCCATCGAGGAGGCGTACAAACGCGTCCGCGACGAGCACTGGGGCCCGCGCACCCTGGACGTCGACATCGTCGCCTACGCCGACGTCACCTCCGACGACCCGCAGCTCACCCTGCCCCACCCGCGCGCCCACGAGCGCGCCTTCGTCCTCGCCCCCTGGCACGACGTGGACCCGCAGGCCCAGCTGCCCGGCCGCGGCGCGGTGGCCGAACTGCTGTCGGCCGTCACCCGTGCGGGCGTCGAGCCCCGCGAGGACCTGGAACTCCGACTGCCTGAATAGTCGTTAAGGTCAAGACGACTCAGACGACAAGGTCGACACGACCGCAGTCCGGACCGGTCCGGGGGAGCTGAAGGGACACCGTGAGAGAGCTGCGCATCAGGGTGCTGGCGGGCGTGTTCGTCGTGGCCGGGATCCTGTCCTGGGCGGGCGCCCGCCTTTGGAACTCGATCGGGACCCTTCCCAGCGTCCCCCTGGCCGCCCCCATCGTCCTCGCCCTGATCGCGGTGGTCCTGCTCTCGACGGCGCTGTCGCTGCGCGCCCGTCTGAAGGCCCAGCGCGAGCGCCGCCCCGGCGCGAAGGGCGTCGACCCCCTGATGGCCGCCCGCGCGGTCGTCTTCGGCCAGGCCAGCGCCCTGGTCGCCGCCCTCGTCGCCGGTATGTACGGCGGCACGGGCGTCTTGCTGCTGGAACTCCTCGACATCCCCGCCCGCCGCGACCAAGCCGTCTACGCCGGCTTCTCGGTCCTTGCCGGCATCGGTGTCATAGCGGCGGCCATGTTCCTGGAGCGGGTGTGCAAACTCCCGGAGGACGAGGACCAGAACCCCCCGGGAGCGGAACCGGCGGCGTGACCGCCGGTTCCGGCAGCCAGGGCTGACGGGCCGGGTGGCCGGCTCACCTGGCCAGTATCAGGCTCATCGCCTCGGCGCGGGTCGTAGCGTCGCGGAGCTGGCCGCGGACCGCCGATGTGGTGGTCTTGGCGCCGGGCTTGCGGATGCCGCGCACGGACATGCACATGTGCTCGGCCTCGATGACCACGATCGCACCCCGCGCCTCCAGGATCCGCATGAGGGAGTCCGCGATCTGCGTGGTGAGTCGCTCCTGCACCTGCGGGCGGCGAGCGAAAACCTCCACCAGGCGTGCCAGCTTCGAAAGGCCGGTGATTTTGCCCGTTTCGGCCGGAATGTAACCAACATGGGCTACGCCATGAAATGGCAGCAAATGGTGTTCACAGAGGGAAACGATCTCGATGTCCTTTACCAGGACCATCTCATCGTGCCCCAAGTCGAACGTCGTCGTCAGAACATCCTCGGGCGCCTGCCACAGGCCCGCCAGGAGTTCCCGATACGCCCGCGCTACGCGCGCCGGGGTTTCCCGGAGGCCTTCTCGGTCGGGGTCCTCACCAACCGCGATCAGGAGTTCGCGAATGGCGTTCTCGGCGCGCTTCTCATCGAACTCACCGATCAAGCCTTCGCCGGCCAGCGTCACGGGGTCGGTCATCTGATGCCTCGTTCCTTTACCTCTTGCCCGCGGGCATACGAAAATGCCGCGCCCCCCAGGCTAAAACCTGGGGGGCGCGGCATTCATTCCGGCCCTGTTGGCCGAAACGCGTCAGCTCTCCGGGCGGTCCTCCGGGGTCTTGTCCGTCACCGGGGCGGACTCCGCGGCGGTGGACTTGGCCGTGCTGATCGCGGCCGTCGCGCCGTTCGCGCCGTTCGTCAGTGCCAGCTCCTTCGGGGAGAGCACCGGCGGGCGGGTGGACGGGGTGCGGCGGGAGGAGCCGGTCCAGGCGGGCCGCGGCGGGCGCTTGACGACCGGGGCGAAGATCTCGGCGATCTCCTCCTTGCCCAGGGTCTCCTTCTCCAGCAGCTGGAGAACGAGGTTGTCGAGCACGTCGCGGTTCTCGACCAGGATCTCCCAGGCCTCGTTGTGCGCGGTCTCGATGAGCTTCTTGACCTCTTCGTCGACCAGCGCGGCGACCTCTTCCGAGTAGTCGCGCTGGTGAGCCATCTCACGTCCGAGGAAGGGCTCGCTGTTGTCGCCGCCGAACTTGATGGCGCCGAGCCGCTCGGTCATGCCGTACTGGGTGACCATCGCGCGGGCCAGGTTGGTGGCCTTCTCGATGTCGTTCGCGGCGCCGGTGGTCGGGTCGTGGAAGACCAGTTCCTCCGCCGCGCGACCGCCCAGCATGTAGGCGAGCTGGTCGAGCATCTCGTTGCGCGTGGTCGAGTACTTGTCCTCGTCGGGCAGCACCATCGTGTAACCGAGGGCACGGCCGCGGGACAGGATCGTGATCTTGTGGACCGGGTCGGAGTTCGGTGAGGCCGCCGCGACCAGGGCGTGACCGCCCTCGTGGTACGCGGTGATCTTCTTCTCCTTGTCCGACATGATCCGGGTCCGCTTCTGCGGGCCCGCGACCACACGGTCGATCGCCTCGTCCAGCGCCCTGTTGTCGATCAGCTTCTGGTCGCCTCGGGCCGTCAGCAGCGCGGCCTCGTTGAGGACGTTCGCCAGGTCGGCACCGGTCATGCCGGGGGTGCGGCGGGCGACAGCGGACAGGTCGACGTCGGGCGCGACCGGCTTGCCCTTCTGGTGGACCTTGAGGATCTCCAGACGGCCCTGCAGGTCCGGCGGGTCGACCGCGATCTGGCGGTCGAAGCGGCCGGGGCGGAGCAGCGCCGGGTCGAGGATGTCCGGGCGGTTCGTGGCGGCGATGAGGATCACGCCGCCCTTGACGTCGAAGCCGTCCATCTCGACGAGCAGCTGGTTCAGGGTCTGCTCGCGCTCGTCGTGACCACCGCCGAGGCCGGCGCCGCGATGGCGGCCAACCGCGTCGATCTCGTCGACGAAGACGATCGCCGGGGCGTTCGCCTTGGCCTGCTCGAACAGGTCACGGACCCGGGAGGCACCGACACCGACGAACATCTCGACGAAGTCGGAACCGGAGATCGAGTAGAAGGGCACCCCCGCCTCGCCGGCCACGGCGCGGGCCAGGAGCGTCTTACCGGTACCCGGGCGGCCGTAGAGCAGCACGCCCTTGGGGATCTTGGCGCCCACGGCCTGGAACTTGGCCGGCTCCTGCAGGAACTCCTTGATCTCGTGGAGCTCCTCGACGGCCTCGTCGCAGCCGGCGACGTCGGAGAAGGTCGTCTTCGGGGTGTCCTTGGTGATGAGCTTGGCCTTCGACTTGCCGAAGTTCATCACCCGGGAGCCGCCGCCCTGCATCTGATTCATCAGGAACAGGAAGACGACCACGATCAGGACGAAGGGCAGCAGGGAGAGCAGGACGCCGACGAACGGGTTCTGCTTGGACGGCGAGACCGTGTAGCCGTCCGGGATCTGCTTGTCCTGGTACTTGGTCTGGAGCTGACCGGCGATGGTCACGCCCTGGTCGCCGATGTAGCTCGCCTGGATCTTCGAGCTGCCGTCGACCTTCTGGCCGTCCTTGAGGGTGACCTTGATGGTCTGCTCGTCGCCGGTGGTGAGCTTGGCCGACTGGACCCTGTTGTCATTGATCGCCGCGACGACCTGGCCGGTGTCCACCGTCTTGTAGCCGCCGGACGAGCCGACGACCTGCATCAACACGACCACGGCAAGGACGGCCAGCACGATCCACATGACCGGCCCACGGAAGTATCGCTTCACGTCCATCCATACGGAGCGGTGCCGCCCCGTCCCTCCTGCCATAGTGAGTTTGATAAGACAGTTCTTCTGACGGTACCCCAGCGTGGTGGTCCGAAGCCGCACGAAGTCCGCTTCGGACGGCCGGGGAGCCCGTCTCTGCATGCTTCAACGGCCTGGAACCCGCCGGGGTTCCCGATCGTCCTACAAGGCTTGAGCCGAGTGGCTCATATCACCCGGTACGGCTCAGCCGCCGTAGACGTGGGGCGCGAGCGTACCGACGAACGGCAGGTTCCGGTACTTCTCGGCGTAGTCGAGGCCGTAGCCGACGACGAACTCGTTCGGGATGTCGAAGCCGACCCACTCGACGTCGATGGCGACCTTGGCGGCGTCCGGCTTGCGCAGCAGCGTGCACACCTTCAGCGAGGCGGGCTCGCGGGAACCGAGGTTGTTGATCAGCCAGGACAGGGTCAGGCCGGAGTCGATGATGTCCTCGACGATCAGGACGTGCTTGCCCTTGATGTCGGTGTCGAGGTCCTTGAGGATCCGCACGACGCCGGAGGACTGGGTGCCCGCGCCGTAGGAGGACACGGCCATCCAGTCCATGGTGACGGGGGTGGACAGCGCCCGGGCGAGGTCCGCCATGACCATCACGGCGCCCTTGAGGACGCCGACGATGAGCAGGTCCTTGCCCGCGTATTCCGCGTCGATCTTCGCGGCCAGCTCGGCCAGCTTCGCGTCGATCTCTTCCTTGGTGATGAGCACCTGCTGGAGGTCGGCACCCATGTCTTTCGCGTCCACCCGCATCACTTTCGGTCGTCCCGCACTTACGGCCGTGGTCACGGCCACCGGCTGCCCTGACCGTTCGCCGGAGGGTCGCTCCGCGGGGCCGGGATTCAGCCTTGCCGAATCACCAGTCTGCCACCCTGCCGCTGGGCGACGACTTTGCCCGGGAGATTGATGGCTCCCTGGCCGCGCCAGCCGGTGATCAGACGGTCGACTTCCTCGATGTGGCGGGCGAACAGCGAACCGGCCGGGGCGCCGGCCTCGATGGCGGCGCGGCGCAGGATGCGGCGGCGTACGGCGGGCGGGAGGGCGTAGAGCTTGGCGCACTCCAGCAGACCTGCGGCGTCGCGCACGGAGGCCTCCGCCTGGCTGGCCCAGGCGTCGAGGGCGTCGGCGTCGTCGCGGGAGAGCTGGGCGGTGCGGGCGAGCGCCTCCACGACCCCTTTGCCGAGGGCCTTTTCCAGGGCCGGCAGGCCTTCGTGCCGCAGCCGGGAGCGGGTGTAGGCGGGGTCGGCGTTGTGAGGATCGTCCCAGACGGGGAGGGACTGGACCATGCAGGCCTTGCGGGCGGTCTGCCGGTCGACTTCCAGGAAGGGGCGGCGGTAACGGCCGCCGGCCCCCGAGACCGCGGCCATGCCGGACAGGGAGCGGATGCCGGAGCCGCGGGCGAGGCCGAGCAGGACGGTTTCGGCTTGGTCGTCGCGGGTGTGGCCGAGCAGGACCGCGGTGGCGCCGTGGCGTTCGGCGACGGTGTCGAGGGCGGCGTAGCGGGCGTCCCGGGCGGCGGCTTCGGGTCCGCCGTCGCGGCCCACGGTCACGGCGACGGACTCGACCGGGTCGAGGCCGAGTGCGCGCAGCCGCAGGGCGACCTCGTCGGCGCGGAGGTCGGAGCCGGGCTGGAGGCCGTGGTCGATGGTGACGCCGCCGGCGCGGACGCCGAGCTTGGGCGCCTCGAAGGCGAGGGCGGAGGCGAGGGCCATGGAGTCGGCGCCGCCGGAGCACGCGACGAGCACGAGCGGGGAGGGGAGCCGCTCGACTGTCCGGTCCGGGTGCTCGCCGAAGGGCTGCCGGCCTGGGCCGCCGTAGGCGTGGTGGTCATTGAGGATGTCGTGGAGGACGCGGCGGACCGCCAGGCGTATCGCCGCGACCGCAGGATGGGGACCCATGTCCGGTTCCCTTCATGAAGTTTTCGGGGGGTGAGCCCGAGTCCGGTCACTCAGAGTGTGTAGATGGTGACAGAAGCGGGCGGTTCCCCGAGCATTGCACGCCTACGCATGGCTCACGGTCCCTCGGACGGGTGATTGGAAGGGCGTTCGCCTGCCGTCGGCCGGATTCGAATCACGACGTGTTCATGCTGTTCACGACTCGGCCTTGCGGTGCACCCTCGCGACCCAGTCCGCCGGTTTGCCGATCTCCGCCTTGGTGGGCAGGGTGTTGGGCGAGGTCCACACGCGGTTGAAGCCGTCGATGCCGACCTGCTCGACGACGGCCCGCACGAACCGTTCGCCGTCGCGGTACTGCCTCAGTTTGGCATCCAGACCGAGCAGCTTGCGCAGGGCGAGGTCGAGGCGGGAGGCCCCCTTGGCGCGGCGCTGCTGGAACTTCTCGCGGATCTCCGCCACGGTCGGTACGACGCTCGGGCCGACGCCGTCCATCACGTAGTCGGCGTGGCCCTCCAGCAGGGACATGACGGCGGTGAGGCGGGCGAGGATCTCGCGCTGGGCGGGGGTCTGCACCAGGTCCACGAAGGAGCGGCCGCCGTCCTCCTCCTCGCCCTCGGGGCGGCCCCCGGCGAGGGACTGGGCGGCTTCCCTGACGCGCTCCAGGAAGGTCATCGGGTCGACGTCGGTCTCCGCCAAGAACGACTGGATTTCGCCCTCCAGATGGTCGCGCAGCCAGGGCACGGCCGTGAACTGGGTGCGATGGGTCTCCTCGTGCAGGCACACCCACAGGCGGAAGTCGTGCGGCTGGACGTCGAGTTCGCGCTCGACGTGGACGATGTTGGGCGCGACGAGCAGGAGGCGGCCGCCGCCGTTCTCGCCGGCCGGGAGCTCGCGGCTGGCGGGGGCGAACGTCTCGTACTGGCCGAGGACGCGGGAGGACAGGAACGACAGCAGCATGCCGAGTTCGACGCCGGTGACCTTGCCGCCGACGGTGCCGAGGACCGCGCCGCCGGGGCTGCCGGCGCGCCGTTCCTGCATCTTCTCCAGGAGCGGCCGGAGGATCTCGCGGAAGCCGGCCACGTTGGCGCGGACCCAGCCGGGGCGGTCGACCACCAGCACAGGGGTGTCGTGGATCTCTTCGGTGCCCATACGAGTGAAGCCCCGGACGTGTTCCTCCGAGGCTTTGGCGTGCCGGCGCAGCTCCGCGACGACGGCGCGTGCCTCGTCGCGGCTGACATCAGGGCCCGGCCGTACGAGCCGTGTCGCGGTTGCCACCGCGAGGTTCCAGTCGACCATCCCGGGAGATGCGGTGCCACCGAAGCCAGTCATGTCGTCAACCGTACGGGACCGCTCCCGCTTGGGGCAGGCCATGACGGGTCCGCAGGCGGTGCGGCGGGCGGGTACGGCGGTGCGGACGGGCCCGCGGCGGCCGGCGGGGTCACCGGCAGCCGCAGGCCGCCAGCGCCGTGGCCGCCCTGTCCAGGGCCGACTCGGCCGCCAAGGGGTCCGTCGTGCCGGAGGCCATGAAGGCGAAGGCCAGGAGACGGCCGTCGGCGTCGACGACCGTGCCGGCGAGGGTGTTCACACCGGTCAGGGTGCCGGTCTTGGCGCGTACGACGCCCGCCGCGCTGGCGGTGTAGCGGTCGGCCAGGGTGCCGGTGAACCCGGCCACGGGCAGGCCGGTGAGGACGGGGCGCAGTCCGGGGCGGTCGGGGTCGCCCGCGGTGACCAGGAGGGCGGTGAGGAGGTCGGCGGTGAGCCGGTCGTCGCGGTTCAGGCCGCTGCCGTCGTGGAAGGAGGCGCCGGACATCGGCAGGCCCAGCTTGGTCAGCCGGGCGGAGATCGCGCCGGCGCCGCCGTCGAAACTGGCGGGCCGGCCGCTGGCGAGGGCGGTCTGGCGGGCCAGGGCCTCGGCGATGTCGTTGTCGCTGTTGGTCAGCATGCGCTCGACCACGTCGGACAGCGGGGGCGAGGAGACGGTGGCGAGGGTCTGCGCGCGCGTGGTGGCCTTGGAGGGGCCGGGGGGCGTGGCGGTGATGCCGGCGGCCTTCAGGAAGGTCGCGAACTTGCTCGCCGCGTCCTTCGCCGGGTCGCTCACGCGGGGCACCGGGCCGCTGCTGGAGCCGTCGGTGCGGCCCTCGTCGGCGATCAGGGCGCTGACCGGCGCGAGGTTGTCGTTGACGCCGATGGGATGCACGGCGGGGCCGGAGTACAGGGTCGTGTCGTAGGAGAGCGTGACCTTGTGGATGCCCCGCTTGTCGAGCGCCGCCGCGGTGTTCGCCGCCAGCTCCCGCAGGTCGGCCCAGCCCCCGGCCTTCTTGCGGGCGGTGAGGGTGGGGTCGCCGCCGCCGACCAGGACGAGTTCGCCGGTGTCGGGTTCGAGGGCGGCGCGGGTGGTGAAGCGGTGGTCGGGGCCCAGGGCGGACAGGGCGGCGACGGCGGTGGCGATCTTGGTGGTGGAGGCGGGGGTGAGGGCCGTACCGGCGCCGGAGGTGTACAGGCGCTTGCCGGTGGCCACGTCGACGACGGCGGCCGCGCGGGTGCCGCCGAGCGCGGAGACGTCCAGGAGGGGCCCCAGGACGCCCGAGAGGGGCCTTCCGTCCGGCGCGGCCTTCTTGGTGCCGACGGCGCTCGTCGCGCCGTCCAGGCCCAGCAGGACGGGTCCGGCGCTCGGGGCGGGCCGGGGCGCCCGCACGGCCGCGGCGGACCGGCCGTGATCTGTGCCACCTGTCCGCTCCAGGGCGGCGGCCCGGTCTCGTTCGGCCGTACGCTGACCGTCGGCGTCCCAGGGGCCGGCCGCGGTCACCACGCCGGCGGCCAGCGCCAGGCCGGCGGTGGCGGCGCCGGCGGTGTACTGCCAGGTCTTCACGGCCCGCGGCCGCCGCAGGGCCGGTGGCCGGGACCGCAGGGCCCGCGCCAACCGCGCGACCCGCGGCTTGGCGGCCGCCCCGGCTCGCGCCAGGCGCGGTCGTACGGCGTTCGCGATCCGCTCCATCCGCGGTCTCGCGGCCCGCCAAGGCCTCAGCTCTGGCACGACCACCAGCCCCTTTCGCGATCACACACCTGCGTGAGGGACACTTAATCACCAGAACTATGTGCTGATCATGGAGGAGCCACCGGTGGAGTTCGACGTCACGATCGAGATCCCGAAGGGTTCGCGCAACAAGTACGAGGTGGACCACGAGACCGGTCGGATCCGCCTGGACCGTCGCCTCTTCACCTCGACCGCCTACCCGACCGACTACGGCTTCGTCGAGAACACCCTCGGCGAGGACGGCGACCCGCTGGACGCGCTGGTCATCCTGGACGAGCCGACCTTCCCGGGCTGCCTGATCAAGTGCCGCGCGATCGGCATGTTCCGGATGACGGACGAGGCGGGCGGCGACGACAAGCTGCTGTGCGTTCCGGCCACCGACCCGCGCGTGGAGCACCTGCGCGACATCCACCACGTGTCGGAGTTCGACCGCCTGGAGATCCAGCACTTCTTCGAGGTGTACAAGGACCTGGAGCCCGGCAAGTCCGTCGAGGGCGCCAACTGGGTGGGCCGCACGGACGCCGAGGCGGAGATCGAGCGTTCCTACAAGCGCTTCAAGGAGCAGGGCGGTCACTGAACCCCCGCTGTTGTCGCGGACGGGCCGTACGCACGCGTGCGGCCCGTCCGCGTCCACGCGCGCGTACGGCCCGCCGGGTAGGTGTGCGCATACTGAGCCGTACGGAAGGTGTCGTTCAGGGAGCGGTACGAGGTGACGGAGGCGGAGGACCGCAAGCCCCGGTCCGACGAGGCGCGGTACGACCCGGAGATCACGTCCGAGTTCGCCATTCCGGCGGGACTGGACGTGCCGAAGACGGTCGGTGAGGCGGAGACGACCTCCGAGTTCGCCCTGCCGAAGGGCCTGGAGGCGCCGCATGCGCCCGCTGCCGAGCCGGAGGGGTCGGCGTTCAGCCCGCCGAGCACCTACAGCTCCAACGACTCGCTGACGGCGTTCACCCCGGCCACCGGGGTGCCCCTGGTCAGCCTGGTCAAGGACGCCCCCTGGCAGGACCGGATGCGCACGATGCTGCGCATGCCGGTGGCCGAGCGGCCGGCGCCCGAGCTGGTGCAGCGGGTGGAGGAGGAGGGCCCGGCCGTCCCGCGCGTGCTGGACCTGACCCTGCGTATCGGCGAGCTGCTGCTGGCGGGCGGCGAGGGCGCGGAGGACGTCGAGGCCGCGATGTTCGCGGTGTGCCGCTCCTACGGCCTGGACCGCTGCGAGCCGAACGTCACCTTCACGCTGCTGTCGATCTCGCACCAGCCGTCGCTGGTGGAGGACCCGGTGACCGCCTCGCGGACGGTACGGCGGCGCGGCACCGACTACACCCGGCTGGCGGCCGTGTTCCGGCTGGTGGACGACCTGACCGACCCGGAGACCCATGTCTCCCTGGAGGAGGCCTACCGCCGGCTGGCGGAGATCCGCCGCAACCGGCACCCCTACCCCGGCTGGGCGCTGACCCTGGCCAGCGGTCTGCTGGCAGGGGCGGCCTCCGTGCTGGTCGGCGGTGACCTGATCGTGTTCGTCGCGGCCGCGCTGGGCGCGATGCTCGGCGACCGGCTGGCCTGGCTGTGCGCGGGGCGCGGGCTGCCGGAGTTCTACCAGTTCACGGTCGCCGCGATGCCGCCCGCCGCGGTCGGGGTGGCGTTCGCGCTGGCGCACGTCGACGTGAAGGCGTCCGCCGTCGTCACCGGTGGACTGTTCGCGCTGCTGCCCGGGCGGGCGCTGGTGGCGGGCGTCCAGGACGGTCTGACCGGCTTCTACATCACCGCGTCGGCCCGTCTGCTGGAGGTCCTCTACTTCTTCGTCGGCATCGTCGCCGGCGTGCTGGTCGTCCTGTACTTCGGCGTGAAGGTCGGCGGCAAGCTCAACCCGGACGCGGCGCTCGTCATCAACGAGCGGCCGCTGATCCAGATCGCCGCCTCCATGCTGCTGTCGCTGACCTTCGCGGTGCTGCTGCAGCAGGAGCGCTCGACCGTGCTGTGGGTGACCCTCAACGGGGGCGTGGCCTGGACGGTGTACGGCGCGATGCACTACGTCGCCGACATTTCGCCGGTGGCGTCGACCGCTGTGGCCGCGGGGCTGGTCGGTCTGTTCGGGCAGCTGCTGTCGCGGTACCGGTTCGCCTCGGCGCTGCCCTATACGACGGCGGCCATCGGGCCGCTGCTGCCCGGCTCCGCCACGTATTTCGGGCTGCTGAACATGGCCCAGAACGAGGTGGACAAGGGGCTGGTGTCGCTGGCCAACGCCGCGTCGCTGGCCATGGCCATCGCCATCGGGGTCAATCTGGGCTCGGAGGTCTTCCGGCTGTTCCTGCGGGTCGGCTCCGTCGGCAAGCGCCGGGCCGCCAAGCGGACGCGGGGCTTCTAGTCCCCCGCGCCCCTCGGCCGGCTACTGCCGGCGGTGGTCGTACGGGTACTGGTGCTGGTCGTACTGCTGCTGGTGCTGGTCGTACTGCGGCTGCGGGTACTGCTGCTGGTCGTAGTCCTGGTTCCAGTACTGCTCCTGCTGGTTCCAGTCCTGCTGCTGAGGCTGCTGATACGGCTGCTGCTGGGGCTGCTGGTACGGCTGCTGCTCGTACTGGCCGCCGTAGTGCTGCCCGTACGGCTGGTCCGGCTCGATGCGGCGCAGCTGGGTGGTCGCGGCGTCCATGGCCGGGGGCTGCTGGTGCTCGGGCCGAGGTGCCGGGGTGGGCTGCGCGGCCGTCTTCTGCTTGCCGCGGGCGCGCAGGAACTCGATCGCGATCGGGACCACGGAGACGAGGACGATCAGGATGAGGATCGCCTCGATGTTGTTCTTGACGAAGCCGATGTTGCCGAGCCAGGAGCCGAGCAGGGTGACGCCCGCGCCCCACAGGGTGCCGCCGATGACGTTGAAGATCAGGAACGAGCGGTACTTCATGCCGCTGACGCCGGCGATGATCGGCGTGAACGTGCGCACGATCGGCACGAAGCGGGCCAGGACCAGGGACTTCGGACCGTACTTCTCGAAGAACTCGTGCGCCTTGGTGACGTTCTCCTGCTTGAACAGGCGGGAGTCCGGGCGGTTGAACAAGGACGGGCCGACCTTCTTGCCGAACATGTAGCCCGCCTGGTCGCCGAGGATCGCGGCGAGGCAGATCAGCGCGATGGCGCCCCACAGCGGGAAGTCCAGGTCCCCGGACGTGATCAGCAGGCCGCAGGTGAACAGCAGCGAGTCGCCCGGCAGGAAGAAGCCGATGAGCAGGCCGGACTCGGCGAAGACGATGAGCAGCAGGCCCCAGATGCTGTAGGTGTCGAGCAGGTAGTTGGGATCGAGCCAGCTCGGGCCGAGGGCGAGTGTCATCACGGGTCCGGGCTCCTGAGGGGTGAAGGCGGCTACGGCGACTGGTCTTCCGGGAAGGGCCGCACAAAGCTATCAACGTGATGTGACCGCCCCAGGTTCCACCGGTGTCTCCAGGATGCACTGTGCGGTGACTGGGAGAAAGCTGTGACTCATGGGACTCGATGACTACGGCGGCGGCCAGGGGCCCCAGCCGGACGTGCTGGTCGTGACCACGAACGACGTGCCCGGATACCGGGTGGAGCAGGTGATCGGCGAGGTCTTCGGACTCACCGTGCGCTCGCGGCACCTCGGCAGCCAGATCGGCGCCGGGCTGAAGTCGATGATCGGCGGCGAGCTGAAGGGGCTCACCAAGACGCTCGTGCAGACCCGCAACCAGGCCATGGAGCGGCTGGTGGAGCAGGCACGCGCGCGTGGGGCCAACGGCGTGCTGGCGTTCCGGTTCGACGTGACGGAGGCCGCGGACGTGGGCACGGAGGTGTGCGCGTACGGCACGGCGGTGGTCCTGGCCCGGGAGTGAGCCCCGGGCCAGGACGTCAGGACGCGGTGTGCCGGTCGGCGTTGGCGAGGATCGCGCCGCGCAGGTGCTCGGCGACGCCGGGCCCCATGGCGTCGTAGTACGCCTTGAACCGCTCGTCGGAGACGTACATCTCCCCGAAGCACCGGTGCATCTCGTACGGGACCTCGAAGAACCACCTGTTCATGTGCTGCCGGTGTTCCTCCGCCATGTCCATGGCCGCCTCGCCGGACGGCTGCTCGCCCGCGGCCACCAGGGCGGCGTACCGCTCCTGCCAGTCATCAACCTCGGACTTGATCCGCTTCCAGTCCTCCTTGGTGTAGCCCGCGGCGCGGCGCTGCGACTCGGCCCAGGCCTCGGTGTCGCCCCAGCGCTGCTCCGCCTCCTCGGTGTACTCCTCGTTGAAGGGGTCCTTGTCCCCGAACACCTCGAAGCGCTCCTCCGGGGTGAGGTTGATGCCCATCTTGCGTGCCTCCATGGCGTGCTCCACGGCCGCGGCCATCTTCTGCAGCTTCTCGATCCGGGCGGTCAGCAGTTCGTGCTGGCGGCGCAGGTGTGCGCGCGGGTCCGCGTCCGGGTCGTCGAGCAGGACCGCGACCTCCTCGAGCGGGAAGCCGAGCTCCCGGTAGAACAGGATCTGCTGGAGCCGGTCGAGGTCGGCGTCGGTGTAGCGCCGGTGGCCGGCGTGGGTGCGCTCGCCGGGCACCAGCAGGCCGATCTCGTCGTAGTGGTGCAGGGTGCGCACCGTGACCCCGGCGAACCCCGCGACCTGTCCCACGGAGTAGCTCACTTTTTCCGCTCCTTCGGTCGGTACGCCCTCCACGCTGAGGCCTCACGCCACGTGAGGTGCAAGCCGCTTTCCGTTCGCACCCCTTCAGGGTGTTGCGCGGATTTTGTCCGCATATGGTGAGCCCGTGGCCCAGGAAACCGACGCGCCGCAGGCGCCTCCGACCGCCGCTACGGCGCCGGCGCGGGCCCTGCTGCCGTTCATCCTGCCCGCCGTGGTCGTCGGCGTGGTCGCGAGCCTGGTCTACATCGGGGTGAGC
This sequence comes from Streptomyces sp. CA-142005, assembly GCF_050942335.1. Lineage (NCBI taxonomy): Bacteria > Bacillati > Actinomycetota > Actinomycetes > Kitasatosporales > Streptomycetaceae > Streptomyces > Streptomyces sp. CA-142005. The sequence continues at coordinate 5,581,928 of NZ_CP192078.1, read as the reverse complement.
GCGGCGGCGGAGCAGCTCCAGCACGTGCTGTGGGGACCGCTGCCGGACGCGCTCGGGGTGGGCCGCTACTCGGTGCTGTGGATGTTCGTGGTGCTGACCGCCACGGGCCTCGCGGTCGGTCTCGTGGTGTGGAAGGTGCCCGGGCACGCCGGGCCCGATCCGGCCACCCTCGGCCTGAACGCCCCCGCGCTGCCGCCGGTCGTGCTGCCGGGACTGGTGCTGGCGACCGGGCTGATGCTGGCCGGCGGCCCGAGCCTCGGCCCGGAGAACCCGATCATCGCCGTGAACGTCGGCCTCGCGGTCTGGCTCGGCGCGCGCCTGGTGCCCCGGGCGCCGGGCAGCCTGTGGCCGGTGCTGGCGGAGTCGGCGACGATCGGCGCGCTGTTCGGCACGCCGGTGGCGGCGGCGCTGGTCATCTCCGAGGCGCTGGCCGGGCGCCCGATGCGCGGCCGGCTGTGGGACAACCTGTTCGCGCCGCTGACCGCCGGCGCGTGCGGGGCCGTGACGACCACCCTGCTGTTCCGTCCCGCCTTCGACCTGGGGCTGCCGCCCATGGGCCACCCGAACGCCAAGGACGTCCTGGCGGCGCTCGTGATCGCCCCGGCGTCCGCGCTGCTCGGCATGTGCGCGGTGCACGCCTTCCCGCTCGTCCACGCGGCTTTCCGGCAGCTGCGGCACCCGATGCTGATGCTTCCGGCCGGCGGCGTCGTGCTCGGCGCTCTGGGGGCCCTGGGCGGCCATCTGACGCTCTTCAAGGGGCTGGCGGAGGTCGCGGAGCTGGCCCGCCATCCGGACGGCTGGTCGGCGGGGCAGTTCGCCGGGATGGCGGTGGTGAAGCTGGCCGCGCTGCTCGTCGCCGCGTCCTGCGGTTTCCGTGGCGGCCGTATCTTCCCGGCCGTGTTCGTCGGCACGGCGCTGGGACTGTCCGCCCACGCGCTGGTTCCGGCCGTGCATCCGGCGCTGGGCGTGGCCACGGGCGTCCTGGGCATGCTCCTGGCGATCACCCGGCAGGGCTGGGTGAGCCTGTTCACCGCCGCCGTCCTGGTCGCCTCGCCCGCCATCATCGCCGTGCTGTGCATCGCGTCGCTGCCGGCCTGGCTGCTGGTGACAGGGCGCCCGCAGATGCAGTTGGGCGAGGACGGCACCCCGATCCGCTGAAAACCCTTACCCCACAATCCCTGGAGAGACGTTCATGGCCCTGCACAAAGGTCCCGAGAAACACGAAGAGCGGACGATTTCCGTCAACCCGTTCTACGGAGAGGCCAATCCGGTCGGCGGCATGACGGAGGCCCCGCCCACGCACCGGCTCCCGGACGCCCCGCTGGCCCCGTCCACGGCGTACCAGCTGGTGCACGACGAGCTGATGCTGGACGGCAACTCCCGGCTGAACCTGGCCACGTTCGTCACCACCTGGATGGAGCCGCAGGCCGGGGTGCTGATGGCGGAGTGCCGGGACAAAAACATGATCGACAAGGACGAGTACCCGCGCACGGCCGAGCTGGAGCGGCGCTGTGTCGCGATGCTCGCGGACCTGTGGAACGCGCCGGACCCGTCGAGCGCGGTGGGCTGTTCGACGACCGGGTCGAGCGAGGCGTGCATGCTGGCCGGGATGGCGCTCAAGCGGCGGTGGGCCGGGCGCAACGCCGACCGGTACCCGGGCGCCCGCCCCAACCTGGTCATGGGCATCAACGTCCAGGTGTGCTGGGAGAAGTTCTGCAACTTCTGGGAGGTGGAGGCCCGGCTGGTGCCCATGGAGGGCGACCGCTTCCACCTGGACCCGCAGGCGGCGGCCGAGCTGTGCGACGAGAACACCATCGGGGTCGTCGGCATCCTCGGCTCGACCTTCGACGGCTCCTACGAGCCGATCGCGGAGCTGTGCGCCGCCTTGGACGCCCTCCAGGAGCGCACCGGGCTGGACATCCCGGTGCACGTGGACGGGGCGTCCGGCGGCATGGTGGCGCCCTTCCTGGACCCGGACCTGGTGTGGGACTTCCGGCTGCCGCGCGTGGCCTCGATCAACACCTCGGGGCACAAGTACGGACTGGTGTATCCGGGCGTCGGCTGGGCACTGTGGCGGGACAAGGAGGCGCTGCCCGAGGAGCTGGTCTTCCGGGTCAACTACCTGGGCGGCGACATGCCGACCTTCGCGCTCAACTTCTCCCGGCCCGGCGCCCAGGTGGTCGCCCAGTACTACACCTTCCTGAGGCTCGGCCGCGACGGGTACCGCGCGGTGCAGCAGTCGACGCGGGACGTGGCGACCTCGCTCGCCGGGCGGATCGAGGAGCTGGGCGACTTCCGGCTGCTGACCCGGGGCGACCAGCTGCCGGTCTTCGCCTTCACCACCGCCCCGGAGGTGACGTCGTACGACGTCTTCGACGTCTCCCGGCGGCTGCGCGAGAGCGGCTGGCTGGTGCCCGCGTACACCTTCCCGGCGAACCGGGAGGACCTCTCGGTGCTGCGGGTCGTGTGCCGCAACGGCTTCTCCCACGACCTGGCCGACCTGTTCCTGGCCGATCTGACGCGCCTGCTGCCCGGGCTGCGCCGGCAGCCGCATCCCCTGACCCACGACAAGGCGGCGGCCACCGGGTTCCACCACTAGGGCCACCGCCCTCAGGGTGTCGGTCAAAACTTGATCAGCGGTCGTCCTCCGGGTGCCGCTCCCCCGTCGCGTAGGGGTTCTCCTCGTCCTCGGCGAGCACGCCGACGAACGGATCGCCCTCGCCCGTGAACGTGTAGGCGCCGGTCTCCAGGCGCTCGACGAGGCCGTGGGTCCACGCGGCCTCGGAGTCGGCCGTGTGGACCCACATGTTCATGATCTCGCCGATGTGGCCGAGCCGTTCCGGCCCCTCCTCGGGGACGTAGTGCTCGGTGACCGAGGAGCGCCAGGCATCGATGCGGCGCGTGCGCTCCTTCAGCAGCGCCACCGCCTCGGCCCTCGGCAGGTCGACCATGAAGCCGATGGCCGCCGTCTTCATGTCGCCGCGCTGGTCGTAGGTGACCAGCGCCTCGCGCAGCAGGGTGAAGTACTCCTCGGTGCCCTGCTCGGTCAGCTCGTACTCGGTGCGCGGCGGGCCGCCGGCCGTGGACGGCGCGATCTCGTGCGCGTGCAGCAGCCCCTGCCTGGCCATCTGCTTCAGGGCGTGGTAGATCGAGCCCGGCTTGGCGTTGGACCACTCGTGCGCGCCCCAGTACTCCAGGTCGTTGCGTACCTGGTAGCCATGGGCCCGCCCGTGCCGGCGGACCGCGCCCAGCACGAGAAGACGGATCGCTGACATGCGGTCCAGGCTATTGCCGTACGGCCGCACACCCCGCGGTCACCCCCAGGAGCCGCCCTGTTCCTGGGCCACCAGCTCGAAGGCCGTCTTGCCGTCCAGGGACTCGCGGATGATGTCGGCGTGGCCGGCGTGCCGGGCCGTCTCGCGGATCAGGTGCAGACACAGCCAGCGCAGGCTGACCCGGCCCTCCGGTGGGAACCAGGGGTCCGGCGGCAGCGGGAAGGTGTCGTCCAGGCTGGGCGCGGAGCGGATGAACTTCTCCGTCTCGGCGGCGACCTGCTCCCAGTACGCCAGCTGCGAGGCGACCGTCTCCTCGCCGACCAGCTGGAAGGTCTCGTGCCAGTTGGACTCGTCCCGCTTGATCGCCGGTGGTTCCTGCCGGGCACGGGCGATCCAGCTCTGCTCGACCTCGGCGACATGCTTGAGCAGGCCGCCGAGCGACAGTTCGCTGGCGCTGGGGCGGGAGCGGGCCTGCTCCTCGGTCAGCCCGAGCAGGGCCCGGCGGATCCCGCCGCGCTGCTCCTCGATGAACGCGAGCAGCGCCCCGCGCTCGTCGCCCTGTGCCTCCGCCGGTACGTGCTTGACCATGGCCGGCCGCCTCTCCTCACCGTCGCCGGGGCCCTGCGCCCCCTGACACCGACGACGCTACGGGCCATTGCGGTCAGCCACTGTCCGCAATGGCCCGGCGGCCCGGAAAAGGTGCCCTAGAAGGGGAACCCGCTGCGGCCGTGCTGGACCGAGATCCACTTGACGGTCGTGAAGGACTCCAGCGTCGTCTCGCCGTTCAGGCGGCCGATGCCGGAGTGCTTCTCGCCGCCGAACGGCACGATCGGCTCGTCGTGGACCGTGCCGTCGTTCACATGGAACATGCCGGTGTCGACCTGCTTGGCGAAGGCGACACCCCGCTCGATGTCACCCGTGTGGACGGCGCCGCTGAGGCCGTACGGGGTGTCGTTGACGATGCGCAGCGCCTCCTCCTCGCCGTCGAACGGGATGAGGAAGACGACCGGGCCGAACACCTCCTGCCGGAGCAGCGCGGAGTCGGCGGGTACGTCGGTGAGCACGCTCGGCTCGACGAGATTGCCGGACGTGCCGCCGCGGACCAGGGCGGTGGCGCCCTCGGCAATCGCCTGCTCGACGGCGCCGGAGATCGCGTTCGCCTGCTGAGAGTTGATCACCGGGCCGATGACGGTCTGCGGGTCGCGCGGGTCTCCGACCTTCAGGGTCCTGACCTTGGCGACGAACTTCTCGGTGAACTCCTCGGCGACGGACGCGTCCACGAGGACCCGGTTGGCGGCCATGCAGACCTGGCCCTGGTGCACGAACCGGCTGAAGACCGCCGCGTCCACCGCGTAGTCGAGGTCGGCGTCGTCCAGGACCACCAGCGCGCTGTTGCCGCCCAGTTCGAGCACCGAGCGCTTGAAGTTCGCGGCGCAGACGGTGGCCACGTGCCGGCCGACCTTGTCGGAACCGGTGAAGGAGATGGCCTTCGGCACCGGGTGCTCGATGAACGCGTCGCCTATCTCGGCGATGTCGGTGACGACCACGTTGAGCAGGCCGCCGGGCAGCCCGGCCTCCTCGAAGAGCTTCGCGATCAGGGTGCCGCCGGCGATCGGGGTGTTCTGGTGCGGCTTGAGGACCACCGCGTTGCCGAGCGCGAGGGCCGGTGCGACCGACTTGATCGACAGCAGGAAGGGGAAGTTGAAGGGGCTGATCACGCCCACGACACCGACCGGCACCCGGTAGACGCGGTTCTCCTTGCCGTCGGCCGGCGAGGGCAGGATCCTGCCCTCGGGGCGCAGCGCCAGGTGGATCGACTCGCGCAGGAACTCCTTGGCGAGGTGCAGCTCGAAACCGGCCTTCACGCGCGTGCCGCCCAGTTCGGCGATGATCAGGTCGGCTATCTCCTGCTCACGGTCCTCTATGAGCCGCAGCACCCGCTCGAAGACCGCGCGGCGGGCGTAGGCGTTGGTCCCGGCCCACTTCTTCTGGGCCCGCTCGGCGGCCCGGTAGGCCTGGTCCACCTCGTCCACCGTGGCCACCGTGATCGAGGCCAGCTTCTCGTCGTCGTAGGGGTTGAAGTCGATGACGTCCCAGGAACCGGTGCCGGGTCGCCATTCTCCGTCGATGTACTGCTGGGCCAGGTCGCTGAAGTAGGACGACATGTGATCCCTCAATCACTAGCGGAGCCAGATCCTGGTCACGGTCTGATCGCACGTCATCGTACTTGTGTTTCAAGCGAGTTGAAGGAGGTCCTCAGGACAGTTGAAGCAGGCCCCGGAGCAGGTCCCGGCTCTCGTCGGGGCCCGGGCTGTCCTGCTGGAGTTCCTTCAGGGCCTGCTCGTACTGGGCCACGTCCTCGCGCTTGTCGAGGTACAGGGCGCTGGTCAGCTGTTCCACGTAGACGACGTCGGACAGATCGGCGTCGGGGAAGCTGAGGATGGTGAAGGCGCCGCTCTCGCCGGAGTGCCCGCCGAAGCTGAACGGCATGACCTGCAGCCGTACGTTGGGCCGCTCGGAGATGTCGATCAGGTGCTGGAGCTGGCCGCGCATCACGGCGCGGTCGCCGTAGGGGCGGCGCAGGGCGGACTCGTCGAGGACGATGTGGAACTCGGGGGCGTGGTCCGCGAGCAGGTGCTTCTGCCGCTCCAGGCGCAGGGCGACCCGGCGCTCGACGTCGGCCGGGCTCGCGCCCTTCATGCCGCGCCGGACCACCGCGCGGGCGTAGTCCTCGGTCTGGAGCAGGCCGTGGACGAACTGCACCTCGTAGACACGGATGAGGGACGCGGCGCCCTCCAGGCCCACATAGGTGGGGAACCAGCTGGGCAGGACGTCGGTGTAACTGTGCCACCAGCCGGCCACGTTGGCCTCCCGGGCGAGGGAGAGCAGCGACTCGCGCTCCGTCTCGTCCGTGATGCCGTACAGCGTCAGCAGGTCTTCCACGTCCCTGGTCTTGAAGCTCACCCGGCCCAGCTCCATACGGCTGATCTTCGACTCGGAGGCACGGATGGAGTACCCCGCCGCCTCGCGCGTGATCCCCCGCGCTTCACGCAGCCGCCTGAGTTGCGAGCCGAGCAGCATCCGCCGCACCACCGATCCGGGCTCTCCCGCGCTCACGTTCGCCGCCTCCCCAACCGTCTTCAGGGCCCGCAGTCTGCCACTAAAACACTTCGAGCAGTACTCGTCCGGTTACGGAAACGGAAAGAGGCGGGCCGTTTCTGCCTGCGTGGGTCGGCAAGAGGTACGGACCTCTGATGACAACCGTCGAGAAGATGGCGGAAAAAATGGCCAAGAAGCGGTACGGGCAGTGTCATTTCGGTCGCGTGCACGTGCATCTGCCCTTGCATCTGCTCTGCGCATCCGAAACCATGGTGCCGCGCCACCGCTGCATCGCAACGACCGCGAATTCCCGGGAGTGCCTCGCATGGGGACGAATGGATCGACCATGCTCAAGCCGTTACGGCAGGGCCTTCCGCCGCTGGATCCCGCGGCCGTGTCCGATGCCGCCTCCTGCGCACTGCCCGCCCGCTACGAAGCGGTGCGCGAGGCCCGGCGCTTCGCCCGCGGCACCCTCGACCAGTGGGACGTCGGCGACCGCTTCGACGACATATGCCTCGTCGTCTCCGAACTCGTCACCAACGCGCTGCGCCACGGCCTGCCGTCCGATATGGCATGTTCAGAACACACGCCGTCCGTGCGCTTGCACCTGATGCGCTGGACCGAGCGGCTGGTGTGCGCGGTGCGCGACCCGAGCCACGAGACACCGGTGCCGCGGGACTCGGACGACTTCTCCGCCGAGTCCGGGCGCGGGCTGTTCCTGGTCGACTCCTTCGCCGACAGCTGGGGCTGGCACCCGCTCGCGGGCACCCTCCACGGCAAGGTGGTCTGGGCGCTGTTCCGGCTCCAGTCGGCCGGCTGACACCGTACGACACCGACGGACGCGCGGTTTCTACGCGCGTCACCCAACCTTCTCCGGCCCATCCGACATCGTTGCCAAGGGTCCCGCCGGGGCAGCGCCCACCGCTCGGACGTCAGCTCACTATCAGGTGGTCGAACTCGCCGTCCTTGACGCCGAGGAGCATGGCCTCGATCTCCGCTCGGGTGTAGACGAGCGCGGGGCCGTCCGGGAAACGCGAGTTGCGTACGGCGACCTCGCCGCCCGGCAGCCGCGCGAACTCCACGCAGGAACCCTGCGAGTTGCTGTGCCTGCTCTTCTGCCAGGCCACTCCGACCAGCTGCGCGGCAGCAATGCCGTTGTACACGTCGTCCCCCCCGTACAGGCCGTCAACGTCGCGGTCCACAGGTCGCTCCCTGGTGCACTGGCTGGTGTGGCCATAGATGCTGTGGTCAACTGACCCGGATCATAACCGCGTTCACGTGCAGATGCATGCGCAAATGCACGTGCACGCGGGGTGTTCTCACGGTTACAGCTTTGACGTTCGCTTTACCCAGCCGGGAGACGCCTGCGTCAGCCAAGCCCTTCCAGCGCCTGCCCCAGAGCAGGCAGGACATGCCCCCGCCAGCCCCCGCCCATGATCTTCCGTGCCATCAGCTGGGCCGGATCGTCCGGATCGAAACCTTCGTGCACCAAGAAGAGACGCGTACCGCGCCCTTCCTGTTCCAGGGTCCAGGTGATGGTCCAGTCCGCGGGGTTGGCCGGATCGGCGTCGGCCCAGCGGACGGACAGCATCCGCTCGATGTCGTAGGCCAGCACCCGTACCTCCACGACCCCGGAGAAGCGGGCGTTGGGACGCGGTACGGAGGTCATCCGGTACCGGTGCCCGACCTCCAGGCGGAAGTCCTCGGCGCCGGGCATCTGCCACCGGGCGAGCAGGGCGGGGTCGGTCAGCGCGCGCCAGACCTTGGCGGGCGGGTGCGGGAAGAACTGGTCGACCCGGATGGTGGTCAGGTCGTCATCGGGTTGGACGCTCATGGCTGGTCATCGTCGGGCAGACGGTCGAGCAGGTCACCGAGGCCCTTCAGTTGATCGCGCCAGAACCGCTCGTACGGGTGGAGCCAGTCCTGCACCTCGGCGAGGGGGGCGGCCTCAAGGCGGTAGATGCGCCGGCGCCCGGAGCGCTGCTCGGAGACGAGGCCGGCCTCCCGGAGCACCTTGAGGTGTTCCGAGAGGCTCGGGCGGCGCATGTCGAAATGGTCGGCCAGGGCCTGGACGGGCTGCGGTCCGCGCTCGCGCAGCAGCCGCAGCACTTCGCGGCGGGTGGCGTTGGCGAGCGCGGCGAAGACGCGGTCCTCGGCGGCGGTACCCGTCCCGGTCCCGGTGCTCATGGTGCGGTCAGAAGCCTTCCTTCTCCGTCAGCAGCATCAGACCGTTGCCGTCGGGGTCCGCAAAGGAGGCCATGCGCCCCCACGGGTACTCCTCCGGGCCCTGCACCTCGGTGCCCGCCTCGGCGAGCCGGGCACAGTCGGCGTCGACATCGGTCGTCACCAACATGATCCCCCGTGCCGAGCCGGGCTCGAAATCACCCATGCCCGGCCCGGAGAGCGTGAAGACGGTCTGCGCGCCCTTCGGCGCGACCTGCAGCCAGCGCCCGGGCGGCATCTGGAGGTCGGCGGTGACCTCGAAGCCGAGAACGTCCCGGTAGAAGCGCAGGGCGCGGTCCTGGTCGGCGACGGGGAGGGTGACGAAGGAGGCGTGAGTGATGGTCATGGGTACGACAATAGGTAGGCGATTCCCTACCAGTCAAGCGTAGGGAATTGCCTACCTATAGGGCGCGGGCAGGTTCACAACTGATTCCTGCCCCGTGTCCGGCGGTCCTCGGGGTGACGGCTGGTAGCTTGCTGCGGGCCGTCCGGCCGAGGGCGGCCGGCCGCTACAGCTTGGGAGCTTTCCGGTGACGTCTGCGACTGGTGCGACTGCCTCGACTGGTGCGACTACCTCGACTGCTGCAACTGTCTCGACTGCCGCGGGTGCTTCGAGTGCCGCGCGGGCACGGGTGCGGACCGCGACCGTGGCCGCGGGCCTGGTGGGCGCCCTCGCCGCGCTGACCGCGTGCAGCGGGGGCGGCGGTGACGGCGACAGGACCGCCGCCTCTGCGACGCCGAGCGCCACCACCGCGTCGGCGTCCCCCTCGGGCTCCGAGGCGGTGTCCGGGGCCGCCGGCAAACTCCAGGGCAGCTGGATCACCACGAGCGGCGGCAGGATCGTGGCCCTGGTGATCACCGGTAAGAAGGCCGGGCTCTTCGTGACCGGCCGGAAGGCCTGGTGCCAGGGCGCCGCGGGCGAGGAGTCCGGGATGCAGATGATCCACCTGACCTGCCCCGACGGCAACAAGGACCGCGTCACCGGCATGGTCGACGCCGTGGACGCCAAGAGCATGACGGTGAGTTGGTCGGGCACGACCGGCAAGGAGACGTACACCAGGGCGGAGGGCGGCAAGCTGCCTTCGGCGCTGCCGACCAAGGTGAAGCAGTGAGTTGACGCAGCGCGTTGAAGCAGCGCGTTGAAGCAGCGTTTTCAAGCAGCGCTTCGAAGCAGTGCGTTGCCGGCGCCGGGTTGAGACGGTGACGGGTGTGAATCCGGTGCGGAGCGCCACCTGAAGCGGTGATTCCGCCGGGGGTGAGCGAACGGAGCCGGAGCGCAGGCGCCATGATGCAGGGGCACCGTCACGACCTCGATGGGACCTGCTCATGCGCGCCATTCCGCTCACCGTCACGGCCCTCGCCGCCGCCCTGCTGCTCACCGCCTGCGACGGCGGCGGGAGCAAGAGCGCCGGCAAGAACGGCTCGGCCTGCGAGATCGGCGGGGTCTCCGTGCAGATCGGGTCCGCGAGCGTGGCGCCGAAGGCCGGGGACACGGGTGAACTCCCGGTCAGCATCACCAACCAGAGCAGGACCTGCACCCTGGACCAGTTCGCGGGCGTCGTCCTGAGCGCCGGCGACACCGAGGCCAAGGTGCCGGCCCTCAAGGGCGCCAAGGCCCAGAAGCTGAAGCTCGCCAAGGGCGACTCGGCGTCGTTCACCATCAGCTACGTGCGCGGCAAGGCGGGCGACAAGGCCGCGCTGGACGCCAAGACCGTGAAGATCACCCTGCCCGGCACCACCGCCTCCCGAAGCTTCCCCTGGTCCTACGGCCCCGTCGCCACCCAGACCGCGGGCACCGGCCCGAACGCCTCCGTGACAGCCTTCCAGCAGGTCGGCGACTGAGCCGCCAGGGCGAGCTGGGGGCGCGGGTTCGCTGGGGGCCGGGCGGGATGACGCCGGCTTCGGGTCGGCCAGCAGGGGCGCGGGCGGGGCGGGGTGACGCCGGCTTCCGGGGGACCGGGTCCAGGGGCGGGGGCGCGCTGCGGCCGACTTCCGGCGGACCGGCTCCAGGGGCAGGGCGGCTCACCCCGGCTTCGGTGGGCTCACCCCGGCCCGAGGCCGGCCAACGTCGAATTCGGGCGGGCTTGACTCCGTCCTGGGGCAGGCCGAGTCCATCCTGCAGCGGCTGACTTCAGCCTGGGGCGGGCCGGCCGTGCGCCCTTCTCTCCGCTGCACCAGCGCCGGATGGGCTCACTCCAAACCGGCGGCGCTGCCATCGATTCGGGCAGGTCGGCGCCGACTCCGAGTGCCGCGGGCCACGTCAACTTCGGGCGGGCTGACCAGCCCGGGGCGGGCTCACCCGGCTTCGTACAGGCTCGCCCCAGCCCGGGCCCCACGAGTTCACTCCAGCCCGCGGCGTGCCCGAACCTGGGCGCGGTCTGCCGCTCGTGCGCCCTCCGTCCAGCCGGCCGCGTCGGTCACTCCGCGCAGTCGGGTGGTGGTGGTCTCGGGGAACATGCGCTGCAGCCGGTCGGTGACGGCTATCTCCCTGGTGGCGAGGACCGGCAGCAGGTCCTGGCTGACCTGGGTCTCGGCGGCGGCCGCGAGCCGGTCGCCGACCCGGTGGGCGTAGGCGGCCAGGAACGATTGCCGGAAGGTCTTGGTCCGCTTCCGCCCGCCGGCTCTCTGCGCGGCCTCCGCCTTGGTCATCGCGTGCGTGGCCTGCACCAGCAACGAGGTGTAGAGCAGCTCAACCGCCTCCAGGTCCGCCTCGAAGCCGACGACCGTGGAGAAGCCGAGCGGTTCGTTCCACACCGCGCGGCAGTTGTTCGCGCCGGCCACGGCGTCGAGCAGAACCGCCTTGGCCTGTTCGTACGGCGGCTCGACCCCGATCCGGCAGGCGCCGGGCGCGTCCGGCGCGGGCGCCTCGGCGGCGAGCAGCGCTTCATCGACGCTGTGCCGCGCCATCAGCTCCTGCGCCTTGGCGCTGAGCGCCTCCGCCTCCTCCGGATACCCGGTCGCCTCGGCCTTGGCGAGCAGCGCGCGGATCCGGGCGAGCATGCGGGAGGCGGCCGGGCCGGAGGAGCGCCGGGGCTCCTCCTCCAAAGGCTCAAGGGCGGGCAGGCGCAGCAGCAGGCGGTACAGCTCCAGCGTGGTCGTGGCCTGCGAGAAGCGGTCGGTCTCGCGGGCGGGGCCCTCGGGCAGCTCCGCCAGCTGGGCGGTCCAGCGGCGCCCGCGCGGGCGGTCCCGTCCGGACTGGGCGCGGATCAGGGTGGCGGCCTGGCGCACATGCGCGTCCTCCAGCTCTCGCCGCACCAGCCGTACGACATCGGCGGGCTGCCAGCCGCGCTGCCAGGCAGTCGCCACGAACTCCTCGCCCCGCCGCGTGAGTTCGGCGTCCGCGGCGGGGTCGGCGGCGAGCAGGGAGGCACCCGTGTCGAGGCCGGTGTCGGTGTCGTCGTAGAGGGCGGCCCGGAAGGCCCTCTCGACCGTGCTGGCAGTGCTGGTCACACCGTCGATCGTGCCATGCCCCGCCGACAGCGGGCCGAGGGTTGTCCACAGGCTGTGGATAAAGAGCGGACTCAGGCTGATGGAGGCCGCCCGGTGTGCGGGCGCACGGGGCATGGGGGGGCACGAATGCAGTGGTCGAGACCAAGGTAGTTGCCGAGGACCGGGGGGGGCGCGAGGACGACTGCCGGGCGGGCGGAGTGGTCAGGCCCGGATTGGCGCCACGGCGGGCTCCAGGCGGGGGCGGGCCGCCCGGCGCGCCTGTCCCCCGAACGGGCGCGGCGGCCGGGCGGGCATTGACCGAGGGTCCGGGGCTCAACGCCGCCGCGCCGCGCACCACTTGGCCGGCGGATCGTCTCAGTCCCTGGAATTCCGCCACGCGCGCGTGGGGCGCGCGAAGCATGGCGGCATGGTGGACACGTCTCTCTACGCGGCGTTCCTGATCGCCGCCTTCGCACTCTGCGTCACTCCCGGACCCGACATGATGTTCATCGTGGCGGTGGGCGGCCGGGGCGGCCCCCTGACGGGGGTGTCGGCCGCCGTCGGAGTCGCCTGCGCCATGCTCGTGCACACGGTCGCCGCGGCACTCGGGCTGTCGGCGTTGTTCCTGACCCTGCCGACGCTCTACGAGGTGCTGCACTGGGCGGGCGCGGCCTACCTGCTGTTCCTCGCGGTCAAGGCGTTCCGGGGCGACGGCGGCCCGGTCGAGACCGAGGCGGCACCGGGGAACGGGCGCCGCCGGGCGTTCTGGCGGGGTGCGGTCACCAATCTCCTCAACCCGAAGGTGATCCTCTTCAACGTCTCCTTCCTGCCGCAGTTCGTGAACCCCGCCCTGGGGCACGTGCGGGAGCAGTTCCTCGTCCTGGGCTTCACGATCACGGCGATGGGCGTGGTGGTGGACGGCTCGGTCGGACTGCTCTCCGGGAAGCTCGCCTCACTCCTTCGGCGCAGTCGGCGGGTCGCCCGGGCCCTGGACTACTTCAGCGGAACGGTGTTCGCCGGCCTGGCGGTGCGTCTGGCGGTCGCGCCGAAGTGACCGGCGAACACGCCGACGCACTGTCAACCATCAGTTGACACCCGCTGGGGTGCAACCTACGGTTGACACATGGCGACCAACCCGAACATCACGGCATCCGTACGCCTCGACGACCTCATCGAGGCCATCAAGAAGGCCCACAACGAGCCCCTCGAACAGCTCCAGGACGCGGTGATCGCCGCCGACCACCTCGGTGACGTGGCCGACCATCTGATCGGCCACTTCGTCGACCAGGCACGGCGCTCGGGCGCCTCCTGGACCGAGATCGGCCGGAGCATGGGCGTGACCCGGCAGGCGGCGCAGAAGCGGTTCGTACCGAAGGAGTCCACCGACCTCGACCTCAGCCAGGGCTTCAGCCGCTACACCCCGCGCGCGCGGCAGGTGGTCATGGCCGCGCACAGCGAGGCGGTGGCCGCCCGCAACCCCGAGGGCCGCCCCGAGCACCTGGTCCTCGGACTGCTGGCCGAGCCCGAAGGCATCGCCGCGAAGGCGATCACCGCGCAGGGCGTCCTGCTGGACTCCGTACGGCAGGCCGCGTCCGCCGCGCTGCCACCGGCCGCGGAGGATGTTCCGGACCTCATCCCCTACGGCCCCGACGCCAAGAAGGTCCTGGAACTCACCTTCCGCGAGGCCCTCCGGCTCGGCCACAACTACATCGGCACCGAGCACATCCTGCTCGCTCTCCTGGAGCACGAGAACGGCCGGGGCGTCCTCAGCGGTCTCGGCATCACCAAGCCCGCGACCGAGGCGTACGTCGCCAAGGTGCTGTCGCTGCTGCTGGAACAGACGAAGGCGGCGGCCACGGCGGCCGAGGCCGCGACGGACGACCCGACCGGCACGAAGGACTGAAACCGCAGGTCAGGCCAATTGTCAGACCCGGCTGCCACACTCGCAGTCATGACCGACCGGTGGGCGCTCGCACCGGCCGAGGACAGCGGCGTGGACGTCGCCCCCCTCGGCCCGGACGGCCTGCCCGCCGGGCCGGTGCGGCGGGAGAGCGATCTCGCCGGGGCGGTGCGCAGCCGCCCGGAGGTGACGCGCTGGGTGTGGCGGTCGACCCCCGAGGTCTACCCGCGTCTGCTCGCCACGGGGGTGCGAGTGGAGCGGTGCTACGACATCGAGGACGCCGAGACACTCCTGCTGGGCCACGAGGGCCGGTACGGCGAGCCGCGCTCGGCCGCCGCCGCCCTGGCCCGCCTCCGGGGCGGCCCCGTACCGCCCGACCCGCCCCAGCGCTCGGCCGAACCGGGCGCCCAGTCCCCGCTGTTCGAGCCCACCGGCACCCGCCTGCCCCTGACCGACCTCCTCGCGGTCTACGCCGAGCAGCTCCGGCGGCACGACCGGACGGCCCACCCCGACCGGATGCGGCTGCTGACCGCCGCCGAGTCGGCCGGCATGCTGGTGGCCGCCGAGATGAACCACGCGGGCCTGCCGTGGAGCGCCGAGGTCCACCGCCGCCTGCTGCACGACCTGCTGGGCGAGCGGTACGCGGGCGGCGGCGAACCGCGGCGCCTCGCCGAGCTGGCCGACGAGGTCTCCGCCGCCTTCGGCCGCCGCGTCCGCCCCGACCTGCCCGCCGACGTGATCAAGGCCTTCGCCCAGGCCGGCATCAAGGTGAAGTCCACCCGCCGCTGGGAGATCCGGTCCGTCGACCACCCGGCCGTCGAACCCCTGCTGGAGTACAAGAAGCTGTACCGCATCTGGGTGGCACACGGCTGGTCCTGGCTGCAGGACTGGGTGCGCGACGGCCGCTTCCGACCCGAGTTCCTCGCCGGCGGGACGGTCACCGGCCGCTGGGTCACCAACGGCGGAGGCGGACTGCAGATCCCCAAGGTGATCCGCCGGGCCGTGGTCGCCGACCCCGGCTGGCGGCTGGTCGTGGCCGACGCCGACCAGATGGAGCCCCGCGTGCTCGCCGCCATCTCCCGCGACCCCGGCCTGATGGAGGTCGCCGGCCGTGCGAGCGACCTCTACCAGTCCGTGTCCGACCGCGCCTTCTCCGGCGACCGCGACCAGGCCAAGATCGCCGTCCTGGGCGCGATCTACGGCCAGACCTCGGGTGACGGCCTGAAGAACCTGGCCGCGCTGCGCCGCCGCTTCCCGAAGGCCGTCGCCTACGTCGACGAGGCGGCCCGCGCGGGCGAGGAGGGCCGGCTGGTGCGCACCTGGCTGGGCCGGACCTGCCCGCCGGCCGCCGGATCCGGTGAGGACGCGGCAGGGGAGGCGGGCATCCCCATCGCCGAGGACGACACGGAGACACAGCCCGACGGCCAGGCCGCCTGGGTCCCCGGCTACGCCTCCACCAACTCGCGGGCGCGGGGCCGCTTCGCGCGGAACTTCGTCGTCCAGGGCAGCGCCGCCGACTGGGCCCTGCTGATGCTCGCCGGCCTCCGCCGGGCCTGTGCGGACCTCAAGGCGGAGCTGGTGTTCTTCCAGCACGACGAGGTGATCGTGCACTGCCCCGCCGACGAGGCCGACGCCGTCGTCCAGGCCATCCGCGACTCCGCCGACCTCGCCGGCCGGCTGACCTTCGGCGAGACACCGGTGCGGTTCCCGTTCACGACAGCGGTGGTGGAGTGCTATGCCGACGCCAAGTGAGCGCCGTACCGGAGGCGTCCGCGCAAGGGGAAACGGGGACTCGCGGCCGGTGTGTGCGGGCGCGTCGTGGCTGGTCGCACGGTTGCCCGCGCCCCTTCGGGGCGCACGCTGCGCCCAAGTGCTTCCGTCACTGCGCGAGAAGCTCCCGCAGTTCCGCCACGACCGCCTGCTCGTCGGTGCCGTCCAGCGCCGCGAGTGCCGCGCGCCAGGCCTCGTACGCCTCTGTCCGCCGCCCCCGCGCGCTCAGCAGCAGCCCGTGCTGGTGCCGGGCCAGGCCGCCCATGTAGCGGTCGGCGCGGGCGTCGGCCCGGCCCAGCAGCTCGGCGCACTCGCGGCCCGCCCGTTCGCTCTCCCCCAGCTGCCGCAGCGCGCGGACCAGGCCGAGCCGGGTCTGGGACTCGCCGTGCCAGTCGCCGTGCCCGCCGAGGATCCGCAGGCTCTCCTCGAAGTGCTCCGCCGCGGCCGCCGGTTCGCCGAGGGTGAGATGGGCGTAGCCGATGTTGCAGTGCGCCGAATGCTGCACGATGACCGCGCCGATCGCGTCCCCGATCGCCAGCGAGCGCCGGTGCTGCTCGATCGCGGCACGCGGGTCCGTGTGCTCGTAGAGGTTGCCGAGATGGCTGTGGGTGACGGCCTCGCCGTAGGGGTCGTTCAGCTGCCGCGAGTAGGCGAGGCTCTGCCGCAGCGCCTCCCCGGACTCCGTGAACCGCCCGAGCCCCTCCAGCAGCAGCCCCCGGTTGTTCAGGGAGCGCCTGATCCTGGAGACGACGCCGAGCCGCCGCCAGATCTCCAGGGCCTGGTCGGTGAGGGCGAGGGCGTCCTTCTGCCGGCCGGTCAGGAAGTGCAGGCCCGCCAGGTCGCCGAGGGCGTACGCCTCGGCCGCCGCGTCCCCGAGCCGCCGCGCCGCTCCGAGCGCGGCCCGCCCCAGCACCTCCATCTCGGCGACCCGGCCGCCGCGTTGGACATAGGGGAAGAGCAGCCGCGCGAGCGTCGAGAGGTGCGCGGCCCGACGCGGGTCGGACGTGCCCGCGTTGCGTGACACCAGGGCGACGACGTTCTCCAGTTCCACCTCGCCCCAGCCGAAGGCCTGCTCGGCGGACTCGAAGGACGTCAGCGCGGCCACGTCGGCCGTGTGCTCCGGCGGCTGCGCGGAGGTGGGCCGGCGCCGGTCCTCCTGGTCGATCCCGGGTTCCACGATCGCCTCCAGCAGCCGTTCGGCCACGGCGGCGTACCAGCGCAGGGCGATCAGGTCGGGGGTGGGCGCGGCGGCGAGACCGGTCCGCCGGCCGGCCTCCCCCCGCGTACCCGGGCCCGGCTCGGTGTCCGCGCTTGGAACGTCGCCCGGTGCTCCCGCGCCGGTGTCCTTCCCGGCGTCCGCCAGTTCGCGGGCGAAGTCGCGGACCAGGTCGTGCGGGGCGTAGCGGCCGTAGGTGGTCTCCTCCAGGAGGGCCACGTCGACCAGGCGGTCCAGGGCCGCCTCGGCGCGCCGCGCGTCGGTGCCGGTGAGTCGGGCGATCAGCGGGGCGCCGTACGTCGGCAGGTCGAGCGCGCCGATGCGGCACAGCGCGAGGGCCGCGTCCCGGTCCGCCTCGCGCTCGGCGGCGGCGAGCGCGTCGTGGGCGACGGCCAGGGACCGCCGGACGCTCAGGTCGTCGTACTCAAGATGGCGCAACCGGCCTCCGGTCTCGGCGAGTTGGCCCGCCAGCACATCCGGGGTGAGGGCGCGGCGGGCGGCGAGCCGAGCGGCCACGACGCGCAGCGCCAGCGGCAGCCGACCGGTCAGCTCGACCAGCGGGTGACCGGCGTCCAGCCCCTCGCGTCCGCTCACCGCGCGCAGCAGTGCCGCGCTGTCCTCGCCGGTCAGCGGCGCGAGCGGGAAGCGGCGGGCGCCGTCCAGGGCGGTCAGTGGCGAGCGGCTGGTGACGATCACCGCGCAGCCGGGCCCGGCCGGCAACAGCGGGCGTACCTGGGCCGCGTTCGCCGCGTCGTCCAGCACCAGCAGGACGCGGGCCGGGGCGAGCAGCGAGCGGAGCAACGCGGCGGCCGCATCCGGGTGTTCGGGGATGTTGCGGGGCTCGGCGCCCAGGTCCCGGAGCAGTGCGGCGAGCGCCTGGGCAGAGCTGAGCGGGGTCATGCCGGGGGTGGCGCCGTGCAGGTTGACGTACAGCTGCCCATCAGCGAAACGTTCCCGCAGCTCATGCGCCACGGCCAGGGCGAGCGCGCTCTTGCCGACGCCCGCCATACCGCTGATCACGGCGATGGCCGGAGCCGGGACGGGCGGCTCGGTGAGCGCGCGCCGCAGCGCGCGGCGGACATCGACGCGACCGGTGAAATGAGCCGGTGGCGGCGGAAGTTGCGCGGGCCGCGGGGTCTGCCGGGCGTCCGGCGCGGCACCGCCCTCGTGCGGAACCGGCGTTTCGGCTTCCTCCTCGACGGCGCCCTCCAAGCGACCGGCACCCTCGGGCCGGTGGTCGCCGTCCGGCCGCCGCCGACGGCCGTCGCGCTCCCCCTCGGCCCCCTGCCGCTCCTCGTCACTCCCCCGCAGCACCTCGGCATGGGCCTCGCGAACCGCCGGGCCGGGTTCGATGCCGAGTTCCTCGATCAGGCGGGCGCGCAGATCACGGTGGACGGCGAGGGCCTCGGCCTGGCGGCCGGTGCGGTGCAGGGCGAGCATCAGCTGACGGTGGTACGCCTCGCGCAGCGGATACTCGGCGACCAGCGCCGCGAGCCCGGGGACGATCCCGGCCAACCGCGCTCCACCCAGGGCGAGTTCGGCGTCGTGACGCCACTCCAGCAGGAGCAGCCGGGCCTCCTCCAGGCGCTGCACCAGGGCATAACCGCCGAGGTCGGCGGGGAGTCCGCTGAGCGGGGTGCCGCGCCAGAGCGCGAGTGCGGCCGTGCAGGCCCGCACGACGCCCGGCCAGTCCCGCCGGGCATGCGCGGCACGCGCCTCGGCGACCCGGGCGTCGAAGACGTGCACGTCCAACTCGCCCTGGTCGACACGCAGTACGTATCCCGGCGGTACGGCCCTGAGCCGGTCGGGGTCGTCCAGGAGCCGGCGCAGCCGGGTGACGTGGTTGTGCAGGGACGCCTGCGCGGAGACGGGCGGCGCCCCGCCCCACAGGGCGTCCTTCAGCGACTCCACCGACACCACCCGGCCCGGTTCCAGCAGCAGAGCGGCCAGCAGTGCGCGCACCTTGGGGCTGCCGATGGCACGGACGGCGTTGTCGGGGGTGCCGTTGTGGAGCGCGTCCTCGAAGGCGGGGTCGTGGGGAGGGGTGTCGTCCCGGCTGCCGTCGGCGTTGTGCCCGGTGGCGCGGAGGACGCCGTCGGCGGCGAGCGCGTCGGAAGGGGAGCCGGGGGTCTCGTACGAGACCCCGAACGGCTGTCGGTCGTACAGGACCGGCGGCCCCAGCAGTCCGAACCGCAGCTCGCACCGCCGCATCACGCCGCTCCACTGCCTTCCCGCGCGGCCGGGGCCGACCGTGCTCCGAGACGAGCCGGTGCCCGCCGTTCCCTGCGAGCCTGTGCCCGCGATCCCCTGGCGGAATTCCGCCCTGTCCACAACGGTTTCCCGCCACCTTCTGCCGCCCGGACCAGCCCGGGATCGGCCTGTCCGAGGGCCCGTTTCGGATACCGTCGGCGAGTTCCGGCCAACGGTCTCGCCAGTTGCCGATGAACCGTTGGCCACATGTTAGCGATCCGTTGGTGATTCCTGATGTGATCATTTCATCGGATCTGGCCCGACGGCGCGCGCGGATGTCGCGTAACTCGGGGGAGTGTCGCCGCAGGCCGGATCCGGGGACGCAAGGGGCCCCGGTCGGCGGAGGTGAACGCCCGGGGCCCCGTCCCGTTCCCGCCTCCACGCCCCGTTCGCACCGGTCAGGCGATGACGGAGGCACCCGCGCCCCACATCCACGTCGGATCACCGGCGCGGACACCGGGCCCGGCCGCCCATCGAAGGGCCCAGCACCTCACCCCACCGCCGGATGCCCCGCGCCTCAGATCACCGGCGGACGTCCCAGCCGGGCGAGTCGCCACACCGTCCGCCAGCGCATGGGCCGACGCTCGCCGCCCGGCTTCCGCAGCCCCTCGACGAACCCGCCGAACCACGCCTTCAGCCCCGCCGTGGAGCGCGTGCGGGCGAGGGTGAGCAGCGTCCACACCCCGAGGTGCACGGGGATCAGCGGCAACGGCAGCCGGCGCCGGACGAGCCAGACGCGGTTGCGGGCGTTGACGCGGTAGTAGATGGCGTGCCGGGCCGGCGAGGTCTTGGGGTGCTGGAGCAACAGCTCGGGGGCGTAGAGGATCTTCCAGCCGGCGTCGGCGGCGCGCCAGGCGAGGTCGGTCTCCTCGTGCGCGAAGAAGAACTCGGCGGGCCAGTCCCCGGTCTCGGCCAGCATCGCCATGCGCAGGGCGTGCCCGCCGCCGAGGAACCCGGTGACGTAACCCCCGCGCAGGGGATCGGACTTGCCGACGCGGGGCACGTGCCGCTGCTGGGTCTCGCCGTGCTCGTCGGCGATGCGGAAGCCGACGATGCCGAGGCGCGGGTCGGCGGCGTACAGATCCCGGACGCGCCGCAGCACATCGGCATCGACGAGCAGCCCGTCGTCGTCCAGTTCCACGACGACGTCGATGTCGCCGTACTCCCGCAGGCGGGCCAGGGCGACGTTCCGGCCCCCCGGGCAGCCGAGGTTCTCCTCCACGTCGATGCTGGTGACCTCGCCGGGCAGGGAGAGCCGGCGGGCGAACTCGGGCAGCCGGCAGCCGTTGCCGACGATCACGATGCGGGCGGGGGCGAGGTCCTGCTTGGCCACGGACTCCAGCAGGGCGTCGACCTCGGCGGGCCGGTTGCCCATGGTCACCACGGCTACGGCGATCCTCGGCTCCACCACGTCCCTCACCCCATCCGGCCGACGGCGGCGCCGCGCCCTGACCGCGCGGCGCCCACCGTTCACCAAGATGTTGCCTCAGGTCCGCGGGTTCACCGGACCCCGATTCACTTTGCGGCCCCTTTGCGGCGCTTTTGTCCCGGCATTTCCTCGGCTTCGAATACCGCCCCCACACCGGCGCCGCGTCGCCGATCGGCGACGCGGAACTCCCCGGAAGAGGCCCTCCCGGTCCGATGTGCCACTCACATGCAGGGGAGGTTGTCGAGGCCCGGGTAATAGAAGCGCCCGGCCGGACCGGCGCTGTGGATGCAGCGGTCGAGGTGGGGACTCTGGGGCTTCGGGCTCTCGGTGGCGGCGGTCGCGGTCGGAGCGACGAGGACGATCACCCCAAGGACCATTGTCGCCACCGCCGATTTCTTGCCCGGCATGCGCCTCCGGAACGTCTTCATTGCCGCCCTCCTTCGGGCCGAGACGGGAGCGCCGCGCGGTTCACAGGGCGACGGTTCGGCGCTCGTGATTCCGCTTATCGTCATATGCCGCAGGCATGACGTCAACACCCAAATCTGGACACTCTTCCCAAAAAGCGAACTGTTGGCGAAATGCCGCTCAGGTCCGCGGATCTTCGGCTGGGCCATCCAGATGTGCCGACGGGATCTGGTCAGTCGGTCTGGCGGACCGACTTCATCACTGTGAGCCAGGGGCCGTACAGCCTGCCTCCGCTGCGCTTCTGCCGCATCGCCGCCCCTCCAAGCACGGCACTGTAACGCGCCGCTGGAGAAGAAACCCGGACCGGAACCCATACGAAAAAGCCCAGCTCGGACACCGTCTGAGCTGGGCTTCAATGGAGCCGCCTTCGGGATTCGAACCCGAGACCTACGCATTACGAGTGCGTTGCTCTGGCCATCTGAGCTAAGGCGGCGCGCCGTCCGCACTATGGTGCGATCGGCAACGTCGGTAAGTCTACACAGTTTCCGGGGGTGCTCCGACCACGCCCCGGAAGCGGGGGCTCCAGGGCGGGTGGCAGGGGTGCGGCAGGGGCTATGAGCAGCGCTTTCCCTCGGCGGGCGGGGTGCCGTCGAGCAGGTAGGTGTTGATCGCCGTGTCGATGCAGGTGCTGCCGCGGCCGTAGGCGGTGTGGCCGTCGCCGACGTACGTCAGGAGGCGGCCCGAGGAGAGCTGGTGGGCCAGGGACTGGGCCCAGCGGTAGGGGGTCGCAGGGTCGCGGGTGGTGCCGACCACCACGATCGGCGCCGCGCCCTTCGCCTCGATGCGGTGTGGCTCACCCGTGGCCCTCACCGGCCAGTACGCGCAGTTCAGCGAGGCCCAGGCCAGGCCGTCGCCGAAGACCGGGGACGCCTTCTCGAAGGCGGGCAGGGACTTGTCGACCTGCTCGGGACCGGTGAAGGCCGGCGGCAGGTCCAGGCAGTTCACGGCCGCGTTGGCCATCATCAGGTTGCTGTAGTGGCCGTCGGCGTCACGTTCGTAGTAGCTGTCGGAGAGCGCGAGCAGGCCCGCGCCGTCGTTCTCCTTCATCGCCGAGGTCAGCGCCTCGCGCAGCTGCTCCCAGGTGCCCTGGTCGTACATCGCCGCGATCACCCCGGTCGTGGCCAGCGCCTCGCCCAGCTTGCGGCCGGCCGCGTCGCCCGCCGGGATGGAGTGCGCGTCCAGCTTCCGGAAGAACGCCCTGAGGTGGTCGCCGACCTGCGCCGGCGTGGTGCCCCTGCCGCCGAGCGGGCAGTCGGAGTGCCGTACGCAGTCCTTCGCGAACGCCTGGAACGCCGTCTCGAAGCCGGCCGTCTGGTCCAGGTTCATCTGCCGGGCGTCCACGGACGGGTCCAGCGCGCCGTCCAGGACCATCCGGCCGACCCGGTCCGGGAACAGGCCCGCGTACGTCGCCCCGAGGAAGGTGCCGTACGACGCCCCCACGTAGTTCAGTTTCGGATCACCCAGCACTGCCCGCAGGATGTCCATGTCGCGCGCCGCCTCGACGGTGGAGACGTGCCGCAGCATCCGCGCCGAGTGCGCCCCGCAGCTCTCCGCGAACTTCTTGTCCGCCGTGGCCAGCGCGTTCTGCTCCTGCTGGTCGTCGGGGGTCAGGTCCGTCTGCGTGTACGTGTCCATCTGGCGCCCGTCGAGGCACTTGACGGGCTCGCTGCGGGCCACGCCCCGCGGGTCCACCGCGACCATGTCGTAGCGGGCACGGACGTCGGCCGGGTAGCCGATGCCCGCGTAACTCTGGAGGTAGCCCACCGCCGAGCCGCCGGGGCCGCCCGGATTGACCAGCAGCGAACCGAGCGGCTTGCCCTTGCCGGTGGCCGG
Organism: Streptomyces sp. CA-142005; assembly: GCF_050942335.1. NCBI lineage: Bacteria > Bacillati > Actinomycetota > Actinomycetes > Kitasatosporales > Streptomycetaceae > Streptomyces > Streptomyces sp. CA-142005. The sequence goes on along the minus strand of NZ_CP192078.1, from coordinate 5,559,039 downwards.
CTTACGGGCGACGGCCAGCCGGACGTCGCCCGCACCCGGGTTTGCGTAGTCCAGCGGGGCCTTCATCGTCGCGCACTCGAATCCAGAGGTGCCGCAGCTGTGCCACTGCAGCCGCTGGGAGTAGTACGACGACAGCGCCGACGGCGTCGCAGGCGGCAACGCGGCCAGCACCGCGTCCGCCGCACCGCCGCCCGAGGTCGAGCTCCCGGAGGAGCAGGCGGACACGAGCAGGGCGGCGGCCGCGAACAGGGCGGCCGTGAGACGAGTCGTCGTCCGGGGGCGGGCGCCCCGGGTCCGGCGGAAGGATGGCCTGGTGTGCATCAGGCGAGCGTAACGCTGTGCGATGCCACGGACGCGCTGCGTGGGGATTGTGGCCTCGTACGGGGGACAACGGCGGCGGCTTCTCGGCAGGGACGTCGCCGGTCGGCCTCCCGGCCTTCGTGTTCAGCCCACCCGTAGGAGCTTCAGCCCGTCCGCGAGAGCTTGGGATCCCCCGTCGGGGTCTCAGCCCGCCCGCAGCGCCATCGTCATCGCCTCCACCGCCAGCAGCGGGGCCACGTTGCGGTCCAGGGCCTCGCGGCAGGCGGCGATCGCCTCAATGCGGCGGAGCGTGGATTCCGGGCCGCTGCCGCGCGCCAGCCGCTCCAGGGCGTCCTCGGCGTCCCCGTTGGCGATCGCCACGCGGGAGCCGAGCTGGAGGGCGAGGACGTCGCGGTAGAAGGCGGTGAGGTCGCCGAGGGCGATGTCGAGGCTGTCGCGCTGCGTGCGGGTTCTGCGGCGCTTCTGCATGTCCTCCAGGTCCTTCATCACGCCGGCCGTGCCGCGCGGCAGCCGGCCGCCCTGAGTCGCGCCCAGCGCCGCCTTCAGCTCCTCCGCCTCCTTGCCGTCCATCTCCTCGGCGAGCTGCTTGGCGTCCTCGGCGGCCGCGTCGACCAGCTCCTGGGCGGCCCTGAGGCAGGCGCCGACCTCGTCGAGGCGCAGGGGCAGCTTGAGGACGGCCGCGCGGCGCTCGCGGGCCGCCGGGTCGGTGGCCAGGCGCCGGGCCCGGTCGACGTGCCCCTGGGTGGCGCGGGCGGCGGTCGCCGCGACCTCGGGTTCGATGCCGTCGCGCCGTACGAGCATGTCGGCGATCGCGTCCACGGACGGCGTGCGCAGGTTCAGGTGGCGGCAGCGGGAGCGGATCGTCGGCAGGACGTCCTCGACGGAGGGGGCGCACAGCAGCCAGACCGTGCGGGGGGCGGGCTCCTCCACCGCCTTGAGCACGGCGTTGGCCGACTTCTCGTTCAGCCGCTCGGCGTCCTCGACCAGGATGATCTGCCAGCGGCCGTTCGCCGGGGAGGTGAAGGACTTGCGGACCGTGTCCCGCATGTCCTTGACCAGGATCTCGGAGCCCACGGCGGCCACCGAGGTGACGTCCGCGTGGGTGCCGAGCAGCGCGGTGTGGCAGCCGTCGCAGAAGCCGCAGCCGGGGGCTCCGCCGAGGGCGCGGTCGGGGCTCACGCACTGCAGGGCCGCGGCGAAGGCCCTGGCCGCCTGGTTACGGCCGGCTCCCGGCGGGCCGGTGAACAGCCAGGCGTGCGTCATCTTCGACGCCTCAGGCAGCGGCTGGTCGGCCGCGGCGGCCGTGACGAGGGCGTCGGCGTCCCGCGCGGCCGCGTCGAGCACCGCGCTCACCTTCTCCTGCCCGACGAGGTCGTCCCATACGGTCATGGGTCACGCCGCCCTTCCGTCACACTCCGCGTTCCTGCCCTCCATTGTGCGGGCGGCCACTGACAACGCGGTCCGGCCGCCGGTCCGGTGATCCCGGCCGGACCTTTCGGCACGGGGCGCAAAGGCGAGGGCGGCGCCGGCCGCTGCTGCGACCCGCACCGCCCTGAGCCCGTACTTCCGGGGCCGCGAGAGACCGGTCCCTCAGCCGCGCCGGCCGCGGCCCCTGCGGCCCTGCTCCTCGTCGTGGTCGCCGTACTCCCGCTCGTCGTACGAGCCCAGCAGCTCGTCCGCCAGCGACGGCAGGTCGTCCAGCGGGGTCTCCTCGGCCCAGTCGGGACGCGGCCGGCGGCGGGGGTTGCCGTCGGCATCGAGCTGCGGCATCTCGCGCGTACGGTCCTCGGAACCGTCGGGGCCGGCGGCGGGCCGCTCGTCCCGGAAGAAGCCGGGCGGCACCCGGCCCGCCGGGTCGTCATCCCGTACGGGCGGCAGTACGGCCGTCTCGTCCGCCGCACCCGGAACCACCGGCGGCAGCACCGCGGTCTCGTCCGCCGCACCCGGAACCACCGGCGGCAGCACCGCGGTCTCGTCCGCCGCACCCGGAACCGGCGGGAGCACCGCGGTCTCGTCCGCCGCACCCGGAACCGGCGGGAGCACCGCCGTCTCGTCCGCCGCACCCGCGACCGGCGGCTGCGGCAGCTCGGTCGTCACCTCGGCGTCGGTGCCGTGTGCGTCCGGCTTCACCACCGGGGTGGGAACCGTCGCCGCGTCCGGGGCCAGGCCCGGCGCTGCCTGCAGGGGCGTGCTGGACCGGCGGGCCGCCGTGTCGGCCGCCGCCGCTGCCTCGGCCGCCTGCCGGCGGGCCTCCTCGGCGCGCAGCAGCGCCTCCTCGGCCTTGCGCTGCTTCTCCAGGCGGCGCGCTTCCTCTTCCGCGCGCAGCCGGGCCTGCCGGGCCTCTTCCTCGGCGCGCAGCCGGGCCTCCTCCTCGGCCTGCCTGCGGCGCCGCTCCTCCTCGGCCCTGCGGCGGGCCTCCTCCTCGGCGCGGGCCTTCTCCTCGGCGAGCAGCCGCTGCCGCTCCTCCTCGGCCCGCCGGGCCGCTTCGGCCGCCCGCTGTCGGGCCTCCTCCGCCTGCCGTTCGGCCTCGCGGCGCTGCGCCTCCTCCAGCTCGCGGCGCTTGCGTTCTTCCTCCTCGGCGCGCAGCCGGGCCAGCTCCTCCTGGCGCTCGCGCTCCAGGCGCTCCTCCTCGGCCTTGCGCGCGGCCTCTTCCTCGGCCTTCTTCCGGGCCTCCTCCTCGGCCTTCTTCCGGGCCTCCTCCTGGGCCTTGATCTCGGCCTCGGACAGGGGCAGCACGGTGTCGAGCCGGTGCCGGATCACCGTGGTGACGGCCTCGGGCTCCTGGCCGGCGTCCACGACCAGGTAGCGGCCGGGGTCGGCGGCGGCCAGCGTGAGGAAACCGGAACGCACGCGCGCGTGGAACTCCGCCGGCTCCGACTCCAGCCGGTCCGGCGCCTCGGTGAACCGCTCGCGGGCGGCCTCCGGGGAGACGTCCAGCAGGACCGTCAGGTGCGGGACGAGCCCGTTGGTCGCCCAGCGGTTGATGCGGGCGATCTCGGTCGGGGACAGATCGCGGCCGGCGCCCTGGTAGGCGACGGACGAGTCGATGTAGCGGTCGGAGATGACCACCGCGCCGCGCTCCAGGGCGGGACGTACGACGGTGTCGACGTGCTCGGCCCGGTCGGCGGCGTACAGCAGCGCCTCCGCGCGGTGGGACAGGCCCGCCGAGGACACGTCCAGCAGGATCGAGCGCAGCCGCTTGCCGACGGGTGTGGCCCCCGGCTCGCGGGTGAGCACGACCTCGTGGCCCTTGCCGCGGATCCACTCGGCGAGTGCCTCGGCCTGGGTGGACTTGCCGGCGCCGTCGCCGCCCTCGAGGACGACGAAGAACCCGCCGGCCGCCGGTGCCTCGACCGGGTCGTCGCCGCCGAGCAGCGCGTCCTTGAGGTCCTGGCGCAGCGGGATGCCGGAGCGGTCGTCGACCTTGGCGAGCACCAGGACGGCCAGCGGCAGCAGAAGCGCGCCGACCAGCATCAGCGTGAAGGAGGCGCCGCCGTGCGTGAAGACGAATTTGCCGTTCTCCAGCCGGTGCCGGCCGATCAGCCCGGCGACCACGGGCGCGATCAGGGCGCCGAGCGCTACGAAGACCCGGACGACCGCGTGCAGGTGCTCGGTGACGCGGGTCCGGCGGTAGTCCTCGGTCTCCTGGTCGAGCAGGGCGTGTCCGGTGTTCGCGGCCACGCCCGCGGTGACGCCGGCCAGCGTGACGATCAGCAGGACCGTGGTGACGTCCGGGACCAGTCCGGCGGCGAGCAGGGCGATGCCGGTGAAGGCGATCGCGAGGGCGAGCAGCCGGCGGCGCGAGAGCGACGGCAGCAGCGCGGGGGCCGTACGGATGCCGACGGCGACACCACCGGTCAGGCCCAGCACCAGCAGGCCGTACAGGACCGGGCCGCCGCCCAGGTCGGTGGCGTGCAGCACGCACACCGAGACGGCCGCCGCGATGGCTCCGGCGACCGCGGCGCAGGCCGGGACGAGCAGCGGGATCGCGCCCGTACGGCCCTTGTCGACGCCGGTGCCGGTACGCGGGCGGCGCAGGCCCTCCAGCGGGGACCGCGCGCGCGGGGTGCGTACGTCGGGCAGCTCCAGGAAGGTCAGCACGGACAGGGAGGCGGCGAACAGGCCGGCCGCCACATACGCGCCGAGGGCCGCCTGGTGCTGGTCGAACCAGGCCACGCCGGTGCCCAGCAGGTTGTTGAGCAGGGCGGCGACGACCAGCGCGGCGGCCGCCAGCGGGATGGCCAGGAAGCTGGTGCGCAGCGAGAGACGGCGCAGGGCGTCCATGTGATCCGGCAGCGGCCGTACGGTGGCGCCCTCCGGGGGCGGGCCGGGCAGCAGGGCCGGGGCCGCGCTCTCCCGGCACACCGTCCACAGGCGCTCGGCCACGCCGGTGACGAAGGCGGCGACCAGCAGAAGGGCCAGCGCGTTGTCCGGCGTCCAGTCGATCCACAGGGGCGCGACGATCAGCAGCGCGGCGCGCACGCCGTCGGCGCCGACCATGGTCCAGCGGCGGTCGAGGGGGCCCTCCTGGGCGGTGAGCGAGTTCAGCGGGCCGAGGAGGACCGCGCCGAACAGCAGCGCGGCGAGGACGCGCGCGGCGAAGACCGTCGCCACTGCGAACGCCACACCCCGGTATCCACCGCCGAACGCGCCCTGGGCGATCGCCGCCTGGAGGGCGAGGACCACCAGGACCAGGAGGGCGAGGGTGTCGCCGACACCGCTGACCAGCTGCGCGCTCCACAGGCGCCGCAGCTCCGGTCGGCGCAGCAGGGAACGGACGGCGCGCTCGCGGGAGTCCGCGACCAGGGCGTCGTCCGGGGCTGTGGTGGGGGCCGTTGGCTGCTCGGCTCGCGTCATGCGTTCAGCCTATCCGGAGGCACCGACACCACACCCCGCCGCCGCTGGCATGGGCACGCCCCGACACCAAAGTGATGCCGGGTCGTTCGCTCTGCGAAGCCGGAAGGCACCGGAGGCGAGTCTCCTCCCCCGCCCGGGGCGGGTCGGCCGTCCGGGCGACAGCGGCCGGCGCTCCGGGCGGGAAGCCGTGGTCGCCCGGAGCGCGAAGCCGCCGGTCCTCCACCCCGGAAGCCGCGGGTGCCGGAGCGGAAAACCGCCGAGCCCTGTCCCGGAAGAGGTGTCAGTCCTCCGTGCCGGATGCCGTGGTCTTGGAAGCGGTCGCCTTCTTGGCCGTCGTCTTCTTCGCCGTGGTCTTCTTCGCGGCCGCGGTCGTCTTCTTCGCCGCCGTCTTCTTGGCGGCGGTCTTCTTCGCCGGGGCCGCCTTCTTGGCCGGGGCCTTCTTCGCGGTCTTCTTGGCGGGCCCCTTCGCGCGCTTCTCGGCGAGCAGCTCGAAGCCGCGCTCCGGGGTGATCGCCTCGACGCTGTCGCCGGAGCGCAGGGTCGCGTTGGTCTCGCCGTCGGTGACGTACGGACCGAAGCGGCCGTCCTTGACCACGACCGGCTTGCCGGAGACCGGGTCCTCGCCCAGCTCCTTCAGCGGCGGCTTGGCGGCGGCCCGACCCCGCTGCTTCGGCTGGGCGTAGATCGCCTGGGCCTCCTCCAGCGTGATCGTGAAGATCTGGTCCTCGGACTGCAGCGAGCGCGAGTCCGTGCCCTTCTTCAGATACGGGCCGTAGCGGCCGTTCTGCGCGGTGATCTCCTGGCCGTCGGCGTCCGTGCCGACGATCCGCGGCAGCGACATCAGCTTCAGGGCGTCGTCGAGCGTCACCGTGTCGAGCGACATCGACTTGAACAGCGAGGCCGTGCGGGGCTTGACCGCGTTCTTGCCGGTCTTCGGGGTGCCCTCGGGGAGGACCTCCGTGACGTACGGGCCGTAGCGGCCGGCCTTGGCGACGATCGCGTGGCCGGTGGCCGGGTCGGTGCCCAGCTCGAAGTCGCCGCTGGGCTTGGCCAGCAGCTCCTCGGCCAGCTCGACGCTCAGCTCGTCCGGCGCCAGGTCGTCCGGGATGTCGGCGCGCTGGTGCTGCTCGGTGTCCTTCTCGCCGCGCTCGATGTAGGGGCCGTAGCGGCCGACGCGGAGCACGATGTCGTTGCCCACCGGGAACGACGACACCTCGCGCGCGTCGATCGCGCCCAGGTCGGTCACCAGCTCCTTGAGGCCGCCGAGGTGGTCCCCGTCGCCGTTGCCGGCGTCGGCCGCGCCGCCCGTGGCGGTGCCCTCACCGAAGTAGAACCGCTTCAGCCACGGCACGGCCTGCGCCTCACCGGCCGCGATGCGGTCGAGGTCGTCCTCCATCTTGGCGGTGAAGTCGTAGTCGACGAGCCGCCCGAAGTGCTTCTCCAGGAGGTTGACGACGGCGAAGGACAGGAAGGACGGCACGAGCGCCGTGCCCTTCTTGAAGACGTAGCCGCGGTCGAGGATCGTGCCGATGATCGACGCGTACGTCGACGGGCGGCCGATCTCGCGCTCTTCCAGCTCCTTGACCAGCGAGGCCTCGGTGTAGCGGGCCGGGGGCTTGGTGGCGTGGCCGTCGACCGTGATCTCCTCGGCGGACAGCGCGTCGCCCTCGGCGACCTGCGGCAGCCGGCGCTCGCGGTCGTCCAGCTCGGCGTTCGGGTCGTCGGCTCCTTCGACGTAGGCCTTCAGGAAGCCGTGGAAGGTGATCGTCTTGCCGGAGGCGCTGAACTCGACGTCCCGGCCGTCGGCGGCGGTGCCACCGATCTTCACGGTCACGGAGTTACCGGTCGCGTCCTTCATCTGGGAGGCGACGGTCCGCTTCCAGATCAGCTCGTAGAGCTTGAACTGGTCGCCGGTCAGGCCGGTCTCGGCGGGAGTGCGGAAACGATCACCCGAGGGGCGGATCGCCTCGTGGGCCTCCTGCGCGTTCTTGACCTTGGCGGCGTAGGTGCGCGGCTGCGGGGGCAGGTAGTCGGCGCCGTACAGCTGCGTGACCTGGGCGCGGGCCGCGGCGATCGCGGTGTCGCTCAGCGTCGTGGAGTCCGTACGCATGTACGTGATGTAGCCGTTCTCGTACAGCTTCTGCGCGATCTGCATGGTCGCCTTCGCGCCGAAGCCGAGCTTGCGGCTCGCCTCCTGCTGCAGCGTCGTCGTACGGAACGGGGCGTACGGCGAGCGGCGGTACGGCTTGGACTCGACGGACCGCACGGAGAAGCGGGTGTTCTCCAGGGCGGCGGCGAGGGCGCGGGCCGTCGCCTCGTCGAGGTGGAGGGTGTTCTCGCTCTTGAGCCGTCCCACGGAGTCGAAGTCGCGGCCCTGCGCGACCCGCCTGCCGTCGACGGTCTGCAGGCGGGCGACCAGCGACGACGGGTCCGACGGATCCCCCGCGCGGCCGGTGGCGAAGGTGCCCGTCAGGTCCCAGTACTCGGCGGAGCGAAACGCGATGCGCTCGCGTTCCCGCTCGACGACCAGACGTGTGGCGACGGACTGCACGCGGCCGGCCGACAGGCGCGGCATGACCTTCTTCCACAGGACCGGCGAGACCTCGTAGCCGTAGAGGCGGTCGAGAATGCGGCGGGTCTCCTGGGCGTCGACCAGCTTCTGGTTGAGCTGGCGCGGGTTGGCGACGGCCTCGCGGATCGCGTCCTTGGTGATCTCGTGGAAGACCATCCGCTTGACGGGGATCTTCGGCTTGAGGACCTCCTGGAGGTGCCAGGCGATCGCCTCGCCCTCCCGGTCCTCATCGGTGGCGAGGAACAGCTCGTCGGAGTCCTTCAGCAGGTCCTTGAGCTTCTTGACCTGTGCCTTCTTGTCGGCGTTGACCACATAGATCGGCTGGAAGTCATGGTCGACGTCCACACCGAGGCGGCGTACCTCGCCGGTGTACTTCTCCGGCACCTCCGCGGCGCCGTTGGGGAGGTCGCGGATGTGCCCGACGCTCGCTTCGACGACGTAGCCGGGGCCGAGGTAGCCCTTGATCGTCTTCGCCTTGGCAGGCGACTCGACGATGACGAGTCGGCGGCCGCCCTGTGCGGTCTCGCTGGTCGGGGACAACTTCGCTCTTCTCTCCGGTCGACGCTGGGGCCTCCCCAGGGCTTCTCCCGGGGTCGCGGCGTGCTGGCACGTGTGACGCTGCGGAGTGTGACGGTACATCCCGCCCCCGTGTCAAACGGGAAAAGCCCACAACGGCCACTCGAACGGTAACCCGACTACCGCCATTCCTGCCGCCCGGACTACCGGGTACCCACCCGAGGCATGTCCGGAGCGTGACGCTCCCCTTACTTTCGCGGCACTGTCGGCGCCGCGGACCCGCCGACGTCAGAGGCGGCTCAGGCAGTACCCGCCGAGGGCCAGCGCGACCGTCCCGGCCACGCTCGCGAGGGCCACCGATGCGACCTGGTTCACACCGTGGGCCACCGGCTCGCGGCGCCTGAGACGGGTGCCGGTCCAGGTCAGCAGGGCGCCCCCGAACAGGGCGAACACCATTCCCGCGAAGATCGCCGGCCCGCTCTCCATCCCCGCCCACCTCTTCCGTGCCGTCCGGCTCCGCCCGCGCCGGGAGACTGGCACGCGCGGGAGACGAGCGGGGGACGGGCAGGCGACGTCGGGGTGAACGACAGGTCGACGTGATATCGAACACGTGATCGACCGGCGCCCCGGACGGATGTCACATCCATATTTTTCCGGCCGTTTTCCCGACACCGGCGCGTCAGGGCAGCGGGACGGGCGTCCACGGCAGCGGCATGGGCGCGTCACGACACCGCCGACGGCCCGCCATCCCGGCCCGGGCCACCGGCATACGGCGATGATCCCGGGCGCGGCCACGAGGGCATCGGGGGACGGCTACGACCGCACCGGTACCCGGCGTACCTCAGGAGACCCGGCCGCCGTAGCCCACCGCACGCCGGACCGGCCGCCGTAGCCCACCGCACGCCGGACCGGCCGCCGTAGCCCACCGCACGCCGGACCGGCCGGCGCGGCCTGTCGCCGCGCCCGGCTCGGTCAGTGCGCCGGCTCGAGGAAGCCCTGCTCCACCAGCAGGCGGATCTGGGCGGGCGTGCGGTCGCGGAGCACCACCGGGTCCTCGTCCATGAGCTGGGCGATGGCGTCGAGGATGCGGCCCGCGCTCAGCGTGCCGTCGCAGACGCCCGCGAACCCGGCGCCGACCGTGTCCACCTTGGTGGCCCGGCGCATCCCGCGGTGCTGGCGCAGCACCACATGCTCCGGGTCCTCGGCGCCGGGCAGCCCGACCTGCTCCTGGACCACCTCGGCGGCGAGCTTGAAGTGGCTGTCGAGGAGCGCCGCGTCGTCGTTCTGCCGGAGATAGTCGAGACGCTCGAAGTGCGCCCGGATGGTGGCCCCGAGGGGCTGCTCGACCGGGTGCGGCCACTCCTCCACCGTGACGACGGGCTCGGCGGAACCCGTCCGGCGCAGGGTGATCCAGCCGAAGCCGACCGCCTTGACCTTGCGCGCCTCGAACTCGTCGAGCCAGGCGTCGTACCGCGCCTGGTACTCCGCCGGATCCCCGCGGTGGTCACCGGCGTCCCTCAGCCACAGCTCGGCGTACTGCGTGACGTCCTGTACCTCGCGCTGCACGATCCAGGCATCGCACCCGCGCGGCACCCACGACCTGAGTCTGTCCTGCCAGTCCTCCCCTGCCACGTGCTGCCAGTTGGCGAGGAACTGCGCGAACCCGCCCTCGTTCAGCCGTTCCCCCGCCTGCTGAACGAGCGAGCGGCACAGATCGTCCCCGCCCATGCCACCGTCCCGGTACGTCAGCCGGGCACCGGGCGAGATGACGAAGGGCGGGTTGGAGACGATCAGGTCGAAGGTCTCGTCGTCCTGGACCGGCTCGAACAGCGAACCCTCGCGCAGGTCGGCGGCGGGCGCGCCGGAGAGCGCGAGCGTGAGCGCGGTGATGTGCAGGGCGCGCGGGTTGAGGTCGGTCGCCGTCACGCGCGTGGCGTGCCGCGTGGCGTGCAGCGCCTGGATGCCGGAACCGGTACCGAGGTCCAGGGCGGAGGCGACGGGGGTACGTACGGTGATGCCGGCGAGTGTCGTGGACGCGCCGCCGACGCCCAGGACGACGCCCTCGTCACGCTGTCCGATGCCGCCGGCCCCGCCGACCGCGCAGCCCAGGTCGGAGACGATGAACCAGTCCTCGCCGTCCGGGCCGCCGTAGGGGCGCACGTCCACGGTGGCGGCCACCTCGTCGGCGCCCACGCGCGTGAGCCACCCGGCCTCCAGTGCCTCCTCGACCGGCAGAACGGCCGCCACGCGCGCGTACGGCACCGGTTGCTGGAGCAGGAACAGCCGTACGAGCGTCTCCAGCGGCGTGTCGCCACGGGTCGCCCTCAGGGCGGGCACGGTCTCGCTGCGGGCCAGCGCCGCGTACGCGGGGGCGCCGAGCAGGTCCAGCAGCCCGTCGGCGGTGAAGGAGGCGGCCAGCAGCGCGCCACGCAGGCGTGCGGCGATGTCGGGCCGGTCGGAAGCGGGCAGGGAAGCGAGTCCGGAGTCAGTCACACCCCCCATTGTGGCCCGCGGCCCCTCCCGCACGCGGCCTCAGCGCGCCTCACCGACACGGTTCGGGCACGCCTGAGAACCCCACCCGGTCACGGCCCACCGGGCGGCGCCGGCCGACAGCCGGGAAGGGCGGACAGCGGGGAACGGCGCCGCCGCCGTCGACGCACGCGGCGCGCGTGGGGCGGCGACACGGCCCCAGGCGGCCCGAGCGGGGCCGCCGAGCCTGCCCTGCGACCCGCGAGCAGCCCGCCGGCGTAAGGGGCGGGTCAGCCCGCCGTCGGTGAGGACGAGGACGACGAAGCCGTGGCCGCGACCTTCTTGCAGCTGGCCTGCTGGGCGATGGCGTTCTTGACGTCGCCCTGCTGGAGCTTCTCCAGCGCGTCGGTGCCGCTCTTGTGCTGCTTCTCCAGGTCCGTCATCTGCACCGCGATGTCGTGCAGACCCGAGGCGAACTTGGCCTGGTCCTTGGTGTTCAGCGCGTCGACCTGCTTCTTCAGACCGGCGTAGGAGGCGGAGAGGCCGTTGAAGCTCTTCACGACGTCCTGGAGCCGCTTGCCGCCGTCCTGGACACCGGGAGGCGCGCCCGCGTCGCTGACGGCGGTGGCTATCGCCTTGTAGCCGTCGGCCATGTCCTGGAAGGCCTGCGAGTCGGTCTTCTGGAGGGTCTCGGGCTTGGCGGTGTCGGCCGCCGTCGTGCTGATCGCCGCGTTCGCCGCCTTGATCTTCGCGTCCTGCGCGGGCACCGCGTCGCACACCGACTTGGCCCAGGCGACCAGCTTGGGGTCGGGTCCCTTGTCACCGCCGCTGCTGGTGCAACCGGACAGCGCCACCACCAGTACCGCACCGCCGGACAGTGCGGCCGCGAGCTTCTTGTTCACCGGATTGGTCCCTTCCATGGCTCTCGGCCCACGGACCCTACACGGCGGACGCACACCCTCCACTCCCCGAACGCCCCCTAAGGTGCTCTTTGGGGTGCTTTGCACCAGGAGAGAGAAGCCTCACCACGTGGGCGAGCCCACAGCCGCGCCCGCACACGGAAACGGGCGGGCGGCGCGTCTGGACGCGCCGCCCGCCCGCCCGTTGAGCAGGGCCTTCCCCGGAAGATCTAGGAAACCACCGCCGTGTTCGGTGAGTTGGAGACCCGCTCGGCGTTCTCGTCGTCACCGACGGCGATACCGCGCCGCTTGGAGACGTACACGGCGACGACGATCACCAAGAGCGCGAGGACCGCGATCGCGATCCGTACCCCGAGGCTCTTGTCGCTGCCGTAGGAGAACTTGATCACCGCGGGCGCGATGAGCAGCGAGACCAGGTTCATGACCTTCAGCAGCGGGTTGATCGCCGGTCCCGCGGTGTCCTTGAAGGGATCGCCGACGGTGTCGCCGATCACCGTGGCCGCATGGGCCTCGCTGCCCTTGCCGCCGTGATGGCCGTCCTCCACCAGCTTCTTGGCGTTGTCCCAGGCGCCGCCGGAGTTGGCGAGGAACACCGCCATCAGCGTTCCCGCGCCGATCGCGCCGGCGAGGTAGGAGCCCAGCGAGCCGACGCCGAGCGTGAACCCGATGAAGATCGGCGCCATGACGGCGAGCAGACCCGGCGTGGCCAGCTCCCGCAGGGCGTCCTTGGTGCAGATGTCGACGACCTTGCCGTACTCGGGCTTCTCGGTGAAGTCCATGATCCCGGGCTTCTCACGGAACTGCCGCCGCACCTCGAAGACCACCGAACCGGCCGATCGCGACACGGCGTTGATGGCCAGTCCGGAGAAGAGGAAGACGACCGCGGCGCCCGCGATGAGGCCGACGAGGTTGTTGGGCTGGGAGATGTCCAGGGACAGACTCAGCGGCGCGCCCGGCCCGGTGAGTCTCACCCCGACGTCCTGCACGTTGGTGGTGATCGCGTCGCGGTACGACCCGAACAGCGCCGACGCGGCGAGGACGGCGGTGGCGATGGCGATGCCCTTGGTGATGGCCTTAGTGGTGTTGCCGACCGCGTCCAGGTTGGTCAGCACCTGTGCGCCCGCGCCCTCGACGTCGCCGGACATCTCGGCGATGCCCTGCGCGTTGTCGGAGACCGGACCGAAGGTGTCCATCGCGACGATCACACCGACCGTGGTGAGCAGGCCGGTGCCGGCCAGCGCGACCGCGAACAGCGCGAGCATGATCGACGTACCGCCGAGCAGGAACGCGCCGTACACACCGAGCCCGATGAGCAGCGCGGTGTAGACGGCGGACTCCAGACCGACCGAGATCCCGGACAGGACGACGGTGGCCGGTCCGGTGAGGGAGGTCTTGCCGATGTCCCGGACCGGGCGGCGGTTGGTCTCGGTGAAGTAGCCGGTCAGCTGCTGGATGACGGCGGCGAGCAGGATGCCGATCGCCACCGCGACCAGGGCCAGGATCCGCGGGTCGCCGCCCTTGCCCCTGATCGCCGCGTCCGTCACGCCGTGGAGCGCGGAGTACTTCGAGGGCAGGTAGACGAAGACCGCGACCGCGACCAGCGCGAGCGAGATCACCGCGGAGATGAAGAACCCGCGGTTGATCGCGCTCATGCCGCTGCGGTCGGCGCGCCGCGGGGCGACCGCGAAGATGCCGATCATCGCCGTGAGGACGCCGATCGCGGGCACCAGCAGCGGGAAGGCCAGTCCGGAGTTGCCGAAGGCGGCCTTGCCGAGGATCAGTGCGGCCACCAGGGTCACGGCGTACGACTCGAAGAGGTCCGCCGCCATGCCCGCGCAGTCGCCGACGTTGTCGCCCACGTTGTCGGCGATGGTCGCGGCATTGCGCGGGTCGTCCTCCGGAATGCCCTGTTCGACCTTGCCGACCAGGTCGGCGCCGACGTCGGCGGCCTTGGTGAAGATGCCGCCGCCCACACGCATGAACATGGCGATCAGGGCGGCGCCGAGGCCGAAGCCCTCCAGCACCTTCGGAGCGTCGGCCGCGTACACCAGCACCACGCAGGAGGCGCCGAGCAGGCCGAGCCCCACCGTGAACATGCCGACGACGCCGCCCGTGCGAAATGCGATCTTCATCGCGGTGTGCGAAACGGTGGTGAGATCCTTTTGCGGTTCGCCCGGTGCCGGGGTGGCTTCCCGGGCCGCCGCGGCGACCCTGACATTGCTGCGCACGGCGAGCCACATGCCGATATAGCCGGTGGCCGCCGAGAACGCCGCTCCGATCAGGAAGAACACCGATCGTCCGGCACGCTGATTCCAGTCGTCCGCGGGCAGCAGCAGGAGCAGGAAGAAGACGACGACGGCGAATACGCCGAGCGTGCGCAGCTGCCGGGCGAGATACGCCTTCGCGCCTTCCTGGACCGCCTCGGCGATCCGCTTCATGCTGTCGGTGCCCTCGCCGGCGGCCAGCACCTGGCGCACCAGGATCCCCGCGACCACCAGCGCGGCCAGTGCGACCGCCGCGATGACGGCCACGATGATCCGGTTGTCGTTGGTCAGGACCGCGGCCGCGAGGGATGTGGGGTGACCAGATTGAGGGGTAGAAAGCCCCGCCATTCGTCCTCCTTGACGCTTGGGCTGAGCTCAAGATGTGGGGATTCTAGGTACCTCAGTGTGATCTAAACAGAGCGCGGTAAACGGAATCCGCCTCCGCCGACTCATCAGTAAATGATCGAGATCCCGCCCGACAACCCGAATGGAGTAATGCCCCCAGGGCATTCTTAATGATCGTGAATTCCTTCACGAATTCACGGGGCGCCGTCTGACGTCGGAAAAACACCGAGGGCCCTGCTCGGCAGGGCCCTCGTGAAGTGGTACGGCGGCGCTCAGAGCAGCGCTGTGGCCGGGGGTGTGGTCGGCCAGGTCATGCGGATCAGGCCGCCGTCGTGTCCGGTGGAGACCTGGACGTCGTCGACGAGGCCGCTGATGACCGCGAGGCCCATCTCGTCCTCCTCGATCTCCGCCTCGACGTCCTGTCCGGCCCCGGGCGTGTCGCCCGGGACGGCGTGCGGCGCCTCGTCGCCGACTTCGATGGAGAACTGTTTCTCCTCTTCGATCAGCGCCACCTTCACAGGCGCGCTGATGCCGCTGCTCTGGTGCAGTCCGACGGCACGGGAGCAGGCCTCGCCGACGGCGAGCCGGAGCTCGTCCAGGACGGCCTCGTCCACTCCGGCCCTGCGTGCCACCGCTGCCGCCACCAGCCGGGCGGTCCGGACGTGCTCGGGCAGCGCGCTGAAGCGGAGTTCGACGGTGGCCATGCATCCCCCTCGCGACTACGGGCGTGCGGTCGGGGGCGGGGCCGCCGAGAGCCCGCACCCCCTGATGTGCTTCTGTGCCCCGGGCCGCTCAAGGACCCGGGACGGAACCGGTCGACGCACCGGCCGCGCACGCGGCGGGCCGGACGGAACCGGCCGGCGTCCGGACTCCGACGGGAGCCCGGCGCCGGTGACCGCTCCAGGGTCAGTCGGTGGCCGCCACCGCTTCCTCGACCGAGGTGTGGATCGGGAACACCTTGGTGAGGCCGGTGATACGGAAGATCTTGAGAATGCGCTCCTGGTTGCAGACCAGGCGCAGCGAGCCCTCATGGGCACGCACTCGCTTCAGGCCGCCGACCAGCACGCCGAGCCCGGTGGAGTCGAGGAAGTCCACGCCCTCCATGTCGACGACGAGGTGGAAATTGCCGTCGTTCACCAGCTCGACCAGCTGCTCGCGCAGCTTGGGCGCGGTGTATACATCGATTTCGCCACCGACCTCGACGACCGTACGATCGCCGACGGTACGGGTCGACAGGGACAGGTCCACGGATCCTCCAGCACCTTGCTATCGAGCGGACGCCCCTCGGGACACCTCGGCGGCCCCCGGGACGCATCGCCAGCCGCGATGGCATTCAATCACTTACCGGCAGGCGTGCACGACGCCTTGGCTCCATTGTCCGTCACGCCAGTGACACACTCGGTGCCGATGGCCAAGAATCACCGATCCGATCGATCCCCGGCGGACCCGGCGTCCCGCCCGTCTCCGGGCGCGGTCCTCGACCGGCTCGCCTCCGGGCCGAACCGGTCTGCGCGCATCACTCATACGGAGCACTTGCCCCCGCGGGCGGGCCGCCATGCCGTCTGGCCTGACCGAATCCGGTCCGAGGTGATCGCGGCCATCCAGGCGTGCGGCATCGAGCACCCCTGGGCGCACCAAGCGCTGGCCGCCGAGCACGCCCTGGACGGCGACTCGGTGGTCGTCGCCACCGGCACCGCCTCCGGCAAGTCCCTCGCGTACCTCGTGCCCGTCCTGTCCACCCTTATGGACGGCGCCGAGGCCCCGAACGGCCGAGGGGCCACCGCGCTGTACCTGGCTCCCACCAAGGCGCTTGCGGCGGACCAGTGCCGTTCGGTGAAGGAACTTTCACAGCCGCTCGGCACCTCGGTGCGCCCGGCCGTGTACGACGGCGACACCCCGTTCGAGGAACGGGAGTGGATCCGCCAGTACGCCAACTACGTCCTCACCAACCCCGACATGCTGCACCGCGGGATACTCCCCTCCCACCCGCGCTGGTCCTCCTTCCTGAAGTCGCTCAAGTACGTCGTCATCGACGAGTGCCACACCTACCGCGGCGTCTTCGGCTCGCACGTCGCCCAGGTACTGCGCCGGCTGCGCCGCCTGTGCGCCCGCTACGGCGCCTCGCCCGTCTTCCTGCTGGCCTCGGCGACCGCCGCCGAGCCCGCGGTCGCCGCCCGCCGGCTGACAGGCCTGCCGGTGACCGAGGTCGCCGACGACGCCTCCCCACGCGGGGAACTCGTCTTCGCCCTGTGGGAGCCCCCGCTCACCGAGTTGCACGGCGAGAAGGGTGCCCCCGTACGGCGTACGGCCACCGCCGAGACCGCCGATCTGCTGACCGACCTCACCGTGCAGGGGGTGCGCTCGGTGGCCTTCGTACGGTCCCGGCGCGGCGCCGAGCTGATCTCGGTGATCGCCCAGGAGAAACTGGCCGAGGTCGACCGCTCCCTGGTCCGGCGTGTCGCGGCCTACCGTGGCGGCTACCTCCCCGAGGAGCGCCGCGCCCTGGAACGCGCCCTGCACTCGGGCGAACTCCTGGGCCTCGCCGCCACGACGGCCCTGGAGCTGGGCGTGGACGTCTCCGGCCTGGACGCGGTGGTCATCGCCGGCTACCCGGGCACACGCGCCTCCCTGTGGCAGCAGGCGGGCCGCGCGGGCCGCTCCGGACAGGGCGCGCTCGCCGTGCTGGTGGCCCGCGACGACCCGCTGGACACCTTCCTGGTCCACCACCCCGAGGCCCTGTTCGACCAGCCGGTGGAATCCACCGTCCTCGACCCCGACAACCCCTACGTCCTCGCCCCGCACCTGTGCGCCGCCGCCGCGGAGCTCCCGCTGACCGAGGAGGACCTGGACCTCTTCGGCCCCGCCTGCGCGGACGTGCTGCCGCAGCTGGAGGCCGCGAAGCTGCTCCGCCGGCGGACGAAGGCCTGGCACTGGACACGCCGGGAGCGGGCCGCAGACCTGACCGACATCCGCGGCGCGGGCGGGCGCCCGGTGCAGATCGTCGAGTCCGGAACGGGCCGTCTGCTCGGCACGGTCGACGCGGGTGCCGCGCACTCCACGGTCCACGAGGGGGCGGTCCACCTCCATCAGGGCCGCACCTACCTGGTACGCCAGCTGGACCTGGAGGACTCGGTCGCCCTGGTCGAGCAGGCCGACCCGCCGTACTCCACGGTCGCCCGCGACACCACCTCCATCTCCATTCTGGAAACCGACACCGAGATCCCCTGGGGTGCCGGCCGGCTCTGCTACGGCTCGGTCGAGGTCACCAACCAGGTGGTCTCCTATCTCCGCAGGCGCCTCATCACCGGTGAAGTGCTCGGCGAGACCAAACTCGAACTCCCTCCTCGTACGCTGCGCACCCGCGCGGTGTGGTGGACGGTCACCGACGACCAGCTCGACGAGGCCCGGATCACCCCGGAGATCCTGGGCGGCTCCCTGCACGCCGCCGAGCACGCCTCCATCGGCCTGCTCCCCCTCTTCGCGACCTGCGACCGCTGGGACATCGGCGGCGTCTCGATCCCGCTGCACCCGGACACCCTGCTGCCGACGGTCTTCGTGTACGACGGCCACCCCGGCGGCGCGGGCTTCGCCGAGCGTGCCTTCCACACCGCCCGCACCTGGCTCGCCGCCACCCGCGAGGCCATCGCCTCCTGCGAGTGCGAGGCCGGCTGCCCGTCCTGCATCCAGTCCCCCAAGTGCGGCAACGGCAACGACCCGCTGCACAAGAGGGGGGCGGTACGACTCCTCACGGTGCTGCTGCGGGGAGCGCCGGAGGAGAAGCCGGGGGAATGGGGGACGGAGGCGCCGGCCGCGGGGGAACAGCGGGCGGAGGAGCCGGCTACGGGGCGGGCGCCGCGGGCTTGATCATGCTCGACCTGGGGGCTCGCGGTACGAGGGCGGCTCCCGGCGCCGGTCCTTCGGGCCCGGGGGCCTCGGGCGCGGATCCCGCCGGCTCCGGTCCCGCCGGCTCCGGTCCCGCAGGCTCCGGTCCTGCAGGCCCTGCTCGGGCCCTGGCCTGCGCCGCGAACGGCCCTCTTCCCGAGGCCGCCGTCACGTCCGAGGTCTCACCGACGATCGCGCATCGCACCAGCCGTACCCCCTGGGCGGCCGCCACCCGCCCGGCCCGGGCGCAGGCCGCCGCGCCGCCCTCCTCCCAGTGGGCCGCCGCCGTGAGCGCCGCCAGATCCGCGCCGCCGGCCGCCCGATGCCGGACGACGACGGCCTGACCCAGCGCGAGCACGACGCCGAACACCGCGCACAGCACGGCCATCGCGCCCAGACTCCACACGGTGGCGGACCCCCGGTCGGACTGCCGCCGGCTCCGCACAGCGGACCCCCGCACGGTGAACCCCCGCCCGGCGTGCCGCCGATCCCCCGCCCCATCTCGCCTCACGGCTCCGCCTCCCCGGTCACCGTGGTCTGCCCGGCCGGCGTGGTCTCCTCGGCCGGCGCGACGGCCTGCTCCCGCACCTCGAACGGCAACCCGCCGAGCACCGGCGGTCTGGCCACCACCGTCACCCGTACCTGGTCGCCCTCGCGCCCGACCGTCACCCGGGCGCCGCGCGGCGCGGCCTCACGGGTCACCGTCACCACGGCGTCGGCCGGGTCCTGACGCGCGGCGGCCCGGGCGCCGATGCGGGCGGCGTCCACGCACTGGATCTGTGCGGCCACCACGAGCAGCCCCCAGACCAGCGCCATCGTGAACGCCACCAGCACGCACAGCACCACGGCCGCCTCCGCGGTCACGAACCCCCGGTCCGCCCCTCGCTCACATCCGCGCACTGAGGGCCTTCTTCACGATGTCCTGCAGCTCCGTCCGGACCTGGCCGCTGGTGACGACCTCGTAGAGCAGCAGCGCGAACCCGACGGCCGCGATGATCCCCATCGCGTACTCGGACGTCACCATTCCGGCATCCCTGCGGCGCTTCCGCCGCAGCCGGTCCGCCGTCGCTTCCTTGATCTTCCTGTGCATTCCGACCCCCGTGGGATTCAGGTCTTTTGTGGTTCTCCGCGATTGCTCGGTTCGTTGTCCGCCTGGGCTCGTTCGCTCTCGTACGCCTCACCTGCCTCCCATCACGCCGCCCGCGAGGCCGATCACGACGGGCAGCACGCCGACCGCGATGAAGGCGGGCAGGAAGCACAGGCCCACCGGCGCGGAGATCAGTACGGCCGCGCGCCGGGCCCGGGCCGTCGCGGTGCGGGCCCACTGCGCGCGTGCGTCGGAGGCGAGGCGGGCGGCCGGGCCGGCCGCCGGAAGCCCGGACTCGTCGGCCCGCTCCAGCAACCGCGCCAGCGCCCCGGCGCCGGGCAGTTCGGCCAACCTCCGCCAGGCGGCCGCCGGTTCACCGCCGAGCCGCACCTCGGCCGCGCCCCGCGCGAGCGCCTGGCCCACCGGCCCGTCGAGCGCCTCCCCCACCGCCTGTGCGGCGATCACCGGTCCGGCGCCGGCTGCGATGCAGGCGGCCAGCAGATCGGCGGCGAGCGGGACTTGGCGTGTGGCGGCGGCCGTGCCGACCGGCTCCGCCCGGCCGACCGCCAACTGCCGGCTCCGCCACCACCGCAGCACGACCCCGGCCCCCAGCCCCAGCACGGCCCCGGTCACCCCACCGACCAGGGCCCAGGCACCGCACACCGCCCCGGCCAACGGCAGCCACCGCCGCAGCATGCCCGCCGACGGCAACCGCCTCCTGGGCACCGGCACGTCCTGACCGAGCAGCTCGGCCGCCCGCTGCCGCGCCCGACGCCGTCTGCGGACCAGCTCCAACCACCGAACCGCCCAGCCGAGGACCAGCACAACACCCCCGACCGTCCCCAACCTGTGGACGACTTCCCCGCTCATGTCACCCGCTCTCCCCACATGTCCCAGCCGGCGCAAACCATCACGCGCCCCGTCCCGCGCACACCGCTCCTCCGCGGACCGCTCCCGGCTCCCCGCCCGCCCGCGCTCACACCACCCCCGCCCCCCGCACGATCCGCACGGCCCACCACATCCCCGCCGCCTCGAAGGCGGATCCGATCGCCAGGCAGCCGAGGCCGGCGCCCGTGTGGAGGAGGACGTGGAGCGGGTCGGCGCCCATGGCCGAGCCGAGGAGGAGGCCGAGGGCGGGGAGTACGGCGAGCAGCACCGTGGTCGCCCGGGCACCTGCCAACTGGGCGCGCAGGTCGGCGCGCTGGTCCCGCTCGGCGCGCAGGGCCGCCTCCAGCCGGTCCAGGCCCGCCGCGAGCCCGGCCCCCTGGTCCACGGCCACCCGCCAGCACGCGGCCAGCCCGAGCAGGCCCTCGGCGCCCGGCTGCCGGGCCGCCGCGGTGAGCGCGCCGGGCACGTCCCCGCCGAACCGCGCCGCCGCGACCACGGCCGCCTGCGCCTCGCCGAGCCCGCCGGAGTCCCGCGCCGCCCGCAGCAACGCCTCGCCCGGCTGCCGTCCGGCGCGCACCTCCCCGGCGAGAGCCCCGCACAGGGCGATCACCGCGTCCGCCCGCCGCTCCCGGACCCGCCGGGCCTGCCGAGCCAGCCGCACCCGGCGCAGCACCACCACCCCGGCCGCCCCCGCGACGACCGGAATCACCGAGGCCCCCAGCAGCCCGAGCAGCAGACCGGCAGCGAGGGCCCACCACTCGGCTCCCAGCCGGCCGCGCAGCCGCCGTAGGTCCGCCAGGGCCCGGTCCCGGGCGGGTGGGCCGGTCGCGACCACGCCGCCGCCCGCGAGCAGCAGCCGCGCCCGCCGCATTCCGCAGTGCCGCCCGCCCAGCAGCCAGACCAGCGCGCCGAGGCAGATCAGCGCCGCGCCCATGGACGTCTCACCGATCACTCGCCCGCACCCCTCTCCGAGTCCGCTCCGGCCTCCAGGAGCCGCTCCAGCCGCTCCCAGCCCCGCTCCCGCACGAAGGCCCTCTCGCCCCAGCGCAGGGCCGGCACCGTCCGGACCAGCCCCGTGGCGTCCCGCTCCAGCACGTGCACCTCGGCGATCCGGCGCCGCCCGGACCGGTCCCGTACGAGGTGCAGGACCACGCAGAGGGCGGCCGCGAGCTGGCTGTGCAGCGCGGCCCGGTCGAGTCCGGCGGCCGTGGCCAGCGCCTCCAGGCGGGCCGGGACGTCTCCGGCGGCGTTGGCGTGGACCGTGCAACAGCCGCCCTCATGGCCTGTGTTGAGGGCCGCGAGCAGATGGACCACCTCGGGTCCGCGGACCTCTCCGACGACCAGCCGGTCGGGCCGCATCCGCAGCGCCTGCCGGACCAGGTCCTCCAGGGTGACCAGGCCTGCCCCCTCCTGGTTGGCGGGCCGGGTCTCCAGCCGGACGACGTGCGGATGGTCCGGGCGCAGCTCGGCCGAGTCCTCGGCCAGCACGATCCGCTCGTCCGCGCCGACCAGCCCCAGCAGGGCGCTGAGCAGCGTCGTCTTGCCGCTTCCGGTGCCGCCGCTGACGAGGAAGGACAGCCGGGCCGCGAGCAGCGCCCTGAGGATCCGGTCGCCGCCGGGCGGCACCGTGCCGGCCTCGACCAGTTCCTCCAGCGTGAACGCCCGGGGCCGTACGACCCGCAGGGCCAGGCAGGTGCAGCCGACGGCGACCGGGGGCAGCACGGCGTGCAGGCGGGTGCCGTCGGGCAGCCGGGCGTCCGCCCACGGCCGGGCGTCGTCCAGCCGGCGTCCGGCCACGGCGGCCAGCCGCTGCGCGAGGCGCCGTACGGCCGCCGCGTCGGGGAAGGTCACCGGGGTCAGCTCCAGACCGCCGCCGCGGTCCACCCACACCCGGTCGGGGGCGGACACCAGGACGTCGGTGACGTCCGGGTCGGCGAGCAGCGGCTCCAGGGGGCCGGTGCCGACGAGTTCGGACCTCAGCTGCCGGGCCGCGCCCAGGACTTCGGCGTCGCCGAGCACCCGGCCCTGTTCGCGCAGGGCCTGGGCCACGCGCGCGGGGGTGGGTTCGGCGCCGCTCTCGGCCAGCCGGCGCCGGACGCCGTCGAGCAGGGCGGCGCCGTCCGCGCGGTCGAGTCCGGGGAGGGTCATCGGGTGCCTCCGGCCTCGACCAGCGCGCGCTCCCAGAAGTTCGCGCAGAAGCGGGCGAGCGGGCCGCGTCCGGTCGCGGCGGGCGGTTTCGCACCGCCCCGCGGGCGCAGCAGCGGCGGTTCGACCGGCACCTCGCCGGCCAGCGGCAGGCCGAGCAACCGGGCCACCTCCTGGTCGTCCAGGCCCGGTGCGTACGGCCCGCGTACCGCCACGCGCAGGTCGCGCACGACCATGCCGACGGCGGAGGCGACCCGCCCGGCGGCCGCGATCGCGCGCAGTTCGGCGGGGACGACGAGCAGCGCCAGGTCGAGCTGGGCGAGGACTTCGGCGACCCCGTCGTCGAGACGGCGGGGCAGGTCCACCACGACCGTGCCGCCGCGTCGCCGGGCGGCGGCGAGCACCGCGCGCACGGCCGGTGGCGGGACGGCGACGCAGTCGCCGCGGTCCCAGCTCAGCACGCGCAGGGAGTGCAGTTCGGGCAGCGACTCCTCCAGGGCGCCGCCGCCGACCCTGCCGCGGGAGGCGGCGAAGGCGGGCCAGCGCAGTCCGTCGGCGCTCTCGCCGCCGAGGAGTACGTCGAGTCCGCCCCCGAGCGGATCGGCGTCCACGAGGAGGGTGCGCAGGCCCTCGCGCGCGGAGGTGACGGCGAGCGCGCACGCGAGCGTGGAGGCACCGGCCCCGCCCCGGCCGCCGATCACCCCGACGGTGAGGGCCGGGCGGCCGACTCCCTCGGCCACGTCGGCGATGCGGTCGATCAGCCACTGCTCACCGTCGGGCAGCATCAGGACGTGGTCGGCGCCGATCTCGACGGCGCGTTGCCACACCCCCGGGTCGTCCTGGTCACGGCCGACCAGCACCACTCCACGGCGGCGGGTGGCCCCGCCGACCCGGCGGACGGCGTCGTCGCCCACCAGCACCAGCGGGGCCGCCTCCCAGCCGTCGCCGTGTGCGGGGACGCCGTGGTGGACCTCGGGCGTGGCGCCGGCCGCCGCGCACAGGCGCAGCAGGTCGTCCAGGAGTTCGGCGTCCTCGGTGACGATGAGCGGCCTGCCCGGCCGGTCCGGGGCGCCGGGCGGCGGATCATGGGTGACGGCTGCGGTCACGGGTGTTCCCCCTTCGCTGCATGGGCCGCGCAGCCTCTGCGGCCACGCGATTCCCAAAGGTGTGAAGAACCGGCAAGCGGCCCCCATATGAACGGCCGACAGAAACCGGCCATAGGCGCCCCGGCAATCGGAACCGGCCATGAACTCGCCGCGGCCGAGCGCGCTGGAATCACGGTGCAGCGATCCGCGAAATCATGTGGATCTTGGACGAAAACTGTGGACAACTCGGGCCCTGTGAATATCGCCGTCACCCATACCGGTGAGCTCTGTACCGATCCCTGTGCGACTTCCACAGAGCAGCGCGACGATTACCCCCAGTAACGGATCGCGGGCGCGCAGAAGCGGCGGCCGCGGCGGCGTCGTACCGACCCCGCGGTCGCGTGAAAAAGGGGGAGGGAGGAGAAAACCCGTCCGGACATGCGACGACCCCCGCCGGGGGGGAGAGCGGGGGTCGTCCCCACGGCCGACTCGGGGGGGGAGGAGTCGGACCGGGTTAGCACGGTCGCGAACGATCCGTGACTTCCATGGTGTACCCGAGAGCCCTCTCAGGCAAACCCACGCGCCCCACCTTACGCCGAATGGTGGGCGCCTATGCTCTGGGGCGTGGAAAACCACTCCTTGCCCCGCGCAGCAGCCTTCTTTGATCTGGACAAGACGGTCATTGCGAAGTCGAGCACGCTCACCTTCAGCAAGTCCTTCTACCAAGGCGGGCTGATCAACCGCAGGGCCGCGCTGCGTACCGCATATGCCCAGTTCGTCTTCCTGGTCGGGGGGCTGGATCACGACCAGATGGAGCGCATGCGCGAGTATCTGTCCACCTTGTGCCGCGGCTGGAACGTGCAGCAGGTGCGGGAGATCGTCGCCGAGACCCTGCACGACCTGATCGACCCGATCATCTACGACGAGGCCGCCTCCCTCATCGAGGAGCACCACACGGCCGGCCGGGACGTGGTGATCGTGTCGACCTCGGGCGCCGAGGTGGTCGAGCCCATCGGCGAACTGCTCGGCGCGGACCGGGTGGTGGCCACCCGCATGGTCGTCGGCGAGGACGGCTGCTTCACCGGGGAGGTGGAGTACTACGCCTACGGCCCGACCAAGGCCGAGGCGATCCGGGAGCTGGCCGCGTCCGAGGGCTACGACCTCGACCGGTGCTACGCCTACAGCGACTCGGCGACCGATCTGCCGATGCTCCAGGCAGTCGGGCACGCGCACGCGGTGAACCCGGACCGCGCCCTGCGCCGCGAGGCACTCGCGCGCGGCTGGCCGGTTCTGGAGTTCCGCCGGCCGGTCCCGCTGAAGAAGCGGCTGCCCACGCTGTCCGTCCCTGCCCGTCCCACACTGGTCGCGGCGGCGGCCATAGGAGCGGCGGCCGCGACCGCCGGCCTCGTCTGGTACGCCAGCCGGCGCCGAGGCACCGTCTGACGCCGAGCACCGCCTCACGTCCTGGCGCGGTCCGGCCGAGGCCCGTTTCGCCCTCGTTCGAACCTAAAAGTAAAGAACCGGAGGCAGGGGTTTCGCTTCCCCCGGGCTCGCGGTACAAAGACCTTAGGCCCGCGAGACCAAAGGACATCCGAGAGGATCACCTACCACTACGCACTTGGCCCACGGACCACGCATGGACACCGAGCACCCACGCGACGTCGACCCGTCGATTACGGGCCAGCCGCACCAGGTGACGGGCAAAGTCCCCGACCTGATGGGCAGATATCGAGGACGCTTGGTAACCCGGTGAACATGCCAGCGGCGGTACGAGCACTCGTACCGCCGCATTTCGTGTCCGCGGCTCCCGGACGTTCTCTCAGGCCGCGCCGCGCTGCAGCGCCTCGCACACCGCCGTCGACTCGCGCGCACCCAGTTCGATCGCCCGGCCGCAGTGCGCGATCCAGGCCGCCACACCCTCGGGGGTGCCGGAGACGTATCCGTCCAGCGCCGCCAGATAGGAGGCGCGGCCCAGTTCGGCGTGGCCGACCTCGGGCGGGCAGATCGCCTTCGGGTCCAGGCCGCTGCCGATCAGCACGATCCGCTCGGCCGCGCGCGCGACCAGGCCGTTGTGCGACACGAAGGGCCGCAGCGCGAGCAGCTCGCCGTGCACCACGGCGGCCGTGACCAGCGCGGGCGCGGACGTCCCCGTGATGATCAGGTCCGCTAGCCCCTCCAGCCGCCCGGAGACCTCCTGGGCGTCCGGCAGCAGCACCTCGATCAGCGGTTCGTCGACCGGCTCGCCGGCCTGGCGCGGCCTGCCGACCTCGTCGCCCTTGCTCGCCACGGCCACCAGATGCAGCCGGGCCAGCACCCTGAGGGGCGACTGCCGCCAGATGGACAGCAGCTGTCCCGCCTCCGCCGACAGCCGGAGGGCCGCACCCATGACGCGCGCCTCGGCGTCGCCGCCGAAGTCGGTACGCCGCCGCACCTCCTCCAGCGCCCAGTCGGCTCCGGACAGCGCCGCGGAGCCGCGGGCACCGCGCAGGGCCGCCTCGGAGGTGATCTCGGCGCTGCGGCGCCGCATGATCCTGTGCCCGTAGACCCGGTCCACGGCCTTGCGCACGGATTCCACGGAGTCGGCCACACCGGGCAGCGAGCCCAGGGCCGCGAGCGGGTCGGCGTTCGCGCCTGTCGTACTCATGAGTACGACACTACGCATCCCTTCGGCCGACCCCTCGAAGGAGTGGTCTTCTTCACGTCCGACTGCCACTTACAGCTATCACCCGACTACCGTTGGTGAACATGAAAATTGCTTTCGTCGGGAAGGGCGGCAGCGGCAAGACCACGCTCTCCTCCCTCTTCATCCGCCACCTCGTGGCCACCGGCGCCCCGGTGGTCGCCATCGACGCGGACATCAACCAGCACCTCGGGCCCGCGCTCGGACTCGACGAGGCGGAGGCGGCCGCGCTGCCCGCCATGGGCGAACGGCTGCCACTGATCAAGGACTATCTGCGCGGCGGCAACCCGCGCATCGCCTCCGCCGCCACGATGATCAAGACGACCCCGCCCGGTGAGGGCTCGCGGCTGGTCCGGGTGCGGGAGCCCAATCCGGTCTACGACGCCTGTGCGCGTCCGGTGGAACTCGACGGCGGCGCCGTCCGTTTGATGGTCACCGGCCCCTTCACGGACGCCGACCTGGGGGTCGCCTGCTACCACTCCAAGACGGGAGCGGTGGAGCTGTTCCTGAACCACCTCGTCGACGGCCCCGACGAGTACGTCGTGGTCGACATGACGGCCGGTTCGGACTCCTTCGCCTCCGGCATGTTCACCCGCTTCGACATGACGTTCCTCGTCGCCGAGCCGACCCGGAAGGGGGTGTCCGTCTATCGCCAGTACAAGGAGTACGCCAGCGACTTCGGCGTCGCCCTGAAGGTCGTCGGCAACAAGATCCAGGAACCGGACGACGTCGACTTCCTGCAGGCGGAGGTCGGGGACGACCTGCTCGTGACCGTCGGGCGTTCGGACTGGGTGCGTGCCGTGGAGAAGGGCCGGCCGCCCCGGTTCGATCTGCTGGAGGAGGCCAACGCCCGCGCCCTGCGCACCCTTCGGACCACCGTGGACGCCACGTACGAGGCGCGGGACTGGGAGCGCTACACCCGCCAGATGGTGCACTTCCACCTGAAGAACGCCGAGGCGTGGGGCAATGAGCGCACCGGGGCCGACCTGGCGGCGCAGGTCGACCCGGCCTTCGTGCTCGGCGAAAGCCTCGGCGCGCAGGCCGCAACCGCCTTGTGACACCCACGACTTGCGTATGGCACCTCCGGCCTGCGTATTGCGCCTCCGGCCTGCGCGTGACGCCTACGGTCTGAACGCCGGTGCCCCGGGCACTCCCTTGGGCGCCGGGGCCGGGCGGCCGGAGAGGAAGGACGCCCAGCCCTGCCTGGGGGCCTCGCCCACCTCCAGGGTGCGCAGCCTCTCAAGGGCCTTCGGGTCCTGGGCGTCCAGCCAGTCGACCAGCTGATGGAAGGACACACAGCGCACCTCGGGCTTGTTGCAGACCTCCTTCACCGTCTCCTCGACGGCGCGCATATAGGTGCCGCCGTTCCAGGACTCGAAGTGGTTGCCGATGATCAGCGGGGCGCGGTTGCCGTCGTAGGCCCGGTAGAAGCCCTTGAGCAGGCCGTCGCGCATCTGGTCGCCCCAGTAGTCGAACATGTCCGGGTCGCCCTGGGTCTTCGTGCCGGACTGGTTGACCATGAAGTTGTAGTCCATGGTCAACTGCTCATAGGTGTGCCCCGGGAACGGCACCAGTTGCATCGACAGGTCCCACAACCCGTCCTTCCTCTTGGGCCAGACCTGGTTGCCGATCCCGCTGGAGTCGTAGCGGAAGCCCAGCCGACGGGCCGCCTTCACGAAGTTCTTCTGGCCCTCCAGGCAGGGGGTGCGGGCGCCGATCAGCTCCTTGTCGTAGTCGAAGGGCAGCGGGGCCGACTCCCTCATGCCGGTGTTGGTCTTCCAGGTCTTCACGAACTGCTTGGCCTGGGCGATCTCGCTCTCCCACTCCTCCACCGACCAGGTGCCGACCCCGCCGTCGGCCCCGCAGAAGTGGCCGTTGAAGTGCGTGCCGATCTCATTGCCCTCCAGCCAGGCCAGCCGTGCCTGCTTGACGGTGTCGGCGATGCCCTTAGCGTCGTTGAAACCGATGTCGGAGCTGCCCGGCGAGTGCCGGGGTGGCTTGTACTGGTCGCGCTTCTCCTCCGGCAGCATGTACACGCCGCTGAGGAAGTACGTCATGGTCGCGTGGTTGCCCTTGGCGACCTGGCGGAAGTGCGAGAACAGCTTCTGGCTGTCCTCACCCGCGCCGTCCCAGGAGAACACCACGAACTGCGGGGGCTTCTCACCGGGCTTCAGCCGCTCGGGTCTGGGCAGGTGCGGCTGCCCGCCGGTGTACGCGGTGGATCCGTCGCCGATCAGCCGGAACACGCTGCCCGGAGCCGGGGCCCCCTTCTGCGGGCCGGGCGCAGCTTGCTTGGCACCGTGAGAACCGTGGGATCCGTCGGCGCCGGTCGCGCAACCGGCGAGCGACGAGGCACAGGCCGCGGCGACCATGGCACCGACGGCGATCCTCTGGGTGGCGGCCATGTTCCGCCCACCTTCTTCCTTCTCTCAGGCAAACGCCGGCGAGGGCCGTTCTCTGGTGATGCGCCGGGCTTGAACCGACAACGCCGCCAAGGTCGCACGGGACCGAGAAGGAGTTAGTACGACAAGCCGATCCATCGATTCGTTCGCTCATGCGAGGGATCGTTTGGGCTGTTTGCCGCGAAAAGTTATGCATGGCCTTTACGCGGGATTACGTTTCCTTTGCCAAGCATTGCTCCATCCCGCCGCCCCGGAGGAGACGGGACCATGTCAGCCTGCGCACCCCCGCACACCCAGCACCCGCACCCACCGCACGGCCCGCCGCCCGGCGGACGCCGCCGCTTCCCCGTCGCAAGCGCCGACCTGTCGGCGTCCGTCGCGGTCTTCCTGATCGCCCTTCCCCTGTCCCTCGGCATCGCCCTGGCCACCGGTGCCCCGCTCCAGGCCGGCCTCGTCGCCGCCGCCGTGGGCGGACTCGTCG
This sequence comes from Streptomyces sp. CA-142005, assembly GCF_050942335.1. NCBI lineage: Bacteria > Bacillati > Actinomycetota > Actinomycetes > Kitasatosporales > Streptomycetaceae > Streptomyces > Streptomyces sp. CA-142005. The sequence continues at coordinate 5,530,125 of NZ_CP192078.1, read as the reverse complement.
CCGGCCGGCTCGGCGGCTGCCCGCTCCAGGTCAGCGGCCCTGCCGCCGGACTCACCGTGGTCACCGCCGACCTGATCCACCGCTACGGCTGGCGGACGACCTGTGGCATCACCGTCCTCGCCGGACTCGCCCAACTCGGCCTCGGCTGCCTGCGCGTGGCGCGTGGCGCGCTCGCGGTCAGCCCGGCCGTCGTACACGGCATGCTCGCCGGGATCGGCATCACCATCGCCGTCGCCCAGCTGCACATCGTCCTCGGCGGCACTCCCGACAGCTCCGTCCTCGCCAACCTGCGTGCTCTGCCTGCCCAGTTGGCCCACCTGCAGCCGGCTGCCGTCTCGATGAGCGTGCTGACGCTCGCCCTGCTGCTGGCCTGGCCGCGCCTGCCCGGCCGCACCGGCCAGGTGCTCCGACGCGTACCGGCCGCCCTCGTCGCCGTCGCCGGGGCCACCGGCACGGCCGCCCTGACCGGTCTGGCGCTGCCCCGGGTCGACCTGCCGTCCTGGCGCAGCCACGCCCTGGCCGGGCTGCCCGAGGGCCCGGCGCCGGGCCTGGCCGCCGCCGTGCTCACCACGACCCTGGTGTGCAGCGTGCAGTCGCTTCTCGGCGCGGTGGCCGTGGACAAACTCGTCGCCGCCCGCCCCGGCCCGGTCCCCCGCGTCGGCCGCTCCGACCTGGACCGGGAGCTGCTGGGCCAGGGCGCCGCCAACATGGTCTCCGGGGCGCTCGGCGGACTGCCGGTGGCCGGGGTGGCCGTGCGCAGTACCGCCAATGTGAAATCGGGTGCGGTGAGCCGGAACTCCACGATGCTGCACGGCGTTCTCGTAGTAGTCGCCGCGCTGCTGATGGTCCCGGCCCTGGAGGAGATCCCGCTCGCCTCCCTCGCCGCCCTGGTGATGGCCGTCGGTATCCAGATGGTGTCCCTGCACCACATCCGCACGGTGACGCGCCACCGCGAAGTGCTGGTCTACGCCGCGACCACACTCGGTGTGGTGCTCCTCGGCGTCCTTCAGGGCGTGCTCCTCGGGATCGCCGTGGCGGTCGCCCTCGCCCTGCGCCGCCTCACCCGCACCCGCATCACCCATGAGGACAAGGAAGGAGTCCATCACGTAAGAATCCGAGGCCAGCTGACGTTCCTCGCGGTGCCCCGGCTCAGCCGGTCCCTGCATCTCGTACCCCAAGGCACCCACGTCGTTGTGGAGTTGGACGGCTCGTTCATGGACCACGCGGCGTACGAGTCACTGCAGGACTGGCGCACCTCCCACACCGCGCACGGCGGTACGGCCCAGCTGACGGGCCGGCGCGGCGGAATCCGGACCGCCGAACCGACCCTGACCGCCGAACCGACCACGACCACCGGGCCGACTCCGGCTGCCGGACAAGCCCCACCCACCGAACCGGCCACACCGACCGGGCCGCCCCCGCCCGCCCGGTGCCGCTGCCGTCCCTGGACGCCCTGGCGCAATCACCGGTCCTGCCTACCGGAAGCCGCCGCCCCGGCGAGCCAGGACGCCGCACGGGAGGCCGGAGGGGCCACGGGGCGGGAGGCCGGACGGGAACTCGCCCGTGGGATCGGCTCGTTCCAGCGCAACACCGCGCCGCTGGTGCGGGCGGAGCTGGCGCGGCTCGCACGGGAGGGGCAGCGCCCCGCGCAGCTCTTCCTCACCTGTGCCGACTCCCGGCTCGTCACGTCGATGATCACCGCTAGCGGTCCAGGTGACCTGTTCGTCGTCCGCAACGTCGGCAACCTGGTGCCGGCGCCGGGCGAGGAGTACGGCGACGACTCGGTGGCGGCCGCCGTCGAGTACGCCGTGGACGTACTGAAGGTGCGGTCCATCACGGTGTGCGGGCACTCCGGGTGCGGGGCGATGCAGGCCCTGCTGACCGCCGAGCCCGGGGGTGCGGCCACGCCGCTGGGGCGGTGGCTCAGACACGGCCTGCCGAGCCTGGAGCGGCTGGCCGACGAACGGCGCGCCCGGCCCCGGCTGGCCGGGCGCGCCCCGGCCGACGCGGTGGAGCAGTTGTGCCTGACCAACGTCGTCCAGCAACTGGAGCACCTGCGGGCGCACGCCCCGGTAGCGCGGGCGCTGGCGGCCGGGGAGCTGGAGCTGCACGGGATGTACTTCCACGTGGGCGAGGCGCAGGCGTATCTGCTCGGTCGAACCGGGACGGTGTTCGCGGACGTGAGAGGGGACGGGAGCGCGGCGGAGGAGCTGCGCAGTCCGGTGTGAACGATCGACCCCAGAGAGGTCTAAACCAATTTGGCCGTGGACTCTTGTCATCGGACCCCCGTGTCTGATGAGCTGTGGCCTGGGACACAACGGACACCCTGCGAGAGGGAGATGTCGTGAGCAACGAGAGCCTGGCCAACCTGCTGAAGGAAGAACGCAGGTTCGCGCCCCCCGCCGACCTGGCCGCGCATGCCAACGTCACCGCGGAGGCGTATGCACAGGCCAAGGCTGACAGGCTCGGCTTCTGGGCCGAGCAGGCCCGCCGGCTGACCTGGGCCAAGGAGCCGACCGAGACGCTGGACTGGTCGAACCCGCCGTTCGCCAAGTGGTTCAAGGACGGCGAGCTGAACGTCGCCTACAACTGCGTGGACCGGCATGTGGAGGCCGGGCACGGGGACCGGGTCGCCATCCACTTCGAGGGCGAGCCCGGCGACAGCCGCTCGATCACCTACGCCGAACTGAAGGACGAGGTCTGCAAGGCGGCCAACGCCCTGCTGGAGCTGGGTGTCCGCAAGGGCGACCGGGTCGCCATCTACATGCCGATGATCCCGGAGACCGCCATCGCGATGCTGGCCTCGGCCCGGATCGGCGCGGCGCACTCGGTGATCTTCGGCGGCTTCTCGGCGGACGCGCTCGCGACCCGCATCCAGGACGCGGACGCCAAGGTCGTCATCACCGCCGACGGCGGCTACCGGCGCGGCAAGCCGTCCGCGCTCAAGCCGGCCGTGGACGAGGCGATCGACAAGGTCGACAACGTCGAGCACGTGCTCGTGGTCCGCCGTACCGGCCAGGAGGTCGCCTGGACCGAGGGCCGGGACGTGTGGTGGCACGAGAGCGTCGAGCGGCAGTCCGCCGAGCACACCCCGGAGGCGTTCGAGGCCGAGCACCCGCTGTTCATCCTCTACACCTCCGGCACGACGGGGAAGCCGAAGGGCATCCTGCACACCTCCGGCGGCTACCTCACCCAGACGGCGTACACCCACTGGGCGGTCTTCGACCTCAAGCCGGAGACGGACGTGTACTGGTGCACGGCCGACGTCGGCTGGGTCACCGGGCACTCGTACATCGTCTACGGCCCGCTGGCCAACGGCGCGACGCAGGTCATGTACGAGGGCACGCCGGACACCCCGCACCAGGGCCGGTTCTGGGAGATCGTGCAGAAGTACAAGGTCACGATCCTCTACACCGCGCCGACGGCGATCCGGACGTTCATGAAGTGGGGCGACGACATCCCCGCCAAGTTCGACCTGTCCTCCCTGCGCGTGCTGGGCTCGGTGGGCGAGCCCATCAACCCCGAGGCGTGGATCTGGTACCGCAAGAACATCGGCGCGGACCGGACGCCCGTGGTGGACACCTGGTGGCAGACCGAGACCGGCGCGATGATGATCTCGCCGCTGCCCGGCGTCACCGAGGCCAAGCCCGGCTCCGCGCAGACCCCCCTGCCCGGCATCTCCGCGACCGTCGTCGACGACGAGGCGAACGAGGTGCCCGACGGCGGCGGCGGCTACCTGGTGCTGACCGAGCCGTGGCCGTCGATGCTGCGCACCATCTGGGGTGACGACCAGCGGTTCATCGACACCTACTGGTCCCGCTTCGAGGGCAGGTACTTCGCCGGTGACGGCGCGAAGAAGGACGACGACGGCGACATCTGGCTGCTGGGCCGGGTGGACGACGTGATGCTCGTGTCCGGGCACAACATCTCCACCACCGAGGTGGAGTCGGCCCTCGTCTCCCACCCGTCGGTCGCCGAGGCGGCCGTCGTCGGTGCCGCCGACGAGACCACCGGACAGGCGATCGTCGCGTTCGTCATCCTGCGCGGTACGGCCGCGGAGACCGAGGCGCTCGTCGGCGAGCTGCGCAACCACGTGGGCGCCACGCTCGGCCCGATCGCCAAGCCCAAGCGGATCCTGCCGGTGGCCGAGCTGCCCAAGACCCGTTCCGGCAAGATCATGCGCCGGCTGCTGCGGGACGTGGCCGAGAACCGCCAGCTCGGTGACGTGACCACCCTGACCGACAGCACGGTCATGGACCTCATCCAGGCGAAGCTGCCCGCGGCGCCCAGCGAGGACTAGGCGAACCGGCGGCAACGGGCGCCCGGTGTCAGCACCGGGCGCCTTTTCGTTCGGCTCACTAACCTCCGGTGTCAAAATCGGGTAAAATGGCGATCTCAGGGTGTGCCGGGAAGTCTGGTCGGCGACGCCGTCGGCGATCCCGGGCGACGGCGTGATCATCGCCGTACCGACCCCGGAGGTTCCCACCGTGGCCGCGCCCCGTACCCCGAAAGCCCCTCGCAAGGTCCTCGGACGTCTGTCCCTGCCCGAGCGGGCCTTCGTCGCGGACGCGCTGCGGACCGAGACCGTCGGCGGTGTCCTGCTGCTCCTCGCCGCCGTGGCGGCGCTGATCTGGGCGAACATCCCCGCCCTGCACCACAGCTACGAGTCCGTCAGCCACTTCCACCTCGGCCCCGGCGCGCTCGGCCTGAACCTGTCCGTGGCGCACTGGGCCGCCGACGGCCTGCTCGCGGTGTTCTTCTTCGTCGCCGGTATCGAACTCAAGCGGGAACTGGTCGCCGGGGACCTGCGCGAACCCAGGGCGGCCGTACTGCCCGTGGTGGCCGCGCTGTGCGGCATGGCCGTCCCCGCGCTCGTCTACACCCTCACCGCCCTCACCGGCCACGGCTCGGCACAGGGCTGGGCGGTGCCCACCGCGACCGACATCGCCTTCGCGCTCGCCGTCCTCGCGGTCATCGGCACCTCCCTGCCCAGCTCCCTGCGCGCCTTCCTGCTCACCCTCGCGGTGGTCGACGACCTCTTCGCGATCATGATCATCGCGGTCTTCTTCACCGACCGGCTGAACTTCGCCGCGCTCGGCGGTGCCGCCGCCGGACTGGCGGTGTTCTGGCTACTGCTGCGCAAGGGCGTGCGCGGCTGGTACGTGTACGTGCCGCTCGCCGTGGTGATCTGGGCCCTGATGTACAACAGCGGCGTGCACGCCACCATCGCGGGCGTGGCGATGGGCCTGATGCTGCGCTGCACCACCCGGGAGGGTGAGCAGCACTCGCCGGGCGAGCACATCGAGCACCTGGTGCGGCCCCTGTCCGCCGGGCTGGCCGTGCCGGTCTTCGCGCTCTTCAGCGCAGGGGTGGCGGTCTCCGGCGGGGCGCTCGGGGACGTGTTCACCAAACCGGAGACGCTCGGCGTCGTCCTCGGTCTGGTCGTCGGCAAGACGATCGGCATCTTCGGCGGCACCTGGCTGACCGTCCGCTTCACCCGCGCCTCCCTCAGCGAGGACCTCGCCTGGGCCGACGTCTTCGCGGTGGCCTCCCTCTCCGGCATCGGCTTCACCGTCTCCCTGCTCATCGGCGAACTCGCCTTCGCCGGTGACGCCGTCCTCACCGACGAGGTCAAGGCGGCCGTCCTCACCGGATCGCTCCTCGCGGCGCTGTGCGCGACGGCGTTGCTGAAGGTCCGCAACGCCAAGTACCGCAGGCTGTGCGAGGAAGAGGAGCGCGACGAGGACCTCGACGGCATCCCGGACGTGTACGAGCAGGACGACCCGGCCTACCACCTGCGCATGGCCCGGATCCACGAGCGCAAGGCCGCCGAACACCGCCGGATCGCCGCCGAGAAGGCGGCCGCCGCCCGCCACGGGCTTCAGGAAGTACCGGGCGGGGCAGGCGATGAGGACGACCGTCCGGCATGATCTGACGAGACGGTACAAAACAAGACGGCCACACGAGCGGGCCGGGCCGGCCGCGTACGGCACGCGCATGACGTACGACGGCATGCGTATGACGTACGACGGCACGGCACGCCCGCGGCACAAGAGACATCTGAGGGAGAACGCGATGAGCGCACCCGACGGCAGCCCGGTCGGCGCCGAACGCAGCATCGGCCAGCTGTTCGCCTCGGCGACGACCGAATTGTCGGCGCTGGTGCACGACGAGATCGCCCTGGCCAAGGCCCAGCTGAAGCAGGACGTCAGGCGCGGCGCGACCAGCGGCGGCGCGTTCACGGCGGCCCTGGTGCTGCTCGTCTTCTCGCTCCCGATGCTCAACTTCGCCCTCGCCTACGGCATCCGGACCTGGAGCGGCTGGAACCTCGCGATCTGCTTCGTGCTGTCCTTCGCGGCGAACGTGCTCATCGCCGGCCTCCTCGCGCTGATCGGCATGGTGTTCGCGAAGAAGGCCAAGAAGGACCGGGGTCCGCAGAAGGTGGCCGCCTCGATGAAGCTGACGGCGGGCGTGCTGCAGAACGCCAAGCCGCACCCGCGCGCGGAGCTGCCCGAGGATCGGGCCCCCGCGGCCATCGAGGCTGTGGCACGCTCACAGTCATGACGGACCCCGCCCCCTCGGCCGTACGCATCGATGGTCCCTGGACGCACAGGGACGTCGCCGCGAACGGCGCGCGCTTCCACATCGCCGAACTCGGCGACGGCCCCCTGGTGCTGTTGCTGCACGGCTTCCCGCAGTTCTGGTGGACCTGGCGACACCAGCTGGTCGCGCTCGCGGACGCGGGCTACCGGGCAGTGGCGATGGACCTGCGGGGCGTCGGCGGCAGCGACCGCACGCCCCGCGGGTACGACCCCGCCAACCTCGCCCTCGACGTCACCGGCGTGATCCGCTCGCTCGGCGAACCGGACGCGGCGCTGGTCGGCCACGACCTGGGCGGCTATCTGGCGTGGACGGCGGCGGCGATGCGGCCCAAGCTCGTCCGGCGGCTCGCGGTCGTCTCGATGCCGCACCCGCGGCGCTGGCGCGCGGCGATGCTGCGGGACGCCCGGCAGACGGCCGCCAACTCCTACATCTGGGGTTTCCAGCGGCCGTGGATCCCGGAGCGTCAACTCACCGCGGACGGCGGTGCGATGGTGGGCCGGCTGATCCGGGACTGGTCCGGTCCGCGGCCGCCGGAGGACGAGGCGCTGGAGACCTACCAGCGGGCCATGTGCATCCCGTCGACGGCGCATTGCTCGATCGAGCCCTACCGCTGGCTGGTGCGCTCACTGGCCCGCCCGGACGGCATCCAGTTCAACCGCAGGATGAAGCGGCCGGTGCGGGTGCCCACGCTGCATCTGCACGGCTCGCTGGACCCGGTGACGCGCACGCGCAGCGCCGCCGGTTCGGGTGAGTACGTCGAAGCCCCGTACCGCTGGCGCCTGTTCGACGGCCTCGGGCACTTCCCGCACGAGGAGGATCCGGTCGCCCTCTCCACGGAGCTCGTCAACTGGCTGAAGGATCCCGAGCCGGACCGGTGACACCCGCCCCACCGGTCACGCACTGGGGTGATGTTCACCCGGATCGGTGATGGACACCGGTGACCGTGCGGTGACGGTTCGATGCGTGGAGTATCCGGTTCCTGAACAGTTGTCCGCCGAACGGCCACATGCCCGCCGCATAGGCCAATTGGGCGGCGCCCAGGCGGTTATCGACCTTCGGGCGGGGGCACACGTCGGGGTATGGGCTGGACGCACGACTACAGTGACGCACCCCGCAACCGCCGCTCCGGTGCCGGTGTGAGCACCTCTCAGCGAGGCAATCCGCAACTCGCGGAAACCGACCTCCGTGTGGGGATTCCGCGCATCCTGCGCCGCCGGGCCCGCTGGGTCTCGGTGCGTCTGCGTCACCCGCGCGGCTGAGCCTGCCGCAGGCCTTCCGGGGGGCCATGGGCTCTCCGGAGGCTCACAGGGCGCAGCTGTCGGTACCCACCTGCTCGTTCGCCGTACGGCCCTGCCGGATGTCGGGCTGGATCTCGTCCGCCGTGAGGGCGTAACCGGTCTCGGCGTCGTCGAGGGACTTGGCGAACACCACGCCGTACACCCGGCCGTCGGGGGTGAGCAGCGGGCCGCCCGAGTTGCCCTGGCGGACGGTCGTGTACAGCGAGTAGACGTCGCGGCGGACGGTGCCGTGGTGGTAGATGTCCGGGCCGTTGGCGGAGATGCGCCCGCGCACGCGCGCGGCGCGCACGTCGTAGGAGCCGTTCTCCGGGAAGCCCGCGACGATCGCGCCGTCCCCGCCGGCCGCGTCCCTCGCGGAGAACCGCAGGGCGTTCGCCTTGAGGTCGGGTACGTCGAGCACGGCGATGTCGCGCTTCCAGTCGTACAGGACCACCTTGGCGTCGTACTTGCGGCCCTCGCCGCCTATCTGCACGGTGGGCGAGTCGACGCCGCCGACGACGTGCGCGTTGGTCATGACCCGGCGGTTCGCGAAGACGAAACCGGTGCCCTCCAGGACCTTGCCGCAGCTCTCGGCGGTGCCGGTCACCTTGACGATGGAGCGCTGAGCGCGCACCGCGACCGGGCTGTTCGCGAGGGCCGGGTCGGGCGGCTGGACGTCCTTGATCGGCTCGTTGGCGAACGGGCTGAAGACCTGCGGGAAGCCGTTCTGCGCGAGGACGGAGGAGAAGTCCGCGAACCAGGTGTCGGCCTGCGCGGGCAGCGCCCGGGAGACGCCGAGCAGCACCTTGGAGCCGCGGACCTCCTTGCCGAGCGTGGGCAGGGTGGTGCCGGCCAGGGCGGAACCGATCAGCCAGGCGACCAGCAGCATGGCCACGACGTTGACCAGGGCGCCGCCGGTGGCGTCCAGGGCGCGGGCCGGCGACCAGGTGATGTACCGGCGCAGCTTGTTGCCGAGGTGGGTGGTCAGGGCCTGGCCGACGGAGGCGCAGACGATGACGACGACCACGGCGACCACGGCGGCGGTGGTGCCGACGTCCGCGTTGCCGGTGACGGCGTCCCAGATCACGGGCAGCGTGTACACGGCGACGAGGCCGCCGCCCAGGAACCCGATCACCGACAGGATGCCGACGACGAAGCCCTGGCGGTAACCCACGACCGCGAACCACACGGCCGCGACCAGCAACAGGATGTCCAGCACGTTCACCGCTTCAGGCCTCGCCTACTCACTCCGGTCCCCGCGGCCCGGCCGGGGGTCCGGCCCGCCACGCGGTGGCACAGGGACCCAGCGTCCCCCGGAAAACACCGCGCGGGATCACCCTGTCATGACCGCCAGTCGAGTGGGACCTGCTTCCCTCTGTCCCAGGGGCGCTCCCAGCCCGCGAAATGCAGCAGGCGGTCGATCACTCCGGCCGTGAAGCCCCACACCAGGGCCGATTCGACCAGGAATGCCGGACCTCGGTGGCCGCTGGGGTGGACGGTGGTGGCGCGGTTGGCGGGGTCCGTGAGATCCGCCACGGGGACCGTGAAGACCCGCGCCGTCTCGTTCGGATCGACGACGCCCACCGGGCTGGGCTCGCGCCACCAGCCGAGCACGGGCGTCACGACGAAGCCGCTGACCGGGATGTACAGCGCGGGCAGCACACCGAAGAGCTGGACGCCCGCAGGGTCCAGGCCCGTCTCCTCCTCGGCCTCGCGCAGCGCGGCCCTGAGCGGCCCGTCGGTGTGCGGATCGCCGTCCTCGGGGTCGAGCGCGCCGCCGGGGAAGGACGGCTGCCCGGCGTGCGAGCGCAAGGAGCCGGCCCGCTCCATCAGCAGCAGCTCCGGGCCGCGCTCGCCCTCGCCGAACAGGATCAGCACGGCCGACTTGCGGCCCGAGCCGTTCTCCGGGGGCAGGAAGCGGCTCAGCTGGAGCGGTTCGATCGTCTCGGCGGCCCGCACCACCGGCGCCAGCCACTCCGGGAGCCCCTCCTTGCTCAGCGTCACCGATCCGCCCCGCGTCTCACTGGCCCTCGCCATCGCCACCCCCCTCGCTCTGCCTGTCCAACGCCCGAGGACCCCGAGATCGTTCCGTCACGCGGCCCCCAGTGGCGGGGCCGGCCTGCCGCCCGCGTCGAGGTAGGCCTGCGGGGGCTTCAGGCGCTGGCCGGGGAAGCCGCCCTTCTCGTACTTCAGGAGCTTCTTCGCCTTCTCCGGGTCGGTCTCGCCCTCACCGTAGGCCGGGCAGAGCGGGGCGATCGGGCAGGCGCCGCAGGCGGGCTTGCGGGCGTGGCAGATACGGCGGCCGTGCCAGATCACGTGGTGGGAGAGATCGGTCCACTCGCTCTTCGGGAACAGCGCGCCGACGGCCGCCTCGATCCTGTCCGGGTCGGTCTCGTCGGTCCACTGCCAGCGCCGCACCAGCCGCTGGAAGTGCGTGTCCACGGTGATCCCCGGCCGCCCGAAGGCGTTGCCGAGCACGACGAAGGCGGTCTTGCGGCCGACGCCGGGCAGCTTGACCAGGTCCTCCAGCCGGCCGGGCACCTCGCCGCCGAAGTCCTCCGCGAGGGCCTTGGAGAGTCCCATGACCGACTTGGTCTTCATCCGGAAGAACCCGCAGGGCCGCAGGATCTCCTCGACCTCCTCCGGATTGGCGGCGGCCAGCTCCTCGGGGGTGGGGTACTTCGCGAAGAGCGCCGGGGTCGTCTGGTTGACGCGCAGGTCGGTGGTCTGGGCCGACAGCACGGTGGCGACCAGCAGCTGGAAGGGGTTCTCGAAGTCCAGCTCGGGGTGGGCGTACGGGAACACCTCGGCGAGTTCGCGGTTGATGCGGCGGGCGCGGCGGACCAGGGCCGTGCGGGACTCGTCCCTCGGCGGCTTGACGGCGACCTTCTTGGCGGGCGCCGCCTCCTTCACGGCCACGGCCTTCCCTGTGGCCACGACCTTCTTGGCCGGGGCGACCTTCTTGGCCGGGGCGACCTTCTTGGCGGAGGCGACCTTCTTGGCGGAGGCCGCCTTCTTGGCCGGAGCCGCCTTCTTCGCCGAGACCGCCTTCTTGGCCGGCGCGGCCTTTTTTGTCGTTTTTGCGGTTTTCTTACTACCGCCGGAGCCTTGTTCGCCCACGGCGGAATCGCGACGTACAACCACCCGCTAAGCCCCCTTGGCCTGTGCTCTCACCGGCGATTTGGACACCCGGCCAGCCTAGAGCCCGGCACCGACATCCGCCCCGGACCCGGTTGATCGGACCCCGATTGGACCCCTGACGCTTACCTCGGGACATCGGTGCGGCATCCTTGTGACAGATCACACTGTTTGGACCGTCCGGCAAAATGGGGAACACGGTCCCCTGGCACTCGGGGGAGCAAGATCCCCTGAGCAGGTCGACAAGGAGAGAACTCAGTGGACGACGTTCTGCGGCGCAACCCGCTCTTCGCGGCTCTCGACGACGAGCAGGCCGCGGAGCTTCGCGCCTCCATGAGTGAGGTGACCCTCGCACGCGGCGACTCCCTGTTCCACGAGGGCGACCCCGGGGACCGGCTGTACGTCGTCATCGAGGGCAAGGTCAAGCTGCACCGCACCTCGCCCGACGGCCGCGAGAACATGCTCGCCGTCGTCGGCCCCGGCGAGCTGATCGGCGAGCTGGCGCTCTTCGACCCGGGCCCCCGTACGGCGACCGCGACCGCGCTGACCGAGGTCAAGCTGCTCGGTCTCGGTCACGGCGACCTCCAGCCCTGGCTGAACGCGCGCCCCGAGGTGGCCGGCGCCCTGCTGCGCGCCGTCGCCCGCCGTCTGCGCAAGACCAACGACGCCATGTCCGACCTGGTCTTCTCCGACGTCCCCGGCCGCGTGGCGCGCGCCCTGCTGGACCTGTCGCGCCGCTTCGGCGTGCAGTCCGAGGAGGGCATCCACGTCGTCCACGACCTCACGCAGGAAGAGCTGGCCCAGCTGGTCGGCGCCTCGCGCGAGACCGTGAACAAGGCACTGGCGGACTTCGCCCAGCGCGGGTGGCTCCGCCTGGAGGCACGGGCCGTGATCCTGCTGGACGTGGAGAGGCTGGCCAAGCGGTCCCGCTGACGCCGGTCTTGGCCGTACGACCTCGGGGTCCGCTCCTCGCGAGCCGGGCCCCGCTGTCGTTGCCGCCCGGGGACCGCCGCACGGGCCGCCGATGCCGGCCGCGCCGAAAATGTGCCGCGCCGCCGCCACGGATGGCGGCACAGTTGCCCCATGGCTGAAACGATCCGTCGGCCCGGGCTCGACGGCCAGGGCTTCATCGCACGCGAAGGCTCCCTCGCGCGCGTGCCCGGCGTTTTCCGTTCCGCCGTGGCCGCAGCGCGCGACGGGCTGCTGGAGGTCTTCGGGGCCCGGTTGCACAGCGCCTACCTCTACGGATCGATCCCGCGCGGCACCGCGCGCGTGGGCCGCAGCGACCTGGACCTGTTGGTCGCGCTCGGGGACGAGCCGGCCGACACCGACCGGGACGCCGTACGGGCACTCAGTGAGGCGGTCGACAAGGAGTTCCCGCAGATCGACGGCGTCGGCACGCTGCTGTACGGCAGGGACCGGCTGCTGAGCGACCTGGAGCGGTACGACCTGGGCTGGTTCGTCGCCTGTCTGTGCACCCCGCTGCTCGGCGAGGACCTCGCCGAGTACCTGCCGCGCTATCGCCCCGACTCCCTGCTCGCCCGCGAGACCAACGGCGACCTGGCGCTGTGGCTGCCCCGCTGGCGCAAGCGGATCGCGGACGCCGAGGACACCGAGGAGGCCCGGCGGCCGCTGGTGCGCTTCATGTCCCGGCACCTCGTCCGCACCGGCTTCACGCTGGTCATGCCCCGCTGGAACGGCTGGACCAGCGATCTGGGGGAGATGGCCGAGGTGTTCGGCGCGTACTACCCGGAACGAGGCGCACAGCTGCGTACGGCGGCGCTCCACGGCCACGAGCCCGTCGGCGATCCGGAGGTGCTGCGGTCGTATGTGGACGACCTCGGGCCCTGGCTCGCCGACGAGTACGCGGGCGTGCACGGCGTCAAGGCGCCCAGACCGGACTAGCGGCTCAGATCAGCCCGTGCTCGCTCAGGTAGTCCAGCTGGGCCCGCACCGACAGTTCCGCCGCCGGCCACAGGGAGCGGTCCACGTCGGCGTACACGTGGGCGACGACCTGGGCCGGGGTGCGGTAGCCGTCCTCGACCGCCGTCTCCACCTGGGCGAGCCGGTGGGCGCGGTGGGCGAGGTAGAACTCGACGGCGCCCTGGGCGTCCTCCAGCACCGGCCCGTGGCCCGGCAGGACGGTGTGCACGCCGTCGTCGACGGTGAGGGAGCGCAGCCGGCGCAGGGAGTCCAGATAGTCCCCCAGGCGGCCGTCGGGGTGCGCCACGACCGTCGTCCCGCGCCCGAGGATGGTGTCGCCGGTCAGCACCGCCCGGTCGGCCGGGAGGTGGAAGCAGAGCGAGTCCGCGGTGTGGCCGGGGGTGGGGACGACCCTCAGCTCCAGGCCCCCGACGGTGATCACGTCGCCGGCGGCCAGTCCCTCCTCGCCCAGGCGCAGCGCCGGATCGAGGGCACGCACGCGTGTGCCGGTCAGTTCCGCGAAACGGGCGGCGCCTTCGGCGTGGTCGGGGTGGCCGTGGGTGAGCAGGGTCAGGGCGACGCGCTTGCCGGCGTTCTCGGCGGTGTCGACGACGTTCTGCAGATGGCCCTCGTCCAGCGGGCCCGGGTCGATCACCACGGCGAGATCGGAGTCGGGCTCGGCGACGATCCAGGTGTTGGTGCCGTCCAGGGTCATCGCGGAGGCGTTGGGAGCGAGGACGTTGACGGCCCGTTCGGTGGCCGGGCCGGAGAGCACCTGGCCGCGGGGCTGGCCCGGCAGGGTGGCTGCGTCGGTCATGCGGGGCCTCCACCGGGGGTCGTCGGAGCCGTCGGAATGTGCTTCGTGAACTCCTCGTGCCCCGGCCAGGACAGGACAATCTCGCCGTCCTGGAGGCGGGCGCGGGCGAGCACCGGCGTCATGTCGCGCCCGGGGGCCGCCGCGAGGGTCTCGGCGGCGGTGGTGTACGGCGTCAGCTGGCGCAGGGTGGCGATGGTGGGCGGCATCATCAGCAGCTCGCCCTTGTCGTAGCGGGCGGCGGCCTCGGCGGGGCGGATCCACACCGTGCGGTCGGCCTCCGTGGAGGCGTTCCGGGTGCGCTGGCCCTCGGGCAGGGCGGCCACGAAGAACCAGGTGTCGTAGCGGCGGGCCTCGAACTCCGGGGTGATCCAGCGGGTCCAGGCGCCCAGCAGGTCCGAGCGCAGCACCAGCCCGCGCCGGTCCAGGAACTCGGCGAAGGACAGCTCGCGCGCGACCAGCGCGGCCCGGTCCGCCTCCCAGTCCTCCCCGGTGGTGTCGCCGACGACCGACTCCGCGTCGGGCCCGGCGAGCAGGACGCCGGCCTCCTCGTACGTCTCCCGCACGGCCGCGCAGACGATGGCCTGGGCGCCCGACTCGTCGACGCCGAGCCGGTCCGCCCACCACGCGCGCGTGGGGCCCGCCCAGCGCACCAGACGGTCGTCGTCGCGGGGGTCGACACCGCCTCCGGGATACGCGTACGCGCCTCCAGCGAAGGCCATGGAGGCGCGTCTGCGCAGCATGTGGACCGCGGGGCCGTCCGGTGTGTCCTTCAGGAGCAGGACCGTGGCCGCGCGCCTGGGAGACACCGGGGTGAGGGTGCCGTCCGCGAGCGCGCGGATGCGGTCCGGCCACTCCGGGGGGTACCACTGACCGTTCGCCATGGGCGGAGGCTATCCCGTGTAGGGCGAATGTTCGAGAGGTGTCCGAGGTCAGAGGCGTTCCGGTGGGTTCCGGTGGGCTACTGGGCGAGCTCCACCTGGATCTCGACCTCCACCGGCGCGTCCAGCGGCAGCACCGCGACGCCGACCGCGCTGCGGGCGTGCACACCCTTGTCGCCGAGGACCTCGCCGAGCAGTTCGCTGGCGCCATTGACGACACCGGGCTGCCCCGTGAAGTCGGAGGCGGAGGCGACGAAGCCGACGACCTTCACCACGCGCGCGATGCGGTCCAGATCGCCGACCACGGACTTCACGGCGGCCAGCGCGTTCAGCGCGCAGGTGCGGGCCAGGTCCTTGGCCTCCTCCGCGGTGACCTCGGCGCCGACCTTGCCGGTGACCGGCAGCTTGCCCTCGACCATCGGCAGCTGGCCGGCGGTGTAGACGTACACACCGGACTGCACGGCCGGCTGGTACGCGGCCAGCGGCGGTACGACCTCCGGCAGGGTCAGGCCCAGTTCGGCCAGCTTGGCCTCGACCGCGCTCATGCCTGCTTCTCCCGCTTCAGGTAGGCCACGAGCTGCTCGGGGTTGTTGGGCCCGGGCACGACCTGGACGAGCTCCCAGCCGTCCTCGCCCCAGGTGTCCAGGATCTGCTTCGTGGCATGGACGAGCAGCGGCACGGTGGCGTATTCCCACTTCTTGGTCATGGGGCCGACTGTAGCCGCTGTGGTCTCGGGTACGGCCACCCGCGGCCCCCGGGTCAGCGACCTGTGACGCCGGGGACCGTGACCTGTGACCTCGGGACTGTGACCTGCGTTATCCACAGCCTCGCGCGTGAGTGTCGAGCGGACTGGTTAGGCTCGAAGACGTGAGCAGGCTCCAGGTCGTCAGCGGCAAGGGCGGGACCGGAAAGACGACGGTCGCCGCCGCACTGGCGCTGGCCCTCGCGACCGAGGGGAAGCGGACGCTTCTCGTGGAGGTCGAGGGCCGGCAGGGCATCGCCCAGCTCTTCGAGACGGAGGCGTTGCCGTACGAGGAGCGGAAGATCGCGGTCGCCCCCGGCGGCGGGGAGGTGTACGCCCTCGCCATAGACGCCGAACTGGCCCTTCTGGACTACCTCCAGATGTTCTACAAACTCGGCGGCGCGGGCCGGGCGCTCAAGAAGCTCGGCGCGATCGACTTCGCCACCACCATCGCACCGGGCATCCGGGACGTCCTGCTCACCGGCAAGGCGTGCGAGGCCGTGCGCCGCAAGGACCGCTCCGGGCGGTTCGTGTACGACTACGTCGTCATGGACGCCCCGCCGACCGGCCGCATCACCCGCTTCCTGAACGTGAACGACGAGGTGGCGGGCCTGGCGAAGATCGGCCCGATACACAATCAGGCGCAGGCGGTGATGCGGGTGCTGAAGTCGCCGGAGACCGCCGTGCACCTGGTGACGCTGCTGGAGGAGATGCCGGTCCAGGAGACCGCCGACGGCATCGCCGAACTCCGCGCGGCACGGCTGCCGGTGGGCCGGGTCATCGTGAACATGGTCCGGCCGGAGGTGTTGGACGCGGCCGACCTGGAACTCGTAGGCACCGTGGAGCGTTCCTCCGTCGCACAGGCGCTCTCGGCCGCGGGGCTGGGCGGGGCCCGGCGCGGCGGCAACGCGGAGAAGCTGGTGGACCCGCTGCTGCGGCAGGCCGCGGAGTACGCCGAGCGCTACGCGCTGGAGCAGGAGCAGCGCGCGGTTCTCGGTGAGCTGGGTGTGCCGCTCGGCGAACTGCCGCTGCTCGCCGAGGGCATGGACCTGGCGGGCCTGTACGAACTCGCCACCGAGCTGCGGAAGCAGGGGTTGACATGAGTCCGGACCCGGCCGAGGCACCCGAGGCACTCGAAACAGCACAGACGGCCGCCGGGGCGGAGAAGACCGCGGGGCGGAGGAAGGCCGACGGGCTGGAGAAGGCCCACGGTCTCTCCCCTGCGCGCGTGCTGGACATCGATCCGCTGCTGGACGACCCGAAGACCCGGATCGTGGTGTGCTGCGGCTCGGGCGGGGTCGGCAAGACGACGACCGCGGCGGCCCTCGGGCTCAGGGCGGCCGAGCGGGGCCGCAAGGTGGTCGTGCTGACCATCGACCCGGCCCGGCGGCTGGCCCAGTCGATGGGCATCGACTCCCTCGACAACGTCCCGCGCCGGGTGAAGGGCACCGAGGGCGAGGGCGAACTGCACGCCATGATGCTCGACATGAAGCGCACCTTCGACGAGGTCGTGGAGGCGCACGCGGACCCCGAGCGGGCGGCCACGATCCTGGCGAACCCCTTCTACCAGTCGCTCTCGGCGGGCTTCGCGGGCACGCAGGAGTACATGGCGATGGAGAAGCTGGGCCAGCTGCGGGCGAAGGACGAGTGGGACCTGATCGTCGTCGACACCCCGCCGTCCCGCTCGGCACTGGACTTCCTGGACGCGCCGAAGCGGCTCGGCTCCTTCCTCGACGGCCGCCTCATCCGTCTGCTGACCGCCCCCGCCAAGCTCGGCGGACGCGCGGGCATGGCCTTCCTCAACGTCGGCATGTCGATGATGACCGGCACGCTCGGCAAGCTGCTGGGCGGTCAGCTGCTGAAGGACGTCCAGACGTTCGTGGCGGCGATGGACACCACGTTCGGCGGGTTCCGTACGCGCGCGGACGCCACGTACAAGCTGCTCCAGGCGCCCGGTACGGCCTTTCTGGTGGTCGCGGCCCCGGAGCGGGACGCGTTGCGCGAGGCGGCGTACTTCGTGGAGCGACTGGCCGCGGAGAAGATGCCGCTGGTGGGCCTGGTGCTGAACCGGGTCCATGGCAGCGGTGCCGGCCGGCTGTCGGCCGAGCGGGCGCTCGCCGCCGCCGAAAATCTTGAGGACTCCCGCATTGTGGATCAGGGGGGCGGGAAAGCTGGACTTCGTAACTCTCCCGACACATACGGCAGTTCGCGATCTCCCGCATCCGAGGCCGCAACCGACGCCCCGGCTTCCGAGGAAGGCTCCCCCGCCGACAAGGAGCACTCCGTCGACCGGCTCACCGCGGGACTGCTGCGACTGCACGCCGATCGCATGCAGCTGCTCTCGCGCGAGCAGCGCACGCGTGACCGTTTCACCGCCCGCCACCCCGAGGTGGCGGTCGTCGAAGTACCCGCGCTGCCCGGCGATGTCCACGATCTCACCGGCCTGCGCGACATCGGCACCCTGCTGGCAGCGGGCGCGACAGGGCAGACGGTGCTGCCGTAGCGCGCCCAGGGGCCGACGGCCGCGGGCTGCCGACTGCGGGGCTGTGGCCTGCGCGGCTCCGCGCGCGGCGAGCGGCCGTACGGGCACAGGCGACCGTCGTGCGCGCGTGGGTGGCACACGCGCGGCCGACCTGAACAAGGCATGCGCGGACAGCGTGCGTCACAGATGCGGACGGGGTGGGTGACACACGCGCATATGAACGGCGTCGGCTGCGCGTACGGACGGACGGCGACGGCGGCTCACGCGTGGACGCGAGGCCGATCACCGTCTCCGCAGGCAGGGCCGCAAGGCCGATCGTGGCTTCCCCAGGCGTAGGCCCGACCGGCGCTTCCCCACCTCACCGCTTCGCGCGCCCCGGCATGCCCGCTCGCACTCGGCGCCCCAGGGCCTGTGTCGACCCTGCTTCCCGTGGCGCACGCCTGACGTTGCCCTCGGCGTGTGCCGGGCCGGAGCCTTGTGCCGGGTGGATGTGCCGGAGGAAACGCCCTCCGCTCCCTCAGCTCACGGCCGCGTAGTTCTCGTACACCTCGTCGTTGTCGAGGGGCACGATGCCCGCCCCGCGCTCGTACTCCGAGCGGGCGGTCTCCAGCAGTCTGCGCCAGGAGGTCACGGTGGGCCGGCGGCGCAGCAGCGCGCGACGCTCCCGCTCCGTCATGCCTCCCCACACGCCGAACTCCACGCGGTTGTCCAGCGCGTCTGCCAGGCATTCCGTGCGTACCGGGCATCCGGTGCACACCGCCTTGGCTCTGTTCTGCGCTGCTCCCTGCACGAACAGTTCATCCGGATCGGTAGTGCGGCAGGCAGCCTGCGCACTCCAGTCGGTAACCCAGCCCATACCGGCGCCGTCCTCTCCCGAATCGAGGCTCCCCCACGGCGGCAGCGGCATATTCACCGCCGCCAGTTGAGGACGTTACGGAAGGTGGACACAGCGCAACACCCCCTTCGGGCCCAATCTTGAATGGCCCGAACGGACTATGGGTTAACGGCAGATCACCCGCGGGAGTGAGCTGGCGACATATGCGACCATCCCGGCAAACCGGGACAGCTGTGATACGTCACAACGGACGCCGAGTGACACACGAGGCGGATTCGGACACGTCCTCCTCAGGAACCGGTCCCGCCTCCGCGTGAAGAAACGCGGTACGCCCGGAACGATTCGGGGTCGCCGGACGTATTGATACGTGACCGCACTGCTGTGACAGTTGAGAGCAGCTTAGGCCAAGGCCTGCGCGCGTGTCCGGCGAATGGGAACGTCGGCGTCCCCCTTTGCCGTGCCGTGATGCGGTCACTCTTTCGGAACGCTCATCAGTACGGATTAGGCTGCCCCCATGCCAAAGAAGCGCTCGGGTGGTGGTCTGTCGCCAACGCAGCAGGCCGCCAAGTTCCTCGGTGTCAGTGTGCTCGCCGGAGCCGTGATGGCGGGCATCGCGCTGCCCGCGGCCGGCGCGCTGGGCCTCGCGGCCAAGGGCTCGGTCCAGAGCTTCGACGAGATCCCGGCCAACCTCAAGAGTCCCCAGCTCAGTCAGCGCACGACCATCCTGGACAGCCAGGGCCAGCAGATCGCGAGCGTCTACTCCCGCGACCGCACGGTGGTGGACCTCAAGGACATCTCGCCGTACATGCAGAAGGCGATCGTCGCGATCGAGGACGCGCGCTTCTACGAGCACGGCGCGATCGACCTCAAGGGCGTCCTGCGCGCCCTGAACAAGAACGCGCAGGAAGGCGGCGTTGCCCAGGGTGCCTCCACGCTCACCCAGCAGCTGGTGAAGAACTACTTCATCGAGGAGGCCGGCGACGACCCGACCAAGGTCGCCCAGGCCACCCAGCAGACCCTCGGTCGCAAGATCAAGGAGCTGAAGTACGCGATCCAGATCGAGGAGAAGCTCGGCAAGAAGAAGATCCTCGAGAACTACCTGAACATCACCTTCTTCGGCGAGCAGGCCTACGGCGTCGAGGCCGCCTCCCAGCGCTACTTCTCCAAGCACGCCAAGGACCTGAGCCTCCCGGAAGCGGCGCTGCTGGCCGGCATCGTGCAGTCCCCGAGCCGCTACGACCCGGTCAATGACGAGGCGGAGGCCACCAAGCGGCGCAACACCGTGCTCCAGCGGATGGCGGAGGTCGGCGACATCTCCCAGAAGGAGGCCGACCAGGCCAAGGAGAAGCCGCTCGGACTGCACCCGAGCCAGCCCAGGAACGGCTGCATCACCGCGGTCAAGGGCGCCGGCTTCTTCTGCGACTACGTCCGCGACGTCGTCCTGAACGACCCGGTCTTCGGCAAGACCAAGGAGTCCCGGGCCAAGCTGTGGAACCAGGGCGGCCTGACGATCCGTACGACGCTCGACCCGCAGGCGCAGGACTCGGTGCAGGCGTCCATAAAGAACCACGTCTACCAGTCCGACGCGGTGGCGACGGCCGCGACCATCGTCGAGCCGGGCACCGGCAAGATCCTCGCCATGGGCCAGTCCCGTCCGTACGGCTTCGGCAAGAACGAGACGCAGATCAACCTCTCGGTCAACTCCGACATGGGCGGCGGCGCCGGCTACCAGCCCGGTTCGACGTTCAAGCCGATCGTCGCGGCGGCCGCGATCGAGGGCGGCAAGTCCCCGACGCAGCACTACTCGTCGCCGTACGAGATGACGTACCCGAGCCCGGTGCAGGCGTGCGACGGCAAGGTCTGGCGCAACGACCCGAACGACCCGGCCAAGCTGACGAACGAGAACGAGTCGGAGCACGGCCCGTACGGCATGAAGGAGGCGACCGCCAAGTCGGTCAACACCTACTACGTGCAGCTGATCAGCGACATCGGCATCTGCCCCGTCACCGAGATGGCGAAGAAGATGGGCGTGCAGCGCGCGGACGGCCGGGCGATCGACCAGGCCCCCTCGATCGCGCTCGGCACCCAGGAGATGTCGCCGCTGACGATGGCGAACGCGTACGCCACCTTCGCCTCGCGCGGTATGTACTGCACCCCGGTCGCCATAGAGTCGATCACCCGGAAGATCGGCAGCGAGAAGAAGTCCCTCCAGGTGCCGAAGTCGACCTGCTCGCGGGCGATGTCGGAGAAGACCGCCGACACCATCAGCACGATCCTCAAGGGCGTGGTCGAGGACGGTACGGGCCAGCAGGCCGGCCTCGGCGACCGCCCGAGCGCGGGCAAGACGGGTACGACGGACGAGCGCTACGCGGCCTGGTTCGTCGGCTACACCCCGAACATGGCGGGCGCGGTCTGGGTCGGCGACCCGGCCCACAAGCGCCATATGAAGAACATCACCATCGGCGGCGTCTACAACGACAAGGTCTACGGCGGCCAGGTTCCCGGCCCGATCTGGCGCGACATGATGACCGGCGCGCTCAGCGGCAAACCCGTGGAGGACTTCAACCTGATCGACATCCCCGACGACAAGAAGGGGGATGGTCAGGGAAAAGGACAAGGGGGGACCGACGGGGGGACGAACGGGGACACGGGCGGGATCGGCGGACTGATCGGCGGACTGACGGACGGCGGAACGGTTGACGGCGGAACGGTCAACGGCGGCACCACGGGTGACGCGACCGGCGGCGCCTTCCCGACACCGTCCTTCTCCCTCCCGGGCAACTTCGTCCAGGGGCAGACGAACAGCGGAGGCAACGGGAACGGAAACGGGGGCTGGCGGGGGTGACCCCCTGACGTGAGTACGGCGGCGGGGCCGCACCGCTCGGTTCGACCGAGGGTGCGGCCCCGCCGCCGTACATATCCGCCTGTGGTGCCAGAGGTGCCAGAGGTACACGTGGTGCTCTTACTGCCCGTAGTGCCCGGGGTCAGCCCTGGAGCAGCTTCTTCACCGCGGCGGCCACCCGGCCACCCTCGGCCTGACCGGCCACCTTCGGGTTCACGATCTTCATGACGGCGCCCATGGCCCGCGGCCCCTCGGCGCCGGCCGCCTTCGCCTCTTCCACGGCCTGGGCGACGATCGCGTTCAGCTCGTCGTCGGACAGCTGCTTGGGCAGGTACTCGGCGAGCACCTCGCCCTCCGCCTTCTCCCGCTCGGCCGACTCGGGACGACCGCCCTGCGCGAAGGCATCGGCCGCCTCCCGGCGCTTCTTCGCCTCGCGGGTGATCACATTGAGGACC
The DNA here is from genome assembly GCF_050942335.1 of Streptomyces sp. CA-142005. Classification (NCBI taxonomy): domain Bacteria; kingdom Bacillati; phylum Actinomycetota; class Actinomycetes; order Kitasatosporales; family Streptomycetaceae; genus Streptomyces; species Streptomyces sp. CA-142005. The sequence goes on along the minus strand of NZ_CP192078.1, from coordinate 5,508,133 downwards.
TCGTCGTCGGAGAGCTCCCGCTTCTCCTTGCCCGCGACCTCCTCCTTGGTGATCGCGGCGAGCGTCAGCCGGAGCGTCGAGGAGCGCAGCTCGTCGCGCTCCTTGATCGCGGCGTTGAGGTCGTCGTGCAGCTTCGACTTGAGCGTGGTGGTCATGGGGTCGATTGTCGCAGGTGTGCTGCCGTGAACGCCCGTTGATTTAAGGGGAACGCCCGTTGAGTCAAGGCGAACGCCCGTCGATCGACAGACGCCCCGTCTCGTCGGTGTCCCCGTCTGACACGATGGACGCATGCGCGCGCGATACGGAGTACCCCTGGGAATCATGGCGGCCGGCGCCGCCGGTCTGGCGTACGCGGCGGGCTTCGAGGCCCGCTCCTTCCGCCTCCGACGGGTGACGGTCCCGGTCCTCCCGCCGGGCATACGTCCGCTGCGCGTGCTCCAGGTCTCCGACATCCACATGGTGAGCGGCCAGCGCAAGAAGCAGCGGTGGCTGCAGTCGCTGGCGGGCCTGCGCCCGGACTTCGTGATCAACACGGGCGACAACCTGTCGGACCCCGAGGGCGTCCCCGAGGTCCTGGACGCCCTGGGCCCGCTGATGGAGTTCCCGGGCGCGTACGTCTTCGGCTCCAACGACTACTACGGCCCCAGACTCCGCAACCCCGCCCGCTACTTGCTGGAGAAGACGAGCGGCAGGCACGGCCTGAACGGCAACCCGCCGGCCGTCGGCGTCATCCACAACCCGTGGGAGGACCTGCGCGACGGATTCGACGAGGCCGGGTGGCTGAACCTGACGAACACCCGCGGTGTCCTGAAGGTCGAGGGCGCCTCGATCGAGCTGACGGGCCTCGACGACCCCCACATCAAGCGCGACCGCTACGCCCGGGTGGCCGGCGGCCCCACACAGACGTACGACTTCTCGATGGGCGTGGTGCACGCGCCGTACCTGCGGGTGCTGGACGCGTACGCGGCGGACGGCTACCCCCTGATCCTGGCCGGCCACACGCACGGCGGCCAGCTGTGCATCCCCTTCTACGGCGCGCTGGTCACCAACTGCGACCTGGACACGGACCGGGTGAAGGGCCTGTCCACCCACACGGCGGACGGCCACACCTCCTACCTCCACGTCTCGGCGGGCTGCGGCACGAACCGCTACACACCGGTGCGGTTCGCGTGTCCGCCGGAGGCGACGTTGCTGACGTTGGTGGGGCGGGAGTAGGGGGTTCTGGGGGGACCGGGGTTGGCTGGGGAGGGCCGGCCGGGACGCACAGTGTGGCGCTGGGGCGGGGGCCGGAACTGGGACTGGGGCCAGGGCCGGGAACTGGGGCCGGGGACCGGTGCCGTAACCCACCCGGACTAGGTCGAATAGCCGCTCTCCTCCCCCGCTCCTAGCGTGAGGCCATGACCGCCTCGATCCCCCCGATACCCCCGATACCCAGGGACATTCCGGACCTGCCCGCGGTCCCGGGCCCGCCCATCCTGCTGCCGTCCCCCGTCCCCGCCACGGCCGTGGTGGCGCCGGTCCGCCGCCCCATGGCCGCGCTGTTCCGCCTCCTGACCGCCCTGGCGGCGGCGGGCGGCGTGGCCCTGGAGATCCTGCTGGGCACCCCGGACCGCGTCCTGAGCTACTTCGGCATCCAGGCGGGCATCCTGCTGAGCATCACCATGCTCATGTCGGCATCGAGGGCCTGGCGCGCCCGCCGCCCCCTCCCCTCCGCCGTGACAGGCGCCACACTGCTCTACATCCTGATCTCGGCGCTCGCCTACCACCTGCTGCTGGCCCACACGACGCCCCCGTTCTCCATGACCGGCGCGACGACGGTTCCGGAGCGCTGGCACGGCTCGTGGGCGACGCTCCAGATCCTGCACACGCTGACGCCGGCGGCGGCCGTGCTGGACTGGCTGCTGCTGACACCCGCGGCCCGCCTGCACCTGCGCCAGGCGGCCGCCTGGCTCCTCTACCCTCTGGCCTACCTGGCCTTCTACTTGATCCGAGGGGCCTGCCTCACCCCCACGAACCCCGCCCGCTACCTCTATCCCTTCCTGGACGCGGCCACCCACGGCTACCGCAGCGCCCTGGCCAACGCTCTCCTCCTGGGCCTCGCCATGTACGCCCTGGCCGTCCTCCTCGTGGCCCTGGACCACACCCGCCCGACCCCGGTCCGCCGCCGCGTCTAAACCGGATTTCGTCTACAGCCACCAGTGGGCTAAAGTAAACGTCGTCGCCGCGAGAGCAGCGACATCGGGGTGTAGCGCAGCTTGGCAGCGCGCTTCGTTCGGGACGAAGAGGTCGTGGGTTCAAATCCCGCCACCCCGACAGCCGAAACACCAGGCGAGGCACCTACCAACATCGGGTAGGTGCCTCGCCTGTTTCTGTTTGCACGTCTATCTGGGTGACTACCGCTCGGCGGCGTATCCCCATCCCGCGGGGCCGACCTAGGCACCCTGCGTGTCGCGGTGCAGGAGTGAGTAGCGAGCTGGTCGGCACGGCACATAAAGGTGTACCCAGATCATGTACACACGCCGGATCGCGCTGATCTCGACGCTCCATCGCAGTTAGCGGACCAGCCGCGCTACGGACTCGGTCGAGGTCACCTCTGCGCCACCCACTGTCGGGTATCGGCCATTCAGAATGGCCGAACGCCCGCATCTGAGTACAAGCGCTCATGTGCTTCATCACGCCGGGGTGTTGGGTGGTGACGTGCCTGACGAGTCTCCGGCCTCCCGTCAGCGGGCGGAGCGGTCCTGCGTGGAGGGACTTTTCTCGGCCACTCCTCACTACGGTCCGACCATTGAGTGTCACTGACAGTAGCTAGAGTTGTTGGTGCGAGTTCGGGCGTCCGGTTGTTCTGACGATGCGGGGGAGCGTTTTGTTGCCGAGCGATAGCGGGTCGGCGTCAGGCACGTCGTCGTGGGTGTCCGGTCTGTTCGACGTGGCACGTGACGTCGTCGCCGATGTGACCACGGAACTTTCGTCCTTCACCACGTTCCAGACGCGCCTCGACGCCCTGATCCACGACCTGAAGGGTTCACAGGCAGGTCCGGACAAGATCGGGCATGAGCAACTCGTACGCCATCAGTTCGGGGGCGGGGCCGGTGCGTGGGCGGAGGCGGCCGGGCTCTTCAGGGCGTACGAGACGGTGATCAGCGAGCTGGAGACGCTGTCGAAGCTGCTGTCGGACTCCATGGAGGGCATGGGCATCGCGGTCATGGCCTCGCACAAGGGCTACCAGAACGTCGACCTGGACGTCCGCGACCGTATGGCGGCGATCAGCGCGGAGACGACGAAGTTCTTCGGCGGCAGTTACGACCCTGAGGGGCCGAGCGAGCACCACGACGGCCGGAACGGGACGCAAACGCGGCAGCCGGCGCCGACGGGTGGTGACGCGGGCGGCTCGATCTGATGGATCTGGGGGAGCGGACGGGGACGGGGGAGTCCTGATGCCTAGCAAGGGACCCGGCGGCGGTACATCCTTCGAGGACATGAGCCACGAGCAGATGCTGGAGTGGCTCGACCAGGCCGACGCCGGCACGGTGCAGGCCGCTGCGGACCGGCTCGCCGTGGCCGCCGATGAAATCCGCAAAATCGCCGAGGAACTCAAGGTCCGCCCGCAGTGGGTCGAATGGAAGGGCGAGGGCGCCCACGCGTTCCGCACCTGGTCTGCCGACATGGCCAACTCCACTCTGCGGCTTGGTGACTTCTGCGAAGGCGCTGGAAAGTGGCTGAGGGAGACTTCCGCGGCGATCAAGCAGGCGCAGGCATCCATTCCGCGTGATACCAAGGGCACCCAGGCGAATCTGGACGCTGCGAACGCGGCGCACAACGACCCGGACGCGACCGCGGTCAGCGCCAAGTCCAAGAGCGAGCTTGCTGCGCTGACGGCACACCAGGAGAAGGTCCGCCTGGAGGCGGCGGCGCAGATGCGGAAGCTGGGGCAGACCTACGCATGGTCGGCCACGCAGATGAACAGGCTGGAACGGCCGGAGTTTCCGCCGCCGCCGAAAGCGATCGTGCCGCCGTCAGGATCCCTCACCGTGGGCCGGGACAGCAGCGTCGTCGGCCCGGCGAGAAACGGCTTCGCTCATGTTCCCGCGGCGACTGGTCTGTCCTCGTATGCAGCCGACCAGGGACCGGCAACGCACTCGAACTCCGGCTCCGTATCGCGGTCGGCGACCTCGCACGATCACGCGAGCTTGTCGCAGCATCCTCGGCTGAGCGAGACCGAGCCACCTTTCCGGATGGGCATCGACTCCGTGGGCACGCTGCCCCATGCGTCGCACACGCCGGTGGTCCCGGCTAATGGTCTCCCTGACGTCGGTCGGGCCGACGCCCCGGCTCCAGCGCAGCCTGCGATCATTCCCCCTGCGTTCGGGAGCAGCAGCAGAAGATCTGCGGGTCCGGTGGGGCCGGTCAGGCCGGTACCCGGCTCGGTGACGCCGGGTAGAGACGTAACTGGTCCTCTGCAACGAGGAGGAACGCCATCCGGTCCGGCAAGGCCGGGGCGACGGGCGATTCCCGGACGGACGCCCCTGGCGCCAGGCGAGGAAGTCGTGACGCCGAATCCCGGACGAGTGCCGAGCGGCGACGGCAACGGCATTGTCGGGGGCCGGCCGACCGTGCTTCCTACGGCTCGGTCGACAGGGGCCGTCCCTCGGGGAACAGTGGTGGGTACGGAGGGCCCGACTGCGGCTGCCCGCGGCCCAGTGGGTTGTCCTACGACAGGCAGCGGTGGCCCTGCGCCCCAGCCAGTTGGTCGCGCGGCCGGGATCCCTGGTGGTCGCACCGCGTCTCCCAACAGAGGAGTCGTCGGTGGCACCACGCAGTACTCGTCTCGCACGGGTCGCCCGCCAGCCGTGGGAAACGCCAATGGCTCCCTGAACTCGGGAGTTCCTGTGCGAAGGGGCATCACTGGTGGTGCGCCCACCTCCAAGCGGTCAGGCAACAGCAGCGCCAGTGCGACGTCGCGCGAGACGTCTTCAGCACCTTCTGACCGACTGCCCAGCCCCGCGGCCACCCCTGGCGGCCGCCAGGCAAAGGAGCAGCGGAATCGGGCGGACGACCGCCGTTCCGCTCGTCCGCCCGCCGAATGATCGTCCGCGAACAGCGAAGGAAAGCCCATGCTCTTCCAGAGGACCCGACTGGGGCGCTGCAAGGCCGCAGCATCAGCCGTACTGGGCCTCCTCCTAGTAGGCGCTGCGGGCCAGCCGGCACATGCCGAAGGGATGCGCGCGCACCAGTGGTTCCTCGACGCCATGAAGGCGGAGGACATGTGGCGCACGAGCACCGGCAAAGGCATCACGGTTGCCGTGATCGACACCGGAGTGGACGCGGACAACGCTGACCTGAAGGGGCGCGTCCTGCGCGGGAAGGACTTCGCCGAAGGCCAGCCTGGAGACGAGCACACCGACTACGACGGTCACGGAACGGGCATGGCTGGTCTCATCGCCGGGACCGGGGCGGCTGACGGCGGAGACGGCACGTTCGGGCTCGCGCCGGGGGCCAAGATCCTTCCGGTACGTATGCCGAAATCCACAACAGCGGCCAACGAAGCAGCGTCCATCGAGCAGTTCAACCAGGTGCTCCCGAAGGCGATCCGCTCCGCCGCAGACGTGGGTGCACAGGTCATCAACATCTCGATGGCAGCCGAGGGGGGCTCGCCCGACGTAACCGCCGCGGTCAAGTACGCCTTGGGGAAAGGCACGTTGATCTTCGCGGGCGTCGGCAACAGCGGCGACAAGGGAAATCCGGTCGAGTACCCCGCAGCGACGCCCGGTGTCGTCGGCGTGGCCGCGGTGGGTAAGGACCTCCGGCGTACCTCATGGTCCCAGTACGGTCCTCAGGTGGACATGTCCGCTCCTGGCGATGACATGGTCGCCGCCTGCACCAGCACAACGGGTTTCTGCAAGACCGATGGCACCAGCGACGCCACTGCTGTCGCCTCCGCCAGCGCCGCCCTGATCTGGTCCAAACACCCTGACTGGACCAACAACCAGGTCCTCCGCGTCATGCTCAATACCATCGGCGCTCCCACGGACGGCGCCAAGCGCAACGACTCCATCGGCTACGGCATCGTCCGTCCACGAATCGCCCTCCAAAACCCCGGCGACCCGGGCCCCGCCAACGTGTATCCACTCCCGGACCTCAAGGATGTGGCATCGAAGCCCACGTCTCCGAAGGCGTCCCAGACCGCAAGCGCCGCCGCGCCGGCAAGGAACGACAACTCAGCTGTGGCATCCGCCTCATCCGATGCCGACACCCTCTGGATCGCGCTGGGCGTCGGAGCTGTCGTACTCCTCGGAGCCGCGATCACGGTTACCGCCCTCGCCCACAGGCGTCGGTCGACCACAGCACCGCTCCCTACGCCCCTCCCAGCACCCGGCCAATCGCACTACGCGGCCCCGGGGTCCACGCCCCCACCGTACGCACCCCCGGTTCCACCGAACAGCCTCCCCCCGTCCGATCGAGGACCGGGTGCCGTTTGAGTACGCGTACTCAGACAGGCTGGTGGCCGATGCGGATGGGGCACGACGTGCGGCGTCGCTACCGTGCTTCTCGACCACCACAGCGTTGCGATCGCGCGTTCACAGCATCTCGGTCACGTACGACGAGAAACGGGAAGGGGCCACGCATGGCGTGGGACGAGTGGGAGCAGCTCAAAGCCGACGCGGCAGAACGGAGCACCGGTCGGATGCAGATCGACCACTTGGCTGACCCCGTGGGTGGGGGAGGCGCCGTGCCCGGCAAACTCAGGTCCGACAAGGCCGCGTGGTCCAAGGCAGGTGCCGACGTCGGCGGCCTGCGGGACAACATCAGCAAGGCGCTGGCGAAACTGGAGGACGCTCAGAAGGGCCTCGGCAAGGACTCCGGGTGCCTGACCGCCGCTGCCCAGCGAGAGGTCCACACATCCTGGGAGCGTTACGTCGGGAACGTGAGCGGACGCTGCGAGAAGCTGTCCGGTCTGCTGGAGAAGGTGGGCGACGACCAACTCAGGACGGACGAAGCCATCAGCGCCGAGATCGCGAAGCTGAAGACGGAGTACAAGGACACGCCCGCGGTCGGCGGTCAGCCAAAGGGCCGGTGATCGGATCTCATGGACTACACGACGCTGAAGGCCCTGAAGCCGTCCGAGTACTCAGATGCGGCGAACGGGTTCCGTGCGGTGAGCGGCATGGCCAGCGCGGCCAAGGACCGCATCGACCTGCAGATCCTCGTTGCCATGAAGTCTGCCAACGAGGGGGAGGCCGCGACTGCGGCTGACGGCCAGTTACAGGAGTTGGCCAAGAACTTCCACTACACGCAGGTCGAATGCGGCGTGATCAGCACGGCGCTTGACGGATTCGCGTATGACATGGAGGCGGCCAAAAGGAAGTTGGACGCTGCGGTCGAGGACGCGCACGCCAAGAACTTCACCGTGAACTCCGACGGCTCGGTCACCTACCCTTCGGCCGGCGAGAAGACCGACGGCAGAATCCCGGAAGGCGGCACCATGACCGCCCTGATCGGGGACCCGGCCGCGGAGGCGATCGGCCGCCAAGCGGCCAGATTCAACCCCAACCCCAACGCCCGATACGCACAGGAGTACGCCGACCGCATCGCCGACGCGCTCAAGGAAGCCACGGCGGCCGACGAGAAGTGGGCGCCGAAGCTGCGGGCGCTGAAGGCCGACGACGACCTGACCGTCTCCGACCGGGACTGGGTCGACGTCAAGAAGGACACCGCAGGCGTTCTCCAGGGAGCCGAGGACTACCTGCATTCGATCAAGGAACCGCCCAAGCACGGCACTCCCGAGCAAAACGCGCAGTGGTGGGAGCACCTTACCGACGAGCAGCGCGCCGACTACGTGGCCGTCCACCCTGACTCGATCGGGTGGATGGACGGCCTTCCCGCCGCCGTGCGTGATGAGGCGAACCGAACCGTGCTTGCCGAGACCCGAGGCACCGCACAGGTCGAACTGGACGCCTGGATGGCCAAGGAACCCGCCCGCTTTCAGACCATTCACCAACTCAACCCCAACACGGGTGAGGAGGTGGATGTCCAAGTCAGGACCCCTGAAAGCGAAGCCGCATGGCAGAAATGGGAAGCGGAGCGCAAGGAATTGCAGGGTCGGATCGACGGCATGGACGCGATCCAGAAACGCTATGAAAACTTCACCGGGGACGAGGGGACTCGACCTTACCTACTAGGATTCGACAACAAGAATATCGGGCATGCGGTTGTATCCATTGGAAATCCGGACACCGCCGATAATGTGGTGACGTATGTGCCGGGAACCACGTCGAAGCTGAGTGGTGTCGATGGTCTCATTTCGAGGACCGAAGCACTCCAGGGTAAAGCGGCACGAATGGACTTTGCACATTCGACCGCATCGATCCTTTGGCTCGGCTACGACGCCCCGCAGAGTCTCGCACCTGATGCGACTTACAAGACGAGTTGGGCCGACAACGCCCGCGAGCCGCTGAGCAACTTTCTGACTGGTCTCGAAACAGCCCACCACGGAGGCCACGCGAATTCGACCCTCCTGGGCCACAGTTACGGCTCCCTCGTGGCCGGCGAGACCATGCGCGACCACCCGGACCTGCCGGTGGACAACGCGATCCTGGTCGGAAGCCCGGGCACCGGAGTCAATCATGCCAAGGACCTGAACATTCCCGCAGATCACGTCTGGGCGGCAACCGCTCAGAACGACCTGGTGAATATGGCCCCGCCGCAGGCCGGAGTGTTGGCCCCCCTGAATCCGAACGCATACAGGCGCCTCTTCGACGACCACTCAGCCATGTATGGGACCGATCCGACATCGGACGAATTTGGTGGGCATACCTTCAAAGTTGGCAACGGACATCTACCGGGCTGGCATTTGGAAGGCATGCCCGCTCACTCCCAATACTGGGAGGGCGATTCCCTGGACAATATGGCGGAGATCGTAACCGGAGGAACCCCGTGAAGCTGCGAAACCTGATGTCGATCGGGACACTGCTGACCGCACTGATTGCTGTTACGGCGTGCGGGGCACACGGGGGTGGGAAAGGAGACGGCGCCACAACGCCGAAGCATGTCGCGATGAACGAGCAGCAGGCAACCAAGCGCGCAGAGGAAATCATTCACCAGGCGGTGGACGGTATGTCACCGAAACCGAAACTCGAGCGTATCGGCCCCGCGCCCGTGGGGGCCTGTATTGCCAGGGACGACGGCGGTCCTGATGACCGGTTGCAGGTCAGTATCGCGTACAAGCTGACTGGGGTGCCGGGCAGCAAAGCCAAGACGCTGGTGCGGCAGGCCAGGGACGCCTGGGTGAAACTGGGCTACAAGTTCCAGTCGTCGGATGCGGACTGGTCCAAACCGTTCCCCCACGTGAACATGCGCACCGAACCCGATGACTTCTGGATGGACGCCATCACCGGCGTGGTGAACCGAACCACAGGCGAAGGGCTCGCCTCCATCGGTGTGACCTCACCGTGCTTCTCGCGCAATGCCAGTGATCAGTCCACGGCCGACTCCACAGCCTTCCAGCGCACGCAGGTCGACGAACACGCCGAGCATCTGGCTCTCGCCCACTCCAGCCGGATCTACGACGCACTCCACGTACGACACGCCCCAGGCCAGGGGGGAGACGGAATCAGCGCCTACCAGGACGCCGAGGGCGCCTATGTCCACCATGCCTGGTCGACGCAGCCGCTCTCGGAGGAGGAGACGGCTCAAGCGATGGCACGCGGGCGGACCTACTTCGAGAGTGCGGGCTGGACCGTGCGTCAAGTCCTGGCAGAAGCCGGCGTTCCCGCACTCATCGCACGTAACGTCGAGGACGAGAGCGTGGCCCAGGTCGCCCCGTCGACCACTGGCGCATTGCGCGTCGCGGTGACGACGCCGGTCGCACCCGGGCGGTCCGCCAGGATCTGAATCACCAACGGTGAGAGGCGGCTTTCGGAACGAGCGCACACGCACGGAGTGCTTCGACCGGGCCGAGTGTCACGCCGAGTTCGGAGGAGGATCTTCTGCCGTCGCCCTCCCGCCGGCCCGCGCCTCGGGCGGCTCCCGGCCACGTCGGTCATGAGGTCGCTCCGGTCAGGCCGAGGAACTCGCTGCGGGTTCGGGCGTCGGAGCGCAGCAGGCCGAGCAGGGTGGAGGTCATGGTGCTGGAGCCGGTGGCCTGGACGCCGCGCAGGGTCATGCAGGCGTGTTCGGCCTCGATGACCACGCCGACGCCCTTGGGTTCCAGGTGTGTCTGCAGCCAGTCGGCGACCTGTTTGGTCAGGCGTTCCTGGACCTGGGGGCGGCAGGCGAAGTGTTCGACGACGCGGGCCAGCTTGGACAGGCCCAGGATGCGGGCGCCGGGCAGGTAGCCGACGTGGGCGGTGCCGACGATCGGCAGCAGGTGGTGCTCACAGACGGTCCGGACCGGTATGCGGCGGGCCAGGACGAGTTCGTCGTAGCCCTCGTCGTTGGGGAAGGTGGTGAGGTCGAAGGGGCGCGGACTGAACAGTTCGGCGTACGCGCGGGCCATCCGGCCCGGTGTGCCGCGCAGGCTCTCGGAGGCGGTGGAGATGCTGAGGGCGTTGAGGAACTGGCCGGCCGCGGCCTCGGCGGCGGCCAGGTCGATGCCTTCGGATTCGTGGACGACCCGCAGGGCGGGCCGTACGGGTGCCGTTTCTTCCTCGGCGCGCGGGTCTGTGCGGGCCGTGCTGCGGTGGGGGCGCTCGGTCATGTCAGCTGCCCCCGACACCCAGGGCGGAGAGCAGGACCAGGACGAGGGTGACCGCGGCCGGCGGCTGGGCGAGGCCGCGCGGGAGGAGACCCGCCCGGGCCGCCTGGGCCCCGAGCGCGGGCTGACCGCCTGCGAGCGGCTGCTGGACCGGTACGGCTACGAACCCGTCCGGGACACCCCCACCCAACTCCGGCTGCGCAACTGCCCCTTCCACCCGCTGGCCGCGAAGGCCCCCGACCTGGTGTGCCGGATGAACCACGCCTTCCTCGCCGGCTACCTGGGCGGTCTCAAGGTCAACGGGCTCCAGGCCGTCCTCGCTCCCGTGCCGGGGGAATGCTGCGTGCGGCTGACTCCGAGCGGCGACGACGATCCGGGTGACCAGGCGGCTCAGGACCGCTGATGGCGCACCGGCCGCCTGCCCCGTCGGCTCCGGTGCGGCGGGCCGGCCCGCGGCGGTAACGGAGACGCGGGCCGCTGCGCTGCACGTAATGAGCGCGTGCTGCCGCTCGCGAGAGGCGAGAGGGCGAACGAGGCGGTTTTTAACAATCGTTACGTTTGTTGGGCTGTAAAGTCGCTGTAAACCTCTGGGGTTGAGGCACGGCGCGGAGGTACGGTTCCGGCGCTCGGCAGTAGGAGATCAAGTGCGGCCGTAGGGGCGGCTGCCACTTACGCCGAAGAAGCCGGAGACAGTCCATGCGTGTGTATGCCGCACGGCGCAGATCGCGCCGCGGGACGGAGGGCGGGGGTCGGTCGGCGTTCGCCGTCGTCGCCGCCGCGCTCCTGATAGCGGGGACGGGACCCGTCGCCGCGTACGGAATGGACAGCGACTCGGGGTCCGGCCGCCATGACGTGGCGGGCGAGGAGTCCCACGAACTGATGGAGTCCATCGACTCGTTCAACGAGCCGAGGCTCTCGCCCAGCGGGCAGATCGCCCCGGGCGCCTACGCCGGCGCATGGGCCCACATCAAGAACATGCCGGTCGCGTCCGGCAGTTGGAGCGAGGTCACCACCTCGCCGTACAACGAGGACGCCCTGCACTACCGCGACCAGTCTGCCTCCAACTCCGGTGGCGGCGCGGGACATTCGGCCGGACGCATCGCCGCCCTGGCCACCGATCCGACGCACCAGGGGGTCGTGTACGCGGGTGCCGCGGGCGGCGGTGTGTTCCGGTCCACCGACGACGGGAAGACCTGGACGCCGATCGCCGACCGGCTGCCCGCCCTGTCCGTGGGCGCCCTCGCGGTCGCGCCCGACGGCTCGCTGTGGCTGGCCACCGGCGAGGCGACCACCGCCTCCGACAACTACCTGGGCAGCGGCGTCTACCGGCTCGCGGACCCGGTCACCGGCTCCTTCGGCGAGAGCGACAAGGTGGGCGGCACCGAGCTGGACTCCAGCTCCATCCACACCCTCACCTTCGACAAGGCCGCCGGGTACGTCTTCGCGGCCTCCTCGCACGGCGTCTTCCGGCGCCCGCTGTCGGCCGGGCAGGACGCCGCCTGGTCCAAGGTCCTCGCTCCCTGCGCGGGCATCGGCATCAGCGGCGTGGCCTGCGGGGTGGACAGCCACTACGCCGACATCGCCAACGACATCGCCGTGCAGCCCGGCAGCGACGGCAGGAAGCTGCTGGCCAACGTGGCCTGGCGCAGCGGCGCCGCCTACAACGGCTTCTACTACTCCGAGGACGCCGGCACCACCTGGAAGCGCGCCAACCCGACCGGCGCCATCAACCCCGCCGAGATCGGCAACGCCGCCTTCGCGTACGCGGCCGACGGCAGCAGGCTGTACGTCTCGATGGAGTCCCCCAAGCTCCTCAACAAGGCGTCCGGTTCCGGCGTGTACTCGGTCCTCGCGGGCGTGTACGTAAGCCAGAGCGGCAACGCCGACGGCTCGTTCAAGCAGATCGCGACCCCCTCGTCGCTGTCGGCGAGCGGTTCCGCGATGAAGGTCAACGAGATCGGCAGCGGCTACCAGCCCGGCTCCCAGGCCTGGTACGACCAGGTCATCGCGGTCGACCCGAACGACCCGAACCACGTCTACCTGGGCCTCGAGGAGATGTTCGAGTCCCGCGACGGCGGCGCCACCTGGAAGGCGGTCGGCCGGTACTGGAACTTCGGCATGAAGTGCTACTCGTACGACCCGGCGGAGAACTCCTGCGACGGCGACGTGATGCACTCCGACCAGCACGCCCTCGCCTTCTCGCAGTGGAAGGGCAGCACGCCGGAGGTGTTCGTCGGCAACGACGGCGGCGCCTACGCCCGTCCGACCACGCAGACCACCGCCGGCTGGCGCAACCTCAACGAGTCCGGCACCCTGCGCGACCTGCAGTACTACTCGGTGCGCGCGGGGAAGATGACCGACGGCAGCGGCGACGCCGTCTGGGGCGGCCTGCAGGACAACGGCGTCTCGCTGCTCGCCCCCAAGGGCGCCACCTACCAGGGGCAGCAGCTCAACCCGAACGGCGAGATGGTCTCCCCGTTCGGCGGTGACGGCGGCGACCAGCTGGTCAACCCGGACAACGGCTGCCAGACCGTCGGCGAGTACGTCGACCTGGCGCTGCAGATCACGAACAACTGCGGCTACACCGCGAGCGACGACGGCGCCGAGGACGTGATCACGGACATCGCGCCCGGCGACCCGGGAGCCCGCTTCATCGCCCCGTTCAGCGCGGACGAGACCGACCCGAACGGCCTGTGGGTCGCGGGCGGCCAGTACGTCTGGGGCAACACCAAGACCTGGAGCAGCACCTCCGGCGCCGACTGGACCAAGCTGTACGACCTGGGCGCCGGCCACTCCGCCTCGGCGGTCGCCAGCCGCAACCACGTGACGTGGGCGGCCTGGTGCGGACCGTGCTCCAAGGTCGACGGCACCTTCGGGCGGGGCATCGCCACCAACTACGGCGGCGCCTGGCACCAGGTGAGCCTGCCCGCCGCCTTCCCCAACCGCTACATCTCCTCTCTGGCCATCGCCCCGTCCGACGCCTCCGGCAAGACGGTCTACGCGGTGGTCAACGGCTTCTCGCGGCACTGGAACGAGGGTCCCGGCGCCGGCTACGGCCACGTCTGGAAGACCACCGACGGCGGCACGACCTGGACGGACGTCAGCGGTGACCCCGCCGCCTCGGACTCCTTCCCGGACGCCCCGGCCAACGCGGCGCTGATCACCAAGAGCGGCACCCTGGTGGTCGCCACCGACCTGGGCGTGTTCACCAGCACCTCGGCGGGCCACTGGGCGAGCCTGGGCACGAACTTGCCCACCGCGCCGGCGGTCTACCTCTCGCCGAGCCCGGACGGCAGCCAGGTGTACGTGGCCACGCACGGCCGCGGCATCTGGAAGACCCGGACGCCGTAACACCGTCGACAGCGCGAAGGGGCCCCGGACCGGTCGGTCCGGGGCCCCTTCCGTGTGGGCCGGCGCCTCACGACCTCCCTGGCCGGGCGGCGTGCGCATCCGCTGCGGATACGTGGGGGCCGGCCGATCGCTCACTGGCCGGTCGCGCGGAAGCGGCGCAGGCGCAGGCTGTTGCCGACGACGAAGACCGAGGAGAAGGCCATGGCCGCGCCCGCGATCACCGGGTTGAGGAGGCCGGCCGCGGCGAGCGGGAGGGCGGCGATGTTGTAGGCGAAGGCCCAGAACAGGTTGGAGCGGATGGTGCCGAGGGTCTTGCGGGCGAGCCGGATGGCGTCGGCCGCGACCCGCAGGTCGCCGCGGACCAGGGTCAGATCGCCGGCCTCGATCGCGGCGTCGGTGCCGGTGCCCATGGCCAGGCCCAGGTCGGCCTGGGCCAGTGCGGCCGCGTCGTTGACGCCGTCGCCGACCATGGCCACCGAACGGCCCTCGCCCTGAAGGCGCTTGACCACGTCCACCTTGTCCTGCGGCAGCACCTCGGCGATCACGTGCTCGGGGTCGATGCCCACCTCGGCGGCCACCGCCTCGGCGACGGCCTGGTTGTCGCCGGTGAGGAGGATCGGGGTCAGGCCCAGGGCGCGCAGGCGGCGGATCGCCTCGGGGCTGGTCTCCTTCACCGCGTCCGCGACCTCCAGGACCGCGCGGGCCTCGCCGTCCCAGGCCACCGTGATGGCCGTACGGCCGGCCGCCTCGGCCTCCGCCTTCGCGCGCCGGAGGTGCTGCGGCAGGGTCATGGCCCAGTCCGCGAGCAGCTGCTCGCGGCCGACCAGGACGGCGTGTCCGTCGACGACGCCCTGCACGCCGAGGCCGGGCACGTTGGCGAAGTCCTCCGGGGTGGGCAGGGTGCCGACGCGGGCGGCGGCACCGGCGGCGACGGCCTGGGCGATCGGGTGCTCGGAGGGCTGCTCCAGGGCGCCCGCCAGGCGCAGGACGTCGGTCTCGGCCGTGCCGTCCGCCGTGTGCACGGCCAGCAGGGTCATCCGGCCGGTGGTGACGGTGCCGGTCTTGTCCAGGACGATGGTGTCGGCCTTGCGGGTGCTCTCCAGCACCTCCGGACCCTTGATGAGGATGCCGAGCTGGGCACCGCGCCCGGTGCCGACCATCAGCGCGGTCGGCGTGGCCAGGCCCAGGGCGCAGGGGCAGGCGATGATCAGTACGGCGACGGCGGCGGTGAAGGCCGCGGTCAGGCCCGCCCCGTTGCCGAGCCAGAAGCCGAGGGTGGCGAGGGCCAGGCCGATGACGACGGGGACGAAGACGCCGGAGATCCGGTCGGCGAGCCGCTGGGCCGCCGCCTTGCCGTTCTGCGCGTCCTCCACCAGCCGGGCCATCCGCGCGAGTTGGGTGTCCGCGCCGACCCGGGTGGCCTCCACGACCAGCCGTCCGCCCGCGTTCAGGGTCGCCCCGGTGACGGTGTCCCCGACCCCCACCTCGACCGGCACGGACTCTCCGGTGAGCATCGAGGCGTCCACGGCGGACGAGCCCTCGACGACCGTACCGTCGGTGGCGATCTTCTCCCCGGGGCGGACGAGGAAGCGGTCTCCGGCCTTCAACTCGGCGACGGGCACGAGTACTTCGCTCCCGCCGCGCAGTACCGTGACCTCCTTGGCGCCCAGCTCCAGCAGGGCCCTGAGCGCCGCGCCCGCCTTGCGCTTGGAGCGGGCCTCGAAGTACCGGCCGGCCAGGATGAACGCGGTCACGCCGGCCGCGGCCTCCAGGTAGATGTTCCCGGCGCCGTCACTGCGGGCGATGGTCAGCTCGAAGGGGTGCCGCATGCCGGGCATGCCGGCCGTGCCGAAGAACAGGGCCCACAGCGACCACAGGAACGCGGCCGACGTACCGACCGAGATCAGCGTGTCCATGGTCGCGGCGCCGTGCCGGGCATTGGTCCAGGCGGCCCGGTGGAAGGGCCAGGCGGCATACGTCACCACGGGCGCCGCCAGCGTCAGCGACAGCCACTGCCAGTACTCGAACTGCAGCGCCGGGACCATCGCCATCGCGATCACCGGCACGGCGAGCACCACCGCGGTGGTCAGCCGCTGCCGCAGCGGCCGCAGCTCGTCGGCCTCCCGCGCCGCGGGGCCGCCGCCCGGCTCCGGCTCGGTGCGGACGGGTTCGGGCTCGCGTGCGGTGTAACCGGTGGCCTCGACGGTGGCGATCAGGTCGGCGACCGCGATGTCCTCGCGGAAGGTGACCTTGGCCTTCTCGGTGGCGTAGTTGACGGTGGCCTCGACGCCGTCCATGCGGTTGAGCTTCTTCTCGATGCGGGCGGCGCAGGAGGCGCAGGTCATGCCGCCGATCGCGAGTTCGACCTCGGCGGCACCGGGTGTGGTGGTGGTCATTCTCTGCTCCTCGCAGCTCGTGGACGCGGCGGGTGTGAGTTCGCGGGGCGGGGGGGCGAGGGCGGGGGCCGGTTCCGGTGGCGGCCCCCGCCCGGTGGCGGCCGGTCAGGCGTCGACGCGGCCGGCGTAGTCGTAGCCGGCCTCGTCCACGGTCTCGGCGAGCAGCGCGTCGAACGCCTCGTCGGGGGCGGCGGCGGTGGTCACGGTGACGAGTCCCGTGCCGATCTCGACCTCCACGTCTATGACGTCGTCCAACGCGCCCACGGCCTTGGTGACGACGCCCTGGCAGTGGGCGCTGCCGACGCCGTCCACCTTGTAGACGGTCTTGGTCTGGGCGGCGGTGTGGCAGGTTCCCTCGGGCGTGCAGCAGCCGGACATGGGCTTCTCCTCGTATCGGTCGCGATATCGATCTCGGACACCTGGCCGGATACCCGATGGGGGTATCCTTCAGCGGCTCCATGTATACCCCCCACCCGTATCCGGCGCAAGGGAATCCTCGGCTTGCTTCATACCCCCTAGGGGTATTTTGAAGTGCATCGAGCAGCCCACCCGGGCGGCCAACGGACGAGGAGGGGCCATGAACACCGGACTGAAGATCACCGTCTTTGCCGCCGCGCTCGCCGCCACCTTCGGCACCGCCTACGGCGTGGGCAGCGGCGTCGGCGCGATCTCACCCGCTCCCGACCGCGCGGCACACGAGACGCACGGCGGGCACGACGGGGACGGTCACGGCGGACACCACGGCGCAGGCGACCCGTCCATGGCACTCCCCGGAGGACTCCAGACGTCCGAGCGGGGCTACACCCTCGCCCTGAAGACCCCGGCCGTCGCGGCGGGCAGGGCGACCGACCTGCGGTTCACGGTCGTACAGGACGCGACCGGACGCCCGCTCACCGCCTACCAGCGGGAGCACACCAAGGAACTGCACCTGATCATCGCCTCGCGCGACCTGACCCTCTACCGGCATCTGCACCCGACCCGCGCGGCCGACGGCACCTGGTCGGCACCCGTCACGCTGCCCAAGGCCGGTGCCTACCGGGTCTTCGCCGACTTCACGCCCCGCGGCGGCGAAGGGCTCACCCTCGGCACCGACCTCACCGCGTCGGGGTCGTACGAGCCCGCCGCGCTCCCCGCCCCCGGCACCACGGCGGAGGTCGACGGATACGAGGTGACCCTCCGCGGCCGTCTGGAACCCGCCAAGGCCAGCGAGCTGACGCTGACCGTGCGCAGGAACGGCAGGCCGGTGCGCGACCTCCAGCCCTACCTCGGGGCCTACGGCCATCTGGTGGCCCTGCGCGCGGGCGACCTGGCGTACCTCCACGTACACCCGGGCGGCGAGGTGGGCGACGGCACGACCGAGGCGGGGCCGGACATCCCGTTCACCGCCACGGCGCCCAGCGCGGGCACCTACCGGCTGTTCCTCGACTTCAAGCACGGCGGCGCGGTCCACACCGCCGCGTTCACCGTCCGGGCCGCCGGGCCCTCCCAGCGGCCGGAAGCCGCCGGAACGGCCACCCCGGTGCCCTCAGACCACGCCGGGCACGGCCACTGAACAGCGCCGAGCCACCGCTCCGGCCCGTCCTCCCCCGTTCGGACCGCTGCCCGCGTGCCCGCTCGTACGTCCCCGTAAGGTGGAGCCGTGATTCTCGCGCAGCCCGCCGCCGGCACGGCCGGGGCCCGCATCCGTCAGTCGGTGCGGGCCTCCGTTCTGGTCGCCGTCCTGCTCGGGCTGTTCCTGATGCACGGCGGCCCGGCAGCGGCCGCCGGCGGCTGCCACGGGGCCATGCCGACCACCGACGCCGCCGTCATGAGCTCGGCAGACGCGCCGATGGCCGCGCACCCCGCCGGCCATGTCGAGGCGACGGGCGGCAAGGTCGCCGCACACGCGGACGAGATGCGCTCGGCACCCGCGATACCCGCCGCGCACTCCACCGGCCATCCGGCGGCCGCGGCCGCCAAGGCCACCCCCCGCGCGGACGAGGCCATGCGGGGCGCGTTGTGCCTGGCCACGACGCCCCGGTCCGGGATCCCGGCGCCACCGCTCGCCGCGATCGGGCTCGTGTTCCCGGCCGCCGTCCTGCTGCCGTGGACCCGGCCGGGTTCCGACGGCACCCGGCGCCGGGGTCCACCGGCCGGCGGGCGCCGACTCCTGCTCCAGGTGTGCGTCGCCCGGACGTGACGAGACCTCCGGGATCCGGCTCGTCGCCGCGGTCCCGCACGGCTCCCCCACGTTCAGCCGCGCCGCCTCACGGCGCCCACCTGGAAAGACACAGCCATGTCCCAGCGTTTCCGCACCTCCCGTCGCGCCCTCGCGGCGGCCGCTGCCACCGCGGCGCTCACCCTGACCCTCGCCGCCTGCGGCTCCGACTCCGGCTCCGACTCCGGCATGTCCGGCATGGACCACAGCGCCACGCCGTCCACCTCCGCCTCCGTCTCCGCCTCGGCCTCGGCCTCGGCCCCGGGCGACGACATGGCGTCCATGCCCGGCATGGAGCCCGTGTCCGCCGGCAACGGTCTGGCCGCCGCCAAGGACGGCTACAAGATGGCCTCCTCGGCCGCCACCGTCCCCGCCGGCAAGGCGATCGCGTACCGCTTCGCCATCACCGGACCGGACGGCAAGCCGGTCACCGGCTTCGCCGTCGACCAGACCAAGCGGATGCACTTCTACGCCATCCGCTCCGACCTCACCGGCTTCCAGCACCTGCACCCCACCATGGCCCAGGACGGCACCTGGACCGTGCCGCTGGCCGCGCTGCAGCCTGGCACCTGGCGGCTGTACGCCTCCTTCACCCCGGACAGCGGCGCCGGCAAGGGCAAGGGCTTCGTGCTCAGCCGCACCGTGAAGGTGTCCGGCATGGCGATGGCCGCGCCCCTGCCGAAGGCGTCCGGCACCGCCACCGTCGACGGCTACACCGTGTCGGTGAAGGGCGATCCGATGGCGGGCATGGCGCACCAGCTGACCGCCACCGTCACCAAGGACGGCAAGCCGGTCACCGACCTCCAGCCGTACCTCGACACCTACGCCCACCTGACCGCCTTCCACCAGGGTGACCTCGCCTTCGCCCACCTCCACCCGGAGACCGAGGTCGACGGCGACCACGGCGGGCCGACGCTGGGCTTCCACGCCGAGTTCGCCCAGTCCGGAAACTGGCGGATGTTCCTCCAGTTCCAGACCGGCGGCAAGCTGCACACCGCGTCCCTCACCCTGCACGTCGGCTGACGGCCGCGAGGCCTCGGCGCCCAGGCGCCGAGGCCTCGCCGGCAGGCGGTGCCCGTCCTCAGCCCCGATGGAGGAACGCCACCAGGGCCCCCAGGCCCACGAGAACCCCCAGCGCGCCGAAGCCATGGTTCAGCGAGGCGCCGGAAGCGACCGCCGCCACCAGCAACGGCCCGCCCGCATCCCCCAGTTCACGCCCGAGTTCCGCCGCCCCCATGGTCTGCCCCAGCCGTTCTGGCGGCGTCGACGAGGCCAGCGCGGCGAACCCGAGCGGGGTGACGAGACCCGTGCCGATGCCGATGAGGGCGGCTCCGGTGAGGATGCCCGGCAGGCCCGGCAGCATGGCGCAGGCCAGGCCCACGGCGGTGACCAGCAGCCCTGCCGCCAGACCGGAGCGAGCGGTGAGCCGCCCGTCGTCCAGGGCCCGCCCCGCACGCGGCTGGACCACGGCCGCACAGCCGGCGAGCAGCGACACCGCCGCGCCGGTCGCGACCGTGCCCAGCCCGGCGGCCCGGCCGGAGACCGGCAGGAAACCGACCCCGACCGACAGCGCGGCGGTCGCCGCCGCGAGCGCGGACGTCGGGGCGAGGAAGGCCGGGTCGGCGAGCCGGCGGGCCAGGTCCAGCACGGTCTGCCGGGCCTTCGGCAGCGGGGGTACGACGGGCACGGCGAGCGCGGCCCAGACGGCGACCGCGGCGCCCAGCACCGCCAGGACGGCGAACAGCAGCCGCAGGCCCCCGGCCCACACCAGGACGCCGCCGAGGAGCGGACCGAGGGTGTAGCCGACGGACTTGCAGAAGCCGTAGCTGCCGAAGGCCCGCCCGTGTTTCGCCGCCGGGTTGAGCCGGGCGACCAGTGCGGAGGCGGACGGGGAGAAGGCGGAGGCCGCGGCTCCCTGCCCGAGCCGGGCGGCCCAGAGCCGGCCGGGGTCGTCCGCGACGACGTACAGCGCGGACGCCGCGGCGAAGGCGGCCAGCCCGCCGAGCAGCACCGGGCGGGCGCCGATCCGGTCGGCGAGGGTGCCGAACACCGGCTTGAGGAGCACCTCGGCGCCGTCGTACAGGGCGAGCAGCCCGCCCAGCACCAGCACGGAGGTGACCGCGCCCCGGGCGTGACCGCCGAGGTTGGCGGCGATGCCGTGCGCCCCGAAGGCCGTGGTGAACCCGGCCGCGTACAGCGGCCACATCCGCCGGGCCGAAGCCGGCGCGGCCTCCGCCCCGGTTCTGCGCAGGTTCACCACACCGGCGAACGTAGCAGGCCGGGTTACAGGCCCACGTCGCGGCTGCGGAGGTCCTCCAGGGACTCGCGGCGGACCAGGAGCCGGGCGTGGCCGTCGCGTACGGCGACCACGGGCGGGCGGCCGACCAGGTTGTAGCCGGAGGCCATGGACAGGTGGTAGGCACCGGCCACCGGTACGGCGAGCAGGTCCCCGGGACGGGTGTCGGCGGGCAGTTCGGCGTCGGCGGCCAGGACGTCGCCGGCCTCGCAGTGCCGGCCCACCACGGTGACCCGGGCGCGGTCCGCCGTGCTGGGCCGGCCGATCAGGCGGGGCGCGTACCGGACGCCGTACAGGGCCGGGCGCGGGTTGTCGCTCATGCCGCCGTCGACCGCCACGAAGACGTGGCCGCCCGTGTGCTTCACGGACAGGACGCGGTACACGGCGATCCCGGCCGGACCCGCGATCGCCCGTCCCGGCTCGATGATCAGGCGCGGTACGGGGAGCCCGGCCGCCGCGCAGGAGCCGGCGAGTTCCGCGCGTACCTTGCGGGCCAGTGCGGTCAGGTCCAGCGCCGCCTCGCCGGGGCGGTAGGCGATGCCGTGGCCGCCACCGAGATCGAGTTCCGGCAGGACCAGCCCGTGCTGCTCGTGCAGGCGGGCCATCAGCCCGACCATGCGCCGTACGGCGACGAGGTACGGCTTGACACCGACGATCTGTGAACCCAAGTGGCAGTGGAGGCCGGTGAGTTCCAGTTGCGGCTGGTCGAGTATGCGGGCGATCGCGTGCTGGGCGTGGCCGTCGGAGATGGACAGGCCGAACTTCTGGTCGTCGGTGCCGGTGCGGATCTTCTCGTGGCCACCCGCGCTGACCCCGGGGACGACCCGGACCATGACCTTCTGGTGGCCGTCCGGCCCGACGGCGGCGGCGAGCCGCGCGATCTCGGCGGGGCTGTCGATGACGATCCGGCCCACGCCGAGCCGCAGCGCGGCGTCCAGGTCGCGCGGGGACTTGGCGTTGCCGTGCAGCACGATCCGCTCGGGCGGGAAGCCGGTGGTGACGGCGAGTTCGAGCTCACCGGCGGAGCAGACGTCCAGGCCGAGGCCCTCCTCGTCCATCCAGTGGGCCATGGCCCGGCACAGGAACGCCTTGGCCGCGTACAGCACTTCGGCGTCCGGGAAGGCGTCCCGGTAGGTGCGGCAGCGGTCGCGGACCTCGGCCTCGTCCAGGACGTAGACGGGGGTGCCGAAGCGGTCGGCGACCTCGGCGAGCGGCACGCCTCCCACGGCGAGGCCGCCTGGGGCCGGCTCGGCGGTGGACGCGGGCCACACCAACAGGTCGGCGGCGGTGGCGGGTTCGTGGACCGTGGTCATCGTCGTCCTCCCCTCTCAGGCTGCGAAAACGGGCGCGGGGACGGACACCGGGCCGGGAGCGGGCGCGGTGAACTGGGGGTCCACCGTGAGGACGGTGACACCCAGCGGCGCGGTCAGGGCGCGCAGGGCGGGCTCGGCGAGACGGATCCACGCCTGACCGGCGCCGAGGGTGGCGGCCAGGCGGTGCTCGGAGGTGAAGCCGACGGCCGTACGGTCGCCGAGCGGCGTCCGGAAGATCCGGGCCGCGTATCCGAAGGGCCCCGGCCGGACCGGCACGTACAGGGGTCCGGCCGGGAACGGATCGGAGGGCTCGGGGTCTTCGTCGTAGCGGAGTTCTGTCATGGGGTGCCTCCCGGAAGGCGGCGGGCGAGGTTCTGGAAGGCCCCGGAAGCGGGGAGGCGGACCGGGGCTCGGTGTCGACGGTATGCCCGGGCGGCGGGGGTGCGGGAAGGGCCCTGACGTGACGCTGACGGCGATCCGGCCGGCCTTGACGGCACGCTGACGCCGCTGGTGGGAAGCCATCGGAGCGGTCGTCAGAACGGCGTCAAGAACAGGCGTACGCCCTGTTCGCGGGCTCCCCGGCGAGGTCTCATGGCGGGAAATGCCGAGGAGGATCCGATGTCCGAGAACCGCCCGCCTTCGGCCGCCCGGGTCGTGGTGGGAGTCAGCGGCTCGCTGGGCGGAGCCACCGCCCTGGGCCGGGCCGCGTACGAGGCAAGGAGCCGGGGAGCCGAACTCTGGCCGGTGCTGGCGTGGGAGCCGCCGGAGGGGGACGTCGTCTCCCGCAGGTTCCCGGCCTCGGCCCACATGGCCGAGGAGTGGGAGCGGCTGGCGCGCGAGCGGCTGATCGAGGCCCTGCGCGAGATGTTCGGCGGCACGGACACCGGGCTGCCGGGCCAGGCGCTCGTCGTCCGGGGCGCACCCGGACCGGCGCTGGTGCGGACCGCCGGCCGGGCCGGCGACCTGCTCGTGATCGGCGCCGGCCGGCGGGGCCGGCTGCGTCGCGCCCTGTGGCCGTCGGTCGGCCGCCACTGCCTCGCCCACGCCACGTGCCCCGTCCTCGCGGTCCCGCCGTCACCGCTGCAGGCGGACCTGGCGTCGGTACACCGCCGGAACGTCTGGCGGCTGCGGCTGAACACGGGAGACCTGGAGCGGGAGTTGCGCTCGGTGCCGCCGGAGGTCTGAGGGCGCCGGGGGCGGGTGGCCGTGTCGAACGAACCCAGCTTGCCGCCCACCGCCTCGGCGCCCCCCGGACGACGGCGTAGGCCGGGCCGCCCCCTGCGGCGCGGCACCCGCGTCGGCCGCTTTCCGCGTGCCATGTCATCCCTCGAAGCGGTAGCCCATGCCGGGCTCGGTGATCAGATAGCGGGGGTGGGCGGGGTCCGTCTCCAACTTGCGGCGCAGCTGGGCCATGTAGACGCGCAGGTAGTTGGTCTTGTTGCCCTGCGAGACGCCCCAGACCTCCTGGAGCAGCTGTTTCTGGGTGATGAGCCGTCCCGGGTTGGTGACCAGGATCTCCAGCAGGTGCCACTCGGTCGGGGTCAGCCGTACGTCCCGCCCGTCCCGTACGGCCTTCTTGGCGAGCAGGTCCAGGGTGAAGTGCTCCGTCTCGACCAGGGTCGTCTCGGGGACCAGCGGCGTCTCCTCGGTGCGGCGGACGGCGGCGCGCAGCCGGGCCAGGAGTTCGTCCATGCTGAACGGCTTGGTGATGTAGTCGTCGGCGCCGGCGTCGAGTGCGGCCACCTTCTCGTCGGACGCCTGCCGGGCGGACAGGACCAGGATCGGCACCCGGCTCCAGCCGCGTACGCCTTTGATGACGTCGACGCCGTCCATGTCGGGCAGACCGAGGTCCAGCAGCACCACGTCGGGCTGACGCGCGGCGGCGAGACGAAGGGCCGTGGCCCCGTCGGGGGCGGCGTCCACGCCGTAGTGACGTGCCTGCAAGTTGATGACGAGGGCCCGTACCAGCTGCGGGTCGTCCTCCACCACGAGCACCCTGGTCATGGGTGTGTGCCCTTCCTGTCATGCCTGCGGGAGCCGGCACCCCGGGGTGCCGGCTCCCGTCGCGAATCGCGTAAGGCCGTCACTTCTTCGCCGCGAGGTCCTTGAGCGCGATGTTGAGTTCGAGGACGTTCACCTGCGGCTCGCCGATGAAGCCGAGGGTGCGGCCCTGGGTGTGGTCCTTCACCAGCTTCTCCACGGAGGCGACCGGCAGCCCGTTCTTCTCGGCGACCCGGTGCACCTGGAGTTCGGCGTACTCGGGGGAGATGGCCGGGTCCAGGCCGGAGCCGGAGGAGGTGACGGCGTCGGCGGGGACGTCGGACGGCTTCACGGTGTAGCCGGGCACGGAGTTGTCCTTGACGACCGCGGCCTTGGCGGCGAGCACCTGGGCGCAGAGCGTGCCTTCCTCGGGCTTGGCCGGGCACGTGCCCTTCACCGCGCCGCTGTCGGCGGCGAGGTTGGTCGCCCCCGACAGCAGCAGCTTGTACCGGGTGTTGACGCTGTTGCTGCCGAGGCCGTTGGCCGGGCGGCCCTGGAACCACTTCAGGTCCGGGTCCGGCGTCTGCTGCCCCTTCTTCAGCGGCAGGTTGTAGGACTGCCCGATCAGGGACGAGCCGACGACCTTGCCGTCCGCCTTGATCTCGGAGCCGTTCGCCTTGTCGCCGAACAGCCCCTGCGCGATGCCGGTGACGACCAGCGGGTAGATGACGCCGGTCACCAGAGTCAGCACGAGGAGGGCCCTGAGGCCCGCCCCGAGCAACCGGACGGTGTTCGTTACGGAGTTGTTCATGGTGATCAGCACGCCTTTGAATGGTCACAGCCCGGGGATGAGGGAGATGAGCATGTCGATGATCTTGATGCCGATGAAGGGCGCGATCAGTCCGCCGATGCCGTAGATCCCGAGGTTGCGGCGAAGCATCCTGTCGGCGCTGACCGGCTTGTACTGCACGCCCTTCAGGGACAGCGGCACCAGCGCGATGATGATCAGCGCGTTGAAGACGACGGCCGACAGGATCGCGGAGTCGGGCGAGGACAGCTGCATGATGTTCAGCTTGTCCAGGCCCGGGTAGACCGCCGCGAACAGCGCCGGAATGATCGCGAAGTACTTCGCGACGTCATTGGCGATGGAGAAGGTGGTCAGCGCACCGCGCGTGATCAGCAGCTGCTTGCCGATCTCGACGATCTCGATCAGCTTGGTCGGGTTGGAGTCGAGGTCGACCATGTTGCCGGCCTCCTTGGCGGCCGACGTGCCGGTGTTCATCGCCACGCCGACGTCCGCCTGCGCGAGCGCCGGGGCGTCGTTGGTGCCGTCACCGGTCATCGCGACCAGCTTGCCGCCGGCCTGCTCCCGCTTGATGAGGGCCATCTTGTCCTCGGGAGTGGCCTCCGCGAGGAAGTCGTCGACGCCCGCCTCCTCGGCGATCGCCTTCGCGGTCAGCGGGTTGTCACCCGTGATCATGACCGTCTTGATGCCCATGCGGCGCAGCTCCTCGAAGCGCTCCCGCATGCCCTCCTTGACGACGTCCTTCAAGTGGATGACACCCAGCACGCGGGCGCCCCTGTCGTCGTGGACGGCGACCAGCAGCGGGGTGCCACCGGCCTCGGAGATGCGGCCGGCCATGCCGTCCGCGTCCTCGGCGACCGTGCCGCCCCGCTCCTCGACCCAGGCGATGACCGAGGCGGTGGCGCCCTTGCGGATCTTCCGGCCGTCGACGTCCACACCCGACATACGGGTCTGGGCGGTGAACTCGATCCACTCGGCGCCGGCCAGCTCGCCCTGGTGGCGCTCGCGCAGCCCGTACCTCTCCTTCGCCAGGACGACGATCGAGCGGCCCTCGGGGGTCTCGTCGGCCAGCGAGGACAGCTGGGCCGCGTCCGCGACCTCCGCCTCGGTGGTGCCCTTGACCGGCACGAACTCGGCGGCCTGGCGGTTGCCGAGGGTGATGGTGCCGGTCTTGTCCAGCAGCAGCGTGGAGACGTCACCGGCGGCCTCGACCGCACGACCCGACATCGCGAGCACGTTGCGCTGCACCAGGCGGTCCATGCCCGCGATGCCGATCGCGGAGAGCAGGGCGCCGATCGTGGTCGGGATCAGGCAGACCAGCAGGGCGACCAGCACGACCATGGTCAGGTGCGTGCCCGCGTAGTCCGCGAACGGCGGCAGGGTGGCCACCGCGAGCAGGAAGACGATGGTCAGCGAGGCGAGCAGGATGTTCAGCGCGATCTCGTTGGGCGTCTTCTGCCGGGCGGCGCCCTCGACCAGGTTGATCATCCGGTCGATGAAGGTCTCGCCGGGCTTCGTCGTGATCTTGATGACGATCCGGTCGGACAGGACCTTCGTACCGCCCGTGACGGCGCTGCGGTCACCGCCGGACTCGCGGATGACCGGGGCGGACTCGCCGGTGATCGCCGACTCGTCCACCGAGGCGACGCCCTCGACGACGTCGCCGTCACCGGGGATGACGTCACCGGCCTCGCAGACCACCAGGTCGCCGATGGTCAGCGCGGTGCCGGGGACCTGCTCCTCGGAGCCGTCCGTCAGCAGCCGGCGGGCGACGGTGTCGGTCTTGGCCTTGCGCAGGGTGTCGGCCTGCGCCTTGCCGCGGCCCTCGGCGACCGCCTCCGCCAGGTTGGCGAAGACCACGGTCAGCCACAGCCAGGCGCTGATGGTCCAGCCGAACCAATCGGTCGGGTCCTTGAAGGAGAAGACCGTGGTCAGGACGGAGCCGATCCACACCACGAACATCACGGGGGACTTGACCATCACCCGCGGGTCGAGCTTGCGGAGGGCGTCCGGCAGGGACTTGACCAGCGCCTTGGGTTCGAAGAGGCCCGCTCCGACACGGCCCTCGGCGGGCTTGTGCCCGGTGGGTGCGTCCTGGTGGGGCGCAAGGGTGGGAGTGGACATGGAGTCCTCGTGCTTCTTGATGTCGGTCGTCATGACGCCAGCCCCTCGGCCAGCGGACCCAGCGCCAGCGCCGGGAAGTAGGTCAGACCGGTGATGATCAGGATCGCGCCCACCAGCAGGCCGGTGAACAGCGGCTTCTCGGTGCGCAGGGTGCCCGCGGTCGCCGGCACCGGCTGCTGCTCGGCGAGCGAGCCGGCCAGCGCCAGCACGAACACCATCGGCAGGAAGCGCCCGAGCAGCATCGCGAGCCCGGTCATGGTGTTGTACCAGTCGGTGTTCGCGTTCAGACCGGCGAAGGCCGAACCGTTGTTGTTCGCCGCCGAGGTGAACGCGTACAGCACCTCGGAGAACCCGTGCGCGCCCGGGTTGAGCATCGAGTGCGGCGGGGTCGGCAGGGCCATGGAGGCGGCCGTGAACACCAGCACCAGGGCGGGGGTGATGAGGATGTAGCAGGCGGCGAGCTTCATCTCGCGGCCACCGATCTTCTTGCCCAGGTACTCGGGCGTACGGCCGACCATCAGACCGGCGATGAACACCGCGATGACCGCCATGATCAGGATGCCGTAGAGGCCGGAGCCGGTACCGCCGGGAGCGATCTCGCCCAGCATCATGCTCAGCATGGTGATGCCGCCGCCGAGGCCGGTGAAGGAGGAGTGGAAGGAGTCCACCGCACCGGTGGAGGTGAGCGTGGTCGACACCGCGAAGATCGAGGAGCCGCCGATGCCGAAGCGGACCTCTTTGCCCTCCATCGCGCCGCCAGCGGCCTGGAGCGCCGGGCCGTGGTGGGCGAACTCGGTCCACATCATCAGGGCGACGAAGCCCAGCCAGATGGTGAACATCGTGGCGAGGATCGCGTAACCCTGCTTCACCGAGCCGACCATCACGCCGAAGGTGCGGGTCAGCGAGAACGGGATGACCAGGAGCAGGAAGATCTCGAAGAGGTTGGTGAAGGGCGTCGGGTTCTCGAAGGGGTGGGCGGAGTTGGCGTTGAAGTAGCCGCCACCGTTGGTGCCCAGTTCCTTGATGGCCTCCTGGGAGGCGACCGCACCGCCGTTCCACTGCTGCGAGCCGCCCATGAACTGGCCGACCTCGTGGATGCCGGAGAAGTTCTGGATGGCGCCGCAGGCGACCAGGATCACCGCGGCGACCGCCGCACCGGGCACCAGGATGCGCAGCGTGCCGCGCACCAGGTCGGCCCAGAAGTTGCCCAGTTCACCGGTGCGCGAGCGGGCGAAGCCGCGCACCAGCGCCACCGCGACGGCGATGCCGACGGCCGCCGAGACGAAGTTCTGCACGGCCAGCCCGGCGGTCTGCACGACGTGACCCATGGTCTGCTCGCCGTAGTACGACTGCCAGTTGGTGTTGGTCACGAAGGACACGGCCGTATTGAACGACTGCGCCGGGTCGACCGCGGAGAAGTGCAGCGAACCGGGCAGCACGCCCTGCAGCCGCTGCAGCAGGTAGAGGAAGAGGACGCTGACGGCGGAGAAGGCCAGCACACCGCGCAGGTACGCGGGCCAGGTCATCTCGGCGTCGGGGTTGGCGCCGATGGCCTTGTAGACCCACTTCTCGACGCGCAGGTGCCGCTTCGAGGAGTAGACCCTGGCCATGTAGTTGCCGACGGGAACGTAGACGAGCGCCAGCGCGCCTATCAGTGCGAGCAGTTGGAGCACGCCGGCGAGTACGGGACTCATGTCTGCTCTCAGAACCTCTCCGGGAAGATCAGGGCGAGGACGAGATAGCCCAGCAGGGCGACGGCCACGACCAGACCGACGACGTTTTCGGCGGTCACAGCTTCGTCACCCCCTTGGCGACAAGGGCCACCAGCGCGAAACCCGCGAGCACGGTGACGACGAAGGCCAGATCGGCCATCGCGAACTCCTGGAGTGAGGTTCGGTTGAAACGGACGTGTACGAGGAAAGCGCCTGTCCGGCCGGATCCGGCCACCCGTTGACGACCCTCTTACGGCCGCGCTCACGGCTTTGACGGGTCTCTTACGACCCCTGATCCATCCCCGTGGGCAGCCCCCCCGGCGCCGCCCACAGGACAGCCACACCCACACCGGGGACCTTGACACTGTCTTGACGTGACCTGGCCCGATAGGGTGAGAGCAGGTGTGCCGGGAAGTCTGGTCGGCCGGGAGCCGGAGCGGCTTCCGCAATCCCAGGGGGACGGCATGCGCAGCGTCGGTACGGTTCTCGCCCTCGTGGTCCTCGCCACGGTGGTCGCCACCTTCGCGCGCCGCTGGCGCATCCCCGCTCCCTCCCTGCTCGTGGTCGCCGGTCTCGCGGTGGCCCTGCTCCCGGGCACCCCGCGGATCGAGATCAGCCCCGAGATCATCGGTCTCGTCGTCCTGCCGCCCCTGCTGTACGCGAGCGCCGAGGACATGCCCTGGCGGGAGCTGCGGGCGGTGTGGAAGCCGGTCGGCATCCTCGCCATCGGCCTGGTGCTGGCCTCGGCGGCGGCCGTCGCGGCCGTGGCCGCCCTGGTCACTCCGCTGTCCTGGGAGATGGCGTTCGTCCTGGGCGCGGTGCTGGCCAGCACCGACCCGGTGGCGGTGACCGCGCTCGGCCGCCGGCTCGCCCTGCCGCCCCGGGTCCAGGTCCTCGTCCAGGCGGAGAGCCTGTTCAACGACGCGACCTCCCTGGTGCTGGTCCGGGTGGCGGCGGGCATCGCCGTCGCCTCGGCCGCGGCGAGCTGGGGCGCGGCGAGCGGCCAGTTCTTTCTGCTCGCGGGCGGCGGCACGGTGATCGGGACGGCGGTGGCCGGAGTGATCACCCTGATCCGGCGCCGCACCGAGGACCCGATCCTGGAGACGGTGATCGCCCTGGTCACCCCGTACGCCGCCTACCTGCTGGCCGAGGTCGCGCACACCTCCGGAGTGACGTCCTGCGTGGTCGCCGGGGTGGTGCTGGGCGGCCGGGGCGACCGCCTGACCAACGCCCGCATCCGGCTCCAGCTGCACGCGGTGTACGGCACGGTCGTGTTCCTCCTGGAGAGCGTCGTCTTCAGCCTGATAGGGCTGGCTCTCCCCGGCGAGGTGCGGGACCTGGCGGACGGCGACCGTGCCTGGCCGCTGTACGCCCTCGCCGTCGCCGTCACCCTCGTCGCCGTACGTCTGCTGTGGCTGGCGCCGCTGTCGGCGGTCGTGCAGCGCGAGGGCGGGGTCGGCCGGCTGAACTGGCGGGTGCCCATGGTGCTGACGTGGGCGGGGACACGCGGCGTGATGCCGCTCGCCGCCGCGCTGTCCATCCCGGAGGTCGCGAAGAACGGCAGCCCGCTCGCCGACCGCCCGCTCGTGCTGGTCCTGACCACCTCGGTCGTGGTGGTCACCCTCGTCGTCCAGGGCTTCACCCTCGCCCCGGTCGTCCGCGCCTCCGGCATCGCCCTGGAGCCCGCCCACACCGCGCGCGAGGAGGCCGAGGCCCGCTCCCACCTCGCCCACGCCGGCCTCGCCCGCCTGGAGGAGCTCGCGGAACTGGAGGTCGTGCCCGAGGTCGTCCTGGACCGGCTCCGCCGCGGCCTGACCGCCCGCCTCGACGACGCCCGCGACCGCCTCGCCCAGGGCAACGGCGGCGTCGCCACCGAGTCCGCCGACCGGGTCTACCGCCAGCTGCGGCGCGATCTGATCGCCGTCGAGACCGGTGAACTCCAGCGGCTGTACGACGCGCACGCGATCAGTGACACCACGCGGCGGCGGTTGCAGCGCGCCTTGGACCTCGAGGAGGCCCGCCTGTCCGACGCGTGAAGGGCCTCGACGGCCGGTTCGCGGAGCGCTTTCCTCGCTCCGTACCTCGGTCGAATTCCGCCGACCTCGGGCGGTGTGCGGGGCGGTGGGCATGGCCTCCCCACCGGCGCCACCAGCGCCCCGGGCGGACGGTCGTCAACGGGTCGTCAGCGTCTCGTCCTCCCCGCACCGCACCCGGTCGATCCAGCGGGCCGACCCCGACCGCGCCCGCCGCCCACGCCCGGCCCCAGCTCACGCCGACCGCGACGAGCGGGCCGACCCGGCCCCGGCCGCGACCGGGACCGCGCGATCAGGCGCCTCAACAAGCCGGCGGACCTGCTGGCCGGCCGGACCGCTCGAAGAAGTCCCACGGCAGCGAAGCCGGCCGGAACCGACGGCGAACAGGGCCGCTCCTGCCCCCCACCTCACCGCCCGACCGGCGCCCGCTCCCCCATACGGCGCAACCGCCCCCCGCGCCAGCGAAAGCCTCCGACCTCGACGTCCGGCCAGCGCTCGCCCGGCCCGTCTTAACGCAAGCTTGACGCCCCCTGCGGAACGACCCATGGGCCCGTGCTCCACCGTCTGCCTACGCTGGTGTCGCCGTACGCGTGATAGCCGGAACCCCACGCTGAGCCGCACCTCAGGAGCACGCCGATGGCGACCGAGCACCCTGCGCATACCGGCCGGCTGCGCGCCTGGATGCTGGAGGGCCTGTCCGACATGGGGAAGGCCGGCGGCCACACCGGACCGCACGCCGAGCCGGAACCCCCGCACAAGGGCCAGCGCTGGTACCGGGTGATGTGCCTGACCGGTGTCGACTACTTCTCGACCCTCGGCTACCAGCCCGGTATCGCGGCCCTGGCGGCCGGACTGCTCTCCCCGGTCGCCACCCTCGTCCTCGTCGCCGTCACCCTGGCCGGCGCCCTCCCCGTCTACCGCAGGGTGTCCGAGGAGAGCCCGCACGGCGAGGGCTCCATCGCCATGCTGGAGCGGCTGCTGTCCTTCTGGAAGGGCAAGCTGTTCGTCCTGACCCTGCTGGGCTTCGCCGCCACCGACTTCCTGATCACCATCACCCTGTCGGCCGCCGACGCCTCCACCCACCTGATCGAGAACCCGCACCTGACGAGCACGCTGCACGGACAGCAGATGCTGATCACGCTGCTGCTGGTGGCCCTGCTGGGCGCGGTGTTCCTCAAGGGCTTCCTGGAGGCGATCGGTGTCGCGTTCGCCCTGGTGGCGGTCTATCTCGCCCTGAACGCCGTGGTCGTGGTGGCCGGACTGTGGCACGTGCTGACCGCCGAGAACCTGGTCACCGACTGGACCAGCGCCCTGATCACCCAGCACGGCAACGTCTTCGCCATGATCGGTGTGTCCCTGCTGGTCTTCCCCAAGCTCGCCCTCGGCCTGTCAGGCTTCGAGACCGGCGTCGCCGTCATGCCGCACGTGCGCGGCGACCCGGACGACACCGAGGAGAAGCCGACCGGCCGGATCCGGGACACCAAGAAGCTGCTCACCACGGCCGCGCTGATCATGAGCGCCTTCCTGATCACCACCAGCTTCATCACCACGGTGCTGATCCCGGCCGACGAGTTCAAGCCGGGCGGCAAGGCCAACGGCCGTGCGCTGGCCTACCTGGCGCACGCGTACCTCGGCGGCGCCTTCGGCACGGTCTACGACCTGTCGACCATCGCGATCCTCTGGTTCGCCGGCGCCTCCGCGATGGCCGGCCTGCTCAACCTCATGCCGCGCTATCTGCCCCGCTACGGCATGGCCCCGCACTGGGCCCGCGCCGTGCGCCCGATGGTCATGGTCTTCACGCTGGTCGCCTTCCTGGTGACCTGGATCTTCGACGCCAACGTCGACAAGCAGGGCGGCGCCTACGCCACCGGCGTGCTGGTCCTGATGTCCTCGGCGGCGATCGCGGTGACCATCGCCGCCCGCAGGGCCCGCCAGCGCGGCTGGACCATCGGCTTCGCCATCGTCTCGGCCGTCCTGCTCTACGTCACCGTCGCCAACGTCATCGAACGCCCGGACGGTGTGAAGATCGGTGCCTGCTTCATCGTCGGCATCATGCTCGTCTCCTTCCTCTCCCGGCTGGCCCGCGCCTTCGAGCTGCGCGTCACCCATGTCGAGCTGGACGACATGGCGCAGCGATTCATCCGGGACATGTCCCACCGCCGCATCCGCTTCATCGCGAACAAGCCCGGACACCGAGACATGGCCGAGTACCGCGACAAGATCGAGCAGATCCGGGCCGACAACGACGTCCCGAGCACGGAGGACTTCGTCTTCGTCGAGGTCACGGTCACCGACCCGTCCGAGTTCGAGTCCGGCATGGCCGTGCGCGGCGAGGTCCTGCACAACCGCTACCGCGTCCTGACCCTGGAGTCCTCCTCCATCCCCAACGCCCTCGCCGCACTTCTCCTGCACGCCCGCGACGTGACCGGCTGCACCCCGCACATCTACTTCGAGTGGACCGAGGGCAACCCCTTCGCCAACTTCCTGCGCTTCTTCCTCTTCGGCCAGGGCGAGGTCGCCCCGGTCACCCGCGAGGTCCTGCGCGAGGCGGAACCGAACCGGCCGCTGCGCCCCCGCGTGCACACCGGCTGAGGACCGGCCGCGCCGGCCGGCGTCAGGATCCCGTCAAGATGCGCCCCTACGGCGCTAGGACCCCGTATGCAGCGGCTGCCGTGTCCCGTGCGGCCGCCTAGCGTCGGCGCCATGCGACGGAGCGGACCGCCAGGCCCGGCCGGCGACCGCCACTGGCGCGGCAGCGCCCGGCTCGCGCTCACCTGTGCCCTGCTGTTCTGCGCCCTGAGCCTCCTGGTCGACTGGGACGCGGGCAGTCTGACCCCCCTGCGCGCCCTGCTCTGGGTCACCCTGTCGGCCGCGGTGTGCGCCGTGCTGCTCCCCCAGCGGCTGAGCGCGGGCCCCGGCTGGCTCGCGGTGCGCACATCCTGGCGCCGGCACGTGGTCCGTACGGACGCGCTGGTCTCCGTGCGGCAGTACGACGGCGTCTCCTCCCACCTGGTCCTGCGGGACGCCCACGGTCACCGCCTGGAACTCGACCCCCGCGTCCTCACCGCCAACCCCCTGCTCTGGCACGAGCTCGACACCGGCGTCCGCCGTTCCCTGGAACGCGGGACCCTGCTGCGGGGTACGGACGTCCTGCACCGCCTGGGCCGGCGCATCGACGACGAGACCGTACGGGCGGTGCTCCGGGCTTCGGGGCTGTCGTGACTCTGGCTAACCTGCACGGGTGACCACCGAGTTGACACTGCTGCCCCGCGTCGCCTGTCGTGGGCGGGAGATCACCGCGCCCCGGCTGCGCGGGCTCCTCGCCCTGCTCGCGGAGGATCTGCGCACCGGATGCAGCACGGGCCGGCTCGTGGAGGGACTGTGGGCGGAGGACCTGCCCGAACGGCCCGGCAAGGCGGTGCAGATCCTCGTCTCGCGGCTGCGGGCGCAGCTGGGCACCGACCTGGTAGCGAGCACCCCGTCCGGCTACCGGCTGACGCTGGACGAGACGCAGGTCGACAGCTCCACGCTGCTGCTGCACGAGGCGGCGGCCGCCGAGCGCGCACGGGCCGGGCAGCACGAGGGCGCGCTGGCCGAGGCCGAGGCCGGGCTGGCCCTGTGGGACGGGAACGTGGGCGCCGGAGCCGGCGAGGACCTGCACGACCCGGTGGTGGCGTTGCGCGCCGGACGGCTGAGGGCGCACCGCTCGCTGGTCCGCTCCCGCGCGCTCGCGCTCGCCCGGCTGGGGCGGCGGGAGGAGGCCGCCGCGCCCCTGGCCGAGCTGGCGCAGGAGCTGCCGCAGGACGAGGAGGTGCTGGCGGAACTGCTGCGCTGCGAGGCCGCCACCGCCGGCCGGGCCGCCGCGCTGACCCGGTACGACACCTACCGGCGCAGGCTGCGCGACGAGCTGGGGACCGATCCCGGCCCCGGCCTCAAGGCCGTCTACCAGGACCTGCTGAGCGCGGACGCGGCGCCGGTGCGCCACGGCGTGCCGCACGAGCCGAACCCGCTGCTGGGCCGGGACGCCGACCTCGCCGCCGTGACCGGGCTGCTGCGCGAGGCCCGGGTGGTCACCGTCGTCGGTCCCGGCGGACTGGGCAAGACGCGGCTCTCCCACGCGGTGAGCCGGGCGGCCGAGCAGCCCGTGGTGCACTTCGTGCCGCTGGCCGGTGTCACCGACGACGACGACGTGCCCGGTGAGGTGGCCTCGGCGGTCGGCGCCGGGGAGGGCCGGCAGTTCGCCGGCGGCACGGACGTGGTGAGCGGCATCGTGGGCGCGCTGGGCGCCGGGCCGGTGCTGCTGGTGCTGGACAACTGCGAGCAGGTCATCGCCGGTGCGGCCGCCCTCGTCCAGGCGCTGGTGTCGCGGTCGGGCAAGCTGCGGGTCCTGGCCACCAGCCGGGCCCCGCTCGGGCTGAGCTCGGAGTCCGTCTACGCCCTGCCGGAGCTGTCCCAGGCGACCTCGGTGGAACTCTTCACCCAGCGGGCCCGCGCCGCCCGGCCCGGCGTGGAGCTGCCCCCGGGTCCGGTCGCCGAGATCTGCCGGCACCTGGACGGGCTGCCGCTCGCCGTGGAACTCGCCGCGGCCCGGGTACGGGTGCTCTCCGTGGCCGACATCTCCAGCCGCCTCAGGGACCGGTTCGCGCTGCTGCGCGGCGGCGCCCGCGACGCACCCGAGCGGCACCGCACGCTGCGCGCCGTGGTCGACTGGAGCTGGAACCTCCTGGAACCCGACGGCCAGGCCGCCCTGCGCGCCCTGTCCGTGTTCCCCGGGGGCTTCACCGAGGACGCGGCGGAGTACGTCCTCGGTGAGCGAGCGGACGCACTGACCCTGCTGGAACAGCTGGCCGGGCAGTCCCTGATCAAGGTCGACGACAGCCCCTCCGGAGTGCGCTTCCGCATGCTGGAGACACTGCGCGAGTTCGGCTCCGCCAAGCGCGCCGAGGCCGGCGAGGAGGGGACGGTGACCGACCGGTACCTCGCCTGGGCCCGGGACTTCGGCCGCGCCCACCACGACCAGCTGTTCAGCCACGATCCGGTGCCCGCCTGGTCCCGCATCCGCGCCGAGCAGGACAACCTCGTCCTCGCCCTGCGGCACGCGCTGGCCCGCGCCGACGGACCCACCACCGCGGCCGTCACCGCCGTGCTGTCCTCCCTGTGGTCCACCGGCTCCAACTACGCCCGGCTGGCCTCGCTGGCCGCCGACACCGCGGGCCCCCTGTCCCACTTCCGGCCCGAGAACCCCGAGGACGTGGAACCGGCCCGCAGCGCGGCGGCGGTGTGCGCGGCGAGCCTCTTCATGGGCCACGGCCCGCACGCCGTACGCCAGTTGGTGACCCTGCGCAGGCTGCCGCCCGCCCCGCCGGACACCGTGCTGCGGGCCCTGTCCGTCGTGCTGTGCGCCGTACCGGAGATACGGCCGCCGGAGTTCGACCGGCTCCAGGAGCTGTGCGAGGCCGACGAGCCGCTGCTGGCGGGCATCGCCGCGGGCGTCGCCAGCTACGTCTGGGAGTCGGGGCACGACGTGGAGCGGGCGCTGGCCAGCGCCCGCCGGATGGTCGACGCGCTGGCCCCGCTGAACAACCCGGCCATGCACCTGCTCAGCCACGGCCGGGTCAGCGAGCTGTGCCTGCAGACCGAGCGGGGCGCGGAGGCGTACGACCATCTGCGCGCCGCCCTGAGCGCGCTGGACGCGTTCGGCGACTGGCAGGACACGATCGGCGTCCGCTGGGGGCTGGCGCTGGCCTGTCTGCACAAGGGCGAGGTCGAGGAGGCCGAGTACTGGCTGGACCGCGCCACCCTGGACCAGCCGCCGGAGACGGACGGGACGTTCAGCCCCGAGCTGCCGGCCAGGGCGGAGATCGCGCTGGCCCGCGGACTGACCGAGCTCGGGCTCGGACTGTGGCGCCGGGCGGCGGAGCGGGTACGGCAGATCAGTGCCCTGTACGCCGCCGACGATCCGTTCGTGGACCCGTGGGCGCTGCAGCTGCAGTCGGCCGCCGTGGCCGCGCACGCGCTGCACGGCCGGCCCGACCCGGTCGCCCGGCTCACCGAGGAGTTGCGGGCCCGGCTGCTCGGGCTGCTGTCCGGTGCCCTGGCCGACGGCTCGCCGGGCGACGGGGCCCCGGTGGAACTGCCGGTGTACGGCACGCTGCTGCTGGCGCTCGGACACGCCCGGCTGGCCCAGGGCGACCCGGCCGCCGTACGGCTGGTGGCGCTGGCCGAACGGATGCCGGTGGTACGGGAGTTCCCCACCCTGTCCCTGACCCGCTCCCGGGAAGCGGCCGAGCACGCCGACAGGGCGGCGTACACCGACGCGAGGTCGAGGTACGCCGCCCTGGGGCGGGAGGAGTTGCGGGCGGAGGCGCTGCGCGAGCTGACGGGCTGACGGGGGCCGCCCACCGGCCCGCACCCGCCGGCCGGCCGGACTCACCGCTTCGGTTCGCGGTTGAACTGCGCCTTGGACCACAGATAGCCCAGCACCGTCAGCCCCACGCACCACGCGAGGGCCAGCACAGCGTTCTTCGTGCCGATCCCGCTGCCCAGCAGCAGTCCGCGCAGCGTCTCGATGAAGGGCGAGAACGGCTGGTACTCGGCGAACCAGCGGAACCAGCCCGGCATGGCGTCCACCGGTACGAACGCGCTGGACAGGAACGGCAGCATGACCAGCGGGGTCCCGATGTTGCTGGCCCCCTCGGGGTTGGGACTCACCAGGCCCATGCCGACCGCGATCCAGACCAGCGCGAGGCTGACCAGCGCCATCAGTCCGACCGCCGCGATCCACTCCACCGGCGTCGCGTTCGGCCGGAAGCCGATGGCCAGTCCGATGCCCAGGACGAGCACCAGGGCCGCCAACGTCTTGATCACGCTGCCGATCACATGGCCGATCAGCACGGAGGTGCGGGAGATCGCCATGGTGCGGAACCGGGCCATGATGCCCTCGGTCATGTCGGTGCACACGGACACCGCGGTGCCGAGCGAGGTCATGGCCACGGTCAGGAAGAGGATGCCCGGGACGAGGTAGGCGACGTAGTCGGCCCGGTCCGCGTGGCCGCCGTTGATGCCGGCGCTCATCACGTTGCCGAAGACGTAGACGAACAACAGCAGCAGGATGACCGGGGTGAGCAGGAGGTTCAGGGTGAGGGACGGGTAGCGGCGCGCGTGCAGGAGGTTGCGCCGCAGCATGGTGAGGTGGTCGCGGAAGGCGTAGCCGGCGGTGCTCATCGGACGGTCTCCTTGTCGGTGGTCTGAGCGGTCTGAGCGGGTACGGAACTTCCGGTCAGGGCGAAGAACACGTCGTCCAGGTCCGGGGTGTGCACGGACAGCTCGTCGGCCTCGATGCCGGCGCCGTCGAGCCAGTCGAGGACGGCGCGCAGCTCGCGCTGGCTTCCGTCGCTGGGGATCTGGAGGCTGAGCGCCTCGTCGTCGCGGGTGGTCTCGCGCAGCGCGGTCGCCGCCCGCTCGTACGCCACCGGGTCGGAGAACCGCAGCCGCACATGGCCGCCGGGCACGAGCCGCTTGAGCTCGGCCGCGCTGCCCTCGGCGACGATCTTGCCGCCGTTGAGCACCGCGATGCGGTCGGCGAGCTGGTCGGCCTCGTCCAGGTACTGGGTGGTGAGGAACACGGTCGTGCCCCCGGAGACCAGCTCCCGGATGATCTGCCACATGGTGTGGCGGGAGCGCGGGTCGAGGCCGGTGGTCGGCTCGTCGAGGAAGATGATCCGCGGGTCGCCGACCAGGGTCATGGCGATGTCGAGGCGGCGCTTCATGCCGCCGGAGTAGGTGGAGGCGGGCTTCTTCGCGGCCTCGACCAGGTCGAAGCGCTCCAGCAGACCGGCGACGACCTGCCGTCCCTCCCGCTTGGACAGGTGGTGCAGGTCCGCCATCAGCAGCATGTTCTCCTCGCCGGTGATCAGCCCGTCCACGGCGGAGAACTGCCCGGTGACCCCGATGGCCGCCCGGACCGCCTGGGCCTCGGCGGTGAGGTCGTGCCCGGCGATCCGCGCCCGGCCGCCGTCGGCGGAGATCAGCGTGGACAGGATGCCGACCGCCGTGGTCTTGCCCGCGCCGTTCGGCCCGAGCAGGGAGAAGATCGTGCCCGCGGGGACCTGGATGTCGATGCCGTCGAGGACCGTCTTGTCCCCGTAGGCCTTGCGCAGCCCGGTGGCCGCGATCGCGAGTTCTTGTTCCGATGTCGTCATGCCCCAGAGCGTGCCGCCGGGGCGGTTCAGCGCGGCTTCAGCCGGGTTTCAGCCCGGCGGGAAGGGCCGGCGAACGCTGAAACCCGCAGGTGGCGGTGATGGGCGGCCCGGCCTTTAGGCTTCGTGTTGTGGGAAAGTCGCTTCGGAAAGAGGTCCCGTTGAGCTTCTGGTCGATCTACCAGCACGGCTTCGCGCGCGTCGCCGCGTGCACGGGCCACACCGTCATCGCCGACCCGCCCGCCAACGCCGAGGCGCTCCTGCGGCACGCACGCCGGTGCGCGGAGGAGGGTGTCGCCGTCGCCGTGTTCCCGGAGCTGGGCCTGACCGGGTACGCGATCGACGACCTGCTGCTGCAGGACGCCCTGCTCGACGACGTCGAGACGGCGCTCGCCACGATCGTCGCCGAGTCGGCGGACCTGCTGCCGGTGCTCGTCGTCGGCGCCCCGCTGCGCCACCGCGACCGGATCTTCAACTGCGCGGTGCTCGTGCACCGCGGCCGGATCCTGGGCGTCGTACCGAAGTCGTACCCGCCGAACTACCGCGAGTTCTACGAGCGCCGGCAGATCGCGGGCGGCGACGACGAGCGCGGCGGCACGATCCGGCTCGGCGGCGCGGACGTGCCGTTCGGCGTGGACCTGCTCTTCGCGGCGGCGGACGTGCCCGGTCTCGTGCTGCACGCCGAGGTCTGCGAGGACATGTGGGTGCCGGTGCCGCCGAGCGCGGAGGCGGCGCTCGCCGGGGCGACCGTCCTGCTCAACCTCTCGGGCAGCCCGATCACGGTCGGCCGGGCCGAGGACCGCAAGCTGCTGTGCCGCTCGGCGTCCTCGCGCTGCCTCGCCGCGTACGTCTACGCGGCGGCCGGACTCGGCGAGTCGACCACCGACCTGTCCTGGGACGGCCAGACCCTGATCTACGAGAACGGGGCGCTGCTGGCCGAGACCGACCGCTTCCCGCTCGGCGAGCAGTACGCGGTCGCCGACGTGGACCTCGACCTGCTGCGGCAGGAGCGGCAGCGGATGGGCACCTTCGGCGACAACCGCCGCACCCACGCCGCACGCACCGCCGACTTCAGGACCGTCTCCTTCGAGCTCGCCCCGCCGGCCACCGCCGACCTCGGCCTGCGCCGCCGCGTCGAACGCTTCCCCTTCGTCCCCGCCGACGCCGAGCGCCTCGCCCTCGACTGCTACGAGGCGTACAACATCCAGGTCGCGGGGTTGCAGCAGCGCCTCGCGTCGATCGGCGGCCCCAAGGTCGTCATCGGCGTCTCCGGCGGCCTGGACTCCACGCACGCGCTGATCGTCGCCGCCCGGGCGATGGACCGCGCCGGCCGCCCGCGCAGCGACATCCTGGCCTTCACCCTGCCCGGCTTCGCCACCAGCGACCACACCAAGGACAACGCCCACCGGCTGATGCGCGCCCTCGGCGTCACCGCGGCCGAGCTGGACATCACCCCGACCGCACGGCTGATGCTGAAGGAGATCGGCCACCCCTTCGCCTCCGGCGAGCCGGTGTACGACGTCACCTTCGAGAACGTCCAGGCGGGCCTGCGCACCGACTACCTGTTCCGCCTCGCCAACCAGCGCGGCGGCATCGTGCTCGGCACCGGCGACCTCTCCGAGCTGGCGCTCGGCTGGTCGACGTACGGCGTCGGCGACCAGATGAGCCACTACAACGTCAACTCCGGCGTGCCAAAGACACTGATCCAGCACCTCATCCGCTGGGTCGTCGGCAGCGAGCAGTTCGACGAGGAGACCGGCAAGATCCTCACGGCGATCCTCGACACGGAGATCAGCCCCGAGCTCGTACCCGGTGAGGAGATGCAGTCCACCGAGTCGAAGATCGGCCCGTACGCGCTGCACGACTTCACCCTCTTCCACGTGCTGCGCTACGGCTTCCGCCCGTCCAAGATCGCCTTCCTCGCCTGGCACGCCTGGCACGACCGGGACAACGGCGCCTGGCCCCCCGGCTTCCCGGAGGAGGAGCGCGGCACGTACGACCTCGCTGCCATCCGCCACTGGCTGGAGGTCTTCATCCGCCGCTTCTTCGCCTTCTCCCAGTTCAAGCGCTCGGCCATGCCGAACGGCCCGAAGGTCTCGGCGGGCGGCTCCCTCTCCCCGCGCGGCGACTGGCGGGCCCCGTCGGACGGCACGGCGCAGGCGTGGCTGCGGGATCTGGAGCGGGTCGATCCGAAGGAGGCGGAGGCGTAGGCGCCCCGAGCCGCCCGGCGATCGGCTCAGACCCGCACCGCTGAAAGCGCGCGAAGGATGCGCGCGAGGTCGTCCGGCGCGGCGGCCAACCGCACCGAGCGGCCCGCGTCGTCGAGTTCGGCGATGTGCCAGCTGTGCGGGACGAGGCCGCCCTCCTCACCCCGCGGCCGCCGCACGCCACGAACGGTGAGCCGCCCCGCCGGGATCCGCTTCGCCGCGAACCGTCCCGGCCCCGCGTGGGGCGTCACCGCGGGCCCGTCCGCGCCGAGCACGATGTGGGTACCGAAGCCGTGCGGGTTGTAGCCGGTGTGCTCCAGAAAGCGCGCGGGCAGGAACACCTCGCCGTCCGCGGCGAGTTCGGCCGCCGTGGCCTCACCGGGCATGCGGATCCGCGTCGCCCGCCACGCCCAGCCGGACAGCACCACGCTGACCAGCGCGCCCACCACCCACCAGGCGATCGTGGCCGTCGAGCCGAACAGGGACACGGGGTGCCGGTAGCACAGCGGCAGGAGCCACACCGCCGTGCCGAGGAGCGGGACGAGGAACGGCAGCGCCGACGGCTGGACCTCGTCCTTCGGCCGCCGGCGCCCGCGCGCCCGCAGCAGCAGCCGGGCTCCCGGCCAGCCCGCGGCCAGCGCGCACAGGGCAGCGACGACCGCCTGGCTGCCGCCGGTGGCCACATGTTCGTGCCACACGTACCGCGCCCCGGCGACCTTCATCACCTGGCCCCGCCACACGGTCAGCCGCACCCGGTCACCGGCCCCGAAGGCCTCGGCGGCGTCGTACGACACCCTCACCCGGGACATCGGGCGGCCCTCGGCGAAGTACAGGCGGCCGCCCTGCTTGGGCGAGCGCGGATCGGTCCGCTCGATCACGGCCGGGAGGGTGCGCAGACAGTCGTTCCCGCGTGTGGCGGCGGCGCAGGGCCGGGCCGCGCGCCAGGCCCGCTCGTCCGCGGTGACGGCCGGCACGAACCAGGCGGCCACCCCCGCGGACACCAGCAGCAGCGCGCAGACCACGAGTTGACCGATCCTGCTGTTCATGCCCGGGATTGTCACCGCGCCGGACCGGCCGGTCTTGTACCGGGTCCGGCAACGAAGGGCCGGCCGGAACTGCCGTGATCCGGCGTCAGTTGTTCCAGCTCTCGTCGTACGGATCGTGCGGCACCGGGACCGGCTTCGCCGAGGTGACCTTCAGGTAGGGAATGGGGCCGTTGTTGACGGGGTCCCGTGTGAGCCTGGGCGTGTACGTGCCGGTCACCTCCAGCCAGGCGTCCGGGCGCAGCACCGGGGGCAGCGTGCCGGTGAGGGCGATCTTGACCGGCTGGGCGTCCGCGGCACAGCAGTTGAGGGCCATGCGGACCAGGTACGGCGCGCCCGAGTGGTCCAGGGCGAGGAACCCGGTGACGCGGACCGTACGGCCGTGCAGGGAGCGGCCGTGGCCGTAGGCCGCGCGGGAGGCGTAGTCGATCACGGAGAGCGGGGCCGGGTCGGCGGCGGGCAGCCTGCCGTAGGAGAACGGCTTCTGCAGGGCCGTGCCGGAGCGCAGGGCGCTGTAGGAGCCGAGGGCGGGCGGGGCGACGAGGATGAGGGCGAGGAGGGGGAGCAACAGGAGCCAGGACACCTTCGGTTCGGGGTGCTCGTGGGTGTGCCCCGGGCGGCGGTTGCGCCGGCGTTCGTACCAGACGGTCGCCAGCGCCGCCGCGATCAGTACCGCGCCCGAGGCCAGCAGCAGCGGGCGCAGGCCCTGCTTGACGTACCGGAGGTAGAGGTCGGTGCTGCCCGCGTGGAGGAGGGCGGCGCCGAGCAGGAACATGACGGCGGCCTGGGACTGGCGGTTCACAGCAGCACCGTCCCGGTCACGAGCGCGCCCGCGATCGCCAGCGCGAAGGTGGCGGGCGCGAAGCGGAGGGCGAAGGTGCGGCCGAAGGTGCCGGCCTGCATCGCGAACAGTTTGAGGTCGATCATCGGGCCCACCACCAGGAACACCAGCTTGGCCGTCAGGGAGAACTGGGTGAGGGAGGCCGCGACGAACGCGTCGGCCTCCGAGCAGATGGAGAGCAGGACGGCGAGGACGGCCAGGGCGAGCACCGAGAACGCCGGGTTTCCGGCCGCCGTGCGCAGCCAGTCCGCCGGGGTCGCCGCCTTCAGCGTGGCCGCGGCCATCGCCCCGAGCACCAGGAAGCCGCCCGCGTGCATGGTGTCGTGCCGCACCGAGCTCCAGAACGCCTCGCCCTTGGTCGCTCCCTCGTGCGCGCCGTGGGCCGGCGGGCGCAGCCAGTCGGTGCGGCCCAGCCGCTGCCACAGCCAGCCCATCGCGCACGCCACCAGCAGGCTCGCCAGAAACCGGGCCAGGACCATCTCGGGCCGGCCGGGGAAGGCGACGGCGGTGGCCGTCAGCACGATCGGGTTGATCGCGGGGGCGGAGAGCAGGAAGGCGAGGGCGGCGGCCGGGGTGACGCCCCTGCGGACGAGGGCGCCGGCCACCGGGACCGAAGCGCACTCGCAGCCCGGCAGGATCGCGCCCGCGACCCCGGCGACCGGGACGGCCAGGGCGGGGCGGCGCGGGAGGGCGCGGGCGAAGAAGGACGGCGGCACGAACACCGCGATCGCCGCCGACAGCAGCACCCCGAGGACGAGGAAGGGCAGGGCCTGGACCGTCACCGCGACGAACACCGTCATCCAGCTCTGCATCAGCGGGGTGCCGAGGAGCCCGCGGATCGGGGACTGGGCGAGCACCGCGAGGAGCAGGGTCAGCGTCAGCACGAGGGGGGAGCTGAGCCTGCGGCCCTCCCGGCCGCCCGGCTCGCCGGCGGGGCCGGTCTCCGCGCCGGGCGGGGCGTCTTCGGTGATGGCCACGTGCGGTTACCTCCGGCCGGCTGTCCTGGTTCGCTCCCTCCCCTTCGGTACGTGAGTCGTCCCCCGGGTGTTCACATCCTTGCTGGAACCACTCCTCTCCTTGGGGCAGTCTTTTCCCCCGTGGGGAGCGTTCCGTATCAAGGTGGGCCCAGTGCCCCGCACATGGTGGTGTGCGGTGACGACGGGCTCGCGCACCGGCTGGCCGCCGAGCTGCGCGGAGTCTACGGCGAGCAGGTCACCCTTGTGGTACCGCCGAACGAGCGCACCGCCAGGCCTCCGGTGGTCGGACGGGCCCGGTCCGCTTCGGCCACGCTGTTCGACCGCGTGGTGAGCGCCACGGTCGGCCGCGGCGGCAACGGACCCGGAGCCGGCTCCGGACCGGGCCCCGGATCGAGGGCCGGCTCGGGACCGACCGCGACCGCCACGAACACCGGCGGCACCAGCAGCACGGCCGGCGGCGGCACCGGCGGTGACGCCGAACGGGTGCTGGAAGCCGCCGAGATCACCGAGTCCGTGCTCGCCCAGGCCGGAGTGGAACGGGCCGCCGCGCTCGCCCTCGTCTTCGACGACGACGAGACCAACATCCGGGCCGCGCTGACCGCGCGTCGGCTCAACCCGCGGCTGCGGCTCGTCCTCAGGCTGTACAACCGGCGGCTGGGCCAGCACATCGAGGAACTCCTCGAC
Organism: Streptomyces sp. CA-142005; assembly: GCF_050942335.1. NCBI lineage: Bacteria > Bacillati > Actinomycetota > Actinomycetes > Kitasatosporales > Streptomycetaceae > Streptomyces > Streptomyces sp. CA-142005. Next base: position 5,463,283 of record NZ_CP192078.1, on the reverse strand, counting down.
CAGGCCGCTGCGTTGGCCGCCGGCAACGGCGAGGGCGGCACCGACGCGTCCACCACCGTGCTGTCCGACGCCGACACCGCCGCGCCCGCACTGGCCGCCACCGCGGTCGCCGGCACCAGCAAGGTCGTCCAGACCGAGGGGCTGCTGCTGCGGGCCGTCGAACGGCCGACGGCCGGCACCGGACTGTGCACGCTCGCCCTGCTCTCCCCGCCGGGCGCGGATCCCGGGGGCGGCGCCGACCTGGAACCCCGGCTGCTGCCGGACGACGACGAGGTACGGCAGGCCGCCGGTAGGGCGGCCGTCGTGCTGGAGCAGGTGTCCTCGGCGGGCGGCGGGGAGTCGGCCGCGCCCGGCCGCGGTGGGGTGCCGCCGCTCGCCTCGCTGTTCTCCCGGCGGCTGCGGTGGTCGCTGGCGGGCATGGTGGCGTGCGTGGTCGCGCTCGCCGTCGCGCTGTGGGTGGTCACCGGGATCCATCCGCTGCGCGCCTTCTATCTGACGCTGCTGGACCTGTTCGCGATCGACGACCCCGCCCTCGGGGCGTCGCTCGGCCGGCAGATCCTCCAACTCCTGTCCGGGCTGGTCGGGTTGCTGCTGCTGCCGGTGCTGCTGGCGGCCGTGCTGGAGGCGCTGGGCACCTTCCGCACCGCCTCCGCCCTGCGCAAACCGCCGCGCGGTCTCGGCGGGCACGTGGTGCTGCTCGGGCTGGGGAAGATCGGCACCCGGGTGCTGACCCGGCTACGTGAACTGAACATCCCCGTCGTGTGCGTCGAGTCCGACCCGGAGGCGCGCGGACTCGCGACCGCCCGGCGGCTGCGGGTGCCGGTGGTGCTCGGGGACGTCACCCAGGAAGGCGTGCTGGAGTCCGCGAAGATCCACCGGGCGTACGCGCTGCTCGCGGTGACCAGCGCGGACACCACCAACCTGGAGGCCGTGCTGTACGCCCGGAACGTACGGCCCGACCTGCGGGTGGTGCTGCGGCTGTACGACGACGACTTCGCCACCGCGGTGTACCGCACCCTGCGGGCCGCGTACCCGCACGCCCTCACCCGGAGCCGGAGCGTCACGCACCTGGCCGCTCCCGCGTTCGCCGGGGCGATGCTGGGGCGGCAGGTGGTGGGCGCCATCGCGGTGGAGCGCAGGGTGCTGCTGTTCGCCGCGGTCGACGTCTCCGGGCATCCCCAGTTGGAGGGCCGGACCGTACGGGACGCCTTCCGGGCCGGGTCCTGGCGGGTGCTGGCCCTGGAGGGGCGGGCGGACACGGCCCCCGACCATGTGCTGGACAAGGGGGACCGGGTCGTCGTCGCCGCCACCCGCAGGGGCCTGGCGGAGCTCCGCTGAGCCCGGACGCGCGCCAGGCGCCGCTGCTCAGGAAGCGCCCAGGTGCCGGGCCGCGAAGTCCATCTCCAGTCTCACCTGCTTGATCCGCTCGTCCACCACCAGGGAGCCGTGACCGGCGTCGTAGCGGTACACCTCGTGGGTCGCGCCTCTGGCCTCCAGGCGCTTGACGTAGTTGTCGATCTGGCGGATCGGGCAGCGGGGGTCGTTGACACCCGCCGAGATGTAGACCGGGGCCTTGACCGCGTCGACGTACGTGAGCGGGGAGGAGGCCTCGAAGCGCTCGGGGACCTCCTCGGGGGTGCCGCCCAGCAGGGTGCGGTCCATGGCCTTCAGGGCCTCCATCTCGTCGTGGTACGCGGTGACGTAGTCCGCGACGGGCACGACCGCGATGCCCACCGTCCACGCCTCGGGCTGGGTGCCCAGGCCGAGCAGGGTGAGATAGCCGCCCCAGGAGGCGCCGGTGAGGACCAGCCGGGCGGGGTCGGCGAGGCCCGAGGCGACCGCCCAGTCGCGGACCGCGGCCACGTCCTCCAGCTCGATCAGGCCGACCCGGTGCTTCAGGGCGTCGGTCCAGGCGCGGCCGTAGCCGGTGGAGCCGCGGTAGTTGATGCGGATCACCGCGTACCCCTGGTCGACCCAGGCGGCCGGGCCGGCGGCGAAGGAGTCGCTGTCGTGCCAGGTCGGACCGCCGTGCAGGTCGAAGACCGTCGGCAGGGGGCCGCTCGCGCCCGCCGGCCGCTGGATCAGGGCGTGGATGCGGCCGCCGGGGCCCTCCACCCACGCGTCCTCCACGGGCACCGACGGCGGGCAGGCCATGCCGGGAGGGTCCAGGACGACGCCGCCGGACGTCGAGCGGACCGCGGGCGGCTCGGCGGCCGACGACCACAGGTACTCCACGCTGCCGTCGGGGCGTGCCGTGTGACCGGAGACCGTGCCGGGCGGGGTGGGGATGCGGGTCAGCTCACGGCTCGCCAGGTCGTAGCGGAACAGCTCGCTGCGGGCCTCGAAGCCGTGGGCGATGAGCAGCGCCGAGCCGTCCGGGTACCACTCCGCGCCTACGTCGCCCGGCAGGTCCAGCGCGAGGTCGGTCTCCTCGCCCGTCGCCACGTCCCACACCAGGGGCTCCCAGCGGCCCCGGCGCTGATGGCCGATGAGCAGCCGGGTGTCGCCGTCGACCGGGGCGAAGCCCAGCACCTCCAGGCCCAGCTCCTCGGTGCCGCCCTCGGTGTCGTCCAGCTCGGCGACCGGCGTGCCGTCCGGGCGCAGCACGCGCAGCGCCGCGTGCATGGCGTCGCCGTGCTCGGTGTGCTCGATCGCGATCAGGGAGCCGTCGTGCGAGAGGTCGCCGACGCCCGCCGACTCGCGGTGCCGGTAGATCTCGACCGGGTCCTCGCCCTCGCGCGCCAGGTGGATCGTGGTGCCCTCGTCGTCCGTGGAGCGGCCGACGACCGCCGTGCGCCCGTCCCGGGACAGGGCGAGCCCGGCCGGGTAGGACGGCTCGAGGCCGGGGACGGCCGGCTCGTCCTGCCCTCCCTCGAAGGGCTGGCGGCGCCAGATGCCGAACTCGTCGCCGTCCTTGTCGTCGAACCACCAGATCCAGGCGCCGTCCGGGGAGAGCGCGCCGTCCGTCGTGCCGTTCGGCCGGTGCGTCGCCTGCCGCTGTCCGCCCGTCGCGCGGTCCCAGGCGTACAGCTCGTAGGTGCCCGTCGCGTTCGACACGAACAGGGAGCGGTCCGGTGCGTCCTCCGCCCAGTCGGGCAGCGACACCCGCGGCGCCCGGAAGCGCTTCTCCCAGTCCGGCATGCCGGCCGCGTCCCGCGCGCCCGGCTCGTTGCTCTCACTCATCGCCCCAGTCATGCGCCCATACTGCCTGGTCGCACCGACAATTGGGTGGCGGGTGTGCGCAGCCTGTGGATAACTTCCCGATCATGAGTACCCAGGCCGGCCATCACTCCGCCCCCGACGGCTGGCGCGAGGACAACCGCGCCATGTGGGACGAGCGCGTGCCGGTGCACGTCGCCGGTGAGTACTACGACCTCGACGGCTTCCGCGCCCACCCGGACGTCCTGCGGGACTTCGAGACGGCCGAGGTCGGCGACGTCACCGGCAGGACGCTCCTCCACCTGCAGTGCCACATCGGGACCGACACCCTCTCCTGGGTCCACCGGGGCGCCGCACGCGTCGTCGGCCTGGACTTCTCCGCCCCGGCCGTCGAGGCCGCCCGCTCCCTCGCCGCCGGCCTCGGCCACGGTCCCGAGCGCGCCGCCTTCGTCACCGGCGACGTGTACGACGCGGCCGACACCGTGCCCGAGCCGTCGTACGACATCGTCTACACCGGGCTCGGCGCGCTGTGCTGGCTGCCCGACATCCGCCGCTGGGCGAGGACGGCCGCCTCCCTCGTCGCCCCCGGCGGGTTCCTGTACCTCGCCGAGTTCCACCCGATCACCGAGTCCCTGGACGACGCGACCGGCACCCGGATCGTGCGCGACTACTTCGCCCGCGACGCCCAGGTGTGGGACGAGCCCGGCACCTACGCCGACCTGAGCGCCCCCACGGTGCACAACCGCAGCGTCCAGTGGCAGCACACCCTCGGCGACGTCGTCTCCGCGCTCGCCGCGACCGGGCTGCGCATCGAGTTCCTGCACGAGCACGACGTGTCGCTGTTCCCGCGCTTCGCGAACTTCGAGGTCCGAGGCGGCTACCACCGCTTCCCCGCGGACCACCCGCGCATCCCGCTGATCTACTCCCTCAAGGCGAGCAAGAGCTGACCCGCGGGCGGACGCCCGGCGGCGGCGCCGTACCGTGGAGGGCGTGTACCGGTTTCTGCTGACACCCCGCTGGTGGGGCATCAACGTCTTCGTGCTGCTCGCCATCCCGTTCTGCGTCTTCATGGGGTCCTGGCAGCTGAGCCGGTTCGAGGGGCGGGTGCAGGAGCATCGCAGCGCGACCGAGCAGGCCGCGTCGGACCAGCAGGAGGCCGCCCGCCCGCTGGCGTCGATGCTGCCCGTCGACAAGGCCACCTCGGGCCGCCGGGTCACCGCGAGCGGGCACTACGGCACACAGCTGCTGGTGCCGAATCGGCAGCTCGACGGCAAGAACGGCTTCTATGTCCTCACCCTGCTGCGCACCGACTCCGGCAAGGCGCTGCCGGTGGTACGGGGCTGGCTGCCCGGCACGGCGGACCGGGCGAAGGCGCCCGCGCCGCCGAGCGGTGAGGTCACCGTCACCGGTGCACTGCAGGCGTCCGAGACGCCCGGGGACAACGGGGTCAGCGCGGCCGGCGGACTGCCGGCCGGGCAGACGGCGGCGATCAGCTCGGCGTCACTGGTCAACCTGGTGCCGTACCGGCTGTACGACGCCTGGGTGACCCTCGACAAGGCCGACGCCGGGATGAGGGCCGTGCCCGCGACGGCGCCGGACGGCACCGGGCTGGACCTGAAGGCGTTCCAGAACCTCGGCTACACCGGGGAGTGGTTCGTCTTCGCCGGCTTCGTGGTGTTCATGTGGTTCCGGCTGCTGCGACGCGAGGCCGAGGCCGCGCGGGACGCTGCGCTGGGCCTGGTGCCGGAGGAGACTCCGGAGCCGGTGACCAGCAGCTGAGCACCCGCGCCGGCTGCTACGCCCCCGCCAGCACCCCGGTGTAGATGACCGTCCCCGCGCACTCCCCCGTCACCGTCGCCGTCGCCGAGGGCGAGCCCCCCTGCGCGGTGTGGGTGATCTCCACGCTGCCGTCGGCCGTGCCGTCCTCGGTCATCAGCTGGGTCGTGGTGCCCGCCGAGCCCCCGCTGTCCGCCGAACCGCCGGCGGCACTCGCTTCCTGGGTCGGCGTCGGATCCGCCGTCGGGCCACCGGCGTCCGAGCCGCCCGTGGTGCTGGTGCCGCCGCCGTTGGTGGGACACGTCTCGGAGGGTACGAAGGCGAACTTCTCCTCGTAGGCCGCGCCCGGCTGCAGGACCAGCCCGGTCACCTCCAGCGAGGGGTCGGGCAGACTGGTGGCCGCGTCCCCGGCCACATGCCGGGCGGTGCTGATCTTGGTCGCGTCGGCCGCGCCCACGGCGGTCGGGGTGATGGTGCCCGCACCTGCGACGGAGCAGGCGGCGGCGGAGATGTTGACGACGCGGAAGGTGCCGTAGACCACGCCCGCGGTGTCGGGGGCGTCGGCGGTGCCGGTGGCCGAGCCCAGCTGGGCCGTCGTACACACCGGGACGCCGCTGGAGGCGACGGTGGAGGTCGGGTTGGCTCCGCCGGTGGAAGCGCCGCCGCCGCCACCGCCGCCCTTGCCCTTCTCTCCGGGCTTGCCGGGCCCCGTGCCGGGCTTGACGGTCGTACTGCCGCCGCCCTTGCCGCTGCCCTTGTCGCCGCCCTTGTCCTTGCCCTGCCCGGTGCCGCCCTGGGCCTGCGAGGACTGGCCGGCCATGGCCGTGTTGGGGTCGGTGCCGCCGGACTCGGAGACGTGCACGAGAGCCGGGATCGCGGTGCCGATGAACAGGGCCGCGGCGGCCATGCCGACGACGGCCTGCCGCTTGCGGGCCCGCCGCGCGGGCACGGCCCGGCGCAGGTGATCCAGCGTGCCGGTGCGCGGCTCGATGCCGTCGACGGCGGAGTGCAGCATCCGGCGCAGGGCCAGCTCGTCGTCGCCGAGGCCGCCGAGGCCGCCGAGATCGAACCCGAGGCCGTCGGAATCGGCGCCCGAACCCTGCTCGCGGCCCTCGGGACCCTGGTCGAGGCCCTTCGGGCCCTGCTCGTCGGGTCGGTGGTTCACAGTTCCGTTCCCAGCGTGCGATTGCGTGTGCTCTTGCTCATCCCGCCTCGTCGGCTCGTGCCAGGCGAAGGGCTCGTGACGTTCGTGGGAATGGCGTTCATCGGAATCGCCCCCTTGGGCGCGCTCGCTCATGCCGGTGCCTCCATGGCCACCCGCAGCGCGGCGATGCCCCGCGACCCGTACGCCTTCACCGAGCCCAGGGAGATCCCGAGGCTCTCGGCGACCTGGGCCTCGGTCATGTCCGCGAAGTAGCGCAGGACGAGGACCTCGCGCTGGCGGCGCTGCAGGCCCTTCATCGCCTTGATGAGGTCGCGGCGCTCCAGCTGGTCGTAGGCGCCCTCCTCCGCGCTCGCCATGTCGGGCATCGGCTTGGAGAGAAGCTTCAGGCCGAGGATGCGGCGGCGCAGCGTGGACCGGGACAGGTTGACGACCGTCTGCCGCAGGTAGGCGAGGGTCTTCTCGGGGTCGCGGACGCGCTTGCGGGCCGAGTGCACGCGGATGAAGGCCTCCTGCACCACGTCCTCGCAGGACGCGGTGTCGTCCAGGAGCAGCGCGGCGAGGCCGAGCAGCGAGCGGTAGTGCGCCCGGTAGGTCTCGGTGAGGTGGTCGACGGTCGTTCCGGCGGCCTCGGTCGCCGCGGTGGTCGCGGCCTCCTCGGCACCGTCACGCTGACTGGGTATGCGGGCGGGCCGCGCTGCGGGCATGGGCGCGATCACCGGCATGCCGCCGGGCGTACGGGGCCGGAGCGCCGTACGGGGCGGCCGTAGGGCCGCCGCGCCGCGGGCCGCGCTGAATTCGAGTACCTCTGCCACGCCAGTTGGACACGTCTGCCCCCGCCAGGGTTGTACGTGCCGGGCGTCACATGTGCGACAACCGGCTGTGCCTCAAGTGCCGTCATGCGTCCCGCTCTTCCCCTATGTCCGATATGGGCGGGTATCCCCATACCCACCCGATCACGGCGTCCCCACGCCCGAAGAGTGACCGCAAAGACGCTCCCCGCCCACCGCGTGGTTGCGGGGACGGGGAGGGAAATCCTCTGTTGCCTAGAGCAATGGTTCAAGTGGTTTGGACCATGCTCCCTGCCACACTTCTTACATGGATCCTACAAAGGTCTTGTAAGACCTGTATCAGTGGCCGGCCCATTCGGCCGCGACCAGCTCCGCGATCTGCGCGGTGTTCAGCGCGGCACCCTTGCGGAGGTTGTCTCCGCACACGAAGAGTTCGAGCGCGGTCGGGTCGTCCAGGGCCCGCCGCAGCCGGCCCACCCAGGTCGGGTCGGTGCCCACGACGTCCGCGGGGGTGGGGTACTCGCCGGCGGCCGGATCGTCGCACAGCACCACGCCGGGCGCGGTCGCGAGGATCTCCCGGGCGCGGTCGACCGTCACCTCGCCCTGGAAGCGCGCGTGCACCGTCAGGGAGTGGGTGGTGACCACCGGGACGCGCACACAGGTCACGGCGACCGGCAGCCGCGGCAGCCCGAGAATCTTGCGGGACTCGTCGCGGACCTTCATCTCCTCCGACGACCAGCCGTCCTCCCGCAGCGACCCGGCCCACGGCACGACGTTCAGCGCGACCGGCTCCGGGAACGGCCCGGTGTCCTCCCCGACGGCCCGCCGTACGTCGCCGGGCTTGGTGCCCAGCTCCGTCCCGGCCACCAGGGACAGCTGGGCCCGCAGCGTGTCCACCCCGGCCCGCCCGGCCCCGCTCACCGCCTGGTACGACGACACCACCAGCTCGCGCAGGCCGAACTCGGCGTGCAGCGCGCCCAGGGCGACGATCATCGTCAGGGTCGTGCAGTTGGGGTTGGCGACGATCCCGCGCGGCCGGGTCCGTACGGCGTGCGGGTTGACCTCGGGCACCACGAGTGGCACCTCGGGGTCCAGCCGGAACGCGGCGGAGTTGTCGACGACGACCGCGCCGCGCGCGGCGGCGATCGGCGCCCAGTGCGCGGCGACCTCGTCCGGGACGTCGAACATGGCGATGTCGACCCCGTCGAAGGCCTCCTCGCTCAGGGCCACCACCTCGACCTCCTCCCCGCGCACGGCCAGCTTGCGGCCGGCCGAGCGCGCGGAGGCGACCAGGCGGATCTCGCCCCAGACGTCCGCGCGCTGGGACAGGATCTGGAGCATCACCGCGCCGACGGCTCCGGTCGCTCCCACGACCGCGAGCGTCGGCTTGCCGGTCATCGTCGTACGCCTCCGTACGTCGCGGTGGAGACGGTCATCGGCCGGTGCCGCCGTAGACGACGGCCTCGTCGGTGTCGGAGTCGAGCCCGAAGGCGGTGTGCACGGCGCGCACGGCCTCCGGCACGTCGTCCTTGCGGGTGACGACCGAGATGCGGATCTCGGAGGTCGAGATGAGCTCGATGTTCACGCCCGCGTCGCTCAGCGCCTCGAAGAAGGAGGCGGTGACGCCCGGGTTGGTCTTCATGCCGGCGCCGACCAGGGAGATCTTGCCGATCTGGTCGTCGTAGCGCAGCGAGTCGAAGCCGATGCCCGACCGGCTCTTCTCCAGTGCGTCGATCGCCTTGCGGCCCTCGGTCTTCGGCAGCGTGAAGGAGATGTCCGTCAGCCCGGTGGAGGCGGCGGACACGTTCTGCACGACCATGTCGATGTTGATCTCGGCATCGGCGATGGCCCGGAAGATCGCGGCCGCCTCACCCGGCTTGTCCGGCACGCCGACGACCGTGATCTTGGCCTCGGAGGTGTCGTGCGCGACACCGGAGATGATGGCCTGCTCCACCTTCTTGTCCCCAATCGGCTCACTGCTGACCCAGGTGCCCTGCAGTCCGCTGAAGCTGGACCGGACGTGGATCGGGATGTTGTAGCGGCGGGCGTACTCCACACAGCGGTGGAGCAGCACCTTGGAGCCGGAGGCCGCGAGCTCCAGCATGTCCTCGAAGGAGATCCAGTCGATCTTCTTCGCCTTCTTCACCACACGCGGGTCGGCGGTGAACACGCCGTCGACGTCGGTGTAGATCTCGCAGACCTCGGCGTCGAGCGCGGCGGCGAGCGCCACGGCCGTGGTGTCGGACCCACCGCGACCGAGCGTGGTGATGTCCTTCTTGTCCTGGCTCACGCCCTGGAAACCGGCGACGATCGCGATGTTGCCCTTGTCCAGCGACTCGCGGATCCGGCCCGGCGTGACGTCGATGATCCGGGCTTTGTTGTGGACCGAGTCGGTGATGACGCCTGCCTGGCTGCCGGTGAAGGACTGGGCCTCGTGACCCAGGTTTTTGATCGCCATCGCCAGCAGGGCCATGGAGATCCGCTCTCCGGCGGTCAGCAGCATGTCGAATTCACGCCCCGCAGGCATCGGAGAAACCTGCTCGGCGAGATCGATCAGCTCGTCCGTCGTGTCGCCCATCGCGGAAACGACGACGACAACCTGGTTGCCGTTCTTCTTCGCTTCCACGATCCGCTTGGCGACGCGCTTGATGCCCTCGGCATCGGCTACGGAGGAGCCTCCGTACTTCTGCACGACAAGGCCCACGTGCGCTCCTCGCTCGGTTCGTTTGTGTCGGCTCAGTCTAACGAGCGCCCGAATTCCACCACCCTGCTCCCGCATGGTGAGACATCGGACCGGTGAGTCATCGTGACGTCCGCGTTCCGGCACCTGCCCAGCCGCCAGCGGACCACGCGGGAAAGTGCCCCGCGTCACAGTCGCCACTGCATTAGTTTTCAACGACAGGGGCGCTCCATGCGGGGCGACGTACGGGGGCGACATGACGGAGACGCTGCTCGCGGCGATCGTCCTGCTCGGCGCGAGCGTGCAGTGGCTGACCGGCATGGGCTTCGCCCTGGTCGCCGTGCCGGCGCTGGTGCTGCTGCTCGGCCCCGCGGACGGGGTGGTGCTCGCCAACTGCGCGGCCGGCGCCATCAGCGTCGTGGGCCTCGCGGGCGGCTGGCGCCGGGTCCGCCCGGCGGCGATGGTCCCCCTGTGTGCCGCGGCGGCCTGCACGGTACCGCTGGGCGCCTGGATGACCCGCCAACTCCCGCGGCCCGTCCTGCTGTTGGCGATGGGCGCCCTGGTGACGGCGGCGGTCCTGCTCGTGATGCGCGGCGCCCGGGTCCCGGCCCTGCGCGGCGGCAAGGGGGCGGTGACGGCGGGGGCGTTGGGCGGTTTCATGAACGCGGCTGCGGGCGTGGGCGGCCCACCGGTGTCCCTGTACGCCCTCAACGCGGGCTGGACGGTACGGGAGTTCGTGCCCAACGCCCAGTTCTACGGCGTCGCCGTCAACGCGTTCTCGATCGCCGCGAACGGCATGCCCCGCCTGACCGGGCCGGATTGGGCCCTCGTCTGCGCCGCGATGGCGGGCGGTGCGCTGATCGGCAACGCGATCGCCGGCCGCATCCCGGAGCACCGGGCCCGGCGCCTGGTCCTGCTGCTGGCCCTGGTGGGCGGCGGCACGGCCATGACCAAGGGGCTGTGGGGGGTGTGGCTCAGTCGCTGAACCCGAACGGGACCGCCGGCTGCCGCGCGACCGCGTCACCGACCGGCTGATCGAGCGGGGCGACAGGGATGCGGGACCGATCGTGCGCGAGAGCGGAGGCGCGGCTCGCGGTCACCGCCCCTGCCGGATCCCCAGGGGTCCGCCGATCTCCTGCGCCATGACGCGGCCCGCCTCGAACTCCAGGGTGTCGTCGCCCATGTCGGACTGGTCGGTGTCGAGGCCGTCCAGTTCTTCCAGGGGCTGGTTGAGGCGGACGTGGATGAGGACCGACTGCAGGGCGCGCAGGACGGCGGAAGCGGTGGGGCCCCAGTTGGAGAAGTAGGAGAACTGCCACCACCACAGCGCCTCCGTGGTGCGGCCCGCGCGGTAGTGGGCCATGCCGTGGCGGAGGTCGGTGATGACGTCGGCGAGGTCGTCGGAGATCCGGGCCGGCACCGGGGCCTTGCGGGGCTCGTACGGGTCGAAGACCTCGGAGTAGACGTCGACCGGCTCCAGCAGGCGGCCCAGGTTCTCGCGGAGTTCGTCCACGTCGGCGTCGGGGCCCGGGTCCGGCTCGTAGCGCTCCTCGGGGACCAGGTCCTCGTGGGCGCCCAGGCGGCCGCCGGCCAGCAGCAGCTGGGAGACCTCCAGGAGGAGGAAGGGCACGGTCGAGCCGGGCTCGTCGCCCCTCGCCAGCTCCGTGACCGCCACCAGGAAGCTCTCGATCTGGTCCGCGATCTGGACCGCGAAATCGTCCGGGTCATGACCGGTCGCGTGCAGTGTGGCGTCAGACATCTAGGAGTCGTCTCCCCTCGAAGGCGCGGCCGAGGGTGACCTCGTCCGCGTATTCCAGGTCGCCACCCACCGGGAGGCCGCTGGCCAGGCGGGTGACCTTCAGGCCCATGGGTTTGATCATCCGGGCGAGGTAGGTGGCCGTGGCCTCGCCCTCCAGGTTGGGGTCCGTCGCCAGGATCAGCTCCGTGACCGTCCCGTCGGCCAACCGCGCGAGAAGTTCTCGTATACGCAGGTCGTCGGGGCCCACACCCTCGATCGGGCTGATGGCGCCGCCGAGCACGTGGTAGCGGCCGCGGAACTCACGGGTGCGCTCGATGGCGACGACGTCCTTGGGCTCCTCCACCACGCAGATGACGGAGGGATCCCGGCGCGGGTCACGGCAGATGTTGCACAGCTCCTCCTGTGCCACGTTGCCGCAGGTCGCGCAGAAGCGGACCTTCGCCTTGACCTCCAGGAGCGCCTGCGCGAGCCGCTTCACGTCCGTCGGCTCGGCCTGCAGGATGTGGAAGGCGATCCGCTGCGCGCTCTTGGGACCGACGCCGGGCAGCCGCCCCAGCTCGTCGATGAGGTCCTGGACCACGCCTTCGTACACCGGACTGCCCTTCCTTGAGACCTGTCGGTACGTACCGTAGTTGGCCCGGCCTCAGAACGGCAGACCAGGGATGCCCGTACCGCCGCCGAGGCCCTGCGCCAGCGGGCCGAGCTTCTGCTGCTGGAGCGTCTGCGCGTTCTCGTTCGCCGCCTGTACGGCCGCCACGATCAGGTCGGCGAGGGTCTCGGCCGTCTCTTCGGGGGAGGCAGCCTCCGGGTCGACCGCCTTCGGGTCGATCTTCAGCGCGCGCAGCTCGCCGGCGCCGGTCACGGTGGCCCTGACCAGGCCGCCGCCCGCCTGCCCGTCGACCTCCGTGTTCGCCAGTTCCTCCTGCGCCCGCTGGAGATCCTGCTGCATCTTCTGGGCCTGCTGGAGCAACTGCTGCATGTTGGGCTGGCCACCACCGGGGATCACGATCAGCTCCTTTGCGTACTTCTCCTTGGGCACGAGCCTACGTGGTCCACGCCCCCGTCGCCCCGCCACTCTTTCGAGTGACAAGCGCGGCAGCCCTATACCTGATCAAGACCCTCTTCCGGGCGGAAAAGCCGGGAAAGCTTCTTCATCGCCACCCATTGGGCGGTAGGAAGGGTGCCGCGCGTCGGCATGGAATCGGCATGGCATCGGCGTGGGCTGTCACGCGACGTGACCGGGCCGCGACAAGTGATCAAGGATCAGTAGGGAGTGCCGGGTGGGTCAGCCGGAGATGCAGCCCGAGGGTCCGCCTCAGGACGGGCGGGGCGAGGGCGCGGCCGGGCTGCGGCCGGGCGATCTGACCGGGCGGACCTTTCCGCTCGGGGACTGGGGCGAGCCCGCCGAGCGGCTCGACGAGCTGTACCGGTGGGTGGAGGACGGGGCACTGCAGACGGCGTCCTGGTATCTGCGGGACCGGGTCTGGAAGCGGCGCGGCGCCCGCATACTGCGCTCCGGCGCGGCGGCGGGCGCGGTGGCCGGGGCGGCACTCCCCCTGCTCGACCTCGCCGGGGCGGCCCACGGCGTCGCGCCCTGGGGCTGCCTGGCGCTGCTGCTCGGGGTCGCCTGTGTCGGCATCGACCGGTTCTTCGGCGTGACGTCGGGCTGGATAAGGGACGTGGCCACCGCTCAGGCGGTGCAGCGACGGCTGCAGGCCCTGCAGTTCGACTGGGCCTCCGAGAGCATCCGGGAGGTGCTGGGCCCGGCGGAGGGCACGGCGAGCGAGGCCGCCGAGCGGTGCCTGGGGGTGCTGCGGCGCTTCGCGGAGGACGTCACGGAGCTCGTGCGCACCGAGACGACCGACTGGATGGTCGAGTTCCGCACCGGTTCCGCACCGCTGGGCATGCAGGCGGCGGTGACGTACGTGCCGCGGCAGGAGGCCGGCGGCCCGCTGGGCCGCTTCTCGGTGCCGCCCGCGAACGGGACCCGCCCGAACATGCCGCGCCAGCGGCCGCCGGAGCCGCGGTAGGGGCTGCCGCCGGTGCGGGAGCCCCTACGCGCAGAGCTTCATGCCCTCCGGTGTCCAGCACGGCACGTGCCCATGGGTGCGGATGATCTCCTGGCCCTGCCCGCGTGACAGATAGGTCAGGAAGCTGGAGGCCAGCGAGTCCGCCGGAGGCTTGCCGTAGGTGTAGGCGTACTCGATCTCGCGGTACGGGTAGCCACTGTGCCCGTGCTCGATGGCGTCCACCGAGGGCGCGTTGCCGTCGATGCCCAGCACCCGCAGCCCCTTCTCCCGCGTCGCCAGATTCAGCTCGCTGTAACCGATAGCACCGGGCAGCCGCGCCACCTCCGCCAGCACCTGGTCGGTCGAGTCCAGCTCGCACCGGGTCACCGGTGCCGACGGATAGTCCTTGTGGACGCAGTCGACGGACGAGTTCGCCATCTCGCCCTGCCCGAGCACCCGCCGCTGGAACACCTGCCGCGTCCCGGAGTTGGCGTCGCGGCTGACCAGGTGCACCGGAAGCGAACGCCCGCCGAGCTGCGCCCAGTCGGTGATCCGGCCCTGGTACAGCCGGCGCAGGTCCGCCGCGGACAGGTCGCGCACGCCCACGTCGTCGTTGACGACGAGCGCGAAGACGGAAAGCGCCACCCTGGTCTCCCGCAGTTCGGGCATGTCGTCGGGCTTCGGTCCGTCCGACAGGGCGACGACCGGGGGCGCCCCGCCGCTCCTGCGCGCGGCCCCGTCCGCCGCCAGCTCCCGTACACCCGCGGTCGAACCGTGCGGATCGACCGTGATGCGGGAGCCCTCGCAGTCCTTCTCGTACTGCGCTGCCGCGTCCCGTATCACCGGCGCGAAGGCCGTCGACCCGATCACGGTCAGCGCGCCCTTCTCGCAGCCGATCGGGGGCCGGGTGTCGTCGCGGGCCACGACGATCGCCGCGAGGGTCACCACGCACACCGTGAGCATGACCGTGATGAGCCGGGACGCGGCGCTGAACAGCGGCGGCTTGTCGTCCGGGGTGGCGCTGCGGTTGGTGTGGACCTCGCCGTCCCGGATGCCGCCGCTCAGCCGTATGCCCCGCCCCACGTCGCCGCCCGACAGCAGCACCAGCAGCTTGAAGTGGTCGCCCCTGTTGAGCGGGACGCGGGGGATGCGCAGGGTGTTGCCCTCGTAGCCGAAGCCGCGGTCGGCGGTGAAGTGGTCCATCAGATGGTCGGCGTCGCTCGGCTGGGTCACCGAGACACCGCGGATGGTCCGGTCGGTGAACACGGCGGTGAGGCCGTGGCGTTCGGGGCCGGTGTAGTCGTCGCGGTCGATGCCCTGCGAGCCGTCGTTCTCGATGCGCAGCAGGACGAGCGTGGCGTCCTCCATCCCCGGCATCTCGAGGAAGATCCCGAGCCGCCGGTTGACCCGCCCCGAACGCGCGTCGTCGCCGATGGCGTTGTCCATCTGCACGCGATAGCCGAGCCGCTTGCGGCGCGGCACCCGGCGCTCGTACCAGACCATGCCCGCGGACGCGGCGATACCCAGCAGCGCCGTGCCGATGGCGACCACGTTCTCCGCGTTCAGCCACTGCATGTGGATGCCCCCGCCACTGACCGGAGTCGGATGGTGGAGTCACGGTACGCGCGGACAAGGGGACGAACCGGATGTGTTCGGTGAAGTTCGTCTGACGTTCAACAGTCCCGGGCGGGCCTCACCGCCTGGTGTACGTCAGGCTCTCCCCGCCGCCCGCCTTCCTCCGCTTCAGCCTGCCGTCCGGCAGCAGGGTGACCTCGGTGGCCTCGCCCGGCGTGCACGAGGAGGCGGGCTCGCCGCTGGTGACGGTGGACGGCCCGATCTCCAACGGCCCGTCGGTGCCGGGCTGTTCGGTGAGCTCGGCGTCGAAGACGCAGTGGTAGGTGCCACCGCTCGCCATCGGCCCGTCCGCGACCAGGGTCAGCACGCTGTCGCCCACCTCGCCCTGCCGGATGGTCAGTCGGCGGGTGCTGGTTCCGTTGGCGTTGTCGATGGTCGTCTCCCAGGTGCCCAGATAGGCGGCCGGCACGGCCCCGTCCGAGGAGGCGGACGCGGAGTCGGAGTCGGACGGCGTCGGCCCCGCCGTGCTGGGCGCCCCCGACGTACCGGGACTGCCGACGGTGGGCGTCGGGCTGACGGTCCCGCCGCCCTTGTCGTCGTTCCCGCCGCCGTTCCTCATCAACGCGTACACCGAGCCACCCGCGCCCAGCGCCACCACCAGCGCGAGCACGACGAGCAGCGCGGTCGACCGCCCACCCCGCCGCTCCGGCTCCGGCGCCCCGCCGACGGGCGGCGGCCCGTACGGCGGCGTGGACCCGAGCCCGCCATAGGGGTTGTACGGCGGCTGGACCGCGCCCTGCTGCGGATAGCCGTAGGCAGCGACCGCCGGCGCATACGGCTGGGGCTGAGGCTGAGGCTGAGATTGCGGATGCTGCTGCGCATACCCGTACGCCTCCGGCGGGGCCCCGAACCGCGGCGACGCCGGCAGCGCTCCGGGCGGCGGAGTCTGCCCCGCCACGACGGTGGGCAGATGATGACTCACCCCACCCCCGTCCCCCGGCTCCCCCACGGCTCCGGACCCGCTCCCGTCATCGGCGACGGCAGCGTGCTCGGCCGACGCCACGCTGTCCCGAGCGCCCGAACCGGGACCACCGGCATCGGCCGGCGCCGAGCCACCGTCGGCCGACGGGGCAGCACCGCCTCCGGCACCACCCGCACCCGCCGACGGCGAATCCGCCCCGCCAGAGCCACCCGCACCCGCACCCGCACCCGCACCCGACGACGATTGCTGCACGGGTGGTGCGGGTGGGAACCCAGACCCGGCCGAAGGCCGGGTGCCCCCCGACGCACCCGCACCCGCACCCGCACCCGCACCCGAAGACGCCCCCGCCCCCGAAGACGGCGCCCCGTCCCCCTCCGGATCCTCGACCTCCAGCAACTGCACGGCATGTCTGCCCAGTTGCGCGACCAGCGCCCCCGGCAGCCAGGGGTCTCTGGACCGCCCCCCGGTCACGGTGTCCCCCGCCCCCGTCCGCTCCAGCACCGCGTCCAGCGAAGGCCGGGCCCCCGGATCCTTGCGCAGGCACTCCCGCACCAGGTCGGCGATCCCCTCCGGCACCCCCGCCAGATCCGGCTCCTCCTGGGCGATCCGGAACATCAACGCGTGCACACCACTGGTGGCGGTCCCGAAGGGCAGCGTCCCCGTCGCCGCGTACGCCAGCACGGACCCCAGGCAGAAGACGTCACACGCCGACGTGATCCGGTCCCCCCGTACCTGCTCGGGCGCCATGAACCCCGGCGACCCGACCAGCGACCCGGTCCGGGTCAGCCCCTCCCCGCCCGGCGAGGTCGTCTCCAGCGCCCGGGCGATCCCGAAGTCGATGACACGCGGACCGTCGATGGTGACGAGCACGTTCGACGGCTTCAGATCCCGGTGCACGATCCCCGCCGCGTGGATGTCCTTCAGCGCGTGCGCGAGCCCGGCCGCCAGGATCCGTACGGACCTCTCCGGCAGCGCCCCGTGATCGTGCCCGACCACCTGTTGCAGGCTCGGCCCGGCCACGTACCCGGTGGCCACCCACGGCACCGCCGCCTCGGTGTCCGCGTCCAGCACGGGCGCGGTCCAGTACCCGCCGACCCGCCGCGCGGCCTGCACCTCCTGCCGGAACCGGGCCCGGAACTCCTCCTGTGTGGCGAGCTCCTCACGGACCAGTTTCACGGCGACGGTACGGCCCCGGTCCGACCGGGCCAGATACACGTGCCCCATGCCGCCCGCGCCCAGCCGCGCCAGCAGCCGGTAGCCGCCGATACTCCCCCAGGCTTCGCCCGGGGGGACCCCCAGCGGATCCCTCGCCCCCAGCTTCTCCATGGCCGCCCCGCCTTCCCCCCGGTACGCCCCGCACGCCCCATGCACCCCATATACGCAACGCATACGACTACGACGCACACGTCTGCGACGGACCGAGAATAATGCGGCCCTACCGATGAGTCGCGCGGCCCGCCGCCTACGGTTCCGTCATACCCGGCGCGGGCAGGACAGGGGTTCGTACGGGTCACCCGGAACCCACCCCTTCGACAACCTGTCGCGGAAAGCCCCCGTCCACGGAACAAGACGCCGATAGGCCTTCCGCATCGCGGACATTTACCCTCACCCGCATGACCCCTCAGCCCAACCCCGACGCCGGCGCCGCAGTCAAGGCAGCGGACCGCGCGCACGTCTTCCACTCCTGGTCCGCACAGGACCTCATCGACCCGCTTGCCGTCGCCGGCGCCGACGGGTCGTACTTCTGGGACTACGACGGCAAGCGGTACCTGGACTTCACCAGCGGGCTGGTGTACACGAACATCGGCTACCAGCACCCGAAGGTCGTCGCGGCCATCCAGGAGCAGGCGGCGCGGATGACGACCTTCGCGCCCGCCTTCGCGATCGAGGCCCGCTCGGAGGCGGCCCGGCTGATCGCCGAGCGGACCCCCGGCGACCTGGACAAGATCTTCTTCACCAACGGTGGCGCCGACGCGGTCGAGCACGCGGTGCGCATGGCCCGGCTGCACACGGGCCGCCCGAAGGTGCTCTCGGCCTACCGCTCGTACCACGGCGGCACCCAGCAGGCGATCAACATCACCGGCGACCCGCGCCGCTGGGCGAGCGACGGCGCCACGAACGGCGTCGTCCACTTCTGGGCGCCGTTCCTCTACCGCTCCCGCTTCTACGCCGAGAGCGAGGAGCAGGAGACCGCGCGCGCCCTGGAGCACCTGGAGACGACGATCGCCTTCGAGGGGCCGGGCACGGTCGCGGCGATCATCCTGGAGACCATCCCGGGCACGGCCGGGATCATGATCCCGCCGCCCGGCTATCTGGCCGGAGTCCGTGAGATCTGCGACCGCCACGGCATCGTCTTCATCCTGGACGAGGTCATGGCCGGCTTCGGGCGCACGGGCGAGTGGTTCGCCGCCGACCTCTTCGGTGTCGTACCCGACCTGATGACCTTCGCCAAGGGTGTGAACTCGGGTTATGTCCCGCTGGGCGGTGTCGCCATCTCGGGGGCGATCGCCGAGACCTTCGGCAAGCGGCCCTACCCCGGCGGTCTGACGTACTCCGGGCACCCGCTGGCCTGTGCCGCCGCCGTCGCCACGATCAACGTGATGGCGGAGGAGGGCGTGGTGGAAAACGCCCGGCGGCTCGGCGGGACCGTCCTCGCCCCCGCCCTCGCCGAGCTGGCCGAGCGCCACCCGAGCGTCGGCGAGGTGCGCGGCGTCGGCATGTTCTGGGCGCTGGACCTCGTGAAGAACCGGGAGACCCGCGAGCCGCTGGTGCCGTACAACGCGGCCGGCGAGGCGAACGCTCCGATGGCCGCGTTCGCCGCCGCCGCCAAGCAGCACGGCGTGTGGCCCTTCGTGAACATGAACCGCACCCACGTGGTGCCGCCGTGCAATGTCACGGAGGCCGAGCTGAAGGAGGGCCTCGCCGCCCTGGACGCCGCGCTGAGCGTGGCCGACGCGTACACCGCGTAACGGTACGACGGCTGCCGCCGGGGCGATTCGAACGCGTAAGGTGGCGTGCTCGTAAGACATGACGTACCCGCGTAGACCGCGCGTACGGGCGTGTGCGTACGAGCACGTCATCTGACGCGTGAGGAGAGGCCCCCCATGCCCGGCACCGGCGCCGTGACCCGCAGCACCCTGCGCCAGCAGATCGCGGACGCGCTCCGTGACGAGGTGCTGGCGGGGCGGCTGCGACCGGGCCGGGCGTTCACGGTCAAGGAGATCGCCGATCAGTACGGCGTCTCCGCCACCCCCGTCCGCGAGGCGCTGGTCGACCTGTCCGCGCAGGGCATCCTGGAGGCCGACCAGCACCGCGGCTTCCGCGTGCCGGAGTACTCCGTCACCGACTACCGGAACATGATCGAGGCCCGCAGCCTGGTCACCGACGGCATGTTCCAGGCCCTCACCACCGGCCACCCCGCCTTCCGCACCCCGCCCGAGGACGCCCGTACGAAGGCCGCGCTGACCACGGTGCGGCGCCGCGGCGAGGAGGCCGCGCGGGCCGCCGCGGCCGGCGACCTGACGGTTCTCATCGGCTACGACCTGCGATTCTGGCGCGAGCTCAGCTCCCTCTTCGGCAACCCCTACCTCGGCGACTTCCTCAACCGGCTGCGCGTGCAGTCCTGGGTCTGCGCGGTGCAGTACCTGCTCCGCCTGCCCGACCTGCGCGGCCGGCTGTGGGCCGGGCACACGGACCTGGTCGACGCACTCGCCCGCCGCGAGACCGACACCGCCCGCAGGATCGTCGCCGCCTCCAACGCCCACTCGCTTCAGCTGCTGGAACACCTGACCAACGGGTAAATGACCAGTACCCTTCCCGAACCACCTCCTTGGTGGCCCCTTCTGTGTGCGAGGAGCCCTCTTTGGCCTGTGACCTGTGGCTGGTACCGCTCGTGGACGTGTTGTGCCACACGCCCGACAACCCGTTCGCCGAGGAACTCGCGCAGTACAACAACGCACTGGCCGAGGCCGGGCTCCCGGCGGTGCCGGTGTACCAGTACATGCCGGGCCTGTCCGGCGAGGTCGCGCCGGTGGCCGGCTTCGACTACGACGCGCTGCACTTCCTGCGCCGCGCGTACCTGCTCCAGGTCTGCGGCCTGCCGGTGACTCCCGTCGACGAACTCGGCGGCGACTACGAGCAGTTGCTGGAGATGTTCGAGTCGACGGCCCAGCAGTCCCACCTGGTCTGGCACTACGACCACGCGGGCGCCTACGTCCCGGTCGACTTCCCGAACCCGCTGTCCAACGACGAACTGCTCGCCGGGGGCGGCCCGTTGGGCTCCTCCCAGTCTCTCCTGCGCGAGCTGGAGTACGTCGCCGGTTCGATCGGCATCGACCCGGCCAACCCTCCAGCCGCCCCGGCCCCGCCCACGGCCCCCACGGAACTGGAGGAACCGGCCGTCCCGGCCCCGTACGACCCCAGCCCCTTCGCCCGCGAACGGCACGTGTGGCTGGGCCTGCACGCGGCGGCGACACGCTCCCTGGCCCAGGGCTCGATGATCGTCTTCAGCTGACCGGCCGGTCGGCCGGACTGTGTGATTTCACCCACCTCTTCTTGCCGTGGGGGAAATGCCTCCCTACGTTCGGTGGCATGTCCCCCCACGACCCCACCTTCGACTTCAGCGTCGACCTGAGCTCGCACGAGATGCTCCGGCGTACCCACGTCATGGCCTCCCTCGGCCCCGACTGGGACCCCGCGGCGGCGCTGCGCGGTGAGGAGGAGGCGCGTGCGCTGCTGTACTCCGGGCTGGACGCCGAGCAGCAGCGCATCTACGACGAGCTGGTGGCGGCCGGTGTGCTTCCCCCGGGACCGGGCGATGCTGCCGCTTGATCCGCAGGCCGACATAGGGCGGCGCGCCTGGGTGGCGTGCCCGAACTGTGACGACCGGGCCGGCTGCGAGACGTGCCGGCAGGGAGGCAGCAGCACCTGCACCGCGCACTGGCGCTATCTGCTCTCCAACACCGGCAGCCTGCTGAACCTGCAGTGCCCCTCGTGCCACCACGTCTGGACACACGAGACACACTTCGGCGCCACGCGCTCGTCCGGCTGACGAATCCCGCGGACGGACGTCCGACCGCGTGGGATAGAACGGCCGCATGGACGCCGCAGCACTCCAGCGCATGCTGGACGAAGTCTTCGACCAGGCCCTCGTGCACCACGGATTCACCGGCTACCTGCGCGACTACGAGGTCATCGTCCACGCGACCGCGGATCCCCGCACCGGCGTCCAGCCCGCCTACCTGCGGTATCTCTTCAGGCACTGCGTCGAGGCCCGGTGCGAGTCGTCGGTGTCGCCCGAAACCTGGCGGATCTCCCTGGACGACCGCCTCATCGACCATGAACCCGATGCCGGCCTCGACGGATACGTCTGGGGCGTCAGGTGGCATGCCCTGTACCCGGGGGCGAAGGTTCTGCCCGAGTCGGAGGCGGCTCGTCGGTGGGCGCGAGCCGTCGGGGTCGACTTTCATGAGGTGCGGATCGAGACCAGCGCACAGCGGCTCACCCTGCTCTTCTCGGACCTGCGGGTGAGCGAGGTGCCGACCGGGTACGCCCCCTTCACCACCGGGTGATCATCCGCAGCGCACACACGGCACCGGCCGGGGAGGGGACGGTCCCCGCCCTCTCCCCGGCCGGTGGCCGGTTCGGTGCCGTGCGGTCAGTCGGCCACCGGCAACGGCCAGCCGAGCTGTGCGAACAGACCGAGGCGGTCGCTCACCGCGCGGATCTCCGCGATCTTGCCCTCCCGCAGCGTGAAGATCCAGATCGCCTCGATGTCGAAGGACCGGCCGGTCGGCTCGGGCATGCGCGGGTGGGCCGCGCTGTGCACGCCCCGCTGGGTCACGCGGGCCACCACCCGGCCGCCCTCGCCGATCAGCTCGTCCACCTGGACCGTGAGCGGTGCGAGGGCCTCCGACTGCCGGCGCAGGCCCTCGAACGCCGCCCCCGGCTCGTCCGCCTCACCGTGGATGATCTTGTTGTGGTCCACGACGTCCGCCGCCATGTACCGCGGCAGATCCTCGAGGCGGCCCTCGCTCACCGCCTCGAAGAAGCCCCGGACCACCTTCTTGTCGTCGTCCACCGTGCTCATCGCTCCCCCATCGTCAAGGACGCCGCTCTCAGAAGACCGGCGTACCGGCCTGCGTCAGCTTCCAGTTGGTGACGGCGAAGTCGGCGGGGTCGAGGCTCTTCTTCGCGGTCACGTAGTCGATCATCAGCTGGCGGATCTCGTTCGTCGAGCTGTAGGCGATGGGGGCGGACGCGATGTGGGGGTAGCCCGAACCGCCGTTGGCGCGGTAGTTGTTCACCGCCACGACGAACACCTGGTCGTCGGCGACCGGCGCGCCGTTGTAGGTCAGGTTCTTGATCCTCGACCCCTCCGGCTGCGCGATGTCGATCTCGTAGTCGACGCCCGCCGCCGTGTCGTACATGTAGTCCCAGAAGTTGTTGGCGTTGGTCAGCGTCGCGGTGTCGACCTTCGTGCCGGCCGGGACCTGGTGGTAGTACTTCGCCGCGTACTCCAGGTACGCCTTGAGCTGGGCGCCCGTCAGCTTCTTGCCGTACAGGGTGTTGTCGTAGATGTAGAGGCCGGCGATGTCCTTGATGGTGACGCTGCCCTGGGGGATGTCGGCCGTGCGGGAGAAGGGGGCCGCGACCGAGATCAGGGGGAGCGCGGCGTCGGACGCGGACAGGCCCGCCTTCACGCTCTCCATCTGGACCTTGTGGATGAAGTCCATGATCGGCACGTCCTTCCAGCAGGACTCCGCCGCCGAGAGGTCCTGCGTGCAGGTGCCGACCGCCGTGTTGACGTACTTGACCACCAGCTCGTGGTCGGCCTCCAGGAGCTTCTTGATCTCCGGGTCCTCGTCCACGGTGTTGGGGTTGAGGGTCTGCGCCTTCTTGCTCGTCACCTTCCACTGGCCGTGGTGCAGTTCGAGCTCGAAGTCGAAGACGCTGAGCCGGTAGCCCCAGCAGTACGGCTCCGAGAGGAGCACTTCCTCGCCGGTCTCCGCGTTCTTCACCGTGTAGGACGGGACCTCCACGTGCGTGTGGCCCACCAGGATCGCGTCGATGCCCGGCACCTGCTCGGCCACCAGGTTCGACGCGTTCTCGACGTACGGGAGTTCATCGCCGTACGACGAGGAGCCGTCGAGGCCCGAGTGGTCCGTCAGGAAGACGACGTCGCAGCCCAGCGCGCGCAGCCTCGGCACGTACTTCTTCGCCTGCTCCACCAGGCCCGGGAACACCATCTTGCCGCTGACGTTGTCCTTGTCCCACAGCGCGATGCCGGGGTTGGTCAGGCCGAGGATGCCGACCTTGATGTCCGGGGCGCCCGGCACGCAGATACGCTTCACGGTGTACGGGGCGAAGGCCGGGCGCAGGGTCGTCGCGTCGAGGGCGTTGGCGCCGAGCAGCGGGAAGTGGCACTGGCTCTCGAACTTGCGCAGTACCTCGATGCCGTAGTTGAACTCGTGGTTGCCGAGGGCGGCGGCGTCGTAGCGCATGTGGTTCATGGCCACGGCCATCGGGTGCTTGGGGCCCTTCTTGCCGTCGGTGCCCGTGATCGGGTCGATGCGCGCGAAGTAGTAGGCCAGGGAGGTGCCCTGGATGATGTCGCCGGCGTCGACGAGGAGGACGTGGTCCTCGCCCTTCGTCTCGCGCTGCTGCTTGATGAGGGTGGCCACGCGCGCCACGCCCACGGAGTTGCCCGCCTTGTCGGTGTAGGCGGCGTCCTTGTAGTAGTCCCAGTCGAAGACGTGGCTGTGCAGGTCGGTCGTGCCGAGGATGGAGAACGACCAGGTCCGCGGCGTCTTTTCGGGACGGTGACCGGCCTCGGCCGCCTGCGCGGTGCCGGTGCCGACGGTCCCGGCGGCGGCCACCGCCGCCCCGGTGACGGCCGACTTCTTCACGAACTCCCGGCGGTTCATGGGACTGAGGGGCATTCGAGGCTCCTGGAGAGGGCTGGGGTGAGGAGATTGCGTGCGCGAGACGTGCGGGACTACCCGCGTAGATGCTTGCCTCACTCCGGTTCCGCTGAGAACCACGAACAACCCAAGGGCCGGTCAAGGAAGTTCATGTCCATGACCGGCCCGGCTCTGTTCACCCGCTCTCAACCGACGTACCGCCAGAGCTGATTGCCGTTGCCGGACGCCCGCGGCGCGACCGGGAATCGCCGGGATCAGATACGGCCGACCAGCCTGATCTGCGGCGGCCACAGCACCCCGCTCGCCATCAGCAGGGAGGGGCCGAGGTGCACCGGGCACACATGAAGCGGGGGCCGGTGGTACCGGGCGACCTCGAAGATCGCGGGGTCGGAGCAGTCCGTGCCCTCGGCGTCGTCGCCCTCGCCACCGTACGGTCCCCGGCACCGCATGTCCCGGTGCGTGCTCATATTCCGATTGTGCACCGCGCAGCACGAAGGAAGCGCCCGCCGATCCTATGGCGGGGAGACACCGGGCACCCGCAGGGAAGGTGCAGGTCAGCGCTAGAGATCGCCCATCCAGACGCGCCGCCCCAGCTCGTCCAGCTCCGCCTTGATCTGTCGGCACTCGGGCAACGCCCGGCCCAGCAGTCGCCAGTAGTTGGGGCCATGGCCGGACACCTTCACGTGGGCGAGCTCATGCGCGATCACGTAGTCGACCAGGTGGATGGGCAGCTGGAAGGTTGCCCAGTGCAGAGAAATGACCCCGTTTCCCGGTCCGGCACGGAAGCTCCCCCACCGGTGGCCGAGATCGCGCACACGGACCTCCGGCTCAGGGACATCCATCCGCGCGGCCCATGGCTGAAGGCGACCTCGCGTCCATCGCTGCCCGGCCCGGGTGTACCAGTCCGCGAGAGCCGCACGGACGAGTGTCGGATACTCGGCGACCGAGCCGTCGACGTGCAACCGTCCCGCGACCAGTCGCACGGTGGGCGCCTCGGCTCCGCTCCCCCGTCTCGACGGCTCCCTTCCGGCCGACCGCTCCCCGTCGGTGATGAGCAGCCGATAGTCCCGCCCGAGGTACCGGTGGATCTCACCGTCCTGGAGGGTGCGGACCGGGTGCAGCTGGCGACGCTCCTCGCTGAGCCGCGTCTTGTCGTCGATCCAGGTGCTGCTTCCGCGTACGAACTCCCTGACCCGCCGGAGTTCGCATCCTCGGGGAACGTGCAGGGTGAGGGTCCTGTCGCGCTCCACGGTCAGGCCGATGCGGCGGCGCCTTGCACTGATCCGCACGCGCAGCTCGCACCCGTCCACCACCAGGGAGCCATCCTCGGTGAGGACCGGCTCGCCGGGGCGGTTCTCCAACGGCTCGGGATGCTCTGGCACGGGTCTATTCTCGCCGGTCCTCCGCCCGGAACTCGTCCAGGTGGTCCACGGCGTAGCCCGCGAGTGTCGAGGCCAGTCGCTTGACCTCCTGGCGGCCCTCGCCGCCGAGCCGGTACCCGGCCGCGCGGAGGCGCTCGTACAGGCGTGCCTCCAGCTTCGTCACGTGCGCCTCGCCGCCGCCGAAGGACGCCAGCCGGACCTGGCCGGTGATCTCGTCATGCACCTCGGCCACGAGCCGGCGCAGATCCTCCGGGGTGGGGTTGTCCAAGATCTCGCTCTCCGTCAGCTTCTCGCCGAGCAGTACGTACAGCCGCCGTTCCATGGGGCTCAGGTCGGCCACGGCGGGATCGCTCCGCTCCGCCTGCCGGGCCCGCTCGACCAGCGGACCGATCCTGGTGCTGATCTCGTCCCAGCGCCCGGCGAACTCCTCCAGCACCCGCTCCAGCTCCTTCGAGAGCTGGGTGTAGACGGGCCGGTCCTCCACCGCGCGCCGTTCCTCCAGGTGGTAGCGGAGTGCCTGCACCTGCTCTGCGGCGGCCTCGCGTACCGGGAGGGTTCCGACGACCTCGTCGAAGTCGGGGGCAAGGATCGATACCGGAGGGATCTTCTGGACCACCTCCTGGGCCTCAAGGTGGTCGGCGATCAGCGCCCGCACCTTCCGACCGTAGCCGCGCATCGCGAAGCCGCCGCCGGTGTCGTCCCGGTAGTGGCGACGGACCCGCATCTGCAGCACGCTCCACGCCCTCAGATCCGGCAGGTACTCCAGGGCGTCCTGGTGCGGCAGGACGCGGTTCACGGCGTCCAGGAACTCACCGAGGGAGGCGTCGAAGCCGGCACGCTGTTCCGGGTCCTCCAGGGCCAGTACGGCGCGGGCGAGGGCGGCGGGGGTGGTGAGGCCGTCCGGGTCGATGCCCAGCCGACCGAGGAGTGCCCGGAACTCCTTCGCCGTCCGCTTCAGCGTGGGGACCTCTTCCTCCATGCTGTGCAGCGAGTCCAGGGCGGGCGGGTTACCCCGGTACGCGGCCAGGGTGACGCCCAGGTTGTTGAGCACGCCGTAATAGTCGACCACCAGGCCCTCGGTCTTGCGGCGGGCGGTGCGGTTGACACGGGCGATGGCCTGGAGCAGTTCCGCGTCGCGGATTGGCCGGTCCAGGTACAGGGCTTGCTCGATGGGTGCGTCGAAGCCGGTGAGGAGCATGGACTTCACGATGAGGAAGGCGATCGGCGGCTGCTCGGCCGGTTTGTTCCCGCTCCACACGAGGTCGCTCCACGGGTTCATCCCGCCCACCGACCCGGCGGGGACGGGATCGGGCTCGGTGACCGGCTTGGTGACCCACGGGTTGTCCGGCGGCAGCTCGGGGAAGGGCGCCAGGAAGCGTGCGATGTGGTCCCGCTGCCGGTCCTCGTCGGTCCACTCCCGCCACAGTCCGTCCTTCTGCTCGGAACCGGCGGAGATCACGGGCACGAAGTCGATGCGGCGCAGCAGCTCCTGGTACTGCCAGGCCCGCAGCAGCAGCGTCTCGTCCCGGGTGTACGTCTCCGGCGCCCGCTCGCGCAAGCCTTCCCGTCGGCCGCTGTCGTCGAACTCCGCCACCCGGTGCAGCAGGTCGGCCCGCGCGTCCCGCAGCGCCTCCCGGTACAGCACCGCGGCACGCCTGCTGACAGCGGCCACCTGCGCCTTGAATCCGCCGGTCAGCGGCCCGATGACGTAGTGCTCCAGCATGTCGGCGGCCTTGCGGCGGATGAGCGGCACGGACTCGGCTACGGCCCGCGCGGACGGCGTGCCGTACTTTTTGCGCACCCGCTCGCGCTCGGCGTCGTCCAGCGGCTCGATCAGGTCTTCGAAGCACTCGTCCATGTGCTCCCGGTCTCGCACTTCGGCGGTGGTGGCCCGCCCCTCGTAGCGCACGGGGACGACGACCCTGTCGCGCTCGGCCTCGGCCATGCGGTACGTGTCGAGGTACTCGGGGCCCCCACCGGGCCGGCTACTGGGTTCCAGCCCGAAGATGCGCCCAGTGTCGTCGAGCCGTCCCCGCATCAGCGGGGTGCCGGTGAAACCGATCCGGGCGGCGTTGGGAAGAGCCTTGCGCAGGCAGGCGTGGAGGACGGAGGTGTGGGACCGGTGGGCCTCGTCGACCAGGACGACGACACGGTCCTCGTCACTGCACTCAGGGAAGATCCGTTCCGCCCGGCGCAGCGTCCGCTCGTCCGGGCTCGGGTCGGCGACCTCCTCGGCGTCCTCCCCCGCCGCAACGCGCTCCCGTGCCTTCTCAAAGTCCTCGGTCAGCGCCCGGTCCTCCCCGTCGGCCGTGTCACCCGCTCCGTCGCCGGAGCCGGGCGCCAGATCGCCGAGGAACTTCTGGATCGTGGCGAAGACCACCATCCGGCCGCCGGGCTTGCCCGCCTTGGTCAGCAGGCGCTCCAGATCGGTACGGGACCTGGCCTGCACCACCCTGGTGTCACTCAGTTCCACAGCCTTGCGCAACTGCCGCTGCAGGTCGGTGCGGTCGGTGACGGCGACCAGCGTGATGCCGTTGAGCGCCGGGTCCTCGCTCATGTGCAGGCGACGGGCGAGGAACTGCATGGTGAAGCTCTTGCCGGCGCCCTGAGTGTGCCAGACGACTCCGCCCCGCCTGTCGGGGTCGCGGCCGGTGACGCGTCGGCTGGGGCGGGTGCGCAGCCGGTGGACGATCTTCTCGGTAGCCCGGTACTGCTGGTGGCGGCAGACGACCTTCGCCGTCCCGGACTTCCGCTGCGCCTTCTTCCCGGCCTGGCCGCCGTCCTGTCCGTCGTCGTCGTTGAGCGGCTTCTCGAACACGTAGTGCCGCACGATGTTCAGCAGATTGCCGGGTCGGAGCACCATGGCCGTCAGGCGGTGCTGAAGCGTGGGCTGCTCCTCCGGCCCAAGCAGGCCCCAGCCGCGCAGCTCGCGCCGCAGCGCCTCCGTCCCGTCATCACCAGGTACGTCCGGGTCGGAGTAGTCGGGGGCCAGGCTGCGCCACAGCGCGTAGTGCTCCTCAGAGGAGGAGTACGTGCCGAGCGCAGCGTCCTTCCCATCGGCGGCCACGAGCAACTGCACCGGCGCGAACAGGTGCGGCACGCCGCGCGGGGCACCGATGCCCTGCCGGGTGTCGTCGTCCAGGGGCCGCCCGGTGTAGGCGCGCAGGTCCCGGATGGCCCGGCCGATCGGATCACGGACGTACGGGGACTTGCACTCCACCACGACCAGCGGGATGCCGTTGACGAAAAGAACGAGGTCCAGCACCGCCGGCCTGCCGTCGGCGTCGTGCACCCGCAACTGGTCGACGACGAGGTAGTCGTTGCGGGCGAGAATCTCCTCCCGGCTCCCCTCCATCGCCTCCTGCGACCAGTCCACGAACGTCGTCTTGACGTCCTTGTCCCCCGGTCCGGGTTGCAGGACGCCGTGCAGGAGGAGCGTGGTGGCGTCCCGGTTGGCCTGGGCCAGCGATCCGGCGGTCACATGTCGGGCGGCGGCACGCAGCCGGGCGACGGCTTGTTCGGCCGGTATGTCACTGGTCATCCAGGGGGAGTTGCGCCGTACGGCAGCGCTCAGCCGCTTCTCCAGCAGCACGGCGCGGAAGTCGGCCCGTTTGCCCTCGTCTTGGAGCCGCGCGCCCTCGATGTGCTGCCACCCCATCGCCTTGAGGTGCTCCAGCAGCGGCCGTTCGGCCTCGTCCTTCTCGGCCGTTCCCCCAATCGCTCCGGCAGCCATGCCCCGCGCCTCCCCAGTGTCACGGTGATCCGTAGAAGACCATTGTGACCACTGGTGGCGCGCACGCCCAGAAGCCCGTGCGCCGGGGGAGGTTGACGCACGGGTTTCGGCCAGCGGAGCGCTCGGGGAGCGTGGGTGTTTCAGCCAGGTTCGGGACCTATGGGTCCCTACAGGCGCCTGCGGCCGGTGGCCGCATCCGAGGGCGGCGGTGTCATCGTCGAGGGCGTAGCAGAGTTGGGCGTGCAGGATCTCGGCTTCAGCGGGGGTCAGGCGCAGTGCCGCGTCCGAGTCGAAGGCTCCGTCACGGGACAGCCAGAGGTCGATGGCCAGGGTTTTGTCGTCCTGCCGCCGGACGGGCTTGCTGGGCACGCGGCTCACCTGGACCCGCGCGTTCGGCGTCGCACTCATCAGGCCGCCACCCCCAGGGACACGGCGGGGCTGCCGATGCGGTGTCCGTGGATGACCCACGGCCCGACGTCGATCCCTTCGAGGGCGAGGACGAGGGCGGCACGGCGTTCGGTCTGCTGCTGCTGTCGTTCGTGGGCGAGGAGGTATGGGCGGACGAGGGGGCCGGTGTCGTGGAGGGGGGTGGCGAGTTGGGTCCGCTTGGCGGTGCGGGACTTCACCCTCACCAGCAGGGCTCCGCTCAGGGTGGGTGCGGCGGCGCGGTGGACGAACAACCGCAGGCCGGAGAGAGTGCGCGGGGCCGCGTGGGCGCACCTCGGCCGACCCGGACACCGGCGCCGACCGGTCGCGGGAAGGAGGAGGGCGAGGACGAGGGCAAGTGTTCGTTCGAGGGCATGCCGGATAGGCTTGGACATGCTGACGCTCCTATGCAGCGTTGGCCTGCCCCGGGGTGGTGGCTCACCGCCGGGGCACTTTATATGTTCATACCCTTGCCCGACAGTGACAGACCGGATGTCGAGCACTACACACAGTACGCGCACGATGATGCGTGACACAACATGTTGCACGAAGCTGCTGAAGTGGCATATGCCGCTCCCTCAAGCGCTACGACACGAAGCAGTCGAACTCGCCGGCCTTCGCTCCTTCCAGGAAGGCTCGCAACTTCCGGCGCGTAGTCCGCACCACCACATCCGGGTCATCTCCCTCACGCAGGAAGATCCACCCGTCCTGTTCCGCGACCTCTATACAACTCCCGGTGTCAGCCGAGAATGACGACTTGCGCCAGTGAAGTTCCACCGATCCCTGCCTCAGATCTCTTCTGCAACTTGCCGGATGAAGTCGATGGACTCGCCTGGACCCAGGGCTCGTTCACGCATCCGGTCGAGTACGGAACGGTAGTTGACCAAGTAGGTCTCGGCGTGCAGGAACGTGACACCGGTGGGCACGTCGATTTGCACCGTGTCCAACTCAGGCACGGGGCCGCAGGCATAGAGCGTCGAGCTTCCCGCGTTGGCGAAGCCTCCGGCGCTGAACGGGACCACCCGTACCGCGACGTTGGGTCGCTCGGCCTGGTTGAGCAGGTGCATGATCTGCCGTAGAAGGATCCGACGGTCTCCGAACCGCATCCGCAGCGCTGATTCGTGGACCAGGAACTCGCACGGCGGCGGATCTGGGCGGTCGAGGATCTCCGCCCTTCTCGACCGGAAGGCGACATGGTGTTCCAGATCAGCCGGCGACATGGTCGGAACCGCTTCCGCGAAGATGCCTCGCATGTAGTCAGGCAATTGAAGCAGGCCAGGCATGTGCATGATCTGGGCGGAACGCAGCGCCGTCGCGTAGTGCTCCATTTCGGCGATGTCCAGCAGCCCGGCAGGCAGCACGTCCCGGTACTCGTCCCACCAGTGCGGCCCCCGCTCCCTGGCCATCTCGGCGAGCGCGTCGATGTACGCGACGTCCGGGCACAGGTAGTTGGCGGCCCACACCCGGACTCGGTCGCTACTCACTCCCGAACGAGCCGACTCCGTGTTGCTCACCGTGGTTCGATCGGTGCGATGCATGGTGGCGGCCTCGTTGATCGTCATGCCGATGTGCTCGCGCATCCTGCGCAACTCCGCTCCGAGGCGCCGCTGCCGCTCTGTGGACGGCTTCCTGACGGGCATGAGATCTCCCTCCCATCCTTCGCATCGCGAACGCGCTGGTAAGTCTATAAATACTGATCACTGTGTTGAGCTAATCGCTCGACCACTTAGCAGATCATCAACCAACCCTTGCTTCAACCTGTGCAGCTTTTCAAGCTTCACACGCTCCTCCACGACTTCCTCAGAGAGAGCATCCAGACGCAAAAGAAAGGAATTTTGCTCATCGATTCCGAGCTTTGGGATCGGACAAGAGTAGACGTCTGACCGATTGATACTGGCTTGAGAAACAGCAGGTTTCGCGCGACGCAAGAAGTGCGCCTTGACCGCCGACGTAGACATCCACGCTTCAAGAAACCTTGGATTCACCTCGCCGATCGCGATTTTACAGCGCATAATGTTCGACTCAAACACTGTCGGCTCAACAAGCCGGGAAACCACCGTTGACCGTCCGACCAACTCCTGCGTGTTCACGCGATTTACCAGCAGGTCGCCAACAGAAATCTGGTAGCGACGAACTTCGTCGGGCGATGCAGAGACACGCAATAGATCACGAGTGAGGTCTGATGGCCCACCAGAGAAGCTGTTAATCCGAACAATCGGAGTGCCCGTCTGCCCGTATGATTCGGCAGGCTTATACAACCCATTCTGAGGGCCCGAGACGATGACCTCAGAAAGAGGACGATGGCCGACACTCAGCAACTGCTCAAGAAAAGCCGCCCGCAACGCCTGCAGCTTTTCGATTGTCACCTCTGTAGACCGCTCCACTTCGGTTAGCGAGCCATACACATCGACAATCTTCAGCTGCTCCGATTTTGGGGGAATTAGCATCTCGTATGACGCCAAGTCCGCCCGATTCACCTTGGGGATCCCAGTCCTGCCGGAAAGACTCCCCGCAAACAAGGAAAAGTGATCGCTCAACAAGACGGCTTGCAAAAATTCCGGCAAGACGTCGGGGCACGAACGCAACGGGTACATGTCCGCCGAACATGTACCCGTGAATTCTGCAAGTGCAACCTTCCTCAAAGCCGGCCGAATCTTACTGAGGACAACATCGCCTGGGGTGACGATATATTTACCGCTCGTTGCCCCCTGTGACTGTGCCGTTCTAAGGGAAATAACCCTTCCAGTCCCAGATTCAACGTGATCCGGAGCAAGGAGCGGCTGTTCCCTATAAGGCAACTCACGAGGGTCAACCTGTCCTGCCGGGAACCTTACGACGTCGGTGAGTCTGCGCTTGATCCAACCCGCAGGAAGTTCAGATGGCATATCGCAATTCCTTCAAAAAGCTGTCCAGTCGCTCCTCCGCCGACGCACGGCGCTTCTTGATGTCACGCAATGACACCAGGTACTTCCGCTCCCAGCCCAGGTATGCGTCGATCAAGTCTCGACGCTGACTCACCACATGCCCCTCCAGCTTGGACGCCAGGTCGTCCCGGAGAATGCCCAGCACGATCTCGCGGGCTCGGTCGTCGCTCAGGTTCTTCCGGGCCTCGTGCAGGCGAGGCGTCGAGCGGTGTGCAGGCTCGTCCTCCACTGCCACAGCCAACTCCGTCTGTCCCGAAGAACTCTCCGCCGCCTTGGGCTTCTTCTTCGTGGTAACCACCGACGCACCTCCCATCCCGTCGAAGGGATAGAAGTCCTCCTCCAGCGTCTTCACCGCCTTGTTCGCCGCCGTGCGTTCCCGCTTCAGCTTCTTCAGGTCCGCCTCGCTCAGCAGCGCCTCTACGATCGCCGGGTCGAGGGCCGGGCCCTCGCCGTCGCCGTCTGCCTCGGCGCCGTCGGGCAGCTCGCCGTCTTCCGACACCCGCGCCGCCACAGCCGCCCGCGCGGCCTCTGCCTCCTCCGCTGCCTTCACCTTGGCGTCCAGATCGGCCTTCCGCTTGTCCGCCTCCGCGAGTTCCTTCAGGAAGTCGGGGACGAGACGGGCGACCACCTTGTGCGCGTACGCCTGGCGTCGCTCCGCCGCCGAGCGCTTGCGCGCGCCACCGGTCCAAGGATCGGGCTCCGGTTCCAGCAGGGTCTCGACCGTCTCGACCCAGCCGTCGACGACTCCGCGGAAGCCGTTCCCCGCCAGCGCCTTCAGCTCGTTCTTCGCGTCCTGCCACCAGCCGGCGACCGCCCCCGCGAGCGCGAACCGGTCCAGCACGCCGACGCCGAGCAGCGTCTCACGGAAGGAATCGATCAGATCGGCCCGCAGCCGGGCCAGTTGCGCCCGCTTCTCGAACTCGGTCCGGTCGTCGCCCTTGCAGGGAGCCAGCGCGGCGATCTTCTCGGTCTCCGTCGCCCACCACTTGTCGAAGGCTTGCCACAGATCCTGCTCACGGCCCCTGGCCAATGTGGTCAGGCGGTCGGCATCCGGCCGCTGCTCCTCCGGCAGGAAGTCCACGTACGCGGGGTCGTCCGGACGCTCGGCGAACAGGTCAGTCATCTGGATGCCGTACGCCTCCAGCAGCTGCTTCTTGTCCTCCGCCTCGATCTCCGCGCGCGGCACCCCACCCACCACGTGGGCTCGTACGTCCTGCGGCTCGGGCGGCGGGGTGTTGTCCACGTACCGGCGGATGTTGAGGTTGTAGGCGTTGTCCTGCAGCTCCTGCCGCTTCACCCAACGCGCGAAGCGCGGCACCTCCTCGCCGCTGTGGAAGGTAGAGACGATCTTCTCCACGTGCTCCGGCAGCAGGATGTTCTGCGCACGCTCGGCGTGGAACTCGCGGTCGGCGTTGATGAAGAGGACCTTGTCGTCGCGCCCCGCCCGCTTGCGGCCGCGCGAGCGCAGCACCAGGACGCACGCCGGGATACCGGTGCCGTAGAAGATGTTCGACGGCAGGCCGATGACCGCCTCCAGCAGATCGGCCTCGATGAGCTTCGCGCGGATCCTCTCCTCCGCGCCGCCGCGGAACAGTACACCGTGCGGCATGACCGTGAAGACCGAGCCACCCCGACGCTCCACCATGTGCAGCATGTGCTGGAGGAACATCAGGTCGGCCTTGCCCTTCTCGGACGTCTGGCCGTACGGCATCCGCTCCTCGATGTCGGAGATCTGGTCCGCCTTGTAGTCCATGGAGAAGGGCGGGTTGCTGAGCACGATGTCGTACGACTCGTCCAGGTGCGCGGGGCTGGTCAGGGTGTCCCCGATGCGCAGGCTGAAGTCGGCGGCACCGTGGAACAGCATGTTCATGGTGGCCATGACCCAGGAGCCGTTGTTGGCGTCCTGGCCGGCGAGCGCCAGGTCCTCGGTGTCGCCGCCGTGCTCCTCGATGTACTCCTTGGCGTGGATCAGCATGCCGCCCGAGCCGACGCAAGGGTCGTACACCCGCTGTCCCGCGCGGGGCCGCGCCAGCTCAACCATCATCCGCACTACCGCACGCGGGGTGTAGAACTCACCACCCTTGGCGCCGGCCGAGTCGGCGAAGTCCTTCAGCAGGTACTCGTACGCGGCGCCGATGACATCCGGGAACTCGAAGTCCTCACCGCGCAGCCGCATGCTGCCGAAGTGCTCGATAAGGCCTTGGAGCCGCTTGTCGGCGAGCTTGGCCGCCGCCGTGCCGGTGCCTCCGCCGCCACCGATGCGGTTGAAGTTTACGTGGTCGAAGAGGTGGCGCAGCCGGGGATTGTCGGCCTCCATCGCGTCGAGCGCGGGCTGGAGGTGCTTCGTCGCCACGTCGTCCACCGCACCCGCCAGCCGCGCCCAGCGGGCGGCCTTGGGAACGTACATCACGTTGCGGGCCGTGTACTTGGCCGGCTCGTCGGCCTCCTCCTCCGCCTCCTCGCGCGTGGCGCCCGCCGCCATCTCCTCGGCGACGATCTTCTCCCAGACTGCCTCGAACTCGTCGTTGGCCCGCTTGAGGAAGAGCAGGACGAGCAGGAAGTCGCGGTATTCGGCGGCGTCCATGGTGCCGCGGAGGATGTCCGCGGCGGCGAAGAGGTGACGCTCCAGTTGTTCGAGCGTGATCCTGGCCACGTTCCGGCTCCCTGTTCACGTGTGACGAGCGGTGGGGGCGGCTGCGGCCGACGGGTGGTACCGTCGGTCCGCCGCGCATACATCAGTGCAGCCTAGTAGCCGCTGAGAAGCAGTCCATCTTCCACGAAACGCCACATGTCCGTGTAGGGGTCCCAGTCGTTGGGATTGGCCGTGGCATGACCATCGTTGATCTTCTGGGCGTGCTTCTTGGCCGTCCTGTAACGGCTGAGGTCATCATCGGCGGCAGGGGTCAGTACCTGTCCCTCACGAACGTGCTTCGACTGCTGCTCGGTGACCGTCCGCACACCGCGTCCGTACGTCGCGGCGAAGCCGGGGCGGGAGCGCAGACGGCTGTTGGCGTCGCCGCAGACCCCGCCGAACGTCGCCGTGTAGTTGGTGTAGTGCAGCAGTCGCCACAGCTCGAAGCACGGGTGCGAGTAGGCGACGCGGACCCCCTCCTTCTCTGCGAGGCTCAGGGCCTCACGGATGCCCTGGTGGTCGTCGCGGTCGAAGAGGACCCACACCTGGGGCCAGTTCCAGTCCCTGTCGCGCCTGAGCCCGGCGTCCTTGGCCTCGCGCTCAACCTTGCGCAGGGTGCGGACGGCCTCCTGGACCATCCGTAACGGCTTGCGGTGCTTGCCCTCGGCGTTGGGGTTTGCGATGTGGTGCTGCACCGTGCGACCCGGTTCAGCCCACGTGCCACTGCGGACGATGATGTCGATGTACTCGGGCTCAGTCACCTCGCCCTCGGTGTAGACGTACACCTGACGTGCGCGGCCGGCCCGGCCCTTCGCGCCGCCGCCCTTCCTGCGGGAGACGCTGTCCCCTCCCCGTGCCCTCGCCATCAGAGCCCTTCCGTCCCCGTCCGTACGTCGTTGTCCGCTCTTTCGGCGTCCAGCGCGGCCGTCTCCTCCGTGCGCAGCAGCCGTCGGCCGACCTGGCCCTCCGACATCCTCGGCACGGCCCCGAAGGATCCGGCCAGGTAGGACGTCATCAGGTCCTCCTCCGCCGTCGGCTCCCAGTCGGCGACCGGGGTCAGGCTGGTGGCGCCCCGCTCGTCCTTCTCGGTGAGCCAGATCTGACCCGGGTGCAGCAGCCGGCCGCCGCCCGGGGTCCGCAGGAGGGAGAGGTCATGAGCGGTGAAGACGAGTTGCGCGCCCTTGCGGTTGAGCCAGGGAGCCTGGAAGAGGCGCACGACCTCGGCTGCGAAGCGTGAGTGCAGGCTGGCGTCGAGTTCGTCGACGAGGAGGACCGCTCCGGTGTCGAGGGCGAGCAGAAGTGGGCCGATCAGGGCAAACCAGGAGCGGGTCCCCCAGGACTCGGCGTCCCAGTCGAGCGCGATCCTCTCGCCGCCGCCCTCGTGGACGAGCCGTACCAGAGGCCTGCCGGAGGACGTCTGCTCGACCTCCACTCCGGCGATGCCCAGATCGGCCACCTTCAACAGCTCCTCGGCACGCTTCCGGAAGCCGTCGTCACGCAGCAGCTTCAAAGCCGTGTAGTCCTCGCGCTGGCTCCGCTCGGTCTCGGGAGTGACGTCCCAGAGGTTGTTCTTGAACCAGTCGAAGACGGGTGTGAGCTGGTCGTGTCCGTCGTTCGCGGCGCGGGTCAGCAGCAGGGCGTCCGGGCGGGTGGTGCGGGCCAGGCGAGTGCGGTCGCGGAGCCGCTCGCCGCGGAAGTCGAATTCCTTCTCGCGGGTGGCGTCTCGCTCGAACCACACCTGACGGCGGCCTTTGGGGTAGGCGTAGAGCCACTCGGCCTCCACGCGTCGCTGCCCGAGTTCGAAGCCGTACGTCCAGCGCACCCCGTCGGCAAGGACGAAGTCGGCCTCGTACAGCGAGGTCTCGGCGGCCGCCTTGGGGTCCAAGGCGAACTCGTCGCGGGGGATGCCGTCGTACGAGGTCCAGTCGGCATAGGACCGCAGTACGCAGTGGCGCATGTTCCGCAGGGCGGCGATCACGTTCGACTTGCCGGAGGCGTTGGCGCCGAAGACGCCGAGGACGGTGTGGACCGGGAGCCGCCTGCCGTCGGAGAGTTCCGTCTCGCGCGCCGTGGCCCGCTCGGTCTCGTCGTCCTCAGGCGCGACGAACGACAGTTCCTGCTCATCGCGCAGGGACCGGACGTTGGCCACTCGGAATCTCAGCAGCATCCCGTTTCCTTTATGACGGACACAGTGGTCGTCTCCCCGTCCCGCTCGGCGCTGTAGACGATGGGATGGCCGGTCGGGTTCACCGCACCGGCCATACCATCAGATCCCCGGGCCTCGGGAAAGAGATGCTCAGAGGAACGAGTTGATCTCGATCGTCTCGTCCCGGCCCGGGCCCACGCCGATCGCGGAGATCGGGGCGCCGGACATCTCCTCCAGCGCCTTGACGTAGTTCTGGGCGTTCTTCGGCAGGTCGGAGAAGGACTTCGCCTTGGTGATGTCCTCGGACCAGCCGGGCAGGGTCTCGTAGACCGGCTTCGCGTGGTGGAAGTCGGTCTGGGAGTACGGCAGTTCCTCGACGCGCTTGCCGTCGATCTCGTACGCCACGCAGACCGGGATCTGCTCCCAGCCGGTGAGGACGTCCAGCTTGGTGAGGAAGAAGTCGGTCAGGCCGTTGACGCGGGTGGCGTACCGGGCGATGACGGCGTCGAACCAGCCGCAGCGCCGGTCACGGCCCGTCGTCACGCCCCGCTCGCCGCCGATCCGGCGCAGCGCCTCGCCGTCCTCGTCGAACAGCTCGGTCGGGAAGGGACCGGCGCCGACACGGGTCGTGTAGGCCTTGAGGATGCCGATGACCCGGCTGATCTTCGTGGGGCCCACGCCGGCGCCGGTGCAGGCGCCGCCGGCGGTCGGGTTCGAGGAGGTGACGAAGGGGTACGTGCCGTGGTCGATGTCCAGCAGCGTGCCCTGGCCGCCCTCGAAGAGCACGACCTTGTCCTGCTCCAGCGCCTGGTTGAGGACGAGCACCGTGTCGGCGACGTACGGCCTGATCTGCTCGGCGTAGCCCAGCAGCTCCTCGACCACCTGGCTCACGGCGATCGCGCGCCGGTTGTAGAGCTTGGTGAGGATCTGGTTCTTGACGTCGAGGGCCGCCTCGACCTTCTGGGTCAGGATCGACTCGTCGTACAGGTCCTGGACCCGGATGCCGACACGGTTGATCTTGTCGGCGTAGGTCGGGCCGATACCGCGCCCCGTCGTACCGATCTTCCGCTTTCCGAGGAAGCGCTCCGTGACCTTGTCGACGGTCACGTTGTACGGCGTGATGATGTGCGCGTTACCGCTGATCAGGAGCTTGGACGTGTCGACGCCACGCTCGTTCAGACCGCTCAGCTCGGAGAGCAGGACCGACGGGTCGACGACGACGCCGTTACCGATGACCGGAGTACATCCGGGAGACAGGATTCCGGAAGGGAGGAGGTGGAGGGCGTACTTCTGGTCGCCGACGACGACCGTGTGGCCGGCGTTGTTGCCGCCCTGGTACCGCACTACATAGTCCACCGAGCCACCGAGCAGGTCGGTCGCCTTTCCCTTGCCTTCGTCACCCCACTGAGCACCGAGCAGCACAAGTGCGGGCACGCGCGTACACCCCTTCCGGGCGGGGCATGTCCAAGGTCGGGGGCGTGGGCGTAAGGTTCACCGCCGCGTACCACAGCGACCGCCGTTGGTCGCCAACCGTCGGACCGGATGCCCCGGAATAGACGAAGCCCCTGGCGCAATAGCGCAAGGGGCTCTTGCACAAAGATGCTACCCGAGGAAGCGAGGCAGGACCGAGGTGGCGACCTTCGCGATGTCCGAACAGCTGCTGGTGATCATCGATCCGGCGGCACGGCAGACGGACGGGGAGTCCGTACGGATCGCGAAAGACGTGCTCAGCGCGGGTGCGGCGGCCAAGGTGTGCCTGCCGGACGGGCCGGAGGAATTCGCCCGCGCGCTGGACCGGCGGGGTTCGAGGCGGCCGGTCGTGGTGGGCGACGGTCACGCTCTGATGCGGGCCGTGACCCTGCTGCACCGGGCGCGGGAGCTGGCCGGATGCGCACTGTCGGTGGTCCCGGTGGGTGACACCGGCCTCGCGGAGTCGCTGGGCGTGCCCGGCGGCGCGGTGGCGGCGGCGCGCGCCGTGCTGGACGGGGCCGAGCGGCGCCTGGACCTGCTGGTCGACGACAGCGACGGGGTCGTGCTGAGCGGGCTGGGCATTCCTCCGGAGCCGGTGGTGCGGGCGGCGGCCGCCGAGCCGGTGCCGGTCGCCGCCGGGCGGGCCTGGTACCGCTCCCTGGTCCGCACCCTCGCCCCTCGCCCGCCCCGGCTGGCCGCCGTGCCGGCACCGGGCCCCTCCCGGTTCCGGGTCGAGGTCGACGGGGAGACGGTGGTCGACCTCGGCCAGCCCGTGGAGGCCGTGACGGTCGCACCGGGCCCGGGCGGGTTGGCGCGGGTGGAGGTACGGCCCCTGTCGGTCGGGGCGGAGGCGACACCGCTGCGGACTGCCGGGCGGACCGTGACGGTGGTCGGCGCGGACTTCCGGTACCGGGCGGACGCGGCGGTGACGGGGCCGGTACGGAGGAGGACGTGGCGGGTGGTGGAGGGGGCCTGGGGGCTGGTGCTGCCTTCATGACCCGCGCGGTGAGGGCGAGCACGTGATCGCCGCGTTCAGCGGCCGTACTTGCGCTCCCGGTACACCCGCCAGCGTTCCATCATCTGGGCCACGTCCCTCTCCACGAACTCGAAGAAGTCCAGCGTCTCGGCGAGCCGGCGTCCCGCGGGGGTGTCGGCTCCGAGGCTGGAGACACCTTCCCGCAGGGCCTCCTCCCAGCGCTTGATGATCGCCTCGCGGTTGGTGAGCGCCTCGTACCACTGGTCGCTGTGCACCCGGTACCGCTCCCGGCGTGAGCCCGGCTCGCGTTCGCGGGAGACCAGGTGGACCTGGGCGAGATAGCGGACCGCGCCGGACACCGCGGCGGGACTGATCCGCAGTCGCTCCCCCAGCTCGGCGGAGGTCAGGGTGCCGGTGTCGGAGGCGAGGAGCGCGGCGAAGACGCGGGCCGGCATGCGCGGTACGCCCGCCTCGACCAGCTGTGCCGCGAAGTGCTCCACGAACCGCGAGACCGACTGCGGGTCCCGCTCCGGCGTTCCTGTACTCGACTCCGTCATGCCCCTCACCCTAACCGAGGGTTTCCACACTTCCTTAACTTCACAAATTTCTGAAAGAAGCGTACGTTCGGAGCCATGACGAAGGCAATCACGGTCTCCGGGCTTCACAAGTCCTTCGGCCGTACCCACGCGCTGGACGGCCTCGACCTGGACGTCGAGGCCGGTGAGGTGCACGGCTTCCTCGGCCCGAACGGCGCCGGCAAGTCGACCACGATCCGGGTGCTGCTCGGGCTGCTGCGCGCCGACACGGGCGCCGCCCAGGTGCTGGGCCACGACCCGTGGCGGGACGCGGTGGAGGTGCACCGCAGGATCGCCTACGTGCCCGGCGACGTGACCCTGTGGCGCAACCTCTCCGGCGGCGAGGTCATCGACCTCTACGGCCGCCTGCGCGGAGGACTCGACGCCCGGCGCCGCGCCGAGCTGATCGACCGCTTCGAGCTGGACCCGACCAAGAAGGGCCGCACGTACTCCAAGGGCAACCGGCAGAAGGTCGCCCTGGTCGCCGCCTTCGCCTCGGACGTGGACCTGCTGATCCTGGACGAGCCGACCTCGGGCCTGGACCCGCTGATGGAGGAGGTCTTCCAGCGCTGTGTGGAGGAGGAGCGGGAGCGCGGCCGCACGGTCCTGCTCTCCTCGCACATCCTGAGCGAGGTCGAGGAACTCTGCGACCGGGTCAGCATCATCCGCAAGGGCCGGACGGTGGAGAGCGGGTCGCTGGCCGATCTGCGGCATCTGACCCGCACCAGTGTGAGCGCCGAACTCGCCGGCCCGCCCAACGGGCTGGCCCACCTGCCGGGCGTGCACGACCTCGACGTGCAGGGCCACCGGGTCCGGCTCCAGGTGGACACCGACCAACTCGACGCCGTGCTGCGCTCGTTGACCGCTTCCGGGGTGCGCTCGCTGACCTCGACGCCGCCGACGCTGGAGGAGCTGTTCCTGCGGCACTACCAGGACGAGCCGGACGGGGTGGCGGTATGACGTGCCAACTCGCCGGCACGGGAACCCTGCTGCGGTTCGCCCTGCGCCGCGACCGCGTGCTGATCCCGGTCTGGGTCGCGGTGAACGCGCTGATGGTCCTCTCCATGCCGAAGACGCTGAAGGGCCTGTACGACACCCCGGCCGCCCGCGCCGACCTGATGCACCAGATGGCGACCAACACCTCCCTGCGCGCCATGGTCGGGCCGGTCTTCGACGACTCCATCGGTGCGCTGACGGCCTGGCGGGTCGGGGTGTACGCGGGCGCCCTCGCGGCCGTGATGAGCCTGCTCGTCGTCGTACGGCACACCCGGGACGAGGAGGAGAGCGGGCGGCAGGAGCTGTTGTCCTCCGGGATGGTGGGGCGCCGGGCCCCGCTCACGGCGGCCCTGCTGACGGCGGCCGTGGCGAACGCGGCCCTGTGCATCCTGATCGTCGCGGGGCTGGCCGGACAGGGCGCGCCGGGTGCCGTGGCCTTCGGGCTCGGGGTGGCGGGGGCCGGCATGGTCTTCGCCACGATGGCGGCGATCGTCGCCCAGCTGACGGAGAGCGCCCGGCTGGCCCGGGGGCTGACCGCGGCCGTGCTGGGCGCGGCGTTCGTGCTGCGCGCGGCGGGCGACTCGGCGTCGGACGACGGATCGTCGGCACTGACCTGGCTGTCCCCGCTGGGCTGGCTGGAGGACCTGCGCGCCTTCGCGGCCGAACGCTGGTGGGTGCTGCTGCTGTTCGTCGCCGCCGCGGCCCTCCAGGCGGTGGTCGCCTACGAGCTGGCCGGGCGACGGGACATCGGCATGAGCTTCCTGCCGACCCGGCCGGGACCGGCGGCCGGCCGCCTCGGCACGGCGGGCGCGCTGGCCTGGCGCCTGCAGCGCGGCAGCGTGCTCGGCTGGTCGACCGGCTTCTTCCTCGCCGGAGTCGTCTACGGCGGGATGACGGACGGCGCGGCCAAGCTGGTCGGTGACAACGCCAAGGCGCGGGAGATCTTCCAGCGGATGGGCGGCCAGTCGGGCCTGACGGACGCGTTCCTCGCCGCGATGGTCGGCATGCTCGGACTGGTCGCCGCGCTCTACGTCGTCTCCTCCGTGCTGCGGCTGAGCGCCGAGGAGACCTCCGGCCGGGCCGAACCGGTGCTGGCGGCGGCCGTGGGCCGGCTGCGCTGGGCCGCCGGCCACCTGATCATCGCCTTCGGCGGCTCGGCCCTGCTGATGCTCCTGGCCGGCCTGGGCTTCGCCGTCGGCTACGGCCGGCAGATCGGCCCGGTGCTGGGGGCGTGCCTGCTCCAGGTCGCCGCGGTCTGGGTCATCGGCGGGGTCGCGGTCCTGTTGTTCGGCGTCCTGCCGCGGGGCGCGGTCGCGGCGTGGGGCGTGGCCGGCGCGGTCCTGCTGATCGGCTGGATCGGCCCGGCGCTGAACGTGCCGCGGGCGGTGCTGGACCTGTCCCCGTTCGGTCATCTGCCGAAGCTGCCGGGTGGGGGGATGGAGTGGGGGCCGGTGCTGGTGCTGCTGGGGCTGGCCGCGGTGCTGGTGGCCGGCGGGCTGGCGGGCGTGCGGCGCCGTGATCTGGAGGGCTGAGGCTCAGTCGACGTACTGCTTGAAGTCCTCGGTGTCGAGTTCGATACCGACGGGGTCGGGGAGGGTGACCTTGCCGCCGAGCTTCACCATGTGGACGTCCCGGTATCCGTGCTCCGGGTCGGGATCGCTGTGCACAAGGACGGAGAGGTTGTCCCTGTCGATCAGCAGATGGACGGGGATCCCCGCCTCGGCGTAGGCGCGGGGTTTCACCACGCGGTCACGGTGGTGTGTGTCCGGGTCGAACGACGTGATCTCCAACGTCATGAGCACCCCGTCGGGGTCGGACCAGTCCCCGTGACCCGCGAAGTGCCCGAGGGGAGCGAGCACACCATCGGGCAGGACACGGCCCCCGCGCCGCGCCTCCACCTTCAGACCCCGCGCGGGGAAGAGCCCGAGCTCGGGCCGGGCCTGCATCCACAGCCGGACGAGACACATGACGAGCGTGCTGTGGTTCCCGTCGACCGCTTTTCTCAGTCCGATCCGGCCGCCGACGAACTCGAACCGGACGGTCTCGATCTCCCGCTCGGCAAAGGCGGCGATCCGCTCGAATTCCTCCACCAACAGCTGATCCGAAGTGCCCGCCATGGCCCCTTCCCCTCTCCGACGGGCACCACCTTGCCGAGTCGCCCGCGTCCACTGCTGGAGTTCGCCATGGACCAGCCGAACGGGTGATCACCCCACCTCGACGCTCAGCCCCTCCAGCCCCCGGATCACGAAGTTCGGCTTGCGCCGCGGCTCCGCCGCCAGGGTCAGTGTGGGGGCCTGCCGGAGGAGGGCCGTCATGGAGGCGGCCAGCTCGATGCGGGCCAGTGGGGCGCCGATGCAGTAGTGGATGCCGGCACTGAAGGAGATGTGCGGGTTGTCGGCGCGGGTCAGGTCCAGGCGGTCGGGGTCGGTGAAGACGGCCGGGTCGTGGTTGGCGGAGCCGAAGAGCATCGCGATCTCCGAGCCCCTCGGGATCACCGTGCCGTCGATCTCGACGTCGTCCAGCACCCAGCGTTCGAAGAGCTGGAGCGGGGTGTCATAGCGCATCAGCTCCTCGATCGCGGACGGGATCAGGGAGTGGTCGGCGCGCAGGGCGGCCAGCTGGCCGGGGTTGCGGAACAGCGCCCACCAGCCGTTCACCGTGGCGTTGACCGTGGCCTCGTGGCCGGCGTTGAGGAGCAGGACCGCCGTCGAGATCATCTCCTGTTCGGTCAGCCGGTCGTCGTCCTCGTCGTGGGCCGCGATCAGGCCGGAGACGAGGTCCTCGCCCGGCTCCTTGCGGCGGGCAGCGATCAGCTCCCGCAGGTACTCCGAGAACTCCACGGACGCCCGGACCGCCTTCGCGGCCGTCTCCTCGGAGGGGTTCAGCTCGTACATCCCGCAGATGGCCGCCGACCAGGGGCGCAGCTGCCCCCGGTCCGCCTCCGGGATGCCCAGCATCTCGGCGATCACCGCCACCGGCAACGGCTCGGCCACGTCGGTGAGCAGATCCCCGCCGCCGTTGTGGACGAGCGCCGCCACCAGGTCGTTCGCCAGGCCGTGCACATACGGCTTCAGGCGCTCGACGGTGCGCGGCGTGAACGCCTTCGACACCAGGCGCCGGATCCGGGTGTGGTCCGGCGGCTCCAGGTCGAGCATGCCGTGGTCGTTGAGCGTGTGGAACGGCTCGTGCTCCGGCGCGGGCGGGGTCCGCCCGAACTCCTCGTGCGAGAACCGGTGCTGATACGTCCGCCCCAGCCGGCGGTCCCGCAGCAGCGCCGCGACATCCGCGTGGTGCGGAACCAGCCACTGGTCGGTCGGCTCGTACCGGATCACCCGGCCCCGCGCCCGCAGCTCGGCGTAGGCCGGGTACGGGTCGGTCACGAACGCCGGATCCCAGGGGTCGAAGCTCAGATCGGTGGTGCCAGCCATGCGGGGACGCTAACGCGCCGGGCCGCGGTCTGACCAGGGGTGTTCAGGCAGACCCTCGGCGTCGCGCCGGATCTCCTGGGAGGTCTGCCGGGTGAAGCCCAGGGACACACCGGGGATCACGGGGTACTCGGGCCGGGACCGGTCGCCCCTCCCACCCCGTCCAGGGACCAGGAAGCCCGCGCCGCGTCCCGGCGCCGGACGAGCCCGGGCTCACCCCAGTCGGACACCGCCGCGGCCGCCTCGTCGAGCGTCATTCCCAACCGGAGCGGCGCGACTCCCGGCCCGTCAGCCCGGTGTCACCAGGCGCGCCTCGTACGCGAACACCGCTGCCTGGGTGCGGTCTCTGAGACCCAGTTTGACCAGGATGCGGCTCACATGGGTCTTGATCGTCGACTCCGCCACCACCAGGCGCTCGGCGATCTCCGCGTT
This sequence comes from Streptomyces sp. CA-142005, assembly GCF_050942335.1. Classification (NCBI taxonomy): domain Bacteria; kingdom Bacillati; phylum Actinomycetota; class Actinomycetes; order Kitasatosporales; family Streptomycetaceae; genus Streptomyces; species Streptomyces sp. CA-142005. The sequence continues at coordinate 5,418,351 of NZ_CP192078.1, read as the reverse complement.
GGACAGGCCCTGGGCGATCAGGATCAGGACCTCGGTCTCGCGTTCGGTGAGTTCGCCGTACGCCGCCTGGGCCGACGGGACCAGGCGCGGGGCGTCCGAGAGGCGGGAGAACTCCGTGAGCAGCCGCTTGGTGACCGAGGGGGCCAGCAGGGCCTCGCCCGCGGCCACCACCCTCACTCCGTCGGCCAGTTGGCGGGCGGAGGCGTCCTTCAGGAGGAAGCCGGAGGCTCCCGCGCGCAGCGCCTGGTACACGTACTCGTCCAGGTCGAAGGTCGTCAGGACCAGCACCTTCGCCGCCGCGTCCGCCGCCACGATCTCCCGGGTGGCCTCGATGCCGTTCAGCTCCGGCATGCGGATGTCCATCAGCACGACGTCCGGGGCGAGTTCACGGACCCGGTCCACCGCCTCCCTTCCGTTGACGGCCTCACCGACGACCTCGATGTCCGGCATCGCGTTCAGCAGGACGGAGAAGCCCTCGCGGACCATCATCTGGTCGTCCGCGATCAGCACGCGGATGGTCATGCGTCCCCTTCGCTCGCGGTGGCCGCCGGCACCGGCAGGAACACCGTCACCTCATAGCCCCCGTCCTCCGTCGCGGCCGCTGTCATCTCCCCGTTCAGCATCGACACGCGCTCCCGCATGCCCGTGATGCCGTGCCCCGCACCGGGAGAAGGCTTTATCAGCTGCGGTGCCGGCGGCGGGGTGTTGACTATGCGCAGGCCCAGACCGCCGAGGACATAGCCGATCTCCACCCGGGCGCTCGCTCCCGGCGCGTGCCGCAGGGTGTTGCTGAGGGCCTCCTGCACTATTCGGTACGCCGACAGCTCCACGCCCTGGGGCAGCTCCCGCACCGCGCCGGTCACCGCCTTCTCCACCGTCAGGCCGGCCTCCCGCACATTGGCGAGCAGCCCGTCGAGGTCGGCCAGGGTCGGCTGGGGGGCGTCCGGCGCCTCGTAGTCCTCCGCGCGTACGACCCCGAGGACCCGGCGCAGCTCGGTCAGGGCCGCCACCGCGTTCTCCCGGATGGTGACGAACGCCTTCTCCAGCTCCTCCGGCGGGTTCTCCACCCGGTAGGGCGCGGCTTCCGCCTGGATGGCGACCACCGACATGTGGTGGGCGACCACGTCGTGCAGCTCGCGGGCGATCGTCGTGCGCTCCTCCAGAAGAGTGCGGCGGGAGCGCTCGTGCTCGGTGACCGTCTGCTGGGCGGTCACCTCCTGCTGGGCCTGGCGGCGGATGTGCCGGAGCGAGACGGCCAGCAGGATCAGGGCCGACACGAACAGCATCGGGGTGACGTTGGAGTCGTAGCGGTGCCAGCCGAAGAGGCCCGCGGTGACGAAGCCGTAGACCGCGGTCATCACCCACATCGAGGCCGCCGTGCGCGGGCGGGTGCGCAGCGCGACGACCGTGAGCACCACCAGGTGGGACAGGAAACTGCCCGGCAGCCAGGGCCAGTCGCTGAAGTCGCCCCGGCCGATGACGGCGGCGGCCGTGCTCGCGGCCAGCGAGAACCAGAACGCCCCCACCGGTCGCGCCAGCGTCAGCAGGACCGGCGCCAGCGCCAGCAGCCCGCACAGCAGGGCGGCCGGCCCGGAGTCGAAGGAGCTCGCCATGGCGAGGGACATCGCCATCACGCCCAGCGCGGCCACCACCGCGTGCGGCAGCCAGCCCGCGGACAGCCGGCGGGTGAGCGCGCCGTCGGCGCTCCGGCGGGGCAGCGGGTCGTAGGCGAAGGCGTCCTGGAACAGGTCCTGTCGCAGCCCGCGCAAAGCGTCCGCGGCCAGCCGGAACTCCGGGCTGCGCGGCCGGCCGGCCTGGCCCGGCGGTGTCGTCTGCGTGTGCGTCGTCTGGGTCACGTACGAAACGGTAGGCGGGCGGCGGGGCGGGGTCGTCACCTTGGAGAGGGGTTCTCGGGCGTCCCCCTCAGGTACTACGGGTCGCGTGCGGGGGTTCACCGGCCGCCCGGGCGGACCACGCCGGACTCGTAGGCGAAGACCGCCGCCTGGGTGCGGTCGCGCAGGCCCAGCTTCACCAGGATGCGGCCCACGTGCGTCTTCACGGTCTGCTCGGCCACGACCAGCCGCTCGGCGATCTCCGCGTTCGACAGGCCCTGCGCGATCAGTGCCAGCACCTCCGTCTCCCGCTCGGTCAGGTCGCCGACGCGCTGCTTGAGCGGGGCCCGGCGAGTGCCGTCCATGCGGGAGAACTCGGCGATGAGACGACGGGTGACACCGGGCGCGAGCAGGGCGTCGCCCGCCGCCACGACCCGGACCGCCTCTGCCAGCTTGTCCGCGGAGGCGTCCTTGAGCAGAAAGCCGGAGGCCCCGGCCCGCAGCGCCTCGTACACGTACTCGTCCAGGTCGAACGTGGTCAGCACCAGCACCTTGATGGCGGGATGCTCGGCGGTGATCCGGCGGGTCGCCTCGATGCCGCCGAGTTCGGGCATCCGGATGTCCATCAGCACCACGTCCGGGGCCAGCTCGGCGGTCTGCCGAATCGCGTCCAGACCGTCCACCGCCTGCCCGACCACCTCGATGCCGGGCTGGGCGCCGAGCAGCACGCTGAAACCCTGCCGGACCATCTGCTGGTCGTCGGCGATGAGTACGCGGATGGGACCGGCGCCGCTCGTCATGGGTCCTGTTCTCCTGTCGGGGGCTCGGGCGGGTACGGATCGGGGGTGGAGCCGGATGGCAGCTGCCGCCGCAAGGCGGCGGGCAGGGCCAGGTCGGTCGGCACCGGGGTGCCGTCACGCAGGAGGAACGCGGTCACCCGGAAGCCGCCTCCCTGCTCCGGCCGCGCGACGACGTGACCGCCCAGCATCGCCGCCCGCTCCCGCATGCCGAGCAGACCATGACCGCCGCCCGGGGACGGCGGGGCCGGACGGCTGGGCCGGGAGTTGGTGATGTCCAGGCATATCCCGTGCGGGTGGTGGAGGACGTCCACGCCGACCCGCGCGCCCGGGGCGTGCCGCAGGACGTTGCTCAGGGCCTCCTGGACGATCCGGTACGCCGACAGCTCCACGCCCGGCGGGTAGGCCCGGGGCTCGCCCTGCACCGTCTTGACCACGTCGAGGCCGGCCGCCCTGGTGTTCTCCAGCAGGGCGTCCAGGCGCGCGAGATCCGGCTGCGGGGCGTCGGGGGCCGGACCGGTGCCGGGGGCGAAAAGCCGGTGGGTCTCCTCGGCCGTCTCGGGGTCGTCCGGGCCCTCCGACCGCAGCACCCCGAGGACCCGGCGCAGCTCGGTCAGGGCCTCCAGGGCGTTGTTGCGGATGCCGGCGAGGTTCTCCTTCAGCTCCTCGGAGGGGTTCTCCACCAGGTGCGGGGCCACCTGGGCCTGGATCGAGATCACCGACATGTGGTGCGCGACCACGTCGTGCAGCTCGCGGGCTATACGGCTGCGCTCCTCCAGGAGCGTGCGCCGGGCCCGTTCCTCGGCGGTGATCGTCGTCTGCTGGACCAGTTCGGTGCGGGCCTCGCTGCGGCTGCGCAGGGCGGCGCCGATGACGGCGGCGATCGCGAACAGGCCGACGGCGACCGTGCCTGTCGGGGAGTAGCGCAGGGCCCCTATGCCGCCTTCCACGACGGCGGTGACCAGGGCGGTCGTCACGAGCGCGGCGACCGTCCCGCGGAACCGGACACGCAGGGCGAGGAGCAGCAGGACGGCCATGTGGGCCAGCAGGACGGGGGTGGACCAGGGCCAGTTGGGGCTCGTCAGCCGAAGCGTGGGTGTCGCCATCTGCTGGCGGGCGAGCAGCGCGGTGGCGAGGGCACCGGTCAGGGACAGGACCCAGGCGGGTACCGGGCGCCAGAGGGCCAGGACGACGGCGGCGGCCTGGAGGAACGTGCTGAAGAACGCCACGGCCGGGGTGAGGCCGTAGCTGTCGGCCAGCTCCTCGCCGCCGCCGAGGACGATGCCCAGGGCGAGGTAGCCGACGAGCAGGTAGGTGAGGACGCGGACCCAGCGGTGCCGGGAGAAGGGAGGCGAGTTCGGCGAGGGGTTCTCGCCGAGCCAGGTCCGCAGGCGGCGCGCGGTGGTGCCGGGGGCGTGTGCGCGGTCGGTGGCGTGTGCGTTCTCGGGTGCCGGTGTCCTCTGGGGGTTCTCACCGTCGGCGGCCGCGGGCTTCACGAGGTCAACTCTAGGCATTGCGTGGCTTCTTCGATGGGGGCAGATGGCGGCGGACCACGGAGGACCTGCGGTTTCGGGGGCCCTGTTCGTGGTGGCGGAAGGCCGTCCGGCACAGGGCGAGGGCCAGGCCGAAGACGGGGAGCCAGGCGAGGCGGCAGGGCACCCAGCCCAGGGAGTCGGGTGAGGTGTGCAGGCCGGGGAGCCGGCCGGCCAGGAGCCCCGTGGCCGTCGTGGCCATCATGGCCGTCTGGTGCCACAGGTAGATCGTCATCGCGGACAGGTTGACCAGGGCCACGGCCGCCCAGAGCAGCGGGCGGGCCATCGCGCGGCGCAGCCGGTCGCGGAGGAGCAGGGCGAGCCCGCACTGGGCCAGTCCGAAGGTGACGGCCGCCAGGGTCGGGGGGTCGAGGTTGGAGATCCTCGCGCCGGGGACGCCGACCATGGACGCCGGGTAGCCGGCGCAGCCGACGAGGACGGCCGTGGCCGCCGTACCGCCGAGGAACAGGACCCGGGCCGCGCGGCGGCTGTCCAGCTCGCCCCGGGTCCAGGCCGCGCCCAGGGTGTACGGGACCAGCCAGCCCGCCGGGAGGTTCAGCCAGCCGAGCCAGGACGGGCCGCTGTGCAGGCCGAAGCGGAGCAGGTCCACGTGCAGGACGACGGCGAGCGGCCAGAGTGGGTTGAGGCGGGTCAGGAGCGGTGTGGCGGCCGTCAGAGCGGCGAAGACCAGCAGGAACCACAGCGGTGACAGGGCGAGCTTGACCAGGGCCTCGATCGTGGCGAGCGGGGTGCCGGTGAGGAGGAGGACGGTGGCCGCCACCGCCCACAGGCACAGGAGTGCGGCCACCGGGCGCAGGAGGCGGGTCAGGCGGGCGCGCAGCCAGGAGCCGTAGGTCTCGCCTCTGTCCCGGGCGGTGGCGAGGCTTCGACTCGCCACGTGACCGCCGACCAGGAAGAACACGGCCAGGGTCTGGAACAGCCAGGAGATCGGGGCCAGCCAGGGCATGTGCTGCAGCGGGCTCGTGGTGTGCAGCCCGCCGTCGCTCGCCACGAGTGCGGTTACCAGCCAGTGGCCCAGGACCACTCCGAGGATCGCGATCGCCCGGAGGGCGTCGACGGCCCGGTCCCGGGTGGCGGGCGCGAGGGCGTCCAGGTGGCGGGCGGATCGGGAGACGGTGTCGAGGGCTCGGCGCCATTCTTGGGTGCGGGTGCGGGTGCGGGGCGCCTTCGGCGGGGTTCGGGAGCCCACCGGCACCGCCCCTGACCGTTTCACCGTCGGCGGGGGCGTGCGGCGCGTGTGTGGTGTGCTGGTGCCGGGGTCAGGCACGGGGCACCTCCAGGAGGTCGCCGAGGGTGATTCCGGCCAGGTTGGTGAGGGAGGCCGAGCCCGGGGTGAAGTAGCCGCTGTGGTTGGCGTTGCCGGCGTTGAAGACCCGCGCGCCGAAGGCGTGGGAGACCGGGTCGGTGCCGAAGCCGGCGGTGGTGCCGAAGACGGTTGCGCTGACGTGCGGGACATGCGCGATCCAGTCCTCGCTGCCGCGGGCCGCCCAGACTCGCGCGCGGGTGTGCAGGGCCTCGGCGGAGTCCGCGCCGGTGCCGGGGCTGCCGATCAGGGCGATGTCGTCGGCGTCCAGGCCATGGGCGGCCCGGCCGCAGACGACCGTGCCGTAGGAGTGGCAGATCAGGGTGAGGTGCGCCTGCGGTTTGCTCGCGGTGCGCAGCTCGCGTACGAACGCGCGCAGGTGGGGGGCGGCTTCCTCGGCGCGGGTGGTCGTGGTCACCGTGGTGCTGACGGTGGCCGGTGTCTCGTAGCCGAGCCAGGCGACGACCGCGGTGCGGGTGCCTCGGGGCGCGCGGTGGGTGAGGTCCGTGTACAGGGCCGCGGCCGCCTTGTGGAAGCGGGCGTAGGTGTCCAGGGAGGTGTCGGAGCCGGGGACCAGGACGGCGATGTCGTCCGCGTGGGCGAGGTCGCCCAGCACCTCCGTCGCCTGGCCGGCGCCTCGGCCGTCGAAGGTGAGGAGGTGGCGGGACGAGGCGGCCAGGGCGCGGTCAGCGGCGGCGCGGTGGGTGTCGCCGTGTGCGGCGGCCATGCCGGCGGCGCGGGTGGCGTCGGCTCGGTTGGCGGCGTAGGCCGTCTGGAGGGTCGTCGCCGTGAGTGGGGGCAGGGCGGCCGGGGCCGGGGCCGGGATCTGGGGGCGGGCGGCCCCGGAGAGGGGGGCGGCTACGGCTGCGGTGAGGAGGGTGGCGAGGAGGGCGCGGCGGGCCCTGCGGTGGCGGCGGACGGGGTGCGTGCCGGCGGAGTTCGGCTGCGGGTCCGTGGGTGGGGAGCCGGCCTTCGGCCGGGTCTTCGTTCCCGTCCGCACCGCCCGTGCTGCCTTCGTCGTCGGGTGCGGGGGGCCCTCGTGGGGCGCGGTCGCCGTCGGCGGCTGCGTGTCCGTGGAGCAGGACGCGTCGTCCGTCGGTGCGTGCGGGTGTGTGGTGCGGTGGGGGTGCCCCATGGTCGGGCTTCCTTTCAGATCGCCCGGCCATCGGGCTTGTCTGACAAGGAAGTTATGGATCGGGGCGTGTCGTCGGCGTCCCGCCAGGGAGCTGTTTCGCGGGGTAGCTCTCAGGTATTACGGGTATCACCGGGGCGGACCCGGAACCCCCCTGTCACCACGCCAGTTGGGCGATCTCCTCCGCCACCACCGCGCACGCGTCCGCCGCCGGGTCGATGAGCGGGAAGTGGCCGACCTCTTCCAGCAGGGTCAGGCCCACCACCTCGCCGGCCTTCGCCGACGCGTCCGCGTACGACTCGGCCACCGCCTGCGGCACCACCAGGTCCGTGCGGCCCTGGACGAGGGTCGTCGCGATGCCGGTCGGCAGGAGCAGGACGGGGTCGGCGTAGGGACGGCGCTCACTGAAGGTGTCGTGGCCGCCCAGGAGTTGCAGGCTGGCGTTGCCGCAGACGTCCAGCTTCTCCGCCACCTCGAAGTCCGCGATCGGGGCCAGGGCCACGACACCCCGCAGGGCGGCCGGGCTGTCGGTGCGCCAGGGGCTGTCCGGGGGCAGGACGTGGCGGGCCGCCGCCCACAGCGCCAGGTGACCGCCGGCCGAGTGGCCCGTGAGCACCGTGCGGCGGGGGTCGGCCTGCGGCAGCGCCTCGCGGACCAGGGCGGGCAGCGCGTCCAGGGCGGCCGCGACGTCGTCGAAGGTGGCGGGCCAGCGACCGGCCGGAGGGGTGGTGGCGTCGCCGCCGTCACCCGTGTTCTGCCCGGGGATCAGGGGGTCGGCGCCGCGCCGGTACTCGACGTTGGCCACGGCGAAGCCCCGGCGGGCCAGGAAGTCCGCGAAGGGGGTGATGTGGCGGCGGTCGTAGCGGGCGCGCCAGGCGCCGCCGTGCAGGACCACCACCAGGGGGGCCGGCGAGTCCTGGGCGCTCCGGGGGGCGTAGAAGTCGATCACCTGGTCGGGGTGGCTGCCGTACGCGGAGGTGATGTCGGGGTCGACCGGCGGATGCGAGAAGGCCGACTCCTCTTCTGCGGCGGCGCGGGCTGCTGCGGCGTCGTCCGGCATGCTCCAACCTCTCAGCGATGGAACGCGTTTGGCGTCTGGCGGACCGGGTGGGGAATTCCCGTTCGCGTTGGCGGGACCGTATCAGGCCGGTGACATGCGCGGACATGGGGATGTCACGCAGGGTGAGGAATAAACGGTTCTGTAGGGAAAGGCCTGGGCCTGGGAGACGGGTCCCCCCTTCTCCCAGGCCCGGCCTCGGGGCTTCGGCCCCCTTACGCCAGTTCCTCGCCCAGGATCCGCGCCGCCCGCTCCGTCTCGGCGAAGGTCACGTACAGCGGGGTGAAGCCGAACCGGAGGACGTCGGGGTGGCGGAAGTCGCCCACGACGCCCCGGGCGATCAGACGCTTCATCACCTCGCCCGCGTCGTCACAGCGCAGGGCGACCTGACTGCCGCGTTCCTCGTGGCGTTCCGGGGTCACGGACTCCACGCGCCCCGGCTCGGTGTAGGCCCGCACGCACCGCAGGAAGAAGTCCGTCAGCGCGAGGGACTTGGCGCGGACGGCGGCGACGGACACCTCGTCCCAGACGTCCAGGGCCGCCTCCAGGGCCAGCATCGACAGGATGTCCGGGGTGCCCACCCGGCCGCGCAGGGCGCCCGGCGCCGGGGTGTACGACGGGCTCATGCCGAAGGGGTCGGTGTGCGAGTTCCAGCCGGGCAGCGGGGAGTCGAAGCGGGGCTGGAGCTCCCTGCGGACGTACAGGTACGCCGGGGAACCCGGGCCGCCGTTCAGGTACTTGTAGGTGCAGCCGACCGCGAGGTCGACCCCGTGCTCGTCCAGGCCCACCTCCAGCGCGCCCGCGCTGTGGCACAGGTCCCACACCGCGAGGGCACCGGCCGCGTGGATCGCGGCGGTCAGTCCCGGCAGGTCGTGCAGGCGCCCCGCGCGGTAGTCGACGTGGTTCAGCAGCACCGCCGCCGTACGGCCGCTCAGCTCCCCCGGCACCTGCGCGGGCGTCACCGCGCGCAGGGTGCGGCCGGTCAGGCGCGCGGCCGACTCGGCGATGTAGCCGTCCGTGGGGAAGGTGGTGGCGTCCACCAGGATCTCGGTGCGGTCCTCGCCCGCCATCCGCACGGCGGCCACAAGCGCCTTGAACACGTTGACGCTTGTGGAGTCGCCCACGACGATCTGCCCGGCCGCCGCGCCGACCAGCGGGGCGATCCGGTCGCCGATCCGCTCCGGCGCGGTCCACCAGCCGCTCTCCTCCCAGGAGCGGATGCGCAGTTCGCCCCACTGGCGGCGGACCACGTCGGCCACCCGGTCCGGGACGTTCGCGGGCAGCGCGCCGAGCGAGTTGCCGTCGAGGTAGATCACATCGTCGAGGACGAAACGGGAACGCAGCGGTGCGAGCTCGTCGGCCGCGTCCAGCTTCGCTGCCTCCAGGGCCGGTTCAGACATGGGACCTCGCCGTCCACAGCTCCGGGAACACGTTCTTGCGGGCGCGCTTCTCCAGCCAGGCCACGCCGGCCGAGCCGCCCGTGCCGGGCTTGGCGCCCATCGCGCGGCGGGTGGCGACCAGGTGGTCGTTGCGCCAGCGCCAGACGAGCTCGGCCACGTCGGTCAACGCCTCGCCCAGGCGGGCGAGTTCGGCGTCCTGGTCGCCGGAGTAGACCGCCGTCCAGGCCCGCTCGACCGCCTCGGAGGGCTCGTAGCGCTGGGAGACGTCGCGGCGCAGGACGGACGCGGGGATCGCGTGGCCGCGCCGGGCCAGCAGCCGCAGCACCTCGTCGTACAGGCTCGGCTCGTGCAGCGCCTTCTCCAGCTCCGCGTGCGCGCGGGGGGCGCCGCGGTGCGGTACGAGCATGGACGCGGACTTCTCGCCGAGCAGGAACTCCAGGCGCCGGTACATCGCCGACTGGAAGCCGGAGCCCTCGCCGAGGGCGGAGCGGTACGAGTTGAACTGCGCCGGGGTGAGCTGGCCGAGCGGCGTCCAGGAGGCGTTGAGGGCCTCCAGTTCCCGTACGGAACGCTTCAGCGCGGCGATCGCGGTCGGTACGTCGTCGCCGCGCAGGGCGGCGGCCGCGGTCTCCCACTCGTGGACGATGACGGTGAACCACAGCTCCATGACCTGGGTCGTGACCAGGAAGACCATCTCTCCGGGATCGTCGGAGAGGGTGTGCTGGAGGTGGGTGAGCACGTCCGCCCTGACGTAGTCCTCGTACGGCGTCGTGCCCGCGAAATCGAGATGCGGAGTCTCGGGCTCCTGAGTCTCCAAGGACTGCTGAGCCGATTGGGACATCGCTGTCTCCTGTTGTAGCTCCGGGTAGCGGTCCGCCCCTGCCGATGCCGGCACGGGGGCCCCGGTCCCCACCCGGCATCCTCCGCAATGGGCCCGGATACGGCAAGGCCCGTCCGTTGCCAGACGGGCCACACCGGTCACGTGCGTTTCGACTAGCCGAGGGTCTGGGCCGCCGTCGGGGAGGAGTCCTTCAGGAACTGCGCGCAGCGCTCGTACTCCTCCTGCTCGCCGATCGCCTGCGCGGCGCGGGCGAGGGCGTGCAGGGCGCGCAGGAAGCCGCGGTTGGGCTCGTGCTCCCAGGGGACCGGGCCGTGGCCCTTCCAGCCGTTGCGGCGCAGGGCGTCCAGGCCGCGGTGGTAGCCGGTACGGGCGTAGGCGTACGACTCCACGACCGCGCCGCGCTCGAACGCCTCGTCGGCCAGCTGGGCCCAGGCGAGGGAGGAGGTGGGGTACTTGGCGGCGACGTCCGCGGGAGCGGTGCCGGCCGCGAGCTGTTCGCGGGGCTCGGGGTCGTCGGGGAGGTGGGTGGGGGGCGGACCGCCGAGGAGGTTTTCGTGAATCGTCATGGGGTCCAGTCTGCCGCTCCCGCCCACCGGTTTCCTGCCCGGTGTCCTGTGCCGGCGTCATGTGCGGCCGGCGCGTGCCGGTCCGTGCCCCTGAGCTGCCGGGCGGGGTCGGGCCGCTGCTCGCCGGGCGGTGCCCGCGCCTACCCCCTCCGCTCCCCCTCCAGCGGCGGAGCCGTCACGCAGCCGTGTACCTGGCATTCCGGGCGGCGGCACTCGGGAGGCAGGCGGCGCACCAGGGTGAAGGCCAGCAGGGACCCGGCCACCAGCACCCCCGCGCAGATCGGCATCGCACGGTCGAACGCGGCGTCGAACGCCGTGGGCGACCGGTACGCGTCCGGGCCCATGCCCGCGAGCAGGGGCAGCGCGGCGACCGCGATCAGGCCCGCCGCCCTCGCCGCCGCGTTGTTGATGCCGCTGGCCAGACCGGCCCGCGCGGTGTCCACGGAGGCGAGCACCGTCGCCGTCAGGGGGGCCACGAGGGTCACCATCCCCGCGCCCATGACCAGGAGGGCCGGGAGGACGTCGGTGAGATAGTCGGCGCCCTTGCCCACCCGGAGCATCAGCAGCATCGCCGCCGCGCAGAGGAGAGGGCCGACCGTCAGGGGCAGGCGCGGGCCCGTGCGGTCCGCCAGGGCGCCCGAGCGGGCGGAGAAGAGGAGCATCAGGGCCGTCGTCGGCAGCAGGGCCGTACCGGCCTGCAGGGGCGAGTAGCCCGACACCACCTGCAGTTGGAGCGCGGTGAGGAAGAAGAAGCCGCCGAACGCCGCGTACACACAGAGGGTGACCAGGTTGACCGCCGTGAACTGGCGCGAGGAGAAGATGTCCGGCGGGAGCATCGGGTCCGGGCGGTGTCGCTCCACCTGTACGAAGGCCACCGCCGCCGCCACACCGGCCAACCCGGTCAGCGCCACCACCAGGGAGCCCGATCTCGCCTCGATCAGCGCGTACGTCAGCAGGGCCAGGGCCAGGGCGCCCAGCGCCGCGCCGAGGACGTCGAAGCGGGCGTGCTTGCCGCCGTCCCGCGACTCCGGGACGTGCCGCAGCGCCACCGGCACGCACAGCAGCGCCAGCGGGACGTTCAGCAGGAACACCCAGCGCCAGCCGGGGCCGGCCACCAGCCACCCGCCCAGGAACGGGCCGACCGCCGCGCCGATCCCGCCGAAGCCGGACCAGAGGCCGACGGCCCGGCTGCGGTCGTCGCGGTGGAAGGACGACTGGATGATCGCCAGCGAGCCGGGGGTCAGGAGCGCGCCGCCGATGCCCTGCAGGGCCCGCGCGGCGATGAGCATGCCCGCGTTCAGGGCCAGGCCGCACAGCAACGACGCCGCGGCGAACCACACCACGCCCAGCATGAAGATCTTCCGCCGGCCGTAGTGGTCGCCCAGCGAGCCCCCCAGCAGGATCAGCCCGGCCAGCGTGACCATGTACGCGTTGACCGTCCACTGCAGGGCGGACAGGCTCGCGCCCAGGTCGTCGCCGATGCGCGGGAGCGCCACGTTGACGACGGTCGAGTCCAGCAGCGCCATGCTGGAGCCGAGAACGGTGGTGAACAGGATCCACTTGCCCTGGGGCGAGGCCAGCCGGACGTCGGGCATGCCCCAGGTATACAGCGGCCCGGCGGCCGAGAACAGCCGCCGGGCCCGCCGCGGAACGGACGTACCGCTTACTTGATCTTGTTGCCCGCCGAGCGCAGGTTCTGCGTGGCCTCGACGACACGCGCGGCCATGCTCGCCTCGGCCAGCTTGCCCCAGGTGCGCGGGTCGTAGGCCTTCTTGTTGCCGACCTCGCCGTCGACCTTCAGGACGCCGTCGTAGTTCTGGAACATGTGCGCGGCGACCGGACGGGTGAAGGCGTACTGGGTGTCCGTGTCGATGTTCATCTTCACCACACCGTTGTCCAGCGCGGTCAGGATCTCCTGCTCGGTGGAGCCGGAGCCGCCGTGGAAGACGAAGTCGAAGGGGGAGGCCTTGCCGAACTTGGCGGCCACGCCCTCGTTCAGCTCCTTCAGCAGCTCGGGGCGCAGGACGACGTTGCCCGGCTTGTAGACGCCGTGCACGTTGCCGAAGGAGGCGGCCAGCAGGTAGCGGCCCTTCTCGCCCAGGCCCAGGGCCTCGGCGGTGCGGATCGCGTCCTCGACCGTGGTGTAGAGGGAGTCGTTGATCTCGTGCGAGACGCCGTCCTCCTCGCCGCCGGTCGGGGTGATCTCCACCTCCAGGATGATGTTGGCGGCGCGGGTGCGCTCCAGCAGCTCCTGGGCGATGGCGAGGTTGTCGGCGAGGGTCTCGGCGGAGCCGTCCCACATGTGGGACTGGAACAGCGGGTTCCGGCCGGCCTTCACGCGCTCCTCGGAGACCGCGATCAGCGGGCGTACGTACCCGTCGAGCTTGTCCTTCGGGCAGTGGTCGGTGTGCAGCGCGATGTTGACCGGGTACTTCTCGGCGAGGATGTGCGCGTACTCGGCGAGCGCGACCGCGCCGGTGACCATGTCCTTGCTGTACTGGCCGCCGAGGAACTCGGCACCACCGGTCGAGATCTGGACGATGCCGTCGCTCTCCGCCTCCGCGAAGCCGCGCAGCGCCGCGTTCAGGGTCTGGCTCGAGGTGACGTTGATGGCCGGGTAGGCGAACTTGCCTGCCTTCGCCCGGTCGAGCATCTCGTTGTAGACCTCGGGGGTTGCGATGGGCATCTGTCCGCTCCTTGTGTTGCGGGTTGGGGTTGTGCGTTACGGCCCTGACCTAGACCTGAGGGTTTCGACGCCGTCGTCGTCCCCATCTTTCCAGACATGGACCGATGGTCCATGCGCCGGTCAAGTCCAGGTCACTACGCGTCGTCAGTCCAGACCCAGTTCATCCTTCGAGAAGGCGAACCGGTACGGAACACCCGCGCCGGCTTCGATCTTCTCGGCGGCGCCGGTCGCGCGGTCCACGATGGTCGCCACGGCGACGACCTCGGCGCCGGCCTCGCGCACGGCCTCCACGGCGGTCAGCGGGGAGCCGCCGGTGGTGGAGGTGTCCTCGACGACGAGCACCCGGCGGCCCGCGATGTCCGGGCCCTCCACGCGCCGCTGCAGCCCGTGCGCCTTCGCGGCCTTGCGGACGACGAACGCGTCGAGCCGCTTCCCGCGCGCCGCGGCGGCGTGCAGCATGGCGGCCGCGACCGGGTCGGCGCCCATGGTCAGACCGCCCACCGCGTCGAACTCCAGGTCCGCGGTGAGATCCAGGAGCACCTGACCGACCAGCGGGGCGGCCTCGCCGTCGAGGGTGATGCGGCGCAGGTCGACGTAGTAGTCGGCCTCCAGACCCGAGGAGAGGGTCACCTTGCCGTGCACCACGGCCTTGTCCTTGATCTGCTGCAGCAGCGCGCCGCGTACGTCCGTCATGCCGACCAGCTTAAAGGCGCCGCCAGCTCCAGGTCGTCGTCGCCTCCAGCGGCTCCAGCGGGGTGACCAGGCGCGGGAGGGTGTTCAGGCCGTTGGGCGGGCCGGTCTGCGGCTCCACGCACACGGCCTCGGCCTGCTCGTCGTAGACGACCACCCACTCCTCGCGGCTGGCCACCTTCAGCTGGAGCTGTGCGGGCCAGGTGAGGGTGACGTCGACGCCGCCGGGCATGCCGAAGCAGTCGTCCCAGGGGCCGGGCCTGGGGTCGATCCGGTTGCCGGTGGGCAGATGGTCGTCCCCGCGCTCCTCCTGCCAGGCGGGCTTGAAGTCGACCGTGACGTCCTCGCCGCCCAGGTTGCGGTTGAACCAGGGGTGCCAGCCGATCTGCGCCGGGAAGGAGTCGTCCCGCGCCTCCACCGACATGGTCAGCGTCAGACCGTCCTCGGCGAGCGTGACGACGTGGGTGACGCGGCCGGGGTGCGGCCAGGGGTCGACCAGGTCGTACGTGATCACCGCCTCGTTCTCCGAGACGCGCGCGGTGCGCCAGGCGCCGTCGCGGGTGGTGCCGTGGATGGCGTGGGGCGGGGAGTTGAGCGGCATCTGGCGGACGGTGCCGCCGTCCAGGAAGCGGCCGTCGCGGATACGGCCGCACCAGGGCACCATGGGGAAACACCCGTAGCGTTCGCCTTGCCGGAGCAGTTCCGTGCCGTTGATCCGCAGTCCGCTGATACGGCCGCCGTTGGCGGGGCTGACGCGTACGTCCGCTTCACCTGCGGTCAGCGTGATGTCTTCGTTACTCACGGGACGACAGTACTGGGGGGAGACCGGGGTTCATCGCGCTCAGCGGCGTTTGCGCAGTGCCCTGCTCACGACGATCGCCGACGCCACCACCAGTGCCGCCGCCGGCGCCGCCCAGCGCAGTGCCGATGTCGCCGTCACCGTCTGGGGTGCCGGGACTGGTGCGTAGCGGCCCCGCGGTGGCGCGTGGTCGACCTCCTCCGCGCTGCGGCCGATCATCGTGCGGCGGGCGTGGGCGGCCTCGGCGGGGGGCTCGCCGGTGTCGGCGAAGTCCTCGGCGAGGCGGTCGGCCGCCGGGTCCAGGGACGGCGGCGGGATCTCGGTGTCGAAGACCGAGGTGTGTTCGGTCCCGGGTTCCGGTGCCTGCTCCTGCCCCTCCTCCGCATCCGCCGCGGGCTCCACCGTCGCCAGGTTCTCCACGAAACGGTTCAGCAGGCGGGCCGCCGCCGCGTCCACCGCGTCCGGCGGGAGTTCCGCGATACGGCCGTCCGCGTTCGCCGTGCCCTCGACGGTGACCGTCGTACCGCCCTCGGCCTCCGCGAGGCGCAGGGTGAGGGCGAGTTTCACGGCGCCGGTGCCGCGGGCCTCGGTGGCGTCGGCCTCGACGGCGTACGTGCCGTCGGCGCGGGCGGCCACCCGTGCCGTACCCCGGTAGGTGACGGAGTGTCCTTGGACGCGGAGCTTGAGGCGTCCGGCGACGGGTTCGGCACCGGCGTCCTGTTGCAGGCCGGGCAGCGCGCGGGCGATGCGCGCGGGGTCGGCGAGGGCGGCTCTGAGCGGCTCGGGCGGGACCGGGACGAAGACCAGGTGCTCCATGTCCGGTGAGCCTACCCAGCCGTGACCGGAATTCACCCTCACCTGACCGGCTCGTCAGTACCGCGGATGCACCAGCGTGGACGCGGGCAGCCGCCCGATCCGGGTGCGTTGCGCCGCCCGCGCGTCCGCCGTCAGTTCCGCCTGCGTCAGGGGGTGCGACCGCCCGGTGGTCAGTCGCAGCGGTGGCGGGGTGGTCCCCGGGGTCGCGAGCAGGAAGGCCCAGTCGTGCGGGGCCCCGGACGCGCCCGCCGAGCGGTCGGGGCCGGCCGGGAAGCCGGAGTCGTGGCCGAGGACCCGGTAGGCGGAGCCGGCGAGGCCGGCGGCGCGCAGGGTCGCGGCGACCGTCCAGAAGACGCGGGGGCGGGTGGTGACGGAGCCGGCGTGGACGACGAGCCGGCCGCCGGGGGCGAGGACGCGGCGGGCCAGGCCGTAGAACTCCTGGGAGTAGAGCTTGGTGCTGGCGGTGATGCAAGGGTCGGGGAGGTCGGCGATCACCACGTCGTACCGGGAGCGGGGCGCGCCGCGCAGCCAGCCCAGGGCGTCGGCGGTGGTGGGGTGGACGCGGGGGTCGTCGTAGACGTGGTGGTTGGCGGCGGCGAGACCGGGGTCGTGGCGGGCCAGGCGGAGCAGGCCGGGATCGAGTTCGACGACGTCGACCCGGCGCACCCCGGGCCGGCGCAGCACCTCGCGGGCGGCCAGCCCGTCGCCGCCGCCGAGGATCAGCACGCGCGCGTGCGGGCCGCCGGACATGGCCGGGTGGACGAGGGCCTCGTGGTAGCGGCGTTCGTCGCGGCCGCCGACGCGGAGCCGGCCGTCGAGGAAGAGGTCGAGGGGCTCGCCGCCGGTGCCGCCGGCGAGGACGACCTCCTGGACGTCGGTCTGTTCGGCGACCCGGACGTCCTTGCCGTAGACGGCGTGCCGGGCGGCGCGTTCGAACTCGTCGGCGAGGGCCGCGGCGGAGGCGAGGACGCCGAGGACGGCGAGTCCGGCGAGGAGCAGGGTCCAGCGTGCCCGGCGGGTGAGGTCGCGGCGGAAGAGCCCGAGGACCAGGGCGCCGCCGGCCACCACGTTGACCGTGCCGGTGAACAGCGCGCCCGTCAACTGGCCCAGGACCGGCAGGAGAAGGAAGGGGAAGGCCAGGCCGCCGACGAGCGCGCCGACGTAGTCCGCCGCGAACAGGTCGGCCACCGCGCCGCCCGCGTCCTGGTGCCGGATGCGCTGGATCAGCTCCATCAGCAGCGGGACTTCGGCGCCGATGAGCAGGCCGATGGCGAGGGAGAAGGCGACCAGCAGGCAGCGGGGGCCCTCGGCCCACACCCCGCCCCAGCCGCCGGTCCAGGCGAAGACGGCGTACAGCGCCATCGCGCTGCAGCCGCCGATCAGCGCGAGGGCGGTCTCGATGGCGCCGAAGCCGGCTGCCGCGTGCCAGCGCAGCCGCTTGGCGCCGAGGGAGCCGACGCCCATCGCGAACACCATCACGGACAGCACGACGGAGGCCTGGGTGACCGAGTCGCCCATCAAGTACGAGGCGAACGCGACCAGTTCGAGTTCGTACACGAGTCCGCAGGCCGCGCATACGAAGACACACACGAGGACCAGGAACCGCCCGGTGCCGGGCCGGACGGGCAGCCGTGCGGGGGCTGTCCAGGACGGCGGGCAGCCCGGGGGCGCGGGGGCGTGCGGTTCGATCACTCTGCGACGTTACGTCACACGCCAGGTACGCTTCGTCACCCACACGTGTGGATCTGGGGGCAGTTGACGTCTGGTGGGTTTATCTCCGGGCGGGCTGCTCAGTTCAGTTGTGCGGTCGGCACGCGCACGCCGACCCGAGTCCGGGTGGCCACCAACTGCCCGTCCTGCGGGTAGGCGTGCCAGGTGCGCCAGTGCACCTGGCCCTCGTGGCGCTGGGCCAGCAACGCGGTGAAGGCGTGCGGGCTGCCCGGGAAGACACCGGCGAGGCCGTGCGGATGGTCGGAGACGAGGGCCAGCAACTCCTGCGCGCGGCCCGCGAACGAGCCGGGGGTGAGCACCTCGACGCGAGCGGCGAACTCGTACTCCCAGTCGCCGACCCGCTTGGCGACGCCGAGCGGCAGCGGGGTGCTGGAGCCGGGGATGCAGGCGACGGTCTCCGAACAGCGGCCGCCCTCCTCGTCCAGCAACACCTGGTGGGACGCGCCGAGCAGTCTCAACTGCAGCTTGGCCCCGGCGAGTTCCAGGTCGAGCGTGGCGAGGGCCGGCAGCGGCTCGCGTCCCAGGGCCCAGGCCAGGTCGGCCGCACGCGTATCGGTGTAGGAGGTGTTCAGGGTCGTGAGCATGGGTCGGCTCCGCTAACACGCGATGAGGGGGAGATCGGCCACGTCAGCCCAGCCGGCTCGGCCGGGGCGGGAGTCTCAGGAGCGTCCGGGGGCTGCATTGGCGATTTATAGGGAATCATGAACAGAGGCACCCCCACAGCGTTTTTACCCAACTTCGTGGGGTTTCCATCCCTCAGAGGGCTCCACAGTTCAACTGTTCAACCAAGGCGTGCGCCTGGCGCGGGAATCGAACGGCGAGCGCCCGCCGGCTGTTTCGCCCGGCGGGCGCCCGGATGCGGCCCGGATACGGTTCCCCCGAAGGCTCGGCCGCCCCCTGTCAGTTGCCTCCCCCGCATCCGCCCCCGCCGCCGCACGACGAACCCCCGCCACAGGACGAACCTCCACCACAGGAGGAGTGGCCTCCGCAGGAGTGGCCGCCACCGCAGGAGTGACCGCCGTGGTGCCCCCCGTGGTGGCCGCCCGACGAGCCGGAGTCGATGCCGCCCGCCCACCAGCTACGGCTGTCGTCGTACGCCGAGGACGAAGAAGAAGACGATGCGCGGTACGACCGGGACCTGCCGCGGCCGCTCTTGCCGAGCGACACCTTGCGCTGCCGGTTCCCGGTCCGCGCGCCCGCCAGCGCCGTGAGGGCCACGAACGCGGCCACGACCAGGATGAAGATGATGCCGGCGATCACGGCGTCACCCTCCTTCCGTTCCCCCGAAGCGGCCCCCCGTGGACCGCGGTGACCGGCAGATGCCCGGCCGCCCGGGGGCGCAAAGCAGAGTTGAGGAACTCCAGAGCTTGGGCGGAGGATGGCCGCCATGACCTCCAGCGCACGCCCCCGCCTCAACCGCCGGCTCGCCGAGTTCGGGACGACGATCTTCGCCGAGATGTCCGCCCTCGCCCTGTCGACCGGGTCGATCAACCTGGGCCAGGGCTTCCCCGACACCGACGGCCCGGAGGAGGTCAGGGAGGCGGCCGTACGGGCACTGCGCGACGGCCGCGGCAACCAGTACCCGCCGGGGCCGGGCATCCCGGAGCTGCGCACCGCGATCGCCGCACACCAGCTGCGCCGCTACGGGCTGAGCTTCGACCCGGACACCGAGGTGCTGGTCACGGCGGGCGCCACGGAGGCGATCGCGGCCGCGCTGCTGGCGCTGGTGGAGCCGGGGGACGAGGTCGTGGCCCTGGAGCCGTACTACGACTCCTACGCGGCGAGCATCGCCATGGCGGGCGGCACACGCGTGCCGGTGACGCTGCGGCCGCACTTCGCGGAGGGGGCGGCCTTCCGCCTGGACCTGGACGAGCTGCGCGCCGCCGTCACCGACCGCACCCGGCTGCTGCTGATCAACACGCCGCACAATCCGACCGGTACGGTCCTCACGCGCGCCGAACTGGCCGCGATCGCCGAGCTGGCGGTCGAGCGGGACCTGCTGGTGGTCACGGACGAGGTCTACGAGCACCTGGTCTTCGACGACGCCGAGCACCTGCCGCTCGCGTCCTTCCCCGGGATGCGCGAGCGCACGGTGACGATCGGCTCGGCCGGCAAGACGTTCTCCTTCACCGGCTGGAAGGTCGGCTGGGTCACGGCCGCACCGGAGCTGGTGTCCGCGGTCCGCGCGGTGAAGCAGTTCCTGACGTACGTCTCCTCGGGCCCCTTCCAGTACGCGGTCGCCGAGGCGCTCGCCCTGCCCGACTCCTACTTCGAGGAGTTCCGCCGGTCCATGCTGGCCCGCCGGGACATCCTCGCGCAGGGCCTGACGGAGGCGGGCTTCGAGGTCTTCCGGCCGGCCGGCACATACTTCGTCACCACCGACATCCGCCCCCTCGGCGAGAAGGACGGCTTCGCCTTCTGCCGGACCCTGCCGGAACGGGCCGGCGTCGTGGCGATCCCCAACGCCGTCTTCTACGACGACCGGGAGGCGGGGGCGCCGTTCGTGCGGTTCGCGTTCTGCAAGCGGGAGGAGGTGCTGCGGGAGGCGGCCGAACGACTTCGGGCCCTGTAGGCGCCCGGCCGACGGCGAAGCGGCGCTTCACCGCTTACTCGACACGCTCCACCGCTTACTCGACACAGGTGAACCCGCACCGCACTCGGCGCCCACCTGCTCGCATCGGCGCCGCCGCCCTTGCAGGGTGCGGTGATGTGATCCACGCCAGCACCACCCTCGCCCCGCCCGTAGCCGCGGCGAAGCCGGCGCCGCGCGACCGCGCCCGGCCCTCCCTGATCCGTGCGGGCGGGGCCGCCGTAGGCCTCTTTCTCGGCGTCCGGCTCACCGGGGTCGCCGTGCTCGCCCTCGTCGCCCATGCCGCCGGCCGGCACCCGCTGCCGCTGCTCGCCCGGTCCTGGGACTCGGTCTGGTACCTGGGCATCGCCGCGCACGGCTACGGTCACGACCTGCCCTCCTCCGACCCGGGCCCGCACAGCGACCTCGCCTTCTTCCCGCTGTACCCGGCGCTGCTGCGGGCGGTGACGGCGCCCGCCCCGGTCGGCGGTGGCATCGCCGGGCTGCTGATCTCCTGGACCGCGGCCGCGGTGGCCGCCGCCGGGATCCACGCCGTCGGCTCCCGGTTGCACGGGCGGGCCACCGGTGTCGCGCTGGTGCTGCTGTGGGGGCTGCTGCCGCACGCGGTCGTGCTGTCGATGGCGTACACCGAGCCGGTGCTGTCCGCGTTCGCGGCCTGGTCGCTGTACGCGCTGCTGGCCGGGAACTGGCTGTGGGCGGGCGCGCTGGCGGCGCTGGCGGGGCTGGCCCGGCCGAACGGGTTCGCGGTCGCCGCCGCGGTGCTCGCCACGGCCGGAGCCGAGGTGTGGCGGCGCCGCGGAAAGGTTTCCCACAGGCTGTGGACGGGCGCGGCGCTCGCCCCGCTGGGCTGGACGGCGTATGTGCTGTGGGTGGGGCTGCGGAAGGGCGATCCGCTCGGGGGCTACTTCGAGGTGCAGCGGCTGTGGGGGTCGACGTTCGACCTCGGGCACGGCTCGCTGGAGTTCGTGCGCGCGATGCTGCTGCACGCCACCCGGTTCGTGTTCCCGATGGCCCTGCTCCTGGTCGCGGCGGCGACGCTGCTGTACGCGCTGCTGCTCCTGGACCGCACCCCGCTGCCACTGCTGGTGTTCAGCGGGGTGCTGCTGCTGGTCGCGCTCGGCGGGTCGGGCTTCTTCGAGTCCAAGCCGCGGTTTCTGCTGCCGGCGTTCCCGCTGCTGCTGCCCCTGGCCCAACTGCTGGCGAGAACGGCGAAAACCCGGCCCTGGCACGCGACCGTGCTGGTCGCGGCCCTGGCCGGGCTCAGCTATGTCTACGGCGCGTACCTCGTGGTGTACGCGCAGGTACCGCTGTAGGTGGCGGGATGGGGCCTACTCGCCGTCGTCCTCGGGGTTCTCGGGCTTGTCCGCCTCGTTGACCTCCTGCTCCAGGCCGAGCTGCTCGACGAGCCACCGGTCGAACTCGATCGCGGCCCGCACCCAGCTGACGGTCGAGGAGACGAAGTGGTTGATGTCGACGCCCGTGCCGATCAGCATCTGGGCCTCGCCGATCAGACGGACGGTGCCGTCGTCGTGGGTGTGGGTGTACACCTTGGGCCACAGGGTGCGGCGGTTCCAGTCGTCGACGGACTCCAGCAGCTGCGGCTTCTCGTCGATCTTGTGGGGGCGGTCGTAGAACGTCCGCACCGAGAAGACGGCCTGTTCGGCCTCCCCGCGGAACATGAAGTAGGTGCGGAACTGCTCCCACGGAGCCGCGAGGTCGCCCTCCTCGTCGACGACGTACTTCAGCTCCATCTGGTCGAGGAGCTGCTTCACAAGATCCTGATCCGGGACGACGGGGCCCGCCGGTCCTTGGGGCTGCGGTTCGGGCTGGCCCCCGAAGTTCGGAATCGAGGACGGGTCGATGCTCACCGTGTTTTTCCCTTCGTGCGGATTCCGCCATCCTCCCTCATCCGGGGAGGGGGGAGGCAAGCCCCGACGCCCGCCTGTCCGCCTTTGGCTGACATGATTCCGGCTGCCGGGTCGGCGGGGCCGTGAGCGGACGGGGGCAGAGGTGACGGGGCGGGGACGGACCAGGTGGGGGGTGGTCGCGGCGATCCTGGCGCTGCCCGTGCTGATCATGGCCGGGGCGGCCGTGATGGTGGTGGGGTCTGCGGACTACCCGCTGGGCGGGGCCCCGGAGAAGGTGCCGTGCGCGCAGGCGCTGGCCTTCGGCGGGGCGAAGCTCCCGGACGCGGCGTTCGAGGACGGGTGCACGGTGCAGACCTGGCTGGACACCGACTACCACGCCGAGTTCCACATGCCCCGGGCACAGCTGTGGGCGTGGTTGAGGCACACCTACCCGGACGCTCCCGAGCCGGACACCGACCTCTGTCTCGACGGCGCGGATTTCTGCGTGAACATGGACAGCGAGGGCACCGTGCCGCCCGGCATCGACGCGAGCGCGGTGGAGATCGACGTGACGTACGAGGGCCCCGACCAGGCCCTCGTACGGTTCGCCGCGTTCACCGTGTGAGCGTCACAGCGTCTTCCCCGTCGCCGGCCCCACCAGCAGCCCTTCGCCGAAGCGGTCGACGCGGACCGTGTCGCCGTCCTTGATCTCGCCGGCGAGGATCTCCTTGGCGAGGCGGTCGCCGATGGCGGTCTGGACGAGGCGGCGCAGCGGGCGGGCGCCGTAGGCCGGGTCCAGGCCCTCCTCCGCGAGCCAGGCCAGCGCCTCGGGGGTGACGTCCAGGGTCAGGCGCCGCTCGGCGAGCCGCTTGCCCAGGCGGCCGATCTGGAGCTGCGCGATCCGCTCCAGCTCTGGCTTGGTCAGTGCCGAGAAGACCACCAGGTCGTCCAGCCGGTTGAGGAACTCCGGCTTGAAGGAGGCCCGGACGGCCTCCAGGACCTGTTCCTTCTTCTCCGCCTCGGACGTCAGCGGGTCGACCAGGAACTGGCTGCCCAGGTTGGAGGTGAGCACCAGGATGGTGTTGCGGAAGTCGACCGTGCGGCCCTGGCCGTCCGTCAGGCGGCCGTCGTCCAGCACCTGGAGGAGGACGTCGAAGACCTCCGGGTGGGCCTTCTCCACCTCGTCCAGCAGGACGACGGAGTACGGGCGGCGGCGGACCGCCTCGGTGAGCTGGCCGCCCTCCTCGTAGCCGACGTAGCCGGGAGGCGCGCCGACCAGCCGGGCCACGCTGTGCTTCTCGCCGTACTCCGACATGTCGATGCGGACCATGGCCCGTTCGTCGTCGAAGAGGAAGTCCGCGAGCGCCTTGGCGAGTTCGGTCTTGCCGACGCCGGTCGGGCCGAGGAAGAGGAAGGAGCCGGTGGGGCGGTCGGGGTCGGCGATGCCCGCGCGGGAGCGCCGTACGGCGTCGCTGACCGCGCGTACGGCCTCGCCCTGGCCGATGAGGCGCTTGCCCAGCTCGTCCTCCATGCGCAGCAGCTTCTGCGTCTCGCCCTCCATCAGGCGGCCGGCCGGGATGCCGGTCCAGGCGGCGACGACGTCGGCGATGTCGTCGGAGCCGACCTCCTCCTTGACCATGGTGTCCCGGGCGGCCTCCTCCTCGGCCTCGGAGGCGGCCTCCAGCTCCTTCTCCAGCTGCGGGATCTCGCCGTAGAGCAGCTTGGCGGCGGTGTCGAAGTCGCCGTCGCGCTGGGCGCGTTCGGCCTGACCGCGCAGGTCGTCCAGGCGCTCCTTGAGCTCGCCGACCCGGTTGAGGGACTGCTTCTCCTTCTCCCAGCGGGCGGTCAGGTGCCGCAGCTCCTCCTCCTTGTCGGCGAGGTCGCGGCGCAGCTTCTCCAGCCGGGCGACGGAGGCCGGGTCGGTCTCCTTGGCGATCGCCAGCTCCTCCATCTTCAGCCGGTCCACGGCGCGCTGGAGTTCGTCGATCTCGACCGGCGAGGAGTCGATCTCCATGCGCAGTCGGGAGGCGGACTCGTCGACGAGGTCGATGGCCTTGTCGGGCAGGAAGCGGGAGGTGATGTAGCGGTCGGAGAGGGTGGCGGCGGCCACCAGCGCCGAGTCCGCGATCTGCACCTTGTGGTGGGCCTCGTACCGGCCCTTGAGACCGCGCAGGATGGCGATGGTGTCCTCGACGGTCGGCTCGGCGACCAGCACCTGCTGGAAGCGCCGCTCCAGCGCCGGGTCCTTCTCGATCCGCTCCCGGTACTCGTCCAGGGTGGTGGCGCCGACCATGCGCAGCTCGCCGCGGGCCAGCATGGGCTTGAGCATGTTGCCCGCGTCCATGGCGGAGTCGCCGCCCGCGCCGGCGCCGACGACGGTGTGCAGCTCGTCGATGAAGGTGATGATCTGCCCGTCGGAGTCCTTGATCTCGCCGAGGACGGCCTTCAGCCGCTCCTCGAACTCGCCGCGGTACTTGGCGCCGGCCACCATCGCGCCGAGGTCGAGCGCGACCAGCCGCTTGTCCTTCAGTGACGAGGGCACGTCACCCTTGACGATCCGCTGGGCGAGCCCCTCGACGACGGCGGTCTTGCCGACGCCGGGCTCACCGATGAGCACGGGGTTGTTCTTGGTACGGCGGGACAGCACCTGCACGACCCGCCGGATCTCCTGGTCCCGCCCGATGACCGGGTCGAGCCGGCCCTCGCGGGCGGCGGCGGTGAAGTCGGTGCCGAACTTCTCCAGGGCCTTGTACTGGCCCTCGGGGTCGGCGGTGGTCACGCGGCGTCCTCCCCTGGCCTTCTTGAAGGCCTCCAGCAGCTTCTTCGCGTCGGCGCCCTGCGCCTTGAGCAGTTCACCGGCCCGGCCGCCCTCGGCGGCGATGCCGATGAGCAGATGCTCGGTCGACAGGTACTCGTCACCGAGCTGCTTCGCGCGCTCGTCGGCGTCGGCGAGCACGGCCAGCAGCTCGCGGTTGGGCTGCGGCGGCGCGACCGTGGACCCGGTCACGCTGGGCAGCGCGGCCAGGATCTTCTCGGCGCCCGCGCGAACGGCGGCCTGGTCGGCCTCGACGGCCGCGAGCAGGTCGGTGATGTTCTCGTTGTCCTGCCCCTGGAGCAGAGCCAGCAGCAGGTGAGCGGGGGTGAGGTCCGGGTGCCCCTCGGTCACGGCCCGGTTGCCGGCCGTGTTGATCGCGTCCCGGCTCCTGTTGGTCAGCTCGGCGTCCACGTCGTCCGTTCTCCTCCTCGGCCACTGTCCACTGCTGACTTCACCAGCGTACACAAAGTTGAGTCTATTCCGCTCAAGGTAGGGAAGGAAGCCGTGCGGGGACTAGGTTGCGGGCATGGCGAAGCACTCGGAGCAGTACCTGGAGTTCTGGCGGGAACGTCACCTGTGCACCCTGACGACGCTCCGGCCCGACGGCAGTCCGCACGTGGTCCCGGTGGGGGTGACGTACGACGCCGAGGCCGGGCTGGCCAGGGTGATCACCAACAAGTCGAGCGTGAAGGCCGGACACGTCCAGGCGGCCGGGCCCGAGGGCGCCCGGGTCGCGGTGTGCCAGGTGGACGGCCGGCGCTGGGCCACCCTGGAGGGGCGGGCGAGGGTGCGGACGGAGCCGGAACGGGTCGCGGAGGCGGAGCGCCGCTATGCCGAGCGGTACGAGCGGGTGCCCTCGCCGAACCCGGCGCGGGTGGTGATCGAGATCGAGGTGGAGCGGACGCTGGGGCGCGGGTGAACAGGCGACTGAACATTTTCAGCCACCCTGGAAACGGCCCATACCCCGAAATGTCCCCAAAAACTGCAGCGGCGTCACCGTGTTCAGGTCACGGTGACGCCGCTGCGGGGGGAAGCACCTGAGCGATCTTTTACGACGGGGGAATCGCGTCAGGCACTGCGGGGGGTGGCGATGGTCCTCAGGTCCTGGTCCGTCGGCTCGGCGAGCCGGTGGTCCCGCTGGTCGAGGTTCACAAAGATCATTCCGTACCGGACGGCGCACCGCACCGGCTGGGGCGCGCCACGCGGCTTTCGCAGGCACCGGTACGCCCGCACGTCCTCGTCCTCGTCCCGCGTCACGACGACCGGCTCACCGAACACGGTCACCATCAGCGAGTCACCGCTGTGGGGGATGGCGGTGACCAGGTCGATGAAGTGCCAGCCGGAGCGGTAGGCCGTGGCCATTTCGCGACGGAAGGACCGGTCGTCGGGTGGAGTAGTCATCAGTCAGCCCCAGGTGGTGTCGTCTGCACCATCGGTATGGGCGGTCACGGTGCTGTCGGCACTCACAGCGACGGTCCGAGGAGCCACTCCCCAGGTAGTGTCCGCCGTGACGTCACGCTTTCCACCGGAGAGGCCACTCAGCGCGCCGATGGCCACAACGGCGGAGAAGGTAACGGCAAGCATCGACCGAAGCATTCTCTTGCGCATAGTCGGCTTCGTCCTCACTTGATGGTCCCCTCTTCCCCCGTCGAACAAGACGATGTCTCATTTGGGCACGTCATGGCCACACGATCGATGCATCATGTTCCTGCATGTTCAGGACCCTGGGGGGTGGAGATTTGACAATAAATCGGACCAAAGTGCCACATCCCCATGCGATGACCGAGCTCTGCGAGGAGGGTAGCCGCCTCTACGCTCAGGCGCTGCGCTCGGGGCGCATCGCCCGCGCGGATGTGGAAGCCGCCCCCTGCCTCATGGAGTTCGCCCTCCTGCACCCGGACCCCGACGACGCGAACTGGCTGCGCCCCACCCCTCCCTCGGTCGCCCTGGCCCAGCGGCTCAACCCGATCGAACGCGAGATATCCGAACGCAGGCGGCTGTCGGTCGAACTGGCCGAGGCGTTCGAACCGTTCATGACGCTCAGCGCCCAGAGCACCACACCCACGCACGCCATCTCCGTCCTGGAAGGCCTGGACCGCATCAACGCGGCCCTCGACGTGGCGACGGCCGAGTGCCGCTCCGAGGTCCTCACCGTGCAGCCGAGCAGCCGTCGCCTCGAACACACCCTCCTGCAGGGACTGGAACGCGACCGTCCGCTCCTCGAACGCGGTGTGCGCATCCGGACCCTCTACCAGCACACGGCCCGCTACAGTCCCGAGACGCTCGGGTACGTGTCCCAGTTCTCCGAAGGCAAGGTCGAGTACCGCACCATCGACGAGCTGGTGGAGCGGCTCATCATCTGCGACGAGACTGTCGCCTTCATCCCCATCCGCGACGACCGGCAGGTCGCCCTGGAACTCCGGCATCCCGGCCTGGTGCGCTATCTGATCAAGGTGTTCGAGTTCATGTGGGCCCGCGCGGTGCCGCTCAGCACCGGCGCACCCTACGAAACCGCCCCGGACGGCATCACGGAGATCCAGCACTCCATCGCCAAGCTCCTGGTCGAGGGGCACGTCGACGAGGCCATCGCCCGCCGGCTCGGCATGAACGTGCGCACCTGCCGGGCCCACATCGCCAAGCTGGCCAACGCCCTCGGCAGCGGCAGCCGGGCCCAGCTCGGCTTCCTCATAGCGCAGTCGGGGATTCTCAAGCAGGAGCCCTGACGCCGGCGGAACGAGAAGGTCACTGTACGGAACAAGGGCTCGACCAGCAGGGGGAGGTGAGCCGGTGACGCACCGGGAGCACGGGATCGAGGAGTTGTGTGCCGCCGGGCAGGAACTGTACGAGCGGGCCCTGCGGGAGGGGCGGATACCTGTCGGCGACGCCGCCGGCGTGCCGTGCCTCACCGACTTCGGGCTGCTCCACCCCGCCCTGGACGACCTGGGGCTGCTGGAGCCGGTCGCACCCGCCGCGGCCCTGCACCGGCTGCTGCGCGCCTCCTCGGCACGGGTCGCCGAGGAACGGCGGCGCGAGGACAGGCTGGTGGAGCGGTTCGAACCGCTGCTGCGGATCGGCGTGGGGCAGACGCCCGGCACCGGTACCGAGCCGGCGATGCTGCGGCTGCTCAGCGGCACCGAGCAGATCAACCGGGCCATCTCCGACGCGATGGTGGACGCCACCGAGGAGTCCCTGACCATCCAGCCGCACGCCGGCCTCACCGGCCCGCGCGGCGAGGCCGCCCGCGACACCGCCTTCGGGCGCGATCAGGCCCTGCTGGACCGCGGCGGCCGCATCCGCACCCTCTACCAGCACACCCTGCGCCATGTGCCGGAGGTGTACGGGCCGTTGGAGCACTTCCGGCGCGGCGACACCGAGGCGCGCAGCCTCGACGAGGTGCCGGACCGGCTCATCGTCATCGACCGCAAGGTCGCCTTCCTCCCCGCCGACGACGACGGCAAGCTCGCCCTGGAGGTCCGCCACCCGGCGCTGATCAAGTACTTCGTCACGACCTTCGACCGGCTCTGGCGGCTGGCCACGCCGATGTTCCCGAAGGCGGTGCAGCCGCCGTCGGTCAACGGCGTCACACCCCGCCAGCGCGCCATCGCCGCCCTCCTCGTCGAGGGCCACACCGACGCCGTCATCGCCGACCGCCTGGGCATGAACATCCGCACCGCCCGGCTGCACATCGCCAAGCTCGCCGCCACCCTCGGCAGCGACAGCCGGGCCCAGCTGGGCTACCTCATCGCACGCTCGGGGATCCTCGATCAGGAGCCGTGAGCGCGCCGGCCGGCAGCCCGGACCCGCGGTGGCCGTCCAGGCCGACCTGGGCGATCCGGACGCCCAGCTGGGTACGGCTGGCCGCGCCCAGGGTCTCCGAGAGCCGGGCGATATGGGCGCGGCAGGTGCGCACGCTGATGCCGAGCCGCTCGGCGATCACCGCGTCCTGGTGCCCCTCGGCGAGCAGCGCGGCGATGGACTGCTCGCGGTGCGAGATGCCTTCGATGCCGGTGTCGGGGAGCGGGGCGGTGAGCGGGATGGCCAGGCGCCAGAGGCGTTCGAAGACCGTCACCAGGTACTCCACCAGGGCCGGGTGGCGCAGTTCCAGAGCCATCGTGCGGTCGGCGTTCGCCGGGATGAAGGCCACCGTGCGGTCGAAGAGGATCAGGCGGTCGATCACCTCGTCCAGCGTCCTGGCCTCGACCGTGTCGCCCATCAGCTCCAGGTAGTTCAGCAGGCCCTGGCCGTGCCGGGCCACATGCGTGTACAGGTCGCGCATGCGCACGCCGCGGCCGCGCAGGGCCAGCGCCCGGTGCAGCCCCTCGGTCAGCTCGGCCTCCCGGCGGATGCCGCCGGGCTGCACGGTGAGCACCTCGGTCGTGCACGCCTCGGTCGCCTCGTCCATCGCGGCCTGGATCCGGGACAGCCCGTCCAGCACCCGGATCGCGCTGCCCTCGGCCGGTGCGGCCAGCGCGCCGAGCTGACGGCCGAGTCCCGCGTACCACTCGAAGGCGGCCACCGCCGAGCCCACCCGCCGCTGGCTCGCGCTGACCTCGTCGTAGACCCCGCGCAACAGCCTGGTCATGACCTCCTGCGGGGAGGTCGGCACCAGCCAGTCCATGTCGTCGGGGTCCGGGTGCAGCAGGGCCAGTTCCAGCAGGCAGGGCACCGCCTCGGCATCAGTGCGCGGCACGCGCCCCCGGCGTACGGCCCGGGAATAGACCCGGTCGCCGGCCGCGCACAGTCGGTCGGCGCCGTGTGGATGCTGCTCCGCCCCACGCCCGGCCATCGCCCATTTCACCCCCGGTGTGCTGTCACTTCCGCAGCGCAACTATGCGCGGGCGCCGACCGGGTCCGCAACACGGCTCGCCTCAACAGGGCTGTCCCAAAGCGCTGTTATGTCCGGGTATATGCCAGGCTCCGCCCCTCGCATTGCAACAAGCTGATGGTGGTGGGGCGGACTGCGTCAGGGCATCGTTGGTCACGTCTCCCCCGGGTGTCACCGGATCACCGGACACCCCGGAGCGGGAAGTTCCGCCGGGAGAGCCGCGGAGCCGTCGCACCGCGTTCACGGGGGTGACGCGGAGCGGGGGCGCTTCCCGGAAAAAAACCCCGCGCCCCTTCAGGGGGCGCGGGGAGGGACGCTCCTACTTCAGGTGGCTCGCCGCGCAGGCCGCCTTGTACTGGGCGGTGCAGATGTCGCCCACGGTGTAGATGCCGTCCGCGATGACCGTGGCCTTGATGTTGCTCTTGGTCAGGGCGACCGGCTGGATCAGCTTCGAGGGGATGTTCTTGTCGGTCGGGCTGTCGACCTTGTCCTGCGTGAGCGCGTCGAACTGGATGTCCTTGCCCTGCACCTTGGCGACGGCCATCTGCGCGGCGGCCTGGGCCTCGTCCGGGTAGGCCTTGTAGACGCTCATGTACTGCTGGCCGGCCACGATCCGCTGCACCGCGTCGAGTTCGGCGTCCTGGCCGGTGACCGGGGGCAGCTTCGTGACGCCGGCCGCCTTCAGGGCCTTGATGACACCGCCCGCCATGCCGTCGTTGGCCGCGTAGACACCGGCGATGTTGCTCTCGCCGATCGCGCTGATGGCCCTGGCCATCTCGGTCTCGGCGAGCTCCGGCTTCCAGTCCGTGGTGTCGTACGTCGCCGCGATCTGCACATGGCCGTTCAGCTCGGAGAGCGCGCCCTGCTTGAACTGCTTGGCGTTCGGGTCGGTCGGCGAGCCGTTCACCATGACGATCTTGTCGGAGCTGTCGGCGCCCGACCCGAGGGCCTCCAGCAGGGTGCGGCCCTGCACCTCGCCGACGAGCTCGTTGTCGAAGGAGACGTAGGCGTCGATCGGACCCTCGGCGAGACGGTCGTAGGCGATGACCGGGATGCCCGCGTCCTTGGCCTTCTTCACCTCGGGCGCGATGGCGTGCGAGTCGACCGCGTCGAGCATGATGATGTCGACCTTCTCGTCGATCATCTTCTGCATCTGCGAGGCCTGCCGGGAGGCGTCCGCGTCGGCGTTGTCGTACTCGACGCTGCCCTGCTTACGGGTGAGTTCGGCCACCTTGTCCCTGATGATGGGGTAGTCGAACTTGTCGTAACGGGTGTTCGCCTTCTCCGGCAGCAGCAGGCCCACGGTGATGTCGTTGCCCTTGCTCGGGCTCGCGCTCGCGCCGTCCCCCGTCGCTCCCAGCACGCCACAGCCGGCAAGCGAGAGGGTCATCGTGGACGCGGCCACGGATATGGCGATTCGACGCATTCGAGGGCTCACTTCAGGTGCGTTCCGGACGTAGGCCTGCTATACGACCCAGGTGTCTGAAAAGACAACGCGGAGGCCGCACCCGACGTCAAGCGGAACTACTTAACGAGTCCGCAACACCACGCTCGGCTGACCCTGTGAAGGAGGAGCGGAATCGCCTCCAAGTTCTCTTTACGGACCCTCCATTCAAAGGGAGTCCATGGACCGGTAAAGATCGGCACAACCAACCCGGGTCCCCGCGAGTCGTGATCATCGGCGGCCGTGCGCCGCTCCCCCGATTCGACCAGAGGACCGAATGAACCCAGCCAGACGCGCGACCGCCACGGCCGTCGTGCTCGCCACCGCGGGCGCCCTGCTGAGCGCGGCCGCCACGCCCGCCTCCGCCACGGTGACGTGCAGCTCACCGGTGTACAAGCGGACGTTCTACGCGAACACCACGTTCTCCGGCACGCCGAAGAAGACGGACTGCGACCCCGTCATCGACCAGAACTGGACCGGATCGCCCGCCACCGGGCTGCCGAAGGACAACTTCGGCGTCCGCTGGACCGTCACCCGCGACTTCGGCTCCGGCGGGCCCTTCGCGTTCGCCGTCTCCGGAACCGACGGCATCCGCGTCTACCTGGACGGCGTCCGCAAGGTGGACCTGTGGTCGAACACCTCGGGCGCCCGCGCCAAGACCGTCAACCTCACCGTCCCGTCCGGCAGACACACCCTGCGCGTCGACCACGTCAACTGGACCGGCACCGCGAGCGTCGAGTTCGCCTACACCCCGCGCACCTCCGCCACCGTCGACACGGTCAAACCCCTGGTGCCGACCGGGACTTCGGTCAGATACGACTCCTCGACCGGAAGCACCGGGATCAGCTGGGCGAAGAACGCCGAGATGGACCTCGCCGGTTACCGCGTCTACCGGCGCCTGAAGGGCACCTCGTACCCCGGCAAACCGCTGGCCACGACCACCTCCACCACGTACACCGACACCACCCTGCCGAAGACGGGCGCCACCTACTACTACGAGGTCCGCGCCTACGACAAGGCGGGCAACGAGTCCGCGGGCACGGCGGACCAGGGCGTGACGACCGCCGACCGCACCCCGCCCGCCGTCCCTTCCGGGGTGACGGCCGACAGCGGCGGCAAGGGGGTGAGCATCGCGTGGGACGCGCTCGCGGACGCGGACTCGTACCGTGTCTACCGCGCCACGAGCACCGACGGCGCCTACACCCGCATCGCCACCGTCGACCAGCCGTCCTACCTCGACGCGTCCGCCACCGAGGGCACGCGGTACTACTACCGTGTCACGGCCGTCGACGCCGCCGGCAACGAGTCCGGGCGGTCGGCCACGGTCAGCGGGGTGCACTGGGACGAGACCCCGCCGTCCGCCGTCACCGGGCTGACGGTCTCCCCGACCGGCTACGGCTTTCACCTCCAGTGGGACGCCAACCCGACGCCCGACCTCGCCCGCTACGTCGTCTACGCCGGTGAACTCATCGGCGACGACGAGGAGAAGGTCTGCTCGGTCCACCAGGTGGAGTGGCTGTTCACCGACACCACGTCCTACGACTACGCCACCCTCCCGGACGGCGAGGAGCGCTGCCTGTTCGTCGACGCGGTGGACGACGACTGGAACTCCCACTTCGAGTGGACGCGTTCCCCGAACATCGTGGTCGCGACCGAGCGGGACACCACCCCGAGCGTGCCGACCCCGGAGGGCTCGCCGGTCGGCCTGGACGCCTCCGCGGGAAAGGGCGTCGTCGGGCTGAGCTGGAACACGGTGGCCGACGCCACCGGCTACCAGGTCTACCGCTGGAACGCCGACACCCAGGCCTACGAGAAGCTGGCGGCCACCACGGAGACGTCCTACCAGGACACCGGCGCCGCGGGCGGCACCACCCAGTACTACTGGGTGACGGCGCTGTACGCGGACGGCACCGAGTCGGCGCCGGGGGCGGACTACGCGATCCTGCTCCCGTGAGCACGGGAGACCCGAACACGTGAAAGGGGCCCGGAATCGATTCCGGGCCCCTTTCCCACAGACACGCGGGTCAGTCCGAGGACTGCTGCCGCTTCGGCCGCCACACCACCAGCGCGCTGGTCTGCTGGACCTCCTGGTACGGGACCAGGTCGCGGCGGTAGGAGGCGTGGACGGCCGCCTCGCGCTGCTGCATCGCGGCCGCCGCGCCGTCCAGGGCCGCCTCCAGTTCCACGACGCGGGACTGAAGGGCGGCGACCTGGTTCTCCAGTTCGATGATGCGCTTGATGCCGGCCAGGTTGATGCCCTCGTCCTGCGACAACTGCTGCACCTGGCGGAGCAGTTCGATGTCGCGGGCCGAGTAGCGCCGGCCCCGGCCCGCGGTGCGGTCGGGGGAGACCAGGCCCAGGCGGTCGTACTGGCGCAGCGTCTGCGGGTGGAGTCCGGAGAGCTGGGCCGCCACCGAGATGACGTAGACCGGGGTCTCCTCGGTCAGTTCATACGGGTTACGTCGACGGCCGTCCATCACTCTCAGTCTCCCTTCGCGGCCTCGAACAGCTCCGCCCGCGGGTCCTCGCCCGCGGTCGCCTCGCGATACGCCTCGAGCGCGTCACGAGCCTTCCCCGACAGGTCCTTGGGAACACGCACCTCGACGGTGACCAACAGGTCGCCGCGGGTGCCGTCCTTGCGGACCGCGCCCTTGCCCCGGGCGCGCATGGTGCGGCCGTTGGGCGTGCCGGGCGGCAGTTTCAGGGTGACGGCCGGGCCGCCGAGGGTCGGTACCCGGACCTCGCCGCCGAGGGCCGCCTCGGTGAACGTCACCGGCACGGTGACGGTGAGGTTGTCGCCCTTGCGCCCGAACACCGGGTGCTCGCCGACGTGCACGACCACGTACAGGTCGCCCGCCGGTCCGCCCCGCTCGCCGGGGGCGCCCTTGCCGCGCAGCCGGATCCGCTGCCCGTCGGTGACGCCGGCCGGGATGCGGACCTGCATCGTGCGCGAGGACTTCGCGCGGCCGCTGCCCTTGCACTCCATGCAGGGGTGCTCCGCGATCAGGCCGCGGCCCTTGCAGTCGGGGCAGGGGTCGGTGAGCGAGAAGCCGCCGCCGGAGCCCCGGGCGACCTGCCCGGTGCCGACGCAGGTCGGGCACACACGGGGCGTGCCGTTCTTGTCGCCGGTGCCCGAACAGGCCTTGCAGGGCGCCTGGGAGGACATCCGCAGCGGCACCGTGGCGCCCTCGATGGCCTCCGTGAAGCTCAGCGTGACCTCGGTGTCGATGTCCTGGCCGCGCCGGGGCTGGGTACGGGTCGTGCCCGCGCCGCCGCGGTTGAACAGGCCCCCGAAGACGTCACCGAGTCCGCCCCCGAAGCCTCCGCCCTGGGTGGTGGTCCCGCCGCCTCCGAAGAGGTCGCCCAGGTCGAAGTTGAAGGAGCCGCCGGCGCCCGGCCCGGGGCGGAAGCCGCCGTTGCCGAACAGGGCGCGGGCCTCGTCGTACTCCTTGCGCTTCTTGGGGTCGCCGAGGACGTCGTTCGCCTCGGAGATCTCCTTGAAGCGCTCCTCGGCCTTGACGTTGCCCTTGTTGGCGTCCGGGTGGAACTCGCGGGCGAGCTTCCGGTACGCCTTCTTGATCTCGGCCTCGGTGGCGTCCTTGGGGACGCCGAGGACCTTGTAGTAGTCCTTCTCGATGAAGTCCTTGGTGCTCATCCCCGACGCCCCTCCTTCCCCTTGAGTGTCCTCACGTCAGCCCTCGTCCGGGCCACCGTTCTCCTTGCCATCGGCGGCGTCGGCCTGCTGCGCCTCGGACGCCTTGTCTTCGGCGCCCTCGGCCTTGACGGTCTGCGCGCCGGGCTGCGGTTCGGCGACGGCCACCCGCGCGGGGCGGATGGTGCGCTCGCCGATGCGATACCCGGGCTGCAGGATCGCCACGCAGGTCGTCTCGGTGACGTCCGGCGCGTAACTGTGCATCAGGGCCTCGTGGATGATCGGGTCGAAGGGCTCGCCCTCCTTGCCGAACTGCTGCAGGCCCATCTTGGCCGCGACGGTCTCCAGCGACTCGGCCACCGACTTGAAGCCGCCGACCAGTTCGCCGTGTTCCCGCGCGCGGCCGATGTCGTCGAGCACGGGCAGGAGCTCGGTCAGGAGGTTCGCGACGGCGATCTCCTTGACCGTGATGCGGTCCCGCTCGACCCGGCGGCGGTAGTTCTGGTACTCGGCCTGGAGGCGCTGGAGGTCCACCGTGCGCTCGTTCAGCGCCGTGCGCACCTGGTCCAGCTGGGCCACCAGACCGGCGTTCTCGTTTCCGTCCCCGGCCGGGGCCGCCCCCTCCTGGGGGGCGGCCTTCGGCTCGGCGTCGTCGGGGGTCGCGCCGGAGGGGACGTCGGGCTTCTCCTCGAAGCCCGGGGTCTCCTCCGTCACGCGGCACCGTCCTTGCGCTCGTCGTCCACGATCTCGGCGTCCACGACGTCGTCGTCAGCGGCCCGGCCACCCTGCGCGGCACCCTCGGGGCCGCCCGCGGCCTGCGCGGCCTGGGCGTCGGCGTACATGGCCTGGCCGACCTTCTGGGAGACCGCGGCGACCTTCTCGGTGGCGGTGCGGATCTCCGCGGTGTCCTCGCCCTTGAGCGCGGTCTTCAGCTCCTCGACGGCGGCCTCGACCTCGGTCTTGACCTCGCCGGGGACCTTGTCCTCGTTGTCCTTGAGGAACTTCTCCGTCTGGTAGACGAGCTGCTCGCCCTGGTTGCGGGTCTCGGCGGCCTCGCGGCGGCGGTGGTCCTCCTCCGCGTACTGCTCGGCCTCCTGGCGCATGCGGTCGACCTCGTCCTTCGGGAGCGAGGAGCCGCCGGTGACGGTCATCTTCTGCTCCTTGCCCGTGCCCAGGTCCTTGGCGGTCACGTGCATGATGCCGTTGGCGTCGATGTCGAAGGACACCTCGATCTGCGGGACGCCACGGGGCGCCGGCGGCAGACCGGTCAGCTCGAACATGCCGAGCTTCTTGTTGTACGCCGCGATCTCGCGCTCGCCCTGGTAGACCTGGATCTGCACCGACGGCTGGTTGTCCTCGGCCGTGGTGAAGATCTCCGAGCGCTTGGTCGGGATCGTGGTGTTGCGCTCGATCAGCTTGGTCATGATGCCGCCCTTGGTCTCGATACCGAGGGACAGCGGGGTGACGTCGAGCAGCAGGACGTCCTTGACCTCGCCCTTGAGGACACCGGCCTGGAGCGAGGCGCCGATGGCGACGACCTCGTCCGGGTTCACGCCCTTGTTGGCCTCCTTGCCGCCGGTCAGCTCCTTGACGAGCTCGGCGACGGCGGGCATACGGGTGGAGCCACCGACGAGGACGACGTGGTCGATCTCGTTGATGGAGATGCCGGCGTCCTTGATGACGTTGTGGAACGGCGTCTTGCAGCGCTCCAGCAGGTCTGCCGTCAGCTGCTGGAACTGGGCCCGGGTGAGCTTCTCGTCCAGGTGCAGCGGGCCCTCGGCGGACGCGGTGATGTAGGGCAGGTTGATCGAGGTCTCGGTGGAGGAGGACAGCTCGATCTTGGCCTTCTCGGCGGCCTCGCGCAGACGCTGCAGGGCCATCTTGTCCTTGGACAGGTCCACGCCGTGGCCGGACTGGAACTGCTTGACCAGGTAGTCGACGACGCGCTGGTCCCAGTCGTCACCACCGAGGTGGTTGTCACCGTTGGTGGCCTTCACCTCGACGACGCCGTCGCCGATCTCCAGCAGGGACACGTCGAAGGTGCCGCCACCGAGGTCGAAGACGAGGATCGTCTGGTCGTCCTTGTCGAGGCCGTAGGCCAGCGCGGCGGCGGTCGGCTCGTTGACGATGCGCAGGACGTTCAGACCGGCGATCTCACCGGCCTCCTTGGTCGCCTGACGCTCGGAGTCGTTGAAGTAGGCAGGGACGGTGATGACCGCGTCGGTCACCTTCTCGCCCAGGTAGGCCTCGGCGTCCCGCTTCAGCTTCTGCAGGATGAACGCGGAGATCTGCTGCGGGTTGAAGTCCTTGCCGTCGAGCTGGATCTTCCAGTCGGTGCCCATGTGGCGCTTCACCGAGCGGATGGTCCGGTCCACGTTCGTGACCGCCTGGCGCTTGGCGACCTCGCCGACGAGCACCTCACCGTTCTTGGCGAAGGCGACGACGGACGGCGTGGTCCTGGCACCCTCGGCGTTGGTGATGACGGTGGGCTCGCCGCCCTCCAGAACGCTGACGACGGAGTTAGTCGTGCCCAGGTCGATGCCGACCGCACGTGCCATGGTTGATTCCTCCAGCTGACTTGAGTGGAACAGGCTCAAGTGTGCATGACGGCCACCGCTGGGTCAACAGACCTGAGTCGGCAGGGCTCAAGTCTTATCCGTTCCTTACACGCAAGTGGCCGCTGACCTGCGTCGATGGCATCCGTCGGGGCTGCTGGACAGGGGTGCGAAGGAGGACGGCGACCACCAGCAGCACCCCTGCGCCCACCCACGCCACGGCCCCCTCCCCCGTCCACCCGGTGTGCACGAGCACCCCCACGAGCACGGAGGAGAAGGAGCCGGCGCCCAGCAGGACGACCGAGCCCTGCATGGTGAGCCCGAGCGGGCGCAGCCGGTGCACGAGATGGTCGGGGCCCCGCCTGACCAGCGGGCGCCGGGCCAGCCGCCGGGCGAGGACCACGAGGACGGCGTCGGCGAGGGCCACCGCGCTGAGGCAGAACATCACCGCCACGCTCGGCGCGAGCGCGTACCCCGCGCGCGTGAAGACCAGGGACGACGACAGCAGGAACCCGGTGAACAGCGAGCCGCAGGCGCCGAGCCCGATCCGCGCGGGATGCCAGTTGTGCATCAGGAAGCCGGTGAGGGCGGCGGCGAGGACGCTCAGCAGGACCGCGAGCCCGTCCATCAGCTCGGCGGCCGCGCAGGCCCCCGCCCCGAACGCGGTGACGACCCCGACGGTCCCCGCGAGCCCGTCCGCGTGATCGAGCCCCTTGAAGGCGAGGGAGGCGAGGACGATCCACCCGACGGCGAGGATCCCGCCCAGCACGCCCGTCTCCTCGTAGGGCACCACGAAGGCCGCCGCCACGGCCGTACCGGCGACGAACACGCGCGCGCGGATCCGCCAGACGTCGCCGACCAGGCCCAGCGCGGCGACCGCGGCGGCGGCGATCAGCAGCCGGTCGACCCCGTCCCCGAGCGGCGCGATCGCGGTCCGCTGCCCCA
The DNA here is from genome assembly GCF_050942335.1 of Streptomyces sp. CA-142005. Taxonomy (NCBI): domain Bacteria; kingdom Bacillati; phylum Actinomycetota; class Actinomycetes; order Kitasatosporales; family Streptomycetaceae; genus Streptomyces; species Streptomyces sp. CA-142005. The sequence continues at coordinate 5,380,475 of NZ_CP192078.1, read as the reverse complement.
CCCAGGCGACGAGACAGGTGACGGCCACCACGGCGAGCCCGCCGAGCAGCGGCAGCCGCCGCTGCCGCCGCCGGTCGAGGATGCCGGCCCGCAGCGCAGGCACCCTGAGCAGCGCCGAGAGCACGGCGGCGAGAAGCAGGGCGGCGGTTGCGGCGGCGATCCCGTAGAGCACGGCTCTAAGGTAGGGGCGAATGTAGCAATTCGGTACGAATAACACGATCTGATGAGTCTGGGATGACGCTCGTCACCCCGCACTCGGCTGCATCCCGGCGGAAGATGGGGGTAGTCTCAGACGGACTACATAAGTTACCGCTTAGTAATAATTTCCCTCGAAGAACCCTCGCAGGCCCGAGGAGCCCCACATGCAACTCGCCGCGATCATCGTGTCGCTGGTACTCGCCGTGGTCGGCGTCGCGTTGTTCAGCCGCGCCATCGCGCAGATCTACCGGTTCGTCCGGCTCGGGCAGGACGTCCCGGCGGGTACCCGGACCAACGACTGGACCGCCCGCACCGCCACGGTGATCCGGGAGTTCCTCGGCCACACCCGGATGAACCGGTGGGGCGTCGTCGGCGTCGCTCACTGGTTCGTCGCCGTCGGCTTCTTCTCGCTCGTGCTGACGCTGGTGAACGCCTTCGGCCAGCTCTTCCAGGCCGACTGGGCGCTGCCGGTCATCGGGCACTGGCTGCCATACGAGCTGTTCGTCGAGTTCATCGGCACGATGACCACGCTCGGCATCCTCACGCTGATCGTCATCCGGCAGCTGAGCCACCCGCGCAACCCGGGCCGCAAGTCCCGCTTCGCGGGCTCCAACTTCGGTCAGGCGTACTTCGTCGAGTCCGTCATCCTCATCATCGGCCTCGCGATCATGACCCTGCGCGGCCTGGAGGGTGCCCTCGCCGACGTGCACGGCTACGAGGCCGCGTACTTCGCCTCGTACCCCCTGGTGCTCGCGTTCAAGGGCCTGAGCGTCTCCACGCTGCAGAACCTGGTCTACCTCACCGCCATGATCAAGATCGGGACGTCCTTCGTCTGGATGATCACGGTCTCGCTGATGACCGACATGGGCGTGGCCTGGCACCGCTTCCTGGCGTTCCCGAACATCTTCTTCAAGCGCAACGCCGGCGGTGAGACCTCCCTCGGCGGCCTGCTGCCGATGACGAGCGGCGGCAAGCCGATCGACTTCACCGACCCCGGCGAGGACGACGTCTTCGGTGTCTCCCAGGTCGAGCAGTTCTCCTGGAAGGGCCTGCTGGACTTCTCCACCTGCACCGAGTGCGGCCGCTGCCAGTCGCAGTGCCCCGCCTGGAACACCGGCAAGCCGCTCTCCCCGAAGCTGCTGATCATGTCCCTGCGGGACCACGCGCACGCCAAGGCGCCCTACCTGCTGGCCGGCGGCGGCAAGACGATGGAGGGCGAGGAGAAGGCGTCCGAGGAGCAGCTCGCTTCGGTGCCCGCGGCGGCGCTGGCCGAGGCCGAGCGGCCGCTGATCGGCACCGCCGAGGAGAACGGCGTCATCGACCCGGACGTCCTGTGGTCCTGCACCACCTGCGGCGCCTGCGTCGAGCAGTGCCCGGTGGACATCGAGCACGTCGACCACATCGTCGACATGCGCCGTTACCAGGTCATGATCGAGTCCGCGTTCCCGTCCGAGGCGGGCACGATGCTCAAGAACCTGGAGAAGAAGGGCAACCCCTGGGGCCTGGCGAAGAAGCAGCGCCTGGAGTGGACCAAGGAGGTCGACTTCGAGGTCCCGGTCGTCGGCAAGGACATCGAGGACCTCACCGAGGTCGAGTACCTGTACTGGGTCGGCTGCGCCGGCGCCCTGGAGGACCGCGCCAAGAAGACCACCAAGGCCTTCGCCGAGCTGCTGCACATCGCGGGCGTCAAGTTCGCGATCATGGGCGGCGACGAGAAGTGCACCGGTGACTCCGCCCGCCGCCTCGGCAACGAGCCCCTCTTCCAGGAGCTCGGCATGGAGAACGTGGCGGCCCTCAACATGGCGTTCGGCGAGGACGACGAGGACGAGTCGACCAGGAAGCCGAAGTCCGCGAAGAAGATCGTCGCGACCTGCCCGCACTGCCTCAACACGATCGGCAACGAGTACCCGCAGCTCGGCGGCGACTACGAGGTCATCCACCACACCCAGCTGCTGCAGCACCTGGTGGACGAGGGCAAGCTGGTCCCGGTCACCCCGGTCGAGGGCATCATCACCTACCACGACCCGTGCTACCTGGGCCGCCACAACAAGATCTACACGCCCCCGCGCGAGATCATCGGCAAGGTCCCGGGCCTGCGCAACGAGGAGATGCACCGCCACAAGGAGCGCGGCTTCTGCTGCGGCGCCGGCGGCGCCCGGATGTGGATGGAGGAGCGGATCGGCAAGCGCATCAACAACGAGCGCGTCGACGAGGCCCTCTCCCTCAACCCGGACATCGTCTCCACCGCCTGCCCGTTCTGCCTGGTCATGCTCACCGACTCGGTCAACGGCAAGAAGAACGAGGGCAAGGCCAAGGAGTCCATCCAGGTCGTGGACGTGGCCCAGCTCCTCCTCGACTCCGTCAAGACCCCGGTCGACCCCACCGGCGAGACGGCGAGCGAGACCGAGCCGGAGCCCGAACCGGTGAAGTGACACCGGCCGTCCCGGTCGTACGGCGCCCCCTGCCCCGCACAGGCAGGGGGCGCCGTCGTTCTCCCACCCCGACGGCTGACCCCCGCTGTCACAAACCCGGCCGCTGCGCTGTCCTGCTGATGTACGGACGTACTCAGCGAACGGAGACAGTGATGAGGATCGTGGTTGTCGGCGGTACCGGGCTCATCGGCTCGCAGGTGGTCGCGCTGCTGCGCAAGAACGGCCACGAGGCCGTGCCGGCCACTCCCTCCACCGGCGTCAACGCCTACACCGGCGAGGGCCTGGCGGATGCGCTCAAGGGCGCCGACGTGGTCGTGGACGTGTCGAACTCCCCCTCCTTCGACACCGAGCCGGCCCTGGACTTCTTCACCCGCTCGGCGCAGCACCTGTTCGCGGCCGAGAAGGCGGCGGGGGTCCGCCACCACGTCGCGCTCTCCATCGTGGGCGTCGACCAGGTACCCGACTACGGCTACTACCGGGCCAAGGTCGCCCAGGAGCAGGCCGTGCGCGACAGCGGAATCCCCTACAGCCTGGTGCGCGCCACCCAGTTCTACGAGTTCATCGCCCCGGTGATGGACATGTGCACGGAGGGCAAGCAGGTGCACCTGCCGTCCAACCGGCTGCGCCCGATGGCCTCCGCCGACGTCGCCGCCGCCGTCGCCGACGCGGCGCAGGGCGAGCCGTCGAACGGCATCCGGAACATCGCGGGCCCCGAGGTGCACCGGCTCGACCGGCTCGGTGAGCTGACCCTGGAGGCGAAGCCGGACGGCCGTTCCGTCGTCACCGACGAGTCCGCCAGCCCGTTCGCGGGCATGCCCGACGTGCTCACCGGCGACGACACCGCGCACCGGGTCACCACGCGCTACGAGGACTGGCTCAAGCGGCACTGACCGAGGCGCCTCGGTCCACAGCGACACACGGCCGGTAGCGGGGCCACCGCGACCGGCCGGCTGCCTGCCCGGCGGCTACGGCTACGACGCCTGCGACCGTCCCGTGGGCCTGTGCGCGGACCGCTCGTACGCCCTGAGCTTCTCGGGCGCCAGGACCCAGTACAGCCCGTCGATGCCGTCCGGCCCCACCGTGACGGACACCAGGGCGACGGCGGCCCCGTCCTGGACGAGCAGCAGGCCGGGCCGGCCGTTGGCCTCGACCACGCCGTACTCGGCGCGGGGGAAGAACTTGTGGGCGACGGCACTGACCCTGGCCACGCGCTCGGCGCCCACGACCGCCACCCGTGCCACGCCGCGCATGCCGTTGCCGTCCGCGTAGGCGACGGCGTCGGCCGACAGCACGTTCTCCAGCTCGGCGACGTCACCGTGCCGCGCGGCGGCGACGAAGGCCTCGACCAGCCGCCGGTGCTGTGCCGCCTCGACGGGTTCCCGGCGCTCGGCGGTCAGGCGCTTGCGGGCCCGGCTGAAGACCTGCCGCGCATTGGCCTGGCTCAGCTGGAGCATGTCCGCGATCTCGCCGTACGAGTAGTCGAAGGCCTCCCGCAGCACGTAGGCCGCGCGCTCCACGGGGTTCAGCTTCTGCAGGACCAGCAGCACGGCCATCTCCAGCGCCTCGCCGCGCTCCGCGCCGACCTGCGGATCCACGCCGGTGTCCACGGGCTCCGGCAGCCACGGCCCCACGTACGCCTCACGGCGGACCCGGGCGGACTGGGCCACGTTGATGGCCAGCCGGGTGGCGATCGTCGCCAGGAACGCCCCCGGATCCTGCACGGCGCTCCGGTCGGTGCCCTGCCAGCGCTCCCACACGTCCTGCACCACGTCCTCGGCCTCGGACACGCTGCCCAGGATGCGGTAGGCGACCCCGAACAGCCGCGGCCGCACCTCCTGGAACACGTCCGCCGCTTCGTCCAGCGAGTCACCGGTGCGCTGCAGCCGCTCGTCCATGATGCCGATGCCTTTCGAGAAGGGGCGGGGCGGCGAGCCACGACGGTCCGGCAAAAACCCGTCCCACCCGTCACCACCCTGTCATGCTGGGCCCCCCGGCGCACCGAGAGGACCCCATGCCAACAGGCCCCTCCGCCCAGGCCGTTATAGACGCGCGGCGCTGGTACACCGCCAACGAACTCCTGGCGTTCCTGCTGGAACTCGCCGCACTGGCGTGCCTGGGCTGGTGGGGATTCACCGTCGGCGGCGACGCGGCCCTCCACGTCCTGCTCGGGCTGGGCACGCCCCTGGCGGCGATCGTGCTGTGGGCGTTGTTCGCGGCACCGAGGGCACGGCTGCGCCCCGGCCTGCCGCTCGTCCTCACGGTCAAGGCGGTGGTGCTCGGAGGCGGGGCCGCGGCCCTCTACGGCGTCGGCCACCCCCTGGCCGCCGTGACCATGGCGGTCGCAGTGACCGCGAACACGGCCCTGGCCGAAACCTTCCGCCGCACCCCGCCGACCCCGCCCACGGGCGAAGCCGAGATCGGCAGATCCGTTCCACCAGCCTGACACGAACGCGCAGGTCAGAGGCCGGGAGCCAGCTCCGGGGCGGAACGTACCTGCCAATCCTCGCCTACGCCCCCTTCGGGCCCGACTGCTGCACCACCTCGAAGGACCACAGGGTGGAGCCGGAAGCCGCGGGCTTCGGGCGCTCGGCGCCCTCTCCGCCGCCCTGGTGCGCGGCCTTCATCGGACCCTCAAGCCACGCCTGGAAGGACTCCTCGTCCCGCCAGCGCGTGTAGACGAGATAGGTGTCGGTGCCCTCCACGGGACGCAGCAGCTCGAACCACTCGAAGCCGTCGGAACTCTCCACCGCGTGCGCCCGGGAAGCGAACCGCTTCTCCAGCACCTCCCGCTGCTCGGCGGGCACGGTCAGCACGTTGATCTTCACTACGCTCATGGCACCATCCTGGCCCACCGCCCTCGCGCTGCGGCGCCGCCCCGGGGTGTCGCCGCCGGTCGAACGCGTGCATGATTGCGGAGGTGTTGAGAACCAGGACGCTCACGGCGCTCGTCCTCCCCCGCGCCCTCGCGCTCACCTCGGCCCTCGCCCTCACCCTGGCCTCCTGCGGCCCCTCCGACGGCACCGAACCGGCCGGGACGAAGTCCCCGCACGCCCCCGCCCGGCTCCCCGTCCCGCCCGGCAAGGGCAGCAGGGTTCCCGACGACTTCAACGGCGACGGACACCGCGACCTCGTCCTCGACGACCTCGTCAAGGCGCAGAGCCACGCCGACGACGCCGGCATCGGGATCGTGTACGGCAGCGCGCGCGGACTCGTCCCCGGCGCACGGCAGTTGCTCACCCCGAAGAGGCAGGCCGCCCCCGCCGAGGGCCGGCTCCCGGCCGTCTTCGACGCGGAGGACCGCTGCGACCTGGACGGCGACGGCTTCACCGACCTGATCGTGTCGACCGATCCGCCGTACGACGGACAGGGCCGGCCCCCGGTGCCGCTGCAGATCCTCTTCGGCTCGCCGGCCGGGCTGACCGGACGCGCCGTCCGGCTCACCGTCCCGGCCCGCGCCCGCTTCGGCAACGACTGGCCCGACCAGCCGGTGTGCGGCGACTTCGACGGCGACGGCGGCGAGGACCTGGTGCTGCACGCGTCCGGCGGCCGACTGACGTACCTGCGCGGACCCTTCACCCGTCAGGGCGCACCGCACGCGGCAGGCGCCCCGCTGCCTGCCCCCGGAGAGGTGCCCACCGGCCCCGCGGCCGATGTGAACCGGGACGGGTACGACGACCTCCTCGTCCGGGCCGCCGACGGCCCCGGCAAGGCCGCCGTCGTGCTCGGCGGACCGGCGGGACCGGCCCGCACCGGCACCGTCCTGCCCACCGGCAGCGATGTGGCCCTCGGCCGCTTCGGCCGGGGCGCGGCCCTGGACGCTGCGGTGGGCGGCACGGCGGAAACGTCCCTGCGCTACGACCTGCCGGCCGCGTCCGCCCGCGGCACCCTCGGCTGCCCCGGATCGACGCCGGGCGCCGCCGACTTCGACGGGGACGGGCACGACGAGCTCCTCTGCGGCGGCTCCCGGCTGCGCGTCCTGCGGGCCGGCGCCGGCGGCCCGTCGACGGCGGGAGCGGTCACCGTCGTACCGCCCGCGCCCGGCACGACCCGTGTCCTCGCGGTCGGCGACTTCGACGGGGACGGGCGGGCGGACCTGGTGGTGCGGACGCACCGGGGCGAGACCAAGGACACGGTCGCCGTCTACCGGGGCACGGCGCAGGGCCTGCTCGCGGCCAGGCCGGCGACCACCTTCTCGACCTCGGAGTTCCTGGCGCCGTAACGCGTCGACCCGACACGCACAGCAGCCCCGTAAATTTACCCCGCTCACGTACAACCCTTACGCATCCCGGCGGGTCTCCTGATCGCCGACCGCCCGGTGAACCGTGGGACAACTCACGGCGAACGGGGGCGGTCCGCAGCCCATCGACTCCGGATGTCAGCCAGGCATCCCCCGCATGCCGCAGGAGAAACCCGCATGCACAAGCCTCTGCGACTCGCCCTCGCCACGGCCACCGCGGCCGCACTGACGGGCGGTCTGCTCACCTTCTCGGCCGCGACGGCGACGGCCGCGGACTCCACCTCCGTCCCGCAGGCCGACTTCAACGGCGACGGCATCGGCGACGTGGCCTTCTCCGCCGACGGCGCGTCCGTGAACAGCAGGAGCGCCGCCGGCCGGCTGGTGGTCCTCTACGGCACGAAGAGCGGCGTCTCCTCCGCCAAGCGCTCCTCGATCAGCCAGGACACCACCGGCAACCCGGGCACCGCCGAGGCCGGCGACCACTTCGGCGCGGAGAGCGCCTACGCCGACTTCAACGGCGACGGCTACGACGACGTCGCGGTCGGCTCCCCCGGCGAGGACGTCGGCACCGACAAGGACGGCGGCGGCCTCGCGATCCTGTGGGGCTCCGCCCAGGGCATCACCGGCAAGGGCGTCTCGATCGCCGACCCGGCCCCCAGCGCGCACGACTACTGGGGCAAGAACCTCGCCGCCGGCGACTTCGACGGCGACGGCAAGGCCGACCTGGCCGTCGGCAGCTCCGCCGCCACGATCTACGTCTTCAAGGGCGGCTTCAACGCCTCCGGCGTGCCCGGCGGCAAGTACACGATCAAGCCCCCGATCATGGGCACCGACGCGAACGGCCCGCTCAACCTGACCGCCGGCAACATCAACGGCGGCCGCGAGACGGACCTGGTCGTGGACGGCTACGAGACCTCCACCGACTACGGCTGGAACCGCAACTACTACATCCCCGGCACCGCGAGCGGCCTGGACATGTCCCAGTCCGAGACCCTCAAGCCCGGCGTGATCACCGCGATCGGCGACATCGACCACGACGGCTACGGCGACGTCGTCAGCGGCGCCTACTGGAACACCACCACCGAGGACGGCACCGCCGTGCCCGACTCCGGCAAGGGCGGCAAGGTCTGGGTGACCTACGGCTCCGACGGCGGCCCCCTCACCACCGCCGCCACCGGCATCACCCAGGACACCGGGAACGTCCCCGGCACGGCCGAGGGCAACGACTGGTTCGGCTACGAGCTCGACCTCGGCGACATCAACGGCGACGGCTTCCTGGACCTCGCGATCGGCGTGGCGGGCGAGAACATCGGCACCGCGACGAACACCGGCTCCGTCGCCGTCCTCTACGGCACCGCGAACGGCCTGGACACCACCTCCGGCGCCCAGGGCTTCGCCCAGTCCACCCCGGGCGTGCCCGGCAACGACGAGCAGGACGACTACTTCGGTACGGACGTCAAGCTCGACGACGTCACCGGCGACGGCAAGGCCGACCTGATCGTCGGCTCGCAGGAGAACGCGGGCGACGGCGCCGTGACCTACCTGCCCTCCGACGGCACGAAGATCACGACGACCGGCTCGCGCTCGATCTGGCCCGGCGACTCGGGCGTCTCCACGTCGGGCACGCCGTACTTCGGCGCCAACTTCGCCGACTGACGCTCCGCGCCCCGGGAATCGCGGTCCCCGCGCGCTCGCAGCGCGGGGACCGCGACCGCGTGGGCCCCGGCCTTGCCCCCGGCCCCAGGCTCCCGTCCAAGCTCCAGCCGCTCGATCAGCCGACCCCTCGGAGAACCTCGATGCGCAAAGCCACCTCCGCCGCTCTCGCGGCCACCCTGCTGACGGCAGGCCTGACGCCCCTGATGCTGAGCACTCCCGCCACGGCCGCGGTCGCCAAGAACTACGACGACTTCAACGGCGACGGCTACCGCGACCTCGCCTTCCTCGGCTACAACCAGGACTACCACACCGGCGGCGCCGTCACCGTCGTCTACGGAAGCGCGAACGGCCTGGACACCGCGCACACCCAGACCGTCGACCAGGACAGCGCCGGCGTCCCCGGCAGCGGCGAGGAGGACGACAGCTTCGGCGATGCCCTCGCCGCCGCGGACCTCGACAAGGACGGGTACTCCGACCTCGTCGTCGGCAACCCGACCGAGCACGTCGGCAGCGCGGAGTACCGGGGCACGGTCACGATCCTGTGGGGCTCCCGCTCCGGCCTGTCCGGCGGCACCACCCTCACCCCGAAGAGCACCGCGAACGCCTCGCAGGCCCACTTCGGCTCCGACCTGGTCGCCGGCGACTTCACCGGAGACGGCTCGCCCGACCTCGCGGTCATCGGCGGGATGGAGGCCTGGCTGTACCGCGGCCCCTTCACCAAGTCGGGCGGCACCGGAAGCGTCGGCAAGATCGACAAGGAGAACGCCGGCTGGTACTCCTCCGGTCTCGCGGCCGGCAAGGTCGACGGCGACGGCAGAACGGACCTCGTCGTCCTCGGCGAGCAGTTCCTCAGCGCCGCCGACAGCACCCCGGCGCAGCGCGTCTGGTTCCTCAAGGGCTCGTCCTCCGGCCTGGTCTCGGGGGCCTCCAAGACCCTGGACTCCGCCGCCGTCGACGCGGCCGTCGGCGACTTCGACAAGGACGGCCACGGAGACATCGCCATCGGCCTGCCCGACCACGACAACGGCAAGGGCGCGGTGACCGTCTGGCGCGGCGGGTCCTCGGGCCCCAGCGGCTCCACCACGTTCACCCAGGCCACCACGGGCGTCTCCGGCACCCCCGAGGCCGACGACAACTTCGGCCGGGACCTCTCGGCCGCCGACACCAACGGCGACGGCTACGCGGACCTCGCGGTCGGGGTGCCCCTGGAGGACGTCGACGGCCACGAGGACCAGGGCGGCGTCCACGTCTTCCGCGGCGGTTCCGGCGGCCTGACCGGCACCCGCTCCTCCTGGATCGCGCAGACGGCCGCCGGCCCGGCCGCCGTCGACGCCGAGTTCGGTTACACCGTGCACCTGCGCGACCTGACCGGCGACGGCAAGGCCGACCTGGCGATCGGCCTGAGCGGCGGCGCCGTGCTGCTGCGCGGCACCTCCACCGTCCCGACGACGTCCGGGGCCGTCCACCTGACGACCGTGGGCGGTCACTTCCTGGACTGACGGCCGGCCGAGGGTGGGGCCCGGGGCGGGTAACCGGGGGAAATCCCTGAGCGCCCCCTGGTCAAGTCCCTGACGGTCCCTTAGGGGATGTCACAGGTCGGCCGCAATGCCGGGCCCGGACGCCCGGGCCCGGCACACCACTCTCCGGGACCGGGTACGTTCGATGACGTGGCTGGATTCAGGATCGGACGCGGGGGCCGGGACAACCGCACCCCCCAAGGACAGCAGGCGCCGCAGGGACCGTCGTACGGCCGGCCCGGACCGCAGCACGGTCAGCCGGGGCCGTCGTACGGGCAGCCCGCGGGGCCCGCGTACGGCTACCCGCAGACGCCGCAGCGGCCGTACCCGCAGCAGGGGCAGCCGCCGTACGGCCGGCAGGGGCAGTCGTACGGGCGGCCGGGGCAGTCGTACGGCTACCCGGGCCCGGCCGACGACGGGCCGGAGTACTTCGGGGACGGCGGCCACCCGGGCACCGCTGCCGGTCACGACCCGTACGCGGCCAACAACCCGGGCCACACCCAGGCGTTCTCGGTCGACGAGGCCGCCGGTTACACACAGGGCGCGACCTACCAGGCCGGATCGGCCCCGGCGCCCGCCGCCCCGCTGGGCCCGCCGCTGCACTGGAAGCAGCTGCTGAAGGGGATCGTCCTCTCCCCCGACCAGACCTTCCTGCGCATGCGGGACTACACGATGTGGGCCCCGGCGCTCATCACCACCTTCCTCTACGGCCTGCTTGCCGTCTTCGGCTTCGACGGCGCCCGCAAGGACGCGATCGGCGCCACACTGTCCAACGCGGTGCCGATCGTGCTGATCACGGCGGTCGTGATGGTGCTCGGCCTGTTCGTCCTAGGCGTGGTCACCCACACCCTGGCCCGTCAGCTCGGCGGCGACGGCGCCTGGCAGCCCACGGTCGGCCTGTCCATGCTGATCACGGCCCTGACGGACGCGCCGCGACTGCTGGTCGCCATGTTCGTCGGCGGCGACGCGACCTTCGTCCAGCTGCTCGGCTGGGCCACCTGGATCGGCGCGGGCGCGCTGCTGACCCTGATGGTCTCCCGCTCCCACGATCTGCCCTGGCCGAGGGCGCTGGGGGCGTCGGCGATCCAGCTGATCGCGCTGCTGTCGATCGTGAAGCTGGGTACGTTCTAGTCCCTCGTCCCAGTCCCAGTGAGCGCGAAAGGGCCCCCGGCATGACAGCCGGGGGCCCTTCTCGTATGCGCTTCGTCGGATCGGCATTTCTCCGGGCGCGAGTTCTGCGGGGGTGAGTTCTGACGCCGTGAATTCTGCGGCTGCGTAATCGTTCAACGCCTGTCCTCGCAATCCTGTCCCCTAAGGCGCCCTAGATTCGGCACCAGGGACGACGAGAGATCAGCGCCGCTACGACGGCGGCGAATCTCTTCAGCGCCGGCGGCGCCAGGCTCAAGGCGCCGGGGTGTTCCGCTCGCTGCTGGGCAATATTTCCCGTTCTTCGGGTCACTCACCCGGCAAAACTGGCCGGAAAAGACGACACCCCTGTTGAGTGAGCCACTCATCAACTTCCAGGTCTGCCATCCGACGGCACAGGCCGGATCGAGGCACTGAAGACGCGCACGCAAAACAGCCCGGCGACCGGGTGCCTGTGCACCAGCGGCCGCCGGACTGTGAAGTTCAGCCGTTGTTGTTATTGTTGTTGTTGTTCGCGCCCCCGCCGTTGTTGTTGTTATTGTTGTTGTTGTTCGCGCCCCCGCCGTTGTTGTTGTTATTGTTGTTGTTGTTGTTCGCGCCCCCGCCGTTGTTGTTGTTATTGTTGTTGTTGTTCCCGCCTCCGCCGTTGTTGTTGTTATTGTTGTTGTTGTTCCCGCCTCCGCCGTTGTTGTTGTTATTGTTGTTGTTGTTCCCGCCTCCGCCGTTGTTGTTGTTATTGTTGTTGTTGTTCCCGCCTCCGCCGTTGTTGTTGTTATTATTGTTGTTGTTCCCGCCTCCGCCGTTGTTGTTGTTATTGTTGTTGTTGTTCCCGCCCCGATTGTTGTTGTTATTGTTGTTGTTGTTGTTTCGGTGGCCCTTCTTCTTGCCGTTGTTGTTGTTATTGTTATTGTTGTTGTTCCCTCCGCGGTTGTTGTTATTGTTGTTGTTATTGTTGTTGCCGCCTCCGTTGTTGTTGTTGTTGTTATTGTTGTTGTTGTTCCCGCCTCCGCCGTTGTTGTTGTTGTTATTGTTGTTGTTCCCGCCTCCGCCGTTGTTGTTGTTATTGTTGTTATTGTTTCCGCCGTTGTCACTTGGCGCCATCGTGTGAGCGACCGTAGGCGTCGGGGCGGCGAAGGCGGCGGACGGTACCAGGGCGCCTCCCGCGGCCAGTGCAGCCGAGGCGGTCAGCACCGCAGTGCGCTTTGCGATCTTCTTCAGCATGATGATTCCTTTTCGGTGATTCGGACTGTGCCGATCCGGGGCCCATTTCATTTGCGGAGGATTCTCCGAGCGAGCCATCCGTTCGATCTGATGACTCAATTAGGCCCCGCCGCTCCGCCCCGCGTCATTTCCCGAAATCTCGTGACTTGACAGACGGCGGCAAGCCGTTGTTTCCTACGTCCTCATTGGCTGGATGCTCTACCGGAGTCGTACCGGTTTGAGCCGCGAGAACCGGGGAACCCACGTCCGGGCTTCTTTCGTCAGCATGCTCTGATCACAGCCGGGGACACATCGGGTGGACACCCCAAGTTCCACCCCGGCACACCCCACGTCCCACCCCGGAATCGCGAGACGCACCCCACCTGCCGACCTGTCTTGATCGGTCTGGATCTTTTGCGCCGCTCCGGCCACCGAGGGAAACTGGCCGGTGATGGACCTGCTAGAGCGAGAGGCCGTGCTCCAGGACCTAACCGGTCACCTGCAGGATGCCGTGAGCGGCCCTGGACGCCTGGCCCTTGTACGCGGCGAGGCCGGCATCGGCAAGACCAGCGTCATCAACCGTCTTGCTCGGCTGGCCGATCCCCACATCCGGGTCCTGGTCGGCGCCTGTGACCCGCTGGCCACACCCCGCCCCCTGGGCCCCCTGGTGGACCTGGCCCCGCACCTGGGCCGGGCGGCACGCACCGCCCTGACCGGAGCGCTGGCCGGCACCTGCCGTTCCGACGAGGTCTTCGACTGCCTCCTCGCCGACCTGAGCTCCTACCCCAGCCTGCTGGTGGTGGAGGACGTCCACTGGGCCGATGAGGCCACGATGGACCTGCTGCGCTACCTGGCCCGGCGCCTGCCCAGCGTTCCGGCGCTGGTGGTGGTCACCTACCGCGACGACGAGATCGGCCGCACCCACAACGTGACCGCCCTCCTCGGCACCCTGGCCGGCTACTCCTGGGTGTGCCGCCACGACCTGGCCCCGCTGAGCCGCCGGGCCGTGGCCCGGCTGGCCGCCGGACACGCCGTCGACGCCGAGCAGCTGTATCACGTCTCCGCCGGCAACCCGTTCATCGTCACCGAGATCCTGGCCGCTCCCGCCGAACCCATCCCGGCCACCGTGCGCGAGGCCGTCGCCGGCCGCCTGGCCGGCCTGTCGGAAGCGGCACGCGGGGTCGTCGACGTGCTGGCCGTCCTGGGGCGCCGGGTCTCGCTGCCGCTGCTGGCCGGCCTGCTGCCGGCACCGGAGGAGTCGCTCGACGAGGCCGTGGCCTGCGGAATCGTACGGACCGACGGGCACGCGGCCGAGTTCCGCCATGAGCTGACCCGGCTGGCGGTGCTGGAGTCCGTGCCCGCCGCCTACCGTCTGCGGGTGCACCGGGAGGTGCTGACGGCGATGCGGTCCCGCCCCGTCGCCGCGGACGAACTGGCCCTGCTGGCCGACCATGCCGAAGGTGCCGGGGATGTGACGGCCGTGTTGGAGTACGCGCCCGCCGCTGCCGCCCACGCTGCCGCGTCGGGCGCGCACCGGGAGGCGGCCGCCCAGTACACCCGGGCCCTCAGGTACGCCGACCGCCTGCCGCCCGACCAGCACACCTTCCTGCTGGAGGGCCACTCGCAGGCCTGTCTCCTGTCCAGCCGGCTTGACGAAGGCGTCACGTCTCGGCGTAGGGCGGTGCAGCTGCGCCGTGCCCAGGGCGACCGGCTGCGCGAGGGCGAGGACCTGCGCTGGCTGTCGTGCTGGCTGTGGCCGGCCGGGCGGACCGTCGAGGCCAAACGGACCGGCCTGGACGCGGTGCGGGTGCTCGAAGGTCTGGAGCCGAGCCGGGAGCTGGCCCGGGCGTACCTGAACCTCTGCCAGCTGGCCTGCTACGGGCACGAGGGCGTGGCGGTGACCACCGCCTACGCCGACAAGGCGATCGCTCTGGGTGAGCGCTTCGGCGATGCCGGGGCGGTCCTCCAGGCCCGCTTCCATGCCGCGGCGGCACGCATGCTGAGCGAGGGAACCGGCTGGAAGGACTGCGAACGCGCGGTGTCGGGCGCGATGGCGCAGGATCTGCCGGAGGACGCGGCTTTCCTGGCGCTCATCATGTGCTGGCTGATGGCGCTGCAGCGTGATGCCGCCCAGACCACCGAGGCCGTGAACCGGGCGGAAGCCTATTGCCTCGATCGCGACCTGCTGTCGTACCTGCTGTGCACGAGGGCCTGGGGCAGCTGGGGCCTGCTGAACCGGGGCCTGTGGCCCCAGGCCGCCGACGCCGCACAGAACGTCCTGTCCCATCCCAGCTCACCGCCGGTCGTCCGGGCCCTCGTCCTGACCGTGCTGGCCCTGGTGCGGGCCCACCAGGGCAAGGGCCAGGTGTGGCCGCTGCTGGAGGAAGCCGCGAGCCTGGTCGACTCGAACTGCCTGCTGGACACGGGCCTGGGGTGGGAGGCCCGGGTCGAGGCGGCCTGGCTGGCCGGTGACCACGAGCTGGTGCGGACGGAGGCACAACGCGGTCTGGACGCGCTGGCGGACCGTACCCATCCCTGGCTGTCCGGCTCCCTGGCCTGCTGGATCCGCCGCGTCGGAGGGACACCCCCGCAGGTGGCCGCGGCCGGACCCTACGCGCTGGAGCTGGCAGGCGACTGGGCCGGCGCCGCCGCCCAGTGGGACACGCTCGGCTGCCCGCACAACGCCGCGCTGGTCCGCCTGTCCGGCGACGCGCCCGCGCTGCACCAGGCCCTGACCGCTTTCGAGGCCCTCGGCGCCCGGCCGGCCGTGGCACACACCCGCGCGGTGATGCGCACCCTCGGCGTCCGCCCGATCCGGCGTGGCCCGCGGGCGGCCACCCGGGCCAATCCGTACGGGCTGACCATCCGGGAAATGGACGTCCTCAAGCTGCTGCACGAGGGCCTGTCGGATGCCGAGATCGCCGCCCGCCTCTACATCACTCCCAAGACCGCCGGGCATCACGTGGGCGCGGTGCTGACCAAGCTCGGCGTCCATTCCCGCCAGGAAGCCGCCCGCAAACTCCACCATTCCGAGCGCTGAAGTCCACGCGCGACCTTGAAGTCCCCTCGCCACTTCGACGGGTGATGAGCATGCAGAAAGCACCTTTGCGGGGCGTCAGCCTCGTGACCGCGGCCGCCTCCTGCTGCATGGCGTTCGGCGCCTGGGGCGCGGCAACCGCTGAAGCAGGTGCCCTGCCCCAGAAATCACGGTCCGCACTTCGGTGTTACGCGACCCAGAGCGACCCCAGCGCGACCGTCTGCTACCGGTCTTCGTGGAAGGCCGAGTACAGACACGGCGAAGTGGTCTACGTCCCCATCCTCATCCAGGTGCCCACACCGTCGCCTCCACCGCCCGTGACGATCGTCGACAGCCTGAACGACATCCACCCGACCGGCACGAGCCCGGGCGACGGTCCGGTCCCCCGTTGACCGCGCCTCAGGCGTCGAGAACCTGCCCGGCCCGCTGCACGACGGGCGGTTCGACGCTCCAGGGGAAGTTGATCCAGTCGTCGGTCCGCTTCCAGACGTACTCGCACTTCACGAGGGAGTGGGACTTCTCGTAGATCACCGCGGAGCGCACCTCGGCGACGGTGTCGAGGCAGAAGTCGCGCACGAGCTTCAGCGTCTTGCCGGTGTCGGCCACGTCGTCGGTGATCAGGACCTTCTTGTCGGAGAAGTCGATGACGTTCGGGACGGGCGCGAGCATGACCGGCATTTCCAGGGTGGTCCCCACCCCGGTGTAGAACTCCACGTTCACCAGATGGATGTTCTTGCAGTCGAGGGCGTAGGCGAGGCCGCCCGCGACGAACACGCCGCCCCGGGCGATGCTGAGCACGATGTCGGGTTCGTACCCGTCGTCGGCGATGGTCTGCGCCAGCTCCCGAATGGCACCGCCGAACGCCTCGTAGGTCAGGTTCTCCCGCACTTCACTCATGTTGCTGTGGCCCTCACACCTGGGTCCGATGGAAATTGACGTAGGACCGCGAGGCGGTCGGCCCACGCTGGCCCTGGTACCGGGAGCCGTAGCGCTCGCTGCCGTAGGGGAACTCGGCGGGCGAGGACAGCCGGAACATGCACAGCTGGCCGATCTTCATCCCCGGCCAGAGCTTGATGGGGAGCGTGGCCAGATTGGACAGCTCCAGCGTCACGTGCCCGCTGAACCCGGGGTCGATGAACCCGGCGGTGGAGTGCGTGACGAGCCCGAGCCGCCCGAGCGAGCTCTTCCCCTCGAGCCGGGAGGCAAGATCATCGGGCAGGGAGATGACCTCGTACGTGGAGGCGAGCACGAACTCCCCGGGGTGCAGGATGAACGGCTCGTCGCCCTCCGGCTCGACCAGCCGGGTCAGATCGGGCTGCTCGACCGAGGGGTCGATGTGCGGGTACCGGTGGTTCTCGAACACCCGGAAGTAACGGTCCAGCCGAACATCGACGCTCGACGGCTGCACCATGGATTCGTCGTAGGGATCGATCCGTACCCGCCCGGCGTCGATCTCGGCCCGGATGTCCTTGTCTGAGAGAAGCACGTAGCGAGGATACGCAAGGCGCGCGGAGCCGTGACAATCGTGACGACTCCGCGCGTCTGTGTTACCGAATGCGATCTCCGTGACGACCGCTCGCCTCTGTTACCGCTGCTGCCTGTACCGGGCCCGCTACCGCTTCTCCAGGGCGACCGGCACCACGCTGCGGAGCCGGGCGCACCGGGGGCACCTCATGAGCCGGCCGGGGCCGAGCCGCTCGGCCTGCTGCATCGGGAACGAAGCGGTGCTGAAGACGTGCCCGTCCGCGCAACGGACGACGGTGCGTTCCATCAAGTCCCTTAAGTCCCTTCCCCAAGAGCCTCGTCGGGCGTACCGCCCTGACGACAAAAGCCACGTTACGGGATCAAAGACGCGACTCTCCAGGCGGCACTCCGACCTCCCCCGACCCCTCCGCCAGGCCTCCACGGTACGCCCCAACTCGCCCCAGCCGCAGCCGGATCGCACCCTGAAACAGACGCAGACCCCCGGGGCTCGGCACCAGGGGTCTGCGATGATGTACAGTGAGCGAGCGTCCGGACATCGACTCCGCGGGGATCATGTCCGTGCTTACGCGGGTGTAGTTTAATGGTAGAACATCAGCTTCCCAAGCTGAGAGCGCGAGTTCGATTCTCGTCACCCGCTCCATGTGAAACCCCCAGGTCGGAGACCCGGGGGTTCTTTATTGTCTAGACCGGTGGGCGGGATGCGCACCACAACCGCACCATTGGCTGCCGGTGGTCTCCTTCCTCGGGTCACGTCCGCGGGAGTGGTGTATCGACACCACCCGATGATCTCCGGCCAGCCCCGTCCTTGGCGGTAGCCACGTCCCGGCCGGGCACTTGACGGCCGAGGGTCCTGCGTCAGAGCGGGAGGTCGTCGGGAAGCACCCTGAACGCCTTGTAATGGCCCAACGGGCGTACGGCCCGGAAGTCTCGTCGGTCGAGGGTGAGAATCGCGTCCGTGTCGTAATCGGCGGCAAGTGCCACGTTCACCGCGTCGGCGAGGTCGAGGTCCAGCGCGCGGTAGCGGACACGGACGGACTGGGCGGCGCCCAGGTGGTCCTCCGTGATCTCCGGCAGGACGACACGACCCCGGCTCATCCAGCGCCGCAGGTCGTCGACCGCGCTGACGGCAGCCTCCCTGCCGAGCTCACGCGTCGCCACGTGATCCAGTTCGGCCAGCAGGAGCGGGGACATGACCAGCAGGCCCGCCGCCATGATGGCCTCGTTCGCCGCCCGGTGTTCCGGATGAGCCGAGTCCAGGGCCGCCAGAAGCCCGGACGTATCGGCGATGACAATGATCACGCGGCGGATCCGGAGCCCGAGCCGGTCTCACGCCGGGCGGCCTCGGCGACCGTGTCGCGGACCTCCGACTTGGACAGCGTGCGCCCCGGCCCCTCAAACGTGCGCGAGAACAGCGGCTCGTCCCAGACCCGGTTCGCCATGGCCGCAAGGTGGATGCCCTGGCGGATGATCTCGGCTTCGCTTATACCTCGGCGCTTGGCGGCCTCCTTGATGATCGCCAGGTCTTCGGGGTCGGCGTAGACGTTGGTGCGCTTCATGGACATGTACCAAGCGTAGTCCATGTACCGGATTGATGTATCCGCTTATTTCCCCGTTGCCGAGGGTCGGCCGAGATGGGCAGACGGCCTCGACGGCCTCGCCCGCGCCTACGGAGTCGACGTCGAATGACAGCCGGGAGTCGGCCCCACCTACACATCCGCAACCACACCGATGTCCGTCGCCCCATCGCCCAGACCAATGGCTTCGGCGCCGTGCCCATAGCGTGCCCGTAAGGACGGAAACCGACGGTCAGCAGCGGTGCTGTCCGGCCCACGCGACCGCCTCAAGGACCAAGCAACTGCGCTGGTCAGGGCCCACGGAACCCGTCCAAGCGCCGTCGCTTCCCAAGCTGAGAGCGCGGGTTCGATTCTCGTCACCCGCTCCATGATCAAGGCCCAGGTCAGAGACCCGGGCCTTTGTGCTGTGTGGGGTGATCAGCGGTCGCGTTTCCAGGCGGTCTACAAAGACCAGTGCCTCCCAGCGGTATCGATCAGCACCATCGCCGGCCTTGGGCCGGTGAGTGAGGCTCGTACGAGCCGACCAGCACGCCCATCTCGCGCAGCTCGCCCGGACTCCGGCGGTACACGGGGGGGACCAGGATGCCCAGGGCGAGGGTGTCGGAGATGCTGGCGGTCACGGGTGGGGTCCAGGATGGTGGGCTTCTCGTTGGGCTGCCAGATGGTCCGCAAGCGCACGGACCCGGTCTTGCTCAGGGCCCACAGGCTGCTGGATCGGCGAGCCCCCTGCCAGAGTGGGTCATCCACAGGGGTGTGGAAGGGCAGCACGGGAATGCCGTGGGCGTCGAAGGGGCTGGCGTCGAGGTAACGCAGACCACCGGTGCCGCACAGACAGTGGGTACTGCCGGTGGCTGCCGCAAGGTCGGCGAGGCGCTCGGAGCGGCCTTGCCGGGTCGGGATCTCGCTGCTGTCCCGCGAGAAAAATCTGTGGCTCTTCGCGGCAACCTTTTCGGCCTCTGGGACCACTCAGCGTTGTCCGGCCAAGTGGTCCGGTCAGATGCAACGGCTGAAAGAGAGCACAGGCGTGTCCCTGGAACGAGAGCACAGACATGTCCCCGGCCCACCCACGTCATCGGTGGCGTCCCGCGCCGGCGGCCACCGTGCCGACGGCGGCGCGCGCGGTGGCCGCCCGAAGCATCGTGGCCGTCGGTTGCTCGCGCGTCGGGGTCTCTGGGCGGGT
The DNA here is from genome assembly GCF_050942335.1 of Streptomyces sp. CA-142005. Lineage (NCBI taxonomy): Bacteria > Bacillati > Actinomycetota > Actinomycetes > Kitasatosporales > Streptomycetaceae > Streptomyces > Streptomyces sp. CA-142005. Next base: position 5,360,813 of record NZ_CP192078.1, on the reverse strand, counting down.
CTCGCCATGGTGGTCGTGGCCGGCTCGGCTGTCGTGGTCAGCCAGGCTTCGGCGCAGCAAACCCTGGATCTGAAGAAGTGGTACGTGCTGGTCAACCGCAACAGCGGCAAGGTGCTGGACGACCGCGCCTACGCCAAGAACGACGGCGCGGCGGTGGTGCAGTGGGCGCGCCACGGCGGGGCCAACCAGCAGTGGCGGTTCATCGACGCGGGTGACGGGTACTACCGGCTGAAGAACCGGAACTCCGGCAAGGTGCTGGACGACCTCGGCTGGTCGAAGACCGCCGGCTCCGCCCTCGTGCAGTGGAAAGACCTGAACGGCACCAACCAGCAGTTCAAACTGGCCAAGTCGCCGGACGGCTACGTGCGTTTGGTCAATCGCTTCAGTGGCATGGCCGTCGATGTCCACAACGCCGCCAAGGCCGACGGGGGCGACGTCGTCCAGAACCGCGACCGGGGCGGCGCCGAGCAGCAGTGGCAACTCGTCCCGGCCGGGAGTGTCGGCAGCTCCGGTACGCCCACCGCGCCGAGCAGCAGCGTTCCCACCAGCCCGGCTCCGAGCAGCTCGCACCCGTCGTCCACGCCGTCGTCCACGCCGTCTCCCGTGGCCGGTGGCGGCAGCTCGACGAAGCGTTTCATGGGCAGTAGCACGGTGCTCATCGGCGGCTCGATGTCCGACGCTTCGGCGGCCGCCGCGCCGTTCGACGTGCGGTACGCCTATGTGCACAGCCAGCCCGCGCCCTCGTCGGACTACTACACGGCAGCGCGCTGCCACGACGATTGGTCGGGTTGGTGGGGCTGCTGGAACGGCAGCACCACGGCGCCCGGCACTTACGTGACCTGGCGGGACAGCGTGGCGGCCCAGGCGACGTACAAGGGCAGCGCGCGTCCGCAGAAGATGCTGTGGACCTGGTACTCGTTGCGCGACCTCGGGGATGCGGCAGGCCAGGGCGACGGTCCGGGCGAGGTCAAGGCCATCAACCGGCTCGACCTGCTCACCCGGTACCTGAACGACTACCGTTTCTTCCTCCAGAAGATCGGCACGTCGCACGACGCGATCGACCTTGAGCCCGACTTCTGGGGCTACGTCCGGTCGCTCGGCGATCCGCACCAGGTTCCCGCACAGGTCTCGGGCGCGAATCCGAAGGATTGCGGATCGCAGGAGAACAGTGCCACCGGACTCGCCCAGTGCCTGATCTCGATGGCGCACAAGTACGCGCCGAACACCGCCGTGGGAATGCACCTTTCCTGCTTCGACTGGGAGACCAACACACAGGCATGCGTCAAGGACTACGCGAGCCTCGGGGCGAAGAACGCCGACGTCCTGGTCACCGATGTGTCGGACCGCGACGCGGGCTGGTACGCACAGCCGGCCCACGGCGGCAGTGACCACTTCTGGACCGACCAGAAGGCCGCCGCCGCGCTGCAGTTCTACAAGACGATGGCCGAGTCCGTGGGCAAGCCGGTGGTCCTGTGGCAGATCCCCGTGGGCAACATGGCGCAGAACAACACCCTCAACCATTACAAGGACGACAAGGTGGACTGGTTCTTCGGGCACATGGACCAGGTGGCAAACGCCCATGTCGCCGGCTTGTTCTTCGGTCCAGGACAGCAGGAACAGACCACGGTCGAGTCCGACGGCGGAAACCTGATCAACAAGACGATCGCATACCACAACTCGGGCGGTACAGCACTCAAGTAGGCGAAGCTGAGGACTTCTCCGGTCGGCGCCGGCCATGCCGCCGTCGGTGCGGGCGCCGATCGAGGCGGCCTCGGCGAAGGGGATGATCGTGCTGACAGGTGACGGCGGGGAAGCCGAGTTCGACCGCGATGCCGGGACAGTGCGGGCCGTCCCGGTCGATGAATGCGCCGATGTGGCGGAAGGTGAATGCGGCCCGGGACGCCGGCGCCCGCACCGCGCAGGACCCTCAGCCCACCCATCAGCCCGACAAGCCTCGCCGAGCCTCCGCCTGGTCCCCAAACGATGGGAACCCCAGCCGATGCACGGCTGGGGTTCCTCGACGAGGCGGTGAGTAGCGGTCAGCGGGTGGAGGTGCCCACGCCGTAGACCGCTCGTCTACGCGCCGGTGCACCGCGCCCGATCGCCGTCACCGTGGATCAGGCGGGTCAGCGCTGCAGGGTGAGGACGCCCGGCCGCCACGGCAGCTGGTCGTAGGGGCCGGTCGCGGTGGGGGACTTGCCCTGGTAGAGGAACTGCAGGTTGCAGGGGTCGATGGTCATGGTCTGGTCGGGGTTGTTGCGGACCAGGTCGCCGTGGCTGATGTCGTTGGTCCAGGTGGCACCGCTGTTGGCCTTGCCCGCGAAGGGGTTGGACTCGGTGGCGGCCTGCGGGGTCCAGGAACCGTTCAGGCTGGTGGCGGTGAACGAGCGGAAGTAGCGCTGCTCGTTCGCGCCCCGCGCCTCGACGATCATGAGGTACTGGTTCTGGCTCTGGACCTTGTAGACCTGCGGCGCCTCGAACAGGTTCTTCGTCGTGTCGCTCATGACCGTCGTGTACGACGAGCCGAAGCTGCCCGGGAAGTTCCCGATCGGCATGCTCGCCCGGTAGATCTTGCCGTTGTCGCCGGCGAAGAACAGGTACATGTTCTGGCCGTCGGCGATCAGAGTCTGGTCGATCGGGCCGGTGGCGGATTCGGTGCCAGGGATGCTGCCAGTGAACAGCGGCTGCGGCGCGGACCAGCCGTCGGGGTTGGTGGGGTCGCTCGACGTGCGGTAGACGAAGGGCGACGCGCCCCACTGGGACGCCAGCACCCAGATGTTCTTGGGCGCGAAGTAGAACAGCGTGGGCGCCACCGCCTTCTGGCTCATGCCGGTCTGGCCGGCCGACGCCATGTCCGACCAGTTCGTGAAGGGCTTGAACATCATCGAGCCGTACGACGATCCCGACACGTTCGACGCGTAGACCAGGTGCTTGCCGTTGTACGTCACGGTGGTGAAGTCCTTCACCGCGTCCCACCCGTTCGCCGGCTGCGCCAACGCACCCGTCGAGGACCACCGGTAGGTCGACGAAAGAGCGCAGGTGCCGCCCGTCGATGTCGATGTCGATACCGGCGTGGACGCAGACGTGGACGTGGATGTGGATGTGGACGTGGTCGTTCTGAAGTTCCAGTGCTGGTTGGCGGCGCCCCAGGAGTCCCAGATCTGGACGGGGGTGCCGTTGGCGGTCTGGCCGCCGGGGGTCTCCAGGGCTCGGCCGCTGGCGACGTTGGTCAGCGTGTAGGAGCCGTCGCTGTTCCGGGCGGCCTTCCAGTGCTGGTTGGCGCCGCCGTTGTTGTCCCAGACCAGCAGCTTGGTCCCGTTGGCGGTCTGGCCGCCCGGCTCGTCCAGGACCCGGCCGCTGGCGACGTTGGTCAGCGTGTAGGAGCCGTCGCCGTTCTTGGTGGCCCGCCACTGCTGGTTGGTGGCGCCGCTGGCGTCCCACACCTGGAGCGGGGTGCCGTTGCCGTTCTGGCCGGCGGGCTCGTCGAGAACGCGTCCGGCAGCCACGTCGGAGAGCGTGTAGACAGTGCCGGAGGTGATGTCGCCGCCCGACGTGGTGCCGCTGGTGCCGCTGGTGCCGCTGGTGCCGCCCAGGGTGGTGAGTACCGCATCGTAGGCGGGCTTCTTGTTGCCGTTGTTGTCGAACAGCAGCGGGTTCTCGCCGGTGCGCCAGGAGTCGCTGTCGCGGATGCCCCACACGGTGATGCCGGTGCAGCGGGGGACGTTGAGGCAGTCCTGGACGGTGTTGGCGTACGCGGTTGCCGGCGCCTGCGCGATGTCGAGCTCGGTGATCTGGACGTCCACGCCGAGCGCGGCGAAGTTGGACAGGGTGGTCTGGAAGCTCGACGGCGGGCCGCCGGTGCCGAAGTGACTCTGGAAGCCGACGCAGTCGATGGGTACGCCGCGGGACTTGAAGTCCTTGACCATGTTGTAGACGCCCTGGGTCTTGGCGTCGGACCAGTTCTCGATGTTGTAGTCGTTGTAGCAGAGCTTGGCCGCCGGGTCGGCGGCCCGCGCGGTGCGGAACGCCTCCTCGATGAAGCCGTTGCCCAGCACGTTCTGGAACACCGAGCTGCGGTGCTGGCCGGTGCCGCCGTCGGCGAAGGCTTCGTTGACCACGTCCCAGGCGTAGATCTTGCCCTTGTAGTGGGTCATCTCCTGGGTGATGTGGTTGTCCATCACACTGCGCAGGGTGCCGGCGTCGGTGATGGAACTGACCCAGCTGGGCAGCTGGGAGTGCCAGACGAGCGTATGCCCGCGCATCCTCTGGCCGTGCGCGGCGGCGTGGCTGACGATCTGGTCGCCGGGCCCGAAGTTGAAGTTGCCGCGGGACGGTTCGATGGTGTCCCACTTCATCTCGTTCTCCGGGGTGGTCATGTTGAACTCCCGGTCGAGAAGGGTGGAGTACGTCGAGTCGCCGAGCCTGCCCGCGGCCACCGCCGTGCCGAAGTAGCGGCCGCTGCCGGCCGCCGCATCGGCGAGCACGGTCGGCGTGCCGCCGCTCGACGTCAATGCGGCCTGGGCGACCAGCGGTACGGCAGCACCCACGGCGGCGAGCACCACGGCGGCGGCGATCAGGCGACGGGTTGCCGGACGGCGGCGATGAGAGGGGTTCTGATCTGGCAACGGCTTGTCCTTCTGGCGAGGTGGACCTTGGTCTCGGTCCCCCGTTTCCTGTCAGTCGCCGCCGCGCACACAAAGGTTGCCGCGATCGAGGGAAGAATTTTCACGGCCGCCGTCAAGTGGGCCCGGCCGACTGGACCCCGTACCAGCAGTGCGGGTACTTGTTCTCCCATCGAGCTGTGCGGCAAAGGGACTCGTCCCTTTGCCGCACTGCGGGGTTCACCGGGTCGGGACGAACCGTCCCCGGACCGACGCGGTGCGCCCCGAACCCTGCGCGTCGACGCGGTAGCCGTCGCCCGCGGCACTGCGCACGCCGGTGCCGTTGTTGAACTGGGCGGCGAACTCATAGCTCCCGGCCGGCACGGTCAGGCCCGGCTTGAGGACCCAGCGGTAGACCAGCGTGCCGCCGGCCTCCTGGGCGGTGACGGTGAAGTCAGCACTCGGCAGGGTCTGCCAGGTGCCGGTGTTCTTCACCCCGCCGGTCTGCGCGATCCGCATCTCGATCGTGAGCGAGGTGAGCGGCCGGGTCGTCTTGAGGGCGAGGTCGCTCTGCGTCCAGTAGACGGTGCTGTGCGGGTCCACCGAGCCGGCCGACCACAGCACCCCGTTCTGGCTCTCGCCGGCGGTCGGCGATGGACTGGTGGCCGGCGCTGTCGGGCGCGCGCTGCCCGGGGTGGTGACCGGGGGCGGCGCGACAGGGGTGGGTCGGGCCGACGTCGGGTGCGGGGAGCCGGCGGTCGGGGACGGGGTGGCAGGCGTGGTCACGGTGGCCGACGGCGACGAGTGCGCGACGATGGCGGCGACGGCGAGGCCGCCGGTCGCCAGGATGCCGGCGGCGGCGAGCCCGGCGAGCGCGACCCTGGTCCCGGACCTCGCGAACGGCCGCGCGCGGTGACGGACGGCGGGGCCGGCCATGCCGCGTTGCACCCGGGCCAGCATCCGCGCGCGGTCGGGCCGGTGGGCCTCGGCGGCCTCGCGCAGCCGACGGGTGATCTCCTCGTTCACCGGTTCCTCCTCCCTGCCACCAGGTCCCCGGCCGCTCGTGCGCCCAGTATCCTTTCCAGCTCGGCCATTCCCTTCGAGGTCTGGCTCTTCACCGTGCCGACCGATATGCCCAGCGCCGCCGCCGTGTCCTTCTCCGACAGGTCGAAGGCGTGCCGCAGCACCACGCAGGCGCGCTTGCGGAAGGGCAGCCGGGCGAGCGCCGCGCGGACGTCCAGCACGGCCGCCGTGTCCGGCCCCTCCACCTTCTCGGGGCTGCGGGACCAGAACAGCGTGATGCGGCGTCGCTCGCGCACCGCGCTGCGGATCCTTCCCCGCGCCAGGTTGGCCACCACACCGCGGGCGTAGGCGAGCGGGTGGTCGGCCTGCCGCAACCGGTCCCAGCGCTGCCACAGGGCGACCAGGGCATCCGCCGCGAGGTCGTCCGCCGCGTCGGTCTCGCCGGTCAGCAGATGTGCCAGACGGGCGAGTTCGGCATAGTGGCGTTCGAAGAATTCGTGGAACTCCGCGGACGCGTCGTCGAGGAGCATCCCTCCGTCGCCCTCTCCTGGCGATGATGTGCGCGTTAGTTGCGCGTTTAACAACAGGGGGCGCAGCCTAACAGTGCTCGGCCCGGGATTCGAACGGCGGTCGTGCTCGGTTGCGGACCGGTGAAGGCTGTCCGGCGGGCTGGTCAATGCCAGGCGAAATGGACGCCGGTCGGCTGCGCGACGTCTGGCTGCACGGCGGTGCCGTCGACGGTCAGCCGCTCCCCGTAGATGGCGGTGATCCTGACACCGGTTCCGCTCCCGGGGGACGGCACGCCAGCACCCGACGACCAGCAGCGCCAAGGGAACGCCCGTGACCAGTCCGCGCCTACGGTTGCGGGGCGGCGTGCTTCGCTGCCCTCATGCCCGTCCCTCCGGTAGTTCGACTCGGCCTTCCGGCTCCCCGTTGCCGGCCGCTTGCGCCTGTGCTCTCCCGCAGTTGGCGATCGCTGCGACATGGTGATCGGCCGTGCTGCTACGACTGGCCCATTTTCGGCGTCACGAGCGCGTTCGCCATGCGGTGTCTGCTGGCGATGAGCGACAGGGACAAGGACGTCGAGATCCTCGTCCTGCGCCATCAGCCGTCCTGGACCGCCGACTCGGCAAGAAGAGGGTGCGGTTCCACCCGGGTGATCGGGCATGCATGGCGGCGCCGCCGCACCAGCTCCCGAAGGACGTGCTGCCCAGGCTGCGGCTGCTGATGCGTCCGGACACGGTGCTGCGGTGGCACCGCGACCTGCTCGCACCGCCACGCCGCCGCCTCCCAGCAGCCTCAGGGGGCTCATCGGGTCCGCGGGTCAGTGCCCTGCGCGGGCACCGTGCGGCGTGCCGACGCCGTTGGCAGGCCAATCGTTTCAGCAGTCCGGGAATCCTCTTTTGCGGCCCGGCAGTACTCATGTGATTACGCCATACGGATGAGACTGGCGTAGGGTGGCCGACCGAATAACCCTCCCATCACGAACCCGAGTTGACGGCTGGTCTGCGCTGCGCGGCCAGGTGTCCGAACTGGCTGATCGAGAGGTCTTCGATGCCCGATTCCCCGACATTCACAGTGCGTTCGGATGCCGGTCGGACAACGACCGCGGCAGGCCCGGGACGCAGCAGGCATGCCAGGATGACAGTCCGGAATCGGCCGACCGATGCGGCTACTCGGTCCCGCACGGTACGTCTGGCACTGTGGCCGGCAGTCCTCATGGCGGTCCTGGCGGCGGCCCTGATCGTCTTCGTACTGCTTGCTCAGGCCGGCGCCGCCGACGCCGCGACCTGGGGCGTGCTCGTCGCGGGCGCCGTACTCGGCATCGGCGTTCTGGTCGGGGCCGTGTTCGCAGGCCGTGCCGAGGCCCGCAACGCACTGCAGCAGTACGAGGTACTGGCCCGCGCGGTCGCCGCGGGCCAGGCGGAACTGCAGGGCCTGCTGGAGAGACTGGGCCGGGGGGAGAGCGTCGAGCAGCTTTCGTTCACCCATCACGCGCCGCCCGAGGTGGACGTACAGGGCCCTCTGACCTACGAGATCAACGTCTTGCTGTGGCAGGCCAAGACGGCCGTTGCGCAGGCCGCCCAGGCCGCGCGGGCCGCGAAGCCCTCCAGGGACGGCACGCAGGACAGCCAGGAGAGGGTCGAGGTCTTCGTCAACCTCGCCCGGCGCCTGCAGTCCCTCGTGCACCGTGCGATCAGCATGCTCGACCAGCTCGAGAACGAGGTTGAGGACCCGGAGCTGCTCAAGGGCCTCTTCCACGTCGACCACCTGGCCACCCGCATCCGGCGGCACGCGGAGAACGTCGCCGTGCTCGGCGGCTCCGTCTCCCGCCGCCAGTGGACCCGCCCGGTGACCCTGACCGAGGTACTGCGTTCATCGATCGCCGAGGTCGAGCACTACCCCCGGGTCAAGCTGGTGCCGCCGATCGAGGGAACGGTACGCGGTCACGCCGTCGCCGACGTCATCCACCTGCTGGCCGAGCTGGTCGAGAACGCCACGGCCTTCTCGGATCCGCACACCCAGGTACTGCTGCGTTCCCAACGGGTGGCCGCGGGGCTGGCCGTCGAGGTCGAGGACCGCGGTCTCGGCATGCCGCTGGAGGAGCAGGCCCGGTACAACCAGCTGCTTGCCGAGCCGGACCGCATCGACATCAGCAAGCTGCTCGCGGACGGCCGCATCGGTTTGTACGTGGTTTCCGCGCTGGCCCGCCGCCATGGCCTCGCGGTCCGGCTGCAGAACAACATCTTCGGCGGCATCCAGGCCATCTTGATCATCCCGCGCGGACTGATCGGTGACGACCCGGACGAGACGCCGGACCGGGCTGCCGACAGGCCCCGGCCGATCCAGGCTGCCGCCACGCCACAGCCGGCCGCCCAGCTCGCGGGCCCGCTGCCGCAGCCGCAGCCGGCTGCACGGTCTGTGGCCCCGCCGCCCGCGCCGCAGCCGGCTGCCCGACCCGTGGCTGCGCCGCGCGCGGCGCAGCCGCTGCCTCAAGGCGCGCCGACACCCATGGCGTCGCAGCACGCAGGACCGGTGGACGGCGCGCAGCCGTACGACCGAGGGCCCTCGCACACCGGCGGGCCGGCCGACGACGAGCGGCCGCGGCTGCCGCAGCGCCGTGCGCAGGAGCACCTCGTGCCGCAGCTGCGGGACACTCCCGGCACGCACAGGGGGAACGAGCAAGAGGTGGAGCACGATCCGGGCCTGATGGCCACGTTCCAGCGAGGTTTCGGCCTCGCCGAGAACGAACCCGACGACAGTTCCGCTGAAAGCTCTCGCTGACCCGCAGGCTTCACACCACCCCCGAGGAGAAGAACGCCACCGTGAGCGACATGCCTACCGTCCAGAACCAGAATCTCGACTGGCTCCTGACCGGGCTCGTCCAAAGGGTCCCCCACGCCCGCAGCGCCCTATTGCTGTCCTCGGACGGACTGGCGAAGGCTTTCGACGGTCTGGAGACCATCGACGAAGCAGAACACCTGGCGGCTGTGGCGTCCGGTCTGCATTCCCTCGCGCGCAGCGCGGGCGTGCGGTTCGCCGACGGTGCGGACGTGCGTCAGGTGGTCGTAGAGCTGGACACCGCACTGCTGTTCGTGTGCGCGGCGGGCTCCGGGGCCTGTCTGGCGGTCCTGGCCGGGCGGGAAGCTGACGCTGCCGTGCTCGGCTACGAGATGGCCAAGCTGGTCAAGAGCGTCCGCACGTATCTCGCCACTCCCGCCCGCCAACAGGCGCCCACCGCGGCCCATGATCCGAGGCGCTGAGGATGACGGAGGAGCAGGACGAGGCGTGGCTCGACGACGACGCCGGGCGGTTGGTACGCCCGTACACGGTCAGCAACGGGCGCACCCGTCCCTCGGCGCACTTCGACCTGCTCACCCAAGTGGTGGCCACCGGCGTCCGGCCGAACCTCTATCTGGGCCCCGACTACGAACAGGTCCTGAATCTGTGCGGCGTGCCCCTGTCGGTTGCCGAGGTGGCCGCTCACATGCGGCTGCCGGCCGTCATCACCAAAGTTCTTCTGTCCGACCTCGTGCAGCACGACGCGCTCACCACGCGGGCGCCGCACCTCATGAGGGCGGGCTCCCCAACCGATCGAACTCTCCTGGAGGCGGTGCTGAATGGCCTTCGTAAGCGGCTCTGACCCCTTCCGTACCGCCCTGAAGATCCTCGTTGCCGGGGGCTTCGGGGTGGGCAAGACCACCTTTGTCGGGGCAGTCAGCGAGATCGAGCCGTTGAGCACCGAGGAACTGCTGACTCAGGTCAGTGCCCGCACGGACAGCCTGGTCGGCGTCGAGGACAAGTCGACCACCACCGTGGCGATGGACTTCGGCCGCATCACCCTGGACGATCAACACATCCTGTACCTGTTCGGAACCCCCGGACAGGAACGGTTCTGGTTCATGTGGGACGAGTTGTCCAACGGGGCTCTGGGCGCCGTGGTCCTGGCCGACACCCGCCGACTGGAGCACTGCTTCGCGGCCGTCGACTTCTTCGAACGTCGCGGCATCGGTTTCGTCGTGGCCGTCAACGAGTTCGACGGCGCCTACCGCTACACGCCCGACGAGGTCCGTGCGGCCCTCGACATCAAGCCCCACATCCCCGTCGTGATGTGCGACGCGCGGCAGTGCTCCTCCAGCACCAGCGTGTTGGTCGCACTCGTACAGCACTTGCTCACCTCGACTCCCGGAGTACCGTCCGCGGAGCTTGACCCGCTGCGCTGAGACACGCTCAGCGCGGCCGATTGGAGCCTGCATGTCCGCCCCGGTTCCCTACAGCCAGTACGACCCGACCTCCCACCTGCTTCTGACGCCCGAGGACAGGGACGCCCCCGCCCGCGTCGCCAGGCTGCGCGACATCGGCATCGGGGACAGTCCGGTCGAGGAATTCGACGACTTCGCCGCCGATCTCGCGCGCGTCACCAACGCGCCGTTCTCGATGGTCAACTTCATCGACGAGAACCGCCAGTACTTCGCCGGCCTCTACGCGGCCGGCCGGCCTGGGATGGAGCTGCAGCCGGGGCCGCAGGTGGGCCGGGTGATGGCCCGTGACCACGGCTACTGCCCGCACGTGGTCGTACGGCGCAAGGCACTGGTACTGGAGGACGTCTGCGACTATCCGCGGTTCGCCGGGAATCCGGTCGTCGACGAGATCGGCATCCGCTCCTACATGGGTGCGCCGCTGATCGACCAGCAGACCGGGATGGCTCTGGGGACGATCTGCGTGGTGGACACGGACACCCGCCCGTGGGGACGGGCGGGCCTGGAGACCATCAAGTCGATGGCGCAGCGACTGACCGACCGCATCGCCGAAATGGAACGCCGGGGCGGGATCTGAGCACGTGTGAGGGGCGGTCGGCTACAACCGGCCCCATGATGCGTGGTGGGGAGCCGCGGGCACGGAACTGTGTCGGCGGCTCCCTGTGAGTTTCAGCCCGTGCGGCCGACCGTTTCCAGCGGCAAGGGCTCGGACTGCTCTTGCCGGCCCTCCGCCGGTGCCGTCCGCACCAGGTCGGCCAGACGCTCGGACCACTGGCCCTTGGCCTCGCCGAGCGCCATTTCCCCCAGGCGCAGCAGCTGTATGTCGGAGGTACCGGCGGGCGCGTATATGTGGTGGGCGTCGCGCAGGTATCGCTCCATCGGGCGATCGGTGAACAGGCCGGCCGCGGCGTGGATGTCCATGCCGTCCTTCGCCGATTCGATGGCGGACTCAACGTTGAGGAACTTGGCGCTCATCAACTCCGCGTCGCACGGCAGCCCCTGGTCGAGCAGGTGCACCGCGTGGTACGCGGCCAGCCTGGCCGTCATCAGCCGGGACTTCAACCTGCCCAGCTTGAGTTTGATGTTGTTGAGTGCGCCGAGCGGCGCGCCGTACCGCTCGCGCTCGATGCACAGGGCAGTTGTCTCCTCGAAGACGGCCTGGTGGATCCCGAGGGAGACGGCGGTCAGGTTGGGCCGGCCGTAGAGCACGCTGGAGGAGTAGGCGACAGCCAGGCCCTGGCCCTCCGAGCCGAGCCGATTCTCCGCCGGCACCCGGCAGTCGTTGAAGATCAGCTCGCCGAAACTGAAGCCGTGCAGTCCCATGGCGGGCTTGTGCGGCGCCAGGGAGAAGCCGGGGCGGTCGGCCTCGACGAGGAACGCCGACAGTCCCTTCGAACCCTCTCCCGTACGGACGACCACGCCGTGCAGATCCCCGACGTGGCTGTTGCCGACGAAGACCTTGCGGCCATTGAGAACGTATTCGTCGCCGTCGCGGACGGCGGTGCAGCCCATGCCCAGGACGTGGCCGCCGGACTCCGGCTCGGTGACAGCGATCGTGGGCAGGCAGTCGCCCGCAGCGATGCGCGGCAGCCAGGTTCGTTTCTGCCTCTCGTTGCCGAAATGGACGATCTTGGCGACGCCGAGCTGGGATGCCTGCACCATGGCCCCCATGGCCCCACTGACTCGGGCGAGTTCCTCAATGATGACCGTCTTGGCCAGGTGTCCGGCCCCCATACCTCCGTACTCCTTGCCGATGGTCACCCCGATCCATCCCTGCCGCGCGATGAGCCGGGACAGCTCGTGGGCCACCTTCCGTGAAGCCTCCATCTCCGCGATCCGGGGACGCACTTTGTACTCGGCGAACTCACGCACACGATGCCGGAGATCCTCATGCCACCTGCTGGTGAAGTAGCGCTCCACAACCCCTCCTGTTTGCTACCCCGTTCGTCCGGAGTCAGAGGTCGTCCGTCGGGCTTCATCGCCTTCTGGCTGACTCGCCTCGCACAGTGTCTACTTGTCGATCCAACTCGGCCAAGATCACCACATAGGTTTGGCCAAAACTGCCACTCTTGCCTCCCGTCCCCAACTGTGCGATGTGGTACCGCGCTTGCTCGCTCGCACCACATCCGGATCAGAAACCGCCCAGCCCTGATCAGCACCCGACACATACCGACACTGGCCCACTCGCCAGGCAATTGCCTGGCGAATGGACCGCAGCGCACCATGCCCAAACCAGCCACGTCACGCCTGACCGATAAGGACCCGCTCCTGAGCCGCCACCGTGGTCCACCGGCACAGATCGGCCACGGCCGCCGGGAAACAGCCGGGGGCAGTGAGGGATGGTACCTGCGCGAAGGAGGCCCCGATCAGGCCATACGACCAGGTCAGCCCCCCAGACGCAGACGAGCGAGCTAAACGCTGGGACACTTGCTCGATTTGTGAGAACGGCCTCTAACGGTGCGGGCGATCCGCGCGAGCAGAGACCGTGCACATCGCCTGCCCCCAGCCGGATGAGTGTCCCGCAAAGCCGACGGAACACCATCGCACAGTGGGGGCTGCGGTCCACTGATCACAGCCCGAGGTGATCACGATGGACACGAGGGTGCGGTCTCCGTGGCGAACCTCTGGCAGAACGCCTGGAGCACGTCGTGCCACGAGGAGATGGAGAGGCACTCGCCTGCACATGGGCCTCAGAGGAACTGGCGGCCGGCCGCTGCCCCGCCGGGATCATCGGCCGGCACGACGGTCGCGGTGATCCGCTTGCCCACCGGCTCTCGATGCGTCTCGAAGCTCCGGCAGACCGCCATGACGATCTCGAGTCCGTGCTGCCCCACCCGGTGCGGGTCGGCCGCGCGGGCGACCGGCAGGCGCGGCTCACTGTCCCACACGGTCACCTCCACGCAGCCCTCGATGACCTCCAACGTCAGCAGGCCACGGGGCGGGAGCGTATGTGTGGGCGTTGGTCACCAGCTCGCTGACGACCAGCTGCACCATGCCCATCGCGCGGCCTCACACCGGCAGTCCATGCACCGCTTGCACAGCGGTCAGGAAGGATCGGGCCAGGTCCCGGCCCTCGGCGATCTCCTCAGTGCCCTCGAACGCGGCGGACGCCGAGATCAGGCGGTCCACGAGCGGCTGTGGACCCTCCTCCTGCCCAGGCAGCCCCATACGTTCAGCCTCAGATCCGAAGCGCCTCTAGTTGCGCACTCGAATACCCTTGAATCTTCATCGCAGTCCTCACGCAGACGAACCTGGCCGCCTGTCTGCCTCACGGCTGTACGCGGCATCTCCCGGCGGCTCAGTCGCCGGATTGCCGTTGCCGTCCTTTTCCTCCTTTCCCGTCGTCGTGCTTGCCCGACCGCTGGCCGTCCTTGCCGTCGCCGTGTTCCGGCCCGGGTGGCGTGGTGGTGGTCGGAGTCGCCGGCGATGGCGTCGTGTCCGGGGTCCGTCCGGAGGGTGTCGGTGCGATGCGAGTGGGTGAGGGAGAGGTCGGAGAAGTGGGCGCCGTGTCGCCGGAATTGAGCGAGACTCCGAAGGCCGTGGCCCCGGCGAACAGGGCGAGGCCGGCCCCGGCGAGAACTGTCCTGGAGGCCAGTTTGCGGCGGCCGCTGGGACGGGAGTGCGTGCCGGCGCGGGATGCACCGGCGTGCGGGGTCGGAGGAGGCGGTGGAATTGCCGGCGTGGGCATGAGGGTGGTGCTGTCGTGCCCGGCCGGTCGTGGGGCCCCGTTCTGCGCGGCGAGCCAGGCGGCTGCCTGTTCGGCGGTGGGCCGGTGGGCCGGGTCCTTCGCGAGCATGAGCAGGACGTAGTCGGAGAGCGGCTGCGGTATGCCGGGGCGCAGGCGGTCGGGCGGTGCGGGTGTGGCACTGACGTGCTGCTGGACCACGGCGAGTGACGTGGCTCCGCTGAACGGAGGCCGCCCGGTGAGCAGTTCGTACAGGACGCAGCCGAGGGAGTAGACGTCGGAGGCGGGCTGTGCGGGACGGCCCAGCGCGCGTTCCGGAGCGAGGTAGTCGGCGGTGCCGATGATCTTGCCTGTGGCGGTCAGGTTGCTGGCGGCCTCCTCGGCGAAGCGCGCGATGCCGAAGTCGGTGATCTTCACCGTGCGGTCGGTGGTCAGCATGACGTTGGCGGGCTTGACGTCCCGGTGGACCACTCCCTGCTGGTGTGCCGCGGCGAGGCCGGCGGCCGCCTGGGCCGTGATGGCCGCCGCCTCGGCCGGGGGCAGGGCGCCGCGCAGGGAGCGTTCCTGGGCCAGGTTCCAGCCGTCGACGAGTTCCATGACCAGGTGGGGCTGGTCATGGTGCGCGCCGAAGTCGTACATGCCCACGACGTTGGGGTGGTTGAGCCGGGCCGCGATCTGCGCCTCCAGGCGGAATCGCTCGGCGTCCGCCGCCTCCTCGGCATGCAGCAGTTTGACGGCCACGGGCCGCCCCAGGAGGTGGTCGCAGGCTCTCCAGACCTCGCCCATCGCGCCGCGTCCCAGCAGCTCCTGCAACTCGTAGCGGTCCGCCAGCAGACCCTGCACACACACCCCGATCATCGCGTTGCTCGTAGTCCCCCCGGGCCCGATGGTTCGGCCTGCGGTCATCAGGTCCCGGTTGCCCGGGTCGACGCACACTCCCGCTCGGACCGGGCGCCGGGGTGCGCAGGGGGCAGGCAGGCGACGGGGGATTCACCTGCCTGCCCCTCGGTGCGCGACCACCCGCTCGGATTCGGGGGCGAGCGGGTGCCACGTGGCCCCTGGGTCCCCGGGCCCACTCCTACAGCGCACTGGAGTGCCGGGCCGTCACACCCCTGGAGCGCCCAACGCCCCACGGCTCTGCGAGCCGGGAGAGCGGGGGCAGGCCCGGATACGGGCTGTTCACGAGCTCGTGGACAAGCTACACGTGAGCCAGGGTGACGCCGGGCGTCTGCTCGGCATGCCTCCGGGGGAGGTGGCCCGCTTCACGCCGCCGCGCGGCTCGTCACCCGCCGGCCCAGGGCAGCTCACGCCCGTGCCCGCATCCGGTCCGCAGCGACCGGCCGCCGCCCCCGCTCTCCGCTCGCACCCCGTCCCCGCGCGGCGGCCACGGCAGGCGATCTCCCCGGCCCTCGTGGGCCATCCCTGACGACGACACGGAACGCCGAGGCTGACAGGGGGCTTTGACAGGCACGGCGCACTGGCGCCGGACCGTTGTGTCGAGGCACACTGCCGTGCCTACGAGCGGATCAAGGACCGGGGCCATGCCTTGGACGCCGACCGGCCCTAGGCAGCGCCCGATGCGCGAGGGGCCCTTGTCGCGCCTGGCTGACCTGGCGGGACAAGGGCCCCCGTGTGCCGTACACCCCCGCTCAGACGGGGGTTGGGGAATTACTTGATGTAGACGAGGCCGTCGGTGGTGATGGTGGGGCGGCCGCTGGTGGCGACCACGACGATCTTGACGGTGTGCTTGGCGCTGCTGGACCAGGTCTTCGTCCAGATCGCCTGCCGGTACAGGGTGGTGGAGGACTTCAGGTCGACCGTGCTGACCTTGACTCCGTCGACGTAGACGTACGCCTGGCCGGAGCTGGAGGCCCGGGAGACCACCCAGGAGGCGGAGCGGCCGGTGAAGGTCCAGGTGAGGCTCGCACCCTTGGAGCCGCTGGAGTACGACTTCCCGCCCAGGTAGCTGGTGGAGGAACGGGTCGTCCAGCTGCCGGACTTCACCGCCGAGGTCTCCTGCAGGATCACCGGGGTGTAGGAGGGGGAGGAGGTGCGGTAGTTGCCGGCGTAGTCGTAGGCCCGCATCGACCAGGTGGCCGCGGTGCCGGAGGCGGCCGTGCGGCTGGAGCTGGTGGTGGTCGGGCCGAAGGTGGCCGTGGCCGGCGACAGCAGCTTCACGCTCTGCAGCGCCGCGTTGTCGGTGGCCTTCCAGCCGAGCGTGACCGGGACCGCGCTGGTGTTGACCGTGCCGGTGCGCAGCGAGAGGTTCGGCGTGGTGGTGAACGTCGGAGCGGTCGTCTCCGCCACCACGTTCACCGCGGCGCTCGTCGTGGTCTTGCCGGACTGGTGGACGGCGCGCACGGCGACGGTGTGGTTGCCGAGGGCCAGGGTGGTGCCGGCGGAGGTGGCGGTGCCGGCGACGGACGTCACGGCCTTGCCGTCGACCAGCAGCTCGAACTTGGAGATGAGCGAACCGGGAGTGGTGGTCGTCCAGTTCAGGGTGACGGCGCCCTTGGTGTAGTACGTCGAGCCGGACAGGCCCGCGCCGCCGACCGAGGCCGCCTTCAGGCCCTGCACCGGTCCGGCCGCCCAGGCGCGGATGGTGGGCAGCTGGGCGTACAGCGCGTTGCCCGGGCACTGGGTGTTGTAGCCGTCGCGGTGGGCGGAGATCCGCTGGAACGTGTACGCGGTGCCGGCGGTGAAGCTGGTGCCGGAGTAGTTCTGCTGGGCCGCCCCGGCGTTGAGCTGCACCGTGCCGGCCGCGTCGGCGCCGTACTGGCCCAGCTTCCAGGCGGCCACGCGGGCGATGGAGGCCAGCGCGGCGTTGGATGCGCTGGTGGAGGTGTACTCGCCGAGCACCGCGATACCGGTGGACTCCCGGTTCCAGCCGTAGGTGTGGGCACCGAGCACCGGCAGGTCGACGCCGCCCTTGCGGCCCTCGAAGATCGTGCCGCACTTGTCGACGAGGAAGTTGTAGCCGATGTCGTTCCAGCCGTTGACCTGCGTGTGGTACGCGTAGATGCCGCGCACGACGGAGGCCGAGTCGGCGCAGGAGTAGTCGTTGGCCCCGTCGGTGTGGTGGACGAAGACGGCCTTGACGTCGGCGTTGTACTCCGACGGGTCGGGGCTGAGCGATTCGTCGGCGCCCCAGTCGGCGCGCGAGGTGATCGGCGGCTCGGGCACGGTGGACGGCGGCGCGGACGGCGTCGTGACCGAGGGGCTCGGGGACGCGCTCGTCGAAGCCGAGGCGGACGCCGAGCCGGTGGGCGTCGCCGTGGTCGTGGTGTCGGTGGCAGCCGGGGAGGTGGGATCGGTCGGCGCGGGGGACGTGCCGGTCTGGCCGTCCGTCGGCGTCACGGTCGTACCGTCGGTGGGTGCCGTGGAATCGGTGGGCGTGGCCGCCGGGCTGCTCGCCTCGGCGACGAACGCCGCCGGCTCGGTCGCCTTGGCCTCGGCGTCGGTCACCACGCCCGGGTCGACCAGGTTGACCTGGAGTCCCTTGGGCAGCGCGCCCGTGGTGCCGTCCTTGTGGACCACCTGGGCCTCGACGCCGTCGGAGGGACCGACCCACAGAGGCTCGGACGCGCCGCGCATCCCGGCCTTGGGGTCCTCCGGCGGGTCGATGTTCACTTCGAGGTCGTGCCAGGCGCTCCACGCACCGCTGTCCAGGCTGCGGGTGCGCACCTGTGCCGTGCCGTCGAGCCGCTTGACGGCCCCTGTCCAGGAGACGCCCACCAGGGAGAACTGCTGCGTCTGGGTGCGCGGCAGCTCCCGCTTGCCGCCCGTGGTCCCCTTGAGCGCGAGGTCGTAGACCTTCACGGGCCGCTTGGCCCGGCCCGCCGCACCGGGGCCGTCGGAGGGGCTGGCGACCGCGTACGTCACCACGCCGCCGCCTCCCAGGACCACGGCACCGAGCGTCAGCCACGCCCGTCGTTTCAAGCTCAGCGGTCTGTACGCATGCGACGTACGACGACTCACGACGTATCCACCCCATCAGAAGGCCGGCAAAGGCCGCAGAGAAAAGTCACGTGGGGCACACCTATTACAGGAGTGGCCCACACCTACAGCGCAGACCCACCGACGAACATCACGGGAAACACAGGCCGCAGTGACATAGATCACTGAGATGGTGATGCGCGCGTTTCACTTGGCCACCGCTTTCTCCAGGTGCGGCTGGACACGACGATGGCGTTGACCGACTTCACCGAGGACCTCATGCCGTTCCCCCGCCGTGCCCTGCCCCGGCTCGCCGGACTCGGCGACCGCATCCTGCTCGGCTCCGACTTCCCCAACTTCCCCTATCCCTACGTGCACCAACTCCACGCCCCGGAACGCCCGGGGCTCGGACAGGAGTGGCTCCGGGCGGTGTGCCACGACAACGCGGCAAGGCTGTTCGGGCTGTGAAGCGGGCCTCGCCCGGAAATTCGTGTCGCGGCTACGCCCGGCGGGCATGGCGCCCGGCCGGCCTCCCGGTTCCGTCCGGCCACAGCCAGGGGGTCCGCTTCGCGGCGATGTCCTCGATCCAGCCGAAGGCGAGGGCCGTGAGGGCGATCAGGGGCCAGACCAGGACGAACGTCCACAGCGGGGACGTCGCGTCGAGCGCCGCCGTCGCGCGGTCGCTCTGCAGGAACGGCAGGCCGTACGCCCGGTCGATGATCGGGACCGTGGCCATGATCAGCAGGTTGTGCCACAGGTAGATCGTGACCGCGCGGTCGTTGGAGAGCGTGACCAGCTTGTCCCAGCGCGCCAGCCGGCCCGGCAGCCGCCGCCAGGACGGGGAGTACTGGAGCAGGATCGCCACGAAACCGAAGGACCAGATGGCCTGCGCCAGGGGGATGTCGTTCAGGTCCCAGCCGTCGGGGCCCGGATGTCCCGACGCCCACCACAGGGCGAACACCATCGCCAGGACCGCGCAGGACACCACCTTGTACCGCGGGATCCGCTTCAGCATTCCCTCGTGGTGGGCGAAGCCGAGGACCCAGCAGCCGCCGTACACCGCGAAGTCGGTCACCACGTCGGCCGTCTCACCGGGGATGGTGACGAGGCCGGTGCCGACGATCGCCGTCAGTGCCGGCGGCGTCAGCAGCGTCACCCACGGGGCGCGGCGGAACGCCCGCAGCAGCAGGGGTGAGGCGATGACGAACCACAGGTACGCGCGCAGGTACCACAGCGGGCCCGCCGCCTGGGCCGCCCATGTGCCTTCCAGCAGGCCCGAGTCGGAACCGAGATGCTCGGGGTACGGCGGGGTGCCGAGCGGGACGACGTAGTCGAGGAGTTCGACCAGGCCCCAGGTGCCGCCGTGGTCCGGGTCCTTCATCGGGTTCCAGCCGTCCGCGAACATCAGGAGCAGCACCACCGCGCCGAACGCCCACAGCGGGGGCAGCAGGCGGCGGAGCCGGCTCCTGATCACGTCCCGTGCAGGACGGTTCAGCGAGCGCGCCGTCAACGAGCCCGCCAGCGCGAACATCACGCCCATGGACGGGAAGACGATGGTCAGCCAGGCCCAGCCGAAGAGGTGGTAGACGACCACGCGGACGAGCGCCATCGAGCGGAGCAGGTCCAGGTAGCGGTCACGGCCCGGCTTCGACGCGGCCGGAGCGGGGGCGGACGTGGACGCCGGGCTCGGCTGCCGGGCGTACCCCGGTGGATGCGGGGGCGAGGTCGCCTCCGCCGTGGACTGGTGTGTCGTCATCCGACGGGCCTCCGATCACTCCCGCTCCGCCCGGCTGCTGCCGCGGGACCGCGGCGGGGACCTCCACCACGCCCGTGCGCCGCAGCTTCTGCCAGCGCAGGCGGCCTCCGGTGAGTGCGGTGATCCAGGACTGGAGCAGGACGACGTACATCAACTGCCGATAGAGGATCTGCTGGAGCGGGAGGGAGATGAGGTGCGTCGTCTTCTCCCGGTCGAGCCGGAACGCGTACGCCGCACAGGCCGCCTGGACGGCCAGGACGCCCAGCCAGGCGACCAGCGTCTTCCGCGTGGGACCGAAGACCACCCCGTACAGCAGGAACACGTCGATCAGCGGGGCCAGCAGCGGGGCCACGACCGTGAACAGGGAGACGAGCGGCAGACCGACGCGTCCGAAGCGGCCCGACGGTCCCTTGTCGACGAGGGCGCGGCGGTGTTTCCAGATCGCCTGCATCGTGCCGTAGGACCAGCGGTAGCGCTGCGACCACAACTGCCCTACGGACTGCGGCGCTTCGGTCCAGGCACGCGCGTTCTCCGCGTACACCACCCGCCAGCCGTCGCGCTGGAGGGCCATCGTGATGTCGGTGTCCTCGGCGAGCGTGTCGTCGCTCATGCCGCCGACGCCTTCCAGTGCCGACCGGCGGAAGGCCCCGACCGCGCCCGGAACCGTCGGCATGCAGCGCAGGATGTCGTACATCCGGCGGTCGAGGTTGAAGCCCATCACGTACTCGATGTGCTGCCAGGCGCCGATCAGGGAGTCCTTGTTGCCGACCTTGGCGTTGCCGGCGACCGCGCCCACCCGGGGGTTCGCGAAGGGCTGCACCAGTTCGCGCACGGTGGACGGTTCGAACACCGTGTCGCCGTCCATCATCACCACCAGGTCATGGCGGGCGACCGCGAGGCCCCTGTTCAGCGCCGCGGACTTGCCCGCGTTGGGCTGGCGCTCGACGCGTACGTTCGGCAGACCCAGGTCCTCCACGATGCGGGCCGTGCCGTCGCCGGACCCGTCGTCGACGACGACCACCTCGATCGGGTGCTCGCTCGCCATCAGGGAGCGGACCGTCTTCTCGATGCACGCGGCCTCGTTGTACGCCGGCACCAGCACCGACACCGGTTCGGTGACCGGGGCCGGACCCCAGCGGAAGTCCTTGCGGCGTACGCGGCGGGCATGCGCGCCCGACAGCAGCAGCATCAGACCGAAACGCGTGAGGACCAGCACACCGATGACCACCAGCCCGACGACCAGGCCGTCGGTGACGTCGTCCGAGACGCGGACCAGGAAGATCCACGCCTTGCCCTGCCACAGGTTCGCGCCGGTCACCGGGGTGTTCGCGCCGGGGGTGTGGAGCGCCTCGCTGAGGTTCTGGAACCGGTAGCCCTCGGCCTGCAGCCGGGGCAGGAGCTCGTCCAGGGCCTCGACGGTCTGGCGGCGGTCGCCGCCGGCGTCGTGCATGAGGACGATCGCGCCCTTGCCGCCCTGGGGGGTGGCCCGGCGGACGATCTGGCCGACGCCCGGCCTCTTCCAGTCCTCGCTGTCGGTGTCGTTGACGACGGTGAGGTAGCCGCGGGTGCCGATGTACTTCGCCACCGGCCAGGACGCGTTGTCCATGGCATCGGCGAAGGAGCAGTACGGCGGCCGGAAGAGGGACGAGCGGATGCCGGCCGCCCCGGTGAGCGCGAGCTGGCTCTGGGACAGCTCCCAGTCGATGCGGCGCTTGGACTGGTAGGAGAGGTCGGGGTGGTCGAAGGTGTGCAGGCCGACCTCGTGACCCTCGGCCACCATGCGGCGGACGAGGCCCGGGTGTTGCGAGGTCATGGTGCCGGTGACGAAGAAGACCGCGTGCGCGTGGTACTTCTTCAGCACGTCCAGGACCTTGGGGGTCCACGTGGGGTCCGGGCCGTCGTCGAAGGTGAGGACGAGCCGGTGGTCGGGGACGCGCAGGCTGGTCGTACGCCCGTCGCGGGTGTCGATGACCGGGCCGCCCTCGAGGATGCTCTGCGGCACCTTGTCGGTGGCGGCCTCGGGACGGACGCGGTAGTCGGCGAGGATCTCGCTGTGCACGTACCCGCGCAGCATCAGCATCGCCATCACGGCGAGGAGGACCAGCAGCGGCAGCAGGAGGCGCATGCGCAGCCGGGCGCGCCGGACGCTCGCCGCGTTCTTCTGCGGGTCCTCCCGAGCGGGAGCGCACGGGCCGGGGCGGGCTGCCGTCACCGGACGATCTCCGGGAACGCGAGGCGGCCGGTGGAGTCGGCTCCGGCCTGTACGGGATCGGCGGAACCGCCGTCCGCCGTGGACGCGCCGGGGCCGGGTGTGACCCCGCCGCCGGAGGTGGTGGGGTCCGGCGAGGAGTCCTCCGAGGTGGACGGCTCGGGGTCCGGGGCATCGGTGGTGCGGCCGGAGGTGGGCCTGACGGAACTCGTCGACGGTTCGGGGGTGATGGACGCCCCCGGGCCGACGGCGCTGCCCGAGGGTGCGGGCGTGGCCGTCGCCGCCGCCGGCGAGGTCGTAAGACCCCCGGCCGGGACCCCGGGTCCGAAGGCGCCGTTCGAGGGTGGGGCCGGCTCGGCCGAGCTGCCCTGGGAGTGGGAGGGCTCGGCCGAGCCGGAGGGACGCGGCGAGATGTCGACCCGCACTGCCGACGTGCCGGCGTCCCGGTCGGGCACCGGCAGCCATGGCGCGCTCGAGTTGCCCGACAAGAGGGTGACGAGGATGACGACGGGGTAGGCCACGCAGGCGAGTCCGACGGCGACGCCGAGGCGGCGGAAGCGGCGGCTGCGACGGCCGGACGCGTCGACGAAGACGGGCCCGTCGGAATCGTCCGCGGCGGCGGAGGCGCCCTGGGCGGGCTGGAGCAGCAGGTCGTCCACGCCGCGCCCTACCACCATGTCCGCCGCCCACGGTCACGGCGCCACGCCGCCGGCCGTGGTGAGGAGGGGAGTCGGGCCGCACCGCTTCGGGGGCGGTGCGGTGCGGCCCGTGTGCCCGAGACGGGCACACCGGAGAGCTCCCGGCGCAACCGGGCAAGAGGTACCAGGTGCTCTCCGGAGTCGAGGGGGGATGCCGGGCTCACTCGTCGCCGCCCTCCTCGGCGCCGGCCGGATCGGGGGCGGGGTGAGAGACCCCGGCCGCCGGATCGGGGGTGTAGCCGGGGGCGAAACAGACGGCCCCGGCCACCGAACCGAAGGCGAAGCCGGCGGCCCCGGCCGCCGGGTCGGGGGCGGAGCGGGCGGCATCGGCGGTCAGCGGACCGGCGTCGCGGATGAGGTGTGTCAGCGCCGAGGGCTCGTCGCGGTCGCCCCGCCACAGCAGGGGTACGTGGTCCCGGGGCCGGAATCGGTGGTGGTGCCAGGTCTCGCCGTTGCGGTCGGTCAGCGGCCGTGCCAGGTCGTAGACGCGGCCCCACAGGAAATACGGTTCGCGGGCCGCCGCCCATGCCTCGCTGAGGAGACGCGGCACATCGTGCGCGACCAGATGCACCGGCACTCCGTCCCGTGTGCCGAAGGCCAGTTGCGCATAACCGGCCTGCCGGGTGTCGGCCTCCACCGGTGCCCCGATGACGGTGAGCCAGAAGTCCCAGTCGGCCAGGGATGCCGCCTTGATGCAGACCACCACGCGGTCGCGGTCCCACTCGATGGCCATGAGCTCCGGCCTGTGGCCGTGGAACTGCAGCCCCAGCGCGGCCCAGACGGTCTTCGCCCGGGCGCACTTCGCCTCCCATGCCACCGCTTCGGCCTCCAGCGAGCCCACCGGCTCGGTCTCCGGTTGCCCGGCGAAGACCGGGCCCTGCCGCACAACCACCGTGTCGCGCCCCAGCAACTGCGGCTGCCGCTCCTCCTCGGCCGTTGCGGACGTCAGCCGCGACACGGTGTCGGTGTCCAGCGCCAGTGCGACCCTGACCGCCACCTCCGCCTCGAAGGTCGCGAAGCACTCACGGATGACGGTGGCGGTCGTACGGATGCTCCCCTCCTGCGTCACGCTCCCACCGCCCAGGTCTCCCGGACCAGCTCGGTCAGGCTGCGCATGGCCCGATGCTGGAGGGACCTGACCGCGTTGGGTTGCCGGCCCATCACCCGGGCCGTCTCGGGCACGGACAGCTCCTCGAGAAACCTGAGCCGGAGGCAGGTGCGCTGGTGCGGGTTGAGCAGGGGCAGCGCGTCGCCGACGACCTTGCGGGCCTCCGCGGCCAGCAGACTGTGCAGCACGGTGTCCTCGGCGTTGCCCTCCCCTTCGACCCACTCGCCGAACTCGCCGGTGGGTACCTCGCGGCGGGCCCGGCTGGAGGTGTAGTGGTCGGCGATCAGGTTCCGGGCGATCGTCAGCAGCCAGGCGTCGATGCTCTTGCCCTGCCAGGTGAAGGTCTCGATGCGGCGCAGCGCCCGTACGAACACCTCCTGGGTGAGGTCCTCCGCCAGGTCCCGGTTGCGCACCCGGCGGACGATGCCGGCGTAGACCGTGTCACGGTGCTGGCGGTACAGGGCCGCGAACGCCTTCCGGTCGCCGCTTCTCGCTCGGGTGATGAGCTCGGGTTCCAGCCCTCTGAGAGGACCGGTCTCAGCCCAGGCTTGAGTCACTTGACTGTCTCCGTTCGGCTTGGGCATCGGCGAGGAAGCGGCGGGATACGGCCAACCCTGCCGACACCCGGGAGATCGCCGTTCTCGGTTCCCTCCCCTGGGCTGCCCGCCACCGCCCACCCGACGGGACAGGAACGATTCCTCGCTCACGGCCCCTCCCTGGTGATGGCCTCGACGGGGATCTCCAGAGCTGCGGCGATCCGCCTCAGGGTCTCGGGGGTCGTACCCCGGCATCCTTCTTCGATGCGCATGATGGTGCTGGGATGCCTATCCGTGAGGCTTGCAAGGCTCCTCAGCGAGTGCCCGCGCGCTTCACGAAAGGCGCGAATCGTGGCTCCGTTAGGTGTCACGGGGAGGACACTAGCGAGTGACACACCTCACCGCAAGGAGTGAATGCAATCGGGAGAAGTGGGAATACATCACCGTGATGCGTTGACCAGGCTCGTCAACCGCACGGAGGGGCCAATGAACGTGTCACCGGCGAGCTGGGCGTGTCACTGGTGAGGCTGAATCCACCAGGGCAACGGATTACCGGCCGGGACCCAGACTCGTTACTGGTCAACAGCTTGAAAGTATCTGTATGTGTTGCCCTACGGTGAGGCATCATGACAACTGTGACCACCACCCCCCGAGACTGGAAGCGCCTCGCAGAGGCCATCCGTGACGCACGAAAGGCGCGCGGCTGGAGACAGGAAGACCTCGCGGAAGCGGCGGGGACCGGCTACTCCACGGTGCAGCGCGCAGAGTCCAGCGACGGCTACAAGACCATGCCGCTCACCATCGACAAGATCGAAAGGGCTCTGGGCTGGGCACCCGGAAGCGCCAGGACGGTCCTGGAGGGCGGCACACCCACCCTGGTGACGGATTCGGCCATACCCGGGCCGGCCGCCGAGACCCCGGCGTCCGACTCAGGGGACGCCGCCGGGTTCGTGTCACGGCTCCCGGCCCGCATCCAGCACGAGCTGGCCGACGGGGAGCTCGTGGACACCGACGTCATCGAGTTGAAGCGCAAGGGCATGCGGCTGATCGTCTTCGCCACGCGCGATCCCGAGCAGGCCCCGGAGAACAGGGCCGAGAAGGCCGAGGACATCCGGGAATGGACGCGTGTGCAGCGCCGGCTGCGCGGTCTCGCGTCCGACGGTGACTCCCTCGATAAATAGACATTTGAGGACTTTCACCCAATCACTACACACGCGCTGTATTCGCGTGGTTCCATTCCGTCTACCTCTGGCGGGGTCTGACCGCAAAAAGGTATCTGGGGATGGGGTGTCCGCATGGAGACCAACGAATGGCGCGTGGAGCGAGTCCGGGGCATCCCTCATGGCGCGAAGGTGGTCATCGACGCGCCGGATGGCGAGGTCGGCATCGTCTGGGTCAACGAGGAGGAGTTCACCGGTGACGTGTCGGTCTTACTCGCGGAGCGCCTGACGGAGCCCGCCTCGTGGCCCTGCCACGCCCCTGATTGAAACCCCAGGTCAGCGGCCTGGGGTTCGTCGCCCCAGGCCGCACCTGGCGGTATCGCGCGGCGCGACCGGCGGTGCCGTTCCCGGCCGCACGATGGAACCCAGCGGAACGCCGGCCGACGCGCACACCCTCACCTCGGTGGGCGGCCACGGCCCGCAGGGCGGGGCCCGGTGGCCGCGCTACGACGGACTGAAGTTCGAACTTCCCCCGTACGTCGGCTCGTTGGATCCGGACACGGGCACGACGGTACGGGTCATGGTGACCCCGCCGATCGGCCCGGCGCCACGCACACGGTCATGGCGCCCGGCCGGCGGGTCGCCGTGAAGCCGGCCGGGCCCGGAGGCGAGGCCCACGTCATCACCGTGGACCGCGGCACCGTCGGGCGCCGGTGCTCCTCCTGATACCGACCCGGCGCCCGGACGGCACGACGGGGAGCCGGCCGGACCCGGAGGGCGGGGCCCACGTCATCACCGTCGACCGCGGCACCGTCGGGCGCCGGGTGCTCCTCCTGATACCGCCCGAGGAGCCCGCCCCTTCGGCCGCCCGGCTGCTGACAGCCGCCGCCGACCCAGAGAACCCCCTGACCGCCGCCCGAACGCCGGCACTCGGCCAGACCCGGCGCCCGGACGGCACGACGGGGAACCCGCGATGAGACACACGGCCCACCGGAAGCCCACGGCCCGAAGGAAGCGCATGCGGTCACTTCGTACCGCGGCTGGTGCGGCCGCAGGTGGAAATCTGTCACGGCGAGGCCACATCTGCGCGCCCTGCGGAGTTAGGGTTGTCGGACGAGGCAGATGGCGCCGAGTCTTCGAGCGCGGGTGCCACGCACGCCCGGGTCCCCCCGCCGCGTCCCCGAAACGAAGGTGCTATGCCCGCCGAGAACGCCCCTGTCACCGGCAACCTCGACGACGACGACTACCCCGCCTACACGATGGGGCGGGCCGCGGACGTTCTCGGCACCACCCCTGCCTTCCTCCGCGCCGTCGGCGAAGCCGGGCTGATCACTCCCCTGCGTTCGGAAGGCGGCCACCGCCGGTACTCGCGCCGCCAGTTGCGCGTCGCCGCCCGCGCCCGTGAGATGGTCGACCAGGGCACCCCCATCGAGGCCGCGTGCCGCATCGTCTCCCTGGAGGACCAGCTCGACGACGCCCTGCGGCGGAACCGGGAAATGCGCCGGAAGCTGGACGAGCCCCACGCGGATATCTAGTCCCGCCGGTACAGAATTACGGGCCATGTCGGCACGAGAATTGCCGGACGCGCCCAAAAACATCATGGGCGCTGCCACCCGACTGTGTTAGCGTGATAGCAGTTGCAGTTTTGGTTGCCAGAGATTTTTTCTTTGCAGAGCTTTCCGGATCTTTCCGGAGGGGTGATCATCGCGGCGACTCGGCTTCGCAAAGTGCGGAGTCCGGCACTGCCCCCCAAGGGAGATTCAATATGGCATCTGGCACCGTGAAGTGGTTCAACGCGGAAAAGGGCTTCGGCTTCATCGAGCAGGACGGCGGCGGCGCTGACGTGTTCGCCCACTACTCGAACATCGCCACCAGCGGCTTCCGCGAGCTTCAGGAAGGCCAGAAGGTGACCTTCGACGTCACGCAGGGCCAGAAGGGCCCGCAGGCCGAGAACATCGTTCCCGCCTGACGCTGACGCGAATCGTCGCGAGCCAATGGTTCGCGCATGACATGGCTGGGGCCCGCGCTCTTGGGCGCGGGTCCCAGCTTTTCTCTTTTTTCTCCGGCTCATTCTTGTGATTCCCGGTACGGCCGCGCGCCGCCGGTGGGAATTCCTCGATACGCCGCATCGAGGAAGGTTCCACCATGAACCGCACCCGTCGCACCGGCGGCAGTTCCAGTCGCTTCCACACGGACCAGAGCCGCTCCCGCACCGACAAGAGTTCCGCGCGCTCGGCAGGGTCCGCTCGCGGCAGCCGCTTCCGAGGTCAGGAGCCGGGCCGGCAGGGCCCCCGTCCGGCCACCGGGCGCAAGGGCGGCCAGGGAACGCGCTCCACCGCACGCGCACAGGAGTTCGCGCTGCCGGTCACCCTGACCGAGCCGCTGCCGGCGGTCGAGACGTTCGCCGAACTGGACATGCCCGCACGCCTGCTGGCCGCCCTCGGCGCCGAGGGCGTGACCGTTCCCTTCCCGATCCAGGCGGCCACGCTGCCGAACGCGCTGGCCGGCCGGGACGTCCTGGGCCGGGGCCGTACGGGCTCGGGCAAGACACTCGCCTTCGGCCTGCCGCTGCTGGCCCGCCTGGACGGTCAGCGCGCCCAGCCCCGCCAGCCGCTCGCCCTCGTCCTCGTCCCGACCCGGGAACTGGCCCAGCAGGTCACCGACGCGCTCACCCCCTACGCCCGCGCCCTGCGCCTGCGGCTCGCCACCGTGGTGGGCGGCGTGTCGATCGGCCGGCAGACGAGTGCGCTGCGCGGCGGAGCCGAGGTCGTCGTCGCGACGCCGGGCCGCCTCAAGGACCTCATCGAGCGAGGAGCCTGCCGGCTGGACCAGGTCGCCGTCACCGTCCTGGACGAGGCCGACCAGATGGCCGACATGGGTTTCATGCCGCAGGTGACCGCGCTGCTCGACCAAGTCCCCGCGCGCGGCCAGCGGTTGCTGTTCTCGGCCACCCTGGACCGCAACATCGACCTCCTGGTACGCCGCTACCTCCACGACCCCGTCGTGCACTCGGTCGACCCGTCCGCGGGAGCCGTCGCCACCATGGAGCACCATCTGCTGCACGTGCACGACGACGACAAGCACACCGCCGCGACCGAGATCGCCGCCCGTGACGGGCGCGTGATGATGTTCCTGGACACCAAGCACGCGGTCGACCGGCTGGCCAAGCACCTGCTGTCCGTCGGGGTGCGTGCCGCGGCCCTGCACGGCGGGAAGTCCCAGCCGCAGCGCAACCGGACGCTCGCCCAGTTCAAGAACGGCCATGTCACGGTCCTGGTGGCCACCAACGTCGCCGCCCGCGGAATCCATGTCGCGGGCCTCGACCTCGTCGTGAACGTCGACCCTCCGAACGACCACAAGGACTACCTGCACCGCGGCGGCCGTACCGCCCGCGCCGGCGAGTCCGGCACCGTCGTCACCCTCGTCCTGCCGCACCAGCGGCGCGCGATGGACCGGCTGATGGCCGACGCCGGAATCACCCCGCGTGCCGCCCGGGTCCGTCCCGGCGAGGCGGAGTTGCAGCGCATCACCGGCGCCCGGACCCCCTCCGGCGTGCCCGTCACCGTCACCGCGGCGGCCGACGGACCGCGCGAGGGCGCGGGATCCGCCGCCCGGAGCCGCAGAGGCCGGGCCGCCGGCCGTGGCGGGAGCGACCGGGCCGCCGCCCGAGCCCGTCGCTTCACCGCGAGGAAGAACGCATAGCCCGACCCGGCCCGCCCGGACCGACGAAGAGGAGAAGCGCTTGACGCCGATTCCGCCCCGCACACGACAGCCCGACGGCACCGGTCTGACCGCACGTGACGCCATGCATGCTCCCGGACCCCAGGTGGACGACCACATGGCGGTCGACGTGGCCCTGTCCGTGCTCATCGGGGCCCGCGTCCCGCACCTGCTCCTGCGGGACGAGGACGGGCGGTGTGCGGGACTGGTCACCCGGGACCAGCTCGCCGCGCACCGCGGCGGCACGTGGTACAGCGACCGGACGCGGCTGCGGGACATCCCGCTCGACCGCGGACCGTTCACCCCGTCCATGGCCGTGCTCAGCGAGGCGGAAGCCGCCATGCGGGACCGGACCCTGGACGTGTCCCCCGTGATCGACGAGCACGGTTACGCCCTGGGGGTCCTCGCTCTCACGCCCTGAGCGTCGTCCGCCCCCGCCCGGCCGCCGTCGCGCGGCCGGCCTCTCCGGCGTCCTTCCCCATCCCCCTGTGGAGGCATCCATGCGCTGTGTCATCGCCCGTTTCCCGTTCGACCTGATCAAAAGCGAGGTCGAGCAGTCCATGAGCGGCATCACGCCCGAACCCGTCACCGGCGTGTCCGTGACCATCGACCGCCGCGTCTACCCCGTGATGCAGGTCGGCGAGGTGATCACCAGGCAGAACCGCCGGGACTTCACGGTGGTCGAGATGCGCCGGGCACTGACCCGGCTCGGCTTCACCTGCCACGACGCGCCCCCGGCCGCGCCGGCCAGGGACGCACGAGCGGACGAGGGTGCGCTCGGCTGGTGAAGTTCGCGAACGTCGGCAGGTGATGCGCCGTCCGCTGGTTGGAACCCGAAGGATGTGGCACCCGGCCAGTGGCCGGCCGGACGCGCGAACCGCGTCCCGTAGGGGCCAACGGTTCGGCACTGAGCCGCGAGCCGCACGAGGGCGGTACCGGCCTGGTTCCCCCGGTTGTCGCCGCGAGGGCTGCTCCGGCGACAACCGGTGTGGCATGTCCGCACCCGGAGCGCCGGCCCCGGGTCCCTTTCCGTCGCGGGCGCTCGGGTCAGGCGCCGACCGTGCCGTCCACGCCCTCGCGGAGGAAGTCCGCGTGGCCGTTGTGGCGGCCGTACTCCAGGATCATGTGAAGCATCACCATCCGCAGGGACACGTCCTCGCCCCAGCGCGGCTGGTACCCGGCGAGGTCCAGGGACTCGGCCTCGCGCTCGATGCGGCGCGAGTGCTCGACCTCGGCCTCCCACACCGCGAACGCCTCCTCGGCGCTCGCGCCCGTGGTGTCGTACGCGGCCTGGAAGTCGAACTCCTTGTCCGACCAGAGCATCGGGGCGGCGTTGTCGTCGAACACGCGGCGGAACCAGGCGCGTTCGACCTCGGCCATGTGCCGGACCAGGGCGAGCAGGGAGAGGGTGGACGGCGGGCTCGACCGCTCCTTGAGCTGCTCCTCCGTGAGGCCCTCGCACTTCATCGCCAGGGTCGCCCGGTGGAACTCCAGGAACGCCCGCAGCGTCTCGCGCTCCGTACCGAACAGGGGCGGGCCAACGCGTTCGACGGTCACTGTGGGTTCCTCCCGGGGGCACGCTGGGGCGTCGAAGGTACCGCGCCCCTGCGGCCGCCGGGAACGAGGGGATGCCGACGGCCAGGCCGGCAGCGGAGGTTCTCTTGCTCCGCTCCAGGTGGAACCCCCAGGCAGAGCCTGGAGACCGATCAGCGCGTCCGGCCGGCTTCCTCCCCGACTAGTCGGGCTCATCCCGTACTGGGTCGAGGTGGATGACCTGCCCGTTCCTGCCGTTGTGTCCTCTTCTGCCGTTGGGGCCCGGCCTACCGGGATGACCGTCCTTGCCGTGGCGGCCCGTTTTGCCTGGCGGGCCGGTAGGACCGGCCGCACCCGAGGGACCTGAGGGTCCGGGCGGGCCGGGCGGGCCCTGCTTGACGCCGTCGCCCTGGAGGTCGATGCGTCGTGACTGGATTGCGTCGAGCTGCTGCTGGTGGGCGACGATCGCAGCTGACTGCGCGGCGACCGCGATGGTCAGCAGTGCGCCGAGCAGAAGGCGGCGCTGCGGGCCGCGCAACACCTCGTTCACGTTTCTCACATCGTTCCTCACGCTGTGTGACGGAAGCGAGCACGTAGCCCGTATTCACTTGCTCAAGGCGCGACTTCACGGCCTGGCCGAAGCGGGCGCACCAGGGGCCGGGGCACCGACCCGCTCCCGGGCGAGCGTCCGCAACCGCGATGGCGCCATCCGGCCTCGCAAGCCTGCGGTCGAGGGTCTAGCTCGCCGCAGGCGCCGGCGGGGCGACAGCGTCCTTCCCGTTGGTCCCGTCCTTCCCGTCCTTCCCGGCACGCCCCTCGGTCCCGTCCTTCCCGTCGGTCCCGTCCTTGCCCGGCGGGCCCATGGGGCCGGCAGGACCGCGAGGGCCGGAGGGGCCGGACGGGCCGGAGGGGCCGGGCACGAGCTGTTGGTCCTGGAAGTCGATGGGCTGGGTCTGCAGATCGTCGATCTGCACCTGCTGGGCGACGAGCGCTGCTGACTGCGCGACAAGCGCAACGGTCAGCACTGCGCCGAGCACATGGTTGCGCCGCGGGCTACGCAGCGCTTCGATCACGCTTCTCACATTAGTCCTCACGCTGTGTGACGGCGCAAGTGTAAATAAGAAAGACTTTGCGGTGATGGATCTCCACGTCGGGTGTCTGCCCCAGGTACGCCCGAACGCCACGCACACACGCCGCCCCAGAGGCTGGACACGCAGTGGTTCAGCCTCGTTTCCGCAGGCCGGCTCCAGTAGGGCGACCCGGCGGCCGGTCCGCGGCCGAGCCACTGACATCATCAGCGTGGGCTAACACTAAGTAGTGAGAACCGGTACGAAATGGTCAGCCCAACGGGGTGATCTCGTCGATCAGGCCGCGCACGCGCTTCTCGATCTCGTCGCGGATCGGGCGGACGGCTTCGACTCCCTGCCCCGCGGGGTCGGGGAGCTCCCAGTCGAGGTAGCGCTTGCCGGGGAACACGGGGCAGGTATCGCCGCAGCCCATCGTGATCACGACGTCGGACGCCTGGACCGCCTCCACGGTGAGCACCTTGGGCACCTCGGCCGCGATGTCGATGCCGACCTCGGTCATGGCCGCGACGACAGCGGGGTTGACGCTGTCGGCGGGTGCGGAGCCGGCGGAGCGCACCAGACGAAGAGGACGCAGGGGCGCTGGTCGGCAGGGGTCATGGCGGGGTTCTTTCCGGTGCGGCGGGTCAGGAGCGGGAGGGCGCGGCGAGTTCGGGGTCGCCCTGGGCCGGGACGGCGGCGGCCCGCCTGGGCGCCGGGTGGGCGAACACGCAGGCCACGAGTCCGAGGCCGAGTACGGCGCCGGCGATCTGTGCCGCGACGAACGGGCCGACCGAGGCGGGTGCGATACCGGCGAACGTGTCGGTGAAGGCGCGGCCGATGGTGACGGCCGGGTTGGCGAACGACGTGGAGGACGTGAACCAGTAGGCCGCTCCGATGTACGACGCCACGGCCACCGGCGCGAGGCGGTCCCGGCCGGTGCGTCCGAGCCCGAGGACGAGCAGCACCAGCCCCGCGGTGGCGACCATTTCACCGAGCCACAGGTGGCCCGCGGAACAAATGTCTGCGGCGGGGCGGAGGACGGGCAGGACCAGCACGACGCCCATGTGGTGCGCGGCGGGTCCAACCTCGACCTCAGCCTGGGTCAGGCACGACGGAACTTCGCGGCGTTCGGCTCGTGCGACGAGTACTGCGCCCGATTCGTGCGCGCCTCGCTGCCCCACGAGCACCCGGACAGCGGCACGCCCCACAGTGCGGGCCGACTTCACGCACCGTCATGAGGGGCGGGCGCGGCGTTCGTCCACACCGTGTGGAAGGCCAGGCGCAGGCAGCCCGCGAGGGCCGGGTGCTCGATGAAGAGGGTGGTGGTGGAGTCGGCGCCGGCCACGGGGTCGGGCATGTCGCACAGGACAAGGGAAGCGTCGGCGATGACCAGTTTCAGGGGGAGTTCGGGGGCGAAACGGGCCTCCTCCCCCGCCGCGGCGAAGCGCCGTACGTGGTCCACCGTCTCGGGGTCGTCCAGGGCGTCGTCGAGGTAGATCGCGCGGACGGTGCCGCCCGAGCGGTTGAGCCGGTGGACCACCGCGAGGCCGTCCGCGTTCTCGGTGGGGGCGACGAACGGGGGTTTGCAGAAGGTGAGCAGTTCGTGCCGTGCCTGCCGCTGGATGTCGGCGAAGCGTTCGGCGATCGCCTTCGGGTCGCGCAGGATCTCGATGTAGTCCAGCGGGTCGGTGTGGTCCCGGCCCTGGGACCACAGGGGCTGGAGGATGCCGGCCAAGTCCTGCGAGACCCGCTCCAGCCGGTCGACGGACTCCCGTTGCGCGGTCATCAGGCGGGCGAGGGCCAGTTCGGGCGTGACGGCGGAGTACGTGGCCACCCGACCGGGGTGGGTGGTGACCAGGTGCCGCCGTACGAGGGCGTCCAGCACGTCGTACACGCGCTGGCGCGGTACGTCGGCCTCGCGCGCCACCTCGGCGGCGGTGTAAGAACCACGCCTGATGAGGGTCAGGTAGACCCGTGCCTCGTACCGGGCCAGGCCCAGCGACATCAGGTCGTTGATGGTCCCGTCTTCAAGCTCCATGGCTGCACAACGTACCGGGCGCGGCCGGTGAGTTGGGTGCGAGTTTTTTACCAACCGCCCCTGTTCTCTTCGGCACATTGTCCATAGCCTCATGTGTAGCCACCACTGACCGGGGTGGCAGCATCAGCGAGATGCCCGACAGGCAATCGGCTCTCATCGGCCACCCCCAGCGGAAAGTGGTTGTCATGGACATGACTAGCTAGGCCATGACCGACCTCGATCCGGCCGTCGGTGCGGAGCCGCCATCCATCCCCCCACGGAGGGCAGTTCATTGCAGTCTCACCGCAGAAGGACCTTGATACGCCGCGGCGCGCCCGCGCTCCTGTCCGCAGCGGCCCTGATCACCGGCGGCCTGGCGGTCGCCACCCAGGCGGCGGCCTTCGCCTCCCCCACCACATCCGCCGTACACACACGGCAGCTGTGTGCGGAGCCCGGCAAGCCCGGCTACATGGCCTGCCAGGCGGTCGTCCGCACCGACCTGACACCGCGGACGTCCCTCGGCCGGCACGACACCCCCAAGGGCTTCGGACCGGCGGATCTGCAGGCCGCCTACGACCTCCCCAAGGACGGCGGCAAGGGCGCCACCGTCGCGATCGTCGACGCGAACGACGACCCCAACGCCGAGAAGGACCTGGCGGCCTACCGGTCCCAGTACGGCCTGCCGGAGTGCAGCACGGGCAACGGCTGCTTCAAGAAGATCGACCAGGACGGCGGCACGAACTATCCTGCGCCGGACGCCGGTTGGGCCGGGGAGATCTCCCTCGACGTCGACATGGTCAGCGCGGCCTGCCCGCAGTGCCACATCCTGCTCGTCGAGGCCAAGTCCGCCGGCATGGACGACCTCGGCGCGGCCGTGAACCAGGCGGTCAAGCAGGGCGCCAAGTACGTCTCCAACAGCTACGGCGGCAGCGAGGAGGCCGCCGACGCCTCCGCCGACGACAAGTACTTCAAGCACCCCGGCGTCGCGATCACCGTCAGCTCCGGCGACAGCGGCTACGGCACCGAGTACCCGGCCGCCTCGCAGTACGTGACGGCCGTCGGCGGCACCTCGCTCAAGAAGGACGGCAGCAGCCGCGGCTGGTCCGAGTCCGTGTGGGGCACCTCCGCCGGCGGCGACGGAGCGGGCTCGGGCTGCTCGCAGTTCGACGCCAAGCCGTCCTGGCAGAAGGACACCGGCTGCGCCAAGCGGGCCGTCGCCGACGTCGCGGCCGTCGCCGACCCGGCCACCGGTCTCGCCGTCTACGACACCTACCAGGCCGGCGGCTGGAACGTGTACGGCGGCACCAGTGCCTCGGCGCCGCTCGTCGCCGGCGTCTACGCCCTCGCGGGCACGCCGGGCTCCGGTGACGTCCCGGCGTCCTACCCCTACGCCCACCCGGACAAGCTGAACGACGTCACCGACGGCTCCAACGGGTCCTGCGGCACCTACCTGTGCAAGGCGGGCAAGGGCTACGACGGGCCTACGGGTCTCGGCACCCCGAACGGCGTCGCCGCCTTCACCAAGTAACAGAGCGAACCCAACGGATCACTTCGCCCCGCCGGTCGTCCGGCGGGGCGAAGTGCCGTCAATGCCGTCAACGGCACTTGTGCGCATGGCACTTGGTGGGCGTCGGTTGCTGGCCCGGCTTGGGGGTCACCGTGGCGGTCGGCCGCTTGCCCGGCCTGTCGGCGTGTTTGCGGGTCGGGCTGGGCTTGGGCGACGGCATGCCGGGCTCGTTGCTGCCGGCGCCCAGGGACGCCGGGGTGGGGAACGGGAGGTCGGGCAGGCCGGACAGGGCGTCGCGCATGTACCGGGTCC
Organism: Streptomyces sp. CA-142005; assembly: GCF_050942335.1. Taxonomy (NCBI): domain Bacteria; kingdom Bacillati; phylum Actinomycetota; class Actinomycetes; order Kitasatosporales; family Streptomycetaceae; genus Streptomyces; species Streptomyces sp. CA-142005. Next base: position 5,325,185 of record NZ_CP192078.1, on the reverse strand, counting down.
AGATCTCGGTCGGGATGTCCCCGCCGAACACCTTCTGCAGGCCGCCGACACCGGCCAGGGACTGCAGCTGCGGGTGGGCCGGGTCCTCCTTGAACAGCACGACGGAGGTGGCGAGTTGCCGGGTGTAGCCGATGAACCAGGCCGAGCGGTAGTCGTCGGTGGTCCCGGTCTTGCCCGCCGCCGTACGGCCGAGCGCCTGGGCCTTGGTGCCGGTGCCCCGGGCGATGACGCCCCGCAGGACGTCGGTCACGTTGTCGGCGACCGCCGCCGGCAGGGCCCGTACGGGGGCGGGGGCGGTGAAGCCGGGCAGTACGGAACCGTTGTGGGTCACCTTGGTCACCGAATACGGGTCGGCCTGCATCCCGGAGGCGGCGAAGGTCGCGTAGGCGCCCGCCATGCGGATGGCGCTCGGGGTGGAGGTGCCGATGTAGAAGCCGGCGCTGGACGCGGCGAGGCTCTGTGGGCGCAGGCCCAGGGTCTTCGCCGTGCGGGCCACGTCGTCGTAGCCGACGTCCTCGCCGAGCTGCACGTACGGCGTGTTGACCGACTGCTCCATCGCCGTGCGCAGGGAGATGTACCCCCAGCGGTGCGTGGTGTCGTTGTGCTGGTGGAGGAGGCCGGTGGGGTCCTTGTCGTCGGTGACGTAGTTGCCCTGCCGGTCCTTGATCTGGATGCCGTCGTCGCCGTCGAACTTGCTGCTCGGGGTGATCGGTGCCGGGGGCGTGCCGGGTTTGAGGACGGCCCCGTACTGGAGCGCGGAGGCGAGGACGACAGGTTTGAACGTGGACCCCACCGGGACGCCGGAGGTGTCGGCGTTGTCCGAGTAGTGGGCCTGCTGGTAGCCGGGGCCGCCGTAGACGGCCAGGATCCGGCCGGTCGCCGGGTCCACCGAGGCGGCGCCGACCTGGACGTTCCGGTCGGCGGTCCGGTGGGCGGGGTCGAGGCGTTCCGTGCGCACCTTCGCCACGGCCTTGGCCAGTTCCGCCGTCCGCTTGCGGTCGAAGGTGGTGTGGATCTGGTAACCGCCCCGGCTCAGGCCGCTGTCGGTGATGCCGGGGTCGTGTGCCTGGGCGTACGAACGGGCCAGCTGGACCAGATAGCCGGTCTGGCCGGTGAGCCCGGATCCGGGGGCCCACTTCCTGGGCGTCGGGAAGCCGGCCGCCGCGATGCGGGCGCGTTGCCGCTCCGTCAGCTTGCCGGTCTTGACCATCCGGTCCAGCACCCAGGACCAGCGGGCCTGCGCCCGGGCCCGGGCCGTGGGGTCGGTGTCCGCGTACTGGATGAGGCTCGGCTCGTTGACCGCGGCGGCGAGGAACGCGCCCTGGCTCACGCTGAGCTTCTCGACCGGGAGTCCGTAGTACACGCGGGCCGCGGCCTGGATGCCGTTGGCCTGCCGGCCGAAGTAGCAGGTGTTCAGATAGCCCTGGAGAATCTGCTGCTTGCTCATGCTCGCGCCGATCTTGGCGGAGATGAGCACCTCCTTGAACTTGCGGGAGAGCGTCTGCGACTGGTCGAGGTAGGTGTTCTTGACGAACTGCTGGGTGATCGTCGAGCCGGACTGGACGTCGCCGCCCTCGGCCATGTGCACGAGGGCGCGCGCGATGCCCTGCGGGTCGATGCCCGGGTCGGTGTAGAAGGAGGCGTTCTCGGCGGCGATGAAGTCCCCCTGCACGTCGGCGGGGACCTGCGCCAGGGTGACGTTCTCCCGGTTGACGCTGCCGTCGGTCGCCAGCACGCTGCCGTCGGACCAGTAGTAGACGTTGTTCTGGAGCAGCGCCTTGGGGTTCGGGTCGGGAATGGTGATCGTGGCGTAGGCGTACCCGACCGCCGCGGCCACGGCGCCGACGCAGAACAGGAACGACGACGCCACCTGACGCCACGACGGCAGCCAGCGGCGCGGGCCGGTGCGGCCCGCTCTGGGATAGTCGATCCAACGTTTCCGCACGCCGGTACGGCGCCGCCTGCCGCGGCCGGCCGCCGCACGGCTGCCGGAGCTGCCGCGCTGCGGCGGTCGGCGCCGGGTTCCGCTCATGGGCTCGGATCACTTTCCTTTCAGTACCACTGGGTGGCGTCGCGGGGGACCGGCTGTTCGTGGCCGGCCGGGGGCACGGGGACCGGCGCGGGCCGGGGAGGTCCCCCGTAGGGTTCCGGCTGCGCGGCGCCCCGGTACGGGTCCGGCCGTGCAACGCCCCCGTACGGTTCCGCCGTGGTCGGGGCGTGGCCCGAGGGTCCGGAGAGGTCCGTGCCCGGCGGAGCCTGCAGGCTGCCGTAGCGCTCCATGCGCTGCCAGCGCAGGCGGGAGCCGGACACGGCGGTGAAGACGGACTGGATCACCACCAGGTACATCAGCTGCCGGTAGACGAACTGCTGGAGCGGCAGGCTCCACAGCGGGCCGGGGCGTTCGCCGTCCAGGCGGAAGGCGTACAGGCCCATGCCGAGTTGCAGCAGCAGGAAGGCCAGCCACAGGCCGGCGATCCGGAGGGGGTCGAGGAAGACCAGGCCGTACACGGCGAAGATGTCCACGACCGGCGCGAGCAGCGGCAGCAGGACCTGGAAGAGGAGGAGGTAGACCAGGCCCCGGCGGCCCAGTTTGCCGGCGGCGCCGCGCTGCACCAGCGCGCCGCGGTGCTTCCACATCGCCTGCAGGGTGCCGTAGCACCAGCGGTACCGCTGCCGCCACAGGGCGTTCAGGGACGCGGGTGCCTCCGTCCAGGCCACCGCCCCCTCCTCGTACACCACGCGCCAGCCGTCGCGGCACAGCGCCATGGTGAGGTCGGTGTCCTCGGCGAGGGTGACGTCGCTGACGCCGCCGAGGTCCAGCAGGGCCCGGCGGCGGAAGGCGCCGACCGCTCCGGGCACGGTCGGCATGCACTGGGCGAGGTCGAACAGCCGGCGGTCGAGGTTGAAGCCGATCACGTACTCGATGTGCTGCCAACGGCCCAGCAGGCCGCCGCGGTTGACGACCTTGGCGTTGCCCGAGACGGCGCCCACCCGGGGGTCGGCGAAGGGCTGCACGAGGGTGCGGACGGTGCCGGGTTCGAAGACCGTGTCGCCGTCGACCATGACCACCAGCTCGCAGGAGGCCGCGGCGAGCCCGGTGTTGAGCGCGGCCGGTTTGCCCGCGTTCTCCTGCCGGATCACCCGCACCCCGGGCAGCCGCAGCGACTCCACCAGGTCCGCGGTGCCGTCGGTGGAGCCGTCGTCCACCACGATCACCTCCACCGGGTGGTCCGAGGCGACGAGGGAGCGCACGGCCGCCTCGATCCCGGCGCTCTCGTTGTACGCGGGGACGATGACGCTGACCGGTTCGGCCACCGGCGGCCCCCAGGAGCGGCCCCGGCGCCCCGTGCGCAGCTTTCGGTGCCGGCGGGCCGCGATCAGCACGACCGCCGCGCGCAGCACGCTGATCGCTCCGGCCGCGTACATCAGCACGCCCAGCAGCCGGACGGCCCAGTCGCCGGTCTTCAGCACGGCGATGAGGGCCATGCCCTGCAGGTGGTCGCCGAGGCCGGCGCGCTGGACGGGGCCGGCCATGCCGACCGCCGCGCCGACCGTCGCGAACCGGAAGCCGTGCGCCTTGAGCCGCGGGATCAGGGTGTTCAGGGCGGCGACGGTCTGGGAGCGGTCACCGCCGCCGTCGTGCATCAGCAGGATCTGCCCGGCGTGGCCGTGCGGGGTCGCGTTCGCGAGGACGCGGGCGGTGCCGGGTCGCTGCCAGTCCTCGGCGTCCTGGGTGGACAGCACCGTGACGTAGCCCGCCTGGTCGGCCTGCTTCAGGACGGACCAGTCGGCGTCGTCCAGCGCGGCGTTCTTCGAGGAGTACGGCGGTCTCAGCAGTGCGGTGGTGACCCCGGCCGCGCCGGCCACCGCGAGCTGTGTCTCGCGCAGTTCCAGGGAACGCTGCCATGGGGCGAGGCGGGCCAGGTCGGGGTGCGTGAAGGTGTGGATGCCGATCTGGTGGCCGTCGGCGAGCATCCGGCGGACCAGGTCCGGGTGGTCCACGACCTCGGTGCCGACGACGAAGAAGGTCGCGTGCACGTGGTTGCGGCGCAGCACGTCGAGGACGCGCGGCGTCCAGGTGGGGTCGGGGCCGTCGTCGAAGGTGAGGGCGATGGTGCGGTCCTCGACCCGGACGGTGTGCGGGGAGCCGGCGGCGTTCGCGATCACCGGGCCGCCGTGGGTCACCCGGCCGGGCACCGCGTCGGCACGGCCGCGGGCACCGGTCACGTCGTCCTGGCTGATCCCGAACATGTGGTGGGTGTAGCCCTGCAGCAGGAGGGCCGTCGACAGGGTCACCATGAGCACGCTCAGCAGGAGCCAGTGGGTGCGCGGTGTGATCTGGCGGGTGCGGCCGCGGCGGCGGACAGGGGCCTTGCGGCGGGCGGGGGCGGTACGGCGTCGGCGGTCGGTCACTTCGGGCCTTGGATCACTTCACGGGCTTGTGGGACGAGCCGAGGGCACGCCCCTTCGACAACGGGGCGGGGGCCGAGGTGGAGGTCGGCGCGGTGGTCCCGGCGGGCCCGGCCGTGGCCGCGGGGGCGGTCGGGGCCGCCGTCCGGCCGGACGTCTTCCGCGCCGTGGGACGGGGGGCTGCGTGCACCGCGGCGGGGTTCGCGCTGCCCGCCGGGCGGCCGGTGCCGGCGGGGGAGTCGGGCGTGGTCACGCCGGGCTTGGCCGGGTGCGCGGTGTCCGGCTGGGGGACGAACGGGGCGCTGACGCTCGGACCGCCCAGCAGGGTGCTGATCAGCAGGGCGACATAGCCGCCGGCCGGAATCATCAGCAGCCGGGCGGCGCGCAGCGCGCGGCGCTGGCGTTGCCCCGAGGAGTCCACGAAGACGGGCCGCTCCGGCTCGCTCGCCGATGTGCCCGGCTCACCGTCCGGGACCGGTTCCGTCTCCCAGTTCTGCCCCGCTCCCCAGTTCTGCTCCGACCAGCCCGGTTCCGGCACGAAAGGGATGGGCTGAGCGAAAGGGATGGGCTGTGTGTCGGTCTGCGGGGCCGGGGACGGCACGGTGCCGACGTCCCCGTACGCGGCGTCCCACACCGCCGGCTGCGGGTACGGCCACTGCGCCTGGCGCGCGGCGTCGTACGACAGCGTGGCCGTGTCGGCGAAGGCGCCGCCGCCGTCGTGACCGTAGGCATACCCGTACCCGGCACCGCCGTACGGCTCCTCGCCGTACGTTCTGCCGCTTTCGTCCGTCCACCGCACGAGTCGTGTCCCCTGTCCTGGCCGACCGACATGGTCGTCCGCATGGACAGAGCGCGGCGGCCCGGAACTGTTACACCTCACCCCTCGGCAGGCACTGCGCACCCCTCGGGCTCCTCGGGCAGCCACTTCACCACCGCGTCCCCGCGCTCGGCCGTGTGCGTGTAGAACGCGGTCAGTTCCCGGTGCGCCGCCGCGAACGCACTCCATGTCTCGGGCTCCGCTCGCACGCCGCCGTAGCGCGGCAGCAGCGTGTCCCGGGCGAAGTGCCACAGGGCGTCGAAGTCGGCCATCGCCAGGAACCCGGACACCCGGCGGGTCTGGGCCGCCGTCAGCACCAGCAGCGGTGGCTTGTGCCGGTCGGTGCGGAACACCGGCCGGCCGCCGAGCACCACCTGGGTCTGGGGCCGGTCCTGGGCAAGGGGGTGCGGGGAAGCGCCGGCGTAGAGGCGCTCCTGGTCGCGGTAGCGGCGGACGGTCTCCGAGTCACCCTCGAAAAGCCGTTCCAGCCAGGTCGGGCTGTTGCGCAGTGCCGGCGGCGGCACCGCTCGCAGACGGAGGTACGCGCTCATGCCACAAGGAGCGCACGGGGGTGCCTAAGCATCACGCGGCCGTAACGGGAGGGGGTCCGGACCGGCCGCCCCCGGTGCGGGGCGCGAGGAGGCCGAGGGCGGTGCGGGGCGCGCGGGGCGGCCGGGCCCTGTGCAGTGGTCGGGGCCCTGGCCGCCCCATCCCTCTCCGTGCCGCCCAAGGGGGGGAGTCACGGACGACACGGAGAGGGGTCCGGGGCGGGCTGCGGCAGCGGTGCGGGCGATCGGTCGGCCGGCCCGCGTGTGCCGCACCCGGCACTCCCCCAGCGCGCCGCCCGGGGGAAACGTCACCCGGCCGTGGCCGCCGGTCAACGGTGGCGCGTGAGGGGCTCCTGGTGCGTTGTGACATTTCTGTGAGCGCGGACGCTGGTCACTGTGGGGGGCCGTCGATGCGTCCGGAGCGCGACGGACGGCAGGAAATCGCTATGAACCGGTGCGAACGAGGGCAATTTTGGGCCAGGTACGGCAACCCCGGCGCGTACAGGCGTACGACGGGGAACTCGGCGCGGCGGTCGCACGGGCCCAGGAGGGCGACGAGGCCGCCTTCGCGGTCGCCTACCGGTTCGTGCAGCCGGGTCTGCTCGGCTATCTGCACGGCATCGTCGGCGACGACGCCGAGGACGTGGCCGCCGACGCCTGGCTGGAGATAGCCCGCGACCTCGGGCGGTTCAAGGGCGACGGCGCCGGTTTCCGCGGCTGGACCGCGACCATCGCCCGGCACCGGGCGCTGGACCATCTGCGCCGCCAGCGGGTGCGGCCCCGGGCGGGCGGGACCGAGCAGGACGTGCTGGACCTGCCCGGTCCGCACAGCACCCACGAGCAGGCCCTGGAGTCCCTCTCCACCGAGCGGGCCCTGGAACTCGTCCGCGGGCTGCCCCGGGACCAGGCCGAGGCCGTGCTGCTGCGGGTCGTGGTCGGACTCGACGGCCCCGCCGCCGCACGCGTCCTCGGCAAGCGCCCCGGAGCGGTGCGCACCGCGGCCCACCGGGGCCTGAAACGCCTCGCGCGGCAACTCGGAATCGGCGGCGAGGCGGAGACGGGTGTGACGGATGGGGCCTCACGAACGCTGGGGGAGTCGATATGAACGACTCCTGCCACAGCGGCCGACGGACAGGTGCCGGGCCCGGCGCACCGCACGACCCGGTGCCCCGAACGGCCCGGTGCATCGAAGCAATCGAAACGGCCGGACAGGAACGGACGAGAACGGAAGACGGACATGGGTGAACGGCTGAGCGGCGACGGAGTCCAGGGCCGTCGACGTGTGCGGCCCGGCGCCGTGTCCGCGCCGGGTGCGGCTGAGGCCGCGCTGGAGAAGGCGCTGGCCGCCGTCCTGCGCACCGGCGAAATCGACCCCCGGGCCGAGCAGCACGCCGTGGCCGCGTTCCGGGACGCTCGCGCCACCGGGACGCACCACGCACGGACCCGGCGGCGCGACGACTGGCGGCCGGCCGCGGAGCGGCGGGCCCGGCGCCCGCTGAAGATGACGTTCGGCGCGGTGTTCGCCAGCCTCGCCCTGGGCGGCGTCGCCGTCGCCGCCATCGGCTCCGCCGGCTCGTCGACGGGCGGTACCGGCGCCGGCCCGCATACCGGGCACCCGTCGGCGGTCGCCTCCGAGCGGCCGGGCGGCACCGGGCCGTCGGCTCCCTCCGACGGCAACCGGTCGGCGGACCGCCCGCCGTCCGCCCAGGACACCGAGGCCCACTGCCGTGCCTACGAGCAGGTCCGGAGCCGGGGCAAGGCGCTCGACGCGACGGCCTGGCAACGGCTCGTCACGGCCGCCGGCGGCGAGGACAAGGTCGCCGCGTACTGCTCCGAACAGCTGACGCGCACGACCGCCACACCGAGCAGGCCGGCCGCCACAGGCAAGTCGGACAACACCGGCAAGGGCGGCACAGGCACCTCGGGCAACGGCACGTCCGGCAACAACTCCGGCGGCGCCTCTGGCGGCACGGACAACACGTCCGGAAAGGGCCAGGAAGGCGACGGCCGAAGCGGCGGGAAGCACTAGCCGGGTTCGCGCCGGCGCGGAGCGTCGGCGCCGCGCCCCGCGCCGGAGGTCCCCGGTCAGGCCTGTGCCGTGGCCGGTGTGGTCGTCCGGGTCGGCTTCGGTACGGCGTGGCGGCGGCGGGCCGGCATTCCGAGCATCGGGTTGGCGACGCTCCAGGCCGCGCCCTTGCAGACCAGTTCCTTGTAGACGGCGGCGAACCGTCCCGTCAGGGCCGCCCGGACGGCCCGGTCGTCGGCGGTGACGTACTGGATCAGGCCTTCCCTGCGGCCCAGCGAGATGCACTGGTTGAAGTAGCGGATCGGCACCTTGGGGAGCTTGCCGCCGGTCAGGCGGGCCACGATGGCGTCGGCGGCCTGCCACGCGGTGAAGCCGCCCGAGGCGCACGACATGCGCAGCGGCTTGTCGCCGGGGCCCATCGCCATGGCCGCGTCGCCGATGGCGTACACGTCCGGGTGCGAGACCGAGCGCATGGTCCGGTCGACCACGATCTGACCGGTGCCGGTGACCTCCAGGGTGGTGGCCCGCGCGATCGGGTGTACGGCAAAGCCGGTGGTCCACACGGTGACCGCGGCCGGGATCGACGTGCCGTCGGCGGTGATGACGCGGTCGGCCTCGACGGCGGTGACGGCGGTGTCCTCGTGCGCGGTGACGCCGAGCTTGCCGAAGACCTTCCGCAGGTGCCCGCGGCCCTTCGGGGAGAGCCAGTCGCCGAGGCCGGCGCGGGCGACGAGGGCGACGTCGAGGTCCGGGCGGGCCTCGGCGATCTCGGTCGCGGCTTCCACGCCGGTGAGGCCGCCGCCGACCACGACCACGGGCCGTCCGGCGTCCAGGGCGGCCAGCCGCTCGCGCAGCCGGAGCGCTCCGGGGCGGCTCGCGATCTGCTCGGCGTGCTCGGCGGTGCCGGGGACGCCCTGGTCGTTCCAGCCGCTGCCGAGGGCGTACACGAGGGTGTCGTACGCCAGTTCCTCGGCCCCGTCCGCGCCGGTGACGGCGACGGTCCTGCGGTCGGCGTCGACGCCGGTGACCCGCGCGAGCTTCAGTTCGACGCCGGTGCCCGCGAACATCTCGGCGAGGGGCCGGGTCTTGAGGGACTGTCCGACCGCGAGCTGGTGCATCCGGACGCGTTCCACGAAGTCGGGTTCGGCGTTGACGAGGGTGATGGCGACGTCTTCGGGGCGCAGCCGCCTGGCGAGGCGCCCGGCGGCGACGGCTCCGGTGTATCCCGCTCCGAGGACGACGATACGGTGCTGCATTTCCCGGCTCCTGTCTGCTGCTGTCTTCAGCCGCTGCCTTCAGCGGATCCGCCCCTTGAACCGGGCGGCCCGCCGATTCCTGACAGGAGTCGGGTGTGAACCAGCTCACATGCGGATCAGAAGATGCGGAGCAGGGGTTCATCGTGGTCGGCGGCGGCCCACCGCCGGTTCGCGCGCTCCAGCTTGTCCGGGTTGACCTGGTTGCGGAACGCGGCGATGCCCTCGGCGGTGATCTCCAGGCACATGACACCGATGACCCGGCCGTCGACGACCGCCACGAGGGCGGGTTCGCCGTTGGCGGTCGTGACGTACAGCTCGGACGAGCCGCCGACCAGGCGGCGCTTGGCCTCGCTGGGCTTGAACAGGCCCCGCATGAACGTCGCGACCGCGAGGGCGCCCTCGAACGCCTTGGCGCGAGCCGGGACCTTCCCGCCGCCGTCGCCGATCGAGACGGCGTCCTGGGTCAGCAGCCGTACCAGCGGCTCGGTCTTCCCGCTGGTGGCGGCCGCGAGGAACTCCTCGACGACCCGCCGGGCGGCGGCCTGGTCGATCTCGGTGCGGGCCCTGCCGTCGGCGACGTGCTTCCTGGCGCGGTGGAAGATCTGCTGGCTGGCTGCCTCGGTGAGGTCGAGGATCCCGGCGATCTCCCGGTGCGCATAGCCGAAGGCCTCCCGCAGCACGTACACCGCCCGCTCGTTGGGGGTGAGCCGCTCCAGCAGGACGAGGACCGCGTACGACACCGATTCGCGCTGCTCGGCGGTGTCGGCGGGGCCGAGCATCGGGTCCCCGGCGAGCAGCGGCTCGGGAAGCCACTGGCCCACATAGGTCTCGCGCCGCGCGCGGGCCGAGGCGAGCTGGTTGAGGCACAGGTTGGTGAGCACCTTCGTCAGCCAGGCCTCGGGGACCTCGACCCGCTCGACGTCGGCGGCCTGCCAGCGCAGGAACGTCTCCTGCACGGCGTCCTCGGCCTCGCTCGCGGAGCCCAGCAGCCGGTAGGCGATGGCCTCCAGCCGGGGCCTGGACGCCTCGAACCGGTCCACGTCGCTCATGGTCAGGGCCATGCCCGGGATCCTAGCCCGCCCGCGGCGGGAGGACCGCCGCATTACGGCGCCGGATCCCGGCGCAACCCCCGGGCCGGACACGACCCGGGGGTTGCGGACCGCGAACCGTCTCCGGTCAGCGGGCGGTGTGCGCGTCGCGTGCCGGCAGGTGCTGCCGGTCGGGGACCACGGTGGGGTCGGGCACCGGCCGGGCGCCGTCGGCCGCGGACGGCGCCGAGGAGAACGTGGACCGCGCCGTGGCCGTCGCGGGCAGGCCGCCGTTCGCCGCCCAGTAGGTGGTCGTCCAGGCGCTGCTCGCGGCGATCGCCGAGGCGATGGCGGTGCGGTTGGCCGCCGCGTACGACGTGTTGCCGCCGAAGGTCTGCACCACCCAGATGCTCGCGGCCTCCTGGCCCAGGTAGTACGAGGCCGGTGCCGAGAGCGTGGACTCGGTCGACCAGAGCATCGGGCCGTACGTGGCCGTGGCGGCGCCGCCCGCGACCGCGTTCTGCCAGGTCCAGGTGTCCTCCACGGCGGCCTGCGTCGGCGCGGTCCACCAGAAGCGGGCCAGGTTGGCGGCGACGTCCTCGTGGGTCTTGCCGCCGATCGTCCAGAAGCTCCACGACTTGTTCAGCGTCACGTGCTCCATCGCCTGGGTGGCGTTGTAGCCGACCGTGACCATGTTCGTGGCCGCCGGGTTCAGGGCGTTCAGGTAGTTCTTCACCGAGGTGGGGACCGTCTTGCCGTTCGTCAGCAGGACCACTCCGGTGCCGTGGTAGCCCAGCGCGCCGGCGGCCGTGGAGGCGGCGATCGGGTCGTGGTAGTCGTTGCCGTCGGCGACGAAGATCCAGCTCGGGGTCGCGCTGATCTGCTTGGCGACCCGGGCCGACAGCGAGGACAGGTCGGGGGCGTCGAGACGCAGCGGCTTGTAGCCGAGCGCCTGGACCTGGCTGGCCACCTTGGAGGCGAGGATGCGCGTGCTGCCGTTGAGGTAGACGGTGCTGCCCTTGGGAAGCGAGCGCTTGAGTTCCTGCGCCGCGGCGGAGTCCAGTCCGCTGCCGGAGGTCATCAGGACCGGGGCCTGCTTCTCGGCGGCCAGCGCGATCGCGGGGGCCGAGTAGGTGGCGTTGCCCTTGTTGACCAGCACAGCGGACTTGGCCGTGATCAGGCCGGGTACGTGCGTCGCGCCCACGGTGTCGAACGTCCACCGGGAGGCGGCGGCGTCGATGCCGGTGGAGCCGGTGCCGTAGACCCGGACCAGGGTGTTCTTCCGCAGCGGCTGCCAGGCCGGCTTGGCGCCCTTGCCCGCGCCGGTGACCTCGCTCGTCGTACCGCTCGCCAGGTCCAGGACGCGCACCGTCTGCACGTCGTCGGACCAGCCGGCGTGCGAGCTGTGCGCCTCGTAGGCGATCCGTCCGCCGTCCGGGTCCCAGGTCGGGGACAGGTGGTCGGAGGCGTCGCTGGTGACCTGCTTGACGTCGCTGCCGTCGGCGTTCGCCGTGAACAGCTGGGTCCAGCCGTCCACTTCGCGCGTGAAGACCAGCTTGGTGCCGTCCGCCGAGAACACCGGCGAGGAACCCGAGGCGATGATGTTCTTCAGCGCCTTGGTGGACGGGTTGAAGGTCCAGATGCCCTGGCTGTCGTAGCAGCCGTAGTTGTGCCGCCGTTCGAAGGCCAGCGTGCCCGTCGGGCTCGCCGTCGGGTGGACGTCACAGACCGTCGACGGCTCCTGGGTGTCCGTCAGCAGCGGCTCCGGCGCCCAGGACCCGTCCGAGGGCCCGTAGGCGAGCTGGCCGGCGGTGCTGAAGACCACATACCGGCCGTCCAGCCAGAACGTGGGGTCCTCGTACGACGCGCTGGAGCGCACCTTGGTGGCCCACGGCAGCGTGACGAGCGAGGTGGTGCCGGTGACCCGGCCGGTGGCCAGCTGGCTCCAGCCGGCCACGACCCTGCTGCCGTCCGGCGCCCAGTTCGGGGTGTAGCCGTAGTTCGGGATGTTGGGCACGGAACGCAGTCCCGTCCCGTCCGGGTTGACGGTCTCCACTCCTGTGGAGCCGCCGTACAGGCTGACCTGACCAGCCGTCACGTCGTCCGTCGCGGCCTGCGCGCCCGGCGCGGTCGCACCGAGCAGGCCGGCCGCCAGCGAGGCGGCCGACGTGAGCGCCGCGAGATGGCGGCGCGTGCGAGATCTCAACTCGAAGCCCCCTGAAGAGTGCGTGCTTGTCCGCCGCGAGCGTCTCGGCCCCTCGCATCCCGGGGTACGGCCGTGCAGCCCCGACGCGCGCGACTCGCGCAGCGCTCTTCCGGGCGACAGCGATCACTCGTCGGCAGCAGGACCGTATGTGATGACGCACGGGGGGTACCGGAAAGCGCGTTCGAACAGTGGGTGAACAACGCGCGCTGTGCCGGCAGGAGAGGCCGGCTGCCCGGCCCGGCGCCTCACGCGCCGTGGCCTCCCGCGTGCTTCGTCCGTGCGGCGTGGGCCAGGACGAGCAGCAGGAGTCCGCAGGCGGCCACCAGGATCCAGCCCGGGCGGGAGGCGTGGGCCAGGGCGGCCGGGGTGCTGTCCGCCACCAGGCCGCCGGCCAGGGCGATACCGAGGGCGGAGCCGACCTGTCGTGCCGTCGAGGTGATCGCTCCGGCCACGCCGGCCCGGGCCGAAGGCAGCCCGCTCACCGCGGTGTTGGTGATCGGCGCGTTGGCGAAACCGAACCCGATGCCGATGAGCGAGTACGCGAGGAGCAGAAGCGGCAGGCCTGTGGTGCGGTCGAGCCCCACCAGGCACAGTCCGCCGCCCGTGAGGAAGCCGCCGGCCAGGGTCAACGGCAGCCGCGCTCCCCTACGGCCGACCAGCCGCCCGGACCACGGCGCGCAGACGGTCGCCCCCACGGCCATGGGCAGGGTCGCCAGCCCGGCGGCCGGCGGCGTGAACCCGCGGGCGTGCTGCAGATAGAGGGTGTTCAGCAGCAGCGTCACGTTCAGGGCGACGAACACCGCCACCGCGCCGAGCACCGCGCCGCTGAAGGCGGGGCTGCGGAAGAGCCCCGGATCCATGAGCGGCTCGGCCCGGCGGGACTCCACCCGGACGAGTCCGGCCGTGGCCACGGCGCCGATCCCGTACGCGGCCAGCGCCGCCGGTGCGGTCCAGCCGATGCGCGGCCCTTCGATGAGGACGCCGACCCAGACGGCGATCGCGGTGCTGAGCAGGACCTGCCCCGGCACGTCGAGGCGCCGCGCCCGCGGCCCCCTGGACTCGGGCACGAACACCACGCTGAGCAGCAGAGCGGCCACGACGACCGGAAGGCCCGCCCAGAACAGCGACCGCCAGCCGAGCTCCGCGACCAGGACGCCGCCCGTGATGGGGCCGGCGGCCATGCTCAGCCCGAAGACGGACGCCCAGATGCCGATCGCCTGCGCCCGCTCTCTCGGGTCCGGCATCGCGTTCACCACGATGGCCAGCGCCACGGGACTGAGCATCGAGGCGCCGACGCCCTGCACCGCGCGGGCCGCGACAAGAGCGCCCACCGAGTCCGCCGTAGCACAGACCAGCGAGGCCGCTCCGAACACGGCCAGACCCGTCTGGAACACCCGGCGGCGCCCGAACCGGTCCGCCAGCGCACCGGAGGAGATGAGCAGACCGGCCAGGACGATGGTGTAGGCGTCCACGGTCCACTCGAGACCGCGTGTCCCGACACCCAGGCCCTGCCCGATGGCCGGCAGACCCACATTGACGATGGTGGTGTCCAGGCCCACCAGGAACATGCTCAGACAGCAGACGGCCAGCACCGTCCAGCGTCTGCGGGCACTCGGAACGGGCGGGTCCGAAAGAGTCGTCGTGGTGGTCATGGTCCGGTCTGCCTCTCGCTTCGGGAGCACTGAGCGGCCAGGCTCGGACAGGGCGCCGGCCGCCGCCGAGGAGCTTTGCGAAGACCGCAAAAAACCGGACGGGGACCGCGGCGGAGACCGGACACTGAGCCGTATGGGCATGGACACGGAACTGCGGCGGACCCTCGACGCCATCGGGCCACGGCTGCGTGCCCTGCGCCGCTACCGCGGACTGACCCTTCAGGCGCTGGCGGCCGCCACGGGGCTGTCCGTGAGCACGCTGTCCCGTCTCGAATCAGGCGGCCGCCGGCCGACGCTTGACCTGCTCATCCCCCTCGCGCGGGCCCACCGCGTCGCACTCGACCAGCTCGTGGACCCACCGGCCACCGGTGACCCCCGGGTGCATCTCACCCCCCTGCGCAGAGGCCAGGGCAGCGTCCTCGTGCCGCTGACCCGGTACCCCGGCCGCGTCCAGGTCTTCAAGCACGTGCTCGCTCCGCGCGAGCCGAGACTGGTGAGTCACGAAGGGTACGAGTGGCTCTACGTCCTCGCCGGCGAGCTGCGCCTGGTCCTCGGGGACCGCGCCTGCACGCTCCGGCCCGGTGAGGTGGCCGAGTTCGACACGAGAGAGCCCCACTGGTTCGGTCCGGCCGACGCCCACCCGGTGGAGATCCTGCACCTGTACGGCCCGCGCGGCGACCAGGCCGTCGTACGGACACGGTCCTCGGCAGTCGGCCACGAAGGCACCGACGGCACCGACGGCCGGTCGGCTACCGGGTCGTGAGCGAGGTGCCGCGCGGGGTCCGCACCGGTGAGAGGAAGGCCGGCAGGAAGCTCAGGGTCATGCCGATCGCGGCCATGCATCCGGGGTTCGTCCGCTACGACACGGTGATCGTGCCGGCCGTCGCGCTGCTGCTGTGTCTGGCGATGGTCGTGCTGTCCGTGTTCAAGCCGTGGGGACGGCGGGTCACCGCGCCCGTGCGGGAGGGGCTCGCCCGTACCGGAGCCTGAGTGCCAACGGCCGATGCGGGCTTGTCGTCTCAGGTCTGCCGCGGGTCCGGCCTGAGGACGGCGAAGACCGCCTTCGCCGGGTCGGCCAGCCAGGCGATGCGGCCGACGCCGGGGACGTTCGCCGCCGGCATCAGCACCGAGCCGCCGTTGGCGTCGACCGAGGTGACGATCGCGTCCGGGTCGGTCACGGCGAAGTACGGCACCCAGCGCGCGCCCTCCGAGTCGTCCCGCGTCGGGGCCACACCGCCGAAGGAACCCTCCTGCTGGTCGCCCTCCGCGATGCTGAGCACCTGGTACGTCATGCCCGGCGCCTGCATCTCCTGCGACCGCCAGCCGAACAGCCCGCGGTAGAAGCCGATGGCCGCCTGCGGGTCGCCGACGTGCAGCTCCACCCACACCAGCGCCCCGTCCTCCGACGCCCGCTGCAGACCCTGCCCGTTCTGCAGCACCGCGAACTGCGCGCCCTGCGGGTCGGTGAACTGGGCGAAGGTGGTCTCGCCCATGCTCATCGGCTCGGCGCGCACCGTGCCCCCGCTGTCGGTCACGGCCCGGGCGGTGGCCTGGGCGTCGTCGCTGCGGAAGTACGTCATCCAGGCGGACCTGGCCCCCTGTTCGGTCAGCGGGCCGAGACCGGCCACCGTGCCGCCGTCCTTCTGGAAGAAGCCGTAGCCGCCGCCTTCCGGGCCCGCGGAGGCGAACTCCCAGCCGAAGACGGCGGTGTAGAAGGCGGCGGCCGCCTGTGTGTCGGGGCTGCCGAGGTCGATCCAGATGGGCGAGCCGGTGCGGAACTCCGTGCCGAGCATGCGTCTCCTCCTGCGTCCGGTGCGGAAGACGCCCGCCACTATGCCGACGCGAACGGCCCGGACCCGGCCGGGACACGGCAAAAGGCCCCCGCAAATCTGCGCAGGAGTGCCACACGGGCTGCACACAGCCTTTCGAAAGGCTCGTTACCGTGACGGTCGCCCGCTCCCCATTGGACTCAGGAAGACCACAGATGGACTACTGCTCCTCGTGCCGCCGGCACCTCAACGGCGCCCTGGTCTGCCCGGGGTGCGGTGCCTACGCCCCGGACATAGCCCCGCCCCGCTCCACCTCCGCCGTCACGGCCGTACGGCCCGCCGCCGACGACTGGTTCGGAGCCAAGGAGCCTGCCTCGGCATCGCCCGCCGACGCCGAGGGCACACCGCCCGCCGACGTCACCGACGCCCCGCCCGCCGGCCAGGGACGCGCCGCCCGCCGCCGGCAGCTGGCCCGCTGGAAGAAGAACAAGCGCCGGGCCGCGGTGGCGACCGCCGTCGCGCTCGTCGGCGGCGGTCTGACGCTCGCCTCGCTCGACCGCGGCAACAACGACCGCGCCCAGGCGGCCACCGCACCGGACAACCGGAGCATGAGCCTCACCGACGAGCCCTCGGGCGCCCCCAGCGACCCGGCATCCACCCCCGCGTCGCCCGCCGCCCCGCACCGGCACACGCCGGCCACGCCGACGGCGCGGACGCCCGCCGTGAGCGCCCCCCAGCAGCAGCACTCCGTGGCCTCCGCACCCCGCACGGCCCAGTCCGCCGGCCACCCGCACACCGGCACGGTCACCGCGCACCAGGACGCACCGGCCGTACCCGCCTCGCAGGCCGCACCGGCGGCCCCGCAGCCGCGCAGCACCACGCCGTCGACCTCCGGCACGAGCACGGACACCAACGCGGGCTCCTCCGGTACGACGGCACAGCCGACGCCCTCCACCGGCACGGGCAGCGGCAGCGGCACGAGCAGCGGCACCTCGACCACCCCGGCCACCGGTTCGACCTCGCACGACCAGCTCTGCCTGCTCCTCGTCTGCCTCGGCTGACGGGCACCACGCGACACGCCCGGCAGGGCACCCCCGTCGGTCGGCTACGCTGCGCGTCCGGCGACGGGGGGAGACACATGTTCGGCACAATGTCCGGCAGGCGACTGCGTGCCGCCGGTGTGGCGGCGGTCCTGCTCGGCGCGCTCGCCGCGTGCGGGGGCGGCCACGGAGGAGACGACCCGGACCCCGTGCACGGCCTCAAGGACACGCTCCGCCACGTCACCCGGAAGACCACTCGGGCCACCCGGCCGCACCTGGTCAAGCGGTGCACGACAGGCACCCACCAGGTCCGGCACTCCTCCCGCTCCGGCTCCGGCAGCCATCGCCTCACCCGCACCTGGTACACCACCGAGCACTACCAGGACTGCCACACGGTGCGCAGCGGCACCGAGACGTACCGCAGGGAAGTGCGCCCGGAGCGGTGGTGCGTCCGCCTGGACGACGTGAACGGCAACCGCAAGCGGGACGACGTCTGGTACCGCGTGGACCGGCTCGACTACGACCGCGTCCTGGACGCCGCCGACCACGCGCGCGTGCAGTTCGTCCCGGTGTTCCCGGACACGGGTTGCTGACGTCACCGTTCCCGCGCGCGTTCGATGGCCGACTCCACCGCCGCGATCCGGTCCGCGAGCAGTCCCAGCGCGGCCACGGCCCGGCTCACGGGATCCTCCTCGGGCCCCCCTAGCGTGCGGGCGCGGACGTGGGCGGTCTTCACCTCGGTCCAGCGGGCGGCCTCGGCCGGGGTCAGCGTGCCGCGCAGTTCGGCGAGTTTCAGCAGGTTGGCCTCGGCGCCCGTGGTGAGGGTCTGGGCCTCGGCCGTGTAGTGGTCGTCGACCACGGCCTCGCGTTCGGCGTCGTTCATGACCGGGCGCAGACGCTGCGCGATCCGGTTCATGTCGCGGTAGGAGCCCTGGAGGCGGAACGGGGGTTCCGTGCGGGCGGCTGCGGACTGGGCGGCGGAGGCGATGTAGGCCTCGTTCACCTTCAGCACCGTGGCGCGGACCGCCATCACGTGCCGCAGCACGGCCACCGTGGCGTCCAGTTCGGCCGGCGGCATCGGCCGGCTCAGGCGGTCGGCGCGAACCGTCGGGTCGGCGCCGGCCAGCCGGACCAGGAGCTCCAGGTCGGCGCGGTCGCGGGCGGCGAGCGGGGCCAGCACCGGGTTGGCGGTGAGGGCGTTCTCGACGAAGCTGAGCGCGAAGACGTCCTCCTTGCCGGTGAGGACGTCGCCGAGGTTCCACACGTCGGCGCGGTTGGCGAGCATGTCGGGGATGCGGAAGCGCTCGCCGGACTCGGTGTAGGGATTGCCGGCCATGCAGACCGCGAAGCGCTTGCCCCGCAGGTCGTAGGTGCGCGGTTCGCCGTCCCAGACGCCGTCCACGCGCCGGGTGGCGTCGCACAGCGGGATGAACTTCTGCAGCAGTTCGGGCGAGGTGTGCTGGATGTCGTCCACGTACAGGAGCGTGTTGTTGCCGGCCGCCAGCGCGAAGTCGATCTTCTCGATCTCGCGGCGGGCGGTGGCGTTCGGGGCGTCGGCCGGGTCCAGCGAGGTGACGGTGTGGCCGAGCGCCGGGCCGCTGACCTTGACCAGCATCAGGCCGAGCCGGTCGGCGACGTACTCCATGAGCGTCGTCTTGCCGTAGCCGGGCGGGGAGACCAGCAGGAGCAGCCCGCCGGTGTCGGTGCGCCTGGACTCGCCGGTGGTGCCCAGCTGCCGGGCCAGGCTGTCGCCGATCAGCGGCAGGTACACCTCGTCGACGAGGCGGTTGCGGACGAAGGCCGACATCACCCTGGGGCGGTGGTCGTCCAGGCGGAGCCGGTCGCGCTCGGCGGACACCAGGGCCGTACGGCGGCGCTGGTAGGCGCGGAAGGCGGGCACCTCGTCGGCCGCGAACCGGGTCGTCCGGGACAGGAACTCGTCCAGGCGGAGGGGCAGTCGGCCGTCGGCCACGCGCGGGTGCGTGCCCAGCAGGCCCTCGGCCGTCGCCGTCAGCGGGGCGTCGCCGTCGTAGCGCGGCAGGCCGGGGCAGAGCTCGGCGGCGACCGCCTCGGCCAGCTCGCCGGGCCCGGCGTCGGTGCCGGTGGCGGAGGCGTACGCGGCGAGCCAGGCGTGCACCACCTGCCGGCGCGCGGCCAGCTCGGTCAGCCCCTCCAGGTCCGTGCGGTAACTCCCCTCGGCGTGCCGGAACTTCTCCAGCAGGGTGCGCGCCGTGACACCCAGCACGAACCCCTCGGGACCGCCGGTCAGCTCCTCGAAGAGGTACGCGGCGGCCGGCCCGCCCGCCACCGACGCGTCCCACGCCTCGATCGCCGCTGCCAGCTCCCGCTGAAGCTCCCCGATGGCCGGTACGACACCGAAGGCGTCCCGGGCCCGGGCCAGCGACACCACCCGCCGGGACCAGGCCGACCGGACCTCCTCGGTCGTGCCGTGCGCCCAGAACAGCTGGGCGGCGGCACGGGCGGCGGGCTCGTGGCGCAGGGTGCCGGCACCTTCGTACAGCGGCAGCAGGGCCGTGAGGACGACCGTCGCGTCGTGGTCGTGGACACCGCGCTCGTAGCCCTCGTCGTACGACTCCTGCGCCGCCCGGCGGACCAGGCCCGGCAGGTCCTCGGCGGCGGCCAGGGCGGCCGGGCCGTGCTCGGCGAGCAGACGGGCGGCGAGGTGCTCGGCGCGGTAGACCTCCGGCGACTCCGAGGGCAGGTGGCGGTCCCAGAAGGGGCGGTACGCGGCGAAGTCCGGGTCGGTGACCGGGGCGCGGTAGTCCGTCCCGGTCACCGCGAAGGCGAGGGTGTCGCCGTGCGGGACGAGGGTGAGGTCCAGTGGCTGGGTGTTGACGGCGAAGCGGTGGCCGCCGAGCAGCAGGGTGCGGCCGTCCTCGGCGTACAGGTCGGCGCGGTCGCGCAGGGCGCGGGCGGCCTCCTGGCGGGCGGACTTCAGCCGGCCGTCGAGCTCCTCGGCGCGCACGCTGTCGCCGAGGGCGCGCAGCTCGTCGGCGGTGCGGCGGACCTTGGCGACCAGCGGGTCGGAGGCGAAGTACGTGGTGACCGCGTCGGCGTCGGGCAGCGTGGCGGCCCGGCGGGCGACCGACTCCAGCATGCGCCCCGCCGAGAGCGCGAGCTGTTCGGCGCGGCGGGCGCGGGCGTCGGCGAGGGACTGCTTGCGGGCGGCGAACGCCTCGTAGATCTCGGCGCGCCGGTCGGCGAGTTCCGCGAGGAAGTCGTCGAACTCGGCGAACCGGCCGTCCAGGTCCTCCAACCTGGCCAGGACGGAGGCGAGTTGGTCGTCGCACTCCTCGGGCGTGCCGGACGCGGCGAGCGCGGCGGTGACGGCCTGGGCGAGCAGCGCGGTCTCGGCCCCGAACTCGGCCCGTCCCTCGCGGTCCTTCAGGCTGCGCCGGCGGGCGTCCAGGGTCGCCCGGGCCCGGTTGACGCCGCCCAGCACCTCGGCGATCCGTTCCAGGACGGCCGTACGGACGGTGGCGTCGGCGATGTCGAGGCCGGTCACCACCTCGGTGACCGTGCGCAGCCCGTCGGAGAGCTCGTCGAGCCGGGCGGCGACGGGCGAGCCCTGGGCCACGGTCTCGACGGCCGCCGCCTCCCCGACCAGCCGCTCGACCTCCGCCTGCTGCCCCGCGAAGGCGTCCGCGCGGGCCAGGAACTGCACCGCGCGCCGCCCGAAGGCGGCGAGGTCGTCCTCGGCGGCGGCCGCCAGCTCCTCCAGCCGGGCGGCATCGACGTACCGCAGCTCCCGCAGGGTGAGCAGGTGGCCGTGCGCGTGCCGGAGTTCGGTCAGTCCGCGCACCCAGGCGGCGGCCTCGCGCGGCGCCACGCCGCGCAGCCGCCGGACCACGGCGGCGATCCGCTCGTCTGCCTCGTCGAGGACGTCCGCGGCGTGCCGGGTCAGCTCCCGCACGGTCTCGAACTCGCCCAGCACCTGCTCGGCGGCCGTCCGGACCTCCCCCAACGGACCGGCCAGGTCGCCCAGTTCGGGCTCGGTGAGCCAGTGATGGGTGTCGGCGGCCCGCACACAGGCCGCCGCCAGCGCCCGGTACCCCTCGCTGGTCTCGATGCCGTCGGTGACCAGCCGGGCCACGGACAGACAGTCGGCGAGCCCGCGCACCAGATCCGCGTTGCCGACCCGGGCGAACGCGCCGGTGCCGGTGCGCAGCGCGGCGGCGTGGGTGTCGGAGACGTACGGCGAGGTCCACCACTGCACCGGATGGGTGTGCGCGGGTTCCTCGCCCCCGTCGCGCAGCACGGCGAGCGCGCCGTCCTCGAACAGCGCCCAGCCCCGGCACGGCAGCGGCTTCGCGACCTCCTTGCGCAGGGTGTTGTACGACAGCAGCAGGGCGCGCCCCCCGGTCCGGGACCGGAAGGCGTACAGCACGTCCTCGCCGTTCGGCGCGCGCACCTCGCGCTCGAACTCCAGGCCCGTGACGTCGAGTTCGTACGTCTTGTGGGTCCCGCCCGCCAGGCAGTACCCGCCGGGGAAGACGATCCCCTGCTCCTCGGGCAGCCGCCGGCACGCCTGCCCGATCCCGTCGAGCCGCACCACCGTCCGGCTCAGCGTGTCGAAGACGAGGTACCGGTCGGCCTCCTCCTTGTACGGCCGCACCCGCAGCAGCACCAGCGCCCCGGCCCGGGCGTGCCCGACCGCCGCGTCCGCGAGTGCCTGCAACGGCTCCTGCACGGGTTCGGCGTACAGCTCCTCCCCGTCCTGGGTGCGCACGGTGAGGGAGCCGCCGACGGTGCTCACCCCCAGCCCCCCGGGGACGGCCACGTACTGGTCCCGGCCGAGGACGTGGTCCTCGCGGGTGGTCTCCGTCCAGGTCAGGTCCTGGGCCGGCGGGAAGACGTCGTCGCGGTCGCCGCGCGCGTCCAGGAACGCCACGCGGCCGTCCTCGGCGAGGCTCCAGCGCAGCACGCGGACGTCCTCGGCCTTCTCACCGGTGCGGAACACCGCCAGCAGCCGGCCGTCCACCCGGCGCAGCCGCAGCAGGCTCGCTTCGCGGTAGTAGCGGTGCAGCGCGCTGAACTCCCTTACGAACCGGGGGTCGTCCAGCAGACCGGGTACGGCGTCCTCGGCCGCCTGCTCGCCGTCGCGGCCGTACAGCACGAGGACGTCCGTGGCTGCGCCGGTCGCGCCGAAGAGGAGCGCGTCCCCCACGGCCACGATGTCGCTCGGCACGCACGCGTGCTCGGTGCGCAGGCGAGCGGTGCGCGCGAGGTCCAGCCGGGCCGAGCCGAACTCCTCGGCGCGGCGGGTGTTGAGCACCTCGGCCCGCCGGGCGAGCTCGGCGGCGTGCCCGGCGAGCCGGTCGCGGAGCACCTCGTAGGTACCGGCGTCTACGGCACCGTCGGTTGCCATGGCGGATGCGTTTCCCTTCGTGGGCCGTGCGGCTACGAGCTCGGGGCTGCGGGTCGTCTGCCGACCGCGGGTACGTGGTGGGCTGGTCGGCTTCGGGGCAGCGGCACCTCACAGCGACCAGCCCCCGGCCTCAGCTCCCCGCACCGCTCCCGTTCAGGGCTGCGAGCGGGGTGTCCGACAGGCCCAGCTCGCTCGCCCTGTCCAGGAGTTTCTGGAGTTGCCCGGCGTTCGGGCCGCCCCCCTTGATCTGCTTCATCAGCAGCGCCGACACCGTCAGGTTCCGCACGTCCGCCGAGCCGAGCGAGCCGAGGATGCGGGAGAGGTCGTCCGTGAAGCTGCCCGTGCCGTCCAGCCAGGGCTTCGCCAGGGACTGCGCGGTGTGGGAGCTGTCGACGAAGCCGTCCACGCCCTTGCCGAGGGCGATGGAGGACACCAGGCGGTCGAAGAAGACCGAGTCCCCGCCGACGATGTCGATGTCGGCGTTCTCCAGCCCGGTCGCCAGCACCGTCGCCTGCGCCTCGGCCACCTGCCGCTGTGTCTCCAGACCGGCCAGCCGGATCTCCTTCTCCGCCTGCAGCCGCAGCCGGTACTCCTCGTGCCCGCGCGAGGCCTCGTCCAGCGCGGCCATCGCGGCGGCCTTCTCCGTCAGGCCGGCGGCCTCGGCCTTCAGCTTCTCGCCGATCGCGGTGGCCTCCGCGAGCGCCTTCGCCTTGGCACCCTCCGCCTCGGCCAGCCCCTTGGCCCGCGCACCTTCCGCCTCCGCCTTCAGCCGCGCCTCGGTGGCCTCCGCCGCCGCCCGTGCGCCCTCGGCCTCCGCGAGGCCCTTGGCGCGTGCGCCCTCCGCCTCGGCGAGCGCCTTGGCCTGGGTGCCCTCGGCCTCGGCCCGCAGCCGTGCCTCGGCGGCCTCCGCCGCCGCGCGTCCGGCCTTCACGGTGACCTCGGCCTCCTTGTCGCGGACCTGCACCGCGGCAAGCCCCTCGGCGGCGGCCTCGGCCTGGACGCCCTCGGCGAGCCGCAGCTTGGCCCGGGCGTCGAGGTCGGCGGTCTTCAACCGGGCCTCGGCCAGCGTCAGTTCCTCGGCGGCCCGGTGCGTGGCGGCCTGCTCGGCGGCCTCGGCCGCCTTGATGTCCTTGACCAGCTTCTCCTGCGCCTCCGCCTCGGCGGCGATGACGAGGGCCTGCCGCTCCCGCTCCGCCTCCTCGACCACGCGCAGCTTCTTGATGGACTCCTCCTGCTCGGCGACCGTACGGTCCACCGCGACCCGCTCCCGGATGACCTCGGCGATCTCCCGCTTCTCCGCCTCGACCTCCTTCTCGGCGGCGATCTTCGTCAGCTGGGTCTCCCGCTCCCGGGCGATGACCTCCAGCAGCCGGTCCTTCTCGATGCGCTCGTTCTCGACGGCGATGACCCGCTCGCGGTTCTTCGCGGCGACGGCGATCTCCCGGGCCTGGTTCTCCCGCTGCACCCCCAGCTGCTCCTCGGTGCGCAGGAAGGCGCCCTGTGCGCGCAGCCGCTCCTCCTCCACCACGCGGGCGGTCTCGGCCTCCTCGCGGGCCCGGGAGGTCTCGATCTCCCGCCTCTGCTTGATCTCGGCGTCCGCCTGCCGCCGCTCCAGCTCCAGGATGGCCTCGCGGGCGTCGACGTCCTGGCGGGTGATCTCCTTCTGCTCGTTGCGGCGGGCCTCGTTGGTGCGCACGTGCTCGATCGCCGTCAGCTCGGTGATCTTGCGGATGCCCTCGGCGTCGAGGACGTTGGCCGGGTCCATCTGGGACAGCGGGGTCTGCTCCAGGTAGTCGATCGCCGCGTCCTCGAGGTGGTAGCCGTTGAGGTCGATGCCGATCAACTCGATGATGTGGTACCGGAGTTCCTCGCGCTTGGTGTACAGGTCGGTGAAGTCCATCTGCTTGCCGACGGTCTTCAGCGCCTCGGAGAACTTCGCGTGGAACAGCTCCTGCAGCGTGTCCTGGTGGCTGGCGCGCTCGGTGCCCACGGTCTGGGCGACCTTGATGACGTCCTGGACGGTCTTGTTGACCTTGACGAAGAACAGGATCCGGATGTCGGCGCGGATGTTGTCCCGGCAGATCAGCCCGTCCCGGCCGGAGCGGCTGATCTCGATGGTCTTCACCGAGATGTCCATGACCTCGGCCTTGTGCACGATCGGCAGCACGACCTGCCCGGTGAAGGACACGTCGACCCGCCGCGTCTTCGACACGATCAGGGCCTGGCTCTGGTCCACCTTGCGGTACAGCCGCGAGAAGGCGAGCAGCGCGAGCAGCACGACGACGAGACAGGCGGCGACGAGCACGCCGAGGACTTCCATGGCATACGTCCTTGCGTCAGACGATGAAGTACGGAAGCCCCCGGGATCGCGGTGCCGGACCATGTACCGGACCCCCGTACCGGTGCTTGGACCACCGGTCATGTGCCGGCGCCGGCACCGCGACCCTCCGTAGTGCTCCCCGCGGACGATGGTGCGGCCAGGGCGTTCACCCTCGCATTGCCGGTGTCCGGCAGTGTTCACTAGGGTCTGGATGCCGGACAGTTGCTAAGAAAGCGTCACCGGCGCGTCAAGATCGCTGGAGCACGGGGGACGGGGGCCGGGACCGGCATGGGGGACAAGCACGACATACGCGATGCGTCCGAGCACTATCTGGACGGTTTCACCCGGACACTGGCCGAGGTCTCGGCCACCGGCCGGCGGCTGACCAGGGAGGAGCTGAAGTCCCGGCGGACCCTGGGCGAGCAGGCCGCCGAGGCCGGGCACGGACTGCGCGCGCTGATCGTGGCCCACCTGGCCGCCACCCGCGCCGCCTGGCCGGCCGTGCCCGGCTCGGCCGAGAGCAGCCTGGCCACGCTGGCCGCCGTCGAGCAGGCGATCGACGCGTTCGCCGAGGGCTACGAGCGCGCGCAGCGGCTCACCGTACGCCGCGAGGAGGCCGCGCGCCGGGAGTTCATCGACGACCTGCTCTACGGCCGCAGCGACCTGGGCCGCCTCGCCGAGCGCGCCGAACGCTTCGGCCTGCACCTGTCCCGGGCGCACGCGGTGGCCGTCGCCCAGGGCCTGTCCGCGTATGTCGAGGGCGGCCCGGTCGCCCGCCGGGTCGAGGCCGCCGTGCTCGCCCGCTTCGACTCCCGCAGCATCCTGCTGACCACCAAGAACGGCCGGATGCTGTGTGTCGCGCCCGGCGACGAGGACGAGATCCTCCTGCACTTCGCCAAGCAGGCGTACGCGGCGTCGGACGGCGTCCGGATCGCCATCGGCCGCCCGCAGCACGGCGCCGGCGGGGTGGTGCAGTCGTACGAGGAGTCCCTCGCCGCGCTGGAGATGGCCGCCCGGCTCGGCCTGCCCGGGCCGGTGCTGCGCGCCGCCGACCTCCTCGTCTACCCGGTGCTGGCCCGGGACCGGCAGGCGCTGGTCGACCTGGTGACACACACCCTCGGCCCGCTCAACCGGGCCCGCGGCGGAGCCGTGCCCCTGCTGGACACGCTCGCCGCCTACTTCGACTCCGGCTGCGTCGCCGCCGAGGCCGCCCGCCGGCTCTCCCTCAGCGTCCGCGCGCTCACCTACCGGCTGGAACGCATCCACAAACTCACCGGCGCCGACCCCGCCGACCCGGCGCACCGCTACATGCTCCAGACCGCCGTGATCGGCGCCCGCCTCCTGGACTGGCCGAACCGGCCGCTGTAACCGCCGTCCCGTCAGGGATACTTCACCCTCGAAAGTACTTGCATTCATGGAAAGTACTGTCCATGCTTACGGCACGAACCGAGGCGGCCCGACCACCCGCCCCTCGCTGCCCGAACCGGAGGCACACATGAACAGCAGCACGGGGGACCCGATGGACGCCCGGCAGGCCCGGGACGCGCTCGCCGCCGCCTGCGCCGCACGGACCGCGGCGCGCAGGGCGAGCGAGCGCGACAGGCCCCGCGGGTACGCGATAGGCCAGGGCCTGACCTTCGCGGCCGGATTCACCGCACTGGGCGTCGCCAACCAGGAGCCGCAGTGGGGGATCTGGCTCCTGCTCGCCGCCCTCCCGTGCCTGATCGCCTTCTTCGTGCTGATCTGGCTCGGCGCGCACCACGGCGGAGTGACACGCTGGTTCAACCGCGACCGCGGGCCCGGCCGGCCGGCCTGGTACGCCTGGGTCGTGCCCTTCGTCCCCCTGGCCATCGGCCTGCTGGCCGCCATCCCGTACGGCACGACAGGCTGGCTCATCGCCTTCGGCCTGGCCTCCGGCGCGGACTACGTCCTGCGCGCGACCCGGCGGGCCGCCGTCGCATGACCGGCCCGACGCGCGGCGCGCCCCCCGCTCTCGACCGCGAACTCCACCACCCGACCCGGCTCGCCCTCGCCGCCTACCTCTCGGCGTGCGGCGAGGCGGAGTTCGCCGTCCTGCGGGACTACTGCCAGGTCTCCGACTCCACGCTGAGCAAGACCCTCTCCGCGCTGGAGAAGACCGGCTACGTCGGCATCCGCAAGGGCTACCTCGGCAAGCGCCCCCGCACCTGGGCCGCGCTCACGCTCACCGGCCGCAGGGCGCTCGACCGCCATCTGGCGGCGCTGGAGGAGATCGCCGCGACGGCCCGCCGGGCCGCGGCCACCGGCACCGGTACCGGTCCCGGTACGGAGGACACCCCCGGCAGCTGAAGGACCGTTGCCGGAGGGCCGCCGTCCGCAGGCCTACTCCTCGTCGGTGGTGCGCGCCGCGGTCGCCCGCCCCGGCTCCGGTGGCTGGGCCAGCTCCGCCCGGACCAGCAGGACGTCACCGATGAAGAGGTCGTACACGATGATCCCGATCACGCCTCCGATCAGCGGCCCGGCGATGGGAATCCACCAGTAGCCGCTGTACACGCCGGACACGCTGCCCGGGAAGGCGAGGCTGCCCCAGCCCTCCGCATAGGTGAGCAGGCGCGGACCGAAGTCACGGGCCGGGTTGATGGCGTAGCCCGCGTTGGCGCCGTAGGACATGCCGATGGCGGCGACGACGAAGCCCACGATCAGCGGGGCGAGGTTGGCCTTCACGGCCTGGTTGCGCACGTCGAGGACGGCGGCGATCAGCATCAGCAGGAACGCCGTACCGACGATCTGGTCGATCAGCGGCCCCCAGATCCCGCCGTGGAAGTACGCCGCCGGGAAGGTGGCGAAGATCGAGAAGGTGGCGTTCGTGTGCCCGTTCACCTTCGGCGGGGGCGCGGCGTGGTCGTAGGCGGCGATCGCCTGGTGGTACACGAGATAGACCAGTGCAGCGCCGGTGAAGGCACCGACGACCTGCGAGAACCAGTACGGCAGGACCTTGGCCCAGGAGAAACCGCGCCGCACCGCCATGGCCAGCGTGACCGCCGGGTTCAGATGGGCCCCGCTCACCCCGCCGCCGACATAGACGCCGAACACGACCGCGAACGCCCAGCCCCAGGTGATCAGCAGCCAGTCACCGGCCGCCAGGAAGATCGTCGTGGGCGTCGCGGCACGGCCCGAACCGGGCAGCGCGGCGACCGCCGTCGCGACCACGCCGCAGCCGAAGGAGACGAGCACGAAGGTGCCGAGGAACTCGGCGAGGCACTCGCCCAGCAGTCCGCCCCGGCTCCTGAGCCGGGACGGCCGGACGATCGCGGGGATGTCGACGGCCATGGCGCCCCCCTCGAAGAGAGCAATACGCCCAACATCACCATATTGGCGCACAAAACCCCGCACCGCAGGGTGACGGTGTCCCGTCAGATGGTGACAGCGCCCCGTCAGCTGTCGAGATCGTCGGCGAAGTGCCGGAACCCGTGCCGCTCCCGGTGCATGCCCCACAGCGTCTCCGCCAGCACGGCCGGATCCTTGCGGGCGTGCCCGGGAGTGATCGCCCCCGGGATCACCAGCTGCGCGACATGGATCCCCTCGCCGGCCAGCCGCTCGTGCAGCAGATGGCCGTAGGCGGTCTCCGCGGCGAACGCGATGGACGTCCCGGCGCGTTCGGTGTGGGGTACGACGGCGGTGCCGCCGTTGACGAAGAGGATCGTCCCGCGCCCCAGCCGGCGCATCCCCGGCAGCACCTGCTGCACGGCGGCGACGGGGCCGTAGACGGAGAACTCGATGGGCCCGACGAGATCCCGGTGCCCGGTCTCCAGCACGGGCCGCATGAAGTCGCGATGCGGCACCGGGCTGTACTGCAGCACCTCGACGGGCCCCAGCTCGGCCGCCGCCCGCCCCAGAGCCGCGGTCAGCTCCTCGGGCCTGCGCACATCGGCGACGAACCCGCGGGCCGTCACCCCGCTGCCGTCGAGGTCCCGCACCAGCGCGTCGAGCCGCTCCCGTTCCCGGGCGAAGAGGGCCACCGCGAACCCCTCCCGCCCGAACCGCCGCGCGACGGCGGCCCCCAGCCCCGGCCCCGCCCCGACAATCGCGATACTGCTCATGCCCACCATCCGTACCGCACCCGCCACCGCGCCACACACCGGCCCCGCCATGACGACCGAAACGACGTGGTGGCGGCACGTGTGATCGAGCCGGTGACCTAGACGGCCCCGACCTCGGCCTCCTGAGCCCGGGCCCCGCGGATCCGCTCCACCTGTACGGCGGTGACGGCCCGCACGGCCAGCGCCCCGGCGACGGCGGCGCCCACCACGGCGGCGTCGCACACGAGCAGCGGCCACACCTCACGGTAGGCACGCCCGATGATCTCGTCCGTGGAGTCGCGGTACACGACCCCCACCCCGCCGAACGTGCCCAGCAGCCAGAGCGCCCACCAGACGTCGACGGAGCCGGGAAGCCGGCGCCCGGGAGCGCTGCCGCGGAACGCGTCGACGACGATCCCGCGCGGAACCCACAGGTTGAACACGGGCAGGACCCACCCGAGATACACCCAGAACCCCAGGTACTTGGGCGCGTCCCCCGACAGCGCCCGCGCGTTGTCCCGCAGCCGCCACAGCCAGGACAGGAACAGCAGCGCACAGACCAGGGCGAGCCCGGCCCCCACCGAGGTCACCCAGTGGTACGAATCCTCCAGCGAGTTGAGCGGCCGGTGCACCCCGTTCCCCTGGTCCGGCGGCCCGTCGCCCGGCTCCCCCGCGACGGCGAGCCGTACCTCCCACACCCCGCGCACCAGCCAGGCGAGCCCGGCCAGCAGCAGTCCCCCGACAGCCAGCCGCCCGGCCACCTGGACGGGCCGGTACGCGACCCGGTGGGCGGCGGACTGATCTTCCTCTTCGGTCACCGCGCCATCCTGTCGTACGGAAGCGGCACGCCACCAGGGATCTCGGGCGAGGGACGCCGTTGCGCCGTTCGGGTGCATCCGTCACGCGGTCGGCCGCGCGTCGGGCGTCGCCCGCACCGCTTCGCGGCAAAGGATGGCAAGTAGCCGACTTCATGGCATGCGCGGACCGCGAGCATCAGGAGACAGACGACTTGTGAGCATCCTCAACGAACCCCATGGTGCCGCCGCGGCCGAGGACGCCTACGAGAGCGAGGTGCCGGTCAGGGGCAGGCAGCCCGGCAATGTCGTGGTGAAGTGGCTGACGACCACCGACCACAAGACGATCGGCACGCTGTATCTGGCGACGTCGTTCGCGTTCTTCCTGATCGGTGGCGTGATGGCGCTGCTCATGCGCGCCGAGCTGGCCCGGCCGGGCCTGCAGATCATGTCGAAAGAGCAGTACGACCAGCTGTTCACGATGCACGGCACCGTGATGCTGCTGATGTTCGCCACCCCGCTGTTCGCCGGTTTCACCAACTGGATCATGCCGCTGCAGATCGGCGCGCCCGACGTGGCGTTCCCGCGGCTGAACATGTTCGCCTACTGGCTGTACCTGTTCGGCTCGAGCATCGCGATGGGCGGCTTCCTCACTCCGGACGGGGCGGCGGACTTCGGCTGGTTCGCGTACACCCCTCTGTCCGACGCCCGGTTCTCCGTCGGGCTCGGCCCGGACCTGTGGATCATGGGGCTGGCCTTCTCCGGCTTCGGCACGATCCTCGGCTCGGTCAACTTCATCACCACGATCATCTGCATGCGCGCCCCGGGACTGACCATGTTCCGCATGCCGATCTTCACCTGGAACGTGCTGCTGACCGCTGTCCTGGTCCTGCTGGCCTTCCCGGTACTGGCCGCCGCCCTGTTCGCCCTTGAGGCGGACCGCCGGTTCGGCGCCCACGTCTACGATCCGGCCAACGGCGGCCCGATCCTGTGGCAGCACCTCTTCTGGTTCTTCGGCCATCCGGAGGTGTACATCATCGCGCTGCCGTTCTTCGGCATCGTCACCGAGGTCATCCCGGTCTTCTCCCGCAAGCCAGTGTTCGGGTACATGGGGCTGGTGGCCGCGACGATCTCGATCGCCGGCCTCTCCACGACGGTGTGGGCACACCACATGTTCGTCACCGGTGCCGTGCTGCTGCCCTTCTTCTCCTTCATGACCTTCCTGATCGCCGTGCCGACCGGGGTGAAGTTCTTCAACTGGATCGGCACCATGTGGAAGGGCTCGGTGTCCTTCGAGACACCGATGCTCTGGGCGACGGGCTTTCTGGTCACCTTCCTGTTCGGTGGTCTGACCGGTGTCATCCTGGCCTCGCCGCCGTTGGACTTCCACGTCTCCGACTCGTACTTCGTGGTGGCCCACTTCCACTACGTGGTCTTCGGTACGGTCGTGTTCGCGATGTTCTCCGGCTTCCACTTCTGGTGGCCGAAGATGACCGGCAAGATGCTGGACGAGCGCCTCGGCAAGATCACCTTCTGGACGCTGTTCGTCGGCTTCCACGGCACCTTCCTGGTCCAGCACTGGCTGGGCGCCGAGGGCATGCCGCGCCGCTACGCCGACTACCTGGCGGCCGACGGCTTCACTGCCCTGAACACGCTCTCCACCATCTGCTCCTTCCTGCTCGGCCTGTCGATGCTGCCATTCCTCTACAACGTCTGGAAGACGGCCAAGTACGGCAAGCCGGTCGGCGTGGACGACCCCTGGGGCTACGGCCGTTCGCTGGAGTGGGCGACGTCCTGCCCGCCGCCGCGGCACAACTTCCTCACCCTGCCGCGGATCCGCAGCGAGTCCCCGGCGTTCGACCTGCACCACCCCGACATCGCGATGCTGGAGCACGAGAGGTACGTCCCGGCAAGAACCGACCGGGACCAGGGGTGAACGGTCCGCCCGGTCACGGCTCCGACGGCGCGCTCGCCAACGAGGTGGAGGGGTACCTGCTCTGGCAGGCCCGCATCGCCGAGGCCGAGCGGCGCGCACGAGAGTTCACCGGGCCCCTGGACTGGCTGACGACCGGGCAGCGCGAGGAGATCGAGCACCGGTACGTCGCCGACAGCCTGGCCAGGGCCCGGGCCGACCTGGAACGCATCGCGGCCCGCTGCATGTCGCTGCGCGCCGAGTACGAGCACCGCTACGACGAACTGCGCCGCCGCTGCCTCGCCCTGACCCTCGCGGTGTGCACCGGCTGCACGGCCCTGGCCACGCTGTTGCTGCTCCTGTGACCGGAACCGGCACCGGGAGGCCGCAGGGCCGTCACGCCATCCAGAAGAACACCGCCGTCATGCGCTTGTCCTCCAGCGCGGTGCCGCAGTAACCCGTCGCGCTGTGCACCAGGTTGGCGTTGTAGAGGAGGAGGCGGTTGTACCGGTGGGGAACCCGGACGTCCTCCTCGAAGTGGTCGGCCGGGACGAACCTCGTGCCGAGGGCCTCGACGAGGTTGTTGTGCGGGGCCTGCACGATGTTGCCGCCGAGCCGGCCGCCGGGCAGTGACTGGCGGTAGAAGGCGGTGCCGCAGTTCTTGGGGACACCGGGGTTCAGGTACAGCACGGCGGCGTACCGGCACAGGGCGCGGGAGTCCGTGTGCGGCCGCGGTTCGCTCTCGCCCTCGCCGACCACCTGGACGCAGTTGTGGTTGAGGGTGCCGCCGCCGGGCGCCTGCTGCACCCACAGCTCCTTCGCCCCGGTGGCCTGCTTCACCAGGCTTTCGACGCGGGCGAGTTCACCGGGTTCCAGTCCGGGCATGGCGCGCAGGCCGGGCCAGGTCTCGGAGGTGTACGGGTAGCCCTCGACCCAGTCGTCCTTGGCCAGGCACCGCTCCCGTACGGCGTCCACGTCGGGCAGGACGTCGTCGAAGACCCAGTAGTCGCGGCCCTTCGTGGGCTTGCGGTAGGGCAGGACGGGGAGGGAGGCCGGAGCCGGGATCCGTGCGCCCGGCATGCGGGACGGTGGTGGCTGTGGGGGCATGCGGGGAATCTATGCCAGGACTTCCTCTCGCCTCTCCCGAGGAATGGTCAACTCTTCTTTACCCGCAGCAGAGATACAAATCTTTACCCGCCGCACCGATACGAACGGCCTCCGCATCCGTACTGCTGTGCGTCCGAACCGCCCCGCGCCTACGCATGGGCGGGATCCACGACCGGGCAGGAGGCACGGTGCGCTTTTCGCGGAACGCGACGGGAACGCTCTTCGTGGGCGGTGCGATGGCCATGACCCTCGTGGCACTCGCCTACCCAAGCATGCTCGGTCTGAGCAAGGTCTCCACCGCGCAGGACCGCGTCATCGCCAACACCCAGTGGGGGCCGCTCACCGAGCAGGACCGGGACTTCGTGGTGAAGGTGCGGGCCGCCGGCCTGTGGGAGTACCCGGTCGGGCAGATCGGGCTGCAGAAGGGCACCACACCGGCGGTCATCACGGCCAGCAAGCACCTGGTCGACGGGCACGCGGCCCTGGACACCAGCTGCCGCAAGATCGCGCCGCTGCTGAACATCACGCTGCCCAACCTGCCGAGTCCCCAGCAGCAGGGCTTCGTCAGCCAGCTCAAGGCGGACAGCGGGAAGAAGTTCGACAGCGACTTCGCCAACATCCTGCGGATGACGCACGGCTCGATCTTCAACACCATCTCGAAGATCCGGTCCACCACCAAGAACTCGCTGGTGCGCGCCCTCGCCGACCAGGCCAACGACACCGTGCTGGACCATATGACGGTGATGGAGAAGACCGGTCTGGTCGACTTCGACCAGACCATCTTCCAGCAGACCACCCCGCCCAAGCTGCCGAACTCCGACCTGACCCCGCCACCCCCGGCCGCCGGTCAGCCGGAGGTGGTCCTCACCCCGCCGCCGAACGCCACGTCGACGCCCGTCGACATCAACGGGCTGACCGGCACCAACGGCGGCACGGGCGCGAGTCCGGGGGCGAGCCCGAGCCCGACGGTGGGTTAGGCCAGCCAGACGGTCGTGTCCGGCGGGAGGACCCTGCCGTCGAGCGGGGAACTGGCCAGCAGCACCTCCCCCGGCGGCAGCGGTACGGGCCGGCCGGAGAGGTTGGCCAGGCAGCGCCAGGCCTCGGAACGGGCGAAGTCCAGCACGCCGGCGGGGGCGTCCGGCGTCCAGGTCAGCGTCTCGCCCTCCAGCAGCTTGCGGCGCAGCCGCAGGGCGGTGCGGTACAGCTCCAGGGTCGAGCCCTCCACCTCCGTCTGGGCCTCGACGGCGTACGCCGCGAAGGACGACGGCTGCGGCAGCCAGGCGGCGCCCGGCCCGAAGCCGTACGACGGTCCATCCGTCGTCCACGGCAGCGGCACCCGGCAGCCGTCGCGGCCCTTGCGGACATGGCCGGTCTGCTCCCAGATCGGGTCCTGGAGCACCTCGGTGGGCAGGTCGGCGACCTCGGGCAGGCCGAGTTCCTCCCCCTGGTAGAGGTACGACGATCCGGGCAGCGCCAGCATCAGCAGGGTCGCCGCGCGCGCCCGGCGCAGCCCGGCTCCGGCGTCGATCGCGGGCGCGCTGCCGCCGGACAGCAGCCAGGCGGCCGGGTCGGTGCCGGGCGGAAGCATGAGGCGGGAGGCGTGCCGTACGACGTCGTGGTTGGACAGCACCCAGGTGGCGGTGGCACCGGCGGCCCGGGCGGTGGCCAGCTCGTCGGTGATGACCCGGCGGAGCTCGTCGGCGTCCCAACGGGTCTCCAGGTACTCGAAGTTGAAGGCCTGGCCGAGTTCGTCCGCGCGGGCGTACAGGGCGCGGCGGGGGCCCGGGACCCAGGCCTCGGCCACGGCGGTGCGCGGCGGGCTGTAGGCGTCGAAGATCTTGCGCCAGTCCCGGTAGATCTCGTGGACCTCGTCGCGGTCCCAGTACGGGTGGCTGCCCGGCGGGACGAGCGGCAGGGCCTCCTCACCGGTCGCGCCGATGTTCCCGATGTCCCGCAGCGGCTCGGCGAGGTCCTTGACGAGGCCGTGGGCGACATCGATCCGGAAGCCGTCGACGCCCCGGGCGGACCAGAAGCGCAGGGTGGTGCGGAAGTCGGCGCGGACCTCCTCGTTGTCCCAGTTGAGGTCGGGCTGCTCGGGGGCGAAGAGGTGCAGGTACCACTCGCCGTCCGGGGCCCGCTTCCAGGCGCTGCCGCCGAAGACGGACTGCCAGTCGGTGGGCGGGAGTTCGCCGTGGGCGCCGCGGCCGGGGCGGAAGACATAGCGCTCGCGCGCCGGGGAGCCGGGGGCGGAGCGCAGGGCCTCCTGGAACCAGGGGTGCTGGTGCGAGGTGTGGTTCGGGACGATGTCGACGACGACCTTCAGCCCGAGCCAGTGGGCCTCGCCGACCAGGGCGTCGAAGTCGTCCAGGGTGCCGAGGCGGGGGTCGACGTCCCGGTGGTCGGCGACGTCGTAGCCGCCGTCGGCCAGTTCCGAGGGGTAGAAGGGGCTCAGCCACAGCGCGTCGACGCCGAGCCCGGCGAGGTGGTCCAGGCGCTGGGTGATGCCGCGCAGGTCCCCGAGCCCGTCGCCGTCGGCGTCGGCGAAGCTGCGGGGATAGACCTGGTAGATGACGGCCTGGCGCCACCAGTCGGGGCTCTTGGAGGAGAGGTCCGGGGTGCGGTCTGCCATACGGAATCCCTTCGGGCAGGACGACGGTACAGGGAAGCTGTCCAGCTTGCCCGGAAAAGGAACCTTAGGGCGGCATGCCCTGCGCCGCGTTGCGCCACACCTTCACGTCGAGGGGGCCCACGTCGCGAGGACCGCCCCTTACGTCCCTCGGCACCCGCGGGCGCCGGTGAGGTCGGTGCACGGCGTGGGAGGCGGGGCGAGCGAGTAGGCCGCGACCGTCGGCGGACCGAAACCAGGGGGACCGGAACGGACCGGTCAGAGTCGCTCGACCGTCTCCAGGTACAGCTTCACGTAGCGGGCCACGTCGACCTCCAACGCCACGTCCACCATGGCCTGTTCGCGTCGGCCCTCGTGGATTTCGGACTCGCCGTGACGGGGGCGGCGGTCGACGATCGTCTGGCCCCGGGTCGGGCCCGGGGCCAGGGACACCTCGACCGGCAGCAGCCGGGTGGTGATGCCCTGCGGGTCGGCGACCGCGCACACCGCGCCCGCGTCACCGAGGCCGCCGGCCTCCTCCGCCTCCGGAGCCTCGCCCTGTGCGGTCGGCCGGTGGGCGAGGAGTTCGCCGGCCAGCCGGGTGCCGGGGTCGCTGCTCGCGCGCATCCGGTGCACGTCCGCGGCGTCCACGACGACCTGCATGAAGACGTCGAGGCCGTACATGGTGATGGGCACGCCCGCGGTGAGCAGGATCGCCGCCGCCTCCGGGTCGTGCCAGACGTTGAACTCGGCGACCGGCGTGGCGTTCCCGACGGCCACCGCGCCGCCCATGAAGACGATCCGCTCGATGTTGCGGGTCACCTCCGGGTGGGCCCGCAGCAGCAGCGCGATGTTCGTCAGGGGCGCGGTGGGGATCAGCGTGACCGGGCGCGGGGAGGCCAGGATCTCGCGGCGCAGCAGCGCCACGGCGTCCAGCTCGGACGCGGTGCGCTGCGGCGCGGGCAGGCCCAGGTCGCCCATGCCGTCGGCGCCGTGCACGTGCTGTGCCGAGCGGGCCGGCTCGATCAGCGGGCGTGCGGCGCCCCGGCCCACCGGGATGTCCGGGGCGCCCGCCTGGTCCAGCACGGTGAGGGTGTTGCGGACCACGCCGTCGACGTCCGTGTTCCCGGCCACACAGGTCACCGCCCGCAGATCGAGGCCCGGGTGGCGCACGGCCAGCAGCAGGGCGAGGGCGTCGTCGACCCCCGTGTCGCAGTCGATGATCACCGGGATGGGCTGACCGGTCACGGCGGACTCCTTCCGTCAAGCCGACCTTGGACTAGTTCCGACCTTAGATCAGCTCGGTCACTCCCACAGGGCGGTGCCCCGTTCCGCCACCCGTCCGGCGATCCGGGACAGCAGCTCCGGCACCGGCAGCTCGCCGGGCCGGCGGCCGTCCCGCAGCCGTACCGCGGCCAGGCCTCCCGCGGCCTCACGGGCGCCGATCACCGCCTGGTACGGCACCAGGCGCGCGGCACGGATCCGGGCGCCGAGGCTGCCCTGGTCCGGGCCCGCGAGTTCGGCCCGCAGCCCCAGCGCCACAGCCTCGCGCACGACCGCAGCCGCCTGCTCCACCTGCTCCTCGGCGACCGGCAGCACCATCAGCTGGACGGGCGCCAGCCAGGCCGGGAAGGCGCCCGCGTGCGCCTCGATCAGGTGGGCGACGGCCCGCTCGACGCTGCCGATGATGCTGCGGTGCACCATGACCGGCCGGTGCTTCGCCCCGTCGGCGCCGATGTAGTGCAGGTCGAAGCGGGCCGGCTGGTGGAAGTCGATCTGCACGGTGGACAGGGTGGACTCGCGGCCGGCCGGGTCGGCGATCTGCACGTCGATCTTCGGGCCGTAGAAGGCGGCCTCGCCCTCCGCCTCCTCGTACTCCAGACCGGACGCGTCCAGGACCTCCCGCAGCAGGACGGTGGCCCGGCGCCACAGCTCCGGATCGGCGACGTACTTCCCGCCCTCCCCGGGCAGCGACAGCCGGTGCCGTACGGCCTCGATGCCCAGGTCGGCGTAGGCGCGGGCGATCAGCTCCAGCGCGGCGCGGGCCTCCTGAACCGCCTGGTCCAGGGTGCAGAAGATATGCGCGTCGTTGAGCTGGATCGCACGGACGCGGGTCAGACCGCCGAGGACGCCGGAGAGTTCGGCACGGTGCATGCCGCCCAATTCGGCGATGCGCAGGGGCAGTTCCCGGTAGCTGTGGGAGCGGGAGCGGTAGATCAGGGCGTGGTGGGGGCACAGGCTGGGCCGCAGGACGACCTCCTCCGCGCCCAGCCTCATCGGCGGGTACATGTCGTCGCTGTAGTGGTCCCAGTGCCCGGAGGTCTCGTACAGCTCCCGTTTGCCGAGCGCGGGCGAGTACACGTGCCGGTACCCGGCCCGGCGTTCCGCCTCGCGGATGTACTCCTCCAGGGTGTGCCGTACGACCGCGCCGTCGGGCAGCCAGTACGGCAGGCCCGCGCCGATCAGCGGGTCGGTGTCGAACAGTCCGAGCTCGCGGCCGAGGCGGCGGTGGTCGGGCAGTGCGTCGCTCATGGGTGGGTCTCCTCGCTGCGGGAGGCGAACACCCACGGCACGCCGAAGCCCCGGGGCGTTCGCCCCGGGGCTTCGATGCTGGTCAGGTGTCAGCGCGCCGGGACGGTCTCCGGCGTCGTCGTGCTCTTCGGGCACTGCTGGGCGCGCTGCATACGGCGACCGTAGCAGCCGCCGAAGCACCGGGTCGACGCGATTTCCGCGCACCGCCGACCGGGATACGGCGGGCCGGTCACCCGGACGGACCGGAGCGCTGGTGGGCCGGTCGGGCCGGTGGTGCCGTGAGATCAGGCACCGCATCGGCAGTCGGCCCAGGAGGCACTCCATGACCCACGAGATACGCCCCCGCGGCCTCCTGTTCTGGCTGATCGTCGCCGGCCTCCTCGCCATGGGCGGCTGCGCGGCCCTCAGTCTGAAACAGCCGGAGACCGCGACCCAGCCCCTCCCGACGATCGGCAAGCCGTCGCCGACGCCGAAGGCGTCCGCGCGGGGCGACGGCTCCTCCCTCACCGACCAGCAGGCGCAGGCCGCTCTCCTCACCCAGACCGACCTCGGCGCCCCCTGGACGGCGACCCGCGGGGCGGCCACCTGGCGGGACCAGCTGCTGAAGGCGACCACCTCGGCCGGCGCGTGCCAGCGGCTGTTGGACGCCCTCTACACCGACGAACTCCTCGGCGGCCCGCCCCGCGTCGCCATCGGCCTGGACGACGCCGACACCAACGCCCAGCTGCGCTACCAGATCGCCGCCCGCCGCCCCGCCGACGTGGACGCGGCGCTCGCCTGGCTGAAGACGATGCCGGCGCAGTGCGCGCGGTTCACGGCCACCACGGAGACCGGGATCATGGAGGACGTCCAGGTAAACGACGCCCCGCTGCCGGAGGTCGGGGACGCGCGCCAGGGCCTCAGGGTCAGCCTCGCCGCCACCGATTCCGACGGCCGGCACGGCGTGCTGACGCTGGACGTGGCCGCCGTCCGGGTCGGCCAGGACGCGTTCGCCCTCACCAACGGCGGCCTGGGCGACGTCCCGAACGACGCGACCCAGGCCGCCGTCCAGATCGGCGCCCTGCGCCTGGCGGACATCCGCAAGCAGGGGAGGGCTCAGGTGTGAACCGGGGTGCGGTACTGGGACAGCCCCGCGACAGGCATCCTCGAGCACCTTCCTCCCCGGCTTCTTCAAGGCCTCACGTCGTGTCTCACAGGGGTGGCTGGGCCGGTGCCGGGCCCAGGGTCGTGGTGCCCGGGGTCGTGCGGTGGCCGAGGCCGGTGCGGTAGGCGTCCAGGGCGGCGTCGATACGGCCCGTGCGGCGCAGCAGGTCGCCGAGGAGGCGGCACAGGTCGGCCAGGTCGCCGGCCGCGCCCGCGCGTTCCAGCAGGCTGAGCGCACGGACGTAGTGTTCCTCGGCGGCCTCCGTCTCCCGGGCGTCCTCGGCGATGATGCCGAGCAGGCGGTGGGCGGCGGCGGCGTGGACCGCGCCGCGCTCGGAGGAGAAGTCGCCGAGGACCCCCTCCAGGAGCACGGCCGACTCCTCCGACTTGCCCCGGCGGTGCAGCACGTCGGCCAGCTCCACGGCGGCCTGGCTGCGGTAGAGCGCGGCCCGGGTCTCCGAGAGCATGGCGTACGCCTGGCGCAACTCGGCCTCCGCGCGCTCCAGTTCGCCGTTCTGGGCACAGACGTAACCGCGCATCCAGTGGCAGTTGGCCAGCTCGGTGCGCAGGCTCAGCCGGCGGTACAGCTCGGCCGCCTTGGCGAGCGAGGCGTCGGCCTCGGTGACCCGGCCCTCGGCGATCAGGGTGCGGGCCACCGAGCGGTGCATCCGGGCGATCAGCGCCGGGTCGCCGGCCTGCGGCGCGAGCGCCAGGGCGAACTCGGCGGCCTGGGCGGCACGGGCGTGCGCGCCCATGTCCATGTACGGCCCGATGACGCTGGCGTAGAGCAGCAGCAGGGCGTCGGGATCGTGCAGTCCGCCGCGGTTGAGCTCGTCGAGGGTGGATTCGAGGAGGTAGACGGCGTAACGGAGTTCCCCGGCCAGGTAGTGCGCGACCGCGCGGCCCCGGACGGCCGGTACGCGCACCGGGAGGGACTCGTCCGCGAGGTGCGCCTCGGCGCGTTCGAAGAACTCCCGGGCCTTCTCCAACTCGCCGGTCTCCAGCGCGCATTCACCGAGGCCGAGCAGCGCGGTGGCCTGCTCGCAGCCCAGCCCGTGGGTCTCCGCCTCGGCGAGCAGCGCCGCGTACTGGCCGGCGGCCTCCTCGGCCCTGCCGTCGGCGAGGACGCGCTGGGCCTCGGTGAGCCGCAGCCTGAGGTCGGTGGCGAGGTGGGTGGGCCGGCCGACGGCCAGCTCCTCGAAGGCCACGCCGAGCCGGCCGGCGATGTGCCGCAGCGCCTCGTCGGAGGGTCGCACCCGGCCCGCCTCCACGGTGGAGATGTAGGCGGGCGTGTAGGCGGGCTCCGCCAACTGCCGCTGGGTCAGCCCGCGCTGGGTGCGTAGGTGCTGTACGCGTCGTCCGATGACCGCAGGGTCGTCCCGTTCCCGCATTTTGCTGACCCCCAACTCCTCTGGCATCACTTGCCGTTGGACCCGTCGAGCCTCTAGGTTAAACGGCGGATTAAGTCTGCTTAATACGTCGCTGTTGTGTTGCGAGGTCGCCGTGCCCGGACGTACATCCGCACCCTACGGAAACACCACCGCCCGCAGGGCCGTTGCCGCAGCTCTGATCGCCGCGGCGGCCCTGATCCTCGCGGCGAACGCGGGCCCGGCCCGTGCGGCGGACCCCGGACCGGCCGCCGACCGGACCCAGCAGTCGGCGCCCGCGCGGTGACCGGTCAGCCGGTCTCGAACCCGGCAAAGGGCCGGCCCGGCCGGAACGACCGGCCCTCCCGCCCGCCCCGCCGGAGACCTACGCTGCGACCATGACCTCTGCCGCCGCCCGTACCGCCCTGGACCTGACCTCCGACCTCCCGGTGACGCGGTGGGAGGACTTCTACCGCGACCTGCACCGCCACCCGGAGCTGTCCCTGCGCGAGCACCGCACCGCCGGGACGCTGGCCGGGCGGCTGCGGGGCGCCGGGTTCGAGACCGTCGAGGGCGTCGGCGGCACCGGGGTCGTGGGCCGGCTGGCCAACGGCGACGGGCCGACCGTGCTGCTGCGGGCCGACATGGACGCGCTGCCGGTCCAGGAGGCCACCGGGCTGCCGTACGCCTCTGAGGCGGACGGGGTGATGCACGCGTGCGGGCACGACCTGCACGTCACCTGGCTGACCGGCGCCGCCGAGGCCCTGGCCGCCGGGCGGGATACCTGGCGGGGCACCCTGCTGGTGGTGGGCCAGCCGGCCGAGGAGACCGGGCAGGGCGCGGCCCGGATGGTCGCGGACGGGCTGTACGAGCGGTTCGGCCGGCCGGACGTGCTGCTCGGGCAGCATGCCACTCCCGGCCTGGCGGGCCTGTACCCGCACGCGCCGGGACTGATCATGTCGGCGGCGACGGACGTGGACATCGTGGTGCACGGCCGGGGCGGGCACGGTTCGCGTCCGGAGGCGACCGTGGATCCGGTGGTGACCGCCGCCTACCTGGTCACCCGCCTGCAGACGGTCGTCTCCCGGGAACTGGCCGCCGGCGAGTCCGCCGTGCTGACCGTGGGCCGGATCGAGGCCGGCACCCGGCACAACATCATCCCGTCCGAGGCCCGCATCTCGCTGAACCTGCGCAGCCAGTCCGCGGAGGTACGGCAGCGGATGCTGGCCGCGATCCGGCGCATCGCGCACGGCGAGTGCCTGGCCGCCGGCTGCCCGCGCGAGCCCGACATCGTCCTCGGCAACACCTTTCCCGTGACCGTGAACGACGCGCCCACGGACGCCACGGTGGCCGCCGTGCACGGCGAGGTCTTCGGCGCGGGCACGGTGTTCGACCCGGGTCCGGCGATGGGCAGCGAGGACTTCCCCGCGCTGGCGCTCGACGGCGCCATCCCGTACTCGTACTGGTTCGTGACCACCACCCCGGCCGAGGTGTGGGACAAGGCCCCCGGCGACACCCTCCCGGAGAAGTTCGCGGCCGTACCGAGCAACCACAGCCCGCACTTCGCCCCCGACCTGTCCGTGATCGCGCCCGGCGTCCAAACGCTGGTCTCCGGGGCCCTGGCACTGCTGTCGGTGGCCTGACGGCGAGCCCTCCCGGGGCTACCGGGCGGTCTGAAGCTGCCGCAGCTGCCGCCGGACGTTCTCCAGCGCGCCCCGCCGGCGGCCCGGCACCCGCAACCGCAACTCCGCGAGTTCCGGCCCGAGTTCACGGGCCCGTGCGGCGTCCGTGATCCGGCCCCACTGGTGGTGCGCCCGGTCCACGGCCGCCTCCACGGCAGGCGCGTCCACGGC
This sequence comes from Streptomyces sp. CA-142005, assembly GCF_050942335.1. Classification (NCBI taxonomy): domain Bacteria; kingdom Bacillati; phylum Actinomycetota; class Actinomycetes; order Kitasatosporales; family Streptomycetaceae; genus Streptomyces; species Streptomyces sp. CA-142005. The sequence goes on along the minus strand of NZ_CP192078.1, from coordinate 5,283,353 downwards.
CTGCCCGGCGGCCAGCCGCACCCCGGCGACGGCGAGCCACGCCCGGCAACTGCGCTCCGCGTCCCCCGCGAACATCGCCAGATCCGCCCGGACTTCGGCCCAGTGCAGGGCCTCATCGGAGACGGGACCATGAACCCGCACGGCAAGCCGCTCCTGCTGAGCGGCCAGCACATCGGCATCCCCATGCCGCCCACCCTGCACGGCGGCACTGATGGCGGCGTGAGGGTCGTGACCGCCGGGGCGGGGGGCTCGCTTGGCGGCGTGGGGGGCGTGGCTGGTGGGGCGGGGATCTCCATCGGCGGCGTCGGGGGCGTGGCCGACGGCACGGGGATCTCCATCGGCGGCGTGGGAGTCCTGGCCGACAGCACCGGGATCTCGACCGGCGGCATCGGAGGCTTGGCCGATGGGGCGGGGATCTCCATCGGCGGCATCGGAGGCTTGGCCAATGGGGCGGGGATCTCCATCGGCGGCATCGGAGGCTTGGCCAATGGGGCGGGGATCTCCATCGGCGGCGTAGGAGTCCTGGCCGACAGCGCCGGGCTCTCGACCGGCGGCGTAGGAGTCCTGCTCGGTGGTGCGCGGGGACTGCTTGGCGGCGGGCGGGGCCACCTGCGTGATGGGGTACGGGGGCTGCTGGACGCCGGGCGGTGGCGGGAGCTGCGTGACGGCGGGCGGGGTCTGGTCGGTGCCGGGCACGGGCGGCACCTGCGTCACAGCGGGCGGCTCCTGCTCGGTGCGGGGCAGGGCCCGGTCCTGCTTGACAGCGTAGGGGGCCTGTTCCATGCCAGGCGGGTTCGGCTTGAAGACGGGCGGCTCCTGCTCGGTGCCGGGCAGGGATGGGACCTGCATGACAGCGGACGGGACCTGCTCGGCGCCGGGCAACGGCGGGACCTGCATGACAGCAGACGACTCCTGCCCGGCGCCGGACGGAAGCGGCACCGGCGTGACAGCGGTCGAGGCCTGCTCGACGCCGGGCAGGGGCGGGCCCTGCGTGACAGCGTGCAGGGTTTGGTCGGTGCCAGCGGGTGGGGCCTGCTCGGTACCAGGCACGGGCGGTGTCTGCTCGATGCCCGGCACAGGCGGGACCTGCCCGACAGCGGACGGGACCTGCTCGGCGCCGGGCAACGGCGGGACCTGCATGACAGCGGGCGGGGCCTGCCCAGCGCCAGGCGGAAGCGGGACCTCCATGACAGCGGGCGGCGTCTGCTCGGCGCCAGACAACGGCGGGACGCGCATGACAGCAGGCGGGGCCTGCTCGATGCCCGGCACGGGCGGGACCTGCCCGACAGCGGACGGCTCCTGCCCAGCGCCAGGCGGAAGCGGGACCTCCATGACAGCAGGCGGGGTCTGCTGTGTGCCGGGGGCCGTTGGGGGTCGGCTCTCCGGGCGGCCGAGTCCGGTGGGTGAGTGGGGGAACGGGGGGCTGGGGGCGGAGCCCCCGGGGACGGCCAGTACCAGGTCACGCCCGGCACTCGACTCCGCGATCCGAGCCAACGCCTGCTCGTGCAACTGAAGAAGCGGCGGCCGATGCCCACTGCGCAGCAACGTCGCCACCGCCTTCATGTACACCGGCTCCGCCACCCCCCGCCGCCCACCTCCCGGCGCCACACGACCGTAAACGGCGGCATTCGCACCGCAGTCCAGCCCGCGCTCGGCGACGTACCGCCACGCCTCCGCATCCGCGTGCACATCCACGACCAGCGCCGTATCCACAGCGGAGCGCAACCGCAGCTCCTCCCGTATCCAGTGCCACGGCAACCCGGTGTAACGAACCGTCGCCGCGGTGGTGCGCGCCAGCGCCAGATGCGGCAGCCGCTGCCGGCGGTCCAGCTGGAGCTGGCCGGCGATGTACAAGGTCAGCGGCCCGGGCGCGGCCGCCGCGGCACGCAGCCGGGTCAGCACGGCCTGCGGCTCCAGCGGGTCGGCGAGTTCCACGACGTTCGCGGTGTCGGTGCCGGACAGCACGGCGGGCGGCACGGCGGCCAGCACCGGCAGCACACCGGCCGCGTCCACCAGCCGCCCCCGGCCCACCGGCGAGGCGGCGAGCAGCAGCACGGTTCCGGGCATCGGTCCTCCCCCTGTAACCCTGTAGCCCCTGTCGGCCCTGCCGACCTGGTCGGCTCTCCACGCTCTCCAGCCAGCACCGTAACCGCTGCGGCTGCAGACGCGCGCCCCGGGAAAGCCTCAGGACCGCAAACGTCCCTCTTCGCCGTCTTCGCCCGCCGCCTCCCGCGCCCGCCGCACGGCGAACACCGTGGTGTCGTCGTCCAGCCGGCCGCCGCAGTGCCGCAGGACGCCGTCGCGGACCAGCCGGACCAGCCGCGAGGGGTCGGCCAGGTCCGGCCGGTCGGCGACCGCGGGCGCGAGCCGAAGGGCCAGCGGATAGAAGGTGCCCCGCCGGTCGCGGGCCTCGGTCACCCCGTCGGTGACCAGCAGCAGGGTCTCGTCGGCGGCGAGCGGCACCCGGTGCACGGGCGGCAGACCGCCCACGAGGTCGGCCAGGCCGAGCGGCAGCCCGTCGCCGCCGGACAGCTCGCGGACGCCGCGCGGGCCGACGGCGAGCGGGGGCTCATGGCCGAAGTTGACGACGTCGACGCTCTCCTTCGCGTCCTCGGGGAAGCCGATCAGCACGGCGGTGGCGAACCGGTCGCCGTCCGCGCGGCCGAGCGCGGTGGTGTGCCGGCGGTGCCGCAGCATCCGGATCTCCAGGCGCTCGGCGACGGTCGCGAGGTCCGCCTCGTGGTAGCCGGCCTCGCGGAACGTGCCGAGCAGCGCGGCGGCCGTCTCCACCGCGCCGAGCCCCTTGCCCTGCACATCGCCGACCAAGACGCGGGTGCCGTGCGGGCCGGGCTGGATGTCGTAGAAGTCGCCGCCGACCCGGGCCTCGACGTCGGCCGCCAGATACGCCCCGGCGTGCTCCAGTCCGGCCCAGCGCGTCGGCAGCGGGCGCAGCACGGTACGGCGGGTGGTCTCGGCGATGTCCTGGATGTGCAGGGTCCGCCGCTCCTTGCGCAGGCGCACGGCACAGGCGATCACGGCCAGCAGGCCGCCGACGGCGACCAGGATGAAGTCGCCGAGACCGGCCCGGTACTCGTCCGGCCAGGCGCTGTCGACGGCGAAGTACGTCACCCCCGCCAGCACGGCGAAGGTGCCCGTCGTCCACACCCCGCAGATCGCGGCGGCCGTGCCGGGGACCAGCACGATCCAGGTGATGATCCGGAACCGCTCGCTGGTGTTGAAGTCCAGCAGCACGATGCCGACGAGCAGCAGCAGGGGCGGCACCCAGCCGAGGTTCCGGCCGAGGTTCCGGCCACGGACGCGCACCGGCCGTACTCGATGTCCGTCACGGCGGGCAGCCCTCCATGTGTCTCGGCATTTCCAGCGAAACACGGGAGAGAACCCGCCGCATCCGGGCACCCGTCACCCTCCTGGCCGACTTGCCAGGCCGTGCCCCCAGGTGTGCTCTGGAAGGCGGGGGCGAGGAGAGAGAGGAGTGCTCTCATGACTCAAGCGGCACCCGTGCCCGGCGGCATGGCCCGCCCCGGCCGCAGGGAGATCGGAGAGCGGGTTCCCGGTGGGCGGCGCACCCGTCCGCCCGACGTCTTCGACGCGCGCACCCACCGCATCGCGCACTTCGCCGTACCGGTCGTACTGGGCCTGGTCTACGGCTACTGGGTCGCGGCCGACGCCCGCCAGGGCGGCCCCATCACCGGCGGGAACCTGCTGCTCGGCTGGCTCAGCGCGCTGGTGTTCGCGGTGGTGTCCATCGCCCTGCTGAGGCTGGCCCCGAGGATGACGCGGGAACTGCACGCGCTGCTGTGGTCGGCGTTCGCCGGCATCGCGTTCGGCTTCCTGTACATCCAGACGCCGCACTCCATCTGGCGGGCCGTGATGATGTCACTGCTCGTCGCGGGCTGCACCTTCGGCACGTTCTTCTACCGCTATTACACGCGCGAGGACGCCTTCGGGCACCGGGTCCGCTGACCCGCGAGAGTGTGGACGTGGGTCCCGGCGGGCCGGGACCCACGCCTCCCCCGTGATTCCCCACTTCCCTCACCCGGGCTTGCACCGGTCTCCTCCCCCCAACACCAGGAAACACCCGTTCGGGTGAACCCTCCACCGGAGATCGGAGTCCCCAGTTCCGCAAAGGGGTGCGGGTCTTCGCCCGAATGCGCGCGCCCCGCTCGCATCAGCGCCCGCGGGACCGTTCGCTGGAAACGTGCCCTCACGTATCCGGAGCGCCCTGTCGGCCCTGCTGCTCGCCCTGTCCTGCCTCCTCGTGCCGTTCGGCGCGCTGGCGGCCTGGGCGGCGTACGGGCTCGCCGACACGAGCCGGTACGTCACCACGATGGCGCCGCTGGCCGCCGACCCGAACGTGCGCGAGGCCGTCGCGGACACGGTCGGTGACGGCATCCTGCGCGCGGTGGACCAGCACCTGGACGTCCGCCCGGCTGGGGGTACCCCCTCTGGGGGAGGCTCCCTCCGTCCGTTCGTGCGCGACGCGGTGCGTTCCTTCACCCAGACCGAGGCCTTCCGGCTGGCCTGGGACACCGGCAACCGGGTCACCCACGACGCGGTTCTGCGCGCCCTGCGCGACGAGGAGGACGACGAGGCGGCCGGGCGGGCGGTCACCGTCGACTTCGCCGCCGTCACCGCCCAGGTCAAGCGTCAGCTGACCCGTGACCATGTGCCGATCGCCGCGCGCATCCCGGTGGAGCACACCGCGGTCTCGGTGCTCCCGGCAAGCGAACTGGCCTCATTCCGGAAGGGTTTCCACGTGCTCGAAGTAGCCGGTTTCTGGCTGCCGGTGGCGACTGTCGCGTTCGCCGCCACCGGGATCGCCCTCGCCGTCCACCGCCGCCGCGCCGTCGCCGCGACCGCGCTGGGCACGGCCCTGGGCGGCGGTGTGCTGGCCCTGGCCGTGGCCGTCGGCCGCAGCCTCACCCTCGCCGGCCTGCCCGACGACGTCCCCCACCCCGCGGTCGGCGCGGTCTACGACGCCCTCACCGGCACCCTGCGCACGGTGGCCTGGCTCCTGCTGGGCCTCGGCCTCACGGTGGCGCTGACCGCATGGCTGACCCGCCGCCTCCGCCTGAGCCGCCCCCGACGCCCCTCCGCCCCACCGGTGTCGCCCCCACCCCCACCCACGTCCCCGCCCCAGACCTCGACCCGGGCCCAGGCCTGACACCCCCGGCACACCCACCGCCCCCAGCCTGTGGACAACCGCCCTGGTCCCGCGGATCCGGGACCGGCGCCCGGACGTCGTGTTCGTCGAGGAGTGCGAGTTCACCTGCCAGGCCATGCTGGAGGCCGACTTCGCGACCGCCTACCCCTACCGGCAGGCGGTCCGCGCGGCCGGCTCCCACGGCTCGCTCATCCTCAGCCGCTACCCCTTGAAACCGACGGCCGGTGTCCCCGGCACCATGGGCATGCCCGGCGCGATCGCCGACGTGCACGGCCACGCCGTTCGCCTCCAACTCGCCCACCCCATGCCCCCGCTGCCGGGCCAGGTCGGCCTGTGGCGGCGCGAACTCGGCCGGCTCCGCGACTTCGCCGCCACCGAGCCCCGTACGCCCACCATCCTGGCCGGCGACTTCAACGCCACCCAGGACCACGCGGCCTTGCGCCGCATCCTCGGCACCGGCCTGACCGACGCCGCCCCTCTCGCCGGAGACGACCACGCCGCCAGCTGGCCCGCACGCACCGCCTCCGTCATCGGCGCCCAGATCGACCACGTCCTGCTCTCCGCGGACTTCACCGCGACCGGCGCCCGCTTCCTCCGCGTGTCCGGCAGCGACCACCGGGCCCTCGTCGTGGACGTCACCCTGCACCGGCGCGGATGAGTCCGGCGGGACCAGGGCGCCGACCTGGGACGACTCCGGTCGGCGCGGAGCGAACCGGCGATAATGGCCGCATGTCGCGCGAGTTCCCCATCGGCCTCACCCCTCCCGACTGGCTGGTCCGGAACCTCCGCCCCCAGCAGGCCCCCGTCAACAAGGCGGCCGTCGTCCGCGCCGCCATCGCCATGGCCCTCCCCCTGGCGATCGGCCTCACCACCGGCTACCCGGCATACGGCGCCCTCGCCTCCATGGGCGCCCTGTCCGGCGTCATCGGCGACACCGCCGACGCCTACCGCATGCGCATCCTCAACATCGCCGTCCCGCAGTTCTTCGGCGCGGTCGGTGTGACGCTGGGCGCGCTGGTGTACGGCCACGGCTGGTACGCGGTGACCGTGGTGACCGGGATCGCCCTGCTCTCCGGCATGATGTCGACGATCGGCGCGGTGGCCTCGGTCTCCGGCCTGCTCCTCCTGCTGAACTGCGTGGTGGGCGCGGGCCTTCCGCTGCCCCGCCCCTGGTGGCTGGCCCCGGCACTGATGACCGGCGGCGGCCTCCTGGTCCTCCTCCTCGCCCTCCTGGCCTGGCCGCTGCGCTCGGGCGTGCCCGAGCGCTCGGCGGTGGCGGCCGCCTACCGCACCGTCGGCACGCTCCTCGCCGTCTCCGGGACGGACCACATCGAGGAGTACGACGAGGCCCGCCATGCGGTCACCCAGTCCCTCAACCAGTCCTACGACCTGATCCTCGCCCGGCGCGCCCGCCACCACGGCCGCAGCCCCGAACTCACCCGTCTCCTCGCCCAGTTGAACGCCATCATCCCGGTGGTGGAGGCGGCCCCCGCGGCCCATCTGGCGGCCCGCCCCCTGCCGCCCGAGATCCCCGCGGCGGTCCACCACCTGGCCCAGGCGGTGGAAACGGGCCATACGGGCCGGACGGCCCTGCACCTCCCGGTACCGACGACGGAGACGGCCCGCGCGGTGGACCACGCCCTGCGCCACACGGCCGAGGTGGTGACGGCCCCCGACGTGGACCCCCGGGGCATCGACGACCGCCTGGGCCGCCCGGCGGCGCTGGGCATCCGAACGGCCAGAGCGGCCCGCAACGTCGTACTCTCCGCCAACTCCTGGCGGTACGGCCTGCGCCTCGCGGTCTGCATCGGCATCGCCCAGGCCCTGGTGTCGCTCATCCCCGTTCCCCGCTCCTACTGGGTCGCCCTGACGATCACCTTCGTCCTGAAGCCCGACTTCGGCTCGGTCTTCTCCCGCGCCCTGCTGCGCGCCCTCGGCACGGTGGCGGGCCTGGTGATCGCGGCGGTGGTCCTGGCGGAGGTCCCGATGGGCTGGTGGGACGTCCTCGCGATGCTGCTCCTGGCCCCCTTGATCCCGGCCCTGACTCCCCGCGGCTACGGCTACCAGACGGCGGCCATCACCCCGGTGATCCTCCTCCTGTCGGACATCCTGAACCACCAGGGCACGGCGTTGCTGCTCCCCCGTCTGACGGACTCGCTCCTGGGCTGCGCGATCGCCCTGACGGCCGGCTACCTCCTCTGGCCGGAGAGCTGGCGCACCAGGGTCGGCGACCGCCTGGCCGACGCGGTGGCGGACACGGCGCGGTACGTGGAGACGGCCTTCACCGCCGACGGGGACCCCGCCGAGCGGGCCCGCATGCGCCGCCGCCTCTACCGCGACCTCTCGGTGATCCGTACGGAGTTCCAGCGGGCCCTGACCGAACCACCGCCGACCGGCCGCCGCGCGGCCGCGTGGTGGCCGCTGGTCGTGGCGGTGGAACGCATCGTCGACGCCACGACGGCGGCGCGCGTCCGTGTGCGGCACGGGGCGGCGCGCCCGTCCGCGGCCGAGATCACCCAGGTGGTCCTGCAACTCCGGGAGCTTTCGGAGGGCGTACGGGACGCCGAGATCCTGACCCCGGTCCGCACCGACCTCACCGGTCCCGCGGGCAGCGTCCTGGAGCCGCTGCGCCAGGAGGTCGCGGCGGCCCGGTCGATCGCATCCCCCCACTGAGTGCTTCGCTAACCTTACGTGTCCGTCCTGGCCAGGGATCGACGTGGATCAACTCACGCGAAGGGTTGCACACATGGGCATTCTCACTCTCCTGCGGAACGCATTCAGCCGCTCCCGCAAGGGACGAGCCACGGAGGCAGAGGGTGCGGACCGCCTGCCGGCGCAGCCGGAAACCCCCCAGCCCACAGCCCCCGCGGCCGGCGCCACCGTCCCCGAACCCCGCCGCTCCTCCCACGAGGAACACGACCTGGTGGCAGCGGCCTTCAACAACATCACGGTCCCCCGCCCCTCGGAGGCGGAACCCACAGTCCAGGCGGAGCCCGAGCCCCCCGCCACCCCGACGTCCGACAAGCCGGCCGAGCCGGAGGAGCCGATCACAGAGACGGCCGAGGCCGAGGTCACGCAGCCGGCAGAGGCCGAGACGCAGACCGAGCCGGAGGCCGAGCAGCCGACACAGGCCGAGACGCCGACCGAGCCGGAGATCGCGGAGACCGCCGAGGCGGAGGAGACGGCCGAGGGCGACACCACGCCGCAGGCCGAGCAGCAGCCCGCCGAGAACCACACCGAGCCGGAGGCCGAGCAGCCGACCGCGCCCGAGGAGCCGCAGGCCGAGAAGGCAAAGGTCGAGGACCACACCGAGCCCGAGGTCGCGGAGACCGCCGAGGCGGAGGAGACGGCCGAGGGCGACACCACGCCGCAGGCCGAGCAGCAGCCCGCCGAGAACCACACCGAGCCGGAGGCCGAGCAGCCGACCGCGCCCGAGGAGCCGCAGGCCGAGAAGGCAAAGGTCGAGGACCACACCGAGCCGGAGGCTGAGGCGCCGGAGGCCGTCGAGGCGGTGTCGGTGACGGCGGAGGAAACCGTCGCACCGGCCGACGAGACGACCGCCCCGCAAGCCGCCGACGGCGAGGACGCCCCACAGGGGCCACCCGCAGCCGACGACGAAAGCCGCACGGGTGGTGCGGGTGGGAACACAGACGCCGAAGGCGAAGCCGAGGCGAACGCCGACCCGACCCCCACGCCGCAGGCGCCCGCCACCACCCTGGCCAAGGTCAGGTCCCGCACCCCCTCCCTCGCCACCGCCTACAAGGCCGCCACGACCGCCCTGAAGAAGAGGGACCTCACCGGTACCCGAGCCAAGGTCTACCTCGTCCTCGACCGCTCAGCGAGCATGCGGCCGTACTACAAGGACGGCTCCGCCCAGGCCCTCGCCGACCAGACCCTCGCCCTCGCCGCCCACCTGGACCCCGAGGCCACGGTCCACACCGTCTTCTTCTCCACGGAGATCGACGGCACCACCGACCTCACCCTCACCCCGGACCACGAGACGAAGATCGACGACGTCCACGCCGGCCTCGGCCGCATGGGCCGTACCAGCTACCACGCCGCCGTGGAGGCCGTACTCGCGCACTACGACGAGTACGAGAAGGACACCACCCCCGCCACCCCCGCCCTCGTCGTCTTCCAGACCGACGGCGCCCCGGACGCGAAGACCCCCGCGACCCAGGCACTCACCGCGGCGGCGGACACCCACCCCGCCGTCTTCTTCTCCTTCGTCGCCTTCGGCGAACACGACAACAAGGCCTTCGACTACCTCCGCAAACTGAAGAGCGACAACACGTCGTTCTTCCACGCGGGACCCACCCCCCGCGAGCTGACCGACGCGGAGCTGTACGAGGGCGTCCTCGCCACCTGGCGTCCGTAACGGACCACGACGGGCGGTCACCCTGAGTGACATCCGGGCCGTCCGCTTCCCACCCTGCAAAACGGGAAGCGGGCGGCCCACCCATGTCGGCTACGATTTCAAGGTTCGAAACCGCAGAAAAGCAGCGACCTGGGAGCAGCCACGATGGCTCGACACCTCATCACCAGCGCCCTTCCCTACATCAACGGGATCAAGCACCTGGGCAACATGGTGGGGTCCATGCTCCCGGCGGACGTGTACTCCCGGTATCTGCGCCAGCGCGGTCACGACGTCCTGTACATCTGCGCCACCGACGAGCACGGCACCCCGGCCGAGCTGGCCGCCAAGGAGCAGGGCCTGCCGGTCGACCAGTTCTGCGCCCAGGCGCACGACGCGCAGAAGGCGGTCTACGACGGCTTCGCCCTCGCGTTCGACTACTTCGGCCGCAGCTCCTCCCCCGAGAACCGCGACATCACCCAGCACTTCGCCCGCAAGCTGAACGAGAACGGCTTCATCGAGGAGCGGGCGATCCGCCAGGTCTACAGCCCCGCCGACGGCCGCTTCCTGCCGGACCGCTATGTCGAGGGCACCTGCCCCCACTGCGGCTACGACAAGGCCCGAGGCGACCAGTGCGAGAACTGCACCCGCGTCCTGGACCCGACCGACCTGATCAACCCGCGCTCGGCGATCTCCGGCTCCACGGACCTGGAGGTCCGCGAGACCAAGCACCTCTTCCTCCTCCAGTCCAAGCTGGAGAACGAGGTCCGCGAGTGGGTGGCCCGGCACGACAAGGACTGGCCGCAGCTCGCCTCCTCCATCGCCCACAAGTGGCTCACCGAGGGCCTGCACGACCGGGCGATCACCCGTGACCTGGACTGGGGCGTCCCGGTCCCGGCCGACACCTGGCCGGAGCTGGCCGCGGAGGGCAAGGTCTTCTACGTCTGGTTCGACGCGCCGATCGAGTACATCGGCGCGACGAAGGAGTGGGCCGACCAGGACCCGGAGAACCGGGACTGGAAGTCGTGGTGGTACGACGCGGACTCCGGCGAGAACCCCGTCCGCTACACCGAGTTCATGGCGAAGGACAACGTCCCCTTCCACACCGTCATGTTCCCGGCCACCGAGCTGGGCGTGCGCGAACCGTGGAAGAAGGTCGACTACGTCAAGGCCTTCAACTGGCTGACGTACTACGGCGGGAAGTTCTCCACCAGCCAGAAGCGCGGTGTCTTCACCGACCAGGCCCTGGACATCCTCCCGGCCGACTACTGGCGCTACTTCCTCGTCGCCAACGCCCCCGAGTCGGACGACTCGTCCTTCACCTGGGAGCACTTCACCGCGACGGTCAACAAGGACCTCGCCGACACCCTCGGCAACTTCGTCAACCGCGTGCTGTCCTTCTCCAAGAAGCGCTTCGGCGAGGAGGTCCCGGTCGGCGGCACCCCCGGCGAGGCCGAGACGAAGCTCGGCGAGCAGATCGCCGAGCTCCTCGCCGAGTACGAGGGCCACATGGAGGCGCTCCAGTTCCGCAAGGCCGCCGCGGCCCTGCGCGCCCTGTGGTCGGCGGGCAACTCCTACCTGGAGGAGAAGGCCCCCTGGCTGCAGATCAAGACCGACAAGGACGCCGCGGCCCTCACCCTGCGCACGGCGATGAACCTGATCCACCTGTACGCGGTGGTCTCCGAGCCGCTGATCCCGGCGACGTCCGCCGCCATGCGCCAGGCCTTCTCCCTGCAGGACGACACCGCCACCTGGGTCACCCCCGACGAGGCCAAGGCCCTGACCTCGGTCCCCGCCGGCACCCCCTTCACGGTCCCCCCGGTCCTCTTCGCCAAGCTGACCGACGAGGACCTGGCGACGTACAAGGAGCGCTTCGGCGGCGAGGAAGGCTGACGAGTCCGACAGCTTGAGCGGGCCCGGGAAGACGTCCTCCCCGGGCCCGCCGTCCACGTCGCCTGGGCTGCCTGGTTGCCGCCCGTGGCGAGAATGTCCGCTCAAGAGGCGTGCCCGAGGACGAGCGCGCCGACGACCGGTGCGGCGTAGACGAGCGGGAACGGGATGTGCGTGTACCAGCGTGCCCGTGCCACGGTGACCGCGGCCCCGAGGAAGTAGGCCACCAGCCCGATCCCGGCCAGCACTCCGATCACCGGCACGAACAGCCCGACCACCAGCCCCCCGGCTCCGGCGGCCTTGGCCAGCCCCAGCGCCGTCCACCAACTGCGCGGCACCGCGTAGTCGGTGAGCGCCTTCACGATCCAGTCGGCCCGCATCAGCAGCACGGCCCCGGAGAACCCGGCCATCAGCGCGGCGAGCAGGGTGACGACGACGTAGGCGATGTGCATGAGAGGCTCCCGTGGAGAGGTGATCCGGCTGCGGACGCCTCTCTGACACCGGCGCTCGCGGGCGTGTGACAGGGAGCCGGAAAAAATCTCTGGCAAAGTACCGGTGTCGTGAACCTCCCCGAATCCCACCACCGGCTCCTCGCCGACGTCGTCACCGCCGGCGGCCCCCACGGGCTGGTGCTCGCCGGCGGATACGCCCTGCAGGCGCACGGCCTGGTGCAACGCCCCCACGCGAACCTCGACTTCGCCACGGAGAGCGCCGAGGGCATGGAGCGGATCGCCGGTGCCCTCGGTGCGGCCCTGGAGTCGCGGGGCCGGCAGGTGCGCCTGGGGCCCGCGGGCATGCTCACCGCCCAGCTGACCGTCACCGACCCGCCGACCGGTGAGCCCTGCGCCCTCGCGCTGCACAAGGAGGCCTTCTGGCAGCCGCCGGCGCTCACCGGGTACGGGCCGGCCCTGTCCCTGGAGGACGCCGTCGGGACGAAGATCCGGGCCCTGTACGACCGGGGCGCGGCCGTCGACCTGATCGACGCGCGGGCCGCCGCGGTCCGGTTCTCCCTGCCGGACCTGGAGGAACTGGGCCGCCGGCACGCCCACGACCCGTTCGACCTGCCGACCCTGCAGTCCCGGCTGACAGGCACGGACTTCTACTCCGACCTGGACTTCGTCCGGTACGGCCTGGACGAGGCCGAGGTCACCGGCCTGCGCGCCTGGGCCCAGCAGTGGTCCGACGACATCGCCGAACGGCTGCTGGAGGACGGCGCGTCACCGGACGCGGAGGACGTCGAGGACGGGGACTGACGACGGAGAGGCCCGGAACCCCACGCCGGGGTTTCGGGCCTCTCCGTTGAAGCTGCCGTACTACTTCGGCTGCGGCTTCCTGATGTTCAGGTGCAGCTCGCGCAGGCGGGCCTCCTCCAGCTCGGTCGGGGCGCCCATCATCAGGTCCTGGGCGTTGCCGTTGAGCGGGAAGGCGATCGTCTCGCGGATGTTGGGCTCGTCCGCGAGGAGCATGACGATGCGGTCCACGCCGGGGGCGATGCCGCCGTGCGGCGGGGCGCCGAAGCGGAACGCGCGGAGCATGCCCGCGAACTTCTCCTCGACGGTCTCGCGGTCGTAGCCCGCGATCTCGAAGGCCTTGAGCATGATCTCCGGGTCGTGGTTCCGGATGGCGCCGGAGGACAGCTCGACACCGTTGCAGACGATGTCGTACTGCCAGCCCAGGATGTCCAGCGGGTCCTGGGTCTCAAGGGCCTCCAGACCGCCCTGCGGCATGGAGAAGGGGTTGTGCGAGAAGTCGATCGCGCCGGTCTCCTCGTCCTTCTCGTACATCGGGAAGTCGACGATCCAGCAGAAGCGGAACACGCCCTCCTCGAAGTGGCCCGCGCGGCGAGCCGCCTCCACCCGCACCGCACCCATGATCTTGGAGACCTCGTCGAACTCGCCCGCGCCGAAGAAGATCGCGTGGCCGGGGGCCAGGGACAGGCGCTTGGTCAGCTCGGCAACGTTCTCCTCGGTGAGGAACTTCGCGATCGGGCCGGACAGCGCGCCGTCCTCGCCGACGCGGACCCAGGCCAGACCCTTGGCGCCCAGCGAGACGGCGAACTCGCCGAGCTGGTCGAAGAACTTGCGCGGCTGGTCCTGGACGGCCGGGACGGGCAGCGCGCGCACGTGCTTGCCGGCGAACGCCTTGAACTCCGAACCCTCGAAGACATCAGTGATGTCGACCAGCTCCAGCTTGGCGCGCAGGTCCGGCTTGTCGGAGCCGTACTTCAGCATCGCCTCGCGGAACGGGATCCGCGGGAAGGGGGACGTGACATGACGGCCGTTGCCGAACTCCTCGAACAGCTCGGTCATCAGCTTCTCGACCGGCTGGAAGATGTCCTCCTGCTCGACGAAGGACATCTCGATGTCGAGCTGGTAGAACTCGCCCGGCGAGCGGTCGGCACGGGCGTCCTCGTCGCGGAAGCAGGGCGCGATCTGGAAGTAGCGGTCGAAGCCGGAGATCATCAGCAGCTGCTTGAACTGCTGCGGGGCCTGCGGCAGCGCGTAGAACTTGCCGGGGTGCAGGCGCGAGGGGACCACGAAGTCACGCGCGCCCTCGGGGGAGGTGGCGGACAGGATCGGCGTCGCCATCTCGTTGAAGCCCATCGCCGTCATCTTGTGGCGCATCGCCGAGATGACCGCCGTACGCAGCAAGATGTTGCGGTGCATGCGCTCGCGGCGCAGGTCCAGGAAGCGGTACTCCAGGCGCCGCTCCTCGTTGACCCCGTCCTCGGTGTTGATCGTGAACGGCAGCGGCGCGGCGGCGCCCAGCAGCTCGACCTCGGCCACCTCGACCTCGACCTCGCCGGTGGGCAGGTCGGGGTTGATGTTCTCGGTTCCACGTGAAACAACGCGGCCGTCGACGCGGACCGTGGACTCCTTGGAGAGCTTGTCCAGGGCCTCGTACGCGGGCGTGCCGGGGCGGGCCACCAGCTGCGTGATGCCGTAGTGATCGCGCAGATCGATGAAGAGGATGCCGCCCAGGTCGCGCCGATTGTGCAGCCAGCCACTGAGCCGGACGTCGGTGCCGACGTCAGAGGCGCGGAGCTGGCCGCAGGTGTGGGACCTGTACCGATGCATCGTCGTTCATCGTCCTTCGTGTGTGGGTCTGCGGGGGAGGGGTGCTCTCCCCGGCGAGAACGGGCACGGGGCCCGGACCCATCAAGGGTACCGGGCACCCCAAGATCGGCTCCCCACCATTACCGTTCGGTCACCTAGGTGGCATCCACCGGTCATATGTTCCTAAAGTGGGGCGATGCGTACTGGCGAGCCCCTCCCGTCCGTCGGAGACGTCCTCGCCGCCCTCGCGACCGGGCTGTGGCACTGGGACACGGCCGCCAAACTGGTCACCGTGGACGCGGAGGCGGCGCGGCTGCTCGGACTGCCCGCGGAGCCGACCACCCTCACCGAGGTCCAGACCCGGGCCCGGCTGCACCCCGAGGACTGGAACGAGATCACCGGTGTGGTCCCGCTGGCGGTCGACGAGGGCACGCTCGCCGAGGTGCGCATCCGGATCATGGACGAGCAGGGGAACGTCCTGCGGGTCGTGCGCAGCCGGTCCAAGCCCTCCTTCGATCCCGAGCGGCGGGCGTACGAGCTGATCGGCACCCTCCAGGAGGTCACCGAGCCGACCCCGGGCACCCGGGCCGCCCGCAGCGCGGTCACCGGCGACTGGCGGCGCTCGCGGGAGGCGTTCCTGCTGGACGCGGGCCGGGCGCTGGCCGAGGCGCGGTCCACGGCCGAGGTGCTGCGGGTGGCCGGCGGCCTGTCGATGCCGGGGTTCTCCCCGGACGGGCTCGTGGTGTTCGGGGTGGAGGGCGACCGGCTGACGATCACCGGCCAGCACGGGCACCAGCCCGGCGACATGAACCCCTTCTCGGACATGCCGCTGACCACCGACTACCCGGCGGCCGAGGTCGTCCGCACGGGCCGCGCGGTGTATCTGTCCTCCCCCGAGGAGTACAAGGCCCGCTACCCGGCGTCCTGGCCGCTCGCCCGGCACTTCGGCCGCCGCTCGTGGGCCTTCCTGCCGCTGACGGCGGCCGGACGCCCGATGGGCGCCTGGATGGCGGCCTTCGCCTATCCGGTGGCGTTCACGCCCGACGAACGGGCCGTGCTGACGACGGTGGCCCGGATGCTGGCCCAGGCGCTGTCCCGGGCCGGCGCCGAGGAGTCCGAGCGGGAGCTCACCGAGGGCCTGCAGCGCTCCATGCTGCCCTCGCTCGGCCCGGAGATCCCCGGCATGCAGGTGACCGCCCGGTACATCCCGACCGGCGGAGGTCTCCAGGTCGGCGGCGACTGGTACGACATGATCCCGCTGCCCTCCGGCCGCTTCGCGCTGGCCATGGGCGACGTCCAGGGCCATGACGTACGGGCCGCGGGCCTCATGGGCCAGCTGCGCATCGCCCTGCGCGCCTACGCCTCCGAGGGCCATCGCCCTGACGCCGTGCTCACCCGCGCCTCCCGGTTCCTGCACGGCATCACCCACGACGACCAGATGACCGACATCCGCTTCGCGACCTGCGTGTACGTGGAGGCCGACCCGGCGACCGGGATGCTGGAGATCGCCCGCGCCGGGCACCCGGACCCGGCGATCCGGATGGCCGACGGCACGGTGATGATGCGGCCGACGGCGGGCGGGCTGCCGCTGGGCGTGGACCCGGACGCGGACTATCCGACGACCCGGTTCGCGCTCGAACCCGGCGAGACGCTGATGCTCTGCACCGACGGCCTGATCGAGACCGGCGGGCACGACCTGGACACCGGCTGGCGCAGACTGCGCACGATCCTGGAAGAGCACCCCGGGGACGACGGGGTCGATCTGGAGTCGCTGGCCGACGCGCTGGTGCAGGGTGTGCACGGGCCGTCCTCCCACCACACCACCGGTCCCCTGGCCGACCGCCGCGAGGACGACATCGCACTGCTTCTGCTGGGGAGGCCGCTGGACGGCGCCGGACGGCCCGCGATACGGCGCACCCTGCTGTCGGTGGCGCAGGACGAGCCGGACCGGATCGCCGAGGCCCGCCGGCACCTGCGCGAGCTGCTGCACGACTGGGCCTCGCCCGAGCAGATCGACTCGGCGGTGCTGCTGGTCTCCGAGATGGTCACCAACGTCCTGGTCCACACCGACACCGACGCGCTGCTGCTCGCCGAGGTGACCGGCGAGGCGGGTGCGCGCGGGCTGCGGGTGCAGGTCACCGACGCGGGCGACGACCTCCCGCACAAGCGCCGCCCCGGCGAGCTGGCGTCCTCGGGCCGCGGCCTGATGCTGATCGAGCTCCTCGCGGACGCCTGGGGGGTGAACCCGCGGGGCGAGGGCAAGAGCATCTGGTTCGAGCTCTATGAGTCGGGCGGTGCGTCCGGGGGCGTGTCCGGGGGGCGTGCGGCGGAAGGCGATGCGTCGGTGGACGCCGGGCTCGAAGGTGCCGCGGTGGAGGGCGCCGAGTCGGAGGGCGCCGCGTAACGCGCACGCAGCTCCTGTACGACCCCGAAGGCGGCCGCGGTCAGCGGCACCGCGAGCAGCATCCCGAGGATGCCCGCGACGGACGCCCCGGCGGTGATGGCGAGCATCACGGCTGCCGGGTGCATCTGCACGGTCCGGCTCTGGATGGCCGGCTGCAGCACATGCCCTTCCAGCACCTGCACGGCGAGCACGACCCCGAGCGCCCACAGCGCGATGACGAAACCGCGGTCGGCGAGCGCGACCAGGACGGCCACCGCGCCGGAGATGAAGGCGCCGAGATAGGGGATGTAGGCGCCGACGAAGACGAGCGCGCCGAGCCCGACCGCGCCGGGCACCTGGAGGATCAGCAGGCCGACGGTGATGCACACGGCGTCGATGAGCGCGATGAGGGTCGTCCCGCGCATGAACCCCTCGACCGCCTCGAAGGCGCGCCGGGCGACGGCCTCCAGGGTGTCGGCGGTGCCGCCGGGCGCCACGGCCCGCAGGACCTCCACGGCCCGGTGGGAGTCGCGCAGGAAGAAGAAGACGAGCAGCAGGGCGAGCACGGCCATGGCGAGGGACTCGCCGACGACGCTGACCCCGCTGATGACGTTGGACGCGGCCGTACTCCCGAACCTGCTCAGCAGGTTGCGCGAGTTCGCGGCGAGGTCGTCGAGACCGGTGCCGGCCGCCCCGAAGTGCTGTGCGACCGCCTTGGCGGCGTCCCGCAGCGAGGCGATGATCTCGTCGCCGGTGTCGATGAGCGCGGCGACGACGATGTACACGGCACCGCCGACGACGGCCACGACGGCGACACAGGTGAGCCCGGCCGCCACCGACGCCTGCACCCCGGCCCGCACGAGCCGCCGGTGCAACGGGCCGAGCAGCGCGGTGCCGAGCAGCGCGACCAGCACCGGGGTGACGGCCGTACGGAACTCCCCGCACAGCCGCACCCCGACCCAGCCCACCCCGGCGACGAGCAGCAGCACTGCGCACCAGGCGGCGAGGCGTCGAACGGGGTCGGGCAACAGCTGCACACGTCCAGCGGATCATGGGCGCCGACGGGTGTCCTGCCGCGCGGGGCCGGGCGGGTGAGGTGCGGCTCCGGCGGGCCGGGAGGCTCGTATCCTCGCCCCATGCGTATCGGAGAGCTGGCGCAGCGCACGGGAGTCCCGGTTCCGACGATCAAGTACTACGCACGGGAGGGCCTTCTGCCGCCCGGCGTGCGCACCAGCCCCAACCAGGTCCGGTACGACGACACCCACGTGCACAGGCTCAAGCTGATCCGGGCGATGCTGGAGGTCGGCGGCATGTCCGTGACCGCGGTCGGACAGGTGCTCGCCCGGATGGACGCCCCGGACCGCACCGTCCACGGGATGCTCGGCGGCGCCGCCCGGCCCGCCGTCGGCCGGACCGCCGCGGAACGGGGCACCCCGCAGGACCGCGAGCGGGCCGAGGCGGACGCGGCCGAGCTGGTACGCCGGCACGGCTGGCGGGTGGAGCCGGAGAATCCCGGCTGGGTGGCGCTGGTCCAGCTCATCCTGACGTACCGCGATCTGGAGCGGGAGGATCTGCTGGCACTGCTCGACGAGTACGCCTCGGCGGCCGGCCGGCTCGCCGGGGCCGAACTGGCCACCGTGGCCCGGGTGCCGACCGCGGACGGCAAGGTCGAAGCCGTGGTGCTGGGCACAGTACTGGGCGACGCCGCGATGGCCGCGCTGCGCCGGATCGCCCAGGAGGACGTCTCGGCCAGGACGATGGTGCCCTCGGCCTAGCACCGGCTCCCGGCCGGCCTCTGCCGCCGACCGGCTCGGACCGTGGGCGGGCACAGGCCCGGGGGGCCAGGGGGGCACTGCCCCCTGGTACCCGTACCGGTACCGGTAGCCGTCAGGCCTGCGGCCCCTCGCCGGTCATGCCGTGCACCGCGGGGATCGTCCCCAGCCGCCCCTTCTGGAAGTCCTCGAACGCCTGCATCAGCTCGTCCTTGGTGTTCATGACGAACGGCCCGTAGTGCGCCATGGGCTCACGGATCGGCTGCCCGCCGAGCAGGACGACCTCCAGGTCCGGCGTGTGGGAGTCCTGCTTCTCGTCCGCGCGGACGGTCAGCGAGGACCCGGCGCCGAACACCGCGGTCTGGCCGAGGTGGATCGGCCGGCGCTCCGCACCGACGCTGCCGCGGCCCGCGAGGACGTAGGCCAGCCCGTTGAAGTCCTCCCGCCAGGGCAGGGTGACCTCGGCGCCCGGGGCGACGGTCGCGTGGATCATCGTGATCGGGGTGTGCGTGATGCCGGGACCCTTGTGGCCGTCCAGCTCACCCGCGATGACGCGCAGCAGCGCACCGCCGTCCGGGGTCGTCAGCAGCTGGACGCTGCCGCCGCGGATGTCCTGGTAGCGCGGGGCCATCATCTTGTCCTTGGCCGGGAGGTTCACCCACAGCTGCAGGCCGTGGAAGAGACCGCCGGACACGACCAGGGACTCCGGCGGCGCCTCGATGTGGAGGAGGCCCGAGCCCGCGGTCATCCACTGGGTGTCGCCGTTGGTGATGGTGCCGCCACCGCCGTTGGAGTCCTGGTGGTCGAAGACGCCGTCGATGATGTAGGTGACGGTCTCGAAGCCGCGGTGCGGGTGCCAGGGGGTGCCCTTGGGCTCGCCCGGCGCGTACTCCACCTCGCCCATCTGGTCCATCATGATGAACGGGTCGAGGTGGCGGTAGTGGATCCCCGCGAACGCCCGGCGCACCGGGAAGCCCTCGCCCTCGAACCCGCTCGGAGCGTTCGCGACGGCCAGCACCGGACGCGCCACGGCGTCGGCGGGGGCGGTCACGCGGGGCAGCGTCAGCGGGTTCTCGACGGTCACTGCAGGCATGGTCGGTACCTCCTTGTGCACTCACTTTAGTTGAGCGTTGAACTTTCTGCCACCCCCAACGGAACGAGCCCGGAGGGAATTCCCTCCGGGCTCCAGGGAGCGCACGTCAGACAACGGCGAGGACGACGGCGAGCAGGACCGCCACCGAGCCGGCGGCCACCGGAATCCCGAACACCAGCAACAGGACGGCACCGGACGCGAGCATCCCCGCGGTGCCGGTGCCGGCCCGGCCGCTTCCGTCGGGATCGGCGGGGTCGTACAGGATCGGCGCCCATGCGTCACCGCGGACATCCTTGCCCGTACAAGTGCGTACGACGACTCCAGCCGCCCCTCCGCCACGGCCCCCGCCTGCGCAGCGCCCAGGCGGCGCGCACCGGCCGCCGGCCGGCCCGGGCGGACCAGCAGCCGACGGCACCCACGGGAAGCGCGGCGAGGAAGACCACGACCGGCACCACCCCGCCGTCCGCGCGGCACGGCCGGCTAGCCGTACATCCGCCGCATGGCGAAGTCGACCATCTGCTCGACCGCCTTCGCGTCGAAGACCATCCGGTGCTCGCCCTCCATGTCCAGGACGAAGCCGTAGCCGGTGGGCAGCAGGTCGATCACCTCGGCGCCGGTGATCACGAAGTACTTGGACTCCTTGCCCGCGTACCGGCGCAGCTCCTTGAGCGAGGTGAACATCGGGATCACCGGCTGCTGGGTGTTGTGCAGGGCGAGGAAGCCGGGGGTGTCACCGCGCGGGCAGTACACCTTCGACGTGGCGAAGATCTGCTGGAAGTCCTCGGCGGACATCTGCCCGGTGGTGAAGGCCCGCACCGCGTCCGCGAGGGAGGGCGGGGACGGCTCCGGGTAGAGCGGCGGCTGCTGGCCGTACCCGCCGACACCGCCCGGCTGCTGCGGCGGGGCGTACTGCTGCTGAGCGCCAACGTTCTGGTCGTAGCCGTACATGGGCGCAAGAGTACCGAGGGAGGGGGGCGGAGCGGGTGCCGGAGTTGTCTGTGCGGCGAGCACGGGGTATCGCCGCGCGTGAGGGGCGAGTTGACGGCCCGGTACCGCGTGATCGGGGATACCGGGCGGTCACCTGTCTTTCGCCGGACACCCTGAACGGCGGGCGGCCCCGCTCACCAGCGCCGCGGAGTAGACCCTTCTCACACTTGCCGGGGCAGGGGTTGCTTCTTATTACCGGCGGGTAGCATCATCGGAGCTACTTGTTGGTACGTGAACTAGCCGCGAGGAGTCAGTGCCTCGCCGATCCCTCTACGGAGCCGTGACCATGGGGCACTACAAGTCGAATCTCCGCGACATCGAGTTCAACCTCTTCGAAGTACTGGGGCGCGACAAGGTGTACGGCACCGGCCCGTTCGAGGAGATGGACGTCGACACCGCCAAGAGCGTCCTGGAGGAGCTGACCCGCCTCTCGGAGAACGAGCTGGCCGAGTCCTTCGCCGACGCCGACCGCAACCCGCCGGTCTTCGACCCCGAGACCAACACCGCGCCGGTCCCGGCGTCCTTCAAGAAGAGCTACCAGGCCTTCATGGACTCCGAGTACTGGCGGCTCGGCCTGCCCGAGGAGATCGGCGGCACCACCTCGCCGCGCTCCCTGATCTGGGCCTACGCCGAGCTGATCCTGGGCGCCAACCCGGCCGTGTGGATGTACTCCTCGGGTCCGGCGTTCGCCGGCATCCTCTTCGAGGAGGGCAACGAGGTCCAGAAGCACATCGCCAAGATCGCGGTCGAGAAGCAGTGGGGCTCCACCATGGTGCTCACCGAGCCCGACGCGGGCTCCGACGTGGGCGCCGGCCGTACCAAGGCGATCCAGCAGGAGGACGGCTCCTGGCACATCGAGGGCGTGAAGCGCTTCATCACCTCCGGTGAGCACGACATGTCCGAGAACATCCTCCACTACGTGCTCGCGCGGCCGGAGGGCGCCGGCCCCGGCACCAAGGGCCTGTCCCTCTTCCTCGTCCCGAAGTACCTCTTCGACTTCGAGACCGGCGAGCTGGGCGAGCGCAACGGCGTCTACGCCACCAACGTCGAGCACAAGATGGGCCTGAAGGCCTCCAACACCTGCGAGATGACCTTCGGCGACCAGCACCCCGCCAAGGGCTGGCTCATCGGTGACAAGCACGACGGCATCCGCCAGATGTTCCGCATCATCGAGTTCGCCCGCATGATGGTCGGCACGAAGGCGATCTCCACGCTGTCCACCGGCTACCTGAACGCGCTGGAGTACGCCAAGGAGCGCGTCCAGGGCCCGGACCTGGCCAACTTCATGGACAAGTCCGCGCCCAAGGTCACCATCACCCACCACCCGGACGTGCGCCGCTCGCTGATGACGCAGAAGGCGTACGCGGAGGGCATGCGCGCCCTGGTGCTGTACACCGCCTCGATCCAGGACGCGATCCAGATCAAGGAGGCGGCCGGCGAGGACGCCTCCGCCGAGCACGCGCTGAACGACCTGCTGCTGCCGATCGTCAAGGGCTACGGCTCCGAGAAGGGCTACGAGCAGCTCGCCCAGTCGCTGCAGACCTTCGGCGGCTCCGGCTTCCTGCAGGAGTACCCGATCGAGCAGTACATCCGGGACTCCAAGATCGACACCCTGTACGAGGGCACCACCGCGATCCAGGGCCAGGACTTCTTCTTCCGGAAGATCGTCCGCAACCAGGGCGCCGCGCTGAACTCCCTCGCCGAGGACATCAAGAAGTTCCTGGCGCTCGGCACCGGCGGCGAGGAGCTGGCGGGCGCCCGCGAGCACCTGGCCAAGGCGGCCGTGGAGCTGGAGGCGATCGTCGGCCTGATGCTGACCGACCTCGCCGCCACCGAGCAGGACACCAAGAACATCTACAAGGTGGGCCTGAACACCACCCGCCTGCTCATGGCCTCCGGTGACGTCGTCGTCGGCTACCTGCTGCTCAAGGGCGCCGCGATCGCCGCCGAGAAGCTGGCCACCGCCTCCGCCAAGGACAAGGCCTTCTACACCGGCAAGATCGCCGCGGCGAGGTTCTTCGCGGCGAACGTCCTGCCGGGCGTCACCCTCGCCCGCAAGGTCGCCTCCGGTGTCGAGCTGGACCTGATGGAGCTGGACGAGGCCGCGTTCTAGCAGGTACCTGCCGGCCGTTCCGGCACGTACCCACGGATTCCCTGTGCGGGCCCGCTCCCTTTCCGGGAGCGGGCCCGTGCACGTCGTTAAGGTGAACCCCATGAGCGCACCAGCCCGCTTCGACCGCGGCCACACCGACGACCTCATGTCCTTCCTGGCGGCGAGCCCGTCGCCGTACCACGCCGTGGCGAACACCGCCGGGCGGCTGGAGAAGGCGGGCTTCCGTCAGGTCGCCGAGACGGACGCCTGGGACGGGACGAGCGGCGGCAAGTTCGTGCTGCGCGGCGGCGCGATCGTCGCCTGGTACGTCCCCGAGGGCGCCGAGGCGCACACGCCGTTCCACATCGTCGGCGCACACACCGACTCCCCGAACCTGCGCATCAAGCCGCGGCCCGACAGCGGTGCGCACGGCTGGCGGCAGGTCGCCGTCGAGATCTACGGCGGCCCGCTGATGAACTCCTGGCTGGACCGCGACCTCGGCCTGGCCGGCCGGCTGAGCCTGCGCGACGGCTCCACCGTGCTGGTCAACGTCGACCGGCCGCTGCTGCGCGTGCCCCAGCTCGCCATCCACCTGGACCGCTCGGTCAGCACCGAGGGGCTCAAGCTCGACAAGCAGCGTCATCTGCAGCCGGTCTGGGGCCTGGGCGACGATGTGCGCGACGGCGACCTGATCGCCTTCCTGGAGCAGGAGGCGGGGCTCGCGGCCGGCTCCGTCACCGGCTGGGACCTGATGACGCATCCGGTGGAGGCCCCGGCCTACCTGGGCCGCGACCGGGACCTGGTCGCCGGCCCGCGCATGGACAACCTGCTGTCGGTGCACGCCGGCGCCGCCGCCCTGGCCGCCGTGGCGACCTCGGGCGCCCCGCTCGCCCGTATCCCCGTGCTGGCCGCCTTCGACCACGAGGAGAACGGCTCCCAGTCGGACTCCGGCGCGGACGGCCCGCTGCTCGGCAGCGTGCTGGAGCGCTCGGTCTTCGCCCGCGGCGGCTCCTACGAGGACCGGGCCCGCGCCTTCGCCGGCACGGTGTGTCTGTCCTCCGACACGGGCCACGCCGTCCACCCCAACTACGCCGAGCGGCACGACCCGACGCACCACCCCCGGGTCAACGGCGGTCCGATCCTCAAGGTCAACGTCAACAACCGCTATGCCACGGACGGTTCGGGCCGCGCGATCTTCGCGGCGGCCTGCGAGAAGGCCGACGTGCCCTTCCAGTCGTTCGTCTCCAACAACGCCATGCCCTGCGGCACGACGATCGGCCCCATCACCGCGGCCCGGCACGGCATCAGGACCGTGGACATCGGCGTGGCGATCCTCTCCATGCACAGCGTGCGTGAACTGTGCGGCGCCGACGACCCGTTCCTGCTGGCGAACGCCCTGACGGCCTTTCTGGAGGGCTAGCCGGCTCCGCCCCGGGTACCCGGACGGCACCGGAGATTCCGGAACCGAAAGGGGAGGCGACTTCTCATGGGGCTCGGAGGATGCATCATCCTCATCGCCGTGGGGGCCATCCTCACGTTCGCGACCGACTGGCACATGAACGGCGTCAACCTCGACGTCGTCGGCCTGATCCTGATGGCCGTGGGCCTGATCGGCGTCGCCACGTTCAGCGGTATCGCGCGGCGCCGGCGCGTCGTGATGCCGCCGACGCCGGTGGTGGAGGAGGAACCGCACCGTCACCACCACCGCGTCGACGGGTACAGCGACGGGTACAGCGACGGCTACGGCGTCTGACGCGCCATGCCGCCTACTGCTCGTCCATCCCGGCGAGGACGAGCGGCAGGCGGTCCGTCGCACCCTCGGTGAGACGGACCGGGACGCCCCAGTCCTGCTGGTGGACGTGGCAGGCGGGGTATTCGTTCGTGTCGTCGTCGTCGCAACTGGCGGCCATCGCGGAGACATGCAGGACGCCCTCCGCGACCTCCGGGTTCAGCTCCAGGTCACGGCTCAGGTCCGTGTCCGCTCCCTCGCCCTTGAGCAGCAGCTCGGGCGGGGTCGAGGAGACCAGCAGACGGGTCGAGGGGCCGTATCTGGTGTCCAGCTTCTGGCCCGCCGGGGCCTGGAAGACGACGTCCAGCCGGAGTCTGTCGGGGGCGACCTCGGTCGCCGCGCGCCGGGTGCGGTGGGCGACCGGCTCGACCCGCACCGCCTCCTCGGGCAGCCGCAGCCGGGTCAGCCGGTGCCGGGCCGACTCGACCACCACGATGTCCCCGCCGACCAGGACGGCGTCGCTGGGCTCGCGCAGGTCGGTGGCCAGCGTGGTGACCTCGCCGGTCGCCGGGTCGTAGCGGCGCAGGGCGTGGTTGTAGGTGTCGGCGACCGCCACCGAGCCGTCCGGGAGGGCGGTGACGCCCAACGGGTGCTGGAGCAGGGCCTGTTCGGCCGCGCCGTCCCGGTGGCCGAAGTCGAACAGGCCGGTGCCGACCGCCGTGTGCACGTGCCCGTCGAGGTCCACCCAGCGCAAGGCGCTCGTCTCGGAGTCGGCGAGCCACAGCCGCTCGGCGGTCGCCGCGAGACCGGAGGGCTGGGCGAACCAGGCCTCGGCGCCGGGGCCGTCGACCAGGCCCTCGTTGGTGGTGCCGGCCGCCACGGCGACCGTGCCCGCCGCGGGGTCGTACGTCCACAGCTGGTGGACGCCCGCCATGGCGATCCACACCCGGCCGCCGAAGACCGCCACGTCCCAGGGCGAGGACAGATCCACCTCGCGGGCCGGGCCGGAGGTGGCGGACCCCTGCCACCACTGCTTCCCGGTGCCGGCCAGAGTGGTCACCGCGCCCGTGGCCGGGTCGAGGCGGCGCAGGGCGTGGTTGACGGTGTCCGCCACGACCACCGCGCCGTCCTCCAGCAGCGCCAGGCCCTGCGGCTCGTTGAAGGAGGCCTCCTGCGGGCCGCCGTCCGCGAAGCCGCGCGCGCCCGAGCCGATGCGCCGTACGACGGTCTCGGCGTCCTCGGCCAGCTCCACCAGCTGGTGCCGGGTGGTGTCGCTGACCAGGAAGTTCCCGGACGGAAGCAGCAGCGCCTTGCCCGGGAAGCGCAGGGTCGTCGGCTCGGGCTCCGGCGGCACGTACGGACCGTCGCCGCGGCGCAGGGTGCCCTTCGCCTCGTGCTCTGCCTCCAGCTCCTCCACCAGCCGCTCGATGGCGTGCGCGTGTCCCTCGCCCGCGTGCTGGGCGACGACGTACCCCTCCGGGTCGATGACGACCAGGGTGGGCCAGGCGCGCACCGCGTACTGCTTCCAGGTGGCGAGCTCCGGGTCGTCCAGCACCGGGTGCTCCACGCCGTAGCGCTCCACCGCGTCCACGACCGCCTGGTGCTCGGCCTCGTGCACGAACTTCGGGGAGTGCACGCCGATGATCACCACCGTGTCCCGGTGCTTCTCCTCCAGCTCGCGCAGCTCGTCCAGGACATGCAGACAGTTGATGCAGCAGAAGGTCCAGAAGTCCAGGACGACAATGCGTCCGCGCAGGTCGGCGAGGGTGTACTGCTTCTCGCCCGTGTTCAGCCAGCCACCCTTGCCGATCAGCTCGGGGGCGCGGACGCGGGCGCGTCGGGATGCGGAGTCGGTCATGGCTCCAAGAGTGCCACCCGACTCCGACAGCCGTTGGGGCGCCTGTGGACAACCGGCGGGGCCCGCTCAGGCGCCTGTGGAAAAGTCGCTCTCGGTCGTGCGGTCGCTCTCAGTCCTGGTGGATCACATCCGTGCCCGGGCCGCCGGAGAGCGTGTCCCGGCCGGGGCCGCCGTACAGCCGGTCGTTCCCGCTGTTGCCGTACAGCTTGTCGTCGCCGCTGTTGCCGTACAGGACGTCGTTGCCGGTGCCGCCGTTCAGGGTGTCGGCGCCGGTTCCGCCGGTGATCGTGTCCTTGCCGTCGTCGCCGGACAGGTACTGGGCTCCGGCGCCGCCGTGCAGCGCGTCGTCGCCCTTGCCGCCCTGGACGATGTTGTCACCGCCGCTCGCGTAGACCGTGTCGTTGCCGTCACCGCCCCAGGCCAGGCCCTCCGCGCCGACGGTGAGGGTGTCGTCGCCGGCGTCACCGGAGACGTAGGCGCCGTCCAGGCGGCCGGAGTCGGTCGCCTTGTCGTTGCCCGCGCCCAGCGAGATCTGGGCGTAGAAGTAGACCTGGTCGGTGCCGTTCTTGTAGGCGACCGTGTCGTTGCGGTCGCCCAGGTTCGTGATCAGGGCGGCGTACGGGTCCTGGCTGTCCACGAGGGTGACCGTGCAGGAGACCTTGGTGCGGTCCGCGCGGTCGGGGTGGGCGCAGTCGTGGCCCGCCTTGATCGGGACGACGTCGTCGATCACATAGGTGATGCCGGCGCGGTCCGCGGTGAAGGCCGCGGTGACGGTGGCCTTGTTGGTCTGGCCGGGGGCGGCCTGGTAGGTGAGCTGCCAGTCGTACTGGTTGACCGCGGCGGTGGCCGAGGCGGTGGCGGCGCCGGCGGTCCCGGCCAGGGTGAGGGGTGCGGCCAGGGCGGCGCCGAGGGCCAGGACGGCGGCGGCGCGTATCGAGGGCATGCGGGTCATGCGGGGCCTCCGGGAGGAACGGGCGGATCGTGGTGACGACTTCCGCACCGTTCGACTCGGGGACCCCGCCGCGGGTTGGCCGACTTCCTTTTCCATACCGGAAGTTCACCTGCGGGACACGCACCGGCCCGATGGATTCCGGACCCCGGTCAGGACAGGGCGTGGCCCGTGGTCACGTCCACGTGGTCGGGAACCTCCTCGTGCCGGTCGCCGACCGAGAGGGTGCCGGTGGGCTCGAAGAGGAGGACCTCGGCGCGGCGGGGCGCGGACGGCTTGTGATAGGTGCCGCGCGGCACGGTGAACACCGAGCCCCTGGTCAGGACGAGGGTGCGCTCGCCGGCCGGCTCGCGCAGGCCCAGGTGCACCTCGCCGTCGAGCACCAGGAAGAACTCGTCGGTGTCCTCGTGCACATGCCAGACGTGCTCGCCCTCGAACTTGGCGATCCGGACGTCGTAGTCGTTGACGGCGGCGACGATGCGCGGGCTCCAGCACTCGTCGAAGGAGGCGAACGCCTTGTCCAGGGAGACGGGCTCGCGGGCGGGCAGGGCGGTGGGTTCGGAGATGGGTTCCATGGGGTCATCGTGCGAGGTTCCGCCAGCGCCCCACGAGTGCTAGGAATCGCATATGCCGCAAGGATCCTCTCAGCCTCCGCACCGGGTCGTGCCGCCGCACCGGGTCGTCGTGATCGTGGACGCGGGCACCAACCCCTTCGAGGTCGGCGTCGCGACCGAACTCTTCGGACTGCCCCGGCCCGAACTGGGCGGTCAGGGGCCGCTGTACACGGTGACGCTGTGCGCGCCCACCCCGCGGATCGGGATGAACCACGGTTTCTTCACCCTGTCCGGCGTACCCGGCCTGGAGGCGGTGGACGAGGCCGACACCCTCGTCGTACCCGGACGCCCCGACAACGTCGTGCCGCGCGGCGCCGACGTGCTGGAGGCCATCCGGCGCAGCCACGCGCGCGGGGCGCGCATCGTCAGCTTCTGCACGGGCACCTTCGCCCTCGCCGAGTCCGGACTGCTCGACGGGCGCCGTGCCACCACCCACTGGATGTGGGCGGACACCTTCCGGGACCTGCACCCCAAGGTCCTGCTGGAGCCGGACGTCCTCTTCATCGACGAGGGCGACATCCTCACCGCCGCCGGCAGCGCCGCCGCACTCGACCTCGGGCTGCACCTCTGGCGCCGCGACCACGGCGCCGAAGTCGCCAACGCCGTCTCCCGGCGCCTCGTCTTCGCCGCCCACCGCGACGGCGGCCAGCGGCAGTTCGTGGAGCGCCCCGTGCCCGACGTGCCCGACGAGTCGCTCGGCCCGCTGCTGGCCTGGGCGCAGGAGCGGCTCGGCGAGCCGCTGACCGTGGCGGACCTCGCCGACCGGGCGGCCGTCAGCCCCGCCACCCTGCACCGGCGCTTCCGTACCCAGCTGGGTACGACCCCGCTGGCCTGGCTCACCGGGGAGCGGGTGGCGCTGGCCTGCCGGCTGATCGAGCGGGGCGAGGAGCGCCTGGACGTGGTCGCGGCCCGCTGCGGCCTCGGTACGGCGGCCAATCTGCGGGCCCGGCTGCGCCGGGAGACGGGGCTCAGCCCATCGGCGTACCGCAGGCGCTTCGGGCCGGCGGGCCCGTGACGATCAACGGGCGGCGGGGAACGGTACCCGCATGAGACTCCTCGTGCACGACCGGCTGCTCGGCATCGGCGACGACTACTGGATCGAGGACGAGCACGGCCGCAAGGTCTTCCTCGTCGACGGCAAGGCCATGCGGCTGCGGGACACCTTCCAGCTGAAGGACGCCCATGGGCGCGTGCTGATCGACATCCACCAGAAGATGTTCGCGCTGCGCGACACCATGGTGATCGAGCGGGACGGCGAGGGCCTGGCCACCATCAAGCGCAAGCGGCTGTCCCTGCTGCGCAACCACTACCGGGTGTCCCTGGTCGACGGCACCGAGCTGGACGTCAGCGGCAAGATCCTCGACCACGAGTTCGCCGTCGAGTACGACGGCGAACTCCTGGCCGTCATCTCCCGCCGCCGGCTGACCCTTCGGGACACCTACGGCGTCGACATCGTGCGCGAGGACGCGGACCCGGCACTGCTGATCGCGGTGGCGGTGTGCGTGATCCACCTGGCGCAGAAGGAGCGGGCGGACGACTGACGGGGCTCTCCCACGCCCGAGCCCCGCTCGAGGGGCCCGCTAGCGCCGCGGCGGCTCCAGGCCCAGCACGCGGTCCTTCAGCGCCGGGAACTGCTCGCGGGTGGTCGCCACCTTCGCCGGGTCGAAGTCGACGGTGAGGACCTCCTCGCCCGGGCCCGCCTCGGCGAGCACCTCGCCCCACGGATCCACCACGATCGAGTGACCCGCCTGCGGAACTCCGGCATGGGTCCCGGCCGTTCCACACGCGAGCACGAACGCCTGGTTCTCCACCGCCCGCGCCTGAGCCAGCAGCGTCCAGTGCGCGCGTCGCCGCTCGGGCCAGCCCGCGGGGATCACCAGCGTCTCGGCACCGGCGTCGACCAGTGCCCGGAAGAGTTCGGGGAAACGGAGGTCGTAGCAGGTGGCCACGCCGAGCGTGGTCCCGGGCAGCCGGACCGTCACCAGGTCCCGCCCGGCGCCCATCAGCACGGCCTCGCCCTTGTCGAAACCGAAGCGATGGATCTTGCGGTAGGCGGCGGCCGGCTCACCGGAGGGGGAGAAGACGAGAGAGGTGTTGTAGAGCGGCCCGTCCGGGTCCCGCTCGGGAATCGATCCCGCGTGCAGCCACACGCCCGCGTCGCTCGCGGCCTTGGCCATCGTCTCGAACGTCGGCCCTTCGAGCGGCTCGGCCTCGCGGCCGAAGTCCTCGTAGGCGAAGGCGCCGGTGGTCCACAGCTCCGGCAGGACCACCAGGTCGGCACCGGCCTGTTCCCGGACCAGCGCGGCCACCCGCTGCCGCCGGTTGTCGACCGATTCATCCTCGTTCACGGCGATCTGGATCAGCGAGGCGCGCACACTACCACCGTCCTGGCATTCGAGTCGTCCACACAGGCCTACGATCGTCACACGAAAGCACTGCCGGGGTGCCTGAAGGCAGCGTAACTTGGGGGTCCCCCCGGTTCGAGCGAAGCCGAGAACCAGGGGGCTCCCAGACGCCCGCCGAAGTGCAGCCGCCGCCCGCTGGCAACGCCGCCACAACCTGCCCGTGTACCGACCGCCGAGGGGTCCCGTTCCGTGAGTCTGCATCCCACCCTCCAGCCCTACGCCGACGCCTGGACGCACTCCATCGACGCGATATCCGAGATGGTCCAGTCGCTCGCGGAAGGCGAGTGGAACCGGCGGACCCCGTGCCCCGGCTGGTCGGTCCGGGACATCGTGTCGCACGTCATCGGCATGGACTGCGAGATGCTCGGCGACCCGCGCCCGATCCACACCCTCCCCCGCGACCTCTTCCACGTCACCACCGAGCACCAGCGGTACACGGAGATGCAGGTCGACGTCCGCCGCCACCACACGGCGCCGGAGATGACGGCCGAGCTGGAGTACACGGTCATCCGCCGCAACCGCCAGCTGCGCAACGAGTCGCGTGACCCCGGCACCACGGTCCGCGGCCCGCTGGGCACGGAGATCACGGTGGAACAGGCCTACCGCGCCCGCGCCTTCGACG
The DNA here is from genome assembly GCF_050942335.1 of Streptomyces sp. CA-142005. NCBI lineage: Bacteria > Bacillati > Actinomycetota > Actinomycetes > Kitasatosporales > Streptomycetaceae > Streptomyces > Streptomyces sp. CA-142005. Next base: position 5,252,364 of record NZ_CP192078.1, on the reverse strand, counting down.
TGTGGGTGCACGAGCAGGACCTGCGTACCGCCCTCGGCCGCCCCGGCAACCTGGACTCGCCGGGCGCGTACGTGGTCCGGGACGTCCTCCTCGAGGCGCTCCCCAAGGTCGTCGCGAAGGACGCGGCGGCCCCGCGCAGTTCGGCCATCGTCTTCGACGTGCACGGCCCGGTGGAGTTCCTGCGCACCATCCGCGTCGACATCCAGGGCCGCGGCTCCCTGGAAACCGCCCCCGCCCTCGGCCCCGCCGCCACCCTCACCCTCGACTGGGAGACCTACGTCCGCCTCGCCTGCGGCCGGGTGACCCCGGAGGCGGTGGCCGACCGGGTGAAGACCGAGGGCGACCCGGACCTGACGGCAGCGATCCTGCACAACTTCACGGTGACGCCGTAACCGGAGCGGGGGCGGGCGCCGCGCAACTGCGCGCAGCCGCCCCACGGTGACCACGGGCCCGGCCGGCTCACGGGAAACGGCCGGCGCGCGGGTGGGAGAGCGCTGCTAAGCCGCGGGCACGTGCACCGTCTCCACCCGGCTCGCCACCAGCCGCTCCCGCTCACGCCGGGCCGCCCGCCCACGAAGCCGCAGAATCTGGGACACCCCGAGCGCCTGCAACACGAACACGACCGAGAACGCCACGGAGTAGTCGTCCCCGGTGGCATCCAGCAGCACCCCCACCGCGAACAACGTCGTCATCGAGGCGACGAACCCACCCATGTTGGTGATCCCCGACGCGGTCCCCTGTCGCTCGGGCGGGTTGGCCGGCCGCGCGAAGTCGAATCCGAGCATCGAGGCCGGCCCACACGCCCCCAGCACCGCACACAGCACCACCAGCAGCCACATCGGCGCATGCGAACCGGGATACAGCAGCGTCACCGCCCACACGGTCGCGGTCGCCCCCACGGTGCCCAGCGCCAGCGGCAGCCGCGCCGCGTGGTGCCGGGCGACGATCTGGCCGTAGACCAGCCCGATCACCATGTTGGCCAGCACGACGAGGGTGAGCAGCTCACCGGCCGTGGCCCGGCTCAGCCCCTGCGCCTGCACCAGGAACGGCAGGCCCCACAGCAGCAGGAACACCATCGCCGGGAACTGGGTGGTGAAGTGCACCCACAGCCCGAGGCGCGTCCCCGGCTCCCGCCAGGCCGCCGCGATCTGCCGGCGGACGTACGCCGCGCCCTGGTGCGGAGCCGGCTCGGGCTCGTGCCCCTCGGGGTGGTCCTTCAGGAACAGCAGGGTCAGCACGAGGACGACGACACCCGCGAGCGCGCTCCCGGCGAACGCCCAGGTCCATCCGACGCCGTGCAGCAGCCGGGCGAGGACCAGCGTGGAGACCAGGTTGCCCGCCATGCCGACCAGCCCCGCGAGCTGCGCGACCAGCGGCCCGCGCCGGGCCGGGAACCAGCGGGTGCCGAGCCGCAGCACGCTGATGAAGGTCATCGCGTCCCCGCAGCCCAGCAGGGCGCGGGAGGCGAGGGCGGTGCCGTACGAGGGGGAGAAGGCGAAGCCCAGCTGCCCGGCGGTGAACAGGACCGCGCCGATGCTCAGCACCTTCTTCGTGCCGAGCCGGTCGACCAGCAGGCCGACGGGTATCTGCATGCCGGCGTAGACCAGCAGCTGGAGGATGGAGAACGTCGACAGTGCGGAGGCGTTGACGTGGAAGCGGTCCGCCGCGTCCAGTCCCGCCACGCCCAGCGACGTACGGAAGATGACGGCGACGAAGTAGACGGCGACGCCGATGCACCACACGGTGACGGCGCGTCGGCCGCCCGGCGGATCACCCGGAAGGGTGAGGTTCCGCTCCGGACCGCTCATCGGACCTCACCCCGCGCGAGGTGCTCGAACCAGCTCACATGCCGGTGCACGACCCCCACGGCCGCCTCCGCGTCCCCGGCGCGCAGCGCGTTGAGGATCTCCTCGTGCTCGGCGAGCGTCTTGGCGATCCGGTCGGGGTGGGAGTGCATCACGGCGACGCCCATCCGCAGCTGCCGGTCGCGCAGCTGGTCGTAGAGCCGGGACAGGATCTCGTTGCCGCCGCTGCGCACGATCTCGGCGTGGAAGTTGCGGTCGGTCACCGCGGCCGCGGCCAGATCACCGGCGGCGGCCTGCGCCTTCTGCAGCTCCAGCAGCTCGGTCAGCCTCGCCAGCAGACCGGGCGGAGCGGGTACGGCCTTGCGGGCGGCGTGCTCCTCGACCAGCTGCCGGGTCTCCACCACGTCCGCGATCTCCTGCGCGGAGACCGGCAGCACCAGCGCGCCCTTCTTCGGGTAGAGCCGGATCAGCCCCTCGACCTCCAGCCGCAGCAGCGCCTCCCGCACGGGCGTGCGGGAGACCCCGACGGCCTCGGCCAGCTCCCCCTCGGTGAGCAGGGTGCCGCCCTCGTAGCGGCGGTCCAGGACGCCCTGCTTGACGTGGGCGTACACGCGGTCGGCGGCGGGCGGGGGCTTGGGGTCCCGGCGGGTGTGCTGTTGTACGGCCGTCTGCATGTCCACAGCATAGATACAACACGTACGCATGCGGCGGTGACGTCCAGCATCCGGACCTCATGGACGGCGCGCCGGAACGCATGGCAGGCGGTGTGACGGAGATCGCACCCAGCGACCGCACAACCTTCTGTGCTACTTACGTGTCCCACACGTGCGGCCCTCTGCTCTTGCCACCTCAACTTGGCCGCACTTCAGGGGCATTCACGACAATCGGGGTACATCACTTTGATTACCGGTATCAAGGGCATCCGCAGCACGCGCATCCGCAGAGCCGTCGCCGTCGCCGTCAGCTCCGGCGCGCTGGTCGCGACCGGTGCCCTCACCGCGGCGCCCGCTCAGGCCGTCACCACGCCCTCGATCATCGCCAAGGGCGGCTTCGCGATGAACAACGCGAGCGGCACGACGCTCTACACCAAGGCGGCGGACACCCGGCGTTCCACCGGCTCCACCACCAAGATCATGACCGCCAAGGTCGTGCTCGCGCAGTCGAACCTCAACCTCGACAAAAAGGTGACGATCCAGAAGGCGTACAGCGACTACGTCGTCTCCCACAACGCCTCCCAGGCCCACCTGATCGTCGGTGACCAGGTCACCGTCCGCCAGCTGCTGTACGGCCTGATGCTGCCGTCGGGCTGCGACGCCGCCTACGCGCTCGCCGACACCTACGGCACCGGCACCACCCGCGCCGCGCGCGTGAGCAACTTCATCAGCAAGATGAACGCCGCCGCCAAGAGCCTGAACCTGACGAACACGCACTTCGACTCCTTCGACGGCATCGGCAACGGCAGCAACTACTCGACGCCGCGCGACCTCACCAAGATCGCCAGCAGCGCGATGAAGAACTCGATGTTCCGCACGATCGTCAAGACGAAGTCGTACACGGCGAAGACGATCACCAAGACGGGCAGCACCCGCACGATGGCCCCGTGGACCAACACCAACGGTCTGCTCAGCAGCTACAGCGGCACCATCGGCGTGAAGACGGGCTCCGGCCCGGAGGCCGGCTACTGCCTGGTCTTCGCCGCCACCCGCAACAACAAGACCGTCATCGGCACCGTCCTCGCCTCCACCTCCATCCCGAACCGGGAGTCGGACGCGAAGAAGCTCCTCAACTACGGCTTCGCCAAGCTCGGCTGACACACCCCCAGGCACACACGGGCCCGTCGCACACAGCGGCGGGCCCGTTCTGTTACGGACGGCGGGGACCCGCGTCGTCCGGCGTTTTCGGCGATCTTCACCCTGAATCGTGAACTTCACCCTTGCGGTTGGCATATTCGGATTCCTCCGCTCTACGTTCCGCAGCGGAGGTGGTTCACATGAGCGAACCCAGCAAGCGACCCGACTCGTCCGAACGGCACGAGGCGATCGACATCAGCGACTTCGTGTACGCGGCGACCGGAGCCCGTGTGCGGAGGGTGATCATGCCGGACGGGAGTCACTGGTTTCCGGCGGTGGATGTGTGCAAGGAACTCGGCTACACCACGCCCCGAAAGGCACTGACGGACCATGTCCCGGAGGGCAATCGAGAAAGTCTCGAGACAGTGACTGGAAGTCACTGTCTCAGCATTCCCGCAGGTAGGGAGTGGCGCCGAGACTTGCAACTCATTGATCTGCAAGGTCTCATCCTGCTCGTGCAGGCCTGTACGAAGCCCGCCTGCGCCCCCTTCAAGCAGTGGGTCGCCGAGGTGATCGAGACGATCCAAAGGGAAGGTTCCTACACCCTGGAAAAGGCCGAGGTACAGCCCACCGAACCGGGCGCCCCGATCGCGTACGCCATGCCCGAGCAGGTCGCCGAGGCCATCGTCCGGCTGGAGGCGCACAACCTTGAGCTGGACGAGGAGTTGGCGAACGGGCAGCGCAAATCGATCGAACTGCAACAGCAGACGCTGGTCCTGCAGCAGCAAACCGTGGCCCTGCAGCGCGAGATGCTGGCCACGCAGAAGGCCACGCTCGCCGTGCAGCAGGCCATGGTCCGGGCGCTGGAACGGATCGCGGACCGGCTCGACGCGCTGGTGATGGAAGGCCGGACGCCTCGTGAGCACGTCAAGGCGCTGCCCACCACGGCATCCGTCCTGGCCGACTGGCGGCAACGGCTGTCCGTCACGGCCGACGTATGGACCGTGGCCGTAGCGATCGCGCCCGTTCTCGTGGAGAAGGGTGAGCTGCGCGAGCCGCTGGAATCCATCGCGGCCCGCACCGGGCTCTCGGTGCACCGGGTCAACGAATGTCTGCGGCTGCTGCGCAAGCACGCCTGCATCCGCTCCCGCGGCGGAGCCGGGGACGGTGCGCCCGTGTACGTGCTCAACCAGGCGTGAGAGCCGGACCTCGAAGAAGAGGGGGCGGTCGCAATGCGTGTTTGCGGCCGTCCCCTCAACGCGTCGAGGCTACCCGCCCCGGGGCCGTCATGCCCAGGTGATCAGCCTCTTCGGCTGCTCCAGGATCGCCGCCACGTCCGCCAGCACCTTCGAGCCCAGCTCGCCGTCGACCAGGCGGTGGTCGAAGCTCAACGCCAGGGTCGTCACCTGACGCGGCTTCACCTTGCCCTTGTGGACCCAGGGCTGGAGCTTGATCGCGCCGACCGCGAGGATCGCCGACTCACCGGGGTTGAGGATCGGCGTGCCGGTGTCGACGCCGAAGACACCGACGTTGGTGATGGTCACCGTGCCGCCCTGCATGGCCGCGGGGGACGTCTTGCCCTCGCGGGCCGTCGCGACCAGCTCGCCGAGCGCGGAGGCCAGTTGCGGGAGCGTCTTGTCGTGCGCGTCCTTGATGTTCGGCACGATCAGACCGCGCGGGGTGGCCGCCGCGATGCCCAGGTTGACGTAGTGCTTCTGCACGATCTCCTGGTTGGCCTCGTCCCAGGACGCGTTGATCTCCGGGTTGCGCTTGATGGCGACCAGCAGGGCCTTGGCGATCAGCAGCAGCGGGTTGACCCGCAGGCCCTGCATCTCCTTGTCCTGCTTCAGTTCCTCGACCAACTTCATCGTGCGGGTCACGTCGACCGTCACGAACTCGGTCACGTGCGGCGCGGTGAACGCCGAGCCGACCATCGCCGCCGCCGTGGCCTTGCGGACGCCCTTGACCGGGATACGGGTCTCGCGCGCGCCGTCGTAGGACGCGACCGGTGCCGGTGTCACCGGGGCAGCGGTGACCGGGGTCGGTGCCGGCTCCGCCGGCTTCGGCGCGGCCGCCGCGTGGACGTCGTCGCGGGTGATGATGCCGTCCGGGCCGGACGGGGTGATCGTGGCGAGGTCGACGCCCAGGTCCTTGGCCAGCTTGCGCACCGGCGGCTTGGCCAGCGGGCGGGGCTTCTCGGCGAGCGCGGCGTGACCGTGGCCGTTCAGCTCCGCCTGGACCGCCTGGGCCGGCGCCGGGACGCTCACCTCGGGGCCCTTGCGGGGCCGGCGCTTGGTGGAGGACGTCGACACGCCGTAGCCGACCAGAACCGGCTGGCGGCCCTCCGGCTTGGCCTCGGGCTCCGGCTCCCCGGCGGCCGCCGGTGCCGGCTTCGGCTGCTCCGCCGGGGCCTCGGCGGGTGCCGCGCCGGCCACCTCCACCGCGATGATGGACGTGCCCACGTCGACCGTGGTGCCCTCGGGGAAGTGGAGTTCGCGGACCACGCCGTCGTAGGGGATGGGCAGTTCGACGGCCGCCTTGGCGGTCTCGACCTCGCACACCACCTGGCCGTCGGTGACCGTGTCACCCGGCTGGACGTACCACTTGAGGATCTCGGCCTCGGTGAGTCCCTCGCCGACGTCCGGCATCTTGAACTCGCGTACGGACGCTTCCGTCATCGTCGTCACGACCTTCTCCTCAGTACGCCAGCGAGCGGTCGACGGCGTCGAGCACGCGGTCCAGGTCCGGCAGGTACTCCTCCTCCAGGCGGGCCGGCGGGTAGGGGGCGTGGTATCCGCCCACTCGCAGGACCGGTGCCTCCAGGTGGTAGAAGCAGCGCTCGGTGATCCGGGCGGCGATCTCCCCACCGGAGCCGAAGAACACCGGGGCCTCGTGGACCACGACCAGGCGGCGGGTCTTCTCCACCGAGGCCTGGATGGCGTCGAAGTCCAGCGGGGAGACCGAGCGCAGGTCCAGGACCTCCAGGGACTTGCCCTCCTCGGCCGCAGCCGCCGCGACCTCCTGGCACAGCTTCACCATCGGGCCGTACGCCGCCAGGGTGAGGTCGGTGCCCTCGCGGACGACCTGGGCCTTGTGCAGCGGGGCGGGGATCGCCTCGAGGTCCACCTCGGCCTTGTCCCAGTAACGGCGCTTCGGCTCGAAGTAGATGATCGGGTCGTCGCTCTGGATGGCCTGCTGCATCATCCAGTACGCGTCCGACGCGTTCGAGGGAGACACGATCTTCAGGCCCGCCACGTGCGCGAACAGGGCCTCGGGGGACTCCGAGTGGTGCTCGACCGCGCCGATGCCGCCGCCGTAGGGGATGCGGACGACGACCGGCATCTTGACCTTGCCCAGCGAGCGCGCGTGCATCTTCGCGAGCTGGGTGACGATCTGGTCGTAGGCCGGGAAGACGAAGCCGTCGAACTGGATCTCCACCACCGGGCGGTAGCCGCGCAGCGCGAGACCGATCGCGGTGCCGACGATGCCGGACTCCGCCAGCGGGGTGTCGATGACCCGGCTCTCGCCGAAGTCCTTCTGGAGGCCGTCCGTCACCCGGAACACGCCGCCGAGCTTGCCGACGTCCTCACCCATGACGAGGACCTTGGGGTCCTCCTCCAGGGCGCGGCGCAGCGACTCGTTGATGGCCTTCGCCATCGCCATCTTCTCGGCCATCTCAGCGACCCCCTTCAGCTGCGTCCGCGAACGACGCCTGGTAGGCGGCGAACTGCGCTCGTTCCTCGTCGACGAGCGCGTGCCCGTCCGCGTACACGTTCTCGAAGATGGCGAAGTGGTCCGGGTCGGGCATGGCGCGGACCGCTTCGCGCACTCGTTTGCCCAACGCCTCGGACTCGGCCTCGAGTTCCGCGAAGAATCCCTCGTCCGCGTGGTTTGCGGCCTCCAGGTACCGGCGAAGGCGCAGGATCGGGTCCTTGGCCTCCCAGGCCAGCCGCTCCTCGTCGCCGCGGTAGCGGGTGGGGTCGTCGGAGGTGGTGTGGGCGCCCATGCGGTAGGTGTACGCCTCGACCAGGGTGGGGCCCTCGCCGCTGCGGGCGCGCTCCAGCGCCCACTTGGTGACGGCGAGGCAGGCCAGCACGTCGTTGCCGTCCACGCGTACGCCCGGGAAGCCGAAGCCCTGCGCGCGCTGGTAGAGCGGTACGCGGCTCTGCTTCTCGGTCGGCTCGGAGATCGCCCACTGGTTGTTCTGGCAGAAGAACACGACGGGGGCGTTGTAGACGGCGGAGAAGGTGAACGATTCGGCGACGTCGCCCTGGCTGCTCGCGCCGTCGCCGAAGTAGGCGATGACCGCGCTGTCGGCGCCGTCCTTGGCCACGCCCATCGCGTAGCCGGTGGCGTGCAGCGTCTGGGAGCCGATGACGATCGTGTACAGGTGGAAGTTGTTGCCGTTGGGGTCCCAGCCGCCGTTGTTCACGCCGCGGAACATGCCGAGCAGGTTGGTCGGGTCGACCCCGCGGCACCAGGCGACGCCGTGCTCCCGGTAGGTCGGGAAGACGTAGTCGTCGTCGCGCAGCGCCCGGCCGGAGCCGATCTGGGCGGCCTCCTGTCCCAGCAGCGAGGCCCACAGGCCCAGCTCGCCCTGGCGCTGCAGGGCGGTGGCCTCGGCGTCGAAGCGGCGGGTCAGCACCATGTCGCGGTACAGGCCGCGCAGGTCTTCGGGGGTGATGCCGGCGACGTAGGCGTCGTACTCGGCGTTCTTGACCCGCTTGCCCTCGGGCGTCAGCAGCTGTACGAGCTGCGGTTCGGTGCCCTGCTGGGCGGCGGCGCGGGTGGTGCGCCGGGTGCCGGTGGCTCCGGACTTGGTACCGGTCGTGCCGGTCTTGCTGCCGGTGGTGCCGGCTTTGCCTGCGGCGCTGCGTCGCGGCTTGCGCGCGGCACTGCTGTCCACGGTCACGTGTGCTCCTCCGTCGTTCCGGCCCCCGGGGTTGCCGGTAGGCCAGTGCGGCTCACCTGTTTCGACCACCGGGCACGGGGTGGGTGCCACTCGGCCGGGAACAGGCGTGACAGGTGCCCCGGCGAGCGCCCTGCAACCATCACGTTACCCAGTGCTCCACATTTCTGTGAAACCCCACCTGACCTGCGATTTTGCTTGGATTTCCAAGTAAATCGAGGAAGAGTGCAAGCGTGCTGGTCACAGCCCTGCTTCAACGCCGAAGCAACGGAACGTTAACCCGCTCACCCGGGTCACGGGAAGAGTCGAATTGTTTGCGTGTGCCATGGGCTGCGCCGCTTATGCCGTCCGTATCCCGGCCGAGAAGAACGGAAGTGGCGGACCATTTGATAAAGCCCTCGGCATGATCATCGCGTGACCGAAAGCGATCGCCGGCGACCGCCTGTGACAAGCCCCAGCTCACGGCGGTTTTTCGTGCCCTAACATCTGCGGCGTGCCGCGCTCATGTGTACCACTCCTTGTGTCCCACGCGCCCCCTCTGGGCGCCCTGCTGCGCCTGTACGCCGCCGGTACCGCCCTCGCCTGTGAGCCGGTCGACCAGGGACTGCTGAACCGCGGCTACCGACTGCGCACCACCCGCGGCCGCTATTTCCTCAAGCACCACTTCGACCCCGACACCGCCGACCCGGCCGCCATCGAGCGCCGGCACCGCGCCACCCAGCGCCTGGCCGACCTCGGCGTCCCGGTCGCCGTACCGCTCGCGCACCGCGAGGGGCGTACGGTCGCCGTCGTCGGCGGCCACGCCTACGCCCTGCACCCGTGGATCGACGGCAGGCACCGCCACGGCGGGCAGCTCACACGCGGGGAGAGCGCACGCCTCGGGGCGCTCCTGGGCGCCGTGCACGCCTGTCTGGAGCGCGTGATGCCACCCAAGGGGCGCACGCGCCCGGCCACGAGCCCCCACCCCGTGGAGAGCGCCGACCCCTCCGACACCTTCGCGCTCATCGACGACCTGCTCGCCCATGTGCGCCGGCACCGCCCCGCGGACGCCTTCGACGAGCTGGCCCGGCACCGGCTGCTGGAACGCCGGGCGCTGCTGGAGCAGCACGCGGACCGGCGCCCGCCGCGCGGCGGCTCCGTGGGCTGGGTGCACGGCGACTTCCACCCGTTCAACGTGCTCTACAAGGACGACGCCCCGGCGGCCATCGTCGACTGGGACCGGCTCGGCGTGCAGCCCCGCGCCGAAGAGGCCGTGCGCGCCGCGGCGATCTTCTTCGTGCGCCCCGCGGGCGCCCTGGACCTGCCGAAGGTACGCGCCTACGCGCGCGCGTACCGGCGCACGGCCGGTGCCGGGGCCGCGGAGCTGGCGGCGGCGGTGCACCGGGTGTGGTGGGAGCGGCTGAACGACTTCTGGATGCTGCGCTGGCACTACGAACGGGGCGACAGGCGCGCGGACTGCCAGTTCCCGGCCGCGTCGGCGCTCGTGGTGTGGTGGACGCGCGCGTACGAGGCGGTGCGCGAGGCGTTCACCGAGTGACGGCGCCCCTGGCACAACCGCTCAGGGGGACGCCGTCAGCGGCGAGGCCGGGGTGCTTCAACCGGTGGGCAGGCCCGTGCCGCCGTCCGTCGTGGCGCCGGTGTCCGTGCCGCCGTCCGTCGTGCTGCCCGTGCCACCGTCCGTCGTGGCGCCGGTGTCCGTGCCGCCGTCCGTCGTGCTGCCCGTGCCGCCGTCCGTCGTACCGGTGCTCGTGCCGCCGTCCGTCGTGGTGCCCGAGGACTGCGACGGGGAGGTCTGCGGGTCCGTGGGCTCGTCGGTCGGGCCCGTGGACTGCGACTGCGACGTCTGCGGGTCCGACGGGGTGTAGCCGGAACCGCCCGAACCCTGGTCCGAGCCGTCGTCGGTGGCGGTGTCCGACGGCTGGTCGGTGGTGTCGTCCGACGGGGCCGGGGAGTCCGAGTGGTCCTTCGTGGACGTCGAGTGCGTCGCCGGCGGCTTGGTGTCGGTGTCGTTCCCGGTGCCGTTGCCCGTGTGCTGGAGCGCGAACGCGACGCCCGCCGCGATCGCGATGACCGCGAGGACGGCGAGGATCCACAGCTTGCCGCGGCCGCTTCCCCTGTTGCCGTGTCCCTCGAAGCCGCCGTCGTCGCCGCCTCCGTAGCCCTGCGGCAGGATCGGCTGGGGGATCTGCGCGGTCCCGTGACCGAAGTCGCCCGGGTGCTGCATCGCGGTCGTCCCCGCGAAACCGCCCGCAGGAGTGTGCCGGCCGTCGTGCACATCCACCGGACCGGTGTTCCAGGTGCCGGTGTGCCCGCCCTGCTCGTACAGCATCTGCAGGCCGTACTGGACCAGGCCGCGCATCTCCTCGGCCGTCTGGAACCGGTCGTCCGGCTCCTTGGCGAGCGAGCGCATGACCAGGCCGTCCAGCTCCGGCGGGCAGCCCTCGGAGGCCTCCGAGGGCGGGGTCGGGATGTCCTGGACGTGCTGGTAGACCACCGACAGCGGGGTCTCGCCGGTGAACGGCGGCCGCAGCGCCAGCAGTTCGTACAGCAGGCAGCCGGTCGCGTACAGGTCGGAACGGTGGTCGACGGCCTTGCCGAGCGCCTGTTCCGGGGAGAGGTACTGCGGCGTGCCCATGACCATGCCGGTCTGCGTCATCGTGGTCGACGCGCCGTGCAGGGCACGCGCGATGCCGAAGTCCATCACCTTGACGGCGCCGCTGTTCGTGATGATCACGTTGGCGGGCTTGATGTCGCGGTGCACGATGCCGTGCTGATGCGAGTAGGCGAGCGCGTCCAGCACCCCGGAGACGATGATCAGGGCCTGCTCGGGGCCCGGCGCCTCGGCGTTCAGCAGCAGGTCGCGGATGGTGCGGCCCTCGACCAGCTCCATCACGATGTACGGCACGGACTGACCGCCGACGAAGTCCTCGCCGGAGTCGTACACGGCGACGATCGCGTGGTGGTTGAGGCCGGCGACGGACTGCGCCTCACGCGTGAAACGGGCCTTGGAGACCGGGTCCTCCGCCAGGTCCGCGCGGAGCAGCTTCACCGCGACGGTACGGCCGAGACGGACGTCCTCGGCCGCGAACACCTCGGCCATGCCGCCCCGGCCCAGCCGGTGCGTCAGCCGGTACCGGCCGTCGCCGACGAGCCCGCCGTTGCCCCATGCCTCCGGCGCGTCCGACATGCCGCCGCCACTCGCCTCGGGGTCGGACGGGCCCTGGGCGCGCTGCGTCTGTGCCATCAGTCCTCGCCGTCGTTTCTGCCCGCGGTGCGCGCGGTGTTGTCACGGTCTCCGTCGGCCACGCTACAGCCTCCACGCGAGCCACCGGTTCGGAACCGGAACCGGGACCGGCCGAAGCCGGACCGGCCATGAAACCTCTAGCACGCGCTGTCGTGCAAATTCTGTGTGGCGGCCGTACGCCCCCTGTAACGCTTGCGCGACGCTTCCTGCCCGTACGGTCACGGAACGGGCACCGCGCTTGACGTGTCAGTGCCCTGGGGCAGACTTGGCCGGGAATGACACATTCGATCAAGGTCCGTGCGATGAGCGAAGGCGCCGGACGGCCAGTGGGGGACACGGAGAGATGAGCCAGGACGGCGCACACGGCCGGTACTCGGGGCAGTCGCTGGCCGGCGGCCGGTACCAGCTGCGGGACCTGCTCGGCGAGGGCGGCATGGCCTCGGTACACCTCGCGTACGACGCCGTGCTCGACCGCCAGGTCGCGATCAAGACCCTCCACACGGAACTCGGCCGGGAGCAGGCCTTCCGCGAGCGCTTTCGCCGCGAGGCCCAGGCCGTGGCGAAGCTCACGCACACCAACATCGTCTCGGTCTTCGACACCGGCGAGGACGATCTCGGTGGCCTGACCACTCCGTACATCGTCATGGAGTACGTCGAGGGCCGCCCGCTGGGCTCGGTCCTGGAGCAGGACATCCGCCAGTACGGCGCGATGCCCGCCGACAAGGCGCTGAAGGTCACCGCGGACGTGCTGGCCGCGCTGGAGATCAGCCACGAGATGGGGCTGGTCCACCGCGACATCAAGCCGGGCAACGTGATGGTGACCAAGCGCGGCGTGGTCAAGGTCATGGACTTCGGCATCGCCCGCGCCATGCAGTCCGGTGTGACGTCGATGACGCAGACCGGCATGGTCGTCGGCACCCCGCAGTACCTCTCACCCGAGCAGGCCCTCGGCCGTGGCGTGGACGCCCGTTCCGACCTGTACTCGGTCGGCATCATGCTGTTCCAGCTGGTCACCGGGCGACTGCCGTTCGACGCGGACTCCCCGCTGGCCATCGCGTACGCGCATGTGCAGGAGGAGCCGGTCGCGCCCTCCTCGATCAACCGTGCGCTGCCGCCCGCGGTGGACGCGCTGGTCGCCCGCGCGCTGAAGAAGAACCCGAACGAGCGCTTCCCGACCGCCGAGGCCATGCACGACGAGTGCCTGCGCGTCGCCGCGTCCCTCCAGGCGGCCGCGCCGAGCATCGTGCCGGGCGCCGGGCCGACGCAGAGCGGTGCGGGGGTCGGCTCCGCGGTGTTCCCGCCGGTCGACCGGACCGCCCAAGCGGCCCCCGGGCCGGTCCAGACGCCGTACCAGCCGGGGCCGTACGGCGCCCCGCAGACCCCTCCGCAGACGCCCGCCCCGGCATACGGCTATCCGCAGCAGGGACAGCCGACCGGCTACCAGACGCCGCCACCCATGGGGTACGGCCCGCAGGCTCCGCAGGCCGCGACGACCCCGCCGCCGTACGCGGTCTCGCCGCAGACGGCCGCGCCGCCGTCCGCTCCGGGCGGCGGGGGCAAGAGCAACAGGCCGGTGATCATCGGCTCGGTCGTGGTGTCGATCGTCGCGGTCGTCGCCCTGATCGTCGCGCTGACGATGAACAAGGGCGGCGGTGACGACAAGGGCGGGGGCGGCGGCGCGAGCGCCTCGGCGTCCGCCTCCCATCAGGCGGGCTACCGCGGGCCGGACCGGACCCGGGTGATCGACAAGTCCAAGTGCACGGACCCGACGGAGTCCTGGAACGACGAGAGCAAGGTGCAGTTGCCCGACTTCCGGTACAAGGACATCAACTCGGTGAAGGCCTGCTTCCAGGCCGCGAAATGGCAGTACAAGGTCAAGCCCGAGCCCGACAACACCTGGGGCGACGGCACCGTGCTGGACCAGTTCCCCGCCGCGGGCACGAGCATCGACCCGAAGAACCCGGGCACCATCGAGCTGAGCGTCTCGACGGGCAATCCCAGCTGAACAGGCTTCTCGCACAAAGGTCGGGCCCGGCACTCCTCGTGCCGGGCCCCGGTTGTTTCAAGTAGGCCTGGATCGGTTACAGGTACGGCCCGCCCGAGCGGCCCGCGGTGCGGTGGTCGTCGCCGCCCTCGTGGCCGGTCACGCCCGGCGGGAGCGCGCGGCGCATCTGCTCCAGCTGGGCCCGCGCGGCCATCTGCTGGGCGAACAGCGTCGTCTGGATCCCGTGGAAGAGGCCTTCCAGCCAGCCGACCAACTGCGCCTGCGCGATGCGCAGTTCCGCGTCACTGGGGGTGACGTCGTCGGTGAACGGCAGGGAGAGCCGCTCGAGTTCCTCGACCAGCTCCGGCGCGAGGCCGTCCTCCAGCTCCTTCACCGAGCTGGCGTGGATCTCCTTCAGCCGCACCCGGCTCGCCTCGTCCAGAGGAGCCGCGCGCACCTCCTCCAGGAGCTGCTTGATCATGCTGCCGATCCGCATGACCTTGGCCGGCTGTTCCACCTGCTCCGTCACCGGGGTCTCACGGGACTCGTCCTCCCCGTTACCACCGCCGAGCGCCATCCCGTCCTGGCCCACGACGAGGATCTGGGGGTTCTCCGGCAACCGTTCGTTCCTCGGCATCTCCATGCCGCCATTCTCTCGCACCCGTACACCTCATCACCGTGGTGCCCCCTCATGGGGCTGATCCACCGTTTAGACCCGACGGCCCAATCTGAAATGCCCTTTTCGCCTACGAATGTGAGGGTTATTTCTGTTGGTCATCCGCCGATCACACATCCGGGCTCCGGGAGGTCACCGACGTGACTCCATGGCTGCGCATCACACGCCGCTGTATACCGCTGCTGCTCGTCCTCGCGGTGGCCGTGCCCGCGTACGACGCCGTCACCGACCACGCCACGACGGCGCACATCGGCGCCCCCGGCCCGAGGAGCTCCACCGACCCTGGCCCCAGCAGCACCGACCCCGGCCCCCCGGACCGGCCGACCCCCGGCGACGCGAACCACCTCGCCTCCTGGGACACGGACCGCCCGGTCCACCCCGGCCACCCGGAACACCCGGCGCACAGTGGTCGCGAACCCAGGGACAGCGCCGCTCCGGAGCCCCGGGACACCACCGGACCCGATCACGATCACCATCACGATCACGGTCAGAGTCACAGTCACGGATACAGCCGCTCCCAGGCCACCGGGCCCTCACCCAGCTCCCCCATGCCGCCCATACCCTCGGATTCCGCGTCCGCCTCGTATCACCCGACGGCCGTCGAGCCGACCCGTGCGGGCAGCCGGGCCGGCGAAGGGCGGATGCGGCCGGGCCGACCGGACGGCCCCGCGGCCGAGGTGGAGGGCGACGACGACCCCGTGCCCACCCCGGCTCCCGACACCGGCGAGGCGAAGGAACCGGAGACCGCGGACCTTCCGACCACGACGCCGACGGCCTCGACCGTCCCCGACGAGGCCGGCCTCAACCACCCCCCGCCCCAGAACGCCCCCGAGGACGGGAACGCCTCCGAGCCGGTCCTGCAGATCCTCCCCCTGGGCAGCGGTCTGGTTCTCATAGGCATAGGCCTGGCCCTGGCATTCCTGGGCCTAAGACTCCGCAGAGACTGACCGACCAGCCACAGCCGACCGCACCACCGGCCCGGCTCTCCTCTCCCCGTCGAGCTACGAACAGACGCGCCGCCGGACCCCCCATCCACTCAGCAGCGGCTCTCGTATCCCGCGTATCTGCGGGCAGTCGTGCCGCTGGGGCGGCACGGGTGGGCGCAGCGGCACCCGTGCAGCGCCGGCAAGCGACCCACCACACCCCGGACCGCACCAGCACCGGTCACTCATGTGGCACCGGCACCCGGCACCCGCACCGCTCCAGCTCGTCGGCGCTAAGACTCCCGGCGCTACGACGTGATCAGCAGCACCTTCCCCACATGTCCGCTGGCCTCCACCACGCGATGCCCCTCGGCAGCCTCCGCCATCGGCACCTCCCGATCCACCACCGGCCGCACGTGCCCCCCGGCCAGCAACGGCCACACATGCTCCCGCACGGCCGCCACGATCGCCGCCTTCTCGCTCAGCGGCCGCGCCCGCAGCGAGGTCGCACTGATCGCGGCCCGCTTGCTCAGCAGCGTGCCGATGTTCAGCTCTCCCTTCACCCCGCCCTGCATGCCGATGATCGCGAGCCGACCGCTGACGGCGAGCGCCCGGACGTTGCGGTCCAGGTACTTCGCGCCCATGTTGTCGAGGATGACGTCCGCTCCCGCACCCCCGGTGGCCTGCTCGATCTCGGCGACGAAGTCCTGCTCGCGGTAGTTGATCAGGATGTCCGCGCCCAGCTCGGCACACCGCTCCAGCTTCTCCTTCGTGCCGGCCGTCACCGCGACCTTGGCCCCGACGGCCTTGGCGAGCTGGATCGCCATGGTGCCGATGCCGCTGGACCCGCCGTGCACGAGCAGCGTCTCGCCGGGCCGCAGATGGGCGATCATGAACACGTTGGACCAGACCGTGCAGACGACCTCGGGCAGCGCGGCCGCCTGCTTGAGGTCGACCCCCTCGGGCACGGGCAGCAGCTGCCCGGCCGGTACGACGACCTTCTCGGCGTACCCGCCGCCCGAGAGCAGCGCGCACACCTCGTCGCCGACGGCCCAGCCGGACACTCCGGGACCGAGCGCGGCGATCCTGCCGGAGCACTCCAGGCCGGGGTAGGGGGAGGCACCGGGCGGCGGGTTGTAGAAGCCCTGCCGCTGCAGGACGTCGGCACGGTTGACGGCGCTGGCCACCACCTCGACCAGCACCTCGCCCTCGCCGGGCGCCGGATCGGGGACCTCCGCCCACACCAGCGCCTCGGGACCACCAGGTTCGGGAATCGTGATCGCATGCATGCCCGTGACGCTACTCCCCGCACATGGCGTCTTCGGGGCAGACCCGCTCGCTCGGGGCCGCAGGCTGGTGCCACCCGTGTTTCACGTGAAACACGCCGTTTCAGGTAAAACACACCTCGATTCCGGCGGTCGCCCACGGCAGGTCGAGGAGTTCCGTCTCCTCACCCTGCCGGGCCCCGCCAGGCGGTACGGCGGCCAGCGCATCGGCGGCGGCGATGCCGCGGAGCATGGCCGGACCGTTGTAGTGCAGCGGTACGGCGCGGTCGCCGCGGAGCACCACGGGGATCAGCCGGGTGTCGTACGGATGCCCCTGCACCGCCTCGCTGAGCGGCAGCGTGTACGGCTCGGGGGCCGGGTGGGCGGCCAGGGTGCGCAGCAGCGGCTCGGCGAGCGTGAGCAGGCCGGAGACGGCGGCGAGGGGGTTGCCGGGCAGGCCGACGAGGTGCTGGTCGTCCTTGATGCGGGCCAGCAGCATGGGGTGGCCGGGGCGCACCTTGACGCCGTCGACGAGGAGTTCGGCGCCGATGCCTTCCAGGATGGGGTGGACATGGTCGACGGGTCCGCCCGCGGTGCCGCCCGTGGTGACGACGAGGTCCGCCGTGGAGCCGGTGACGCCCCGGCGCAGGGCCTTGGCGTCGTCGCCGATCCGGTGCACCGCGACGACCTCGGCGCCGAGCGCGCGCAGCCAGGGCGGCAGCATGGGGCCGAGCGCGTCCCGGATCAGCCCGTCGCGCGGCCGCCCCTCGGTCAGCAGCTCGTCGCCGAGCACGAGGACTTCGACACGGGGCCTCGGTACGGCGGTGACGGTGTCGTATCCGGCCGCCGCGGCGAGCCCCAGGACGGCGGGGGTCACCCGGGTGCCGACGGGCAGCAGCTGATCGCCGCTGCGGCACTCCTGGCCGCGCGGGCGGATGTCCTGGCCGTGCACGATCTCCCGCGTGGCGTGGAGCCGCCCCTGCGCGTCGGTACGGCCGTGCTCGCTGCGCAGGACGGCGGTGGTGTCGGCGGGGATGCGGGCGCCGGTGGCGATACGGATCGCTTCGCCGTCGGTGAGCGGCTCGGGCTGCGCGTGCCCGGCGAGCACGCCCTCGTCCCGGACGTCCCAGGGTCCGGGCCCGGCGACCGCCCAGCCGTCCATCGCGGAGGTGTCGAAGGAGGGCAGGTCGGTGAGCGCGTCGAGCGGGGCTGCCAGGGCCAGGCCGAGGGCGTCGCCGAGCGGCACGGAGACAGGGGTGCGGCGGAGCCGGGCGCGTGCGGCGCGGGCGGCGGTCTCGCGGGCCTGGGCCCACGGAGTGGCCCGGTGCCGCTCGCCGTGCGCTTGACCTGCCGGGGCGGGGACCTGGCCCGCGCGGTCGTCCTTGGCTTCCCTCACGAGGGCCAGGGCCTCCTCGACGTCGAGGTCGTCGCTGTCCTCGGCGGGCGCTCCGGCCCGGGTTCCGGGGGCGGTCATCCGGCGTCCGGGGCGCTCGGGCCCCCGCTGTTCTCTTCCTCCCAGCGCAGCGCGAGTGCGGCTGCCTTGCGGGCGGCTTCGGCGACCGCGTCGGGGCCGCCCTTGCCCTGGGCTGCGGCGTAGCCGACGAGGAAGGTGGTCAGCGGGGCGGCGGGCCGGGCCACGCCGTGCGCGGCGTCACGGGCGAGATCGAGCAGGACGCCGGTGTCGACGTCCAGGTCGATGCCCAGCTCGTCCTTGACTGCGGAGATCCATTCATCCAACACGTGACCATGCTCCCTGATGCGTGCCCTGGCGTTGACGAGGTCGTCCCAGGTGTCGCAGTCGAAGGACGCGAGCGGGTCCGGGACGCGGGTGAGGCTGAGGGCGCCGGTCAGCCGGCGCAGGGGCAGTCCGGTCAGGCCGTCGGGTCCGGCCGCGAGGGCGGTCAGCTCGCGGCGGAGCACGGCGGTGCGGTAGGCAGCCACGAGCGGCTGGTCTCGGCCGTCGGCGTCGGTGAGCAGCGCGCCGTCGGCGCCGGTGTCGCCGAGGGCGGTCAGCAGGCGCTGCAGCGTGTCCGGCCGCAGGAAGGGCAGGTCGGCGGAGAGGACGACCGCGTGCTCGGCGGTGGTGTGCCGCAGGCCGGCTTCCAGCGCGGCGACCGGTCCACCGCCGGGCGGTGCCTCGCGCGCCCAGCGCACCGGCCGCGCGGTGGGCCGCCGGTCGGCCACCACGACGGTGGTCCCGGCGCCCGCGCAGGCCGTGAGCACCCGGTCGAGCAGGGCCCGGCCCCCGACCCGCAGACCGGGCTTGTCGGCCCCGCCGAGCCGCCGGGCGGCACCACCGGCCAGCACGACGGCGTCGTACGGCACGGGCGTCGCGGGAGCGGCGGGGGCGTTGTCGGTCACCCCCCGAGTATGTCCCGAGGGGCTTCGCTCATGTCTTCCGCGAGGTCCTTCTTCGGGCCCCAGGTGCCCTTCCTCAAGGCCCCGGGGGCCCTTCCTTCAGGCCCCGCGTGTGTCACAGCGTGCGCAGGAGCACCGCCGGCTGTTCCACGCAGTCCGCCACGTACCGCAGGAAGCCGCCCGCCGTGCCGCCGTCGCACACCCGGTGGTCGAAGGTGAGCGAGAGCTGCACGACCTGACGCACAGCCAGCTCCCCTTCGTGCACCCAGGGTTTGGGGACGATCCGGCCGACGCCGAGCATGGCCGCCTCGGGGTGGTTGATGATCGGCGTGGAGCCGTCGACGCCGAAGACGCCGTAGTTGTTCAGCGTGAAGGTCCCGCCGGTGAGTTCCCCGGGGGTGAGCGTCCCGGTGCGGGCGGCCTCGGTGAGCCGGGCGAACTCGGCGGTCAGCGCTTCGGCGTCGCGCGCGTGGGCGTCGCGGACGACCGGCACGACGAGCCCGCGTTCGGTCTGCGCGGCGAACCCGAGGTGGACGTGGTCGAGCTGGACGACCTCGCGGGCCTCGGTGTCGACGTACGAGTTCAGCTCGGGGAACCGGGCGAGCGCCGCCGTGCAGATGCGGGCGAGCAGCGCGAGCAGGGAGATCTTCGGTGCGCCGGCCGCGTTCATCGCCGCACGCGCGCGCATGAGTTCGGTCGCGTCGGCGTCGACCCAGCAGGTGGCGTCCGGGATCTCCCGGCGGCTGCGGGAGAGCTTGTCGGCCACGGCACCGCGCACGCCCCTGAGCGGGATGCGGGTGCCCCCGGCGCGCGTGCCCGAGGCGGCGGAGGCCGACGGGGTCGCGACGGGTGCCGACGGGACGGTGGCGTGTGCCGCCGTGGCGGGGGCGGCAGCCGCCTTGGCCCGCAGGGCGCCCTCGACGTCCGCGCGCAGGATCAGCCCGTCCGGGCCCGAGCCCGCCAGCTGCCGCAGGTCCACACCGCCCTCGCGGGCCAGCCGGCGGACCAGCGGGGAGATCACGGGCACCGGCCCCTCGGCGTGGAGGGCGGCCACGCGCGCGTGGGCCGTCCCGGTGGTCGCCGTACCGTTGACGGCGGCCGGTCCGTCCGGGCGCGCCGGCCCGGAGGCCGCGGCCGGGCTGCGCCGCCCGTCCGGGCTCGTGCCGGAGGACGCGCTTGTGGTCCGTGTGCTGTCCGCGCCGGTGCCGCCGTGCGCGGCACCCCCCGCCGGCGTCGTCGGCCGCACCCTCCGGCGCCGGGCCGGGGCCTGCGAGGTGCCGTATCCGACCAGGACGTTTCCCGACCCCTCGCCGTCCCCCGCCGGGGCCTGCGGTCCCACCGCCACCGTCAGCAGGGGCGCGCCGACCGGCAGTTCGGTGCCCTCCTCGCCGAAGCGGGCGGTGACCACGCCGCCGTACGGGCAGGGCACCTCGACCATCGCCTTGGCCGTCTCGACCTCGACGACCGGCTGGTCGACGGCGACGACGTCACCGACCTGGACCAGCCAGCGGACGATCTCCGCCTCGGTGAGTCCCTCGCCGAGGTCGGGGAGCTTGAACTCCAGCACCTGTGCCATCAGCCCTCGGCCTCCCACTGCAGCCGGGCCACGGCGTCCAGGATGCGGTCGACGCCGGGCAGGTGGTGCCGCTCCAGCATGGGCGGCGGGTAGGGGAGGTCGAAGCCTGCCACGCGCAGCACCGGCGCCTCCAGGTGGTGGAAGCAGCGCTCGGTGATCCGGGCCGCGATCTCGCCGCCCGGCCCGCCGAACCCGGTGGACTCGTGGACGACGACCGCGCGTCCGGTGCGCCGCACGGCCGCGCAGACCGTCTCGTCGTCGAACGGCACCAGCGAGCGCAGGTCGATCACTTCCAGGTCCCAGCCCTCGGCCTGCGCGGCCTCGGCGGCCTCCAGGCAGACCGGCAGGGAGGGGCCGTAGGTGATCAGCGTGGCGCTGCGGCCCGGCCGGCGCACCACCGCGCGGCCGATGGGCTCCACGTCCGTGGGCTGCTCGGGGTTCCAGGAGTCCTTCGACCAGTACAGCCGCTTGGGCTCCAGGAAGACGACCGGGTCGTCGGAGGCGATGGCCTGGCGCAGCAGGCCGTAGGCGTCGGCGACGGTCGCGGGTGTGACCACGTGCAGTCCCGGCGTGGCCATGTAGTAGGCCTCGGAGGAGTCGCTGTGGTGCTCGACGCCGCCGATGCCGCCGCCGTAGGGGACGCGGACGGTGATGGGCAGGGGCATCCGGCCGCGCGTGCGGTTGCGCATCCGGGAGACATGGCTGATCAGCTGCTCGAACGCCGGATAGGCGAACGCGTCGAACTGCATCTCCACCACCGGGCGCAGGCCGTACATGGCCATGCCGACGGCGGTGCCGAGGATGCCGGCCTCGGCGAGCGGGGTGTCGGTGCAGCGGTCCTCGCCGAACTCCTTGGCGAGTCCGTCGGTGACCCGGAAGACACCGCCGAGGGTGCCGACGTCCTCGCCCATGACGTGGACGGCCGGGTCGGCGGCCATCGCGTCGCGCATCGCGCGCGTGAGGGCCTGCGCCATGGTGGCGGGCTTGACGGCGACGGTGGTCATCGGGCGCCGCCTTCCTGCTCGCCGTGGCGCTCCTGCTCGGCTTCCAGCTCAGCCCTGAGCAGGGCGCGCTGTTCGCGCAGCTGGGCGGTGGTCTCGGCGTAGACGTGGTCGAAGAGGGCCATGGGGTCCAGTTCGGGGTCGCGGTTCATGCGTTCGCGCAAGGAGGCGGCCATCGTCTCGGCGTCCTTCCGGGCGGCCTCGATTCCGGTCTCGTCGAGCAGCCCGCGCTCGGTCAGCTCGTGCTCCAGCAGCTCGATCGGGTCGTGGGCGCGCCAGGCCTCGACCTCGGCGTCACCGCGGTAGCGGGTGGCGTCGTCGGCGTTGGTGTGGGCGTCGATCCGGTAGGTCACCGCCTCCACGAGGGTCGGTCCGCCGCCCGCCCGCGCGTGCCGTACCGCGTCGCTGAGGACCTCGTACACCGCGGCCGCGTCGTTGCCGTCGACCAGCCGGCCCGGCATGCCGTAGCCGACGGCCTTGTGGGCCAGGGACGGCGCTGCGGTCTGCTTGGCGAGCGGGACGGAGATGGCGAAGCCGTTGTTCTGCACGAGGAAGACGACCGGCGCCTGCCAGACGGCGGCGAAGTTCAGCGCCTCGTGGAAGTCGCCCTCGCTGGTGCCGCCGTCGCCGACCATGGCGAGCGCGACGACGTCGTCGCCCTTGAGGCGGGCGGCGTGGGCGAGGCCGACGGCGTGCGGCAGCTGGGTGGCCAGCGGGGTGCTGAGAGGGGCGACCCGGTGGGCGTAGGGGTCGTAGCCGCTGTGCCAGTCGCCGCGCAGCAGGGTGAGGGCCTCGACGGGGTCCACGCCCCGGGCGACGACGGCGAGGGTGTCGCGGTAACTGGGAAAGAGCCAGTCCCGCTCTTCCAGGGCCAGGGCGGCGGCGACCTCGCAGGCCTCCTGGCCGGTGCTGGAGGGGTAGACGGCGAGGCGGCCCTGCTTGGTGAGCGCGGTGGCCTGCGTGTTGTAGCGGCGGCCGCGCACCAGCTGGGCGTAGAGCCGGCGCAGCAGGTCCGGGTCGGCCTTCGTGGCCGCCTCGGTGCCGAGGACGCGGTAGGGCTCGGCATCGGGCAGCAGCGGCGCGGGGTCCATGCGGGGCTGCCAGGCGGGCGGCGGCGATGGCCGGTACGCGCCCCGCTGCTCCATGACCGTCATGACGGCACCTCCTCGTGGGAGCGGCTACGGGAGGCGCGTCGGCTGTGAGGCGCCTCACCAACCGATTGTTCGGTCGTTGGCACATTTTGGCTACAGCCGCCTCCAGGCTGTGGACAAACGGTTCTCCACAACCTGGAATGAACGCAGGACGTCCACAGCGAGGGAGCGGGGGGCAATGCCAGCTGAACAAATGGCCGACGGGCCGCAGGATGGCACCGCGCTTTCGTCACCGCGCCCGCCGGACGGAGCAGCACTGCCGCCGCCGCGCCCGCTGGACGCCATCGACCAGGACATCCTGAAAATCCTCCAGGCGGACGGCCGTGCCTCGATACGGTCCGTCGCCGAACGCGTCCACGTCTCGCGCGCCAACGCCTACGCCCGCATCAACCGGCTCGTCGAGGACGGGGTGATCCGGGGTTTCAGCGCGCGCGTGGACCACGAGCGCGCGGGGCACGGCACCTCGGCGTACATCACGCTGAAGATCGTCCAGAACACCTGGCGCACGGTCCGCGAGCAGCTCAGGCTGCTGCCCGGCGCCTCCCACATCGCGCTCGTGGGCGGCGACTTCGATGTGCTGCTGCTGGTGCACACGCCCGACAACCGGGCGCTGCGCGAGCTGGTGCTCACCCGGATCCAGGCGATCCCCGAGGTGCTCAGCACTCGCACGCTGCTGGTGTTCGAGGAGGAGGACCTGGAGCCGGAGGCGTGACGAAAGGTGCGCCGCAGGCGTGCCGGAGGCCTGGCCTCAGCTCTGCTTGAGGCCCGAGAAGACCAGCTGGACCACGGCGTCGGCCACCTCGCGTTCGCCGACGCCCCGCGGGTCCGGCCGGTACCACTCCACGATCGAGTTGATCATTCCGAAGACCAGCCGGGTGGCCAGCCGGACCTCGACGTCGCCGCGCACGTCCCCGTCGGCCGCCGCGGCCTTCAGCAGTTCCGCGACCCGGTGGTCGAAGTCGCGCCGCCGCTCCAGCGCCCACCGCTCGGTGGCGGTGTTGCCGCGCACCCGGAGCAGCAGCGTCACGTACGGCAGCTCGCCTATGAGCACCTCGACCATGCGCCGTACGACGTGCTCCAGCTGGTCGACGGCCCGCCCCACGCGCGCGTGCTCCTCGTCCAGGATGGCGAACAGGCCGTCCAGGGCGCGGCTGACGGCCCGGCGCAGCAGCTCCTCCTTGCCGCTGACGTGGTGGTAGATCGACGACTTGGAGATGCCGGCCGCCTTGGACAGGTGCTCCATGGAGGTGCCGTCGTATCCGCGCTCGTTGAACACCTGGACGGCCACGGAGAGCAGCGTCTCCGGCGTGTACGTGTCGCGCTTGGCCGTGGTCATGAGGTGCCCTCCCGCTTGTCGTCGATGGCGTACGCGTGGCGGTAGAGCGCGAGGGAGGGCGCGTAGCGTCCGGAGGGGTCGCGCTCATGCATCTCGTCCAGGACGTCGAAGGCGAACTCGCGGCCGAGCCTGCGGTCCCACTCGAACGGGCCGAGCGGGTAGTTCACCCCGAGGCGCATGGCGGTGTCGATGTCCTCCTGGGTGGCGACGCCCTTGGCGACGGCGTCGTGCGCGAGGTCGATGATCCGGGCGACCGTGCGCGCAACGATCATGCCGGGGACGTCGCCGATGACGCTGACGTCCTTGCCGAGCGCCTGGAAGAGGCCGGTGGCCTCGGCGAGGGTGCGCGTCGAGGTGTCCTGTGAGGCGGACAGCGCGATCCGGGTGGCCGCGCGGTAGTCGAGGGCGAGGTCGAAGTAGACGACGTCGCGGAACTCCACGGAGGTCTGGCCGTCGGCGAGCACCAGCTGGCCGCCGCCGGGCAGCACCAGGCGGGTGCCGTTGTCCTCGTCGTCCTCGCGGACCTGGATGCCCGCCTCGCGGATCAGCGTGAGCAGCTCGGCCGCCGGGCCGAGGCCGCCCTCGGCGACGACGTAGGCGGGCGGCTGCTCCTTGTCGGCGGTGTGCGGTTCGGGCCGCTCGGCGCCCTCGGCGTGGTCGTACCAGCCGTGTCCGGTCTTGCGGCCGAGACGGCCGGACTCCACCAGCCGGCGCTGGGCGAGGGACGGGGTGAAGCGCACGTCCTGGAAGAAGGACTGCCACACCGAGTGGGTGACGGACTCGTTGACATCCTGCCCGATCAGGTCGGTCAGCTCGAAGGCGCCCATCCTGAACCCGCCGGACCCGCGCAGGACGGCGTCGATGGTGGCCGGGTCGGCGGCCTGGGCCTCGTAGACGGCGAAGGCCTCTGCGTAGAACGGCCGGGCGATCCGGTTGACGATGAAACCCGGGGTGTCGGCGCAGGCCACCGGGGTCTTGCCCCAGGCTCGGGCGGTCTCGTACGCGCGCGTGGCCGACGTGACGTCGGTGGCGAACCCGGAGACGACCTCGACCAGGGGCATGAGCGGTGCCGGGTTGAAGAAGTGCAGGCCCACGAAGCGGCCGGGCTGGCGCAGGGCACCGCCGATGGCCGTCACCGACAGAGAGGACGTGTTGGTGGCGAGCAGGCAGTCCTCGGCGACGATGTCCTCCAGCTCGCCGAAGAGCTGCTGCTTGACGTCCAGCCGCTCGAGGACCGCCTCGACGACCAGGGCACAGTCCGCGAGCTCCGTGAGGCTCTCCGCGGGCCGGAGGCGGGCGCGGGCGGCGTCCCGGTCGGCGGCGCCGAGCCGGCCCTTGTCCACGAGCCGGTCGAGGCGGGCACCGATCGCCGCCGCCGCGTCCCGGGCACGCCCCGCGACGGCGTCGTAGAGCCGCACCGGGTGGCCGGCGACCAGAGCGACCTGGGCAATGCCCTGGCCCATGGTGCCGGTGCCGACGACGGCCACAGGGCTGCTGAGGTCGAGTGCTGTCATGTGCGCGATCCTCCCGCACGGCGTTTTCCACAGATGCGGCAGGCCCCCTTGTCCCGACCGATCGTTCGGTTACTCTAGCTCTGACCGGCCGTCCCTGCCCATGTTTCTGCCCAGGTCAATGAACTCGACGAAGAGTTCTCACGACGAGGAGTTGGTCCCGTATGGCCGCCGAACTGACCGCCGACGAGCTGATCGCCAAGCACCGGCCCACGCTCGACCAGGCGCTGGAAGCGATCCGCACGCGTGCATACTGGTCCCCGCACCCCGAGCACCCCAAGGCCTACGGCGAGAACGGCAGCCTGGACGCGGCGGCGGGCAAGGCCGCCTTCGACGCCCTGCTGAACACCCGCCTCGACCTCGGCCAGCCCGGCACCGACGACTGGGTGGGCGACGAGGTCTCGCCGTACGGCATCGAGCTGGGCGTCGGCTACCCGCACGCGGACGTGGACGTGCTGATCCCCGCGATGAAGGCGGGGCAGCGGGCCTGGCGGGACGCGGGTGCGGAGATCCGGGCGCTGGTGTGCCTGGAGATCCTCAAGCGGATCAGCGACCGGACGCACGAGTTCGCGCACGCCGTCATGCACACCAGCGGCCAGGCCTTCATGATGGCGTTCCAGGCCGGCGGCCCGCACGCCCAGGACCGCGGCCTGGAAGCGGTGGCGTACGCGTACGCGGAGCAGGTCCGCACGCCCGACACGGCCGAGTGGACCAAGCCCCAGGGCAAGCGCGACCCGCTGGCCCTCACCAAGCAGTTCACGCCGGTCCCGCGCGGCCTCGCCCTGCTGATCGGCTGCAACACCTTCCCGACGTGGAACGGCTACCCGGGCCTGTTCGCCTCCCTCGCCACCGGCAACGCGGTCCTGGTCAAACCCCACCCGCGCGCAGTACTCCCGCTCGCGCTCACCGTCCAGATCGCACGCCAGGTGCTCGCCGATACGGGCTTCGACCCGAACCTGGTCGCGCTGGCCGCCGAGCGCCCCGGGGAGGGCATCGCCAAGACCCTCGCCACTCGCCCGGAGGTTCGGATCATCGACTACACCGGGTCGACGTCTTTCGGCGACTGGCTGGAGGCCAACGCCCGCCAGGCGCAGGTCTACACGGAGAAGGCCGGCGTCAACACGGTGATCGTGCACTCCACCGGCGACTACAAGGGCATGCTGTCCAACCTGGCGTTCTCGCTGTCCCTGTACAGCGGCCAGATGTGCACCACCCCGCAGAACCTGCTCATCCCCCGGGACGGCATCCGCACCGACGAGGGCCCCAAGACCTTCGACGAGGTCACCGCCGACCTCGCCCGCGCGGTCGACGGCCTCCTCGGTGACGACGCGCGCGCGAACGCCCTGCTGGGCGCGATCGTCAACCCCGACGTCAAGGCCCGTCTGGAAGCCGCCGCCGGCCTCGGCGAAGTGGCCCTCGCCTCGCGGGAGATCAGCAACCCGGACTTCCCGGGCGCGGTCGTGCGCACCCCGGTCATCGTCAAGCTGGACGGCGCCAAGCCGGACGACGAGGCCGCCTACATGAGCGAGTGCTTCGGCCCCGTCTCCTTCGCCGTCGCGGTCGACTCGGCGGACGACGCGGTCGGGCTGCTGCGCCGCACGGTCCGTGAGAAGGGCGCGATGACGGTCGGCGCCTACACCACCGACAGCGAGGTGGAGCGGGCCGTCGAGGAGGTGTGCCTGGAGGAGGCGGCCCAGCTGTCGCTCAACCTGACCGGCGGGGTGTACGTGAACCAGACGGCCGCGTTCTCCGACTTCCACGGCTCGGGCGGCAACCCGGCGGCGAACGCCGCGCTGTGCGACGGGGCGTTCGTGGCCAACCGGTTCCGGGTCGTCGAGGTCCGCCGCGAGGCCTAGGAAGCCGCAGGCGCGCCCCCGGTCGCGCTCCAGTGGTACAGCGTCATCGCCACGCTCGTGGCGAGGTTGTAGCTGGAGACCTGGGGGCGCATCGGCAGGGCCAGCAATTGGTCGGCACGCGCGCGCAGGCCGGCCGAAAGACCGCTGCGCTCGGAGCCGAAGGCGAGGACGGCGTCGTCCGGGAGCTTCACGCCCCGGATGTCGTCGCCCTCGGGGTCCAGCGCGAACACCGGCCCCGGCGGCAGCTCGGCGGCGCCCAGCCGCTCCACGGCGGTCGCGAAGTGCAGGCCGGCGCCGCCGCGCACCACGGTGGGATGCCAGGGGTCGAGGGTGCCCGTGGTGACCACGCCGGTCGCCCCGAAACCGGCGGCCAGCCGGATCACGGCACCGGCGTTGCCCAGGTTGCGGGGGTTGTCCAGGACCACGACGGGTGCGGTGCGGGGCGTGTGGGCGAGCCTGCGCAGGTTGGCCTCGCGAGAGGGCCGTACGGCGAGGGCGGCCACCCCGGTCGGGTGGGGCCGCGCGACGAGCGAGGCGTACGTCTCCGCCGGCACCTGGGTGAGCAGCGCGTCCAGCGCGTCCCGTACGTCCCCGGCCAGTTCCTCGGCGAGGACGAGCGCGGCAGGCCGGTCGGTGGTGACCGCCACCGGGACCTCGGCGCCGAAGCGCAGCGCGTGCTTGAGGGCGTGGAAGCCGTCGAGCAGCACACCGTCGTCGGCGTGCTCGCGCCAGCGGGTCAGCGGGTCGGTCATGCCCTGAACCCTACGCGGCCCTGCGCGTTCTCCTCGGAGTCGGCTTCGGGGGATCGCGGTGCGGGCACCGTACGGTCCTCATGCCGCACGAACCGCCCACGCGCGCGTACGACCAGCGCACCGAGCCGGCGCAGGAACGACGTCGGCAGGAAGACCGCGTCCGCGGTGATCATCGCCAGCGAGAAGAACGGCAGGCCGAGCACCACCGCGATCACCGCGTGCTCGAGCATCATGAACACCAGCAGGACGTTCTTGACCCGCCGGTTGAACAGGGTGAACGGGAAGGCGACCTGCACCATGACCGTGCCGTAGGCGGCGGCCATCATGATCGTGCCGCTGGAGGACATCAGGTCGGCGAGTTGGGGCCAGGGCGAGAAGTAGTCCAGGTGGAGCGGGTAGTAGACGGCGGTGCCGTCCTGCCAGCGCGAGCCCTGGATCTTGTACCAGCCGGCCGTCGCGTAGATCAGGCAGGCCTCCGCCATGATCACGAACAGGCCGCCGTTGTGCAGGACGTTGGCGACGACGTCCAGCAGGATCCGCGGCTGCTGCGACTTCGCCGAGCGGCCGACGGCCCACCACAGGCCGAGCACCACCCAGGCCGTCCACAGCAGCGCGGGGATCAGCCAGCCGTTGTCGAACCGGCCGGTGAACGTCGCCATGAACAGCGCCAGTCCGGACACCGCCCACAGGGCCGGGCCCGTCCGGTCGGCGGGGACCCGCGCCCCACGCGCGCGTGCCGCCTCGGCGCGCGCCGCCCGCCGCGCGTCCAGGGACCACACCTGTCCGCAGCGCGTGAACACGAGGTAGAAGGACATCAGGTGCAGGACGTTGTCGCCGCCGTCGCCCATGAAGACGCTGCGGTTCTGCAGCGACAGCACACCGACCATGAACAGCACGGACGCCGTCCGGGTGCGCCAGCCGAGCAGCAAGGCGGCACTGGCGAGGATCGCCAGCGCGTAGAAGCACTCGAACCACAGCTGTCCGTCGGACCACAGCAGGGCCGTGAAGGCGTGGTTGTCGTCGGTCAGGTCCTTGGCGAGGTTCCAGCCCCAGGGCCCGGCCGGGCCGTACAGCTCCTGGCGGTGCGGGAACTCGCGCAGCAGGAACAGCAGCCAGGTCCCGGCGAACCCGATGCGGATCACGGCGCTCTGGTACGGCCCGAGAGCGGACTCGGTGACCTTGGCGATACCCCGCGAGAGGGTCAGGGAGAGCGTGTTCACCGCACACCTCCCGCTGTCTCGTCGGCCGTCACGGTCCACCAGGGCAGCACGCGGTAGATCGGCTTGTCGGACACGCGCTCACGGCTCCACTCGGGCGGCTGCACATTGGTGGTGCTGGACCGGATCTGCACGCGCTGTATGACGCCGTCGCGGTCGGCCGGATAGGTCCGGTACAGGCGCATCACCACGATCCGGCGCAGGTACTGCTCGGAGAGGGAGCCGCGCATGCCCACCGGGCGGTTGTCGGTGCTGTGCGTGGCGGTGAAGAAGTCCCAGGCGCGGCGCAGCTCGTTCTGCTGGGTATGGCTCGGCACCAGGTTGCCGTCGATGGCGGCGCCGTCCTGGGCGGAGAGGTCGGTCCAGCCGGTGGTGTGCAGTCCGCCGTCCTTCGCCCGCACCACGGCACGCACCTGGACGGCGATGTTCTGCTGCAGCGGGTTGGGCGCGAACAGCTTCCAGTTCTGCTCGAACTCCGGGAACACCCACTCCTCGACGGCCTTGCCGTGCTGCTTGGTCACCGTGTTCGCGGGGGCGAGGCTGAGGAACACCATCAGCAGATGCACACAGGCGGCGACACCGACCACCGCGAGCGCCAGCGCCGCGGCGACCTGGTAGCGGGGGGAGAGAGCGGCCACACCGGTACGGGGCGCGGTGGGCGGCACGGGGGCGTCGGCCCGGGGGGCCGCGGAACCCGCACCTCGGACGGCAGCCGCGCCCGCCTGGGGATGCGCGCCGGCCGGGGACTGTATACCGGCCCGGGAATCCGCGCCGGCCGGGGACTGTATGCCGGCCCGGGAGTCCACATCGGCCGGAGACCGCCCCTGGGCCGAGGCGTCCACGTCGGCCCGGGAATCCGCATCCGCTGAGGAGTCCGCATCGGTCGGGGAGGCCTCCGGGAGACGCGCCCGGGCCGACCCGCCGGGGTCGGGTCGGGCCCCCGGGTCCTCGTCGTACGCGTCCATTCCGCCCCGTCCCCCGTTTCACTCAGTCGTTCGGTCAGTGGTCCGGCTCAGCGATGCGACGCCCGCCACGGGCACCTCACCGTTCACGCACGCCACTCTCGGCGATACGCACGGAACGGTACTCAGCCCCGCCCCCCGGGCGCAGCCCCGGGTACGGGCCAGGGCCGTGGTGCTCGCCACGCGGTACGGCCCGGCACCCCGCCCTACCGGCTCTTCCGCGCGTTGTCCACAGGCTGCCCGCCGGAGTTTTCCACAGCGGTTGACACCCTGCGGCGCCCCAGCACACCATTGATGCGCACGGACCGAACGATCGGTCGGGACAGTCCCAATCGCAGAGCCCGAGGTCAGGGGGACCGCATGGCCACAGCAGCCGCGCAGCGCACGGCCCGCACAGAGACGGACGGCGCACCGGACACCGCCGACACGGCCGCCTTCCAGCACGCCTTCGACGCGGCCGTGGCCGCCGACGAGCGCATCGAACCGCGCGACTGGATGCCCGACGCCTACCGCGCCACCCTGGTCCGGCAGATCGCCCAGCACGCGCACTCCGAGATCATCGGCATGCAGCCGGAGGCCAACTGGATCACCCGAGCGCCCTCCCTGCGCCGCAAGGCGATCCTCATGGCCAAGGTCCAGGACGAGGCCGGCCACGGCCTGTACCTGTACAGCGCGGCCGAGACCCTCGGCACCAGCCGGGACGAGCTCCTCGACAAGCTGCACAGCGGCCGCCAGAAGTACTCCTCGATCTTCAACTACCCGACGCTGACCTGGGCCGACGTCGGCGCGATCGGCTGGCTCGTGGACGGCGCCGCGATCACCAACCAGGTCCCGCTGTGCCGCTGCTCCTACGGCCCGTACGCCCGCGCGATGGTGCGGATCTGCAAGGAGGAGTCCTTCCACCAGCGCCAGGGATACGAACTGCTGCTGGCCCTCAGCAAAGGCACACCCGAACAGCACGCGATGGCGCAGGACGCGGTCGACCGCTGGTGGTGGCCCTCGCTGATGATGTTCGGCCCGCCCGACGACGAGTCCCAGCACTCCGCGCAGTCGATGGAGTGGAAGATCAAGCGCCACTCCAACGACGAGCTGCGCCAGCGCTTCGTCGACATCTGCGTCCCCCAGGCCGAGTCCCTGGGCCTCACCCTCCCCGACCCGGACCTGCGGTGGAACGAGGAACGCGGGCACTACGACTTCGGCCCGATCGACTGGACGGAGTTCTGGGAGGTCCTCAAGGGCAACGGCCCGTGCAACGAACAGCGGATCACCCAGCGCAGGCGCGCCCACGACGAAGGCGCGTGGGTGCGCGAAGCAGCCGCCGCCTACGCGGCCAAGCACACCGGCGGCACCGGTGAGACAGGCAACGAGACAGCACACGCGACAGGAGCGGACCGAGCATGAGCACCACCGACTGGCCCCTGTGGGAGGTCTTCGTGCGCTCCCGGCGCGGCCTCTCCCACACCCACGCCGGCAGCCTGCACGCCCCCGACGCGGAGCTGGCCCTGCGCAACGCCCGCGACCTTTACACCCGCCGCGGCGAGGGCGTCTCCATCTGGGTCGTCCCGGCCGCCGCGATCACCGCGTCCTCACCGGACGAGAAGGACCCCTTCTTCGAGCCGGCCGCCGACAAGCCCTACCGGCACCCGACCTTCTACGAGATCCCGGAAGGGGTGAAGCACCTGTGACCACCACCGGCCCCGCCACCGTCCCGGTGACCGCCGCCCTCGCCCTCGGCGACGACGCCCTGGTGCTCTCCCACCGGCTGGGGGAGTGGGCCGGGCACGCCCCCGTCCTGGAGGAGGAGGTCGCCCTCGCCAACATCGCCCTCGACCTGCTCGGCCAGGCCCGGGTGCTGCTGTCCATGGCCGGCGACGAGGACGAACTGGCCTACCTGCGCGAGGAGCGGGCCTTCCGCAACCTCCAGCTGGTCGAGCAGCCCAACGGCGACTTCGCCCACACCATCGCCCGCCAGCTGTACTTCTCCACCTACCAGCACCTGCTCTACGCCGAACTCGCGTCGACGGACGGCCCGTTCGCACCCCTGGCCGCGAAGGCGGTCAAGGAGGTCGCCTACCACCGCGACCACGCCGAACAGTGGACGCTCCGCCTCGGCGACGGCACCAAGACCAGCCACGAGCGGATGCGCAGCGCCTGTGAGGCCCTGTGGAAGTTCACCGGTGAGATGTTCCAGCCGGTGGAGGGCCTCGAGGCCGACTGGACCCGCCTGGACAAGCACTGGCAGGAGTCCGTCCAGGACGTCCTCGGCCGTGCCACGCTCCCCCTCCCCGAAGGACCGCGCACCGGCGCCTGGTCGGCCGGCGCCGGCCGGCAGGGCCTGCACACCGAACCGTTCGGGCGGATGCTCGCCGAGATGCAGCATCTGCACCGCAGCCACCCGGGGGCGACATGGTGACCGCCACCGCCCTGGAGACGGAGCTGCTGGAGCTGGCCGGCTCGGTACCCGACCCCGAACTGCCGGTACTCACGCTCCAGGAGCTGGGCGTGGTGCGCGCGGTGCATATGCACGACGACGACACCGTCGAGGTCGACCTGACCCCCACCTACACCGGCTGCCCCGCCATCGAGGCGATGAGCGTGGACATCGAACGGGTACTGCGCGCCCACGGCATGCGCGAGGTCACGGTCCGCACGGTGCTCAGCCCCGCCTGGACGACCGACGACATCAGCGCCGAAGGGCGGCGCAAACTCCGGGAGTTCGGCATCGCTCCCCCGCGCGTGCGCGCCACTTCCACCCCGGTCCCGCTGACCCTCGGCCCGACCCGGACCGCGGACACGCCCACCGCGGACGCGCCCACCGAGCCCGTCCACTGCCCGCACTGCGGCTCCGCCGACACCGAGCTGCTCAGCAGGTTCTCCTCCACCGCGTGCAAAGCACTGCGCCGCTGCCTCGCCTGCCGTGAACCGTTCGACCACTTCAAGGAGTTGTGATGGCGCGCTTCCACCCGCTCCCGGTGGCCGAGGTCGAGCGCATCACCGACGACTCCGTCGCCCTGACCTTCACCGTCCCGCCCGAGCTGCGCGAGGAGTACCGGCACGCACCCGGCCAGCACCTGGCGCTGCGCCGGCAGGTCGACGGCACCGAGATACGGCGCACCTACTCGATCTGCTCCCCCGCGCCCGACCCGTCCGGCGCCGGTCCCGACACCCTGCGGGTGGGCGTGCGGCTGGTGGAGGGAGGAGCCTTCTCCGCCTACGCGCTGAAGGAGATCAATGCCGGCGACGTGCTGGAGGTGATGACCCCGGCCGGCCGCTTCACCCTGGAACCGGCGCCGGGGCTGTACGCGGCGATCGTCGGCGGCAGCGGCATCACCCCGGTGCTGTCCATCGTCTCCACACTGCTGGCCCGCGAGCCGGAGGCCCGGTTCTGCCTGATACGCAGCGACCGCACGGCCGCCTCGACGATGTTCCTGGAGGAGGTCGCCGACCTGAAGGACCGCTATCCGGAGCGGCTCCAGCTGGTGACCGTGCTCTCCCGCGAGGAACAGCAGGCGGGTCTGCCGTCCGGCCGGCTCGACCGCGAGCGGCTCACCGGGCTGCTGCCCGCGCTGCTGCCGGTCGGCGAGGTCTCGGGATGGTTCCTGTGCGGGCCGTACGGGCTGGTGCTGGGCGCGGAGCAGGCGCTGCGCGAGCTGGGCGTGGACCGGTCCCGGATCCACCAGGAGATCTTCCACGTGGACGCGGGCTCGCCCCCGGCCGCCGCCGCCCAGGCTCTCGCACACAGCACGGTCACCGCCCGGCTCGACGGACGCAGCGGCACCTGGCCGGTGCGCGACGGCGAGACGCTGCTGGAGACGGTCCTGCGCAACCGCCCCGACGCGCCTTACGCCTGCAAGGGCGGCGTGTGCGGGACGTGCCGTGCCTTCCTGGTCTCCGGCGAGGTCCGCATGGACCGCAACTTCGCCCTGGAGACGGAGGAGACGGAAGCCGGCTATGTACTGGCCTGCCAGTCGCACCCGCTGACGGAGCAGGTGGAGCTGGACTTCGACCGCTGAGGGGTGCACGGGGCCGACTCGGGGGGGGCCAATTCAGCCGGGGGTGGGGGAGGGAGGGGGAGGGAGGGGGAGAGACCCCCGGAACACCGAAGACTCCGGCGCCATTCCCTTCTCCTAGAACCTGTTCTATCTTGACGCCCCGTCAGATCACCGACCCAGTCGGAGGGACAGGCCGTGGACTTCACCTTCAGCGAGGAGCAGCGGGCGGCGGCCGAGGCGGCGCGCGGGGTGTTCGCCGGCGTGACACCGGACGCGGTGCCCAGCCCGGCGCTCACCACGGGTGCCGTGGCCGAGGGCTTCGACCGGGAGCTGTGGTCCCGGCTGGCCGAGGCGGATCTGCTGAGTCTGCTGCTCGGCGAGGCGCACGGCGGTTCCGGGCTGGACGCGATCGCGCTGTGCCTGGTGCTGCGGGAGTCCGCCAAGGTGCTCGCCCGGGTGCCGCTGCTGGAGCACAGCGCGGCGGCAGCGACCGTGCAGGCCTATGGCGGCGCGCGGCTCGCGGACCGCGTGCTCGCGCGGGCCGGGCGGGGTGAGCTGGTGCTGACCGTCGCGGCGAACGGCCGCAGTGGCCATGACGCGGCCGAACTGGCCGTCGGAGCACGGCGGGACGGCCCGGTGTGGATGCTGGACGGGGTGCAGACGGCGGTGCCGTGGGCGTACGACGCGGACTTCGTCGTCGTACCGGCGCACCTCGAGGGCACGGGCGCCGAGCGGACCGTGCTCGCGCTGGTACCGCGTGAGCAGGACGGGGTGGTGCTCGCCGAGCAGGTGTCCACCAGCGGGGAGCGGCTGGCCGAGCTGCGGCTCGCGTCCGCGCGGATCGACGCGGACGACGTCATCGAGGCCGACGGCGCCTGGGAGTGGCTGCACGCCCTGCTCGTCACCGGCAGCTGCGCGCTGGCGCTCGGACTGGGCGAACGGGTGCTGCGGATGACCGCCGAGTACACCGGAAAGCGCGAGCAGTTCGGGCATCCGATCGCGACATTCCAGGCGGTGGCCGTGCAGGCCGCGGACCGGTACATCGATCTGCGCGCCATGGAGGCCACCCTCTGGCAGGCCGCCTGGCGGATCGCTTCGGGAGCACCGGGGGCGCTGCCCGCCGCCGGCGATGTCGCGGTGGCGAAGATCTGGGCGGCGGAGGGGGTGCGCCGGGTGGTGCAGACGGCACAGCATCTGCACGGCGGGTTCGGCGCCGACACCGACTACCCGCTGCACCGCTATCACGCCTGGGCCAAGCACCTGGAGCTGGCGCTCGGCCCGGCGGCGGCGTACGAGGAGAGGCTCGGGGACCTGCTGGCCGCCCATCCGCTGGGCTGACCGCGCTGCCCCGGGGCTGCGGGAAGTCGGGCTACAGGACGAAGCCGGGCCGACCGTCGTCGGCGACCACGGGGCGGCCCGCGGCCTGCCAGACCTGCATGCCGCCGTCGACGTTCACCGCGTCGATGCCCTGCTGGACCAGGTACATGGTGACCTGCGCCGAGCGGCCACCGGAGCGGCAGATGACGTGAACGCGGCCGTCCTGCGGGGCGGCCTCGGTCAGCTCGCCGTAGCGGGCCACGAACTCGCTGATGGGGATGTGCAGCGCTCCCTCGGCGTGGCCCGCCTGCCACTCGTCGTCCTCGCGGACGTCCAGCAGGAAGTCGCCGTCCTTGAGGTCCGTGACCTCGACCGTGGGCACACCAGCTCCGAAACTCATGTCTCCGACGCTACCCGAAGGCCCCCGAAGTCTGCCGAAGCGAGCCTCGGCTCAGCCCTGCTCCTGCAGGGCCGCCAGCTCCGCCTCCCGCTGGGCGATGTCGGAGCGCAGCTGGGCGGCGATCTCCTCGAGCAGCCCGTCGGGGTCGTCCGGGGCGAGCCGGAGCATGCCGGCGATCGCGCCCTCCTCCAGTTCACGGGCGACGAGGGTGAGCAGTTCCTTGCGCTCGGCGAGCCATTCGAGGCGGGCGTACAGCTCCTCGGCCGGGCTCGGGCGCCGCTCGGGCGGCACCGGGCCGGCCGCCCACTCCTCGGCCAGCTCCTTCAGCAGCGTCTCGTCGCCACGGGCGTAGGCGGCGTTGAGGCGGGTGAGGAACTCCTCACGCCGTTGCCGCTCCTCTTCCTCCTGGACGAGGTCGGGGTGCGCCTTGCGGGCCAGCTCCCGGTAGAGCTTGCGGGCCTCCTCGCTGGGCCGCACCCGCTCCGGGGGCCGTACGGCCTGGTCGGTGAGCATGGCGGCGGCTTCGGGGAACAGGCCGTGGCCGTCCATCCAGCCGTGCAGCAGCTCTTCCACCCCTGGGATCGGCAGGATCCGTGCGCGGGCCTCCTCGGCACGGCGGAGGTCCTCCGGGTCCCCGGTGCGGGCGGCCCTGGCCTCGGCGATCTCGGCGTCCAGCACCTCGATGCGGGCGTAGAGCGGGCCGAGCCGCTGTTCGTGCAGCCGGGAGAAGTTCTCGACCTCGACGCGGAACGTCTCCACGGCGATCTCGTACTCGATCAACGCCTGCTCGGCGGCCCGTACGGCCTGTTCGAGCCGCTCCTCGGGGCGCGGGGACTGTTCGGCATCCGGGGTCGTCACGCGAACAGGGTAGGCGGTACGGACGCGGCAGGGCGCCGGAGGGCTACCGGTCGTCCGCCGGGCGCGAGCCGTCGTGGCTTCCCGGGCAGCTCCCCGCGCCCACGACGGGGCCCTGTGGTTCCGCCTTGGAAGGGCCCCGCCCCTGTCTCACACGCCCAGCTCCGCCGCGATCCGTCCCGCCCGTATCCCCGTGACCAGGTCGGCGTGGTCGGCCTCGGTGCGGTCGGCGTAGGTGACGGCGAAGGCGGCTATCGCCTCGTCCAGCTCCTCGTTCTTGCCGCAGTAGCCGGCGATCAGACGGGGGTCGGCGCTGTGGGAGTGGGCGCGGGCGAGCAGCGCGCCGGTCATGCGGGCGTAGTCGTCGATCTGGTCGGCGGCGAGGGCGGCGGGGTCGACGCTGCCCTTGCGGTTGCGGAACTGGCGGACCTGGAAGGGACGGCCACAGACCGTGGTCCAGCCGAGGAGGATGTCGCTGACCACCTGCATCCGCTTCTGGCCGAGGACGACCCGGCGGCCCTCGTGTTCCACCGGCGGCGCCTCGAAGCCGGCCGTGGCCAGATGCGGGACGAGCGCCGAGGGGCGGGCCTCCTTCACCTGGAGGACCAGCGGCTGCTCACGGTGGTCGAGGAGCAGGACGACGTAGGACCGGGTGCCGACGCTGCCGGTGCCGACCACCCGGAAGGCCACGTCGTGCACGGCGTGCCGGGCGAGCAGAGGGTGCCGGTCCTCGGACAGCGTCGTCAGGTACTCCTCCAGGGACGCCGCGACCGCCGCCGCCTCGGCGTCCGGGATGCGGCGCAGGACCGGTGAGGCGTCCACGAAGCGGCGTCCGCCGTCCGCCGCCGCCTCGGTCGACTTCGCCGCGAACCGGCCGCTGGTGTTGGCGCGGGCCTTCTCCGAGACCCGCTGCAGGGTGCCGAGCAGATCGTGGGCGTCGGTGTGGGAGACCAGTTCCTCGTCCGCGATGGCGTTCCACGCGTCCAGCACCGGCAGCTTGGCGAGCAGGCGCATGGTGCGGCGGTAGGCGCCGGCCGCGTCCCGTGCGGCCGCGCGGCAGGTGTCCTCGTCGGCGCCGGCTTCGCGCCCGGCGAGCACCAGCGACGCGGCGAGCCGCTTCAGGTCCCACTCCCAGGGGCCGTGCACGGTCTCGTCGAAGTCGTTGAGGTCGATGACGAGGTCGCCGCGGTGGTCGCCGTACAGGCCGAAGTTGGCCGCGTGCGCGTCTCCGCATATCTGGGTGCCGATCCTGGTCATGGGGGTGCGGGCCAGGTCGTACGCCATGAGTCCGGCCGAACCGCGCAGGAAGGCGAAGGGGCTCGCGGCCATCCGTCCGACGCGGATGGGGGTCAGCTCCTCTATACGGCCGGCGTTGGACTCGATGACCGCGCTCACCGCGTCGGGGCGGGAGCCGTCCAGGTCGAGCGTGCGGTGCGCGCCGCGCGGCACGCTCGTCCGCAGCGCCTTGCCCTCGTCCTTGGGCGAGCCCTGCTGCGGCCACTGGGCGAACCCGCGCACCCACGGCAGCCGCCGTGTCTCCCGGTCCACCGCGTCCGCCAGCACTTCCCCACCGGTTCCGGTCACCGCGACCGCCTCCCCCGAACGCCCTTCGGCGCGAACATCGGCACGAACATCAACTCGTGCAGACCGTACAACCGGCGCCCGTGACGCGTCAGACCCTGTGGATGACGGTCTGTGGACAACGGTCTGTGGATGGCGGCCTGTGGATGGTCCTCGTGGGCAGCCCGCGCCGCGCAGCGAGGCTCCCACCGGCATGTGAGGAAGCTCTCGCCCCATCAGTGCGCGTGCGGCAGGTGCCCGGCTCTGTCGCACGAGGCGGGTGGGGCAGGGAAAGCGAACGGTACGAACGGCGACGCGCCGGGCACTCGGAAGCACGTGCCGCGCCGCACATCCACACCCACCTTCGGCATCGGCATCGGCCCAGCGCAGCGAGGAGGCTGCCATGGACCTGAGGCACGAACGAGCGTCCGCGACCACGCCCGCTCCGGCTCCCGCACCCGTACCCACACCCACATCCACACCCGCTCCGACGTTTCTCCCCTGTCACCCGCCAGGCGTCGTAAGCCTCCGCAGGGACGTCCGCCATGCCTGAACTGCCGGACGTCGAGGGATTCCGCAGGGTGCTCGTGTCCTGCGCGAAGGGCAGGACCATCCGCCGCGTCGACGTACGCGACGCGGGCGTCCTGCACGGTATGAGCGCTCGGCGGCTGCGCGACGCGCTGGAGGGGCGGCGGTTCACGGAGCCGGAGCGGCACGGCAAGTGGCTGCTCGCCCACACCGGCGGCCCCACCCTCCTGCTGCACTTCGGCATGACCGGCCGGCTGCTCTGCGCCCGTCCCGACGACGCCGTCGAGGCCCACGATCGCGTCCTGTTCGACCTGAGTGGCGACCGCCAGCTCCGCTATCGCGACCAGCGCAAGCTCCAGGGCCTGTGGCTGGCCGACGACGACTCCGGCGTCGCACGGCTGCTGGACCGTCAGGGTCCCGACGCACTGGCGGTGGACCGTGAGGAGTTCGAGGCCGCGCTCGGTGCCCGCCGCGGTCACATCAAGACGGCGCTGACCGACCAGTCCGTCCTGGCCGGTCTCGGCAATCTGCTCGCCGACGAGGTCCTGTGGCGTGCCGGGTTGCACCCCGGCACCCGGGCCGGCGAGCTGACCGAGAGCGAACGTCGGCACCTGTACACGCAGATGCGGCGCACGCTGCGTTCCGCGGTCACCGCCGGCTGTGTGCCACCGCGCGATGCCTGGCTCACCGGCCACCGGGACGACCCCGACCCGGTATGTCCCCGCTGCCACACCCACCTGCGCCGCTCCCGTCTGGGAGGCCGCGGCACGGTGTGGTGCCCGCGGTGCCAGCCGAGCGAGTCCTGAGCCTCGTGAAAGCCGAGGATCCGCTCCCGACCGGCCGCCACCTCATCCCCCGCCGTACAACCCGGGCCGGCTCCGCACAGCGTTCACAAGCCCCGAAGATCCAGCCAACCCCGAACGTCCAGCCGGTCCCGAACACCCAGCCCGCCCCGGAGACCCGGCCGGCCCCCTTCCGTGAGATAGCTCACCGACGGCCCGGCTCGTCCGTCCCTCCGTGCGTCCGTCCGTCCGTCCACAGCCTGTGCGATCCCTCACGACTCGGCGTGAAACGCGAAACGGGCCCCTGCCGTGACTTCCGTCACCGGCAGAGACCCGTCTCGTCTCTGTGCGCGAGGGGGGAGTTGAACCCCCACGCCCTTGCGGGCACTGGAACCTGAATCCAGCGCGTCTGCCTATTCCGCCACCCGCGCATTGGGTGTGTCTTCCGGTTCCGGCCCTTTCGGGCTGGCCCCTTCCGACACCCAGAACATTAGCACGTCGTACGGGGTGGGTTCACATCCCTTCCGCCCGGCCCGAGACCGCCCAACCCGAGCCGGAGACCGCCCCACACCCGAGACGCCCCAGTCCCGCCGACCCCGGCACGCCACCGCCACCACACCCCCAACCCGCACCCGCACCCGCACCCGCGGCCAAGCCCAAGCCCAAGCCGAAGCCGAAGCCGAAGCCGAAGCCGAAGCCGAAGCCCAAGGAAACTCAACCCCCCAAAGCCGCCCCCTCCTACCCACCCCCTCCACTCCCCACGTCTCAAGGAGACCTGCTTCACGTATCAACCTCGTACCGGTCCCCGGCATCTCCCCAGGAGGCGGGCCGGGTCCACAGCCGGGTGCGGGACACTGGTCTACGCCCCCCTCTACGATCCATGGCAGCAGGAGTGGGCGCCGCGAGTTCGAAGGGGAGCCGCTGGGGGAACCGGCTGATTGCCGGGCGCGTAGATACGATCAGTAGCAGTACCAGCGGAAGCAGCAGTACAGGCAAGGCAACGGCCACACAGCAGGGCAAGGCAACGGCAAGGATGGAGGAGGTGCCCCATGGGAGTCCTGAAGAAGTTCGAGCAGCGTCTCGAAGGTCTGGTGAACGGCACCTTCGCCAAGGTGTTCAAGTCCGAGGTCCAGCCCGTGGAGATCGCCGGCGCGCTCCAGCGTGAGTGCGACAACAACGCCACGATCTGGAACCGCGACCGGACCGTCGTACCGAACGACTTCATCGTGGAGCTGAGCGCGCCGGACTACGAGCGCCTCAGCCCCTACTCCGGGCAGCTCGGCGACGAGCTGGCCGGCATGGTGCGTGACTACGCCAAGCAGCAGCGCTACACCTTCATGGGTCCGATCAAGGTCAACCTGGAGAAGGCCGACGACCTCGACACCGGCCTGTACCGGGTGCGCTCGCGCACTCTCGCCTCCTCCAGCAGCCAGCAGGGTCAGCAGGCCCCGGCGGCCCCGGCCCCCGGCCGTCCCGGGCAGGGCGCCCAGGGCGGCTACGGCTACCCGCCCGCCGCGCCCGCAGGCGCGCCCCCGATGCCGTCCGCGCCGCCGCCCGGCGCCCGCCCCGGCGGCTACGGCTACCCCCAGCCCGCCACCCAGCGGCCCGCGGCCGCTCCGATGAGCGGCGGGCGCACCCGCTACTGGATCGAGATCAACGGCACCCGCCACCAGATCTCCCGCGCGACGCTGGTGCTGGGCCGCAGCACCGACGCCGACGTGCGGATCGACGATCCCGGCGTCTCCCGCCGGCACTGCGAGATCCGGACCGGAACGCCCTCGACGATCCAGGATCTCGGTTCCACCAACGGCATCGTGGTGGACGGGCAGCACACCACCCGCGCTACGCTCCGCGACGGCTCGCGGATCGTCGTGGGCAGCACCACCGTTATCTATAGGCAAGCCGAAGGGTGAAGCGGGGGCAATGTCAGAGCTGACCCTCACGGTCATGCGGCTGGGTTTCCTGGCCGTACTGTGGCTGTTCGTGATCGTGGCCGTGCAGGTCATCCGGAGCGACCTGTTCGGTACGCGCGTCACCCAGCGCGGAGCGCGCAGGGAGGCCGGGCGTGCGCAGGCGCCGGGCCGGCAGCAGGCGGCCCGGCAGCAGTCCGCGCCCCCGCAGCAGCGTGCCCAGCAGGGCGGCGGCCGGCGCGGCCGCAACGCCCCCACCAAGCTGGTGGTGACCGAGGGCACACTGACCGGCACGACGGTCGCGCTGCAGGGCCAGACGATCACGCTGGGCCGGGCGCACGACTCGACGATCGTGCTGGACGACGACTACGCCTCCAGTCGTCATGCCAGGATCTACCCGGACCGCGACGGCCAATGGATCGTCGAGGACCTCGGCTCCACCAACGGCACCTACCTGGACCGGTCCCGGCTGACGACCCCCACGCCGATCCCGCTGGGCGCGCCGATCCGCATCGGCAAGACCGTCATCGAGCTGCGGAAGTAGTACGACAATGAGCGAGCGGAGCGAGCACGCAGAAGCAGGCCGCACCCCGGCCTCCGGCGCGCTCCCGACCGGAGGGTGGGCAGTGTGGCTCGACACGACCGGCTGCATTCGGAGCCGACGGGCGAGGTGCGCATGAGTCTGTCACTGCGCTTTGCCGCCGGATCGCACAAAGGCATGATCCGGGAGGGCAACGAGGACTCGGGTTACGCCGGCCCGCGGCTGCTCGCGATCGCCGACGGCATGGGCGGGCAGGCGGCCGGCGAGGTCGCCTCCTCCGAAGTGATCTCCACCCTGGTCACGCTCGACGACGACGTGCCCGGCTCCGACATCCTCACCTCCCTCGGCGCGGCCGTGCAGCGCGCCAACGACCAGCTGCGCGCCATGGTCGAGGAGGACCCCCAGCTGGAGGGCATGGGGACGACCCTCACCGCCCTGCTGTGGACCGGCCAGCGGCTCGGCCTGGTGCACGTCGGCGACTCCCGCGCCTATCTGCTGCGGGACGGAGTCCTCACCCAGATCACCCAGGACCACACCTGGGTGCAGCGGCTCGTCGACGAGGGCCGGATCACCGAGGAAGAGGCCACAACCCACCCCCAGCGCTCCCTGCTGATGCGCGCCCTCGGCAGCGGCGACCACGTCGAGCCCGACCTGTCGATCCGCGAGGTCCGGGCCGGCGACCGCTATCTGATCTGCTCCGACGGTCTGTCCGCGGTCGTCTCCCACCAGACGATCGAGGAGACCCTCGCCAGCTACCAGGGCCCGCAGGAGACCGTGCAGGACCTGATCCAGCTCGCGCTGCGCGGCGGCGGCCCCGACAACATCACCGTCATCGTCGCCGACGTCCTGGACCTGGACACCGGAGACACCCTCGCCGGGCAGCTGTCCGACCAGCCGGTCGTGGTCGGCGCGGTCGCCGAGAACCAGCACCATCTGCACGACAACGGCATCATGCAGACCCCGGCCGGCCGCGCCTCCCACCTGGGCCGCCGGGGACCCGGGCACGGCGGCGGCGAGTTCGGCCCGCCCGGCTCCGGCGACACCACCGGGTACGTCCCGGCGGGCAGCTTCGACGACTACGCCGACGGCGACTTCACCAAGCCGCGCGGCGGGCGCAAGTGGCTGAAGAGATCCCTCTACGGCGCCCTCGCCCTGGCCGTCGTCGGCGGCGGCCTGTACGGCGGCTACCGGTGGACGCAGACGCAGTACTACGTCGGCGCCAAGGGCGAGCACGTGGCGCTGTACCGCGGGATCAGCCAGGACCTGGCCTGGGTGTCGCTGTCGAAGGTGGAGAAGGACCACCCCGAGATCGAACTCAAGTACCTGCCGCCCTACCAGCAGAAGCAGGTCAAGAACACGATCGCGGCGGGCGGTCTGCAGCAGGCCCAGGCGAAGATCGAGGCACTGTCGGTGCAGGCCTCCGCGTGCAAGAAGCAGGCGGAACGCACGGCCGCCGAGTCGCAGCAGAACGCGAAGACGGGCCA
This sequence comes from Streptomyces sp. CA-142005, assembly GCF_050942335.1. Lineage (NCBI taxonomy): Bacteria > Bacillati > Actinomycetota > Actinomycetes > Kitasatosporales > Streptomycetaceae > Streptomyces > Streptomyces sp. CA-142005. Next base: position 5,208,679 of record NZ_CP192078.1, on the reverse strand, counting down.
GGGCGAGGCCGGAGGCACCACGGGAACCACCCGTACCGCCTTCACGTCCAAGGCATCACCGACACCGCACCCGTCCGGTTCGGCGCCCGCTACGAAGAACCCTTCGAAGCCCCCGTCCGCATCCGCCACTCCGAACCCCGGCCCGAGCCTCTCCGAGGATGAGCAGAAGGTCGTCGATCAGTGCGGCAAGCAGTAGCGAAGCCGCGAGAGGCCCTGTCACACGATGAGCAGTACGACTAACTCGCCGACGCACCACACGTCCACGATCGGCGCGATCGGCGCGCCGAGCCGCCGCAACACCGAGCTGGCCCTGCTGGTCTTCGCCGTGGCCATCCCGGTGTTCGCCTACGCCAACGTGGGCCTGGCCATCAACGACTCGGTGCCCGCCGGGCTGCTGAGCTACGGCCTCGGTCTCGGTCTGCTGGCCGGCGTCGCCCATCTCGCCGTACGGAAGTTCGCCCCGTACGCCGACCCGCTGCTGCTGCCGCTGGCCACGCTGCTCAACGGGCTCGGGCTCGTCGTCATCTGGCGGCTGGACCAGTCGAAGCTGCTGCAGTCGCTGCGCGGCTTCTCCCCGGCCGCGCCCCGTCAGCTGCTGTACACGGCGCTGGCCATCGCCGTGTTCGCGGCGGTGCTGATCTTCCTGAAGGATCACCGGGTCCTGCAGCGCTACACCTACATCTCGATGTTCTGCGCTCTGATCCTGCTCATCCTCCCGCTGGTGCCGGGCCTCGGGGCCAACATCTACGGCGCCAAGATCTGGATCAGGATCCCCGGCCTGGGCTCCCTCCAGCCCGGTGAGTTCGCGAAGATCATCCTCGCGGTCTTCTTCGCCGGCTACCTGATGGTCAAGCGCGACGCCCTGGCCCTCGCCAGCCGCCGCTTCATGGGCCTGTACCTGCCGCGCGGCCGCGACCTCGGCCCCATTCTGGTCGTCTGGGCGATCTCGATCCTCATCCTGGTCTTCGAGACCGACCTCGGCACCTCGCTGCTGTTCTTCGGAATGTTCGTCATCATGCTGTACGTCGCCACCGAGCGGACCAGCTGGATCGTCTTCGGTCTGCTGATGTCCGCGGTCGGCGCCGTCGGCGTGGCGAGCTTCGAACCGCACATCCAGACGCGTGTGCAGGCCTGGCTCAACCCGATGCGCGAGTACCAGCTCAGCCGCCAGGTCACCCACGACGGCATCCTCCACTCCGACCAGCTTCAGCAGTCCCTGTGGGCGTTCGGCTCCGGCGGCACCCTCGGCACGGGCTGGGGCCAGGGCCACTCGGACCTGATCAAGTTCGCCGCCAACTCCGACTTCGTCCTCGCGACCTTCGGCGAGGAGCTGGGGCTCGCCGGCATCATGGCGATCCTGCTGATCTACGGCCTGATCGTGGAGCGCGGCGTGCGCACCGCCCTCGCCGCCCGCGACCCGTTCGGCAAGCTGCTCGCCGTCGGCCTGTCCGGGGCGTTCGCCCTCCAGGTCTTCGTGGTGGCCGGCGGTGTGATGGGACTCATCCCGCTGACCGGTATGACCATGCCGTTCCTGGCCTCCGGTGGTTCCTCCGTGCTGGCCAACTGGGCCCTGATCGGCATCCTGATCCGCATCAGCGACACCGCCCGCCGCCCGGCGCCCGCACCCGCCACGAACCCCGACGCCGAGATGACCCAGGTGGTCCGCCCGTCATGAACAAGCCCCTGCGCCGGATCGCGATCTTCTGCGGCCTCCTCGTGCTGGCCCTGCTGATCCGGGACAACTACCTCCAGTACGTCAAGGCCGACCAGCTCGCCGGCGACCAGGACAACCTCCGGGTCCGCATCGAGCGCTACTCCCACCCGCGCGGCGACATCATCGTCGACGGCAACCCGATAACCGGCTCCGCCGAGTCCAAAGGCCGGCAGTTCAAGTACCGGCGCACCTACAAGGACGGGCCCATGTGGGCGCCGGTCACCGGCTACTCCTCCCAGGCCTTCGACGGCAGCCAGCTGGAGAAGCTCGACGACGGCATCCTCACCGGCAACGACGACCGGCTCTTCTTCCGCAACACCCTCGACATGATCACCGGCAAGCCCAAGCAGGGCGGCAACGTCGTCACCACGCTGAACGCGGCCGCGCAGAAGGCGGCGTACAACGGGCTGGCCCGGCAGGGCGGCAAGGGCGCGGTCGTCGCCCTGGAGCCCTCCACCGGCAAGATCCTGGCGCTGGCCTCCTACCCGTCGTACGACCCCTCGTCCTTCGCGGGCGACCGCGACAGCGACTCCAAGGCGTGGAACAAGCTCCAGAAGAAGAACAACCCCTCCGACCCGATGCTCAACCGCGCGCTGCGCGAGACCTATCCGCCGGGCTCCACGTTCAAGGTGGTCACCGCCGCGGCGGCGCTGGAGAACGGGCTGTACAACTCGGCGGACCAGGCCACCGACTCCCCGCAGCCCTACACGCTGCCGAACACCACGCGCGAGCTGAAGAACGAGGGCAGCATCCAGTGCAAGAACGTGTCGCTGCGGGAGGCGCTGCGCATCTCCTGCAACACGGTCTTCGGTCACATCGGTGACCAGCTCGGCAAGGACAAGATGCTGAAGGAGGCCGAGAAGTTCGGCTTCAACGCCGAGCAGTTCACCCCGGTGCGGTCGAACGCGTCCGTCTTCCCCAAGGAAATGGACCGCCCCCAGACGGCGCTCAGCTCGATCGGCCAGTTCGACACCGCCGCGACCCCGCTGCAGATGGCCATGGTCGCCTCCGCGGTCGCCAACGACGGCAAGCTGATGAAGCCGTACATGGTCGACGAGCTGCAGTCCTCCAACCTCGACCCGGTCGAGAAGACCCAGCCGGAGGAGATGAGCCGGCCGCTGTCGCCGGCCAACGCGCAGATCCTGCAGTCGATGATGCAGACGGTGGTCGAGAAGGGCACCGGTACGAACGCGCAGATCAACGGTGTCACCGTCGGCGGCAAGACCGGTACCGCCCAGCACGGTGTGGCGAACAGCGCCAACCCGTACGCGTGGTTCATCTCCTACGCCAAGCTGCCCGACGGCAGCTCGCCGGTCGCCGTGGCCGTGGTCATCGAGGACGAGAGCGCCAACCGCGACGACATCTCCGGCGGCGGCCTGGCCGCGCCCATCGCCAAGAACGTGATGCAGGCGGTCATCAAGAGCAAGTCGGGTTCCTGACATACGGCCGGTTCCCGCCTCCCGGCCGACCGCGGGAGAATGTCCACCGATGCCCTGCCCCGGATTCCGGGGCGGGGCTTTTTTCAGGAACAAGAAGTACGGTCCCGCTTTCCTGGTCGTCCTCCTCACGACGTCGTACACGTTCGGCTCCGCGACGACCGACACGCATCGCAAGCTCGGGCTGCCCGTGGTCCTTGTACGCCGAGACATCGCACACAGTTGAGGTGGACCTGCAAAAGCGCCGAGATTGACTCGGAAATCCGCTGACATCTACCGTTTTGCCCGACGACCACCAGCCGAATGAGCTGTACCGGTCCGGTATCAGCTTTCCCTGCCGTGCCAAGCACGAGGGTGACGCCCGGTAGCGTATGCCGGGGACAGCACACCGCCGGACCACACGTGGGTGTGGTCGGGACCGACGGAGAGGGCTGGTAGGTAGCTATGGAAGAGCCGCGTCGCCTCGGCGGCCGGTACGAGCTGGGCCAGGTGCTCGGCCGTGGTGGCATGGCCGAGGTCTACCTCGCGCATGACACCCGCCTGGGCCGCACCGTGGCAGTGAAGACCCTGCGCGCCGACCTGGCCCGCGACCCTTCCTTCCAGGCTCGGTTCCGCCGGGAGGCCCAGTCGGCCGCCTCGCTCAACCACCCGGCGATCGTCGCGGTCTACGACACGGGCGAGGACTACATCGACGGGGTCTCCATCCCGTACATCGTGATGGAGTACGTCGACGGCTCCACCCTGCGTGAGCTTCTTCACAGTGGCCGCAAGCTGCTGCCGGAGCGCGCGATGGAGATGACCATCGGCATCCTCCAGGGCCTGGAGTACGCCCACCGCAACGGCATCGTCCACCGCGACATCAAGCCGGCCAACGTCATGCTCACGCGCAACGGCCAGGTCAAGGTGATGGACTTCGGCATCGCCCGCGCCATGGGCGACGCCGGCATGACCATGACCCAGACGGCGGCGGTGATCGGCACGGCCCAGTACCTGTCGCCGGAACAGGCGAAGGGCGAGCAGGTCGACGCCCGCTCGGACCTGTACTCGACGGGTTGCCTCCTGTACGAGCTGCTGACGGTACGACCCCCCTTCGTGGGCGACTCCCCCGTCGCGGTGGCCTACCAGCACGTCCGCGAGGAACCGCAGCCCCCGTCGGTCTTCGACCCCGAGATCACCCCCGAGATGGACGCGATCGTCCTGAAGGCGCTGGTCAAGGACCCGAACTACCGCTACCAGTCGGCCGACGAGATGCGCGCCGACATCGAGGCCTGCCTGGACGGCCAGCCGGTCGCCGCGACGGCCGCGCTGGGCGCGGTGGGCTACGGCGGCTACCCCGACGACCAGCCGACGACGGCCCTGCGCCCGGACGCCGGCGCGGGAGCGACCAGCATGCTCCCGCCCATGAACCCGGACGACGGCGGCTACGGCTACGACGAACCCACCGGCCGCCGCCGCCAGCAGCCGAAGAAGTCCAACACCTCCACGATCCTCCTCGTGGTCGCGGGCATCCTCGTCCTGATCGGCGCGATCCTGATCGGAAAGTGGGTCGCCAGCGGCGGCAACACGGGCAACGGCAAGGTGCCGGTGCCGACGTTCGTCGGCCAGTCGGCGGACACGGCCAGAAAGATGGCCGAGAACGTCGACCTGAAGGTGTCCATCACCCGGAAGCCCTGCGACGACCAGCCCAAGGGCAACGTCTGCACCCAGGACCCGCAGCCCAAGACGGAAGTGGACAAGGGCAGCACGGTCAACTTGACGGTGTCCACGGGCGCACCGAAGGTCACCGTGCCGGACGTCCGCGGCATCCAGTTCGACCAGGCCCAGTCCCAGCTGACGGACAAGGGCTTCAAGGTCGAGAAGAAGACCCAGGTGTCCTCCCAGACACCCAACGTGGTCATCGACCAGGACCCGGAGGGCGGCACAAGCAAGCAGAAGGGCACCGTGATCACCCTCACGGTCGCCAAGCCCGAGGACAAGGTCACCATCCCCAACGACATCGTCGGCATGTCCTGCGACGACGCGAGGGCCAAGCTGCAGCAGCTGGGCCTGGCACCCAGCTCCACCTGCACCCCGACCCCCACTCCCAACCAGGACGATGACGGCAAGGTCCTCTCGACCAACCCGCCGGTGGGCCAGTCGGTAAACAAGAACACACCCGTCACGGTCAACGTGGGCCAGTTCCAAGGCCCACAGCAGACACAGGTGCCGAACGTCACGGGCCAGCCCCTGAAGCAGGCCCAGGACATCCTGCGTCAGAAGGGCTTCACGAACATCCAGACCAACGGCCCGAGCGACGACAAGGCCCGGGTCGTCCAGCAGAACCCGGCACAGGGCACCACGGCCGACCCGAGCAACACCCCGATCGTCCTGACCACCGCGGACTTCGGCGGAAACGGCGGCAACGACAACGGCGGCATCTTCGGCGGCATCAACGGCTGACCCCGCCACCGACATACGGGTCAGCCCAGGAACCGGGTTCCTGGGCTGACCCGTATGCGTATGGGCGATGCCGCGGGACCTTGCCGCGTGCAGTGCCCCTGCCGATCGAGGTGGAGGAGCACCGGAGCAAGCTGGAAGCCAGTCCCGCTCCAAGGCACTCGCCCGTACCCAGCCTGTGGAAAACCCGGCCCACACAGCGCCGCTGTCCCTCGACGACCGCATCGACCAGCGCATCATCCGCATCACGGCAAGACGGTCGTGCCGATGTTCAACGCCCTGATCGAAACGTCGGGCGAGCACCGCAAGGAGCTGGTCGCCCTGCGGGTGGGAGTTCAGCGCATCGGGCGACGGCTCCACCAACACCATGCCCGGCTGGAGCGACTCGAAGGGACGCGAGACGACCGATCCGCCGTCGGAGTCATGGCCTCCATGGACGCCATGAACGGCCGCGCATTCGAGGGCGCCTGTCAGCCCCGCAACTCCGCCGGCGGCGTCCGCTCGCTGTCCACCTTCTCCACCCGGACCAGCTCGCCCCACACCACATACCGGTACTCCGAGGTGTACACCGGCGTGCAGGTCGTCAGCGTGATGTAGTGCCCCGGCTTCTTCTTGCCGGACTGCTTCGGGACCTGGTCGATGACCTTGACGTTGTACTTCGAGGTCTCCGGCAGGATCGAGTAGACCTTGTAGACGTACCAGTCGTCCCGCGTCTCGAAGACGATCGGGTCGCCCTTCTTCAGCTTGTCGATGTTGTGGAACTTCGCCCCGTGCCCGTCCCGGTGGGCGGCGAGGGTGAAGTTGCCGTCCTTGCCGGTCATGGGCAGGGCCGCCTTGACGGGGTCCGTGTAGTAGCCGGCCACACCGTCGTTCAGGACGTCCGTGCCCGTGCCCTTCTCGACCAGGACCTCGCCGTTCTTCATGGCCGGCACGTGCAGGAAGCCGATGCCGTCCTTGGTGTCCAGTGCGCCCGGCCCGGAGTCCGGGGTGGTGTGCGCCCAGTGCTGACGCACCTTCTCGGCCTGCTTGTCCGCCTTGCGATCCGCTATCACGTTCGTCCACCACAGCGAGTACACGACGAACAGGGCGAGCAACAGCCCGGCCGTGATGAGCAGTTCACCGAGGACGCTCACCACCGTCGCAATACGGCCCGGACGCCGGCCCCGCCGGGCGGAACTCGAATCGGACGCGTCCGTGTGTTCTTCGGTGTCGTCGGCGGTCGCTGCCACAGTGTCCTCTGCCTCTGCCCTTACTCGCGTCAGCCCTGTTCGATGAGCGCGTCCGGCTTGCCCTTGCTGCGCGGGCGTTCCTCGACCATCTTGCCCCAGACGATCAGCCGGTACTTGCTCGTGAACTCCGGCGTGCACGTGGTGAGGGTGATGTAGCGGCCGGGCTTGGTGAAGCCCGAACCCTTCGGGATCGGATCCAGCACGCTCGTGTTGGACGGCGAGGTCACCGGCAACGTCGAGGTCACCTTGTACACGAAGTACGAGTCCTGCGTCTCGACCACGACCGCGTCACCCGGATTGAGCCTGTTGATGTACCGGAACGGTTCGCCATGCGTGTTGCGATGGGCCGCGAGACCGAAGTTGCCGGTCTTCGCATCGGGCATCGCCGTCTTCAACGGGGCCTCGCCATAGTGCCCGACCATGCCCTTGTTGAGCACCCTCTCGGTGCTCACACCCTCCGCGATCGGCGCGACCACGTCCAGCTTGGGAATGTGCAGGATGGCGAAACCCTGCCCGGGTGCGAAGACCCCCGGATTGCGCTTGCCGCTCGCCCAGTCGTTCTGCAGCTGGTGCGTCTCGCTGCCCGCCTGCGCGTTGGCACGGACATTGGTCCACCACAGCTGATAAGTGACGAACAGCAGCATCAGCACGCCGGTGGTGATGAACACCTCACCGATCGCCCGGCTCGCGATGACCCCCGGACTCGGCTTGCGCAGCCGCGCCTGCCGCCGCGCCTCCATCCGGGACAGCGGCCGGCCGGGCTCCCCGGTCTCCGCCGTCTCCTCGGCCACCGCCTCCCGTCCACCGCCATGACGCCCCCCACGGCGCTTGGCGGCCTTTCTGCGGGCCGCACGGCCACCGCCCGCAGGAACGGTGGCGGAGGAGGCAGAAGAGCCCCCAGAGGCCGCAGAGGCGGCACTCACGGACTTCCCGTCGGTGCCCGGCCGCGGATCACCAGGGATCCGCAGCGCCATCGTCTCGTCATCCGGAACAGGCCGGTACGGATCGTCATACCGATCGCCGTACCGCTCCTCACCCCGATCCCCGTACTGATCGGCGTACTGATCGCTGTACGACGCCTCGTAGGCCCCACCGTACGGCTCACCGCGCGACTCGCCGTACGGCGCACCGTACTGCTCCTGGTGCGCCGCGCCCGCCGCGTCCCAGTCCCCAAGCGCACCGGAAGCCCCGTACGACTGATCCCCGTACGAGGCATCGGTCTCGCGCTCCGGGCGCAGCGCGGTCACGCCGTGGCCCTGCCCACCACCGGGGCCAGCCCCGTCGATCTCGCCACGGCACCCTGATCGCCGCACTCCACCAGCCAGTTGGCCAGCATCCGGTGCCCGTGCTCGGTCAGTACCGACTCAGGGTGGAACTGCACGCCCTCGACCGGAAGTTCACGGTGCCGCAGACCCATGATGATGCCGTCGTGGGTACGGGCGGTCACTTCCAGCTCGGCCGGCACCGTCGCCGGCTCGGCGGCCAAGGAGTGGTACCGGGTCGCCGTGAAAGGCGAGGGCAGGCCCGCGAAAACCCCCTTGCCCTCATGCTCCACCAGCGACGTCTTGCCGTGCAGCAACTCCGGCGCCCGGTCCACCACACCGCCGTACGCCACCTGCATCGACTGCATGCCCAGACAGACGCCGAAGACCGGCACACCGGTCGACGCGCAGTGGCGGACCATGTCCACACAGACGCCCGCCTCCTCCGGCGTCCCCGGCCCGGGCGAGAGCAGCACCCCGTCGAAGCCGTCCTGGGCATGCGCCGTCGACACCTCGTCGTTGCGCAGCACCTCGCACTCGGCCCCCAGCTGATACAGGTACTGGACGAGGTTGAAGACGAAGCTGTCGTAATTGTCGACGACGAGAATCCGCGCACTCACTGGTTGTCCACCGTCACATCGTTGAAGGGCAGCAGCGGTTCGGCCCAGGGGAAGACGTACTGGAAGAGGATGTAGATCACGGCCAGGATCAGGGCGAGGGAGATCAGCGCCTTCATCCACACGTTTCCCGGCAGATGCCGCCAGATCCAGCCGTACATGCCGTTCCTTCCGTATCCCCACGGCACCTGACTCACGCCGTACGCCACCAGACTAACGGCGCAGAGCCCTCGGTTCGCCTGCCTCCACGGACTGTGCGGAGTCCAGGTGCGCCCAGACGATCAACCGGTGACTGTGCCCCCATTCCGGATCGCACGTGGTCAGCGTCAGATACCGGCCCGGACGCGTATACCCGGACTTACGTGGCACAGGGTCGATCACCTCAACGTCCGTCGGCACGGTTTTGTAGGGCCCTTTGTCGATCCGATACGTGAACCAGGTGGTCCCGTCCGTGAGGACGACGGCGTCCCCGGGCCGCAGCCTGGGGAAGTCCTTGAACGGGTCGCCGTACGTGCGCCGGTGACCGGCCACCGCGAAGTTCCCCTCCTGGCCGAGCTGCGCGGTGCCCGCGTAGTGGGCGAGCCCCTTCGCCAGCACATCCCGGCCGGTGCCCTCCAGAACCGGCTTGTTCCACGTGAAACCGAGCCGAGGGATGTACATGATCGCGAAGGCCTTGCCGTAGCGGTACGGCGCCGGCTTCGCCACGGCCACCGTCTGCTCGCCCGTTGCGGCCGCCTTCCTGCCCGGCACGGCCGTCGGCCGCACGCTCCCCTGCGACCACTGCCGGTGCAACTGGTCGATCTGATCGCTCATGGCACCGTCGGCCCGCACGCCCGTCCAGAACAGCACATAAGCGACGAACAGCACGATCAGGGCGCCGACGGTGATGCACAACTCGCTGACGGTCCGGACGATCACGCGCACCGGCGCCTCCGTTGACGGACGGCCGACGAATGGCTACTGCCGGCTACTTCACGGGCTTGGCGTAGTGCAGATCCACTGTGCCCGAGTAGCCGGGAAGAGTCACCGTCCCGTCATCGGTGACTTTCCAGCCGAGGCCGTAGACATTGACGTACACCATGTAGGTCTGGATCGCCTTGCTCGCCGCCAACGCCTGCTGCAGCCTGTCCGGATCACCGACCGCCGTGATCTTGTACGGCGGCGAGTAGACCCGGCCCTGAAGGATCAGCGTGTTGCCGACACAGCGCACCGCACTGGTGGAGATCAACCGCTGGTCCATGACCTTGATGCCCCGGGCGCCGCCCTGCCACAGAGCGTTCACCACGGCCTGCAGGTCCTGCTGGTGGATCACCAGATAGTCGGGCTGCGGCTCGGGATAGCCGGGCAGCTTGGCAGTGGCGTTGGGCGGGGCGTCGTTCAGGGTGACGGTGATGGCGTGCCCGGTGAGCTTCTGCGTGCCGGCGCTCTTCTCCAGCCCGCTGAGCCTGCGATCCTGGGCCTTGCTGCTGCCGTCGTCGCTCTCGGCGAGGGACTCCACGCTCCCGCGCAGGGCCGCGTTGGACTCGTCCAGCCCCTTGTTCTTGCGGCTGCGCTGCTGGATCAGGTCGGACAGCTTCAGCAGGGAGCCGTCCTGACGGATGTCGGTGCCCTTGGCCGTGTTGAAGCTGGTGAAGAAGATCAGTCCCGCGAGCGCGAAGACGGCCGCCGTCAGAATCCGCGCGGGGCGGACACGCAGGCGACGGCCAGGGCCGGAGCCCGTTGATTGCGTCCCGGGGGAGTCGGCAGAATTGCTCAACGTACCCTTATCTCCTTCGGCGCCACGGAAGCACTACGCTAACGGACGCCGGGGGAGCACACAGAGTCGCCATGTTGGCCCCTTGTACGCTGCCCGAGCCCCGAACCGGTTACCTGCGCGGCCACGCAGCGCATCGACAGGAGAGACCCTCGTGCCGAAGTCACGTATCCGCAAGAAGGCCGACTACACGCCGCCGCCGGCGAAGCAGGCACAGGCGATCAAGCTGAACAGCCGCGGCTGGGTCGCGCCTGTCATGCTGGCCATGTTCATCATCGGCCTGGCCTGGATCGTCGTCTTCTATGTGACCGACGGTTCGCTGCCCATCGATGCGCTGGACAACTGGAACATCGTGGTCGGCTTCGGCTTCATCGCCGCCGGCTTCGGTGTCTCCACCCAGTGGAAGTAGCTCTGCCCAGGGCTATCCACTGAGTTATCCACAGGGTTGTCCACATGGGGAAAAGAAAGAAGATCTGTGGATAACCCATCGGGCGTTGACGCCGGTATGACTGGCCCACCACCCCTCATACACCTGTTGGCCCCCTGTCCGACCTGCGGAAACACATCCGAGCGACAGGGGGCACAGCTGTGCCCGCACACCGTGCACAAGATCCGCCACAGCCTGTGGACAACGGTTCGGTATCAGGTGAGCTGACCGGTCCTGACCAGCGTGAGAACCACCACGACGGCGAGTACGACCGCACAGGCGCCGTACTGGACCAGCGTCCGCCGCCGGCGCGGGGCGTGGACCATCGCATAGCCGACGGCGACACCGGCGACCAGTCCGCCGATGTGGGCCTCCCAGGCGATGTGCATGGCCGGGGTGAAGGTGATGATCAGGTTGATCACCAGCAGGGCGACGAGCGGGCGCAGGTCGTAGTTGAGGCGGCGCATCAGCACGCCGGTCGCGCCGAAGAGGCCGAAGATCGCTCCGGAGGCGCCGAGGGACTGCTGGGTGGGGTCGGCGAGCAGGTAGGTGAGGGCGCTGCCGGCGAGGCCCGAGACGAAGTAGAGCGCGAGGTAGCGGGCGCGGCCGAGGGCCGCTTCCAGGGGGCCGCCGATCCACCACAGGCTGAGCATGTTGAAGAGGATGTGGGCGTAGCCGCCGTGGAGGAACATCGAGGTCAGCAGGCGGTAGTACTGGCCTTCGGCGACGCCTTCGACCGGGCCGAACAGGGAGAACTGGGCTCGGCCGATCAGCTCGAAGTGGTCGGTGAAGCTGTTGCCGACGGCGAGCTGCGCCAGGAACACGGCGAGGTTGATGCCGATCAGGATCTTGGTGACCAGTCGCGGGTCGGCCGTGACGGAGCCGCCGGCGATCGTGCGGGGCCGGGATGCCGCCGGTGCGGGTCCGGTGCCGGTGCTGCCGCGTACGCATTCGGGGCATTGGAAGCCCACCGAGGCGCTGACCATGCACTCGGGGCAGATGGGGCGCTCGCAGCGGGTGCAGCGCACACCCGTCTCGCGGTCCGGGTGTCGGTAGCACACGGGCACGCGGTGGGCGGCGTTCTGCGTGCTGCCTTCGGCGTGGTCCATCGGTTCCCCTTGTCGGTCGTCGTGGGACTGGACTGCCCCGGCAATGCCCCGCCCCGCTCATCCTTGGTACGGACGAGCGGGGCGTTTTGTTCCCTGCGGGGGTTCCGGTGTGTTCCCGTGGGGGTGTCCCGGCGTTTTCCTGCGGGATGGTGCGGGGAGCGGTGGGCTCAGCCCTCGCGCTTCTCGACGACGACCTCGTTGATCACCACGTCGTTCGCCGGGCGGTCGTTGCGGCCGGTGGGCACGGCGGCGATGGCGTCGACGACCTTCTGGCTGGCCGGGTCGGTGACCTCGCCGAAGATGGTGTGCTTGCGGTTCAGCCACGTCGTGGGGGAGACGGTGATGAAGAACTGCGAGCCGTTGGTGCCCGGGCCGGCGTTGGCCATGGCGAGGAGGTAGGGCTTGTTGAAGGACAGGTCCGGGTGGAACTCGTCCCCGAACTTGTATCCGGGGCCGCCGATGCCGCTGCCCAGCGGGTCGCCGCCCTGAATCATGAAGCCACTGATGACACGGTGGAAGATCGTGCCGTTGTAGAGCGGCTTCTTGCTCTTCTCACCCGTGCCGGGGTGGGTCCACTCGCGCTCGCCCTGCGCCAGCTCGACGAAGTTCTTGACCGTTTCCGGCGCGTGGTTCGGGAAAAGCTGGACCACGATGTCGCCGTGGTTGGTCTTCAGGGTGGCGTAAAGCTGCTCAGCCACGATCTGCCTTCCGTTGTCTTCCTGTGACTCCCCGATCCTCGCACGGTCGGGGGCGTACGTCGTCCGGCAGCCACGAGTTCCGCCCGGAAGGCAGCGCTCGTCGGCGATTCGTGGCAGTGTCGAGAGGAGGGTCAGGTTGTCCGGGAATTGCCGGAGTGGCTCCGAAGGGAGCAATCAGCACCCATATGCCCTGCCCTCGCATGCCGCGCGGACCGTTGGCAGGCATGATCCGTAAAAGGGTGGAAAGTCGAAATACCGTACGCCACCGAGGAGGAGGATCCCGTGACCCGCATCGACAGCGTGCGCGCCGCGACCGGCTCGGCGAAGGACAGCGTGCTGCACGCCGCGGAAGTGGTGGCGCCCTACGCCGACACGGCCAAGGAGCGTGCCGCGCTCTACGCGCAGGAGGCACGCGTACGGCTTGCCCCCGTTGTGTCGCAGGCAGCCGAACAAGCCCGCGTGCAGTACGACGCCCGGCTCGCCCCGCGTCTGGAGCAGGCTCGTGCGCATGTGCCGCCGAAAGTGGACCTGGCGGCGCAGGAGGCCGCCGTCCGCGCCCGTAAGGCTGCCCGTCAGGCCGCCGAGTACTCGCGTCAGGCCGCCGAATACTCGCGTCCGAGGATCGAGCAGGCCGTGGCCGCGACGGCTCCGGTCCGTGAGGAGGCCGCCGCGCGTGGCGCGGCCGCTCTGGCCGCACTGCGTGGTCAGGTCTCGGCAGAGGAGATCCAGAAGCTGGCCCGCCGGAACGAGCGTCGGTGCAGGGCCGGCCGGGCCGTGAAGGCGCTGGCGCTGCTGACCCTGCTGGCCGGTGGCGCCGTCGCGGCCTGGAAGTGGTGGGACAAGCAGGCCAACCCCGATTGGCTGGTCGAACCGCCGGCCGCGACGGAGGTGCCGGAGTCGGGTGGCCGGCTCAGCTCGGTGGACGGCAGTGGCGCCTCGGCGCTGGATCCCGAGGTCCAGGCGAAGCAGGCCGAGGAGGATGCCGCGAACCAAGACGACGAGCAGTAGCCGGTCCGAGCCGGTCGGAAAGTGCCGGCCGGTCGGAGTGCCGGAGGTCACCGGCTGGCACAGGGCACGGATCTCCTACCGTCGGCCGTCAAACGGGCTGTGGGACAAGCGGGTTGACGCTCGCCGCCCATGGTCCGTTTCACGTGAAACCACCCGGCCCACTCGTCGGCCAGGCTCAATGGCCCAGGAGACAAACGGGACTTCATCCCCGGTGAACCTGGTCGGCGAACCTGGTTGCCGGGCAGGGGAGGCCGCACTCGCCACCTCGCCCACTCCAGCACCTCCACCGTCATCCGGGCGGGCCCCTCCACACCGGGTCCGGCCGGCGTCCGGCCGAGGCGGTGTCCATCGGGGTCGGTGTCCATTGGGGCCGGTGTCCATTGGGGCCGGTTTTCCTTTGGGACCGGTGTCCGGCTGGGTCGGTGTCCGACTGGTCCGGCGTCCGCTGTGGCCGCCGACCCGAGCCCTCACTCGCCGAGCGCCGGCCCCGCTTACCGGGCCACCGCCCCACCACCTTCAGCACAGGCAGCGGCCTCCCCATGAAAAACGCCTCCCGAACCGGCGTTTCCGCAGGTCAGGAGGCATTTGAGGGTGGAGCCTAGGGGAGTCGAACCCCTGACATCCGCCATGCAAAGACGGCGCTCTACCAACTGAGCTAAGGCCCCGGGAAGCAGCGGCCGCCCGGAGAAATCGCGTTCCGGTGGTCGCCGCAGACCAGAGTACCGGGTCACCCCCGGTATCCCGCAAAAAGATTGGGGGGTCCCGGCGAATGACCACGCTCCGTAAGATGCTCGACGTGGTTCGCTACAGCGAACCGCGCGGTTTTTTGGGGAAGCGATGGGGAGACGCAATGGACGCCGCACAGCAGGAAGCCACCGCGAGAGCGCGGGAGCTGCAGCGGAACTGGTACGGGGAGCCGTTGGGGGCGCTCTTCCGTAAGCTCATCGAGGATCTCGGGCTGAACCAGGCCCGTCTCGCTGCGGTCCTGGGGCTGTCCGCTCCGATGCTCTCGCAGCTGATGAGCGGCCAGCGCGCGAAGATCGGCAATCCTGCCGTGGTCCAGCGGGTGCAGCTGCTGCAGGACCTGGCGGCGCAGGTCGCGGACGGCAGTGTGAGTGCGGCCGAGGCCACCGAGCGCATGGACGAGATCAAGAAGTCGCAGGGGGGCTCCGTGCTCAACAACACCACCCACACCACCAGCGGTTCGGGGGCGCCGACGGTCAAGCGGGTGGTCCGCGAGATCCAGTCGCTGCTGCGCTCGGTGGCCGCCGCGGGCGACATCATCGACGCCGCGGACAGCCTGGCGCCGAGCCATCCCGAGCTGGCGGAGTTCCTCCGGGTCTACGGCGCCGGCCGTACCTCGGACGCGGTCGCGCACTACCAGTCCCACCAGAACTAGGGCCCTCGGCCCGGTCCACGGAGGGGGTCCGTGGACCAGGCCGGGCCGAGTCCGGTGAGGGGGCGACTGGGCGCGGCGTGCCGGTCCATGGGGGTGGGCCGGTCCTCGCACGTGGATCGGGGTCGTATCACTCATCACGGGAGGACCAGGGGGGAACCGAGCGGGAGCGGGGAACCAAGGGGGCAGGGTGACCGGCGCGGATTCCGGGGGAGGAGCGATGGGCTGCCATGGGTGAGGTGTTCGCCGGCCGGTACGAGCTGGCCGACCCGATCGGACGCGGGGGCGTGGGCGCCGTGTGGCGTGCCTGGGATCACCGCCGACGGCGCTATGTGGCCGCCAAGGTGCTCCAGCAGCGTGACGCCCACTCCCTGCTGCGCTTCGTGCGGGAGCAGGCTCTGCGCATCGACCACCCTCATGTCCTCGCCCCGGCCAGCTGGGCCGCCGACGACGACAAGGTGCTCTTCACCATGGACCTGGTCGCCGGCGGCTCGCTGGTCCACCTCGTCGGCGACTACGGGCCTCTGCCGCCGGCGTTCGTGTGCACCCTGCTCGACCAGCTCCTGTCCGGTCTCGCCGCGGTGCACGCCGAGGGGGTCATCCACCGGGACATCAAGCCCGCCAACGTCCTCCTGGAGGCGACCGGGACCGGTCGGCCGCGGCTGCGGCTGTCCGACTTCGGCATCGCCATGCGGCTCGGCGAGCCCCGGCTGACGGAGACCAACCTCGTGGTGGGCACGCCCGGTTACCTCGCCCCCGAGCAGATACTCGGCGGCGAACCCGACTTCCCCGCCGACCTGTTCGCCGTGGGCCTGGTCGCGCTGTATCTGCTCGAAGGCGCCAAGCCTGACGCCAAGGCGCTGGTGCAGTATTTCGCGCAGAACGGGACGCCGGGGCCGCCCAAGGGCATCCCGGAGCCGCTCTGGCAGGTCGTGGCCACGTTGCTCCAACCCGACCCGGCCGCGCGTTTCCGCACCGCCACGGGTGCGCGCAAGGCGCTGGCCTCCGCGGCGGAGCTCCTGCCGGAGCCCGAGCCCGACGACGAGCTGATCGAGATCTTCGACCAACTCGGACCGCTGCCGCCCGGGTTCGGCCCCGACGGCCCCGTGAAAAGGGCCTCCGGAGTCGCCGTGGACCTTACCGAGGACGCGGATACGAGTCCGGCGGCGGGCGTCGGTGCCCGTGGCGGTCCCCATACCGGTGCGCCCGGTGGCAGCACGGATTCGTCTGCGGACGCGGGCACCGGTTCCCTCTCGGACACCGGCAGTTTCCGTCTGCCGCCGCCGCTGGAATCCTCGACCGCCGCCCAGAATTCCCCGGCCTCCGCCCAGGAGCCCACCCAGGAACCCGCCACCTCCGAGTCGTACGCCCCGCAGGCGGCCCCGCGGGAGCTGCAGTACCCCGAAGAGCAGAGCCCGTACAGCCCGCCGCAGGTACCGCAGCCCGCTCACCCCCCTCAACTCCCCCTTCACGAGCCGTCCATAGGCCCCCGGATCCACGACTCCCACGCTCACCACGGTCCTGGAACTGCGCAGGCCCCCTGGAGCTCCACGTCGTCCCCCGGCGCGATGGCGGGGCATCGCGCCGATGCCTCCACTGCTGCGTACACCGCTCAGGACGCGCGGGTTCCCTCTCCGGCTCGGCCGGTTTCGGGCGTGCTCGCGCAAGGGCGGGCAGGGCGCCGGGCCAGTCGGAAGCGGCGGCCCGGGCCGTCGGCCAAGGTCGCGATCCCGATCCTGTTGCTGGCGCTGGCCTGCTACGCGGTGGGCTTCTGGGCGTTGACCCGCGTCTGAGTCCGCCGGGTCCTCCGCGCCGTCACCGTCCAGCCGGCGAGCATCAGCATCAGCGCCGTTCCCAGGCCGATCCCACTGATGGCGATCAGCCTCATCACGGGGTCGGCCCCGTCCCCGGTGTTCCCGGTGAGCGCCGTCTCCCGGTCCGGCTCGGAGACGGTGAACACCTCCCCCGGCACGGGTCGCCCGGCGTATTGCGGGCCGGTGTGCGCCCGCCCCGCCACCCGGACCCGCAGGGTCACCGCGAAGGGCCCCCGCCCGAAGGAGTCGGCCGTCTGCTCGCTGAGATGCAGTACGAGGTAATAGTCGCCGGCGAAGCGGACGGAGGTCACCCCGGTGGGTACGGCATAGCGGTTGGCGTACTCCACCGGCGGGAGCGGGGCGAGTACGGCGGGTTTCTGTGTGCCGGTGTAGCCGAGGGCGGCGTCCTCGACGTAGCCGCGGACGGGGTTGTAGAGGGAGAGGTTCAGGGCGCCGCCGACATAGCCGTGACCGGTGGCGCTGCCCAGTTCGGCGGAGGCGTGGAGCTGTCGGCCCCAGTCGAGCGGCACTTTGTAGAACCGCGTCTCGCCGGGCACGAGGGACGTCCGCCAGACGCCTTGGCCCAGGGGGCTCGCGGAGGCGAATCCGGTGCCGCCGGACCGGTCGCGGGGCTCACCGGTGAGCGGCTCGGGCGTGGCGGAGTCCCAGGCCTGCGGCGCGGAGGTGGACCCGGCCTGTGCGGTACGCGGTTCCGTGACGGGCGCGATCTCCAGGTCCCAGGGCTGCGCGGGGGCGGTCGTACCGGGGCCCTGGGCGTCGAGGCGTCGGACGACCACGTAGTACGTACCTCTGCCCTGGCACACCGCCTTGCCGGTCTCCCGCTGCCCCAGCGCGGTGACCGGGCGCGGGCTGAGCCCGGCGCCGAAGCGGGCGTTGGCGAAGGAGCAGGGCGTGCCGGTGGCGTCCTGGACCGACACGGTGATGCCGTCGGTGGCGGAGACGGCGGAGTGCGCCGGGGGTACGGCGGTGACGGGGACGTAGGCGGTGTCGGTGGCGCCGAGTTCGAGCCGGTAGTAGAGCTTGCCGTTCCTCGAAAGGGAGCTGCGGTAGGTGCGGCCGGCGTCCAGCCGTGGTGCCGTCGCGGTGCCCGTCGCGCCCGCGACGCTACGGGCGCCGGGCGTGAAGGCGTACGACCGCGGCGACCCCTTCTCGGTGGCGGTCGCGTTCCCGTAGGCGGCCGCCGTACCGCACGACAGGACGAGCAGCGAGCAGAGTCCTGGCATCAGGGCCGTCCGCAGGGCGCGCAGTCCCGGCCTCAGGGCCGTCCGCGGGGCGCCTGGGACCGTCCGGCGGCCGCATCGCCGCCACCACGCCGTACGCCGCGCTCGCTCCCGCACGTGCCGCCCTCCCCAGTCGTACCGGACCGCGCTCCATCCTGCCCCGTGCGCCCTTGCACCATCCGGACAACGCGTACAGCCGTCCGAAACGCCCGGCAACGCCCCGCAAGACCCGGCCACGCAACGTCCGGCCGCCCGGTGGGGACCCGGGCCGGCGTTTACAGCACCCCGCGGGGCCTCGCAACACACGGGCGGGATGGCGGGCAACACAAAGCCCCGACCGCGATGGCGGTCGGGGCCCGTTTCAGATTCCGGTATCGGCACTCACGAACCCGTGGGCACGGAGTCAGTCGCCTCCGTCCACAGATCCTGCTCGGCGCGATCCGCCTGGATCTGGCGGTACACGAGGAGCCCGCCGATGGCGGCCAGTGCGACCAGGAGCAGCTTCTTCACCGCGCGACCTCGTCTTTCCTTGACGTAGGGGACCTCTGGCGCCCGACTATACACACCGACCGATATCGATCGGTGACCTGCGTCGGGCCCCAACTCCCGCCTTGGACAGCGCATTAGGCCAGGTCCGACGCCATTCCGGGCGGAGGGTGATCGCACCTCCACGGACCGTCACTTTGCTCCCCATTCGCTGGCGCTCGTCAGCTTTTGGGAGTTTTCCGCCGCTCTTGCGGCCATCCGAGTGGTGTTGATCTGAACATCGCCGCGCCACGGGCGTCGGTCCACCACTTCGCGACCCTGATCCACATCATGAGGAAAGTACGCAAATCGCCCAACCCGAAAGTGAGGGGCCATGACCAAGAACAAGGTCATGCAGCTGTGGACCGCCATCGTCACCGCTTTTCTCGCACTGTGCACCGCGCTCGGACTCGTCACCACCACGGCCGCCACGACCGCGGCGGCCGCACCCCGGCCCGAGAACCCCAGCACCGGCACCGCGCACAGGACCATCCCGACGATCCCGGCGCCACGGCACTGGTCCTGGTCCTACACCAGGGCAGCCCTGCCCCCCACGATGAAGCAGCGGATCAGGGCCGAGGCCCACGGGAAGTCCCCCCGCTGCCGGCAGCGTCCCCTCATCGACACCCAGGCGGAGACCACGACCACCCCCGCAGAGCACTCGGCGTCCACGCTCGACTGCTGATCTCCAGCCACCACGCACCACCGCAACGTCTCGACACCACGGCGACTTGCGTACGCACCAGTCGACACGAAAAGACCCCCGGCCGGGTTCGGCCGGGGGTCTTGCGCTGTTGTCGGGTGTATGACCTGGGAGGATGATCGACCACACCCCGGAAAGGTGGTGAGTGCTGCCGTGACCCGGCGCGTCACCGTTGTCACCGCTGTCCACGGCCCGTCCGCGCGGTTCCTGCCGGACGCCTACGCGTCCCTGTGCGAGCAGCGGCTTCCCGGTGGCTGGGAGTGGGAGTGGGTGATCCAGCAGGACGGTACGACGGACGAGGTCCGCCCGTACGTCCCGGACGACACGCGTGTGAGCTTCGGCCAAAGCCGGCCGGGCGGGCCCGGAGTCGCCCGCACGATCGCGCTGGCGCGCGCCGGCGGCGAGTATGTGAAGGTGCTGGACGCCGACGACCGGCTAACGCCGGGCGCGCTGGCCCGCGATGTGGCGGTACTGGAGGCGCACCGCAGCGTCGGCTGGACGACGTCCCGGGCCCTGGACCTGCTGCCGGACGGCTCGACGGTGGGCTTCCCCGGCGATCCGGGCGACGGCCCGCTCGAACGCGGTGCCGTGCTCGATCACTGGAAGCGGAACGACTTCCGCGCACCGGTCCATCCGGCGACCCTGTGCGTCCGGCGCGAGCTGCTCATCGCGCTCGGCGGCTGGATGGCCCTGCCTGCGTCCGAGGACACGGGCCTGCTGCTGGCGCTGGACGCGGTGAGCCGCGGCTGGTTCTCAGCGGAGGTCGGCCTGCTGTACCGCAAGTGGGAGGGCCAGGTCACGGGCCAGTCGTCCCACGTCGACCCCGTCGAGCGCGCGGCGCGGATGGCGGTCGCCGAGGCCCGGGCCCGCGCACTGGCCGACTTCGAGTGGTCCTACCCGGCCGGGCCGGCCGGCACCTCGTCCACGGCTCGCCGGGTCGCTACTCCGTGAGCACGATCGCCTGCGAGGGGCACATCTCGGCCGCCTCCTGGACCTGCGGGTCGTCGGCGGACTCCTCCCGGCCGGGCCGTACGACGCCGTAGCCGTCCTCGAACACGAACACGGCCGGCACCCGGTGCGCGCACTCGGCAGAGCCGTAGCACAGGGAGCGGTCGACGGAGACCTTCATGCGTCCTCCAGCCCTAGACGGTGGCTTCGTGGACGTCACTGCCCGGCGAACCGCCGGCTGAACCGGCCCTGCGCGCTACCACTCCGCGCCCCGCCCGCGCTACCGCTCCGCGCCCGCCACCGAGAGCCAGTGGGCCACCCGGCGGACGGTGGGTTCGTCGAGCAGGTCGGCCATCGTCCGCACCGCCTCGCCGTCCTCGGCGCTCAGGTCGTACAGGCCCGCCTTGCTCAGGCCGGCCATGAGCACCTGGTGCCGGCGGTCCGTCATGCGTTCCGTGAGCTTGGCCGGTGCACCGGCGCCAGGCGCGGGCGGGTCGGCCGAGGCGGCCGGGGCGAGGGCAGGCGCCTTGCCGGACGGGGTGTCGAAGAGGTGCCAGGCATCGTCCTTGGGCCCCCACAGCGCGACCGCCGCCTCCTCGCCGCGCGACCGCAGGGTCTGGGTCATGTCTCCGACGGCGTACAGCACGGGAGCCCGGTCGGGAGACTCGGCACCCACCGTCCAGCAGTCCTGGGAGGGCTGGTGGAACATCGCGACCCAGCGCGGAGCACCCGGCGGTCGCGGGCACGGGGGACGCTTGTGCATGACACTCACCCCTTCGGGAACGGGACGCTCACCTTCGGGAACAGTCGCCGACAGGCACGGTATCTGACGGTTCATCAGATATCCAGGCGTGGGGCGCACCCGGATCGCAGCCGCGCTTCCGGCTTCCGTCACCGCCGACGCGGCACCTTGCCCACACCCGGAACCAGGGTGCGGTGTCGTCACGACGGCCGACTGAAGCAAAACCCAAGAGCGCACGCTGTTTCACGTGAAACGCCCACCTGGCCCGACCCGGAACGCCCTCCGCCCGTCCGGCGCCGGTCCCTCCCCTCGTGGGGACCGGTGCCGGACGGTGCGGCGCATCGGCCGGTGCCGCGTCGACTCGGCACAGGTCGAAGTAACGAAGTTGGCCGAGATCCTTCGGTGCCGAGGGCTGCGTGTCCGAGCACGGCGCCGTGGCCTGTCCGGACGGTGTGTGACAGGTCCGCTACCGGGTCCGGATCCTGCCATCTGTTGACCACCGCGAGGAGACCGCGGCCTCCGGTCCGGTGCTTATCCGCAGGTCAGGCGTATAGGGTGGGTTTTCCGGTCCGGACGTCCAGACACGGGGGGAAGTAAGGGGTGGGGCCTTGAGTTCCGACTCAGGGGCACGCACAGCTTTCGCCGAGCGCCTCGCGCTGCTGTACAAGGAGGCCGGAAATCCTCCCCTCAAGAGCGTCGCCGAGGCGGTCGTACGACTGCAGCGGGTCGACGAGCGCGGGCGGCCCGTACGGGTGTCGGCTCAGCGGATCAGCGACTGGCGCCGGGCCAAGAACGTGCCGGCCCAGTTCACCGCCCTTGCGGCGGTGCTGCACATCCTGATTCCGGAGGCACGCCGGCTGCGGCCCGCGCCGGTGTCCACGGGCCTGTACGACCTCGCGCACTGGCAGCGGCTGTGGGAGCGCGCGCTGGCCGACCCGGTGGGCGACCGGCCCGCGCCGTCCCCCGAGGAGAACCGGCGGCCTCCCGCTCAGGCCCCGCCCGTCACCGGAGGCGTCTGCCCCTACCGGGGGCTCGCCCCCTACCGGCAGGAGGACGCCCGGTGGTTCTTCGGCCGGGAACGGAGCACGGACGCGCTCATAGCCCAGCTCCGCGCCGCCGAGCGGACCGGCGGTCTGGTGATGCTGGTGGGCGCCTCGGGAGCGGGGAAGTCCTCCCTGCTGAACGCCGGCCTGGTCCCCGCCGTACGCGGCGGCGCGCTGCACGACGGACACGGCACCGGCGTACCGCACACGGGCGCCGCACCACCCCAGGCTCCGCAGGACACCACCGCCGGCTGCGTCCTGCACCTCGTCCCCGGCGCCGACCCGCTCGGTGAGCTGGTCCGCCGTATCCCCGATCTCGGCGCGGTCGCCGCCGACGCGCGCCGCGTCGAACAGGAGGCCACGGAGAATCCGGCGGTTCCCGGCTCCGACTCCCCACGAGTGGCCCAGGCGGCCCGCGAGGCCGTGTCGGAGTGGGCCCGCCGCGAGACGTCCGGCGAGTACCGTCCCGTCGTCGTCGTGGACCAGTTCGAGGAAGCGTTCACACTCTGCTCCGACGAGACGGACCGGCGTACGTTCATCCAGCTCCTGCACGCCGCCTGCACCCCGCCCGCCGGCGCGGGCGAGCCGGCACCGGTGGTCGTCGTCCTCGGTATCCGCGCCGACTTCTACGAGCAGTGCCTCGGCTACCCGGAACTGGCCGACGCGCTCCAGCACCGGCACATGGTGCTCGGCCCGCTGACCAGCTCCGAGCTGCGCGAGGCGGTGACCGGTCCGGCCAAGGCCGTGGGTCTGGAGCTGGAACCGGGGCTCGCCGAGCTGATCGTCCGCGAGGTCAGCGCCGACGGACCGCGCGGGGCGCATGACGCGGGCGTGCTCCCGCTGCTCTCGCACGCCCTGCTCGCCACCTGGCAGCGCCGCAAGGCCGGGCGGCTGACGCTGGCCGGCTATCGCGCGGCGGGCGGGATCCAGGGGGCGGTCGCGGCGACCGCCGAGCGTGCCTGGTCGGGGCTGGACCCCGCGGCCCGCACGGCGGCCCGGCTGCTCCTGCTGCGGCTGGTCCGGCTGGGCGAGGACACCCACGCCACGCGGCGGCGGGGCACCCGGCGGCAGCTGGCGGAGGAGTCGGCGGACCCCGGCAAGACGGAGGAGTCCCTGGAGGCCCTCGTACGGGCCCGGCTGGTGACGCTGGACGCCGACACCGTGGAGATCACGCACGAAGCGCTGCTGCACGCCTGGCCCCGGCTGCGGCACTGGATAGACGACGACCGCAACGACCATCTGCTGCGCCAGCGGCTGGAGGAGGACGGCCGGGCCTGGGAGGACTCGGGCCGGGACAGCTCGCTGCTCTACCGGGGCTCCCGGCTGGAACAAGCGCGCAGCTGGGCGCAATCGGCCGGGGACACGTATCTGACCCGCAGCGCGGTGGAGTTCCTGGCCGCGGCGGTCCGGCTGCGCAAGCGCACGGTGTGGATCAGCCGGGCCGCGGTGGCGGCTCTGGTGGTGCTGGCCCTGGTCGCGGGCGGATCGGCGGTGATCGCCCGGCAGCAGCGCGACGACGCCGTCTTCGAGCAGGTGCTCGCCGAGGCCGACCGGGTCCAGCGCACGGATCCGTCCCTGGCCGCCCAGCTCGACCTGGTCGCCCACCATCTGCGCCCGGGCGACGAGGGAACGTACAGCAGGCTGATCTCGATCGTGAACGCGCCGCTGGCCACCCCCCTGTCCGGCCACACCGGTGCCGTCTACCTCACCTCCTTCAGCCCCGACGGCAAGACGCTGGCCACGGCCAGCTACGACCGGACCGTCCGCCTGTGGAACGTCGCCGACCCCGCCCACCCGAAACCGCTCGGCAAGCCGCTCACCGGCCACACCAGCTGGGTGAGCAGCGCCGTCTTCAGCCCGGACGGGCGCACCCTCGCCAGCGCCGGCGACGACGGGACGATCCGGCTGTGGGACGTGACCGACCCGGCCCGCCCGAAACCGCTCGGCAAGCCGCTCACCGGCTACCGGGGCACGATCTACCTGGTCGCCTTCAGCCCGGACGGCCGCACCCTCGCGAGTGCCGGCGAGGACCGCACGGTACGGCTGTGGAACGTGGCCGACCCGCGTCGCCCGGGCGAACTCGGCGCCCTGCGCGGGCACAGCGCCGCGGTGCGCAGCGTCGCGTTCAGTCCCGACGGGCACACCCTCGCGGCGGGCGGTGACGACGACGCGATCCTGCTGTGGAACACGGCCGACCCGCGCCACCCCAAGCCGTACCCCACCGCGCTGAAGGGCCACACGGACCTCGTGCACTCGGTGGCGTTCAGCCCCGACGGCCGCACCCTCGCCTCCGGCAGCGCGGACGACACGATCCGGCTGTGGAACGTCACGGACCCGGCCCACCCGGCCGCGCTCGGCTCACCGCTGGCCGGGCACACCGGCCCCATCTGGTCGGTGGCCTTCAGTCCGGACGGCAGCAGGCTGGCCGCCGCGAGCGCGGACAGCACGGCGAGCCTGTGGAACGTCAGCGACCCCTCGTCCCCGTCGCAGGTCGGGGAGCCGCTCGCGGGCAGCAGCGGGGAGATGTACGCCCTGGGGTTCAGCCCCGACGGGCGGACCCTGGCCACGGGCAGCGGCGACAGCAAGGTGCGCCTGTGGTCGCTGCCGACCTCGGACATCATCGGCCGCACCAGCGCGTTCCGGCCCGACGGACGGGTGCTGGTCACGGCGGCTCGGGACGGCAGGCTACGGCTGTGGAACGTGACGCGGCCCGGGCGGCCCGTGCCGTTGGGGAATGCGTTCATGCAGGCGGACGGCGGCCATCGCGCCCCGCTGTTCTCCCCCGACGGCCGCATCCTCGCCGTCCTCACCAACAACCAGTCCGTGTACCTGTGGAACGTCGGCGATCCGTCCCACCCGGTTGCCGCCGGAGCGCCCCTGCGCCTGCGGACGCGTTTCGCGGGGCCGGGCACGCTCGCCTTCAGCCCGGACGGCCGCACCCTGGCCACCGCCTACGACGACGACACCATTCAGCTGTGGAACGTCGCCGACCCCGGGCATCCGGTGGCGCTCGGCAGACCGCTGACGGGCCACCGGGGCTACGTCAACGCGCTCGCGTTCAGCCCCGACGGCCGCACTCTCGCCTCCGGCAGCGCGGACAGCACGATCCGGCTGTGGAACGTCGCCGACCCGGCCCGACCGACCGGGCTCGGCCGGCTCACGAAGCACTCGGGCCCGGTCAACGCGATCGCCTTCAGCCCGGACGGCCAGGTTCTGGCCAGCGGCAGCGACGACGACACGGTCCGCCTGTGGAACGTCGTCCACCCCGCCTCGGCGACCGCGCTGGGCGCGCCGCTCACCGGCCACACCGAGGCGGTCAAGCTGCTGACGTTCAGCCCGGACGGGCATGTCCTGGCCAGCGGCGGCAACGACAACACGATCCGGCTGTGGAACGTCGGCCACCCCGCCTCGGCGACCCCCATCGGCCAGTCGATGAGCCCCAACGCCAAGTCGGGCACGTTCCTGTCGTTC
The DNA here is from genome assembly GCF_050942335.1 of Streptomyces sp. CA-142005. Classification (NCBI taxonomy): domain Bacteria; kingdom Bacillati; phylum Actinomycetota; class Actinomycetes; order Kitasatosporales; family Streptomycetaceae; genus Streptomyces; species Streptomyces sp. CA-142005. The sequence goes on along the minus strand of NZ_CP192078.1, from coordinate 5,183,107 downwards.
AGCCCCAGGAGCCGCGTCCTCGGCGTCTCCAGCGGCACGGACACGGTCCGCCTGTGGAGCCTGGACTCCGGCGCGGCGATCGACCACATCTGCTCGGTCACCAGGGGCGTACTGACCCCCCAGAAGTGGCACGAGTACCTGCCCCGGCTGTCCTACGACCCTCCGTGCGACCGCTGATCGGCCGACCTGACTTATTCCCGCCCGACTTTGCCCCGCGAGGCCCCCGGGCTTGTTACCCTTGGCCACAGCCCGATCGCTGGTGCATCCCCCGTCGCCAGCGGTCGGGCCCTTTTTGTGCCACCTGGTCGATGTCCGCCGCACATGCAGAAGACCCCCGATCCATCCGGACCGGGGGTCTTCGTGCTGGTGGGGCTAACAGGATTTGAACCTGTGGCCTCATCCTTATCAGGGATGCGCTCTAACCAACTGAGCTATAGCCCCGCCGCGCTTTGCGGTGTGTGTCCCGCGCGCTGACTCCTGAAGATTAGCGCACGACCACGTCAGTCCCAAAATCGGTTGTCGGGGACCGTCAGGTCAGGGGATCCGCAGGGTGTCCGCAGGCCCTCCGCAGGGCCTATTCGTCCTCCGCCAGCGTCAGCTCGACGCCGCCCACGAAGCCCGCCGAGAGGTTGTAGATGAACGCGCCGAGCGTCGCGAGCGCCGTGGCCAGGACCACGTCGATGACCGCGATGATCGCCGTGAACGTCAGGACGCGGGGGAGCGACAGGAAGGCCTGCAGGTCGAAGCCGTTCCCCTCGTTCGAACCGGTCGCCTCCGAGATCGTGCCGCCCACCGTCGAGAACACGCCCATCGCGTCCATGACCATCCACAGCACCGCCGAGGCGACGATCGTGCAGATACCGAGCGCGATGGAGAGCAGGAAGCTGACCTTCATCACCGACCAGGGGTCGGCCTTGGCCACCCGCAGCCGCGCCTTACGGGTGCGCGGCGCCGTACGCGCGCCCGTACGCGGCCGTCGTACGGCGCCGGCGGGCGCCTGGGCCGGATAGGCCTGCGGCGGGTGGTACGGCCCGGAGGGCTGCTCCGGGTGTCGCTCGCCGGGGAGCGGAGACGACGACTGCGCCTCGCCGGCCGCGGCCGGGCCTCGGGTGTCCGTCACAGTTCCCCCCTGGGATCCAGACGCGCCGGAGGAGTCCTTCGCGGACACCTTCACCGGCTTCAGGTTGGTCGTGTGCGGGTCGGCCACGCTCCCCGCACCCGCACCATGCGCGGCGGAGCCACGGCCGCCGCCGTCCGTCTCCGTACCCGTAGGGGTACCGGCCGATCCGGCGCCCGTGGCTCCGCTCACGATGACTCTCTCCTCGTGCTACTCGGCCGAGGGCGCCTCACCCTCGTCCGTGCCGCCGGCCTGAGCACCCTCGGTGGCATCGACGGCCTCCTCGCCGTCGACCTCCTCCGCCTCGCGCCCCGCCTCGGCGTTACGTGCGATGCCCACCACGGCATCGCGCTTGCCCAGGTTGATCAGTTGGACGCCCATGGTGTCACGGCCCGTCTCCCTGATCTCATTGACTCGCGTACGAATCACACCGCCAGAGAGGGTGATCGCGAGGATCTCGTCAGTCTCCTCGACGACCAGCGCCCCGACGAGCGAACCACGGTCCTCCACGATCTTGGCGGCCTTGATACCGAGGCCGCCGCGGCCCTGGACGCGGTACTCGTCGACGACGGTCCGCTTCGCGTACCCGCCGTCGGTGGCAGTGAACACGAACGTACCGGGTCGAACAACATTCATCGACAGAAGTTCATCGCCTTCGCGGAAACTCATGCCCTTGACGCCGGAGGTGGCGCGGCCCATCGGGCGCAGGGACTCGTCGGAGGCGGTGAACCTGATCGACTGTGCCTTCTTGCTGATCAGAAGCAGGTCGTCGTCGGCCGAGACCAGCTCGGCGCCGATCAGCTCGTCGTCGCTGCCGTCCTCGCGCTCGCGCAGGTTGATCGCGATCACGCCGCCGGAGCGGGGCGAATCGTAATCCTTCAGAGGCGTCTTCTTGACCAGACCGGACTTGGTCCCGAGGACCAGGTACGGCGCCGCCTCGTAGTCGCGGATGGCGAGGATCTCGGCGATCGCCTCGTCCGGCTGGAAGGCCAGCAGGTTCGCCACGTGCTGCCCGCGCGCGTCCCGGCCGGCCTCGGGCAGCTCGTACGCCTTCGCCCGGTACACCCGGCCCTTGTTGGTGAAGAACAGCAGCCAGTGGTGGGTGGTGGAGACGAAGAAGTGGTCGACGATGTCGTCTTCCTTCAGCTTCGTGCCGCGCACGCCCTTGCCGCCGCGCTTCTGCGCCCGGTAGTCGTCCGTCTTGGTCCGCTTGACATAGCCGCCGCGGGTGACCGTGACGACGATGTCCTCCTCGGCGATCAGGTCCTCGATGGACATGTCGCCCTCGTACGGGATCAGCTTGGTCTGGCGGTCGTCGCCGTACTTCTCGACGATCGCGGCCAGCTCCTCGCTGACGATCCCGCGCTGACGGACCGGGGAGGCGAGGATCTCGTTGTACTCGTTGATCTTCGCCTGGAGCTCGTCGTGCTCCTGAACGATCTTCTGCCGCTCCAGGGCCGCCAGGCGCCGCAGCTGCATCTCGAGGATCGCGTTGGCCTGGATCTCGTCGATCTCCAGCAGGCCCATCAGGCCGTTGCGCGCGATCTCGACGGTCTCGCTGCGCCGGATCAGCGCGATGACCTCGTCGATGGCGTCCAGGGCCTTCAGCAGACCACGCAGGATGTGCGCGCGCTCCTCGGCCTTGCGCAGCCGGAAGCGCGTACGGCGGACGATGACCTCGATCTGGTGCGTCACCCAGTGGCGGATGAACGCGTCCAGCGACAGGGTGCGCGGCACGCCGTCGACCAGCGCCAGCATGTTGGCGCCGAAGTTCGTCTGCAGGTCGGTGTGCTTGTACAGGTTGTTCAGCACGACCTTGGCGACCGCGTCCCGCTTCAGGACGATGACCAGGCGCTGGCCCGTACGGGAGCTGGTCTCGTCGCGGACGTCCGCGATGCCGCCGATCTTGCCGTCCTTCACCAGGTCGGCGATCTTCTGCGCCAGGTTGTCCGGGTTCACCTGGTACGGCAGCTCGGTCACCACCAGGCACTGCCGGCCCTGGATCTCCTCGACCTCGACCACCGCGCGCATCGTGATGGAGCCGCGCCCGGTGCGGTACGCCTCCTCGATGCCCTTGCGGCCCACCACCAGGGCGCCGGTCGGGAAGTCCGGGCCCTTGATGCGCTCCATGAGCGCGTCCAGCAGCTCCTCGTGGGAGACGTCCGGGTTCTCCAGGTACCACTGGGCGCCGGCCGCGACCTCGCGCAGGTTGTGCGGCGGGATGTTGGTCGCCATGCCGACCGCGATACCGGCCGAGCCGTTGATCAGCAGGTTCGGGAAGCGGGCCGGCAGGACGGTCGGCTCCTGGGAGCGGCCGTCGTAGTTGTCCGTGAAGTCGACGGTCTCCTCGTCGATGTCACGCACCATCTCCATCGACAGCGGCGCCATCTTGCACTCGGTGTACCGCATGGCGGCCGCCGGGTCGTTGCCCGGGGAGCCGAAGTTGCCGTTGGAGTCCACCAGCGGCATCCGCATCGACCACGGCTGGGCGAGGCGCACCAGGGCGTCGTAGATCGAGGAGTCGCCGTGAGGGTGGTAGTTGCCCATGACGTCGCCGACGACACGGGCGCACTTGTAGAAGCCGCGGTCGGGGCGGTAGCCGCCGTCGTACATCGCGTACAGCACGCGCCGGTGGACGGGCTTGAGGCCGTCCCGGACGTCGGGCAGCGCGCGGGACACGATGACGGACATCGCGTAGTCCAGGTACGAGCGCTGCATCTCCGTCTCGAGCCCGACGGGCTCGACACGCAGGGTGACTTCGCCGCCCTCGGTCTCAGGGGTCTGCGGAGTGTTCTCGTCGGCCATTGCTGGTGGGGATCCTTCCTGGTGCGGTCAGCTGAGACCGACTCAGATGTCGAGGAAGCGGACGTCCTTGGCGTTGCGCTGGATGAACTGGCGGCGGGCCTCGACGTCCTCGCCCATCAGGACCGAGAACAGGTCGTCGGCCTGGGCGGCGTCGTCCAGGGTGACCTGGCCGAGGACCCGGTGCTCCTGGTCCATCGTGGTCACGCGCAGCTCCTCGGCGTTCATCTCGCCGAGACCCTTGAAGCGCTGGATCGAGTCCTCGCGCACGCGCTTGCCGCGCTGGCGGCCCATCTCGATCAGTGCGTCGCGCTCGCGGTCGGAGTAGGCGTACTCCACGTCGTCACGGCCCCACTTGATCTTGTACAGCGGGGGACGGGACAGGTACACGTGACCGGCCTCGACCAGCGGCCGCATGAAGCGGAACAAGAAGGTCAGCAGCAGGGTGCTGATGTGCTGACCGTCGACGTCGGCGTCCGCCATCAGGATGATCTTGTGATAGCGGAGCTTCTCGATGTCGAAGTCCTCGTGCACACCCGTGCCGAAGGCCGAGATCAGCGCCTGGATCTCCTGGTTCTGGAGGATCTTGTCGATCCTGGCCTTCTCCACGTTCAGGATCTTGCCGCGGATCGGGAGGATCGCCTGGTACTGCGGGTTGCGGCCGGACTTGGCCGAGCCGCCGGCGGAGTCGCCCTCGACGATGAAGATCTCGCACTTGGTCGGGTCGTTGGACTGGCAGTCCGACAGCTTGCCCGGCAGGGACGCGCTCTCCAGCAGGCCCTTGCGGCGGGTCAGGTCGCGGGCCTTGCGGGCCGCCACACGCGCGGTGGCGGCCTGGATGCCCTTGCGGATGATGTCCGCCGCCTCGACCGGGTTGCGGTCCAGCCAGTCGTTGAGGTGCTCGTAGACCGCCTTCTGCACGAAGGTCTTGGCCTCCGTGTTGCCCAGCTTGGTCTTCGTCTGGCCCTCGAACTGCGGCTCGCTCAGCTTGACCGAGATGATCGCGGTCAGACCCTCGCGGATGTCGTCACCGGTGAGGTTGTCGTCCTTCTCGCGCAGCAGCTTCTTGTCGCGCGCGTACTTGTTGATCAGCGACGTCAGCGCGGCCCGGAAGCCCTCTTCGTGCGTACCGCCCTCGTGGGTGTGGATGATGTTCGCGAAGGAGTACACGCCCTCGCTGTAGCCGCTGTTCCACTGCATCGCGACCTCGAGGGACAGGCTCTTGTCCTTGTCCTCCGCCTCCAGGTCGATGACGGTGGGGTGCACCACCTCTCCCTTGCGGGAGTTGAGGTACTTCACGAAGTCGACGATGCCGCCCTCGTAGTAGTAGGTGACGGTCTTGACCTCGGCCTTCTCGTCCGCGCCCGCCTCGTCCGCACCGCTGGTGGCCTTCGCCGACTCACGCTCGTCGGTGAGTTTGATCGTCAGGCCCTTGTTGAGGAACGCCATCTCCTGAAAGCGCCGCGACAGCGTCTCGAAGGAGTACTCGGTGGTCTCGAAGATCTCCGGGTCGGCCCAGAAGGTGACCGACGTACCGGTCTCCTCGGTCGCCTCGTGCTTGACCAGGGGGGCGGTCGGGACGCCCATCTTGTAGTCCTGCGTCCACCGGTGCCCGTCGGTCCTGACCTCGACGGAGACCTTCGTGGACAGCGCGTTGACGACGGACACGCCCACACCGTGCAGACCGCCGGAGACGGCGTAGCCGCCGCCGCCGAACTTGCCGCCCGCGTGCAGCACGGTCAGCACGACCTCGACGGCCGGCTTGCCCTCGGAGGGCACGATGCCCACCGGGATGCCACGGCCGTTGTCGACGACCCGGACGCCGCCGTCGGCGAGGATCGTGATGTCGATCGTGTCCGCGTACCCGGCCAGTGCCTCGTCGACCGAGTTGTCGACGACCTCGTACACCAGGTGGTGCAGACCGCGCTCGCCCGTGGAACCGATGTACATGCCGGGCCGCTTGCGGACCGCGTCCAGCCCTTCGAGCACGGTGATGGCGCTGGCGTCGTACGAAGCCGAGGCGGTGGCCTCGGCGTTCACGCCGGCGTCGGTGGACGGGATGTTCTCGTTGGGGTTGCCGGAATCGGCCACGAAGCGCCCTTTCTGGCACAGCACGAGCCGGGCTCGTCGGCAGGTTGCCGGAGCGGCTGCGGCATGTTGCGGTGGTAAGCCTTGATCAGCGTTGCTCAGCTTTTCCCGGGCGGTCCCCACAATGGGGCGGGATTGTCTTCCAGTCTACCGGTAGCTCTGACATCGACGGGGGTTTGCCGGTACCTGAGTCCCCATGTGCCGCCCTGAACCGGCCTCGACCGGGTCCCGATATGCGGATGGGGGCTCCAAGGGGCTCACAGCGGCACTCAGCGCTTCGAGCCGTCAACCCTTGGCTACTGGGGGGTCAGATGGGGATCCACCGGTGCCGCAGCAGCTATCCGCACCTGTGATACGGCGCCACGCCGACGACCCGGTCCCACTGTGCGACGTGATGTACGTCACCCGTACGTATCGCCGGGTCCCGAGCTCCCCGGAGCCCGCAGCGGGCCGTAGCGCCGGGCCGGACCGCCCGGATTGAGCACCTTGATCATCCGTACGGTGCCGTGCCCCAGATCCTCGTTGAGGCGGGCGACCAGCGCGGGCGCGAGGTGGCGCAGCTGGGTCGCCCAGGCCGTCGAGTCGCAGCCCACGACCAGCACGCGCTCGTCCTCGTCGTACCGCTGCGGCACACAGTGCTTGGCCAGGTCCTCCCCGACGATCTGCGGCCAGCGGCCCATCACCCCGCCCACCGCCGCGGGGGTCTCCCAGCCGCGCTCGGTCAGCAGCCGGTTGATCGCGGCACCCAGCGCCATCGGGTCGCGGCCGTCGGCGCGCGCACCGGAGCGCAGCCCGCCACCGCGACGGGCCTGCTTCTTCTGCCGCGCCGCGTCCCCACGCGCGCGTGCCTGCTCCTTCGCCGCGCGCAACGCCACGCGCGCGAGGTCGACACCGGAGGGCTCGTTCCCGCTCTTCTTCGGGTCCTGGGGGGTGGGTTCGTCGGTGCTCATACGCGCTCCACCGTCCCGCCGGACACGGCGTAGCGCGCCCCGGCCAGTACCTGCGGGACGTCGTCGTCCACGGCGGCGGTGACCAGCACCTGCTCGCCGGGTGCGACCAGCTCGGCCAGCCGCTCCCGGCGGCGCGCGTCCAGCTCGGCGAAGACGTCGTCCAGGACCAGCACCGGTTCGTTGCCCTCGGCCCGCAGCAGGTCGTAGGAGGCCAGGCGCAGGGCGAGCGCGTAGGACCACGACTCGCCGTGGGAGGCGTACCCCTTGGCGGGCAGCTGACCGAGTTTGAGTATCAGATCGTCCCGATGAGGGCCCACGAGGGTGACACCGCGCTCGATCTCCTGCTTGCGCGCCTCCGCCAGGGCCGCCATCAGCTGGGCGTAGAGATCCTCGCGCGCGTGGGCCTCGCCGGGCGCGGACGGCTTGTACTCCAGCGCCAGCGGCCCGCCGCCGGGGGCCAGCTGCTCGTACGCCTTGTCGGCCAGCGGCTGCAGCGCGGCGATCAGGTCCAGCCGCTGGGCGAGCAACTCGGCGCCCGCACGCGCCAGATGCTGGTCCCACACGTCGAGCGTGGACAGATCCATGGACCGCCCGCCGTGCCGGCGCGCCAGGGCGGCCGTCTTGAGCAGGGTGTTGCGCTGCTTGAGGACACGCTCGTAGTCGGAGCGCACTCCGGCCATGCGCGGCGACCGGGCCGTGATCAGCTCGTCGAGGAACCGCCGCCGCTCGCCGGGGTCGCCTTTGACGAGGGCGAGATCCTCGGGCGCGAACAGCACGGTCCGTACGATCCCCAGGACGTCCCTGGGTCTGACCTGCGCGGACCGGTTGATGCGGGCGCGATTGGCCTTGCCGGGATTCAGCTCCAGCTCGACCAGCTGCTGCCGCTCGCCCTGCCGGACCTGCGCCCGGATGACGGCCCGCTCGGCGCCCATGCGGACCAGGGGCGCGTCGGAGGCGACCCGGTGACTGCCGAGGGTGGCGAGGTATCCGACCGCTTCCACCAGGTTCGTCTTGCCCTGCCCGTTGGGGCCGACGAAGGCGGTGACGCCCGGGTCGAGCGGAACCTCGGCCCGGGCGTACGAGCGGAAGTCGGCCAGCGAAAGATGCGTGACGTGCATGGTCGTTTCGCCGGCCTTCCCCAGAGCGCTGATGAACTGTGGATCCACAGGACTCACGGCTGCGACCCTGTGGATCTGTGGATTACTTCTTCTCTACGGCGTGACCGCCGAACTGGTTGCGCAGCGCGGCGATCATCTTCATCTGCGGCGAGTCCTCCTGACGGGAGGAGAACCGCGCGAACAGCGACGCGGTGATCGCCGGCAGCGGCACCGCGTTGTCGATCGCGGCCTCCACAGTCCAGCGTCCCTCACCGGAGTCCTGTGCATAACCGCGCAGGCCCTCCAGGTGCTCGTCGTCGTCCAGCGCGTTGACCGCGAGGTCGAGCAGCCAGGAGCGGATGACGGTGCCCTCCTGCCAGGAGCGGAAGACCTCGCGGACGTTCTCCACGGAGTCGACCTTCTCCAGCAGCTCCCAGCCCTCGGCGTAGGCCTGCATCATCGCGTACTCGATGCCGTTGTGGACCATCTTCGCGAAGTGGCCCGCGCCGACCTTGCCGGCGTGCACCGAACCGAAGTCGCCCTCCGGCTTCAGCGCGTCGAAGACCGGCTGCACCTTGGCGACGTTCTCGGCGTCGCCGCCGTACATCAGCGCGTACCCGTTCTCCAGGCCCCAGACGCCGCCGGAGACGCCGCAGTCGACGAAGCCTATGCCCTTGGCCGCCAGCTCCTCGGCGTGCCTCTCGTCGTCCGTCCAGCGGGAGTTGCCCCCGTCCACGACCACGTCACCGGGCTCCAGCAGCTCGGCCAGCTGGTCGATGGTCGACTGGGTGGGCTCGCCGGCCGGGACCATCACCCAGACCACGCGCGGGCCGCTGAGCTTGCCCACGAGCTCTTCCAGGCTGTGGACATCCGCGAGGTCCGCGTTGCGGTCGTATCCGATGACGGTGTGGCCCGCGCGGCGGATCCGCTCGCGCATGTTGCCGCCCATCTTGCCGAGGCCGACGAGACCGAGCTCCATCAGTTGTGTTCCTTAGATCGCTGTGTGGCATGAGAGGCACCGGTGTGTGCCGAGCCGAGCCTAAACCCGGCAACTCGCGCACAGCTGTGGGCATACGCGCTCATCCGTACCCCCTGCGACCTGCCACTTTTCCACAGACCGCCGCCGCTGCGGGGCGGTCTGTGGACCCGCCGCCGACCAACCACAGCGCCGGGCACCCACAGGAGCGCCCGGCGCTGTGCACAGCTGTGGACGAACGGTCAGCCGCTGAGCCGCACCGGCATGATCAGGTACTTGTACGCGTCGTCGGCCTCGGCATCCACCGCGGGCTTCCCGCTGAGCAGCGCCGGCTTCGTGGACGTCGTGAACGACAGCTGAGCGACCGGGGAGTCGATCGCGCTCAGACCGTCCAGCAGGAACGTCGGGTTGAAGGCGATGGAGATGTCGTCGCCGTCCAGCTGAGCGTCGACCCTTTCCACAGCCTGTGCGTCGTCGCTGGAGCCCGCCTCGAGGATCAGCACGCCCTGCTCGAAGCTCAGCCGCACCGGCGTGTTCCGCTCGGCCACCAGCGCCACACGCTTCACGGCCTCCACGAACGGCGCGGTCTCGATCACGGCGACGGAGTTGAACTCGGTCGGGAACAGCGTGCGGTACTTGGGCAGGTCGCCCTCGAGCAGACGCGTGGTCGTACGCCGCCCCGCGCCCTCGAAACCGATCAGGCCCTCGCCCGCGCCCGACCCGGACAGCGCCAGCGTCACGCTGTCACCGGCACCGAGCGACTTGGCGGTGTCCAGGAGCGTCTTGGCCGGGACCAGGGCGACCGCGGAGGCGTCCGGGTTCTCCGGCTTCCACAGGAACTCGCGGACGGCGAAGCGGTAGCGGTCGGTGGAGGCCAGGGTGACCGTGTCGCCCTCGATCTCGATGCGCACACCGGTCAGGACGGGCAGCGTGTCGTCACGGCCGGCGGCGATGGCCACCTGCGACACGGCGGCCGCGAAGACCTCGCCGGGGACGGTGCCCGTGGCGTTCGGCATCTGCGGCAGCGCCGGGTACTCCTCCACAGGCAGGGTGTGCAGGGTGAACCGGGAGGACCCGCAGACCACGGTCGCCCGTACACCGTCTGTGGAAATCTCCACCGGCCGGTTGGGCAGAGCGCGCGAGATGTCGGCGAGCAGCCGGCCGGAGACGAGGACGGTGCCCTCCTCCTCGACCTCGGCTTCCACGGACACGCGCGCGGAGACCTCGTAGTCGAAGCTCGACAGGCTCAGCTGGCCGTCCTCGGCCTTGAGAAGGAGGCCGGCGAGGACAGGCGCCGGCGGACGGGCCGGGAGGCTGCGTGCCGCCCACGCCACTGCCTCCGCGAGTACGTCGCGTTCCACCCGGATCTTCACCGTAAGCCGCCTCCTGCTGTTGCTACTGAGTCCTCCGACTCGGTGTCACCGCCCACTGCGAAGGGAAGGACACCGGGGACCAGTCTGACGCACCGCACTGACAGTAGGTGCCCGTCGGGGTCAAGTCGCTCCGGGAGGCAGCCGGACGCGAGACAGCGAGTTGTGCACAGGCCCCGCTTCAAAGCGATTCCCGAGCTCTCTCTAGTTGGGAGTAGTAGTAGGGCCTGTGGATACCGTGGATAACCGCGTTTTCCCAGCTCAGGCCCCAGATTTTGTCCACGGGGCCTGTGGGTGACGGCGGTGGACAACCGGGGGCATCTGTGGAGAACGGAAAGTTCTGCACACCCCGCCCACAGCCCGAGGGCAGTTCTCCCCAGCTGCGTCCCCAGGTTTACCCACGTTTCCCACACCCCAATCCGGCACCTTCGTGTGACGCCTTTCACTCGACGCGGTGAGCGGGGGCGTCGCGTTGCCGAACAGTGGACAGCCATGTGGAGAAGCCGGGGATCACTGGGGACAACCGGCTCCAGCCTGTGGGGCGCCAGTGGAAAACCTCGTGCACAGCCTGTGGATCTTCGCTCGGTCCACAGCCTGTGGAGATCGTTCGTCCACGATTCCACAGGCAGCTGAGCTGGGCGAACGCCATATGAACAGGTTTCCTGTGGACGCCGCTCGGGACAACTCCGCAGTCCCCAGGATGTGGACGGAAGAAACCCAGCGAATCTGTGGAGGATGGCCGTAACCCGGCAGAAATTCGAACACCCGGTGGCGTAGGAGGAACGCTCCACCCGTACTCGCGGCACCCCGCCGGCGCGGGCAAACGCGGCCCCGACCCCGGGCCGGCCCCAGCACGGGGCACCGGCACCAGGCACCCCGCCCCTGCGGACGGCGACCATGCCAAAGGGCGCCCTCAGGAGTCGTATCCCGAAGGCGCCCTCGATGTCGGCGCAGGCCAGGCGCAGCCGCCGTCAGCCGTTCTTGATCCGGTTGGTCAGCTCGGTCACCTGGTTGTAGATCGACCGCCGCTCGGCCATCAACGCGCGGATCTTGCGGTCGGCGTGCATCACGGTCGTGTGGTCCCGCCCGCCGAACTGCGCCCCGATCTTCGGCAGCGACAGATCCGTCAGCTCCCGGCACAGGTACATCGCGATCTGCCGTGCGGTCACCAGCGCGCGCCCGCGCGAGGTGCCGCACAGGTCCTCCACCGTCAGCCCGAAGTAGTCCGCGGTGGCCGCCATGATCGCCGTGGCCGTGATCTCCGGAGCCGAGTCCTCGCCGCCGGGGATCAGGTCCTTCAGGACGATCTCGGTCAGGCCGAGATCCACCGGCTGCCGGTTGAGCGAGGCGAACGCCGTCACCCGGATCAGCGCGCCCTCCAGTTCACGGATGTTCCGCGAGATCCGGGAGGCGATGAACTCGAGCACCTCCGGCGGGGCGTTGAGCTGCTCCTGGACCGCCTTCTTGCGCAGGATCGCGATACGCGTCTCCAGCTCGGGCGGCTGGACGTCGGTGATCAGACCCCACTCGAAACGGTTCCGCAGCCGGTCCTCCAGCGTGACCAGCTGCTTCGGCGGCCGGTCGGAGGACAGCACGATCTGCTTGTTCGCGTTGTGGAGCGTGTTGAAGGTGTGGAAGAACTCCTCCTGCGTCGACTCCTTGTCCGCGAGGAACTGGATGTCGTCGACGAGCAGGATGTCCATCTCGCGGTAGCGCTTGCGGAAGCTGTCGCCCTTGCCGTCGCGGATGGAGTTGATGAACTCGTTGGTGAACTCCTCCGAGCTCACGTACCGCACGCGCGTGCCCGGGTAGAGGCTGCGCGCGTAGTGCCCGATGGCGTGCAGCAGATGCGTCTTGCCGAGCCCCGACTCCCCGTAGATGAACAGGGGGTTGTAGGCCTTCGCCGGTGCCTCGGCGACGGCGACCGCGGCCGCGTGCGCGAACCGGTTGGAGGCGCCGATGACGAACGTGTCGAAGAGGTACTTCGGGTTCAGCCGCGCCGTCGGCTCGCCGGGACCGCTCGCCGGCGCGGGCTGCGCGGCCAGCGGGCCGGGCGCGCCGGTCGTGGGCAGGTCCGGTCGGCCGGGGCCGCCCCGGTGCGCGGGGCCGCCGCCCGCCGGCTGCTCGGGCAGCTCACGGCGGACGGGGTCGCGCTGGTCGTACTCGGTGCGGGACGGGTCGTAGTCGGCGCGCGGGGTGTCGTAGTCGCCGCGCTGCTGCTCGTACGACGGCCGGTCCATGCCCTGCGAGCGGTAGTCCGAGGACGGCGAGCCGTAGGCGTCGGGTCCGGAGCCGTAGGCGTCCTGGGACGACGGCGAGGCGTAGGGGTCGCGCTCGGGGAAGCCGAGCCGCGGCTGCTGCCAGCTGTACTCGTCCTGCGCAGGCCGTGGCCAGGTGCCGGGCTCGCGGCGCTGGTACTCGGAGGGATACGCCGGGCGTACGACGGGGAGCTGGTCGGCGCGTCCGTTGGGCAGGTGGTCGGCGCGGTGCTGCTGCTCGGCCGGCGGCTGCTCGGCTGCGCGGTGGCGGCCGTAGCCCTCGTACGGCCGTTCCTCGTACGACGGGCCGGACGGCAGCTCGGGCTCTTCGTAGCGCGGCTTGGGCGGCTGCTGCACCGGTGCCGCGGGGGCCGGCGGCTCGCCCGCGGAGTCGTCCACGGTGATCGCGATACGGATGGGGCGGCCGCACTCGCGGCTCAGCGTCTCGCTGACGACCGGCGCGAGCCGGCCCTCCAGTACGCCCTTCGCGAATTCGTTCGGTACGGCGAGCAGGGCGGTGTCCGCGACCAGCGCGAGCGGCTGGCAGCGACGGATCCAGTGCTCGTCCTTCGCCTCGACACCCTGTCCGCGGCCCTCTCCGAGGAGCTGCTCCAGTACTCGCGGCCACACTGCGGCAAGATCGGCGGGTACGTCAGCCACAGGGCACGCTCTCTCACAGGTCCCACGAATGTGTGATCGCGGAACGGGTCGGGGGGTACTTCGGGTGTTCGGTGGGTCAAACCCGCCGGGGCGGGGGACAAAAGAACGAATCGGAGTTCAGCCACGGTAGTCAGCGCGGCGGGTGCGGTTCAAGTTGTTGTCCCCAGCCTGTGGATAGTGTCTCTCCGTGACCCCTGGTTTGACCGGATGGTGCGGCCCCGCGTACCGTAACCAGGTCGAGTTGTCGATGGCTGCTGCCGCCTGCCTCCGATGGGCACAGATCACGTCAGGTGATCGGGAAGCGGTGCACTCGGGCGTGACGCGAGCTACTCGTGGGCGCACGGTGACAGCCAAGACGGCACCCCGCAACTACCGATTTCTTTCTGGAGCCCCCGAGTGAGCAAGCGCACCTTCCAGCCGAACAACCGTCGTCGCGCGAAGACCCACGGCTTCCGGCTGCGTATGCGCACCCGTGCCGGCCGCGCGATTCTCGCGTCCCGCCGTAGCAAGGGTCGCGCCCGCCTGTCCGCCTGATCCCGATCAGGTCATGACGTCGTGCTGCCCACCGAAAACCGGCTGAGGCGGCGCGAGGACTTCGCGACCGCGGTTCGACGAGGTCGCCGGGCAGGACGCCCGACCCTCGTCGTCCACCTTCGTAGCGGTGTCACGGACCCGCACGCGCCTGGGGAGAGCGCTCCCCCGACGCGTGCGGGTTTCGTCGTGAGCAAGGCCGTGGGTGGAGCGGTCGTGCGTAACAAAGTGAAGCGCAGACTGCGTCATCTGATGCGTGAGCGAGTCGCCCTGTTTCCCCCCGGTAGCCTGGTAGTCGTACGAGCGCTGCCCGGAGCGGGCGACGCAGACCACGCACAGCTGGCCCGAGACCTGGATGCCGCCGTTCAGCGGCTGCTGGGAGGGGGCGCGCGATGAAGTACCCGCTGCTGGCTCTGATCAAGCTGTACCAGTGGACGATCAGTCCACTGCTGGGGCCGGTGTGCAAGTACTACCCGTCGTGCTCGCACTACGGCTACACGGCCATCGACCGGCACGGTGCGATCAAGGGAACGGCACTCACCGCCTGGCGCATCCTCCGGTGCAATCCGTGGTCGCTGGGTGGTGTGGACCATGTCCCGCCGCGCAAGCGCCCACGGTGGCACGAAATGCTGCGCAACGCTTGGCGCGCACGCAAGGGCGGGCCCTCCGCCGCCGAACCGGCCACCGAAGTGAAGCCCGAGAGTCCTTCTTCCGAGCTTCCTCCGAGCCCGGCCGCAGAGACCTCGTCCCATGCCCAAGGAGCATGATTAGTGGACACGATTGCCAGCCTCTTCAGCTTCATCACGACACCCGTTTCCTGGGTCATCGTCCAGTTCCACACGGTGTACGGAGCCATCTTCGGCCCTGACACCGGATGGGCCTGGGGCCTGTCCATCGTGTCCCTGGTGATCCTGATCCGCATCTGCCTGATCCCGCTGTTCGTCAAGCAGATCAAGGCCACCCGGGCGATGCAGACGCTGCAGCCCGAGATGAAGAAGATCCAGGAGCGCTACAAGAACGACAAGCAGCGCCAGTCCGAAGAGATGATGAAGCTGTACAAGGAGGCGGGCACCAACCCGCTCTCCTCGTGCCTTCCCATCCTGGCGCAGTCCCCGTTCTTCTTCGCCCTGTACCACGTGCTCAACGGCATCGCGTCGGGCAAGACCATCGGCGTCATCAACCAAAGCCTCCTGACGAGCGCCCAGAAGGCACACATCTTCGGTGCCCCGCTGGCCGCGAAGTTCCTGGACAGCGCCGACACGGTCGCGAAGCTCGGCGCCTCGCTGACCGACGTCCGGGTTGTCACCGCGGTCATGATCGTCCTGATGTCGGGGTCGCAGTTCTACACACAGCGCCAGCTGATGACGAAGAACGTCGACACCACCGTGAAGACGCCGTTCATGCAGCAGCAGAAGATGCTGATGTACGTCTTCCCGGTCATGTTCGCCTTCTTCGGTATCCGGTTCCCCGTCGGTGTCCTCATCTACTGGCTGACCACCAACGTGTGGACCATGGGTCAGCAGATGTACGTCATCCACAACAACCCGACGCCGGGTTCCAAGGCCCAGGCGGCCTACCTGGAGCGCCTGACCAAGCACGTGACGCAGCACGGCAAGGTCCGCCGGCGCAGCGAGAAGGCCATCGTCAAGGCGATCGTCGCCAAGGGCCGGGACCGCAACGAGTTCGAGCGCAAGTTCATCAACGCCGTGAACAAGGCCGGTCTCGCCGCCCAGGCCGACGGCACTGTGGCGAAGAGCACGGTCCAGGCCGAGGCGCAGACCGCGGACGGCGCGGAGACCACCACGGCGGCCGGCACCGGCGCCGCGGCCCGGCGCCAGCAGCCCAAGCGCCAGTCCAAGGCCCAGCGTCAGTCCGGCGGGACCAAGCAGGCGGGCGGTTCCACCTCGTCCACCTCGCTGGAGAAGTCCGACGAGCCGCAGGACGCCAAGCCGCAGGACGCCAAGCCCGCCGCTGCCCAGCAGGCCCAGAAGCCCGGCTCCGGCACCCGCAGCAAGGCCCAGTCCGGCCAGCGCAAGGGTGGCCCGCAGCGGCCCAAGTCCCCGTCCAAGAAGTAAGAAGGAGCCCATCCCGTGACGGAAGGCACCACCTCCGCCGCTGCCGAGGGCGCAGACGCCCTGACCCGCCTGGAGCAGGAGGGTGAGATCGCGGCGGACTACCTGGAGGGTCTGCTGGACATCGCCGATCTCGACGGCGACATCGACATGGATGTCGAGGCCGACCGCGCCTCCGTGTCGATCATCAGCGACACCGGCGGCCGTGACCTGCAGAAGCTCGTGGGCCGGGACGGCGAGGTGCTGGAGGCACTGCAGGAGCTGACGCGCCTGGCCGTGCACCGGGAGACCGGCGACCGCAGCCGGCTGATGCTGGACATCGCGGGTTACCGGGCCAAGAAGCGGGCCGAGCTGTCCGAGATCGGCGCCAAGGCCGCCAGCGAGGCCAAGAACACCGGCGAGCCCGTGAAGCTCAAGCCGATGACCCCGTTCGAGCGCAAGGTCGTGCACGACGCGGTCAAGGCCGCGGGACTGCGCAGCGAGTCCGAGGGCGAGGAGCCGCAGCGGTTCGTCGTCGTGCTGCCCGCCTGATCGGCCCCCACGTTCCACCGGCCCCGTCTGTTGAGCAGACGGGGCCGAACTTTGTCAGCCTGGTAGTTCTGGTGGCCGGTGCGCGAAGCGCCGGCGCTGTACGGAAGGACGGTCCCCGTGACGGAGGCAGCGGAGCTTCCCCCCGCGCCCGAGCAGGCGCGGGAAGTTTTTGGTGATCGCTTCGCCGATGCGGTCCGCTACGCGGAGCTGCTCGCCGAGGCCGGCGTGCAGCGTGGCCTCATCGGCCCGCGGGAGGTGCCCCGCCTGTGGGAGCGGCACCTGCTGAACTGCGCGGTGCTCTCCGAGGCCGTCCCCGAGGGCGTGACGGTCTGCGATGTCGGCTCCGGTGCCGGTCTGCCCGGTATCCCGCTGGCCCTGGTCCGGGACGACCTGAACATCACCCTGCTGGAGCCGCTGCTGCGGCGCACCAACTTCCTCACCGAGGTCGTCGAGCTGCTCGGCCTGGATCACGTCACGGTGGTGCGGGGCCGGGCCGAGGAGGTCCTGGGCAAGCTGCCGCCGGTCCATGTGGTGACCGCCCGGGCCGTGGCCCCGCTGGATCGCCTGGCCGCCTGGGGCATCCCGCTGCTGCGCCCCTACGGCGAGATGCTCGCGCTGAAGGGAGACACCGCCGAGGAGGAGCTGAAGGCCGCGTCCACGGCACTCAGCAAGCTCGGCGCGGTGGAGACGTCGATCCTGCATGTGGGTGAGGGCATCGTGGACCCGTTGTCCACGGTGGTTCGGGTCGAGGTTGGAGAGAGCCCGGGCGGCGTGCGGTTCGCGGCCAAGCGGGCCAAGGCGGCCCGGACGGGCCGGGCCCGCCGTCGCCGCTGAGCAGGGGCAGGAGCGGGATCAGCGGGTAGCAGCAGGAGCGTCTCGTATCCGTCCCGAGGACGAGACGTACTCCACACAAGCTGCCAAACCTATGCAGGTCGGAGTGTCGCGAAGGTCCGGTCGCCGCCGCTGTGCATCGTGTTTCACGTGAAACGTCGCTCACTTCTCCACGGCATCATCAGTCGCGGCCGCGCTGCGGCCGAACCTCGTGACCGCAAGCCCCTCGGTTCCCTGGCGGAGGATCCCCTCTCCCATGGCACTCCGTCCCTCTCCAGGGGCACGGAGTTGTCCACAGAGGTGGATTTCTCCACAGAACACCAGGCCTCACTGGTTCACGACCCCGAAGGCATGGGAGGCTCTGTTCATTGCGAGCCTGAAGTCGAGGAGAGTGAATCCTTGCGGTCCGACGCCAACATCGCGGGACCGATGACCGATCCGGTCCCCGGTCCCCGTACCGAGTCGATGGGGGCGGATGTTTCACGTGAAACACCGCCTCCGATGGACGACACTCCGATCGGTCGTGCGGCCCAACTGGCGGTAGAGGCTCTGGGCCGCGCCGGCGAAGGTCTGCCCCGACCGGAGCAGACCAGAGTCATCGTGGTCGCCAACCAGAAGGGTGGCGTGGGCAAGACGACGACCACCGTCAACCTTGCCGCTTCGCTGGCTCTGCACGGCGGCCGTGTCCTGGTGATCGACCTCGACCCGCAGGGCAATGCGTCCACCGCCCTCGGGATCGACCACCACGCCGAAGTTCCTTCGATCTACGACGTGTTGGTAGAGAGCAAGCCTCTTGCCGAGGTCGTCCAGCCGGTCCCCGACGTAGAGGGTCTCTTCTGTGCCCCCGCCACCATCGATCTCGCCGGTGCGGAGATCGAGTTGGTGTCCCTGGTGGCCCGTGAGAGCCGGCTGGAGCGGGCGATCCAGGCTTATGAACAGCCCTTGGACTACATCCTCATCGACTGCCCGCCCTCGCTCGGCCTGTTGACGGTCAACGCGCTGGTGGCGGGCCAGGAGGTCCTCATCCCGATCCAGTGCGAGTACTACGCACTCGAGGGTCTGGGGCAGCTGCTGCGCAACGTCGACCTGGTACGGGGGCACCTCAACCCCGCGCTGCATGTGTCGACCATCCTGCTCACCATGTACGACGGCCGGACGCGTCTCGCCTCCCAGGTCGCGGACGAGGTGCGCACCCACTTCGGCGACGAGGTGCTGCGGACAAGCATTCCCCGCTCGGTCCGTATCTCCGAGGCGCCGAGTTACGGGCAGACGGTACTGACTTACGATCCTGGATCGAGCGGTGCCCTCTCGTATCTTGAGGCGGCCCGAGAAATTGCGCTGAAGGGCATCGGCATCAGCTATGACGCGAGCCAGGCCCACATCGGCGCCCAGAACGACCCGAGCATGGTGGAGGGGATCCAGTGAGCGAGCGACGGAGGGGGCTGGGCCGTGGTCTAGGCGCACTGATCCCCGCTGCCCCGACGGAGAAGACCCCGGCCCCGGCCGCGCTGGGTGGTGGAGTCTCCGCCTCCCCTGCGGCCGTCCCGGCGCTGACGACCGACCGCGGGGTTGCCGCGGCGAAGGTGGCCACGCTGCCGCCTGTTTCACATGAAACCGAGGAGCTCCCCGCAAGCCCCGTCACGGAGACGCCGGCTGCCCCGATGGGCGCGCACTTCGCCGAGATTCCTCTCGACGCGATTTCGCCCAACCCGCGCCAGCCGCGTGATGTCTTCGACGAGGACGCGCTCCAGGAGCTCGTCACCTCCATCAAGGAGGTCGGTCTCCTCCAGCCCGTCGTCGTCCGGCAGCTGGGGCCCGCCCGCTACGAGCTCATCATGGGCGAGCGCCGCTGGCGTGCCTGCCGCGAGGCCGGCCTGGAGGCCATCCCGGCGATCGTCCGGGCCACGGAGGACGAGAAACTCCTCCTGGACGCGTTGTTGGAGAACCTGCACCGCGCGCAGCTGAACCCGCTGGAAGAGGCGGCCGCCTACGACCAGCTGCTCAAGGACTTCAACTGCACGCACGACCAGCTGGCCGACCGGATCGGGCGCTCCCGGCCTCAGGTGTCCAACACGCTGCGTCTGCTGAAGCTCTCGCCGGCCGTCCAGAAGCGCGTGGCTGCCGGTGTCCTCTCCGCCGGGCATGCCCGGGCCCTGTTGTCCATCGAGGACTCCGAGGAGCAGGACCGGCTGGCCCACCGCATCGTGGCCGAGGGGCTGTCGGTGCGAGCCGTCGAGGAGATCGTGACCCTCATGGGTTCGCGGCCCCAGAAGCCCCAGCGTGCCAAGGGGCCGCGCGCCGGCTCCCGGATGTCCCCGGCCCTGAACGAGCTGGCGACCCGTCTGTCGGACCGCTTCGAAACGCGGGTAAAGGTCGACCTCGGCCAGAAGAAGGGCAAGATCACCGTCGAGTTCGCCTCGGTGGACGATCTTCAGCGGATCCTGAGCACGCTCGCCCCGGACGAGGGGCCGGTACTGCACCAGGAGCTGCAGAACGCGGCGGACGACGAAGACGACTGATCCCGGCCCTCCAACTCGGCCACACAAGAGCGGGCCGTGTCCGGTGTGTACCGGAACACGGCCCGCTCTTTGCTTTGAGGCGGTATCGAGCGAATCACATCGTGGATACGATGCGAACGGGTATGGCACATCCACCGGACAGCATCTGCATCTCTGAGTGGGGAGACAGGGCCATGCGATCGATGAGCCGCACCGGACTGGTGAGCGCGGGCCTGAGCCTTGGAGCGGTCGGCGGATTCGTCGGCAGCCTGCTCAGGCAGCGGAGCACTCTGACAGCCGCGCGTGGTGCGGCGGGCGAAGGAAGCGAGGAACAGCCTTCATGGGGCGTCGGCTCGTGCCGCTCACGCTGGACAACCTTCAGGACCTTCCCCAACGCTGTCGGTCGTGTGTCTTCTGGGAACTGGATCCCGTCAGCGGCGAAGCGGCGGTAAGGGCGGGCACCTCGGCACTGGAGAAGGAAGCCTGGATCTCCGCCGTTCTGCTGGACTGGGGTTCGTGTGGACGGGTGGTGTACGTCGATGACGTACCAGTGGGATTCGTTCTGTACGCCCCTCCAGCCTATGTCCCGCGCTCGACGGCCTTTCCCACGAGTCCCGTCTCGCCCGACGCCGTACAGCTGATGACGGCGTTCATCATGCCCGGCTATCAAGGGCAGGGGCTTGGCCGAGTACTCGTGCAGACGGTCGCCAAGGATCTGCTGCGCCGAGGCTTCAAGGCGATCGAGGCCTTCGGTGACGCCCGCTGGAAGGAACCCGCCTGCCTGCTCCCCGCGGAACATCTTCTGGCCGTCGGCTTCAAAACGGTGCGGCAGCACCCCACGCATCCCCGGCTGCGGCTGGAGCTGCGGTCGACGCTCTCCTGGAAGGAAGACGTGGAGATGGCACTCGACCGGCTTCTGGGAGCGGTCCAGAAGGAGCCGGCGCTGAGGCCGCTGTAGCCGCTGATCAGCGGAGGGACATAAGCGAATGGGCCAACCCTCGGGGGTTGGCCCATTCGTGTTTCACGTGAAACATGCACCGCCGCTCGGACGGCGCCGCTCGGTTCTCGCCTTACTCAGCGATGAACTCTTCGAGGTCGCGAACGATCGCGGCCTTCGGCTTGGCACCGACGATGGTCTTGGCGACCTCGCCACCCTGGTAGACGTTCAGGGTCGGGATCGACATGACGCCGTACTTGGCGGCCGTACCCGGGTTCTCGTCGATGTTCAGCTTGACGACCTCGATCTTGTCGCCGTACTCGGCGGCGATGGCCTCGAGGGACGGGGCGATCTGGCGGCACGGACCGCACCAGGCGGCCCAGAAGTCCACCAGGACGGGCTTGTCGCTCTTGAGGACGTCCTCGTCGAAGGAAGCGTCGGTCACGTTCTTCAGGTTGGCCACAGCGGGCTCCTTGATCATGCGGTGGGGCAGGGAGGAAGGGGAAAGTCAGACGGCGGCGGTCTTCTCGGGCTCCGCCTTGTCCTCGTCCGCGAGGGCGGAGAGGAAGCGCTCGGCGTCCAGAGCGGAGGAGCAGCCGGTGCCGGCCGCGGTGATCGCCTGGCGGTAGGTGTGGTCCACCACGTCACCGGCGGCGAAGACACCGGTCACATTGGTCCGGGTGGACGGAGAGGCGACCTTCAGGTAGCCCTCCTCGTCCAGGTCCAGCTGACCCTTGAACAGCTCGGTACGCGGGTCATGGCCGATCGCGATGAACAGACCGGTCACGGGCAGCTCCGACAGCTCGCCGGTCTTGACGTTGCGCAGCTTCAGACCGGAGAGCTTCTGCTCGCCCTGGATCTCGGCGACCTCGCTGTCCCACACGAACTTGATCTTCGGGTCGCCGAACGCGCGCTCCTGCATCGCCTTCGAGGCGCGCAGCGTGTCCCGGCGGTGGACGATCGTCACGGACTTGGCGAACCGCGAGAGGAAGGTGGCCTCCTCCATCGCGGTGTCACCGCCACCGATCACGGCGATGTCCTGGTCCTTGAAGAAGAACCCGTCGCAGGTCGCGCACCAGGAGACACCGCGACCGGACAGCGCGTCCTCGTTCGGCAGGCCCAGCTTGCGGTGCTGCGAGCCGGTGGCGACGATGATGGCCTTCGCCTTGTGGACCGTGCCCGCGGTGTCGGTCACGGTCTTGATCTCACCGGCGAGGTCAACGGAGACGATGTCGTCCGGGATGAGCTCGGCGCCGAAGCGCTCGGCCTGCGCCCGCATGTTGTCCATGAGCTCGGGGCCCATGATGCCGTCGCGGAAGCCCGGGAAGTTCTCGACCTCGGTGGTGGTCATCAGGGCGCCACCGGCGGTGACGGCGCCTTCGAACACCAGGGGCTTCAGCGAGGCGCGGGCGGTGTAGAGCGCCGCCGTGTAGCCTGCGGGCCCGGAGCCGATGATGATCACGTTACGGACGTCGCTCACGGCTTGATTCCTCGTCTCTGGTCTGCGTCAGTCGACCGGTGGGAGCCCCTTTCAGAACTCTCACCCCACCCAACGGATCCTACGGGGCCCGCATTCCCGCTGTGCCGGGGCACACGCATGCGTCGGGTGACGGCGGGAGCGGCCCGGTCGATTCAGGGGCGGCGCCCTCAGCGACGGGCGCGCTCAGCGATGGGCGCACACAGGGATGGCCGTGCTCGGAGAGCGGCGCACTCAGAGACAGACACGCTCACGGGCGAGCGAAGGAATGCTTCAGAAGAACCGTCCCTGCGGAGCCAGGCTGCTGTCCGATACAGGCCGCGTCGACGATGTAGACCGTGACTCGTGCGCTGTCGGCGGCGTCGGGCACCACTACCAGGTAGGCGGACTTCCCGTCGTACGTTCCTGTCTTGGCGCCCAGGACGTCGTCGCCCCGGTGGAGCGCCGCCCGGACACAGTCGGGGACGGCGACGTCGGTCTGGATCAGGGTGTTGGCGCTCTCGGTCGGCTTGGGAGTGTCCTGCCCGGAATCGATGCCCGATCGAGGCCGCTGGCCCTGCTGCCCGCTCTTCTTGTCGGTGAGTAGGTCCTTCACCTGGCTCTGGACGCTCGCGCCGGAGAACGGGCCGACGGAAGGGGTCGGCTTTCCATGGGCGGTGGTGGTGTCGGAGGAGTGATCAACGAGTGACTGCAGCACCAGTGACCCCACCCCCAGGACAGCCGCGGTCAGGACAGCCCCCAGGACCACTCGCCTCCGGCGGCGTCCCCGCTCCTGCCCCTTGCGTCCTGGACCGGTCGCCGCCTGAGGACGGCCGCCGGGCCGGTCCGAGGGAAGAGATGTTTCACGTGAAACATGACCCTGCCCGCCGCCAAGCCTCAGCTCGGTCTCCGGGGAGACATGGGCGCTGAGCGGTTCCGGAGCGGAGGCGCTGAGCAGTGCCTCGGCGGCCAGCGCGGCGTCGATGCGCTCGGCCACGTCGGCCGGCATGCGCTCCGCTCCTGATGCGGACCCCAGCAGGCCCCGGATCTCCTCCAGCGAGACCTGCACGTCCGCGCACAGCTCACACGTCTCCAGATGGCGCCGTACATCCGCGCTGCGGTCCGGAGGCAGAAGGCCTTCGGTGAGGTCGGAGATCTCCGCGACGTCCGGGTGCCCGGCCGTGTCTGTCGTGGAAGTCACGCTCGCCCACCTCCGCCCTTCACTACGGCTGAATCGCTCGGTCCCGTGTCCTCAGAGCTTCCACTCGGAGCCCCCGTTGCCGGTGGGACGGATGTCCCCTCCACCCGGTTCCGTCCCGCGTCGGGTTCTTTTCCGCTTCCGGAGCCTTCGGGCCGTAGATGCGTCAGGAGAGGCAGTAGCCGGGCTCTGCCCCGGGCACACCGGCTCTTCACGGTGCCCGTGGGCACATCGAGGATCCGTGCGGCCTCGGCCACGGGATACCCCTGCATGTCCACCAGGACCAGGGCGGCCCGCTGGTCGTGCGGGAGAGTGCCGAGCGCTTCGAAGAGCTGGCGCTGGACATCGTTGCGTTCGGCCGGCGCCGAGGCCGACTCGTGCGGTTCCAGCAACTGTTCCAGTCGCTCGGCGTCGTCGACGGGAGCGGTCTTCCGTGAGGCCGCCTTGCGGGCGCGGTCCAGGCAGGCGTTCACCGTGATCCGGTGCAGCCAGGTCGTGACGGCCGACTGGCCCCGGAAGGTATGGGCGGCCCGGTAGGCCGACACCAGGGCGTCCTGGACCGCGTCGGCGGCCTCCTCGCGGTCGCCCAGCGTCCGCAGCGCCACCGCCCAGAGCCGGTCCCGATGCCGCCGCACGATCTCACCGAAGGCATCGGGATCGCCTTCCACATGACGGGCGAGGAGATCCTTGTCGCTCACCCGGTCGTATCCGGCGCCCTCCGCCATCTGCCCCTCCCGGGTGGAGACCTCAGCTGGTCACCTTGACGTCCGCCACTCTGCCCCGCCACTGGCCCGCCCCGTCCGAGGGCAGCTCGGTCAGCCACACCAGGAGGTACCGGGTCTTCAGGGGCTTGTCGGGCTTGAGTACCACCGTCGTGCCCGAGCCGCTGGCGACCTTGCCGTAGGCGTCGAACGAAGTCGGTTGCGATCCGGTGTCCGCGCTCGCGGCACGCAGCTCGACCGAGGTGTCCCCCAGGAAGGTGACCGTTGCCTTTCCGACCTGCTGGACCTTGCCCAGATCGAGGATGACCCCGACGCCCGGCTTCAGGTTTCCGAACTTGGGGCTGAGATAGAAGTCCGTCTGCCAGAAGGTGGACGGGCTGTTGTCGAAGACCTTTCCCACATCCGCGGGCTTCTCGGAGTGGTCCGCGCTGAACGGGTCGAAGTCGCGCGCCTTCTGGATGGCGATCGGCTTGCCAGAAGCCGCAGCCTTCGACCCCTTGTCGCCGTCGTCCGTCGTCTGGCTCTTGTTGGTGTCGTCGGACTTGCCGCTCTGGTCCATCAGCGCGTCCGCCAACTGCCAGCTGCCCAGACCGAGGGCGGCAATGAGGAGTGCGGACACCGCCCACTTCAGCACCTTGCCGGTACGGCTCTGCAGCGGCGGTGGCGGGGTCGTCATCGGCTGGGCCGCGCCGGGGTGCGGCGCCGGGCGGCCGTACGTGCCCTGCTGGTAGGTCGTGCGCTGGTACTCCGGCGGGGCCGTGAAGGCCGGCTCCGGCGGGCGGATGCGCGGCATCTCGCCGATCGCCTTCACCAGCTCCTCCGGCGTGGTGCACGGGGCCTCGTGACGGGAGGCGGTGGCCCCATCGTTGGCGAGTGCGCGCATGGACAGCTCGGACAGGCCTCGGTGCACACCGGCCCGCACCTGGTCCGGTGCGATGAGGCCGACGCCCTTGGGCAGCCCGGACAGGCCGTAGGCGTCGCTCTCGTACGGCCAGCGCTGGGTGAGCGCCGCGTACAGCAGGGCGCCGATCGCCTCGGTGTCGGTGCGCTGCGGGGTGTCCGAGGTGATGCCGCGCAGCGCGGCGTTCACGGCGAGGCCCCGGATGCGCCACTGGCCGGTCGAGGCGCGCAGGACGGCGTTCGGGTTGAGCCGGAGATGGGCGAGGCCTTCGCGGTGCGCGGCGGCCATGGCGGAGGCGACCTGACTGACCATCTGGTAGGCGTCGTGCGGCTCCAGCGGGCCGTTCGTGAGAAGCGTGGTCAGCTCGGTGGCGTCGGGCAGCCACTCGTGCACGACGTAGACGAGGTCGTTCTCCTCGACGGCGTCGAGGACCTGGACGAAACGGGGGTCGCCGAGCAGCGCGGAGGAACGGGCGGCGGCGAGGACGGAACGGGCCCGCACGTGCCCCGCGGGCAGGATGTGGACGCCGACGGCACGACGGAGTTTCTCGTCGACCGCACGCCAGCTGCTGAATCCGTCCAGACGGGTGACGCACTCCTCCAGTCGGTAGCGTCTGGCGAGCTTGTGACCGCTGTGCAGTTCGGGAGGTGAGGCCTTCTGTCCGGAGCCCTCGATACCGCCGCTCTCCTGTGCCTCGTCACTGTCCGTGTCCCGCTCCGGGTTCTTGGCCACCCCGTCGGCCGTGGACTGGTCCGCCTTGGCGGTCAGCGGCTGCTCGCCGCTGTTGTCTGCCACGTCGACGGCAGCTGTGCTCCGTTCCGCCACCGTCGTCCCTGCCTCCCCATCCGTTGCACGCTGTCCGACGCCGAAACCAATTGTGCCCACAGTCCGCCGCTATGCACGACACGCGGCGGCGGACGATGGTTGTGCGACTACCCCCGCCTCAGCGGCCCAGACGCCCGCGGACCATACCCACGAGCGAGTTGAGTTCCTCGATGCGCATTCGCCGGGCGGCGACGAAGAAGATGCCGAACAGGACGGCGCCGCCGACGATGAGTGCGGCGAAGGAGCCGACGACCCCCTGGCCGAGGGTGTGCCCGATGCCGTAGCAGGCCGCGCCGCTGAGCAGGGCCGCCGGTACCGAGGCGATGCCGAGGCGCGCGTAGGTGCGCAGCACCCGTGCGCCGTCCAGGTCGCCGCCGAGCCGCTTGCGCAGCCGCTGCCAGGCGACACCGACGCCGATGGCGTACGCGAGGCCGTACGCGGCGGCCATGCCCGCGACAGCCCAGCGGGCCGGCAGCAGGAGGTAGCAGAGCCCGGAAGCGCTCGCGTTGACGGCCGCCACGATCACGGTGTTGTAGAACGGCGTGCGGGTGTCTTCGTAGGCGTAGAAGGCGCGCAGAACGACGTACTGCACCGAGTACGGGATCAGGCCGAGGCCGAAGGCCATCAGCATGTAGCCCATGTTGGTGGCGGCACCGGTGCCCGCGGAACCGAAGATCAGCGTGCACATCGGGATGCCGAGCGCGACGAAGCCGAAGGCGATGGGGACGATGGCGACCGCCGTCGTCCGCAGCCCCTGGGAGATGTCGTCGCGGACGGCACCGCCGTCGCCCTCGGCGGCCGAGCGGGAGATGCGCGGCAGCAGGGCGGCCATCAGGGACACCGTGATGATGGCCTGCGGCAGACCCCAGATCAGCTGGGCGTTGGCGTAGGCGGCGAAGCCGGCGCCCTTGATGCCGGAGGCGTCGCCGGCCGCGGTGGAGAGCTGCGTCACGACCATGGCGCCCACCTGGTTGGCGAGGACGAACAGGATCGTCCACTTGGCGAGCATCGCGGCCTTGCCCAGGCCGTGGCCGCGCCAGTCGAACCGCAGCCGGATCCGGAAGCCCGTGTCGCGCAGGTAGGGGATCATCGCCAGCGCCTGGACGACCAGGCCCAGCAGCACACCGATGCCGAGCAGGCGCTGGCCCTCCGGCGGGATGTTCCTGACGCTCAAGCCGGAGTGTGAGGCGGTGCCGTAGACCCAGATGAACGCGCCGAGGGACACGATGATGACGATGTTGTTCAGGACCGGAGTCCACATCATCGCGCCGAACTTGCCGCGTGCGTTGAGGATCTGACCCATCACCACATGGATGCCCATGAAGAAGATCGAGGGCAGGAAGTAGCGCGTGAAGGTGACCGCCACGTCGTTGGCGGCCGGGGCGCCGGCGATGGTGGGCGACAGCGCTCGCACCAGGAGCGGCGCGGCGAACATCGCGAGGCCGGTGAGCGCGGCCAGCGCCACCATCACCAGGGTCAGCAGGCGGTTCGCGAAGGCCTCGCCGCCGTCCTCGTCCTCCTTCATCGAGCGCACCAGCTGCGGCACGAAGACGGAGTTGAGGCCGCCGCCGACGGTGAGGATGTAGATCATCGTCGGCAGCTGGTAGGCAACCTGGAAGGAGTCGGCCAGGAAGCCGAGGCCGAGTGCCGCGGCGATCAGCGCGGAACGGATGAAACCGGTCAGACGGGAGACCATCGTGCCCGCCGCCATCACAGCACTGGACTTCAGCAGCCCGGCGGCCTTGCCGCCCTTCTTCGCGGGCGCGGCGGAAGCTGCGGGAGCCGGCTCCGGTTCCGCGTCCCGGTACGGACCGGCGGGATCCGGCGCCGCGGCCGGGGCGGGCACCGGCGGCTGCGCCGGGTTCCCCGGGGCAGCCTGGTAGGGCGCCCCGGCGTACGGGTTGCCCTGCTGGGCGCCCTGGCCAGGCGCGGGCGGGTACTGGCCGACGGGGCCGTACCCGGTGCCCGGAGCGGCGGCCGGCTGGGAGAAGCCAGGCGGATCCATGGGCGCGTGCCCACCGCTGTGCTGCTGGTCCTTGAAGAGATGCGCGAAGGCGTCCGGCTCCTGGTACTCCTCGCCCGAGTGCGCGACCAGGTCGTCGCTGCCCACGAACTGGGTCGTGCGCGGGTCGTCGCCGTACGGCAGGTACGGGGCCGCACGGTCCGGCTCCGGCGCCGGCGTCTGTGCCCACATCCGCGGGTCGGGCGCGTACGGCGACTGCGCGGGCTGTCCGTAGAGCGGCTGCTGCCCTTGGCTGACCTGAGGGGGCGGCGGGTGCGCGGCGCGGTCGTAGAGCGCCTCGGCGACCGGGTCCTGGGCGGCGAGGTCGTGCCCCCGGTAGGAGTCCTGGTCGTAGGCGTCCTGGAGGTACATGTCGGCCGCCTGCTGCGGCGGCACCTGGCCGGGCTCCTGCGGCGTCCCGGGGTAACCCGAGCCGGCCGCGCCCTGGCCGCGATCACCGTCGTACGGCGCGTTCATGCTTACCCCACCTCATCGTCCCTGGCCCACCGGCCACGACATCGCTCAACGGTCCACTCTCTCACCCGTCCCGGACGGGTCGGGGCTTTCCGGTGCGGTGTCCGGAGCGGGGTCACTCGCGTGCTCCGGGTCGTCTGCCCCGGTCGGAGAGCCGGAATCCTCCAGTTCCTCCGGGAGACGGTCTGCGGGGGCGTCGGGGTTCCCGGGCTCGTCGGCGGACTGCTCGTCCGCGACGGGTCCGTTCTCCTCCGTCTGACGGGCGGATGCGCGCTTGCGCTGGGTGTACATCCGGAAACCGGCCAGGACGAGAAGGAGCACACCGCCGCCGATGACCAGCATCACCGTGGGGGTGATCTCGGTGACCTTCACATCGAAGCTGACGGCGTCGCCGTACTTCTGGCCGTCCTCGGTGTACAGCTGGGCGATCACCGTGACCCGGCCGTTGGCGTTGGCCGACGTGGTGAACTTCACGGACTGGCTGTGCCCGCCGGAGATCTCCACCCGCTCCTCGGAATAGGCCTTGCCGCCGATCTTCAGACGGGTCGGCATGGTCGAGGTCAGGCGCAGGACCAGATGGCCGACCGGCTGGACGAGGTTGTTCTGGACGGTCACCGGGATGGTGGCGCTGCGTCCGGAGAGCTTGGTCTCCGACTTGTCGATGAGCTTGACCTGGTCGGCCAGCTCGTCGAGCCACCCCTCCACGCCGTCGCGGTAGCTCTGCGCGTTGCCGCTCCTGCCGCCCCACGACGTGGACATCTCACGGTTTATGGCCCGCCCGAACGGCGTGACGACCCGGGACTGGTCGGAGAGGATCACCTGGAAGCTGTCGAGCTTGTCCTGGGTGCGCGCGATCTGCTCGAAGGCCGTCCGCGGCAGTTCCTGCGAGCGCAGCGAGGAGGGGTAGGCGGACCCCGACGGGATGCGCGTGGTGGCGTTCGGGTCCGGCTTGTCCTTGGCCGCCGCGGAGAGGTCCTGGGACTCGGACCAGTTCCCGCCCTGGAGCGCCTTCAGCGCCGCCGCCATCGCCTGGGCCTGGCTCGCGGTGGGCATGCGCTGCGGAGCGATCACGATGCTGCGCTGCTTGTCCGTCTGCGCGTTCACCTCGAGGCTCTGCGCCAGGAACTCCTGCACGGCGAGCGTGGCGGAGTCCGCCTTCGTCAGGTTGCCCTCGAAGGCCGTGGACAGCCGGGCGTCGGAGACCACCGCCGTGGTGCCGCCGCCGACCGGGCGGGCGGCGGAGGGCGTGTACGGCAGCCCGGCGGTCTCCTGGAGGCTGTCGCTGCGGGCGATCACGCGGTCGGCGCCGGCGGAGGTCGCGACCTTCATGATCGCCGGGTCCACGGCGCCCTCCGCCGGCCAGGCGAAGTCGGTGCTCGGTGTGACGTGGAGCACGGTTTTGACGGTGGTGGCGGCGACGTCGGTGGCGTCCTTGAGGTGGCTGAGCGAGCCGGTGACGCTGGTGCCGTTGTGCGCAAGGGACGCCAGGTCCGGGTCGGCGAAGGGCAGCGCGACGACCTCCTTGCCCGTCACCGCCTTCTGCAGGCCGGCCAGCCATTGCTTGGCGAGCGCCTGGTGCTCCTTCGGGCCGGGCTTGGTGGTGCCCCCGCCACCCGGCAGCCGGTAGTTGCCGGTCGCCATGGCGTCCACCGAGGCCAGTAGATCGGGGTCGATCACCCAGGTGACGTCCAGGTCCTTGCCCAGATCCACCATCCGGGCCAGTCGGCCGCCGGGCGCGAGTTCCTTGGCCAGGTCGTCGTTGCGGAACACCGGCGTCTGGAGCTCGCCTGCGCCCGTCTTGGCCGTCATGTGGACCGTGGAGATCAGCGGCCACAGATACGTCGTCTTCGTCTTGGTGTCGGCCTCGGACGGCTGCCACGGCAGGAACGTCCGCTGGATGCCGAGCATCTGGTCCCAGGGCTGGGCGGCGGTCTTGCCGGAGAGGGAGACACCGAACTCGTAGACGCCGTCGTCGCCGAGGTCGAGCTTGTCCACGGGGACGGAGATGCTGAAGTGCTCCGCGACGCCCGGGGACAGCTTGGCGAACTTCGCCGCGTACTTCCCGCCGACCTCGGCACCGGTTCCGCCGGTCAGGTCGTCGGAGTGCTGGGTGACGGAGTCGATCCCCGAGCGGGTGGTCAGCATGGAGCCCACCCGCAGGTCCACGTGGGCGCCGGTGACGGTCTGCTTGCCGTTGTTGGTCACGGTGCCCGACACGGTCAGCGTGTCCCCGTCGGTGGGGGCGCTGGGGGTCAGTGAGTCCAGGGCGACGGACACCGTGTCCGAGGAGGCGGCCTGGGCGGGCGCCGCGGCGGGCAGCTGGAGCAGCCCGGCCAGCAGCGGCGCACCAGCGAGCAGCCCGCCGGCGCGTCGCAGCCACCGGCGGGCAGGTGAGGCACTGGTCCCCTGGAATTCAGCCGCCTCGGCCACGCGCTCGCCCGTCCCTCGTCGTCAGTGGTCGTCGGAATGTGCGTCCACGCATGGTAACGATGCGCGCTGAGGGGAAGTGCCGCGGTCTACGTCACAAGATCGAAGAACACCGGCGTCCCGTCCTCTATATCCAGTATCGAGGGGAGAGCTTCCGTACGCCGCGAGGACTGCGCTTACGCCGGGTATGAAGGGAGCTGTCCGCGGCCTGCGCCGGCCGGCCGTCCTCGGCCAAATGGAGGGCGCCCCTGGTCGCCGGGGCACGTACCCTCTTCTGTTGTGCCGAACCCCAACGAAGACACTCCCTCTGCCCTGAGCCAGGCGCAGCAGCGCGCGGTCGCCGAGCTGCTGCGGGTGGCCCCCGTCGCCGACGATCTCGCCCGCCGATTCCAGGAGGCAGGGTTCTCACTCGCCCTGGTCGGCGGGTCGGTGCGCGACGCGCTGCTCGGCCGGCTCGGCAACGACCTGGACTTCACGACCGACGCCCGCCCCGAGGACGTTCTGAAGATCGTCCGTCCCTGGGCGGACGCCGTCTGGGAGGTCGGTATCGCCTTCGGCACCGTCGGCGCACACAAGGACGGCTACCAGATCGAGATCACCACCTACCGGTCGGAGGCCTACGACCGCACCTCGCGCAAGCCCGAGGTGTCGTACGGCGACTCCATCGAGGAGGATCTGGTCCGCCGGGATTTCACGGTCAACGCAATGGCCGTGGCACTGCCGGAGAAGGAGTTCATCGACCCGCACGGAGGCCTGGAGGATCTCGCGGCCCGCGTGCTGCAGACGCCGGGCACGCCCGAGGAGTCCTTCTCGGACGATCCACTGCGGATGATGCGGGCCGCCCGGTTCGCCGCCCAGCTGGACTTCGAGGTCGCCCCCGAGGTCGTCACCGCGATGACGGAGATGGCCGGACGCATCGAGATCGTCTCGGCCGAGCGGGTCCGGGACGAACTGAACAAGCTGATCCTGTCCGCGCACCCCCGCAAGGGGCTGGCCCTGCTCGTCGACACCGGGCTCGCCGACCATGTGCTGCCCGAGCTGCCGGCGCTGCGGCTGGAGCGGGACGAGCACCACCGGCACAAGGACGTCTACGACCACACGCTGATCGTCCTGGAGCAGGCGATCGCGCTGGAGCAGGAGGGCCCCGACCTCACACTGCGGCTGGCCGCGCTGCTGCACGACATCGGCAAGCCCCGCACGCGCCGCTTCGAGAAGGACGGCCGGGTCTCGTTCCATCACCACGAGGTGGTCGGCGCCAAGATGACCAAGAAGCGCATGACCGCCTTGAAGTACTCCAACGAGCTGGTGAAGGACGTCTCACGACTGGTCGAACTTCACCTGCGCTTCCACGGCTACGGCACCGGGGAGTGGACGGACTCGGCGGTGCGCCGCTACGTCCGTGACGCGGGCCCGCTGCTGGACCGCCTGCACAAGCTGACCCGCTCGGACTGCACCACCCGCAACAAACGCAAGGCGGCCGCGCTGTCCCGGGCCTACGACGGCCTGGAGGAGCGCATCGCTCAGCTGAAGGAGCAGGAGGAGCTGGACGCGATCCGCCCGGACCTCGACGGCAACCAGATCATGGACATCCTGGGTGTCGGCCCGGGCCCTGTCGTCGGCAAGGCGTACAAGCACATGCTGGAGCTGCGTCTGGAGAACGGTCCGATGGAGCATGACGCGGCGGTGGCGGCTCTCAAGGACTGGTGGGCCGAGCAGAGCTGATCTCTGCCGGGCCGGGTTCGGCGATGTTTCACGTGAAACACCGGCCCGGACCGAGTGCAACGGAGGGGCGATGTTTCACGTGAAACATCGCCCCTCCGCACATTCGAGCGCTACTTGTTGTCTCCCAGGCAGAGAACGAACGAGTCGCTGCCTTCCTTCCACTCGAGGGCCGCGGTCGTTCCCTTGACCGACTGGCAGGCGAGCTGGGCGACGCTGGTGCTGCCGTCCTTCTTGAGCACCTTGTAGTCCGCCTTCGAGTTGCCGCAGTCCAGCTGCTCGATCTCCGGGTCGCTGTCGCTTCCCTTGTTCGTCAGGCAGTCGCCGACAGCGAGCTTCTTGGCGTCGTCGCTGTTGTTGAAGTACCAGCCGCCGGCGATGACGATGAGGCCGACGATGATGCCGGCTATGCGCAGGTACTGCCTGACGCCGCGCTTCGGCCGCTGAGGAGGCACCGGCGCATAGGGTGCCGTGCCCTGCTGGGGGAAGCCGGGCTGGCCCGGCTGTTGCGGGTAGCCGTCCTGGGGCGGGTACGGCGCCTGGGGCTGGCCGTACGGCTGTTGGCCCTGGGGTGGCGTGGTGGTCACTCGGGGGTCCCCCTAAAGGAGTTGCTGAGCGCTCGCATAAGAAGCGCATAAGACGCAGGTAAGTTACCGGCGTCCACTGACACTCCTGAAGCTGAAGGGGACTCTGTGGCTTTGATGTGACACTCACCGGCGTTCAAAGCGGGCCATAGCCCCAGCAACTGCCCCGTAGATGACGGCGACGGTGACGACCAGCGCGACCGAGCGTCCGTCCGGCGGCAGCATCAGGGCCGCCACTCCGGCCGCCCCGACGAAGGCCACGTTGAACAGCACGTCGTACACGGAGAAGATCCGACCGCGGAAGCCGTCGTCGACGGCGGCCTGGACGATCGTGTCCGTGGAGATCTTCGCCCCCTGGGTGATCAGCCCCAGGACGAAGGCCGCGACCAAGAGGGGACCGGTCGCGAAGGGGAGGCCGAGGGCGGGCTCCAGCACGGCGGCGGCGCCGGAGCACACCACGATCCAGCGCCCCGGACCGAGGCGTCCCGCCGCCCACGGCGTCACCGCGGCCGCCGCGAAGAATCCCGCACCCGACAGCGCCAGAGCCAGGCCGAGCAGCCGGAGCCCGTCCTCGGGACTCGCGGACAGGGCGTACCGGCACAGCATCAGCAGGAGGACGAGGAGCGCGCCGTAGCAGAAACGCATCAGGGTCATCGCGGCAAGCGCCCCTGCGGCTTCCCTGCGCTGCGGCGCGGCCAGATGACGGACGGCCGCGCCGAGCTCGCGAGCCGTCTCGGTGAGGGCGGTGGCCATGCGGGGCCGTGCCTGCTGCCGGTCGGGACCGAGGAGCGTGGGAGGCATGGTCAGGGATGCCAGGCCGGCGCACAGATAGAGGAAGGCGCCGAGGAGTACCACCGCCGCGTCGGAGCCGGACGCCACGAGCCGTACGGCGAAGGCAAGACCGCCGCCCGCGGTCGCGGCGAGTGTTCCCGCCGTCGGGGACAGGGAGTTGGCGAGCACCAGGCGCTCGGCGTCCACCACCCGGGGCAGGGACGCGGACAGACCGGCGAGGACGAAGCGGTTGACGGCCGTGACGCACAGCGCCGAGACGTAGAAGAGCCAGTCCGGGACCTGGCTGACCATCAGCACGGCGGTGACCGCGGCCAGCAGGGCGCGCAGCAGATTGCCGTGGACGAAGACCTGCCGGCGGCGCCAGCGGTCCAGCAGGACGCCCGCGAACGGGCCGACCAGCGAATAGGGGAGCAGCAGGACCGCCATCGCCGAGGCGACGGCGGTGGCCGAGGTCTGTTTCTCCGGGGAGAAGACGACGTACGCGGCGAGCGCGACCTGGTAGACGCCGTCGGCGCCCTGGGACAGCAGACGGATGGAGAGCAGGCGTCGGAAGTACCGCAGGCGCAACAGGACGCGCAGGTCACGGACGACGGGCATGGGGCACAGCCTCACACATGCGGAAGGTCCCCGGGTCAGGGAACCCGGGGACCTTCACAGCCCTGGCAGGAGCGTTCTCGTGCGCCTCGTCGAGCTAGCGCTCGACCTCGCCGCGGATGAACTTCTCGACGTTCTCGCGGGCCTCGTCGTCGAAGTACTGGACCGGCGGGGACTTCATGAAGTAGGAGGACGCCGACAGGATCGGGCCGCCGATGCCACGGTCCTTGGCGATCTTCGCGGCGCGCAGGGCGTCGATGATGACACCCGCGGAGTTCGGGGAGTCCCAGACCTCGAGCTTGTACTCCAGGTTCAGCGGGACGTCACCGAAGGCGCGGCCCTCGAGGCGGACGTAGGCCCACTTGCGGTCGTCGAGCCAGGCCACGTAGTCGGACGGGCCGATGTGGACGTTCTTCTCGCCGAGGTCCCGGTCGGGGATCTGGGAGGTGACGGCCTGCGTCTTGGAGATCTTCTTGGACTCCAGGCGCTCGCGCTCGAGCATGTTCTTGAAGTCCATGTTGCCGCCGACGTTCAGCTGCATCGTGCGGTCGAGGATGACACCGCGGTCCTCGAACAGCTTCGCCATGACGCGGTGCGTGATGGTGGCGCCGACCTGGGACTTGATGTCGTCACCGACGATCGGCACACCGGCCTCGGTGAACTTGTCCGCCCACTCCTTGGTGCCGGCGATGAAGACCGGGAGGGCGTTGACGAAGGCGACCTTGGCGTCGATGGCGCACTGGGCGTAGAACTTCGCAGCGTCCTCGGAGCCCACGGGCAGGTAGCAGACCAGGACGTCGACCTGCTTGTCCTTCAGGACCTGGACGACGTCGACCGGCTCGGCGTCCGACTCCTCGATGGTCTGGCGGTAGTACTTGCCGAGGCCGTCGAGGGTGTGGCCGCGCTGCACGGTGACACCGGTGCTGGGCACGTCGCAGATCTTGATGGTGTTGTTCTCGGAGGCGCCGATCGCGTCCGCGAGGTCGAGGCCGACCTTCTTGGCGTCGACGTCGAACGCGGCGACGAACTCGATGTCGCGCACGTGGTAGTCACCGAACTGCACGTGCATCAGGCCGGGGACCTTCGACGCCGGGTCGGCGTCCTTGTAGTACTCGACTCCCTGCACCAGCGACGCGGCGCAGTTGCCCACGCCGACGATGGCTACGCGAACCGAACCCATTCCGGTTGCTCCCTGTGTGTACGAGTGAGGCCCTGAGTGGGTCTCACGTGGCGGTGTCGCCGGGCGTATCCGTCCGGGGGGTGTCCCCGGGACGGGGCAGGCCGCCCGTCGATCCAGTGGTGGTGTCCTGCTGAGCGGACCCCCCGGACGCGGAACCCTTGAGGTCCCGCCCGGCCCGCTCGCTCTCGATGAGCTCGTTCAGCCAGCGCACTTCGCGCTCCACGGACTCCATCCCGTGGCGCTGGAGCTCAAGTGTGTAGTCGTCGAGGCGCTCCCGCGTGCGCGCCAGGGAGGCCCGCATCTTCTCCAGACGCTCCTCCAGGCGGCTGCGCCGGCCCTCCAGCACGCGCATGCGCACATCGCGCGAGGTCTGCCCGAAGAAGGCGAAGCGTGCGGCGAAGTGCTCGTCCTCGTACGCGTCGGGGCCGGTCTGCGAGAGCAGCTGCTCGAAGTGCTCCTTACCTTCTGCCGTCAATCGGTACACGATCTTCGCTCGGCGTCCGGCGAGAGGAACGGCGTCCTCGTGGGTGCTGCCCGGCTCCTCGATCAACCAGCCGTTGGCGACCAGCGTCTTGAGGCAGGGATACAGGGTCCCGTAGCTGAACGCCCGGAACACCCCCAGGGACGTATTGAGTCGTTTGCGCAGCTCATAGCCGTGCATCGGGGACTCGCGCAGCAGGCCGAGCACGGCGAACTCGAGGATGCCGGCACGTCGGCTCATCGTCGCCTCCTCTCGGTCCCGCGGGTCTCGCAGCGCTTCTCGGCGTCTTTATCTCGCGCTGATGTATCGACTCGATACATCACGACGATAGAACGGCCGTCCGCAGGCGACAAGAGGGACGGTGGTGAACGGGGTCACATCACCGATTCATACGAGGCAGGTTGCCTGTTTTGGGGTGAACTTCGGGGCTCGGTGGGTTTTGGCGGTGCGTAGTCTGTGCGGCATGCACAGCACCGGGAACCAAGTGCCGCCTGGGGAGCGTCGTCGTCCCCGGTGCAGTACGGGTGAATGCGGAACCGACCACATCCGTACTTCGGGGGGACCGGAAAACAGCCGCCGTTCCAGGCGCGCACGGGTGCGCCTGCCCGAGGAGTAGTCGTTCGATGAGCGAGCACCGTCGCAAACCGCCGCAGCCGCAGGGAGGCGGACGTGCCGCGGCCCGACGCGGCCAGCCCGGCTCGTCCTCCGGTCGCCGTGCGGCACCGCGAGGCGCCACCGGGTCCCCATCCGACTCCTATGGGTCCAGTTCCTATGGGTCGGGTTCCAGCGCTCCGGGAGGTGAAGAGCGTCCCTACGGCGGCCGTGCCGAGGCCCGCCGTGCGGCGCAGAGAGGCACTCGCCGCAGAGGCGCCGACGCGGGCCCGGGCGGCCGGCGCGGCGCCCCTGGCGGCCCGAACGGTCCCGGGCGCGGCAGAGGCCGTGCGTCGACCGCTCCCGGCAAGAAGCGGTTGATCGACTATCCCCGGGCCGGGAAGTACGGCTGGCGCCGCTGGACGCCCTCCTGGAAGCTCGTCTCCGGGCTCTTCATCGGCTTCCTCGGAAGCCTGGTGGCGCTGGTCGGCGTCAGCTACGCGATGGTCTCGATCCCCAACGAGAACGACGCCGCCAAGTCCCAGAACAACGTGTACTACTGGGCTGACGGCAAGCAGATGGTGGCCACGGGCACGGGCGTCAACCGGCAGAACGTCAGCATCGACCAGATTCCCGACGCGATGCAGTGGGCCGTGATCTCGGCCGAGAACAAGAGCTTCTACCAGGACTCGGGCGTCGACCCCATGGGCATCCTGCGCGCCGTGGCCAACATGGCGCGGGGTGGCCAGACCCAGGGTGGCTCGACGATCACCCAGCAGTACGTGAAGAACACGTACCTGAGCCAGCAGCAGACCCTCACCCGTAAGTTCAAGGAGATGTTCATCTCCATCAAGGTGGGGACGAAGCTCGACAAGAGGCAGATCCTGCAGGGCTACCTGAACACCTCGTACTTCGGCCGGGGTGCGTACGGCATCCAGGCCGCCGCGCAGACGTACTACGGCAAGGACGCGGTGGATCTCACGCCGAGCCAGTGCGCGGTGCTCGCGGCGCTGCTCAAGGGCCCGACGTACTTCGACCCGGCGGGCAACGCGGACCTCGACCAGTCGGCGACCCAGAAGGCCAACACGCAGCGCTCGCAGGCACGCTGGAAGTGGATCCTCGAGCAGATGCACAACGATCATCACCTCAGCGACGCCGACTACCAGAAGGCCATCGCGCAGTACCCCATGCCCGACGGCCGTAAGGCCGCCAAGGGCATGACCGGCCAGATCAGCTACCTGGCGGACACGGCGAAGAAGTACGTCCTCGCCCACTCCGACATCACCGAGGCGCAGTTCGACCAAGGCGGTTACCAGATCCACACGACCTTCCAGAAGGACAAGGTCAACAAGCTGGCCGAGGCAGTGAAGAAGATCCAGAAGGAGCGTCTCGACCCGAAGCACCGCGACCTGGACAAGTACGTCCAGTTCGGCGCGGCATCGGTGAAGCCGAAGGACGGCGCGATCGTCGCCCTCTACGGTGGTGACGGCTACGAGAACGGCCACTTCACGAACAACGCCGACACCTCCGGTGTCCCGGTCGGTTCGACGTGGAAGCCGTTCGTGCTTGCCGCGGCCATGCAGTACGGGACCTACAGGTCGGACGGGCAGGGCATTTCGCCGCTGAGCAAGTACAACGGCAACGACCACCTCAAGGTGCTCAACCAGGACGGCAGTCCGGTTCTGAAGAAGGACGGCTCGGTCTTCTACCAGCGCAACGAGAGCGACCACAAGTGGGGCTACATCACGCTGCGCAAGGCGATGGAGCAGTCCATCAACACGCCGTTCGTCCAGCTCGGTATGGATGTGGGGATGTCGAAGGTGCGGGACGTCGCCCAGGCGTCCGGCATCCTGAAGGACAGCTTCTCCACACTCAACCCGTCCTTCGCTATCGGTACCTCGACCCCGAGCGCGATCCGTATGGCGGACGCGTACTCCACCTTCGCCGCGTCCGGTGAGCATGCGGACCCGTACTCGGTGACCGAGGTAAAGAAGGACGGCCAGGAGCTGCAGGGCTTCGACAAGCCGAAGGTCACCCCGGCGATGCCGGAGAACGTGGCGAACAACGTCACGGACGTCCTGCAGAACGTGATCCAGAACGGTACGGGTCAGAACGCCAAGGCCCTGGGCCGTACGGCGGCCGGCAAGACCGGTACCACGGACAGCAACAAGTCGGCCTGGTTCGTCGGCTACACCCAGCAGCTGTCCACGTCGGTGGCGATGTTCCGTGAGAACCCGAAGGACCACGAGCTGCTGTCCATGAACGGAACGGCCGGCGTTGCGTCGATCCACGGTGGTGACATCCCGACGTCGGTGTGGACCGAATACATGAAGGTCGCGCTCAAGGGCGACAACGACCCGGGCTTCCCGGACGCCACCGAGATCGGCAAGGTCCAGGACGAGGCGGGTGCCCCGTCCCCGACCCCGAGCGTCACCATCACGCCGAGCCAGACGCCGGGTGACTCGCCGAGCCCGACCCCCAGTGACACGACCCTGTCGCCCTCACCGTCGGCGAGCCAGTCGTGCAACGGCTGGGGCTGGAAGTGCGACACCACCGGAGGCACGGACACGGGCGGCACCGACGGAGGCACCTCGCCGACGCCCACCGTCACGGATACGTCCGGGACCGGAGGCAGTACCAAGGGCAACGGCAACGGAGGCATCTTCGCCGGTCCCACCGGTTAGCCATCGCGTCTGACCGGTTGGCGACCATATCGCCCGCCAAGGGTGTTTCACGTGAAACATGGGCCGTCGCACCCACCAGGTGCGGCGGCCCTCGGCGTTCTCCTAGACAGGTACGGCAGGATGTGCCCCATGCCCAGTGCAGAGATGACGCCCGCGAGCATGCGCGAGCCCGAGCCCGTGCGGCCCGCCACGGCGGAACCGGTGCGGCCGACGAGTGAGGACGAGATCGCCCGGGCCGGCAGCGAGCTGATCGGCGGTCCCCTGGGGCAGCGCGCCCTCCTCGGGATCTCCTGGTGGACCCCCGTTCGGGTCGTCGCGCTCGTGGCGATCGGCATGTTCGCCCTCGGCCTGGTCCAGAAGGCGCCCTGCTACCACAGCGCCTGGTTCTTCGGCGCGAGCAGTCAGTACACCAAGGCCTGCTACTCGGACATCCCGCACCTCTACCAGGGCCGCGGATTCGCCGATCACCTCGTGCCGTACTTCGACAGACTCCCGGACGACATGTCCGGCGGCATGGGCTACCTCGAATACCCCGTGCTGACCGGTGTGTTCATGGAGGTGGCGTCCTGGCTGACCCCGCACAGCGGCACCATCCAGCACCAGGAGCAGTGGTACTGGTTCGTCAACGCCGGGATGCTGATGGTGTGCGCGGCCGTCATCGCCGTCTGCGTGGCCCGCACCCACCGTCGGCGCCCCTGGGACGGTCTGCTGGTCGCCCTGTCGCCCGCCTTCCTGCTCACCGCGACCATCAACTGGGACCTGCTGGCGGTGGCGCTCACGGCCGCCGCGATGCTCATGTGGTCCCGGAGCCGTCCCGTCGCCTTCGGTGTCCTCCTGGGCCTTGCCACGGCCGCCAAGCTCTACCCCGTGTTCCTGCTGGGCCCGCTGCTCGTGCTGTGCTGGCGGGCCGGCAAGTGGCGGGAGTACGCCCAGGCCGTGGGCGGCGCGGTGATCGCCTGGCTCCTGGTGAACCTGCCGGTGATGCTCTTCGCCTTCCAGGGCTGGTCGAAGTTCTACACGTTCAGCCAGGAACGGGGCGTCGACTTCGGCTCGTTCTGGCTGATCTGGGCGCAGAACTCCAGCAGCCCGCCGAGCACGGGCTTTGTGAACACCGCCGCGATGGTGCTGGTGGTGCTGTGCTTCCTCGGCATCGCCGTGCTGGCGTTCACCGCGCCGCGCCGGCCGCGCTTCGCCCAGCTGGCCTTCCTGCTGGTGGCGGCCTTCATCATCACCAACAAGGTCTACTCCCCGCAGTACGTCCTGTGGCTGGTGCCGCTGGCGGTCCTCGCCCGGCCCAAGTGGCGCGACTTCCTGATCTGGCAGGCCTGCGAGGTGGCGTACTTCCTGGGCATCTGGATGTACCTCGCCTACACGACCAGCGGCGACGCCCACAAAGGTCTGCCGACGCAGGGATACCACTGGGCGATCGTGCTGCACCTGGCCGGCACGCTCTACCTGTGCGCCGTCGTCGTACGGGACATCCTCATGCCGGAACGCGACGTGGTGCGCCGCTCCGGCGACGACGACCCCTCGGGCGGGGTGCTCGACGGCGCACAGGACGTCTTCGTGCTCGGCGCGGCGGCCCATCCGCCGCGGCACGCCGCCCACTTCGAGGGACCTCAGGTGGACTGGGGCAGGCCGGAACGGCCGCACCTCGAGGACCGTTCGCTCTGAGCGAACGCGCCGTCGGAAGCCCATGAAGAAGGCCGTACACGCGGGGTGCGTGTACGGCCTTCTCGCTGACCTGCGCCGGGCTCAGTGGTCCACGAGCCGGTCGAACTGGGTGGTGGTGTGCCGCAGATGGGCCACCAGTTCGTCGCCGACCTTCGGCTCCGGGGCGTCCGAGGGGACGAACAGGATCGACACCTGCATATGCGGCGGCTCGGCGAACCAGCGCTGCTTGCCGCCCCAGACGAACGGAGAAAGGTTCCGGTTGACCGTGGCGAGGCCGGCCCGTGCGACGCCCTTGGCGCGCGGCATGACGCCGTGGAGGGCCTTCGGGGCCTCCAGGCCCACCCCGTGCGACGTACCGCCCGCCACGACCACCAGGAAGCCGTCGGAGGCCGCCTTCTGCTGCCGGTAGCCGAACCGGTCGCCCTTGGAGACGCGCGTGACGTCCAGGACGGCACCGCGGTACTCGGTGGCCTCGTGGTCCCCCAGCCACAGCCGCGTGCCGATGCGGGCGCGGAACCGGGTCTGCGGGAACTGCTGCTGGAGCCGGATGAGTTCATCGGACTTGAGGTGGCTGACGAACATCGTGTGCAGCGGCAGCCGGGCCGCGCGCAGCCGGTCCATCCAGCCGATGACCTCCTCGACGGCGTCCGAGCCGTCGGTGCGGTCCAGCGGCAGATGGATGGCGAAGCCCTCCAGCCGGACGTTCTCTATGGCCTGGTGCAGCTGCGGCAGGTCCTGCTCGCTGATGCCGTGCCGCTTCATCGAGGACATCACCTCGATGACGACACGCGCGCCGACGAGGCCGTACACGCCGTCGACCGACGACACCGAGCGCACCACCCGGTCGGGCAGCGGCACCGGCTCCTCGCCACGCCGGTACGGCGTCAGCACCAGCAGGTCACCACCGAAGTAGTCCTTGATGCGCGCGGCCTCGTAGGTCGTGCCGACCGCGAGCAGATCCGCGCCCAGCCGCGTGGCCTCCTCCGCCAGCCGTTCGTGCCCGAAGCCGTAGCCGTTGCCCTTGCAGACCGGGACGAGGCCCGGGAACTGCTCCTGCACGTGCTTGTGGTGCGCCCGCCAGCGCGCGGTGTCGACGTAGAGCGTGAGCGCCATGGCCGGACCTGGAACCTTTCTCGTGGCTGCGGTGTATCAGAGGTGTGAAAGCTGTGGACCCTATGGAATCAAACGCCTGTGGCTCAGCGGCGCGACATGTAGATGTCGAGCGCCTTGTGCAGCAGCTTGTTCAGCGGGAAGTCCCATTCGCCGAGGTACTCGGCGGCCTGACCGCCGGTGCCGACCTTGAACTGGATCAGACCGAAGAGGTGGTCGGTCTCGTCCAGCGAGTCGGAGATGCCGCGCAGGTCGTAGACGGTGGCGCCGAGCGCGTAGGCGTCGCGCAGCATCCGCCACTGCATCGCGTTCGAGGGCCGGACCTCACGGCCGATGTTGTCGGAGGCGCCGTAGGAGTACCAGACGTGTCCGCCGACGATCAGCATCGTCGCCGCCGACAGGTTCACGCCGTTGTGCCGCGCGAAGTACAGCCGCATCCGGTTCGGGTCCTCGGTGTTGAGGGCCGTCCACATGCGCTGGAAGTACGACAGCGGGCGGGGCCGGAAGTGGTCGCGCACCGCGGTGATCTCGTACAGCCGCTGCCACTCGGCCAGGTCCTGGTAGCCGCCCTGGACGACCTCGACGCCGGCCTTCTCGGCCTTCTTGATGTTGCGGCGCCACAGCTGGTTGAGGTTCTTGTGGACCTCTTCCAGGGAACGGTTCGCCAGCGGCACCTGGAAGACATAACGGGGCTGCACGTCGCCGAAGCCGGCGCCGCCGTCCTCGCCCTGCTGCCAGCCCATACGGCGCAGCTTGTCCGCCACCTCGAAGGCGCGCGGCTCGATGAAGTCGGCCTCCAGGTCCCGCAGGCGCTTGACGTCCTGGTCCTGGATGCCCTTCTTGATGGTGTCGGCGTTCCAGCGCCGGATGATCACCGGCGGGCCCATCTTCACGGAGAAGGCGCCCTGCTGCTTCAGGTGCGCCAGCATCGGCTGGATCCAGTCGTCCAGATTCGGCGCGAACCAGTTGATGACCGGGCCCTCGGGGAGATACGCGAGATAGCGC
This sequence comes from Streptomyces sp. CA-142005, assembly GCF_050942335.1. NCBI lineage: Bacteria > Bacillati > Actinomycetota > Actinomycetes > Kitasatosporales > Streptomycetaceae > Streptomyces > Streptomyces sp. CA-142005. The sequence goes on along the minus strand of NZ_CP192078.1, from coordinate 5,139,970 downwards.
TTGATCTTGGGCAGCTGGCGGTAGAGGACCAGGCCCACACCGACGAGCTCGCCGGTGCGGTCGTCGAACCAGCCGAGGTTCTCCGAGCGCCACTCCGCCTTCACATCGGCCCAGGCCGGGACCTGCATGTGGCTCGCCGCCGGCAGGCTCTGGATGTAGGCCAGATGTTGCTCGCGGCTGATGGTCCTCAGGGTCAGGCTCATGTCGGGGCGCTCCTCGGGCTGGTGTGTCCCCATGGGTACAGGGGCTCCGGCTCTCGCGCCGAAGCCTACTGCGCCGTGCGAGCGCCCCGACTGGGCGTACGGCTTAGAAGAGGCCGCCGAACAATCCGCCGTTCGCCATGCTGATGAGGAAACCGACTCCAGCGGCGCCCATTCCCACCACGAGCCCGAAGCGCTCTCGGGTGGTCACCGAGATCCACTGCCCGTAGATGCCGACGAGCAGCCCCACCAGCCCGGCCCACGAGGACAGCAGGTGCAGGCCGGAGAAGAAGGACGTGATGAAGGCCAGCACGCCGAGGACGAGCGTGCCCGCCATGAGAGCGTCCTCGAGCGGACGGCGCTTGCCGTCCGTGGCGAAGAGGGAACCGGCGACGTTGGGATGCAATGCCTGTGCCATGGGCACCTCCTGCGGAAGACGGCGCACAGTAGCGCCGTACACACCCGACGTGTACAGGGTGACGGCCTTCACGGGCGGATTTCAACCGGAAGCGGGTGTGCGGGTAGTCTGTACCGTCTGCACTGGTGTCTGCCCATGCCTGCCCAGGTAACACTGCGGGATCCCTCAGAGGCCCCCCGATTGTCAGTGGTGGCCGATACCGTTGCGTACGCATCACAACCCTCCTGCCACGGAACGACCGTGGCCGCTGAGTCCAAAGGAGGTGGGTTCCACATGCGTCACTACGAGGTGATGGTCATCCTCGACCCCGATCTCGAGGAGCGCGCTGTCTCCCCGCTGATCGAGAACTTCCTGTCCGTCGTCCGTGACGGCGGCGGCAAGGTTGAGAAGGTCGACACCTGGGGCCGTCGTCGTCTCGCCTACGAGATCAAGAAGAAGCCCGAGGGCATCTACTCGGTCATCGACCTGCAGGCCGAGCCTGCGGTCGTCAAGGAGCTCGACCGCCAGATGAACCTGAACGAGTCGGTCCTCCGGACCAAGGTCCTCCGCCCCGAGACTCACTGAGCCCTTCGCTCAGCTGATCTCGGGATTCGAGTAGCAACCAAGCAGCCAGAGCAGCAAACCCGCCGAGAGGTTCCCCCATGGCAGGCGAGACCGTCATCACGGTCATCGGCAATCTTGTCGACGACCCCGAGCTGCGCTTCACCCCGTCCGGTGCGGCGGTCGCGAAGTTCCGTGTCGCGTCCACTCCCCGCACCTTCGACCGCCAGACGAACGAGTGGAAGGACGGCGAGAGCCTGTTCCTGACCTGCTCGGTCTGGCGTCAGGCGGCGGAGAACGTCGCCGAGTCGCTCCAGCGAGGCATGCGCGTCATCGTGCAGGGCCGGCTGAAGCAGCGGTCCTACGAGGACCGTGAGGGCGTCAAGCGCACGGTCTACGAGCTGGACGTCGAGGAAGTCGGCCCCAGCCTGCGCAACGCCACGGCCAAGGTCACCAAGACCGCCGGTGGCGCCCGCGGTGGCCAGGGTGGTTACGGCGGCGGTGGCGGCCAGGGTGGCGGCGGCTGGGGCGGAGGCCCCGGTGGCGGCCAGCAGGGCGGCGGCGCTCCGGCCGACGACCCGTGGGCGACCGGCGCTCCCGCCGGCGGCCAGCAGGGTGGCGGCGGCTGGGGCGGCGGCTCCGGCGGCGGTGGCGGCTACTCGGACGAGCCCCCCTTCTAGGTCCTCGGACCAGGGGCGGGCCGTACCCCAAACTTCTTGATCACACAGGAGAAACACCATGGCGAAGCCGCCTGTGCGCAAGCCGAAGAAGAAGGTCTGCGCTTTCTGCAAGGACAAGGTCACGTACGTGGACTACAAGGACACGAACATGCTGCGGAAGTTCATTTCCGACCGCGGCAAGATCCGTGCCCGCCGCGTGACCGGCAACTGCACGCAGCACCAGCGTGACGTCGCCACGGCCGTCAAGAACAGCCGTGAGATGGCGCTGCTGCCCTACACGTCCACCGCGCGCTAAGGGAAGGGTGACCGACACATGAAGATCATCCTCACCCACGAGGTCACCGGCCTCGGTGCCGCGGGCGACGTCGTCGACGTCAAGGACGGTTACGCTCGCAACTACCTGATCCCGCGGAAGTTCGCTATCCGCTGGACCAAGGGTGGCGAGAAGGACGTCGAGCAGATCCGCCGCGCTCGCAAGATCCACGAGATCCAGACCATCGAGCAGGCCAACCAGGTCAAGGCCCAGCTCGAGGGCGTCAAGGTCCGCCTGGCCGTCCGCTCCGGCGACTCCGGCCGTCTCTTCGGTTCCGTCACCCCGGCCGACATCGCTTCCGCGATCAAGGCTTCCGGTGGCCCCGAGGTCGACAAGCGCCGCATCGAGCTGGCCGCCCCGATCAAGACCCTGGGCGCCCACGAGACGTCCGTGCGTCTGCACCCCGAGGTTGCCGCCAAGGTCAACATCGAGGTCGTCGCGGCGTGACGCTGCGCTCGGCTTGAGCAGCTGAGAGAAGGGCCGTCCCTAGCGGGGCGGCCCTTCTTCGCGTGCGGGACCGGAATGCGCAGCGCCCAGTGCGGCATGTTTCACGTGAAACCGGGACGGGTGAGCCTGCCGGTCCGTTCAGCGGGTGGCTCCGGTGACGATCCAGCGACCCGAGCGTGCGCGCAGCCACAGGGTCAGCATGCGGACAGTCATCATCAGTGTCATCGCGGCCCACAGCGCGGTGAGACCACCGCCGAGGGTAGGCACGAGCAGGGCGACCGGAGCGAACACCGCGAGGGTGACGACCATGGCCCCGGCAAGGTAGGGCCCGTCGCCGGCTCCCATCAGAACTCCGTCCAGCACGAAGACGATCCCGCAGAGGGGCTGCGAGAGCGCCACCATCAGCAGCGCGGGCAGCGCCGCGTCCTTGACCACGGAGTCGCTGGTGAACAGCGGCAGGAACAGCGGGCGGGCGGCCACCACGAGCAGACCGAGAACCACACCGGTCGCGATGCCCCACTGGACCATGCGACGGCAGGCCTCACGTGCTCCTTGGGCGTCGTTGGCACCGAGATAGCGGCCGATGATGGCCTGTCCCGCGATCGCTATCGCGTCGAGAGCGAAGGCCAACAGGCTCCACAGGGACAAGATGATCTGGTGGGCGGCGATGTCGGCGTCGCCCAGATGCGCGGCGACCGCCGTCGCGATCATCAGGATCGCCCGCAGCGACAGGGTGCGGACCAGGAGTGGAACGCCCGCCTGGGCCGAGGCCCGGATTCCGGCGGCGTCCGGGCGCAGGGAAGCACCGTGTCGATGGGCCCCGCGGATGACCACGGTGAGATAGACGGCCGCCATGCCGCACTGGGCGGTGACCGTACCCCAGGCCGAACCGGCGATGCCGAGCCCGGCGCCGTAGACGAGTGCCGCATTGAGGGCACCGTTGGCGACGAAGCCGGCGACGGCGACATAGAGCGGGGTCTTGGTGTCCTGCAATCCGCGGAGCACTCCCGTCGCGGCGAGGACGATCAGCATCGCCGGGATGCCCAGAGAGGAGATGCGCAGATACGTCGTGGCATAGGGGGCCGCGGTTGTGGAGGCGCCGAAGAGGTCCACGATGCCGGGGGCCAGCGGAAGGACGACGGCGATGACGCCCATGCCGAGCAGCAGCGCCAGCCAGATGCCGTCCATGCCCTGGCGAATCGCGGCCTGTGGATCGCCGGCGCCGACGCGGCGGGCCACCGCGGCGGTGGTGGCGTAGGCGAGAAAGACGAAGACGCTCACCGCGGTGGTGAGCAGGGCCGAGGCAACCCCGAGACCGGCCAGCTGTGCGGTGCCGAGATGGCCGACGATGGCACTGTCCGCCATGACGAAGAGAGGCTCGGCGACGAGGGCGCCGAAGGCCGGGACGGCCAGCGCGACGATCTCTCTGTCGTGCCGCCGACGGGTGGCCTGGGGTATCGCGGGAGCCTGTGTCACGAGCACTAATCTAATCGTCCACAGGTAAGCGATGCAATGGTCGAGTGGCCCTTACGCTTCCCCTCGAGGTGTGTCCTTTCGCGCACCGTTCGATGCGAACTTGGCCCGACTGGCGAAGTTTTTCTTCTACACAGCCGGTGGACGGTAAAGCCGCAGGTCAGAGCGATCTTGCGAGGGTGAGAGAGGGCTTGTTCACAGGGCTGTCCACCGGGTCGTGCACAGGTTTCGGCGAGTTCTCCACAGCATCCGGGCCGTCGTCCACAAGGCCTGTGGATAACCAGATTGGCTGACGGTGCCGACGGGCCTACCGTTGTCCGGCGCCCGCTCCTTCCCTCGGCCCGGAAAGCGTCCTTTTCCTGGCCTGCGGATCCTCACAAATCCGACGCGTCGGAACCGGAGTTGGGCCTCTCATTTGTCAGTGTCGTGCCGTAGAACAGAGGGCATGGCGAGGTCCGCCGTGCGGACGGGAGGAGGTGGCTCGGTGAGCATTTCCGAGCCCTTGGACGATCCGTGGGCCGATGCCGGACCCAGTGATCGTCTGCCGGCCTCCCGTCGACGCGATGACGGCGGCCGGGGTCGTGACGAACAACACGACCGGGGCCGGGAGAGCACCTCCTGGGACGGCGGGGGTTCCTCCTTCGAGCGGGTGCCGCCACAGGACCTGGACGCCGAACAGTCCGTGCTGGGCGGCATGCTGCTGTCCAAGGACGCCATCGCCGACGTCGTCGAGATCCTCAAGGGCCACGACTTCTACAAGCCCGCTCACGAGACGATCTACCAGGCGATCCTGGACGTCTACGCCAAGGGCGAGCCGGCCGACCCGATCACCATCGCCGCCGAACTCACCAAGCGCGGCGAGATCAACAAGGTCGGCGGGGCCGCGTATCTGCACAGCCTCGTCCAGACCGTGCCGACGGCGGCCAACGCCGAGTACTACGCGGAGATCGTCCATGAGCGGGCGGTGCTGCGCCGCCTGGTCGAGGCGGGCACGCGCATCACACAGATGGGATACGCGGCCGACGGCGATGTGGACGAGATCGTCAACCGCGCCCAGGCCGAGATCTACGCCGTCACCGAGCAGCGCACCAGCGAGGACTATCTGCCGCTCGGCGACATCATGGAAGGCGCCCTCGACGAGATCGAGGCGATCGGCTCGCGCAGCGGCGAGATGACCGGTGTGCCGACCGGCTTCACCGACTTCGACTCGCTGACGAACGGCCTGCACCCCGGCCAGATGATCGTCATCGCCGCCCGACCCGCCATGGGTAAGTCGACGCTTGCGCTGGACTTCGCCCGGGCCGCCTCGATCAAGCACAACCTGCCGAGCGTCATCTTCTCCCTCGAGATGGGCCGCAACGAGATCGCGATGCGCCTGCTGTCCGCCGAGGCCCGGGTCGCCCTTCACCACATGCGGTCCGGCACGATGACCGACGAGGACTGGACCAGGCTCGCCCGCCGTATGCCGGATGTCTCGGCCGCACCGCTCTACATCGACGACTCCCCCAACCTGTCGATGATGGAGATCCGCGCCAAGTGCCGACGCCTGAAGCAGCGCAACGACCTGAAGCTGGTCGTGATCGACTACCTCCAGCTGATGCAGTCCGGCGGCTCCAAGCGCGCCGAGAGCCGTCAGCAGGAGGTCTCGGACATGTCCCGTAACCTCAAGCTGCTCGCCAAGGAGCTGGAGATCCCGGTCATCGCGCTCTCGCAGCTCAACCGTGGTCCCGAGCAGCGCACGGACAAGAAGCCGATGGTCTCCGACCTGCGTGAGTCCGGCTCCATCGAGCAGGACGCCGACATGGTCATCCTGCTGCACCGCGAGGACGCGTACGAAAAGGAGTCCCCGCGCGCGGGCGAGGCCGACCTGATCGTGGCCAAGCACCGTAACGGCCCCACGGCCACCATCACGGTCGCCTTCCAGGGCCACTACTCCCGCTTCGTGGACATGGCCCAGACCTGATAGCGACCCAGTGAGTTCTTCTCCCCATACGTGGGCCCGTGCTGAGCGGCTCGATGCCGCCCGGATGATCGACGCCCTGCACGCACAGGCCGGCGTTCGCTTGACCCTGGAAGGTGTCTGCCCGGGCGACAGGTGGGTGCCGCCTATGTGCGCTGGATGGACGGTCACCGGTCCGTCCTGAAGTGGCGGCCTCACAGCTCGGCCGAAGAGATGCGGGCGGGACCGCTTGCCGTTACCGAGGCGCTACGGCTGGCGGGCTATCCGGCTCCGGCTACCGAGCTGGTTGCCCAGGTCGGCCACGCGGTGATCATGGTGCAAGAGCTGCTGCCGGGCAAGAAGATCGACCACCTCGACCACCGCAGCCTGGACCAGGTGCTCCAACTCAACCAGTTGCAGGCGGATCGGCTTGCCGACCGCCCTGACATCCCCGCGGTGGAGCTTCACTTGCGGGAGGACGGTGCCCGCTACTGCCTGCACGGGCCGCTGCGTCGGCACAACGGTCGCAGTGCGGCGCTGGAACGTTGGATCGCGTCTGTCGGTGCCGACAGCCCGCCTCGGTCGACCGGAGCCGACGCGGTGCACTTCGACTTCCATCCGGGCAACATGCTGGCGACCGACGGAGTGATCACGGGAGTCGTCGACTGGGACGGCGCCGCCCGCGATGATCGTCGATTCGACCTGGTCACCCTGCGCTTCGGCATCCACGCGAGGCAGACCGACCCAAGGCTGACAGAGCGACAGTGAAGCCGCAGGTCACGGCGCTGCGCTGTGGCACGAGTCGCGGGAACCTGCAGCCGGCGCGGGGAGGACGGCTTTGCCGGGGAAATGAACTCGACGTCCGCCGCCACAGCAGGTGGACTGGGCGCATGACGTCATCTCAGGAAGAGCTGCTCCCCGGAACGCGCCGCGCCCTGCTGCACAGGATCGCCGTCGCCCAGGCCGAAGGGCGGGCGCCCTCGCTGGTCGCGACCGTGGTGAGGGGCGGACAGGCCGTGTGGCACGGGGCGCGGACCTCGGTGGACGGGCACGGGCCGGACGAGAACGTGCAGTACAGGATCGGGTCCATCACCAAGACCTTCACCGCCGTCCTGGTGATGCGGCTGCGTGACGAGGGCCTGCTCGACCTCGGTGACCCGCTGGAGAAGCATCTGCCCGGCACCGGTGCGGACGAGGCGACGATCGCCGAACTGCTCGCACACACCGCGGGCTTGGCGGCCGAGTCACCCGCGCCCTGGTGGGAACGGACCTCAGGCACCCTGCGCCCGGAGCTGAGCGACGTCCTCGGCGAGCAGCCCCTTGTGCACCCCGTCGGCCGACGGCACCACTACTCCAACCCCGGCTACACGGTGCTCGGCGCGCTGGTGGAGGAGCTGCGAGGCGCTTCCTGGGAGGAGGTGCTGCGCAGCGAGATCCTCGAACCGCTCGGACTGCACCGTACGAGCACGCAGCCGCAGGCTCCGCATGCCGGCGGATGGGCCGTGCATCCATGGGCGGACGCGATGTTGCCGGAGCCGCTGGAGGATCTGGGCAGGATGGCTCCGGCCGGCCAACTGTGGTCGACGACGGGGGACCTGGCGCGGTTCGCCGCGTTTCTCGCCGCGGGTGACGACCGGGTGCTGAGCGCGGAGTCGGTGCGGGAGATGCGCACGCCTGCGGCGCCCGCCGAGGCGGCGGACGTGCTGGACGGGGCGACGTATGGACTAGGGCTGCAGATCCAGCGCCGTGACGGCCGCCTCCTGGTCGGCCATTCCGGTTCACTGCCGGGCTTCCTGGCGAACCTCACCCTGAGCGTCGAGGACGACGTGGCCGCGGTGGTGCTCGCCAACTGCACCAGTGGGCCGCTGCTGGGAGCGGTGGGCGCCGACCTGGTGCGGATCGTCGCCGAGACGGAGCCGCGGATCCCGGAGCCCTGGCGGCCGCTGCGCCAGGTGGACCCGGCGGTCCTGGAGCTGGCGGGGCAGTGGTACTGGGGGACCAGTGCCTTCGGTCTTCGGGTGACCGCCGACGGCCTTCTCGCGCTAGGTCCGCTGAGCGGCAGCGGCCGGCGTTCCCGCTTCCGCTCCAACGGTGACGGCACCTGGACCGGGCTGGAGGGCTACTTCGCCGGAGAGCTGCTGCGGCCGGTGCGGCGCACGGACGGGACCCTGAGTCATCTCGACCTCGGCTCGTTCGTGTTCACGCGGCAGCCGTACGACCCCGAGGCGCCGATCCCCGGTGGCGTGGACCCCGAGGGATGGCGGGGGATCGGCTAGCTCTGCACGCCACAGGGGTGTGTTTCACGTGAAGCACACCCCTGTGCTGTTCCTGGTCCGGCGGCGCTGTCAGAGCCGCAATTTGAAGCCCTCGTGCGTGGCGCTGAAGCCAAGCCGCTCGTAGAAGCGGTGGGCGTCGGTGCGTGTCTTGTCGGACGTCAGCTGCACCATCCGGCACTCCAGCCGGCGGGCGGTGTCGATGGCCCACTCGATCAGCAGGCCACCCAGCCCGCTGCCCCGTTCATCCGCGTGGATACGGACGGCCTCGATGAGCGCACGGGTCGCTCCCTTGTGGGAGAGGCCCGGAATGATCGTGAGCTGGAGGGTCCCGATCACGCGGCCTTCGCGGACGGCGACGACGAGGTGCTGGTTCGGGTCGGCCTCCAGACGTCCCAGCGCGGCCCGGTACGGGGTCATGTCGTCGGGGGACTCGCGCTGGGCACCGAGCGGATCGTCGGCGAGCATCGCGACGATCGCCGGAAGGTCGTCGGCGGTCGCACGCCGTATTTCAAGATCTCCCATGCGTGCACCCTATGCCGGTACGTTCAGCGACTCCACGACCCGTACCAAGGGGGCCAGTTCAGGGTTCCTGGAGGCCTCGTCCAGGGCCTGGCGCAGGGCGGCGTCATTGGTGGGGCGCGCCTCCTCCAGCAGTCGCAGGCCCGCCTCGGTGACGTTGGTGTAGATACCGCGCCGGTCGGTGGGGCACAGGTAGCGCTCCAGAAGGCCGCGGTCTTCCAGCCGGGTCACCAGGCGCGTGGTGGCGCTCTGGCTGAGGACGACCGCGTCGGCGACCTGCTTCATCTGCAGATGACCCCCTTCGCCGTCGTGCTGGCGGCTCAGTACATCGAGCAGTGAGTACTCGCGCACGCTCAGGTCGTGCTTCGCCTGCAGGGCGCGCTCGATGTGCGCCTCGATCCTTCCATGCAGGGCAGAGAGGGCGCACCAGCCCTGCGCGAGGGCAGTGAGCGCGGGGTCCGTCGCTGTCATTGGCGTTCTCCTCCGTCCCGGAGCGGCTGCATCAAGAGTAGAGCAAGCACGCAATAGTGCGCGCTTGCATTTAGCCCGCGTCTGCAACTATTGTGGACGCACGCAAAGCGCACCTGCAATCGTCTGGAAGGCGTACCCCTCCATGCCTCTCGCGCTCCTGGCCCTCGCGATCGGGGCCTTCGGAATCGGAACGACAGAGTTCGTGATCATGGGCTTGCTGCCCGAGGTCGCGGGCGACTTCGGGGTGTCCATCCCCACGGCGGGCCTGCTCGTGACGGGCTACGCGCTCGGCGTGGTCATCGGCGCCCCGCTGATGACCGTGCTCGGCACCAAGATCTCGCGCAAGCGCATGCTGATGCTGCTCATGGGCCTCTTCATCGCCGGGAACCTGGTGTCCGCGGTCGCCCCAGCCTTCGCGATCATGCTGATCGGACGTGTGGTCGCCTCGCTCGTGCACGGTGCCTTCTTCGGTATCGGCTCGGTCGTGGCGGCCGAGCTCGTGGCGCCCCACAAGAAGGCCGGTGCCATCGCCATGATGTTCACCGGTCTGACCGTCGCCAATGTCGTCGGCGTCCCGCTGGGCACGCTCATCGGCCAGCACGTCGGCTGGCGCGTCACCTTCGGCATCGTCGCCGCCCTCGGGGTCGTCGGCCTCGCCGGCATCGCCAAGCTGGTGCCCGAGATGCCGAGGCCCGAGGGTGTGCACCTGCGGCACGAACTGGCCGCCTTCAAGAACGCGCAAGTCCTGCTCGCCATGGCGATGACCGTCCTCGGCTTCGGCGGCGTCTTCGCGGCCATCACCTACATCGCGCCGATGATGACCCACATCGCCGGCTTCGCCGACGGCTCCGTGACCTGGCTGCTGGTCCTGTTCGGCATCGGCATGGTCGGCGGAAACCTCGTCGGCGGCAAGTTCGCCGACCGCGCCCTGATGCCGATGCTGTACGTCTCCCTGGGCGCCCTGGCCGTCGTCCTGGCGCTCTTCACGCTCACCGCGCACAACAAGATCGCGGCGGCCGTGACCATCGCCCTGATCGGCGCCCTGGGCTTCGCGACCGTACCGCCGCTGCAGAAGCGCGTGCTCGACCAGGCGCACGGTGCCCCGACGCTGGCGTCGGCCGTGAACATCGGCGCCTTCAACCTGGGCAACGCGCTGTCCGCCTGGCTCGGCGGCATCGTGATCGCGGCCGGCTTCGGCTACACGGCCCCCAACTGGGTGGGCGCCGTACTCGCCGCGGCCGCCCTGGTCCTCGCCGTCCTGTCGGCGGCGCTGGAGCGCCGTGATGGCGCCCGCAGCACCGTGGTCGCCGCCGGGACGCCCGCCGGCCGGCAGACGCCGGTCCACCACTGAGTCCTTCGCGCCACAGGGCACCGCACCCGAATCCCCAAGACGTCCGTACCGGGGCTCTCATCCCGGTACGGCAAGTACCCCCCTCTCAGCTACACCCGAGGAGAAAGTCTCCATGAGCACCACCGCCGTCGCCCCGCTGTCCATCGACGACGCCGAACTGCTCGTCGCCACGGCCCGCCGCGCGGCCGAGGACGCCGGGGTCACCGTCAGCGTCACCGTCCTGGACGCGGGCGGCCACCTGCTCGCCTTCCGCCGGGACGACCGGGCCGTGCTGATCTCCGGCGAGACCAGCACCCGCAAGGCCTACACGGCACTCCAGCTGAACACCCCCACCGCCGACCTGGTCGACGCCGTGCAGCCGGGCGGCCTCTTCCACACGCTGCCCACGGCCCTCGACCGGCCTCTGCTGTTCATCGCCGGCGGAGTGCCCGTCCACCGGGACGGCCGCCTGATCGGCGCCATCGGCGTCGGCGGGGGTGCGCCGGAGCAGGACCACGGCTTCGCCACCGCGGCCGTGCGGGCACTCGCCTGAGGCACGACCCCCCACAGGGACAACGCCGGTCTCGCCACACGACGCGGTGGGACCGGCGTTCGTCGTACGACGGCTCAGCCCGCGGCCACGGTCAGCGGGGCGAACCGGCGGGTCCAGTCCCCCGGGAGGTCCGTGGTGCCATACGTCATCACGGCGTTGAAGGCCACGGAGGCCAGGCCCCGCGCCTTCGCCCAGGTCAGCAGTTCCTCATGGCGCACATCGATGTCGGTGCGCAGTGGACGGTCCGTGTGGGCCGCCAGCGAGCCGACCAGAGCCTTGGCCGTCTCCGTGTCGCGGGCCACCAGGGGACCGACGACATGGGTGTCCATGTTGGGCCACGCGGCCGCGTAGCCGATGATCCGGCCCTCCTCCTCGGCCACCCGCAACTGGTCGGCGAAGGCGGGCAGACGGGTGATCAGGGGAGTGCGGTCGGCGCCGAACACCTTCTCGTCGAGACGCAGGATCGCGGGCAGATCCTCCGCGGCAGCGGCACGGGTGAACACTCCGGATTCCGTCCCGCCGGGAGTGAAGCGGCCCTTCAGCATCTCCGCCCGGCCCGTCACCTTGAAGCCCAGCTCCTCGTACAGGGGACGGCCGTTGGGGGTGGCGTGCAGGGTGAGCGGAGTGGTTCCCATGGTCGACAGGACGTGGCGCATCAAGCGGCGCCCGACACCCTGACGGGCATGGCGTCCGGCCACCAGAACCATGCCGATGGCCGCGAGATCCGGACGCCCCCACGGGCCGTACTCCGTGACGACGCATGCGGCGACGAGTCCTCCCTGAGGGTCGTCGATGCCGAAGCCCTTTCCGGCCGTGAGGAGGAATCCCCACTTGTGTTCCTCGCGTGGCCACCCCCGGTCCTGGGACAAGTCGGCGCAGACGGTGAGATCGCGAAGCGTCAGACGACGGATGGGCAGAGCGGCAAGGGAAGGAGTCGACACGCAGGTCAGGCTGTCCGACCGGCACCCTCGACGTCCACCCGTTTCCCCGCAGACAGACGTGCTTTTGGTCATCTCGTGGCCCCATGCACAACCCGTGGACAGCGGGGAGGGTTTCACGTGAAACATCGACAGCCGGTTAGCCTCGGGGGCCATGGCGAGACTTCATCTCTTCGATCTCGACGGCACATTGCTGCACGGCAGTACGGCTCCCGTGGAGATTTCCCGCCAACTGGGATTGGAAGCGGAGACCGTGGCGCTGGACCGGGCGATTGCGGAGGGCCGGATCGGTGCGCCGGAGTACGCGGCGCAGGTGTACGACCTGTGGTCCGATCTGACCGAGGCGCATATCAGCGCCGCTTTCGAGGCAGCTCCTTGGCTGGCCCGCATCCGGGAGGTCTGGGCAGAGATCAGAGGCGCGGGCGAATACTGCGCGGTGGTGTCGCTCTCACCGTCCTTCTTCGTGGAACGCCTTCTTGACTGGGGCGCTCACGCGGCGCATGGATCCCGCTTCCCGGCCGTTCCGTTCACCGAGCCCGTGGATCCGTCCGGCGTGCTCAGTGCCGCGGCCAAGGTGACCGTCGCGGACCGGCTCTGCGAGGAATTCGGCGTGGCACGGGCGGACTGTGTGGCCTACGGCGATTCGCTGTCGGACAAGGACCTGTTTGCTGTCGTACCGGTTTCCGTAGCGGTCAATGCGGATGCCCACCTGTCGGGACTCGCAACGCACTCCTACGCGGGGCGGGATCTGTGGGATGCCTATGAATTGGTTCGTTCTGCCCGGTAATTGTCGGACTTCATGGTTCGCATCCTTGCCCGATTCGTGAGGAAGGAAGGGGGGACTTGTGTGCGCGGCGGCGGCCGGTAGGGTCGACTCCGGTTCACGCCCGGGATGGAGTCCACTTGTCCCGTGCGAGCCGAGAGCAGGGCGAGCAGCGTAACGGGACGGAGAGCGAGAGATTCGCGTTTCCGGATAGGTGACCGCGGCATCCGATCGGGATGCAACGCTGCGCGGTGCTACGGCAGGCCGCCCGACGGGGGGAAAGCAGGCACCTTCTCCAAGAGAAGGTGCGCAGACCGACCGCAAGACGTTCGAGGCGAGGGCACCATGGACGCTCCGACCACCACGTCGGGGGAGAACGGCATGCCAGGCGGGGACGGCTGGTTCAGGCCGCGCCTGGCATCGTCGGCTCCGCCGCCGGACAGCCCGGAGCGCGTGCCGGCTCAACGTCCGGCGCCGGCCGCCCAGGAGGGGTCTGCGGACGCCGTCCTCATACGCCGCACGATGGCCGAGATAGGCCCGATCGCCGACAAGGTCACCTCTTACTTCTACGCACTGCTCTTCGTCCGCCACCCAGAGCTGCGGGCACTGTTCCCGGCCGCGATGGACATCCAGCGGGAGCGCCTGCTGAAGGCGCTGCTCACCGCGGCCGAATACCTGGACGACACCTCGGTCCTCGTCGACTACCTGCAGAACCTGGGCCGTGGACACCGCAAGTACGGGACCCGCGCAGAGCACTATCCGGCCGTCGGGGAATGCCTGATCGGCGCGTTGAGCAGGTACGCCACCGCCGTCTGGAGCCCGGAGGCCGAGGCGGCCTGGGTGCGGGCCTACACGAAGATCTCGCAGGTCATGATCGACGCCGCGGCGGCGGACGAACTGCGGTCTCCGGCCTGGTGGCACGCCGAGGTCGTCACCCACGACCTCAGAACCCCCGACGTCGCGATCCTCACCGTCCGCCCCGACCAGCCCTACCCCTTTCTCGCCGGCCAGTACACGAGCGTGGAGACGCCCTGGTGGCCACGGGTCTGGCGGCACTACTCGTTCGCTTCGGCGCCCCGCTCGGACGGTCTGCTGACCTTCCATGTGAAGGCCGTACCGGCCGGCTGGGTCTCCAACGCCCTGGTCCACCGCGCCCGGCCCGGAGACGTCATCCGCCTCGGGCCGCCGACCGGCTCCATGACCGTCGACCATACGACCGACAGCGGACTGCTCTGCCTGGGCGGCGGCACCGGCATAGCGCCCATCAAGGCCCTGGTCGAGGACGTCGCCGAGCGTGGAGCGCGTCGGCCTGTCGAGGTGTTCTACGGCGCCCGCACCGACCACGACCTCTACGACATCGACACCATGCTCCGGCTCCAGCAGAGCCACCCCTGGCTGTCGGTCCGGGCGGTCATCGACCAGCAGGCCCACATCCAGCTCCCCGATGCCGTGCGCGATTACGGCCCCTGGAACGAGTACGACGCCTACCTCTCGGGCCCGCCCGGAATGATCCGCAGCGGCGTCGACACGCTCCGGGACATCGGTGTTCCGTCGAGTCGCATACGGCACGACTCGGTGGAGGACCTGCTCGTCGTCGGAGGCTGAGCGCGCTAACCGAGGTCGGGAGCGTGCATGGCGCGCACTCCCTCGATGTTGCCGTCCAGATAGTGGCGCAGGGACAGCGGGACGAGGTGGACAGAGGCGATGCCGACACGGGTGAACGGGATGCGGACGATCTCGTACTCACCGGCCGGCTCGTCCACTTCGGGGCCGTGTCGCAAGGCCGGGTCCATGGACTCCAGTCGGCAGACGAAGAAGTGCTGCACCTTCACACCGGTGGCGCCGCCGTCCTCGCCGATGTGCTCGACGGTGTCCACGAAGCACGGCACCACATCGGTGATCTTGGCGCCGAGTTCTTCGGACACCTCCCGGTGCAGGGCGTCCACGACGGTCGGATCCCCGGGCTCGACCCCGCCACCGGGGGTGACCCAGTAGGGATCGACACCGGGCTTGGTGCGCTTGATCAGGATCAGGTCGTCACCGTCGAGAAGAACGGCGCGGGCGGTGCGCTTGACCACGGGTCGGACGGTCATGGGAGAAATGTGGCCCGGCTGGTTCCACGTGAAACATTGCATAGAGTCACCTTGTGATCGCCATGCGTGGGCGCTGTGCTGGAGGGCCTCAGCACCAGGCCGTGGCCGCCCGCTGAAGCCACTCGTGGGCCCGGGCGATGTGGGGCATGGCGAGGGTGCCGGTGCGCACCACCAGGAAGTAGGTGCGCAGCGGCGGCACGGGCGGATCGTGCAGCGTCGCGATCGTGCCGCCGGCGAGGGCGGGAGCACACAGATAGCGGGGCAGCACCGCGAGTCCGGCACCTGCGATCGCGCAGGCGAGGACCGCCCGTAGATCCGGAACGATGACCGTGCCCGAGGCGGCTGGACGCGAGTCGAAGACGGAGGCCCAGTAGCGGGAGACGAAGGGCAGCGACTCGTGGACCTCGACGACGGGAAGATCCTCCAGCGCGGGCGCTCCCTTCAGGCGCAGCGCCTGCGCACCGATCCGCTCCAGCCAGCGAGGAGCGGCGACCAGTACGTGTTCCTCGTCGCAGAGCGGAGTCGCGGTCAGCAGAGCGCCGCGCGGACGGGCCGTACTGATGGCCAGATCATGATGTCCGGAGGCGAGCCCCTCCAGCGCTTCCTCCGCCGTGCCGAAGGAGGCGCGGAGCGCGAATCCCTGGCCGTCGTCGCCGGTCAGCTCCGTCAGGGCGGGCAGGGCGCGTTCCGCGGTGAACTCGGGCGGGCCGGCGAGATGCAGGGTTCTGAGCGAGGACTCGTCGTCCAGGCCGCTCTCGGCTATCTCCACCAGGGCGTCGAGGTGGGGGGCGGCCTTGTGCGCGAGTTCGTCGCCGATGGTCGTCGGGGTCACCCCGCGCGCCTGGCGAAGGAAGAGAGGCTTGCCCAGCTGCCGTTCCAGTGTGCGGATCTGCGAGGTGACGGCGGGCTGGGAGAGGCCGAGCAGAGCGGCGGCGCGGGTGAAGGATCCAGCCCGGTGCACAGTGACGAAAGTGCGCAGCAAGGCCAGGTCCATGGCGTCCCCTTCCCCCCATCTCTGCCCTCCTCCGGCCCTCAGGCAGGCCCCAACTATAAATAAGTCGATAGGTCTCTGTCGCTAGCGTGATTGGACACTGACAGAGAGTCAACTAGCCTTGTTCGCGCGGTTCTTCACGCGCAGGAACCGAAGACGGTCCGAGCCACGAGGGGGGAGGCTCGGACCGTCGTGCGTCCTCGGCCGGACGGCCGCGCAGTCACTCGGCCGACTCGTCCAGGGCCCGCAGCACGTCGGCGATCAGGTCCTCGGGGTCCTCGGCCCCGACGGACATACGGATGAAGCCCTCCGGTACCGCGTCCCCGCCCCAGCGGCGGCGGCGCTCGGCCGTGGAACGCACCCCGCCGAAGCTCGTGGCGTCCTCCACCAGGCGCAGGGCTGTGAGGAAGCGCTCGGCACGCGCGCGTGTGGGCAGCGTGAAGGAGACCACGCAGCCGTAGCGGCGCATCTGCTGCGCGGCGGTCTTGTGCGCGGGGTCGTCGGGCAGTCCGGGATAGCGCAGGCCGGACACCTCGGGCCGCTGCTTCAGCGCCTCGGCGACCGCGAGGGCGGTGGCGTTCTGCCGGTCCACGCGCAGCTGGAGCGTGGCGATGGACCGGTGCGCGAGCCAGGCCTCCATGGGCCCGGAGATCGCCCCGACGATCTTGCGCCAGCGCCGTACGGCGGCCATCGCCTCGGCGTCGCGGCCGGCGACATAGCCCAGCAGCACGTCACCATGGCCGGTGAGCTGCTTGGTGCCGCTGGCCACGGAGAAGTCGGCGCCCAGCTCCAGCGGGCGCTGCCCGAGCGGGGTGGCGAGGGTGTTGTCGACGGCCACCAGGGCGCCCTGGGCGTGGGCGGCCGCGACCAGCCGCCGGATGTCGCACACGTCGAGCCCCGGGTTCGACGGGGACTCGATCCACAGCAGCCGGGCGCCGTCGAGAACCTCCAGCTGGGCATCGCCGCCGGTGGGGGCGGTGCGCACCTCGACGCCGTACGCCTCCAGCTGCGCGCGGACCAGCGGCAGCACCTGATAGCCGTCGGAGGGCAGCACGACCGCGTCCCCGGCGCGCAGCTGGGAGAAGAGCACGGAGGAGATCGCCGCCATGCCGGAGGCGAAGACCAGCGTCTCGACGTCGTCCCGCCCGGGCGCCTCCAGCTCGCCGACGGCCCGCTCCAGCAGCGTCCAGGTCGGGTTCTCGTCACGGCCGTAGAGATACGGCCCCGTCGCCTCGCCGGGCAGGTGGAAATGCGCCGCGAACACCGGTCCGGGCAGGGTCGGCTCGTGCTTGACCGGTTCGGGCAGTCCGGCGCGTACCGCGCGCGTGCCGTCGCCGGTACGTGCCTGGTCCTCGGGGGTGTCGCTCATGCCGCCCGTCCTTCCAGCCGCTCGCGTACGGCGGCGAGCAGACCCACGCTCGCCGCCTCCACCATCCCGAGGCACTCCTCGAAGCCGTCCCGGTGTCCGTAGTACGGATCCGGCACGTCGAGGTCGTCGCCGGCGGCGGGATCGTACGAGCGCAGCAGGCGGACCTTGCGCGCGTCCTCCTCGGTCGGCGCGAGGCGGCGCAGGGCCTTGAGATGGCCGGAGTCGAGGGCGATCACCAGGTCGAGACGGGAGAACCACGACGGCTGGAACCGGCGCGCGACATGATCGCTGTCGTAGGCGTGCTCCTCGAGGACCGCGATGGTCCGCGGGTCGGCGGGCTCGCCCTCGTGCCAGCCGCCGGTGCCGGCGCTGTCGACCACCACCCTGTCCTCGAGTCCGGCCTCCGCCACACGCGCGCGGAAGACGGACTCGGCCATCGGGGAGCGGCAGATGTTGCCGGTGCACACGAAGCAGACGCGGTAGGTCATCGTGGGCTCAGTCCTCGTCGGGCAGGACGACGTGCAGCGCCCACGAGACGACGGAGACGATCAGACCGCCGACGACGGCCGTCCAGAAGCCCTCCACGTGGAAGCTCAGGTCGAGCTTGCCGCAGACCCAGGAGGTCAGCAGCAGCATCAGCGCGTTCACCACCAGGGTGATCAGGCCCAGGGTCAGGATGAACAGCGGGAAGGTGAGCACCTTCACTATCGGCTTGACCAGCCAGTTCACCAGGCCGAAGATCAGCGCGACGACGATCAGCGTGCCGGCCTTCTTGGCCGTGCTGTCACCCGTCAGAGTGATCTTGTCCAACAGCCACACGGCGACCGCCAGGGCGCCCGCGTTGGCGATCGTCTTGACTACGAAATTCTTCATGTGTCTGATCGTGGCAGACCGGATCGGAACTGAGCAGAGGCGAGGGCGACAGCGGCGATGAAGGCATTCCGGCTGGACGAACTGGAGGCGGAGCGCGCCGCCAACGAGGGGGCCTACCTTCAGTTCCTGCGGGAGCGGAACATGTCCGTCGGCCTGTACGCCCTCAACGCGGGCGAGCACGACCCGCAGACGCCGCACAACCAGGACGAGGTGTACTTCGTCGTCAGCGGCCGGGCCTCCATCACGGTGGGACTGGAGACCACCGAGGTGGCGCGCGGCAGCGTGGTGTACGTGCCGGCCGGGGTCGCCCACAAGTTCCACCACATCAGCGAGGACCTGAGGGTTCTCGTCGTCTTCTCTCCCCCCGAGGCGTGAGCCCGGACCCCGGGATTCCCTAGGGGACGGGTCAGGGGCGGACAAGGGACGCGAGGCCCCCGCGGGACCCCTCGTCGGCCCTAGCATCGAGTGCAGGACATCGACGCCGTACGTGACAAGCGCGTACGAGCACTCAGACGTACGAGAACGCAAAGGACGAGGGCGATGCGAGAGATCTTCGCGGGACTGCCGTGGTGGGTGAAGTGGGTCGCGGTGCCGGTCATCGCCCTGGTCGTGTTCGGCGGCCTGATAGCGACGGTGGTCGGGTTCGTGATCGGTCTGCTGTTCAAGGCGCTGGTCTTCGTCGCCCTGGTCGGCGGTCTCATCTACATCGTGCGCAAGTTCATGTCGAACTCCTCGTCGCGCGGCGACTGGTGACGGACCCGGGGACTGGTGACCGGCAACGGGATCACCGGTTCCCGGCAAGGCGATACCCGGTTTCCCTCGGGCGAGGGAAGTTTCCCGTGAGGCCGTCTGTGTGCGGCGGTGGACGATTAGAGTCCACAACCACCGCGGGGTCCGGCCCCGCGGGCGGCGCAGACCCCCTCCGTGCTCTCCCCGCACGGGCTGCCCCTCGCGCTCCGGAGTGACCCTTGGCCACGGTTGACACCGCACCGGCGGAACCGCACGCACCCACCATCCCACCGCGCTCCTGCGCACCCCCCAGTCAGCGGCCGCCCGCCATCGCGGTCCCCGGACAACCAAATCCCACCGACGCCGCCGGGCCACCGCCCCCCGTCGACGCCCCCGGCCCGCCGGTCGGGGCGACGCTCATCGGATCCGTCCAGCGCGCCATGCGCCTGCTGGAGTCCATCGCCACCCATGTGTACGGCGCGCCCGCCAAACAACTCGCCCGCGAAACCGGCCTCGCCCTCCCGACGACGTACCACCTGCTGCGCACCCTGGTGCACGAGGGCTATCTACGGCGCGAGAAGGGGCTGTTCTTCCTCGGTGAGGCGGCCGAACGGCTGGGCAGCAGCGGAGCCCAGCAGAAACGTCGCACCGCGGTGGCGGACACGCTTGCGCACTGGCGTGATTCCATCGGTGTGCCCGTGTATTACGCGATGTACCGGGACGGTGAGATCGACGTCATGTGCGTCTCCGACTCGCCCGAGGCGCCGGCGGTCGAGGAGTGGGCCGACTTCCGCGAGACCGGCCACGCGCACGCCATCGGGCAGTGTCTTCTCTCCCAGCTGGACGAGGACGCCCGCCGCGACCATCTCGCGCGCTACCCCGTGCAGTCCCTCACCCCGTACACGGTGCGCGACAACGACGCCCTGTTGCGGCGGCTGGCCCGGCTGCCGCGCATGGAACCGGTGGTGGAGCGTCAGGAGTACGCGCTCGGGACGGTCTGCGCGGCGGTCCCGATCACGGTCGGCACCACCGTGGCCACCATGGCCATGTCGCTTCCCGCGCACCAGGCCGACCGGCTGCTGCCCGCGGCGCGTCGGCTGCAGACGGAGATCGGGAGGCATCTGGGAACGCTCACCTTCTCTATCAGTATCTGAAAACTTACTCCTTGTGATCTCCTGTGTACGTTCAGCAAGATTTGACCACGGTTAGAGGGATCAATCCCGGCCAGTCGATGTCCATACGACGGGGTAGACGATGCGCGAGTCCGTACAGGCAGAGGTCATCATGAGCTTTCTCGTGTCGGAGGAGCTCTCCTTCCGCATCCCGGTGGAGTTGCGCTACGAGACCTGTGATCCCTATGCCGTCCGGCTCACCTTCCATCTGCCCGGCGACGCGCCCGTGACCTGGGCGTTCGGTCGTGAGCTGTTGATCGACGGCGTCGGCCGGCCGTGCGGGGAAGGGGATGTGCACATCGCTCCCGCCGACTCCGAGCTGCTGGGCGAGGTGCTGATCAGGCTTCAGGTCGGCGGTGACCAGGCCCTGTTCCGTTCCTCCGCGCCGCCGCTCGTGGCTTTCCTGGACCGCACGGACAAGCTTGTGCCGCTCGGTCAGGAGGGCGCGCTGGCCGACTTCGACGCCCATCTGGAAGAGGCCCTGGACCGCATCCTGGCCGAGGAACAGAGCGCCGGCTGAAGCGTTACGGCACGGGGCGCCGGGCGCTCCGCCGTGCCGCGTGGGATTGTGCAGGAACGCTTCTGCACGGGGAGTAGAGACTCGGTCGAGCTCACCGGGTCTCGCACCGGCCACGGCGGGCTCGCTGCATCCTGGGCCGGTTCCCGGCGGGCCTGCTGCTTGCTTGAGTCGGCCTCGGGCGGACCCACTGCCGCTCGTGTCGGCCCGGGGCTGCCCTACCGCTTCCGGCGGCGCCCGCGGCCACCGCGTGCCGGGACGGGCCGTGTCGCGGCCGGTGCCGCGGTGTCCGGGCCGGGACGGTCGGCCGAGACCACCAGGGCGGCGAGCGCCGTGGTGACCGGGACGGAGGCGACCAGACCGATCGAGCCCACCAGCGTGCGCACGATCTCCTCGGCCACCAGCTCGCTGTTGGCCACGGTCCCGACGCCGCTCTGCGCGATCGAGAACAGCAGCAGCAACGGCAGCGCGGCGCCGGCGTAGGCGAGGACGAGGGTGTTGACCACGGAGGCGATGTGGTCGCGGCCGATGCGGATGCCCGCGCGGTACAGCCCGCGCCAGCCCATCGTCGGATTGGCCTCGTGCAGCTCCCAGACCGCCGACGTCTGCGTCACGGTGACGTCGTCCAGGACGCCGAGCGAGCCGATGATGACGCCGGCCAGCAGCAGACCGCTCATGTCGATCGACGGGTACAGGCCGTGGATCAGGCCGGTGCTGTCGTCCGTGTTGCCGGTGAGGGCGGCCCAGCCGATGAACTGCGAGCCGAGGACGCCGATCAGCAGCAGCGAGACCAGTGTGCCGAGCACCGCCACCGAGGTGCGGGCCGACAGGCCGTGGCACATGTACAGGGCGAGCAGCATGATGGCACTCGATCCGACCACCGCCACGAGCAGTGGATTCGAACCCTGGAGGATCGCGGGCAGGATGAACAGGGTCAGCACCAGGAAACTGACCGCCAGTGCGACGAGCGCCATCACGCCGCGCAGCCTGCCGACCACCACGACCGCGAGCGCGAAGATCCCCGCGAGCAGCGCCATGGGGAACTTCCGGTTCACGTCGGTCACCGAGTACTGCAGGTCCTTCGGCGCCGAGGGCTCGTAGGCGACCACCACCTTCTCACCCTGGCTGAGCTGCCGGCTCTGGTCCGGCTGCACGACCTCGATGAACGTACGGCCCCTGTCCTTGCCGGTGTCGACCCGGACGGTCGCCTTCTTGCAGCTTCCCTTCGCCCCCTGATCCGCCGAGGTGCCCGCGGCGGTGGCGCTGCCGCCGGTCGGGGCGCCACCGGAGGCGTTCACCGACGTGCAGCTCACCTCGACGACCCTGGTGACCGTGGCCTGCTGGGTCTCCCGGTCGAAGCCGACGCCGCTGCGCTTGTGGGGCGGGGCTCCCCCGGGCCAGAGCACGACCAGGCCGACGACGACCGCCGCGGTGAACGGGACCAGGACCGCGGCGATGACCTTGCGCAGGTGCCGGGAGACGGGCGCGGCGGGCCCATGGCTGTGGCTGTGGCCGTGGCTGCCGCCATGACCGTGTCCGTGCCCATCGTCGTGGCCATGGTCCTGCTCCGGGCCGTGCCTGCGGCTGTGTCCGTCTGACTGCCCGTGACCATGACCGCGGCCGTCGTCTCGGCCGCCCTCCCACTCGGAGGCGTGGCCGTCGTCGCCCTGCCCCGAGCTCGGTCGGTGGCGCGGCTCGGGAGGCCGATAGGGGTACTGCTGCATTCCGGTCACCGCCCGATCATCGCAACTACGGCAGGGGCCCACTGTTCACCGCGCCACTTATGACGCTAGCGTGGAGGCACCTTTGCACACGCGGGAGCTCGGAGCACCGGGCTGAGAGGGCGCTGACCTCCGTAGGCGCGATGTTTCACGTGGAACAGGCGATGTTCCGCGTGGGTGTCGACAGACGGAAACCGCTGCGTCGACCGCCGAACCTGTTACCGGGTAATGCCGGCGTAGGGAGTAGGTCTCATGACCAACAAGGACGCACGCACGCCTGCCTCCGCTCAAGACGAGAAGTCCCAGGAGGCCGGGAAGTCCATCGGCTGGCACAAGGCGTACATCGAGGGTTCGCGCCCCGACCTGCGCGTGCCGGTCCGTCAGGTGCATCTCACCAACGGGCAGTCGGTCACGCTGTACGACACGTCGGGCCCGTACACCGATCCGCTCGTCGACACCGATGTCCGCAGGGGCCTGCCGCCGTTGCGGGAGAACTGGATCATCGCCCGCGGCGACACCGAGGAGTACGCGGGCCGTCCCGTCCGTCCCGAGGACGACGGGATCAAGCACACCTCGCCGCGTGGCGGACTGCGCAACCTGGACGCGGTCTTCCCCGGACGGCCGCGCCAGCCGCGCCGGGGCCGGGCCGGCGAGGCGGTCACACAGCTCGCATACGCCCGCCGGGGCGAGATCACCCCGGAGATGGAGTACGTGGCCATCCGGGAGAACGTGTCTGCCGAGGTCGTCCGCGAGGAGATCGCGGCCGGCCGGGCGGTGCTGCCGGCCAACGTCAACCACCCGGAGATCGAACCGATGATCATCGGCAAGCGGTTCCTGGTGAAGGTCAACGCCAACATCGGCAACTCGGCGGTCACCTCCTCCATCGAGGAGGAGGTGGAGAAGATGACCTGGGCGACCCGCTGGGGTGCCGACACGGTCATGGACCTCTCCACCGGCCGCAACATCCACACCACCCGCGAGTGGGTGCTGCGCAACTCCCCCGTCCCCATCGGCACGGTGCCGCTCTACCAGGCCCTGGAGAAGGTCGACGGCAAGGCCGAGGAGCTGACCTGGGAGATCTACAAGGACACGGTCATCGAGCAGGCCGAGCAGGGCGTGGACTACATGACCGTCCACGCGGGTGTCCGGCTGCCGTACGTGCCGCTCACCGCCAACCGGAAGACGGGAATCGTCTCGCGCGGCGGCTCGATCATGGCCGCGTGGTGCCTGGCGCACCACAAGGAGTCGTTCCTGTACGAGAACTTCGAGGAGCTCTGCGAGATCCTCGCCGCCTACGACGTCACGTACTCGCTGGGCGACGGCCTCCGGCCCGGTTCGATCGCGGACGCCAACGACGAGGCGCAGTTCGCGGAGTTGAGGACGCTCGGGGAACTCAACCGGATCGCCAGGCGTTTCAACGTACAGACGATGATCGAGGGCCCGGGACACGTCCCGATGCACAAGATCAAGGAGAACATCGACCTTCAGCAGGAGATCTGCGATGAGGCTCCGTTCTATACGCTCGGCCCGCTGACCACGGACATCGCGCCGGCGTACGACCACATCACCTCCGGCATCGGCGCCGCGATGATCGCCTGGTGGGGCACGGCGATGCTCTGCTACGTCACGCCCAAGGAGCACCTGGGCCTGCCCAATCGTGACGACGTCAAGACCGGCGTCATCACCTACAAGATCGCCGCGCACGCGGCCGACCTCGCCAAGGGGCACCCGGGCGCCCAGGAGTGGGACGACGCACTGTCCGACGCCCGCTTCGAGTTCCGGTGGGAGGACCAGTTCAACCTCGCTCTGGATCCGGACACGGCACGGGAGTTCCACGACGAGACCCTTCCGGCGGAGCCGGCCAAGACGGCCCACTTCTGCTCGATGTGCGGGCCGAAGTTCTGCTCCATGAAGATCTCCCAGGACATCCGCCGTCAGCACGGCGGCAGCCAGGAGGAGATCGAGGAGGGAATGGCTCAGAAGTCGAGGGAGTTCGCGGCGGCGGGTAACCGGGTGTACCTGCCGATCGCGGACTGAGGGCCGGACGCAAGCGTCCGCGTTTCCGAGCCGCCGCAAGGCGTCACGCGAAGCGCGGACCCGGCCGGCGCCGGTCAGGGCACCGGGACGGCGGCACCCCGGTGGGCCGCCCGGTCGGTCCCACGTCGGTCGGGAGCGCGGGCCGTGTCCGGGCTGCCGGTGGGGCTACTCGGGCTGGTGTTCCGGGCCGCCGAAGTCCGGGCTCGTGTAGTCCGGGCTGGTGAAGCTCGGCCGGCCGGACTGGGAGCCGTCGTCGGGGCTGCTGAATCCGGGGCGGTCGTACCCCAGACGGGGCATGCGGCCGCGCGGGGCGGGTGGGGTCGTGTGGTGCAGGGGAGCCGCTGGTCGGGGCTCGGCGAGTGCCTCCCTGAGGAACGGCAGGATGCCGCGCTCCAGGAGGGCGGCCCGCCAGGCCTCTCTGGCGCTGTCCAGTTCCCGGTGCGCCGCGTCCAGCGCCCGGGCCTGTGGCGAGTTGCCGTTGCGCAGGGCGGTGAGGAGCAGTCCGACCGCGGCCAGGAGGATCGTGGCCGCGGTCACCGCGCCGAACACCCACCCGGCGGTGAGCATGGTCTGGGCGAAGGCCTGTCCGGGGCTGAGCGTCCGCAGGATGTATCCGACGAGCAGGAAGATCGCCGCGGCGGTTCCGGAGAGGACGGGAGCCAGTACGGCGATGACCGCGACGGCACCCGCGCCGGTGCTCTCGGCGGCCTCACCGAGACTGCTGACGAGCCCTGGGATGGCCGAACTCTGGTCCGTGGGGGCGGACTCACCGGAGGCCGAGGGAGTCATCGCCGGCTGACGCAGTTCCTGGCGGATCTTCACATAGTGCTGGTATTCGGCCGCCGCGGCGGCCGTTATCAGTGCGGTGGCGTTGAGCGCCATGGTGCGCAGTTGTTCGGGATTGAGCCGCTGTCCGACAGCGGCCAGTTCCGGTCGCTGTGGTGCGGAGCGCAGCGCCTCATCGAGGAGCCGCTCGAATTCCTGGCGGTCCTCGCTCTGCAGGTGCTGCGGAACGCTGTTCATGTGCATCCCCCGATGCTCCGTAGGGCTTGTGGCTCGCACGCCGGCGAGCCGTCGGGCAGAAACGGAGGGGAGCCTGCTACGGATAAGCCGATGGTAGAGCCGTCACGGCACACGGTGACAGGGGGTTGCCGGAAATTGCCCATCGGCCTGCGGGCACTCCGCCGGAGGCGCCCGCTCGCGGAACGGTCAGTTGGCGAGGGGGAGTTGCCGGACGAGTAGCTTTCCGGCCATGGTCACCCCGCCGTCCATCGCGATGGCGAGCCCGTCGGCGTACACGTGCGGGCCCTCCACGACGGGACCGGTGCCCTCCTCGCCGTCCTCGGAGCCCACCTCGCCGAGGAGATAGGGGATCGGGCTGTGACCGTGAACGATGCGGGTGCCGCCGTACGTATCGAGGAGCGAGCGCACGGCGTCGGCGCCGCCCTCGTCGCGGAAGGAGAAGCGCTTGGTGAACTTGCGGAACAGATCCCAGCACTCGTCCGCGTCGTTGCGGGTGAGGGTCTCGCGGACGGTGTCGTTGACCGCCTCGATGGAGTCGCCGTAGTCGAGGTAGGCGGTGGTGTCAGAGTGCACGAGCAGATAGCCGTCGACCTCCTCGACGGCGTCGAGGCGGGCCATCCACTGCAGATGGTGGTCCTGGAGGCGGTCCATGTCGGTCTTCTGGCCGCCGTTGAGCAGCCAGGCCGCCTGGAAGGTGGCCGTGCCCGCGCCGGAGTTGACGGGGGTGTCGCCGAACCGCTTGGCGCCGAGCAGCAGCAGCTCGTGGTTGCCCATCAGGGCCTTGCAGTAGCCGCCGGCCGCCGCGGCCTCGGCGGACAGCCGCATCACGAGGTCGATGACGCCGATGCCGTCCGGTCCGCGGTCGGTGAAGTCGCCGAGGAACCACAGCCGGGTGGTGCCGGCGCACCACTGGCCGGAGGCGTCGATCAGCCCCTGCGCCTGCAGTGCGGCCATCAGTTCATCGAGGTACCCGTGGACGTCTCCGACGACGAACAGCGGTCCGGGCCCGGTCGCGGGCTGCGGGGCCGGGGTCGCGGGTGCCGGCTCGACGGGGACCTGGACCGTCTCCGTGCGGTTGATGACCGGGAGGTCGCGCTGGGTGGGTGTGTAGTCGTCGGGGTACGCCGGGTCGGCGGGCGGTGCGGTGTCGCCCGGGTGGGCGGTGTGGACGTACGCAGGTACCCGGAAGTCGCGCAGCGTCGCCGTCCGCTCCACTTCGGGTCCCTGACCGGCCCCCTGAGTCATCAGACCCCTCCACCATCGCGCCGCCTCTGCACCCCTTCGGACTGCCTGGTCGCAGCGGTCCGCGGTGTCGTGGGCCCATCATAGGAATGCGCGTCGCGCCGTGTGATGACCCAGGGGTGGTGAATCGGAACAAGACGCCAGTTCACCGCGGCTTTCGCCCCGTTTGGTCAGGTGTTCGGCCGACTCTGCACCGGCCGAACACCACGCCCGCCGGCCACCGGCCCGCCGAGCCCCCTCTCTCGGCAGGTGGGTGCACGGGGTGAGCACCCCGCTTTCCGGCGCTATCTGCCGTCCGGCGACCGTGGGGGGCTGACCGTCGTGCGAGGCGGACGCCGCTGCGAGGAGGTGCGCACGATCAGCTCGGTCGGTATCACCTGCTCGACCGGCTGGTCCGACTCCACGCCCTCGATGGCGTCGATGAGGAGCTGGACCACCGCGGTGCCGATGCGGCGGGGCTTCAGGGAGAGCGTGGTGATGGGCGGCTCGGTGCTGGCGTACACCATGGACTCGCTGCAGCACACGAGCAGCAGGTCGTCGGGGACGCGGAGCCCGTAGCGCCGGGCGGCGGCGAGCAGGTCGGTGCCGTTGGGGTCGAACAGGCCGTAGACCGCGTCGGGCCGGTCGGGGCGGGCGAGCAGCCGGTCGGCGGCCACGGCGCCCGCGCACGGGTCGTGCGCCGGGTAGGCCTCGTAGACCGGGTCCTGGCCGACCCGCTCGCACCAGCGCAGGTAGGCGGTGGTGGACAGGTGGGTGTACGTGTCCGTCGTCGTTCCGGTGAGCAGGCCGATGCGGCGGGCGCCGGCGGCGGCGAGGTGGTCGAGGATGCCGAGGACGGCCGCCTCGTGGTCGTTGTCGACCCAGGCGGTGACCGGCAGCGAGCCGGCCGGGCGGCCGTCCGAGACGACGGGCAGTCCCTGCCGGACGAGCTCGCTGACCACCGGGTCCTGATCGGAGGGGTCGATGACCACCGTGCCGTCCAGGGCGACGTTGGACCACACGTCGTGGCGGGAGGTCGCGGGCAGGATCACGAGGGCGTAGCCGCGGGCGAGCGCGGCCGAGGTGGCGGCCCGTGCCATCTCGGCGAAGTACGCGAACTCCGTGAAGGTGAAAGGTTCATCCCCGTACGTCGTCACGGTCAGACCGATCAGACCCGACTTGCCGGTACGGAGCGTGCGGGCGGCGGCGGAGGGACGGTATCCCAGCCGGTCCGCGACCTCACGGACATGGCGCCGGGTGGCATCCGGGAGCCTGCCCTTGCCGTTGAGAGCGTCGGAGACGGTCGTGATGGAGACTCCGGCGGCGGCGGCCACGTCTCTGATGCCCGCCCGGCCCGGCCGGCTGCCTCGACGTGAGGTTTCCGCGCGGCTCACCTGGTGCTTCCCTGCTGCTGTCATGGCGAGCCGATAGTAGGGCTCATGCGGTGGGGTAGTGCGGACGCATATGCACGCGTTGACAGGCACGTTTCTGCATGGTCATACGGCGTTAACTGCCTTGGAAATACAGGAAGTTGAACGATCCTGCGCCAGGACGTGGCGTAGTGGCGCGTATGGACCTGCCAAGTGCCGGATGTCTCGAAGAGGTCTCAACTCACCTGCACGGGTGATGCGCGCTACGGCGCGAGCCACCGGCGCGTAGATATATGTACGGCGCGCCCCTGAAACGTACGCCTTCGTACGGTGATGCCCTGGGATGGCGCCGGGGTGGACCTGGTCCTCGTTTTGCGGGGCCGCCACCTGTACGCACCGGGGCCGAATCCTCATAAGGTGAGGAGTATTGGAAGCCGGCGGCGTCGACGGTCCGCCGGTGGTCGCGAGGAGGACTGCGGTGAGCGAGACGAGCCCCAAGCTGCGCGCCGAGCTGGAGGGTATCCCCACCTACAAGCCGGGCAAGCCCGCCGCGGCCGGCGGGCCGGTCGCCTACAAGCTGTCCTCCAACGAGAACCCGTACCCACCGCTGCCCGGCGTGATGGAGAGCGTGACGGCGGCCGCCTGCGACTTCAACCGCTACCCGGACATGGCGTGCACCGGGCTGATGGCCGAGCTGTCGGAGCGCTTCGGCGTCCCGGTCTCCCACCTGGCGACCGGCACCGGCTCGGTGGGTGTCGCCCAGCAGCTCATCCAGGCCACCAGCGGTCCCGGTGACGAGGTGATCTACGCCTGGCGGTCCTTCGAGGCGTATCCGATCATCACGCAGATCAGTGGGGCCCGGTCGGTGCAGGTGCCGCTCACGCCCGGCGATGTGCACGACCTGGACGCGATGGCGGACGCGATCACCGACCGGACACGTCTGATCTTCGTCTGCAACCCCAACAACCCGACGGGCACGGTGGTGCGGCGGGCCGAGCTGGAGCGGTTCCTCGACCGGGTGCCCGGCGACGTCCTGGTCGTGCTGGACGAGGCCTATCGCGAGTTCATCCGCGACCCGGAGGTGCCCGACGGCGTCGAGCTGTACCGGAACCGGCCCAACGTCTGCGTTCTGCGCACGTTCTCCAAGGCCTACGGGCTCGCGGGGCTGCGCGTCGGTTTCGCGATCGCCCATGAGCCGGTCGCGGCGGCCCTGCGCAAGACGGCGGTGCCCTTCGGTGTCAGCCAGCTCGCACAGGAAGCGGCGATCGCCTCGCTTCGGGCCGAGGACGAGCTGCTCGGACGGGTCGGCTCGCTGGTGTGTGAGCGCACGCGCGTGGTCGACGCGCTGCGCGCCCAGGGCTGGACGGTGCCGGAGACGCAGGCGAACTTCGTCTGGCTGCGGCTGGGGGAGAGCACGGTCGCGTTCGCTCAGGCCTGTGAGCAGCACGGCGTGGTGATCCGGCCGTTCCCGGGCGAGGGTGTGCGGGTGACGGTCGGCGAGACCGAGGCGAACGACATCTTCCTGAAGGTGGCGGAGGCGTTCCGCAAGGAGCTGTAGCCCGGCGCGGGCTCTACTCGTCGATCAGTTCCACACGTTCCACACGGATGGGGTCGCCGTTCCGTACGGTCGCCAGAATGCGGGCATCCCCGTCCAGGCTTCCAAGAACGTTGCACGGGCTCGCGAGGCGGCATTCGCCGCCTCGCGAGATCGGTGTTGGGCCGTAGGGGAGGGCGAGCGCGTCGCCGTCCGTCCAGAAGGCCACCGTGCCCGGCTCCACGACCTGCCGGGCATCCGTTTCACGTGAAACAGCGATACCTGTGTCGAAATAGATCTCTTCGCCCCATGTGCAGGCACTGGAGGTGAGAGGCAGCGCCTTGGCGAGGGCCTGCGTGGTCGGGGTGTCTGCGTCGAGGGTCGCGGTGATGTTTCCCGCGGGCCAGGAGATGCGTATCTGCATGGCGCGCAATTCAACAAGATGTTGAAGTCGCTGCCAAGGTCTTGACGTTGCGGCAGGAGGGCCACCCCGCCCTACCGGACCGAAAATCGGTACGTCATAATGGCTTGTGAATGTGAACGCGTTCACAAGCGCGTCCCGTTTGCCTCGTATGTACGTGACAGACGGGGCGTATCGCCGCTGTACCACGGCGTAGTAAGGAGAGTGACGACGTGGACCTGGCTCTGGCGCCGGAGACACTGGCGCGCTGGCAGTTCGGCATCACCACCGTCTACCACTTCCTGTTCGTCCCGCTGACGATCTCCCTGGCCGCCCTCACGGCCGGGCTGCAGACGGCCTGGGTGCGCACGGAGAAGGAGAAGTACCTCAGGGCGACGAAGTTCTGGGGCAAGCTCTTCCTGATCAACATCGCGATGGGTGTGGTCACAGGCATCGTGCAGGAGTTCCAGTTCGGCATGAACTGGTCGGACTACTCCCGCTTCGTCGGTGACATCTTCGGCGCCCCGCTCGCCTTCGAGGCACTGATCGCGTTCTTCTTCGAGTCCACCTTCATCGGCCTGTGGATCTTCGGCTGGGACAAGCTGCCCAAGAAGATCCACCTGGCCTGCATCTGGATGGTCTCGATCGGCACGATCCTGTCGGCGTACTTCATCCTCGCGGCCAACTCCTGGATGCAGCATCCGGTCGGCTACAAGATCGACAAGGCGAAGGGCCGTGCCGAACTGACCGACTTCTGGGCCGTGCTCACCCAGAACACCGCCCTCAGCCAGGCCTTCCACACCCTGTCCGCGGCCTTCCTGACCGGCGGCGCATTCATGGTGGGCATCGCCGCCTACCACCTGGCCCGCAGGAAGCACATCCGCGAGATGAAGACCTCGCTGCGGCTCGGCCTGGTCACCGTGGTCATCGCCGGTCTGCTCACCGCGGTCAGCGGCGACACCCTCGGCAAGGTCATGTTCAAGCAGCAGCCGATGAAGATGGCGGCCGCCGAGGCGCTGTGGGACGGCCAGAAGCCGGCACCGTTCTCGATCTTCGCCTACGGCGACGTGGAGAAGGGCCACAACACCGTCGCGATCGAGATCCCGGGCCTGCTGTCCTTCCTCGCCGACGACTCCTTCACCTCGTACGTCCCCGGCATCAACGACGTCAACAAGGCCGAGCAGCAGAAGTTCGGCCCGGGCGACTACCGGCCCAACATCCCGGTCGCCTTCTGGGGCTTCCGCTGGATGATCGGCTTCGGTATGGCCTCCTTCGGCATCGGCCTGGCCGGACTGTGGCTGACCCGCAAGAAGTTCATGCTGCCGCAGCATCTGCGGGTCGGCGAGGACGAGGTGCCGCATCTGGTGCTGTTCAAGAACAAGGCGCTCAGCCCCAAGCTCACGCCCTGGTACTGGCGCATCGCGACCTGGACCCTGGCCTTCCCGCTGATCGCCAACTCCTGGGGCTGGATCTTCACCGAGATGGGCCGCCAGCCGTGGGCCGTCTACGGCGTCCTGCAGACCCGGCACGCGGTCTCCCCCGGTGTCTCCCAGGCCGAGGTCCTCACCTCGATGATCGTCTTCACCTCGCTCTACGCGATCCTCGCCGTGGTCGAGGTCAAGCTGCTCGCTAAGTACGTCAAGGCAGGCCCGCCCGAGCTGACCGAGGCCGACCTCAACCCGCCCACGAAGATCGGCGGCGAGACCCGTGACGCCGACAAGCCGATGGCCTTCTCGTACTAGGCCAGGGGGACAGTCATGCAACTTCACGACGTCTGGTTCGTCCTGATCGCCGTCCTGTGGACCGGCTACTTCTTCCTGGAAGGCTTCGACTTCGGGGTCGGGATCCTCACCAAGCTGCTGGCCCGCAACCGACCGGAGCGCCGGGTGCTGATCAACACCATCGGGCCCGTCTGGGACGGCAACGAGGTGTGGCTGCTCACGGCAGGCGGCGCGACCTTCGCCGCGTTCCCCGAGTGGTACGCCACCCTCTTCTCCGGCTTCTACCTGCCACTGCTGGTCATCCTGGTCTGCCTGATCGTCCGGGGCGTCGCCTTCGAGTACCGCGCCAAGCGGCCCGAGGAGAACTGGCAGCGCAACTGGGAGACGGCCATCTTCTGGACCTCGCTGATCCCGGCGTTCCTGTGGGGCGTGGCCTTCGGGAACATCGTGCGGGGTGTGAAGATCGACCAGCACTTCGAGTACGTCGGCAGCGTCGGGGACCTGCTCAACCCCTACGCCCTGCTCGGCGGCCTGGTCACGCTCACCCTGTTCACCTTCCACGGAGCGGTCTTCACCGCGCTCAAGACCGTGGGGGACATCCGGGTGCGGGCGCGGAAGCTGGCACTGTGGGTCGGTCTCGTCACTGCCGTCGTGGCGGTCGGCTTCCTGCTGTGGACGCAGGCCGACAGTGGTGACGGCAAGAGCCTGGTGGCTCTCGTCGTAGCGGTCGCCGCGCTGGTGGGCGCGCTGGCAGCCAACCAGGTCGGGCGTGAGGGATGGGCGTTCGCGCTGTCCGGCGTCACCATTGTCGCCGCCGTGGCGATGCTCTTCCTGTCGCTCTTCCCGAGCGTCATGCCGTCGACGCTCAACGGGGACTGGAGCCTGACGGTCACCAACGCCTCGTCGAGCCCCTACACCTTGAAGATCATGACGTGGCTGGCGGCCATCGCCACGCCTCTCGTCGTGCTCTACCAGGGCTGGACCTACTGGGTCTTCCGCAAGCGGATCGGCACGCAGCACATCGCTCCCGATGCTGCGGCCGGCGCCGCGCACTGAGTCCGTCGAGGGTGTGTTTCACATGAAACACACCCTCTGGGCCGAAGGGCACGTTTCACGTGAAACCAATCGATCCACGTCTGCTGCGCTACGCCCGCGCCACGCGCTTCTTCCTCGTGGCGGTCGTCGGTCTGGGGGCCGTCGGCGCGGGGCTGGTCATCGTCCAGGCGATGCTCATTGCCGAAGTCGTCGTCGGTGCGTTCCAGCACGGGCAGTCCGTCACCGAACTGCGCACGCCCCTCTTGCTGTTGGCCGCCGTGGCCGTGGGTCGGTCGATCGTCGCGTGGCTCACCGAACTCGCCGCCCATCGGGCGAGCGCGGCGGTGAAGTCCGAACTGCGGGGGCGGCTCCTCGACCGGGCGGCGGCGCTCGGTCCCGAGTGGCTGGCCGGGCAGCGCACCGGTTCGCTGGTCACGCTGGCCACGCGCGGGGTCGACGCCCTCGATGACTACTTCTCGCGCTATCTGCCACAGCTAGGGCTCGCGGTGGTCGTTCCGGTCGCGGTGCTGGCGCGGATCGTCACCGAGGACTGGGTGTCGGCGGCGATCATCGTCGGCACCCTGCCGCTCATCCCGCTCTTCATGATGCTGATCGGCTGGGCCACCCAGTCCCGGATGGACCGTCAGTGGCGGCTGCTGTCGCGGTTGTCGGGGCACTTCCTCGACGTGGTCGCCGGACTGCCCACGCTGAAGGTGTTCGGCAGGGCCAAGGCGCAGGCCGAGTCCATCCGCCGGATCACCGGCGAGTACCGGCAGGCCACCCTGCGGACCCTGCGGATCGCCTTCCTCTCCTCCTTCGCGCTGGAGTTGCTCGCCACGCTGTCGGTCGCCCTGGTCGCGGTGACGATCGGCATGCGGCTCGTGCACGGTGACATGGATCTGTACATCGGCCTGGTGATTCTCGTCCTGGCGCCCGAGGCCTACCTTCCGTTGCGGCAGGTCGGTGCGCAGTACCACGCGGCGGCGGAAGGGCTGGCTGCTGCGGAGGAGATCTTCACTGTGCTGCAGACGCCGGTTCCGGCGTCCGGCACGGGCGCGGTGCCGTCTGGCGCTGTGGCCTTCGAGGGGGTCACTGTTCGCTACCCCGGTCGTTCGGTGGACGCCGTGACGGATGTGTCGTTCAGCGTCGAGCCCGGTGAGACGGTGGCGCTGGTGGGGCCGAGCGGGGTGGGCAAGTCGACGCTGCTCAACGTGCTGCTCGGGTTCGTCTCGCCCAGCGAGGGGCGGGTGCAGGTCGGGGGAGCCGACCTGGCCGGACTCGATCTGGAGGCGTGGCGGTCGCGGATCGCGTGGGTGCCGCAACGGCCGCATCTGTATGCCGGGACCATTGCGGAGAACGTGCGGCTGGCTCGGCCCGATGCGGACGACCGTGCCGTACGGCGGGCGCTGCGGGACGCCGGTGCGCTCGAGTTCGTGGACGCGTTGCCCGAGGCGGCGGAGACCGTGCTCGGGGAGGACGGGGCCGGGCTGTCGGCGGGGCAGCGGCAGCGGCTGGCTCTTGCCCGGGCGTTTCTCGCCGACCGGCCCGTGCTGTTGTTGGACGAGCCGACGGCCTCGCTGGACGGGGGCACGGAGGCGGAGATTGTGGCGGCGGTGCGGAAGCTTTCGGTGGGCCGAACGGTGCTGTTGGTGGTGCACCGGCCGGCCCTGCTGGAGGTTGCGGACCGAGTGGTGCGGCTGGAGAGCGCGGAGTTGTCGAGCGTCCCGAGCTGGAGCCGCCTTTCCAGGGGGCTCCGTCCCCTGGACCGGCTGGATGGTGGGTCGGAGCGGGCTCGGCCGGAGCAGGGGGAGATCGGCTCGACGACGGGTCTGCGCGGGCCGTCGGAAAGCGGCCCGGTCGCGGGGGCCTCGGTGCGGTCCCGGCGTGCGCTGGCCCGGGTGCGTGCGCTTGCCGGGCCGCGGCGCGGGCGGCTGGTGTGGGCGTTGGTGCTCGGCAGCCTCGCGCTCGGTAGTGCGGTCGGGCTGATGGCGACCTCGGGGTGGCTCATCTCGCGGGCGTCGCAGCAGCCTCCGGTGCTGTATCTGATGGTGGCCGTGACGGCCACGCGGGCCTTCGGGATCGGGCGGGCCGTGTTCCGGTACGCCGAGCGGCTGGTGTCGCACGACGCCGTGCTGCGGATGCTGGCCGACACCCGGGTCGCCGTGTACCGGCGGCTGGAGCGGCTGGCGCCTGCGGGGCTGCGGAACGCCCGGCGCGGTGATCTGCTCACCCGGCTGATCGCGGACGTCGACGAGCTCCAGGACTACTGGCTGCGCTGGCTGCTGCCCACGTCGGTCGCCCTCGTCGTCTCCGCCGCCTCCGTCGGCTTCACGGCCTGGCTGCTCCCGGAGGCCGGCGCCGCCCTCGCGGCGGGCCTCGTGGCGGCCGGCGTCGGCGTCCCGCTGGTCACCGCGACCGTGGCCCGGCGGACCGAGCGACGGCTGGCCCCGGCCCGGGGCGCCCTGGCCACCCGGGTCACCGATCTGCTCACCGGCACCGCCGAGCTGACGGTCGCCGGCGCGCTGCCCGCCCGTACGGACGCGGCCCGGCGAGCCGACGGCACCCTCACCCGGATCGCCTCACGGGCCGCCGCAGTGACCGCGCTCGGTGACGGGCTCACCGCGCTGGTGTCCGGCCTGACCGTCACGGCGGCCGCGCTGTTCGGTGCCCAGGCGGTGGCAGCGGGCCGGCTCGGCGGTGTGGCGATGGCCGTGGTCGTCCTCACTCCCCTGGCCGCCTTCGAAGGCGTACTGGGACTGCCGCTCGCCGTGCGCCACCGGCAGCGGGTGCGGCAGAGCGCGGAGCGTGTCCATGAGGTGCTGGACGCTCCGGAGCCCGTGCGCGAGCCCGAGCGGCCCCGGCAGGCGCCCGCCTCGCCGTTCCCCGTGGTCGTCAAGGGGCTGGCCGCGCGGTACGAGGGGCAGCGGCAGGACGCGCTGGCCGGCTTCGATCTCACCCTGGAGGAGGGGCGGCGGATCGCGGTGGTCGGGGCGTCCGGCGCCGGCAAGACGACCCTCGCCCAGGTGCTGCTGCGCTTCCTCGACCCGCAGGAGGGCTCGTACACGCTCGCCGGTGTGGACGCGTACGCGCTGGCCGGTGACGACGTACGGCGACTCGTCGGGCTGTGCGCGCAGGACGCGCATCTCTTCGACAGCTCGGTGCGCGAGAACCTGCTGCTGGCCAGGAAGGACGCCACCGAGGCCGATCTGCGCCGGGCGCTGGACCGGGCCCGGCTGCTGGACTGGGTGGACGGGCTGCCCGACGGCCTGGACACGCTGGTCGGCGAGCACGGGGCCCGGCTGTCCGGCGGTCAGCGGCAGCGTTTGGCGCTGGCCCGCGCCCTGCTGGCCGACTTCCCCGTCCTGGTCCTCGACGAGCCCGCCGAGCACCTGGACCTGCCGACGGCCGACGCACTGACCGCGGATCTGCTGGCCGCCACCGAGGGCCGTACGACGCTGCTGATCACGCACCGGCTGGCGGGGCTGGACGCGGTGGACGAGGTGATCGTGCTCGACGCGGGCCGGGCGGTGCAGCGAGGAACCTACGCGGAGCTCCTCGCGGTGGACGGGCCGCTGCGGGCGCTCGCGCGGCGGGAGGCCGAGGCGGAGTCGCTGGTCGGGGTGCGGTGACGGTGACCACGGTTCGCCGCCCCGGTTTCCGTGGAACCCGAGGCGGCGGGCCGAAGCGCTCGGCGAGGACCGCAGCAGGCTCGGCGGTGCCTCAGATGCTCTCGTCGAGCAGTTGCTCGATCACGACCGCGACGCCGTCCTCGTTGTTGGCGACCGTACGGCCCGACGCGGCGGCGATGACGTCCGGGTGGGCGTTGCCCATCGCGTAGGACTGGCCGGCCCAGGTCAGCATCTCGACGTCGTTGGGCATGTCGCCGAAGGCGACGACCTCCTCGTGCGAGATACCCCGCTCGGCGCAGCACAGGGCGAGCGTGCTGGCCTTGGAGACGTCGGGGCCGCTCAGTTCCAGCAGGGCGCTGGGGCTGGAGCGGGTGACGTTGGCCCGGCCGCCGATCGCGAGCCGGGCGAGGGTGAGGAAGGCGTCCGGGTCGAGATCCGGATGGTAGGCCAGGATCTTGAGCACGGGCTGGTCGGCGTCCGGGCCGTCGGGGGCGAGGAGGCGCTCGGCGGGCAGGAGGTTGTCCGGTATCTCCATGTGCAGCTTGGGATAGGCCGGCTCCTGGTGGAAGCCGTACGTCTGCTCCACCGCGAACACCGTGCCGGGCGCCACCGCGCGCAGCAGCCGTACGGAGTCCAGGGCGTTCTCGCGCGCCAACTCGCGTACCTTCACGAAGCGGTGGGCGCCGGGGCCGCCGTGCAGGTCGACGACGGCGGCGCCGTTGCCGCAGATCGCCAGGCCGTGGCCGTGCACGTGGTCGCTGACGACGTCCATCCAGCGGGCGGGGCGGCCGGTGACGAAGAAGACCTCGATGCCCGCCTCCTCGGCGGCGGCCAGCGCGGCCACGGTCCGCGGGGAGACCGACTTGTCGTCGCGCAGCAGGGTGCCGTCGAGGTCGGTGGCGATCAGCCGCGGCCGTACGGCGGCGGACGGGGTCCCGGGCTGTCTGGTCGCTGAGGTCACCCGGTCATTCTCGCGCATATGCCCGCACGGCCGTGCGGAACTCCGCACAGATGAGACACACATGACGTCGAGCCTCGCTGCCGTACCGATCAGTCCAGCTGGGCGGGGGCTTCCATGGCGATCTGCTCGAAGACCTTCTCGTCCGCGGCGAAGTCGGAGTCCGGGATGGGCCAGTGGATCACGATCTCGGTGAAGCCCAGCTCCCGGTGGCGGCCGGCGAAGTCCACGAAGGCGTCCACGGACTGAAGCGGCCGGGCGCGGTCGGGGGTGAAGCCCGTGAGCAGGATCTTGTCGAGGCCGGTCACGTCCCGCCCGGCGTCCGCGCAGGCCTCGGACAGCTTGGCGATCTGCCCGCGCAGGGCCTCGACGGACTGCTCCGGGGTGCCGTTCTCGTACAGCTTCGGGTCGCCGGTGGTCACCCATGCCTGGCCGTGCCGCGCGGCGAGCCTGAGGCCGCGGGGTCCGGTGGCCGCCACCGCGAACGGCAGCCGGGGTCGCTGCACGCAGCCCGGGATGTTCCGGGCCTCGTGCGCCGAGTAGAAGCGGCCCTCGTGCGTCACCGCGTCCTCGGTGAGGAGCCGGTCCAGCAGCGGCACGAACTCGGCGAACCGGTCGGCGCGCTCGCGCGGGCTCCACGGCTCCTGGCCCAGCGCCGTCGCGTCGAAGCCGGTGCCGCCGGCGCCGATGCCGAGGGTGATCCGGCCGCCGGAGATGTCGTCGAGGGAGATCAGCTCCTTGGCGAGGGTCACCGGGTGCCGGAAGTTCGGCGAGGTCACCAGCGTGCCGAGGCGCAGCCGCTCGGTGGTGGCAGCGGCGGCGGTCAGCGTCGGGACCGCGCCGAACCACGGGCCGTCACGGAAGCTGCGCCAGGACAGGTGGTCGTAGGTGTACGCCGTGTGGAAGCCGAGCTGCTCGGCCCGCACCCAGGCCGAACGGCCGCCCTCGCTCCAGCGGCGGTACGGCAGGATCACGGTGCTCAGACGCAGACTCATGGGTCCGAGAGTAAGCGGACGCACGGACGACGGACCAAACGGTCACCGAACGCGGCTGCTCAACCACGGGCTGAGCAGGGCCATGGGGACGTATTCCTTGTGTGTACGGTCGCCGGGCAGCGGGACGACGAGGCGGTAGCCGGGCGGGAAGCGGCGCGCCTTGACATGGGCGAGGCCCTCGAAGACGGAGCGGAGGAAGGCGGGCACGTCGTCGCGCGGGATGTCGGGGCACTCGATGCCCTCGACGGTGATCAGCGCGTCGTCCTCCGGATAGAGACGCACACTCACCCGGGGTACGCCGCCGACCTCGACGTACGCCTCGTGCGGCAGGGAGCCGTCGGGGTCGGCGGTCACACCGATGCCCGCGGCGCTGCGGCGGGAGGTCTGGTCGGCGCCGATGTCGTGGGTCACCTCGATCTCGCGCGCGTAGTGGACGGCGAGGGCGCGCAGCGCGGCGACGGCGGACTCGGTGGTCGGCAGGTGCTCGGGATGTTCGGGCGGGTGGTCCATATCACTGATCATGACGGCGGTCGGGTGCGCGTGTCGGCCGGGGGCCGGGGCACGCAGCGGGCCGAACGTTCAGTGCGGTCCAGGAAACCGCAGGTAGCGCGGGGGTACGGCCTTCGTCAACCAGACGCCGTTGGCGCTGACATGAAAGACGTGGCCGTCGCGGTGCATAGCTCCGGCGTCGACGGTGAGCACCACGGGGCGGCCGCGCCGGGCGCCGACCCGGGTGGCGGTCTCGCGGTCGGCGGAGAGGTGGACGTCGTGCCGGCTCATGGGCCTGAGGCCGTCCGCCCGGATCGCGTCCAGGTTG
The DNA here is from genome assembly GCF_050942335.1 of Streptomyces sp. CA-142005. Lineage (NCBI taxonomy): Bacteria > Bacillati > Actinomycetota > Actinomycetes > Kitasatosporales > Streptomycetaceae > Streptomyces > Streptomyces sp. CA-142005. The sequence goes on along the minus strand of NZ_CP192078.1, from coordinate 5,100,905 downwards.
CGGGCGACGGTCCCGTGGTAGAGATACGGCGGCGGGGTCGCCGGGGGCAGCCCGAGATCGACCTCGATGCTGTGGCCCTGGCTGGCGCGGATCCGGCTGCCCTCGATCTTGAAGCGCTGTTTGTCGTTGGCGGCCACCACGTGGTCCAGTTCCTCGCGCGTGAACCGGAAGCCGTGGGCGGCGGCCGCGGCGATCAGCGTGTCGATCTCCACCCAGCCGCCCTGGTCCAGGGTGAGCCCGATGCGCTCCGGCTGGTGGCGCAGGTGTTTCGAGAGGTACTTCGACACCTTCACGGTGCGTCTTTCGTCCATGCGTCCAGGGTGAGGGAGAGATATGGATCACGCAGGTTCTTTTTGCTCGTAGGTTTGGTCCACAGCCAAGTGGTGTTATCCACAGGGGAATTGACGATCCTGTGGACAAGTGACGTGCAGATTAGGGAGATTCGGGAACTAGCGTTGCTCTGTGAGGCGCATGAGGTCAGACGTGCCAAGTTGCGGTCCCTCAGCTTGCGTTCAGTTGCCAGCGTGATGACCGCGGCAACGTATTCATTCCCAACGAGCCTGTGTGCGGCCCGGATCGCCTCAGTAGGAGAGCGGCCGGATTGCTCTTCGCAGGATTCGCCGTCCCCAGGTGTGTGCGCGGACGTCCGGTCACCAACGCGGGTATCACTCCGGCGAGTTCACCTTCCATGGCCTGCCGGACCCGAGGGCGCAGCCGACGTACCAGTCGGCCGATTCCGCCGCGTTCGCGTCCGTACGGTGACCGGCAGCGTCCAGGCAGCGCGCGAAGACGTACTCGGTGGTGAACTGCTGGAAGTGGGCGGCGATGTGCTCGGTCTGTCTCCTCAACTCCCTTGGCCCGACGTGTGATCGCGGGTAGCGATACAGCGGCCGGTGCAACTCGGTGTCCACGGACGGCGCTTGGTGACTCGGGGAACGGCCGTGAACGGCTAGTGACCAAGGTGCGACCCCCAGGTCCTCACAACTTCGGCTCCACCCGAGCCAGCCCCCGCAACGCCCCCGGCAGAAAACGCGACAGCAGATGCGCGCCCCGCGCTTCCGGCGTCACCGGCACGACCGCCTTGTTGCGGACCACGGCGTCCAGGATGGCCTCGGCGACCTTCTCCGGGGGGTAGTTGCGCAGGCCGTACAGCCGGGCGGAGTTCTTCTGGCGGCGCCGCTCCTCCGCCTCGTCCACTCCAGCGAAGCGAGCCGTGGAGGTGATGTTCGTGTTGACGATGCCGGGGCAGATCGCGCTCACCCCGATGCCCTGACCGGCGAGTTCGGCCCGCAGGCACTCGGAGAGCATCAGCACGGCGGCCTTGGAGGTGCCGTAGGCGGGCAGGGCCCAGGAGGGCTGGAACGCCGCCGCCGAGGCGATGTTGACGATGTGCCCGCCCTGGCCGCGCTCGGCCATCCGCGCGCCGAAGAGCCGGCAGCCATGGATCACACCCCAGAGATTGACGTCCAGGACCTTGCGCCAGTCCTCGGAGGTGGTGGCGAAGAAGGAGCCCGACAGCCCGATGCCCGCGTTGTTGACCAGCACGTCCAGCACGCCGTACTCGCGGTGCACCTTCTCGGCGAGCTTCTCCATCGCCTGCTCGTCGGAGACGTCGGCCAGCTCCGCCCAGGCGTCGGGCGCGCCGATCAGCCGGGACAGCTCGGCGGTGCGGGTGGCGGCCTCGGCGTCGCGGTCGACGGCCACCACACGGGCGCCGGCCTCCGCGAACGCGAACGCCGTGGCCCGGCCGATGCCGCTGCCGGCCCCGGTGATCAGGACCAACTGGCCGCCGAACCGGTCGGCGTGCCGGCCGGTGGCCTTGGGTTCCGGGCGGCCGCCGTCCACGGACATGACGAATTCCTCGATCCAAGAGGCGAGTTGATCAGGGCGGGTGCGCGGGACCCAGTGCTTGGCCGGAAACGTGCGGCGGGTCAGCCGGGGCACCCACTGCTCCAGGTCGTCGTACAGGCGCTCCGAGAGGAACGCGTCCTGCTGCGGCGTGATGAGCTGCACGGGCGCGTGCGCGTACGCGTCCGGGCGCGGCCTGAGCAGCCGGGCGCGGACGTTGTCCCGGTACAGCCAGGCGCCGTGCGCCGCGTCGGAGGCGAGGGAGGGGGTCGGGTAGGCACCGCCGGGGACCTTCTCGACCCGCTGGAGGATCTTCGGCCAGCGTTTGCCGAGCGGGCCGCGCCAGGCCAGTTCCGGCAGGGCCGGAGTGTGCAGCAGGTACACGTACCAGGACTTGGCGCCCTGGCCGAGGAGCTGGCCCACCCGGCGGGGCGTCGGGCGCCGCACGCGCGCGTTGATCCAGTGCCCGAAGTGGTCCAGGGACGGGCCCGAGATCGAGGTGAAGGAGGCGATACGGCCCTCGGTGCGGCCGACCGTGACGAACTCCCAGGACTGCACCGAGCCCCAGTCGTGCCCGACGAGGTGGACCGGGCGGTCCGGGCTCACCGCGTCCACGACGGCCAGGAAGTCGTCGGTGAGCTTGGCCAGCGTGAAGCCGCCGCGCAGCGGTTTGGGCGCCGTCGAACGTCCGTGGCCCCGGACGTCGTACAGGACCACATGGAAGCGGTCGGCCAGGCGGAGGGCGACCTCGGACCAGACCTCCTTGCTGTCCGGGTAGCCGTGCACCAGCACCACCGTGGGCTGCTCCGGATCGCCCAGCTCGGCCACGCACAGTTCGACCCCGCCGGTCGCCACCCTGCGCTCCCGCGCACCCTTCAACGTCACGTCCGCCGCCGCTCCTCCCGACCCGCCCGCCGTCACTTCTCCTCCGCCCAGCGCCGCACGTGCGGCAGCTCGTCGTCCAGCCAGAACGCGCTCTCCTCGGGGTCCTTGGAGTCGGTGACCACGAGGATCTCCTCGAACTTCGCACCCGTGCCCCGGAAGCCGAGGTGCGGTTCGACCGCCCACAGGCCCGGCCGCGGCGGATGGTCGGAGAAGCGGTACGGCGACCACAGCGGTGACCAGCCCTCGCGGTGGCCGCGCAGCGCGTCGGAGGCCAGACCCTTCAGGGACTGCGTGCCGAACCCGAACAGGTGGGGGGAGAAGCGGCGCTGCTTCACACGGTCCACCTTGTGGGCGATCACACCGAACGGGTACGCGCGATGCCGGTTGGCATACCCCTGGCGGACCATGAGACGGTCCACGTCCTCGTAGATCTCGCGCAGCGGCCGACGCTCGCGCACCTCGCGCAGGATCAGCTCGCGGTGCGCCTCCAGATCGGCCATGAGCCGTTCCTGCACCGGGTTGACGCCGAGTGAGCCCGAGTAGCCGATGTCCGCCGTGTAGCCCTCGTGGACCGGCGCCATGTCCAGGATGAACGGCATCCCGGGCTCCAGGGCGCGGCCGGTGGGGAAGAACTGCAGCGGTACGCGGAAGTTCACGAACGCCGTGCGGTCGCCGAACCAGGCGAAGGGCAGATGGAACCAGTCCCGCACCCCGCGCTCGCGCAGCCACTCCCGCTGCATCCGGGCCGCCTCGCGTTCGGTCACGCCGGGTTCCAGCCGCGCCGCGACCGCCTCCGCGCATTCGTAGGCGAGGCGCTGCACCCGCCTGAACCCCCGCAACTCCACGGAGAGTTTGCTGCTCACTGCCGTCGTCATGCCGCCCCGTCCCGTCGCGTCACCGGCTCGTCCCGTCGATGCGACGACTCGTCTGTGGACCGCTGTACTCGTCCGTAACTTGACACTGGCGAATGTGGCAGTTGTTAGAGGCCGCGTCAATAGGACGGCTGACAGGCTGTGGAGAACCCGGGGTAACCCTGAGGCGTGGCATCCCCTAGGGCCCCGTAATACTTGGGTCGGACGCGAAGACGGCTCTGAGGTCTGACGACCGGCGTGGCCTGAATCACTACCGTCGTAGGCGTGACTGTGATCGCGACCGAAAGCCTGAGCAAGCGGTTCCCCCGGGTGACCGCGCTCGACCGGCTGTCCGTGGACATCGGAGCCGGTGTGACCGGACTCGTCGGAGCCAACGGCGCCGGCAAGTCCACCCTGATCAAGATCCTGCTGGGTCTGTCCCCCGCCACGGAGGGCCGCGCCGAGGTGCTCGGCCTCGACGTCGCCTCCAAGGGCGGCGCCATCCGCGAGCGCGTCGGCTACATGCCGGAGCACGACTGCCTGCCGCCCGACGTCTCGGCCACCGAGTTCGTCGTCCACATGGCGCGCATGTCCGGCCTGCCGCCCACCGCCGCGCGTGAGCGCACCGCGGACACCCTGCGCCACGTCGGACTGTACGAGGAGCGCTACCGCCCCATCGGCGGCTACTCGACCGGCATGAAGCAACGGGTCAAGCTCGCGCAGGCGCTGGTGCACGACCCGCAGCTGGTGTTCCTGGACGAGCCGACCAACGGCCTCGACCCGGTCGGCCGGGACGAGATGCTCGGCCTGATCCGCCGCATCCACACCGACTTCGGGATCTCGGTCCTGGTCACCTCCCACCTCCTCGGTGAACTGGAGCGCACCTGCGACCACGTCGTCGTCATCGACGGCGGCAAGCTCCTGCGCTCCAGCTCCACCACCGACTTCACCCAGACCACGACCACCCTCGCGATCGAGGTCACCGACAGCGACACCCACCCCGACGGCACCCGCGCGGTCCGCGACGCGCTCCACGCGCGCGGGGTGGAGACCCAGAACGAGGGCGCCGGACTCCCCGGCGCCGGACACATCCTGCTGCTGACCGCCCAGGGCGAGGAGACGTACGACCTGGTCCGGGACGTCGTCGCCGACCTCGGCCTCGGCCTGGTGCGCATGGAGCAGCGCCGGCACCACATCTCCGAGGTGTTCACCAGCAGCGCCGAGCACAGCGGCGACGAGCAGCGGAAGGAGGCCGTCCGCCATGGCGGTTGAGCACCCCTTGCAGCCCCTGACCACACCCCCGGGCGACCAGACCCGCATCCACGACATCGGCTACCGTGGCTACGACGGCCCGCGCCTCGGCCGCGCCTACGCCCGCCGCTCGCTGTACGCGCAGTCCCTGCGCGGCGCCTACGGCCTCGGCCGCTCGGCCAAGTCCAAGGTGCTGCCGATGCTGCTGTTCGCCGTGATGTGCGTGCCCGCGGCCATCATGGTGGCCGTCGCGGTCTTCACCAAGGCGCATGAACTGCCCGTTGCCTACACCCGCTACGGGATCATGATGCAGGCCGTGATCAGCCTGTACGTCGCCGCGCAGGCACCCCAGGCGGTCTCCCGCGACCTGCGCTTCAAGACGGTCCCGCTGTACTTCTCGCGGCCCATCGAGACCGCCGACTACGTACGCGCCAAGTTCGCCTCGCTCGCCTCGGCGATCTTCATCCTGACCGCCGCTCCCCTGCTCGTGATGTACGTGGGCGCGCTGCTGTCCAAGCTGGGCTTCGCCCACCAGACGAAGGAATTCGCCGAGGGACTGGTCTCCGTGGCCCTGCTCTCCCTGCTCTTCGCGGGCATCGGCCTGGTCATCGCCGCCGTCACCCCGCGCCGCGGCTTCGGCATCGCCGCCGTGATCGCCGTGCTCGTCATCTCCTACGGAGCGGTCAGCACCCTCCAGGCCATCGCCGATGTGCAGAACCACACCTCCGCCATCCCCTGGATCGGCCTGTTCTCCCCGGTCACGCTCATCGACGGCGTCCAGTCGGCCTTCCTGGGCGCGACCGCCCGCAACCCCGGCGCGGTGAGCCCGTCGACCGGGCAGGGCCTGGTCTACGTCCTGGTCGTGCTCGCCCTGATCGCCGGCAGCTACGGCCTGCTGATGCGCCGCTACAAGAAGGTGGGACTGTGACCACGCTCAGCATCGACCACGTCTCGCGTTGGTTCGGCAACGTGGTCGCCGTCAACGACATCACCATGACCATCGGCCCCGGGGTCACCGGCCTGCTCGGGCCCAACGGCGCCGGAAAGTCCACCCTGATCAACATGATGGGCGGCTTCCTCGCCCCCTCCACCGGCACGGTCACCCTCGACGGACAGCCGGTGTGGCGCAACGAGCGGATCTACCGGCACATCGGCATCGTTCCCGAGCGCGAGGCGATGTACGACTTCCTCACCGGGCGCGAGTTCGTCGTCGCCAACGCCGAGCTGCACGGTCTCGGCGACAAGGCCGCCCAACGGGCCCTCGCCACGGTCGAGATGGAGTACGCACAGGACCGGAAGATCTCCACGTACTCCAAGGGCATGCGGCAGCGCGTGAAGATGGCGAGCGCGCTGGTCCACGACCCGTCGCTGCTCCTGCTGGACGAGCCGTTCAACGGCATGGACCCGCGCCAGCGCATGCAACTGATGGACCTGCTGCGGAAGATGGGCGACGAGGGCCGCACGGTGCTGTTCTCCTCGCACATCCTCGAAGAGGTCGAACAGCTCGCCCGGCACATCGAGGTCGTCGTCGCGGGGAGGCACGCCGCCAGTGGCGACTTCCGCAAGATCCGCCGGCTGATGACCGACCGCCCGCACCGCTACCTGGTCCGCTCCAGCGACGACCGCGCCCTCGCGGCCGCGCTGATCGCCGACCCTTCGACTGCGGGCATCGAGGTCGACCTGACCGAGGGCGCGCTGCGCGTCCAGGCCGTCGACTTCGGCCGCTTCACCGCCCTGCTGCCGAGGGTCGCCCGGGACCACGGCATCCGACTGCTCACGGTCTCGCCGTCCGACGAGTCCCTGGAGTCCGTCTTCTCGTATCTGGTCGCGGCGTAGGAGGCCGAAGATGTACGACCCCACCGTCGCCCGGCTCACCTACCGGGCCCTGCTCGGCCGTCGCCGGGCCCTCATCCTCGGCGTGCTGCCGCTGCTGCTGATCGTGATCTCCGTGGCCGTACGCGGCCTGACCGGAGCCGACGACCAGACGGCCTCCGACGTCCTCGGCGGCTTCGGGATCGCCACGATGGTGCCGATCATCGGCGTCATCGCGGGCACGGGCGCGATCGGACCGGAGATCGACGACGGCTCCGTCGTCTATCTGCTGTCCAAGCCGCTGAAACGGCCCACGATCATCTTCACCAAGCTGATCGTCGCCATCGCCGTGACCATGGTCTTCTCGGCGGTCCCGACCCTGATCGCGGGCCTGATCCTCAACGGCAACGGCCAGCAGATCGCCGTCGCCTACACCGTCGCCGCGCTGGTGTCCTCCATCGCCTACTCGGCGCTCTTCCTGCTGCTCGGCACCGTCTCCCGGCACGCGGTGGTCTTCGGACTCGTCTACGCGCTGGTCTGGGAGGCGCTGTTCGGCTCGCTGGTGCCCGGCGCGCGCACGCTCAGCGTCCAGCAGTGGTCGCTGGCCGTCGCCCACAAGCTCGCCGGCGGTGACCTGGTGACCTCGGACGTGAGCCTGCCGACGGCCACGGTGCTGCTGGTGGCGGTGACCGTGCTGGCCACCTGGTACGCCGGGCAGAAGCTGCGGACGCTGAAGCTGGCGGGCGAGGAGTAGGCCCGCCGGGGCTCCCGCCAGGGCTCCGGGGCTCCTGCGGGGCCCCGAAGCCTTGACGGGGACTTCATCTCGACCCGGGCACACTGGGCAAAGCGGATGTACGGCTAGGAGGCCGGCCATGGCAGAGGAGATACCGCAGCACGACGGGTGTGGGCGCTCCGGCGGTGACATGTGGGACGAGCTGGTCCTGGACGAGTCCTTTGTGCGCTCCGCCGAGACCTCCGAGCCGTCCGCGAGAGCACGGATGCTGGCTGCCCGCTGGCGGGCCGAGGAGCCGGAGCCGCAGCCATGGCGCTCCGACGAGCCCCCGGCGGGCTGGTTCTTCAGCAAGGCGCGCCGGCGCAGATGGCGCCGGCGCTAGCGGCGCCCTTTTATTCGCTGGCGCCCAACTCAGCGGTGAGGCAGAGTGATTGTGCCCCATCCGCCGGGATCGTCCCGGCGTCATGAACCGGGAGTGGAGGTGGGCGATGTCCATGCACGGCAGTACGCCCAGCTCCCGCCAGGGCAGCCCGAGGCCGGCTCCGGTGTAGTTACCCCGCCGTGGAGCCCTAGGAGCTGCCCGGGGCGGCCGCTTCGAGCACGCGATGTCGCTCTCGCGTGGGCCGCCCACCCGGAGGATTGGCCGAGTGGTAAGGCACCGGTTTGCTAAACCGTGGTCGGGCCTGGAAAGCCCGCGCACGTTCGATCCGTGCATCCTCCGCGAGACGTTGTCACTGGGACTTGGCCGACTTGCCGGCTGGGAGTCTGTGGAGTGGCGCCCGGTGCTGTGGGTGGCCGACGGGGCGACTCACTCGCGGGCGCCGGCAGGATGCCCTCTGCCCGCAGCGGCGGCGGTGCTTGGAAGGCGCCGGTACTGCGACGCCCCAGGGGCGGGGGGAACTGCGCGACCAGCCACGATGCACCCGCACCCGGCGACGGACCGCACGTCGCACGGCGAGCCCCGGCTGCTAAGCCAGCAATCGCTCCAGCACCACCGCGATCCCGTCCTCCTCGTTGGAGGAGGTCACTTCGTCGGCCACCGCGCGGAGCTCCTCATGGGCGTTGGCCATGGCCACGCCCCGGGAGGCCCAGGCGAACATCGGGATGTCGTTGGGCATGTCGCCGAAGGCGATCGTGTCCGCGGCCTTCAGACCGAGGCGGCGGGCTGCCAGGGAGAGGCCCGTGGCCTTGGACAGGCCCAGCGGGAGGAGTTCCACGATGCCCGCGCCCGCCATGGCCACGGTGACGAAACCGCCGGCGGCCTGCCGGGCGGCGTCCGCCAGCTCGTCGTCGCCCATCGTCGGATGCTGTATGTAGATCTTGCCCAGCGGAGCCGCCCAGAGGTCGGACGCGTCCGTGAAGGGGGTGGCGGGGAGCTTGCCCGTGACCGCGTAGCCCGGGCCCACCAGCACCTCGCCGTCGAGACCGTCCCGGCTGGCCGCCAGGTACAGCGGACCCACCTCGGCCTCGATCTTGGCCAGGGCCACCCCCGCCAGCTGCCGGTCCAGGGTCACGGACGTCAGCAGGCGGTGCGCCCCGGCGTCGTAGACCTGTGCGCCCTGGCCGCAGACGGCGAGTCCCTCGTAGCCGAGGCCGTCCAGGATGTGCCGGGTCCAGGGGACCGCGCGGCCGGTGACGACGATGTGGGCCGCGCCCGCCGCGGTGGCCGCGGCAAGCGCGTCCCGGGTGCGCCGGGAGACCGACTCGTCGGAGCGCAGGAGCGTTCCGTCGAGGTCGGTCGCGATCAGCCGGTAGGGGAAGCCGGTCACTTGGCGACCGGCTCCAGGACCTCCCGGCCGCCCAGGTACGGGCGCAGCACCTCGGGGACCCGGACCGAGCCGTCGGCCTGCTGGTGGTTCTCCAGGATCGCCACGATCGTGCGCGGTACGGCGCACAGCGTGCCGTTGAGGGTGGCGAGCGGCTTGACCTGCTTGCCGTCGCGGACGCGGATCGACAGCCGGCGGGACTGGAACTCGGTGCAGTCCGAGGTCGAGGTCAGCTCGCGGTACTTGCCCTGGGTCGGGATCCACGCCTCGCAGTCGAACTTGCGGGCGGCCGAGGCGCCGAGGTCACCGGTGGCGACGTCGATGACGCGGAACGGCAGCTCCAGCGAGGTCAGCCACTGCTTCTCCCACTCCAGCAGGCGCTGGTGCTCGGCCTGGGAGTCCTCGGGGGCGACGTACGAGAACATCTCGACCTTGTCGAACTGGTGCACACGGAAGATGCCCCGCGTGTCCTTGCCGTGCGAGCCGGCCTCGCGGCGGAAGCAGGGCGAGAAGCCCGCGTACCGCAGGGGCAGCTTGTCGGCGTCGATGATCTCGTCCATGTGGTAGGCCGCCAGCGGGACCTCGGAGGTGCCGACCAGGTACAGGTCGTCCTTGTCGAGGTGGTAGACGTCCTGGGCGGCCTGGCCGAGGAAGCCGGTGCCGGCCATGGACTGCGGGCGGACCAGCGCCGGGGTGAGCATCGGGGTGAAGCCCGCCGCGGTGGCCTGGGCCATCGCCGCGTTCACCAGGGCCAGCTCCAGCAGAGCGCCGACGCCGGTGAGGAAGTAGAAGCGGGAACCGGAGACCTTGGCGCCGCGCTCGACGTCGATGGCGCCGAGGATCTGGCCGAGCTCCAGGTGGTCCTTGGGCTCGAAGCCCTCGGCGCCGAAGTCACGGACCGTGCCGTGCGTCTCCAGCGTGGCGAAGTCCTCCTCGCCGCCGACGGGCACGTCGGGGTGGACGAGGTTGCCGAGCTGGAGCAGCAGCTCCTGGGTCTCGGCGTCGGCCGCGTCGCGCTCGGCGTCGGCGGCCTTGACGTCGGCGGCGAGCTGGCTCGCCCGCTTCAGCAGCTCGGCCTTCTCGTCGCCGGTGGCCTTGGGGATCAGCTTGCCGAGCTGCTTCTGCTCGGCGCGCAACTCGTCGAAGCGGACGCCGGAGGACCTGCGCCGCTCGTCGGCAGACAGGAGGGAGTCGACGAGCGCGACGTCCTCTCCACGGGCGCGCTGGGACGCGCGCACACGGTCGGGGTCCTCACGGAGCAGGCGAAGGTCAATCACGAGGCCAAGGCTACCGGTGCGGGCTCGCCGCTCACGAATCCCTATTCCAAGCAGCTCGGATTCGCCACCATTTGTCGCTTGCGTTCCGTAATGCGCAAATTACGCAGCGTGATGTGTCAAAACCCGTCGGCGGCATCCGGAACCGCCCGGAACGCGTCAACGGAGAGTGTCTCACTCCCTGGGACGGGGCGGTGCTCCGGCGCCGGGTTGACCGGATTTCCTTGTGGAGGACGGGACTTCGCGGGCCCGCTGTCCACAGCGATCCACACCCCTCCGAAGAGTTATCCACAGGCTGTGTGGAAGGTCTGTGGATTTCGGAATTGATCACTCCGGAACATCGCGGCGGACTGGAGAATTCCCAGGACAAACCCTGTTCACACCCACTTTTGAGTGGAAAGGGGTCGCTCCAAAAGATGAATCAATGGAAACGAGTGGACGAAGGGTGAGGTGCGGGATAGTGGCCGCATCGGGGGCACGAGGGGCGATTTGTCGACCGACTCACGCGCCCTTGTCGACTTGTCCCCAGGTCGAGAAGCGGACCTGTGGATAACTTCTGTGGATAACGAAGATATGCAGGTAGTACTGGCCGGAAGCAGTCTACGGCCGCCTCAGAACCGACCGTCCTGGCAGCGCGCCACCCAGTCGGCCGCCGCCATGAACTCCTCGTCCGACGTCCCCGGCCGCGTCGCAGGAGCCTCGGCCGGCCCGATGTCCGCACGCGGATAGGAGCCGAGGAAACGCACCTGCAGACAGATCCGCTTCAGGCCCATCAGCGCCTCCGCCATCCGCCGGTCGGAGATGTGGCCCTCGGCGTCGATGCAGAAGCAGTAGTTGCCGATGCCGGCGCCGGTCGGCCGCGACTGCAGCAGCATGAGGTTGATGCCGCGGGAGGCGAACTCACCGAGCAGGTCGCGCAGGCCACCGGGATGGTCGTCGCGCTGCCACAGCACCACCGAGGTCTTGTCGGCGCCGGTCGGCGCGGCGGGCCGGGCCGGGCGGCCGACCAGCACGAACCGGGTCTGCGCGTTCTCCGCGTCGTGGATCTCGGTCTCCAGGGCCTGAAGGCCGTACCGGGCGGCGGCGAACTCGCCCGCGAAGGCGGCGTCGTAACGGCCCTCCTGGACCAGGCGGGCGGCGTCCGCGTTGGAGGCGGCCGACTCCCAGTGCGCGTCCGGGAGGTGCTTGCGCATCCAGTTGCGCACCTGCGGCTGGGCCGCCGGGTGGGCGGAGACCGTCTTGATGTCCGTGAGCTCGGTGCCGGGCCGGACCAGCAGGGCGAAGGTGATCGACAGCAGCACCTCGCGGTAGATCATCAGTGGTTCGCCCGCGACCAGCTCGTCCAGGGTGGTGGTGATGCCGCCCTCGACGGAGTTCTCGATCGGCACGAACGCGGCATCGGCCTCGCCGGTCCGCACCGCGTCCAGCGCGGACTGCACCGACACATACGGGACGAGCTCCCGGGTGGCCGCTTCCGGGAGCGTCCGCAGGGCGACTTCGGTGAAGGTGCCCTCGGGGCCGAGATACGCATAGCTCGCTGGCATGTCCTCACCCTAATCGCCGCAGGCCGTCCGGGCTCGGGTGTCTCACGACAACCACTCGACCGGGTGGTTTGAACCCCGAATACCCCTAAAGCGCGTGACCGCGACGGAGCCGTGACCCGCTCGAACGCGTCTCCCCGTCACCCGTCGTCCCGGACTCCCGTCACGCGCCGGCCCGCCCCCCGTCACGCGCCGTCGGCTCAGCTCTCCAGCAGCCGCTGCCCCACGTACTCGCCCTTGGCGGCCCCGCCCGGCACCGCGAACAGCCCGCTCGCCTCGTGCCGGATGTACTGGGACAGCGCGTCGCCCCGGTCGAGCTTGCGCTGCACCGGGACGAAACCCCGCAGCGGGTCGGCCTGCCAGCAGACGAAGAGCAGACCGGCGTCGGGCGTGCCGTCCGCGTCGAAGCCGTGGTGGTAGGAGAAGGGACGCCGCAGCATGGCCGCGCCGCCGTTCTTGTCGGGCCGGGTGATCCGGGCGTGGGCAGTGAGGGGGACGACGTACTCGCCTTTGGCGTCGGTCTTCTCCAGGTCCATCGGGGTGGTCTCGTCACCCCCGGACAGCGGCGCCCCGTTGGACTTCCGGCGTCCGATGACCGCCTCCTGGGCCGGCACCGACAGCTTCTCCCAGTCGTCCAGCAGCATGCGGATGCGCCGTACGACGGCGTAGGAACCGTTCGCCATCCAGGCCGGCTCGCCCGAGGCCGGCACGAAGATCCGCCGGTCGAAGTCGGCGTCGGCCGGCTTCGGATTGCGGGTGCCGTCCAGCTGGCCCATGAGGTTGCGGGCGGTCATGGGGTGCGCGGTGGCGCCCGGCGTGCGGTTGAAGCCGTTCATCTGCCAGCGCAGGCGCGCCGCTCCGCCCGCGTCCTTCTGGATCGCGCGCAGGGCGTGGAAGGCGACCAGGGCGTCGTTCGCACCGATCTGCACCCATAGATCGCCGTCGCTGCGCGCCTTGTCGAGGTGGTCGGAGGAGAAGTCGGGCAGGGGGTCCAGCGCGCTCGGCCGCTGCTTCTCCAGGCCGGTCTTGCCGAAGAAGGAGTGCCCGAAGCCGAAGGTGATCGTCAGCGAGGAGGGCCCGGCGTCGCGGGCCACATCGGTGTCGTCGTGCGGCGCGGCTTCGCCCGCCATCAGCCGCTCGGCCGCCGTCGACCAGCGGCGCAGCAGGGCCGCGGCCTCCTTGCGGCCGGCGCCCGCCGCCAGGTCGAAGGCGACGAGATGACCGCGCGCCTGGAGGCCCTCGGTGATGCCGGGCTGATGTTTCCCGTGAAACATCGCCCGGTCGGAGCCCACCGAGGTCAGCGGGGTGGCCGGGGCGGGTGCGGCGGTGTAGCCCACGGCACCGCCCGCCGCGCCGAGCACGAGCCCGGTGGTGCCCGCGGTACCGAGCAGGGCGCGCCGCGAGATGCCGTGGCCGCCCGCGGGCTCGGCCGCCTCGGAAACCTCGGCGGCGGTACGGGCCTGAGGGATGGACTGGTCGGGCATGGTGTCGTTCAGCCGATCTGCGCGTTCTTGGAGACGGTCACCTGGTCGATGTCGGAGGTCCGCACGGTGACGGCGATCTTCCAGTCGCCGGCCATGGGAATCTGCACTCCGCTCGCCGACCAGTGGCCGGTGGTGATGTGGTCGGGGGTCACGGGGAGCGGGCCGATCTTCTTCGCCTCGAGGGTGAAGGCGACCTTCACCTCGGGGATGTCGAAGGCCCGGCCGTTGGGCCGCTGGACGTACACATGCATCTCGTTGCCGCCCACGCGCGCGGGGTCGAGGTCGATGCTGACGACGCCCTTGCCGTCGGTGCCGCCGGTGTCGAAGGGCATGTCCAGGGTCAGCGCGCCGTTCGAGGGCGCCGTGGCCGAGGCGGAGGAGGACGAGGAGGCCGCCTTGGCGTCCAGTTCGGTGCGGCCCGGCTCGGTCTGGGTCAGCCAGGTGGTGACGGCGAGCAGGACGACCGCGACACCGGCCTCGGCGAGCACCGTACGGCGCAGTCCGAAGCGGTTGGCGTCGCCGTCCCGCAGCCGCTTCTGCCGGGCGGCGGCCATCGCGGCGCGCTGCCGGGCGAGCTGGGCGGCGCGCTCCGAGTCGCCGGAGCCGGCGCTCTTCCCGGCCGCCTTCGCGGTGGCGGCACGCTCCTTCTCGGCCGCGCTTGCCGCGGTGACGCGTTCCCTCTCGGGCTCCTCGGCGCCCGCGGCCGTTTTCCCGGCCTCCTTGGCGACGGCAACCGCGTCGGCGTCGTGCGCGTCGTCGGCGAGCCGCCCCGTCCACCGTCGCGATATCGAGGCGATGCCGACCAGGAGCGCCACCAGCCCGATCTTGACCAGCAGCAACTGCCCGTACCGGGTGTCGGTGAACGCCGACCAGGAGCCCAGCTGCCGCCATGACTGGTAGATACCGGTGGCGACGAGCACGACGACGGAACCGAAGGCCAGCCGGGAGAAGCGGCGGACGGCGGAGGCCTCCACCGGTGTCTCGGCGGGCGCCCGGTACAGGGCGACCAGCAGGGCGGTGAGCCCGCCCAGCCAGGTGGCGACGGCCAGCAGGTGGACGACGTCGACGGGCATGGCGATGCCCGGCTGGAGCCCGACCGAGGCGTGCTCGGCCATGGCCCAGCTGCTCGCGAGCCCCGCCGCGACGACCACACCGCCGATGGCGAGCCCGAAGGTCAGATCGCGCTTCTCCTGGCCTTCCTCCCGCTTGGTGTAGGCACCGAAGAGGACGGCGACGAACAGCGCGGCGGCGGCGAGCAGCAGCAGCCGGGAGACCAGCGCCGCGCCGGTCTTGGTCTGCAGCACCTGGCCCAGCAGACCGAGGTCGAAGACGTCGGCGAACTTCCCCGAGGTGGTGTAGGAGCCGCGCAGGAGCAGCAGCCACAGGGTGGCCGCGGTGAGCGTGAGCCAGCCGCCGACGACCAGCCGCTGCAGGGCCCGTACGCCCGCGCCGCGCTGCCAGCAGGCGAGCACGAAGGCCGCGCCCCCGGCGAGCACGACGAAACCGGCGTACGACGCGTACCGCCCGAACGCGTAGAGCCCGCCCACGGCTCCGCCGCCCGCGACCGAACCGGTGCCGGAGACCACGGTCTGCGAGGGCGCCCCGATGGAGAAGGTGTAGGCACCGGAGACGGGGTGGCTGTCGGCCGAGACGACCTGGTAGGTGACCGTGTAGGTGCCCTTGCCCAGGCCGTTCTTGAGCCGCACCGCGTACGTCGTGTCGCTCACGTTGGCGGGTGTGCCGGTCTGGACCGGCTTGCCCCGCGGGTCGAGGACGCGCAGGGAGTCGTCGTTCATCGCGACCTTCTCGGAGAAGGTGAGCGACACCTGGCTGGGCGCCTGCTTGACCACCACCCCCTGTGCGGGGTCGCTGCCGGTCAGCGCCGCGTGGGCGGAGGCCGGTCCGGCGCCCGCGAGCAGTGCGCCGATGGCGGCGAGGAGCAGCAGCACCAGGGTGCGCAGGCTGCCCCGGTGTCCCGTGGGGGTGATGGTCCGCGTCACGGTGGTCGGTCCCTCCCTCAGTGGCCGGTCGACGGGTTGTACGTCGCGGACTTCACCGGCATCTCGACGGTGAGGGGCCCGGACTTGGCGAAGGTGAGCTTCACGGTGACCGTCTGGCCCTGCTTCGGCTGGTGCTTCAGCTTCTCGAACATCAGATGGTTGCCACCGCTTTTGAACACGAGTTGACCATGGGCGGGTATGGCGAAGGAGTTCTTCTCCCGCATGGCGCCGCCCATGGTGCTGTGCATGGTGACCTGGCCCGCGACGTCGCTGGTCACCTCGGTCAACTCGTCCTCGGCGCCGCCCTTGTTGGCGATCGTCAGAAAGCCGGCGGCCATGTCGGCGGAGACCGGCTGCGGCATGTACGGCCCGCTCACCGACAGTTCGGCCTTCGAGGAGCCGGAGCCGGACGACCCCGAGCCCGAGCCCGAGCCGGAGCAGCCGGCGAGGGCCAGTGCACCGGCGAGCGCGGCGCCCGCGGTCACGAGGGCGGGGCGGTGCCTCACGGGTTCGCCCCCTTGACGAGCTTGGGCAGGTCCTTGGTGTAGTCGTCGACCGTGGCGTCCTCGCCGTAGAGGACGTAACCGCCGTTCGTCTTCGGGGAGAAGGCGATGACCTGGGTGCCGTGGACGGAGACGAGCTTGCCGTTCTTGTCCTTCGTCGTCGGTTCCACGGAGATGCCGACGGAGCGGGCACCGGCCTGAATGGTGGCGAAGTCCCCGGTCAGCCCGATGAACTGCGGGTCGATGCCCTTGAGCCACTTGCCCAGCTCGGCCGGGGTGTCGCGGCCGGGGTCGGTGGTGACGAACACCACCCGCAGGTCGTTCTGCTCGGACTTGGGCAGCGCCTTCTTGGCGACGGCGATGTTGCTCATCGTCGTGGGGCAGATGTCGGGGCAGTGGGTGTAGCCGAAGTACAGCAGGGTCGGATGGCCCTTGGTCTCCTGGCGGAGGTCGAACTTCTCGCCGTGGGTGTCGGTGAGGACCAGGTCCGGCTTCTGGAAGGGCTGGTCGAGGACGGTGGCGGCCTTGCCCGAGTCGGACTCCTCCGAGACCACGGAGACCGGCGACTTGCCGTCGTTCCCGCTGCCGCAGGCGGAGAGGGTCAGGGTGGCGGCGGCGAGCAGCGCGGCCGCGGCGAACGTCTTGTTGCGCATAGAAAAATGTCCCAGATGTGAGTGTTCCGGCGCGCACCGGGGTCGTACGACAGCCACGACAGCGTCGCACGCCCCGCACGACCCCGGTGCGCGGTCCGGAAGGGCTTAGGCGGTCCGGCGGCGGCCGGCGAGCACGCCGTAGGCGACGCCCGCGACGCCGACGACGATGCCGACGACGCCGAGCACGCGCGCGGTGGTGTCGGTGCCGTGGGAGCCGGATCCGGAATCGGCGGCCGCGGTCGCGGTCCTGTCGGAGGCGTCCTCGGCGCCCGCCGTGCCGTGGTGGTCGTCGGTCGCGGCGGACAGCTGCAGCACGGGCGCCGGGTTCTCCGGCTCGTCCTGGCCGGCCTGCGGCACCTCGATCCAGCGCACGACCTCCTTGTTGGAGTACGTCTGGACCGCCTTGAAGACGAGCTGGTCGGTGTTCTCGGGCAGGGCGCCGAGGGAGAGCGGGAACTTCTGGAAGTAGCCGGGCTGGATGCCCTTGCCGTCGGCCGCGGTCCAGGTGACCTTGGTGACGGCCTCGTCGATCTTCTCGCCGTGCACGGTCAGCGGCTTGTCCAGCTTGGACTTGGTGACCTTCACGGTCCAGCCGGCGACGGGCTCGGGCATGACCGAGGCCAGCGGGTGGTCGGCCGGGAAGCTGACCTCGATCCTGGTGGTCGAGGCGCTGTCGCGCTCGTTGGGGACCTTGAAGTCGACGACCGCGTAGCCGCCCTTGGCCGCGGTGCCCTCCGGCTGCACGGAGACGTGCGCGAAGGCGGGGACGGACAGCGCCAGGACGGCCGTGCCCGCGACGGCGCCGGCGGCGAGGGCACGGGAAGCGATACGAGAAGCCTGCATGGCAGGAGCACTCCACTCTGAGAGTTCCGGTGAGGAAGAGAGGTACGCGTGTGCGTGGCCGTGCCCTTCGGCGGGTTCACGGTGCGCACGCGCGCGTGCCGCGCGACGGCGGCAGCCCTCTGCTCCGGATCACCGGATCAGTGCAGTGGTGCGCGCGTCGCGTCAGGCGGCGAGACGGAAGGCGGCGGCGGGCGGGCCGCGCCGGATCACCGTGTGCTGGAGTGCGGTGGTGTGCGGGTCGGGTGCGTCGTCCCGGGCGGTACGACGGCCCCGCGGGAGGGGCTCGGCGGCGGGAAGCAGCCCGGCGCACAGGGCGCGCGCCAGCGCGAGCGCGGCGCGCAGCGACCGTACGAGCGCCCCCTCTGCGACTCCGTGCGCCGACAGCTCGATCAGCCGCAGCAGCGCCAGGTCGCCCCGGCGCAGCAGCCAGCCCGCGGCGACGGCCGCGAGGACGTGGCCGAGCAGCATCGGCAGCGAGGGCAGCAGCGCGGCGGAGGAGCCGGTGGCGTCGTAGGCGTGGTGCACGCCGCCCATGACCGCCAGGGGCCGCCCCGAGCGGTCCACGAGGTGCGCGGCGGACAGCAGATGGAAGGCGCGCCCCGGGGTCAGGGCGGACGGGCTCGCCCCGCACAGCAGCCGCGCGGCCTGCTCGACCAGCGCGGTGTCGCTGAGCGAGGAGACCGTCGAGCCGGTGGAGTTCATCGACCCCATCGACCCCATCGCCGTCCCGCCGGAGGCCATGGCGGTGCCGTGCTGGCTCAGCCCGAACAGCGCGTGCAGCGCGGTCTGGCCGAGCGCGAGGAGCGCGGCGATGCCCGGCAGCGAGCGGGCCCGCCCGGCGAGCGGCACCACCAGCAGCAGACAGCCGAGGAAGCCCGCGCCCAGCGTCCACAGGGGCACGCTCGCGCAGGAGGCGAGGGTGTGCCCGCATGCGGCCAACGCGACGCAGACCGCGGCGAACACCGCGGCCCGCAGGATCCGGAGCCCGGCTCCGGGACGCGCCGTGCGCGGGTGGGGGGCAGTCATGGCGCGCTCATCATCGCACTGCGCTTACGGGCGCCCTACGGCAGGGCCGCGGGAACGTCCCTCATACACCGATTCCTCCCTTTGCGCATCGGCTGTATGGGCGGAGTCACGTCAACTGTGTGCTTACGGCCCCCTACGGGCGGCAATACGTATCGGTATGTCGAGCCGCGGCCAGGAGGCTGGAGCATGAGCATCTGGTGGTCACTCCATCTGCGCCGCGAGGCCGCGAGCGTGCCGCTCGCCCGGCGGCTTTTGATCGGCACCATGGAGACGGCGGGCGTCGATCCCGAAGTCTCCTACGACCTGTCCGTGGCCCTGACCGAGGCCTGCGCGAACGCCGTCGAACACGGCGGGAACGCGCCGCACGGCGGCGTCTCGGAGGCGTACCGGGTGACCGCGTACCTCGACGGAGAGAAGTGCCGTATCGAAGTGGCCGATTCCGGACCGGGGTTCGCCCGCACCCAGGAGATCCGGCCCGCCCGCGCGGACGCCGAGCACGGCCGCGGGCTGTGTCTCATCCGGGAACTCGCCGACCACGTGCACATCGGCGCCAAGCCGGGCCGGGGCGGCACGGTGGTCAGCTTCGACAAGATTCTCAAGTGGACGAAGGACCCCTCGCTGCTGACGGCATAGTGAGGGCATGGAGATCGAGAGCGGAGACATAGCGGACGGGGTGACGCTGCGGCTGCTGGCGCGGGCCGACGCGGGTCCGCTGAGCGCGGCCTATGTGGACAACCGTGAGCACCTGCGGCCGTGGGAGCCGCGCCGGCCGGAGTCCTTCTTCACCGAGGCGGGGCAGCGGGAGCGGATCGACGGGATGCTGCGGGTGTTCTCCGAGGGCGGCGCGGTTCCCTTCGTGTTCCAGGCGGCGGACGGGCGGATCGTCGGGACCATCACCCTGACCGGGATCAGCCGGGGGCCGTTCTGCAGTTCCTCGCTGGGTTACTGGGTGGCCGCCGACCAGCAGCACCGCGGCCTGGCCACGGCCGCGGTGGAGCGGGTCTGCCGGATCGCGCGCGACACGGTGGGGCTGCACCGGATCGAGGCCTCGACGCTGCTCGGGAACACCGGCTCGCAGCGGGTGCTGGCGAAATGCGGGTTCGAACCGATCGGCATGGCCCCGAAGTACCTGCACATCGACGGGGAGTGGCGGGACTGCCGGCTGTTCCAGCGGATCCTGCACGACCGCGATCCCGCCCTGTGACGAGCCCCTCTCAGGCGTCCAGCACCTTCGCGAGCACCTCCAGGGCCTCCGGATACACCCGCTCGCGGGGCGTGCCGTAGCCGACGACCAGGCCCTGCGGCCGGCCCTCGCGCCGGCCTGCCTGCCAGTGGTCGCCGAGGGCGCCGAGGGCGAGGCCCTCCGCCTCCGCGCGGGCCATCACCGCCGTCTCGTCGGGCACGTCGATCAGCGCGTGCAGCCCCGCCGCGATCCCGTGCACGCTCCGGCCCGCCCCCAGCCGGTGCAGCAACTGGTCCCGGCGGCGCCGGTAGCGCAGCCGGCACGCGCGCACGTGCCGGTCGTAGGCATGGCTGTCGATCAGCTCGGCGAGCGCAAGCTGGCCGATGGACTCGGTGTGGTGGTCGCTGTGCAGCTTGGCGTCGGCGACCGCGTCGACCAGGTGCGCGGGCAGCACCATCCAGCCGAGGCGGAGTGCGGGGCCGAGGGTCTTGGAGGCGGTGCCCAGATAGACCACCTGGCCCGGCGCCATGCCCTGCAACGCGCCGACCGGCTGGCGGTCGTAGCGGAACTCCCCGTCGTAGTCGTCCTCGACGATCAGCCCGCCACGCGCGCGTGCCCAGTCGCCGAGCGCTCGCCGCCGCTCCGGGTGCAGGGTCACCCCCGTCGGGTACTGGTGCGCCGGTGTGACCACCACGGCGGCGGCCTCGCCCAGTTCCTCGGGGCGCACCCCGTGCGCGTCGACCGGTGCCGGCAGGACCGTTCCGCCGGCCCGCCGCACGACCTCCCGGTGGAACGGGAGCCCGGGGTCCTCCATGGCGACGGCGGCGCCGTCCAGCACGCGCGTGAGCAGCGCGAGGCCCTGGACGTACCCGGAGGTGATGACGATCCGCTCCGGCGGCGCCAGCACCCCGCGCGCCCGGCCCAGATAGCCGGAGAGCGCCGTGCGCAGCTCGATCCGGCCGCGCGGGTCGCCGTAGTCGTACGCCAGCGAGGGCGCCGTCGCTATGGCCCGGCGCAGCGCGCGCAGCCAGGCCGCCGCCGGGAAGGCGCCGACGTCCGGGCTGCCGGGGCGCAGATCGAAACGCGGGGCACGCGTGCGTGTCGCCGTGCCGGGCTCCGCCGAGGCCACGGGCGGCAGCTCGGCGACCCGGGTGCCCGAGCCCTGGCGCGCCGTCAGGTACCCCTCGGCGACGAGCTGGTCGTAGGCGGCCTTGGCGGTGCCGCGTGAGATGCCGAGCTCGGTGGCGAGCCGCCGGGTGGCCGGAAGCCGGGTCCCGGGCACGAGCCGCCCGTCCCGTACGGCGTCCCGCAGGGCCCGCTCGAGTCCGATACGGCGCCCGTCCGCCGAGTCCGGCTCCAGATGCAGATCGACACCGACACCGGACCAGAAGTCGTTCACGAGAACCTTCCCCCCAGGCACGCGAATGGCCGGGCACCTCCCGGTACCCGGCCATTGAAACGCAGATCAGCTCTTCAGCGCGGCCATCCACGCCTCGACCTCGTCGGAACGGCGCGGCAGGCCCGCCGAGAGGTTCCTGTTGCCGTCCTCGGTGACGAGGATGTCGTCCTCGATCCGGACGCCGATGCCCCGGTACTCCTCCGGCACGGTCAGGTCGTCGGCCTGGAAGTACAGCCCCGGCTCGACGGTGAGAACCATGCCCGGCTCCAGCGTGCCGTCCACGTACGTCTCGGTCCGCGCGGCGGCGCAGTCGTGGACGTCCATGCCGAGCATGTGACCGGTGCCGTGCAGGGTCCAGCGGCGCTGCAGACCCAGCTCCAGGACGCGCTCCACCGGGCCCTCGACCAGACCCCACTCGACGAGCTTCTCGGCGAGCACGCGCTGGGCGGCGTCGTGGAAGTCGCGGTACTTGGCGCCCGGCTGCACGGCCGCGATACCGGCCTCCTGGGCCTCGTACACCGCGTCGTAGATCTTCTTCTGGATCCCGGTGTACGTGCCGTTGACCGGCAGCGTGCGCGTGACGTCGGCCGTGTAGAGGGTGTGGGTCTCCACACCGGCGTCGAGCAGGAGGAGGTCGCCGGAGCGGACCGGGCCGTCGTTGCGGACCCAGTGCAGGGTGCAGGCGTGCGGGCCGGCCGCGCAGATGGAGCCGTAGCCGACGTCGTTGCCCTCCACGCGCGCACGCAGGAAGAACGTGCCCTCGATGTAGCGCTCGGACGTGGCCTCGGCCTTGTCGAGGACCTTCACCACGTCCTCGAAGCCGCGGACCGTGGAGTCGACGGCCTTCTGCAGCTCGCCGATCTCGAACTCGTCCTTGACCAGCCGGGCCTCGGAGAGGAAGACCCGCAGCTCCTCGTCCCGCTCAGCGGTGACCTTGTCGGTCAGCGCGGCCTCGATGCCGGCGTCGTAGCCGCGCACCACGCGCACCGGACCCGTGGCCTCGCGCAGCTTGTCGGCCAGCTCGCGCACGTCGGCGGCCGGGATGCCGTACAGCGCCTCGGACTCGGCGAGGGAGTGGCGCCGGCCGACCCACAGTTCGCCCTGGCCGGAGAGCCAGAACTCGCCGTTCTCGCGGTCGGAGCGGGGCAGGAGGTAGATCGTCGCCTCGTGGCCGTCCGCCGTGGGCTCCAGGACCAGGACGCCGTCCTCGGTCTGGTTGCCGGTGAGGTACGCGTACTCGACGGAGGAGCGGAAGGGGTACTCGGTGTCGTTCGAGCGGGTCTTCAGGTTGCCCGCCGGGATCACCAGGCGCTCGCCCGGGAAGCGGGCGGAGAGCGCGGCGCGGCGGCGCGCGGTCTCGGCGGCCTGCGGGATCGGCTGCAGGTCCCGCAGCTCCGTGTCGGCCCAGCCGGACTTCATGTTCTCGGCCAGCTCGTCGGAGACGCCCGGGTACAGGCCGTTCTTCCGCTGCTTGATGGGCTCCTCGGACTCAGCTTCCGGGGTCTCCGGGTTGAGCTCGTCGGACACGTGATCCTCCTCGGTACGGCGTGTGATCTCCCCCGGCGGCCCGTGCTGCTCGCGATCGTGTCGGAGCGGGGGGCCTCCATCATCGTACGTTCGTACCGCGGGCGGACCAGGGTCGCACGACCTGTTATGCCCGGTCATGCATGGCGATGCCCGGCCTAAGCGGGCCGTCGGCGGCGGGGCGGTGCTCAGTCGAAGCGGGCCGCCAGCAGCACCACGTCCTCCTCGCTGTCGGCCGCGTCCAGACCGTCCGGCAGGACGGTGCGCAGGACGTGGTCGGCGATGGCGCCGGGGTCGCGGCGCAGCGTGCGCGGGACGCTCGCGGCGGCGGCGTGCAGGCGGGCGAAGGCGCGGTCCGTCGGGTCGCCGGTACGGTGCAGCAGCCCGTCGGTGTAGAGCAGGACCGTCTCCCCGGCCTCCGCCTGGAACTCCACGCTCGGCGCCTCCCAGCAGGCGAGCATGCCGAGCGGCGCGGAGACGGAGGTCTCGGCGAACTCGGTGCGCCGCTCGCCGATCAGCAGCGGCGGGCTGTGTCCGGCGCCGGCCAGGGTGACCTTGCGCAGGGCGGGCTCGCAGTAGGCGAACAGCGCGGTGGCCGAGCGGGCGGGTTCGGTCAGCCGCAGCAGCAGTTCCAGGTCGGACAGGACGGCGACCGGGTCCTCGCCCTCCATCACGGCGTACGCGCGCAAGCTGGCGCGCAGCCGGCCCATCGCGGCCACGGCGCTCGGCCCGGAGCCGGTGACCGAGCCGACGGACAGTCCGAGCGCGGCGTCCGGCAGCGGCAGCGCGTCGTACCAGTCGCCGCCGCCGAGCGGGCCGGTGCGGCGCCGGGCCGCGAGCTGGACGCCCGGCACACGCGGCAGCCGGGTGGGCAGCAGTTCCTCGGCGATGGTCGCCGCGCACGTGCGTGCGCGTTCCAGCTCCACCAGCCGGGCGAGGTGCTCGGTGGCGTGCCGGACGTAGAGGCCGGCGAGGTGGCGCCGGCGCTCGTGGGGTTCGGCCGGTTCGTCGTAGAGCCAGACGGCGGCGCCGAGACGGCCGGCGGACTCGGAGGCGAGGGGCAGGGCGTAGCTGGCGGCGTAGCCGAGGCGGGCGGCCACCTCGCGGTGCCGGGGGTCGAGGCCGTCCTCGGCGAGCAGGTCCGGGTGGACGATCTCGGCGGCCGTGCCGGTGTCGTACGGCAGCGCGCCGCGCGGGACGGTCTCGATGTGGCCGAGGTCGGCGCGGCCGAGGCCGAGACCGAGGGTGGTGCGGGGGCCGAGTCCGTCGCCGGGCTCCAGGGCGACCAGGCCGCGGCGGGCGCCGACGAGGGCGGCTCCGGCGCGCAGGAGTTCGTGCAGGGCCGGTTCCAGGGCGTTCGTCCGGGACAGGCACTCGGTGAGTTCGTGGAGGGTCGTGAGGTCGGAGACCCAGCCGGCCAGCCGGTCCTGGAGGAGGGCGCCGGGCGCGGGGGCGTTCGGCGCGGGGACGAGAGCGGGGTCCGGGGAGGGCCCGGCGCCGACGGCGGGGGGAGTGGGCGCGACAGTGTGTGCGGGCGTCGGAACCGCTGGATCGATTCCAGCCACTTTCGGAGGGTGCGGGGCGTTCATGGCGTCCGGCTTTCAGACCGGTGCGTAGTGCTGAAAAGCATCGCGAACCCCCATGGCATTCTGCGCCGCTAGCAGTGTCTCCACATGTACACGCACTCGTGAGGGGATGTCCAGCATTGTCCTGCAGGGATTCCTGGTGTCCATGAGACGGACGAGGTTTCCCTCGAACCCCTTGCCTTACTGCCAAGTTGGCTGAAAACTGCACCAGGTATCGGTCCATTGCGGTCGACTGGCCTTGCTCCACGGAGCGTCACAGCGGTCGTGATGGGTACGTACTCGGTGAAGGCCAGGGGTGGTTGGGGGCCACCCGGAACCTGGCGACGGACCCGGGCGTCATAGCCACCGACGGCCGAGCCCCATCCTCCCTGGCGGAGGCGGAGAGAAACACGCGCGACGGCAAAACGCCATACTTCGCCACCCCCGCGCCGCAGCCGTGCTTGTGAAAGACGCACTATGGACGCGGACGCGACCCTTGCTCGACCCCTTGGGGATCCCCCT
Organism: Streptomyces sp. CA-142005; assembly: GCF_050942335.1. Classification (NCBI taxonomy): domain Bacteria; kingdom Bacillati; phylum Actinomycetota; class Actinomycetes; order Kitasatosporales; family Streptomycetaceae; genus Streptomyces; species Streptomyces sp. CA-142005. Next base: position 5,076,242 of record NZ_CP192078.1, on the reverse strand, counting down.
GCCGTGCGCAGGGGTGTGATGCGCCAACAGGTACGCACAGTGAAGTGATCGACACATGGTGTGATGTGGACCACGGTGTTGCCAGCGGTGCAACGGAAAGGAACGAGCGCTCATGCGCGAGATCCTCGGAAGGCGACGCAGGCTCCTGTCCAGGCGGAACGACGGGAGGCCCGGGCGGAACGACGAGAGGTCTGAGCTGATCGGTGCGGCCCTGACCTTTGCGACCGAGTGGCAGTGGCCGGTACTCCCGGGCGTGGCCCCGGACCCGCGCGGGCGGGCCCGCTGCGCCTGCCCCGACCCGGAGTGCACGGTGCCCGGTGCGCACCCCTTCGATCCCGGCCTGCTCGCCGCCACGACCGACGCCCGCATGGTGCGCTGGTGGTGGACCAACCGGCCGAGCGCGCCGATCGTCCTGGCCACCGGGGGCAAGGCGCCCTGCGCGGTCAGCCTGCCGGCGCTCGCCGCCTCCCGCGCCCTCGCCCTGCTCGACCGGCGGGGCATGCGCCTCGGCCCGGTGATCGCCTCCCCGACCCGCTGGTCGCTGCTGGTGAAGCCGTACTCCCTGGAGCAGTTGGGCGAACTGCTCTACGCCAAGGACTTCGTCCCGGGTTCGCTGCGCTTCCACGGCGAGGGCGGCTACCTCGCCCTGCCCCCGTCCGAGACCGGTCAGGGCGCGGTCCGCTGGGAGCGGGCGCCGCTGCCGGGGTCGGCCGCGCCCTGGGTGCCGGATGTGGAGGCCGTGGTGGACGCCGTGGTCGACGCCCTCACTCGTACGGGTGTGAGCGCGCCCGAGTTGTAGGGGTGTCCGGCGCGGGCGGAGCCGTGCGTCCCGCTCGCTCGTTATCTTCCGCACATGCTGCGAAATTCTCGGGGACAAGGCACTCGGTTCTCCGGGAGGCCTTCGGGGCGGCACGGCCGCCGATCGGTGCGGGGAGCGGCGCGGTCGCCACGCGTGCGGCCGGCGGGGGTGACCTCGACGGGTGCGCAGCCGACGGCGGTGCCGCCGGGGCGTGTGCGCCGGGCCGACTCCCGGACGCTGCGGCTGCTCGGGCTCGCCGCCGTCGTGACGGCCGCGGTCGTGCTGCCGCTGGCCGTGGCGTCCGCGCGACAGGTGGGCAAGGCGGCCCGGCACGAGGTGGCCGGGAAGGCGCGGGACGCCGTACGGGCCCCCGGGGCGCAGGACGCCACCGGGAGCGTCGGGGACCTGGAGCGGCGTGACGGGGGCCTCGGGCACGAGGATGCCAAGCAGCCCGCGTCCGACCGTACCCCTCGGCTGCTCGGGCTGGGCCTGGCCACCGCCACACGGTGCGGCCCCCAGCTCACCTCCCCCGACGGCATCGAGGCCCAGACCTGTGTGCTGGCCGAGGGCACCGACACCTGGGCCCGCACCTACTACCGCAACTCCACCGGCAAGTCGCTGGACTCCGTGCTCAGCCTGATGGGCCCGGGCGGTCACAGCCTGCAGATGCGGTGCGTCACGGGCACCGACGACGAGCCCGCCACCTGCGAGACACCCCGCGAGCACAGCCGGGGCGGCATGGACGCCTACACGGCCGTCACCGAGTTCGCCGCGCACGGGACCGACGGCGCGCTGCTGCTGCGCTCGGGCAGCAACTCGGTGGTCGCCGACGGCAACTCCGGTTCAACTGAGGTGAGTTGACGCTCCGCGACGCGCCGTACACCGTTACGCGGACATGGAAAGACCCGGTTGCTGGCGACGGGGGATGCACCAGCAACCGGGCTACTGGAACGGTAACAAGAGATCGGCGGTTCGCAAATTCCGTCCGGGGCATTCGGCCACCGATTTCCCTGTCGTCAGGGGGAGTTGTGACAGGAGTCACCTGTTTCACGGCCTGCGCGCGCCTTACCGACCGTTCAGTCCCAAGACGCGCGCGGCGCCGCGTCAGCTGAGCGTGACCTGCCGGTTGGTCAGTCCGCCACGCGCCCGGCGCTCTTCCGGCGTGAGCGGCTCGGTGGCGGCCAGGGCGGCGGCGAGCCGCTCGGCGAACTCGGCGGCCGGCTTCTCCACGTCGTCCGCCGTGACCCCGCTCGGCAGGTCCCAGACCGGCACGGTGAGGCCGTGAGCACGGAAGGAACCCACGAGCCGGGTGCCCTCGCCCAGATGGGAACGGCCCGCCGCGTGCAGCCGCGCGAGAGCGTCCAGAAGCTGCTCCTCCGGATGCGGCATGACCCAGCGCAGGTGGTTCTTCTCCGGGGTCTCGCACCAGTACGCGGCGTCCACGCCGGTCAGCCTCGCCGTTGGGATGGCGGCGGCGTTGGCACGCTCCAGGGAGGCGGTCACCTCGGGCGTGGCGTTCTCCGCGTCCGGCACCCAGAACTCGAAGCCGCTCTGCACGACCGGCTCGAACGGCGCCTGGAGGTCGAGCAGGTCCTGCAGCCGCGGACCGTCGACCGGGGCGCGACGGCCCTGCACCGGGGTGCCGGGCTGGGCCTGGAGGGCGCGCTGGAGGGTGTCGGCGAGGTCGCGGCTGAGGTCACCGGACGCCGTGTCGTTCTGCAGGCCGAGCAGGATCGACCCGTCGTCGCGGCGCAGCGCGGGCCAGGCCATCGGCAGCACCGTGGCCAGCGTGACCGACGGGACGTCCTCGGGCAGGCCGTCCTTGAGGGTCAGCTCGACCGTCGCGGCCGGCACCAGCTCGCGCAGCGCCACCCAGTCGCACTCGCCGGGCAGCCCCTCGAACGGGCGCTGCACCAGCTCGGTCACCGCGTGCGCCGCGGCCCGGCCGTGGCACGCCTTGTAGCGCCGGCCACTGCCGCAGGGGCAGGGCTCGCGGGCGCCGACAACCGGGACCTCCGCATCGCTGAGCTGCGGCCGATCGGCCTTCGTCTGGGGTCGCTTCTTGGCCATCGTGCGTGTCTCCCGGTTACGGCTCTTCTCGTACGGGCGGGAGCCTAGCCGTTCAGGCCATGACCGGCGGGAACCTGTGGACAACGCACGTCCGCTCGACTCCAACGGTGTGAATCCGCGGACAGCTCAGGGGCGTTCTGCGGCCGGCTCCCGGTCCTGCGGGCGGGGGCCGCCGGCGCCGGGTCGGCTTACGGCCGCGGGGCCGGTCCACGCCCGTCGCCCGCCGGACCGGGGCTCGCGTCCGCCGGGCCGGTGTCCTTCGCCGCGTGGCTCAGGCCCTCGATGACGCCCCTCGGCCCGACTCCTCGACCGTGTCGTTCAGTCCATGTCCTCGAACGCGTCCGCGAAGTCCAGCCCGGGCAGGTCCGGCACGCGGGACGTGACGCGCGTAGCGAAACCGTCCCGGCGGCACCCCGCATCGGGATCGTGGACGTCCTCGTGGACCACCACCCAGACCGTCACCTCGCCGCGCACGTCGTCCCGGACGCCCCAGTCGTCGGCGAGTGCCGTGATGATGTTCAGCCCGCGGCCGCCGTGCGCCGTCACCGACGGGGTGGCCGGCGCCGGGCGCGTCGGGCCGCCGCCGTCCGTCACCTCGACGATGAGCCGGCCCCCCGCGTCGATCCGCCACGCGGCGAGCACATCGCCGTCGCCGGCCAGCGCGTCGCCCAGGGGCCGCCCGTGTTTGCAGGCATTGCTCAGCAGTTCGGAAAGGATCAGTACGGCATCGTCGATGACCGATTCGGACACGCCACCGCTGCGCAACTGCGAACGCATCCGGTGTCTTGCCTTCCCCACGCCCGCAGGGCCATGGGGAACGGCCATGCTCGACGACGTGGGCACCTCCTGTGCCACCACCAACGCCACCCCCGAGACCTCCTTTGCCCCACGCCACGGTGTGGATGCCCCAACGGCCTGTACCGGAAACCGGCCAATCCTCTTCCGGTGACGCATTCGCAACGTCCGTGCACGGAGCGAGCGCGCCGGAGCACTCCCTGTGGCGAAAGCCCTACCGTGGGTTGTCGTGCGGCTGGATTTCAATGGCGTGGCCGAGAGTGGAGGATTCAGCAGCCGCACAGCGGGGTCAAGGGACGGGCACGGCTCTTTACCGGCCTCTTGAGGTCACACCCCCAGTCACACCCGCCCCAGCTGACGCAGGACCGCGCGCGGGCGGTTGGTGATGATGGCGTCGATGCCCAGCTCCACGCAGAGATCGACGTCCTCGGGCTCGTTCACGGTCCACACGTGCACCTGGTGACCGGCGCGCTGCAGCCGCTCCACATAGGCCGGGTTGTTGCGCAGGATGCGGATCGAGGGGCCGGCGATCCGCACGCCCGCGGGCAGCCGTCCGTCGCGCAGCCGAGGTGTGAGGAACTGCACCAGGTAGACCGTCGGCAGCGTCGGCGCGGCGGCACGCACGCGGTGCAGCGAGCGCGCCGAGAAGCTCATGACCCGGACCTGGGACTCGGCGGCGGAGGCCGGCGCGTCCAGGGCGAACCGCTTCAGCAGCGTCAGCAGCCGCTCCTCGACCTGGCCGGCCCAGCGCGTGGGGTGCTTGGTCTCGATGGCCAGCTCCACCCGCTGCCCGGCGTCCGAGACCAGCTCCAGCAGCCGCTCCAGGGTGAGCACGGAGGTCTCCTCGCGGTCCTCCGGCCGGTGCTCCCAGTCGGGCTCCTCGTCCCGTCCGCGCCAGGAGTCGCGCGGCTTCCAGGAGCCGAAGTCGAGGGCGGCGAGATCGGCCAGTTCCAGCGCGGAGACGGCGCCCCGGCCGTTGGAGGTACGGTTCACCCGCCGGTCGTGGACGCAGACCAGATGGCCGTCGGCGGTCAGCCGTACGTCGCACTCGAGGGCGTCGGCGCCGTCCTCGATGGCCTTCTTGTAGGCGGCCAGGGTGTGCTCGGGAGCGTCTTCGGAGGCGCCTCGGTGGGCGACGACCTGGACGGAGCGCTGTAGTGCGTGGGTCACCGCGTCATGGTGCCACCGTCCAGGGGTGTGCGGGGCGGCTCGGGCGCACTTGGTGCCCGTTTATGTAACTTTTGCCAGTAATGCCCTATATAAAGACTGGTCACGGACCCACAGCCACCGCTTATGGTGCTCTGACGGCCCGTGGGAAAAGCTGACTGCATACAAACGGAGCAGTGGAAACTGAACCCAGCACCATGCACAGCTGCCGAGCGTGACCGAGTGCGACCGAGAACAACAGCCGTGGACCGAGGAGAAGAGCTGTGAGCACCGAGAACGAGGGCAACGAGGTACCCCAGGCCCCGTCCGCACCTCCTGTGCCGGTGGCCTCTCCCGCCACTTCCCCGCAGGGCTCCACCCCTGGGGGGAACGAGCCGACGGCTCCCCTGCCGCCGGTGCCCCAGGACGTGCCGGCGACAGCCGGATCCCAGCCGGGCCAGGCCACCACCCCGCACGCCGCCACCCCGCACGCATCCGGCCCCGCCGCCTCGGGTCCGGCCCCCGACGGCTCCTGGCCGCCTCCGCCGCCGGCCAACCCGCCGTACGGCGAGGGCGCGGCCTACGGCGACGGCGGCGCCGCCGGTATGGGCGGTGCGGGCGGCGCCGGCGGCTGGGGAGCGTCGTACCAGCAGCCCGCTCCCAAGCCGCGCAGCGGGCGCGGCGGTCTCGTCGCCGCGGTCCTGGTGGCCGCGCTGGTCGCGGGCGGCCTGGGCGGCGGCCTCGGCTACACCCTGGCCAAGGACAACGACAACAACGGCTCCACCACCGTCTCCGCCTCCGACGGCAGCGCCGCGCAGGTCAAGCGCGCACCCGGCACGATCGCCAACGTGGCCGCCAGGGCGCTGCCCAGCACGGTCACCATCGAGGCCGAGAGCACCAACGGCGAGGGCGGCACGGGCACCGGGTTCGTCTTCGACACCCAGGGCCACATCGTCACCAACAACCACGTGGTGGCGGACGCGCTCGACGGCGGCAAGCTGACCGCCACGTTCCCGAACGGCCGGAAGTACGACGCGGAGGTCGTCGGCCACGCCCAGGGCTACGACGTGGCCGTCATCAAGCTCAAGAACCCCCCGACGGACCTCAAGCCCCTCGCCCTCGGCGACTCCGACAAGGTGGCCGTCGGTGACGAGACGATCGCCATCGGCGCCCCCTTCGGCCTGTCCAACACGGTGACGACCGGCATCATCAGCGCCAAGAACCGCCCGGTGGCCTCCAGCGACGGCAGCTCCTCCAGCAAGGCGTCGTACATGAGCGCCCTGCAGACCGACGCGTCGATCAACCCGGGCAACTCCGGCGGCCCGCTGCTGAACGCCTCCGGCGCGGTCATCGGCATCAACTCGGCGATCCAGTCGACCAACAGCGGCGGCTTCGGCTCGGGCCAGTCCGGCTCGATCGGCCTGGGCTTCGCCATCCCGATCAACCAGGCCAAGTACGTCGCCCAGCAGCTGATCAAGACGGGCAAGCCGGTGTACGCCAAGATCGGCGCCTCCGTCTCGCTGGAGGACTCCGCAGGCGGCGCGAAGATCACCGACCAGGGCGCGGCCGGCTCCGCCGCGGTCGAGTCGGGCGGCCCCGCCGACAAGGCGGGCCTCAAGCCGGGTGACGTGATCACCAAGCTGGACGACATGGTGATCGACAGCGGCCCGACCCTGATCGGCGAGATCTGGACCCACAAGCCCGGCGACAAGGTCACGATCACCTACAAGCGCGGCGGCCAGGAACACACGACCGAGCTGACCCTGGGCTCCCGGATCGGCGACAACTGACCGGACCGACCGACACGCACGCGTGGGGGCGCTTCTCGGCAGAGGGGCGTCCCTCGCCGCGCCGGGGGCACGTATGCCGGCCCGCGCGGCGGTTGCCTGTCACCGTACGGCCACCCTGGGTTCCGCGAACGCTGTACCCGCTCCGCCCCAGGTGGGTGGGAGCGAGGTGGGTTGCCCGAGCGGCCTGAGGGAACGGTCTTGAAAACCGTCGTGGCAGCGATGTCACCGTGGGTTCAAATCCCACCGCCTCCGCGCAGGCCAGCGTAGGTGCTGGTCAGAAGGGGTGTCCCTTGATGAGGGGCGCCCCTTCTAGTTGTTGTTCTTCATGGTGGAGCCGGTTCCTCCCGGCTCCTTCGGCGCCCAGCTGGGAGCTTGGGTGGCGTCCTTGAAATCGGTCGACTTCATAAGAACCCGCCAGTCCTCCTTGCCCGCATCGCCGTCGAGCCGAACGGTGAACTCTTTGACCTGGTGGGTGCCATGGAAGTACAGGACCACGACTTGGCGTTCTGAACCGTCGTCATAGAAATCGCCTGTCACTTTGCCGCGGGCGCCGGCTCCGAAGCCCTTGATCCAGTTCTCGGCGGTCTTTTGGGCTACCGCATCGCTGCTGTCGCTGGTCGCCAGCTTGCGGAGCTCAGCCGTCTTGCCGTCGGCGATGTCCCACACGAGCTCTTGCATCACCAGCAACGAGCCGGTGGAGGGGTAACCGACCACGTGCAACGGCTCGTGGTCGGCGTACGCCTGCTCGTAGGACGCGCCCGGTCCTCTGGCATCAGCAGAGCTGCTGTCGAGAACAGCACATCCAGACGTCAGCAACACTGCTGCTGCCATCCATCCGGCCGCTGCATGGCTCTGCTTCAACCTGGGCATCTCACGTTCCTTGTTATGAGCGGGTCTTGGGCCTGACGATCGTGACCTTCTCGATCGGGTTCGAGGTGTGACTGTACCGATTGATCACTTCGTTGAGAGTGGTCTGGTTCTTCAGGCCATGCTGCACGATCCCCGCGTGCCCCTGCACCATGGAGTAGACGATCGCCACGTGGTTGTAAACCCTCTCCTTCTTCCACTTGAAGAAGACGAGATCCCCCACCTTGGCGTTGTACTCGTGCGGTTGGATCGCACCGTTCCGCCACTTGGTCACGTGCCGCCGGAGGTAGTCCGCGCTCGTCCAACTCCAGCTCTTGCCAAACCCGTACCTACCCTGCCACCAAGCGTTATCTGCCTTGCGGCCGCCAGGCCGCATCTTCATCCCGCCCCCGTGGTACAGAGCCTTCGAGACGAAGTTCGCGCAGTCCGTCCTGTACTCCCACCGAGTGTCCAGGTTGTTGTACGCCCAGTTGGCCGTTCCGTCGCCGCTGATTGCTGCGGCTGCGGCTGCCGAATCTGCCGAATCTGGCGACGTGGACGCCGAGTCGGCGTCAGGGCGATAGATGCCTTCATCGATGAGCGGCTGCGGCTCCTCCTCCTGGTCGGCGGGGATGTTGCCGTTTGCGTCAGGAAGGTGCGGATCGGCTGAAGGGGCGGGCCACCCTCTTGAGGTCCACACCGAGTCGGCGACCGCTGCGGAGGTGTTGTCGCCAACGTCTGTGGAGGCGTCGTCGGCAGCGCTTATGGAGGCGTTCGCTGTTTCTGTAATGGCTCCGGTGGCGTCGGGAACGTCCGTGGAGGCGTGTGCTGTTCCTGTGACGGCGCCGGCGGCGGTGAGGGCGAGCACTGCTGCGCCGGTGATCGTACGGCCGAGCTTGTTGCGCAAGAGTCGGGTTCCTTCCCCCTGTGATGGGTCCCGGCCGCCCGTTGGTCGGATCGTGCGGCATTCGGGACACGTTGACTATGAGGATGGAGAGACGGATGCGCAGGTTCCCAGTTGGCCGGTTTTGAGCGGCAGCCGAGCCGGAGCACCTGGGTGAAAGGCGGAGGCGTCACCCCTCCTCAGCAGGTGGGGTGACGCCTCTTGGCCGCAGGTGGGCTTGCTGCTCCTCAGCAGCTTCAAGGGCACGCTGGATCTGCTTGTTCGCGGGCTGCCGGCTGCGGTGAATCGCCTTCGCGTGGAAGCGGAAGAGGACAGCGATGCTGTGGCCTGCTCGGCGTGCGACTTCTGCCTGGGAGGCACCGGACTCAAGCCAGAGCGAGACGCCCGGGGGAAGCCGCTTCGGCTTCGGTCAGCACCGCGAGTCGAGCCGCTTTCCAAACCTCCCCGTACTCCTTGGACAGCAGGTGGCCACCCTGGGCCGCACGGAACAGCCGGCCGTCTTCGGCGGTGCCGAACTCCTTGATGTGCTCGCGGATTAGGCGCACCAGGACGGGCGGGATCGGAACCGGCCGGGTCGCTCTACGGGCCCGCTTCTTCAGGCCGCGTGCATCGAACGACTCGCCTGTGTCGGTCCAGCCAGAGCCGACTCGGGATGACGTTTGCCAAATGCACGGTGCCACTCAACGAGCCCTTCATTATCAAGGTGAGCGAGAAAAGCGGGGCATCTACTTTTCCCCGACCCGGGAGGCCAAGCCAGGATCAGGTGTCCGCTCGCGCTAGTCCGGTCGCAGCTTTATATGCTGTACCTCTCCGTGGCCGTTAACAGCGTTTGGTATCGCATTGCTGTTTAATCGAGGCGCTGGCTTTCCTGGCTTTACGCATTCATCCAAATCGAGGTCGACTCTTTTGGTGGCGGAGGGGCTTACCGCCAAAGATGCATCACTCATTCTTGTTCCTGTGGCTTTTTGCGACCGCCTTGTTGCTCGGCAAGCAAGATTCGACTCCAGGTATGTATATCCGGAGATTTAGGCATGCCGTGTTGATGGCGGAACTATTCCTCCTGTTGGGAGTTGCCTTTGTGTTGTTTGCGATGCATCACATCAAGAAGGGGTAGATGCGCGTCGTCAGTATCGAACCGGAGCATCTCATCTGCAGTTCTCCGAATAGGCAAGGGAGGCCACAAAGCCGCTGCACCCTCTCCGGGTTGGCCGGCATGTCGAGCGGCTCGCGCTGCCCGGGACGGGAGAGGCGGTATCGGTACACCTGCCGAAGGCCGTGGCTGTCGGCGCACCTGACGTCAACGACGGCACGCGCGAGCCGCCGAGGACCACCGTCAACGACCACCGCGGAACCGGCGAGGCCCTGGCGTAATGGCCTGCCCGATCGTACGGATCAGAAGGTGCACTGCCGCCCAGGCTCCGCCACCACAGGCGCGGGAACCAGGGGCCACGGACGCGGCTGGCACGACAGTAGGCTTGCCCGGTGTCGGCGTGAGCCTCGGGTCGAGGGCCGATCTGAAGGGATCTTGGGCCGAGTCAGAGACAGTGGACCCTGTGTGGACCACGGGCCCCGGGCGACGCCGGAGCCCGGTACGCTGTACCCGCTCCGCCCCAGGTGGGTGGGAGCGAGGTGGGTTGCCCGAGCGGCCTAAGGGAACGGTCTTGAAAACCGTCGTGGCGCGAGTCACCGTGGGTTCAAATCCCACACCCACCGCAGATGCTGGAAAGGGGCGCCCCCTCAGGGGCGCCCCTTTCGCGTGCTCCTCGGCTTCCTCGCCGTCACGGCTGGTGTCCCGTCATCCGTGCCGCCGAGGCGATCGTCGCGCGGGCTTCGCGTTCGGACAGGCCGGTGCCCAGGGCGGCCTCGGTCAGGGGGTCGGCCAGGGCGGCGCCGATGCCGTTCTCGTAGGCGCGGCAGGCCGCCCAGAAGAGGCGGGTGTTGCGCTGGCCCTCGTGCGCGGAGAGGACGAACTGGACCAGGCCGCGGCCGTGGTCGCCGGGGACCGGATGGTTCGCTTGCGCGTGCGGGGGCCGGGGCGGCGGCACCAGCAGGCGCAGCAGGGACGGCGGACAGGGGGCGGGGGCCAGGTGCGTGGTGCCGGGGGCGGTCGTGTACACGCCGTGGTCGGTACGGGAGCCGGGGCCCACGAGGTAGCCGCCGGCGCCCCGGATGTCGATACCGGGGGCGAGGCGACCGGCGGAGTTCGGTACGACGACGTCCGGCGGGCCGGTGAGCCAGAGGTGACGTCCGCCGCTCGGGGTGCGGACGACGACCGTCTCCGGAATGGTGAACAGATGGCGCAGCGCCAGTTCGCGTAGCGCGGTCGAGGAGTTCGTGCCGGACTTGGTGTCCAGGTCGACGCCGATCAGGTGGTACGGCGGCAGCCCGCACGCGATGCCGTAGCCGGTGGCCCAGGGCGCGGCGGCGAACAGCTCGCGGATGCGGACGGGGTCGGCCGAGGCGTCGTACACGCCGTGGCCGAAGCGGCCGCACTCGCCGTGGCAGCGGGGTCCGGCCGGGTCGGGGTCGTCGCGGTGGGGGGAGCGCAGGGCCGGGAGCTTGGTCCGGGACAGGGGGATGACGGCCAGCCCGCGTTCGGCGGCCGACAGTGCGTGTGCGAGGGCCAGCGTCGTGGCCTGCCGGTCGGTGTAGGCCATGACTCCATGTTCGTACGTACGTTCGAAAAAGGGAAGAGGGGTCGGTGGCGACGCGCCGATGGCCGGGAAATTGGCCGGATATGTGCCGGAACGATTCGCCCCTTGTGTCGGTTGATGGGCGAAAGTTTCGCCTGGTTCCTCTCCGGGAGTGAAGTGACGAAAGGTGGCGATAGGGGTTTATCGACTTGTCATCACGCTTGCGTGCGAATCGGGTCTTCCGGGGTGGTTCGCCGGGGATTCGGTGGGCAACTCTGATCTCGCGACGTCGTCCACGACAGTCAGAGCGGTCGGCCAACTGCCCTGACACCAGCCGTACTTCACGCACTTCCGGCCCTAGGGCCGCAGAGTTCTCGGTTCTGGAGGAACAACATGGCAAGCATCCGTACCGCCCGCGTACTCGCCGCCGTCGCCGCGCTCCCGCTCGCAGCCGCCCTCTTCAGCGGCGTCGCGGCCGCCGACAACGGCTCCTTCGCGGACAACGGATCGAGCGCCAACACCGGTGTGGCGGGCATCATCGGCAGCGGAGTCGGCCACAACAACAACGGCAACTCGTCCACCACGCAGCAGAACGCGGTCGGCAACGGTGCCTCGAACCAGAGCAACACCGCCCAGGTCAACCGCTCTGCCTGGACGGCCATCCAGCAGGGCAACGAGAACGTGGCCATCCACTTCACCCGCCTGTGGTGACCCTCGGGCGAGGTCCCTCCCGGTGAGGGGTCTCGTGGGGTGTGCTTCGGGGTCGTAACACGTCTGCGCGGCGGTACTTCGGTGCCGCCGCGCAGGCGTTTTCCCGCGCCCGGCGCCGTGCCCGGGGGCCTTGACGCCGGCGGTCCGGCCCCGAGGGCCGCCGGTCGCGACCTTGACATCCCCCCGAATCTGACGGACAGTCAGAAACTGGTCTGACAGGTAAGCGAGGACGTGCCGGCACGTGCTCGGGACGGACGGGCCGGCGGGACCGACCCGTTCGGGGTCACCGGGTGCGTTCGGCGCCGGCGAACCGGAGCGGCTGAACAGGGCGGCGCAGATCAACACGTTCGGGGCGGGGTGAGCGAGGTGCAGCGGGAGATCGTCGCGGCGATGCGGCTCGGGATGACGAGGGAGCGCCGGTGAGCACGGGGGGCAGGGAGGCGCGGATCACCGAGGGTGGGGAGGCGCGGGCCGGGCATGTGGCCGGCGCGGCTCTCGACGGACTCGGCGCGCGGCTCAAGGCGTACGAGGGGCGGCCGGCCGCCGTCGCCGGGGTGGGCAAGGACCCGGTGAACGCGCCGATGATCCGGCACTGGTGCGAGGCCATGGGCGACACCAACCCGGCCTACCTTGGGCCGGACCCCATCGCCCCGCCCACCATGCTCCAGGCCTGGACGATGGGCGGCCTGTCCGGACACCAGGGCCGCACGGGCGCCTACGACGAGCTGCTGTCCCTCCTCGACGCCTCGGGCTGTACGGCCGTGGTGGCCACCGACTGCGAGCAGGAGTATCTGCGGCCCCTGCGCCCGGGTGACCAGGTCACGTTCGACTCGGTGATCGAGTCGGTCTCCGGCCGCAAGACGACGAAGCTGGGTGCCGGGTACTTCGTCACGACCCGCACGGACGTCCGCGTCGGCGGCGACCTCGTGGGCACCCACCGCTTCCGCATCCTCAAGTACGCCCCGGTCCGCCACGAACCCCAGGCCCCGCGCCCCCGCCCGGTGGTGGGCCGGGACAACGCCGGCTTCTGGCAGGGCGTGGCCGAGCACCGACTGCTCATCCAGCGCTGCACGGACTGCGGCACCCTGCGTCACCCCTGGCTGCCGGGCTGCAACGGGTGCGGCTGCCTGGACTGGGACACGGTCGAGGCGAGCGGCGAGGGGACGGTCTACTCGTACGTGGTGATGCACCACCCGCCCTTCCCGGCCTTCGATCCTCCCTACGCGGTCGGTCTGATCGAACTCGCCGAGGGCGTGCGGCTGGTGAGCAACGTGGTCGGGGTGCCGTACGACAAGGTGCGCATCGGCCTGCCGGTCCGGGTGGAGTTCCGGACCTACGAGGACGCGGATGGCGCCCTGGTCCTGCCGGTCTTCCGGGTCGTCGAGGGCGAGGGCGAGGCCTGACATGGACTTCACACTGCCGGCCGGTGTGCACCACTCGTTGCCCCGCCTCGCCTGCCTGGGCTGCGGGGCCGAAGCGCTCCAGGAACCGGGGGAGTCGATCGCCAGTGGGGAGTGAGCCATGAGGACCGCGCCGACGACGGCACCGACGGCGGGCGCCAAGCTGCCGCCGCTGGAGATCCCGGTCACGCGGACGCTGATCGTGGCCGGGGCGATCGCGTCGCGGGACTACCAGGACGTGCACCACGACGCCGAGTCGGCCAGGCGGAAGGGCTCACCGGACGTCTTCATGAACATCCTGACGACCAACGGCCTGGTCGGCAGATACATCACGGACCACTTCGGCCCGACGGCGATGCTCCGCAAGGTCTCCATCAGGCTCGGGGCGCCCAACTATCCGGGGGACACCATGGTGTTGACGGGCACGATCGAAGCGGTCGACGGCGACACCGCGACCGTACGGGTCGTCGGAGCCAACGCCCTCGGCACACATGTGACGGGCACGGTGACCGTCACGGTGCCGGCGAACCCGGCCCCGCCTGCCCCGGACCCGGAGGGCCGTTCATGAGCCTCCATGCCCGCGACACCCTGGCCGGCCGCGCCGCGATCGCCGGGATCGGGGCCACCGAGTTCTCCAAGGAATCCGGGCGCAGCGAGCTGCGGCTGGCCGTGGAGGCGGTGCGGGCCGCGCTGGACGACGCGGGGCTGGCGCCGGCGGACGTGGACGGGATGGTGACGTTCACCATGGACACCAACCCGGAGATCACGGTGGCCCAGGCCTGCGGGATGGGCGAGCTGTCCTTCTTCTCCCGCGTGCACTACGGCGGCGGTGCGGCCTGCGCGACCGTGCTCCAGGCGGCGCTCGCGGTGGCGACGGGCGTGGCGGAGGTCGTGGTCTGCTACCGCGCCTTCAACGAGCGCTCGGGCCGCAGGTTCGGTGCCGGCGTGCAGCACCGGGAGCCGTCGGCGGAGGGCGTGGCGCTCGGCTGGGTGCTGCCGTTCGGGCTGCTCACGCCGGCCTCCTGGGTGGCGATGGCGGCCCAGCGGTACCTGCACGCGTACGGGCTGACGCCGGAGGTGTTCGGGCATGTGGCCGTGCTGGACCGCGCGTACGCGGCGACGAACCCGGCGGCCTACTTCCACGGCCGCCCGATCACGCTCGCGGAACACGCGGCGTCCCGCTGGATCGTGGAGCCGCTGCGGTTGCTGGACTGCTGTCAGGAGACCGACGGCGGGCAGGCGATCGTCGTCACCTCGGTGGAGCGGGCCCGGGACCTGGCGCGTCCCCCGGCGGTGATCGCGGCGGCCGCCCAGGGCGCCGGCCGGGCGCAGGAGCAGATGACCAGCTTCTACCGGGACGATCTGACCGGCCTGCCGGAGATGGGCGCGGTGGCCCGCCGGCTGTGGAGGTCGTCCGGACTCGGCCCGGCCGACATCGACGTGGGGATCCTGTACGACCACTTCACACCGTTCGTGCTGATGCAACTGGAGGAGTTCGGGTTCTGCGGGAAGGGGGAGGCGGCGGACTTCGTGGCCGAGGAGAGGCTGCCGCTCAACACGCACGGGGGCCAGCTCGGGGAGGCGTATCTGCACGGGATGAACGGCATAGCGGAGGCGGTGCGCCAGCTGCGGGGCACGGCGGTGAACCAGATACCGGGCGCGACCCGGACCCTGGTGACGGCCGGTACCGGGGTGCCCACCTCGGGGCTGGTCCTGACGGCAGACGCCTGACCGCCTCCCCGTCCCCGAGCGGCTGACCGGCAGGGCCGAACCCCACCCTGTCACCGAGCCGGGCCCGCACCGCCCTCGGGGTCGGCCGGCGGGCGGAGCCAGGTCGGATCGGGGCGGAGTCAGGGTCGTACCCGCATACGGAGTGCACCCGCCGTCCACCTTCAGGAGGTGGAGCCGGCCCCACCCCTACAACCTGAGGGGGACGCCGCTTCGGGACCTGGGGGCGATCCGCCGGACGGCGGTCCGCTCCTAGCGTGGAGCCATGACCACACCCGTCTGCACCAGCGCCTCGGCCGCCGCCGCACCAAGGCGGCAGACCCTCCCGCACCCCCGGCTCCGGCCGAGCGGGGAGAGTCCGACATATCCGACGTTCGCGTCGTATGTGCGGGCTCGTCAGCCGGTCCTGCTGCGCACCGCACGCTCGCTCACCGCGAACCTGAGCGACGCCGAGGACCTGCTGCAGACCGCGCTCGCCAAGACCTACGTGGCCTGGGAGCGGATAGAGGACCAGCGGGCGCTCGACGGCTATGTGCGCCGTGCGCTGCTGAACACCCGTACCTCGCAGTGGCGCAAGCGCCGGGTGGACGAGTTCACCTGTGACGAACTGCCCGAGCCGGAGCCCGTGCCGGGCGACGACGACCCGGCCGAACGGCAGGCGCTGCACGACGCGATGTGGCGGGCGATCACCAAGCTGCCCGCGCGGCAGCGGGCGATGGTCGTCCTGCGCTACTACGAGGACCTCAGCGAGGCCCAGACCGCCGAGGTGCTCGGGGTGTCGGTGGGCACGGTGAAGTCGGCGGTCTCGCGTGCGCTCGGCAAGCTGCGCGAGGATCCCGAACTGGGCCTGGTTCGCTAGCGGCCCGGTGCCGCAGGCGGCGTCCGGGGGCCGTGTCCCTCGCTGATTGTTCTCCCCTCCCTAGTGACATACCGCGCGGTATGTGCGCAGAATCAGCGCAACCTCTACCACCGCGTAGGCAATGCCGCCCCGGGAGGACTCCGTGCTGAGCACCATGCAGGACGTACCGCTGACCGTCACCCGCATCCTGACGCACGGGACGCTGGTGCACGGGCGATCCCAGATCATCACCTGGACCGGGGACGCCGAGCCGCAGCGGCGCGGTTTCGCCGAGGCCGGCGTGCGCGCGGTGCAGCTGGCGAACGCCCTGCGCGACGAACTCGGCGTCCGGGGCGACGACCGGGTGGCCACCCTGATGTGGAACAACGCCGAGCACGTGGAGGCCTACTTCGCGATCCCGTCCATGGGCGCGGTGCTGCACACGCTCAATCTGCGGCTGCCCGCCGAGCAGTTGGTGTGGATCGTCAACCACGCGGCCGACAAGGTCGTCATCGTCAACGGCTCGCTCATCCCGCTGCTCGCCCCGCTGCTGCCCAAGCTGGCGACGGTCGAGCACATCGTCGTCTCCGGCCCCGGTGACCGCTCCCCGCTCCACGGCGCGCACGCCCGGATCCACGAGTACGAGGAGCTGATCGCGGACCGGCCGACCACCTTCGACTGGCCGGAGCTGGACGAACGCCAGGCCGCCGCCATGTGCTACACCTCCGGCACGACCGGCGACCCCAAGGGCGTGGTGTACAGCCACCGTTCGATCTACCTGCACTCCATGCAGGTCAACATGACGCAGTCGATGGGCCTGACCGACCAGGACACCTCGCTGGTCGTCGTCCCCCAGTTCCACGTCAACGCCTGGGGCCTGCCGCACGCCACCTTCATGACCGGCGTCAACATGCTGATGCCGGACCGCTTCCTCCAGCCGGCGCCGCTCGCCGAGATGATCGAGCGCGAGAGGCCGACCCACGCCGCGGCCGTCCCGACCATCTGGCAGGGCCTGCTCGCCGAGCTGGGCAACAAGCCGCGCGACGTCTCCTCCCTCACCCAGGTCACCATCGGCGGCTCCGCCTGTCCGCCCTCCCTCATGGAGGCCTTCGACCGGCTCGGCATGCGCGTCTGCCACGCCTGGGGCATGACGGAGACGTCCCCGCTCGGCACGGTCGCCCGTCCCCCGGCCCACGCGGCCGGTACGGACGAGGAGTTCGCCTACCGCCTCACCCAGGGCCGCTTCCCGGCCGGCGTCGAGGCCCGGCTCACCGGCCCCGGCGGCGAACGCCTCCCCTGGGACGGCGAGTCGGCGGGCGAGCTGGAGGTGCGCGGCCCCTGGATCGCCGGCGCCTACTACAACGGCCCCGACGCCGAACCGCTGCGGCCCGCCGACAAGTTCAGCGAGGACGGCTGGCTGAAGACGGGTGACGTCGGAACCATCTCCCCCGACGGCTACCTCACCCTCACCGACCGCGCCAAGGACGTCATCAAGTCCGGCGGCGAGTGGATCTCCTCGGTGGAGCTGGAGAACGCGCTGATGTCCCACCCGGACGTCGCCGAGGCCGCGGTGGTCGCCGTACCCGACGAGAAATGGGGCGAGCGCCCGCTGGCCACCGTCGTCCTGCGGGAGGGCGCCACCGCCGACTTCGAGACCCTGCGCGTCTTCCTCGCCGAGGAGGGGCGCATCGCCAGGTGGCAGCTGCCCGAGCGCTGGACGATCGTCGAGTCGGTGCCGAAGACGAGCGTGGGCAAGTTCGACAAGAAGGTGCTGCGCAGGCGGTACGCGGACGGGGAACTGGACGTCACCCGCCTGTGACACCGCGGGCCGCGCCGGGCAGCGGGACTCGCCGCCCGGCGCGCGCGTCCGGCACCGGCCGCCGAGCACCTGCCCGAAGGAGCGGTCGTCCCCGGCACGTCGTACGAGGTACGAAAAGCGCGTGCGCTAGTTGGTGCCGATCCGGGCCAGCAGGTCCACGATCCGGCCCTGGACCTCGGTGCTCGTGGACCGCTCCGCGAGGAACAGGACCGTCTCGCCCGAGGCCAGCCGGGGCAGGTCGGCCTGGTCGACCGCGGCGGTGTAGACGACCAGCGGGGTGCGGTTGAGCTGCCCGTTCGCGCGGAGCCAGTCGATGATCCCAGTGAACCCGGCCTGCCGGCGCTGCACCTGCATCAGGTCCATCACCACGAGGTTCGGCCGGAACTGACCCGCCAGCGTCACCGCGTCGCTGTCGCTCGCGGCCCGCGCGACCTGCATCCCGCGCCGCTCCAGCGTCGCCGTCAGCGCCAGCGCGATCTCCGCGTGCTCCTCGATGAGCAGCACCCGCGGCGGATGCTGCTCGCTGTCGCGCGGCGCCAGCGCCTTCAGCAGAACGGCGGGATCGGCGCCGTACGCCGCCTCGCGCGTCGCCTGCCCGAGCCCGGCCGTCACCAGCACCGGCACCTCGGCCGCGACGGCCGCCTGCCGCAGCGACTGCAGGGCCGTACGCGTGATGGGCCCGGTCAGCGGGTCCACGAACAGAGCGGCCGGGAACGCCGCGATCTGCGCGTCGACCTCCTCACGGGAGTGCACGATCACCGGCCGGTAGCCACGGTCGCTCAGCGCCTGCTGGGTCGTCGCGTCCGGCGCGGGCCACACCAGGAGCCGGCGCGGGTTGTCCAGCGGCTCCGGCGGCAGCTCGTCGTCGAGCGGCTGCGGACGCGGAGTGTCCGAGATCTCGACCGCACCCCCGGGGCCGTCCAGCGGCTCGGGGCCTTCGGCGGCGTTGGCATCGGGTGCGCCTATGGCGTACGACCGTCCGCCGCCCTCGGTGCCCGGGGCGAGCCGGGCCTGCCCGGCCAGGGACGGATGCGCGGTCGCCGGCTGTTCGGCCGCCGGATGCGGCCGGGCCGTCTGTTCCGCCTGCTGCTCCGGACGCTTGGCCGGGTCCGGAGGCGTGCCCAGCTTGCGCCTGCGGCCGGAACCGCCCGGCGCGTGCGGCGGCGGGGTCGCCGTCGGCTGCTGCACCTGAGCGGCCTGCCGCGAGAACGGCACACCCTGCCCGAGCGTGCGCACGCTGATCGCCCGTCCCTGCGTCGAGTTCGGGTCGGCCGCGGCACTCTCGGCGGGCAACGGCTGCGCGGCCCGCGGCGTCTGGACTGCGGTGTGTGCCGCGGGCAGCGGGGTGCCGGGGGCCGGCGTGCCGCTCTGCGGTACGGGCGTGCCCGCGCCGGAGGTGTCACCGGTGCCGGGCCACTGCTGGGGCACGCCGGGCGCCTGAACGGCCGTCGGCACCGGGCCGGCACCGGCCTCCGCGGGCAGCGGCTGGGCGCTCGGCGTACCACCGGGCGGCGTCGCGGGCGTTGCCGCCGCGGTGGGCTGCTGGACCTGGACCGCCTGTCCCGGAGCCGCCGGAACCGGCCGGCCGGCGGTGTCGTGCACGGGCGCGGCCGGGTGCGGCACGGCCACCTGCGGTACGGCCGTCTGCTGACCGGGCGCGGCGACACCGGCCGGGGCGCCGGGTGCCGCAGCGGGCGGCTGCGCGGGCGCCATCGCGGGACCCGCCTGGACGGGGATGTTCTGCCCGGCCGTCCCCTGCGCCGGAATGCCGTGAACCGGCGTGCCCTGACCGGGAGTCGGCGGCCCCGCCGGATGCGGCACGGCCTGCCCGGGAACGCCCTGTGCCGCAGTGGCCGGGGCAGTGGGCGTCGGTGCCGGTGCCGGCTGCGCGGGATCCGCCGGCTGGGCCACGGCCCGGCGGCGCCGGCCGGTCGGTGCGCTGGTCGGATGCGGCTGCGGCGGGGTGTGGTCGGCGGACTGGTCGTGCGGTACGGCGTCGTGCCGGCCGGCGTCACCCGGCACCCCCGCGGCGGCCGGCGGCAGCTGAGCGGGCACCTGCACCGGACCGGCGCCCTGCGGCTGCCCGTCGGCACCACCCGGAACAGCACCGGCACCCGGGGCGACCGGCACACCGGCACCCGGAACGCCACCGGCCGCCGGAACCGTGCCCACTCCGCTCGCCGAGTCCGGGGACTGCGGTGAGCGGTCGGCCTCGGCCGGCGGCAGGGCGAAGACCGTACGCGCACCGCCCGCCTCCTGGGCGGCGGCACGTTCCGCCGCGGCGGCCAGCGCACGCCGGCGCCGCCCGGTGGGCTGCCCACCGTCGGCCGGTACGGCCTCCGCACCCGGCATCGGCCCGCTGCCCGCCGCGGGCAGCGCGGGCGCGGCCGGCAGGGCGGCCTGCGGCGCGCCGGAGTCGGGGCGGGCGGGTCGGCCGGCGGGTGCGGGCACGCCCTGCGGCGGAACGGTCGGGCCGAGCCCGTTACCGGATGCGGCGGCCCCCGCGGCATGCTCGGCCGCGGTCACCACGGCACCCTCGCTCACGCCCGTGTCGGCACCGGTGCCGCCCTCGGCGGGCCGGCCACGGCGTCGTCCGGTACCCCCGGAGGCGGTCTCCGCGGCCTCGGCCGGGACCGCGCCCGTCTCCTCGGCGGGCGCCGCGGCACGCCTGCGGCGGCGGCCGGTCGGCGCGGGCCCGTCGGTCTCCCCGGTCTGGCCGGCACCGGGAACGTCACTGTCCAGGAAGGCATCGGTGGAGGACCGCCGGGCCCGCCGCCGTCCGCCACCGGCGGCCTGCTCGGCGGCACCGGTCTCGATCACGGCCACCTCACCGGCGCCGGCGGCCTGCCCGCCCGCATCCGGCGCGGCGGGCGCAAGCGCGGCGGGCATCTGCCCCGCGCCCGCGCCGTCGACCGTCCCGGCGCCACCGCCGAGCGGCACCTCCAGCACGTACGCGCTGCCGCTCATGCCCGGCACCTCGTGCGTCTGCAGCACGCCGCCGTGGGCCCGTACGATCCCGCGCACGATCGGCTCGTGCACCGCGTCTCCCCCGGCGTACGGCCCGCGCACCTCGATCCGCGCGACCTCACCGCGCTGCGCGGCCGCGACCACGACGGTGTTGTCCAGGTAACCGCCCGCGGAGACCGGCGAGTTGCCGGTCGCGTCGACACCGGCGACATCCGCCACCAGATGGGCCAGCGCCGTGGCGAGCCGCTGCGGGTCGACCTCGGCCTCGATGGGCGGCGCGTGCACGGCGAACTGCACCCGCCCCGGACCGATCAGCTCGACGGCACCGTCCACACCGGCGGCGACGACGGCGTCCAGGAGCACCTTCGTACGGGTGATGTCCTCGGCGCCCGAGTCCAGGCGCTGGTACCCGAGGACGTTGTCGATGAGCGTGGTGATCCGCGAATATCCGGCCGAAAGGTGATGCAGCACCTGGTTGGCCTCGGGCCACAGCTGCCCGGCGTCGTCGGCGGCCAGTGCCGCCAGCTCGCGCCGCAGCTCGTCCAGCGGTCCGCGCAGCGACTGCCCGAGCAGGGTCAGCAGCTGCTCGTGCCGCCCGGTGAGGGCCTCGTACCGGTCCTTCTCCCGCTCGGCGAGCGCGGCGTACCGCTCCTCGCCGGCCGCGACCTCCTCGGCGTGCTTCTCGCGCAGCTCCTCGACCTCGGTCACATGCTGCTGGCGCAGCGCGGTCAGGTCGGAGGCATGCTCCTCGGCGAGCCGCTCGACCTCCTCGGCGTGCGCCTTCTCCAGCGCGGCCTTCTCCTCGGCGAGGGCCTCGTAGGGCCGCCGGTCGGTGAAGGTCATCACGGCACCGACGAGCTGGTCCCCGTCGCGCACGGGCGCGGTGGTCAGATCGACCGAGACCTGCTGATCCCCCTTGGACCACAGCACCTGCCCGCGCACCCGGTGCTTGCGCCCGGAGCGCAGGGTGTCGGCGAGCGGCGACTCCTCGTACGGGAACGGCGACCCGTCGGCGCGCGAGTGCAGCACCAGCGTGTGCAGCTCCTTGCCGCCGAGCTCTCCGGCCCGGTACCCCAGAATCTGGGCGGCGGCAGGGTTGACGAGCACGATCCGCCCGTCGGTGTCCGTGCCCACCACGCCTTCCGCGGCGGCCCGCAGGATCATCTCGGTCTGCCGCTGCGAGCGTGCCAGCTCGGCCTCGGTGTCGACGGTCCCGGAGAGATCCCGGACGACGAGCATGAGCAGCTCGTCACCCGTGTATCCGTAACCGTCGTACGCCTGCTGCCCGTTCTCCAGATTCGCGCTCGTGACCTCGACGGGGAACTCGGACCCGTCGGTGCGCCGCGCGACCATCCGCGTGGGCTTGGTCCGCCCGTGCGGATCCATGTGATCGGGCCGCCGCATGGACCCGGGGATCAGCCGCGAGTCGAATTCGGGCAGCAGATCGAGCAGCCCGCGCCCCACGAGAGCCGTACCCGGCGCCTCGAACGCCTCGAGCGCGATGGTGTTGGCGTTGACGACGGTTCCGTTGGCGTTGACCAGGACCAACGCGTCCGGCAGCGCGTCGAGTATGGCTGCGAGGCGAGCAGCGCCTCGGGATGGCCTGCTGCTCACGAGACGCCTTCCTCCCTGTTACCGCATCTTGCCGACCGCTCGGGCCATCTTGCCAACCGGCCCGCGACGTGTCACGCGAGGGAGTCTAAGGGCACACGTTGCGCTCGCGACGCCGGATGAGAGCGAGGTCCCACGACACGGTGACACCGAACCGGCCACCACCCGCCGACCACGCCCTCCGACTCCGCGAGACCTTCGCGGGACCTTTACGGGACCGGTGATTTCGTTGGGGGGAGCCCGCGAGTCGGTTGGGTGTGGCCGGCACCGGTGGGGGCGGGGCGGGTCCGCGGGCCATCGGGCCGGTGGGGGCTGGTGCCGACCGGTGGGTCGGCAGGCCGGGCCGGGCGCCCCAGGGGGCCGCCGGTCCGGCGGGCTGACGTGCCCACGGCCGGTCCTACGTGCCCAGGCCTCACGCCGCCCGAGCCCAACGTCGGCAGCAGCGGCACCATCCGGTCCCACCGCCCGATCTCGCAGCCGTTGCTGCGGTCGTAGGCGGCGTCGACGCCGCGTCCGGCCCAGGTGCCGGTCACCCGGGCGGTGGCCGGTCCGCCGTTGAGCATGGTGCAGGTGGTGCCGGGCGCCACCGGGGCGAAGAGGTCGCGCCCCCACTGCGTGTGCTCCTCCAGTGTCCGGCAGGCCTCCGCCGCGTCCGGGTGGCTTCCGCCGGCCGGGTGACAGAACAGCTCGTAGGTCCCGTCCCGCCCGGGCCCGGCATGCCGCACGACGACGGTGAGGTGATCACCGGCCCGGTCCTCGGGCCGCACGGGCGGCGGCAGGACGGGCGCGGCGACGGCGGGCACGGCGGAGAGGGCGCCCAGGGCGGACACGGCGGCGAGGACAGAGATGCTCTTGCCGTGCGCACGCCCCCGCTGGAGAGATCCGCGCCCCTGAGCGCGCTGCCGGCCCGGCTGAAGAAGAGAAACCATGCCCTGCCCAACGCGCCGGCCCCCCGGACGTTGCGTCCGCACCGCCGCGCCGGGCGGAAGCCCTTTGCCCTGCGGCCCGACTGCCTAGTACCGTGGGAGCCGATTGGTGACGAGCCGCTCGGCTGTGTCATCATCTGCACGCACCACTCGCGCGCTCGCGTGAGCGGTTGTGCTGGAGGCGTCGCCTAGTCCGGTCTATGGCGCCGCACTGCTAATGCGGTTTGGGCCTTAAAGCCCATCGAGGGTTCAAATCCCTCCGCCTCCGCACCGATCCCGAAGCCCCGGTCCCCAGGACCGGGGCTTCGGCGTTCCCGCCCCGCGTCGCCCCTCTGTGCGCTCAGAGGCGTTTCCGCAGGTCACAAGGGGTGTGCCAAACGGATTTCACATGTCGGCGGCAGTCATGTAATGTTCTTCCTGTCGCCGGGACGGGCCGAAAGGGCCGAAACGGAGAGACAAGAACAAAAGAACAAGCACTCGTAGCTTAACGGATAGAGCATCTGACTACGGATCAGAAGGTTGCAGGTTCGAATCCTGCCGAGTGCGCAGAGACCAGAGGCCCCGGAGAGATCCGGGGCCTCTGGCGTTGTGTCGTGTGCGGCAGATCGACGCGGGCCCCGGGAGAGTCCGAGTCCGGGGCCCGGGGAGCGGGCGGCGTCGGCGTCGGGTGTCAGCACTCCTCGTCCGGGTCGTTCCGGTTCAGCTTCTCCAGGTACGCGTGCGCCAGGGCGGTGGCCCGGGTGAACCAGTCCGTGATGATCGCCAGTTCCTCCGGGGAGTAGTCGGAGAACAGGTCCGTCAGGCGCTTGTAGTGGCCCGCGTACACCGCCTCCACCCGGGTGACGGCGTCCGGTACGGCGGCCACCCGGACCCGGCGGCGGTCCGTGGGGTCGGGGCGGCGGGTGACGTAGCCGGCGCGTTCGAGGCGGTTGAGGATGCCGGTCACCGCGCCGGTGGTCACGTGGGCGCGGGCGGCGAGATCGCCGGCGGTCAGCAGGTCGTCGCCGGCCTCCAGGACGAAGGCGAAGCAGGTCAGGTCCGTGACGTTCAGGCCCAGCCGCCGGGCGAGCTCCTGCTGTCCGATCAGGTGGGCGGCGATGAGGTGGTCCATCGCCGACAGCGCCTGGGCCGGAGTGGCGGGTGGGCGCGGCGTGCCGTGCATCTTTCGGAATCCCTTAGCTCGTGAGATATTCGGTTGAGGAGACTTCTTAGCTCGTGAGGGAATCTGCCTTCTTGTCCCCGGAGGTTGCTGTATGAGTCTGTACGACGAGGGTCACACGGTCGCCGGCTGGACCGGCTTCGGCATCGCGACGGTGGGAAGCGGTGTGGTGGGGCTGGGCGTGTGTGCGGCCTCGCTGCCGCTGGTCGTGGGCGGGCTCGCCGTCGTGGCCGTGAGCGTTCTGGTGACGTGGGTCCTGCATCTGGCCGGTTGGGGCAAGCCGCCGGGGGTGCGGCCGCGCGGGCAGTGGGGGATGCGGGACCGGGACGCGCAGGCCCGCGGGGGGCATCCAGGGTGCGTCAGCTGCCGGTTGGCGGGGCGGGGGCGGCGGGCTGTGGTGGTGGCTGTGGCGGCGGGGCGGTCGACGGCTGCGGAATCGACGCCTCTGTCACCTGTCGAGTGAATGTCCTTTCGGCGACCGGCGGTTGGTGATCGCCGTGCGGCACCGCCTGCCTCGTGCCCGAGCAGGTCGCCGACGCGGTCGAAGGAACCCGTTGTCGGACCCGACCCCTACCCTGACGAGTGATGGCACAAGTATGGAAGTGCACCGGACTGCGCTGGTCGCCCGACGGTCCCGTGCTGGTGTGGGACGGCGGGCGGCGCAGTGCGCTGCCGTGGGGGAAGCGGGTCGCCTTCGCCGTGCCGGAGGCGAGCGCCCGGCACTGTGTGGGCGCCCGTGGCCACGCCTGTCCGGTGGGCGCGGTCGTGCCGGCGCGGAGCACGGGCGCCCGGTGCGAGGAGTGCGCGCGGCTGGACCGGGCGCACTCCGTGGCCGCCGACACGATCGCCGACGACCCGCGGCCGTACCGGGTGTATCTGGCGTGGTTCGGGCCCGGGATGGTGAAAGTCGGGATCACCGCGGTCGAGCGGGGCTCGGCCCGGCTGCTGGAGCAGGGAGCCGTCTGTTTCAGCTGGCTCGGCGCCGGCCCGCTGATGGCCGCCCGGCGCACCGAGGAGCTGCTGCGGGCCGCGCTCCAGGTGCCGGACCGGATTCCGTACGCCGTGAAGCGTGCGGTGCGGTCGGCGTTGCCGGGGACCGAGGAGGAGCGTGCGGCGCAGGTGCGGGAGCTGCATGCGCGGGCCGTGGCGCTCAGTGGCTGGCCCGAGTCCCTGCGGCCGGAGCCCTGCGAAGTCACCGATCACATGGGGGTGTTCGGGCTTGCCGGTGCCGCGTCCGCGTTCGGGGAAGTGGCGGAACTCGTCCCCGGTGGCGAGGTCGGCGGTGAGCTGGTCGCGGCCGCCGGGCCCGATCTCCATCTGGCGGTCGGCGAGCGCGGGGTGGTCGTGCTCGACACACGGCTGATGACCGGCTGGGAGCTGGTGTCGCCGGCCGCTTCGCAGACCGCCGGACTCGCCTTCCCGCTCCGGGAGTTCGCACGAGGGCAGGAGGGACTGTTCTGAGGCGAAGGCAAAGACTCGGATCCCGTACGGATCCCTTTCGGCAAGGCCCGTGGACGCCGAACCAGCCCACGGCCGACCGTCGTTGTCATGAGCGACCAGACCGATGCCGCTGTACAGCCCACCTCTCTCCCCGAACCCCCTTACTACGCCGCCATCTTCACCTCACTCCGCACCGACGACGACCCCGGCGGATACGACCGCACCGCCGAGCACCTCTCCCGACTCGTCCGTGAAGTCCCCGGCTTCCTCGGCGAGGACTCCGCCCGTACCCCCGGCGGACTCGCGATCTCCGTCGCCTACTTCCGGGATCTCGAGGGGATCGAGCGATGGCGGCGGCACCCCGAGCATCTCGCGGCCAAGCGCCGTGGCCGGGAGCGGTGGTACGAGCGGTACGCGATCCACATCGCCAGGGTCGAGCACGCGCGCGTCTTCGCGCGGGAGTGAGCGCTTCCCAGGTGCCGCCTGAGAGGCGCCTGTGTGTTTCTCAGGGAAATCACAGATGAGGGAAAGCCTCTTCTCAGAGGACCTCGACATCGTGTCCACCATGACCACGACCTCGCCCCAGGGGCGCACCGAACTGCTGAGGCCGGACGGGAGCCCCGTCCGCGTGCTTGTGGTGGACGACGAGCTGTCGATCACCGAACTGCTGAGCATGGCTCTTCGCTACGAGGGCTGGCAGATCAGGAGTGCGGGGGACGGGCAGGGCGCCGTCCAGACCGCCCGTGAGTTCCGGCCCGACGCCGTCGTGCTGGACATGATGCTGCCCGACATGGACGGACTGACCGTCCTCGGGCGGCTGCGGCGCGAACTGCCGGACGTGCCCGTCCTCTTCCTGACCGCCAAGGACGCGGTGGAGGACCGCATCGCCGGGCTCACCGCCGGCGGCGACGACTACGTCACCAAGCCGTTCAGCCTGGAGGAGGTCGTGGCGCGGCTGCGGGGGCTCATCCGCCGGTCCGGGGCCGCCGACCGGCGGTCCGACTCGGTGCTCGTCGTGGGCGACCTGACCCTCGACGAAGACAGCCACGAGGTGTCGCGGGCCGGGGACTCCATCCACCTCACCGCCACCGAGTTCGAGCTGCTGCGCTTCCTGATGCGCAACCCGCGGCGCGTGCTCAGCAAGGCGCAGATCCTGGACCGGGTGTGGTCGTACGACTTCGGCGGGCAGGCCAATGTCGTCGAGCTGTACATCTCCTATCTGCGGCGGAAGATCGACGCCGGGCGTGAGCCGATGATCCACACCCGGCGTGGGGCGGGTTATCTGATCAAGCCCGCCGTGTCATGAGCGGACGGCGACGACCGGGTCCGCGGCAACGGCAGAAGCGGCAGAAGCGACGTGGGGGACAGCCACGCACCCTGCGGACCCGGCTCGTCGTCGCCTCGGTGGTGCTGATCGCCGTGGTGTGCGCGGTGATCGGCACCGTCACCACGGTGGCGCTGCGCTCGCATCTGTACCAGCAGCTCGAGGTCAAGGTGAACGAGACCGCCGCGCGGGCGGTCGGTCATATGCAGGCTCCGGCCGACGCGCGGCCCGGTGCGGTCCCGGGGAGCCTGGACCCCTCGGCGTCGGACGCCGCGACACCGGGCGACAAGGTCGACACCCTGCTCACCAGGGGCCCGACACAGCCCCGTACCGTCGCGGCGTACGTGAAGAACGGCTCGATCACCTCCGCCGCCGTGGCCCGGCAGCAGAACGACGACTACGGCCTGTTCAAGCGGATGCGCGCCGCCGGCCTGACGGCCGCGCAGAAGACCGCGCTGAACTCCGTGGCCAAGGACGACAAGGCGCACAGCGTGGAGATCCCCGGGCTCGGGGACTACCTCGTCAAGTACGTGACGAGCCGGGACAACGGCGACGCGTTCTACATCGCCCTGCCGACCAAGGACGTCGACGACAACATCGACACCCTGATCCTGGTCGAGATCAGCGTCACCGCGGCCGGTCTCATCGCCGCCACCCTCGCCGGCACCGTCATCGTCGGCGTCGCCACCCGCCCCCTGCGCAAGGTCGCCGCCACCGCCACCCGGGTCTCCGAACTGACCCTGCACACCGGCGAGGTCAACCTCAGCGAGCGGGTCCCGGAGTCCGAGTGCGACCCGCACACCGAGGTCGGGCAGGTGGGTGCCGCGCTGAACCGGATGCTCGACCACGTCCACGGCGCCCTGCACGCCCGGCAGCAGAGCGAGACGCGGGTACGGCAGTTCGTCGCCGATGCCAGCCATGAGCTGCGCACCCCGCTCGCGTCCATTCGCGGGTACGCGGAACTCACCCGACGCGGACGGGAACAGGTCGGGCCCGACACCCGGCACGCCCTCGGCCGGATCGAGTCCGAGGCGGGCCGTATGACCCTCCTCGTCGAGGACCTTCTCCTCCTCGCCCGCCTCGACGCCGGCCGGCCGCTGCAGTTCGAGCAGACCGATCTCGTCCCGCTCGTCGTGGACACGGTCAGCGACTCCCGCGCGGCCGGCATGGACCACAACTGGCGGCTCGACCTGCCCGATGAACCCGCGCTCGTGTCGGCGGACGCGGCGCGCATCCAGCAGGTGCTGGTCAACCTGCTCGGCAACGCCCGCAAACACACCCAGCCCGGTACGACCGTGACCGCGCGCGTGCAGCGGCGCGGGCCGTGGATGTGCGTCGACGTCGAGGACAACGGGCAGGGCATACCGCCGGATCTGCTGCCGCACGTCTTCGAGCGGTTCGCGCGCGGGGACTCCGCGCGCTCCAGGTCGACGGGGTCCACCGGACTCGGGCTGGCCATCGTGCAGGCGGTCGCGGCCGCGCACGGGGGTGCCGTCACCGTCGACAGCGTGCCCGGGCGGACCGTGTTCACCGTCCATCTGCCCGCGCTCGCCCCCGCCGTTCCGCGGCCCGCGCCCGAAACCGACTGGCAGGCGCACTCACAGGCACAGCACAGTGCCACCACATGGGTGCGACAGGGCGCTTGAGTTGAGTCGGTTCCATGCGAACCGACTCTTCTTCCGGCACCCTGCCGGCGCGGGAGCACCTCCCGGCCGGAGACGCCGGTACGCCTGTCCTGGACGTAGTGGTCCCCGTCTACAACGAGGAGAAGGACCTCCAGCCGTGCGTCCGCAGACTGCACGAGCACCTCACGCGCACCTTCCCGTACGCCTTCCGCATCACGATCGCGGACAACGCGTCCACGGACACCACCCCGCTGGTGGCGGCGCGGCTGGAGGCGGAGATCCCCGAGGTCACCAACTTCCGCCTGGAGCAGAAGGGCAGGGGACGGGCCCTGAGGACCGTCTGGTCCGCGTCCGAGGCGCCGATCCTCGCCTACATGGACGTCGACCTGTCCACCGACCTCAACGCCCTGCTGCCGCTGGTGGCCCCGCTGATCTCCGGCCACTCGGACCTCGCGATCGGCTCCCGGCTCGCCCCCGCCTCCCGGGTGGTGCGCGGCCCCAAGCGGGAACTCATCAGCCGGGCCTACAACCTGATCCTGCGCGGCTCGCTCCAGGCCCGGTTCTCGGACGCCCAGTGCGGATTCAAGGCCATCCGGCGCGATGTGGCACAGGTGCTGCTGCCGCTGGTGGAGGACACCGGCTGGTTCTTCGACACCGAGATGCTGGTGCTCGCCGAGCGGGCGGGCCTGAGGATCCACGAGGTGCCGGTCGACTGGGTCGACGACCCCGACTCCACCGTGCACATCGTGAAGACCGCCACCGACGACCTCAAGGGCGTCTGGCGGGTCGGCAAGGCGCTGGCCACCGGTTCGCTCCCGCTGGACCGGCTCACCCGGCCCTTCGGCGACGACCCGCGCGACCGCGACCTGGCCAACGTGCCCACGGGACTTGCCCGTCAGCTCGTCGGCTTCTGCGTCGTCGGCGGCCTGTCCACCCTCTTCTACCTCCTCCTCTACAGCGTCTTCCGGCAGTTCTCCGGCTCCCAGACCGCCAACGCGCTCGCCCTGCTGGTCTCCGCGATCGCCAACACGGCCGCCAACCGCAGGCTCACCTTCGGAGTGCGCGGCCGGGGCGGCGCCGTACGGCACCAGGCGCAGGGCCTGGTCGTCTTCGGCATCGGCCTCGCGCTGACCAGCGGCTCCCTGGCCGCCCTGAACGCGGCCGGCTCCAGCCCGGCGCACTCCACCGAACTGGCGGTGCTCATCGCCGCCAACCTCGCCGCGACCGTGCTGCGGTTCCTGCTCTTCCGCGCCTGGGTGTTCCCGGACCGCGGCGAGTCCAACGCCGGCTCGACGGTCGTCGCCTCCCACCCCCTGTCCTCGCCGACCTACAGCACGAGCACGACCCCGCCGTACAGCACGACCCCGCCGCACGGCACGACCGCTCCGTACGCACCGCTGCCCCAGCGCCCGGTGCCGTATCCGACGGCCACCCAGGTCCGCGCCGGTGAAGCCGCGGACGGCAGCTGGAGGGACGCCACCATGCGACTGCAGCCGGTGCGCCCTCACGACACCAACCCGGGGGATCCCCGATGACCACTCATTACGACCAGCCGACCGCCCGGCACAGCGGTACGACCGACTGGGGTCCGCCCCCGACCGCTCTCCCGCAGGCCCCCGGGGCCGGCGAGCCCAGGCAGCCGGTCCTGCGCGGACTGTGGCGCGGCCGCCCCGAGGACCCCCGCTGGGCGCGCCCGGCCTTCCTCGCCCTGCTGGCCGCCACCCTCCTGCTCTACCTGTACAACCTCAGCGCCTCCGGCTACGCCAACTCCTTCTACTCGGCGGCCGTGCAGGCGGGCAGCAAGTCCTGGAAGGCGTTCTTCTTCGGTTCGCTGGACGCGGGCAACGCCATCACCGTCGACAAGCCGTCGGCCTTCCTGTGGCCGATGGAGCTGTCGGTGCGGATCTTCGGCCTGAACTCGTGGGCGATCCTCACTCCCGAGGTCCTCATGGGCGTCGGCACGGTGGCGGTCGTGTACGCGGCCGTACGGCGCCGGTTCAGCCCGGCGGCGGGTCTGATCGCGGGCGTGGTGCTCGCCCTCACCCCGGTGGCCGCGCTGATGTTCCGGTTCGACAACCCGGACGCGATGCTGGCCCTGCTGATGGCGCTGGCCTGCTACTTCGTCGTACGGGCCGTGGAGGACGGCCGGACCAAGTGGCTGGTCGCGGCCGGGGCGGCGATCGGCTTCGCCTTCCTCGCCAAGACGCTGCAGGCCTTCCTGATCCTGCCGCCGTCGGCGATCGTCTACGCCGTCTGCGGTCCGGTGCGGCTGCGCAGGCGCCTGGTCCAGCTGGGCCTCGCCACCGTCGCGCTCGTGGTCTCCGGCGGCTGGTGGGTCGCGATCGTCGAGCTGTGGCCCGCCTCCTCCCGCCCTTACATCGGCGGCTCGCAGAACAACAGCTTCCTGGAGCTGACCTTCGGCTACAACGGCCTCGGCCGGATCAACGGCGACGAGACCGGCAGCGTCGGCGGCGGTGGCGGCGGGACCGGCTCCGGCCGCTGGGGCGCGACCGGCTGGGACCGGATGTTCAACTCCGAGATCGGCGGCCAGATCTCCTGGCTGCTCCCGGCCGCGCTGATCCTGCTGGCCGCGGGCCTGTGGGCGACCCGGAAGCTGCGCCGTACGTCCGTGACGCGGGCCTCGTTCCTGGTGTGGGGCGGCTCGCTGCTGATCACCATGGCGGTCTTCAGCTACATGGCGGGCATCTTCCACCAGTACTACACGGTGGCGCTCGCGCCCTACCTCGCGGCCGTCGTCGGCATGGGCGCCGGGCTGCTGTGGGAGCGGCGCAGGGAGACCTGGGCGTCGATCGGCCTCGCCGCCGCGCTGGTGGCCGCGTCCGCGTGGGGATACGTCCTGCTCAACCGCACCTCCGGCTATCTGCCCTGGCTGAAGTGGTTGGTGCTGATCGGCGGCATGGTGGCCGCGCTGGGCCTGATCTTCGCCGGGCGGATCTCCCGGCAGCTGGCCCTCGGGGCGGCGGCGGTGGGTCTGGTGGCCGCGCTCGCCGGTCCGACGGCGTACACCCTCAGCACGGTGGACTCCGCGCACACCGGCTCCATTCCGACGGCCGGTCCGGCGGGCGCGAGCATGATGGGCTTCGGCGGCGGCCGCGGGCCCGGCGGCGGCTTCGGCGGCGCGATGCCGGGTCAGCAGGGCCAAGGGCAGCAAGGTCAGCAGAACGGCAACGGCTTCCCCGGCGGGGGCGGCTTCGGTGGTGGCATGCCCGGCCGGCAGGGCCAGAACAACCAAGGTCAGCAGGGCCGGCAGGGCCAGAACGGCAACGGCCTGCCCGGCGCCGGCCGGATGGGCGACGGCGGCATGGGCGGCGGCGGTGGCGCCGGCGGCCTGCTGAACGGCGCGAACGTCTCCTCGGCGGCCAAGAAGCTGCTGGAGGAGGACGCCGGGGAATACACCTGGGTCGCCGCGTCCATCGGTTCGCAGAACGCGGCCGGCTACCAACTCGCCACCGGTGAGCCGGTGATGGCGATCGGCGGCTTCAACGGCACCGACCCCTCGCCGACACTGGCGCAGTTCAAGAAGTACGTGGCGGAAGGGAAGATCCACTACTTCATCGCCGGTGGTGGCATGGGCGGTGGGATGGGCGGCAGCAGCAGCGGTACGTCGTCCCGGATCACCTCGTGGGTCGAGAGCACCTTCAAGAAGGTCACCGTCGGTTCGGCCACCTTCTACGACCTGACGCAGAAGGCGAGCGGCTGAAACAGGGGGCCTTCGTCGGCGGTGCGAGTGGCGCCGGTGGCGACGACTCCCTCTACGGCGGCCGCAACGTCCTCGTGGCCGACCGGATCTGACGGCCTGAAGTCCTCCTGGGACGGACGCGGTCCACAGACCGGCGCAGGCCCGCGCCTAAGGTTGGACCAGTGGCCGGAGTCTCAGGAGGATGCGCCGATGGTGAAGGCAGCGGGTCGGTCGGCGCGGGACAGTGTGTGGCTGCAGGAGAAGCCGCGGCGCGGCGGTCGTGCCGGCCAGCCTTCCGGACTGGACCGGGAGCGGATCACCGCGACGTCAGTGCGGCTGCTGGACGCCGAGGGGCTGACGAAGTTCTCCATGCGACGGCTGGCCGCGGAGCTGAACGTCACCGCGATGTCCCTGTACTGGTACGTCGACACCAAGGACGACCTGCTCGAACTCGCCCTGGACGCGGCCTTCGGCGAGCTGCGGCTGCCGGATCCGGACGCCCGGGGCGAGGACTGGCGCGAGCAGCTGCGCGGGCTGGCCACCGAGTACCGGGCGCTGCTGGTGCGCCACCCGTGGCTGTCGCCGCTGGCGGGGCGCTATCTCAACATCGGCCCGAACTCGCTGGCGTTCTCCCGCGCGGTCCAGCGGGTCGTCCGCCGGGCGGGCCTGCCCGCGCACGGGGTGACGGGGGCGATCTCGGCGGTCTTCCAGTTCGTGTACGGCTTCGGCACGATCGAGGGGCACTTCTTCGCCCGGATCGCGGACACCGGGCTGAGCCCCGACGAGTACTACGAACAGGCCATGGCCCTGGTGACCGAGGCCCCGGGGACCGCCGAGGTCGTCGAGGAGTCGAAGGACCTCATGGCGGCCCGGGGCGGGGACACGGTGGACGAGATGCTGGACCGCGACTTCGCCTTCGCCCTGGACCTGCTGATCGCCGGCATCGAGGCGATGGTCAGCCGAGGCTGACCACTCCGCCACCGGCCCCCATGGCTCCGGTCGGTCCTCGGCCAGCCGCGCCGGAAACGCCCCGGTCGCCGCTGGCCCGCACACCTCCGGTGTCTACCGTTCCTCGGCCAGCCGTGCCGGAAACCCCCCGGTCGCCACCGGTCCCCACCGTTCGGGTGTCACCCGGATGATGGACTTGCCCTGCTTGACCATCGCCTCCCGGGCCCCTCTTGTCTGCGCCTCTCGCACTGCTTCGCAGGCTTCGAGGCGCTGCGCCGGACTCCGTCCGTCGAGTGGGGTTGAGCGGCGTCTACCGGTCCTCGGCCAGCCGTGCCGGAAACCCCCCGGTCGCCACCGGTCCCCACCGTTCGGGTGTCACCCGGATGATGGACTTGCCCTGCTTGACCATCGCCTCCCGGTACTCGTCCCAGTCGGGGTGTTCGCCGGCGATGTTGCGGTAGTACTCGACCAGGGGTTCCACCGAGTCGGGTGCGTCGATGACCTCGGCCGTGCCGTCGATCTGGACCCAGGGGCCGTCCCAGTCGTCGCTCAGGACGAGCACGCTGACCTGCGGATCCCGCTTGGCGTTGCGGGTCTTGGCGCGCTCGGGGTAGGTGGAGACGACGATCCGCCCCGAGTCGTCGACCCCGCAGGTCAGCGGGGAGGCCTGCGGTCCGCCGTCGGCGCGGCGGGTGATCAGCAGGGCCCGGTGACGGGGTCGTACGAAGTCCAGCAGCTCATCCAGCGATACGCGGGTGTTGGTAGCGATGTTCGGTGCCATGGGGGCAGCCTAGGGGCAGTGCGCGCCCCCGTGGCTGACCCTGCTGTGCCTACGCCTGGGGCAGCGAGTCGCCCTGGACCGCCTGGATGTCCAGCTCCACCTTCAGCGTCGTACCGACCGCGGCGATACCCGCCTGGAGGACCTGGTTGTAGTTCATCGCGAAGTCCTCGCGGCGCAGTTCGGCCGTCGCCCGGAACGCGGCCCGCGTGCCGCCCCAGGGGTCGGCGCCGGTGCCGAGGTAGGCGAGGTCCAGGTCCACCGGTCGTACGACCCCGTGCATGGACAGCTCGCCGTGCACGGTCCAGCGGTCGGAGCCGGCCTGGGTCAGACCGGTCGAGCGGTAGGTGATCTGCGGATGCTGCTCGACGTCGAGGAAGTCCGCGGACTTCAGATGCCCGTCGCGCATGCCGTTGCCCGTGTCGATGGACGCGGCCTTGATCACCGCCTCCACGCGGGACTTGGTGACGTCGTCCGGTGCGATCTCGATCGTGCCGCCGAACTCGGTGAACCGCCCGTGCACGCTGGAGATCCCCAGGTGCTGGGCGACCGCGGCGACGGAGGAGTGCACCGGGTCGATGGTCCAGGGCCCGGGCGGCGGCAGCTCGGTGCCGCCCTGCCGGGCCAGCGTGACCGTGCCGACCTCGGCCCGGCCGCTGGCGGTGACGATCGCGGAGGAGGCCGCGGGCGCGTATCCGACGGCCGTCACGATCACCGTGTACGCCCCCGGCGCCAGCTCGGTGGCATCCCGTACGGCTCCCTCGGCGTCCGCCTCGGCGCGCAGCACCTGCGTACCGGTCATGTCGGTCACCGTGACGACCGCGTGCGACACGGCCCACCCGTCCCGCGTGCGGATCTTCGCGGTCAGTCCCATCCCGTTTTCTCCCTGCAAAGCCTTACAAATTGGTCGTATGAAACCGGCCCGTGGCGCACACACGACGGTATGTGTGCCACGGGCCGCGAGTGAACTACTCGCCGGGGTGGGCGAGTTCGATCTGGTGGCCGTCGACCCCGGTGCCGGCGACGGTCAGGGCCGTCGCCACCGGCGGGTAACCCGTCGCGATGACGGTGTACTCGCCGCTGTCCAGGTCGGTGAAGGCGTACGCGCCGTCCGTGCCGGTGGTGGCGGTGCCGACCACGTTGCCCGCCTGGTCGACGAGCGTCACGCGGGCGTCGGCCAGCGGACCGTGCGGAGCCTTGACGACACCCTGGAGGCGGGCGCCGGCGTCCAGGTCGATCTCGACCCGGGTGACCCCGGTGGCGCCGATCTCGACCGGCAGGGCGCGCGGCCGGAACCCGCTCGCGTTGACGGCCAGGGTGACCGTGCCCGGCACCAGGTCGGTGAGGGCGAAGTCGCCCTGCTCCCCGGTGGCGGCGGTGGCCAGCAGATCACCGCGCACGTCGGTGACGATCACCATCGCGTCCTTGACCGGCAGCGCGCTCCCGGCGGCCCGGACCACACCGGTCAGCCCGCTGGTGCCGCTGAGCAGGATGTCGTACGCCAGCGGTTCCTCGCCCACCACGACGGTGGAGGCCTGCGGCTGGTAGCCGTCGGCGGAGGCGATCAGGACGTACGACCCCGTGCCCGGGGCGTCGACGGAGTAGGAGCCGTCGGCCTGGGCGACCGCGCGGCCCAGCTGGCGGCCGGACAGCGAGATCAGGGTGACCGCGGCCTGCGGGACCGGGGCGCTCTCGGCGCCGCGGACGAAGCCGTGGACCGGGGTGCCGCCGCCCGCGCCGGTGCCGGGCTCGGCGACGGTGGCGACGGCGGTCATCTGCCGGGTGGCGGTCGCGGTGGCCGGCGCGCCCTGGAAGCGGTCCGCCGCGACGACGGGCTCGGCCCAGCTGGGCACCCGTTCCCGGGCCGGAGCCTCGGCGGCGGCCTCCGTGGCGGCCTCCGCGACGGAGGCCGGGACCTCGGCCGGAGCCTGGCCCTCGGCGGCCTGCGCGAGCGCGCCCTTGGTCTTCAGCGGGACCTCCTTGATGAACAGCGTGATCAGGAACGCGACGGCGGCGAGGCAGCCGGCGATGAAGAAGACATCCGCGATGCCGTGGCCGTAGGCGCTCTCCAGCAGCGTCCGGATGGGCGCCGGGAGCTTGTTCATGTCCGGGATGCTGTCGGTGGAGCCGGAGCTGCCGGCCAGGGCGGC
Organism: Streptomyces sp. CA-142005; assembly: GCF_050942335.1. Taxonomy (NCBI): domain Bacteria; kingdom Bacillati; phylum Actinomycetota; class Actinomycetes; order Kitasatosporales; family Streptomycetaceae; genus Streptomyces; species Streptomyces sp. CA-142005. The sequence goes on along the minus strand of NZ_CP192078.1, from coordinate 5,040,135 downwards.
CTGGTACTTGGGGCTCAGGGCGGAGACGCCGTCCTGGACGTAGTGCGTGATCCGGCGGGACATCACCGCACCCAGCGCGGAGACGCCGACCGCACCGCCGAGGGAGCGGAAGAAGGTGACCGTGGAGCTGGCCGAGCCGAGGTCGGAGGGCGCCACCTGGTTCTGCGTGGCGAGCACCAGGTTCTGCATCATCATGCCGATGCCGAGACCCAGCAGGGCCATGAAGATGGCCATCTTCCAGTAGTCGGTGTCGTACCGGATGCCGCCGAGCAGCAGCAGGCCCGCCGTCACCAGGACGCCACCGCTGACCAGCCAGGCCTTCCAGCGGCCGGTGCGGGTGATGAACTGACCCGAGACGGTCGAGGAGACGAACAGACCGCCGATCATCGGGATGGTCAGGACGCCGGACATCGTCGGGGACTTGTCGCGGGCGAGCTGGAAGTACTGGCTGAAGAACACCGTGCCGGTGAACATCGCGATACCGACGAACAGCGAGGCCAGCGAGGCCAGTGTGATCGTGCGGTTCTTGAACAGGCGCAGCGGGATGATCGGCTCGCTCGCCTTGGACTCGATGAGCACGAAGATCGCGCCGAGCACGATCGAACCGCCGACCATCGCGTACGTCTGCCAGGACACCCAGTCGTACTTGTCACCGGCGAAGGTGACCCAGACCAGCAGCAGGGAGACGGCGGCGGAGATGAAGGTCGCTCCGGCCCAGTCGACCTTGACCTCGCGCTTGACCACGGGCAGGTGCAGGGTCTTCTGCAGCACGATCAGCGCGATCACGGCGAAGGGGACACCGACGTAGAAGCACCAGCGCCAGCCCAGCCAGGAGGTGTCGGTGATGACACCGCCGAGCAGCGGGCCGCCGACGGTGGCGACGGCGAAGGTGGCACCCAGGTAGCCGGAGTAACGGCCGCGCTCACGCGGGGAGATCATCGCCGCCATGACGATCTGCGCCAGGGCGGACAGACCGCCGACGCCGATGCCCTGCACGACACGGCAGGCGATCAGCATGCCCGGGTTCTGCGACAGGCCGGCCGCCATCGAGGCGACGACGTAGATGACGAGGGCTATCTGGACGAGAGCCTTCTTGCTGTACAGGTCGGCGAGCTTGCCCCACAGGGGAGTGGCCGCGGTCATCGACAGCAGGGCGGCGGTGACCACCCAGGTGTAGGCGGACTGGCCGCCGCCGAGGTCCCCGATGATGTGCGGCAGGGCGTTGGAGACGATCGTGGACGACAGGATCGCCACGAACATGCCGAGCAGCAGCCCGGACAGGGCCTCCATGATCTGCCGGTGCGTCATCGGGGCGTGGCCTGTGCCTTCCCCGTGCTTGGCGTGAGCCCGCACACCGGCTGGTGTGGTCGTTGCCATGGGCTTCCTTTTCTTACGTGCTTGCGGGTGTACGGGTGGTCTCTTCGACTACGGGAGTGCTCGTCCGGGCCACGGCCGCGGGGATCCGGACCGGGGCGGACCGGCAGTCGCCGAAGGACGCGCGCAGCCGGGTCATCAGCCGGATCAGCTGGCCGACCTCGTCGTCGGTCCAGTCGGCGAGCCGCTCGGCGAGCAGATGCGTGGTCCGCCGGGACAGCTCGTGGAGCTCTTCCAGGCCCGCGGGTGTCAGCCGCAGGATGCGCGAGCGCTTGTCCGCGGGGTCCGGGTGCCGCTCGATCCAGCCGCGCGCGGCGACGTGCGCGACATGCCGGCTGGTGACCGACATGTCCACGGCGAGCAGCTCGGCGAGCTTGCTCATGCGCATGTCTCCGTGGCGGCCGAGCAGGGTCAGCACGGCGGCCGAGCCGGCCGGACAGTCGGGCGGCAGGATCCGCCCCAGGTCCCGTTTCACGGCTCCGACGGCACTGAGCTGACGCGCCAGCTCTTCAAACTGCGCCTGCCCGGCCATCACACCTCCCGTATCGTTGCTTGAGGCAACCATAGCCCTGTTTGGTTGCTGCAGGCAAATAAACGGGGATCCAGCCACGCAAAAACTTGGCAAAGGCAAGTATTGCAGTCGTAAATATGCAGGTCGGTGCGGGTGAGGTGCCCCCCTCTGTCCCGGTGGCCCCCCACTTGGGCGGCCCGGCCCGTCTTCGCTAAGGTCTCGGGCCATGGCTAACACCCAGGGCCCCCAGGGCAATTACGACCCCGCCGGCAGCACCCAGATGTTCCGCGCGTTCGTCGACGAGGCCCCTCAGGGCCGCCAGCAGCAGGCCGCGGCCCCCTCCGGCCCCCGGATCGGCCTGATCATCGGTGTCATCGTCGCCATCGCCGTGGTGGCCGGCGTCGCCTGGCTGGCGATGAAGTAGGACCGCCTGAAGGAGAACCGGCCGAAGCAGGGCCGGCTTCCGGCGATCACTTCCACTGGACGGACACGTCCCGCGTCTCGATGTGCATGCCGAGCGGCACGCGCCAGGCGTCGACGCACACCGTCCAGGTGTGGTCCTCGTGCGCGCCCGGCGCGATCGGCACCGGGAGGTCCACCGTCGAGCCGACCGTCCCCCAGTCGATACCGAGCGCGCCGATGACGTGCGTCCCGAAGGTCACCGAGCCCGCCCGCACCGCCGTACCTCCGGAGTTGTCGAACCCGACGGTCACCTTCTGACACCAGCGCCGGTCCGCCGGCCGTGTCGTGGGGTCGCCCCAGGTGAGATCGGCGGGGGTGGGGGTCTTGCCGTTGCCGTTGCCGGACGTGGGCCTGGGCGCCGGGGCGGGCGAGGTGGCGGGCGGTGTCGTACGACTGTCCGTGCCGGTCGGACCGGGGGTGGCGGGGGAGCCGTCACCGCCGGGACCGGTGGCGGTCCGCTCCGGAGTGTCCGGGCTGCCCGAGGCGGCGGTATCGCCGGAAGCCGGCGCACCGCCAGGGGAGTTACGGCCGCTCCTCTTCCCGCTCGTGCTCCTGCCTCCGTCGAGCGGCACCAGCGTCACGGATCCCGTCGGAGTGACCGAGCCCGGCCCGCTCTGCCCCGAGCCGACCGCGACGTAACCCCCGCCCGGACCGTCGCCCCCGCACGCGGCCAGTACCCCGCCCAGGACGACGACGGCCGCCGACGCTGCCGTAACGGCGTCTCGGCGGCCACGTGTCCATGTCGCCCACGCGGGCCCTGTCGCTCGCAGCATCGGGCCATGGTGGCTGACGTGTCGTCAGATGGGAACCCCTGAGGCGGCACACGGTCAGGTCCCGCGCATGGGGTTGCGGTGGGGGCTACGCGCCCGCGGAGCGCGGGGAACTGCGCGACCGGCCTCGACGATGCCGCAGACGAAAGACGGCAGATCCCGGCACTTCCCCACTCGCCACCACCCGCGCAGCGCTAGTCGGAGATCAGCCCCTCCCGCAGCTGCGCCAGCGTCCGGGTCAGCAGGCGCGAGACGTGCATCTGGGAGATGCCGACCTCCTCGCCGATCTGGGACTGGGTCATGTTGGCGAAGAAGCGGAGCATGATGATCCGGCGCTCCCGGGGCGGGAGCTTGGCCAGCAGGGGCTTGAGGGACTCGCGGTACTCCACGCCCTCCAGGGCCGTGTCCTCGTAGCCGAGCCGGTCGGCGAGCGAGCCCTCGCCGCCGTCGTCCTCGGGGGCCGGGGAGTCCAGCGAGGAGGCGGTGTAGGCGTTGCCGACCGCGAGGCCGTCGACCACGTCCTCCTCGGAGACGCCGAGCACGGCGGCCAGCTCGGTCACCGTCGGGGAGCGGTCCAGCTTCTGGGACAGCTCGTCGCTGGCCTTGGTGAGGGCCAGACGCAGCTCCTGGAGGCGGCGCGGGACGCGCACCGACCAGGACGTGTCCCGGAAGAAGCGCTTGATCTCGCCGACCACCGTCGGCATGGCGAACGTCGGGAACTCCACGCCCCGTTCGCAGTCGAAGCGGTCGATCGCCTTGATCAGGCCGATGGTGCCGACCTGGACGATGTCCTCCATCGGCTCGTTGCGCGAGCGGAAGCGCGCCGCCGCGTAGCGGACCAGCGGCAGGTTCAGCTCGATCAGGGTGTCCCGGACGTAGGCCCGCTCGGGGCTGTCCTCGCCGAGCGCGGCGAGCCGCAGGAACAGGGAGCGGGACAGGGTCCGGGTGTCGATGTCCCCGGAGGCCGGCGGGGCCGGGAGGTCTGCGGCCGCCGGGGCGGTCGGGGACGGCACGGCGGCGAGGGCCGTGACGCCCTCGATGCCGTCGAGGACGTCGAGTGCGTCGAGCTCCTTGGGCGCTGCCTCGCTGGTCGCGGGCGTCAGCACCTTCGAGCTGCCCTGGTCTGCGGACATGCCACCCCCTTTGGGTCGCGGGACGGTCGTGGCGGCGCTGTCTTGCGAGCAACGCAGCCTTCACCTGAATACCGGCGCCGAAGGCCCGGCAAACGCGTCTCCCGCAGAATGTCACATGTCGGCAACACGCTGTAGTGACATGTCGACATGTGAGAAGTGAATCAGCCCTGGAAAGGCGGGGTCTGACGCTTTATAAGGGTCCAACTGTCGGCATCTGCACTGGTGAGCGATTCGCTCTCGATGGTGATGCATCGATCGGGTTTGCGATGCAGGCGGTGATCCCGCACGTGCTTCCGTGCGCCTGTCGTGCTCCGCCCCGGGAGCTTCTACGCGTCGATGCGATTCGCCGAGCGCAGTCGCTGGAAGCTGCGGGCGAGGAGGCGGGAGACGTGCATCTGGGAGACGCCGAGTTCCGCGCTGATCTGCGACTGGGTGAGATTGCTGTAGTAGCGCAGGAGAAGGATTCGCTGTTCGCGTTCCGGTAGTTGGACGAGGAGGTGGCGGACCAGGTCGCGGTGTTCCACGCCGTCCAGGGCCGGGTCCTCGTAGCCGATCCGGTCCAGCAGGCCGGGCAGCCCGTCGCCCTCCTGCGCGGCCTCCAGCGAGGTGGCGTGGTACGAGCGGCCCGCCTCGATGCAGCTCAGCACCTCCTCCTCGCTGATCCTGAGCCGCTCGGCGATCTCGGCGGTGGTGGGCGAGCGCCCGAAGAGCGTGGTGAGGTCCTCGGTGGCGCTGTTGACCTGCACCCACAGCTCGTGCAGCCGGCGGGGTACGTGGACCGTGCGGACGTTGTCCCGGAAGTACCGCTTGATCTCGCCGACCACGGTCGGCATGGCGAAGGTGGGGAACTGCACGCCCCGGTCCGGGTCGAACCGGTCGATGGCGTTGATCAGGCCGATGGTGCCGACCTGGACCACGTCCTCCATGGGCTCGTTGCGGGAGCGGAAGCGGGCGGCGGCGTAGCGCACGAGCGGGAGGTTCGCCTCGATCAGCGCCCCCCGCACCCGGTGGTGCTCCGGCGTACCCGGCGTGAGGTCCTTCAGCTCGGCGAAGAGGACCTGGGTGAGGGCGCGGGTGTCGGAACCGCGCCGTTTCTCGGGGGGGACGGGGGCGGGGTCGGAGGAGGGAGCGGGGGCGGCGGAGGGGTCGTCGGAGGAGGGGGCGGAGGCGCAGGAGGAGGCGGGGGCGGGTGCCTCCTCCTGGGGCGGCGCAGTACTGGCCGACACGGTCAACGCCACCTCTTCATCGCTCAATCATCGGTCAAAAGCGGTCATAGCATCACAAGACATGTGCACTGTGTGCAAGCACCGCATAACCCCGTGTTGTGTTCAAACTCCACCAAGTTGGGGAGTAAGACGCACGAAAGCCCCCAGCCGTTCCGGCGGGGGGCTCGCGGGTGGAAGTGGTCAGAATTCGTAGTCGGCGATCACCCACGTGGCGAACTCGCGCCACAGCGCGACCCCCGCCTGATGGGCCGGGTGCTCCAGGTAGCGCTTGAGGGCGTCGGTGTCCTCGACCGCCGAGTTGATCGCGAAGTCGTAGGCGATCGGCCGGTCGGTGATGTTCCAGGCGCACTCCCAGAAGCGCAGCTCCTCGATCTGCCCGCCGAGGGCCTTGAAGGCCTCCACGCCCGCCACGACCCGCGGATCGTCGCGCTCGACGCCCTCGTTGAGCTTGAAGAGGACCAGGTGACGGATCATGGGATGTACCTCAGCTCTTTGCTCCGTTGGCGAGCCAGGTCATGAAGGTGCCGATGGCCTTGGCCGCGTCCGATATGCCCTCGAAGCCTATCTGGACGTAGTCGGCCGCCTTGGCCGGGTCCGTGATGATCACGTACAGCGCGAAGACCACGAGCACGTATACGGCGATCTTCTTGGCGTTCACCGCCACCGCGGCCTCCCCTGTGCGTGCGCCTTGCGAGCCCCTGTTGCCGGGCGCGAGTGTAACCTTCGCGCTCTTTTCAAGGACCAACGGGCCGCCACCCGAGGTCTTTTGCGTCCCATCCTCTCGACGCACGAAGGGCCCCGTCTCTCGACGGGGCCCTTCTTCGAGCGGTAGCGGAGGGATTTGAACCCTCGGTGACTTGCGCCACACTCGCTTTCGAGGCGAGCTCCTTCGGCCGCTCGGACACGCTACCGAGGGAGACCTTACAGCACAGGACGGCGTGGTCAGAAATCGGTATTCAGCGGTCCCGGAAAAACTCGGTGAGGACGCGGGCGCACTCCGTCGCGAGGACGCCCTCGACGACCTCCGGACGGTGATTGAGCCGCCGGTCGCGGATCACGTCCCACAGCGAGCCCGCCGCGCCCGCCTTCTCGTCCCGGGCGCCGTAGACGACCCGGTCGACGCGGGACTGGACGATCGCGCCCGCGCACATCGTGCACGGCTCCAGGGTGACCACGAGCGTGCAGTCGGCCAGCCGCCACTCCCCGAGCAGGGCGGCGGCCCGCCGGATCGCGAGGACCTCCGCGTGGGCCGTGGGATCGCCGGTGGCCTCGCGCTCGTTGTGCCCGACGGCGAGCACCGTCGTACCGTCCGGGGACAGTACGACGGCGCCGACGGGGACGTCCCCGCCCCGGCCGGCCCGTTCGGCCTCGGCCAGGGCGAGTCGCATCGCGGCCCGCCAGCGGTCGCGTACCGGGTCCGGTGCGGCGGCCGGGTTCCGGGCGGTCAGCGGACGGTCTCCAGCACCTCCGAGGCGCCCAGGGCCTCGGCGATCGTGCCCAGCGCGTCCTCGGCGTCCAGCGAGCGCAGCTCCTTCTCGCTGATGCCCAGGTCGTCGAGGATCTGGCTGTCGCCCACCGGGCTGTGCGGAACGGCGTCGGCGGCGGCGCCCTCCTCGTCGTCCTCGTCGGACTCGGACTCGCCGTCCTCCGTGCCGTCGAGGTCGAGGGAGTCCAGGTCGGGGCCGTCGTCGGCACCCGGCTCGCGGCCGAGCAGCTCGTCGGTGAGCAGCAGCTCGCCGTACGCGCTGCGCTGGGCGGCGGCCGCGTCCGAGACGTAGATGCGAGGGTCGTCCTCGCCGTCCACGCGGACGACGCCGAACCAGGAGTCCTCCTGCTCGATCAGCACGAGCACCGTGTCCTCCTCGGGAGAGGCTTCACGGGCCAGGTCGGCAAGATCCGACAGGGTCTCCACATCGTCGAGCTCTGTGTCGCTCGCTTCCCACCCGTCTTCGGTGCGCGCGAGCAGTGCGGCGAAGTACACCGTGACTCTCCCACTGGTCATAGGCGTGCCGGTTGGGGGTCCCCCCGGCGGAGGTACGTGGGCGGAGAGAGCTGGGCTCCGAGCCCCACCCACTCGGAATCGTGGCAGAAACAAGGCGTTCAGGGGACGTCTTCGGCGCCCTGTGTCTTGCAGCCACCTGCGGATCGTACGCGGCTTTTCCAGCCGCTCACGCACGCCCGCCTTGCAAACACCGGTGTGTGCGCGGATCTTCCTCAGCCTGAACTTGCTTACCGGGTCTTGTCCCAGCGGATTCCCACGAGGATTCCCAAGCGTGTCCCTCCCGCAATCGGTCTACCAGCGGAGTGTCCGCAATGCGCCTCGCGTGGCGCGGCGGGGCGTCCGGCTCCGGTACGGCGGCACCGCGCACCGCGGGCTCACGCGTCACACCAACCCAGTTCCGTCCCTCCCACTTTCCCTCGGACGGCCGCGTCGACGCCAGGGCCGGAGGGGTGGCGGCCGGGGGTTCCGCCGGGGGTCCGGCCGCGGGTACGCCGGGACGGGCGGCGGCCTCGGCGCGGGTACCGTTAGGGGCATGCGTCTCCATGTCGTCGACCACCCCCTGGTCGCCCACAAGCTCACCACGCTGCGCGACCAGCGCACCGACTCCGCGACCTTCCGCCGGCTCGCCGACGAACTGGTCACCCTGCTCGCCTACGAGGCCACGCGGGACGTGCGCACCGAAGCCGTCGACATCCGGACCCCGGTCGCCGAGACGACCGGCGTCAAGCTCGCCCGCCCGCGCCCGCTGGTCGTGCCGATCCTGCGCGCCGGCCTCGGCATGCTGGACGGCATGGTCCGGCTGCTGCCGACCGCCGAGGTGGGCTTCCTGGGCATGATCCGCAACGAGGAGACGCTGCAGGCCTCCACCTACGCCTCGCGCATGCCGGAGGACCTCTCGGGCCGCCAGGTGTACGTCCTGGACCCGATGCTGGCCACGGGCGGCACGCTGGTCGCGGCGATCCGGGAGCTGATCAAGCGCGGTGCGGACGATGTGACGGCGGTCGTCCTGCTCGCCGCTCCCGAGGGCGTCGAGGTCATGGAGCGGGAGCTGGCGGGGACGCCGGTGACCGTGGTCACCGCGGCCGTGGACGACCACCTCAACGAGCACGGGTACATCGTGCCGGGACTCGGGGACGCGGGAGACCGGCTCTACGGGGCGGCCGAGTAGAGCCGCACGTCGCTACGGCCCGGCGCCCCTGACGGGGCGCCTCTCAGCAGCTCTTCTTCGTAGAGGCCTTCGGTGCGGGTGCGCTCAGCCTGGTCAGCGCCTGCTCCGCGGCCGCCGGCTTGTCCAGACCCTTGAAGCCGTCCCCCAGGATGAGGTCGAGGTCGGCGCCCTTGCGGGTATCGGTGCGCTGTTCGGCGCCGGCCAGCTGGGTCGCCAGCACCTGCAGCGAGGTGTTCCGGGCGGCGGCCGGTCCGAGCAGTATCCCGGCGCTCTTGACCTTCTTGTCGAACTCCCCGGGCGCGTTGCCCACGTCACCGATCTTGAAGCCGCGCTTCTTCAGCTCGTCGGCGGTGGTCTTGGCGAGGCCGGTGCGCTCGGTGGCGTTGTAGACGTTCACGGTGATCTGGCCCGGCTTCGGCAGGGCCTTCACCTGTGCGGCCGTGTCCGCCTTGGGGTGGCAGTCGGTCTTCGGACCGGCCGCCGATGCCTTCTTGCCGCCGGTGAAGACGTCGATGAGCTGCAGGGTGCCCCAGCCGATCAGGCCGAGCACGGCGACGGACGCCACCACGGCGGCCACGAGCCTGGCGCGTCGGCGCGGCGGACGCATCCGAGGGTATTTGTCCCCCGTGATCCGGTACTTGCCGCCCATGCCAGGGGGAGTGAGCATGCTCATGGGCGCAGCGTAGTGCGCCCGGGCGGCGCTGCCTATTAGATGATCAGTCGATGCCGCTCAGGGGAACCCGAAAGGGTCAAGGGGCAGGACGGTGTCGCGCCGGTCAGTCGAGTTCGAGCACCCGTGCGTGCAGCACCTGGCGCTGCTGGAGGGCGGCGCGGACCGCGCGGTGCAGCCCGTCCTCCAGATAGAGGTCGCCCTGCCACTTCACGACGTGCGCGAAGAGGTCGCCGTAGAACGTCGAGTCCTCCGCCAGCAGGGTCTCCAGGTCGAGCTGCTGCTTGGTGGTCACGAGCTGATCGAGGCGGACCGGGCGCGGCGCGACGTCCGCCCACTGCCGGGTGCTTTCCCGGCCGTGGTCGGGGTACGGCCGGCCGTTTCCGATGCGCTTGAAGATCACACGGAAAGCCTACCGGTCAAGACGTTCCGGGCGCAGCCATGGCGGCGGAGTGCGGCGCTTGAAAAGATGCCGCAAATGGGTCATAGGTGCTGTTACCAGGAAACAGCTCCTGCGAACAGGTGGCCGAGACCAGTGGCGGCGAGACCGGGACCAAGCCCCTCCTGCCGATCGCCGAGCGGATTCCGGCACGGCGGATTTCCCCCGTACGGCGGCCGGGAGACCGCCGTACGCACGTCGGCACCGCCCGGCGGAGGCGGTGGCCCGCCCCCGCCGGTGCCGGTTCAGCGGTTGCGTTCCTCGGGCGGCCGCTGCGGTTCGTCCTTGTGCTTCTGCTCCGGCTTGGGCGCCGTCGACCGCCGGGCCTCCGCGCGCAGCAGGGCGCGCAGGACGGCGTAGGGATCCATGGGCATGACTGTGCTGCTCCTTGCGTCTGGTCTCGTGTCTGACTGGCCGGTGGCCCGCCTTTCGCGGGGACGCGGTCGGTCAGCAGCGCAGGACCACCGTGCGGAGCAGGGGCGGGGCGTACGGCGCCCGCGGTGTGCCGGGGCGGGTCCGTGCCGCCGCCCGGCCGGGCGCCCGGCCGGGGAGGGGTGCGGGCCGCTCGGGTCCGTCGGCCCGGTGGACGGCGGGGGCGGGCGGCCGTAGGACCGTGTCGAGGACGTCGTGCTCGAAGGCCTCGGCGGGGGTGCCCGGCACGTGGCCCGCCTGGGCCTGCGCATGGGCGACGGGCACCCACAGGGCGAGGAGCAGCACGAGCACCCGCAGCCAGGTTCGGCTGCGGGGGACGCTCGCGGTCCTGCTCACGTCGGGTGTGTCCCCGGGGCGTGGGGGGTGTGCAGCACGCCGGGGCCGAGATCCGCCCGCTCGGCGTAGGCGGGGGCATGGTGGTTGACGCCGGTGTTCACAGCGTCCGCGGGATCGCCTTGGCCCGGCCGCGGATGCCGAACGCGGTGACGATCTCCGCGAGTCCCACGACGAGCAGCCAGATGCCGGCGACGACGGTCAGCACGGCGACCGAGCGGAACGGCGAGTCGATGAGCACGATCCCGGCGATGAAGGTGAGCACCCCCAGGCAGATCTGCCAGGCCCGGCCGGGCATCCGGGAGTCCTGCGCGGCGGCGATGGTCTGGGTGATCCCGCGGATCAGCCAGCCGATGCCGATCCACAGGGCGAGCAGCAGGATCGACTGCATGGGCCCGCGGAAGCAGAGCAGGCCGAGCAGGATCGACAGGGCGCCGCTGATGAAGGCCAGCACGCGCAGGGAGGTCGTCTTGTGCGTGCCGAACGCGGAGACCACCTGGAAGATGCCGCTGATCACGAGGTAGACGCCGAAGAGGACGCCGGCGACGAGCAGGGAGTGGCCGGGCCAGACGAGCACCAGGACACCGAGGATCAGCGAGGCGATCCCGGTGACCAGGACCACCTGCCAGGCGGCCTGGGACAGGGCGTGCAGGGGACCCTCGAACGGCGGCTCGGGTTCCCGCCGGTCGCCCGGCGGCGCGGTCGCGTGCACGTTCCGGTCGTCGTACTCACGGCCCCACTCCGGACCGGTGTTCGGTGCCTCGGTCATGGTTCATGCTGTGAACGGCGGAGGCGGACCGGCCATCGGGGAGGGCCGGTCGAGTGATGTCCAGGCGCCCTTTCACGTGGGGCGACCGGTCCGGCCGAGGGGCGCGGGGCGGTATCGACATGCGGCTCCGCCGCGTGGGCGCGACCGGCCCACCGCGCACCCGCAGCCGACAACCGGCCGAACCCGCCCCGACGCCTATCGCCCCGACTTGCCGGAGGCCTTCGCCGCCGCCTTCATCTCCTGCTTGTGCGCGCGGACCTTGGCCAGCGACTCCGGCCCGGTGATGTCGGCGACGGACCGGAAGGACTCGCGTTCGCCGTACGCCCCCGCGGCCTCCCGCCAGCCCTTCGGCGCGACGCCGAGCTGCTTGCCGAGCAGCGCGAGGAAGATCTGCGCCTTCTGCTTGCCGAACCCGGGCAGGTCCTCCAGCCGCTTCAGCAGCTCGGCACCGGTCGGCACATCCCGCCAGACCCCCTCCGCGTCCCCGTCGTAGTGCTCGACGAGGTACTGGCACAGCTGCTGGATGCGCTTGGCCATCGAGCCCGGGTAGCGGTGCACGGCCGGCTTCTCGGCGAGCAGCGCGGCGAAGGTCTCCGGGTCCATCGCGGCGATGTCGTGCGCGTCGAGATCTCCGGCCGCTCCGACGCCGAGCCGGTCGGCGATGGTCCGGGGTCCCTTGAACGCCCATTCCATCGGGACCTGTTGGTCGAGCAGCATGCCGGTGAGCGCGGCGAGCGCGGACCGCCCGAGCAACGCGTCGGCGTCGGGGTCCTGGGCGAGGTGCAGGGTGACGTCCATGCGTCGATGGTGGCGCGCCGACGCGCGCGGCGCAGCCGGGGTGGCCCGACAGCCGCTCCGTCTCTCGCGTACGATCCCTTCACGGAGAAGTTAGGCAAGGCTAACCTAAAGCAGAAGAGGGCTTCCGGGTGACCATCGAGACGTACCGCGACGCCTGGGGCATCCCCCATCTACGGGCCTCCAGCACCCTCGAACTGGCCCGCGCCCAGGGCCGGGTGAGCGCGCTGGACCGAGCCTGGCAGCTGGAGGTCGAACGCCACCGCTCCCAGGGCACCTCGGCCGCCTTCCTCGGCGCCGGAGCCCTCTCCTGGGACGTCCTCGCCCGCCGGGCCCGCCTCGACGACACGGCCCGCCGCTGCTTCGCCGCGCTGGAACGCCGGGACCCGGAGACGGCCGACTGGGTCCGGGCGTACACCGACGGCGTCAACGAGGGCCTGCCGGCCGGTGCCCGCCGGGCGCCCGAATTCACCCGCACCGGCCTCACCCCCGCCCCCTGGCAGCCGTGGACCCCGCTCGGCGTCTGGCTCGCCACCCACCTGCTGTTCGCCGGCTTCCCGGCCAAGCTCTGGCGCGAGCGGGCGATACGGCACCTCGGTCCCGACGCCGTCGGCCTGTTCGCCACGGACGGCCCCGGCACCGCGGGCAGCAACGGCTGGCTCGTCTCCGGCGCCCGTACCGCCACCGGGCACGCCCTGATCGCCGGCGACCCGCACCGCTTCATCGAGGACCCCGGCGTCTACCAGCAGATCCACCTCGCCTGCCCCGAGTTCGACGTCGTCGGCCTGGCCGTGCCGGGCGTCCCCGGCATCGCCCACTTCGGCCACACCGGCACGGTCGCCTGGGCCATCACCAACGCCATGGCCGACTACCAGGACCTGTACCGCGAACGCCTGCGCCGCACCGGCGCCGGCGTCCAGGCCCTCGGCCCGGACGGCCACTGGCACCGGGCCGCCCGGCACACGGAGACGGTACGGATCGCGGGAGAGCCGCCGGTCGAGATCGAGGTGATCGAGACGGCGCGGGGCCCGGTGATCGCCGGGGGGCCGGAGGGCCTTCAGGGGCGCATCACGGCTTCCGCAGATGACGACGAAAGCGGTCCTGGTGCCGGTGAGGACACCGCCCTGGCGCTGCGTTACCCACCCCGTGTCACGGAAGATCTCGGCTTCAGCGCCCTCCTCCCCCTCCTCAGGGCCCGCACGGTCCAGGACGTCGACCGGGCCCTGGACGCCTGGGCCGAGCCGGTCAACGTCGTACAGGCCGCCGACACCGGCGGCGGCACGCTCCACCGCGTCGCCGGCCGCGTACCGGTCCGCGCGGCGGCCAACCGCCTCCACCCGGTCCCCGCCTGGCAGCCCGGCCACGACTGGCACGGCTGGCAGGAAACCCCGTACGCCCCCCTCGAAGACGGCATCGCGGTGATGGCCAACCAGCGCGGCCTCGCCACCCCACTCGGCGTCGAATTCGCCCCGCCGCACCGCGCCGACCGCATCCGCACCCTCCTCGACACGCGCCGCACCTGGACCGCCGACGGCATGCCGGTGATCCACACCGACACCCACCTCGCCTCCGCCGCCCCGCTCCTGGACCACCTCGCCGCCCTCGACGGCCTCACCCCCGCCGCGGCCCGGCTGCGCGACCGCCTGCTCGCCTGGAACCGCCGCATGGACGCCGACAGCACCGACGCGGCCGCCCACGCGGCGGTGCGCGGCGCGGTCGTACGCCACCTCGCCGCCCACCCGGTGTTCGCCCCGCTCGCCGAGCCCCCGGCCTGCCCGGAGGTCCTGCTCCCCTGGCTGGCCCTCGTCCCGCGCATCGGCTACGCCCTCGAACACCTGCTGCGCGCCGAGGAGTTGTACGGCATCGACCGCCCGGCCGCCGTCCGCGCGGCCCTGGAGGAGGTGGCCGCCCAGCCCCGGTCCGGCACCTGGTCCGACACCCACCGCCTCGCCCCCTGGCGCGCACTGCCGTACCCGGAAACACGACAGGACCCCGAACCCGGACTCGCCGGGGACCACGACTGCGTGCTGTGCACCTCCGCCGTCCCCGGTCTCACCGACCGTGCGGCCCGCGGCCCGGCCGCCCGTTACGTCTGGGACCTCGCCGACCGCGCGGACAGCCGCTGGGTGGTCCCCTTCGGCGCCGACGGCGTCCCCGGCGCAGCCCACCACCGCGACCAACTCCCCTTGTGGCTCAAGGGAGAACTGGTCCCCGTCGTCACCGACTGGACCCTGCTGACCTCGGAACCCGCCGAGGAGACCCGATGACCGAGCCCACCGCCCCGTACGAGCAGCACGTCGTCGGCTTCGGCGCCGTCCGCATCCGCCCCCTCGACCCCGCGTCCGACGCGGACGTGATCCACCGCTGGGTGAGCGAGGAACGCGCGGTCTTCTGGGGCATGAACGGCCTCACCCGCGACCAGGTCGCCGAGATCTACGCCCACATGGCCGGCCTCGACACCCACCACGCCCACCTCGTCACCAAGGACGGCGCGCCGGCGGCCCTGTTCCAGACGTACGAGCCGGCCGCGGACCGGGTCGGCGCGTGCTACGGCGTCCGCCCCGGCGACCTCGGCGTCCACGTCCTTCTCGGCCCGGCCGGTCCCGACGGCCCGCGCCCCGGCTGGACTTCGGCGCTGCTGACCGTGATGACGACGTACGCGCTGCGGGCCCTGGACCGGCGCCGGCTCGTGGCCGACCCGGACGTACGCAACACCAAGGCGATCGCCCGCTTCGAACGCCAGGGCTTCGTGCGCGGCCCGGCGGTCGTCCTGCCCGAGGTGGACCTCCCCGATGTGTACCTGCCCGAGAAGCACGCCCAACTGGCCTTCCTGGACCGGGAGGTGGCCTTCCCCGGGTGACGACGACCCCCGAGGACCTGATCGCGCACTACGGCCCCGAACCCATCACCAGCGAGGGCGGCCTGTTCCGGCGCACCTGGGAGTCCAGCCGATCCAGCCTGCCCGGCATGACGGCGGCTGAGTGGCGCACGGTCGTCGGCACCGGCCTCACCAGCGTCTTCGCCTGCCCCCAGGCCACCGCCGCGCATATGCGGGCCCGCGGTGGCGGCACCCTCACCCACATCGCCTCCATCGAGCCGCCTGTCCCGCGCCCGTACGCCGCCGGCTTGGCCGACCCGGTGAGCAAGGCGGCCGGTCTGTCCGTACGTTAGGGAACGCGGGCAAGGGAGGGGACGAGGTGCAGCGCGACCGACACCGCCGGTCCAGGCGGCTGACCCTGCTCTGTGCGGGCCTCTTCCTCCTGTTGCTCGGCACGGCGGCCCCCGCGTCCGCCCACGCGGCCCTGCGCACGACCGACCCCGCCGACGGGACCCTGCTGCGCACGGCCCCCCGGCACATCACGCTGACGTTCACCGAATCGGTCGGCCTGCTCACCGACACCTTCCGCGTCTACGACCCCACCAACCACCAGCTGCGCACCGGGCCCGCCGAGCACGCACCCGGCCGCTCGGACACGGCCCGCGTCGCCCTGCCCGGCAAGCTCGCCACCGGCACCTACACGGTCGCCTGGCGCGTGGTGTCCGCGGACAGCCACCCGGTGTCCGGCGCGCTCACCTTCTCGGTCGGCACCCGCACGGCGACCGCCGCGAGCCCGGCCCCCGCCGACCCGGAGAACCCCGCCACGGCGGCCCTCTACAACATCGCCCGCTACCTCGCCTACCTCTGCCTGGCCCTCCTGCTCGGCACGGCGGCGTTCGTGGCGTACTGCCGCCCGCCCACGGCGGCCCCGCTGCGCGTCCCCGCCCTGGCCGCCGCCTGGACCCTCCTCGCCACGACGGCCGCCCTGTACCTCCTGCGCACCCCCTACGAGGAGGGCACAGCACCCGCCCTCTCCCTGCGCTCCCTGACCCACCCGGCCACGACCCGCCCCGGCGCCCTCCTGCTCGCGCGCCTGGCCCTGCTCCTCCTCGCGGCGGCCGCCGTCGCGCTCCTGCGGGCCCGCCGCAGAAGGCTCCCGCGCCGTACGACGCTCGCCGTGGCCGGGGCCGTCTCCCTCCCGCTCGCCCTGACCTGGACCGCGGCCGACCACGCCTCGGCGGGCATCCAGGTCCCCCTGGCCATCACCGCCGGCACGCTCCACCTGCTGGCCATGGGGACCTGGCTGGGCGGCCTGGCGGCCCTCCTGCGCACGCTGCCGCGTACCTCCCTCACCACCCTGGCCCGCTTCTCCCGCCTGGCCTTCGCCTCGGTGACGGTCCTGGTCGTGACCGGCGTCTACCAGTCCTGGCGGGGCCTCGGCTCCTGGCAGGCGCTCACGGACACGACGTACGGCCGCACCCTGCTGGCCAAACTCGCGGCGGTCACCGCGCTCCTCCTGGCGGCGGCCTGCTCCCGCGCCTGGACGACCCGCCTGACCCGAGAATCCCGGGTCGCCGTCGCCCGCGTACCCGAACCGGCCACGGTCCCCCCACTCCCACCGCCCCCGGAACGGCCCACGCCGCCGCCACCCCCGCCCTTCCACACCCTGCGCCGCTCGGTGCTGGCGGAGGCGGCCGTCGGCGTGCTGGTGCTGGCCCTGACGACCCTGCTGACCAGCACGGTTCCCGGGCGCGCGGCCACCGGGGCGGCGCCGGCGGGGACACCGGAGACCGGCATCCCGACGGCCTCCGTCACCACGATCCCCTTCGACGTCGGCACCCCCGGCGGCCACGGCAAGGTGCAGATCACCCTGGACCCGGGCCGCGTCGGCCGCACCTCCGTCCAGGCGGTGGTCTACGGCCCCGACGGCGGCCTGTCCACGGTCCCCGAACTCCGGGTCACCCTCACCCTGCCCGCCCGGCACCTGGGCCCCCTCGACACCCGCGTCACCGACCGCGGCGGCTACTGGTCCGGCGACTCCTTCGACCTCCCCCTCCCGGGCACCTGGACGATGAGGGCGACGGTCCGGGTGTCGGAACTGGACCAGGTGACGGTGTCGGCACCGGTGCGGGTGACACGGTAGGCAGGACGCGCCGGGCCCCGTAGGGCCGGGAGGGCCACCGCTCGGCCTGCGTCGAACCGCGACCAGAACCGCGGCGACGACACGGCGAGGGACCCGACCAGAATCTGGTCGGGGCCCTCGTTCCGCCTGGTCAGCCCTGCCGGAGGCACGTCTGTCGGCGCCTGGCCGGGAGTGCGTACAGGGCCGTTCGCCTGCCGCGTGGCTAGGCCGCCTCGGGCCGCGCCGCACGTGTGCCCCGGGCGGGCTCCTGTGCGTCTTCGTGCGGCAAGGTCTCGTCTTCCCCGAAGTCAGGGGCCTGGAAGGGGTTGGTCGCCGGAGGCGGCGATGCCGCGGTGGAGCGGCGGGGTTGCCCTTCCAGGGCGGAGAACAGCGACGTCAGATCGATGAGGGGACTCTCTTTCGTTACAGGTCCCTGAAGGGACCTGGTGTGCCGTGACCGGGCACAGCGGTCCTACAGCTTGGTCATCTTGGCGTACGGGCTCAAGACACGTACTTGCTCCGAGCCGAAATCCACGAGCGCCGCGACTCCGGCCTCGATGCCGATCACTCGGCCGAGGCCGTACATGTCGTGGGTGACCTGGTCGCCCACGGCGAAGTGCTTGGGAGCCGGTGTGACGGGGGCCTTGAAGGGGCTGGTAGGCAGATGACGCTTCGGCGCAGCAGGCTTTGTCATGACTCAGTATGAGCGTACGTGGATCCCGTTTGCTGTGGCCGTCGGCACAGATCCGGACGGGAACACCTGCTTCATGCCCCTGACCTGGGGTTCCGCGACCCGGTGAGACGAAACTGGAATCTCCTCCCTTCGCCCGTAGGGATCCCAGGAGTCCCGGACGCGGTGATGGACGCGGTCAAGGGCCGGCGGCGTGACCGGACGGATGCCCACCTCACCGCGTGTCAGCGGCGGCCGCTCCGGCGCCTGCCGCGGATGAGGTGCTGGGCCACGAGGTGCCCCGATCCGGCGCCGAGGCCGGGGCCGGGGTGGGTCGAGGCGCCGATGTGCCACAAGCCGGGTACGGGTGTGGCGTGCCGGGCCGCGCCCGGCAGGGGGCGCCACAGCAGGGCCTGGTCGAGTTCGGCCGAGCCGCCGTAGGGGTCGCCGTCGACCGCGTTCGGATTGTGCGCCATCAGGTCCGACGGTGTGACGGCGTCCCAGGCGAGCAGCTTCTCCGGCAGGTCGGGCGCGTGCAGCGCGATCCTGGCCAGGACCCGTTGGACGTATCCCTCGGTCAGCTCCTTCGTCCAGCGGCCGTGGGCGTCCAGTTCGCCCGCCGCGTCGCCGGTCGGCTTGTAGGGCAGTTCTTGGAGCTGGATCCACAGGGTCGCCGCGCCGTCCGGCACGCGTGACGGGTCCAGGACGTACTGCTGGCCGACGACCAGTGTGGGCCTGCGCGGCAGCAGCCCCGCCTCGGCCTCCGCGCACGCGATCGCGGTGCTCGCGGACCCGTCGCTGAGATGGACCAGCGGTACGCCGGCCAGGCGCGCGTCGCGCCAGCCGAGCGGGGCGGAGAGGGCGACGTGGAGCTGCATCGCGGCGCGTCCGTACCGGTAGCGCAGGGCCTCGTCGCGGATGGCGGGCGGGACGGGCGCGTCCTGTGGCAGAAGCTCGCCGTACAGCGCGGTCGGGGTTACCGAGACCAGGACGGCGCGGCGGGCCCGGACGGTTTCGCCGTCGGTGGCGACGCCCATGACCCGGCCGCCCGTGAGGAGCAGCCGCTCCGCCGACCGCCCCGTGGAGATGTGCACCCCGAGCTCGCCGAGCAGTGCCTCGAAGGCGCGGACGAAGTTCCGGGCGCCACCCGCCACCACGGGCATGCCGAAACCGTGCAGGGTCGCGGCCATGGCGGGCAGCATCAGGCCGCCCAAGGCGTGGTCCTCACTTCTCGGTGCCACTGAAGCGCTCCCGGCGCAGCAGTTTCACCACATGCCGGAGCACACGGGGCGAGCGAGGCTCACCGCCCAGGATGCCGCCCAGTGCGTCGGCGTTGGCGAGGAACCTCCGCAACAGGGCGAGGTAGGCGGTTCGGTCCTCGGAGTGGCCGAACATCTCGGCGGTGGCCGCGGGGTCGCGGTGGGCCAGGACCACGCGCCCTTCGTCGGTGACGGTGCCCGTGATCAGTCCGTCGGTGTTGCGATACTCCAGACCGTGACGGTGCAGGTCCTCACCCAGGGCGGCGTAGGCCCCGCCGGACACGAACAGCGGGTGCCACGAGGAGTACGTGTCGTGCAGGTAGCCGGGCAGAGTCCGCTCCTCGGTGGCGATGAAGCCGCCCAGCCGGTCGCTTCCCTCGATGAGGGCCACCGACCAGCCGCTCTTGGCCAGCTGGGCAGCGGCGACCAAGCCGTTCACACCTGACCCGATCACGACCGCGTCGAAGGTAGGTGCCATCAGCGCTCCTCAAGACGTGAGGGGTGGGGTACCAGGGCTTCGCCTGAGCGAGCCACCACCGGCGAGGACGAGGGCACGGCCCTCGCCGATCCAGCGTTCCCCTCAGGCACCGGGCTGTCCAACGCTTGCAGGCACCGCCCCAGGCCCTGAGGGTCTCCTGATCCTCGGCGTTCCGGACGTCGTGATCGACGCGATCACGGATTGACAGCCTGGGGGAGCGGCGCGGATGCGCGCCCGGTAGATGCATGTGACCGGAGTCATGCTCAGGAAGGTCGCTCAGCACGTCGGAGACGCCCTCCGGACACCGCCTGGAGCGGGCCGGGCAACCAACTGAGACGGAAACGGAGACCGACGAACGCCAGAGGGCCGGGCCACTTTCGTGACCCGGCCCTCTGAGCTGGCGGAGGATACGAGATTCGAACTCGTGAGGGGTTGCCCCCAACACGCTTTCCAAGCGTGCGCCCTAGGCCTCTAGGCGAATCCTCCGCCGGAAACATTACATGACCGAGGGGAGTGCTCGCGAACTCGTTCCCGCCTCGTTCCCGCAGGCCCGCATCCGTTACAGCCCACGGGCCGCGATCGGGTACTGTGGAGCGCAGCCCCTCACGCGGCGCTATCTGACTGAACTCCCCCAGGGCCGGAAGGCAGCAAGGGTAGGTTGGCTCTGGCGGGTGCGTGGGGGGCCCTTGCGTTTCCGGGCCGCCGCGGACTCCGCCGGGGCGTCGGCGGCCGGGACCGGTTGTCAGTGGGCGCCTATAACCTCGTATGCGTGTCGTCTCTCGCGCTGTACCGCCGCTATCGCCCGGAGACCTTTGCCGAGGTCATCGGGCAGGAGCATGTCACCGACCCGCTGCAGCAGGCGCTGCGGAACAACCGGGTCAATCACGCGTACCTGTTCAGTGGTCCGCGCGGCTGCGGCAAGACGACCAGCGCGCGGATCCTCGCCCGCTGTCTGAACTGTGAGCAAGGTCCCACCCCGACCCCGTGCGGCGAGTGCCAGTCGTGCCGGGACCTGGCGCGCAACGGCCCGGGCTCGATCGACGTCATCGAGATCGACGCGGCCTCTCACGGTGGTGTGGACGACGCCCGTGAGCTGCGCGAGAAGGCGTTCTTCGGCCCCGCGAGCAGCCGGTACAAGATCTACATCATCGACGAGGCCCACATGGTCACGTCGGCCGGCTTCAACGCGCTGCTGAAGGTCGTCGAGGAGCCGCCGGAGCACCTCAAGTTCATCTTCGCGACCACCGAGCCCGAGAAGGTCATCGGCACGATCCGGTCGCGGACCCATCACTACCCCTTCCGGCTCGTGCCGCCCGGCACCCTGCGGGACTACCTCGCCGAGGTGTGCCAGAAGGAGGACATCCCGGTCGAGGACGGCGTGCTGCCGCTCGTCGTGCGCGCCGGTGCGGGTTCCGTGCGTGACTCCATGTCCGTCATGGACCAGCTCCTCGCCGGCGCCAGCGAGCAGGGTGTGACCTACGCCATGGCCACCTCCCTCCTCGGCTACACCGACGGCTCCCTTCTCGACTCCGTCGTCGAGGCCTTCGCCACCGGTGACGGCGCCGCCGCCTTCGAAGTCGTCGACCGCGTCATCGAGGGCGGCAACGACCCGCGCCGTTTCGTCGCCGACCTGCTGGAGCGCCTCCGGGACCTGGTGATCCTCGCCGCCGTGCCGGACGCCGTGGACAAGGGCCTCCTCGACGCCCCGGCCGACGTCCTGGAGCGCATGCAGGCCCAGGCCTCCACCTTCGGCGCCGCCGAGCTGAGCCGCGCCGCCGACCTCGTCAACGCCGGCCTGACGGAGATGCGCGGCGCCACCTCGCCCCGCCTCCAGCTGGAACTGATCTGCGCACGCGTACTGCTCCCCGCCGCCTACGGCGACGAGCGCTCGCTGATGGCCCGCCTCGACCGCATCGAGCGCGGCGTCCACTTCTCGGCCGGCGCCGGTACGCCCGCGATGGGCTACGCCCCTGGCCCCGAGGCCCACGGCGCCGCGGCCTCCGTACCACCCGGCACCGGCCCGGCAGTGGCCCGCGCGGCGGTGCGGGCGGCGAACGGGCCGGGGGGTGCTGGGCCTGGCGCCGGCGGGCAGGGCGTTGCGGGTCCGGGTACCAGTGGCCCTGGCGACGGTGGTCCTGGCGCTCCTGGCGGACCTGGTGCAGGTGGTCCGGCTCCGGCCGCCCCCGCGCCTACGGCACCCCCGGCCCCGACGGCACCCCCCGCACCGGCTGCCCCTGTTGCCCCGGCTGCTGCCGCTCCCGGCGCCTGGCCCACGGCCGCTACGGCCGGAAGCGGTCGCCGCCCCGGTGGCTGGCCCACGGCCGCGGCACCGGCGGGCGGCGGCGCGCCGCAGGGCCACGCCCCAGGCCGTCCTTCGGCAGGCCAGCAGCAGCCCCCGGCGTCCTCGGCGGCCCCCCCGGCCCCGGCAGCGCCCGCGGCCGCCCCGACCGGTGGCCTCGACCCGCGCATGCTCTGGCCGAACATCCTGGAGGCCGTCAAGAACCGCCGCCGCTTCACTTGGATCCTGCTCAGCCAGAACGCGCAGGTGGCCGGCTTCGACGGCACCACCCTCCAGCTCGGCTTCGTCAACGCCGGTGCCCGTGACAACTTCGCAGGCAGTGGCAGCGAGGACGTGCTGCGGGCGGCGCTGGCCGAGCAGTTCAACGTGCAGTGGAAGATCGAGGCGGTCGTCGACCCGTCCGGTGGCGGTTCCGCGCCCCCGCCCGCCGGGGGCTCGGGCTTCGGCGGCGGAGGCGGCTACGGCGCTCCCGCCGGAGGCGGCGGTGGCCACGGCGCCCCGTCCGCACCCCGCCCCGCGGCTCCCCAGCCGACCCCGCCGTCCGGCCCCCCGGCCACGCCCACCACACCCACCCCCGCGCCTCAGCCCACGGCCGCCCCCGAGCCGCCCCCCGTCGCCCCCGAAGACGACATCCCCGAGGACGACGACCCGGACCTCGACGAGTCGGCCCTCTCCGGCCACGAACTGATCGTGCGGGAACTGGGGGCGACGGTGGTCGAGGAGTTCTCGAACGAGTAGCCGACGGGGGTGGGGCGCGGCGGTACCAGTGGTCGACGGTGTTGGGTCGGGGCGCCCGTGGTCGAACGGGATGGGGCGGTGTCGCGAGGGCCGGCCGGGATGGCTCGGTGTGCGGGTGGTCGACGGGATCAAGCAGGACGCGAGTGGCCGACAGGGTTGGGGCGGCGCGGCGAGTTGCGGGCTGGGATGGGGCGGTGCCGCGAGGGCCGACGGGGATGGCCCGGTGTGCGAGTGGCCGATCGGGATTAAGCAGGGCGCGAGTGGTCGACGGGGTTGGGCGGCGCCGCGGGCGATCGAGCGGGTTTGGGCGGTGCCGCGAGTGGCCGATAGGGATGGCCCGGCGCGCGAGTGGTCGACGGGATCAAGCAGGGCGCGAGTGGCCGACGGGGTTGGGGCGGCGCCGCGAGTTGCCGGCGGGGATGGGGCGGCGTGCGCGTGGTCGACGGTGTTTGCGAGTGGTCGACGGTGTTGAGGCGGCGCCGCGAGTGGTCGAGCGGTGTGGGGCAGTGCCGCGAGTTGCCGGCCGGGATGGATCGGTGACGCGAGAGGCCGACCGAACCGAGCCGACTCCCCCGCCCGGCCCTGCATCGCACTGAGTCACGCACGCCACACCCCACCCCGAACGACACCCCCGCAGCCGACGGAGCCGATTGCCCCGCCCCGCCCCGGCCCGCACCGCACCACACACGCCGCACCCACTCCAGAGCGCGCGCTCCCAGCCGACCGAGCCAACTCTCCCCCGGCCCGGCCCGGCCGGCCCGCCTGCACTGCACCACTCACCGCACCTGGAACGGCACCCTTCCAGCCAACCGTGTCGGGTGGGCGGGTGGGCAAAACGGGGGTCTGGAGGGGCGGAGCCGCCAGGCGCGGCAGCCCCGACACCGCGCCCTTTGGAGGAAACCCCAACAAACCCGCCCCCCAACCTTCGGCAACCTTGCCATTAGGCTGACCCCGTGAAGGTCCTCGTCATCGGCAGCGGCGCCCGCGAACACGCCCTGTGCCGCTCCCTGTCCCTCGACCCCGACGTCACCGCGCTGCACTGCGCCCCCGGCAACGCCGGCATCGCCGAGGTCGCCGAGCTGCACTCGGTCGACGCGCTCGACGGCAAGGCGGTCGCCGAGCTGGCCGCCGGCCTCGGTGCCGACCTGGTCGTCGTCGGCCCGGAGGCCCCGCTGGTCGCCGGTGTGGCCGACGCCGTCCGCGCGGCGGGCATCC
Source organism: Streptomyces sp. CA-142005 (assembly GCF_050942335.1). NCBI lineage: Bacteria > Bacillati > Actinomycetota > Actinomycetes > Kitasatosporales > Streptomycetaceae > Streptomyces > Streptomyces sp. CA-142005. Next base: position 5,016,452 of record NZ_CP192078.1, on the reverse strand, counting down.
CGGTGTTCGGCCCGTCCAAGGAGGCCGCGCAGCTGGAGGGCTCCAAGGCCTTCGCCAAGGACGTCATGGCGGCGGCCGGGGTGCCGACCGCCCGCTCCTACGTGTGCACGACGGCCGAGGAGGTCGACGAGGCCCTGGACGCCTTCGGCGCCCCCTACGTCGTCAAGGACGACGGCCTCGCCGCCGGCAAGGGCGTGGTCGTCACCGACGACCTGGAGGCCGCCAAGGCCCACGCCGCCGCCTGCGAGCGCGTGGTCATCGAGGAGTTCCTCGACGGCCCCGAGGTGTCCCTCTTCGCGATCACCGACGGGGAGACGGTCGTACCGCTCCAGCCCGCCCAGGACTTCAAGCGCGCCCTGGACGGCGACGAGGGCCCGAACACCGGCGGCATGGGCGCGTACTCCCCGCTGCCGTGGGCCGAGCCGAAGCTGGTCGACGAGGTGCTGGAGACGGTGCTGCAGCCGACCGTGGACGAGATGCACCGCCGTGACACCCCCTTCTCCGGCCTGCTCTACGCGGGCCTGGCGATCACCAGCCGTGGCGTCCGGGTGATCGAGTTCAACGCCCGCTTCGGCGATCCCGAGACCCAGGTCGTGCTGGCCCGGCTGAAGACCCCGCTGGCCGGCCTGCTGATGGCCGCCGCCACCGGCAACCTCGCCGATCTGCCGCCCCTGCGCTGGAGCGAGGACGCCGCCGTCACGGTCGTCGTCGCCTCGCACAACTACCCCGCCACCCCCCGCACCGGCGACCCGATCACCGGTCTGGACGAGGTGGCCGCCGAGGACGCCCCGCACGCGTACGTGCTGCACGCCGGGACCAAGCGGGACGGCGACGCAGTCGTCAGCGCGGGCGGCCGTGTGCTGTCCGTCACCGCCACCGGCAAGGACCTGACCGAGGCGCGCGAACGGGCGTACCGGGCGGTGGACCGGATCCGCCTGGACGGCTCCCAGCACCGCACGGACATCGCCGCGAAGGCGGCGGCCGAGGCGGCGAACGCCTGATCTGCCTTCCCCTGATGCAGGCCCCGGATCCCCTGATCCGGGGCCTGATCTTTGCTGTCTGTCACTCACCTCTGACCAAAGCCATTCCATCGAGTGAGCAATCGTCTATACGGCTGACGTGGGCCGGGGCCCCAACTAGGGTGCCGCGCAAGCGTTCCGGCACTTGGCCCACCGGCATTGCGATGTCAGTGGCGGGTGCCACAGTGGGGGAGTGAGCACCACCAGGACAGCACGTACATCGGCAGCGAGGCGGTGAGGGCGGGACGTGACCGGAATCGGTGCGGAGATGGGCGCGCAGGCCGCGCGCAGCCGGGCCCTCGCCGTACTGAGGGTGCGGGGCCGGGCGCTGGCCGTGGCCGTGCTGCCCGCTGCGGCCGCGGTGATCCTGCTGACCGGCGCTCCCACCGGCCATTTCGTCGGCCAGGGCTGGGACGTGGCCCGCTGGGTCGTGGGCCTGCTCGCCGTGCTGGTGCTGCTGGCCGCCACCGGTATCGCCCTGGTCGTGGCCCGGGCCCGCCCGGCCGTCAGCCCGACGGTGCCGATCCCGGAGGAGTCCGCCCCGGACCTGTACCGGATGGTGCGCGACCTCGCCGACCGGCTGGACGTGCCGGCCCCCTCGGCCATAGCGCTGACCCCGGACTGCGACAGCTGGCTGGAGGACCGCACGCACTCGGCCCACGGCCCGCCGCCGCGCCCCGCGCCCGACGAGGACGAGCTGTCGGGCCCGGTCCGCCGCCCGCCCGTCTCCCCGGTGCTCGTCATCGGCTCCCCGTTCCTGTGGTGGATGCGGGTCGGCGAGCTGCGCGCGGTCCTCGCCCCGGTCATCGCCGGTACAGGCCCTTCGGCGCACCCGGACATAGCCGCCGCCCGGCGCTTCGTGCGCGGTCTGGACGCGGCGGTCGCGGTCGCCTCGACACGGGCCCGCTGCCCGGCGACGCGCGGTGTGTGCGCGGCCCTCGGCTGGGTGGCCCGCCTGCTGCTGCGGAGCTGCCGGGAACACGCCACTCAGATGGAGCGCGGGGTCGCCGCGGCGGCGGCCGAGCGGGCCCAGGCCGTCGACTACGGCCTGCGGATCGTCGCCCAGGAACAGGTGGGCCTGGCCTACGCCGGCTGGGACCGGCTGCTGACCAGGGTCGCGTTGCCCGCCTGGCGCATGGGCCGCTGGCCCTCGCGGCTGGACGCGGGCGTGGTGGCGGCGCTCACCGAGCTGTCCCGGCGCGACCGCCTGGCCGAGGGCTTCACCTCCCGGCTCGGCGAGCGGCCCGCGTGCGACCTCCTGGAGGAGCCGGGCGTCGTGGACGAGGCCGCCTCCCTCCTCGCCGCCCGCCTCTTCCACGGCGGCCCCGCGGAGTCCGGCCCGGACTGGGCGCCGGTGGACTGGCAGGCGTATCCGGAGGAGGTCGTGGACCGCACCTGGCGCGCCGACGCGGCCCGTCTGCACCGCGTCCTGGACTCCCTGGGCGTCCGCCCCTCCCTCGACCCCACGACCCCCGACCCCGGCGGCCCCACCCTGGCCCGAGTCCTGGACCACCTCACCGAGCCCGCCCCGGAAGCCCCGGAGCCGAGGTCACCGCAGGTCGCCCCCCACCCCACCGACGCGACCCCGGCCCCCTCGCGCCCACCCACCCCGACGCCCGACGCGCAACCCACCGAAGGCGAGCCCGCCCCCCAGGAGCCCGACGCCCCAACGCCCCACCCGCGAGCCGCCGACGGCGAGAACGCCCCACAGGGGCGACCCGCACCCGACAACGAAAGCCGCACGGGTGGTGCGGGCGGGAACGAAATCCCCACCGAAGGCGAAGCCGAGGGGGAACCGCCCCCCGAAGACCCCGGTACGGAACGCAGCGCCGCCCTCGCCGCAGGCCTGACCGCCGCGCTGGCCCGCGAGGAGGCCGGCGCGCCCAGATTCGGCGCGACCGCCACCGGCCGAAGCGCCGAGAGCGCCCTGTGGGACGACGCCGGCCTGCCCCTCTTCCCGCTGCAGCCGCCCCGCACCGCCCGCGACCTGCTCACCGAGCACGTCACGGCCATGGTGTGCTGCGCCGCCGTGGACACCGCCGGCGCGGTCCCCGCCCTGGACTGGCTGGACGGCCCCTCCCTGCTGCTCGGCGGCGAGCGCGCCGCCGACCTCGCGCCCAAGGTGCTCCGCCTCATCGAGGAGGGAGACCCGGGCCCGCTGCGCGACTGGCTGGCCGCGTCCGGGATACGCCCCGAGAAGCCCGTACGGCTCGTCTAGCGGCCCGTGGCAGCCCGTGCGGCTCGCCGAACGGGAGCGCTGTCTTCCACTTCAGGTCAATTCGCAACGACTAGTGACCGAGCCCGTGCGTTATGTGATGTGCTGGAGCGACCACGCACCTGGCAAGGGCGTGCGACATACGACAGCACGCCCGAGGACAGCGCGTACCACCGATCACACCGAGCACTGCGAGAACAGCGAGCACGGCGAGCACCACCGAGACAGGACGACACGGGGGCAGAGGGAGGGCAGCGACCATGGCCTCGGACCACATCCGCCGCTGGGAGTCCGGAGCACTCGCGCACGCCGTCACGGACCCCTTCGGTCAGGGCCCGGTGCCCTGGCTGCGCGGCAGTGAGACCTACTTCGACGACACCGGTCATGTCGTGCCCTGGTACGTCGACCCCAGCCCGCAGCCGCTCAAGGGGGTCGGCACCGCCCCACGCGTGCCCGGGCCCCGCTCGGCCGACGACGTGCGCCGCCAGATCAAGGGCTTCACCGCAACCGGCGCGGTCACCCCCGGCGCGGCGATCGACTTCCACATCACGGTCGACCCGCCCCAGGAGTTCGGCGTCGACATCTACCGGATCGGCCACTACGGCGGCGACGGCGCCTCCAAGATCACCACGAGCCCGCGCCTGTCCGGCATCGTCCAGCCCGCGCCGCTGGCCGTCGACCGCACGGTCTCCTGCCACCACTGGTGGCTGTCCTGGCGCCTCCAGGTGCCCTCCCACTGGCCCATCGGCGCGTATGTGGCCGTCCTCACCACCGCCGACGGCTACCGCTCCCACGTGCCGTTCACGGTCCGCGACGACCACCCGGCCGACCTGCTCCTGCTGCTGCCGGACATCACCTGGCAGGCGTACAACCTGTATCCGGAGGACGGCCGGACCGGCGCCAGCCTCTACCACGCCTGGGACGACAAGGGCCGGCTGCTCGGCGAGGCCGACGCGGCGACCACGGTCTCCTTCGACCGCCCCTACGCGGGCTCCGGCCTGCCCCTGCACGTCGGGCACGCCTACGACTTCATCCGGTGGGCCGAGCGGTACGGCTACGACCTCGCCTACGCCGACGCCCGCGACCTGCACGCCGGCCGCGTGGATCCGGCCCGCTACCGGGGCCTGGTCTTCCCCGGCCACGACGAGTACTGGTCCGTGCCGATGCGCCGCGCGGTCGAGCAGGCCCGCGACCGCGGCACCTCGCTGGTCTTCCTCTCCGCCAACAGCATGTACTGGCAGGTGGAGCTGGGCCCCTCCCCGTCCGGCGTCCCGGACCGGCTGCTGACCTGCCGCAAACGCAAGGGACCCGGCAAGCCGGTCCTCTGGCGCGAGATCGACCGGCCCGAGCAGCAAGTGGTCGGCATCCAGTACGCGGGCCGGGTGCCCGAGCCGCATCCCCTGGTCGTCCGCAACGCCGGGCACTGGCTCTGGGAGGCGACCGGCGCGCACGAGGGCGACGAGATCGAAGGCCTGGTCGCCGGCGAGGCCGACCGGTACTTCCCGCGCACCCCGCTGCCCGCGCACGAGGAGCGCATCCTGCTCGCCCACTCCCCGTACACCGACAACGACGGGGTGCTGCGCCACCAGGAGACCTCCCTCTACCGCGCCCCCTCCGGCGCCTGGGTCTTCGCCTCCGGCACCTTCGCCTGGTCCCCGGCCCTGGACCGCCCCGGCCATGTGGACCCCCGTATCCAGCGCGCCACGGCGAACCTCCTGGACCGCATCTGCAAACGCGACTGATCCCCAACCCGCGAACCTCGACTGATCGCCGACCCGGAACACACGACCCCTGGCCGAAACCGATCGCCCCGATAAGGGAGAATCGAGGCACTTGGACAGAACCACGGGGAGGAACCGTGTCCGGATTCGTAGAAAAGCCCGAGCCGATCCAGGTTCCGGGCCTGGTGCACCTGCACACCGGAAAGGTGCGCGAGCTGTACCAGAACGAGGCGGGCGACCTCGTGATGGTCGCCAGCGACCGCATGTCCGCGTACGACTGGGTGCTGCCCACGGAGATCCCCGACAAGGGCCGTGTCCTCACCCAGCTCTCCCTGTGGTGGTTCGACCAGCTGCGCGACCTGGCCCCCAACCACGTGATCAGCACCGAGGTGCCCGAGGGCGCCCCCGCCGACTGGGCGGGCCGCACGCTGGTCTGCAAGCAGCTGAAGATGGTCCCGGTGGAGTGCGTGGCCCGCGGCTACCTCACCGGCTCCGGCCTGGTCGAGTACGACGAGTCCCGTACGGTCTGCGGCCTCGCCCTCCCCGAGGGCCTCGTCGACGGCTCGGAACTCCCCGCCCCGATCTTCACCCCGGCCACCAAGGCCGAGGTCGGCGAGCACGACGAGAACGTCTCCTACGAGGAGGTCGCCCGTCAGGTGGGCGCCGACACCGCCGCCCAGCTCCGCCAGGCCACCCTCGCCGTGTACTCGCGTGCCCGGGACATCGCCCGCGACCGGGGGATCATCCTGGCGGACACCAAGTTCGAGTTCGGCTTCGACGGCGACACCCTGGTCCTCGCGGACGAGGTCCTCACCCCCGACTCCTCCCGCTTCTGGCCGGCCGACCAGTGGCAGCCGGGCCGCGCCCAGCCGTCGTACGACAAGCAGTTCGTCCGGGACTGGCTGACCTCCGCGGCCTCCGGCTGGGACCGCAAGAGCGAGCAGCCCCCGCCGCCGCTGCCGGACGAGGTCGTCCAGCAGACCCGGCGGAAGTACGTGGAGGCCTACGAGCGCCTCACCGGCCTGAGCTGGAGCTAGCAGCACGAGAAGACCCCGGTCCGATGGACCGGGGTCTTCTTCCCGAGCGGACGACGAGGCTCGAACTCGCGACCTCAACCTTGGCAAGGTTGCGCTCTACCAACTGAGCTACGTCCGCCTTGCGCCGTGGCGCGAGAGCAACTATACCCAACCTCGCTCGTGTGTGAGACGCACCGCCGCATGACGGTTCTCGGTGTCGGGTTCCGTGACGGCCGAGGAGCTGCGATTCCGCACGGTGCCGCAGGACGGCGCGGCCCGCCGGACGATCTTTGCGACCGGCGCGTCGCCGGCGGCCGGCTCGACCACCGCGGCCTCCCCCGAGGCCCTCGGGGAGCCCCCGGCGGAGATCGCGTCGGCGGCCAACTCCGGGTCCACGCAGTCGGTTTACGTCGTGCTCGGTCTGGATGATCCCGGTGAGCCGCTGGGCGCGGACCTTCTACGGGCCGAACCCGCGCACGTCGGCCGCGAGCACCCGCTTCGGGCGGCCGGGCCGCCGTACCCGGTGACGATCGGCACCCGGCGGGAAGGCGGTTCGGCGCGCAAGGATGTGGTGGCCTTCACACCTCGGTGAGCCACAGCGGCACCGGTGAGCTCATGAGTTGACTCCGCTCACTTATTTTCCCAGCGGCACCTCGGTCACCAGGGTTCCGTGCTCACCGGACGCTTCGCCAGGCCCTCGCCATCGATGCCGGCCGCCGTCAAACCCACCCGGCGCACCTGTGAGTTCAACCCGGGGTCGGCCTACGGCGGTGTCATCGCTCGGCAGGACAATGGCCGGCGCGGATCACGGGGAACGAGAAGACCCCGGTCCGATGGACCGGGGTCTTTATCCCGAGCGGACGACGAGGCTCGAACTCGCGACCTCAACCTTGGCAAGGTTGCGCTCTACCAACTGAGCTACGTCCGCACTGCTCCCGACCGGCTCCCACCGATCGGTGCGAGCACCAGCCTACCTGATCCACAAGAGTGGTCGTGACAACCGGTGCCGGAGCGGGTGACAGGAATCGCACACTGCGCCTTCCCCCTGGAAGGGGGATGTTCTGCTACTGAACTACACCCGCACGCTCCTCGGGGTTTCGGCCTTTCGGCCTCGCCCCTCGGCGTGCTCCAAACATTAGCTGATCAACAGGGGGGTGGCGCAAGTCGGCTTCCCCTGGCGCCCGATATGCCCAAGTGCGCGGCCCTCAGGGTCCGCTGACGGACCCTGAGGACTGCCCCTTCGCGGGCTGGTGCGGCCGGCCGCTCGTCACGGCTCCCCGCGCGCCTCACTGCGCGGCGCTGAACGCCTCGTAGACCTTCTTGGGGATGCGTCCGCGGGCGGGGACGTCCATCTTGTTGGCCTGGGCCCAGGCGCGGACGGCCGCCGGGTCGGGGGCGACCTCCGTCTGCTTGTACGCCTTGCCGGACCGCGACCTCTTGCGGCCGGCCTCGACGTAGGGCGCGAGTGCCTTGCGCAGTTTCTTGGCGTTGGTTTCGTTCAGGTCGATCTCGTACGACTTCCCGTCGAGTCCGAAGGCGATCGTTTCCGCCGCTTCCGAGCCGTCGATGTCGTCAAAGAGCGTGACCACGACCTTTTGCGCCACGAATATCGGTCCCTTCGTGCGGCACGTCGATACAGCTCACCGGCGATGACGTGCCGAGTATCGGCTATTGCCAATTCATTTGTACAGTGCTCGGCAATGGAAAGTGAAGCCCGACTAAATCCGTCCGCGTGTCCGAAGACAATAGGTGAACGGGGCGGACTGGGGAACTTTCCCAGAACTTTTCACGGCAGTACGGCTTCGACACCCGATCGTGATGCGCCTCACGTAGTTTCCTACAACTCTACTCGCGTAGAAATTTTGTGCGGGTAGTCTGAAGGAACCTGCTCAGCACCACACACCGGGAGTGCCAGTGGCACGCGTCGTAGTCGACGTCATGCTCAAGCCGGAGATCCTCGACCCCCAGGGCCAGGCGGTCCAGCGTGCGCTGCCGCGCCTGGGTTTCGAGGGGATCTCCGACGTACGTCAGGGAAAGCGATTCGAACTCGAAGTTGACGGGCCGGTCGACGAGGCCGCACTCGCCCGCATCCACGAGCTCGCGGAATCCTTCCTCGCCAACACCGTGATCGAGGACTTCACCGTCAAGGTCGAAGAGACCGCGGAAGTCGCGGAGGCGGCCAAGTGACCGCTCGTATTGGCGTCGTCACTTTCCCGGGCAGCCTCGATGATCAGGATGCCCAGCGCGCGATCCGCCTCGCGGGCGCCGAACCGGTTGCCCTGTGGCACAAGGACAAGGACCTCAAGCAGGTCGACGCCGTGGTCCTTCCCGGCGGTTTCTCCTACGGCGACTATCTGCGCGCCGGTGCCATCTCCCGGTTCTCGCCGGTGATGGAGTCCGTGATCGAGCAGGCGAAGGCCGGCCTTCCGGTCCTCGGCATCTGCAACGGCTTCCAGATCCTCACCGAGGCCCACCTCCTTCCGGGCGGGATGCTCGGCAACGACCACCTCCACTTCATCTGCCGCGACCAGAAGCTGCGGGTGGAGAACGCGGAGACGGCCTGGACCAGCGACTACCGCGCCGGCCAGGAGATCCACATCCCGCTGAAGAACATGGACGGCCGGTACGTCGCCGACCGGTACACGCTGGACAAGCTGGAGGCCGAGGGCCGGGTGGCGTTCCGGTACCTGGACTTCAACCCGAACGGCTCGCTCAACGACATCGCCGGCATCACCAACGAGGCGGGCAATGTCGTCGGACTGATGCCGCACCCCGAGCACGCCGTAGAGCCGCTGGTCGGTACGGGCCGTACCGACGGGCTCCCGTTCTTCACCTCGATCCTCAAGAAGCTGGTCAACGCATGAGCCGGACGCCTCTGGACACGGTCGAGCACGCGGCCGCGACCCCCGACGTCGAGCTGCCCTGGGCCGAACTCGGTCTGAAGAAGGACGAGTACGAGCGGGTGGTGGAGATCCTCGGCCGCCGGCCGACCGGCGCCGAACTCGCCATGTACTCGGTCATGTGGTCCGAGCACTGCTCGTACAAGTCCTCCAAGGTCCACCTGCGCCAGTTCGGCGAGAAGGCGCCCGAGAGCGACGCCCTGCTCGTCGGCATCGGCGAGAACGCGGGCGTGGTGGACGTCGGCCAGGGTTACGCCGTGACCTTCAAGGTCGAGTCGCACAACCACCCGTCGTACGTCGAGCCCTACCAGGGCGCGGCCACGGGCGTCGGCGGCATCGTCCGCGACATCATCGCCATGGGCGCGCGGCCGGTGGCGGTCGTCGACCCGCTGCGGTTCGGCGCCGCCGACCACCCCGACACCAAGCGGGTGCTCCCGGGCGTGGTCGCGGGCATCGGCGGCTACGGCAACTGCCTGGGCCTGCCCAACATCGGCGGCGAGGTCGTCTTCGACGCCTGCTACCAGGGCAACCCGCTGGTCAACGCCGGCGCCATCGGCGTGATGAAGCACGAGGACATCCACCTCGCCAAGGCCTCCGGCGCGGGCAACAAGGTCATCCTGTACGGGGCCCGCACCGGCGGCGACGGCATCGGCGGCGCCTCGATCCTCGCGTCCGAGACCTTCGACGACGCCAAGCCGAGCAAGCGCCCGGCCGTCCAGGTCGGCGACCCCTTCCAGGAGAAGCTCCTCATCGAGTGCACCCTGGAGGCCTTCAAGGAGAAGCTGGTCGTCGGCATCCAGGACCTCGGTGCCGCCGGTCTCTCCTGCGCCACCTCCGAGCTCGCCTCCAACGGCTCCGGCGGTATGCGCGTCACCCTGGACGACGTCCCGCTGCGCGACTCGACCCTGTCTCCCGAGGAAATCCTCATGAGCGAGTCGCAGGAACGCATGTGCGCGGTCGTGGAGCCGGAGAAGGTCGACCGCTTCCTGGAGATCTGCGCGAAGTGGGACGTCATCGCCACCGTCATTGGCGAGGTGACCGACGGCGACCGCCTGGAGATCTTCTGGCACGGCGAGAAGATCGTGGACGTCGACCCGCGCACGGTCGCCCACGAGGGCCCGACGTACGAGCGCCCGTACGCCCGCCCCGACTGGCAGGACGCCCTGCAGGCCGACGACGCGAACAAGCTGCCCCGGCCCGCGACGGCGGAGGAGCTGAAGGACCAGGTCCTGAAGCTGGTCGCCTCTCCCAACCAGGCCTCCAAGAGGTGGATCACCCAGCAGTACGACCACCTCGTGCAGGGCAACACCGTCCTCGCCCAGCCGGAGGACTCCGGCATGATCCGCGTGGACGAGGAGACCGGTCTCGGTGTCGCGATCGCGACGGACGGCAACGGCCGCTACGCCAAGCTCGACCCGTACACGGGCGCGCAGCTGGCCCTGGCCGAGGCGTACCGCAACGTGGCCACCACCGGTGCCAAGCCCCTCGCGGTGTCCGACTGCCTGAACTTCGGCTCGCCCGAGGACCCGGCCGTGATGTGGCAGTTCGCGGAGGCCGTGCGCGGTCTCGCGGACGCCTGCCGGCAGCTCGGCACGCCGGTGACCGGCGGCAACGTCTCGCTCTACAACCAGACGGGCGAGGCGGCCATCCACCCGACCCCGGTGGTCGCGGTCCTGGGCGTGATCGACGATGTCGCGCGCCGCACCCCGGTCGCCTTCCAGGAGGAGGGCCAGCTGATCTACCTCCTCGGCGACACCCGCGAGGAGTTCGGCGGCTCGGCCTGGTCCCAGGTGGTCCACGACCACCTCGGCGGTCTGCCCCCGCAGGTCGACCTGGAGCGCGAGCGGCTGCTGGGCGAGATCCTGATCTCCGCCTCCCGCGACGGCATGATCGACTCCGCGCATGACCTGTCCGACGGCGGCCTGGTGCAGGCGGTCGTGGAGTCCGCGCTGCTCGGCGGCAAGGGCGCGCGGCTGGTCGTACCGGACGGCCTGGACGCCTTCACGTTCCTGTTCTCCGAGTCGGCGGGCCGCGCGATCGTCGCGGTGCCGCGCTCGGAGGAGGTCCGCTTCAACGACATGTGCGGTGCGCGGGGCCTGCCGGCCACCCGGATCGGTGTCGTGGACGGTACTGCGTCTGATTCAAATGCAGTGGTGGAGGTCCAGGGCGAGTTCGCGCTCACCCTGGAGGAGCTGCGAACGGCACACGAGAAGACCATCCCGGCGCTGCTGGCGTAGGCGCATCCGCGAGCACACCCGAAGAAGGGCCCCGTCCGGAAGCCGGGCGGGGCCCTTCTCGTGCGGCCATGGGTTCCTGCGGTCGCCTGGTCGAAAACGGCCTGAAGGACTGCGCGGTCAGGGCATAGGCTCACCGCCATGCCACCGGCCAAGAAGCGCGCCCGCAGCTACGACCCCGGCAGGACCCGCGCCGCGGTCCTGGCCCAGTTCGCAAACGTCCGGGAAGCCGTGCGCGGCCTCACCGAGGAGCAGCTCGCGCTGCCCACCCGGCTCGGCGGGTGGGCCGTACGGGACCTGGTCGTGCACATCGGCATGGCGCTCACCGCCGTCCACCGCTCGCTCGCCCTGCCCGAGCCGGCCAAGGCGGACGCCGTGCTGCTCGACTGGCCCTTCGCCACCGCGGCCAACGCCGCCGCCATCGACGAGTTCACCCGGAACCTGTCCGCCGAACACCCCGACCTCGACGCCTACCTCACGGACATCGACCGGTCCCTGCGCGCCCTGCTCGCCGAGCACTCCGGCAGCCGGATCCTGCAGACGAGCGCCGGTGCGCTGCCCCTGGACGATTACCTGGTCACCCGCACCGCCGAACTCGTCGTCCACACCGACGACCTCAACGCCGCCGTGCCCGGCCTGGAGGTCCCGTACGACCGCCAGGCCCTGGCCGCCGCCACCCGGCTGCTCGCCGACGCCCTCGCCGTGAAGGCGCCCGGCGGCTCCACGGAGGTGCGGGTGCCGCCGTACGCCGTGGTGCAGTGCGTCGAGGGGCCCCGGCACACCCGCGGCACCCCGCCCAACGTGGTGGAGACCGATCCGCTGACCTGGATCCGGCTCGCCACCGGCCGCCTGAGCTGGACGGACGCCCTGGAGGAGGCCAAGGTGAGCGCCAGTGGGGAGCGGGCGGACATCGGGGGGCTGCTGCCGCTGATGGCGTAGCGGAACCGACCCGGCCGGTCTACCGTCGAATCGCCATGAACCGGTACAAGCAACGCATGATCCTCGCACCGGCGGCCGCCGTGCTCGCCGTCCTCACGATGGCGTGCGGCAACGGGAGGGCGGACAGTGGTGCGGTGACCGCCCCCCAGCCCCTGACCGGCATCGACTGGCGGGTCGACAGCCTCACCGTCGGCGATACGACCCGGCACGCCCCCGCGTCCGCCCGCCTGCGCATCGACGAGAACGGCAAGGCGGCCGGCAACCTCGGCTGCAACCAGTTCAGCGCGCGGGCCACCGTCCACGGCGACCGGATCACCTTCGGCGACCTGCGCACGACCCGGATGGCCTGCGCGCCGGACCGGATGGACTTCGAGCGCGCCCTCGCCCGCGCGCTGACCACCGGCACGCTCGTCGCCGAGACGCAACACGAGAAACTGACGCTCACCGACGGCGACGGGGACCGCATCCACCTCAGCCGCAACGCGCCCGGATGATGTGCGACACCTCACTCGCGCACCCGGCGAACGGGCCCGCGGCCGCCGCCCGCAGCGCCGCCGTCGGCGCCCAGAGCCCCGAGCGCACCTCGCTGACCTGGGCAAACGCGTAAACCGACAAGGTGATCCACAGGTCCGGACTTGTTAAGGGTACGTATCCCCAATTCGGACCAGTGGTCGACCTCGCCTACACTCGGTGGCGTGCCACGTGGTGACGGTCGACTCAATCACGATCTGCTTCCCGGCGAGAAGGGCCCCCAGGACGCTTGCGGCGTCTTCGGTGTCTGGGCTCCGGGTGAAGAGGTCGCAAAGCTCACGTACTTCGGGCTCTACGCCCTCCAGCACCGGGGTCAGGAATCCGCGGGAATCGCGGTCAGCAACGGCTCCCAGATCCTCGTCTTCAAGGACATGGGCCTGGTCTCCCAGGTCTTCGACGAGACCTCGCTCGGTTCGCTCCAGGGTCATATCGCGGTCGGACACGCCCGCTACTCGACCACCGGCGCCTCCGTGTGGGAGAACGCCCAGCCGACGTTCCGCGCCACCGCGCACGGCTCGATCGCGCTCGGCCACAACGGCAACCTGGTCAACACGGCGCAGCTCGCCGAGATGGTCGCCGACCTGCCGAACGACAACAACAGCCGCTCCACCCGGGTCGCGGCCACCAACGACACCGACCTGCTGACGGCCCTGCTCGCCGCCCAGGTCGACGAGGACGGCAAGCCGCTCACCATCGAGGAGGCGGCCCACCAGGTCCTCCCGAAGGTGCGGGGTGCCTTCTCGCTCGTCTTCATGGACGAGCAGACCCTCTACGCGGCCCGTGACCCGCAGGGCATCCGCCCGCTGGTCCTCGGCCGCCTGGAGCGCGGCTGGGTGGTCGCCTCCGAGACCGCCGCCCTGGACATCTGCGGTGCCAGCTTCGTCCGCGAGATCGAGCCGGGCGAGTTCGTCGCCGTCGACGAGAACGGTCTGCGCAGCTCCCGATTCGCGGAAGCGAAGCCCAAGGGCTGTGTCTTCGAGTACGTGTACCTGGCCCGCCCGGACACCGACATCGCCGGCCGGAACGTATACCTCTCCCGGGTGGAGATGGGCCGCCGGCTGGCCAAGGAAGCCCCCGTCGAGGCCGACCTGGTCATAGCGACCCCGGAGTCCGGCACCCCGGCCGCCATCGGCTACGCGGAGGCCTCCGGCATCCCCTTCGGCGCCGGTCTCGTGAAGAACGCCTACGTCGGCCGGACCTTCATCCAGCCCTCGCAGACCATCCGCCAGCTCGGCATCCGCCTGAAGCTGAACCCGCTGAAGGAAGTCATCAAGGGCAAGCGCCTGGTCGTCGTCGACGACTCGATCGTGCGCGGCAACACCCAGCGGGCCCTGGTCCGCATGCTCCGCGAGGCCGGCGCCGCCGAGGTCCACATCCGGATCTCCTCGCCGCCCGTGAAGTGGCCCTGCTTCTTCGGCATCGACTTCGCCACGCGCGCGGAACTGATCGCCAACGGCATGACCATCGAGGAGATCGGCACCTCGCTCGGCGCCGACTCGCTCGCCTATATCTCCATCGACGGCATGATCGAGGCGACCACCATCGCCAAGCCGAACCTGTGCCGCGCCTGCTTCGACGGCGAGTACCCGATGGAGCTGCCGGACCCCGAGCTGCTCGGCAAGCAGCTCCTGGAGACCGAGCTGGCGGCCGGTCCCGCCGCCACGGCCGCGGCCGACGCGATCCGTCGCCCGTAACACCCTGCAGTACGACACGAAAGCTCTCACAGTCATGTCTGAGACAACTGGTGCCAGCTACGCAGCGGCGGGCGTCGACATCGAGGCGGGCGACCGCGCGGTCGAGCTGATGAAGGAGTGGGTGAAGAAGACCCAGCGCCCCGAGGTCCTCGGCGGCCTCGGCGGCTTCGCCGGGCTCTTCGACGCCTCCGCCCTCAAGCGCTTCGAGCGCCCGCTGCTCGCCTCCGCCACGGACGGCGTCGGCACGAAGGTGGACGTCGCCCGCCGCATGGGCGTCTACGACACCATCGGCCACGACCTGGTCGCCATGGTCATGGACGACATCGTGGTGTGCGGTGCCGAGCCGCTGTTCATGACGGACTACATCTGCGTCGGCAAGGTCCACCCCGAGCGCGTCGCGGCCATCGTGAAGGGCATCGCGGAGGGCTGTGTGCTCGCCGGATGCGCCCTGGTGGGCGGCGAGACCGCCGAACACCCGGGCCTGCTGGGTGAGGACGACTTCGACGTCGCCGGGGCCGGTACGGGCGTCGTGGAGGCCGACCGGCTGCTCGGCGCGGATCGCATCCGTGAGGGTGACGCGGTGATCGCCATGGCGTCCTCCGGGCTTCACTCGAACGGGTACTCCCTGGTCCGCCACGTCCTGCTGAACACAGCCGGCCTGGCGCTGGAGACGGAGGTCCCGGAGCTCGGCCGCGCGCTCGGCGAGGAGCTGCTGGAGCCCACCAAGATCTACTCGCTGGACTGCCTGGCGCTGACCCGCACCACGGACGTGCACGCGTTCTCGCACATCACCGGCGGCGGACTCGCGGCGAACCTGGCCCGCGTTATCCCCGACGCGCTGCACGCGGTCGTCGACCGCTCCACCTGGACCCCGGGCGCGATCTTCGACCTGGTCGGGAAGACCGGCAACGTCGAGCGCCTGGAGCTGGAGAAGACCCTCAACATGGGCGTCGGCATGATGGCGATCGTCCCCGCGGAGTCCACCGAGGTGGCCCTCGCGACCCTGGCCGACCGCGGCGTCGAGGCCTGGGTGGCCGGCGAGATCACCGACCGCGGCGACAAGGAGACGGGCGCGGAGCTGGTGGGGGACTACGCCGCCTGATCCTGCGGGCGGCGACCGTGCCGACCGTGCGGACAGCACAGAAACCGGTCGGTGGCTATGCCACCGACCGGACTGGTCACTGCAAGGTCAAGCGCCGCGACGGTGCTGTTGGTGAGGATCGTTGTCGTCCTCTTCCTCGTCGTCGTCCTCGTAGAGGTCGGCGTAACGAGAGTAGAGATCGTCCTCGTCGTTCTCATCGTCCTCGAACGGCTCGCCGTTCGGCGGCTGGCTCGAAGTCGATGCGCCCAGTTCACTGGCCAGACGTGAAAGATCAGTCCCACCGCTGTTGTACTTCAGCTGGCGGGCGACCTTTGTCTGCTTGGCCTTGGCCCGGCCGCGCCCCATGGCTCGACCCCCTCGGTGACAGGGGCTCGACGGCCCCAGAGTCTGACACGCGTTCATGATCCGGAACGGACCCTCCGTGGAGAGGCCGGTCCGTAGGGCTTCCACGGTACCTGAGCCCGCGCCCATACGGTACGTCGCCCGCAGCACGCGCGTGTGCCCAGGACCTTCGAGGCGCCCCGTCCTCGCTGGTCAGTGGCGATTTTAACCACTTATCGGGGAACGACCCGCCGATGGAAGTGAGAGTTCTCTCCAAGCCCCCACCGGCGGGTACCGCTCACCTGTGCGACGGACTCAGTGCGCAGCGTGGCCGGCGCGCGCCTCGGCCATCCGCTGCTCGGCGATCCGGTCGGCCGCGGCGGCCGGCGGAATCCCGTCTTCCTTCGCACGTGCGAAGATTGCCAGGGTGGTGTCGAAGATCTTCGCCGCCTTGGCCTTGCACCGGTCGAAGTCGAACCCGTGCAGCTCGTCGGCCACCTGGATCACTCCGCCGGCGTTCACCACGTAGTCCGGCGCGTAGAGGATCCCGCGGTCCGCGATGTCCTTCTCCACGCCCGGGTGCGCAAGCTGGTTGTTGGCCGCGCCGCACACCACCTTGGCGGTGAGCACCGGCACGCTGTGGTCGTTCAGGGCGCCGCCGAGCGCGCAGGGGGCGTAGACGTCGAGACCCTCGACCCGGATCAGCTCCTCGGTGTCGGCGACCGCCGTCACCCGCGTGGGGTACTGGTCGACGATCCGCTGGACGGCGTCCGCGCGCACGTCCGTGACGACGACCTCGGCGCCCTCGTCCATCAGGTGCTTCACCAGGTGGTGGCCGACCTTGCCGACGCCGGCGATGCCGACCTTGCGGCCGCGCAGCGAGGGGTCGCCCCACAGGTGCTGGGCGGAGGCGCGCATGCCCTGGTAGACGCCGAAGGCGGTGAGCACGGAGGAGTCGCCGGCGCCGCCGTTCTCCGGGGAGCGGCCGGTGGTCCAGCGGCACTCGCGGGCCACGACGTCCATGTCGGCGACGTACGTACCGACGTCGCACGCGGTGACGTAGCGCCCGCCGAGCGAGGCGACCATGCGGCCGTAGGCGAGGAGCAGCTCCTCGGTCTTGTCGCGCTCCGGGTCGCCGATGATCACGGCCTTGCCGCCGCCGTGGTCGAGACCGGCCATGGCGTTCTTGTACGACATGCCGCGCGCGAGGTTGAGGGCGTCGGCGACGGCCTCGGCCTCGGTGGCGTAGGGGTAGAAGCGCGTACCGCCGAGGGCCGGACCCAGGGCGGTGGAGTGGATGGCGATCACGGCCTTGAGGCCGGTGGCGCGGTCCTGGCAGAGCACGACCTGCTCATGACCCCCCTGGTCCGAGTGGAACAGGGTCTGCAGTACATCGGCAGGTGCGCCAATTACGTCGGTCACTGTGGTGACTCCTGTGTAAAGAGCGGCGAGTGGGGTGGACCCCGTACGGGTGGCGGGGTGCCGTGGCATGAGCGTAGAGCCTTGGCACGACCACCATCCGTGCAGTGTTCAGGATCACTCTCCCGCGCCTCTTACGCACGCATGACCATGGCACGATTTGCAGTGGTTTCGAGCCGGGCCCGATGGGGAGGGAGCAGGCGTGCCGAAGGTGTCCTCCGTGGTCGTCCCCTATGCCGCGTACTTGCGCGTGTACGAGCCGCTGGGCGCCTTCCCGGAGCCGGAGCGCGGCCACTGGGCCCGCTACGCCCGCCGCCCCGACCGCCCCTCCTACCAGGACGAACTGCGCCGCTCCCTGGCCGACTTGCTGCCCACCCCGCCGGTCGCGGTGCCGGTGCACGAGAGCAGCGACGCCTTCGTGCTGGAGGTCGAGGGCGTGGTCTGCGTGTGCCCCTGGCGGACCCGGCTGCGCGGCTGGCAGGCGCTCGGCGAGCTGGCGGAGGAGCTTCCGGCGCCGGTGCTGGACGCGGTGCTGCCCCCGGTCGTACGGCGCCAGGCCGCCCAGGACTACGAGCGCTGGCTCGCCCGCAACCCCGACGCCCGCCCGTGGATCCGCACGGCGACCTGGCAGGTGCCGCTGAACTGGTTCGTGCTGGTGTCCGACGAGGAGCGGCGCTACGAGAAGGGCACCGCCGAGGTGCCGCCGCTGCTGCGCTACCGCACGCCGATGGTGCAGGCCCGGCGGCGGGTGGCGCGGGCGCTGCGCGCCCTGAAGGACGCCGTCGAGGAAGGCCCGCTGATCGACGGCCTGGTGGACGTCGGCCGCTGGCTGGAGGAGTTCCATCCGCGCTCGCTGGTCGAGCTCGACTACGGCGGCCTGGTGCATGTGCTGCCGGCCGGTGAGCTGGAGGGCGACCACTCGGCGGCGGACGTGGCCGAGGGCATCGCGGCGCTGCGCCGGGGCGACGGCGCGGCGGCCGGGGAGGCCTATGTGCGGCTCGTGGAGCGGTGGCGGGCGGTCCGGGACCGGCGTTCAGCGAACTGAAGTTCCAGAAACGCTGGAAGAGTGACGTACGTCACGGCCCAAACCACGCCGAACGACGTACGGTCTAGGCCACTTGACCATGTGACGGGACGTTGGTCCCGATCTGGACTTTTGTCCCAAGGGTGATGGACGGCACTTACACGGCCCTTGCGCCTCTTGCCGCCCCTCATGCCAAAATAGGACAAGGAGTCCGGGGAGGGCTCCGTCCGTCCATCTGTGCTCCATTGTGGGCGGAATCTCAGCATTGCACGCTTTGGGGGGCCTTGTGACTCCTGATCGTCCTGTGACTGATCGTCACAGTGGCGTGACTGTCCGCTATGGCATGGTCCATCGGCTTCCGTCGCTGATGAACACCTGGGAGGGCAATTCCATCGGTTTGGCCGACGCGGCTGGACAGATGGTGTAGTTGTAGTGCCGAGGACAAGCCGTTCGTCCTATAACCGACTCGACTCGCGTCCGCCATTTCGGGCAACGCGGGTCAAGGTGCAGAATTTAGAGGAAAGAACCGAGAAGGTTCGGTTCTCCCGAGGAGGCCGCTCATGACCGCTCGCACCCCTGATGCCGAGCCGCTGCTGACCCCGGCTGAGGTCGCCACGATGTTCCGCGTCGACCCGAAGACGGTCACGCGGTGGGCGAAGGCCGGCAAGCTCACGTCCATCCGTACGCTCGGCGGGCACCGCCGCTACCGCGAGGCCGAAGTCCGCGCACTGCTCGCGGGCATCCCGCAGCAGCGCAGCGAGGCCTGAACAACCGAATAAGCGGGCAATCCGGCAGGTCCCCCACCGGCCGAGGCGCCCGAAACCCTAGCTCCAAGCGACGCGGGACCTGCCCCAACAGGGCCCTCGCCCAAGCCGAAGAGAACGTTGTAGGCAGCGACACAGGGTGCGTCGTAGATCGCGCTGGACTCCGCCGGGTCCAGCGCGATCTTTTTTGTGCGCTGGTCGGGGGGCGCGGTGGGCCTCTGTGAGCGGCCTTGTCGAAGTCTGAGCAGGGCTGTCGGAACCGCTGTGCGTGTCCCCTGCGGTGGGTGCAATTGCACATATTAAATTGACCAGTTGTAGGTAGGGGGTAAGTACCGCCCTTTCAAAAACTCATGCGGTGACTCCCGTCACATGTCCCGGCGGTTGTTGCCGACGGCACGGGTGCGCTAGTGGAGCGATCGGTTCCAGCGTCCCACGGAGGCAGGGCTGTTGGGCCGGCGCCGCTCACGCGCTGCGCGGAGTTTCGTCCTCGGCTTCCTCGTCGCTCGCTTCGGGGTCCAGCGGGCCGGCGTCCATCGCCAGCCGGAGCAGGTGGTGACAGACGGGGCAGTGGCGGGTGAGGTGCCGGTAGGACGAGGCGGCCGACAGATGGGCCCTCAGCAGCGCCCGCGTCTCGTGCCTGACCGATGCCGCCATACGCCACCTCCGCGGACCGCACAGGGGAACGGGCCCTGTCTTCTGGGTACCGACGGAATGTGACGCCGTCAAGGCCGAGCGGCCCCGCTGGTACAGCCGCGCCCTCGCGCGCCACTGCCGCCCGCTCCCGCCGCGGTCCGCTGGGGCGGTGTCCGGCGATCCCGCCGCCCGTCCCCTGGGTGCTCCACCGCCCAGTCCCTGCCGGCCCTGTGAACGGGCCTTGTCCTCCCTCACCGGCCGCCGAGTGCACCGACCGGCACGGGAGCAGCGACGGCTTACGGAAGGGGCCGCCTCCGCCGCCGGGTGCGGGCGCTTCTCTGTGGGGGGCTCTGAGGGGATTGCTGTGCCTGATCGCGGCCCGTGCTGTGGACGCGGCCTCCGGCTTGGCCCGGGGTCCTGGCGGGATTTGCTGTGCCTGGTCGCTGCTCCGCCGCGGGCGGCTTTCGCCTCCGCGGGGTGGTGGGCCGGTGTCGGCTGGCGTGGAGGTAGGGCTCCGGTGTGGGGCCGTACTCTGTGGCGGCCCTGGCGGTTTGCTGTGTCTGGTTGCCGGTCCGCCGCGGGCGCGGCTTCCGGCTTGGGCGGGGTGGTGGGCCGGTGTCGGCTGGCGTGGAGGCGGGGACCTGCGCGGGGGCCTCTCCGCTGTGGTCCTGGTGCGGTTGCTGTGTCTGGTTGCAGCTTCGCCGCGGGGGCGGCCTTCGCCTCGGCGGGGTGGTAGCCCGAGTGTCGTCAGGCGTGGAGGTAGGGCTCCTGTGTGGGGCCCTTCTCTGGGGCGGTCCTGGCGGGATTTGCTGTGCCTGGTTGCTGCTTCGCCGCGGGCGCGGCTTCCGGCTTGGCGGGCATGCAAGAAGGGCCCCCACGCGGGGGGCCCTTCTCTCTGCGGTCCTGACGGGATTTGAACCCGCGGCCTCCACCTTGACAGGGTGGCGAGCACTCCAAACTGCTCCACAGGACCAGGTTTCGCGGCGCTTCGTTTGTGCACTGCGCTGCGAGAAGAGACTGTACAGGAGGTGAGGCCGCCTGGTCGAACTCACCCCCTGTACGCGAACGGTTACGGCGCGGCCGCGTCGATCGCCTTCACGATCCGCTTGTCGGAGACGGGGTACGCGGTGCCGAGGGCGTGGGCGAAGTAGCTGACCCTCAGCTCCTCGATCATCCAGCGGATGTCCAGGACCGAGGACGGCACCGGGCGGCCCTGCGGGAGCTGTTCCAGGAGCCAGGCGTACTCGTCCTGCATCTCGTGGACCTTCTCCATGCGCGTGGTGTCCCGCTGGACGTTGGTCGGCATCTGCTGCAGGCGCCGGTCCGCGGCCACCAGGTAGCGCATCAGGTCGGGCAGGCGCCGTATACCCGCCCACGTGACGAATCCCGGCTTCACGAGCGCGTCCAGCTGCTTGCGCACGTCCGTCAGGTTCGCCAGCAGCGCGGGGCTGCTCACGGCCTTCAGACGGCGTTCACAGGCCTGCCAGGCGGCGAGGACCTGCTGCACCTGGGCGACCGTACGGACCGTCGTGTCGACGATCTCCGCGCGCACCTTGTCGTACAGCTTCCGGTACGACTCGTCGTCCCAGACCGGGCCGCCGAAGTCCGCGATCAGCTTGTCGGCCGCCGCCATCGCGCAGTCGTCGAACAGCGCCTGGATGGAGCCGTGCGGATTCGCGGACAGCGCCAGCTTCTGGGCGTTCGTCAGCTTCTCGGACGCGAACTTCGCCGGGTTCACCGGGATGTTGCGCAGGATCAGCCGTCGGGTGCCCTTCCACATGGCCTCGGTCTGCTCGGCCTCCGTGTCGAACAGCCGCACCGAGACGGTGTCGCCGTCGTCCACCAGCGCCGGGTACGCCTTCACCGGGTGGCCGGCCCGGCGCGTTTCGAACACGCGGGTGAGCGTGCCGATCGTCCAGTCGGACAGGCCCGTACGCTCCAGGGACTCCCCGCCCTCGCGGGACGCGGTCGCTGCCGCCGCCTGCGACAGCGCCTTCCTGGCCTTCGGCTTCAGCCTGAGCTTCAGCGCCTCCAGGTCCTTGTCCTCGGCCAGCTTCCGGCGCCGTTCGTCGACGATCCGGAAGGTGATCTTGAGGTGGTCGGGGACCTTGGACCAGTCGAAGTCGTCCGCCTCGAAGGGGACGCCGACCATGCGCTTGAGCTCACGGGCCATCGTGACCGTCAGCGGCTCCTGGAGCGGGACCGCCTTCTCCAAGAAGGCCTTCGCGTAGTTCGGCGCGGGCACGTAGTTGCGGCGGATCGGCTTCGGGAGGGAGCGGATCAGCTCCGTCACGACCTCCTCGCGCAGGCCCGGGATCTGCCAGTCGAAGCCCTCGTCCGTGACCTGGTTGAGGACCTGGAGCGGGATGTGCACGGTCACGCCGTCCGCGTCCGCGCCCGGCTCGAACTGGTACGTCACCCGGAACTTCAGCTGCCCCTGCCGCCAGGAGTCCGGATAGTCGGCCTTGGTGACCGCCTCCGCCGACTCCCGGATGAGCATCTCCCGCTCGAAGTCCAGGAAGTCGGGCTGCTCGTGCCGCTTCCGCTTCCACCAGGAGTCGAAGTGCGCGCCGGACACGACGTGTTCGGGCACCCGCTGGTCGTAGAAGTCGAAGAGCGTCTCGTCGTCGACCACGATGTCCCGGCGCCGCGCCCGGTGCTCCAGCTCCTCGACCTCGCTGAGGAGTTTGCGGTTGTCGGCGAAGAACTTGTGGTGCGTGCGCCAGTCGCCCTCCACCAGCGCGTTGCGGATGAACAGCTCGCGGCTGGTCTCCGGGTCGATGCGGCCGTAGTTCACCTTGCGCTGGGCGACGATCGGGACGCCGTACAGCGTGACCTTCTCGTACGCCATCACGGCCGCCTGGTCCTTCTCCCAGTGCGGCTCGCTGTACGTCCGCTTGAGCAGGTGCCCGGCGAGCGGCTCGACCCACTCCGGCTCGATCTTCGCGTTGACCCGCGCCCAGAGCCTGGAGGTCTCCACCAGCTCGGCCGACATCACGAACTTCGGCTGCTTCTTGAACAGCGCCGAGCCCGGGAAGATCGCGAACTTGGCGTTGCGGGCGCCCAGGTACTCGTTCTTGTTGCCGTCGCGTACGTCCTTCATCCCGATGTGGGAGAGCAGGCCGGCGAGCAGGGAGGTGTGGATGCGGTCGGCCGGTGCGTCCTCCTCGTTGAGGTGGATGCCCATCTGCTTGGCGACCGTGCGCAGCTGGGTGTAGATGTCCTGCCACTCGCGGATGCGCAGGAAGTTCAGGTACTCCTGCTTGCACATCCGCCGGAAGGAACTGGATCCGCGCTCCTTCTGCTGCTCGCGGATGTACCGCCACAGGTTGAGGTAGGCGAGGAAGTCGCTGGTCTCGTCCTTGAAGCGGGCGTGCTGCTGGTCGGCCTGGGCCTGCTTGTCGGCAGGGCGCTCGCGCGGGTCCTGGATGGACAGCGCGGCCGCGATGACCATGACCTCGCGGACACAGCCGTTCTTGTCGGCCTCCAGCACCATGCGGGCCAGGCGCGGGTCGACGGGCAGCTGGGCCAGCTTGCGGCCGGTGTCGGTGAGGCGCTTGCGCGGGTCCTTCTGGGCGGGGTCGAGCGCGCCCAGCTCCTGCAGCAGCTGTACGCCGTCGCGGATGTTGCGGTGGTCCGGCGGGTCGATGAAGGGGAACTTCTCGATGTCGCCGAGCCCGGCCGCGGTCATCTGGAGGATGACGGAGGCCAGGTTCGTACGGAGGATCTCCGCGTCCGTGAACTCCGGCCGGGCGAGGAAGTCCTCCTCGGAGTACAGGCGGATGCAGATGCCGTCGCTCGTACGGCCGCAGCGGCCCTTGCGCTGGTTGGCACTGGCCTGGGAGACCGCCTCGATGGGCAGCCGCTGGACCTTGGTGCGATGGCTGTAGCGGCTGATCCGGGCGAAGCCGGGGTCGATGACGTACTTGATGCCGGGGACGGTGAGGGACGTCTCGGCGACGTTGGTGGCCAGAACGATCCTGCGCCCGGTGTGCGGCTGGAAGACCCGGTGCTGCTCGGCATGCGAGAGCCGGGCGTAGAGGGGCAGGATCTCGGTGAATCTGTACTTCTTCTTCTCCAGGGCGTCCGCCGTGTCCCGGATCTCCCGCTCACCGGAGAGGAAGACGAGGATGTCGCCCTGGCCTTCGGCCTGGAGTTCCTCGACCGCGTCGCAGATCGCGGTGATCTGGTCCCGGTCGGCGTCGTCCGAGTCCTCCTCCAGGAGCGGCCGGTAGCGCACCTCCACGGGGTACGTACGGCCGCTGACCTCGATGATCGGGGCGTCGCCGAAGTGCCGGGAGAAGCGCTCGGGGTCGATGGTCGCCGAGGTGATGACGACCTTGAGGTCCGGCCGCTTGGGCAGCAGCTGCGCCAGGTAACCCAGCAGGAAGTCGATGTTGAGGGACCGCTCGTGCGCCTCGTCGATGATGATCGTGTCGTAGGCGCGCAGCTCGCGGTCGGTCTGGATCTCGGCGAGCAGGATGCCGTCCGTCATCAGCTTGATGAAGGTGGCGTCCGGGTTCACCTGGTCGGTGAACCGCACCTTCCAGCCGACGGACTCGCCGAGGGGCGTCTTCAGCTCCTCCGCCACGCGCTCGGCGACGGTACGGGCGGCGATACGCCGGGGCTGGGTGTGCCCGATCATGCCGCGCACGCCACGGCCCAGCTCCAGACAGATCTTCGGGATCTGCGTGGTCTTTCCGGAACCGGTCTCACCGGCCACGATGACGACCTGGTGATCGCGGATGGCCGCCGCGATCACGTCCTTCTTCTGGCTGACCGGCAGCTGCTCCGGGTAGCCGATCGCGGGCACACGGGAGCGCCGCTCGGCCATGCGGACCTCGGCCTTGCCGACCTCCGCCTCGATCTCGGCGAGGACGGCGGCGCGGGCCTCCGGCTTACGGATCTTGCGCGCGCCCTCGAGCCGCCGGCCGAGCCGATGCGCGTCGCGCAGCGACAGCTCGGTCAGACGGGGGGCGAGGGTGCCGAGAGCGGGGGCGGGATGCGTAGACATACGCGATCCAGGATCTCACCCCGCCCGAAAAACACGCGAACGATTTGACTCGGGGCGTCGATGGCCGGCCGAGCTGCCAAAGTATCCCGTATGTCCGATTCGAGCTGGGCGGCCTTCAAGCAGTCCCCCTTCCTCCCCGCGACCGTCCTCCTCGTGCTCATCGCCGCGGCAGCGGGCCTCTTCGCCGGCTCCTACACGTACGCCATGGCCAATCCGACCCCGCACCACATCCCGATCGCGGTGACCGGCGCCTCCGACCGGCCGACGGCCCGGCGGTTCATCGGGGGCATGGACCAGGCCCTGGACGCCTCGCTGAACCTGCACCCGTACAGCGGCCGGGAGGCGGCGGTGCGGGCGGTGAACCAGCAGAAGGTGTTCGCGGTGATCGAGGCGCCCGCCGGCGGCCGGGCGATCGCGCTGGACGTGTCGGGGGCGTCCGGATCCACGGTCGCCCAGGTGCTCACGGAGGCCGCGGTGAAGGTGGGCAAGGCCACCGGAACACCCGTGGCGGTCCGGGATCTCAAGCCCCTGCAGAAGGGCGATCCGCGGGGGCTGGCGATCTTCTACATCTCCCTGGCCGCCGTGATCGTCGGCATGGTCGGATCCATCCAGCTCAGCGTGCACGCGCGGGCCCTGAACCCCCTGGAGCGCATCGCCGTGACGGTCTGCTACGCCCTGCTCGGCGGTTTCACGATCGCCGCGGTGGTGGACTGGTGGCTGGGGGCGCTGAAGCTGCCGTTCGTGCAGTCGTGGCTGATCCTCGCCCTGACGATGTTCGTCACGGGCATGGTGTTCACGATGTTCAACACCCTGTTCGGGCGGTGGGCCATGCTGCCGACCTGGGGGCTCTTGGTCATGCTCGGCAATCCCTCGTCCGGCGGTGCCGTCTCCTGGCCGCTCCTGCCCTCTGCGCTCGGAACCATCGGCCGCTGGCTGCCGCCGGGCGCCTCGGTGAACGCCCAGCACACCGCCGTGTACTTCCGCGGCCACCAGCACGCCTTTCCCTTCCTGGTGCTGGCGGGCTGGGCGGTCGTCTCCTGCGCGGTGTTCCTGACCTGGCGCGAACGGCATCCGGGCGGCCGCCCGGTGGGACCGGCCGACGAGCCCTAGAAGGCTCATGAAGATCTTGGTTGGGGGGTGTCCGGCCGTAGGCCGGGCAGCCCCTGTTCGCTATGCGGTGGCCGGGGCGAGTTGCCAGCTGCCGCCGGTGTGGGTGAGTCCGAGGTTGACCAGTCGCCGGAGGTTGAGGGCGGCGGCTCGGGTGTGGAGCCAGGTGTTGTTGACGATGGCTCCGCGGTAGCGCAGGCGGCGGTTGCCGTGCTGGACGAGCCAGGCGACGGCTCGTTCGACCGGTGGTCGCCAGCGCCGGTAGTCGGCTTGCCATTCGGGATCGGTGGTGGCTTGGTGGCGGGCTGCGGCCTGGAGGTCGTGGTGGGGGCGGATGGTCAGGATGCGGCCGGCCTTGGCCTTGGTGCACCGCTCACGCAGCGGGCATCCGGTGCACAGGTCCTTGAAGGCGGCCTTGCGCTGGTGGTGCTGTCCGCCGGGGTCCGACAGGGGGACCGTGTGCCCGGCGGGGCAGGTCACGAGGGCGGCGGTGGTGTTGATGGCGAAGTCGTCCAGAGTGAAGCCGCCGGGGACGGCGGGCCGTAGCGGGGCGGGCTTGAAGAACAGCCGGTGCCCCGCCTGGCGGAGGGCTTGGCGCGTGTCGCCGGCGGAGTAGGCGGTGTCACCGAAGGCGTCCACCGGGCTCTCCTCGTCGGCCA
Source organism: Streptomyces sp. CA-142005 (assembly GCF_050942335.1). Classification (NCBI taxonomy): domain Bacteria; kingdom Bacillati; phylum Actinomycetota; class Actinomycetes; order Kitasatosporales; family Streptomycetaceae; genus Streptomyces; species Streptomyces sp. CA-142005. The sequence goes on along the minus strand of NZ_CP192078.1, from coordinate 4,990,140 downwards.
GCAGGTCCAGGCCGACGGTGGCCTCGTGGTGCTCGGCTCCGGCGCCGGGCCGCAGAGCCACGGCGGTGTATAAGCCGGTCTCGGGCTCGATGGCCAGGTGGGCTTTGTATCCGTCCTGCTGGTGGGTTCGGGTCTTGTGGATGTGCCGGGACTCAGGGTCGACGGTGGAGACCATCCGGTCCGGCGCGGTCCCCTGGGTGATGCGCCAGCGTCCGTCGCGGCCGTCGGAGTCCTCGGCGGGCTCGACATCCTGCCCGGCGACCAGGGCCAGCAGGCCGACCGCGTTGGCCGCTTTCTCGCCCAGTTCCTGCTCGGGCAGGTGGCCCAGCAGCCTGAGTGCGTCGGTGACCAGAGCGTCGACGAGGGCGGCGCGGGCCTGTTCGTCGTTCCAGGCGATACGGGGCTTGCCGGGATCGGTGTAGTCATGCGCAGTGCACTGGACCGCGGCCACCTCGCCGGCCCCGGGGACCTCGCGGATCACCGCACGGACGGCGGCGATGAGCTGAGTGACGGTGTCCTGGGTGGCGACCGCGTCGTCCAGCACGGTGGAGTCCAGCGCCCGCCGCTGCTTGCCCTTGAGGACACCGGTGGCCTTCACGACCTCGCGCACGGCTTCGAACACGCGGTTCGGCCGAACCGAGCGGGAAAGGCGGCGGCGGAAGTAGGCCAGCAGCGACGCATCGAACGCCATGTCGTGCAGACCCAGCCCGCAGGCGGCCTTCCACCGCAGGTCACACCGCAGTTCCTGGACCGTCTCGAAGTCCGACAGCCCGTGCAGGGCCTGCAGCGTGACCGCCGCGGCCAGGATCTGCGGCGGCATGCTCGGCCGCCCGTTCGCCGACGGGTACATGTCCGCGAACATCTCAGCCGGAAACAGCGCGCCACGGTGCTCGGCCAGGAACGCGAACACACTCCCGGCCGGGATCAACTCCCGGCACGTCTCCCACACATCCGGCCCGACCGTCTCCCCGGCCCATTCCCCCATCACCACGAAACGAGTCTGGCCCCGCCGCTCACGCGGCGGGGCCAGAACCCCAAGATCTTCATGAGCCTTCTAGGACGTGGTGCGCTGGGCGGGCGGCGTGGCAGGAGCCGTAGTGGGTTCCGGAGCCTTGGTGGTTGCCGGCGCGCCGTGCTGACGGGAGGATCGGCCGCCGTCGCCGAGAGCGATGGAACGCGCGGTGTTGGAGACGGCCTTGATGCCCAGGTAGGCGGTCGTCATGCTGCTGACCGCGGTGAACGCGGCGGTCAGGATGCCGACGATCACGGACTTGTCCCCGTCGAGCCGCCACACCCCGACGATCGCGACCGCGACGATCGCCACATTGCTGATGATGACCGCGAGCAGCCCGTATCGCGCCCGGACCTTCTCCAGCTGGGTTTCCCCCGTCACGGCGGCGGCCTGGTCCTGGCTCATCTCCCCGTCCCCCCATTCAGCAGCTGTGTGACCCGTGCGTCCACCTGAGCCCGGTCATACCCACGCCGGACGATGTCGAAGACTGGCGGTGCCCCGGGTGCCGTACCTTCGGCCAGCCGGGTCAGATAGGCGTCCACCTGGGCGCGGTCGTAACCACGCCGAGCGATGTCGAAGCCCCGGAAGTCATCGGCCATGAATGCCCCCTACGACGAAGGCCCCGTTCACTGAACGGGGCCTTCTGGCTGTGGCTGGGGCCGGGGTCGAACCGGCGACCTTCCGCTTTTCAGGCGGACGCTCGTACCAACTGAGCTACCCAGCCATGGTGTTTCACGTGAAACACCAGCGGTCCTGACGGGATTTGAACCCGCGGCCTCCACCTTGACAGGGTGGCGAGCACTCCAAACTGCTCCACAGGACCAAGCTTGCGTGCAACAGTGTCGCACACGGTATTGCGTGCCCCCAACGGGATTCGAACCCGTGCTACCGCCTTGAAAGGGCGGCGTCCTAGGCCGCTAGACGATGAGGGCTATCGGCCCGCCTGGGCGCTTCTCAGCGCGTCGGGGACGTGAGAAGCATATGGGATGCCGGGGAGTATCGCCAAAACGGTTTACGGCGAGGGGGCGGACGAGGTGGGGGAAGAGGGGGACGGGGTGCCCGGGGAAGGTGTGGTCCTCGGTCGGCTCTCGTCCGCCAGATGGCGGCTGACCTCGGCCGTCGTCTCGCCCAGTCCGCCCAGTTTGATCGCGTCCCAGGCCTGGAGACGGTGGCTGTCGCGGTCGAAGTAGAGGATCGAGGCCTCGATGGGCGCGGGGTACTTGTGCTCGACCGCCCGCAGCCCGCTTCCGCCCGTGGAACCCTCCATGCGCAGCCGGGTGCCGTAGGGCAGCATCTCGTCCCCCTCGTGGTGCAGATGGCCGCACAGCACCAGCGGCACCTCGCCGTCCGTCTCGCGGGCCGCCGACGGCTCGTGGGCGATCGCGACGTCGACCGGGGAGCCGGTCGCCCGCTGGTCGCGCAGGGCGCTGGCCAGCCGGTCGCCCGCCAGTCGCTCGGCCGCGTCCCCGCCGGGCACCACCGAGCGGTCCGGGGTGAACTGCGGGTCGCCGATGCCCGCGAACCGCAGTCCCGCGACCGTCTGCGCCCGGCCGTCGTCCAGGACGTGCACGTTCCTCATCCGCTCCAGATAGCGCTGGGTGATCCGGGAGTCGTGGTTGCCCCGCACCCACACGTACGGCACGCCCAGGTCCCGGATCGGGTCAAGGAAGCCGTTCTCCGCCGCCACACCGTGGTCCATCGTGTCGCCGGAGTCGACGATCACGTTCACCTTGTACTGCTCCACCAGCGAGGCGATGATCTTCCAGCTCGCCGGGTTGAGGTGGATGTCCGACACGTGCAGGACCCGGATGGTGGAGGGGTCCGGCTGGTAGGCCGGGAGCGTGGAGGTGACGTCGTAGAGCTTCGTCACGTTCGTCACCAGGCGGGCCAGCTCCTTCTGGTAGACGTCGAAGTCGGAGACGATGCTGCGCGCGTTGCCGACCACCGCCGGCGCGGAGCTGAGCAGCCCGGAGAACTTCGGCTCCAGGACCGACTTGGGGTTCCAGGTGGCGTACGCGCTCGCCCCGGACGCGGCCAGCAGGGTCAGGGCGAGGCCGCCGGCGGCGAGGGCGCGGCGGGGGCTGCGGTACACGGCGAGTCCGAGGGCCGTGGCACCGGCGACCACGGCGACACAGGAGCGCACGGCCAGGTCCAGCGTGCCGTGCTCGACGTCCCTGGCGACCTCGTCCTGGAGGCCGGAGATCCGCTCGGGGTGGTCGACCAGGGCCTGGGCACGCAGCGGGTCCAGCTGGTCCACGTTGACGTCCAGGCGGACGGGTGCCACATGGCTGTCCAGGGTGAGCGCGCCCAGCGGCGAGACGTTGATCTTCGTGCCGCCGGTGAGCGACGGGCGCAGCGCCATCGTCGTGTTCATGGGGCCGACCGGGGCCCGTACGTTTCCGACGATCAGCAGGCCCAGCCAGGCACCGAAGAGGACCACGGCCGTGAGGCCCAGGCCGCGGAGCCAGGGGCGGGGCCGGGCGGCGAGTTCCAGCGCGGGGAGCGGGCGCGTGCCGCGGCGGCGTATGCGCATGCGGTTCGTCATCGTGCGGAGGGCTGCGGCAAAGACGCGGACCATTGGGGCCGTATGCCCGTGTACGGGGGCGGTTATGCGGTGCCGCACCGCACTCGTACGGGCCTTCGTGCCGGACAATGACCATGTGCTGGAGATGACGCGCGAGGAGTTCGAGGAACTGGTCGCCGAGGCGCTCGACCGGATCCCGCCGGAGCTGATGCGGCTCATGGACAACGTGGCGGTGTTCGTCGAGGACGAACCGCCCGCCGACGACCCCGAGCTGCTCGGCCTGTACGAGGGCACGCCGCTGACCGACCGGGGCGAGTGGTACGCGGGGGTGCTGCCGGACCGGATCACCATCTACCGCGGGCCGACGTTGCGGATGTGCGAGTCGCGCGAGGACGTCGTGGTGGAGACGGAGGTGACGGTGGTGCACGAGATCGCCCACCACTTCGGCATCGACGACGCCCGGCTGCACACCCTTGGGTATGGGTGAGACAGCGTCGGGTGAGGGGGCCGGTGGCGGCGTGGGTGCGGCCGAGAACCCGCGTGTGCGCGGCGCGTGTCCTCTTGTGGGCGGCGGGAGTTGGGGAGGTTGACTCCTTTCCTTGCCTCCGGAGGTGGCCGCCGTGCGCCCCTTGCCCGTACCCGTCCGGCTCACCGTCACGGTGCTGACCCTCGCCGCTGCCGCCGGCTGTGTGAACGTGGGTGACGACGCGGGCCGGGCCAGGCCCGCGCACTCGGCCGGGCAGCACGGCGGCGAGGCACCCGACGGCGGCCCGGGGGACGGCACCGGCGGCCTCGGCGGGCACGACGGCAATGCGGGTGACCGTAAGCACGAGCACGGCGGCAAGAAGAAGCCCGGAGAGGAGTCGGCCTCCCCGTCGGCCACCTCCTCGTCCGGCGAGGGCGACTCGCCCGCGGCCCCGGCGAAGCCGGGCCCCGGCAGCACCGGCGACCCCGGCGGTCCGGCGCCGACCAACGCCCCACCCACGCCGCCGGCCACCTCCGCACCGCCCGAGCCGCCCGCCTCCACCCCGCCGCCCGCGACCTCCGAGCCCCCGTCGGCCGAACCGTCCTCCTCGGCCCACGAGGGGACGGGGACACAGCTCGTCGAGCGCGAACCGGCGCCGGCGCCCGGGGCGGACATCGCGGCCTGATCTCGGGCGGCGCCGGAGACGCGGCTCACCTGCGAATATGGAGCCGGTTTGCGTTCAGGGGCGGTGGGTGCGTATGGTGGCAGATCGTTTGATCCCATTTGCCCGGCGCCACCACAGAGCGCGCCGTGTGGCGCGTACTCTCCTTTGCCGTGGCGGACCGCATCGAGGCGGTCGTGAGCGAATCACGGAGTTGACGGGCGCGTGCCGACGAGACTCCGGAAGGTTTCGCATTCGCATGTCCGTGTCCAGTACTGATCAGTTCGTCGTGTCCGAGAACGAGCTCAATGAGCTCGACAAGGAACTCACCGACGCGACGACCGAGATCACCGAGGCCCCCGAGGCCGCTGACACCACCCCCCAGACCACCTTCGCCGACCTCGGCCTGCCCGAGGGCGTCGTGCGCAAGCTCGCGCAGAACGGCGTGACGACCCCCTTCCCGATCCAGGCCGCGACCATCCCGGACGCCCTGGACGGAAAGGACATCCTCGGCCGTGGCCGCACCGGCTCCGGCAAGACCCTCTCCTTCGGCCTGCCGACCCTGGCCCAGCTGGCCGGCGGCCGCACCCAGAAGCACAAGCCCCGCGCCGTCATCCTCACCCCGACCCGCGAGCTGGCCATGCAGGTCGCCGACGCCCTCCAGCCGTACGGTGACGTCCTCGGCCTGAAGATGAAGGTCGTCTGCGGCGGCACCTCGATGGGCAACCAGATCTACGCCCTGGAGCGCGGCGTCGACATCCTGGTCGCCACCCCGGGCCGGCTGCGCGACATCATCAACCGCGGCGCCTGCTCCTTGGAGGACGTCCAGATCGCCGTCCTCGACGAGGCCGACCAGATGTCCGACCTGGGCTTCCTGCCCGAGGTCACCGAGCTGCTCGACCAGGTCCCGGCCGGCGGCCAGCGCATGCTCTTCTCCGCCACGATGGAGAACGAGATCCAGACCCTCGTCGACCGCTACCTGAACAGCCCCGTCTCCCACGAGGTGGACGCGGCCCAGGGCGCGGTGACGACCATGTCGCACCACATCCTCATCGTGAAGCCCAAGGACAAGGCGCCGGTCACCGCCGCGATCGCCTCCCGCAAGGGCCGCACGATCATCTTCGTCCGCACCCAGCTGGGCGCCGACCGCGTCGCCGAGCAGCTGCGCGAGGCGGGCGTGAAGGCCGACGCGCTGCACGGCGGCATGACCCAGGGCGCCCGCACGCGCACCCTGGCCGACTTCAAGGACGGCTACGTCAACGTCCTGGTCGCCACCGACGTCGCCGCCCGCGGCATCCACGTCGACGGCATCGACCTGGTCCTGAACGTGGACCCGGCCGGCGACCACAAGGACTACCTGCACCGCGCCGGCCGCACCGCCCGAGCGGGTCGCACCGGCACGGTCGTGTCGCTGTCCCTCCCGCACCAGCGCCGCCAGATCTTCCGCCTCATGGAGGACGCCGGCGTCGACGCGGCCCGCCACATCATCCAGGGCGGCGCCGCCTTCGACCCGGAGGTCGCCGACATCACCGGCGCCCGTTCCATGACCGAGGTCCAGGCCGAGTCCGCCGCCAACGCCGCCCAGCAGGCCGAGCGCGAGGTCGCCCAGCTCACCAAGCAGCTGGAGCGCGCCCAGCGCCGTGCCACCGAGCTGCGCGAGGAGGCCGACCGGCTGGTCGCCCGGGTCGCCCGCGAGCGCGGTGAGGACCCCGAGACCGCGGTGGCCGAGGCCCAGGCGACGGCGGCGGAGGAGCTCGCGGCCGTGACCGAGGAGCCGGCGCAGCGGGAGACCGAGCGCGAGGAGCGTCCGGCGGCTTCGGCGCCGTACGAGCGCCGGGAGCGGCGCGGCTTCGACCGGGACCGTGGTGAGCGGGGCTTCGAGCGCCGTGAGGAGCGCGGCGGTTACGACCGTGGTGACCGCGGTGGCCGTGGCTTCGAGCGCCGTGACGACCGGGGCGGCTCCCGTGGTTTCGAGCGCCGCGACGACCGCCGCCCGTTCGACCGTGACCGTCGTGACGACCGCCGTCCCTTCGACCGCGACCGCCGTGACGACCGCGGTGGCCGTTCCTTCGACCGGGACCGTGGTGAGCGTGGGTTCGAGCGCCGTGACGACCGGGGCGGCTCCCGTGGTTTCGAGCGCCGCGACGACCGCCGCCCGTTCGACCGCGACCGTCGTGACGACCGCGGTGGCCGCTCCTTCGACCGGGACCGTGGCGACCGTGGCGGTTTCCGCCGGGACGAGCGCGGCGGGCACCGGGGCAGCGACCGCCCGTTCAACCGCGACCGCCGCGACGACCGCCCGGGCTTCCGCACCGGCGGCCACGAGCGCCCCTACGGCCGCCGTGACGACCACCGCGGCAACGGCTCCTTCGGCCGCCGCGAGGACAAGCCGCGCTGGAAGCGCAACGGCTGACACCCAGTGAGGTCCGAGTGACCTCAGAAGGGCCCGTACGACGACGTCGTACGGGCCCTTTTTCGCCACCGGGCGACGCATGTCACGCCCTCGGTGAGGGAAATGCTGGGGGCATGACAGATGACGCGAGAGTGAGCGGGCAGCAGGAAACGTCCGGCCCGTCCGGGCTGTCGGACGAGGAACGGCTGGCCCAGCTCGGTTACACCCAGGTCCTCGCCCGCCGGATGTCGGCGTTCTCGAACTACGCCGTCTCCTTCACGATCATCTCGGTCCTGTCCGGCTGCCTGACCCTCTACCTCTTCGGCATGACCACCGGCGGCCCCGCGGTGATCACCTGGGGCTGGGTGGTCGTCGGCCTGATGACCCTGTTCGTCGGCCTGTCGATGGCCGAGATCTGCTCGGCCTACCCCACCTCGGCCGGCCTGTACTTCTGGGCGCACCGTCTGGCACCCGCCCGGTCGGCGGCGGCCTGGGCCTGGTTCACCGGCTGGTTCAACGTGCTGGGCCAGGTCGCGGTGACCGCCGGCATCGACTTCGGCGCGGCCTCGTTCCTCGGCGCGTACCTGAACCTCCAGTTCGACTTCGAGGTGACCCCGGGCCGCACGGTCCTCCTCTTCGCGGCGATCCTCGTCCTCCACGGCCTGCTGAACACCTTCGGCGTGCGCATCGTCGCGTTCCTGAACGACGTGAGCGTGTGGTGGCACGTGCTGGGCGTGGCGGTGATCGTCGGCGCGCTCGCCTTCTTCCCCGACCACCACCAGTCGGCGTCGTTCGTGTTCACGAAGTTCGTCAACGAGACGGGCTGGGGCAGCGGCACCTACGTCGTCCTGCTCGGCCTTCTGATGGCCCAGTACACCTTCACCGGCTACGACGCCTCCGCCCACATGACCGAGGAGACCCACGACGCGTCCACGGCGGGCCCGAAGGGCATCGTCCGCTCGATCTGGACGTCCTGGATCGCGGGCTTCGTGCTCCTGCTCGGCTTCACCTTCGCGATCCAGTCGTACGACAAGGAACTGACGTCCCCGACGGGTGCGCCCCCGGCGCAGATCCTCCTGGACGCGCTGGGAGCGACGACGGGGAAGCTGTTGCTGCTGGTGGTGATCGGCGCCCAGCTCTTCTGCGGCATGGCCTCGGTGACCGCCAACAGCCGCATGATCTACGCCTTTTCGCGCGACGGCGCGCTGCCCTTCTCCCACGTCTGGCACACGGTCAGCCCGCGCACCCGCACGCCCGTGGCGGCGGTCTGGCTGGCCGCGCTGGCGGCACTCGCCCTCGGCCTGCCCTACCTGATCAACTCGACCGCGTACGCGGCGGTGACCTCGATCGCCGTCATCGGCCTCTACATCGCGTACGTCATCCCGACCTTCCTGCGGGTCCGCAGGGGCACCGCCTTCGAACGCGGGCCCTGGCACCTGGGCCGCTGGTCCGCCCTGATCGGAATCGTCTCCGTGACCTGGGTCGTGGCGATCACGATCCTCTTCATGCTCCCGCAGGTCTCCCCGGTCACCTGGAAGACCTTCAACTACGCGCCCGTCGCCGTCCTGGTCGTCCTCGGCTTCGCCGCGAGCTGGTGGCTGGCCTCGGCCCGCCACTGGTTCCTCAGCGCACAGCGGACCGTCACCGCCCCGAACCCGGTCGAAAAGTGACCATCCGGAGCCTTGGCACCCTCCCGACGCGGCCGTGTCACCGATACCCGATCGGAGACACGGCCGCGTCCGGCTATGCTCGGACAGGCAACATCGCCTGGGCCCTTAGCTCAATTGGCAGAGCAGTGGACTTTTAATCCATTGGTTGTGGGTTCGAGTCCCACAGGGCCTACGGTCCGCAGGCGGGCTCCATGCCCTCTGACCTGCTGCGCGGCGTCCGAGCCGGCTTCGCCGGCCCGGACGCCGTCTCGTTTCCGGACGCGTGCCGCCGTCCGGCTTCCGCACCGCGCACGCCGTCGCGGCGACCCTGCCGGCCCCGGCCGTCCACTGGCCTCAGCCCACGTTGAGCTCGGCCAGCGGGAGGGTGTGGCGGGTCTGGAGGACCTTCGCGCGCAGGTAGCGGACGTTGTGGGCCGTGGTGAAGACGCCGGTCGGCACCCGGTCCCGGACGACGACGCCCAGCGCGCGCAACTGCTCGGCCTTGTCGGGGTTGTTGGACAGCAGGTCCAGCTCCCCGATGCCGAGGGCGGCGAGCATCTGCGCGGCGGCCGTGTAGTCGCGGGCGTCCTCCGGCAGGCCGAGCGCGGCGTTCGCCTCGTAGGTGTCGAGGCCCTGGTCCTGCAGGGCGTACGCGTCGAGCTTGTTGTAGAGACCGATGCCGCGGCCCTCCTGGCGGAGGTAGAGCAGGACGCCGCCGCGGTCGGCGATGCGCTCGACCGCCTCGCGCAGCTGGGGTCCGCAGTCGCAGCGGGCCGAGCCGAAGACGTCGCCGGTCAGGCACTCGGAGTGCAGGCGCACCAGCGGGACGGTGCCGGGGGCGGGGTCGCCGAGGAGGACGGCGACGTGCTCCTGGCCGTCGGCGAGGCCGTGGAAGGTGACGAGTTCGGCGTCGACGCTGTAGCCGTCCTGGAAGCGCAGCGGTACCCGGACGCGGGCGCGCGGCGTGGCGGCGGGGGTGTCGGGCATGCGGGTCCCTCCGGAGGCTGTTGCTTCAGATTTGAAGCAGCGGTACAGACGGGACCCTACCGCTGCTTCAAAGTTAAAGCAATCAATTACCGGAGGAAGGACACGACGAACGGCGCCGCCAGGGCACGTCCTCCGCCCCCGACTCGGCACCCTCGCCCTGCAGCCCGCGCGCGATCCCCGTGCAGATCTCCTCCAGCTGCCCCACCTGCTCCGGCGTGAGCCGGTCGAACAGGGCGGCGCGCACGGTCTCGACGTGCCCCGGTGCCGTACGCTCCAGGACGGCCATCCCCTCGTCCGTCAGCACGGCGATACTGCTGCGCTTGTCCCAGCGGCAGTCCTCCCGGCGCACCAGCCCGTCCCGCTCGAGGCGGGTCACCGCATACGTCAGCCTGCTGCGCGTGATCTTCAGCGTTTCGGCGAGGTCGGTCATCCGCAGCCGCCGGTCGGGCGCGTCGGACAGGTTGGCCAGCACGGAGTAGAACAGGTGCGGCATGCCGGCGTCCTGCTGGAGCTGTCGGTCGATCGCGTCCTCCAGGAGGTGGGTCGCGGCGAGATACGCGCGCCAGGCGCGCTGCTCCTCAGGGCTGAGCCAGCGGGTCGTCATGCCGCCAGTGTAAGTTTGTTTCAAACTTGAACCAAGCCTCGCCTCGCAGGGAGACCGCGCCGATGTCGTACCCGTACGTGCTGCTGTCCGCCGCCGTCTCCCTCGACGGCTACCTGGACGACACCGGCCCCGACCGGCTCCTGCTGTCCAGCCCGGCCGACTTCGACCGGGTCGACGCGGTACGGGCCTCCGTCGACGCCATCCTGATCGGCGCCGGCACGATCCGCGCCGACAACCCGCGGTTGCTGGTCAACTCCGCCGAGCGCCGCGCGGCGCGGGTCCGGGCGGGCCGGCCGGAGTACCCGCTGAAGGTGACCGTCAGCGCCACCGGCGACCTCGACCCCGACGCAAACTTCTGGCACACCGGCGGCGACAAGCTCGTCTACACCACCGACCGGGGTGCCGAGCGGGCCGCCCGCCGCCTCGGCGGCGCCGCCGACATCGTCCCGCTCGGCCCCGGCCTCGACTGGCGGGCCCTGCTGTCCCACCTGCACGACGTGCGCGGGGTCGGACGGCTGATGGTCGAGGGCGGCGGCACGGTCCACACCCAGCTGCTGCAGCTGGGCCTCGCCGACGAGCTCCAGCTGGTCCTCGCCCCGCTCTTCGTCGGCGACCCCGCCGCGCCCCGCCTGTTCGGCCCCGGTGGCTACCAGTCCGGCCGGCTGCGTCTGACCGAGACCCGCCGGATCGAGGACGTCGTCCTCATGCGCTACGAGCCCACCGCGCCCGGCACGGGTCCCCTCGCCACCGCCGCCGACCGGCACTGGCTGCGCACCGCCTGTGAACTCGCCGCGCTGTGTCCGCCCTCGGAGACGGCGTTCAGCGTCGGCGCGGTGGTGGTCGCCGCCGACGGTACGGAGCTGGCTCGCGGCCACTCCCGGGAGGGGGATGATCCCGTGGTCCACGCGGAGGAGGCCGCGCTCGCGAAGATCGACCCGGCGGATCCGCGACTGGCTGCCGCCACGGTGTACAGCAGCCTGGAGCCCTGCGCGCGGCGTGCCTCGCGGCCCGCGCCCTGCGCCGAGCTGATCCTTCGGGCGGGGGTGCGCCGGGTGGTCACCGCCTGGCGGGAGCCGGACACGTTCGTGGCGGCGGCCGACGGTACGGGGATTCTGGTCAAGGCGGGTGCCGAGGTGGTCGTCCTGCCCGAGCTGGAGGAATCCGCCAAGGCGCCGAACGGGCATCTGCTGGGCTGAGGCGCCCGTGCAAACGCTCAGGGCCCGGAATCCGAGGATTCCGGGCCCTGAGCCTTCAGTAGCGGGGACAGGATTTGAACCTGCGACCTCTGGGTTATGAGCCCAGCGAGCTACCGAGCTGCTCCACCCCGCGTCGTTGTGTCTCTACTGTACACCACGCGGTCATCCGATCGGCCGCACACCGGTCACCCCTCCACGACTCCCGTGATCACCTTCACCGACAGTGACCGGACGACAGCCCTCCGCATAACATCTGAGTCACCATCAAAAACGCGGACGCTCCTGAGCGGTGGCCAACTCGCCCGGTTTGGAGTGTTCTTGAACGGTAAGTCCATCGTTGAAAGCGTTAATGATCAAGCCGAACGGCTTGGAAAGTGGCTGCCGGGTCTATTAACGTTCGATAACGCAGCGCGGTCGTCCCAGCCGTCACAAGAGGCGGCTCCGTGCGCACGCGTCGAATCCCGCAAGGGAACCGGGGAACCACCATCTTGGGGTGAATCGCGCGGATACCAGCCGGTATACGCGCGTAGGAGACCTTCCTGCTCCGAACCCGTCAGCTAACCCGGTAGGCGGAGGAAGGAAAGGAGTACGCCCGAGTGGCGTCCAACCGGCCCGCCCCAGAAGCCCCGTTCGTGCCCGCGCAAGCCCAGCCGGAGACCTTCGGCTACGGCGCCTACCGCGCCGAGGAGGGGCCCTGGGAGGAGTGGAACCCCACCGAGGACTCCGTCGCCCCGGTCCGTGGCCGGCACCGCGTCGCCAAGCAGCGCGGCGGCTTCGCACGCAGCTCCACCGTCCTCGGCGTCGGCGTGATCGCCGCGGTCGGCGCGGGCGGCATGGCCAGCGCCAACACCGGCAAGCCGCCGGTCTCCATATCCATGCCGGACCTGGACTCCGTCGAGCACATCTTCGACGGCGGCTCCTCCGACACACCGCAGGCCTCCACCACCGGGCTCAGCCACGTGGGCGTGACCACGGACAGCGCCGACAGCGGCAACGCCGGCGAGGCCCTGCGCAACCGGATCATGGCCCAGGCCGAGCAGCAGAAGGGCCAGGCCGACGGCAAGGCCACCGCCGCCGCGATCGCCGCCGCCGACCAGCAGGCCGCCGCCGCGGCCGCCAAGGCGGAGAAGGAGGCCGCCGCCAAGGCCGCCGCCGCCAAGGAGAAGGCGGAGGCCGACGCCAAGAAGGCCGCCGAGGCCGCGCGGCTGGCCGAGCTGGCCAAGCAGTACCAGCTGCCCGTCGTCTCGTACACGATCACCGGCACCTTCGGGCAGCCCGGCGCGATGTGGTCCTCCGGCTACCACACCGGCCTCGACTTCGCCGCCCCGACCGGCACGCTCATCAAGGCCATCCACAGCGGCACGGTCACCGAGGCGGGCTGGGCCGGCGCCTACGGCTACCGCACCGTCCTGACCCTGGACGACGGCACCGAGCTGTGGTTCTGCCACCAGTCCTCGATCAACGTCTCCGTCGGCCAGAAGGTCTCCACCGGCGAGGTCATCGGCCGGGTCGGCGCCACCGGCAACGTCACCGGCCCCCACCTCCACCTGGAGGTCCACCCGAACGGCCAGGCCACCGCCGTCGACCCGGCGCCGTGGCTGCGCGACAAGGGCCTCAACCCCTGACAGCCGTCTGTACGGGGGACTTTGCACCGGCGGCGGAATGCGATCATCTGCCGCCGGTGTTGATGTGGAGCATGACTTCCCTGCGCACACTCGGTTCCTCCGACCTCGAGGTCTTCCCGCTCTGCCTGGGCGGCAACGTCTTCGGCTGGACCGCCGACGAGGAGACCTCCTTCGCCGTCCTGGACGCCTACACGGCCGCCGGCGGCAACTTCATCGACACCGCCGACTCCTACTCGGCCTGGATCGAGGGCCACAAGGGCGGCGAGTCCGAGACGGTCATCGGCAAGTGGGTCAAGTCCCGAGGCAACCGCGACCGCGTCGTCATCGCGACCAAGGTCAGCCAGCACCCCGAGTTCCAGGGCCTGTCCGCTGCCAACATCAAGGCCGCCGCGGACGCCTCCCTGCGCCGCCTGGACACCGACCACATCGACCTCTACTACACCCACTTCGACAAGCCCGAGGTCCCGGTCGAGGAGATCATCGGCGCGCTGGACGAGCTGGTGAAGGCGGGCAAGGTCCGCCACATCGCCGCCTCCAACATCAGCCCCGAGCGCCTGAGGGCCTCGCTCGACTTCTCCGACCGCGAGGGCCTCGCCCGCTATGTCGCCCTCCAGCCCCACTACAACCTCGTCTCCCGCGACACCTACGAGGGCCCGCTGCAGGACCTGGCCGCCAAGGAGGGCCTGTCCTCGGTGCCCTACTTCTCCCTCGCCGCGGGTTTCCTGACCGGCAAGTACCGTCCCGGCACCAAGGTCGACAGCGCCCGCGCGGGCCGGGCCCAGGAGTACGCGGAGTCCGAGCGCGGCCAGAAGGTCCTCGCGGCCCTCGACGAGATCGCCGCCGCCCACGACGCCCCCGTCGCCACGGTCGCCCTCGCCTGGCTCGCCGCCCAGCCGACGATCACGGCCCCGATCGCCTCGGCCCGCACGGTGGACCAGCTGCCGGCACTGCTGGGCGTGGTGGACCTGAAGCTGACGGAGGAGGAAGTGGCGAGCCTGACGGAGGCGTCCGCCTGATTCCCGCCCCGGCCGCGGGCTGCCTTCTGCCGGCCGCCTGCGGCTCTCCTTCCGCCGCGACGCTCAGCCGCGACGGCGCAGTCCGGCGGTGGCGAACCCTCCGCGACGCGACCGGCTAGGACTGATACGGGTTGTAAGCGGAGTAGGGCGCCGCCGGATAGCCGTACCCCGGCCCTGGATAGCCGTACCCCGGTCCCGGATAGCCGTACCCCGGCCAATGCGCCGCAGGGGCCGGCACGGGCGCCGCGTACATCGGCCGGACCGGCGCGGTCGCTCGCGCCGCGTACTCCAGGGCCGGCCGGGCCACATCCCTGTGCTTCCACAGCTGGTCCAGCAGCTCCCGCTCCCGGACGACGAAGTCGGCCCCGGCCTTCCCCTTGCGCCCCCGGTGCCGCAGAAAGGCGAGCGAGGTCGCGTACGCCTCGTACTGCGCCACCGTCCGCGCCGCCGGCCGGCCGCCGTGGTGCCGGGCGTAGTCACGGGCCGTCCGCCGCGCCCGCATCGACCCGAGCGCGAACGGCTCGGCCGGTCCCAGCCACCCGGCCAGCACATACGCCGGCAGCTCCTCCCGCACGGTGCGCAGCTCCCGCTGCCGCGTCCAGATCGCGAGCCAGGTCAGCAGGCCGAACACGGGCACCATGAATCCGCCGTAGACGGCGAAGAACCCGAACTCGCCGAAGGTGGAGGAGCCGTTCCAGAAGGCGTGCATGCTCATCGCGAGCAGCAGGCCGCAGACCGGCAGCAGCATCCGCCGGACCCGCTGCCGCGGGGCGGACAGCGCCGCGATGCCGAAACCGAGGCCGGTGAGGGTGGTGAACAGGGGGTGCGCGAACGGGGACATCACGATGCGCACGAAGAAGGTGGCGGCGGTGACGGAGACGATGCCGCGGCCGCCGCTGAGCTGGTCGACCCCGAAGGCCGTCCCCAGATAGAGGATGTTCTCCGTGAACGCGAACCCGGTGGCGGTGATGCCCGCTATCACCACCCCGTCGACGATCCCGGTGAAGTCACGTCTGCGGAAGAGGAAGACGAGCAGCACGGCCGCGGCCTTGGCGGACTCCTCCACGATCGGCGCGATCACGGTGGCGCCGAGGGTGTTCGCACCGGCCGGATCGGCGGTGGCCGTGGCTATCCACTTGGTCGCGAAGCTGTTGGCGACGATGGCTATCAGCGCCGCCGCGCACGCTCCCCAGGCGAAGGCGAAGACCAGGTTCCGCCAGGGCCCCGGCTCGACCCGGTCCAGCCACCGGAACGCGGCTATCAGCCAGGGCACGGGCAGCACGGCAAGGCCGAGCCCGACGAGAAACCCCTCGGTACCGGTCTGTCTGCGCACCAGGGCGAGGATGACGAGACCGGACAGCGCGAGCAGGGTGATCAGTGCTCCGTACCGCACCCACCTGCGCTGCCACCAGTGCGGATGGCGGAGCAGGGGGCCGTGGGGGCCCGGGGGATACGTCGGAAACGGAGGACTGGTGGCCACGGCATCGACCCTAACGGTGACGGGACGAGGGGCTGGAGCGTTTTATCGGTCCTGATGTCCGGACGGACGCCGGTCCTGGTGCGGTACGCGCCGGAAGAGCAGATCGTTCACCACATGTCCCTTCTCCAGTCCCTGCCCCTCGAAACGGGTCAGCGGCCGGAACTCGGGGCGCGTGGCGAAACCGCCGTCCGCCTGCGTGTTCTCGAAGTCGGGATGGGCGCTGAGCACCTCGAGCATCTGTTCGGCGTACGGCTCCCAGTCGGTCGCGCAGTGCACGATCGCGCCGGGCCTGAGCCGCGTCGCGGCCAGCGTCAGGAACTCGGGCTGGATGAGCCGCCGCTTGTGGTGCCGCTTCTTGGGCCAGGGGTCCGGGAAGTACACCCGCAACCCGTCGAGCGAGTCGGCGGTGAGCATCTCCCGGAGCAGGATGATCGCGTCCCCGTTGCCCACCCGGACGTTGCGCAGGCCGTGACGGTCGGCGAGAGCCAGCAGATTGCCCTGGCCCGGGGTGTGCACGTCGACGGCGAGGATGTTGGTGTCCGGGTCGGCGGCGGCCATCTGCGCGGTGGCCTCGCCCATCCCGAAGCCGATCTCCAGGACGACGGGCCTGTCGTTCCCGAACAGCTCGCCGAGGTCGATGACCTTCTGCCCGTCGATGTCCAGCCCCCACTTGGGCCACAGCCGCTGCAGCGCGTCCGCCTGCCCGGCGGTCACCCGGCTGCGCCGCGGCTGAAAACTCCGGATCCGCCGCTCGAAGTGCGATCCGGCCGGATCGGCCTTGGGTCCGTCCGGAAACCGCGGCTCACCCTTGACCCGGGTGTGCCGGACGGACACGCCGGGGGTGTGGGAGGTCGGCGAGAGGGCTTCGGGGGCGTTGAGGAAGTCAGACACAGTAGGACAGATTTTACGGCGCGGCACCGCCGAACGGACCGGGGTCCGGGACGGCGCTACAGGGAGCCGAGCATGTCCAGCACCCGGCGCCCCACTTCCCGCCCGATCGGCAGGGAAGCGGTGGCCGCGGGCGAGGGCGCGTTCAGCACATGCACGGCACGAGCCCCCTGCTTGATCAAGAAGTCGTCCACCAGCGTGCCGTCCCGCAACACCGCCTGCGCCCGCACCCCGGCAGGGGCCCGCACCAGGTCGTCCGCCTCCGTTCCGGGCAGCAACCTGCGCACCGCCTCCAGGAACGCCCCCTTCGACAGCGAGCGGTGCAGCTCTCCCGCGCCGTATCTCCAGTGCCGCCGGGCGATGGCCCACGACCCCGGCCACGCCACGGTCCCGGCCAGCTCCCGGGGCCGTACGACCCCCCAGCCGTACCCCTCCCGGGCCAGGGCCGGCACCGCGTTGGGGCCGATGTGCACGCCTCCGTCGATGCCCCGGGTCAGATGGACCCCGAGGAAGGGGAAGGCCGGGTCCGGCACCGGATACACCAGCCCGCGCACCAGCTCCGGCCGCGCCAGCTCGTAGTACTCCCCGCGGAACGGCACGATCCGCACCCCGGGCTCGTCCCCGGTCAGCCGGGCGATCTCGTCGCAGTACAGCCCGGCGCAGTTCACCAGCACGCGCGCGCGTACGACATCCCCGCCCGAGGTGAGTACGGCCACGCCGCGCTCCGGGCGCCGGTCGACGCGTACGACGCGGGCGCCGTACCGGATCTCGGCCCCCGAGGCCTGCGCCAGGTGCCGGGCGACGCCGGCGAAGTCGCACACCCCCGTGGTGCCGACGTGGATCGCCGCCAGTCCCCGCACCTCGGGCTCGTACTCACCGATCTGCGCGGGGCCCAGCTCCCGCACCGGAATGCCGTTCTCCCTGCCGCGCTGCACGAGCGCGTGCAGCCGGGGCAGCTCCTCCCGGTCCGTGGCGACGATCAGCTTGCCGGTGACGGCGTGCGCGATGCCGTACTCGGCGCAGAACTTCACCATCTCGGCGGCGCCCCGCACCGCGTACCGCGCCTTGAGTGAGCCCGGCCGGTAGTAGATCCCGCTGTGGATGACCCCGCTGTTGCGCCCCGTCTGGTGCCGGGCCGGCCCCGGCTCCTTCTCCAGCACGGTGACCGCCGTACCCGGTGCGGCCCGGGTGATCGCATACGCCGTGGACAGCCCGACGATCCCCCCACCGACCACGAGCACGTCACAGTCGTACGCCCCGACCGGCACCTGCACCACCTCCCACCTCGATAGTGCACTGCGCCACTGACAAAGCCTTCAAACGCGGATGTGACCGTTCTCAGGCCGGAGCCATCAGCAGGGGCCGGGCCCGCTCCCGCAGCTCGACCACCCTCGGCTCGTCCCCGTACGGCTCCAGCCGGTGCAGGAGGTCCTTCACGTACTCGGTCGTGCGGGCCGAAGAGATCCGACCGGCCACCTCCACGGCCCGCACCCCCTGCTCGCAGGCGGCGTCGAGATTCCCGGACTCCAGCTCGGCGACGGCCGACACGACCAGCCGCAGGCCGTGCGAGCGCACGAACTCCTCGGTCGGCTTCGACAAGGCCTGTTCCGTGAACCTCCGTACCTGTCGCGGGGCCTTCAGATCCCGGTAGCACTCGGCCGCATCCGCAGCGAAACGGTCATATCCATAGAAACCAAGCCACGAAGGATCGTTGTCGCCCTCCCGGGACCGCTCCAGCCACCCCTCGGCCGCCTTCAGCGCCGCACCCGCCGCCTGGGCATCGCCCGCACGCGCGTGTGCCCGCGCCTCCACCAGCCGGAAGAAACTCATCGTGCGCGCGGTCGCCAGCCCGCGGTTGCGCTCCAGCGCGGCCTGTGCCAGATCGACGCCCTCGTCGCCGAAGCCGCGATACGTCGCCTGCAGGGACATGGAGGCCAGCACATAGCCCCCCAGCGGGACGTCCGCCGCCGCGCGCGCGAGGCGCAGCGCCTGGATGTAGTACCGCTGTGCCGCCTCCTGCTGACCGGTGTCGAAGGCCATCCACCCGGCGAGCCGGGTGAGTTCGGCGGACGCCCCGAAGAGCGCGCGGCCCACTTCGTCGGAGTAGGAGCCGAGCAGCAGCGGTGCCGCCTCCACCCGCAGGCACTCCGGCACCATCGACGAACGCCAGTCCCCGCCCCCGTACTTGGAGTCCCACCGCCGGGCGTCCTCGGCGGCCTCCCGCAGCTTCTGCACGTCGCTGTGGCCGACTTTGATCGGTGCGCCGGAGCCCTCGGCGGAACTCGCCTCCCGCGCGACCGAGCTGTCGGCGGGGGTTATCAGCCAGCGCGAGGCAGGCGTTGCGTATGCGCTCACCGCGAACGAGCCGGCGAGCGACTGCCAGATGCCGCCGGAGCCGGCCCGGCGCCCGGCGAGGTCGAGACGGTACAGCTCGGTCGCCGACTTCACCGCCTGTCCGACGTCTCTGGGGAAGGCGAGGCCCACCTCGGGCGCGGGATCCGCGTCCGCCAGGCCGATCTCGTGGAGCGGCACCGGGCGGCCGAGCTTCTGTCCGATGGCGGCCGCGATGAGGTGCGGCGCCGCACCCTGCGGCACCATCCCCTTCGACACCCAGCGCGCCACGGAGGTCTTGTCGTAGCGAAGAGTCAACCCGCGTTGCGCCCCAAGGTCGTTGACGCGCCTGGCGAGTCCTGCGTTGCTGATTCCCGCGAGGGCGAGAACGGCGCCGAGCTTTTCGTTCGGCCCGCGTTGCTCCCTGGACATGCGCCACCCCTCGACACAGACGGCTGCCGCGCTGGCATAACCATGCGGCATTCGTAAACCCAGCGTAGTTCGCCGCATCCCAAGCGTTAAGGGGCATTGTTCCGGATGGCGGGATTGTGGTCCGTACGGAAGTGCGGTCCTGTACGCACCGTGCACGGCCTGTCGCCGCGTGCCCCCGCACGTGTGGCCGTGCGCCCGTCCGTGCGCTCTTCTCCGGCCATCGGGGGAGCGGTTCCATGGCTCTTGCGTGGGTCGGCCCGCTGTACTGGATCCAGTGGGCTGGGGGACACCGCCACCTTCATCCCCGCGGGTGGCGGACCGGTCCGGGAGGCGATGCCCGCCTCCCGGACTGTGCGCGTGTCCGCGCCGCCGCGCTCTCCGCAGGCCTGTACGGAGCGTGCTCATATCCCGTTCCGCTCAACATATTTGGCTTGAAATCGCCCCCGCCCGTCCTGGTGGACATGCCCTCCGACCACGCAACTTGAGGGCGCGAAGGGCGTCTTGGGGGAGCGTACGGGGGGCGCATTCGAGTCGCACCGTCCGCATGCCCGCCGGGCATTTCCCTCGATCGAAGCCGGTGCCGCCGCCCCTCCACAACGCGTCTCTCGTGGCAGCATGGGGATCCGGTTCGTACGGTGCAGTGTTGTCCACAGCCTGTGGAGGCGTCGATGCGGTGGTTGGTGGGTTGGAGCAGCACCGCCGCGGGCGTCGCCGGGATCGGCTCCGCGGGGGCCACCGGCTACGAGGGCGAGACCCTGCACCCGGTCGGCTCCCAGCTCCTGTGGGGCGACCCGGATCCCCTGTGGGCCGTCGGCGACTGGCGCCCGGACGAGGTGCGCATGGTGAAGGCCGACGGCGACAACCGCATCGCCGTCCTCGGCATCTGCGGCGCCTCCGACGAGGAACTGCGGCGCGGCCTGTTCACCGCGCGCGGGGGCGCGCTGCGCCACCTGACGACCTGGCCGGGCAGCTACACGGCCGTCGTCAAGGTCGGCCGCCGCATCACCGTCTGCGGCGATCTCGCGGGCGCCCGCCCCGTGTTCCACACCCCCTGGGCCGGCGGCACCGCCTACGCCACCGCCGCGCTGCCCCTCGCCGACCTCATCGAGGCCAACCTCGACTTCGCCCATCTTGCCGCGCTGCTCGCCGCCCCGGACGTACCGGCCGCGCTGCGCGACACCACCCCCTACGAGGGCGTGCGGCGGGTACCGCCGGGGCACGCGCTCGTGCTGCGCGCCGGGGCGCGGGAGATCGCCGGGTACGAGCCGGTCGCCTCCCTCGCCGTGGCCGCGCCCCCGGCCGACCCCGACCGCGCCGTGGACGCCGTACGGGACGCGCTGGTGGAGGCGGTCCGCACCCGGCTCTCGGCGCCCCGGCACGTGCCCGACCTCGACCCCGGTCCGGTGCCCGGCATGGGCCCGGCCGAGCGGCGGGCCCGGCGCGGGATGCCCGTGCCCGGCATCGGCGCCGACCTCTCCGGCGGCCCCGCCTCCGGCACCCTCGCGCTGCTGGCCGCCGGGCTGCCCGGCAGACCCGGCACGCTCCTCGGCCACGGCACGGGCGCGGGCGAACGGCTCCTCGCCGTCACCTTCAACGACCTGGCCGTCGGCGGCCGCGAGGCCGAACTGGAACGCGCCGGCGCCCTCGCCGCCAACCCGCGCCTGCACCACGTCGTCGTCACCGGCGCCGAGGAGACCCTGCCGTACGCCGAACTCGACGGCCCCCTCACCGACGAACCCGGACCCTCGCTGGTCACCGCCGCCCGGCACCGCGCCCGGCTCGCCGCCGGCAGCGCCGACCACTTCACCGGCCACGGCGCCCGCCAGGTCCTGGACGCCCACCCCGCCCGCCTCGCCGACCTCCTGATGGACCGCAAACGGCGCCATCTGGTGCGCCCGGTCGCCGCGCTCGCCAAGGCCGACGGCTCGGTGATGGTCCCCGCGCGCGTGTACGGCGCCGCCCGCCGGCTCGCCCGTACGCCGTACCGGGCCGGCCTGGAGGTGCTGGCCGAGCGGCTGATGCGGCGCCACCTGGACGAGCCGGGGGGAGCGGTCGGCGCGTCCCTCGCCGCGCTGACCTGGGCCAGACCCGGGCCGGCGGCCCGGTGGCTGACCGGGGAGGCGCTGGCCGAAGTATCGGTTCTGCTGCAGACCGAGGCGGACCGCTCGGCGACCGGCGCCCAGCGTCCCGGCGAGTACCGCGCGCGTGCCGCCCTCGCCCGCCACGCCGCCGACCTGCGCGTCCTGGAGCAGGCCGCCGAGATCCGCTCCCAGCGCCTGCACGCGCCGTTCCTCGACAACCAGGTCGTGCGCGCCTGCCGCGCCCTCCCGGAGGCGCTCCGCGTCCAGCCAGGCGCCCGCTCCTCCATCCTCCGCAGGGTCCTGGAGGGCGCCGGCGTCACCGACCTCCCGCCCGGCTGGGGCGCCCCCTCCCACGCCTCCTCGGCGGCGGCCGCACGCACGGGCCTGCGCGTGGCGGCCGACCCCCTCCAGGACCTCTTCTCCAGCCCTCTGCTGGCCGACGCCGGTCTGGTGGAGGCCCGCGTCGTCCGCAAGGCCCTGCGCGACGCCGCCGCCGGCGACCCCCTCCCCCTCGACGGGCTCGCCGACCTCGTCTCCCTCGAACTCTGGCTCCACCGCCTCCTGTCCCGCCGGGGGACGTGCTGGACGGGAACACCGGCACGCGCGCGTGCGGTGCCCTCCGGGATTCAGCCGAGGAGGGACGCGCTGGCCTCCGGCGCGTGACGGCTGGGTGCCGGCCCTGCCTTGCTGGGGGCTGCCGCCGTGCCGTTCTGGGGCTGCCGCCCTGCCGTTCTGCGGGCTGTCGCCCCCAGGCCCCGCGCCCCGCCGGGGTGGCTCCCGCCGTCTGCCGACTGCCGGCCGGTGGGGCCGCTCGCGCAGTTCCCCGCGCCCCTCACGGGGCGCCCTCGCCGTCGTGGTCCGGTGCCGCCGCCGAAGAAACCCCGTGCCCCACCCCGAGCCCCCCGCGACAATGACCAGGTGCGGTACAGAATTCTGGGCGTAGCCCAAGCAGCGGACGACCAGGGCACCCCCGTACCCATCGGCGGCCCACGCCTGCGCACACTCCTGACCGCCCTGGCCCTCCGCCCCTCCCGCGCCACCACCCCCGAAACCCTGATCGACGAGATCTGGGCGGACGACCCGCCCCAGGACGCCCCCGCCGCCCTCCAGGCCCTGGTCGGCCGCCTCCGCCGCACCCTCGGCCGCCACACCATCACCTCCACCCCGGGCGGCTACCGCCTCGAGGCGCTGGAGGACGACGTGGACCTGTACGTCTTCGAGCGCCTCGTCGACGCCGGCACCAAGGCCCTCACCACCGGCGACCCGGCCACCGCCCACCGCACCCTCACCGAGGCCCTCGCCCTCTGGCACGGCCCCGCCCTCGCCGACCTCCCCGACCGCACCGCCGCCACCCGCGCGGAGGCCCGGCGCCTGGAGGCCACCCGCGCCCGTGCCGCCGCCGCCCTCGACCTCGGCCGCGCCCCGGACGCCGTACCCGAGCTGACGGAACTCACCACGGCCCACCCGCTGGACGAGCCCCTGCACGCCCTGCTCATCCGCGCCCTGCGCGACACCGGCCGCCTTGCGGACGCCCTCGCCGCGTACGAGTCCGCCCGCCGCACCCTCGCCGACACCCTCGGCACCGACCCGGGCCCGGAACTCAAAGCCCTGCACACGTCGTTGCTCAGGCAGCAGGAACCCCAGCCGCAGCCGACGAAGTCACCGACCGCGCCGGCTCCCGCTCAACCGCCCGAGCGCACCGGCAATCTGCGCCCCCGCCTGACGTCCTTCGTCGGTCGGGAACCAGAACTCGAAGCCATTCGTTCCGACTTGCACAGGGCCCGCCTGGTCACGCTCACCGGACCGGGCGGCTCGGGAAAGACCCGCCTCGCCGAGGAGGCCGCCGCAGGGCTCCCGCACGCATGGCTGGTCGAGCTGGCCCCGCTCGACCACCCGGAGGCGGTGCCCGGCGCCGTGGTCAGCGCGCTCGGTCTGCGCGAGACCGTGCTGCTGACCAACGAGCTGGCGACCCCGCAGGCCGACCCCGTCGCCCTGCTGATCGAGTACTGCGCCCCGCGCAGCCAGCTCCTGATCCTTGACAACTGCGAACACGTCATCGGCGCGGCCGCCGCCCTCGCCGAGACCCTCCTCACCCACTGCCCGGGCCTCACGATCCTCGCGACCAGCCGTGAACCCCTGCTCGTCCCCGGTGAGTCGGTGCGCCCGGTCGAGCCCCTGGTCCCGGAGCAGGCGCACCGCCTGTTCGCCGAGCGCGCGAAGGCCGTCCGTCCCGACGCCGAAGCGGTGCTCGCCGACACCGGGGCCGTGGCGGAGATCTGCCGCCGCCTGGACGGGCTGCCGCTCGCCATCGAGCTGGCCGCCGCCCGGCTCAGGCTGCTGACCCCGCGGCAGATCGCCGACCGGCTCGACGACCGCTTCCGCCTGCTCACCTCCGGCAGCCGTACGGTCCTGCCCCGCCAGCAGACCCTGCGCGCGGTCGTCGACTGGTCCTGGGACCTGCTGGACGAGCGCGAGCGTACGGTGCTGTGCGAGGTGTCGGTGTTCGCCGGCGGCTGGGACCTCGCGGCCGCCGAGGCCGTGTGCACCGGACCGGCCGCCGACCTGATCGGCGCCCTCGTCGACAAGTCCCTCGTCGTGGCCGCGCCCAGCGGCCCCGACGGCTCCGGCGGCATGCGCTACCGCATGCTGG
The DNA here is from genome assembly GCF_050942335.1 of Streptomyces sp. CA-142005. Taxonomy (NCBI): domain Bacteria; kingdom Bacillati; phylum Actinomycetota; class Actinomycetes; order Kitasatosporales; family Streptomycetaceae; genus Streptomyces; species Streptomyces sp. CA-142005. Next base: position 4,966,146 of record NZ_CP192078.1, on the reverse strand, counting down.
AGACCATCCACGAGTACGCCACCGAGCGCGCGGCCGAGATCCCCGGACTGCGCGCCAGGGCCGAGCGCCGGCATCGCGCCTGGGTGCGGGCGCTGGTCGAGGAGGCCGAGCCGAGCCTGCGTTCGGCGGACCAACTCCCCTGGATCTCCCGCCTGGAGACCGAGCTGGACAACATCCGGGCTGCCCTGGACCGCTCCGTACGCGCCGGCGACGAGCCGGAGGCGGCCGCGATCGTCCTGGCCATCGGCTGGTTCTGGTGGCTCCGCAACCACCGCCAGGAAGCGGTCGCGTGGGTACGGCTGGTCCTGCGCCTGGGCGTGGCACTGGACGCCCTGTCGACCTCGGATGCCCCGCCCGCCCTCGGCGTCGGCGCCGACCTGATGTCCCTGGTGGAGTCGGCCGATCCGATCGGCGACTTCCTCGCCGTGCCCGACGGAAAGGCCGGGCACCCGCTGCGGGACGTGCGGATGGATCTGCGGATGCTCGATCTGTTCCTGACCTCCGAGTCGAGTACCGAGCACCTGGCGGGCGACCCGCGCGCAGCGGAGTACATCGCACGCGTCCGCGCCGCCTACGAGCACGGCGGCCCCCAGGCCGCCCGGTTCCCTGGCATCGTGTGGCCGCTGACCGCCTACTACCTGGGCGGCCCGGCGGACGTCGGGCCGGACATGGCCGCGACGGTGGCCAACTGCCGGGCGTACGGCGGCGACTGGGAGATCGGCGTCTCGCTGATGTTCCGCACCCACGTGATCGTCGACTCCCCGGGCAACCTGCGGGGCGTGGACGAGGACCTGGCCGAGCTGCGGACGCTCAGCCGGCGCGTCGGGGACCGCTGGATGCGGGCCCAGGTGTGCAGCGCGGCCGGCGAGGCGGCCATGGCCCGCGGCAGGTTCGCCGAGGCGCGCGGTGAGTACGAGGAGGCACTGCGCCTGGCCTACGAGGTGAAGGCCTACGCCGAGTCGCCCTTCCTGCTGGCCCGGCTCGCCGAGATCTCCTACCGCTCCGGCGACCCGAAGACCGCGGTGGCCGCCCTGGACGAGGCGGGCGCGGCCGCCGACCGGTACGCGGTGCCGGAGTCGCGTGCCTTCGTACGGCTGCTGCTCGCCCACATCGCCCTGCACGACGGGCAGACCGCCCGGGCCCGCGAGCTGTACCAGGAGACCCGCGCGGTGGCCCGCGGCGGCACCCCGCCACCGCAGTTCGAGGCGGCCCTGCGCATCGTCGAGGCGCTCCTCGCCGCCGAAGAGTCGGGCCCCGCGCACGGGCTGCCGATCATCGCCGGGGCGCTGCGCGCGGCCGTGGCCCAGCGGTGCGCCGAGACGATCACGGCGGGGCTGGTGGACATCGCGGCCGGTCTGCGGGCCCGGTGCGGCGATCTGGCCGGTGCGGTCCGGCTGTTCGCCGCCGCGGACCACTGGCGCGCCGGCACTCCGCGTCCCGAGCCGGAAGGCAGCGAGGCCGCCCGGGTGCAGGCCGGCGCCCGCGCGGCCCTGCCGCCCGAGCGGTACGCGGCCGAGCGCGCCCGGGGCGCGTCCCTCGACGCGGCCGACGTGCTGCGCGAGCTCGGCACCGAGGAGGCGGCCGTCGAGCGCGCCCGGTGAGGGCCGGCGGCCGCCTTTCGGTGCTTCCGCTCAGCGGCCTTCCGCTCGCCGGCCTTTCGGCCTACCGGCAGGTGAACCGGGACTCCGCCCAGTCCGCGAGCGCCGCCTGGTCGAAGACGTTGCTGTGCGGCCGTACGACGAGCCGTACGGTCCTGCGACCGGTGAGGTCCACATGGACGGGCACGGCCTGGTCGCGTCCCTTGAGCATCCCGGACTGCCACAGCCGGACGCCGTCGGCCCAGACGGAGAAGGACACCTTGCCGAGGCCGAGCGTCATGTCGTCCACGCCGGCCAGTGCGTCGTAGGAGCCGCACCGCCGGTTGAGGTCGATGGTGACGGAGGACTCGCCGTGCACGGTCGCCCCGCGCGCGTACTGCTTGCCGCCGATCGACATGCCGTAGCGCTGCCACACCCAGCTGCTCCCGCCGAGCCGGATCTCGGGCTTGCTGCCGTCGCCGTCGACGTCGTAACTCAGGTCGCTCAGCTCGTAGACGGTGGGCGCCGGGGGTGGAGTGGGCGTCGGGGTCGGGCTGGGCGTGGGTTTCGGCGGGGGCGGCGGCGTCGGTGTAGGGGTGGGCTCGGGCGTCGGCGTCGGGGTGGGGGTCGGAGTGGGCGTCGGCGTCGGGGTGGGGGTCGGCTCGGCTGCGAGCACCACCGGCTGCGGCGAGGGCTTCTGCTTCGACGGGGTCGGCTTCGGCGCCGGAGGCTGCGCGACCGGCGCGGACGGCGTCGGTCTGGCGGTCTCCTTCGCCGGCGGATGGCTGTCGTTCGCCAGGGCCAGTGCCACCGCGGCGGCGGCCACCGCGACCACACCGGCCGCGATCCCCGCCTTCACCGGTGCCCCGAGCCCCTCCGAGGCCGCGGCACCGCCCGCACCGCCGGACGACGACCCGGTGGCCGCGGCGGCACCCGCCGCCCCCGCCCCGGCGCTGCCGGCGATGACGCCGAGCGCCTTGGCGTACCCGGCGGCCCCGAACCAGCCGATGACCGCGACCGGGACGACAGCGGGGATACCGCCGGCGACCTCCTCGATCTGAGCCGCCGCCAGCCGGCACTTGGCGCATTCCTCCAGGTGCTTGCGCAGGCCCCGCTCGGCACGGATGCGCAGTTTGCGACGGGCGTAGGTGCCGAGCTGGTCGGCGTAGCGGGAGCACTCCTCGTCGGCGGCGAGGGAGGCGCTGACGTGGGCCTGGAGATAGGCCTGCTTCAGCCCCTCGCGGGCGCGGCTCGCCAGCACGCGCGTGCCGTTGGCGTCCAGCCCGAACAGCACGGCCACTTCACTCGGGGACTCGTCCTCCACTTCGGTGTGCCACAGCACGGCCTGCCAGCGCTCGGGCAGCGAGCGGAAGGCCCGCATCGCCATCGACTGCTCGGCCTCGTGCATCGCGCGCACATCGGCGCCGAGGTCCAGGCCCGCTCCGAAGGAGCCGACGGAGGCAGCGGTGCCGGATCCTTCGGAGGCATGCGAGGCCTGTTGGGCGAAGACGGCGAAGTCGTCCACGAGCTGCTCGCGCCGGGCCGACTTGGTCCAGTGCGCGGCGACGCGCCGCACGGAGGTCAGCAGATAGGCCCGCACGGCGTGCGAGGGCCCCGATCCGCCGCGCACCGCCTGCAGCATCCGGGCGAAGACCTCGGCCGTCAGGTCGTCGGCGGTGTGCGCGTCCCGGCAGCAGCTGCGCGCATAGCGCCGTACGGGGTCCGCGTGCCGCCGGTAGAGCTCCTCGTACGCGGAGTCGTCACCGCCGCGCATCCGCTCGATCAGCTCGCCGTCGTCGGGCGGCAGCTCCCGGGGCGGCGGCAGCACGCTGCCGGCACGCTGGGCCGGCACGCTCCTCTCGCTCCGCCCGCCCGTGGAAGCCGGAGGCCCGCCCTGATTCGGCACCTGGGGCGGGGTCGGGCCGGCGGCCTCCGCGCTCGCGTCGTCACCGCGTGACTCGTCCCACCCGTCAACGCCCATCGCGGAAAGCCCCCGACACCCGCCCAGCCCAACCCGTCACCGGCTCAGGGTGCCACATGGTTTTTTGTTCAAGGGCTCCATGTTCACGGCATCCACTCATCCGAGGGCCGCTGTCGGCACAGACTTTCGGCCATCACTCGAACGAGGGAACCGCAGAGAAGGTCGCTTTCGGTGAGGGACGCCGATGGGGCAGGCGGCCCGGCAGGCCCCCCAGGGGCGCGGGGGCTGCGCGATCAGCCCCGGCTCCCGGTCAGGCCGAAGACCACAGGGCCACCCACCCCGAACCGCCTGCAAGGCAACCACCCGCAGCCGCCGACGGCGGGGACCCCTACGCGGGACGCGACCGCAGCCCCTCCAGCAGGATGTCCAGCAACCGGGCCGAAGCCGCCGCCTGCTGCGCCGCATCCGGCAGAGACGGTGCCGCCGTGGCGATCACCAGCAGCACATCCCCCACGGACACGTCCGCCCGCAGCTCACCGGCCGCCCGAGCCCGCTCCACCAGCTGCCCCACCACATCGAGCAACGCTCCGACCCCGCTGTCGTCGGCTGCCCCGGGGGCTTCCCCGGGCACCAGCCGAAGCTCACCGGCCGCCGGCTGCACCCGCTGCTGAGGCACCCGAGCCTCCTCGGCGGGCGCCCCGCCCGGACCACCCGACTCGGCGGAGCCCTGCGCGGAGCCGACCCGCAGGACCTGCGGCGGCAGCAACCGCCCCGCCCCGGACGCCACGGACGTCCGCAGGAACCGGGACAGCGCCGACCACGGCTCGTCCTCCTGCCCGAGCGCGGCCCGCGCCTGCTCGGTCAGCCGGGCGGTCTCCTCCTCGGCTATCCGCCGGACCAGCACGTCCTTGCTGGGAAAGCGCCGGTACACCGTGCCGACACCCACCCGGGCCCGCCGGGCCACGTCCTCCATCGGCGCGCCGTACCCCAGCTCGCCGAAGACCTCACGTGCCGCACGCAGCACGTGTTCCAGATTGCGCTGTGCGTCCACCCGCAGCGGGGCCGTACGCGCCGCGTCCGCGCGTCCGTTGCCCACCGCCGCGTTCATCGCCCCGCCACCCGGTGCGATGGCGGCTGCAGATGACCAATGCGTGTCCTGAACATGCATGTGTTCCCCCGGTAATGACGTCTCCCCCCGGAGACTCCCCGCCTGTGATCCGAAGCGTGTGGAACTGACGTCGTTCTCGACCGGGTCCGCCCGTCGCGGCACCCGTTCGACCACATTCCCTACACCCCGTCGACACACGAACATAGTTGAGAGGAAGTCAATTCAGAAGGGGCAGGTTCCGCACAGTGCGCCCCCCGATCGGAGTACGGGTCTCGTACATCCCGTTTCCTCACCTTCGCGCCCCATCGCCCGCCCCCGCTGACCTGCCCCCTTTCGTCCCGTCCCGGCACCGGGCCCGGCCCCACGCGCACCCGGCCGCCAGTCACACAAATTGCCGGGGCTGTGGACAAACAACAGAGTCGGGTGCGTCATGGGATGGTGAAGGAACGTGCGCGCATTCTGGTTGTCGGCGGCGGCTACGTCGGGATGTACACGGCACTGCGTCTGCAGCGGAAGCTGAAGGGCGAGCTCAGGCGGGGTGAGGTCGACATCACCGTCGTCACTCCGGACCCCTACATGACGTACCAGCCGTTCCTTCCGGAAGCGGCCGCCGGTTCGATCTCGCCTCGCCATGTCGTCGTACCGCTGCGTCGCGTCCTGGACCACTGTCATGTGGTCGTCGGCGAGGTGACGTCCATCGACCACGCGGTGCGCACCGCCGCCGTCCGCACCCTCGCCACCGCCGAGGAGGGAAAACCGGCCGAACTCCTCGGTTACGACGAGCTCGTGCTGGCCCCCGGCTCGATCTCCCGCACGCTGCCCATCCCCGGCCTCGCCGAGTACGGCATCGGCTTCAAGACCGTCGAAGAGGCCATCGGCCTGCGCAACCACGTCATCGAGCAGATGGACATCGCCTCCTCCACCCGCGACCCCGCGATCCGCGACGCCGCCCTGACGTTCGTCTTCGTCGGCGGCGGCTACGCGGGCGTGGAGGCACTCGCCGAGCTCCAGGACATGGCCCGCTACGCCGCGCGCTACTACCACAACGTCCGCCCCGAGGACATGAAGTGGATCCTCGTGGAGGCCTCCGACCGCATCCTCCCCGAGGTCGGCGAGGAAATGGGCCGCTACACCGTCACCCAGCTGCGCCGCCGCAACATCCAGGTGCTCCTCGAAACCCGCCTGGACTCCTGTGCCGACCGCGTCGCCGTCCTCAGCGACGGCCAGCGCTTCCCGACCCGTACGGTCGTGTGGACGGCCGGCGTCAAGCCCAGCCCCCTGCTCGCCGCGACCGACCTGCCGCTCACCGCGCGCGGCAGGCTCAAATGCACCGCCCAGCTGACCGTCGACGGCACGGAGCACGCCTGGGCGGCCGGAGACGCGGCGGCCGTCCCCGACGTCACCGCAGCCGAACCCGGCACCGAGACCGCGCCCAACGCCCAGCACGCCGTCCGCCAGGCCCGGACCCTCGGCGACAACATCGCCCACGCGCTGCGCGGTGAGCCCCTGGAGACGTACGCCCACAAGTACGTCGGCTCGGTCGCCTCCCTCGGCCTGCACGAGGGCGTCGCCCAGGTCTACGGGCGCAAGCTGAAGGGCTACCCTGCCTGGTTCATGCACCGCGTCTACCACCTCAGCAGGGTGCCCACTTTCAACCGAAAGGCCCGTGTCCTGGCGGAATGGACCCTCGCCGGGCTCTTCAAGAGGGAGATCGTCTCGCTCGGTTCGCTCGAACATCCGCGAGCGGAGTTCGAACTCGCTGCCGGTGGAAAGCCTCCTCACAGCCCCTCGGACGACCCGAAGGGGTCGTCCTGACCGGACCCAGGAACTCCCCGGCCCGCCCAGGCGTCTGACGGATGTCGCCGCGGCTCGCCCCCTGCCAGACTGCCCCACGTCCTCGGACGGGCCACCCGCCCGCCCTTAAGCACCCACGAGGCTTCTTCCCAAGTGAACTTCACGCGCTGGAGCGCCCGGCTCCCCGGAACGCAGCGCCGCGCCGCCGCGCGGACCGAGACCCCGGTCTCCCCGGACCGGCGGGGGGAAGGCTCCGTCCCCGCGGCCCGCGCCGGACAGCCCGCCGACGGCACACCCCTGGTGCCCGCCGTCGACGAACTGCCCGCGCGCGACGTCCTCGACCACGTCCCGGCCCTGGTCGCCCTGGTGCACGGCCCCGACCACCGCATCGCGTACGTCAACGACGCCTACGCGGCGGCCTTCGGCGTACGGCCCCTGGGCACCCCCGCCCGCGAGGCACTGCCCGAACTCGCCGAACTGGGCCTGCTGCCGCTCCTCGACCAGGTGCTGCGCAGCGGCAAGCCCCGCACCCTGAAGTCCCGCAAGGCCGTGGACGGCCGCTCGTACACCTTCACCTGCACCCCCGTCGACGAGGGCGGCGACCGCGACGGCGGCGTGCTCGTCTTCGCCACCGACGTCACCGACCACGCCGAGGCCGCCGAACGGCTGCGCGCCAGCGAGCGCCGCCAGCGCGAGACGGCGGTGACCCTCCAGCGCTCGCTGTTGCCGCAGGAGCTGGAACAACCCGACGACCTGCGCATCGCCGCCACCTACCAGCCCGGCGGCACCGAGGCAGCGGTCGGCGGCGACTGGTACGACGTGATCACCCTGGGCGGCGGCCGCACGGCCCTGGTGATCGGCGACGTCATGGGCCGGGGTGTGCGGGCGGCGGCTGTCATGGGCCAGTTGCGTACGGCCGTCCGCGCCTACGCCCGCCTCGACCTGCCGCCGCACGAGGTGCTCCAGTTGCTGGACGGCCTGGCCACCGAGATCGACGCAAACCAGATCGCCACCTGCGTCTACGCCGTCCACGACCCCAACGAGGGCCGGCTGGTGTACGCCTCCGCCGGGCACCTGCCGATCCTGGTCCGCGACGAGAACGGCACCGTCTCCCGCGCCGACGAGCCCACCGGCCCGCCGCTCGGCACCGGCGGCTGGATCCACTCCTCCGGCTCCATCGCCCTCGGCCCGGGCTCCACGGCCGTGCTCTACACCGACGGCCTGGTCGAACGCCGCGACGAGGACCTGGACGAGGGCATCGCGGCCCTCGAAGGCGCCCTCGCCGGCGCGACCGGCACCCCACAGGTCGTCTGCGACCGCCTGGTCCGCTCGGCCGGCGTCACCGCCGACCACGACGACGACGTCGCCGTCCTCGTCCTCCAGCACCCAGCCCGTACGGGCCCCGACGGCGACCTCTTCCGCAACGCGGCCCTGGAACTCCTCGGCGGCGTGGAGGCGGCCCCCCGCGCGCGTGCGTTCGCCTCCGGCGTGCTGACGAGCTGGCGCTTCCCGGCCGAGCTGCACGATCTCGGCGTGCTCGCCGCGAGCGAGCTCGTCGCCAACTCCCTCCAGCACGGCACGCCCCCCATGCGCCTCCGGCTCCGCCGTACCGACCGCCGCCTGATCATCGAGGTGACGGACGGGGACGATCACCTTCCCCGACGCCGGCGAGCGGAACCGGGGGACGAGTCCGGCCGGGGCATCGCCATCGTGGCGACGATCGCGTCCAACTGGGGCTGCCGCAGAACGCCCGGCGGCGGCAAGGCGGTGTGGTGCGAGTTCGTGTTGCCGAAGAGCTAGAGAGCTGGACACCGTGGGGCACCGGGTGCCTTACGCCTCCGCGGCCACCGGCTCCGCGGGTGCGCCGCCCCGGGCGACCACCAGGCTCCCGCGCGCCGGCCACGGCCGGTCCTGGACGGGGGTGAGCCGCCGCCCCAGCCGCAGCGCAAGCACCGTGATCCCCAGCGAGAACAGCAGGAAGGTCACGACGTACGGCGCGGGCAGCGAGGCACCCAGCGGACCGCCCACCGCCGGACCCACAGCCAGCGCCAACTGCTTGACCAGCGCGAACGCAGAGTTGTACTGCCCGGCCATCCCCTCGGGAGCCAGGTCGGCGACCAGCGGCGCGACCGTCGGCGACAGCATCGCCTCACCCAGCCCGAACAGCGCGTAGGTCGAGACGAAGGCCGCGGTGGCCATCTCCCGGCTGCCGTGCCCCAGCCCCGCGTACCCGGCGGCCAGCCAGGCCACGGACCAGATCAGGCCGACACCGGCGATGACCCGGGACCGCCGACGGCGCTCCACGAACTTCAGCACGGCGAACTGCGCGACCACGATCATCAGCGTGTTCGCGGCCAGGGCCGTCCCCAGCGCGGAAGTGGATATCCCGGCGGCCTCGACGCCGTACGCGCTCAGCCCGGACTCGAACTGGCCGTAGCAGGCGAAGAACAGCACGAAACCCAGCACGCACAGCTGCACCATGGCCCGGTTCTGGAGCAGCTGCTTCCAGCTGCCCTTGGCCGACCGCGCGGGCGCGTCCTCGATCCGCGGCGAGTGCGGCATCCGCACGGTCGCCATCACGCCGACCAGCAGCAGGAACATCGCCGCCTCGATCGTGAACAGCAGCGTGAACGACGACACGCGCGTGGTGTCGACGAGATGACCGCCGATGAGACCGCCTATACCGAGCCCCAGATTCTGCAGGAAGAACTGCATCGCGAACGCCCGCGACCGGGTGTCGGCCGTGGAGCAGTCCACGATCATGGTCGCCAGCGCCGGCTGCATCACGGCCTGCCCGGCACCGAGCGCCGCCGACGACAGCAGTACTGCGGTGGCGTTGCCCGCGAGCCCCAGGCTCAGCGCGCCGAGCGCGGCGGTGACCAGGGCGGCGATCAGAACCGGCAGCGGGCCACGCCGCACGATCGCCCGGCCGGCGAACGGCAGCACGATCAGCGCGGCCACGGCGAAGACGGCGAGCACGACTCCCGCCGTCATGGCTCCCAGGCCCCGCACCTGCGCCACGTAGACGTACAGGTAGGGGACGGTGAAGCCGAGCCCGAACGCGCTGAGTGCGTTGCCCACGTGGATCCGGCGCATCGCTGCGCCCATCGCCCTGGTCACGTTCACCTCTCTCACTAGTTAGGCCTGAAGACTTCAAAGCTAAAGTTCGAAGCTAAAGATTACACATGGAAGGACTTCAATGCAAAGCACGTGCGTGCGATACTGCGGCCATGGCCGACACCGCCCCCGACGTCACCGAGCCGACGCTCGAAGAGCAGATCGCCGCCTACCAGCGCGAGTTCCAGGACCTGGACCCCCAGGTCGAGAAGATCGTGTCGGCGCTGTCCCGCCTCAACCGCCGTATGAACGTCGCCTACGGCCGCCAGACCTCCGCCCTCGGCATCAGCAACGCCGAGTGGGAGGTGCTCAAGGCGCTGGTCCTCTCCGGCGCCCCCTACCGCATGGGCCCCAGTGACCTCGCCAAGCGGCTCGGTCTCACGCCGGCCGCGATGACCCACCGGATCGACCGCATGGTCACCGAGGGACTCGTCACCAGGGAGCGCGACGAGTCAAACCGAGTCCGGGTGATCGTCGAGCTGACCCCCGAGGGCCGCGAGAAGTGGCTGGAGGCCATGCGCCTGGCCACCGTTTTCGAGGAGGACCTGCTCCAGGACCTCACGCCGGCGGAGCGCGGGGTGCTCGGTGAGGTCCTGACCAGGCTCCTGCGCAGGGTGGAGCACGCCCAGCCGGACGCCGGCGGTCGGCTCAGCGACCTCGACTGAGGTCACCGTAAAAAATCTTGACAGGGGGGTGTTGACACGCCCCTGGCCGATCCGTAAAGTTCTTCGGGTTGCCACGGAGCCGTAACGGTTCCTCGGTAGCACCTCGGCCGCTTCGAGCGGCACCTCACACCAGCAGCACGATCTCCCGGACGGGTTGTATTCAGCGTGCCCGAATTCAATTCGAATGGAAGCCCGGCGGCCCGATTGGGAATCGCCGAGCGGATCCGCTAAGGTTTGAGACGTCGGAACGGCCCAACGGCCAGGAAGACAAGCCCCCCTGACTGGGAGTCAGACGCCGAAAGGATCTGATAGAGTCGGAACCGCCGGAAAGGGAAACGCGAAAGCGAGAACCTGGAAAGCACCGAGGAAATCGGATCGAAAAGATCTGATAGAGTCGGAAACACCGAAGGGAAGCCCGGAGGAAAGCCCGAGAGGGTGAGTACAAAGGAAGCGACCGTTCCTTGAGAACTCAACAGCGTGCCAAAAATCAACGCCAGATATGTTGATACCCCGTCCGTCGGAACAATCCGATGGTCGAGGTTCCTTTGAAATAACACAGCGAGGACGCTGTGTGCGAGGGGACTATTCCTCCTCTCGCACCGCTCTCGTGGTGTTCATCCCGATTACGGGAAAACATTCACGGAGAGTTTGATCCTGGCTCAGGACGAACGCTGGCGGCGTGCTTAACACATGCAAGTCGAACGATGAAGCCCTTCGGGGTGGATTAGTGGCGAACGGGTGAGTAACACGTGGGCAATCTGCCCTTCACTCTGGGACAAGCCCTGGAAACGGGGTCTAATACCGGATACGAGGTTCGCAGGCATCTGTGAACTTGGAAAGCTCCGGCGGTGAAGGATGAGCCCGCGGCCTATCAGCTTGTTGGTGAGGTAATGGCTCACCAAGGCGACGACGGGTAGCCGGCCTGAGAGGGCGACCGGCCACACTGGGACTGAGACACGGCCCAGACTCCTACGGGAGGCAGCAGTGGGGAATATTGCACAATGGGCGAAAGCCTGATGCAGCGACGCCGCGTGAGGGATGACGGCCTTCGGGTTGTAAACCTCTTTCAGCAGGGAAGAAGCGCAAGTGACGGTACCTGCAGAAGAAGCGCCGGCTAACTACGTGCCAGCAGCCGCGGTAATACGTAGGGCGCAAGCGTTGTCCGGAATTATTGGGCGTAAAGAGCTCGTAGGCGGCTTGTCACGTCGATTGTGAAAGCCCGAGGCTTAACCTCGGGTCTGCAGTCGATACGGGCTAGCTAGAGTGTGGTAGGGGAGATCGGAATTCCTGGTGTAGCGGTGAAATGCGCAGATATCAGGAGGAACACCGGTGGCGAAGGCGGATCTCTGGGCCATTACTGACGCTGAGGAGCGAAAGCGTGGGGAGCGAACAGGATTAGATACCCTGGTAGTCCACGCCGTAAACGGTGGGAACTAGGTGTTGGCGACATTCCACGTCGTCGGTGCCGCAGCTAACGCATTAAGTTCCCCGCCTGGGGAGTACGGCCGCAAGGCTAAAACTCAAAGGAATTGACGGGGGCCCGCACAAGCGGCGGAGCATGTGGCTTAATTCGACGCAACGCGAAGAACCTTACCAAGGCTTGACATACACCGGAAACGTCTGGAGACAGGCGCCCCCTTGTGGTCGGTGTACAGGTGGTGCATGGCTGTCGTCAGCTCGTGTCGTGAGATGTTGGGTTAAGTCCCGCAACGAGCGCAACCCTTGTTCTGTGTTGCCAGCATGCCCTTCGGGGTGATGGGGACTCACAGGAGACCGCCGGGGTCAACTCGGAGGAAGGTGGGGACGACGTCAAGTCATCATGCCCCTTATGTCTTGGGCTGCACACGTGCTACAATGGCCGGTACAAAGAGCTGCGATACCGTGAGGTGGAGCGAATCTCAAAAAGCCGGTCTCAGTTCGGATTGGGGTCTGCAACTCGACCCCATGAAGTCGGAGTCGCTAGTAATCGCAGATCAGCATTGCTGCGGTGAATACGTTCCCGGGCCTTGTACACACCGCCCGTCACGTCACGAAAGTTGGTAACACCCGAAGCCGGTGGCCCAACCCCTTGTGGGAGGGAGCTGTCGAAGGTGGGACTAGCGATTGGGACGAAGTCGTAACAAGGTAGCCGTACCGGAAGGTGCGGCTGGATCACCTCCTTTCTAAGGAGCACTTCTTACCGGGTTCGCTCGGTCAGAGGCCAGTACATCGGCGAACGTCCGATGCTGGTTGCTCATGGGTGGAACGTTGATTATTCGGCACGGTCCAGGATGGACCAGGCGCTAGTACTGCCCCTCGGGGCGTGGAACGCTGATCTGGTCGGCTGATCGTGTCGGGCACGCTGTTGGGTGTCTGAGGGAATGAACTCCCTCTGAGATGCCGGCCCCGGTGAAAGTCTGCTTCGGCGGGCTGTGACGGGTGGCTGGTCGTTGTTTGAGAACTGCACAGTGGACGCGAGCATCTGTGGCCAAGTTTTTAAGGGCGCACGGTGGATGCCTTGGCACCAGGAACCGATGAAGGACGTGGGAGGCCGCGATAGTCCCCGGGGAGTCGTCAACCAGGCTTTGATCCGGGGGTTTCCGAATGGGGAAACCCGGCAGTCGTCATGGGCTGTCACCCACTGCTGAACACATAGGCAGTGTGGAGGGAACGCGGGGAAGTGAAACATCTCAGTACCCGCAGGAAGAGAAAACAACCGTGATTCCGGGAGTAGTGGCGAGCGAAACCGGATGAGGCCAAACCGTATGCGTGTGAGACCCGGCAGGGGTTGCGCATGCGGGGTTGTGGGATCTCTCTTCCACGGTCTGCCGGCCGTGGGACGAGTCAGAAACCGTTGATGTAGGCGAAGGACATGCGAAAGGTCCGGCGTAGAGGGTAAGACCCCCGTAGTCGAAACGTCAGCGGCTCGTTGGAGAGACACCCAAGTAGCACGGGGCCCGAGAAATCCCGTGTGAATCTGGCGGGACCACCCGCTAAGCCTAAATATTCCCTGGTGACCGATAGCGGATAGTACCGTGAGGGAATGGTGAAAAGTACCCCGGGAGGGGAGTGAAATAGTACCTGAAACCGTGTGCCTACAAGCCGTGGGAGCGTCGGGATCTTCGGATCCTCGTGACTGCGTGCCTTTTGAAGAATGAGCCTGCGAGTTTGCGGTGTGTTGCGAGGTTAACCCGGGTGGGGAAGCCGTAGCGAAAGCGAGTCCGAATAGGGCGCTTCAGTAGCACGCTCAAGACCCGAAGCGGAGTGATCTAGCCATGGGCAGGTTGAAGCGGAGGTAAGACTTCGTGGAGGACCGAACCCACCAGGGTTGAAAACCTGGGGGATGACCTGTGGTTAGGGGTGAAAGGCCAATCAAACTCCGTGATAGCTGGTTCTCCCCGAAATGCATTTAGGTGCAGCGTCGTGTGTTTCTTGCCGGAGGTAGAGCACTGGATAGGCGATGGGCCCTACCGGGTTACTGACCTTAGCCAAACTCCGAATGCCGGTAAGTGAGAGCGCGGCAGTGAGACTGTGGGGGATAAGCTCCATGGTCGAGAGGGAAACAGCCCAGAGCATCGACTAAGGCCCCTAAGCGTACGCTAAGTGGGAAAGGATGTGGAGTCGCACAGACAACCAGGAGGTTGGCTTAGAAGCAGCCACCCTTGAAAGAGTGCGTAATAGCTCACTGGTCTAGTGATTCCGCGCCGACAATGTAGCGGGGCTCAAGCGTACCGCCGAAGTCGTGTCATTGCAGCGTATAGCCCCAACGGGTGCTGTGATGGGTAGGGGAGCGTCGTCTGCCGGGTGAAGCGGCACTGGAAGGTAGTCGTGGACGGTTGACGAGTGAGAATGCAGGCATGAGTAGCGATTCACACGTGAGAAACGTGTGCGCCGATTGACTAAGGGTTCCTGGGTCAAGCTGATCTGCCCAGGGTAAGTCGGGACCTAAGGCGAGGCCGACAGGCGTAGTCGATGGATAACCGGTTGATATTCCGGTACCCGCTGTGAAGCGTCAAACATCGAATCCAGTGATGCTAAGGCCGTGAAGCCGCCCCGGAGCCTTCGGGCAAAGGGGAGTGGTGGAGCCGCCGGACCAAGCTGGTAGTAGGTGAGTGATGGGGTGACGCAGGAAGGTAGTCCATCCCGGGCGGTGGTTGTCCCGGGGTAAGGGTGTAGGACGCAGGGTAGGCAAATCCGCCCTGCATTAAGTCTGAGACCTGATGCCGAGCCGATTGTGGTGAAGTGGATGATCCTATGCTGTCGAGAAAAGCCTCTAGCGAGTTTCATGGCGGCCCGTACCCTAAACCGACTCAGGTGGTCAGGTAGAGAATACCGAGGCGTTCGGGTGAACTATGGTTAAGGAACTCGGCAAAATGCCCCCGTAACTTCGGGAGAAGGGGGGCCAGTCCTGGTGATGAGCTTCGCGCTCTGAGCTGGGGGTGGCCGCAGAGACCAGCGAGAAGCGACTGTTTACTAAAAACACAGGTCCGTGCGAAGCCGTAAGGCGATGTATACGGACTGACGCCTGCCCGGTGCTGGAACGTTAAGGGGACCGGTTAGCTCCATTTCGGTGGGGCGAAGCTGAGAACTTAAGCGCCAGTAAACGGCGGTGGTAACTATAACCATCCTAAGGTAGCGAAATTCCTTGTCGGGTAAGTTCCGACCTGCACGAATGGCGTAACGACTTCTCGACTGTCTCAACCATAGGCCCGGTGAAATTGCACTACGAGTAAAGATGCTCGTTTCGCGCAGCAGGACGGAAAGACCCCGGGACCTTTACTACAGTTTGATATTGGTGTTCGGTTCGGCTTGTGTAGGATAGCTGGGAGACTGTGAAGCACGCACGCCAGTGTGTGTGGAGTCGTCGTTGAAATACCAGTCTGGTCGTGCTGGATGTCTAACCTGGGTCCGTGATCCGGATCAGGGACAGTGTCTGATGGGTAGTTTAACTGGGGCGGTTGCCTCCTAAAGGGTAACGGAGGCGCCCAAAGGTTCCCTCAGCCTGGTTGGCAATCAGGTGTTGAGTGTAAGTGCACAAGGGAGCTTGACTGTGAGACCGACGGGTCGAGCAGGGACGAAAGTCGGGACTAGTGATCCGGCGGTGGCTTGTGGAAGCGCCGTCGCTCAACGGATAAAAGGTACCCCGGGGATAACAGGCTGATCTTCCCCAAGAGTCCATATCGACGGGATGGTTTGGCACCTCGATGTCGGCTCGTCGCATCCTGGGGCTGGAGTCGGTCCCAAGGGTTGGGCTGTTCGCCCATTAAAGCGGTACGCGAGCTGGGTTTAGAACGTCGTGAGACAGTTCGGTCCCTATCCGCTGTGCGCGTAGGAGTCTTGAGAAGGGCTGTCCCTAGTACGAGAGGACCGGGACGGACGAACCTCTGGTGTGCCAGTTGTTCTGCCAAGGGCATGGCTGGTTGGCTACGTTCGGGAGGGATAACCGCTGAAAGCATCTAAGCGGGAAGCCTGCTTCGAGATGAGGACTCCCACCCACTTGATGGGGTAAGGCTCCCAGTAGACGACTGGGTTGATAGGCCGGATCTGGAAGCCAGGTAACTGGTGGAGGTGACCGGTACTAATAGGCCGAGGGCTTGTCCTCAGTTGCTCGCGTCCACTGTGTTGGTTCTGAAACCACGAACAGCCCCGCCCGGTGAGGGTGGTGCGGCGTTCACAGTTTCATAGTGTTTCGGTGGTCATAGCGTGAGGGAAACGCCCGGTTACATTCCGAACCCGGAAGCTAAGCCTCACAGCGCCGATGGTACTGCAGGGGGGACCCTGTGGGAGAGTAGGACGCCGCCGAACAATTCTTGGGAAAGGCCCACACCGGATGGTGTGGGCCTTTCTGCATTTCAACGCCTTTTAGAAGGCCACTTCGGCCGTCTTGATGATTCCGCCTCGGCGGCCGGGTGCATGCTGGCCGCTCCAGTACAAGTTGGTGTGGGCGATGACCTGTTCCGGGGCCGGCGCGCCGTACTCGGTGAGGTCCTCCGTCGTGTGCGCGTCGGCGACCAGCGTGGCGTCGTAGCCCCGCACGAGGGCGCCGTGCAGGGTGGAGCGGATGCAGAAGTCCGTCTGGGCGCCCGTGACGAAGAGGCGGCCCACTGCGCGCTCCGCGAGGACGGACTCCAGGACGGTGTCCTCGAAGGAGTCCCCGTAGCTCTTGGCGACCAGGGGCTCGGAATCGAGTCGCTTCAGCTGCGGGACGTACTCCCAGCTCTCGGTGCCCGGCACCAGTTCCTCGTCCTGGTGCTGCACCCAGATCACCGGCACGTCCGCCGCGCGTGCCCTGTCGATGAGAGTGCCGATGTTCGCGATGACGTCCTCGCGGCCGGGCGAGCTCGGCGCCATCACGCCGTTCTGCACATCGATGACCAGAAGGGCGGTGTTCGGTCGTTCGGGCAGTGTTGTCATGGCTTTCACAATATGGGATGCCGCTGACAACGGGCGGCACTACGGTGGCCCTCATGAGCACCTCGACCAGCGGTGACTACGTCATCCGCGCGATACGACCGGACGACTGGCCCCGGGTGAAGGAGCTGCGGCTGGACGCGCTGCGGGACCCGGTCGCGCACCTCGCCTTCCTGGAGACGTACGAGGAGGGCGCCGCCAAGCCCGACTCCTTCTACCAGGAGCGGGCCGAGCGGTCGGCCGAGGAGCAGAGCGTGGCGCGGCAGTTCATCGCCGAGGTGCCCGACGGTACCTGGGCCGGCTCGGTGACCGTGCTCATCGAGGAAGCCGGGATGACGGACTGGGCCGGGCATGCCGTCGAGCGTCGACAGGGGCATGTGGTCGGGGTGTTCATCCGGCCCGAGCACCGCGGGAACGGGCTGATCAAGGCCCTGTTCGACGCCGGTGTGGCATGGGCGCGGGAACGGGGTGCGGAGCGGGTGCGCCTGCTGGTGCACGAGGAGAACGCCCGTGCCCAGGGGGCGTATCGCAAGGTCGGGTTCGCGCCCAGCGGTGTGGTCGTGCCGCACGTCAGGGACGAGGCGCAGAACGAGGTGGAGTTCGTTCTGGAGTGGCCGTCCTAGGCGGCCGTCTCGGATCGGCTGTCTCGGGTCGGCTGTCTCGGGTCGGCTGTCTCAGACCGGTAGTTCCCGGTGCGGCCAGCGGGAGCGGGCCTGCTCACGGGAGCGGAGCAGGGCGAAGGCGGGCAGGCCCTGGTCGGGGCCGGTGGCGAGCAGCTCGGGGAGCTGGGGGATGGGGGCCGTGGCCGCGACGTCGTCCAGGACGAGGGCGAGTGGTGGGTCGAGCCGACCGGAGGATGACCGTTCGGCCATGCGCCGGCCGCGCTCGACCACGCTGGAGGCGAGGGCCGTCAGGAGGGGCATTGCGCCCGGGTTGCTCCTGGGGTCCTCGATGGATTCACCGACCACATAAAGCGTGCCCCCCTCGTGGACGAAGGAATCCAGTGACAGGGCATCTGTTCGGTTCGGGGTGCAGGCCTCGCGGATGTTCACGGTGAACAGGGCCGAGAGGGCTCGGCTGGTCAGCTCCTGGGCGATGTCGCGGCGTTCGGGGTGCGCGGTGAGCGCGGCCTCCAGCTCGCCGGCGGCGCCGGGGGCGGCCTTGGCGTGGGTGCGGAGGGTGCGTACGGCGTCCTGGACCTGGGTGCCCTGGGACCAGCGGTGGACGTGGCGGATGGTGCGGTTCTCCAGCGCGGCGGCGTGGAGGTAGCTCCGGAGCAGGGTCAGTGCCGTGTCGGCGACCGCCTGGTCGATCTTGGCCGTGGGCTGGACGGGGGCGAGCAGGGCGGTGGCCCTGTTCAGCGCGGTCTGTTTGTCCTCGCAGCCGGCTGTGGGGGACCAGTGGAGGCGGGCCGGGGTGTCGCACAGGTGGGTGGGGTCGTAGAGGAGGGTGGGGCCCAGTTTGGCTCTGGCGTCCTTCGTCTCCGCCCACAGGGCGGGGTTCGAGGTGACGACGAGTGCGGGGCCCGGCGCGTCCTGGATGGCCTGGGCCGCGGCCGTCTGGCGGCCTTCCCTGGGCGCGACGACGACCTTCTCCCACTCGCGCGCCCGCTCGCCGTCGACCTGGAGCTGAGCGACAGGGGCGACGGTCGGAGGGGGCGTCTCCCGCACGGGCACCGCCGGGGCGGGCACCGGCGCGGGCATCGGCTCCGGCGTCGGCTCCGGCCTCGGCCCGGTGCTGCGCGGGACCGGGACCTCGTGCCGCTGCTCCGGCTCCGCCGGCACCTCTCTCTGGGCCCGCGCCCGCGCTCTGCCCGCCCGCCACCTCGCCACCACACCCATCACGAACACGGTGACGACGAACAAGACCATCAGCTGGCCGATGAACAGGCCCCAGAACAGGCCCCAGCCGGACAGCTCGGAGGCGGGGGTGTCGGGCCAGGCGCCGGTGATGTCGTGGGGTTCGCCGATGAGGTGGCGCATGGCGAGGGGGGTGCGGGTGAAGGTGACGGCGTGCGGCCAGGCGCCCTTGGCGAAGAGGGCGGCGAGGCCGGTGGCCGTCCACACCAGCACGGTCATGCCGAGGAGGAACGCGAGTATGCCGATCAGCAGGCCGTCGGGGATGCCGCCCTGGCCCTCCCGGCGATCGTCGCGGCGGTCGCGAGCGTCCGGTCTCACCCGTTCCTCCCCTGCCTCTGCCCCTACGCCACCGTCGACTCGGAGTCGCCCAGATGGTGTTCCACGAAGGCCGCCGCCCGCTGCTCGGCCTCCAGTTCGGCGGCGCGCAGCGCGTCGTCGGCCGTGAGGTCGCTGGAGGACTCGGTCATCGCGCGGTCGGTGAAGACCAGCGGGCGTTCCGTCTCCGTGACCAGGTGTTTGACCACCTGGACATTGCCGTTGACGTCCCATACGGCGATGCCGGGCGTCAGTGTCGGGATGATTTCCACGGCCCACCTCGGCAAACCCAGCACCCGGCCGGTGGCCCGGGCCTCGTCGGCCTTCTGGGCGTAGATGGTCCTGGTGGAGGCCATCTTCAGGATCGCCGCCGCCTCCTTGGCCGCGGCTCCGTCCACGACGTCGGACAGGTGGTGCACCACCGCCACGAACGACAGGCCCAGCCGGCGGCCGAACTTCAGCAGGCGCTGGAACAGCTGGGCCACGAACGGGCTGTTGATGATGTGCCAGGCCTCCTCGACCAGGAAGATGCGCTTCTTGCGGTCGGGGCGGATCCAGGTGTGCTCCAGCCACACGCCGACGATCGCCATGAGGATGGGCATGGCGATGGAGTTGCGGTCGATGTGGGAGAGGTCGAAGACGATCAGCGGGGCGTCCAGGTCGATCCCCACGGTCGTCGGGCCGTCGAACATGCCGCGCAGGTCACCGTCGACCAGCCGGTCCAGCACCAGGGCCACGTCCAGGCCCCAGGCCCGTACGTCGTCTATGGCGACGTTCATCGCCTCGGCCGACTCCGGCTCGGGGTGCCGTAGCTGCTCGACGATGTCGGTGAGGACCGGCTGGCGGTCGACGATCGTCTCGTTGACGAAGGAGTGGGCGACCTTGAGGGCGAAGCCGGAGCGCTCGTCCAGGCCGTGGCCCATCGCGACCTCGATGATCGTCCGGAGCAGCGCGAGCTGGCCGGTGGTGGTGATCGCGGGGTCGAGCGGGTTGAGCCGGATCCCGTGGTCCAGCGCCGCCGTGGGGTCCAGCCGGATGGGGGTTATCCCCAGCTCCTCCGCGATGAGGTTCCACTCGCCCACCCCGTCCTCGCCCTGGGCGTCCAGGACGACGACCTGGCGGTCCTTGAAGCGCAGCTGGCGCAGGACGTACGTCTTCTCCAGGGCCGACTTGCCGTTGCCGGACTCGCCGAGGACCAGCCAGTGCGGCGCCGGGAGCTGCTGGCCGTAGAGCTGGAAGGGGTCGTAGATGTAGCCCTTTCCGGAGTACACCTCGCGGCCGATGATGACGCCCGAGTCGCCGAGGCCGGGCGCGGCCGTGGGCAGATAGACCGCCTGGGCCTGGCCCGTGGAGGTGCGCACCGGCAGCCGGGTCGTCTCGACCTTCCCGAAGAGGAAGGAGGTGAAGGCGTCGGTGAGGACGGACAGCGGATCCCGCATCGGTGAATCAGCCCCTACCTTCGGATGCCGGTGGCGAAGGGAAGTGTGTTCACGAAGGCGCGGTGGTGCTCTCGGTCGCACCACTCCAGCTTGAGGTACGACTTGCCGGCGGAGGCCCTTATCGTGCGCTTGTCCCGGTTCAGGGCCTCCGGGGTGCGGGCGGAGACGGTGATGTAGCCGACGAGGTTGACGCCCGCCGCTCCGCTCGCGAGGTCTTCGCCTCTCTGGTCGAGGCGGTTGTGGGCGGCGACGTCGCGCGGGTCGACGGTGCGGTTCATCTTGGCGGCGCGGGAGGCCTCGGCCTCGTCGTTGGTCTTCTCGGTCAGCATGCGTTCGATGGCTACCTCGGTGGGTTCGAGATCCATCGTCACCGCGACCGTTCGGATGACGTCCGGGGTGTGGACGAGGAGGGGCGCGAGGAAGTTGACCCCGACCGGGGTCATGGGCCATTCCTTCACCCAGGCGGTGGCGTGGCACCAGGGGGCGCGGGTGTTGGACTCGCGGGTCTTGGCCTGGAGGTAGGTGGGCTCCATGGCGTCGAGCTCGGCCGGCCAGGCGTTGCGCTTGGTCATCGCCTGGATGTGGTCGATGGGGTGGTCCGGGTCGTACATGGAGTGGATGAGGGAGGCGAGCCGGCCCTGGCCGAGCGGCTGGCGGACCCGGATGTCGGCCTCCTGGAGCCGGGAGCAGATGTCGGTCAGCTCGCGGGCCATGACCACCGCCAGTCCCGCGTCCCGGTCGACCTTGCCGCCGCGGGCGCGGACGGCGCGGGCCATGGCGTTCGCCTCGGCGGCGAGCTCGCGCGTGTAGTGCATGCAGGCGACTAGGTAGGCGCGGTGCTGCTCGCTGCTGGTGGACACCATGGACTGCAGCTGGTCGTACGACTGCTGGAGCCAGCCGGGGGAGCGTGGGTCACCGCGTTGGGCGACGTCCTTGGCGTGGGCGTCGGGGTCGGCGGGCAGGGTGCGGGCGAGCATCTGCAGCCGGGTGACGAATCCGTCGCCGTTGGCGACGTGCTTGAGCAGCGTGCCGAAGCGGTCGACCAGGGCCTCCTGGTCCTCGGAGTCGCGCAGGCCGACGCCGGGGCCTTCGATCTCGATGGCGGCGGTGACGGTCTTCCGGTCGGCGTGCAGCAGTACGGCGATCTCGTCGGGCCCGAAGGGGGCTGCGAGCCAGGTGATGCGGCCGATGCCCGGGGGCGGGCCGATTTCGATCTCCCGCCCGTCGAGCCGCGTGCCCGCCTCCATGACGCCGGACCGGTAGACGGCGTGGCCGCCCTTGACGGTGCGCTTGTAACTGCGGTTGATCTCGAACCACTTGTAGAAGGTGCGGCGCTTGTAGGGCACGTACACCGCGGCGAGCGCGAGCAGCGGGAAGCCCGTCAGCAACACGATGCGCAGGGACAGGACCGGGACGAGGAGGCCGCACATCATGCCGAGGAACGCGCCCGCGACGATCAGCGCGATCTCGCCGGATTCGCGGTTCCGGCCGATGATCGCGTTCGGCCGGGCGCGGCCGATGAGATACGTACGGCGGGGCGTGACCGGATGGGACAGGTGGGACTCGGTCGTCAACGCCCTTCACCTCCCGTGCGGTTGACGTTGCGGGTGTTGCCGGCGTGCGGGGTGTTGACCGGGCTGGGCGCGCGGGGCGCGGGCGCGGCGGAGGGGACGGCTCCGCCGCCGCCCCCGGTGGGGGTACGGCTGCTGTGGGCGGCGACCCCGCCGGTGGCGGGGTTGGCCGGGCGCGGGGCGCTGCTGCTGGTTTGTCCGCCGGCTCCGTTGTTGTCGGCGCGGGAGCTGTGGGTCTTGATGCCCTGGGCGACGAGGGTGGCGGGGGAGCTGATGACGGCGGCGGCCTTGGACTCGGCGCCCTGCATGATGCGGTTGTTGCGGCCGTTGGCGATCTCGTCGCCGAAGCCGGGGACGAAGCGGTAGATCATCGCGCTGGCGAAGATGGCGAGCAGGATGATGGCGAGGCCGGAGACGACGGCGGAGAAGGCGTCGGGGCCGTTGCCGGAGGACAGGGCGCCGGCGAGCCCGAGCACGATGACGATGACGGGCTTGACGAGGATCACGGCGATCATGATCCCGGCCCAGCGGCGTACGTGTCCCCACAGGTTCTTGTCGACGAGGCCCGCGTAGACGACGGTGCCGAGGAGGGCGCCGACGTAGAGGAGAGCGGCCCTGATGACCAGCTCCAGCCAGAGGACGCCGGCGGCGAGGATGCTGACCAGGGAGACCACGATCAGCATGATCGGGCCGCCGCCGATGTCGGTGCCCTTGCCGAGGGCGCCGGAGAAGGTGCCGAAGAACGTGTCGGCCTGGTCCCCGGTGGCCTTGGCGAGGACGTCGGTCACTCCGTCGGTCGCGGATACGACCGTGTAGAGGATCAGCGGGGTGAAGGCGGAGGCGAGCACCGTCAGCCACAGGAATCCGACGGCTTCCGAGATGGCGGTGGTCAGCGGCACGCCGCGTACGGCTCGCTTGGCGACGGCCAGGAGCCACAGCAGGAGCGTGAGGATCGTGGACGCGGCGAAGACGATCGCGTACTGCTGCAGGAACTTGGGGTTGGTGAAGTCGACGTTGGCCGTCTCCTTCACGGCCTTGCCGAGCTTGTCGATGGTCCAGGAGGCGGCTTCGGCACAACCCCTGGCGAGGGAGGAGAGGGGGTCGAGGGCGGAGGTGTCCGGGACGTTGGAACCTCCTGAGCCACTGGAGGTGTTGCCGCGTTCGCAGTACTTCTTGGCCTCGCCGGAGATGACGTCGCAGTTGTACTTCTTCGACGGCGAGGGCGAAGCGCCGCCGGAAGGGGTGGGTGAGGGCACGGCGAAGGCACGTGTGGCCAGCAGCACGGCGGTGGTCTGGACGGCTGTCACGACTCCGGCGAGCTTGAGCGCGCGTCGCGGGCTACCGGGCATACGTGAACCCTCCGTACTCTTCGATGGCCTTGCTGATCTCGTCGGAGGTGGCGGCCTTGTCGTCGCCGGGTACCGGTGCGGGGCCGTCCTTCTGGGCGTCGGAGGTGATCTTCCAGTCGCCCCCGGACCACTGCAGGTCGAACGTCCAGGTCTTCCAGGACGAGGTGACGGGGTCGGTGGAGGAGCTGCCGGCCATGCCGATGAGCCCCACGTACCAGACCGCCACCTTGGCGTCGTTCGCCGTGTAGTGCTGCACTGTCGTGCCGACCGGGACCACCCGGGAGACGAACGTACTGCCGTTCGGCGGGTTGCCTGCCGCGTCGAGGCCCATCTTGGCGAGAAAGTCGGTCGAGTAGGCCTGGTCCATCGGGCCCTGGAGTCTGGCCGCCGCTGCGGAGGTGTAGAGGAGGTGCAGGAGGTCGTCGCGGCTGTCCTTGTTGAACATGCCCGTCGAACCCAGCGCCACGGCGTAGTTCGAGGCGGCCGACTGCGCTCCCTGCTCCGTGTGGGCGAATCCCGTCGGTACACCCGCGGACTTGGTGTCCACGGGACGGGTTCCGCTGGCCGCCGTGGGAGCGGCCGCCGGCTTGCGGGTCTTCGCGGTCGAGCCGTCCGCGGACGAGTTGTCCCCCCTGTTGGCAAAAGCGATCGCCGCGATGAGGAGGACCACTACGCCGACCACCGTGACCAGGCTTCGGGAGGAGGAGCGGCCGGTGCGGCGGGGGGCGCCGCCGTAGGGGTCGGTTTCGGGGAGGCGGGTGCGGGTGTGGCCCGCGTCGGAGTAGGCCTGGTCGTCTCCGGAGGTCATGGCGTGCGCGCTCCCTCACCCTCGTAGGCGTACGACGGTAGCCGTGCTGCTTGCCGCGCGGGCGCGGTGTGGTGACTCGACATCAGGGAGACGCAACCTTCAGGGGACTCAGACCGCCATGCCGTACACGATCGTGAACAGGGTGCCGAGGGAGCCGATGATGAAGACCCCGGTCAGGCCGGCGATGATGAGGCCCTTGCCCTGCTCGGCGCTGAAGGTGTCGCGGAGGGCGGTGGCGCCGATGCGCTGTTTGGCCGCACCCCAGACCGCGATGCCGAGGCACAGGAGGATGGCCACGGCCATCACCACCTCGATCATCACCTTCGCCTCGTTGCCCAGGCTGCCGAAGGGGCCCCAGTCCGGAGCGATTCCGCCGATGATGGTGTTGATGTCTCCCTTGTCGGCCGCAAAGAGCATGTAAGTCACCGCCCCTGGTGGGTAGTTCCGCGTGGCCCCCGCGGTGTGCGGAGGGCAGGTCTCATTGTCGCCGACAACTCCGCGGTCGTATGTCGACTTGACGTCATTGGCTGGCGGGTTTCGTGCGAGTGGCGCGTACGGTCACTCTGTGTATCACGGCAGGTCACGCCGGGCAATGAGGTCCGACCGGAACCTGTCATGTGGTTGGGTCGTTGTCTCCTCTACGACCTGGCACGGTTTCTGACGGCTGGTCGGGTGAGGCGTCGAGACGATGTTCTCATGCGAGGGGTCGGGGAACAGGACATGGCCCCGGCGGCAGGTGCCGTCGGGGCCTGTGGCCTGCGAAGCAGTGGGTGCGGTCAGCCGGTGAAGGCCGTCCCGCCCTCGGGGGTGCCCCAGCCGGTCGGGAACTTGGCCGGGTAGCTGCCCCTGGACGGTGTGCCGGCGGGGTGTGGACGGTGCCGAGGTGCAGGCGGACAGGCCGTGGTACGAGCGGTACTTGGCGAGGTCGGACTCGGCGCTCGGGTCGTCGTAGGCGTCGACGATGGCGACGGTCTCGCCCGAGCCGCCCGCGGAGGCGGCGTCGGTCAGGCCGTACGCCGACTGGATGTCGCTCGGGCCGTAGCCGGTCGGGGAGTCGGAGGCGGCGTCGGGCCTCACCGTCCTGGGGGTGATGCCCTTCAGGGCCGCCTGCTTCTCCATGAAGGCGGTGGTGCCGCCGGTGACGCGCAGCGCGTCGCAGGCGGCGTAGCCCTTCTTCGGGGTGGCGCCGCACGCCTTCTCGTAGCGGACGTGGGCCTCGGCGACCTGGGCGGCGATGGTCCTGGCGCTCACCTTGTGGGGCGTGGTGGCGGCGGCTTCTGCGTGGGCCGCGGTGGTCAGGCCGGCGGCGAGAAGTGCGGCGGTGACCGCGGCTGCCGATCCGATCCGGCGCCATCTGCCCGGTATGTGGGGGGTGTTGGGGGTGGTCATACGCAAGGTACAGCCTCCTGGGAGTGGTGGTCAGAGGCCTGCGGTTGTGGGGACCACCGGTGGGTGACCGGTGGGGGTGGCGGCCCGCGACGAACCATCGCGTTGTTGAGTACGCGACAACAGGAGGCTTTCGGAATTCTGACTTCCGCGTTACTCAAGGCAGTTGGCGGATTGCTGATCAATGGCAGTGTGCTGGCGCTGTGCTGGGCGTGGCTTGACCCGGGGCACAGGTTCCGCACAGAGGGGATCGGCCGGAATTCAGCGGCGGTTCACCGGTCTCGCCGGACTCGCCGGGCTCATCGGGGCTTGAGGCCGTGGAGCAGCAGATGGACGTGTTCGTCCAGGCCGTGCATGGCCTCCTCGGCGTCGAGCGCGCAGGCGGCGATGAGGGCGGCGAGGCCGTGCAGGCTCGCCGCGGCGATCATGGTGATCCGCTCGGGGTCCCCGGCGACGATCTCGCCCTGCTCCTGCGCCTCCGCGATCATCCGGGCGAAGGAGCCGAGGGACTCGTCGACGGCGGCGGCGAGCTGGGCGGAGCTGTCGGGCGCGTGCTTGCGCGCGAACATCAGCTCCAGCAGCTCCGGGTTCTCGACGGCGAAGCCGAGGTAGGCGCGGGCGAGCGCCGCCATGCGTCCCTCGAAGGTGAGGCCGGGCTGCTCCGTGGCGGCGCGCAGGGCCTGGTTCAGGCGCTCGTAGCCGTCCAGCGCGAGGGCGTCTATGAGGGCCTGCTTGTCCTTGAAGTGCCGGCCGGGGGCCGCGTGGCTCACCCCGACGTCCCGGGCCAGCTCGCGCAGCGAGAGCGCGCCGACACCCTTCTCGCGCAGGGTGCGCTCGGCGCTCTTGAGCAGGGCGGCGCGCAGGTCTCCGTGGTGATAGGGGCGGTTCGTCGATGACGGGGGCATGCGCGGCATGCGGACCATCGTAACCCGATGTTGTCATTGACATCATTGTTGTCGGTGCCTACTTTGGAGCCATGACCGATAAATGGAACGCGACCCGCCTCCCCGACCTGACCGGCCGTACGGCCGTCGTCACCGGTGCCAACAGCGGCATCGGCTTCGCCGCCGCCGAGGCACTGGCCCGGGCCGGAGCGCATGTGGTGTTCGCCGTACGGGATCTCGCGCGGGGCGGCGCCGCCGCGGCGAAGGTGAGCGGCAGCACCGAGGTGCGCCGCCTGGACCTGGCCGACCTGGACTCCGTACGGGAGTTCGCGGCCGGCTGGGACCGCCCGCTGGATCTGCTGATCAACAACGCGGGCGTGATGATGCTGCCGGAGCAGCGCACCAAGCAGGGCTTCGAGATGCAGTTCGGCACGAACCACCTGGGTCACTTCGCGCTGACGAACCTGCTGCTGCCGTATGTGACGGACCGGGTGGTGACGGTGGCCTCCGGCGCCCACCGCTTCGGCGACGGAGTGATCCACTTCGAGGACGTGAACCTGCGCGGCCGCTACACCCCGACCCGCGCCTACGCCCAGTCGAAGCTGGCCAATCTCCTGTTCACCCTGGAACTGCAGCGCCGCCTCACCGAGGCCGGCTCCCCGGTCCGTGCCCTGGCCGCGCACCCCGGCTGGGCTGCCACGAACCTCCAGAGCCACCACGCGAACCCGCTGATGAGGGGAGCCATGGGGGTCGGCAACAGGCTGTTCGCCCAGAGCGACCAGGCCGGCGCCCAGCCCACGCTCTACGCCGCGAGCCAGGACCTTCCCGGCGCGTCCTACGTCGGCCCGGCCGGCCTCGGCGAGATGCGCGGCGCCCCCACGCTGGTCGGCCGCAGCGCGGCGGCCAGCGATCCGGAGGCGGCCCGGCGCCTGTGGACCCTGTCGGCGGAGCTGACCGGGGTGGACTGGGGCCTGAAGCCGGTCAGCCGGCCGTGAGGAGGCCAGGGGGCGCGAAGGCGCGGGCGGCAGCCGTCGTACCGAGTGCCGGGGCACTCCTGGGGCACACGTCCCGTTGTGCGTGAGAGTCCAGCGGTGAACTTCCGGCTCGACGGCCGTACCGCCCTGGTGACCGGCTCGGTGCGCGGGCTCGGGCTGGAGATGGCGCGGGGGCTGGCCGGGGCCGGGGCGCGGGTCGTCCTGAACGGGCGGAGCCCGGCGAGCCTGGAGCCCGTGGTGGCGCGGTTGCGGGCGCAGGAGGGGTACGACGTCACCGCCGCCGCCTTCGACGTCACCGACCGGGAGGCCGCCGAGGAGGCGGTGCGGGCCCTCGGTGATGTCGACATCCTGGTCAACAACGTGGGCCACCGCGACCGACGCGGTGTGACCGAGATGACCCCAAAGGAGCTGGCCGCGCTGCTCGACGTCCATCTGACCTCGGCGTACGCCCTGAGCCAGACGGTGGCGAGGGGACTGGCCGCGCGGCGAGCGGCGGGCCGGATCATCAACGTCTCCTCGGTGGTCGGCCAGCTGGGCCGCACCGGAGACGTCGCCTACGCCACGGCGAAGGCGGGCCTCGACGGCCTGACCCGGGCCCTGGCCGCCGACCTCGGCCCGAGCGGTACGACGGTCAACTCGATCGCACCGGGCACGTTCGCGACCGACGTCAACGCGGAACTGGCGGCCGACCCCGCGTGGGAGCGGTGGCTGCGGACGCGCACGGCACTGGGGCGGTGGGGGCGGCCGGAGGAGATCGCGGGGGTCGTGGTGTTCCTGGCGAGCGATGCGGCGTCTTTCATCACGGGGCAGACGATCGCGGTGGACGGGGGGATGACGACGACCTTCTGACGAGTTGACCTTGCGTAATCGTGCCTGGTCGGCCGGACATTGCGGGTGGATGTCGTGCCCATCGTGACGTTTCACAGGAAAATCTCAGCTAAGTCGCAGCGGGATTCTCACGTTCGCGGGGGACAGTGACGTCTGATGAAGCGCATCTCACGCATCACGGTCACCTCGCGTCCCGCGCTGCTGGGCGCCGTGGTGATGCTCGCCATGACCTCGGCGTCCGTGGCGGCCGCAGATGACGGGCCGGGGCCCCTGGGGGTCACCGCCGATGTCGTCGCGACCCGGCAGACGGCGCGGGTCGGCGCGCTGTTCGGCGCGGACCGGGCCGACGACCTGTCCGGCGGCCACTTCTGCACGGCCTCGGTCGTGCACAGCCCGCGGGGCAACCTCCTCGTCACCGCCGCGCACTGCGTGGGCGAGG
The DNA here is from genome assembly GCF_050942335.1 of Streptomyces sp. CA-142005. Taxonomy (NCBI): domain Bacteria; kingdom Bacillati; phylum Actinomycetota; class Actinomycetes; order Kitasatosporales; family Streptomycetaceae; genus Streptomyces; species Streptomyces sp. CA-142005. The sequence continues at coordinate 4,937,701 of NZ_CP192078.1, read as the reverse complement.
CCGACAGCGATCTGGTGTTCGTGCCGGGCTACCGGGACGGGCAGGCGCCGTACGGGGTGTGGAAGGTCGGCAAGCGCTACCTGCCCGACGGCTGGGCCAAGGACCAGGACGAGGACAGCGACCTGGCCCTCGTCACCGTCGACGACCTGGAGGGCAGGCGGATCGAGGACGTGGTGGGGGCCAACCGGTTCACGCCCGGTACGGCCACCGGGGCCACCGCCGTCACCCTCATCGGCTACCCCGACTCGCGTGAGGTGCCCATCAGCTGCACCAACAAGCCGGTCGCGCACAGCAGCACCCAGCAGCGCATCGACTGCCCCTCGTTCGCCGGCGGCACCAGCGGCAGCCCGTGGATCAACGGGGACCACCAGGTCGTCGGCATCCTCGGCGGCCACGAGGAGGGCGGCTCGACCGACGACGTGTCGTACAGCGTGGTGCTGGGCGGCAAGGCGGCCGAGCTGTACAAGGACGCGATCGGCGATCCCTGAAGTGCGGGCGGTGCGCAAGCGGCTGCCACGGGGGGTGCCCCCCACGACAGCCGCCCTCCGGAAGGCCTGACCACCGCTCAGCGGCTCGCCGCGACCGGCGAGGTCTTCCCCTCCGTCGCCGCCACCGCCGGCTTCTCGGTCGCGGCCCTGGCCGCCGCTGCCGCCGCCGTGCGCTGGGCGACCCGGCGCAGGTACAGGTTGTCGAAGACGAGCGCCGGCGCGGTCGGCGAGGCGCCGACCACCTGCATGCCGGCCGTGATCACGCCGGTCAGCGCGGAGATGACGAACGCGGTGATGGGGACGACGTCCATGAAGAGGGCACCGTTGAGCGGGCCGAGGTAGCGGTTGGCGAACGTTCGGGGAGCCGGTGCCGTTGCCCGAGTCGTTCGGAGCCGATGTCGGTGAAACACCCCGGACGGCCAACTGATCTTCATGGCAGGGTGTGTCCGTGGATGCGCTCAAGCCTCAGGACCCGTCGCACATAGGAACGCACACGCTGCTCGCCCGGCTCGGGGCGGGTGGGATGGGGCAGGTCTATCTCGGGCGGTCACCCGGCGGGCGGCTGGTCGCCATCAAGGTGATCCGGGACGAGATCACCGACCATCCCGAGGCCCTGGCCCGGTTCCGGCGCGAGGTGGAGACCGCGCGGGCGGTCCGCAGTGCCTACACGGCCAACCTGATCGACGCCTCGTTGGAAGCCGCCCCCTACTGGCTGGCCACCGAGTACGTCGCCGGCCCCACGCTCGCCAAGGCGGTGACGGAACGTGGCCCGCTGCCGCCGGAGACCGGCCGGGGCCTCTTCGCCGCGCTGGCCGAGGGGCTGGCGGCGGTCCACGCGCACCGAGTCACCCACCGGGATCTGAAGCCGCAGAACGTCATCCTCGCCGCCCAGGGCCCGCAGCTCATCGACTTCGGTATCGCCCGTGGCGTGGGCCAGACCGCCCTCACCGACGCCGGGTTCGCGCCCGGCACGCCCGGCTTCACCGCCCCCGAGGTGCTGCTGCGCAACGAGGTCGGACCGCCGGCCGACGTGTTCGCGCTCGGCGCCACGCTCGCGTACGCGGCGACCGGCCGGGCGCCCTTCGGCAGCGGCGACCCGAACGGAGTCAGCTACCGCGCCGTCCACGAGCCCATCGATCTGGCCGGTGCTGCACCGGAGTTGGCGGCGCTGATCGAGGCGTGCGTGGCCAAGGACGCTGCCGCCCGGCCGGGGCTTGCCGAGGTGATCGCCCGGTGCGGGGTACGCACCGCGCTTGTGGAGGACCCGGTCTACGCCGGCTTCGCCACCCTGGGCGAGGCCGCGCCGCAGACGCCGCCGACTCCGGTACGGCCGCCGATGGCTCCGTCGGTGGGCCCGCATGACCTGCCGACGGTGGGGCCGGGGCCGTACGGCCCATCCGGTTACACGCCGACCCGGTTGGCACGGCCGGGCCGACGTCCGGGCAAGCGGTGGACGGTGGCCGTGGCGGTGGGGCTTGTGGTGGGTGTCGGGGCCGCCACGGCTGTGGTGCTCACCCAGCGGGGCGACGGCAAGGACACCGCGCACGGCGGGGTTTCCGCGAGTGCGCCGGCCACGGCGACCAAGGCGGCCGGCGGCAGGGGCGGGGCACCCGCCTACGCGGGTGACGACATCGACCGCACGTTCTGGCAGTCGTCGACGGGGCAGTGCCAACTGCCGGTCGAGGAACGGGCGCCCGAGGGATTCCAGGGCTCCGAGTCCGACCCGGACGATCCCAGCAAGGGCGGGGAGCGTCCGGTCTTCGACCACGGGCTGCGGATCGGGTTCTGGAACAACCTGTACGCACAGCAGTCCGGGACCCACGCACCGTACTACGTGACCGTCAGCGTGAAGCCGCCGCACAGTATCGACCCGAGCACCGGAAAACCCCCCGCCGGGGCGCTCCAGCAGAACGTGACTCTCGGGTACACCAGCAAGCCCATCGACCTCTACGGCGGTGACTCCACCGCCTGGAAGTACCTCACCTACCCGGACGACTTCCGTTCCTGGTCGCCGGACGGGAAGAAGTCCTGGCCCGCCATCCCGCTCGCCAACGATCCCGGTGACTGGACCGTCCAGTGGCACCACATCCGCACGCCCCGCGACTACAGCAGCGTCATGTGCCTGGGCTTCACGGTGAAATGACGCCACATCGTGCAGAAAGCGCATTGAACCGTCCCCGCATGGGGGAAAGTTGACCCGTGCGGAAGGTATGGGTGATCGGTGGGGCGGCCGTCGGGCTCGGCATGGGCTTCGTCATGCTGCTCGTCATCGGGGTGTACGTCGTCGCCGGGAACCTCGTCAACGGAGTCGGCTCGGGGGGCCGGGCGCTCGCGAAAGGTGCCGTACCGACCGCCTACAAGTCGCTCGTGCAGAAGTGGGGCAACCTGTGCCCGGCGCTCACCCCGGCGCTGCTCGCCGCCCAGCTGTACCAGGAGAGCGGTTGGAACCCGACCATCGTCAGCCCGGCCGACGCGCGGGGCATCGCCCAGTTCATCCCCAGCACATGGGCCACGCACGGCATCGACGGCAACGGCGACGGCAAGCGGGACATCTGGGACCCCAACGACGCGATTCCCTCGGCCGCTTCGTACGACTGCGAGTTGGCGAAGTACGTGAAGGACGTGCCGGGCAACGTCTCCGACAACATGCTCGCCGCCTACAACGCCGGTGCCTACCGGGTGATAAAGGCCGGCGGGGTGCCGGCCATCAGCGAGACGCAGAACTACGTCAAGCGGATCCGCAGCCTGGCGCAGAGCTTCGCGGCGCCCGTCAGCCGGATCGACCCCACCCAGCAAGCCGCCGGTGCCATCGCCTTCGCGCAGAGCAAGTTGGGGACGCCCTATCTGTGGGGGGGTGAGGGGTCGGCCGAGCAGGGTGGGCGGTTCGACTGTTCGGGGCTGACGCAGGCCGCGTACGCGAAGGTGGGGATCACGCTGCCGCGGGTGGCCAATGATCAGTACAACGCCGGGCCGCATCCGTCGCGCGATCAGCTTCTCCCGGGTGATCTGGTGTTCTTCTCCACCGACCTCGGCGACTCGCGGGCCATCCACCACGTGGGGATCTACGTGGGCGGGGGGTACATGATCGACGCGCCGCGGACGGGGGCCGTCATCCGGTTCGATCCGATCGACACGCCGGACTACTTCGGCGCCACCCGCGTCACCGAAGATGGCGCAAAAGCACTTCCCACGTCGGTTTGACACGGTGTGACCGAGCGTGAACCAACCCCCTGAGCTGCGGCGATGAGTCTCTCTTCGATAACGTCTGCGTGATCATTCAGTGGAGAGTGGAACGTATTGATGGGGACCGTGCGTTCCTGTTGACGTAGCCGAGCGGACGTCAGTACGGGCAGTGCGGCAGTGCAGCGGAAGCGGATCTACGAACCACGGGGGTAGGAGCGGCGCACACGAGGTGCGTCCGGTAGACGACGAAGGGGCCGCAGCACCATGGCTGTACTCGCCGAATCCGGATCGAACCCCGACGTCGACCTGCTCTACGACATCAATGGCCTGGCCAAGGACGCGCCCCACTGGTTCGACCGGCTCATGGAGTTCGTCGGCGAGTACGGGCTGCTGGTGGCCATGGTGCTGCTCGTGCTGTGGTGCTGGTGGTCCGTGCGGCGCCGGGGCGCCGAGGACGCCGCGCCCTCCGTGGCCGCGCTGGTGTGGGCGCCGCTCGCGGCCGGCATCGCGGTGCTGGTCAACGTCCCGATCCGGGGCTTCGTGGAACGCCCCCGCCCCTTCGTCGATCACCAGGGGCTGGACGTCCTCGTCTCCGGCAAGACCGACTTCTCCTTCGTCAGCGACCACGCGACCATCACCATGGCGCTGGGCGTCGGCCTCTTCGTCGCCAACCGCCGCTTCGGCATCGCCGGTATAGGGCTCGCGCTGCTGGAGGGGTTCTGCCGGGTTTACATGGGCGTGCACTACCCGACGGACGTCATCGGCGGCTTCGCGCTCGGTACGGCCGCCGCGCTGCTGCTCTCCCCGCTGGCCTCGGCGCTGCTCACCCCGCTGATGCGAGCGGTGGAGCGGTCGCCCCGGGCGGGGTGGATCGTACGGACGCGAGCGGCGGGCGGGGCGCGTGAGGGGGCGCTGCTCCCGGCCGCCCGTACGTCGGTGGAGTCCGAGGAGCGGGACCTCGCGGCGTAGCCGACGGCACCGCGGCGCCCCGCCCCGTCTCACAGCCCCTGCGCGTACGAGAAGAACCTGTCCGGGTCGTACTGCTTCTTCACCTTCCCCAGCCGGGTCACCGCGTCCCCGTAGTACGCCGTCTTCCAGTTCCGCAGCGTCGGGTCGGTGTAGTTCTGGTACGCCGCGCCGGAGGCGTACGGCTTCATCGCGTCGTGCGCCGAGGTCAGCCAGGACTGGGCGGTGGTGCCGGAGGCCCCCGCGCCCCAGGACGCGAGGTACTGGGCCAGCATCCGGGAGCGGCGGTGGACGAAGGCCGTCGCCGTGGGGGAGACGCGGTTGACCGCGCCGCCGAGGGCGGTGAACGCGATGCTGCCCGCGCCGCCGCGCACGGAGGCGATCTGCCGCAGCACCGTCTGGATGCCCGCCGGGGAGAGGGAGCGGTCGAAGAAGTCGGAGCGGGCCGCGTACGTCTCCCGGCCCAGCCGGCCCTGCGGGGAGCGGCCCGGTGTGGAGCCCGGCAGGTGGCACTGGGCGTCCGTGGAGAAGGAGGAGCAGCCGGCGTAGACCTCCATCGCCTCCTCGTAGCCCCGGCGGCGCAGGCTGACGGAGGAGGCGTTCGCGCCGGCCGCGTGGGCGAGGCGGTCGACCGCGTTCTGGAGTTCGCCGTAGGTGCCGAGGGAGAAGCAGGCCACGGAGATGGTGGGGGTGCGGCCCGGCGAGCACTCCAGGTGCAGGGAGGACCAGATCTCGTCTGGCTGGCTCGGCCCCCACTCCTGCCAGGCCTTCAGCACGGCCGCCGCCTTGGACCACGGCCAGGTCATGTACGCCGTCACCGCCTGCGGGGCCGGGTGGGTCCTGAACTGCAGCTCGGTGACGACGCCGAAGTTGCCGTTGCCGGCGCCGCGCAGCGCCCAGAAGAGGTCGGAGTGCGAGGACGCGTTCGCCGTCACCTGGGTGCCGTCCGCCGTGATGACCGTCGCCTGGGTGAGGCTGTCGCAGGTAAGGCCGTAGGCGCGGGAGGCGACGCCGTGGCCGCCGCCGAGCACCAGGCCGGAGACGCCGACGGTGGGGCAGGAGCCCGCGGGTATGGTCACGCCCTTCGCGGCCAGCGCCCGGTAGACGTCGATCAGCTTGGAGCCGGCGCCGACGACGGCCTGGCCGCCGGACACGCGTATCCGGTTCAGCCGGGACACGTCGAGGACGAGGCGGTTGTCGCCGGAGGAGTAGCCCGCGTAGGAATGGCCCCCGTTGCGTATGGACACCCGCACGCCATGGGCATGGGCGTAGGCGAGGGTCGTACGGATGTCACCGGCGTGCGCGACGTACGCCACCGCGGCGGGCTTCAGGCCGTCGAAGCGGGTGTTGTACAGCTGGTGGGCCGTGGTCCAGCTCGCGTCGCCGGGCCGGACCAGGGTGCCGTCCAGGTCGTGGGCGAGGGCCGTCCAGTTCGCGGCGGCGTTGGCGCTGGTGGTCTTGAGGGACGTGAGCGAGGATGAGCCCGTGCTCGCCGAGGCACTGGACCTGCCCGCGCCCGAGCTGCAGCCGGTCAGTGCGGTCGCGGCCACTGCGGCCGTGCCGCCCGCGATGAACGTACGCCGTTCCATGCCCATCGTCCTGTGTCGCCTTTCCGCAGGCCTCCTTGGCCTTTCGTGGAATGAGACGGCCCGGCGGGCGCGTTGGTTCGTAACAGTTCACGCACAGGGAAACGGACACCGAAGACGTGTGCGCGTGACCCGATTGCCGGAACCTCCACGTGCTCTCCCCGTGAGCATTCCGTGACCTAACCAGGCCGACGGCAGGGGTTCACCCCCCGTTCACTTCCGGCCATCGGCGGCTTCACCTGTTCTGCCTAATTTCGGCCGTGCACGGTGCGGAGCGCGGCCATATGCGCTCGCGCTACCTCCCTACACCTCGCACGCCGCCGACCGCGGCGGCTCCTGGAAGGAACTCCCGAAAGTGAAGCTTCAGCGCAAGAACCGGCTGCGCGCCCTCTCGCTCGGTGCGATCGCCGTGACCGGCGCCCTGGCCCTGACGGCGTGCGGCTCCGACGACAACGGTGGCGGTTCCCCCAAGGCGTCGGGCAGCGCGTCCGGCGCCACCAACGCCTCCTCGATCAAGTGCGACAACGCCAAGGGTCAGCTGCTCGCAGACGGCTCCTCCGCGCAGAAGAACGCGATCGACGCCTGGGTCAAGGAGTTCTCCCAGGCCTGTGGCGTGCAGATCAACTACAAGGGTGGCGGCTCCGGTGCCGGTGTCACCTCCTTCAACCAGGGCCAGCTGGCCTTCGCCGGTTCCGACTCCGCGCTGAAGCCGGACGAGGTCACCGCCTCCAAGAAGGTCTGCTCCGGCGGTCAGGGCATCGACCTCCCGATGGTGGGCGGCCCGATCGCCCTCGGTTACAACGTTCCGGGTGTCGACAGCCTGGTCCTGGACGCCCCGACCATCGCCAAGATCTTCGACAGCAAGATCACCAACTGGAACGACCCGGCGATCAAGAAGCTGAACCCGTCGGTGAAGCTTCCCGACCTGAAGATCCAGGCGTTCCACCGCTCGGACGAGTCCGGCACCACGGACAACTTCACCAAGTACCTGATCGCCACCACCCCGAACAACTGGAAGTACTCGGGCGGCAAGGCCTGGCAGGCCAAGGGCGGCCAGTCCGCTCCGCAGTCCGCGGGTGTGGCCCAGCAGGTCAAGCAGACCTCCGGCGCCATCGGCTACTTCGAGCTGTCCTACGTCAAGGACGGCATGAAGGCCGTCTCCATCGACACCGGTGCCAGCAAGCCGGTCGCGCCCAGCACCGACTCCGCCACCGCCGACATCGCGGCCGCCAAGGTCGTCGGCACCGGCAACGACCTGTCGCTGAAGCTGGACTACGCCACCAAGGCCGAGGGTGCCTACCCGATCACCCTGGTGACGTACGAGATCGTCTGCGACAAGGGCAACAAGGCGGACACCCTGCCCGCCACCAAGGCGTTCCTGCGCTACATCGCCAGCGAGGACGGTCAGAAGATCCTCTCCACGATCGACTACGCGCCCGTCCCCGACGCGATCATCAGCAAGGTCCGCACCACCATCGAGGGCCTGAGCTGACCTGATCCGAAAGTGCGGCCCGTGCCCGACAGGGCCCGGGCCGCACCGTCCGGTGCACCGCCGCCACGAGCCGCCGCCCCGCGTGGGCGGCCGGCTCCGCAGACCGGAGAACCCGATGGACATATCGACCAAGACAACTGACGCACCACCCCCCACGCCCCAGCCCTCGACGGCCGAGCAGAAGCGCAACGCCCGCGGCGCGACCCGCCCGGGTGACCGCATCTTCCTCGGCCTTTCCCGTGGGTCCGGCATCCTGCTGCTGGTGATCATGGCCGCGATCGCGGTCTTCCTCACCTACCGCGCCTCCCTCGCGATCAGCAAGGACCACGGCAACTTCCTGACCACCTCCGAGTGGAACACCAACCTCGTCCCGCCGACCTTCGGCATCGCGGTACTGGCCTTCGGCACGATCGTCTCCTCGGTCATCGCCATGCTGCTCGCCGTCCCGGTCGCGGTCTCCATCGCGCTGTTCATCACGCACTACGCACCGCGCCGGCTCGCCGGTCCCGTCGCGTACGTGATCGACCTGCTCGCCGCCGTGCCGTCCATCGTGTACGGCCTGTGGGGCGCGCTGGTCCTCGTACCGCACATGAACGGCCTCTACGGCTGGCTCAACGACTTCTTCGGCTGGACCGGCATCTTCTCCTGGGACAAGGGCGCCCCGCGCTCGATGCTCACCGTCGGCATCCTGCTCGCGATCATGATCCTGCCGATCATCACCAACGTGAGCCGCGAGGTCTTCCGCCAGGTCCCGCAGATGCACGAGGAGGCCGCCCTGGCCCTCGGCGCCACGCGCTGGGAGGTCGTCCGGATGTCCGTGCTGCCCTTCGGCCGCTCCGGCGTGATCTCCGCGTCGATGCTCGGCCTCGGCCGCGCGCTCGGCGAGACGATGGCCGTGGCCACCGTGCTCTCCCCCGACTTCATCATCCACGCCAGCCTGCTCAACCCGGGCGGCGGCACCTTCGCCCAGAACATCGCCAGCAAGTTCAGCGAGGCGACGGAGTTCGGCCGGGACGCACTCATCGCCTCCGGTCTGGTCCTGTTCGTCATCACCCTGCTGGTCAACGGCGCGGCCCGGATCATCATCGCCCGCCGTGCGGAGTACTCGGGGGCCAACGCATGAGCACCGCATCCGTCACGCACAAGCGCCACAGCACCCTGCGCGGCGCCAGCCTGCCCACGTGGTCGCCGTGGGTGATCGCCGCGGGCTCCCTCGCCCTGGGCATCGGCATCTCCCTGGCCGCCGGCCTGGACAGCAAGATCCAGTGGGGTCTGATCGCCGCGGTCCTGTTCGTCCTCGGTACGTACGTGATCGCCGCGCGCGTCGAGGGCCGCCGCCAGGCCAAGGACCGCGTCGCGACCAGCCTCGTCTGGGTCGCCTTCCTGCTCGCCGTGGTGCCGCTGGTCTCCCTGATCTGGGTGACCGTCGCGCGCGGTGTGAAGGTCCTGAACGTCTACTTCCTCACCCACTCCATGGGGGTCGTCGCCGACACCGAGCCCGGTGGTGGCATCTACCACGCCATCATCGGCAGCCTGGAGCAGGTGGGCCTCGCCACCGTGATCGGCGCGCCGATCGGCGTGCTCACCGCGATCTACCTGGTGGAGTACGGCCGAGGCCGGCTCGCCAAGGCCGTCACCTTCTTCGTCGACGTGATGACCGGCATCCCGTCGATCGTCGCGGGTCTGTTCATCCTGTCGCTGATGCTCATCTTCAAGATGCAGCCGTTCGGCTTCGCCGGTTCGCTGGCCCTGGCCATCCTGATGATGCCGGTCGTCGTCCGCTCCACCGAGGAGATGCTCAAGCTCGTCCCGAACGAGCTGCGCGAGGCGTCCCTCGCCCTCGGTGTGCCGAAGTGGCGCACGATCCTGAAGGTGGTCCTGCCGACCTCCATCGGTGGCATCACCACCGGCATCATGCTGGCGATCGCCCGTATCGCCGGTGAGACCGCGCCGGTTCTGCTGCTGGTCTTCGGCAACCCGTTCATCAACAACAACCCCTTCGAGGGGGCGCAGGCGTCGCTGCCGCTGTACATCTACCAGCAGTTCGCGAACAGCGCGGGTTCCGGAGCGGCGTACGACCGCGCGTGGGCGGCCTCGCTCACGCTGATCGCCTTCGTGATGATCCTCAACCTGGTGGCCCGCGGCATCGCCCGCTGGAAGGCCCCGAAGACCGGTCGCTGAGTCGCGGCCAACCTCGGCGACTGACAAGACTTATCTGGAAGTGAAGTAGACATGGCCAAGCGAATCGACGTAAGCGGACTCACCGCCTACTACGGCTCCCACAAGGCGATCGAAGACATCTCGATGACCGTCGAGCCGCGTTCGGTGACGGCGTTCATCGGCCCCTCCGGCTGCGGCAAGTCGACGTTCCTGCGCACGCTGAACCGGATGCACGAGGTCACCCCCGGTGGCCGCGTCGAGGGCAAGGTGCTGCTGGACGACGAGGACCTGTACGGCACCGGGATCGACCCGGTGTCCGTCCGCCGCGAGGTGGGCATGGTCTTCCAGCGCCCGAACCCCTTCCCCACGATGTCGATCTTCGACAACGTGGCGGCGGGCCTGCGCCTGAACGGCAAGTACCGGAAGTCGGAACTGAACGACATCGTCGAGAAGTCCCTGAAGGGCGCGAACCTCTGGAACGAGGTCAAGGACCGCCTGAACAAGCCGGGCTCCGGCCTGTCGGGCGGCCAGCAGCAGCGTCTGTGCATCGCGCGGGCGATCGCGGTCGAGCCGAACGTGCTGCTGATGGACGAGCCCTGCTCCGCCCTGGACCCGATCTCCACCCTCGCCATCGAGGACCTGATCGGTGAGCTGAAGGAGCGCTTCACGATCGTCATCGTGACGCACAACATGCAGCAGGCGGCGCGCGTCTCGGACCGTACGGCGTTCTTCAACCTGGCGGCCGTGGGCCAGCCGGGCCGGCTGATCGAGATCGACGACACCGAGCGCATCTTCTCCAACCCGTCGGTGCAGGCGACCGAGGACTACATCTCGGGCCGCTTCGGCTGACAGGCGCCGCCGCGTCGGCCGAGCCGACGCCGGTGTCATGGAACCCCTCGCGGTGCTGCATGGCGGTGCCACCGCGAGGACGCAAGAGGGCCCGCCCCTGGCTCCCGGGGGCGGGCCCATTGCGTTCGCCTCGGGCCGTGGGACGGCCGTCCGGGCCTTTACGGGGCGAGGTCCAGTACGCGGACCGGCTCGCCGATCCACCGGTCGGGGGTGGTGGTGGCGATGATCGCCGCGTCGGGACGGTCCGGGGTGGGTTGAGCGGCGTGGAGACAGTGCGCCGCGGCCCACGTGTGCTGCCGGGCCACGGCCAGGGCCGCGGGCAGGTCCAGGTCCAGGACGGTGATGCCGGGCAGGGCGGCGAGCTGTTCTGCCGTAACGGGACGGGCCCGGTCGGCTTCGGGAGGCAAGGACATGGCCCCGGCCGGCCGCGGCCATGGCGGTGTCGTCCAGGACGATGTGCATCGAGTCGCTCACCGGGCCGCCGCCCGGGCCAGTCGGCGGTCCGGCTCGCTGTCGAGGGCCCGTTCCTCCGCAGGACTGGGTGCGTAGCCCGTCCACTCCTTCAAGGCGGCGCGGGCCTGCTCGGCGGGGGTGAGCAGAGTCTCGGAGAGCTGGGCCAGGTAGGCGCGCAGCGACATCCCCTCGGCCGCCGCTATGGCGTGCGCGCGGGAGCCGGGCTACAGCACCGTCAGCTTCTCCACGCCGAAGGCCAGCGCGGCGACCACCCCCGCCGCCGGCATCGTGATGAACCAGCCCAGGACGATGTTCTTGGCCACGCCCCAGCGGACGGCGTTGACGCGCTTGGTCGCGCCCACGCCCATGATCGCCGAGGTGATGACGTGGGTCGTGGAGATCGGGGCCTTGAAGAGGAAGGCCGTGCCGAACATGATCGAGGCGCCGGTGGCCTCGGCCGCGAAGCCCTGCGGGGGGTCCAGCTCGATGATCTTGCGGCCCAGGGTGCGCATGATGCGCCAGCCGCCCGCGTAGGTGCCCAGGGACAGCATCACCGCGGAGACGATCTTCACCCAGACCGGGATCGGGTCGCCGAAGGTCTCGTGGCCGGAAATCACCAGTGCCATGACGACGACACCCATCGTCTTCTGGGCGTCCTGAAGGCCGTGGCCGAGGGCCATGCCGGCCGCCGAGACCGTCTGCGCGATGCGGAAGCCGCGCTTGGCCTTGTGCGGGTTGGCCCGGCGGAACAGCCACATGATCGCCAGCATGACGAGGTAGCCCACGATCAGGCCGACCACGGGGGACAGGAACATCGGGATGATGATCTTGTCCAGGACGCCGTTCCAGTGGACCGCCGTGCCGCCCGCCAGGGCCGCGCCGACCAGGCCACCGAACAGGGCGTGGGAGGACGAGGACGGCAGACCGAAGTACCAGGTGATCAGGTTCCAGGTGATCGCGCCGAGCAGGGCCGCGAACAGGATGCCCATCCCCGTCGAGCCCGAAGGCGTTTCGATCAGGCCTTCGCTGACGGTCTTGGCGACGCCCGAGCCCAGGAAGGCACCGGCGAGGTTCATCACCGCGGCCATGGCGAGGGCCGCCCGGGGCGTGAGCGCTCGCGTCGACACCGATGTCGCGATCGCGTTCGCCGAGTCGTGGAAGCCGTTGGTGTACGTGAAGAAGAGCGCGACCAGGATGGTCACGATGAGGGCGAAGGTGTCCATCGACGCCTCAGGACTCCTTGACGGCGATGGTCTCCACCGTGTTCGCCACGTGCTCGAACGCGTCCGCCGCCTCTTCCAGGACGTCCACGATCTGCTTGAGCTTGAGCACCTCGATCGCGTCGTACTTGCCGTTGAAGAGGTGGGCCAGCAGCTTGCGGTGGATCTGGTCCGCCTGGTTCTCCAGGCGGTTGACCTCGATCCAGTACTCGGTCAGGTTGTCCAGCGTGCGCAGGTTCGGCATCGCCTCGGCCGTCAGCTCGGCGGCCCGGGCCAGGACCTCGATCTGCTGCTCGACGCCCTTCGGCAGTTCCTCGACGTTGTAGAGGACGACCAGGTCGACGGCCTCCTCCATGAAGTCCATGATGTCGTCCAGGGACCCGGCGAGGGCGTAGATGTCCTCGCGGTCGAACGGCGTGATGAACGAGGAGTTCAGCTGGTGGAAGATCGCGTGCGTGGCGTCGTCACCCGCGTGTTCCGCGGCCCGCATACGCTCTGCGATCTCGGCTCGGGCAGGTGCGTCCGCCCCGAGCAGTTCCATCAGGAGTTTCGAGCCGGTGACGATGTTGTCCGCGGATGCGGCGAACATGTCGTAGAAGCTCGTCTCCCTGGGGGTCAGACGAAAGCGCACGTGGGGTCCTCGGGGTGCTTCGGTTTCGGTCAGGCTGATGCTAGGCGCATCATCCGGCCACGGCTATCGGGCCGCATCCCAGTGTCGCCCATCGGGCAAATTGATCAGCACGGGGGCGGACCAAGGGCTCCCTACCCCGCAAAGTTGGTTACCATATACCCACTAGGGGTATGTATCCCCGATTGTGTCCAGAGCTTGTCCCGCAGCTCGTCCCGAGATGGAGGCCCGCGATGACGACGACCGAGGCCGGCGCCACGGCTCCCTCCGAGACCACGGGTGGGACCGTGAGTGAGACCGGGCACACTCCGCACGCCACGCACGGCTACCACAAGCAGAAGGACGAGCACCTCAAGCGGCTGCGCCGGATCGAGGGGCAGATCCGAGGCCTGCAGCGGATGGTCGACGAGGACACCTACTGCATCGACATACTGACCCAGGTCTCCGCCTCCACCAAGGCGCTGCAGTCGTTCGCGCTGCAGCTGCTGGAGGAGCATCTGCGGCACTGCGTGGCCGACGCGGCCCTCAAGGGCGGCGACGAGATCGACACCAAGGTGGACGAGGCGACGAAGGCGATCGGCCGCCTCCTGCGCTCCTGAGAGCGGGGCGCTACTGGTCCGCACGTTCCTCGGACACCCGCAGCACCTCGTCGATGCTCTCCAGGCTGAGCCGGTCCTCGGCCGCTGAGGCCGCGATGATCAGCTCTCCGCACAGCTCGATCTCGGCGAGGGCCACGTGGTCCTGCACCGCCGTACCGCCGACCGGAGCCACCCGCCTCACCTCTTCTCTGCCGTCACCCGCTTCCTAGAGTAGGGAGCGCTGCACATACCGCGCATGGCACGGACGGGCTACTTACGGGGTGGTGCCAGGGACTAGTCGCCGTCCTCGGCGATACGGCCCGCGTAGATGTCCGCCGAGCGCGGCAGCCGTACGTCGGCGGGGGCGCCGAAGTCGTAGAGCAGGGTCGTCGAGGCGACCGCCACGGGGGTCTTCTGCTTGCCGTTGACGAAGCTGAAGCGCTGCCTGAGCTTGCGGATGCGGCCCTGGTCGTCGAGATAGGCGTCGAACGGCACTTCGGCCGTGGCGAACCCTTTTGCCGCCGCCGCCAGTGGCTCCCTGTTCGCTGCGGAGGCCTTCCGGGCCGCGCTGCCCAGATCCGCCGTGCCCCGGTAGTGGCGTACGGCCGTGCCGCCGACCTCGGTGGTGCCGACATAGGTCGCCGTCCGCGTCCCGCGCAGCACCTCGGCAGCCGCGTACGGGTCGGTCGCGCCGCCGGTGACCAGGTTGCCGTCGGACAGCGTGGCGGTGTCCACGCGGACCCACTTGTCGGGAGGCACGCCCGCGCCCCGGTTCTTCATGAACAGGGCGCCGGGGGCGAGGAGTTCGGTGATCGGCTGGTGCTCGGAGGCGCCCGCCGGGTCCTCGGGCAGGACGACGATGAGCCGGCCGAGCCGGTGCCGGTAGTCGTAGACGCCCTGGCCGCGGATGGTGACCCGGGTGCCGCCCGTGGCCATCTCCATGGACGTGGTGGCCTTGGAACTGCCCGCGCCGCGCAGGGTGTCCACGGCCCGGTGCAGGACGGCGACCGGGTCGCCCCCGCCCTTGACGTCCTCGGCGGCGGCCCCGCTGCCGGAACAGCCCGTGGCACCCGCTCCGAGGCCGAGCATGATGCCGACCGCGACGACCGTCCTGCCCGCGGTCCTGTGCTGCCGCCGTTCCATCGCCTGCCTACCCCCAAGCCGGTACGTCCGTCACGGGCCCCCTGTCGTCCGGCTAACGACGGGTAGGGGGACACCGTCACGCGCTGTCGTGGGGCGGGGAAGGCCATACGAACCCTTTAACCGCGGTGTCGGTAACGTTGTCAGCGTGGCGCAGCAGGAGGGGCCGGAGCGCGTCCGGCAGGGGCAGGGCCAGGAGCACCTCACCTCGACGACGGAACAGGGCCGCTTCTGCCTGGCCCGCTGTAGCTGCGGCTGGCGCGGTCCGGCCCGCCGGGCCCGCAGCCAGGCCCGTGCGGACGCGGAGGCTCACGCGGCGGAGCGGTGAAGGGCGTCGACGAGTTCGCGGTCGCGGGGCTGGGTGAGGCGGCTGCGGGCCGCGGCGGGGGAGAGCCACAGGATGCGGTCCACCTCGGCGTTCGGGGCGAAGTGCCCGGAGACCGCCTCGGCCGCCCAGTAACGCACCTGCTTCGGGCGGCCGTTGGCCAGATACCGCAGGGTCGGCAGTTCGGCGCCGGGCACGGCCGTGTACCCGGTCTCCTCCGCGACCTCCCGAAGGGCGCCCGCGAGCGCGTCCTCCCCGCGCTTGAGTTTGCCCTTCGGATGCGACCAGTCGTCGTACTTCGGCCGGTGGACCAGACAGATCTCCAGGTCGCCGGAGACCGGCGAGCGGCGCCACAGCACGCAGCCGGCCGCCCGCACCAGGGTGTCGCTCACACCGCCTCCTCGGGGGGACTCAGGGTGCGCTGACGGTCTGCTTCTGCCAGGCCTGCTGGAAGGCGAACCTGGCAGCCTCCACCTCGTGCCGCTGGTCGGCGTGGAGCACGCCGAGCGCGTACGCCGTCGCGGGGGCGATCCGGGGCGTACGGGCGGCCTGGGCCGCCGCCGCTGCCGCCTCCGAGGCGTCCCGGTGCCGGTTCAGGGCCTGACCGGCCGCCAGCAGGCGCATGTCCACGGGCAGTCCCCCGGGCTCCCGGCTTCGCCCGAGCTGGGAGGTGCCCCCACCGCCGTGCAGCGCCTCCTGGGCGTACCGGTGCAGCCGCAGCAGCAGCCGGACCTGGTGCCAGGGGCCGTCCTGGGCGTGCGGGGCCGGGTCCGGGGACAGTCCGTGCACCAGGGCCTCCGCGTTGTACGGGTGGCCCGCGACGACCAGCGGAAGACCTGCGATGGCGTCTGTCAGCCGTTCCTCCGCAGCGGCTGCCAGGGGACGCAGGTCGGTCGTGGGGGCGGTGGGCGTGAGGGGGACCTCGCTGGCGAGTACGGCGACCTTGTCCGCGACCGCGTGGAAGCGGCTCGATCCCAGTGCCTGCAGGGCCGTGGAGTGAGCCCGGGTCCGGGCCAGGGTCAGCTGGCGTTCGAGCAGCGCGCCCGCTTTCGCCGCGCCCACCGTGAGGTTGCCGCGTTCCGGCGCGGGGCTCGCCGGACCGCTGGAGTCGAGCGGTGCCGTCGCGCCCACCTCGGCGGACGTCACCTGGCCCGGGAAGGCCGTGGCCCCGGACAACCGGTGCAACGCCAGCAACAGCCGCTCCAGCCGCGCCTCGTACGCGTGCTCCAGGCCCAGCGTGCCCGACAGCCAGGCCAGTTCGGGGCGCATCTCCTCGGACCAGTCGGGGTCGAGGAGCGGACGGAAGGTGTGCAGGCTGCCGCTGATGCGGCGGGCCGAACGGCGCAGTGCGCGCGCCGCGTCGACGGATTCCCCCGCGCTCTTCTCCCCGGCGCCCGCCTGAGCTCGCGCCGGGCCGCCCCCGTTCGCACCGCCGGTCTCACGGTGCAGGCGCAGGGCGCGGAGGAACTCCGTGGCCTGGGCGCGCAGATACGCCGCGAGGGCGTCCCCGGTCACCACCTCGGCCGTGGGGTCCGTCGGGTCAAGGTGTTGCTGTGCCACGCCGGCGCCTCCGGGCGTCTATGAGCATCTCCTGGACGTTGCGCAGGGGTTGGCCGTCCGCGTCGGTCGCGTGTCGCGTCCACTCGCCGTCCGGACCGAGGTGCCAGGAGGAGGTCGAATCGGACATACCGGTGTCGAGCAGCCGGTTGAGGGCTGCCCGGTGGGCGGGGTCGACGACCCGCACCAGGGCCTCTATCCGGCGGTCGAGGTTGCGGTGCATCATGTCGGCGCTGCCGATCCACACCTCGGGCTCGCCGCCGTTGCCGAAGGCGAACACGCGGGAGTGCTCCAGGAAGCGGCCGAGGATCGAGCGGACCCGGATGTTCTCCGACAGGCCGGTGACGCCGGGGCGGACGGCGCAGATGCCGCGCACCCAGATGTCCACCGGCACGCCCGCCTGGGAGGCGCGGTAGAGGGCGTCGATGACCGCCTCGTCGACCATCGAGTTGACCTTGAACCGGATGAACGCCGGACGGCCCGCGCGGTGGTGCTGGACCTCCTTCTCTATCCGTGAGATCAGGCCGTCGCGCAGGGACTTGGGGGCCACCAGCAGGCGGCGGTAGGTCTCCCGGCGGGAGTAGCCCGACAGACGGTTGAAGAGGTCGGACAGGTCCGCGCCGACCTGCTGGTCGGCGGTGAGCAGGCCCAGGTCCTCGTACAGGCGCGCCGTCTTCGGGTGGTAGTTGCCCGTGCCGACGTGGCTGTAGCGGCGCAGGGTCTCGCCCTCCTGGCGGACCACCAGGGACAGCTTGCAGTGCGTCTTCAGGCCGACCAGGCCGTAGACGACGTGGCAGCCGGCCTCCTCCAGCTTGCGCGCCCACTTGATGTTGGCGTGTTCGTCGAAGCGGGCCTTGATCTCGACCAGGACGAGGACCTGCTTGCCGGACTCGGCGGCGTCGATGAGCGCGTCGACTATCGGGGAGTCGCCGGAGGTGCGGTACAGGGTCTGCTTGATGGCGAGGACGTCCGGGTCGGCCGCCGCCTGCTCCAGGAAGGCCTGCACGGAGGTGGAGAAGCTGTCGTACGGGTGGTGCAGCAGCACGTCCCGGGTGCGCAGGGCCGCGAAGATGTCCGGCGCGGACGCCGACTCGACCTCGGCGAGGTCGCGGTGGGTGCCGGCGACGAACTTCTGGTACTTCAGCTCGGGCCGGTCGAGGCTGTGGATGCGGAAGAGGCCGGTGAGGTCGAGCGGACCCGGCAGCGGGTACACCTCCGCCTCGCTGATCTTCAGCTCGCGGACCAGCAGGTCCAGCACCTCGCGGTCGATGGACTCCTCGACCTCCAGGCGCACCGGCGGGCCGAAGCGGCGCCGCATGAGCTCCTTCTCCAGGGCCTGGAGCAGGTTCTCGGCGTCGTCCTCCTCGACCTCCAGATCCTCGTTGCGGGTGAGGCGGAAGGTGTGGTGCTCCAGCACCTCCATGCCCGGGAACAGCTCCTCCAGGTGCGCGGCGATGACGTCCTCGATGGGGACGTACCGGCCGGGGCTGCTCTCCAGGAAGCGGGACAGCAGCGGCGGCACCTTCACGCGCGCGAAGTGCTTGTGGCCGCTGACCGGGTTGCGTACGACGA
The DNA here is from genome assembly GCF_050942335.1 of Streptomyces sp. CA-142005. Taxonomy (NCBI): domain Bacteria; kingdom Bacillati; phylum Actinomycetota; class Actinomycetes; order Kitasatosporales; family Streptomycetaceae; genus Streptomyces; species Streptomyces sp. CA-142005. Next base: position 4,919,504 of record NZ_CP192078.1, on the reverse strand, counting down.
CGGCCAGGTTCAGGGAGAGGCCGGAGATGTACGGGAAGGGGTGCGCGGGGTCGACGGCCAGCGGGGTGAGGACCGGGAAGATCTGGTGCCGGAACAGCGTGAACAGGCGGGCCTGTTCCTTGTCGGTCAGCTCGTTCCAGCGGACCAGGTGGATGCCCTCGTCCGCGAGCGCGGGGGCGACGTCCTCGTGGTAGCAGGCGGCGTGCCGGGCCATGAGCTCGCGCGAGCGGGCCCAGATCATCTCCAGCACCTCGCGCGGCTGCAGCCCGGAGGCGGAGCGCGTGGCCACACCGGTGGCGATACGGCGCTTCAGACCGGCCACCCGGACCATGAAGAACTCGTCCAGGTTGCTGGCGAAGATCGCGAGGAAGTTCGCACGCTCCAGCAGCGGTGTGTTCGGGTCCTCGGCGAGCTCCAGGACGCGCTCGTTGAAGGCGAGCCAGCTGCGCTCACGGTCGAGGAAACGGCCCTGTGGCAGGAGGATGCCCTCGGCCTTCGCCTCCTCGTACGCGTCGAGATCCGCGTCGAGGTCGGGTTCGAGGTCGGAAACCGCTCCCTGCGCGACATGCGTGCGGTGCGCGGCTATGGAGCCCACGTCGGGCTGGATGCGCTGGACCTCTGCCTGGGTGTCTTGCTGGCTCATGACCCCATTCTTCCGCGCCACGGGCATTACGGGCGCGTCGGAACGTGCGGGCGGGAGCGTCACGGCCCCGTTCCCCACGGGCCCCTCGGGGGGCGGCGAAGGCTCTGGCACGGCGGGCTTCATTGGCCGAGCGTCGCAAGTCTGGCTGAATCGATGGTTACGGAGACATGACGTGCGGGATAGCGCGGGGCGGCTCCCGGGGGTCCTGGTTGCGAAAGCGAGGCCGGTGACGCGCCCCGCAGGGCGCGCGGAACCGCGCGGGCGGCCACGACGGAACCGTGGCCGCCCGCGCCGCTTGACCCAACGGCGATCAGGCGGAGACGAGGACGCCCTTGGTGCCGGCGGCGGTGGCCGTCCCGGCCGCCCGAAGCGCTCCGGTCTGCCGGCGCAGCACCAGGTAGGAGGCGAGCACCAGCAGGCCGGTGACCGCCAGGAACAGCGCGCTGGTGGTGAGCTGGAGGGGCCAGTAGTGAGAGTAGGGGTGGTAGGTGTTGAAGTAGCCGACCGCGTTCACGGAGGCGCGGTCGCACGCCCCGGAACCGCAGGACACATGCTCGCCGGTCCTGGTCACGAGGCCCTGGGCGACGATGAGGCCGTCACCGTGGTAGCCCTGGTGGAGGTCGCCGATGCGGGTGACCGCCGGCCACAGGTGGGGCAGCAGCTGCTGGGCCACACCGGCGACGCCCACGGTGAGCAGCGTGCCGACGACCAGCGCGGGCAGCGTACGGCCCAGGGCCAGGCCCGCCAGGGTGCCGGCAGCCAGCCCGGTCAGGGCCAGCGTGGCGGTGGTGGGGCCGTTGGCGTGGAAGGTCGCGAGGTCGTACCAGCGCTTGGCGGAGTCGACCCGGCCCAGCCCCGCCGACCAGGCGCGGTGGTGCAGCCAGAACAGCAGACAGGTGCCGGCGGCGACGAGGGACGCCGGGACGGCCAGCCGGACGGTGAGCCAGCGGGCCGGGGAGGTGCCCTGGGTCCAGGACAGCCGGGCGGTGCCGGTCTCCATCTCCCGGCCGGTCAGGGCGGCGCCGGCCCAGGCGGCCACCAGGAAGGGCAGCGCGATCAGAGCGTCGGTGGCGTAGTCGTAGTAGTCCTTGTAGCGCAGGATCGAGGCCTGGTCGTACGTGCATATCCTCATGTCCAGGTCGCAGGCGTCGAACTGCCGCCAGCCCGCGGCGGCCGCGTCGGCTAGCGGTCCGGCCAGGGCGAGCTGCACGGCGGCCAGGAGGATCACCAGGCCGGCGAAGGCGTACAGCGCGGGGCGGTGCAGCCGCAGCAGCCAGCGGACGGTGCGGGGACGCGGGAGGGTCGGGTCGGTGGTCACGCGGCACTCTCCTCGGTGACGGCCAAAGCGGTGGTCAGGGCGGGGGCCTCGGGATTGCGCAGGTGGGCGAGGACCAGTTCCTCCAGCGTGGGCGCCACCGTGCGCCAGCCGGCGGGCAGCGGCCCCGACGGGCGGATCAGCGCGGTCAGCTGGCGGCCGGTGACCCGGGACTCGACCACGGCGTGCGCGTCGAGGCCGGCGGAGTCGGCGGCGCCGGTGACCCGGAGGTGGGCGGCGAGCAGGTCGTCGATCTCGCCGGCCAGCCGGATCCGGCCGCCGCCGACGAGCAGCAGGTGGTCGCAGGAGTCCTCCAGTTCGGCGACGACGTGGGAGGACATCACGATGGTGGTGCCGAACTGGGCGGCCTGGGCCATCAGCGTGCCCATCAGCTCGTGCCGGGCGAGGGGATCGAGGTCGGCCATCGGCTCGTCCAGGAGCAGCAGTTCGGGCCGCTTGCCGAGGGCGAGGGCGAGCGCTACCCGGGTGCGCTGGCCTCCGGAGAGGGAGCGGATGCGGGCCCTGGGGTCCAGGTCGCCGCCCGCGACGACGTGCTCGGCGGCAGCCGCGTCCCAGTGCCCGGGGTTGAGGTCGGCGCCCATGCGCAGGATCTCGGCGATCGTGAGCTGCGTGTAGAGCGGCTTGTCCTGGGCGACGTAACCGACCCGCGGGCGGACCGCGGCCGGATCGGCGCCGAGCACCCGCAGCCGGCCCTCGGTGGGCGGGAGCAGCCCCGCGGCGAGGGCGAGCAGCGTCGACTTGCCGGCGCCGTTGGGCCCGACGAGGGCACACACCCGCCCGGCGGGCAGCCGGAAGGCACAGTCGCGCAGCGCCCAGCCTCCCCGGCGCCCGAAGCGCTTGCCGAGGCCGGTCGCCTCGATCGCCGTGTCGCTCATGAACGTTCTCCCTGGAAGTGCGTGTCGAGTACGGCGGTGAAGAGTGCGGCCACGTCGTCCCGCTCCAGCCCGGCGCCGCGTGCCCGCTCGGCCCATGCCTCCAGCTCGGTACGGAGGGAGGGGTCGACCGGGCTGGTGCCGAGCGCCCGCCGCACGAAGGTCCCAAGACCCCGGCGCGCCTCCACCAGTCCCTCGCGTTCCAGTTCCCGGTACGCCTTCAGGACGGTGTTGGGGTTGATCGCGGTGGCCTCCACGACCTCGCGTGCGGTGGGCAGCCGGTCTCCCGGCTGGAGCAGGCCCATGCGCAGGGCCTGCTTGGTCTGCTGGACGATCTGGACGTAGGTGGCGACCCCGCTGTGCCGGTCGATGCGGTACTCGACCATGCGTTGAACCACCCTTTCACTAATTGAGTAGTGAAAGGGTGGTGTAAGGAAGGGGCGGCCGTCAAGCCGGCCGCCCCTCGTCCTGCCGTATGTCAGGTTTCCGTGCGGTACATCAGGTCCGTCTCGTATGTCGTGAAGCCCAGCCGCTCGTACACCGACACCGCCGCCTGGTTGTCCGCGTCGACGTAGAGCATCGCGGTCGGCAGTTGCTGGCCGGCCAGGTGGCGCAGGCCGATCGTGGTCAGGGCCTTGCCGAGGCCGCCGCCCTGTTCGCCGGGGCGGACCCCGAGGACGTAGACCTCGCCCAGCCCCTCCTCGGCGTGCACCTTGGTCCAGTGGAAGCCGACCACCTCGCCGCGCCGCTCGGCGAGGAAGAACCCGGCCGGGTCGAACCACGGCTCGGCCTTACGGTCGTCGAGGTCCCGCTGGGTCAGCGAACCCTGCTCCGGGTGGTGGGCGAAGGCGGCCGCGTTGACCGCGAGCCACGCCGCGTCGTCCTTGCCGGGCACGAAGGTGCGCACGCTCACGCCCTCCGGCAGCACCGGGTCGGGCAGCTGGAGATCGGTCAACGGCCGCCGCATCTGCCGCAGTTCACGGAACAGGGTCAGACCGAGCACCTGGGCGAGATGCCGGGCGGCGGGATGCCCGCCGTGCGCCCACACCCGAAGCCGCTTGCCGGAGGCGGCGAGCAGCGCCGAGCCGAGCGCCCGGCCGTGCCCCTGCCCCCGGTGCACGGGGCGTACGACGAGTTCGGCGGCCGGTGCCTCCACCGGGTCGGTGTCCTCCAGTTGGGCGTAGCCGACGAGTTCGCCGTCGACGCTCAGCAGCAGATGCGAAACGCCCTCGCGGGCCCCGCCGCGCAGTTGCAGCCGGCCCTGTTCGGACACCGGCTGCTGTCCGTCGACCGCGGCGGCCTCGGCGAGCAGGGCCCGCACGGCCTCGGCCTGGTCCGGGGTGAGCGCGGAATGGGTCTCGATGGAGCGGGCGGGGAAGGCCCGTACGGTGTCGTCGCTGCTCATGCGTAGAGGGTACGGCAGCCACCCCGTAAAGCCCATGTGAATGGCACCGTGGTTCCGGAAAGCCCCTGTGAATTACTTACAGTGGAATTTGTTTTTCCGGGCTTTCGGTGTCGTAATGTTTCGGTGTCGGAATTCACCGTATGAATCACGGAAAACGGAGAATGGCTATGCCGTAAGGCGGGGTCCCCGCGCTCGCCGAGACGGCTGCGACCTTGCTGTTCGCCGAGCCGGCCACGCCCTCAAGGCCGGTTCGCCGTACGTTCCGTCACATCCAGGACCCGCCGTCTTCTCACCCCCTTCCTGCTCGCCGCGTCGTTTCTCCGGCCGTATCCGTGCGTGCTCGCGGTGATCGGACTGGGCGTCTGGGAGATCTCCGCCGGTCGTGTGACCTTCGGTCAATTCCTCGCTTTCGCCGCCTTCCTCGGCCGGCGCCCGCGGCATCGGCGAGATCCGGGAAGCGCCGGATTCACCGCGCAGCCGGGCGAGTTGGTGCTGACACGGGCGCTGACGGCACCGGCGCCGGCGGGCGACGACACCGTGATGCCGCGCTGCTGAAGCCCTAGCGCGGCAGCCGCAGGGCGCGGGCGGCGCAGTACTCGGCGAGCAGGAGCCCGAGCAGGCCGAAAGCGGCCAGCGGTATGACCAGGAGCAGCAGGAAGAGGTTGGCCGGTGCCCCGGCGATGTCCTCCGTCAGCGCGACCACGATCATGAGGGCGAACACCACCACGGCCGCGACGCTCGCCCACTGCCACCCCCGGCGTCGCCCGGCCTGCCGCAGGATCCGTGCCTCGGTCTCGGCCCGCTGCCCGTAGGGCATCCCGTACCGCCAGGCGGCCTCGCGCAGGGCCCCGACCTCGGCGTAGGGGTCGGCCAGCTGCCACTCGTTGATCTGCGGGAGCAGGAAGCGGCGGCCTTCGGAGTCGTACAGGTAGGCCGGCCACCGGGGATGGACGTTGAGGGGCTGGCTGCCGGTGTTCTCGATCCGGATGTCGTACACGGCGGACCAGGCCCAGGTGCGCGCCCGCAGGGGTCCCTGGCGGGTGATTCCCCGGGCCGTCACCACGGTGTGCGCCCGCCACTCCGCCAGGACACCCCACACGCCGACGGCCACGAAGGCGGCGAGCGCGACGGGGGTCCACCAGACCGGTACGGAGTGGCGGGTGTGGATGGTCTGCAGCGCCGCGTTGGCCAGCAAGATGAGCGGCAGCAGCGCGGTCTGCGGAGGCCGTCTTCGCTGCCTGCGGTACACCCGTGCCGACCCGCCGTCGTCCATGGAGATCCCCTCCCCGGCGCACCGGAAAGGGTGCGCGACCGAGGAGAGGCTAGACCTCGTGCGCGGGGCGGCGCGGAGGGGGTGGGCGAAACGATCCGCCGCCACGCGCCCGGGCGTCTATGCCGGTGCCGCTGTGGCGGTGGCGGGCGAGGCGGCGGTCTGGGTGTTGTGGGTCATGCGTTGCAGGACGTGGACGGCGGTGCGGTACTCGGCCGCCGATATCCCGGTCATGGACAGGTCGCGGAACGCCTGGACGCGCTCGGTGACGGCGGCCGGCCGACGGCGGCCGTCGTGGGTGAGGGCCAGTCGGTGCGGGCCGTGCGGGTCGCCCAGCCGCCGGTGAGTACGGCGTCGACCGAGGTTGTCAGCGTGACAACGTCGGCGTGGGCGGCGAGTGCCGACAGGACGGCGGAGTCCGTGGCCTCGGGCGCGGTGTCGCGGATGACGTTGAGGAGGTGCCAGTCGAGGCGGGTGAGGCCGTACTCCGGCAACACACCGGTCATCGCGCGGGTGAGGGCCTTGTCGGCGCGGTTGAGCCAGTGGCCGACGGGTTTCACGTGTGGGCTCCTTCGGTGCGGGGTGCGTGCAGCAGGGCGGGCCAGTCCCGGCCGGCCGCCCAGTCGGCGAAGGTGTGCCAGCCGACCTCGGGATACGCGCGGCGCAGGGCGGGGGCGTCGACGTCGAGGCCGGTGGTGGTGAAGTAGGCGAACATGGCCGCCAGGTCCGTGGAGTGGGCGCGGACGATGTCGAGGCCGACCTCGCGGTGGGTGACCGGGCGGCCCGTGGCGGTGGTGAGGGCGGCCGCGATCTGCTCGGGGGTTCGGGTGTCCGAGGCGATGTCGATACGGCGTCCCAGGAACTCCTCCCGCCTGCTGAAGGTCAGTGCGGCGAACGCGCCGATGTCGGCGGAGGGGATCAGGGCGAAGGGGCGGTCCGCGGGCATGGGCCAGCCGAAGACGCCCTCGCGCAGTCCGGAGAGGGTCCAGCCGCCGGCGTAGTTGTCCATGAAGGCGGCCGGGGCGATCACCGTCCAGGGCACGCCGGAGGCGCACAGGTACCGCTCGATCCGGTGCTTGCTGTCGTAGTGCGGGACGCCGGTGCCGCGGTCGGCGTGGGCGGCGGAGGTGAGGACGACGTGGGCGAGGCGGGCGGCCGTCGCTGCGTCGACGAGGGCTCTGCCCTGGCGTACCTCGGTGTCGGTGTCGCTGCCGAAGGGAGTGGTGACCGCGAAGAGCGCGTCCGCGCCGGTGAGGGCCGCGTCGAGGGAGGCGCGGTCGTCGAAGTCGGCGTGGCGGATCTCGGCGCCGAGGGCGTGCAGGGCCCTGGCGGCCGGTGCGTCGTGGTTACGGGTCAGGGCGCGGACCTGGTGGCCGGCGGCGAGGAGGGCGCGGGCGGTGGCTCCGCCCTGGGCGCCGGTGGCGCCGGTGACGGCGACGGTGAGCATGGGTGTCCCCCGGTGGATAGGATGACCGACGATGATTGCTGCGCGACGCAATAGCTGCGTCGCGCAGGAGGATAGCCGAGTTTTGCTGCGCCGTGCAGTGTTTTTGGAGGCGAGCCACGTGACGGACGCGACCGACCCGCGCCGGGCCCGGCTGTACGAGGAGTTGTCGGCGGAGTCGCGGCGCTATCTGGCGTCGTACGTGCTGTTCAACCAGGCCGTCGCGGACCATCTCGGCCTGCACCCCACCGATGTGCAGGCCCTGAGCCTGCTGACGGCCGAACCCGAACCGCTCACGGTCCGGCAGATCGCCGACATGACCGGCCTCACCACGGGCTCGGCCACCCGGCTGGTGGACCGGCTCGAACGCGGCGGCTATGTGGCCCGCAGACCGGACACGCGGGACCGCCGGCGGGTGCTGGTCACCCCGGTGCCGGAGCGCATCGCCCGGGTCACCGCCGTCTGGGACGAGCTCGGCCGTACCTGGCAGACGCTGCTCGACGACCACAGCGAGGACGAACTGCGGGCGATCACCCGCCACATGCGCCGCGCGAACGAACTGAGCCGCACCCAGATCCAGCGACTGCGCGCCCTGCCGAAGCCGGAGTGAGGCGACGGCGCGCTCAGCCGACCAGGGTCTCGGTCGTCTCCGGCGCCTCCGGCGGCGGTGTCGCCGCACCCGGCAGCCGTACCGTCGCCACCGTGCCGCCGCCCTGGGCGCGGGACAGGGTGACCTCGCCGCCCGCCTGCTGGACCGTGCGGGCCACGATGGACAGGCCGAGGCCCGAGCCGGGCAGGGCGCGGGCGCTGGGGGAGCGCCAGAAGCGGTCGAAGACGTGCGGGAGCTCGTCCTCGGGAACGCCGGGGCCGTGGTCGCGGACGGTCAGGACGCCGTCGGCGAGCCGCACCTCGACCGTGCCGCCCTCGGGGCTGAACTTCACCGCGTTGTCGAGGACGTTGACGACCGCACGCTCCAGCGCGGAGGGCTCCGCCCGGACGTACCAGGGCTCCAGGTCCGACGTGATCGTCAGCTCCGGGCCGCGCAGGCGGGCACGGCGCAGCGCCGCCTCGACCGTGTCCTGGAACGACACCAGCTGGACCCGCTCGCCGCGCTGCCCCTCCGAGCGGGACAGCTCCTGCAGGTCGCCGATCAGCGCGGCCAGTTCGGTCATCTGCGCCTTCACCGAGGCGAGCAGCGCCTTGCGGTCCTCCGGCGGAAGCGGACGGCCCGTCTCCTCGCTGCGGGTGAGGAGCTCGATGTTCGTGCGCAACGACGTCAGGGGCGTACGGAGTTCATGGCCGGCGTCGGCGATCAGCTGCTGCTGCAGGTCCCGGGAGCTGGCCAGGGAGGCGGTCATGGAGTTGAAGGACCGGGAGAGCCGGGCGACCTCGTCCTCGCTGTCGTCCTCCACGGGGATGCGGACCGTCAGGTCTTCCGTCCGGGCCACGTGCTCCACGGCCTCGGTGAGCTTGTCGACGGGGCGCAGGCCCGCCCGCGCGACGGCGAGGCCCGCGGCGCCGGCGCCGATGACTCCTATGCCGGAGACGAGCAGGAGGATGAGCGCCAGTTCGTTGAGGGTCTCGTGGGTGCCCTTGAGGTTCGCGGCGACGATCAGGCCGACGTTGGGGCCGGGCTGGCCCGTGGTCCGGTCGGTGGTGGAGCCGAGCGGCCGGGTGACCACCCGGAGGTCGCTGCCCTTGCTGTCGGTGCCGTTGCGGAAGTACAGGTGCCGGATGTCCCCCGCCTTGATCTCGTCCTTGTCGGCCTGGGTGACCTTGATCTTGTCCGGGGAGTTGCCCACGAGACAGGTCGTGCCGTTGTCGGTGACGACCTGCGAGTACCGGTCCTGGAACTGGTACCCGGGGGACGTGCGCTGCGGGGTGTCGACACAGTTGTTGAGGGCGATGTAGGCCTGCTGGATCTGCCCGGGCCCGCCCATCGCCTTTTCCAGCTCGTCGTCGACCTGCTGGTACAGCCTCCCCTCCACGATGAACCAGCACGTCACCGAGACCGCCGCCACCGCGAACGCCACCGCCGCCGCGACCAGCATCGCCAACCGGGCCCTGATCGGCAGGGACCGGTAGCGCCGTACCAACCTGCTCACTCGGCGCCGCCCTGCCGCAGGACGTACCCCACGCCCCGCACGGTGTGCACGAGGCGCGGCTCGCCGCCGGCCTCGGTCTTGCGGCGCAGGTACATGACGTAGACGTCGAGGGAGTTGGAGGAGGGCTCGAAGTCGAAGCCCCAGACCGCCTTCAGGATCTGCTCGCGGGTGAGGACCTGGCGCGGGTGCGCCATGAACATCTCCAGGAGGGTGAACTCGGTGCGGGTCAGCTCCACCTGCCGGCCACCCCGCGTCACCTCACGGGTCGCGAGGTCCATGCGCAGGTCGGCGAAGGTCAGCGCCTCGTCCTCCTGGGCCTCGGCGGACACCGCCGCCGCGTACGAGCTGCGGCGCAGGAGGGCGCGGATACGGGCGAACAGCTCGTCCAGCTCGAACGGCTTGACCAGGTAGTCGTCGGCGCCGGCGTCGAGGCCGGTCACCCGGTCGCCGACGGTGTCGCGGGCCGTGAGCATGAGGATCGGGGTGGTGTCCCCCGCCCCGCGGATGCGGCGGGCCGCGGTGAGGCCGTCCATGCGCGGCATCTGGATGTCCAGGACGACCAGGTCGGGCTTGTAGGCGGTCGCCTTCTCCAGCGCGTCCGCGCCGTCGACGGCCACCTCCGTGTCGTACCCGTCGAAGGCGAGGCTGCGCTGCAGCGCCTCGCGTACGGCCGGCTCGTCGTCGACGATCAGGATGCGCTGGGGGTCACGGTCGCCTTCGGCGGGGCTCATGGCTCGCGGGTTCCTCGGGGTGCGGCGGTTGGGGTGGACGGGGTGTCGCTCTGCGTCTCGGCTGCGTCTTGGCTGCGTCTCGGCTGCCTTTCAGCCTGCCACGACCGGCGCCCCGGGAGGCAGACCCGCCGGGGCTCGGCCCGGACGGCGATCGCCATGGCAGAGGGTTCGGTCTCGGCCTTCGGGTGGCCTGGGCGGGGTTGATCCGGTGGGGGTTGGTTCTTTCGGTGGTCGGTGCGGGTGGTGGTCGAGCCTGGTCCGGGGCTGGCCCGCTCGCGGCTGCTGCGGTTGGTGGTCTGGTCGGGGCCTGGTTCGATGGCGGGACCCGGCCTGGAGGTTGGCCCCGGTCCGGGGGGTGGACCTGGCCCCGGTCCGGGGGTTGGACCTGGTCTGGAGGTTGGCTCTTTCGGTGGTCGGTGTCGGTGCGGGCGGCGGTCGGATCCGGCGCCAGGACTGACCCGACGGCGGTCGGATCCGGGGGGCGGGCCCGAAGTCGGTCGGACCCGATCCGGCGGCAGGCCCCGGCGGCCGTCAGGTCCGAACCGGAGGCACGCCCAGATCCGCCGTCCGCCCGCCTGATCCGAGTCCGCCCGATTCGCCCAACCCGGGGCTCAGGCCCAACCCCGGGGGACGGGCCCACCCGGAGGGGGGAGTCCCAACCCCCGGGCCCTCTCACCCCGGGGTCAGGCCCCATCCGGAGGGGGTAGGCCCAACCCCAGGGGCAGTCTCAACCCCGGGGGCCGGGCCCAACCCGAGGGGTATGGCCCGGCCTCAGGGGCCAGGCCCGGCCCCGGTGTCAGGCACGTACCGCGGTCAGCCTGTTCAGTGGGACCTTCCGGCGGTGGGTGCGGACAGGGCCGGTGCGCAGGCCCATCAGCTCCGGGAACCGTGTGACCACCTCGGGCGCGCGCGGGGCCGACTCCGGCTTGCGGGGTGCCGGGATGGGCACGTGCAGGTCCCGGGTGACCGTGAGCGCCAGGGCGAGGGCGGCGGGACCGTGGTCGGCGATCTGGTGCGAAACCTTGGTGATCATGACGTACTCCCTGCTGACTGGTGCAGTGCTGACGCGCTAGCTGTTGTTGCCCGCCCGCAGCTTGGCCAGGTCGGACTTGACGGTGTTGACGGGGATCGCGAAGCCGAGGCCGATGCTGCCGGCGTCCGAGGACGAGGAGGACTGCTGGCTCGACGAGTACATCGCGGAGTTGACGCCGATGACGTTGCCGCTCGCGTCGATCAGGGCGCCGCCGGAGTTGCCGGGGTTGAGGGAGGCGTCCGTCTGGATGGCCTTGTACGTCGTCGTGGACGATCCCGTGTCGCCGTTGAACTCACGGCCGCCGAACTGGAACGGCCACTGTCCGTCGCCGCCCTGCCCCTGACCCTGGTTCTCGTCGGTGGAGACGGTCACGTCCCGGTTGAGGGCGGAGACGATACCGCTGGTGACGGTGCCGGTCAGGCCCTCGGGGGAACCGATCGCGACGACCGTGTCACCGACCTGGACACCGGAGGAGTTGCCGAGGGCCGCGGGCCGCAGCCCGGAGGCGTCGCGCAGCTTGATCAGCGCGAGGTCCTTGGAGCTGTCGGTGCCGACGACATCGGCGGTGTAGCTCTTGCCGTCGCTGGTGCGCACCTTGATCGACTGTGCACCGGACACGACGTGGTTGTTGGTGACGATCTCGCCGTTCGACGTGATGATCACGCCGGAGCCGGTGGAGGAGCCGTTGCCGAGGGCCGCGTTTATCTCGACCACGCTCGGGCTGACCGCGGCAGCGATCGCCGCGACGTCACCGCGCTTGCCGGTCGGCACCACGTTCGTGGTCGTACCGGCGGCGGAGACCGTGTCCTTGCCGGTCAGCTCCTGGAAGCCGTACGCCGTGGCGCCGCCCACCGCCGCCGCGACGATCGCGACGGCCGCGAGGAGGCCCACCGGACCCCGGTTGCGCCGCTTCCTCGGCTCGGGTGCCACTGCCGTCACCGGCTCGTACGCCGGCGGGGGCGGCCACTCGGGATTCACGGGAGCGGAGTAGCTGCTGCTGGGCTGCTGGGTGTAGGCACCCTGGCTCTCGGTCATGCCAAGAAGCCTCCCCCGTGACCATGAGAGCTTCCTGAGTGCTCGCTGAGAAGCCCGGCAGAACCTCGTTTGCCGGATATAAAGACCTGTCGGTGAGGCTCAGGCCTCAGGTCGCACAGCCGCAGCTCGTCCGCACCACCAGCCGGGACGGGAACGTCTTCAGCCGCTCCCGCCGCGATCCCGGCACCCGCAGCCCGTCGTCCAGCACCAGGTCGACCGCCGCCCGGGCCATCGCCGAGCGGTCCGAGGCGACCGTGGTCAGCGGGGGGTCGGCCAGCGCCGCCTCCTTGATGTCGTCGAAGCCGGCCACCGCCAGTTTGCCCGGCACGTCGATGCGCAGCTCGCGCGCGGCCCGCAGCAGGCCGATCGCCTGGTCGTCGGTGGAGCAGAAGATCGCCGGGGGCCGCTCGGGGCCGGAGAGGACGTCCAGGGCGACACGGTAGGCGTCGTAGCGGTTGTACGGCGCCTCGAACAGCCGGCCCTCGGTGGACAGGCCCGCCTCGGCCATGGCCCGCTTCCAGCCCTCGACGTGGTCGGAGACCGGGTCGCCGACGGCCGGGGTCTCGGCCGTACCGCCCATACAGGCGACGTACTCGTAGCCGTGCTCCAGCAGGTGGCGCACGGCGAGCTGGGCGCCGCCGAGGTCGTCCGTGACCACGGCCACGTCGTCGATGGCCTCGGGGCGCTCGTGCAGCAGCACCACCCGGGCGTCCCAGGCGTCGATCTCCGCGGCGGCGAGGTCGTTCAGCGCGTGGGAGACGAGGATCAGACCCGAGACGCGCATGCCGAGGAAGGCGCGCAGATAGTGGACCTCGCGTTCACCGATGTAATCGGTGTTGCCGACCAGGACCATCTTTCCGCGCTCGGAGGCGGCCTGCTCGACCGCGTGCGCCATCTCGCCGAAGAAGGGCTGGCGGGCGTCCGGGATGATCAGGCCTATGAGGTCCGTGCGCCGGGAGGCCATCGCCTGGGCGACCCGGTCGGGGCGGTACCCCAGTTCCTTGATCGCGGCGAGGACACGCTCGCGCGTGGCCGGGGCGACCGGCCGGGGTCCGTTGTTGATGACATAACTGACGACGGCGGTGGAGGTTCCAGCCAGCCGTGCCACGTCATCCCGAGTCACCTTGGCCACGCGCGGAGTCTACGCGGATTGACCCGTTCTGGGCAGGGCGTATCAGCTCTTGGATGTGCGGAAGCAATGCCCGGCCCGAACGGCTTTCATGCCCGCGTCAGACGTCGGCGTGGATCTCGGAGCCGTCAAGGGCGGCAGAGGTGTCCGTATCCTCCGTCTTCGCCCGCTCTGCCCTCGCCTTCGCCTCCTCGCCGGCCCGGTCGCCCTTGTCGGCCTTCTCGGGCGTAACGAATCGATAACCGACGTTCCGGACGGTGCCGATCAGCGACTCGTGCTCCGGGCCGAGCTTGGCCCGCAGCCGCCGTACGTGGACGTCGACGGTCCGGGTGCCGCCGAAGTAGTCGTAGCCCCACACCTCCTGCAGCAGCTGGGCGCGGGTGAAGACCCGGCCCGGGTGCTGGGCGAGGTATTTCAGCAGCTCGAACTCCTTGAAGGTCAGGTCCAGGACCCGGCCCTTGAGCTTGGCGCTGTAGGTCGCCTCGTCCACGGAGAGGTCGCCGTTGCGGATCTCCATCGGGGAGTCGTCGTTCACGATCTGCTGGCGGCCCATGGCCAGCCGCAGTCGCGCCTCCACCTCCGCGGGCCCGGCGGTGTCGAGGAGCACGTCGTCGATGCCCCAGTCGGCGGTGACGGCGGCGAGACCGCCCTCGGTGACGACGAGGATCAGCGGACAGCCGGGGCCGGTGGAACGCAGCAGCTGGCACAGGCTGCGTACCTGGGGGAGATCGCGGCGGCCGTCGACGAGGATGACGTCGGCGCCGGGGGTGTCGACGAGGGCGGGGCCCTCCGCCGGGGCCACCCGCACGTTGTGCAGGAGCAGGCCGAGGGCCGGGAGCACCTCCGTCGACGGCTGAAGGGCGTTGGTCAGGAGCAGCAGAGAACTCATACGTCTGGTTCCTCCTCGGTCCCTGCGAGGACTGTGCGGACGGGCACTGCTCTGCGATCCCGAAGGCCCCGTACACCGGCGGTCACCTGAGGTTTCCCGCTTCGTATACAACGCTTCCGAAAGCACAAAAGGACCCGGGGGCTGCGCTGCCCGAGTCCTCTGCCAAGCAGAATAGCCCACATGAGGAACCGTGCGGCAGGTCAAATGGCGCATTCCGCCTTTCGTCCGAATCGCGAGACGCGCAGACAGGGGCCTATCCGGACGTTTCTGCGCACGGCCGACGGAATCCCGATCGATTCCGTATACGATCCCGGCGCCGTCGTATACGAAAGCTCCGGATCCGATCCCGACACCGGCCGTTCGGCCTCCCGTGACCTGGTGTTCGTCGTCGCCCACGGGTTCACCGGGGACGTGGACCGTCCGCACGTACGACGGGTGGCGGGCGTCCTGCGCGGTTACGGCGCGGTCGTCACCTTCTCCTTCCGCGGCCACGGGCGCTCCGGCGGCCGCTCCACGGTCGGCGACAGGGAGGTCCTCGACCTCGCCGCCGCCGTCGCGTGGGCGCGCGGCCTCGGGCACGCGCGCGTGGCGACCGTCGGCTTCTCGATGGGCGGCTCGGTGGTCCTGCGGCACGCCGCCCTGGAGCCCGGCACGGTCGACGCGGTGGTCTCGGTCAGCGCCCCGGCCCGCTGGTACTACCGGGGCACGGCCCCCATGCGCCGGCTGCACTGGCTGGTCACCCGCCCCGAGGGCCGTCTGGTCGGCCGCTACGGCCTGCGCACCCGCATCCACCACCGCGAGTGGGACCCCGTCCCGCTCTCCCCGACGGAAGCGGTCCCGGGGATCGCCCCCACCCCGCTGCTGATCGTGCACGGCGACCGCGACGGCTACTTCCCCCTCGACCACCCCCGGATGCTCGCCGAGGCGGCCGGTGATCACGGAGAACTCTGGGTGGAGGCGGGCATGGGCCACGCGGAGCACGCGGCCCAGGACGCCCTGCTCGCCCGGATCGGGGAATGGGCGGCCGTCAAGGCGGGCTAGCCTGACAGCACTCTTTAGTTTCTTTCAGGCTGTCGATTGAGGAATCAGATGCCCAAGGTCACGGTGCGCTACTGGGCGGCCGCAAAGGCCGCGGCCGGTGTCGCCGAGGAGCCGTACGACGCGGACACGCTCGCCGACGCGCTGGCCGGCGTGCGCGCGCGCCATCCCGGTGAACTCACCCGCGTGCTGCAGCGATGCTCCTTCCTCGTCGACGGTGACCCCGTCGGGACCCGCGCGCATGAGACGGTACGGCTGGCCGAGGGCGGCACGGTCGAGGTGCTCCCGCCGTTCGCAGGAGGGTGAGGCGATGAGCGACCAGCCGTATCAGGGCCCCTATCAGGGCGGTCCGTACGAGGGCTACGACCCGTACCAGCAGCAACATCAGCAGCAGGCCGGCCGGCAGTCCTGGCCGGGCTACGACCACCAGCACGCACAGCAGCCGGAGCCGGGCTACGACCCCCAGCTCACCCAGCAGTGGCAGGGCCAGACCTGGGACACGCAGACGCACGCCTCGGTGCAGACGCCCGCGCCGCAGCCGCAGACGTACGACGGGCAGTACCAGCACCAGCAGCAGCACGCGGCTGCTCCTCGGCCGCAGCCGCAGCCTGCCCCTGCAGCCGCGCCCGCGCCGGAGGCCGTACCGGAGTCCGAGCCGGACTACGGCCCCGCCACGCTCGCCGGGAACGCCCGGATCACGGATGCCCAGCGGGCGCGCCTGGAGGGCCGTTCGCCGATCATCGAGCCCGGTATGCAGCCCGCGCTGCTGACCGCGCTGCTGGGGCTGCTGCTGGCCGCGGCGGCGCCGGTCGCCTCGTACGCGCTCCTCGCGCCGCTCGTGGTGCTCCAGGGCGTGACGGCGGCGGGCTGGTTCCGGCTGAACGGCATGTGGCCGGCCCGCCAGGGCATCGCGCTGGCGTTCCTGGGCGGGCTCACGGCCGACGCGGCGGTCCTGGCCGCCGGCCGCGACCACGCCCCCGCGGCCATCCTCGGCCCGCTCGGCGTCTGGGTCCTGCTGGCCCTGGCCCTGCAGCTGCGCTCGCACGCCTCGCCGGACGAGCGGATGTACGGCCTGATGGCGACGGTCGTCTCGTCGGCCCTTTCGGTACTGGCCACCGGGTACCTGGGCGCCGACGCGCACGCGGTGTCCGTGGGCGCCGCGGCGGTGGCGGTGGCGATCCTGGCCCGGGCCCTGCCGCTGCCGACGCCGGCGTCGGTCGTGGTCTCGCTGCTGGCGGCGGCCGGCGCGGGGATCGCCGTGGGCGGGATGACCGGGCTGGGCGCGAAGGGCGCGCTGCTGGGCGCGGCCGCGGGCGTGTGCGCGCTGGTCGGTCATCGCGTGGCCAGTTACGACTACCCGTCGAGGTTCGTGCACTTCACGGCCGGGGTGGCGCTGCCGCTGTCGGCTGCCGCGCCCGTGGTGTGGGTGCTGGGAAGGGCGCTCGGTTAGAGCTGTTCCGCCCCGATCACGTCCCGTCCGTCGTCGGGCGGGGGACATGCCGGAGCCCCGGCCCGATTCCGGCGGGCCGGGGCTCCATTTCATACAGCGGGCTGTGAGGTACCAGCGGGCTGTGGGTCAGCTGCGGGATGTGGGTCAGTGCCCGCCGTCGCCGCCGTCGTGGCCGTCGCCGCCCCAGCCGCCGTCGTCGCCGCCCCAGCCGCCGTCGCCGCCGCCCCAGCCGCCGAAGCCGCCGCCCCAGCCGCCGCCCCAGCCGCCGCCCCAGCCGTGGCCACCGACCACGCGGAAGCTGCCGAGGACGCCGTCCTTGACGTGGATGCCCCTCGTGTGGCGAACGCGAACGCCGTCGCTCTGGCTGTGGGGTCCGACGGTGGCGACCGGAGCGCCGTTGTCGCAGACCGCGCCGCGGAACACCTCGACAACCCGGCGGCTGTCGTTGCGGATGTTCAGCGTCTTGGCGCCCAGGCCACTGATCACGGTGATGCAGTCGCCCGGGTGGGCGGAGTAGGACCGCTCGTTGATCTGGATGCGGCCTCCGTCCCACCAGCCGCCGCCGCGGGGGCCGCCGCCACCGCGAGGGCCGCCGCCTTCGTTGCCCTTGCCGTTGTTGTTGTTGCCCGCTCCGGCGCCACCGAGAGGCGCGGCGGCGGCCGGCGCGACGGCCGGCCGGGCAGCCGGCGCCGCCTCCGGCGCGGAGGCGGCCGACGCGTAGGTGACGCCGGTCGCCGCCAGGGCCGCGGCTGCCGCCGCAGCGGCAGTGAGAGCGGTGGAACGAGTGATCTTCATGGTGCTTCTCCAGTCTCTGAGACGCCGACTCATCGGCCGGTCGACATGGAACGTATTCGCCGAGCTCCATGGCTGTCATGTCGGAAATGGCCCGAGACTGGGTTTTTGTGCACCAATTGGGGGAATTGCGGCGCATGTCCGCTGTCCGTCGTTCACCGAGGGGGTGTCAAGTCGTCGTAGAACAAGGGCAGTTGATGCACCGCTAGACCTTTTGGATGATCTTATGACAAGTGCCTACCCCGACGGCAAGCGTGTCGTTACTGGCGCAAGGGCGTCGGTCGCGCTAGCGCGCATGCCGAAGGGCCGCACCCCCACTGGCGTCCAACCCCAGGGATGCGGCCCTCCGACCGTCACTGTGCTGCTGCTTCGCGCAAGCCCGTTCAGACCGCGATGGCGACCTCGGCCAGCGCGCCCTTCTCCGCCACGACGACCGTGCGGTCGGCCGTCGCGCCCGGCACGAGCGCCCGGACCGTCCAGGTGCCCTCGGCCGCGTAGAACCGGAACTGACCGGTCGCCGAGGTGGGAACCTCGGCCGTGAACTCTCCGGTCGAGTCCAGCAGACGGACATAGCCCGTCACCGGCTCGCCGTCGCGGGTCACCTGACCCTGGATCGTGGTCTCACCGGGCTTGATCGTCGAGGCGTCCGGGCCGCCGGCCTTCGCTCCGCACATGCTGTTTCTCCAGAGGGGTCTGACCGGGAGGTCGGTCGGGATGGATTGGGGGTGGGCTCAGTTGCTGGCGCCGAGCTCGATCGGCACGCCGACGAGGGAGCCGTACTCGGTCCAGGAACCGTCGTAGTTCTTGACGTTCTCGACGCCGAGCAGCTCGTGCAGCACGAACCAGGTCAGGGCCGAGCGCTCACCGATGCGGCAGTAGGCGATCGTGTCCTTGGCGAGGTCCACGTTCTCCTCGGCGTAGAGGGCCTTGAGGTCCTCGTCCGACTTGAAGGTGCCGTCGTCGTTGGCGTTCTTCGACCACGGGATGTTCTTGGCGCTCGGGACGTGGCCCGGACGCTGCGACTGCTCCTGCGGCAGGTGCGCCGGGGCGAGCAGCTTGCCGGAGAACTCGTCGGGCGACCGCACGTCGACCAGGTTGTGCGAGCCGATCGCGGCGACGACGTCGTCACGGAAGGCGCGGATCGAGGTGTCCTGCGGCTTGGCCTTGTACGCGGTCTTCGGGCGCTCCGGGACCTCGGTGCCGTCGACCAGCTCGCGGGCGTCCAGTTCCCACTTCTTGCGGCCGCCGTCGAGGAGCTTGACGTTCTCGTGGCCGTAGAGCTTGAAGTACCAGTAGGCGTACGAGGCGAACCAGTTGTTGTTGCCGCCGTAGAGGATCACCGTGTGGTCGTTGGCGATGCCCTTCTCCGACAGGAGCTTCTCGAAGCCCTCCTGGTCGATGAAGTCGCGGCGGACCGGGTCCTGCAGATCCTTGGTCCAGTCGATGCGGATCGCGTTCTTGATGTGGTTCTTGTCGTAGGCGGACGTGTCCTCGTCCACCTCGACGACGGCGATGGCCGGGTCGTCCAGGTGCTCCTGCAGCCAGTCGGCGTCGACCAGGACGTCGGTGCGGCTCATGCTCTTTCTCCTCCGGGGCAGTTGCGGCGGGGCGTGCGAGTACAGGGGTGCGCGCTCGAGAGGGCCGGGCGGCGCACGGGTGCCCTTCCAGCAGGGCGGCGGTGAGATGCGGAAGTCGGGGACTTTCGCTCAGAAGGGGCGACAGAGCATGGCGGCAACGCGGCACAGGTCCACTGCCCGCCGCTTCGTGAGATCCGCCTGTCGCTTCATGGGCTCGATCGTAGGGACGTCCGGGTGGGCGTGTCACCGGTGTGTCATATGACGAGACACGATCGTCCGTATGGCGGGACAAGAAAGCGCCCGGCGACCGCCCCACGGCCTCCCGGACGCTCGCGCGGGTCTCCGCATCTGATGTACGGACGACCCCGTCTCGCCAGTCGGACGATCCCGCTCCCCGGACCGTCCGCCGACGGTGGACCTACCCCGCCAGCCTGACGCCGGAACCCTTCACGGTGATCTCCACGCCGTCCTTCGCGGCCTGCACCTTGTCCAGCTTGATGCCGCCGGGCAGCCGGTCGATGGCCTGCTGGAAGTCGGTGATCTGGCGGATACGGCCCTCGGCGATCGCGGCGGCGCCGAGCTTGGGCAGCGAGTCGGCATGCACCCGCACCTTGTCGTTCTCGACGGTCACGGAGCTGAGCACGGGCACGGTCTGCTTGATCCCCAGGGACGAGACGGTGCCCTCCACCATGACCTTGATCTTGCCGTTGCCGCCGTCGGACAGGCCGACGACCCGGGCGGTGACCCCGGGGGCCACCTCGGTCGGCTCGGACTTGGCGGTCTTCAGCAGCTCGGAGTAGGAGATCGTCGCGGTGCCGGTGGCGCTGGCCGCGGTGGCGGAGCTGTAGTCGCCGGAGAAGGAGACGCCCTTCATGTCGGCCTGCAGATCGTCGATCCGGATCGTCTTGCCGGCGGTCCCGGTCGCGGCCTCGTAGTCCTTGATCCCGACCTCGACGTCGTCCAGCGACCCGCCCGCGACCTGGGTGAGGAACGGGAACCCCTTGATGTTCACGTCCGGCGTCGAGGCCAGGTTCTCCGTCGACTTCAGCTTGTCGGCGGCCTCACCCTCGGCGAAGTGCACGGCCACCCGGTCCGCGATCACGAAGAGCCCACCCAGGATCACGACGAGGATCAGGATTATTCGCAGGGCGCGCATGTGGTGATTCCCCCGGGACGAGAGCGGTCTTCGGCTACGTCACGGTAACCCCGCGGGCGCCGCCCGGGCGGCGATTGTGGATCAGTTGTGACAGGTACGACGCGGCCTACCCTGGTGTTATGTACGCGCGGCGGCGGCACATCTACTTCGCCATGATGGGGACCTGCATCGGGCTCTTCGTCCTGGCCTGGGGAGTGGTGCGCATCTGGTCGGTCCCGGCGGCCGTGGGAATGTGCGTCGCGGCCATGCTGATCCCGCCGGTCGCGGCGATGATCGCCAACCGGCGGGGCCCGGAGGACCGCTGGTGGGACGACCCGTCCGGCGACCCCCAGTCCGACGAGTGGTGGGACGAGCTGGACGGCAAGAAGGGGCCCCGGTAGGAAGGAGCGCATGTCGCCCACGAGGCTGTCCACGGTGGTGCTCGACGCCCCGGACGCGCACATGCTGGCCGGTTTCTATCGCCGCCTGCTCGGATACGTGGTCCGCGCCGAGGAACCCGACTGGGTCCTCATCGGCCCGCCCGGCGGCGGCACGGGCCTGTCCTTCCAGACCGAACCCGGGTACGTCCCGCCGGTCTGGCCCACGCGCGCACCCGGTGACCAGCGGATGATGCTGCACCTGGACATCGAGGTCGACGACCTCGAAGGCGAGACCGCGCGGGCCGTGGCGGAAGGGGCCGAACTCGCCGCGTACCAGCCGCAGGACGACGTCCGCGTGCTGTTCGACCCCGCGGGGCACCCCTTCTGCCTCTGGACGCGGGCGTCTCAGTAGACGAGCGCCTGCGTGTCCTCCGCCAGCGTCTCCTGCACGAAGACCTGCGCCCCCGCGATCCGTACGCCCTCGATCACGTCCTTCTCGGTGATCTCGCGCCGGGCGGCGCACTGGGTGCACAGCGTGATGCGGCCGGCGGCCAGGACCGACTCGATCAGGTCCGGCAGCGGAGCCGCGTGCGGCAGCTCGAACTCGGCGGCCCGCCCCGGCAGCGCGAACCAGGACGACTCCCCGGTCAGCCACAGCGACACGTCGACACCGCTGGCCACGGCCACCGCCGCCACGGTGAACGCCTGCGAGCAGCGCTCCGGGGCATCGGCCCCGGCCGTCACCTTGATCACGAGCTTCTTCGCCATGCCGGAAGCGTAAGCCCTCCCGGCCGGCGCCGACCGCCCCACCGCTTCGGCACGGGCGCCGGGCTGCGTCCGCTGATGGAGCGCACCGGCCGCCCCGGTCTCGGCACCCGCCCGGACAGCCGCTGGGAGTACCCGCGGATCGTGCGGCCGCCGCTGCCCGCCAGCCGTCCCGCCCCGTTCGCCCACCGCAACAAGGCCTCCGTCCACTACGCCGACCTGCACAAGCTGGTCCTGCCCGCGCCGAAGGGCGCCAAGGCCGCCCCCGCGCTCGCCCACGGATGGGTGGAGCCGAAGGCGTACCTCGCGGAGTACGCGACCAAGGACGAGCGGGACACCCTCCAAGGCTCCGGTTCGAGACCGGCCTGATCGCCGGCGAGGTCCAGCAGGGCGAGGTCACCGGCTACCGGAATCCGACGCTCGCCCTGCGCGGGGCTGCCTCCAGCGCGATGGACGCGTCGTACCCCCCACGCACTCGTGGTGCGGTCCCGCGCCGGCGGTGCGAAGGAGATCCCCTTCCAGCAGACGGTGGTCCTGCGGCAGCAGCTGCTCGGCCGAGACCCCGGGTCGCTACGCACCACCTCGCAAAGAGAGCCGGGGCCCGGCCGCGTAAGCTGGGCCCCGGCTCTGTCGTACGCCCACACCCTCGCTCAAGGAGCACCCGTGGAGATCTTCTTCGAAACCCTGCTGGTCCTGGTCTGCGTCGGCGTGCTCGCCTTCGCCTACCTGACCGTGAAGAAGCTGTACCAGGGCCAGCGCTGACCCCACGTCCAGGAAAGATCCAGGAAAGCCTCCCCTCATGATCGAGATCCCGTCCGACCTGCACAAGGACCTGGTCCCGCTCGCCTTCCTGCTCGGCAACTGGGCCGGCGCGGGCGTGCACGACTTCCCCGGCTCGCAGAAGTGCAACTTCGGGCAGGAGGTCAGCTTCACCCACGACGGCCGGGACTTCCTGGAGTACCACTCCCACACCTGGGTGCTGGACCAGGACGGAAACAAGGTCCGCCCCCTGGAGTCGGAGTCCGGCTTCTGGCGGATCGACGCCGACCGCAAGGTCGAGGTGACGACGACCCGCGACGACGGTGTCATCGAGATCTGGTACGGCGTGATGGCCGAGAAGAAGCCGCAGATCGACCTGGCCACGGACACCATGGCCCGCATCCCGGGCTCGCAGCCGTACAGCGGCGGCAAGCGCCTGTACGGCTACGTCAAGAGCGACCTGATGTGGGTCGGCGAGAAGCAGACCCCCGAGGTCGAGCTGCGCCCCTACATGTCGGCCCACCTGAAGAAGGTCGTCACCCCGGAGGACGTCGAGCGCTGGGCCAAGGCCCTCCCGGACGACCTCCCGGACGACGGGATCGCCTTCTTCAAGTAGGCCCGTCTTCCCCAAGTGACCCGGTCCGAGTGGTCCTAGACTCTTTGGTGTGGTGAGCACCGACTGGAAGAGCGACCTCAGGCAGCGCGGCTACCGGCTGACGCCGCAGCGGCAGCTTGTCCTCGAAGCCGTGGACACCCTTGAGCACGCGACCCCCGACGACATCCTCGGCGAAGTGAGGAAGACGGCGTCGGGGGTCAACATTTCGACGGTGTACCGGACGCTGGAGCTGCTGGAGGAGCTGGGCCTGGTCAGCCACGCCCACCTGGGGCACGGTGCGCCCACGTACCACCTCGCCGACCGGCATCACCATCTGCACCTGGTGTGCCGCGACTGCGAGAACGTGATCGAGGCCGACGTGGACGTGGCCGCCGAGTTCACCGCCAAGCTGCGTCAGCAGTTCGGGTTCGACACCGACATGAAGCACTTCGCGATCTTCGGCCGGTGCAAGGACTGCTCGCTGAAGACTTCAACTACCACGTCGTAGGCTGACGGTATGAAGAGCCCTCTGCTGTCCCTGCCCGGCGCCGTCCCCGCCGAGGGCGTGGACGAAGGTGTCGCCGCCCACTACGGCGACCTGTTCCGCGAGCAGCGTGCCCTCGCCGACGGCACCGGTTTCGTCGACCTGTCCCATCGCGGTGTCGTCACCGTCACCGATGAGGACCGGCTGAGCTGGCTGCACCTGCTGCTCACCCAGCACGTCAGTGAGCTGCCGGCCGGTGAGGCCACCGAGGCGCTGATCCTCTCCGCGCACGGGCACATCGAGCACGCGCTGTACCTGGTGGACGACGGCAGCACCGTCTGGGCGCATGTGGAACCCGGGACCCAGGACGCGCTGATCGCGTACCTGGAGTCGATGAAGTTCTTCTACCGCGTGGAGGTCGCCGACCGGACGGCCGACTTCGCGGTCGTCCACCTGCCCGCCGGGTCCATCGCCGAGGCGCCCGAGGACGTCGTCGTACGCGAGACGGCGTACGGCCGTGATCTCTTCCTGCCCCGCGAGGACCTGGAGTCCTTCGCGGCCGCGCACGGGCCCGCCGCCGGCCTCCTCGCCCACGAGGCGCTGCGCGTCGAGCAGCACCGGCCCCGGCTCGGCTTCGAGACCGACCACCGGACCATCCCGCACGAGCTGGGCTGGATCGGCACGGCCGTGCACCTGCAGAAGGGCTGCTACCGGGGCCAGGAGACGGTCGCCCGCGTCCAGAACCTGGGCAAGCCGCCGCGCCGCCTGGTCTTCCTCCACCTGGACGGCAGCGAGGTCCATCTGCCGGTGCCGGGCACGGAGATCCGGCTCGCCGACGAGGGCCCGGAGGGCCGCAAGATCGGCTTCGTGACGACGTCGGTACGGCACCACGAGCTGGGGCCGGTGGCGCTGGCGCTGGTGAAGCGGAACGTGCCGGTGGACGCGCGGCTGATCGCCGGGGAGACCGCGGCGGCGCAAGAGGTCGTGGTCGAGCCGTAGTCTGCCGGCGCGGGCGCGCGAGGCGGCGGAGTCAGTAGCCGCTCAGCAGGGTTCGTACAGCCCGCAGCGCCTCCGGGCCTGCCGCGCTGTGCCAGCGCGACGCATCGGCCGGGCGCCGCCCCCACAGCAGCAGGACACGGGTGGCCGCGTCGCTCTCGATCGTGGCGGGGCCCTCGGGGGCGGCGAACCGGATGCTGCCGCCGTCCGCGTCGGCGGCCACCACGATGTCGTCCGTGCCCGGGGTGCGCAGGCGGCCCTCGATCCGTCCGCCGGGTCCCAGGTCCAGCCCGGCGCCGCCGCGCGCGAGCAGCGGCCGGCCGACCGACACCACGCTGTGCTCGGTCGTCCACGGCTCGTCGAGCGCCCGCACCGCCGTCCGGTCGTCGCCGGTCAGGTCCCAGCGGTGCAGGATCAGCTCCTCACGCATGTGCTCCGCGAAGAAGGGGACCGACACCGTACGGCCGGTCCACCGGACCTCCGTGTCCGGCGACAGGTCCTGAGCGGCGGCCGCGGCGACCTCGGTGAGCCGTTCGCAGCGGTTCAGGAACGTCGCCCAGAGCTCGGAGTCGGACAGCCGCCGGAAGGGTGCCTCGCGGTCGAAGCCCCGGGTCTCCACCGGTGATCCGTCGAGGAACGCCTGGAGCACCCGGGCCAGCTCCTCGGCATTGCCCGTCTGGTGGATCAGGACGTCCCGTACCGTCCACGCCTCGCACCACGTGCCGTCGTCGGGCCTGCGTGCCTGCACGGCGTGCACGAAGGGGGCCGGCTCCGGCAGGGTGTCATCGACCTTGGTGGGAACCACGCGCCATGGCTATCCCGGCCGGGACGTCCGGCAAACCGGCCATCCCGGTGCCGTCTCAGACCTCGATCAGCACCGTGAAGGGTCCGTCGTTCGTCAGCGACACCCGCATCCGCGCGCCGAACCGCCCCGTCGCGACCGTCGCGCCCAGCGCCCGCAGCCGGGACACCACCTCGTCCACCAGCGGCTCGGCGACATCGCCGGGGGCGGCGGCGTTCCAGGTGGGCCGGCGGCCCTTGCGCGCGTCGCCGTACAGCGTGAACTGGCTGATGACCAGCAGCGGGGCGTCGATGTCGCTGCACGACTTCTCGTCCTGCAGCATGCGGATCGACCACAGCTTGCGGGCCAGCTGCGCCGCCTTCTCCTTGGTGTCCTCGTGGGTCACCCCGACCAGGACGCACAACCCCTCGCCCTCGATCGCGCCGACCGTCTCTCCGTCCACGACGACGCTCGCGCCGTCCACTCTCTGCACCACCGCACGCATGCGGACCATCATGCCGGGTGCCCGGTACGCGGTCACAGGGGGTCCAATATGGATCTCTTACCGCCCATCTGGGGCCGTTCGGGGGCACTCGGTCACATAGCGGCCGGTTGGGGTGGCACGATGCTTGCACACGCCGGTCGAGGGGACGGTCACAAGCAACATGAGCACACCGAGTACCAGCGGGCGGCTGGGGGCACAGGGGACGTACCGGCCGCCCGCCCAGCGCGCCGACACGCCGCCCACCCCGGCGGCCCCGGCCGGCCCCACGCTGCCCGTGGAGCCGCCCGAGCCCGAACTGGCCCGGCTGAGCCTGCCGGAGCTGCGCGCGCTGCGCCGCGACGCCCAGCGCGACGAGGCGGACCTCAGCTATGTGCGGCGGCTGCTGCAGGGGCGGATCGACATCCTGCGCGCGGAGCTGTGCCGGCGCGGCCGCGCGTCCGTGCCGGCGCCCACCGACGGCTCCGTGGTCGACCGGCTCCCGGAGATCCTCAAGGACGCCCCGGCCCAGCACCGTTCCTCGGCCCGCCACGTCACGCTCGGCACCCCGCACAACGAGGAGTACCGGCAGCTGGCCGCCGAGATGCTCGCCGAGGTCGAGCTGTCGGACCTGCAGGCGCGCACCGACCTGGAACTGACCGCCGCGATGGGCCGGCTGGTGCGCTACGAGCGGGAGGTCTCCCGGCGCCGCCAGCGGTTGCAGCGGACGGCCGACGACTGCAGCGGGGAGATCGCCCGGCGGTACCGGGTGGGTGAGGCGCAGGTCGACGATCTGCTGACGTGAGGCTGGTGGGCGCCTGCGGAAAACGTGACGACAGGAGGCGGCCGGTCCGCCTACCGTGGCCCCATGAGCGACGTCCGGATCGTCACCGAGGCCGATTTCGAGGACTGGCAGCGCGCGCTGGCCACCGGGTTCCTGCAGCCACCCGCCCTGACGCCCGAGGAACTCGACGCCCGGCGCCTGCAGTTCGTGCCGGGCCGGCTGCTCGGCGCCTTCGACGGCGGCCGGTGTGTCGCCACCTTCCGGTCCTTCGCGCAGGAGCTCACCGCGGTGGGCGGCGGCCTGGTCCCGGCGGACGCGATCACCAACGTCTCCGTCAGCCCCACCCACCGCCGCCGCGGCCTGCTCACCCGCATGATGAACCAGGACCTCGCGGCGGCGAAGGAACGCGGCGACGTGGTCGCCACCCTGATCGCCGCCGAGTACCCGATCTACGGCCGCTACGGCTTCGGCCCCGCCACCTGGTCGACCCAGTGGACCGTCGAGGTGCCCCGGGCCGGCCTCGATCCGCGCTGGTCGGGCCCGGACGACGGGGGCCGCATCGACCTGGTGGACGGGGCGGAGGTCCGCAAGCTCGGCCCGGAGTTCTACGAGCGGTTCAGGCGCGCCCAGCCCGGCGCGGTCAGCCGGGACGAGCTGTGGTGGCAGGCGAGCACCGGGGCCGTCCGCTTCCGCGCCGACTGGACCGAGCCGTTCCACGCCGTCCACCGCGCGGCCGACGGCGAGGTGCAGGGCCTGGTGGCGTACAAGTCCGACGACACCTGGAACGGCAAGCAGCCGGACCAGACAGCGAGCGTGCTCAAGCTGACCGCCATCACCCCGGCGGCCGAGCGCGCCCTGTGGCACTACCTGTGTTCCATCGACTGGATCACGAAGGTCAGGAGCGGCTTCCGCGGCCCCGACGACCTGCTGCCGTGCTACCTCCCCGATCCGCGCGCCGCCCGGATCACCGGGCACGCGGACTGGCTGTGGGTGCGGATCCTGGACGTCGTACGGGCCCTTGAGGCGCGGACGTACGACGGGACGGGCACGCTGGTGCTGGAGGTCGTGGACGACGCCGGTCTGGCCGGGGGCCGGTTCCGGCTGGAGGCCTCGCCCGAGGCCACCTCCTGTGTGCCGGCGGGCACCGAGGGCGCCGATCTCACCCTGGACGTCCGGGAGTTGGCGTCGGTGTGGCTCGGCGGCGAGTCGGTGCTGCGGCTCACGGCGCTCGGCCGGGTGCGGGAAGAACGAGAGGGCGCCGCCCGGAAGGCCGACGCCCTGTTCCGCTCGCCCGGGCGGCCGTGGTGCCCGGACATCTTCTGACCGTTCCCTTCTCCCGGCGACTTCCGACTGTGCATCCGTAGCGAGCTGTTCAGTTGTGGCTGTGCAGCGATGTTCGGTTGTGGCTGTGCGATGTCGTGTTCAGTTGTGACTGTGCGCTTCGGTGGCCGTCCCCTGCCCGGGCTCCCGGCTCCCCTCCGGAAGGGAGCCCGGTCGGCCAACCACTGGGAAGCTTGACCATGTCATGCAAGTTGGCAGCCAACTTCACCGTACTTATGTCCGCTAGGAAGCGGCTCATAACCAGCTATCGACGAACTGCCGGAACTTGGCGGGAAGTTGTAGTGTTTGTCCGTGGACCCGGAGCACGCCTCCGCCAGTGGACGGACGAGGTCACAGCGGCCCCATACGTCCCATCGCGACATCGCCGACGAACTGCGCAGCCGGATCAGGGCCGGGCTGCTGCAGCCGGGCCAGCGCATGCCCACGCAGGCGGAGTTGGCCGTCGAGTTCGGCGTCGAACGCGGGGCCGTGCGGCAGGCCTTGCGCATCCTGCAGTCGGAGCGTCTGCTCACCAACGTGTCCAAGGGCAGCCCGGCCACCGTGGCGGCGGTGCCGGGCCCGGTCCGGTTCCCGGCCGGACCGACGGCGCCGCCCCAGCCCACCATGGTCGGCCTCGCACCCCGGATAGCGCAGGCCTTCGCCGCCCCCCACGTGCGGATCGACGCGCTCTGCCTGACCGCGGTCTCGCTCACGCTGGCCATCGGCGAGCCGCTGCGGCAGATCCACGCGGGACGGCTGAAACCGGCCAAGATCGACGTCCGGGTGCTGCTGCCCAGCCGTGACATCGACCTCGCCTTCCCGGCCCCGGTGGCCGACGACCACGGCCTGCTGCACCGGCGCTGGCTGTCCCAGCGCAACGCCCAGGGCATGGTGCTGCGGCAGAACCTGCTGGCCCTGCTCACCACGCACGGCGTCGACGTCCGGGTCTCCTTCCGCGCCCTGCCGTTCACCCCGCCGGTCAAGCTGTATCTGCTGGGTGACTCCGAGGCGCTGTTCGCGTACTACACGCTCAAGCGCCGCGAGCGGGAGATCGAGCACGAGCATCTGGAGCTGTACGACGCCGACGGCACGCGCTCGATGCTGTTCGCCTTCGAGCGGCGTGCCGGGGAGCGCGACGCCGCGTTCGTGGAGCAGTCGCGGCTGTGGTTCGACGCGCTGTGGGAGACGATCAGTTCGGAGCTTCTGCTCAGTTCCTAGGACTGGTGAGGCTTTACAGCGCCGGGCCCGCGAGGAGCACGGCGAGCAGGACGGCGCCGGCGGAGAGGGCCTTGTGGCTCTTGGTCTCGATGCCGACGGAGATCAGAAGCAGTCCGACGGCGCCGGCGAGACCGAACTTCCACTGGACGAGTTGCTCGACGAAAAGAGCGAGGGCGGGCACGGCGGTTCCCCCTTCAGAAGATTGGCCAACTCGGAAAAGTTGGCAACCAACTCCATCTAAGTTGTCCCCACTTGGTGCGAGTTCATAAACAACTTCTCGGCAACTCCCCATAGATGGATCAAAGTTGTAGCGTTTGGTCGTGACCCAGGAGCATGTGGCAGTGAACGGCAGCAGGAGGCTCACGCCCCACGAGATCGCCGACACCCTGCGCGAGCGGATCCGCACCGGCGAGCTGCAGCCCGGCGAGCGGCTGCCCACGCAGGCGGAGCTGGCCGGGGAGTTCGGCGTGGAGCGGGGCGCCGTACGCCAGGCGCTGCGGGTGCTCCAGGAGGACGGGCTGCTCGCCGACGTCAGCAAGGGCAGCCCGCCGCGGGTCGCCGAGCCGCAGACCCAGCGGGGGGAGCCGCAGCCGACCATGGTGGCGCTCGCGCCCCGGCTGACCGAGGCCTTCGCGGCGCCGCACGTGCGCATCGACGCCGTCTGCCTGACCGCGCAGAGCCTGATCCCCGCGCTCGGCGAGCCGCTGCGCCTGGTCCACGAGGGCCGGCTGCGCCCCGAGCGGATCGACGCCCGCATCCTGCTGCCGTCCCGCGACATCAACCTCGCCTTCCCGGTCTCGGTCGACGCCGGCAGCGAGGAGGACCACGCCGTGCACCGGCGCTGGCTGGCCATGCGCAACGCCCAGGGCCAGGTCCTGCAGTACAACCTGCAGGCGCTGCGCGGCACCCACGACATCGACGTCCATGTCACCTTCCGGGCGCTGCCGTTCACCCCGCCGGTCAAGCTGTACCT
Source organism: Streptomyces sp. CA-142005 (assembly GCF_050942335.1). Classification (NCBI taxonomy): domain Bacteria; kingdom Bacillati; phylum Actinomycetota; class Actinomycetes; order Kitasatosporales; family Streptomycetaceae; genus Streptomyces; species Streptomyces sp. CA-142005. The sequence continues at coordinate 4,890,084 of NZ_CP192078.1, read as the reverse complement.
GCTCAACGGGGTCGAGGCGCTGTTCGCGCACTACATGGTCACGCGCCGCGCGGAGCCCACCGACAGCGGGACGCTGGAGATGTACGACACGCTCGGCTCGGAGTCCCTGCTGTTCTCCTTCGAGCAGCGGGCCGGGCAGCGGGACGCGGCGTTCGTGGAGCAATCGCAGAAGTGGTTCGACGCCCTCTGGGAAACCATCACCACGGACCTGACACTCTCCTAGTGACTTCTGATGCGACGACGCAGACCGATGCGACGCAGACCGACACGACGCGGACCGAAGGGACCGCGAGGCGGACCGCGGACGAGATCGACGAGCTCCGGGGTCTGATCGAGGGTGCCCGGGTGGTCCTGTGGGACTTCGACGGGCCGATCTGCCGTCTGTTCGCGCGGCACAAGGCCGAACGGGTGGCGACCGAGCTGGTGGACTGGCTGGCCGGGCGTGGGCTCAACAACCTGCTCAGCGACTCCGAGCGGGACTCGCTCGACCCGCACGAGGTGCTGCGCGCGGTGGACCTGCGGCATCCCGGCAGCGACCTCGTGACCGAGCTGGAGGAACGTCTCACCCAGGAGGAGCTGCGGGCCGCCGGCTCCGCGCTGCCCACCGCCTACGCCGACCCCCTGATACGCACCTGGACCGCGGTGGGCGCCCGGCTGGCCATCACCACCAACAACTCCCCGAAGGTGGTCCGCACCTACCTGAACGACCGCGGCCTCACCGGCTGCTTCGCCCCCCACATCTACGGCCGTACGACCGAGCTGCACCTCCTCAAGCCCGACCCGCACTGCCTCAACCGGGCGCTGGCCGCGACGGGCTCCGCCCCTTCGGCGGCCCTGATGATCGGCGACTCGCCGTCCGACCTCGCCGCCGCGAACGACGCAGGCGTGCCCTTTCTCGGCTACGCGCGTAACGATCGGAAGGGGAAGCTTCTGCGGGATGCCGGTGCCGGGCACGTCGTCGCGTCGCTGGAGCCGGTGCTGCGGGTGCTGCGGGGCTGGTGACGACGGGCCGTGCGGCCGCCGGGATCCCGGCCTCCGGGGCGTCGGCCCCCGGGATCCCGGCCTCCGGCCGGCCCCGCCGCCTGCGGGCCCAGGCCCGCAGCGACGCCAGGGCGCCCACGCCCCAGAGGACCAGCTGGGTCAGGTCGTCGATCTGCACGTCGAATCCGAGCACATGGATCGTCACGGCTCGCACCCCTTCCGGCCCCCGGCAACCGGTCAACCCCTCAAGTCCGCGCTGTTGACTGACGAAGTTGACTGCTTGTGGCAGCATGCCCGGCCAAGTAGATCCAGTAACCGCGCAGTTGACTTGACTGGTTGCCTGACTGTCGTGGGTTTGCCGACGGTGCGTGGGAGGTACGTACGGCGCATGACGGTGGAGCGGAAGGACGAGGTCGGCGGGCACGAGTTCCTCCGGGTCACGGAGGAGCTGCGGGCCCGGATGGCCGACGGCTTCTATCCGGTGGAGACCTATCTGCCCTCCCAGGCCGCGCTGGCCAGGGAGTTCGGGGTCTCCCGGGACACCGTGCAGCGGGCCTTGCGCGTACTGCGCGGTGAGGAATGGATCGAGTCCCGGCAGGGCAAGGGCTCGCGGGTGGTGCGCAACCAGCGCATCCAGTCCTCGACGCCCCGGGCGAGCAGGTCCCGGCGTCAGCTGACTCTGGGGCCGCTGATCGCCGAGGCGTTCGAGCAGCCCGAAGTCACGCTGGACATCTACACGTTGACCTCGGAGAGCCTGGACACGCACATCCATCTGCAGGCGGAGCGGATCCGCGCCGGCATCATCGCGCCCCGGCGGATCGCCCTGCGCCTGATCCTCCCGTCCGCGATCGACGCCCTGCCCTATCCGCGCGGGGTGGAGCCGGGACACGACGAACGGCTGCGGGAACGGCTGCGGGGCATCACCGAGGCCCACACCGCCTCGCTGCACAAGGTCCTCGGCGAGCTGAGCGCCGAGCAGCTCGTCCCCGAGGTGGAGTACGAGTTCCGCCACGCCCCCTTCGCACCCACGTTCAAGCTCTACGTCATCAACCGCTCCGAGGTGCTGCACGGCCCGTACATACCGCTCGTCCGCCCGGTGATGTTCGACACCGGTGAGGAGGTCCGGGCCGTGGACGTCCTCGGGCTCGGCGCGACGCTCACCCACCACGTCCGCGACGCCCGTGCCGACTCACCGGGGTCGACCTTCGTGGACGGCATGAAGGCGTGGTTCGAGGCCACGTGGAAGCTGCTGACGGACGAGGCCACGGCGGTCGGGACGGCGGCACAGGCGTGAGTCCCGGAACACCCTCGGGTATGGGATAGCATCCGCCCTACCGTCCGAGCGACCGCTCGGGGTCTCGTGTGAGGGATGGCGACGAGCCGGCCTCCGCCGGCTCGGCGCGGACGAGTGGCACACCACCCGCCTGGCTGCTCGACCGGCCCGCAGGTTGTGTTGTTTGTCGTCCGGGGAGTTAGCGTTTTCCCCCGACCCGTCTCGTCCCCCTCCAGCGCAGCGCGATCGAAACCCGGAGCGGCCAGTGGGCGCACCACCCGTCCCCCGCGACACCGCCGGGGCGCGTGCCGGCCGGTCCCGGACCGATCCCGTGTGTCTGGCGTTCGTGGCGGCTGCCGCCGCGCGGGGGCGCACCAGCGGCGGTTTCCACAACGACAACCACGTGGTGCCGCTGACGGATGCCATGGCCCGGCAACTGGGCCGGAAGCCGGGCACCCTGGTGACCGTGCGGCTGCCGCGCGCCGACGCCCTGCCCGTGGTGATCCGGACCTGGCGCAGCGAGGCGGGGATCCTGCGGGCCGTCAAGGGCGTGCTGCCCAACGTGCCCGAGTGCCTGGTCGAGGGCGACGGCTTCGCCATCCACAGCTATGTGGAAGGCGTGCCGCTCTCCAGCGTCTGCCGGGCCGGCAAACCGGTCGACCGCCTGCTGGTCGGGGCCCTGGCGGACCTGCTCGCCCAGGCGGCCCAGGTGCGGGGCCCCGCGCTGCCGCCCCTGTCGCCGTTGTGGCCCCGCAACCACACCGACAGCCAGGGCTTCCTGCAGACCCTGGCCCGGCTGGCCGACCTGCAGATCCGCAAGCCCAACTGGGCCCGTTTCGGCGGCCTGTTCGCCGCGCTCGGCATCCCCGAGGACGCCCTGGTCCGGCTGGCCGAACGGGTCCCCGCCATGTCCCGCCGCCCCTACGGACTGCTCCACGCCGACCTGCACCGCGACAACGTGATCATGTCGTACGGCGGTGATCCGCCCCTGATCTGGGTCGACTGGGAACTGGCCACCTACGGCGATCCCCTGCACGACCTCGCCGTCCACCTGGTCCGGATGCAGTATCCGGACCACCAGTGGGGCGAGGTGATCGAGGCGTGGGCGCGCGCCATGGGCGGGGTGCGGCCGGCCGCGGTCAACGGGGTGACCCGCGACCTGCGGCACTACGTGGCCTTCGAACGGGCGCAGTCGGTGTACCCCGATGTGATGCGTGCCGCGAAGTCGCTGGAGGAGTCCTTCGACCAGAAGAGCCTGGACGAGGCGACGGCATGGGTGCACCAGGCCGTGCAGGCGGCGGCGGAACCGCTGCGGCTGGGCCGGGTGCCGGGTCGGGAGGAGATCGAGCGGATCCTGTTCCGCTGGCGTGCGGCGTCCGTACGGCCCGGTACCACGGCGGTCACGGGAGCGGCGGCGCCGGCCGGGGGCGGGCCGTGGCGGGGTCCGGTCGCCCGGGCGATCGACTGGAAGCCGGACCGGCGGGTGCCGGCGCACCCCGACTTCCCGCACTCCGCGGTCGCCGACGCCCTCGTCCTGGAGGGTGCGGCCCCGGCCCACCGGGTGTTCAAGGGCACCGTGCACCTCAACACGGTGCTCCAGGTCCCCGGCACGCCGTTCCCGGTCGTCGTCCGCCGCAAGGTCGCGGACGTCACCCGGCGCGAGCGCAGTTTCCTCAGCGAGCACGCCGTGCTCCAGGCCATCGAGCGGTCCGGGGCGGCGGTGGCCGCGCCCCGGGTGCTGGCGCTGGGGGAGAGCCACTCGAAGAGCCTGTCCGCCATCCGGACCTACTCCGGGGACCTGTTCGCCATCCACACCTACGAGGGGCCGCCCGACGTCGGACGGCGGCCCGAGCACCCGGTGCACGGGCTGCTCCCGCACGAGGCGGACCGCCTGGTCGACCAGCTGGCCGCGCTGACCGAGGTCGACTACACCCTGGTCGACCCGCTCGCCGGCCGGCCCGGCTTCTACGCCTGGCTCAGCGACCAGCTGGTGGCGCTGGTGGCGCGGCTGCCCAAGGAGTCGCAGCAGCTGGCCCGCTTCCTGGGCCTGCCCGACGCGGCCCGGCTGCGCGAGATCCTCGCCCGGCACCAGGTCACCGACCGGGCCGCCGCCCTGCTGCACGGCGACCTCAACCCCTGGAACCTGGTGCGCCGCGGTGACGATCTCGCGCTGACCCTCATCGACTGGGAGCTGGCGGTGGTCGGCGACCCGCTGTACGAGCTGGTCCGGCACATGCACCTCACCCCGACCCGGCCGGAGATCCGCGACCGCATGTTCCGCCGCTGGGAGAGCCGGCTGCCGGACCGGTTCACCAGGAACTGGCAGGAGGACTGGCGGGTGTACCGGTGGATCGAGATCGTCCGTTCCGCCTACGTCGACCTCGACCGCCTGGTCACCGGCGCGAGCCTGGACGCCCCCAACGTCCGCCGTGCGGTGGACTCGTACGCGATGACCCTGGCGGCGGCCACCGCCTCGCTGGGGCTGTCGTCGCGGCGCCGGACCAACCCCTACCTCACCCGCGCCCTGGCCTGGCCCACCCGCCCGGGCGGCGCTGCGTAGGCTCGCCCCATGGGTGAGATGGGCCTGCGTGAGCGCAAGCGGCAGCGGATGTACCAGGACGTGTCGGACATCGCCGTACGGCTGTTCCTGGAGCGGGGCTTCGACGCGGTGTCCGTGGCCGAGGTCGCGGCGGCGGCCGGGATCTCCAAGCCGACCCTCTTCCGGTACTTCCCGGCCAAGGAGGACCTGGTCCTGCACCGGATCGCGGACCACGAGACGGAGGCCGCGCGGGTGGTCGCCGGCGCGCCCGATCCGGTGGACGCGCTGCGCCGGCACTTCCTCGCCGGTCTCGAGCGGCGCGACCCGGTCACCGGGCTGAACGACCACCCCCAGGTGCTCGCCTTCCACACCCTGCTCTACGGCACCCCGGCCCTGGTGGCGCGGGCGCACTCCCATCTGGAGCGGTCGGAGGCGGCGCTCGCCGAGGCGCTCGGGGGCGGGCTGGACGCACGGCTGGCCGCCGGGCAGATCATCGCCGTGCAGCGCATCCTCGCCCAGGAGAACTGGCGGCGGATCGCGGCCGGGGAGCGGATCGAGGAGGTGGCGCCGGACGCGGTACGTGCGGCCGAGCGGGCGTTCCGGCGGCTCGGGGAGGGGCTGCCGGAGCTGAGACATGGGCAGTGAGACTCGGTTAAAAATGTAACTCGGTAACGCTATGGCGGTACGCTGGTCGCCATGACGTCACTCGACCCCGCCCTCACGGACACCCTGCACACCGAGCGCGCCTACCACGACACCTGCCGTGCCGCCCTCGCCGCCATGGTCGAGGGCGCCGCCGAACAGGTCGTCATCGGCGAGGACGTCTCCGCCTCCGGAGCCGACGCCGAGGTCCTCGGCCACCGCCTGCGCAGCCAGGCCAAGGCGCTGCGCGAACTGCCGCCCGGCCCGCTGTTCTTCGGCCGCCTGGACTTCGCCGACGGCGACCCCGGGCACGGCGGGCAGCACTACCACGTCGGCCGGCTGCGGATCACCGAGGACCCGGCCGCCCCGCCCCTCGTGGTCGACTGGCGGGCCCCCGTCTCCCGCGCCTTCTACCAGGCGAGCGCCCGCGACCCGCGAGGCGTCGAGGTACGGCGCCGGTTCGGCTGGGCGCCGGGCAGCCGGGGCGAGGCCGCCGACCTCACCGGCCTGGAGGACGAGCACCTCGGCCAGGGCGAGTCCCGGACCAGCGACATCGTGGCCCGCGAGATCGAACGGCCGCGCGTCGGACCCATGCGGGACATCGCCGCCACCATCCAGCCCGAACAGGACGACCTGGTCCGCGCCGCCCTCGCCGACTCGGTGTGCGTCCAGGGCGCGCCCGGCACCGGCAAGACGGCGGTGGGCCTGCACCGGGCGGCGTACCTGCTCTACACCCACCCCAAGCGGCTGCAGCGCGCCGGACTGCTGATCCTCGGCCCCAACCGCACCTTCCTGCACTACATCGCCGAGGTGCTGCCCTCGCTCGGCGAGACCGGCGTGGGCCAGTCGACGCTCCTGGAGGAGATCGCCCGGCACCCGGTCACCGGCACCGACCCGGCGGGCACGGCGGCGCTCAAGCACGACCCCCGGATGGCCGAGGTGCTGCGCCGGGCGCTGTACGGGCGCGTCACCACCGACGGCGTGACCGACCTCGCCGTGAAGGACGGCTCCAGCCGGTGGCGGGTGCCCGCCGGTGAACTGGCCGCCATCGTCGAGGCCGTGCGCACCGAGGAGCCGCCGTACGCCATCGGCCGCGAACGGGTGCGCACCCGGGTGGTACGGCGGCTGCGCGAGCGGGCCGAGCGGCGCGCCGGGGTCCTGCCCGCCTCCTGGGTGCGCCGCATCGAAAGGGCCCGGCCGCTCACCGAGCACCTCGACCTGGTCTGGCCGAAGGTCCGCCCCGAGGAGGTGCTGGCCCGACTCCTCACCGACCCGGCGGAGTTGGCGCGGGTCGCCGACGGGCTGCTGGACCCGGAGGAGCAGGCGGCGCTGGTGTGGCCGCGCCCGCCGCGCTCGTACAAGTCGGCCCGCTGGTCGGCCGCCGACCTGGTCCTGCTGGACGAGCTCTCCGGGCTGATCGAGCATCCGGAGGGCTACGGCCACATCGTCGTCGACGAGGCGCAGGACCTCTCGCCCATGGAGTGCCGGGCGATCGCCCGCCGCGCGGCCTTCGGCTCGCTGACCGTCCTCGGCGACCTCGCCCAGGGCACCACCGCGTGGGCCGCCCGCGACTGGTCCGTCCAGCTGCGCCACCTCGGCCGGCCGGACGCGGCCGTGGTCCCGCTGACCACCGGTTTCCGCGTGCCGGCGGCCGTCGTGGACCTGGCCAACCGCCTGCTGCCCCGCCTGGACGTGTCGGTGCCCCCGGCCGAATCCCTCCGCGCGGACGGGGAGGTGAGGCTGCGTCCGACCGACGACGTGCCGGGCACGACCGTGACCGCGGTACGCGAGGCGTTGGCCCACGAGGGCTCGGTGGGCGTCGTGGCGGCCGACGTGGACGTGGACGCCGTACGGGCGGCCCTCACGGCGGCGGGCCTGGACCCGGCCGGCCCGGACGAGCTCGGCGCCCGCGTGACCCTGGTCCCCGCGAGCATGGTCAAGGGCCTGGAGTACGACCATGTGGTGGCCGTGGAACCGGCGGCGGTGGCGGAGGCGGAGGAGCGCGGCGCGCATCGCCTGTACGTCGTGCTGACGAGGGCGGTCTCCCGCCTGGACGTGGTCCACGCCCGTCCGCTCCCCTTCTGAGCTTCCGACTGAAATCCGAACAGCGGACGGCGTGTTCCGACGGGGATAGCGTGCGAGCCATGACCCAGACAGCAGCGTTCAGCGAAGTGCCCACCACGACCCTCGCCGACCTCCTCGGCCGCGCACAGGTCATGGACATCGGCATACGGCCGCTGTGGCAGCCGGTCCCGCGGGTGGCCGGACCGGCGTTCACCGTCAGCTGCCCGCCCGGCGACAACCTCATGCTGCACGCGGCCATCCACCGCGCCGCGCCCGGCTCGGTCGTCGTCGTCGAGTCCGGCGACCTCGACTACGCGCTGGCCGGCGGCAACGTGTGCGCGGTGGCCCGGCGCCGCGGCGTGGCCGCGTTCGTCGCCGACGGCCTGATCCGCGACCTGGGCGAGGTCCGGGAGCTGGCCTTCCCCGTCTTCGCCCGCGGCGTCGTCCCCATCCCCGGCGCCAAGAAGGCGGTACGGCCGCTGAACCGGCCCGTGCGCTGCGGGGGCGTACCGGTCGAGTCCGGGGACGTGATCGTGGCGGACGAGGAGGGCGTGGTCGCCGTGCCGGCATCCCGAGCGGAGGAGGTCCTGCGGGCCGCGCGGGCCAAGCTCGCCAAGGAGTCCGAGGAGACCCTGGACGACTGGGAGAAGGCTCACCGGGAGCGGATCGACGAAATCCTCGCCGCGCAGGGCTTCCAGGACTGATCCTGGACGGTGATGCTGCTCTTCCTCGACGTCGACGGCCCGCTCATCCCCTTCGGGGCGGGCCCCTACCAGCTGTACGACGGCCCCTCTGCCGCCGTCGGTGAACACCCGCTGCTCAACCGGGTCGATCCGGCGCTGGGCCACCGGCTGGCCGGGCTGGGCTGCGAGCTGGTGTGGGCCACGACCTGGATGGACGAGGCCAACGGCTGCCTGGCGCCCTGGCTGGGCCTGCCGCCGCTCCCGGTCGTCCAGTGGCCGGACGCGCCCGAGCCCCCCGGCCGGCTGCACTGGAAGACCCGGCCCCTGGTCGCCTGGGCGGCGGGCCGCCCCTTCGTCTGGCTGGACGACGAGATCACCGCCCCCGACCGCGCCTGGACCGCCGTCCACCACCCCGGACCGGCCCTGCTGCACCGGGTGGACCACCGGCACGGCCTGACGGAGGCGGACTTCCAGGCGGTGGGGGAGTGGCTGGCGGGGATCGGTTGCTGAACCCGGGGCACGGAGTCGCTGCACTCGGCGAGTCCCCCAGGTCGGGGAGCGGGTGAAGCCAAGGCTTGGACCGGAGGAGGAAAACCGAGGATTGACCGGCTCGTGCCGGCCGCCGGATGATCGGCAGGGCGATGCCCTTCGGGCCGACGGACGGAGGAGAGCCGTGCCGGATTCCCCGGCCACCGCGGTCGCGTTCCTGCGCGACCTGGGAGCCGCCGACCTCGCGCATCCGGGCGGCACCCTCCTCGCGCATCTTCGGCGCGTGGAGCGACAGCTCGCCGAGTGGGGCGCCCGCCCGGCCCTGCGGCTCGCCGGCCTGTGCCACGCCTGCTACGGCACCGACGGCTTTCCCGAGCCCCTGCTGCCGCCCGGCCGACGGGCCGAACTGGCGGCCGTCATCGGTGCCGAGGCCGAGGCCCTCGTGTACCTGTACGGCTCCTGTGACCGCGCGGCCACCTATCCGGCGCTGGCCGAGGACGACGGGCTCTTCCAGGACCGGTTCACCGGTCGCGCCCATGTCCCCGGGGCCGGCCCGCGCCGGGACTTCGCCGAGCTGACCGCCGCCAACGAACTCGACCTGGCCCGCCGGGACCCCGCCTTCCGCGGCCGCTGGGGGCCGGACCTCCTCGCTCTCTTCACCCGCGTCCGGCCCCTGCTGAGCCCGTCGGCATGGTCGGCGTGCGAGACGGTGCTGGCCGGCTGACCCGGCTCACGCGCCGACGTAGTCCGCCAAGTGCTCGCCGGTGAGGGTGGAACGGGTCTTCACCAGCTCCGCCGGGGTGCCCTCGAAGACCACGCGGCCGCCGTCGTGGCCGGCACCGGGCCCGAGGTCGACGATCCAGTCGGCATGGGCCATGACCGCCTGGTGGTGTTCCACGACGATCACCGACTTGCCGGAGTCGACCAGGCGGTCCAGGAGGGCGAGGAGCTGTTCCACGTCGGCCAGGTGGAGGCCCGTCGTCGGCTCGTCGAGGACGTAGATCCCGCCCTTGTCGGCCATGTGCGTGGCCAGCTTCAGGCGCTGGCGTTCACCGCCGGAGAGGGTGGTGAGCGGCTGGCCGAGGGTGAGGTAGCCGAGGCCCACGTCGGACATGCGCTCCAGGATCTTGTGCGCCGACGGTGTGCGCGCCTCGCCCGTGGCGAAGAACTCCTCCGCCTCGGTCACCGACATCGCCAGAACCTCCGCGATGTCCCGCCCGCCGAAGGTGTACTCCAGCACCGAGGCCTGGAAGCGTTTGCCCTCGCACTCCTCGCACGTCGTGGCGACACCGGCCATCATCGCCAGGTCGGTGTAGACGACGCCGGCGCCGTTGCAGGTGGGGCAGGCGCCCTCGGAGTTGGCGCTGAACAGCGCCGGCTTCACGCCGTTGGCCTTGGCGAACGCCTTGCGGATCGGCTCCAGCAGCCCGGTGTAGGTCGCCGGGTTGCTGCGGCGCGAGCCGCGGATCGGGGTCTGGTCGACGGACACGACGTCCGCGCCCGACGGCATCGACCCGTGCACCAGCGAGCTCTTGCCGGAGCCGGCCACCCCGGTGACGACGCAGAGGACGCCCAGCGGGATGTCGACGTCCACGTTCCGCAGGTTGTGCGTCGTCGCGCCCCTGATCTCCAACGCCCCCGTCGGCTTGCGCACGGTGTCCTTGACCGCCGCCCGGTCGTCCAGGTGACGGCCGGTCAGCGTGCCGCTGGCCCGCAGGCCCTCCACGGTGCCCTCGAAGCAGACGGTGCCGCCCGCCGTACCGGCGCCGGGGCCGAGGTCGACGACATGGTCGGCGATCGCGATCGCCTCCGGCTTGTGCTCCACGACCAGCACGGTGTTGCCCTTGTCGCGCAGCCGCAGCAGCAGTTCGTTCATCCGCTGGATGTCGTGCGGGTGCAGGCCGATGGTGGGTTCGTCGAAGACGTACGTCACGTCCGTCAGGGACGAGCCGAGGTGGCGGATCATCTTCACGCGCTGGGCCTCGCCGCCCGACAGCGTGCCCGCGGGCCGGTCGAGCGAGAGATAGCCGAGGCCGATCTCCACGAACGAGTCGAGGGTGTGCCGCAGGGAGGCCAGGAGCGGTGCCACCGTCGGCTGGTCCAGCCCCCGTACCCACTCGGCCAGGTCGCTGATCTGCATCGCGCAGGCGTCGGCGATGCTCACGCCGTCGATCTTCGAGGAGCGGGCCGCCGCGGTGAGCCGGGTGCCCTCGCACTCGGGGCAGACGGTGAAGGTGACCGCGCGCTCCACGAACGCCCGGATGTGCGGCTGCATGCCCTCCTTGTCCTTGGCGAGCATCGACTTCTGGATCCGCGGGATCAGACCCTCGTAGGTCATGTTGATGCCCGCGATCTTCATCCGGGTCGGTTCCTTGTACAGGAAGTCGTGCAGCTCCCGCTTGGTGAACTTGCGGATGGGCTTGTCCGGGTCGTACAGGCCGGACTCGGTGTAGAGGCGGTAGTTCCAGCCGCCGGTCTTGTAGCCGGGGACGGTCAGCGCGCCCTCGTTGAGGGACAGGGAGTCGTCGAAGAGCTGGGTGAGGTCGAGGTCGGTGACCGTGCCCCGGCCCTCGCAGCGCGGGCACATGCCGCCGGTGATGCTGAAGCTGCGCCGCTCCTTCACCTGCTGTCCGCCGCGCTCCACGGTCACCGCGCCGGCACCGCTGATGGAGGCCACGTTGAAGGAGTACGCCTTGGGCGAGCCGATGTGCGGCTTGCCGAGCCGGCTGAACAGGATGCGCAGCATGGCGTTGGCGTCGGTGGCGGTGCCGACGGTGGAGCGGGGGTCGGCGCCCATCCGCTGCTGGTCGACGATGATCGCCGTGGTGAGCCCGTCGAGGACGTCGACCTCGGGGCGCGCGAGCGTCGGCATGAAGCCCTGCACGAACGCGCTGTACGTCTCGTTGATCAGCCGCTGCGACTCCGCGGCGATCGTGTCGAAGACCAGCGAGCTCTTGCCGGAGCCGGACACACCGGTGAACACGGTCAGCCGGCGCTTGGGGAGCTCCACGCTGACGTCCTTGAGGTTGTTCTCCCGGGCGCCGTGCACACGGATCAGGTCGTGGCTGTCGGCTGCGTGCGGTGCGGTGGCGTCGTCCATGGCGGTCACGGTAGCGGGACCGGACCGCCCGGCGCTTCTTCGATCCTGACGACCGTCCCGGCGGCCCGGCGAGCCCGATGTCACACCCGGCAGCCCGGTGGTGTCTTCATGGCGAACCGGTCGCCACACGAGTCGTACGACCGGTCGGCACACGAGTCGTACCGCGTCGCATGAGGAGGACACCATGACGCTCCGCGTCCCGAAGGCCGAGCTCGGCCCCGAGATCACCGAAGTCCTGATCGAGCAGTTCGGCACCGTGCCCGAACCCCTGCAGGCCACGTGGCACAACCCCAAGGTCGCCGAGGCGGGCCAGGAGATGGGGGCCCGGGTGAACGCCTGGGACGTGGCCGACGAGAACCTGAAGTCGTTCGCGCACATGGCGGTGGCCGCGCTGGTCGGCTGCAGCTGGTGCCTCGACGTCAACTACTTCCAGGCGCAGAACAAGAAGCTGGACCTGACCAAGGCCAGCCAGGTGCCGCGCTGGCGGGAGTCGGACGTCTTCACCCCGTTGGAGCGCGACGTGATGGAGTACGCCGAGGCGATGTCGGCCACGCCGCCGACCGTGACCGACGAGCTGTCCGCGCGTCTGCTCGACCGGCTCGGCGCGGCGGCGCTGATCGAGATCACCGCGTCGATCGCCTTCGCCAACTTCGCGACCAGGAACAACACGGCGCTCGGAGTCAGGTCCCAGGGCCTCTCGGACGCCTGCGAGATTCCCCTGGCCGCGCGTGTGGAGCAGCCGGCTTCATGACCGAGGATCCCTTCGTCACCCACCGCAGCCTGCTCTTCACGGTCGCCTACGAGATGCTCGGCTCGGCGGCCGACGCGGAGGACGTGCTGCAGGAGTCCTGGCTGCGGTGGGCCGGCGTCGAGCAGGCCGACGTGCGTGAGCCGCGGGCCTACCTGGTCCGGATCGTTACCCGGCAGGCGCTCAACCGGCTGCGCGCCCTGTCCCGCAGCCGCGAGGAGTACGTCGGCGAGTGGCTGCCGGAACCGCTGCTGACCAGCCCCGACGTCGCCGAGGACGTCGAGCTCGCGGAGAGCGTGTCGATCGCGATGCTGACGGTCCTGGAAACCCTCGGGCCGACCGAGCGCGCGGTGTTCGTGCTGCGCGAGGTCTTCGAGCTGCCGTACGGGGAGATCGGCGAGGCGGTCGGGAAGACGGCGGCCACGGTGCGGCAGATCGCGCGCCGCGCCCGCGAGCACGTGGCGGCCCGGCGGCCGCGCGTGCGGGTGAGCCGCTCCGAGCAGCAGGCGGTGGTGGAACGTTTCCTGGCCGCACTGCGCACCGGGCGGCTGGGGGAGCTGCTGGAGATCCTGGCGCCGGACGTGGTCATGATCACCGACGGGGGCGGGGTGGTGGCCGCCGCCGTACGGCCGTTCCACGGGGCCGGCGTGGTCGCGGACCTGCTCGCGCGCGCACACCGGCGGGTGGAGAGCCTGGAGACGACGGCGGTGTGGCTCAACGGCGCCCCGGCCGGCCGTATCGACCTCGACGGCGAGCCGAGCGCGGTGAGCGTCACGGTGGAGGACGGCCGGATCACCCGGATCCACGTGGTCCGCAACCCGCACAAGCTGACCCGCCTGAACGAGCCGGCCGAACTCGCCCGGTAGCCGTCCGCTGTCCGGCGCGATCCCCCGTCGTCGTTCTCAACCGGTTTCGGGTCCGGCGCTCGTGAAGTCGTACACCGCCCAGTCGGTGAGCGTGCGATAGCCGAGGCGCTGGTAGAGGGCGTTGCTGGTGGGGTTGGACAGGTCGGCGAACAGGACGACGTCCCTGGCGCCCGCGGCCAGCGCGGCCCGGCTCACCTCCGCCGTCACGGCACCCGCGTAGCCGCGGCCGCGGAGGTGGGCCGGGGTGTAGACGACGTCCACCTGGATCTGGCCGCCGATCAGCGGGTTCAGGCCCGCGACGGAGACGGGGGTGCCGTCCGGGGTCTCCCAGAGCGTGTAGCGCTTGTCGGCGAAGCGGGTGCCGGCCCATGTGCCGGCGTCGATGCAGACGTCTTCCCCGACGGCCTTGGCGAACTCGCCGCACCAGAACATGGCGTGCTCGAGGTCCTGCTCGCCCAGGACGCGGCCCCGGCCCGCCGGCATCGGCTCCGGCGGGGTGAGCGTGCCCAGGCGGTACAGACGGAGCCGCGTATCGCGGAGTTCCGGCGTCGCGCCGGTGCGCCGCTGCCAGGCCTCGGCGAAAGCGCCGGCCGTCACGTGGTCGGCGCTGACGGAGGGGACGGAGTGCCCGAGGGCGGCCAGGCGGGCGGCGAGGGAGTCGGCCTGCTCGGGCGTGAGCGGGGAGAGGCCGAAACCACGCGGCGGAAGGCGGTAGAAGGTGGCCTCGACCTTGCCCGCTCGCTCCAGCACGCCGAAAACGGCGGCTTCGGCACCGAACGCCTCCGCCCCGCGCGCTCGCACCCTCTCGGCCCAGCTCAGCTGCATGACGTGCGCCCCGGGCCGAGAGCGCAGAAAGTCCCCGGCCCGGACGAGAAAGCCGTCGACGTCGTCGGTGAGGTACCAGCCATCCGGTCGCATGCTTCATGGTTCCCGAAGCAGTTGAGGCGCCCAACGGTTTTCGGCCAGAGCGAGAACGCAGTCCAGGGACCTCCCTTCCCCCGACAGACTTTTGCAAGCGGGTGCTTGCAATTGTTAGCGGTGGTGGGGCAAGGTGGAGGCATGGCATCGCTCAACGTCGGCAATCTCGGTGAGTACCTGCGCGAGCAGCGGCGGAACGCTCAGCTGTCGCTGCGGCAACTCGCCGACGCCGCCGGGGTGTCCAATCCCTACCTGAGCCAGATCGAGCGCGGGCTGCGCAAGCCCAGCGCGGAGGTGCTCCAGCAGGTCGCCAAGGCCCTGCGCATCTCCGCCGAGACGCTGTACGTCCGCGCCGGAATCCTCGACGCCGAGCGGGACCGGGATGAAGTGGAGACCAGGGCGGTCATCCTCGCCGATCCCTCGCTCAACGAGCGGCAGAAGCAGGTGCTGCTCCAGATCTACGAGTCCTTCCGGAAAGAGAACGGATTCGGGATCGGCGAGCCCGCCGGCGACGAGGGCGGCGCTCGGGAAGCAGACCCCGACGGCGCCACCGACCGACACGATGCCGATGCAGGCCCGCGGCGGACGGCCGGATAACCGGACCAGGGCGCCGGCTCCCACCGCGGACCACACCAACCTCAGCCGAACGCGAATCCGGGAGGACCAGATCACGATGGCCATCACCGACGACCTGCGCAAGACCCTCAGCGACCCGACCCCGCTCTACTTCGCCGCCGGCACCGCCGACCTCGCCTTCCAGCAGGCCAAGAAGGTGCCCGCCCTGGTCGAGCAGCTGCGCGCCGAGGCGCCGGCCCGTATCGAGGCCGTACGCAACACCGACCCGAAGGCCGTGCAGGAGAAGGCCGCCGCCCGGGCCAAGGAGGCGCAGGAGACCCTCCAGACCAAGGTCAACGAGTTCTTCGGCACCCTCGACGTCGACCTGAAGAAGCTCGGTGAGCAGGCCCAGGACCTCGCCCTGCGCGGTGTCGGCGTCGCCGCCGAGTACGCCGTCAAGGCCCGCGAGACCTACGAGAAGGTCGCCGAGCACGGCGAGCAGGCCGTGAAGAGCTGGCGCGGCGAGGCCGCCGAGGAGATCGAGGACTTCGCGATCGCCGTCGAGGGCAAGCCCGAGCCGGCCGAGGCCCGGGACGAGCCGCAGCCGGCCGTGGCCGAGCCCGCCGAGGAGAGCAAGCCGGTGGCGAAGAAGGCACCGGCCCCCCGCAAGACCACCACAGCGAAGAAGACGACGCCGCCGGCCAAGTGACCGGCAGCGGCGGGATCACGCCGAGATGACAGCGGGCCGGGCACCTTGGGGGTGTCCGGCCCGTTGTACGGGTACGGTGGCTGTACGGACGACTCGACTCGGGTGGTGGGCATTGTGCTGATGACGGCAGTCGGCGGAGTGATGTGGCTGATCTTCACCGCCATGCTGGCGCTCGCCATCGTGGCGTTCGTGATGGCGGCGATCTTCCGCGAGGACGCGTACCGCGCCGCGAGCAAGCAGAACAAGGGCTTCTGGCTGATCATCCTCGGCATCGCGGTCGCCGTGAACCTCTTCGTGCCCATGCTGTTCCTGCAGCTCGCGGGCCTGGTCGCCACGATCGTCTTCTTCGTGGACGTACGCCCCGCCCTGCAGCAGGTCTCCGGCGGCAAGGGCTTCCGCCGCCGCAGGGGAAGCAGCAGCGACGGCCCTTACGGGCCGTGGAACGGCGGCCGCTAGCCGATTCCGGGCGCGGATACTGACCCAAGGGGCGCGGGGAACTGCGCGACAAGCCACAACGCACCCGCACCCGGCGACGGCGAGGGACCCCTACGGCGAGACCCCGACTACTACGGCGCCCGATCCAACAGCACCACGGCCACGTCATCGGTCAGCTCCCCACCATTGAGCTCCCGCACCTCACTGACCGCCGCCCGCAGCAACGCCTCCCCCCGCAAACCCTCGGAGAGCTGGCGGCGGATCATCGACACCATCCCGTCCTGACCGAGTCGCTCGCCGCCCTCGCCGACGCGGCCCTCGATCAGGCCGTCGGTGTAGAGCATCAGGCTCCACTCGGAACCCAGCTCCACCTGCATCCGCGGCCAGCGGGCGCCGGGCAGCAGGCCGAGGGCGGGGCCGTTGTTGTCGTAGGGCAGCAGGCGGGCCTGCCGGCCGGGGCGGGCGAGCAGCGGGGCCGGGTGGCCGGCCAGGCACAGGCCCGCGCGGCGGCCGTCGGGAGCGATGTCCACCGTGCACAGGGTCGCGAAGATCTCCTCGTCGGCCCGCTCGTGCTCCAGCACCTGCTGCAGCGTGCCGAGCAGTTCGTCGCCGCACAGGCCCGCCAGCGTCAGCGCCCGCCAGGCGATGCGCAGCTCCACACCGAGCGCGGCCTCGTCCGGGCCGTGGCCGCAGACGTCGCCGATCATGGCGTGCACGGTGCCGTCGGGGGTGCGGACGGCGTCGTAGAAGTCACCGCCGAGCAGCGCGCGGGAGCGGCCGGGGCGGTAGCGGGCGGCGAAGCGCAGCGAGGAGCCCTCCAGCAGGGGCGTGGGCAGCAGCCCGCGCTCCAGACGGCGGTTCTCCTGCGCGCGCAGCCGGCCCTCGGCCAGCCGCCGCTCGGCCGTGTCGGAACGTTTCCGCTCCACCGCGTACCGGATGGCACGGCTGAGCAGCCGGCCGTCCAGCTCGTCCCGGAAGAGGTAGTCCTGCGCACCCACGCGCACGGCCTCGGCACCGCGCTCGGCGTCGCCGGAGGCGGTCAGCGCGAGCACGGCATGCCGGGGCGCGAGCCGGAGCACGTGCTTGAGCACGGCCAGCTCGTCGTCGGTGTCGCTGCCGCCCGGCGCCGACAGGGCCAGGTCCAGCAGGATGCAGTGGACGTCGTCGGTGAGCAGCCGCTCGGCCTCGGTGAGGTTCCGGGCGGTACGCACACGGATCGGCTTGCCGGCCGAGTCCAGCAGGTCGGGCACGATCGGCGAACCGGCCGGATCGTCCTCGATCAGCAGCAGGGTGAGAGTGGCGCCGGTGCCGTTCGTGGGCATCGCGTCGCGGTGGGCCTCTTCCTTGAGGGGGCCGCCGACTGCGGAGGCGGCCTGCGCCTGACCACTCTCCACGGCCGGGATCGCTCTCTGCCGCGGTACGGGTACGGGCATCGTCCTGGGTTCCTTCCCTCCCCCCGAGGGCACGGCGGCGTCGAGGGTCTCGAAGCCACCGACGGGGACCATAGCGGGTGCTCCCACCCCGATGGAATGGTGTGAGCCGCGTCGCTCCCGCGCAGGCCGCTGTCATATGCCGCTTTCCGTACGACAGTTGGACACGGTACCCCGGCACGGGGAATGACGAAGCTCACGTCCGGCCCGGGTTTGAACGGGGGTTGGTGGTGGAGTGGGTCACATGGTGCACATCACTGGGGCATGGCCGGAGATGACCTGGCTCACGCGTCCGGTCGTACGACCCCCAGGATCGGCATCGAGCCGGCGCCCGCGACCGTCACCGTCCGCCCGGGGCGCGGGGCCTGGATGATCGCGCCGTCGCCGACGTAGATGGCCACGTGGCTGGCGTCGTCGAAGTAGATGATGAGGTCCCCGGGGCGCATGTCCTTGACGGCGACGTGCTTGAGCTGCTTCCACTGCTCCTGCGAGGTGCGCGGGATGGGGTGGCCGGCCGACGCCCAGGCCTGGGAGGTCAGGCCGGAGCAGTCGTAGGACTTCGGGCCCTCGGCGCCCCACACATAGGGCTTGCCGAGCTGGGCCGTGGCGAACGCGATCGCCTTCTCGCCCTCCGCGGACGCCTTGCCGTGGATCTTCTTGAGTATGCCGGTGTCCAGCCAGTCCGTCTGCGCCTTCAGCGCGGCCTCGGCCTCCAGCCTGGCGAGCCGCTCCCTGTCCTTCTTCTCCAGCTCGGACTCGAGCTTCTCGGCGGCGGCGATCTGCCGCTCGATCCTCTTCTTGGCGGTGGCCTTGGCCTTGCGCTCGCCGTCCAGCTGCGTCCACTGCGCGGCGGCGTCGTCGGCGTACGCCCGCAACTGGTCCTGGGTGCTGGTCAGTTCGCTCATCAGCGACTTCGTCGCCCGCTGGCCCTGGAGCACCAGCCCGGCCCCGTCCAGGACCTGTCCCGGGTCGTCGCTGAGCAGGAACTGGGCGGTGGGCGGGATGCCGCCGGTGCGGTACTGGGCGCGGGCGGCCGCGCCCGCCTGGTCCTTGAGCTTCGCGAGCCTCTGCTGTCCCTCGTCGATCTTCCTGGCCAGCGCGACGATCTGGGCGGACTGCTGCTTCGCCTTCTCCTCGGCCGCGTTGTAGGCGTCGGTGGCGACGGCGGCGTCGTGGTAGAGCTTGTCGAGCTTCTCGCGGACCTGTTCGAGGTCCTTGCTCGGCGGGGGAGTCGGGGACGTGCTCGGCGTGGGTGCCGGGGTGGCGAAGGCCGTGCCGGGCGCTGCCAGCACGGTCACCGCGCAGACCACCGTCACGGCGGCCGAGAGGATGCTGCGCTTGCCCCAGCCCATCACACATGCTCCCCAAAGCTGATTTACCGTCAGTAACTTACGATGCTCCGGGGATGGTGTCACGTCACGACACAAAACGACAGAGGTAGGTTTTCCCCCGAGTTCGCGCCGCTATGACGATCTCCCCGCCGGTGTGACGAACGGCGCACGGAGATCGTTCCGTTCCGGCTTTCCCGAACGGGTGATCCCGGCTGGGGCACGTCCGGCCTCGCCGAACGGGCGATCTCAGCCCCGGGGCGCCAAGGCCCCCCACGCCACCGTCACTTCACCCTGCCGCCAGCGCGCCGGGCCGTCCGTCACCGGCCAGTCGGCCGTCAGGTCCCGTACCGCGCGCAGCCAGCGCTGCCGGGCGCCGTAGGAGGCGAAGGGCGCGGCGGCGGCCCAGGCCCGGTCGAAGTCGCGCAGGAAGGCGTGCACCGGCTCGCCGGGGACGTTGCGGTGGATGAGGGCCTTCGGCAGCCGCTCGGCGAGGTCGGAGGGCCGCTCCAGCGAGCCCAGCCGGGTGGCGAAGGTGACGCTGCGCGGGCCCTCCGGGCCGAGCGCCACCCACACGTGCCGACGCCCGATCTCGTCGCACGTGCCCTCCACCAGCAGCCCGCCGCGCGAGCCGCCGCCGGCCGGGGCGAGCCGCGCGCACAGCCGCTGCCAGACGGCGGCGACTTCGGCCTCGTCGTACTGGCGCAGCACGTTGGCGGCCCGGATGAGCATCGGCCGCCCGGGCACGGGTACCTCGAATCCGCCGTGCCGGAAGGTCAGACCCTGCCGCTCGTACGCCTTCGCCGCCGCGACCCGCGCGGGTTCGATCTCGATGCCCACCACGTGCGTGCGGGGGGCGGTGGTCCGCAGCCGGCCGAGCAGCTCCACGGCGGTCCAGGGCGCGGCGCCGTAACCGAGGTCGATGGCCAGGGGTGTCTCGGCGCGGCGCAGTTCGGTGCCGTGGGTCGCGGCTATCCAGCGGTCCATGCGGCGGAGCCGGTTGGGGTTCGTCGTCCCGCGCGTCACCGTTCCCACGGGGCGGGCGGCTGCGCGGGCTTTCATGACTACGAGGGTAAGCGGGGGCGCGCCCCGGAAAACGACCGTCGGGCCGGCACCGCATCGAACGGTTGCTCGATCAAGGGTAATGATTGGGTAAAGCTGCTTGATCGGGAAATGGCCCGGCCCCCGCCTCTGTTGCACCTCCTTGGAGGACGAGGTCGGTCCTCCGTCCGGCATGCCCGCAGCAAGGAGAGGACCGCCAGGTGAGCCAGTACGTCAGCAGGCTCGGGCGACGCTCCCCGTCGGCCGCGTCACGGCTACGACTGCACCGCAGGCCCCGCCGCGTCGCCATGCTCTCCGTCCACACCTCCCCGCTCCACCAGCCCGGCACCGGCGACGCCGGCGGCATGAACGTCTACATCGTGGAGCTGGCCCAGCGGCTCGCCGCCCTCAACATCGAGGTCGAGATCTTCACCCGGGCCACGGCCGGCGGACTGCCGCCCACGGTCGAGCTGGCGCCCGGCGTCCTCGTCCGGCACGTCGACGCCGGACCCTACGAGGGCCTGGCCAAGGAGGACCTGCCGGCCCAGCTGTGCGCCTTCACGCACGGTGTGATGCAGGCCTGGGCCGGTCACCGTCCCGGCTACTACGACCTCGTCCACTCCCACTACTGGCTCTCCGGCCACGTCGGCTGGCTCGCCGCCCAGCGCTGGGGCGTGCCCCTGGTGCACGCCATGCACACCATGGCCAAGGTGAAGAACGCCAACCTGGCCGACGGCGACACGCCCGAGCCCGCCGCCCGCGTCATCGGCGAGACCCAGATCGTGGCCGCCGCCGACCGCCTCATCGCCAACACGGCCGAGGAGGCCGACGAGCTGGTACGGCACTACTGCGCCGACCCCGCGAAGGTCGCCGTCGTCCACCCGGGCGTCAACCTCGACCGCTTCCGCCCCGCCGACGGCCGGGCCGCCGCCCGCGCCCGGCTCGGCCTCCCGCAGGACGCCCTCATCCCGCTCTTCGCCGGCCGCATACAGCCCCTCAAGGCCCCGGACGTGCTGCTGCGCGCGGTGGCGGTGCTGCTGGACGAGCGCCCGGAGCTCCGCTCCCGCATCCTGGTCCCGGTCGTCGGCGGCCCGAGCGGCAGCGGGCTCGCCAAACCGGAGGGGCTGCAGAAGCTCGCCGCCCGGCTCGGCATCGCGGACGTCGTACGGTTCCGCCCGCCGGTCGGGCAGGAACAGCTCGCGGACTGGTTCCGGGCCGCGTCCGTGCTGGTCATGCCGTCCTACAGCGAATCCTTCGGGCTGGTCGCCATAGAGGCGCAGGCGGCCGGTACGCCGGTGCTCGCGGCCTCGGTCGGCGGACTTCCGGTGGCCGTGTGCGACGGCGAGACCGGCTTCCTGGTCCACGGCCACCGTCCCGCCGACTACGCGCGCGTGCTGCGCCGTTTCGTCGACGAGCCGTCCCTCCCGGCGAGCATGGGCCGGGCCGCCGCCCGGCACGCGCAGTCCTTCGGCTGGGACCGGGCGGCCGCCGAGACCGCGGACGTCTACACGGCCGCGACCCAGTCCCACCGCCGTCGCGTACGCTCCCACCATGGGTGACGTCGAGAAGGCCGGGCAGGTCCTGGAAGGTGTCCTGAAGGACGCCGAACTGGAGTGGGAGAGCCCCGAGCCCGGAAACTACGTGGTCAAGCTCCCCGGCACCCGCAAGCTCTCCACGACGGTCTCCTTCCTCGTCGGCCGCCACTCCCTCTCCCTCAACGCCTTCGTCGTCCGCCACCCCGACGAGAACGAGGCGGGCGTCCACCGCTGGCTGCTGGAGCGCAACCTCAAGCTGTACGGCGTGAGTTACGCCGTCGACCGCCTCGGCGACGTCTACGTCACCGCCCGCCTGCCCCTCGCCTCGGTCACCCCCGACGAGATCGACCGCCTCCTCGGCCAGGTCCTGGAGGCGGCCGACGGCGCCTTCAACACCCTCCTGGAGCTGGGCTTCGCCTCCTCCATCCGCAAGGAGTACGCCTGGCGGGTGTCCCGGGGCGAGTCCACGCGCAACCTGGACGCGTTCAGGCATCTGATCGAGCGCCCGGCGGACTGACTTCCGTACGACCTCTTCCCTGTCCGACGGTGGCAGTGGCATGCTCACGGCCGACGCAATCCTGAACGTCATTCATATACCTGAATATGAAGGGGCGGGTGGACATGAGCAGCACGCACCTCACGAGACGGACCCTGCTGGCCGGCGCCACGGCCGTGGCGCTCGGCGCGACCACGATCGGGGCGACGGTCAAGGCGGCGGCCGCCGAACAGGCGCAAGTGCCGGACGTCTGGCGCGAGTTCAGCCGGTCTCCCTTCACCCACCCGCAGATTCCCTACGTCGGCCGCGCCGGTCACCGCGGCGGAGCCGCCCGCTTCCCCCGCCCCCGCCATTTCGCCGACGTCACCGAGTACGGCGCCGTACCCGACGGCACCACCGACTGCGCCCCGGCGATCAACCGTGCCATCGCCGCCGCCGGAAGGGCCGGCGGTGGCACGGTCACCATCCCGCCCGGCACCTTCCGCATCGACGGCCTGATCCACATCGGCGACTCGGGCGTCGTCCTGCGCGGCGCCGGCAGCGGCCGTACCACCCTCTTCGCGACGAAGTCCCTCACCGAGCTGATCGGCGTCTACGGCTCCCGCTACGGCGGCGACAAGTCGGCGTGGTCCTGGGCGGGCGGCCTCATCTGGCTGGCGCCGAGGGCCCGTTGGGACTCCCTCGTCGCCGCCGTCCGGTCCCGCGCCTGGCCCTTCGAGGGCTGGACCGGCAACAAGCGGGACGAGTGGACGCCGCTGACGGCGGTGGAGCCGGCCCGGCAGGGCTCGTGGACGATCACCGTCGCCGATCCGGAAGGGCTGCACCCCGGCCGCCTCGTCCTCCTCCGCCTCGCGGACGACCCCGCGCACACCCTGCTCCAGCACATGGCGGGCGGCGGCCCGGGCCCGGCGTCGTACTCCTGGGACGACAAGACCAAGCTGCTGTCGTACGTCCCGTACGAGTGGCCGGTCCGCGTCACCCGCGTCCGGGGCCGCCGGGTCACCCTCGAACGCCCCCTCCCGCTCGACGTACGCCCCGAGTGGAACCCGCAACTGACCACGCACGTCACCGAGCTGACCGGGTCCGGCGTCGAGGGCCTGACCCTGGAGGCGGTCGAGACCCCGCAGTCCCCGCACCTGCTCGACAAGGGCTACAACGGCGTGGCCTTGCAGTGTGCGTACGACTGCTGGGTGGACGACGTCACGGTGAGGAACGTCGACAACGGCTTCGGCCTGGTCGCCGCCTCCGCCTGCACCCTGCGCCGCACCCGGGTCGCCGGCCGCGGCTCGCACCACCCGTACTTCTGCCGCGAGGGCTCCCACGACAACCTGATCGAGGACTTCACCATCGAACAGCGCACGGTCCCGGCCCCGCCGAACACCCAGCTCCACGGCATCAACGTCGAAGGGCTGTCCTCGTACAACGTCTGGTCGCGCGGCGAGATGCAGATGGGCACCTTCGACAGCCACCGCGGCCTGCCCTTCGCCGACGTCCGCACGGACATCACGGTGAACAACAACGGCCGGCACGGCGGAGACGTCAGCGCGGGCCCGCTCTTCGGCGCCCGCTTCACCCACTGGAACATCAGGGTCACCAACGGCCGCGCGGGCCTGATGAAGATCGACGGACTCGCGCCCTACTCCGCGACGGTCGGCGTCAACGAGGTCACCGAGTTCGACCAGATCGACGTCCCCGACTTCACCGGCGATCTGCACGCGCGCCTGGAGCTGTACGGCACCACGGACGCCGTACGACCGAGCAATCTGTACGACGCGCAGCGGGACTTCTAGAGGGAGAGACCGCGGTGGGGGCTCGAACCGGCGTTCGGAGACGTGCTGTTAACCTGCGGCGACCCGAATCCTTACCGGGGCCTTACCGGTCCCTCACCAACGAAGAGGTTGTGCATGCGCGCAGGCAGATCCGGCTCCGCGGTCGTGCTCGCGGGAGCGCTCGCCCTGGGGGCGTTCGCCGCGCCGTCCGCGGAGGCGGCGGACACCGGCATCACGGTGTCGAACCTGGTCGTGAACAAGGGAAAGCCCGTCATCGTGGGCACCAGCGCCGAGGTGAGGCCCGGCTTCACGTACCACATGTCCTGGCCGTCCGGCCCCCAGCTGCAGGACGTGAACGCCTTCCCGTTCCTCTACCACGACACCACGGTCGCCGCGGGCGCGGACTCCGGCGGCATCTACATGGGCTACACCAACTGCAACGAGGACGGCACACACGCCGCCGACTGCGACGGCGAGCTGTACATCGAGCCTCGCTACACCCTGGACTCGAACAACGACGCCACCACCTGGAAGATCGCGGTCTCCGCGCGCATCTGGGGTTCGGACGGTCAGCCCAGGGGCGAGGAGTACCTGACCGGCTTCGGCTCCGTGCAGGTCAAGCGTAGGGCGCAGGTCACCGTCAACGCCTCGCCCGAGCCCGTCGCGAAGGGCAGGACGCTCACCGTGACGGGCCGGATCACCCGCGCCGACTGGGTGAAGCACGCATACACCGGCTTCGGCGGCAAGGCGGCCAAGCTGCAGTTCCGCAAGGCGGGCACCAGCACCTACTCGACGGTCAAGATCGTGTCGGCGGACTCCGCGGGCTACCTGAAGACCACGGTCACCGCGGCCGCGGACGGCTACTGGCGCTGGACGTTCGGCGAGACGAGCACGACGAGCGGCGCGACCGCCGCGGGCGACTACGTGGACGTCGGGTAGCTATGACCGGGCGCAGGCCCGGTAGCGCCCCGGCGTCACGCCCACCAGCTTCCTGAAGTGCCGGGTGAGATGGGCCTGGTCGTAGAACCCGGTGGCCGGGGCCACCTCGCCCGGCGCCAGCCCGTCCAGCAGCAGCCGTCGTGCCCGCCCGACCCGGCGGGACATCAGGTACTGGTGCGGGGCGATGCCGTACGCCGCGCTGAACGCCCGCACCAGATGGGCGGGATGGGCGTGCAGCAGCCGCGCGGCCTCCTCCAGCGGGAGCCCCTCCACGACCCGGGCGTCGAGCAACTCCCGAAGCGCACGGGCGAGCACCGGATCCGGACGGTGCGCAGGGGCGTCCGTCCGCCGCAGCAGACCGCGCAGCCGCTCCCCGACCAGGGTCAGCCGGCTCTCGGCCTCCAGCTCGTCGCCGGGCCGGGCGAGGGCGGAGTGCAGCCGGCCGACGTGCCGCCGCAGCACCGGATCCCGCAGATCGGGCGTGTCGACGGCCCGCCCGATGAGATCCTCGCCGAGCCGGCTGCTGTCGAGGTAGACGACCCGCTTGCGGAAGCCGTCCGGGGTGGCCGGGGAGCCGTTGTGCGGCACGTGCGGCGGGAGCAGCGTGACGGTGTCCTGCGGGGTGCCGTGCTCGTGCCGGTCGAGGTCGTACCGTACGGCGCCGTCGTCCACGATGAGCAGCGTCCAGGCGTCGTGGACGTGCATCGGGTAGGCGTACTCGGTGAAGCGGGCGTGGAAGACCTCGGTGACGCCCGGAACGCGGGGGCGCCACGCGCTGACTTCCTGGCGGGTGCCGTTCTGCCGGGCGGCCATGCAAAGAACGTACAAGACGGCGCCGTACGGCGGTCGGCAGTCTCATTCCATGAGCGCTGAACCCATCCGTTTCGACACGAAGATCGCCGTGCTGCTGCGCGAGGACCTGGAGCCCTGGCAGCGGCTCAACGTCACCGCGTTCCTGGTCAGTGGCCTGGGCGCGACGGTCCCCGAGGTGATCGGCGAGCCGTACGAGGACGCGGACGCCGTGGCGTACCTGCCCATGTTCCGCCAGCCGGTGCTGGTCTTCGAGGGCTCGAAGGAGACCCTGAAGGCGGCCCACGGCAGGGCGCTGAGCCGCGCCCTGCCCCGGGCCGTCTTCACCTCGGACCTGTTCGCCACGGGCAACGACCGCGACAACCGCGCGGCGGTGCGGGCCGTGCCGACGGCGGAGCTGGACCTGGTGGGGCTGGCGGTGTACGGCCCACGGGGTGGAGTGGACAAGGTCCTCAAGGGCGCGCGCATGCACCCCTGAGGCCGTCGGCCGGGGTCAGCCGAACATGCCGGGCTGGTAGTCGCCGGCGGGCTGCCGGACGATGACGTTGATGCGGTTGTAGGTGTTGATCAGGGCGATCAGCGTGACGAGCGCGGCGAGCTGGTCCTCGTCGTAGTGCTCGGCGGCGTTCGCCCACACCTCGTCCGGGACGCCTCCGGCGGCGTCGGCGATACGGGTGCCCTGCTCCGCCAGCTCCAGCGCGGCCCGCTCGGCCTCGCTGAACACCGTCGCCTCCCGCCAGCTCGCGACCAGGTTCAGCCGCTGTGCGGTCTCCCCGGCGGCGGTCGCGTCCTTGGTGTGCATGTCGAGGCACATCCCGCACCCGTTGATCTGGCTGGCCCGGATCTTCACCAGCTCCTGCGTCGCGGCCGGCAGGGGGGAGTCCGTGACCACCTTCCCCGCCGAGTTGAGGTACTTGAAGAACGTGCCGGTGACAGGGTTGGCGAAGATGTTCAGACGAGCGTCCATGGTGTGCTCCCGTGTGGTCTCCGAGCGGGTTTTCGTTGGCTCCACCTCCCTGACGGATCCCTCCGCGGAGATGTGACGGGGCTGAGTGTGACCTGGGTCACCGGGATCGTCGGGGTGGGCTCGGCCGGGTGCCCGCCACCGCGCTCTTCGTCCTGAGATCCGGGCGATCTGCTCACCGCCCGGGGCCGCGGATTCGTCCGTGAACGGAATCTGCACAGTGCGTACGCATCCGAGGGCCGGGCGGGTTCGGTTGGTGGGGAGTTGTCCCGGTCGGCGCGGCGACGGCAAGGGCCGTGCCCTGTCTGAGCGGCGCGGCATGTGGAGGAACTGGCCCCAACGCGTGACCGTACCCGCACGGATCCGTCATCCGGGGTGGCCAACTGGCCGGGTGCGAGCGGTGGTTGACTGGATGCCCGGCAGGCTCCGTGGTTTGATCGCTCGCACCGCCGGGATCGCGCCAGGTGTCCTGAAAGGGACGGCGCACGCCTGCGGTCGCGGCCCGACCATCTGTCCCCAGCGGGCCGTTTCCCCTTGGACCATGTGAACCATCCGTGCGAAGGGCAGTTTCATCATGAACGCCGCTCACCAGATCCAGACCGCCGAGATCTCCGACACCGAGCTCGACACCGTCTCCGGTGGCCTGGCCCCCGAGGCCAGCCTCACCGCCGACTCCACCACCCTGAGCACCGCCGACGCGCTGTCCCAGCTCGGCGCCGTCCAGGGCCAGGTTGCGGGTGCCGTCAGCGCCCTCAGCCAGCCGCACCAGATCGGCGTCAACCTCGCCTTCTGATCCCTCCGGGAGAGCCGATCGTCGCGATCGCCGCACAAGCCCCCTGCCGGCGGAGAACATCCCGGCAGGGGGCTGGGTCGTGCAAGGGCCGTGCTTGCCGCGCATCCCGTCCCTCAGGCGGCGCTGACCTCCGGCTCGGCGTCCGACCTCGGGGCCGGCACCGCCGGGCCCTCCTTCGGCAGCCCTCGCATGAGCACCCCGTACCCCAGCCCGGCGACCGTGCCCACCGCGGCGCACATCCCCCACAGCCACTGCGCGCCCAGCCGGTCGATGACCGTGCCGGACATCAGCGGGGCGACCAGCGCGGCGACGGACCAGGACAGCGTGTACACGCCCTGGTAGCGCCCGCGGCCGTGCACCGGAGAGAGCCGTACGACGAGTCCGGTCTGGGTCGGGGCGTTGACGATCTCGGCGAGGGTCCACACGCACACGGTGACCATGAAGACGCCGACCGAGCCGGCGAACGCGGTGAGCCCGAAGCCGTAACCGGCGAGCAGCGAGGAGACGACCAGCAGGGTGCGCGGGTCGCGGTGCTCGATGAACCGGGTGACCGGGATCTGCAGGGCGACGATCAGGACACCGTTGACGGCGATGGCGAGGCCGTAGTCGGCGGGCGAGAACCCGGCCCGCCCCATGGCCACCGGCAGCCCCACGGACCCCTGCTGGAAGACGAGGGCGACGAGGAAGCACAGCCCGACGACGGCCATGTACCGCCCGTCCCGCAGCACGGTTCCGAGGCTGACGGCGCCGTCCTTCTCCTTCACCTGTGCCGCCGGCCGGGACTCGGGCACCTTGAGGAAGACGACGAGCGCGCAGGCCAGGGTCATCCCGGCCTCGATGAGGAAGCCGGCGAGATAGCTGAACTCGGCGATGAACCCGGCGGCCGCGGAGGAGACGGCGAAGCCGAGGTTGATGGCCCAGTAGTTGAGGGAGAAGGCCCGCACCCGGTCCTCGGGCCGGACGATGTCGGCCATCATCGCCTGTACGGCGGGCCGGGAGGCGTTGGAGGCCATGCCGACGAGGAAGGCGACGGCGGCGATGGCGACGGGGTCCGTCATGAAGCCGAGCAGGGCGACGGAGGCGGCGGTGGCCGACTGGGCGATGAGGAGGGTCGGCCGCCTGCCGAGCCGGTCGGCCATGACCCCGCCCCCCAGCGAGGAGACGACCCCGCCCAGCCCGT
Source organism: Streptomyces sp. CA-142005 (assembly GCF_050942335.1). Taxonomy (NCBI): domain Bacteria; kingdom Bacillati; phylum Actinomycetota; class Actinomycetes; order Kitasatosporales; family Streptomycetaceae; genus Streptomyces; species Streptomyces sp. CA-142005. The sequence goes on along the minus strand of NZ_CP192078.1, from coordinate 4,861,797 downwards.
GCAGCGAGGCGACGAGACCGGCGTACGAGGCGGAGTAGCCGCGCTCGAGGGTGAGGTAGAGGGCCATGAAGGTGGCCACGAATGCGCCGAGCCGGTTGACGAGGGTGCTGGTCCACAGCCACCAGAAGTCTCGGGGGAGCCCGGAGACGCTCTCCCGTGCGGCACGTCGGAGACGGGTGCCGGACATGACAACACCCCCCATGGATCGGTAAGCGGCTCACGCCATAAGCACAACTTACATACGGGGCCTGCCGGCGGCCACTCGATTAACAGATGCCGTCAACCGTCCACCCACTGACCGGCCCGGGCGGCGGCGCGAACCCGTGGATTACGCTCTTTCCCATGGCCGACGCACCGTACAAGCTGATCCTCCTCCGCCACGGCGAGAGCGAGTGGAACGCGAAGAACCTGTTCACCGGCTGGGTGGACGTCAACCTCAACGAGAAGGGCGAGAAGGAGGCAGTCCGCGGTGGCGAGCTCCTGAAGGACGCCGACCTTCTCCCCGACGTGGTCCACACGTCCCTGCAGAAGCGCGCGATCCGCACGGCCCAGCTGGCCCTCGAGGCCGCGGACCGCCACTGGATCCCGGTCCACCGCAGCTGGCGCCTGAACGAGCGCCACTACGGCGCCCTCCAGGGCAAGGACAAGGCGGCCACGCTGGCCGAGTTCGGCGAGGAGCAGTTCATGCTCTGGCGCCGCTCCTACGACACCCCGCCGCCGCCGCTCGCGGACGACTCGGAGTTCTCCCAGTTCGACGACCCGCGCTACGCCACGCTGCCGCCGGAGCTGCGCCCCAGGACGGAGTGCCTGAAGGACGTCGTCCACCGGATGCTTCCGTACTGGTTCGACGACATCGTCCCCGACCTCCTGACCGGCCGCACGGTCCTGGTCGCGGCCCACGGCAACTCGCTGCGCGCCCTGGTCAAGCACCTGGACGGCATCTCCGACGCCGACATCGCGGGCCTGAACATCCCGACGGGCATCCCCCTCGTCTACGAACTCGACGCCGACTTCAAGCCGCTCACCCCCGGCGGCAGGTACCTCGACCCCGAGGCGGCCGCGGCGGCGATCGAGGCGGTCAAGAACCAGGGCAAGAAGAAGTAACCCAGACCGAAGAAGCCCCCTACCTGCGCTTTTGCTGTCAGGAGGGGGCTCTTCTGTGTGCTGGGGCCGTGTCTGCGCACGACCACGCTTACGGGGCCATGATCACTCGCGCCAGAGCAGCTCCCGGCCAAAGTCACTCCGCCGACCGCATACGTCATGCTCGCCCAGTCCTCGGAGCAGGCCCATGCGCTGATCTCCGAAGGAGCATGGGCAGCCACTCGCGTAGCCACATGACCAGGAGGAAGAGTGGCCAGCTGCCGAGTTGGCCGGCCGCTGACAGCCGATTTTGCAGGCAAACCGTTGTCGGCACGTCGTAGCGCGGCATTGAACGGCCCCCAGACGACGGCGGGTGCGCGTCTGTCGACGAACGCCTCGCGAAGCTCCATCTCTACAGCGCCGAACGCTTGGAGGAACTTCTCACAGGCGGCGGTCCGCGACTCCTGGAGCCACTGGGGGTTCTGGCTGCGGCGCCCCACGACGCCACCCGCGATGACACCGACCACGGTGGCGGCAATGCCTCCGGCGGTGGATATCAGGAGTCCCCATGGGACCGCCACGCTACGTCTCCCTCCAGTCCGTTGGGGTCAGAATCCCGCCCCCGGACCGGGGAGATCAACGAGTGGAGCAAGGACCACGCGACGGGATCGCCTCGTGCCACAGATCCTCTCTCCTGAAGCGGGTGTCGAAATCCTGCCGGGGGCACCAGGTCTGACCTGCATCGGAGTATCAGAAAGGCCCCTCGGGGCAAATCTGGACCCGGGCTCGCTCGCAAAAGCAGAAGCCCAAGGCCGCAGATGGCACGGCGGGTGCCAAGGGCCCACAGGCCCTTGGCACCCGCCGTGGTTCAGCCGGATCAGCCCGCGTCAGCGTTCCCGGCGGCTCACGCGGTCCCGTGGTGCAGGTAGGCGCGGTTCACGGTCTGCTGGACGCTGTTGCCGTCGGCGTCCGTGGCGGTGAGCCGCAGCGTCACGTACGCGTCGCCGTGTACGCCCGACGGCCGCTCCACAGTGGCGGTGAACTGCCCGTCACCGCCGTGCCGCGCCGTGCGCGCGGTGCTCCAGCTCTTCCCGTCGTCGTACGACGCTTCGACCTTCAGCGTCACCCCGCGGGGGGCTGCCATGCCGTCCTGCATGCGGATGGTCAGGCCGAGGGCGTGCGTACGCGCCGCGCCGACCGCGTTCTGTGCGTCGACCGGTACGTCGTAGTCGAGCTGGAGCAGCGGCAGCAGGGTCTCGTCGGCCGCGGTGTCCGAGTGGAACGTCCACGAGGTGTTGGTGCGGGTGCCGAAGTGCCAGTCGTCCGAGACGCGGGCGGTGGTCAGGTCGAGCCGGTATTCGGCGTTGCCCGCGGGCACCTCGAAGTTGCCCCACGCACCGTTGTCGGACGTGGCGATCTGCTCCCCGTTCCGGTACAGCACCGCCTCGGCCGTGTCGTTGACGGAAGCCGTGCCGACGCCGCCGCCGATTCCGCCGAAGGGGTCGCTCTCCGCGAACGACCAGTGGCCGGCGCCGGAGTCGTTGAATTCCGGAACGTACACCGACAGGGTGTCGCCGTTGCGCACCGATGACAGGCCCTTACCGCGCGGGATCGACGGGCGGACCACTGCTCCGAACCACCGCTCCGTGGCGCTCTGGCCGGGCTGGTAGGTGTGCGGGGCGTCGTGCATGCCGGCCTGCAGCGGGAAGTCGACGTTGTCGATGACGTTGTGGTGCACGACGTGCTGCCACAGCGTGTCCCCGGCGCTTACGTACTCGACGCGTTCCTGTCCCACCGGAACATAGCGGCTGTACTGGTTCCACGCGGTGTCCTCGAACGGCCGCCATCCGAAACGCTGCTCGCTCGCCCAGGACGAGGCACCAGTGCGGGTGTACGTACTGCGGACCTCCGCGCTGTTCCGATCCGAGACGGTGTAGACCACCTGCTTGGGGATGGAGCCCTTCGAAACCTGCATCACGTCGTACAGGTACGGGCTGCGGACGGTGCCGGAGAACTCCACCGTCGTGTCGCCCTTCGCCATGCGCTCCAGCAGAGCCGTCCCGTTCTTCCAGGAGGTCTGCATGGTGGGCAGGGCCATCCGGTCACCATTCGGCTGCCACCGGGTCCAGTCGGAGAATCCCTCGGGCTGCACCAGCAGCAGCGCCTTGGCTCCCGCGTCCGCCGCGGACTGCGCGAGGGCCCGTCGGTCGTACCAGGCGGAGTTGTCGTCCCGTACGACGGCCAGCTTGCCGCGCGCCCCGCGGAAGTCGGGCGCCGCCGCCAGGCCGGCGGCAGCAGCGGTCAGCCGCGCGCCCTGGTCCCCGAAGACCGGGGAGGTCACCTGGTAGTACGGCGCGAACTGCTGTGAGCTGCCCGAGACCTTGGCCCGCAGCTGCGGGGCCGTCATCTGCCAGCGCGAGGAGAACTCGAAGGCACCGTCGGTGACCGCAGCGGTGGGGCTGACATAGAGCCGCTTGACGGTGTCGAAGAACAGGGCGCCCTGGAGCAGGCCGTGACCGTCGATCCGGCGGTAGAACATGGTGCTGAGGACGCCGTGCTGCTCGGCGGGGCGAGGCGTGCGGATCTTCACCTCGGTGACGTCGGCGGCATTCAGCGTCACCGTCATGTCCTTGGTGACCTTCACCTCGGGGTCGACGATCTGGCCCGCCTCTTCGCCGTCATCGGTCCGGTCGTAGAAACCGGAGTTGATGTTGTACGTGCCCTCTTCCACGACGGCGACTCCCGCGTCGCGGTCCGTGTAGTTCACGAACCCGTCGGGGCCCCAGATGGTCGGCAGTGAGCCGGGCACGATCTTGCCGTCGCGGTCGCGGTAGACCACGGTCAGCCGGTGCTGGGGGGCGTGCACCACGAGAGAGACGGTGGTGTGGGCGAGCACGGTGCCGTCGGCGGACTTCGCGGTGATGTATCCGTAGAACTTGCCGCGGACGGCGTGGGCCGCGTCGATGTGCAGCGGTACGTCGACGGTGGCACCCGGAGCCAGTTGCACGGTGCTGGAGTCGGGGCTGACCACCCCGTCGGGGATTGCCTTCCCGGTCTCGGTGGCCAGGTTGACGGCCAGGGAGAGGGTGAGCGGGTGATCGCCGGTGTTGGTGTAGCGGAGGGTGGCCGCCTGCTGCGGCCCCTGCGTGCCACCGGTGGTCAGCGGGGCGAGGGTGACGGAGCCGGTGGCCGTCACCGGGCCCATGGCCGCGGCCACGTCGATGCGGCCGCCGCCCTGCTCGGTCACCTTGGTGCCGGGCACCGTGTGCGCGGTGCTGATCAGGGCGTCCTTGAGCTGCTGGGCGTCCCAGTCCGGGTGCTGCTGGGCCAGCAGCGCGGCGGCGCCGGCGACGTGCGGGGTGGCCATGGAGGTACCGGACAGCGCGACGTAGTTGGCGTCGATCGGGTCGCCCAGGGTGGTGCCGGCCGCGCGGGCGGCGACGATGCCCACGCCGGGGGCGGTCACGTCGGGCTTGACCGCGTCGTCGCCGAAGCGCGGGCCGCGGCTGGAGAAGGGGGCCAGAGAGTCGTCGCGGTCGACGGCGCCCACGGTCAGCGCGGCATCGGCTGCGCCGGGCGTACCGACGGTGGACTGGCCTGGGCCCGAGTTGCCCGCCGCGATCACGAAGAGCGTGCCGGTGGAGGCGGTCAGGTTGTCGACGGCCTGGCTGAGCGGGTCGGTGCCGTCGGTCTGCTCGTCCGCCCCGAGGCTCATGTTGACGACCTTGGCGTGCTCGGCGGTCGCCCACTCCATGCCGTCGATGATGCCCGACTCGTCGCCGTAGCCGTTGTCGTCCAGCACCTTGCCGATCAGCAGGTCGGCCTTGGGCGCGACACCGCGTCGGGTGCCGTCGGAGGCGGCCCCGCTGCCGCCGACGATCGAGGCGACGTGCGTACCGTGGCCGAAGTGGTCGCCGGTGTTCCCACTGCCGGAGAAGTCCTTGGCCTCCGCGATGCGGCCGACGAGGTCGGGGTGACTGGCGTCGACACCGGTGTCCAGCACGGCCACCTTGACGCCCTGGCCTTCGTAGCCGGCCTTCCAGGCGGTGGGGGCGTTGATCTGTGCGGTGCTGCGGTCCAGCAGAGCCTTCACCTTGCCGTCCAGCGAGATGCGCGGGGTGACCGTGGCGCGGGCGGCGTCCGGCGTTCCGCCGGGGTTCAGCGTCTTCCAGAACTTCCCCAGGTCGTGGTCGGCGACCCGCACCGACCGCGCGTGGATGCTCTGCAGGTCACGGGAGGGCGTCGCCGACGCGTTGAGCGCCACCAGGCGGTCGGCCGTCGCCGCGGCTGTCTTCGCCGCCTGTGCGGTGACCCTGGCCCCGGCCCGTGACGGCTCCGGCCGTGAGGAGACGATCAGCGGCAGCGCGGAGGTGTGTGCCTCGTCGTAGCCCTGGGAGATAAGCGCCGTCACATTGAACAGCTGCCGGTCCAGGGTGCCTGCCGACACCAGCGCCTCGGCGTCGAACGGCATCACGGTCAACTGCTTGTCGTCCCCCTCCAGCGTCTGGAAGGGGATGTGTTCGCGCCCGGGTCCAGGCTGCACCGACGCGGTGTGCCGTCCGCCGGGCAGCGTCGTCACGGTCACCCGGTCACCGGTCACCAGCCGGACGGTCACGGAGCGAGCCCCCGGTACAGCGGCGGGATGAGCGGCGGTCCCGGTAGCTGCCGTCTGCGCCGCGAATGCGACCGGCACAACTCCGGCGACCAATACCACTCCAGTCGATAGTGCCGCCGTTAGGCGGATTCTTGACATCAGTGAGACACCTCTCGTACAGCGGGGGGCGCAAGCTGTCCGAAAGCATCCGTTGATGCAGCTCAACCTGTCACTGGCCTCAGGTGTCGCAACTGCGACATGCCCCAACTGCGACACCCGCCGCCCGCGCGCCGCCGCCACGCTGTCAGCGCGACGGGGATTGCCATGACGGATTACTCCATCCCGCTTGGTGACGGTGTGTCACTTGCCGAGAATGCTTGATGCAGCAAGGGCGCCAATGTCAGAGCGACCGAGGACCGGCGTCCGAAGTCGGTTTGCGGGCCGGGTGTTGGAACAGGGGACTGGTTCGTCTCTGCCGGTCTTCAACCAACATCGCCGGCACCGCCACCACCGACCCCGCCACCAGCCTCGCTGAGCCTCACCGAGGCTGGGACCAGCCCCGCCGCCATGGGCGTCGGCGACGAGCCCCAGGTACTACCCGGACGGAACCCAGTGCCCGTGCGGAAACCGGGGATCGAACTCCTAAAGCGGTGGTCGGCTCCACAGCTTTAGCCTCGCGCCCGATGCCCCCTCGTCCGGCTGGTCAGCCGTCGCGTTGCGCTGCCCTCGGACATCCGATCCAGCCCGACCGCCACTCGGCTCTATCGCATCCCCTGAGGAGATGTATCCCAAGGCCCGGTGCGTCATCGGATGCGCCGGGCCTGGGGGCGGCCTCAGCTGGTGAAGGTGAAGTACTTCCAGGAGCCGTGCGTGGTCGAGTTCACGGTGTCGCCCGAGGAGTCGTTGATGTAGGACGACCGCACGCGCATCGAGTAACCGGTCTGGTGCGTGCCGCCCAGTTCCACCACCGACTTGCCCGTGGAGTCGAGCTTGAAGTACTGGGACCCCGCCGAGCGCCAGGCGCCGTCGGAGTAGATCTGGAACTGCAGCCTCTGCGAGCGGCCGGGGTAGGCCGTCATCGTGGTCGTGAGGAGCGGATTGGTCGTCTTCCGGAAGTAGTACTTGGTGTACCCGTTGACCGTGGCCGTCTTGTAGTAGCGGCTCAGGCCCAGCGACACCTTGACCTTCGCGCCCACCCAGCTCGTGGCCGTCCTCGGGGCGGTCCGCGCGTCGCCGGAGAAGGACGCGCTCACCGTGGTGTCGCGCTTCAGGGTCAAGGTGACCGACAGGTTGCCCTCGCTGTTGACCGTGCCGGTCTTGACCAGGTACTTGCCCTTGCCGTCGCCCGCAGTGTCCGCGTAGAGCGAGAGCGTCCGGTTCTTGTACGTCGTGCCGAGGTGGGCGGTGAACGTCACGTTGCTGGCGTAGTCGTAGACGTTGCCGTTCTTGTTCACTGTCAGGGTCGTGGAGTTCCGGGAGACCTCGACCGTGTCGGAGGCGGAGGCAGTCGTGCGATCGGCGTCGCCGGCATACGAGACCTTGTACGCGACCTTGCCGCCCGCGGGCGGGGTGTCGGTGAAGGAGAAGGTCCCGTCCGCCTTCACCGTCGCGGCCGGGAGCGCCTTGCCGTTCGGGGACTCCAGGTCCGTCCGGGTGACCGCGACGGTGGTCCCCGCGGGCAGCCCGAGCGTGTTCGTGACCTTGCCGGAGACGGTCAGCGACTTGGCACGGTCGGCCGTCGCCGGGGCGTTCACCGTGACGGTGGTGACGGCCTTGCCGGGGTCGGTGACGACGCGCAGACGGTACTTGCTGTTGAGGCTGTGTGTGACCGCGAAGAGCCGGCTGCTGTCGGGCGCGAAAGCGAGGTCGCCGTGGTCGAGCAGGGTCTCTTGGGCGACTCCATTCTGGTAGTCGGTGAAGTTGGCGGTCCGCCTCGGGGTCGTGCTGCCCGGCTTGTAGATGGACACATGGGGGCGGTCGAAGGAGGCGTAAGTGTCGGTGCCCCCCGCGACGAGGCCGTCCGGCGCGACATCCACCGACCGTTGTTCCCAGTAGCTACTCGGATATCTGATGGTCTCTGACAGGTCTGAGGTCCGGAAGACCTGCTGGAAGTCGCCTGCTGTGGTGGCCACCACGAGCTCTGTGCCGTCCGGGGTGAGCGCCAGGTCCTCCGCGGTGTTGCCGATGGCGGCGTCCTGCCCGCCGAGGAAGGCGGTCCGGCCGGCCGTGCCGGACGACACGTCATAGATGCCGAGGGTGAAGTAGTACTGGCGCGAGCCGGCCGCCAGGGTGTCGGGAGCGCCGGGTACCGAGTCCAGCAGGGGAGCGTCCTTCCACGTTCCGTCGGCCTCCTGGGCGAGCGAAACCTGCGTCTGCCCGCCGGACAGGTCGAGAGAGCCGATGTTGCCGTGACCGACGCTGCCATAGCCAAACCAAAGTTTGCCGCCCGCGAGCGCTAGGTGCTGCGGATCTGTGCCGTCACCCGTCGCGTACCGCCCAGCCTCGGTGACCGTCGCCGTGTCGATGGCCACGATCTCATCAGTTCCCGGCACGGCAACGTAGAGCGTTGCCGAGTCGGCGGAAAGCTCCAGGCCGTCAGCCTGCGGCAGCGAAGTGATCGTCCCGATGACGGTGCCGTTGTAGTCGGTGGCAACGACCTTGCCTCCCGACGGGTCACTGATGAAGACGCGCCGGTGAACGCCGTCCACGATGATGTCGCCGCTGGACGTGATGGGCAGCGCGGCGCTGCTGTCGGCGACAGCAGCGCCCGCGGCCGCCCCGATCAGGGCGACAGAACTGAGAGTGACCGCGAGCGCTGTAACGGCCGAAATACTGCGCACACGCACAGTGATGCAACCCCCACTAGGAAGACAAGACTGCCCACAAGACCCCTGGAGCCCCTTCAGGGTTGTACGGCACACCTGCGCAAGTCTCCGCAGGTGCCACTGGATGCCGCCAGGAGCCGAGCACCCTCTATGGCAGGCGCGCACTCGGTATGGAGACGAAGAGGTCGCCATCGAAAGAGGCCCCCTCCAGGCGGCCTGTTTGACGCGTGCATCCTGGCAGCATGACGAATCCCGGCGGCCCGTACGTCAAGGTGCACTTCCGGCTTGAGATAGAGGACGACTGGCCTCCGGCCTCGGTGGAGAGCTTGCGGGCGATCGATCAGGGTGACGGCACCGTGCAGCTCGACAACATCCCCCTGGTTCATCCGAGGCATCGCCTGCGGCGACGTCGTGGTCACGGAGCCCGACGAGGAAGGCGTGCGATGGGCCGACGAGCTGCGCGGCAAAGCGTGATCAACGCGTTTCAGCAACTTGGCGTCGACGGCGAGGGCATAGAGCGGTTCGGCATGGTGGCCCTGGACGTCCCGCCCACCGCTGATCTCGCCAAGGTGCAAAGGTTGCTCAACCACGGCGTAGCCGAGGAGTGGTGGGACATGGAAGAGGGGTGGGAGGCATGTTCCGTGCCGTCTGCGACTCTCTCCCGGCTACGCTCGCGCGGGAGCGCCCCGCGGCGCGTGGCTGCGGGGCGCCTTGTGGGGTTCAGTCGATCCGCTCCCCGTCGTGCGTACCGCCCTTGCAGAGGTTGTCCGTCAGATCGGCCGTTCCGCCGCCCTGCTTGCACTGAGAAGGGGTGACGTAGGATGGGGCACCCTGTGCGGTGGCGGCGGTGGCGGCGGCGGCGCCTGTGAGGCCGAGTCCGGCGAGGGCTGCCGTAGCGATGACGGCGGCGAGGATTCGTCGAATGCGCATTTGGTTTCCCTTTCACGGATTGCCTCGGTTGGGGCACTAGCCAGCTTGATCTTCACCCATGTGGGTGGCACGTCATGTTGAGCCATTCGGGTGACAGTGCGGTGGGGTGCGGGGTCGGTGGCGCGACCCGTCGGACAGGCCCTGGAACGACGAGACCACCCCGCCCAACGTGGTCGTCCGCGTCGGTCAGCGGGTGCGGAGAGCGCTGGTGTACACGTCCGTACGGTTCTGCGGTGCGCCGGAGTGGGTCTCGGTGAGCACCGCCCGTACTCCCTTGCCGTCCGCCACCAGGCCTTGGTAGTCGCCGAGGAAGAAGCCCCCGGCGAACGGTGCCTGCAGCCAGTCGAAGACCCGCGAGATCCGTCGTTCGGTCCGCAGCTTCGGGTTTCCGTGCCGCAGCGTGGCCAGTTGGTAGGCGGTGGGCAGGGTGGTGGTGTTGCCGGGCCTGAGGAAGCGCAGGTCGTAGTAAGTGAGCGCGACCGTGCCCCGCTCGGCGACCGCGATCGACGGTGAGAAGGCCGGAACGCCCTTGGGGCTGATCAGCTCCGGGGTCCCCCAGGTGCGTCCGCCGTCGGTGGACCGCACGAGCTGGACGGAGTCGAACCTGCCGCCGGAGAAGTCCGAGCCCTCGTAGGCCATGTACAGCGTGCCCGTCCTGGGGTCGACGGCCGGGCTCGGCACGGTGGTCCCGTCGCGCAGCAGTTTGCCGGGGTCGTTCGGGTCGACCTCCGGTACGGAGGTGTCCCGGGCCACGGTGACCGGGGCGCTCCAGGTCTCTCCGGCGTCGGTCGAGGTGACCACCTCGTAGCGGGCCTCGACGACGGTGCTCAGGTCGTCGGAGTAGGTGATCCGGTCGAAGAAGTCGTACAGGGTGCCGGTGCGCCGGTCGACGACGATCTGATGACCGATGGTCTGGGTGTTGGGCACGGTGCTGGTGTCGACGAACGGCCGGGCCTTGCTCCAGGTGCGGCCGCCGTCGCGGGTGAGGGAGATGTAGCCGGGACCGTCGAGGGAGCTGGGGCCGGGTGGGTCGTTGTCGAGGCGGTTCCAGACCTGGTAGGCGGTGCCCTTGCGGATCGGGTCGGCGGTGAGTGTGGGCTTGTCGTTGAAGAACGGCTGCTCGTCGACGTGCGTGGTGGTGAGGTTCTGCCAAGTGCGGCCGCCATCACGGGATGTGACTGCCAGGAGGGCGCTGCGCGTGCTCTTCGTGAAGTCGACGCCCTCCCCGCCGGCGTAGACCGTGCCGTCCGGTCCGGTGCTCACCCAGGGGTCGGTGGCCCGTTCGTAGTCCGCGCCGCCGGGGGCGCACAGGCTGAACGGCAACGTGCTCCGGTGGAAGGTGCGGCCGTCCCTGGTCCAGCCGGCCACCAGGCCACGGGCGCCGCCGTCGTTCCAGCGGTCCTGCTGGAACACGGTGACCACGCGCTTCGGGTCGCGCGGATCGACGGACAGGTACGGCTCGACCTCGGTGCCCGGGTAGACGACGCTGTCGGGGGACCTCGCGCCGATGGTGCACTGCGCGTACGGGTCGCCCTGGGACACCCTGACCAGTGGTGTGCCGTCGGGGTTCCGGTCTGCCGCGGCGGGAGTCGTGCCGGTGACCGTGACGAGCAGGAGCGCGGCGGTGGTGACGGCGGTCAGGGGCAGGACGACGCGCATGCGGGATCTCCTCCGGGCCTGGCGGCCGGCGTACGGGAGGCGGCCGGGGCGCGGAGGCGTACTGGAACGCGAGGGTGGGGCGACTCCGCTTGATCCTTTTCGGTGTGGCATCCGGTGCCCTTGATGGGCCGAACGACGGAGTCATCCCCGGGGTCGTCGAGGAGCACGGCGGAGCCGACCGGCGGTGCACCGTGCCGGTTGGTGATGCCGACGGGATCGGCCTTGGCTCAGACGGGTGGGTGGAGCGGGATGACTTGCTGGATTTCTGCGCCTGTTCGCGACTGCCGAGTGTCAACCACGCCCGGGATCAATACAGCTGGGAAATCCGAACGACCTCGTCGGTCACTGTATGACGCCGGTCGAGGCAAGTACGGCGGTCTCCCGGGCCCATTACGAGCCACGGCAGACGGCGTCCAGGAGGAAGTGCCGTCCCCAGCCGGAAGGTGAACAGCCACGTCATAGTTGGCAATCCGCCCCGCCAGCGCCCTCGGGCTCACGCCATGAACGTTGTCCCGGTCGGTGTCGGCACCGGCTTCGAGAAGGAGCCGAATCGTCCCGCCTTCGCCCCGCGAACAGAACACCGCCCTCCACAACGGCGTATTCGGGGGCACCCCCGGGGTGCCCAGGACGGGCGGGGGAGAGGGTGCGACGCTGGAGTGAGGGGCCCGCGAGTGGAGGTCCGTGTGTGTCTCATCCGGATTCGGGGCCCTCTTCTTCGGCCTGGCGACCATGTCCCGGTGCGGCTCGATGTGAGCCCGGCGGCCGGGGCACCACCCGTCGAGCGTCGCCGGGCGGCCTTACCGCGTGGATCCGGCCCGCCGGGACCAGGACCGCGCGACCAACCCGGAAGGCAGGTGCTTCCCATGCGCACGTCGACCCGTATCGCCGGTGCCCTCACCGGCCTCACCCTCACCCTCGGCGGTGCGGTCCTCGCCGCTCCCGCGGTCCGGGCGGACATCCCCGCCTGCACACAGATGGCCGAACTGGCCGGTGCCACCGCTTCCGACTCCGTCACAGCGGCCTGCAGTCGTGGCGTGGTCGGAGACCTGCAGGGTTGTGTGACCGGGCTGACCGGGGCCGGAGTGGCGGGCGGTGCCGCGACCGCTGCCTGCCGGGCGGCTGCCCACGAACCGCGTTAGAGGACCACGCGCGGCAGGCACCCACCGGTACCGGACATCGGCGTCGCCCCGCTCCTGCCGACGCGCACGCGGCGTACCGATGCGGCCGGTCGAGGTCGGTGACGTCATGCCTCTCCGGGCCGGGCAGTCGCCGCCCGGGCGCGGTGCCCGGCCTTGCCTCGCGGGCCTCATGCGGAGCGCCCATGCTGAGTAAGAGGGCGCCGTCGTCTTGCGACTTGTCCTTCCCGGAGGCCGAACGAAGGCGCCTGAGAGGAGGAGGAAGTCATGCGTATGCGCAGAATCCTGGGCATCGCCCTGGCCGCGGCGACCCTTGCCGGCGTGAGCGCCGTCGGCGCTGTCAGCGCCGGGGCCGCCTCGTCTCCGAACATCTCCAGAGACGACTGCACGGCCGCCGGCGGACAGATCGTTGCACGCCCCTACGCCGGGGAGGTCTGCGCGCTGCCTGACGGGACCACGCAGGCGATCACTTGACCGGTCGGCGCAGGGCTGGGTGACCAGTCCGGCCGGTGCGCCCGACGCGGTGGGTATGGGGTGACGGCTCCCGGTCCACCGTTGGGTGGATCGCCCGCGCCCGTCTCGACACCGCGTCGCCCGGAGCGGCGAACGCGGAGGAGAGGAAAGCCCGTTTGAGCTGCTTGTTCCCTCGTCCGGAGGGCTATGGCCGGCGGTCGGGAAGGTGCTGCCGTCGCCGACCTCGATCAGGATCTGGGCTCCGGTCCTGACGCCGACCGCCTGGCATCGACGTCAGGACTCGTTTCCATTTCCGCACCCACCTGTACGGCGCGGCCGACGAGCCGACAACGCCGAGTGAGCCGAGCGAAAGGGGCTGAGCCACTACACCGAGGCCGGCCCCGTCGTGAACAGCGGGAATCGCGGTGAAAGCGGGTCGCCCCGAACGCGCTTTGGGGTGAAGGCCGAGGTGCCGCCGCCCTTGCCGCGGGTCCGCGTACGCCGCTGCCCGGGCCCGCGCGCTGTGCTCGGGTCCGGGCAGGGTTCCGGGGTGGTCAGCTGCCGCTCGGCGCCTCGGTTTCCGCGCCTCCGGTTTCCGGTGCGCTGGGCGCACCGGTGTCCGTGCCTCCGGTCTCTGCCGCGCTGGGCGCTCCTGTCTCCGAGGAGCCGCCGCTCGGTGACTCGCTGCTCGGTGCGCTGGTGGCCGGCCCACCGGGACTAGGGCCGGTGGACGGCGTGGCCGAACCCGTCGTGGGGGAACTCGACGACGGACTCGGCGAGGTCGTGGTCGGCGCCGGCGACGTCGTGGTCGGGTTCGGCAGCGACGGTACGACGATGACGGTCGGGGGATTCTTCGGTGTGGGAACCTGCACCAGGATGATGACGATGACGTCGCGGCCGTTGTGGCGCTCGTGCCGCTTCTTGACCTGGTAGCAGTGGATCTTCTTCGGGTCCTTGTGCGTGCGGTAGCACTTGATGACCTTGGCGGTGGGTGCGAGAGCGGTCGCCTTCGTCGACTTCGACGTCGCGCCGGCGTCCGTTGCCGAAATGCCCCAGGCGCCGGCCGCCAGACAGGAGGAGGCCGTCACCGCGACACAGATCTTCCTGAGTTTGTCGTCCATTTTCCCAACCCTGGTTGAGTTTCACACGGACCTGATCGAGGATCTCTGTCGTGCCGCGGAAGAACCAGAGGCAGAACCACCCAGGCGGTGTGGGGAGAACTACCCCTCCTCGGCGGGCTCCGTGGCCGCCATTCCGCGCTTCAGCGCGAGCCGGGTGAGATCGGCCCGGCGGCGGTAACCGGTCTTGCTGCACAGCCGGTCCAGATGGGAATGGACGGTGTGCTCGCTGATATTCAATTCGGCGGCGATTTCCCGGTCGGTGGCTCCATTCGCGACGAGTCGCAGGATCTGCCACTCCCGCTCGGTGATACGGGGTGGGTTCTTGTGCACGTCGCGGTCACCGAAAAAGCTGGTCGAGAAATAGCTGCGGCCCGAGGCGACGGTGCGCAGCGCGGCCAGCAGCTCCTCCTCACCCGCCCACTGACTCACATAGCCCCGGGCCCCGGCCTCGATGAGCAGCACGAGGTCGGTCTGCGTCGCGGCGGCCGACAGCACGACCACCCGGCGGCCCCTTTCGTGCAGCCGGACCACCAGGTCGCAGGTCTCCCGGACGGAGCCGCTCAGATTGAGCAGGACCACCTCCGCCTCGCCGACCTCGTGCGGCGGTGTGCCGTTGTCGCCCGCCCCGCGCAGCCGCTGCAGTTCCGGCGCGCTGTCGACGACGCGGATCAGGCCGTACAGAAGGAGCGGGCAGTCGGAGACGACCGCCACACATGTCGGTTCTCGGCTCATCCAGGTCCCCGTGGATAGGGGGCCGGCCACCGGCGACGCCGCTGGGCTGGGCAGCCCGGTGGCAGGCCACGGTCATCCCAGCATCCCGGGCCGGGACCGTCCCCGCCCGCCGGACTGACCCAACCGGAGGCCTCCGGGGCCGGGGGCCACGCCGGGGGCCGGATTGCCGCCTTCCCGGAGAACAGCCCCACGTGGGTCCGCTCAAGGTGGGAACCCGGAGGGTGGAGCAGTCGGTCCGGGGGTGGCGGACGGGATACTGGTGGATCATGTGTGCTGACGGCGCGCCGCGACGGGGGTGAGGACATGGCGCCCGAGCGGTGGGAGCAGCCGGCCGGTGGCGGTGTGCCGCCGGACGGACGGGCACGGCTGCGGGTCAGTGAGACGCTGGCCGCCGCCGCGAGGGGCACCGGCGACCCGCAGGCGGTACCGGGCGCGCTGTGCCAGGCGTGCGTACGGCTGCTGCCCGTCAGCGGTTCCTCGGTGTCGATCTCCGGCGGGAAGGGCGTGCGCGTCACCTGGTGCGCCAGCGACCGGGTCGCCGCCCGGCTCGCCGAGCTGCAGTACACCGTGGGGGACGGGCCCTGCCAGACCGCCCTCGACCAGGGCGCCCCCGTCGTCGCGGCCGACCTCACCGACGGCCCCGACGCCCGCCGCTGGCCGATCTTCGCGCACGAGGCGGTGGCCCTCGGTGTCCGCGCGGTCTTCTCGTTGCCGCTCGGTGTCAGCGGTGCCGCGATCGGCACCCTCGACCTGTACAGCGAGAGCGCCGGCGGGCTCACCGAACAGGACATGCGGACCGCGCTGTGGGTGGGCGACGCGGTCACCTACGCGCTGATGAGCCTCCAGGTGGCCGGGCACGACAGCGCCGAGGAAGACAGAGAGGACGAGGTAGCGTCCTGGGTGGCGGCCTCCGAGGCCGACCACACCGAGGTCTACCAGGCGGTCGGCATGGTGATGGTGCAGCTGGGACTGGACCCCGAGCAGGCCCTGGACCGGCTGCGCGCCCGCGCGTACGCCGAGGGCCGCACGGTCAGCCAGCTGTCCCGCGAGGTCCTGTCCCGCAAGTTCCGTTTCCGCAAGGAGGCGGACGACGGCGGTGACCGCAGGGAGTACGCCGGCGAGGACGGACGCGACGGCGGGGACGAGGCAGACGGAAGGGACGGTGAACGGTGATGGGCCGTGAACAACAGCTCGCCGAGGCGCTCGTCGGGCTGGCCGACTCCCTGGCCGACGACATCGACCCGGTGGTGCTCGTCGAGCGCCTGGCACGCAACTGCGTCGACATCACCGGAGCCGACGCGGTCGGCATCATGGTCGTCTCCGGCCGCGGTGACCTGCGCACCCTGGCGGTCACCGAGGTGGACGCGGAGGCGCTGGAGTTCTTCCAGCTCCAGGCCGACGAGGGTCCCTGCCTGGAGAGCTTCCGCGAGGGCCGCCGTATCGACGTGTCGGACCTGGAGCACAGCGGCGACCGCTGGCCGCAGGTCGCCCCCTTCGCCGTACGGTGCGGGTACCACTCCCTGCACGCGCTGCCCCTGCGCGTCCGCCGGTAGACCGTCGGCGCCGTCAACCTCCTGCTGCGCCGGCCGGGCGGGCTGCCTCCGCTGGATCTGGAGCTCTCCCAGGCGCTCGCCGACGTCACGGCCGTCGCGCTGGTCAACTGGCGCCCGGAGCGGCTGCGCCCGACCGACGTCAGCAACCGCGTCCAGGCCGCCCTCGCCGCCAAGGCCACCGTCGACATGGCCACCGGGATGCTCGCCGAGGCCGGTGAACTCTCCCTGGCCGACGCCCGCGGGGCCCTGCGCGGCTACGCCGACGGCCACCGCCGCCGCCTGGTGGACACGGCGCGCGCCCTGGTCCAGCGGGCCCTCCCCCCGGACGCCGTCCTCGCCGCCGCGGCAGAGCCGGAGACGGAGACCTGAGGCTGCCGCCCAGGCCCGGGCGGCTTACGCTGAAATGGGGGACGAGCCGCGGGACCCGGGCGATCCTGTGGCGTGCAGGCAGGGGTCCGACATGCAGCACTTCTCCTGCCGGACCGTGGCGGAACTTGCCATGCCCGGACTGGCGACCGGCAGGCTGACCGTCCTCGCGCTGTTCGGCGACGCCGACTCCGGTGCCGACCTGGACACCGCGCTGCGCGCCCCCGGGGCGACCCAGCTCGTCCTCGACCTGAGCGGACTGCGCCGGCTGTCCCCCGCCGCCGCGCGGGCCCTGTACCGGTTCGCCGAGGGTTCCGCCGAGCACGGCCGGATGCTCTTCCTCGCCGCCTGCCCCGCCGACGCCGCGGCCGTGCTGGCCCGGACGCGGCAGCCCGGCGGCCCCGGGTGCGGGCTGTATGCGACGGTGACCGACGCCCTCAGCGTCTTCCTCACCTCGGCCGCCGCCCCGGACGGCCCCCATCTGCGCCCGTACGCCGTGGAACTGCGCCACGAACTGCTCGCGCACGCCCTGGTCACGCGCGCGCAGGGCATCCTCATGGAGCGGTACGGCCTGCCGAACGCGCGCAGTGCGGCCGCGCTGCTCCGGGCTGTCGGCCGCGAGCACGGGCTCGGCGCCGTCCGGCTGGCGGCGGCCCTCGGCCAGGCGCGGCCACCGCGCGCCCACCAGCCCTGGTTCCCCGGCCGTATCCGGCTTCCGCCGCCCGTCGTCGGGTTCGTCCCCGCCGCGTCGGGCCGGCCGCCGCCACTGCCGGTGTTCCTCGACGCGCTCCGGGACGCCGTCTGCGCGATCACCCGCACCGGCATGGCCGACGTCCAGCTCATCGACGCCAGCGACAACACGCTGTGGCTGAAGTCCCACTGCGGCCTGCCCACCGAGTTCGTGAACTTCTTCGCCGTGATCGACGACACCACCACCGCGTGCGGGAACGCCGCGCGCAAACGCCGGCGGGTCGTCGTCGAGGACGTCGCCACCGCGCCGGACTTCGACGAGACGGCGCGCGCGGTGATGCTCGCCGCGCACAGCCGCTCGCTGCAGTGCACTCCGATCCCGGGCCCGGCCGGTCGGCCGCAGGGCATGGTCTCCACCCACCACGACCAGCCCGGACACGCCTACACCGGGGCCGAGCTCGGTGCGCTGGACCGGGTCGCCCGGGAGGCGGGGGCGTGGCTGGACTGGTACCGGACGACCACCGTCCGGGACGCCCTGGAGGACCTGCACCGGCGGGCGCAGGGTCGTCAGGGCGATGGGCAGGGGCCGGTGTGACACGGGAAAGGGCCGGTGTGAATCGGGTTCACACCGGCCCTCGACAGGCTCTACGACGTCCTACCGGCCCTCAGCCGCACTGGCAGGGGCCGCCCGACTGGCACCCGCAACCGCAGCCCGAGCCGCAGCCGCACGCGCCGATCAGCGGAAGGCTCCTGGTCTCGGCGGGCTGGTCGGTCTCGCGCTCCTGCGTGGGGTCGGGCGTGGTGCTGGGGGATTCGGCCATGGGTCCCTCCTAGACGCTGGGGCAGGGATGCCCTCGCCTATTGCATGCCCGCTTCCCTGGGCGCATCAACGGCGCACGGAGGCGCCCACGCGCCCCCGACGCCATCCGGCAGGCGCGGGCGAGCGCCCGGCCCCCGCCGGCCCCGGAGGGTTACGCGCCCTCGACCCCCGTCACCGGCTGGATGTCCTGCTGGAGTTCGTCCGCGTGCTCGCCCGTGACCAGGTAGACGACCCGCTTGGCGACGGCCACGGCGTGGTCGGCGTACCGCTCGTAGTAGCGGCCGAGCAGGGTGACGTCCACCGCCGTCTCGATGCCGTGCCGCCAGCGCTCGTCGATCAGGTGCTGGAACAGCGTGCGGTGCAGCTGGTCCATCTCGTCGTCGTCCTGCTCCAGCTGCAGCGCGAGGTCCACGTCCTTGGTGATGATCACCTCGGCCGCCTTCGCCATCAGACGCTGCGCGAGCTGGCCCATCTCCAGGATCGTGGCGTGCAGGTCGTTCGGCACCGCGCGCTCGGGGAAGCGCAGCCGGGCCAGCTTCGCCACGTGCTGGGCGAGGTCGCCGGACCGCTCCAGGTCGGCGGACATGCGCAGGGAGGTGACGACGATCCGCAGGTCGGTCGCCACCGGCTGCTGCCGGGCGAGCAGGGCTATGGCCCGGGCCTCCAGGTCGTGCTGGAGCTCGTCGACCTTCTGGTCGGCCTCGATCACGCTCTCGGCCAGCTTCAGGTCGGCGTCCAGGATGGCGGTCGTGGCGCGCCCGATCGCCGACCCGACCAGCCGGGCCATCTCCACCAGACCGTCGCCGATCGAGTCAAGTTCCTCGTGGTACGCGTCCCGCATCAGGTTCCCTCTCATAGGTGTGCTTGGTCCCCACGCTCCCACGTTCTGCGCCACACGCGTCCGTTTCCGCCACCCCAAATGAACCAATCCTGGCCCCAAGGTGAACTCTGAGCGACGAGTGTCCGAGGTCGCACCTCGACGGCTGTAGTCATGTCGTAGGGCCTGCTTAACCTGGATGCATGGACGTGAACGCGGCGGTCGCCGCAGCGGCAGCGATCGCCGGGGTGCTCACCGGTGTCATCGCCATGCTGGCGTTCCGCTGGAGCGAACGCGACCAGAAGCGACCGACCAGGACTTCCTTGCACACCGATCCCGTACTCCCGCCGGGCGTGGACACCGTACTGTCCGTGCTGCGCTCCTCGGCCGTCGTCCTCGACGAGGCCGACGCCGTCGTCAAGGCGAGCTCCGCCGCCTACGCCCTCGGGCTGGTCCGCGGCGGCAAGCTCGCCGTCGAGCCCATGCTCCAGATGACCAGGGACACCAGGAGGGACGGCGAGATACGGCAGGTCGAGCTGGACCTGCCCCGGCGTGGCACCGGGCGCGGCGAGGCCCTCGCCGTCTCCGCGCGTGTGGCCCCGCTCGGCTCCCGTCTGGTCCTGCTGCTGGTCGAAGACCTGACCGAGGCCAGGAGGATCGAGGCCGTACGACGCGACTTCGTGGCCAATGTGAGCCATGAGCTGAAGACGCCCGTCGGCGCTCTCTCCCTCCTGTCGGAGGCGGTCATGGACGCCTCCGACGACCCCGAGGCGGTACAGCGCTTCGCGGGCCGTATGCAGATCGAGGCGACCCGCCTGACCAACCTGGTCCAGGAACTGATCGACCTCTCCCGGGTGCAGAACGACGACCCGCTGGAGGACGCCGAGCCCGTCCGCGTGGACGAGCTGGTCGCCGAGGCCGTCGACCGCTGCCGTCACCAGGCCGGCACCAAACAGATCACCATGGCCGCGGGCGGCACCGCCGACCTGCACGTCTGGGGCAACCGCGGCCAGCTCGCGGCGGCCCTCGGCAACCTGGTCGAGAACGCCGTGAACTACTCCCCGGCCCGCACCCGCGTCGGCATAGCCGCCCGCCGGGTCAACGCACCCGGCGGCGACATGATCGAACTCGCCGTGACGGACCAGGGTATCGGCATCTCCGACAAGGACAAGGAGCGCATCTTCGAGCGCTTCTACCGCGTCGACCCGGCCCGCTCGCGGGCCACCGGAGGCACCGGTCTGGGTCTCGCGATCGTCAAGCACGTGGTCGCCTCGCACGGCGGGGAGGTCACGGTCTGGAGCGCAGAAGGCCAGGGCTCCACGTTCACCCTGAGGCTGCCGGAGGCGGGTGCGGCCCGCGACCGCGCACAACAGCACCCCGACCTCGACGACGAAGACGAGGCCGACGGCGCCCCCGACTCAACCCCGTACGAACCGCTTCCCGCCCCGGAGGTCCTTCCGTGACCCGAGTGCTCGTCGTCGAGGACGAGGAGTCCTTCTCCGACGCCCTGTCGTACATGCTCCGCAAGGAGGGCTTCGAGGTCGCCGTGGCGGCCACCGGCCCCGACGGACTCGACGAGTTCGAGCGCAACGGCGCCGACCTCGTCCTCCTCGACCTGATGCTGCCGGGGCTGCCCGGCACGGAGGTGTGCCGCCAGCTGCGCGGCCGCTCCAACGTCCCCGTGATCATGGTGACCGCCAAGGACAGCGAGATCGACAAGGTGGTCGGCCTGGAAATAGGAGCCGACGACTACGTCACCAAGCCCTTCTCCTCCCGTGAGCTGGTGGCCCGCATCCGCGCGGTGCTGCGCCGCCGCGGCGAGCCGGAGGAGGTGACCCCGGCGGCCCTGGAGGCCGGCCCGGTCCGCATGGACGTCGACCGCCACGTCGTGACGGTCTCCGGCTCCAAGGTCGACCTCCCCCTGAAGGAGTTCGACCTCCTGGAGATGCTCCTGCGCAACGCCGGCCGCGTCCTGACCCGCATGCAGCTCATCGACCGCGTCTGGGGCGCCGACTACGTGGGCGACACCAAGACCCTGGACGTCCACGTCAAGCGCCTGCGCGCCAAGATCGAGCCGGACCCGGGCGCCCCGCGCTACCTGGTGACGGTCCGGGGCCTGGGCTACAAGTTCGAGCCGTAAGCCGTAACCGGCTCGGAGGCAGCCGTACGACGAAGGGCGGCACCCCGCGGTAGGGGTGCCGCCCTTCGTCGTACGGCTGCTCAGTGGCGGCTGCGGCTGCTCACTGGCCCGCGGCCGACTGGGAGGCCGAGTCGCTCGGGGTCGCGCCCGTGGTCGCCGTGTCGGTGGCGGTCGCCGACGGGGTGGCCTTGCCGTGCTTGCCGGGCTTGGCGCTGCCGGAGGCGGTGGCGCCCGGGGCCCCGGTCACCGTCGCCGAGGCGGACGGGATCTCGCTCGGGCCCCACTTGTCGAAGTAGCCGGCGGCCGGCACCACGAAGGCGCGCAGGCTCACCGCACCGGTCCTGCTGAAGGTGAAGGTGACCTTCTGGGCGTTGCCGTCCTGGACGGCCTCGCGGCCGCTCGGGATCTCGGCGGAGGCGTTGCCCTTGCCGCCGAGGAGCAGGGAGCCGTGCGCCGGGACGGTCAGGCTGCCGCCCGCGGCCGGGGTCAGCTTCACGGACTCGGTGCTGCCCGGGACGGTGATCGACTGCAGGGTCTCGGGCTTGCCGCCCGCGTTGAACAGGGTCGCGGAGATCACGGCCGGACCCGTCGCCTTCAGGTCGGGCTGGGTGATGATCGTGGCGTTCTGGACCTTGATGTTGCCGACCGAGGTCGCGGCGTTGTCCGGCTTGATCCCCAGGGTCTGCGAGTTGTTGCCGGCGCCACAGGCGGCGAGCGAGGCGATCGAGAAGACGATGGCGGAGGCGGCGAGGGCGCCGCGTCGAAGGCTGCTGCTCACGGCGGCGGCAACTCCTTGAACGCGCGGGCGGCTCCCCTTATAAAGCCACCCTAAGTGTCTGTCAGCGGCCTTAGGTTACCGAGCCGTTCCCGAGCCGCCGCACCCGACCCTCCCCAAGCACCCCGCTTGCCTCCGGCTGGGGGTACCGCGAACGCCTGGTCACTCCTGTCACATCTGACCCTCCAGTCACTTTGCCGAGCGCTCGTCCGCCATTCACATAACCACTCGCAAAATTTCCGTGAAGGAATGCGCGATCCCCTCGATGACCACCTCGATATTGATCACGCGCGCCGCTCCCGGCAGCCGTTGATCAATTCAGGAATCGGCCCGGATGGGGCCTCGGGCCACCGAACGGAGTAGCGGAAGTCGTACGCTTGGAAGTGGACAAATCGGGACGTTAGTCCACTTGGAGACGGCTCGCGAAGTGTGTAACGTACGCGTTTCTCCTCGCCCGAAGAGCCCCTCCGACCTGCGAATTCCCGGTTCCGCAGACCCCTCGCAGCACGTTCCTGTCGCAGTTGTCAAGCCCCGAGATATGCCCTGACCTGCGAAAACGCCATTCAGAAGACGGCGTATCCGTGTTACCCTGGATAGCCACGGAAGGGGTACCTGTCACATGACGTTCAAGGTTGGCGACACCGTGGTCTATCCCCATCACGGGGCCGCGCTGATCGAGGCCATCGAAACTCGCCAGATCAAAGGCGTGGACAAGACCTACTTGGTGCTGAAGGTCGCCCAGGGTGACCTGACGGTACGTGTGCCAGCGGACAATGCTGAGTTCGTGGGCGTGCGTGATGTGGTCGGTCAGGACGGGCTGGACCGGGTCTTCGAGGTGCTGCGCGCGCCGTACGCCGAGGAGCCCACGAACTGGTCGCGCCGTTACAAGGCAAACCTGGAGAAGCTCGCCTCCGGCGATGTCATCAAGGTCGCGGAAGTCGTGCGTGACCTGTGGCGTCGTGAGCGGGAGCGAGGGCTCTCCGCCGGTGAGAAGCGCATGCTCGCCAAGGCCCGCCAGATCCTGGTGAGCGAGCTGGCTCTCGCGGAGAACACGAACGAGGACAAGGCCGAGGCCCTGCTCGACGAGGTGCTCGCTTCCTGACGCGCCACGGCAGCGAACCTTCGCTTCCGTCGCGCTCAGCACGCTCAGCACAGTGAAATGCCGCGGTGCCCGATGACACGGAACATGTCGCCGGGCGCTGCGGCATGTTCGTCCCCGGAAAAAGCCGCAAAGACCCAGCGCCGCCTCGGCAGCCGGAAACGGGGCGCCGAAACGCCTGCCGCACACTCAGGGAAAACCCCCCGATACTTGATGTGCCGGGCCCGGGCAGATGGCTCGACCAGGGTCACGGAAAGGGTCCGGTCAAGGCGTCGCGCCCGGCACTCCTCCAGGCCATACCCACCTAGGTCGAGCACACAAACCTGACAGGAACCGATGTCTGACGAATCGCGCCCTTCGCCCGCGCAGACCCCCGTCGCCGCCGTGATTCCCGCCGCCGGCCGGGGCGTACGCCTCGGCCCGGGCGCCCCCAAGGCGCTCCGCGCGCTGAACGGCACGCCCATGCTCATCCACGCGGTCCGCGCGCTCGCCGCGTCCCGCCATGTATCCCTGGTGATCGTCGTGGCCCCGCGGGACGGCGCCGCCGAGGTCAAGTCGCTGCTCGACGCGCACGCCCTGCCCGACCGCACCGACTTCCTGGTCGTCCCCGGCGGGGACAGCCGCCAGGAATCGGTCAGGCTCGGCCTCGACGCCCTGCCGCCCGAGTACGGCGTCGTCCTCGTCCACGATGCGGCCCGCCCGCTCGTCCCGGTCGACACGGTCGACGCCGTCATCGAGGCCGTACGCGCGGGCGCCCCCGCCGTCGTCCCCGCGCTCCCGCTGGCCGACACCGTCAAGGAGGTCGAGCCCGCCACCGAGGCCGGCGCGCCCGAGCCGGTCGTCGCCACGCCCGAGCGCGCCCGACTGCGCGCCGTCCAGACGCCCCAGGGCTTCGACCGCGCGACCCTGATCCGCGCCCACGAGACGGTCACCGACAACGTCACCGACGACGCGAGCATGGTCGAGCAGCTGGGCCTGACGGTCGTGGCCGTCCCCGGGCACGAGGAGGCCTTCAAGGTCACCCGGCCCCTCGACCTGGTCCTCGCCGAGGCGGTCCTGGCCCGCAGGAGGCTCAACGATGGCTTCTGAGGCATCGGACTTCCGGCTGCCGCCGGGTGGCGTCCTGCCCCAGGTCGGCATCGGCACCGACATCCACGCCTTCGAGGAGGGCCGCGAGCTGTGGTGCGCGGGCCTGAAGTGGGAGGGCGAGGGGACGGGTCTGGCGGGGCACTCCGACGCGGACGTCGTCGCCCACGCCGCCTGCAACGCCCTCTTCTCCGCCGCCGGCCTCGGTGACCTGGGACAGCACTTCGGCACCGGCCGCCCCGAGTGGTCCGGCGCCTCGGGCGTGACCCTCCTGACCGAGGCCGCCCGGATCGTCCGCGAGGCCGGCTTCGCCATCGGCAACGTCGCCGTCCAGGTGATCGGCCCGCGCCCGAAGATCGGCAAGCGCCGGGACGAGGCGCAGAAGATCCTCTCCGAGGCGGCCGGCGCGCCGGTCTCCGTCTCGGGCGCCACGACGGACGGCCTCGGCTTCCCGGGCCGCGAGGAGGGACTGATGGCGATCGCCACGGCACTGGTGGTCCGCACGGGCTGAAGCCGCCGTTCTGCTCGTGGTGCGGGTGAGCCGGGGGCGTGCGAGGGTACCCACACGGCCACCAGTGATCCCTGGACTCCGGAGGGTGCCCATGTCCGCCGTACTGTCCGACCAGCTCAAGTCCGTGCTCGACGGCAAGGTGTTCATCGTCGTCGGCACCCTCCAGCCCGACGGCAGCCCGCAGATGTCGCCGGTCTGGGTGAAGCGGGACGGTGACGACCTCCTGTTCTCCACCACCGTCGACCGCCGCAAGTACAAGAACCTGGACCGCGACCCCCGGGTGACGGTGGTGGTCACCAACCCCGAGGAGCCCTACGAGTACGCCGAGATCCGCGGCACCGCCCGGCTGACCACCGAGGGCGGCCAGGAACTCATCGACGCGCTGAGCCAGAAGTACACCGGCCAGAAGTACGCGGACTTCAACCCCGACGCCGGTCAGGACGCCCAGCGGGTGGTCGTGCGGATCACGCCGCGGAAGGTGGTCGGCAGGCTCTGACGCCCCGGCATTGTGGGGAAGGGGCATGAGGCACCCCCTCGCGCCCACTACCCTGGAGTGGTGACCATTCGCCTGTACGACACCAGCGCCCGGCAGATCCGTGACTTCACCCCGCTCAAGCCGGGCTGCGTCTCGATCTACCTGTGTGGCGCCACCGTGCAGGCGGCACCGCACATCGGGCACATCCGGTCGGGCCTGAACTTCGACATCATGCGCCGCTGGTTCGAGTACCGCGGCTATGACGTCACGTTCGTCAGGAACGTCACGGACATCGACGACAAGATCATCGCCAAGGCCCGCGAGCAGGGCCGGCCGTGGTGGTCGATCGGGTACGAGAACGAACGCGCGTTCAACGAGGGCTACACCGCCCTCGGCTGCCTGCCGCCGACGTACGAGCCGCGCGCCACCGGCCACATCACCGAGATGGTCGAGATGATGCAGCGCCTCATCGACCGCGGTCACGCCTACGCGGCCGAGGGCAACGTCTACTTCGATGTACGGTCCTTCCCGCGGTACCTGGAGCTGTCCCGGCAGGAGCTGGACAACCTGCTCCAGCCCTCCGGCGAGGGCGAGACCGGCAAGCGGGACCCGCGCGACTTCGCCATGTGGAAGGCGGCGAAGCCGGGCGAGCCGACCTGGCCGACCCCGTGGGGAGAGGGCCGCCCCGGCTGGCACCTGGAGTGCTCGGCCATGGCGCACAAGTACCTGGGCACCGCCTTCGACATCCACGGCGGCGGCCTCGACCTGATCTTCCCGCACCACGAGAACGAGATCGCCCAGGCCAAGGCCTACGGCGACGACTTCGCCCGGTACTGGGTGCACAACGCCTGGGTCACCATGGCCGGCGACAAGATGTCCAAGTCGCTGGGCAACTCCGTCCTCGTGTCCGAGATGGTCAGGCAGTGGCGGCCCATCGTGCTCCGCTACTACCTCGGCACCCCGCACTACCGCTCGATGATCGAGTACAGCGAGGAGTCGCTGCGCGAGGCCGAGTCGGCGTTCGCGCGGATCGAGGGCTTCGTGCAGCGCGTGACCGAGCTGGCCGGGAAGACCGTCGAACCGGCCGCCGAGGTCCCGCCCGCCTTCGCCGAGGCGATGGACGACGACCTGGGCGTCCCGCAGGCCCTGGCCGTCGTGCACACCACCGTCCGGCAGGGCAACAGCGCGCTGGCCGCCGACGACAAGGACGCCGCCGTCGCCCGCCTCGCCGAGGTACGGGCCATGCTCGGCGTCCTCGGTCTCGACCCGCTGGACGCGCACTGGGCCGGTGAGGCGGAGAAGGGCGAGGACCTGCACGGCGTGGTCGACAGCCTCGTCCGCCTGATCCTCGACCAGCGCGAGTCCGCCCGCGCCCGCAAGGACTGGGCCACCGCCGACGCCATCCGCGACCAGCTGGGCCAGTCGGGCCTGGTCATCGAGGACAGCCCGCAGGGCCCGCGCTGGACCCTCGGGTCCCGGTAGGTCCCGGATCCTTGATCGATTGTGCCGCCCGGCCCCCCGGGCGGCACACTGCATAGACGTACGCACACTTTTCCCGTAGAGAACAGGTAGGTCATGGCCGCGAACAACCGCCGCATGTCCGGCAAGAAGGGCGCGCAGGTCGGCAGCGGCGGCCAGCGGCGCCGGGGCCTGGAGGGCAAGGGCCCGACCCCGCCCGCCGAGATGCGCAAGGGTCACGCCAAGCAGCGCGCCGCCGCGGCCAAGGCCCGCCGCGCCCAGGGCCGCGCGCCGCAGCGCCGGGGCAGCGGCAAGTCGGCCTCCGAGCTGGTCGTCGGCCGTAACCCGGTGGTCGAGGCGCTGCGCGAGGGCGTCCCCGCCTCCACGCTCTACGTCCAGCAGTTCATCGACAACGACGAGCGCGTCCGCGAGGCCCTCCAGCTCGCCGCCGAGCGCGGCGGCATCAACCTGATGGAGGCCCCGCGCCCCGAGCTGGACCGCATGACCAACGGCCTCAACCACCAGGGCCTCGTCCTCCAGGTCCCGCCGTACGAGTACGCGCACCCCGAGGACCTCACCGACGCCGCCTACGACGAGTCCGAGGACCCGCTGATCGTCGCCCTGGACGGCGTCACCGACCCGCGCAACCTCGGCGCGGTCGTCCGCTCCGTCTCCGCCTTCGGCGGTCACGGCGTGGTCGTGCCCGAGCGCCGCTCGGCCGGCATGACCGCCGGCGCCTGGAAGACCTCCGCCGGCACGGCCGCCCGCACCCCGGTCGCCCGCGCCACCAACCTGACCCGCGCCCTGGAGGCGTACAAGAAGGCCGGCATCACGGTCGTGGGCCTGGCGGCGGACGGCGAGGTCGAACTCGGCGATCTGGAGGCCCTGGACGGCCCGGTCGTCATCGTCGTCGGCAGCGAGGGCAAGGGCCTGTCCCGCCTGGTCGGCGAGACCTGCGACTTCCGCGTCCGCATCCCGATGCCCGGCGGCGCGGAGTCGCTCAACGCCGGTGTGGCCGCGGGCATCGTGCTGTACGAGGCGGCCCGCAGGCGCGGCTGACCCGACGGCGCGCCGACGGGATGGAACACCCGTCCGGAATTTCACCCTTGCGGGGTAATTCTGGGGTCCATGTGGCGTTCGAGACTGCTTTGACGGGGTCCGGACACATCCGCCCGGTCCAAGCAGTGTCCTAACTCCACGTCACTCGGTTAGATGAGTGTGGACACCAGAACACCCCGCACACCCACGGGGGGACGCTCGTCGGGATTCCAGTCCGGGCTCGACGACGCTCCCGCGCTGAGCATGGTGAAGGTGCCGAGCGATCCGGCGCAGGTCATCGTCAATCACGCCAGCTTCCGCGTGCAGTTGGGCGCGTCGGCGAAGCGCGGCCCCTCCCCGCGGATCGCCCGGCATCCGAGCGCCCAGGACGCCGCCCGGATGCCCGTCCTGGGCACGGCGGGCCGGCCGGCCGCCGCCGGCCGCCGCCGCCCCGTCGTGTGGAGCGGCAAGTCCGCCCCCGACGACACCGGCGCCCACCGGCTGCTCCAGGCCGTGCGGGGCAGCAGCGTCCGCCACATCGACGAACCCGAGCCCGGCGCCACGCAGGTCATCCCACGCCTCGGGACCGGCTACGCCTACGACGACCTGGACCAGACGGTCGAGACCCCGGTCGTCGGCCACCAGCGCACGGCGCCCGACACCCACGGCACCCGCCTGCTGCCGCACATGCGCACGGTCGGCGGCGCCTACGACGAACCCCCCTACACCGACGCCGACTTCGGGCTGTACGAAGGCCACGAAGGCTACGGTGACGACGAGTACGGCGACCACGGGGACCACGACGGCTACGGCACGTACGACGACTACGCCGACCCCGACGCCCCGCGCTCCACCCGCCGCCACGCGGAAGACCCGGCCCGGCACGCCTACTACCCCGGCCGCCGGATGAACCTGGGCGTCGTCCTCCTCCCGCTGCGCATCTTCCTGGGCTTCATCTCCATCTACGCCGGCATGGGCAAGCTGTGCGACCCCGTCTACTTCGACGGCGGCAAGCGCGGCTCGATGGTCAAGTGGCTCAACACCCTGCACCCCTGGGACGTCGCCGAGCCGCTGCGCCAGTTCGCCCTGCACCACCCCGTCGGCTCCGGCCTGGTCATCGCCTTCCTCCAGGTGGTCGTCGGCGTCCTGACCGTCCTCGGCTGCTGGCAGCGCGTCGCCGCGGTCGTCGGGGCCCTGCTGTCCGCCGCCCTGATCGTCACGGTCAGCTGGAAGACGGTCCCCGCCTACGACGCCCCCGACATCATCTACCTGGCCGCCTGGTCCCCGCTGATCATCGCCGGCGCCCCCGTCTACTCCGTGGACGGCCGCCTCGCCGCCGGTGCCTGGCGCCGCCTCGGCCCTCGCGCCGACATCTGGGACCTGCGCCGCTACGTCCTGCGCCGCGGCGCCCTGATCACGGTTATCACGGTCGGCGTCACCCTGCTCGTGGGCTCGCTGCTCGGTGGCGCCGTGCGCGACTCCAGCCGTGTCGTCGTCCCCGGCCCGGGCGAGGCCCCCCGCAACAACCTCCCCGGCTCCCCGGTCCCGCAGCAGCCCGGCGCGCGGCACAAGAAGACCCCGGCGGCCTCCACCTCGCCCTCGGGCGGCGCCACGGCCGGCGCGAGCCCCTCCGGCGCGGCGGCGACCCCGGGTGCCACCCACACCGCGGGCGGTACGACCACGACGCCCAGCCAGACCCAGGGCACCTCGGGCCAGATTCCGCCCCGCCCGTCCTCCCCGACCGGCGGCGCGCCGAGCACGACGGAGGGCCCGACCAGCTCCGGCGGCGCGTCCACTTCCGGCGGCGCGTCCGGTTCCGGTGGCACCGGCAGCTCGGGCGGCTCTTCGTCCAGCGGCCAGCCGGGCCTGGTGGGCGGCCTGCTGGGCTAGCTCGTCCGCAGGCAAGCGAGCGGAAGGCCCCGTACCGCGACACGTACGGGGCCTTCGTGCGTGGCGAGGGCGCAAACCGCCGGGCTACCGCCCCAGCGCGGCGAGCTCCTTGGCCGCCTCGGTCAGATCCTTGGCCGTGTCGATGGCCCGCCAGTACGCCCCCTGCGGAATGGGGAACCCGGCGAGCTTGCGCTCACGGGCCAGCCCGGGGAACGTGGTCCGCTCGTGATCCCCCCGCTCCGGAAGCAGCGAGGCGAACTCGGGCGAGAACACGTACACGCCCGCGTTGATCTCGAACGTCGACGGCGGAGCCTCGATGAAGTCGGTGATGTGCCCGAACCCGTCGGTCTGCACCGCGCCCCAGGGGATGCGCGGCCGCGCCAGAGCCAGGGTCGCGACGGCGTCCCGCTCGGTGTGGAAGTCGGCCATGTCCCGCAGGGAGAAGCGGGTCCAAATGTCGCCGTTGGTGGCGTACCAGGCCCGGTCGGGGCGGGGGAGATGCGCGGCGGCGTACTTCAGGCCGCCGCCACGGCCGAGGGGCTCGGTCTCCACGACGGTGGTGACGGAGAGCGGCAGGTCGGCGGAGTCCAGCCACTTCTGCAGGACGTCGGCGAGATGGCCGCAGGAGACCACCACGTCGGTCACGCCCTCCTCGGCGAGCCAGTTCAGCTGGTGGCCGATGATCGGAGTGCCCGTGCCGGGGATCTCGACCATCGGCTTGGGCCGGTCGTCGGTGTAGGGGCGCAGCCGGGAGCCCTGGCCACCGGCCAGGATCACGGCCTGGGTGGGGCGCGACGCGGCGTTGGGATGGGTCATGACCGCACTGTACGTGGCGCCCCGCCAGGGCCGGCCGGCGGCGGCGCGCTCCTTGGGGACCCGTTACCCGAAGGAGCGGTCACCGGCTTCCGGGCGCCTCCCGGTGTTCAGCTGTGCGCGGCGAGCACGCCCGACGCGAACGACGTGTCGCACACCGGGCGGGCGTAGGACTGGGCGCGCGAGGCGCCGTAGATGCGCACCGCGGCCTGGCCCAGGGCCCGGGCGATGGCCGAGCAGTGCCGGGCCAGCGCGGGGTGTCCGTTCACGGCCTGCTGGAGGTGGCCGAGGACGACCCCGGGGTTCTTGTCCTGCAGCTCGCTCATCAGCTGGTCGCGGAGCACGTCCTGCGGGGCGCGGGAGACCGTCTTGGTGGAAACCCCCGCCGCGGAGATGTCCGAGGCGGCCAGCGCCGAGCTGGAGGGGCCTCCCGTCCAGTTGACCCGGGTCACCGCGAGGGTTCCGGAGAGCACCAGGACGACGGGCAGGACGAGGGCGAGAGTGCGGCCGATCCGGCGGGCAGGGCCGCCCCGGTGGCCGCGTCGCGTCTGTGGGGTGGTGGAGAGCTTCACGCGTGTGAGGGTAGCGTGGGGTAATGATTTGGCGACATTCAGTCACCCCTTCGGGGGATGAGATGGCGCTACTTTCTGGGTATGGGGTTGACGTACCCCGCCCGAAATGATGGCTGTGCCGGGGTATCTCCGCACGCGTGAACCGCGCGAAAGGGGCCCTGCGGCACTCCGCAGGGCCCCTTTCGTCAACTCCGCGCGAACGCGCAGCTCAGTCCGTGTGAACGCGCTCAGTCGGTGAGACGCTCACCCGTGGACGTCGAGAACACGTGGATCTCGCCCGGCCGCGGCACCACGTGCAGCGTGGAGCCCTTCTCCGGGACCTGGCGGCCGTTGACGCGGACGACCAGGTCCTTGACCTCGCCGCCGACCTCGGCGGTGCCGTAGACGTAGCCGTCGGCGCCGAGCTCCTCGACGACGTTCACGGAGACGGCGAGACCGGCCGGCGCGTCCGCGCTGTCCTTGGTCAGGGAGGCGGCCGTGCCGCCGTCGTGCTCGACCACGTCGAAGTGCTCGGGGCGGACACCCACGGTCACCGTGCGGTCACCCCGGTCCGAGGCGGCCGTCAGGGCGTCCCGGTTGACCGGGACGACGCTGTTGCCGAACTTCACGCCGCCGTCGGTGATCGGCACCTCGACCAGGTTCATGGCCGGGGAGCCGATGAAGCCGGCGACGAAGAGGTTCGCGGGCTTGTCGTACATGTTCCGCGGCGAGTCGACCTGCTGGAGCAGACCGTCCTTGAGGACCGCCACACGGTCGCCCATCGTCATGGCCTCGACCTGGTCGTGGGTGACGTAGACGGTGGTGATGCCGAGGCGGCGCTGCAGCGAGGCGATCTGCGTACGGGTGCTCACGCGGAGCTTGGCGTCCAGGTTGGACAGCGGCTCGTCCATGAGGAACACCTGCGGCTCACGCACGATCGCGCGGCCCATGGCGACACGCTGGCGCTGACCACCGGAGAGCGCCTTCGGCTTGCGGTCCAGGTACTCGGTGAGGTCGAGGATCTTCGCGGCCTCCTCGACCTTCTGCCGGATCTCCGCCTTGTTGACGCCCGCGATCTTGAGCGCGAAGCCCATGTTGTCGGCGACCGTCATGTGCGGGTAGAGGGCGTAGTTCTGGAACACCATGGCGATGTCCCGGTCCTTGGGCGGCAGGTGCGTGACGTCGCGGTCACCGATGCGGATGGCGCCGGCGTTGACGTCCTCCAGGCCCGCGAGCATCCGCAGCGAGGTGGACTTTCCGCAACCCGACGGGCCGACCAGGACGAGAAACTCGCCGTCCTCGATCGCGATGTCGAGACCGTCGACGGCGGGCTTGGTGGAACCCGGGTAGATCCGGGTCGCCTTGTCGAACGTGACAGTGGCCATGGTGAATGGGCCCCCTTCTACCGGCAGGAACGTGCCGGACGATCCGTTGTAGGAAGGTGGTGGTGTAGTCCACACGAGTGAACTGCGCGAACTGGCTCAGGACGGTACCTGGCGTTCACCGGTCTGTCAGTACCTCGGCGACTGTGAACTTCGCGGAAATTTTCGACAGGACCCGACGCGGACCTGGGTACACTGCACGAGCACCCGGGTGCACGCCTCCTTAGCTCAGCTGGTCAGAGCACCGCTCTTGTAAAGCGAAGGTCGTCGGTTCGAATCCGACAGGGGGCTCCAAAAGCGCCGCTGACCTGGGATTTTCCCGAGTCGGCGGCATTTTTCATGTGCGGAGCCGGCGTGCGATCTCCAGCTGGCGGTCCTCGAGCGGCCGGCCGTCCTCCACGTCCCACAGGGCGTTCTGCAGCAGCCGGCCCAGCGTCCAGGCGCGTGCCCGCTCCCGGTCCAGGCCGAGCACCTCCGTCATCGCGTCGAAGCGCCGGCGCACCTCGGCCGCCTCGAAACGGTTGTCCAGTGCCGGCCACAACTCGAAGCCCGGGTCGCCGGCCAGCGGCTTGGGATCGATGGCCAGCCACTCGGCGCGGTCGGCGGCCAGCACGTTCTCGAAGTGCAGATCCCAGTGCAGCAGCCGGTCACCGGGCTCCGCGACGACCTCCCGCACCGCGGCCGCGCAGCCGGCGACGATCCGGCGCGCCCCAGGGTCGGGGATGCGCTCCAGTGCCCAGGGGGTCTGCTCCAGCATGGCCTCGGCGATGTCACCGAGCCGGCGCATGCCCGGCGGCGCCGGGAAGGACGTCAGACGGTCCAGCAGCCGCGCGACGACCACGACGGCCGCGCGCGTGTCGGCCATGGCGGACAGCATCCGCGACTCGTCGAGCCGTTCCAGGAGCATGGTGCCCGTCGCCGGGTCGTGGTCCAGCAGCCGTACGGCCCCGTCGCCGTCCCACACCCGCAGCGCGACCGGCTCCCCCTCGCTCTCCTCGTCCGGCAGCTGCAGCTTGAGCACGGCACGGCCGCCGTCGGCCCGGACCACCGGCAGGACCAGCGCGCTCACACCGTTCATGGAGGGCCCGTCGAGCCGCAGCCGCCACCGGTCCAGGAAAGCGGCCGCCAGAGCCGGCAGCCCGGCGATGAACGCCCGCCCCGCCGCACCGTTGTACGTCTCCTGGGCCTCCGCGAGATCGCCGGGGATGTCAATCACGGACCGGACGATACTGGCGTGCGTGAATCGGCTCATGCGAATTAACCGGGGCCTCGGCCACGTGTGGGCATACATCCGCAGCGCTCCCGGCACGTATGTGTGGCTGGCGGTCCTGTTCGTCACGACCGTCGCGCTGCACCAGATGTCGCCGGAGTTCGAGCAGCACTTCCTGCGGCAGCGGTCGACCAACATCCATGAACTGTCGCGCAATCCGGTACGGGTCCTCGTGGCCAGCGCGATGTGGATCGACAGCGGCCGCTGGCTCCCCTACGTCCTGCTGTACACCGTGTTCCAGGCGCCCGCCGAACGCTGGCTCGGCACGGCCCGTTGGTTCGCGGTGTGCGCCCTGGCGCACGTCCTGGCCACCCTCATCAGCGAAGGCGCCCTGCTGAAGGCAGTCCGGGACGGCATGGCCCCGCACTCGGCCGTCAACACCCTGGACATCGGCGTCAGTTACGCCTTGGCCGGCGTCATCGGTGTTCTCACCTACCGCTTCGCCTCCCCTTGGCGGTACGGGTATCTCCTGGTCATCCTGCCCGTCTTCACCCTGCCCCTGGCCGCGGGACGCACCTTCACCGAACTCGGCCATTTCGTCTCCGTACTGATCGGGCTGGCCTGTTACCCCCTGACCAGAGGCCGCGGAAAAGCATGGAATCCGAAGGAGACACTGGCCGCTTTGAAGGGTTAACGTCCCGGCCATGAGCAGCTCGGCAAGCAGTGTCGTCAACGGCGGGATCTCCTTCTGGTACGCGGACGACGGCCTCCCCGCGGTACGCGAGCCCCTGCCCGGGGACGCGACCGCCGACGTCGCGATCGTCGGCGGTGGCTACACCGGTCTGTGGACGGCGTACTACCTGAAGAAGGCCGCCCCCTTCCTCCGCATCACCGTCCTGGAGCAGAAGTTCTGCGGCTACGGCGCCTCCGGCCGCAACGGCGGCTGGCTCTACAACGGCATCGCCGGCCGCGACCGGTACGCCAGGCTGCACGGCCGTGAGGCCGCCGTCCGCCTGCAGAAGGCGATGAACGACACCGTCGCGGAGGTGATCGCGGCGGCCGAGGCCGAGGGCATCGACGCCGACATCCACCAGGGCGGTGTCCTCGAAGTGGCCACCACACCCGCCCAACTGGCCCGTCTGAAGGCCTTCCACGAGCACGAGCTGTCGTACGGCGAGAAGGACCGGGAACTGTACGGCGCCCGCCAGACCGCGGAGCGCATCCGCATCGCCGACGCGGTCGGTTCCACCTGGACCCCGCACGGCGCCCGGCTGCACCCCGTGAAGCTGGTCAAGGGCCTCGCGGCGGCGGTGGAGGCCCTCGGCGTCACGATCCACGAGTCGACCCCGGTGACCGAGATCCGCCCCAAGCACGCCGTCACCCCCTACGGCACGGTCCGCGCTCCCTACATCCTGCGCTGCACGGAGGGCTTCACCGCGTCCCTGAAGGGCCTGAGGCGCACCTGGCTCCCCATGAACTCCTCCATGATCGCCACCGAGCCGCTGACCGAGGACCAGTGGGCGTCCATCGGCTGGGACGGCCGCGAGACCCTCGGCGACATGGCCCACGCCTACATGTACGCCCAGCGCACCGCCGACGGCCGCATCGCACTCGGCGGCCGGGGTGTGCCGTACCGCTTCGGATCGAGGACGGACAACGACGGCCGCACGCAGGAGGCGACCGTCGAAGCCCTCCGGGAGATCCTGACCCGCTTCTTCCCGGCCCTGGCCGGGGTCCGGGTGACGCACGCCTGGTCGGGCGTCCTCGGCGTACCCCGCGACTGGTGCGCCACGGTGACCCTCGACCGCTCGACGGGCCTCGGCTTCGCCGGCGGGTACGTCGGCTCCGGGGTCGCCACCACCAATCTGGCCGCCCGTACCCTGCGGGACCTGGTCCGGCAGGACTCCGGCCAGGGTGGCCGCACCGAGCTGACGGACCTGCCCTGGGTGAACCACAAGGTCCGCAAGTGGGAACCCGAACCCTTCCGCTGGCTCGGCGTGCACGGCATGTACGCCACCTACCGCACCGCCGACCTGCGCGAACGGCTCCGCCCGGGGACGGAGTCCTCGCGGCTGGCGAAGGTGGCGGACCGGGTGGCGGGGCGGCACTGAGCGGGTGGTGACGGTTAGTCTCGCCGCATGATTCGTCCCGCGATACCCGCCGACATCCCCGTCATCCACGCCCTCGTCCGTGAGCTGGCCGAGTACGAGAAGGCTCCGGACGAGGCCGAGGCGACGCAGGAGCAGCTTCGGGAGGCGCTGTTCGGGGAGCGGCCGGCGGCGTTCGCGCACATGGCCGTGGACGACGCCACCGGGGAGGCCGTGGGGTTCGCGCTGTGGTTTTTGAACTTCTCGACCTGGCGCGGGGTGCACGGGATCTACCTGGAGGATCTGTACGTCCGGCCCGGTGCCCGGGGCGGCGGGCACGGGCGGGCGCTGCTGACGGAGCTGGCGCGGATCTGTGTGGAGCGCGGGTACGGGCGGCTGGAGTGGTCGGTGCTGGACTGGAACCGGCCCGCGATCGGTTTCTACGAGGCCCTGGGCGCGCGCCCGCAGGACGAGTGGACGGTGTACCGGCTGACGGACGAGGCGCTCGCGGCCCTGGGATCAGGTCACTGACTCGGGCACCGGGGCGTCGGCCGGCGCCCCGTGTTTCGGGGCCTTGGCCGTGACCAGCAGGCCGGCCGTCAGCCCCGCCAGGAGCATCACGCCGGCCGCCCACCAGATGGCGACGGTGTAGCCGTGGACGACACCGGCCGGGACCACGAGCGCCTTGGGCGCGCCGGTGCGCAGGTGGGCGGTGATGTAGGCGGCGCTGCTGGTGGTGGCGATGGTGTTGAGCAGTGCCGTACCGATCGAGCCGCCCACCTGCTGCGAGGTGTTGACCGTCGCCGAGGTGACGCCGGAGTCGCGGGGCGCGATGCCGGAGGTCGCGGTGGCGAACACGGGCATGAAGGTCAGGCCCATGCCGAGGCCCATCAGGAGCAGGGCGGGCAGGATGTCGGTCGTGTAGGAGGAGTGGACCGTCATGCGGGTCAGGAGCATCATGCCGCCCGCGGCGAGGACCATGCCGGGGGCCATGAGCATGCGCGGGGCCACGCGGTGCAGCAGCCGTGCGGAGATCTGCGTGGAGCCGGTGATGATCGCGGCGGTGAGGGGCAGATAGGCGAGGCCCGTCCTGACCGGCGAGTAGCCGAGGATGATCTGCAGGTAGTAGGTCATGAACAGGAACAGGCCGAACATGCCGATCGTCGCGAGCATCATGGTCAGGAAGCAGCCGGCGCGGTTGCGGTCCTTGATGATGTGCAGCGGCAGCAGGGGGCTCGGGGCCCGGTTCTGCCACCAGACGAACGTGATGAGCAGGGCGATCCCGGCCGCGAAGAGGGCGAGGACCAGCGGGTCGGTCCAGCCGCGCGGTTCGGCCTCGCTGAAGCCGTAGACGATCGCGACGAGGCCGCCGCAGCCGAGCAGGGCGCCGGGTACGTCGAGGCCGGCCTCGCGGTGGCCGGGACGGTCGTGCAGTAGGGCGAAGGCGCCGAACACGGCGAGGACGGCGATGGGCACGTTGACGTACAGGCACCAGCGCCAGTTGAGGTACTCGGTGAGCAGACCGCCGACGATGAACCCGATCGCCGAGCCGCTGCCGGCGAGGGCGCCGTACACGCCGAAGGCCTTGCCGCGTTCGCGGGGGTCGGTGAAGGTCGTGGTCAGCAGGGAGAGCGCGGAGGGCGCGAGGACGGCGGCGAAGGCGCCTTGGAGCGCGCGGGCGCCGAAGAGCATGCCGGAGCTGGTGGCGGCGCCGCCGATCGCGGAGGCGATGGCGAAGCCGACGAGTCCGAGGACGAAGGTGCGTTTGCGGCCGACGAGGTCGGCGATGCGCCCGCCGAGCAGGAGGAGGCCGCCGAAGGCGAGGGTGTAGGCGGTGATCACCCACTGGCGGTTGCCGTCGGACATGTGCAGGGCGCGCTGGGCGGAGGGCAGGGCGATGTTCACGATCGTCGCGTCCAGGACGACCATCAGCTGGGCGAGGGCGATGACGACGAGGGCCCACCAGCGGTGCGGATCGGTCGCCTCGGGGGCCTCTCGGGGGGTTCCGGCCGCACCCGTTCGGCCGTTGCTCATCTGGCCAGAAGACCACGAATCGTGGCGCGTTGCATCCGTGTGCGTGTTCCGGCTGCTCGGGGCTTTCGCCCTGGTATTCGTCAGGCGTTTCATGGCTCCAGTACCACCTTTCCGATAGTTCCGCGGTTCTCGAGTGCGCGGTGCGCCGCGGGCGCGGCCGCGAGGGGGAAGCGGGTGACGGCGGGGCGCAGCCGGCCGTGGGCGGCTTCGGCGAGCGCGCGCAGTTCGAGCGCGTGCAGTCCGCCCGCCCTGCGGAGCATCTCGGGGCCGAGCACGGACTGGGAGACGCCCTCGACGAGGTGTCCCTTGCCCTCCCCGATGCCTTCCGCCGACCAGCCGAAGACCAGGTGCCGCCCGCCGGGTCCGAGGAGGGCGACGGCCTGCCGGGCCGCCTCTCCGCCGACGCCGTCGTAGACGATCGATGCCTGCCTGGCCCCGAGGTCGGCCCGGACCTTCGCGGGCCAGGCGGTGTCGGTGTAGTCGACGGCGAGGTCGGCGCCGTTCGCCCGGACCCGGGCCGTCTTCTCCGGGCCGCCCGCGAGTCCGATCACGGTGGCTCCGGCGTTCTTGGCATACTGCACGAGCAGGGTGCCGATGCCTCCGGCGGCGGCGGGTACGACGACCACGTCGTCCGGTCCCGGCTCGGCGAACTGCACGATCCCGAGCGCAGTACGCCCGGTGCCGATCATGGCGACGGCTGCGGCGAAGTCCAGGTTCCGCGGGATCTCGTGCACGCGGTCGACCTCGGTGACGGCGAGTTCGGCGTACCCTCCGGGCGCGAAGCCGAGGTGGGCCACGACCCGCCTGCCGAGCCACAGCCCGTCGACGCCGTCGCCGAGCGCGTCCACGACCCCGGCGACCTCGCGGCCGGGCACGGTCGGCAGGGTGGGCCGCTCGGGCAGCGGACCTCGGTGCCCGGCGCGCAGGGCGGCGTCGAGCAGGTGCACCCCGGCCGCGGCGACCGCGATCCGCAG
Source organism: Streptomyces sp. CA-142005 (assembly GCF_050942335.1). Lineage (NCBI taxonomy): Bacteria > Bacillati > Actinomycetota > Actinomycetes > Kitasatosporales > Streptomycetaceae > Streptomyces > Streptomyces sp. CA-142005. The sequence goes on along the minus strand of NZ_CP192078.1, from coordinate 4,823,498 downwards.
CCGGCCCGGGCCGGGGACCGGGTCCGGGGCCTGCTCGTAGCGGAGGTTCTCGGCGGGACCGAAGGCGTACAGGCGGACGGCGTGCATGGTGACCCCCCCAGGAGGACGGCTGTCTCATCGGCTCCACGCTCCGGCCTCAAGCGCGCTTGAGGTCAAGGGCGGGCCGGCCGAGGATCAGGGACACCGCGGTGATCGCGCTGTTGAAGGACACCTCCGACAGCACGCCCGGCGCCGCCACCTGGTCGCCGGCGAGACAGACCCCGTCGCCGCGGTCCACGGCGGGCCGGTCCCGCCAGCTGGTCCCCGGCGGGTCGACGGCCCCGGTACGGCCGTCCGCCATCGCCTCCCGGCGCCAGGTCAGCCGCTCCCGCCAGCCCGGGAAGCCCAGGTCGAGCAGTTCCTCGGCGCGGGCGAGACCGTCGGCCCGGGACTCGCCCGGGCCGATCGGGAACTGGCCCTGGATCAGCTGCTCCCCGGCCGGGGCGAGGGACGCATCCGGTGCCGTGCACCGCTCCAGCCAGCCGGGCGCGTCGAGGTCCGAGAGGACGAACGGGTCGCCGCGCCGGGTGCGGACGGCGAGGTCGAGCAGGACGGTACGGCCGCTGGGCCAGGTCAGCGAGTCGTCGCCGAGCAGCCGGCGGGCGGCGGCCAGCGAGGTGGCGAGGACCACGGGGGTGTCGGTGGGCAGGGCGTCGACGCGGGACAGCGTCTCGATGCGCACGCCCAGCTTCCAGGCCCGGGTGGCCATCCGGTCGATCAGGGAGGCCCAGCCGCCGACCGGGTAGTGCGCCTCCGGCGGCAGCTTGGTGGCCCGGCGCAGCCGCTCCTGCACGAACGCCGCGGACAGGGCGCCGGGGTTGTGGTGGAACAGGGCGACGGCCGCGTAGTGCGCGGCGGCGCGGGCGCCCTCCTCGCCGGCGACGCCGGCCGCCCAGCTCAGGAAGTCGGTGCCGACGGGCGCCTGCCGGATGCCGGGGCGCAGCAGTTTCAGCATCCCGAAGGGCGGGGTGCGGCGCAGTGCGCCGTGGTGCCGCAGCCGCAGCCGGGCCGCTTCCAGGGCCGGGATCGGGGCGAGCGGTCCGATCAGGTTCCGCTGCCGGAGCCAGGTCCAGTGCGGCCCCCCGCTGTAGAGGGCGTGCGGGCCCTCGTTGGTGCGGTACGGCCCCTCGGCGGTGCGGGCCCGGCCGCCCAGGGTGTGGTGGGCCTCGTACAGGGTGACCGTGGCGCCCGCCTCGGCGGCGGCGATCGCGGCGGTGAGTCCGGCGAAGCCACCGCCGACGACGGTGATGCGGTGCGTGGGGCGGTGCATGAGGTGGGCCCTCCCTCTGATCGGTACACCTGGTCCGTGCGTACGGCTGTCGGTTCGTAACTAGGACTGTTTGACGGGCCCGGAATGTGACATCGCCGGGGTTTGCGCAGGTCAGGTGGGTTGTCAGTGGTGGGGTGCAGCATGGGGGCATGGCGAGGAGAGCGACGGGCGGCCGTGCGGCGGGCCGGGCAGCGGTGCGGGGAGCGCGACGGCCGGAGCTGCGGCTGCCGCCCCTTCGGCCGTGGCCGCAGGGGGAGTTGGAGCCGGACGGGGACTACGACGGGCTGGACTTCCAGGACGCCGACCTGACGGGGCAGGACGGCGTGGGCGCCCGGTTCATGGACTGCGCCCTGACCGGCTGTCTGCTGGACGGTACGGCGCTGGGCCGGGCCAGAGTGCTGGACTCGGTCCTGACCGGGCCGCGCGGGGTGGGCACGCATCTCGCCGAGTCCACGTTCCGTGACGTCGAGCTGATCGACGCCCGGCTGGGCGGCACGCAGTTGCACGGCGCCGTCCTGGAACGGGTCGTGGTCCGCGGCGGCAAGATCGACTACCTCAACATGCGGGAGGCCCGCCTGAAGGACGTCGTCTTCGAGTCCTGCGTCCTGGTCGAGCCGGATTTCGCGGGCGCGACCCTGGAGCGGGTGGAGTTCGTCGACTGCGCCCTCAAAGAGGCCGACTTCGGCAGCGCGACACTGACGGACGTGGACCTGCGCGGGGCGGCGCCGCTGGAGATCGTGCGGGGGCTGGACCGGCTGTCGGGGGCGGTGATCAGCACGGGGCAACTGCTGGATCTGGCACCGCTGTTGGCGGCGGAGCTGGGGATCCGGGTGGAGTAGGGCCTATGGCACGCGGGGGAAGCGGGCCTGGAGCGTCCAGATGGCGGGGTTCTCCGACAAGTCCTCATGCAGGTCGGTCAGGTCGGCGATCAGGTCGTGCAGGAAGTCGCGGGCCTCGCGGCGCAGTTCGGCGTGGGAGAAGGACAGCGGGGACTCCTCGGCCGGCACCCAGTCGGCGGTGATGTCCACCCAGCCGAAGCGGCGCTCGAACAGCATCCGGTCGGTGGACTCGGTGAAGTCCAGCTCCGCCCGCTGCGGCCGGGCGGCGCGGGAGCCCATCGGGTCCCGGTCCAGCCGCTCCACGATGTCGCACAGCGCCCACGCGAAGTCCAGCACCGGCACCCATCCCCAGGCTGTGGACAGCTCCCGGTCCGTCTTCGTGTCCGCGAGATACACGTCACCGCAGAACAGGTCGTGCCGCAGCGCGCGCACGTCCGCGCGGCGGTAGTCGGTCTGCGGGGGGTCCGGGAACCGGTTGGAGAGGGCGTAGCCGATGTCGAGCACGTCAGAGATGGTGTCACGCCTCGGCAGCGTCCCCGGACACCCGGATCACGCGAACCCCGGCATTTAAGATCACTGACATGTCCAGATCCGTACGCCTTGTGCCGGCCGCCGCGGCCCTGCTCGCCCTCGCCCTGACGGGCACCGCGTGCGACGCCGGTGTGCATGGCACCCCGGGCGGCTCCGGCGTACGCGACCCCTATTTCCCGAAGGCGGGCAACGGCGGCTACGACGTCGAGCACTACGACCTCACCCTCGACTACACCCCCGCCACCCGCCGTCTCACCGGCACGGCGGTCATCACCGCCCGCGCCACCCAGGGCCTGTCCGCCTTCGACCTCGACCTCGCCGGGCTGCACGTCGACTCGGTCACCGTCGAGGGCAAGAAGGCCCGCTTCAACCGGGCCGGCCAGGAGCTCACCGTCCGACCGCACGACGACCTGAGCAGCGGCGAGACCTTCCGCACCACCGTCCGCTACGCGGGCACCCCGCAGACCCTCACCGACCCCGACGGCTCGAAGGAGGGCTGGCTGCCCACCGCCGACGGCGCCCTGGCCCTCGGTGAACCCGTCGGCTCCATGGCCTGGTTCCCCGGCGACAACCACCCCTCCGACAAGGCCGCCTACGACCTCACCGTGACCGTCCCCAAGGGCCTGCAGGCCGTGTCCAACGGCGAGTTGGCGGACCAGTACACCAAGGGCGGCCGTACGACCTTCCACTGGCACACCCCCCAGCCCATGGCGAGCTACCTCGCCACCGTCGCCGTCGGCCACTTCGACCTCATCCGCGGCACCGGCCCGCACGGACTGCCGATCCTCACCGCCGTCGACCCCACCCAGGCGAAGGCGAGCGAGAAGGCGCTGGCACGGCTCCCCGAGATCATCGAGTGGGAGGAGACGAACTTCGGGCCGTACCCCTTCTCCTCCACCGGCGCGATCGTCGACCGCCCGGACGACGCCGGCTACGCCCTGGAGACCCAGAACCGGCCCGTCTTCCCCGGCGCCCCGGACACCGGCACCCTCGTGCACGAGCTCGCCCACCAGTGGTACGGCGACTCGGTCACCCCGGAGTCCTGGCAGGACATGTGGCTGAACGAGGGCTTCGCCACCTACGCGGAGTGGCTGTGGCAGGAGGACCACGGCGGCGACAGCGTGCAGAAGCACTTCATGGACCTGTACCGCGGCGACAACGAGGCCATCTGGGCCTACCCGCCCGCGAAACCGTCGAGCGCCGCCCACATCTCCGACAGCCCCGTCTACGAGCGGGGCGCGATGGTCCTGCAGAAGATCCGGCAGAAGGTCGGCGACGACACGTTCTACGACATCATCCAGGGCTGGGCCGCCGCCCACCGCCACGGCAGCGCGAGCACCGCCGACTTCACCGCGTACGTGGAGAAGAAGGCCCCGCACAAGGACTTCGCCGAGATCTGGAAGGACTGGCTGTACGGCGACGGCAAGCCGGCCCGTCCGTGACGGGCGCGGTTACCGGGCTCCCCGCTCCAGTGCCGCCCGCATCGCCGCCCGGGCCGCCCACACGGCCTGCGCGTGCCTGAGCCGGTGCTCCTGGAACTCCGGTGTGTCCAGCGCCGGATCACCCGCGGCGAACACCTCCAGCAGTTCCCGCAGGGAGGCGTACACGTCCTCGACGACGTCCGCCATCTCCTCCGGGGCGCAGATCAGCAGGTTCTCCCGGACCTCGTCGCAGCCCGAGTCGCGGAACGCCTCCCGCACGGCCGCGTCCCGCCGGTCCGCGGGCCCGTCCCGGTGGGCGGTGGCGGCCGTGTGCATGGCCTCGTAGGCCAGCCGGTACCTGGTCAGGCAGGTGACATACAGCTCCCTGCGTTCGCGCCGGTCCCGTTCACCGGTCTCGCGCCGCCACCGCACCCGGTCGGCGAGCAGCGTCGAGCCGACCCCGACGACGGCGCCGAGTCCGGTACCGGCCAGTGTCGTCCACTCCACCGCCCGCTCAGTCCTCCCACGCGTCCAGCAGTCCCGCGAGTCCCGGCGGCCACACCGGCTCGGGTGCCCCGGCCAGTTCCCGCCGTGTCCACCAGCGCCAGGCGAGGATGCCGTCGGCGGCGTGCGCGGCGGCGAGGCCGGGGCCGGCCGGGTCCCGGCGCGGGCCGCGGGTGACGTAGACGTGCTCGTGCTGGCGGACGGGTGTGCCGGTGTGAGTGAAGTCGTGTTCCCAGGTGCACAGCAGGGGGCCCGGCTCCAGGCCGGTCCAGCCGGTCTCCTCGGCCAGTTCCCTGAGGGCGCCCTCGCGCGGGGACTCGCCTGGCTCCAGGCCACCGCCGGGCAGCGCCCAGTGGACGCCGACCTCGATGTTGTCGTACCGGAAGAGGAGCACCGCGCCGTCCGGGTCGACGACGGCGATCCGGGCCGCCTTCCTCGGTGTGCGGGACTGCTCGCCGAGCACTTTGCGCAGCACCGCGCAGGGGCGGCCGAGGGCACGGTCGGGGCGGTGGCCGATCACCTCGTAGCCGAGGGCGGTCCAGAAGGCCAGGGCCTTGGGATTGTTGGCGAGGACGGCGAGCCGTACCGCGCTGCGGCGGCCCTGTGCGCGGAAACGCTCCTCGACGAGGTCCGCGACGGCCCGGCCGTGGCCCTTCCCGTGCTCGGCCGCGTCCACCATCAGCAGCCCGATCCACGGATCCGGGTCGGCGGGGTCGGGGTGGTGGGCGAGCGTGCCCGCGAGTGCGACGAGCCGCCCCTCCTCCGTGCGGGCGAGCAGCACCTCGGCGCCCGGCACGGCCAGGTCCTCGGCCAGCGCGGCCGCGACCTGCTCGGGGAGTACGTCGTCCGGGTCGGGGAAGTCGCCGCTGAGCCGGTGGAACTCGCGGTTGGAGGCGTAGAGCGCGGTGAGCTCGGCCAGCAGCGGCGGCGGCAAGTCCCGGCCGGGGGACAGAGGTTCGAGGATCACAGCGGCAAGCTATCCCCGAAGACTCCCTGCCCACCCCGGTTTTTCAACGCCGGGACGGCCGGGCAGTCTCCGGCCGCCGGCCCACTGCGGCCGGAGACTGCCGCTCACCGCAACCGGAGGCCCGACGACCGAAGGCCTCTGCCCGCCGCTGCGCCGCGTTCCGCCTGGATCGGGCCCGGCACCGCCGCCTCCGGATGGCGGCCGAAGCTCAGCGCAGCGTCCGGCGTCCGTCAGACGTTCACACCGAAGTCCTGGGCGATGCCGACCAGGCCCGAGGCGTAACCCTGGCCCACCGCGCGGAACTTCCACTCCGCGCCGTTGCGGTACAGCTCGCCGAAGACCATGGCCGTCTCGGTCGCGGCGTCCTCGGAGAGGTCGTAGCGGGCGATCTCGGCGCCGCCGGCCTGGTTGACGATGCGGATGTAGGCGTTGCGGACCTGGCCGAAGTTCTGGCCGCGGTTCTCGGCGTCGTAGATGGAGACCGGGAAGACGACCTTGTCGATGTCGGCCGGGAGCGCGGCCAGGTTGACGTTGATCGCCTCGTCGTCGCCGGCGCCCTCGCCGGTGCGGTTGTCGCCGGTGTGGACGATGGTGTTGTCCGGGGTCTGCTTGTTGTTGAAGAAGACGAAGTGCGCGTCCGAGTAGACCTTGCCCTGGCCGTTGACCGCGATGGCGGAGGCGTCCAGGTCGAAGTCCGTGCCGGTGGTGGTGCGGACGTCCCAGCCGAGGCCCACGGTGACGGCGGTCAGGCCCGGAGCCTCCTTGGTGAGCGAGACGTTGCCACCCTTGGACAGGCTTACAGCCATGTTGGGAGTCCCTTCCCTTGGATATGTGTGGTGCAGTGCCCTTGAAGCTACCGTCACCGGGAAGAACGTCGAGGGGGTCCCGGTGGTTCCGGAGCCCTTTACCTTTTTTACCGAGCGGGGAGATCCGGGCCCGGAAATCCAGGTGACGCGGACCGGGCGGGGACGGGAACATGGAGGGCATGTCCGGTCCTTACGTCATCCGCGGCTCCGTCTCCCTTCCCGAGGCCGAGCTGATGTGGCGTTTCTCCAGGTCGTCCGGGCCCGGCGGACAGCACGTCAACACCAGCGACTCGCAGGTGGAGCTGCGCTTCGACCTCGCCCGCACCGAGGCGCTGCCGGCGGTCTGGAAGGAGCGGGCGCTCGAGCGGCTCGCGGGCCGGCTCGTCGACGGCGTGGTGACCGTGCGGGCCTCCGAGCACCGCTCCCAGTGGCGCAACCGCGAGACCGCCGCCGTACGCCTCGCCGCCCTCCTCGCGGAGGCCTGCGCGCCCCCGCCCAAGCCGCGCAGGCCGACCCGGATCCCGCGGGGCATCAACGAACGCCGGCTGCGGCAGAAGAAGCAGCGCTCGGAGACGAAGCGGGGCCGCTCGGGCCGCGACTGGGCATGAGCCCGGCGGGCGCGGGGCGACGCCCGTCACCCGTACGGCCCGCCGTGCGGCCCTGAGGCGTCACATCCGGGGCCTGCCGTTCGTCAGTGAGTCAGTGGGTCGGTGAGGGAACGGACCACCAGGCGACGGAGAGGCCGGGCACCCGATGAGCGACGACGAGCGGCAGCACCGCGACGACCACTTTCTCGCCGAGCGGTTCGAGGCGTACCGGGGGCATCTGCGGGCCGTCGCCTTCCGGATGCTGGGCTCGGCCGCGGAGGCCGAGGACGCGGTGCAGGAGGCCTGGTTCCGGCTGAGCCGGACCGACACGCGTGAGGTGGACAACCTCGGGGGCTGGCTGACGACCGTCGTCGGCCGGGTCTGCCTCGACATGCTCCGCTCCCGCCGCTCGTGCGGCGAGGAGCCCCTGGACACCTGGCATCCCGGGGCATCCGCCGAACCGGACCCGGCACAGGACGCCGTGCTCGCGGACTCGGTCGGGATGGCGCTCCTGGTCGTCCTCGACACCCTCTCGCCGGCCGAGCGGCTCGCGTTCGTGCTGCACGACCTGTTCGGGGTGCCGTTCGAGGAGGTCGGCGGGATCCTCGGGCGCAGCCCGGCCGCCGCGCGGCAACTGGCCAGCCGGGCCCGGCGCCGGGTGCGGGGCGCGGAGGCTCCGGAAGCCGACCTGGTACGGCAGCGGGAGGTGGTCGACGCCTTCCTGGCGGCCGCGCGGGAGGGGGACTTCGACGGCCTGCTGGCGGTGCTCGACCCGGACGTGGTGGCGCGCAGCGAGGCGGGTGTGGCCGCCGGTGCGGTGGGCGTCGCCTCCGGTGCGAAGAGCTTCGCCCATCTGGCCCGCGTGGCGCGTCCCGCGCTGGTCGACGGGGCGACGGGGCTGGTCGTGTACGCCGGCGGCCGCGTCGAGCGTGTCCTGACGTTCGCCTTCGCCGCCGACCGCATCACGGCCATCGACATCCTGACGAACCCGGAGGACCTGGCCGAGCTGACCATCGAGCCGGTGTAGCCGAGCCGCCGGGCGTCACCGGAGGTCCAGCACCCCCACCGTCTGTCCCCCGCTCGTCTCCCCGTTCCGGCGGAAGCCCAGGCGGAGGTAGAAGTCCTCGGGGCCGTCCGGGCCGGGGTGCCAGGTGGCGTACAGCTCCTTGCCGCCGCGGCGGCGGATCTCGGCGGCGACCGAGTCGACGGCGAAGCGGCCGTAGCCGCGGCCCTGTTCCTCCGCCGCGATGTTCAGCCGCCACAGCCCGGAGCGGCGCACGCTGCCGTCTCCGTGCCAGTCGATGTCGAAGAAGGCCATCAGGAAGCCGACCGGGCGGTCGCCGTCCACGATGAGGCGGGGCCAGGCGACGCCGGCGGGGTGGACGTACGCCTCGGCGAGGGACTTCACCACGGGCTCGACCGCGTGCTCCTGGTCGGGGCGGATGCGGATGCCGATGGCGGCCTCGACGTTGCGGGGGGTGATGTCTTGCAGGTGCGGGGTGGTCATCCGGGCACGCTAGGCGTGGCGGCCGCCGCGGGGCCACGCAATATCGGGGTCACCCCAACTGCCGGTACCGGCCCCGGAAGTACAGCAGCGGCCCGCCCTCCGCGCTCGGGACGCTCGCGGTCAGGACGCGGCCGATGACGAGGGTGTGGTCGCCGGCCGTCACCCGCTGCTCGGTGCGGCACTCCAGCGTGGCCAGCGCGCCGCCCACCAGAGGGGCGCCGGTGACCTCGCCGCGGACGTACGCGATGTCCTCGAAGAGCAGCCGGTCGCTGATGCGGCCCCGCATGGCGAAGCGGCCCGCGACGTGCCGCTGGCTCTCGGTGAGGACCGACACCGCCCACAGGGGCTGTTCGTCGAGCAGGTCGTCCATGCGGGAGCCCGTGCGCAGGCTCACCAGGACCAGCGGCGGGTCGAGGGAGACGGACATGAACGCGGTGGCGGTCATGCCGACGTCCTCCATGCCCGGCGCGTCCGGGTCGTCCGGGTCCAGCGGCGGCTCCTGCGCGGTCACCAGGACCACTCCGGCGGCCAGCCGGGACATCGCGGCCCGGAACTCGTCGTTGCTCACCCCCTCAGCATGCCCGGAAGCGGCGGGGGCGGTGGGGGAGGGAGTCTTCAGCACGCCCGAAACGCTAGTCTCCGCCCCGCACGGGCCGCATCGGGCCTCCGCCCGAGCCGGGTCCTAGGACCGACGGAGGACCCGTTGTGTGCATGATGTGAACAGACCCCAAAAGCTTGCGTTCAGTAACGCACGCGGAAAACGCGGAAACTCCACTCAGTTGCTCACGTTTGCCTGTGACTTGAGTCACAAGGGTCAGGAATTGTTGACCCTGTGTACCGAGTGGGCAGCGCGCTGTGATTCAGTGGCGGGGGAAACTGGAACGCACCGTAAGAGGCACCCTAAGAAGCGCCGAAGACAACCCTTGATTCGCTGCGAGGTCTCGGGGGGAGGGCGAGCATGGAGACCGAGTCGGAGCCGTACGTCCGTCTTGCGTCCCTGCGACAGCTGCACCAGGTCATGGCCGACATGAACACGGCACGCAGTCTGGCGGACACGCTGCAGACGGTCGCCGACGGCGCCGTACAAGCCCTCGGCTACGAGATGGCGTGCGTGAACCTCGTGCGCCAGGACGGCGATCTCGTCGTCGCCGCGTTCGCCGGGAACTCCGCCGCCGAGGCCCTGATCACCGGCCGGGTCGGCTCCCGCGAGTCCTGGGACCGGCGGCTGAACATGGGCGAGCGCTGGGGTGACCTGGTCTTCATACCGCACACCGAGGGCTGGGTGCTGGACGACGACGACGTCCCCCAGTGGTTCACGGACGGCCCGGCACCACGCTTCGAGGACGAGTGGCACCCCTCCGACCGCCTCTTCGCCCCCATGTACACGCCGGGCGTCTCGGGCGGCTCCTGCGGCGAGCTGCTCGGGGTCATCTCCGTCGACCGGCCGCGCAACGGCCGCCACCCCGGCGCCTGGGGCCGCGAGGCCCTGCAGATGTACGCCTTCCAGGCCGCCATCGCGATCAGCAACGCCCGGCTGCGCGCCAACATGCAGCGAGCCCTGGTCCGCCTGGAGCGCGAGCAGCAGGCCCTGCGGGCGAGTGAGGAAAGCTTCAGGCAGGCCTTCGAGTACGCCCCCTCCGGCATGGCCATCGCAGAGATGGGTGGCGACCAGCACGGCCGCATCCTGCGCACCAACGACGCCCTGTGCCGCCTGCTGGGCCGCCCGGCCTCCGCGATGCGCCGCTACTCCTTCTCCGACCTCGTCCACCCCGAGGACATCGGCACGCTGCTGCGGACCTCGGCGGAGGGCGGCCGCGCGGAGCTGCGCCTCGGCCGCCGCGACGGCACGTACGTCTGGGTGAGCCTGCGCAACAGCGTCGTCGCCGACGCCGCCGACGGCCCCCGCTTCCTCCTCACCCACGTCGAGGACATAGAGGAGCGCAAGCGCCGCGAACTGCAGCTCGCCCACCGCGCCTCCCACGACTCCCTCACCGGCCTGCCGAACTCCGCCGAGCTGCGCTCCCGCCTGGCCGCCCGGCTGTGCCGGCGCCCGGCCCACGCGGGCGATCTGGAGTCGCTGGACGCGGCCTACGGCCACCCCGCCTTCGACGCCCCCGCGAGTCACGGCTTCGACTTCCGGCCGGGCACCGAGGCGTACGGCACCTTCGACCACCACGTCCACACCGTCGCCCCCGAGGACGACCGCGACGACGGCACCAAGGGGCTCGCGGTGCTCTTCTGCGACCTCGACGGCTTCAAGTCGATCAACGACCGCTTCGGGCACAACGCGGGCGACGCGGTCCTGATCGAGGTCGCCCGGCGCCTGTCCCGCGGGGTCCGGGACGGCGACACGGTCGCCCGCCTCGGCGGCGACGAGTTCGTGATCCTCGCCGACGGCCTCGGCCGGGCCGACGCCCAGGACCTCGCCGTACGGCTGCGCAACGAGATCATCCAGCCGATCCGGGCCGAGGGCCGCGCCGTCCGGGTGGGCGCGAGCTTCGGCATCGGGTGGGCACACTGCGGCATGACGGCGGACGAAGTGTTGAAGTCCGCTGACGAGCGGATGTACGTAGAGAAACGATCTCGTCCCAAACAGCACCGACGCGCCGGATGATCCCCAGGTCAGCGAGTTGATGCGGTGCGAGTCACCCGTTTGGCTCAGCCGGAGCGGGTAGGCTCGCCTTTCCAGACCTGTACCGCATCCACCCGCACCCGCTGAGGAGACCAAGGGATGACGCCCGGCGAAAACGGCCCGAGCACGCCCGAGGACGACGACCCGTTCGGCTATCTGTACGCCGACGGTCAGGCCAGAGGGGCTCAGCCGCCGTCCGGCGGTTACGGCTACCCGAACTCGGTCAGCAGGGTGCGGGCGGTCGGCGAACGCCAGTACGGCCAGCAGCAGGCCACCTACGGCCAGGGCGTGCCCCAGCAGCAGCCCGGCTACGGCCAGCCGAACGCCTACTACCAGGCCCCCGAGACCCTCCCCGGCGGCACCCCGCCGAGCAGCCCCCGCTCCGCGCCGCCCGCCCCCGGCCGCCGCGGCCCGAACACCAAGGGCCTGCTGATCGGCGCGATCGCGGTGGTCGCCGCGGTCGTGATCGGCATCGGCGTGGCGATGCTCAACGGCAACGACGACAAGAACACCGGCAACCAGGCCGGCACGACTCCGTCCCAGTCCCAGTCCCAGAGCCACGCCCCGAGCCCGTCCAGCAGCATCACGGCGGAGAGCGGCCAGCTGAAGACCGACGCGACCGCCGGCGGCGTTCAGCTCGCCGGCGGCGCGGCGAAGGCCTCGGACGTCAAGGGTGCGAAGAGCGCGGACGGTTCTTACGTGGGCGGCCTGAACACGGTCGGCTCCTCGATCACCTGGACCGTCGACAACGTCCCCTCGGCCGGCGAATACACCCTGTTCGCACACTTCAGCGTGGCCGGCCCGGACCAGAAGATGACGGTGAGCATCAACGGCAAGCCGTTCGCCACCGGGCTGCCGTTGAAGAACTACACCCACGCCAAGGACGGCGACTACGCCAATGGCTGGACCACGACCTACGTGTACCCCACCCTCAATCAGGGTTCCAACACGATCTCCGTCTCCTGCCAGCCCGGTGACCAGTGCAACGCGCTGATCGACCAGTTCTGGCTCGAGGAGGGGGAGCACACGCTGAAGGGCTAGGCCGCGCTGACCACCCCGGTCACCGCCACCGTCCCATGCAGCTCCTCGTACACCGCCGGGTCGAACTCGCCAGCGGCAGGGGCTCGTACGGTCGCCGCCGACAGGGCGACCGCGCGGGCCAGGCGGTCCGGCCACGGAAGGTTCTCGATGAGCCCCGACAGCAGGCCCGCGACTGCCGAGTCGCCCGCGCCGGTCGGGTTGCCGCGCACCAGGGCCGGTGGGGTGGCGCGCCAGCGGCCCTCGGGGGTGACGGCCAGCAGGCCGTCCGCGCCGAAGGAGGCGACGACCGCGTGGGCGCCGCGCCGCCGGGCGTCCTGCGTTGCCCGCAACGGATCGTGGGAGCCGGTCAGTTCGGCCAGTTCGTCGGCGTTCGGCTTGATGAGGTCGGGGCGGGCGGCCACCCCGCGGCGCAGTGGTTCGCCGCTGGTGTCCAGCAGGACGGGGACGCCGGCCGACCGCGCCGCGCGGACCAGGTTCGCGTACGCCCCCACCGGCACGCCCGGCGGCAGGCTGCCGCACAGGGCCACCGCCGAGGCGGACGGCAGCAGTTCCTCGTAGCGGTCGAGGAAGGCCCCCCACTCGGCCGGCGCTATCGGCGGGCCCGGCTCGTTCAACTGGGTGGTGTCGCCCGACAGTTCGTCCACGACCGCGATCGTGCGCCGACTCGCCCCCGCGACCGGCACCAGCGCGTCCGTCAGCCGGGGGATCCCGCCCAGCCGGTCGCGTATCGCGCGCCCGGTGCCGCCGCCCGCGAACCCCGTGACCGTCACCTCGCGCCCGAGCGCGGCCAGCACCCGGGCCACGTTCACGCCCTTGCCGCCGGGCCGTTCGACGACCTCCGAGACCCGGTGCGAGGCGTGCGGCCGTAGCGACCGCACGCGATAGGTGAGGTCGAGAGCGGTGTTCAGCGTGACCGTGAGGATCACCCGGGCCGACCTCCCTCGAAGTCCATGCGCCTGCCATCGGTGTCCGGGGGCACGATCATGCCAAACAGACGGCGGTCGGCCCAGTCACGAGTCGGCCGCCGTCCACGGAAAAGAGGGGCAGATCAGGCCAGTTGGGGCGGGATCACCACCCACTCGCCCTGCCGCATCACGCCCTTGACGTCGAAGTCCGCGTCCAGCACCACCAGGTCGGCGTCCTTGCCGGGCTCCAGCGAGCCGATGCGGTCGGAAAGGCCGAGGAGACGGGCCGGGTTGACCGACAGGGCCTGTACGGCGTCCTCGACCGGCAACCGGTCGACGGTCACCGCCCGCTTGAACGCCCGGTCCAGGGTCAGCGTGGAGCCCGCGATCGAGCCGCCCTCCACCAGCCGGGCCACGCCCTCGCTGACCTCGACCTCCAGCGGGCCCAGCATGTAGCGGCCGTCGCCGATGCCGGCCGCGTCCATCGCGTCCGTGATGAACGCGACCCGGTCCGCCCCCGCGCGGTGGAAGGCCAGCTCCAGCGCGGCCGGGTGGAGATGCGTGCCGTCGTTGATCAGCTCGACCGTGACCCGCTCGTCCTCCAGCAGGGCGGCGATGGGGCCCGGCGCCCGGTGGTTCAGGGCCGGCATCGCGTTGAACAGGTGGGTGGCGACCGTGGCGCCCGCGTCGATGGCCTCGACCGTCTGCTCGTACGTGGCGTCCGTGTGCCCGATCGCCGCGATGACGCCGTGCTCGGCGAGCAGCCGTACGGAGTCGGTGCCGCCCGGCAGCTCCGCCGCGAGCGTGACCATCCTGGCCTTGCCGCGCGCCGCGTCGATCAGCTTGCGGACCTCGGCCGGGTCCGGGTCGCGCAGCAGTTCCTCGGAGTGGGCGCCCTTGCGGCACGGCGAGATGAACGGCCCCTCGAAGTGGATGCCGGCGATCTCCCCCTGCTCGGCCAGTTCGCTCAGCAGCCCGGCCTGGCGGACCAGCAGGTCCATCTCGTCGGTGACGGTGGAGGCCACCAGGGTGGTGGTGCCGTGCAGCCGGTGCGTGCGGACCGCGGTGAGGATCTGCTCGGCCGTACCGGAGAAGGACGCACCGCCGCCGCCGTGGTTGTGGATGTCCACGAACCCCGGCACCAGCCAGTGGCCGGTCACGTCGATCACCTCGGCGTTCCCGGGAGCGGCAGCGGCGATCTTCGTACCCTCGACGACCACACGCCCGTCGTCCAGGGCCCCGCTGGGCAGCACCACCCGAGCACCTGCGAGAACCAAGCTGGGAGCCATCAGGCAGTTACCTCCGAGGGGTCGGTGGAATCGGCGTCGGTGGAGCCGGGGCCGGGGTCGGTGCGGACGGGTCCGCCGGTGTCGAGGAGATCGCGGGCCAGCAGGCCCGCGCCCAGGCAGCCGGCCGTGTCCCCGAGCGCCGCCGGGACGATGGCCGGCAGTTTCTGGAAGGTGACCCGGCGCCGGACGGCGTCCCGCAGGGGCTGGAACAACACTTCCCCCGCCTCGGCGAGACCACCACCGATGATCAGGGTGCGCGGGTCCAGCAGGGTGAGCGCGGTGACCAGGCCGTCGGCGAGCGCGTCGACCGCCTCCCGCCAGACCCGGACGGCGTTCGGGTCGCCGGACACGACGGCCTTGGCGCAGTCGGCGGCGTCCGCGTCCGGGTCCCCGCCGGCCGCCGCCCAGGCCTCGCTGACGGCGGACGCGGAGGCGTACCGCTCCAGGCAGCCGCGCTGCCCGCAGGGACACGCGATCCCGCCGGGCCGTACGACGACGTGGCCGATCTCGCCCGCGAAGCCGTGCGCGCCCGCCTCCACCCGGCCGTCGATGCCGATGGCGCCCGCGATACCGGTGCCGAGCGGCACGAACAGGAACCGGTCGGCGCCCTTGCCCGCGCCGATCCGGCCCTCGGCGAGACCGCCGGTGCGCACGTCGTGGCCGAGGGCGACGGGGATGCCGAGCCGCTGCGTGAGCAGCGCCCGCAGCGGTACGTCCCGCCAGCCGAGGTTGGCCGCGTAGGAGGCGATGCCCCGCTGCTCGTCGACGATGCCCGGGACCGCGATGCCGGCAGCGGCGGCGGCCTCGCCGTAGCGCTCCACGCCGTACGCGTGCAGCTCGGCGGCGAAGTCGAGGATCGTCGCGATCACCGCGTCCGGGCCGCGCTCGCGGCCGGTGGCGCGGCGGGCACGGTGGAGCAGCTCGCCGTCGTCGCCGACGAGGGCGGCCTTCATCCCGGTACCGCCCACGTCCAGGGCGATGACATGTCTCACCACGGGCCCTAGTGTGGCCCTCCCACCCGCGAGAGGTCTAGTCCACTCACGTGGTGTAGACCTTATGTGTCCATATATTGAACGGTCAGACAGCAGGGTTGGGGCTTTGAGGGTGCGTCGGCGTACGGCAGGAACGATCGCGGTGGTGTCCGCACTGGGCATGACGGCGGTCCTCGGCGGCTGCGGGAGCACGGGCTCCTCCGACGTCACGTTGAGACTCGTCGCCGCCGACTACGGCGACTCGGCGGCCAACAGCTCCCGGAAGTACTGGGACAGCCTGGCCAAGGAGTACGAGTCCAAGCACCCCGGTGTGAAGATCGACGTCAGCGTGTACTCCTGGAACGACGTCGACGCCAAGGTCAAGGACATGGTCGCCGCAGGCCACGCCCCCGACCTGGCCCAGATCGGCGCCTACGCCGACTACGCGGCCGCGGGCAAGCTCTACCCGGCCTCCGACCTGCTCTCCATCCGGACCCAGGCCGACTTCCTCTCCCAGCTCACCGAGGCCGGGCAGTGGAACCACACGCAGTACGGCATCCCCTTCGCCGCCTCCACGCGCGTGCTCTTCTACAACAAGACTTTGTTCGCCGAGGCTGGCATCACCCCGCCCACCACCTGGGACGAACTGGCCGCCGACGCCAAGGCGCTCAAGGCCAAGGGCGTGAAGTACCCCTACGCGCTGCCGCTCGGCCCCGAGGAGGCCCAGGCCGAGACCATGCAGTGGCTGCTCAGCGGCAGCAACCCCAGCGACGGCGGCAACGGCTACACCGACGACATCGGCACCTACACCATCGACTCCGCGCCGAACGTCCAGACCTTCACCTGGCTCAAGGACGAGCTGGTCGACAAGGGCCTGACCGGGCCGGTCGCGCCCGGCAAGCTCAACCGCGCGAGCGCCTTCGCCGCCTTCGCCGACGGCCAGGTCGGCATGCTCAACGGCCACCCGACGCTGATCCAGCAGGCCGAGAAGAAGGGCGTGAAGTTCGGCATGGTCCCGATGCCGGGGCGCACCGGCACGGCCAGGGCCTCCATGGGCGTCGCCGACTGGATGATGGCCTTCAAGCAGAACGGGCACCGCGACCAGACAGGCGACTTCCTCAACTTCGTCTACACGGAGAAGAACGTGCTGGCCTTCTCCCGCGAGTACGGCCTCCTCCCGGTCACCGGCTCCGCGTCCAACGCGATGAGCGCGTCGGACTCCGCCCCCGACAAGGCTCTGCACCCCTTCCTCGACCAGCTGGCCACCTCCGAGCTGTACCCCGTCGGCAAGACCACCTGGGCGTCGGTCAGCGCGGCCGTGAAGCAGAACATCGGCCAGGCCGTCGCCCCCGGCGGCGACCCCGCCGGCGTCCTGACCCGCCTCCAGGCGATGGCGGCGGCGGCGGACAGCGGCGCGACGAACTGAGCGCCCTGTCGGACCCCACCGCTACGGTGGCCGCATGGAACTCGCCCCCCGCGAACAGGCCATCCTCGCCCTGGAGCGCCGCGGCT
The DNA here is from genome assembly GCF_050942335.1 of Streptomyces sp. CA-142005. Classification (NCBI taxonomy): domain Bacteria; kingdom Bacillati; phylum Actinomycetota; class Actinomycetes; order Kitasatosporales; family Streptomycetaceae; genus Streptomyces; species Streptomyces sp. CA-142005. The sequence continues at coordinate 4,806,677 of NZ_CP192078.1, read as the reverse complement.
TCCCCGGCCCCGGCGCCAAGGAACGAGCGATACGCGAGGAACTGGGCCTGTCCCCGGTCCGCTACTACCAGCTCCTGAACGCACTGCTGGACGACGAGAGGGCGCTGGCGGCGGACCCGGTGACGGTCAACCGCCTGCGCCGGGTACGGGACTCCCGACGGACGGAGCGCTGAACCGGCTGAGCGGGGGCCTGGCGCCGGTGCCGGCCGGGGTGGGCGCGCCTACCGACGTCGGCGGTGTGCCGGGTGCCGCCGCTGGACGCCGGGGGCCTTCGCTTACCGGCGCCGGTGGGGTGCCTCCCAGGGCCCCCAGCGCCCACCCGTGCCGCCCAGCGGCGCGGCTGCCCGCAGCTGTGCGGGTGTGACGGCCGCCGCTGCCCCCGGCGGCGGATGCGTCTGGCGGGGTGCCTCCCAGGGCCCCAGCGCCCACCCGTGCCGCCCAGCGGCGCGGCTGCCCGTAGCTGTGCGGGTGTGACGGCCGCCGCTGCCCCCGGCGGCGGGTGCGTCTGGCGGGGTGCCCATCCAGCCGGCCGAGCCGGGTGGGTGGGGAGGCGGAGTCCCAGGAGTGAGTCCGGCCGCGCCTGGATAGTGTCGCTGTATGGACCCTCTGCCGACCCCGCGGACCCAGCCCGGCCGGGACGGACTCGCCGCGCTCCTGGCGAAGCCGTCCGCGGCGAGTGTCGGTCTGGACTTCGACGGCACACTGGCCCCCATCGTCGCCGACCCCGAGCAGGCCCGCGCCCACCCCGAGGCCGTACCCGCACTGGCCGCCCTGGCCCCCAAGGTGGCGTCCGTCGCCGTGATCACCGGCCGCCCCGCCGCCGTCGCGGTCCGCTACGGCGGCTTCACCGGCGTCCCCGGCCTGGAGCACCTCACCGTCCTCGGCCACTACGGCGCCGAACGCTGGGACGCCGTCACCGCCACCGTCACCGCCCCGCCCCCGCACCCCGGGGTCGCGGCGGCCCGCGCCGAACTGCCGGGTGTGCTGGAGCGCGCCGGCGCCTGGCACGGCACCTGGATCGAGGAGAAGGGCCGGGCGGTCGCGGTGCACACCCGCCGCGCCGACGACCCGCAGGCCGCGTTCGAGGCCCTGCGCGGCCCCCTCACCGACCTCGCCGCCCGCCACGGCCTGATCGTCGAACCCGGCCGCCTGGTCCTGGAGCTGCGCCCACCGGGCATGGACAAGGGCGTGGCCCTCACCGACCACGTCCGCAGGACCGGCGCCGAGTCCGTCCTCTACGCCGGTGACGACCTCGGCGACCTCCCCGCCTTCGCCGCCGTCGACGAACTCCGCGCCGACGGCGTCCCCGGTCTCCTGGTCTGCAGCGGCAGCACGGAGGTCACCGAGCTGGCGGAGCGCGCGGACATGGTGGTCGACGGCCCGGCCGGTGTCGTAGACCTGCTGCGGAGTCTCGCCGCTCAGCTGGACTGAAGCTCCTCCAGCGCCCGCAGCTGATCCAGGAACCACTGGGCCGGGGGAAGCGCGGTGGCCGCCGCCGCCAGCCTCTTGGTGCGGTCCGCCCGCTCCTCCGGCGGCAGGGACAGCGCCTCGTGCAGGGCCCGCGCGGTGTCCAGCACGTCGTAGGGGTTCACCACGAACGCGTGGGCGCCCAGCTCCTCGTACGCCCCGGCCTCCCGCGACAGCACCAGCGCGCACCCCTCGTCGGAGACGACCGGCACCTCCTTGGCGACCAGGTTCATGCCGTCCCGGATGGGGTTGACCAGCGCCACGTCGGCGAGCCGGTACGCGGCCAGGGAGCGGGCGAAGTCGTCCTTGACGTGCAGCACGACCGGGGTCCAACCGGGCGTGCCGTAGGCCGAGTTGATCTCCTCGGCCACCCGCTGCACCGCGGCGGTGTAGTCCCGGTACACGGCGAGGTCCTGCCGCGACGGATACGCGAACGCGAGGTGCACCACCCGCTCCCGCCACTCCGGGTGCTCCTCTAGCAGCTGCCGGTACGCCAGCAGTCCGCGCACGATGTTCTTGGACAGCTCCGTGCGGTCGACGCGGACGACGGTCCTGCGGCCCTCGCCGATCTCCTCGCGCAGGGCCGCCATCCGCTCCTCCACGTCCGGCTGGTGCGCGCGGGCCCGCAGGAAGTCGGCGTCGGCGCCGAGGGAGTGCACGCCGATGTACGTACGACGACGTCCCTCGCGCAGGTGCTCGACGTGCCCGGCGGAGCCCGACGGCCAGGCCACCAGGTAGCGCTCGGCGTCCAGTCCCTCCGCGCACCGCTGGAAGGCCGTCGCCCACCGCCAGGTCAGGAACGCCACCCGGTCCGCGCCGAGCATGCCCGCCATCAGCTGCTCGCGGATGTCCCCCGGGAGCAGCTCGAAGTAGTCGGGGGGCGCCCAGGGGGTGTGCGAGAAATGGCCGATCCGCAGGTCGGGGCGGAGCCCGCGGAGCATCCCGGGCACCAGGCACAGGTGGTAGTCCTGCACCAGGACCGTCGCCCCCTCGGCCGCCGCCTCGGCCAGCGCCTCGGCGAACGCCCGGTTGTAGGCCTCGTACGACGCCCACTGCCGCCGGAACTCCGCGTCGAAGACCGGCTCCAGCGGGGTCTGGTACAGCATGTGGTGGACGAACCACAGCACCGAGTTGGCGATGCCGTTGTAGGCGTCGGAGTGCACGCTCGCGTCGATGTCGAGCATCCGCACCCGCTGCCCGCCGGTGTCCTCGTCCGGCAGCGGCCCGTCGCCCGCGCGCCGCACGGCCGCCCGGTCCCCGTCGCCGAGCGCCGAGCACACCCACAGCGAGTCCGCGCCCGACCCGATGGCCGACAGCCCCGACACCAGCCCGCCGCCGCCCCGCTTGGCGTGCAGCGAGCCGTTCTCGTCCACCGTGTACGAAACCGGGCCGCGATTGGACGCGACCAGCACCCGAGCCTTCTCGGCAGCACCCTGCGTGGAAGCCATGGTCCTCAACCTAGCCCGGCCCGGAAACGCTCAAACGTACGGCCACGCCCGGCACGCCGACGTATACGACCGGTTCACGCCACCTTGCGCTCGGCATATTCCGCGATCTCCACCATCGGCGGCCGTTCCTCGGTGTCCACCGAGTAGGTGCGTGGCTCGAAGCCGTCCTCGCCGCGCTCGAACTGGGTGAGGGCGGGGCGGATCAGATGGCCGCGGGCCAGCCGGAGCTGGGCCGTGCGGTAGATCGCGGCGGCCATCCGGCCCAGCGCCTGCCCGTCCTGGTGGCGGTGCTTGCGCACGCCCAGGTCCACCTGGGCCAGCGCGTCGAGACCGACCAGGTGCAGGGCGTCCACCAGCATGCCCAGCTCCACGCCGTACCCGACCGGGAACGGCAGCTGCTCCAGCAGCGAGCGCCGGGCCGCGTACTCGCCGCCCAGCGGCTGCACGAATCCGGCCAGCTGCGGCCAGTGCATGTTCAGCAGCGGGCGGGCCATCAGCTCGGTGACCCGGCCGCCCTGGCCGGCCGTCCCGGCGAGCGGGCGGTCGTACATGCCCTTGACCAGGTCCACCCCGGGGTCGGTGAGCAGCGGGCCGACGATCCCGGAGACGAAGTCGGAGGAGAACTCCCTCAGGTCCGCGTCGATGAAGCAGACGATGTCCCCGCCGGTCACCAGCAGCGAGCGCCACAGCACCTCGCCCTTTCCGGGGACGGCGGGGATGCGGGGCAGGATCTCGTCCCGGTGAACGACCCGCGCGCCGGCGGCGGCGGCGACCTCGGAGGTGCGGTCGGTGGAGCCGGAGTCGACCACCACGATCTCGTCGACGAGCGGGACCCGCTCCACGAGGTCGTGCCGGATGACCGCGACGATGTCTCCGACCGTCTCCTCCTCGTTGAGCGCGGGCAGCACGACGGAGACCGACTGGCCCGTGCGCTGCTTGGCAGCAAGGATCCTGTGCAGCGGGCGATCGGTCACCGACCAGGAACGGGTGGCCAGCCAGCGCTCGACTTCTTCCAGCACGGTCAGCGGCTCCTCACGTGTCTCGCGGTTCGGACGGCTATCTCAACTGTCCTGGCCTTCGGTTACAGTCTTGAACAACGTCGGTGACCATCGCATGTCGGGGTCGGCGGCGCGCTCACAACTGCATACCGCTCATCCAGAGGGGCAGAGGGACACGGCCCGATGAAGCCCCGGCAACCCCCCTGAGTCGAACTCGTTCACGCGAGGCTCCCGGCCAGGGAAGGTGCCAAATCCGTCTCACGGCGAGATGCGTCGTGAGGAAGATGAGGAGAAAGGGCCTCGCCTCCATGGCTGTGCAGACAGTTGCAAGCTCCACCGATTCCACCGTCGACCTCGGTCCCGCCGCGGCCCTGAGCTGTCGCGAGTGCGGTCACCGCGTCCCCCTCGGCCCGGTGTTCGCCTGCGAGGAGTGTTTCGGCCCGCTGGAGATCGCCTACGACTTCTCCGCCTACGACACCGAAGAGCTGCGCCGTCGCATCGAGTCCGGCCCCGCGAACATCTGGCGGTACGCGCCGCTGCTGCCCGTCCCGGCCGACGTGGCCGACAAGCCGAACCTGAACCCGGGCTGGACCAAGCTCGTCAAGGCCGACAACCTCGCCGCCGAACTGGGCGTCACCGGCGGCCTGTTCGTCAAGGACGACTCCGGCAACCCGACCCACTCCTTCAAGGACCGCGTGGTCGCCCAGGCCCTGGAGGCCGCCCGCGCCTTCGGCTTCACCACCCTGTCCTGCTCCTCCACCGGCAACCTCGCCGGTGCCGTCGGCGCCGCCGCGGCCCGCGCCGGCTTCCGCTCCTGCGTGTTCATCCCGCACGACCTGGAGCAGGGCAAGGTCGTCATGGCCGCGGTCTACGGCGGCGAGCTGGTCGGCATCGAGGGCAACTACGACGACGTGAACCGCTTCTGCTCCGAGCTGATCGGCGACCCGGCCGGCGAGGGCTGGGGCTTCGTCAACGTCAATCTGCGGCCGTACTACGCGGAGGGCTCCAAGACCCTCGCGTACGAGATCTGCGAGCAGCTCGGCTGGCGGCTGCCCGACCAGATCGTGGTCCCGATCGCCTCCGGCTCCCAGCTGACGAAGATCGACAAGGGTCTGCAGGAGCTGATCAAGCTCGGTCTGGTCGAGGACAAGCCGTACCGGATCTTCGGTGCGCAGGCCGAGGGCTGCTCGCCGGTGTCCACCGCCTTCAAGGCCGGGCACGACGTCGTACGGCCCCAGAAGCCGAACACCATCGCCAAGTCCCTCGCCATCGGCAACCCGGCCGACGGGCCGTACGTCCTGGACATCGCGCGCCGCACCGGCGGTGCCGTGGAGGACGTGACGGACGAGGAAGTCGTCGACGCCATCAAGCTGCTGGCCCGCACCGAGGGCATCTTCGCGGAGACGGCGGGCGGTGTGACCGTCGGCGTCACCCGCAAGCTGCTCAAGGACGGCGTCCTGGACCCGACCAAGACCACGGTGGTCCTCAACACCGGCGACGGCCTGAAGACGCTGGACGCGGTTGCCGGGACCGGCCTCACCGCCACCATCCGACCGACCCTGGACTCCTTCCGAGAGGCTGGCCTCGCATGAGCGTGACCGTTCGCATCCCCACCATCCTGCGCACCTACACCGGCGGTCAGGCCGAGGTCGCCGCCGAGGGCGCGACCCTCGCCGAGGTCATCGCCGACCTGGAGAAGAACCACACCGGCATCGCCGCGCGCGTCCTGGACGACCAGGGCAAGCTGCGCCGGTTCGTCAACGTCTACGTCAACGACGACGACGTCCGCTTCGAGCAGGGACTGGAGACGGCGACCCCGGACGGCGCCGGTGTGTCCATCATTCCGGCCGTCGCCGGCGGCTGATCGTTACCTTGGGTAACTTCGGTTACGCGCTGTTCATCGAATTGCCTCCTCCGTAAGAGAAGCGGAGGAGGCAATTCTGCGTGATTAAGCGCGGTAGAGTTGGGGAACGCGCCCTCGGACCACCGGTCGGGGGCCCTGTATTCATGCCGCACGCCCGACAAGAAGTAGCCAAAGTGCGTGGGTTATATGCGGCTTTTGTGGCGGTTTGCTGAGCCCGACTTGCCCTGAAGTCAGGCGAATTCTCCGCACATTCCGGACCGTTCCCGTCCAGAATTCTCGTCCGATTGACCTGTTGCAGACGGCAGTTGGACAGATACATTCAGCCGCGGTCGACGCGTTCCGGCGCACGCCCCCGACCGATGGGGGGTGAGGTCTGACCCGGGTCCGCGAAGTGTGGATCTGTGCAAGGGCCAGTAATAGGGGAGTTAGGCATGGCTCAGGGCACCGTCAAGTGGTTCAACGCGGAGAAGGGGTACGGCTTCATCGCGGTCGACGGTGGTGCGGATGTTTTCGTCCACTACAGCGCGATCCAGATGGACGGTTACCGCACCCTGGAAGAGGGGCAGCGGGTCGACTTCGAGATCTCGCAGGGCCAGAAGGGCCCGCAGGCGGACATGGTCCGGCTGGCGACCAGCTGAAGCACGCGTCGACTGTCAGCGACGTTCTTCGTTCATCTTCGAAGGGCTCGCACCTCGCTCGGGGTGCGAGCCCTTCGTCATGCCCGGGGTGGCCCGTGTTCGCGGGCGGCTGACGGGGGTGCCGTACCCCGTAGGCGCTTGCACTCGACCATGCCGAGTGCTAATCATTGGCGTTAGCACTCTGAAGGTGAGAGTGACAGTGAAGGACCGGGTCGGTGAGGCCCGCAGGCCGGGTGGGGCAAGGAACCACGAGGCCGGCGAGCCGTCCGTCGCGGGCGCGGGCGCGGTCCGAAGGAATCACCCCCAGTCCTGGAGGGACCACTTCACATGGCCAAGATCATCGCGTTCGACGAGGAGGCGCGGCGCGGCCTCGAGCGCGGCATGAACCAGCTCGCGGACGCCGTGAAGGTGACGCTCGGCCCCAAGGGCCGCAACGTCGTCCTCGAGAAGAAGTGGGGCGCCCCCACGATCACCAACGATGGTGTCTCCATCGCCAAGGAGATCGAGCTCGAGGACCCGTACGAGAAGATCGGCGCCGAGCTGGTCAAGGAAGTCGCCAAGAAGACGGACGACGTCGCCGGTGACGGTACGACCACCGCGACCGTGCTCGCCCAGGCCCTCGTCAAGGAAGGCCTGCGCAACGTCGCCGCGGGTGCCAACCCGATGGCCCTGAAGCGCGGTATCGAGAAGGCCGTCGAGGCCGTCTCCGCCGCCCTGCTGGAGCAGGCGAAGGACGTCGAGACCAAGGAGCAGATCGCCTCCACCGCGTCCATCTCCGCCGCCGACACCCAGATCGGCGAGCTGATCGCCGAGGCCATGGACAAGGTCGGCAAGGAAGGCGTCATCACCGTCGAGGAGAGCAACACCTTCGGTCTGGAGCTGGAGCTCACCGAGGGCATGCGCTTCGACAAGGGCTACATCTCCGCCTACTTCGCGACCGACATGGAGCGCATGGAGGCGTCGCTCGAGGACCCGTACATCCTCATCGCCAACTCCAAGATCAGCTCCGTCAAGGACCTGCTCCCGCTCCTGGAGAAGGTCATGCAGTCGGGCAAGCCGCTGCTGATCATCGCCGAGGACGTCGAGGGCGAGGCCCTGTCGACCCTGGTCGTCAACAAGATCCGCGGCACCTTCAAGTCCGTCGCCGTCAAGGCCCCGGGCTTCGGTGACCGCCGCAAGGCCATGCTCGGCGACATCGCCATCCTCACGGGCGGCGAGGTCATCTCCGAGGAGGTCGGCCTCAAGCTGGAGAACGCGACCCTGGACCTCCTGGGCCGCGCCCGCAAGGTCGTCATCACCAAGGACGAGACCACCATCGTCGACGGTGCCGGCTCCTCCGAGCAGGTCAACGGCCGCGTCAACCAGATCCGCGCCGAGATCGAGAACAGCGACTCGGACTACGACCGCGAGAAGCTGCAGGAGCGCCTGGCGAAGCTCGCCGGCGGTGTCGCGGTCATCAAGGCCGGCGCCGCCACCGAGGTGGAGCTCAAGGAGCGCAAGCACCGCATCGAGGACGCCGTCCGCAACGCCAAGGCGGCCGTCGAGGAGGGCATCGTCGCCGGTGGTGGCGTGGCCCTGCTGCAGGCCTCCCAGGTCTTCGAGAAGCTGGAGCTCGAGGGTGACGAGGCGACCGGCGCCAACGCCGTCCGCATCGCGCTCGAGGCCCCGCTGAAGCAGATCGCCGTCAACGCCGGCCTCGAGGGCGGTGTCGTGGTGGAGAAGGTGCGCAACCTGACCCCGGGCCACGGCCTGAACGCTGCGACCGGCGAGTACGTCGACCTGGTCGCCGAGGGCATCATCGACCCGGCGAAGGTGACCCGCTCTGCCCTGCAGAACGCCGCCTCCATCGCCGCGCTGTTCCTGACCACCGAGGCCGTCATCGCCGACAAGCCGGAGAAGGCCGCCGCGCCGGCCGGCGGCGGCATGCCGGGCGGTGACATGGACTTCTGATCCTCCCCGGATCACCTGTCCGTTCCGAGGGCGGCACTTCCAGCTTCCGGCTGGGGGTGCCGCCCTCGGGCGTGTACTCAGCTGTGGGGCCGCTTGAGGTGATCGACGAAAGCGGACCAGGCCGTGGGCCGGAACACGAGCTTCGGGCCGCGGGGGGTTTTGGAGTCGCGGACGGGGATGGCGGTGGGGAAGGAGTGGGTGACCTCCAGGCAGTTGTCGCCGCCTCCCCCGCTATAGCTCGACTTGTGCCAGATGGCCGCGCTCAGATCGTGGTCAGGGATGTTCCTCATGGGTGTAATCCTGCGCCAACGACTCGACCAGAGCTAGGGACTTCCCCGGCGAGAGTGCAGAGGCCACGAGGAGATCAAACGTGAACCTCAGTTGGGCGACGGTGGCCGGATCGTCCTCCAGCCGACCGGTGCCGACCCCTTCTGAGTAGACCAGCGGGGGCGCGTCCTCGAAGTCCATCAGCTTGAGGGCGCCCTTCATCGCCGTATGCGCTCCCGCGCTGAACGGCAGCACCTGCACGATGGCCCGGCTCCGGCGGGCCAGACCCGCGACGTGGTGCAAGGCTTGCGCCATCACCTCTCGGCCACCGGTCTCCCGGCGCAATGCGGCTTCGTCAAGTACGGCCCACAACATCGGCCTTGTTGGGTGGTCGAGCAGACGGATCCGTTCCATCCGCCCTTCCACCCACTCGTCGATGGTTTCCTCCGGTGCCGTCGGGTCGTAGGCGCGGTTCACAGCCCGTGCGTACGCGGGTGTCTGGAGCAATCCCGGGATCAGGAGCGGCGCGTACTCCCTGATCGCCGTAGCTCTCGCCTCAGCCTCCGCCGCTTCCGCGAAGTGCTCTGGATACTTCGACTTGGCCGCCGCCCCGCAGTTCCGCGTGAAGAAGCCCCCCGTCTCCAGCACCTCATCCAGCATCCGAGCGAACTCCGGCTGCATCCGCCGTGTCCCCGCCTCCAGTTGCCCGATGAACGACCCGCTCACGAACAGCCGTTGGCCCAACTGCTCCTGGCTCAGCCCCTTCCGCTCCCGGGCGTGCCGTAACTCCGCGCCCAGCAAGGCGCGCGGCGATGACGACGGATCGAGGTTCTTCGGTCCTGCCATGGCGACTCCTGGTCTGACAGCAGAGGTTGTTGGGGCGCCCTCTCTGGCCAGGTTAGAGCGCCGGCGGCCACGCTGTGTGGTGAACGCGAACACTCAGCGTGGAGGAATTGGCGCAATGGAGACGAAGGAATCGGCGGCGGACGAGCGGCCCGCCCGGAGTGCCGAGGAAGCGGTGGAGCGGCTGCGCGAAGCCCTGCGCGGCGTCGGGATCATCCTGCCGTCGCTGCGGATCGACCCGGTGACCGGCGCCCACGGGCATCCGTACGCCTTGGTCGACCTGGGCCGCTGCAACATCGGCGTCGCCTCGAGGCTGGCGGCGGTCGTTCGCGCGAAGGGCGGTGCCGCGTGAGCCGTGCACCCGTGTACGCCGTGGACCTGCGCAGCGGGCGGATCGGCGAGGTCATGGGGCGCGTGGGCGGGTACGTCCAGCTCCGGCCCATCGGCGGCGGCCGGGAATGGGACTGTCCGCCGGGGGAGCTGGGGGAGGCGCCGACGGACGAGGTGCTGCGGGAGCGGGCGCGACGGCTGAACCGGGACAGTGTGAGCGGCGTCACATAAGGGCTTCCTCCGGGGTGGAATGTGGGGCAGCGCATAGGCGATTACTTAAGGAGCTGCAACAATGCGTGCACACATACCGTCCGGTTGACTCAGCCACCCAGAGGAGCCCCCCACGTGACCGTCACGACGCCCGCCTCCCGCGCGGCCCAGGTCCTGTCCCGTCCGATCGCCCTCAACGGGCTCACGGTCCCCAATCGGATCGTGATGGCGCCGATGACCCGCATGTTCTCCCCGGACGGCATCCCCGGCGAGGACGTGCGCTCGTACTACTCCCGCCGGGCCGCCGCCGGGGTCGGCCTGATCGTCACCGAGGGCACGTACGTGGGCCACGAGTCGGCCGGCAACAGCGCGCGCGTGCCCCGGTTCCACGGCGAGGAGCAGCTGGCGGGCTGGGCGAAGGTCGCCGAGGACGTGCACGCGGCCGGCGGCACGATCGTCCCGCAGCTCTGGCACATCGGCATGGTCCGCAAGGACGGCGACGCCCCGTACCCGGACGCCCCCGCGATGGGCCCGTCCGGCCTGGTGACGGCGGACGCCGAGCCCACCGGCAAGGCCATGACCCAGAAGGACCTGGACGACGTCGTCGCCGCGTTCGCCCGGGCCGCCGCGGACGCCGAGCGCATCGGCTTCGACGGCGTGGAGCTCCACGGCGCCCACGGTTACCTCCTCGACCAGTTCCTGTGGGAGGGCACCAACCGCCGCACCGACGCCTACGGCGGCGACCCGGTGGCCCGCACCCAGTTCTCCGCGGAGATCGTGGCGGCGGTCCGCGAGGCGGTCTCCCCCGAGTTCCCGATCATCTTCCGCTACTCGCAGTGGAAGCAGCAGGACTACACCGCCCGCCTGGCCGAGACCCCCGAGGAGCTGGAGGCGATCCTGACCCCCCTGGCGGCGGCCGGCGTCGACGTCTTCCACGCCTCCACCCGCCGCTACTGGCTGCCGGAGTTCGAGGGCTCGGACCTGAACCTGGCCGGCTGGACGAAGAAGCTGACCGGCAAGCAGGTCATCACCGTCGGTTCGGTCGGCCTCGACGGCGAGTTCCTGGGCGCCTTCCAGGGGCAGGGCTCCGAGGTCAAGGGCATCGACAACCTCCTCGACCGCATGGAGGCCGACGAGTTCGACATGGTCGCCGTGGGCCGCGCGCTGCTCCAGGACCCGGAGTGGGCGGCCAAGGTGCTCTCCGACCGCTTCGACGAGCTGAAGCCGTACGACGCGGCCTCGCTGAAGACGCTCAGCTGAAGCTCCCGAGGCCTACAGGTTGCCCATGGGCTCGATGTCGACGTGCACGGGTGTGCCCCACACCCGTAGCACCTCGTAGTCGGTGAACTCGTGCACGAGCCGGTAGGCCATCGCGGGCCGGGATCCGCGCCGCTGGGCGGCGAGATACGCCTCCGCCTCCCGCCGATCCCTCCTCGGCGTCCCGCACAACTGCCACTCCTGCCCGTTCCACGCCTCCGGCAGCCACCGCTGCTGCGGCTGAGGCCGGTCGCCTCGGACCCCGTAACGGGAGGGCGCGGTGGCGGCGGGTGCGGGTTCGGTCCTCGCGCCCTGGAACTCCGACCGGCGGGCGGCCCGGCGCCGGGTCTCGCAGAGCAGACACAGATCGGGCGCGCTCTCGTCGACGGGCCCCTGCGGATGCTCGGGACACCGGGTGCTGGGCGCGCCGCTCCCGACGCTCTCCTCCACGAGGTCCAGCGCCCGGCGCAGATCCGCCTTGACCTCGTGCAGCCGGGCGTCCGGGGTGTCGGCGGTCAGCGCCTCCCCGTGCTCCCCGAGCACCCGGAGGGCCCTTCCCAGAGCGGCGAGCTGGGCGTGATTCATGTCAGCCTGCGCAGTCCTTGAGTTCCTCGGCGTCCCCCAAGGGTACGAGAGCGACCGGCAAAGCGGCCGACTCGACGGGGTCGGGCCCTTGGGCCGGGCTCGTCAGTTCACGTCGACGAAGTCGCCCGTGGCCTTGGCGGCGGGCGTGGTGCTCGTGCCCGTGAAGTAGTAGCGCCAGTAGCCGTCGGTGGAGGCGGTGACCGTGGTCTTCAGATTGCCGCTGCCGTCTGTGTTCACGGTCTTGACGGTGCTGTACGTGCTGCTGCCGGCCTTGCGGAACTGCAGCTTGACCGGCTGTCCGGCGTACCCGTGATACAGGTGGTCCTCCCAGTTCGCCCTGGTCAGCTTGCCCGTGACGGTGATCGTCCGGCCCTTGGCGACCGGCTCCGGCGAGGCGTTGACCGTGAGCTTGGAGTAGCGCTGTACGTGGAAGGTGCCGAGATTCGTCCGCTTCGCCGAGTCGCCGTCCTTGGCCTTCGCGTACGCGCCGAAGTGCCAGGTGCCCGCGAGGGCGTTGTAGTGCAGGTCGTACTCGGGGACGACGGTGTACGTCGACGTGCAGGTGACCGTGGTCCCCGACGTGCACGTGGTCTCACTGGGCGAGTCCTGGGTCCAGAAGGCGTCGGGGTCGCTCCAGGTGCCGTGGTACAGGTACGTCTGCCCGGAGGCTATGCCGGCCGGGTCGGAGGCCGTGAACGTGACCTTGAAGGTCACCTTGTTCGTCGTGCCGACGGCGACGTCCTTGCCACCGTTCACCACCACGTTCGAGACCTGGGTGTCGCCCACCACCGTGTCCGCGTGAGCGGCCGGAGCGGTGAGGGCGATGAGTGCCAGCGCGCCGGACGAAGCGGCACCGATGGCGAGTCTGCGCATGTGTTCCCTCAAGAAATGAGGCCTGTCGCCCAAGTGAGCGTCTGGCGGGTGAACGAACTGTAAAGGATGGCCTCTGCCCGGGGGAGTCGTAGGGTGCGCCCGTGCTGGCGAACCGGTTGGTCGACGTCCTTCGTCGCTTCAATGCCGCCTACCCCTGGGACCACAACGCGCACTATCACCCGTGGCTGGTACGGCAGTTGCCCCGGCGGTTCCGTGCCGCGCTGGACGTGGGGTGCGGGAGCGGGGATCTGGTTCGGTTGCCGGCCCGGCGGGCGGAGTCGGTCGTCGGGGTGGACGCCGATCCGGAGATTCTCGGCAAGGCGCGTCAGCTGACGGCTCCCGACGCCGCCGTCACCTACCGGCTCGCCTCCGCCCCTGACGGCCTTCCGCCCGGCCCCTTCGACGTCATCACCTGTGTGGCCGTACTCCACCACCTGCCCTTCGCCGGCACCCTCGACCGGCTCAAGAAGGAGCTGGCTCCCGGTGGAACCCTCGTCGTCGTCGGCTGCGCGCGGGCCGACAGCCCGCTCGACCACGCGCTCGGGCTGGTCGCCGTACCGCTGAACGCGGCGACCGGGTGGGTGAAGAATCGCGGGCGGGCGGTCACCCGGAGGCCCGTGTCCATGACCGCGCCCACCCGCGAGCCCGCGATGAGTTACGGCGAGGTCGAGCGGGAGGCTCGCCGGCTGCTTCCCGGGGCCCGGTTCCGGCGGCGGCTCTTCTGGCGTTACACGCTGGTCTGGCGGGCTGGGTGAGGCCCGTCGCTCAGCGGCCCTGATGGATCAGGCTGCCCTTGCCGCACCTGGGCATGGGGTTGCCCAGCGGAAGCGGGGACACGGACTTCACCGCGGGGGCGGCGACGAGGTTGCCCGCACAGGTCGCGGTGTCCGTGGCGGTCCAGTGGTCGTCGGCGTGCGCGGGAGCGGCCAGGGTGGCCGCGGAGGCGGCCGTCAGGGCGGCCGTGGCGACCACTCCGGGCCCGAGCACGATCTGCCGGGTGGGCCCGTCGGACACCACCCCCAGCACCCCGGGCAGCGTCCGCAGCCCCTCCTCGTCCACCGCCGTCGGATCGGCGAGGGTCAGCCGGAGGCGGGTCATGCAGTGGCCCACGGAGGTGATGTTGGCCGGGCCGCCGACCCGGTGGAGGATGGCGGTCGCGGCGGAGGCGGGGGCGTTGCGCACGCCCCGAGCGTGCGGGTCAGCGGGCCGCGTGCGCCAGCGCGGCACGCAGATGGCCGCCGGACTCCTCCAGAAGGCGGGCGGCCGTCGGGCCGTCGACCTGGGCGAGGAGGGCGAGGATCGCGTTCTTCACCTCGCCGCCGGACTCGCTGAGGGCCTTCTCGATCTCCGCGTCCGAGGCGCCCGTGGCCAGGGACACGATCCGGCGGGAGCGGGCCCGCAGCTTGTCGTTGGACGCCCGCACGTCGACCATCAGGTTCCCGTAGGTCTTGCCGAGCCGGATCATCGTGATCGTCGAGAGCATGTTGAGGACCAGCTTCTGGGCCGTGCCCGCCTTCAGCCGGGTGGAGCCGGTGATCAGTTCGGGGCCGACCACCACCTCGATGCCGTGCTCGGCCGCCGCCGCGAGCGCGCTGTGCTCGTTGCAGGCCAGGCCGATGGTCAGGGCGCCCAGGGCGCGGGCGTGCTCGACGGCGCCGATCGCGTAGGGGGTGCGGCCGGAGGCGGAGACGCCGACCACGGTGTCGTCGGGGGTGAGCCCCAGCGCGTCCAGGTCCCGGCGGGCCAGTTCCGCGGAGTCCTCCGCGCCCTCGACGGAGGTCACCATCGCCTCCGGGCCGCCCGCGATCAGGCCGACGACCTGCGCGGGGTCGGTGTTGAAGGTGGGCGGGCACTCGGAGGCGTCCAGGACGCCGAGCCGGCCGGCGGTGCCCGCGCCGGCGTAGACCAGTCGGCCACCGCGAGCCATGCGTGCGGCGACGGCGTCGATGGCGGCGGCGATCCGGGGCAACTGCGCCGCCACGGCGGCGGGCACACCCGCGTCCTCACCGTTCATCAGGCGGGCGATGTCGAGGGTGGGAAGGCGGTCGATGTCGGCGAGCTCGGGCCGGAAGGCTTCGGTGGTCAGGGAAGCCAACTGCCGACGCAGGTCATGGGAGGTCATGGGGGGCGGCTCTCTCAGGTCTGGGTGCCGTTGCGCGTCCTGTTACTCACCCGGGGTGTCACTCGTCCGGACCATCCGGAGTGTCACTCACCTGGGGCTGGTGCGATGCCGGTGGGCCAGCGCCTCGTACGACGCGGCCAGCGCGGGCGCCGCCGTCTCGTACGTACGCTGGGCCACTCCCACGAACAGGCAGTCCACCACGAGCAGTTGACTGGTCCGCGAGGACATCGCGGCCGGCCGCAGCTCGCTCTCCCGTGAGGTGGACGTCGTCAGGACGTGGTCGGCGTACTGAGTGACCGGCGAGTCCGGCCTGCCGGTGATGGCCACGGTCGTGGCCCCGTGCTCGAAGGCGGCCCGCAGCGGCTCGATGACGTCCCCCGTCGAGCCGGAGTGGGTGATCGCGATCGCCACGTCACCCGAACGGAGCTGTACCGCGTTGGTCACGGCGAGGTGCGGGTCGCTGTGGGCGTGGGCTATGAGGCCTATGCGGAGCAGCTTCTGGGTGAGGTCCTGGGCGACGAGCCCGGACGCCCCTATGCCGTACACGTCGGTGCGCCGGGCGCCGGCCAGTGCGCCCACCGCGGCGGCGAGCTGGACGGTGTCGAGTCCGGCGGCCGTGTCCGCGAGGGTCTGCTGCTCCTCGTAGGCCAGCTTGGTGACGACGTCGGCGATGGGGTCGTCCACCGCGATGTCGGTCGTGATCGCCGGCGCCCGGCCCGACTGCTGCTGCGCGGCGAGCCCGGCGAGGGCCAGACGCAGATCGCGGTAGCCGGGGTAGCCCAGGATGCGGGCGGTGCGCACGACCGTGGCCTCGCTGGTGCCGGTGAGCTCGGCGAGGCCGGTGACCGTGAGGGCGGCGCAGCCGGCCGGGTCGCTCGCGACGGCCTCCGCGACGCGCTGCATGGAGCGGGTCATGGTGGGGGCGAGGGTGCGCACCTTGGCGGCGAGGGATCCGCCGGGACTGCCGAAAATTTCCTTCACGTCCTGGGTCACAGATGAAAGATATTTTCGGTTCGGCGTCGTGGTCAAGAGTGCGCACAATGGGTCTTATGGAGCCCATCAGTCCCCTTGAACAGGCGCTGCACGCCGCCCGAGCCCTCGTGCTCGCCGATCTGATCGCAGGCGAGGTCGCGGAGGCGGACGTGGTCTCGCTGGTCGAGGACTCCGTCGTGGAGCGCCGCTGGTGGGTCGAGCAGTGGCCGGAGGGCGCGTCCTACGTCGCCGGGCTGATCGCCCAGGACGTGCAGGACGCGCTGCTGGACCGCTACGGCCGCTGGCCGCTGTGCCCGGTGTGCCCTTCCGGCGACCCGCACGCGCTGGACGTGGAGCCCGAGCTGGGCCCCGACCCGCACTGGGTGTGCCACAAGGCGGGCGTGAAGGTCGCGGCCGTGGGCTCGCTGGGCTCGGCCACGGGCGGAATGGCCTCGTCGTGACGCTGTACATCGACCCGCCCGCCTGGCCGGGACACGGCCGTATGTGGTCACACCTGGTCAGCGACGTGTCGTACGACGAACTCCACACGTTCGCCGACGGGCTGGGCGTGCCGAGGCGGGCCTTCGAGCGCGACCACTACGACGTTCCCTCGCACCGGTACGCGGAGGCGGTCGCGGCCGGAGCGGTGGAGGTCAGCAGCCGCGAAGTGGTGCGGCTGCTGCGGGAGTCCGGGCTGCGCAGGCCCAAGGGGCTGGTGCGGCGGGGGGTTTCCTAGTCCCCGACCGCGAACCGTGTGGCCCCGAGGCGCCTTTTTCAGCCGCGCAGTTCGTAGTGGAGCAGTCCGGAGGCCGGCTCGGTGCCGTCCTCGCCGCTCACCGGGACGAACCCGGCCCGGGTGACCACCGCCTGCGAGGGCGTGTTGTCCCGCTCGATGGTCGCGAAGAGCGAGCCGACGTCGTCCCGGGCCAGTGCCCAGTCCGCCAGCGCGCGCAGGGCCTCCGTGGCGTACCCCTGCCCCCGGGCGCCCTCGACCAGGTCGTAGCCGATCTCCACCCGGCCGTCCTCGTCCGGGACGCCGTGGAAGCCGAGGCCGCCGATCGCGCGGCCGTCCTCGTGCCGTACGAGCACGAAGACCCCGAACTCCGGGCGGTGCACGCCGCCTTCGTACGCCTTCATCAGGAAGGAGGCGGCCTCCCGGGTGCCCTCGTACGGGCCGCCGTCGAGCCAGGTGAAGCCGCCGTCGCCGCCCAGGCGCAGATCGTGGGCGGCGGCCGGGCGCAGACCGGTCAGGGTGAAGCGCCCGGCCGGGATGACGAGGTTGTTCATCCAGCGCCATTCGGTGACCGGGGCGCGGCCGGGCAGCTCGCCGCGGCCGGTGGCCCACAGCAGGGTCGGCCACGGGGCGGGGCCGGGCTGGACGTGCGGGAAGAGGCAGGCCAGGAGCGCCTCGACGAGCTCGGCGGGCGGCTCGTAGGGGATGTCCAGCCCCTCGGCCATGTCGTGGGTGTGCAGCAGCACCTCGGCGATGCCCATCGCGGCGAAGCCCTGGGCGTCGGCGCTGCGGAAGGGGTAGGGGTGGAAGGCGCGGACGCCGGGCGGTGCGGTGCGGACGGCGGCGGCCAGCAGCGCCCCGGTCGTCTCGATGACGTGCAGCAGGCCCGCGTTGCCGGTGCCCTCGTCGAGGAACTTCAGCTCGAAGGGGACGTAGGCGTCCTGCGCGCGTCCGGCCAGGTTGCCGGCGTAGGCGATCAGGTCGTCGGCGACATGGACGGCGGTGGCGTGGCAGTCCCACTCCAGCCGCCCGGCCCGCACCGCCCGCCAGTCCCGGTCCACCGCCGCGCGCAGTGCCGCCGTGCAGCCCGCCACGGCCTCGGTCACATGGTCCCCGTTTATCGGTCGCATGGGCGAACCCTAGAGGGCGGGTCCCCTCAGGGCGACAGCATTTCCAGCTCGGAGGCGAGGTTGTAGCGGGCGGTGGCCTCCCAGTTCTCCTGGCCGTAGGGAGTGCGGAACAGCCGTGGGAGCGTGAGGAGTTGGCGCAGGACGGCCGAGCGGCCCTCCCTGAAGGCGTCGTTCGGCACGAAGTGGTACTCCTCGCGCACCTCGGCGGTGTAGACGGCGTACGCCGACGGGGGCGCGGCCAGGATCGCGAGGTCGGCGTCGCACAGCACCTGGCCGTCGCGGTCGTCGTCGGCCGGGTCGTGCGTGCAGGTGAGCCGGACCAGCCGGGCCACCTCGGCCGCCCTGGCGTCCGGCACACCCGCCTCCGGCAGGGCGCGCTCGGCGAGCCGCGCCGAGCGCTCCTCGTTCTCGGACCGCTCCGGAAGGTAGACGGCGTCGTGGAACCAGGCGGCCAGGCGCACGACGTCCGGGTCGGCGGCGTACCCCTCCAGTACGTCGATGTGGTCGAGGACCGCGGTGAGGTGGGCCACCGTGTGGTACCGGCGCTGCGGCTCCTGCCAGCGGGCGAGCAGGTTGTCGGCGTACGGCGCGGGATCGGGGCCGCCGCCCGGGGCACGGGCGGCTTCCAGCGCACGGGCGAAGCGGAGGCGCAGGGCATCGAGGTCGGCCATGGGCCCATTCTTCCGCGACGCGCGCCGTCGTTCTGCCGTGAGGCGTGCCGTCGGCGCCCTAGCGTGGCCCCCATGACTGACGTACAGGAAGTACGAGACCCCGAACTCCCCGGCCGGCTGCTCGCTCTGGAGCGGGACGCCCTCATACCGCTGCTGCGGGCGCGTCCGGACGCGGACTTCGCGCTGCCGACCGCCGCGTGTCCGGGGTGGTCGGTGCGGGACGTGCTGGCGCACTGTTCGGCCGCGTTGATGCGGGTGGTGGAGAGCCGGTTCGAGAAGGGCGTGTTCTCGCCCGAGTCCAACGACAGGGACATCGCCGAGCGGGCCGGGTGGTCCAACGCGCGGGTCGTGGACGAGCTGGAGCGCGGGATGACCGAGGCCGGGCCGGTGATCGCCAGGGCGGGCGGGGTGCTCGACATGATCGCGCTGGGGGAGTGGGTGCACGCCGGTGACGTGCGCGAGGTCTTCGGCGCGCCGGGGGCGTACGCGGGGGCCGGGCTGCCGGACGCGCTGACGCTGCTCGTCCGGATCACCCGTGAGAAGGAACACCTGCCCCTGCACGCCGACCTGGACGACGTGGACGAGCCGCTGCGGCTCGGGGCGGCGGTGGCGGGCGGCCCGCCCGCGCGCTACATCGGCGACGCGCCCACCCTCGTCCGGCTGTACGCGGGGCGGCCGGTGAACGGGAGCGGATACGAGCTGGCCGGCGCGCGGGAGGGGGAACTCAACATCTTCGGGTGAAGGGCGCCCCCGCACAGGCGTAGTCTTGGAATTGGACTAGACCTGTAGGGACCGATGGACGAATGGGGTGCCATGAGCAAGCGTGCAGTCCTGGAGGTGATCGCGCTCGACGTGGACGACGCGGTCGCCGCCCAGGCCGGAGGCGCGGACCGGCTGGAGCTGGTCACCGACATGGCGGCCGACGGGCTCAGCCCCGCGCCCGCCACCGTCGCCCGGATCCGGGCCGCCGTCGACATCGACCTGCGCGTGATGCTCCGCCTCGCGGACGGGTTCGCGGCCGGTGACGTGGACCGTCTGCTCCGGGTGGCCGGCGACCTGCGCGAGGCCGGCGCCGACCAGTTCGTCCTCGGGTTCCTCGACGGGGGCGGCTGGGCGGACCTGGCCGCCGTCGAGCGGGTGGTCGGCGTGCTGGACGGCTGCGCGTGGACGTTCCACCGGGCGATCGACCGCGCCGCCGACCGCGACGCCCTGCGCAAGCGGCTCGCCGACCTGCCCGGCCTCGACACCTACCTCACCGCGGGTGCCGCCGGCGGGGTCGACGAGGGTCTGCCGACGCTGGTCGCCGAGGCGGGCCGGCGGGGCGAGCCGGGGTACGGCCAGACCCTCCTGGTCGGCGGCGGCCTGCGGCTGGAGCACGTGCCGCGGCTGCGGGCCGCCGGCATCGACGCCTTCCACATCGGCGGCGCGGCGCGCTCCGCGGGTTGGGCGGGGGCGGTTTCCGAGGGGGCTGTGGCCGAGTGGCGCAGGGTGCTGGACGGGGAGTAGGACAGCCCCCGTCCAGCGTCGTCACGCGGTCGCGAGCGCTACGAGGACGAAGAGGAACACCAGGCAGAAGCCGGTGAGCGGGACCAGGCCGAACATTCCGGCCGGGCGTCGCAGGACCGGCTGGCCCGGGTCCAGGCCGGGGCCGAAGGCGGCCGTCGGCGCGGGGAGCTTCCGGATCCTGGACAGGGTGAAGAGGTTGATCAGCAGCGTGATGGGCGTGATGATCATCGACGCCGGACCCCACCAGCCCTGCACCATCGTGTCCGACTGCATCTTCCGGAAGACGGCGAGCCCGCAGGTCTGGCAGAAGGTGCCCTTCCGCCACAGGTTCCGCATCACGATCAGCATGCCCTGATGGCCGCGGATCGTCACCCGTGCGGCCGGCGCGGCTCCGCACACGTCGCACCCGGGGCCTGCGGGCGAGGGGGCGGTGGCGGACGGGTAGGCACCGGGGGCCTGCTGGTACGGAGCGGCCTGGCCGTACCCGGCGGGCGCCGGCTGGGGCGGGTACGGCACCGGGGCCTGCTGATACGGACCGGGCGCCGGGTGCTGGTATGCCCCGGGCGCCTGTGCGTACGGCCCAGGCGCCTGCTGGTACGGACCCGGCTGCTGCGCGTACGGCCCTGGAGCCTGCGGGTAGCCGGGATGCGGGGACGGCGGTGTGCTCAACGGAGGCCTTTCCCTGGGGACGTGACGGAACGGCACGACACCCTAGCCGTGTGCCGTCAGGCCAACTGAGGCGGTACCGCCGCCGCGTGGGTCACGATCAGCCCCGACACCGCACGCGTGAGCGCCACGTACAGCCGGCGCAGTCCCGTGCGCTCGTCCGGCTCGCCGTCCACCACCGCCTGCGGCTCGTCCAGGACCACGTAGTCGTACTCCAGACCCTTGGCCAGGGACGCCGGGACCAGGGTGAGACGGGTCTCCTGGGTGGTCTCCGCACCGGGGGCCAGGTACGGCAGGCCCGCGGCCGTCAGGGCCTCGGCCAGGACGGGGACACGGGCGTCGGCGGCGATCAGGCCGGTCGAACCCTCGTTGCGCAGCAACTCCTCGCAGGCGGCCACGACTTCGGACGCCTCCGTGACCGTACGGATCTCGAAGAAGCCGGGGTTCTCCCGGACGGAGGCCACGGGGGTGAGGCCGGGGGCGATGTGCGGCAGGAGGCGGGAGGCGTAGGCGATGACGTCCGTGGGGACGCGGAAACCGGCCGTCAGCTCCTCGATCACCCCCTCGCGCTTGCCGAGATGGGCCAGCGCCTCGTCCCAGCTGCGGGTCGCCCAGGGGGTCGTGCCCTGCGCCAGGTCGCCCAGTACCGTCGCGCTGCCCGTCGTGCAGCGGCGGCCGACGGCCCGGTACTGCATGGGGGACAGGTCCTGCGCCTCGTCGAGGACGACATGGCCGAGTGAGTGCGTGCGCTGGATCAGATCGGCCGCCTCGTCGATCAGCACCGCGTCCGCCGCCGACCACTTGGCCGACTTCACGCTGCGCACCGGTTTGGCCCACAGGATCGTCTTCTGCTCGTCCTCGTCCAGGATCCCGGCGGCGTGCTCGGCGAGGAAGTCCGCGTCCGTCAGCAGGCGCAGCACGAGCTTCGCCGGGTCCACGGCCGGCCAGATCTCCTTCACGGCCGCCTTCACCGCGCTGTTGCGCGCCACCGCGTCCTGCACCCGGTCGTCCGGCGCCTCGCCCGAGCGCTCCATCTGCACCAGCACCGCGTGCGCGATCCGCTGCGGCAGGGCCTCGCGGGCGGCGCCGTAACGGATGTCCCGCTGGAGCAACTCCCGGACGATGTCCTCCAGCTCGTACGACGGCACCCGCCAGCGCCGGGAGCCGCGCACCACCACGACCGGCTCCGTCGGCATGGTCACGTGGGAGTACAGGGCCCGGCGCAGCACCTCGGCCATCCGGGCGTCGCCCTTGATCACGGCGGCGGCCGCGTCGTCGGCGCCGCGCACCTCGACGTGCGCGACCAGGTCGTCCACGGTGGCCTGCCGCACGGTCAGCTCGCCCAGCGCGGGGAGGACTTGCTCGATGTAGTGCAGGAAGGACTTGTTCGGCCCGATCACCAGGGTGCCGGTGCGGGCGAGCCGCTCCCGGTGGGCGTAGAGGAGGTAGGCCACCCGGTGCAGGCCGACGGCGGTCTTTCCGGTGCCGGGGCCGCCCTGGACGCAGACCGTGCCGGACAGACCGGAGCGGACGATCTCGTCCTGCTCGGGCTGGATGGTGGCGACGATGTCCCGCATGGGGCCGACACGCGGCCGCTCGATCTCCTGCTGGAGCAGCTTGCTGGCGGTGGCCGCCTCGGCCGGGTCGGAGAGGTGCTCGTCCTCGTACGCCGTGAGGTCGCCGCCGGTGTAGCCGAAGCGGCGGCGCAGCCCGACGTCCATCGGGTCCTTCTTGGACGCCCGGTAGAACGGCTGCGAGACCGGGGCGCGCCAGTCGATGACCATGGGGTCGCCGCCGGCGTCGTGCACATGCCGCCGCCCGATGTAGAACCGCCCGCCCGTCTCCCACCGCCGCCCTTGCGAGGAAGGCGCTTCGCGCCTCTTTGATTCCTCGGCCCCCTCGGCCTGGTCCGCGCGCGGCGCGTGCAGGTAGTCCAGCCGGCCGAAGAACAGCGGGGTGTCGCTGAGGTCGGCCAGTGCCTTGATCCGCTCGTCGATCTGGCGGGACAGCACTTCGGCGTTGACCCAGTTCGCGGTGACGTCCCGGATGTCCAGCGACTCCACGTCCTCGCGCATGGCGCGCAGTGCGGCGCGGGAGGCGGCGAGGTGGGAGCGCTCTCGGGCGAGTGGGTCGTCGGCGGGCGTGGACGTGGACACGGGGGTGCCTCCGGTGGACCTGCTGGGTGACTACGACGAAGCCGCCCGGTTTCCGACCGGGCGACGGCACTCCGCGGAGGGGAGGCGGGCAAGAGCGGAAATTCTAGGCGAGAACGCGCGGTGGGGGCCAACGGTTTTTCCGCCCGCGCATTTCCGACCCCTAGGGGACGCGCGGCCCCCGAAGTAGGGGCCGCGGTCCACCCGTAGATCTACACGGAGCCGTCCGGGATTGGCTCTGGAGACCGATGCGGGTCTTATGCCCGGCGATCCACCATGGAGACATGAGCGCAGCAACCATCTCCCCAGGTCCTGTCCCACCGCCGACCGGCGCCACAGCCGTGGACGGCCCGCATCACCACTGGCTGGGCAACGTCCTCCGTGCGATCAAGGTGTTCGCGGAGGCCGCGTTCGGCGTGGTCATCCTCGGCGAGTACGGCGAGGAGGCGGGCATACGCCGCAAGTAACCGCACAGACTTCACCCGCGACCCACCCGCCCTTCGCGGCGATCCTGTTCGTCCCGGCCCTGAAGGCCGCATTCCTCGCGGGCAACGCGCTCCTGCTCGCGGCCCTGATCGTCGGCCAGACCAACGTGCCCGTCGCCACCGGCATC
Source organism: Streptomyces sp. CA-142005 (assembly GCF_050942335.1). Taxonomy (NCBI): domain Bacteria; kingdom Bacillati; phylum Actinomycetota; class Actinomycetes; order Kitasatosporales; family Streptomycetaceae; genus Streptomyces; species Streptomyces sp. CA-142005. The sequence goes on along the minus strand of NZ_CP192078.1, from coordinate 4,783,381 downwards.
AAGCTGAGCCGGTGCTGTCCTCCGCCAGGATCTCGTCCGCGTCCATGATCCGGTAGGCGTAGCCCTGTTCGGCCAGGAAGCGCTGGCGGTGGGCGGCGAAGTCCTGGTCGATGGTGTCGCGGGCGACGACCGAGTAGAAGTGCGCCTGGTGGCCGTCGGCCTTCGGGCGCAGGACGCGGCCGAGGCGCTGGGCCTCCTCCTGGCGGGAGCCGAAGGTGCCGGACACCTGGATGGCGACCGTCGCCTCCGGCAGGTCGATGGAGAAGTTCGCGACCTTCGACACCACCAGCACGCTGATCTCGCCCTCGCGGAAGGCGTCGAAGAGCCTCTCGCGCTGGGCGTTGGAGGTCTCGCCCTTGATGACGGGGGCGTTCAAGTGCTCGCCCAGTTCGTCGAGTTGGTCGATGTACTGGCCGATGACGAGGATCTGCTGGCCGGCGAAACGGCGGACGATCGCCTCCGTCACCTTCCGCTTGGTGTCCGTCGTCGCACAGAAGCGGTACTTCTCCTCCGTCTCGGCCGTCGCGTACGCCAGCCGCTCGGAGTCCGTCAGATTCACCCGGACCTCGACGCAGTCGGCCGGCGCGATGTACCCCTGGGCCTCGATCTCCTTCCAGGGCGCGTCGAACCGCTTCGGCCCGATGAGCGAGAACACGTCCGACTCGCGGCCGTCCTCGCGGACCAGGGTCGCCGTCAGGCCCAGGCGGCGGCGCGCCTGCAGATCGGCGGTGAACTTGAAGACGGGGGCGGGCAGGAGGTGCACCTCGTCGTAGACGATCAGGCCCCAGTCCCGGGAGTCGAAGAGTTCCAGATGCGGGTAGACGCCCTTCCGCTTGGTCGTCAGCACCTGGTAGGTGGCGATGGTGACCGGGCGGATCTCCTTCTTCGTACCGCTGTACTCGCCGATCTCGTCCTCGGTCAGCGTGGTCCGCTTCACCAGCTCGTGCTTCCACTGCCGGGCGGAGACGGTGTTGGTGACGAGGATCAGGGTCGTGGACTTGGCCTGGGCCATGGAACCGGCGCCCACCAGCGTCTTGCCGGCGCCGCAGGGCAGCACCACGACACCGCTGCCGCCGTGCCAGAAGTTCTCCACGGCCTGCTTCTGGTACGGCCTGAGCGCCCAGCCGTCCTCCAGCAGGTCGATCGGGTGCGCCTCACCGTCGACGTACCCGGCGAGGTCCTCGGCCGGCCAGCCCAGCCTCAGCAGCATCTGCTTGATCTGCCCGCGCTCGGACGGGTGCACGACGACCGTGTCCGCGTCGATGCGCGCCCCGACCAGCGGGGCGATCCGCTTGGACTTCAGCACCTCCTCCAGCACCGGCCGGTCGGTGGTGGTCAGCACGAGCCCGTGCGCGGGGTGCTTGCTCAGCGTGAGCCGTCCGTAGCGGTCCATCGTCTCGGCGATGTCCACCAGCAGCGCGTGCGGCACCGGATACCGGCTGTACTGCACCAGCGCGTCCACGACCTGCTCGGCGTCATGCCCGGCGGCACGCGCGTTCCACAGCCCGAGCGGGGTCACCCGGTAGGTGTGGATGTGCTCGGGCGCCCGCTCCAGCTCGGCGAACGGCGCGATGGCACGCCGGCAGTCGTCGGCCCGCTCGTGCTCGACTTCCAGGAGCAGGGTCTTGTCGGACTGGACGATCAGCGGTCCGTTCACGTGTGGCACACACCCTTTCCACAACAACCAAACGTCCAGTGTGCCCTAAACGCCGGCGATCACCGTCAGTCTTCCGCCAGCTCCGCCACGCCCGTGATCCGGTGCAGCGGATAGGTGCGCACCTCGTCCGCCGTGTGGTCGTACGCCGTGACGAAACCGCCCTCCACCTTGACCGGGGCGATGACGCGCTGGCTGGCGGTGCCCTCGGCGTTGACGTAGCCGATCCAGAGGGACCCGCCGGTCAGCACGGCGGCCTGCACGGTGGCCAGGGTCTCGGCGGAGGAGGTGCGGGGCAGCTCGCCGCCCGCCGGCGGAGCCCCGGCCCCGGCGGCCTTGCGCGGGGCGGTGGCGGCCAGGTCGCCGGCCCGGATCGCGCGGATCGCCGCCGCGAGCAGCGTGGCGTCGGGCGGCGGCGGCCCGTCCGGGACCGGCTCGGGCGCGGTGCGCGGCGGGGTGCGGTGGGCGTGGGCGCGGGTGATCAGGACGTCGCCCTCGGCGGACTCGGCGGCCGGCGCGAAGCCCATCGCGCGCAGGCCCTCCAGCAGGGTGGCCGGGTCGCACGGCGCGGCCAGCACGGTCGGGGCGAGCCGGCGCAGCCGCAGTGCCGCGGCGCGCCGGTCGGCGAGGATCTCGTTCAGCAGGGCGTCGTCGTCGCAGCGCACGTACGCCGAGGCCGCGCCGACCCGGAGGTGGCCGTGCTTGCGGGCCACGTCGTCGATGAGATACGCGAGCGGCTGCGGCACCGGGGTGCGGGAGTGCTCGGCGAGGAAGGCGTGCAGATCGGCTGCGGTACGGCCGGCGTCCAGGGCCCGTCGTACCGAGGCCGGGGTGAAGCGGTACACGGTCGCGCCGCCCTTGGACTCGACGTCCGCGAGCACGTCCAGCAGATCGGCGAGGGGGCGTTGCAGCGGCCCAGGCGCCACCGCCGTCAGGTCGGCCTGGAGCAGCACGTGGTCCAGCGGCTCGGGCAGGAGCGGCGCGAGCAGGCGGGCGGCGGCGGCCGTCGCCACGGCCTGCTCGGCGGGGGAGAGGGCGGCCGGGGCGGCCGGGCGGTGGTGATGGTGGACGGGCAGCTTGTCGCCGGGGCCGGCCTCCGCGGCCGGGCCGGGGGCGCCCGGGGTGGCCGAGGCGGCGCGCGGGCCCGCCTCCGCCGCCGGGGCGCCCAGCAGGGCGCGGCCCTGCGTCGACAGTGCGCCCCGCCCCGTGATGCCCAGCGCCTCCGCCTCGGACAGGGTCCAGCGGGCGAGCCGCGAGCGCAGCTCCTCCTCGCCGTCGCGCTGCTGGGGCCCGCGCAACGGCCGTTCCCAGCGCAGCCGGGCCAGCACCGACTCGGTGTCCGGTGCCGCGCCCGCCGGCAGTCCGGCCAGCAGGGTCAGCACCCGGTGCCGTACCTCGGGCGCGGCCGAGCGGTCCAGGCCGGGGCCGAGCGCGGCGAGCGTACGGTCCTTGGCGTCGCGCCCGCCGACCAGCCCCGGCGTGCGGGTGGCCGCCAGCCAGGCCTCCGCCAGCTGCGCCCAACGCTCGGCGGAGGGCCGTTCCAGCCACTCGTCGTAGGCGGGCGTGGCCGCGTACCGTTCGTCGGCCTCGCCGTCGGAGGCGATCAGCCCGGCCGCGTACGCCAGTTCCACCCAGAACGCGGCGACCGGCTCGGACACGTCCAGTGCGACGGCCGTCCGCTTCAGGTCGCGGACGCTCAGCCCGCCGGCCCGCAGCACGGCCGGGCCGCCCTCGTCCCAGTCCTTCAGCAGCTCCTCGACCGTGGCGAGCGCGGTGTACGCCTGCCCGGCCGCCGTCGCGTCCACCACCTGCCGGCCGTGCGTCGCGGCCGGCTCCACGGCGGGCGGCAGCGGCTCGGGCGCCCGGTGGGCCCGGCCCTCGCGCAGATGCAGGGCGACCTCACGCGGCAGGACGACCGTGCCGGGCGCGGTCGGCAAAAGCAGCCCGCGGTCGAGCAGCCAGCGCAGATGCGCCGCCGGTTCCGGGGTGACCTGCCCGTACGGCGGCCCCCACACCAGCCGCGCCAGCACCTCGCGGGCCGCCTCCGGGGCTCCGGCCAGCAGCTCGGCCATCTTCCCCCGGTCCTCGAACAGCGCGGTCAGCGCGGCCACGGCGGACACCGAGTCGTGCGTCGAGGGCAGCCCGGCCGCCGTGACGATCTCCTGGATCCGGCCCGGCGACATGCCCGAGGTGGCCTCCTGCACGCAGGGCCCGAGCCCCGTCGGGGAGGGGTGCTGCGGGGACGGCGCGAGGAGTTCGCGGGCCGTGCGGACCAGCCGCAGCCGCTCGTCGTCGCCCCACACCAGCGCCTGCTCCCGCAAGCCGGCGACGGTGTGCGGCAGCGCGGCGGCGACCGCCTCGTCCCCGGCGTCCCCGGCCATCAGCGCGAGCAGCGTGTCGTACGACGCCGGGTCCGGGGCCACGGCCAGCGCCTCCGCCGTCTGCAGCGCGAACCGGTCCAGCCGCTCCAGCGCGCGCAGCACCGAGGCACGGGTCCCGGCGCGGGTGGCCAGCTGGGTGAGATCGGTCGGGACGGGCGTGATGAGATCGGGGCGGCTGCGCAGCAGCGCGGCCAGGGAGGCGTCGTCCCGTGCGCGGAGCGCTTCCGCGAGGGAACGGGGGGCTGGGTGGGCCGCTTGGCTCATCTGACCCACGGTAGCGGTTGCCGTCCCCGGAAGGGGCGCCCCGCAGGCGCCGACCCCGGTACGGGTGGGGCGGCACGACTCTGCGCTACCGTCCTCACGGGGTTTCATCGCCGTCACCCCGGAGGGGTTCCGTTGGGGATCGAGAGCGACCAGGTCGTCTACGAGTACCTGAGCCGTGTCGGAGACATCGCTCAGCAACGGCAGCTGCCGTCGGCGACACGGATGCGGCTCGTGTCGGAGCTGCGCAACGAGATCGACCGGCACCGGGCCAAGGCGACGGTCGACAGTCCCGCCGCGGTCCGCCGCATCCTGGACCGGCTGGGCACCCCGGACGAGGTCGTCGCGGCAGCCGGAGGCACGTCCGGCACCGGCCGGGTTCCGCAGCCGCCCGCCGCCGTGCCCGTGCAGCCCGCGCCGCGCGAACGGAAGCCGGAACCGAAGCCGAAGGGCCTGAAGGGCCTGCGCCGGATCGTCCCCGGCCCCCGCCCCGCCGAGACAGAGACCGGGACCGTGCCCTCCGTCCCGCGCGACGCCCCGTCCCCGCCCCACCTGGCCGCCGCGCACGAACTCGGGGACGGCGCCGCACAGCCCGACTGGTGGCGTCTGGGCGGCAACTCCTTCGGCGTCGCGGCCGAGACGGACTCGGTGCCGGGGTTCGTGGGCGGTGTGGAGATCCCGGAGCTGCTCAGGCGGCCACCGAAGGAGCGGGAGCCGGCGGACCGGGTCGCGGCGCCGGCCGCGCCGAAACCGGAGGCGACCGAGGCCGAGGCCGAGCCCGCGTCCTCCGCCGCGCGCCGGCGTCTGGTCCCCCGCCCCGCCGCCGGCTGGACCAACCCCCTCCTGCTGCTGGCCGCCGCCGCGCTGGTCGCCGGTGCGGTGCTCGGGAACTGGTTCGCGCTGCTCCTCGGCTGGGTGATCGCCTACGGCTCCCGGCGGCTGACCCCCGCGGAGACCAAGGTGGCCGTGATGGTCCTGCCGGGTGCTGCGGTAGGGGCCGGAGCGGTGTGGCTGTGGGGGAGGGTCAACGGCCGCTGGGGCCAGCCGATCGCCCAGGGCCACATGAACGACGCGGTCGCCGGGACATGGCCGTGGGTGGTCCGCGGGGCGGCGGTGGCCTCGGCGCTGTACCTGGTGTGGCGGTCGCAGAGGAGCAGGTGAGCACCGCAGGGCTCGCCGTGCGCGCCTGGCGGCGGGCCGGCGTGGTCGCTCGCGCGGTCGCCCGTGTCCTTCGGGGCGCTCACCGGCCATCCTCGCGGCTGACACAATGACGCATATGACATTCACCGTCGGATTCGACCTCGACATGACCCTGATCGACTCGCGGCCCGGAATCCACGCCTGCTACGTGGCGCTGTCCGAGCGGACCGGGACGTACATCGACGCCGATCTGGCGGTGACCCGGCTCGGACCGCCGCTCGCCGAGGAGCTGATCAACTGGTTCCCCGAGGAGCAGGTGCCCGCGATGGCCGACCTGTACCGGGAGATGTACCCGGCGATCGCCATCGCCGCGACCCCCGCCATGGACGGCGCCCGGGAGGCGATAGCCGCGGTGCGGGCGGCCGGCGGACGGACGATGGTGGTCACCGCGAAGTACGAGCCCAACGCCAAGCTGCACCTGAGCCACCTCGGCATCGAGCCGGACGTGGTCGTGGGCGACCTGTGGGCCGAGCAGAAGGCGGAGGCGCTGCGCGAGTACCGCGCCGGCGTCTACGTCGGCGATCACGTCGGGGACGTGCGCGGGGCCCGTACGGCGGGAGCGCTGTCGGTCGCCGTGGCGACCGGGCCGTGCCCCGCGGAGGAGCTGCGCGCCGCCGGCGCGGACGTGGTCCTGGCGGACCTGTCCGTCTTCCCGGCGTGGCTGTCCGCCTACCGTGAGGCGCCCCGCGCCTGACGCCGGCCTGCGGCGATCGACCGCAGGACGCCCGCACCGGCGACGAGGAAACCGACGGCCATGAGCATGCTCAAACCGAACATGTACGTCGGAAAAGGCTTTGCGCCGAGGAACAGCGGGGCCACCGTGACGAGAGTGGCCACGGCCCCGATGAAGAAGACGATCGCACCGGCGCGGATCAGCCGGTCACCGGGCGCGGCGGAATTCGTTTGGGTTTTGTCACGCACCGGACCAGGGTAGTTCCCAGCGCGAGGGAACAACCGGGGGACGTCTTGTCACCCGCCCCGAGACCATTAGCCTTGATGGCGGCGGGTCATGGTGGACCCGCTCTAGTGCTATCAAGAGCGCTTTTCCCGACTAGTACGAGGACGAGGACAGACGGTGCCGACCGGGCGTGTCAAATGGTTCAACAGCGAGAAGGGCTTCGGCTTTCTCTCCCGCGACGACGGCGGTGACGTCTTCGTCCATTCCTCTGTCCTTCCCGCCGGAGTCGACGCACTCAAGCCGGGACAGCGCGTGGAGTTCGGCGTCGTCGCCGGTCAGCGCGGTGACCAGGCGCTGTCGGTGACCGTGCTGGATCCGACGCCGTCGGTCGCCGCGGCCCAGCGCAAGAAGCCGGACGAGCTGGCCTCCATCGTGCAGGACCTGACGACCCTTCTCGAGAACATCACGCCGATGCTCGAGAAGGGCCGGTATCCCGAGAAGGCCTCCGGCAAGAAGATCGCCGGACTGCTGCGGGCGGTCGCCGACCAGCTGGACGTGTAGGCACCCGTCAGGGAAACGCGAGCGCATCCGGGCCGAGGGGCGGTACCAGCCCCTCGGCCGCCGCGCGTGTGAGCAGCCCGCGGACCGCGGCGTAGCCGTCCTCGCCGAGGCCTGCGGTGAACTCGTTCACGTACAGGCCGATGTGCTGGTCCGCCACGGCCGGGTCCATCTCCTGGGCGTGGGCCATGACGTACGGCCGGGACGCCTCGGGGTCGTCCCAGGCGGCGCGCACGGAGGCGCGGACGGAGTCGGCGAGCCGGGTGAGGGTCTCGGCCCCCAGCGTGCGCTTGGCGATGATCGCGCCCAGCGGGATCGGCAGCCCGGTCGTCCGCTCCCAGTGCTCGCCCATGTCGGCGAGCTTGTGCAGCCCGTAGTTCTGGTAGGTGAACCGGGCCTCGTGGATGACCAGCCCCGCGTCCACCTTGCCGTCCCGCACGGCCGGCATGATCTCGTGGAACGGCATGACGACGATCTCGCCGACCCCGCCGCCGGACAGCGTGTCCGCCGCCCACAGCCGGAACAGCAGATACGCCGTCGACTTCTCGCTCGGCACCGCGACCGTACGGCCCGTCAGATCGACGCCCGCCTCGCGGGTGAGCACCAGCGGCCCGCAGCCCCGGCCCAGCGCACCGCCGCACGGCAGCAGCGCGTACTCGCCGAGGACGTACGGCAGGACGGCGTACGACACCTTCAGCACGTCGAACTCGCCGCGCTCGGCCATGCCGTTGGTGATGTCGATGTCGGCGAAGGTCACGTCCAGCGCGGGGGCGCCGGGGATCCGGCCGTGGGCGAGGGCGTCGAAGACGAAGGTGTCGTTGGGGCAGGGGGAGTACGCGATCCGCAGGGACCGCTGCTCACTGGTCGTCATGAGGGTTCCAACTCTCCAATGCGGGCGCGAGCTTCCCGAACGCCTCGGTAAGGGCGGCCAGGGCGTCGCCGATGCGCCAGGCGGCGCGGTCGCGCGGGCCGACCGGGTTGGAGACCGCGCGGATCTCCAGCACCGCCGTTCCGTGCGCGGCGGCCGCCTCCGCGACCCCGAAGCCCTCCATGCCCTCGGCGAGCGCCCGCGGGTGCCGGGCGCGCAGCTCGGCGGCGCGGGCGGCGGTGCCGGTGACGGTGGAGACGGTCAGAACGGTGCCGGCCGGGGCGCAGGTGGCCTCGGACGCGATCCCCACCAGGAATCGGGGCGGGTAGTGGGTGACGGTCCCGAAGCCCAGTTCGGTGACCGAGACGAAGCCTTCGGCGGTCTCGGCGCCCAGGTCGGCCACGGTGATCCGGTCGGCGACGACGAGCGAGCCGACGGGCGCCTCGGGCTGGAAGCCGCCGCCGATCCCGGCCGAGACGACCAGGTCGTACGGGGTGCCGGCGAGACGGGCCGCGGTGAGCGCGGCGGAGACGGAGGCCGCGGCGAGGGCCGGACCCACGCCCGCGTCGAGCAGGTCCCAGCCGCCGGCCGTACGCGTCAGACCCGCGCCGGGCAGCGGGACCCGCTCCACCGGCGAGGGGAACGCGCGTGCCACCGCGTCCCGCTCTGCGGGGACAGCGGTGGCCACGAGGACGTGTCGAACGCGCACGGAAGCCGTGATCAGGCCTTCTTCAGCTTGAACGACCACATGCCCTGGTTGGCCTTCTCGCCCATCCGGATCGTGAGCGTGTTGGTGTCGCCCTGGGTGCCGTACTGCTGGTTGAAGAACGCGCTGCCCGGGATGGTGGTGTAGGTCTTCTTGCTGACGTTGGTGAACTGCTGGCCGTTCACCAGCAGGACCCAGCCTGCGTCCGCGATCTTCGGGTCGACACCGACGCGGACCTTCTCGTCCTGGTCGACCTTGATGGACTCGGCCTTGCCGACGTTCTTGACGCACTGCGCCAGCGACTTGGCGTCCAGCGCGTTGCCGTCGTTGTAGCAGAGGGCCTCGGAGTTGACCGAGCTGTCGCCGACGGTGACGGTCGCGACGGGCGTCGGCTTCTCGCAGGCCGTGAGCAGGAGCAGTCCGGCGGAAACGGCGCCGGCGGCGGCGACGGCGCGGCGGCGTCGCACAACGGATTGCAGCGTGGTCATGGCCGAAGGCTATCGGGCACCTGGAGCCGTCCGGCCACGTGGGGTGCGGCGTGCCCGGTTCGTTACGCCAGCCGTGCCTGCGGTTCGGCACACCGTGTCCGCTTCGTCATGCCGAGTTCAGGGTTGTCCCGGGCACGTCAGGCCACGCGGGTCCGGGGCCGGCCGCCGTGCCGGGCGGAGGCGAGCAGGCCCTTGAGGGTGGCCAGCCAGCCGACCGCCACGAACGCCGCGCCGACCAGCAGGCCGACGGTGCCGTTGAGCGGCAGCACGATGCCGACGGCGCCGCCGAACACCCACGCCATCTGCAGCAGCGTCTCCGAGCGGGCGAACGCCGAGGTGCGCACCAGCTCCGGTACGTCCCGCTGGATCAGCGCGTCCAGGGCCAGCTTGGCCAGCGCCTGCCCGAACCCGGCGACGGCCGCGAGGCAGGCCACCAGCAGCGCGCTGAAGAACAGGGCGGCCACGATCGCCGTGCCGAGCACCACCGCGACGGCGGTCACGATGATGATCTCCGGGGCGCGGGATCTCAGCCAGGCCCCGACGGCCGTGCCCAGCGCGTTGCCCGCACCGGCGGCGACACCCACTATCCCGAGCGAGACCGCCGCGCTCTCGCCGGTCAGCGGGTGCTCGCGCAGCAGGAAGGCGAGGAAGAAGATCAGGAAGCCGGAGAGGCAGCGCAGGGCGGCGTTGGCGCCGAGCGCGTGGGTGACGGCGGAGCCCACGGTCCGCAGCCCCGGCCGCTTCGCCTGTTCCCTCCGGCGCTGGGGCCCGTGCAGATGCTGCTCGTCGGCCGCGAGCAGCGCCACGTCCTCGCCCTTGGCCGAGTCCACCTTGGGGGGCAGGGAGAACGACAGGAACGTGCCCGCGACGAAGATCACGAAGGCGCCGTACAGCGGCCAGGGATCGCCGACCTGGTGCAGCCCCGCGGCGACCGGCGCGGCCACACCGGTGGCCAGCAGCCCCGCCAGGGTGACCCGCGAGTTGGCCTTCACCAGCGAGAACCGGGGCGGCAGCAGCCGGGGTACGACCGCACTGCGGACCACCCCGTACGCCTTGGACGCGACCAGCACCCCCAGCGCGGCGGGATACAGCTCCAGGCTGCCGCTCGCCACGGCGCCCGAGATGACGAGCGCGAGCAGGGCGCGGGCCAGCATGGCCCCGGCCATCGCCGCGCGCCGGCCGTGCGGCAACCGGTCGAGGAGGGGACCGATGACCGGGGCGAGGACGGTGAAGGGCGCCATCGTGATGGCGAGGTAGAGCGCGACCCGCCCCCGCGCCTCGTCGGTCGGCACGGAGAAGAACACGGTGGAGGCGAGCGCCACGGTGATCATCACGTCACCCGCGCCGTTGACGGCGTGCAGCTCGATCAGCTTGCCGAGCCCCGACTCGCCCGCCCCGTGCGCGTGCGTGGCCTTCCGGATCCCGCGCGCGGCCCCGGTGACCGGGAAGTGCAGGGCACGCCCGACGGAACGGACGGCGCCACCGACCCGGCTCGCACCGCCACCCCGAACACCACGCCTGTCCGCGGTCGCCACGTGCTTCATAGTGCCCCGAGAAGCGGCCGGATAGTGCGCATACGACGCGCATGGCGCAGAACCGAACCGCGGGGTGGGCGTGCCGGGCCGGACGGGCGGCCGGGAAAATCTGCCGCGTAGAGGCAGGGAATCCTGTTCGGTGTAGCGTGCCTATCTCAGCCATAACGCAGAATGGATGGCAGAGGTGCGCCCAGCGCGCGGATGCAGACGTCGATGCGGTCCCCCGGTCCGCTCCGTCGGCAGGCCCGCCCGAGGCAGCCGCCCTCGACGAGACGGCGTAGGAGAGAAGCGATACCTGTGAGCGCAGCGACAACGCGAAGCCGCACCCCCGACCGTCTGTGTGCCGAGGCGGTCGATCTCGCCCGCGCCGCCGCCGAGGAGGCCGCCGCCCCCGGTGTGGTCGGAGAGCACGTCGGCCTCGTCTCCGAGGGCGACCGCGTTGTCACGCACTTCTTCGAGTGCAAGGAGCCGGGTTACCGCGGCTGGCGCTGGGCGGCGACCGTGGCCCGCGCCTCCCGTGCCAAGATCGTCACGCTCGACGAGGTGGTCCTGCTCCCCGGCCCCGACGCCCTGCTCGCCCCCGAGTGGGTCCCGTGGAGCGAGCGGCTGCGCCCCGGCGACCTCGGCCCCGGCGACCTGCTGCCCACCGACCAGGACGACCTGCGCCTGGAGCCCGGCTACACGGGCGAGGAGGAGCCGCCGCCGAACTCGCTCGTCTCCCAGGAGATGGCGGAACTGGCGGAGGCGGAGGACGCCGACGTCACCCCCGGCGCCCCCGCCACCCAGCCCACGACCCCCACCCGGGGCTCGATCGCGGCGGTGGCGGAGGAACTGGGCATGCGCCGGGCCCGCGTCCTGTCCCGCTACGGCCTGCACGTCGCCGCGGACCGCTGGGAGGAGTCGTACGGCCCGAAGACCGCGATGGCCCAGGCGGCCCCGGCCACCTGCATGAGCTGCGGTTTCCTCGCCCCCATCGGCGGCTCCCTCGGCCAGGCCTTCGGCGTCTGCGCCAACGAGTTCTCCCCGGCCGACGGCCGTGTGGTCTCCCTGTCCTACGGCTGCGGCGGCCACTCGGAGGCCGCGGTCATGCCCAAGCCCCCGCAGCCGGCCCCGCCGGTCATCGACGAGACCCGGGTGGACCCCTTCCCCCTGCGCCCGGCCCGCGACTCGGGCTCGGTCCCGGAGGCGGGCGACGAGGAGACGGCGGAACTGGGGCACTCCTGACCCCGTGATCGTCAGACGTGCGAGGCAGCGGGACGTCCCCGGGTTCCTCGCGCCGGCGGCGCAGGTCGAGCACTGGTTCGGCCCGATGGTGGACGACCCCGGTTTCACCCGTGCCGTGCAGAGGAACATCCGCCGCTCCACGGCACTGGTCGCCGAGGAACCGGGAGCGGGCCTGCTCGGGGCCCTGCTCTTCGGCGGTGCGGACCCGGTCCACAAGGTCCACTGGCTGGTCGTCTCGGAAACGGCCCGGGGCAAGGGCGTCGGCCGGGCCCTCATGGCCGACGCGACCCGTCGGTTCGTGCACGGCCCGGGCACCGTCGAGGTGGTCACGTTCGGCCCGGATCATCCCGGCGCGGAGACGAGCGGCGCGCGTGCCTTCTAACGAGAGCCTCGGCTTCACCCCGGCCGAACCGGCCGGCCCCGGCCTGGAGGGCGGCTCCCGCCAGGTCTGCCGCCGGGCGGTCCCCGCTCCGGTCCAACGGCAGCCCTCTGCAACGCAGTTGTCCTGAAAGATTTGGGTGGGTTTGCGGCTGACCGCAGGGGGCCGCGGAGCGCGGCGCCCGGTGTCGCTGCCACGGGATACGATCCGCAGGCGCGAGGCGCTCCACCCCGGCGCGAAGGCCAGGGGCTCCTCGCCCGAAGCCGGGAGGATGGGTAAGCGTGAGCAGCAAGTACGTGCGGCCGGCGGCCGAGGGTGCCGATCCCTTCGGAACGGCCCGGCTGCGCCGTGGTGTCCTCGACGCCTGGGCCACCAGCGCCGCCCGGTTCCGTGAGGACGCCAACGCCGAGGAGGACCTGGTCCTCGGCGGCTACCGGGACCGGCTCGTCGTCGAGCTGGCCCAGAACGCCGCCGACGCCGCCGCCCGGGCGCGGGTGCCGGGGCGGCTCAGGCTCACCCTGCGGGACGGGGTCCTCGTCGCCGCCAACACCGGTGCGCCGCTGGACGCGGCCGGAGTGGAGTCGCTGTCCACGCTGCGCGCCTCGGCCAAGCGGGACCTCGACGCCGCCCAGGGGCCCGTCGGGCGGTTCGGCGTCGGGTTCGCCGCCGTGCTCGCCGTCACCGACGAACCCGCGATCGTGGGCCGGCACGGAGGTGTGCGCTGGTCCCTCGGTGAGGCGCGGGAACTGGCCGCCGACACCGCACGGCACAGTCCCGGACTCGGGGACGAGATCCGGCGCCGGGACGGTCATGTGCCGCTGCTCCGGCTGCCGTTCGCCGCCGAGGGCACCGCCCCGGACCCGTACGACACCGCCGTCATCCTGCCCCTGCGCGACGCGGCCGCCGCCGGTCTCGCCGAGCGGCTGCTGGGCTCCCTCGACGACGCGCTGCTCCTCGCCCTGCCGGGCCTGGAGGAGGTCGTCGTGGAGATCGGCCGCGAGGCGCAGCGCGTGCTGCGGCGCCGTACCGAGGGCGCCGTCGTCGTCGTGGAGGACTCGCGCGAAGGGGTCACCCGGTGGCGTACCGCCGCCGCCCACGGGCCGCTCACGCCCGACCTGCTCGCCGACCGGCCGGTGGAGGAGCGGCTGCGGCCCCACTGGTCGGTGACCTGGGCCGTACCCGAGGACGAGGGCGGGCGTCCGGTGCGGCCTCGTACGACGCCCGTGGTGCACGCGCCCACGCCCAGTGACGAAGCCCTCGGCGTCCCCGCCCTGCTCATCGCCTCCTTCCCCCTCGACACCACCCGCCGGCACACGGCTCCCGGCCCGCTCACCGACTTCCTGGTGCAGCGCGCGGCCGACGTCTACGCCGAACTGCTCGCCGACTGGCGGCCGGTGACGGAAGGGATCATCGACCTCGTGCCCGGGCCGCTCGGCAAGGGCGAGCTGGACGGGGCGCTGCGGCAGGCCGTGCTGGAGCGGCTGCCGCGCACTGAGTTCCTCCCACCCGCCCACCCGGCCGTGGCGGCGAAGACGGACGACGAACACGAGCTTCCGGAGGCGCTGCGCCCCAGGGACGCGGAGATCGTGGAGGGCGCCGGGGCCGCGACCGTCCGGGTGCTCGCCGAGGTGCTGCCCACGCTGCTGCCCGCCGGTCTCGAACGGCGCGTGGAGCTGCGCACCCTCGGGGTGGCCCGGCTGCGGCTCGCCGACGCCGTCGACCGGCTCGCCGGCCTGGAGAAGGACCCCGGCTGGTGGTGGCGGCTCTACGACAGCCTCGCCGGGGTCGATCCCGAGCGGCTGTCCGGGCTGCCGGTGCCGCTGGCGGACGGGCGGACCACCATCGGCCCCCGGCAGGTCCTGCTGCCCACCCCGGACGCCGCCCGCATCGACGCGGACGTCCTCGGCCGGCTCGGGCTGAAGGTGGCCCACGAGGACGCCGCGCATCCGCTGCTGGAGAAGCTCGGCGCGCTGCCCGCCACCCCGCGTGCGGTGCTGACCACCCCGCAGGTGCGGGCCGCCGTCGCCGCCTCGCTGGACGAGGAGGGCGCGATCGGGGGCTGGGAGGAGGACGCTCCGGACCCGGAGGAACTGGCCGACACCGTTCTGGCGCTGGTCCGGGACGCGGGCCTGGAGCCCGGGGACGAACCCTGGCTCGGCGCCCTCGCGCTGCCCGACGAGGACGGGGAACCGGCCCCCGCCGGTGAACTCGTCTTCCCCGGCAGCCCGTTCGCCCGGGTGATCCGCGAGGGTGAACTGGCCGCCGTGGACCGCGACCTGGCCGACAGGTGGGGCGAGCAGCCGCTGGCCGCCTGTGGCGTGCTCGCGAACTTCGCGCTGGTCCGCGCCACCGACGTCGTCCTCGACCCGGACGAACTGGAGCCCCGGGAGAGCGACTTCGCCGAGCCGGACGACGCCGGTCTGCTGGACGCCGTCGACGTGTGGTGCGAGGACATCCTCGACCGCTTCCCGGACAGCCCGGTGCCGCCGGTCTCCACCGAGCTGGTCGCCGTACGCGATCTGGACCTGGTGGACGACGAGCACTGGCCGCAGGCGCTCGCGCTGCTCGCCCAGCCGCCGCTGCGGGACGCCCTCACCCAGCCGGTGCGCGTCCTGCTGCACGACGGTACGCACGAGATCGTGCGGCCGTACACGGCGTGGTGGCTGCGCGGGCACCCCGTGCTCGACGGGCGCCGGCCGGCCGGTCTGCTCGCGGCGGGCGGTGATCCGCTGCTGCGCGGCCTGTACGACGAGGCCGACGCTACCGGGTTCGAGGACGAGCAGGTGCTGCGGGCCCTGGGCGTGCGCACCTCCGTCGCGGCCCTGCTGGACGAGCCCGGCGGCGCGGCCGAGCTGCTGGACCGGCTGGCCGACCCCGACCGGCCGGTCACCGCCGCCCAACTGCACGGCCTGTACAGCGCATTGGCGGAGCTGGACCCGGAGCAGGTGACGCTGCCGGACGAGCTGCGGGCCGTGGTCGACGGCCGGGTGGAGGTCGTGGACGCGGGGGAGGCGGTCGTGGTCGACTCGCCCGATCTGCTGCCGTTCACCGGCGGGGTCGCGCTGCTGCCGGTGCGGCCGTCCCGCGCGGCCGAGCTGGCGGAGCTGTTCCAGGTGCGGCGGCTGAGCGAGTCCGTCACCGGCGAGGTGCACTCCGAGGGGGCCGAGCACGACGTACCGGAGTCGGTGCGGGTGCTGCTCGGGCCGGGTACGCCCGAGACGTACGTCGAGCACGAGGAACTGGTCGTGGACGGCGTGGAGATCGACTGGCGGCTCACCGACGACGGTGTGCTGCACGCGGCCACCCTGGAGGGGGTCGCCGCGGGGCTCGCGTGGGCGGCCGGCCAGTGGCCGCGGCGCTTCGAGGTGGCGGCCCTGCTGGAAGACCCGTCCCGGACGGAGGAACTGGCCAGGGACCGCTGGTTCGACTGACGGCCCCCGGAGCATCCGCCTCCACAATTCTCTTACGGAATATTCAACTTCCGTACAACCATGCCCCTGCGTGCCGAGTCCGACCCACCGGAGCCAACCGGCTCACCGATCACTACGCACGCAGGGGAACACATGCGTATGCGCGCCTCTGTCGCCGTCGTCGGCGGCGCTCTGGCCCTGTCCGCCCTCGCCGTCCCGGCCGCGCAGGCCGACGGCGGCTACGGCGACACCAGGATCACCGAGGTGGTCGTGGACGGCGACAACAAGGTGTCCATGGGCGTCTCCAGCCCGGTCACCCTCAAGGTCAGCGTCACGGCCACCGACGACTCGGGCATCGAGGACGCCGAGTACTTCACGCTCAACGGGCCCGACTACGGCATCGAGACGACCGGCAAGCCCACGTGCACGGCCGTGAACTCCACCACCTCCACCTGCACCGCCTCGGTCACGGTCGACCCGAAGGTCGACTACTACAGCAACAAGAACGCCGGCACCTGGTACGTCGACGCGTTCGTCAACGCCGAGGACGGCGACTTCGTCTGGAAGGAGAAGGCCGGTTCCTTCTGGTTCCAGCGCGCCGCGAGGCTCACGGTCAACGCCGCCCCGGAGCCGGTGAAGAAGGGCAGGACCCTCACCGTCACCGGCGCCCTCACCCGCGCCAACTGGGAGTCGCTGAAGTACGGCGCCTACGGCTCGCAGTCCGTCAAGCTCCAGTTCCGCAAGAAGGGTTCGAGCACCTACAGCACGCTGAAGACCATCACGGCGGACTCCGCGGGCAACCTGAGGACCACCACCACGGCGACGGTCGACGGCTACTACCGCTTCTCCTTCGCGGGCAACTCGACCACCTCCGCGGTCAGCGCCGCCGGTGACTTCGTCGACGTGCAGTAGCCAGCCGGTTAATCCACCGGAAACTCACTGCTTCATCCGTACAACCACTCCATTCCTTCACGGGTCTGACCACGCGAGTCGACTGACTCCTTGGTCATTTGGACCCCGTGTCCACTTTCTCCACACAGGGGAACGCATGCGCATACGTGCCACCGTGGCCGCCGTCACCGGCGCCCTGGCCCTCTCCGCTCTTGTCATGCCGGCCGCCCAGGCCGCCGGCGGCTCGGCGACGCCGTCCAAGGCGGACATCCTGAAGATCCGTGAGGCCGCTCAGGCCGCCTCCTCGGGCAAGACCGCGTTCGCCGCCTCGGACGACACCGACGCCCCGTACCCGATGGACGTCACCTTCTCCAACTTCAAGATCGCCGGGGCGGTGAAGGTCGGAACGACCAACCACGTCTCCACCACGGTCACCTACACGATGACCCACGGCACGGACGTCGACATCACCGCCGACGACTTCGTCACCGGCCCCTACATCTACAAGGGCTCGTTCGACACGCCGGACAACATGCTGTTCGGCGACTACCCGGCCACCTGCACGGAAACCTCGTCGACCACCGCCAGCTGCAAGGGCAACATCGACGTCTACCCGGCCGACGGCGAGCTCTTGAACTCCGACGCGGGTACGTGGCACGGCGCGGCCCTCGCCATCGCCTACAACGGCCAGGACCCGAGCAGCCCCGACTTCGACATCACCAAGGTCGGTTACGCCGACCAGGGCGACCTGGGCACCACGCTGGTCCAGCGCTACTCCAAGCTGACGGTCAACGCCTCGCCGGAGCCGGTGGCGAAGGGCAAGACCATCACGGTCACCGGCAAGCTCTCCCGGGCCAACTGGGAGGACAACCAGTACCACGGGTACACGAACCAGCCGGTCAAGCTGCAGTTCCGCAAGTACGGCACGAGCACCTACAGCACCCTCAAGACGGTGTACACGGACTCGTACGGCAACCTGAAGACCACCACCACCGCCAACTACGACGGCTACTGGCGCTTCTCCTTCGCGGGCACCTCGACCACCCCGGCGGTCAACGCCACGGGCGACTTCGTCGACGTGCGGTAATGGGCCGGTAAGCGCGGCACAAAATCTGGTCCGCGGGGGCACCGGCCGTACAACCGGCGGCCTCCCCCGCGGATCTGATCGCGTGAGTCAACCGACTCCACGATCACTTCTCCCTCCAGGGGAAAACGCACATGCGCATACGTGCCACCGTGGCCGCCGTCTCCGGCGCCCTGGCCCTCACCGCCCTCGCAGTCCCGGCCGCGCAGGCCGTCACCGACTCGGGCGCGCCGTACACGCTGAACGCCAGCTTCTCCAACGTCTCGATCGCCAAGTCGATCAAGGTGGGCACCACCAACGAGGTGACCGTCGCGTACTCGTACACGCTGACGCACGGCACCGACGTCGACATCGCCGCGAAGGACTTCTACACGGACGCCTTCCTCTACCACGGCACCTACAGCGACACCGCGCCCGAGCTGTACGGCGACAACCCGGCGACCTGCACCGCCACCTCGTCGACGACGGCCACCTGCAAGGGGTCCGTCAACATCTACCCGGCCGACGGCGACCTGAAGAACGCCTGGGCCGGCAGCTGGAGCGTGGCCGCCGAGGCCGTCGCCTTCAACGGCCAGGACCCGAACAACCCCGACATGAGCAAGGTCGGCTTCAAGGACCAGAGCGGCCTCGGCACCAGCCTGGTGCAGCGCTACTCCAAGCTGACGACCACGGTGAGCTCGACGTCCGTCTACAAGGGCAAGAGCGTCACCGTGTCGGGCAAGCTGACGCGGGCCGACTGGGAGCACCACACGTACAACAACTTCGGCGGCCAGCCCGTCAAGCTCCAGTTCCGCAAGGCCGGCACGAGCACGTACACCACGATCAAGACGGTGACCACCGACTCGTACGGCAACGCGAAGACCACCGCCACCGTCAACTCCAGCGGCTACTGGCGCTACTCCTTCGCGGGCGTCTCCACGACCCCGGCGGTCAGCGCCACGGGCGTGTACGTGGGCGCGAAGTGACGTAGCGCCCCCTAAGGGGCGCGGGGAACTGCGCGACCAGCCACGGCGGACCCGCAGTTCCCCTCCGGCGTCCATCACCCGGACGTCGCCGGCCCCGGATCAGCGCAGCGCCTCGCGGCGGTCGACCCACTTCCACAGGAACTCCAGGGCGGCCGCCGCCACCACCGCGATGCCGACGGCGGTCCACGGCATCGTGACCCCCACCAGCTTCAGCGCGAAGAAGCCCTGCAGCGCCGGGACGGCCAGGACCAGCAGGAACGCCACCCCCATCGCGGCCACCAGGGTCACCCGCCACCAGGTGTAGGGGCGGGCGATGATCGCCAGGATCCACATGGAGACCAGGAAGAGGGTCAGCGTCGCCGCGCTGGTCTCCGCGTCCAGCTGGCCGGTTCCCGTGTAGTGGTCGCGGGCGACCAGGTACGTCACGAAGGTCGCCGCCCCCGCCACCACCCCGCCCGGGATCGAGTACCGCATGACCCTGCGCACGAAGTGCGGTTTCGCCCGCTCCTTGTTGGGCGCCAGGGCCAGGAAGAACGCCGGGACGCCGATGGTGAGGGTGGACAGCAGGGTCAGGTGTCTCGGCAGGAAGGGGTAGGCGACCTGCGCGCAGACCACCAGGACGGCCAGCAGCACCGAGTAGACGGTCTTCACCAGGAACAGCGTCGCCACGCGCGTGATGTTGCCGATCACCCGGCGGCCCTCGCCGACCACCGACGGCAGGCTGGCGAAGCTGTTGTCCAGCAGCACGATCTGCGCCACCGCCCGCGTCGCCTCCGAGCCGGAGCCCATGGCGACCCCGATGTCGGAGTCCTTCAGGGCGAGCACGTCGTTCACGCCGTCGCCGGTCATCGCGACCGTGTGCCCGTGCGACTGCAGGGCGCCGACCATGTCCCGCTTCTGCCGCGGGGTGACCCGCCCGAAGATCGTCCCCCGGTCCAGCGCGTCCGCCATCCCCGCCCGGTCGGCGGGCAGGTGCCGCGCGTCCACCGTCGTACCGTCCAGGCCCAGCTTGGCGGCGACCGCGCCGACCGAGACCGCGTTGTCGCCGGAGATGACCTTGGCGCGGACGTTCTGGTCCGCGAAGTAGCGCAGGGTGTCGGCGGCGTCCGGCCGCAGCCGCTGTTCCAGGACGACGAGGGCGGTGGGGCGGGCGCCGCGGGCCGGCTCGGGGTCGTCCAGGTCGCGGCTCGCCCGGGTCAGCAGCAGCACCCGCAGGCCCTGCTCGTTGAGGCGCCCGGTCTCGGCCAGGGCCGGGTCGCCGTCGGCGAGCAGGACGTCCGGGGCGCCCAGCAGCCAGGTGCTGATCTCGCCGTCGGCCTCGCTGAACGCGGCCCCGCTGTACTTGCGGGCCGAGGAGAAGGGCACCGACTCCACGCACCGCCATTCCTCGGTGTCCGGGCAGGCGTCGATGATGGCCTTCAGGGAGGCGTTGGGGCGCGGGTCGGACTCGCCGAGGGCGCCGAGCACCTTGCGCACGTACCCCTCGTCGGCCCCGTCGAGCGGCCGCAGCTCGGTGACGTCCATGCCGCCCTCGGTGAGCGTGCCGGTCTTGTCCAGGCAGACGGTGTCGACGCGGGCCAGCCCCTCGATCGCCGGCAGCTCCTGCACCAGGCACTGTTTCCGGCCGAGCCGGATGACCCCGATGGCGAAGGCGACCGAGGTGAGCAGGACCAGCCCCTCCGGGACCATCGGGACGATGCCGCCGACCGTGCGGGCGATGGAGTCCTTGAAGCCGTTGCTCTGGACGACGAGCTGGGTGACGACGAGCCCGACGGCCGCCGGGACCATCATCCAGGTGACGTACTTGAGGATCGTGGAGATGCCGGTGCGCAGCTCGGAGTGGACCAGGGTGAAGCGGGAGGCCTCCTCGGCGAGCTGGGCGGCGTAGGCCTCGCGGCCGACCTTGGTCGCCTGGAAGGCGCCGCCGCCCGCGACGACGAAGCTGCCGGACATGACCGCGTCGCCGGGACGCTTGACGACGGGGTCGGCCTCGCCGGTGAGCAGCGACTCGTCGATCTCCAGCCCGTCGGCCTCGACGCACACGCCGTCCACCACGACCTTGTCCCCGGGCCCGATCTCGATCAGGTCGTCCAGCACGATCTCGCTGGTGGCCACCTCGGCGGCGGTGCCGTCCCGGCGTACCGTCGGCCGGGCCTCCCCGATCACCGCGAGCGAGTCGAGGGTCTGCTTGGCCCGCCACTCCTGGACGATGCCGATGCCGGTGTTGGCGAGGATCACGAAGCCGAAGAGGCTGTCCTGGATCGGCGCGACGAACAGCATGATCAGCCAGAGCACGCCGATGATCGCGTTGAACCGGGTGAGGACGTTCGCCCGGACGATCCCGCCCAGCGACCTGCTGCTGCGCACCGGTACGTCGTTGACCTGGCCGCGGGTGACGCGCTCCGCGACTTCGGCACCGGTCAGCCCTGCCGACCTGGTCATCGGTAGGGCCACCGGATGCACGGGGTCGAGTTCCGCTCCCGCGTCTATGTGGGTCATGCCATCGACGGTACGTGCGGATTTGCCCGCCTGCCCGCTTTACGGGTTACTCGGCCGCCGTCGACTGCAGGGTGGCCGAGCGCTTGATCGCCGCGTCCCGCTTGCGTACGTACCAGATGCCGATCAGGCCCAGCCCGCCTCCGGCCAGGCAGGTCCACAGCCACCACAGATGCCCGTGGTCCTCGAACCAGCCGTAGAAGGGGAGCTGGACGAGGAAGAGGACGAACCAGACGATCGTGCCGCCGGTGATGGTGGCGACCACGGGGCCCTCCAGGGGCTCGGGCGCCTCGTGCTTGGGGGTCCACTTGGCCATGGGGCACAGCTTACGAGGCGACCGCTTCCTCGCCGCTTTCCGATCTGTCTACGCGCGGAGATAGCGATCTCGCGCTTATGTGTTCATACTGAAACCGTTTGTCTTTGGCCGCTTCTGTTCGTATGAAACTCCAACGGGGCTCGGGGGAACCCCGTCGGTGATGAGGTCTCGCATGTCCACCTCGGCTCCCGCCAAGGTCCCCACCCCCGAAATCCCGGGCGGTGCGCCCGCCCAGGGCGCCCTCGACCGCTACTTCAGGATCTCCGAGCGCGGCAGTTCCGTCGCCCGGGAGATCCGCGGTGGTTTCGCCACCTTCTTCGCGATGGCGTACATCATCGTGCTGAACCCGATCATCCTCGGCAGCGCGAAGGACATGTACGGGCACCACCTGGACAACGGCCAGCTGGTCACGGCGACCGCGCTGACGGCCGCGTTCACCACGCTGCTGATGGGCGTCATCGGCAACGTCCCGATCGCGCTCGCCGCCGGCCTCGGCGTGAACTCGGTGGTCGCCCTCCAGCTGGCGCCCCGGATGTCCTGGCCGGACGCGATGGGCATGGTCGTCCTGGCCGGGTTCGTGGTCATGCTGCTGGTCGCCACGGGTCTGCGCGAGCGCGTGATGAACGCCGTGCCGTTCGGGCTGCGCAAGGCGATCTCGATCGGTATCGGCCTGTTCATCATGCTGATCGGCCTGGTCGACTCCGGCTTCGTCACCCGGATGCCGGACGCCGCCCAGACCACCGTCCCCGTCCAGCTCGGCGTGGGCGGTCACCTGCACGGCTGGCCGGTGCTGATCTTCATCCTGGGCGCGCTGCTCACCTTCGCGCTGATCGTCCGCA
Source organism: Streptomyces sp. CA-142005 (assembly GCF_050942335.1). Lineage (NCBI taxonomy): Bacteria > Bacillati > Actinomycetota > Actinomycetes > Kitasatosporales > Streptomycetaceae > Streptomyces > Streptomyces sp. CA-142005. Next base: position 4,761,228 of record NZ_CP192078.1, on the reverse strand, counting down.
AGGTGCCGGGCGCGATCCTGATCTCGATCGTCGGCATGACCGTCCTCGCGGTGATCGTCAACGCGGTCACCACGATCCCGTCCTGGGGCCTGACGGTGCCGAAGTGGCCGGGCAACCCGGTCGCCAGCCCCGACTTCGGCCTGGTCGGCCAGGTGAGCCTGTTCGGCGGCTTCTCCAAGGTCGGCGTGCTGACCGGCGTCCTCTTCGTCTTCACGGTCCTGCTGTCGTGCTTCTTCGACGCGATGGGCACGATCATGGGCGTCAGCGACGAGGCCAAGCTGACCGACGCCGAGGGCTACATGCCGGGCATCAACAAGGTCCTGTTCATCGACGGCCTCGCGGTCGCGGCGGGCGGCGCCAGCTCCTCCTCGGCCACCACCGCGTTCGTGGAGTCCACGGCCGGTGTCGGCGAGGGCGCCCGCACGGGCCTCGCCAACGTCGTCACGGGCGGTCTCTTCGCCGTCGCGCTGTTCCTCACCCCGGTCGCCACGATGGTCCCGTCCCAGGCGGCGACCCCGGCGCTGATCGCGGTCGGTTTCCTGATCCTGTCCAACTCGATCAAGGAGATCGACTGGGCGGACTACACCATCGCGATCCCGGCGTTCGTGACGATGCTGCTGATGCCGTTCACCTACTCGATCACCAACGGCATCGGCATGGGCTTCATCACCTTCACGGTGCTGCGCCTGGCCGCCGGCCGGTTCCGGGAGATCCCGGCCGCGATGTATGTCGTCTCGGCGGTCTTCGCCTTCTACTACCTGATGCCGGCCCTGGGCTTGACCTGAGCCTTCTGCGGTTTCTCCGGCGTCAGGGTGACGCCGTAGAACCGCTCCGTCTCCTCGACGGCGGCCTTGAACCGCTCGTCGAAGTCGTCCCGGATGAGCGTGCGGACCACATAGTCCTGCACGCTCATTCCTCTTTTCGCCGCGTGCTGCCGGAGTCTTTCGAGCAGCTCTCCGTCTACGCGCAGGCTGAGCACACTGGTCGCCATGCGTACGAGGGTCGCCATATCCGGCCACCCCATGCGTCACATTCGGCAACTGACTCACCCATTTGGGTGATCGATTGGTTCAGTGGCGGGCATCACGGGCATCCGGGCGTGTCGAGGTGGTCTTTAGCGAGAGTAATGAGTTACTCTAAAGAACATGCCGGACCTCACCCATGGCGACGACGCTGCCGCCGTGAACTCCCTCCGTTCCGCCGTGATGCGGTTGTCCCGTCGGCTCAAGCACCAGCGGGTCGACGAGTCGCTGAGCCCCACCGAGATGTCGGTGCTCGGCACCCTGGCCCGCTGCGGCTCGGCCACCCCGGGCGAGCTCGCCCGCAAGGAGCACGTCCAGCCACCGTCGATGACCCGCATCGTCGCGCTGCTCGAAGCCAAGGGGCTGGTCCGGCTGGAGCCGCATCCCGAGGACCGGCGCCAGAAGGTCGTCACCCAGACCGAGCAGGCCGAGGCGATGCTCGAGGAGAGCCGCCGCAAGCGCAACGCGTTCCTGGCCGGCCTGGTCGAGGGCCTCGACGAGGACGAGTGGGCCAAGCTGCGCGCCGCCGCCCCCGTGCTGGAGAAGCTCGCACACCTGTAAGCAAGCCGTCCGAAGGAGGCGAACGTCTTTGAGTACGGGATCCGGAACACCTTCCGCCCCCGCACCGACCGCCACTACTACCCACGCCGCCCGCAAGGGCTCGATGTTCAGCTCGCTGAAGATCCGGAACTACCGCCTCTTCTTCCTGGGCCAGATCGTCTCCAACACCGGCACCTGGATGCAGCGCATCGCCCAGGACTGGCTCGTCCTCAGTCTCACCGGCTCCTCCGCCGCGGTGGGCATCACGACGGCCCTGCAGTTCCTGCCGATGCTCCTCTTCGGCCTCTACGGCGGAGTCCTGGTCGACCGCCTCCCCAAGCGCCCCACGCTGCTGGTCACACAGGCCTCCATGGCCGTGACGGGCCTGGCGCTCGCCTTCCTCACGCTCACCGGCCACGTCCAGGTCTGGCACGTCTACGTCGCCGCCTTCGCCGTCGGGCTCGCCACGGTGCTCGACAACCCGGCCCGCCAGTCCTTCGTCTCCGAGATGGTCGGCCCCGAGCAGCTGCAGAACGCGGTCAGCCTGAACTCGGCCAACTTCCAGTCCGCCCGCCTGGTCGGCCCCGCCGTCGCCGGTGTGATGATCACCGGTGTGGGCACCGGCTGGGCGTTCCTCGCCAACGGCCTGTCCTTCGTCGCGCCCATCGCCGGTCTGCTGCTGATGCGCTCCCGCGAACTGCACGTGGTCCAGCGCGCGCCGCGCGGCAAGGGCCAGCTGCGGGAAGGTCTCCAGTACGTGGCCGGGCGCCCGGAGCTGATCTGGCCGATCGTCCTCGTCGGCTTCATCGGCACCTTCGGCTTCAACTTCCCGGTGTGGCTGTCGGCCTACGCGAACGGCGTCTTCCACTCCGGCGCCGGCTCCTACAGTCTCTTCAACACCCTGATGGCCGTCGGCTCCCTGTGCGGCGCCCTGCTGGCCGCCCGGCGCGGCACGGCCCGGCTGCGCGTCCTGATCGCCGCCGCGCTGGCCTTCGGCACGCTGGAGGTGGTGGCCGCACTGGCCCCGTCGTACTGGCTGTTCGCGCTGCTCATGGTCCCGATCGGGGTCTTCGGCCTGACGGTCAACGTCACCGCGAACACCGCCGTGCAGATGGCCACCGACCCGGCCATGCGCGGCCGGGTGATGTCCCTGTTCATGATGGTGTTCATGGGCGGCACGCCGCTGGGCGCGCCGGTCGTCGGCTGGATCACCGACACCTGCGGCCCCCGGGTCGGCTTCGCCCTCGGCGGCCTGGTCTCGGCCGCGGCCGCCGCGGGTATCGGCCTGGTCCTGGCCCGCATCGGCGGTCTGCGCCTGGCGGTGGGCTGGCACCACGGCCACCCGCGGGTCCGCTTCGTACCGCGCGAGCGGGAGCGGCTGGCCACGGCGGCGTAGCGGTCACGGCTGCCGTGGTCGTACGGCTGTGCGGCTGCGTGTCGATCACCGGTGTGATTGGCACTGTATGAGATTACTTCTGCCCGTACGCCCCATTTGGCACCCGTATGGGACAGGAGCATCCGCATGGCATCACAGGTTTCGACCCCGAGATCCCTCCCCCGCGTGCGCGGGCTGGCGGCGGTCGCGCTGACCCTCGGCGCGGTCGGCGCGCTCGCCGCCGCCGTGCCGTCCGGGGCCGTGGGCGCATCGCACCGGGCCGACCACGGCTTCCGGGAGCGCGATCTCGTCTCCGACCTGGCAGGCAGGGCGGAGCTACAGGACGAGAACCTGGTCAACCCCTGGGGCCTCGTCCGCACGCCGAGCGGTGCGATCAGGGTCGCCAACAACGGAACCAGCACGTCCACGGTGTACTCGGGTGCCCGGGACGGTGGGCCCGTCACCGCCCTCACACCCGTGATCCGGCTCCCCGAGGACGCCGACCCGACCGGGATCGTGCGCAACGACACCGGCGCCTTCCGCTTGAGCGCCTTCGGAAGGTCCGGTCCCGCGCGGTACATCTTCGCCGGGGAGGGCGGCCGCCTCTTCGCGTCCAGCCCGAACGTGGATCCGACGCGCGCCGTCCAGGTCGCGAAGGTGAAGAACGCCGTGTTCAAGGGCCTGACGCTGGTGGACTGCCAGAAGAGGGACGCGAAGGGCACGGATTGCTGGACGCGCCCCGCGCGGCAGGCGCGCCTTCTCGTCGCGAACTTCCGCGCCGCGCGCATCGACGTCTTCGACAGCGACTTCAAGCGGGTGAGGCTGACCGCCGGCGCGTTCCGCGACCCGCGTCTCCCCGCCGGCTACGCGCCCTTCGACGTCAAGAAGATCGGTGAGCGGGTCTTCGTGACGTACGCCCTGCAGGACGAGGACAAGGAGGACGACGTCCCCGGCGCGGGGCACGGCTTCATCGACGTGTTCACGCCCGGCGGCAGGCTGGTCGAGCGCTTCGCGAGCCGGGGCGTGCTCAACTCGCCCTGGGGCCTGGAGACGGCGCCCAAGGGGTTCGGGAGGTTCGCGGGTGACCTTCTCGTGGGCAACTTCGGCGACGGCCGCATCAACGCCTTCGACCTGAGGACCGGCCGGTTCGAGGGGACCCTGAGGAACCGCAACGGGGAGCCGATCGAGATCGAGGGCCTGTGGGGGCTGCAGCAGGGCACCGACCGGTCCGGCGGCAGGGACAGCGTCTGGTTCGCCGCGGGGATCGAGGACGAAGTGCACGGGCTGCTCGGCACGCTGCGCGCCGAGCGCTGACCCGTCGACCGGGCGTGGGGTGCTCGCCGGCGGTCACACCCGCCGGGCGAGCACCTGCCCCGGCCAGTCGTTCTCGCCGGTGGTGTACGTCTGCGTCGGTGTGAAACCGTTCGCCTCGTAGTAGGCGACGAGCCTGCGGTCGCCGCCCGCGTAGCAGTCCACCCGCAGCAGGCGGACACCGGCCCGGCGGGTCACCTCGGCGGCGTGGGCGAGCAGCGCGGCCCCGGCGCCCTGTCCCTTGAAACGGCGGTCGGAGGCGAGCCAGTGGATGTACCGCTCGGGCTCGCCGGGCGACGGCAGGTGCGACAGGTACGCGCCGGGCGCGTCCGTGAGGGTGAGGGTGGCGGCCGGCACACCGTCGATCTCGGCGAGGTACACGGTGCCCTGCTCCATGAACCCGGCGACCGATTCCGCCACCCTCGGGTTCTCCGACAGCGGCTTGGTGCCCCACTGTCCGGTGCGCCCCTGTGAGACCAGCCACTCCACACTGCTGTCCAGCATGCCGAGTATCGCGGGGATGTCGTCGGGGCCGCCTTCACGGATGGTGATCGTCATGGGGTCATCCTGCCCGCGCGGGTCTGCCAAGGTGAAGGCATGAGACTCTTCGCCGCGGTGCTCCCTCCGGAGCACGTCGTCCATGAACTCGCCGTCGAGGTCGCCAAGTTGAAGCGCCTGCCCGGAGCGGAGCGGCTGCGCTGGACCAACCGCCCGGGCTGGCACTTCACCCTCGCCTTCTACGGCGAGGTCGCCGACGACCTCGTACCGGACCTGTCGGACCGCCTGGCCCGCGCGGCCCACCGCACCGCGCCCTTCGACCTGGCGCTCTCCGGCGGCGGCCAGTTCGGGCACGGCAAGGCCCTGTGGACCGGCGCGTACGGCGAGGTGGAGGCGATGCGGCTGCTCGCCGACCGTGCGGAGGCGGCGGCGCGGAAGGCGGGCGTGCCGATGGGGGAGCACCGGCGGTACAAGGCCCACCTGACGGTGGCGCGGAGCCGGGACTCGGTGGACGTACGGCCGTATGTCGATCTGCTCCGCGAGTTCACCAGCGGGACCTGGACGGTGAACGAGCTGGTGCTGGTGCGGAGCAACCTGCCGCGGTCGGGGGCGGTGGGGGAGCAGCCGCGCTATGAGGCGGTCGCCCGCTGGGCACTGGGTGCCTCCGGTTAGGCTCGGATACGTGGACCCGAAGACCCGGAACCGGATCATGGCCGGTGTGCTTGTGCTGATGTTCGTAGTGGTGGCCGTCTCGGCGGCCGTCAGGTAGTGGCCCGACGGCGGAGCCGCATGTCACATGCAGCCCCGCCGCCTCCACGGGGCGCCGGCCCCCTCCCGGAACTACCAGGCGAAGGCCTCCGGGGACGGACCCGTGCCCGGGAAGATCTCGTCCAGGCCCGCCAGCAGTTCCTCGCTCAGCTCCAGCTCCGAAGCCCTGACCGCGGACTCCAGCTGCTCGGCCGTGCGCGGACCGACGATGGGACCCGTCACACCCGGACGGGTGAGCAGCCAGGCCAGGGCCACCTCGCCGGGCTCCAGGCCGTGCTTGTCGACCAGGTCCTCGTACGCCTGGATCTGGGCGCGGGCGGCCGGGTCCTTGAGGGTGTCGGCGGCCCGGCCGGTGGCGCGGCGGCCGCCCTGGACCTCCTTCTTGATGATCCCACCGAGCAGGCCGCCGTGCAGCGGCGACCACGGGATGACCCCGAGGCCGTAGTCCTGCGCGGCCGGGATGACCTCCATCTCGGCGCGGCGCTCGGCCAGGTTGTACAGGCACTGCTCGCTGACCAGGCCGATGGTGCCGCCGCGGCGGGCGGCGATCTCGTTGGCCTGGGCGATCTTGTAGCCGGGGAAGTTGGAGGAGCCGGCGTAGAGGATCTTGCCCTGCTGGACCAGGGTGTCGATGGCCTGCCAGATCTCCTCGAACGGGGTGCTGCGGTCGATGTGGTGGAACTGGTAGAGATCGATGTAGTCGGTCTGCAGCCGCTTCAGGCTGGCGTCCACGGCCCGGCGGATGTTCAGCGCGGAGAGCTTGTCGTGGTTGGGCCAGACGGACTCGCCGTCGGGGGCCATGTTGCCGTAGACCTTGGTGGCGAGGACGACCTTGTCGCGGCGCTCGCCCTTGGCGAACCAGTTGCCGATGATCGTCTCGGTGCGGCCCTTGTTCTCGCCCCAGCCGTACACGTTGGCCGTGTCGAAGAAGTTGATGCCCGCGTCCAGCGCCGCGTCCATGATGGTGTGGCTGTCGGCCTCGTCGGTCTGCGGCCCGAAGTTCATCGTCCCGAGGACCAGTCGGCTGACCTTGAGTCCCGTGCGTCCAAGCTGCGTGTACTTCATGGTCCTCTAGCCAACGGCTTGAAGTGCGCTCTATGCAAGGGCTTTCGGGGCCTGGGGGTGTGCTGTCTCAGAGCCCGAGACCGCCCGCGACCGCCAGCTCCTGCTTGGTGAACTCGCCCGTCAGCAGGGGCATGGCCTTCGCGATCGCCGCGCGGGCCTCCGGCAGTTGCAGCGAGGCGTCGTGGTGCTCCTTGCTGCGCCAGACCTCGGTCACCCGGATCGTCACGTCGTCCTCGTCGGCGAGGCCCACGATGTACGCGTGGCAGCCGGCCGCGCGGAGGCCTTCGGCGGCGCCGAGGAGGATGGCCACGACCTCGTCGCGGGAGCCGGGGGCGGTCTTCATGGAGGCGATGCAGCCGTAGGTCATGGGCCGCATCCTGGCATCCGGCGTGTCAGTCGCGGGGGAACTCGTCGGTCTTGAGGACGAGGTCGATCACGGTGCCGGTCAGGTCGATGTCCTTGCCGAAGTCGACCTTCGTCCTCGTGATGTAGTCGCCTTCCTTGGGCTGGGTGTAGACGTAGCACATGCCCTTGTAGGGGTCGGCGATGACATACACCGGGACTTCGGCGGTGGCGTATGCGGTCTTCTTCGGGCCGTAGTCGTTGGCTGCGGTGCCCTTGGTGATGACCTCGGCGACGAACTCGACGTCTTGGTAGCGCCAGCGGCCCTTCTCAGTCTTGGCCGCACCTTCCCTGACGGCTGTCACGTCCGTCGCGAAACCGTTGAGGCGACCCGGGTAGTCGATCCGGACATCGGACTTCAACCGCCCTCGCGGGTACTTGCGTCGCAGTTGCTCGATGAGGTCCAGGGTGATGTGCCAATGAGTGTCCCGCTGCGGCGACATGTAGACAGTCCCCTCGACGATCTCGACCTTGTATCCCTCGGGGGTGGGCTCAAGCCGGTCGAACATCTCGTCGAGCATGCTCTCGTCGTCGCACTCGGCCATCGCGATCCTGTCTTCAAGGACGGTCATCGTGGCGCTCCTCCCCAGCTGCCCCACGGACAGGAGCAGCCGCGCAGTTCAACGATACGCACGGTGACCGGGAGACGCCGGAATTCGGTCAACCCGTTCCGGTCACGTACGCCTGTCCGACCCCCCACGCCTCCCACATCGCCCCCGCGAACGCCCCCGCGATCCGGTGCTCCCCGCGCGCGTTGGGATGGGTGCCGTCGTAGGTGTCGGCATGGATGTCGTACGACTCGGGCGGCGAGGCCAGCAGAATGGGCGACCGGGGCTCGTCCAGGTCAGCGACCGCCTTGGCGAGCAGGACGTTGAAGCGGTCGACCTCCTCGGCGAAGCACGGGTCCGCCTCGGCCCGTATGTTCGGGATCACCGGCAGCAGCACCATGCGGATGCGCGGCCTGGCCTCGCGGGCTCCCGCGACGAAGGCGCGCACGTTCTGCGCCGTCTGCTCGGCGTTGGTGTAGAAGCCCAGGTCGATGAGCCCGAGGGAGACCAGCAGCACATCCGCCCGGTGCTCCCGTACCGCGTCGCCGATCAGCGGAGCCATGTGCAGCCAGCCCTCGCCCCAGCCGGCCAGGTGGCGGCGGGGGAAGCCGGGCTCGGCGTAGGCGTGGGACGTCGGGGCGTCGGCCGCCTTGTCGTACAGCTCCTCGCGCGGTCCGACGAAGGTGAACGGGCCGTTGTGCGTCTCGCACAGATGCCGCCACAGCCGGTAACGCCATGTGTGCTCGCCCGCGCTCCCGATCGTCATGGAGTCACCTACGGGCATGAACCTAAGCATCCGGTCATGATGGACGATCACGCGTGCCGGTGGGATGTGAGGCCCACCACGTCCGGCGGACTCCGGCGGGAGCGTGCCAGGTGAACCGCGGAAGCGAATGGCAATCTTGAGACATGCGTCGATCGTCCGCCGTCCTCGCCGGGTTGCTGCTCGCCGGCGCCTGCGCGCTGCCCGCCTCCGCCGCCGAGAGCACCGGCGGGGACGGCGACCAGGGGTTCACGTTCAAGGATCCGCGGGTCTCCGAGTCGAGCGGGCTCGCCGCCTCCCGGCTCCACCCCGGCATCTACTGGACGCACAACGACAGCGGCGACGGCCCGCACATCTACGCCGTGGACAGCCGGACCGGGAAGACCGTCGCCCGGATCACCCTGCGCGGCATCGGCGCCCCCCGGGACGTCGAGGCCATCTCCATCGGACCGCACAACGAGATCTACCTGGGCGACATCGGCGACAACCTCGGCGGCACGTGGCCGTACGTGTGGATCTACCGGCTGCCCGAGCCGGAGGAGCTGAAGGACCAGACGGTGACGGCCACGCAGTACGTCGTGAAGTACGCGAACGGGCCGCGCGACGCCGAGTCGCTGATCGTCCACCCGAAGACCGGACGCGTCTACATCATCGACAAGAAGGAGGACGGGGGGCATCTGTACGAGGGCCCGGCCACCCTGTCCGCCTCCGGCGCGAACATCTTCAAGCCGGTCGCGTCCGTCGACCTCTGGGCCACGGACGCGGCCTTCTCACCCGACGGCCGGCAGCTCGCCGTGCGCGGGTACTTCGGCGGCGTCTACTACGACTGGAACGGCGGCCGGATCAAGCGCGAGGGACGCCTCGACGTGCCCCTGCAGGGGCAGGGAGAGGGCGTCTCCTATTCCGCCGACGGGACCAAGCTGCTGTACAGCAGCGAGGGCGCGGGCAGCGAGGTCGTGGCGAAGAACGCGCCCGGCGGCCCGGAGTCCGGTTCCCCCTCGGCGAGCGGGAGTTCGGGAGCCGCGTCCTCGGGGGTGAGCGGCGACGGCCTGAGGATCGGCGCCGCCGTCGCCGCCGTCGGGCTGGCCGCCCTGTTCGGGCTGCGGCTGCTGCGGCGGCGGGGGTGAGGCGGCTCGGGCGTCCTGCGGGGCCGTGCCTGGTCATTCCCACGCGGGCGTTCCTGACCGGCGTTGGGGGCGCGGCCCGGGACGACGGCACGCGACGAAGGGCGCCCCGCGGAACGAACTCCGCGGGGCGCCCCCGGCTGTTGTACCCGGAGGGTCAGAGCCTCTCGATCACGTAGTCGATGCAGTGCGTCAGCGCCTCGACGTCCGCCGGGTCGATCGCCGGGAACATCGCGACGCGGAGCTGGTTGCGGCCGAGCTTGCGGTAGGGCTCGGTGTCGACGATGCCGTTGGCGCGCAGGGCCTTGGCGACGGCGGCGGCGTCGATCTCGTCGGAGAAGTCGATCGTGCCGATGACCTGCGAGCGCTTGGCCGGGTCGGTGACGAACGGGGTGGCGTACTTGGACTCCTCCGCCCAGGAGTACAGGCGGGTCGAGGAGTCCTTGGTACGGGCCGTGGACCAGTCCAGGCCGCCCTGGCCGTTGAGCCACTCCAGCTGCTGGTTCAGCAGGAACAGGGTGGCGAGGGCCGGGGTGTTGTACGTCTGGTTCTTGCGGGAGTTGTCGATCGCCGTGGGCAGCGAGAAGAACTCGGGGACGTGGCGGCCGGAGGCGTGGACGCGCTCGGCGCGCTCGATCGCGGCCGGGGAGAAGATGCCGATCCACAGGCCGCCGTCGGAGGCGAAGGACTTCTGCGGGGCGAAGTAGTAGATGTCCGTCTCGGACACGTCGACCGGGAGACCGCCGGCGCCGGAGGTGGCGTCCACGAGGACCAGGGCACCGGAGTCCGCGCCGTCGACACGCCTGATGGGCATCGCCACGCCCGTCGAGGTCTCGTTGTGGGTGAAGGCGTACACGTCGACGCCCGCCTCGGCCCGCGCCTCGGGGTGGGTGCCGGGGTCGCTGGAGATGACGGTGGGCTCGGCCAGCCACGGGGCGAGCTTGGCGGCCTTGGCGAACTTGGAGGAGAACTCGCCGAAGCTCAGGTGCTGGGACTTGTTCTCGATCACACCGTGGGTGGCGATGTCCCAGAAGGCGGTCGAGCCGCCGTTGCCGAGGATCACCTCGTAGCCCTCGGGCAGGGAGAACAGTTCGGAGATGCCCTCGCGGACCTTGCCGACCAGGTTCTTGACGGGCGCCTGGCGGTGGGAGGTGCCGAGCAGGGAGCTTCCGGTCGCGGCGAGGGCGTCCAGCGCCTCGGTACGCACCTTGGAGGGGCCCGCGCCGAAACGTCCGTCGGCGGGCTTGATGTCAGCGGGAATCTGGATGTCGGCCACGAGTCGGAGAGTATCGCGGTGGGCGAAACCGGGCAGAGCGGTGTCCGTCGGATGAGACGAGATCACCGGTCACTGGACTTGTGAACTTGTACGACGGTATGCGCGGGGCTGTGGAAAACTTCCGGTGACTGTCCGTGAGCGGATGCATCCTGGACGCATGACGGATCACTCGGGTCTCGAAGCGGAGCTGCGCGGCGCCGTCCGGGGCGAGGTCGGTTTCGACACCACCTCCCGGGCGCTGGTCACCATGGACGCGTCCAACTACCGGCGTGTCCCGGCGGGTGTCGTCGCCCCGAGAGACGCCGACGACGTGGCCGCGGCGCTGGAGGTCTGCCGGACCCGCGGGGTGCCGGTGGTGGCGCGCGGCGGGGGCACGTCGATCGCCGGGCAGGCGACCGGCGCCGGCGTGGTGCTGGACTTCACCCGGCACATGAACGGCCTGCTGGAGCTGGACCCCGGCACCCGTACGGCCGTCGTCCAACCGGGGCTCGTCCTCGACCGGCTCCAGGAGGCCGCCGCCCCGCACGGTCTGCGGTTCGGCCCGGACCCGTCCACGCACAGCCGGTGCACGCTCGGCGGGATGATCGGCAACAACTCCTGCGGCTCGCACTCGGTCGCCTGGGGCACGACCGCCGACAGCGTGCGGGAGCTGTCCGTCCTCACCGCGCGCGGGCACCGGCTGCGACTCGGCCGGGACTGGGCCGGGGCGCCGGACGGGCTGCGCGAGCTCGCGCAGGGCGAGTTGGCCCGGCTGCGCACCGGCTTTCCCGAGCTGCCCCGCCGCATCTCCGGGTATGCGCTGGACGCGCTGCTGCCCGAGAAGGGCGCCGATGTCGCCCGCTCCTTCTGCGGATCCGAAGGCACCCTCGGCATCCTCACCGAGGCCGTCGTCCAGCTGGTTCGGGCTCCACGCGCGCGTGCCCTGGCCGTGCTGGCCTACGGCGACGAGAGCGCCGCCGCCGAGGCCGCCGCCGGACTCCTTCCGCTCGGCCCGCTGACCGTGGAGGGCATGGCGGCCGACCTGGTGCGCTCGCCGGCCGGACTGCCCAAGGGGGGCGCCTGGCTGTTCGTGGAGACGGGCGGGGAGTCGGCGGCCGAGGCACGCGCGCGTGCGGAGGACATCGTCCGCGCGGCCGACGTGATCGACTCCCTCGTGGTGACCGACCCGGCCGCCCAGCGGACCCTGTGGCGCGTCCGCGAGGACGCGAGCGGTACGGCCACGCGTATGCCCGACGGCAGCGAGGCCTGGCCCGGATGGGAGGACTGCGCGGTTCCGCCCGCCCGGCTCGGCGCCTATCTGCGCGACTTCCGCGCCCTGGTGTCGGCGCACGGCCTGCGCGGCACGCCCTACGGCCACTTCGGCGACGGCTGCATCCACGTCCGTATCGACTTCGACCTGCTCACCGAGGCCGGCGTCGGCCGCTTCCGCCGCTTCTCCGAGGAACTGGCCGACCTGGTGGTGGAGCACGGCGGCTCCCTGTCCGGGGAGCACGGCGACGGACAGGCCCGCGCGGAGCTGCTGCCGCGCATGTACGGCGCGGAGACGGTCCGGCTCTTCGAGCGGGCCAAGGCGGTCTGGGACCCCGACGACCTGCTCAACCCCGGCATGCTGGTCCGCCCGGCGCCGCTGGACGCGAACCTCCGCTTCTCCGTCCTTCCGGGCAAGCCCGTCGACGTGGCCTTCGGCTACCCGGCCGACGGAGGCGACTTCCGTGCCGCCGTCCGCCGCTGCGTCGGCGTCGCCAAGTGCCGTACGGCCACGGCGTCCGGGCCCGCCGTGATGTGCCCGTCCTTCCGGGCGACCGGCGAGGAGGAGCACTCCACGCGCGGCCGGGCCCGGCTGCTGCACGAGATGCTGGCCGGCGAACTGGTCACCGACGGCTGGCGTTCGACCGAGGTGCGTGACGCCCTCGACCTGTGCCTGTCCTGCAAGGGCTGCCGCTCCGACTGCCCGGTCGGCGTCGACATGGCCACCTACAAGGCGGAGTTCCTGCACCACCACTACGCCGGCCGGCGCCGTCCCGCCGCGCACCTCGCCATGGGCAGGCTGCCGCAGTGGCTGCGCTGGGTCGCCGCCACCCGCACGGCCCCCCTGCTCAACGCGCTCGCTTCGGTACGGCCGTTGGCCCAGGCCGGCAAACGCCTGGGCGGGATCGCGGCCGAGCGGGGGATTCCCCGGCTGGCCACGCGGACGTTCACCGGCTGGTTCCGAGGCAGGAAGCCCGCCGGCGGCGGCACCGGGGGGCCGGCGCCGTGGGGCTCGGGGCCGGGGGACCTGGTCGTGCTCTGGCCGGACACCTTCACCGAGCATCTGTCACCGGCCGTCGGCCGGGCCGCCGTCCGGGTGCTGGAGGCCGCCGGGCTGCGGGTGGCCCTGCCGCCGACGCTGCTGCCCCGCGGGGGACGGATCGCCGATGGCAGGACCCGCTCCGCCATCGCGCTGCTCGCCGCCCGCCGGGCCCGCGTCTGCTGCGGCCTCACCTACATCTCCACCGGCCAGCTCGACCGCGCCCGCGCGGTCCTGCGGCGCACGCTGGACCTGATGGAGCCGGTGCTGCGGGCCGGGGTCCCGGTCGTCGTGCTGGAACCGAGCTGCGCGGCGGCCCTGCGCACCGACCTGCCGGAACTGCTGCACGACGACCCGCGCGCAGCCCGCCTCGCCTCGGCCGTCGTCACCTTCGCCGAAGCCCTGCAGCGGCACGCCCCGCACTGGACCCCGCCCGCCGTGGACCGTCCGGTCGCCGGACAGACCCACTGCCACCAGCACGCGGTGCTCGGTGACACCCCCGACCGCCGGCTGCGCGCGGCCGCGGGCCTCACCGGCGAGCTGAGCGGCGGCTGCTGCGGCGTCGCGGGCAACTTCGGCTTCGAAAAAGGGCACTTCGAGGTGTCGAGGGCCTGCGCGGAGGAACAGCTCCTGCCCTCGGTCCGGGACGCGCCCGAGCAGACCGTGGTCCTGGCCGACGGCTTCTCCTGCCGCACCCAGCTGGAGCAGCTGGCCGGGGTGCGGGGCCGGCATCTGGCGGAGGTGCTGGCGGAGGCGCTGGACCATCCGGCGGGAGAGGTGACGTGACCGAGGGGGAGCGAAGTGACGAGGGGCATGAAGTGACCGGGGAATACGGCAGGCTGGCCGTGCTGTCCGACATCCACGGCGTGCTGCCCGCCCTGGAGGCGGTGCTGGCGGAACCCGAGGTGGCGGCGGCCGACCGTATCGTCCTGACCGGCGACATCACGGCGGGCCCGCAGCCGGCCGAGGTGCTGGACCTGCTGCGGGAGCAGGGCGAGCGGGTGCTGTGGCTCGCGGGCAACGCCGACCGGGAGCTGGTGGAGTACCGGCGCGGCGAGCGCACCGACATCCCCGACCCCATCGGCCCGCACGCGGCCCGGGCCCTTGGCGAGGAGCAGATCGACTTCCTCGCCGGCCTGCCCCGGACGCTCACCCTGCGCGTCCGTGGCCTCGGCACGGTCCTGTTCTGCCATGCGACCCCGCGCGACGACGAGGAGCTGGTGCTGGTGGACTCCCGCCCCGACCGCTGGGCGGAGGTCTTCACCGGCCTCGACCCCGGCATCGGCACGGTCGTCTGCGGCCACACCCACATGCCCTACGCCCGTCTGGCGCACGGCCGTCTGGTGGTCAATCCCGGCAGCGTCGGCATGCCCTACGGCCGCCCCGGCGCCCACTGGTGCCTGTTGGGCCCCGGCACCGACCTGCGCGTGACGCCGTACGACATCCCGGCGGCCGTCGCCCGGCTCACCGCGGAGTGCGCCTACCCGGAGATCGCCGAGTGGGCCGACCACTACCTGTACGCCCGGGCGACGGACACTCAGGTGCTGGCGGCATGGGGACCGAAGGACGGGAGGGATGGTTCATAGGATGACCCGACCGGCGATCTCCTAGGAGCGCGGCATGACCCTCACCCTGCGGACCATCACCCGTGCCGAACACCTCGCCTTCGTGGCGGGCCGGCCCTCCGTCAGCCATATGCAGGTGCCGTCGTGGGGGGACGTGAAGGCGGACTGGCGGGCGGAGAGCCTCGGGTGGTTCGAGCCGGACGGGCGGCTCGTCGGGGCCGGGCTGGTGCTGCTCAGACCGCTGCCGAAGATCAGGCGGTATCTGGCCTACCTACCGGAGGGGCCGGTCATCGACTGGGACTCGCCCGACCTGGAGCGGTGGCTGGAGCCGATGCTGGCCCATCTCAAGGGGCTGGGCGCGTTCTCGGTGAAGATGGGCCCGCCCGTGGTGGCCCGGCGCTGGAGTCCCGAGGCGGTCAAGGAAGGGATCGCCGACCCGGACGCACACCGGCTGCGGGACGTGCCGCCGACCTCGTCCGAACAGGGCGCCGTGGACCTGGCCGACCGGCTGCGCCGGATGGGCTGGCGGCAGGCCGAGCCGGGCGGCGAGGAGGGATTCGCCGCCGGGCAGCCCCGGTACGTGTGCCAGGTGCCGTACGCCGGACGGTCGCTGGAGGACGTCCAGCGGGGCCTCAACCAGCAGTGGCGGCGCAACATCAAGAAGGCCGACAAGGCGGGCGTGAAGGTCGTCCGGGGCGGTTACGAGGACCTGCCGGTGTTCTACGGGCTGTACGCCGAGACGGCCCGGCGCGACCGGTTCATCCCGCGCCCGCTGACGTACTTCCAGCGCATGTGGAGCGCGCTCACCGCCGAGGACCCCGACCGGATGCGGCTGTACCTCGCCCACCACGACGGCGAGGTCCTCGCCGCGGCCACGATGCTGATCGTCGGCGGTCACGTCTGGTACTCCTACGGCGCATCCACCGCCCGCAAGCGCGAGGTGCAGCCCAGCACCGCGATGCAGTGGCGCATGATGTGCGACGCCCACGAACTCGGGGCGCACGTCTACGACTTCCGGGGCATCACCGACACCCTGGAGGAGTCCGACCACCTCCTCGGCCTGCTCCGCTTCAAGGTGGGCGCGGGCGGCGAGGCCGTGGAGTACGTGGGCGAGTGGGACTTCCCGCTGAACCGCCTCCTGCACAAGGCACTTGACGTCTACCTGACCCTGCGCTGAGCGCACTCTCAGCTTCGCAAACCAACGCTCAGCATTTCCAAGGGTATTCACAGCGCCCCTTTGCCATTTTTGCCGTTCGGGGACATGAGAGGCGTGTACGTTCTTCTGTGTCGGGTTCCGGACGCGGAATTCAGCACCCACACGTACAGTGCGACATGAGGAGTCGGAATGAGTCTGAAGAAGCTCGCCCCGCTGCCCCCGAAGCCGAAGAAGCAGCTGCCGCCCCCGCCCCCGCCGAGGCACAGGAAGAAGCACGCGCCGAAGCCGCTGCCCAAGCCGCTGCCCGGCCAGGACCACTGATCCGGCGCTGATGTGAAAGGGGCCGATGGTGCACCGTCGGCCCCTTTTCGTTTCATTCAGGACGGTGATTCAGAAGGGAAATCCGTTGTGGACGACGAGGGTGACGAATTCGAGTACGACACCCCGACAATTTCGGCCCGTACCGCATTCCGTCGTTTCTGGCCGCTGACCAAGGGGCTCAGAAAATGGCTGCTGCTGGTCTGGCTGTGCACGGTCCTCGCCGCGCTCGCCGAGACCGAGGCCATCCTGCTGTTCGGCGACCTCACCGACCACGCCCTGCAGAAGGGCTCACTGGCGGCGTTCTGGAGCCCGGCGGGCAGGTGGCTGGCGATCGCCGTGGTGGGCGCCGTCGTCGCCTATGCCGGCAACTCCCTGGCCGCCTGGGTGACCGAGCGGTTCGTGATACGGCTGCGCGAGCACGTCTTCGACCATGTCCAGCAACTGCCGCCGCACTTCTTCCAGCGCCACCGCCAGGGCGATCTGCTCTCCCGGCTGACCGGTGACGTCGAGGCGATCGAGACGATGGTCGTCTCCGGCCTGGTCGGCGCCGCCTCGGCCGCCTTCTCCGCCCTCTTCTACGCGGCCGCCGCGTTCTGGCTGCGCTGGGACCTGGCCGTCGCCACCTTCGTCCTCGCGCCCCTGTTCTGGCTGGCCGCCCGCCGCTTCTCCGGTTCCATCAAGGACGTCTCCCGTGCGGGCCGGGTCGCCGACGGCGCGATCACCTCCGTGGTGGAGGAGTCCCTCGGCAACATCGTGCTCATCCAGGCCTACGACCGCCGGGACGCCGAACGCCGCCGGCTGCGCGAGGAGGCGAACGCCTGGTTCCGCGCCTCGGTGCGCTCCACCCGCCTGAACGAGGCCTACGAACAGATAGTGCAGGTCATCGAGACGGTGTGCGTGCTCGCGGTGATCGGCATCGGCGCCTGGGAGATCTCCACCGGCCGGATGACCCTGGGTCAGCTCCTCGCCTTCGCCGCCTTCCTGGGCTACCTCTATCCACCGGTGCGCGGCCTGGCCCAGCTCGGCCTCACCGTCACCGCCGCCACGGCCGGAGCCGAGCGGCTCATCGAGATCCTGGACGTCCGCCCCTCGGTCACCGACCCGCGTCACCCCGCGGACACCGGCCGCCCGGACGGCACGGTCGAGGTCAGGGACGTCACCTTCCGCTACCCCGGCGCCGAGAAGGCCGCCCTCCGAGACCTCTCCTTCACGGTCGGCCCCGGCGAGCTGGTGATCGTCACCGGCCCGAGCGGCGCGGGCAAGTCCACGGTCTCCAAGCTCCTGCTGCGCTTCTACGACCCGGACTCCGGAGATGTCCTCCTGGACGGCGTGCCGTTGCGCGACTTCCCCCTTGCCCGCCTCCGCGAGTACGTGACGCTCCTGCCGCAGGAGACCCTCGTCCTGCACGACACGGTCCGCGCCAACATCGCCTGCGGCCGGCCCGGCGCCAGCGACCGGGCCATCGAGGAGGCGGCGAGGGCGGCCGACGCGCACGAGTTCATCTCGCGGCTGCCCGACGGGTACGGCACCCGGGTCGACCCCAGCTCGGCCCGCCTGTCCGGCGGCCAGCTCCAGCGCCTCGCCATCGCCCGCGCCCTCCTGCGCGACGCGCCCGTCCTGGTCCTGGACGAGCCGACGACGGGCCTGGACGCGATGGCCGCCCGCCGCGTCGTCAAACCCCTGCGCCGCCTGATGGCCGGCCGCACGACGATCATGATCACCCACGACCTCAACCTCGCCCCTGACGCCGACCGCGTCCTGGTGGTCGACCGGGGCCGGATCGTGGAGACCGGCCGGCACGACGAACTCCTCGCCCGGGGCGGGGCGTACGCACGGCTGCACCGCTCGCAGAACAACGCGGTGATGGACACCGGCGAGCTGCGCATGCCGCTGTGGGAGGACCAGCAGGCACCGGTGCCGGCTCCCGTGTACGGGCAGGCGCCGCCGTACCAGCAGCCGTACGGTTACGACCCCTATGCCGCCGACACCTGGCCGACTATCTGACTTCCAGCATTCGGGACAGTTCCTTAAAGGGTTCACGCACCTGTCAGAGTCCATTACTCTGGACTCGTTAGTACATGGAGATGAACGAACCCGATCAAGCACAGGACCGCCCGTGACCGCCACCTCCAGCACCGCCACGCCGACCCCGGTCACCCCTGCCCGAGGCCCGCGCCGCTTCGGCTCTCCCGGTTCGCTCGGCCCCGTGGGCCTCGTGCTGGCCGGCGGCATCTCGGTCCAGTTCGGCGGGGCCCTGGCGGTGACCCTGATGCCGAGGGCCGGTGCGCCCGGCGTGGTCACCCTCCGCCTCCTCGCGGCGGCCGTCGTCCTCCTCCTCGTCTGCCGCCCCCGGCTGCGCGGCCACTCCCGTGCCGACTGGGGCACGGTCATCGCGTTCGGCATCGCCATGGGCGCGATGAACGGCCTCTTCTACGAGGCGGTCGCCCGCATCCCGCTGGGCCCGGCGGTCACCCTGGAGGTCCTCGGCCCGCTGTCCCTGTCCGTCCTGGCCTCCCGCCGTGCCATCAACGCGCTGTGGGCGGGACTGGCCCTGCTGGGCGTCTTCCTGCTGAGCGGTGGAGGCTTCGGCAGCCTCGATCCCACAGGTGTCGGATTCGCCCTGGGTGCCGGCGCCATGTGGGCGATCTACATTCTCTTCAGCGCCCGTACGGGCCGCCGCTTTCCCCAGGCGGACGGCCTGGCCCTGGCCATGGCGATAGCGGCCCTCCTCTTCCTGCCCATCGGCATCGCCTCGGCCGGCAGCCGCCTGCTGAACCCCACCACCGTGGCCCTCGGCTCGGCGGTGGCCCTGCTCTCCTCCGTCCTGCCCTACACCCTCGAACTCCTGGCCCTGCGCCGCCTGCCCGCCTCCACCTTCGCGATCCTGATGAGCCTGGAACCGGCGATCGCCGCAACGGCGGGCTTCCTGATCCTCGGCCAGTCCCTGTCCGCCGCGGAGGCCGCCGCCATCGCCCTGGTCATCGCGGCGAGCATCGGCGCGGTCCGCACCCAGGTGGGCCGGGGTGCGGCTCCGGCGATGCCGGAAGCCTGACGTTCCGGCCTTGTCACAGGGCAGGCCGCAAACGGGATAGCCCTTTCAGCTCGTGCCCTTACCATTCCGAACGTCGACGAGGACGACTTCCGCGAGACGGCGGACGCCATGCGGGAGTTCGCCGACAACTTCGAGGGTCACGGAGCGGACGCGCACAAGGCGGTGGAACAGGGACATGACCTATCCACGTGACGACGGAAGGGGACCTGGTGCGCGTGTCAGATGACTCCGAGTAGTCCGTAACCGCCGAGGAGGGTGTTCTCCTTCTGGGAGAAGCCGACGGACGGGGCGGTGATCATGTGGCTGCCCTTGGCGGTGGGGCCGCCGGTTCCGCCCGGAAGGACCCAGACGGCGCCGGTGGAGCTGTCCTCCTCCGCGGCGCTGACGAAGAGTTCCGGTCTGCCGTCCTTGTCGATGTCACCCACGGCGACGGTGGTCCCGAAAGAATCGTCGACCTCACCGCTGCCGGGGATGCCGGCGGTGTCCTGGGTGAAGGCATAGGCGTTGCCGCCCAGGGCGCCGGTGCGGCGGCCGGGGACGACCGTCACCTGGCCGGCGTTTCTCTTGCCCGTGTCCTCGAACGGCGAGCCGATCACGATGTCCGCCAGCCCGTCACCGTTCAGATCGGCCACCGCGAGGGCCCCACCGAAGGCGTCCCCCTTCTCGCTCGAACCGGGCACACCCGGGGTGTTCTGGGTCAGCTGCACGGGCTTCGCGTCCCGCGCGATGCCGTGCGCCGAGCCGTACCAGACGAGGACCCGGCCGCCGAGCGCCCCGTCGGCTCCGGCCCTGTCCGGCTCGTCGGGGTCGCCGACCACGAGATCGGCGTATCCGTCGCCGTTGACGTCCCCACTGGCCGCGATCAGGCCGTTGCCCGTCTGCTGCGCGCCGCCGTAGACGGGGTCGACGTACACCTCGCCGCCGCTCAGACCGCTCAGCCGGACAGTGACGGCCACCTCGTCGGGGGAGCCCCCGTTGTCGAAGTCGCCCAGTGCGACGCTTCCGACGGAAGCGGTGTCCCGGTTCTCCACGGCCTGGCCGTAGGTGCCGCGGCGGCTGAACGGTCCCATGAAGCGCATCAACCCCTCGTACCCGGCGACGACAACCTCCGTCTTCGCGCCGGGGCCCGTGCCGAGCGCCTGCACGTCCAGGCCGTAGTACGTGCCGGGAGTGGTCGCCGGCAGGTCCGTGCCGGCGGTCAGCCCCTTCTGGCTGCCCCACAGGACCGTCACGGTGCCGACGTCCTGGCCCGCCGCGGTGTCCTCGTAGGGGGCGGAGACGACCAGGTCGGCATAGCCGTCCCGGTTCAGGTCGGCCGTCGCGGTCGAGGCGCCGAAGCCGTCGTTCGCCTCGGCTGTGCCCGGCACGCCGGCGCTGTTCTGCGTGATGGTCGCCCGCCTGGCCGTCGACAGCCCCGACCTGGCTCCGTAGAGCACGACCACGGCACCGGCTCCCTCCTTGCCGGCGACGTTCGCGCCGGGCGCGGGCAGGACCGCGTCGCGGTAACCGTCGCCGTTGAAGTCGCCGGGCACCGCGCCGTGCACGGCTGCCGCGGGCATGGCCGACAGCAGCGAAGCGCCCATGGCGACGGCGATCACCACCGCTCCCGTTCTCCAACTGCCGCGCAGACCGAGCTTGTTCACTCTCAACTGGATCCCTCCCCCACGCGACGCACCTGGCATGCGCCGCAGGCAGCGCATCCTAATGGGGCCCGCGACGCGTCCGTCGCGCCGCCGGCCGCCGTGCGGTGCGGGCCCGACCATCCGGTCCGCCTCGGTCGGGCGATGACGGAGAGTAGCGGCTTAGGTGCACATCGGAGCGGGATGTGTGGAAAAGTGGTCCCGTGACCGGCAACAGCGATCCCGCTCCCCGCCCGCTGAAGATCACCGCCCGTGGCCGTGCCGTACTCGCCGACCCCCGGATCAACCGCGGGACGGCGTTCACCGAGACCGAGCGCCGGGCCCTGGACCTCGTCGGGCTGGTCCCGCCCCATGTGCTCACCCAGGACGAGCAGGCCGAGCGCGCCTACGCCCAGTACCGGGCGCAGCCGAGCGACCTGGCCAAGAACGTCAATCTGGCCGCGCTGCACGACCGCAACGAGACGCTGTTCTACCGGCTCGTCGGCGACCACCTCGAAGAGATGCTGCCCATCGTGTACACGCCCACCGTGGGCACGGCCATCGAGCGCTACAGCCACGAGTACCGCCGCCCGCGCGGCATCTACCTCTCCGTGGACGCCCCTGACGACATCGAGTGCTCCCTGCGCGCGAGCGGTCGCGGCGCCGACGACGTCGACCTGATCGTGGCCACCGACGGCGAGGGCATCCTCGGCATCGGCGACTGGGGCGTGGGCGGCATCGACATCGCGGTCGGCAAGCTCGCCGTCTACACGGCCGCCGCCGGCATCGACCCGCGCCGCACCCTGCCGGTCATGCTCGACGTCGGCACCAACCGCAAGGAACTCCTCGACAACCCCCTCTACCTCGGCAACCGGCACCCCCGCGCCGACCGGGAGACCTACGACGCGTTCATCGACGCCTACGTCACCGCCGCGACCGCACTCTTCCCGAACGCCCTGCTGCACTGGGAGGACTTCGGCACCGCCAACGCCCGCCGGATCCTGAACCGTTACCGGGACCGGGTCTGCACCTTCAACGACGACATCCAGGGCACGGGCGCGGTGAACCTCGCCGCCGTCCTGTCCGGCGTACGCGCCGCCGGTGTGCCCTTGCCGAAGCACCGGATCGTCGTCTTCGGCGCGGGCACCGCCGGCATCGGCGTCGCCGACCAGCTCCGGGACGCCCTGGTCGCCGAGGGGCTGTCCCCGGCCGAGGCCACCGCCCGCTTCTGGTGCGTCGACCGGTACGGACTGCTCACCGACGGCCAGGGCGACAAGCTCCGCGACTTCCAGCAGCCCTACGCCCGCCCCGCCGACGAGGTCGCCGACTGGCGGCGCGACGACAGCCTGCCCGGCATCCCCCTCGACGAGGTGGTCCGAAGGGTCCGTCCCACCATCCTCATCGGCACCTCCGGCCAGAGCGGCGCCTTCACCGAGCCGATCGTCCGCGAGATGGCCCGGCACACCGAGCGCCCGATCATCCTGCCCATGTCCAACCCCACCCACCTCGCCGAGGCGACCCCGGCCGACCTGCTCGACTGGACGGACGGGCAGGCGCTGGTGGCCACCGGCAGCCCTTTCGCGCCGGTCGAGCGGGACGGGACGACGTACGAGATCGGGCAGGCCAACAACGCCCTCGTCTTCCCCGGTCTCGGCCTCGGCACGATCGTCGCGCGGGCCTCCCGCATCACCGACCGCATGCTCCGCGCGGCGGCGGACGCGGTGGCCCGCCGGACCGGCGACAGCGACGTCGCCCGGCTGAACGCGCCGGTCCTCCCGCCCATCCGGGACCTGCGCGGCACGTCGGAGGCGGTCGCCGTGGCCGTGGTCCGCGCGGCGATGGCGGACGGCGTCGCCCGGGCCGGTCTGGACGGCGCCGACGTCGAGGCGGCGGTGCGCGCGGCGCGCTGGGAGCCGGTGTATCCGCCGGTGGAAGCGGTGTGAGGACCCCTTCCCGGGAAGCGGGCGAAACCGGCCGGGCAAATTCATGCAAGCACGCTTGATTGTTTCTGTGTCCACTGCCATGCTCCCCCCATGGCCGACCCGACGCCCGTCATCGACGACCTGCGTGCCGAGAGCGAGGAACTCGACCTGCTCGTGGCCGAGTTGAGCCCCGGGCAGTGGGCACTGCCCACCCCCGCCCCCGGCTGGACCGTCGCCCACCAGATCGCCCATCTCGCCTGGACCGACCGGTCGGCGCTGCTCGCCGTCACCGACGCGGACGCGTTCCGCGCACTGGTCGGCAAGGCGCTCGCCGCCCCCGACTCCTTCGTGGACGAGGGCGCGGAGGAAGGCGCCCGGCGCCCGCCCGCCGAGCTGCTGGCGGCCTGGCGCGAGGGCCGCACCGCCCTCGACAAGGCCCTGCGCGAGGCCCCGCCCGGCGCCCGTTTCCCCTGGTACGGCCCGCCCATGTCGGCCGCCTCCATGGCCACCGCCCGCCTCATGGAGACCTGGGCCCACGGCCTGGACGTCGCCGACGCCCTCGGTGTGGCCCGCACCCCCACCGACCGGCTCAGGCATGTGGCCCGGCTCGGGGTCCGCACCCGGGACTTCGCCCACACCGTGCACGGGCTCACCCCGCCCGCGGAGGAGTTCAGCGTGGAACTCGTGGCGCCGACGGGCGAGTTGTGGGCGTACGGCCCCGAGGACGCCCCGCAGCGCGTCACTGGCCCCGCCCTCGACTTCTGCCTCCTCGTCACCCAGCGAGCCCACCGCTCCGACCTCGCCCTGAACGCCGCCGGCCCGGACGCCGACCGCTGGCTGGACATCGCGCAGGCCTTCGCGGGCCCGTCCGGCGGCGGCCGCCCGCCGAAGGGGGCCCCGGCATGACCGTGCTGCGCATCGGCAACTTCTCCGGCTTCTACGGCGACCGCTTCGACGCCCTGCGCGAGATGCTCACCGGCGGCGAGGTCGACGTCCTCACCGGCGACTACCTCGCCGAACTCACCATGCTGATCCTCGCCCGCGACCGGCTGAAGGATCCCGGCGCCGGTTACGCCCGCACCTTCCTGCGCCAGCTGGAGGACTGCCTCGGCCTCGCCCACGAGCGCGGGGTGAAGATCGTCACCAACGCCGGGGGACTCAATCCGGCCGGACTCGCGGATGCCGTACGGGAGTTGGCCGCCCGCCTCGACATCCCGGTCCGTGTCGCGCACGTCGAGGGCGACGACCTCACCGCCTCCCACCCCGGCGCGCTCGCCGCCCACGCCTACCTCGGCGGCTTCGGCATCGCCGCGTGTCTGCGGGCCGGTGCGGACATCGTCGTCACCGGCCGCGTGACCGACGCGGCCCTCGTCACCGGGCCCGCCGCCGCCCACTTCGGCTGGGGCCCCACGGACCACGACCCGCTCGCGGGCGCCGTCGTCGCCGGGCATGTGCTGGAGTGCGGGACCCAGGCCACCGGCGGGAACTACGCGTTCTTCCGGGAGGGGGACGTACACCGGCCCGGCTTCCCGCTCGCCGAGGTCCACGCCGACGGCAGCAGTGTCGTCACCAAGCACCCCGGCACCGGCGGGCTGGTCGACGTCGGCACGGTCACCGCGCAGCTGCTGTACGAGACCGGTGGCGGCCGGTACGCGGGGCCCGATGTCACCGCCCGGCTGGACACCGTACGGCTGAGCCAGGACGGGCCGGACCGGGTGCGGATCGAGGGCGTGCGGGGCGAGGCGCCGCCGCCCACGCTGAAGGTCGGGCTCAACCGGCTCGGCGGCTTCCGCAACGAGGTCGTCTTCGTCCTCACCGGACTCGACATCGAGGCCAAGGCCGCGCTGGTGCGGGCGCAGCTCACCGACGCACTCGCGAAATGGCCGCCCAATGAGGTCCGTTGGGAGCTGGTCCGCACCGACCGGGCCGACGCCGACACCGAGGAGACCGCGAGCGCCCTGCTGCGGCTCGTCGTACGGGATTCGGACGAACGGGTCGTCGGGCGGGCGCTGAGCGGGGCGGCCGTGGAGCTGGCGCTGGCCAGCTACCCGGGCTTCCATGTGCTCTCCCCACCGGGGAAGGGCTCGCCGTATGGGGTCTTCGAGGAGGTGTACGTCCCTCATGGTGCCGTCGACCATATGGCCGTCCTCCGCGACGGACGCCGTATCCCTGTGCCGGTGCCCCAGGACACTCAGCCCCTGGACGACGTACCGGCCCCGCCGCTCCCCGACCCCCTCCCGCCCGGTCCGACCCGTCGCGCACCCCTCGGGCTGGTCGCCGGGGCCCGCAGCGGGGACAAGGGCGGGAACGCCAACGTCGGGGTCTGGGCCCGCAGCGACCAGGCCTGGCGGTGGCTGGCGCACGAGCTGACCGCCGAAAGGTTCCGGCAGCTGATCCCCGAGAGCCGGGACCTGCCCGTCACCCGGCACCTGCTGCCGAATCTCCGCGCCCTGAACTTCGTCGTGGCGGGCATCCTCGGCGCGGGCGTCGCCGCGCAGGCCCGCTTCGACCCGCAGGCCAAGGCCCTCGGCGAATGGCTGCGCTCCCGCCACCTGGACATCCCGGAGGCCCTGCTGTGACCGTCCTGACCTCGGCCCTGGACCCGGCCGGCCCCGACTACCGGGCCAACCGCGAGGCCATGCTCGCCAAGCTCGCCGCACTCGACGCCGAGCACGCCAAGGCGCTCGCGGGCGGCGGCGAGAAGTACATCCAGCGGCACCGCAAGCGGGGCAAGCTGCTCGCCCGCGAGCGGATCGAGCTGCTGCTCGATCCGGACACGCCCTTCCTGGAGCTGTCCCCGCTGGCCGCCTGGGGCAGTGACTACCCGGTCGGCGCCTCGCTGGTCACCGGCATCGGCGTGGTCGAGGGCGTGGAGTGCCTGATCACCGCCAACGACCCGACCGTGCGCGGCGGCGCGAGCAACCCGTGGAGCCTGAAGAAGGCCCTGCGGGCGAACGACATCGCGCTCGCCAACCGGCTGCCCTGCATCTCCCTGGTGGAGTCGGGCGGCGCCGACCTGCCCTCCCAGAAGGAGATCTTCATCCCCGGCGGCGCCGTCTTCCGCGACCTCACCCGGCTCTCCGCCGCCGGCATCCCGACCATCGCGGTCGTCTTCGGCAACTCCACCGCCGGCGGCGCCTACATCCCCGGCATGTCCGACCACGTGATCATGGTCAAGGAGCGGGCGAAGGTCTTCCTCGGCGGGCCGCCGCTGGTGAAGATGGCCACCGGCGAGGAGAGCGACGACGAGTCCCTGGGCGGCGCCGAGATGCACGCGCGCGTGTCGGGCCTCGCCGACTACTTCGCCGTGGACGAGCCGGATGCCTTGCGGCAGGCCCGCCGTGTGGTGGCCAGGCTGGGCCACCGCAAGGCGTACCCGGATCCCGGCCCCGCCGAGCCTCCCAAGTACGACCCGGAGGAACTGCTGGGCATCGTCCCGGGCGACCTCAAGATCCCCTTCGACCCGCGGGAGGTCATCGCCCGGATCGTCGACGCCTCCGACTTCGACGAGTTCAAGCCGCTCTACGGGACCAGCCTGGTCACCGGCTGGGCGGCTCTGCACGGATATCCGGTGGGGGTGCTCGCCAACGCCCAGGGCGTGCTCTTCAGCGCCGAGTCGCAGAAGGCCGCCCAGTTCATCCAGCTCGCCAACCAGCGCGACATCCCGCTGCTCTTCCTGCACAACACCACCGGCTACATGGTCGGCAGGGAGTACGAGCAGGGCGGGATCATCAAGCACGGCTCGATGATGATCAACGCGGTCAGCAACAGCCGGGTCCCGCACCTGTCCGTGCTCATGGGGGCGTCGTACGGCGCCGGGCACTACGGCATGTGCGGGCGGGCCTACGACCCCCGTTTCCTGTTCGCCTGGCCGAGCGCCAAGTCCGCCGTCATGGGCCCGCAGCAGCTCGCCGGTGTGCTGTCGATCGTCGCCCGCCAGTCGGCGGCGGCGAAGGGACAGCCGTACGACGAGGACGCGGACGCCGCCCTGCGCGCCATGGTGGAGCAGCAGATCGAGTCCGAGTCGCTGCCGATGTTCCTGTCCGGTCGGCTGTACGACGACGGCGTCATCGACCCGCGCGACACCCGCACCGTCCTCGGCCTGTGCCTGTCCGCCCTCCACACGGCGCCCTACGAGGGCGTGCGCGGCGGCTTCGGCGTCTTCCGGATGTGAGGCATCACGTGATTACGACACTGCTCGTCGCCAACCGGGGCGAGATCGCCTGCCGGATCTTCCGCACCTGCCGTGAGTTGGGGATCCGGACGGTCGCCGTGCACTCGGACGCCGACGAGAACGCGCTCCACGCGCGCGTGGCCGACACGGCGGTACGGCTGCCGGGCGCGGCGCCCGCCGAGACGTATCTGCGCGGCGACCTGATCGTGAAGGCGGCCCTCGCCGCCGGTGCGGACGCCGTGCACCCCGGTTACGGCTTCCTCTCCGAGAACCCCGACTTCGCCCGGGCCGTCCTCGACGCCGGCCTCACCTGGATCGGTCCCTCCCCGGAGGCCATCGAGGCGATGGCGTCCAAGACCCGGGCCAAGGAACTGATGGGCCTCACGCCCCTGCAGGAGGTCACCGAGGCCGACCTGCCGGTGCTGGTGAAGGCGGCCGCCGGCGGCGGGGGGCGCGGGATGCGGATCGTGCGCCGCCTGGAGGAGCTGAGCGCCGCCCTGGAGGCCGCGCGCGCCGAGGCCGCGAGCGCCTTCGGCGACGGCGAGGTGTTCATCGAGCCCTACCTGGAGCACGGCCGCCACGTCGAGGTCCAGATCCTCGCCGACACCCACGGCACGATCCGGCCCCTCGGCACCCGCGACTGCTCCCTCCAGCGCCGCCACCAGAAGGTCGTCGAGGAGGCCCCGGCGCCCGGCCTGTCCGAGCAGCTCACGGAAGACCTGTACGCGCTGGCCGTACAGGCCGCGTGCGCCGTCGCCTACACCGGTGCCGGCACCGTCGAGTTCCTCGTCGCCGACGGCCGCGCGCACTTCCTGGAGATGAACACCCGCCTCCAGGTTGAACACCCCGTGACCGAGGCGGTGTTCGGCATCGACCTGGTCGCCGAGCAGATCCGCATCGCGGAGGGCGCGGCCCTGGAAAAAGACCCGCCACGCGCGCGTGGCCACGCGATCGAGGCCCGCCTGTACGCCGAGGACCCCGCCCACGACTGGGCCCCGCAGACCGGCACCCTGCACCACCTCGCCGTACCGGAGGGGGTCCGCCTGGACACCGGCTACACCGACGGCGACACCATCGGCGTCCACTACGACCCGATGATCGCCAAGGTCGTCGCCCACGCGCCCACCCGCACGGAGGCCATCCGCCGGCTCGCGGGCGCGCTGGAGCGGGCCGACCTGCACGGCCCGCTCACCAACCGGGACCTCCTCGTGCGCTCCCTGCGCCACGAGGAGTTCACGAGCGGCCGCATGGACACCGGCTTCTACGACCGCCACCTGCCCGCCCTGACCACCCCGGCACCCGACCCGTACGCCCCCCTGGCCGCCGCCCTCGCCGACGCCCACGGCCGCTCCCGCTTCGGCGGCTGGCGCAACGTTCCCTCGCAGCCGCAGGTGAAGCGGTACGCGGTCGCGGGGGAGGAGCACGAGGTCCGCTACCGGCACACGAGGGACGGCCTCGCGGCCGAGGGAGTGCGGGTCGTGCGCGCCGACGCGCGCGTGGTCGTACTCGAAGTGGACGGCGTGGAACGGACGTACACCGTCGCCCGCTACGGCGACGAGGTCCACGTGGGTGCCACCCGTCTCACCGCCCTGCCCCGCTTCCCCGACCCCACCGCCCAGCTCGCACCGGGTTCCCTGCTGGCACCGATGCCGGGCACGGTCGTCCGCATCGCCGAGGGCCTTGAGGAGGGGGCGGCCGTCCAGGCGGGCCAGCCGCTGATCTGGCTGGAGGCGATGAAGATGCAGCACCGGATCTCGGCGCCGGTCACAGGCACGCTGACCGCGCTGCACGCCACGACCGGCCGGCAGGTGGAACCAGGAACGTTGCTCGCCGTAGTGCAGGAAACCTCTTCTTAGGAGCCGCATGTCTCCCGTCATCGAAACCGAAGAGCACAAAGCCCTCCGCTCGGCGGTGGCCGCCCTCGGCAAACGCTACGGCCGCGACTACCTCCTCCAGGCCGTCGCCGCGGGCAAACCCCCCACCGAACTGTGGACCGAGGCCGGAAAGCTCGGCTACCTCGGCGTCAACCTCCCCGAGGAGCACGGCGGCGGCGGTGGTGGCATCGCCGAACTCTCCATAGTCCTCGAAGAGCTGGGAGCAGCGGGCTGCCCCCTGCTCATGCTGGTGGTCTCGCCCGCCATCTGCGGCACCGTGATCTCCCGCTTCGGCACGGAGGCCCAAAAGCAGCGGTGGCTCCCGGGAATCGCCGACGGCACCCGCCTCATGGCCTTCGGCATCACCGAACCCGACGCCGGCTCCAACAGCCACCGCATCACCACCACCGCCCGCAAGGACGGCACCGACTGGCTGCTGACCGGCCGCAAGGTCTTCATCTCCGGCGTCGACATGGCGGACGCCGTCCTGATCGTCGGCCGTACCGAGGACGCCCGCACCGGACGCCTCAAGCCCTGCCTGTTCATCGTCCCGACGGACGCCGAGGGCTTCGAAAGGCACCCGATCGACATGGAACTGGGCGCCGCCGAGAAGCAGTTCGAGCTGGTCCTGGACGACGTACGGCTGCCCGCCGACGCGCTCGTCGGTGGGGGCCCCTCCCACGCTTTCGGCAGTGGGGGAGAGGACGCCGGACTGCTGCAACTGTTCGCCGGGCTGAACCCCGAGCGGATCATGACCGCCGCCTTCGCCATCGGCATGGGCCGCTACGCCCTGGCCAGGGCCGTCGAGTACGCCCGCGACCGTACCGTCTGGAAGTCCCCGATCGGCGCCCACCAGGCCATCGCCCACCCCCTGGCGCAGGCCCACATCGATCTGGAACTGGCCCGGCTGATGATGCAGAAGGCGGCCCACCTCTACGACACCGGCGACGACATCGGCGCGGGCGAGGCCGCCAACATGGCCAAGTACGCGGCCGGGGAGGCCTGCGTGAAGGCCGTCGACCAGGCCGTGCACACCCTCGGCGGCAACGGGCTCACCCGCGAGTTCGGCCTCGCCTCGCTGATAACGGCCGCGCGCGTGGCTCGTATTGCCCCGGTGAGCCGGGAGATGATTCTCAACTACGTCTCTCACCAGACCCTGGGCCTGCCCAAGTCGTACTAGGCGACCGCGCCGACCGTCCTGGAGGAACCGTGTTCCGCAGCGAGTACGCAGACGTTCCGCCCGTAGCACTCCCGATCCACGAGGCCGTCCTGGGGCACGCCGCCGAGTTCGGCGAGCACCCCGCACTCATCGACGGCACGGACGGCACCACACTCACGTACCAGCAGCTGGACCGGTTCCACCGGCGCGTCGCCGCCGGGCTCGCCGAGGCGGGCGTCGGCAAGGGCGACGTCCTCGCCCTGCACAGCCCCAACACCATCGCCTTCCCGACCGCCTTCTACGCCGCCACGCGCGCGGGTGCCTCCGTCACCACGGTGCACCCGCTCGCCACGCCCGAGGAGTTCGCCAAACAGCTCGGCGACAGCAGGGCGCGCTGGATCGTCACCGTCTCACCCCTGCTGGAGACGGCCCGCCGCGCCGCCGAACTCGCGGGCGGCATACGGGAGATATTCGTCTGCGACAGCGCGCCCGGCCACCGCTCCCTCATCGACATGCTCGCCACCGCCGCCCCCGAACCGGAGATCGCGTTCGACCCGGCCGAGGACGTCGCCGCGCTGCCGTACTCCTCCGGCACCACCGGCATCGCCAAAGGCGTGATGCTCACCCACCGCCAGATCGCCACCAACCTCGCCCAGCTGGCGCCCGCCGTACCGGCCGCCCCCGGCGACCGCATCCTCGCCGTACTGCCGTTCTTCCACATCTACGGCCTCACCGCCCTGATGAACGCGCCCCTGCGCCAGGGCGCCACGGTCGTCGTCCTGCCCCGCTTCGACCTGGAGACCTTCCTCGCAGCCATCGAGAAGCACCGCATCACCGGCCTGTACGTCGCCCCGCCGATCGTCCTCGCCCTCGCCAAGCACCCGGCGGTCGCCCGCTACGACCTCTCCTGTCTGAAGTACGTCATCAGCGCCGCCGCCCCGCTGGACGCCCAGCTCGCCCGCGCCTGCGCGCAGCGCCTCGGCCTGCCCCCGATCGGCCAGGCCTACGGCATGACCGAACTGTCCCCCGGCACCCACGTCGTCCCCCTCGACCGGCTGCACGACGCCCCCGCCGGCACCGTCGGCAGGCTCATCGCCGGCACCGAGATGCGGATCGTCTCCCTGGACGACCCCGACAAGGACCTCGGCACCGGTGAGAGCGGCGAGATCCTGATCCGCGGCCCCCAGGTGATGAAGGGCTACCTCGGCCGCCCCGACGCCACCGCCGCGATGATCGACGCCGACGGCTGGCTGCACACCGGAGACGTCGGGCACACCGACGAGGACGGCTGGCTGTACGTCGTGGACCGGGTGAAGGAACTCATCAAGTACAAGGGCTTCCAGGTGGCCCCCGCCGAACTGGAGGCCCTGCTGCTCACCCACCCCCGCATCGCCGACGCCGCCGTCATCGGCACCTACGACGGCGACGGCACCGAGGTCCCGCACGCCTTCGTCGTCCGCCGCGCCGACACCGCCGGGGAACCGACCGAGAACGAGATCATGCAGTACGTCGCCGAACGCGTGGCCCCCTACAAACGCGTTCGCCGGGTCACCTTCATCGACACCGTCCCCCGCGCCGCCTCCGGCAAGATCCTGCGCCGGGAACTGAGGGAGCTGCCGTGACCTCGATCAGCCGCACACGCGCGCGTGCCGTCGAAACCCTCAGCCTCGACGCCACCGACACCCGCAACGCCCTCTCGGCCGCCCTCGTCTGCGACCTCGCCGCCGCCCTCACCGACTGCGGCAAGGACCCCGGCGTACGCGCCGTCGTCCTCACCCACACCGGCTCCACCTTCTGCGCCGGCGCCGACCTGCGCGACCCACCCGACCCCGACGCCCTGGTCGCCCTGCTCCGGCAGATCGTGGAACTGCCCAAGCCGGTCGTCGCCCGCGTCACCGGCCACGTCCGCGCAGGCGGGCTCGGCCTGCTCGCCGCCTGCGACATCGCCGCCGCCTCCACCACGGCCACCTTCGCCTTCACCGAGGTCCGCATCGGCGTCGCCCCCGCCGTGATCTCCCTGCCGGTCATCCCGCGCACCGACCCCCGCGCCCTCGCCCGCCACTACCTCACCGGCGAACGCTTCGACCCGGCCGAGGCCGTACGCCTCGGCCTGCTGACGACGACCGCCGACGACGTCGACGACGCCCTCGCCCCCATCCTCGACGGCCTGCGGCGCTCCTCCCCGCAGGCCCTGGCCGAGACGAAACAGCTGCTCACGGCTAGGGTGCTGGAAACATTCGACCGGGACGCGGCGGCGCTGACCGCGCTCTCGGCCCGGCTGTTCTCCTCCGACCAGGCCCGGGAGGGGATGACGGCCTTCCTGGAAAGACGGGACGCGGCATGGGTGGTGTGACCGGATGAGCACGACGGCGGAACGCGACGGCGTGGCCCGGCAGGACCCGAACCCCAAGCCGGACCGCAGCCCCAAACAGGACCGCAGCCGGGCCACGCGGCAGCGGCTCCTGGAGGCCGCCGTGGCCTGCCTGGCCGAACACGGCTGGGCGGGCTCCACCGTCGCCGTCGTCGCCGAACGCGCCGGCGTCTCCCGCGGCGCCGCCCAGCACCACTTCCCGACCCGCGAGGACCTCTTCACGGCCGCCGTCGAATACGTCGCCGAAGAACGCTCCACCGCCCTGCGGGAACTCTTCCCGGCCGGCGGCCCCGCCGACCGCCGCGCCGTCGTCGCCGCCCTCGTCGACCTCTACACCGGCCCCCTCTTCCGCGCCGCCCTGCACCTGTGGGTCGCCGCCTCCAACGAGGACCAGCTGCGCACCCGCGTGACCGAACTGGAGGCCCGCGTCGGCCGCGAGACCCACCGCATCGCCGTCGACCTGCTCGGCGCCGACGAGAGGCGCCCCGGCGTCCGCGAAACCGTCCAGGGCCTCCTCGACATGGCCCGCGGCCTCGGCCTCGCCAACCTCCTCACCGACGACGCCGCCCGCCGCGCACGGGTCGTCGCCCAGTGGGCCGACCTGCTCGAACAGGTCCTCGGCTGAGCCGTTGTCAGTGGCGGCGGCTACGGTTGCGGACATGGGGGACCACTTTCAGACCATCGTCGACCTGGACGCCACCGCCGCCGAGGCACCGCGCCTCGCCGAGCACGTCCTCGGCCGGCTCGTGACCGAGGGCATCGTGCTGGCCGAGCGCACCGACCGCTCCTTCGGCCACCACCTGCCCGGCCCGCACTGGCACCGGGCCGTCGACCCGGCGGACGCCCACTGGAAACCGTCCGACGGCCTGACCCTGTACACCGGGCGCACGATCTTCCACGGCGGCCAGGGCGAACCCGAGTGGGTCCGCTGCCCCCGCTGTACGACCACCACCCGCCTCTACACCGACGAGTACGACCGGATGGACGCGGCCTGGGAGCCGTACGGCACGGCCATGGACCGCTGGCACGCGACCGGAGCGGCCGACGTCACCTGCCCCGCCTGCGCCACCCCGGTCCCGCTCCCGGACTGGACCTGGGCCCACGACTACTTCGCCTTCGCCCACCTGGGCTTCGAGTTCTGGAACTGGCCCGAGTTCGGCGAGGACTTCCGCACCCTGCTCGCCGACGCGCTGGGCGGCCACCGCACCGTGTGCGTGTGGGGCAAGTTCTGACCCGGTGAGCCGGGCCACACCCGTATCCGGCACAGGGCAGTACCCTTGCCCCATGCTTCCGATGCTCGTCCGCCGCCGCCACGTGGACTACGTGCGCGTCACGAGCATGGGCTGTCGGCGCCTGCCCGCCTGATCCAGCCCCCTCCTCCCTTTCTCTTTCCGGTCCTTTTTCCGGCACCCGGGGGCCGTCACACCCCTCGGCGGCCACCCGTGCCCCGTACACCCGCGGACGCACCATGACCACGCACACCGAGACGGCGACCCCGTCCTACGACCAGCTCCCCGTCATCGACCTGTCGGACGCCGACCGAGGCCCCCAGGCCCGCGCCCGGTTCCACACCCGGCTGCACAGCGCCGCCCACGACGTCGGCTTCTTCCAGCTCGTCGGACACGGCGTCACCCAGGCCGAGACCGACGCGCTGCTCACCGCCATGCGCGCCTTCTTCGCCCTCCCCGAGGCCGACCGGCTCGCCCTCGACAACGTGTACTCCCCGCATTTCCGCGGCTACACCCGCACGGGCGACGAACGCACCGCCGGCGCCCGCGACTGGCGCGACCAGCTCGACATAGGCGCCGAACGCCCCGCCCGCGTCCCCGCCCCGGGCGAACCCCCGTACTGGTGGCTCCAGGGCCCCAACCAGTGGCCCACCGCCCTCCCCGGACTGCGCACCGCCGCCCTGGCCTGGATCGACAAGCTCAGCGCGGTGGCGAACCGCCTCCTGCACGAACTCCTGACGGCGATCGGCGCCCCCGCCGACTTCTACGACCCGGTCTTCGGCACCCACGCCCACCCGCACCTCAAGCTCGTCCGCTACCCCGGCAGCGCCGACGACGGCACCGACCAGGGCGTCGGCGCCCACAAGGACTACGGCTTCCTGACCCTGCTCCTGCAGGACACCGTCGGCGGCCTCCAGGTCCAGCGCGAGGACGGCCTCTTCCACGACGTCCCGCCCATCGAGGGCGCCTTCGTCGTCAACCTCGGCGAACTCCTGGAAGTCGCCACCAACGGCTACCTGATCGCCACCAACCACCGCGTGGTCAGCCCGCCCGGAGCCACCCAGCGCTTCTCCGTGCCGTTCTTCTACAACCCCCGCCTGGACGCCAAGGTCGAGCCGCTGCCCTTCCCGCACGCCTCCGAGGCCCCCGGCATCACCACCGACCCGGCGAACCCCCTGTACGCCGAGTACGGCTACAACGAACTCAAGGGCAAGCTGAGGGCACACCCGCTGGTGGCGCGGCGGCACCATGCGGATCTGCTGACCCCTGCATGAAAAAACGGGCCCGACGGGCCCGGTTCTCAGGGGCGCGGGCAACCGCAGCGGACCCGCGGTCGCCCGCGCCCCTGAGCCGTCTCTCTCAGCTGGCGATCTCTCCGTACCCCTCGATGTCCTCCGGCCGGCGCGGCCCGGGACCCACGTACCGAGCCGACGGCCGCACCAGCCGCCCCGTCCGCTTCTGCTCGAGGATGTGCGCCGACCACCCGGCGGTCCGGGCACAGGTGAACATCGACGTGAACATGTGCGCCGGCACCTCGGCGAAGTCCAGCACAATGGCCGCCCAGAACTCCACGTTGGTGGCGAGCACCCGGTCGGGCCGGCGATTGTGCAGCTCCTCCAGCGCGGCCTTCTCCAAAGCCTCGGCGACCTCGAACCGCGGCGCCCCCAGCTCCCGCGCCGTACGCCGCAGCACCCGCGCCCGCGGATCCTCCGCCCGGTACACCCGGTGCCCGAACCCCATCAGCCGCTCGCCCCGGTCCAGGGCCTGCCGGACGTACGCCTCCGCGTCCCCCGTCCGCTCGATCTCCTCGATCATCCCGAGCACCCGCGAGGGCGCACCCCCGTGCAACGGCCCGGACATCGCACCGACCGCCCCCGACAGCGCGGCCGCGACATCGGCGCCGGTGGAGGCGATGACCCGCGCGGTGAACGTCGAGGCGTTCATCCCGTGCTCGGCCGCGGACGTCCAATAGGCGTCCACCGCGGCGACATGCTTGGGATCCGGCTCCCCCCGCCACCGGATCATGAACCGCTCCACCACCGACTTCGCCTTGTCGATCTCCCGCTGAGGCACCATCGGCAGCGTCTGCCCACGCGCCGACTGGGCCACGTACGACAGCGCCATCACGGCGGCCCGCGCGAGATCCTCCCGCGCCTGACGCTCGTCGATGTCGAGCAACGGCTTCAGCCCCCACACCGGCGCCAGCATCGCGAGCGCCGACTGCACATCCACCCGGATGTCACCGGAGTGCACCGGGATCGGGAACGGCTCGGCGGGCGGCAGCCCCGGATTGAAGGCCCCGTCGACCAGCAGCCCCCACACGTTCCCGAACGAGACATGACCGACCAGATCCTCGATGTCGACGCCCCGGTAGCGCAGGGCGCCCCCCTCCTTGTCCGGTTCGGCGATCTCCGTCTCGAACGCGACGACTCCCTCGAGTCCGGGTACGAAATCGGACATCAGGCGGCTCCTCGTGAAGTGGTCGGCGGCGGTCACCCCGGTGATGCCCCGATCGGCCGGTGGTCACCCAAACCGCAAGGGAACCTGCACGATAACTCCCAGTGCCACAGTTGGGGAGTCTGTACGACACTGAGTGCCAGTGCCGTTCGATACGGCAAGATGACCGCGTGACCGACCGCGACCCGCTCCTGGACCCCGTCCTCGACCCCGCCGCCATGCGCAAGCAGTACCGGGCGGAGGGACTCGCCGAACAGGACCTCGCCGCGCACCCCATGGACCAGTTCGCCCGCTGGTTCGAGGACGCCGCCCGGGCGGCACTGCACGGCACCATCTACGAGCCCAACGCGATGGTCGTCTCCACGGCGGACGCGGCGGGCCGCCCCAGCTCGCGCACGGTCCTGATGAAGCAGTTCGACACCGAGGGCTTCGTCTTCTTCACCAACTACGGCTCCCGCAAGGCCCACGACCTCGCCGAGAACCCGCACATCTCGCTGCTCTTCCCCTGGCACCCGCTGGCCCGCCAGGTCATCGTCACCGGCACCGCCCACCGCACCGGCCGCGACGAGACCGCCGCCTACTTCCGCACCCGCCCGCACGGCTCCCAGCTGGGCGCCTGGGCCAGCGCCCAGTCCTCGGTGATCGCCTCCCGAACCGAACTGGACACCGCCTACGCCGAACTGCAGGCCCGCTACCCCGAGGACGAACAGGTCCCGGTGCCCCCGCACTGGGGCGGCTTCCGCATCACCCCGGAGACCATCGAGTTCTGGCAGGGCCGGCACGACCGCCTCCACGACCGCCTGCGCTACGTCGCCCAGCCGGGCGGCGGCTGGCAGGTCGAGCGCCTCGCCCCCTGAGAGCACGGGCGCCCCGTGAACGCAGACGACCCGCGGGCTGGGTTCCTCTGGGAGGAGCCGGCCGGACGTACCGGCAGCCCGCGGGCCGGGTGACTGCGTTGGATTCGGCCGGCTGCGTGTTTCGCACACACGCTGGTCCGGCACCGCACTGGGTGTGGTGGCGAGCCGCTAGCCCGCAGCCACCTCGCGCGTCCGGGTTTCACTCATTTACCCGATCACCTCCCTTCCACGTAAGCCACAGCCTAGGAAGCGGTCGGGGAGGGCTCAAGTGTTTTTCCGATGTGCCGCCGGCACAGACGGAGATCCGGATACCCGAGCTCGCACCGGCCGGCTGCCGCGAAGGCGTGACCGGCCCGGATGGCAGGCGGCCGTATTGACACCGCACTGGTCCAGACCGCACGGTGATCCGCGACACAGACGCTGCGAAGGGGCACCGCATGAGCGACGGCACGCCTGCCGACCTGTTCTTCGACGCCGCCATCGGCCTGCTGCAACGGGTCCGCGAGGAGGAGGCCGAGTCGATCGCCGCCGCCGGCAACCTGCTCGCCGACACCGTCGCCGCCGGCGGCCGCCTGTTCGCCTTCGGCGCCGGGCACTCCTCCCTGGCCGCACAGGACGTCGTCTACCGCGCCGGCGGCCTCGCCCTGATGAACCTGCTCGCCGTCCCCGGCGTCGTCGGCGTCGACGTCACCCCGGCCACCCTCGGCTCCGCGCTCGAACGCGTCGGCGGCCTCGCCGGTGCCGTCCTCGACACCTCACCGGTCCGCTCCGGCGACGCCCTGGTGATCATCTCCCTCTCCGGCCGCAACGCCCTGCCTGTGGAGATGGCCGTGAACGCGCGCGCCCTCGGCCTGAAGGTCATCGGGGTCACCTCGGTCGCGTACGCCTCGCAGACCACGTCCCGGCACTCCTCCGGCACCTTCCTGAAGGACCACTGCGACATCGTCCTGGACTCGAAGATCGCCGTCGGGGACGCGGAGCTCACCCTGGACACCATCCCGGCGCCCTTCGCCCCCGCCTCCACGGTCGTCACCGCCGCCCTGATGCAGGCCGTCATGGCGACCGCCGCCGCCGCCCTCGCCGGCCGGGGCATCGAACCCCCGCTCCTGCGCTCCGGCAACGTCGACGGCGGCCACGAGTGGAACCGCCGTGTGATGCGGGAGTACGCCGACCGGATCTTCTACCGGCACTGAGCCCACCGGCGAGCCTGCGGGAGGGGCTACTTCTCCCGCACCGCGTCCGCCAGGTCCAGCGCCGCCGCGATGCGGACGGCCACGTCCTCGGCATAGGCCGCGTCGGACCGCTCGAAGCGGCTGCGGCCGGAGCCGCGCAGGAAGGTCACCACGCCCAGCGTCCGCCCCCGGCTGCGCAGCACCGCGCACAGGGCGTGCACCGCGTCGCCGGGCCACTGCCGGGTCAGCGCCCATTCCCGCGCCCGCTGTTCCGGGACGGATCCGGCGTCCGCGCGTACCGCCCCGGCGCGCTCCACGCACTGCAGCGCCGGATGGCCCGGTTCGTAGCGCACGGGCAGCCCGGCCGCGCCGGTCAGCAGGCTCGGTCCCGGTGCTCCGGCGGGCGTCGCGGCGAGCCGTACCAGTCGTACGGCCGTCCCCTCGCCCTCGGAACCCTGGGAATCCTCGGGCCCCTCCGAGCGCGGGGAAGGCACCATGCGGTCGATCAACGCGTGGTCGGCGAAGCCGGCGAGGGCGAAGTCCAGGTGGACGGTGGCCGCCTCGGCCGGGTCCTCGCACTCGGCGGCGGCACGCGCGGCCCGGTGCAGTTGGTTGGAGCGGAAGCGCAGCAGGGCCGCCTCCTGCTCGCTCTGTTTGGCCTCGGTGACGTCCTGGAACAGCCAGCCGACGCCGAGCGGCACGGGTTCCTCCGCGAGCGGCGAGGCCAGCCGTACGAAGCCGTTGCGCCAGCAGCGCCGCTTCTCGCTCCCCTGGGTGCGTACGGTCACCCACATCTCGGCGGGCGCGGGCGGCGCGCCTTCGGCCAGCACATGGGTGAACGCGGCCTCCAGTTCCTCCACGCCCTGCGCGAGCAGTTCGCCGAGCGGCCGGCCCAGCGCGGAGGTACGCCCGATGCCGAGCGCGCGGGCCGCGTGCGCGTTGACGACGGCGGGCCGCAGGTCGGCGTCGATGAGCACGACTCCCCAGGCGGCGTCCTCGAACAGTGCCTCGCTCAGCGCGATCGACCGCTCCAGGTCGATCTGGGTGTGCACCTCGCTGAACGCGCAGTACACCCCGGCGGGTTTGCCGTCGGGCCCGCGTACGGCGGCGGACTGGGTCCGCACCAGCACCCGCCCGCCGTCCTTGGTGACCAGCGCGAACTCGTGCACCTGCCGCCCGGGCGCCTGCATCACCGACATCAGCCGGGTCTGCACCTCCTCGGCGTCGGCGCTGCGCACCGCCCATCCGGCGAACCCGTGCCGCCCCACGGCCTCAGCGGCCGTCCAGCCGAGGATGCGCTCGGCCTCCCGGTTCCAGTGCGTGACGACCCCGTCGGCGTCGAAGGCGCACAGGGCCGCGTCCATGCCGTCGAGCAGTGCGGCGAGCAGATCGGATCCGCCTGACTCACCGGGCTCGTCGGGCCCGAGTGCGTCGGTGGTCCCACTCCGCCGGGAAGCACTCACCTGGACCCCCTGGAGGCTGCGTCGGCGCGCTTACGGCGCACGGTTCGCTCACTGGGCTTCATCTAACTGGAACGTGACCCAGCCCACATCCTGTTCCCGCAAGATTGGCCCCACAAGATTGAGTGCCCCGAAGGGCCGCCGAACCCCCCCGGTGGCCGCCCGTTTTCCCGGCGGCCCCCGCTTGTCAGTCGGATCCGGCAGAATTGGTGCCAGGGCCAGCGCACGCGCCGGGCTGCCGGCAGAGGTAATCGAGGGGCACGTATGTCCGGACTGATCGACACCACGGAGATGTATCTCCGCACCATCCTCGAGCTCGAAGAGGAAGGCGTCGTCCCCATGCGCGCCCGCATCGCGGAGCGGCTGGACCAGAGTGGGCCGACGGTGAGCCAGACGGTGGCGCGCATGGAGCGTGACGGGCTCGTCTCCGTCGCCAGCGACCGGCATCTGGAGCTGACCGACGAGGGGCGCAGGCTCGCCACGCGCGTGATGCGCAAGCACCGGCTGGCCGAGTGTCTCCTGGTCGATGTGATCGGCCTGGAGTGGGAGCAGGTGCACGCGGAGGCCTGCCGCTGGGAGCACGTGATGAGCGAGGCCGTCGAGCGGCGCGTGCTGGAGCTGCTGCGGCACCCGACCGAGTCGCCGTACGGCAATCCGATCCCGGGCCTGGAGGAGCTGGGCGAGAAGGACGGTGCCGATCCGTTCCTGGACGAGGGCATGGTCTCGCTGGCCGACCTGGACGCGGGCACGGACGGCAAGACGGTCGTCGTCCGCCGTATCGGTGAGCCGATCCAGACGGACGCGCAGCTGATGTACACGCTGCGGCGCGCGGGTGTGCAGCCCGGGTCCGTGGTGAGTGTGACGGAGTCGGCGGGCGGTGTGCTGGTCGGCAGCGGCGGCGAGGCGGCCGAGCTGGAGGCGGACGTCGCCTCGCATGTGTTCGTGGCCAAGCGCTGAGCGGGAGAGGGCCCCGGCGCCTTGCGGCGCCGGGGCCTGTCCTCCCCTGTGCTGACCCGGAGCCCCGAGCTCTCAGGGTCATTCCCCTCGGACCGTTTTTCCCCGAGCGGTCCGCCTCCCGCAGAAGTGATCCCCTCGGTGGCGGCGATCATTCCTTCAGGGGTGTCACTCGAATGAGGGGTGTTGTCCGCAGATACGCGTTTTTCGAATAAGTATTCGATAGTCTGCGGCGGCAGGACGAGCACGACGACAGCACGACGACAAGCACGACAGCGACAGCAGCGAGTACGAGCGAGTACGGCAGTACACCGGTACGAGGCAGGCGGAGCTGGGGGGTGCCAGGCCGATGGCACGGCGTATCGACGTGACGGGAGCGGGCGGGGTGCGCCTCGCCGCCTGGGAGTTCGCCGACCCTCCCAAGACGGGACTCGATCCGGCGGACGACCGGACGGGCGGCCGGGCGGACGTGCCGCCCGGTCCGACGTCCGGTGCCGCGGGCGTGCTGTTACTTCACGGCCTGATGGGCCGTGCCTCCCACTGGGCCTCCACCGCCCGCTGGCTCGCCGCACGCCACCGTGCCGTCGCCCTCGACCAGCGCGGACACGGCCAGAGCGAGAAGCCCCCACAGGCCGCCTACACCCGCGAGGCCTATGTCGAGGACGCCGAGGCCGCCCTCGAACAGCTCGGCCTCGCCCCCGCGCTCCTGATCGGCCACGCCATGGGCGCGCTGACCGCCTGGCAGCTCGCCGCGAAGCGCCCCGAACTGGTCCGGGGCCTGATCATCTGCGACATGCGGGCCTCCGCCCTGGGCGCCGCCTCGCAGCGGGAGTGGGCGGACTGGTTCCGGGCCTGGCCCGTCCCCTTCGCCACGCTGGCCGACGTACGCAAGTGGTTCGGTGAGGACGATCCCTGGGTGGAGCGGCCGAATCCGGCGCGTGGTGAGTTCTACGCCGAGGTGATGCACGAGGGCGCCGACGGCTGGCGGCCGGTGTTCGAGCCGGAGCAGATGCTCCGGTCCCGTGAGACCTGGGTGTACGACGCGCACTGGGAGGAACTGGCCCAGGTGCGGTGCCCGACGCTGGTGGTGCGCGGCGTGGACGGGGAGCTGGGGCGGGCGGAGGCGCAGGAGATGGTGCGGGTGCTGCCGGCCGGGGAGTACGCGGAGGTCTCCGATGCCGGGCACCTTGCGCACTACGACATGCCGGGGGCCTGGCGGGGAGCCGTCCAGCCGTTTCTCGACCGGGTGCTCGGCGACTGAGGAGTTGCTCTACCCCTTGCTGACGGCCGTGAGGATCTCCGGCAGCCGTCCTGCCGTCCTCGGAGCCGCCAGGCGCAGGCCCAGCCAGGTCAGCGTCGCGCCGTACGCGGCCCCCACCGGCAGCAGCAGCCACCGCCAGTCCTCCCCGCCCGCGCTGACGTGGAGCCAGACGGTCAGGGCGATGACGGGGGAGCAGAGCAGGGCCGCCGCGATCAT
Source organism: Streptomyces sp. CA-142005 (assembly GCF_050942335.1). Taxonomy (NCBI): domain Bacteria; kingdom Bacillati; phylum Actinomycetota; class Actinomycetes; order Kitasatosporales; family Streptomycetaceae; genus Streptomyces; species Streptomyces sp. CA-142005. The sequence continues at coordinate 4,719,430 of NZ_CP192078.1, read as the reverse complement.
GCCGCCGAAGATCGAGATCCAGGCGAGGCCCGCCTGGCCGGGGACGACGTTCTTGTGGCCCTCCTGGGGGATGGAGTAGGGGAAGCGGGCCGAGGTCCAGGCGCCGGTCGCGAGCATCGCCCCGAGCAGCGCGAAGGACAGCCCGAGCACCTCCGGCAGCCGCGTCCAGGCGCCGAGCAGGGCCGTCGTCACCACCGTCACGAGCGCCGCGTAGGGGAGGGTGATCAGCAGCAGGGCGAGGGCGCGGCCGCGCAGCTCGGCGTAGGCGTCCCGGGGTGAGGAGACGGTCATGGCCACCATCCAGAACGCGGAGCTGTCCTGCCCGAACTGGTTGTACATCTGGATGCCGAGCATCCCGGCGGCGAAGCACGCGAAGTAGATCGACCCCGTGCCCTGCACCGCGTTGAACACCGGCACGATCAGCCCGATGGCCAGCGAGGTCACCCAGGCGGCCTTGGTCTTCGGGTCCCGCCAGATGTAGCGCAGGCTGCGTTCCGTGACCGTACCCGTGCGGTCCTGCGGCAGCAGCCGGCCCAGTCCGGTGGCCGAGCGGCTGCGGACCGCGGTGTCGGCCGGCTGCAGCGTGGAGGCGTCGGGCGCGGTCATCAGCCGGGTCAGGCTCCGCGCCCACACGACGATCAGCGCCGCCAGACCGGCGACGGTGACGGCGAGTTGGGCGGCCGCGACGCCGTACGACCCCTCGCTCACCGCGCGCACCGCCGCAACGGCCGACGCCGGCGGCACCCAGGACAGCACGTCCGCGACCGGCTGCAACCGGCCGAGCCCGGCCGAGCCCAGCTGCCGCGCCCCGAAGTTGACCAGCTGCGCCCCGATCGCGATCACCAGTCCGCTCAGCACGGCCAGATCGCGGCCCTTCCTGCTGGTCAGCAGACGTACGTTGGCCGTGGCGACGGCCCGCGCCAGCGCCACGCAGACCAGCAGGGCGAGGGCTACGGCGACGACGGAGACGACGTACCCGGCCGCGCCCCGGGCCAGGGACAGCGCGCAGCCCGTCAGCACCAGCAGGGTGAACAGCGGGCCGATGCCGACCAGGGAGGCCGCGAGCAGTGCCCGGACCAGCGGGCGGGGGCGCAGCGGGAGCATCACCAGCCGGGTCGGGTCCAGCGTCTCGTCGCCGGTCGGGAAGAACAGCGGCAGCACCGTCCAGCCCAGCGCCAGCACGGCCGTACCCGGTACGGCGACGGCGTCGGCGTGCGCGTGCCCGTGCAGCGCGAGCAGCCCCAGCAGTTGCAGCAGGGCGAACAGGACCGCGATGACCGCCGAGACGACGAACGCGGCCCGCCGGCCCCCGGACTGCCGCAGCCCGTTCTTCAGCAGTGACAGTTTCAGCCGTACGACGGTGGAGGTGAGGTTGGTCATCGGGCCGTCCCGCCACCCAGCCAGTCCAGATCGGACCCGGCGTCCCGGCCGGTCGCGCCGACCAGCTCCAGGAAGGCGCCCTGGAGCGTCGGGTGCGTGCCGCGCACGTCGGCCAGCGGGCCGGTCGCGCGGATGCGTCCCGCCGCCATCACCGCGACCCAGTCGCACAGCGACTCGACCAGCTCCATGACGTGGGAGGAGAAGACGACGGTGGCGCCGGAGGCGGTGTACCGCTCCAGGACGCCTCGGATGGTCTGGGCGGACACCGGGTCGACGCCCTCGAAGGGCTCGTCCAGGAAGAGCACCTCGGGGTTGTGCAGGACCGCGGCCGCGAGCCCGATCTTCTTGCGCATGCCGGTCGAGTAGTCGACGACGAGCTTGTGCTGGGAGCCGGCCAGGTCGAGGACGTCCAGCAGCTGCGTGGCCCGCTTGTCGACCTCGGCCCCCGGCAGTCCGCGCAGCCGCCCCGAGTACCCGAGCAGCTCCCGCCCCGACAGCCGCTCGAACAGCCGCAGCCCCTCGGGAAGGACGCCGATCCTCGCCTTGACGGCCACGGGATCCCGCCACACGTCATGCCCGACGACCTCGACGGTCCCGCCGTCCGGCCGCAGCAACCCGGTCGCCATGGACAGGGTGGTGGTCTTCCCGGCCCCGTTGGGCCCGACCAGCCCGATGAACTTTCCGGCGGGCAGGTCCAGATTGATCCCCCCGACGGCGACCTGCTGCCCGAACTGCTTCCAGAGCCCTCGTACGCGTACTGCGACTTCGGTCATGGAGGAAGGCTACGACCAGTGCGGCGCCCGGTAGGGGCGCGGGGCTGGGCCCGGTACGCGGCTCCGCCGCGCGGGCGCCTGCGCGCGGCTACCGATCCCGCCCGCAGGCGTACGCGAGCGGCGAGATCAGCTCCTCCGCGTCCGGCAGCCACCGATTCGCCGGGGTGGGCCGGCAAGCCCACTGCACGGCCCCGCGAGACCCGAACCGCGTCGGGGGAGCGGCCACGTACGCCCCCTCACCCAGCGCCACCAGATCAAGGGACGACAACGTCCACCCCAGCTTCCGCACCAGCTCCGGCACCTTCACCGACCCGCCCGGCAGCACGAAGAAGTGCATCCGCCGATCCGGACTCAGCGTGACCGGCCCCAGGGTCGACTCCATCCGCTCCATCCGGGCCAGCGCCAGGAACCCCGCACTCTCCGGGACGGACAACGCGTCGAACGTCCGGCCCGTCGGCAGCAGGATCGAAGCCGTCGGCTGCTTCTGCCACATCCGGCGCGCGACGGTCGCGCTGCCGGTCGCCTGCGTCGCCCAGTCGGGGCGCGCGGGGTGCGCACCCGGCGCAGGGCACGAGGCGTCGCCGCACGAGCAGCGCTGGACTCCGTCGACCGCTTCCAGCCAGGTGCCCGGGAACACGTCCCAGTGCCGTTCCTCGGCGTAGCGTACGGCGGTCTCCAGCAGCGATCCCCCGCGCTGCTGCGGAATCTGACCGGCAATCTGAGTGTTTTCGGCGCCCGCGATCGTCTCTTCCACGCCCCTCTCAACTCCCGCACCCACCTGGAGTTACGGCCATGGCGCGCGCCGGGGTGGAGCATCGATTCAGCAGTCGGGGCGCATGGGTGCACGGGCGGGGGCGCGCGGGAGGAAGCGGGGCCTGACCTGGGTAGCCAGGGGTGGGGTCGGCATGCGCCTTTACCCCGGCAAACCGCACATGTCGCGCATTGACGGTATGTCAACTGGGCAGTGATCTTCCCGTACGGATCGTCACCGACCACTCGGCCGGAACTTCACGCTCCGGGGGTCGCAACGCAGGGGGTAGTCCATGGCCGCAAGGCCTCTCGTGGCGAGGCAGCCGAACGAACGGCTGCAGGCACTCATCCAGGAAGCGGGGTGCTCGAACGCCGGGTTGGCCCGGCGGGTCAACATGTGCGGCGCCGAGCACGGCCTCGACCTGCGCTACGACAAGACGTCCGTGGCCCGCTGGCTGCGCGGACAGCAGCCACGGGGCCGCGCGCCGGCGATCATCGCGGAGGCGCTCGGGCGCAAGCTCGGCCGTACGGTCACGATCGACGAGATCGGCATGGCCAACGGCAAGAACCTCGCCTCGGGGGTCGGTCTCCAGTTCTCGCCGACGGTACTGGGGGCCATCGAGCAGGTCTGCGAGCTGTGGCGCAGCGACGTGGGCCGGCGGGACTTCCTGTCCGGCTCCTCCGTCGCCGCCTCCGCGCTGGTCGAGCCCAGCCGCGACTGGCTGATCTCGGTACCGGACGCCCAGGTGGCCCGGCAGGCCGGCCCGCGCGTGGGGCAGGCCGACGTGGCGGCCGTACGGTCCATGACGCAGGCGCTGACCGACCTGGACCACCAGTTCGGCAGCGGGCATGTGCGCCCGGTCGTCGTGCACTACCTCAACAGCGTCGTCTCCGGGCTGCTCGCCGGCTCCTACCGGGAGACGGTCGGGCGGGAACTCTTCGCGTCCGTCGCCCGGTTGACCGAACTCGCCGGGTACATGGCCGTGGACACCGGCCAACCGGGGCTGGCCCAGCGGTACTACATCCAGTCGCTGCGGCTCGCTCAGGCCGCCGGGGACCGCGGGTACGGCGGTTACGTCCTCGCCGCGTCCATGAGCCACCTCGCCGCCCAGCTCGGAAACCCGCGGGAGATCGCCCAGTTGGCGCGGGCGGCGCAGGAAGGGACGCGCGGGCAGGTGACCCCGCGGGTGGAGGCGATGTTCCACGCGGCCGAGGCGCGCGGGCACGCCCTGCTCGGCGACGCGCGCGCGGCGCAGGCCTCCATCGGGCGGGCGGTGACCGCGATGGAGCAGGCGGACGGCTCCTCCGGCGACGACCCGGTGTGGATCCGGCACTTCGACGAGGCGTATCTCGCCGACGAGTTGGCGCACTGTCAGCGCGATCTCGGCCGGCCCGAGCAGGCGGCCCGGTACGCCGAGCAGTCGCTGGCCGGGCACCCGGAGTCCCGGGCCCGGCGGCGCGCCATCGGCTATGTGCTGCTCGCCACGGCCCAGGTGCAGCAGCGGGAGGTCGAACAGGCTTGCAGCACCGGCCTGAAGGCGGTGGAGCTGCTGGAGACGCTCCGCTCCAACCGGGGCGCCGAGTATCTGGAAGATCTCCAGCAGCGCCTGGAACCCTTCCGGGAGGAGGCGGTGGTACGGGAGTTCGGGGCGCGCCTCGATCTCCAGCAGGCCGCGTGAACACCGGCCCCGCGGCCGCGTGAACGCCCGGCTAACGGCACCCGGATCCGTGAGGGTGTCGGGCCGGCGCGCCGCGGGGCGGTTTTGTTACCGCTGTCACAGGGAAGAAGATCGCGCCCTGAGCTGCATGGCACCCGGCTCGGGGGACCCGGTAGCGTGAGCCCGATTCACAAGGTCCCCCATTGGTAGGAGTCCCGGTGACGCAGAGTGGACAGGGCGAGGAGCCGTCGGCGCGGCCCGCGCGCGAAGGCATCGTGCTGCCCTCCGACGGAGGCGAGCCCTTGCTGCCCGGCATGACCGGCGCGCCCGCCCCCGCGGCCCCGGCAGGCGGGCAGGCCTGGGGCGGTTCCTGGGGGCCCGAGCAGCAGGCGCCTCATCCGGGCCAGGGCTGGCCCCCGGCGGCGGCCCCGCAGTGGCACACCCCGGACGCGGTGCACCAGCAGCCGCCCGCCGCGAACCCCGGCCCGCTGCCCCCGGAGGGCGCCCCGGCCCCGTCGTACGGCCAGACGCCGTCGTACGACCACTCCGGCGCACAGGGCGGTGGTTACGGCGCCGGTCAGCAGCCCGGGTACGGCGCGGCACCCGATCCGTACCAGCAGCACCAGCAGCAGTCGTATCCGCAGCAGGCGGGCGCCGCCGCGCCGCTTCCGCCGGCCGTGCCGGACGCCTACCCGGCCCCGCTGCCGGCGGGGGACGAGGGCGCGACGCAGTACATACCCCCGGTGCAGACGGCGGCCGCACCCGAGGGCGCCACGCAGTACCTGCCGCCCGTGCCGGCCGCACCCGCCGACGAGGGCGCGACCCAGTACATCCCGCCGGTGGCGCCCGGCGCGCTGCCGCCCGAGTCGGGCGGCGAGGAGACGCGCTACCTAGGCCGCGTCCAGCAGCAGGCGCCCGCGCAGGCGTCGCCGGATGCGCAGGCCACCCAGTACATCCCGCCGTACGCCGCGCAGGCGCAGAGCCAGTCGCAGGGCGGGAACCAGCAGCCCTCGGACGGGTTCGACCACCTCTTCCGGGGCGGCCCGGCGGGCGACGGCCCGGCCGGGGCCACCCAGCAGATGCCGCGCGTCCCGCAGCCGAACGCCTACCCCGGCCCGGCGCAGTACGGCACCCAGCAGCCGTCGTACGACCCCGCACACGACGACGAGCGGCCCCGGACCCGGTCGCGGGTGCCGCTGATCGCCGCGATCGGTGTCGGCATCGTCGTCATCGGCGTGGGCGTCGGCGCCCTGCTCAGCGGCGGGGACGGCAAGGACCAGGGCGCCGACGGCAAGACGGTCGCGGCCACGTCCGCGGCTCCGAGCCAGGGCTCCTCGGCCGCCGCCGACCCGGCCCGGCAGCAGGCGGTCGCGCTGGACAAGCTGCTCGCCGACAGCGGCAGCAGCCGCGCCACGGTGATCAAGTCGGTGGCCGACGTCAAGAACTGCGACAACCTCGACGGTGCCGCCTCGGACCTGAGGGACGCGGCCAGGCAGCGCAACGACCTGGTGACCCGGCTCGGCAAGCTGTCCGTGGACAAGCTGCCGAACAACGGCGACCTCACCGCCGCGCTGACCCAGGCCTGGCAGGCGTCCGCCGCGGCCGACAACCACTACGCGGCCTGGGCCGACCAGGCCAAGAACCGCAAGGTCTGCCGCAAGGGCCACGCCCGCACCACGGGCGAGACCCAGGCCGGCAACCGGGCGAGCGGCACCGCCAGCGCGCAGAAGGTGAAGGCGGCGGCGCTGTGGAACACGATCGCGCAGAAGTACGGCCTGACCCAGCGCCAGCCCACCCAGCTGTGAGCACCCGGCCGTGACGGGTGCCTGAGGGGCGCGCCGGCGGGCGTCACTGCACGTCGGCGTTCTCCAGCGTCCGCGTCATGTCGGTGGTGCCGTCGAGTCCGCCGACGCCCCTGCGGGCGGCGACCAGCTTGCCGTCCTGGACCACCTGCAGGGTGACGTCGGCGTTGACCATCCGCGGGAAGCCGACCGCGGCCAGCTTGCTGGAGTGGGACCAGTGCAGGGTCGGGGTGAGACCGCCGGTGGAGACCCGCAGGCCGTCGTCGAGGGTGCGGCGCACGGAGTCGGCGCTCACGTCCCCGCCGCCGATCTTGTCCAGGACGGCCTTCAGCACGGTGTAGGCGATCCAGGTGGTCTGCACTCCGGCGTCCGCGGGGTCGATGCGGTTGTCGCCGAAGGCCTCCTCGTTGATCACCTTCTTCATCGGGTCCCAGCGCGAGTCCGAGGCCGGCGGATACCATCCGGTGATGTACGCCCCCTCGTACGGCCCGGACGCGCCGCCGGTGGCGTTGATCACGGTCTGGTCGACGCTGCCGAGCACGGTCGCGAGCCGTACCGAGGGGAAGTTGCCGCGGATGCGCCGGAAGGAGTCCAGGAAGGTGTCGGTGCGGTCGCCGAGCGCGGGGACCACGCAGCCCTTCTTCGCGAGGTCCCCGCCGGCGTAGCGCAGCGCCTCGTCGGCCTGGTCGCCGTACTCGGTGGAGTCCTCCTCGGCGAGCTGGTCGCCCGCCTTGGCGTGCCCGCCCGACTGCAGGCCGGCGTCGAGCAGCACGGGCAGCTCGTCGCCGGCGATGCTGTCGGGGCGGACCAGGGAGACGTTGCCGCAGGAGGCCGCGAGGGCCTTGCCGAGACCGGCGAGCAGGGCGGGCTGGCCGCCGTTGACCGGGTAGGACATCTGGCCGGTGAACTCGTCGTTGGTGACGCCGTAGCCGCCTATGTAGGGGATGCCCGCGCCCTCCAGCGGGGCGGAGTAGGAGTCGGTGAACTGGCTGTAGGAGCCGACGACCGCGACCACGTTCTCGTCGGCCGCGTACCGGGCGCACTTGGCGGCGCCCACGCTGTCGTTGTGGTCGTTGCAGGTCAGGACCTTCAGCTTGCGGCCGTTGATGCCGCCGTGCGCGTTGATCCACTTGGCGTAGGCCAGGGCCATCGCGGGCATGCCGGGCTTGTTGGTGGCGTCGGTGTCCTGCGGCGCCCAGGTCATCACCTTGACCGGGTCATCCCCGGAGCCCCCCGTGGCACCGGGGATGACCCCGCATCCGGCGGTGAGCGACGCACAGAGGGCCACGGCGCCCGCGGTCAGGGCGGTGGCTCTGCCGGGGCGGAAGGGCGAATGGAGGAATGTACGAAAAGTGCGTCGCCTGCCGGTCATGTGCACACACGATTCCCTCACACGACGAACCGGCGAGTGACCCTGAGTCAACGAGGGGTGACATCAAGGTGAATTACAGGGGCCTGTGAGGCTGGTGTGGCGGAGATCGTACGATCTATGACCGTGCAAGCTTCGGAGAACCCTTCCCGTCGTGGCCGTCGCTCCCCCACCATGGGCGGCATGCCTCTAAGCGACATGCCGTGGTGGCGCTGGCGCAGCAACGTGCGCTCGGCGCTGCACATGCTCTCCGATCCCCCGTTCCAGCGGGACGTCTGGCTGGCCGGCGTGGACGGGTACGGCGACGTCACGGACGCCGTCTACCGGCTGGTGGAGGACACCTGGCTGGACAACTGGTCCGCGGAGAAATACGTCGGCACGATATTCCGCGACTCGCAGGAGGCGGCGCTGGTGGACACCGCCGTGCTGCGGGTGCTGCGGATCATGCACCAGGTGGGCCCGGACGCGCCGGTCGCCGCCTATCTCGAACACCAGGGGTGGCCGGAGGCGGTGCGGGCGGCGCGGGACGCGCACGTGCGGATGGCGACGAGTGACGGGGACGACCCGGACGCGCCGCCGAAGAGCCTGGAAGTGCTGCGGATCCTGACGCGGACCGCGTAGGCGTACCGCCCCGTCATCCGGCCCCGTCATCCGGCCCTGCGCGCCCGCCCCGCCGTCCCGCCCTGCGGGACGATCACCCACGGCGGGCGGTCGGCGTGAGAACCTGTAGTGCATGAACGAGCAGCCCGCGCCCGCGGCCCCGGCCGACCAGTACGTCCTCACCCTCTCCTGCCCGGACAAGCAGGGCATCGTGCACGCCGTGTCGAGCTACCTCTTCATGACCGGCTGCAACATCGAGGACAGCCAGCAGTTCGGCGACCACGACACGGGTCTGTTCTTCATGCGCGTCCACTTCTCGGCCGAGCCGCCGGTGACGGTGGAGAAGCTGCGGGCGAGCTTCGCGGCGATCGGCGACTCCTTCCACATGGACTGGCAGATCAACCGGGCCGACGAGAGGATGCGGATCCTGCTCATGGTCAGCAAGTTCGGGCACTGCCTGAACGACCTGCTGTTCCGGGCCCGGATCGGTGCGCTGCCGGTGGAGATCGTGGGCGTGGTCTCCAACCACACCGAGTTCGAGGAGCTCGTGGGCTCCTACAACATCCCCTTCCACCACATTCCGGTGACGAAGGACACGAAGTCGCAGGCCGAGACGAAGCTGCTGGACATCGTGCGCGAGGAGGGCGTCGAGCTGGTCGTCCTCGCCCGCTACATGCAGGTCATCTCCGACGACCTGTGCAAGCAGCTCAGCGGCCGGATCATCAACATCCACCACTCCTTCCTGCCGAGCTTCAAGGGCGCGAAGCCGTATCACCAGGCGCACGCCCGGGGCGTCAAGCTCATCGGGGCGACCGCGCACTATGTGACCGCCGACCTCGACGAGGGGCCGATCATCGAGCAGGAGGTCGAGCGGGTCGGGCATGACGTGACCCCGGACCAGCTGGTCGCGATCGGCCGGGATGTGGAGTGCCAGGCGCTGGCGCGGGCGGTGAAGTGGCATGCGGAGCGGAGGATCCTGCTCAACGGGCGCCGCACGGTGGTGTTCGCCTAGCGGCTTCCCGCGGCGCAGCCGCATGGCGATACGGCCCCGCGCCTCTTCGGGCGGCGCCCCTACAGCCGGCTCAACCCCGCCGTGGCGAACAGCACGTCCCTGATCGCCTCCCGGTCACCGACCTGCCCCGCCGCGGCCTCCTCCGGCGACACCCGGCCGGCGGCGAGGCGGCAGAACTCCACGCCGTCCAGCGCCACGTGGGCCACCTGCAGGTCCGCGGAGGCCACCGCCGCCGGTGAGTCCAGGGGGATCAGCCACTCGCCGCCCGCCGCACCCTCGATCTCCAGCCGCAGGCTGCGGCCGGGCTCGCCGGCGATGCCGAGGTGGCGGCCGCGGGCCGGGGACGCCAGCCCGGTCTGCCGCCGCCTGGCCAGCGCGGTGGGCAGCATCCGGGTCGTGAGGTCGATCATCTTGTTCAGGTGGCGCGGCGCGGGCGGCCGGTACGGGTAGTCCACCGCCTCCGCGATGTCCTCGGCGTGCACCCAGCACTCGAAGGCCCGGTCCAGCATCGCGTCGTGCAGCGGCAGCTCGAAGTCGCCGTACGACACCGCCAGTCCGCCCGCCTGCCCGCCGGTGAAGGACACCGTCCGCACCAGGCCGTGGCTCTGCTCCCGCCAGGGCCCGCGCACCGAGCGGGTCGGCGGGAAGTGGGAGGTCCGCCAGAACGCCTCGGTGCGCTCGGCCGGGCCCACCGCCTGCCGCACGGCCGCGCCGACGACCTCGGTCAGCGGGTCCTCCAGGCCGAGCCCGACCGCGACCAGCCCGTCCACGGACAGCAGGTGCGCGATCACTCCCGCCACCGTCGTACGACGGCTCTTCGCCGCGTCGGCCTCGAACCACCGCAGCCGCACCGGCGCGTGCCACTCCGCGTCCCCGAAGTCCTGCAGCAGGGCGTCCAGGCGCGCGGTCTCGGCGTCGTACGGCCCCGCCCACTCGGGGACCGGGATGCGCGGCGGACGGCGTTCCAGGCAGCTCGCCAGGACGCGGGTGCGCAGCCCCGGGTCCAGGTCGAGGCTTTCGGGCTGGTGCAGCAGGCCGACGGCCTCGCGCAGCCGGCGGGCCTCGTCGGCGCAGCTTCCGCAGGAGCCCAGGTGGTCCTCGACGGCGGCCGTCTCCGCCGCCGAACAGGCGGCCAGCGCCCAGGCGCCGAGAAGCGATTTCAGGACGTCGTGCGGCAGGTCGAGCGGCACGGGCGCGAGGTCGTCCGGATCGGCGAGGCCGGGCAGCGGACGCCCGCCGTCCTCGACGGAGGCGCGGGGCGTCGGTATGCGCGCCGGCCGGTCCGGCCCGGGCCCGCCGGCGCCGTCCGGGTCCTGCCCCGAGCCGCCGCCCGCACCCTCGCCGGTGTGGCCGTTCTCACCCCGGCCGCCATCGCCCTCGTACGGCTGCCCGTCGCCCTCGTACGGCTGCCCCGCGCGCCGCTCCTCGTTTCCCGGTCCCTCGGGCCCGTCGTGTGCCTCGAACCGTCCCGCTTCGCTCACACCGCACCCCCGCGTCCCGGGGGTGTCCCGGCGTCATGGGCGGTGGAGAGCAGTTGCAGGCCGAGGCGGAGCCGGCGGCGGGCCTCGTCCTCGGTGACGCCGAGGTCGGTGGCGGTCTGGCGGTAGTCGCGGCGCTGGAAGTAGGCCAGGTCGAGGGCGGCGCGCAGCGGGGCGGGCATGGAGTGGACGATGTAGTCGGCGCGGGCGGCGACCGAGGCGCGGCGCACCCTGCGCTCCAGTTCCGCCACGGAGCCGCCGCCCCGGGGCAGCGCGGCGGCCTCGCTGTCGCGCAGTCGCTGCACGGCGAGCCGGTGGGTGACCCCGGCGACCCAGGTGCGCAGCGGGCCCTTCTTGGGGTCGTAGGTCTCGGGGTGCTCCCAGAGGTGGGTGAAGACCTCGCGGGTGAGGGTGTCGGCGGCCTTCTCGTCGCCGAGGACGCGGTGGGCGAGGCCGTGCACGAGCGAGGCGAAGCGGTCGTACAGCTCGCCCAGGGCGGCGGCCTCACCGCGGGCGAGTCGCTGCTGCATCTTGCGGTCCCACCGGGGTGGTGCGTCCTTGGTGGCCATGCGGTCCCCTCCCCTCACCCGTGTCCGGCCCGTCCAGCCTGTCTGCACCGTCTTCTCGAATGTAGTCGGCACGTCGGACGGTGCACGCCCCTTTGTGTCAATGCGCGCCCCCGGAAGGCCTGCAGGTGATAGTGCCCCCTTCACACAACCTTCACGCGAGCTGGCTGAATCTGTGACCGAACAGGATCGATAGTGACCGAAAAAAGCCCCTTGTCGATCACGTCTGGTTTGTGGCTCGACGTTTCAGGGAACGGCCGCTGGGCAGCCGCGCGGAAGCAAGCGTAGGAACTGCTTCCGTTTCCGGGCGGTTCCGGAAGTTCCGGCGAGCGGAGGGGCAGGGACGTGGCATTCAAGGTGACGGGCGTCGAACAGGGCGAATGGGCCGTGCTCCGGGTGTCCGGGGAACTGGACCTGATGACCTCCCCGGTCCTGCGCCAACGTGTGCACGACGTCGTCGCCGAGGGGCATCACAGCCTCGTCGTGGACCTCTCCGACGTCTTCTTCTGCGACTCCAGCGGGGTCGGCGTGCTCGTCGCCGCCCGCAGGCTGATCCGCTCCTGTCAGGGCCGGCTCCGGCTCATACTGCCCGACCGCGGCGCCGACGACGGCTCGCACGTCAACCGGGTCCTCGGCGCGCTCGGTGTCCGCCGGCTCTTCGACGTCCGGCCCGACATCGAGTCCGCGACGACGGACGAGGCCGGCCCGCTCTCGGCCTGACGCGCCGCCCGCACCCCTCGGCCCTTCGGGACACAGCCACACTGTTGTCGCAAAATTCCCCCGGTCTTGGCACAACCACCGGATTACCGCCATCGGACGGCCACCCGCGTCATACGCTCCCTGCCAGGTCCCTCACGCACCCGTAGGACGACCCGAACGACGCACACGTAAGGCGGCCCGAACAGACATGGTCAGCACCGACTACGAGCGCAGGATCGCAGCCCGGTTCGCCACCTTCGACCAGGACGGCAACGGCTGGATCGACCGCGAGGACTTCAGCGCGGCGGCCAAGGCGCTCCTCGCCGAGTTCGCCGTGCCCGCACGCTCCGACAAGGGGCAGGCCCTGTACGCCGGCGCGGAGGCGTTCTGGCAGGGCATGGCCGGGATCGCCGACCGGGACGGCGACCAGCGCATCACCCGCGAGGAGTTCGTCACCGGCGCGGTCAAGCGCCTGCGCGACAACCCCGGACGCTTCGCCGAGATCGCCCGCCCCTTCCTGCACGCGGCCCTGGCCGTGGCGGACACCGACGGGGACGGCCGGGCCACGGTCGCGGACACCGTCCGCGTCCTGCGGGTCTTCCACGTGCCGGACGGCATCGCCCGGGCGACGGCCACCGCGCTGGACACCGACGGCGACGGCATGGTGGGCGAACCGGAGATCGTCCCGGCGTTCGCCCGCTACTTCACCGTCCCCGAATAACCACACCGCCCACATGAGCCCCGGTCGCGCGACCCGCCGGCCCGGCACAGCTGCGGCTGCCGGGCGACCGCCGTCGTCAGACGCCGCCGAGGGCAAGCGGGCTGTTGTCCGAGCGGTTCAGGGGAGCGGTTGGGAGAACCGCTCCCGCAGCTTGTACTTCAGCACCTTCCGCAGGGTGTCGTTCCGGGGCAGCGCCTCCACCACCTCCAGCCGTTCCGGCAGCTTGTGGACGGACAGGCCCGAGGAGCGCAGGTACGAGACGACCTCCGGCAGGGTCAACCCGGCGGCTTCCGGGGGCTGTTCCACGACCGCGCAGACCAGCTCACCCCGGTCCGCGTCCGGCAGGCCGATCACCGCCACGTCGGCCACGGACGGGTGCGCGACGAGGAGGTCCTCGATCTCCTTGGCCGAGATGTTCTCGCCCTTGCGGATGATCACGTCCTTCACGCGGCCGGTGAGGACGAGATGGCCGGAGTCCGTCACATGGCCCAGGTCGCCGGTGCGCAGAAAGCCGTCGGTGTCGAAGGCGGCGGCCGTCTGGGCGGGGTCCAGATAGCCCTGGCAGACGGCCTCGCCGCGCAGCCGTATCTCGCCGTCGACGATCCGGATCTCCATGCCGGCCGGGGGGCGGCCCTCGGTCGTGGCCAGGTTCTCGGGGGTGTCCCGGGGGTCGCCCATGGTGATCATCGGGACCTCGGTCATGCCGTAGCCGTGGGTGAGCTGGACGTTCATCTCGCGGACCACGCAGTGGTGGACCTCGGGGGGTTTCGGCGCGCCGCCGCCCGCCAGCAGGCGCAGGGTCGGGATCAGCCTCTCGCCCGGTCGCCTGCGCTGCTCGGCGAGGAACATCGAGTAGAAGGCCGTGGAGCCGCCGGCCACCGTCACCTTGTGCCGCCGGTACTCCGCCAGCGCGTCCGGCAGCGCGAAGTGCTCGAACATCACCGCGGGGAACCCGTAGAGCAGCAGCATCACCAGGTAGTCGGGGCCGCCTATGTGGGCGTAGGGGAAGGCGATCGAGCCGACGTCGTCCGGTGTCAGACGCAGGGCGTGGGCGAGGCAGGAGCCGCCGGCGATCAATGAGCGGTCGGTGTGCAGCACGCCCTTGGGGTCGGAGGTCGTGCCGGAGGTCCAGTAGATCCAGCGGACCGAGGTGCCCTCGGCGGGCGGGGCGGGGAGCACGGACGGGTCGCCCCGAGGGAGATCGTCGTACGCCTCGAAGATGCCCTTCGCGCCGAGGCGGCGGGCCATCTCCGTGTGGTCGTGGCCCCGCCACACACCCGGGACCGCGAAGAACTCCGCCTTCGACTCACGCAGCGCGAAGCCGACCTCGCGGTCCCGGTAGAACGGGACCACCGGGGACTGCACGGCGCCCAGGCGGGCCAGGGCGAGGGAGAGCAGGGCGGTCTCGATCCGGGTGGGCAGCTGCCAGGCGACGACCGTGCCGGGCCGTACGCCCATGTCGTACAGACCCGCCGCGACCCGCTCGGCACGCGCGCGCAGTTCGCCGAAGGTGAGGGTGCGATCCCGCTGGAGGAGAACCGGGCGGTCGGGGGTGAGGGCGGCGCGGCGGACGACAAGGTCCCACAGCGTGCGGGCGGAGCTCAGGGTGTGCGGGGTCTCGTTCATGTATGCCCCCTCACTGGCTTGGCTGACGAACCGTCAGCTGTCATGCTACCTGACGAACCATCAGATGACTGCTGTCCGGCGGAGGGGAATCATGGCCAGCGAACTGCCCCGCATCATCAGCGTCGACGACCATGTGATCGAGCCCGCCCACCTCTTCGAGACCTGGCTGCCGGCCAGGTACCGGGACCGTGGGCCCAAGCCGCTGACCGCCGGCATCGGGGAACTGGCCTACGTCGGCGGCACGTACCGGATCACCATGGACCCGGCCGGCCAGCCGACCGACTGGTGGATCTACGAGGACCTGAAGTTCCCGTACAAGCGCAACATCGCCGCCGTCGGCTTCGACCGGGACGAGATGACCCTGGAGGGCATCACCCGGGAGCAGATGCGGCCGGGCTGCTGGGACCCCGTCGAGCGCCTGAAGGACATGGACCTCAACCACGTCGAGGCCAGCCTCTGCTTCCCGACCTTCCCCCGCTTCTGCGGACAGACCTTCGCCGAGGCGCACGACAAGGAGGTCGCCCTCGCCTGCGTACGTGCCTACAACGACTGGATGGTGGAGGAGTGGTGCGGGGACAGCGGGGGCCGGCTGATCCCGCTGTGCCTCATCCCGCTGTGGGACGTGGAGCTGGCGGTCGCGGAGGTCCGCCGGAACGCGGCGCGCGGGGTCCGCGCCGTCACCTTCTCCGAGATCCCCACCCACCTCGGGCTGCCCTCCATCCACTCCGGCTACTGGGATCCCTTCTTCGCCGTCTGCCAGGAGACCGGCACGGTCGTCAACATGCACATCGGCAGCAGCTCGCAGATGCCGGCCGCGTCCCCCGACGCCCCGCCCGCCGTCCAGGCCTCGCTGAGCTTCAACAACGCGATGGCCTCGATGATGGACTACCTCTTCAGCGGGGTCCTGGTGAAGTTCCCCCGGCTCAAACTCGCCTACTCCGAAGGACAGATGGGCTGGATCCCGTACGCCCTGGAGCGTGCCGACGACGTGTGGGAGGAGCACCGCGCCTGGGGCGGGGTCCGGGACCTGATCCCCGAGCCGCCGTCGACGTACTACTACCGGCAGATCTTCTGCTGCTTCTTCCGCGACAAGCACGGTGTCGCGTCGCTGGACGTGGTGGGGCGGGACAACGCCACCTTCGAGACCGACTACCCGCACGTCGACTCGACCTTCCCGCACACCAAGGAGGTCGCCCTCGACCATGTGAAGGGCCTGGACGAGGAGACGGTCCACAAGCTGATGCGGGGCAACGCCATCCGCATGCTCGGCCTGGACCTGGACCGCTAGTGGATCTGTCGTACACGCCCGAGGAGGAGGAGTTCCGCGCCCGGCTGCGCGAATGGCTCGCCGAGGTGCTGCCCACGCTGCCGCCGAAGCCGTCCCCCGACGACTGGCCCGCGCGCCGGGCGTACGACCTCGGCTGGCAGCGGACGCTCTACGACGCCGGGTACGCCGACGTCCACTGGGACGCCTCGCCGACGACCCGGCTGATCTTCCTGGAGGAGACCGAGCGCGCGGGGGCGCCCTACGTGGGGGCGAACTTCGTCGGGCTGCTGCACGCCGGGCCGACCGTCGCCGCGGAGGGCACGCCCGGGCAGAGGGCCCGCTGGCTGCCGCCGATCCTGCGCGGCGAGGAGGTGTGGTGCCAGGGGTTCAGCGAACCGGGCGCCGGCTCCGACCTGGCCGCGCTGCGCACGCGCGCGTGGCGCGACGGCGACGACTACGTGGTCACCGGGTCCAAGATCTGGACCTCCCACGCCGAGGTCGCCGACTGGTGCGAACTGCTGGTCCGCACCGACCCGGACGCGGCCAGGCACCGGGGCATCACCTGGCTCGCGATGCCCATGTCCGCCGACGGCGTCACCGTACGGCCCCTGCGCACGCTCGCCGGCTCGGCGGAGTTCGCGGAGGTCTTCCTCGACGAGGTGCGGGTACCGGTGGCGAACCGGGTCGGCGCGGAGAACGACGGCTGGCGCGTGACCATGGTGACCCTGTCCTTCGAACGCGGCACGGCGTTCGTGGGCGAGGTGGTGGCCTGCCGCCGCGTGCTGGCCGGGCTCGCGGGCGAGGCGCGGGAGAACGGCCGCTGGGACGATCCCGTGCTGCGGCGCCGACTCGGCCGTCTGGAGGCGGAGTTCCGCGCGCTGTGGAGGCTGACCCAGTGGAACGTGAGCGAGGCGGAGGCGAGCGGCGGGATCCCGGGGGCCGGGGGGTCGGTCTTCAAACTCCGCTACTCCCACGTCCGTCAGGAGCTGTACGACACCGCCGCCGAGGTCCTGGGGCCCGACTGCCTCGACCTGAACCGGCCCTGGGTCCTGGACCGCCTGTCCTCCCTCTCGTACACCATCGCCGCCGGGACCTCACAGATCCAGCGCAACATCGTGGCCGAGCGGATCCTGGGGCTGCCGAAGGGGAGGTGAACGTGCGTTTCCAACTCACCGAGGAACAGCGGGCGTTGAAGGCGGGCGTACGGGAGCTGATGGGCCGGCGGTTCGGGCGGGAGGCGCTGCGGGCGGCCGTCGACGCGCCGGGACGGCTCGACCGGGAGCTGTGGCGGGCGCTCGGGGACGCGGGGTTCTTCGCCCTGCGGCTGCCCGAGGCGGACGCCGGGGTCGGGCTGGGGCTGCCCGAGGCGGTGCTGGCCTTCGAGGAGGCGGGCCGGGCCCTGCTGCCCGGACCGCTCGTGGCGACCCACCTGGCGGCCGGGCGCGTACCGGGTGCGGCCACCGGCGAGACGGTGGTGACGGCGGTGGACGGGGAGCTGGTGGAGTGGCTGGAGGCGGCGGACGTGGCGCTGGGGGAGGTGGCCGGGGCCGTACCGCTGCGTTCCGTCGACCCGCTCACCCCGCTGCACCGGACGCCCACGGATGCGGGCGGTCCTGCCCCCGACCCCGTCGTCACCCTCCTCACCGCCGCCGAGCAACTCGGCACCGCCGTACGCGTGCAGGAGCTCGCCGTGCAACACGCCCGCACCCGCGAGCAGTTCGGGCAGCCGGTCGGGGCCTTCCAGGCCGTGCAGCATCTGTGCGCGGAGCTGCTGGTGCGGACCGAGACCGCGCGTGTCGCCGTGTACGCGGCCGCCGCCACCGCCGACCCGGCCGACATCGCCGCCGCCCGGCTGCTCGCCGACGAGGCCGCCGTACGCGGGGCCCGTGACTGCCTCCAGGTGCACGGCGGCATGGGGTTCACCTGGGAGGCGGATGTGCATCTGCACCTGAAGCGGGCCTGGGTGCGGGCCCGGCGAGGTGGCGGCGGTACGGAGAGTGAGGAACTGCTCGCCGCGCGTCTGGTGGCCTGACGGGACGACCACGCCCTGGACTGCACCGCCGGAAAAGCCTTGGCCCAAGATGTCGCGGATTGTGGCACACCGGTATCACGGAGCGTCGATACGTGGTTGTGTCCTTCACCGGGCTCGTCACATCCCGGAGTCAGGTGTCCGCTCCGGTACCTTGTGTGGGATGCGAGTGGCTGCGAGCACGAGCCGGGCCGACGGTGCCCCTGGGGTGGCACCGGGCCGCGCGGTGCGCGCCGCTGCTCGCGGGGCGGTAGGGGCGTCCGCAGACGCCTGTTCGACTCCCCGGCACGAGCGTCGCACAGTATGCCGCACGCGTACTCCTTCGCGCTGGAATATGCCCGAAGCGCTTGTTGGGGTGACTGTACGTCAACCATGCTGTCTCCCAAGGGAATCACGTTCCGTGACCCTTGCTCTGGCCGTTGTTCTGGCCATGCAGAAAATGGCTACGATCGTGGCCCTCGTGATCGTCGTCGCGGCCACAGCGGCCGTGGCGGCCGGGTGGCGTGGGGTCATGTGTCCGCCGGTTCGGATGGTGTGAGCGGTGCAGGTGCTTCAAGTGCAGCTGGAGATCCGGCCCGATCCCACGGAGGTGGGGCGGGCGAGGAGGTGGGCCCGCTCGCGGCTCCCCGGACTCGGCATAACGGCCGACGAGCCGCTCGCCGAGACCCTGATCCTGCTCGTCTCCGAGCTGGTGACCAACGCGGTCGTGCACACCGGCCACGCGGCCGTGCTCCGGCTCTCCCTGCCGGGCACGCTGGCCGGAACCGCCGAGCCGGCCGAAGCCGCCGGGCGGACAGCGGCTGCCGGGCCGGCCGGGACCGCCGAGCCCACGGGAGCCGCCGAGGCACCGGCGGCTCCCGCCGCGGTCACCGTGCGCGTCGAGGTGGCCGACAGCAGCTCCCGCGCCCCCGTGCCGCGTTGCGCCGACGGTGACGCCACCGGCGGCCGCGGCCTGGCCCTGGTGGACTGCCTGGCCGATCGCTGGGGCTGGAGCCCGGAAGGCGCCGGCAAGAGCATCTGGTGCGAACTCGACCGCTGTTCACAGCCCGGGGAGAGCGCAGCGATGGCGTACGGGGGCGGACTGTCCGCGTACGAGGGTCTGGCCTTCGAGGCGGTGTAGCGACCGGCACGGCGTGCGCCGGGGGTGCATCCGTGCGCGGGTGTCACGAACAGGGCGTACGTAACAAATCCCCGTACCGGCGTTGACGACTCGTGACCGCCTGAACACGCTTGTGGGCGACGATTCGCCGCGAGGGGACGGCGAGGGCCCGGGTGACGGCGGCCCTCGTCGAGTGTGGGTCGCACCCGGTGGGCGGCGCGTGCGCGCGACGGTGGGGGGAGGCGCGCCGCCGGCCGGTCAATGCCCCGCGCGCGGGGCGGCTGTCAGAGGACGGCCACAGGGGCCACCGGGGTTCCCGTCGCGCCGACGAACGGCTCGGGCATCGCCGAGAGCAGGAACGCGTACCGCCTCACTTCTCCACAGGCTGTGGACAACTCTTCGAGATTCCAGTTCTGGCCCTGCAGCATCCCCATCTCCACCAGGTCGAGGGCGTGCACGGGCAGCCACAGACCCTCCGACTCGGGCGGAAATATCTCAAAGGTGAGCGTATCGTTCGCGACCGCCGCCACATCGCGGGCGTGGAACCACTCCGGCGTGCGCAGGGACAGCCCCGGCGACGGATAGCCGTACCCGTGCTTGTCCCCGGCCAGGTACACCTGCACCTGCCCGGTCCGCACCAGCACGATGTCCCCGGCCCGGACCCGCACTCCGCCGAACTCCTCGGCCGCCTCCAGGTCCTCCGGAGTGACCGCGTGGCCCCCCGCCAGCCGGTCAACGCCCCGCGCGCGTGCCACGTCCAGCAGCACCCCGCGCGAGACGATGTGCCGCGCCTTGTCGATCCCGCCGAACTCGGCGCCGCCGTGCGCGGTGACCGTGTGCGCCGGGCGGCCGTTGTAGAGCCTCCCGGAGTGCGAGACATGGGTGAGCGCGTCCCAGTGGGTGCCCGCCTGCAGTCCCATGGTCACCGCGTCGTCGCTGCACGCCACCGTGCCCGGCCCGAAGAGTTCCTGGTTGATCTGGACCATGACGTGCAGCGGGTTGACCCGCCCGGGGATCATGCCGGTCTGCACTCCGTCCTGCCGCAGGGGGAGTGCGAGCGGGACGCGGCGCCCGGTGCGGACGCAGGCGGCGGCCTCCCGGACGGTCTCGTCGGTGATCAGGTTCAGCGTGCCGATCTCGTCGTCCGCCCCCCAGCGCCCCCAGTTGTTCACGCGCTTGGCCATCTCGTGGAACTCCTCCGGCAGTGCCATCCGGTGCCTCCCCGGGGCTTGTGTCCGCGCGTCCGGCGCGCCATAAAATCTAACGGACCGTCAGAAACCGCGGGAAGGGGCCGGGCGTGGGGAACTTCTTGGCAGGAAAGGTCGTCGCCGTGACGGGCGCCGGACGGGGCATCGGCCGGGCGGTCGCGCGGGCGGCTGCCGCCGAGGGGGCGAAGGTCGTCGTCAACGACTACGGCGTCGGCGTCGACGGCGCCTCACCCACCAGCGAGGTCGCCGAGGCCGTCGTCAAGGAGATCGAGGCGGCGGGCGGGGAGGCGGTGGCGGTCGCCGACGACATCTCCACGATGGCGGGCGGGCAGCGGGTGGCCGACGTGGCGCTGGCCTCGTACGGCCGTCTCGACGGGGTCGTGTGCGTGGCCGGGATCCTGCGCGAACGCATGCTCTTCAACATGACCGAGGAGGAGTGGGACCCCGTCCTCGCCACCCACCTCAAGGGCACGTTCACCGTCTTCCGGGCGGCGTCCGCGGTGATGCGGGGGCAGCGCTCCGGCACGCTGATCGGGTTCACCAGCGGCAACCATCAGGGTTCCGTGTCCCAGGCCAACTACAGCGCGGCGAAGGGCGGGATCATCTCGCTCGTCCGCAGCGCGGCCCTCGGCCTGCACAAGTACGGGGTGACCGCGAACGCGGTGGCGCCGGTGGCCCGTACGCGGATGTCGGCGAACGTTCCGATGGAACTGACGGAGATCGGCGAGCCGGAGGACGTGGCCGCGCTCGTGGTGTACCTGCTGTCCGACCAGGCCGCAGCGCAGGGTGTCACCGGGCAGGTGTACACCGTCGCGGGGCCCAAGATCGCGGTGTGGGCGCAGCCGAGGGAACTCCGGGCCGCGTATGCCTCCGGCGGTTGGACACCGGAAAGGATCGCGGAGTTCCTGCCGGGGTCCGTGGGCGTGGATCCGATGCCGATGCTGTCCCGGCTCTCGGCGATGGAAGAGGCGGCGCGCTCTGATTCTCGGCCGAACGCCTGATGGCTCGGGGCGCGTTGTGGTCTGGCGGCCGCAGGTCGTGTGCGGCTTGTCGCGCAGTTCCCCGCGCCCCTTCGGGGCGCGTCAACCTAAGGCGGTCTTCAATGGATTTCGGGTTCAGCCAAGAGGACGAGGAGTTCCGTGCCGAGGCCCGTGCCTGGCTGGCCGACAACTCCGAGTCGGCCACCGACCGCCGTACCTGGGAACGCACCCTCGGCCGATCCGGCTGGATAGGGCTCGGCTGGTCCGGGCCGGGATACGGCAACCGCACGGCCACCCTCACCCAGCAGGTCGTCTGGGCCGAGGAGTACGCCCGGTCGGCCGCGCCCCCGCGTTCGGGGCACATCGGGGAGAACCTGCTCGCCCCCACCCTCATCGCGCACGGCACCGCGGAGCAGAAGTCCCGCTTCCTGCCCCCGATCGCGGCCGGTGAGGAGCTGTGGTGCCAGGGATACAGCGAGCCCGGCGCGGGGTCGGACCTGGCCGGAGTGCGGACGGTGGCCGTGCGGGAGCAGGGCCGCTACCGGATCAGTGGGCAGAAGATCTGGACCTCGCTCGCCCATGAGGCCGACTGGTGCTTCGTGCTGGCCCGTACCGACCCGGAGTCCAGGCGCCACCACGGGCTCAGCTTTCTGCTCGTCCCCATGGACCAGCCCGGCCGGATCGAGGTCCGCCCCATCCGGCAGATGACCGGCACCAGCGACTTCAACGAGGTCTTCTTCGACGGGGCGCACGCGAGCGTGGAGCACGTCGTGGGCGGGGAGGGGCGGGGGTGGTCGGTGGCCATGAGTCTGCTCGGCTTCGAGCGCGGGGTGTCCACGCTCGCCCAACAGGTCGGGTTCGCCGAGGAGTTGGCGCAGGTCGCTCGGGCGGCCTTGGAGACGGGGGCGGCGGCGGACCCCGTCGTGCGGTCGCGGCTCGTGCGGCAGTGGGCCGAGCTGCGGACCATGCGCCGGCACGCCCTGGGCGCCCTCGGCGGCTCGGGCGACCCCGGTGCGCCCAGCGTGGCCAAGCTGCTCTGGGCCGGCTGGCACCAGCGGCTCGGCGAGCTGGCCATGCAGGTCAGGGGTGCGGCGGCCGCCGTCGGCCCCACGGACTGGTCGGCCTCGGCGCCGTACGAACTCGGCCCGGACCAGCACCTGTTCCTCTTCTCCCGGGCCGACACCATCTACGGCGGCTCGGACCAGGTCCAGCGCACGATCATCGCCGAGCGCGTGCTCGGTCTGCCCAGGGAGCCCAAGGGGGCCGTGTGATGCGTGGTGTGGTGTTCGACGGCAAGCAGGTGCAGGTGGTCGACGATCTCGCGGTGCGCGAGCCGGGGCCGGGCGAGGTGCTGGTGGCGATCGCGGCGGCGGGACTGTGCCACAGCGATCTGTCCGTGGTGGACGGCACCATTCCGTTCCCGGTGCCGGTGGTGCTGGGGCACGAGGGCGCCGGGGTCGTGGAAGCGGTCGGCGCGGGCGTCACCCATGTCGCGCCCGGCGACCATGTGGCGCTGTCCACGCTCGCCAACTGCGGTACGTGCGCGGAGTGCGACCGGGGCCGGCCGACGATGTGCCGGCAGGCCATCGGGCGTCCGGGCAAGCCCTTCACCCGGGGCGCCGACCCGGTGCACCAGTTCGCCTCCAACTCGGCGTTCGCCGAGCGCACGGTCGTCAAGGCCGTGCAGGCGGTGCGGATCCCGAAGGACATCCCCCTGGAGTCGGCCGCGCTGATCGGGTGCGGGGTGCTCACGGGCGTGGGGGCCGTGCTGAACCGGGCCCGGGTGGACCGCGGGGACAGCGTCGTCGTCATCGGGACCGGCGGGATCGGGCTGAACGTGCTGCAGGGCGCGCGGCTCGCGGGGGCGCTCAGGATCGTCGCCGTGGACGCCAACCCGGCCAAGGAGGAAACGGCCCGGCGGTTCGGCGCGACCGACTTCCTGACCTCCGCTGAGGGCGTGCGGGACCTCCTGCCGACGGGGGCCGACCACGCCTTCGAGTGCGTGGGCCGGGTGGAGCTGATCCGGCAGGCGATCGACCTCCTCGACCGGCACGGACAGGCCGTCCTGCTGGGCGTGCCCCCGGCCGCCGCCGAGGCGTCCTTCCGTGTCTCCTCCCTCTACCTGGACAAGTCCGTCCTGGGCTGCCGCTACGGCTCCTCGCGCCCCCAGCGGGACATCGCGCTGTACGCCGAGCTGTACCGCCAAGGCCGACTGCTGCTCGACGAGTTGGTGACGGCGGTCCACCCGGTGGAGGACTTCGCCAAGGCCCGCGCGGACGCCGAGGCGGGGCGGGTGGCGCGGGCGGTGCTCACGTTCTGACTCCGGTGCGGAAGGTGCGCCGGTACGCCGTAGGGGTCACCCCGAGCGCCTGCTGGAGGTGCTGGCGCATCGACTGGGCCGTGCCGAAGCCCGCCTCGCGGGCCACCTGGTCGATGGACAGGTCGGTGGTCTCGAGCAACTGGCGGGCGCGTTCTACACGCTGCTGGGTGAGCCACTGGCCGGGGCTGATCCCGACCTCCTCGCGGAAGCGGCGGGTGAAGGTGCGGACCGACATGGCCTCCTGCTCGGCCATGTCCCGCAGCTGGATCGGCTGGTGGAGGCGGCCGAGCGCCCAGGCGCGGGCGGCGGTCGTCGTGGCGAGCTGCGGGTCCGGGACCGGGCGGTGGATGTACTGGGCCTGACCGCCCTCGCGGTGCGGCGGTACGACCGTGCGCCGGGCCACCTCGTTGGCGACCGCCGTACCGAAGTCGCGGCGCACCATGTGCAGGCACAGGTCGATCCCGGCGGCCACGCCGGCCGAGGTGAGCACGTCGCCGTCGTCGACGAACAGTACGTCCGCGTCCATCCTGACCCGCGGGAACATGCGCTGGAAACGCTCGGCGTCGGCCCAGTGCGTGGTCGCCGGGCGGCCGTCGAGGTATCCGGCGGCGGCGAGGACGTAGACGCCGGTGCAGATGGACGCGAGCCGGGTGCCCGGGCGGATGCGGGCGAGGGCGGCGGCCAGCTCGTCGGTCAGCCGGCCCTCCTCGAAGACCGGGCCGAGCTCGTACGACGCCGGGACGATCACCGTGTCGGCGCCGGCCAGCGCCTCCGGGCCGTTCGGGACGTGCACGGCGAAGTCGGCGTCGGTCTCGACCGGGCCGGGCGGCCGTACCGAGCAGGTCACCACCTCGTACAGGTGCCGGCCCTGCTCGTCCTTGGGGCGGCCGAAGATCCGGTGCGGGATGCCCAGCTCGAAGGGGAGCAGGCCGTCGAGGGCGAGGACGACGACGCGATGCGGACGGAAACCCGCGGCTCCCCCGGGTTCCTCGGTGACAGCAGCCATGGCCCGATCCTAGCGAATGCTGTCTCTCGGGCCACTCGATGTGCGCTCATGAAAAAAGGACGCTGTATGACGTGACTCAGACAAGCCCAGCCGCAGCCCCCGTCCAGGCCCCGCCCGCCCGGCGCCGCCGTGTGCACCGGGCGTGGTTCGTCGCCGCCGTCACCTTCGTCACGATCATCGGCGCGGCCGCCTTCCGTTCCCTGCCCGGCCTGCTCATCGACCCGCTGCACCAGGAGTTCGGCTGGTCGCGCGGCACGATCGGCGCGGCCGTCTCCATCAACCTCGCGCTCTACGGCCTCACCGCCCCCTTCGCCGCGGCGCTGATGGACCGCTTCGGCATCCGCCGGGTGGTCGCCGTCGCGCTGACCGTGATCGCGGCCGGTTCGGGCCTGACCGTGTGGATGACGGCGGCCTGGCAGCTGTGGCTGTGCTGGGGCCTGCTGGTGGGACTGGGCTCGGGCTCGATGGCGCTCGCCTTCGCCGCGACGGTCACCAACCGGTGGTTCACCGAGCGGCGCGGACTGGTCAGCGGCATCCTGACCGCCGCGTCCGCCTCCGGGCAGCTGATCTTCCTGCCGGTGCTGTCCTGGCTGACCGAGCACCACGGCTGGCGCCCGGCCGCCGTGACGGTCGCCCTCGCGGCGCTCGCCGTCGTCCCCTTCGTATGGATCCTGCTGCGCGACCACCCGGCCGACATCGGCCAGAAGCCCTACGGCGCCCGGGAGTTCGTGCCCAAGCCCGCGCCGGTGACCGGCGCCGCCCGCCGCACGCTGAAGGTGCTTTCCACCTCCGTCCGCACCGGCACCTTCTGGCTGCTCGCGGGCACCTTCGCGATCTGCGGCGCCTCCACCAACGGCCTGATCCAGACCCACTTCGTGCCCGCCGAGCACGACCACGGCATGCCCGTCACGACGGCGGCCTCGCTGCTCGCGGTCATCGGCGTGTTCGACGTGGCCGGCACGATCGCCTCCGGCTGGTTCACCGACCGCTTCGAACCGCGCCGCCTGCTGGCGGTGTACTACGCCCTGCGCGGCCTCTCCCTGCTCTTCCTCCCCATGCTGCTGGGACCCGCCGTCCACCCGCCGATGCTCTTCTTCATCGTCTTCTACGGCCTGGACTGGGTGGCCACCGTCCCGCCGACCCTCGCGCTGTGCCGCGAGAACTACGGCGAGGACAGCGCCATCGTCTTCGGCTGGGTGCTCGCCTCCCACCAGGTCGGCGCGGCCCTCGTCGCCTACCTCGGCGGCCTCGCCCGCGACGTCTTCGGCTCCTACAACCTCGTCTGGTACGCCTCCGGCACGCTGTGCGCGGCGGCGGCCCTGATGTCCCTGGTGATCCGCCGGGCGGCTCCGCCCGCCCCGGTGGCCGCCCTGTCCTGACGGGGTCCACCGGCCGGACGGCGTCAGTGCAGGTCCGCCTGGAAGGGGTGGGTGTGGTCGGCAGAACAGGTGAAGAGCCGCAGCTCTCCGTACCGGCCGACGACGACCCCTGACTCGGCGTCGCTGGCCACGGTGAACAGCAGCGTCATGTCGGTGCCGCAGTCACCGCAGGCGAACACCATCGGATACGTCAGGTGCCAGGTCGGCCAGCCGCCCAGCTTCCAGCCGGCGAGGCGGGTGATGACGTCACCGCCGTCACCGGTGTCACGGACCAGTTCCTCCAGCCGCGGACGGATCCGCGCAGGCAGCTCCTCGCGGTAGGGGAAGTCGGTCAGGTGCTCGGCGGTGACGGTGCACGCCTGGGGCAGAAAGCCGTCCTCGTCGTACCGCGAGGGCGCCGGCGGGGTCGTCAACGGGCTCGTCACGTCGGCGGCCCGGCGCCATCGCAGCTCGACCACCGGGCTGACGTCGGCCTGCTGGGCCGGAGGGTCCCAGTGTTCGTTGGGACACCAGAGGATCTGCAGGAGGTCGAAGCCGGCCGGCCACCAGGGGCCCGGCACGTCGCGCCGGAAGATCTGGGCGACCGGCACCATGGCCGTGGCGGACACGCCGTCGGGATCGGCCACATCGGGCAGGGAGCACTCCGGCCACGGCTCGTCGCCGGGCCACAGCAGCGGGCCGCCGATCGAGCTGCTCCCGCGGTCCGGCCTTCCGCGCTCGGGACGCAGTACCGCCGCGTCGCGCCCGTAGGGGGCGAGCTCGGGAAGGGCGGCGAGTATCGCCTCGGTCGGCGGTCTGGAGACGCGCGTCATCACTGCCTTCCGGTCAGCCGGTCGTGGACCGCACGCAGCGTATCGGCAGCCCGCTCCCTGTGAACCGCCGGATAGAGGCTAGGGGTTGCGGATCCGGGCGAACCGCCCCCGGTGGAAGAGCAGTGGCTCGCCCGGCTCCTGCGTGCCGAGGGCGTCCACCCGGCCCACCACGATCAGGTGGTCGCCCCCGGTGTGCACGGCGTGGACGGAGCAGTCGATCCAGGCGGCGGCACCGGCCAGCCGGGGCGAGCCGGACACGGGTGCCGCGTCGTACGCCACCCCCGCGAACTTGTCCGCGCCGCTCACCGCGAAGGCCCGGCACAGTTCGCCCTGGCCGGCGCTGAGCACGTTGACGCAGAAGACGCCCGCGCGGGCGATCCGGGGCCAGGTGGTGGACGTACGGCCCACCATGAAGCAGACCAGGGGCGGCTCCAGGGAGAGGGAGGCGAAGCTCTGGCAGGCGAAACCCGCGGGACCGCCCTCTTCCTCGGCGGACGGCGCCGTGATCACCGTCACGCCGCTCGCGAAGCTTCCCAGCACCCGCCGGAACTCGCCCGGGTCCACCGGAGCCCGCTCGTCCTCCCGCACGCACCGCAACTCCGGCCGCGGCAACGGCTCCACGGGCCCGCGCCCCAGATACCGGACGGCGGCGGCCGCCGCCCCTGCGTGTCCCATCACGCCATCCATTGAAACTGACGGGCCATCAGATAGGAAGTCCAGTGACAAGGGTCCGCACAGGCCCTTCATAATCTGCGGCCATGGGGTGGGAAAAGAAACAGGAAAGAGCCGGTGACGCGGAGGTGCCGCGGTCGCTGCGGCGTGATCTCGCCGCGGCGGTCCCGGTGCACGCGGCGCAGCTGCCGACGGCCTGGCTGCTGTGGTGGATCTGGCTGAGCAGCCAGGACCAGTACGGGACCGGCTACATCGGCGCACTCGGGATCGCCTGTCTGCTGGTCTTCGCCCCGCTGCTGCTGCCGTTCCTCGGCCTGCTGCTCTCGGCCGTGCTGACGCTGCCCGCGATCCTGCTCGCCCGCCCGGCGCTCCGGCGGTTCGGCGGGCCGGAGGGGGCCTGGCGCGTGATCGGGGCCGCGGTCACGGCCGTCGGCTGGGGCGCGGTGACCACGGCACTCCTCGGCCTGCCCTTCGTCACCACGGCCTCGGTCCTCACCGCCCTGGGCCTGCTGCCCGTGCTCGGCATCGCCTACGTCCGCACGCGCCCCTGGTCGATGTGGGGCGTGTGGTGGCGCTCGGCACTCGCCTGCGCCGGCCTCTTCGCCCTCGCCCTCGGCGGCGGGCTCGCGGCCTCCGCAACCGGCCTGATCCCGCAGTACGAGCCGCCCGAGCTGACCCGCGCCCAGCTCACCGGCGTCTGGCGCGGCGACGACGGCGCCGAGCTCCGTCTCACCCCCGGCGGCCGGGCCGAGGCCCACAACCTCCCCACCGAACCCACGGACGGCGACTGGTCGGCCCCGGACTACGAGGACTACGTCGTCTGCGCGGGCTCCGGCACCTGGAAGCCCGACCCCGACACGGACGGCACCGGCCGCGCCGGCATCCTCCTGCACCTCGACACCGACTGCGGCCTGGACACCCACTGGTCCGTCAGCGGCACCGAGTCCGCCCCCCAGCTGTACGTCCTCTTCGGCGACCCGGACGCCGGCACCCTCCGGACCCTGGACCGCGCCGGGGACTGAGCCCTCACCGGCCCCGGAACTCCGGCCCCCGGCGCTCCACGAACGCCCGCAGGCCCTCCCGCGCGTCCTCGGTCGTCATGTTGAGCTCCTGGGCCCAGGCCTCCGCGGCGAAGGCGGTGGCCCGGTCCGACTCCAGGGAGGTGTTCACCAGGTGCTTGGTCAGGGCCAGGGCGCGGGTCGGGGCGGAGGCCAGCCGGGTCGCCCACTCCCGGGTCGTCTTCGCCAGGTCCGCGTCCGGTACGACCCGGTTCACCAGGCCCAGGCGTTCCGCCTCCGCCGCCGACACCGCGTCACCGAAGAACAGCAGCTCCTTCGCCCGCCGGGGGCCCAGCAGGCGGGGCAGCAGGTACGCCCCGCCGCCGTCCGGCACCAGCCCCCGCCGTACGAACACCTCGATGAAGCGGGCCGACTCGGCGGCCAGGACCAGGTCACAGGCGAACGCCAGGTGCGCGCCGAGGCCCGCCGCCGTGCCGTTCACGGCGGCGATCACCGGCTTCTCGCAGTCCAGGACGGCCGCGATCAGGCGTTGGGCGCCCTGCCGCAGCATCCGGGCCACGTCACCGGGCAGCCGGTCGCCGCCGGTGCCGCCCCTCAGGTCCGCGCCCGCGCAGAAGCCCCGGCCCGCGCCGGTCAGCACCACCGCCCGGACGCCGGGAGCCGCGGATGCCTCGGCAAGGCGGTCGATCAGCTCGTCCCGCAACGCGGGCGTGAGGGCGTTGAGGGACCCGGGACGGTTCAGGGTGAGGTGGGCTACCTGTTCGCTCCGCTCGGTCTCCAGCTCGCTCATCGGCACACCACCAGCGCGTCCAGCGCCACCGCGCCCTGCCCCCGGGGCAGCACCATCAGCGGGTTGACGTCCAACTCGGCGATGTGCTCGCCCAGTTCGAGTGCCATGCGCTGAACCCGCAGGATCACCTCGACCAGCGCGTCCCGGTCGGCGGGTGGGCGGCCCCGGACGCCGTCCAGCAGGGCCCGGCCGCGGAGCTCGGTGAGCATGGCGCGGGCCTGGTCCTCGCCGAACGGCGGGACACGGACCGCCGAGTCGTGCAGGACCTCCACCAGGACCCCGCCGAGGCCCACCGTCACCGTCGGCCCGAACAGGTCGTCGTGGGTCATCCCCAGGACCATCTCCACGCCCTGCTCGACCATCTGGCACACCAGGATCCCGTCCAGCGAGACACCCTCGTAGCGGGCGATGTCGGTCAGCTCGCGGTAGGCGTCCCTGACCTGGCTGGCCGACGTCAGGCCGATCTTCACCAGGCCCAGCTCGGTCTTGTGGGCGATCTGGGCGCCGGAGGCCTTCATCACCACCGGGTAGCCGACCTGGGCCGCCGCCCGGACGGCCGCCGCCGCGCTGGTCACCAGCTGCTCGCGCGGCACCCGGATGCCGTAGGCGCGCAGCAGCTGCTTGGCCCCGTGCTCGCTGAGCTGCCGGCCGGGGCGCATCAGGGCCTCGGCCTTGCGGAAGGAGGGGGAGGGGGTGCGCGGTGCCTCGTCGAAGGGGGAGCGGTAGCCGCTCGCGAAGGCGTGGTGGTCCAGCCAGGCGCGGACGGCCTTGAGGCAGTTGCCCACCGTGCGGAAGGTCGCCACCCGCGAGGAGCCGAGCAGGACCTCGCGATAGGCCGCCTCGGTGCCCACCGGCGAACCCCACACCACGCACACCAGCTTGTCCGTCTGCTCGGCCGCCTCCACCAGATCCGCCACGAGTTTGTCGCTCAACGGCGGGAAGGGCCCGGTGATCGGGCAGATCAGGACGCCGATCGACGGGTCGGCGAGGATCGCGTCGATGATCTTCCGGCCGCGCGGGTCGCCCACCGGATGCCCGCCGCTGTCCACCGGGTTGGCCACGCTCAGGTACTCCGGTATCCACTGGTGCAGCTCGGCCTGCCTGGCCTCCGACAGGCGGGGGAGCCGCAGCCCGGCCGCCGTCGCCAGGTCGGCGGCGTGCGCCCCGGTGCCACCGGAGATCGAGTACACCGCGACCCCGTCCGCCAGCGGCGCCCGCGCCCGCGCCAGCAGGGCGGCGGTGTCCTGGAGTTCGTCGAGACCGTCCACCCGTACGACGCCGAACTGGCGCATCGCCGCGTCCACCACGTCGTCGGCGCCCGTGAGCTTGCCGGTGTGCGAGGCGGCCGTACGCGCGCCGGTCTCGGTGCGGCCCACCTTCACCGCGACCACCGGCACCCCGCGGCGGGCGGCGCGGTCGGCGGCCAGCAGGAAGGCGCGGCCGTCCTTCAGGCCCTCCACGTAACAGGCGATGGCGCCGACCTCGGGCCGCTCGGCGAACCAGGAGAGGAAGTCGGCGGTCTCCAGGTCGGCCTCGTTGCCGGTGGGCGCCCAGTGGGAGAGGCGGATGCCGAGCTCCTGGAGCGCGAACACGGGGCGGCCCTGGTGGCCGGACTGGGTGATCAGCGCTATCGCCGGGCCGGTCAGGTCCTCGCGGAAGTGCTCGAAGGCGTTGAGGTTGGTGTTCGGGCCGAGGAGCCGGATCCCCGAGCGGCGTACGGCGTCCGCCAGGCGCTGCTGCGCCTCGGCGCCCGCCTCGCCCGTCTCGGCGAACCCGGAGGCGAAGGCGACCGCGAACCTCACCTTGGCGTCGGCCAGTTCGCCGATCACCGGCAGCGGGTCGGCCACCAGCAGCACGGCCAGGTCGATCTGCCCGGCCGGCAGTTCGGCGACGGAGGCGGCGCAGGGCACGCCGAAGACCGAGGGGCGGGTGGGATGCACCGGGTGCACGCGTGCGCCGACCCGCTCGGCCCAGGCCAGCAGCTGCCGGGTGATCCCGGTGTTCGGGCGTCCCTCCGCGTCCGAGGCGCCGATCACGGCGACCGACTCGGGCCGGAAGAAGCGGCTCAGGTCCGGTACGTCCGCGTACAGCGGGCGCCCGCTGACGTCCAGGTCGCCGACCCGGTCGTGGACGGCGGGTCCGGGCCGCTGCTCGCCGCAGGCGATGACCCGGGCCCGGCGGGAGTCGGTGGTGAGGGTGCCGTGGGTTGATCCAAGCATCGGTCCGCCCGCTCCTGTGAGACAGCACAAGTAAACTGACGCTCTGTCAGGTTACTGAACTGACGCAGTGTCAGGAACTGGTCGGACCGGGCGAAGTCGCCGGCGGGTGCGCGGCGACGGGGTCACCGGCGGGCGCGCAGCTGCCTGGCCGCCGCCTTCGCGATCCTCCCCGCGTCGAGCGCCATCTCCCGGAACATCCCGCTGATCGGGTTGGTGAACCCGGTGAAGTACAGACCGGGCGCCTGTGCCGGCGTACGGCCGCCGTGCACGACCGGCCTGCCGCGCTCGTCCAGCACTCCCAGGTGCCCGACCAGACCCTCCAGCGCCCGCGTGTACCCGGTGGCCGCGATCACGGCGTCCGGCTCGATCCGGCTGCCGTCGGCGAGGACGACCTTTCCGGGGTCGCCGGCCTCGAAGGAGTCGACGGCGGCCACGATCTC
Organism: Streptomyces sp. CA-142005; assembly: GCF_050942335.1. Lineage (NCBI taxonomy): Bacteria > Bacillati > Actinomycetota > Actinomycetes > Kitasatosporales > Streptomycetaceae > Streptomyces > Streptomyces sp. CA-142005. The sequence goes on along the minus strand of NZ_CP192078.1, from coordinate 4,687,756 downwards.
CACCTCGCCCTTGCGCACGGCGTCGATCAGACCGACGTCCTGCACCGGGATGGCGCCCTGGCGGACCCTGCTGTACATCCCGGTGTCCGGACGCGGCAGCCCGTGGGCCGACAGGTCCGGCACGCCGAGCCGGCCCATCGACCCGGCGAGCCGGTCCACCAGCCGTACCGGCAGCCGCCGCACCAGGACACCCGAGTACTGCGCGGGCCAGCCGAGCGTCGTACGGCGCACGATGTGCGGGACGGTGCGGACCGCCAGCCGCACCCGCGCCGCCCCGCCCTCCACCAGGTCCACGGCGATCTCGGCGCCCGTGTTGCCGACGCCGACAACGAGGACGTCGCGGCCGTCGTACGGCTTCGCGTTGCGGTACTCGGAGGCGTGCAGGAACTCCCCGCCGTACGCCGCCAGGCCCGGCCAGTCCGGGATGTGCGGGGTGTGGTTGTAGCCGGTGGCGACGACCACCGCGCTGCCGGTCAGCTCGCGCCCGCCGGAGGCGTGCAGCAGCCAGCCGGTGCCGTCCCCGGCCCGCTCGACGCGGAAGACCTCCACGCCGGTGACGATCTCCAGCTCGTGGTGCTCGGCGTACCTCTCCAGATAGCGCACCACGTTGTCGCGGGACACCCAGCGCCCGAACTTCCGGGGGATCTTCAGGCCCGGCAGTGCGGACAGCCGCCGGGTGGTGTGCAGGCGCAGACGGTCGTAATGGCCGTGCCAGGAGGCGCCCACGCGGTCGGCCCGCTCCAGCACCACGGCACGTATGCCCCGTGCCCGCAGTGCGTACGCGGCGGCCAGACCTCCCGGGCCGGCGCCGATGACGTAGACCGGGCGGTCGGCGGGCGTGGCGGAGAGCTGCACGGAAGCGGAACGGGAGTCGGCCATGTCCGGGAGCGTAATCACGCACCCGGTTGATGGGTCTCGGTCAAGACCGGAATTGGTTGCGGATTGATCACGTGTGTGGAGAAGTGCCCGCTGCAGGTGGCGTAGCCCACACGGATGAGGGGGGAGTGTGCACCGCCGGGCCGAGGTCCGACGATCCGCCAGTGTGGTCCCGGAGTGATTCGGGGCGGACTCACAGGTGGGCATCACCAGACATCTGACGTACCGTCAGATGTCATGGACTCGATATGGCTCGGCGGCGCGGAGTGGCTGGCGGTGCTGCGGATCGGTCTCGGTCTGTGGTGGCTGGAAAGCTGGCGGCACAAGGACAAGAAGGCCTGGTTCGAGCGGGGCAGCGGCATCGCGTGGGCCGCGGAGATCGCGGAGAAGCACCGCTGGACGCCGGTGCGGACCGGGTTCGACGCACTGGTGCGGCCGCACCCGAAGCTCATGGCGTACGTCGTCGCCTACGCCGAACTCTCCCTCGGCCTCGGCCTGATCCTCGGCTTTCTGACGCCGGTCGCGCTGCTGGGCGGACTGCTGTTGAACGCGGTCTACTTCGTGCTGATGATCCACGACTGGGCCGAGCAGGGCCAGAACTCGATGATGGCGCTCGTCTCGCTCGTCGGGTTCTTCGGGATGGCGTGGCAGACCTGGTCGCTGGACGCGTGGCTGGGGTGGTTCTGATGCGGCCTGCGGCTCTTTTGGGCGGGTGGTCCTGATGGCCGCGGTCCGCTACGACCTTCCCGAGCCCGACGCCTTCACGCGCCCCTACTGGGAGGCGGCCGCGCGGGGCCGGCTGCTGATCCGCCGCTGCGGGGCCTGCCGCCGGGCCCACCACTACCCGCGCGAGTTCTGCCCGCACTGCTGGAGTGAGGAGGTGACCTGGGTGGAGGCGAGCGGCCGGGCCCTGCTCTACACCTGGTCCACCGTCCACCGCAACGACCTGCCGCCCTTCGGCGAGCGCACGCCCTACGTGGCCGCGGTGGTCGATCTGGCGGAGGGCCCGCGGATGATGACGCAGGTGGTGGAGTGCGCGGCCGCGGACCTGCGGGCCGGGCTGCCGCTGCGGGTGACGTTCGTGGAGGGCAAGCCGGTCTTCCGCCCGGAGGGCTGAGCCGCGGCGGCGAAAACCGGTGTTCCGTCCGGCGGTTGGCGCCGATCATGGTCGTATGCGCCCTGAGAACTGGTATCTCACCGACGACCTGGACGAGTTCCTCTCCCGCGCGGGCGACTTCCTGCGTTCCCGGCCGGCCCTGCACACGGTGCCGCTGACGGTGACGGACGCGCTGCGGCGGCGCGGGCTGCACCTCTACGGCCGGGAAGCGCCCCTCTTCGGCCTGCTGGAGGCGGACGACGGCGCGATACGGGCCGTTCTGCTCCACACCCCGCCCTTCCAGATCAACGTCACCGCGCTCACCCCGCAGGAGGCCGACGCCCTGGCGGTCCGGCTGGCCGGGCTGGGCCGCTCACTCGCCGGAGTCTCGGGGCCGAAGGGCGCGACGGACGCCTTCGCGGCGGCCTGGCAGCGGCGTACCGCTGTCGCGGTCGCCGTCGACAAGCGGCAACGGCTCTACCGGCTGGACGAGTTGACCGTGCCCGAGCCCCGGCCGCGGGGGCGGGCGTGGATCGCCGGGCCGGCGGACCGGGAGTTGCTGATCCGCTGGTTCGAGGAGTTCGAGGAGATCACCGGCGGCGTCGGCCAGGACCCGGGCAACTGGGCCGACGCCCGTATCTCCTACGGCGGCGTCACCCTCTGGGAAACCGACGACGGCACCCCGCTCGCCATGGCCGGAGCCACCCCCGAGACGGCCGGCCAGGTCCGCATCGCCCCCGTCTACACCCCCGCGCCCCTGCGCGGACGCGGATACGCGGGCGCGGCCACGGCGGAGGTGAGCCGGGCCGCGCGCGAGGCCGGGGCTTCGGAGATCCTGCTCTTCACCGACCTCGACAACCCGACGAGCAACGGGCTGTACCAGCGGATCGGCTACCGGCCGGTGGCGGACTTCGCGGTGTGGCGGTTCGGCGACTGACGGCGCCGTGGCACCCGCGGTGCTGGGTGCCACGGTCCCGGAACGCCACCGACGTCCCTGCGGTCCCCCTCCTCCTCGCCTGGCACCGAGGCACCCCGACACACCCGGCGATCCCGGACCTGGTGCGTCTGGCCCGGCGGCTGGTGGCGGAAGCCTGACCGCAGCTCGGCCAGGGGCGCGGGGAACTGCGCGGCCGGCCACCGACCACTCGCAGTCGCGTGCGGTCGCACCGTTCACGGCGAATGGGCACCCCGGCTAAGGCCAGAGCAACGTCCTGCTCCAGCCGAACCCCGTGCTCCGGTACTCCAGCCGCACGTGCCGCCGGTCGGCGTCCCCCTGGAAGAACTCCACCGTCTCGGGGCGCAGCCGGTACAGCGTCCAGGTGGGGGACGGCTCGGCAGGGTTCTCGCGCGCCCGCTCCCACGCGGCCTGGGACGCCCGCCGCAACTCCTCCAGCGAGGACAGCTCCTCGCTCTGCCGACCGGTGAGCGCCGCGGCCAGCGCTCCCGTCGAGCGGGCCTGCAGGTCCGCCTGGCTCTCCCGGGACGGCGCCGCGGTCACCGGCCCGCGCAGCCGGACCTGGCGGCCCAGCACCGGCCAGTAGAAGGCCAGGGCCGCGTGGGGGTGTGCGCTCAGGGCCCGGCCCTTGCGGCTCGTGGCGTGCGTGCCGAAGGTCCAGCCGTCCGCGTCGGCGCCGTGCAGCATCACGATCCGCACGTCGGGCCTGCCTTCCTCGTCCACCGTGGCCAGCGACATCGTGTGCGGCTCCGGCTGCCCGGCCGCCACCGCGTCCGCCAACCAGCTCGTGAACAGGGGCAGCGGGGTCGGTGGGGCGGTGTCCGGGTCGAAGGGCCGCAGGTCCGTGACGTCCGGGTCCCATACCCGCAGCGATTTCAGCAGTGCGTGGAGATCCGTTTCCATGTGCCGAGTATCGCCACCGGGCCGCCGTCGGCGCGGGCGAGGAGGTCCGGGCCGCCATCCGTTCGGCAGCCCTCCCGCGACGCACACGAGTGATTCCGGGTGCGGGGCCGCCGGAGCCCGGGGACGCTCGGAGCCACGGGCCCGGGAATGACGGTGAGGGGCGATGATCGTAACGGTGGTGTCGATGCCCGAGATGACCATCACCCGTACGGACGTCTCGGAGGCGCGTGAGCGGCTGGCCGTCGGCTCCTTCCTGCTGGTCGACGTCGAGCTGCCGGAGCACGCGCCGGCCGAGGGCCCGCCGATCGCCGATCAGCTCGGCCTGGACGGCGAGGACCTGGACTGGTTCGGCAGGGAGGGCGAGCCCGCGCGGGCCGAGTTCCTGGGGGACCGGGCCGCCTTCGTCGTGCCGGTGGTGCACGAGGACGAGATCGCCCACCTCCACGTGGTGGTGACCGAGCGGTTCCTGGCCACCGTGCACCGGGGCCAGGCCGGACTGGCCGGGAACATCACCGCGGCGTTGCGGCACGAGCGGCCCGACGACACCGTGGCCGTGCTCTTCCTGCTGCTCCAGGAGGCCCTGGACACCTTCCGCCGGGCGGCCGTGCAGGCCCTGCTGCAGTCCGAGGAACTGGAGGACGACATGTTCGAGAGCCGGCGCCCCGAGCAGGTCTACCGGCTGGCGCAGCTGCGGCGGCACTCCGCCCTCCTGCACCACGCCCTGCGGCCCTACCTCCAGGCGACCGACGAGATCCTCACCCGCCGGATGATGAGCCCCACCTTCCCCGAGGAGCGGCAACGGCGTGCCCAGGGGTTCCAGACCGCCGGAAGGCTGGTGCTCGCCGACGTCGAGTCCCTCCAGGACGCCACCCGCCGGGCCTTCGCCAGTTACTCCTCGCTCGTCGCGGGTGAGCAGAACGGCGTGATCAACCGGCTGGCCATCGTGTCGGTGATCTTCCTGCCGCTGTCGTTCATCACCGGGTTCTTCGGCATGAACTTCACGTTCCTGACGAACCGGCTGGAGACCAGGGACGAGTTCTGGCTGCTCGCCGTGGGGCTGCAGTTGGTCGTCCTGCTCGGCTCCCTCTACGTCCTGCACCGCACCCGCATCTGGCGCCGACTGCTGGAGGAAGACTGAACGGGGGCCTCACCGGCCGAGAACCACCGTCCCCGACGAGCAGAACCAGCCTCCCGTCCCGGACGCCACCCCCAGCCTCGGCAGCCGTCCGTCCCGCGTCCGCACCTGCCGTTCCCCGGCCTCCCCACGCAGCTGCCGTACCGCCTCCACCAGCAGGAACAGCCCGCGCATGCCGGGATGCTGGGCGGAGAGGCCGCCCCCGTCCGTGTTCACCGGCAGCTCGCCGCCCCGCACCAGCAGCCGGCCCTTCTCCACGAACGCCCCGCCCTCGCCCTTCCGGCAGAAGCCCAGGTCCTCCAGGGTCACCAGGGTCATGTAGGTGAAGGCGTCGTAGATCTGGGCGAAGTCCATCTCCCGCGGCCGCACCCCCGCCCGCTCGAAGGCCAGCCGTCCGCTCACCGCCGCCGGGGACACCGTGAAGTCCGTCCACTCGGACATCGCCGTGTGCGAGACGTGCTCCCCGGTGCCGAGGACCCAGACGGGGGCCGTACGGCAGTCCCGTGCGTACTCCTCGGCCGCCAGCAGCACCGCGGCGCCGCCGTCCGAGCGCAGACAGCAGTGCAGCCTGGTGAAGGGGTCGGCGATCATCGGGCCGGCCAGGACGTCGTCGACCGTGACCGGGTCGCGGAACATCGCCTCCGGGTTCAGGCCCGCGTTGGCCCGGGCCTGGACCGCCACCTCGGCCAACTGCTCGACGGTCGTGCCGTGTTCGATCATGTGGCGGCGGGCGGCCATCGCGTACTTGGCGATCAGCGTGTGGCCGTAGGGGGCCTCGAACTGGAGGGGGCCGCGGGCGCCGAAGGAGAGGTCGCCCGTCCTGCGGCCCGCCCTGATGTCCGCGCGTGCCGTCGAGCCGTAGACGAGGAGGACGGCGTTCGCGTGGCCCGCCGCTATCGCGTCCGCGGCGTGCGCGGCCATGACCTCCCAGGTCGAGCCGCCGACCGAGGTGGAGTCCACCCAGGTGGGGCGCAGGCCCAGATACTCGGCCACCTCCACCGGGGCCAGGGTGCCGAGACCCGCCGAGGCGAGGCCGTCGACCCGGGCGCGGTCGAGCCCCGCGTCCGCGAGGGCGCGTCGGGCGGCCTGCGCGTGCAGGGTGTACGGGGTGGCGTCGTCCACGCGTCCGCAGTCGGAGAGGGCCACACCGACCACGGCGACCTTCCTGCTCCCAACCGTCATGAATCTGACGGTACATCAGATCAGGCGGCCCGCGGCAGGTGTCGTGACCCTGGGCATTCCCGCCCTCCCGGCCTAACATGACGGTCCGTCAGATCGGCTCGGGAGGGATGAGGGACCAGCCATGGACACGCGCCTGACCGCCGAACAGGACGAGATCCGCCGCACCCTGCGCGAGCTGCTGAACAAGCGGTGCGGCTCGCCCGAGCTGCGCACCGCGGTCGACAGCCCGGCCGGACACGACCCCCTCCTGTGGTCGGCCCTCGCCGACCGGCTCGGCCTGCCCGGGCTCGCCCTGCCCGAACGGTACGGCGGCGTCGGCTGCTCGGTCACCGAACTCGCCCTCGCCTGCGAGGAGACCGGCCGGGCGCTCGCCCCCTCCCCGCTGCTCGCCACCTCCGTCCTCACCGCCCCGCTGATCCTCGCCCTCGGCACGCCGGACCAGCGCGCCGAACTGCTGCCCCGCCTGGCCGCCGGCACCCTCACCGCCGCCCTCGCCGTCCCCGGCCCGGCCCTCACCACGGCACTCGCCCTGACCCGCGACAACGGCGGCTTCGCCGCGGGCGGCGGACGGGCCGGGGGTGTCCAGGCCCGGCGCGCCGACGGTGACTGGCGGCTGTACGGGCAGGCCGACCAGGTGCTGGACGGGCACAGCGCGGGGCTGCTGCTCGTCGCCGCGCACACCGGCGGCTTCGCCCGGTCCCGGACCCTGCTGTTCCTGGTGGCCGGGGACGCGCCCGGTGTCGCACGGGCCCGGCAGACCGCACTGGACGCCACCCGGCCGCAGGGACGCGTCCAACTCCGTGATGTCCGGGCGGAGTTGCTCGGCGAGGAGGATACGGACGTGCTGCCCGCCCTGGCCGCGCTCGGCGACGGGGCCGCCGCGGTGCTCGCCTGCGAGGCCGTCGGGGCGGCGGAACGGGTGCTGGAGCGGACCGTGGAGTACGTCGGACAGCGCGAGCAGTTCGGTCGGCCCGTCGGCTCCTTCCAGGCGGTGAAGCACCGGCTGGCCGACGTGTACGTGGGGGTGCAGGCGGCTCGGTCCGCCGCGTACCACGCCGCGTGGGCCTGCGGCGCCGGTGCCGGGCCGTGCTCCGGTGGGCCGGCGCTCGCCCAGGCGCTGGAGGCGCTGCGCCAGGCCGCCGCCGAAGGGATCCAGTTGCACGGCGGGATCGGCTTCACCTGGGAGCACGACGCCCAGCTGTACTTCAAGCGCGCCGCCGGGGACGAGCTCCTGTTCGGACCGGTGCACCGGCTGCGGGACCGGGCCGCCGAGGCCGCCGGGCTCTTCGCGGGCGGGGAGGTGACGGTGTGATCGGCGTCCGGATGGTGCGGAAGGTGTCCTCCACGCGCGGGTTCGCGAAGGTCGCGCCCCATGTGATCCCGGCGCTCGACCGGGCGGTCCACCGGCTCACCGGGGGGCGGTACCTGCTCAGCACCCGGATGCTGCCAGGGGTGATCCTCATCACCACCGGCGCCCGCAGCGGCCTGCCCCGCCGCACCCCGCTGGCCTGCATGCCGGAGGACGACGGCACGAGCTGGCTGCTGGTCGGCTCCAACTTCGGGCGGCCCGGGCATCCCGCCTGGAGCCACAACCTGCTGGCCCATCCGGAGGCCGTGATCAGCTGGAAGGGCCGGGACGTCCCCGTCACCGCCCGGCTGCTCACCGGACAGGAGCGGGCGCGGGCCTGGACGGCACTCCTGGAGTTCTGGCCGCCGTACGCCACGTACCAGGCCCGGGTGACGAGGGAGATCCGCCTGTTCCGGATCACGGAAGCCCCCTGAGAGGCGCGGCCGGAAGACGGCCGGACCTACAGCGTGGCCAGGCGCTCCGCCAGGAGAACCGCGCCGATCCCCAGCATCGCCGCCCCCGACGTCCGCGTCACCGCCCGGGCCGCCGTCGGCCGCGCGGACAGCAGCACCCGCGACAACGCGCCGACGGTGAGGTAGACGGCCGCGCAGCAGGCCATGTGGAGCAGGCCGAGGGCCGCCGTCTGGACCGGGACGGGCAGGTGGGCGCCGCGCAGGGTGAGGAACTGGGGGAGGACGGAGAGGTAGAGCAGCAGGCCCTTGGGGTTGAGGCCGCTGATCGTGGCGCCGCGGAGGAAGAGGCGCCCCTCGCCGGCGGCCTGGACCTCGTCCGCCGCGCCCGGGACCGCCGGGCGGCGCAGCACACTCCAGCCGAGCCAGAGCAGATACCCCGCGCCCGCCACCGTCAGGACCGTCAGCAGCTTCGGCGAGCCCGCCACCAGCACCGCCAGGCCCGCCGTCGCCAGGGCCGTGTGCACGGCGTAGCCGCAGACCAGGCCGGCCACCGCGCGCGGCACCGAGCCGCGGCGCAGCGCGGCCGCGATCACATACGCCCAGTCGGCGCCCGGCACGCACACCAGCAGCAGGTCCACGGCGAGGAAGGAGAAGAGCAGTCCCGAGTCCATGATGGGGACATTAGGCGTGAATGGCGCGAAAGTGTTCCCGAAGTTTGCTCGCCGTCGCGCACTCTGGGGGAAGATCTGCCTCATGGACGACATGGACCGGAAAATCCTTGCCGAGCTGCAGCAGGACGGGCGGCTGACCGTGACCGAGCTGGCCGCCCGGGTGCGCCTCAGCGTCTCGCCCTGCCACCGCCGGCTGCGCGAGCTGGAGCGCTCCGGTGCCATCCAGGGCTACCGGGCGGTGGTGGACGCGGCGGCGCTCGGGCTGAACTTCGAGGCGCTCGTCTTCGTGTCCATGCGGCAGGAGGACCGGGACACGGTCGCCGAGTTCGAGCGGGCGGTCGGCGAGCTGGAGCACGTGCTCGACGCCCAGCGGCTGTTCGGCGAGCCCGACTACCTGCTCCGGGTCGCCACCGCCGACCTCGCGGCCTTCCAGCGGCTGTACGACGAGCAGCTGGCGACTCTGCCGGGAGTGCAGCGGCTGACGTCGACGCTGGTGATGAAGCACGTCGTCAAGGACCGTCCGCTGCCCGCATAACGGAGCAGGCGGTGACTCACCGCGCGCGAAAGGCGCGTGAACCACCGCCTGCCAGACAGGACTTGGGTAAGGAGAAAAAGGGATCTATCCCGGCCGTGTGTTACTTGCTCGGCTTCTTCCCGGTCACACCCAGGTGCACCAACAGCGCGAGATTCGGCTTGAGTTCGGCCTGTTTCACGCCCCAGGAAGAGAAGCCCTTCTGGTGCGCCGCCACCGCCGCGAGCATCGCGACCAGCGAGCCGGCCACCGCCGCCGGGTTCACGTCCTTGTCGACCCTGCCCTTGGACTGCAACTCGGTGATGGACTCCGCGAGGGAGTTGTTCACCGAGTTCAGGATCTTCATACGGATCTTGTAGAAGCGTTTGTCCCCCTCGGCCGCGCCGAGGTCGACGACCCGCAGGATCGCATCGTTCTTGCGCCAGAACTCCAGGAATCCGTCCACGAGTTCCTGGGCGGTCTGCCATCCCGACTTGCCGGCCCAGGATCGCCCCTGGAGCAGTTCGGTCAAACCCGCGCCCTCGGCCGCCATTTGCTCGGCGATCTCCAGGACGGCGCCTTCGACGTCGGGAAAGTACTGGTAGAAGGTCGCGGGTGAAGTTCCCGCCTTCCGGGCGACATCGATGACCTTGACGTCCCGGTAGGGGGAGGAGCTGAGCATCTCGCTGAGGCAGTCGAGCAGCTTCTGCCGGGTCGCCTGCCCACGCCGGCCGGCCACGCGGCCGTCGACGGTACGCACTTGTCCTGTCATGCCGTCAGCTTACCGAGGGGTGATCGGAGCGCGATTCGGCCGACTGCAAATGGGGTGCAAGGGTGCTCTGAGGGTGGTGTGCCTGGTCTGCGCGGTGCGTGCGGCCCGGTTACTTTGACGGCATGGCCGAAAACAGGGCATCCGGGAATGAAGAGGCCGAAGAGGCACTGGAGACATACGGGGAGGGTGTGCCTTGCTGGGTGGACGCCCAGCTCGCCGATGTCGAGGCGGGCAAGCGGTTCTACGGTGAGCTCTTCGGGTGGACCTTCGAGGACGCCTACGGCTCCTCGGTGTGGGCCCGGCTGGACGGGGCGCTCGTCGCCTCGCTGGCACCGAAGATCGACGGCCGTATGCCCACGGTCTGGACGGTGTCCTTCGCCACCCCGGACGCCGAGGCCCTGGGCCGGCGGATCACCGCGGCCGGCGGACAGGTGGTCATGGCCCCGTTCCCGGTGGGCGACCTCGGGGTGGCCGCCCTCGCCACCGACCCCGAGGGCGCGGTGTTCGCGCTGTGGCAGCCGGGACGCCACCGGGGCTTCGAGCGGCGGCACGAGCCCGGCACCTTCGTCTGGGCCGAGCTCTACACCCGGGACACCGCGGCCGCCAACGACTTCTACGGCGGCCTCTTCCACGACGCCCTGTTCGGCACCGGCGCCGAGCCCGACTTCGGCCGCGCCGACGTCACCGACGTCTTCCCCGCCGAGATGCCCCCGCACTTCCTCACCCACTTCCGGGTCGCCGACCTCGACGACGCACTCGGGGCCGTACAGCGGCTCGGCGGCCGGGTGCAGGCGCCACCCTTCGAGACGTCGTACGGACGAGTGGCCGTCGTCACCGACAATCAGGGGGCGTCGTTCGCACTGTTGCAGCGCTGATCCATCCGCTTTGGCATGGTAGGTGGTGAGACACCCCGAATGTCACCGGGTTCGCAACCTGCCGCCCGGCCAGGAAGAATCTGGGGTGCGTGCCGCCATGGCGGTGCGGTGGTGAGACGCTGCACTTCGGTCGCGTACATATGGAGAGTGGCGCGGCTCGTACGGGGAGGTGGCAGGCAAGTGGTGGATCAGCTGACGCAGCACGATCCGCGGCGGATCGGGCCGTTCGAGGTGCTGGGCCGGCTGGGCGCCGGCGGCATGGGGCTGGTCTATCTCGCGCGCTCGGCGTCCGGCCGGCGCGTGGCGATCAAGACGGTGCGCACCGAGCTGGCCGAGGACCAGCTCTTCCGGGTCCGCTTCACCCGCGAGGTGGAGGCGGCCCGCGCGGTCTCCGGCTTCTACACGGCGGCCGTGGTCGACGCCGACCCGCGCGCCGCCGTGCCGTGGCTGGCGACCGCCTACGTCCCCGCGCCCTCGCTCGAGGAGATAGTGAACGACTGCGGGCCGCTCCCGGCCCAGGCCGTGCGCTGGCTCGCCGCGGGAGTCGCGGAAGCCCTCCAGTCCATCCACGGCGCGGGGCTGGTCCACCGCGACCTCAAGCCGTCCAACGTGCTCGTGGTCGAGGACGGCCCCCGGGTGATCGACTTCGGCATCGCCTCCGGTGTCTCCAACACCCGGCTGACCATGACGAACGTCGCCGTCGGCACTCCCGCCTACATGTCCCCCGAGCAGGCCAAGGACTCCCGCAGCGTCACCGGCGCCAGCGACGTCTTCTCGCTCGGCTCCATGCTGGTCTTCGCGGCCACCGGGCACCCGCCCTTCCACGGCGCCAACCCGGTCGAGACCGTCTTCATGCTGCTGCGCGAGGGCCCGGACCTCACCGGCCTGCCCGACGAGCTGCGCCCGCTCATCGAAGTCTGTATGCAGATGGAGGCCTCCGCCCGGCCCACCCCGGCCGACCTCCAGGCCCAGCTCGCGCCCCACCTCTTCGGCTCCGGCTCGGACGACAGCGGCACCGCCTCCGCCTGGCTGCCCGAGAAGGCGGTCGCGCTCATCGAGGCCCGCCGCGGCGGCCGCCCCGCCGTCAAGCCCTCCGCGGCCCCGACCGGCGGCCCGAGGAGCGGCGGCCGCGCGGCCGTACCCCCGCCGCCCCCGTACGACCCGCCGGTCCCGGCCCCCGTCCCCGTCGGCGCCCCTGACAGCGGCCCGGCCCGGCTGGCCGGCGCGGCGGTGCCCATCGGCCCCGGTCCGCGCGTCGCCGACGCCCGCGCCGCCGCCGTCAAGGCGCCCCCGCCGGAGGCCGGCCTGGTCGCCAGCTGGTCCCGCCCGCGCCCGGGCGTCACCGGCCCCGATCCGAACATGCCGCCCGTACCGCCCCAGCCCCCGGAGACCGCGAGCGGCTGGCGGCCCTGGCGGTTCCGCATGTCCAACGAGGTCTGGGGCACCCCCGCCGTCGACGGCGACCTGGTCTACGTCACCTCCTTCGAGGTGCACGCCCTGGACGTGGCCACCGGCCGGCGCCGCTTCAAGACGCGGGACGTCGCCTGGTCCATGGCCGTGGCCGACGGCCGTATCCACGCCTCCGACGGCCCCACCCTGTTCGCCCTGGACGCCCGCGAGGGCACCGACCTGTGGCGGCTGTCCACGGACGCCTGGGTGTACTCCCTGAACGCCGACCACGGCACGGTCGTCACCGGCACCCGCGGCGGCGGCGTCCAGGCGTGGGAGGCGTCGAACGGCCAGAAGCTGTGGGAGATCGCCGGCTGCCAGACCGACTTCGAGTCCCCGGAGGCGGGCCCCCTCGTCCACGAGGGCACGGTCTACGTCTGGCAGGACGCCCGGCTGCGCGCCCTGGAGGCCCGCACCGGCGAGGAGCGCTGGTCCTACCCGGTCGGCGACGCGGCCTCCTGTGGCGGCGTGCCGGTGCGCCTGACCCCCGCCCCCGACGGTTACGTGTACGTCTCCGCCGGCACCCGTGTCCTCGCCGTCGAGGCGGCGAGCGGCATGGTCCGCTGGCACTTCGAGGCGCCCGCGGTCTTCCTCAGCCCGCCGGCCTTCGCCCCGGGCCCGGCGGTGACGGGCGGCGGCGTCTACCTGGCGGACTACCTGGGCACCGTCTATGCCCTCGACGCCACCGACGGCCGCGACCGCTGGCGCATCGCGACGGAGGCGCGTTCGTCGATCGAGCCGGTGCTGGTCGCCGCCGGGCACGTCCATGTCGGCAGCGGCAAGGGCCTGTACACCCTGGACGCGGTCACCGGCACGCCCAAGTGGCGCTTCCAGGCGGGCGGCGACGTCGTGGGCGCACCCGCGGTGGCGGAGGGCCGTATCCACTTCGGCTCGACGGACCACCTGCTGTACACCCTGAAGTCCGACGACGGCCGCCTGCGCTGGAAGCTGGCGACGGGCGGCGAGATCACCGGCTCGCCGGTCGTCAAGGACGGCGTGGTGTACGCGTGCAGCAAGGACCGGTGCGTGTACGCGCTGGACGCGGAGAAGGGCACGGGGACGGCCCGCACGGCATGACGCCCGTGACCGGCGTGCCGGTGATGAGCGACGGCCGTCGTACCGGTGTGTCACGGAAGGGCTCCGGACGGCGGCCGTCCCAGGGCTGACGCTACCCCGGGTGCGCGTCTCCCGCCATACGGTCACTCACCGTATCCGCGGCTCGGTGCGGTCCCTGTTCCGGAACAGCTCCGCCTGCCGTTCGACGGGCAGACTGCCCAGGGCGATGAGCGGCGCGGCCTGGGCGAACGCCTGGGCCGGCGCCGCCTCCCTGGCCGCCCACAGCGCCCGCACGGTCCCCTGCACCCCCTCCGTCGGATACCCGGCGATGACGGACGCACAGCGCACCGCACCCGCCAACGCCCCGCCGTCCTCCGTGACTTCCGACACGAGCCCGATCTCATGGGCCCGCCGGGCGGAGATCCGCTCGGCCGTCCCCATGAGCGCCATCCGGGCCACCTCCCCGTACGGCATCCGCGCCGCCATCAGCATCGACTCATAGGCGCTGACCATGCCGTACGTCGTATGCGGGTCGAAGAAGACGGCCGTCGGATCGGCGACGACGAACTCGCACTCGCCCAGCAGGTAGAAGGCACCCCCGCAGGCCATCCCGCGCACGGCGGCGATCACCGGCTTCCACAGGTCGTTGGCCTTCGGTCCGACGGTCAGCAACGGATCGTCCTGCGTGTACGGCGACGAGGGCTGCGGCACGACGACGTCCCGGTCGATCCCGGTGCAGAACGCCCGCTCCCCGCTCCCGGTGAGCACGACGGCCCGCACGGAGTCGTCGAACCGCAACGCCCGCCAGACCTCGGTGAGTTCGCGAGCCATGTCCAGGTCGATGGCGTTGAGCCGGTGCGGCCGGTCCAGGGTGACCACGGCGACCCCGCCGCCCTTGTCGGCGTCGACCCGTACGGCGCTCACGCGAGCACCCACTGCGGCAGCCCGCCGTCACCGAAGACGACGTGCACCCGGGCGCCGATCCTCGGCCTGTGCGAACCGAGGGAGCCGAGGGCCGCACCGGCATGGGCGACCAGATTCCCCACCAGCCGGATCCGGGGGCAGTCCTCCAGCTCCACCAAGACGACGTTGTACGGCGCTTGTTCGGCGTAGCCGGGGAGGAGGGGCGGGTGCGGCACGACGTACGACCAGATCCGCCCACGCCCGCTGGTCAGCCGCCACTCGCTCGCGAAGGACCGGCAGTGCGGGCAGCAGGGGCGGGGCGGGAAGCGGGGCTCGTGGCAGTCGCCGCAGGCCTGGACGCGCAGTTCACCACGGGACGCGTACTCCCAGAAGGGGGCGCCGTCGGTGTCGGTGACGGGTGTCAGCATGATCAGCTCCTGAGCAGGAGAGCGGAGGTGGGCACACCCTCGCCGGCCGTGACCAGGCAGGTGGCGGCGCCGGGCACCTGCGCGGTACTGGTGCCGCGCAATTGCTTCACCCCTTCGTTGATGAGGTTGAAGCCGTGGACGTAGGCCTCGGAGAGCCCGCCCCCGCTGGTGTTGAGGGGCAGCCGCCCGCCGATCTCCAGGGCGCCCTGTTCGGTGAAGGCGCCCCCTTCCCCTCGCCCGCAGAAGCCGTAGCCCTCCAGCGAGAGCGGGATGAGCGGGGTGAACGCGTCGTAGATCTGCGCCACGTCGACGTCGTCGGGGGTGAGGTCGGCGTGCTTCCACAGGTGCCGGGCGGCGGTCCAGGCGGGCCCGGTGAGGGGGTCGTCGCTCCAGTAGTTGACCATGCCGTGGTGCTGGGCGGGCAGACCCTGCGCGGCGGAGTGGATGTAGACGGGCTTGCGGCGGCAGTCCCGGGCCCGCTCCTTGGACACGAGGACACAGGCCAGGGCCCCGTCCGTCTCCAGGCAGTTGTCGAAGAGGCAGAGCGGCTCGCTGATCCATCGCGAGGTCATGTACATCTCGCGGGTCAGCGGCCGCTCGTACATCACGGCGGCCGGGTTCTGGTTGGCGCGGTTGCGGCAGGCGAGGGCGACGTTGAAGAGGTGGTCGCGGGTGGCGCCGTACTCGTGCATGTAGCGGCGGGTGAGCATGGCGATCTCGTCGGCGGGGCGCAGGAGTCCGAAGGGCCGGGTCCACTGGGCCGGGGTGGGCAGCTGGACGCGGGTGTCGGTCCAGGGCCGCGGCCCGGACCCGCGCTTGCGCGACCGCCAGGCGACGCCGACGGTGGCCTGCCCGGAGGCGATGGCGGCGGCGAGGTGCGCGACGGTGGCACAGGAACCGCCGCCGCCGTACCCGACCTTGCTGAAGAAGGTGAGATCCCCGAACCCCACGGCCTTGGCGAGCTCGACCTCGTCGGTCTCCTCCATGGTGTAGGAGGCGAGTGCGTCGACCTCGCCGGGTGCGATGCCCGCGTCGTCGAGCGCGGCGAGCACGGCCCGGCAGGCGAGCGTCTTCTCGTCCTCGGCAAGGCGCTTGGCGAACGAGGTCTGCCCGATCCCGACGATGGCGGTGGCGTCCTTGAGCCCGGTTGTTGCCATGGCGTCCCCCTCACACGCGACGACCTGACAGACCGTCAGGTTACCGCTAACCTGACGATCAGTCAGCAGTTCGGCGGCGCTGTGCAGGGGGCCTGTGATGAGCGACCGGGACACCATCGACACCATCCCCGATCTGGTCCGGTGGTCGGCCGAGCGGTACGCGGACACCGAGGCGGTGGTCGAGGGCCGTACCAGGATCACGTACGCCGAGCTGGGCGCCCGTGTCGAGCGTGCGGCGGCGGCCTGCCTGGCGAGCGGCGTGCAGGTGGGCGACCGGGTCGCGGTCTGGGCCCCCAACTCCCTGGACTGGATCACGGCCGCCCTGGGCGCGGTGACGGCGGGCGCGGTCCTCGTCCCGCTCAACACACGCTTCAAGGGCACGGAGGCGGCGGACGTACTGCGCCGCAGCGGGGCGCGGCTGCTCTTCGTGACGGGCACCTTCCTGGGCACGTCGTACGTGGCGAGCCTGCGCCGGGCGGCGGGGGAGGGGGAGGGGGTGCCGGGCTCACCGGACGCCGGCGGCCCGCTCCCCGCCCTGCCGGACCTGAGGGAGGTGGTGGTCCTGTCGGAGGACGCACCCCCGGACTTCCGCACCTGGAAGGACTTCCTGGCGGGCGGGGAGGGGGTGAGCGCGGCGGAGGTGGAAAGGCGGCGAGGGGAGTTGGACGGCTCGGCGGTGTCGGACATCGTCTACACGTCGGGTACGACGGGCCGCCCCAAGGGCGCGGTGATCACGCACGGCCAGACCCTGCGGGCGTACGGGATCTGGGCGGACCTGGCCGGCCTGCGGACAGGCGACCGCTACTTGATCGTCAACCCCTTCTTCCACACCTTCGGCTACAAGGCCGGGGTGATCGCCTGCCTGACGCGCGGGACGACGATGATCCCGCAGCCGGTGTTCAACGTGGAGACGGCACTGGCGAACATCGCGTCGGAGCGCGTGTCCGTCCTCCCGGGCCCGCCGACCCTCCACCAGTCCCTCCTGGACCACCCTTCCCGGGACGCGTACGACCTCTCCGCGCTGCGCCTGGTGGTGACCGGAGCGGCGGTGGTACCGCTGACGTTGGTGGAACGCCTGCGCGCCGAACTGGGCGTGGACACCGTTCTCACGGCGTACGGCCTCTCGGAGGCGAGCGGCATCGTCACGATGTGCCGGCGTGGCGACTCCCCGTCGGTCATCGCCTCCACCTCCGGCCGGGCGATCCCGGGGACGGAGATACGGCTGGTGGACGCGACGGGCACACCGGTGGGTCCCGGTGAGCCGGGCGAGATCCTGGTCCGCGGCTTCAACGTCATGCGCGGCTACTACGACGACGCGGCGGCGACGGCCGGGACGATCTCCCCGGACGGCTGGCTGCGCACCGGCGACGTGGGCGTCCTGGACGAGGCGGGCAACCTGCGCATCACGGACCGCATCAAGGACATGTTCATCGTCGGCGGCTTCAACGCCTACCCGGCGGAGATCGAGCAGGCGCTGGCCCTCCACCCGGACGTGCGCGAGGTGGCGGTGATCGGCGTACCGGACCCCCGACTGGGCGAGGTGGCCAAGGCGTTCGTGGCCCGCAGACCGGGTTCGACGCTGACCTCGGACGACCTGATCGCGTGGTCCCGCCGCGAGATGGCGAACTACAAGGTGCCGAGGACGGTGGAGTTCGTGGAGGAGCTCCCACGGAACGCTAGCGGGAAGGTGGTGAAGGGGGTTTTGCGGGGGAGGGGGTGAGGGGGAGGGGGTTGGGACAGGCGGAACGGGGCTGAGGGGCTGGGCTGTTCGGTTGCCGTGGGCCGCCCGCTTCTCGGCCAGTGTCGTGCTGGAGCGAGGCGAGTCAAGGGCGCTGCGTTCCGCTGCGCTCCACTCCGCGTCGGCTTCGCTGATGGCCCTCCGGGCCACCCTTGACACACCTCGCTCCAGCACGGGTGAGAAGCGAGCGGGCAGCCCGGGGAAAGTGGCCGGCTCGGGCGTGCCGGTACCTTGGGTCGGCTGCGTTCGCGCCCTGCGCTGAGGAGGGCGCGGTCGCGTCTCGCATGCACGCCGGGAGGGGGCGGCGGCTTGCGGCCGGTGGGTGGTGGGTGGCGGTCGGTGGTGGGTGGTGGGTGGTGGCCGGTGGGTGGTGGGGCGCCCGCGAGGTGGTTGTGTGGAGGGGTTGGCAGATTTGTTCCACTTGGCCGTGCTGGATGCCCCTGAATTTCGGGGGTGTGTCTGGGGGAGGTGGAACGGATCTGCCAATCGCGGAAGTCTGGGGCTGGGCCGGGACCGCGCTGGCGGTTGGGCGGCGATCTAGACCTTCGAGGCCTGCTTCCAGTCCTGGGCGAGGAGACCGAGGAGCACCTCGTCGAGGAACTCGCCCATCACCCAGGCCGAGGAGCGCAGCAGGCCTTCGCGGACGAAGCCGTTGCGCTCGGCGGATCGCAGCATCGCGGCGTTGTCCGAGAGTGTCTCTATCTGCAGCCGCTGGAGGCCGCGCACGACGAAACCGTAGTGGCACAGCACCGCGACCACGTCGGTGCCGTAGCCCTTGCCGCGGGAGGACGGCAGTAGTCCCAGCCCGATGTGCGCGGACCGGTTGTGGTTGTCGATGCCCCACAGCACCGCGGTGCCGACCAGGGTGTCGCCCTCCAGCTCCACCACGGAGAACTGGACGCGGCCCTGTTCCGTGTCGTCCACCACGAGGCGCGGATCCTTCGAGCCGGGCGTGATCGGTCGCCACGGCCCGCCCTCGGCCCGCGATGAGTTGACCACGTCGTCGTAGAGCTCGGCCCGCAGGATCGGGATGTCGTCCTCGTGCCGGGCCCTGAGTCCGACCTTGCTGCCTCTAAGCATGCGAGCTTCCTATCCGGCCGGACCGACCGGCGGCAAACCAATAAGGGGTCGGCTCGGTTGGCCCCTCATCGCCTCATCGCCTCAGCGCGGCCAACGTACGTTCGACCTCCCCGACCACCCACTCCACCCGGTGGAAGACGTCCTCCGCGCTGAAGCGGAGCAGGCTGCGGACCTCGGGACACTGGAGGACCTGGTTGAAGCGGGCGATGTCCCGGCGGTGGGCGTCGCGGGTGCCGTGGTAGGCGTACCCCTCGATCTCCACGGCCAGCCCCTCCGGCCGGAACAGGAAGTCGAGGTAGCGGCGGCGGCCGTCCGGGGTGCGGACCTCGGCCTGGGTCTCAGGCCGCAGCCCGGCGTCGAGCATGCGCAGGCGAGCCACCGTTTCCGCCGGTGACCCCGCCTGAAGATCGACGATCCGCAGCCAGTCCCGGGCCCGGGCGGACCCCAGCAGCGGGGCTTGGAGAGCGAGGGAAACAGCGGCCGGGGTGGTGACAGGCGGTCGGCGCCGCCCGTCGACCCGGCGGTAGGTCAGTGCCGACTCCACGGCCACGACGGCGTCGTCCATCGGCCCGGACCGGAGCAGGTCGGCGAGAGTTCGAGGAACCCTCGTGACGCGCAGCCCCGCCCACTTCACGGTGTCGCTCTGTGGAAGGGGAATCCGGTGAATGCGGACATCGGCGAGACCCTGCCGGGCCCTGAGCGCCGGGTCGGTGAATTCAAGGCAGTCCGGCGGTCCTGTCGCAAGCGTCTCGATCTGCCACAGCCGAGCCGCCGCCCGGTGACTCACCACGAGCCCCGGCTTGAGAAGTTGCGCCGCCCTCAACCGCAGGAGGAGCCCGACCTCCTGCCCCGGCTCCGCCCACGCCCCGCTTCTGATCCGGGTCCACCCCTCCGACTCGAGCCGCCGAGACAGCGAGACCCGAGGCCACCCCGCCGCCACCGCCCGCGAGGTGAGCAACACCCCGCCCTCCACAAGCCCCCCAAGCTCACACCGCCCCACACCCCCACTCTGCCCGAACCCCCGCCCTGCCCCGCCCCCCTGTGGATAACCCCGGCCGCCGGCTAGGCGGAAGGCGAGATGGGCAGATCGGTTCCACCGGTGGACCGGCCGACCTGGGTAAATGGCACAGTGCCGTGGAACGAATCTGCCAATCTCCGGTTTGGAGGCTCCGGACACACCTCGGCCGCGACGGCTCCCCCTCGGCGCCGTCGCGGCCGGTCCCCCGTGCGGGAGGTGGCTCAGCTGGGGTCGGACGTGATGTGGGTGTTGTCCGGCGTCACCGTGCCGTCGGCGGCCACGGCCTCGGCGTCGGTGATGTGCGTGTTGAGCGGCGTGACCTCGGTGCCGGCCTCGGCGTCCGTGATGTGGGTGTTGAGCGGCTTGACCGCGGTGCCGGCCTCGGCATCGGTGATGTGCGTGTTGTCCGGCGTGACGACCGGCTCGTCCTTGATGATGTCGCTCATCGGGTGCTCCCCTTAATTGCGTTCAGCTGTGGCGGGCCCATCCGGACACTCCCCCGAGTGTGGCCGGATGGGCCGCTGGAGCCGCCCACTCTAGATCGCGAGTACAGCGGTCTCACCGGCTGGTCCGTCTGCCCCCCGACACGACGGCCCGGTATCCATGAGACTGCCGCGGGGCGATAAACGATCGATGAACGCCGCGACAGCGCCCGGATCAGGCAGCGGCGGCTGGTGCCAGAAGCGCTTGGACTTCCGCCGCCTCCGGGGAGTTCAGCGCTTCGTAGATCTCCAGGGCCTCGCGCCAGCAGACCTGCGCCCGGCCCGTGTGCCCGATCCCGTTCAGCGCCTTCCCGAGTACGGTGAGCACGTTGCCGCGCCGCCACTCGCCGCCGATCTCCTTGAGCGGGGTCAGGGCCATCTCGGCGTTGGCTGCGGCCTGGGCCGGTCGTTGGGCGAGTAGGTCCACCTCGGCGAGCCGGAAGAGGGTCATCCCTTCCCACAGGCGCTGCCTGCTGGCCCGGAAGACGATCAGCGCCTGGCCCAGATGGGCACTGGCATCGGCCAGTTGCCCGCTCTTACCGAGGGCCAGTCCGAGGGCGTAGTGTCCGTTGGCCGCCTTCAGCGAGTGCCCGAGCTGCTCGTACGTCTCCGTGCCCTGCCGCGCGAGATGCACCGCGCTGTCGGCCCGGTCGGTCTGCAGGTGCAGGCGCGAGAGGTTGCAGAGTGCCGCTGCCGCGCCGGAAAGGTCGCCGCAGTCACGGAAGTCCGAGATGGCACGCTCCAGGTATGCCTCACCCTCGGCGTAACGGCTCTGGTAATAGGCGAAGATGCCGAGGATGTTCGCGGCCCAGCAGCATGGCAGGGGGTCGTTGGCAGCCTCCGACAGGGCGAGGGCCCGTTGTGCCTCCTCATACGCCTGAGTGAACTGCCCCGACCAGTGGCGCGCGTTGGCCAGTACCAGGATGGCCCGGCCTTCGGCCCGTATGTCGGATGCAGCGTGGGAAGCGCTGCGCAGGGCCGCGCCGGCCGCCTCGTACTCCTTGAAGTTCGCTCCCGACTCCGCGAGGTCGACCGCCGCCCACAGCAGATCGACGGCGCGCCGCAGCGTCGCACCGCCCGACGACTGCCGTACGCAGGCCAGAAGCGGCACGGCCTCGGAGTAGAGCCAGTCCTGTGCGGCGCGACGGTCGGTGAAGACCAGCCCTGGGACACCGGTCTTCTCCAAGTGATCCACCAGCCGGTCCCCCGGCCGCTCCATCGCATAGACCTGGGCCGCCGTGGCCAGGTAGAAGTCCAGCAACCGCGACATCGCAGCCTCCCGCTCGCTCGGCGGCTGCTCGTCCCTCTCCGCGCAGGCACGCGCGTAGAGCCGGACCAGGTCGTGGAAGCGGTACCGCCCGGGTGCCGCCGACTCCAGCAGTGACGTGTCCACCAGGGATTCGAGGAGGTCCTCGGTCTCCTCCGAAGGGAGGTCCAGGACCGCCGCCGCGGCCGCCAGCGAGATGTCCGGACCGTCCGCAAGGCCCAGCAGGCGGAACGCGCGGGCCTGGGACGGCTCCAGCTGGCCGTATCCCAGCTCGAAGGTCGCCTTCACCGCCAGGTCACCGGCCTGCAGTTCGTCCAGCCGGCGGCGTTCGTCCGCGAGCTTCGCCGCCAGGACCGAGACCGTCCAGGTCCTGCGCGCCGCGAGGCGGGAGGCCGCGATGCGGATCGCCAGGGGGAGGAAGCCGCAGGCCGCCACGACGTCCAGGGCGGACTCGCGTTCCGCCGCGACCCGTTCCTCGCCCACGATCTTCGTGAAGAGGGCGAGGGCCTCCTCGGGGGACATCACGTCCAGGTCCACCAGATGGGCCCCGGCCAGGTCGACCATGCGGACGCGGGACGTCACCAGGGCCGCGCAGCCCTCCGTGCCGGGCAGGAGAGGGCGTACCTGGGCCGCGTCCTTCGCGTTGTCCAGCAGCACGAGGACACGGCGTCCGTCGAGCACCGAGCGGTAGAGCGCCGCCCGTTCGTCCAGGGAGTCCGGGATCGCCGAGTCCGCCGTGCCCAGCGCGCGCAGGAACGAACCCAGTACCGTCTCCGGTTCCGCCGGGCGGGGACCCGCGCCCTGGAGGTCCACGTAGAGCTGGCCGTCGGGGAAGGCCGCGCGGGCCCGGTGGGCCACGTGTACCGCGAGCGTCGTCTTGCCCACGCCGCCGATGCCGGCCAGTGCCGACACCGCCATCACCCGGCCCCCGGCGTCGGGGGACTCCGAGGCCGAGGACAGCACCTCGCTCAGTTCGGAGACGAAGGACGTACGGCCCGTGAAGTCGGGGACCGAGGCCGGGAGCTGAGCCGGGCGGACGGCCACCACGGACGGCTCCGTCGCCGGGGAGGACGGCTCCGCCAGGGCCGGGTCGGCCTGCAGGATCCTCTGCTGCAGGTCCCGCAGGCCGGGGCGCGGGTCCACGCCCAGTTCCTCGGCCAGCAGGCGGCGGGTGTCGGCGTAGACCGCCAGGGCCTCCGCCTGCCGTCCGCTGCGGTACAGGGCCAGCATCAGCAGCTCGCGCAGCCGCTCCCGCAAGGGGTACGCGGCCGTCAGCGCCGTCAGCTCCGAGACCGCCTCCGCGTGGCAGCCCTGCTCCAGGTCCATGTCCAGGCGGGATTCCAGCAGGCCCAGGCGCCATTCCTCCAGGCGGACCCGCTGGGTCTCGGCGTACGGGCCGGGGACGCCGGCCAGGACCTCGCCGTCCCAGAGGGAGAGGGCCCGGTTCAGCAGCTCCCGGGCTCGGCACAGGTCGCCGGCGGCCCGTGCCTTCTCCGCCTCCGCCGCCAGGTCCTGGGCGACCGCCAGGTCCAGGGCGCCCTCGGCCGGCACCCGCACCGCGTACCCGCCGGACTCGCTGAGCAGCACGCCGGGGGGCAGGACCTTGCGCAGGCGGGACGCGTACGTGCGGACCGCCGCCAGTGCCTGCGACGGCGGCTCGGCGCCCCACAACGCGTCGATCAGCTCCGCCGCCGTCGCCGTACGGCCCTCGCGCAGCAGCAGGGCCGCCAGCAGGGCGCGCTGCTGGGGCGAGCCCATGCCGATCTGCTCCTCGCCGCGCCAGGCCCGCACCGGACCGAGCACGCCGAACCGCAGCGCCTCCTGCTCCGTGACGGTCACGGAGCCGGAACGCCGCTGCTCAGGCACTCGCGGCCCACCGTCCATGCGTTCGTCCCCCTCGGCATCACGAACAACCCCGTCAGTTTGCCTTGTTCCGGGCGGTTGCGTCAGCCGTGGGAGACGCCGATCACAGGGCGGTGCAGCGCGGCACACAAACCCCTCACACCCTCTTCGCAAGCGATCACGGGCATTCAGGAGCTGACGGTACGTCAGATAAGCGCTACCGTGAGGGACATGGAGACCACACAGTTCCCGCTGATCATCTCCGTCGACGACCACACCGTCGAGCCCGCCCGCGTCTGGCAGGACCGGCTGCCGAGGAAATACCGGGACATCGGGCCCCGGATCGTGCGCGCCCCGCTGAAGGAGATGACCTTCCTCGGCGGGCGTTTCAAGCCCGTCATGGGCGAACCCGGCAGCACCGAAGGGCCGCTCGGCGACTGGTGGGTCTACGAGGATCTGCGGCGGCCCCTCACCCGGCTCGACACCGCCGTGGGGTACAGCAGGGACGAGGTCAGGCTGGAAGTCATCACGTACGAGCAGATGCGGGTCGGGTCGTACGACGTGGCCGCCCGGCTCGCCGACATGGACGTCAACCATGTGCAGTCCGCCCTGTGCTTCCCCACCTTCCCCCGCTTCTGCGGGCAGACGTTCACCGAGGCCGCCGACAAGGAGCTCGCCCTGCTGTGCGTGCGCGCCTACAACGACTGGATGGTGGAGGAGTGGTGCGGGGCTCAGGCGCAGGGGCGGCTCATCCCGCTCACCCTCATACCCCTGTGGGACGCCGAGCTGGCCGCCGCGGAAGTACGGCGCAACGCCCGACGAGGGGTACGGGCCGTCGCCTTCTCCGAGATACCCCCGCACCTCGGGCTGCCGTCCGTCCACAGCGACGACTGGGACCCGTTCCTCGCCGCCTGCGACGAGACGGGCACGGTCGTCGCCATGCACATCGGCTCCAGCAGCCGTATGCCCTCCACCTCCGCCGACGCCCCGCCAGCCGTCGGCTCCACCATCACCTTCGCCAACTGCTGTTTCTCGATGGTGGACTGGCTGATGAGCGGGAAGTTCGAGCGTTTCCCGAATCTGAAGGTGATGTACGCCGAGGGGCAGATCGGCTGGATTCCGTACATCCTCGAACGCGCCGACGTGGTGTGGGAGGAGAACCGGGGGTGGGGCGGGGTCGCGGACAAGGTCCACCGGCCGCCGTCCGAGCTCTTCGCCGACCACGTCTACGGCTGCTTCTTCGACGACGCCTTCGGGCTGAGGAACCTCGACTCCATCGGCCTCGGCAACGTCCTGTACGAGACCGACTACCCGCACTCCGACTCCACCTGGCCCAAGTCCCGCGAGGTCGGCGAGGCCCAGATGGGGCACCTGTCGGCGGACGTCGTCGAGCGGATCGTCCGGGGGAACGCGATCGAGCTGCTGGGGCTGACGGAGGACGGGCTGTGGTCCTGGGGCGGCGCTGGTTAACGATCCGGAAACTCCTGCCGTCTTCCAGGGCAACCCTGCAGCCGCCAGGGGAGTCGTACCGGCGGCGGAGTGGGATCTTGACTCCTCCGTTGGGCAGCTGCTCTTTCACTGCAGGAGTTGGGTTCCACATGAGCAAGCGCAGGTTTCGTTCTCGCCTCGGACTCGTGGCCGCCGTGGCCGTCGCCGGAGCCGTTGTCGGCCCGGTGAGCGCGCACGCGGCCGGTACGGTGAGTGCCGGGGCGCAGAGCGTGCGGGCCGACTTCAACGGCGACGGGTACGTGGACCTCGCGGTCGCCGCCTCGAGGGGCACCGTCGGCGGGCACAGCCGGGCGGGGTACGTGAGCGTCGTGTACGGCTCCTCGAAGGGGCTGGACACCACGCACCGGCAGGTCATCAGCCAGGACACGGCCGGCGTACCCGGCGTCGCCGAGACCGACGACTGGTTCGGCTGGGGCCTGGCCCTCGGCGACCTGGACGGCGACGGGTACGCGGACCTGGTCGTCGGCGCGAGCGGCGAGGACATCGGGACCATAGATGACGCGGGCACCGTGACCGTCGTCTGGGGCGGGAAGGCGGGGCTGTCCGGCGGCAAGGTCGTGGCGACCGGCGGCCCGCTCGGCCTGGTCATACCCCGGCACGTCACCGTCGGCGACTTCAACGGGGACGGTCACCTCGACGTGGCCACGGACAACCGCCTGCTGACCGGTCCGTTCACCCGCACCGCCGGCGCCGCGGCGTCCGCGGACATCGCCTTCGACGTCAGCTACGAAGACCCCGGCTTCGTCATCGACGACGTCGCCGCCGGGGACGTCGACCACGACGGCATCACCGACCTCGTCGGGCTCGTCCACACCCCCACCGAGGAGGGTCCGCCGGGCGCCGCCTATCGCGTCGCCTACCTCCACGGCACCGGGCAGGGTCTGAGCGCCCCGGTCGTCCTGAAGCAGACCGACGGCACCAACGTGCCCGGCGGCTCCAGCCTCGGCATCGGTGACGTGAACAAGGACGGGTACGCCGACCTCGTCATCGGGCGCCCCGTCGACGGCCACGGTGAGGAGTCCGTGGACCCGGCGCTCCTCGGCGGGCAGGTCGGCGTGGTGTACGGCTCGGCGAACGGGCCCGACCCCTCCCGTACGACGGTGATCAACCAGGACACGGCGGGCGTGCCCGGAGTGTCCGAGTACGGCGACGACTTCGGCTTGGGCATCTCCGTCGCGGACGTCAACGGCGACGGGTACGCGGACGTCGCCGTCGGCTCCCCGGGAGAGGACGTGGGCACGGTCACCTCGGCGGGCGCCGTGGCCGTGCTGCGCGGCGGCGCCTCCGGCCTCACCGGCGGCGGCGCCGTGTCCTTCAACCAGAACACCACGGGTGTGCCCGGTACCGCCGAGAAGAACGACCTCTTCGGCGGGCGCACCGCGCTGGCCGACACCAACCACGACGGCCGTGCCGAGCTGTACGTCTCCGCGTACGGCGAGAACACCTACGACGGCGCCGTCTGGGCCTTCCGCTCCACCAGCACCGGCCCGACCGCCTCCGGCTCGGTCTCCTTCGGGCCCGCCAGCCTCGGCGCGCCCGTCACCGACGCCCGCTTCGGCGACGGCTTCGCCCGCTGACCCACCCCACGGGCCCTCTCCCGGACGGCAGCCCCGGCGGACATGTTCCGCCGGGGCTGCCTCTTGTCTGACGAGGCGTCAGCCACGACGATGTGCGAGTCACATCCGATCTGACGGGTCGTCAGTCATGGATCGTCAGTCAGACAAGGGGGTCGTCGTGCCCGTCCCGTCCGAGGAACGCCTCTCCTACGGCATCCAGCTCCCCATCCAGTCCCAGAGCACCCTCTACGCGGAACCCTGGGAAGCCGCCGCCGGCCCCGCCGACCTCGTCGAGATCGCCCGCGCCGCCGACCGCGCCGGCTACGCCTACGTCGCCGCCTGCGACCACGTGGGCGTCCCGCGCCGGCTCGCCCCCGCCATGGGCACGGTCTGGTACGACCCGGTCGCCACCCTCGCCCACCTGGCCGCCGTGACCGAGCGGGTGCGCCTGCTCAGCCATGTGGCCGTCGTGGGGCTGCGGCACCCGCTGCTCACCGCCAAGCAGTACGCCACCCTCGACCATCTCTCCGGCGGCCGGCTGGTCCTCGGGGTGGGGGCCGGGCACGTCCGGGAGGAGTTCGAGGCGCTCGGGGCGGACTTCGAGCGGCGGGGGGCCGTGCTGGACGAGACGATCGACGCGCTGCGGGCCGCCTTGGGGGCGGAGGAGTTCCCCGAGCATCACGGGAAGACCTACGACTTCCAGGGACTGGGACAGCGGCCCCGGCCCGCGCAACCGTATGTCCCCCTCTGGGTCGGCGGCTCCTCGCCCGCCGCCGTGCGCCGGGCCGCCCTCAAGGGGGACGGCTGGCTGCCGCAGGGGGATCCGCGGGACCGGCTGCCCGCGCAGATCGCCCGGATCCGGGAGCTCCGGGAGCGGGCGGGCATCGAGGCGGCCTTCACCGTCGGCGCCATCACCGAGCCCCTCTACCTCGGCCGGCCCTCCTGGGACGTCGGCCGCCGCACCCTCACCGGTGCCCCGGACGCCCTCGCCCAGTCGCTGCGGGCCTATCGGGTGATGGGCGTGCACCAGATCCAGGTGCGGTTCCGCTGCCGGAGCCGGGCCGAACTCACCGACCAGATCACCGCCTTCGGGGAGCAGGTCGCCCCCCACCTCGGCTAAGGAGTGTCATGGGCAAGCTGGACGGACGCGTCGTCATCGTCACGGGCGCGGCGCGTGGACAGGGTGAGCAGGAGGCGCGGCTGTTCGTCGAGGAGGGCGCGAGGGTCGTCGTAGCCGATGTGCTCGACGACCAGGGTGAGGTCCTCGCCAAGCGGCTGGGCGCGCTCTACGTCCACCTCGACGTGGGCAGGGAGGTCGACTGGGCCGGTGCCGTGGCGGCGGTCAAGCGGGCGTACGGCCGTATCGACGGGCTCGTCAACAACGCCGGCATCCTGCGGTTCAACTCCCTCGTGGACACGCCCCTCGACGAGTTCATGCAGGTCGTGCAGGTCAATCAGGTCGGCTGCTTCCTCGGTATGAAGACCGTCGCGCCCGAGATGGCCGACGGGGGCACGATCGTCAACACCGCCTCGTACACCGCGCTGACCGGGATGGCCGCCGTGGGGACGTACGCCGCCACCAAGCACGCCGTCCTAGGGCTCACCCGGGTCGCCGCCCTGGAGCTGGCGGCCCGGCGGATCCGGGTCAACGCGATCTGCCCGGGCGCCATCGACACCCCGATGTCCAACCCGGCACGGCTCGACCCGGACGCCGACCCGGAGGAGATGAGCCGGGCCCTGGACGAGCTGTACCGCAAGCTCGTGCCGCTCGGACGGGTCGGGCAGCCGGAGGAGGTGGCGCGGCTGGCGCTCTTCCTCACCTCGGCGGACTCCTCGTACATCACCGGGCAGCCGTTCGTGATCGACGGCGGATGGCTGGCGGGGGTCAGCGTTATCTGAGTGACCGTCAGCTATTGACGGTCGCGGCGGCCGATGCGACAGTCGGCCGACAAGAAAGATCTGACGGAGCGTCAGAAGAGACTGGGGACGGTGAACCGCCTTGGAATTCGGGCTCTTTGTACAGGGATACGTGGGCAAGCGCGCCGAGACCGACCCGCTGGCCGAGCACAAGGCGCTGATGGAGGAGACCGAGTACGTCATCCAGGCGGACAAGTCGGGCTTCAAGTACGCCTGGGCCTCCGAGCACCACTTCCTGGAGGAGTACTCGCACCTGTCCGCCAACGACGTCTTCCTGGGATATCTGGCGCACGCGACGGAGCGGATCCACCTGGGGTCGGGGATCTTCAACCCGCTCGCCCAGGTCAACCACCCCGTGAAGGTCGCCGAGAAGGTCGCCATGCTGGACCACCTCAGCGAGGGGCGCTTCGAGTTCGGCAGCGGGCGGGGCGCCGGCAGCCACGAGATCCTCGGGTTTCTGCCGGGGATCACCGATATGAACCACACCAAGGAGATCTGGGAGGAGACCATCGCCGAGTTCCCGAAGATGTGGCTCCAGGACGAGTACGCCGGCTTCCAGGGCAAGCACTGGCAGCTGCCGCCGCGGAAGGTCCTGCCGAAGCCGTACGGGAAGTCGCACCCGGCGATGTGGTACGCGGCCGGCTCCCCGCCGTCGTACGCCATGGCCGCGCGGAAGGGGCTCGGCGTGCTCGGCTTCAGCATCCAGAAGGTGTCCGACATGGAGTGGGTGCTGGAGCAGTACAAGACCGCGGTCGTGGACGCCGAGCCGGTCGGCGACTTCGTCAACGACAACGTGATGGTGACGACGACCGCGATCTGCGCACCGACGCACGCCGAGGCGATCGAGATCGCGGTGAACGGGGGCCTGCACTATCTGCCCTCGCTGGTGTTCCGGTACCACGACACCTTCCCCCGGCCCGAGGGGTTCCCCGTCTGGCCGGAGACGCTTCCCCCCTACACGCCGGAGTTCGTGGAGCTGCTCGTGGAGGAGGAGCTGCTCATCTGCGGTGACCCCGACGAGGTGCTGCGGCAGTGCAAGCGGTGGGAGCAGGCGGGCGCCGACCAGCTGAGCTTCGGGCTGCCGGTGGGGGTGCCGAAGGAGGAGACGCTGCAGACGATCCGGCTGATCGGGGAGCACGTGATTCCCAAGATCGACACGGATCCGGTGCATCGGACGTCCAGGTTCCGTCAGGCCGTCTGAGGGGGTTCCGGGCATGTTGGACCATCTCGTCAAGGGCGCGTCCGTCGTCGACGGTACGGGTGCCCCCGCCTTCACCGCCGACGTCGGCATACGCGGCGGCCGTATCGCCGCCGTCGGAGAGATCACCGAGGACGCCCGCACCACCGAGGACGCCCACGGCCTGGTCCTCGCCCCCGGCTTCGTCGACCCCCACACCCACTACGACGCCCAGCTCTTCTGGGACCCGTACGCCACCCCTTCCCTCAACCACGGCGTGACGACGGTCGCCGCCGGCAACTGCGGGTTCACCCTCGCCCCCCTGAACCCCGCTCGCCCCGAGGACGCCGACTACACGCGCCGGATGATGTCCAAGGTGGAGGGGATGTCCCTGGTGGCGCTGGAGGAGGGGGCGCCCTGGAGCTGGCATTCCTTCGGGGAGTACCTGGACGCCCTCGACGGGCGGATCGCCGTCAACGCGGGGTTCATGGTGGGGCACTGCGCGGTGCGGCGGTACGTCATGGGGCCTGCGGCGGTCGGGGGGCAGCCGGGCCAGGAGCAGCTCGCCGCGATGCTGCGGCTGCTGCACGAGGCCATGGACGCGGGGGCCTGGGGGCTGTCCACCACGCAGTCCGGCACGCACTCGGACGGGGACGGGCAGCCGGTCGCGTCCCGGCACGCGCGGCCGGCGGAGCTGCTGGCCCTGTCGAAGGCCGTCGGCGAGCACGAGGGGACGCAGATCGAGGCGATCGTCGCCGGCTGTCTGGACCAGTTCAGCGACGACGAGATCGATCTGCTCGTGGAGATGAGCGCGGTCGCCGGGCGGCCGCTCAACTGGAACGTGCTCACCGTCGACGCGGCCGTTCCGGAGCGGGTGCCGCGGCAGCTGAGCGCGAGCGAGCGGGCCCGGAAGGCGGGCGGGCGGGTGGTGGCCCTCACCATGCCGATCCTCACCCCGATGAACATGTCCCTGGGCACGTTCTGCGCCCTCAACCTCATCCCGGGCTGGGGGCCGGTCCTCGGGCTGCCGGTGCCGGAGCGGATCGCCAGGCTCCGTGACCCCGCCGTCCGGGCGGAGATGCTGCGGCGGGCCCGGTCGAAGGAGGCGGGCGTCTTCCGGCGGCTGGCGAACTTCGGGCGGTACGTCATCGGGGACACCTACAGCGAGGCCAACCGGGGGCTCACGGGACGGGTCGTACGGGACATCGCCGAGGAGCGGGGGCAGGACCCGTTCACCTGCCTGGTGGAGATCTGCGCCAACGACCGGCTGCGGACGGTGCTGTGGCCGATGCCGACCGACAACGACCCGGCGTCCTGGGCGCTGCGCGCCGAGACCTGGCAGCACGAGGACGTGCTGCTCGGCGGCTCCGACGCGGGCGCGCACCTGGACCGGATGTGCGGGGCGCCGTACACCACCCGGTTCCTCGGGGACTGTCTGCGCGGCCGCCGGCTGGTCGGGCTGGAGCAGGCGGTGAAGATGCTGACCGACGACCCGGCGCGGCTCTTCGGGCTGCGGGAACGGGGCCGGGTGCGGGAGGGCTGGCATGCGGATCTCGTCCTCTTCGACCCGGAGCGCATCGACGCCAGTCAGGCCCGGCTGGTGCACGACCTGCCGGGTGACAGTCCGCGCCTGGACTCCCGGGCGATCGGGGTGCGGGCCGTGTGGGTCAACGGGGTCGAGACGATCCGGGACGACGTGGTGACCGGGGCCGTACCGGGGAAGGTGCTGCGGTCCGGCACCGACACGCGGACGGTGAGCACCCGGTGAAGGGGCAGCGGCTGTTCGTCGGCGGGGAGTGGGTGGAGCCGGACGGCGGGCACTACCCCGTGACCGACCCGGCCACCGAGGAGACCGTCGGCTGGGCGCCGGAGGCCTCGCCGGAGCAGGTGCGGGCGGCCTGCGCGGCGGCCCGGGAGGCGTTCGGGGCGTGGTCGCGGACCCGGCCTGAGGAGCGGGCGGCGGTGCTGGGCCGGGCGGCGGACATCATCCGCGGCCGCCTGGACCCCTACACCGAGCTGGCCCGCGCGGAGACCGGCGCGACCACGGGGACCGCCCGGGCGATGCAGGTCGGGGTGGCCGCCGCCCGCTTCCGGCGGTACGCGAGCGTGGAGCCCGCCGAGTGGGCGATCGCACCGCAGATCAACGAGGCCGGGCCGATGGGGCGGGCCGCGGTGATGGGCGCGCTGGCGGTACGGCAGCCCGTCGGGGTCGTCACCTGCATCACCTCCTACAACAACCCGTGGGCCAATGCGGCCGGCAAGGTCGCGCCGGCGCTGGCCATGGGCAACACGGTGGTCGTCAAGCCGGCCCCGCAGGATCCGCTGTCCGTCTACCGGATGGCCGAGGCCCTGGAGGCGGCCGGGGCGCCGCCGGGGGTGGTGAACGTCGTCTCCGGGCGTGCCACGGACGTGGGCGAGGCCGCGGTCGCGTCCCCCGACGTCGACATGGTCAGCTTCACCGGCTCCACGGCCGTCGGCCGGCGGATCGGGGAGGTGTGCGGGCGGGAGATGAAACGCCGGCTCATGGAGCTGGGCGGGAAGGGCGCGGCGGTGGTGTTCGACGACGCGGACATGGGCTCCGCCGTCGCCGGCATCGGCACGACCTTCTCCTTCTACAGCGGGCAGATCTGTACGGCACCGACCCGGGTGCTGGCCCAGCGGGGGGTGTACGAGCGGCTGGTGGAGCAACTTGCCGCTCATGCCCGGAGGCTGAAGGTGGGAGACCCGAGGGAGGCGGACACGGTCGTCGGGCCGGTGATCTCGGCGGAGCACCGGGCGCGGGTCGAGTCCTACGTCGAACTCGGCCGGAAGGAGGGCGCGTCGGTGGTCGCGGGCGGCGAACGGCCTTCGCTGGAGCGGGGTTTCTACGTCTCGCCCACCCTCCTCGCCGACTGCGCCAACGACATGCGGGTGGCCCGTGAGGAGATCTTCGGGCCGGTCGTCGTGGTCGTCCCGTTCGACGACGAGGAGGAGGGAATCGCCCTCGCCAACGACTCCGAGTACGGGCTCGTCGACTACGTCTGGTCCGGCGACGTGGCCCGGGCCTTCCGGGTGGCCCGGCAGCTGCGGGCCGGCGGCGTGGGGGTGAACACCGTCGGCCGCAACATGGAGGCGCCGTTCGGGGGCTTCAAGAGGAGCGGGGTGGGGCGGGACGTGGGCGTGTACGCCCTGCACGCGTACAGCGAGGTGCAGGCGATCGTGTGGCCGGGGTGAGGTCACGGTCCCGGGGGCCTGCAGATCGAACACGGCCGGGCTCGCGCACGATCACCAGGACGTGCGCGGGGCCACCCGCGACCGTCGCTCAAGGGCTGTTCCGGCGAGCGGGGCGGGCTGTGACCTCCGCGGCCCGGCGCCATCACGAGGTCCGTGCCGTCGGGGAAACGGATCCTCACGTCTCCAGATCCACCCGCACCGTCAGCAGGTCCGTGCCGAACGCCCGGACCGCGGCGCTGTTGAAGCGGGGCAGGGCGCGCAGGCGGGCCACCGGGTCGTCGTCGGGGAGGAGGTGGGCGGTGCCGTGGTGCCAGCGGCCGGCGAGGCGGACGCGGACCCTCGGGTCGGCCTGGATGTTGCGGACGTACTGGGACTTGTAGCCGAACTCGGAGACCAGCCAGAAGGAGTCGCCGACCTTGCGGCCGCCCACCGGCGTCTGCCGGGGCAGGCCGGAACTGCGGCCCGTCGTCTCCAGGAGGGTCTGGAACGGCAGCCTCCGGTTGAGCGGGTTGGCGATGTGCCGCTGGAAGGCGGTCACCAGGCGGTGCTTGCGGTCTGCGGGGGCTGACATACGGGTCGCTCTCCTGGTCCGACGGCACGGTGTCGTGGCGGGATGGTGTGTCGGCTCGGTGCGGGGCGTGTGAATCCCCCAACGCTCCGCCGGGTGTCGCGTGTTAGCCTCCCGCGCAGTTGTGATCATTTCAACGGGGGAGCCTGATGGGCGCGTCTTCGGACGGCTACACGGTCAAGTCCGGGATGTCCGGACAGGCGAAGGATCTGGACGCCGCGGGCGACGACGCGGGCAAGATCCGCGAGGCCGTCCAGCCCGGCATGTGCTACATGGACGACGCGCTGGGCGGCCCGGACGCCGCCGCGGCGTTCAACGCGTACGCCGCCGCCTGGGAGGCGGAGGTCAAGGCCCTGGAATCGGCGCTGCACGAACTGGCCGACAAGGTACGGCTGTCGAAGGGGGCGTACGCCGGCAGCGACGGCCTGGTCGACACCAGCGTCCGCGGCGTGCGGGTCGGCGACGGCTCCCTCAGCACCCTGCCCGCCCCGGCCGGTGACGGCTACGTCTCCACCATGCCCGCCCACGGCACCCGCCCGTCGGCGCTGGCCGACTACTGAGGGAGCGGCGCGCGATGACGGAGTCCACGGGCGAGCGCCGCAAGCGGCTCGGCGACCTGTGCCACGACATTTCCACGGCCGGCAGCAAGAACGACCTGATCGACGCCATCAACGACGCGCTCGCCGTCTCCGCCCCGGTCGGTGACACGGCGACGCTGGAGTTCCTGGGCAAGCTGTACCAGAAGCAGGACCTCGAGGACCTCTGCAAGCGCATCGACAGGGTGGCCAAGAAGGGCCTGCCGGACGTCTGGGCCGGGAACACGAGTGTCCTCGCCTCGGACGCGGTGGCCGCCGCCGGGCGGGCCGCCGGGGCGGTGGGCCGGGCCTTCTACGGCGGCGGACAGGCGCTGCTCACGTTCGCCGACGCCCTGAAGGACGCCAAGAGCCAGGACGGCGACGGGCGGGAGACGCTGCACGAGGCACTCCGGATGCTCGGCGGCAAGGACGGCTGGTTCGACGACCTCTACGAGGACGACGACGAGGAGGCCGTCCGGCTGAACGCCCGTTCCCTCGCCTCCCTCGGCGTCGGCGACATGCACAAGGCCGCGATCGCCGCCGACGACGCCGCCCACGCCGTCGCCAGGGACCTGAACAAGTGGGTCTCCGAGGCGCGCATCCGCAAGCTGGGCACGGGCAACCTGACCGCCGTCGACAAGCTGATGCTGGCCGAGACCAGCGCCGTCGACGGCGACCCCGTGCTGAACGAGATCCTCACCGCGCACGACCTGGAGCGCGCCGGCCGGCGCATGGACCGGCTGAGCGCCGCCGACCGGGCCGCCATGGACCGGATGCTGGCCGGGTCGGACAGCCCGCAGGAGCGGGCCTATCTGATGAAGGCCCTGGCCGCCGGGCACAGCGTGACGGAGATCGAGCAGTTCCAGGGCAAGATCCACGGGCACGACCCCGAGTGGCTGCGCAGGCATCTCACGCCGGTCGTCACCGCCGTGGACAGCATGGACGACGAGGGCCTGGCCCCCGACGGCTCCAACAACAACAAGGACTACGTCACCTTCGACGGGCAGCGGTGGATCCAAGGCGGCGACGGCTCGGAGGGCACCTGCGTGGCCTCGTCCACCGTCACCGCCCGCGCCATGGTCGACCCCCTCTACGCGCTCGACCTCACCGGCGGCCACAGCGGACAGGAGGACGACCCCGAGGCCTTCAAGCGGCGCCTGGTGGCCGAGCAGCACCGGCTGCACACGGAGGGCGACGGCGGTGACCACTGGGAGGGCATGGGCCCCGACGGGCAGGAGCACATCGCCGACACCACCATCGGTGCCGCCACCGGCGACGACTACCAGCGCCACGATCTGGACGGCGCCGCCGACCGCAGGGCGGTGCTGACCGATGTCGAGAAGGCGGTCGCGGACGGCCGCCCGGTCCCCGTCGACGTCAAGGGCAAGGACGGCGCCCATGCGATGACCATCATCGGCCAGGAGGGCGACAAGCTGCAGATCTACAACCCCTGGGGCTCGACGACCTGGGTCAGCGAGAACGACTTCATCAACGGACACATGGGCAAGGCAGCGGACAGTGGACTCAACGACGCGTACAGCGTGTACCTCCCGACGGCGCAGTAGGCCGGGCCAGAGGCGCCGGGGCGGGACGGCGGGCGGCGTCGTCGCGGCGGTCGCGCTGCTGACGCTCGTCGCGGGCTGCGGGTCGGGCACCGACGAGCCGGCCGCCGTCGCCCACCCCACCGACGAACCCCGCATCACCGCGAAGGTCGGGGAGCGCTTCACGCTCACCGTCCACCAGAACGCCTCCACCCGTGAGCACTGGTACCTGTCCGACCCCGGGCCCGACGCCCGTGTGGTCCGCGAGCGCGGGCGGCACAGCACCTCGGACTCCGGTGACAAGCACCTGGCCGGCGCCGGCAGCAGCCTCACCTTCACCTTCGAGGCCACCGGCAAGGGCAGCACCCGGATCGTGCTGACCCACTGCACGTTCGCCACCACGTGCGACGAGGACGGCGGCGGCACCCCGGCCACGGCGTCGACCGCACCGTACCGGCAGTCCGCGCCGAAGCGCGTCACCTACACCGTCACCGTCCGCTGAGCCGGCCGACACCACCGACACCGGAAACATGAACCCCGTATCGAACCCCGCCCCGCATCCCCCGGACCGCACCGACGACGAGCTGGCCCGGCTCGACATCCCCGTCATGCTCCGCTACGGCCTCACAGCTCCGCCCGGCCCCCGGCGCACCGCCCTGTTCGGCGACGGCGCCGTGGGCGCGGCCGTGCTGCTCGACCGTCTCGGCACCCAGCCGCGCTCGGTGGCCTTCCTCGCCGACACCGTCCGGGCCGGTGGCCTCGCCTACGCCGCCGGGCTCGCCGAGCCGCTGCCGCGCCCGGAGGCGGCGGCTGTCGTACGCGACTGGCTGGCCGCCGGCACCGAACTCGCGGCCGGTGTCGCCGCCGACGACACCGCCGCCCGCTGGCTGCGCGCCGTCGCGACGGTCATCGAACTGCGCCGGCTGACGAGGACCGCACGGAGCTGACCGGCCGCCGTCTCGTGCCGCGACTCGGCGCGCACAGACGCCGCGCAGGAAGGCGCCGTACGCCACTCGGCCGTGCCCGAGCCCGCCTAGCCGTCCCCGTCCACCAGCCAGTTGCCGTGGAAGCCGAACGGCACCCGGGCCGGCAGGTGGATCACGGCGACCGGGGGTGCGGTGAGGTCGTCGGCGTCCAGGACCGCCAGGTCGCTGCGGTCGGTGGCGGCGTCGTACACGTACGTCATGAGCCGGCCGGGGCCGCCGGGCGTGCCGTCGGCGGGGGCGAAGGCCGCCTCGCCGGGGGTGCGGCCGGGCCCGAAGTCGTGGGCGGTGACGGCCCCGGAGGACAGGTCGTAGCGGATCAGGCAGGTGCCGCTCGTCATGTGCCCGTGTCCGGCGGCGAGTCCGGTGAGCCGGTCGTCGACGCGCGGGAACTCGCCGGTCCGGTCGTCGATCTGCTCCTCGCGGACCGTCCCGGCGACCGTGTCGATGGTCCACTTCCACAGCACCGCCCGCTGCTCCCGGGTCCGGCCGTGCGCGTCGCGCCGCCACAGCTCCGGGTAGCGCATCACGTGCAGCACGATGGTGCCGTCCGGCGCGTCATGGGCGTTGAGGGTGTGGAAGACGTAGCAGGGGTCGACGGCGAACCAGCGGACCTCGCCGCGGGGGTCGTCGCGGCGCAGCACGCCGAGCCGGGCGCCGTACCCGTCGTCCCACCGGTACGGCATCGTGCCGCCGACCAGGGCGAGTTCGACGTCGAAGACGACCGGCAGGTCCATGAAGACGACGTGCCCGGCGGTGAGCGCGAAGTCGTGCAGCATGGTCGGCCCCGGCACCTCGATCGGCCGGCTGAACACCAACTCGCCCGTGGCGTCGGCCCGGTGGTAGGTCAGGTGGGTGGGCTCCAGCATGCCGGAGCCGAAGAAGTGGAGTTCGCCGGTGGCCGGACAGGTCTTCAGGTGGGCCGTCATCGCGGTGGTGAGGCGGCCGTCGAAGTCGTACGGCCCCTCGGTGTCCAGGTCGCGGGTCAGCTCGTAGGGCAGGGTGGTCTCGACCAGGGCGAGGGTGCGGCCCGCGTGCCGGACGACGTGGGTGTTGGCCGGTCCCGCGGTGAGGTCGCGGCGGCCCCGGTCGTCGTACAGCCGCGCTCCGTCGGCCAGTTGGCTCGTGCGGACCCAGCGGTTGCGGTAGGAGACGGCCCGCCCGCCCTCCAGGCGCACCCCGTGGACCATGCCGTCGCCGAAGAACCAGTGCCCGCAGGCGGCGTCGGCCGGGTTCGGGCCGTTGCGCAGGTACCAGCCGGTCAGCTCGGGCGGGATCGTGCCGGTCACCGGCAGGTCGTGCGCGGTGAGTTCCTCGGTGACCGGGGCGTAGTTGCCGGACAGGTGCTTCGGGGCGGCGGTCACCGGGCCACCTGCCCGGCGGCCCGGGCCTTCGCCTGGACGTGGGCGACATAGCGGACGGTGAAGAGCATCGGGACGGCGAAGCCGGCGATCTGGACGACGGTCGCGGGCGTCGAGTGGGCGCTGCCGGAGTGGGCCAGCACCGCGAGGACGACGGCGGTCAGGGCGAAGGCGGCGGTCCACACGGACGTGATGACGACGTTGACCCGGATGAAGGGCCTCAGGCCCCAGAGCTCGCGCGGGGTGGTGCGCTTGGCGATGCCCAGGGTGAAGGGCCGGCCGACGGCCAGCGAGAGGCCGGCGATGACGGCGAGGGTGCCGGAGGAGAGGGCGGCGGAGTAGTCGTGCACGCCCGAGTGCGGGTCGGCGAAGGCGATGGCCGCGAGGACCGCGAAGAAGACCGCCGAGCCGGCCTCGATGACGAGGGCGTCGAAGCCGGCGCCGGAGCGCATCTCCTGGACGATGATCCCCACGGCCACCACCAGGGCGGCCAGGGCGCCCCACTGCCAGTCCCCCGAGGGGATGACGGCGAAGACGATCCACGGCAAGAACGTGCGCAGGTACGACATGGGTTCCCCCGGTGAGTGTGTGTCCTGGTCTCGACATGTCAAAAGTAGAAGGTCCGGTCTCGACATGTCAACAGTGGAATGTAGGATGGGGGCATGAGTCTCAGACACGCCCTCCTCGGCCTGCTCTCGGACCGTCGCGCCAGCGGGTACGACCTGCTGAAGACGTTCGAGACCTCGCTGGCCAACGTCTGGCCCGCGACGCAGAGCCAGATCTACACCGAGCTGACCAAGCTGGCGGGCTCCGGGCTGATCACGGTGGCCGCCGAGGGTCCGCGCGGTCGCAAGGAGTACGAGATCACGGACGCGGGCATGGCGGAGCTGCGTCACTGGCTGACCGAGGTCCCTCCCCAGCGGGTCATCCGCAGCGACATCCTGCTGCGCGTCTTCTTCCTCGGCGTGCTCAGCCCCGAACAGGCCCGCGCCTACCTGACCGACCTGACCGCCATGTCCCAGGCCGGATACGACCAGCTGCGGCGGCTCGCCGACTCCATCGACTGGGACGAGGGCAACCTCTCGGTCCACGGCCGCATCGCGCTGGAGTACGGCCTGCGCTTCAACGCGATGCGGCGCGAGTGGGCCGAGTGGGCGGCCGAGCAGATCAGATAGCCCCGAGGAAGATCGGGTTGGTGAAGGCGGCGAGCGCGCCCGGCACCGGCCCGGCCGCCGTCTCGTGCCGCAACTCGGCGCGTACGTACGCGGCGTAGGCGGGCGTCGTACGCCACTCGGCCGTGCCCGAGCCGGACACCGGCAGCGGATCGCCGGTGAACAGCACACCCTGGTCGGTGACGAAACGGATCGAGCAGCGCGGGGCGCCCGAGACCTCCAGCCGGACGGTCACGGGGGTGTCGGCGGCCACGGACAGCCGCTCGCCGATGCCCGCCTGCTGTCCGCGCCCGCCCGTCACCGTGAAGGCGAGGGTCACGTTCTTCGACTCGGCCACGTAACTGCGTCCCGCGCGGATGCCTTCCTGGATCGCCTCCCGGGTCAGGTCGTCGGCGAGGACGACCGTCTGGGGCATGCCGACCGCGTCCGGATCGCGGTGGGCGTCGCTGTTGCCCATGGCCGGGAGCCAGGGCCGCCCCTGCCGCACGGAGGCGACCAGCTGGTTGTCCCAGTCGGCCAGCGTCACCTCGTCGTCCGGGGTGTAGGGGCCGTTCCACACCTCCACGGCGTCCGCCTCGCCGAAGCCGAACTTCCAGCCGCAGCCGACGCAGGTGGCGTGCGGGTGGGCGGGGACGACCAGACCGCCGGCGCGGCGGATGTCCCGCGCGAAACGGGCCCAGCGGTTGTCCCGGGCCCGGTAGCGCCAGTCGACGAACGTGCCGGGATCGGTGCCGAGCGCCAGCACGTGGCCGTTGCGGGTGGTGACCTCCTCGCCGAGCATGACCAGCAGGTCGTCGCCGGCCTGGTCCGCCCAATGGGGGTGCGCGGAGTGGGTGTTGTGGTCCGAGGAGTTGATGAAGTCCAGGCCCGCGGCCCGCGCGAGCGCCGCGATCTCGGCCGGGGTGCGGCGGCCGTCGGAGTACCAGGAGTGCAGATGGCAGTCTCCCCGGTACCAGGCCCGGCCCCGGCCCTTGGCTCGGGACGGCGGATACACCGGCCGCGGGGTCTCGCCCGCCTCGCCGTAGGTCAGCGTGATCGTCAGCTCGTAGCTCAGCCCCTGGGGCGCCACCGTGTAGGGGCCGAGTGCCACGTACCAGGTGCCCTCGCGCACCGGGCCGGGGATGTAGCCGGGCGTGGCGTCGTCGGCGCGGACGAAGAACTCGGTGCGGGCGCCGCCCGACCAGCCCCTGAAGCCCCGGCCGCCCAGCTCGGTGCCGCGCTCGTCGAAGAGGCCGATGTCGAGGGCGTTGCCCTGGGTGCCGCCCGGGACCGAGGGCCTGTCGTAGGTGTAGGAGACCTTGATCTCCCGCACGCCGGCGGGGACTTCGACCGGCACGTACACGAAGTCGGGGGAGCCGGGCGGCAGGGTGCCGCGAACCGACCGGGTTTCCTGCTGCTGACCGTCCGCCGCCGCGAAGCTCACGCTTCCCAACGTAAGGGCAGCCGCGGCGCCCGTCACGAACAGCGCGCGTCTGCCGATGTCATGAGTGTGACCGTGCGTGTCTTCAGCCATGGCGGTCACTCTCGCGTCCGCGCGTTAACGCTCCTGAACGACAGGGCGAGTGGCGTCCGACGGCTGTCGTGCGCGCGGCTTCACGGTCACCGGCCCGGACAGTGCCGACCAGTCGGTATGGACAGTGCGGGTCCGGCCGGGTACAGATGGGCCATGCGCATCGCCGTCACCATCTTCCTGACCGACGAGACCATCGCGCCGGTACGGCTCGCCCGCGAACTCGAACACCGCGGTTACGCCGGCCTCTACCTCCCCGAACACACCCACATCCCCGTGGAGCGCACGACGCCGTACCCCGCCGGCGGCGACCTGCCCCGCGAGTACACCCGCACCCTCGACCCCTTCGTCGCCCTCGGCCAGGCCGCGGCCGTCACCGAGCGCCTCGGCCTCGGCACCGGCATCACCCTCCTCGCCCAGCACGACCCCATCGCCCTGGCCAAGCAGATCGCCACCCTGGACCACCTGTCCGGCGGCCGCTTCACCCTCGGTCTCGGCTACGGCTGGAACGTCGAGGAGGCCGCCGACCACGGCGTGCAGTGGCGCACCCGCCGGGAACTGGTCCGGGACCGGGTGCGGCTGATGCAGGCGCTGTGGTCCGAGGAACCGACGTCCTACGACGGCGAGTTCGCCGCCGTACGGGCCAGTCACGCCCACCCCAAGCCGGTCGGCAAGCCGCGCGGCCGGGTCGTCGGGCCGCGCACGCTCGTCGGCGGGGCGGCCGGGCCGAAACTGTTCGCGCACATCGCCGAGTACGCCGACGGCTGGCTGCCGATCGGCGGCCGGGGCCTCACCGGGTCCCTGCCGGTGCTGCGTTCGGTCTGGGCGGACGCGGGCCGCGACCCGGCCACCCTCCAGGTCGTCCCGTACGCGGTCCAGCCCACCCCGGGCAAGCTGGCCCATTACGCGGACCTGGGCATCGAGGAGGTCGTACTGCAATTGCCGCCGGCGGGGGAGGCGGAGGTGTTGGGGGTGCTGGACGAGTACGGAAGCTTTCTGTAGGCCGAACTTTCGGTAGGCCGGGTGGAGCCCCTTGCTCTGATCACCCCGAACGTATGCTCAAGAGATGACGACTTCCGCGACCTCCGGAACCGGACCGACCGAGAACTCCATGCGTCGCGCCCTCAAACGCGCCCGGGACGGCGTCGCCCTCGACGTCTCCGAGGCGGCGGTGCTGCTCCAGGCCCGCGGCGAGGCCCTGACCGACCTCGCCGCGTCCGCCGCCCGGGTGCGGGACGCGGGTCTCGAACAGGCGGGCCGTCCCGGCGTCATCACGTACTCGAAGAGCGTCTTCA
Source organism: Streptomyces sp. CA-142005 (assembly GCF_050942335.1). Lineage (NCBI taxonomy): Bacteria > Bacillati > Actinomycetota > Actinomycetes > Kitasatosporales > Streptomycetaceae > Streptomyces > Streptomyces sp. CA-142005. Next base: position 4,646,222 of record NZ_CP192078.1, on the reverse strand, counting down.
TCCCCCTCACCCGGCTGTGCCGGGACAAGTGCCACTACTGCACCTTCGTCACCGTCCCCGGCAAGCTGCGCCGGGCCGGCCACGGAATGTTCATGTCCCCGGACGAGGTGCTGGACATCGCGCGCAAGGGCGCCGCCCTCGGCTGCAAGGAAGCCCTGATCACCCTCGGCGACAAGCCGGAGGACCGCTGGCCCGAGGCGCGCGAGTGGCTCGACGCGCACGGCTACGACGACACCATCGCCTACGTGCGCGCCGTCTCCATCCGCATCCTGGAGGAGACGGGCCTGCTGCCCCACCTCAACCCCGGCGTGATGACCTGGACGGACTTCCAGCGCCTCAAGCCGGTCGCCCCCTCCATGGGCATGATGCTGGAGACGACCGCGACCCGGCTGTGGTCCGAGCCCGGCGGCCCCCACCACGGCTCCCCGGACAAGGAGCCCGCCGTACGCCTGCGCGTCCTGGAGGACGCCGGCCGCTCCTCCGTGCCCTTCACCTCCGGCCTGCTCATCGGCATCGGGGAGACGTACGAGGAGCGCGCCGAGTCCCTCTTCGCGCTGCGCAAGGTCTCCCGGGCCTACCACGGCATCCAGGAGCTGATCATCCAGAACTTCCGCGCCAAGCCGGACACGGCGATGCGCGGCATGCCGGACGCCGAACTGGACGACCTGGTGGCCACGGTGGCCGTCGCCCGCCACATCATGGGCCCGTCCGCCTGCCTCCAGGCCCCGCCGAACCTGGTCGACTCCGAGTACGAGCGGCTGATCGGCGCCGGCATCGACGACTGGGGCGGGGTGTCGCCCCTGACCATCGACCACGTCAACCCCGAACGCCCCTGGCCGCAGATCGAGGAACTCACCGAACGCTCCCGGGCGGCCGGTTTCGAACTCCGCGAACGCCTCTGCGTCTACCCGGAGTTCGTGCGCCGCGGCGAGCCCTGGCTGGACCCGCGGCTGCGCCCGCACGTGAGCGCGCTGGCCGACCCGGAGACGGGCCTGGCCCTCCCGGACGCGACCGTCGAGGGGCACCCGTGGCAGGAGCCGGAGGAGGCCTTCGTCCCCACCGGCCGCACGGACCTGCACCGCACGATCGACACCGAGGGCCGCGGCGCCGACCGGCGCGACGACTTCGACGAGGTGTACGGCGACTGGGAGGCGCTGCGCGAGGCCGCCGCCCCCGGCATGACGCCGGAGCGCATCGACACGGACGTACGCCAGGCGCTGGCGACGGCGGCCGACGACCCGACGAAGCTGACCGACGCCGAGGCCCTGGCGCTGCTGCACGCGGACGGCCCGGCGCTGGACGCGTTGTGCCGGGTGGCCGACGACGTGCGCAGGTCGGCCGTCGGGGACGACGTGACGTACATCGTCACCCGCAACATCAACTTCACCAACGTCTGCTACACGGGCTGCCGCTTCTGCGCCTTCGCCCAGCGCCGCACGGACGCCGACGCGTACACCCTGTCGCTGGAGCAGGTCGCCGACCGCGCCCAGCAGGCCTGGGACGTGGGCGCGGTGGAGGTGTGCATGCAGGGCGGCATCCACCCCGACCTGCCGGGCACGGCGTACTTCGACATCGCGAAGGCGGTCAAGGAGCGCGTCCCCGGCATGCACGTGCACGCCTTCTCGCCGATGGAGGTGGTGAACGGCGCGACCCGGACGGGCATGTCGATCCGCGAGTGGCTTTCCGCCGCCAAGGAGTCCGGCCTGGACACCATCCCCGGCACGGCGGCGGAGATCCTGGACGACGAGGTCCGCTGGGTGCTGACCAAGGGCAAGCTGCCGACGGCCACCTGGATCGAGGTGGTGCGGACGGCCCACGAGCTGGGCATCCGCTCCTCCTCCACGATGATGTACGGCCACGTCGACCAGCCCCGCCACTGGCTGGGCCACCTGCGTACGCTGGCGCGGCTCCAGCGGGAGACGGGCGGCTTCACGGAGTTCGTCACCCTCCCCTTCATCCACACGAACGCACCGGTGTACCTCGCGGGCATCGCCCGCCCCGGCCCGTCCACCCGCGACAACCGCGCGGTGACGGCGATGGCCCGTCTCCTCCTCCACCCCTGGATCCCCAACATCCAGACAAGCTGGGTGAAACTGGGCACGGAGGGTGCGGCGGAGATGCTCCGCTCGGGAGCGAACGACCTGGGCGGAACCCTGATGGAGGAGACGATCTCCCGCATGGCGGGCTCCTCCTACGGCTCGTACAAGTCGGTCCGCGACCTGATCGCCGTGGCCGAGGCGGCCGGCCGCCCCGCGAAACCGCGCACCACGCTCTACGGCGAGGTGCCGAAGGAGCGGCAGCGGGCGGCCGAGGCCTCCGACGGCCACCTGCCCGAGCTGCTGCCCGTCCTGGACTGAGTACGATGATCCGACCCCCGATCTGAGGCGGGGCCCCGTAGCGGAGGAGATGCGTACCCGTGGCTGCCCGACTGCCCTCCTGGGCCTGGGTCACCGGCCTGACGGCAGGCGCGACCGCGGCCGTCGTCGCCCTCGCCGTACAGGCGGGCCACGGGCCGCGTCCCGTGGCCGCCGTGGCCAAGCCGAGCCCGTCGGCGTCGGCGAGCGCCCACGGCTCCGCCGCGCCGCACTCCACGGCTCCGCCCGCGCTGCCGGGCGCGTCGGGCGAGGGCCGCCGGATCGTGTACTCGCTCGGCGAGAAGCGGGTGTGGCTGGTCGACGCGACGGGCAAGGCGACCCGGACGTTCACGGTGTGGCCGGGCACGGTGAGCCCGCAGCCCGGCCGCTACTCGATCATCAAGCGCACCCAGTCCCTCAAGGGCTCGGACGGCGTGGAGATCGAGCACGTCATGTACGTCACGATCGAGTCCGGCGTGAACATAGCCTTCTCCAACGCCCTGGACGGTTCCTCGCCGCCCCCGGCGGACGGCAAGAAGCTGGGCGGCATCCGTATGCACAAGGCGGACGGAGCCGCGCTGTGGTCCTTCGGCGATCAGGGCACCAGGGTGTCGGTCGTCAAGTAGTGGCTTCCCGGCGGGCGGGCAGCTGGTTGACGATCAAGGCGACCCCGCTCAGCAGGAACACCCGGGTGGCGGCGTCCAGTCCGTTCCAGGTCTTGGACTGCCACATCGCGAACCACTCACCGCCGATCGCGATGAACCCGGCGCCGAACAGCAGCACCAGCATCAGCAGCCCGTAGGTGGAGACGCGGCGCGCGAGGTCGTCGTCCCTGCGCCGCGCCCAGAGCCAGGTCCCCCAGATCAGCACCAGGGCCGCCACCGTCTCCCACACGATGATGAGGACGTACGCGGTGTCCTGGAGGCCGGTGCTGGTGACGGCCCGCCACATGAGGTCGTCGTCCCCGAACGTCGTGTCCATCGCCAGCACATGCCGGACGAACTGCTGGTTCGTCCCGAAGTCGGTGATGTTCCCGAGGGCGACGAGGGCGATGTAGAGGGCGAGTATGCCGGTGAGCACACCGGCGGCCAGGCCGAGGCCGGTGTGACGTGGGGGGTTGGTGGTCATGGTCGAATTCTCCTCGCCGTGACCCCGGTTATCGCGTGGTGATTCCGCCAGATTGAGAGGGCGGGCCGACGGACCGGCGTGATGAACGGGCCGCTGTCCGCGCCGACTTGGGCGTACCCCGGGGATGCACGCCACCGCTTCCTCTTTCACGTCCGCGGCAACCGGTGCGAGGAACCGGAGCGGCTTCCGGCCGCCCACCGGGAGCGACGGCACGAGGCCGAGGCCGCGCCGCCCTCGGCCTCGGCCGCGAGGTGGCCCGCGTCCGTAGGCCGGTTCGCCGGGGTGGCGCGGGGCGGGCTCGCCGGGCGCGGCATGGTGCCGGGCGCCGGACCGCTCGCCGGCACGCTGGACGCGGACCGACTCGCCGGACTGGGCCGGCCGACCCGGTGCTGTCTTTCCTGTCCTCAGCGCCCCACCGCCTCTCCGGTTACCACCGGCCGCACCTTGGTCAGCATCAGCTCCAGGAACTGGTCGGGGTGCCGGAAGGACGCGAAGTGGCTCGCGCCACGGATCAGGGCGAAGTCCTTCACCGGAGCGGTGACTTCGTCGTGGAAGCGGCGGGCCGGCTGCGGCGGGGTGAGGACGTCGCTTTCGCCCTGGAAGACGAAGAAGGGGAGCTGGAAGGCGGTGCCCTCGGCGTACTCGTCGATCGTCATCGCCTGCGGGCCCAGGGACTCGGAGAAGGTCTGCGCCTTCAGGTACGTGCGCAGCTCGCGCAGGGTGTGAAGGGGCGAGAACCACAGGGAGCGGATCACGACCGTCTTCATCGTGTCGTAGGTCAACGGGTCGGTCGTGACCACCGTCTTCGCGTACTCCGCCCACTCGTGCGGCGACCAGGCCGACCGGTCGGGGCCGATGGCGGCCATCCTCGCCAGCTGCTTCTTCCTGCCCGCCTTCTCCAGGCGGGTCAGCAGCCCCTCGTAGGCGGAGGGGTTGCGGCCGCCCTCGACGATGTTCTGGTCGGTGCCGACGTACGCCGAGTACAGCTCGGGGTGGTCGCGGGCCAGCCGGAGGCCGGTGACCGTGCCGAAGCTGTTGGCGAGGAGGAGGACCTTGTCCACCGCGAGGCGGGCGCGGATGTGGGCCGTCACCTCCAGGGCGTCCTCGTGGAGGCGGTCGAGGGTGAGCTCGCCCTGGCCCTCGGGACCCCCGGCCGCGAAGGTCTTGCCGGCGCCCCGCATGTCCCAGCGCACGATCGTGAAGTGCCGCTCCCAGGCGCGGGTGCGCGGGGTGAAGACCAGGTTGGAGGCGCCGGGGCCGCCGTGGATCTCCAGGATCACGGGGTTGGCCCGGTCCTCGCCGCGGACCGAGATCCACTGGTCGATGCCGCCGATGCGGACGTACGAGGACTCGTCGATGCCGTTCGGAGCGGTGATCGCCAGCCTCTTGGCGAGGGCGCGGCGCTTGAGGGCGCGGTAGGTGAGCAGCATGGTTTTCCCCCTAAACGGTTTACGCCGTCAGCTGTTCCTTTGGTTTACGGTATATAGAGTTACTGGGCGAGTCAACGGGCTTCGCCGGAGCCGAACAGGAGGGACCTCGTGGCCGCACGGGACGCAAAGAGCGGACGCAACGCCGGGGGCGGCAGGGGGCAGCAGGAGACGCCGCGCGACCCGCGGGCGGCCCTCGCGCTGCTGTGGGGGGAACAGGAGCAGCCCACACGCGGGCCCAAGCCGACGCTGTCCCCGCAGCGCATCGCCGCGGCCGCCGTCGAACTGGCCGATGCCCAGGGGCTGGACGCGGTCTCGATGAGCAAGGTCGGCGCCGAGTTCGGCGTCTCGGCGATGGCGCTGTACCGCTATGTGCTCGGCAAGGCGGAGCTGGTCGAGCTGATGATCGAGTCGATCCTCGCCGAGGTCCCCGACCTCTCCGCCGCCCGGGGCGACTGGCGCGCCGGGACACGGCTGTGGGCCCGCCACTGCCTGGACCTCTACCGGGCCCATCCCTGGGCGCTCGCCGCCACCGCGATGCGCCGCCAGGTCATGGGCCCCCACCAGCTCGGCTGGCTGGACGCGGCGCACGCGGCCCTGGAGCCGACCGGACTGCCGGCGGCCCAGCGGCACCAGGTCTTCGTCCTGGTCGTCGGACTGGTGCGCAGCCTCGCCCAGCAGACGGCCGACTTCGACGCGGACGAGGACCGGGAGTGGAACCGCCTCACCGGCGAGGTGCTCGAACGCCACGCGGCCCGGTTCCCGGCCCTGACCCGGGCCATCGCCGACGGCGCCTTCGAGCCGGCCGGCGTCGACGCGCTCGACTTCGGGCTGGACCGGATCCTCGACGGTGTCGAAGCGCTCATGGCCGGGGCGGGAATGACGCGGGAATGACCCCCTGGGGGATGATTTGCCCCTGTGAACGGACCGTTCCCCGTCGATTACAGTGCTGAGCGTCGTACGGACGGGACGGTGCCGTGAGGAGGTCTGAGTGAGTACGACAGCCGGCGCCGTCTGGGGCCGATCCGAGCAGCAGGACTACCGCAGCCGGGTGCGCGGCACCCTGCTCGGGGTCGCCGTGGGCGACGCGCTCGGCGGACCCGCCGATCCGCTGTCCCTGGAGGAGATCCGGGCCACGTACGGCCCCGAGGGCCTGCTCGACCTGGCCTTCGGGCACGGGCGGCGCGGCACCGTCACCCATCACACCCAGCTCACCCTGTTCAGCGTGGACGGGCTGATCAGGGCCCAGGTCCGCCGGGACACCGGCGCCTGGCACCCGCCGACCGATCTGCACCGGGCGTACCGGCGCTGGGCGGCCACCCAGCGGGACTGGGGGCCCGACGAGCGCCGCAAGGACGACGGCTGGCTGGCCCGTGAGGAGTGGCTGTACGCCCGCCGCGATCCGAGCCGGGCGCTGCTCGTCGGGTTCGGCGACGACGCCATGGGCACGCTGGAGTCACCGAAGAACCCCGGCGAGCTGGGGCCGGAGGCGGTGGCCAGGTCCGCGCCCTTCGGGCTGCTGGTCGGCTGGGAGCCGCAGCTCGTCGCGCAGCTCGCGGTGGAGTGCGCCGCGCAGAGCCACGGGCACCCTCTCGCCTACCTGTCGGCGGGCGCGTACGCGGTGATCGTGCATGCGCTGGCCCGGGGCGAGAGCCTGGACGCCGCCGTGCAGCGGGCCCTCGCCCTGCTCGCCGCCCGGCCCGGCCACCAGCCCGTCTCGGACGCCCTGCAGCATGCCCTCGGGGCGGTGCGGCAGGGGATCCCGGGCCCGACCCGGGTGGAGGAACTGGCCGGCGACGGCACGGCGGACGGGCTGCTGGCGGCGTCGGTGTACTGCGCGCTGGTGGGGGAGGACGTCCGGCACGGACTGTGCCTGGCGGTGAACCAGGGCGGCCCCTCGGCAGCGGCCGGCGCCCTCACCGGCGGACTCCTCGGCGCCCTCCACGGCGAGACGGCCCTCCCCCCGGCCTGGGTGGCGGAGCTGGAGGGCCGCCCGACGGTACTGGAACTCGCCGACGACTTCGCGATGGAGATGACCCAGGGCCCGGCGCTGCACGGCCCGGCGGGCTCTTCACCGGGATGGCTGGCCCGGTATCCCCGGGCCTGAGCCGCACCCGCGCGGGACACCGGCCTCCGTCCGGCCTCCGTCCACGCCCCGCCCGTTCACCCCGCCGGGTACTGGAAGACCCCCGAGGTGCGGCACAGCGGGTTCGTGCCCATGTTCACGATCTCTCCGGACCCCACCGGAACCGCTCTGATGTGGCCGCCCGCGTGCCCGTGCGGCGTGAGGAACGCGTCCCAGACCGCGATCCAGTCCTCGGTCCGCCCGGTCTGCGGATCCAGGACCGGCTCGCCGCGCGGCACCACCCTGCGCTGGACCACGTAGCCGTTGTCGCGGCAGTCGAGGAGCCGTTCCTTCCACTCCTGTTCGCCGCACTCCCAGCCGGCGACGATGCCGGCGCCGCCGAAGTCGCCCCGCGGTTTGAGGATCAGCTGTTCGCGCCACTCCCGGCAGTGCTCGAGCAGGTCCACAGTGGTGCCCTCGACCTGAGCGGGACCGTCCGTCAGCACGCGGGTCCACGGCAGCACGCGGTCGATCAGTGCTGCCTCGGAAGCGGAGAACGCCTCGCGGTGCAGCGGGTCGGAGAGCAGGGCCAGAGTGCCCTTGTTGCCGTAGAGGAAGCTCTCCAGCGGGGTGTAGAGCACCGTGCCGCCGGCCCGGTGCGCCCGGTACACCGGATCCACGGCGGCCTCCCCCTCCGGGGTGGCACACAGTTGGTCCACGGAGAAGTAGCGCAGGACGAGGTCCACGGGGGTGCCGTCGAGGTGCAGCTTGCCGCCGCGCTCCCGCACCTGGCCGAGCTCCCCGATCCGCAGGTCGACGCCGAGCCGGTGCATCATCTCCTGGAAGGAGCGGACCAGATGCAGGTACGGGGCGAGGCCGCCGTCGGCCTCCAGCAGGGCGATGACCGGGGCGTCCCCGTTCGCCACGGGCGCGGCCGCCTCGCGCAGGACACCGGCGATCACCTCGCCGGTGTGGATGTAGCGGAGCCGGTGCTCGTCGGCGAACGCGGCGAAAGCGTCGACCTCCAGCAGGCAGCGGCTGAGTTCGGCGCGGTCGGTGCCGCCCAGCTGGCTGCCGAGGTTCAGCTCCAGAAGCTTCAACGAGTCACCGTCGTGGTACATGTCGGCGCGCCCGTGCAGGGGCGGCGGGCCCCCGCCGAGCCGCCGCATGAAGGCGGCTTTGCGGGCGTCGATGCCCAACGCCTCGCAGAACCGGCCGAGATCACCGTCGAAGAGGCGCTGCGGCAGCGAGGTAAGCAGCCCGAAGAGGTCCGTCAGGTCGCCGTGGATCGCGTTCATCTCGTCCTCGGCGGCGAACATCGGCCGGGGGAGCAGCCGGTGGGCGCAGGACGCGGCGAGCGCGGGCGGCAGCGCGGACACGGACTGTGCCACGGCGTGCCGCAGCGCACTGTCCTCGGGGGCGCTTGCCTTCAGATAGGCGCGGGTGACGTGGTCGGTCATGAGCGCTCCCCGAAGACCGGTCCGCGGTGCACCTTGTGCTGGGCGGCCTGGGCGAGGGGCCGGACCACGAGCCGGTCGACGTTGACGTGCCGGGGCAGACCGACCGCCCACCGAACGCACTCGGCGACGTCCTCGGCGGTCAGCGGCCGGTCCACGCCCGCGTACACGGCCGCGGCTCGTTCGGCGTCCCCGCGGTAGCGGTTGAGGGCGAACTCCTCGGTGCGCACCATGCCGGGAGCGATCTCGACGACCCGGACGGGCTCGCCGGACAGTTCGAGGCGGAGCGTCTCGGCGAGGGCGTGCGCAGCGTGCTTGACCGCGCTGTAGCTGCCACCGCCCTCGTAGTTGACGAAGGCCGCGGTGGAGGTGAGGGCGACCACGGTCCCGCCGTCCCCGCCGCGCAGCAGCGGCAGCAGCGCCTGCGTCATGTGCAGCGATCCCATGACGTTGACCTCGAAACCGTGCCGCCAGTCCTCGGGGTCGCTGTCCGCCGCGTGCTCGGAGCCGAAGGCGCCGCCCGCGTTGTTCACCAGGACGTCGCACCGCTCCAGGGTCGCGGCGAACTCCCGTACGGCCGCCCGGTCGGTGATGTCGAGCGGATACGCCTCCCCGCCGGTCTCCAGGGCGAGTGCCCGCAGCCGGTCGGCGCGGCGGGCGACGGCGAGAACGTGGTAGCCCTCCTTGGCCAGCCGCCGCGCGGTCGCGGCGCCGATGCCGCTGCTGGCACCGGTCACGACCGCGGTCGCTGTCGTCGTCTTCACTGGGATGCACCTTCGGGCCAGTTGCGCATGGTGCGCAAGGGGGACAGATAGAGGGGGATCCAGACCACGGCGAGGCCGGCGGCGCCGACCCAGAGAGCGGCGCGAGCGCCGGCGAACTCGCCGATCGCCCCGGCGAGTGCCGAACCGATCGCCAGGGCCCCGGTGAGGACGAACCGCATGGTGGCGTTCATCCGCCCGAGCAGCCCGTCGGGGGTGCACCGTTGCCGGAAGCTCACCTGGATGACGTTGTTGACGCCGACCCGGAAGGTGGTGAGCAGCCAGCCCAGGACGGCCGGGCACAGGCCCCAGCCGCTGCTCGCCAGCGGCACCAGGAAGCCGAACGGGGCGACGACGAGCCCGACGATCCACAGCGTGCGGCCCTGGCCGAGTCGCGGCCCGATCCGCTTCGCCGCCCGCGAGCCGAGCAGGACGCCGAGGCCGCCCACGGCCAGATAGAGCCCCAGTACGCCTTCCGAGAAGCCGAGATCGTGCACGAACAGCACCGGCAGCATCGTGACGCTCACCTGGATGGACAGGTTGTTGCAGGCACTGGCCAGGGCGATGGCGCGCAGCACCGGGTGGCCGACGACGAAGACCAGGCCCTCCTTGATCTCCTTGACCAGTCTCTTGTCCGGCCCCCGCACGGGGGTGGGTTCCGGCTTGCGGATGGTCGTCAGCCACGCAGCCGACCAGAGGTAGCCGCACGCGTTCACCAGGAGGGCCGCCGGGGCCGAGATCAGCTGCACCAGAAGGCCTCCGGCGCTGCGCCCGGCGATCTGGTTGAGGGCGTCCATGCCGACCAGGGTCGCGTTGGCGGCCGGCAGCTGCTCGCGGCCGACCAGGGCCGGCAGGAAGCTCTGTTCGCCGACATCGGCGAACACCGTGGCCACACCGTTCAGCAGGACGACGGCGTACAGCTGTCCGATGCCGAGGTGCCCGGTCAGCCAGGCGGCCGGGACGGAGGCGAGCAGCAGCCCGCGCGCCACATCCGCGGCGATCATCACCTTGCGTCGCCGCACCCGGTCCACCCAGGCCCCGGCGGGCAGGCCGATGAGCAGGAAGGACAGGGTGCTGAGGGTGGCGAGCAGACCGACTTGCCCGGCGTCGGCGTGCAGTGTGGTGACGGCCAGCAGGGGGATGGCGACGTAGCCGATCTGGGTGCCGAGCTTTCCTGCCGCCGCGGCGGTGATGAACCGCCGGAACTGGCGGTCGCGCATCAGCGGCGGCGGCGCGGCAGGCTCGGTGTCCCGGGGCGTGTCCAAGGTTGTCATGTCGTCTCTCCTAGGCGGCCTTCGGGTCACCCGATGTGGAAGCGGATCTGTTCGATCACGCGCGCGCACTTGGCCGAGGCGTCGGCGGCGTCCCGGCCGGTCGCGATGACGTAGCCCGAGTTGCAGTCCTTGACCGACCGCAGCGCCGGTACGACATCGCCGACGTGCTTGGACAGGACGACGGCCACGTCGGCTTCCCTGGTCCTGGCCAGCATCGGGACGATGTTTCCGCGGGCACCACCCGGCGGGACCCGCAGCACCAGGGCGTCCACCTCGTCCAGGCCCGTGACGGCCGTGATGGTGCCCGGGTCCGGGGTGAAGAAGCGGATCGCCGCGCCGCCGGTCGGGCGGGGCGAGGTCTGCGGCAGCTCCTCGAAGCCGAGCTGGACGGCGAGGAACATGCGGTAGAGGTCGGCGCCGGTGGCGCGGCGGACGAGGTCCGGCGCGCCGCTGCCGGCGAAGCGGTTGTGCGACTCCAGCACCCGCGGACCGTCCGCGGTGAGGATGAACTCGCTGTGCGCGGGCCCGTCGGTGAGACCGACGATGTCCAGCAGACGGCCCACGAGCTCGGTGAGTTCGGCCCGCCAGGGCTCGGCGAGCGGACTGGGGGTGCGCACCTCCCACTCCACGAAGAGGTCGTTCATCTGGTACTCGGACATGCCGAACACGATGTGACGGCCGCGGTGGGAGAAGGTGTCCACGCTGACCACGGGCCCGTCGAGGAACTCCTCGGCGATGGCGTTGCGATGACCGGCCTCCGCCAGCGTCTTCCAGGCGGTGGTGGCCTCGTCCGGTGTGTGCGCGACATGGATCTGGATGCTGGCTACCCCGTCCGAGGGCTTGATGACGACGGGACCGTCGACGGAGCGGGCGAACTCCGCCGCCTCCTCCGCGCTGGTGATCACCGCGTGGCGGACGGGGCTGACACCGTGCTCGGCGAGCAGCCTGCGGGTGATCGCCTTGTCCTTCAGTGCGCGGGCGGTGAAGGCGCTGGTCCCGGGGATGCCGAGGGCGTCGGCCACCTCACCGGCCGCGATGGCGGCTTCCTCGGTGGCCGACAGAACCCGGTCGAAGGGCTTTTCCTCGTGCAGCGGGCGGAGGGCGGCGAGAATCGACTCGCTGTCATCGATCGTCGCGTGGACTATCTGTGCGCAGTGGTCGGCGAACTCGTCCTCGTATTTTCCCTCTTCGTGGACGAGGACGATCTCGACCCCGAATTCCCGTGCGGTGCTGACAGGTTGTGGCTTTCCGCCGACAAGGACGACTCGAGGCATGGGTGTTCTCCGTTCGGGAATGCGCGGAAGAGACTGTGATGACAGTGGCACGGCGCCGGGCGCGGGCCGATGCGTCCGACGGTGTCCGGATGTGGCACGGCCAGAAGGTGATTCCGGCAGAGCGGGACGTTTCGCTCAGCTGGCGTAGCAGCGGCGGAGCCACCGCGCCTCGGCTTCGTCCTCCGCCGGGGTGAAGGCCTGCCTACGGTGCAGCACGCGGTAGTTGTCGAAGGCCAGGAACTGTCCCGGGGCGAGCACGGGCTGCCAGCAGGGCGCGCCCGGCAGGGTCTCGACCCAGGTCGCGAGGGCGTCGGCGGCCTGCGGGGTGACGGCGCTCGTGGTGCCGTGGTCGAAGCGGACGCGCAGGCCGGCGGCGCGGCGTTCCAGGACCGCGGCCTCGGTGAGAGTGAGCCGGCGCCCGTCCGCCGTGACGTCGTTGGAGTCGGGTGCGGCGATCTCGAAGGCGTTCGAGGACAGCACCCGCCCCGTCTCCGCCGGCAGTCGGTCGACCGCGGCCTCGACCGACATGATCTCGGTGGGCACCTGTTCGGCGTTGCGCATCACGCAGAAGGTGAGATAGCGCGGAATGTAGGGACGCGGATCGGAGCCCGGATCACCGAACGGCAGATGCGGATTGTCGGTGTGCCAGAAGAATTCGGAGTCCGATCCCCAGGAACTGGTCTTCCCCGCGGCCACGGGATTCGGGACGACATTCCTGATCAGCTTGCCCGCGTTCTCGTACTCGACCGCGAACGGCGTGAGGCCGAGCAGCTGGACGAGGCCCAGATGCAGGGTGTTGGTGACGGCGAGATCCGCCTCGCCGCCGAATCCCGACACGGGCGTCCTGGGCGCCTCCTGCTGGGGAAGGTTGTCCAGCAGCAGGGCGTGCGCGCCCGATCCCGTGAAGTCCTTCACGGTCGTCAGGATCTCCGGGGGCAGCAGTCTCTCCAGCGCATGGGCCCCGATCCGGGCCAGGATCGCCGCGTCGTGGTCCGGATCGAAGTCGGCTGCCGACAGCCGCGCGGCGATCTCCTTGCCCAGCAGGTCACGGATCCCGTCGTCGAGACGGTGCTCGTGCAGACGTATGTGCGCGCTCATGAACTCCTCCGTCAGGGCTTGGTCTCGAGCCGGACCATGCGCACCATCTCGGCGAAGACGGCGTCGAGCCGGTCCGTGCCGTCCACCGTGAAGATCAGGTGGCCGTGGCTCTGGAAGGTGTGCGGCGGGACGTCGAGGAAGTCGCCCGGCTCGCGGTAGATCTGGATCTCGTCCACCCGGTCGTCCGCGCCGGCCCGCTCGAGCCCGCTGACCGTGGTGAGCACCCCGGGCCGCTCGGGGAAGATGTTCCAGAAGCCGACGGCCCGCGGTTCGGGCAGCGGCCGGACGTCGGGGCTGCGGCCGGTCGCCAGGTCAAGGACCGCCTCCACCATGTCCACGCCGGTGCTCAACTGGACGGAACGGCAGATGGGCCCGCCGCCCAGCCGGGCGGCCGCCTCCAGGATCACCGGCTCCTCGCCGCGCAGCCGGAACTCCACATGGGTGCCGCCGGTGTGGATGCCCAGCGCCCGGTGCGCCGCCGCGGTGGCCTCCGCCAGCCGCGCCACGATGTGCGGGTCCACACGGGTGGGCGTGCAGGCGTACACCTCCTCGAACGTCGGCCCGGTGGGCAGCGGCTTGTCGTGCACCGCGATGACACGCGTCTCGCCGTCCGACACCAGCGACTCGACGCTGACCTCGGCGCCGGGGACGAACTCCTCCAGCAGCAGGGCGCCTTCGTACAGCCGGTACGTCTCGTCGTACAGCGGGTCCCACTCGAAGCCCTCCCAGGCGCCCCGGCGGGTCTCCTCGAACCAGCGGTCCAGCTCGGCCTCGCTGTCGACGCTGCGCACATACATGCTGCCGCTGCCGATGAAGGGCTTGAGGACCAGCGGGTAGCCGATCCGGGCGGCCTCGGTCCTCGCCTCCTGAAGGGTGCGCGCCAGGCCGTAACGCGGCTGTGCCACACCGCCGGCCCGGGCGATCGCCTCGCGCATGGCGAACTTGTCGCGCGCGAGATACGCCGTCCGCTCGCTCACCGAGGGCAGCCCCAGGTCGGCGGCCACCCGTGCGGCCATGGGCACGCCGCTGTCGATGAAGGTGACGACGCCGCGGATCGGCTCCTCCTCGCTCGCCTGCAGTTCCTTCACGGCGGCCGTGGTCTCGGCGAGGTCGGAGGTGTCGGCGAGGGCGACCCGGTCGACGTACTCCGTTTCCCAGGTCGGGTCCTTCATGACGAGCAGCAGCTTCTCGCCGTGCTCGGCGGCGTAACTGCGGGCACGGGCCAGGTGCCGGCGGCGGCTCAGGTTCTTCTTGTGCAGGATGAGAATGCTCATGTCCGTTCCTTTCCGGCCACGGCGGACAGCCGTGCGAACTGCTCGTCGGTGAGCGCGATGCGGGCGGCCGCGGTGTTCTCCTCCAGATGAGCGATCGAGCTCGTGCCCGGGATCGGCAGCACCACGGGGGAGCGGCGCAGCAGCCAGGCCAGCGACACCTGGGCGGGGGTGGCCCCCAGTTCGGCCGCGACCTCGGCGAGTACGCCGTCGGCGGTGGCGTGGGCGCCGCGGGCGATCGGCAGCCACGGGATGAAGGCGATGCCTTCGCGCTCGCAGTAGTCGATGACGTCGTCGTCGGTGCGCTCGGTGAGGTTGTAGAGGTTCTGCACGCTGACGACCTCGACCTCGCGCCGTGCCTCCTCCAACTGCTCGACGCCGACCTGGGAGAGGCCGATGTGGCGGATCTTGCCCTCGTCCTGGAGCTGTTTCAGCGCGCCCAGCTGCTCGGCGAGGGGCACCTTCGGGTCGATCCGGTGCAGCTGGAACAGGTCGATCCGCTCCAGCCGCAGCCTGCGCAGGCTCAATTCGGCCTGCTGCCGCAGATATTCGGGGCGCCCCAGCGGAATCCACTGACCGGGCGCGGGACGGCTCTGGCCGGCCTTGGTGGCGATGACCAGGTCCTCCGGGTACGGGTGGAGCGCCTCGGCCAGCAGTTCCTCGCTGGTCCCGGGGCCGTAGGAGTCCGCGGTGTCGAGGAAGGTGATGCCGAGTTCGACGGCGCGCCGCGCGACCTTGAGGGCACCGGGCACATCGGCCGGTGGACCCCAGATTCCCGGCCCGGTGAGGCGCATCGCGCCGAATCCGAGGCGGCCGACGGTCAGGTCGCCGCCGATGGTGAGGGTGGTGCTGGGGGACGTCATCCCCGGCTCCTTTCGCGGTGGTGGTCAGGTGTCAGAGCGTCAGCAGGAGCTTGCCGACGGAGCGTCTGCCCTCGAGGTCGGCATGGGCCCGCGCGGCGTCCTCCAGGGGCCGGACGGAACCGATGTGCGGCGTGAGGGCGCCGGACGCCACCAGACGCAGGACGTCGGTGGCGCGTCCGGTCAGCTCCTCGCGCGAGGCGATGTGGTGGTCGAGGTTGGGGCGGGTGACGCGCAGCGAACCGCCCTGGTTGAGCCGGCCGAGGTCGAACGGGGGCACGGGGCCGCCCGCCTGCCCGTACAGCACGAGGGTGCCGCGCGGGCGCAGGGCGGCCAGGGACCCGTCGAAGGTGGGGGCGCCGATGCCGTCGTAGACCGCGGCCACCCCTGCGCCGCCCGTCAGGGCGGACACGGCGCAGGCGACGCCGGCCGGGTCCAGGGTGTCGTAGCGGATCACCTCGTCGGCGCCGGCCGCCCGGGCCCGTTCCTCCTTCGCGGCGGAGGAGACGGTGCCGATCACCCGGCCGCCGAGCAGCTTGATCCACTGGGTGAGCAGCAGGCCCATGCCCCCGGCGGCGGCGTGCACGAGAATCGTCTCGCCGGGGCGGACGGCATGGCTGTCGTGCACCAGGTAGTGCGCCGTCATGCCGTGCAGCAGGACGGCGGCGGCCGTGTGCGGGGAGACGTCCTCGGGGATCGGTACGACGCGTTCGGCGGGGATCACGGCGAGTTCGGCGTATGCACCGGGGAGGTTGACCCAGCCGACGCGGTCGCCGATGCGCGGGCCGGTCACCGCGGGACCGGCCGCCAGGACCCGGCCCACGGCCTCCTGCCCCGGCACGTAGGGCAGCGCCACCGGATAGCGGCCGGCGCGGAAGTGCGCGTCGATGAAGTTGACGCCGGCCGCCTCGACGGCGATCAGTACCTCACCGGGGCCCGGCCGGGGGTCGGGCAGCGCGGCGGGGATCAGCACGTCGGGTCCGCCGTGCCTGAGGACCGAGATCGCGCGCATCAGGGCCGGACCTCCGTGAGCCAGTCCGGGTGCGCCCGCGACTCGCCGCGGACCAGTCGGGTGTAGGCGGCCTCCAGTCGCCGGGTGACCGGTCCGGGGGTACCGTCGCCGACCCGCAGCCCGTCCACGGTGGTGACCGGGAGGATCTCCCAGGCGGTTCCCATGAAGAAGACCTCGTCGGCGAGGTAGAGCTCGCTGCGGTCCACCTCGCGCTCGACCACGGGGACACCGAGGTCGTTCAGGAGTTCGAGCGCGGTGGCGCGGGTGATGCTCTCGAGGACGCCGCTGGTGAGCGAGGGCGTGATCACGGTGCCGCCCCGGACCAGGGCGATGCAGGCACCCGGCCCCTCGGCGACCTTGTGGCGCTCGTTGAGCAGGATCGGCCAGTCGTGGCCGTTCTCCCGCGCCTCCATCAGGGCGAGACGGCCGTTGTGGTAGTTCGAGAAGGCCTTGACCCTGGGGGGCGTGGAGGCGTCGCTGACCCGCAACCAGGAGCTGACCGCCGCCCGGCAGCCGCGCTCCTTGTTGAGCCCGCTGCGGAAGGGCCAGGTGTCGACGACCACTTCGCATTCCGTGCCCGCGGGCACCATCTGCTCGCGGATGATGCCGGTGGGGAAGGCCCAGGGACGGATGTAGGCGTCGGTGCGGTAGCCGTTGGCCCGTACGACCTCCAGCACGGCGGTCCGCAGCTCCTCGCGCCCGTACGGCAGGCTCAACCGGCAGATCCGGGCCGACTGCCGGAGCCGGTCCAGGTGCTCGTCCAGACGGAAGAGCAGCAACCGCTCACCGTCCGCGGCCAGATAGGCCTTGATGCCCTCGAAGACTGCGGCGACCGAGGCGTGGCCGACCGCGTTCACATGGATCGTGGCCTGCTCCCAGGGGACCAGTGCGCCGTTGCGCCAGATCCACTCGGGAACGTCCTGGCCCGGGCTGGCCAGAGTGTCCAGCTCGGCCCGGACGGCGGGCTGAAGGGTGGCGGTCATCGCGGCGGACGTCCTTTCATCGGGTCGGGCAAGGGGGAGCCGGGCAGGAGGAAGCGGTCGAAGGAGAAGTCGGCCAGGGAGGGCAGGACCTGGACGGCCTCGGTGAGCGCTGCCGCATCGCCGGCCGCCGAGGGCACCGCCACGCAGGCCACGCCCGCCGCCCGCGCGGCCCGTACCCCGGTCGGTGAGTCCTCGAAGGCACATACCTCCTCGGCGGGCAGGCCGGTCTGCCACAGCGCGCGCAGGTACAGGTCCGGGGCGGGCTTGTGACGCTCCACCAGGTCCCCGGTGACCAGGTCGGCGAAGAACCGCCGCACCCCGAGGCGGACCAGGTGCGGTTCCACCCAGTCGCGCGGCGAACTCGACACCACGAGGGCCGGAACGCCCCGCAGTTCCGCCTGCTCCAGCAACCGGGCCACACCGGGCCGCAGTGGTGCGGCCCGGCACAGCTCCGTCTTCTTCTGTAGCCGCCGCGTCCGGGTGCCCGGGTCGACCGGACGGCCGAGGCGCCGCCCGAGATCGGCGAGCGCGACCTCCTCACCGTCCGAGCGCCCCTGCATCCGCCGCCAGACCGCATGCGGGAAGGCGAGGCCGTACGACGCGTACAGCAGCGACCAGGAGCGGCGGGCGGCGTCCTCGGTGTCGCAGATCAGCCCGTCGAAATCCAGGAACAGCGCCTGCGGTGTCATGACGTCACCCGTTTCCGGCCGGTACCCGCACCGGGCCCAGCACCCGGCGCAGATAGTCGTTGGTGAACCGGCCCTCGGGATCCAGCTCGGCGCGCACCCGCTGGAAGGTCTCCCACTCCGGATAGCGCGGGGCGAGGACCTGTGCGGTGGCGGTGTGCGCCTTGCCCCAGTGCGGGCGGGCACCGTGCCCCCGCAGGACGTGCTCGATCGTGCGCAGCAACTCCAGATAGGGCGCCATGCGCGGCACGGTCAGGTTGAGGTATCCGACCGGGCCGGCGCCGTGGGCGGGGCTGAGCGGGGAGTCGTCCCCGGCACCGACCCGGCCGAGCACCGAGTACGGCGAGTGAAGTCCGGACCGGCGCAGGGCCGGCCGCAGTTCGCGCAGCGCGTCCGGGACGTTCTCCAGCGGCAGGCAGTGCTCCAGCGCGATGAACCGTACGGGCTGGGGGAAGGTGAAGACCCGGTGACCGGCGCCCGTGAACTCCTCCGTCGCGCCGCCGCCGAAGAGCCCGGACAGCCGGGGCACCGCGGCCGACGAGAACCGCCCGGCATGCCCCAGGACACCGCACCACAGCTCGCCGAGGGTGATGCCGTACCGCTTGCGGTCGCCGGCCCGGGTGGCGGGCTCCCGCGTACGGTGCATGGACCGGGTGCCCGCCCGGTCGCTCCACGGCTGCCAGGAGAAGGTGACGTGGTCCGCGCTGTGCGCCCAGCTGTCGAAGCGCTCCAGCAACGCGTCCAGCGGCTCGCTGCCCTCGGCGACCCGCAGGTTGAACGCGGGCACACAGCGCAGGGTGACGGTGGAGACGACCCCGAGCGCCCCGAGCCCGGTACGGGCCGCGCGCAGCAACTCCGGCTCGCAGTCGCGGTCCAGGGTGCGCGGCTTGCCGTCCGCGTCGACCAGGGTCATCGCCAGGATCTCCCCGGACAGCGGGGGGTGGGCGATGCCGGTGCCGTGGTTGCCGGTGGATATGGCGCCGGCGACGGTCTGCCCGCCGAGGGTGCCCACGTTGGGCAGCGCCAGGCCCTGCCGGTGCAGCGCCTCGGTGAGGTCGTCGAGGAGGGTGCCGGCCCGCACGGTCACGGACGGGGTGGCGTGGTCGACCGAGACGATGCCGGTGTAGCGGGTCAGGTCGGCCAGGACACCGTCGGTGGTGGCCAGCGGATTGAACGAGTGGCCGGTGCCGGCCGCCCGGAGGACGAGGTCCTCACGGGCGGCCAGCCGGACGGCATCGGCGATGCCGTCCTCGGTGGTCGGGGTGACCAGATGCCGGGGGGTACATCTGTCCAGGCCCGACCAGGTCTTCCAGGTCGGTCGTGCGCTCATCCGAGTGCGTCCTTGGTGGGTTCGGTCGGTGGGCCGGCCACCGTGGCTGCGGCTGCCGCTGTCGTCCCGGCGTCCGGAGCGCCGAGGGCATCGAGATATCTGCGCAGGGCGTCGCGCCAGTGCGGCATGTGCAGCCCGAGGTCGGCCAGCCGGCCGGTATGCAGGGAGGAGTCGACCGGACGGGCACCGAGGAAGCCGCACTCGTCGAGGGCGATCGGCTCGGGCGCGCCGGGCGGCCGCAGCAGGGCCTGGATCGCGCGCCCCACCTCGTACCAGCTCGCCGTCCCCGTGTTGGCCACGTGCAGGGTGCCGGTGACCGGCTGGTCCCGGGTGAGCAGGAAGACGATCGCCCGGGCCAGGTCCACGGTGTACGTGGGCCTGCTGTACTGGTCGTGGATGAGCCGGGCCGGCTCGCCCCGCCCCAGCCGCCGAACCGTGTCCAGGACGGTGTCCACCCGCTCGTCGGTGCCGCCGAAGAGCCAGGAGGTCCGGACGGCCAGGTGGTCCGGGACCAGCTCGCTGATCCGCTCGCCCGCCACCTTGGTCAGTCCGTAGACGTTCACCGGGTTGGGCAGGTCGTTCTCCCGGTAGCCGCCGGCGGGCGTGGCGCGCCCGTCGAAGACGTAGTCGCTGGAGATGTAGACCAGCCTGGCACCGCTTCGACGGCAGGCCTCGGCGACGTTGCGTACGCCCTCGATGTTGACGCGCAGCGCCAGCCGGGGGTCGAGTTCGCAGTCGTCGACGATGGCGTGGGCCGCGGTGTGCACGACGATGTCCGGGCGGAACCGTGCGACCGAAGCGTGCAGCGCGTCCGCGTCGGTGATGTCGAAGTCGGCGAGCGAGACCCCGTGCACCGGCCAGGCCGCGGTGACCGGGTCGGCCGCCAGGGCGGCGGTGAGGGCCCGGCCGAGCATCCCGTCGGCCCCCGTCAGATAGACCCGCCGGCTGCGCGTACCCATCACAGGTGACCGAACTCGGTGAGCAGCTCCTGCAGGGAGGCGCCCGAGTTGATCTTGTCGCGGATCAGCTTCTCCTTGCCGATCTGGAACCGGGTCTGCTCCAGCACCTGCTCGGCGTCGTCCCTGGGGACCACGGCGATGCCGTTCTCGTCGGCCACGACGATGTCACCGGGCTCGATGACCTGGCCGTCGATCACGACCGGGACGTTGAACTGCACGGGCTCGGTACGGTCGTGGACCGCGCTGGGCGAGGGCCGGGGGACCGTGCTGCGGTACCAGACGGGGAAGTCCAGGTCGCGGATCTCGTCGACGTCGCGGATGGCGCCGTCGACGATGCCCGCGGCGATCCCGGCCTTCATCGAGAGGGTGGACATCAGCCCGCCCCACATCGCCGTCCGCTTGGTCTCGTGGCAGGCGACCACGATGACGTCGCCCGGCTGGGCGCGGCTGAGCAGGGGCATGCAGTCGACCAGGTCGTCGATGGACAGCGCGACGGTGAGAGCGGGGCCGGCCACCTTCTGGTGCGGCTTGACCGGCAGCAGCCCACCGATCGCGCCCGCACGGCCGCGCGCGTCGGTCACCAGGCAGCTGGGGCTGTACTCCGCGGTGACCTCGCGGAAGGCGTCGACCAGGTGCTGCGGAGGACGGGTGACGTCGTTGTAGACGGTCTTCATCTGGTTCTCTCCTGAATCTCTCTGTCTGTCCGGCCGGTCCGTCTCTCGGTCCGGTCCGGGTCAGTGGGCGCGCAGCGTGATGTCCACGGGGGAAGCGGCCGGTTCGGTGCCGCCGCGCACCTCGGCGTGGATCGTGGCGGCGAGCTGCTCGGCGTGCAGCCCGTGGGCCCGCAGCGCCTCCTCCTCGGTGCCGCACCGGGGCACCTCGGTGAGGCCGATGCCCCGGAACCGCGGCCGGTGCGGGCCGCCGAGCTCCATGAGGCAACGGGCGACGGTGTCGGCCTGACCGCCCTTGGCGTAGTGGTTCTCCACGACCAGCAGGTGATCGGCGTCGGCGGAGAGCGAGGCCAGCCACTTCGGGTCGACCCGGTTGAGCCACGGCAGCTCGACCACGGTGAGCTCGATGCCCTCCGCCGCCAGTTCTTCCGCGGCGCGCAGCAGCTGCCCGAGGACCACCGGTCCCGAACCGACGGCCACGGTCCGGCCGCCTTCGCGCACGACACGGCCGCGCCCGGTGTGCAGCGGCTCCGCGCCCAGCGCGGTCACCTCGTCGGGGACCGCAGCGCTGACGAGGCGGAGGTAGACGCTGTAGGGGCTGTCGAGGCAGTAGCGCACCGCGGCGCGCACCTCGTCGGCGTTCGCCGGCTCCAGAACGACCAGGTCCGGTATGGCGCCGACCGCGCTGACGTCCCGTACGGCCTGGTGCGAGTGGCCCGGGGCGGCCGGCAGCAGGCCGGCGAGCGAGCCGACGTACACCACCCGGCGGCCCTCGGTCGCGTTGTTGTAGATCTGCTCGTTGGGCCGGGCGTGCAGGAAGCAGGAGAACGAGTGGACGAAGGGCAGCAGGCCGCGTGAGGCGAGGCCGCCCGCCGCCGAGACCATGTCCTGCTCGGCGATGCCGAACTCGACGAAGCGCTCGGGGAAGTGCCGTGAGAACGGGATCAGTCCGGTGTCCAGCACCAGGTCCGCGTCGAGGGCGACGATGTCCTCCCGCTCGGCGGCGTGTGCCACCAGCGCCTCGCCGTAGACCTCGAACAGGCGGGGCCCGCCGGGTGCGGGCTCGGTCCTCGGCTCCTCCGGGACCAGGCGTACCGGGCCGAGCCCGGCCGCGGTGAGCAGGGCGTCGGCCGCAGCGGTCAGTTCGGCGTGGGCGGTCCGGTAGTGCGCCGCGGCCGGGGCACCGCTGTGGAAGAGGTAGCGCCACTCGTCCTCGCCCATCGAGGTCGCGGCGAAGGTGTCGCAGCCGGCGCCCTTGACGGTGTCGGCGATGATGACCGCCGGCCGGTCCGGGAAGGCCTCGGCCCGCTTGCGGAAGACGGCCTCCAGTTCCTGTTGGTCGTGACCGTCGACGCGCAGCGCGCCCCAGCCGAAACTCTCGAACTTCGCCACCAGGTCACCGAGGTCGTTGACGTCGCTGACATAGGTGTCGGACTGGATCTTGTTGTGGTCGACGATCACGGTCAGCTCGCCCATGCCGCGGTGTGCGGCGCCGGCCAGGGCTTCCCAGTTCTGGCCCTCCTGGAGCTCGCCGTCGCCGGTCATCACGAAGACCCGGCGGCTCGCTCCCCGCAGCCGGTCCGCGAGGATCACCCCCTTGGCCTTGGAGATGCCCATGCCGAGGGAGCCGGTGTTGAAGGGCATGTGCGGGGTGTGCACATCGGGGTGTCCGGGCAGGCCGTCGATCCGGCGCAGCTTGTGGACGTACTCCTCCGGGAGTTGGCCGACACCGATGAGCGCGGCGTACAGGCCGGGGGCGTCGTGCCCCTTGGAGGAGAAGTAGAGGTCGCCGTCGTCCTCGAAGGGCCGGTCCATCTCGTTGAGGAAGAGGTGGCTCACGACGTCGGCGGCGCTGAAGCTGGAGCCGAGATGCCCCGAGCCGGCGCGCATCACCATGTAGAGGGTGTTGATCCTGGTCAGGGCCGAGAAGGCGGCGGCCCGGTCGTACGGATTCTCCATACCGGCGAGGACGCGGTCGAACTCCGCGACCTCCACTCGGCTGAGAGGGACGTCCATGGGTTTGACTCCCGGAGTGGAAGGGCGGTCACCAGCAGACGTAGCCGCCGTCGACGATCAGTTCCTGGCCCGTGACATAGCTGCTGAGGTCGGATGCCAGGAAGAGGAGAGGTCCGGTGAGGTCCCCCGCCTCGGCCATCCGGCCCAGGGGCACGCGGGCGGTGAACTTCCGGCGGAACTCGGGGTCCTGCTCACCCAGCACGCCGCCGGGCGAGAGGGTGTTGACCCGTATGCCGTTCGGGCCCCACAGGGCGGCCAGATACCTGCTGAGGGCGGAGACGCCCGCTTTCGACATGCCGTAGGCGGGGGGTTTCAGGAACGGCGGGTCGAGGTCGATGTGCTCGTACAGCGGGGGGTACGGGGCGACGTTCCCGTACAGAGAGCCGATGTTGATGATGGTTCCCCGGCCCACGTGGGCCATCGCCGAGCCGTAGACCTGGCAGACCCGCAGCGCGCCGAGCGCGTTGACGTCGAGGGTGACCGCGGACAGCTCCTCGGGGACCTCCTCGAAGTACCAGCTCCCGCCGGCCGCCGAGGGCGGTTGGTCGATACCGGCGTTGTTGACCAGGATCGTGGGGACGCCGAACCGTTCCTGGCAGGTCCGCAGGGACTGTTCCAGAGAACGGCGGTGGGTGACGTCCGCCCACGCCCCGACGTAGGTGCCGGTGTCCTCCCGCTCGGCGACCTTCCGTACGTCGTCGGGCGGGACCTCGTTCAGGTCGAGCCCCAGGACGTCGGCGCCCGCCTCCAGCAGAGCGCAGGCCCAGATCCCGCCGAGCTTTCCGGCGACTCCGGTCACCACGGCGACCTCGCCGGTGAGATCAATAGGCAACGAAGCCCTCCCCGATCGCCACCGGGCGCTGGGCGGGGGGCTCGAAATCGGCGGGCTCGGCGAGATCCTGGAGCCGGATGTTGTCGTCGGTCTTCAGCGGCAGCAGCAGCGCGCGTCCGAGGACCAGGTCGAGCTGGTACGGCTTGAGGCCGTCGCCCGGCGACTTGCAGGCGATGTCACGCTCGGTCAGCACGTGGCCGACCGGCAGGTCGCCCGCGGCGACCAGCTTCTTGCCCATCTTGCGGACGGCCGGGGCCTCGGTGTCACTGCAGACCTTGACCGGGGAGCCGAGGGAGGCCCGGGTGCGCTCCAGGCCCGCCACCAGGTCAGTCAGCTGGCCCGGGTCGAGGGAGAACGCGTGATCGGTGCCGGGGAGCGTCCGGTCCAGGGTGAAGTGCTTCTCGATGACCCGGGCACCGAGGGCGTGGGCGACGAAGCTCAGGTCGGGGCCGAGGTCGTGACCTGAGAAGCCGATGACCACGTCGGGGAACTCGTTGCGGTACGTGTCGATGACCGAGAGGTTGAGATCGGCCGGCGCGGCGGGGTAGACGGCGGTGCACTGGAGCAGCGCCAGGTTCGGGTTGAGCGGCAGAACGGTGTCGACGGCAAGCCGCACCTCGTCCATGGAAGCGCCGCCGGTGCTGACGATGAGCGTCTTGCCGGTCTTCGCCGCGTAGCTGAGCAGCGGGGTGTTGGTGACGTCGGCCGAGGCGATCTTGATGGCCGGCATGCCCAGTTCGACCAGGAAGTCGACGCTGGGGAGGTCGAACGCGGTGGAGAAGAAGTCGATCCCCACCTCCGCGGCCACCTTGGCGAGATGGACGTACTCGGCGCGGCCGAACTCCAGTGCCTCGCGGTGCTTTCCGTATGTCGGGCCGTAGCTGTTGCGGCCCTCGTACGGCTGGTCGTACATGGCGCGGGTGAACAGCGACCTGTTGTCCCGCTTCTGGAGCTTGGCGGCGCTCGCGCCGGCCGCCGCGGCCTGCCGGAAGAGCTCCTCGGCCTGTTCGAGGCTGCCGCCGTGGTTGTGACCGATCTCGGCGATCACGTAAGGCGCCGTGTCGTCGGCGACTCGACGATTCGCTATGTGGAGTTCACGCATGAGGTTTCACACCATCCTTGAACCTGAAGACGAAGGTGGTCGTTCAGTGCAAATGCGAATGAATCGCTCCGCTCAGGACGTGCGGATGCCCCGAGCGGAGCGGTGGAGAGAAGAACAGGAAGGGTGGACGGCCCGCGGGTCAGTCCCAGGCGTGGTCGTCGGGCGACGCGGGCGTGATCAGTGCGCTGGAGTCGGCGGCGCCGGCCCGGACCGAGTCCCACTCGGGGTCTCCGTTGGTGGCCGCGGCATCGAGGGTCGCGACAGTCGCCGCGAGAATGCCGGCGCTTATGGCGGCGACAAGTGCCTTTCGAGCCTTCTTCATTTCTGCCCCCCTGATAGTTGCTCCGGCGTCCTTTGCCGGTGCTGCGACGACTCTGGCAGGCAAGGGGCTTGTTGTGTTGCGCCGGACGGTGTCCTAATCTTTTTTGGCTACAAGGGGATTCCGACAAAATCGGACAAACGGGTGGGGATTGCGTGGGAAATCGACCACTGCTGACAGGGCTCGCCGTATCCGGATACGAGTGCGCTCTCCGGAACGGAATGTTCCGGGATGCCGACATATCGAGAGACCTCGGTGTCGACGAGCGGGCCGCGGCGGAGATCAGGGAGCTCCTGCTGGAGCTGCGGCTGCTCGCACCGGGTACGGACGACGGCCCGCCGGTGCCGGTGGATCCGCTGATCGCCGAGATGGAGCTGCGCTCCCCCGTGGAGCGGTCCATCAACGAGGCGCAGGAACGTCTCGCCCACATCCACGGCGAACTGCGCGCGCTGGTGCCCCTCTACCGGGAGGGCACCCGTTCCAGCAGATGTGCCCAGCAGATCCGGGTACTGGACGATCCCGCCGACGTGAAGCGCGAGGTGAGCATGCTGATGCACACCTGCGAGCGTGAGACGGTCACCGTGCAGCCGGGCGGCGGACGCAGCTCGGAGTCGGTGCGCCGGGTGCTCACCCCCACGCTGGAGATGCTGGCCCGTGGCGTCACCATGCGGACGCTCTACCAGCACACGGCCAGGGCCAGCCTCGCCACGCGCGCCTTCGTGCGGCAGGTCGTGGCGGAAGGGGCCGAGGTGCGGACGACGGGCGAGCCGTTCGAAAGGGTTTTCTTTTTCGACGGCCGGATCGCGGTCGTCTCCCAGGAACGGCGGGGACGGCAGGCGCCGGGGGCCGCCATTGTGTCCGAACCCACTCTTGTCAATTTCATGTATCGGACGTTCGAGAATATCTGGCAGTCGGCCCAGGTATTCGATGCGGACCGCGTCGAATACCAGGAAACCGCGGAAGAGCTGCGCACGAACATTCTGCGGCTCATGGCTGCGGGGCTGAAGGATGATGTCATCGCCCGGCGTCTGGGAATGGCCACCAGAACATGCCGGCGTTACATCACGGAACTGATGGACGAGATCGACGCGAGCAGCCGCTTCCAGGCCGGACTGATCGTGGGACGGCGGGGGCTGCTCCCGGACGACGGCCCGCCCGGCCCCGCGGATGACGACCCGGAAGCCGCCTCGGAAGGCGGCTCGGACACGACGTCGGACGACAAGGAGTAGTACTCCGCTCGCAGTGCGCTCTTGCCGCCGGCCGAAGGCGCGTTCGTGAGTGTGCTCGGCGGATTCCGCGGCAGGCGGTGGGATTACGGTCCGATGCCCGGTCGGACGGAGCCGGCGACGGCGTCCGCGCTTTCCTGCGGTGGCGTATTCCCGCCGGAAAGCCCGGACGCCGTCGCCGGCTGCGCTCCCGGGCGGCCGGCCCCTACGGCGCTCCGACCACGTCGTCCCCGGCACCCGCGGGAACCGGCACCGCCGCCATCGAGTCCCCGTCGGTGTTGAGCTTCTCGATGATGGCGAGGCGCTCGGGCGTCTCCTCGGGCTTCACGTACCCGATGACGATGTACAGCACCAGGGACACCGCCAGCGGGACCGAGACCTGGTACTGGAGCGGGACTCCGCCGGAGACGTTCCAGTTGATGGGGTAGTTCACCAGCCAGAACGCCAGCAGGCCCGCCGCCCAGCTGGTGAGCGCCGCCGTCGGGCCGGAGCGCCGGAACGTCCGGAGCAGGCCCAGCATCATCGGGATCGCGATCGGGCCCATCAGACCGGCGACCCACTTGATGACGACCGTGATGATGTCCTTGAACGTGGGGGAGTTGACCTGGGTCGCCACCGCCATGGACAGGCCGAGGAAGACCAGGGTCGTCACGCGGGCCGCGACCAGGCCGGAGCGCTCGCCCCAGCCCCGGGCCCGGGAGGAGAACACCGGGGCCACGTCACGGGTGAACACCGCCGCGATCGCGTTCGCGTCCGAGGAGCACATGGCCATCGTGTGGGAGAAGAAGCCGACGATGACCAGGCCCAGCAGGCCGTGCGGCAGCAGCTGTTCGGTCATCAGGCCGTAGGAGTCGGAGCCGTCCGGCTTCTGGGCGTGGACCAGGAGCGGGGACATCCACATCGGGAAGAACAGCACCACCGGCCAGATCAGCCACAGCACGGACGACAGCCGGGCCGACCGCTCGGCCTCGTAGGCGCTGCCCGTCGCCATGTACCGCTGCGCCTGGTTGAGCATGCCGCCGTTGTACTCGAAGAGCTTGATGAACAGGAAGGCGAGGAGGAACACCGTGCCGTAGGGGCCGACCAGCGGCTTGCCGTGGCCGTGCAGCGCCGGCTGGTTCCAGGCGTCGAAGAAGCCGATGTGCTTGTCGTTCAGCTTCAGTACGACGGCCACGAACATCGAGACGCCGGCGAGCAACTGGATGACGAACTGGCCGAGTTCGGTCAGCGCGTCCGCCCACAGGCCGCCGATCGTGCAGTACACGGCCGTGATCGCACCGGTGATGAGGATGCCCTGGTTCAGGGTGACCCCGGTGAACACCGACAACAGGGTGGCGATCGCCGCCCACTTGGCGCCCACGTCCACGATCTTCAGCAGCATGCCGGACCAGGCGAGCGCCTGCTGGGTGGACAGGTTGTAGCGGTTCTTCAGGTACTCCAGCGGGGAGGCCACATGGAGCCGGGAGCGCAGTCGGTTGATGCGGGGCGCGAACAGCTTCGACCCGATGGCGATGCCGAGCGCGATGGGGAAGGACCAGGTGACGAAGGAGGTGACGCCGTAGGTGTAGGCGATGCCCGCGTACCCGGTGAACATGACCGCGCTGTAGCCCGACATGTGGTGCGAGATGCCGGACAGCCACCAGGGCATCTTGCCGCCGGCCGTGAAGAAGTCGGAAACGTTGTCCACGCGCTTGTGCGACCAGACGCCGATCGCGACCATCACACCGAAGTAGCCGATGAGTACGGCCCAGTCGAGACTGTTCATGTGCTCGATCGTGGGTGCGGTCACATGAACGCGACAAGCAACAGTAAGGTCAAGTCACAGTAAAAATGTTCGACTTGATGATTCGTGTTCATCTACATGAACATCCCGGATGAGGCCCGAGTTGCCTCAACGCATCAACTCCCCCGCGTTGACCAGCAGCGACTGCCCGGTGATGGCCCGCGCCCGGTCCGATGACAGGAACACCGCCGCGTCCGCCACGTCCGCGTCCGTCGCGAGGTCCGGCAGCGCCATCCGCTCCGTCAGCCGGGCCCGTACCTCCGCCTCCGGCACCCCTTCCGTCCGCGCGGTGAACGCGACGTACGCCTGCACCGGCGGGCCCCACATCCAGCCCGGCAGCACGGTGTTGACCCGGATCCGGTACGCCCCGAGCTCCCGCGCCAGCGAGTACATCGCGCTGGTCAGCGCACCCTTGGAAGCGGCGTAGGCCGCCTGCTTCACCTGCGAGGGCGCGGCGACGGCCGACTGCGTCCCGATGAAGACCACGGAACCGCCGCCGCCCGCCTTCAGCGCCGGCAGACAGGCCCGCGTCATCCGCAGGGTGCCCAGCAGGTTCACGTCGACGACCGACCGCCAGGTCGCGAAGTCCGCGTCCTCCAGCCCGCCGAAGTACGAGTCCCAGGCCGCGACATGGACCACCGCGTCGATGCCGCCGAACCGCTCCCGCGCCAGCTCCGCCAGCGCCGCGCACTGGTCCTCGTCGGCGATGTCGGTCGCCCGGTACGCCGTACGCGTGCCGTCCGGATCGATCTCCGCCGCACTCTTGGCGAGGTTCGCCTCGGTGCGCGCCCCGAGCACCGCGTTCCCGCCGTCCCGTACGACGGCCGCGGCGACCTGGTGCCCGAGCCCGGCGCCCACTCCCGATACGACCACTGTCCTGCCTGCGAGCAGGGACATCGGTGCCTCCCGCGGTATGGCTTTATCTGACGGAGCGTCAGAGTATGGGCCGCGGCAGGAAAGGGGAACCGTATGAGCGACGAGACCCGCAGCGAGCTGTACGCCGAGCTCGCCGCCGTAGGACCGTACGGCGTCCGGCCCGGCCACGCCCTGATCACCATGGTCGAGCCGCACCCCGGCCACGAGTACGCCTACAACCGCTGGTACGAGGACGACCACTACTACGCCGGCGCGATGGCCATGCCCTGGATGTACGCGGGCCGGCGCTGGGTCGCGACCCGGGATCTGCAGCTCCTGCGGTATCCCGGGAAGTCGGCCGTCGCCCGGCCCGTCACGGCCGGCTGCTACCTCTCCACCTACTGGATCACCGAGGGCCGCTACGACGACCACATGAAGTGGACCGTCGCCATCAACAAGCGCCTGGGCCGCGACGCCCGCGTCTACCACGACCGCACCCACGTCTTCACGGCCTTCCAGGACCACGAGACGACGGTCTACCGCGACGGCGCGGCCGGTCCGCGTGACGTCCACGCCCTCGACCACCCCTACGCGGGGCTGGTGCTGGAGGTGATCGACAGCGAGTCGCCGCAGCGGCGGTCCCAACTGGTGGAGTGGCTGCGCACCCGGCACCTGCCCCGCCGCCTCGCCGGCTCCCCGGCGGCCATGGTCACGGTCTTCCGGCCGACCCCCCTGCCGGGCGACCGCATGACCTACGTCAAGCAGGTCGAGGGCGTGGACACCCGATTGACGCTCCTGTGGTTCCTGGAGGCGGATCCGAGGGAGTGCTGGGAGGACGGCTTCACCGGGCTGGACACGGATGTCTCCGGCTCGGGGCTGGGGCGGGTGGAGCTGGTGGCGCCGTTCATCCCGACGGTGCCGGGGACGGACGCCTACGTGTCCGAGCTGCGCGGCTCTACTTGAGCTCGTCCGGGCAGGGGGTGCCGCGCGGCAGCTGGTACGGCGCGGCCAGCCGGTACGTGCCGGCCCGCGGAGCGATCAGCATCGTCCACTTGTCGCCGTTCGCGTCCTCCGGCGTCTCCGTCAGGCACCCGTTGACGTTCCGGTACTGCTTCGGCGGACCGGAGGAGACCATCTGCGGCGGCTTCAGGCTCTTGCCGTCCTCGTCGACGATGCTCAGCCACGGCGAGTAGGGGATCCTGATCAGGATCCGCCCGGCCTTGCGCACCTGAAGCGTCATCTCACCCTGCTCGGCGCGGTCCACCACCGCGTCGGGCTCGGCGAGCGGCGTCGGATCGGTCACCCGGAACAACTGCCAGTTGGCGTCGCCCCAGACCTGCCTGAGATACGGCATCCCGCGCCGCAGCAGTTGCCGCTCGCGCTCGCCGCCGTCGCCGTCCGGGTTGTCCTTCGGCAGGACGACGAAGTGGACGGCCCAGCGCTGCAGCCACTCGTGGTAGTTCGCCGAGTTGAGGGTGTCGTCGTAGAAGAGCGGGTTGCGCTCCATGTCGGCCTGCCGGTTCCAGCCGCGCGCCAGGTTGACGTACGGCGCGAGGGCGGACGCCTCCCGGTGCGAGCGGGCCGGGACCACCTCGACGCGGCCCTTCTCGGCACCGGCCTTCTGCAGCTGGTGCACGAGCGGGGCGAGTTCCCGGGCCCAGGACGCGGCCGGGGTCGTGTGGACGATGTCGTCCACCGACTTGAAGCCGATCCAGCCGGCGAAGCCCAGGAGCGCCAGCACGGTCACGTACCACTTGCGGGACCTCGGCACCGTGAACGGCAGCGCGGCCACCAGCACCGCACCCGTGAACAGCATCGGCAGCCGGGAGATGTTCGACCCGATCTGCGAGTTGATCAGCCACACCAGGACCACGCCGACGCTGTACACGGCGGCCGTCAGCCGGACCGTCACCCACTGCCTGGGGGCGAGGAACAGGCACAGCAGGCCGTACAGCAGGGGCAGGACCACCGAGCCGATCGTCATCGGCTGCGTGCCGGAGAACGGGAAGAGGAAGTACGAGGCGGCGACCACCACCGTCGGGGCGAGCCCCAGCGCCCAGGCGCCGGGCCGCCGCTTCTGCAGGAACAGCGCGACCGCGACGAGTCCGACGAACAGGCCCGAGACGGGCGAGGCCATCGTGGAGAGCCCGGCCAGCGGGGCGGCCACCGCCGCCTTCGCCCAGCGTTTGTACCGCCACCGGTACGGCCAGCAGAAGACGGCCGCGACCGCGCCGAGCGCGAACATCGTGCCGAGCCCGAAGGTCACCCGGCCCGAGATCGCGTTGCACAGCAGCGCGACCACCCCGGCGAGCGACGCCCACAGCGGGTTCTTCACCGCCCGGCTGCGGATCAGGACCAGCGTCAGCAGGCCCGCCGACACGGTCCCGGCGATCATCATCGTCGTACGGACACCGAGGACGGCCATCAGATACGGCGACACCACGCTGTACGACACCGGGTGCATGCCGCCGTACCAGGCCAGGTTGTACGCCGAGTCCGGGTGCCGGCCGACGAACTCCGCCCAGGCGTCCTGCGCCGCCAGATCGCCACCGCTGTTCGCGAACGTGAAGAACCAGACGATGTGCAGGAGGCCCGCGAGGGTCGTTATGGACAGCACCGGGTGCGTGAGCAGCCGCTGCCGCAGGGGTTCGGCGGCGGTGAGGAGACGTGCGAGCCGGTTCGGGGGTGCGGCGGGCCCGTCCGGGCGACCGCCGGGGCGGTCGGGACGATCACTGTCGGTAGGGTCGGCCGGGTGCTCGGTGCGACCCTCCGGGTCAGCCGTGGACACGCGTATTCGCGGGCCGGATCCCGGGCCCGGATCGGCGTCGTCGGCGCGTGTCGGCTCCGCTGTGGCCACCTGAAGGCACTCCCCGTGTCCCGTCTTCTGTTCTCGGCCGTGTTCCACGCTGTTCCCGGCCGCTTCCCGTCCAGTTCGCGGCCGTGTCCCGTGACCGGCGACCTGCCCCGATTCGCGACGCTAGCACGCACCCCGCCGCGAGGCCCCCGGGTGGGCGCCGTCGGCGGGGTGCGCGGGCGGGCGGAACGGTGGTGCGAGCGGGCCCGTACGGCTGCCGGAGGTCAGCCCAGACGGGTCAGCTTGGCGCCGAAGCCGGGCTCCGCCAGATCCTTCTGCAGGGCCACCGGCACCTTGACGGCACCGGCCGAACCGTCACCCACGGTGAGCGAGCCGACCTCGGTGCCGGCCTTCGCGGTGTGCGGCACCTTGCCGGAGGTGAACGACAGCTTCACCTTCAGCCCCGCCCAGCCGGCCGCCGTGACGTCCTTGGTCGCCACGATCGGCGTACGGCCGCCGAGACCGTCGTCGACATACCCGACGACATCGCCCTTCTTCAGGATCGTCACCGACTTCAGGGCGCCCTGAGCGGACCGGATCAGCTTGTCGCCCGCGTCCAGGACCCCGCTGATGATCGTGTTGTCGAAGCCGCCGGCCGGCTGGCGCAGCACGGCACCGATGATCGTCCGCGTCTCGCCGCCGACCTGCTGCTTCGCCGCGAAGACGAGGTTGCCGAGGGCGGCGGGCGTGGTGCCGGTCTTGATGCCGACGACGTTGTTGTGGCCGACCAGGCGGTTGTAGTTGGAGTGGTTGACGCCCTTGTAGTCGTCGTACGACATCATCGCCGCGACCTCGCGGAAGACGGGCTGCTGCATCGCCGCGCGGGCCAGCTTCACCTGGTCCACCGCCGTGCTGACCGTGGAGGCGGTCAGGCCCGAGGGGTCGGTGTACTTGGTGTCGGTCATGCCGAGGCCCTTGGCGGCGGCGTTCATCTTCTCCGTGAACGCCTGCTCCGAACCGGAGTCCCAGCGGGCGAGCAGCCGGGCCACGTTGTTGGCGGAGGGCAGGAGGATGGCCTCCAGGGCCTCGCGCTCGGAGATCCGGTCACCGGCCGTGACGCGGACGGTGGACTCCTGGCCCGCGTCCGACTGGTCCTCGGCGGCCTTGTCGATCTTGATCTTCGGGCCGTCCTGACCGCTCTTGAGCGGGTGGTCGCGCAGGATGAGGTACGCCGTCATCACCTTCGCGACGCTCGCGATCGGTACGGGCTTCTGGTCGCCGGAGTTGCCGAACGTGCCGATGCCCTGGACGTCGAGCGCGGCCTCACCGGTGGCCGGCCACGGGATGTCGGCCTTGCCGCCGTCGAAGGTGTAGGTGTCCTTCGCGGTGAGGTCGAGGGTGGGGTCGGGGAGCGGGCGAAGGGTCTGTACGACCGCGAAGACGATCGCCAGGAGCAGGACCAGGGGGGTCCAGATCTTGACCCGGCGCACGATCGTGCGGACCGCGGTCTCCGGGGGCGGGGGCGTGTTCGTCAGCTCCGCCAGGAGGTCCAGCGGGGGCTTCGGGGGGAGGGGCTGCTGGGTGGTGCGCTCGGGGCCGACCTGGGGGACGGGGGTGGTGGCGTCCGGCTTGGCAGCTGGCTTGGCGGCCGGCGCCATGTCGTTCTTGAGCGCGACGAACTTGCTGGTGCGCTCGGAGTCGGGCTCCGGGGACTTGGGCTTGCCGCCCAGCTTGAGCATGGTCGTGGGCTGGTCGACCTGCGGCTTGGGGGTGACGGCCTTGAAGACGGCGGTGGGCTGGTCGACGGCGTCCGCCTCCGGCGCGGGGGCGGGTGCGTCGCTCGTCTCGGCGTCCGCCTCCGGTGTGGGGGCGGGTGCGTCGCTCGTCTCGGCGTCCGCCTCCGGTGTGGGGGCGGGTGCGTCGCTCGTCTCGGCGTCCGCCTCCGGTGTGGGGGCGGGTGCGTCGCTCGTCTCGGCGTCCGCCTCCGGTGTGGGGGCGGGTGCGTCACTCGCCTCGGCTTCGCCTTCGGCGTCCGTGTCGTTCCCACCCGCACCACCCGTGCGGGTCTCGTCGTCGGCTGCGGGTGGCCCCTGTGGGGCGTCCTCGTCGTCGGCGTCCTCGGGTCCGTCCTCGGCCTCCGGCGCCTCGGCTTCGCCTTCGGCCTTTGCCTTCGCATCGCCGTCCGCATCGGCCTCCGCGTCACCGTCAGCCTCAGCGTCGGCCCCGGCGTCACCGTCAGCCTCAGCGTCAGCGTCGGCCTCGGCGTCAGCGTCGGCCTCCGTGTCCGTCCTGCTCTCTGCCTCCGTGTCGGAGGCAGCGTCAGCGTCCGGTTCCGTAGGCGTGTTCGGCCTCGCGTCGGCGTCCGTGGCCTCGGTCTCCTCGGCCTCCGGCCCATCCGCGGGTGCCGGCTCGTCAGTTGCGGGGGCGGCGCCGCGGACCCAGGCCGAGACCGCCTCGCGGAGGGCGGTGTCCTCCGGTGAGGCTTCCGTGGCGCGGGGCTTCGCGTCGCGGACCGACAGGATCTTCGTCGCGGTGTCCACACCGCCGGGCACGGAATCCTTTTCCCGCGAGACGGCGAGGCGCGGATCGCGTGCCTCGGGAACCGGACCCTCGCTCCCCGACGTCCGTTCTGCCGACGACTCGCGCTGCTTCGACCTGTCGGGGGACTCGCCCGCCACCGATGCCTCCTCATGCGCCGCACGCCCACGCGCGCGCCCTGTCCGAACCATGTACCAGTGTCCTGTGTGAGGGCTTGGCCCCTGCAGTAGACGAGAACGACATACCTACCGGTTCCCTCACGAACCGGTCACGCACCCTCGACAGACCAATGTGAGAGGGGTCACCCTGTCATTCATCCACGCGGGGAGGCATGGATGGGCAGGAGCCGCAGAACACTTCCGGAGGAGCTTCTGTTGCTGGCACTGGACCCGACCACGGGTACCACTGCACAGCCGCAGTCGCTCGACCTCGGTCTGGCCGGAGCACAGCTAGTGGAGCTGGCGCTGGCCGGACGGATAGCCCCAGACGGGGATCGTATCGCCGTGGTGGTGCCACGGCCGACAGGAGATCCGACTCTGGACTGCGCGTTGGAGTTGCTGCGAAGGCGTGGCGCTCCCGTGCGTGCCGTCCATTGGATCGGCGGGCCCCGGCTGGGGCTCCGTCAGACGTATCTCTCGCATCTGGAGCGGTGCGGCATGGTGCACGCCGTGGCCGGCCAGATGTGCGGGGTGCTGCCGACGACTCGCTATCAGGCGACGGACAACGAGATCAGCCGGGAGATCAGGGCCCGGCTGGACTCCGCGATCCGCACCGGCGTACCGCCGGATCCGCGGACCGCGGCGCTCGCCGCCCTGGCGCACGCCGTCGGACTCGGCAAGCACCTGTATCCGGGGAACGAGGGACGCTCGTCCCGCTCCCGGCTGCGGGACCTGATCCGGCACGACCCCATGGGCGGTCTTGTGGCGCATGCCGTGATGGACGTGCAGAACGGGGCTGCCGCGCAGCCCCGCCGGGCAACGGCCGCCACCGGGCGGCAGGGCGCGGCCGGCGCCAGGTCCGCGGCGGAACCCGCTCGGGGGGTTCCGATGCAGCCGCACCGCGGATCCATGGCACGCGCCGTGGCCCACTGAGCCGTAACCCCGGTTCCGAGCCGTAACGCCGGCTCGCCCAGACCGGTTCGGGAGCCGCTGGTCGGAGCGGGGCGGTGAGGTCCTTCCCCGGGATCTCACCGTCCCGCTCGACTGCGTCCGGGCACACCCTCGGGTGGCGAGACGTGGCGAACTGACGCGTACGCGCCGCATATCCACCGTTTCCCAGCGGTAGAAAGCACCTTGGTGGCAGTCTGCTCAGCAGCAGATACGGAAAGTGTTAAACAAACAGGCAGGCAGCCGGAGGTGCACGTCCCGTGGCGTCCAATGTCAATCCCACCGTCAGGCGGCGCCGGCTGGGCCAGGAGCTGCGCAGGCTCCGGGAGCTCAAAGGCATGACGGCCGAGGAAGTGGCCGAGCGTCTGCTCGTGTCGCAGTCGAAGATCAGCCGGCTGGAGAACGGCCGGAGGAGCATCAGCCAGCGCGATGTGCGTGACCTGTGCGGGGTGTACGAGGTCGAGGACCAGCGGATCGTCGACTCCTTGATGGAGATGGCCCGCGACTCCCGCCAGCAGGGCTGGTGGCACACCTTCGGCGACATCCCGTACAGCGTGTACATCGGTCTGGAGACCGACGCCGAGTCGCTGCGGGTGTACGAACCCCAGCTGGTGACTGGTCTGTTGCAGACCCGCGCCTACGCGGAGGCCCTGGTGCAGGGCGCGCTGCCGGAGACGTCGACCGCCGAGATCGAGAAGCGTGTGCAGGTGCGCATGCGCCGACAGGAACGTATCACCGCCGAGGCCAACCCGCTCCGGCTGTGGGTCGTGCTCGACGAGGCGGCGCTGAAGCGCGTCGTGGGCAGCAGGCTGGTGATGCGGGAGCAGCTGGACCATCTGATCGAGATGTCCCAGCTGCCGCACGTCACCGTGCAGGTGCTGCCGTTCGAGGTGGGCGCGCATCCGGGGCTCAACGGCCAGTACGCGATCCTGGAGTTCGCCGACGCGGCCGACTCCAGTGTGGTGTACCTGGAGGGCGTCACCAGCGACCTGTACCTGGAGAAGGCCCAGGACGTGCAGAAGTACGCCGTCATGTACGAGCATCTGCGGGCACAGTCGCTCAATGTGGAGCAATCCCGGCAGTTCATTGCAAAGGTGGCCAAGCAGTACGCGGAATGAACTGCTGTCACACAGGGCGCCGGATCGTACACCGTCGGTCCGCTCCAGTGGAAGGCTCCTCTGGAATATGCCATCCGGTTGAGTGAACGACTACTCCCGCGGGGGCAGTTGCCCGGTAGCGTCGATCACGCCAATCAGTCGACAAGGTTGGCGTGAACCGCACTATCGCAACTCGCAACAGGAGTGGACATGGCACTGATTCAGGGCGCTTCGGAGACGTGGATGAAGTCCTCCTATTCCGCGGGCAACGGCGCCTGCGTCGAGGTCAAGTCGCCCACCGACGCCGAACTCGCCGTCCGTGACTCCAAGGTCCCCGAGGGCCCGATCCTCGCCTTCCCGGCCAACGCGTGGAACGCCTTCGTGACCTCGGTCAAGGCCTAGGGGGCCCTCCCTGACCTTCGTCAGTAAAGACCCCCCGAGAAAGACAACTTCACAAGCACCACCGGAAGAGCCCTCTCGACCAGTCGCCGTCCTTGCCGAGAGGGCACCTTCTGTCCGGGACGCGGTCAGGTCGTCCGCGTGGCCGGCCTCACCGGGAACGCCACGTCGCACACCGGGTCCTCGGGGCCCGACGCGTCCCAGTCCGCCCAGTAGATCTCACGGCACGGACCGGCCATCTCCAGCCCCTGGCCCGCCATCCACTGCTCCACGGCCTCGAAGGCGGCCAGGATCTGCGGATGCGCCACCTGCGCCTTGGTGATCCGCGTGTAGGCCAGCCGGGCCGCCGGCTCCACCCGTACCGCCGTCTCCCAGGCCCGCCCCCGCCCGGCGGCCCACGCCCGGGCCGCCGCCTCGTCGGCCACCGGCACACAGGACTCCGCCGGGCCGTCGCTCTCCATCGACACCTCGGAGTGGTAGACCACGAACGGCGCGCCCGTCATGCCCCCGCACTCCCGCGCCGCCGCCTCCAGCCGGCCCAGCGACGCGCCGATCCACGTCGGCAGCTCGTCCGCCAGCGTGTGCCGCGACTCGGTGATCACCACCTGCGCCGGCACGTCCACGGTCTCGATCACGAACTTCTCGTACATCTCGGTGCTCCTCCCGGACAGCCGTCCACGGAGGTACTCGGCGAGCGTCCGCTGCCCGGCGACCCGGGCCTCCACGTCCGCCCAGTAGGCGGCGAGCCGGTCGGCGGCCTCGGGGCCCTCGGCGCCGAGCACCTCGGCGATCCGGGCCAGCGGCATGTCCAGCTGCCGCAGCAGGGCCACGAGACGGGCGCGTTCGGCCTGCTCGGCGCGGTAGTGGCGGTAGCCGGTCGTCTCGTCGACGTGCGCGGGCGTCAGCAGGCCGAGGCGGTCGTACAGGCGCAGCGCCTTGGCCGACAGCCGGGCCCGCGCGGCGAACGCGCCGATGGTGAGCAGGTCGTCGGTGAGCCGGTCGTCGTCCACCGTGTCATCCTCCGTCACCGGGCGGATCCGCCGCCCGGTGACAGGGACGCTCGGCCCTGCCCCAGGGGCAAGGTCAAGCCGTGCTCAGCCGAGCTGGGCCTCGATGGCGGTCACGATCGCGTCCGACTCCGGCTCGGTCTGCGGCGAGAACCGGGCGACGACCGTGCCGTCCCGCCCGATCAGGAACTTCTCGAAGTTCCAGCGGATGTCGCCGCTGTGCCCCTCGGCGTCGGCGACGTCCACCAGACGCTCGTACAGCGGGTGCCGGCCCTCGCCGTTCACCTCGACCTTCTCGGTGAGCGGGAAGGTCACGCCGTACGTCGCCGAGCAGAACTCCGCGATCTCCTCGGCGCTGCCGGGCTCCTGGCCGAGGAACTGGTTGCAGGGCACGCCGAGCACGGTGAAGCCGCGGTCGGCGTAGCGCTCCTGGAGCTTCTCCAGGCCCGTGTACTGGGGGGTGAGGCCGCACTTGGAGGCCACGTTGACGATGAGGACGGCCTTCCCGGCGTACTGGGGGAGGTCCGCGGGGCCGCCGGTGAGGGCGTCGATGTCGACATTCAGCACGTTGGTCATGTGGTGAGCCTAGACGCCCGAGGAGTCGCCATGGCGGGCCGCCGGTCGTCCGCGGCCCCGCTCCCCTCGGGGCGCCTCCACCAGGAGGTCCCCGACCGGTGTCCGCGCGTACAGCACCGACCGCCCGGCTCTTCCCCGCTCCACCAGCCCCGCCTCCCTGAGCACCTTCAGATGGCGCCCCACCGAGCCCAGCCCCTGCCCCGTCACCGCCGTCAGCTGGGTGGTGCTCATGGGCGAGGCGAGCAGGAGGAGGACCTCGGCCCGGGCGGTGCCGAGGAGCGCGCCCAGAGCGGACGGGACGGGTCTGACGCCGGTGTCGGCGAGGGCACCGGCGCAGGGGTAGACCGCCGCGTAGCGCACCCCGTCGTCCCAGGCCACCCAGCCCACCCGCTGCACGGTCACCGGCACGAAGATCAGCTCGGCCCCGGAGATCTCGCGGGGCGGGTACTCGTGCAGGTTGATCTGGAGCCGGTTCTCGCCGAGCCAGCGGGTGCGTCCGGGCCGCAGCGCGTCCAGCACGCTCACCCAGCCGCCCCGGCTCACCTGCGCGGTCCGCGCGACCACGTCCGCCTCCAGCACCCGCCTGCGCCGCTCCCAGGACGGCCGTACGGTCGCCTCCCACACCCACTCCAGCAGGACGGCCGCCCGCTCCGGCAGGTCGTCCCGGTCCAGCCCGGCGGGAAGCGGCCCGGCGAGCGCGGTGCGCAGATGGGCGCGGGCCGCGTCCGGCGCCGTCGAGCGGACCCGGGCGACCTCGTCCGCGAACGCCTCCCCGCCGCGGGGCGCCGGGGTGAGGAAGTCGGCGATCCAGTCCCGCCCCAGCCCGGCCCGTACCAGCCGTGCCGTCACCGGGTCCGCCGCCAGCCGGGCGCGGTAGGCGGGCAGATGGGCGCGCAGCCACTCCTGCTCACCGGGATGCGCGGCGTCCGTCACGTGCAGCAGCTTCAGGCAGGCGAAGGTCTCGGCGAGCGGCGAGACGACGAACCGGCTGCGGGCGAGCGTGTCCGCGTTGAGCTGCCACCAGCCCACTTCGGCACCCCCCCCAACGGCCGTACGACCTTTCGCGCTGCGGCGAAACAATAACGGGCGCATCCGCCACCGGCCGAGACTCCCCGGCATGTCCAGCTACCGATCCCTGCTCCGCACCCCCGAGTTCACCCCGCTCTTCCTCGGCTCGGCCGCGCAGACCGCCGCGCAGACCGTCGGCGGGCTGGCCCTGGGCACGCTCGTGTACCGGGCCACCGGCTCGCCCCTGCTGTCGGCGGTGAGCATGTTCGGCCCCTCGCTGGCCCAGGTGCTGGGCGCGACCTTCCTGCTGTCCGGCGCCGACCGGCTGCCCCCGCGTACGGCGCTGTCCGTGATCGCGCTGGCCTTCGCGGCCGGAACGGCGGCGCAGGCGGCGCCCGGGCTGCCGGTCGGCGCGGTCTTCGGCGTCGTCCTGGTGCTGGGCCTCGTGGCCTCCCTCGGCGGCGGGGTCCGCTGGGGCCTGCTGAACGAGATCCTCACCAAGGACGGCTATCTGCCGGGGCGTTCGCTGTTCAACATGATGAGCGGGCTGATGCAGATCGCCGGATTCGCCACCGGCGGCGCCCTGCTCGAGCTGCT
The DNA here is from genome assembly GCF_050942335.1 of Streptomyces sp. CA-142005. Lineage (NCBI taxonomy): Bacteria > Bacillati > Actinomycetota > Actinomycetes > Kitasatosporales > Streptomycetaceae > Streptomyces > Streptomyces sp. CA-142005. The sequence continues at coordinate 4,606,357 of NZ_CP192078.1, read as the reverse complement.
CTCCCCGCGCGTCTGCCTGCTGCTGTCCGCGGCGCTGTACCTGCTGGCCGCGCTGGCCCTGCGGCTCGGCCTGACCGCCCGGCCGCCGAGGACGGCGGGGCGTACGTCCCCTTCGGCCACCTGGCGCACCAACGCCCTGCTGTGGTCGTCGCGCCCGCGCCGCCTCACCTACCTGGGCCTGTGGCTGCCCAACGGCCTGGTCGTCGGCTGCGAGTCCCTGTACGTGTCGTACGCGCCGCACGCCGCCGGCACCCTGTTCGCCTGCGGGGCGTTCGGCATGTTCGCCGGCGATGTGACGGTGGGCCGGCTGCTGCCGCCGGCGGTACGTCGCCGCCTGGCCACGCCCCTGTTGCTGTTGCTGGCGACGCCGTACCTGGTGTTCTGCGCGCACCCCCCGCTGCCGGTGGCGGCGGTGTGTGTGACGGTCGCCTCCGTCGGTTTCGGCGCGAGTCTCGTCCAGCAGGAGCGGCTGATGGACCTGACCCCGGGGGAGCTGGCCGGCCAGGCCCTGGGGCTGCACTCGTCCGGCATGCTGACCATGCAGGGGGTGAGCGCCGCGCTGGCCGGCGCGGTGGCCCAACTCACCTCGCCCGCCGCCGGGATGACGGTGATGGCGGCGGGCTCGGTCGGCGTGACGCTGGCGTTGGCTACGGCTGCTCGGCGCTCTGCGGAGCCGGGGCGGGAGCCTGCTGCTGCCGAGGCACGCTGAGGTCGGCGTCGATCTTCTGCACGGCCCGGTCGAAGTAGCGCAGCAGCTCGACGGGGAACGGCATCACGAGGGTCGAGTTCTTCTCGGCGGCGACCTCGACGACCGTCTGGAGGAGCCGCAGCTGCATGGCCTCCGGTGTGTCGGCCATGATCCGGGAGGCGTTGGCGAGCTGCTGTGCGGCCTGGAACTCGCCGTCGGCGGTGATGACCCGGGCCCGCCGCTCCCGTTCGGCCTCGGCCTGCCGGGACATGGACCGCTTCAGCGACTCGGGCAGCTGTACGTCCTTGATCTCGACCCGGTCGATGTGGATCCCCCACCCGGCGGCGGGGCTGTCGATCATCAGGGCGAGCCCTTCGTGCAGCCGCTCCCGGTCACTCAGCAGGTCGTCCAGATCGCTCTTGCCGATGATGGACCGCAGCGAGGACTGGGCGACCTGCCCGACGGCGAAGACGTAGTCCTGGACCTCGATGGCCGCGCGCACCGGGTCGGTCACCCGGAAGTAGACGACGGCGTCGACCTTCACCGACACGTTGTCCTTGGTGATGCCCTCCTGGGTGGGCACCGGCATGGTCACGACCTGCACGTTGACCTTGCGCATACGGTCGGCGAAGGGGATCAGGAAGGTGACGCCTGGCGACCGGTGCTCCGGCAGGGCCTTGCCCCACCGGAACACGACCCCGCGTTCCACCTGGTTGACCACTCGCATACCGCTCTTCAGCACGAGCAGCGCCAACAGCGCCACCACGACGACCGCCACCACGGTGCCTTCCATGGCACTCCATTCCTCGCAACGGCACGGACACCGGGAAGGACACCGGCGGTGGCGGGATGGATGCGGGCACCCGCGTCATGAGTGCGTCAAGAATCCGTTGAGAAGCCGGTCCGCGGACCCACCGGGCGGAGCGGTCACCACCACCCGTCGTCGTCGCAGACCACCCGGAAGCTGCCCACGACGCCGTCGTCACCGAAATTGAACAAGCCCCCACTGAAAGGGCCCTCGTTGAAGGTACGGGTCACCACGCCGCTGGTCTCGCCGTGGGGACCCACGACGGCGACCGGAGCGCCGTTGTCACAGTTGAAGCCCCGGAAGATCTCGATGGTCTTCCGGCTGTCGTTGAACACGCTGAAGCTGTTCGCGCCCAGTCCGCTGGCCGCGGTGATGCAGCCCTCGGCGACGGCGGGATACGTACGTTCGTTGAAGTAGATCCTCCCGTGGTCCCCGCCGCCACGACCGGGGCCGGGACCGAAGCCGGGGCCGGGACCGAAGCCGGGGCCGGGGCCGCCGCCGTCACGCCCGCCGCCGTCGCGGCCTCCGTTCCCGCCGCGGCCTTCGGTCTTCTCTCCGCTCGCTTTCGTGCCGTTCGAGGAAGCCGCGGTGGGGGCAGCTCGTCGGACGGTCTGGGCCGCCGGATGGGCGGCATGGGCCACCCGGTGGACAGGCGGGGACGCCGGGGTGGACTCGGCTGTCGAGGCGTAGGTGATGCCGGCGGCTGCGAGGACCGTCGCGCCTACTCCGGCGCCGATCGCAGCAAAAGTACGCGGGGCCATGTCACTTCTCTCTGTCTCACGGACGTCGGCCCGGACGACCGACCTTCGTTGAACGTACCGACAGCTTTTATGACCGGCATTCCGGATATGTCCGTGGGTGTGAAGTCTTGAGCCCAGCCGGGTGGAAGTCCGGGGGAACTCCGTTCGTTGTGCGGCGGGACCTATCGGCTGGTCATGGCTGGTTGCCGGAGGCCCCGGGCCCCTTGGACGGCCTGGGCTCGGCGCTCGGCCTGCCCTGGCCCTTCCCCGCCCTGCCGGCGTTCGTCGTCCTGCCGGTCTTCTTGGCCTTGTCCGTCGTGGCCGGCGCCGGGGCGTCGTCGTCCGCCGATGCGGTCAACTGGGCGCAGTATCCCGGGACCTGTCGTTCGCCACCCGCGGCGTGGACGAGGCGCTGCCATGCCGTGGCGCCCAGGGCATGGCCACGGCCCTTGATCCGCTCGTAGGCGCGGCAGTGGGCCTCGATGTCCTTTGCGGTGGCGGGGCGTGAGGGAAGGGCGGTGGGTGCCGTGCCGGATCCGGTGGACGCAGGGCCCTGTTCGCCGGGGGTGGATGTGGCCGGCCGGCGCGTGCTGTGGCCGGTGCCGGCCTCGGGAGCGCGGTGGTGCCGTGCGCCGTCGACCACGCCGATGGAGGCGACGGCGACACCGCCCAGCAGGGTGCCGGCCGCGAGGGCGAGGGCGCCGCCGCGCGCCCACCGCCGCGTTCGCGTCCTCGGCCGCCAGTCGTCCCGGCGCCGGGTACGTACGGCCTCGTCGCTCGCCGTGCGTGCGCTGCGGAAGGCGGCGAGGGCGGCCTGTTCCGCACGGTCGTCCACGGGCTGCCGGCGCAGCGCCTCGCCGATCCGCTCGGCGAGGTCGTCCAGGCCGGACGGGTTGTCGCGTTCGGTGGTGGGGCCGAGGCGTGGGGTGTCCTCGGGCCGGTGAGCCGCACCGCTCAACCGTTCGTCTCCGTTTCGTCGGGTGCTCATCGCCGTTCCCCCGGTGCCGGTGCGACCTCGCGTATCACCTCGGTGGTGTCCAGCAGCCGGGCGAGGCTCCTCAGACCACGCCGGGCCAGGACCCGTACGACAAGGACGGGCCTGCCCATGACCCGGGCGACCGCCGGTTCGTCGAGGCGTACGACATGGCGCAGCAGGACCGCCTCGGCCTGGGCACGGGGCAGCCGGCCGACCAGGGCCCGCGCCGCCGGGGCGGACAGCACGGCTTCGGACGGGAGGTGGTGGGTGAGGTCCGGGGGCGTACTGGTGCCGGCCGGGCGGGGTGGCGCGCCGCGACGCCGGAGGTGGCCGCGCGCGTGGCGCCGGGCGATGCTCGCCGTCCAGCCGCGGAATCCGGGTCCGTCGCCACGAAACCGCGGCAACTCGCGGGCGATCTCCCGCCATACAGCCGCGGCGATGTCCTCGGCACCTTCACCCAGGAGCCCGCGCAGGTAGGCGTGCAGGCCGGGCTGGACCGCTCGGTACAGCACCGAGAACGCCGCCTCGTCACCGTCCTGGGCCCGTGCGACTGCCGTGCTCAGCGCAAGATCATCGGCCGACAGAGGCTGAACACGCCCTTCGTTCAACACGATCGATCCGTCTCCCGCCGGCCGAGCAACGCCCTCGGAGCGTACGGCACGCCACACCGGCCGCCCAAATAATCGGTTACGGGGTACGACCTTCAGTGGGCGATGCGAGCAACGGGGGGTCCCCCTCACGGGCGTTGGCGTGATCAGCCGAGGCACACCCCGACCAGGCAGACCTCCGTCGGCGATGTCGGCACCCGTGAGGGGCCGGTCCGGGACGTGCCCAGCCTCGTGCCGTCGCCTGCCGTGGGCGCAGGCCGCTGTTGAGCCGTCGTGCCGAGGCGGTCGGGCGGGCAGGAGTCACGGTGCCCGGCCGGGCGCTCGGCGGCGTCGCACGGGGCGATGCCGAGAGGGACTGCTGGCGCGGTGCGTTGGTCGCCGTCGGCGGCCGGGAAGGGGAGTGCGCGGGCCGGTGAGTGTGCGGAGCTGTCGCCGGTGCGGCGGCCGGATGGTCCTTGTCGGGTGTCTGCTCCTGGCCGGCGCCCGTCCTCCGGTCGTCGGGTGCCACGGCCGCCTGGGCCCGGTCGGTGGGGTGCCGGTCCACCATGCCGACGGTCAGGCCGCCGCCGACGAGTGCGACCACGCCCGCGACCACCGCCCGGCGCCTGTTCTTCCTCCGGCGGACCGGCCGGCCCTGCCGCGCGGGCGGCGGGTCCTCGACCTCGGCGGCGGCGTGCGGGGCGATGTCCGGGGCGCAGGCGCCGCAGCCGGGGCATACCAGGGTGCCGTTGAGGTGCCGACCGCCTAGGGCGCCGACCCGCGCCACTCCTGCTGGCCGGCCGCGGCGGCTCCGGTGCCGTGATCCCGGTGAGGAGCCTGCTGACCCATGTTCCGCCCGGTCAGCAATTCCGCCGCCTGGTGCTGCGTGTGCCGGGCGGCGAGTTGAGCTTCGGCGACGACGTCACCGCGTTCTCGTATCAGGTCCTCATAGATCGGAGTGTGATCGTTTTGGGTGGAGCTGTGTGTCATGGTCGCCCAGTTTCATGGTGATCAATAAAGATCGGTAAAGCGGCCGGTCCACTGTCAGGCTCGGTTGAGCCGGGCAGCGATCCCGTGACCGATCAGCAAATAGATGACGGCCGGGAGGCCGTAATTGAGGACAACACGCAGACCCTCTGTGTCCATCGTGAAAATGTCCTGTGACCACCAGGACAGCCAGTCCGCCGTGCCCCGCACGAATTCGACGAACACATTCGCGCGGTTCGCGTCGAGCAGGAACAGCAGGATCCACAGGCCCAGCAGGCCCGCCGCGATGTCGGCGATCGTGCAGATGGTGATGGCCGTACGCCGTGTGGTGGCCTGACGGCGCACGGCGCGGTCCGGCCCCGAGGGCTCGTTGTATGCCTGGTATCCGGGAACCGGGTCGATGTTGCTCACGGGAAATCCGATCTGACGTAGTGCCATGTCCGCGCGCTCGCTCCAGGGCGCCGGAATTCAGTCGAGTCGGCACCCCGCTTCTGACTGCTTCTGCGTTCCGCATGCACTACGGCGTTACACCACCGTCTGCGATGCCCCAAATATGGCCGCCTATGCAGGCACTTGCCCAAATGTGCAGGCAGTAGGGCGCTTTTCCGGACCGAATGGAGACGTGATTCGGTGCCGTCGCAGTTATCGACTGCAGGTGTTTGCGTAATTCATGACCAGGTTATGAAGGAAATCAGTACGTCTCTTCATGGAGGTGTGGGTCTCGAAACCGGGTCCGTCTCCCCGTGACATTCCTGACGTGCGGGTCGCTGTGGGAAGTGACCCCGGGCGGGGTCACGGCGCCCGTCCTCCGGGGGGAGGGTGTGGAGGCGCCGACGTGCAGGGGCAGGCCCGGTTCCCCCGTATCCGGGTCTGCCCCCGCTCTCCCGGCTCGGAGAGCCGTGTGGTGACGCGTGCCGCAGGGGTGTGACGGCCCGGCACTCCAGTGCGCTGTACGGGTGGGCCCAGGACCCCAGGACCCAGGCCCCCGGGGCACCAGGGACCCCATGGGCCCGCGGCACCTGCTCGCCCCCCGAATCCGAGCGGGTGGCCGCGCAATGAGGGGCAGGCAGGCGAGTCCCCCGTCGCCTGCCTGCCCCATGCGCAGCCCCTCGGGAAGCGCCCGCTCGCGAAGGACCCGGCCCACCGGCCCACCGCAGCGCAGGCAGCCGATTGGCTGGCCGCGCAGAACGGGACACCACGACCGGCCGATCCCGCGGGCAACGCCCTCATGCCCCCGGCGATCCCCTCGCCCGCCACCCCGCACCCCCACCCAGTCCCGCACCGGCGCGCACTCCCATCCCCGTGGCCGCCGCAAGCTCGCCTCCAGAGCCGCCCTCTTCGGCGCCGCCCTCACGCTGTTCACCGTGGCCAGGGCACTCGGCGCCTCGCTCAACTCCGACGACACCGCGCCGACGCCTCCCCCAGCTCGACGACGACCGCCGCAGCAACACCAACGAACGGAACCCCGGCCTCGACGCCACCTGTGCATGGACACGGTGACGAGGAAGAGGAAGGCGACGGGTCCACCGAGTGGTCAGGCAGTCACGGCGCCGGGAAAGCCAGAGGCGGCAACGGCCGGTATTCCGACGACTGAGCCAGGACACAGGACTGGCCGGCCTTGCGGTCCTCGGGCACCGCGCGAGGCGGCCAGGTGGCTTCCTTACGCGCCGGGAGACCGGAAGGCGACCTGCCGGCGGGCGGCCTCGTCGATCTCGTCGACGGTGAGCAGGGGAGTGGCACGGGTGTGGAGCGCGCCGCTGGCCTTGACGCGGAGGCTGACGGCGGCCATGGAGACCGGGTCGGGGAAGTCGATGATGCACACGAAGTCGTCCTCCCCGAAGGCGTAGTACATGGCTTCGACCGTCCCGCCGAGGTCGGCGACGACGTGGTCGACGGCGGCGCGACGGCCGCTCCCGCCCTCCTTGAGCAGGCCCTTCGTGCCCTCGGGCGTGTAGGTGGCCTGGATGAGGAACTTCGGCATAGGGGTACTCCCAGCCCGTGACGTGTCCGGTGTGCAGAGGACTTCCCGCTGTCACGCCGGCAGCCATCCACCACGCACCCGGATTCACCCGTTGGAAGCCGCGTTGAGGGCGTCCGCGAGGGCCTGAGCCTGACCCGGTGTGATACCGAGGGCGAGCGGTACTCGGCGGGGGCTGTAGGACGACGAACACACTGCGATCGGGCTGTCAGAGGTCACGGTCCAGCGGAATGCGCTGACGGGCTCCTGCTCGCCGACCAGGACGGCGGCCAACTCGTCCGCTGCGTCGGTACGTAGGCCACAGCGGATCAGCGCTTGCGCCACCGTGGGGCGCGCTTCGCGGGGCATCTCGGCGTCGCCGAGCATCGGAAGCAGGAGCAACAGGCGCTGTGACCTGTCGGTCAGACCTTCACCGCTGTTCTGCGCGGCCTCGGCGAGTACGGCGAGCTCCGCCCAGGACAGTCCGGGGCGGGCCTCGTCGGCGCCGCACTGGCCGAGGTAACCGAGCCGTCCCCACTCGGCGTGGCGCACGAAGAAGTCGACGTTGTTGACATCCTCGAAATTGGCATACACGACATAAGCGGTATGCCCACCGTCGAAGGGGACGCGCAACACGGGCCAGGGCGCCTCGGGGTCGCCGAGGCGCTCCACCATCTCCTCGTAGACCGACGCGTCCACCCCGTAGCGTTCCGCATCCGCGCTGGGATCGCCCATGGTCAACATGAGATGGGCGAGCCAGAAGGCGGGCTCGACCGTGAGATCCTCGCCCGCCACCAGCTCGCAGTCCTCCAGATACTCCGGGATGTGCACCGCAAGAGCCATGCGCGGAGCGTACTCGGCGGCGCGTTCCCGCCCGCGGGGACCTGGCGCGCCCTCGGCTGCGCTCGCCCGTCGTGCTCGTTCGGGTGCGCATCCCGTGCGGGTTCCGCCCGTTGTGCCCAGGCTTGACCTCGCGATGTGTCTCCTTATGAAGGTGGAAGAACATGCCGACGTACGTCGCCTTGCTGAGCTGGACCGATCAAGGGGTCCGAAACTACAAGGACACCGCGAAGCGCGCCGAGACCTTCGGCTCCGCGGTACAAAAGCTCGGAGCGAAGCTCTTGAGCATCTACTGGACCGTCGGTCTGTACGACCTCGTGGCCGTGGTCGAGGCCCCCGACGACGAAACTGCCGCCGCAGCGCTCCTGCAACTCGGTGGGGTGGGCAACGTCCGTTCCACGACGCTGCGGGCCTTCGGCCGAGAGGAGATGGAGCGCATCGTCGCCAAGGCGGCCGGCTGACGGCCTCCACGCAGTGAGTCCCCGGACCCTGATCGGTCCGGGGACTTTCCCGTGCGCCGGGTGGCGCTGTCACCACCAGCCGTCGTAGTCGCAGACCACCCGGAAGCTGCCCACGACACCGTGACGACCGAATCCGCCGTCGTGGCCGTGGGGCACCACGCCGAAGGTCTCGCTGCGGGGTCCCACGGTGGCGATCGGAGGGCCACCGTCGCAGTTGAAGCCCCGGAAGACCTGGACGGTCCTCCTGCTTTCATTGAGGACGTTGAGGCTGTGCGCGCCCAGTCCGCTGGCCGCGGTGATGCACCCCTCGATGAAGGCGGGGTACGAACGTTCGTTGACGAAGATCCTTCCGCCCCACCCGTGACCGCCACCGCGCCAACCGCGGCCACCGCGCCAACCGCCGCCGTCGCGTCCACCACCCCAACTGCCGCCACCGCGCCAACCGCCGCCGTCGCGTCCACCGCCCCAACTGCCGCCATCGCGTCCGCCGCCATCGCGTCCGCCGCCGTCGCGTCCGCCGCCGTCGCGTCCACCGCCCCAACTGCCGTCGTCGCGTCCGCCGTCGTCGCGTCCGCCGCCATCGCGGCCTTCGTTTCCGTCTCCGCCCCCGTTCTTGACGCTCGAAGGAGCCGTGGCGGAAGCGGCAGGGGCTGCGGATGCGGCTTGGTGCTCGGTGTGGGCGGCGTGGTGGGCCGGTTGGGCGGGTTGGTGGAGAGGCCGGGCTGCCCGGTGGGCAGGCGGGGACGCAAGGCTCGACTCGGCGGTCGAGGCATAGGTTATGCCGGTGGCTGCGAGGACGGTCGCGCCTATACCGGCGCCGACCACAGCGAAAGCACGCGGGGGCATGGGCACTTCTCTCTTTCTTACTGTGCGTCGGCCGGACGACCGACCTGCGATGAACGTACCGACAGCTCACATAACTGGCATTCCGGGCATGTCCAAGGTGTGAGGTTGTGAGGCCAACCAGGTGTCAGAAGCGCAGGGAGGTGTATGACCGCAGCCGTAGGGCATCGGCAAAGGCCCGCCAGGATTCGACCCGCGGCACCCGCATCGAGGTGGAAGATCACACCGGCATACGTCGCGTGCCGGAGACGGCCCAGCCACGCTGATTCCTGCAGGGGGAGCACCCCTGGTACCCAAAGGCGTCCGGCCTGTTCAATGGCCGGAGCAGCGGGCGGGTTCGGGTCTGCCTCGGCCGAGGAGGGGCGCTGTGCCGGCGGAGGAGTTCGGCGACCAGGTGTCGTCGCGACCAGCGGAGGAGATGACACCGAGCACCCGGTCTGCAATGGACGAGGCGCTCACGGCCGCGACGAAGAAGCGGATCGGTATGGCCTGAGTGGGCGGGTACTGCTTCTTCATCATCTTCGGGACATCGCTCTTTCTTGCTGCCCTCACCAAGCCCGCTCTCAAGTGGCCTGTCGCATCCGGTGGTCTGCTCCTGGGTTTTGCCGCGTACACCTGGATCACCGACAGCAGCAAGACCAGCGTGCGCGAGTTGCGGGAGGCTGTCACGGCAGCGATGTCCAGCCCATGGCAGGTGTGGCCGTGCCGCTTGGAGGCGGTCCAGGGGGAGGAGGCCAGACGCCTGCTGCTTGCCCCGGACGGCTCAGTCGCGAGTGAGTTCCGGTCGAGGGTTGCCCGGCGAGGTATGGACGGGCATGACGGATGGACGGGGTCTTGTGTGGTTCGCGGGTGACATGCGTTTCGGTGGCATCGTGTCGCTGCCCGGTGGCAGCCCGGCCTGGTGGGCCCGTCTGCCCAAAACGGAGCCGGAGACGAACCCGAGCGGCGGCATCCAACGGCGGATCGAGGAAGAGCTGACCCGCCGGGCCATCGGATTCGTGTTCGACCAGTGGCTCTGACGGCACCCCCTCCGTCCCGGTACCGACCGATCCCCCGCCGGAGGCTGGTCCCGGGCGGGGCACTTGGTGTCGAGGCTGGCCGTGGTGCTTTGGTCGGTTCCCGGGCTTTCCGACGGTGCGACGTGGCGGCCGTGTTCGGCAGCTCGGAGCAGTGACCGGGCCACCCGTTCGGCGTCGTCGTCGGGGTGCAGGCAGATCTCCTGGTCCACAGCACCGACAGCCGTACGGTGCCGTTCGGCAGGTTCGTCGCCACGTCTACCCCGACGCCGTTGCCGGTGCCGTCGGAACCCCTCCCCGGCCCTTCTCCCACCAGACATGCCGACCGGCGCACTTCCACAACCACCAGCAGATCCGCCGGCCATCGTCCTCCCGCGCGGAGAGAACGAAGCCGCCGGACTTCATGGGCCGGCTGTAGTCGGACCAGGGCAGGCCGCCACTGCTTGTTCGCTGGTGTTCGTGGGTGATGTCACGCAGCTGGACACCCACCGACCCGGGACGCATGCGGCCCCCGGCCATGCGGTTCTGATTTCCTGCAACTGCCGCTCACGACCGTGTGGCAGTCCCGCACCCCGCATCGCCGGCCTCCCGCATGCGCGTTTCCATCGACGTGCTCCGGTCGTACGGGTCGACCTCGGGGCCGTCTCCCCGGCGCGAGGCCGTGCGGTCCGCGCCGAACTCGGGGGTGAGGTAGCCGGTGAAGGTATCGCAGCCACCGTTGGTGGTGTCCACCTTGTAGGAGACGAGTGAGAACGTACCCGGCTCGACGACGACCTTGGCCGGGTCGTCCCAATTCATCACGACCTCGCGGCGCACGATGGTGCGTGCGACTTCATCGCTTCCCGCTGCGGCGCGTACGACCGGATATACGTACGTGACATCGGTGGTCACCTCGACCGCACCGCGCTGACCTTCTCGATACGTGATCCGCCCTCGCGCCTTGACCACATCCCCGACAAGCCGGACCTTCGTCTTGTCGAACCGGCTGAACAGCAGCAGAGGATCGTTCTCCCGGCTGGGTGCACGGAACGCGGTCGCCAGGTAGGCCTGGACATCCGGCTGATGAGGATTGATCAACGCGATCGCCTTCCTCGGCCGCTCCCCGCGCAGCACACCAGGATCCAGACTGGACGCGGCGAGGAACTCCCGGGTCTTTTCGAGAGCCTGCGCGACCTGTCCCTTGCTCATCCAGCCGGTCGCCCGTGCCTCAGGCAGGCCGATCCCAGCCGTCCCGTCACCCCACCGCGCCGCGGGCGACCCCCTGAACGGCCGCTGCAGAGTCGGGCGTTGGGCCGCCGCTTCCGTCGGCGGCGGTTGATCCGGACGTTCCGACTCCACGGCGAGCGGCGCACTCTCGCCGCCTCCGCCTCGGAACCATCCAGGCACCCGCCCTGGATCCAGCGCCACGACCAGCAAGGCGACCGCAACCAGCAGACCGATCACGTACCAGCCCTTGCCTCCTTGCCGCCGGTCCGGTTGATGACTCCGCCACGGCTCCTGTGGGCCCGTCTCTTCCCGCAGTCGCCGCGCCACCATCCGGGCCCGCGCCGACGGCTCCTCAGGCGCGCCCTTGGTCCCCGCCTCGGCTTCACGAAGGAAGCGCTCCCACTCTTCGTCCGGTATGGACGCCTCACCCTTCCCCACGAGGGGCCCGCCCTTCTCGCGCACCCGGTCCCTCCCCAGGGCCGGTCACCTTCCGTGCATCATCACACAGCTCAGCTTGTCTTCATGATCGCCGCCGGCGGGGGCCTCGGCCCGGGGGGCCTACCCGAAAGGTCGGCGGGGCGGCTGGAACTGGCCGGTCACTCTCGGGTGGCCGTATGCCGCGGTCATCGCTGCAGCGACCCCGTTGGTCGCGGAGGCCGGGCAGCCGGTGACCTGGATGCCTCTGGACGACGACTGGGAGAGCTACTTGCCCGTTGGTCGTCGTCGAGTACCGCCGTACGGCCCAGAGACGGCCCGAGCGGGGGTGCCGTGATGTGGCCCTCGCCGCGAACTCGGTCGGTCGGTCGCCGAGGTCTGACCTGCTGGCCAGCCGATCAGTGAGGCACATGGACGGTTGGTGCCAGTCGGCGGGGTTGCTGTACTCCGCTGCTGTACAGCCCCGCGCCTCCAAGCAGAGGTCACAGGAATGACACGCCCTGATCACGCTCGCGCCGCGGCAGGAAGCCCGTGCAGGCGCGACCTTGACTTGAAGAAACACTTAGGTGAGCCTTACCTAAGTCTTGTTTGTGTTTGCCCTAGGAGTCGTCTGTGTCCGTGCTGCCCTCGGAGTCGTCCGTGTCCCCTCAGGCGGCGCCCGTCCAGCGGCTGGGGCTGTACGACACCTGGTGGACGGTCGCAGCCGCTGCACTCGCCGCCTGCCTGGGCCTATCGGCCTGCGCCTGGATATCCCTGCATCTGCGCGTGGATGCCACCCTCCACATCGCGGCGCTTTTCGCCCATCTGGCCTCGCTCGTCCTCGGCTTCGGAGCTGTCCTGGTGGCCGATTACTACGCTCTCCTGTGTCTGACGGGCCGGTGCACCCTGCGCGACGCCCTGAACAACGCAGGCCGCCTCCACGTCCCCATCTGGACCGGCCTCGCCGGCCTAGTGGCCAGCGGCGTCATGCTCCACCCGGACTTCGGCTCCGCCCTCACCCGCATCAAGTGGGGGCTGGTGCTCGTCCTCACCCTCAACGGCCTCCAAGCCGGGCTCCTGAACAGGCGCATGACGCAGCAGGGCGCGGACGCGTTCGCCCCGCGCTTCCTCGCCTGGGGAGCCGCAACAGCGCTGGTGTCTCAGGTCTGTTGGTGGGGTGCCGTGGTCATCGGATTCCGCAACAGTCAGCACTGAAGTCGCGGAGCCGACCGCCCCTGCCACGACGTGTTCCGACCTCATGCACTGTGTGCCCGCCCGGAGGAGCGGAGCGACGACGGGTGCTTGAATCGCTCGACGTCGCCGACGTGCCGCGAAGAACCGATCACGCGCAACGTACGCCAAGCTCGTCGAGCCGCCTCGCACCGACAACAGCGAGCTGAAGCCCAGGAGCCTGGACGAGACGCTCGACTTCCTGGCCGCCGCTCGTAAGGACCCGCTCCACGCGGCCTTCGTGCTCGCCATCGCCATGGGTCTCCGTCGGGGCGAGATCGTCGGCCTTCGCTGGTCGGACCTCGACCTCGACGACGACCCGAAGAGCCGCCGTCCCGCACGGTCCCGCTGCCCGCCCTCTGCATCGCGCCCTTGCGCTGGCACCGGATGCGGCAGGCAGCTGCCCGCGCCAGGGCGGGGGAGAAGTGGCGGCATGTACCGGACGCCCTCGGATCGGTCAAGTCCCGAGTTGTCGGCACATGACAGCCCCATGCCCCTGGGGCCCACTGGACGTACTGGCCTCACCGGACAAGGAGGCGCGGCCTGCACGGTGAGGCGGGATTCCTCCGCGACGAGACCCCCTCTCACCAAAACGCCGGCCATCCAGGCACGGCGATCCCGTTGGGACCAATCCACCGACCCCGCCCGTACTTCCGAGTGCAGAGAGGGAATGTTCAAGTATCAAAAGGAACAGACCGATGACCCCTGACTCCCAGCTCCACAAGGTCCCGCCCAAGCAGGGGGTCGCCCGCATCGCACTGGTCGCTGCCTCGACCACGGTGATCTGCGGGGGCGTCATCCTTCCGGCATCCGCCGCGACGCCGGCTCTGAGCCACTCCACAGCCTCGCCGACCGTGGTCACCCATGACGGTGACGGCGGCGGCCTGTACGACCCCGGGCTGTGGGGCGACCCCGGCACGGGCTACACCAATGGCAACGTCGATGACGATTTTCCCCAAGACGGCATCTACCCCGACCCCTACCAACCCGGCCAGGTCACCGATGACGCCGGCAGCGTCGATTACGGCGACGGCAGCTTTTACCCCGGTGAGGACACCGTCGCCGACGGAGGCGGGGCCGGCTACTGAAACCGAGCGCCTGCCAGAACCGTGTCTCCACCAAGATCACTGTTCGGCGGGGGCCCTGTTGGGTGCCCAGTGTGTCACCTCTCATGAAGCCAATCTCCACGCTTCGACGCGGGACCTTCCCTCTGCGAGAGCCGTGTTTCAGCAGGTCAGCGAATTCCGTTGGTTCCTCGGAGCGGGAACGCCGGCGCAAGCGCGTGAAGCGGGCAGGGAGGGCCTTGGAGCACTTGAACGCGCAGGCTCAGGCCCGAGCAGGCCTGTGCAGCAAGCTCGGCGTCCGTTGCCGTCAAACCGTGCCGTCAAAACGGCCTGGACCATGATCGGTCCGGGCCGTTTTGCCTGGTGCCCCCGGCAGGATTCGAACCTGCGGCACCCGCTTTAGGAGTTCGATCTCCCCTCGGCCTGGTCGCGGCTCGCCTCACGAACTGGTTCCGTACGTGGCTGCTGTGTGCCGCCGCCATCCGGGGGCGTTGATGTCAGCGTTGGATGTCAGCGGAACAGCTCGGGCATTGGGCAGGCCTCCAACGGCTCCTCCGGATGGTCGGCCCAGCGCCACCAGACATGCCGACCGGTACACCTCCACAGCCCCCGGCAGGTCCGCCGACCATCGTCCTCCCGATCGACGAGGACGAAGCCGCCGAACTTCATGGGTTGGCTGCACTCGGGACAGTTGGGAGCGACCGCTTCGTCCCGAAGCAACTTGGGTGAGGGCGCTGCCTCGCACTGTTGGGCCTCTCACCCGCCTTGATGGTTGGCGGACATTCGCGCTCGTCCGCCGATGTTGGTCGACGTTGTCACACAGTTAGACACTCACCCCACGGCTCCGGCTCACTTCTTGCGGCGCATACTCACCCTCTTCTTCAGTTCGGCCTGGCCGAGCTTCGTCCAGTCATCTTGGTGGAGGTAGCAACGGACGTCCCATCGTCGTCTTGTTGCGGACAGCCGCCTCGGTCTGTCGGCCAACCCCACTTCCCCTGCTTCCACTCACCCACGGTCCCTCCTGGGGCACTTTGCCGGCATAGGCCAGGGGCGCAGTGGCCGGCGGCGTCAGCAGCCGGCGGTCGTTACCGGTTAGCACACCGCCAAACCGGCCGGGGCGACCGGCAGCTTCCCCTGCGGACAACGAAGCAGTTCGGCGAGTGACTGCGCCGCCCGGCGGGACGTAGCCGCATAAAAGAGTGCGACAGTCGTAGAAATGGACATAGTTTCGTCTGTTCGATAACGTAGATGGGTGCCACAGCATCGGCTGTATCCAGCCGTCTGAAGGCGGGCGCTGAATGCCAAAGTGCTTCGGCTCTGATGCACCCGATGCCTCGAGCCCCCGACAACGCTGCATGGTCCGTAACCGGCTCAGCGTGTCGGCAGTGGCGGTGCATCAATGCAAGCAACAGTCTCTGAGAAAGAGGATAGCCATGCGCGCCAAGCGAACCACTGCACTGCTTGCGGGCACTATCACCGCGGTTGCAGGTCTGACGCTTGCGCCGACGGTCGTATCGCAGGCAGCAGCAGCCACCTCGGTGGCGCACGAAGCGTCGGCCCAGCCCAGCCCCACCCCCAAGCCGACGAAGACCCGTACTCCCTACCAGCAGGGCCAGGTGGATGGACGGGCGGCAGGGAAGAGCGACGGCGCAGACTGCAACTACCGCCAGTCCTTTGCCCCGAAGTCGAGCAACTCGAAATACGTGCAGGGCTACAAAGACTCTTACGAGAGGAACTACGACGCTACCTGCGACGAAGATTAGTCAACTCGTCTGCACGGTCGTTGAATTGAGGCGCCATCTGCTGCAACGGCTGGCAGGATGACCGGAGCTGTCGGTGGGTGATGTGGCAGCAGGCGAGTCTGAGGAAAGCCTCGCGCATCTCTGCTCGCCGTTCCCAGCGGATTCACAGGCGTCGGAATCCGTAGGGCAGGCGAAGGTCTGCTTGATCACCCACCGGTAGTGGCCGGCCCTGTGTCGTACTGTCGGCGGCGCGCGACAATGAGCCGAACTGTCGGTGAGTGATAAGACGGCAGGCGAGTTTGAGGAGTCTCAATGACCGAGCCAAGGCAAGTGGCGCCAGGCGATGTGACGGCGCCCGTACTTGGCCAAGGCTTTGAGGTCTGGCCTCATCCTTATCAGGTCGATCATGGGGGCTCGGCAGCCTCGGTCAACCCGCCGAAATCCTGGGCTGATCGTTCGCTGAGGTTCAGCGCCGACCGTCGGCGTTCGCGTCTGTTGGTGTCGAGGGCTGCGTTCTACGCCTTCGTCGAGGCCCGGCACGCGTGTCCCCGCGCCCCGCTCGCGGGTCACAGCCGGCCAAGAGCCGTCGCCCATTTCCTCGGCACCCTGCCGGGCGCCGGCAGGCGGAACCGATCGTCGCGCGGCTCCCAGGCCGTTTTCGGACGAGGTGAGCTCCGTGGGCCGTCACCGCACGGCAGTGGCCCGTGGATTGACCTCACAGCGAGCGATCTCGTCCACGGGTCCCGCGCTGGCAACGGCCACCCGAACCTTCGCCTTGCTCTTCGCAGGCACCGACACCTCGTCGTAGGTCTCGGTCATGGTGAAGCCGTTTGCGTTCTTGTAGCTGATTCTCACGGCGAAGAGACCCTGGCGCCCGTTCGGATTCCGGACCGCGGCGGTCGCGTACGGGTCGTCCTTGTCCGCGCAGTGCGTGAGCACGGCGGTGCCGTCCTTCAGAGGCCGGGCAGCAGCGACGGAGGGGGACGCCGTGGGGGTGGAAGGGGCGGTCGGCCGCGAACTCTGCTTGCCACCGCTTTCACCGGTACTCGACGCGGAGTCGGCACTGGGGGCGCCGACCGCGCTGCCAGACCTTGCCGTTGACGCAGGCTGCGGAGTGGACTTCGCTTTGTCCGACTTCGTAGCGCCGCATCCGGACAAAACTATGACTGCCGCCAAAACCACTCCGGCGGTCATGTGCACCCGCTTGATCACGTCACTCTTTCCAAGAACCGAGCCGCAGGATCGATTCCAGGACGGCTGCGCTGGTCAGCGTGTGCAGAGGCTACCAGCGGGCGGAGATCGGGAACCGGCCGCCGTGAGGCGATAACGTGATCACCATGTCTCGGCCCACGGCTCGACCCACAGGCAGACCATGCTGCTGGTCTCGTTGCTCGCGCTCGGCTTGGACACGCTCGCACCCTAACCAGCAACATGATCGGCCGGACAAGTCCTAGGCGGGTGTCGGCGTCGATGACGACCTGGTGGTTGGTGGAGTACCGATAGTTCTTCGACCGCTCGGCGATAGTGTGATCGCGGGTGGGGACCAGGGTGCCATCCACGATGACCACGGTGCCCTTGGCGAACCGCGTGCGGGGCCGCAGGGCAAGCGCGGGACCGAGGTGGTCGATGATCCGGTCGGCCGCGGACTTCCAGATGCCGAAGAGCGGCGCGAGTTGACGCATCGTCAAATTCGTGCGCCAGTAGGCCGACACGAGCAGTACCCGGTCCTCCGGCGGAGGGGACCACGGCCGGCCCTTGCGGACCGGATGCTCGCCGCCGGACAGGGAGGCCACGGCCCGCCGTGGGCCTGGAGCGTGCGTTGCTCTGCCTCATCGTGCAACTGCGCCAATCGGGTTTCGCGCGCGTGCTTCTGCCGCTCCTTCTCCGCGTGGGCCTGCTCCCGTTCTCGCTGCTCTTCAGCGCGCCGTCGCTCGGCCTGGCGCTTAGCCAACTCCCGCTCGATACGGGCAACCTCGCGTGCCTGTGCAGCCTGTTCCCGGTCGAGGTGCTTCTCGCCTGCGGCTAACAGACGGGCATGCTCGGTCTCGGCCTTGGCGGCTTCCCGTTTTTGACGGCGTCGGCGCTCCTCAGCAGCCTTCGCTGCCCGCTGCTCCTTCTGCTGGGCACGCTTTAACTCAGCAGCCTTGGCCTGCTGCTTCGCCTTGTACGCCTCGGCGAGCACTTGCATCACTGTCTTGCGGCGCGCCATGAGTCCCCCCCTGCACCTGTACTCACGCAACCTTCTAGCTGCACTCACACAACGGCTCGCCCCGCCGGGGCACCCCTCAGCGATACCCAGGTCCGCTGAACGGGAATCGTTGCCCTCATCAACCGCGGTCTGGCCACCGCAAGGCCATGAGCTTGGGAAGCTAAGGGTATCTAGGGTTGGCTCCGATCCTGACCTGCGGCGGAGAGACGTAGACGCTTGGTGGACGGTGGACGGGTTCCCCGCTGTTCCCCGTGGTTCCCCGCACGATCTGGCACACGTCTGGCACGAGTCATTCGTCGTCGCACCTCTCCAAGACCAGGCTTGCTGAGCCCTCTTCGAGTCCGTTGTGCTCCTCCAGGTGGAGGTGAGCGCCATCTGGTGTGCCGTCCTGGGCGAGTGTGAGGAGATGGCCAGCCAGGGTCTTCAGCCCGGCCGCGTTGGCTTCGATGACGATCTCTCGGCCGAGGTTGCGGACCTCGATGCGTGCGTCTTCCTCCCAGGTGAAGACTCTGGTGGTTCCGTCGGTCACCGCACTCACCTGAGTGGTCATCGACGGTGCGGCGCTAGGTTCAGGGGCCATACCAAAGCATCGCGTACTCAGGGACCGTCAGGCACCGAGGGCGCACGCTTTCCAAGTCTGTTGGTGCCTTACTGGGCGGTGTACAGGGCCGTTCACCTGCGTTCATGGGCGCCTGAGTGTTGGGGCGGCCCCTTCGGACGGTCCTGCCTGGGCGGCGGTGAACCTCGCCGAATGAGACGGGAACTGAGACGGCCTGGCTCTAGGCCAGACCGTCTTCACCTGCTGCGACCTTCTGATCCGTGGCTCTAGAGAGACCGGTCAAGCACAAGAACCTCGACGTGCTGGGTCGCTACTGCTTCACCGCATCCATCACTGCTGGCGGCTGGCGCCCGCAGCGTGGCCCGGATGCGCCGGGGTTCGACGACGACGGCGCGGAGGAGTGAGTGCCTGTTCTGCTCCGGCGTGCGCCGTAGGAATTTTCACTCCCCCCGCGAAGTGGTTTTGTGCGCCAATTCGCTCTTCCAAAGGATTTCCTTTTCATTGACGGCATTTCGGTGGCGCGGGACCGTATGGTTTCCAGCGTGACGGCGTGTCACCGCTGAGATCGCCGAAATGAGGGGCCATGGGGTCGTCAACGCGACCGTAGGTCTTTTCTCAGGCCATCGCTTCGACGAATGGTTACCGGCAAGGAGGAGAGAGATGTCGCAGAAAAGACCGGCCCGGAAAGCTCGGAGAGGCCGCACATACGTGATCGCCGTTCTGGCGGCGGTGACGGCGCTGTTCACGGCTCAGGGCACCGCGTGGGCGGGTGCCCCGACGTTTGCAACACATGTCGACTACGCGGCAGGGAACGCTGCTCAGGCGGTGCGGGTGGCCGACTTCAACAAGGACGGGCACCTCGACCAGGCCGTGGCCAATTCGTACGACAACACGGTGTCGGTGCTGCTGGGCAACGGGGACGGCACGTTCAACACCAAGACCGACTACGGCACGGGGGACTACCCGGCCGGCGTCGCCGTCGGTGACTTCAACGAGGACGGCAATCTCGACCTGGCGGTCGACAACCTGAACGGCAACACGGTGTCGGTGCTGCTGGGCAACGGGGACGGCACGTTCAACACCAAGACCGACTACGCGACCGGCTCGGGCCCTTACAAGGTGGAGGTCGGCGACTTCGACAAGGACGGCCACCTCGACCTGGCGGCCTCCAACACGAACGACAACACGGTGTCGGTACTGCTGGGCAACGGCGACGGAACCTTCAACACCAAGACCGACTACGGCACGGGAGCGTACCCGTTCTCGGTCGTGGCGAAAGACGTGAACAAGGACACCAACCTCGACCTGGTCGTCTCCAACGTCAGTGACAACACGGTGTCGGTGCTGCTGGGCAACGGCGACGGAACCTTCAACACCAAGACCGACTACGGCACCGGGAGCTCACCCACCCGGATCCAGGTAGCGGACTTCAACGGTGACAGCAACCTTGACATCGCTGTGCCCAACCTGAGCGACGCCACAGTGTCGGTGCTGCTGGGCAACGGGGACGGCACGTTCAACACCAAGACCGACTACGCGGTGGGCAACGCGCCGGTCCCCCTGGACGTGGCGGACTTCGACGGTGACGGTCATCTCGATCTCGTGGTGGGCAACGCCAACGACAACACGGTGTCCGTGTTGCCGGGCAACGGGGACGGCACCTTCGCCTCCAAGACCGACTTCGCCGCCGACAACGGGCCGTTCGGCATCGCGGTAGGGGACTTCAACGAGGACTCCCGCCCTGATGTGACGGTGGCGAACTACACCTCCGGTGATGTGTCGGTCCTGCTCAACACCACCTCCCCGTAGGACTCGCGAGTCGCCTGGCAGCCGGCTGCTAGGCGACCGAGTGGGTCACTGTTCCGGTATAGGCGCCGGACACCGCGCTGGCGGGCACCGACATGATCAGCGTCGGCTTCCAGATGCACGAGGTGTTGGATGAACTGACCGCGGTGTAGGAGAAGGCGGTGCGGGCGGTGTCCAGCGTCACCTTGTTGGCGGCCGTGGCCTGACCGGGACTGAAGGTTCCGGGCCCCGACTTCGAGGTGGCGGGGCCCGACCAGTAGGACAGGTTTCCCCGTGCAATGGTCTGGCCGGGGGAACCCGCTCCGGTGGTGAAGTTCGTCGCCGACACCGTCGCCGTCCACCGCATCGTGGACGTGCTCGTGACTTGCACCTGCCCCATCTGCACGGTCAGCGTGTTACCGGGCGTGACCGACCCCAGGCTGGCCGAGGCGGGGGCGGTGATCGAGGCGGAGGACAGCGCTTCGGGAATCAGGAAGACTGCTGTGGCCGTCGCGGCGTCCGCCGGAGGCCCTTGTCCCGGAGGCAGGACCAGGAAGTTCGCACACAATGCTCCTCCGACGCCGATCCGCAAGGCGATTCGGGCCCATGAGGGGGATCGTGATCCCACTCATTCTCCTTCTGCTCATCCGGCGTGTGGTTCTCCCGCATTCTGGGTGAGCGCAAGGACTTGTCCGGGTGCTCCGGGCACGCAATTCCGGTGGTTCACCCCAGAGTGTCAACAAGGGGAACTCATGTGTGTTTTCTCGTGGCGCTTCGGCGCCGGTACCGCAGGAACGTCATCGTGGCACCGGTGACGGTCAGCAGAATTCCTCCCGCGGCATACCAGACCCTTCGGTTGGAGGCGATCTCGATCAAAGCGACCGACATACCTCCCGGCTTGGGGAAGGTCAGGCGTGCGGCGAGGTCGTGTTGCACCATGCCGCTTTCCAGGTGCAGGTGCGCGGTCCAGGGTCCGTCGGGCAGGCTCTTGATCAGGCCGTCCACTCTGACCGTTCCCCTGCCGCCCGGTGGCAGGGTGACGCCCTCGGTCAGCGGATGGGCCCCCGCGTCCAGCCCGCCGGGGCCGTCCGAGAGTCTGACCTTCCCCCTCAGGTCCAGTGCCCGCTTTCCCGTGTTGTGCACGTAGGCGACGATGCTCGGCGACCCGTGCTTGTCACGGAGGGCGATGATCTTGGTGATGCGGAAGTCGGCGTACTCCCGGCTGTTACTGACGTCCAGGTACACGCGCGTCCCCACCCGCATGATGGAGCCGATGTTGTGCGCGGCATCCGGTGGCGTTCCGCACTCGGCCCACACCACGGCGTAGCGTTCTCCCGGCGTCGCCGTGTCCGGCACTTTGATGGTGACCTTGGCCTCGGTCTTCTCCCACGGCTTGAGCCTGAGGACGGCGGGCCGGACGCTGGTCCACCGGGTCAGTTCGTTGGGAGTGCGGCCTTCGGCGAACACGAACCTGTTGTCCGCGATCCTGGCCGCGGCCGGGTACAGCTGTACCTCGCGACGGCTGCCCGTCTTGTTGGCGACCTCGAACCGGCGGTGAATGACGGTTCCCGGCCTGAGGTGGTCGACGATGTACTTCAGTGCCCGCGGGTCATCATGCCGCACGACCGGGGCTTCGAGCAGACGGAAGCCGATGAATCCGGTGTCGTACGAAGAGTCCGCGACGGCGGTCGGCACCGCTGTGGTGGAACACGCCAGGAAAGCAGCCAGGGAAGCGGCCAGGACCCGGAGAGACAAGACATTCCTTTTATGCACGGGGCGGGATTCAGGCCACGGAGTGCGTGATGGTGCCGGTGTAGGTACCGGAGACGTTCGACGCCGGCACATTGACGGTGACCGCGGGATTCCAGCTGACTGAGTTCGCGCCGTCACCGCTGGCCCGGGAGAACGCCGTGCGGGCGCTTGCCAGGGTGCCCGCGCTCCCGGCGGTGTGCGAGGGGTTGGTCTCCGCGGTCGCCGAGCCAGGGCTGTATGTCACGTCGCTGCCGCTGACCGTCTCGGCGGCGGTGCCGCCACCCGTCTTGAAAGCGGAACTCAGGGACACGGTGGCGGTCCACGTGGTACCCAGCTGGGAGCGCTGGTCGCTCACTGTCACCGTGCCGAGCTGGCCCGATGCCACGCCGCCGGGGGCGGCGGAGGACAGAGAGGCGGTCGCCGACGCGGTGATGGTGAGGCCCGTCGTCCCGGTCACGGTGAAGGTGGTCGTCGTATCGGCGGCCGTCGCGGGGGTGGTGGTGGCCATGATGGCGCCGACCGTAGCGACCGGGAGCAGCACTGCTGTGCGGACCCTCATTCCCACTCCTCCAACATGTGATCAATAACC
This sequence comes from Streptomyces sp. CA-142005, assembly GCF_050942335.1. Lineage (NCBI taxonomy): Bacteria > Bacillati > Actinomycetota > Actinomycetes > Kitasatosporales > Streptomycetaceae > Streptomyces > Streptomyces sp. CA-142005. The sequence goes on along the minus strand of NZ_CP192078.1, from coordinate 4,583,904 downwards.
GTGCCTATGCGTACACGCCCCAACAGGCAAAGCTGGAGGACGGCTGACGCTCATCACGCGATAGAGGCAACCCCCGGGCGCCAGATGGTCTAACACGTAGCTGAGCGTGACGGCCGTCGCGGATGGGCAATGGCGGCGATGCACAGCCCAGAGACGGACTGCGGGGGTGCCACGGTGCCCCTCAATGCGAACTACGGGCGCGGCGGTCGCTGATGCTTGCTGGGCTGACCAGCCGGCCGCGTACGTGCAGTGATGGTCGGCTGCGGTCGTACCGGTTGCGGTACTTCGTTGGCTCGAATCTCTCAGCGTCCCCGATGTACGCCGGTTCCTCGTGCGCCTGGAGCAGGAGACCACCGGGGCAACGGCCAAGGAAGCGCACCGAGTTCTGCGTTCAGCGCTGTCCTCGGCCTGCCGTGAGGAACTGATCGCGCGGAACGTTGCCAAGCTCGTCGAGCCGCCCCGAACCGACATCCGCGAGTTGAAGCCCTGGAGCCTGGACGAAACCCTCGACTTCCTCGCTGCCTCTCGCAAGGACCCGCTCTACGCGGCCTTCGTGCTCGCCATCGCCATGGGCCTCCGCCGGGGCGAGATCGTCGGCCTTCGCTGGTCGGACCTCGACCTCGACCACCGCGTCCTGTACGTCCGCCAGCAGGCACAGCGCCGCCAGGGCGTCCTGTACGACGACGACCCGAAAAGCCGCCGTCGCCGTGCCGTCCCGCTCCCCGCCCTCTGCATCGCGCCCCTCCGCTGGCACCGCATGCGGCAGGCAGCTGCCCGCGCCAAGGCGGGGGAGAACTGGCAGGAGTCCGCCTACGTCTTCACCACCCGCACCGGCCACCCGGTCGAGCCGCGGAACCTGTACCGCTCCTTCACCCGCATCGCCCAGTCCGCCGGCCTCCGCGTGATCCGGCTGCACGACGCCTGGCACGGCACCGCGACCCTCCTCACGGCGGCCGGAGTCGCGCCCCGCGTCGTGATGGAGATCCTTGGGCACAGCCAGATCAGCATCCCCATGGACGTCTACACCCACGTCGTGCAGGACACCCAGCGCGAGGCCATGAGCCACATGGATCGCCTGCTGCGGAGGCGTCCCGGTCGTCAGTGACCGCCCGCGTTGATGTCAGAAGTAGATGTCAAAGGCCCCGGACCAAGATCGGTCCGGGGCCTTTTCCCTTGTGCCCCCGGCAGGATTCGAACCTGCGACACCCGCTTTAGGAGAGCGGTGCTCTATCCCCTGAGCTACGAAGGCATTGCTCGATCGGTGGCGACGGGGCCACCGCCGACAGTGTAGCGGGTGGGCCCCGCGCGGTACGGCGGGCCGTGCGGGTCGGGGTCAGGATGCGGGGATGTGGGTGAAGCGGGAGGCGGTGTGGAGGTCGGACTCGATGTGGGCGGCGGTCGTGCGCAGGGCGGGGAGGACGTCGTGGACGCAGTCCTCGAGGGTGCGGCGGGCCGCGTGGGTGGCGACGTTCAGCGCGGCGACCGCCCGGCCGGCCCGGTCCCGCAGCGGTACGGCGATGGAGCGTAGGCCCGACTCCAGTTCCTCGTCGACCAGGGCGTATCCCTGGGCGTGGACCTCGGCGAGGGGCGGGGGGAGGGGGCGGGCGGTGTCCGCCAGGAGGACTCGGCCGAGGGAGGTCCGGGCGGCGGGCAGGCGGGCGCCGACGGTGATGTGGACGGTGAGGACGCGGCTCGCGCCCGCTCCGGCCGTGTACTGGATCTCCGTGCCGTCGGGCGTGAGGACCGCCAGCGCCGTCGGTTCGTGCAACCGGTCCGCGAGGGCGCGGAGGTGGGGCTCGGCCAGGCGGGGGAGCGTAGTGCGGGACAGCGGCGGGAAGCCGAGGTCGAGGACGCGGGGGGTCAGGGTGAAGGTGTGGTCGGGGTGCACGCGCACCAGGCCCAGGTGCTCGTGGGTGAGCAGCGCGCGGCGGGCCGTGGCCCGGGCCAGGCCGGTCGCCCGTGCCACCTCGCTCAGGGACAGCGCCGTGCGGCCCTCGCCGAAGGCGGCCGGCACGGTCAGGCCGCGCGCCAGGGATTCCACGAAGTCCCGGCCCAGCTCGTGCTTGGACGCCGTCGTCCAGGTCGCCAGGCCCGAGGGCGGCGGGCCGGGCTCGGGCGGGGCAGCGGTGCGCAGCTCGGACTCCATCGCCGCCACCGCCGTACGAAGGCGGGGCAGGAGGCTGGTGCGCAGGTCGGCTGCGGAGTGCCGGCTGGTGTGGCTGACCACGCTCGCCACGCAGGCCAGGCGGCCGGTGTCCGGGTGCCGTACGGGCACGGAGACCGCGACCAGGCCCGGTTCGATCAGCTGGTCGTCCACCGCCCAGCCGTCCCGGCGCGCCTGCTCCACCCGTTCCGGGAAGGCGGAGTCGTCGGCGGGCAGCTGTCGTGGCGGTACGGCGGGGAAGGCCGCGTCCGTCGGGTCCGCCGCGCGGCGGGCGCGCCAGCGTGTCCAGTCCGGCTCCGTCCACTCGGTGGCGAACAGCGGGCCCGGCGCGGTGCGTTCGGCCGGGAGCAGGTCGCCGATGCGGAAGCTCACGGACATCGCGCGGCGGCGGGTGGCCTGGTGGATGAAGCGGATGCCGTCGAGGTCGGCGACCGCGAGCGAGACCGACTCGTCGAGTTCGTCGGCGAGGGCGTCGGCGTGGGCGCCGAGCAGCGCGGGCAGCCGCAGGGCGGCCAGGTAGGCGTTGCCCAGCTCCATCACGCCGGGGGCGAGGACGACGTCCCGGCCGTCGAGGCGGACGTAGTCCATGCGGGAGAGGGTCGCGGTGACGCGGTCGACGGTGGAGCGGGCGAGGCCGGTGGCCCGTTCCAGCGCGCTGGGGCTGAGCGTGCCGCCCGCCTCGGTCAGCCGCCGCAGCACCCCGACCCCGCGCAGCAACGGCCCGACCGCCTCCCCCGCTTCCGCGCGGGTGTCGGCATCCAGTGCGGTCGCACTCTTCGCGGGCATCGGCTCTCCGGTAAGGGCATACGGGCACGCCTACGGTAGACCGCCCCCGGCGCCCCGTGGCCGAAGAGCCTCCGGCCGGCTCCCTCCGGCCGGCTCCTTCCGGAAGCCGGAGGCGCTACGTCCGCGTCACCCGTACCCGGTACGTCTTGTCCTGGTCCTTGCTGATCATCTGAACGGTGATGCCGTGACCGGGGTCCTTGAAGGTCTCGCCGGGGGAGTAGGGGGCGTCGGAGAGCTCTGCCTGGACGTTGGGGCTGCGGGTGCAGCCGCCGCTGTCCCGGTGGCTGTCGTGGACGGTGACCGGTCCGCGTCCGGTGTCGATCGAGCCGTCCACCTTGTAGATCAGCACGCCCGGCCGGCACACCACCTCGTCGTTGCCGCCCTGCTCCCGCACCTCCAGGGCGTACGCGCTCCACGCGTCGATGGGGACGAGGACCAGCTTGCCGCCGCCGGCCTTGTACAGCGGTGTCAGGTCGTACTCGACGGTGCCGCGCGCCGCCGCGCAGCCCACCTGGGAGCCGTCCAGCCAGCCCAGCTTCCACTTGTGCCAGCCGAGCAGATCGTTCCCGGCCCCCCAGTCCTCGCTCATGATGTCCCAGTGCCCGACCGCGCCCCCGCCCTCCTGCGTGTACAGGTCGGGCAGGCCGAAGGTGTGGCCGTTCTCGTGCGGCAGCACCCGGTAGCCGGTGTGGGAGAAGGAGCCGGAGCCGTCGTCCTGCCGGGAGTAGATGAAGGACGCGTTGGCGACGGGGACGCCGTCGGCGACCGGGGCGGCCTCGCCGTTGCCGGCGAAGGTCACGGACAGGACCGTGTCCAGGGCGGAGGGGCCGGCGTTGGGGGTGACCAGGACGTTGAGGATGTCGTACGCGCGGAAGTCCACCTTCGGGTCGGCCGCGGCCACGATGTCCTGCACCAGCTCCCGGTAGCCGGGGTCGAAGGGCGCGCCGCGCTCTATGCCGTACTCCTTGAAGGGCTTGGGCATCCGCAGCCATGTGGTGACCGGGGTCTCCGGCCGGTAGTCGAGGCGGCCGTAGGACGCGGTGCGGAACCAGTCCCGGGTCTGCGGGAAGAACTCGTGGAAGCGGTCCATGGCGCTGCCCTGTCCGGGCGCGTCGGAGAAGTCGACCATCAGGGTCAGGGCGTGGAGCGTGCCCGTGGAGCGGGCGTAGCCGTGCGGGGTGGGGATGCCCTCGGTCATCTGTACGTCGACGCTGCCCTGGATCGTGCAGGGGATGAGAGCGGAGCGGGCCGTGCCGATGGGTCCGGCGGTGCTGGGCGCCATCAGGTGTCCGGTTCCGGCCGAGGTGCCGACCGCCACGGTCAGGGCGGTCACCGCGGCGAGTACAGCCGCCCGGCGCGGGCGTATGCGGCGGCGGGAGCGCGGCGGGCGCGCTTCGCGGGCGGGGCCGCCCCGGTGGGCTCGTGCGTGGCCGAAGCCGCCGCGGGCTGCTGTGCGGGCGGGGCCGCCCCGGGCTCCTGTTTGCGCAGGGCATATGTGGCGGGGCGGCTGCGGCTGCATGCATGGACCCTTCGCTCCACGGCAGCCACAGGTCTCCGGCTGCACCCTTGCGATCACCCTGTGTCGGCGGGGTGCGGGGCGCGCGCTGGAGGAGACCGATCGTGGGAATGCGGGCTCGCACGGGGGTGAATCCCGGCGGGATGTGAGTGTGTCTCAGGTCACAGGAATTCTTTTCGTGCTCGGGAAATAACCGGGGACCCTCTCCCCGTTTAGCCCTGCGTCAGAGCGAAACGGGGACTGCATCCCCGGATCGCCAAGCAGCAGACCGAGGAGTACGCCGTGCCGACCGCGACCACCCCCGTAGCGCGCAAGGTGCCCCGGCCCCGCGCCGACGCCGTGCGCAACCGGGAGCGGATCGTCACCGCGGCCCGGGAGATGTTCGTCGAGCACGGTCCGGACGTGCCGCTCGACGAGATCGCCCGCCGGGCCGGCGTCGGCAACGCCACGGTGTACCGCAACTTCCCCGACCGCGAGGCCCTCGTCCGCGAGGTCGTCTGCTCGGTCATGGACCGTACGGCCGAGGCGGCCGAGGTGGCCCTCGCCGAGACCGGGGACGCCTTCGCCGCGCTGGAGCACTTCGTGCACGCCGCCGCCGTCGAGCGGATCAGCGCGCTGTGCCCGATGATCGCCAGCAGTTTCGACAAGCACCACCCCGACCTGGAAGCCTCCCGCGAGCGTGTCGAGCAGCTCGTGGAGGAGGTCATGGGGCGGGCCGTGGCGGCAGGCCAGCTCCGGCCCGACGTCGGCGTCGGCGACCTGATGATCGTCGTGGCGCAGCTGAGCCGGCCCCCGGCCGGCACGGACTGCCTGCGCGGCGACCGTTTCGTCCACCGCCACCTTCAGCTGTTCCTCGACGGCCTGCGGGCGCCCGCCCGCTCCGCCCTGCCGGGCACGGCCGTGACCATCAAGGAGCTGCGCGACTCGTGACCGATTAGTTCGGCCCCCGATCCCAGTCCACCCGTAGGCCGGCACACCCGGCGCCCCGGCCGTCACCGTCGACGAGCCACACCCTGAGCTTCCGTTTTTTCGTCCTACTCCCTGTTTTCTCGATCTTTTCCGCACGTTTTCCGTCACGTTCCGTCTCGAAGTCCCGAAGTGGGTACCCCCATGTCCGAAACAGCCCGAAAGGCTGCCGGCGCCACCGCGCCGACCGGCGTCGCCGCACGCGGCGGCGACGCCAACCGCTGGAAGGCGCTCGTCTTCATCGCGCTCGCCCAGCTGATGGTCGTCCTCGACGCCACCATCGTGAACATCGCCCTGCCCTCCGCCCAGAGCGACCTCGGCATCTCCGACGGCAACCGGCAGTGGGTCGTCACGGCCTACGCCCTCGCCTTCGGCGGTCTGCTGCTCTTCGGCGGCCGTATCGCCGACAAGTGGGGCCGCAAGCGCGCCTTCGTCACCGGCCTCGCCGGCTTCGCCCTCGCCTCCGCGCTGGGCGGTGCCGCCACCACCGGTGCGATGATGTTCGGCGCCCGCGCCCTCCAGGGCGTCTTCGGCGCCCTGCTCGCCCCGGCCGCGCTGTCGCTGCTCGCCGTGATGTTCACGGACGCCAGGGAGCGCGCCAAGGCGTTCGGCATCTACGGCGCCATCGCGGGCGGCGGCGGTGCCGTCGGCCTGATCCTCGGCGGTTTCCTCACCGAGTACCTGAACTGGCGCTGGACCTTCTTCGTGAACATCCCGTTCGCCATCGTCGCCGCGGCCGGCGCCTACTTCGTCATCCGTGAGCCCGAGGGCGGCCGCAACCGCTCCCCGCTCGACATCCCCGGCGTGATCCTGTCCACCCTGGGCCTGGTCGCCCTCGTCTACGGCTTCACCCGTGCCGAGTCCGACGGCTGGAGCGACGCGGTCACCGTGTCCATGTTCATCGCGTCCGCGGTGCTGCTGACCGCCTTCGCCTTCGTCGAGTCCCGGGTCAAGGCCCCGCTGCTGCCGCTGCGCGTGGTGACCGACCGCAACCGCGGCGGCATCTACCTCTCGCTCGGTCTCGCGATCATCGGCATGTTCGGCCTGTTCCTCTTCCTGACCTACTACCTGCAGGTCGTGAAGGGCTACTCGCCGGTCAAGACCGGCTTCGCGTTCCTGCCGATGATCGCGGGCATGATCACCGGCTCCACCCAGATCGGCACCCGGCTGATGACCCGCGTCCCGGCCCGCCTGCTGATGGGCCCCGGCTTCCTGGTCGCCGGCGTCGGCATGCTGCTGCTGACGCAGCTGGAGGTCGGCTCGTCGTACGCCGCCCTGCTGCTGCCCGCGATGCTGCTCCTGGGCCTCGGCATGGGTACGGCGTTCATGCCGGCCATGTCCCTGGCCACCATGGGCGTCGAGCCCCGGGACGCCGGCGTCGCCTCCGCGATGGTCAACACCTCGCAGCAGGTGGGCGGCGCGATCGGCACCGCCCTGCTGAACACGATCGCCGCCTCCGCGACGACGTCGTACGTCAAGGACCACATCGCCGGTGCGGCCGCCAAGCCGCAGCAGCAGCTGGTCCAGCTGCAGGGCCTGGTGCACGGCTACACCGCGGCGATCTGGCTCGCCGTCGGCATCCTGGGCCTCGCCGCCCTGATCGCCTTCACCTTCGTCAACGCGGGGCGCCCGGGCGCCACCACGGTGGCCTCCGGCGAGGGCGTCGAGGACGAGGTGCCGGTGCCGGTGGTGGCCCACTGACCGGCCGCAGCGCGCGTGGCCGCGCGCTGACCTAGCGGAGCCAGGGCAGGTCCGCACCCGCTTCATCGGGCTGGAGGCCCTCGGCGACGATCTCCATGATCTCGCCGAGGGCCTTCTGCTGTTCCGGGCTGAGCCGCTCGAACAGCGCCTGCCGTACGGCGGCCACGTGCCCCGGCGCGGTGCGCCTGAGCACCTCGGCGCCCTCGTCGGTGAGCACCGCGAACTGGCCGCGCTTGTCGGAGGGGCAGTCCTCACGGCGCACCCAGCCGTTCTTCTCCAGCCGCGCGATGGCGTGCGACAGCCGGGAACGGGTGATCTTCGCCTGCATCGCCAGCTCGGTCATCCGCAGCCGGCGGCGCGGTGCCTCGGCGAGGCCGACGAGCAGGCCGTAGTAGATGTGCGGCATGCCCGCGTCCCGTTGCAGCTGCCGGTCGAGGTGGTCCTCCAGCAGGGTGGTGGCGTGCAGGTAGGCGCGCCAGACGCGCTGTTCCTCGTCGCTGAGCCAGCGGGGCTGTGCGGCGGAGCCGGATGCCGTGTTCATGTACTCCACTGTACGAGGCATCTCCTTGAAACTTGAACTAGTCGGGCGTACGGTTGCACATGGAACTTGAGAGTTAAAGCAACACTGTCCTGGGAGCCGCCGCGATGTCCACCAGCAGCCCGGAGCGCATGCCCGCCCTGTACCTCAGTCACGGCGCCCCGCCGCTCGCCGACGACCCCGTCTGGCCCGGCCAGCTCGCCGCCTGGTCCGCCGGCCTGCCCCGCCCCAAGGCGATCCTCATGGTCTCCGCCCACTGGGAGGAGGCCCCGCTCGCCCTCGGCGCGGTGGAGACCGTCCCGCTCGTCTACGACTTCTGGGGCTTCCCCGAGCACTACTACCAGGTCCAGTACGCCGCCCCCGGCGCCCCCGAGCTCGCCGAGTCCGTCCGCAAGCTGCTGCGCGCCCCCGGCACCCCCGTCCAGGACATCCCCGACCGCGGCCTCGACCACGGCGCCTACGTCCCCCTCGTCGAGATGTTCCCCGCCGCCGACATCCCCGTCCTGCAGATATCCATGCCCACGCTCGACCCCGTGCGCCTGATGGACATCGGCCGCAAGCTCGCGCCGCTGCGAGACGAGGGGGTGCTGATCGTCGGCTCCGGCTTCTTCACCCACAACCTCGCCGCCCTGCGGTACACGGGGAGCGGCGTGCCCAGCTGGTCCTCCGAGTTCGACGACTGGGGCCGCCGCGCCCTTCAGGCCCGCGACTGGGACGCCCTGCTGGACTTCCTGAACAAGGCCCCGGCCGGCCGATACGCCCATCCGCGCACCGAACACTTCGCCCCGCTCTTCGTCACCATGGGTGCGGCGGAGGCGGGGGGCGAGCTCGACGCGCAGAAGTCCGTCATCGACGGGTTCTGGATGGGAATGGCCAAGCGGTCGGTGCAGTTCGGATGAGTGCGGGCCCTCAAGGGCGCCCAGGGACCCCTCGGGGTCACAGCTCCTTCTCGTACCAGGCCACGTCCCAGTAGCGGCCGAACTTGCGGCCGACCTCGCGGTACGTGCCGACATACCGGAAGCCGAAGCGGGCGTGCAGCCGTTCGGAGGCCTCGTTGGGCTGGGCGATCCCGGCGTAGGCGCGGTGCACGTCCTCGTCGGCCAGCGCCTTGAACAGGGCCTCGTAGAGCAGCGTGCCGACACCGCGCCGCCCGGCGTCCGGGGCGACGTACACCGAGGTCTCCACCGACGTGACGTACGCGGGCTTCGGCCGGTAAGGGCTGGATGTGGCGTACCCCAGAATCCGCTGTGACTCCGCGTCCGTGGCAACCTTCAGCCGGTGCGGGCCGTCTTCCGGGTGGGAGAGCAGCCAAGGGCGGCGCTCCTCCGGAGTGAAGATCGCGGTATCGAAGGTGATGGCCGTCTCGCGTACATAGTGGTTGTAGATCGCCGTGAGAGCGTCGAGATCTCCCTCGACTCCCGGCCTGACCTGCACCTCTGTACGTTGCGTGGCCATGTCGCCTCCCCGTGTGGCGGACAGGGTACTGCATGATCAGAAAAATTGGGGGGCGGGTTGGGAATTCTGTCCGGATTCCAGTCGTTGTTTCCCACGGATGCAGGGCACTCGGAGAGAGTCGCCACAGACCCTCCCCCGATGCCGAGCGTTCAGCAGGACCACCCGCCAGCCCACCATCGCAAGGGAGCACGCATGGCAACCCGTGCCGTCGCCCGTCGTCAGTCCGCCACCGGCGAGACGGTCGACTCGGCAAGCAGTGTTCGCGCCCATGGCGGCGAGATCGCGGACCGCGACCTGGTCGGCATGTACCTCGACGAGATCGCGCGCACGCCGCTGCTCGACGCCGCCAAGGAGGTCGAGCTGTCCCAGACCATCGAGGCGGGTGTCTTCGCGCAGCAGGTCCTCGACGGTGAGGAGGAGTCCAAGACGGACGCCACCCGCGAGGAACTGGAGGCGCTGGTCGCCGCCGGCGAGCGGGCCAAGGACATCTTCATCCGTTCCAACCTCCGCCTCGTCGTCGCCGTGGCCCGGCGCTATCCGCGCAGCGGCCTGCCCCTGCTCGACCTGATCCAGGAGGGCAACGCCGGTCTGGTGCGCGCGGTCGAGAAGTTCGACTACCGCAAGGGCTTCAAGTTCTCGACGTACGCCACCTGGTGGATCCGTCAGGCCATCACCCGCTCCATCGCCGACCAGTCCCGCACCATCCGGCTCCCCGTCCACCTGGTGGAGGAGCTGGGCCGCATCCGCCGCGTGCAGCGCGAGTTCAACCGTGAGCACGGCCGCGACCCGGAGCCCGCGGAGATCGCCGTGGAGCTGGGCGCGACGCCGGAGCGCGTCATCGACGTCCTGGACTGGGCCCGTGACCCGGTCTCGCTGAACATGTCGGTGGACGACGAGGGCGAGACCCAGTTCGGCGACCTGCTGGAGGACACCTCGGCGGTCTCCCCCGAGCAGTCGGTCATGACCCTGCTGCGCAGCGAGGAACTGGACGACCTGATCGGCCGCCTGGACCAGCGCACGGCCTCCATCATCAAGATGCGCTACGGCATCGAGGACGGCCGCGAGCGCACCCTGACCGAGGTCGGCAAGGAACACGGCCTGACCCGCGAACGCATCCGCCAGATCGAGAAGCACGCTCTGCTCGAACTGAAGAAGCTGGCCCGCCAGACCGGCTTCGACGCGGCGGCGTAACGGAGTTACGACGTGCCGGTGCCGGCTGTGAGAGGGGCGCCCGTGGGCTGAGTCGGGGGTCGCGGTGGGCCGCGGTGCGGGAGCGCGGCGGCCGGCAACCTGTGGTGCCTGTGGGCGTCGGGTGCCTGGGGGAGCGCACGCCGGTGGCGAAAGGCGGCGCGAACATGGCGCGGTCCCATCGCTTCAACTCCCGGGCCCGCGGGAACAACCCTTCCGGGCCCCCAGCAGCCAGGCCCGGGACCGCACTCCCACGCACCAACCGCACAGACCGGGCCGACCCCACGCGCCCACCGCACGAACCGAACCACACAGCCAGGTCCCGACGCACATCCCCCCCCGGCGCCGGGACCTCCCAGCCGGGCTTCGGCACCTATCCCCCCCGGGTGCCGAGGCCCGGCTTCATGCGTGTCTGTATCTGCGACTTCTCGACCGCTTGGGTCGGTTGAGGGTGCCGCCTGTCAACTGATCGGTCGCTGGGGTCGTTCCTGTCCGTCCGTTCCTGCCGTCCGTTCCTGTCCGGGCGTTCCTATCCGGCCACCGCCCGCGCGCGCAGGGCTGCGGCCGCCCAGTCGATCGCCGGTGTCACCGGCTCGGGGGCCGGCCAACCGTTGACGAGGGCCAGCAGGCGGAGATAGGTGTCATGGCGGGGTTCGCGCGCGGCTTCGAGACGCTGGAGCAGCCACTCGTGCGGCGCGGCGTGACCTGGCTGCCCGCAGGCGGGGGCGCATCGGGTGACAAGGGCCGCGACGACGGGATCCGCTTCCGGCGCCTCGGGCCTGATGCCGGACGCAAGGGCGGTGTTCACGACATCCCGGGCGACGGCGACGACGTCCGGGACGGGGGGCGTGCCGGCGACGCTGCCCTCGCGGCCGTGCCGGGTCCCGGCATGCTCCCGGACCAGCCGTCGTACGGCCGCACGGAACTCGTCGTCGAGCGACAGCTCGGCCAGCTCCACCCACGCCGTCACCTGTTCCTCGGTCGCGTGGTCGGGCAACTCGGGGGTGAGGGAGCGCCGGAGCCCGCCCTCGGCAGGATGGGGCGCGTCGGCCGGGGCGAGTTGGGGCGATGCGTTGGCCGGGGAGGGGTGGGGTGATGCGTCCGCCGGGGCGAGGTGGGGTGGTGCGTCGGCCGGGGAGGGGTGGGGTGGTGCGTCGGCCGGGGAAGGCTGGGGTGCGTCGGTCAGGGAGGGCTGGGGCGGTGCCTCGAAGACGGCGTCGAGGAAACCGTCGATCAGGCGGCGCCGCTCCTTTTCGGACAGGGTCGCCAACCGGTGCATGAATTCCATCTCCTCGAAGGTCGGTTCACGCCTGGCCGCCACGGCGGACAGCACCGCCCGGCGCAGGCGCAGCGCACTGATCTGCACGTCCAGCGCGGCCACCTGCTCGGCCGCGACCCGGCCGAGGCCGAGCGGCCGGTCCACGATCCGCCGGATCACCTCCAGGCCCAGGCCGAGTTCGCGCAGCGTCCGTACGAGCGCCAGCCGGGCGACCGCCTCGGGGCCGTAGCGGCGGTAACCGGCAGGGGTACGGCTCGCCGGCACCACGAGATGCTGATCCGAGTAGAAGCGGATGGTCTTGACCGACAGCCCGGTACGCCGGGCCAGCTCACCGATCGAGTACGCGATGCCGGAGTGCATGACCCCACCTTCCGGTCTCCCCTGGCGGGAGACTCAAGTCTGCGCGGGCGGCGGGATGGTGGCGCGTCATGGAACGACGGCCCACCCCGTACCTGAACCCCGGGGTGGACCGTCGGATGGCAGATTCTGCCACATGGGCATAGCCTGCCGGGATGAGCACCACCCCCGGCACCCCGCCGAGCACCACCCCCGGCACCACCTCCACCGCTGCCCGTGAATCGCGTTCCGCCTCCGCGCCCGTCTCGCTGACCGAACGCCGCAAGGCCGAGACCCGGACGGAGATCGCCCGGGCGGCGGCCGCCCTGTTCGTCCGCCAGGGTCTGCGGGCGACCCGCGCCGAGGACATCGCACAGGCCGCCGGCATCGCCCCGCGCACCTTCTACCGCTACTTCGCCACCAAGGAGGAAGCGGTCGCCCCCCTCTACGCGGCAGGCGCCCAGCGCTGGGCGGAAGCGGTCCGCTCGGCCCCGGCCCAGCTCGGCGTCCCCGAGGCCCTGGAGCACGCCGTGCAGCACACCCTCATCCCCGGCGCCGGCGTCTCGGCCGCGTCCTGGGAATGGGTGCGCACCCTGATCCGTCTGGCCGACGCCAGCCCTGCCCTGCGCAAGGTCTGGGCGGAGGTGTGCCAGGCGTCGGAGCGGAGCCTGGCGGAGATCCTCGCGCACCGGATCGCGGCAACGGCAACCGGCCGTGAGCCTGGCCGACTTGACGGTCGTGGGACCGGTGAGGCGACGGTCACCCCCGACCTCCGCTTCGCCGCCGCCGTCGCCGGCGCCGCCGTCCGTGTGGCCGTGGAGTCCTGGGCCGCCACTTCCTCCCCGCCCACGGGCCCGGACGGCCCCGCGACCCTGGCGCTGCGCAACCTCCAATCCCTGCGGGACTTCGAGTGGGACGCCGGGGAGGGCTAGAGCCGTCCCCGGCGCCGCACGCCGAAGAGCCCCTCGCCGAAGGGCCCCTACCGAAGGTGTCCTCACCGAAGGGTCCCCTCCTCGCGGACATCCGCCCCCGCTCGACTCAGCCGCGCACCCAACTCGCGGACGCATGCGGCCAGTTCACCCGGACCCCGCACCGTGAACTCGTACCCCGTCATCGCCAGCCGTACTGCCAGCCACTCCAGGGGATCGCCGAAGGCGCCCCGCAGCACACAACCGCCCGCGCCGTCGTCCTCCGGCACCCCGAGCCCCGCCGGCAGGCGTGCGGAGACCTGCTCCGCCGTCGCGGCGAAGCGCACCGCGAACTCGTACCTCTCCTGCCGCCGCTGGATGGACTGGCGCAGATACTCCGCCGCGCTCCCCGTCGGCAACTCCCGTGGCGCGAAGCGGGCTCCGGTCGCGAACGGCTCGCTCACCCGGTCCACCCGGAAGGTCCGCCAGTCGGCGCGGTCCAGGTCGTAGGCGACGAGATACCACCGCCGCCCGGTCGACACCAGCCGGTGCGGTTCGGTCAGCCGCCGTGACTCGCCGCCGTCCTTGTCGCGGTAGGCGAACCGCAGCCGCTCGTGCCCCGCCACTGTCGAGGCCATCACGGTCAGCGTCTCCGGTGCGATGGTCGGCCCGTCCCCGCTGGTCAGCGGTGTCGTCGCGGCCTGGAGCGTGGACACCCGGTGGCGCAGCCGGGCCGGCAGCACCTGCTCCAGCTTGGCCAGGGCCCGTACGGAGGCCTCGTCCACGCCCTCCACCGCATGCCCGGCTCCGGCCCGCAGCCCCACCGCGATCGCCACCGCCTCCTCGTCGTCCAGCACCAGCGGCGGCAGCGCCTTGCCGGCGACCAGCCGGTATCCGCCGTCGGCCCCCTTGCTGGCCTGCACCGGATACCCGAGCTCACGCAACCGGTCGATGTCCCGTCGCACGGTGCGCCGCGACACCCCGAGCCGCTCGGCGAGCTCACCGCCGGGCCACTCTCGGGGGGTCTGGAGCAGGGAGAGGAGCTGCAACAACCGTGCCGGGGTGTCCGTCGTCATGAGTACGAGGATGCCGCACAAGTAGGACACGATCTGACCTAATGGCCTCCTAGCTTGAGCGCATGACCCACGGCGACGACAACACCTTCCCGGGGCGCGCAGCCGCGTCGATCAGCGGCTCCGCCACAGGGCGCGACAAGCCACAGACGACCGGCACCCGGGTGACCACACCCCCTCCCACGGCGCTCCCCGAACCCATCCCCGACCGAACCCGATGGCTGGCCCTGGCCATCGTCATGACCGCGGCCTTCATGGACCTGGTGGACGTGACGATCGTCAACATCGCCATCCCGTCCATCCAGCGGACGGCCCACGCGTCGGTCAGTCAGATCCAGTGGATCACCGCCGGCTACGCCCTGGCCTTCGCCGCGGGTCTCATCACCGGCGGACGTCTCGGCGACATCCATGGCCGCAAACGGCTGTTCCTGATCGGTGTCGGCGGCTTCACCCTCGCCTCCGCCCTGTGCGGCTTCGCCGCGAACCCGGAGATGCTGGTCGCCTCCCGCATCCTGCAGGGCGGTATGGCGGCGATGATGGTGCCGCAGGTGCTGTCGATCGTGCACGCCACCTTCCCGGCCCACGAACGCGGCAAGGTGTTCGGCCTGTTCGGCGCGATCGTGGGCCTCGGCGCGGTCTCCGGACCGCTGCTCGGCGCGCTGCTGACCGAGTGGAACCTGTTCGGCCTCGAATGGCGGCCCATCTTCCTCATCAACCTCCCCGTCGGCGTCCTGGCCTGGATCCTGGGCCGCCACTTCATCACCGAATCGAAGGCCCCCAGGGCGCTGAAGCTGGACCTCGTCGGTGTCGCCCTGGTCTCGCTGGGCCTGCTGATGCTGCTCTACCCGCTCACCCGCGGTCGCGAGCTGGGCTGGCCACTGTGGGGGTACCTCTGCATGGCCGGCGCGCTCGTCGTCTTCGCGGCGCTGGTGTCGTACGAAAAACGGAAGGCGGCCAGGGACGGTTCCCCGCTCATCGAACTGTCCCTCTTCCGGGTGAAGAGCTTCGCTGCGGGCATCGCCGTACAGACCGTTTTCGGGGTCGCGCTCGGCATCTTCTTCCTGGTCTGGACGCTCTACATGCAGATCGGCCTGGGCTGGAGCCCGCTGCGGGCCGGGCTGACCGGCGTGCCGTTCTCCCTCGCGGTGTCGACGGCGGCCGGGATGTCGGTGCAGAACCTCGTACCGAGGTTCGGGCGGAAGGTGCTCCAGGCGGGCGCGCTGGTCATGGCCGTAGGCGTCCTGCTCTACCTGTGGGAGGCGCACCGGTACGGCCTCGGCATCGCCTCCTGGCAGATGTCCCTCCCGCTGGTCGTGATGGGCGCCGGCATGGGGCTGATCGTCGCCCCGCTGACCGACGCGGTGCTCTCCGAGGTGCCGCGCCAGCACGCCGGGTCCGCGTCCGGGCTGATCAACACGGTGCAGCAGATGGGCAACGCGCTCGGCCTGGGGCTGGTGTCGGTGGTGT
Source organism: Streptomyces sp. CA-142005 (assembly GCF_050942335.1). Classification (NCBI taxonomy): domain Bacteria; kingdom Bacillati; phylum Actinomycetota; class Actinomycetes; order Kitasatosporales; family Streptomycetaceae; genus Streptomyces; species Streptomyces sp. CA-142005. The sequence goes on along the minus strand of NZ_CP192078.1, from coordinate 4,568,527 downwards.
TCTTCGGCGAGATCGGCGACCGGCCGGCCCCGGCCCAGGGCGGCCCGGCCTTCGTGCACGCCTTCCAGCACGCGCTGTGGTGGGTCGCCGGGATCATGGGCGCGATCTTCCTGCTGATGTCGGCCCTGCCGAAGCGGCCCGCACAGCAGGTGGAGGGAGCCGAGGCGGAGGCGCCGGCGCGGGAGCCGGAGCTGGTGCACTGAGCCGCGCCTGACGGGCCCGGCACCTGCGGGTGCCGGGCCCGTCGCATGCCCGTCCATGCCCCTCTGTCCGGCCGGACGCCCGATCATGTCCGGTTGAAGCCCGAACCTGTTTACTTTCCGGAAATCCCGGCGTAGCCTCGCGACTGAAACCACACGTTCGGGCATCAGTCAGAAGTGAACGGACATCGAGGCGGAGGCGAGCACGCATGTACGCACCGGAACGGCAGCAGGAGATCCTCCGGCTCGCACGTGACGGCGGCCGGGTGGACGTGCTGTCGCTCGCCGAGGAGTTCCAGGTCACCGCGGAAACGATCCGCCGCGATCTGAAGGCCCTCGACCGCGCGGGCCTCGTCCGCCGGGTGCACGGCGGCGCCATCCCGGTGGGCCGCCTCGACTTCGAACCGGACCTCACCGAGCGCGAGTCCACCGCCGCCGACGAGAAGGACCGCATCGCCAAGGCCGCCGTCGCCGAACTGCCGACCGAGGGCACGATGATCCTCGACGCCGGTACGACGGTCGCCCGGGTCGCCGCCGCGATCCCGCTGGAGGCCTCCCTGACTGTCGTCACGCACAGCCTGCCCATCGCCGCCCGCCTCGCCGACCACCCGGGCATCCAGCTCCATCTGGTCGGGGGGCGCGTACGGCACCGCACGCGCGCTGCCGTGGACGCCTGGGCGCTGCGCGCATACGGCGAGATCCGCGCCGACGTGCTGTTCGTGGCGGCCAACGGCTTCTCCACCGAGCACGGTCTGACCACCCCGGATCTCGCCGAGGCCGCGGTCAAGCGGGCCGCCGTCGCGGCCGCCCGGCGCGTGGTGCTGCTGGCCGACTCCTCCAAGCACGGCCAGGAGCACTTCGCCCGGTTCGGCGACCTGGGCGATGTGGACCTGCTGATCACCGACAGCGGGCTGAGCCCGGAAGACGCTGCCGCCATCGAGCGCGGCGGCACGGAAGTAGTACGCGCATGATCCTCACCGTCACCCCCAACCCCTCCCTCGACCGCACCTACGAGGTCCCCGCCCTGGAACGCGGCGAGGTCGTCCGCGCCACCGGCGAGCGCATGGACCCCGGCGGCAAGGGCGTGAACGTCTCGCGCGCCGTCGCGGCCGCCGGCCGGCGCACGGTCGCCGTTCTGCCCCTGGGTGGTGCGCCGGGGGCGCTCATCGCGGACCTGCTCGACGCGCAGGGCATCGAGGTCGCGCCGGTCCTGATCGCCGGAGCCACCCGCTCGAACATCGCGCTCGCGGAGTCCGACGGGGTGCTCACCAAGATCAACGCGCCGGGCCCGGAGCTGTCGCAGGCCGAACAGGAGCTCCTCCTGGACACCGTGCACGAGCAGTCCCGCGACGCCGACTGGATCGCGTGCTGCGGCAGCCTGCCCCGGGGGCTCGCGCCCTCGTGGTACGCCGACGTCGTCACGCGGGCGCACGCCGGGGGCGCGCGCATCGCGCTGGACACCTCGGGGCATGCGCTGCTGGAGGCACTGGCCGCGCGGCCCGACGTGGTGAAGCCCAACGCCGAGGAGCTCGCGGAAGCCGTCGGGCGCCCCCTGGCGACCGTGGGCGACGCGCTGAAGGCGGCCGAGGAGGTACGCGGCATGGGCGCGCGCGCCGTGCTCGCCAGCCTGGGCGCCGACGGGCAACTCCTCGTGGAGGACGCGGGCACCTGGTTCGCCACCGCCTGCGTGGACACGGTCCGCAGCAACGTCGGCGCCGGGGACTCCTCCCTCGCCGGGTTCCTGATCGCCGGCGGCAGCGGCCCCGAGGCCCTCGCCTCCGCCGTCGCCCACGGCGCCGCCGCCGTCCAGCTCCCCGGCAGCGTCATGCCGACCCCCGCCGACCTGGACCCGTCGGCCGTGACCGTCACGGCCGAGATCCCCCTCGACCGCGAACTGACGGAGCCGGTGTCATGAACGCCCTCGCGCTCCGCCGCACCCGCCCCGGCACCCGGCGGCCGGGCGCTCACACCGCGTCCACACCCCAGGACGTGCCCACCGGGCCCGCCTCGAAGCGGCGATGTTCCCCGGTACTCGCCGCTGCCCCCACCCCCGTCCCCCTTTCCGCCCACGCCTCCCCCCGGGCGATACGCGTGCATAGGAGCCCGCGATGAGCGACATGATCACCGCGGACCTGGTCGACCTCGACCTGTCCGCCGACACCAAGGAAGCGGCGGCGCGCGCCCTCGCCGAGCGCATGGTGGCCCAAGGCCGGGTGACCGACCTGGAGGGCTTCCTCGCCGACGTGGCCGCCCGTGAGGCCCAGATGCCGACCGGCCTCGACGGCGGCATCGGCATCCCGCACTGCCGCAGCGCCCACGTCACCGAGCCGAGCCTCGCCTTCGGCCGCAGCGCCGCCGGCATCGACTTCGGCGCCGCGGACGGCCCGGCCGACCTGATCTTCCTGATCGCGGCCCCGGCCGGCGCCGACGACGCCCACCTGACGATCCTCTCCTCACTGGCCCGCCAGCTGATGAACACCGAGTTCACGGACGCGCTGCGCGCGGTGACCGACACGCAGACGGCGGCCGCGCTGATCCGCGGCGACGAGACGCCGAGCACCGGGGGCGCGAACCCTGCGGCGGGCGCTGCTCAGGGCGCCGTGGGCGCTGCGGGCGCAGGCGGCGCCCTCGAAGACACCGCTGCGGCGTCGGTGGCGGCCTCCGCCGACGCCGCGGCGGGCACCACCGCGCAGGCGCCGGGCGCGTCCACCCCGGCGCAGGCGACCCCCGCGGGCGCCGGCTCCGCCGCGGGCTCCGGCGAACGTCCCTTCCGTATCGTCGCCGTCACCTCCTGCCCCACCGGCATCGCGCACACCTACATGGCGGCCGAGTCCCTGGAGAATGCGGGACGCGAGGCGGGCGTCGAACTCGTCGTCGAGACACAGGGCTCGGCCGGCTTCACCCGGCTGGACCCGGCGGTGATCGCGGCGGCGGACGCCGTGATCTTCGCGCACGACGTCCCCGTACGAGAGAAGGACCGTTTCGCCGGAAAGCCGACCGTCGACGTCGGCGTGAAGGCGGGCATCAACCGCCCCGCCGCACTCATCACGGAGGTGCGCGCGAAGGCGGCGCGCGGCGAGACGAGCGCGCCGGCGCCCGCCTCGGGCGGCACGCCGGTCGAGCGCGCGGGCGACTCCACCGAGGGCTACGGCACCAAGCTGCGCAAGTGGCTGATGAGCGGTGTGAGCTACATGGTGCCGTTCGTCGCCGCGGGCGGTCTCCTCATCGCCCTGGGATTCGCGATCGGCGGCTACAAGATCAACAAGGCGCCGTCGGTCATGGACCACTTCGTGTGGACGCAGGCCGACAGCTGGGGCGCGCTGTCCTTCCAGATCGGCGTCGTCGCCTTCGGCTTCCTGGTCCCGGTCCTGGCCGGCTACATCGCCTACGGCATGGCCGACCGGCCAGGCCTCGTCCCCGGCTTCGTGGGCGGCGCGATCTCCCTGACCATCAACGCGGGCTTCCTCGGCGGCCTCGCGGCCGGTCTGATCGCCGGCGGTGTGGTGCTGGCCATCCAGAAGGTGCGGATACCCCCGGCGTTGCGCGGCATCATGCCGGTGGTGGTGATCCCGCTGATCTCCTCGGCGATCGTCGGATTCCTGATGTTCGTGGTGATCGGCAAGCCCATCGCCAGTGCCCAGAAGGGCCTCACCGACTGGCTGAACGGCCTCACCGGCACCAACGCGATCCTGCTCGGCGCCCTGCTCGGCCTGATGATGTGCTTCGACCTCGGCGGCCCGGTCAACAAGGTCGCCTACACCTTCGCCACCGCCGGCATCGCGGTCTCCAACCCCAGCGACTCCGCCATGAAGATCATGGCCGCGGTGATGGCGGCCGGCATGGTCCCGCCGCTGGCGATGGCCCTGGCCACCACCGTGCGGGGCAGGCTGTTCACCCACACCGAGCGCGAGAACGGCAAGGCCGCCTGGGTGCTGGGCGCGTCCTTCATCTCCGAGGGCGCCATCCCGTTCGCGGCGGCCGACCCGCTGCGCGTGATCCCCTCGTCGATGGTCGGCGGCGCGCTCACCGGCGCTCTGTCGATGGCCTTCGGTGCCACCCTGCGCGCCCCGCACGGCGGCATCTTCGTGATCCCGCTGATCGGCAACCCCTTCCTGTACCTCATCGCCATCGCGGCCGGCGTCTGCGCCACCACGGCCCTGGTCGTCCTGCTCAAGGGCATGCGCAAGCAGACCGCGGAGACCAAGGCCACCGACCCCGCCGCGAACGCGGCCACCGCGGCAAAGGAGACCAAGCAGCCCGTGGCGGCCTGACCCACCCACCGCCGCCACGCCTTGTCCCTTTAGTTCGCTGTGAGTTGTTCACGGCACCTGCGAGATACGTCACGGTCCGGGATCAAAGTCCCGGACCGTGGTGTGTACTGGGCCTATGCCAGAGCATGTCGCGACTCTCCAGTTGACCGGCGCGGCCGTCCTCACCCTGGTCGGCGTGGCCTGGGCGATCGTCGTCGTACGCCTGCTGCGCCGCTTCCGCAAGGAGGCCCTGCGAGAGCTCCCGGCCGCTCGTCTCCCGTTCCTCCCGCCCCAGCGGCAGGGCGGCCCCGCGTGGGAGAAGGTGGAACTCACCCCCGCGGAACAGGACGCCTTCGCCGGACTGATACGACGACTTGGCGATCACTGACGGAGAAGCGCCGTTCCCCGCCCCGCGGCACGCGCTGCCCTGCCGCCCCGCGGCGCTCACTACCCCTGTCGCGCCGCGCGCCGCTCCATGGCGTCCCGGGCCGCGTCCTGAGACATGTACACCTCGCACATGTGCCGCCCGTCCGGTGTCGCGGTGTGCTCCACCTCCCACAGGGAGACCTGGCTGCCGTCCGGCAGCAGGAACGCGTGCTCGTACAGCGCGTAGCTCAGTCCCACGCGCCCGGCGCGGCCCGGGCGCCCGAACGCCTGCGTGATCTCGTGCGCCGTCGCCGTCGCCAGCAGCTCCGCCGTCTGCGCGTCGGGCCGGTCCGGATTCTCCGCACGGCGCAGCAGCCGGCGCGCGTGGTCGGCCGAGTCCTCGGAGGCGAACATGTGCCGCGGCTCCGGGATCGCCCACAGCCGCATCAGCGCGGGCAGCTCGAACTCCGGCGTCTCGGGCGGCATCCCGAGCCGCGCCGTGGCCGTCTGCAGCTCCTCCTCGTCGACGTACACCTCGCTCACCGGGGCGCCACCCGGCGTGGGGTTGTGCGCGAGCTCCCACAGCGTGACCGCGGAGCCGTCGGCGAGCAGCCAGGTGTGCCGGTACGTCTCCCGGTGCAGCCCCGCGCTGTGGTACGCCGAGTGCAGCGAACTGTCGTGCACCAGCGCGCAGTCGAGCTGCCGTATCACCTCGTCGGGCAGCTCGAAGGAGTTCAGGGCACGGCCGAGGAGTCGCTCGAGATGCTCCTCAGGAGACTCGGGCGACTCGGCTGGTTCGTACGCTGCCGTCTCGTACGGAACGCTCAAGGCTTCTCCCGGCGTTGCTGCATGTCACCTTGTGGGTGCATACCGTAGCCCCTCGGTCGGACATCATGTCCTGGAACCGAGAAAACCTATGCCAGGAAAACGCGCGGGCCGCGCGAGAAGTTCCCGCGCGGCCCGACGTGACGTCAAAAAGCGCCGCTCAGAGGGCACTTCCGGCGGTCCAGGCGCTCCACGGCATGTTCCAGCCGTTGAGCCCGTTGTCCGGGGCGACGGTCTTGTCGGGGGAGTTCTTCACGATCACGACGTCACCGGTGATCGAGTTGTCGAAGAACCACGTGGCCGACGTGGCGCCCTGCCCGCCCTGCACGTCCGCGAGCCCGACGCAGCCGTGGCTGGTGCCCTCGCGGCCGAAGGGCGGATTGGCCTTGTTGTACCAGTAGTTGCCGTGGATGAAGGTCCCGGAGTCCGTCAGACGCATCGCGTGCGGCACGTCCGGGATGTTGTACGCGTTGCCGAGACCCACCGTCCGGCTGTCCATGGGGGTCTGCCGGAACTTCTCGGAAATCACCATCTGCCCGTTGTACGTGGTGTGCTGCGGGTCGCCGGTGGAGATCGGAACCGTCTTGATCGTCCTGCCGTCGCGTACCACGGTCATGGTCTGCGTGTCGGCGTCGACCGTGGAGACCTGGGACCGCCCGACGGTGAAGGAGACGGTCTTCTTCTGCACGCCGTAGACGCCCTTCGCCCCCTGAACCCCGTCCAGGTCGATCTTCAGCGTGACCCTGGAGCCGGCCTTCCAGTACTCCTGCGGCCGGAAGTCCAGCCGCTGGTCCCCGAACCAGTGCCCGACCACCTGCTGACCACTGCTGGAGTCGACGGTGATGTGCGACTGCACGGCCTTCTTGTCGGTGATCGACTTGTCGAACTTGAACGACACCGGCATGCCCACCCCTACCGTGGTGCCGTTGTCCGGCGTGTAGGTGCCGATGAAGCTGTTCGCCGTCGTGACGGTGGTGAAGACAGACCTGGTCGTGGTGGTACGGCCGCCGGAGTCCTTCGCGGTCGCGTCGATCTTGTACTTCGTCCCGCGCTCCAGCTGCCGCTTCGGCTTCCAGCTGCCGCCGTCCGCCGATATCGCGCCCGCCACGGTCTGCCCCGACTCGGCGACGGTCATCCTCACCTCGGTCAGCCTGCCGCCGCTGACCTTCACGCCGGTCGCGTTGATGGACGCGCCGGTCGAACCGTCCTTGGCCGAGATCAGGATCTGCGCCGCCGACGCCTTGGGGGAGTTCTTGCCGCCCTTGCCGTTGTCGGTGGCGTTGGCGTCGCCACCACAAGCGGTCAGGACGAGGCTGCCGACCACCAGGGCGGCACAGGCCCCCAGTACGCGCCGCGCTGCAATGTCCGGCGTTGTCACGGGCTGCTCCAGGTTCGTGTGATGTGCGTGATCCGTTCCAGTGCGTGAAGAAAGAGGACACTGGCGGCCGGGAAGGTTCCCGCCCTCCCCCCTGAACGCCATCACGTGACACAACCGCGACAATGCAACGCCGGCGGCGGCTCCCGCCCGTCCTCAGCCCTCCGCCCCGCCGCGCACCGCCCCTACCTCGCCCCGTACAACTCCCCGTACGACGGCCACACTCCACCGGGCCCGTCGACCGACTCGGCGGCGCGTACGCCCCGTACGATCGCGCGGGTCACGACATCCGCGCCGGCGGCGAGGACGCCGTTGAGCTCCAGGGGGCGCCCGGCGAGAGCGCGCGCGCCGGTCGCCAGCGCGAACACCGTGTCGCCGTCGTTCATGAGGTGCACCGGCCGTACGGCGCGCGCGATCCCGTCGTGCGCCGTGCCCGCCAGCTTCTGCGCCTGCGTCTTGGAGAGGTCCGCGTCGGTCGCGACGACCGCCAACGTCGTGTTGAGCGGGGGCGGCGCATGCTCGGCGGCGGTTTCGTCGAGGCGCCGGCGCGCGGCCTCGTGCACGCGCTCCTCCGGGTACTCCACCCGTCCTTGGCACAACTCCCCGTACAGCGCCCCCGTCTCGGGCTCGATCACCGACCCCGCAGCGTTCACGACGACCAGCGCGGCCACGGTGACCCCTGAGTCGAGCACCGTGCTCGCGGTGCCCACGCCGCCCTTGATCCGCCCTGCCACGGCGCCCGTCCCGGCCCCGACGCACCCCTGCGGCACCCTGGCACCGGGCGCGCTCGCCGCCGCGGCCTCCACCGCCGCACGCCCGGTCGCCGCGTCCGGTCGCGCGCGGAAGTCTCCGCGCCCCAGGTCGAAGACGCACGCCGCGGGCACGACCGGAACCACGTGCGCCGGGTCCGGCCCCACCCGCACGCCGCGCCGCTGCTCCTCCAGCCAGGCCATCACGCCGGACGCCGCGTCGAGCCCGTACGCGCTGCCCCCGGTCAGCACGACCGCGTCGACCCGCTGCACCACGTTGCGCGGGTCCAGCGCGTCGGTCTCCTTGGTGCCGGGGCCGCCGCCGCGCACGTCCACGGCGACGACCGCGCCGCCCTCCGGAGCGAGCACGACCGTGGTACCGGTGAGCCAGCCGTCCCCGCTGCGGGTGGCATGCCCCACCCGCACCCCGGCGACGTCCGTGATTGCGTCAACTGTCATGGAGGCCAGTCTCGCCCCTCCCGGTGCCTCCGAGGACTCAGCCGGCCGGAGCAGCGGCGCTCGCCGCACGCCCCCGCCCGACCATGCGCGCCGTCAGCGTCACCCCGACGGCGACCGCAGCCGAGCACATCAGTCCCGCCGCGAACACCGCCCAGTCGCCCAGGAAGGTGCAGCAGATCACCAGCAGCGCCGCGACCGGCAGCACCAGTTGCTGGGCGATGCCGACCTTGAAGTGCCGCGAGTGGAGCAGCCAGACGGTGAGCAGATACAGCGCTGTCGGCAGCGTCACGGCCGCCGACGCGGACAGCGTGGAGATGGCTGTCTTGCCGACCGCGTGTTCCACGGCCACCTCCAGGCCCGCGCCGATCGCCGCGGCGGAGGAGAAGATCAGGTAGTGGCCGTAACCCCACAGGAACGCCTGACCGTTGGCGCGCAGGTGACCGTGGATGGGCACCACGAAGTAGATCCACCATGCGGAGAATACGATCAGCAGCCCGCCCGCCGCGATCGGCAGCAGCTCGCCCAGCGCGTTGCGCTCGTCGAAGGCCCCCTTCACGGCCACGGTCGCCGCGGCGACCGTCTCGCCGAGCACGATGATGGTGAACAGGCCGTACCGTTCGGCGATGTGGTGCGGGTGCCAGGAGGTCTCGTACTCCTTCTCGGCGAGCAGCGGGACACACATCTCCGCGATCGCCATCACAAGGAACACCCAGGGCCGGGCGGGTTGGGGCAGCAGCAACAGTCCGAGCCAGCCGACCTGGCACAGGAGCACGCCGCACGCGTACCGCAACCCCATGGTTCTCTCGGCGCCCTCGGTCGATCTCGCGGCTCTCAGCCACTGCGTGGCCATCGCCAGCCGCATGATCACATAGCCGAGCCAGACCAGCAGGTAGTCGTGCTGCTGGAAGGCCCGGGAGATGCCGGCGGCCAGGACCAGGACGCCGGCGATCTGCACCAGGGTGACGACCCGGTAGAGCGCGTCGTCGTTGTCGTACGCCGAGGCGAACCAGGTGAAGTTCATCCAGGCCCACCAGATGGAGAAGAACAGCATGGCGTAGTTGAGGATGCCGTCGCCCGCGTGCCCCCCGGCGACGGAGTGCACCAGTTGCGCGCCCGCCTGCGCGATCGCCACGACGAAGCACAGGTCGAAGAAGAGCTCCAGGGGCGAGGAGACGCGGTGAGCCTCGTCGCGCCCGCGCGCGACGAGGCGTCGCAGCGGTCCGGAGGGCTGGGGTGCGCCCGGGGAGGCGGGCGCCGGAGCGGAACTCGACATCATGCCCCTCAGCACAGCAGAAAAGCGTTCGGAAGGCGTTGTGAAGGCATCAGCAGGCAATGAACGCATTCACAGGCGGGCCCCACCGGGGGCGCCGGACGCGCGGGGGCGCGTGGGCCGGGGCCGTACCCTTGTGGCATGAGCACCGCTCCCGCATCCGAGCCCCGCGAGCCGAAGCCCGCACTGGTCTTCGACGACCCGCTGGACCAGCAGTCCTCGGACGACACCGACCGCGGGTGGGGCGAGCGCACGGACGGCGACAGCGCCGCCGACCTCAAGCGCTTCCTCGACGAGAAGCCGCCCCACCACCTCTGAGCCGTCCGCGGCAGCGCCGCTAGCGTTCGTCGCGCCCAGATCCACGCTGCGCGACCAGCGCGTCGCGGATCTCCTTGAGCACCTCCAGCTCGGTCACCTCGATGACCTCCTTGGTGCCCTCCCGCGCCGCCTTGCGGGCCGCCTGCCGCGCCAGGTACTTCGACATCGGCAGGATCATCAGGAAGTACACGACCGCGGCGGTGATCACGAACGTCAGCGTCGCACCGAGAACGGTGCCCCACAGGATCGGCACACCGCTCTTGACCGAGCCGTCCGGACCCACCACACACGGGTCCTTCAGGCAGGAGCTGTAGTGATCCAGATTCTGTGTGCCGATCGCCCCCACCAGCGGGTTGATCACCCCCTTGACCACCGAGTTCACGATGTTCGTGAAGGCCGCGCCGATGACCACCGCGACTGCCAGATCGACGACGTTGCCGCGCATCAGGAAGGCCTTGAAGCCCTGCCAGACGCTCGGTTCCTTCTTCGCGCTCACCTCGGGGACTCTCCTCGCATACGCAGGGTGTGGAACGAAACGCTCCGCAACCTACGGCACGGTGAGCCCACCGTGTCCAGTCCCGCCGTTCGATCGAGCGACTTGACAGCAAGCCGCCGAGGAAGCGTCCCAGTCGGTTCAGCACAGCGTCACCGCCAGCCTCGCCGTGGCGCTCGCGCCGACGAGCCGGGCCGCGGTGGCACGCGGCACCGACAGCACGACCAGCGCCCCGCTCTCTGCCCCGTCCTCCAGCGGCTCGGGCACCTTGGTCACCCGCACGCCGCGCGCGAGCACGCGTGCGACGCCGCCGGCCGACGGGTCCCCGGCGGCGATGACGTCGACGCGGTCGCCGGGCCGCAGGAGCCGGACGGTGGCCGCGTCGGCGATCCGCACGGGCGCCGTCACCACGTCCACGGCCGAGGGCCGGCGTGCGGGCACCGTAACCGGGTGGCCCGGGGCCTGTTCCGCACGCTGCGGTGCGGTTCCCGTGCGCGGCCCCGCGGCGATGAGCGCGGCCGTGGTGACCGCGAGGCCGGCCGCGATGGCCCGCCCGCGGTGCCGTAGGAGCCGCTGCAGCCGATACCGACCGCCGCGCACCCGCACCGGCGGGAACTGCGGGATGTGACAGGTCGCCGGGGCGTCCGTGCCCAGCGGACGCGGAAGCCGGAGCGGAGCCGGAAAATGCGAAGAGGGCGGGGACGGGGCGGGGGACGGATTCAAGGACGGGGACGAAGGCACGGGAATCACCGCCTGCGACGAGGAATTCGGCTTGCGAGGCCACGATGAGGCCTCGCGCCGCATTCCGCCGGAGCCGGTGGACGACGGACGGATTGTGGATAACCCGGCCACCCGAACGGGCAATTCCGGGTCTTCTCGCGAAGGCGCTACGGCAGCTCGAAGCCCGGATCCATTCCGCCGAGCGCGTTCACGCACAGGCAGTCCCGTGCCCCGGTTTCCGGCAGCGCCGCCACCGCGTCGAACAGCACACCGCGCAGCCGGTCCACATTGGCCGCGAACACCCGCAGCACCTCCTCGTGCGAGACGCCCTCGCCGGTCTCGGCGCCCGCGTCGAGGTCGGTGACCAGGGTCAGCGACGTGTAGCAGAGCTCCAGTTCCCGGGCGAGCGCCGCTTCCGGGTGACCGGTCATGCCCACGACCGACCAGCCCTGCGCCCGGTGCCACAACGATTCCGCACGCGTCGAGAAGCGCGGCCCCTCGACCACGACCAGCGTGCCGCCGTCCACCGGCTCCCAGTCCCGCCCGTGGGCGGCCTTCAGGGCGACAGCCCGTCCGGCGGGGCAGTAGGGGTCGGCCATGGAGACGTGCACGACGTTCGGCACGGTGCCGTCGGGCAGCGGGAGCCCGTCGAAGTACGACTGCATACGGGACTTCGTCCGGTCCACGAACTGGTCCGGCACGAGCAGCGTGCCGGGGCCGTACTCGGGCTGCAGCCCGCCCACCGCGCAGGGCCCGAGCACCTGCCGGACGCCGACCGAGCGCAGCGCCCACAGGTTGGCGCGGTAGTTGATGCGGTGCGGCGGCAGGTGGTGGCCGCGGCCGTGCCGGGGCAGGAAGGCGACCCGCCGGCCGGCGATCTCGCCGAGGAAGAGGGAGTCGCTGGGCGGCCCGTAGGGGGTGTCGACCTGGACCTCGGTCACGTCGTCGAGGAACGAGTAGAAGCCCGAGCCACCGATTACGCCGATCTCTGCGTTCGCCATGACCAGCACATTAGCGGGCGCTGAAACCGTGGGGGAGCGGCGCCGGGAAACGCCGAGGACCCTGACGTCGTACGACGTCAGGGTCCGGGGAAAGAGCAGGTCAGGCCGCGGAGCTGTTGGCGGAGCTCGACGAGGACGGCTTCGAGTCCGAGGAGGACGTGCTCGTCGAACTCGACGACGACGTGCTCGACGGCTTCGACGCCGGGCTGCTGCTCGACGAGGAGCCGCGGGAGTCGTTGCGGTAGAAGCCGGAGCCCTTGAAGACGATGCCGACCGCGGAGAACACCTTCTTCAGGCGGCCACCGCAGTTGGGGCACTCGGTCAGGGCGTCGTCGGTGAACTTCTGCACCGCCTCGAGGCCCTCGCCGCACTCGGTGCACTGGTACTGGTAGGTCGGCACTGTCTTCCTCCTGGCACTCTGACTCAATGAGTGCTAACGACAGTCCATAGTGACGTATTCCTGGGAATCAGTCCACCGCCACCGGCACGCGGTGACCGACGCCACGTGCGACGGTACGGTGCTGCGGCGGCGCGACCAGCCGCGACCGCAGCGCCAGCAGGGTGGCCAGCGCGAGCACCGTGCCGGCCATCGGCACCAGGAATCCCGCGCCGTCCCACAGCCGGTCCTCCAGCTGTCCGGCGACCGTGACGGCGGCCGCCTGCCCGAGCGCGACCGCGCCGGTCAGCCAGGTGAAGGCCTCCGTGCGGGCGCCGGCCGGGACCAGGCCCTCGACCAGCGTGTAGCCGGTGATCAGCGCCGGCGCGATGCACATGCCCACCAGCAGACCGAGCCCGGCGAGCAGCAGCACCGAGTGCGCCGTCCACAGGGCGGACGCGACGATCGCGAGCGCCGTGTAGCCGACGACCAGGCGGCGCTGGGGGGCGCTCTTCCAGGCGATCGCGCCGCAGACGATGCCGGACAGCATGTTGCCGGCGGCGAAGACGCCGTACAGGACACCGTTCAGGCCGGGCTCGCCGATGGACTCGGTGAACGCCGCGAGCGACACCTGCATGCCGCCGAAGACGGACCCGATGCCCAGGAAGGTCACCACCAGCACGCGCACGCCCGGCACGCGCAGCGCGGAGGCGTGCTTCACGCGCGCGTGCCCACCCGTACCGGTCACCGGCGGCTGCGTGCCCTTCTGCGCGGCGAACAGCAGACCGCCGACGAGGGTCAGCGCCCCTTCCGTGACCAGGCCGGCCGCCGGGGTCACGGCGGTGCACAGCGCGGTCGCCAGCAGCGGGCCGAAGACGAAGGTCAGCTCGTCCGTGACCGACTCGAACGCCGCCGCGGTGGTCATCAACGGCGAACCCTGCAGCGTCACGCCCCAGCGTGCACGCACCATGGGGCCGATCTGCGGCACCGAGGCGCCGGTCGGGACGGCCGCCAGGAACAGCGCCCACAGGGGAGCGTGCGCCAGCGCGAGCGCCGTGAGGGACAGGCCGGACAGCGTGTGCACCAGAACGCCGGGGATCAGCACGGCGCGCTGGCCGTAGCGGTCGGCGAGACGCCCGCTGTACGGCGCGAACAGCGCCATGGAGACACCGGTGGCGGCCGCGGTGGCGCCCGCGGCGCCGTACGAGCCGGTGGTGTGCTGCACGAGCAGCACGAGGGAGATGGTGAGCATCGCGAACGGCTGGCGCGCCGCGAAGCCGGGGAGCAGGAAGGTCCAGGCGCCGCGGGTGCGCAGCAGCTGTCCGTATCCCGGGCGGGACGAGGCCGGCGAGGTCTTCTCCGGTTCGGTGGTGGTGACCGTGGATCCCACGGCCCGTGCCTTTCTGCCGCCTGGTAGCGCGGGCCTGTGTGGGCCCGGGCGCCGAGAGCTGTCCTCTTGCGCGGACTGCGGTAGATACCGGCGCCCACTGCGGGTGGGGACCCGGCCGCCATACGGTCGCGCCAGCTCTGCGTCAGGCAGAGTTGGTTCGATCAGGGTGCGCCTTCATGCTACAGGGATCACCTCCTCCCCCAGCTGTGAAAACGAGCACCACGGAAGGGCCCACCTGGGATTTCACGGGAAGGGGGCGTGAACGGCAGGGAACGCGCCCTCAACGCGAGCTGGACGCCCCGTTCGTGCCGAGCCAGCCCGCCAGTTTGCCGCCGTGGGCGACCGCGCGCAGACGGCGTTCCGCCGCGTCGCGGACCGGGTCGGTGGCGACGACGAGCAGTTCGTCGCCCCGCCGCAACACCGTCGAGGGCAGTGGAACGAACGATTTTTCTTCGCGCACGACGAGAGTGACGGCGGCTCCTGGAGGCAGGCGCAGCTCGCTGACCTCCACCCCGTGCATCCGGGAGCCCTCGGGGATCGACACGGACAGCAGATGCCCGCGCAGCCGTTCCAGCGGTGCCGACTCGATGCCGAGGTCGGAGGCCTCGCCCGTCTCGCCCAGCCGCAGCGTGCGCGCCAGCCAGGGCAGCGTCGGTCCCTGGACGAGGGTGTAGACCACGACCAGCACGAAGACGATGTTGAAGATGCGGCGGCTGCCGGTGACGCCGTTCACCATCGGGATGGTCGCCAGGATGATGGGCACGGCGCCGCGCAGGCCCGCCCACGACATCAGCGTCTGCTCCTGCCACGGCACACGGAACGGCGCCAGGCTGAGGACCACGCTCAGCGGGCGGGCCACCATGGTGAGGACCAGCCCGATGATCAGCGCCGGTACGACGTCGTCGCCCAGCTCGTGCGGGGTGACCAGCAGGCCGAGCACGACGAACATGCCGATCTGGGCGATCCAGCCGAGCCCCTCGGCGAAGCCGCGCGTGGCCGGCCAGTGCGGAAGCTTGGCGTTGCCGAGCATCATCGCGGCCAGATAGACGGCCAGGAAGCCGCTGCCGTGCCCCAGCGCGCCGGCGGCGTAGGCGGTCACGGCGATCGCCATGACCGCGATCGGGTAGAGACCGGAGGCCGGCAGGGCCACGTGCCTGAGCCCCCAGGAGCCGAACCAGCCCACAGCGAGCCCTATGGCCGCGCCGATGGCCAGTTCCAGGGCTATCTCGCCCAGCAGGACGTACCAGTGCTCGACCGGGCCGGCCGTGGAGAAGGCGACGACCAGGATGACCACCGGGGCGTCGTTGAAGCCGGACTCCGCCTCCAGCGTGCCCGTCACGCGCGCGGGGAGGGGAACCCTGCGCAGCACGGAGAAGACCGCCGCCGCGTCCGTCGAGGACACCACCGCGCCGATGATCAGCGCCTGCCGCCACTCCAGCCCGACCAGATAGTGCGCGCCCGCCGCGGTGACGCCCACGCTGATGGCGACTCCGGCGGTCGCCAGGACGGAGGCGGACGACAGGACCGGCCTGATCTCCTTCCACTTCGTGCCGAGGCCGCCCTCGGCGAGGATCACGACCAGGGCCGCGTACCCCATGACCTGGGTCACCGCGGCGCTGTTGAAGTGGATCTCGCCGATGCCGTCCTGGCCCATGAGGACGCCGATCCCCAGGTACACGAGCAGGCTGGGGAGCCCGCTGCGGGAGGAGATCCGGACGGCCGCGACGGCGACGAGCAGGACCACGGAGCAGACGAGCAGGAGCTGGTTGAGGTGGTGAACGGTCAGCGGCGGTTCCCTTCCTTGGCCCGCGCGCCGGGGGCGCGAGCTCGCGTACACAAGATCCGGGGCTGCGGCGCACCGCACCCAAGTACTTCGTTACCTTACCTAACTCTTGACGCTTTCTTGACGCTTCGCGGGGCAAGATCGAACGCTCGTGCGCGCTGGTTCCCGACTCCGCGTCAAGCGGGACAGGGCCCTGCGCCTATGGTTGCTCCAGCGCTCATTCAAAGTCACAGCCCGACCTGCCGCTCGCGTTAGGACAGCAAGGACAGCGATGCCCCCCAACACCACCGCCACAACGGGTGACACCGCCACCACCGGTGCCGCGCCCGCCAAGTCCGGCAGGAAGAAGGGGCGCAAAGCCCGCCTGATCGTGCTGGTGCTGGTACTGGCCGTCATCGGAGGCATCGCCTTCGGCGCGTACTGGTCGATCAGCACCGTCCGCGCCTCCTTCCCCCAGACCAAGGGTTCGATCACGCTCCAGGGCCTGTCTGGGCCGGTCGACGTCAAGCGGGACGGCAACGGCATCCCGCAGATCTACGCGTCCTCCGACGAGGACCTGTTCATGGCGCAGGGCTTCGTCCAGGCGCAGGACCGGTTCTACGAGATGGACGTGCGACGGCACATGACCGCCGGGCGCCTGTCGGAGATGTTCGGCAAGAGCCAGGTCAAGAACGACGAGTTCCTGCGCACCCTGGGCTGGGACCGGATCGCCGGGCAGGAGTACGACACCAAGCTGTCGGCCGCCACGAAGAAGTACCTCCAGGCGTACGCCAAGGGTGTCAACGCCTACCTCCAGGGCAAGGACGGCAAGGACATCTCCCTGGAGTACGCCGCCCTGGGCTTCACCAACGACTACAAGCCCGAGAAGTGGACCCCGGTCGACTCGATCTCGTGGCTGAAGGCGATGGCCTGGGACCTGCGCGGCAACATGCAGGACGAGATCGACCGCGCCCTGATGACCAGCCGGCTCGGCCCGCAGCAGATCCAGGACCTGTACCCGGAGTACCCGTACAGCCGGAACAAGCCGATCGTGCAGGAAGGCCAGTACGACGAGCTGACCCATTCCTTCCAGCAGAGCGGCGCCTCCGGAGCCTCGCAGAACACCGGCACGACGGGCACGACGGGTACCTCCGGCACCACCGGCGGCGCCACAGGCGGCTCTACGGGCTCGACGGGCACGACCGGCTCCTCCACCTCGACCACGTCCGGATCGTCGCTCACAAGCCAGCTGGCGGGCCTCTACAACGTCCTGGACGACGTTCCGACGGCCGTCGGAGTGAACGGCCAGGGCATCGGCTCCAACTCGTGGGTGGTGTCCGGGAAGTACACCATCACCAAGAAGCCGCTGCTCGCCAACGACCCGCACCTGTCGGCGTCGCTGCCGTCGGTCTGGTACCAGATGGGCCTGCACTGCCGCAGCGTCTCCACCACGTGCCAGTACGACGTGACCGGCTACACCTTCGCCGGCATGCCCGGTGTGATCATCGGCCACAACGCGAACATCGCCTGGGGCATGACCAACTCCGGGGTCGACGTCACCGACCTCTACCTGGAGAAGGTGAGCGCGAACGGCTACCTGTACGACGGCAAGATCCGCCCCTTCAAGACCCGCGAGGAGACCATCAAGGTCGCCGGCGGCGCGTCCAAGAAGATCGTCGTACGCCAGACCAAGGACGGGATGCCGCTGCTGTCCGACCGTGACGACGAACTCGTCCAGGTCGGCAAGCGGGCCACGGTCAACACCGCCGCCCCCGACCGCGGCGACGGCTACGGCATCGCCCTGAGGTGGACCGCGCTGGACCCCGGCACCTCCATGGACGCCGTGTTCGCCCTCGACAAGGCCGCGGACTGGAGCGACTTCCGCCAGGCCGCCGCCCTGTTCGACGTGCCCTCGCAGAACCTCGTCTACGCCGACACCGACAACCACATCGGCTACACGCTGCCCGGCAGGATCCCCACGCGGTCGTCCGCGGACGACGGCTCGATCCCCGCGCCGGGCTGGGACTCGAAGTACCGCTGGACCGGCTTCATCAAGCAGAACGAGCTGCCCTACGAGTACAACCCCAAGCGCGGCTACATCGTCACCGCCAACCAGGCCGTGGTCGACAAGGACAAGTACCCGTACACCCTCACCACCGACTGGGGCTACGGCGCCCGCAGCCAGCGCATCACCGACCTGATCGAGTCCAAGATCAAGGACGGCGGCAAGATCTCCACCGACGACATGCGGCAGATGCAGCTGGACAACAGCAGCGAGATCGCCAAGCTCCTGGTGCCGAAACTGCTGAAGATCAACCTTGACGACAAGAACGTGCGCGACGCGCAGAAGCTCCTGGAGGGCTGGGACTACACCCAGGAGTCCGACTCCGCGGCGGCCGCCTACTTCAACGCGGTCTGGCGCAACATCCTCAAGCTCGCCTTCGGCAACAAGCTCCCCAAGGAACTGCGCGTCAAGGGACAGTGCCTGTGGGTCGACAAGATCGACAGCACCGGCCCGGTCGACGACGACACCAAGGTGCGCGAGTGCGGCGAGCGCGACGCCGACCAGGCGCAGCCGGACGGCGGCGACCGCTGGTTCGAGGTCGTGCGCACCCTGATGGAGAAGCCGGACAGCGACTGGTGGAAGACCCCCAAGTCGGGCACCCGCCCCCCGGCGAACAACCTCGACCAGCTCTTCCGCCGCGCCATGATCGACGCCCGCTGGGAGCTGACCGCCAAGTTGGGCAAGGACATCGACACCTGGAGCTGGGGCCGGCTGCACCGCCTGTTCCTGAAGAACCAGACGCTCGGCACCGACGGCCCCAAGGCCCTGCAGTACGTCCTCAACCGCGGCCCCTGGAAGCTCAGCGGCGGCGAGGCCACGGTGAACGCGACCGGCTGGAACGCCGCCGGCGGCTACAACGTCGTCTGGGTGCCGTCCATGCGGATGGTGGTCAACCTCGCCGACTTCGACAAGTCCAGGTGGATCAACCTGACCGGCGCCTCCGGGCACGCCTTCAGCGCGCACTACACGGACCAGACGAGCCTGTGGGCCAAGGGCGAACTGCTGCCCTGGTCGTTCTCGGCCAAGGCGGTCGACGACAGCACGAGCGACACCCTCGTCCTCAAGCCGTGACCCACTGACGGAAACCAGAACGGCCCTCCACGCACGCGTGGAGGGCCGTTCTGGTTTCCGGCGTGCCCCGTCAGGCGCTCGGGAAGCGGCGCACGCCGGAGGGAGTCACCACGGCGTGCACGGGCCTGTCGTGCGCCTCCGCCGGGACCTGCGCGACGACCTCCGTGTCGTACAACAGCACCACGAGCCGGGGGTGTGCGCCCGCGCGCTCCAGACGGGCCAGCACGCGGTCGTACGACCCTCCGCCGCGCCCCAGTCGCATCCCGCGCGCGTCGACCGCGAGCCCGGGCAGCAGGACGACGTCCGCGGCCGTCACGGCGTCCGCGCCCAGACGCGCGCCGGAGGGTTCGAAAAGCGCCATCTTCCCGCCGTGTTGGACCCGCGCGAGGGAGCCCGGGCCGGCGTACTCGCCCCAGTCGAGGTCGTTGTCGGGCAGGAGCGCGGGGAGCAGTACCCGCACGCCCCGCGCGCGCAGTGCGTCCAGCAGCGCCCGGGTGCCGGGCTCGCTCCCCACGGAGACGTACGCCGCCACCGTGCGCGCGTGCGCCAGCTCGGGCAGCTCCAGGGCGCGCTCCGCCAGCGCGCGGCCCGTCTCGTCGACGTCATTCTCCGGCAACCTGTTCCTCACCGAGAGGAGCTCTCGCCGCAACATTCGCTTGTCAGGCTCGCTCGCGCGTCCGTCGTGTTCCACGGGTCGTTCTCGCACCCTTCTTGAATGCCGTCATAAAGGGTCAACCAACCGGAGCCACAGATTCCGCACAAAGGCACCGGATAAGGTTGCGGGCATGACTCAGTCGCACCCCAGGATCAGCAAGGCTGTCATTCCCGCAGCAGGTCTCGGCACCCGGTTCCTGCCGGCCACGAAGGCCACTCCCAAGGAGATGCTGCCGGTCGTCGACAAGCCCGCGATCCAGTACGTGGTCGAGGAGGCCGTGTCGGCGGGGCTCGACGACGTCCTCATGATCACCGGACGCAACAAGCGCCCCCTCGAGGACCACTTCGACCGCAACTACGAGCTGGAATCGGCGCTCGAGAAGAAGGGCGACGCCGAACGGCTCGCGAAGGTGCAGGAGTCGAGTGACCTGGCGACCATGCACTACGTGCGCCAGGGCGACCCCAGGGGTCTCGGCCACGCCGTCCTGTGCGCCGCCCCGCACGTCGGCCACGAGCCGTTCGCGGTGCTCCTGGGCGACGACCTGATCGACCCGCGCGACCCGCTCCTGCAGCGCATGATCGAGGTCCAGGAGCAGCACGGCGGCAGCGTGATCGCCCTCATGGAGGTCGCGCCCGAGCAGATCCACCTCTACGGCTGCGCGGCCGTGGAGACGACGGCCGACGGTGACGTCGTACGGATCACCGGCCTGGTCGAGAAGCCGGAACCGGCGGACGCCCCCTCGAACTACGCGATCATCGGCCGTTACGTCCTCGACCCGCACATCTTCGACATACTGCGCAAGACCGAGCCCGGCCGCGGCGGCGAGATCCAGCTCACCGACGCCCTCCAGCAGCTCGCGGCGGACGAGAAGGTCGGCGGACCGGTGCACGGCGTCGTCTTCAAGGGCCGCCGTTATGACACCGGTGACCGTGGCGACTATCTGCGTGCCATTGTCAGACTCGCGTGCGAACGTGAAGACCTGGGCCCGGACTTCCGGACCTGGCTTCGCAGTTACGTAGCCGAGGAGATGCAGCAATCTTGAGCAGCGCCGCGACCCGCCCCGCCGGCCCGGACGACCTGTGGTCGGTGGACGAGCACCTGGAGGACATCCTCTCGACCGTCCGCCCCCTCGAACCCATCGAGCTGCAACTGCTCGACGCCCAGGGCTGCGTCCTGGTCGACGACGTCACGGTGCCGGTGTCCCTGCCGCCGTTCGACAACAGCTCCATGGACGGGTACGCGGTGCGGGTCGCGGACGTGACGGGCGCCAGTGAGGAGTTCCCGGCCGCCCTGGAGGTCGTCGGCGACGTCGCCGCGGGCGCGGCCCATCCGGTCCGGGTCGGCCCCGGCCAGGCCGCCCGCATCATGACCGGCGCCCCGCTGCCGCCCGGTGCCGAGGCCGTCGTCCCGGTGGAGTGGACCGACGGCGGGCTCGGCGAGGGCCCGGTGAGCGGGATGCGGGCGCGCAGCCTGGCCCCGGAGGGCGCCGAGGGACACGTGCGCGTGCACCGCTCCGCCGAGGCACGCGCGCACGTGCGCGCCAAGGGCAGCGACGTGAAGGCCGGTGACCGCGCCCTGGAGGCCGGGACGATCCTCGGCCCGCCGCAGATCGCGCTGCTGGCCGCGATCGGCCGCGGCATCGTACGCGTGCGCCCGCGCCCACGCGTGGTCGTGCTGTCCACCGGCAGCGAACTCGTGCAGCCCGGCGAGGAACTGGGCCACGGCCAGATCTACGACTCCAACAGCTTCGCCCTCACCGCCGCCGCGCGGGACGCCGGCGCCATCGCCTACCGGGTGGGCGCCGTCGCCGACGACGCCGAGACCCTCCGCTCCACCATCGAGGACCAGCTCGTCCGCGCCGACCTCATGGTCACCACGGGCGGGGTGAGCGTCGGGGCGTACGACGTCGTCAAGGAGGCGCTGTCGTACGCCGGCGACGAGGACGAGGCGGGCAGCGGCGTGGAGTTCCGCAAACTCGCCATGCAGCCCGGCAAGCCCCAGGGCTTCGGCTCCATCGGCCCCGACCACACACCGCTGCTGGCCCTGCCGGGCAACCCGGTGTCGTCGTACGTCTCCTTCGAACTGTTCGTCCGTCCGGCCATCCGCACCCTGATGGGCCTCACGGACGTGCACCGGCCCCGTGTCCGGGCCACCCTGACGACCGACAAGGCGCTGCGCTCGCCCAAGGGGCGCCGGCAGTTCCTGCGCGGTGCGTACGGCGACGGCGAGGTGACCCCCGTGGGCGGTGCGGGCTCCCACCTGATCGCGGCGCTGGCGCACGCCGACGCGCTGATCGTCGTACCCGAGGACGTGGAGTCCGTCGAGCCCGGCACCGAGGTGGAGGTCGTCCTGCTCGGCTGAGGCACGCGCGCGTGAGCGTGCGAGGGGCCCGACGGGGGTCCTGGGCCGGTGCCTGCGCGGACATGGCGGTACCGTGTCGCGCACAACAGGCCCGCGCACCGCACCGCGCCGGGCCCGGACCGGGAGCGGCACACAGCATGACTGAGTCTTTCCGGGGGGAGACCCCCGGACCCTCTGCGCAGGACGGACTGACGCACATCGACGAGGCGGGCGCGGCCCGCATGGTCGACGTGTCCGGGAAGGACGTCACCGCGCGCACCGCCCGCGCCAGCGGCCGCGTCCTGGTCTCGCCGCGCGTGGTCGAACTGCTGCGCGGCGAGGGGATGCCCAAGGGGGACGCCCTCGCCACGGCGCGTATCGCCGGGATCATGGGCGCCAAGCGGACCCCGGACCTGATCCCGCTGTGTCACCCCTTGTCGGTGTCGGGTGTGAAACTGGACCTGTCGGTCGCGGACGACGCCGTGGAGATCCAGGCCACCGTGAAGACGACGGACCGTACGGGCGTCGAGATGGAGGCCCTCACCGCCGTGACGGTCGCCGCGCTCACCGTGATCGACATGGTCAAGGCGGTCGACAAGGGAGCGGTCATCACGGACGTGCGGGTGGAGCAGAAGACGGGCGGCAAGTCGGGCGACTGGAGCCGGGCATGACCTACCGGGCTCTGGTGGTCACCGCCTCCAACAGGGCTGCCGCGGGCGTCTATGAGGACAAGGGCGGCCCCTTGGTCGCGGACGGCCTGAAGAGCCTCGGTTTCGACGTCGACGGCCCGCAGGTGGTCCCGGACGGGGGCCCCGTCGAGGCGGCCCTGCGCGCGGCGGTCGACGCCGGCTACGACGCCGTCGTCACCACCGGCGGCACCGGGATATCGCCGACCGACCGCACGCCCGAGGCGACCCGCGCGGTCATCGACCGGGAGGTGCCGGGCATCGCGGAGGCCATCCGGGCGTACGGGCGCGAGAAGGTTCCCACCGCGGCGCTCTCCCGGGGCCTGGCCGGGGTGGCGGGCCGGACCCTGATCGTCAATCTGCCGGGCTCCACGGGCGGCGTGAAGGACGGCCTCGCCGTGCTGGAGCCCCTGCTGGTCCACGCCGTCGACCAGATCCGCGGCGGCGACCACCCCGGACCCAGCAGCGGGGGTGCGAGCTGAACAGCCCTTCCTGGCCTGTCGTGCTGGCGGACGGCGATGTCGTCCTCCGGCCGATAAGGCTGCGCGACCAGCGGGTCTGGCGCGAGGTGAACCGGCGCAACCGGGACTGGCTGCGCCCCTGGGAGGCGACGATTCCGCCGCCCACGCCGAGCGGGCCGATCGCGCACCGGCCGACCTACCGCCAGATGGTCCGGCACCTGCGGTCCGAGGCCAACGCGGGCCGGATGCTGCCGTTCGTCATCGAGTACCAGGGACGGCTCGTCGGTCAGCTCACGGTCGCCGGGATCACCTGGGGATCGATGTGCTCGGGGCATGTCGGCTACTGGGTGGACGAGGCGGTGGCCGGGCACGGGGTGATGCCCACGGCCGTCGCGCTCGTGGTGGACCACTGTTTCCGCACCGTCGGACTGCACCGCATCGAGGTCTGCATTCGGCCCGAGAACCGGCCCAGCCGCCGGGTCGTGGAGAAACTCGGATTCCGCGAGGAGGGGCTCCGGCCGCGCTATCTGCACATCGACGGGGCCTGGCGGGACCATCTGGTCTTCGCGCTCACCGCGGAAGAGGTGCCCGACGGTTTGCTCGCGCGGTGGCAGAGGGCACGTTCCCAGCAGCTGCGGCAGAAACCCCAGAACACCGGAAATTGAATGTGTGTTCGAAATTGATCGGTTGTTGACCGTCTCAGAGGCATTGAATTCCCACCTGGGACGGTCCGCTGATCGCATGGGTCGCAAAAAAAGCTGGAAATATCAGCCGGATCGTGCGACACACCGGCGCAATTGGCGGATGGCCTCGTGCAAACCCCTCTACGGTGTGAGATGTGAGCAGCAGCGGCCTCATCTACGCAGTCATTGTCGGGGCCTGGGCCGCCTACTTGGTGCCGATGTGGCTCCGTAGGCAGGACGAGCTGAACGAGGCCCGTCCGACGGAACGCTTCAGCACCGCCATCCGGCTGCTGTCCGGACGGGCGGGAATGGAGCGCCGGTACGCCAAGGACCTGCGGGCGCGCTCCGCCCAGGAGGGGGAGCCTGGCACCGGCGACCCGGACGCCGTCACCGACTCGGTGGACGTCCGGGCCTTCGCCATGCCTCCGACCCGCCGTCAGGCGCACGCCGGCCTCGAACCCGAGGCGCCCGCGAGGCCGGAACCGGCACGAGAACCCGACGCCGCTCCGGCGCGCAACTCCGGCTCCGTGCCCGCGCAGAAGCGAGTGCCGTCCACGCGCCAGGCGTCCTCCGCGCAGGCGGCCGCAGCACGCGCCCGGCGCTCGAAGGTCCTCGCGCGCCGCAGGCGCACCACCGTGGTTCTCTTCCTCGCCTTCACCCTGGGCGCGATCGTCGCCGCCGTCGGCGGGCTCGCCTTCCTGTGGGCACCCGCCGGGCCGGCCGTGCTGCTCAGCGCGTACATCGCCTACCTGCGCTCCCAGGAACGCCGTCGCTTCGCCTACCAGATGGACCGCCGGCGCGCCGAGATGGCCGCCCAGCGGCTGCGGGAGCGCGAGCGCCAGCCGCGCCGCCGCGCGCCCCTCGACGCGGGACCCGGCGCGGACGAATCGGAGGAAGCCCCTCAGGCCCAGACGGACACCGGGCTGGCCGCACTCGCCGCGGACCGGCGCGCCCTCGTCGAGCAGACGGACCACGCCGAGTGGGTCGACCAGCAGCGCGAGCGGCAGCGGCGGCCCGGCGGGGACAGTTGGGACCCGGTGCCGGTGCCCCTGCCGACGTACGTGACCGCGCCGGTCGCGCCCCGTGCCACGTCCGACGTGGATCTGGGGGCGCCCGACACCTGGAGTTCGGCGCGTTCCAGTTCGGTCGCGCCGGAGCAGGAGGCGAGCCGCACGCCGGAGCCCCAGGCGGACGGGCAGGCGCCCGCGTCCGCGGACAAGCCGGCCGGCGGCCGCAGTGACGCGCGCCGCACGGCCTCCGCGCGCCGGTCGCGCGAGCGCGGGCGCACCCCCCTGTTCGATCAGTACGAGGACGGCGACCGCCCGCGCGCGGCCAACGAGTGACGCCCGCCACACTTCCGGAAGACGCGCTGACCAGTCAGGGAACGGATTTCCAAGCACCCCGATCGGGATGCTAAAGTTTCACTCGTTGCAAGGGCCTGTGGCGCAGTCCGGTAGCGCACCTCGTTCGCATCGAGGGGGCCAGGGGTTCAAATCCCCTCAGGTCCACGCAGCATGAAGCCCCAGCCGGCGAAAGCCGGCTGGGGCTTCATCGTGTCTACAGCTTCTTCAGCTTCTTCGCGAAGCAGCGGCTCTCCTCGTGGTGGCGGTAGTAGCCGAACTTGGTGCACGGTTCGTAGTCGCTGGCGGTGTACAGGGCGATGGCCTCCGGCTGCTTGGTCCCGGTCTCCAGGACCATGCGGACACGGCCCGCCGCGCGCGCGTCCTCCTCCAGGGCGGCGAGGATCCGGCGGGCCAGGCCGCGGCCGCGCATCTCCGCTATGACGAACATCCGCTTCACCTCGGCGTCGCCGTCCTCGTTGCCCTCCCCGTTGCGGTCCTGGCTGCGCCAGCCGCCGGTGGCCACGGGGCGGTCGAACTCGTCGTACGCGATCAGAAAGACGCCGTGCGGCGGGTCGAAGTCCGTCGTGTCGAGGACGGTGGCGTCGCCGTCGTCGCCGTACCGCTCGGCGTACTCGGCCTGGACCTCGTCGTTGAGCTTCACGGCGTCGGGGTGATCGAAACGAACGCGGCGTATATTCATGCTGAGTATCGTACTTCTATGCAGTCGGTGGGACCTCGGGCTTTGAGGGCTCCGACCAGTGTGCCGGTATCGTGCCGGGGTGCTGACTGTGACCTCGGTTAACGTGAACGGGCTGCGAGCCGCCGCCAAGAAGGGCTTCGTGCAGTGGCTCGCGCAGACTGAAGCGGACGTCGTCTGCCTGCAGGAGGTGCGCGCCGAGCCGCACCAGCTGCCCGAGGAGGTGCGGCAGCCCGACGGCTGGCACGTCGTGCACGCCCCCGCCGCCGCCAAGGGCCGTGCGGGCGTCTCCCTCTACACCCGGCGCGAGCCCGACCGCGTCCGGGTCGGCTTCGGCTCGGCCGAGTTCGACGGCAGCGGCCGCTACGTCGAGGCCGACCTGCCCGGCGTCACGGTCGCCTCCCTCTATCTGCCCTCCGGCGAGGTCGGCACCGAGCGGCAGGACGAGAAGGTCCGCTTCATGGGAGAGTTCCTCGCCCACCTCAAGACGCTGCGCGAGCGGGCCGCCGCCGACGGGCGCGAAGTGGTCGTCTGCGGCGACTGGAACATCGCCCACCAGCAGGCCGACCTCAAGAACTGGCGCGGCAACACCAAGAACTCCGGCTTCCTGCCCGAGGAACGGCAGTGGCTCGGGCAGGTGTTCGCGGCCGAGGACGGCGGCTACGTCGACGTCGTACGGGCCCTGCACCCGGACGTCGAGGGTCCGTACACCTGGTGGTCGTACCGGGGGCGGGCTTTCGACAACGATTCGGGTTGGCGCATCGACTACCAGGTCGCCACACCCCATCTCGCCGGGAAGGCGGTCAAGGGCTTCGTCGAGCGCGCGGCCACGCACGCCGAGCGCTGGTCCGACCACGCGCCCGTGACGGTCGTCTACGACCTCTAGTCCCGAGTCGACCTCTAGTCCCGCTTGCTGATCCGCCGGTCCAGCGCCAGCGACAGTTCCGCCTCCACCACACTCCGGGCCAGCGGGCGCAGGCGGTGGAGGTCCTCCTCGGGGGCGTGGCGGAGGATCAGGTCGGTGAAGAGCGCGGCCAGAGCGTCGGCGTGTTCGCGGACGCGGGCGCCGGCCGTGAGGACCTCGGCGAGCGGGATGCCCTCGCGGACGAGGGCGGAGGAGACGTCCAGCAGGCGGCGGCTGATGTGGACGATCTCGTCGCCGTCGGTGCCCAGATAGCCCAGTTCCATGGCGGCGGCGAGGTTCTCGGGGGTGACCTCGCCCTCGAAGCGGGCGGCGAGTTCCTCCGGGGTCAGGCGGACCGGCTCCTCCTCGGTGGGGGTGCCGACGCCGACCAGGTCGGCGACGTTGCGGCCCTGGTCGAGGGCTTCGGCGAGTTCCGCGATGCCGTTGAGGGTGTGGCCGCGCTCCAGCAGCGCGGCGATGGTGCGCAGACGGGCCAGGTGATGGTCGTCGTACCAGGCGATACGGCCCTCGCGGCGGGGCGGCGGGATCAGCTTGCGCTCGCGGTAGAAGCGCAGCGTGCGCACGGTGATGCCGGCCAGCCGCGCCAGCTCCTCCATGCGGTACTCGCGCCGTGCCCGCGGCCGTACCTCCGGGTGCTCCGCCGGGTGTTCTGCGTCCTCTGCCACGCCCGCAGCCTATGTTGTACCGCCGGTAACTTTCCTTCCGCGACCCCTACCGCTCGGTACGGAGCTGCTCTACAGTCCCACTGCGCCAGTGTTCACTGGCAGAATCCAAGGCGATGCGTGGAGGCTTCGGGATGGCCGAGCACGAGCATGTACGGGTGGCGGTGATCGGGTCCGGGTTCGGCGGCCTGGGGGCCGCCGTGCGGCTGCGCCGCGAAGGGATCACCGACTTCGTCGTCCTGGAGCGGGCGGACAGCGTCGGCGGCACCTGGCGGGACAACAGTTACCCCGGGTGCGCCTGTGACGTGCCCTCCCACCTGTACTCCTTCTCCTTCGCACCCAACCCCGAATGGCCGCGTACTTTCTCCGGGCAGGAGCACATCCGCGCCTACCTGGAACACGTCACCGACCTCTTCGGACTGCGCCCGCACATCCGCTTCGGCTCCGAGGTCAAGCTGATGAGCTGGGACAACGACAACCTGCGGTGGAACATCGAGACCGCGCGCGGGTCACTCACCGCCGACGTGGTCGTCTCCGCCACCGGGCCGCTGTCCGACCCGAAGATCCCCGAGATCCCGGGCCTCGCGTCCTTCCCGGGCAAGGTGTTCCACTCCGCCCGCTGGGACCACGACCACGACCTGCGCGGCAAGCGCGTCGCGGTGATCGGCACCGGCGCCTCCGCCATCCAGATCGTGCCCTCCATCCAGCCGCGGGTCGGCCGGCTCACCCTCTTCCAGCGCACCCCGCCCTGGGTGATGCCCCGCATGGACCGCGCCATCAGCGGCGCCGAGCGCCGGCTGCACCGGTTTCTGCCCTTCACCACCCAGCTCAGGCGCGGCCTGCTGTGGGGCATCCGGGAGCTGCAGGTCCAGGCGTTCACCAAGCACCCCGACGAACTGGGCCTGGTCGAGCAGCTCGCCAAGCGCAACATGGCCCGCGCCATCAAGGACCCGGCCCTGCGCGCCAAACTCACCCCCGACTACCGCATCGGCTGCAAGCGGATCCTGCTGTCCAGCACGTACTACCCGGCGCTGGCCAGGCCGAACGTGGACGTCGTCGCCAGCGGGCTCAGCGAGATCCGCGGATCGACCGTCGTCGCGGCCGACGGCACCGAGGCCGAGGTCGACGCGATCATCTTCGGTACGGGCTTCCACGTCACGGACATGCCGATCGCCGAGCGCGTGGTCGGGGCGGAGGGCATCACCCTCGCCGAGTCCTGGAAGAACGGCATGCAGGCGCTGCGCGGCGCCGCGGCCGCCGGGTTCCCGAACTGGATGACGATCATCGGGCCCAACACCGGCCTCGGGAACTCCTCCATGATCCTCATGATCGAGTCCCAGCTGAACTACATGGCCGACTATCTGCGGCAACTGGACGTCCTCGGCGGCCGTACGGCCCTCGATGCCCGGCCCACGGCCGTCGAGGACTGGAACCGCAAGGTCCAGGAGCGCATGAAGCGCACCGTGTGGAACACCGGCGGCTGCACCAGCTGGTACCTGGACGCGAGCGGCCGCAACACCACCATCTGGCCCGGTACGACGTCCGAGTTCCGGCGCGCGACCCGGCGGGTGGACCTGGGGGAGTACGAGGTCATCCGCAAGACCGGCAAGACCGGCAAGACCGGCAAGACCGACGCCAAGCCGGCCGGTACGGCCGTGCAGAAGGCCGGTGCGGCCGTGGACAAGACGGTGGCCGCCGTGCCGCAGAGCGAGGGCGCCGCGTGAGCCGGCTCGCCTCCGTGACCTCCGGACCGTACGCACCGCCCACCCCCTCCCGCGAACTCACCGTCGTCTCCGCCGACGGCGCGCGCCTGCACGTCGAGGTGCACGGCCCCGAGAACGCGCCGCCCGTCGTCCTCTCCCATGGCTGGACCTGCTCGACCGCCTTCTGGGCTGCGCAGATACGGGATCTGGCGGCCGACCACCGTGTGATCGCGTACGACCAGAGGGGGCACGGACGCAGTCCCGCGAGCCCCGCGTGCACCACCCACGCGCTGGCGGACGACCTGGAGGCGGTGCTCGCGCAGACGCTCACGCCGGGAGAGAAGGCGCTGATCGTCGGCCACTCCATGGGCGGGATGACCGTCATGGCCGCGGCCCCGCGCCCCCGCTTCCGTGACCACGCCGCCGCCGTCCTGCTGTGCAGCACCGGCAGCTCGCGGCTGGTGCCGGAGGCGCGCGTGGTGCCGCTTGGCGCCGGGCGCGTGCGCACCTGGATCACCGGGCGCATTCTCGGCTCGCGCGCCCCGCTCGGACCGGTCACGCCGGTCGCCATGCGCATCCTCAAGTACGCCACCATGGGCGCCGGTTCGGCCCCGCACATGGTGGAGGCGTGCGCGCGGATCGTGCACGCCTGCCCGCGCGCCGCACGTCACGCCTGGGCGCGAGTGCTCGAGGCGCTCGATCTCGACCACGGCGTACGGGAGTTGCACGCGCCCACCGCGATCGTGCACGGCGCGTCCGACCGGCTCACGCCCCCCGTGCACGCCCACGCGCTGGTCGCCGCGCTGCCGCACTGCGTCGGCCTGACCGAGCTGGCAGGCGTGGGGCACATGACCCCGATCGAGGCTCCCGATCTGGTGACCGGGAGGATCCGGGAACTCGTCACCACATACGTCACCGTCACGGGGGCCGATCCCGCGGACGAGCACGGTTCCACCCCGGCGCAGATCAAGGAGGGCGCATGAGCAGGGTCAGCCTCGAAGGACAGGTCGCGGTCGTCACCGGAGCGGCGCGCGGTGTCGGTGAGCTGCTGGCGCGCAAGCTCTCCGCGCGCGGCGCGAAGGTCGCGCTGGTCGGCCTGGAGGAGGAGGCGCTCAAGGACGTCTCCTCGCGCCTGCACAGCGACAGCGCCTACTGGTACGCCGACGTCACCGACCACGAGGCGATGAGCCGGGTCGCGCAGGAGGTGAAGGCGCGGTTCGGGAAGGTCGACATCGTGGTCGCCAACGCCGGTGTGGCGACGGGCGGTCCGTTCATCGACTCCGATCCGCAGGCCTGGCGGCGGGTGATCGAGGTCAACCTGATCGGTTCGGCGGTGACCGCGCGCGCGTTCCTGCCGGTGCTGGTGGAGAGCCGGGGCTATCTGCTCCAGGTCGCCTCGCTCGCCGCGATCACGCCGGCGCCGATGATGACGGCGTACTGCGCGTCCAAGTCGGGCGTGGAGGCGTACGCGCACAGTCTGCGCGCCGAGGTCGGCTACCAGGGAGTGCGCGTCGGTGTCGCGTACCTGTCCTGGACCGACACCGACATGGTGCGCGGCGCCGACCAGGACGAGGTCATGCGCGAGCTGCGGCAGCGGCTGCCCTGGCCGTCCAACAAGACCTACCCGCTGGGGCCGGCGGTGGACCGGCTCGTCGCCGGGATCGAGCGGCGCTCGGCGCATGTGTACGGGCAGTGGTGGCTGCGCGGCATGCAGGGCGTGCGCGGTTATCTGCCGGCGCTCATCGGGACGGTCGGGCAGCGCGAGATGAAGCGGTTCGCGCCCCGTCTTCAGGGGATGCGCTCCGGACTCGTCGGTGCAGGTGGGGCGGCCGACGAGGCAGCGCGCGCTACGCACCGTAACTGATCCACATGCGTTCCGTGGTCGCCCGTGTGAATCTGGTCGAGGCCCCACTGAGGGGCCGAATTCTCCACCTCACCCACCACGGGAGTGAACCCACATGGGTATGAAGGACAAGGCCAACGACTGGCAGGAACAGGGCAAGCAGAAGCTCGGCGAGGCCCGTGAGCGGGCCGGCCAGCGTGGCCAGCAGCAGCCCCAGCGTGGTCAGCAGCAGCCGCAGCGTGGCCAGCAGCAGCCCCAGCGCGGTCGCGAGAACATGCGCGACATCGAGGACACGGAAGCGGAGATGGAAGACCGCTTCGACCGGGACTACGACGCGTAGTCGCTGCGCTCGGCTTTGGCCGGTTCGGCGTGGGGCACCCTTCTTCGTGGAGGGTGCCCTGCGCTTTTGTCCTGCGCTTTTGTCCGGGGTCCTTTCCGTGCCAGGCCGGGCACGGGTGCCCCGTCAGTCTGCCCGTGGTGGCCCCGTCACTCGGCCCGTGGTGGCAGACGAGGGCGGGAGCGGTCGGGGACGTGGCTGTAGTCGGGGGGGATGGCGGCCGGGTTGGATTCCAGGAGTTCCACGGCGAGTTGGACCGCGTCGGTCAGCTGGGCGTGGCGGCCTTCCGCCCAGTCCAGGGGGGTGCGCATGATCTCCAGGTCGGGGGTGACGCCGTGGTTCTCCACGGACCAGCCGTAGGCGTCGAACCAGGCCGCGTTCATCGGGACCGTGATGACGGTGCCGTCGCCCAGCCGGTGCCGGCCGGTCATGCCGACCACGCCGCCCCAGGTGCGCTGGCCGACCACCGGGCCCAGTTTCAGCAGCTTGAAGGCGGCGGTGATCATGTCGCCGTCCGAGGAGGTCGCCTCGTCGGCGAGGGCGACCACCGGGCCCCGCGGCGCGTTCGAGGTGTACGACACCGGCTGCGCGTCCCGCGTCAGGTCCCAGCCCAGGATCGTCCGGGTCAGCTTCTCGATGACGAGTTCGCTGATGTGCCCGCCCGCGTTGCCGCGCACGTCCACGATCAGGGCGGGCCGGGACACCTCCATGCGCAGGTCGCGGTTGAACTGGGCCCAGCCGGAGCCGCCCATGTCGGGGATGTGCAGGTAGCCGCACTTGCCGCCGCTGAACTCCCGTACGACCGCGCGGCGTTTGGCGACCCAGTCCTGGTAGCGCAGCGGCCGTTCGTCGATGAGCGGGACGACGGCGACCCGGCGGGCCCGGCCCGGCTCGCCTTTCGCCGGGAGGAACGTCAGCTCCACGGTCGTACCTCCGGAGCCGGCGAGCAGCGGATACGGACCGGTCACCGGATCGACCGGGCGGCCGTCGACGTGGGTGAGGACCGCGCCCTCGCGGATGCCGGTGCCGGCCAGTGGTGAGCGGGCCTTGGAGTCGGAGGAGTCGCCGGGCAGGATGCGCTTGACGACCCAAACACCGTCCCGGCGCACGAAGTTGGTGCCGAGCAGGCCCTGCCAGCGCTGGTAGTGGGGCGGGCCCTCGTTGCGGCGGGCGGCGGTGACGTAGGCGTGCGAGGTGCCCAGTTCGCCGAGGACCTCCCGCAGGAGATCGGCGAACTCGTCCGGGGAGGCGACCCGTTCGACGAGGGGACGGTACTGGTCGAGCACCGCGTCCCAGTCGATGCCGCACATGCCCGGGTCCCAGAAGTAGGCGCGGATGAGCCGGCCCGCCTCGTCGAAGGCCTGGCGCCACTCGGCGGGCGGGTCGACGACGTGCAGGATGCGGCGCAGGTCGATCCAGACGGTCGTGTCGCTGTCGCCCATCTCCGTGGCGGGCACCGCGCGCAGGTCGCCCTCGTCCACCACGACCAGCCGGGTGCCGTCGCCGCTGACCGCGAACCAGTCCAGGTGGTCGACCAGTTCGGACTTCTTCGCCTTGGCGAGGTTGAAGTACTCCAGGGTCGGGCGGCCGCTGATGTCGGCCGGGTTGGCGAAGGTCTCGCCGAGCGCGCCGGAGATCGGCCAGCGCAGCCACACCAGTCCGCCGCCGGCGACCGGGCACAGCGCGGAGTACTTGGAGGCGATCACCGGGAACGGCGTGACCCGCATCGCCAGGCCCTCGACCTCCACGGTCACCGTGCCGGCCTCGCCGGTCTCCTCCTCCTCGACGGGATCGAGCCCGCCGGCCGCCGGTCGGCCCTCGGGGTTCAGGGCGAAGGGGGAGGGGGTCGCCGAGTTCAGCGGCACGAGGTACGGGCGGCAGCCGAGCGGGAAGGACAGGTCGCCGGTGTGGACGTCGTACACCGGGTCGAAGCCGCGCCAGGAGAGGAAGGCGAGATAGCGGCCGTCGCGGGTGAAGACGGGGTTCTCGTCCTCGAAGCGGCCGTTGGTCACGTCCACGATCAGCCGGTCCTTGATGCGGGCCAGCTTGATCTGGCGCAGGGAGCGGCCGATGCCCGGGTGGGACCAGGCGAGCCAGGCGCCGTTCGGGGAGAAGGCGAGGTCGCGCACGGGGCCGTTGACGGACCGGATCAGCTCGGTGACCCTGCCGCCGGCGGCTTCGGCGGCTTCGGCGGCTTCGGCGGCTTCGGCGGCTTCGGCGGCTTCGGCGGCTTCGGCGGCTTCGGCGGCTTCGGCGGCTTCGGCGGCTTCGGCGGGTGCGGTGCTCTGGCCTTCGACGGCTTCCGTGGGTCCACCGGCCTGTTCGCCGGCGGACTCGTCGTCGCTGCCCGCGGCACCCTGAGCGGGGCCCCCCGCGACCTCCCCCTCCCCCTCGCCCTGGCCCTGGCCCTCGGCCTCTTCCTCCGCTTCCCCCTCCTCCTCAGCCACGTCGATCAGCAGCAGCCGCCCGTCGTGCGAGGCGACCGCCAGCCGTTCGCCCTCGGGATCGCAGGCCATCTCCAGGACGCGGCCCATCAGGCCGCGGGCCAGCCGGCGGGGCGCGCGGTCGCCGGTCGCGCGGGGTAGCTGGGCGATCTCGACGGCGTCCTCGCCCTCGGCGTCCGTCACATACGCCACCTGGCCGGTCGTGCCCAGCATCTCCGGCAGCCGTACTCGTACGCCGGGCGTGTCGGTGATCGTACGGGCGGGGCCGTCGCGGTGGGTGAGCCAGTACAGGCTGCCGCGTACGACGACGGCGCTGGCCCGGCCGGTCTCGTCCACGGAGATGCCGTCGACGTTCTGCGCGGCCGGCACATGGTAGCGGCGGCGCCCGGTGGCCGGCCCGGCCAGCCGGATGTCCAGTTTGCGCGGTACGGCGCCCGGGGAGAAGTCGTCCACCAGCCACAGATCGCCCGCGCACTGGTAGACCACCCGTGTGCCGTCGCCGGCGGCGTGCCGGGCGTAGAAGGCGTCGTGGTCGGTGTGGCGGCGCAGGTCGGTGCCGTCGTACGCGCAGGAGTAGAGGTTGCCGACGCCCTCGTGGTCGGAGAGGAAGGCGATGCGGCCCGCGACGAACATGGGGCAGGCCAGATGCCCCTCGATGTCGGGCAGCAGGCGCTGCCCGTGCAGCCAGAGGCGGCCCATGGCGCCGCCGCGGTACCGCTTCCAGGAGGCCGGCTCGTGCGGCGGGGTGCCGGTGAGCAGCAGGGTCTTGTGGACGCCGTCGATGTCGGCGACCTGGATGTCGGCGACCGGGCCCCAGGGCAGCTTGCGGCCGGGGTCGCCGTCGGTGGACACCTTGTAGGCCCAGGTGAAGTACGAGAAGGGCTCGCCGTGGGAGGCGACGGCGAGGATGTCGCACTTCCCGTCCTCGTCCGGGGGCGTCCAGCCGCAGACCTGTGTGTCGGTGCTGCCCCAGTAGGTCAACTGCCGTGCGGGGCCGCCCTCGACGCCGACAAGGTGGATCTCGGGGACGAGACTGCGCCAGCTGGTGAACGCGATCCGGCTGCCGTCGGGGGAGAAGCGCGGGTGCCCGTCCTTCGTACGGTCCGCCGTGAGCCGCCAGGCCCGGCCCGGGGCGTCGAGTGGGGCAAGCCAGACGTCGTCCTCGGCCACGAAGCACACCAGGTCGCCGCTGAGGTGGGGGAAGCGCAGATAGCTCACTCTCCCCATGCTTTTCCGCCCGCTGGGGCCCAGCAACTCGTGCGGCTCCCACGGTCGCGGACTTACGCGCCGCTCACGTTCGTGACCCAGCACACGTACGAAACGGTTTCGTTTCGCATGCCCTCAGGGTATGTTCATGGTGTACGAAGCAGGAAGCTGCGGAGCGGGAAGGTGAGTGGCATGACCGAGGTCGCATCCAAGGGCGCGGCGTCAGCCGCTCCGGACGAGCCGGTGCTTGCACCGGGGCGTCGCAGCCGCATCACGCCCGAGCGCGAGGCCGAGTTGTACGAGGCCGTGCTCGACCTGCTCCGGGAGGTCGGCTACGACGCCCTCACCATGGACGCCGTCGCCGCGCGCACCCGGTCCAGCAAGGCCACGCTCTACCGCCAGTGGGGCGGCAAGGCCGAGCTGGTGGCGAAGGCGGTGCGGCACAGCAAGCCGGGCGGCTCCGCCGACGGGGTCGACACCGGGTCGCTCAGAGGCGATCTGCACGCCCTCACCCTGCGTTCCGACGACTGCGAGATGGAGCAGAACTCCGCGCTGATGCGGGGTCTGGCGATGGCCGTCCACGGCAACCCGGACCTGCTGAAGGCGTTCAAGGAACATCTCATCGAGCCGGAGCTGGCGGAGTTCCGCCGAGTGCTGCAGCGGGCGATCGACCGGGGCGAGGTCCGTGCGGACAACCCCGCGATCGACTATGTGATGCACATGATGATCGGCGGGTTCGCCGCCCGCTCGCTCATCGACGAACAGCCGCCCACGCAGGCCTTCCTCCTGTCGTACATCGACGCCGTGGTCCTCCCCGCCCTCGGCGTCACCACCAGCTGACCACCCTCTGGTCCCCGAGCAAGCCCACCATCTGACGTCACCGCTCACGTCGTCGGGCTGATCACCCCTGCCCTGATGAACCCCACGACCTGACCGGGAGTACGCCTCCGTGGCCACGTTTCTGTACAAACTCGGCCGTCTCGCCTTCCGGCGACGGCACTTCGTCGCCCTCCTGTGGGTCGCGCTGCTCACCCTGGCCGGGGTGGGCGCCGCCTCCGCGCCGCCCGCCGGCAGCACCTCCTTCTCCATCCCCGGCACCGAGGCCCAGAAGGCCTTCGACCTGCTGGAACAGCGCTTCCCCGGCATGAGTGCCGACGGCGCCACCGCCCGCGTGGTCTTCAAGGCGCCCGGCGGCGAGAAGATGACCGACCACGAGAACAAGGCGGCCGTCGAGAAGACGGTCGAGGAGCTGCGCAGCGGCTCCGAGGTCGTCTCCGTCGCCGACCCCTACGCCGGGCACGCCGTCAGCGGGAACGGCACGATCGCCTACGCCTCGGTGAAGTACAAGGTCTCCGGCATCGAGCTGAAGGACTCCTCCAAGGGCGCCCTGAAGGAGGCCGCCCAGCACGCGCGCGACGCCGGGTTGACCGTCGAGGTCGGCGGGGACGCGCTCACCGCGACCCCGGAGACCGGCTCCAGCGAGGTCATCGGCATCGGGATCGCCGCCGTCGTCCTCGTCATCACCTTCGGCTCGCTGCTCGCGGCCGGATTCCCGCTGCTCACCGCCCTCATCGGCGTCGGCATCGGCGTCTCCGCCATCACCGCGCTCGCCAGCGCCCTGGACCTCGGTTCCACGACCTCCACCCTGGCGTCGATGATCGGCCTGGCCGTCGGCATCGACTACGCCCTCTTCATCGTCTCCCGCTACCGCGCCGAACTGGCCGAGGGCCGCGAGCGCGAGGAGGCGGCCGGACGCGCCGTCGGCACGGCGGGCTCGGCGGTGGTCTTCGCCGGACTCACCGTCGTCATCGCCCTGGTCGGCCTGTCGGTCGTCAACATCCCGATGCTGACCAAGATGGGCATCGCCGCGGCCGGCACCGTCGCCATCGCCGTCCTGATCGCGCTGACACTGATCCCGGCACTGCTCGGCTACGCGGGCCGCAAGGTCAAGCCGGCGGGTGAGAAGAGCAAGCTGCTGGGCGGCGGCCGCAGGCCGAAGAAGCCCGGCCGCCCCAACATGGGCACCCGCTGGGCGAGCTTCGTCGTACGGCGCCCGGTCGCCGTCCTGCTGCTAGGCGTGCTCGGCCTCGGCGCGGCGGCGATCCCGGCCACCTCCCTGGAACTGGGCCTGCCCGACGACGGCTCCCAGCCCACCTCCACCACCCAGCGCCGCGCCTACGACCTGCTCTCCGAGGGCTTCGGGCCGGGCTTCAACGGCCCGCTGATGGTCGTGGTCGACGCCAAGGACAGCTCCCGCCCCAAGAAGACGTTCACCGAGGTCGGCGACCAGATCAAGGGCCTGAAGGACGTCGTCACCGTCACCCCGGCCGTGCCCAACAAGGCCGGCGACACCGCGACGATCACCGTCGTACCCAAGTCCAAGCCGTCCTCGAAGACGACCGAGGACCTGGTGCACGCCATCCGTGGCAAGGGCGCGGACATCGCCGCGAAGACCGACTCCAAGGTCCTGGTCACCGGCTCCACGGCGATGAACATCGACGTCTCGCAGAAGCTGAACGACGCGCTCCTGCCCTACCTCGCGCTGGTCGTCGGCCTGGCCTTCCTGCTGCTGATCGTGGTCTTCCGCTCGGTCCTCGTCCCGCTGAAGGCGGCCCTCGGCTTCCTGCTCAGCGTGCTCGCGGCCCTCGGCGCGGTCGTCGCGGTCTTCCAGTGGGGCTGGCTGTCGGGCCTGATGAACGTCGAGCAGACCGGCCCGGTCATGTCGATGATGCCGATCTTCATGGTGGGTGTCGTCTTCGGCCTCGCGATGGACTACGAGGTCTTCCTCGTGACCCGGATGCGGGAGGCGTTCGTGCACGGCGAGAAGCCCAGCCAGGCCGTGGTCACCGGCTTCCGGCACGGCGCACGGGTCGTGACCGCCGCCGCCGTCATCATGATCGCCGTCTTCTCCGGCTTCATCGGCTCCAGCGAGGCGATGGTCAAGATGATCGGCTTCGGCCTCGCGATCGCCGTGTTCTTCGACGCGTTCATCGTCCGCATGGCCATCGTCCCGGCCGTCCTCGCCCTGCTCGGCAAGCGGGCCTGGTGGCTGCCGAAGTGGCTCGACCGCGCACTGCCCAACGTGGACGTCGAGGGCGAGGGCCTGCGCACACAGTCCGCCGCGGCCGGCAGGGACGCCGACCCCGACGAGGAGAGGGAGCTGGTACGGGCCTGACGTACCGCTCCTGAGTCAGAGCGGCCGGTGAGGGTGCCCGTGGGGACGGGGCTGCACCCTCACCGGCTTTCCGTTCCTGCGCGAAAACCTCATGAGCGGGCCTCGGACGATGGCGTAGCGTGCCCGGCATGACGACGACAGCCGCCACTGACGCCGACGAGTCCGGAGCCCACCCCCGTTTCGCCGAAGCCCTGCGCACCCTCGGGCTCGCCGACCTGCTGGCACACACCAGGAGGTTCCCGGAGGCCACCCGGACCGCCCCCGAGGCCGCCGCGGCCATCGGCTGCGAACTCAGCCAGATCTGCAAGTCGCTGATCTTCGCCGCCGACGGGGTGCCGGTGCTGGTCCTCATGGACGGGGCCTCGCGCGTGGACGTGGAGCGGGTGCGGGAGGAACTGGGCGCCGGCGAGGTCACCCGGGCCGGCGCCGGGGTCGTACGCGAGACCACCGGGTACGCCATCGGCGGCGTGCCGCCCTTCGGGCACCGCACCCGCACGCGTGTCCTCGCCGACCGTTCACTGCTCGCCCACGACGTGGTCTGGGCGGCCGCCGGAACACCGCACACCGTGTTCCCGATCGAGCCGAAGGCACTGGTCGCCCACGCCGGTGCCGACCTGGTGGACGTGCGCGAGCAGACCGCGTGACGCCGCTCGTCACGGCCGCCGTGCTGCTCGCCGCCGTGACCCACGCCAGCTGGAACGCCATCGCGCA
The DNA here is from genome assembly GCF_050942335.1 of Streptomyces sp. CA-142005. Lineage (NCBI taxonomy): Bacteria > Bacillati > Actinomycetota > Actinomycetes > Kitasatosporales > Streptomycetaceae > Streptomyces > Streptomyces sp. CA-142005. Next base: position 4,529,966 of record NZ_CP192078.1, on the reverse strand, counting down.
CCGGATCACCGACAAACTGGTCGGCTTCACCCTCATCTCCGGGGGCGGCATGCTGATCGGGCTCGCGATCGCGCCGTTCGCGGCCTCCCCGGCGGGGGCCGCCTGGCCATATCTGCTGGCCTCGGCGGTCGTCCACATCGCCTACTACGCGCTGCTGATGACCTCCTTCCGGCTCGGTGACTTCGGGCAGGCGTACCCCATCGCGCGCGGCAGCGCCCCGCTCGTGGTCACCGTGCTGGCCGCCGTGTTCGCGCACGAGGTGCCCGGCGACCGGGCGCTGGCCGGGATCGCCGTGTCCTGCGTGGGCCTCATCGGCGTCAGCCTGTGGGGGCTGCGCGGAAGCCGGCCGAACTGGGCGGCCGTCGGCGCGGCCCTCGCGACCGGCCTGACGATCGCGGCGTACACGGTCATCGACGGCCTGGGCGTACGCGCCGCGCACGCACCGCTCGGGTACATCGCCTGGCTCATGGCCCTCGAAGGAGTTGTGATCCCCGCCTGGATGTGCGCACGCGCGCGTGCCGACACCGTCCGGCTGCTCCGGCCGTACGCCGCCCTCGGCCTGATCGGCGCCGCCTTGTCCGTCACCGCGTACGCCCTGGTCCTGTGGGCCCAGACCCGCGCCGAACTCGCCCCGATCGCCGCCCTGCGCGAGTCCTCGATCATCGTCGGGGCCGCGATCGGCGCGGTCTTCTTCAAGGAGCGCTTCGGCGCGCCCCGGATCGCGGCGGCCGGGCTGCTGGTGGTGGGCATCGGGTTGATGATGCATGCGGGGTGAGCGGGTAGCCCGTAGGGAGAACCACCGGGCAGGAACCGGACGACAGGGAGCCGTCAATGACCGACAAGCCGACCGTCAGCGTGCTGGGTACCGGCATCATGGGGGCCGCGATGGCCCGGAACCTGTGCCGCGCCGGGCTGGAGGTCCGCGCGTGGAACCGCACGCGCGAGAAGGCCGAGCCGCTCGCCGCGGACGGGGCGCGGATCGCCGGCACCCCCGCGGAGGCCGTCGAGGGCGCCGACGTCGTCCTGACGATGCTGTACGACGGCAACACCGTCCTGGACGTCATGCGCGAGGCCGCGCCGGCCCTGCGGCCCGGCACGGTGTGGGCGCAGTGCACCACCGCAGGGATCGAGCTGGTCACCGACCTGGCCGCCTTCGCCGGCGAGCACGGACTCGTCTTCTACGATGCACCCGTCCTCGGTACCAGGCAGCCCGCCGAGGCCGGTCAGCTGACCGTGCTGGCCGCCGGGCCGGAGGAGGGACGGCAGACGGTCGCGCCCGTCTTCGACGCGGTCGGCGCGAAGACCATGTGGACCGGGTCCGACGGCGGCGCGGGCAGCGCCAGCCGGCTGAAGCTGGTCGCCAACAGCTGGGTGCTCGCGGTCACCGCGGCGGGCGGCGAGGTCCTCGCCCTCTCCCGGGCCCTCGACGTGGATCCGCAAGGGTTCTTCGACCTCATCGAGGGCGGTCCGCTCGACATGGGGTACCTGCGGGCCAAGGCCGCGCTGGTGCTCGACGGCAAGCTGACCCCGCCGTCGTTCGCCGTGGCCACCGCGGAGAAGGACGCCCGGCTCATCGTGCAGGCGGGCGAGCGCGGCGGCGTACGGCTGGACGTCGCCGCCGCGACGGCGCAGCGGTTCGCCCGCGCCGCCGCCCAGGGGCACGCGGACGAGGACATGGCCGCCGCGTACTTCGCCAGCTTCGAGGACCAGGCGTCGACATGACGGGCCGGGGTACCGGGCGCACCCTGGAAGCAAGGGTTTTCGGAGGTGATCGTCATGATGCACACCGCTGTGGGATGGCACGTCGAGCTTGAGTTCAAGGAGGATGATCAGCACACGAAGGCGGCGGCTTTGGTGCGCTTGCCCGACGGAAGCGAGGTGCGGGCGCACGGCCACGCGACGCGGCACCGCGTCGACTCCAACCAGCCAAGGGTCGGCGAGGAGATCGCCGGCGCACGTGCCCTCAACGAACTGGCCATGCAACTGCTGACCAAGGCACACGACGAGATCGACGCGGCGTCCGGACGGACCTCGCACACGATCAACGTGTGACAGCGCGCGTGCGCCCAGGAGCTCGCTCCGGGGCGCACGGTCCTGCGTGAGCGCCCCCGCGGGTGTGAGCGCCTATGCGAGCGCCGTGCGCACCGCCCGCACCAGCGCCTGCGCCCGCGGGTCCGCCGTCACGCTCTTCCGGAAGCCGTTGGTGACATAGCCGAAGGCGATGCCGGTCTCCGGGTCGGCGAACGCGAGGGCGCCGCCCCGGCCCGGATGCCCGAAGGAACCGGGCGAGAGCAGCGGGGACGCCGCGCCGTGCAGCATGTAGCCGAGACCGAACCGGGTGCCGACCACCAGGACCCGGTCCGGTCCGGCGGACTGCTCGGCGCGGGCCAGTTCCCTCGTCTGCGGGGTGAACAGCCGGGTGCCGCCGTCCACTTCGCCGATCAGCGAGGCGTAGAAGCGGGCCAGCCCGTCGGCGGTGGCGATGCCGTTGGAGGCGGGCAGGGCGGCCGCGCGGTAGGCGGGGTCGTTCTCGTCGGGCAGCGGGGTGATCGCCGCGAACGCGCGCCGGGTCAGCGAGTCCGGGTCGGCGTAGGCCTCGGCCACCGCGCGCTTGGGGCGGGTCTTCAGGCCGCCTGCGGCCTCGGGAGGCTCGACCGGGCCGACGCGGCCCACGCGCGCGTGCTCCGACTGCGGCAGACCGAGCCACAGGTCCGCGCCGACGGGGCCGGCGATCTCCTTGGCCAGCCACTCGCCGACCGGGCGGCCGGTGATCCGCCGGATCAGTTCGCCGGTGAGCCAGCTGTAGGTCTGGGCGTGGTAGCCGTGATCCGTGCCCGGCTCCCACACGGGCGCCTGCGCGGCGACGGCCGCGGCGCCCAGGTCGGGATCGGCGGCCTCGGCGGGGCTCAGCGGGCGGTCCAGCACGGGCACGCCCGCGCGGTGGGCGAGCAGGTGCCGGACGAGGGTGTGCTCCTTGCCGGCCGCCTTGTACTCGGGCCAGTACGCGCCGACCGGGGCGTCCAGGTCCAGTTCGCCGCGCTGGTGCAGGAGCAGCAGCGCGGCGGCGACGACACCCTTGGTCGCCGAGCGCACGATCTGCGCGGTCCCGGGCTCCCACGGGGCGGAGCCGGCCGTGCCGTCGACGTCCTTCGTCCCGGCCCACAGGTCGACGACCTTGTGGCCGTCCTGGTAGACGGCGACGGCCGCGCCGCGCTCGCCGAGCAGCGCGAAGTTCGCTGCGAACGCCTCCCTGACCGGCTCGAAGCCCTCGGCCACTGTGCCGTTCACGTCCACGCCCGCCGTCCCTTCGGTCACTGTCCCATCGCCTGCGACAGTGCGTGCAACACCGGCTGCGCGCCTGTGATTCCTCGGTGGGATCAGCCCAGCAGGATCGTTACATCGATGTTGCCGCGCGTGGCGTTGGAGTAGGGGCAGACCTCGTGCGCGGCGTCCACCAGCCGGGCCGCCACGTCCGGGTCCAGCACCGGCAGGGAGACGCTGAGGGCGACCGCGAGACCGTAGCCGCGCGTCCGGTTCGGGCCGATCCCGACCTTGGCGGCCACCGTGGAGCCGGTCAGGTCGTAGCCCGCGCGGTTGCCGACGAGGATCAGCGCGTTGTGGAAGCAGGAGCTGTAGCCGGCCGCGAACAGCTGTTCCGGGTTGGTGCCGTTGCCGTCGCCGCCCAGCTCCGGAGGCATCGCGACCTTCAGCTCGATCTGGCCGTCCTGGCTGGTGACATAGCCGTCGCGGCCGCCGTGGGCGGTGGCCTCGGCGACGTACATGATCTTCGTCGGGCGGGTGTCGACAGCGGTGTCCTCGGTCATGGCCGGCCTCCCCCGGAACAAGTGGCGCGCAAGTACATCGTGCACAAGGTACTGGCCGGTAGGTCAGGAGGCGGCAGCAGGGGGTGGCAACCGTGGGTAGCGCGGGATCAGCGGGGGGATCAGTGCGGGATCAGCGCCCTCGGTCGGCCGCGGCGCCGGCGCGTTCGGTGAGTTCCCACAACGCCTCGCGCAGCGCTGCGACCTCCTGCGCGCCGAGGCCCGTCGTGGTGAGAAGGGCGCCCGGCACGCGCGCCGCGCGCTCCCTGAGTTCCTCTCCGCGCCCCGTGCACGCGACGAGCACCGAGCGCTCGTCGCCGACGGCGCGCTCCCTTCGGACCAGACCCGCCCCCTCCAGCCGCTTCAGCAACGGCGAGACGGTCCCGTAGTCCAGGCGCAGGGCGCGCGCCAGCTCCTTCACGCTGGTCTCACCGCGCTCCCACAGCACCAGCAGCACGAGGTACTGCGGGTAGGTGAGCCCGAGGTCGTCCAGAAGCGGACGGTATGCGGCGGTCACGGCCCGCTGCGCGGCGTACAGCGCGAAGCACAGCTGGTCGTCCAGCAGCAGCGACCCCTCGGTGGCGCGGTCCTCGTTCGTCACGCGCCCATTGTCACGGACTTCGGGTCGAAGCCGAACGGCAGCTCCAGCCGGTGGGCCCGCATCAGGTCCTCGTCGGAGAGCAGCTTGCCGGTCGGGCCGTCGGCCGCGATCACGCCGTCGCTGAGGATCAGGGAGCGGGGGCACAGCTCCAGGGCGTACGGGAGGTCGTGGGTGACCATGAGGACGGTGACGTCCAGGGAGCGCAGGATCCCGGCGAGTTCGCGGCGGGAGGCCGGGTCGAGGTTGGAGGACGGCTCGTCGAGGACGAGGATCTCCGGTTCCATGGCGAGCACGGTGGCCACGGCCACGCGCCGGCGCTGCCCGAAGGACAGGTGGTGCGGCGGGCGGTCGGCGAAGTCCTGCATGCCGACCCGCTCCAGGGCCGTACGCACCCGCTGCTCCAGAGCCGCGCCCCTGATCCCGGCCGCGGCCGGTCCGAACGCCACGTCCTCGCGCACGGTCGGCATGAACAACTGGTCGTCCGGGTCCTGGAAGACGATGCCGACCTTCTGCCGGATCGCGGCCATGTGCCGCTTGCCCACGGGCAGTCCGGCGACCGTCACCGTGCCGGTGCCGCCGCTCAGGATGCCGTTGAGGTGCAGCACCAGGGTGGTCTTGCCGGCGCCGTTCGGGCCGAGCAGCGCCACCCGTTCCCCGCGGGCGATGGTGAAGTCGACGCCGAACAGGGCCTGGTGGCCGTCGGGGTAGGCGAAGGCCAGTCCGGCCACTTCGAGCGAAGGTGTCACAGAATCCATCCCAGCAGACAGACGACGAGGGCGGCGCAGGGGAGGGTGAGGGCGTACGACCACTGCGCGCGGGACGCGGTCACCTCGTCGATGACAGGCATCGAACCGGCGTAGCCGCGGCTCACCATGGCCAGGTGCACGCGCTCCCCGCGCTCGTAGGAGCGGATGAACAGCGCGCCGGCGGACTTGGCGAGCACGCCCCAGTGCCGCACGCCCCTGGCCTCGAAGCCGCGCGACTCGCGGGCGATCCGCATGCGGCGCATCTCGTCGGCGATGACGTCGCCGTAGCGGATCATGAAGGAGGCGATCTGCACGAGCAGCGGCGGCAGCTTCAGCCGCTGCAGCCCCAGCAGCAGTTCGCGCAGTTCGGTGGTGGTGGCCAGCAGCACGGAGGCGGCGACGCCGAGGGTGCCCTTGGCGAGCACGTTCCAGGCGCCCCACAGCCCGTTCACGCTGAGCGAGAGGCCGAGGACGTGCACCCGCTCGCCCTCCGCCACGAACGGCATGAGCACCGCGAACGCCACGAACGGCGCCTCGATCAGCAGCCGCTTGAGCAGGAGACCGGCGGGCACGCGCGCGTGGCGCGCGACGAGGGCGAGCAGGCCGGCGTACACCGCGAACGCCCACATCGCCTCGCGCGGCGTCGACACGACGACCAGCACGAACAGGAAGGCGGCGGCGAGTTCGGTGTGCGGCGGCAGGCCGTGCACGGGTGAGTGCCCGTGCCGGTAGAGCCTGTGGGCGTGTCCGGCTCCCCTGTCAGGCACCCGTGCCGGCGGGGGAGACGTCCTCGGTACGCCGCCGGCGCACCGCCCAGAACACCGCGGTGCCCGCCACGACCGTGACGCCGACGCCGATCACGCCGGCGAGACCGCCGGACAGCCGGGCGTCGGAGACGTTCCTGACGCCGTAGCCGGCGAGCGGGGAGCCGGCGGCGGCGTGCCGGTCCTGCTTCTTGTCGATGCCCTGGTCGTGCGCGACCTTCTCCAGGCCGTCGGGGTTCGCGGAGGCGTAGAAGCTGACGAAACCGGCGAGCACCAGCGACGCGACCAGGCCCGTCATCCACAGCGCGCGCCGGGAGGTGCGCGCCGCCAAGGGCGCCGTGGGCGCTCCCCCTGGCGCCGGAGCGTCCACCAGCGCGCCGTTCACGCGCAGCTTGAGCCGCTGCCGCAGGCCGCGCGCGCCGTGCACGAGATCCGGGCGCACGGCGATCACCGCGCTCACCGTGAGCGCGGTGATGACGGCCTCCCCGACGCCGATCAGCACATGCACGCCGATCATCGCGGTCGCGACCTTGCCGATGGACACGTCCGTCGTCCCGCCGATCGCGTAGAGGAGCGTGAAGACGACGGCGGCGGTCGGCACGGACGCGAGCGCGGCCACGAAGGAGGCCACGGTCACCGAGCGCCGCTTGCGGGGCAGGACGGCGAGCAGCGCGCGGAAGACGGCGTACGACACGACCGTCGTGGTGATCGCCATGTCGGTGATGTTCACGCCGAGCGCGGTGAGCCCGCCGTCCGCGAACAGCACGCCCTGCATGAGCAGCACCACGGACACGCACAGCACGCCCGTGTACGGGCCGACGAGGATCGCGGCGAGCGCTCCGCCCAGCAGGTGGCCGCTTGTTCCGGCCGCGACGGGGAAGTTGAGCATCTGTACGGCGAAGATGAACGCCGCCACCAGACCGGCGAGCGGAGCCGTCCGTTCGTCGAGTTCACGGCGGGCGCCGCGCAGGCTCACCGCGACGGCGCCGGCGGCGGCCACGGCGGTGACGGCGGAGGTGGGGGCGTCGATGAATCCGTCAGGTACATGCACCGTTTGATTTTAGGCCCTTGTTGCGAATGCTTTGCAAGAGAGAGAAGGTCTCGTGTCCCGGCACAGCGTGAATCATCTCAATAAGCCATAAACCGGGAAATATGGGACATTGGAGAAGAAGCGGAGGCGTGGCTTTCGCTTACGTCACTCAGGGTGAAAGGGCGGTCCGATGTCTGTGGTCGAGCAGTACGCACGCGCCCATATCGTCACGGACGAGGAGGACCCGGGGGCCGTACCCGTCGTGTTGCGCTACGACCCCGACTCCGATCCACGCTCGGTCCGGGTCGGCCTGCCGGGCCCGCACGAGTGGACCTTCTCCCGCGCCCTGCTCGAACGGGGCCTGCGGACACCGGCCGAGAGCGGCGCGGTACGGGTGTGGCCGTGCGGGCGCGTCCAGGCCGTCGTCGAGTTCCACTCCGATGACGGTGTCGAGGTCGTCCAGTTCGAGTCGAAGACCCTGGTGAGGTTCCTGCGCCGGACGTACACGGCGGAGCCGGTACGGGCTTGATCAGCCCATCTTGAGCAGGGACGCCACGATCGGCCCGGCCGTGTCGCCACCGTGGCCGCCCGCCTGGACCACACCGGCGGCCGCGAGGTCCCCCTTGAAGGCGGTGAACCAGCCGTTCGGCTTCTTCTGGCCGTCGACCTCGGCGGAGCCCGTCTTGGCGCCGTAGTCGCCGCTCATGCCCGCCATCGCCTTGGCGGCCGTGCCGTAGTCCGCCGTGAACCGCATGACGTCCTTCAGCTCGGACTGCGTCTTCGCGGACATGGTGCGCGACGCCTTCGCCAGCGTGCGGTGGTCCACGTCGGGAGAGACCAGGTACGGCTGGTGGAAGGCGCCCGACTCCACGGTGGCCGCCACCGACGCCATGTTCAGCGGGTTCATGCGCACCCCGCCCTGCCCGATCAGCGAGGCGCCCATCTGCGCGCCGCTCTGCACGGGGACGGCGCCGTCGAAGGAGGGGACGCCGATGGCCCAGTTGTTCATGGACAGGCCGTAGACCTCCTGGGCCTCCTTCGTCAGGTCGCTGTTGGACAGCTTCGGCGCGAAGTCGATGAAGGCGTTGTTGCAGGAGGCCCCGAAGCTCTGCTTGAACGTGCCCTTCTTGATCTCGGAGTCGCCGTCGTTGTGGAACGTCCAGCCGGCCAGCTTGTACGTCTTGGGGCAGGGGTGCGAGGCGTCCGGGGTGATCAGGTTCTTCTCGAACAGCATGGTCGACGTCACGATCTTCATCGTGGAGCCGGGCGCGAGGGAGCCCTGGAAGCCGACGTTGAAGCCGTGCTCGCTGTTGGCGACCGCGAGGATCTCGCCGGTCGAGGGCCGCACGACGACCACGGAGGCCCGCGAGCGCTTGCCGACCTGCTCCTCGGCCGCCGCCTGGAAGGCGGGGCTCAGCGTCGTCCTCACCGTGCCCGGGGTGCCCTTGCTCAGCTCCACCAGCGTCTTGTCGGACAGCCCGGCCTTCTGCGAGGCCTTGCCGCGCACCACGCGCAGTTCCACGCCCGCCTTGCCGCCCGCCGTCTTGCCGTACTTCTCCCGCAGCCCGTCCAGCACCGGCCCCAGGGAGGCGTACTTGGAGGCCGTCAGCTCGCCGCCGTCACGGTCCAGCGCCTTGACCGGCGGAGTGCCGGACTCGCCGGTGACGAGCGTGTCGCCGTCCTTCAGATCCGGGTGGACGACCGAGGAGTGCCAGTCGACCAGCGGCCTGCCGTCGCTCGCCCGCCGCACCACCGTGAGCGAGGAGCCGTAGGCCAGCGGCTTGCTGAGGTTCTGGTACGACACCGTCGCCTTGACGGAGAAGGGCACCTTGGCGCCCGTGGGCGTGCCGGCGGTCAGCGTGACGCCCTTCAGGTGGGCGTCCTTGGTGTAGCCGGTCAGCAGCTCGGTGGCGGCGGAGGCGTCGTCGGTGGCGGCGGCCGCCTCACCGATCCTGCCCTGCCGCCACGCGGTGAGGAAACGGGTGGAGGCCGTGCGGACCTCGGCGGCGCTGAGGGGGCCGGTCTTGACGGTCTTGTGGGGGGCCGAGGCACTGTCGTCTGCGGCGGCACCGCCGCCGGTCAGCGCGTAGACGGCGAACCCGGCGCCGCCGACGACGAGGGCGATGACCCCGCCGACCAGGGCGGGCCCGGTCGTCTTCCGTCGCTCGGCGACGCGCCTTCTCTTGCCCACAGCCTCAGTTCCTCCGTGCCTTCCCCAGGGTCCCCGCAGCCCTCACACTCCCCAACGACGGCACTCACCTTAAGGTCCCCGCCTCAGCGGGTGATCCCGGCGGCGAATCCGTAGCGCACTTGCGACAATCCGCACGGGACGCGGCCCCGTCGGAAAGCCGTGCTCACACCCAGGTGTCCAGCCACATCCGCGACCGCCACGAGTCGATCGGGATCGCCGTGCCGGTGTACAGGGGCCAGAAGTAGATGAAGTTCCAGGCGATCAGCAGCACCAGGACGCCCGCCGCCGACGCGCCGATCACGCGGCGGGTGTCGGAGGAGTCCGGTGGGCCGATGATCGCGCCGATCATCATCGCCACCGCCAGGCACAGGAACGGCAGGAAGACCACCGCGTAGAACAGGAAGATCGTCCGCTCCTGGTACAGGAACCAGGGGAGGTAGCCCGCCGCGATGCCGCACGCGACGGCACCGGCGCGCCAGTCGCGGCGCAGCGCCCACCGCCACAGCACGTACAGGATCGCGAAGCAGGCCGCCCACCACAGCAGCGGTGTGCCGAGCGCCAGCACCTCGCGGGCGCACTTCTGGCCCGAGCTCGCCGGGCAGCCGTCGGCGCCGGGGTTGGGGGACTCGTAGAAGTACGACACCGGGCGGCCCAGCACGATCCAGCTCCACGGGTTGGACTGGTAGGTGTGCGGGGAGGTCAGGCCGACGTGGAACTTGTACACCTCGTGCTCGTAGTGCCACAGGCTGCGCAGCCAGTCCGGCAGGAAGGTCCAGCTGCCGCCCCTGCCGTCGGTGGCCGCCCAGTTGCGGAAGTAGCCGCCGGTGCCGTCCGCCGGGGAGAGGATCCAGCCGGTCCAGGAGGCCAGGTAGACCGCGATCGCCACCGGGACCGTCGCCAGGAAGGCGATGCCCGTGTCGTACTTCAGGGCCGCCACGTACGGGTGCCGGGCGCCGGCCGTCTTGCGCGCGCCCACGTCCCACAGCACTGCCATCACACAGAACGCGATCAGGATGTACAGGCCGTTCCACTTGGTGCCGATGGCCAGGCCCAGCATCAGCCCGGCCACCCAGCGCCAGGGGCGCAGGCCGAAGCGGAACGTGTCGGCGACGCGCTCGTCCGGGCGGACCCGGCCGTCGGCGTCCACCGGCAGCGCCGCGGCCAGTCTCTCCCGCGACCGGTCCCGGTCGATGACCAGACAGCCGAACGCGGCCACCACGAAGAACATCAGCACACCGTCGAGCAGCGAGGTCCGGCTCATCACGAAGTGCAGGCCGTCCACCGCCATCAGCGCGCCCGCCAGGCAGCCGAGGAACGTCGAGCGGAACATCCGGCGCCCGATCCGGCACAGCATCAGCACGCTCAGCGTCCCCAGCAGCGCCGTCATGAACCGCCAGCCGAACGGGTCGAACCCGAAGATCAGCTCACCGAGCCCGATGACGTACTTGCCGACCGGCGGATGCACGACGTACGCCGCGTCCGTCGGGACCGGGAGATGGCCGTGCGTCCGCAGCACCAGGTCGTTGGCGTTCTTGTCCCAGTTGACCTCGAAGCCGCGGTGGACGAGCGCCCAGGCGTCCTTGGCGTAGTACGTCTCGTCGAATATCACCGCGCGCGGGCTGCCCAGGTTCCAGAACCGCATCAGGCCCGCCATCAGCGTCACCAGCAGCGGACCGCCCCAGCCCGACCAGCGGGTGATCCGCTCGGCGAGGACCGGCGGCACGCCGAGCACCTGCCACAGCCGTGGGCCCGGCTCGGCGTACGGGGGCACCAGCCGGTCGCGAACGTCGCCCGAGGGCGCGTCCTTGGCCGGTACGTACCCGAATCGGCGCAGCCGCTGCTGCCACGACGGCCGCTGGTCGTGCGGTGCCTGGCCCTGCCGGAGGTCCATGGAGGACGCGGTACTGGTCACCCGCGCCATGGTAGGGAACCGTTCTGTGCGAGTCCCGTGCATGTGGGGTACCGGTCGGGTACCAGTCGGGATGTGATCGTCGTCCGGGGGTGCGGGGGCGGGCCGCGCGGTGGGCGGGGGCTGGGAGGATGGGGGTGTGACTGGAACCCTTGTCCTGGCAGGTACCCCCATCGGCGACATCGCGGACGCGCCGCCCCGGCTGGCCGAGGAGCTCGCCGGCGCCGACGTGGTCGCCGCCGAGGACACCCGGCGGCTGCGCCGGCTCACCCAGGCCCTCGGCGTCACGCCCAAGGGCCGTGTGGTGTCGTACTTCGAGGGCAACGAGTCCGCCCGGACGCCGGAGCTGGTCGAGGAACTGCTCGGCGGCGCGCGGGTGCTGCTCGTGACCGACGCCGGGATGCCGTCCGTCTCCGACCCGGGCTACCGGCTGGTCGCGGCCGCGGTGGAGAAGGACATCCGGGTCACCGCCGTACCGGGGCCGTCCGCGGTGCTCACCGCGCTCGCCCTGTCCGGGCTGCCCGTCGACCGCTTCTGCTTCGAGGGCTTCCTGCCGCGCAAGGCCGGCGAGCGCCTGTCCCGGCTCCGGGAGGTCGCGGCCGAGCGGCGCACACTGGTCTACTTCGAGGCCCCGCACCGGCTCGACGACACCCTCGCCGCCATGGCCGACGTCTTCGGCGCGGACCGGCGGGCCGCCGTGTGCCGGGAGCTGACCAAGACGTACGAGGAGGTACGGCGCGGCCCGCTGGCCGAGCTGGCCGCATGGGCCGCGCAGGGGGTCCGCGGGGAGATCACCGTGGTGGTCGAGGGGGCGCCGCAGAGTGCCCCCGAGGAACTGGACGCCGCGGAACTGGTCCGCCGGGTACGCGCGCGTGAGGAGGCCGGGGAGCGGCGCAAGGAGGCCATCGCGGCGGTGGCCGTGGAGGCGGGGGTGCCGAAGCGGGTCGTTTTCGATGCCGTCGTTGCAGCGAAGCGTTCCGGTGAGTGACGGGAGTTCGTTCGCCTGACGGCTCGGGGGGTGTGCGCCGTTGGCGGCCCGGGTGTGCGGGGTGTGCTCGCGCGGTTCCCAGCGCCCCATGGGGCGCTGCGGAAACCCCTCTGAGCAGGGATCTTCTCTTGTGAGCGGACGGGCCATGGGACGGCAAAGGGCTGTCGCCGATGGCAAAGGGAAACGGGGCCGATCGTGGCCTTTTCTGCAAGGAAGACCCAAATCGCCTCCAACACTCGACAGCCCTGGTGCGTTCGCGCTGGTGAAGGCGTCCACTGGGTGAAGAGACGCCCCGTCGCGGGGCGCTTGCCCAGCGGACAAGAGGAGCCGGCATGAGTGAGATCGCAGGGCAGACCGGCCTGCGCGGCACGCCCACAGCCGTCGTTCACGAGTCGTATGCGTTCGCCTGCATGCGATGCGGGCACGGCTGGGAGCAGTCGTACGAGATAGAGCACCACACGGACGCCGACGGCCAGGAGTTCGTGCTGTACGTGGCGGACGGCCGGGTCGTGCCGTCGCCGCTGAGCCGGCCCGGCTGCCAGAACTGCGACGGTCACGTCGTGCGGATCATGCGCGCGGGTCAGGTCTCGTCGGTGCGCGGCGCCGCCGAGCGGCACCACGCCGTGCCGCAGGCCGGCCCGGTCGAGGCCCCGCGGGTGCCCACGGAGACCCGGGAGCCGCACCACTGGCACCTGTCCGATCTCCTGCACCCGTTCCAGCGCAAGGCCGGCTGAGTGGATCGGCGGCCGCTGAGGGTTTGCCCCTTTCGTAGGATCGGGGCATGCCTTCGAACGCCGGCCAGACCTCCAAGGGCGACAAGAACGCCGCACCGCCGCTTCCGGCGCCGCTGCGCGTTCCGGTCGCCGACTCGCACACCCATCTCGACATGCAGTCCGGCACGGTCGAGGAGGGCCTCGCGAAGGCCGCGTCGGTGGGGGTGACGACCGTCGTCCAGGTCGGCTGCGACATCAAGGGCTCGCAGTGGGCGGCCGAGATCGCCGCGGCCCACGACGGCGTCCACGCCGCCGTCGCCCTCCACCCCAACGAGGCCCCGCGCATCGTCCACGGCGACCCCGACGGCTGGTCGCGGCAGGGCGCTCGCGAGCCGGGCGGGGACGCGGCGCTCGACGACGCTCTCGCCGAGATCGACCGGCTCGCCGGGCTGCCCCAGGTCAGGGGCGTCGGAGAGAGTGGGCTGGACTACTTCCGCACCGGCCCGGAGGGCAAGGCGGCCCAGGAGCGGTCCTTCCGCGCCCACATCGAGATCGCCAAGCGGCACGGCAAGGCGCTCGTCATCCACGACCGGGACGCGCACGCCGACGTCCTGCGCGTCCTGAAGGAGGAGGGCGCCCCCGAGCGCACGATCTTCCACTGCTACTCCGGCGACGCAGAGATGGCGCGGATCTGCGCCCGCGAGGGCTACTTCATGTCCTTCGCCGGCAACGTCACCTTCAAGAACGCCCAGAACCTGCGGGACGCGCTCGCCGTCGCCCCGCTGGAGCTGGTCCTCGTGGAGACCGACGCGCCCTTCCTGACTCCGGCGCCTTACCGCGGGCGCCCCAACGCCCCGTATCTGATCCCCGTCACGGTGCGCGCCATGGCCGCCGTGCGCGGTATCGACGAGGACGCGCTGGCCATGGCCCTCGCCGCCAACACCGCCCGGGCCTTCTGCTACTGAGCCCTGCCGCTCTGCTGGACCGTCTGTTCGAGTACTGGGCGCATGCTCGACGGGCAACAGTACGTAGTCGCGTCGCTTTGGAGAGTGACGAACGCTCCGCTAGGTTCTGTGGGCCCGATCCGGACCCCCTCTGGCACCTCTGGAGCGTGTCGGCGTGAGCAAGTCGCAGAACGAGACGTTCGAGCCGTATGAGCCGCACGACCCGTACGGCCCCGACACTTCCGTGCACACCGCGGAGACCCTGCCGTACGGGATGCACCGGGACACCTACCGGCCCGCCTACGAGGCGCAGGCGTACCTCGTCAGCGAGCCGGTGCCGCCCCGGCGGGGCGTGAGCGGCGTCCCGCAGGCGGACCACGCCGGGAGCGCGCGGGACGCCGGGAGTGCGCGGGACGCCGGGAGTGCGCGGGACGAGGACGTCGCGCCGGAGAACGAGCCGGCCGCCGGTGTGAGTGGGCGGGGTGCGCGCCGGCGCAAGCTGCGCTGCGTCGAGCGCCCGGATTCCGCCGTGCGCCGGCTGCTGCCGCAGGCGCTGGTCGTGGCCTTCCTCGCCGGCGGCACCACCGCGTTCGTCGCCGAGGACAAGGCGATCGAGCTGACCGTCGACGGCAGGCAGCGCACCCTGCACACCTTCGCCGACGACGTGCACGATCTGCTCGCCGAGCAGGGCGTGCGCGTGGGGGCGCACGACATGATCGCGCCCGCCCCCGACGCGGAGCTCGCCAGCGGAGACGCGGTCGCCGTGCGCTACGGGCGCCCCGTCCGGCTCACGCTGGACGGCACGCGGCGCGAGGTGTGGACGACCGCGCACACCGTGGAAGGGGCGCTGGACGAGCTGGGGGTGCGCGCCGAGGGCGCGTATCTGTCCGCCTCGCGCTCCCAGCCCATCGGACGCGCCGGGCTCGCACTCGACGTCCGCACCGAGCGCGCCGTCACGATCATGGCCGACGGCCGGAGCCGGACCATCCGCACCAACGCGGCCACCGTCCGCGAGGCCGTCCAGGAGGCCGGGATCGGCCTGCACGGCCAGGACACCACCTCCGTCCCGCCGGACAGCTTCCCCCGCGACGGACAGACCGTGACCGTGCTGCGGATCAGCGGCACCCGGGAGGTCCGCGAGGAGCTGATCCCGTTCAAGACCCTGCGCAGGGAGGACCCCACCCTCTTCAAGGGCGCCGAGGTCGTCGCCCAGCCCGGGCGGCCCGGACTGCGCCGCGACACCTACCTCCTGCGCATCGTCAACGGTGTCCGCCAGAAGCCGCGCCGGGAGACCTCCGAGGTGGTGCGCAAGCCGCGCAAACAGATCGTGCGGGTGGGCACCAAGCCGCTGCCGACCTCCGTGGCCGGCACCGGCCACCTGAACTGGCACGGTCTCGCCGCGTGCGAGTCCGGCGGCCGCCCGCACGCGGTCGACCCCTCCGGCACGTACGGCGGGCTCTACCAGTTCGACAGCCACACCTGGCACAGCCTCGGCGGCACCGGCCGCCCCCAGGACGCCCCGGCGGAGGAACAGACCCTGCGCGCGAAGAAGCTGTACAAGCGGCGGGGGGCGACGCCCTGGCCGCACTGCGGGGCACGGTTGCACGGTTAGCGGGCCCCGGCGACGGACCCACCCCCGGCCGCGGCACCAGGAGCCTGGCGAACCGGCCGGGCAGACCCCCGTACCCTTGTCCCGTGAGCAGCCCCACCCCCGACGCCCTCCTCGGCCCCGCCGACATCCGCGAGCTGGCGGCAGCGCTCGGTGTCCGCCCCACCAAGCAGCGCGGCCAGAACTTCGTGATCGACGCGAACACGGTCCGCCGTATCGTCCGCACCGCCGAGGTCCGCCCCGACGACGTGGTCGTCGAGGTCGGCCCGGGGCTCGGCTCCCTCACGCTCGCGCTGCTGGAGGCCGCCGACCGGGTCACGGCCGTCGAGATCGACGACGTGCTCGCCGACGCCCTGCCCACGACGATCGGGGCGCGCATGCCGGCGCGCGCCGACCGGTTCGCGCTCGTCCACTCCGACGCGATGCACGTCACCGAACTGCCCGGCCCCCCGCCGACGGCGCTGGTGGCGAACCTCCCCTACAACGTCGCCGTCCCCGTGCTGCTGCACATGCTCGACACCTTCCCCAGCATCGAGCGCACCCTCGTCATGGTGCAGTCCGAGGTCGCCGACCGGCTCGCCGCCCCGCCCGGCTCGAAGGTGTACGGCGTGCCGTCGGTGAAGGCCAACTGGTACGCCGAGGTGAAGCGGGCCGGGGCCATCGGCCGCAACGTCTTCTGGCCCGCGCCGAACGTCGACAGCGGGCTGGTGTCCCTCGTCCGGCGGGCCGAGCCGATCAAGACGACCGCCTCCAGGGCCGAGGTCTTCGCCGTGGTCGACGCGGCCTTCGCACAGCGCCGCAAGACCCTGCGGGCGGCGCTGGCCGGCTGGGCCGGGTCCGCCGCCGCCGCCGAGGCCGCCCTGGTCGCGGCCGGTGTCTCGCCCCGGGCCCGCGGCGAGTCGCTGACGGTGGAGGAGTTCGCGCGGATCGCCGAACACAAGGACGCGCGGAGCACCGAGCACGAGCACGAGGAGAGCGGCGAGTGAGCGTCACGGTCCGGGTACCGGCCAAGGTCAACGTCCAGCTCGCGGTCGGCGCCGCGCGCCCCGACGGGTTCCACGACCTCGCCAACGTCTTCCTCGCCGTCGGCCTGTACGACGAGGTCACCGTCACCCCGGCCGACGAGCTCCGCGTCACCTGCGCGGGCCCGGACGCCGCCCAGGTCCCCCTGGACGGCACCAACCTCGCCGCGCGCGCCGCGATCGCGCTCGCCGGGCGCCGGGGCATCGAGCCGGACGTGCACATCCACATCGACAAGGACATCCCGGTCGCCGGCGGCATGGCCGGCGGCAGCGCGGACGGCGCGGGCGCACTGCTCGCCTGCAACACGCTGTGGAACGCCGGCGCCTCCCGCGCCGAACTGCTCTCCATCTGCGCCGAGTTGGGCAGTGATGTGCCCTTCAGTCTGGTCGGGGGCGCCGCTCTCGGCATCGGGCGGGGCGAGCAGCTGACGGCCCTGGAGGTCGGCGGCACCTTCTGCTGGGTGTTCGCGATGGCCGAGCGGGGGCTGTCGACCCCGGCGGTCTTCCGTGAGTTCGACCGGCTGGCCGAGGGGCGGGAGATCCCCGAGCCGGTGGCCTCGGCGGACCTGCTCCAGGCGCTGGCGAAGGGGGACGTGGAGGCGCTGGCCGCGGCCGTGTCCAACGATCTTCAGCCCGCGGCGCTGTCCCTGTTCCCGGAGCTCGCCGACACGCTGGACGCGGGGCGCGGGGCGGGTGCGCTCGCCGCGCTGGTCTCGGGCTCCGGGCCCACGACGGCCTTCCTGACGCGCGACGCGGAGTCGGCGGAGAAGGTGGCGGGAGCTCTCCGGGCCTCCGGCACCTGCCGCACGGTGCGGACGGCGGCGGGGCCGGTGGCGGGGGCGACGGTTCTCTGACGGCAGGACTCACAGGTTGTCGATGGCGGTCAGGTCGATGTCGATGGAGTACGGCTTGTCGACCTTGATCCGGTCGCGGTGCATGCCGGTGTGGATGTATGCCCTGGTGAGCGGGTCGAGCTCGTAGACATGGATGACGGGCCTGCCGCTCGTCCCGCTCTCCTCGACGCGCCAGAAGTCCGGGATCTCTGCAGCGGCGTACTTCTGGGGCTTGGTCGTGCGGTCACGGGACTCCGAGTCCGGCGAGACGACCTCGATAGCCAGGAGTACGTCCCTGGCCTCGTACCTCGTCTGACCCGGACCCGTGACGGCGTCGGCGCGGATGACGCTCACATCGGGTTCTGGACCATTGCGGTTGTCGAGCACGACGGTCATATCCCGGCTGACCCTGAGCTCGGCAGGCAGAGTCGTGCGCAGGCCGTGGACAAGCAGGTCGATCACACTGGCGTGGAAACGGCGCTGCGGACTCACGAAAACCAGACTCCCGTCGATCAGCTCGGTGTGCGGCGGGAGATCCGGCAGTGTGAACAGGTCGTCCACGGTGTAGCCGTCCTGGGGCGGCACCGGCCACTGGACGCGGTGCTCTACGGACTCGGCGGTCATGGTTCCTCCCATGGACGGGACCTGCTGCCTGCCCTCCACGGTAGCGGCCGCCTCCTGATCACGTCATCACAAAGAGTGACCACCTCCTCGCGCCCCGACTTCACCCCGGCAGGCCCTACGCTAGAAGGCTGACCGACCCCGCGCACAGGAGTGAAATGGCCGTCAACCTGGTCAATGTCGAGAACGTCAGCAAGGTGTACGGCACCCGTGCCTTGCTGGACGGCGTCTCGCTCGGTGTGTCGGAAGGGGACCGGATCGGGGTCGTCGGACGCAACGGCGACGGCAAGACCACCCTCATCCGCATGCTCGCCAAGCTGGAGGAGGCCGACACCGGACGCGTCACGCACTCCGGCGGCCTGCGGCTCGGCGTGCTCACCCAGCACGACTCCCTCGACCCCGCCGCCACCGTCCGCCACGAGGTCATCGGCGACATGGCCGACCACGAGTGGGCCGGCAACGCCAAGGTCAGGGACGTACTGACCGGGCTGTTCGGGGGGCTGGACCTGCCCGGGTTCCCCAAGGGGCTCGACACCGTCATCGGGCCGCTCTCCGGCGGCGAGCGGCGCCGTATCGCGCTCGCCAAGCTGCTCATCGAGGAACAGGACCTGATCGTCCTCGACGAGCCCACCAACCACCTCGACGTCGAGGGCATCGCCTGGCTCGCGAAGCACCTGCAGAACCGGCGCTCGGCGCTGGTGTGCGTCACCCACGACCGCTGGTTCCTGGACCAGGTCTGCACCCGCATGTGGGACGTGCAGCGCGGCGACGTGTACGAGTACGAGGGTGGCTACTCCGACTACGTCTTCGCGCGTGCCGAGCGCGAGCGGATCGCGGCCACCGAGGAGGTCAAGCGGCAGAACCTGATCCGCAAGGAGCTGGCCTGGCTGCGGCGCGGCGCCCCCGCCCGTACGTCCAAGCCGCGCTTTCGCGTGGAGGCCGCCAACGAGCTGATCGCGGACGTGCCGCCGCCCCGGGACAGCTCGGAGCTGATGAAGTTCGCCTCCTCGCGGCTGGGCAAGACCGTCTTCGACCTCGAGGACATCACCGTGCAGGCCGGGCCGAAGGTGCTGCTCAAGCACGTCACCTGGCAGCTCGGGCCCGGTGACCGGATCGGTCTCGTCGGCGTGAACGGCGCCGGCAAGACCTCCCTGCTGCGCGCCATGGCCGCGGCCGCCCGCACCGAGGGCGAGGAGCAGCCTGCCGGTGGCCGTATCGCCGTCGGCAGGACCGTCAAGCTCGCCTACCTGTCCCAGGAGGTCGCCGAACTCGACCCCACCTGGCGGGTCCTGGAGGCCGTGCAGCGGGTCCGCGAACGCGTCGACCTCGGCAAGGGGCGCGAGATGACCGCCGGGCAGCTGTGCGAGACGTTCGGCTTCAACAAGGAGAAGCAGTGGACGCCGGTCGGTGACCTGTCGGGTGGCGAGCGCCGCCGCCTGCAACTGCTGCGGCTGCTGATGGACGAGCCCAACGTCCTCTTCCTGGACGAGCCCACCAACGACCTCGACATCGAGACTCTCACCCAGCTGGAGGACGTCCTCGACGGCTGGCCCGGCTCGATGATCGTCATCTCCCACGACCGCTTCTTCGTCGAGCGCACCACGGACCGGGTCTTCGCCCTCCTCGGCGACGGCACCCTGCGGATGCTGCCGCGCGGCATCGACGAGTACCTGGAGCGCCGTCAGCGGATGGAGGAGGCCGTCGCCGCGCAGGCCGCCGCCGCGGCACCCAAGCCGGCCACGCAGGAGAAGAGCGCCGCCGACCAGCGCGCCGCCAAGAAGGAACTCCAGAAGATCGAGCGCCAGTTGGACAGGATCTCCGAGAAGGAGTCCAAGCTCCACGCCCGGATCGCCGAGAACGCCACCGACTTCGCCAAGGTCGCCGACCTGGACGCCCAGCTGCGCGACCTTGCCGGCGAGCGCGAGGAACTGGAGATGCGCTGGCTGGAGTTGGCGGAGGACGCGTAACGGAGGCGGGTGCGGGGCGGCGCGGGCGCCGACGCGGGTACGGCGCGCGGGCCGGCGCGCGGGCCGGCGCGCGGGCGGGGGCGCGCGCCGCCGAGCGCGGCTCTCGCTCTGGTCGTGTGCGCTGCCGAGCGCGGCTCTCGCTCCGGTCGTGTGCGCTGCCGGCCACGGCGCCCGGCCCGGTACCGCGCGCTGCCTGATCGCGCATCCCCCTGGCCGTGAACCAGGCACCGCACACCCCCTCTTCACCCCCCGCACCCCTCACCGCGCCGGCGTCCGCCCCGGCGCGCGGGGCTGTTGCGTGCGCTGCGTGAAGGGGGCGTGAAGGCGCGTAACGGCCGCATCACGGGCCGGTCGTCCCTTGGGAACAGCGCCGGATCCGGGCCGGTGTGCTGTCCGTACCGAGTGATAGAAAGAGCCGTCTGAGAACCGTCTGAGTAACGACCCAGGGTCCGTCAAGAACCTCAGGGCGTGGCGAAAAATCAGTGAACGAGGGGGAAGAGCGCTGATGACCCAGCCGCCCAACCAGCCGCCGCAGGGCGGATTCGGAGCACCGCAGGACCAGCCGCCGCAGGGCGGCGGATTCGGCGCCCCGCAGACGCCACCGGCCCCGGGCGGTTTCGGCGCCCCGAGCACTCCGTACGGCACCCCGGGCGCCCCCCAGGGCGGGCCCGCCGCGCCCGGCGTACCTCCCGCGCCCCCGCCGCCGGCCCAGCCGCCCGCCCCGCAGCCGCCGCAGCCGGGCTACGGCTATCCGCAGCAGCCGGGCCCGTACGGCGCCCCCGCCCCGGGCCCCTACGGCTATCCGCAGCAGCCGGGCCCGTACGGGGCGGCGCCCCAGCCCGGGTTCGGGCAGCCGCAGCAGCCGCCGTACCCGGGCGCGCCCGGTGCCCCGCCCGGGAAGAAGCGGACCGCGCTGATCATCGGTGCCGCGGTGGCCGCGCTGCTCGTCATCGGCGGCACGGTGTACGCGGTCACGAGCGACGGCGACGGCAGCGGCAAGAAGAAGCCGGTCGCCCAGCAGAGCGACGACAAGCCGTCCGCCTCCGGCTCGCCGAGCGCGCCGGGCGGCGGCGGTGACGACCCGGAGAACCTCAACGAGGGCCGCAAGGCCGGAGAGGCGAAGGTGCTCTGGTACAAGTCGGCACCGGACGCCCCCGGTTCGGGCGCCGACGCGCCCGGCATGTGGATCACCGGCAAGGCCGCGGTGAAGGCGGCGTACAAGCAGGTCTTCGCCTACGGTGTCGGCGACGGCAGGCCCGTGTGGGGTCCCCTCTCCTTCCCGCAGAAGATCTGCGCGGTCACCCCGCAGAAGTCGGCCGACGACAAGGTCGTCGTGGCGTACATGAGCGGCGCGGGCGACGACGCCAAGTGCAATCAACTGCAGCAGATCGACCTGGGCACCGGCGAGAAGGGCTGGAGCGCCAAGGTCGCCGACGGCGGGCTGTTCGACAGCACGCTCAACGTCGAACTGGCCGTGAGCGGCAGGACGCTGATGGTGGGCCGGTCCGAGTCGGGCACGGCGTACGACATCGACAGCGGCAGGAAGCTGTACGACAAGACGAAGTACGGCGCGGCCTGCTTCCCGACCGCGTACGCGGGCGGCACCGACCGGCTGATCCAGGTGTCCTCCTGCGGTGCCGGCGGCAGCAACGCGCACGACGAGATCCAGGAACTGGACCCGGCCACCGGCAAGGTGCGCTGGACCCAGCCGGTCAAGAAGGGCTGGCAGGTCACCCGGACGTTCTCCGTGGACCCGCTGGTGGTCTATCTGACCAACCAGGACAAGAAGGCCTGGAACATCTCGACGTTCACCAGGGACGGCAAGTTCCGCTCCGAGGTGAAGGTCGACGAGAAGTTCGCCCCCCGCTGCGGCTGGGCGATCCTCGAACGCGACCTGCAGGGCTGCCAGGGCGTCGCCGCGGACGCCGAGACGCTGTACCTGCCGACGGACGCCACCAGCACCGCCAACGAGATCGTCGCCATCAGCCTCTCCACCGGCAAGGCGCGGTGGCGGGCCAAGTCCCCGGCGGACGAGCCGATGTACCCGCTGCGGGTCGAGGGCGGCAGGCTCGTCGCGTATGTGCAGCCGTCGTACGACGCGGGCGGCCAGGTGGTGTCGATCCCGGCCACCGGCTCCTCCCACACCACGACCAAGCTGCTGCAGAACCCGCAGGGCACCGCCGAGATCGAGGACACCTTCTTCGACAGTGTCGTGGACTGGGCCGACGGGCGGTTCTTCATCTCCACCGGCCGGCTGTCCGGCAGCGACCAGTCGAAGGAGAAGCTGATCATGGCCTTCGGCAACTGAGCCGCCGTCCCGGCTCAGTCCCCGTCCCGACCGAATCCCCTTCGCCGTCCGGCCCTTTCGGCCTCACCGAGGTACCCGTCCCATGACCCAGCCGCCCCCTCCGCCCCCGAACCAGCCCCCGCAGCAGGGCGGTTTCGGCCCCCCGGCCCCGCAGCCCCAGCAGCCTCCCCAGCCCCAGCCCCCGCAGCCCGGCTACGGCTACCCGCAGGCCGCGTCGGCTCCGCAGCCCCAGCAGCCGCAGCCGCAGTCGCAGCCCGGCTACGGCCCGCCGCAGGTCCCGCCGCCCGCGCAGCCCCCGCAGCCGCAGCCCGGCTACGGCTACCCGCAGGTCCCGCCGCCCGCCCAGCCGCCGCAGCCCGGTTACGGCTACCCCGGTGCGCCGCAGCCCCCGGCCGGCTACGGCCGGCCGCAGAACCCGTACGCGCAGCCCGCGCAGCCGGGTTACGGCTATCCGGGCCTGCCGCCGGCCCCGATGCATTCGCAGCCGCAGCCGGTGCAGGGCGGCGGCGGGCGGAACAACACCGCGCTGTTCATCATCGTCGCGGCGGTCGTCGCGATCGCGCTGATCGTCGGCGGCGGCATCTGGTACACCCACTCCTCCGGGGACGACGGCACGAAGCACGACACCGCCTCCTCCAGCGGCGGCAAGAACGGCAGCGGCGGGACCACGGGGGGCGGCAAGGAGAAGGTGCCGGCCGACCCCGCGGCCGACGTGCTGTTCAAGGTTCCGCTGCCCACCACGGACGACGTGGTGAGCACCGTGGGTTCATGGCTGACCGACAAGGTGTACGCCAAGAGCGGGGTCGCCGAGATCGTCGGTTACGACCCGGTCAAGGGCACCAAGCTGTGGACGATCAAGCTGCCCGGCCCGCTCTGCGCGGCCAGCAGGCAGGTCACGTCCGACGGCCGGACCGCGATCACCTACCAGCCCAAGTGGGACACGAAGAAGAGCTTCGCCGGATGCTCGCAGATCGCCGCGATCGATCTCGACGCCGGCACAAAGCTGTGGACGAAGTCGGTCAAGTCCGGTGACTACCCGGTCAGTTACCAGAATGTGACGGTCGGTCACCGTACCGTCGCGGTCGGCGACACCAGTGGCGGTGCCGCGTTCGACATCGACTCCGGCAAGGCGCTGTGGCTGCCGAAGCCGGGCGACGACTGTTACGACGCGGGGTACGGCGGCGGCGCCAAGCTGGTCGCGGTGCGCAGCTGCGGAGACTTCGACAACGCCCGGCTGCTCATCCAGACCCTCGACCCGAAGACGGGCAAGGTGCTCTCCGAGTACAAGATGGACCCGGGCATCGACGAAGCCTCCGTCGTCTCCACCGACCCGCTGGTGGTGGCCGCCGCCGTGGGCGACAGCACGGAGGTGTCGGACTACTTCTCCATCGACGGCAAGACGGGCAAGCTGCTCGCTCACATCTCCGCGCCGTCGAGCACGTACGCCGGCAAGTGCGAGGGCATCACCCGCGTCGAGGACTGCCACGGGGTCGTCGTCGGGAACGGCAAGCTCTACCTGCCGACCGCGGAGCACGACGGCTCCTCCGGCCTCAGCCAGACCAACTCGGTCGTCGCCTTCGACCTCACCACCGGAAAGCCGACGGGCCAGCGCGCCGATGCCGGCGACGACACCACGCTCGTGCCGCTGCGCATGGACGGGAGCAATCTGCTCGCCTACAAGCCGCCGACGTACAACAAGGGCGGTCAGGTCGTCAGTATCGACGGCGGCAGCTTCAAGGCGACCAAGCTGCTGGAGAACCCCGCCGAGAAGAACGTGCGGGAGGCGGAGAGCAACTTCCTGCCCGACAGCCACGAGTTCCTCTTCCGCGACGGCCGCCTGTACATGGCGCAGGTCTTCGCCCACCGGAAGGGCGTGTCGTCGATCGGCGAGCAGGACCTGGTGCTGGTGTTCGGCACGGGTGGCTGACGCCGCGCCGTCGACGCGGCGGTCTCGCCCGAATGGGTGACTTACCGAGAAGTGCCCCGGATTTCATCGATCCGGGGCACTTCTCATCAATAGGGGCAGCGCGACGTCGAACAAGCGTGTAGCTTCCGGGGGCATGAAGGGCGAGGAGCCGGGGGCCCTCTGTCCTTGTGTGTCGGTGGGCGTCCATAGTGGGGCATCCATGGGGGGGGGACTGGGGGGTTGCTCTATGGGAGTGCGGCTCATGGTCGTCGACGACCATCGCCTGCTCGCGGAGGCGCTCGCGTCGGCACTCAAGCTGCGCGGGCACCGGGTGCTCGCGGCGGCGGCGCCGGCCGCGGGCGCGGCGGACCTGGTGATCGCGCGGGCGCCGGAGGTGTGCCTGCTGGGTACGGCGGCGCCGGCCGAACCGGGTGTGTTCGACCCGGTGGTGAAGATCAAGCGGGAGCGGCCGCAGGTGGCGGTGCTGGTGCTCGGCCCGGTGCCCTCGCCGCGCGGCATCGCTGCGGCCTTCGCGGCCGGGGCGTCGGGGTACGTACGGCACGACGAGCGGATCGAGGGCGTCGAGCGGGCGATCATGAAGGCGCGGGCGGGGGAGGCGGCGGTGGCGCCGCAGTTGCTGCAGGGGGCCTTCGGGGAGCTGCTCAATCCGGCCGCCCAGCCCGATGACGAGGCGCAGCGGTTGCTGTCGATGCTGACGCCGCGCGAGGTGGAGGTGCTGGTCAGGGTGGCCGACGGGGAGGACACCCGGCTGATCGCGGCGGGGATGGGGATCGCGCCGAGTACCGCCCGTACCCATGTCCAGCGGGTGCTGATGAAGCTGGGGGTCGGCTCCCGCCTGGAGGCGGCGGCGCTGGCCGCGCGAACGGGGTTGCTGGACCGGGCGGGACCGGCGGTTTCCGGTCCCGAGTAGGCAGCCCGCACTGGCGCGGGCCGGGGTGGGGGCCGCAACCCGGCGCCGACGGGGTGGCTCCCCCAGTGGGGGAGGCACGACTGCCGGCGGCTGCGGCGGCGCGGGGCCGTATCGATGTGCGGCTACGCTACGCGGGCGCGCCCGGCCCCACGCCCCCGCAGCCGGAACAGGCGCTCTACTCCCCCTGCCGTTCCTCCGGCAGCCCCTGAGGAGGAAGCGGCGGCGGAGTGGGCCGGAGCTTCAGCCAGGCCAGGAAGAAGACGCCCAGCAGGAGCATGCCGATCCCGGTCCAGAGGTTGATGTTGACGCCCTGGGCCTTGTCGATGGCGGCCTGGGAGTCGGTGATGCCGGTGACCGTGACGATGACGCCGTACACCACGAACAGGCCGCCGATGATGCGGCGCAGGTCGAAGATGCGGGCGGCCGTCGTGGACTTGCCCTCCAGCTCGGTGACTTCCCGCGCCACCTCGTCCTCGGTGTAGTGGTGGCGGCGGTCGGGGTGCTCGGGGTGTTCAGACATGGTTTCCTCGATCCTCCCGCGTCAGAACGAGAACGGGACGTAGCAGACGGCGGCCAGGACGACCGCGCCCCAGCCCAGCAGGGCCGGCCGGCGGTACCAGGCCTCGTCACCGGGCGCGGGCGGTTCGGACATGCCGGGGGACCGGGTGCCGTAGACCAGGCCCTGCAGCTCGTGAGCCGGCTTCGGCCTGGTGCACAGGGACACCGCGACCATCACGACCGCGCCGGCGACGAAGCCCGCGATCGCGGAGACGAAGTTGGCGCCCTGGTCGGAGGGCAGGGAGATGATCCCCTTCTTGTAGAACACGAAGTAGTTGATCATCGCCGCCGTGGTGCCCGCGAGCAGACCCCAGAACCCGGACTTGGCGGACGCGCGCTTCCAGAACATGCCGACGATGAACACGACGAACATCGGCACGTTGAAGAAGGAGAACAGCGTCTGCAGGTAGCTCATGATGTTCGAGAACGAGGACGCCAGGAACGCCGTGCCGATGGAGGCGAGGACGCCGATCACGGTGATCAGACGGCCGAACCCGACGTAGTAGCCGTCCTCGCGGCCGCGCACCACGTACTTCGCCCAGATGTCGTTGGTGAACACGGTGTTGAAGGACGACACGTTGGCGGCCATGCCGGCCATGAACGCGGCGAGCAGACCGGTGACGGCGATGCCGAGCACGCCGTTGGGCAGCAGCTCCTGCATCAGGAAGGGGATGGCGTCGTTGTACTGGTAGCCGGAGCCCGCGGTGCCGAACTTCGGGATGAGCGCGGCGGCGACCAGGCCCGGGATCATCACCAGGAAGACGATGAAGATCTTCGGGTAGGCGGCGATCAGCGGGGTGCGCTGGCCGGCGGAGAGGTTCTTCGCGGACAGCGCGCGCTGCACCTCGGCGAAGTTGGTCGTCCAGTAGCCGAAGGACAGCACGAAGCCGAGGCCGAGGACGATGGTCAGCCAGTTCGCGCCGAGCGGGTTGGCGTGGCCGATGCCGGTACCGCCCCACGCGGTGGTGAAGTTCGCGCCGTGCGTCGCGGTCAGCTTGTCGGTCAGCCCGCCCCAGCCGCCGACCTTCTTCAGGCCGAGGACGGTGATCGGGATCAGGGCCGCCAGGATCACGAAGAACTGGAGCACCTCGTTGTAGATCGCCGAGGACAGGCCGCCCAGCGTGATGTACGCCAGCACGAACGCGCCGGCGACCACGATCGCGACCCACTGCGGCCAGCCCAGCAGCGCCTCGACGACGATCGCGAGGGCGTAGAGGTTGACGCCCGCGATCAGGATGGCGGCGAACGCGAACAGGATCGAGCTGAGCAGGTGGGCGCCCCGGTCGAAGCGCAGCAGCAGGAACTCGGGGACCGAGCGGACCTTGCTGCCGTAGTAGAACGGCATCATCACCAGGCCCAGGAAGACCATAGCCGGGATCGCGCCGATCCAGTACCAGTGCACGGTGTACGCGCCGTACTGGGCGCTGTTCGCGGCCATGCCCAGGATCTCGGTGGCCGCCAGGTTCGCCGAGATGAAGGCGAGGCCGGTGATCCAGGCGGGCAGCGAGCGTCCGGAGAGGAAGAAGTCGAGGCTGGTCTTGACGGAGCGGCGGGCAGCGAAGCCGATGCCCAGCACGACGACGAAGTAGATCGCCAGGATCGTGTAGTCCAGCCAGTTGGTGGGGAGCCGTAGTGCCGCCGCCATATACAGGGGACTGTCTGTGGGGGTTTGCATAAGAACTCGCTTCGTTGCGCGAACTGATCCAGAGCGGAACCTACGCCTCCGCGTTCAGAAATTGAACACTTCTGTTGACGTTCTTTGTTTGATTGTGATGGTCCTGGATGTTGTCGAGTTGTGGTCTGTTATGTTTGATTGTGTTGAGTGATTGGGTGCGGGACGTAGAGGAGTCCGGCGTTGAAGAAGACCTCGACACGGCTGGCCGACGGTCGTGAGCTCATCTACTACGACCTGCGGGACGACACCGTGCGTGACGCCGTCGACCGCCGCCCGCTGGAGCGGACCCATACGACGTCCGAGATCCGCCGCGACGAGCTGCTCGGCGACTCGGTCGCCGTCGCCTCCCACCGGCAGGGCCGCACGTACCATCCGCCGGCCGACGAGTGCCCGCTGTGCCCCACGCGGGGCGACCGGCTGAGCGAGATCCCGGACTCGTCGTACGACGTCGTCGTCTTCGAGAACCGGTTTCCCTCCCTCGCCGGCGACTCCGGCCGCTGCGAGGTCGTGTGCTTCACCTCCGACCACGACGCCTCCTTCGCCGACCTGACCGTCGAACAGGCGCGCCTGGTGCTGGACGCGTGGACGGACCGCACGTCGGAGCTGTCGCATCTGCCCTCGGTCGAGCAGGTCTTCTGTTTCGAGAACCGCGGTGCCGAGATCGGCGTGACCCTGGGCCACCCGCACGGTCAGATCTACGCATACCCCTTCACCACCCCGCGCACCGCGCTCATGCTCCGCTCGCTCGCCGCGCACAAGGAGGCGACCGGCGGCGAGAACCTCTTCGACGCCGTCCTGGAGAGGGAACTCGCCGGTGGGCGGGTCGTCCTCGAGGGTGAACACTGGGTGGCGTTCGTGCCGTACGCGGCGCACTGGCCGTACGAGGTACACCTGTACCCCAAGCGGCGCGTGCCCGACCTGCTCGCCCTGGACGAGCCGGCACGCACAGAATTCCCCCAGGTCTATCTGGAACTCTTGAGGCGCTTCGACCGTATCTTCGGCGAGGGGGAACCTCCGACGCCCTACATCGCGGCCTGGCACCAGGCCCCGTTCGGCGCGCTGGAGGAGTTCGAGGGGGTCACGCGGGACGACTTCGCGCTCCACCTCGAGCTTTTCACCATCCGCCGCACTTCCGGCAAGCTGAAGTTTCTCGCGGGTTCCGAGTCCGGCATGAGCGTGTTCATCAACGACGTGCCGCCGGAGCGCGCGGCCGAGCGACTGCGAGAGGTAGCGAGTTCATGAAGTACCTGGTGACGGGTGGCGCGGGTTACGTCGGCAGTGTCGTGGCCCAGCATCTGCTGGAGGCCGGCCACGAGGTCACCGTCCTCGACAACCTCTCCACCGGCTTCCGCGCGGGCGTGCCCGCCGGCGCGGCCTTCGTCGAGGGCGACATCCGCGACGCCGCCAAGTGGCTCGACCCCACCTACGACGGCGTGCTGCACTTCGCCGCGTCCTCGCAGGTCGGCGAGTCGGTGGTGAAGCCGGAGAAGTACTGGGACAACAACGTCGCCGGCTCCATGGCCCTGCTCGGCGCGATGCGCGAGGCGGGCGTCCGCAAGCTCGTCTTCTCCTCCACGGCGGCGACCTACGGCGAGCCGGACGAGGTCCCGATCACGGAGAGCGCCCCGACGAAGCCGACCAACCCCTACGGCGCCTCCAAGCTGGCCGTCGACCACATGATCACCAGCGAGGCGAACGCCCACGGCCTGGCCGCGGTCTCCCTGCGCTACTTCAACGTGGCCGGCGCCTACGGCGCGCACGGCGAGCGCCACGACCCCGAGTCGCACCTCATCCCGCTGGTCCTCCAGGTCGCCCAGGGCCGCCGCGACGCGATCTCCGTCTTCGGCGACGACTACCCGACCCCGGACGGCACCTGCGTGCGCGACTACATCCACGTCGCGGACCTGGCGGAGGCCCACCTGCTGGCCCTGGCCGCAGCCACCCCGGGCGAGCACCTGATCTGCAACCTCGGCAACGGCGAGGGCTTCTCCGTCCGCGAGGTCATCGAGACGGTCCGGCAGGTCACCGGCCACCCGATCCCGGAGATCGTGGCACCGCGCCGCGGCGGCGACCCGGCCGTCCTGGTCGCCTCGGCGGACACGGCCCGCGAGAAGCTGGGCTGGAACCCGTCCCGCGCGGGCCTCGCGGGCATCGTCGCGGACGCGTGGGAGTTCGCACAGCACATCGCAAGGGAGCAGTAGTGGGGGCACAGCAGGTCGCTGAGCGCTTCGCCGAGCTGTACGGCGCCGAGCCGGAGGGAGTGTGGGCGGCACCCGGCCGCGTCAACCTCATCGGCGAGCACACCGACTACAACGACGGCTTCGTGATGCCGTTCGCGCTGCCGCACCGGGCGATCGCGGCGGTCTCCCGCCGCACCGACGGCGTCCTGCGCCTGCACTCGGCGGACGTCGAGGGCGGCGTAAAGGAGCTGCGGCTGGACGACCTGGCACCGCAGGGCGACGACGAGTGGACGGCGTACCCGGCGGGCGTGGTCTGGGCGCTGCGCGAGGCGGGCCACGGCGTGACCGGCGCGGACGTCCACCTGTCCTCGACGGTCCCGACCGGCGCCGGCCTGTCCTCCTCGGCGGCCCTGGAGGTGGTGATCGCGCTCGCCCTCAACGACCTGTACCAACTGGGCCTTCCGGGCTGGAAGCTGGCCCGGCTGTGCCAGCGCGCCGAGAACGTCTACGTCGGCGCGCCCACCGGCATCATGGACCAGACCGCGTCGGCCTGCTGCGAGCAGGGCCACGCGCTCTTCCTGGACACCCGCGACCTGTCCCAGCGGCAGATCCCCTTCGACCTCGCGGCCGAGGGCCTGCGCCTGCTGGTCGTGGACACCCGGGTCAAGCACGCCCACAGCGGCGGCGAGTACGGCAAGCGGCGGGCCGGCTGCGAGAAGGGCGCGGCCCTGCTCGGCGTCGACGCCCTGCGGGACGTGCCGTACGCCGAACTGGACACGGCCCTCGCCCGCCTGGGCGACGAGGAGGAGGTCGTCCGCCTGGTCCGCCATGTGGTGACGGAGGATCACCGGGTCGAGCGGGTCGTCGACCTGCTCCGCGCCGGCGAGACCCGCGCGATCGGCCCCGTCCTCACCGAGGGCCACGCCTCCCTGCGCGACGACTTCCGCATCTCCTGCCCGGAGCTGGACCTGGTCGTGGACACGGCCCTGGCGGGCGGCGCGCTCGGCGCCCGCATGACCGGCGGCGGCTTCGGCGGCTCGGCGATCGTCCTGGCGGAGGCGGCCGAGGTGGACACCCTCACCAAGGCGGTCGAAGAGGCCTTCGCGGCAGCGGGCTTCACCGCTCCGCGGGTGTTCGAGGCGGTGCCGTCGCCGGGCGCCGGCCGACTGGTCTGACACCCGCCCCGGCCACGACAGGCACCGGCCCCGCACACGTCGGCGTGTGCGGGGCCGGTGTCGTTGCTAGTAGTTGGGGTTGCCGTCCCAGCTGGACTCGTCGCAGCCCAGGATCGTGCTGCCCTCGGCGACGCAGACCTGGATGCGCAGCGCCACGATGCCGCGGTTGTCCTGCAGGGAGGTCGGCCACGTCTGCTGGGTGTCGGCGCCGGTGTAGACGTAGTGCCACGCGTAGCTGTGCACCGTCCTGCTCGGGTCGACGGACTGCACACGCAGCTGGGCGTGGTGTCCGTCCGGGCGCGTGTCGGCCAGCGTCAGGTAGATCTGGGGGGCGATGTAGTGGCCGTCGTAGGTGAAGGTCGCGGAGCCCTTCGCCCCGGTGACGCTTGCGCCGACGTCACCGGCCGCCGCGGGGCCGGCGGCGAAGGCGACGGCGCCGAGGGCGGCGGCACCCACGGTGAGGATGCGGCTGAGCTTCTTCTTCAAGGTTCACTCCGTCTTCAAGATCGGTAAACGCGCAGCAAGAATGGTAAGAGGGGCATGTCCATGACCATCACCGAGAGAATGATCTTGTGATGGACATAACAGCCCGGCCGGCCCGGAGCGGATCACGTCGGGCTTTGTCGACTTCCGCCTCAATGTGAAACATGCGGCACATCAAAACCGCGCTGGACGGCCAGTTCTGCAAATCTCCTTCCGCTGCGTGCTCCCGTCCGTACTCTGTGGAACAGCACCGGTGGGGGCCGGTGCTGATCAGGGGGCGAGACAGGCGGGTACGGAACCCGCGGTGGGGGTAGCAGTTTCCGCGACGGCGGCGGCCGTGCGGCGCGCGTCCTTTCCGCGGATGTCCGTACCCGCGCGGGTCGTCGTTCTCCGGGCCCTTTCCGGACCTTGGTTGTCCCCTGCTCCGTGCGGAGCCTGGGGAAGGGGGTTTCGTGGTTCGTATCCGAGTCCTGGTCGTCGACGACCACCGCATCTTCGCCGAGTCGCTCGCGGCCGCCCTGGCCGCCGAGCCGGACGTCGAGGTCTCCGCGGCCGGCAGCGGCCCGGCCGCGCTGCGCTGCCTGGAGCGGGCGGCCGGTGAGGGCCGCCGCTTCGACGTGCTGCTGGTCGACGCCGACCTGGGCGGCCAGGTGCCCGGCACCCGCCCGGCCGTTCCCGTGCCGGTGCAGAGGGGCGGCGAGGAGGGGCTGGTCGACGGGATCTCGCTCGTCGCCGGGGTCCGGGCCGCCCAGCCCGCCGTGCGGATCGTCGTGCTCGCCGAGAAGGACGACTCCCGGCGGGCGGCGCTCGCGCTGCAGGCCGGCGCCTCCGGGTGGGTCGCCAAGGACTGCTCGCTGTCCCGGCTGCTGACGGTGATCCGGGGCGTGCTGCGCGACGAGACCCATCTGCCGCCCGCCCTGCTCACCGGCGTGCTCAGGGAGCTGACGGCCGCCCGCCGGCACCGCACCGAGAGCGAGCGGCTGGTGGAGTCCCTCACCCCGCGCGAGCAGGAGGTGCTGCGCTGCATGGTCGCGGGCCTGGGCCGCAAGGCCGTGGCCGAGCGGCTGTTCCTCTCCCCGCACACCGTGCGCACCCACATGCAGAACGTCCTCGGCAAGCTGGGCGTCCACTCGACCCTGGCCGCCGTCGCACTCGCCCGCCGCGCGGGGGTCGGGCCGGCCGAACTAGCCGGGGATGTTGTCGAACGGGGCGGTCAACTGGCGTAGCAGAGCGGCCAGTTCCGTGCGCTGGGCGCGGGACAGCTCGGCGAGGATCGCCCGCTCCTGCTCCAGCAGGCCGGCCAGCGCCTGGTCGGCGCGGTCCCGGCCGGTGTCGGTCAGCCGGACCAGTACGCCCCGCCGGTCGCTCGGGTCGGGCAGCCGCTCCACCAGGCCCTTCTTGGCCAGCCGGTCGATCCGGTTGGTCATCGTGCCCGAGGTGACCAGGGTCTGGGTCAGCAGCTGACCGGGGGAGAGCTGGTACGGCGTGCCCGCGCGCCTGAGCGCGGTCAGCACATCGAACTCCCACGGCTCCAGCTGATGCTCGGCGAAGGCGAGCCGGCGCGCACGGTCCAGATGCCGGGCGAGTCGGCTCACCCGGCTGAGCACTTCCAGCGGGTCCACGTCGAGGTCCGGACGTTCCCGGCGCCACGCTGCGACCAGCCGATCGACCTCGTCCTCCATGGAGATCAGTGTAGTGGTTGTGTCGATGTGAAGTCTCTTGATGTCAACTGTCTTGACATCGAGATAAATGGGGGAGGACAGTGGTGCCATGACGACACCCCTCTGGGACCCCGGGCAGTATCTGCGACACGCCGGTCACCGGGCCCGTCCCTTCGCCGACCTCCTCGCCCGCGTCCCCGCCCTGCCCACGCGGCCGCCCGCGGGGCGGCCCCGCATCGCCGACCTCGGCTGCGGCCCGGGCAACGTCACCGTCCGGCTCACCGAAGGCTGGCCCGCCGCCCACGTCACCGGCTACGACAACTCCCCGGAGATGCTCGATGCGGCCCGCACCGAGTACGAGGGCCCCACGGCCGGCGGCGGACGGCTGGACTTCGCCCACGCCGACGTGCGCACCTGGGTGCCCGGCGAGCCTTACGACCTGATCGTCTCCAACGCGACCCTCCAGTGGGTGCCGGACCACGCCGACCGCTTCGCCGACTGGATCGCCGGGCTGAGGCCGGGCGGTGCCTTCGCCTTCCAGGTGCCCGACAACATCGACGCCCCGCTGCACGCCCTGATGCGCGAACTCGCCGGCAGCCCCCGCTGGAAGTCCCGCCTCGCCGACGTCCTGCGCCGCACCGACTCCGTGCACACCCCCGGCGCCTATCTGGACCGTCTCGCCCGCCTCGGCTGCGCGACCGACGTGTGGCAGACGACGTACTTCCACGTCCTGCAGGGCGAGGATCCCGTCCTGGACTGGGTGAAGGGCACCGGCCTGCGGCCCGCGCTCACCGCGCTCGCCGACGACCCCGAGGCGCGCGAGGGGTTCCTGGCCGAGTACCGGGACCTGCTGCGGCAGGCCTACCCCGGCGCGCCGTACGGCACGGTCCTGCCCTTTCGCCGGCTGTTCGCCGTCGCCGTGAAGGAGGGCTGAACGTGCTCGCCGCGGTCGATCATGTGCAGCTGGCGGCCCCGCCCGGGTCGGAGGACGCGCTGCGGGCGTACTACGTGGACGTCCTCGGGATGACGGAGATCCCCAAGCCGCCCGTCCTCGCGGCGCGCGGGGGCTGCTGGTTCCGGGCCGGGGCCGTGCAGCTCCACCTGGGCATCGAGGAGGACTTCCGGCCCGCGAGGAAGGCCCACCCGGGGCTGCGGGTGACGGACATCGAGGCGTACGCGGCCCGGCTCACCGCCAGGGGCGCGAAGGTGACCTGGGACGACAACCTCCCCGGCCATCTCCGCTTCTACTCGCAGGACCTCGTCGGCAACCGCCTGGAGTTCCTCCAGCCCCGGTAACCGGCCAGAGTGCCCCTGGCGAGCGGGATCGCGAGCGCCAGCGGGATCAGCGGGGAGAGAGCCCGGCCCGCCTTGTTCCAGCCGCCCCGGTCCACCGGGACCCAGGTCCCCCAGGGCTCCTGCGCCACCTTCACCGGCATGTGGACCGGGTACGACGTGAAACCGGTCGCCGTGATCCGGCGCGTCCCGCCGCCGGTGGCCGCCAGTCCCGCGCAGTCCCAGCCGCCGCCGGTGTGGCCGCCGCGCGAGGTGGTGGAGGGCCCCATCCGCCCCCGGCGTCCCTCGTCAGGCCACGCCCCGCGCCCGGCGGGCGTCAGGAGGGACAGGCCTGGCACCCGGCGTCCGTCGTCAGGGCCACGTCCCGGCCGGTGTCAAGCCTTTCGGTGTCCGATCAGGCGGGGTTTCTGTTCCAGGCCGTCCAGGCCGTGCCACGCCAGGTTCACCAGGTGCGCCGCCACCTCCGCCTTCTTCGGGCGGCGCACGTCCAGCCACCACTGGCCGGTCAGGGCGACCATGCCGACCAGCGCCTGCGCGTACAGCGGTGCCAGCTTCGGGTCGAAGCCGCGGGACTTGAACTCGCGGCCCAGGATGTCCTCCACCTGCGTGGCGATGTCGGAGATGAGGGAGGCGAAGGAACCCGTCGACTGGGGAATGGGGGAGTCGCGGACCAGGATGCGGAAGCCGTCCGTGTACTCCTCGATGTAGTCCAGCAGCGCGAACGCGGCCTGCTCGCACAGTTCGCGCGGATGGCCGGCGGTCAGGGAGCTGGTCACCATGTCCAGCAGGCGGCGCATCTCGCGGTCCACCACCACCGCGTACAGGCCCTCCTTGCCGCCGAAGTGCTCGTACACCACCGGCTTGGACACCCCGGCCTTCGCCGCGATCTCCTCCACCGAGGTGCCCTCGAAACCCTTCGCCGCGAAGAGGGTGCGACCGATCTCCAGCAGCTGCTGGCGGCGCTCCGCACCGGTCATACGGGTCCGGCGGGTCCGCCGTGGTTTGTCGTTGCTGGAGGTGCTGCTGGAGTCGGTCGCCACGGCGTCAATCATGCCGCCTTCGCCGTCTCCCTCCGGCGGCGGGAGCCGTCCTGGTCGGTGTTGCGGCGCGAATCGATACGCGAGCGTGACGGCCAGCGCACGTCGTACGCCCAGCCGAGCAGCTCGAAGATGCGGATGAACCGTGCCGAGGAGTCGATCTGGCCGCGCATCACACCGTGCCGCGCCGAGGTCGGGTCGGCGTGGTGCAGGTTGTGCCAGGACTCACCGCACGACAGCACCGCCAGCCACCACACGTTGCCCGAACGGTCCCGCGACTTGAACGGCCGCTTGCCCACCGCGTGACAGATCGAGTTGATCGACCACGTCACATGGTGCAGCAACGCCACCCGTACGAGGGAACCCCAGAAGAACGCGGTGAACGCGCCCCACCAGGACATCGTCACCAGACCGCCGATCAGCGGCGGCAGGAGCAGGGAGACGATCGTCCAGTACACGAACTGGCGGGAGATCGCCCGGATCGCCGGGTCCTTGATCAGGTCCGGCGCGTACTTGTCCTGCGGGGTCTGCTCCTCGTCGAACATCCAGCCGATGTGGGCCCACCACAGGCCCTTCAACAGCGCCGGAACCGTCTCGCCGAACCGCCACGGAGAGTGCGGGTCGCCCTCCGCGTCGGAGAACTTGTGGTGCTTGCGGTGATCGGCCACCCAGCGCACCAGGGGACCCTCGACCGCCAGCGAGCCCATGATCGCCAGCGCGATCCGCAGTGGCCGCTTGGCCTTGAACGAACCGTGGGTGAAGTACCGGTGGAAACCGATCGTGATGCCGTGGCATCCCAGGAAGTAGAAGAACACCAGCAGGCCCAGATCGAGCCAGCTCACCCCCCAGCCCCAGGCCAGCGGAACGGCCGCCACGAGCGCCAGGAACGGCACGGTGATGAACAAAAGCAGCGTGATCTGCTCGATCGAACGCTTCTGCTCGCCACCCAGCGTGGCGGACGGGATCGGACTGTCGTCGGCCTTACGGGCTTCTTCGATCACATCGGAACTTGAGGTCATGCGCGTCCCCTGTGGGGTCGAGGGTCGAGGCAGATGCCGCACCGCCGGGACCGGACGGGAGGCGACGGTACTTCCCTACGGTTCCGTAACCTACGGCGTCGTAAGTATGGCAGCGTGTCGAGCGGCGGCAAGAGCCCCGGAGCCTGCGCGTCCCCATCGACACCTATCCTTGAACTCGGTCGGACAGCGCGGTCCGCTGAAGTTTCCTTCCCGGACACTCCGGCCCGTATGCGGCGCTCGCCGCGCGGCCAGCCGGCCGGGTTCCCTCCCAGACGAGCTTCCACACTGCAAGGAGCCGCACCTGTGAGCAGTGCCGACGACCAGACCACCACGACCAGCAGCGAGCTGCGCGCCGACATCCGCCGGCTGGGTGATCTCCTCGGCGAGACCCTCGTACGGCAGGAAGGACCCGAGCTCCTCGACCTGGTCGAGAAGGTCCGCCGCCTCACCCGCGAGGACGGCGAGGCCGCCGCCGAGCTGCTGCGCGGCACCGAACTGGAGACCGCGGCCAAGCTGGTGCGCGCCTTCTCCACCTACTTCCACCTCGCCAACGTCACCGAACAGGTGCACCGCGGCCGCGAACTGCGCGCCCGGCGCGCCGCCGAGGGCGGCCTCCTCGCCCGCACCGCCGACCGCCTCAAGGACGCCGACCCCGCGCACCTGAAGCAGACCGTCCAGAACCTGAACGTCCGCCCGGTGTTCACGGCGCACCCCACCGAGGCCGCGCGCCGCTCGGTGCTGAACAAGCTCCGGCGCATCGCCGCGCTCCTGGAGACCCCCGTCCAGGGCTCCGACCGCCGCCGCCACGACGTCCGCCTCGCCGAGAACATCGACCTCGTGTGGCAGACCGACGAGCTGCGCGTCGTACGCCCCGAGCCCGCCGACGAGGCCCGCAACGCCATCTACTACCTCGACGAGCTGCACGCCGAGGCCGTCGGCGACGTCCTGGAGGACCTGACCGCGGAACTGGAGCGCGTCGGCGTCAAGCTCCCCGACGACACCCGCCCGCTCACCTTCGGCACCTGGATCGGCGGCGACCGCGACGGCAACCCCAACGTCACCCCCCAGGTCACCTGGGACGTCCTCATCCTCCAGCACGAGCACGGCATCAACGACGCCCTGGAGATGATCGACGAGCTGCGCGGCCTGCTCTCCAACTCCATCCGCTACACCGGTGCCACCGAAGAGCTCCTGGAGTCCCTCAAGCAGGACCTGGAGGTGCTCCCCGAGATCAGCCCCCGCTACAAGCGCCTCAACGCCGAGGAGCCCTACCGGCTCAAGGCCACCTGCATCCGGCAGAAGCTGGAGAACACCAAGCAGCGCCTCGCCCGGGGCATCCCGCACGAGGCGGGCCGCGACTACCTCGGCACCAGCGAGCTGCTGCAGGACCTCAGGATCATCCAGGCCTCGCTGCGCGAGCACCGCGGCGGCCTGCTCGCCGACGGCCGCCTCGCCCGCACCATCCGCACCCTCGCCGCCTTCGGCCTCCAGCTCGCCACCATGGACGTCCGCGAACACGCCGACGCCCACCACCACGCCCTCGGCCAGCTCTTCGACCGCCTCGGCGAGGAGTCCTGGCGCTACGCCGACATGCCCCGCGAGTACCGCGCCAAGCTCCTCGCCAAGGAACTGCGCTCCCGCCGCCCGCTGGCCCCCACCCCGGCGCCCGTCGACGCCGCCGGGCGCAAGACCCTCGGCGTCTTCGAGACCGTCAGGAAGGCCCTGGAGGTCTTCGGCCCCGAGGTCGTCGAGTCCTACATCATCTCCATGTGCCAGGGCGCCGACGACGTCTTCGCCGCCGCCGTCCTCGCCCGCGAGGCCGGCCTGATGGACCTCCACGCCGGCTGGGCGAAGATCGGCATCGTCCCCCTGCTGGAGACCACCGACGAGCTGCGCGCCGCCGACACCATCCTCGAGGACATGCTCTCCGACCCGTCCTACCGGCGCCTGGTCGCGCTGCGCGGCGACGTCCAGGAGGTCATGCTCGGCTACTCCGACTCCTCCAAGTTCGGCGGCATCACCACCAGCCAGTGGGAGATCCACCGCGCCCAGCGCCGCCTGCGCGACGTCGCCCACCGCTACGGCGTACGCCTGCGCCTCTTCCACGGCCGCGGCGGCACCGTCGGCCGCGGCGGCGGCCCCTCCCACGACGCCATCCTCGCCCAGCCCTGGGGCACCCTCGAAGGCGAGATCAAGGTCACCGAGCAGGGCGAGGTCATCTCCGACAAGTACCTCATCCCCTCCCTCGCCCGGGAGAACCTGGAACTCACGGTCGCGGCCACCCTGCAGGCCTCCGCCCTGCACACCGCCCCCCGCCAGTCCGACGAGGCCCTCGCCCGCTGGGACGCCGCCATGGACGTGGTGTCGGACGCGGCCCACGCGGCCTACCGCCGCCTGGTGGAGGACCCCGACCTCCCGGCGTACTTCTTCGCCTCCACCCCGGTCGACCAGCTCGCCGAACTCCACCTCGGCTCCCGCCCCTCCCGGCGCCCCGACTCCGGCGCCGGCCTCGACGGCCTGCGCGCCATCCCCTGGGTGTTCGGCTGGACCCAGTCCCGGCAGATCGTCCCCGGCTGGTTCGGCGTCGGATCGGGACTGAAGGCCCTGCGCGAGGCGGGCCTCGACACCGTCCTCGACGAGATGCACCAGCAGTGGCACTTCTTCCGGAACTTCGTCTCCAACGTCGAGATGACCCTCGCCAAGACCGACCTGCGCATCGCCCAGCACTACGTCGACACCCTCGTCCCCGACGACCTCAAGCACGTCTTCGACACCATCAGGGCCGAACACGAGCTGACCGTCCGCGAGGTCCTGCGGATCACCGGTGAACAGGACCTG
Organism: Streptomyces sp. CA-142005; assembly: GCF_050942335.1. Classification (NCBI taxonomy): domain Bacteria; kingdom Bacillati; phylum Actinomycetota; class Actinomycetes; order Kitasatosporales; family Streptomycetaceae; genus Streptomyces; species Streptomyces sp. CA-142005. The sequence goes on along the minus strand of NZ_CP192078.1, from coordinate 4,491,143 downwards.
CTGGACGCCCAGCCCGTCCTCAAGCAGACCTTCGCCATCCGCGACGCCTACCTGGACCCCATCTCCTACCTCCAGGTCACCCTGCTCAAGCGCCAGCGCGACGCGGCGGCCGCGGGCACCGACCCCGACCCGCTGCTCTCCCGCGCCCTGCTCCTCACCGTCAACGGCGTGGCGGCCGGCCTGCGCAACACCGGCTGACCCGCCGCCTGAGCACAAGAGTGCCCCCGGGGTCGTACGACCCCGGGGGCACCGCCCATTCCGGCTCCGGTCAGCCACGCGCCTTCCGGCGCCGCACCACCAGGTAGCCGCCCGCACCGACCAGCACCGCCGCGACACCCGACAGCGCCGCCACCGGAACGCCGTTACCGGTCTCCGCGAGACCACCGCCACCGCCCTGCGCGGACGGCGAGGAGGACGGAGCGGGAGACGAGGACGACGCCGGAGCGGAGGCCGACGAGGACGGCGACGACGACGCCGACGACGACGGCGCCGGGGACGCGCTCGACGTCGCACTGGACGACGGACCCGACGACGGCGTACCGCCACCGCCGCCGGAGCCCTCGCAGTTCGTCCAGAACACCTTGTGCTTGGCCGCGCCCTTCTCGCCGTCGAAGTTCCAGAACAGCTTGTAGTGCCCGTCCGGCAGCGTCATGTCCGGCGTGCGGCCGTGGCCGTCGGCGTCCAGGGACAGGGCACCCGACTTCACCGTCGTGCCCTTCGTGCCACCGGTCGGGGCCCACACCTCGATGTGCCAGTCGACCTGCTGGCCGCCGTCGAAGTGGAAGGCGTCCAGATAGAACGAGCACACGTGCGGCTCATTGCGCTGGTCGTACTCGTCCGTCGAGGACTTGTGGATCTTCACATCGCCGTTGTCACCCGGCGCAGTGGCGTGCGCAGCGGGCGCGAGGAACAGCGCTGCCGACAGACCGGCGGACACCGCGCCGGCACGGAGGAGGGTACGCATGGGACTGATCCATCTTCGAGTGGCCTACGGGGACGATGTGGAGGGGGCGACCCAGCTTCCAACTTCCGCTGACCCAGGGTCAATCACGAAGACACAACGCCTGCCCGGCACCACCGGCGCACGGAGTCACGAACCGGCGGACACCGCCAGAAAAGCCCCCGTCAGCAAGGCCACCCCGCACCCCGCCAGCACCCACGCCACCCGCGTCAGCCGCATCCCGCCGGCCACCACCACCGACGCCAGCAGCAACGCCCCGCCCAACGGCACCCACGCGTACAGGATCCCCGCCGGGCCCGAACGCACCGCGTCCCGCGTACCCGGCTTCAGCACGACGTCGTACGTCCGCCCCTTGCGCACCGCGACCGACTCCGCGATCTCCACACGCGCGCGCGCCCGCGCCCCCGCCGACGTCGGCGTGAACGGACCACTGCAGGTGTCGTGCGCACAGACGGCCACCCGCACCGTGCCCTGCTCCCGCCCCTTGGCCAGCATCACGTGCTGCGCCGTCCCCCACGAACCCCACACCCCGGCGAACAGGATCAGCGCGGCGAGCGCGCCCGTCGCCGCAAGCCGCCCGAACCGCAACGCGGACACGGACACCTGACGAGCTGAGCTGGCTGTGGCGGGCATGGCCGGGATCATTGGCCATACCACCACGACCGGTCAACTCAGCCGGGAACCAAAGCCGTACAAGTCACCAGTTGTACGACGCCCCGCACCCTCACGCGTTGTACGCGCTCTGCGCCCGCTCCAGCCCCTCGATCACCAGACACTCCACCGCGTCCGCCGCACGGTCCACGAAGTAGTCCAGCTCCTTGCGCTCCGCCGACGAGAAGTCCTTCAGCACGAAGTCCGCCACCTGCATACGACCCGGAGGCCGGCCGATCCCGAACCGCACCCGGTGATAGTCCGAACCCATCGCCTTCGTCATCGACTTCAGACCGTTGTGCCCGTTGTCACCACCGCCCAGCTTCAGCCGCAGCGTGCCGTAGTCGATGTCCAGCTCGTCGTGCACGGCCACGATGTTCGCCACCGGCACCTTGTAGAAGTCCTTCAGCGCGTTCACCGGACCACCGGACAGATTCATGTACGACATCGGCTTCGCCAGGATCACCCGCCGGCTGCCCGGCCCCGCCGGACCGATCCGCCCCTCCAGCACCTGCGCCTGCGCCTTGCCCGCCCGCTTGAACTTCCCCCCGATCCGCTCCGCGAGCAGCTCCACCACCATGAAACCGACGTTGTGCCGGTTCATGGCGTACTCCGGCCCGGGATTCCCGAGCCCGACGATCAGCCAGGGGGCATCTGCGGGGGTGGTCACGTTCATGTCTCCTCGATACGCGCCAGCCGCCGCTCCCCGCGAGGGAGAGCGGCGGCTGAACGGATGATGACGACGTCGCAGGACGACGCCGCAAGGATCAGGCCTCGGCCTGCTCCTCGCCCTCCTCGGCGGCCTCGCCCTCGGTCTCCTCGGCCTGGGCCTGCAGCACCTGCAGAACGACCGCGTCCTCCTCGACGGCCAGGGTCACACCGCTCGGCAGGGTGATGTCCTTGGCCAGCACGGAGGCACCGGCCTCCAGGCCCTCGACGGAGACCGTGACGGCCTCGGGGATGTGGGTCGCCTCGGCCTCGACCGGCAGCGCGGACAGGACGTGCTCCAGCAGGTTGCCACCCGGGGCCAGCTCGCCCTCGGCGTGCACCGGGATCTCGACCGTGACCTTCTCGCCGCGCTTGACCAGCAGCAGGTCGACGTGCTCCAGGAAGCCCTTCAGCGGGTCACGCTGCACGGCCTTCGGGATCGCCAGCTCGTTGGCCTTGCCGTCGATGTCCAGGGAGATCAGGACGTTCGGAGTACGCAGCGCCAGCAGCAGGTCGTGACCCGGCAGGGTCAGGTGCACCGGCTCGGTGCCGTGGCCGTAGAGAACAACCGGAACCTTGCTGTCACGGCGGATGCGACGGGCCGCACCCTTGCCGAACTCGGTACGGGTCTCGGCGGAAAGCTTCACCTCGGACATGATGATCACTCCTCGTAGGAACTCGGAACGGACGTGGTCACCCGGCCACGAACGGCCTGCTACGAAGAGCGCGTCGATAACGGACCGCCGAACCCCGTCAGAAACGGAGAACGGCCTCCCTCGCCGAGCAACTGCAGCAGTCTACTCGGACCGGGAGGCCGCACCCAAAAGGATCTCCGGCTACCTCACACAGCGGGGCCGCGGAAACCTCACTGCTCGTCGAAGAGGCTCGTCACCGAACCGTCCTCGAACACCTCGCGCACCGCACTCGCGATCGTCGGAGCGATCGACAGCACCGTGATCTTGTCCAGATCCCGGCCCAGCTCCGCCGGCGTCGGCAGCGTGTTCGTGAACACGAACTCACTCACCCGCGAGTTCTTCAGCCGGTCCGCGGCCGGACCCGACAGCACACCGTGCGTCGCGGTGACGATGACGTCCTCCGCACCGTGCGCGAACAGCGCATCGGCCGCGGCACAGATCGTCCCACCCGTGTCGATCATGTCGTCGACGAGCACACACACCCGGCCCTTGACCTCACCCACGACCTCGTGGACGGTCACCTGGTTCGCCACATCCTTGTCACGCCGCTTGTGCACGATGGCGAGCGGCGCACCCAGCCGGTCACACCAGCGGTCCGCCACCCGCACACGACCCGCGTCCGGCGACACGACCGTCAGCTTGTCCCGGTCCACCTTCTCGCCCACATAGTCGGCGAGCAGCGGCAGCGCGAACAGATGGTCCACCGGCCCGTCGAAGAAACCCTGGATCTGATCCGTGTGCAGATCCACGGTCAAAAGCCGGTCCGCCCCCGCCGTCTTCATCAGATCGGCGATCAGACGCGCCGAAATGGGTTCACGACCACGGTGCTTCTTGTCCTGCCGCGCGTAACCGTAGAACGGCACGATCACCGTGATGGAGCGAGCCGACGCACGCTTCAGCGCGTCGATCATGATCAGCTGCTCCATGATCCACTGGTTGATCGGAGCCGTGTGGCTCTGGATCACAAAGCAGTCCGCACCACGCGCCGACTCCTGATAACGAACGTAGATCTCACCGTTCGCGAAGTCGAAGGCCTTCGTCGGGACGACCCCGACACCCAGCTCGTGGGCGACCTCCTCGGCAAGCTCGGGGTGGGCGCGGCCGGAGAAGAACATCAACTTCTTCTCGCCGGTCGTCTTGATCCCGGTCACAGCACTGTCTCCTCAGAGGTTGTCTCAGCCAGCCGACTGCTCACACGACCCCCCGTCAGGGCATGGAAGGCCGTATCCGCTGGTAAGGGTGCGGGTGCACGCGTGCGGATGTGCACTTATCACGGTACGCCGTGTTTGGCGCAGCCGTTTCCGGTCAGTCCTCGCTCTCACCGCCCCGGGACGCCGCCTCGGCCGCCTTCGCCGCCGCGCTCCCCGGACGCTTCCGAGCCACCCAACCCTCGATATTCCGCTGCTGACCACGGGCCACGGCCAGCGAACCGGGCGGCACATCCTTCGTGATCACCGACCCCGCGGCGGTGTAGGCACCGTCCCCGACCGTGACAGGAGCCACAAACATGTTGTCCGACCCCGTCTTGCAATGCGAACCCACGGTCGTGTGGTGCTTGCTCTCACCGTCGTAGTTCACGAACACACTCGCCGCGCCGATGTTCGTGTACTCACCGATCGTCGCGTCACCGACATAGGACAGATGCGGCACCTTGGTGCCCTCACCGATCGAGGCGTTCTTCGTCTCGACATAGGTCCCGATCTTGCCCTTGGCGCCGAGCCGCGTCCCGGGCCGCAGATACGCGTACGGCCCCACGCTCGCCTCCGCCCCCACGACCGCCCCGTCCGACACCGTGTTGTCCACCCGCGCCCCGGCACCCACCCGCGTGTCCTTCAGCCGGCTGTTCGGACCGACCTCCGCACCCTCACCGAGCCGGGTGGAGCCGATGAGCTGCGTGTTCGGATGAACGACCACATCCCGCTCGAAGGAGACGGTCACGTCGACCCAGGTGGAGGCAGGGTCGACGACCGTGACCCCGTCGAGCATCGCGGCGGTCAGCAGCCGGTCGTTGAGGATCCGGCGCGCCTCGGCCAGCTGCACCCGGTTGTTGATCCCCGCGATCTCCCGGTGATCGCCGGCCACGGAGGCGCCGACACGGTGACCGGCCTCGCGCAGGATCCCGAGCACATCGGTGAGGTACTCCTCACCCTGGCTGTTGTCCGTCCGCACCTTCTTCAGCGCGTCCGCCAGCAACTGCCCGTCGAACGCGAACACCCCGCTGTTGATCTCCCGGATCGACCGCTGGGCGTCGGTCGCGTCCTTGTGCTCCACGATCGCGGTGACGGCACCCGTCGCCTCGTCCCGCACGATCCGGCCGTACCCGGTCGCGTCCGGCACCTCGGCCGTCAGCACGGTCACGGCGTTGCCGTCGGCGGCGTGCGTCTGCGCGAGCCGCTTCAGCGTGCCGGCGGTGAGCAGCGGCGTGTCCCCGCAGACGACCACCACGGTCCCGTCCACGCCCCCGCCCAGCTCCTCCAGACCCATGCGCACGGCGTGCCCGGTGCCGTTCTGCTCCGCCTGTACCGCCGTCCTGGTGCCCGGGTCGATCTCGGCGAGGTGGGCGGCGACCTGCTCACGGGCGTGGCCCACGACCACGACCAGGTTCTCGGGGTCCAGTTCCCGGGCGGCGGCCAGCACATGGCCCACGAGGGAACGGCCACAGATCTCGTGCAGGACCTTCGGTGTGGCCGACTTCATACGGGTGCCCTCACCCGCTGCGAGAACGACGACGGCTGCCGGGCGGATGGCGCTCACGGGGTTGCCCTTCGGCTGTGGGTGAGTGGGGGTGACAGCCGCAGGATACCGGGGGGACTTCTGGGGGGCATGAGAGCGGGCCCTGACGGTGCAGTCACCGGTCAGGGCCCGAACCTGGGTTTTGTGCGCTGTGTGCTCCCGGAGAAGGATTCGAACCCTCATTCAACGGACCAAAACCGTTTGTCCTGCCCTTAGACGATCCGGGACTATTTGCGCGCTATGTCCGATTTGATTGATCGGCTTCGCGCACGGCCTCCACTATGCCGTACCAAGAGCCTTCGATGCGACGGTACAAGTCGGCTCCTTTCAGGACTTTGATCGCGAGGCAGCCGCGGTAGTTGTCACCGGTGTTCTTGCGGACCGTCTTTGGATTGTGCTTCTTGAGGGTCGTCTTGTTGAAAGCGGAGCGGTCGGCGCCGGTGAGGTCTGCCCAGTACTGTTCGGCCCCCGCCACGTCTGCGTTCTCGTGGATCATGACGGTGTAGCGCAGTCGCTCGCGCTCGACTCCCAGCAAGTCGAGCCAGGCGAGGAAGACCTTGATGACCCCTGGGTCGCTGTTCACGAAGGTGACGTTCTCGCGGCGGTCGTACGGCTTGTCCTTGCTTCCTTCGGCCCAGTAGAGGCTCACGCCCGCCAAGAACAGTTCGCGGGCGGAGAGGCCCCCGATCGCCCGCTTGGCCGCATCCTTGGTCTGTTGGCGCTCCTCGTCGCGGATCCGCAGCTTCGCTTTCCACCCCCGCCTTGCGATGGCTGCCGCCTCCTCCGGGCTCCGCCTGCGCTCGGGCCGGGGCAGATCCCGCACCCATAGCGAGATCGAACTTTTCGAGCACCCCAGCTCCACCTGGATCTGGTCGTAGGTCCACCCCTGGAGTCGTAGCTCCCGCGCCCTCTCCCGCAGGTCGTCCTTCGCCTTCGGGCGCTTCGTCCATTCCGGCGGCGGCTCTCCCTCCAGGAGGCGGTTGAGGATGTCGTTGTTGTCGACGTGCAGCCGGTCGCGGATCTGTCGTCGGCTGAGCCCCGCCCGCCGCAAGGCCACCGCCCGCTGCCGCAACCCCTCGAAGTCGGCGTACCTGCCAGATGAATGTGCCATGGGCATACCGTCCGGCCGGAATGATCCGTTCCGGGGTCGAACGGGAAGGGTTCACCAGTTCGAGTGATTCCGGTGGGTTTCGAGGTCGTTCGGTTACCGAGCGTGGTGTGTGGAGGTCGGTGAAAGTCGCCGGAAAAGCCGCAGCCCTCGCCCGTAGGCTGGAGGCATGACCACGACGGGGGAAGAGCACACGACGGCCCTGGCCGGGCCGTGGTGGTGGGCCAGGTGGCGCAGCGCGGTGCTCGACGGGAGTCTCGCGCTGGTGTCGGCCGTGGAGTGCGGCGCGGAGGGTGTTCCGTTCGCCCGGGATGCCGGCATTCCGGCGGCGGTGGGGATCGTTTTCGGGGTGATCGCCGGGTCCGTGTTGCTCGTACGGCGGAAGTGGTCGATCGCCGTCGTGCTCGTGGCCATCGCCATCACGCCCGCGCAGATGGGGTTCCTGCTCGGGATCGTCGGCCTGTACACGCTCGCCGCGTGTGAGCTGCCGCGCCGGGTCATCGGGGCGCTGGCGGGGATGTCGCTGGTGGGGACGGCGGTCGTGACGTTCGTGCGGGTGCGCCAGGACATGGCGCGGGGCGATCTGACGCTGGGTGACTGGTTCGTGCCGTTCGCGGCGGTGACGACCGCGTTGGGGCTGACGGCTCCGCCGGTGCTGCTGGGTCTGTACGTGGGGGCGCGGCGGCGGTTGATGGAGAGCCTGCGGGAGCGGGCGGACAGTCTGGAGCGGGAGCTTCAGTTGCTGGCCGAGCGGGCGGAGGAGCGGGCCGAGTGGGCGCGCAACGAGGAGCGGACGCGGATCGCCCGGGAGATGCATGACGTGGTCGCGCATCGGGTGAGTCTGATGGTGGTGCACGCTGCCGCGCTGCAGGCGGTCGCGCGGAAGGACCCGGAGAAGGCGGTGCGGAACGCGGCGCTGGTGGGTGACATGGGCCGGCAGGCGTTGACCGAGTTGCGGCAGATGCTGGGGGTGCTGCGGGCGGGGGAGGATCCGGTGCGGCGTGCTCCGATGGTGCCGTTGGCGGCGGTGGGGGAGGCGGCCGCGGCCGCGGCTTCCCGGGTGGCCGAGGCGGACGGTGCGGTGGAGGGGCCGTGTCTGTCGGAGCTGGAGGAGCTGGTCGGGCAGTCGGCGGCCGCGGGGATGGTCGTGGATCTGTCGGTGGAGGGGGAGGCGCGGTCGTACGCGGCTCGGATCGAGCAGACGGCGTACCGGGTGGTGCAGGAGGCGTTGACGAACGTCCACAAGCACGCGGCGGGTGCGAAGACGTATGTGCGGTTGGCGCATCGGGTGTCGGAGATCGCGATGCAGGTGGAGAACGAGCCGCCGCCGGAGCCGGGGTCGGCGTCGGCGGCGGGGCTGCCGTCGGGTGGCAACGGCCTGGTGGGGATGCGGGAGCGGGTCGTGGCGCTGGGCGGTGTGTTCGTGTCGGGGCCGACGGAGGCGGGGGGTTTCCGGGTGTCGGCGGTGATTCCGGCGGCGTGAGGCGCGCTCGTGCTGCGCTCGTTGAGGGGTTCGGGTGGTGTCAGCCCGCGGTGAGCCTCACCGGCTCGATGCCGGTGATGAGGGTGGTGAGTGCGTGGTCGATGTCGGGGCCGACGTACCAGTCGCCGGTGTGGTCGAGGGTGTAGACGCGGCCGTCGGTGTCGATGGCGAGGACGGCGGCGGTGTCGGGCTCTTCGCCGAGGGGGCAGAGTTCGGTGCCGAGGGCGCGGCCGAGGTCGCCGAGGGTGCGGGCGTGGTGGCGGCCGTGGAGGGGGTCGAGGTGGAGGGTGGCGGGGGCGATCTGCCGGCCGGGGCCGCCCGGGGTGATGGTCAGGCCGCCGAATTCGGCCCAGGCTTCGACGGCGGCGGGGAAGACGGTGTGCCGGTGTCCGGCGGGTGAGGTGTGTTCGCGCAGGGCGTCGGCCCAGATCTCTGCCTGTTTTATGTCCCAGCGTCCGGGTTGCCAGCCGGCGGCGCGCAGGGCGGCGTCGACGAGTGCGGGGAAGCGGGGCGGGGTGGCCCCGTGCTCGTGGCGGGGGGCGGACTTGGGAGTGGTGGCGTTGTCGGGGTGCATCTGCCCTTCGTTCGTCGTGCCTGCGGGGTGGGGCTGCGGTCGTCGTGTCTGCGGGTGGTACTTCGGTTGACGGTGGTTTTCAGCCGTCGGTTGCCGTGGGGTCGACGATGCGGACGCCGAAGTGCGCGCTGAGGGCGGTGCAGGCGCGGCAGGGGGTGGCGAAGCTGCCGTGGAGGGGGTCGCCGTCTTCGCGTATGCGGCGGGCGGTGAGTTTGGCCTGTTTGAGGGCTTTGCGGGCTTCGCCGTTGGTCATGGGTTTGCGGGCGGCGCGTTTGCTGCGTGCGGCGTCGGCGGCGGTGAGGTGCCGGGAGATGAGGATGGTTTCGGCGCAGCGGCCGGTGAAGCGGTCGCGTTCGCCGCTGGTGAGGGTGTCGAGGAAGTCCTGGACGAGGGGGTGGAGGGCGGGGGGCTGGTCGCCTCGGGCGGCGGTGCCGGTGAGGGTGGCGCCGCGGACGGAGAGGGCGGCGGCGACGGTGGGCAGGATGCCGTCGCGGCGGTGGAGGAGGGTGGGGGCGGGGGGTGTGTCGGTGCCGCTCCAGCCGATGCGTGGGTCGCCGGACCGCACGTCCGTACCTCCGGTTCGCAAGGCGTTCATGATCGTTTTTCCCTCCCCGGGCATCCCCCCGAAGGACACAGGGTGCCAAATGCCGTGGCCGCTGCGGAAGCTGGGGCGGTGCGACACGCCCGGGTCGGATTTGGTCGTCACGGTGGGGTGACGGCTGGTCACGGAAGCGGAGGGATGGTTTCCCCGTGCATGCGGTGGGCCGGTGACCGGGGTTCGCGTACCGCATAGGCTGTCGGCATCCGCGATCGACACCGCCGCTTTAAGGCCAGAGAGAACGCCGCAGGGGGCTACCGCCATGACGACAGGTCGGCTCGGGCAGCAAGCCGCGCCGCCGAACGCGGCCTACGCCGGGCAGGTCGTGCACTTTCCGGATCCGGTCCGGGCGGCGCGTCACCCGAGAGGGGTACGGGTCGATGAGCGTGGTTACCCGGATTTCTCTCCGTACGCGCGCGTGGCGGTGGAGATCGCCGAGCCGCCGGAGGGTTTCGGTGTCGACGAGTTGCGGCTGACGGACTATGTGTCGGCGAACGCGGCGTTGGCCGCGGAGCGGCACGAGTTGTGGGACACGGTGCCGGATGTGGCGACGCCGCACGGCTGGACGTGGCACCACGTGGCCGGGACGCGGCGGCTGGAGCTGATTCCGGTCGAGGTGAAGGCGTTGCTGCGGCATCACGGTGGGGTGGCGACGGCGGCGGTGGACCACGCCAAGCGGGGGACGCGGCCGTTGCAGGAGACACGGCCGGCGCATTTCGGGCTGCCGAAGTCGGGTGTGGCGGTGTCGGAGGCGCAGGTTCAGGGTGTCGAGGAGGATCTCGGCTACCGGCTTCCGGGCGCGTATCGCTCGTTCTTGAAGGCGGCGGGCGGGTGCGCGCCGGTGGGTACGGCGTTGGACGCCGAGTTGGGGCTGCTGCTGGACCAGCCGTTCTTCACGGTGCGTGAGGAGGCGGCGGTCAACGACCTGGTGTACGTGAACAAGTGTCTGCGCGACCATCTGACGAAGGATTACCTCGGGGTGGCGTTCGTGCAGGGCGGGTTGCTCGCGGTGAAGGTGAAGGGCGAGCGGCCGGGTTCGGTGTGGTTCTGCGCGTACGACGACGTGCGTGATGTGGATCCGTCGTGGCCGCCGGCGGAGCGGGTGGAGCGTCTGCTGCTGCCGTGCGGTGATGATTTCGACGCCTTTCTGTCGCGGCTGGCGGGCAGTCCGCCGGAGTTGGAGACGGTGGCGAATCTGATGGTCGACGGCGGCTTCGCGCGTGTCGTTCCGGTGTCTTCCGGTTCTTCCGGTGCGGCGTCTTCCGGCTCGGTGGGGGAGTGAGCTTCAGGCGATGGTGACCTACGCGCAGGCGCAGGAGCGCGCCGAGGAGTGGATCAACGGTGACGTGCCCGCGTACCAGCATCGTGAGGTGCGGGTGCGGGAGTTCGAGCTGGGTTTCGTGGTGTGGGGCGAGGACCGGGCGGAGGGCCCGCGTTCGGACGCCGGTGCGCAGCGGCTCGTGATCGCCCGGGACAGCGGGGAGGCGACGCTGTGGCCGGGGCTGCCGGTGGGTGAGGTGATCCGCCGGTACGAGGAGGAGTACGGGCGTGCGGACGAGCCGCAGGACGCGGTTCCGGCGTCGGCTGCCGCGCGGATGGATCTGAACCAGACGTCGTTCCTGCTGACTCCTCCGGAGTGGTTGCAGGAGGCGGCGGACAAGCTGGGCATCGGGGACCGGCGGTCTGGGGGCGAGGACGGTGCCGGCGCCGGTGCCGGTGTCGGTGGTGGGGCTTCGTCCGGTGGGGCGGGGCTGGCGCAGACGCAGGCCGGGGTGCCGACGGGCGCGTCCGGATCGTCCGGGGTGTCTGGCGGGGCGCAGGGTGGGCCCGGTGCGCCGGGCGTGCCCGGTGTGCCCGGGGCGCCCGCTCCTGTGAACGCGCCTTCGGCGGATGTGCCGGTGGGGGCGACGCCCTGGGCCGGTACGGACACGAACGCGGACTCCGCCGAGGACGACCGTTCGGTGCCGTTGCCCGCGACGGTGTTCGCGCCGCCGCTGAGCGATGCCGACGACGAGGCTCCGCGACCGCCGGTGAGTGCGCCGGATGCGAAGACGGCGTTGATGTCGGGGGGCAGCCAGCTGCCGCCGACGGCGGTCGCGCCGGCTCTCGACTCTTCGAACGCGCCGGGCGCGCAGGGCTTTCCGCCGGGCGCTCCGCAGGGCAGTACGCCCCCGCCCGGTACGCCGCCGTACGGCTACCCGCAGCCGCCGGCGGCTCCCGGCACGTCTGCGCCGGGCGCACCCGCCTACCCGCCGGCGCCCGGCACTCCGCTCGCGCCCCCTGCGGCTCCCGCGGCCCCTGGTGCGCCGGGCGCTCCGCAGGGCAGCACGCCCCCGCCGCCCCCGGGCGCGCAGACCTACGGGTATCCGCAGGGTCCCGGCGCTCCGCAGGGTGCTCCGGGGTACGGCTACCCGCAGGCGCCGCCGCCGGGTGGCGTGGCGGGTGCGCCACAGCCTCCGGCCGACACGGGTGCCTCGGCGCGGCGGCTCGCGCCGAACGCCGGGGACATCGCGGATGCCGCGACGAGCAAGGCCGCGCCGCCGCCGAAGAAGGCGCGCGGCGGTGTGGGTGCGCCGCCTCCGCCGCCGGGTGCCCCTGGTACGCCGGGCGCGCGCCCGGGGAGTGCGCCGACGCCTCCCGCGCCGGGCGCGCCTGCCGGCGGGTATGTGCCGACACAGCTGGTGTCGGCGCTCGGGCCGGAGGGGCCCGAGGGTCCCGGTGGCGCTGGTGCGCCGAATGCTCCGGGCGCCCCCCGTCCTCCTGCTGCGCCTCCGGGCAACGTGCACCACGCGGCCACGGTGCTGGGCGACCCCAGCCAGCTTGGCCAGGGCGCGCCGCAGCCTCCGGGCGCGCCGAACACGCCCGGCGTTCCGGGCGCCCCCGGTATGCCGAACACGCCCGGCGCTCCTGCGGCGCCGGGTGCCCCGGGCATGCCTCCCGCGCCCGGCGCGTCGCAGCCGCCGAGCGCCCCTGTCGGTCCCGGTACGCCCGGCGCCCCGGGCGGCGGCCGCGAGGCCGTGCACCACGCGGAGACCGTGCTGGCCGCGCCCCCGGTCACCGGACCGGGCGCACCCCCGCCGCCGCCCGCCCCCGGCACGCTCGGTGCGCCGGGCGCCTCCGGCATGCCGCCGGGCGTTCCGGGTGCTGCGCAGCCGATGCCGCACGGTGCGATGCCGCCGCCGGGCGCGCCCGGGCAGTCGCCGGCGTACGGGTATCCGCAGCAGGGGCAGCCGACGGTGGGTCCGGGCTATCAGGCCGTGCTGCGCTATCGCGCGCAGGACGGTTCGGAGCAGCAGCTGATCCGGCGTTCGGCGCCGGGTACGCCGCATCCGGAGTGGCAGATCTTCCATGAGCTGCGGGCGATGAACGTGCCGCCGGACCAGGTGCTGGAGCTGCACACGGAGCTGGAGTCGTGCGCGCTGCCCGGCGCCTACTGTGCGCGGATGATCCGGGAGCAGTGGCCGCAGGCGCGGATCACGAGCATTGCGCCGTACGGCACGGACCATGCGAGCCGGCAGCAGGGCATGCGGCAACTGCTGGCACATCAGGGCGAGTTGCACCAGGTGGCGGACGGTCCGGCGCGGCCCGCGCCGGTGCGGGCGCCGTTGCCGTCGGTGCAGGCCGCTCCGCCCGTCCCGCCGGAGGGCATCGCGCAGGAGCTGGCGGCGGCGTTCGGGCCGGGGATCTTCCGGTTCGAGCAGCAGGCGGTGTCGCGGCAGGGTGTGCCGCCGATCGTGGCGCACACGCTGGTGGTGGCCGGTCTGCCGGTGGACATGGGCCCGTTCTTCTGGGCGCAGGCCCAGCCGGGCCGGCCGGTGCCGACGCTGGCGGAGCTGGCGGCCGAGCGCGGGGTGCAGCCGGCCTCGGACGCCGGCTCGTACCTGGTCATGGGCACCGACTTCGGCAAGGCGATCTGTGTGCAGTACGGCACGGCGAACATCGTGGCCGTGCCCGTCGAGGCGGGGCCGGGCGGCGCTGGGGTGCCGCCGCAGTTCGTGAACACCGGGCTGCCGGAGTTCGCGCGCTGCCTGGCGCTGCTGGGCCGGATGTGGCGGCTGCGGTTCGGGCTGAACCAGGAGCAGGCGGGCCGCTGGACCGTCGACTTCCAGGCGCAGCTGGCCTCCCTGGACCCGGCGGCGCTCGGTTCGCCGGAGAGCTGGTGGTCGGTGCTGCTGGAGCAGATGTGGGACGGCCTGCTGTAGGCGCGCCGGCCGGACGTTGCCGGCTCATGCCCTTCACGCGCGAGTGAAGGGCATGATGGGCCGGTGGACTTGGAGCCGTACCGGGGCGAGCTGGTGGCGTACTGCTACCGCATGCTGGGCTCGTTCCACGAGGCCGAGGATCTGACGCAGGAGACGATGCTGCGGGCCTGGAAGGCGCGGGACCGCTACGACGCCACGCGCGCGTCCGTGCGGACCTGGCTGTACCGGATCGCGACCAACGCCTGTCTGAGCGCGCTGGAGAGCCGTTCGCGCCGCCCTCTGCCCTCCGGGCTGGGAGCGCCTTCGGACGATCCGGGCGCGCCGCTGGCGCCGGCGCCTGAAGTGCCGTGGCTGGAGCCGTTCCCCGAGGCGCGGTTCGACGTGGAGGCGCGCGCGGACCTGCGGCTGGCGCTGGTGGCGGCGCTGCAGTTGCTGCCGGCGCGGCAGCGGGCCGTGCTGGTGCTGCGCGAGGTGCTGGAGTTCTCCGCCGCCGAGGTCGCCGAGCAGCTGGGGACGTCGGTGGCCGCGGTGAACAGCGCGCTGCAGCGGGCGCGCGCCGTCCTCGCGCGCGGGGGCGCGATCGGGGAGGTCGGCGAGCCGGAGGATCCCGAGGTGCGGGCGGTGGTGCGGCGCTACATGCGCGCCTTCGAGGCGGCCGACGTGCCGGCGCTGGTGCGGCTGCTCACCGAGGACGCGGTCCTGGAGATGCCGCCGGTGCCGCTGTGGTACCGCGGCAGGCGGGACTACGGCCTGTTCATGGAGCGGGTGTTCGCGATGCGCGGCGCTGGCTGGCGGGTGGAGCGTGTGGCGGCCAACGGGCAGCCGGCGCTCGCGGCGTACGCGCCGGTGCCCGGCGGCGGTCATGCGCTCCACACGGTGCAGGTCCTGACGGTGACCGGCGGCCGGGTCGCCCGCAATGTGGTGTTCGCCGACCCGCGCGTCCTGACCGCGTTCGCGCCTGCTGCGCCCGCCGCCCGCTGAGACGGCACGGCTCCCGACGGCGACCGTCACGCGATTTCTCGGCCGGAGCGATGAGTCCGGCCGGTGTCGCCGGTAGGTACCGGTGAGCAACCGAGCCGAGTGAAGGGACCGTCGTCGTGAGTGTCGTCGTCATCGAGTTCATCAGCCTGGACGGGATCGTGTCCGACCCGGACGGGTCCGCGGGTACGCCGTACGGCGGCTGGGCCTTCCGGCACGGCCCGGAGGCGGTCGCGGGGGACAAGTTCCGGCTCGGCCGTGTGCTGGACGAAGGGATCCTGCTGCTGGGCCGTACCACCTGGGAGCTGTTCGCGCGGCTGTGGCCGGGCCGGGACGATCCGTTCGCCGCGCGGATGAACGCCGTACCGAAACTGGTCGTCTCCCGCGGCACCCCGGACGTGTCCGTCTGGGCCAACTCGCGCCTGATGGAAGGCGATCTGGCGGACGCCGTACGCGCCGAGCGGCGGGACGTGGTCGTCACCGGCAGCCTCGGTGTCGTGGCCGCGCTGCGGAAGGAGGACCTGGTCGACGAGTACCGGCTGCTCACCTTCCCGGTCGTGCTGGGGCAGGGCCGGCGGCTGTTCCCGGCCGGGAGTGAGCCGGCCGAGCTGGAGTGCCTGTCGGCCGAACGGGTGGGCGCCGCCGTCCTCACACGTCACGGGAGGGCCGCACGATGACGGCCCGTTTCCTCGCCCTGTACGAGACCCCCGCCGACCCGGAGGCGTTCGACCGGCACTACCGCGAGGTGCACATCCCGCTGGGCCGACGGCTGCCCGGTCTGCGCCGCTACACCGTCGGCTGGGCGACGGCGCGGGTGCGCGGGGGCGCGTCGTACTACCTGGTCGCGACGCTGGAGTGGGACTCGCCGGCAGAGCTGCGCGCGGCGTTCGCCTCGGCCGAGGGGCGCGCCACGGCGGCGGACGCGGCGCGCTTGGCGGAGCTTGCGCCTGTTCGCAGCATGATCGTCACCCTTGAGGAGGACGTGCTGTAGCCGGCCCCGCTCGCCGTACCGATTGCGGAGCGCGGGGTTTCGGGCGTGACCGGGCAGCGGAGTGTCGCATTATGAACACTTACGTCCGATCCATCAGGATGTGCGGGAAATCATCCTGCCGTGTACGTCCGGCGGAGAGGGGTTCCCACGGTGAGCAGCGCATCGGTGTCGCCGCACGGCTTCGTGACCGTCCGGGGGCGTGGCTACCGCCCCGAGCAGGTCGACGCCTGCCTGGAGAAACTGTCCTGCGACCGCGACGCCGCGTGGGAACGGGCCGCGCGGCTGACCGTGCTCGCCAAGGACATGGAGGCGGAGGCCGCGCGGATGCGCGAGGCCGTCGTCCGGCTCGCGCCGCACGCGTACGAGTCGCTCGGGGAGGGCGCACGTCGGGTGTTCCAGCTCGCGCAGGAGGAGGCGGCGGGCCTGTGCGCGCGCACGCGCCGTGCAGCGGACCAGTTCCTCGCGCATGCCCAGGCGCACGCCGAGTGCGTACGACGGCAGGCGCAGGAAGCGGCGGACGCGCTCCGCGCGGAAGCCGACGAACGCGCCCGGCGGCTGCTCCTCGCCGCGCGCGCCGAGGCCGACGACATCCGCGTCGGCGCGCGGCGCGAGGTGAAGGAAGGGCGCTCGGAGGCGCTTTCCGCGTTGCGCGAGGTACGGCGGTGCGCCACCGGCATGCTCGCCGAGCAGTCCCGCGAGCACGCCGAGCGGTGGGCCGAGGCCGAGCGTGAGGCGGCCGAGCGGATCGCCGCGCTGGACGCCCGGCACGCCGAGCGGGTGAGCCGGGCCGAGGCCGCGCTGTCCGATGCCGAGCGGGCTCTGGGGGAGGCCGAGGAGTACGCGCGCCGCAGCCAGGAGGAGGCACACGCGCGTGCCGCCGAGATCATCGCCGACGCGCGCGTGCGCGAGGAACGCATCGCCCTGGAGACGGAACAGGTGCTGCGCGAACACGGCGAGACCTGGGACATCGTGCGCGAGCACATGGACCACGTCCGCAGCAGCCTGATCTCCCTGACCGGCAGAGCGACCCTGGACTAACGGCCCTTGCGCACCGCCCCGGCCAGAATCCATCCCTCCACCGCCTCGTACTGGTGCCGCTGTTGCTCCGCCTTGGCCCGGCCCGAGGCGATCGTGCCGAGCCAGCCGAAGAGGAAGCCCGCCGGGATGGAGACGATGCCGGTCGTGGTGAAGGGGAACCAGTTGAAGTCGGCGTGCTGGAAGGCCGATACGGGTGAGCCGGAGACCAGGTTGGTGCCCGGCATGAGCAGCAGCACGGTCAGCGTGCCCCCGATGAGCGTCGCCAGCAGCCCGCTGCGGGTGTAGCGGCGCCAGAACAGCCCGTACACCAGGGCCGGTGCGATGGCCGAGGCGCCCAGGCAGAAGGAGAGCGTCACCAGGGGCTGCAGGCTGTGGTGCTGCACCAGCGTGGCGAGCAGGATCGTCGGCACGCCCGTGGCGAGCGCCGAGACGCGGGCGAGGGCCATCTCGCGGCGGGCCGGCATCTCCTGCACGCGGGCCGCGAACACGTCGTGGGCGAGGGAGTTGGCGCAGGCGAGGATCATCCCGGCGACCGAGGCGAGCAGGGTCAGGAAGATCGCCGTCGTCACCATGGTGAACAGGAAGGTCTCCGCCGTGGACACGTCCGCGCCGAAGACCGCCCGCGAGCCCAGCAGGTACGCGGTGTTGCCCTGCGGATCAGCCCGGGCGATCACGGCAGGGCCGACCAGCGCCGTGGCGCCGAATCCGACCACCGTGATGACCAGCACGAACAGCGCGACGATCGACACCGCCCAGGACATCGAGCGGCGCACCTGGCGGGCGCTGGAGGCGGTGTACATGCGCATGGTGATGTGCGGCAGACAGGCGCCGCCGAGCACCACCGTCAGCTCCGAGGCGACCATGTCCAGGCGGGATTTGCCCGACGTGCCGAACTCCAGCCCTGAGCGCAGGAAGGCCGGCCCGGCGCCGCTCTGCCGCGAGGCCGCGGTGAACAGCGCGCCCGGATCCCAGTCGAAGCGGCGCAGGATCAGCACGGCGACCACGGCGCCCGAACCGACCAGCATCACGATCTTCAGGATCTGGATGAGCGCGGTGCCCTTCATGCCGCCGATCGCCGCGTAGGCGATCATCAGAGCGCCCAGCGCGACGACGCACGCGGTCTTGAGCGATTCGTCGGTGAAGCCCAGGATGAAGGCCATCAGCTGCCCGGTTCCGGCGAGTTGGACCAGCATCAGCGGCAGCAGCGCGGCGATCGTCACCGCGCAGGCCGTGACGCGCACGCAGCGCCCCGGCAGCCGGCGGGCGAGCGCGTCGCCCATGGTGAACCGGCCCGCGTTGCGCAGCGGTTCGGCCAGCAGGAACATCAGCAGCATCAGCGACAGCGCGGTGCTCAGGGCGAGGACGACGCCGTCGTAGCCGCACAGGGCGATGATTCCGCCGGTGCCGAGGACGGTGGCCGCGGAGATGTAGTCCCCCGCGATGGCGAGGCCGTTGCGCAGCGGGGAGAGGGAGCCGTAGCCGGTGTAGAACTCGTCGAGGTCGTCGCGGTCTGGGCCGGTCATCACGCACAGCAGCAGGGTCACCGTGGCGGCGGTGGAGAAGGCGACCAGGGACATGGACTGGGCCGAGCCGCTGAATCCGGCGAAGCCTCCCACGGCGGGAGTGCCGGCGGCGGCGGTCATCGGACGGCTCCCCGGCGTGCGTCGAGTTCGGCCTGCTTGCGGATGCGGTCCGCGAGCGGATCGACGTGCCGGCGCGCGGTGTGCTCGTACAGGGCGATCGCGAGCCAGGTGACCGGGAGTTGGATGAGGGCGAGCAGCAGACCGGCGGGGATGCCGTCGGCGACGGTGCGCGTCATCACGCCGGGCGCGGTCGCGGACAGCACCAGGAACAGGGTGAAGTAGCCCAGCGCGGTGAGCGTGGCCGTACGCCGCTGCCAGCGGTAGGCGCTGCGCAGCACCCGCAGGTCGCTGTGGTGACCGACGGGTTCGCGGGGCGGCCGGCGGTCCGGGCCGGGCGGTGGCGGGGGAGCGGGCTGCCAGGGGTAGGTGAGGTGGGACGGGTCGTACGGGGGACGGGGCCGGTCGTAGGGCGGTGGGGAGGTGTCGTAGAAGGGCTGGGGCGGCGGGTACGAGCGGTGCGGCGGGTCGTAGGACATCCCGGGGCTCCTTGCGTGGCTCGGGTCCATGGCGGCGGACCGCAGGGAGGTGGGGGGTGCGCGGAGCCACGCACGCTACTCGCGGAGTCCGGGGCGCGCGGCGTTTTCACCAAACTGGCCAGTCGGTATGCGCTTACTACGGAAGAACCCACGCCGACCTGGGGTGTTACCCGCGTTAACCGGCACCTCGTGCGCTCACTCGTCGCGCACCGGGAACCGCCGCGGTGCCACCAGCAGCAGCACCAGGAAGGCCAGGGCCGCCGCGGCCGCCGCCCCGATGTACACCGCGTGCACCGCGTCGGCGATCGCGCGCCGGGTCGCCTCCGGGGCCGTACCGGCGTCCAACGCGCGCGTGACGGAGTCCAGATCGCCCGCCCCGCCCAGCCGTGCGGCGAGCACCCCGTTGGCGACGGCGCCGAACAGCGAGGCGCCCAGGGTCTGTCCGGTCTGCCGGCAGAACAGCACGGACGCGGTCGTGGTGCCCCGCTCCGACCAGCCCACCGTCGACTGCACACCGACGATCAGCGGCAGCTGGAACAGCCCGAGCGCCGCGCCCAGCAGCAGCATCAGCAGCGTCGGCTGCCACCACGAGCCGGGGTAGGGCAGCAGCGGGAACGCGCACAGGATCAGCGCGGCCAGCCCGATACCGAGCAGCGCGGTGTCCCGGAAGCCGATGCGCCGGTAGACATGCTGGCTGAGCGCCGCCGACACCGGCCAGCTGAGCGTCCACACCGACAGCACGAAACCGGCGGCCACGGGCGCGAGTCCGAGCACCGACTGCGCGTACGTCGGCAGGAACACGCTCGGCGCCACCATCAGCAGGCCCAGCGCGCCGAGCGCCAGATTGACCGCCGCGATCGTCCGGCGCCGCCACACCCACCCGGGGATGATCGGCTGCGCCGCCCGCCGCTCCACCACGACCACCACACCGGCCAGCGCCAGGCCGGTGCCGAACAGCGTGAGCGAGGGCGCCGACAGCCACGGCCAGGCGACCCCGCCCTGCACCAGCGCGGTCAGCAGCACCCCGCCGCACGCGAACACCGCGACCGCGCCGGCCCAGTCCACGCGCGCGTGGTCTGCGTTTTCCGAGTTTTCCGAGTTCTCCGAGTTATCCGGGTTGTCCGGGTTCTCCGCCTTCTTCGGTCTCTCCCGCTCGGGCTCGTGCAGGTGACGGACGATCAGCCACAGCGCGGCGGCGCCGATCGGCAGGTTGATCAGGAAGATCCAGCGCCAGTCGGCGTACGCGGCGAGCACCCCGCCGAGCCCCGGCCCCGCCACCGCCGACACCGCCCACACCGTGGACAGCTTCGACTGGATCTTCGGGCGCTCCGCCAGCGGATACAGATCGGCGGCCAGCGTCTGCACGGTGCCCTGCAACGCCCCGCCGCCCAGCCCCTGCACGATCCGGAACGCGATCAGCGCCGCCATGTTCCAGGCGCCCGCGCACAGCAGCGAGCCCAGCAGGAACACGGCCGCGCCCGTCACCAGCACCGGCTTGCGGCCGAAGGTGTCGGACAGCTTGCCGTAGACGGGGAGCGTGACGGTCACGGCGAGCAGATAGCCGGAGAAGAGCCAGGAGAAGACGGAGAACCCGCCGAGGTCGCCGACGATCTGCGGTACGGCCGTGGAGACGATGGTGGCGTCGAGCGCGGCCAGCGCCATCGCCAGCATCAGCGCGGCGACCACCGCGCCCCGCCGCCGGGTGTCCTGCCGCCGCACCGCGCCGCCGCGTATCGCGGGTGTCGTACTCCCCACCGGACCCCTCCCGTGCTCGCGCCGGGACACTCCCGTGCCCCGTGCATCCATCTCCGGTACGACAGCTTCCCACGCGCCGCACACCGCGCCCCTGACACGACGGACCCTGACGCGGCGACTTGACCCTGACGCGACGGCAGGGTGGAGGCTTTGCGCACCGAAGGGTGGAGACGACCCCGAGGAGAACTCCGCCCCCGGGTGGAGCACCCCTAGGGGTCCCTCCTTACTTCGGCCCGGGAAGGGTTCGTCCCGGCGGAGGACGAGAGCGGCCGGGCCCGGTCCTTAACCTGGCTTTACGTCGCCGAGGGGCGGCTGACCGCACCGGCGGGGTGGGGTTTTCCCCCGGGAAAGAGGGGGCCTCGCACCAGCGCGCGAGGGCTCCGCCGACCGCGAGACTCGACGACGTACCCAAGAACGAGGCCCTGGCGTGCCAGGGCACAACTCACCGACATGCCGACCGACATAGGAGACATACCGTGACATCGGCTGTGACCATTCCCAGGCACGGGGGCACTGGAGGGCGTACGGCCGTTGCCGCGCGGGCGCGGCAGGTCGTGAAGGCGTACGGGTCCGGCGAGACCCGCGTCGTCGCCCTCGATCACGTCGACGTGGACATCGCGCGCGGCCAGTTCACGGCCATCATGGGCCCCTCGGGGTCCGGCAAGTCCACGCTCATGCACTGCCTCGCCGGACTCGACACCGTCACCGGCGGCCAGATCTACCTGGACGAGACCGAGATCACCGGCCTGAAGGACAAGAAGCTCACCCAGCTGCGCCGGGACCGGATCGGCTTCATCTTCCAGGCGTTCAACCTGCTGCCGACCCTGAACGCCCTCGAGAACATCACGCTGCCCATGGACATCGCCGGGCGCAAGCCGGACAAGGCCTGGCTGGACCGCGTGGTGGAGACCGTCGGGCTCGCCGAAAGGCTCAAGCACCGGCCGGCCCAGCTCTCCGGCGGCCAGCAGCAGCGCGTCGCCGTGGCCCGCGCGCTCGCCGCCCGCCCCGAGATCATCTTCGGGGACGAGCCGACCGGAAACCTCGACTCGCGCGCGGGCGCGGAAGTCCTCGGCTTCCTGCGGCGGTCCGTGGACGAACTCGGCCAGACCATCGTGATGGTCACCCACGACCCCGTCGCCGCCTCCTACGCCGACCGCGTGCTCTACCTCGCCGACGGCCGGATCGTCGACGAGATGTACAACCCGACGGCCGATCAGGTCCTGGACCGCATGAAGGACTTCGACGCCCGGGGGCGTACGTCATGACCGTCCTGAAGACCTCGCTGCGCAACTTCTTCGCGCACAAGGGCCGCATGGCGCTCTCGGCGATCGCGGTCCTGCTGTCGGTGGCCTTCGTCAGCGGCACCCTTGTCTTCACCGACACCATGAACACCACCTTCGACAAGCTGTTCCAGGCCACGTCCTCGGACGTGACGGTCAGCGCGAAGGGGTCCTCCGACACCGGTGAGACCACCTCCCGCACCGGAAAGCCGCCGGTCATGCCGGCCTCCGTGGTCGGCAAGGTACGAGGCGCCCAGGGCGTCGAGAAGGCCGAGGGCACGGTGGGCTCCACCGCGGTGACCGTCATCGACGCCCACCGGGACAAGCTGTCGCCGAGCAGCGGCGCGCCGACCATCGTCGGCAGCTGGAACAGCAACGACGCCCGCACCATGAAGATCACCAAGGGTGCGGCGCCCAAGGGCCCGGACCAGGTCATGGTCGACGAGGACACCGCTTCCAAGCACCACCTGAAGCTCGGTGACGACATCGGCATGATCTCGGTCGTCGGCACACACCACGCGCGCGTGTCCGGCATCGCCGCCTTCCAGGTCACCAACCCCGGCGCGGCCATCTTCTACCTGGACACCAAAACCGCCCAGCAGACCCTGGTCGGCAAGACCGGCGTCTACACCAACGTCAACGTCACCGCCGCCAAGGGCGTGACGAACGACCAGCTGAAGAAGAACGTCACCGCCGCCCTCGGCCACGGCTACAAGGTGCAGACCGCCAAGGAGGTCGCCGACGCCAACCAGAAGAGCGTCGAGAGCTTCCTGAACGTTATGAAGTACGCGATGCTCGGCTTCGCCGGGATCGCCTTCCTCGTCGGCATCTTCCTGATCATCAACACCTTCTCCATGCTGGTCGCCCAGCGCACCCGCGAGATCGGCCTGATGCGCGCCATCGGCTCCTCCCGCAGGCAGGTCAACCGGTCGGTGCTGATCGAGGCGCTGCTGCTCGGCGTGATCGGCTCGGTGCTCGGCGTCGGCGCGGGCGTCGGCATCGCGGTCGGCCTGATGAAGCTCATGGGCAAGATGGGCATGCACCTGTCGACCGACGATCTGACCGTCGCCTGGACGACCCCCGCCGTCGGCCTGCTCCTCGGCGTCGTGGTCACCGTCCTGGCCGCTTATCTGCCCGCCCGCCGCGCCGGCAAGGTCTCCCCGATGGCCGCCCTGCGCGACGCCGGCGCCCCGGCCGACGCCAGGGCCGGCGCCGTCCGGGCCGTGATCGGCCTGCTCCTGACCGCCGCCGGCGGCTGGAGCCTGTACGTCGCCGCGACCGCGGACAAGGCCAAGGCCGGCTCGGGCTGGCTGGGCCTGGGCGTGGTGACCACGCTGATCGGCTTCGTCGTCATCGGCCCGCTGCTGGCGGCCGGACTGGTCCGCGTCCTCGGCGCGATCATCCTGCGGATCTTCGGCCCCGTGGGCCGGATGGCCGAGCGCAACGCGCTGCGCAACCCGCGCCGCACCGGCGCCACCGGCGCGGCCCTGATGATCGGGCTGGCCCTGGTGGCCTGCCTGTCGGTGGTCGGCTCCTCCATGGTGGCCTCGGCCACCGACCAGCTCGACAAGACCGTCGGCACCGACTTCATCATCCAGGGCGACCAGGAGTACACGCTGATCAACCCGCAGATGGTGCAGAGGATCAAGGCCACGCCCGGCCTGGAGCGGGTCACCGAGTACAAGCTCCTGGACGCGGACCTGGCCACGCCGGACGGCCGGGTCTCCAAGAAGGAGACCATCAACGCGGCCGACCCGACCTACGCACAGGACCTGCGCACCAAGACGGTCGCCGGCAACCTCGCCGACGCCTACAAGCCCGACTCGATGTCCGTCTTCGAGGGCTTCGCCAAGAAGCACGGCATCAAGCTCGGCTCCACCGTCTCGGTCGACTTCAAGGACGGTACGACGGCCAAGCTGACGGTCCGCGCGATCACCAGCGACGACGTCGTGGTCGACAAGGGCGCGATGTACGCCTCCATCGCCACCGCCGCGAAGTACGTGCCGGCCGACCGGATGCCGCTGGACCAGCTGGTCTTCGCCACCGCCAAGGACGGGCAGGAGGCGGCCGCCTACAAGGCGCTGAAGTCGACGCTGCGCGACGACCCGGCCCTGACCGTGCGCGACCAGACCGACTACAAGAAGGCGCTGAAGGACCAGATCGGCCAGCTGCTGAACATGATCTACGGCCTGCTGGCCCTCGCGATCATCGTCGCGGTCCTGGGCGTGGTGAACACCCTGGCCCTGTCGGTGGTCGAGCGGACCCGGGAGATCGGCCTCATGCGGGCCATCGGTCTCTCCCGCCGCCAGCTGCGCCGCATGATCCGCCTGGAGTCCGTGGTGATCGCCGTCTTCGGCGCCCTGCTCGGCCTCGGGCTGGGCATGGGCTGGGGCGCGACCGCCCAGCAGCTTCTCGCGCTGGAGGGCCTGAAGGTCCTGGACATCCCCTGGCCGACGATCATCACGGTCTTCATCGCCTCGGCCTTCGTGGGCCTGTTCGCCGCGCTGATCCCGGCGTTCCGGGCGGGCCGGATGAACGTGCTGAACGCGATCGCCACGGACTAGCCGCGCAGGCCGGGCCGACGGTACGACCACCGCACACGGGGGTTGCGGGGGAAGGACCCGGTGCCGGGGAGTCCTGGGGGACTCCCCGGCACCGGGTTCTGTGTGCGGCGGGCCGAGCCGGGACTCCGTGGGATCACCTCTCAGCCGGCCGGGACGGGTGGGCGCGCCGGCTGCGGCACCGGGCCGCGAGGACGCGGAGTTGTCCACAGCCTCCGACGCCACCCCCGGCGGAGTCGTACGCTGGACACCCCCGGCTGCCACCCGCGCCGGGCTACTTGCGTTGCCCACCCCTGGACGGAAAAAGCCCCATGAGCCTGCACGGTCTGCTCGACGCCGTCGTCAAGGACCCCGCCCTCGCGGAAGCGATCACGGCGGCCGCGGACGGCAACCGCATGCACGTCGACCTCGTCGGCCCCCCGGCGGCCCGCCCCTTCACGGTCGCCGCGCTCGCCCGCGAGGCCGGCCGCCCGGTGCTGGCGGTCACGGCCACGGGCCGCGAGGCCGAGGACCTGGCGGCGGCCCTGCGCTCCCTGCTGCCCGCCGAGGGCGTCGTGGAGTACCCCTCCTGGGAGACCCTCCCGCACGAGCGGCTCAGCCCGCGCAGCGACACCGTCGGCCGCCGCCTCGCCGTCCTGCGCCGCCTGGCCCACCCCAGCCCGGACGACCCCGAGACCGGCCCCGTCTCCGTCGTCGTAGCGCCCGTGCGCTCCGTGCTGCAGCCGCAGGTCAAGGGCCTCGGCGACCTGGAGCCGGTGTCCTTGAGGACCGGCCAGACCGCCGACCTGAACGACATCGTGGAAGCCCTCGCGGCCGCCGCCTACGCGCGCGTGGAGCTCGTCGAGAAGCGCGGCGAGTTCGCCGTGCGCGGCGGCATCCTGGACGTGTTCCCGCCCACCGAGGAACACCCCCTGCGCGTCGAGTTCTGGGGCGACGACGTCGAGGAGATCCGCTACTTCAAGGTCGCCGACCAGCGCTCCCTCGAAGTCGCCGAGCACGGCCTGTGGGCGCCGCCGTGCCGCGAACTGCTGCTCACCGACGACGTCCGCGCACGCGCGCGTGCCCTCGCCGAAGAGCACCCGGAGCTCGGCGAACTCCTGAACAAGATCGCCGAGGGCATCGCCGTCGAGGGCATGGAATCCCTCGCCCCCGTCCTGGTCGACGACATGGAACTGCTCCTCGACGTCCTCCCCAAGGGCGCGATGGCCGTGGTCTGCGACCCGGAGCGGGTCCGTACGCGCGCCGCCGACCTCGTGGCCACCTCCCAGGAGTTCCTGCAGGCCTCCTGGGCGGCCACCGCAGGCGGCGGCGAGGCCCCGATCGACGTCGGCGCCGCCTCCCTGTGGTCCATCGCCGACGTCCGCGACCACGCGCGCGAGCTGGACATGATGTGGTGGTCGGTGTCGCCCTTCGCGGCCGACCTCGAACTCGACGCGGACACCCTCAAGCTCGGCATGCACGCGCCCGAGACCTACCGCGGCGACACCGCGCGGGCCCTCGCCGACACCAAGGGCTGGCTCGCCGACGGCTGGCGCGCGGTCTTCGTCACCGAGGGCCACGGCCCGGCCGCCCGCACCGCGGAGGTGCTCGGCAACGAGGGCATCGCCGCCCGCCTGGACGCCGACCTCGGCGAGCTGAGCCCGTCGCTGGTGCACGTCTCCTGCGGCTCGATCGAGTACGGCTTCGTGGACCCGGTCCTCAAGCTCGCCGTGCTCACCGAGACCGACCTGTCCGGGCAGCGCGCGACCGGCCGCGAGGGCGCCCGGATGCCGGCCCGCCGCCGCAAGACCATCGACCCGCTCACCCTGGAGTCGGGCGACTACATCGTCCACGAACAGCACGGCGTCGGCCGCTACATCGAGATGGTGCAGCGCACGGTGCAGGGCGCCACCCGCGAGTACCTGGTCGTGGAGTACGCACCCGCCAAGCGCGGCCAGCCCGGCGACCGCCTCTACATCCCGACCGACCAGCTGGAGCAGATCACCAAGTACGTCGGCGGCGAGGCCCCCACCCTGCACCGGCTCGGCGGCGCCGACTGGACGAAGACCAAGGCACGCGCGAAGAAGGCCGTCAAGGAGATCGCCGCCGACCTGATCAAGCTCTACAGCGCGCGCATGGCCGCCCCCGGCCACTCCTTCGGCACCGACACGCCCTGGCAGCGCGAGCTGGAGGACGCCTTCCCCTACGCCGAGACCCCGGACCAGCTCACCACCATCGCCGAGGTCAAGGAGGACATGGAGAAGTCCGTCCCCATGGACCGCCTGATCTGCGGCGACGTCGGCTACGGCAAGACCGAGATCGCGGTGCGGGCCGCCTTCAAGGCCGTACAGGACGGAAAGCAGGTCGCGGTCCTGGTGCCGACGACCCTGCTGGTGCAGCAGCACTTCGGGACGTTCTCCGAGCGGTACGCGCAGTTCCCGGTGAGCGTGAAGGCCCTGTCCCGGTTCCAGACCGACACCGAGGCCAAGGCCGTCCTGGAGGGACTGAAGGACGGCGCCGTGGACGTCGTCATCGGCACCCACCGCCTGTTCTCCTCCGAGACGAAGTTCAAGGACCTCGGCCTGGTCATCGTCGACGAGGAGCAGCGCTTCGGCGTCGAGCACAAGGAGCAGCTGAAGAAGCTCCGCGCCAACGTCGACGTGCTGACCATGTCCGCCACCCCCATCCCGCGCACCCTGGAGATGGCGGTCACCGGCATCCGCGAGATGTCCACGATCACCACGCCCCCGGAGGAGCGCCACCCGGTGCTCACCTTCGTCGGGCCGTACGAGGAGAAGCAGATCGGCGCCGCCATCCGCCGCGAACTGCTGCGCGAGGGCCAGGTCTTCTACATCCACAACCGTGTCGAGTCCATCGACCGCGCGGCGGCGAGGCTCCGCGAGATCGTCCCCGAGGCACGCATCGCCACCGCCCACGGCCAGATGTCGGAGTCGGCGCTGGAGCAGGTCGTCGTCGACTTCTGGGAGAAGAGGTTCGACGTCCTCGTCTCGACCACGATCGTCGAGTCCGGCATCGACATCTCCAACGCCAACACCCTCATCGTGGAGCGCGGCGACACCTTCGGCCTGTCCCAGCTGCACCAGCTGCGCGGCCGCGTCGGCCGCGGCAGGGAGCGCGGCTACGCGTACTTCCTGTACCCGCCGGAGAAGCCGCTGACGGAGACCGCGCACGAGCGCCTGGCGACCATCGCCCAGCACACCGAGATGGGCGCGGGCATGTACGTGGCGATGAAGGACCTGGAGATCCGCGGCGCCGGCAACCTGCTCGGCGGCGAGCAGTCCGGGCACATCGCGGGCGTCGGCTTCGACCTGTACGTCCGCATGGTCGGCGAGGCGGTCGCCGACTACCGGCGCCAGCTGGAGACCGGCGGGATCGAGGAGGAGCCGCCGCTCGAGGTCAAGATCGAGCTGCCGGTCGACGCGCACGTCCCGCACGACTACGCGCCCGGAGAGCGCCTCCGCCTCCAGGCCTACCGTGCCATCGCCTCCGCCAACTCGGAGGAGGACATCAAGGCCGTCCGCGAGGAACTCACCGACCGCTACGGCAAACTGCCCGAACCGGTGGAGAACCTGCTGCTGGTGGCCGGGCTGCGGATGCTCGCCCGCGCGTGCGGCGTCGGCGAGATCGTCCTGCAGGGCACCAACATCCGCTTCGCGCCGGTGGAGTTGCGCGAGTCTCAGGAACTGCGGGTCAAGCGCCTCTACCCGGGCACGGTCATCAAGCCGTCCGTCCACCAGGTGCTGGTCCCGCGCCCGAAGACCGCGAAGGTCGGCGGCAAGCCGCTGGTCGGCCGCGAACTGCTCGGCTGGGTCGGCGAGTTCCTGGCCTCGATCCTGGGGTCTTAGGAGCCGTAGGGCCGCGCACACCCCGGCGGCACGCGCGTGAGCGGGCTCACGCGCGTGCCGGCCGCGCCCCCCGGTACGGCACCGCCATGCCCCGGCTCGGCCGCCGTCGGCCCGCCGTCCGCCCGAAAGCACCGCTTGGTCCCCGTCTGAAGGGGGCCTCGCGGCGGTTACCGTAAGGGACGGAACGATTCCGCCCGTGTCGACGGGCGGACCCGGGCGAGTGAGGGGGGACGCACCGTGGCGCGTCTGAGGTGTGGGGCGGTCACCGCCGTGGCCGTGCTGGTCGCGGTGACCGGCTGCAAGTCCGCGCAGAGCGAGGGGACCTCCGGGTCCCAGGGCGGCGGCAACGGCGCGGTCCTGGCCGCCGTCGACTCACTGGCCGTCAAGGGCCGGGCGCCGAAGACCGGTTATGCGCGGGCCCGGTTCGGCACCGCCTGGGCGGACACCGACTCCAACTCCTGCGACACCCGCGACGACATACTCAAGCGCGACCTGAAGGCCGTGAAGTTCACCGGCGGCACCTGCAAGGTCTCCTACGGCCTGCTGGAGCCCGACCCCTACTCCGGCAAGGACATCACCTACCGGCGCGGCCGCAGCCAGGTCGACATCGACCACGTCGTCCCCCTGTCCGACGCCTGGCAGAAGGGCGCCAGGTACTGGGACGCCAGCAAGCGCATAGCCCTGGCCAACGACCCCCTCAACCTCATCGCGGTCGACGCGAGTACCAACCGCGGCAAGGGCGACGGCGACGCGGCCACCTGGCTGCCGCCCAACAAGAGGTACCGCTGCACCTATGTGGCGGCCCAGGTCGCGGTGAAGAAGAAGTACGGCCTGTGGGTCACCGCCGCCGAGAAGGCCGCCATGAAGAAGGTCCTCAACGGCTGCCCCGACCAGAAACTCCCCACGGGCGGCAACCCCACCAAGGCGCCGGACCGTTTCCGCGCCCGCTGAACGCGGTCCGACCCGCCGACCGGCAAAACCGTTACCGGGCCGGCCGTGCGCCCCCTACCGTGAGTGCCATGGACGTCAAGGTCAGCAGCGTCGCCGAGCGGCCCGAGCGGGTGCCGGCGTTGTTCGAGATGGCCGACACCTGGCCCGAGTTCGTGACCAACGACCCCGTGGGCAACGCCCACTACGGCCGCATCCCCACCGAACTTCCGCAGTACGCGCTCTTCGCCGAGGACGAGCACGGCGAGATCGTCGCCCACGCCTTCAGCGTGCCCTTCGCCCTCGACACCGACGGCCGGCGCACCCTGCCCGCACGCGGCTGGGACCAGATCCTGCTGTGGGCCTTCGCCGACCTGCGCCGGGGCACCCGCCCCGACACGGTGAGCGCCATCTCGGTCACCATCGCCCCGCACGCCCAGGGCCACGGCCTGTCCGCCGTGATGCTCTCGGCGATGCGGGACAACGCCCGCGCGCTCGGCTTCCGCGAGGTCGTCGCCCCCGTCCGCCCCAGCGCCAAGCACCGCGAACCGCACACCCCGATCACCGAGTACGCCCACCGAATCCGCCCCGACGGCCTGCCCGAGGACCCGTGGCTGCGCGTCCACGCGCGCGCCGGAGCCACCATCGACTCCATCGCGCCGGCCTCCATGACCGTGGGCGCCTCGCTGGAGGAGTGGCGCCGCTGGACCGGGCTGCCGTTCGACACCGCGGCCGACGTCGAGGTGCCCGGCGCACTGGTCCCGGTCCGCTGCGAACCGGAGCGCGGATACGCCGTCTACGTCGAGCCCAACGTGTGGATGCGGCACCCGCTGTGAGCGGGTGCCGCATCCACTCCCCCCGGGTCAGGTGGTCTTCAGGCCCTTCAGGTTGCCCAGGATCTGCGTCGTCACCTTCTTCGCGGTGGCCGCTCCGTCGTCGGTGCCCGCCGTGGACAGCACGGTGATCACGGAGTTGCCGGAACGAGCCGCGATGAGCGTGGAGCCGTTCTCCCACGCGCCGCTCGTCAGCGTCATCGTGTAGGCCTCGTCCCCGAGCCCGGCCGTGGACTTACCCGTGAGCTTCACCTTGGCGTGCGCGTCGGTGTCCGTGAAGGTGGCGCACTCGGCGGCGACCGTCTCCAGCTGCTTGAGCACCGCGCTCGCGGTGGTGCCCTGGAACGCGTCGATCTCCTGGGCCACTTCCTCGGTCTTGTCGTGGTTCACGTAGTCGTTCTGCGCGAACGACACGCCCCCCTTGAAGCCGGTCACCTGGATCCAGGACGTGCTCTCCAGCCTGGTGCAGTCCGGCTTCGCGGTGCTCCGGGCGGACGGGGAGAGGAACTGGCCGCCGCTGTCCGAGGCGCCGTCGGCCTCGGAGGTGAACCCGGCCGGGAAGGCCGACGCGGGCGCCAGCGCCTTCTTCAACTGCGTACCGGTGGCGAGACCGGCGTTCAGGTCCTTCGCCTTGGCCGGCTTGGGGCTCGCCCCGCCGGTGTCGGCGGAGGAACCGGAGGAACAGGCGGTGAGGGCCAGCGGAAGCGCCGCGACGGCGAGCAGCGTGGCGACACGGGGGGTGAGGCGCATGACAGTCCTTCAGAGCTGGGTGTTACGGGGTTATGGGTACGGCATGCCGTACGGCGTCCGGAACCGGTCCGGCCACCCGGGATCGGGCCCGGGCAGCCGGAGTCGGCGGGACAGGTCCGGTGAGCGGTGCGTGGTGCGTGGTGCACGGTACGTGGGTGCGCCGTGCGTGAGCGCGCGGTTGACGCGCGGTGCGCGGTGCGCGGCTTGGTTGAGCGGTGCTCGGTGAGCGGCGGTGGGAAGGGCCGGCTCAGGCCGCCTTCTTCCAGTCGCCGCAGCCGGTGGTCTTGAAGTAGGCGTCGCTCGGGCTGATGGTGACGACGGCCGTGCCGGTCACGTTGTTGTTGGCGATGATCGAGTTCAGCCCGTGCGCGGCGTCCTTGGTGCGCTCCCAGTAGCAGGAGTCGTCGGCGTTGCCGGTCGACTTGTAGGTGCCCGGAGCGATGTCCGTGCCGACCTTGAACATGCCGCCGTCGCCGTCCATCGAGGAGGCGGGCGTGCCCTTCGCCTTGGGGTCGACGGCCTCCCAGTCCTTGCAGCCGCTGGACTTGAAGATCTTGTCGGTGGGCTTGACGGTCACGTAACTCGTGCCGGTGACGTTGTCGTTGGCCAGCAGCGAGTCCATCTCGCCCTTGGCGTCCTTGGCGCGTTCCCAGTAGCACATGTCGTCGGAGTTGCCGTTCGTGCGGTACGTGCCCGGCTTCACGTCCGAGCCGACCTGGTACTCGCCGTCGCCGGCGATGGCGGCCTTCTTCTTCCCGGACGCCTGCCCGCCCCCCGAGCCCTTCTTGTCCTTGGTGCCGCCGGGGGTGTGCTCGGCGGAGGCGGAAGAGCCCTTGCCGCTGCCGCCGGAACCGCCGTCCTTGCCGTTGCTGCCGGCGTTCGCCGACACGGCGGCGATGACGACGACCCCCACGACGGCGCCCAGCGAGACCTTGGCCTTCATGCCCATGGCGAATCCCTCCCCAAAGCGGCGGCCTCCCCCTCCGGTGGCCGCTTGTTCGCTGGGTCAATAAGACCAGAGTCTGTGAACCGAGTCAACACGGTTCACAGGTTTGGATGAGTACACGGCGTGAATGCATGGATCTTGTGTACGCCGGTATGCTCGGCGCACACACGGGACGAGGGGAGCGGGGCCGGTGCAGGACAACGCGACAGAGGTGACCGCGGCGGGGATCGCCCGACTCGCCGGAGTGGGCCGGGCCGCCGTCAGCAACTGGCGCCGCCGGCACGCCGACTTCCCGAAACCGGTCGGCGGCACCGAGACCAGCCCGTCCTTCGCGCTCGCCGAGGTCGAGGCCTGGCTGCGCAAGCAGGGCAAACTCGCCGAGGTCCCGCTGCGGGAACGCGTCTGGCAGCAACTCGTCGGACACCCCGAGGGCCCGCTGACCGCCCTGGTCCACGCGGGCTGCGCCCTGCTGCTGATCCACGAGCGCCCCACCGTCTGGCTCGACGCGAGCGCCGGCTCCGACGCGCGCCTCGCCGCGATCCTGCCGGGCGCGCTGGAGCAGGTGCTGACGGCACGTTTCGGCAGCGTGCCGGGGCGTGCGGGGCGCGGCGGGGGGAGTGCGGGGGCGGGCGCGGGCGCGAATGCGTCCGGCGGTGCGGAGGGTGTGAACAGCGCGGCCGCCGGGCCTGATGTGAACATCGGCCCCGTCGAATCTGGTGTGAACGCCTCACCCACGGACCAGGCTGTGAACCCCCCACCAGCTGTTCACAACACCGCCGCCATTCACGGCACCCCCGCAGCCGCCACCGCCGCCCCCGCCTCCACCTCGGCCACCCCCACCCCCCGTACCCCCACCGGCCCCCAACTCCTCCCCTCCGCCACCCTCCTGCGCGGTGCCGCCGAGCTGGCCGCCGAGATCGGGGCGCGGCAGGCCTTCGAGTTCCTGCTGGGCCGGCACCTGGACGCCAACCCCCGCCAGTACACGCTCACCCCGGCCGAACTCGCCGGTCTCATGGCCGACCTCGCCGGCCCCGCCCGTACCGTCCTGGACCCCGCCTGCGGCACCGGCGCCCTGCTGCGCGCCGTCGACACCCGCCCCGACCAGGAGCTGTACGCCCAGGACAGCGCGCCCGACCTGGCCGCGCTCACCGCGCTGCGGCTGGCACTGCACTCCCGGGCCGGCGTACGCGGCGCCGCCGGCGACACCCTGCGCGCCGACGCCTACCCGGAGCTGCGCGCCGACGCGGTGCTGTGCCATCCGCCGTTCAACGAGCGCAACTGGGGCCACGACGAACTCGCCTACGACCCCCGCTGGGAGTACGGCTTCCCGGCCCGCACCGAGTCCGAACTCGCCTGGGTCCAGCACGGCCTGGCCCGGCTCGCCGACGGCGGATCCGCCGTGCTGCTCATGCCGCCGGCCGCCGCCTCCCGCCGCTCCGGGCGCCGGATCCGCGCCGACCTGCTGCGCCGGGGCGCGCTCAGGGCGGTGGCCGCGCTGCCGGTCGGGGCGGCGCCGCCGTACAACATCCCGCTGCACGTGTGGGTGCTGCGCCGCCCCGAACGGACGCCGGCGTCGCCCGAGGTGCTGCTCGTGGACACCGGGAGGTTCGCCGGGGAGGGACGCGGCGGACCGGACTGGCCGGCGGTGCGGGAGGCCGTACTGGACGCCTGGCGTGCCTTCGAACGCGACGGGCGGCTGGCGGAGCGGCCGGGCCTCGCCCGGTCCGTGCCGGTCATCGAACTCCTCGACGACGACGTCGACCTCGCGCCCGCCCGCCGTCTGCCGCCGGCCGCCGTGGCCGACGGCGCGGAGCAGCTCACGGCGGTGCGTGAGCGCCTCGGCACGACCCTGCGCCTGACCGGCGAGCTCACTCCGCCGCCCGCCGCCCCCGCGCCGGGCGCGCGCTGGCCGCTCACCACCATCGGTGAACTCGCGCGCGGGGGCGCGCTGCTGATGCGCACCGGCGGAAACGGCGGCCACGCGCGCGTGCCCGTGCTCACCGACCACGACGTCCTCGCCGGCACGGCGCCCTCCGGGGCGCTTCCGGAGAGCGAGGAGGAGGCGGTGCTGACCGAGCCGGGAGACGTCGTCGTACCGGTGCTGGGCGGCGGCTCGGTGGCGCGCGTGATCGACGACGCGACGGGGGGCGCCGCCCTCGGGCGCAACCTAGTCCTGCTGCGCCCCGATCGCACGGCGCTCGACCCGTGGTTCCTCGCCGGGTTCCTGCGCGGCACCGCGAACAACCGGCAGGCCAGTAGCTACGCCTCCACCGCGACCCGGCTCGACGTGCGCCGTCTGCAGCTGCCCCGGCTCCCGCTGGACGAACAGCGGCGCTACGGCGCACGCTTCCGCGCACTCGACGAGTTCGAGCGGGCGCTGCGTCACGCGAGCCGGCTCGGGGAACAACTCGTGCGCGGGATGTACGACGGGCTCACCGACGGCACGGTGGCGCCCGACTGACCCCGGGCCGGGGGCCGTTCGCGCCCTGGTCCTGCCGCCGGCCGACGGCGTCCCGCGGACCGTGGAGTGCTCACCGGCGGCCGTGCCGGTGGGGGGTTCGCGCTGTGGGGCGGACAACGGTTCGGTACAACAGGGGCGCTTGTTCGTGTCCTTGTCGGTGTCGGGTCATATGCTCGAAGCGACAATCGGACGACCGGCGTTCTCCGCCCGACGGAGCACGCCGGTCGGACACGTACGCCCACATCAGGCATCAGGAGCAGTCATGCAAGGCCTCGGCTACCAGCCGGTGAAGCAGCCGCCGCACACCGCGTGGCTGGTTCTGCTGCGTGTGCTGTTCGTGGTGATCGGGTTCTTCAGCATCGGCCTCATGGCCTGGGCGATGCTGCTGCGGCTGGCGATCGTCACGCGACGGGCGCTGGACTGGTGCCTGTTCGTCGCCGCGCTGGTCGCCGACATCCTCAGCCTGGTGCTGATAGGCACCGAGCCCGGCGAGGACATCCACACCCCGGCCGGCTACTTCGGCATGTTTCTGCTGCTGGGCACGCTGGTGGGCACGATCGCGTACTACCTCGCCGCGGAAATCCGCCACTACTCGCGCTGGCAGCAGGCGTACGCGACGCGGACCGGCCAGGCCGGGTACGCCTATCCGGGCCCCGCGAACCCCTACACGGCGGCGACCGTCCCCACCGTGCCGATCGGCCGGGCGGGCCACGACACGCCCTTCCCGCCGGCCCCGGTCGCCCCGCACACCCCACCCCCGATGCCGCACACGCCCGTGCCCCAGCCCCCGCCGACCACCCCGCCGCCGCGGCGCCCGGCGCCCAGCCACATCGACCAGGTGCGCGCCGAACTGGACGAGCTGAGCGACTATCTGCGCAAGCACGACGGGCAGCAGCACGGCCGGCCCGACGGCCATGAGGGCGGAAGGTGACCGTGGCGACAGGACGTGTCGTCGCCGGCCGGTACGAACTGTCCACGCTCATCGGACAGGGCGGCATGGGCCAGGTGTGGACGGCGTACGACCGGCGGCTGGACCGGCGTGTGGCGGTCAAGCTGCTGCGCCCGGACAAGGTGGCGGGCCAGGAGGCGGACGAACTGCGCCGCCGGTTCATGCGCGAGTGCCGGGTGACCGCGCAGGTGGACCACCCCGGTCTGGTGACCGTGCACGACGCGGGAAGCGAGGGCGAGGAGCTGTTCCTCGTCATGCAGTACGTCGACGGCGCCGACCTGTCCGACCATCTCGCCGAGCACGATCCGTACCCGTGGCAGTGGGCGGTCGCGGTGGCCGCGCAACTGTGCGCCGTGCTGAGTGCCGTGCACGCCGTGCCGATCGTGCACCGCGACCTCAAGCCGCGCAACGTGATGGTGAAGCAGGACGGCACGGTCACCGTGCTCGACCTGGGCGTGGCGTCCGTCATGGACACCGACACCACCCGCCTGACCCACACCGGCTCCCCGATCGGCTCGCCCGCCTACATGGCGCCGGAACAGGCGATGGGCGGCGCGGTCGGCCCGTACACCGACCTGTACGCGCTCGGTGTGCTGATGCACGAACTGCTCAGCGGGGACGTGCCGTTCGCGGGTTCGACGGCGCTCGGGGTGCTGCACCGGCACCTGTACGAGCCCCCGCTGCCCGTACGCCGTCTCCGCCCCGAGGTCCCCGAGGCGCTGGAGACGCTCGTCCTGCGCCTGCTCGCCAAGGACCCGCAGCACCGGCCGGCGTCCGCGCAGGAGGTCTACGAGGACCTGGCGGCGCTCCTGCCGGCGCGCGGCATGCCCACCGGGGCGCCCTTGGACCCCACGCGCCCCTTCCTGCGCCCGCACGCCCCCTGGCCGGACCGCGCGCGGACCCCCGCGCCCCAGCCCGCCCCCGTCGCGCCGCCGCCGATGGCCGAGAAGCCCGACGTCGCCGCCGCCGTGGACGAGGTCAAGCGGCTGCTCGGGGAGGGGCGCATCACCCAGGCCGTGGACATCCTGGGCGCGATCCTGCCCGCCGCCGCCGAGCAGCACGGGGAGCACTCCCCGGTCGTGCGCACCCTGCGCAAGCAGTACGCGGCCACGCTCATGGACGACGGCCAGTACCGGCGCGCGCTGCCCGAACTGCGCCGCCTCGCCGACGAACGCGCCGCCGAGGCCGGCCAGGCCGACCCGCAGTCCCTGCGCTACCGCTACGAGGCCGCGCAGTGCCTGGAGCAGCTGGGCCAGCCGGCGGCGGCGCTCGCCGAGTACCGCGCGCTGCTGCCGTACTACGAGAACCAGTACGTCTCCGGCGACCCGCAGCTCGCCCACGACGTGCGCCGGCGCATCGGCCATCTGCTGCTCGCCCTCGGCGACCGGCCCTCCGCCCACGACACCCTCGCCCGGCTGCTGATGGACGTGGAACGGCTGCACGGTCCCGGCTATCCGATGGCCATGGAGATCCGGCGCACCCTGCAGTGGCTGGGGCAGGTGCGCGGTTGACCATGCCGCTGCCCGGGAGGGCGCTGTGAACTCCCGTGGCGCGGCATCGGCATCGCCGTCGGACACGCGCCGCGGACGGGACTCACGTGCGCCGAGCCCGCAGCGGCGGCGCGACGGTGCCCGAAGCGCGCGCGAATCGTTGGTCGAATGGGTTGGCCCAGGCCGCCCCACTGCCTAACATCGATCACCGCAAGACTTTGTGCACCGTCGCACAATCTCCCCTTGGAGGTTTCCTTGCACCGCCGCCGTCGCACCGCGCTCGTCCTCACTGCCGCGATCGCCGCCGCGGCACCCCTGCTGACCGCCTGCGGAAACAGCGCCCACCCGGGCGCCGCGGCCGTCGTGGGAGGACAGCGGATCACCGTCGCGCAGCTGGAGAGCCGGGTCGACGAGGTCCGCAGGGCACAGCGGGCCGCGGTGCCGGACGAGACCCAGTACCAGCAGGTCCTGGCCTCCACCAGCAGCCTCACTCGGGACACCCTGCACAACATGGTCCTGGACCGGGTGCTGCACCGTGCCGCGCGGGACGCGGGCATCACGGTCAGCCGCGAGGAGGTCCAGCAGATGCGCGCCGGGCTCGAGCAGCAGGCGGGCGGCCTCAAGGGGCTGCAGACCGCCTGGCTGCAGAAGTACGGCATCGCCCCGGCCCGCCTCGACGACAACCTCCGGCTCCAGCTGGAGGCGCAGAAGCTGGCCAGGCAGCTCGGCACCGACACCAGCCAGCCCGCCTTCTGGAAGGCGCTGTCCAAGGCGTCCCAGGAACTCCACATCGACCTCAACCCGCGCTACGGCAGCTGGGACGTGCAGAAGAGCAGCCGGGTGGACGCCAAGACGCCGTGGGTACGGGAGGTCACGACGGCGTCGGGCGGGCAGCCGGTGACGGCGTAGCGAGCGGCCCGGCCGGGCGCCGGGACGGTACGACAGGGGACGGCCGGGCTCGGGCAACCGAGCGGGTCGCGGTCGTACGATCGCACGATCGTCCCCGCCCTGTGGATAACCAAATCCGCTCCTCGCCGCCGTGGGTTACGTTCGGATCGTGAACGCATCCAGCTCCGATCTCACCCCCGCCGCCGACCCCGGTCGCATCGTCCTGCTCACCACCAGCCACCGTGTCGCGCCCGGCCTGCTGTCCTGGCCCGCCTGGCAGGCGCTGCGCGCCGCCGACGCCGTGCTGTGCGCGGACGGAGCGCATCCGCAGCTGCCGTATCTGCGCGAGGCCGGCATAGCGGTGGCTCAGGCGTCCCCCACCGCCCAGGAGCTCGTCGACGCCTGTGCCGGCGGGCGGACGGTGGTGGTCGTGGCCACCGGCGAGGGCGAGCCCGCGCTCACCGACGGCCTGGCCCGCCTGGCCGGCTCCGGCCGCGTCACCATGCCCGAGCTGGAACTGCTCCCGGCCTCCTACGACCTGCCGGGCGCCCGTCTGCTGGACCTCGTGCAGGTCATGGACCGCATCCGCGCCGAATGCCCCTGGTCGTCCCGGCAGACCCACCAGGGCCTCGCCAAGTACGGCATCGAGGAGGCGTACGAACTGGTCGAGGCGATCGAGGCCGGCGACCGCGAGGAGCTGCGCGAGGAACTGGGCGACGTCCTGCTCCAGGTCGTCTTCCACTCCCGGATCGCCGAGGAGCACCCGGAGACGCCGTTCTCCGTCGACGACGTGGCCGGCGGCATCGTCGCCAAGCTCGTCCACCGGCACCCGCATGTCTTCGGCGACGAGAAGGCCGAGACGCCGGAGGACGTCAAGGCGCACTGGCTGCGCACCAAGGCCGAGGAGAAGCGGCGCACCTCGGTCACGGAGGGCGTCCCGCTCGGCCAGCCCGGCCTGGCCCTCGCCGCGAAGCTCGCCTCCCGTGCGCGCACGGCGGGCCTCGACGTGCCGCTCCCCGAGGGCGAGGGCGTCGGCTACCAGCTGCTGGCCCTGGCGGCCCGCGCCGAGGCGGAGGGCGTCGACCCGGAGGCCGCCCTGCGCGCGGCGGCGCGCGTGTACCGGGACGCCATCCGCGAAGCGGAGGGAGCGGTCCCCGAGGCCATATCCGGGGCCCCCGGCGGCCACCAGGACGCGGAGGCCCACCGGGACCCGGCGGAGGCAGTCGCCCCCGAGGCGATACGCACGGATCCCGGCGGCCACCGGGACGCGGAGGCCCACCCGGATCCGGATACGGTCGGAGAGTGACCGACCAGCCCCACCCCCAGTCCGCCCCCGACCCGGCCCCGGATTCCGCTCCCGCCCTGTTCACCTGGGAGTTCGCCACCGACCCCTACCCCGCCTACGCATGGCTGCGCGAGCACGCGCCGGTGCACCGGACGCGGTTGCCCAGCGGTGTCGAGGCCTGGCTGGTCACCCGGTACGCCGATGCCAGGCAGGCCCTCGCCGACCAGCGGCTGAGCAAGAACCCGGCGCATCACGACGAGCCCGCGCACGCCAAGGGCAAGACCGGCATCCCCGGTGAGCGCAAGGCCGAGCTGATGACCCATCTGCTGAACATCGACCCGCCGGACCACACCCGGCTGCGCCGGCTGGTCAGCAAGGCGTTCACCCCGCGCCGGGTCGCCGAGTTCGCGCCCCGGGTGCAGGAGCTGACCGACCACCTCATCGACCGGTTCGCGGCGCGAGGCTCCGCCGACCTCATCCACGAGTTCGCCTTCCCGCTGCCCATCTACGCCATCTGCGACCTGCTCGGCGTCCCGCGCGAGGACCAGGACGACTTCCGGGACTGGGCGGGCATGATGATCCGGCACGGCGGAGGGCCGCGGGGCGGGGTCGCCCGGTCGGTGAAGAAGATGCGCGGCTACCTCGCCGAGCTGATCCACAGGAAGCGCGAGGCGCTGCCCGCCGAGCCCGCGCCCGGCGAGGACCTCATCTCCGGTCTCATCCGCGCCTCCGACCACGGCGAGCACCTCACCGAGAACGAGGCCGCGGCGATGGCCTTCATCCTGCTGTTCGCCGGCTTCGAGACCACCGTGAACCTGATCGGCAACGGCACCTACGCCCTGCTCACCCACCCCGAGGAGCGCGAGCGCCTCCAAGGCTCCCTGGCAAGGGGGGAAAGGGACCTGCTGGAGACCGCAGTGGAGGAACTCCTGCGCTACGACGGCCCGGTGGAGCTGGCCACCTGGCGGTTCGCCACCGAGCCGCTCGGCATCGGCGGTCAGGACATCGCGCCGGGGGACCCGGTGCTCGTGGTGCTCGCGTCGGCGGACCGGGACCCGGAGCGGTTCGCCGACCCGGACGTGCTGGACCTCGCCCGCCGCGACAACCAGCACCTCGGATACGGCCACGGCATCCACTACTGCCTCGGCGCGCCCCTCGCCCGGCTGGAGGGCCAGACCGCGCTCGCCACCCTGCTCACCCGGCTGCCCGACCTGCGGCTCGCCGCCGATCCGGCCGACCTGCGGTGGCGCGGCGGGCTCATCATGCGGGGCCTGCGCACCCTGCCCGTGGAGTTCACGCCGGTCCGGGCGGGAAGCGGCGATCAGTAGTCCAGGCCGGCGAACCAGTCGCCGCGGCCGCCCGGCGTCAGGTCGAGGAGGTGCCAGACGGGGTTGAGGAGGTCGATGCCGCGCTGGTCGATGTCCTCGGACATACGCGGATGGGCGGAGTAGAAGTGACGGACCGTGCCGTCCGCGTCCCGGGTGAAGACGGAGACGGTGGAGTCCTGCGCACCGTCCTCGTCCTCGCTGCCCAGGTCGTACTTGAAGGTGCTGTCCCCGGCGCTCAGCAGACGCAGCCGGGACCAGCCGCGGGCTCGGGCGTGCCGGCGCAGGGTGGGCGGGTCGGCGGCGGCGAGGACGACGAGGTCGGCGTTCTGGGCGACGTGATGGGCGACGCCGTTGAAGCCGTCGATCCACAGGGTGCACATCGGGCACGGGTCGGTCTGCCGTTTGCCGTACATGAACTGGTACACGATCAACGGCCGGCCGGGGCCGGTGAACAGCTCGCTCAGCCTGACCTCGCGGACGGGCGTGTCGCCCGCGTCGAGGTCGGCGGGGCCTTCGAGGAAGACGTAGTCGTCGACCGCGGCGCCCTGCGGGAGCGCCCTGCGCAGGGCCGCGACCCTCTCGCGGTGGCGCATGAGTTCGATCTCGGCGTCGCGGAGTTCCTCGCGTGCGGCGAGGTAGTCCGCGGACTCGCCGGGCAGCCGGGTGTGCCGCGCCATCGTGTCCTCCTGGACGGGAAGCCCCCCGGGGGGTCATGTCGAGTCCATGGTCGCGGCCGCCCCGCGGGCAGGGCGTGAGGCGTCGCCGTTCCGACGGGTGACAAAGCGGGCAGGAGGGGACGATCGGCCGCCGCACAGCAGGAGATGACAAACATTCAACACTGTGATCTTCACGTGATCTGCGCGGCATGAACTTGTGACAAGTGATCGTCTGCCGATACGTTCACTCATCAGCGTGGCGAGAGGCACTGCTTCGCCCGCCGGTCCTGCTGTCGCACGAAAGGCTTCCGCATGCTCTCCGGGAACGGTCGTCACCGTCGCCCCCGTCAGGCTCCGGCCCTCCTCGTCGCGGCCGGGGTGACCGGCTCCGCCATCGCCATCCCGCTGCTCGGCGCCGCGAGCGCCAACGCGGCCGACGGCACCACGTGGGACAAGGTCGCCGAGTGCGAGAGCGGCGGCTCCTGGAGCGCGGACAGCGGAAACGGCTACTACGGCGGTCTGCAGATCTCGCAGGAGGACTGGGACGAGTACGGCGGCACGCAGTACGCCGAGAGCGCCGACCAGGCCAGCCGCTCGCAGCAGATAGCCGTCGCCGAGAAGATCCTCGCCGACCAGGGCACCAAGCCGTGGGCCATGTGTGCGCTGACCGCCGGGCTGACCTCCCACTCCGGTTCGGTCGACGTCGACCCCGGCGTCGGTGGCTCCGGCGGTTCGGGTGACGCGTCCGGCTCGGCCGGCCACTCCGGCTCGTCCGGTCTGTCGGATTCGTCCTCCTCGGACTCCGCTTCCGGCTCCAACTCCGGCTCGGACTCCTCCGGCTCGGACTCCACCGGCTCCTCCTCGGACGAGAGCACCGCACCGGCCCCGGGCTCGGGCAGCCACGCCACCGGAACCCCGGACGGCGCCGGTGACTTCACCGGAACCAGCACCCCCAAGTCCGACAAGACTGACAAGTCCGGCTCGCGCGACGGCGGAGGTTCACAGGGAGGCGACAGCTCTCCCACAGCAACCCCGAGCGCCGACAACCCGGACAATTACCAGCAGAGTGCCGGTTCCTGGAGCCTGGTCGACACCGGCGCGCTCGGCAGTGGCGGACGTCACCGCGGCGAGAGCGCGGACGAAAGCGTGACAAACGGTCAGAACGCCACGCCTTCCGGCCGCCACGCCGGCCGCGGATCGGACACCTACACCGTCCGCGAGGGCGACTCCCTCGCCTCCATCGCCGACTCCCTTGACGTCGACGGCGGGTGGCATGCGCTCTACGCCGCCAACAAGAAGGTCATCGGCGCCGACCCGGACCACATCGCCGCCGGTCAGACCCTGGAAGTCCATGCCGAAAACGGCGACGGCTAGCGGGAATTGACGCCCCACTTCGCGGCTGATGTCCGGTTTGGTGAAAGTGTGGGATGAGTCTCAGAAGCCCTGATCGTCTTTGAAAATCCGACGATCGCATGTCTACGGTCAGGACCGCTCGTCACCACGAGCCCCGGCAGCCGCAACGCCGAATCCTGCCAGCGGATGCCCGGGAACAGTCGTCGCGTCAAGCGCCGTAGGCAGGAGCGGGGGACCCAAGGTAAGCGCCGGGCCCAGCGGTTGACGCTGGTCCGGCTTGGGGTGAAGCCGCGCCTCGGATGAACGAGTGCGCGGCCGGGCAACTCAACCGGCCCGAACCCGACAGCTCACCTCGCAGGCGTCGGTGAGGGGATCGATCCATGCTGTTCTCCGGCAAGGGCACGCACCGTCGCCCGTCCAAGGCCGTCCGCGCCATCACGCTCGCCGGTGTCGCCGGCGCCGCCGTCGCCGCCCCGCTGATGGCGGCCGGCAACGCCTCCGCCGCCACCGCCTCCGAGTGGGACAAGGTCGCCCAGTGCGAGTCGGGCGGCAACTGGTCCATCAACACCGGCAACGGCTTCTACGGTGGCCTGCAGTTCACCAACTCCACCTGGGCCGCGTACGGCGGCACCGCCTACGCCGCGCGTGCCGACCTCGCCACCAAGGCGCAGCAGATCGCCGTCGCCGAGAAGGTCCTCGCGGGCCAGGGCAAGGGCGCCTGGCCGGTGTGCGGCACGGGCCTGTCGAGCACGCCGTACAACGGCTCCGCCCCGGCGGCCGCCAAGAGCACCACCAAGAGCACCACCAAGAGCACCGCCACCCGCTCCACCGGCCAGGCCGCCACCCGCTCCACCACGCGCACGGCCCCGTCGGCGAGCAAGACCGTCACCACCCCGACCGGCAAGAAGGTCGAGAAGGGCGACGGCGAGTACAAGGTCGTCAAGGGCGACACCCTCAGCGCCATCGCCGAGAAGCACCACGTGGCCGGCGGCTGGCAGAAGCTGTTCCAGCTGAACAAGGACATCGTCAAGGACGCCGACCTCATCTACCCGGGCCAGCAGCTGCACCTGAAGTGACGCCTGGCTCCGAACGGGCTCACAGTGCCCTCACATCCCCGGCCCGCATGCTGAGGGCCTCGTGAGGGCCACCCCCGTCCCCACGGGCTCCCCGCCCCGGCGCGTGTTCCCCCGTACGCGCCGGGGCGGGGTCTTGCGTTTCCCCACTCTTCAGCAGGGCCTCACCGGCAGGCCCCTTTGTTCCGTGGGTGAACAATAGGTACCGTCTGCGTGTCTCTCCTGTCCACGGGACGGTCGGTCGGTGGCCGACGCGCCGGGGACGGTTAGGCTCTAGTCGCAAGGCACAGCCGTAAGGCACACAGCCCCGCACTTCCAGCGTCACATCCAAGAAGGAGATGCTCGTGCCGTCCATCGACGTCGTCGTAGCCCGGGAAATCCTGGACTCCCGAGGCAACCCCACGGTCGAGGTCGAGGTCGGCCTCGACGACGGCAGCACGGGTCGTGCCGCCGTCCCGTCCGGCGCCTCCACCGGCGCCTTCGAGGCCATCGAGCTCCGCGACGGCGACCCGAACCGCTACCAGGGCAAGGGCGTCGAGAAGGCCGTCCTCGCCGTCATCGAGCAGATCGGCCCGGAGCTGGTCGGCTACGACGCCACCGAGCAGCGCCTGATCGACCAGGCCATGTTCGACCTGGACGCCACCGACAACAAGGGCTCCCTCGGCGCCAACGCCATCCTCGGCGTCTCCCTCGCCGTCGCCCACGCCGCCTCCGAGGCGTCCGACCTCCCCCTCTTCCGCTACCTGGGCGGCCCCAACGCGCACCTGCTGCCGGTGCCGATGATGAACATCCTCAACGGCGGCTCGCACGCGGACTCCAACGTGGACATCCAGGAGTTCATGATCGCCCCGATCGGCGCGGAGTCCTTCTCCGAGGCCCTGCGCTGGGGCGCCGAGGTCTACCACACCCTCAAGTCCGTCCTGAAGTCCAAGGGCCTGTCCACCGGCCTCGGCGACGAGGGCGGCTTCGCCCCGAACCTGGGCTCCAACCGTGACGCCCTGGACCTGATCCTCGAAGCGATCAAGCAGGCCGGGTACGTCCCCGGCGACCAGATCGCCCTCGCGCTCGACGTGGCCGCCTCCGAGTTCTACAAGGACGGCAAGTACCTCTTCGAGGGCAAGGAGCGCTCCGCCGCCGAGATGACGGAGTACTACGAGGAGCTCGTCGCGGCCTACCCGCTCGTCTCCATCGAGGACCCGCTGTTCGAGGACGACTGGGCCGGCTGGAAGGTCATCACCGACCGTCTCGGCGACAAGGTCCAGCTGGTCGGCGACGACCTGTTCGTCACCAACCCCGAGCGCCTCGCCCGCGGCATCGAGGAGGGCACCGCCAACGCCCTGCTGGTCAAGGTCAACCAGATCGGCTCGCTGACCGAGACCCTGGACGCCGTCGAGCTGGCCCAGCGCAACGGCTTCAAGTGCATGATGTCCCACCGCTCCGGCGAGACCGAGGACGTCACCATCGCCGACCTCGCCGTCGCCACCAACTGCGGCCAGATCAAGACCGGCGCCCCGGCCCGCTCCGAGCGCGTCGCCAAGTACAACCAGCTGCTGCGCATCGAGGAGATCCTCGACGACGCCGCGGTGTACGCCGGCCGCAGCGCGTTCCCGCGCTTCAAGGGCAACCACGAGATCTCCAAGGGCTGAGCCAACCCGGGCCAAGTCTTAGCCAGTCGTACGTACGTCCCCGTACCCGGTCCCGTACCGTGTCCGGGGACGTACGCACGTGTGAAGCACACCGGCAA
Source organism: Streptomyces sp. CA-142005 (assembly GCF_050942335.1). Classification (NCBI taxonomy): domain Bacteria; kingdom Bacillati; phylum Actinomycetota; class Actinomycetes; order Kitasatosporales; family Streptomycetaceae; genus Streptomyces; species Streptomyces sp. CA-142005. The sequence goes on along the minus strand of NZ_CP192078.1, from coordinate 4,446,180 downwards.
GGGGAGGCGGGAGAAGCCAGATGGCCGTGAAGGACCGGGACCGTTTCTCCACCGCGACCAGGCTGCGGCTGCTCGGCGAGCAGACGGCGGCCCGCGTGTACCGCTCCCAGACCAGGCGCCAGGCCCGCCGCTCCCGGCTCACCGGCCGCGCGGCGCTGCTCGCGCTGGTGCTGTGCTCGCTGATCGTCGCGCTCGCCTATCCGATGCGCCAGTACGTCTCCCAGCGTGCGCAGATCTCCGACCTCCAGCGGCAGCAGGAGCAGGCCCGCAAGCGGGTCGAGCAGCTGCGCGACCTCAAGGCGCGCTGGCAGGACGACTCCTACGCCGAGCAGCAGATCCGGCGCCGGCTGCACTATGTGATGCCCGGGGAGACCGGGTACGTGGTGATCGACCCGGGCGCGGCCAAGCAGTCCCGCGCCGACCTCGGGGCCGCCCGCCGGCCCTGGTACGCGAACGTCTGGGACGGCGTCGACAAGTCCGACGCCTCCGACCAGTGAACTGACAGAAAGTCTCCGATAAGCAGTCATGGAAACGCCCCCGCCGCCCACTGAGCGCACCGAGCCCACCGACGCCGACGTCGAGGCCTTCCAGCAGCAACTCGGCCGCCCGCCGCGGGGCCTGCGGGCCATCGCGCACCGCTGCCCGTGCGGTCAGCCGGACGTCGTGGAGACGGCACCCCGGCTGCCCGACGGCACGCCCTTCCCGACGACGTACTACCTGACGTGCCCCCGCGCCGCCTCGGCGATCGGGACGCTGGAGGCGGACGGCGTCATGAAGGAGATGACGGAGCGGCTGCAGACCGACCCGGAACTGGCCGCCGCCTACCGGGCCGCGCACGAGGACTACATCCGGCGCCGGGACGAGATCGAGGTCCTGGAGGGCTTCCCCAGCGCGGGCGGCATGCCGGACCGGGTCAAGTGCCTGCACGTGCTGGTGGCCCACTCGCTGGCCGCCGGCCCGGGCGTGAACCCGCTCGGCGACGAGGCGATCGCGATGCTGCCGCAGTGGTGGCGCAAGGGGCCGTGTGTCCAGCCGCTGAAGGCGCCCGACCCGGCGGACGAGCACCCCGGCGAGGAGGGCGCGGTCACCGACCCGACCGAGGTCCGCAGCGGTTTCTTCGCAGGCCGGCCGATGGTTCCGGAGGGCTTCTCACGGGTCGCCGCCGTCGACTGCGGCACGAACTCCATCCGGCTGCTGGTCGCCGACGTCAACCCGGCCACGGGCGAACTGCTGGAGCTGGACCGGCGCATGACGATCGTGCGGCTCGGCCAGGACGTGGACCGCACCGGCCGGCTGGCGCCCGAGGCGCTGGAGCGGACCTTCGCCGCGTGCCGGGAGTACGCCGGGATCATCCGCGAACTCGGCGCCGCCGAGGTGCGGTTCGTCGCCACCTCCGCCTCCCGGGACGCCGAGAACCGGGACGACTTCGTGCGCGGCGTGCTGGACATCCTCGGCGTCGAGCCGGAGGTGATCAGCGGCGAGCAGGAGGCCGAGTTCTCCTTCACCGGCGCGACCAAGGAGCTGACGGGCCGGGACGATCTCACCAAGCCGTACCTGGTGGTGGACATCGGCGGCGGCTCCACGGAGTTCGTCGTCGGCGCGGAGCACGTCCGGGCGGCGCGGTCCGTGGACGTCGGCTGCGTGCGGATGACCGAGCGGCACCTGGTGCACGACGGCAAGGTGAGCGACCCGCCCACCGAGGAGCAGATCGCCGCCATGCGGGCCGACATCGAGGCCGCCCTGGACCTCGCCGAGGAGACGGTCCCGCTGCGCGAGGCGCGCACGCTGGTGGGCCTCGCCGGGTCCGTCACCACGGTCTCGGCCATCGCGCAGGAGCTGCCGGAGTACGACTCCGCGCGCATCCACCATTCCCGCATCTCCCGCGACCGGGTCCGCGAGATCACCGAGTGGCTGCTGCGCTCCACGCACGCCGAGCGCGCCGCGATCCCCTCCATGCACCCCGGCCGGGTCGACGTCATCGGCGCGGGCGCCCTCGTGCTGCTCGCGATCATGGAGCGGACCGGCGCCGAGGAGGTCGTGGTGAGCGAGCACGACATCCTCGACGGCATCGCCTGGTCGGTGGCGTAGCTCTCTTTTGTTACTCGCGGGTAGCCGTCTGCTGAGCAGGTCGGATAACGTTTGAGCGGTGCCGAGGGGCCCTTCGGGCCCCTTCGGCGCGACCGCTCCGGGAAAGTTCGTGAAGTTCTTCACAAGGAATTCGGCCCGGCCGGGCCACGAAAGGGTGCCGGTTGGCCCTTCCGGGGGCCCAAAGCTCGTTTGAACATGTTCAGATGGAGGACGCGGGTGGCCGCGGAAAGGGTTGTTCCGGTGGCGTCACGGCACCCTCACCGCCGTCCCGCCGGCCCGGAGAGGCAGCTCACGCGGCATTGACAACGGTCCCGGCCGTACTGCGGTTCCCGCGGCCGGTCATGATCTGCGTCACGCGGGTCGCGGAGTGTAGCACAGGGCCTGTCAGACCTTGTGAAGGGGCGCACGAGCACCCCCTCCGAGGCGGGTGGATACTCGATGGCATGAGCACCACGGAGCGTCCCAGGATCCTCGTAGTAGGCGGTGGGTACGTAGGCCTGTACGCAGCTCGGCGCATTCTCAAGAAGATGCGCTACGGAGAGGCGACCGTCACGGTCGTCGACCCCCGGTCGTACATGACCTACCAGCCCTTCCTCCCCGAAGCCGCCGCCGGCAACATCTCCCCTCGCCACGTCGTCGTCCCGCTGCGACGCGTACTGCCGAAGGCGGAGGTCCTCACCGGTCGGGTCACCACCATCGACCAGGACCGCAAGGTCGCCACGATCGCCCCGCTGGTGGGCGAGGCGTACGAGCTGCCCTTCGACTACCTCGTGATCGCGCTCGGCGCGGTCTCCCGCACCTTCCCGATCCCCGGCCTCGCCGAGCAGGGCATCGGCATGAAGGGCATCGAGGAGTCCATCGGCCTGCGCAACCACGTCCTCGAGCAGCTGGACAAGGCCGACTCCACGACCGACGAGGAGATCCGCCGCAAGGCGCTCACCTTCGTCTTCATCGGCGGTGGCTTCGCGGGCGCGGAGACCATCGGCGAGGTCGAGGACCTGGCCCGGGACGCGGCCAAGTACTACAAGAACGTGTCCCGTGAGGACATGCGCTTCATCCTCGTCGACGCCGCCGACAAGATCCTCCCCGAGGTCGGCCCCAAGCTCGGCCAGTACGGCAAGGAGCACCTGGAGAGCCGGGGCGTGGAGATCTACCTCTCCACCTCCATGGACTCCTGCGTCGACGGCCACGTGGTGCTCAAGAACGGCCTCGAGGTCGACGCCAACACGATCGTGTGGACGGCCGGCGTCAAGCCGAACCCGGCCCTCGCCCGCTTCGGTCTGCCCCTCGGCCCGCGCGGCCACGTCGACTGCGAGCCCACGCTCCAGGTCAAGGGCACGGACTACATCTGGGCCGCCGGTGACAACGCGCAGGTCCCGGACCTCGTCGGCCGCAAGGCGGGCAACGAGAACGCCTGGTGCCCGCCGAACGCCCAGCACGCGCTGCGCCAGGCCAAGGTCCTCGGCGACAACGTGGTCTCCGGCATGCGGGGCTTCCCGCAGAAGGACTACGAGCACGCCAACAAGGGTGCGGTCGCCGGTCTCGGCCTGCACAAGGGCGTGGCGATGATCGTCATGGGCAAGATGAAGATCAAGCTCAAGGGCCGCCTCGCCTGGTACATGCACCGTGGCTACCACGGCATGGCGATGCCGACCTGGAACCGCAAGATCCGCGTCTTCGCCGACTGGACGCTCGGCATGTTCCTCAAGCGCGAGGTCGTCTCCCTGGGCGCCATGGAGAACCCGCGCGAGGAGTTCTACGAGGCCGCGAAGCCGGCGCCGGTCGCCGCCGCGAAGACCGAGGAGAAGGCCAAGGCCTCCTGACCCAGGTCTGCCGAACACGCCGAAGGGGCTGCCTGCCATCCGTGGTGCGGGCGGCCCCTTCGGCGTGTCCGCACACCGGTCAGGTGGACACGGCGGGTCCCTGGGCCTGCCGGGGGCCGTGGTCCGGGACCTTGACGCTGTCGAGCACCTGCCGGTAGTCCCGGTCGACGGCGTCGCGCTGGTCGTCGTGACCCACGGTCATGACCACGATCGACTGCCTGCCGTGGTCGACGAAGCGGATGTGCCCCGTCCTGCCGCCGACGCCGACGAGCTTGGCCTCCAGATAGCGGTCGCCGTCCTTGGTGCCTTCGTGGACGTCGGTGCCGCGCAGTCCGGCGCCGATGTCGGCGCTGTTGTAGCCGTCCACCGCGGCCTTGAGGCCGGTCTTCAGGTCCCACGGCTCGGCCTGGGCGTGGGCGGGCCCGTCGAACACCGAGAAGCCCAGGGCTCCGTAGCGGGTCGGCACCACATAGTCCCGGCTGTTGACTCCGTGATCGCTGTACCTCTGCATCACGGGCTTTCCGGGGAGCCGGACGGAGATGCCGCTCGGGGAGTCGGTGATCTCCTGCCACTGAGTGGCGGCGAAAGCGCTGCCCTGCGACAGCGCGCCACCGGTGACGACCGCCGTCGAGGCGGCGAGCAGAGCGAGACGGTGGAACCTGGAAAGGCGAACCATGGAAATGCACATCCGATGAGGAGAAGGGAAGCCGGGTACGTCATCCATTACGGCCCGGCCCCCGAGCGCACGTCATGCCCCTGCAAGTCGTGACTTGACCGACGGCAGGGCCTCGCGCACACTCCGCACCCCCCGGCCGGTCCTGCCATTCGTATGGCCCATACAGCTGTTTTGCCCAGTTGTAACTCCTTTGCGGGACTGCGCCGGACGGCCAACGGTGTTTACGTGGTTACCGGCATCCGGGATCTCGTCTTGGAGGTGTGCGCCATGGCCGACGCCGCGTCGCGGCTGAGGAGTCTTGCCGAGCAAGGGCTGGGAGCTGCGCTCCCGCTACGGATCCGGGCCTGGGACGGGTCGCAGGCGGGGCCGCCGGACGCGCCGGCGCTCGTCGTGCGCAATCGCCGGGCCCTGCGCCGCATGCTGTTCAAACCGGGCGAGCTGGGCCTCGTCCGCGCCTGGGTCTCCGGGGACCTGGACGTCGAGGGCGACCTGTACACCGCGCTCGACGCGCTGGCGGGACTGGTGTGGGAGCGCGGCGAGGACGCCCGCGGCCTCCTGCAGTCCCTGCGTGAGCCCGCCGTACGGGCCGCCGCCCTCGAACTGCTGAAGCTGGCCGGGCCCCCGGTCCCGCCCGCGCCGCCGCGCGAGGAGGTCCGCAGGCCACGCCGGCATCTGCACACCCGGCGCAGCGACAAGCGGGCGATCAGCCACCACTACGACGTCGGCAACGACTTCTACGAGATCGTCCTCGGGCCGTCCATGGTGTACTCCTGCGCCTACTGGGAGGACGACGGCACCCTGGAGAGCGCCCAGCGGGACAAGCTCGAACTCGTCTGCGCCAAGCTCGGTCTGAGGCCCGGTCAGCGGCTGCTGGACGTCGGCTGCGGCTGGGGCTCGATGGCGATCCACGCGGCCCGTGAGCACGGCGTGAGCGTCGTCGGGATCACTCTGTCGCAGGAGCAGGCGGCGTACGCCCGCAAGCGCGTCGCCGACGAGGGGCTGACCGACCGGGTGGAGATCAGGGTCCAGGACTACCGGGACGTCGCGGACGGGCCCTTCGACGCCGTCTCCTCCATCGGCATGGCCGAACACGTCGGGGCCGAGCGGTATCTGGAGTACGCCCGCCGGCTGCACGGCCTGCTCAAGCCCGGCGGGCGGCTGCTCAACCACCAGATCGCCCGCCGCCCGCAGCACGACGAGTCGGCGTACTCCGTGGACGAGTTCATCGACGCCTACGTCTTCCCGGACGGCGAACTCGCACCCCTGGGCACCACCGTCACCCAGCTGGAGCGCGCCGGGTTCGAGGTGCGGGACGTGGAGTCCATCCGCGAGCACTACGCGCGCACCCTGCGCCGGTGGGTCGCCAACCTGGAGGGGGAGTGGGACCGCGCGGTCCGCCTCACCAGCCCCGGCCGGGCCCGCGTCTGGCGGCTGTACATGGCCGCCTCCGCGCTCGCGTTCGAACACAACCGGATCGGCGTCAACCAGGTCCTGGCGGTCCGCACCCCGGAGTCGGGCGCGTCCGGCCTGCCGCTGCGCACCCGCACCTGGAACACCTGACGGTTCGTACGGCAAAGGGGGGCCTCGCGGCTGCGAGACCCCCTCTTTCGCCGTGCCGTACGGCTACTCGGCCTTGATCGCCGCCAGCATGTTCAGCCGGGCCGCGCGCCGGGCCGGCCACAGGGCGGCGAGGACGCCGACCGTACCCGCCAGCAGCAGGAAGACCGCCATCCGGGCCCAGGGCAGGACCAGTTCGTACGTCGGCATCTTCGTGCCCAGCAGCTGACCGGCCGCCCAGCCGAAGAACACGCCCAGGCCGATGCCGAGCACCCCGCCGAACAGGGAGATCACCAGGGACTCCAGGCGGACCATCCGCTTGACCGCCTTGCGGTCCAGGCCGATCGCGCGGAGCATGCCGATCTCCTGGGCGCGTTCGAAGACGGACATCGCCAGGGTGTTGATGACCCCGAGGACCGCGACGATCACCGCCATGCCGAGCAGGCCGTAGAGCATGTTCAGCATCGTCGTGAAGATCTGCGCGATGCTGTTGGAGATGTCCTGCTTGTCCTGGATCTTGATGGCCGGGTTGGTGCCGAGGACCTTCGTCAGCCGGGTCTTCGTCGCGTCCGAGGCGCCGTCCGCCGTCTTGACCATGACCTGCATGTCGGCCGGGTCCTTCAGGTGCGGGGTGAGGACCTTGTCGTCGAGCATGATGCCGTTGATCATGTCGTTGCCCTCGTAGACACCGGCGACGGTCAGCTGCCGTGCCTTGCCGTCCTCGAAGTGCGCGGTGAAGTGCGAACCGGGTGTCCAGCCGTACTCCTTGGCCCGGTCCTTGTCGACGACGACCCGCGTGCCGCTCACCGTGAACGAGCCCTCGTCCACCTTCAGGTCGGTCAGCTTCCCGATGGACGAGCCGTCGACCCCGGTCAGGAACTCGGTCTTGCCGTCGATCCGGGACTCGGCGTTGCGCAGCGGGCTGCTGGCGGTGACGCCGTCGGTGGCGGCGAGCGTGGTCGCCACGTCCGGGGAGAGCGGGGAGCGGTTGGCCATCGAGACGACGTAGTCCGCGCGGATCGCCGAGGAGGCCATCTTGTCGATCGCGGTCTGCAGGCTGCCCGCCATCACCGTCAGACCGGTGATCAGGGTCAGGCCGATCATCAGCGCCGAGGCGGTGGCCGCCGTGCGCCGCGGGTTGCGCACCGAGTTCTGGCGGGCGAGCTTGCCCGAGACCCCGAAGGCGCGCAGCACCGGGGCGGCCGCCGCGATCAGCGGGCGGGACAGCAGCGGGGTCAGGATGAACACGCCGATGATGAGAAGGACCGCGCCGATGCCCATCGGGCCCTGGGCGGAGTCGGTGTCCATCGACGTGGCCGCGAGGACCACCGCGACGCCGGCCGCCGCGAACAGCGCGCCGAGCGTGTTGCGCAGCACCAGCGACTTGGTGGTGGCCTTGGCGTGCACGCTGCTCATCGCCGCCACCGGCGGGATCTTCGCGGCCCGGCGGCCGGGCAGCCAGGCGGCCAGCATGGTGATGAGGATGCCGACCGCGAGGGCGGCCACCACGGTGCCGGGGCTGATCACCAGCGGCCCGTCGGGCACGCTCGCGCCGAAGGAGCCCAGCAGCGAGCGCAGGCCCGCGCCGATGCCGACGCCGGCGGCGAGGCCCGCCACGCCGGCGACCGCGCCGACCGCGAACGCCTCGGTCAGCACCGAGCGGGTCACCTGGCGGCGGGAGGCGCCGACCGCGCGCAGCAGGGCCAGTTCCCGGGTGCGCTGGGCGACCAGCATGGTGAAGGTGTTGGCGATGATGAACGTGCCGACGAACAGCGCGATGCCGGCGAACACCAGCAGGGCCTGCTTCAGGCCGCTCATCGAGGCGGCGATCTGCTTGGCCTGGTCGTCGGCGAGCTGCTCGGCGGTGGTGGTCTTCACCTGGTGCGCGGGCAGGGCCTTGTCCAGCCGGGCCTTCAGCGCGGTCTGGCTGGTGCCGGCCGAGGCCTTGACGTCGATCTCGTCGTACGTGCCCTTCTTGCCGAACAGCGCTTGCGCGGTCGGCGTGTCGAACAGGGCGAGGCTGCCGCCGGCGGAGACGTTGCCGTCGTCGGTGGTGAAGATGCCGGCGAGGATCGGGGTGAGGACCGGGCCGTTCACGGACAGCCGCACGGTGTCGCCGACCCGGTAGCCGGCCCGCTTCGCGGTCCTGGAGTCGAGCAGCACCTCGCCCGCGCCGTGCGGGGCGTGGCCGCCGACCAGCGGGTACCGGGCGTCCTTGGTGCCCCAGTAGTTGCCGCCGTTGGACTGCCAGTCGCCGCCGACCAGTTTGCCGTCCTTGCCGGCGACGGCGGTGAAGCCGCCGACGACTCCGGTCGCGGAGGCGGCACCGGGGACCGCGGCGGCCTTGTCGAGCGTGGCCTGGGTCAGGTCGGACAGCTTGCCGACCTTGTCGCCCTCGGAGTCCTGGTACGTGGGCCGTACGGCGACGTCGACCTGGTCGAAGCCCTTGGCGGAGCTCTTCTGGTAGGCGTCGGAAATGGTGTTGGTGAAGACGAGCGTCCCGGCGACGAAGGCCACGCCGAGCATCACGGCGAGCACGGTCATCAGCAGCCGGGCCTTGTGCGCGAGAACGTTGCGCAGGGCGGTGCGGAACATCAGGAGGTACGGCCCTTCGCGTCGAACTGCTTCATCAGGTCGAGGACGGAGTCGGCCGTGGGGCCGTGGATCTCGTCGACGATCCGGCCGTCCGCCAGGAAGACCACGCGGTCCGCGTACGCCGCCGCCACCGGGTCGTGCGTCACCATGACCACGGTCTGGCCCAGTTCGCGCACGGAGTTGCGCAGGAAGCCGAGGACCTCGGCGCCGGAGCGCGAGTCGAGGTTTCCGGTCGGCTCGTCACCGAAGATGATGTCGGGCTTGGAGGCCAGGGCGCGGGCGACGGCGACACGCTGCTGCTGACCGCCGGAGAGCTGGGAGGGCCGGTGGGCGAGCCGATCGGACAGGCCGACCATCGCGATGACCCGGTCCAGCCAGGCCTTGTCCGGCTTCCGCCCGGCGATGTCCATCGGCAGGGTGATGTTCTCCAGGGAGGTCAGCGTCGGCAGCAGGTTGAAGGCCTGGAAGATGAAGCCGATCTTGTCCCGGCGGAGCCTGGTGAGCTGCTTGTCCTTCAGGGAGCCCAGCTCGGTCTCGCCGATCCGCACGGAACCGGAGGAGAAGGTGTCGAGGCCGGCCACGCAGTGCATCAGCGTGGACTTGCCCGAGCCCGACGGGCCCATGATCGCGGTGAACTCGGCCTGCCGGAAGTCGACGGAGACCCGGTCCAGGGCGACCACCCGGGTCTCACCCTGCCCGTAGATCTTCGACAGCTCCGTGGCGCGTGCGGCCACGGCGGTGGTCCGGCCGGCGGTGGGTGTGGTGGTCACGGGACGGTGCTCCTGTCGGGACGACGTGTGTTCCATGGGGACCGTTCCATCGTCCCGGCGCCGAGGACGCGTGTAGTCAGTCGCTGTTCCGGTTCCGGGGGGCGACTGGGGTCGGACGGGAGAGCGCCGCGTCATACCTGGGGAGGACGGCGGACCCTGAGAGCGGCACTGGCCGGATCGCCGTCGAACCGCTGTCGAACGATGTCGAGAACGGGTGGAACACCCTCGTTCGGACGGTGAAATTCCGTCATTCCGCGTACGGGCGTACCCCCGTCACGTCAGGCTGTTGGCAAGTGCGGATGGCCCGTTCCGCGGGCTGATGCACCCTCAGGCGTCAATAAAATAAGACAACATCGGTCCGCCCTTCCGCTGTTCGGGGGATGCGTCCCGATAGGCTCGAACCTCGAAGCGGAGCCCCATGGCCTGCCCGGATGGTGGAATGCAGACACGGCGAGCTTAAACCTCGCTGCCCCTTCGCGGGCGTGCCGGTTCAAGTCCGGCTCCGGGCACCACTTCGTCTGCGACGCGGGGCGGGGGCCACCCTCGGGAGTGGTCCGACAGCGGTCCGCCGGCTGCGGTTCTGGTCGCGATTGCCTCCCCTGGAGCGCGCCGCCGACCCGCTTCGCGGCGTCCTTCTCGGCCTGCAGGTCGCCTGGGCGTCACTCTTGGTCACCGATCAGATGTCGTGAGGGCATCCCACCGAAGTCCTGACAGCGGCGCGTGGGGTTGTGGGCGGGCGTGCGCGGTCGGTGGTGGGCGCGAGGGCCGCGTGCCAGAATCGGCTGGTGATCCGCTACCCGGAAGAGGGGCTGTTGGGGGGCAACGCGGGTGATCGACGGGGGAGTTGACGCAGGCGCCGGGGAGAGGCTCGCGCGTTTGCGGGAGGGCTCGGGCGTGAGCGGGGAGTCCGGGCCGCGGAAGGTCTTGGCCATCGGCCTTCCTGTCGACGCGGAAGAGGCTGCCGGGCCGCCGGCCCTGGACAGCCAGGACCTCGATCCGCTCGCCGCGGCACCCCGGCACGCCGCCGAGGTGGCTCGGGCACTGGCCCGCTTCGGGTACGCCCCCCACGGGGAGCCCGACCGGGATGCCCCCGCCGGGCGGGCCCTCGATCCCTCCGGCGAGATCCGGACCGCCATCACCACCGCCGACGACGATGCCGTGCTGATCGTCCACCTGGTGGCCCATGGACGGCTCGCCCAGACCGGTGAACGCACCCTGCACGTGGTCGGCCGGGACGGGCGGAACGTGGACGACCCCGTGGCCGCGTGGATCAGCTTGATCGAGTCGCACCCGGACAAGCCGCGGCCGCTGACCCTTTTCATCCTGGACCTGTGTCACTCCGGCACCGCCGCCGAGCTGCCATGGCACCAGCAGATGCCCACCGGCAAGCGGAGGGCCTGGGTGATCGCCGCCTCCGCGGCGCAGGACCAGGCATGGAACTACCGGCTCAGCCGCGCCACCGCCGCTGTTCTGCACGCCTACAGCGACGGTGTCCTGCGCGCCGACGCCTCGCTGCGCTACATACCGCTGGCCACCGTCGGACGGGAGATCACCCGCCTGGTAGCCGAATACAGCCGGGAAGAGAAGTTCTTCCAACAGCCCGAGGGCAGTCGGATCCCCTTCTTCGACACGCTCGACCACCTGCCGTTCTTCCCGAACCCGCACTACCCGCCCAGGGCGCGGGCCGGTGTGCTGGCCGAGGTCGAGCAGGATCTGGCACCGCTGGTCGACGAAGCGTTCGACCCCCTGCACTTCATGAACCGCGGCGCCGGTGGCGAGGCGCTGGACGCCGGCATCGGTCACGGCTACTTCCGCGGGCGCCGCACGGAGGCCGCGCTGCTGTCGCAGTGGTTCAACGGCGACGGGCCACCGTTCGCGGCCGTCACGGGAAAGCCCGGCGTGGGCAAGTCGGCCCTGCTCGGTGTCCTGGTCTGCGCGGCCCATCCCGAACTGCACGGCATCACCCGCCAGTTGTGGCTTCCGCTGCCGCACCGTCCGGCCGTGCACGACAAACTCGCGGTGGTCCACGCCCGGCGCCGCACCCTGGAGGAGGTGGCCGATTCACTGGCCCGCCAACTGGGGGCGTCGGCCGCGGACCGGCCGTCCGCGGGCTGGGACGCGGAGGGCCTGGCCCGGCTGGCGGGTACGGACACCCGACGGCCCGCCACGCTGGCGCTGGACGCACTGGACGAGGCGGAGCGCCCGGAGGACGTGGTCCGGGCACTGCTGCTGCCCCTGGCACAGGAGGCGTCGCGCGTGGACACGATGCGCCTGCTGATCGGCACGCGGCCCGAACCTTTCGCCGAGCCGCTGCTGGACCTTGCGCGGACGGCCGGGGTGCTGGTCGACCTCAACGCGGCTGACCGGGCCGACCTGCACGCCGATCTGCAAGCGTATGTGCGCGACCTCCTGGCCAGCGCGGGCCCCTACCAGCTCAGGGAGAACGCCGCCGCCGCGAAGGCGTTGGCCCTGGGGATCGCCGACCGGCTCGCGGGCGACACGGGCGAGCGCCGCTCCCTGGAACAAGCACCCCTGGAATGGGGGGAGTTCCTCGTCGCCGGGCTGTATCTACGGCACGTCCTGACCCTTCCGGTGGAGAGCGATCCGGCCCGCGCCCGGGAACTGGGGCGTGCCGCCCCGCGTGACCTGACGGCACTGCTGAGACTCGATCTGGCCCGGCCGGGGGAGCGGACCTGGATGCGCCCGGTGCTCGCGGCCCTGGCTCACGCCGAGGGGCTCGGTATGCCGGAACGTGTGCTAGCCCATACGGCCGGGGCCTTCGCCCCGTCGCAGCTCCCGGCCGGTGAGCCGATGGACCCGGACCAGGTGAGGCAGGCGCTCGACCAGGCACGGTTCTATCTGAGGCATGACGTCGACGTGGACGGCACGACTCTGTACCGCCTCTTCCACGAGGGCCTCGCCGAGCGGCTGCGGGCCGATCCGTACGGGCCGGCGGCCGCGTTTCCCCCGCCGCGGACTCCCAAGAGCCCGTCCCACGAGGGGGGAAGGGACGCCTGGTGAGCGCCTCCGCGGAATCGCCGTACGCGGCACAGGTGTTCGACCGCCTGTTGCACTGCGTCCCCCACACGGACGGCCGCCGACTGTGGCAGGTGGCGGATCCCTACCTCCTGCGGCACGCCGCCCAGCACGCCGTCCAGGCCCACCGCAGTGACGAGCTCCTGCTCGACGCCGACTTCCTCGCCGAAGCAGAGCCCGACGCCGTACTGACGATGCTGCCCACCGCCAGCACCCGGGAGGCCCGGATAGCCGCGGCGGTCTACCGTGCCTCCTACTCGGCCCACCGCCGGCTGAGTCCGCACGAGCGGCGGCAGATCCTGGCCCTGGACGCGGCCCGGTTCGGGATCGCCGGGCCGCTGAGACACCACCTCGCCCACGGCACCGGCTGGCAGTATCCGTGGGCCACGGGCCAGCAGGCGTCGACCGCGCTGACCGCCACGCTCGAGGACCACACCCAGGCGGTGACCGACGTGGTCGTGACGGTGCTCGACGGTCTGCCGGTCGCGGTGACAGCCGGGTCGCGCGGCCGCGTGCGGGTATGGGATCTCGCCACCGGACTGACCACACACACCTTGGAAGGGCACACGGGCCCGGTGACAGGGCTGGCGGTGACCGAGCTGGGCGGTCTGCCGGTGGTCGTCACCGTCAGCTGGGACAGCACCCTGCGGGTGTGGGATCTCGCGGAGGGACACGCCATGGGCGTCGCCGACGCGCGCCCGGGGGCATCGGCTCCGCTGACCGCCCTGGCCGTCCTGCAGGTCGGCGGACGGTGCATGGCGGTGACGACGGCAACCGGCGGCATGGCCTGGGTGTGGGAACTGACCATCGGCGCCGACCGCCGGGTGCGCTGCACGCGGCGGATCCTCTCGGCCCGCGCCGAGCCCATGATCTCGGTGGCGGCCGCGGTACTCGACGGGTGGCCGGTAGCCGTCACCACGCGCTACGACGGCTCGGCCACCGTCTGGGACCTCGGCGAGAACGTCCCGGCCGGCGGGATGGTCCTGGAAGGACACCAGGGCTGGGTGCTGGGCGCGGCACTGACCGTGGTCGACGGCAGGCCGACCGCCGTCACGGCCGGCCGTGACCGCACGGCCCGGGTGTGGGACCTGGTCTCCGGCCGGAACACGGCGGTGCTGCGGGGACACACCGACTGGGTGACGGGCGTCGCGGCAGCTCGGCTGGAGGGTCTGCCCGTGGTCGTGACGTCCAGCCGGGACGGCACGGCCCGGGTGTGGGACCTGAGCACCTTCCGGATCACGGCCACCACGACCAGGGCCCGGCCCGCGGAATGGCTCACGGCCGTCGCCGTGGGCGACCCCGCGGGCTGGCCCATGGCCGTCACCGCGGGACAGGCAGGCAACGTGCACGTGTGGGACCTGTCCGCCCGCAGCACGGCGACCAGCCTGGAAGGTCACACCAACGAGGTGACCCGTGTGAGGGCGGCCTGCGTGGACGGACGCATGGTCGCCTTCACCGCCGGCCGGGACGGCACGGCCCGCGTGTGGGATGTCTTCGCCGGACAGACCCTCGTGGTGCTGGAGGACCATACGGGCCCGGTCAACGACCTGGCCGTGACCGTCGCGCCGGGTGAGCAGCCCGTGGTTCTCACCGGAAGCGACGACGGAACCGCTCACGTGTGGCAGGTGGGCAGCGGCCGCAGGCCTGTCGTCCTGGACGGCCACTCCGACGGGGTACGGAAGGTGGGCCTGGTGGTCGGCGGCGGTGTGACCTTCGCCGTCACGGCCGGTGCGGACGGCAGGGTCCGGGTGTGGGACACGGCTCGCCGGCTTCGCGTGGACACCTTCGACTGCATGGTCCGAGCCATGGACGTGGCCGTCATCGACGGCCGTCTGGCCGCCGTGTTCGCCCAGGAGGCGGAACTGCACTGGGTGTGGGACCTGGACTGGCGGCGTTCCCGGGTGCCGCTGGCGTACGACGGACCGTCACCCGTCACCGCCGTGGCGGCCTCCCGACTCGGCGGACGCCCGGTGGCGTTCGCCGGGGCGGACGACGGCAGCATCCGGATCCTGGCCGCGGACGGCGGCGAACGGCTCGCTGTCCTGGACGGCCACGACGCCGCGGTGACCGATCTCGCCGTCCTGCACCAGCAGGGTGCGAACCGGCTGGTCAGCACCGCACAGGACTTGACCGTACGGGTCTGGGATCCCCTCGGCGGCCGGCTGCTGGCCCGCCTTTCGCTGCCCGACGTTCCCCACAGCGCCGCCCTCGGCCCCGACGGGACCGTCGTGGTCGGCATGGGCCACGAAGTCCTGGCGCTGCAAGCCACCGCGATCCGGCAGGAGATGTCATGACCGCTACCTCACCTGTGCGTGTCGTCGGTGTCCACGGAGTGGGCCACTACAACCGCCGCCAGACACCCGACGAGGTACGCACCGCTCAAGCCCAGGACTGGACGAAGCATCTGGCGGTCGGCCTGACCGCCGACCCCGCACTCATCGACCTCGACTTCGCCTATTACGCACCGCTGCTGCACCCTGGCCCCGTCTCCCAAGGGGGCGGCGACCCCGAGGAGTTGGCAGATCCCCTCGAGCGGGAACTGATGGCCGCCTGGCTGGCCGCACTCGATGCACCCCAGGCGGTGAGCCAGGGCGCTCTCACCCTGCCGCTGCGCTACGCCGCGTCGTGGGTGGCGGAGCGACTGAGCCTGGACGGCCGGCTGACCAAACTCTTCATCCGCGTCTTCTTCCGCGAGATGGCCGCCTACGTCCGCGCCGACGACGCCGTGGAGCGGCTGGCCGCACGGGAGGAGGTCGCTCGCCGCATCGCACGCCACCGCCCCCGGATCGTCATCGCGCACTCACTGGGCTCCGTCGTCACCTACGAAGCCCTGCACGCCCACCCGGAGTTGCGGGTGGAGCTGCTGGTGACCGCCGGTTCCCCGCTGGCCCTGCCGCGAGCCGTGTTCGACCGTCTCTCGCCACGGCCCGAAAACGGTCCCCGGCACCGGTTGGGGACGCGTCCGCCCGGCGTGGAGCGATGGGTGAACATCGCCGATCCGGGCGACCCGGTGGCGATACCGCCCCGACTGGCGACCTTCTTCCAAGGAGTCGCGCTGGACCTGACGGACACGATCCACGCCGGGTTCGGATTCCACCACGCCAAGAACTACCTGGCCTGCGCCGCCATGTCCGCCCTCCTCGGCCCCTACGTCGGACGGTGACGGTCCGAGGGTCCGAGCCGGTCGGCGCCGACGGACGGCGAGGCCTCGGGCGCCCTTCGCGGGCGTGCCGGTTCACGTCCCCTCGTACACCGTCAGTACCGCTCCGTCCACCTCGATGCGCCGGCCCGCCCGGAGCCCGTCCGTGCGCAGGGTGCGCAGGCAGGTGTGGAACAGCTCCAGCTCGTCCGCGTCCAGGATCGCCGCGGCCAGGTCCAGCAGCTCGGTCACCGCGGCCTCGGTGAGCACCTCGGGCAGCTCGCCGGAGAGCAGGACGACCGATTCACCGGCGGGGGCCCGCACCACCGCGGTGGTGGGCCCGCCATGCACGAACAACACGTTCCCCCCAAAGAGCCCGGGTGGTCGTACGGCTCTCGCTCCTCGGGCAGGACGAGAGACTAGCGGGCGATGAGGGTCAATTCGGGGGAAGTTGCATGATTTTTCCGGCGCGGTCCACGAGCGGACCGCCGGATCACTTCTCCGGTGCCGGGCCCGCGGAGCGGCCGAGCAGGGACTCGACCAGGGCGGCGACATGCCGGCGGTCCTCGGCCGACAGCTGCTGCACGCTGGCGATGAGCAGGTCCACCTCGGGATCGGTGGTGCGGGCGGCCGTGCCGTCGGCGTCCTCGGCGGACGGGGCGCCGTAGACGTGGATGCCGCAGGCCTCGGCCGCGGCCCGGCGCACGGCGTCGAGCGGCAGCTCGAGGCCCTTGGCCAGGCCTTCCAGCGTGCTGGCCTGGGGCATGCGGACGACCCGGTCGGCGGTGGCCAGGTGGTGCACGGTGGAGCGGGGCACGCCGCCGCGCCGTGCCACGTCGCCGTAGGACCAGCCCTTGCGGTCGAGACGCTCACGGATCAACTGCTGCAGTGCGTTGGCCACCGAAGTCCACTTCCTGCTCGCCGCTCGACCTGACCGTGCCTGTCAGCGCCGATTCTACGGTCGGGTAGCGGGGCCGCCGAAAGGGTGATTCACCGGATCGGGGTTGCGGACCGGTGTCACGAGGCTCTAGTGTCCAATCTCGTTGGACAGCCCGTCCGACCAAGTTGGACAGAGTCCGGGGGGAACCTGACTCTCTCCGACCGGAAGCGCCTGTTTCCCGAGGGGGAATCGACCATGTTGAACGCCCACGAGCTCGACGCCGAGTCCGCGGAGCTGCTGCCGGGCCGCGAGGCCCTGGGGCGGCTGAAGTTCAGCTTCCACCGGACGGTCAACGTCACCAAGCACGTCGCGAACATCAGCGCGCACAACGAGTCCGCCGCCCTGAACGACCACTCCTCGTGGTCCGTGGCCGACTCCGCCGCCGGCCAGACCATCAGCGTCAGCCAGTAACCCGCGCGCACCGACCCACCCACCACGAAAGGACAACCACCATGAGCATGGACATGCGCGAGCTGGACGGCGAGTCCGCGGAGCTGCTGCCGGGCCGCGAGGCCCTCGGCCGGCTGAAGTTCAGCTTCCACCGGACGGTCAACGTCACCAAGCACGTGGCGAACATCAGCGCCCACAACGAGTCGGCGGCCCTGAACGACCACTCCTCGTGGTCGGCCGCCGAGTCGTCGGCCCAGCAGACCATCACCGTCACGCAGTAACGGCGCCACGGTCGTGGGGACGGACCGCACCGGCCCGAAGGGGCGCCGAACGCCTCGGAGGGCGGACGAGCACAGGGCGTGCGGGCGGTCCGTCCCCGCGGTCTTTTCCGGGGGGAACGTGGGGGGAGACCACACATGACGGTGCTCGACGACGGCACCAGCGCGCTGTACGACACCGGTCCGGTACCCGGGCCCGGCGGCTGGCCGGTGACGTACGAACAGGTGACGACAGGAAGCCTGCCGGTCCTGGGAACGCCGGTCCAGCCGGCCCCGCGGCTCAGCGCGGGACTGCGGCTGCACGGCGAGTACCAGGGTTCGGGCTTCACCGAACCGAAGTACATCGCCCGCCGGGGGGACGGGCAGGTCGTCCAGCTGTCGCGGCTGCTGTACCTGGTGGCGTCGTCCGTCGACGGCGTCCGCGACGTCGAGACGATCGCCCACCGGGTCAGCGCCCGCTACGGCCGCGAGGTCAGCGGCGAGAACATCCGCTACCTGGTGGAGAACAAGCTCGAACCGCTCGGCGTGTGCGTGCCCGAGGGCCAGGAGGACGACGAGGTCGACGCCCCGCGCTCCGACCTGCTGCTCGCCCTCAAGGGCCACCGGGTGATCTTCGACGAACGCCGTACGGCGCGGATCGCGCGGGCCCTGGCCTGGCTGCACCGCCCGGTCGTGGTCGCCGCCGTCCTGCTCACGGCACTCGTGATGGACGTCTGGCTGTTCGGCTTCTTCGGAGCGATCGAACCGGTCCTGGAGGTCCTGGACCAGCCGGTGCTGATCCTCATCGTCTTCGCCCTCACCGTGGCCTCGCTCGTCTTCCACGAGTTCGGCCACGCCTCGGCCTGCCGGTACGGCGGCGCCCGGCCCGGCTGCATCGGCTGCGGGCTGTTCCTCATCTGGCCGTCGATGTACACCGACGTCACCGACGTCTACCGGATCTCCCGCGCCGGCCGGCTGCGCACGGACCTCGGCGGGGTGTACTTCAACGTCGTCTTCATGCTGGCCATGGCCGGGGCCTACTTCGCCACCGGGGCGCAGTTCTTCCTGGCCGCCGTCTACCTCGGGCACTTCGAGATCCTCGAACAGCTGATGCCGGCCGTCCGCCTGGACGGCTACTACATCCTGGGCGACCTCGCCGGAGTTCCCGATCTCTACGGCAAGATCAAGCCGATCCTGCTCTCGCTCGCGCCGGGCGCCAAGGGCCGGGCGGCGCGCGCGGAGGTCGCCGGGCTGAAGAGGTCCGCGCGCACCATCGTGGCCGGCTGGGTGCTGACGATGGTGCCGCTGATCGTCGGCGAGATGGGCTACGCGCTGTGGAACCTGCCCCGGATCCTCACCACGATGGTCCGCTCGCTGACCGAGCAACTCCTCGGCACCGGCGGGGCCTTCGCGCACGGGCAGATCGTCGCCGGACTCGTCGGGGTGATCGGCTGCGTGATGCTGCTCTGCCCGATGGCCGGTGTCGTCTATCTGTCGGTGAAGATCGGCGGCCGGCTCTTCCGGGCCGCGAAACGCTCCACCGCCGGACGGCCCCGGCTACGGCTCGCGCTGTGCGTGCTCGCCCTCGCCGGACTGACCGGACTCTCCTACGCCTGGGTGTCCGGGGTGACCCCGAAGCCGCTGCCGAAGAAGCCCCCGATCGCACCGATCCTGCAGCCCGGGGTGCCCACCGAGGAGCCCTCGCCGCGGGACGCCTCGACCCCGGGCCCCGGCGGGCCCGGCGGGTACGGCACCGGCGGTGCCTCCGTGTCGCCTTCGGCGGTGCCGGGGGCGTCCGCGTCGGCGTCGGGCGACGGGCCGTCGCCGGGCACCTCGATGAGCGCGTCCGCCTCCGCGCCGCAGTTCTCGGCGTCGGCTCCGGCACCGGGCGAGCCGACCGGCTCGAAGTCCCATGAGCCGGACTCCTCCACCGACGGCGGCACCGCGACTACGCCCCCGCCCACCAGCGAGGACCCCGGCACCCCGAGCTCCCCGACCCCGTCGGAGAGCGTCCCCACGTCACCGACCGCAAGCCCCACGCCCACACCGTCCGGCGACTCGCCCGCACCGGCGTCGCCCTGACGTCCCGAAGGCCGGCGCCCGACGTCGCATTCCCCGAGCCACCGCCCGAAGCCACTGCCCGAAGACCGCTCTTCGCAGGCAGTCCTCATGACATCGCAGGAGAACCCATGAGCAGCCACCGCAAGGCACGCTCCAGCAACCACCCCCTCGCCCGCCGCGCCCTGGGCCTTGGCCTGTTCGCGGCCGGCATCGCCGGTGCGGCCACCGCCGTACCGGCCCAGGCGACGACCGGCGCCTCGCACATGGCCTTCGCCTCCGACCACGTCTTCAGCCACGCCGATCGAGCCCATCACACGCGGACCGAGGACTCCTTCACCATCCGCCAGTTCGGCACGGTCAACGCGGCGGCGGCGCGCAATCAGGCCAACGCCGTCTCGGCCGGCTGCTCGGCCGACGACCACTGCCGGTCGGTCGCGCTGTCCTTCCAGATCGTCACGTTCGCCGGTGAGCGCACACACCTGAACGCCGTGAACCTCAGCGACGCGGCCAACAAGGAGTGCACCGGCTGCCAGACCCTCGCCGGCGCCTACCAGTTCGTCGTCTCCACACCGGCACCGCTCACCCTCGACGCCGGCACCCGGCAGCGGCTCGCCGACATCCATCGCCGGCTGGACGCGCTGACCCGCTGCGCGCTGCCCGCGGCCGAGCTGAAGACCCGGGTCGACGGCCTGGCGGGCGAGGTGAGCGCGGTCCTGCGCGATGCCGTCGCCCACGCGCCGAAGGCGGCCGCGCAGCCCACCGTCACCCTGCACCGTCATCTGGACGGCTGGCCGGGCCGCTGAACGCGGCGCCCGGCGACGGCTCAATGGGGCGCGATGCGCCCCATTGACATCGTTCGGCCCCCGGCGCAGACTCTGGCGCGAGGTAAGTGAAGAAAAGTTCACTGTGCGAACGTCTAGAGTCGACTCGAAGGGACGAACCGATGCGCACCACCGTCGGCATCATCGGAGCCGGGCCGGCCGGACTGCTGCTCGCGCGGCTGCTGTACCGCGCCGGCATCGACTCGGTCGTCCTGGAGAGCCGCGACCGCGCCTACGTCGAACATCGGCAGCGCGCCGGAATCCTGGAGCAGGGCACCGTCGACGTGCTGCGCGCGGCCGGCGCCGGGGAGCGGATGGACCGGGAGGGCCTGCGGCACGACGGCATCGAACTGCGCTTCGACCGGCGCCGCCACCGCGTCGACTTCCCCGGCCTGACCGGGGGTCGGTCGGTGATGGTGTACGCCCAGACCGAGGTCTGCAAGGACCTGATCGCCCTTCAGCTGAAAGAGGGCGGGCCGCTGCTGTTCGAGGCGGAGGCGCTGGCGGTGGAGGGCGCCGAGGGCGACCGGCCGCGGATCCGGTTCCGGCACGAGGGCCGCGAGGACGTGCTGGAGTGCGACTACGCCGTGGGCTGCGACGGCTTCTGGGGCGCGGCCCGGGCCGCCTTCCCGGCCGCGCTGTCCCGGGTGTTCGAGCGGACGTACCCCTACGCCTGGCTCGGTGTCCTCGCCGACGTCGCGCCCTCGCACGACGAACTCGTCTACGCCCGCCACGACCGCGGCTTCGCCCTCCTGTCCATGCGCTCCCCGTCCGTCTCCCGCCTCTATCTCCAGGTGCCCGCCGGCACGGACGCCGACGAGTGGACCGACGACGAGATCTGGTCGGAGCTGGAGCGCCGTTTCGAGACCGCGGACGGCTGGCGGCTGGAACGCGGCCCCATCACCCAGAAGTCGGTCACGCCGATGCGCTCCTTCGTGCACGAGCCGATGCGCCACGGCCGGCTCTTCCTCGCCGGTGACGCCGCTCACATCGTGCCGCCGACCGGAGCCAAGGGGCTGAACCTCGCCGTCGGTGACGTCGTCACCCTCGCCCGCGCCCTCGTCCACGAGCGGGAGACCGGCTCGGCGGACCTCCTCGACGCCTACTCCGCGACCTGTCTGCGCCGCGTCTGGCAGGCCGAGCGGTTCTCCTACGACATGACGACGATGCTCCATCCGGCCCCGGATGCCACCCCCTTCGACGCCCGCCTCCAACGGGCCCGGCTGGAGCGGATCGCCTCCTCCCGCGCGGCCGAGACCGACCTGGCCGAGGCGTACACCGGATTCCCGCTGGGTTAGCGGCGGGTCTCGGCGAGGTAGCAGGTTCGTCATGGAAGGCGATCACCCATGGCCGGGAATCACTCGCCCGCGTAGCGTGTTGGGCAGCACGGCAGGGGAAAGATCCTCCTCAAGTATCATGGTCGGTCCTTTGCCAATCCATTACTCTTGAGCCAAGGCTGCGCACGGCAGCCATGGAGGAGTGAAATGAGGAGCAGCAACCCGGTCTTCTCGCGACGGGGGTTCAGCCGCGACAACGGCTACGCCGGCTTCAACACCGCGCCGCAGGCCGGGTACGCACAGGGCAACCCGTACGCGCAGAACCCCTACGCCCAGAACCCGTACGCCCAGCAGGGTGCCGGCGCGCCGCCGCAGGCCCCCGCCACCACCGACCGGATGACCATGGACGACGTCGTCGTCCGCTCGGCCATCACGCTCGGCACCGTCGCCGTCGGCGCCGTCCTTGCCTGGGCGCTGCTGCCGGTCACGGCGACCAGCTACGGCCTGGCCGTCGGCTCGGCGATCGTCGCGTTCGTCCTGGCGATGGTCCAGAGCTTCAAGCGCACCCCGTCGCCCGCGCTGATCCTCGGGTACGCCGCCTTCGAGGGCGTCTTCCTCGGTGTCATCAGCGAGATGTACAACAGCCGCTGGAGCGGCGCCCCCTTCCAGGCGGTGCTCGGCACCATGGCGGTCTCGGCCGCGACCCTGCTCGTCTACAAGGCCGGCTGGATCCGCGTCACCGCCCGCTACGCCCGCATCGGCATGGCCATCGCCATGGCGTTCCTGGTGGTCATGGCGGTCAACCTGCTGCTGGTCGTGTTCGGCGTCGCCGAGGACGGCGGTCTGCGCAGCTTCGGTCCGCTCGGCGCGCTCGTCGGCATCATCGCCATCGTGCTCGGCGCGTTCTTCCTGACCCTCGACTTCAAGCAGATCGAGGACGGCATCGCCTACGGCGCCCCGCGCAACGAGTCCTGGCTCGCCGCGTTCGGTCTCACCGTGACCCTGGTGTGGATCTACCTGGAGATGCTGCGGCTGGTGGCGATCTTCACCAACAACGACTAGCGCCTGCGCCGGTCATGAGGAGGGCCCCGGGTCCCGACCCGGGGCCCTTCGCCGTCTTCGGCGGCGGCTAGAGCAGCTTGCGTGCCGCCCTCCTCAGGTCGTACTCGTGGACGATCGCCTTCGCGTGGCCGTACGCGAGGTCGTACTCGTGCCGGAGCCAGCTGACCTTCTCCTCGAAGCGGAACAGGGCGGGGCCTTCTTCGACGGTGCGCAACCAGTCGGACACTTCGCGACCGGTGCAGTGGGGGATGCGGGCGAGCAGATTGCGGTGGGTCTCCTCCGAGAAGAGCTGGGACATCGGCGCCTCCGAACGCAAAGGGGATGTAAGCCGGTCCTTCACGTCACCGTGCCTGAGCGTTCGCGTATTGGCAACAGTGCGGCACGTTACGCTCGGCGCGTGGTTGATACGACGCCCTTGACCCGAGCAGTGGATCACTTCGCCGACAAGTTGCGCGCGGCGCCGCAGAGCCGGCTTCAGCGGGGTGCCGCGGCCGAGGCCCTCGAGCTGGCCAGGGAGTTGGCCCGGCGGGCCCAGGCCGTCGAGGAGCCCGGGAGCGAACCGCGGCAGATGCCGGACGCCGGCATGTTCGCCGCGGCCGATCAGATCCTCGTGGCCGTGCACGACTTGGCGATGGTGCTGCGCAGCGACGACGAAGTCGCCGAGGCGGTGCGGGTGGTCGAGGAGGCCCGCCGGAGGGCAGGGGTCTGAGCGCCGTTCCCTACAGGGACGCGATGACCCTGTCCGCCAGGATGTAGACCATGTTCCTGTCGTCCTCGCCGTAGGCGAAGGTGAGGGTGTAGGCGCCGGAGACGCCCGAACCGCCGAGCAGATACGGGGCCTCGCCCGCGTCCACCGCCGCCGCCAGGCGCTCGGCGGTCTCGCGGTGACCCGGGGTCATGCAGAGGGTGGTGCCGTCGGCGAAGACGTAGACGTCGAGGGTGCCGAGGGGACCCGGGCGGACGTCGGAGAGCTCGACGCGTTCGGCGGCCAGCTGCTCCAGCGTGGTCACGGTGCGCTCGTGGTCGTTCACCGCGGGCGACTGCACCGGGACGAAGTCGGGGTGCGAGGGGTGACGGCGGCGGGCCGCGGCCAGTTCGGGGGACTCCCCGGCGAACTCGTCGGCGTCGGCGGTCGGCTCGGACACCGGCTCCAGGCCGGCGAAGTCGGTCTGCCGGGGCAGGAACAGCTCGGTGTCGGGCAGGCCGAGCAGGGTCGGGGTGTCGGAGGCGTCACGGGCTTCCTGCGCGGCCCAGAAGGCGCGTGCCTCGGCCAGCTCGCGCTCCCGCTCCTCGGCGAGCGCCTCGGCCACGGCGGCGCGTATCTGGTCGGCGTCGGCGCCGCTGCGGGCGTTCGGCAGCAGCGCGCGCATGGCGGCCGACTGGTTCTCGGCGAGCTGGGTCTGCAGCTCTGCCAGCTGGCGGCGCAGCTTCAGGACGGTGCGCAGGACGGCGACGCCCACGGCGCCCGTGGCGGCCGTGGTGAGCAGCAGGGCGATCGGCATGGCGCTCACTGACGTACTCCCGGTTCAAAGTCGACCCCCGACTTCCTACATCAGCTTGAAGGGCGGACTAAGCAGCTGTCAGTGCGTAACGTCACGAAACGGACAGGACTTTGGCCTTGCGGTTTCGTCAGGGACCGCGCTGACCTGCACTGACCTGCGCCGATGTGTCCGTCGAGCGAGATAGGTCACATCCTGGGGGAGATTCGATCACGAAAAGGCCCGGAACCGGGGAGTTTCCTCGGTTCCGGGCCGCTTCCTGACGTAAGGTGCCCGCCTCGCTACGGACGGTGGATCAGCTGAGGCGCTCGATGACCATCGCCATGCCCTGGCCGCCGCCGACGCACATCGTCTCCAGGCCGAACTGCTTGTCGTGCCACTGCAGGGAGTTGATGAGCGTGCCGGTGATCCGGGCGCCGGTCATGCCGAAGGGGTGGCCGACGGCGATGGCGCCGCCGTTGACGTTCAGCTTGTCGAGGTCGATGCCGAGTTCCCGGTAGGAGGGGATCACCTGGGCGGCGAAGGCCTCGTTGATCTCGACCAGGTCGATGTCGTCGATGGTGAGACCGGCGCGCCGGAGCGCCTGCTCGCTCGCCTCGACCGGGCCGAGGCCCATGATCTCGGGGGAGAGGCCGGAGACGCCGGTGGACACGATCCGGGCGAGCGGGGTCAGGCCCAGCTCGCGGGCCTTGGTGTCGCTCATGATGACGACGGCGGCGGCGCCGTCGTTGAGCGGGCAGCAGTTGCCGGCGGTGACGAGTCCGTCCGGGCGGAAGACCGGCTTGAGGCCCGAGACGCCCTCCAGGGTGACGCCGGGGCGCGGGCCGTCGTCCTTGCTGACGACCGTGCCGTCGGGGAGGGTCACCGGGGTGATCTCGCGCTCCCAGAACCCGTTCTTGATGGCCTGCTCGGCCAAATTCTGCGAGCGGACGCCGAACTCGTCCATGTCCTGGCGGGTGATGCCCTTGGCGCGGGCCAGGTTCTCGGCGGTCTGGCCCATCGCGATGTACGGGTCGGGCAGCAGGCCGTCCTCGCGCGGGTCGTGCCAGGTGGAGCCGGTCGACTCGGCGGTGGCCACGGTGCGGGCCTCGGCCTCGGCGAACAGCGGGTTGTGCGTGCCGGGCATGTCGGAGCTGCCGTGGGCGTAGCGGGAGACCATCTCGACACCGGCCGAGACGAAGACGTCGCCCTCGCCGGCCTTGATGGCGTGCAGGGCCATGCGGGAGGTCTGCAGGGACGAGGAGCAGTACCGGGTGATCGTGCAGCCCGGCAGGTGGTCCATGCCCATCTGTACGGCGACGATCCGGCCGAGGTTGTGGCCCTGCTCGCCGCCGGGGAGGCCGCAGCCGAGCATCAGGTCGTCGATGTCCTTGGGGTCCAGCTCGGGGATCTTGGCGAGCGCGGCCTGGATGATCGTGGCGGTCAGGTCGTCGGGGCGCAGGTCCTTCAGGGAGCCCTTGACGGCGCGGCCGATGGGGGAGCGGGCGGTCGAGACGATGACGGCTTCGGGCATCACGGCTCCAGTGAACGGGGTTTTCTTCTCGGGCAGGGCCGGTTGGGAAGTTACCGCTACGTATGGTCCAGGTCACCGGTGTCGCGGTGTGACACTGGCCGCAGTTTACTAAGCGCTTGCTTTGGCCTGCGACGGCTTTGGCCACATCGGGTCCTGGGTGCCGTCCCAGGGTGCTGCTCTGGGCCCTCCGGTCACGGCCTCCCCGGTCCCCGCCTCCCCGGCTCCGGCCTCCCCGATCCGGCGCCCGCCTCCCGGGCCCCCGTGCCAGGGGCTGGGGAGGCTTGGGGGGAGGGAGACCCTGCCCCGCTTTGCAGCCGGCCGGGTCGGTTGGGCCGTGGGCGGAGGCAGAGCGGGGGGGCTGGAACCTGGAGGGTCCAGGTGGGTCACAGGGACGGGCGGGCCGGTTCGGCTTCCGGTACGCGGCGTCGGCGGCGGCGCTTCAGCAGCGCCCAGGGGCCTCGCGGGCCCGTCGGCATCGCCGCCGTGACCTCGGTACCCGCCTCCGACGCGGCCTCGGCCGCCGCCCGGGCGACCGGCAGGAAGCCCTCGCGCCGCGACACGTCCGGCCGTTCCTCCTCCGCCGGCCACAGGCCCAGCGCCGCGCACACCGTCGGCAGCACCGCCATCGCCGCCGTCGCGTACCCCTCCGCCGAGGGATGGTAGTTGTCCGGCCCGAAGAGCTCCCGCGGGTTCGCCTCGAACTCGGGGCCCAGCAGGTCGCCCAGCGACACGGTCCGTCCCCCCTGCTCCACCACCCCGATCGTCTGCGCCGCCGCCAGCTGCCGCGAGGCCCGCCGGGCCAGCCAGCGCAGCGGCTGCTGCACCGGCTCGATGGTGCCGAGATCCGGGCAGGTGCCGACCACCACCTCCGCGCCGGCCGTGCGCAGCCGTCGTACCGCCGCCGAGAGGTGCCGTACCGAACGGGTCGGCGGCATCCGGTGGGTCACGTCGTTCGCGCCGATCATGATCACGCACACGTCCGGGACCGGCGACGCCCCCGACAGCACCGACGCCACCTGGCGGTCCAGGTCGTCGGACTGGGCGCCCGGCAGCGCCACGTTCCGCAGCTCCACCGGGCGTTCCGCCACCGCCGCCAGGCCCGAGGCCAGCAGCGCGCCCGGTGTCTGGCCCGCCCGGTGCACGCCCTGCCCGGCCGCCGTGGAGTCGCCGAGCATGGTCAGACGGAGGGGCGGTTCCCCGGGGACGTCGTAGGCGTGGCCGTACACGCCGTCGGCCACCGGGACGCGGCCGCCGCTGTGGTTGCCCACATGGCGCCGGGCCAGCCGTACCTCCGCGAGCAGCAGACCGACCGCGGCCGCGCCGACCAGCCCGACCCCGCCACCGCCGTACGCCGCTCCGGCCGCGATGCGCCGGGCCACTCTCGCCCTCGACATGCTGGTCATGCGTCGCCGCCACCTCCTCGTAGCCGTACACCCACTCCTTGCCCCGTACGGACCGTGCGTCAATCTCAACGGGGAGTGAACGGCCGCGCCGGCCACACGGCTGGCCTTAGGCTGGCGACACCACTAAGACCACATCTTTTGCAGCATCCGGAGACAACGGTGCAATTCCACGACTCGATGATCAGCCTCGTCGGCAACACCCCGCTGGTGCGGCTCAACAACGTGACCAAGGGCATCCAGGCCACCGTCCTGGCCAAGGTGGAGTACTTCAACCCGGGCGGCTCCGTGAAGGACCGCATCGCCCTGCGCATGATCGAGGCCGCCGAGCAGAGCGGTGAGCTCAAGCCGGGCGGGACGATCGTCGAGCCGACCAGTGGCAACACCGGTGTGGGGCTGGCCATCGTGGCCCAGCAGAAGGGGTACAAGTGCATCTTCGTGTGCCCCGACAAGGTCTCCACCGACAAGATCAACGTGCTGCGGGCCTACGGCGCCGAGGTCGTCGTGTGCCCGACCGCCGTCGCGCCCGAGCACCCGGACTCCTACTACAACGTCTCCGACCGGCTCGTCCGCGAGACCCCGGGAGCCTGGAAGCCCGACCAGTACTCCAACCCCAACAACCCGCTCTCGCACTATCACTCGACCGGCCCCGAGCTGTGGGAGCAGACCGAGGGCAGGATCACCCACTTCGTGGCGGGCGTGGGCACGGGCGGCACCATCTCCGGTACCGGCCGCTACCTGAAGGACGTCAGCGACGGCAAGGTCAAGGTCGTCGGCGCCGACCCCGAAGGCTCGGTGTACTCCGGCGGGTCCGGGCGGCCGTACCTGGTGGAGGGCGTCGGCGAGGACTTCTGGCCGACCGCCTACGACCGCACCGTCGCGGACGAGATCGTCGCGGTGTCCGACAAGGACTCCTTCCAGATGACCCGCCGGCTGGCCAAGGAGGAGGGCCTGCTGGTGGGCGGCTCCTGCGGCATGGCCGTCGTCGCGGCGCTGCGGGTCGCCGAGCGGCTCGGGCCCGACGACGTCGTGGTCGTCCTGCTTCCGGACAGCGGCCGCGGCTACCTCAGCAAGATCTTCAACGACGAGTGGATGGCCGACTACGGCTTCCTGGAGGACGAGGGCCCGAGCGCCCGCGTCGGCGACGTCCTGAACGACAAGGCGGCCGGCACCATCCCCTCCCTGGTGCACATGCACCCGGAGGAGACCGTCGGCCAGGCCATCGAGGTGCTGCGCGAGTACGGCGTCTCGCAGATGCCGGTCGTCAAGCCGGGCGCCGGTCACCCGGACGTGATGGCCGCCGAGGTCGTCGGGTCCGTGGTGGAACGCGAGCTGCTGGACGCCCTGTTCTCCAAGCGCGCCTCCCTCGACGACCCGCTGGAGAAGCACATGTGCGCCCCGCTGCCCCAGGTCGGCTCCGGCGAGCCGGTCGGCGACCTGATGTCCGTGCTCGGCTCGGCCGACGCGGCGATCGTCCTGGTCGAGGGCAAGCCCACCGGCGTGGTCAGCCGGCAGGACCTGCTGGCGTTCCTGGCCAAGGGCGGAAAGCAGTAGCGAAGCCCGGGTGAACTGCGGGTTCACCGGCGCCGTTTGAGGTGAGGCGGGGTTCGCGGAAGTGGTACGAGCGTGTCACGTGCGCGCAGCACCCGCTTAACACGCGTCCGGCACATTGGTGGATGTCGGCAGGGCGGGAGCGGCTCCCCGCCCCGGCCGGCGCCGAACGGCGCCTAGGACCTCCGGAGCGGCTCCCGGACCTCCATGGACGCCACGGACGCGCAAGCCCGGCCCTGACCCGGCCCGCGTCCCTCGCGGGGACCGCCGTCGTCCCGCCCCCCGGCAACGGGGGTGCGGCGGTCCCCGCGCAATTCTTTTCCGGCCGGGTTCGGCGAGCGGCGCTCGGTGCCCGACTCCCCGGCGGAGCGAGGCCTTCGGCCGTCTCCGACCCCGGTTCCGGCGTGTACACCACGATCGTCTGCTCCGGCGCCGCCGGGGCCTGGGCGGCGACCGCGTGCCACTGCGGATACAGCTTCCGGCCGGCCGGGTCCAGCAAGACCAGCCGGGGGCCAGGCGGCCGAAGCCGTCAACCGTGTCGCCGAGCGCGTTCCAGGCGAGCACGTTGCGTACGCGGGGTGCGGGCCGCTGCCGCCCACGCTGCCGGCGGGCCGCGCCACCGCAGCACGGAGCTGTCCGGGCAGCTGGACGAGATGTTCGGGGCGACCGGCGGGCTCACGGCGGACGTCGTCGCCTACGCCACCAGCCGGCCCCGGCACGTCGACCTCCGCCGGATCATTGTCCTGCCGCCCTCGACGGGCGTGAGAGGGTCAGTCGTCATCGGAGGGGCTGCGGCGGCCGAGCAGGGCCGGATTGGTGCGGGCGGCCTGGACGAGGTTGACGCCGACGACGCCGCCCCAGGAGATCAGCAGGCCGGACAGGCCGGCGTTGTAGGCGCCGATCGCCGACAGCGGGATCGCCAGCACCAGCGAGACGACGGCGAGGCCGAACCGCTCGGCCCAGGAGTCCGCGCCGGCCCCGGGGCGGTTGCCGCGCGCCACCTGCATCCGCTGCTCGGCCAGTGTCCGGCGCAGCCGGCGCTCGACCGCCCCGTCGATGCGCTGGTCGACCTTCTCCAGGAAGGAGTCGACCAGCGCCGACTCGTACTCCTCGCCCAGTTCCCTGCGGGTCTGGAGGGTGGCGTCGAGTTCTTTTCTCAGGTCGGTGTCCCGCCCGTCCGTTCCGGTCATGAGGGACACGTTAGAGAGCGCTCACGCCCTCCGCACTGGGGACAACCCCCCTCTTGCCGTCGTCGGGCGGGTAGGCCGCGTTCCGCCGGCCCACCAGCCAGTACAGCAGCGCCGGTACGGCAAGGCCCACGATCCAGGAGATGTCCGCGCCGCCCAGCGGCTCCACCAGCGGGCCGGTGTAGAAGCCCGTGGCGAGGAACGGCAGCTGGGCGAGCAGGCCCAGCGCGTACACGGCGAGGGCGTCCCAGCGCCAGGCGCCGTAGCGGCCGTGCGGGTCGGACAGGGCCGGGATGTCGTAGCGCTCCTTGGAGATCAGGTAGTAGTCGACCAGGTTGATCGCCGACCAGGGCGTGAAGAAGGTCAGCAGGAACAGCAGGAAGTCCTTGAAGGAGGACAGGAAGCTGTCCTTGCCGAGCAGGGCGACCGCCGTGCCGGCCACCATGATCAGCGCGATGTACGCGGCCCGCCCGGCCCGTGACAGCCGGCGCTGCCCGCGAAAGCCGCTCACGCTCGTCACCATCGACATGAAACCGCCGTAGGTGTTGAGCACGTTGATGGTGAGCTTGCCGAGCGCGATGACGAAGTAGAAGAAGGAGGCGACGAGTCCGGTGCCGCCGAGGGCGACGACGTAACCGACCTGGCCGTCCAGGAACTTCGCCCCCGCGGTCGCCGCGACCAGCACGCCGAAGGTCATCGACCACTGGCTGCCCAGCGCCGAGCCGGACAGCGTCCACCAGAAGGTCGCCCTCGTGGACGTCGTGCGCGGCAGATAGCGCGAGTAGTCCGCCACGTACGGCCCGAACGCCAGTTGCCAGGACGCCGACAGGGACATCGCCAGCAGGAACATCGGCAGTGAGAAGTGGGCGTCGTGCAGCAGGGCGGTCAGGTCGGCGCGGTCGAGGAGCCGGAAGCCGAGGTAGACGAAGGCCAGCGCGCAGATCACGCCGGCCACCCGGCCGAGGGCGTGGATGACCCGGTAGCCGACGGCCGCCGTGACCGCCGTGACGGCCGCGAACACGACGATCCCGGTCGTGTCGTCGGTGTGCGTCAGCTCGCCCACCGCCTGCCCGGCGAGCACGCTGCCGGACGCGAAGAAGCCGACGTACATCACGATCACCAGGAGCAGCGGTACGACCGCCCCGCGCACCCCGAACTGCGCCCGCGACTGGATCATCTGCGGCAGACCGAGCCGGGGGCCCTGCGCCGAGTGCAGGGCCATCACCGCGCCGCCGAGCAGATTGCCCAGCAGCAGGCCGGTCAGCGACCAGACGACGTCCCCGCCGAAGACGACCGCGAGGGCGCCGGTGACGACCGCCGTGATCTGCAGGTTGGCGCCCAGCCAGAGCGTGAACTGGCTGAAGGCGGTGCCATGGCGCTCCTCGTCCGGGACGACGTCGATGGAGCGCAGTTCCACCAGGCCGCTCATCTACTTCACCAGCCCGTGCTGCTTCGCGTAGGCGTTGGCCACGTCCTCGGGGTCCTTCTTGTCCTTGTCCACCTGCCGGTTGAGCTCGGTGAGCTGGGCGGTGGTCAGCAGGTTGCCGAGCCGGGCGAGGGCCTTGCGGACGGTGTCGTCGGCCTTGCGGTCGGCGATGAGCGGGACGATGTGCTGGCTGGGGATGAGGTGCTGGGGGTCGGTGAGCACCACCCAGTCGTTGGCCCTGATGTCGGTGTCGGTGGTGAACAGGTTCGCCACGTCCACGTCGCCCTTCTTCAACGCGCCCTTGACCAGCGGCCCGTCGGAGTCGAGCGACTTGAACTCCTTGAACTCCACGCCGTACACGTCCTTCAGGCCGACCGCGCCGACCTGGCGCTTCTTCACCTCGGGGGCGGCGCCGATGACCAGCTTCCCGTTCTGCTTCCTCAGGTCGGCGAGGGAGGCCAGGCCGTACTTCTTCGCCGTCTCGCGGGTGACGACGAAGGCGTCGGAGTCCTCCGCCATGCCGTACGGCAGCACCTGGAGGCCGGCCGGGAGGGCCTGGGTGAGGGCGTTCTGCATCTCGCCCGACTCGGCGGCCGTGACCTTCGGGGCCAGGTAGTTGAGGAGGGCGCCCTGGTACTCGGGCAGCAGGTCGATGTCGCCGCCCCTGAGCGCGGGGATGACGATCTCGCGGGTGCCGAGGTTGGGGCGGACGGTCGTCTTCACACCGGCGCCCTGGAGGGCGGCGGCGTAGAGGTAGCCGAGGACCTGGTTCTCGGTGAAGTTGGCCGTGCCGATGGTGACTCCGCCCTTGCTGGAGCCGGCGCCGCCGGCGGCGGAGCCCTGGCCGTTGAGGGAGGTGATGCCGCCCGCGCAGGCGGAGAGGACGGGCACGGAGGCGACCGCGAACAGGCCGCCGAGGACAGTACGTCGGTTCATTGGTCGTTTATCCCTACGCGGTGCGGTGACGGAAGAGGAAGCGCTGGAGCGAGGCCAGGGCCACGTCCAGGACGACGGCGACGACGGCGACCAGCACCGCCCCGCCGAGCACCTGGACCAGGTCGCGCTGGGCGAGGCCGTCGAAGACGTAGCGGCCCAGCCCGCCGAAGGAGACGTACGCGGCGATGGTCGCCGTGGCGACGACCTGGATCAGGGCCAGGCGCAGGCCCGTCATGATCAGCGGCAGCGCGAGCGGCAGCTCGACCTGGAACAGGACCTGGTGGCCGCGCATGCCCTGGCCACGGGCGGCGTCCTTGACGTCCGGGTCGACGGCGGTCATCCCGGCGTAGGTGTTGGTGACGATCGCCGGGACGGCGAGGGCGACCAGCGCGACGTACACCGGCAGCATCGACAGGCCGCCGGCCAGGAAGACCAGGACGACCAGGCCGACGGTCGGCAGGGCGCGGCCGAAGGAGGCCAGGTTGATCGCGAGGAACGCGCCCTTGCCGGTGTGTCCGATCAGCAGGCCGAGCGGCAGGCCGATGGCGGCGGCGATGAGCGTGGCCAGCAGCGAGTACTGCAGGTGTTCGGCGAGGCGGTGCGCGATGCCGTCCGGGCCGGTCCACTGGGAGCCGCTGACCAGCCACGTCCCGAGGTTCTTGAACAGTTCGTACATCAGGCTCGCCTCCTGGCCCAGGGGGTGAGGGCGTACTGGACGGCGACCAGGGCCGCGTCCGCGACGACCGCGAGGAGCAGGGTGAGGACCACTCCGGCGATCACCGGGGTCGGGAAGTTGCGCTGGAAGCCGTCGGTGAAGAGCTGGCCGAGGCCGCCGTCGCCGATGTAGGTCGCGACGGAGACCAGGGAGATCGACATGACGGTGGCGATCCGGACGCCCGCCATGATCACGGGGAGCGCGAGCGGGAACTCGACGGTGAGGAGCGTGCGCAGGGGGCGCGTGCCCATCGCCTTCGCCGCCTCCTTCACCTTCACGGGGACCGAGTCCAGGCCCTCGACGGTGTTCCGCAGCAGGACGACCAGGGTGTAGATCGTCAGGCCGGTCACGGTGGTGGTGCGGGTCAGGCCGCTGACCGGCAGCAGCAGGACGAAGATCGC
The DNA here is from genome assembly GCF_050942335.1 of Streptomyces sp. CA-142005. Taxonomy (NCBI): domain Bacteria; kingdom Bacillati; phylum Actinomycetota; class Actinomycetes; order Kitasatosporales; family Streptomycetaceae; genus Streptomyces; species Streptomyces sp. CA-142005. The sequence goes on along the minus strand of NZ_CP192078.1, from coordinate 4,413,060 downwards.
GATCGACGGGATCGTGAAGAGGACGTTGGACGCGCCGAGCAGGAAGCCGCGCAGCCGGGGGATCCGGTGGGCGACCACGGCCAGCGGCAGCGAGATCAGCAGGCCCAGGGCGACGGCCGTCAGGGCCGCCTGGAGGTGGGAGAGCGTGAGGGTGGTGAGGTCGTCGGTGTGGGCCGATATCCAGGACCAGTCGATCGTCATGCGGCCACCCGCACTTCGGCGTGGGCGCGCCCGGCGTGCTCGTGGATGTCGTCGCGGGAGGACACCCCGGTCAGGACGCCGTCGGCGTCGACGCGGGCGATCAGTCCGGTGGGGGAGGCGACCGACTCGTTGAGGGCCGACAGCAGGGAGTCGGTGTCCTTCAGCGGGCGCACCGGGAGCTCGGCGTCCTTCGAGGCCCAGTGCAGGGGCTTGTCCGCCGCGTCGAGGACGAGGGTCCAGGTGCCGCCCTGCGGTGCCGGGCCCTGGGGGACGTCGGCGAGGGTCTTCAGGGACAGCAGCTTCAGGCCGCGCTCGGCGCCGAGGAAACCGGCCACGAAGTCGTCGGCGGGGCGGGCGAGGAGTTCGGCGGGCGGGGCGCACTGGACCAGGTGGCCGCCGGTGCGGAACACGGCGATCCGGTCGCCGAGCCGTACCGCCTCGTCGATGTCGTGCGTGACGAAGACGATGGTCTTGTTCAGCTCCGCCTGGAGCCGGAGCAGTTCGTCCTGGAGCTGGGTGCGCACGACCGGGTCGACGGCGCCGAACGGCTCGTCCATGAGCAGCACCGGCGGGTCGGCGGCCAGGGCGCGGGCGACGCCGACGCGCTGCTGCTGGCCGCCGGAGAGCTGGTGCGGGTAGCGCTTGCCGGCCTCGGGGGCCAGGCCGACGGTCTCCAGCAGTTCGGCGGCGCGGGTCCGGGCCTTCCTGCGGTTCCAGCCGAGCAGCAGCGGGACGGTGGCGATGTTGTCGAGCACCGTGCGGTGCGGGAAGAGGCCGGCCTGCTGGATGACATAGCCGATGGAGCGGCGCAGCTCGGCCGCGTCCTGCCGGGTGACGTCCTTGCCGCCGACGCGGATGGTGCCGGAGGTCGGCTCGACCATCCGGTTGATCATCCGCAGGGTGGTGGTCTTGCCGCAACCGGAAGATCCGACCAGGACGGTGATACCGCCTTCCGGCATCTCCAGGCTGAGGTCGTGGACTGCTGTCGTGCCGTTGGGGAAGCGCTTGTGGACCGCGTCGAACTGGATCATGAGATGTCCCTTGCCCGGCTGTATAACGTCATGCAGAGTTCTTGGTGTGTGAATAGGTTGTCAACGGTTCGGCGTTAATCCGCTGTAACGGATGACCGAAGAACAAGAACCACTGTCCGGATTGAGGGGTGTTTGGGCGTGATGTCGTCTCGCATCGTGGACGCGCCGATGTCTGTGCCGTCCGCGCGGTCCGTGGCCGTGGCCCTGGACGGGTCCGGACTCGGCGTCGAGGACGTCGTGCGGCTCGCCGACGGCGCCGTGCGTGCCGTCCCCGAGGCCGAGGCGATGCGGCGCGTGGAGCGCTCCTGGAACGCCGCCCGGCAGATCGCCGCCACCGGGCGCGTCTACGGCCGCTCCACCGGCGTGGGCGCCAACCGGAACGAGGACGTGCCCACCGAGGCCGCCGCCGGCCACGGTCTGCGGCTGCTGCGCAGTCACGCCGGCGCGATCGGCGAGGAACTCCCCGCCCGCCAGGTGCGCGCCATGCTCGCCGTCCGCGCCAACCAGCTGCTGGCCGGCGGCGCGGGCCTCAGGCCGGGCGTGGTCACCGCCCTGTGCGAGGCGCTGGAGACCGGCGCGCACCCGGTCGTCAACGAGTTCGGCTCCGTCGGCACCGGCGACATCGCGGCCCTCGCCCAGGTCGGCCTCGCGCTCGCCGGGGAACACCCCTGGCGCGGCGCCGGCGCCCCCGAGCCGCAGCCCCTCGACAACAACGACGCCCTCGCCCTGATCAGCAGCAACGCCCTCACCCTCGGCCAGTCCGCGCTCGCCCTGCACGAACTGCGCGGGCTCATCGGCGCCACCCAGGTCGTCGCGGCCCTGTCCCTGCTGGCCGTCGACGGCTCCCACGAGGCGTACGCCGCCCCCGTGCACGCCGCCCGCCCGCACCGGGGCAGCACCGAGGTGGCCCGGCGGATGCGGCAGCTGATCGGCGCCGCCGACCGGCCGACCCCGCCGCTCGGCCGGATCCAGGACCCCTACGGCTTCCGCTGCCTGCCCCAGATCCACGGCCCGGCGCACGACGCCGCCGACGCCTTGGAGCAGGTCCTCACCGTGGAGATCAACGCGGCCGCCGAGAACCCGCTCATCTCCCCCGAGGACTTGGCCGCCTACCACCACGGCGGCTTCTACCAGGCCCAACTGGCCCTGGCCCTGGACCACTTCAGGCTCGCGCTGACCCAGGTGGCCCGGCTGTCCACGTCCCGCCTGTCCACGCTCAACGAGCCCGCCTACACCCGGCTGCGCCCTTTCCTCGCCGACCACGAGCCGGCCTCCTCCGGCGTGATGATCCTGGAGTACGCGGCCGGAGCGGCCCTCGGCGATCTGCGCGCCTTCTCCGCGCCCGCCTCGCTCGGCCACGCTGTACTCTCCCGGGGCGTCGAGGAACAGGCGAGCTTCGCCTCGCTCGCCGCGCGGCAGACCCTGCGCGCGTGCGGTGCGTATCGTCTGGTGGTCGGCTGCGAACTGGTCGCCGCCGTCCGCGCGCTGCGCCAGCGCGATCTGCGGCCCGATCCGGGGCTGCCGGCCGGCCGGGCGTTCGCGCTCGCCGAGTCGGTCCTCGATCCCGACCCGGCCGACCGGCCGCTCACGGACGACGTGACGGAGGCGGCCGCACTGCTCGACCGGTTCACGGACATCTGGAGGGGGAGCGCGTCATGAGCGTGGACAGGAGTGTGGACAGAGGTGTGGACAGAAGTGCCGAGACGGTGGCCCTGACGGACAGCCCCGCCAACCGGCTGCAGGCGCTCTTCGAGGGTCACCGGCTCACGCCGACCCAGCGCCGCATCGCGCACAGCATGGTCCGGCGGGCCGCCGACGTGCCCTTCCTGTCCAGCGTGGAGCTGGCCGAGCTGGCCGGGGTCAGCCAGCCGTCGGTGACCCGGTTCGCCGTGGCGCTCGGCTTCGACGGCTATCCGGCGCTGCGCAAGCACCTGCGCGAGGTCGTGCCCGCCGAGCCCGCCGCCGAGGCCGGCGCCTTCAACGAGTACCAGCAGGCCGTCGAGGCCGAGATCGAGAACCTGCGGCACCTCGCCGACCTGCTCGCCGACCCGCGCCCGGTGCAGAGGGCCGGCCGGATCCTGGCCGCCTCCCGTCCGCTGCCGGTGCTGGGCCTGCGCGCCGCCGCCTCCCAGGCCTACGGCTTCGCCTACTTCGCCGCCAAGGTCCACCCGGACGTCCGGCTGCTCAACGAGGGCGGCACCATGATCCAGGACCGGATCGACGCGTCCGTCCGCGCGGGCGCCTCGGCGCTGCTGTGCTTCGCCCTGCCCCGGCATCCGCGCGAGGTCGTCGACACCCTCGCCTACGCCAAGGACGTCGGCCTGACGACCGTCACGGTCGCCGACTCCGCCTTCGCGCCGGTCGCCAAGTACTCCGACCTGCTGCTGCCCGCCGCCGTGGGCACCGGGCTCGCCTTCGACACCGCGTGCGCGCCGATGCTGCTCGGACGGGTGCTGCTGGAGGCGGTCTGCGACGACCTGCCCCAGGCGCAGGCCCGGCTGGAGGAGTTCGACGCGAAGGCGGCGGCGCGCGGCCTCTTCGTGGAATAGGCCCGTCCGCTCTCAGATTCGTCTCACGTTCGGCCGCTAGCGTCCTCACGACACTCAAGGCGCTTTGCGGACACGTGACACGGGAGGCTGACGTGGCGCGCGGAGGACAGGGGCTGGCCCGGGTGGCCGTCGTCGTACGGGCGGGGGCCGCACCGCTGTGGTGGTTCGGGGTGTGCGCCGCCGGGATCGGGGTGCTGCCGTCCGGGCTGACGGGGCGGCGGATCGGGGTGCTCGCCGGGGCGGCGCTGTTCCTCGTCGGCGCGGCGGCCGTGGCGCTGGTGCGCCGGGGCCGGTACGGCGCCCTCGCCCGCGGCGCGGCCCGCGCGGGCAAGTACGACGTGCTGCAGGACCGGGCGGTGACCGTGTGCAACTGGCGCCGGGGCCACCGCTGGTGGCTGCTGTCGGCCTTGGCCGCCGCGCTCGGCTCCTCCTTCGCGGTGCCGGTGGCCGGCGGCATGCTGCTGGCCGGGCTCGGCACCGGGCTGCGGCTGAAGGCCGCCTGGCTCGGGCGCCGCGAACGCGCCGAGCAGACGCTGCTGTGGGTGCGCGTCGACTGGCTCGACCGGCGCGGCGGCAGCCCGGCGGGCAAGGCCGTGAAGGGCCTGCGCGGTACGGGCATCGCGGCCGGCGACGCGGCCCCGGGCGGGGCCCGCCGCCGTACCGCGGCCCTGGTCCAGGCCTCGCCGGGGCTCAGACCTCCAGTTCCTGCTCGATCTTCCTCAGCTGGTGCCGGGCCATCGCCAGGTTGGCCCGGGAGGAGTCGAGGACCAGGTAGAGGAACAGGCCGTTGCCGCTCCGGCTGTTGAGCAGGCGGATCAGGTGGTACTGGTCGGACAGCGTGATCAGGATGTCCTCGATCCCGCCCTTGATGCCGAGCATCTCCATCGTGCGCATCTTGGCGCGGACCACGTCGGTGTTGCCCGCGGCGGCGACGTTCAGGTCGAAGCTCTTGCTGCCGCCCATCGTGCCCAGCGCCATGCCGCTGGTGTAGTCGACGAGCGCGACGCCGGTGGCGCCCTCGATGGAGGTGAGGGCTTCCTTCAGCGCGGTCTCGGTGTTGGCCATGGTGGATCCTCTCGAACGGTTCAACTGTCGGTCGCGGTGCGCGCGTCGGCGCTTGCCGCGCGGGGCGTGCGGGTCGTGCGGGTACGGGTGGTCGGGGGTGTGGTGCTGACGGCGCCCAGCGGGCGCCCGGCCCGCCGGGCCTGTCGGGCCGCGGCGTCGGCGGCGTCGAGCAGCTCCCCGACGCGGGCCCCGGAGCGGCGGCCCTCCAAGTGCAGCCGGCCGACGTTGACCCGGTCCTGGGCGAGCAGGGTCAGTACGGCGGTGCGGCCGGCCGCGTAGGTGGCGACATAGCCGCGCTCGCCGCGCACCAGCAGCTCCCGGAAGCCGCCGTTGCCGGTGGCGTCGGCGACCCGCACGGCGACGCCGAGCGCGGCGGCGGTGAGGGCAGCGAGGCCCTCCGGGTCGACTCCGGGCGTGTCGTGGGCGACGACGAGGCCGTCGACGCCGGCCGCCAGGGCGCCGGTGAGCTGCGGCACCCGGCTGCGCAGCTGGTGCAGCTCGGCCAGGACGGCCTCGAGGTCCTCCTCGGACACCATCAGCTCTCTCCTCTCGGCGGTGCGGTGCCGTTCAAAGTGCCTCCAGCGCATCCCTGAGCCTCTTCAGCAGCGCGATGTCGGGGTCGGTGACCGGGGGTAGGGGCGGCGGCGGGGGCGCCGCCGGCCGGGGTACGACATGGCCGGCCGCCACGAGCCGGCGCACGTCCACCAGCGTGTGGAAGGCCTGCCGGCCCAGGTTCCGGGCGATCTGGGGGGCCGTGCGGACGCCGTCCACGCGGTCCAGGACCGCCCGCTGCCGGGGCCTGACCGGCGCGGTGGCGGCCCGTCCGGCGGCCGGGGCCGCGCGGATCAGCGGGGCGCTGTCGGCGGCCGGGTCGGGCCACAGCCGGTGCAGCAGCAGGCGGCGGCGCAGCGTCTCGCGTTCCAGGGCGACGACCGGGACCGAGGGCAGCGGGCCGAGGCGGGGCGCGCGGTCGTAGCGGAAGCGGCCCGGGGCGCTGCTCGGGGCGAGCGCGAAGTAGCCGGCGTCGTAGAGCGCGTCCAGGTGGCACAGCTCCAGCGCGCCCGCGGGCAGCAGTCCGGAGTCCAGCAGGAGTTCGGCGGCGTGCAGCGGGCCGGAGGTCTCGGCGGCGGCCTGCTGCCAGGCGGTGGCCGCGAGGGTGCCGTGGGCCGTGAGGAGCACGTCGAGACCGGGGGCGAACGGGCTCTCGGCGTGCACCACCCGGCCCTCGGCGAGGTACAGGGTGCCGTGCTCGCGGACCAGGACGCCGGTCGCCCGTTCCTCGGCGAGGCGGGTCAGCATCGGCGACAGCGCCCGGCCGGCCGACCTGTCCCGCACCGGCAGGGGCGGCGGAGGTATCTCGGCCACGGTCATCCCAGCACCAGCCGGGCCGCCATCTCGCCGAGCCGGATCCGGGCGAGCGCGAGATTGCCCTCCTCACGGCCGAGCCACAGGTGCAGGAAGACGCTGCTGTCGAAGGACGTGTCCACGAATCTGAGCAGGTGGTAGCTGTCGCGGTTGCTGACGATCACGTCCTCGACGGTCGGGTGCCCGTCGTCGGACTGGGTCGCGAAGGCGCCGTGCTCGGCGGCCATCCGGGCCAGTTCGGCGGCCTCGGCGGCGGTCGTCTCATGATCGCCGCCGGGCGCCTCCCCGACCGTGCCGAGGGCCAGTCCGCTCGTCCAGTCCACCAGTGCCGCTCCCCGGGCACCGGGCAATCGCATCGCTTCCAGCAGGCACTCGTCGATTCCGGGCACCGGTGGCTCCCCTCCCGCCTGGTTCTCCGGCTGAGTGACAGCGACACTACGCACCGTGCGCGGGAAAGGTGGAGCCTTTGGCATTTTCCAGTGGAACATGCTTCCGGCGTACTAGTGTGGGTCAACTGACCTCTGTGTCAGGGGAGTTGATCCATTTGTTCGAGGGGCGCCGGGGGTGCGTCAACGGCTTCCCGGTGCCTGGAGGGTGGTGAGCGCGTCCACGTGCGCCCCGCCGGACTCCGCCACCACCTCGGCGATGGTCTGCGGCTCCCGTACGGCCGCGAAGGCGACGCCCCCCGAGCCGTCCGGCGCGAATCCGTAGATGCCCGGCCGGACAAGGGAGTTGTAGGCGTAGTGGTGGGCGAAGTAGTACGCGCCCGTGTCCAGCGCCGCCGCGTAGTCGCCCTGCTCCAGCAGGGGCAGCGCCCGCCCCTCCGCCAGCAGGTCGCCCGAGAAGCAGGCCGGCCCGGCCACGTCCTGCACCACTTCCGGCCCCGGCTTCGGCCGCCCCTTGGCGTCGTACGCGGCGATCCTCAGCGGCCACGCTTCCGGCGCGTACACCGTCCGCGTCGCCACCTGCACGCCCGCGTGCGTCACCGCGATCCGCCGGCCGCCCGCGCTCTTGGCGTACTCCACCCGGGCCACCATCGTCCCCTGCTTGGCCAGCAGCGACCGTCCGAACTCGGTCACGAGCCCGTACCGCCCGTCGAACAGTCCCGGCACCTCCTCGGCCAGCAGCCGGGCGTACTGCGCGTACGAGGGCGCCGTCGCCTCGGCCGCGAAGTTCACCGGCAGCCCGCCGCCGATGTCGAGCGTGTCGATCTGCCGCCGCCCCGCCCGCTCGTTGATCTCCTCCGCGAGCGCGTACGTCTCCGCCGCGCCCCGCGCCAGCAGCGCCAGCGGGATGCCCTGCGAGCCGGTGTGCGCGTGCAGCCGGGTCAGCCACGGCCGGTCCAGATACGCCCGTACGACCCACTCGCGCGCCCCCTCGTCGCGCAGCGCCACCCCGAACTTGGAGGTCTCCGTCGCCGTCGAGGTGGCCCCGATCGCGCCACCGCCGACCTGCGGGTTCACCCTCAGGCCGAGCGGGGACCCGGTCGGCGCGGACCGCACCAGGGCGTCCAGCCGGTCCAGCTCCTGCGGGTTGTCGGCGTTCACCGCGATGCCCAGGGCCAGCGCCTCGCGCAGCTCCGCCGGGGTCTTGGCGGGCGAGTCCAGCACGGTGCGGGACGCCGGCACCCCGGCCGCCCGCACCAGCGCCAGCTCGCCCGGGCTCGCCACCTCCGCGCCGATGCCCGCCTCGTGCAGCAGCCGCAGCACGGGCACCAGCGGGGTCGCCTTCACCGCGAACGCGTGCAGCACCGGCGTCCCGGGCGGCACGACCGCGTCGAACGCCGCCCGCAGCGCCGCCGCCGACTGACGGATCCCGGCCACGTCCAGCAGCCCCACCACGGCCGCGTCCGGTCCCAGCAGCCCCTGCTCCACGGCGGCCCGCACCGCCTCGTCCCGCCGCGCGGCGCGCTCCCGCGCCTCGGTCGCCCCGGCCTCCGCGCCGCCGTCCCGGATGTCCCGCTCCACGGCCTCTCCCCTCGTGTCCCCTGGTGTCCGTCTCGGGTACATCCAGCCAAACACCCACGACGCGCGGACGGGGGCGCCCCGATGTATTGACTAGTTCTATTCAGAAGGACAGGATGTGAATAGACAGAGCAACAGGAGGAGGCAGACGATGTCGGGACCCCGCCCCGTACGAGCACCGCGCGGCACGGAACTGAGCGCCCTGGGATGGCAGCAGGAAGCCGCGCTGCGCATGCTGCAGAACAATCTCGACCCGGAGGTCGCGGAGCACCCCGACAAGCTCGTCGTCTACGGCGGCACGGGCAAGGCCGCCCGTGACTGGCGCTCCTTCGACGCGATGGTCCGCACGCTGAAGACCCTCAAGCAGGACGAGACCATGCTGGTCCAGTCCGGCCGCCCGGTCGGCGTGATGCAGACCCACGAGTGGGCCCCGCGCGTCCTGATCGCCAACTCCAACCTGGTCGGCGACTGGGCCAACTGGGAGGAGTTCCGCCGTCTGGAGGCCCTCGGCCTGACCATGTACGGCCAGATGACCGCCGGCTCCTGGATCTACATCGGCACCCAGGGCATCCTCCAGGGCACCTACGAGACCTTCGCCGCCGTCGCCGCGAAGAAGTTCGGCGGCACCCTCGCCGGGACCATCACCCTGACCGCCGGCCTCGGCGGCATGGGCGGCGCCCAGCCCCTCGCCGTGACCATGAACGACGGCGTCGCGATCTGCATCGACTGCGACCCGCGCGCCATCGAGCGGCGCATCGAGCACCGCTACCTGGACGTCAGGGCCGACAACCTCGACCACGCGCTCCAGCTGGCCACCGAGGCCCGCGACGCCCGCCGCCCGCTGTCCATCGGCGTCCTCGGCAACGCGGCCGAGCTGGTCCCGCAGCTGCTCGCGATGAACGCCCCCATCGACATCGTCACCGACCAGACCTCCGCCCACGACCCGCTGTCCTACCTGCCGGTGGGCGTGGCCTTCGAGGACATGGCCGACGCCGCCGCGAAGGACCCGGCCGGCTTCACCACGCGTGCCCGCGAGTCCATGGCGCGTCACGTGGAGGCCATGGTCGGCTTCATGGACGCAGGCGCCGAGGTCTTCGACTACGGCAACTCCATCCGCGGCGAGGCCCAGCTGGCGGGCTACGACCGGGCATTCGCCTTCCCCGGCTTCGTCCCCGCCTACATCCGGCCGCTGTTCTGCGAGGGCAAGGGCCCCTTCCGCTGGGCCGCCCTGTCCGGCGACCCCGCCGACATCGCCAAGACCGACAAGGCGATCCTGGAGCTGTTCCCGGAGAACGAGTCCCTGGCCCGCTGGATCAAGATGGCCGGCGAGCGCGTCCACTTCCAGGGCCTGCCCGCGCGCATCTGCTGGCTCGGCTACGGCGAGCGCGACAAGGCCGGCGAGCGCTTCAACGACATGGTGGCCTCCGGCGAGCTGGCCGCTCCGCTGGCGATCGGCCGCGACCACCTGGACTGCGGGTCGGTGGCCTCGCCGTACCGCGAGACCGAGGCCATGCTCGACGGATCCGACGCGATCGCCGACTGGCCCCTGCTGAACGCCATGGTGAACGTGGCCTCCGGTGCGTCGTGGGTCTCCATCCACCACGGTGGCGGCGTGGGCATGGGCCGGTCCATTCACGCCGGGCAGGTGACCGTGGCCGACGGTACGAAGCTGGGTGGCGAGAAGATCCGGCGCGTCCTCACCAACGACCCCGGCATGGGCGTCATCCGGCACGTGGACGCCGGGTACGACATCGCGGAGTCGGTGGCCGGGGAGCGCGGTGTCCGGGTGCCCATGCGCGAGGGTGACGACGCGTGAGTTTCCACAGCATGTGGGCGGAGCTGCTGCCGATCGGCCGCAGCTCCGCCTCCGGCGGCTACCGGCGCTACGCCTGGACCGGCGCCGACGCCGACTGCCGGGCGTGGTTCAAGGAGCAGGCCGAGGCACGCGGGTTGACCTACGAGGTCGACCGGAACGGCAACCAGTGGGCCTGGCTCGGTGACCCCGCTGCCGGGGACGCCGTCGTCACCGGGTCGCACCTGGACTCCGTGCCCGACGGTGGTGCCTTCGACGGCCCTCTCGGTGTGGTGTCCTCCTTCGCGGCCCTCGACGAGCTGCGGAGCAGGAACGCGCGGTTCGCCAAGCCCCTGGCCGTCGTCAACTTCGGGGACGAGGAAGGGGCCCGGTTCGGGCTCGCCTGTGTCGGGTCGCGGCTCACCGCCGGTCAGCTGACCGGCGAGCAGGCCCACCGGCTCACCGACGCCGACGGGATCAGCCTCCCGCAGGCCATGGAGGCCGCCGGATACGACCCCGAGGGCATCGGAGCCGACCCCGAGCGGCTGGCCCGGATCGGCGCCTTCGTCGAACTGCACGTCGAGCAGGGCCGGGCCCTGGACCTGTCCGGCGACCGGGTGGGCATCGCCAGCGCCATCTGGCCGCACGGCCGCTGGAGGTTCGACTTCCGGGGCGAGGCCAACCACGCCGGCACCACCCGGCTGGCCGACCGCCGCGACCCGATGCCGTCCTACGCCGAGACCGTGCTCGCCGCCCGCCGCGAGGCCGAACTCGCCGGTGCCGTCGCCACCTTCGGCAAGATCGCCGTGGAGCCCAACGGGGTCAACGCGATCCCCTCCCTCGTGCGCGGCTGGCTCGACTCCCGCGCCGCCGACCAGGACACCCTGGACACCGTGGTCGGCGGGATCGAGAAGGCCGCACGGGAGTACGCGGACGCCCACGGCATCGATCTGGACGTCGTACGGGAGTCCTTCACGCCCGTCGTCGAGTTCGACCACGCCCTGCGCGACGAGCTCGGCCGCATCCTCGGCAAGGACACCGGCCTGAAGGTGCCCGTCCTCGGGACCGGGGCCGGACACGACGCCGGAATCCTCTCCGGCAGCATTCCGACCGCCATGCTGTTCGTGCGCAACCCCACCGGTGTCTCGCACTCCCCGGCCGAGTTCGCCGCCGAGGACGACTGCCTGGCCGGGGTGCGCGCGCTCGCCGACGTACTGGAAGGGCTGGCCTGCAGGTGACCAAGCGGACCTACTGGTTGGAGCACGCCTGGCTCGGCCGATGCGTCGAGCCGGGGGTCGTCGTCGAGACCGAGGGCGGGCGGATCGGTGCCGTGCGCACCGGGGCGCCCACCCCGCCGCCCGGCGCCGAGGTGCTGCGCGGGCTCACCCTGCCGGGGCTCGCCAACGCCCACAGCCACGCCTTCCACCGGGCGCTGCGCGGCACCGTCCAGGTCGGCTCCGGCACCTTCTGGACCTGGCGCGAGGTGATGTACTCCGTCGCCGACCACCTGACCCCGGACACCTACCACGCCCTGGCGCGCGCGGTGTACGCCGAGATGGCCCTGGCCGGCGTCACCTGCGTCGGCGAGTTCCACTACGTGCACCACGCGCCCGGCGGCACTCCCTACGCCGACCCCAACGCCATGGGCGAGGCGCTGATCGACGCCGCCGCCGAGGCCGGCATCCGGATCACCCTCCTCGACACCTGTTACGTGTCTTCCGGCTTCGGTGAACCGCCCAACACCCACCAGCTGCGGTTCTCCGACGGCAGCGCGGAGGCCTGGGCCGAACGCTGTGCAGTTCTCAAGGAGCGGGACCACGCGCGGATCGGGGCGGCGATTCACTCCGTACGGGCCGTGCCCGCCGGGCAGTTGGCGACCGTGGCGGAGTGGGCCGGGCAGCGGCGGGCCCCGCTGCATGTGCACCTGTCGGAGCAGACCGCCGAGAACGACGCCTGCCTCGCCGCGCACGGCTGCACGCCCACCCGGCTGCTCGCCGACCACGGCGTCCTCGGGCCGCGCACCACCGGTGTGCACAACACCCATCTCACCGACGAGGACATCGCCCTGCTCGGCGGCTCGGGCACCGGCACCTGCATGTGCCCGACGACCGAGCGCGACCTGGCCGACGGCATCGGCCCGGCCGTCGCCCTGCAGCGGGCCGGCTCCCCGCTCTGTCTCGGCTCCGACAGCCACGCCGTCATCGACCTGCTCGAAGAGGCGCGCGCGATGGAGCTGAACGAGCGGCTGCGCACCCGCACCCGGGGGCACTGGACGGCCGACTCCCTGCTGCGGGCCGCCACCGCCGACGGCCACGCCGCCCTCGGCTGGGACGAGGCCGGCACCCTCGAAGCCGGCGCCCTCGCCGACTTCACCACCCTCGCCCTCGACTCGGTCAGGACAGCGGGCCCGCTGCCCAGGCTGGGCGCCGAGACGGCCGTATTCGCGGCGAGCGCGGCGGACGTACGGCATACGGTCGTGGGCGGCCGGCACGTCGTACGGGACGGGGCGCACACCCTCGTACCCGACGTGCCGCAGGCGCTGTCCGCCGCCGTCGAAGCCCTCCGCGGCTGAACCCCGTCGCTCCCCACAAGGACGAGACCATGAGCAGCAGCACCGTCATCACCAACATCGCCACGCTGGTCACCAACGACCCCTCCTCCGGTGACGGCTCCCCCCTCGGTCTGATCCAGGACGCGGCCGTCGTCATCGACGGCGACCGCGTCGCGTGGACCGGTGAATCCAGCAAAGCACCCGCCACTGACAACCGGGTCGACGCGGGCGGCCGGGCGGTGCTGCCGGGCTTCGTGGACTCGCACTCGCACCTGGTGTTCGCCGGGGACCGCACGCAGGAGTTCAACGCCCGTATGTCCGGCCGCTCCTACTCGGCGGGCGGCATCCGCACCACGGTCGCGGCCACCCGGGCGGCGAGCGACGCGGAACTGGAGACCAACCTCAGCCGTTACCTCGACGAGGCCCTCCGTCAGGGCACGACGACCTTCGAGACCAAGTCGGGCTACGGCCTGACCGTCGAGGACGAGTACCGCGCGCTGCGCCTCGCGGCGCGGCACACCGACGAGGTGACGTACCTCGGCGCGCACATCGTCCCGCCCGACTACGCCGACGACCCGGCCGCCTATGTCGCCCTGGTCACCGGCGAGATGCTGGACGCCTGCGCGCCGCACGCCCGCTGGATCGACGTGTTCTGCGAGAAGGGCGCCTTCGACGGCGACCAGGCCCGCGCGATCCTCACGGCCGGCAAGGCGAAGGGCCTGCACCCCCGCATCCACGCCAACCAGCTCTCCTACGGCCCCGGCGTCCAGCTGGCCGTCGAACTGGACGCGGCCAGCGCCGACCACTGCACCCACCTCACGGACGCCGACGTGGACGCGCTCGCCAACGGCGCCACGGTGGCCACGCTCCTGCCCGGCGCCGAGTTCTCCACCCGCGCCGCGTGGCCGGACGCCCGCCGTCTGCTGGACGCGGGCGTCACGGTCGCCCTCTCCACGGACTGCAACCCGGGCTCGTCCTTCACCTCCTCGCTGCCCTTCTGCATCGCCCTGGCCGTGCGCGACATGCGGATGACCCCGGACGAGGCGGTCTGGTCGGCCACGGCGGGCGGCGCGGCGGCCCTGCGCCGCACCGACATCGGCCGCCTCACCCCCGGCGCCCGGGCCGACCTGACCCTCCTGGACGCCCCCAGCCACGTCCACCTCGCCTACCGCCCGGGCGTGCCCCTGGTCAGCGGGGTGTGGCGGCGCGGCGAACGGGTGGTCTGAGCGGGGACCGGGGGCGCAGGGCGGCCGGGCTCACCGCGCCCCCGCCCGCCACCGCTGCTCCCGGCCGTCGTCCAGGGGCAGCAGGGACACGCCGTATCCGCCGTCCGGGGTCACCGCCGTCTCGATGGCGATGTTCGGGCGGATCGTGCCGTCGGGGTCGACGGTGAAGCGAAGGTTCTCGCCGTTGCCGCCGTAGACCGAGTCGCACGTCCAGATGCCCACGCCGCGGTCGGTCGAGCCCCGGCTGTCCAGGCAGAAGTCGTCGTCGGCCGCCGAGCGCAGCACGCCCAGGTAGGTGTCGAACCTCCAGCGCTGGGTGTCGGCGGAGGAGCAGGGGGCCGTGATGACGTCGTTGCCCCGCGACAGATCGCCGTCGCGGATGTCCAGGCAGCGGCCCGTGGCCAGGTTCACCACCTGGGCGAAGGAGGTGCCGGGGGGTGTGAACGCGGGTGTCGGCTTCGCAGTGGGCTTCTCGGCGCGCGGCGGGTGCGTGGCCGGGCGGGACGGGCTCGGCGAGGGGGACGGGGAGCGGGGGGAGGGGGAGTTCGTGGGAGAGGGTGACGCGGAGGGGGTGACGGAGACCGTCGCCGTCACCGTCACCGGTGGCGCCGTGGGCGTCGCGGCCGTCGGCTGCTGGTCGTCGGTGCGGGCCGGGGTGAGGGCGAACACCAGGAGCGGGGTCAGGGCCACGCCCAGGGCCGCCGAGGCCAGCAGGACGCGGCGCCGGGGCGGCCAGGACGGACGCACGGCGGTGGGGCAGGGGGCGGCCGGGGGCTCCCCGGCGCGTATGTACACCGTTCCGCTCCACGGCAGCAGGCCCTCCGCCAGGGTCGGCCGGGGCGCGTCCCGCAGGGCCCGCAGGTCCTCGAACGCGGCCGTGCAGTGCGGGCAGCGGGCCATGTGGGCGTCCAGGTCGGGACTGCGGCGCGGGCCGTCCGGCCGTACCGCCTCCTCGATCAGCCGGCGGAAGTCGGCGCAGCGCGGGTCGTCGGAGGCGGCGAGACGGTCGCGCAGGCAGGCCTGGGCCAGGGCCTTGAGGGCCTGCGGGGTGCCGTAGGCCACGTCGACGCCGCTCAGGCCGAGGAAGGCGGCGGTGCGGTCCTGCGCCTCCGCCTCCAGCACGCCGTACCAGATCAGGCCCTGGGTGCGGGAGGGCAGCGAGCGGAACGCCGGGAGCAGGGGCGGGGTGGGGCCCTCGGGCAGGCCGGAGGCGTTCAGGACGAGCAGCAGCCCGGGGTCGACGCCGGCGGAGCGCTCGTCGCGTGCCCAGCCGGCCGCCAGCCGCGCGGTGAGCAGCAGCAGCCGGTGGCGCAGCGGGACGGCCGGGTCGACGCCCCGGGCCGTCTCGCGGGCCGCCGTGGTGAAGACCTCGGCCGCCAGCCGGCGCGCGGCGGACTCGCCCGCCGCGCACAGCCGGGCGTAGGCCAGGACCGCCGGGTGGTGCCGGCGGCGCAGTTCCTGCAGCGCGGGGTACGCCGTCGCCGTGGGGGAACGGAGCAGTTCGGTCAGCCGGGCGTCCGGCGCGTCCTCGTGTTCCGCGGGTGCTCCGGTGCCGCCCGCCTCGGTTCCGCCCGTTCCGGCCCCGTCCCCCTGAGCCATGCGTCCAGCCTCCTCGCGCCCCGGGGGACCGCGCCGTTGCGTCCCCGGTCTGACATACCGGCCAGTAGCCAGTTGGGGGGCCATAGTGGTCGAGGGGGACCGCAGGGGAAAGAGGTTTCCGCGGGTAACCACATAACGGTTGGGACCACGGGGCCAGTTGAGCGCGAGAGCGGCCGGGAACCGGGAATGGCGGGTGGAATCGGGGATACCCGTGCCACCCGGAGGGGTGGGTCCGGCGGCGGCAACGCCGCAGCGGCCCGGCACCGGTGGCCGGGCCGCTGCGAAGGCGTCACGGCAGCGGACGCGGAGGTCACTCCTCGATCGTCAGACCCTTGCGCAGCCGTACCAGCGTGCGGGACAGCAGCCGGGACACGTGCATCTGGGAGATGCCGAGTTCCTCGCCGATCTCCGACTGGGTCATGTTCGCCACGAACCGCAGGGAGAGGATCTTCCGGTCCCGTGGCGGGAGTTCGGCGATCAGCGGCTTGAGGGACTCGACGTACTCGATGCCCTCCAGCCCGTGGTCCTCGTACCCGATGCGGTCCGCGAGCGCGCCCTCGGTCTCGTCCTCCTCGGGCTGGGCGTCCAGCGAGGAGGCCGTGTACGCGTTCGAGGCGGCCATGCCCTCGACGACCTCGTCGTTGGAGATGCCGAGCTTCTCGGCGAGCTCCTGGACGGTCGGGGCCCGGTCCAGCCGCTGGGCCAGCTCGTCCCCGGCCTTGGCCAGGTCCAGGCGCAGCTCCTGCAGCCTGCGCGGAACCCGCACGGACCACGAGGTGTCGCGGAAGAAACGCTTGATCTCGCCGATGATGGTCGGCATCGCGAAGGTGGGGAATTCCACCCCGCGGGCGAGTTCGAAGCGGTCGATCGCCTTGATCAGGCCGATGGTGCCGACCTGGATGATGTCCTCCATCGGCTCGCTGCGGGAGCGGAAGCGGGAGGCGGCGAACTTCACCAGCGCGAGGTTGAGCTCGACGAGGGTGTTGCGGACGTACGCGTACTCGTGCGTCCCTTCCTCCAGCGACTGAAGGCGCTCGAAGAGGGTCTTGGACAAGGCCCGCGCGTCGACCGGGCCGATCTCGTCGTACGGGGGGATCTCCGGGAGTCCCTCGACAGGATCGAGGGGGTCGATGGGATGATCCAGTGGTTCCGGTGGGGGTGTCGACGTCGCGAGCGGGGTATGCGATTCGTCGAGCCGGGGTGACATGGTGTCCTCCATCGTTCTCGGCATATGGCTGCCGAAGCCGTGCGTGCACTGCGGTGTGCGGCGCCTCCGAAGCCGGCGTGTAGGGGCAGGTGTCCTTACTAGCCCTACCTGCTCGACCGACAGGATCGCAAGTGCGTTCTGTTCGGGTATGTCCGGTTCTGTGAAGTTCTTCAGGTGTCGGAGTGTGCGGGGAGGGCGTAATGTTCGAGAGCAGTCAGCGTCCACGACCTCGGGAGAGAGACGGCATGGACCACGGGACGGTCGGCAGCGCACAGTCGGGCCGGCTTCTGGTGGAGGTGCGGGAAGAGGGCTCCAGCGCCGTTGTGACACCGGCGGGTGAGCTCGATCACCACACCGCCGATCTTCTGCGCGAGCCCCTCGACGACCTTCTGGGCAAGGGTTTCTCACGCCTCGTCGTGGACTGCACCCGCCTGGAGTTCTGCGACTCCACGGGCCTGAACGTCCTGCTCGGAGCCCGGCTCAAGGCCGAGGCCGCCGGCGGCGGGGTCCATCTGGCGGGGATGCAGCCGGTGGTCGCCCGCGTGTTCGAGATCACGGGGGCCGAGGCGGTCTTCACCGTGCACGACTCCGTGGAGGCGGCCCTGACCGACGGCGCCGGCTGAGTCCGCCGTCCGCCGCCCTCGTCCGTGTGTCACCGGCCGCGGGCGCCCGCACCCGGCACGCCGAAAACAGGGGTGTTGTGCCGTATCGGCCGGGCAGGAGAGGGCAGGAGGAAGGCGGGGCACCCCCTGACGACCGCCGGCCCGGACCGCCCCGGGACCGGCGCAACGACTGGACGGACGTACGTGCGACGGACGGGCGAGCAGGACATCCCGCGCGGACGGCGGGCGGACGACGTACGGACGACGTACGGACCGGCCGGCACGAAGCGGTGCCGGCCGTTGAATCGTGAACTGGTGAATCGGTGAGGTGAAGCGCTGATGAGCACCACCCGGCCTTACCCGCCGGGCGACCGCGGCCCGGAGCCCAGCGGCGCTTCCGGGGCGTCCGAGGGGGATGCGCCGACGCCAGGCGTGCCCACGGGCGCAGCCGCGCCGTCCGTGCCGTCCGGGCCCGCCGGCGGCACCCAGGGCACCGGCGGGCCGCAGGTGCGCAGAATCGGCCTGCAGGGCGAGAGCGGGGTCGTCCCGCTCGCCCGCGACTTCGCCCGCCAGGCGCTGTACGCGTGGGGCTGGCTGCCCGCCGCGGGCGCCGACCAGCGGGCCGCGGCCGAGGACGTGCTGCTCGTGGTCTCCGAACTGGTCACCAATGCCTGCCTGCACGCCGAGGGCCCCGACGAACTGCTCCTGGCCTGCGACAACAAGGTGATCCGGGTCGAGGTCTCCGACCGCGGCACCGGCCAGCCGGCCCCCCGCACCCCGCACCGCGCCGGCCGTCCCGGCGGCCACGGCATGTTCATCGTGCAGCGGCTGTGCCTGGACTGGGGCGTCGTCCGCGCCGCGGGCCGGCCGGGCAAGACGGTGTGGGCGGAGCTGGGCGCACCGGCGTGAGCCCCGCCATGGCGCCCGGGGAAATTCGTTTTCCCGTGGGTACGGCCCTTCCTACCCTGGGCGCAACGCGCTGACGGAGACGAGTAGCCCGGGCTCAGCGAGCCGAGAGAGCCGCCACCCGCTGTGAAGGCGGCCTCGCACCCCGGTGTGAATCCCCTCCCGAGTGCGGGGAGGAAATGCCCCGCCGGCCGGCCCCCGTCATCGGGCCCGACGAGGCCGTCGTACGACGGCGAAGGCGTGGTGGCACCGCGAGCACCCTCTCGCCCACGCCCCGAGGGAACCGACCCGGGGCGGACCATGCCGCCCCGCCGACCAGTTGGGCAGCACCATGCTTGACGTCACCCTCATCCGACAGCACCCCGAACGCGTCCGCGAAGGCCTCGCCAAACGCGGCCTGGACGTGGACCTCGACGCTTTCCTCGACCTCGACCAGCGGCTGCGTGAGGCCCGTACGGCCCTGGAGCGGCTGCGCGGCGAACGGCGCCGCGTCTCGGCCGACATCGCGGCCCGCCGCCGGGCCGGCGAACCGGCGGACGAACTCCTCGACAGGGCCGCGGAACTGGCCGACCGGGTCGCCGGGGCGACCGCCGCGCACGGCAGGCTGGACGCCGCACACCGCGCGTTCCTCGACGGGCTGCCGAACCTCCCCGACCCGGACGTGCCCGCGGGCGGCAAGGAACACAACGAGGTCGTCCGCACCGGGGGCGCCCGCCCGGAGTTCGCATTCCCGCCCCGCGACCATGTACGGCTCACCGAGGACCTCGCGCTGGTCGACCACCGGCGCGGCGCCGTGCTCGCCGGCAGCGGCAACTGGGTCTACCGGGGCGAGGGCGCCGCGCTGGAGTGGGCCCTGCTCAACCACTTCCTGGACCGCCACCGCCGGGCCGGGTACACCTTCGTCCTGCCGCCCCACCTGCTGACCTGGCAGGCCGGTTACACCGCCGGCCAGTTCCCGAAGTTCGCGGACGACGTCTTCGTCACCGACCGCGGCGCCGACGGCCGTCCCGAGCGGTTCCTGCTGCCCACCGCCGAGACCGCGCTCGCCGCCCTGCACCACGGCGAGACCCTCGACGAGCGTGAGCTGCCCCTCAAGTACGTGGCCTACACGCCCTGTTACCGCAAGGAGGCCGGCGGCTACCGCACCGCCGAGCGGGGCACCCTGCGCGGCCACCAGTTCAACAAGGTCGAACTGTTCCAGCTCACCCGGCCCGACGGCTCGGACGCGGCCCAGCGGGAACTGCTGGCCATGGCCGAGCGGTTGGTGACCGAGCTCGGCCTGCACCACCGGGTCACCCGGCTCGCCGCCGGGGACACCAGCGCCGCGCAGGCCGGCACCTACGACGTCGAGGTGTGGCTGCCCAGCCTCGGCACCTACGCGGAGGTCAGCTCGGTGTCGAACGCCCGCGACTACCAGGCGCGGCGCGGCGGCATCCGGTACCGGCCGGCCGGGGGCGGCAGGGCGGCTTACGTCCACACCCTCAACGCCTCGGGCCTGGCCACGAGCCGTCTGGTGCCGGCCCTCCTGGAGCAGCACCAGCGGCCCGACGGCACGGTCGCCGTGCCCGAGGTGCTGTGGCGCTGGGGCCTGCCGGAGGTGCTGCGCAGGCCGTAGGCCCCGGCCCGCCCTCCACTCGGGCCACGCGTCACACACGCCGGATCGTCACAACTCCGGCGTGTGATGCGTCTTCCCTCCTCGCGGTGCCGGGCGTACCTTGACGGCCAAATCTGATGCGCCGTCAGGGAATGCTCGCCCGCACGCATCCGGAACGAATGGGGTGGACCGACCGTGTCGTACCCGAAACGCACCGCCGCGCTCGCGTCCGCCGCGGCCCTGGCCGGCTCGGCGGTGCTGCTGTCCGCGCCGGCCGCCCACGCCGACGTGGTCGACGTCGACTACCGCTGCCAGACCCCGATCGGCGTCAAGAGCGCCGTCTCGCCCATCGACATCAAGGGCGTCAAGAGCGGTAGCGGCTACAGGATCACCATGTCCTGGCAGAAGGGCGTCTCCTCCAGCCCCGTCGAGCTGGGCAAGGGCGCGATGACCCCGAGCGCGAGCATCAGGCTCGGCGGCGCGGACAGCGGCACGCTGCCGGTCAGCGGGCCCGCCAACGCGGCCGCGATCCCCGCCAACACCCCCATCAAGATCAGCGACCTGACCGGCACCTACACGCCGAAGAAGACCGGCAAGGTCACCTTCACGCCGGGCACGCTGATCATCAAGGCGCTCGGCACGACGACGACCTGCACACCGACCAACAGCCCGAAACCGGGCCTCACCCTGGACGTGACCGCAGCCGGCGGCTCCTCCTCGACGTCCTCCGGCGGACAGCTCCCGCAAACCGGCCCCGAGGACGACGCGATCGCCCTCGGCACACTCGGCGGCACGGTACTCCTCACCGGAGCGGCGGGCACCCTTTGGCTGACCCGCCGCGGCCAGCCGTCGCGCCGCTGACCTGGTCCGACGACGGCCGGGGCGCGGGCCGACGGCTCGAGCCCGGGTGACCGCCGAAGCCGAGGTCGTCGTCGCAGCCCAGATCACCCGTCGGAGTCCAGGCCAACCGCTGGAGCCGCCCATGCTGTCCGCCGCCCGCGCCCTGACCCGCGCGCGTCCCGTCCTGCTCTCCGCCCGCGCCGCCCTGACCCTGGTCCTGTGCCTGTTGGCCGCCCCCGGCGCCTTCGCCACGCCCGCGGAGTGGTCCCTCGCGCCCGCGGGCGGGGGCCGTCCGTCCTTCTACGCCGAAGGCTCGGCCGGGACGGTTCTGCAGGACACGGTGGTCGTCACCAACCCCGGGCGGGCTCCGGTCGTCGTACGGCTGTCCGGAACCGGCCTGCGGACCGTGTTCGCCGGCGAGGCCGGGAACGGGATACGCGTCCCGGCCCGCACCCGCGCCGAGGTGCCCTTCACGATGACCGTGCCGGCCGGGGCCGCGCCCGGCGACCGCTCCGGTGCCGTCGTCGCGCGGGACACGCGGGGGCGTACGGCGACCGTCCCGGTCCGGCTGCGCGTCGGTGGCCCGGCGCTCGCCGCGCTGACCGTCGAGCACCTCGCCGTGCACGCCGACCGCATCACGTACGAGCTGGTCAACCGCGGTACGACTGTGCTGGCGCCGCGGCTCGCGGTGCGCGCGGACGGCGTCCTCGGGCGGGTCCTGGACCGCGCGCCGCGCACCCTCCCCGTCCACCTGCGCCCCGGCGCCCGCGTGAAGCTCACCGAGCCCTGGCCCGACCGGCCCGCGCTGGACGCGGTCGACGTACGGCTGACGGTCACGGCCCCGGGCGGAGCCCACGACACGGCGACCACGTCGGCCCGGTTCGTGCCGTGGCCGACGGTGGCGGGCGTCGCGTTGTTCGCGGTGGCGGTCGCGGCATTCGCAGCCCGCGGACGGCACCGCCCCACGCCCACCGACGACCCTTCCCCCGAGGACTCGGCCCCGGCCGCCCCGAGGCTCAGCGCCCCGACGCCCGGTGTCCCGGCCCCCGACGGCCTGGTGTTCCGGGTCGCCTCCTTGGATCCGGTCACGATCGGCACCCCGGCTCCCGACGTCCCGGCGTCCCGGGTCGCTTCCTTGGATCCGGTCACGCCCGGCTCCCCGGCCGCCCTGGAAGGCCCTGTGCCTGGCTCCCTGGCGACCGGGGTGCCGAATCCCGGCCGTCCGACGCCCAGAGGCTCGACCCCTGCTGTCACGGCTCCCGACGTCCCGGCGTCCCGAGTCCCCTCCTCCGATCCGGTCACGCCCGGCTCCCCGGCCGCTCCCGAAGGCCCTGTGACCGACCCCTTGGCCTGCGACGGCCCGACGTTCCAGGTCTCCGTCTCCGATTCCTTGACGACCGGCTCCCCGGCCCCCACCGCCCCGCCACCCGACGGCCCTGTGACCGGCCCCTTGGCGACCGGGGTGCCGAAGTCCGGCCGGGTGGTGCCCGGTGGCCCGTCACCCCGCACGGCGCTCGGAGCCTCGAAGGACGCCGAACCCGTCGGGCGGCCGCCCAGCCGGTCGGCACCCGGTGGTGTGCGAGGCGCTGTTGCCGCCGGTGTCCCATACCTCGGTGGGGAGTTGACGGAAGGTGCGGTGAAGTGAGCGGGAAGGCAAGGATTCTGCGGCCGGTGGCGGTGCTGGTGGCGGTGCTGGCGTTGCTGGGTGGCGGCGGCCCGGCGTATGCGGTGGACCGCCCCGTCGTGAAGCTGTCGGTGACTCAGGCCGGTGCCGGAGGCTCGGTCACCGTCAGCGGAAGTGGCTGGAGAGCGCACACCCTGCTGATGGTGTTGGTGTGCGGGCGGGCCACACCGGACCGGGGGGTCATCGGCGGCACCAACTCCTGCGCCAACGGTGACGGCCGGGCCGTGACCACCGACGCCCAGGGGGCCTTCAGCCGGAAGCTCCCGGTCGCCGAACCTCCCGTGCCCTGCCCCTGTGTGGTGCACGTGGCCACCGTCACCGGCGCCGAGGCGGAGGCGGACGCCGTCCTGCAGGTCGCCGGGCATCCCGTCGCCCCGCTGTCCGCCGAACAGTCCGGGGGACGGCTGGCGATTCTCTCCGACACGCGGCTGACCGGGTCGAGCGGACTGCTCACCTGGTTCGGGGCGCCGCCGAGCCGCACCCTGGTCTTCACCGTCGGCAACACCGGCACCGGCGCGATCGAGGACCCGGTGTTCCAGGTCGGCTCCGCGCACGGCGTCTTCGCCCCGCAGTGGGACGACCGGCAGTGGCACGGCACCCTGGCCCCGGGCCGGAAGGCCGAGGTCAGACTGCCGGTCGAGCTGACCGCCGGGGCGCACGGCGACTACACCGTCTCCCTGAAATACGCCGGCAGGGTCCTCGCCGAACAGCCGTGGGGCGTGGGCCGCCCCTGGGGCGTGACGCTGTTCTGGATCCTGCTCTGCCTGGTCGTCCCGGCCGCGCTCTTCCGCGCCGGCATGGCCGTGGTGGACCGGGTGCGCCCGCGCCGACCCGGCGCCGCCCGCCTCACCCGCACCCTGCGCCTGCCCCGGCTGCTCCGCACCGGCGGCCGTACCAGCGAACCGCCCCCCACGAACCCGACCCTGCCGTGGTTCGCCCCGGACTCCGTCCCGGGCGACCCGGCCGGCCGGCTCTCCGCACCGCACTCCGACAGCCCGGCGAGTCCCACGACTCCCACCACGAAAGGACCGACGTGAGCATCCGAAGGAGAGGTACGGCCGCGGGCGCCGCGCTGGCGCTGAGCGGTGCGGGCGTCCTGCTGGGCCTCGCCGCGAGCCCCGCGCAGGCGGCCGAGGTGTCGTACGCCACCCACTGTGTGCCGCCCGCCGGCATCAGCCCGATCGACGGCACCACGAAGGTCGAGATCACGGCCCCGGCCACGGCGAAGGTCGGCGACACGGTGGACGTCGTGTGGAAGTTCGTCCAGGCCGCGTCCAAGAACCCCGACATCATCGACCTGCCCGCGAACTCCGTCCAGCCGTCCGGGATCCTGAAGGCGGCCGGGGCACAGGCCGCCGACATCGCGATGCAGGGGACGCGCACGAACCCCGCGATCCCCAAGGGCGGCGCGATGGTGCTGTCCGACATGAAGGGCAGCATCAAGCTGACGACGGCCGGCGAGGTGACGCTGACGCCGGACGCGTACACCGTCAACGCGATGTCGACCGACACCAAGTGCACGCCGAAGGAGACCGTGCAGAAGGCGGCGGCCATCCAGGTCACCGGTGGGGGCGGGGGCGGCACGTCCAGCCCGACGCCGACGCCGTCGACGACCCCCACACCGTCGGCCACGCCGACGACCACGGCCTCCCCGACCGCCACCGGCGGCAACGGCCAGACCGACTACACCGGCAAGGAGGTGCAGGTCCCCTACGCCTGCAAGACCCCGATCGGCGACAAGAACGCGACCTCACCGGTGCAGATCAACGCCAGGAGGAACGGCGGGAACTTCGACCTCACCGTGCAGTTCAAGAAGTCGGTGATGAACAGCCCCGCCGACATCCCGAAGGGTTCCGTGAAGCCGTCCATGGAGGTGGTGCTGGGCGGCGCCGACAAGGGCACGGTGCATGTGGAGGGGCCGACGAACGCCAAGGACATCAAGTCCGGCGACCCGATCGAGATCCCCGACCTCACCGGCACCTACAAGCCCGGCGCGAGCGGCACCTCGACCCTGTCCCCGGGCGTCCTGACGATCAAGGCGCTCGGTACGACCACGACGTGCACGCCGACGAAGACGGAGGTCTCGCTCACCCTGGACACCAGCCGGCAGCCGGGGGGCGCCTCGGGCGGCACCTCCACGTCGGGCGGCTCGACGGCCGGCGGCAGCGGCACCTCCGGCTCCGGCGGCCTCGCCGAGACCGGCGCGAGCGACCACGGCGCCCTGAAGGCCCTCGGCCTGGTGGCGGGCACGGCGATCCTGCTGGGCGGTGCGGTGTTCACGTTCATGCCGAAGCGAAGGACGCGCTGACTCCCGGACACGAAGAGGGCCACCGCATGCCGAGATGCGGTGGCCCTCTTCAGGGAGCCGTCCCAGTGGACGTCAGCACGTCACCGGACGTCAGTGCACGTCAGTGCACGTCCCCCATGAGCTTGTTGACCTTCTTGCGGTACATCCACACCGCCGCACCGGCGACGACGGCGAGCACGGCCTCCAGGGCGACGAAGCCCATCTTGTCGAGGTTGATGCCGCCGATGGCCGGGTTGGACACCAGCGCGGTGACCGAGTCGCCCGCGGTGACCGCGAGGAACCAGACGCCCATCATCTGCGAGGCGTACTTCTTCGGCGCCATCTTCGTCGTCACCGACAGACCCACCGGAGACAGCGTCAGCTCACCGACGGTCTGCACGAAGTAGATCGCGACCAGCCACATCGCCGCGGCCTTGTGACCGCCCTCGGCGATCGACAGCGGGGCGAGGAAGAGGAAGAAGGACGTACCGATCAGCACCAGGCCGGAGGCGAACTTCACGATCGTGCTCGGCTCCTTGCCGCGGCGGTTCAGCCACAGCCACAGCCAGGCGAAGACCGGCGCCAGGGCCATGATCATGACCGGGTTGACCGACTGGTACCAGGAGACCGGGAACGTCCAGCCGGCGATCGAGTTCCTGGCCGAGCCGTCCGCGAACAGCGACAGGGTCGAACCACCCTGGTCGTAGATCATCCAGAAGACGGCGGCGGCGACGAAGAACCAGACGTACGCCGACACCTTCGACTTCTCGGCCGAGTCCAGGTCCTTGTCCCGGCGGATGCGGGCGATGACCAGGATCGGCACGATCAGACCGATGAGGGTGAGCGGGATCAGCGCCCAGTTCAGGGTGAAGTGGCCGGTGCCGCCGACGACGCCGTAGAAGACCGCGGCGATGGCGAGCCAGATCAGGCCCTTGCGCAGGGTGGCGGACTTCTCCGCGGGGCTCAGCGGGGTCGGGACCTCGCTGCTCTTCGGGTTCAGGTGACGGCCGCCCAGCAGGTACTGGGCCAGACCCAGCGCCATGCCGAGCGCGGCCAGCGCGAAGCCCAGGTGCCAGTTGACGTTCTCACCGACGGTGCCGATGACCAGCGGCGCGGCGAAGGCACCCAGGTTGATGCCGATGTAGAAGAGGGTGAAGCCACCGTCCCGGCGCGGGTCGTCCGGGCCCTTGTAGAGGTGGCCGACCATCGTGGAGATGTTGGCCTTCAGCAGACCCGAACCGATGGCGACGAGACCCAGGCCGACGAAGAAGCTGGCGGCCACGGGGAGCGCGAGGCACAGGTGGCCGAGCATGATGATCAGGCCCGCCACGGCGACCGTCTTGCGAGGGCCGAGGAAGCGGTCCGCGACCCAGCCGCCGGGCAGGGCGAGCAGGTACACGAGCGACACGTACACCGAGTAGATCGCGGTCGCCGTGCCCGCGCTCAGGTGGAGGCCGCCCGGGGCCACCAGGTACAGCGGGAGCAGAGCCCTCATGCCGTAGTAGGAGAAACGCTCCCACATCTCGGTCATGAAGAGAGTGGCCAGGCCGCGGGGGTGGCCGAAGAAGGTCTTCTCGGAACCGGGGGTGCCCCGGCGGACCGAGTCCTTCGTCAGGCTGGACGCCATGGTCGTTCCTTGCTGGTCGGGACGCGCTGCTGGAGCGTTGCGCGCCCGGTGGGGTCGGCCGGCACCGGCGGGGTCGGCCGCCCGCCCCCAACGCCCGAGGGGATTTCCGCCTCCGGGTCTCGGAAGCGGTGGACGGCGACCACCGGGATCCACGCCCCGTCGCGCGTCGATGCGCTGCGGAGCCCGGCCAGAGGTCATTCCTTTCAAGGCTGATCTTCATCAACCGCACACAAAAGAGACCTTCAGCGACGTCTGCGCGCCGAAGGTCCCCTGGTGTACTACAGGCGTTCAGGTCACTGTAAGGCAGGACACTGCCGGATATGGAA
Organism: Streptomyces sp. CA-142005; assembly: GCF_050942335.1. Classification (NCBI taxonomy): domain Bacteria; kingdom Bacillati; phylum Actinomycetota; class Actinomycetes; order Kitasatosporales; family Streptomycetaceae; genus Streptomyces; species Streptomyces sp. CA-142005. The sequence continues at coordinate 4,386,644 of NZ_CP192078.1, read as the reverse complement.
GGACTTGAGACGCGGATCACAGGTGTCGAAGGAACCGCAGCACCTGAATCGAAGGTCCTTCCTACGATCGCATCCCCAGAGCGATGGTTCGTACCAACGCCGTGCCGACGCCGTGCCGGCGGCGTGCGAAGGTAAGAGTTCCTGGCAGCGATCACACCCCAGCACCGTGCGCGGGCGGTCTACCATCACCTCATGACCCGTGTACTGCTCGCCGAGGACGACGCGTCCATCTCGGAGCCGCTGGCCCGCGCCCTGCGCCGGGAAGGTTACGAGGTCGAGGTGCGCGAGGACGGACCCACCGCGCTGGACGCCGGCATGCAGGGCGGCGTCGACCTGGTCGTACTGGACCTGGGCCTGCCGGGCATGGACGGCCTGGAGGTCGCCCGCCGGCTGCGGGCCGACGGCCACACCGTGCCGATCCTCATCCTGACCGCGCGGGCCGACGAGGTGGACACCGTCGTCGGCCTGGACGCGGGCGCCGACGACTACGTCACCAAGCCCTTCCGGCTCGCCGAACTGCTCGCCCGGGTACGGGCCCTGCTCCGGCGCGGTGCCGCCGAGCCGCAGCAGCCGCCGGCCACGCACGGGGTGCGGATCGACGTCGAATCGCACCGGGCGTGGATGGGCGACGAGGAACTCCAGCTCACCGCCAAGGAGTTCGACCTGCTGCGGGTGCTGGTGCGGGACGCCGGCCGGGTCGTCACCCGCGACCAGCTGATGCGCGAGGTCTGGGACACCACGTGGTGGTCCTCCACCAAAACCCTCGACATGCACATCTCCTGGCTGCGCAAGAAGCTCGGCGACGACGCGGCGAACCCGCGCTACATCGCCACGGTGCGTGGAGTGGGCTTCCGCTTCGAGAAGAGCTGAGCCCCTCCCCGGAGCCCCTTCCCAGGGCCAGCGATCACCTCAGGTAACGGAACATGCGCCGACGTCTCATCCAGTCCACCCTCGCCGTCGTCCTCGTGGTGATCGCCGTCTTCGGCATCTCCCTCGTGATCGTCGAGACCCGGACGATCAGCAACAGCGCCCAGGAGCGGGTGGAGTCCGAGGCGGTGCGGCTGGCCAGCATCGTGGACAGCCGGCTCCTCGCCGCGGAGAAGGTCAACGCGGACGCGCTGCGCAACCCCGTCAGCAAGGAGCAGTACGCGGTCATCCGCATGCCCGGCCAGGCGCCCATCGAGATCGGCACCAAGCCGCAGGGCGATGTGATCCGCGCCACACAGCGGGGCGAGGAGGGCGAGAGCGTCACCGTGGAGGAACCGCGCTCCGCGGTCACCCGCGAGGTCGGCCGGACCCTGCTGATCATCGGCCTGGTGGCGCTGCTCGCGGTCATCGCGGCCGTGCTGCTCGCCGTACGCCAGGCCAACCGGCTCGCCTCCCCGCTGACCGACCTCGCGGAGACCGCCGAGCGGCTCGGCTCCGGCGACCCGCGCCCGCGGCACAAGCGCTACGGCGTCCCCGAGCTGGACCGGGTCGCCGATGTGCTGGACTCCTCCGCCGAGCGGATCGGACGCATGCTGACCGCCGAGCGGCGCCTGGCCGCCGACGCCTCCCACCAGCTGCGCACCCCGCTCACCGCGCTGTCCATGCGCCTCGAGGAGATCACCCTCACCGACGACCCGGACATCGTGAAGGAAGAGGCGAACGTCGCGCTCACCCAGGTCGAGCGGCTCACGGACGTCGTCGAGCGGCTGCTGACGAACTCCCGCGACCCGCGCACCGGCTCCGCCGTCACCTTCGACCTGGACGAGGTCATCCAGCAGCAGCTCGCCGAATGGCGGCCCGCCTACCGCAGCGCCGGCCGGGCCATCGTCAGCTCCGGCAAGCGGCATCTGCAGGCCGTCGGCACCCCGGGGGCCGTCGCCCAGGTGCTGGCGGCGCTGATCGAGAACTCCCTCATGCACGGCGGCGGCACGGTCGCGCTGCGCACCCGCGTCACCGGCAACCAGGCCGTGGTCGAGGTCACCGACGAGGGCCCGGGCGTCCCCGCCGACCTCGGCGCGCGGATCTTCGAGCGGACGATCAGCGGACGGAACTCCACGGGGATCGGCCTGGCCGTCGCCCGCGACCTCGCGGAGGCCGACGGGGGGCGCCTGGAGCTGCTTCAGGCCCAGCCACCGGTCTTCGGCCTGTTCCTGTCGCGTACACCGCCGGCCCGCAAGACCGAGGAGGACCTGCCGACGGTCCGGTGAACCGCGGCCGCGAACCGGGTCAGGGAACCCGCTGGGACTTCGGCTCGGGCTCGCTGTGCGGCTTCTTCGCCTCCGCCACCAGGATCGACTCCGCCTCCTGCGCGGGCATGGCCCGGAACACCCAGGTGCGGTACGACCAGAAGCGGAACAGGGTCGCGATGCCGATGCCGACGAACTTGAAGACGTTGCTCTGCAGCGGGCTGTCCCAGCCGAACCCGTAGGTCGCCGCGTAGAGCACGCCGTTCTCGATCACCAGGCCGATCGCGCTGAAGAAGAGGAAGAGCGTGAGTTCCTTGGTACGGCCGCTCTTGTCGCGGTCCCGGTACGTCCAGTACCGGAAGCCCACGTAGTTGAAGGCGATGGCGACCACGGTCGCGATGATGCTCGCGCGCACCACCGGCAGGTCGGAGACGTGCCGGACCAGGTTGAAGACGCCGAGATTGACAAAGATGCCCGCAACGCCGACGGTGCCGAACTTGGCCACCTCGCGTACGAGCCGTTGCAGCCCCGAGGAACGAGGTTCCATGGCTGTGCAGCTCCCGTCGGTAGGTTTCGTCGGCCCAGCCATGCTATCCAGACGAACCCTCCACCGCCTGTGCACAAGGCCAAGACCAGGAAACAGGTCGGAAAGAGGGTGGAAAGCGGCTGGTAAGAGTTTGTGAGAGGGACACGATCCGGCCGTCCCGGCGTGGCCGATACGCTAGGGGTGTGACGTTCCCGGTAGTCGGCATGGTCGGCGGGGGGCAGCTCGCGCGTATGACGCACGAGGCGGGCATCCCGTTGGGCATCAGGTTCAAGCTTCTCAGTGACACCCCTCAGGACTCGGCGGCCCAGGTCGTGAGCGATGTCGTCATCGGCGACTATCGCGACCTGGACACGCTGCGCGAGTTCGCGCGCGGTTGCGACGTGATCACCTTCGATCACGAACATGTACCCACCGAGCACCTCAGGGCCCTGGAGGCGGACGGCATCCCCGTGCGTCCGGGCCCCGACGCGCTGGTGCACGCCCAGGACAAGGGCGTGATGCGCGCGAGACTCGACGCGATCGGCATCCCGTGCCCGCGGCACCGGATCGTCGCCGACCCCGGCGACGTGGTCCGGTTCGCGGCCGAGGGGGACGGCTTCCCGGTGGTCCTCAAGACCGTCCGCGGCGGCTACGACGGCAAGGGCGTGTGGGTCGTGGACTGCGCCGAGGAGGCCGCCGAGCCGTTCCGGGCCGGTGTCCCGGTCCTCGCCGAGGAGAAGGTCGACTACGTCCGCGAGCTCGCCGCCAACGTCGTACGCTCCCCGCACGGCCAGGCCGTCGCCTACCCGGTGGTCGAGTCGCGGCAGGTCAACGGCGTCTGCGACACGGTCATAGCCCCGGCGCCCGACCTGGACGCGTCCCTCGCCCTGCAGGCCGAGCAGATGGCCCTGACCATCGCCAAGGAACTGGGTGTCGTCGGGCACCTCGCCGTCGAGCTGTTCCAGACCCGCGACGGCCGCGTCCTCGTCAACGAACTGGCGATGCGCCCGCACAACTCCGGCCACTGGAGCCAGGACGGCGCGATCACCTCCCAGTTCGCCAACCACGTCCGCGCGGTCCTCGACCTCCCGCTCGGCGACCCGCGTCCGCGTGCCACGTGGACGGTCATGGTCAACGTCCTGGGTGGCGACTACCCGGACATGTACTCCGCGTACTTGCACTGCATGGCCCGCGACCCCAAGCTCAAGATCCACATGTACGGCAAGGACGTGAAGCCCGGCCGCAAGGTCGGTCACGTCAACACCTACGGCGACGACCTGGACGACGTGCTGGAACGCGCCCGTCACGCAGCCGGCTATCTGAGAGGCACCATCACCGAATGAGCACCGCTGCCGGCCCCGTCGTGGGCATCGTCATGGGGTCGGACTCCGACTGGCCCGTCATGGAGGCCGCCGCCAAGGCCCTGGACGAGTTCGAGATCGCCTACGAGGTCGACGTCGTCTCCGCGCACCGCATGCCCCGCGAGATGGTCACGTACGGCGAGCAGGCCGCCGACCGTGGGCTGAAGGTGATCATCGCCGGTGCCGGCGGCGCCGCCCACCTGCCCGGCATGCTCGCCTCCGTCACCCCGCTGCCGGTCATCGGCGTGCCGGTGCCGCTGAAGTACCTCGACGGCATGGACTCGCTGCTGTCCATCGTGCAGATGCCGGCCGGGGTCCCGGTCGCCACCGTCTCCGTCGCCGGTGCCCGCAACGCCGGTCTCCTCGCGGCCCGCATCCTCGCCGCGCACGACGAGGACCTGCTGCACCGGATGCGCGACTTCCAGCAGGACCTCAACGACCAGGCCACCGAGAAGGGCAAGCGGCTGCGTGCGAAGGTCGAGGGGTCGAGCGGCTTCGGCTTCGGGAAGTAACAGGCAATGACCTCACTGGACGAAGCACGGTCCCTGCTGCGCGAGTTCCCGGTCGTCGACGGCCACAACGACCTGCCGTGGGCGCTGCGCGAGCAGGTCCGCTACGACCTCGCCGCCCGCGACATCGCCGTACGGCAGGACGCCCATCTGCACACCGACATCCCGCGGCTGCGCGCGGGCGGGGTCGGGGCGCAGTACTGGTCGGTGTACGTACGCTCGGACCTGCCCGGGGCGGTGCCGGCGACCCTCGAACAGATCGACTGCGTACGCCGGCTCATCGCCCGGCACCCCGCCGATCTGCGGGCCGCGCTGACCGCCGCCGACATGGAGGCGGCGCGCGCGGAGGGCCGTATCGCCTCCCTCATGGGCGCGGAGGGCGGGCACTCGATCGACAACTCCCTCGGCACCCTGCGCGGCCTGTACGAGCTGGGGGTGCGCTACATGACGCTCACCCACAACGACAACAACGACTGGGCGGACTCCGCCACGGACGAGCCGAAGGTCGGCGGTCTGTCCGCGTTCGGCCGCGAGGTGGTCCGCGAGATGAACCGCCTCGGCATGCTGGTCGACCTGTCCCACGTGGCCCCCACGACCATGCGGGCCGCGCTGGACACCACGTCCGCGCCGGTGATCTTCTCGCACTCCTCGGCGCGGGCCGTGTGCGACCATCCGCGCAACATCCCCGACGACGTCCTGGAGCGGATGGCCGCGGGCGGCGGCATGGCGATGGTGACGTTCGTGCCGAAGTTCGTGCTCCAGGCGGCGGTCGACTGGACGGCGGCGGCCGACGAGAACATGCGCGCCCACGGTCTGCACCACCTGGACACCAGCCCCGAGGCGATGAAGATCCACCAGGCCTTCGAGGAGCGCAATCCGCGCCCGGTCGCCACGGTGTCCACGGTCGCGGACCACCTGGACCACATGCGCGAGGTGGCCGGCGTCGACCACCTGGGCATCGGCGGCGACTACGACGGCACCGCCTTCACCCCGGACGGTCTGAACGACGTCTCCGGCTATCCGAACCTGCTCGCCGAGCTGCTGGACCGCGGCTGGTCCAGGGCCGACCTGGCCAAGCTGACCTGGCAGAACGCGGTACGGGTGCTGGGCGCGGCGGAGGACGTGGCCCGTGACCTTCAGGCGACCCGCGACCCGTCCGACGCCACCATCGAGTCGCTGGACGGCAGTCCCGCCTGATCCGCGAGGGCGGGGTAGTCGTTGTAGCCGGCGGCCCCGCCCACGTACATGAAGTACCGGTCCCGGACCGGGTTGAGCGGTGCGCCGAGGCGCAGCCGGGTGACCAGGTCCGGGTTGGCGAGGAACGGCCGGCCCAGCGCGACCAGGTCGGCGCCTGCCGCCAGCATCTCCCGCGCGGCCCGGGTGACGCCCTGCGTGGACAGGCCGGTCAGGTCGGGGTTGCCGATGAGGACGCCGGGCCAGTCGGCGCGGATCCGCCGGTACCAGCCGGTGGCCGGGCCGGAGCGCACCAGGTGCAGATAGGCGAGGTCCAGCCCCTTCAGGCGGTCCAGCAGCGTGGCGTAGAGGCCGTCGGTGTCGTCCTCCAGGACGCCGTTGACCGTGCTCGCGGGGGAGATGCGGATGCCGACCCGGTCCGCGCCGATCGCGTCGGCCACCGCCTCGGTCACCTCCGCCGCGAACCGCACCCGTCGCGCGGCCGGGCCGCCGTAGGCGTCGGTGCGGCGGTTGGTGTTGTCCGCGAGGAACTGGTGCAGCAGCATCCCGTTGGCGGAGTGCACCTCCACGCCCTCGAAGCCCGCGTCGACGGCCCGGCGTGCGGCGGCGGCGAAGTCGGCGATCGTGGCGCGGATGTCGTCCGCCGTCATCTCGCGCGGGACCGCGGCCCGCCGGTGGCCCTGCGGGGTGAAGATCGTCTCCGGCAGCGGGACGGGGGAGGGCGCGAGCGGGGTGAGGCCGGTGGTCGCCGGATGGCTCACGCGGCCGCCGTGCTGGAGCTGGAGGAACATCCGCCCGCCGGCCGCCCGCACCGCGTCGGTGACCCGCCGCCAGCCGGACACGTGCCGGTCGGTGTGGATCGCGGTGATGTCCGGGTACGTCTGTCCGACCGGGTTGGGTGTCGTGCCCTCGGCGATGATCAGTCCGGCGGAGGCGCGCTGGGCGTAGTGGGTGACCATCAGGTCGGTGGGGGTGCCGTCGGCCTCCGCGCGGTTGCGGGTGAGCGGGGCCATCACGAGGTGGTTGGGCAGGGCGAGCCGCCCGAGCCGGGCCGGTGCCAGGAAGTCGGTGGGGTCCGTGAGGTCCGTGGAGTCCGTTGTCTGCGTCATGCCGGCACGGTAGAACTTGACACCGATGTGAGATTCAAGCCCTCTTCCGGCGGAGGCGGACATGCGGATCGGTGAACTCGCCCGGCGCACCGGCGTGAGCGAGCGGTCGCTGCGCTACTACGAGACCCAGGGGCTGCTCACCGCCGAGCGCACCCCCGGCGGCCACCGCGACTTTCCGGAGGCGGCCGTCGACCGGGTCATCCGGATCCAGGAGCTGTACGCGGCCGGGCTGCACAGCGAGAAGATCCGGCAGCTGCTGCCCTGCATGCGCGACCGGGACGGCGGACCCTCGGCGATCGCCACCCCGCGTCTGGTGCGGGACCTGACCGCCGAGCGCGACCGGATCGACCGCATGATCGCCGATCTGCGGCGCTCCCGGGAGACCCTGGACGAGGTCATCCGCACGGCCCGGGAGGCCTGACCGGCCGTACCCCCGAACGCCCCACTCACCAGGAAGCCATCCTCCCCTCCGTGCGACCGTGGCGATACGCCCCAGCCCGACGCAGCTCTCGACCGCGTAAGCCACGACGACGTACGGAGCCCGCCATGGCCGACCTCCAGGACGACATCCCCTCCACGACCGAGGTCGGCGAGGACGGCGGCCTGCCGGACGACCCTTTTGTCTCGGAGCACGCGTCCCTGCAGCGGGCCCACGCCCTGCTGGCCGCCCACCCGGTGGCCGACGGCTACAGCGGACTGCCGTGGGCCCTGCGCCATCTGTCCTGGTACGACCTGGAGCTGGGTGAGGCGGCCGTCGACACCGACATACCGCGGATGCGGGAGGGGCATGTGGGGGCGCTGTTCTGGTCGCTGCACCTGCCGGAGGGCACCGGCGGCGACCGTGCGACCTCCGCGACGCTGGAACAGCTGGACCAGGCGCGGTCGGTGATCGAGGCCCATCCGGAGGGCCTGCGCCTGGTGGGCACCGCCGGGCAGATCATCGACGCCCGCAACTGCGGCCGGGTCGCGGTGGTGCTGGGCCCGGCCCATGCCGGCGCGCTCGACGACTCCCTCGGCATCCTGCGGGTCCTGCACGCCCTCGGCCTGCGCGTGCTCACGCTCGCGGGCACCGCCTGGGCGGGGGAGACGGGGCTGAGCCGGTTCGGCGAGGAGGTGGTGCGGGAGATGAACCGGCTCGGTGTGGTCGCCGATGTCTCCGGCGCGTCCCGGGCCACCGCCGCACGTGTTCTCGCGCTGTCCAAGACCCCGGTGCTGTGCACCCGCTCCGCCGCCGGGGCTCTGCGCCCGCACCCGGCCAACCTGTCCGACGAGCTGCTCGCGGCGGTGGGCGCGGCGAGGGGCCTGTGCATGGTGCCGTTGACCGCCGAGCAGACCGGGCCGGCGGTCCAGGACGTCGCCGACCACCTCGACCACGTCCGGGACGTGGCCGGCCCGGAGTGCGTGGGCCTGTCCGGCACCTACGACTCCGGCGCCGCCCACCCCCGCGACCTCGCCGACGCCTCCCGCTACCCCCACCTGATCGCCGAACTGCTCCGGCGCGGCTGGTCGGAGACCGAGCTGGCCCTGCTGACCTGGGGGAACGTCCAACGGGTGCTGCGCAGCGCGGATTTCGCGGCGCGGGCCGCGCAGCACCGCCGGGAGGCGTCCAACGCGAGGATCGGGGAGCTGGACGGCTCCTGATCAGGGCGTCACGGGTGCTCGATCCGGCACAGGCAGAACGGATGCCCGGCCGGGTCGGCGTACACCTGGAAGTCCTTCTTCTCCCGGTCCTCAAGGTCCAGCGGCCGGGCGCCGAGCGCCAGCACCCGCTCGTGGGCCGTGTCGATCTCGGCCCAGGTCCGGCCCGCGTCGAAGTCGAGGTGGAACTGCTGGCCGTTGCGGTCCGCGCGCGGCCACTCCGGCGGGGTGTGCCCCTCGGCCCGCTGGAAGGCCAGCCGCGGCCCGTCCGGCACCCGCAGGACGACCCAGTCGTCGTCCTCGGCCTCGGGGGTGCCCCCGGCCACCGCCGCGTAGAAGGCGGCCAGCGCGTGCGGATCGGGGCAGTCGAGCACGACGGAGCGGAAACGGGCGACGGACGCCATGGTGTCCTCCTTCGGACGGCTCAGCAGGCGCACAGGCAGAACGGGTGCCCAGCGGGGTCGGCGTACACACGGAAGGTCCGCTCGCGGTCCTCCGCGTCCAGCGGCCTGGCGCCCAGTTCCAGCACGCCCTTCTCGGCCGCGTCCAGGTCCTCCACCACCAGGTCCAGGTGGAAGTGCTGCGAGGCGTCCGGCGCGGGCCACTTCGGGGGCACGTACCCGGGCGCCCGCTGGAAGGCCAGCGCCGTCCCGCCGGGCACCTTCAGGTCGACCCACCCGTCGTCCTCGGGGTCCCCCTGCACCTCCACCGTGCCGCCCAGCACCTCGGCGTAGAAGCCGGCCAGCGCACGGGGGTCGGGACAGTCCAGCACCACGACGCCGAGCTTGGCGAGAGCCATGACTACCTCCTTGTGTCACGGACACGGTTACCCGTAGAACCGGGTAACCGGTAACGGTTACTGCATGCTCCCGCATTGGGGGTAACGTCGCAACCATGAATGAGAGATCGGCCGCTCCCGGAGCCCTGGCGCTGGTCGAGTCCCTGGTCAACACGCTGGACGTGGAGACCGGCGCCGACACGCTGGACACCGAGGAGGGCCGGGGGCGCTTCGGGATCACCGAGGACGGGCTGGCGGAGGCGCGGGAGCTGCGCGAGTCGCTGCGGGCCGTGCTGCTCGCGCACGCCGGGCACCCCCCGCACCGCGAGGTCGCCCCGCTCGGCCGGCTGCTGGCCCACGCCCCCCTGTACGTCGCCGTCGACGACAGCGACGGCTCCGCGGCCCTCGCCCCCGCCCCCGACGCCCCGCTGCTCTCCCGGGTCGCCGCCGCCGTCGCCGAGGGCCTGACGCAGGGCACCTGGATGCGGCTGAAGGCCTGTGAGGCCCCCGACTGCCACTGGGCGTACTACGACCGCAGCCCGGCCGGACGCGGCCGCTGGTGCTCCATGCAGGTGTGCGGGGCACGGGCGAAGATGCGCCGGTACCGGGCCAAGGAGGGGTAAGACACAGGCCGTTCACCGGCCACGTATGTGTCCGGTGGTGCAGAATGCGGAAAGACGCCGGTTCGGCCGACTGAGCCTCGGCCGAACCGGCGTCGCCGTATGTCCTCGGGGGCTGTCCGTCGTCCCGTGTGTCCTCAGGCCGTCGGGCGGCCCATCGCGCGGTACGTCCAGCCCGCCCGGCGCCACAGCTCCGGGTCGAGCGTGTTGCGGCCGTCCAGGATCACCCGGGCCGCCGCGGCCTCGCCGAGCGCCGCCGGGTCCAGCTCGCCGAACTCCCGCCACTCGGTGAGGTGCAGGACGACGTCGGCGCCCCGCGCGGCCTGAAGCGCGGAGTCGGCGTAGCCCAGGGTGGGGAAGACCTTGCGGGCGTTCTCCATGCCCTTCGGGTCGTACACGGTGACCTGGCCGCCCTGGAGGTGGATCTGGCCGGCCACGTTCAGCGCGGGCGAGTCACGCACGTCGTCAGAGTCGGGCTTGAACGTGGCGCCGAGCACCGCGACCCGCTTGCCGAGGAAGGAGCCGCCGCCGAGCGCCTCCCGGGTCATCTCCACCATCTGCCCGCGCCGGCGCATGTTGATGGAGTCGATCTCGCGCAGGAAGGTCAGCGCCTGGTCCGCGCCCAGTTCGCCCGCCCGCGCCATGAACGCCCGGATGTCCTTCGGCAGACAGCCGCCGCCGAAGCCGATCCCGGCGCGCAGGAACTTCCTCCCGATCCGGTCGTCGTGCCCGATGGCCTCCGCCAGCTTCGCCACGTCACCGCCCGCGGCCTCGCACACCTCCGCCATCGCGTTGATGAAGGAGATCTTCGTGGCGAGGAAGGAGTTCGCGGCCGTCTTCACCAATTCGGCCGTCGGGAAGTCGGTCACCACGAACGGCGTGCCCTCGCCGATCGGCGTCGCGTACACCTCCCGCAGCAGCTTCTCGGCGCGCTCGCTGCGCACGCCCACCACGATCCGGTCCGGGTGCAGGGTGTCCTGGACGGCGAAGCCCTCGCGCAGGAACTCCGGGTTCCAGGCCAGCTCGGCGTCGCCGCCCGCCGGCGCGTGCTCGGCGAGGTAGCCGGCCAGCCGCTCGGCCGAGCCCACCGGCACCGTCGACTTGCCGACCACCAGGGCCGGACCGTGCAGATGCGGGGCGAGCGAGGAGATGGCGGAGTCGACGTACGACATGTCGGCCGCGTACTCGCCATGCCGCTGCGGGGTGTTGACGCACACGAAGTGGACGTCACCGAAGGCGCCGACCTCGGCCCAGTCGGTGGTGAACCGCAGCCGCCCGGTGGAGCCCTCGATACCGGCCACGTGCCGGCGCAGCAGCTCCTCAAGACCCGGCTCGTACATGGGGGTCTCGCCGCGCTCCAGCATGGCGATCTTCTCGGGTACGACGTCGAGTCCCAGCACCTCGTAGCCGAGCTCGGCCATGGCCGCGGCGTGTGTGGCGCCGAGGTAGCCGGTGCCGATCACGGTGATCTTCAGGCTCATGGATGTGCTCCAGCTCGGGTACGTCGGTGATGCGGCCCCTGAGCATAGTCGGGACCCCCGCCGGGAAATTTCCCAGCTGTCGTGTAGGTCACGTAGGCGTGTTGCGGGCTGCACTCTAAAATTTGAGTTACTTAACGGTAATTAGCGTCAGTATCACTGCGTCTTTGGAGCGTGAGAGACCGTGGCCGGATCGGCTGACTTCGACCTGTACCGCCCGTCCGAGGAGCACGACATGCTCCGGGACGCCGTCCGTTCCCTGGTCGAGGCGAAGATCGCGCCGTACGCCGCGGCGGTGGACGAGGAGGCCCGCTTCCCGCAGGAGGCCCTCGACGCCCTCGTCGCCAACGACCTGCACGCGGTGCACGTCCCCGAGGAGTACGGCGGCGCCGGCGCCGACGCGCTCGCCACGGTCATCGTGATCGAGGAGGTGGCCCGCGCCTGCGTGTCCTCCTCCCTCATCCCCGCCGTGAACAAGCTCGGCTCCCTCCCGGTGATCCTCTCCGGCGGCGAGGACCTGAAGAAGAAGTACCTGACCCCGCTCGCCAAGGGCGACGGGATGTTCTCGTACTGCCTCTCCGAGCCGGAGGCGGGCTCGGACGCGGCCGGCATGAAGACCAAGGCGGTCCGCGACGGCGACCACTGGGTCCTCAACGGCGTCAAGCGCTGGATCACCAACGCGGGCGTGAGCGAGTACTACACGGTCATGGCGGTCACGGACCCCGCCAAGCGCTCCAAGGGCATCTCCGCCTTCGTCGTCGAGAAGTCGGACGAGGGCGTCTCCTTCGGCGCCCCGGAGAAGAAGCTCGGCATCAAGGGCTCCCCGACCCGCGAGGTCTACTTCGACAACGTCCGCATCCCCGCCGACCGCATGATCGGCGAGGAGGGCACCGGCTTCATGACGGCCATGAAGACCCTGGACCACACCCGCATCACCATCGCCGCCCAGGCGCTCGGCGTGGCGCAGGGCGCCTTCGACTACGCCAAGGGCTACGTCCAGGAGCGCAAGCAGTTCGGCAAGCCGATCGCCGACTTCCAGGGCATCCAGTTCATGCTCGCCGACATGTCCATGAAGATCTCGGCGGCCCGCGCCCTCACCTACCAGGCCGCCGCCGCCTCCGAGCGCGGCGACGCCGACCTCACCTACCTGGGCGCCGCCGCCAAGTGCTTCGCCTCGGACGTGGCCATGGAGGTCACCACGGACGCCGTCCAGCTCCTCGGCGGCTACGGCTACACCCGCGACTACCCGGTGGAGCGCATGATGCGCGACGCGAAGATCACCCAGATATACGAGGGCACCAACCAGGTACAGCGGATCGTCATGGCCCGCAACCTGCCGTAACGGCACGGGCCTTCGGGTCTCCTCGCAAAGGCGCCCTCCGGGGCGCCTTTGTGCTGCTCCGCCGCACGTTACGACCGGTCGGTCACATGCGGGCGGGGCCGGGGCGGCGTAGGACGGAAGCAGACGGGGTCCGTCCCCGGGCCCCCGCATCCGAGGAGGACCCATGACCCAGTCCCAGATGACGCCGGCGCTCACCCAGCAGATGCAGGACTGCGTCGAGGCCTGCATGAACTGCCACAGCATGTGCGAGGAGACCATGAGCTCCTGCATGCAGAAGGGCGGCCAGCAGCAGATGCAGGTCATGCGCGCCCTGATGGACTGCTCCGAGACGACCCGCATGTGCGCCGACATGATGATGCGCCGCTCGCCCATGTCCGCCGAGATGTGCACGCTGTGCGCCAAGGTGTGCGAGATGTGCGCCGAGGCGTGTATGTCCATGCCCGACGACCAGCAGATGATGCGCTGCGCGGAGGCGTGTCGCCGCTGTTCGGAGACCTGTCGCGCGATGGCGGGCGCCGGAATGTGAGCGCCTCATGGGCCGGAAAAGGGCTGAGGGCACCCGCGCGGGTGCCCTCAGCCCTTTTCCGGCGGTCGTCCGCTTCGGCTAGTTGCCGGAGACGGTGACCTTCTGGTCGTTGTTCAGCTCGTTCACCAGCGTCTTGACCTTCGCCTTGTCCCAGACGAGGTTGCCGCCGACGGAGCCGGAGACCGGCATGTTCATCGACGTGCCGTCACCGCCCTGGACGCCCTTCATCGCCCAGAACATCGAGCCCAGGTCCCACAGGGACATGTCCTTGTCGACGATCAGCGAGTCCAGGCCCGCGCCCATCACGGGGTAGAACTTGAAGGGGTTGAGGACCGTGGACGGGGTGGCCACCTGGTGGGCCAGCGCGGAGAGGAACTTCTGCTGGTTCTTGGTGCGCTGCAGGTCGGAGGCCGCGAACGCGTGCCGGGTGCGGACGAAGGCGAGGGCCTGCGCGCCGTTGAGGGTCTGCTTGCCGGCCTTGAAGTCGGCGCCCGAGTACTTGTCCTTGAAGCCCTTGTCGATGTCGATGGTGACACCGCCGACCGCGTCCACGATGCTGGCGAAGCCCTGGAAGCCGATCTCCACGTAGTGGTCGATGTGCAGACCGGTGTTGTACTCGATCGTGCGGACCAGCAGCGTCGGGCCGTCGTAGGCGTACGCCGCGTTCAGCTTGTTCTGGCCCATGGCGGGGCGGATCTTGCCGGACGTGGAACCCCGGAACGAGGGGATCGTGACGTTCGAGTCGCGCGGCAGCGAGATCAGCGTGTCGCCGTTGTCGCCGACGTGCAGGATCATCATCGAGTCCGTGCGCTTGCCCTGGGCGGAGCCGGTGTGCAGCTTCTTCTCGTCCGCCTTGGACATGCCCTCACGGCTGTCCGAGCCGACGATCAGGTAGTTGGTGCCGGCGCCCGACGCCGGCCGGTCGATGACCTTGGACAGGTCGACCTCGCGGCGCAGCTTGGAGTCGGCCCAGAAGTAGGTCGCGACGGATGTGACGACCAGCACGGTCGCCAGCGTGAGCGCGGTCCACTTGAGCCGGCGCCGCCAGTTCGGGCGCGGCCGGTAGTGCTGGAGATCCGGGTCCGGGTCGTTGTCGTTGGGTATGAAGCCGCCGCCACGCCGGCCGCCGCCGTACACCTGGCCGGTGTTGTAGCCGCTGTCGTAACCGGTGCCGTCGTCGTATCCCTGGCCGTCGACGTACGACGGCTGCTGCGGGATTCCGGCCCCGTACGGAGGTGCCGCCGGGCCGGGGTCGCCGTAGGAGCGCTGCCCGGGCGGTACCGCCGGGCCGCGCCGCACCTGCCGCATCACGCGGGCGGCCTCCGGCTGCGAGCCGGCACTGCCGCGCCCGTAGCGCGCGCCGCGGTTGTCGTCGGACCATCCCTCGGGCCAGTCATTCATGCGCCCCAGTGTGCAGGGAGCCGCTGTGTGGCTTACAAGGGCTGTCGGAAAATAACAGCGGCGCTGTTGCGAAGCCGACACAAATTCCGCGATGTTCGCTTCGGCATAAGGTGGACGGCATGACAGACCAGGCCACGGACGTGGAACCGGACATGGAACCGGACATACCAGGCAAGCCGGCGTCCGCCTCGCGCACGACTCTCAGCCACATCATGACCCACAACGACACCAACCTGCTGGGGACGGTGCACGGCGGGGTGATCATGAAGCTGGTCGACGACGCGGCGGGCGCCGTCGCGGGCCGGCACTCCGGCGGTCCCGCCGTCACCGCGTCCATGGACGAGATGGCGTTCCTGGAGCCGGTCCGCGTCGGCGACCTGGTCCATGTGAAGGCGCAGGTGAACTGGACCGGACGGACCTCCATGGAGGTCGGTGTCCGGGTCCTCGCCGAGCGCTGGAACGAGTCGACCCCGCCCACCCAGGTCGGCTCCGCGTACCTGGTCTTCGCGGCCGTCGACGCGGACGGCAAGCCGCGCCGGGTGCCGCCGGTGATCCCGGAGACCGACCGCGACCGCCGCCGCTACCAGGAGGCCCAGATCCGCCGCACCCACCGCCTGGCACGCCGCCGGGAGATCCGCGAGCTGCGGGAGAAGCGGGCGGCCGAGGGCTTCGACGACTAGCAACTCCCCTTCTTTTCAAGGGGGTTGTACGGGGGCGCGAAACGTCACGGCCGCCCCCGTCGATGATCTGTGCGGATACTGTGATGGCGTGGACATGCCAGGCCGGATCACGGTGACGACATCGACCCCGCGGACCGGTGGGTGCGCAACCCGCACACCGGCGAGTACGAGCTGCGGCCGGCCCCGTCCGCCGGGGAGCCGGCCGTGCCCGGGCCCCGGTCCGCGCCGGACTCCGCGGAAGAGCTCCGGGTGCCCGGTCCGCGCCGCGCCGCGGGCCGGGGCCGCGGCGGCGGCCGTGCCCCGCGCAAGGCGGGGAAGAGGCCCACGGGCGGGAAGTCCACCGGAAAAAGGATTCTGCTGTGGACCGGCGGCACCCTCGCCCTCGTCGCGGCCGCCGGTGCCGTCGGCGGTTACCTCTACCTGAGGCACCTCGACGGCAACATCACCACCACCGACACCGCCGGCGCCCGCCCGGCCGAGCCGCCGGCCGTCCCGACACAGACGGCGGACCAGGTGAAGTGCGCCTCGTGAGCTAGCTGCTCGAGCACACGACCTCGTTGCCGCGGACGGGGGCCTGCTGGGGCTGCGCCGGGTCCTCGAAGCGGACCTTGTGCACGTCCTTGAAGTCCGCCCCGGCGACCACCTTCAGCAGCGGGCCCTGGCCCGGTACGGCGCGCAGCTCGGCCCCCGGCAGGGCGGCCACCAGCGCACGGGCCGAGCGGTCCCAGCGGGGGTCGTAGGAGATGACGGTGCGCGGCACGTGCCCGGCGGCCGTCACCGGCAGGTGCGTCGTGGCGAAGCCGGTCCCCGCGAGCGCCGCGTCGACGCGTTTGGCGAGGCCGACGGCGCCGGTGCCGTTCGCCACCTGGACCCGGATCTGCCGGGGGTCCACGTCGACGGGCACCGGAGGCCGGACACGAGGCTGTGCGCGCTGCGGCTGGTCCACGGTGAGCGGCTTGTCGTCGCGCAGGGCCGTGAAGAGCCGGTCCGCCTTGGTCTGGTCCCACTTCAGGGTCGAGCCGATGCCCTTGACGGCGTAGTTGATCTGCCCGATGGGCACGGTGGTGAACTCGGAGGAGGAGGGGGAGAAGTTCCGCATGGCCCGGCCGAGGTCGAGCAGCTCGTCGGTGCCGAAGCCCTCGTCGGCGCGGACCGAGCCGAGCACCGCGCGGGTCACGTCCCGGAACCGCATCGGGTTCAGCAGCACCCCGGAGGAGGTGGCCCGCTCGATCAGCGCGGCCAGGAACCGCTGCTGCCGCTTCATCCGGCCGAGGTCGCTGGCCCCGTCCACGTGCCGGGCCCGCACGTACTGCAGGGCCTGCCCGCCGTTGAGCAGGTGTGTGCCGGGGGCGAGGTCGAGGCCGGTGAAGGAGTCCTTGAGCGGGGTCGTGGTGCAGACGTTCACCCCGCCGAGGACGTCCACGGTCTTCATGAAGCTGGTGAAGTCGACCTCCAGATAGTGGTCGATCTTCAGGTGGGTCATGTTCTCGACCGTGCGGATGGTCAGCTGGGGGCCGCCCTCGGCGTAGGCCGCGTTGAGCTTGATCGGGTGCGGCGGTCGCTCCTGCCCGGAGTCGGTGTGCGCGGGGACCTCGGCGTAGGAGTCGCGCGGCAGGCTCACCACGGTGGCCCGCTGCCGGTTCTCCGAGACGTGCACGATCATCATCGTGTCGGTGCAGTGGCAGGGCGCCCCGCCCAGCCGGTACCTCCGCCGCTGCTGCTCGCTGATCTTGTCGCGGCCGTCGGTGCCGACCAGCAGGATGTTCGTGCCGTGGCCCGCGAGCGGCCGGTGCTTCATGTCCTTGAAGGCGTCGACCCGCGCGATCCCCGCGTCCAGGCCGCTGATCACCGCGTGCCCGATCCCCGCGGAGGCGAGCACCACGACGGACAGCGTGCTCAGCGCCCGCATGGCCCACCGGGGTCGCCTGGGCGGCCGTACGGAGCGCACGGGCCGCTCGGGCGGGCGCGGCATCCGGCGGGGCGGCTGCGGTCGGCGCTGCGGTCGCGCGGGGGACCGGGGCGGGCTGGCCAAAGGGGAGCACCTCCGGACGAGGCCGTACGTGGGATCCGTGAGCACGGTAGGCCGATAGGATCTCCAGCCCGGCCCCAAGCCCTGGCGGCGCGCACCGGTGTCCCCCGTTCGCGGTAACGTGAGCCCCCTATGAACGCCAAGCCCGACGTGCGACACCCCGCCGTATCTGTGATCATGCCCGTCCTCAACGAGGAGCGGCATCTGCGCGGGGCCGTCCAAGCGATCCTCGCGCAGGAGTACGCCGGCGAGATGGAGGTCGTGATCGCCCTCGGTCCGTCCACGGACCGCACGGACGAGATCGCCGCCGAGCTGGTCCGTGACGACCCGCGCGTGCACACCGTCCCCAATCCGACCGGCCGTACCCCCGCCGCGCTGAACGCGGCGATCAAGGCCTCCCGGCACCCGATCGTGGTCCGCGTCGACGGCCACGGCATGCTCTCGCCGAACTACATAGCCACCGCGGTCCGTCTTCTGGAGGAGACCGGCGCGATGAACGTCGGCGGCATCATGCACGCCGAGGGCGAGAACGACTGGGAGCACGCGGTCGCCGCCGCGATGACCTCGAAGATCGGGGTCGGCAACGCCGCCTTCCACACCGGCGGTGAGGCCGGGCCCGCCGACACGGTCTACCTCGGGGTGTTCCGCCGCGAGGCGCTGGAGCAGCAGGGCGGCTACAACGAGGAGTTCATCCGCGCCCAGGACTGGGAGCTGAACTTCCGGATCAGGGAGGCGGGCGGGCTCATCTGGTTCTCGCCGGAGCTCAAGGTCTCCTACCGCCCCCGGCCCTCCGTCCGGGCCCTCGCCAAGCAGTACAAGGACTACGGCCGCTGGCGGCACGTCGTGGCCCGCTACCACTCCGGGTCCATCAACCTGCGCTACCTCGCCCCGCCCACCGCTCTGTGCGCGATTGCGGCCGGGATCGTCGTCGGCGCGGCGCTCACACCGTGGGCCCTCGTCGTCCCCGGCGGCTATCTGGCGGCGATCGCCGCGGGCTCGGTCCCGGCGGGCAAGGGGCTGCCGCTGAAGGCCCGGCTGCAGATCCCGGTGGCCCTGGCCACCATGCACATGTCCTGGGGCTGGGGCTTTCTGACCAGCCCGAAGTCGCTGGCGCGCAGGGTCATCGCGTCGCGGAGGCCGGCGGTCCTCGTCTCGCGCTGACCCCCGGCGCTCCCGCCGAGTCGTCCGGCAGGGCCCCTCCCGCACCGGGAGGGGCCCAGTCTTTTTGCCCGTGCAACTTCCCTTCGTTTGCTGCTCGTTGACGTTCTTGGCCGGCCAACGGGACTCCTGATGAAGGTTCTTGACAGTTTCGGTTCATTAATGATCAGCTGTCTCCCGACTGTGGAGTAACTGTGGGCCTTCTGACCAAAGGCTCGCGGTATGGGGGATCTGGGGGACTCTTGTCCGTCTCGGGGGAGAAGTCTGCGCTGTTGCGGCGCAAGCGCTTGCTGGGCGGTCTGGCCGGCGGTTCCGTGCTGCTCGCCGCCACCGCGTTGTGGACCTCCGCGTATGTGAAGTCGCCCGCGCAGGCCGCCGCCGACGCCCGGCCGCCCGCGGCCGACGTGCTCACCGCCCCGGTCGAGCGGCGCGTGCTCTCCGACACGGTCGTCACCCGGGGCACCGTCTCCGCGTCGCAGACCGTGGACATCGCCGCCTCCGGCACCGCCGCCGAGGGCGGGCTCAAGCCCGTCGTCACCAAGGTGATGGTGCGCTCCGGGCAGACCTTCCCGGCCGGCCGCGTCCTCCTGGAGGTCTCCGGCCGCCCCCTGTTCGCCCTGCGCGGCAGCCTGCCCGTCTACCGCGACCTCAAGCCCGGCGCGCACGGTGACGACATCAGCCAACTCCAGGGCGCCCTGCGCGATTTGGGGCACCCCACCGGGACCGACCGGCCGGGCGTGTTCGGGCCCGGCACCAAGCGCGCGGTCGCCGCGCTCTACGAGGCGATCGGCTACGAGCCGGTCACCACCGACGGCTCCGCCGCCGACACCGCCCGTGCCGACGTCAAGCGGGCCCAGCGCGCACTCGACCGCCTCATCGGCAAGGGCGCGAGCGCCGAGGACATCGGCTTCGCCCGCTCCGACCTGGCCGACGCCAAGTCCGGCCTGGCGAAGGCGGAGTCGGTCTCCGGGCCGATGGTGCCCGCCTCCGAGGTCGTCTTCCTCTCCGGCTTCCCCGCCCGCGTCGAGAGCCTCGGGGCCAAGGTCGGCGCCGAGGCGGGCGAGAAGCTCGCCACCGTCTCCGCCGGCCGGCTGGTCGTGAGCGGCTCGCTCAGCCTGCAGGACAAGGGCCTGGTCCACCCCGGACAGAAGGTCCGCGTCTACTCCGAGGTCACCGGCGACGAACTCACCGGCACGGTGGCCAGGGTCGCGGACGCGCCCACCACCTCCGGCTCCGACGCCGACGGGACGGACGGCGGACAGGACGGCGGGCAGGGCGGCGAGGGGTACGCCATCACGGTCACGCCGGGCTCGCCGCTGCCGGCCCGCCTCGCCGGCCAGGACGTACGGCTGACCATCGAGGCCGCCTCCTCCGGGCACAAGGTCCTCGTCGTCCCCGTCTCGGCGATCTCGGCCGGAGCCGACTCGCGCACCACCGTCACGGTCCTCGACCGCTCGGGCACCCGCCGCCGCATCGAGGTGCGCACCGGCACCTCCGGCGACGGCTACACCGCGGTGACCCCGGTCGGCGGCGCCCGGCTCCTCGCCGGGGACAAGGTCGTGGTCGGCGTCGCGCAGGGCTCCGGGGCGGCCCGGTGAGCACTCTCGCCGCTCCCGTCGTGGAGTTTCGCGGTGTCGGTCTCACCTACCCCGGCCCGCCGCCCGTGCCGGCCCTGCGGCCCGGCGACGTGACGATCCGGCGGGGCGAGTACGTCACCGTCGTCGGACCCTCCGGCTCCGGCAAGTCGACTTTCCTCAACATCGCCGGGCTGCTGGACGCGCCGACCAGCGGACGGTACTTCCTCGACGGCGTGGACACCGGTGGGCTCGGCGACGCCGACCGCACCGCGCTGCGCGGCCGGCGCATCGGGTTCGTGTTCCAGAGCTTCCATCTGCTGCCCCACCGGTCGGCCACCGAGAACGTGATGCTGGCCATGGTCTACAACACCGGACCGCGCACGGACCGCCGTAGCCGGGCCCGCGAGACGCTCGCCCGGGTGGGGCTCGCGCATCGCGCCGACGCGCTGCCGACCCGGCTCTCCGGCGGCGAGCGGCAGCGCGTCGCCATCGCCCGCGCGCTGGTCACCCGTCCGTCGCTGCTGCTGTGCGACGAGCCGACCGGCAACCTGGACACGGCGACGGCCGATTCCGTCCTGGGTCTGCTGGACGACCTCCATCGCGACGGCATGACCCTCGTCGTGATCACTCACGACCCCGGCGTCGCGGCGCGCGGCCGGCGCACGCTGACGATCAGGGACGGCGTCCTCGCAGAACGGACGGCGGCATGACCCGCCCGGCCACCCGCCCCGGCACGGCAGGCCCCGGCGGGCCCGACGCCGGCCTCCCCGACCCCGGCACGCCCGGCTCCGGTCTGCCCGGCGCCCGGCCGGCGCGCTCCCGGCTGCCCGGCGTGCTCCGGTGGCCGGTGCGGCGGCGGCCCGCGTCGGTGCGGCCCGTCGAGAGGTCGCGGCTCAGTCTGCGGGACGTGTTCGCCGAGGCCACGGCCGGGATTCTGCAGCGGCCGGCGCGCTCCGCGCTGACCGCGCTGGGAACCGTGCTCGGCGTCGGGACGTTCGTCGCCGTGCTCGGGCTCACCGCCACCGCCTCCTCGCAGATCGACTCGCGCTTCAACGCCCTGTCCGCGACGGAGGTCACCGTCGAGGACACCGGCGGCGACCAGCCCGACCTGCTGACCGACGCCTTCCCGGCCGACGCCGACCGGCGCATCGAGGCGCTGCACGGCGTGCGGCACGCCGGGGTCTACTGGCCCGTCCGGCTGCGGGCCGACGAGCTCGTCGCCGCCGTACCCCCCGGCTCGGCCGCGGAACCGGCGACGGGCGAGCGGACCCAGGTGATCGCGGCCTCGCCCGGCGTCCTCGCGGCGGCGCAGCCGCATCTGGCGCAGGGGCGGATCTTCGACGCCTTCCACGACCGGCGGGGCGAGAACGTCGCCGTGATCGGCTCCGGACTGGCCGCGCGGCTCGGGATCACCACCCTGGAGACCCAGCCCGCCGTCTTCGTCGGCGGCCGCCCCTTCACCGTCATCGGCATCGTCGACGACGTGCGGCGCAAGGCGGACCTGCTGCTGTCCGTCGTCGTGCCCCGCACCACGGCCCAGCGGATCTGGGGCGGCCCGGACAGCGGGCGGCGGGCCGAGATGCTCGTCTCGACCGACCTGGGCGCCGCCCGGCAGGTCGCCGGCGAGGCACCCCTCGCGCTCGATCCGGCGCACCCCGACCTGTTCCGGGCCGTGCCGCCGCCCGACCCGCGGGCCCTGCGCGGCAACGTCACCTCCGACCTCGACCAGCTGTTCATGCTGCTGGCCGGCATCTGCCTGGTGATCGGTGCGGTCGGCATCGCCAACACCACGCTGGTCGCGGTGCTGGAGCGCACCGGCGAGATCGGGCTGCGCCGCGCGCTGGGCGCCCGCGGCCGGCACATCACGGCGCAGTTCCTGGCCGAGTCGGGCGCCCTGGGCGCGCTGGGCGGCCTGGTGGGCACCAGCCTCGGCACAGTGGCGGTGGTCGGCATGGCCGTCGTACGCGACTGGACGCCCGTGATCGCCCCGCTGACGGTCGTCGCCGCGCCCGCGATCGGCCTGGCCACGGGACTTCTCGCCGGTCTGTATCCCGCCTGGCGCGCGAGCCGCGTCCAGCCGGCGGAAGCGCTGCGCCGGTGACCGGCCCGGCCGGGTGCGGCCCGCGCCATCCCGAAGACAGTGCCCCGCACCACCCCGAAGACGTCGTGGGATCACGAGGAAGACGTATGCGAAAGAAAACGACCGCCGTCCTGTTCGCCGCCGCGCTGCTGCTCACGGGGTGCTCCGGTGCGGGCGGCGGCCAGGGCGGGGCGGGGACGTCCGCCGCCCCGGACAGTTCCCTCGCCCCGAAGTCCTCCAGCCTGACGGCGGACCTGGCCCTGCCGGTCGAGGGCTACATCTTCTCCGAGTCCGAGATGGGCCTGCTCACCCACGCGATGAACGACCTGGCCCGCGACTGCATGAAGGCCAAGGGCTTCGACTACCGCCCCGACGAGACCGACACCCCCGACATCGGCGTCATGGACCGCCGGTACGGCATCGCCAACTCCTACACGGCGGCCACCTACGGCTACCACTTCCCGACGCCCAGGACCGGCCGGGCCAACGTCCGGTCGCTGGGCGAGGCGGGCCGCATCGCGCTGAGCGGCAAGCCGCGTGCCGACGGACGGCTGGACCCGGACGGCGGGTGCGTCGGCGAGGCCAAGCGGCGGCTCGCCGGGGACAAGGGCACCTTCGGCCCGGACGAGATCGCGCGCCGGATCAACCTGGACAGCTACGTCCGCAGCCAGAAGGACCCCCGGGTGCTGGCCGTCTTCCGCGCCTGGTCCTCGTGCATGGCGGACAGGGGCTACCGCTACGCCTCGCCCATGGACGCGATCGACGACCCGAGGTTCGGCAAGGCCCGGACCGGCCCCGCAGAGATTTCGACGGCCCGCGCGGACGTCGAATGCAAGAAGAGGACCCGGCTCGTCCGCACCTGGTTCGACGTCGAGTCCGCGATGCAGCGGACGGAGATCGACAAGAACGCCGAGACGCTGGCCCGGATCAAGCGGCACAAGGAGGACCAGCTCAAGCGTGCCGCCGCCGAGGCCGGCCGGTCCCGGTGACCGTACCGCTGCGTCACCACCCCGGTTCACCCATCAGTCCACCCACCAGAAGGGACCAACCCCCCATGCGCCTTCGCAGCTCCGCCGTCGCCGTCGCGATGGCCGCCGCCGGCACCTTCGGCATGCTGGCCTCCGCCGCGCCCGCCCAGGCCGACAGCATCCCGGACAACCTGTGCGGCGGTGTCATCGATGTCGACTACTGCCTCTGGTACAACTCGAACCAGAAGGGCGGCTGGACGGCCACCTACGAGAACATCTCCAACTGGGCCGGCTGGTACTTCTCCGACGGCGGCCAGGGCACCAACGGCGTGAACACCCCGGTGAAGAACAACGCCGCGTCCTACGCCAACAGCCGCACCGACAAGACCGGTGTGTCGTACTACAACTCCAACTACGCCGGCGCCTCGGACGTTGCCCCGCCGCGTGACCTGGGCAACCTCGTCAAGACGTACAACAACAACGCCTCCTTCCGCTGGCGCTGACGCGCCACCTCACCCATCCCACCCACGGGACGGCCCGTCCACGACCGGACGGGCCCGTCCCTCCATCTGTCATGCCCATGCTTATAGGGGGACTCTGAAATGCGTTTCAACCTGCGGAACTTCGCGCGTGCCGGCGTGGTCACGGGCGCTCTCGGCCTCGCGATGATCGCCGCCACCGGCGGCGCCCAGGCGTACACCTACGACGGCTCCGACCCGTCCGCCACGGGCTGCGCGAGCGGCGCCACCACCGTGGAGTCGGCGGTCGTGAAGAACTCGCACTCCACCTTCGGCACCATCGAGCTGCGCTACAGCACCGCCTGTCACACCGCCTGGGCGAGACTGACCCTCAACTACACCCAGTCGGCGTGCGGCAACGCGGCCGCCGGCTACGACTGCGCCCACGCGTTCGTCACGCGCAACAACGACGGCCGCACCTACAGCTGCACCATCGGCCAGGGCCAGAAGCAGTGCTACACGCCGATGGTCTACGACAAGGGCCTGACCTCCTTCGCCGAGGGCACCGTCGACACGGCGGCCGGCATGGCCGACACCCGCACCGCGGCCTACTGATCCGCCGCCTCCCGAACACCCTTCCCTTTCCGCACAAGGAGAACGTCATGAACGTCCGCAGGAACATCGCCGCCGCGGCCGTGGCCCTTCCCGTCGTGGTGGGCTCGCTCTTCGCCGCCACCGCGCCGGCGTCGGCGTACGCGTCCGACAACTGCCTGGACAGCTCGCTGTGCGTCGTCTTCGACTTCAACAGCAACCTGGAGGGCGCGTCGGCCCACTTCGAGCGCGACAACGTCTCGAACCTGGCCGGCTACACCTTCGACGAGTACTCCGGGGACGCCGGTTACGGCCAGCCGGTGAAGAACAACGCCGCGTCGCTGGACAACGTGTCGCCCAACTCGTACGTGACCATCTACTTCAACAGCGGCTACGGCGGCTCCTGCGACTCCGTTCCGCCCTCCAAGCTGGTCTTCCGCCTCCACAACACCTACAACAACGACGCCTCCTTCAAGTTCACCCACGACAGCCGCTGCTACCAGTTCTGACGACACCGCGCGTGCGGCCCGGTGACCGACACCGGGCCGCACGTCACCGTGGAGGCTCCCGGTGCTCACCTCTCTTCCGGCGTCGTTGCGCGGCGCCGCCGTCGCGGTCCTCGCCACGGCGGCGCTGACGGCCTGCGCCGGCCCGTCCTCCCCGCCCGCCGGTCGGACCGCCCCGGCGCAGACCGGCCCGCCGCAGGCCCCGGCCCGCGCCGTGCCCGTGCTCTCCGGCGACTACAGCGGGAAACTGCCCATCGCCGCCTACAGCCTGACGTCCGCCCAGAGCGAGCTCATCCAGTCGGCGGAGCAGAAGCTGGAGCAGACCTGCCTGGCGCGCTACGGGATCTCCTACTCCTTCGTCCGGCAGCCGGAGACGCACACCGCGGACCGGCGCTACGGACTGTCGAGCCCCGAGGAGGCGTCGGCGTACGGCTACCACCTCCCGCCGGGCCCCACCGTCCCGGCGCCGCCGCCACCGCCGGGGATGCTGACGGTGCTCAGGGGAGAAGGCGCGACCTACCACGGCAAGGCCGTCCCGAAGGGCGGGTGCCGGGCCGAGGCGGTCGAGCGCGTCGAAGGAAGGTACGCCCGGCCGGACATCTCCGCCGCGGCCGCCGCCATCGCCGACGGCGGTTACGCGCAGTCGATGCGGCAGCCGGCCGTCGTGGCCGTCTTCCGCCGCTGGTCGAGCTGTATGGCGGCGAGCGGCGGCTATCACTACGCCTCGCCCATGGACCCCCTCGACGTGCCCGCGTTCGCCAAGGGCCGCCCGGGAGCACGGGAGATACCCACCGCGGTGGCGGACGTGGCGTGCAAACGGAAGACCCGGCTGCTGCCGGTCTGGTTCGGCGCCGAGGCGCGGATCCAGGCGGCGCTGATCGGCGAGCGGGCCGGGGCGCTGGCGCAGCTCCGGCGGATCCACCGCGCCCAGGTGGCCGCGGCGAAGGCCGTCCTGAAGGGCGACCGACGCTGACATGCGAGGAGGGGCCCGCCGCTCGGGCGGCGGGCCCCTCCTCGTGTCCGTGCCGTCACCCGGCCGGCCGTCCGGTCACCACTGGTAGGGCTTGTACACGTCCATGCACGTGCTGGTGTCCGCACCGTTGATGGCGTCGGAGCCGTCGGGCACGTCACCGGCCTTGGGCTTGGCCGGCTTGGGATAGCTCGTGCCGGTGCGCCAGTCCGCGCCCACGACCACCGTCACCCCGGAGACGTCGGTCGACTGCTTCACCGCGCTCGTCGGGATGCCGAGCGCCTGCGCCACGGCCTGCGCGTCACCCTGCAGGTCGGCGCTCGGGTACTGCACGACCGTGCTCTCCTCGGACAGCGTCCCCGAGGTGTCGGCGGTCGCCCGGGCGTAGCCCTTCTGCACCAGCACCTGGCTGACGTCCTTCGCCCGGCCGCGGACCGCCGCCTCGGTGGAGGTCTGGGTGGCGTTGCGCACCAGCACCCCCAGCCGGCCCGGGTCCGTGGAGGGCGACTTGGTCGCCGGGGTCTTGCTCTCGATCTGCTTCGTGGCCGACGGCTTGCCGTTCTTGTCGAACGGCACGTCGTCGCGCAGCATCTCCCACACCTTGTCGGCGTTGGCCGGGTCCGGCACGACGTGCTCGCCGTTCAGCGAGTCCTTGACGTTGGGCATCGTCATCGACGTGATGCGGTTGGTCGGCACCGACTTCAGCTCCATGGCCAGGTCGTACAGCTTCTTGACCGAGCCGATCTCCTCGGAGACCTGGAGCGACTTGGTGGCGGCCTCGGCCAGGTCCATCAGCCGCCCGCTGTCGGTGAAGACGTTCTGGTGCTTCAGGGTGCGCACCATCGAGTTCAGGTACATGTGCTGGGCGCGGGCCCGCATCAGGTCGCTGCCCCAGGCGTGCCGCGTACGCAGCCACTGCAGGGCCTGCTCGTGGTAGATCTTCCGCGTCCCGGCCTTCAGCTTCAGCCCGGAGCCGCCGGGCTGGGCCGGAGTCGGGTGGTCCCAGACGTTCTGCTTCACACAGACCTCGACGCCCCCGATGGCGTCGGCCATGTCCACGACACCCGCAAAGTCGATCATCATCCAGTGGTCGATGTAGACCCCGGTGAGGTTCTCCCAGGTGGCCAGCGTGCAGCCGGCCCCGCCCCGGGCCAGGGTGGTGTTGATGATGTCGTCGGTCTCCGGATACTTCTTGCCGGTCTTGGGGTCCGTGCACTTGGGGATGTGCACGCGGGTGTCGCGGGGGATGCTCACCATGGCGGCGCTCTTGCGGTCCGCGGAGAGGTGGATGAGCATCTGCACGTCCGCCAGGGGCGGCGCCCCGACGCTTTCGCGGTGCCCGCCGAGCTTCAGGTCCTCCGGCGTGTTGCGGCTGTCGGAGCCGATCAGCAGGATGTTCATCGGCGTCTGCCCGGCCGCGTTCGCCGGCGTCTTGTACGCCTTGGAGTCGTCGGCGCTGCTGCGCTGACCCTTGCGGATGTTCGCGTTCAGGTGCTGGTAGTACAGGTAACCGGCGCCGGCCGTGCCGAGTATCACCACCGCCAGGACGGTCGCCGACCAGCGCAGTGCGCGCCGTCTGCGCCGTGGCCGCCCGGTCGTGGAACCGCCTCTGCGCCGCCCCCCGCCGTGCCGGCCGGACCCCTCCGGTGACTTCCCGTCCCGCGGTCCGAGCGACATCGCGTCGTCGACCGCAGGATCCTGCCCCCGCACGTCACTCTGCGCCAATCTTCCTGCCCTCCCCACCCTTGCGCCATACAACGGGCCCGTCCCGCGTCCAGTTAGACGCACGACGGGCCCATTGGGTTACCTACGAGGCGCACTTCACCTTGTCCGCCGTGGACTTGTCGACGGTCGGCGCCTTCGACGGAGCGGTCAGGGAGACCCCGGCGCCCTTGAAGTCCTTGCCCAGGGTCAGCGTCATCGCCGGCAGCCCCTGGGAGTTGGTGACGCTCTTGCCCGGCTTGAGCGCCGAGCCGGGCAGACCCATCAGATGGGCCAGCTCCCTGGCCTGGGCCGCCTGGTCGGGCGCGTACTCCAGCGTGGTCTTGCTCAGCTCCGCCGGGGCGTTGCCCGCGTTCTCCGACTTCAGCACGCCCTGCTGGTTCTGCAGCCAGTCGAGGGTCTGCTGGGCGCTGCCCGACTGGGCACCGCCGTTGAGGATCCGCACCCGGACGTCGGAGGGCGCGGACCTGGTGCCCTTCAGACGGGCGGCCTGTGCGTCCTTCTCCGCCTTCTGCTTCTTCTTCACCTCGGTGAAGGAGACGTCGCTGTTGATGGCGTCGAACACCGGCGGGGCGAGGGCCGGATCGACGATCACCGTCTTGTGGACGACGCCGTCCGCCGGGTTGTCCCTCACCGGCACCGTGAGGAAGCTGATGTTCTTCGTCGGCACCTTCTTCAGCTCCAGCGCGATGTCCTTGAGCGTGGTCACGGAGCCGATGCCCTTGTCGACGGTCAGCGCCTTCGTGGCGGCCTCCGCCAGACTGACCAGCTTGGTCGGGCTGGTGAGCGTGTCGCTGGAGGACATCTTCCGCATCAGCGAGGCCATGAACTGCTGCTGCACCTTGATGCGGTCCAGGTCGCCCTTGTTGCCCCAGCTGTGCCGGGTCCGCACGAACGCCAGGGCCTGCTCACCCTCGATCTTGTGCTCGCCGGCGGGCAGTTTGAGATGCGACTCCTTGTCGTCGACCGCGTGGGCGAGGCACACGTTCACCCCGTCGACCGCCGTCGTCAGCGTCTTGACGGCGTTGAAGTCAACCATCATGAAGTGGTCCGGCTGTATGCCGGTGACCGCCTTCACCGTGCGCATGGTGCAGCCCGGATCCCGGCCGTCCTGCCCGAGGCTCGTGTTGAAGCGCACGTCGTCCGTGCCGGGGATGACCTTGGTCGAGCCGTCGGCCTGCTTGGTCGGGCAGTCCGGCACGTTCACGATCAGGTCGCGCGGGATGCTGAGCGCGGTCGCGTTCGACCGGTCCTTGGCGACGTGCAGCAGGATGTTGGTGTCGGCGTGCCCGACGCTGCCCTTGTCGCCGTAGCCCTCGTTGCCCTTCCCGGTCCGTTTGTCGGTGCCGATGATCAGGATGTTGAAGGCGTCGTCCTTGCTGAAGCCGTCCTTGGCGGCGCCCTCGACGTCCGTCGTGGTGACGTTGCCCTCGAGGTGCTTGATGTACAGATAGCCGGCGGTGCCGACGGCGAGCAGCACGAACGCCGTGCCGCCGGCCGTCCACGCCAGGGCCCTCTTGACCTTCGACTTCTTCTTCACCGGCCGCCGGGCGGCCCGGCGCCCCGGCGGAGGCTCCGGCTCGGTGCCCCGGCGCCGGCCCGACCGCGGCGGCGGTACGTCGCCCCCGCGCGCCGGCCCCGTCTCGCGGGTCCGGCCGGACGCCGGGTCGGTACGGGGGCGCGGCGCACCGGCGCCGGCCCGGGAGGCGGGTCTGCGGGGACCGGGAACCGCCGACTGCGGTGCGGAAGGGCCCAGTCGCAGTTCGTATTCGCCGGTGTTCGGATTGAGCACCCACTGGTCTGCGGGATCGATGTTGTCCGCCCGCCCACGGCCTTGCGCGTCCACGGTTGTCCGAATCCTCCGTCGGGGCCACGCGGCGCCTTCCCCCTCAAAGGCGCTCGGGTCTCGGTGAAAGGTGCACGACCCCAGGACGGATCTCGCGGCCTGGTGCACCGGATCGCTCACACTATCCGCCCAGTTCAGCGTCAAGCGACGCCAGTGACAAATTCCCTGTGCCTACAACTGGGCAATCCGGCTCATTTCCCGGACGGAAGTCCGGCTTCTTGATGTGCGCATTACTCACAGCCGTGTTCGGCGGCGGTGTTCCCGCGGAATGTCGGCGCGGGGGAGGGGCCGGCTGTGCCGCCGGTTCTTCCACCCGGCTCCGCGGCTTCCTGCGGCGGCTCCTGGGCCACCGCCACCGGCTGATCGGCCCGCAGCCGTGCGAACAGCTTCTCGGCCTCCGGCTCCACGAGTTGATCACGGTTGGCGTCGTAGACGTACGACTCCCTCGGCACCGTCAGGAACTGCACCCGTTCCGTGGGGATGTCGCGCAGCCCGCGCACCAACTGGTACAAGCCGTGCAGACTGGCCAGTTCCGGATCCGTGGTCAGTGAGGAGGTCGCCGCGTCCAGCACCGGATACAGCTTCACCGGGTTCAGCAGAACGTCGTTGCTCTGCATCTTGTCGACCAGCGCGCCGAGGAACCGCTGCTGGCGCTCCATGCGTTCGGTGTCGCTGCCGTTGCCGAGCGACTTGCGGGCCCGCACGAACCCCAGCGCCTGCTCCCCGTTGAGCCTGACCTTGCCCGCGGGCAGCTTCAGCAGGGCCGCCTTGTCGTCGATGGGCTCCTTCAGGCAGACCTGCACCCCGTCGACGGCGTCCACCATCTCCTTGAACCCGCTGAAGTCAACGACCACGTGATGGTCGATCCGAATGGCCGTCAGCTTCTCGACGGTCCGGATCGTGCAGGCCGAACCGCCCAGCTGGAAGGCGTGGTTGAACATCGCGAACACCGGCTGGCTGCGGCTGCCGTCCGGCTGCCGGCAGCCGGGGATGTCCACCATCAGATCCCTCGGCAGGGACACGGCGGTGGCGCTGCGCCGGTTGGCGGCCAGATGCAGCAGGATCGTGGTGTCCGACCGCTCGCTGCCCAGGTCCCGTCCGTACGCGGAGTTCCCGTCCCCGGCCCGCGTGTCCGACCCGATCAGCAGGATGTTCTGCGCGCCCCGCACCAGCTCGGTGGGCCGCTCCCGCTCGTACCGCTCCAGTTCGCGGGCGGCCGCGTCATCGGCGGTGATGTTGTTGCTGAGCTTGGCGTAGAGGGCCCAGCCGGTCCCGACGCCCGCCACGACGAGCACGGCCACACCGAGCGCCGTCGCCTGCACCCACCGCCGCCGACACCGCCGTAGGAGCCCCGCGCCGGTGGCGGAGGCCCCCTGGCCGGGACCGAGGGGCTTGCCAACGGGGTCGGTCACGGGCGGGGCACCCTTTCACGGCGTACGAGCGTCACGTCCTGCTCTTACGACGATGGCGGGGGCGGGCACCGACAGCGCCCTCAGGTACTCCGATCGGGGGACGTGCGGATGCCGGACCCCTCTCAGCGGCGGACCGCGGTCACCCGCTCGCTCTCGATCCGCTGGGCGAGGGCCTCCTCGCCCAGCCGGTCCAGGTGCCGGCACAGCACCACGGAGCCGCCGACGGCCAACGGCGCGTACAACCCCGCGCCGACCCCTTCCCAGGTGTCGTACGACAGCCCGGACAGCAGCCTCGATCCAGGCCCCGTCAGATCGAAGGAAGGCGCATCCGTGAGCGCCCGGTCGACGACCTCGGCCCCGCTGAACTCGGCTCCCGCGACGATCAGCGCGGGCTCCTCCGCGTCCACGGGGGCGAACGGCACGAACCGGTCCCCCTGCCCCGGCACTTCCACGGCGTAGTCGACGAACCCGGCCGGGGTCTGCGGGAACCGCCCGCCGAGCGGCCGCAGTGCGAGCGCCACGCGCTCCCCGCCGCACGCCCGCGCCGCGTCCAGCGCGTCCGGCCCGCTGACCACGACGTCCGCCGCGGCCGGATCCCCGCCCACGTCCGCCACCGCGCCCACCGCGGAACAGGCAAGCAGCCACACCGCCGTCTGCCAGTGCGCGGGCAGCAGCAGCGAGACCCGGTCACCGGGCCCGGCGGACAGGTCGCCCTGGAGGAGGTTCGCGGTCTTGGCCACCCAATTGGCGAAGGTGGCCACGGACAGTTCGACGCGTTCGCCCGTGGCGTCGTCGTAGAAGGTCACCAGCGGGCGGCCGGGATCCGCGGCGAGCGCGGAAGCCAGCAGGTCGGCAGGGGTGCGATCGGTGGCGTTCACCCGGGAAAGGGTACGCGCGGGCGGACGTGCGCGATGTGCGGTGGGGCCACCGGTTCGGCGCAACCCTTCCCCGACGGACCGTCAGTTCACCGCCGCCTCACCGTTGGACAGATTTGTATGCCTATGTCCACGATCATGACCATGCGTGGATTCCTGACTTCGTCCCCCGGCGCCCCGTCGACCGCCGTCACCTCGATCGGCGTCGCCTGCGCCGCGGCCCTCGTGCTTCCGCTGCTGTCCCTGCCCGCGGCCGCCGCACCCGCACGCCCCTCCGAGGCCCGGGCCCCGGGCGGCACCCGCTCGCTGCCCCTCGCCCCCCTCACCCGCGAGCGGGTCCTCGGCACCGCCCCGGAACAGGGCCTGTACCGGCCGAGCGGCGAGCACTTCTCGCTGGTCGGGGTCGTCTGGGACGATCCGGACGCCGAGCTGCACGGCAGTGTCCAGGTGCGCACCCGGTCGGCGACGACGCGGAAGTGGTCCGGCTGGCAGGACATCGAGACGCACAACGGCGACCACGGCGCCGACCCGGGTACGGCGGAACGGGACGCGCGGCGGGTGCGCGGGGCGACCGCACCGCTGTGGGTGGGCGACTCGGACGGTGTGGACGTACGGGTGCGCGGCGTCGGCGGGGGCGCGCGGGGCGGTCATGCGGCCGAACTCGAGCCGCCGCTGCCCTCCGGTCTGCGCCTGGAACTGGTGGACCCCGGTGAGGAGGCGCCGCCCGAGGGTTCGCCGGCCGACGTGCCGCGCACCGGGCTGCACATGGACGCGGCGCGGGCGGCCTCGGCCGTCAACATGGACATCGCCGGTTTCGGTGTCCTGGAGATCCCGGCGCTGGGCAGGCCCGCCACCGAGCAGGAACTCGCCCGCCTGGCAGGCCCGGTGGCGGCCAAGCCGTACATCGGGCCGCGCCCGCGGATCGTCACCCGGCGCGGCTGGGGCGCGGACGAGTCACTGCGCGAACGCGGATTCGTCTACACGAAGAAGGTCAAGGCGGCCTTCGTGCACCACACGGCCTCGGGCAACAAGTACACCTGCGCCCAGGCTCCCTCCGTCATCCGCGGTATCTACCGCTACCACGTCACGGGCATGGGTTGGCGGGACCTCGGCTACAACTTCCTCATCGACAAGTGCGGAACCATCTACGAGGGCCGGGCCGGCGGCGTGGCGAAGGCGGTCCTCGGCGCGCACACCCGCGGTTTCAACAGCGACAGCACGGGCATCGCCGTGATCGGCTCCTACGGTGCGACGAAGCCGCCCGGCGCCGCGGTGACGGCGGTCGCCCGGCTCACCGCGTGGAAACTCGGCCTTTACGGGGCCGATCCGCGTGGCAAGACATATCTCACCT
Organism: Streptomyces sp. CA-142005; assembly: GCF_050942335.1. NCBI lineage: Bacteria > Bacillati > Actinomycetota > Actinomycetes > Kitasatosporales > Streptomycetaceae > Streptomyces > Streptomyces sp. CA-142005. Next base: position 4,353,765 of record NZ_CP192078.1, on the reverse strand, counting down.
CGGGGGGTGGCAATCTCTACCCCAAGGGTAAGAACGTGCGACTGAACGTGATCTCCGGCCATCGGGACGGATTCGCCACCGAGTGCCCCGGCAAGCGGCTTTACGCCAAGCTCGGTACGGCCCGTTCCAGCGCGGCGCGCTATCAGGGGCGCTGAGCCGGCCGGGGTCGCGCTCGGCACCGTCTTCGGGGGACCCGCCGCTCTCACACCGTTCTCTCACCGATCTCGTGGGAAACCGGATGGTTGTCAAGGGTGCCGCCGCTACGGTCTGCATACACTGACCGGCCGAAACGAGTGAAACGAGTAGTTCGGCCGGTCCCGGCAGGAAGCAGAGACGACAGGTGACAGAAGCGATCCTCCTGGTCGGCGGCAAAGGCACCCGGCTGCGTCCGCTCACGGTGCACACGCCCAAGCCGATGGTCCCGGCCGCCGGGGTGCCGTTCCTCACGCACCAGCTGGCGCGCGCCAAGGCGGCGGGCGTGGACCACATCGTCCTCGCCACGAGCTATCTGGCCGAGGTCTTCGAGCCGTACTTCGGCGACGGCTCCTCCCTCGGCCTGCGCATCGAGTACGTGACGGAGGAGGAGCCGCTCGGCACCGGCGGCGCCATCCGCAACGTCGCCTCGCGCCTGCACTCCGGCCCCGAGGAGCCGGTGCTGATCTTCAACGGCGACATCCTGACCGGACTGGACATCAGGGCCCTGGTCGACACCCACGAGTCGACCGGCGCGGACGTCTCCCTGCACCTGACGAAGGTGACGGACCCGAGGGCCTACGGCCTGGTCCCCACGGACGAGACCGGCCGCGTCCTCGCCTTCCTGGAGAAGCCGCAGACGCCGGAGGAGATCGTCACCGACCAGATCAACGCGGGGGCGTACGTCTTCCGCCGCTCGGTCATCGACACGATCCCGCTGGGCCGCCCGGTGTCGGTGGAGCGCGAGACCTTCCCCGACCTCCTCTCGGCCGGCGCCCACCTCCAGGGCATGGTCGACTCCACGTACTGGCTGGACCTCGGCACCCCGGCGGCCTTCGTCCGCGGCTCGGCCGACCTGGTCCTGGGCCGCGCCCCGTCCCCGGCGGTCCCCGGCCGCTGCGGCGACCGTCTGATCCTCCCCACGGCGACGGTGGCGCCGGACGCCAAGCTGACCGGCGGCACGGTGGTCGGCGAGGGCGCGCTCGTGGCCGAGGGCGCGCGGGTCTCCGGCTCGACCATCCTCCCCGGCGCCGTCATCGAACCCGGCGCGGTCATCACCGACTCCCTCATCGGCACCAGAGCCCGCGTCGGCGAACGCACCGTCCTCACCGGCACGGTCATCGGCGACGGCGCGATCATCGGCGCGGACAACGAGCTCCGCGAGGGAGTACGCGTGTGGTGCGACGCCCGCATCCCGGCCGGCGCGGTGCGCTTCTCCTCCGACCAGTAACGCCCGCCCAGGCCGCCGACTCCGGGGGCCATGTGCCTCGGGGGCGGTGGAGGCCGTCGCCGGGTGCGACTGCGCGACGGCTGACCGCACACTTCCCCGCGCCGCTGATCCCGGCGCCCATCCACCAGCGGCCGTCATGCCGTCCTGGCTGCGGGCAGTCGTGCCGCTGGGGCGGCGCCCACCCGGCAGCGGTGAGACGTACGGAGTCGCGGGCAGCCGCGCCGCTGATCCCGGCGCCCATCCACCCGCGGCCGGCATGCCGCCGTAGCTGCGGGCCGCGGCTGTCATGCCGTCCTGGCTGCGGGCAGTCGTGCCGCTGGGGCGGCGCCCACGTGGCAGCGGTGAGACGTACGGAGTCGCGGGCAGCCGCGCCGCTGATTTCGGCGTCCATCCACCCGCGGCCGGCGTGCCGTCCTGGCTGCGGGCAGTCGTGCCGCCGGGGCGGCACGGGTGGGCGCAGCGGCACCCCGCCAGCGCGGGCAAGCGGAACCCCCCGTTGTCCGGCGACAGCACCCGGCACCCTGTCGGCGCGGGCAAGCGGAACTTCCCGTTGTCCGGCGGCAGCACCCCGCACCCCGCACTCCGCCGCCGAGCGAACCCCCGCCCAGCCGCGGCAGCACAGCGCGGGTCACAGCAACCCGATGTCCACCCGAGGCATCTTCGGCGCCCGCCGCGCAGGCGTGTTCCCGCTCAGCAGGATCAACCGGGCCGCCCGATGCCGCTGCCCGGCATACGGCTCCAGCAAGCGCAGCATCTCCGCGTCGTCGGCGTGCCGGTTCCCCGCCAACGCCCACCCCACGATCCCCGGCAGATGCAGGTCCCCGACCGTCACCGCATCCGCCGCGCCATGACTGCGCTGCACCACCTCCGCCGACGTCCACGGCCCGATCCCCGGCACGACCTCCAACCGCGCCTGTGCCTCGACCGCCGGCATCCCCACCGCCTGCTCCAGCCGCGCAGCGACCCGTACGGACCGCAGAATCGTCGAAGCCCGCTTGTCGTCGACCCCGGCCCGATGCCACTCCCAGGACGGGATCAGCGCCCAGGTCCGCGGCGCCGGCATCACGAACAGCGGCCGTTCCCCGGCCCCCGCCGGCCCCGGCGCTCGCTCCCCGAACTTCCGCACGAGCAACCGCCACGCCCGGTACGCCTCGTCCGTCGTGACCTTCTGCTCCAGCACCGAGGGGATGAGGGACTCCAGCACCAGCCCCGTCCGCGTCAGCCGCAGCCCCGGCCGCCGGTGCCGCGCCAGCGCCACCACCCGGTGCCGGGGCACGAACGCCTCCGGCGCGTCGGCCGCGCCGAGCCACTCGGGCAGCCGGTCCAGCAGCCACTCCGCCCCCGGCCCCCACGCCTCGCCGAGCACCTCACCGCCGTACGCCCGCACCCGCAGCGTGCCCGGCCCGGCGGGCGTCCGGCTGGCCCGCCACACGGATCCGTCCGCGGTGGCCCGGAACGTGGGGTCGGCCGGTCCGCGCCGCAACGGTCCGAGCACCAGTCCGAGATCGAGCGGCCCCTCCGGCACCCACCGCCGTACCCGCGCCGGAGCCGCGGCCTGCCGCGGTATCCCGGCGGCACCCGCGGGCACGCCGACATGGCCGCCGCGCACGGTGGTACGCGAGGGGCGCTGAGCGAAACGTCCTGCCACGAGTGAGGTCCTGTGAAGTCCTGGGGGGAGCGGAGCCTGGGCCGTCCATTGAGACTAGGCGGTCGCACGAAGGCTACGGCCGCGTACGCCGAACTCAGCGCACCTCTATGAACGCGCCCGCGTCCCGCTCCGGCCGCGGTCTCGGCTCCTCGGCCGGATGCCCGACCGCCACCGCTCCCATCGGCTCCCAGTCGGCGGGCAGATCCAGCACCTCGCGCACCACGTCCCGGCAGAACATCGTGGACGACACCCACGCCGAGCCCAGCCGCTCCCCGGCCAGCGCGACCAGCAGGTTCTGCACGCCCGCGCCCATCGCGACGACGAACATCTCCCGCTCGGCCCCGTCCCGCCGCGCGTCCCCGTAGTGGTGCGAGCCGTCCATGACGAGGCACGGCACCACCAGGTACGGCGCGTTGCGCAGGACGTCCCCGCGGCGGATCCGCCTGGCGATGGACTCCTCGCTCTTGCCGTCCCGGCGCAGGTCGGCGATCCAGGCGTCCCGCATCGCGTCCAGCAGCCGGGTCCGGGACGGAGCCGACTCCAGCAGGACGAACCGCCAGGGTGTGGTGTGGTGCGGGGCCGGTGCGGTCACCGCCGCCGCCACCGCGCGCCGTACCGCGCCGGGGTCCACGGGTTCGTCGGTGAACGCCCGGACCGTACGCCGCTGGGTCACCGCCTCCCGGACCGCCTCGGACGTGCCGAGCCGGAACATGTCGTCCCGCGCGGTCCGCACCAGCGCCCGCGCGCCCTCGCCCCCCTCCGGGGCCAGCACGTGCGGCAGGCCGCGCACGACGGCGACGGGCCGTCCGGCCGCCTTGCCCTTGACCAGGTCGCCGGCGGCGGCCAGTTCGTCCACCGTGGCGACGATCGTCGCGCTCAGCGGATTGCCGTGCGCGTCCGTGCCGCCACGCAGATCGTCCAGCACGCGCACCCCGGCGGCGCCGATCGCCACGTCCGTGAGCCCCGCGCGCCAGGGCCGCCCGAAGGTGTCGGTGACGACGACGCCGACGTCGACGCCGAGGGCGGCGCGCAGGCCGTCGCGGATCGCGCGCGCGGACGCGTCCGGATCCTCGGGCAGCAACAGCACGGTGCCGGCGGGGGTGTTGGAGGCGTCGACCCCGGCGGCGGCCATCACCAGACCCTGCCGGTTCTCCACGATCCTGAGGGCGCCGCGCCGGGCCACGACCCGGACCGTCTCGGCGTCGATGGCCGCCTCCCGGTCGGCCGCCTCCAGGACGCGGCCCTCCGCCTTGGAGACGATCTTGGAGGTGACGAGCAGCACATCCCCGTCGGCCAGGCCCGGTTCGGCCGCGGCGATCAGCTTGGCGAGGTCGTCGCCCGGCTGCACCTCGGGAATGCCCGACAGGGCCCGGACCGTGTACTCCGGGCGCTCCTCACTCACGCTCGCCGCACCTCCTCGGCCAGCGCCAGCGCCTCGCGCGCCATCTGCGCGGCCGCCTCGACGTCCGTCATCATCAGCGGTACGGCCCGGCAGCGGATGCCGTCCGCCTCGACCCGCTCGACCGCGCCCGCGTCCACGGTGTCGACCAGCCAGCCGTCCAGCAGCCCGGAGCCGTAGTGCTCGGCGACCGCGGCGGCCGTGGACTCCACGCCGACCGCGGCGAGCACCTTGTCGGCCATGCCGCGCACCGGGGCGTCCCCGACGATGGGGGACAGGCCGACCACGGGCACGCCCGCGTCCGCGATGGCCTCCCGGATGCCGGGCACGGCGAGGATGGTGCCGATGGAGACGACCGGGTTGGACGGCGGGAAGAGGATGACGTCCGCCTCGGCGACGGCCTCCAGCACGCCGGGCGCCGGCTTGGCCTGCTCGGCGCCGACCGGGACCACGGCCTGGGCGGGGACGGAGGCCCGCAGCCGTACCCAGTACTCCTGGAAGTGGACCGCCTTGCGCTCGCCGTCCACCTCCACGGCCACATGGGTCTCCACGCGGTCGTCGGTCATCGGGATCAGCTTCACGCCCGGCTTCCAGCGGTCGCACAGCGCCTCGGTGACGGCGCTGAGCGGATAGCCCGCGCCGAGCATCTGCGTGCGCACGATGTGCGTGGCGAAGTCCCGGTCGCCGAGTCCGAACCAGTCCGGCCCGACCCCGTAGGCCGCCAGCTCCTCTTTGAGGTGGAAGGTCTCGTCGGACCGCCCCCAGCCCTGCTCCTCGTTGATGCCGCCGCCCAGCGTGTACATCACCGTGTCCAGGTCCGGGCAGACCTTCAGCCCGAAGAGGTGGATGTCGTCGCCGGTGTTGCCGATGACCGTGACGTCCGCGTCCGGCACGGCCCGCTTCAGACCACGCAGGAACCGGGCACCACCGATGCCGCCTGCCAGAACCACAATGCGCATGGCCCAAGTGTTGCAGGCCGGTACGACAACGCGTCAGGCAGTCACCGGACGAGCTTCGCAGTGCGGCGAGGTGTGCATGGGCATCTCGGTCAGGCCCGGGTGGTACACGTGCAGGCTGACCGCCGGCTCCAGGGTGTCGTTGACGACCTCGTGGACGTACCCCGGCGCGAACACCCGCTGGGCTCCCGCCGCCAACGCGCGCGTGGCGCGTTCGGTGCGCTCGGTGAGCGTGCCCTCCAGGACGGTCAGGACGCCGGAGGAGCGGCCGTGGTCGTGCGGTCCGCTGCCCTGTCCCGGCACCCAGGACAGCAGCCACACCTCGTAGCCGGGGCCGGTGCGCAGCCGGTGGTACCAGCGGGTCGTCGCGTCGTACTGCACGAGGTGCTCCCACTCGGAGCGGTCGGCGGCGATCCGGCGGGCGAGGCCCACGAACTCGGCGACGGTGGCCGGGTGCTCGCGCGGCGGCTGGAGCAGATGCGGGACCTCGAGGATGTCGCCGGCGATCTGGAGGTCGTTGTCGCTGTTCATGAGGTGCTGTGGTTCCTCGGTGGGAGAAGGCCGAAGGTGCCAGGCGGCCAGGGGGAACGGAGAGGGGAAACCGGGTCGCGGGGGACACGGCCTACAGCTGGAGCAGGGGTGTGGCTCAACAGCTGGAACAGCGACAACAGCTACAGCGAGCCCGGGCAGCACCGTGGGACCCGGCGGTGCGGGTCGAGGTGAGCGCCAAGTTCGCGAGCATGCCCATTAGCACATCGGTTCACACGCGCAGTGTCAACTCGGCGCCCGGTATGTGGGACAGATTTCACCCAATCCGGTGCATCTCGGAGATGAAAGGTTTGTTCGCCTGGATGCTGGGACACTTGGGGCACATCCGGGCGCTCAAACCTTGCGGAACGCGATCGAACGCCAGGGCGTCCTTCTCCGTACACATGTCCGTACGGGGTTCCGGCGCCCCTCCGGGCCTCGTCTGCGTGTCACGGTTAATGGCGATTTGAACACTTTCCGCACGGCCTTGGTTCCGCAGAGTGAATAACGGGCTCAATAGCAGATCTCGGCTTGACTCGCCCGGAGCAGCACACTTGTAATTTCACTCGTGTCGTTCAGCCGAAATCGGTAACGGCAACGCACACGGGGACGCGAAAGACAGACGAGGGGCGCACATGACCGAGCTGGTGCAGCAACTGCTGGTCGACGACGCGGACGAGGAACTCGGCTGGCAGGAGCGCGCGCTGTGCGCCCAGACCGACCCCGAGTCCTTCTTCCCCGAGAAGGGCGGCTCCACCAGAGAGGCGAAGAAGGTCTGCCTTGCCTGCGAGGTCCGCTCCGAGTGCCTCGAGTACGCCCTCGCCAACGACGAGCGCTTCGGCATCTGGGGCGGACTGTCCGAGCGGGAGCGCCGCCGGCTGAAGAAGGCCGCCGTCTGACCACGGCAACGCACACAAATCCATACCAAAACGTCACGAACGGCCCGTCGCCGGTGGGTTATCCACAGGCGGCGGGCCGTCGTCATGGTCAGCCGATAGTGTGGTCGCTCGTCCGAGACGCCCCGCCGCCCCCTCGCCCCCCGAGAGGGCGCAGGCGTCCACCGCAGTCCATCGAACCGGGGCCCGTACCTCGATGTCCGTGCACAGCCACACGGCAGCCCAAGAGCACGCTGCCACACCAGAGTTCCCGCGCCACGTGGTGACCGCGGTCCTCGTCTCCCACGACGGCGCCCGCTGGCTGCCCGACGCGCTCGCCGGGCTGCTCGGCCAGGAGCGACCCGTCCAGTACGCGGTGGCCGCCGACACCGGCAGCGCGGACGACTCCGCCCGGATGCTCACCGACGCCCTCGGCGACGCCAACGTGCTGCACCTCGCCCGCCGCACCGGGTTCGGGCAGGCCGTCGAGGAGGCGAGCCGCACCGCCCCGCTCCTCACCCCGGAAGAGCTGCCCTACCTCAGGCGCCCCAGCGGCTGGGACCCCGTCACGCGCACGTGGCGCGACGACGCCTACGACATGCCCGAACTGCCGTACGGCGAGCCCATCCAGTGGCTCTGGCTGCTGCACGACGACTGCGCCCCCGAACCCGACGCCCTCGCCGAGCTGCTGCGCGTCGTCGACAACGAACTCGAACTCGGCCGCGAGGACGTGGCGATCGTCGGCCCCAAGCTCCGCGGCTGGTACGACCGCCGGCAACTGCTGGAGGTCGGCGTCTCCATCGCCAACTCCGGCCGCCGCTGGACCGGCCTGGAGCGCCGCGAACAGGACCAGGGCCAGCACGACCACGTGCGCACCGTGCTGTCCGTCTCCAGCGCCGGCATGCTCATCCGCCGCGACGTCTTCGAACAGCTCGGCGGCTTCGACCGCCGACTGCCGCTGATGCGCGACGACGTCGACCTGTGCTGGCGCGCCCACACCGCCGGCCACCGCGTCCTGATCGCTCCCGACGCCGTCGTACGGCACGCCGAGGCCGCCTCCCGCGAGCGCCGCACCGTCGACTGCGTGGGCCGCACCGCCGCCTCCCCGCACAAGGTCGACAAGGCCGGCGCCGTCTACACCCTGCTCGTCAACACCCGTGGCGCGGCGCTCCCCTGGGCGCTGCTGCGACTCGTCTTCGGCACCGTCCTGCGCACCATCGCCTATCTCGTCGGCAAGGTCCCCGGCCAGGCCGTCGACGAGATCCGCGGCCTGCTCGGCACCCTGCTGCGCCCCGAGCGGATCATCGCCGCCCGGCGCCGCCGCGGACCCTCGCAGATCGACAAGGGCGAACTGCGCCAACTGTTCCCGCCGCCCGGCGCCACCATCCGGGCCACCGTGGAACAGCTCGCCGCCAACTTCACCAGCGGCTCCGACGACACCTCCCCGGCCGGCCGGCACGGCGGCGCGGTGGAGTCCGGACCCGGCGGCGACGACGCCGACTTCCTGGAGGTCGAGCAGTTCGCCCGGCTCAAGCGGATCGCCCGCAAGCCCGGCCCCGTGCTCTTCCTCGCCCTGCTGCTCATCTCCCTGGCCGCCTGCCGTGCCCTGCTCGCCGGCGGCGCGCTGGCGGGCGGCGCCCTGCTGCCCGCCCCGGCCGGCGCCGGCGAGCTGTGGTCCCGCTTCGCCGACTCCTGGCACCCCGTCGGCGCGGGCGGAACCCCGGCCGCACCGCCCTACCTCGCGATCATCGCGACGCTCGCCACGATCCTGTTCGGCTCCACCGGCCTGGCGATGACGGTCCTGCTGGTCGCCTCGGTACCGCTCGCCGGATTCACCGCCTACTTCGCCTCCCGGCCGCTCGTCACCTCCCGGCTGCTGCGCGCCTGGGCGGCCATCGCCTACGCCTTCCTGCCCGCCACCACCGGCGCCCTGGCCGGCGGCCGCATCGGCACCGCCGTCCTCGCCGTGCTGCTGCCGCTCATCGCGCGCGCCGGGATCGCGGCGAGCGGCCTCGCCAACCGCTCCGGCGTACGGGGCAGTTGGCGCGCCACCTGGGCGTACGCGCTGCTGCTGACCATCACCACCGCCTTCACGCCGATCGTCTGGCCCATCGCGCTGTTCCTCGGCATCGGCGTGCTCGTGCTGCGCCGCGGCGACCTCGTCGCCCACGCCCTGCGCTTCCTCGCCCAGCTCGGCACCCCGCTGCTGGTCCTCGCCCCCTGGTCGCTGACCCTGCTCCCGACCGGCTTCTTCAAGGAAGCCGGCCTGGCCTACGGCACCTCGGCCGCCTCCGCGCTCGACCTGCTCGGCGCCAGCCCCGGCGGCCCCGGCACCGTGCACGGCCTGATGCTCATCGGCATCGTCCTCGCCGCCCTCGGCGCACTCCTGCGCTCCGAGCGGCAGCCGGCCATCCGCACCGCCTGGGCCGTCGCCCTGGTCGGCCTCGTCTTCGCCGCCCTGTCCAACCGGTCCGCCTGGGCCGGACCGGCCACCCTCGTCTACGGCATCGCCCTGCTGGCCGCCGCAGCCCTCGGCGCCGACGGCGCACGCGCGCGTGTGGCCGAGCAGAGCTTCGGCTGGCGCCAGCCCGTCGCCGCCCTGATCGCCTTCGCCTGTGCCGCGGGCCCGCTGCTCGTCGCCGCCGGCTGGATGATCCGCGGCGCCGACGGTCCCCTGGACCGCAGCGACCCGACCCAGGTGCCCGCGTTCGTCGCCGAGGACTCCTCCACCGGCGACCGGGCCCGCACCCTGATCCTGGACAGCGACTCCACCGCGCGCGTGCGCTACACCCTGGTCCGCGGCTCCGGCGCCCGCATGGGCGACGCCGAGATCAGCGCCGCCGACGGCCAGAACACCCGGCTGGACAAGGTCGTCGCCAACCTCGTCGCCGGCTCCGGCGCCGACCAGGCCGACGAACTCGGCGGCTTCGCCGTGCGGTACGTCCTCGTCCACAAGGGCGCGCCCCGCGACATCACCCGCGTCCTCGACACCACCCCAGGTCTGTCCCGGCTCAGCCAGCAGAACGGCGGCGCCTTGTACCGCGTCGACCAGGAGGTCTCCCGGGCCACCATCGTCCCCGCCGGCGGCTCGGGCACCGCCCAGCCGGTCACCGCGGGACCGGTGGAGATCCACACGACCATCCCGTCCGGCTCGGGCGGCCGCGTCCTGCGCCTCGCCGACACCGCCTCCGACGGCTGGACGGCCACCCTGAACGGCAGACCGCTCACCCGCACCACGGTCGACGGCTGGGCCCAGGGCTTCCAGCTGCCCACCGACAGCGGCAGGCTGGACGTCACCTACGCCGACCCGATCACCCACACCGCCTGGCTGTGGGCCCAGGGTGCGCTCGCCGTCGTCCTGGTCGTCCTCGCCCTGCCCGGCCGCCGCCGCGACGTCGACGACGACCTGCCCGAGGAGGAGCCGCTGCCCGCCCAGGCCGTCTCCGGCGAGGGCCGCCGCGCCCGGCGGCTGCGCGCCCAGGCCGAGGAACAGGCCGGCGACGACCAGTCCGGCGAGGAGCAGCCGGCCGCACCGCCGCTGCCGGAGGAGCCCCCGGCCGCCGTACCCCACCAGCAGTCCTACGAGGACTGGGACCAGGGTTCGTACGCGAACGCCGGATACGCCGGCTACGGAACCGACCAGTACCCCAACGGCAGCCAGTACCCGCCCTCCGGCTACGACCAGCAGGCGTACCCGGCCGCCGACCCGTACCAGACGGGCGAGGGCCAGTACGACCCGTACGCCTACGGCGGTACGGCCGACCAGATGCCGTACGACCCCACGTCCTACCAGCAGGGCTACCACCCGGCGTACGACCCCGCCCAGCAGGGCTACGACCCGGCCCAGCACCCCCACGGCACCGGCAGCGAGCGCCCCGACGGGAGCCAGCAGTGAACCGCACGACCCTGTCCCTGATCGCCGCCGGCACCGCGCTGGCCGCCGTCACCGCGTTCGCCGCGCTCGACGGCCCGTCCGCCTCCGGTGCCGCCGCCCCCAAGGCGGCCGCGAACCTGCCGGTCCAGCGCACCAGCCTGCTGTGCCCGGCGCCGAGCGTCTCGGACATCGCCGACACGTCGTACACGTCGTACACGCCCGTCACCCAGGGCGCGTCGAGCGGCGGCAAGGCCCAACTCCAGGCGGCCGCCGGGGACTCGGCGGACGGCACGGACAACTCCGGGACGGGCAAGGGCTCGAAGGGGTCCAAAGGCGGGAAGAAGACGGCGGACCAGCCGGTGCTCACCCCGAAGGCGCCGGGCACGCCCGTCACCGGCGACACCTCCGGCGCGGACGCGCCCGCGCTCATCGGCACCGCCGACGGGAAGTTCGCGCCCGGCTGGACCGTGCAGGAGACCACCGAGGTCGCGGCCGGCACCGGCCGTGGCCTGCAGGGCGTGAACTGCACCGCCGCGGACACCGACTTCTGGTTCCCGGGCGCCAGCACGGCCACCGAACGCACCGACTACGTCCACCTCACCAACCCCGACGACACCCCCGCGGTCGTCGACATCGAGCTGTACGGCAAGAACGGCGCGATCAAGTCCCCGCTCGGCGAGAACCAGACCGTCCCGGCGCACGCGAGCAAGCCGATCCTGCTGTCCACGCTCACCGACGAACAGCAGGCCGACCTGACCGTGCACGTCAGCGTGCGCAGCGGCCGGGTCGGCGCGTCGGTGCAGGCCCTGGACGACAAGGTGGGCGGCGACTGGCTGGCCGCGGCCGCCGACCCCGCCGGCAGCCTGGTCCTGCCCGGCATCCCCAAGGACGCCACCGACGTCCGCCTGATCGCCTTCACCCCCGGCGGCGACGACGCCGACCTGAAGGTCCGCCTGGCCTCACCGGACGGCCTGATCACCCCGGCGGGCAACGAGACCCTGCACGTGAAGTCGGGCATGACGACCACCGCCGACCTGCGCGACGTGACGCGGGGCGAGGCGGGCTCGCTGGTCCTGACCCCCACCGACCAGTCGGTCCCGGTCGTCGCGGCCCTCCGGGTGGTCCGGGGCAAGGGCGACAAGCAGGAGACGGCCTTCATCCCGGCCACCGCCCCCGTCGGCACCCGCGCGACCTCGGCCGACAACAGCGCCAAGGGCACGACCCTCGCCCTGACCGCGCCCACCGCCACCGCCACGGTCAAGGTCACCGCGTCGGCGGGCAGCGAGGGCGGTACGCCGACGACGAAGACCTACACGATCAAGTCCGGCACCACGCAGGACGTGGCCGTCCCCGTCCCCTCCGGCCTGAAGGGCACCTACGCCCTCACCGTCGAAACCGTCTCCGGCGGCCCGGTGTACGCCTCGCGCACCCTGTCCGCCACAGAGTCCGGAATCCCCGGCTTCACCATCCAGACCCTCCCGAACGACCGGGGGATGGTGGCGGTACCGAGGACGACGGAGGATCTGTCGGTCCTGCAGAAGTGAGGGACGCGCTCGCGCAGCGCCGGCGGCACCCCGCCGGCGCGGGCAGGCGAATCGCCCCGTCGCCCAGCCCCAGCACAGGGCACCCCGGCAGAAGCGGCGGCCCCCCGCCGTACCCCGGTGGCCCGCCCTAATCCTCCCCGTACCGCGGATCCACGGTCTCCGGCGTCAGCCCGAGCAACTCGGCAACCTGCTCCACGACCACCTCGTGCACCAGCGCGGCCCGCTCGTCCCGTCCCTTGGTGCGGATCTCCACCGGCCGCCGGTACACGACCACCCGCGCCCGGCGCCCGTCCCGAGCGGGCACGACCCCGCCCAGCGGCACGGCCTCGTCGCTCCACACCTGCTCACCGCGCCCGTCCAGCCGGGGCACCTCCAGCACGAGGAAGTCGATGTCGGCGAGCTGCGGCCACCGCCGTTCGAGACGCTCCACGGAGTCCTGCACCAGGTCCGCGAACACATCGGCCCGGCTGGCCGCCAGCGGCACCTGCGGCGGCGCGATCGGTCCCCGCATGCCCCTCCCGTGACGATCACGGCGACGGGGCCCGGGGCCGGCGGCACGGGGCGGTACACGGTTGTCCATCACTGGGGAAGCGTAGTCCCCGCGCGCTCCCCCCGCCCGACCCCACACGGCAACCCGTCCCTCACCCCGCCGCACCCCGACCAGCCGCACCCGGCCGACCGCATTCCCGGTCGATCAAGACCCCTCCACGGCCGCCCGCGCCCCCTGCCGATCAGCCCGCCGCCGATCGGCCCCGTTCGGCTCCGATCGGCAGTCTCCGCCTCCCTGTCGCAGGTTGACCGTTCCAGCCAACGTCTGGCTCGTTTCCGTAACCCTCCAAGACCGCCGAACTCAAGGCAATTGACGGTGTTTGTGCCGACTCATGACCGTATCGAGCCGCGCCCGAAACCCGCCGAGCACCCGTCCGCGCAGGTCAACAGGGCCTCCCCGAAGGGGTGTGTGGGGGGTTTCACAGCACGACACGGTGGAGTGACCTGGTGGAGAGTCGTCGCGGCCCGCTCAAGAGTGCGGTACCGTCCAACGTCGTGAGCCCTGTACGTCGCTGTTCGCGCACCGCCTGCGGCCGACCTGCCGTCGCGACGCTGACGTACGTCTACGCCGACTCGACCGCGGTCCTCGGCCCGCTCGCGACCTACGCCGAGCCGCACTGCTACGACCTGTGCGCCGAGCACTCCGAACGCCTCACCGCCCCCCGCGGCTGGGAGGTCGTCCGCCTCCTCGACGGCTCCGCCCCCGCGCGGCCCAGCGGCGACGACCTGGAAGCGCTCGCGAACGCCGTGCGTGAGGCGGCCCGCCCCCAGGAGCGCGCGGCCCAGGCGGGCGGCGGAGGCCGTACGGCGGACCCCATGGAGGTCGCCCGCCGCGGCCACCTGCGCGTCCTGCGCTCCCCGGACAACTGAGCCCACCCCACGCGCCCCCACGGTCGTCAAACCGGCGCACCGCACCCCACCCCCGGTTACGACTGGGCGTCCACCTGGTGTCCGCACACCACGCCCTTACCCCGGACGGGTAGTTTGTGGGCACACATAGGACTTTCAGGAGGGTTGGCCGTGGCTGCTGATCTGTCGCAGATCGTGAAGGCATACGACGTACGTGGAGTGGTTCCGGACCAGTGGGACGAGTCACTGGCCGGGCTCTTCGGCGCCGCCTTCGCGGAGGTGACGGGTGCGGCGGCCATCGTCGTCGGCCACGACATGCGGCCCTCGTCCCCCGGCCTGTCCCGCGCCTTCGCGCGCGGCGCCGCGGACCGTGGCGTGGACGTCACCGAGATCGGCCTGTGCTCCACCGACCAGCTGTACTACGCCTCGGGCGCGCTGAACCTGCCGGGCGCCATGTTCACCGCCTCCCACAACCCGGCCCAGTACAACGGCATCAAGATGTGCCGCGCGGGTGCCGCCCCGGTCGGCCAGGACACCGGTCTCGCGCAGATCCGCGAACTGGTCGAGCGGTGGCTGGAGTCGGGCGCCCCCGAGCCGGTCGGCCGGGCGGGAACCCTGTCCTCGCGCGAGACGCTGGAGGACTACGCGGCCTACCTCCGCTCCCTGGTCGACCTGACCTCCATCCGCCCGCTGAAGGTCGTGGTCGACGCCGGCAACGGCATGGGCGGCCACACGGTCCCCTCGGTCTTCGCCGGCCTGCCCCTGACCCTCGTCCCGATGTACTTCGAACTGGACGGCACCTTCCCCAACCACGAGGCCAACCCGCTCGACCCGGCCAACCTCGTGGACCTGCAAAAGCGCGTCCCGGCGGAGGGAGCCGACCTCGGCATCGCCTTCGACGGCGACGCCGACCGCTGCTTCGTCGTGGACGAGCACGGCGACCCGGTCTCCCCGTCCGCGATCACCGCGCTGGTCGCCGCCCGCGAGCTCGCCCGCAACGGCGGCAAGGGCACGATCATCCACAACCTGATCACGTCCCGTACGGTCCCGGAGGTCGTGAAGGAGAACGGCGGCGCCCCCGTCCGCACCCGCGTCGGCCACTCCTTCATCAAGGCCGAGATGGCCCGCAGCGGCGCGATCTTCGGCGGCGAGCACTCCGCGCACTACTACTTCAAGGACTTCTGGAACGCCGACACGGGCATGCTGGCCGCCCTGCACGTCCTCGCCGCCCTCGGCGGCCAGGAGGGCCCGCTGTCCGCCCTCGTCGCCCAGTACGACCGCTACACCGGCTCCGGAGAGATCAACTCCACCGTCGCCGACCAGTCCGCCCGCCTCGCCGCGATCCGCTCCGCGTACGAGAACCGCGCCGACGTCACCCTGGACGACCTCGACGGCCTCACCGTCGCCGCCGCCGACTGGTGGTTCAACGTCCGCCCCTCCAACACCGAGCCGCTGCTCCGCCTGAACGCCGAGGCGAAGGACGAGGCGACGATGACCAAGATCAGGGACGAGGCCCTGGCGATCATCAGGGCCTGAGCGGCCGGACATAAGGGCCTGAGCGGCCGGACATACGGAGTCCAGGGGGGGTTGCGCCTGGACGGTACCGGCAGCCCGGCTCAGCCCGTCCACCAGCGGTACGCTGACCAGGCACATCCACAGACAGACATCCGCCCTCGAAGGGACACCCCATGCCGCTCGAAGCCGGCCTCCTGGAGATCCTCGCCTGCCCGGCCTGCCACGCCCCGCTCAAGGAGCAGGACGCCGAGCTGATCTGCACCGGCCAGGGCTGCGGCCTCGCCTACCCGGTCCGCGACGGCATCCCGGTCCTCCTCGTGGACGAGGCGCGCCGCCCCCAGTGACGACGCCCCTCACCTCGTAGCCAACCCCGCACAGGACCCCGGCGCTCGGAGGCAACCGCCCATGCTGGACGAATCGCTGCTCGACACCCCGGAGGGCCTCGCCGAGGCCGACCGCCGAGGCCTGCTGCGCGGCGCCGCCGAAGCCGGCGCCCGCGTCCGCACCGCGGCCCGGCACGCCGCCGAGGCCGGCGTCGGCGACCTCAAGCCCGACGGCCGCCCCCGCGCCGTCCTCATCGCCGGCCCCGGCGCCGCCGCCACCCACACCGCCGACCTCCTCGGCACCCTGGCCGGCGTCGGCAGCCCCGTGGTCCGTCTGGCCCCGACCGGCGTGGCCCCGGCCGCGGGCGCCCTGCGCTGGGAGCTCCCGGGCTGGGCCGGCTCCGTGGACCTGCTGCTGATCGCCACCCCGGACGGCACCGAACCGAGCCTGTCCCTCCTCACCGACCAGGCCTACCGCCGCGGCTGCTCGGTCGTCGCCGTGGCCCCGGCCGGCACCCCGCTCGCCGAGGCGGTCGCCGGCGCCCACGGCCTGTTCGTACCGATGGCGACGGCGCCGTACGACCAGGAGGAACCGCTCGCCGCGTCCTCCCCGGGCGTCTTCTGGGCGCTGCTCACCCCGCTGCTGGCCGTGCTGGACCGGATCGGGCTGATCGGCGCCCCGCCGGACGCCCTGGAGAAGATCGCCGACCGCCTGGACCACATCGCCGAACGCTGCGGCCCCGCCATCGCGACCTACAGCAACCCGGCCAAGACCCTCGCCGCCGAACTCGCCGACGCACTGCCCGTGGTGTGGACGGAAGGGACCTCGGCGGGCCCCGCAGGCCACCGTTTCGCCGCGGCCCTCGCCGAACTCGCCGGCCGTCCCGCGCTCGTCGCCGAACTCCCCGAGGCGCTCTCCGCGCACAGCGCCCTGCTGGCCGGCCCGCTGGCGGCCAGCGCCGACCCCGACGACTTCTTCCGCGACCGCGTCGAGGAGCCGCCCGCGCTGCACGCGCGCGTGGTGCTGCTCCGTGACCGCCCGATCAGCGGTCTCACCGCCGCCCCCGCCGCCCGTGACCTGGCGCTCAGCCACGACACGCCGATCAGCGAACTCGAACCGGAGGAAGGCGGCGAACTGGAGTCCCTCGCTGAACTGATCGCCGTCACGGATTTCGCCGCCGTTTACCTGGCGCTCGCTTCGAGGGCCTGATCTGGCTACGGGCCGGAACCCCCGCGCCCACCATCAGCACGACAACCAGGACCGGCACCGGCACCAGCACCGGCGCCCGGCTGGGGCAGCCGTACGTACGGAGACAGAGAAGACACATGGACCGCCTCGACAACACCGTCCGCCCCTACGCCTGGGGTTCCCCCACCGCCATCCCGCACCTCCTCGGCGTCGAGCCGACCGGTGAGCCGCAGGCGGAGATGTGGATGGGCGCGCACCCGGGAGCCCCCTCGCGCACCGCGCGCGGGACGCTCGTCGACGTCATCGACGCCGACCCGGAGCGTGAGCTGGGCGCCGGGGCGGTCGCGAAGTTCGGCCCGCGGCTGCCGTTCCTGCTGAAGATCCTCGCCGCCGGTGCGCCCCTCTCCCTCCAGGTGCACCCCGACCTGGCACAGGCCGCGGAGGGTTACGCCGACGAGGAGCGCCGCGGCATCCCGGTCGACGCCCCGCACCGCAACTACAAGGACGCCAACCACAAGCCCGAACTGATCTGCGCGCTCACCGAGTTCGACGGCCTCTGCGGCTTCCGCGACCCGGTCCGGGCCGCCGACCTGATCGACGGGCTCGGCGTCGCCTCCCTCAAGCCGTACGTCGACCTGCTCCACGCCCAGCCCGAGGAAGCGGCCCTGCGCGAGGTGCTCACCGCGATCCTCACCGCCGACCCGCAGGAGATGGCGCACACGGTCGCCGAGGCCGCTGCCGCCTGCGCCCGCCTGGGCGGCGACTACGCGCCCTACGCCGACCTCGCCCAGCACTACCCGGGCGACCCCGGCGTCATCGCGGCGATGCTGCTGAACCACGTGCGCCTGCAGCCCGGCGAGGCCCTGTTCCTCGGCGCCGGCATCCCGCACGCGTACATCAGCGGCCTCGGCGTCGAGATCATGGCCAACTCCGACAACGTCCTGCGCTGCGGCCTGACCCCCAAGCACGTCGACGTCCCCGAACTGCTGCGCGTCGTCCGCTTCGAGGCGAGCGACCCGGGCGTGCTGCGCCCCGAGGCCTCCCCGGCCGGCGAGGAGGTCTACGACACGCCGATCGACGAGTTCCGCCTCTCCCGGTACGTCCTTCCCGAGGGCGGCACCGCCCGTGACCTCACCCTCGGCACGCCACAGATCCTGCTCTGCACGGCCGGCTCGGTCCGCGCCGGCGAGCACGAGCTGAACCCGGGGCAGTCGGTCTTCGTCCCGGCCGGCGAGAAGGCGGAGATCGCCGGCACGGGCACGATCTTCCGTGCCACTGTGATCGTATGACCTGTGATCGTCTGACCGGGGTTGTGGATACCTGACGCGGCGGCGCCCGGCCGGGCTGCAAGAATGGCCCACCGGCAAAGGCCGGGCAAAGTACGGCCACGCCTCGACGGCGTGGCCGTACGAAGGCGCCGCGCCAAGGCGACGACTAGGGCGAAGGGACAACGCGGACACATGAGCGCGTCAGGCGGTACGAAGGCGATCGTGGCGGCACTCGGCGCCAACCTCGCGATCGCGGCATCCAAGTTCGTGGCGTTCGCGTTCAGCGGCTCTTCCTCGATGCTCGCCGAGGGCGTCCACTCGCTCGCCGACTCCGGCAACCAGTTCCTGCTGCTCATCGGCGGCAAGAAGGCCCAGCGCGAGGCGACCCCGCAGCACCCCTTCGGCTACGGCCGCGAGCGCTTCATCTACGCCTTCCTGGTCTCGATCGTCCTGTTCTCCATCGGCGGCATGTTCGCCATCTACGAGGGCGTCGAGAAGATCAGCCACCCGCACGAACTGAAGGACTGGTACTGGCCGGTGGGCGTGCTGGTCTTCGCGGTCATCGCCGAGGGCTTCTCCTTCCGCACGGCCATCAAGGAGTCGAACGAGCTGCGCGGCAAGCTGTCCTGGTCGCAGTTCATCCGCCGCGCCAAGGCCCCCGAGCTGCCCGTGGTCCTGCTGGAGGACTTCGGCGCGCTGATCGGCCTGGTCCTCGCCCTCCTCGGCGTGGGCCTGTCCGTGCTCACCGGTGACGGCGTCTGGGACGGCATCGGCACCGTCTGCATCGGCGTCCTGCTCGTCCTGATCGCCCTCGTCCTGGCCGCCGAGACCAAGTCGCTGCTGCTCGGCGAGGCGGCGGGCCTGGACGTGATCCAGAAGATCGAGGAGGCGACGGTCGACGGCGACACCGTCACCGGCGTCATCCACATGCGCACGCTCCACCTCGGCCCCGAGGAACTGCTGATCGCCGCCAAGATCGCCGTCCGGCACGACAACACGGCCGCCCAGGTCGCCGACGCCATCGACGCCGCCGAGGCCCGCATCCGCGCCGCCGTCCCCATCGCCCGCGTCATCTACCTCGAACCGGACATCTACAGCGAGGCCGAGGCGGCCAAGGGCCCGGACCCGGAGGCCACCCCCGGCGGCCCGAACCCGCACGCCGCCGGCCACTGAGCCGGGACCTCAGCTCCCGCTCGGCCGCACCGGCCAGGGCATCTGCGCGATCTCCGGCGCCCTCCGCCGCCGTACGGCAAGGAAACCGATGCCCAGGCCGATCCCGACGAGCAGCAGCACCCCACCCAGCAGCAGGGCCGCCACCAGCAGGGCAGGAACCGCGCGGTCATCCGTCACCCGCCCCAGCACCGCGTCCGCGGACACCGTGCCGCCCTGCTCGTCGAGGTGGAACCGCGAGTCGTTGGAGTTCGCGCGGTAGTCGCCCAGGAGGAACAGCCGCCCCTCCGGGACCTTCACGTCATACGGCCGGTGCGCGCCGTCGGCGTCGCCGCCGTACACGTACGGCTCCTCGATCGGCTTGCCGTTCACGGTCACCCGCGGCTGCGCCCCCGCGAGCGTGCAGCACCGCACCCGGTCCCCGCCCACACCGACGACCCGCTTCATCAGGGGCGCGTCGAACCCGTAGGACTTCGGCGGCCGGAACAACACGACATCACCGCGCCGCACCTCGCTCCCGTCCACCCGCTCCCAGACGATCCGGTCGCCCTGCCCGTACGTCGGCCGCATGCTGCCACCACCCACGCTGGAGACCCCGTACGCCCCCCGCAGCCAGCCAAAGGCCCCGACCACCAACACCAGCCCCAGCACCCCCACCACACCGGCCGACATCCCCAGCCCGCGACCACGCGTCCCACCCGCCATGCCTCGTCCTCCCCGAGCGGCCCATCCAAGGCGGCGGAGAATAGCGGCACCTTGTGAACGGTCTGTGCGGTGGGGCGCCCTTTGGCCTGCGGGTGGAGGTGGGTGCGGGTGCTCGCCGAGGAGGGGCCCGCCCGCGGTCGGTGGAGGGGGCGGCCGGATCGGGCACGTATGCCTCCTCACACCTTCGTCGCACGAGGCACGTTCCCGGACACCCCGCCAGCGGACCGGACGGCTCCGGTCCGGCCTGCATCCCGTACCACCCCGCCCCGGCCCGCGGCGCGAAAGCCCCTGTTCGTCACGGTCCGTGGGCTCCCGTCCCGCGCTTTCCGCGCCCCCGCCGACGCGGCACCCGCCCCCTCCGCGCCCCTCGGAACCGCCTCCCGGACGGCTCGAACCATGCGGAGGCGGACTGGGGCCGACCGGGTCGTCCGGTGTAGCTTGGGACGGAGCCAGACGTCGCTGCTGATGGCGGTCGGGCGGTCCCACGCGGACCGACCGAGGGAGAGAGGGCCTCCGACGGACTGCGCTGCGCGCACGTGGGCATGCCAGTGTCCTCATCTCGGGCACCCGTGTGTCCGCCGCCGCGCAGACCAGCCGTACCCACCTCGCCCCGACACCGAGGAGCAGCTCGCAATGACGACTGTCGACAACCGACAGGACTTCAAGGTCGCCGACCTCTCGCTGGCCGAGTTCGGCCGCAAGGAGATCACCCTCGCCGAGCACGAGATGCCCGGCCTGATGGCGATCCGCAGGGAGTACGCCGAGGCCCAGCCCCTCGCCGGCGCCCGCATCACCGGCTCCCTGCACATGACCGTGCAGACCGCCGTTCTCATCGAGACCCTGGTCGCCCTCGGCGCCCGCGTCCGCTGGGCCTCCTGCAACATCTTCTCCACCCAGGACCACGCGGCCGCGGCCATCGCCGTCGGCCCGAACGGCACGCCCGACAACCCGCAGGGCATCCCGGTCTTCGCCTGGAAGGGCGAGACGCTGGAGGAGTACTGGTGGTGCACGGAGCAGGCGCTGACCTGGCCGGACAGTGCCACCGGCGGCCCGAACATGATCCTGGACGA
This sequence comes from Streptomyces sp. CA-142005, assembly GCF_050942335.1. Lineage (NCBI taxonomy): Bacteria > Bacillati > Actinomycetota > Actinomycetes > Kitasatosporales > Streptomycetaceae > Streptomyces > Streptomyces sp. CA-142005. Next base: position 4,332,880 of record NZ_CP192078.1, on the reverse strand, counting down.
CGGCGGTGACGCCACCCTCCTCGTCCACAAGGGCGTCGAGTACGAGAAGGCCGGCGAGGTCCCCGCCCTGGACACCGCCGAGTCCGACGAGCACCACGTCATCCTCCAGCTGCTGCACCGCACCCTGGGCGAGAACCCCCAGAAGTGGACCCAGCTGGCCTCGGAGATCCGCGGCGTCACCGAGGAGACCACCACCGGTGTCCACCGCCTGTACGAGATGCAGCGCGAGGGCTCCCTCCTCTTCCCGGCGATCAACGTCAACGACTCCGTCACCAAGTCGAAGTTCGACAACAAGTACGGCTGCCGCCACTCCCTGGTCGACGGCATCAACCGCGCCACCGACGTCCTGATCGGCGGCAAGACCGCCGTCGTCTGCGGCTACGGCGACGTGGGCAAGGGCTGCGCCGAGTCCCTGCGCGGCCAGGGCGCCCGCGTGATCATCACCGAGATCGACCCGATCTGCGCCCTGCAGGCGGCGATGGACGGCTACCAGGTCACCACCCTGGACGAGGTCGTGGAGACCGCCGACATCTTCATCACCACCACCGGCAACAAGGACATCATCCTTGCGTCGGACATGGCGAAGATGAAGCACCAGGCGATCGTCGGCAACATCGGTCACTTCGACAACGAGATCGACATGGCCGGCCTCGCCAAGGTCCCCGGCATCGTCAAGGACGAGGTCAAGCCGCAGGTCCACACCTGGACTTTCCCGGACGGCAAGAAGATCATCGTGCTGTCCGAGGGCCGCCTGCTGAACCTGGGCAACGCCACCGGCCACCCGTCGTTCGTGATGTCCAACTCCTTCGCGGACCAGACTCTGGCCCAGATCGAGCTGTTCACCAAGCCCGACGAGTACCCGATCGGTGTCTACGTGCTGCCCAAGCACCTGGACGAGAAGGTCGCCCGCCTCCACCTGGACGCGCTCGGCGTCAAGCTCACCAAGCTGCGCCCGGATCAGGCCGCGTACATCGGCGTGGAGGTCGACGGCCCGTTCAAGTCGGACCACTACCGCTACTGAGCCGGCGACTCCGTAGTCCCGCCCGCCGGGGAGCACAGCGGTGCACCGCCGCGCTCCCCGGCAGCAGGTCCCCGAGGCAGGCCCCCGCACCCCCGTGCCAGGGGCCTGCCCCTTTGGCCGGTCCATCCGGACAGCACCGGAGGCACCGGCAGCCCGGCCGGACCGTCAGCCCGTCGAAGACCCAGGACCCCCATGCCCCGCGGCCGTTATTCGCTCCACGATCCGCACGATCACACCCCCCTCGGCGAAGAACACTTCCAGTGCGCCCCCGGCCCCTCCGGCTGGCGCTATGTCTCCCGGCTGACCAGCCCCGCCGGCGATCAGCGCGGCTCGGTCGATCTCGCCCTGGACGACCTCGGCCGCCCCATCCGCCTCGAACTCCACGCGGGGGAGTGGCAGGTGCGCGGTGCCGCCCTCGACGGCGTCACCTGGGTCCGCACCGACCCCGCCGGAACCCATGCCACCGAAGGCAATGTGCGCGCCCACGCCTTCACCGGCACGTCCCCCGCGTTCCTCGTCGCCACCGCCCGTCTCCTGCGCCTCACCCCCTCGTCCGGCGCGACCCGCGTACGCCTGGTCGCCTTCACGGACCCGGTCCTCGCCCCCCGCACCGTGGACCAGTCCTGGGCCCTGGTGAACAGCGAAGCACACGCCACTGACAACGGCCCTCTGACCGTGAACGAATACCAGGTCACAGCCCTGGACACCGGTGAGCGGCACACCGTTCACATCGCCGGGGACGTCGTCCTGGCCGCACCCGGAGTCGAGCTGGAGGACCTCCAGTCACCGCCGTCGACGTTCGACTGAACGCCGAGACCGGAGGCGGCTGGAAGGGGAGGAAGCGGGCCCGTATCTACGCCGGTGGTGCGAAACCGGTGGGCGGGCGGTCCGCTGGGGGCTCGTCCCGCGGAGGTACGGCGGAAGGCGGAAGCGGAGCCTGCGGCGGCCGAGCGAAAGTGGGCGGCTGCGCAGAAACCGGTGGCTGGGGAGACGCGGACGGCTGGGGAGAAGGGGGTGGCCGATGAGCGGCCGGTGCGCCAGGCGCGGTCGTCTGGGGGGCGAATCCGGCGGCGCCGAACGCCTGCCGCGCCTCACGCGACTGCCGCTCGTGCACCACAGCCGCCAGGAAGACGGCCGCCGGCAGATCCTGTGGCACAGAAGCCCCCGTCCGCGCCGCCAGGTCGGCCGCGAGCCGCTGGGCCATCCCCATCGAGACCTGCGGGTCGAGCTGCCCCATCCGGGTCAGGTACTGCCGAACCGCCAGCCACAGCCCGTCCGGCACCGCCGAGAGGTCCAGCTCGGCGAACCGCCCTGCCAGCCACGGAGGCGGCGGCGGAACAAAGCCGGCCCGACCTGCCGGCATTCGCTCACGCACGACCAGCGTGCCCGCGAACACGTCACCGAGCCGCCGGCCGCGCGCCGACACCAGCGAGGCGATGCACGCGACCACGCCGAACGTCAGCAGGATCTCGACCACCCCGATCGCGCCCCGCACGAGCGCGTGCCGGAACCGGATCGGCCCACCGTCGTCCCGGACCACGCGGAGCCCGAACGCCAGCTTCCCCAGCGAACGCCCATGACTGAGGGTCTCCACCGCGATCGGCCCGCCGACCAGCACCAGCAGAAACGTCGCGATCGACAGCGCCACCTGCGCGGCCTCGTCCAGCGAGGCGGTCGACAACACCACCGCGATGGTGACGACGACGTACGCGACCACGGCCACCACGAGATCGAGCAACACGGCAAGCGCCCTGCTCGGCAGCTTTGCCGGCCGCAGTTCGAGCGCCACCGCCTCGCCCGTCACCAGCTCACTCACGCCCGCCGTCCTTCCCTCATCTGCCCCCAGGAGCGCAAGTCTGCCAAGCTGTGGGCACATCGCGCGCCAGTGCGACTACCTGACCGCGATCGAGAGCATTCACGACGACTCCGCGACGAGCAGTCGACGACCAGCCGAGGAGCAGGCAGACCCGATGGACCTGGACGTCTTCGTCTCCGTACACCGAGCCGAATGGGACCGCCTCGACGCCCTGCTCCGCCGCCGACGCCGCCTCACCGGCGCCGAGGCCGACGAACTCGTCGCCCTCTACCAGCGCACCGCCACCCACCTGTCCCTCATCCAGTCCAGCGCCCCGGACCCGCAGCTGACCGGACGGCTCAGCCAACTGGTGGCACGCGCGCGCAGCGCCGTCACCGGCACCCGCCGCGCCTCATGGCGGGACGTCACGCGCTTCCTGGGCCAGGGCTTCCCGGCCGCGGTCTACCGTGCCCGCCACTGGTGGGTACCCACGGCACTGGTCTCCACGGCCATCGCGATCCTCCTGGGCTGGTGGATCGGCACCCACCCGGACGTTCAGTCGTCGATCGCGGCGCCCAGCCAGCTGCGCGAGCTGACCCGCCCCGGCGGCGAGTACGAGACGTACTACTCCAGCCATCCCGCGGCGGCCTTCGCCGCCCAGGTGTGGACGAACAACGCACAGGCAGCCGCGATGTGCCTGGTCCTGGGTGTCTTCCTGGGCCTGCCGGTCCTCTGGATCCTCTTCGAGAACATGCTCAACCTGGGCGTCGGCTTCGGCCTGATGTCCTCCGCCGGCCGACTCGACACATTCCTCGGCCTGGTCCTTCCGCACGGTCTGCTCGAACTGACCGCCGTCTTCGTCGCCGCCGGTACGGGACTGCGCCTGGGCTGGACAGTCATAGACCCGGGTCCCCGCAGCCGGCGCACCGCGCTCGCCGAGGAAGGACGCGCGGCCGTCGGCATGGCGATCGGACTCGCCCTGGTCCTCCTGGTCTCCGGCGCCATCGAAGGCTTCGTCACCCCGTCCGGCCTCCCCACCTGGGCCCGCATCGGAATCGGCGTCCTGGCCGAGCTGGCATTCCTGACGTACGTCTACGTCCTGGGCGGACGAGCGGTACGCGCAGGTGAGACCGGCGATGTCGAAGCGACGGACCGCAGCGCCTCGGTGCCGACCGCCGCGTGATGTGCGTTCCACCCCTGTGAGCTGCTACTCTCCTCTTCGCCTCGCAAGACCTGTTGACACGGGTGGCGTGGGGAGGTAGATTCAAACAGTTGCCTGGAACTGGACAAGTTCAGCGGTGACGGCTAGACTCTACGAGCTTCAGAGAAGTCGAGAACGACATCTCGGAGAAGCGCCTCCCGATTACTCAGAAATGAGAGGCCGGTCAGACCGGCCAAGAACTTCTGATAAAGTCGGAACCGCCGGAAAGGGAAACGCGAAAGCGAGAACCTGGAAAGCGCCGAGGAAATCGGATCGAAAAGATCTGATAGAGTCGGAAACACCGAAGGGGAGCGCCCGGAGGAAAGCCCGAGAGGGTGAGTACAAAGGAAGCGACCGTTCCTTGAGAACTCAACAGCGTGCCAAAAGTCAACGCCAGATATGTTGATACCCCGTCTCCAGCATCAGCTGGGGCGAGGTTCCTTTGAAAAAACACAGCGAGGACGCTGTGAACGGTCGGACTATTCCTCCGACTGTTCCGCTCTCGTGGTGTTCACCCCGATCACGGGGAAGCATTCACGGAGAGTTTGATCCTGGCTCAGGACGAACGCTGGCGGCGTGCTTAACACATGCAAGTCGAACGATGAACCACTTCGGTGGGGATTAGTGGCGAACGGGTGAGTAACACGTGGGCAATCTGCCCTGCACTCTGGGACAAGCCCTGGAAACGGGGTCTAATACCGGATACGAGCCTCCTCCGCATGGTGGAGGTTGGAAAGCTCCGGCGGTGCAGGATGAGCCCGCGGCCTATCAGCTTGTTGGTGAGGTAACGGCTCACCAAGGCGACGACGGGTAGCCGGCCTGAGAGGGCGACCGGCCACACTGGGACTGAGACACGGCCCAGACTCCTACGGGAGGCAGCAGTGGGGAATATTGCACAATGGGCGCAAGCCTGATGCAGCGACGCCGCGTGAGGGATGACGGCCTTCGGGTTGTAAACCTCTTTCAGCAGGGAAGAAGCGCAAGTGACGGTACCTGCAGAAGAAGCGCCGGCTAACTACGTGCCAGCAGCCGCGGTAATACGTAGGGCGCAAGCGTTGTCCGGAATTATTGGGCGTAAAGAGCTCGTAGGCGGCTTGTCGCGTCGGTTGTGAAAGCCCGGGGCTTAACCCCGGGTCTGCAGTCGATACGGGCAGGCTAGAGTTCGGTAGGGGAGATCGGAATTCCTGGTGTAGCGGTGAAATGCGCAGATATCAGGAGGAACACCGGTGGCGAAGGCGGATCTCTGGGCCGATACTGACGCTGAGGAGCGAAAGCGTGGGGAGCGAACAGGATTAGATACCCTGGTAGTCCACGCCGTAAACGGTGGGCACTAGGTGTGGGCAACATTCCACGTTGTCCGTGCCGCAGCTAACGCATTAAGTGCCCCGCCTGGGGAGTACGGCCGCAAGGCTAAAACTCAAAGGAATTGACGGGGGCCCGCACAAGCGGCGGAGCATGTGGCTTAATTCGACGCAACGCGAAGAACCTTACCAAGGCTTGACATACACCGGAAACGTCTGGAGACAGGCGCCCCCTTGTGGTCGGTGTACAGGTGGTGCATGGCTGTCGTCAGCTCGTGTCGTGAGATGTTGGGTTAAGTCCCGCAACGAGCGCAACCCTTGTCCCGTGTTGCCAGCAGGCCCTTGTGGTGCTGGGGACTCACGGGAGACCGCCGGGGTCAACTCGGAGGAAGGTGGGGACGACGTCAAGTCATCATGCCCCTTATGTCTTGGGCTGCACACGTGCTACAATGGCCGGTACAAAGAGCTGCGATACCGCGAGGTGGAGCGAATCTCAAAAAGCCGGTCTCAGTTCGGATTGGGGTCTGCAACTCGACCCCATGAAGTCGGAGTCGCTAGTAATCGCAGATCAGCATTGCTGCGGTGAATACGTTCCCGGGCCTTGTACACACCGCCCGTCACGTCACGAAAGTCGGTAACACCCGAAGCCGGTGGCCCAACCCCTTGCGGGAGGGAGCTGTCGAAGGTGGGACTGGCGATTGGGACGAAGTCGTAACAAGGTAGCCGTACCGGAAGGTGCGGCTGGATCACCTCCTTTCTAAGGAGCATCTAGCTGCCGCGAGGCAGCCAGAGCCACTACGTCGGCGAATGATCGACGGTGGTTAGCTCATGGGTGGAACGTTGACTACTCGGCACACTCGACTGGCTTCTCTTCCTAGTACTGCTTCGGCGTGGAACGGAACGAGGAAGCGGCGAGGGTGTCGGGCACGCTGTTGGGTGTCTGAGGGAACGAAACTTTCCTCAGTTGCCGGCCCCAGTGCACTCGGACCTTCGGGTTCGGGGTGATGGGTGGCTGGTCGTTGTTTGAGAACTGCACAGTGGACGCGAGCATCTGTGGCCAAGTTTTTAAGGGCGCACGGTGGATGCCTTGGCACCAGGAACCGATGAAGGACGTGGGAGGCCGCGATAGTCCCCGGGGAGTCGTCAACCAGGCTTTGATCCGGGGGTTTCCGAATGGGGAAACCCGGCAGTCGTCATGGGCTGTCACCCACTGCTGAACACATAGGCAGTGTGGAGGGAACGCGGGGAAGTGAAACATCTCAGTACCCGCAGGAAGAGAAAACAACCGTGATTCCGGGAGTAGTGGCGAGCGAAACCGGATGAGGCCAAACCGTATGCGTGTGAGACCCGGCAGGGGTTGCGCATGCGGGGTTGTGGGATTTCTCTTGATCAGTCTGCCGGCTGGTCGGCGAGTCAGAAACCGTATGGATAGGCGAAGGACATGCGAAAGGTCCGGCGTAGAGGGTAAGACCCCCGTAGTCGAAATCTGTACGGCTCGCTTGAGAAACACCCAAGTAGCACGGGGCCCGAGAAATCCCGTGTGAATCTGGCGGGACCACCCGCTAAGCCTAAATATTCCCTGGTGACCGATAGCGGATAGTACCGTGAGGGAATGGTGAAAAGTACCCCGGGAGGGGAGTGAAATAGTACCTGAAACCGTGTGCCTACAAGCCGTGGGAGCGTCGGGATCTTCGGATCCTCGTGACTGCGTGCCTTTTGAAGAATGAGCCTGCGAGTTTGCGGTGTGTTGCGAGGTTAACCCGGGTGGGGAAGCCGTAGCGAAAGCGAGTCCGAATAGGGCGCTTCAGTAGCACGCTCAAGACCCGAAGCGGAGTGATCTAGCCATGGGCAGGTTGAAGCGGAGGTAAGACTTCGTGGAGGACCGAACCCACCAGGGTTGAAAACCTGGGGGATGACCTGTGGTTAGGGGTGAAAGGCCAATCAAACTCCGTGATAGCTGGTTCTCCCCGAAATGCATTTAGGTGCAGCGTCGTGTGTTTCTTGCCGGAGGTAGAGCACTGGATAGGCGATGGGCCCTACCGGGTTACTGACCTTAGCCAAACTCCGAATGCCGGTAAGTGAGAGCGCGGCAGTGAGACTGTGGGGGATAAGCTCCATGGTCGAGAGGGAAACAGCCCAGAGCATCGACTAAGGCCCCTAAGCGTACGCTAAGTGGGAAAGGATGTGGAGTCGCACAGACAACCAGGAGGTTGGCTTAGAAGCAGCCACCCTTGAAAGAGTGCGTAATAGCTCACTGGTCTAGTGATTCCGCGCCGACAATGTAGCGGGGCTCAAGCGTACCGCCGAAGTCGTGTCATTGCAGCGTATAGCCCCAACGGGTGCTGTGATGGGTAGGGGAGCGTCGTCTGCCGGGTGAAGCGGCACTGGAAGGTAGTCGTGGACGGTTGACGAGTGAGAATGCAGGCATGAGTAGCGATTCACACGTGAGAAACGTGTGCGCCGATTGACTAAGGGTTCCTGGGTCAAGCTGATCTGCCCAGGGTAAGTCGGGACCTAAGGCGAGGCCGACAGGCGTAGTCGATGGATAACCGGTTGATATTCCGGTACCCGCTGTGGAGCGTCAAACATCGAATCCAGTGATGCTAAGGCCGTGAAGCCGCCCCGGAGCCTTCGGGCAAAGGGGAGTGGTGGAGCCGCCGGACCAAGCTGGTAGTAGGTGAGTGATGGGGTGACGCAGGAAGGTAGTCCATCCCGGGCGGTGGTTGTCCCGGGGTAAGGGTGTAGGACGCAGGGTAGGCAAATCCGCCCTGCACGTGTCTGAGACCTGATGCCGAGCCGATTGTGGTGAAGTGGATGATCCTATGCTGTCGAGAAAAGCCTCTAGCGAGTTTCATGGCGGCCCGTACCCTAAACCGACTCAGGTGGTCAGGTAGAGAATACCGAGGCGTTCGGGTGAACTATGGTTAAGGAACTCGGCAAAATGCCCCCGTAACTTCGGGAGAAGGGGGGCCAGTCCTGGTGATCCAATTTACTTGGTGAGCTGGGGGTGGCCGCAGAGACCAGCGAGAAGCGACTGTTTACTAAAAACACAGGTCCGTGCGAAGCCGTAAGGCGATGTATACGGACTGACGCCTGCCCGGTGCTGGAACGTTAAGGGGACCGGTTAGCTCCATTTCGGTGGGGCGAAGCTGAGAACTTAAGCGCCAGTAAACGGCGGTGGTAACTATAACCATCCTAAGGTAGCGAAATTCCTTGTCGGGTAAGTTCCGACCTGCACGAATGGCGTAACGACTTCTCGACTGTCTCAACCATAGGCCCGGTGAAATTGCACTACGAGTAAAGATGCTCGTTTCGCGCAGCAGGACGGAAAGACCCCGGGACCTTTACTACAGTTTGATATTGGTGTTCGGTTCGGCTTGTGTAGGATAGCTGGGAGACTGTGAAGCACGCACGCCAGTGTGTGTGGAGTCGTCGTTGAAATACCAGTCTGGTCGTGCTGGATGTCTAACCTGGGTCCGTGATCCGGATCAGGGACAGTGTCTGATGGGTAGTTTAACTGGGGCGGTTGCCTCCTAAAGGGTAACGGAGGCGCCCAAAGGTTCCCTCAGCCTGGTTGGCAATCAGGTGTTGAGTGTAAGTGCACAAGGGAGCTTGACTGTGAGACCGACGGGTCGAGCAGGGACGAAAGTCGGGACTAGTGATCCGGCGGTGGCTTGTGGAAGCGCCGTCGCTCAACGGATAAAAGGTACCCCGGGGATAACAGGCTGATCTTCCCCAAGAGTCCATATCGACGGGATGGTTTGGCACCTCGATGTCGGCTCGTCGCATCCTGGGGCTGGAGTCGGTCCCAAGGGTTGGGCTGTTCGCCCATTAAAGCGGTACGCGAGCTGGGTTTAGAACGTCGTGAGACAGTTCGGTCCCTATCCGCTGTGCGCGTAGGAGTCTTGAGAAGGGCTGTCCCTAGTACGAGAGGACCGGGACGGACGAACCTCTGGTGTGCCAGTTGTTCTGCCAAGGGCATGGCTGGTTGGCTACGTTCGGGAGGGATAACCGCTGAAAGCATCTAAGCGGGAAGCCTGCTTCGAGATGAGGACTCCCACCCACTTGATGGGGTAAGGCTCCCAGTAGACGACTGGGTTGATAGGCCGGATCTGGAAGCCAGGTAACTGGTGGAGGTGACCGGTACTAATAGGCCGAGGGCTTGTCCTCAGTTGCTCGCGTCCACTGTGTTGGTTCTGAAACCACGAACAGCCCCGCTGAAAGATGCGGTGCGGCGTTCACAGTTTCATAGTGTTTCGGTGGTCATAGCGTGAGGGAAACGCCCGGTTACATTCCGAACCCGGAAGCTAAGCCTCACAGCGCCGATGGTACTGCAGGGGGGACCCTGTGGGAGAGTAGGACGCCGCCGAACAATTCTTGGGAAAGGCCCACACCGGATGGTGTGGGCCTTTCTGCATTTCAGGACCCGTAGCACCCCTAAGGGCGGCAGAGCCGGGGCGGATCAAAGCCGGCCCGCCGCCTTCAGAGCCAGATACACATCCGCCAATGCCGGCGCCAGATCCTCCGGCGTCGCGTCCACCACCGTCACGCCATGCCGTCGAAGCTGCTCAGCCGTGCGCTGCCGCTCGCTCTGCGCCTGGGCCGCCGCCGCTGCCTCGTACACCCCCTCCGCGCTGCCCCGGGACTCAGCCATCTGTGCGATGTGCGGGTCGGCCACCGAGGCGACCAGAAGAGTGTGTCGTTGGGTGAGCTGTGGAAGCACGGGGAGCAGGCCCTGCTCCACGGGAGCCGCGTCCAGCGTCGTGAGCAGCACGATCAGGGACCGGCGCGGCGCAGTACGGAGCGCCGCCGAGGTCAGCCCCCGGGCGTCGGTCTCCACGAGCTCCGGTTCCAGTGGCCCCATCGCACTCACCAGGCCCGGCAGCACGTCTCCTGCCGAGCGGCCTTGGACCAGGGCCCGTACCCGGCGGTCGTACGCGAGGAGCGCCACGCGGTCGCCGGCTCGGGAGGCCAGGGCCGCGAGGAGGAGTGCGGCGTCCATGGAGGCGTCGAGGCGTGGGGCGTCGCCCACGCGGCCGGCCGAGGTCCGGCCGGTGTCCAGGACGAGCAGGATGTGACGGTCGCGTTCCGGACGCCAGGTGCGCACGGCGACGGCGGACTGGCGGGCTGTGGCTCGCCAGTCGATGGAGCGGGTGTCGTCCCCGGGAACGTACTCGCGCAGGCTGTCGAACTCCGTTCCCTCGCCGCGGGTCAGCACGCTGGTGCGGCCGTCGAGTTCACGCAATCGGGCGAGTTTCGACGGGAGATGCTTTCGGCTGGTGAACGGGGGCAGAACCCGTACAGACCAGGGCAGCTTGTGGGCGCCTTGGCGGGAGAACAGTCCGAGGGGGCCGTAGGAGCGGATCGTCACGCGGTCGGCCTGGCGGTCGCCGCGGCGAGTGGGGCGCAGCCTGGTCGTCACGCGCCGGCGTTCGCCCGGCGGGACGGTCAGACGGTGGCGGGAGGCCTCGATCTCGGTGCCCGGCTGCCAGCTGCTGGGCGGCCACCCGTCCCGCAGCTGTGCCCGCAGGGTGCGACGGAAGGGGTTGGTGATCGTGAGAGTGACGTCGGCGGTGTCCCCGAGACGAGTGGAGGTGTCGCCGGAGCGGGACAGGACGAGTCGTCGTACGGGGGCGGCGAGCGCGTAGTCGCAGGCGCAGGCGAGGGCCAGGGGTCCGTTGACGGCGAGGATGCCCGTCCAGCTTGGTTCCAGGATGCCGACGGGGATCGATCCGAGGGCCGCGAGGAGGGCCGCGCGTCCGGTGAGTGCCATCAGCGGGGGACCGGGACGTGGGCGAGGATGGCGTTGATGACGGAGTCCGCGGTCACGCCTTCCATCTCCGCCTCGGGGCGCAGCTGGACCCGGTGGCGCAGGGTGGGCAGGGCGAGGGCCTTGACGTCGTCGGGGATGACGTAGTCGCGGCCCGTCAGCCAGGCCCAGGCGCGCGAGGTGGCCAGGAGAGCGGTGGCGCCGCGCGGGGACACGCCGAGGGTGAGGGAGGGCGACTCCCGGGTGGCGCGGCAGATGTCCACGACGTACGCGGTGATCTCGGGGGACACGGTCGTCTTGGCGACGGCGGCGCGGGCCGCTTCCAGGTCGGCGGGTCCGGCGACGGGGCGTACGCCGGCGGCGCGCAGGTCGCGCGGGTTGAAGCCCGAGGCGTGGCGGGTCAGCACGTCGATCTCGTCCTGACGGGAGGGAAGAGGGATCGTCAGTTTGAGGAGGAACCGGTCCAGTTGGGCCTCGGGGAGGGGGTAGGTGCCCTCGTACTCGACCGGGTTCTGCGTCGCGGCGACGAGGAACGGTTCGGGGAGCGGGCGTGGGGTGCCGTCGACGGTGACCTGCCGCTCCTCCATGGCTTCGAGGAGGGAGGACTGGGTTTTCGGTGGGGTGCGGTTGATCTCGTCCGCGAGCAGGAGGTTGGTGAAGACCGGGCCCTCCTGGAAGGAGAACTCGGCGGTGCGGGTGTCGTAGACGAGCGAGCCGGTGACGTCGCTCGGCATCAGGTCGGGGGTGAACTGGACGCGCTTGGTGTCGAGTTCGAGCGCGGATGCCAGGGCGCGGACGAGCAACGTCTTGGCGACTCCGGGGACCCCTTCAAGGAGGACGTGTCCGCGGCACAGGAGGGCGACGACGAGGCCGGTCACGGCGGGGTCCTGGCCGACCACGGCTTTGGCGATCTCGGCGCGCAGGGCTTCCAGGGCGGCGCGGGCGGTGCCCGGGTCCCCGGTGTTCCCGGCGTTGTCAGTGGTCGGGTCCATCATGAACGGCGTACCTCTCTTTCGAGGGCGTCGAGTTGGTCGGTGAGTGCGATGAGGGCCGCGTCGTCGCCGGGTGGCGGTCCGAAGAGGAGCGAGTGCAGGCCCTGTTGCTCGCCGGTGAGGTGGGCGGACAGGGCGGGGAGCAGGGCCTCGGGCGTGTGCGCCTGGGTGACGGGGATGCCGATGAGGGGGGCGAGGCGGGTGCGGGTGGCGGAGCGAAGAGCGGCGGCCGCGCGGTCGCGGGCGTCGGCCTTGCGGTAGAGGCGAGCGCGGCCTTCGGCGGTCTCCGAGGCGCGGATCGCGACGGGGAGTTTCTCGGGCACGAGGGGGCCGAAGCGGCGTCCCCGCCAGAAGGCGGCGAGGACCGCCGCGACGAAGAGCTGCAGGGTGCCCCAGAGCCAGCCCGAGGGGAGCAGGTCGAGGAAGTTCTTGCGGTCGCCGGTGCCGGTGGCCGAGACGTCGGAGAGCGAGGGGAGGTACCAGACCAGATGGGGGCGGGAGCCGAGGAGTTGGAGGGCGAGCGATGCGTTGCCCTGCTTGTCGAGGCGGTCGTTGTAGAGGATGTCGGGCGCGCCGAGCACAACGGTGTCGCCGCCCCCGGATGCCTCGGGGACGCGCAGCAGGGTGGCCAGACGCGCGCTGGGGTAGCAGCGGTCGGCGCCGAGCCGGGTGGTGGTGTAGCGGATGCCGCCGGTGTCGGCGCTGCCCGCGCGCCGGGCCTCGGGCAGGGTGCAGCCGGGGGCGAGCGTGGTGGCGCTGCTGGTGGCGGGGTCTGCGGTGACTCCGGGGGCGAGTCGTTCGACGGAGGGGCTGCCGGCCGCGACCAGCAGGGTGCGCCCTCCGGAGGCCGCGACGGCCTTGCGCAGCCGGTCCTGTTGACGGCTCGTCAGCAGGTCGGGCACGGCGACCAGGAGAGTGGTGTCCCGCCCGGCCGCGTCCCGAGCGGCGCCGAGCGTGGTGACCACGCGCGTGGAGACGCCCCGGTCGGCGAGGAGTTGAGCGACGGCACGGCTGCCATGGGGGTCGGCGGAGCGTGGGTCCAGCGCGCCGTGCCGGACGGTGGAGCGTACGGCCGCCATGGCGACGGCCGCCACCAGGATCAGCGCGGCGGCGAGCGCGATGCCTCGCGCGCGGGTCCACACCTGGCGGACGGTGGGCGCGGTGGAGGTCGTCGGCAGCGTGGCCTCGGCGGTCACTCGGCGGCCCCCTGGTGGGTGGTGTGGGCCGTGCTGGTGGTGCTGTGGGCGAGGGCGGGCCGGCTGCGTTCCAGGTCGCGGTCGAGTTCGGCGATGCGCTGGTACGACTGCTCGGTGGCCATGCGTCCGCCGTATGTCACGGCGTCGAACTCCCGGGCCGCGGTGCGCAGCCGGTCGGTGTGCTCGGGCAGCGTCCGGCCGGCCTCGGCGGCCGCTTCATCGGCGGTGCGGCCCGGGCGGACGTCGAGCAGGGTGCGTTCCTCCAGGGAGCGGACGATGGCCCGCATGCGTTCCTGTACGGCCTGGTTCCAGTGGCCCTGGGCCGCGTGTGCCTCGGCGGCGGCGCGGTGTTCGGCTGCGCTGCGGGGGCGGTCGTCGAACAGGACGGCGGCGCTGGAGGAGGGTTGCCGGCGCGGGGTGCCCAGGCGCCACCACAGGGCTGCCAGGACGGCGACGACGAACAGGACCACGACGACCAGGCCGAGCGTGCCGCCGGGTGTCGCCGAGGCGGCCGAGTTGAACAGCCGGTCGAGCCAGTCCCAGAACGCGTTCAGCGCGCGCTGGAACAGCCCTTGGTCGTTCTCGTGGTACATCCGCTTGGACAGCTCGCGGCGAGCCGCCTCCCGCGCCGGACCACGCGGGATGGTCACGGGCGGCTCGTCTCCCGAGCCGCCCGCCGCACGGACGACCGTGTCCGCCGCACGCAGCAGGCCTTGTACGACCGTGTTGCCGGCGCCGGACGTGGCCGCCGCCGTGAGCACTCCCCCCGTGGGACTCACCGCATCAGCTCCCCGGGACGGGACCGCGGCCGCCGGTGCTCTGGACACCGGCGGCGCGGGCCAGTTCGAGGTCGAGTGCCTCGCGGCGGATGCGCTGGTCGATGTAGAGCAGCACGGTGACGCCCGCGCTGATCGGCAGGGTGAGCGTGGTGCCGATCAGCGCGCCGATGCCCCGGATGATCAGGGCCGTCCAGCCGACGTGTCCGCCGCTGGTGCCGAGCACGTCGCTCGTGCTGTCGCCGCTGACGGCGGCCCCGATCAGGGTGAAGGGGATGGAGATGACCGACGCGACGATGACGGTGATCAGCAGCGTGAGCAGCACGATGCCGAAGGTGCGCCACCAGGAGCCGCGGACGAGCTTCGCGGAGCGCTTCAGGGACCTCACGATGCCCTGCCGCTCCAGCATCAGGGCGGGCGCGGCCAGGTAGAAGCGGATCCCCAGCCAGACCGCGACGACGGTGGCCGCGAGGAAGCCGAGGACGAGCAGGGCGGCTCCGCCGTCGCTGTTGCCGGCCAGCACGACGAGGAGACCGGGCAGTCCACCGACGACCACGACACCGGCGAAGATCAGGCCCAGCAGGACGAGCAGTCCGAAGAGTTTCAGGATCTGCGGGCGGGATTCGCGCCAGGCCTCGCCGGCGGTGACCGACCTGCCGAGCACGGCCCGGCTGGTGATGGTCGTGAGCAGGGCGGTCAAAACGATGATGGCGATCGTGCGGATCACCGAGACGATGCCGGTGCCGATCATGGTCTCGCGCAGGGCGTGGAGCGCTTCGTCGGGGCTGGCGTTGTTCGGGTCGTTGATCGTCGACTGGACGGCGGTGTCGTTCAGGACGAGGCCCTGCAGCAGGACCATGCTGGTGTTCAGGAGCAGGGACACCACCAGCGAGATGCCGAGCACCGTGCGCCAGTGGGTGCGCATGGTGGAGACGGCGCCGTCGAGGATCTCGCCGACACCGAGCGGGCGCAGCGGGATGACACCGGGCTTCGCCGCGGGCGGGGGGCCGCCCCAGCCGCCGCCCCAGGCTCCGTAACCGCCGGGGGTGCCGTGGCCGCCGTAACCGCCGGGAGGGCCGCCGTACCCGCCGGGGCCGCCGGGCGGCTGTCCGGTCCACCCCGGGCCGGGCGGCTGTCCGGTCCACCCCGGGCCGGGCGGCGGGGGTGGCGGAGGCTGCTGGGGGCTTGGGGCACCGGTGGGCGCGGACCACTGGCCGGCCGCCGGTCGCTCCTTGGACCACTTCACGCCTGGACCCTGCGTGCCGGCGTCCGGCTGCGATGCGGGTGCGGTGTCGCCGGGGCGGTCGGCAGGCTCGGCGGGACCCGACGCGCCGGGTTCCCGCCCCTCGTTCGACGGGGCGGTTCCGGGCGAGGCCCAGCCCGGAGTGTCTGTCATCGAAGCTCCTTCTCGGTGCCCGTCCGCGGTCGCGGCGGCAGGTTGGCAGCCATCGTGCCATGGGGTGGTCATCAAGGGACCGGCCGCGGTAGGCGCTGGGTACCTTCAATTGTCCGCCGGATCCGGGGCAGACTGACCGCATGGCTGATCAGCAGGCGCGAACCGACGGGGACAAACGGCCGACCGAGATACCTGCGATCCGATGGGAGGAACCACCCGAAGGCCCTGTGCTGGTGCTTCTCGATCAGACGCGGCTGCCGGCCGAGGAGGTCGAGCTGGTGTGCACGGACGCGCCGGCGCTGGTGGAGGCGATCCGTTCGCTCGCCGTGCGCGGGGCGCCACTGCTCGGGATCGCGGGGGCGTACGGTGTCGCGCTCGCCGCCGCGCGCGGATTCGACGTGGCCGAGGCGGCGCGGGCCCTCGAGGAGGCCCGGCCCACCGCGGTGAACCTGTCCGTCGGCGTGCGCCGGGCCCAGGCGGCGTACCAGGCCGCGCTGGCGCAGAGCGGCGATCCCACCGCGGCGGCGACGGCGGCGCTGGCCGCGGCGCGGGTGCTGCACCGGGAGGACGCCGAGGCCAGCGCCCGGATGGCGGCTCACGGGCTGGCGTTGCTGGACGAGCTGGTGCCCGGCGGCGGGCACCGGATCCTCACCCACTGCAACAGCGGTTCGCTGGTGTCGGGCGGTGAGGGCACGGCCTTCGCGGTGGCCCTCAGGGCACACCGTGAGGGGCGGCTGCGGCGGCTGTGGGTGGACGAGACGCGGCCGTTGCTGCAGGGCGCCCGCCTCACGGCGTACGAAGCGGCCCGCACCGGCATGGCGTACACCTTGCTCACCGACAACGCGGCGGGTTCGCTGCTCGCGGCCGGTGAAGTGGACGCGGTGCTGATCGGGGCGGACCGGATCGCGGCCGACGGCTCGGTGGCGAACAAGGTGGGGAGCTATCCGCTCGCTGTGCTGGCGCGGTACCACCATGTGCCGTTCATCGTGGTGGCCCCCGTGACGACGGTTGATCCGGACACTCCCGACGGGGCGTCCATCGAGGTCGAGCAGCGACCGGGCTTCGAGGTCACCGAGATCGCAGCGCCTCAGGTGCCGGTGAGGGGAGCGGGAGGCGGGGTTCCGGTGGCGCCCCTGGGGACCCAGGCGTACAACCCGGCGTTCGATGTGACGCCGCCCGAGCTCGTGACGGCCATCGTCACCGAGGAGGGAGCCGTTTCCCCCGTGACGGCCGAGGCCCTTGCGGAGCTGTGCGCCAGGTCGCACGGGGTGACGACCAGCCAATAGCGCGATCGAAGGGCACGGCATGCCACCCGTGTGGCCCCCGCGCGTGCCCGGAGCGGCGGCGCCGGCAGCCGTCACGGAGATCGACGTCGGAGGACAGGGGCAGACAGTGACGGCTCCGTACGACTATCGTCACCGGCCAGTGACCTCCCTCACCAGGGCGCCTGTCGCTGTTATGAGAATGGGATGATGTCGTTTATGAAGGGACGAGTCCTTGTCGTCGACGACGACACCGCACTGGCCGAGATGCTCGGCATCGTGCTGCGTGGTGAAGGTTTTGAGCCGTCTTTCGTAGCCGACGGCGACAAGGCGCTGGCCGCTTTCCGGGAGAGCAAGCCCGATCTGGTCCTGCTCGACCTGATGCTGCCCGGTCGGGACGGCATCGAGGTGTGCCGGCTGATCCGGGCCGAGTCCGGGGTGCCGATCGTGATGCTCACGGCGAAGAGCGACACCGTCGACGTGGTCGTGGGCCTGGAGTCGGGCGCGGACGACTACATCGTCAAGCCGTTCAAGCCGAAGGAGCTGGTCGCCCGCATCCGGGCGCGGCTGCGGAGGTCGGAGGAGCCGGCGCCGGAGCAGCTGACCATCGGTGACCTGGTCATCGATGTGGCCGGGCACTCGGTGAAGCGGGACGGGCAGTCGATCGCGCTGACGCCGCTGGAGTTCGATCTGCTGGTGGCGCTCGCCCGCAAGCCTTGGCAGGTGTTCACCCGTGAGGTGCTGCTCGAGCAGGTGTGGGGCTACCGGCACGCCGCAGACACGCGGCTTGTCAACGTGCACGTCCAGCGGCTGCGTTCCAAGGTCGAGAAGGATCCGGAGCGGCCCGAGATCGTGGTGACCGTCCGCGGTGTCGGTTACAAGGCCGGGCCGAGCTGACATGTCGGAGGACAGCGCCGCTTCGGCTCCCGGCCGGTCCGGGGCCCGTCCGGGGCGGCCTGTCGGCCGGACGGCGGGGGCCCGGTTCAGAAGTCTCTTCGAGGGCGGGCTGCTCCAGGGCGGGGTCCAGGGCAGCCCGGTCATCAGGCTGCTCCTGCGCTGGGTGCGCCGTCCGCTGCTGCCGGTGATGCGGCTGTGGCGGCGCAACATCCAGCTGCGGGTCGTCGCCACGACGCTGCTGATGTCCCTGGGCGTCGTGCTGCTGCTGGGGTTCGTCGTGATCGGGCAGGTGCGCAACGGCCTGCTGGACGCGAAGGTGAAGGCCTCGCAGAGCCAGGCCACGGGCGGCTTCGCGGTGGCCAAGCAGAAGGCCGACGAGGCGGCCAGCGGCGCCGGTACGGGCGCGGCCGCCGGGAGCCGCACCGCCGACGGCACCGCGACCGCGGACGGCCGTCAGTCGCAGAACGTCATCCCGTGGATGAGCGACCTCGTGGAGTCGCTGTCCAGCGGCGGCGCGGGCGCCTTCGACGTCGTCACGCTGCCCGTCGGCGACGACAGCGGCGGCGGCCGCAGCCCCCGCGGCTCCGGGAACGTCAACCCGACCTCCAGCATCCCCGACGACCTGCGCGAGCGGGTCAACAGCGGCACGACGGCCGCCCAGAGCTACACCCGGATCGTCTACGCCAACGGCAAGGAGTCGCAGCCGGCGCTGGTCATCGGCAAGCAGGTCAACGACCCCAACGGGCGGCCGTACGAGCTGTACTACCTCTTCCCGCTCACGCAGGAGGAGAAGTCCCTGAGCCTGGTCAAGGGCACCCTCGCGACCGCGGGGCTGTTCGTCGTCGTGCTGCTCGGGGCCATCGCCTGGCTGGTGGTGCGCCAGGTCGTCACGCCGGTGCGGATGGCGGCCGGGATCGCGGAGCGGCTGTCCGCCGGGCGGCTGCAGGAGCGGATGAAGGTCACCGGTGAGGACGACATCGCGCGCCTGGGCGAGGCCTTCAACAAGATGGCGCAGAACCTCCAGGTGAAGATCCAGCAGCTGGAGGACCTGTCGCGGATGCAGCGCCGGTTCGTGTCGGACGTCTCGCACGAGCTGCGCACCCCGCTGACCACCGTCCGCATGGCCGCGGACGTCATCCACGAGGCGCGCGAGGACTTCGATCCGGTGACCGCGCGCTCTGCCGAGCTGCTCGCCGACCAGCTGGACCGGTTCGAGTCGCTGCTCGCGGACCTGCTGGAGATCAGCCGCTTCGACGCGGGCGCGGCGGCCCTGGAGGCCGAGCCGATAGACCTCAGGGAGGTCGTCCGGCGCGTGGTCAGCGGCGCGGAGCCGCTCGCCGAGCGCAAGGGCACGCACATACGCGTGGTCGGCGACCAGCAGCCCGTCGTCGCCGAGGCCGACGCCCGCCGTGTGGAGCGCGTGCTGCGCAACCTCGTCGTCAACGCCGTCGAGCACGGCGAGGGCAAGGACGTCGTCGTCAAGCTCGCCGCCGCGGGCGGCGCGGTCGCCGTCGCGGTGCGCGACTACGGCGTGGGACTCAAGCCGGGCGAGGCGACCCGGGTCTTCAGCCGCTTCTGGCGGGCGGACCCGGCACGCGCGCGTACCACCGGCGGTACGGGCCTCGGGCTGTCGATCGCCCTGGAGGACGCCCGGCTGCACGGCGGCTGGCTGCAGGCCTGGGGCGAGCCGGGCGGTGGCTCGCAGTTCCGGCTGACACTGCCGAGGACCGCGGACGAGCCGCTGCGCGGTTCGCCGATACCGCTGGAGCCCAAGGACTCGCGCCGCAACCGTGGCCTCGACGAGGCCGGTCTGCCCGGTGGAGGCGAGGAGAAGCGGGCGACCCTTCCCGTGCAGCAGCGCGGCCCCCAGTCGCCCGCCCTGCCACCGCGCGCCCCGATCGCGCCGCGGCCGGCCGCCGGCGCCGCCGACCCGGCCGCACTGCCCGGCAACGGCAACGGCGCGCGCGTGGTGCCCCGGCCCACCGGTGGTGCACGGCGCACGGACGACAGGCCCGCCACACGTCCGGCACCCGACGCGGGCACGGCACGGCCGGAAGCGGCCGGCACGGAGGACTCGACCGAGCCAGGGGAGGCATTTCGTGGGCGCTGACCGCAAGGGAGGCGCCCGGCCCAGGTCGGGACGCGCGGTGGCGTACGCCGCCCTGGGGACCGTACTGCTGGCCGGGTGCGCCTCGATGCCCGACAGCGGGGATCTGCGGAACGTGGAGTCCACGCCGCGGCAGGACACCGGGGTCCGGGTGTTCGCCATGCCGCCGGCCGAGGGCGCCGGCCCCGCCGAGATCATGCAGGGCTTCCTGGAGGCGCTGACCAGCGACGATCCGGCGTACGACACGGCCCGCAAGTACCTGACGCCCGCCGCGGCGCACAAGTGGCGGCCGGAGCGGTCGACCACCGTCCTCGCCAACGGGCCGAGCATCGAGCCCGACTGCCGGCCGGGCACGGGGTCGGAGCCGACGAGCACCGTCACCTGCGTGCTCGCGGGCAGCAGGGTCGCGACGGTGGACTCGCAGCAGGCGTACCAGCCGGCCGGCGGCTCCTACCGCAAGAAGGTGCACCTCACGCGGGACGCCAAGAACGGGCAGTGGCGCATCGACGCGCTGCCCGACGGTGTCGTCATGGGCAAGTCGGACTTCCAGCGCAACTACACGTCCGTCGACAAGTACTACTTCGCCTCCGACACGACGGTCGGGTCCGCGCGGGAGCCGGTGGCGGTCGCCGACCCGGTGTTCGTGCGCAGCAAGGTGGACCCGATGACGCAGATGGTTCGCTCGCTGCTGAGCGGCCCCACCCACTGGCTCGAGCCGGTCGTCAGGTCCAGTTTCCCGACCGGTACGGCCCTGCAGAAGGACGTGTCGGGGCTGGCGCCGGACGACCAGAACACGCTGACCGTGCCGCTGAACCTCAAGGGGGCCCAGGTCACGGCGACCAAGTGCACCGAGATGGCGACGCAGGTGCTGTTCACACTGCGGAACCTGGCGCCGACCCTGGAGTCCGTCGAACTGCAGGGCGTCGGCGGCCACCGGCTGTGCGACCTCCGCGAGGAGCGCGCCGAGTCCACCGCCTGGCACGGGTCGGCCAAGAGCCCCGAGAACCTGTACTACCTCGACGGCAAGCACCGGCTGGTGCGGATGCCGACCGGTAGCACCACCACCAGCGCCGTACCGGTGCCGGGTCCGCTGGGCGAGGGCGGCAAGGCGCTCGCGTCGGTGGCGGTGTCGCGGGACGAGCACAGCGCGGCCGGCGTCGGCGACCAGGGCAGGTCGTTGTACGTGACGTCGCTGGCGTCCGGAGGTTCGCTGGGTCATGCGCTGGTGACCAGCCAGGGCGCGACCCCGAACGACCGGCTGACGACGCCGAGCTGGGACGCCCGCGGCGACCTGTGGGTGGCCGACCGGGACGCGCGCCGTCCGCGGCTGTACGTCGTGGAACAGGGCGCCGCCAAACCGGAGGAGGTCGCGGTCCCGGACCTGCCCGGCCGGATCAGCGACGCGCGGGTCGCCGCCGACGGGGTGCGGATCGCGCTCGTGGTGGAAAAGGCCGGCAAGCAGTCCCTGCTCATCGGCCGGATCCAGCACGACGACGGTACGGGGCAGGGCACCTCGGTGGTCGAACTGCGATCGGCTGCGCCCGACCTGGAGGAGGTCAGTGCCCTGTCGTGGGCCGGGGACAGCAGGCTGCTCGTCGTCGGCCGGGAGCAGGGCGGTGTGCTGCAGTTGCGGTACGTCCAGGTCGACGGCTCCACGCTGGACGGGCCGGCGCCGGGCGCCCTCACCGGCGTGAAGTCGATCGCCGCGTCCGAGGACGAGGGCGTGCCGCTGGTGGCCTGCTCGGAGGACGGGATCGTACGGCTGCCGTCCGGGTCGCAGTGGCAGAAGGTGGACAAGGACGGGACGGCGCCGGTCTATCCGGGCTGAGCTCGCACCACGCACCGCCCCTTCCCCCGTGTGGGTGAGGGGCGGTGCGCGTTTCCCGGGTTGTCCACAGGGCGTTTTCCACAGGGGTGGCCGGGCCGCTTCCGCGTTGGCACAGTGGTGGACATGCGGGGGTGGTGGCAGGACTTCACCGACCTGGTGCTGCCGACCGACTGCGCAGGCTGCGGAGCACCTCGTACGGTCCTCTGTCCGCGGTGCCGGGCGGCGCTGTACGGCCGCGCGGCGCGGCGGGTGCAGCCGGTGCCGGAGCCGGCCGGGCTGCCGGTGGTGCATGCGGTGGCTCCGTACGCGGAGGAGGTGCGCGCGCTGCTTCTCGCGCACAAGGAGCGGGGTGCGTTGGCCCTCGCGGGAGCCCTGGGCGCGGCCCTGGCGGGAGCCGTGCGGGCCGGGCTCGGCGGGACCGGCGCGGGTGCCGCTGCCGCGGGCTTCGGGCCTGTGCTGCTCGTGCCCGTGCCCTCCGCCCGGTGGGCCGTGCGGGCCCGTGGGCACGATCCGGTGCGGCGGATGGCGCTCGCGGCGGCCGGGGAGCTGCGGCGCACCGGGACGCCGGCCAGGGTGGCGGCCGTGCTGCGCCAGCGGCGGCCGGTGGCGGACCAGGCCGGACTGGACGCGCGACGGCGCCTGGCGAACCTCGCGGGCGCGCTGGAGGTGACGGCGGGCGGTGGCCGGCTGCTCGGCGAGGGTCGCGTGGTGCTCGTCGACGACCTGATCACCACCGGCGCCAGCCTGGCGGAGGCGGCGCGAGCTGTCCGGGAGGCGGCAGAGGAGGGAACTGGAGTGAGAACAGTCGTGTACGGAGCCGTAACTCGGGAAGGAAGGGATGAACGACTGATCGGAGCACGGTGGGAGAGCGAGAAGTGGGTGCATGGTGCACCGGAAAAGACGGTCGGGAACACCGTCCGGCATGCGCTCCTTGCGGCCGTGATCGCCGCTCCGCTGGATTCTTTCGAAATGAACAGGAACTGACCGCTGACTTGCATCGTTGCAGGTTGTGGGAGGGGTAATTCACCTGAAGGGAGGTACGCAGGAGTAGAGGGTGACGACATCCGTCCGGGCGAGATATGTTCGGTTGTGAGGAAAGGCGCAGGCCACACCTCTCATATCGGAATGCCGTGCCGCGGGTTTTCGGCAATCACCCGTGGCGGTGGGGTGGGGATCGCGCCCTTGGGGGAGGAGGAGGTGGAAGTCACCGAGTCCGCGGTCCGGTGATCACCGGACCTGGTGCAAAGGGAGATGCTCCGCCGATGGAGCGGAGCGATCCGGGAACGGAGTTCTGCGTGGACATCGTCGTCAAAGGCCGCAAGACCGAGGTGCCCGAGCGGTTCCGCAAGCACGTGGCCGAGAAGCTGAAGCTGGAGAAGATCCAGAGGCTCGATGCCAAGGTGATCAGCCTCGACGTCGAGGTGTCCAAGGAGCCCAACCCCCGACAGGCCGACCGCTGTGACCGAGTGGAGATCACGCTCCGCTCCCGCGGTCCGGTGATCCGGGCGGAGGCAGCGGCCAGCGACCCGTACGCGGCACTCGACCTGGCGGCGGAGAAGCTGGACGCCCGGCTGCGCAAGCAGCACGACAAGCGTTTCTCCCGCCGAGGCGCACGCCGGATCTCGGCGGCCGAGGTGCCCGACCACGTCCCGGGCGCGGCGACGCTGAACGGCAACGGCCTGCCCGCTCAGGAGGAAGAGACGGACGGAGTGCCGACGAAGAAGATCGGCTCGCTGGAGGTCAAGGGTGAAGGCCCCCTCGTCGTCCGCGAGAAGACCCACGTCGCCGCCCCGATGAGCCTCGACCAGGCCCTTTACGAGATGGAACTGGTCGGCCACGACTTCTACTTGTTCGTCGACGCAGAGACGAAGGAACCCAGCGTCGTCTACCGGCGACACGCCTACGACTACGGCGTGATCCACCTCAGCACGGACCCGATGGTCGCTGAGGCGCAGCCCCCCGCGGCAGGTGGCACGCTGGGCGGCTGACCCATCCGGCCCATATCGAGCCGGTGCCCCTGGAAGCGCGTGTGCGCCCCCAGGGGCACCTGTGTGCGACCAGTTCACGCCTCGCCCGTCACCCCGGTGTCGGCCGGGCATGAAATCATGGCCGGACCGGCCCAATCGGTGGGCCGCTGCCTTGGGTTGGCGATGGCACAGGACCACAGGCCACAGCCTTCAGGGGGAGGAACGATGGCGGACACCTTCGGACCGATGCGGGACGAGGATGGCGATGACGGTGTCATCGGCATGGGCCCGGACACGGGCTCCGTACGCGCGGAGCCGATCAGGGTCCTGGTCGTGGACGACCACGCCCTCTTCCGGCGTGGCCTGGAGATCGTGCTCGCGGCCGAGGAGGACATCCAGGTCGTCGGCGAGGCCGGTGACGGGGCGGAGGCCGTGGACAAGGCCGCAGACCTGCTGCCCGACATCGTGCTGATGGACGTCCGCATGCCCAGGCGCGGCGGGATCGAGGCCTGCACCTCCATCAAGGAGGTCGCCCCCAGCGCCAAGATCATCATGCTGACGATCAGCGACGAGGAGGCCGACCTCTACGAAGCGATCAAGGCGGGCGCGACCGGATACCTCCTCAAGGAGATCTCCACGGACGAGGTGGCGACCGCCATTCGCGCGGTGGCCGACGGGCAGTCGCAGATCAGCCCGTCCATGGCCTCCAAGCTCCTCACCGAGTTCAAGTCGATGATCCAGCGCACCGACGAGCGCCGGCTGGTGCCCGCGCCGCGGCTGACCGACCGGGAGCTGGAGGTCCTCAAGCTCGTCGCCACCGGGATGAACAACCGGGACATCGCCAAGGAACTGTTCATCTCCGAGAACACCGTGAAGAACCACGTCCGCAACATCCTGGAGAAGCTCCAGCTGCACTCCCGGATGGAAGCCGTGGTCTACGCGATGCGGGAGAAGATCCTCGAGATCCGCTAGCGCCTACCCGAGCAGGCCGGCGAGTTCCCTCGTCAGGGGCTCGCGCAGGCCGGGTGCGTCCACCCGCTCCACCCGGACGTCCGTGCAGTTCACCCAGGTCGCCGCCTCGATCAGGGCCTCGGCGACCGCAGGGACCGCCTTCGGGCCGTCCAGGGTGACCTGCCGTGCCACCAGTGTGCGGCCCTCGCGCGCCGGGTCCACCCGCCCGACCAGCCGGCCGCCCGCGAGCACGGGCATCGCGAAGTAGCCGTGGACCCGCTTCGGCTTGGGCACGTACGCCTCCAGGCGGTGGGTGAAGCCGAAGATCCGCTCGGTGCGCGCCCGCTCCCAGATCAGCGAGTCGAACGGCGACAGCAGAGTGGTGCGGTGCCGGCCGCGCGGCGTTGTCGCCAGGGCCGCCGGATCGGCCCAGGCCGGCTTCCCCCAGCCCTCGACCTCGACCGGCACCAGGCCCGAGTCGGCGATCACCGCGTCGACCTGGTCGCCCTTGAGGCGGTGGTAGTCGGCGATGTCCGCGCGCGTGCCGACGCCGAGGGACTCGCCGGCCAGCCGGACCAGGCGGCGCAGGCACTCGGTGTCGTCCAGCTCGTCGTGCAGCAGCGCGTCCGGGACGGCGCGCTCGGCCAGGTCGTACACCCGCTTCCAGCCACGCCGCTCGACGCACACCACCTCGCCGTACATTAGCGCGCGCTCCACCGCGACCTTGGTGCCGGACCAGTCCCACCAGTCGCTCGTCTTCTTCGCGCCGCCCAGTTCCGTGGAGGTCAGCGGGCCTTCCGCGCGCAGCTGCTTGATGACCTGCTCGTACACGCCCTCGGGCAGCTCGTGGTTCCAGTGCGGGCGGTCACGGTAGGCGCGGCGGCGGAAGGCGAAGTGCGGCCACTCCTCGATGGGCAGGATGCACGCCGCGTGCGACCAGTACTCGAAGGCGTGGGCGCCCGTCCAGTAGGCGGCCTCGACCGTCTTGCGGCCGACCGCGCCGAGGCGGGCGTACGGCACGAGTTCGTGGGAGCGGGCGAGGACCGAGATCGTGTCGAGCTGGACCGCCCCGAGGTGGCGCAGCACGCCGCGGACTCCGGCCCGCCGGTCGGGCGCGCCGAGGAAGCCCTGGGCCCGCAGGGCGATACGGCGGGCGTCGTCCGCGGTGAGGGTGGTGGTCGGTCGCGGAAGCGTCGTCATGCCCCGGACGATAGAGGGTGGCACTGACAGTCCGCGGTGAGCTGCGCAGATGCCCGGAAACGGTGGGCGGACGCACGGGGGCAGGCGGGGTGTGGGCCTGGAGGAGAGGGCTGGGCGGGCGGCCGGTGGGGTCAGGGGCGGGCGGGGAGGTACGGCGCCGTGGACGGCAGGCCCAGGTCCGAGGGGAGCAGGGAGCCGACCCAGCAGTCCCGGCGCACTCCTTTGTTGTTCAGCGCGGAGCGCAGGGTGCCCTCGATGGTGAACCCCGCGCGTTCCGCCACCGCGCGGGAGGCGCGGTTGCCGACCTCGGCACGCCATTCGACCCGGTCGACGCCGACCGCGGTGAAGATCCACCGGCAGGCGGTGAGCGTGGCCTCGGTGACGTAACCGTGGCCGCGGTGCTCCTTGGCAGCCCAGAAGCCGACCTCCGCCACGCCGAGCGAACGCATGGTGAGACCGAGCATGCCGGCGAGCTCCCCGCCGGTGAGGAACACACCGAAGGTGAACATCGAACCCTGGGCCCAGCCGTCGGGGACCAGCTCCTCGGTGAAGCCGCTCGCGTGCTCGGGCAGATACGGCGAGGGCACCGTGGTCCAGCGCTGGATCTCGGGGTCCTGCGCGGCCTCGTACACCGCCTGGGTGTCGTGCGGGCCGACCGTGCGCAGGATCAGGCGGTCGGTGGTGAGCGTGACGGGTTCCATCGGCTGATTGTGCTCGGCGGTACACGGCCGGGCCATCGGTTTTCGCTATATGTGAGCGCGTGATCACAGTTCGCGCAAATCCTCGCGCGGATGCGGCACTATCCGTGTGCCCCGTCCGTTGTCCGGGATGAAGCGGCGCCGAAACAGCCGTCGGCCGCCAGGCCTCCCGGCCCAGCCGGGGTCTCGCATACGATGGCCGTTGCTCAGTACGTCAAATGGAAACCGACCGTCCCAGGCCCGACCGGCAAGGAGACAAACCCCCGTGTCCGTCCTCTCGAAGATCATGCGTGCAGGCGAAGGCAAGATCCTGCGCAAGCTGCACCGCATCGCGGACCAGGTCAACTCCATCGAAGAGGACTTCGTGAACCTCTCCGACGCCGAGCTGCGGGCCCTCACCGATGAGTACAAGCAGCGGTACGCCGATGGTGAGAGCCTGGACGACCTGCTCCCCGAGGCCTTCGCGACCGTCCGCGAGGCCGCCAAGCGCGTCCTCGGTCAGCGGCACTACGACGTGCAGCTGATGGGTGGCGCCGCCCTGCACCTCGGCTATGTGGCCGAGATGAAGACCGGTGAGGGCAAGACCCTCGTCGGCACCCTGCCCGCGTATCTGAACGCCCTGTCCGGCGAGGGCGTCCACATCGTCACGGTCAACGACTACCTGGCCGAGCGCGACTCCGAGATGATGGGCCGGGTCCACAAGTTCCTGGGCCTGAGTGTCGGCTGCATCCTCGCCAGCATGACCCCGGCCCAGCGCCGCGAGCAGTACAACTGCGACATCACCTACGGCACGAACAACGAGTTCGGCTTCGACTACCTGCGCGACAACATGGCGTGGTCCAAGGACGAGCTCGTCCAGCGCGGACACAACTTCGCCATCGTCGACGAGGTCGACTCCATCCTCGTCGACGAGGCCCGTACGCCGCTGATCATCTCGGGCCCGGCCGACCAGGCCACCAAGTGGTACGGCGACTTCGCCAAGCTGGTCACGCGCCTGAAGAGGGGCGAGGCGGGCAACCCGCTGAAGGGCATGGAGGAGACCGGCGACTACGACGTCGACGAGAAGAAGCGCACGGTCGCCATCCACGAGGCCGGTGTCACCAAGGTCGAGGACTGGCTGGGCATCGACAACCTCTACGAGTCGGTGAACACCCCGCTCGTGGGCTACCTGAACAACGCCATCAAGGCCAAGGAGCTCTTCAAGCGCGACAAGGACTACGTCGTCCTCGACGGCGAGGTCATGATCGTCGACGAGCACACCGGCCGTATCCTCGCCGGCCGCCGCTACAACGAGGGCATGCACCAGGCGATCGAGGCGAAGGAAGGGGTGGACATCAAGGACGAGAACCAGACGCTCGCCACGATCACCCTGCAGAACTTCTTCCGCCTCTACTCGAAGCTGTCCGGCATGACCGGTACGGCGATGACCGAGGCCGCCGAGTTCCACCAGATCTACAAGCTCGGCGTGGTCCCGATCCCGACCAACAGGCCGATGGTCCGCAAGGACCAGTCGGACCTGATCTACCGCACCGAGGTCGCCAAGTTCGAGGCCGTCGTCGACGACATCGCCGAGAAGCACGAGAAGGGTCAGCCGATCCTCGTCGGCACGACGTCCGTCGAGAAGTCGGAGTACCTCTCGCAGCAGCTCAGCAAGCGCGGCATCCAGCACGAGGTGCTGAACGCCAAGCACCACGAGCGCGAGGCGTCGATCGTCGCCCAGGCCGGCCGCAAGGGCGCCGTGACCGTGGCCACCAACATGGCCGGTCGTGGTACGGACATCAAGCTCGGCGGCAACCCCGACGACCTCGCCGAGGCGGAGCTGCGCCAGCGCGGCCTCGACCCCGAGGAGCACATCGAGGAGTGGGCGGCGGCCCTGCCGGCCGCCCTGGAGAAGGCCGAGCAGGCCGTCAAGGCCGAGTTCGAAGAGGTCAAGGCGCTCGGCGGCCTCTACGTCCTCGGCACCGAGCGGCACGAGTCGCGGCGCATCGACAACCAGCTGCGCGGTCGTTCCGGCCGTCAGGGCGACCCGGGCGAGTCCCGCTTCTACCTCTCCCTCGGTGACGACCTGATGCGCCTGTTCAAGGCCCAGATGGTCGAGCGCGTGATGTCCATGGCCAACGTGCCGGACGACGTGCCGATCGAGAACAAGATGGTCACGCGCGCGATCGCGTCCGCGCAGTCGCAGGTCGAGCAGCAGAACTTCGAGACCCGTAAGAACGTTCTGAAGTACGACGAGGTCCTCAACCGGCAGCGCGAGGTCATCTACGGCGAGCGCCGGCGCGTGCTGGAGGGCGAGGACCTGCACGAGCAGATCCAGCACTTCATGGACGACACGATCGACGCGTACGTCCACGCGGAGACCTCCGAGGGCTTCCCCGAGGACTGGGACCTGGACCGGCTGTGGGGCGCGTTCAAGCAGCTCTACCCGGTGAAGGTCACCATCGAGGAGCTGGAGGACGCCGCCGGCGACCGGGCCGGGCTGACCGCCGAGTTCATCTCCGAGTCCATCAAGGACGACATCCACGAGCAGTACGAGGCCCGCGAGGCGCAGCTCGGCTCCGAGATCATGCGTGAGCTGGAGCGCCGGGTCGTGCTGTCGGTCCTCGACCGCAAGTGGCGTGAGCACCTCTACGAGATGGACTACCTCCAGGAGGGCATCGGCCTGCGCGCGATGGCGCAGAAGGACCCGCTGGTCGAGTACCAGCGCGAGGGCTTCGACATGTTCACCGCCATGATGGACGGCATCAAGGAGGAGTCCGTCGGCTACCTGTTCAACCTGGAGGTCCAGGTCGAGCAGCAGGTCGAGGAGGTCCCGGTCGAGGTCGCGGAGCCGGTCGGCGAGGGTGTTCCGGAGACGGTGCCGGCGCAGGCCGGGATGCGTCCGGAGATCCGTGCGAAGGGGCTGGACGTTCCGCAGCGGAGGGATCTGCACTTCTCGGCGCCGACCGTGGACGGCGAGGGCGGCATCGTGGAGCGCGACCTCGAGGACGACGAGCCGGTGCGCTCCGAGGCGGACGGGCTGACGCGGGCGGAGCGGCGGCGGCAGGCCAAGGGCGGGCGGCGCCGCAAGAAGTAGCGGGTCGCCTGCGGCGCGCTGACCGTGCAGAAGGGCCGGGCTTCCTTTCGGGGGCCCGGCCCTTCTGCCTTGCCGCCGCTGGGCGACCGGGGGGCTTGCCCGCAGCTACGCGGGATGGGACAGCCGTGTGTCGGTGGTGTGGCTGGTCGCAGGTACGGCCTGTGCTGGTTGCTAGGGGCGGGGCCCTGTTTCCACTGCTGTGCAGCGCCAGCGGAGGTCCTGGCCGCGTTCCAGGCGGAAGGCCAGGGCGCGGAGTTGGTTTCCGGCGGCGATGCGGGCGAAGACCTCGAGGGCGCCCTCGCTGGGGACGTAGTAGCCGATGTCGTGGACGACGGGGCGGGCTCCGCGCGTGCGCAGGGGGCTGCGTTCGGCGAGGCGAGTCAGGTCGTCGTAGGCGCGGCCGGCGGTGTGGCGGAGCATCCAGTGGACGGGCCGCTGACCGCTCAGGACGGCCAGCAGACGGTCTGCGAAGAGGTCGGTGGGGCGTACCGGGGACAAGGCGGTCTCCGGCGTCGGGAGGGCCGTTCCGTGGTTTCGCGGCGTGGTCGGGGGCACGGCGTGCCTGCCCCTGATGGACGGCTTGCGGGGTGGGGCGCCGCCCGGGCGGCGGGTGTCGTGGCGGGTCGGCGGGCGGCGGCGCGGGTGGCGAGTGCGGTTCGTCGCCTTGGGCGCGGTGCGGCTCATGACCTTGTTCATGGGGTCCCCGTTCGGCGGGCCCGGGTGATACCGGGCGGTAACTCGCTGGTGGGGATCTTGTACGGGGGCGGGGAGCGGGGTGGCAAGGGAGGCACGGCCGGAGCGGGCGGGGCCGAGAGGTTCACCTATCAGGGGGATGCGGCTGTCCCGGATCCTTGAGGTGTGGCGAGTTGCCGGGGTGAATCCATGGTGCGGAGTCGACGGTTTCGGGGGAGTGGGCACAGACCCGAAAGGGGACCGGCACACGTATCCTGAAGGCCCTCCGGGAGACGCGGCAGCCGCCCTTCCCGGGGCCTCAGCGGAGCCTTTGAGCAGGAAAGAGCGGCCGGTATGCGCGTCTACGTCCCCCTGACCCTCCCCGGTCTCGCCGAGGCGCACAAGACGGGCGAGCTGGGGAGCGGCCCGTTCCTGGCGTATGCGGTCACGCCCGCGCTGCGCGAGTGGTATCTCTCCGAGGACATCGAGGAGCTGGAGTACGCGGCGCTCAGCCGGGCCGCGCTGGCCTCCCTGCGGCTGCTGGCGGCGGATCCGGGTGCGGTACGGCGCCGGGTGGTGGTCGCCGTGGACGTGGCCGACGGCGCCGCGAGCGTCGACCCGGACCGTGCGCTGGACCCCTCCGCCCTCGGCGAGGTGACCGTGACGACGACCGTGCCGCTCGCCAAGGCGGCCGCGGTGCACGTCGACGCCGAGGACGCGGAGCAGGACGTGGCCGCGGCGGCGGATGCGCTGGAGGCGGCCGACGGTGGGGACGACGACGCGCAGTTCGTCGTGGACGGCGCGGACGATCACGAGCTCCTGTGGTACGCCACGCAGGAGATCCCCAACCTCGTCGGACTCGTCTGACCCGATCCGACCTGGGCGGATTCACCGGCTGGGCTCGTTGTCAGTGCGGGCGGGTACGGTTTCTGGCATGGGGATGAAGGGGACTTCGCACATCGTCTGGGACTGGAACGGCACGTTGTTCCACGACAATGACGCGATCATCGGGGCGACGAACGCGGCGTTCGCGGAGCTGGGGCTCGAGCCGATCACGCTGGAGCAGTACCGGTCGCTGTACTGCGTGCCGGTGCCGAAGTTCTACGAGCGGCTGATCGGCCGGCTGCCCACCGATGTCGAGTGGGAGCTGATGGACGAGGTCTTCCACCGGTACTACGCCGAGCACCGGGCGCGGTGCGGCCTGACCGAAGGGGCGGAGGAGCTGCTCGCGGGGTGGCGGTCGGCGGGGCACAGCCAGTCGCTGCTCAGCATGTACGTGCACGACGAACTGGTGCCGCTCGTACGGGGGTTCGGGATCGAGGCGCACTTCCTGCGGGTCGACGGGCGTACGGGGCCGTCCGGGGGAAGCAAGGCCGAGCACATGGTGCGGCATCTGGAGGCGCTGGGCGGGGTTGTGGAGCCGGCGCGGACCGTGGTGATCGGGGACGCGGCGGACGACGCGATCGCGGCGCGGGGTGTGGGGGCGCGGGCCGTGCTGTACACCGGGGGGTCGCACAGCCGGACCAGTCTCGAGGAAGTGGGGGTGCCGGTGGTGGACACGTTGGCGGAGGCGGTGGAGGAAGCGCTGCGAATAGCGGCGTAGCCGCGGGTGCCGGGTTCTTGGGGACCGGTGCGGCTGGTGGTGCCCTGTGCCGTGGTGAGGCCGTTTCGCCTGCCCGCACCGGCGGGGTGCCGCTGCGCGGGCGGTCAGGACGGGTCCGTCGCTCGGTGATGTGCCGCAACCACCACGGTGGACTCCGCCCCGGCCGCCCCTCGGCTCGCCGCCTCCTCAGTTCACCGGTGCCTTGGAGCGCAGGACCTTGAGGAACTCGCGCATCCAGGTCGGGTGGTCGGGCCAGGCCCGGGAGGAGACCAGGGTGCCGTCGACCACGGCCTCGGTGTCCTGGAAGCTCGCCCCGGCTGCCTGCATGTCCGGTTCCAGCGCGGGATACGCCGTGACCCGGCGGCCCCGCAGGCTGTCGATCGCCGCGGTGAGCAGCGGGCCGTGGCAGATCTGGGCGACCGGCCGGTCGGAGTCGAAGAACGCCTTGAGGATCTTGCGGAGCTCGGGGTCGTTGCGCAGATACTCGGGGGCCCGGCCGCCGGGGATGACGAGGGCCGCGTACTCCCCGGGGTCCACGTCGGCGAAGGCCAGGTCGGCGGGCCAGGTGTAGCCCGGCTTCTCGGTGTAGGTGTCGTAGCCGGGTTCGAAGTCGTGGACGACGAAGCGGAGGGTCTTGCGGGTGGGGGCCGCGATATGGACCTCGTAGCCCTCCTCGCGCAGACGCTGGTACGGGTAGAGGACTTCCAGGGACTCCGCCGCGTCGCCGGTGACGATCAGGATCTTCGCGGGCATGTCGGCTCCTCCGGGTGCTCCGGTGCTCCTGTACTCCTGGGCGGGACGCACTGTCCCTGGGCAACGTGCCAACACCGGGCGTGCTTGCCAAGGGGGGCCGTCGCGGTTCCGGCCCTCGGCCAAGCGCCGGGACCCCACTGGCGGCAGGGTGCCCTGTTCTCAGAGTGCGGTCAGCGCCCCACCGGCGCGACCGCACACCCACCGCTACGAGACCGCAAGCTCACGGTCACAGGACCGGAAGCTCACCGCCCCCCACCCGGCGCCGACGTCCGATGCCGACGCCACGAGACCGGACGCCCACGACCCGTACCGCGGCGTCCCCGGCCCCGAGCCGTGGCACCGCCCGCACCTCGGAGCCCATCGCCCCGCGACCAGACGCCCACCCGACGCCCAACGCCGACGCCACGAGACCAGACGCCCACCCCCGCTCACCGGGAGCCCACCGCCCCGCGACCGGACCCCATCACCCAGAACCGGACCCCACCACCCCGCCACGCAACGCCCGCCCCACCAACCCCACTCCCACGAAACCGCCAGTCCCAAGCCGCACACCCACCGCACCCCACCCAGCACAGCAGCCGGTCCCACTGACCCCGAAAACCCCACCGCACCCGATCACCACCTCCACCCCACCAAGCCCATCCCCCCACCACCGCGAACCCCACCAACCCCACCAACCCCACCCGACCGGATACGCCACCACCCCGCACCCCACCCCTGTGCAGAACGTCAAACTTCACCCCTCGGTTTTGTACACATACGGCTCATGACGGGCCCCCCGTGAGGAGCGATAGCCTTGTGGCGTGATCAGCGCGATATCTCGCGGGGGCGATCCTGCTCCTGCCCTGCGCCCGGGTTGCACGGAGCACCTCCGTGACCGGGCGGCGGTCGCTGGTCTTCGCGGGCGGGGCGGGGCCGCAGGAGCCCCCGGGACGCCGAGGACAACCCTGGACACGGCGGCGCCGGGAGCAGCGTCACACCGCTCCGGCGTGTCGAGAATGGCCGAAAACCCCCCGCTCATCTCACCTCGCGGCATAGCGTCGATGCGGACCGGACACCCCGGGCCGTGGCGTCGAGCCGGAGGGAAAGAGACCGTACTTCCTTCTACGTCACGCAACGGCGCGCGACAGGAGTCAGAGGACAATGCAGACCAAGCTGGACGAAGCCAAGGCCGAGCTGCTCGAGAGGGCTGCCCGGGTAGCTGAGAACAGCCCGGTCGGGGGGCACCTACCGACCGGGACCGCGGGCAAGGGCTCCCCGGGCACCCCGGACAGCGAGTCCATGCTCGCTTTCCTCCAGCGCTACTACCTGCACACCGCACCGGAAGACCTCACCGACCGGGACCCGGTCGACGTCTTCGGCGCCGCGGTCTCGCACTACCGTCTCGCCGAGCACCGCCCCCAGGGCACGGCGAACGTGCGGGTCCACACCCCGACCGTGGAGGAGAACGGGTGGACCTGCAGTCACTCGGTCGTGGAGGTCGTCACCGACGACATGCCCTTCCTCGTCGACTCGGTCACCAATGAGCTGACCCGGCGGGGCCGTGGGATCCACGTCGTCGTCCACCCGCAGTTCATGGTCCGGCGCGACCTGACCGGCAAGCTCATCGAGGTCCTGCCGACCCCGCCGGGCGGCGACCTGCCGCACGACGCGCACTTCGAGTCCTGGATCCACGTCGAGATCGACCGGGAGACCGACCGCGCCGACCTGAAGCAGATCACCGCCGATCTGCTGCGCGTGCTGTCCGACGTGCGCGAGGCCGTCGAGGACTGGGAGAAGATGCGGGACGCGGCGACCCGGATCGCCGGCGACCTGGAGAGCGAGCCCGTCCCGGGCGATCTGCCCCGGCCCGAGGTCGAGGAGGCCCGCGAGCTGCTGCGCTGGCTCGCCGACGACCACTTCACCTTCCTCGGCTACCGCGAGTACCAGCTGCGCGAGGACGACACGCTCGCCGCCGTGCCCGGCACCGGTCTCGGCATACTGCGCTCGGACCCGCACCACGCCGAGGACGAGCAGCACCCGGTCAGCCCTTCCTTCGAGCGGCTGCCGGCCGACGCCCGCGCCAAGGCCCGCGAGCACAAGCTGCTCGTGCTGACCAAGGCCAACAGCCGGGCCACCGTGCACCGGCCGTCGTACCTGGACTACATCGGCGTCAAGAAGTTCGACGCGGACGGGAACGTCGTGGGTGAGCGGCGATTCCTCGGTCTGTTCTCCTCGGCCGCGTACACCGAGTCCGTGCGCCGCGTCCCGGTCATCCGCCGCAAGGTCGACGAGGTGCTGGAGCGCGCCGGGTTCTCGCCCAACAGCCACGACGGCCGCGACCTGCTGCAGATCCTGGAGACCTACCCGCGCGACGAGCTGTTCCAGACGCCCGTCGCCGAACTGCAGTCCATCGTCACGAGCGTCCTCTACCTGCAGGAGCGGCGGCGCCTCAGGCTCTACCTGCGGCAGGACGAGTACGGCCGCTACTACTCGGCCCTCGTCTACCTCCCGCGTGACCGCTACACCACCGGCGTCCGGCTGCGGATCATCGACATCCTCAAGGAGGAGCTGGGCGGCGTCAGCGTCGACTTCACCGCCTGGAACACCGAGTCGATCCTCTCCCGGCTGCACTTCGTCGTCCGTGTCCCGCCGGGCACCGTGCTGCCCGAGCTGTCGGACGCCGACAAGGACCGCATCGAGGCCCGCCTGGTCGAGGCCGCCCGGTCCTGGGCCGACGCGTTCGCCGAGGCGCTGACCGCCGAGTGCGGTGAGGAGCACGCGGCCGAGGTGCTGCGCCGCTACAACCACGCCTTCCCCGAGGGCTACAAGGCCGACCACACCCCGCGCGCCGCGGTCGCCGACCTGGTCCACCTGGAGCAGCTCAGCGAGGACAAGACCTTCAGCCTGAGCCTGTACGAGCCGGTGGGTGCCGGGCCGGAGGAGCGCCGGTTCAAGATCTACCAGAAGGGCGGCACCGTCTCCCTTTCCAAGGTGCTGCCGGTGCTCAGCCGCCTCGGCGTCGAGGTCACCGACGAGCGGCCGTACGAGCTGCGCTGCGCGGACCGCACCACCGCCTGGATCTACGACTTCGGTCTGCGCATGCCCAAGGCGGGCAGCGGCGACCACCTCGCCGACGACGCCCGTGAGCGCTTCCAGGAGGCCTTCGCCGCCACCTGGACCGGCAAGGCGGAGAACGACGGCTTCAACGCCCTGGTGCTGAGCGCCGGGCTGACCTGGCGTCAGGCGATGGTGCTGCGCGCCTACGCCAAGTACCTGCGGCAGGCCGGTTCGACCTTCTCGCAGGACTACATGGAGGACACCCTCCGCAACAACGTCCACACCACCCGGCTGCTGGTCTCGCTGTTCGAGGCGCGGATGTCGCCGGACCGGCAGAAGGCCGGTCTCGAGATCACCGACGCCCTGCTGGAGGAGCTGGACGCGGCCCTGGACCAGGTGGCGAGCCTGGACGAGGACCGGATCCTCAGGTCCTTCCTGACCGTCATCAAGGCGACCCTGCGCACGAACTTCTTCCAGGAGGCGCTCGGCGGCACGCCGCACGACTACGTCTCCATGAAGTTCGACCCGCAGGCCATCCCGGACCTGCCGGCGCCCCGTCCGGCGTACGAGATCTGGGTGTACTCGCCGCGGGTCGAGGGCGTGCACCTGCGCTTCGGCAAGGTCGCGCGCGGTGGTCTGCGCTGGTCCGACCGGCGCGAGGACTTCCGTACCGAGATCCTGGGCCTGGTCAAGGCGCAGATGGTGAAGAACACCGTCATCGTGCCGGTCGGCGCCAAGGGCGGCTTCGTCGCCAAGCAGCTGCCGGACCCGGCCAAGGACCGCGACGCGTGGCTGGCCGAGGGCGTCGCCAGCTACAAGACGTTCATCTCGGCGCTGCTCGACATCACCGACAACATGGTCGCCGGCGAGGTCGTGCCGCCGCAGGACGTGGTCCGGCACGACGGCGACGACACCTACCTGGTCGTCGCGGCCGACAAGGGCACCGCGACCTTCTCGGACATCGCCAACGGCGTCGCCGAGAAGTACAACTTCTGGCTCGGCGACGCCTTCGCCTCCGGCGGCTCGGCCGGCTACGACCACAAGGGCATGGGCATCACCGCGCGCGGCGCCTGGGAGTCCGTGAAGCGGCACTTCCGTGAGCTGGGCGTGGACACGCAGACCGAGGACTTCACGGTCGTCGGCATCGGTGACATGTCCGGTGACGTGTTCGGCAACGGCATGCTGCTCTCGGAGCACATCCGCCTGGTCGCCGCCTTCGACCACCGGCACATCTTCATCGACCCCACCCCGGACGCGGCCACCTCCTACGCCGAGCGCCGCCGCCTGTTCGAGCTGCCCCGCTCCAGCTGGGCCGACTACAACACCGAGCTGCTGTCGGCGGGCGGCGGGATCTTCCCGCGCAGCGCCAAGTCGATCCCGGTCAACGCCCACATCCGCGAGGCCCTCGGCATCGAGGGCAAGGTCACCAAGATGACCCCGGCCGACCTGATGAAGGCGATCCTGCAGTCCCCGGTGGACCTGCTGTGGAACGGCGGCATCGGCACGTACGTGAAGGCGTCGGCGGAGTCGAACGCGGACGTCGGCGACAAGGCCAACGACGCCATCCGCGTCGACGGCGCCGACCTGCGCGTCAAGGTCGTCGGCGAGGGCGGCAACCTGGGTCTGACCCAGCTCGGCCGGATCGAGTTCGCGCTGCACGGCGGCCGGATCAACACCGACGCGATCGACAACAGCGCCGGCGTGGACACCTCCGACCACGAGGTGAACATCAAGATCCTGCTGAACGGCCTGGTCGCGGACGGCGACATGACCGTCAAGCAGCGCAACAAGCTGCTCGCGGAGATGACCG
The DNA here is from genome assembly GCF_050942335.1 of Streptomyces sp. CA-142005. NCBI lineage: Bacteria > Bacillati > Actinomycetota > Actinomycetes > Kitasatosporales > Streptomycetaceae > Streptomyces > Streptomyces sp. CA-142005. Next base: position 4,295,569 of record NZ_CP192078.1, on the reverse strand, counting down.
ACGAGGTCGGCGCGCTGGTCCTGCGCAACAACTACGCGCAGAACACCGCCCTGGCCAACGCCCTGTTCCAGGCCAAGGACATGCTCCACGCCCAGCAGCGGTTCCTGCGCCACCTGGTGCGCGAGGGCCACCTGGACCGCGCGCTGGAGTTCCTGCCGACCGACCGTCAGATCCGCGAGCGCCTCGGCCAGGGCCAGGGCCTGACCAGCCCGGAGACCGCCGTCGTCCTGGCGTACACGAAGATCACGGTCGCCGAGGAGCTGCTGGCCACCTCCCTGCCCGACGACCCGTACCTGCGCAGCCTGCTGCACGCCTACTTCCCGACGGCGCTGCGCGAGCGGTTCGCGGACGCCGTCGACAACCACCCGCTGCGCCGCGAGATCACCACGACCGTGCTGGTCAACGACACGGTCAACACGGGCGGTACGACGTATCTGCACCGTCTGCGCGAGGAGACCGGCGCCTCCCTGGAGGAGATCGTCCGGGCCCAGACCGCGGCCCGCGCGATCTTCCGCTCGGCGCCGGTGTGGGACGCGGTCGAGGAGCTGGACAACAAGGTCGACGCGGCCGTCCAGACCCGGATCCGGCTGCACTCGCGCCGGCTGGTCGAGCGCGGCACGCGCTGGCTGCTCAACAACCGGCCGCAGCCGCTGCAGCTGGCCGAGACGGTCGAGTTCTTCGCCGAGCGGGTCGAGCGGGTCTGGCAGGAGCTGCCGAAGCTGCTGCGCGGCGCGGACCTGGAGTGGTACCAGCACGTGTACGACGAGCTGTCCGCGGCCGGCGTCCCGGACGAACTCGCCACGCGCGTGGCCGGGTTCTCCTCCGCCTTCCCGACGCTCGACATCGTGTCGGTGGCCGACCGCATGGGCAAGGAGCCGCTCGACGTCGCCGAGATCTACTACGACCTCGCCGACCGGCTCGACATCACCCAGCTGATGGACCGCATCATCGAGTTGCCCCGCGCCGACCGCTGGCAGTCCATGGCCCGCGCCTCCATCCGCGAGGACCTGTACGCGGCGCACGCGGCGCTCACCGCGGACGTCCTCGCGGTCGGCAACGGCACCTCCACTCCCGAGCAGCGCTTCAAGGCCTGGGAGCAGAAGAACGCGCCCATCCTGAGCCGGGCGCGCACCACCCTGGAGGAGATCCGCGGTTCGGAGACCTTCGACCTCGCCAACCTGTCGGTGGCGATGCGGACGATGCGGACGCTGCTGCGCACGCATTCGTAGGACCACGGCAGTCACAGCGCCCCGGGCCGACGTCGAATCGGCCCGGGGCGTTCCCTTTCTTGCCGACCCTTAGGCAAAAACGATCAGCGAATTTACCGTTTCCTGCTAATCGGTGCCTTTCGGATAGGGTCGGCGCTGTGACTGTTCAACTCACCGAGATCACCGAGACCCGCGCGGCGGCACCCCTCGCGCCGGCTCCGGCCCGGCCCGTCACGCGTGTCGTGCTGGAGGTCGTGAAATTCGGGATCGTCGGCGGCAGCGGTGTCCTCGTCAATTTCCTGGTCTTCAACCTGCTGCTGCACGGCCTGGGTTGGCAGGCGATGACCGCGACCGTCCTGGCCAGCTGGATCGCGATGGCGACCAATTACCTGGGCTTCCGCTATTTCGCCTATCGCGACCGGTCCTCGCGCACCCGCAGCCAGATCATCCTGTTCTTCGTGTTCAGCGGCCTCGGTGTCGTGATGGAAATCGGCCTGTTCTGGGTCGGCTATCACGGTCTCGGCCTGCGCGGTGTGCTGGCGTCGAATGCGGCGAAGGCACTGTCGATCGTCCTCGCCTCCGCCTTCCGGTTCCTCGTCTACCGCACCTGGGTGTTCCAGCAGGATGCACACCGCACCGTCTGACACCGGGCCGGTGAGCCGCACGCAGCCCCCGTCGGGCGCCGCGCGGGCCGGCCGGGCGCTGCCGCAGGCCGCCGCCGCGCTGGTCGTGGTGCTGCTGCTCCTGGTGATCGTCCGCCTGCCCTGGGCGGGCGACCTCGGCATGCACGCGGCCACCGTCCAGCGCCTGAGCCACGACCTGTTCCATCCCGGCAACCCGCTGGTCGACGCGGACACGCCGAGCCCCTACTACTCGCCGTGGATGCTGGTCCTGGGGCTGGTCGCCAAGCTGACCGGCCTGTCGGTGTTCGTCGTCCTGCGGCTGGCCGCGCTCGTCGGGCTGACCCTGCTCGTCACCGGCGTCCGGCGCTACGTCCGCACGCTCAGCTCCCACCGCATGGCACCCGCGCTGGCGCTGCTCAGCCTGCTGTTCCTCTGGGGCCCGCTGCTCTTCAACTGGTCCGGCTTCCTGGGCCTGAACTCCCTTGCGCTGACGGTGTCGTACCCCAGCGTCTTCTCGCTCGGCCTCACCTTCCACTTCTGGGCCTGGGTCACGCGGGCGACGCGCGAGGAGGCCGCGTGGGGAAGGTGGCTGTGGCTCGGTGTGCTCTGGGCGCTGATCCTGCTGTGCCACCAGTTCACCGGCGTGGTGGCCTCGTTGGGCGCCCTGGCGATGGTGATCGCGGCGCGGCCGCCCCGCGCGGTGCTGCTGCGGCTGTCCGCCGCGCTCGCCCTGGGCCTGCTCCTGCTGTGGCTGTGGCCGTACTACGACTTCTTCTCCCTGTTCTCGGCCGGCGCGGACCTGGAGGCCATCCACAAGCCGCTGTACGAGCACCTGGCCGCGCGGTTCGGTCTGGTGCTGGTCGGGGCGGCCGCGCTGGTGCTCCGCTTCCGACGCGACCGCTGGGACCCGCTGGTGCTGTTCTTCGCGCTGGGCGTGCTGGTGTTCGCCGCGGGCGGGCTGTCCGGCCACTACTCCTGGGGCCGCGCCCTGCCCGCCGCACTGATCCCGGCCCAGCTCGCGGCCGCCCTGGAGACCGTCTCGGCGGGGCGGCGGGCGATGGGGAGGGCGGGCTGGGCGTGCCTGTTGGGTGCCGCCCTGCTGGTCGGCGCGTGGACGCAGGTGGGGACGCTCGGTTATGTGACGGGGCGTGCCGCTCTGCCGTCCGCGGTCGCCTCCAAGTACCGGACGCCGTGGGTGGGGTACCACTGGATCACGCCGTGGGTGAAGTACGGGGACGTGGTGATGGCCCGGACGACTCCGGCGCGGCAGATCCCCGCGTACGGGCCGTACACCGTGGCGCCGGGGTATCCGGATGTGTTCCTTCCGGACGCCGCGCGGCGGGAGGACGCGGTGGCCCGGTACTTCGCCGCGGGGACGTCTTCCGCTGACCGGGCCGGGATTCTGCGGGAGTACGGCGTGAAGTGGGTCGTGGGTCCGAAGAGCCTGGCGGGGCCGGGGCTTCGGAAGGTGACGGTCGGCCCGGCGTCCCAGGTCCTGTACCGAGTGGTGCCCTGAGCTGTCGCCGGGCGGGGCACTGAGCGGCCGACGGCGACGGCAATGCGCCCAGGGGCGTGGGGAACGGCGCGAGCGGCCAGGACGGGCCCGCGGTCGCCCACGGACCCGCACCTCGACGGCGCTTCGGAGCGGCCCCCTTACCTCAGCACGCTGGACAGCAGCTTCGCCGCCTTGCGGACCTTCGGGCGGGCCACCTTCCGCACGACCGGGCGGATGACACGGGCCGTCACCCCCACCGGGCGCCAGCGGATCTGCAGGCGGCCGGGGTTGCGGTTCTCCGGTTCCACGGCGACCTCGTGCGGGGTCGCACCGGAGCGGTATTCGATCTGGGCCGTGAGGGCGGGGAAGGACAGGGGAGCCAGCAGCACACCGGAGTTGGCCAGGCCCTGCTGCTGGAGGCGGACCACCGGGTGCCGTACGCCCGCGAAGCCCTGGAAGGGGAGCGGGGCCTCGGCCAGGTCCAGATGGACCGTGCCCTCGAAGACGCCGGGGCGGACCGGGTCGAGCCGGAAGGGGACCGCCATCCGGCGGTTGCCGGGGGAGAGGACCAGGCCGGCTCGCTGCGGGCCCACGGGGAGGCGCAGACCGGGGTCGTAGGTGCGGACGGCCAGGGTGAGGGAGGCTCCGGGGCCCGGGGTCAGCTCCGTGATCTCGTGGCGGAACTGCGCGCTCGGGAACGGGCGCGTGTCCAACTCCAGGTCGGACACGTCCAGTTCGCGGCGGGCGCGGTCGGACGTGGGCACGCGGTCGCCCCAGTACGGCACACCGGACGCGTCGGCCGTGACCTGCCGCGGCGCCACCCCGTGCCCGAGCCCGCGGGCCGCGAGCCGGACCTCCTCCAGGCGGCCCTGGCGCAGCAGCTCCAGCACCACCCGCTCGGGGCGGGGCAGGCGGGCGTACGCGCCGGGGGACAGGGTCTCCAGGTACGGGTTCACGATGTCCGCGAAGGCGCTCAGCCACTCCTCGTCCCGGTAGGGCAGGTCGCCCGCGTACATCCGGAAGTCGTGCTTGAGGAACTTGTAGTCCTTGTCCTCGCGCAGCCCCGCGTGCCCGCTCTCCACCAGGAAGTCGTCGATCAGACGCTGGACGTGGATCCGGTCGCGGACGTTCGTGACCTTGTGCCGCTGGTTCGAGATCGAGGCCGTCGCCGCCGCCGCGAACGGGTCGATGTACCAGACGTACACCGGGTCCGGAATGATCGTGAACGCCTTCGCCAGGCAGTACGCCTGCGCCGAGAACAGCTGGTCCTCGTAGTGGATGCCCTCCGGGAAGCGCAACTCGTGCCGGTCGAGGAAGGAACGCGCGTACATCTTGCTCGTCGACAGGTGCTCGAACAGCAGCCGCGGGTCGGCCTCGATGCCCTCCACCGTGCGGCGCTCGGCGACCAGGTGCCGCATCCACGTCGTACGGCGGCCGTTGTCCACCCGCACCCGGCGCACCGCCCCCATGGTGAAGTCCACCTCCCGCTCGCGGTGCGCGGCGAGCAGCAACTCCACCGCGCGGGGCGGGAGTTCGTCGTCGCTGTCGAGGAACATCAGATACGGCGCCCGGGCGATGTCGATGGCCCGGTTGCGCGGGGCGCTGCAGCCGCCGCTGTTCTCCGGCAGGCGGAGGTAGCGGATGCGGGAGTCCTCCGACTCCAGCCGGCGCGCCACAGCCGGCGTGTCGTCGGTGGAGTGGTCGTCGCTGATGATGATCTCGATGTTCGCGTGCGTCTGCGCGCGCAGCGAGGCGACCGCCCGGGGCAGGCGGGCGGCGTCGTTGTAGACGATGACCGTCACCGTCACGTCGGGGGTCGTCATGCCGAGGCCTCCTCGGGGGTCGGGGCGGGGGTGCGTTCCTCCAGCGGGATCACCGGTGGCAGTGACTCCTCCGGTTCGCCGAGGAACACCCGTCGTACGACCCGTTCGGCGGCGCGGCCGTCGTCGTACTCGCAGAACCGGCGCCGGAAGGTGGCCCGCGCCTTGGCCGCGCCCTCGTCGCGCCAGGCGCCGGAGACGAAGATCTCCGTCAGCTCCTCCTGCGTGCGCGCGACCTGGCCGGGGTGGTCGGTCATGAGGTCGAAGTAGACGCCCCGGGTGGTGCGGTAGGTCTCCCAGTCGTCGGCGTAGACGACGATCGGGCGGTCGAGGTTGGCGTAGTCGAACATGATCGACGAGTAGTCCGTGACCAGCGCGTCGGCGGCCAGGCAGAGCTCCTCCACGGGGTCGTAGGAGGAGACGTCGATGATCCGGCCGGAGCGGCGCAGACCGGTCAGCGGGGAGGCGGCGCCGCCGTAGAAGTAGTGGGCGCGGACCAGGAGCACGGTGTCCTCGCCGAGGCGGTCGGCGAGGGCCGCGAGGTCCAGGCGCGGGGTGAAGCCGGCCTCGTAGTCGCGGTGGGTCGGGGCGTACAGGACGGCCGTCCTGCCGGGCGGGATGCCCAGGCGTTCCCGGGCGGCGCGCACTTCCCGGGCGCCGCTCGTGTAGAAGACGTCGTTGCGCGGATAGCCGTAGTCGAGCGAGGTGTAGCGGGCCGGGTAGGCGCGCTCCCACATGCGGGTCGAGTGGCTGTTGGCGCTGACGCTGTAGTCCCACTTGTCGATGCGGGCCAGCAGCGCGGCGAAGTCCAGGCCCTTGGCGGCGGCCGGGTGTTCCTTCTGGTCCAGGCCCATGCGCTTGAGCGGGGTGCCGTGGTGGGTCTGGAGGTGGATCGCGTCGGGGCGTTTGACCACCGCGTTGGGGAAGTTGACGTTGTTCGTGAGGTACTTGGCGGTGGCCAGCGTCTCCCAGTAGCGGCGGGTGCCGGGGACGACGTGGTCGGTGCCGGGCGGCAGCAGCGCCGTGTTCTCCTTCGACACCGTCCACACCTGGTGGATGTGCGGGGCGAGTTCGGCGAGCTTGGCGGCGATCGCGGCCGGGTTGCAGGACACCCCGCGGTCCCAGTAGGCGGCGAACACGGCCAGGTCCGGGTCGACGGGACGGTTCAGGGCGCGGTGGTACTGCTGGTCGCGGAGCTTGGCGCCGACCTGCTTCTTCCGGGTGCGCACGGCCTTCTTGGCGGCGCGGCGGGCGCGGTTGGCGGCCTGGAACGCGCGGTACTTGGTGTACGCGCCCTCCTCCAGCAGGGCGTGCCGTACGCCCTCCACCCCGGCCGGGCGCTCGTGCTTCTCGGGGCGCCAGCGGACCGCGGCGAGGGAGGCGCGGCGGAAGAACTCGCGGGCGACGGCGTCGGGCAGGTTCTCGCCGGCGAAGGTGCGCACGAGGTCGCGCATCATCAGGTCGTACAGCACCGTGCGGGCGGCGCGGCGGTCCCTGGCGAGGGAGAGCAGCGAGTCGTAGCGGTCGATCAGCGCGAACCGGTCCTCGGGGGCGAGCGGCGGCAGGCTCTCGGGGCGCAGCCGGCGGTTCTCGTACGCCACCTGGTTGAGACAGGCGACCCGGCCGGCGTGCAGCAGGGCGGCGTGGGCGGCCTGCGGTTCGTCGTCGGTGGTGAGCTGCTGCTCGTGCGCCCGCCAGAACGCGGCGCGCAGGGCGCGGTTGCCGAGCAGCGGGGTCAGGCGCAGCAGGTCGGCGGCCTCGTCCAGGGGCAGGCTGTCGCGGCCGACGGCGGCGAGCAGCCGGCCGTCGCGGGAGGGGGTGCCGGCGGTCTGCCAGGTGGTGGTGACGTGGTCGAAGACGAGTACGTCCACCCCGGCGCCGTCGGCGGCGTCCAGCTCGGCGGTCCGCTCGGCGATCAGCCGGGCGGCGCCGGCGGGCAGGCTGTCCTTGGCGTGGACGAAGTGCAGCCAGCGGCCGCTCGCGCGGGCGGCGCCGGCCGCCCGGGCCGCCGCGTCACCGGTGCCCTCCGGCAGCGGTACGACCACCGTCTCGGGGGCGTGGCCCTCGGCCGTCTCCCGCGCCCAGTCGCCGACCGCGGCGACGATGACCTCGGCGGCGGGGAGCGGGCGGGCTTCCAGGGAGTCCAGCAACTCTGTCAGGTGCCCCTGTGCGTTCGGTCCGTAGACGATGACGCTGAGTTGGGGCATCGCAGTGGACTCCTTCGGCTCGTCGGCTTGGGGCACCCTTCATAACATACTGTCACTAAGCGGATGAAAGGGATAACCACACGCGGAGTAAGAGAGGGCCCATGAAGGAAGAGCGAGTTCCGTGGCCTGCGGTTTCGCTGCCGGTAACTTTCATGCCACCTTCTTGCTCCGACCGGTCAGGCCGCCTTCTTGGGTGCCGGCTTCTTCGCCGGCTTGTCGCTCTTGTCGCCGGTGAAGGCCTCGTACTCCTTCATGACGTCCTCGGTCGGCCCGTCCATGCGCAACTCGCCGCGCTCCAGCCACAGGACCCGCTCGCAGGTGTCGCGGATCGACTTGTTGTTGTGGCTGACCAGGAAGACCGTGCCCGCGCGCTCGCGCAGTTCACGGATGCGTTCCTCGGAGCGCATCTGGAACTTGCGGTCGCCGGTGGCCAGTGCCTCGTCGATCAGCAGGACGTCGTGGTCCTTGGCGGCGGCGATGGAGAACCGCAGCCGGGCGGCCATGCCGGAGGAGTACGTGCGCATCGGCAGGGTGATGAAGTCGCCCTTCTCGTTGATCCCGGAGAAGTCGACGATGTCCTGGTAGCGCTCCCTGACCTGCTCCCGGGACATGCCCATGGCCAGACCGCCGAGGTGGACGTTGCGTTCACCCGTCAGGTCGTTCATCAGGGCCGCGTTGACGCCGAGCAGGGAGGGCTGGCCGTTGGTGTAGATGTGCCCGTTCTCCACCGGGAGCAGCCCGGCGACGGCCTTCAGCAGCGTCGACTTGCCGGAGCCGTTGGTGCCGATGAGCCCGATGGCCTCACCCTTGTAGGCGACGAACGACACCTTCTTGACCGCGTGCACCCGGCGTACGCCGGCCGCCTGCTCGGCCTGCTTGCGGCGCAGCATGCGGTTGAGGGCGGCGGTGGCGGTGCCGCGGCCGGCGCCGGTGCCGTTGACCCGGTAGACGATGTCGACGTTCTCGGCGATGACGGTGGGGATCATCTCGGTGGGGGTCTGCTCAGCCACGGCCGTACGTCTCCTCAGCCTTCCAGAAGTAGATGAAGCCGCCGATGCCGGCGAGCAGGGCCCAGCCGAACGCGGCCGGCCACACGTGCGGGGGCAGCTGCCTGGCGTGGAAGCTGTCGATCAGCGCGTACCGCATGAGGTCGATGTAGACGGCGGCCGGGTTGGTCTCCAGCAGGACCGTGACGATGTGCGGCAGGTGGTCCTTCTCGGTGAGCTTGCTGATGCTCCACATCACGCCGGACACGTACATCCAGGTGCGCAGGATGAACGGCATCAGCTGGGCGATGTCCGGGGTCTTGGCGCCCCAGCGCGCCATGATCATCGACACGCCCGCGTTGAACACGAACTGCAGGACGAGGGCCGGGATCGCCAGCAGCCAGGAGGCGCTGACCGGGATGCCGAAGCACAGCAGGATGACGATCAGCGCGGCCATGGAGAACAGCAGCTGCTGGAGCTGCTGGAGGCAGAAGGAGATCGGCAGGGCGGCGCGCGGGAAGTGCAGGGCGCGGACCAGGCCCAGGTTGCCGGAGATCGCGCGGGTGCCGGCCATGATCGAGCTCTGCGTGAACGTCCAGATGAACACGCCGGTGACCAGGAACGGGATGTAGTCCGGCACCCCGTGGCTGGTGCCCAGCAGCACGCCGAAGATGAAGTAGTAGACCGCCGCGTTCAGCAGCGGGGTCATGACCTGCCAGACCTGGCCGAGCTTCGCCTGGCTGTACTGCGCGGTGAGCTTGGCGGTGGCGAAGGCGGTGATGAAGTGGCGCCGCTCCCACAGCTGGCGGACGTACTCCGGCAGGGAGGGGCGGGCGCCGCTGACCGACAGGCCGTGCCGGGCGGCCAGCGCCGCGAGGTCGTCGTCGGCCGGGGCCTGGGTGGGGGGCGGTGTGTCGAGGACCTGGCTCACATCCGCTGCTTTCGCTCGGGGGGAGGGGGTGGCGCGTCCGGCTGGGGGGCCGGGGCGCGTCGGGGTCCGTCGTCCGACGTGCGTTCGTTTCCTTACGCTTCTCTTCACGTTCTCTTACGTCGGAACGGGACCGTATCGTCGCATCGTGAGCGTAGAACCAATCGACGTCGGAACGCAACCGTTTCGTCGTAACGGCCTATGCTGTGGGTCATGACCACGAACGCCGACGAGCCGCCGACGCGTCCGCGCCGCCGGACCCCCGCCGGGGCCGCCGTACTCCGGGAGGACGTGACCGAGGCCATCCGGGCGGCGGTCTTCGAGGAACTCGCGGCCGTCGGCTACGCGCGGATGTCCATCGAGGGCATCGCGCGGCGGGCGGGCGTCGGCAAGACCGCGGTGTACCGGCGCTGGCGGTCCAAGCTGCACCTGGTGCTGGACGTCGTCTCGGCGATGGCGGTCCTGGGCTTCCCGGTCCCCGACACTGGCTCCCTGGAGGGCGACCTCCGCCTCCTGTACGAGGTGACCTCCCGCGCCCTGCGCCACCCGGTCGCCTCCCAGATCATCCCCGACCTGCAGGCGGAGGCGGCCCGCAATCCCGACATCGCCGACGCCTTCCAGAAGGCCCTGCGGGACGGCCAGGAGGGCGTGGCCAGCAGGATCGTGGCGGCGGCGGAGGAGCGCGGCGAGGTACGGGCGGGCGTCGATCCCGACCTCGCGCTCGACCTGATCTCCGGCCCGCTGTACTGGCGTGCGGTGGTCATCAGATCCCCGAAGCTGCCGAAGGGCTACCTGGACCAACTGGCCCGGGCCACGGCGGGGGCGCTCAAGGCGTTGTGAGGCGGGGCACGACCGCTACGCGGGTGCGATCAGGCGCTCTGCCAGTTCGGTCAGGTCCTGTGTGCGCAGTACGCGGCCGTCGAACCCCGGTAGCGGCACGTGCAGGGGCTCGGTCCAGCGTGTCGGTATCGATCCGGCTCCGTACACCGCCCCCGCCAGCGCCCCCGTGACCGCCGCCACGGTGTCCGTGTCTCCGCCGAGGTCGATCGCCGCGCGGACCGCTTCCTCGTACGACGTCGTGGTCCGCAGCGCCCACACCGCCGAGCCGAGACACGGCCACACCGCGCCGTTGAACTCGGTCGCCTGGTCTGGGTGCCAGTCGGGGGAGAGGACCACCTCGTACCGGGAGCGGTGGGCGGGGTGGAGGGCAGCCAGGGTTGCCGGCAGGGCGGTGAGGGGGTTCTCGCCGGTCAGGGCCACGCGCATCAGGTCGTGCAGTGCTGCCGTGCCCTCCCAAGCCGCGCCGTCGCCGTGGGTAAGCGCGGAGAGGCGGCGGGCGGCCTCCATGGTGGCCTCGCGGCCGTCGCGGGCGAAGTACACCGCCGAGGGGGCGGCTCGCATCAACGCGCCGTTGCCCGCCGCTCGCAGGTTGACCTGGAAGTGCAGGGCGGCGGCCGTGTCCCAGGGGTCGCCGCTGGTCAGGACCGCCTCCGTCTGGAGGCCGATGTCCTTCGGGCCGGCTGCCGCCCAGCGCTGGAAGCGGTGGAAGAGGTCCGGCAGGTCCATGCCGCCGTGGTCCAGCAGGGACTGGGCGGTCAGGACGGCCATCTGGGTGTCGTCCGTCGCCTCGCCCGGCTCCCAGCCGCCGCCTCCGCGCATCTCGCCGCCGTGGCCGGGAGCGGGGAAACGGGCGGAGAAGGCGCCCTCGGGACCGAATTCGAAGGGGGCTCCGAGGGCGTCGCCGACGGCGGAGCCGAGTACGGCGCCGACCGCGCGTTCGCGAATTCCGGGAAGGGGCACCGGCGCAGCCTACGACCGTGCCGCTTCCGGGTGGTGGTGTACCCAGCCGTACCAGGCCGAGGTGATCATGTCCTGGACGTCGTACTTGGCGTGCCAGCCCAGTTCCGTGGCGATACGGGCGGCCGAGGCGACGACGCGTGCCGGGTCGCCGGGGCGGCGCGGGGTGACGGTCGGCGGGCGGTTGTAGCCGGTGACCGCGTTGATCCGGTCGATCATCTCGCGGACCGACACGCCCTCGCCGCGGCCGATGTTGAGGGTCGTGTCGGTGCCGGGGGAGGAGGCCAGGGCGCGGGCGACGGTGACATGGGCCTCGGCCAGGTCGACCACGTGGATGTAGTCGCGTACGCAGGTGCCGTCCGGCGTCGCGTAGTCGTCGCCGAAGATGCGCGGCGGCGCGCCCTCGGTGAGCTTCTCGAAGACCATGGGGATGAGGTTGAAGACGCCGGTGTCGGCGAGTTCGGGGCCGGCCGCGCCCGCCACGTTGAAGTAGCGCAGGGACGCCGTGGACATGCCGGTCGCCCTGCCCGTCGCGCGCACCAGCCACTCGCCGGCCAGCTTCGTCTCGCCGTACGGGGACATCGGCAGACAGGGGGTCTCCTCCGTGACCAGGGCGACGTCCGGCATGCCGTAGACGGCGGCCGAGGAGGAGAAGACGAAGGACGGGATCTCCGCCCGTGTCACCGCCTCCAGGAGGGTGCGCAGGCCCTCGACGTTCTCCCGGTAGTAGTGCAGCGGGCGCTCCACCGACTCGCCCACCTGCTTCTTCGCCGCCAGATGCACGACCCCGCTGATCTCGTGCTCGGCGAGCGTGCGGGCCACAAGCTCCCCGTCCAGGACCGAGCCCCGCACCAGGGGGACCTCCGCCGGTACGCGCCCCGCGACGCCGGTGGACAGGTCGTCGTAGACGACCGTGCGCTCGCCCGCCTCGGTCATCGCCCGTACGACGTGTGCCCCGATGTATCCGGCACCGCCGGTGATCAGCCAGGTCATTGCGGCCGTCTCCTCGTCAGTTGGCCCGTTCTGTCGCTCGGTGGAGCAGCGGGCGTCTTCCAGTGAAGCAGCAGGCGGTCCTCAGTGAAGCAGGCGGCGGAGTCGGCCGCGCGCCACCTGCAGTACCCCGCGCACGCCGGTCGCCACGCGCACGGCCAGCGCGCCGGAGTGCGTGGCGTACGGCTGCACCAGGAGCACACCGTGCCGGGCGCTCGGGACGGCGCTCCGGCGCAGCCGGCCGGCGCCCGCCAGGGCGTGCGCCGTCACATCGCGCTGTGCGCCGTCGGCGAAGCGCACGGTCAGCCGCAGGTCCCAGGTGCCGGCGCCGAGCCCGGCCAGGTCGACGGGCAGCTCGGCCGACCAGCTCTCCGGGCCGCAGGGCGTGAGCGGGGTCGTCGTGCGCCCCCGCGTCCGGTCGTCGTCCCGGGACTGCCACTCCACGTCCACCTCGCGCGGGCCCGCCTCCGCCACCCTGCCGTACAGCTCGTGCAGTCGCAGACGGAGCGTCGAGGCACGCGCGCGTGGCCGCAGTTCCGCGTCGACCACGAGCGGGAGCACACCGGTGGGGCGGGTCAGGAACGGTGTGAGGGTGACCTGGGGGAGGTCGGGGGACCAGACCGGGACGCCGTCGGGCGTGCGGGCGTAGGGCGGCAGCAGGCGCGCCGGGCGGGCGGCCAGCTCGCGCAGCCGGGGCAGGTCGCGGGGCTCGGGCGACTCCAGGACGACCCGTGCCAGCAGCCGGCCCGGAGCGCTCGGGTTCAGCTCCCAGTCGGCGGCGTCGTAGCGCGCCAGGTACTCACGGGTGTGCGCCCACCACGCGCGCCGGTAGTGCGCGTCGCGCAACCCCAGCTCGCGCGCGTACATCCGCACCTCGTGGTCGAGGAACTTGGCCCGCGCCGCCCGCGCCAGCTCCTTCTGCCCGGCGCCCAGCAGAATGTCGTACGCCAGCGCGCACGCCTCCACGCGCGCCTTCCAGTTGTCGATGTGCTCCCGGTCCAGCGAGAGCGACAACTGCTCGGCGGCGCGGCGCACATGCCACACGTACACGCGGTCCGGTACGAGCGCGATGCGCGGGCCGGCGGCCAGCACGCGCGCGGTGAAGACGATGTCCTCGTAGAGGAAGCGGCCCTCGGGGAAGCGGATGCCGTGCTCGCGCAGGAAGTCGGTGCGGTACAGCTTGTTGACGCACAGCGTGTCGTGGACCAGGCGGGGCCGCTGCGCGGGGCGCGCGAGCACGGTGTGCGCCGTGTAGAGGGGCGCCTGCCAGGGTTGTTCGCGCCCCGAGGGCAGCTCCCGGCGCACGCACAGCCCACTCGCCACCTCGGCGTGCGCCCCCGTGGCTGCCGCCAGCAGCGCGTCCACCGCACCGGGCGGCAGCACGTCGTCGCTGTCCAGGAACATCACGTACGGGGTGGTCACCGCGTCGATCCCGGCGTTGCGCGGGCTGCCGCAGCCGCCACTGTTCACGCTCCGGCGCACCACCCGCAGCCGGGGCTCGTCGGCGGCCAGTCGGTCGAGCAGTTCGGCGCTGCCGTCCGTGGAGCAGTCGTCCACGGCGACGACCTCGGCGACCGCCGGCCCCTGGGCGAGCGCCGACCGCACGGCGTCACCCACGTGCGCGCTGTCGTTGTAGCCGATGACGACGACACCGACCTGCGCCGGACGCGGCGACTCGGCGGTACCTGCTGTATCGGGTGTGTCGGTCGGGTCTGATCGCATCGGGTCCACAGGCCGGGAGCGTAGAAATGTTCGGTAATACGCCGTTAAGAGAGGCTTAGTGCTCGGTCCGGAAGACGGTCGGAATCGGTTCGGGGTTCCGTTGTTTGCACGGTCTTTCCATCCGGGCCCGTCGAGCGCCACAACCGCACGAACGACAGCACGGCCGCGGCCGCCAGGATCCCGTTGCGGGCCAGCATGAGAAGACAGCCGGTCCAGGCGCCCTCGACCACCTCGGTGTAGTGCATCGGGAACACCAGGGTGGTCAGCGCGGCCGCCGCCAGCACCAGCGCCGCCACGGGCCGCTGGCTGGTGTGCCGCGAGGTCAGGCACACCCCGGCGAGACCGAGCAGCCAGATCATGTACTGCGGGCTGATCACCCGGCTGGTGACCGTGAAGAGCAGCACCGCGCTCAGCGCCGCGTCGTACGGCGTGGCCTCGCTCCAGCGTTGCGCCTGCATCCGCCACAGCACCAGCAGCGTGAGGGCGACCGCCGTCAGTGTCAGGGAGGCGGTGACCACGGCGGACACGTGCGGGCCGACCAGCTCGGTGGCGCCGTACTGGTAGCGCGCCCGGCCCGGCCAGCCGGCGTGCCGCGCCAGGTTCAGCACGGTACCGCCGAGTGACTCGATCTGCACGCCCCGCCCGCCCTGCCCCCGCAGAAAGGACAGGGGGTGGTCGAACGACACGGCGAGCGCTCCGAGCAGGGCGGCTCCGACGGCTGTCGCCCACCCCCACGCCCGGCGAGTCGACGGCCCCGGGGGCGTGCCCAGCAGCACCAGCGCCGGCCATACCTTCACCAGCGCGCCCAGCGCGCCGAACACCCCGCACGCGCGCGTGGAGCGCTTCAGCGCCAGCAGGGAGAGCACCGCGAGGGCGGTGACCTGGACGTCGTACCGGGCGAGCGGGAGGTGCAGCAGCAGCGGCAGTCCGCCGGTCCACAGGGCCGCGCCGAGCAGGCTGCGTCCGGGACGTCCGCCCACGCGCGTCAGTGCCGTCGTGACCAGCGCATCCATCGCCAGAGTGAGCAGCACGAACGCCTGGAAGTACGGCAGCCACGGCAGCAGGCGCGGCGCGAGCAGGACCACGCCGGCGCCCGGCGGGTACTGCCACAGCATGTCGTGCGCCGGGAACGAGCCGTGCGCGAGGACGCCGTACCAGTAGCCGTACAGCCCCGACACCTCACGGCTCACCGTGCCCCCGCCCAGCAGTGGGGCGTTGTCGTGGGTGAGCAGCCACAGCATCACGGCGCGGGTGGCCAGCCAGAGGGCAGTGACGCCGAGCACCGGACCGGAGTTGACACGGAGACGGTTCATCGCATGGGAGCCTAAGCGCCGCGGATGGTGTATCCATGCCGATACGCCGTCATGGTCTGAAAAGCATTGGCTAATCGCAATAGATCGGGCGGACCGTGGTGAACGTCGGGCTTCCTGCGAAACCGCAGTCGCGCAGGGCGGCTGCGAGGGCAGTCGTCGGGCCGGCCGGCGGGGCGACGCGCGCGCCCCGCGGCCACCGGACCGGGATACGCCGCCGGACCGCCGTGGGGGTGCCCGCGCTGGTGATGCTCGCGGTCGGGCTCTGGGGGCTGGACCGGGGCGGGATGTGGCGCGACGAGGCCGTCAGCCTCCAGGTCGGGCGGCGTACGGTGCCGCAGATCTGGCTGCTGCTGCACGACGTGGACGCCGTGCACGGGCTGTACTACCTCCTGATGCACGCCGTCCTCGCCGTCCACCCCGGCGAGGTCGTCCTGCGGCTGCCGTCGGTGTGCGCGGCGGCGGTGACGGCCGCGCTGGTGGCGGCGCTCGGCACCCGGCTGGCCCGGCCGCGCGTCGGACTGTGGGCCGGGCTGCTGTACGCCGTGGCGCCGATGGCCGGGCACTATGCGCAGGAGGGCCGCAGTTATGCCCTGGTGGCCGCCGGGGCGGCCGGGGCGACGCTGCTGCTCGTCCGGGCCGTGCAGCGCGGTTCCTCGCGTTCCTGGGCGGCGTACGGCGCCGTCCTCGGTCTCACCTGCTGGCTGCACGAGTTCGCGGTGCTGCTGCTGTGCGCCCACGGGGGGTCGCTGGCGCTGGCCCGTGTCGGGCGGCGCATGTGGCGGGGGTGGGGGTGTGCCGCAGGCGCGGTCCTGGTGTCACTGGTGCCGATGGTTCTGGTGTCGCGGGGGCAGGCGGCGCAGGTGGCGTGGCTGCGCAGGCCCACGGCGGTGACGGCGGAGGAGCTGCTGCGGTGTTTTCTCGGGCCTTCGGGAGGGGTGTACGCGGTGTGTCTGGGCCTTGCGTCGGTCGCGTTGGCGGGGCTCTTCGGGCGGCGGGGGGAGATCACTCTCGTGGGGGTGGCGCTGCCGTTGACCGTGGTGCCGCCTGTGCTGTTGATGCTGGCTTCCCAGGCCTCGCCGCTGTTCGTGGACCGGTATGTGCTGTACGCGCTGAGCGGGGCGCCGCTGCTGGTGGCGGCGGGTGCCGAGCGGCTGGCCGGGGTGGTGGGCCGGCCGGCCGCCGACGGCAGGCCGGGACGGCGCCCCCTGTCGCAGTCCCCCCTCGTCACCCTCACCGGTGTCCTGGCGATCGCGCTGTCCTTCGTGCACCAGCTCCCCGTCCTGCGCGCGGACCGCGACCCGGCCACCCGGCCCGACGATCTCGGTGCCGTCTCCCGGGTGGCGGCACGGGAGCTGGGGCCCGGGGATGCCGTGCTGTTCCTGCCGGCACATGAGCGGAACGTGGCCCTGACCTATCCGGGCGCGTTCCGGGGGTCGCGGGACGTGCTGCTGGTGGAGCAGGCCGCCGGGTCGGGGACGCTGTACGGGCGGGAGGCCGGGCCGCGGGAGGTGCGGTGGCGGCTGGAGCGGCTGGACCGGGTGTGGGTCGTGGCGGACCCGGGTCTGCTCGCCGGGCGCTGGAGCCCGCGCAGGCCCACCGAGCGGGCCAAACTCGCCGTGCTGCGGGCGGAGTTCACCGGGCGGGAGCGGGTCCGGCGGGGCGGGATGGTCGTACGGCTGTACGTCCGTAAGCCCGTGAGGCCCCGTGACTGAGGCCCGCGTCGGCTAGTCCTCCTCGCGTCCCGCTTCCAGGGCCGCCGCGTCCAGTGCGGCCGTGAGCCGGTCGAGGCGTTCGTGCAGTTCGGTGATCTCCGCCAGGTCGAAGCCGGTCGCCCGGGCGATGCGGCGCGGCACCTCCAGCGCCCGCTCGCGCAGCGCCGCGCCCTCCTCGGTCAGCCGGACCTGCACCGAGCGCTCGTCCCGGGCGCTGCGCTCCCGGCGCACCAGGCCGGCCGCTTCCAGCCGCTTGACCAGCGGGGACAGCGTGCCGGAGTCGAGCCGCAGCTGCTCGCCGAGCTTCTTGACGGGCAGGTCGCCCTGCTCCCAGAGCACCAGCATCACCAGGTACTGCGGGTAGGTGAGCCCGAGGTCCTTGAGGATCACGCGGTAGACGCCGTTGAAGGCGCGGGACGCGGCGTGCAGGGAGAAGCAGATCTGGCGGTCCAGGCGGAGCCAGTCGGCTTCGGCGGCGGTGGGCGAGGCGGTCATGGGTCCAGGATAGCTCTTGCGAGCCATTCAGTTGTGCACAACTTAATTGTGTGCTCTACTTGTGCCCGCAAGCACGCGGCAACCCCGCAGCGGACACCGCATCGAACCGAGAGGACGGGTCCCATGGACGCGCTCTACACCGCAGTCGCCACCGCCACCCACGGCCGTGACGGTCGTGCCGTCTCCTCCGACGGCAGGATCGACCTCCAGCTCGCCCCGCCGGTGGAGCTGGGCGGCAATGGCCAGGGCACCAACCCCGAGCAGCTCTTCGCCGCCGGTTACGCCGCCTGCTTCGGCAGCGCCCTCGGCCTGGTCGGCCGGCAGGCCAAGGTCGACGTCAGCGACGCCGCGGTGACCGCCGAGGTCGGCATCGGCAAGCAGGGCGAGGGCTTCGGGCTGAAGGTGACGCTGCGCGTCGAGCTGCCCGGCACCGTGGACGAGGAGACCGGCCGCAAGCTGGTCGAGACCGCCCACCAGGTCTGCCCCTACTCCAACGCCACCCGCGGCAACATCGACGTCGACCTCGTCATCGAGTGACCCGGGCGGCCCGGGGTGCCGGTGGCCGCCTCGGCACCGGCACCCCGGCGTCCTACGCCGAGGTCAGCGTGCCCCGGCCCACCGTCTGGCCCGGGATCCGGACCGCACCCGGTCCGGTCATCGGCTCGCCCAGCAGCAGCGTCCGTACGACGCGGTCGGCGGCCCGGCCGTCGTCGAACTCGCAGAACCGGGCCCGGAACAGCGCGCGCAGCCGGGCCGACTCCTCGTCCCGCCAGGACCCGGAGGCGAACAGCCCGGACAGCTCCCGGTAGGAGCGCGTGACATGGCCCGGCGGCTCGGCGGTGATGTCGAAGTACGCGCCCCGGGCGGCCGAGAACGCGGGCCAGTCGTCGGCGTGCACCACGATCGGCCGGTCCAGGCAGGCGTAGTCGAACATCACCGACGAGTAGTCCGTGACCAGCACGTCCGCCGCGAGCAGGACGTCCTCCAGGCGCGGCTCGTCGGTCGCGTCGACCACGATCCCGCGCCGGGCCAGCTCCGCCAGCCCCATGCCGCGCGCCGGGCCGGCCGCCAGCGACGGGTGCAGCCGGACCACCAGGGTGTACCCCTCGCCCCGGCCCTCGCCCAGGCTCTTCCCGAGGTCCGCCGCGAACCGCACGAGGTCGATCCGGTCCACGTGCCCGCTGCGGCGGTAGTCCCGGCGGGTCGGGGCGTACAGCACGACCGTGTCCGTCTCCGGGATGCCGTGACGCTGCCGGAAGTCGCTGTCGCCGCCCCTCACCAGCACGTCGTTGCGCGGACTGCCGGTGCGCAGCGAGGTGAAGTGGCATGGGTAGGCCCGCTCCCAGACCAGCTCGGAGTGCCGGTTGGCGACCAGGCTGTAGTCCCAGCGGTCGGCCCGGCGCAGCATCTGCGGCACGTCGAAGCCGAGCCGGGCGCCCGGCTTGTCCAGCAGGTCGGCACCCATGTACTTCAGCGGGGTGCCCTGATGGGTCTGGATGTGCACGCTGCCGGGCCGCTTGACCAGCGTGCCCGGCCAGTTGACGTCGTTCACGAAGAACTTCGCCCGCGCCGTGACCTCCAGATAGCGCCGGGAGCCCACGATCACGTGCTCCACGTCCGGCGGCAGCCCGGCGGCCGTCTCCTCGTCCTTCATCGCCCACACCCCGCGCAGCTGCGGGGCGATCTCCCGGGCCTTGGCGTACACGGCGGCCGGGTCGCCGAGCATGCCCCGGTGCGAGGACGCCGAGTAGACGACCAGGTGCGGGTCCAGCGGCCGGTGCGTGTGCAGGGCCGCCCAGCCGGAGCGGGCCCGCGCGGCGGCCGCACCGCGGAGCAGACCGGCCCGGCGCGCCGTCTCCCGTCCGGCCCGCGCCGCCTGCCGCCTGATCCGGTACGCCGTCCAGGAGCCCTCCAGCAGGCCGGCCTCGCCGTCGGTCAGGGCGCCCTGCGCCGGCTTGTGGCGCCGGAACATCTCCCGCGTGCGCCGGAAGAACTCGGCCTTGTCCGCGGGCGGCAGCCGGTCCGGCTTGGCCAGGATGTCCAGGCAGTGCTCGCCCATCTTGCGGTGCAGGTACGGCCGCCAGTGCGCGAGCCGGTGCCGCTGCTCGACGAACGCGAAGACCCGCTCGTACTGGTCGTGGATGTCGAAGTGCTTGCGGCTGGTCGTGGACAGGATGTTGCCCTGCCGGCGCTGCCGGTAGTTCAGGCAGATCCGGTCCAGGGTGGCGATGCTGCGGGCGCTGAGCATGACCGGGAAGGTCCAGGGGGTGTCCTCGTAGTAGCCCGGCGGGAACTCGAAGCCCTCCGCCTGCACGAACTCCCGCCGGTAGACCTTGTTCCACACCACCATCAGCAGGTCGAGGATCCGCGGGTAGGCGTCGGCGGTGAAGGTGCCCGGGCCGGCCTCGGCGAGCACCTCGGCCAGGACGTTGCGCCGCGTGCCGCCCCACCAGTAGGCGCGCGCGTAGTCGAAGACCAGCACGTCCGGGTCCTCGGCCTCCGCCAGCCGGTCGGCGATCGCCCTGAGCGCGCCCGGGGTGAGGGTGTCGTCGCTGTCCAGGAAGAACAGGTAGTCGCCGGTGGCGTGCGGCAGCCCGGCGTTGCGGGCGCGGCCGAGGCCCACGTTCTCCGGCAGGTGCAGCACCTTCACGCGCGGGTCGCGCCCGGCGTACTCGTCGAGGATCGCGCCGCAGCCGTCCGGGGAGCGGTCGTCCACGGCGATCAGCTCGAAGTCGTCGAAGGACTGCAGCAGCACCGAGTCCAGGCACTCGCGCAGAAAGCCCTGCACCTTGAAGCAGGGCACGATCACACTGAAGCGGGGCACGGCGGGTCAGCTCCTCACGAGGGTCGCGGCGGCGGGGGCGGGGACGCGCTGCGCGAGCGGGATCACGGGCGGGACCGCCTCGGGCGGCTCGCCGAGCAGCACCCGCCGTACGACGCGCTCGGCGGCCCGTCCGTCGTCGAACTCGCAGAACCGCTCCCGGAACGCGGCCCGCAGCGCGGCCGCCTCCGCGCCCGCGTACGAGCCGTCGCGGAAGACGGCGGCCAGCTCCCCCGGGGTGCGCGCGACCGGTCCCGGCGGCTCGGCCATCAGATCGAAGTAGACGCCCCGCGTCTCCCGGTAGACGTCCCAGTCGTCGGCGTACACCACGATCGGCCGGTCCAGGTTGGCGTAGTCGAACATGATCGACGAGTAGTCGGTGACCAGCGCGTCCGCGGCGAGGCAGACGTCCTCGGAGGAGCGGTGCGCGGTGACGTCGATGATCCGGCCGTCGCTGCGGCCGGGACCCCGGTCGTAGAAGTAGTGGGCGCGCAGCAGGACGACCACGTCCTCGCCGGCCGCCTCGCAGAAGGCCTCGAGATCCAGGCCGGGCTCGAAGCCGGTGTGGTGGTCGCGGTGGGTCGGCGCGTACAGCACGGCCGTCTTGTCCTCCGGGACGCCCAGCCGGCGCCGGATGCGGGCCACGTCCTCGGCGGTCGCCGTGTAGTAGACGTCGTTGCGCGGATAGCCGTACTCCAGCGCCTCCCAGGAGCCGGGGAAGGCGCGCTCCCACATCTGGGTGGAGTGGCGGTTGGAGGAGAGGTTGAAGTCCCAGCGGTCCACCCGGCCGAGCAGCCTGGTGAAGCTGCCCGACTGGGCGGCCACCACCGTGTACGTCGACTGGTCCACGCCCATCGTCTTCAGCGGGGTGCCGTGCTGGGTCTGCAGGTGCACGCTGCCGGGCCGCTTGACGACGCCCTCGGCGAAGTTGGCGTTGTTGACCAGGTACTTGGCCCGGGCCAGCACCTCCCAGGAGCGGCGGGAGCCGATCACCGCGTACTCCACGCCCTCCGGCATCGCGTGCGCCTGGTCGGCCTCGACCAGGAACACCGAGCGGATGTGCGGGGCGAGTTCGCGGGCCTTGGCGTGGATCGCGGCCGGATTGCAGGCGTAGCCCCGGCCCCAGTAGGCGCAGTACACGGCCAGGTTCTCGTCGAGCGGGCGGCGCAGGTCGCGGGCGTAGCGCAGCCGGGTGCGCACCGCGCGCGGGCGGGGCAGGCGCTCGGCGGTGTCCGTGGCCAGCCGGTTGGCGCCGCGCAGCGCCCGGAACGCGCTGTACGCCCCGGTCGCCAGCAGCCGGTGCTGCACGCCCAGGCTGCCGCCGGGCGCCCGGAAACCGGCCGGCCGGTGGCGCCGGTACAGACGGGCGGCGCGGCGGAAGAACGCCCGGTGCCCGGACGGCAGCCGCTCCGGCCGGGATGCGGTCTTCAGCACCTGGGTGAACAGCTGCTCGAAGAGCGCGCGCGTCCGCTCGGCGGGCAGCTCCAGCTCGGCGGCCCGGGTCAGCACGAGCTCCACCTGGTCGAGCAGCTCGTGCTGGTGCGGCCCCGGCAGATTGAGCCGGCTGCCCTGCCGGCGCAGCCGGTGCCGTACGACGACCCGGCGCAGCACCGCGATCCGCCCGGCCGCGAGCGTGGTCAGCCCGCCCCAGCCGAGGTCGGTGAAGTGGCTGTCGGGGAAGGCGAGCTTGTGCTCGGTGAGGAAGCTGCGGCGGTAGACCGCGCTCCACGCCGGGAGCTGTACACCGGTCAGCTCCGGCAGGTCGGCGGGGGCGAAGGCGCCCTTCGGGGCCCCGGCGAACAGCGGCCTGGCCGGGTTGGTGGGCTCGCCCTCCCACCAGGGGGCGCGCTCGTGCTCGACATGGAGCACGTCCACGCCGGCGGTCTCGGTCAGCCGGGCGTCCAGCGCCGCGAGCGCGCCCGGCAGCAGCAGGTCGTCGCCGTCGAGGAACAGCACGTACGCGCCGGTCGCCGCCTGGACACCCGCGTTGCGCGCCCCGCTCAGACCGGCGGACGGCGGCGAGTCGACCGGGGTCACCCGGGGGTCCCGCTCCGCGTACCCGGCGGCCACGGCGGCGGCCGGGGAGTCGGGGCCGTCGCAGACCGGGATCAGTTGCAGATCGCCGAACGACTGGCCGAGTACCGAGTCCAGCGCCTGGGACAGCCGGGCGGCGACCCCGTGGGACGGGACGATGATGCTGAAGCGGGGCATTCTGCTCTTTCTGTTGTCTTGCGGACCGTGTCCCGCGGACGAGGCCTGTCACGCGACCGGGCCGCCCCGCCGGACGCCAGGTGGACGGCCGGCTCGGGGTGGGCCGCGTCGAGCCGAGGGGCACGGGAACTCCCGAAAGGACCAACGCCGTCAGCGCCTCTCGGTGACGGGGAGGGAACCGGAAGGTTGCGGCACGGTGGCCAGCGGCGACTGCCCACAGGCCGACGGCACCGGCTTGCGCTCCGCGAGCGGCACCACCGGCGGCAGACCCGTCTCGCCCAGCACCACGTGCCGGACGACCCGCTCGGCGGCGCGTCCGTCGTCGTACGGGCAGAACCGCTGCCGGAACGCCGCCCGCTGCTGGGTCGAGCGCGAGCCGCGCCAGTGCCCGGTCGCGAAGATGTCGATCAGCTCGTCCTCGCTGTGCGCGACCGCGCCCGGCGGGAAGGTACGCAGGTCGAAGTAGGTGCCACGGGCCGCCCGGTACGCCTCCCAGTCGCCGGTGTGCACCACGATCGGCCGGTCCAGGCCGGCGTAGTCGAACATGATCGACGAGTAGTCGGTGACCAGGGCGTCCGAGGCCAGGCACAGGGACTGCACGCTCGGGTGGTCGCGGACGTCGATGACCCGGGGGCCCTCGGGACACCGGTCGCCGTGGGTACGCGCCAGGATCACGAACCGCGGGCCGAGGCGGCGCACGATCCGCTCCAGGTCCAGCAGCGGGTGCTGGGTGCGCAGGTAGTCCCGGTGGGTCGGCGCGTACAGGATCGCGACCGCGCCCTCCGGGATGCCCAGCGAGGCGCGCAGCCGGGCCACGTCCGCCGAGGTCGCCCGCTGGAAGACGTCGTTGCGCGGGGCGCCGTACTCCAGCGTGGTGTAGCGGCCCGGGAGGACCCGCTCCCAGGTCAGGGTCGAGTGCCGGTTGCCCGACAGCAGGAGGTCCCACTGGTCGACGCCGCGCAGCAGCCGGGCGAAGTCGGTGTCGC
This sequence comes from Streptomyces sp. CA-142005, assembly GCF_050942335.1. Taxonomy (NCBI): domain Bacteria; kingdom Bacillati; phylum Actinomycetota; class Actinomycetes; order Kitasatosporales; family Streptomycetaceae; genus Streptomyces; species Streptomyces sp. CA-142005. The sequence continues at coordinate 4,272,255 of NZ_CP192078.1, read as the reverse complement.
GGGCCGCCGCCGGGCGTTCCTGCAGGTCCAGGCCCATGTGCTTCAGCGGCGTGCCCTGCCGGGTCTGGAGCAGGATCTGCCCGGGCCGCTTGCGCAGGTCCGGGTCCAGGACGTCGTCGGTGACCAGGTACTTGGCGCGGGCCAGCGCCGTCCAGTAGGCGGGGCTGCCGGGCCGCAGCCGGCGCGGGCCGGGCGGGACCGTGTGCTCGTGCCCGGGGCGGGCGATCCAGGCGGTGTGGATGTGCGGGGCGTGGGTGCGGAAGGCCTCCTCCAGGGCGGCCGGGTCGCCGCCGTGGCCCCGGCCCGCGCCGGAGGTGAACACCGCCCGGTCGGCGCGGACGGGCAGCCGCAGCTGGATCCGGTAGTGCAGCCGCAGCACGCCGGTCCGTACGGCGCGGGCCGGCTTCACGGCCGCCTTGATCGTGCGCCGGCGCATGGCCGAGACCAGCCGGAACGCGCGGAAGGTGCGGTGCAGACCGAAGCGGACCAGGATGTTCCGGCGGCGCATCCGGGTTCCGGGGACGCGGTAGCGGCGGTAGTGGGCGCGGGCCCGGCGCAGGAACTCGCCGTGGCTGCCGCGCGGCAGGCGGTTCCGCTTGGTGAACACCGTGGCGTAGTGGTCGATCATGCGGCGGAACAACTCCGGCCGCCACCGCGCCAGTTCGGGGTGGTCCTCGACGTACGCGAACACCCGGTCGTACTGCTCGAAGAGATCGAAGTGCCTGCGGCTCGTGGTGCCGAGGATGTTGCCCTGCCGGCGCTGCCGGTAGTGCACGCACACCCGGTCCAGGGTGGCGATCGACTCCGCCGTCATCAGCACGGGGAAGGTCCAGGGGGTGTCCTCGTAGTAGCCCCGCGGGAACGCGAAGCCGTGGGCCTCGACGAACTCCCGCCGGTACGCCTTGTTCCAGGCCACCATCAGCACCCTGAGCAGCCCCGGCCGGTCCTCGAGGCGGAACGGCGCCGGGCCCTGCTCGGTGAGCGTTCCGGCGAGCTGGTTGCGCACCGCCCGGCCGTCCCAGTACGTGCGCGCGTAGTCGTACACCAGGACGTCCGGCTCGCCGGAATCCTTGATCCGGTCCGCGATCGCCCTGAGCGCGTCCGGGGTGAGGGTGTCGTCGCTGTCCAGGAAGAGCAGGTAGTCACCGGTCGCCTCGGCCAGCCCCGCGTTCCGGGCCCGCCCGAGGCCCCGGTTCTCGGCCAGGTGCACGGGCCGCACCCGCGCGTCCCGGGCCGCGTACTCGTCGATGATCGCCCCGCAGGCATCCGGTGAGCAGTCGTCCACGGCGATCAGTTCCAGATCGGGGTACGACTGCGAGAGCACCGAGTCCAGGCACTCGGAGAGATACGCCTGGACCTTGTACGCGGGGACAATGACACTGAACCTGGGCAAGGGACATCCAAGGGTCGTCGGTCGGCGCGGGGTTTCTGACCGGAAACGGCCGATGGAATGAATTGGTTACGGTTCGTGCGGCATATGGGGGACGGCGGGGGGACGACGGATGAACGGCGAGGGGCGGACCCCCTGGTGGCCCGCCCCTCGCAAGGGTGCTGACGAACGCCGTTACTTGACCGCGCCCGCCATCACCCCGGACACGAACTGACGCTGGAACGCGAAGAACACGGCCAGCGGGATCACCATGGAGATGAACGCGCCGGGTGCCAGCACGTCGATGTTGTTGCCGAACTGCCGTACCTGCGTCTGCAGCGCGACCGTGATCGGCTGGGTGCCGGACTTGGTGAACACCAGCGCGACCAGCATGTCGTTCCACACCCACAGGAACTGGAAGATGCCGAGGCTCGCGATCGCCGGACCGCCGAGCGGCAGCACGACCCGCGCGAACAGCCGGAGTTCACCGGCGCCGTCCAGGCGGGCCGCCTCCAGCAGCTCGCGCGGGATCTCCGCGAAGAAGTTCCGCAGCAGGAACACCGCGAACGGCAGTCCGAAGCCGGTGTGGAACAGGATCACGCCGAGGATGGTCCCGAACAGGCCGACCTTCCCGAACAGTTCGGCGATCGGGATCAGCGCCACCTGTACGGGGACGACCAGCAGGCTCACCACACCCAGGAACCACCAGTCCCGGCCCGGGAACTCCATCCACGCGAACGCGTAGCCCGCGAGGGAGCCGACCACGACGACCAGCAGCGTCGCCGGGACCGTGATCAGCACGGTGTTCCAGAGGGAGTGGGTGATGTCCCCGTTCTCCAGCAGTTTCCGATAGCTGTCGAAGGTCAGCTGGGACGGCTCGGCGAACACCTTCCACCAGCCGCTCGCGCTCATGTCCTCCGGCGCGCGCAGCGAGGAGACGAGCAGCCCGATCGTCGGCACCAGCCAGAACAGACCGACCACGATCAGGAACACGCGGACCAGCCCGCCGCTCAGCCTCTCGGTGATCTTCGAGCCGAGGGACCGGCGTGCCTTCACCGTCTGCACGGGCCCGACCTTCCCGATGCTCCCGGCGGTCGCCGTCATCGCCGCACCTCCCGCCGCAGCCGACGAACGTTGAACAGCATCACGGGAATCACCAGCACCAGCAGCAGCACCGCGATCGCGCTCGCGACGCCCGGCTGGTTCTCGGCGAAGCCCTTGCGGTACAGCTCCAGGGCGAGCACGTTGGCGTCGTCCTGGGAGGAGCCCGGGGCGATGATGTAGACGAGGTCGAACACCTTCAGCACGTTGATCATCAGCGTGACGGTGACGACCGCGAGGACCGGCGCGAGCAGCGGCACGGTGACCTTGCGGAACACCTGCCACTCGGTGGCGCCGTCCACCCGCGCCGCCTCCAGCAGCTCCCGGGGCACGCCCGCGAGCCCGGCCGCGATCAGCACCATCGCGAAGCCCGCCCACATCCAGACGTACGCCCCGATGACCGCCGGGGTGACCAGCGCCGGGCCGAGCCACTCGACGCCGTTGTACGGCTCCTTGAAGTTGCCCGCCGGAAGGCGCAGATGCGCGCCGTCGGCGGAGGCGGGCAGCGTGAACGTGCCGTCGCCGGCCGCCTCGGTGGAGGCGACCACCTTGCCGTCCTTCACCGCCTCGATCCGCATCCCGGCGTAGCCCCGCTCGGACGGGTCGGGCGCGCCGAGCCGTCCCACGCCCTTGCCGCGCGTGAAGTCCTGCCAGGTGGTGCCGGTGATCTTCCCGGGCTCGGGCCGGGCGGCCACCGCCTTCTTCGCGCCGTCCGGCATCTGGTCCGGGGCGACGCCGACGAGCGGCAGGGTGACCGTCTGCCCGGCGTGGACCGTGGTCTTGGTGACGAAACCGCCGTTCTGCGCGACGAGCGGCGACTCACGGCCCGGGTGGGCCTTCGGGAACGCCGACGACTGCGCGAAGGTGTCGTGGACACCCACCCACACCGCGTTCGCGACCCCCTTGTGCGGATCCTGGTCGTACACCAGTCGGAAGATGATCCCGGCCGCCAGCATCGAGATCGCCATCGGCATGAAGACGACCAGCTTGAACGCCGTTCCCCAGCGCACCCGTTCGGTCAGCACCGCGAAGATCAGACCGAGCGCGGTGGAGACCGCGGGAGCGAACACCACCCAGATGACGTTGTTCTTCAGGGCGGTGCGGATGCCGTCGTCGGTGAAGAGCGTCTTGTAGTTGTCGGCGCCGGTGAACCCGTCGCCGGAGGCGTTGTAGAAGCTGCGGATGACCGAGTACCCGATCGGGTAGACCACGAGCGCGCCGAGCAGCACCAGGGCGGGCAGCAGGAACAGCGCTGCCACGGTCCGGCGGGTGCCGGTCACGCTCCTACGACTGCGGGGCGCGGCGGGACCCGGTGAGGCCCCCGCCGCCGTTGCCGCCGACGCCATCGCCGGATCAGCTCCCGCTTCCGTACGCGGCCGCCGCGTCCTTCTCCAGCCTGGCCTGGGTGCCCGCCACGTCCGCCGGGTTCTTCAGGAAGTCCTGCAGGTCCTTCCACTCGCCCTTGCCGGGGGTGCCGCCGAAGGCCTGCGGGGCCTGGTCGGACATGTCGAAGCGGAAGTCGTCGCCGGAGGCGATCAGCGCCTTGGCGATCTTCTGCTGCACCGCGTTCGGGTACGCCGAGACCGGCACGTTCTTGTTCGGCGAGAGATAGCCGCCGAGCTTCGCCTGGATCGTCGCCGCGTCCGGTGAGGCGAGGAAGGTGACCAGGGCCTGGGCCGCCTTGGAGTCCTTCAGGATCACCGCCGCGTCACCGCCGGAGACCACCGGCGCGGCCGAGCCGACCGCCGGGAACGGGAACACCTTCGCGTCCGTGCCCACCTTCGCCTTGGTCTCACCGATGTTGACCTGCACGAAGTCGCCCTCGTAGACCATCGCGGCCTTCGGCTGGTCGCCGCCGGTGAAGGTCTGGGTGACCGAGGACGGGAACTCCGTCTGCAGCGCGCCGTCCTGGCCGCCCGCGAGGTAGTCCTTCTTGCCCCAGATCTGCGCCAGCGTCGTCAGCGCCTGCTTGACCGAGGGATCCGTCCACTTGATCTTGTGCTGGGCGAGCTGGTCGTACTTCTCGGGGCCGGCCTGGGACAGATAGACGTTCTCGAACCAGTCCGTCAGCGTCCAGCCGTCCGCACCGCCCACCGAGAACGGCGTGACCCCGGAGTCGTACACCGCCCGGGCGGTGGTCAGCAACTCCGGCCACGTCTTCGGCTCCTTGGCGCCCGCGTTGTCGAAGACCTTGGTGTTGTACCAGATCAGCGACTTGTTGGCGGCCTTGTAGTAGACGCCGTACTGCTTGCCGTCGACCTTGCCGATGTCCTGCCAGCCCTGGGAGTAGTTCTTCTGCAGCTCCTTCTGGGCCTCCGCCCCGAGCGGCTTGGCCCAGCCCCGCTGCACGGCCTGCTTGATGGCGCCGGGCTGCGGCAGCATGGCCACGTCCGGCGGCTGGCCACCGGCGATCTTCGAACCGACGAAGTTGATGATCGGGTCCTGGGCGGGCACGAAGGTGACCTTCGCGCCGGTGCGCTTCTCGAACTCGGCCAGGACCTGCTTGAAGTTCTTCTGCTCCTGACCGGTCCACACGGCGGCGATCTCCAGGTTCGCGCCGTTCAGCTTCGGCAGGGTGACGGTGGAGCCGGTGGCTCCGCCGGTCTTCTCGCCGCTGCCCTTCCCGCCGTTGTCATCGCTGCCGGAGCAGGCGCTCAGGGCGAGGGCTCCGGTGAGCAGCGCGGCGAATGTGGTGACGGTCCTGCGTGTCCGGATGGTGCTGCTCTTGCTGCGCATCACTTCCCCGTTCGTCGTTCTCCATTGAACGTAAAGAAGACTGTCCCGTGCGGTCCGGTGTACGCCGGGCCGCTCGGGACGGGCAAGAGCGCCTGCTGTGTCAAACGGGTCATCGTGACCGGCTCGTGACCGGCGGTGTATGCGTGCCTCCCCGGCTACAGCAAAGACGGCACCTCCGCCGCCGACACCTCCCGGGCCGCCCGCTCCACCGCGCTCGCCAGCAGGGCCAGGTCGGTGGGGCCGTTGCCCAGCTCCCGCACCGGCCGGCGGGCCGGGGGATCGCCCATGCGCTGCCAGTCCAGCGGGACCACCGTGGGCCGCTGGGTCGCGGTGCGCGGGATGCGGCCCGTCACCCGGCCGCCCTGGAAACCGACGGCCCGCCCGTCCGCGTACGCCAGCCGGCCACGCCCCGGCGCCGGTTCGTCCGGCCCCTGCTGCGGAGCGTCCAGCACGACCCGCAGGGCCGCCCGCCGCGCGGGCTCGGTCTCCGCCGTTCGGCCCCCGGTCCCGGCCGCCGCCACCAGATGCACCCCGAGCCGCTCGCCCTCCCGGGCCACCGCCTCCAGCGCGCGCAGCACCGAACCGGCGGCGGGCCGGCCCGGCGAGCCGAGCGGGGGTGAGACCAGCGCGTCCAGGTCGTCCACGACGACCACGAGCCGCGGCAACGGTGGCGCCGCCTCGGCCCGTTGCCGCGAAGCCGCCCCCGGCCGCAGCCGCAGGGTGGAACTGGGCGGCGCCTCCAGGTCACCGGTGGCGGGGGCCGGTGCGCGCTGGGCGACGATCCGGCCGGACACCTCGTGCCCCGCGTGCCACTGCGCGAAATCGGACCGCCCCAGCAGCTCCGCCCGCCGCTTGAGCTCGGCGGCCAGCGACTGGGCGAACTCGCGCATGCGCACGGGGTCGTTGGCGACGAGGTGGGTGGTGACATGCGGTATGTCGGTGCACACGCGCAGTCCCTCGCCGTGCGCGGCGCTGGTCCCGACCCCGTCCCGGCCGTCGATCAGCACGACGCCCAGCCGGTCCGGCCGCTCGGCGGCGGCCAGCGAGGCCACCACGGCCCGCAGCAACTCCGTACGACCGCTGCCGGACGGCCCCTCGATCAGCAGGTGCGGTCCGTCGGCCACCAGGTCGGCGGTGAGCGGCCCGCGCGGCCCGGCACCGAGCACCGCCCGCGCCCGGCCGCCCAGGGCCTGGGTGTCGTCGGCCGCGTCGGCCCAGCGCGCCATCAGCGACGCCGGGGTGGCCCGGGCCAGCCCCAGCTCGTCCAGCAGCCGCGCCGACTGCGGCAACGGCGCCGCCACGCGCGTGTCCCGCTCGCCGGCCGGGCCGTCCGGCCGCAGCGGCGCCAGCGCCCGGGCGAACCGCTCCGCCCAGGCGAGGGACACGGCGTCCACGGCGGCGACCGTCCCCGGCTCGACGGGTCCGCCCGGCGCCACCCGCAGCAGGTGCACCGCCGTCGTGACATCCCCGCTGAGCAGCGCCACGGCACCGCAGTGCCGGAAGGTCGGCGTCACCGCGCACGCGGCCTCGTACGTCCGCGCCACGGGGGAGGCGGGCGAGGCGGGGGCGGTCTCGGCCAGACAGACCACATGGATCCCGGCCCGCGGGCCGGCCACGGCCAGCCGCGCGACCGCCTCCCGCAGCGCGCCGCCACCGGGGTCTCCGTCCACGACGACGACGGTGTAGGGACCGGCGAAACCGCTGCCTCCGCCGACCTCGGCGTCGTCCCTGGCCCAGGAGGGGCGGTGGGTGGGGGCCGAGGGGGCGGCCGACGGGTGGGTGCCGCCGTGGGCAGGGCCGGTGGGGATGTGGCCGGGCGCGGGATCGCCCTCGCCGGTTCGGCCGGGGGCGAGTCCCTGGGCCGGGATGCCGGTGGCGTGAGCGGTGGCGCCGACGGGGGTGCCGGGTGCGGGGGCGGGGCGGGCCGCGGTCGTGCCGGTCGCCGTGTGGTCGTCGACCCGGCGCAGGAGTTCCTCCGTGCGGGCCGCCGCCTGCTCGCGGTCGAAGGCCAGCAGCAGCCGGCAGTCCTGGCCGTGGCCCGGCCTGACGTGCGGGAGCCAGCCCAGCCAGGACCACTCGGCCGTGCGCTCCTCCACGGGGCGGGAGCGGTCGGCGCTGATCAGCACGATCTCCAGCAGGTCGGGGGAGTGCAGCGCGGCCAGCTGGGCCAGCACCGCGCGGGTCAGCCCGGACAGCCGGGGGCGCGGGCCGGCCAGGCCCAGTGCGCCCGCCTCGCGCAGTGCCGCCGTCACGGGCACCGCGGGCACCAGGCCGGAGCCGTCCGGCGCGCTCCGGTCCGCCGTACCGAGCCGCACGGTCAGCGTCTCCGGATGACGGGCTTCACGCTCCCACAGCCGGGGCCCCGGGCCGAGCGCCGTCAGCAGCAGTGCGGCGGGATCCGGCCAGGTCTCGGGCTGCTGCGGCGCGGTGGCCGCCGGGCCGGTGCCGGCACGGGCGCCGGTGCCGTCGTACGCCCCGGCGCCGGCGGACTGTTCGCCACGCCCGCCGGCCAGCCGGCGCGCCCAGGCACCGAGCCCGCGCCGCCGTGCGCCCTGCGGGGCGTCGATGCCCCGGACGGGAGTGTTCTTGCGGCCACCGTCCGGCGGCGCCTCGTCCGTCCCGTCGACGCCGAACCGCCCCGCGTGCGTGTCCCCGCCGCGGGCGGCACCGGGCGCGCTCTCGATCCGGGGTGCCCCGCCCTGCCCGGGCACGACGGCCGGCCCCCGCTGATGCTCCTGCCCCCCGCTGCCGGAGGTCCCCCAGCCGTCGGAGCCGTAGCTGTGCTGCCCGGTCGCGGAGACGGCCCCGGCACCTGCGGGCGGCGAACCGGAGAAGGCCGAAGGCCGGTCCGCGGAGTCGCCCGTTCCCGTGAGGACAACCCGAAGGCATCCCTCCCCGTCGGAGACGGTCCGCGCGCCCGGTCCCCCGGACGGAGCAACCCGCAGCGCCGATTCCCCGATCCGCAGCAAGCCCCCGGCGGGGACCCGCACCGGGCGCTCGCCCACCCGGACCCCGTCCAGCGTCGTGCCGTTCGTGGAGCCGAGGTCGGCGACGGACACCCGCCCGTCCGCCCCGACGGTGACCACGCAGTGCAGCCGGGACACGTCGGGGTCGTCCAGCGGGACGTCCGCGTCGGCCGAGCGGCCCACGGTGATCCGGCCGCCGTGCAGCAGATGGACGCCGCCCGCGTCCGGGCCCGCCACGACATGCAGCTGGGTGGGCGCGTCGTCCAGCTCGGGATGCGGCTCGGGGGCCGCCGGGGCGCCCAGGGACAGCACCGCGCCGTCGACCAGCGGGGGCTCGCCGAGGGCGCAGCGGCGGGCGTCCAGCCGCTCGGTGCCGGCGTAGAGCACTACGGGGGAGTTGGGGGCGTCGCGGCCCTCCCCGGTGACCACCCCGGCCAGCGCCGTCGCGACCGCGGCCAGGTCCGTGCCGGTGGGCGCCGTGACCAGCACGTCGCGGCTCGCGGCGCGGCCCCGCTGCGGGGCCGGGCCCAGCGGGTCTACGACGGTCAGCCGGATCTGCATCCCCACCCCACACGAGCACGTCGGCCAGTACTGCAGGGCATCCTCGCACCTGCCACCGACAACGCGCCCGGGACCCGGCATCAAGTGATCTTGATTGGTCGGCTCTGCCCCCAAAAGTGCCTGACCAGTGCCGCACAGACGATCACTTGAGATCGGTCACGTCCGGCCTGCGGCAACCAGTGGACCGACGGGAGCGTCTTTCCGTCGAACACATCGAACATGCTCGGGAACGCTTACGTAGTGCCCTCGGGGGCGGCACTACAGTGGATCGGAACAACCGGAACGACAACCGGAATGCAGACAAGCAAGCATCAGCAAGCAGCAGGGAGCGCGTGACGTGCGGCCAGTCGGCAGCAAGTACCTGCTTGAGGAGCCGCTCGGACGCGGCGCCACAGGCACCGTCTGGCGTGCCCGCCAGCGCGAGACCGCGGGCGCCGAGGCGGCCGTACCCGGGCAGCCCGGCGAGACGGTCGCGATCAAGGTCCTCAAAGAGGAACTGGCGAGCGACCCGGACATCGTGATGCGCTTCCTGCGCGAGCGCTCCGTGCTGCTCCGCCTCACCCACCCGAACATCGTCCGGGTCCGCGACCTGGTCGTCGAGGGCGATCTGCTGGCGCTGGTCATGGACCTGGTCGACGGCCCCGACCTGCACCGCTACCTGCGCGAGAGCGGCCCCCTCACGCCGGTCGCCGCCGCGCTGATGACCGCGCAGATCGCCGACGCGCTCGCCGCGAGCCACGCCGACGGCGTCGTCCACCGCGACCTGAAGCCCGCCAACGTGCTGCTCATGCAGGCCGGCGGCCAGATGCACCCGATGCTGACCGACTTCGGCATCGCCCGTCTCGCCGACTCCCCGGGCCTGACCCGCACCCAGGAGTTCGTCGGCACGCCCGCGTACGTGGCGCCGGAGTCCGCCGAGGGCCGCCCGCAGACCTCCGCCGTGGACATCTACGGCGCCGGCATCCTGCTGTACGAGCTGGTCACCGGCCGCCCGCCGTTCGCCGGCAGCACGGCCCTGGAGGTGCTGCACCAGCACCTGAGCGCCGAGCCGCGCCGCCCCTCCACCGTCCCGGACCCGCTGTGGACGGTCATAGAACGCTGCCTGCGCAAGAACCCCGACGAACGGCCCAGCGCCGAGAACCTGGCGCGCGGCCTCCGGGTCGTCGCCGAGGGCATCGGGGTGCACGCGAACGCCGCGCAGATCGCCGCCGCCGAGGGTGTGGGCGCGCTGCTGGCCCCCGACCCGGCCCCGACCGCCGTCCCGGGCGTGCCCGGCGCCGCCGACCCCACCCAGGTGCTGCCGCAGGGCTCGGCGGGGTCGTACGACCCCAACGCCGCGACCAGCTTCCTGCCGCACACCGGCGGCCCCGTCGGCGCCGCCGACCCCACCGCCGTACTGCCGAACACGGGCGCGGCCGACCCGACGGCGGTGCTGCCGAACACCGGTCCGCAGGGGCAGCAGCCCGAGCAGCCGCACCCCTGGCAGACCCAGCTGCGCGCCGCCCGCGACCGCAACGAGCAGACGCAGATCCAGTACCTGTCCCCGGAGGACGACCCGCTGCACCACCGGCCCCAGCGGCAGGTGGCCCGTCCTCAGCAGCAGCCGCGGCAGGCCCCGCAGGCCCGCCCGCAGCAGCCCCAGCCGCGCGGCCGGCAGCAGGGCTACCAGCAGGGGTACGGCTACGGGGAGCAGCAGCCCCAGCAGTACGCCCCGCCGCAGCAGCCGCAGCGGTACGCGCCACCCGCGCCGGAGCCGCAGCGGCCCGCCCGCGAGCCCCGGGCACCCCGGCAGCGCAGCGCCAACCCGATGAAGATCCCGGGGCTCGGCTGCCTGAAGGGCTGCCTGTTCACGATCGTCATCCTGGTCGTGGCGAGCTGGCTGATCTACGAGCTGACCCCGGTGCACACCTGGATCGGGCAGGGCCGGAGCTACTGGCACGAGGTGAGCCACTGGGCCGGCCAGGTGAGCAAGTGGATGAAGCAACTGGGCGGTTCCTCCGGCAGCGGCAACTGAGCGCCCGGACCGGGGTGACCCGGGGCGCGAACTCGCGGTAACCGCCCGCGAGTTTGAGGATTTGTCGACATCTGGCGGGTGATTTCCGTCTCCGCGGTGAAGGTTGGCTCGCCGGACGCGTAGTTTTATCGGCAACACGCGTCTGGTAGGAGCAGTCTTGGCACGGAAGATCGGCAGCCGGTACACCGCGAACCAGATCCTGGGGCGGGGCAGCGCCGGCACGGTGTGGCTGGGCGAGGGACCGGAGGGTCCCGTCGCCGTCAAGCTGCTGCGCGAGGACCTCGCCTCCGACCAGGAGCTCGTCGGGCGCTTCGTGCAGGAGCGCACCGCGCTGCTCGGCCTGGAGCACCCGCACATCGTCACCGTGCGCGACCTGGTGGTCGACGGCAACGACCTGGCCCTGGTCATGGACCTCGTACGCGGCACCGACCTGCGCACCCGGCTGGAGCGCGAGCGGCGGCTCGCCCCCGAGGCGGCCGTCGCGATCGTCGCCGACATCGCCGACGCGCTGGCCGCGGCCCACGCGGCCGGGGTCGTCCACCGGGACGTCAAGCCCGAGAACGTGCTCCTCGACATGCAGGGCCCGCTGGGACCCGGGGGCGCCCACCCCGCCCTGCTCACCGACTTCGGCGTGGCCAAGCTGATCGACACGCCGAAGCGCACGCGAGCGACGAAGATCATCGGTACGCCGGACTACCTCGCCCCCGAGATCGTCGAGGGCCTGCCGCCGCGCGCGTCCGTGGACATCTACGCCCTGGCGACGGTCCTGTACGAGCTGCTGGCGGGCTTCACCCCGTTCGGCGGGGGGCACCCCGGCGCGGTCCTGCGCCGGCACGTCACGGAGACCGTGGTACCCCTGCCCGGCATCCCGGAGGAGCTGTGGCAGCTGATCGTGCAGTGCCTGGCCAAGGCGCCCGCGTCCCGGCTGCGCGCCTCCGAGCTGGCGGCGCGGCTGCGGGAGCAGCTGCCGACGCTGGCCGGGATGCCGCCGCTGGACGTGGACGAACCCGAGCCCTCCGAGGGCGCGGCGGAGGAGGAGCCGGGGCCGGCGCCTTTGCCGGGTGAGCCGGTACGACGGCGGGGCGCGGTGTCGCTGGTGCCGGGCACCAAGCCGGACTCCAACCGGGACACGCACACCTCGATGCGGGTGCCGGGGCCGGACGAGCTGGCGGGCGGCGCGCACGGCACGGCCCGCGCTCCTCGCGCCGCCGGTGCGCCCCGGCCGGGCTCGGCCCGGCACAAGGCCGCGGTGCGGCGGCGCCGGGTGACTCTGGGGGTGGCCGGGGTCGTCCTGGCCGCCGTCCTGGGCGTCGGCGCGTGGTTCGCCTCCTCCGGCGGCGAGGACGACCCGACGCCGACCACCCACCCCACGTCGACCCCCTGACCCACCCAGGGGGCTCCACCTCTGTCACCCCTGGGTTTCCCCGCCTGGAGGAGGGCGCCCGGGCCCACTGCGGCTCGGCCGACGGGCGGGCGTTTCCTGGCTTTGGGGAGGGAAGTGGGGGAGTGGTCGGCTGGAGGCCGGTACGCGACGGTTCGGCCGGCCGGAGGGCTTCCCTCGGCCGCTGGGGGAGGAGCGGGGGCTCGGTCGGCTGAGGCGTGGCCTGGTCCGTCGCGGCTTGGGTGATCGGCTGGCTTCGGTGGGAGGGGCGGGAGCGCGGCCGGGCCGAGAGCGGCCCCGGATCGTCGCGGCGTCGGCGGCCGGCAGGGCGTTGACAGGCTCCCGGGAAGGGGAGGGCAGTCTCGGTTGGCCCCGAGGCGCCCCAGATCGCCGCGGCCCGGACAGCTGCCAGTCTCCCCAGGCCCCGGCGACAGGCGACCGGCGACCGGCGACAGGCGACAGGCGACAGGCGACCGAGTCTCAGGGGTGCCGGGTTGGTCGGGCGGTGGGCTCCACCGGCTCCTGAGGGAAGCGGAGGGCGTTGTCCCGGTCGGACGGGAGGTGCCCAGATCGCCGGCGTGGCAGCCAGGGATTGTCCCGGTCGGCGGGGAGTGCCCCGGATCGCCGCCATCCCAGCGCGCGGTGACCGAGTCTCGGTGGGGCGGTGCCGCCCAGCCGACCGGGATGGTGGGCCTGGGGAAAGGCCGAGGCCGGGGGCCGGGGCCCCGGTAGGGGCTCGGTGCTCGGCGGAGCCGTTACGCTGGATGCGTGGCAGTCGTCGATGTATCCGAAGAGCTGAAGTCCCTCTCCTCGACCATGGAGTCGATCGAGGCCGTCCTGGACCTCGACAAGCTGAGGGCAGACGTCGCCGTGCTCGAGGAGCAGGCGGCCGCGCCGTCCCTCTGGGACAACCCGGACGAGGCGCAGAAGATCACCAGCAAGCTCTCCCACCTCCAGGCCGAGGTCAGGAAGGCGGAGGCGCTGCGCGGCCGGATCGACGATCTCGCCGTCCTCTTCGAGATGGCCGAGGAGGAGGACGACCCGGACACCCGTGCCGAGGCCGAGTCCGAGCTGGCCGCGGTGAGGAAGGCGCTGGACGAGATGGAGGTCCGGACGCTGCTGAGCGGCGAGTACGACTCCCGTGAGGCGCTCGTCAACATCCGTGCCGAGGCCGGTGGCGTCGACGCCGCCGACTTCGCCGAGCGGCTCCAGCGCATGTACCTGCGCTGGGCCGAGCAGCGCGGCTACAAGACCGAGCTCATCGAGACGTCGTACGCCGAAGAGGCCGGCATCAAGTCGACCACCTTCGCCGTCCAGGCGCCGTACGCCTACGGCACCCTCTCCGTCGAGCAGGGCACGCACCGCCTCGTGCGCATCTCGCCCTTCGACAACCAGGGCCGCCGCCAGACGTCCTTCGCCGGTGTGGAGGTGCTGCCCGTCGTCGAGCAGTCCGACCACGTCGAGATCGACGAGTCCGACCTGCGCATCGACGTCTACCGGTCCTCCGGGCCCGGCGGCCAGGGCGTCAACACGACCGACTCCGCGGTCCGCATCACCCACCTGCCCACCGGCATCGTGGTCTCCTGCCAGAACGAGCGGTCGCAGATCCAGAACAAGGCCACCGCCATGAACGTCCTCCAGGCCAAGCTGCTGGAGCGGCGCCGGCAGGAGGAGCAGGCCAAGATGGACGCCCTCAAGGGCGACGGCGGCAACTCCTGGGGCAACCAGATGCGTTCGTACGTGCTGCACCCGTACCAGATGGTCAAGGACCTGCGCACCGAGTACGAGGTCGGCAACCCCGAGGCCGTGTTCAACGGCGAGATCGACGGCTTCCTGGAGGCCGGCATTCGCTGGCGCAAGCAGCAGGAGAAGTAACTTTGTCGACACGACAACTGCCGCCCGAGAGGCGGCAGTTGTCTTTTGTCTGGGTTTTACATCACACTCACAGGCTTCAACTCACCCCAAATGCCTCCCGATAGGACATTGCGCCCGCAACGGCCTTGACGTTGCTTTGAAAAATCGGAAGGGTGAAGTGCGGCATGCGTACTTCAGGGGCGCATGTGAACCGGGGGAATGAGTTGACGCGACTTCGTCACCGGCTGCCTCCCGTCGATCACGGCAACGCCCCATGCGCGCCTCATTGACGAACAGCTACTGGGGGTAGCAACCATATGACGAAGAAGACGCGGATCCGGGTCGCGCGGATAGCCGCCGGCGCCGTGATCGCGGCCGGTGCGTCACTGACCGCAGCCGGCGCGGCCTCCGCCCTGGACCTCGGCGTCCAGGCGGGCCCGATCAGCCTGGGTGTCACGACGGACGGCAATGACACCGACGGCTCGACCCAGGGGACGACCGACGGTTCCATCCAGGGCGCCACTCTGGGGGTGACCGAGGGCTCGACCGAGGGCGGTTCCACGACGGACGGTGGCACCACCGAGGGCGGTTCCACGACGGACGGTGGCACCACCGAGGGCGGTTCCACGACGGACGGTGGCACCACCGACGGCGGATCCACCACGGACGGTGGCACCACCGACGGCGGCATCGGCGGCACCGTCACCATCGGCGGCACCACCGACGGCGGTTCGACCGATGGCGGATCCACCACGGACGGTGGCAGCACTACCACCGACGGCGGCAACGGCAATGGTGGTGACAACGGCACCGGCGGTGGAAACGGCAACGGTGGCGGCAACGGCACCGGCGGTGGAAACGGCAACGGCGGTGGCAACGGCAACACCGGTGGTTCCTCCGGCACGGGTGGCAGCACCACCGGTGGCTCCACCGGCGGCAACAACGACACCCCGCAGGGCGGCGGCAACGACAACGCCTCGCAGGAGGAGGGCTCCGCGACCCTCACCGACACCGGCTCCGACACCCAGGCCCAGGGCGGCGACAAGCAGCTCGCCGAGACCGGTGCCGGCCAGACCGCGTTCCTGCTCATCGGCGCCGCGACGATGATCGCCGGCGGCATCGGCTTCCGCGTCCTGCCGCGTCTGGTCAACGGCCGGGGCGGCGCGGCCGCGTAACCATACGGCCATCGCATGACCATACGGTCAGGGCGTAGCCGGACGGCCGTTGTGTAGTCGTACGATCACGCAGCGCGTCAACCGCGCACACGGAAGGGCCCGGAGCTCCACGCTCCGGGCCCTGACGGGTTTACGGCACCGGTTTCTGGGACTTTTCTTACACGCGCCGGTTCTCAAGCGGTCTGGTGCGCCAGCAGCGCCACCGCGGCGATCAGCACCGCCAGCAGGGCGATCAGAGCCATCGGGCTCACCCCGCCCAGGAAACCCTCTTGCTGCAGTCGCTCGCGGTTGGCACGGCACACCGGGCACCGGCCCTCGCTCACGGGCGCCGCGCAGTTCGCGCACACCAACCGGTCGTACGTCATGCGCCCGCCCTCCTTGCACCGGCCATCACTCGTACAACGCTCACGGGAACGAGAACGTTCCCCCTCCACTGTGCCAGGTTCCCGCGGAGCTTGCGCGGGGCCTTGGAGAGCGGGGAGAGAGCAGCGGACGGTACAAAAACGTACAAGCCTTACCCAACCTCGACCTGCGACTGCACTTGCACACCCGGGTCGCGTATGGTCACGCTCATCTACCCCCGGCGACCCGTGGTGCATCCGTGATCCGATTCGACAACGTCTCCAAGGTCTACCCCAAGCAGACCCGCCCCGCACTCAGGGATGTCTCCCTGGAAGTGGAGAAGGGCGAGTTCGTGTTCCTCGTGGGGTCCTCCGGCTCCGGAAAGTCCACCTTCCTGCGGCTGGTCCTCCGCGAGGAGCGGTGCAGCCACGGCCAGGTGCACGTCCTGGGCAAGGACCTCGCACGCCTCTCCAACTGGAAGGTGCCGCAGATGCGCCGCCAGCTGGGGACGGTGTTCCAGGACTTCCGGCTCCTGCCGAACAAGACCGTCGCGGAGAACGTGGCCTTCGCCCAGGAGGTCATCGGCAAGTCCCGCGGCGAGATCCGCAAGTCCGTGCCGCAGGTGCTCGACCTCGTCGGGCTCGGCGGCAAGGAGGACCGGATGCCCGGTGAGCTCTCCGGCGGTGAGCAGCAGCGCGTGGCCATCGCGCGGGCCTTCGTCAACCGGCCCAAGCTGCTGATCGCCGACGAGCCCACCGGCAACCTCGACCCGCAGACCTCCGTCGGCATCATGAAGCTGCTCGACCGCATCAACCGGACGGGCACCACGGTCATCATGGCGACGCACGATCAGAACATCGTGGACCAGATGCGCAAGCGCGTCATCGAGCTGGAGAAGGGCCGCCTCGTCCGCGACCAGGCCCGCGGCGTCTACGGCTACCAGCACTAAGCAAGTTCACGACGGAAAGGCTCGACAAGACGCCATGCGCGCCCAGTTCGTCCTGTCGGAGATCGGTGTCGGTCTCCGCCGCAATCTGACGATGACCTTCGCCGTCATCGTCTCCGTCGCCCTGTCCCTGGCGCTCTTCGGCGGCTCGCTGCTGATGAGCGACCAGGTGAGCACCATGAAGGGCTACTGGTACGACAAGGTCAACGTCTCGATCTTCCTGTGCAACAAGCACGACGCCGAATCGGACGTCAACTGCGCCAAGGGCGCCGTCACCGAGGACCAGAAGAAGCAGATCCTCTCGGACCTGCACAAGATGTCGGTCGTCGAGAAGGTCGCCTACGAGTCGCAGGACGAGGCGTACAAGCACTACAAGGAGCAGTTCGGCAACTCCCCGCTGGCCAGTTCGCTGACGCCGGACCAGATGCAGGAGTCGTACCGGATCAAGCTCAAGGACCCGCAGAAGTACCAGGTGATCGCCTCCGCCTTCAACGGGCGCGCCGGTGTGCAGTCCGTGCAGGACCAGAAGGGCATCCTGGACAACCTCTTCCAGCTGCTGAACCTGATGAACCGGGGCGCGCTCGGCGTGATGGCGATGATGCTGATCGTCGCGCTGCTGCTGATCGTCAACACCGTGCGCGTCTCGGCGTTCAGTCGTCGGCGCGAAACCGGGATCATGCGCCTGGTCGGTGCGTCGGGCTTCTACATCCAGGCGCCGTTCATCGCCGAGGCCGCGGTCGCCGGGCTCATCGGCGGCGGGCTCGCCTGTGTGGCCCTGGTGGTCGGCCGGTACTTCACCATCGACCACGGCATGGACCTCTCCCACAAGCTCACGCTGATCAATTTCGTCGGCTGGGACGCGGTGTTGACCAAGCTGCCGCTGATCCTCGCAACGAGCGTTCTGATGCCGTCACTTGCGGCTTTCTTCGCGCTGCGCAAGTACCTGAAGGTGTGACGCATGCCAAAAGGGCCGTACGGGCATGCGCCCGTACGGCCCTTCGCGTTGTCCTAGACTCACCGCCATGTCAGGCCGCGACCTGTTCTGTCCGCCCCGCCGCTTCCGCCGCGGGGCCGCCCTGACATTGGTCTTCGCCGGCGTCCTGGTCACCGGCGCCGCCACCGGCTCGTTCCCGGAACCCGACGCGCCCTTGTCCGCACGCAAGGCCGTCGCCGGTCCGCCGCCCACGGCAGGCGGACACGAGGACGTGCAGCGGGCCGCCGCCGAGGCGATGGCGGACGGCAAGTCCCCGATGGAGGCCGCCGAGCGGGCCGTCAGCCGCAGCGGGGACCGCTGGGGGGCGGTGTACTCGCAGGACGAGTACCAGGAGTTCCAGGAGGCCCTCGACGGCCGCTACACCGGCGTCGGCCTGTGGGCGCGGCGCGAGCGGGACGGCCGGATCGAGGTGACCCGGGTGCAGCCGGGCTCGCCGGCCGCCGACGCCGGAATCCGCAAGGGCGACCGGCTGCTCAGCGTCGACGGCAGCAAGGTCGACGGGCGGCCGGTCACCGAGGTGGTCTCCTTACTGCGCGGCGACGCCGACGACGCGGCCGCGGGCACGCCCGTCACCCTGGGCCTGCAGCGGGGCACGCGCGCGTGGACCGAGACGTTGCACCGGGCCAGCCTGTCCACCGACTCCGTGACCGTGCGCCGGCTGCCCGGCGGGGTCACCGTCATCGGGATCGCCGCGTTCACCAAGGGCTCCTCGGACGCCGTACGCGCCGCTCTGCGGCAGGCCCCGGCCGACGGCGGGATCGTCCTCGACCTGCGCGGCAACTCCGGCGGCCTGGTCACCGAGGCGGTGGCCACCGCCTCCGCCTTCCTCGACGGCGGCCTGGTCGCCACCTACGACGTCAAGGGCGCCCAGCGCTCCCTGCACGCGGCCCCCGGCGGCGACACCGACCGACCCCTGGTCACCCTGGTCGACGGCGGCACCATGAGCGCGGCCGAGATGCTGACCGGTGCCCTGCAGGACCGGGGCCGCGCGGTGGTGATCGGCTCGCGCACCTTCGGCAAGGGCTCCATCCAGATGCCGACCCGGCTGCCCGACGGCTCGGTGGCCGAGCTGACTGTCGGCCACTACCGCACCCCCTCCGGCCACGCGGTCGACGGCCGGGGCATCACCCCCGACCTGGAGGCGGGCCCGGAGGCCCTGGCCCGGGCCGAGACGGTCCTCACCGGCCTGGGTGACCCCTCGTAGTCACGCGTAATCGGCTGTACTCCCACCCCCTGTGTGGTGCCAAAATGGTCGGCACTATGGCTAAGGAAAAAGGGCGCAAGCTGATCGCGCAGAACAAGAAGGCGCGGCACGACTACCACATCCTCGACACCTACGAGGCGGGTCTGGTCCTCATGGGCACCGAGGTGAAGTCGCTGCGCCAGGGCAGGGCCTCGCTGGTCGACGGCTTCGTGCAGCTGAGCGACCACGAGGCGTGGCTGCACAACGTGCACGTCCCCGAGTACAGCCAGGGCACCTGGACCAACCACAGCGCGCGCCGCAAGCGCAAGCTGCTGCTGCACCGCGCGGAGATCGACAAGCTGGAGTCCAAGTCCCAGGAGACGGGGCACACGATCGTGCCCCTCGCCCTGTACTTCAAGGACGGCCGTGCCAAGGTCGAGATCGCGCTGGCGAGGGGCAAGAAGGAGTACGACAAGCGCCAGACCCTGCGCGAGAAGCAGGACCGGCGCGAGGCGGACCGGGCGATGGCGGCGGCGCGGCGCAAGCAGCGCGGCTAGCCGGGAATGCACCGACCCCCGGTCGCGTTGAACCAGGTACGACGGCCGGGTGACCGGCGGGAATACGGTGGCACGGGCGGGCGTTGTTCCCGTACGATGGCACCTGCATCTCACAGCGGGTGCGTGTGACCCTCCTCGGAGGGGTTGAAAAATCAACATGGGGATGATCGGTTTCGACAGCGGCTGTCGAAGCAGGGGAAGCGTGTCGAGGAAGCGGCCATGATCTCGTAAACCACAGGCCGAAAAAAATAATCGCCAACACCAAGCGCGATTCCTTCGCCCTCGCTGCCTAAGTAGCGACTTGCGAAGTGTCAGCCCGGGGCTGTTCCCGACCCGGATCCTGGCATCAGCTAGGGAACTAAACCTTGATCCCGGTCACGGGGTGAAAAGGGAAACCAAACAGTGACTGAGCCCGTCGGCGACTTGTTCGCGTGATCGCCGGGGCCGAGAAAAGCGAAGCGAACTGCACACGGAGAAGCCCTGGTTCCGCACCGTTGGACGCGGGTTCGATTCCCGCCATCTCCACCAAGCCCCTCCGGGGGTTACCCCATGTGGGCAAAGGCCCCGTCGCTCGAAGCGGCGGGGCCTTCGTCATGAGCCGAGCGCACACCCCCTTGCCGGATTGGTCTGGACCTGCCACGCTGCCCGCGCCACCTCCCGCGTCCCGCAGGCCGCTCCCCTCCCGGAGGTTCGTATGCGCACCCGGTTCCGCCGCAGACTTCTCCTCGCCATCGGGCTGCTCGGCGCCCTGGTCGTCCCGCAGGCCCCCGCCGCCACGGCCGCGGCCACCACCCCGATGCAGATCTACGGCGCCTGGCACTGCTCGAACGACGCCTGCGTCTGGGGCACCGTTCGCACGGTGAGCGAGTTCGACAGCCAGAACCACTGGCTGATCGACCGCGGCGACGGCCGGCCCTCGGTCAATCTCGTCGTCCTCAGCTTCGTCGAACCCCTCAAACTGCTGCACGGCACCACCGACGCCACCACCCTGAACGGCGTGCCCCGCGGTATGACCAAGGACATCGTCCAGTACTTCACCTCCCACGGGATCCGGGTGATGCTCTCCATCGGCGGAATCACCTACACCGACTCCTGGGACAGCGCGCTCGCCGAGAACCCGGCCCTCCTCGGCCAGCGGGCCGCCGCCGTGGCGAGCGACCTCGGCGTCGGCATCGAGATCGACTACGAGCAGAACACCGGCCCCGACCTCACCGGCCTGCAGTCCTTCATCGACGCCTACCGGGCCGCCCACCCGTACGACGCCTCCGGTGCCGACCCCGCCGCCCGCCTCACCATCGACGTGGCCGCCGGCGACCGCTGGCTGATCGACCTCGACCGCAAGGCGACCAGCGACTGGCTGCGCACCGACGCGCCGGTCCTCGACTACGCCAACGCGATGGTGCCCGCCCGCCAGCCCTCCACCAGCTCGGCCATCGCCAACTGGCAGGAACACGTGGACGGCAAGCCGACCTACTCGCCCCCGATCCCGCCGCTCGCACCCGCCAAGTTCACCGGCGCCGTCTACATCAGCGACCAGAACAAGTCCCTGCCCGAGTGCACGGACTTCGCGAACTCCCTGGAGAACTCGACCGGTTCGTTCGTCCGGTCGGTCGCCCCGAACGGCGCCGGCAGCACCTCCGGCATGCTCGGCCAGATGTTCTGGGCCGCCGAACGTCCCTCCACCCGGGGCAGCGGCACCACCCCTCCGAACACCTGTGAGGGCGGCGTGGGCGCGGGCGCGACCGCGTACGGCATCCCGCTGCCGATGCCCGCGCTACGACAGAACTGATCCGTGCGCCGTCGCGCGCCGGACTGAACCGGCGGCCGGCGCGCACGAGTTGATGACCAGGGCGAGGGCGGCCGCGACGGCCGGAACGGCGAAGGCCGCGACGGCGGAGAGGTGCTCGGCCGCCCAGCCGCCCGTCGCCGAGCCGCAGGCGATGCCGGTGAGCAGCCCGGTCACCACCAGGCTCATGCCCTCGTTGAGGCGGTCGGCGGGGGTGCGCCGCTGCACCAGGCTCATCGCCGTCACCATGGTCGGCGCGGTCGCCATGCCCGCCACCAGCAGCGCCCCCGCCAGCACCCACAGCGAGCCGGCCATCCCGGCGGCCACCCACGGCAGCGTCATCAGCGCGGCCATCGCGGCCAGGCAGTGCCCGAGCCGTATCCCCGTCGGCTTGCGGGCGCCGTACAGCAGGCCGGCCGCGCACGAGCCCGCCGCCTGAAGGGCGAGGATCGCTCCCGCCGCCGTACGGTGACCCTCTGCGTCGGCGTACGCGATCGTGACGACCTCCATCGAACCGAACACCGCCCCGGTCGCGGTGAAACAGGCCAGCAGCGGCGGGATGCCCGGGCTGCGCAGCGGCGAGGGCGCCTGGGAGCGGGCCCGCGGCGGCGGCTCGGTGGCCCGCTGGGCGGTGAACAGCAGCATCCCGGCGAGCAGCAGCACCGCGCCGGTGAGCGTGCCCGCCTCCGGGAAGAACGTGCCGGTGAGGAAGGACGCCAGCACGGGGCCGAGCATGAAGCACAGCTCGTCGGCGGCCTGTTCGAAGGAGTTCGCGGTGTGCAGCGCGGCCGGCTCGTCGCGCAGCAGATGGGCCCAGCGGGCGCGGGAGAGGCCGCCGATGTTCGGGGTGGCCGCGGTGAGGGCGTAGGCGGCGAACAGGGTCCAGTCCGGGGCGCCGCAGCGGACGCAGAGCAGCAGGGCCAGGCTGCCGAGCGCGGAGACGACCGTGGCCGGCACGGCGATCCGGGCCTGCCCGTGCCGGTCCACGAGCCGGGCGATCCAGGGCCCCGCCAGCGCGGTCGCCGCGAGACCGGTCGCGGTGACGGCACCGGCCAGGGCGTACGAGCCCCGCGAGCCGGCGATCATCACGACGGCGCTCACGCTGAACATGCCCATGGGCAGCCGGGCGAGGAGGTTGCCGGTGGTGAAGGCGCGGGTGCCGGGGAGCGAGAAGAGACGGCGGTAGGTGCCGGTGGTCCTGGACATGACGGAAGGCATGGATTCACCCTCGCCCCGAGTGGATCACGGGGTCCAACACCTTCTCGGTGCCGATTCACGCACCTGCGTTGTAAGTTCACGGTCATGCCCGCCCCCGCCGACATAGACCCCCGTCTCCTGCGCGCCTTCGTCGCCGTGGCCGAGGAACTGCACTTCACCCGGGCCGCGGCCCGTCTGTACGTCGCCCAGCAGGCGCTCAGCCGGGACGTACGGCGGCTGGAGCGGGAGCTGGGCGCCGAGCTGTTCGTGCGGACGACCCGGCAGGTGACCCTGACCACGGACGGCGACCGGCTGCTGCCGCACGCCCGGCGGGTCCTCGCCGCCCAGGACGACCTGCTCGCGGCCTTCGCCCCCGGCCGGTCCCGGCCGCTGCTGGTGGACCTCAACTCACCGGGCCTGGTCACCGGCCGCCGTGTGCTGCACCGGGCCCGCGAGCTCGCCCCGGACTGCGAGCTGATGGCCCGTTACGAGAGCGGCCTGACCGGGGCCGCCGCCGAGCTGCTGACCGGTCGGCTGGACGCCTCCTTCGGCCGTTTCGCCGGCCTGGACCCGGCGCTGCGCTCCGGCCTGGAGCAGCAGCCGGTGCGTCTCGAGCCGATGGCCGTCGTCCTGCCCGAGGACCATCCGCTGGCCGCCCGCGCCGAGGTGCCGCTGGCCGCGCTGGCCGGCGAGACCGTGTACGCCGGCGCCGGCAACCCGCGCACCCTGGAGTGGACCGACCTGGCGAGCCGGCTCTTCGAGGGCCGCGGCATCCGGCTCGCCGCACCCCTGCCGCTGGCCGTCGGGGACGAGGAGTTCGAGCGGATCATGGCCAAGAACCGGCATCCGGTCCTGGCCGTGGTCGACTTTCCGGCCATGCCCCGCACCGTCCGCCGCCCGCTCGTCGGTCCGGTTCCGCTGTCGCCGGTCTCCCTGGTCTGGCGCAAGGGGCTGGTCCATCCCGGACTGGACGCGCTGCGCGGGGCGGCGGCGGAGCTCGCGGCGGCGGAGGGCTGGCTGCGGCGGCCGTACGGGAGCTGGATGCCTGCCGCCGACGAGACGGCGATGACGGGCGCCGGGGGGAACGGTACGCGCACGGGACCGCCCGGGCCGTAGTCACCCGGGCGGTCCCGTGCGCGTGTGGTGCTCCGGTACGGGGCGACGGGCCGCCCGGAGCACCGGTACAAGATCGCGTCCTGAGCTCCCGCGGTCTCCCCTCACCGGCCGCCCCCGCGCCGAGTGAGAGCAACGTTCCCTTCCGGTCACCCACAGCCACAGGCAGGAAACGCGCCCTCCCTACCTTCGGGCTGAGCCGGTCGATGGCAGGTCGACGGCGGACCGAGCAGCCGGAGCCCCGTGGAGGCGTGATGACAGCCCCAGCCCCAACAGCCCCAACCCGTCGCAGTGGCCGCTGGATCGAACGCTGGGACCCGGAGGACGAGGGATTCTGGAAGGCGACCGGGGAGCGGATCGCCAACCGGAACCTGTGGTTCTCGGTCCTCTCGGAGCACATCGGCTTCTCGATCTGGACCCTGTGGTCCGTCCTCGTCCTGTTCATGGGCCCCGAGTACGGCCTCACGCCCGCCGACAAGTTCCTGCTGACCTCGATGGTCACCCTCGTCGGCGCGGTCGTGCGCGTCCCCTACACCTTCGCCGTGGCCGTGTTCGGCGGCCGCAACTGGACGATCATCTCGGCGAGCCTGCTGCTGATCCCGACGATCGCGGCCTTCGCGGTCATGGAACCGGGCACGTCCTTCAGCACGTTCCTCGTCGTCGGCCTGCTGGCCGGCATCGGCGGCGGCAACTTCGCCTCCTCCATGACCAACATCAACGCCTTCTTCCCGCTGAAGAAGAAGGGCTGGGCGCTCGGCCTGAACGCGGGCGGCGGCAACATCGGCGTGCCCGTCATCCAACTCGTCGCCCTCGCGGTCATCGGCGCGAGCGGCGGCCCGCGCGTCCTGCTGGGCATCTACATCCCGCTGATCGTCGTGGCCGCGATGCTGGCCGCCCTCTTCATGGACAACCTGGCCTCCGTGAAGAACGACACCGGCGCGGCCAAGGACGCCGCGAAGGACGCCCACACCTGGATCATGTCCTTCCTCTACGTCGGCACCTTCGGCTCCTTCATCGGCTACAGCTTCGCCTTCGGCCAGGTCCTGACGATCCAGTTCGGCCGCACCCCGCTCCAGGCGGCGTACCTCACCTTCATCGGCCCGCTGCTCGGCTCCCTGATCCGCCCCGTCGGCGGCCGGCTCGCCGACCGTTTCGGCGGCGCCCGCATCACCCTGTGGAACTACGTCGCCATGGCCGCCGCCACGGCCGTACTGATCGCCGCGAGCCGGGAGAAGTCGCTGCCGCTGTTCGTGTCCGTCTTCGTCGTCCTGTTCGTGCTCAGCGGGCTCGGCAACGGCTCGACGTACAAGATGATCCCCGGCATCTTCCAGGCGAAGGCCATGGCCAAGGGTCTGGAGGGGGAGGCCGCGGCGGCTTACGGCCGTCGGCTGTCCGGCGCCTCCATGGGTCTGATCGGCGCGGTCGGCGCGCTCGGCGGAGTCGGTATCAACCTCGCCTTCCGCCAGTCCTTCCTGTCCTACGGCAGCGGCACCGGAGCGTTCGTCGCCTTCCTCGCCTTCTACGGGCTCTGCTTCGCGGTGACGTGGGCCGTATACCTTCGCCGCCCGGCGCGACAGGCCGTGGCAGTGGCGGCTTCGGAGACAAAGGCGCAGCTCAGCTACGCCGAAGTGTGACGTAACACCGGCGCAATCACGGCGAACCGAGCCTGTCACGCGCCGTTGACAGGCTCGATTCGCGCGCCGGCCAGCTAGGAGAGCCCATGTACGACGAAGACCAGCAACCCGGAGCCGTCGAGCACGGTCCGCTCGCGGGATTCACCGTGGGCGTCACCGCCGCGCGCCGGGCCGACGAGCTGGGCGCCCTGCTCCAGCGGCGCGGTGCCGCCGTCCTGCACGCACCGGCCCTGCGCATCGTGCCGCTGGCCGACGACGGCGAACTCCTCGCCGCGACGAAGGAGATCATCGACCAGGTGCCCGACGTGGTCGTGGCCACCACGGCGATCGGCTTCCGGGGCTGGGTGGAGGCCGCCGACGGCTGGGGCCTCGGCGAGCAGCTGCTCGGCCGGCTGCGCGGCGCCGAACTCCTGGCCAGGGGCCCGAAGGTCAAGGGCGCGATCCGCGCGGCCGGGCTGACGGAGGAGTGGTCGCCCTCCTCGGAGTCCCTGGCCGAGGTCCTGGACCGCCTGCTGGAGGAGGGTGTCGACGGCCGCCGTATCGCCGTACAGCTGCACGGCGAACCGCTCCCGGGCTTCGTGGAGTCCCTGCGGGCCGGCGGAGCGGAGGTGGTCCCGGTCCCGGTGTACCGCTGGATGCCCCCGGAGGACATCACCCCGCTGGACCGCCTCCTGGACGCGACGGTCTGCCGCTCCCTGGACGCCCTCACCTTCACCAGCGCCCCCGCGGCCGCCTCGCTGCTGTCCCGGGCGGAGGAGCGGGGCCTGCTCACCGACCTGCTGTCAGCCCTCGCCCACGACGTCCTCCCGGCCTGCGTGGGCCCGGTCACGGCGCTCCCCCTC
This sequence comes from Streptomyces sp. CA-142005, assembly GCF_050942335.1. Taxonomy (NCBI): domain Bacteria; kingdom Bacillati; phylum Actinomycetota; class Actinomycetes; order Kitasatosporales; family Streptomycetaceae; genus Streptomyces; species Streptomyces sp. CA-142005. Next base: position 4,246,504 of record NZ_CP192078.1, on the reverse strand, counting down.
CAGGCCCACGGCGTGGACACGATCCAGCCGGAACGCTTCCGCCTCGGCCCCCTGGTCCAACTCCTGTGCCAGGAACTGCCGGCCCGCGCCCGCGCGTTGCCGATCGCCGGCCACCGGGTGGAGATCCGTGGCCACGCGGTCCTCGTCGACGGCGCCCTCAAGCCGGTCCCCCCGGCGGGCATGTCGTTGCTGCGGGCCCTGTCGCGCCGCCCTGGCTGGGTGGTGCCCCGCGCCGACCTCCTGCGCGCCCTGCCGGGCGCGGGCCGCGACGAGCACGCCGTGGAGACGGCGATGGCGAGACTCCGCACGGCCCTCGGCGCCCCCAAGCTGATCCAGACGGTGGTCAAGCGCGGCTACCGCCTGGCCCTGGACCCGGCGACGGACGCGAAGTACGCGGACGGGTAGCCGAGCTCGCTGGTGACTGGGGCGCCGTCTGCCGGGCCTCGGCCTCGACGGCACGGAGCTCAGCGATTGCCGCGCGGAACTCAGGGTCCTCCCGGCGGTCCGTGTTGTGCACGGAGTCGAGGGCGGCCCGGTATCGGGCACCCAGGTCAGGCCGTCGCTCGATCTCCACATGGTTCTGCCAGTGGGTGAGCCAGTACTAGGGCCTGTGTGAGGTCGTGATCAATCTCGGGTTCTCGTCCCGTGTGGGGACGGGACCTGGTAGGACGCTGGGTGTGACACGTAGGCAACTCACCGACGAGCAGTGGGAGTTCATCGAGCCGTACCTGCCGATAGGCGAGTACGGTCCGTACCCCGAGCGGCTGCGGGAGCAGTTCGAGGGGGTGATCTGGCGGTTCCGGTCCAGCGCTCAGTGGCGCGAGATGCCCTCCGAGTTCGGACCGTGGGCGACCGTTTACGGGCGCTTTCGCGTGTGGCGGGACGCCGGGGTCTTCTCCGCTCTTCTGGAAGGCATGATCGCCGAGGCCGCCCGCCGGGGAGAGACGGACTTATCCCTGGTCAGCGTGGACTCCACCACTGCCCGCGCTCACCACGACGCGGCCGGGATGCGCATCGGCAAGGACGTCATGGACGCCCTTGAGGAAGCCGCCGCCGAGCAGGAGCGGGCCCGGCAAAAAGGGGCGGCCCGCCAGAACAGAACGGACAGGACGGCAGGGACGACCCCGAGCAGGAAGAGCGACGGCGGATCAGGCGGCGGCGCAAGCTCCGCTTGACCCAGGCCCTGCTCGGCAGATCCCGTGGTGGACTGACGAGCAAGATCCATCTCGCCGCCGACCGCAAGTGCCGTCCGCTGTCCCTCGTACTGACCGCAGGACAGGCCGCCGATAGCCCGCAGTTCGTCCCCGTGCTGCAGAAGGTGCGCATCCGTCTTCCCGTTGGTCGGCCCCGGAGCCGGCCCGACGCTGTCGCCGCCGACAAGGCCTACTCGTCCCGCGCTAACCGCTCTTACCTGCGGAAACGCAACATCAAGGCAGTCATCCCGGAGAAGAAGGACCAGACCGCCAACCGGAAGAAGAAAGGCCGCCGGGGCGGCCGCCCCACATGCCACGACGGCGATCTTTACAAGGAGCGGAACACCGTAGAGCGGCTCATCAACAAGTTGAAGGCCTGGCGGGGTATCGCCACTCGGTACGACAAGACGCCCGAGAGCTACCTCGCCGGCCTCCACCTCCGCGCGTCGATGATCTGGATCAACGACCTCCTGAAGACAACTGGATGATCACAACATCACACAGGCCCTAGAGGTGTCCGAGCTTGCCGTCCTGGAGGGCGGCCTTCAGAGCCTGCTCCCTGTGCTGTTCCATTTCGCCCAGACGGTGTGGAGCGATATGCGCTAGCGCGATGAGCCTCGCAGCGGGAGTGAGCAGCGACGTGCCGCAAGGGTCGTCATGCAATGGCCTGCCCCGCTCCTGCAACCGGCTGCCCGCCCACCTCGAACCACAGCAGCTTCCCGGCGCCGCGCTCCACCGGGCCGTCACCGATGCGGACGCCGCCCCACCAGTCGGCGTACTCCTGCACGAGGTGTAGCCCACGCCCACTTTCGCTGTCCGCCGGGAGGGGCGGCAGAAGGTCCCAAGGGGGCTCGCCGAAGGGGGCGGGGATACGCGGGTGACTGTCCCAGAGCCCGACCCTGAGCCTCCCGTCCGCGAGGGCGGTGAGCCGGAGGGAGGCGGGGCCGCTGGTGTGAAATTAGGCGTTGGTGACCAGCTCGGAGGTCAACAACTCGACCGAGTCGAGAACTTCGTGTCTGCCGTGTCCGCCCAAGATGGCCCGTACGGTCATACGTGCGACGCGTGCCGCGCGGGGATCATGGGGCAGGCGAAGCGCGTACACCCAGGTGTGGGGCAGGGATACGGTGCCCATGAAGACCTCCGTCGAGAGAAGGGAATCGGGCTCTCTCAACGACCACGCCGGGCGGTGGCTTTGCCTGGGGAGGTGCGCTTCCGGCTTAAGGGGTCAGCGTGCCGCCGACCAAAAGTCCTACGCTCCGGCAGCGACGACTGGGTGCGGAGCTGCGTAAACTCCGTGAGCGGGCTTGGGCTGACCGCTACGAGTGCCGCCGGGCTCCTCGGGGTCAACCAGGCGCGGATCAGCATGATCGAAACGGGCCGCACGCCCATTAGCGCCGACTGGTTGCGCTCCATGGCACGTGCTTACGCCTGCTGCGATGAGGACCTCGTGGACGCACTGGCTTCGATGACAGGTCGGCGTACTCGCGGTTGGTGGGACAGTCACCGGGACCACTTGCCTGCTGGTCTCATCGACCTTGCCGAGCTGGAGTACCACGCGTCGGCGCTGCGCGTTGCCCTGGTGATCCACATCCCGCGCTGCTCCAGACAACCGACCATGCCCGGGCCCTCTTCAAGGAGGCCGTGCCGGCGCTGCGGCAGTACGAGATCGAGCACCGGGTCAGCCACCGGATCAAACGGCAGGAAATCTTGCACCGGCAGAATCCGCCCCCGTACACGGCGGTGATCCATGAGTGCGCACTTCACATGGGGTACGGCGGCCCTACCACTGTGCGTGCTCAGCTCAAGCATCTGTTGGACATGAGCGAGTTGGACCAAGTGACCGTGCGGGTGATCCCGTTTGGCAAGGGTTCGTTCCCCGGCAATGGGCAGTCCGTCGACTATCTGGCGGGGCCGGTGCCGCAGCTCGACACCGTTCAGTTGGATGCTCACCATGGCTGCGAGTTCCTCGATGCCGAGGCTCAGTTGGAGAAGTACCGGCTCGTGCTCGACCGAATGGAGGAGAACGCGTTCGAACCCGCAGAGTCCCGTGACCTGATCCACCGCATCGCCAAGACCATCTGAGGGAACCGTGTCCGAACTCCACTGGCAGAAGTCCACCTACAGCCCTGACGGCTCGAACTGCGTCGAAATAGCCCCTACCCTCACCACCATCCACATCCGCGACTCCAAGACTCCCACCGCCGCCTACCTGACCGTCACCCCCTCTGCCTGGGCGGACTTCCTGGCGCACACGACTGAGACCAGGGGCGCAAGCGGACCGCGTTGACGGTGGTTGCAGGAAGCCGACCTGGACATGGGACTGACCGCCTTCGGCGAGGGGCAGCTCACCTCGACAGCTACCGTCCGTAGGATTATCTCAACAATGAGATGCTCGGGTTGTCGATGCAGGCGGAGGCGGAGGACATGGCCGTTCGGGGGACGGATTCAGGGCGTGGCGGCAGCGCCGACCTGCGGGTGTCGTCTCAGGACCTCACCAAGCTCGCTGACGACCTCGATGACATGCAGGACCACCTCGACAAGCAGGTCCGGCGCATGGACGAGCTCGTCGACCGTATCGAGGCGGGCTGGCGCGGCCCGGCGGCAACGGCGTACCGGGAGTTCCATCGCGCGGCCGCCGAGGACGCCGTACGTATCCGGGAAGTGATGAAGGGCCTGGAGCAGGCGGTACGGATGAGCCGTGACGGCTTCAGCGCCGACGATCTGCACGTGCTCGAACAGATGCGGCGGATCCACGTGGACGTCGACAGCGAGGTCGACAAGCTCTCCACGCCGAACACCGGAGCCGACGACACATCGACTCGCCCGCGCAGCAGCCTGGACGGCTTCTGACGGCTCCGACGCAACCTGCCTGTCTCAGGGCGCAGTCACCGACACCCAGGGGGAATCATGTCGACTGGTGCCGACAACGACCACATAACCGTCTCGTTCGCCACGCTCCATGAACTCGCCGTCGAGCTGGAAGACATCCTCAAACAACTCGACGGCAGGCTGGGCGATCTGTACGACCGCGTCGAACCAGTCGTACTGTCCTGGAAAGGCGAAGCCCGCGAGATCTTCGTCAAGAAGCTCGACGAGTGGGACCGCTCTGCGCGCGACCTGCAAGCGGCCCAGAAGTGGCTGCACCAGTACGTCACTACCGGGCACGCCAATTACTCGGCAGCGCACAAAGCGGTCCTGCGCGGCTGGGGAGCCGCCTGATGGCCACTCCGGCGGCCCCCAGGCACGGGACGATCGATGTGACGCCATCGGTTCTCTACCAGGTTTCCACCAACGTGGCGGGCCAACAGGACCCTCTCGACCAGGGCATCAGGGCGTTTCTCGACGAGCTGGCGCGGTATCCGGACGGCGGTGGCAACGGCTCGGCCATGAAGGGCTTCACGAAGGCCTACCTGAAAGTCGCCGACCGGTTCCTCGAAGTGTGGGCCAAGTCCGTGGTGAGCGTCGGCGGTGCTGCCGTCGGATTCACCACCACCGCCAACAACTACGTCGCGGCCGACCACGCCACGAACCCCTCGCCGACGGGTCATCCGACGCAGCGACCCGTTCCTCATGTGATCGACACGCCGCCCAAGTACGGTCCGGTCACCGATTTCGAATGGGGGGACTTCGACGCCGGTCAAGATTTCATGCAAAAGGCCCTGGAAGGTCTGGAAGGTGCAGTCCTCGCCGTCATGCGCCCCTTGCTGGAACACGAGTGCCGCTGGGGCAAGGCGGCGAAGATCCTCCCACTGCCCAATCATCTGCGTCTGTATTCGATCTCTGAGACCTGGAGGATGCCGCAAACCACGCTCAGTATGGTGGACGGGATGCTGACCAGCCTTATCGGCGGCATCACCGACCAAGCCAACCAGGAGTGGTATGACGCGATGCGGCAGTTCTGCAGCACGCTGTGGGGAACCTCCGCCTGGGGCCAGACCCGAGAGGGCTACGACTGGGCGAACGACGGCGCGCACAAGAAGGGGACCAGCCACCCGGTCTTCGCCGTGCTGTTCGACACCTGCGATGCCATGGTCGATGCCGTGTTCCACGTGGCCCAAGCGGCGGAAGACGTTCGCAACGACTTGCACCGTATCTATCGGCAAGCCGTAGAGGACAGCATCAAGCAGCTCGATCCACGAGAATTGGACGTCACGGACGCCAAGAGCCTGATGAAAGGGCTTTGGCACGTGGGAAAGGGCTTGGTTGCGGACGTATCGGTCGGTATTGTCCTGAATATCGACGAAGGCGCCATGAATGACGCCGTTGATACCTACAACAACCGGGTCCATCGTCAGAGGCGGCGTATCAAGGGCCTGATGTCGGCACTGGACGAGGCTTATACGAGCGCACCGACCTTCATTGCCGAATCAGCCAGATCAGAGGCGTTCGGGGCGCGCGCCCTGACCGACTTTAAAGGGAACCCGCTGTACACGGTGCCGGGGGACAATGAGGCCAACCACAGATACCCGATCGACCTGGCAAATCAGGAGGGTGTCCACGGGAGTCATGTCATTGACAAACACGTGGGCAAGACCGATGAGCAACTCGCGCAGCGGCTCAGAGATCAGCCGTCGATTCCCGCTGCATCCAGCTTCACCGATCTGACAATCGCCCAGAAATACACACAAGACACGGTGGAATATGTGGGTCCGCCCGCTAATTCAGGGCAGAAGAATGAAGGCGTCGATAACCACGAAAAGATCAAGAAGTGGCTCTCTAAACCGCGTAAAGATAATTCAATTCTGAATCTGGATCCGGTGGAGTTCAATTCCGTGACCGGTCGTACCATCGAGGCAAGCAACCCGAGGGCGAGTGCGGCGCAGGACGCACACTCGGTAGAGGTCGTACTCAAGTACAAGAACGGCCTTCACCCGCCCTACGTGGTCTACACGTCCATGCCGAGGCTTCCGTGAGCAGGCCGTGGGAGGATCTGTGACGAACAGGAAGACGGGTCTGCCCGCCTGCGCGCGGGGGCGTTTCGACGAACGTCAGTCCTTCGCCGCGCTCGTGGCCCGCAGAGGCGCGGACTGGAACGACACAGTGATGGAAACGATCCAGGGGAATCCCGTGCTCCGGCAGGTCGATCGCGGAGAATTGCGAGACAGTATCCTGGAGGTCTCCCTCGCTCAAGCTCTGGAGTTGGCCGGGCTGATTTCGGCCGGATCTCTTCTGTATGGCCCTCATGAATCCCTTCGCGCACCGGATGTGGAACGTGACATTTGCCTGCGGGAAATATTGAGGGCCGTAGGGGATGGCGCACGTTTCTTCACCAATCACGGGCACGCGGAAGACGGTGAAGAGGCTGACTTCCTGGCCTCGTCATTCCACGCCAATGTCCTCGCCGGGACCACCATAGACATCTGCCTCATCGGGGTGTCGGACGAGAATGTCCTGGTGCTCTGGCGTTTCGAGGACGACTGATCCGTTCGCGTCGCCCAACCGCCGCCCCCACAGCACCGAGGAGAGGACTGAAGGTGCGTACCCGCTCCGCCACCTACCCCGACCGCGAGACCGCCCAATGGGCCACCCAGCAGGTAGTCACCGCCAACGAGCAGGTCATCCACCGGTGGCTCGCCCGGTCCACGCGCCCTCGCCTGACCATCGAGGCCGCCTGGCCGTCGCGGTCCGAGCCCGTCGGCCGGGTTTTGTTGCAGGCGATGATGCTGGCAGGACGTGAGCCGGTCGACGCGCGCGCGGCCAGGGTGATCCTCAAGCGGGATGCCTCCCGCCCGCACGGCTTCGCCGTTCACGCCACATTCCCCATCTACCTGTAGTGACCTGTTGAGGTTGACCACCGTGCCCCTGAGCCCCCTTGAACACGACCGCCACTACGGCGAACTCGACCAGGTCATGCGTGCCTACCTCGGGCAGCCGGCCGACGACACCCCCGACAAGCCCAGTCAGGCGCTTACCGCCTACCTCCGCCACACCTGGCACACCCGCCCCTGGGCTCTCGCCATCGCGGAACGGCAGCTGCGGGACTACGCCGACAATCCGCCGGGACGGCTCAGGCTGCGCCTCGGCGAGTTCTACGCCATCCCCGACGTCGGCCTGTCCGAGGCTGACATCCAGCAGTGGCTGTACTGCCTCGCGGACCACATCAAGCACAGCATCGAGACCGGAGAAGTACCGCCTCCGACGTCCCCCGACACCCAGTGGGAATGGCACGCCCGCTTCCCCGAACTCGGCCAGTTCCTCGGCGGCTGGTTCTCCCAGGACATGCCGGACGAGTTCGACGATCACGATGCAGCCGTCGATGACTACCGGGGCTCCACCAATCCGCAGCTCGTAGCCCGTCTCGTCGGAGAACTCCATGAGCTGCTCGCCCTGGATCTGGACGAGAGCGACTATGCACTCGCGGTCGCCGAACTGGGCATGGAAGTCGACCCACCTGCGCCGTACTCGCCGAGCGGCTGGCTGGCGCGGGTCGCCGAGCAGCTTGCCACGCCACCCACGCAGGCGAAGATCTAGAAGCGCCGGAGTAGGTGTGAGGGGTTCCGGCCCAGGCCGCGGGCGGGCACTGTGAAGAGGAGAGGCCCACAGAGAAGAGCCCCCACGCTTCCTGCCCTAGGCGGTGACAGGCACATGGCACTGGGTACGGCCACACCCCCGTACGAGCCGCGGTTCGACGCCGGACGGATCTGTCTGGACCTGCTCGCGACCACGCATCCGGCCGAACGGCTGGACGGCGTGGAGGCGTTGTGCGCGTGGATCGGCGGGGTGGGGCTCGTGCCGGAGGGGACGGCGCTCGGTCATGCCGACGCCACCTGGCTCGTGGGGTTCCGGGAACTGCGCGCGCACATCGGGACGTTGGTGCGCGGCCCGCACGCGCCGGGCGCGTCGTCGTACGAGAGCGCGCTCCGGAGGGTCAACGAGGTCGCCCATGCCGCGACCCCGGTCCCGCGTGCCGTGCGCGGTGAGGACGGCGTGCTCACAAGGGAGTTGGCCGACCCGCCGGCCTGCGCCGGACTGCTCGCGCTCGTCGCGCGGGACGCCGTGGACCTGCTCACCGACCCCATCGCGCGGGCGGCCGTCCGGGAGTGCGAGGGTGACAACTGCCCGCTCGTGTACCTGGACACCTCCCGCGGGCGGCGCCGGCGGTGGTGTTCCAGTGAGGTCTGCGGGAACCGGGAGCGGGTGGCCCGGCACCGGCGGCGGGCCGCGGTCGCACGGGCGTGATTTCCATAACACCAGGTTTGGTTGGGCCGTACACGGGGATCCCGCGTCCTTCGCAGCGGCGTGTCTGAAATGTGAAGATCACGTGGTGGGATTGTGGTCGCATGTCCCGCTCGTCACAGCACCCCGGAGAAAACTGTCACTTCCGTTTGAACGCCGTGCCGCCTCCTTCCGTACGGGTGGGCGAGCGACCGACTGGGGGAACCCCCGGACACCGGAGGTGGGCGTGCGCAAGGATGCGGCCGTGGCCAATGAACGTGGATCGAGGGCCCGACATCGCATGTCCTCACAGCCCTCGGAACCGGATGAGGAGTTGATGCGTGCGCTGTATCGAGAGCACGCCGGACCCCTGCTCGCGTATGTCCTGCGGCTGGTCGCCGGTGATCGGCAGCGCGCCGAGGACGTCGTACAGGAAACGCTCATCCGTGCCTGGAAGAACGCCGGTCAGCTCAATCGGGCGACCGGTTCGGTACGCCCCTGGCTGGTGACGGTCGCGCGCCGCATCGTCATCGACGGCCACCGCAGCCGGCAGGCCCGGCCGCAGGAGGTCGATCCGTCGCCGCTGGAGGTCATCCCCGCGGAGGACGAGATCGACAAGGCGCTGTGGCTGATGACGCTGTCGGACGCGCTCGACGACCTGACCCCGGCCCACCGGGAGGTGCTCGTCGAGACGTACTTCAAGGGGCGTACGGTCAATGAGGCGGCCGAGACGCTGGGGATACCCAGCGGCACGGTGCGCTCTCGGGTGTTCTACGCCCTGCGATCGATGAAGCTGGCACTGGAGGAGCGGGGGGTGACGGCGTGATGAGCAGTGGTTACGGGGGAATGCAGGGATTCGGTGCGGGTGGTCCGGGTATGTCTGGGCCCATGAGCCCCCAATCGGGATCTTCGGTGCCGAGCGAGCACGAGACCGTCGGCGCCTACGCCCTCGGGATTCTCGACGACGCCGAGGCAACCGCTTTCGAAGCGCACCTCGCCGGCTGCGAGTGGTGTGCCCAGCAGCTGGACGAGCTGGCCGGGATGGAGCCGATGCTGGCCGCGCTCGCGGACCTGCCGGGCTCCGGCAGCACCCCCGCGATCGGCGAGTCGCTGTCCGCCAGGCCCAGCCCGCGGATCGTGGAGAAGCTGGTCGACGAGGTCACGGAGAAGCGCGCCCAGAAGCGCCGGCGCAGCTTCTACATGATCGCGGCGGCGGCCGCGCTGATCATCGCCGGGCCCCTGGCGGCGGTGGCGGTCAACGGCGGCTCGGATGGCGGCGGACAGGTCCAGGCGTCCAGCGCCCAGACCACCTTCGCCTCGCTGCCCGAGAAGAAGTCGGCCACGGACCCGTCGTCCCAGGTCAGCGCGACCGTCGGCATGGCGCAGAAGGACTGGGGCACCCAGGCGGTCCTGGAGCTGAAGAACGTCAAGGGCCCGCTGAAGTGCTCCCTGGTGCTCGTCGCGAAGAACGGGCAGCGGGTGACCATGTCCTCCTGGTCCGTGCCGGACTGGGGCTACGGCATCCCGAACGGGACGACGCCGGAGTCCAGGAAACCGCTCTACATCGGCGGCGCGGCGGCCTTCAAGCCCAACGAGATCGACCACTTCGAGGTCGTGACCTTCCAGGGGAAGAAGCTGGTGCAGGTCGACGCGTAGCGCCTGCGGCGGATCCGGCCGGGGGGTGCGGTGTGCGGGGAGTGCCGCCTTCCGGGGCTGCGCCCCAGGCCCCCAGGCCGGGTCCCGGCGTGTTCCGGACGGGTGCCGGCTGCCCGCACCCGTGGGACTGTCGCGCATTCACCGCGCCCCTGAGCTGCCGTCCCGTAGCTTTGACGGCCCCCCTTCGCGTACGGTTGACGGCTGCCCAGCACGTCAGAAGGGGGCCCGGTGGCCGCTCAGGTTCAGCAGTCCGCGGTCGGCTCGGTACACGACGCACACGACTCCGTCCGCGACCGAGAGATCAGCGTCGAACAGGAACACCTGGACCGGGTGTACCGGCGGCTCGAGGAGAAGATCCACGAGGCCGAGTTCCTGATGCACGACGCGGCCAAGCGCGGCCAGGTCGGCACCCCGGGCGCGCTGGCCGAGCGGGACGCCCAGGTCTTCCGGGCCGGCATCCACCTGAACCGGCTCAACAACGAGTTCGAGGACTTCCTGTTCGGGCGAATCGACCTGCTGCTCGGCAAGGACGGGAAGAAGGGGCCCGACGGGGCCTACACGGCGGTCGAGCCCGCCGAGGGTGCCGTACGCGACGACAACACCGCCGACATCGCCGAGACCCTGCACATCGGGCGCATCGGCGTGCTCGACGAGGACTACGCGCCGCTGGTCATCGACTGGCGGGCGCCCGCCGCCGCCCCCTTCTACCGGGCCACTCCGGTGGACCCCGGGCGGGTCGTACGGCGCCGGGTGATCCGGTCCAAGGGCCGCCGCGTGCTCGGTGTCGAGGACGATCTGATGCGGCCCGAGCTGACCGCCCGCCTCGACGGCCGCGAGCTGCCCGTGATCGGCGACGGCGCCCTCATGGCCGCCCTCGGCCAGGCCCGCAGCCACACCATGCGGGACATCGTCTCCTCCATCCAGGCCGAGCAGGACCTGGTCATCCGCGCCCCCGCCGCCTCGATCACGTATGTGGAGGGCGGCCCCGGCACCGGCAAGACCGCCGTCGCCCTGCATCGTGCCGCCTACCTGCTCTACCAGGACAGACGCCGGTACGCGGGCGGCATCCTGATCGTCTCCCCGACCCCGCTGCTCGTGGCTTACACCGAGGGCGTGCTGCCCTCGCTCGGCGAGGAGGGCCAGGTCGCGATCCGTGCGATCGGCTCGCTCGTCGACGGTGCCGAGGCCACGCTGTACGACTCCCCGTCCGTGGCCCGCGCCAAGGGCTCGTACCGGATGCTGAAGGTGCTGCGGAAGGCGGCCCGGGGCGCCCTGGAACTGGGACCGGCGGGCACCGGCGCCACGGGGCAGCTCGCCCTGGACGACGACGCCGACGACACCGACGACAGCGAGCGGCGGTCCTTCGACGGTCCGCCCACCCGGCTCCGTGTGGTCGCCTTCGGGCGCCGCATCGAGCTGGAGGCGGCGGAGCTGGACCGCGTCCGCCGCACCGCCCTCGGCGGCACCGCGCCGGTCAACCTGCTGCGCCCGCGCGCCCGCAAGCTGCTGCTGGACGCCCTGTGGGCCAAGTCCGGGGCGGCCACCCGGCACACCGACCCGGAGCTGGCCGCCGAGCTGCGCTCCTCCTTCGACGAGGACGTCACGTCCGAGGACGCCTTCCTCGCCTTCCTCGACGCCTGGTGGCCCGAGCTGACCCCGAAGGCCGTGCTCGCCGCCATGGCCGACGAGCGGCGGCTCGGCCGCTGGGCGCGCCGGATCCTCACCCCCGGCGAGGTCCGCAGGGTCGCCCGCTCGCTGAAGCGGGACGGGCACTCCGTGCACGACATCGCCATGCTGGACGAACTCCAGGCGATCCTCGGGGCCCCGGCCCGGCCGCGCAAGAAGCGCGAACTCGACCCCCTGGACCAGCTCACCGGGCTGGAGGAGCTGATGCCGGTGCGCGAGGAGTCGCAGCGGGAGCGGGCCGAGCGCCTCGCGCAGGAGCGCACCGAGTACGCGCACGTCATCGTGGACGAGGCGCAGGACCTCACCCCGATGCAGTGGCGCATGGTCGGCCGCCGCGGCCGGCACGCCACCTGGACCGTGGTCGGCGACCCGGCCCAGTCCTCCTGGTCCGACCCGGACGAGGCGGCCGAGGCCCGCGACGAGGCCCTCGGCACCCGGCCCCGGCGCCGTTTCCAGCTCACCGTGAACTACCGCAACCCGGCGGAGATCGCCGAGCTGGCCGCCAAGGTGCTCGCGCTCGCCATGCCCGGCTCCGAGGCGCCCAGCGCGGTCCGGTCCACCGGCGTCGAGCCGCGCTTCACGGTCGTCGAGCAGTCGCTGGCGGACACCGTGCGGTCCGAGGCCCAGCGGCTGCTGGACCGGGTGGACGGCACGGTCGGCGTGGTCGTCGCCATGAACCGGCGCGAGGAGGCCCGGCGCTGGCTGGCCGGGCTCGGCGACCGGGTCGTCGCGCTCGGCAGCCTGGAGGCCAAGGGCCTGGAGTACGACGCGACGGTGGTCGTCTCGCCGGCGGAGATCGCCGACGAGTCGCCGGCCGGGCTGCGCGTGCTCTACGTGGCGCTGACCCGGGCCACCCAGCGGCTGACGGTGGTGTCGGGGGAGCGGGACGAGCCGGACGCGGCCGGGGTGCCGGACCTGCTGCGGGACTGAGTTTCCTGTGAACCTCCCGTACGGGAATGGCCCCGGGGCGTCGGTTTGTTAGCCTGGACGTGGCACCGGCTCGATCCAAGCCCCCGGGCCCAACCTTTGTCCCTGCGAGGGACCACTTGCCGCGAGGCGAGCATGGCGGGTCGGTGTCATCAGCGTGAGGGAGACCCACATCACGAACGTGATGTGGGTCTCTTTCTTTGCCCTGCGCGCCCCTTTTCCCGCCTGATCGTTTCTCGTATGGTGGAAGTGGTTTTCCGAAAATGCGCGGCAACCAGGCACCGCTCATGAACACAACGTCCGCAATCCAGGGCGACTACCGCGTACTCCGCGGTAGGTGCGACGATCGGACGGCACAACTCGCGACACGGTGAAAGCAGAGGAAGTCGGCCATGGCAACGGCGCCCAGCGTCTCCTACTCGATGACCATCCGGCTGGAGGTGCCCGCGAGCGGAACCGCCGTCTCGCAGCTCACCACCGCCGTGGAGTCCTCCGGAGGCTCGGTCACCGGCCTCGACGTCACCGCGTCCGGCCACGAGAAGCTCCGCATCGACGTCACCATCGCGGCCACCTCCACCGCGCACGCCGAGGAGATCGTCGAGAAGCTGCGCGGCATCGAGGGCGTCACCCTCGGCAAGGTCTCGGACCGTACGTTCCTGATGCACCTCGGCGGCAAGATCGAGATGGCGTCGAAACACCCCATCCGCAACCGTGACGACCTGTCCATGGTCTACACGCCGGGTGTGGCCCGCGTCTGCATGGCGATCGCCGAGAACCCCGAGGACGCCCGCCGCCTCACCATCAAGCGCAACTCCGTTGCGGTCGTGACGGACGGCTCCGCCGTGCTGGGCCTCGGCAACATCGGCCCGAAGGCCGCGCTGCCCGTCATGGAGGGCAAGGCGGCCCTCTTCAAGCGCTTCGCCGGCATCGACGCCTGGCCGATCTGCCTGGACACCCAGGACTCCGACGCGATCGTGGAGATCGTCAAGGCGATCGCGCCCGGCTTCGCCGGCATCAACCTGGAGGACATCTCCGCGCCGCGCTGCTTCGAGATCGAGGCCCGGCTGCGCGAGGCCCTCGACATCCCCGTCTTCCACGACGACCAGCACGGCACCGCGATCGTCGTCCTCGCCGCCCTGACCAACGCACTTCGCGTCACGGACAAGGCGATCGAGAACATCCGGGTCGTGATGTCCGGCGCCGGCGCGGCCGGTACGGCCATCCTCAAGCTGCTGCTCGCCGCGGGCGTGAAGAACGCCGTCGTCGCCGACATCCACGGTGTCGTCCACTCCGGCCGCGAGGACCTGGTGAACGCCCCGGCCGACTCGCCGCTGCGCTGGATCGCCGACAACACCAACCCCGAGGGCCTCACCGGCACCCTCAAGGAGGCCGTGCGCGGCGCCGACGTGTTCATCGGGGTCTCCGCCCCGAACGTGCTCGACGGCGACGACGTGGCCGCCATGGCCGAGGGCGCGATCGTGTTCGCGCTCGCGAACCCCGACCCCGAGGTGGACCCCGCAATCGCCCGCCAGACGGCGGCCGTTGTGGCCACCGGCCGCTCCGACTTCCCGAACCAGATCAACAACGTGCTGGTCTTCCCGGGCGTCTTCCGCGGCCTGCTGGACGCCCAGTCCCGCACCGTCAACACCGAGATGATGCTGGCCGCCGCGAAGGCCCTCGCCGACGTGGTCAGCCAGGACGAGCTGAACCCGAACTACATCATCCCGAGCGTCTTCAACGACAAGGTCGCGGGCGCCGTCGCCGGCGCCGTCCGCGAGGCCGCGAAGGCGGCGGGCGCGACGGCCTAGCCCCCCTCCTCGCCGCTCCGCCGGGTGACGGCGGGGCGGCGGCCGGGCGACGTCCCGGTGACGCCGTGCCGTACTGTGCAGGGGCTGTGAGGATCACCACGGCGGCCCCCGCATCGGCGCGTCGTGGAACCAGCCGATGCCGGGCGCCCTCTAGGGTGACGCCGAGCGGGCGCTTTTCGTGTGACTCCCCAGGGTGTTCTCACGACTCCTACGGGTGCCGGATTGGCTTTACCGCCGCAGGTAGGGGCAGGATGCGTCCCTGGGCGCGAGCGCATCGGCATCGCAGTGCCTCGGGCGGGTCCGCCGCGTGGCACACCCCAACGGCAAGAAAAACACGGGAGTAACAACATGAACCGCAGTGAGCTGGTGGCCGCGCTGGCCGACCGCGCCGAGGTGACCCGCAAGGACGCCGACGCCGTGCTGGCCGCGTTCGCCGAGACCGTCGGCGAGATCGTCGCCAAGGGCGACGAGAAGGTCACCATCCCCGGCTTCCTGACCTTCGAGCGCACCCACCGTGCCGCTCGCACCGCGCGCAACCCGCAGACCGGCGAGCCGATCAACATCCCCGCCGGCTACAGCGTGAAGGTCACCGCGGGCAGCAAGCTGAAGGAAGCCGCCAAGGGCAAGTGACCTTGTCGTCCGTACGTCATGGGACGACGTACGGTGCGTTCTGACGCACGATGACGTCAAGACGCACGATGACGCCAAAGGGGCGGCCCTCCTTCACCGGAGGGCCGCCCCTTCGTCGTACGGCGCGGGAACCCGTCAGCCGAGCGCCTTGCCCGGCAGCTCGACCTTCGCGCCCAGTTCCACGAGCTTCTCCATGAAGTTCTCGTAGCCGCGGTTGATCAGTTCGATGCCGTGGACGCGGGACGTGCCCTCGGCCGCCAGGGCCGCGATCAGGTACGAGAACCCGCCGCGCAGGTCGGGGATGACCAGGTCGGCGCCCTGGAGCCGGGTGGGTCCGGAGACGACCGCGGAGTGCAGGAAGTTGCGCTGGCCGAAGCGGCAGTCGGAGCCGCCCAGGCACTCGCGGTAGAGCTGGATGTGCGCGCCCATCTGGTTCAGCGCGGACGTGAAGCCCAGCCGGGACTCGTACACCGTCTCGTGGATGATGGACAGGCCCGTGGCCTGGGTCAGCGCGACCACCAGCGGCTGCTGCCAGTCGGTCTGGAAACCGGGGTGGACGTCCGTCTCCAGCGCGATGGACTTCAACTGGCCACCGGGGTGCCAGAAACGGATGCCCTCGTCGTCGATCTCGAAGGCGCCGCCCACCTTCCGGTAGGTGTTCAGGAACGTCATCATCGAGCGCTGCTGGGCGCCGCGGACGTAGATGTTGCCGTTGGTCGCGAGCGCCGCCGACGCCCAGGACGCGGCCTCCAGGCGGTCCGGGAGGGCGCGGTGGGCGTAGCCGCCGAGCTTGTCCACACCGGTGATGCGGATGGTGCGGTCGGTGTCCATCGCGATGATCGCGCCCATCTTCTGCAGCACGCAGATGAGGTCCTCGATCTCCGGCTCGACGGCCGCGTTGGACAACTCCGTTACGCCCTCGGCGAGTACGGCCGTCAGCAGCACCTGCTCGGTCGCGCCGACGGACGGGTACGGCAGCCGTATCTTCGTGCCCCGCAGGCCCTTCGGGGCCTCCAGGTACTGCCCGTCCGCGCGCTTCTCGATCGTCGCGCCGAACTGCCGCAGCACGTCGAAGTGGAAGTCGATGGGCCGGCCGCCGATGTCGCAGCCGCCGAGGCCGGGGATGAACGCGTGGCCGAGGCGGTGCAGCAGCGGGCCGCAGAAGAGGATCGGGATACGGCTGGAGCCCGCGTGGGCATCGATGTCAGCCACGTTGGCGCTCTCGACGTGCGTCGGGTCGAGCACCAGCTCCCCGGGTTCCTCGCCCGGCCGGACCGTCACGCCGTGCAGCTGCAGCAGGCCGCGGACGACCCGCACGTCACGGATGTCGGGAACGTTGCGCAGGCGGCTCGGCGCGCTGCCCAGGAGGGCGGCGACCATGGCCTTCGGTACGAGGTTCTTCGCACCGCGGACACGGATCTCGCCCTCCAGCGGGGTTCCGCCGTGGACAAGCAGGACATCGTCGTTGACGGTCATGTATCTCGCGTTCCGATGAGTTGGGCAGGGGCCGGCCGATCACTGTGCGCGGGGGCCGGGAAGACAGGGTAATCGCCGATCACCCCCCGTTCGGAAGCCCAAGGACCGCCCAGTCGCGTCATAGCTGTGTCACAACACGAACCGTGCGCTATCGGGCACATGGGGTCACCGGCTCCGGGCGTGCGCCCGGGGCGCTTGCGTACACGCTGAGCTGCGTTCACTCCCGCACCCCGATTGGCTCCCCACCGAAGGGGAAGATGCGGGATCATGTCTGGCATGACCGAGGTGTCCTCGCTCACAGGGCGGCTGCTCGTGGCCACTCCCGCCCTGGCGGACCCGAACTTCGACCGCGCTGTGGTGCTCCTTCTCGACCACGACGAGGAGGGCTCCCTCGGTGTCGTCCTCAACCGCCCCACCCCTGTGGACGTGAGCGACATCCTGGAAGGCTGGGCCGATCTCACCGGCGAGCCCGGGGTGGTCTTCCAGGGCGGACCCGTCTCGCTGGACTCGGCGCTCGGCGTCGCGGTCATCCCGGGCGGCGCGAACGGCGACCTCGCCCCGCTGGGCTGGCGCCGGGTGCACGGGGCGATCGGCCTGGTCGACCTGGAGGCCCCGCCGGAGCTGCTCGCCTCGGCCCTCGGCTCCTTGCGGATCTTCGCCGGATACGCCGGCTGGGGCCCCGGCCAGCTGGAGGACGAGCTGGTCGAGGGCGCCTGGTACGTGGTCGAGTCGGAGCCCGGGGACGTCTCCTCACCGGCCCCGGAGCGACTGTGGCGCGAGGTACTGCGCCGCCAGCGCAACGAGCTGGCGATGGTGGCCACCTATCCGGACGACCCTTCGCTCAACTGATACCCGTGCACTTCAGTACTCTGGGCGGTATGAGCACTCTTGAGCCCGAGCGCGGGACTGGTACGGGGACCCTCGTAGAGCCGACGCCACAGGTGTCCCACGGCGACGGTGACCACGAGCGCTTCGCCCACTACGTCCAGAAGGACAAGATCATGGCGAGCGCCCTCGACGGCACCCCCGTCGTGGCGCTGTGCGGCAAGGTCTGGGTGCCGGGCCGCGACCCGAAGAAGTACCCCGTGTGCCCCATGTGCAAGGAGATCTACGAATCCATGGGCAGCGGCGGCGACGACAAGGGCGGCGACAAGTAAGGTCCGTCCGCGTACGTGGGACCCCCGGTGTGCGTGCAGTGCGCGCATGCCGGGGTTTTCGCGTTCTCTGGCCAGGGAGTGGTCCAGACCTGTAGCCTCCGTTGGAGTTGTACGCAGTGGAACCGTCGTTGCACTCAGTGCGACGCAGGTGGCGGAGGTGCGACGGGCGGCATGAGTGACCAACCCGACGAGATGAGCGGCACACCCTTCCTCCTGGAACCCGGCGAGGCGCTGATTCCGGCGCCGAGCCGTGTGGTCTGGAACGCAGCCGGTTGCACGAGCCTGGACGCGGAGACGGCGCTGGAGGCGGGGGCCGGCACGGAGGGCGTGGCGCGCTGGCTGCGGGCCACTGTCGGAGCGGCGACCGGCCTGCCCTTTCCCGAGGTGTCCGGGCGCGCCAACCGCATCGCGCTGAGCATCGATCCCGGCCTGCCGCCGGAGGGCTACCGCGTCGTCATCGACGGCTATCCGTTCCGCATCGAGGGCGGCAGTGCCGCCGGTGTCTTCTGGGGCGCCCAGACCTTCCGGCAACTGCTCGGCCCCGACGCGTTCCGCCGAGCGCCGCTGCGGCCGGACCAGGACTGGGACCTTCCGGAGATCACCGTCGAAGACAGCCCCCGTTTCCGCTGGCGCGGCCTTCTCCTGGACGTGGCACGGCACTTCATGCCCAAGGAAGGCGTGCTGCGCTATCTCGACCTGATGGCGGCGCACAAACTCAACGTCTTCCATTTCCATCTGACCGACGACCAGGGCTGGCGGATCGAGATCAAGCGGTATCCGAAACTGACCGAGACCGCCTCCTGGCGGGCACGGTCGAAATTCGGTCACCGGGCCTCCCCGCTGTGGGAGGAGAAACCGCACGGGGGTTACTACACCCAGGACGACATCCGCGAGATCGTCGCCTATGCCGCCGAGCGGCATATCACCGTCGTCCCGGAAATCGACGTACCGGGCCATTCGCAGGCCGCGATCGCCGCGTACCCGGAACTCGGCAACACCGACGTCGTCGACACCACCGCCCTCACCGTCTGGGACAACTGGGGGATCTCCGCCAACGTACTCGCCCCCACCGACACCACCCTGCGCTTCTACGAGGGGGTGTTCGAGGAGGTCCTGGAACTGTTCCCCGGGCAGTTCATCCATGTCGGCGGCGACGAATGCCGCAAGGAGCAGTGGACCGAGTCGGTGACCGCCAAGAACCGGATCGCGGACCTCTCCCTCGCCGACGAGGACGAACTGCAGTCGTGGTTCATCGGCCATTTCGACGCCTGGCTCGCCGCGCGCGGACGCCGGCTCATCGGCTGGGACGAAATCCTGGAGGGCGGACTCGCCAAGGGCGCGGCGGTGTCCTCCTGGCGCGGTTACGGCGGCGGGATCGCGGCCGCGCGGGCCGGCCATGACGTCGTCATGTGCCCGGAGCAGTACGTGTATCTGGACCACCGTCAGGCCCCGGGCGAGGACGAACCGGTGCCGATCGGCTTCGTGCGGACCCTGGAGGACGTCTACCGGTTCGAACCCGTCCCGGACGGGCTCACCGAGGCGGAGGCCCGGCATGTGCTGGGCACTCAGGCCAACGTCTGGACCGAGGTGCTGGAGGACGCCGCGCGCGTGGACTACCAGGCCTTCCCCCGGCTCGCGGCCTTCGCCGAGGTGGCCTGGAGCCGGCTGCCCGCCCCCGCGGAGCGGGACTTCGTCGGCTTCGAACGCCGTATGACCGCCCATTACGCGCGACTTGACGCCCTCGGCGTGGCCTACCGGCCGCCCACCGGGCCCCGGCCGTGGCAGAAGCGCCCCGGAGTGCCCGGTCGCCCGATCGAGGGACCGCCGCCGAACAAGTGACCGCCCCGCTCGGGCGGCCGTCCCGAACAAGTGCTGGAAAACCGCGCCAGGCGTCACCGAAGAGTGTCAATCGGCGCGCACCGGCGATGCCGTACAAAACCGGACCATCTCCGCGATGAGGTGGGCGAATGCCTCCTAAGGGACCCCCGTCCTCGCCCCTTGCGAAGATGTGCCAGAGTTGCCACGTCCGCCCTGTGAGCACGTACCGTACGGCCACACAGGTGGGACCAGGTGGGGCAGCGGGAAGGGGCAGCCGGTTTGACCACGCACGCACCGCAGGCGGAGGAGGCCGTCACGCTGCCCACGACGCTGGACGAGGCCGTGGCGGCCCTCGGGGCCATGCCCGCCGCCGTGCCCGTCGCGGGCGGCACCGACCTGATGGCCGCCGTCAACTCGGGCCAGCTCAGGCCCGCCGCCCTGGTGGGCCTCGGGCGGATCAGCGAGATCCGCGGCTGGCAGTACCAGGACGGCCACGCGCTGCTCGGCGCGGGTCTCACGCACGCGCGCATGGGCCGCCCCGACTTCGCGGCCCTGATCCCGGCGCTCGCCGCCGCCGCGCGCGCCGCGGGCCCGCCGCACATCCGCAACGCGGGCACCCTGGGCGGCAACATCGCCTCGGCCGCACCCACCGGGGACGCGCTGCCGGTGCTGGCCGCCCTGGAGGCGACGCTGATCATCGCGGGCCCGGGCGGGGCCCGCCGGGAGATCCCGGTGTCGCATCTGCTGGCCGGCGTGGAGATGCTGCGCGGCGGCGAACTCATCGGCTACGTGCGCGTGCCGCTGCTGCACGCCCCGCAGGTCTTCCTCAAGGCGACCGGACGCACCGGACCGGGCCGCGCGCTGGCCTCCGTGGCCCTGGTCCTCGACCCCGCCCGGCGCGGAGTGCGGTGCGCCGTCGGTGCCATAGCGCCGATGCCGCTCAGGCCCCTGGAGGCCGAGCAGTGGGTCGCCCAGCTGATCGACTGGGACAACGACCGCGCGCTCGTCCCGGAGGCACTCAACGCCTTCGGCGAGTACGTCTCCGCGGCCTGCATCCCGGACCCGGCGCCGGAGGCCGACGGCTCGGTGCCCGCGCTTCCGCCCGCCGTACTGCACCTGCGGCGCACCGTCGCCGCACTGGCCCGACGAGCACTGGGGAGGGCGCTGTCGTGACCGACGACCAGCACGGACAGGGCACGCCCCAGGGCGGCGGACGCTGGGACCCGCTGCCCCAGGGCGACTACGACGACGGCGCCACCGCGTTCGTGAAGCTCCCCGAGGGCGGCATCGACGCCCTGCTGTCCGGCGACAGCCCGCTGGCCGCGCCGGGTCACGGCTATGTGCCGCCGCGGATAGCGGTCGCCCCCGGCACCGGCGACCCCGCCGCGACCGGCACCTGGACCGCGCCCGCGGGCGGCACCGAGTGGCCCGACCCGAACGCCGCGCCCCAGGCGCAGGCCGCCGACGACCGGTTCACCTACAGCCCCGGCGCGACCCAGCACTGGACCTTCGAGGAGCCCGCGGCGCCGGCCGCGCCCGGGCACGACGTCACCGGGCAGTGGTCGATCCCGGTCGCCGGCGGCGAGCTTCCGGACGAATCGGGCGAGTTCACCACGTCCTCCCTGGTCGAGCAGTGGGGCGGCGGCACCCCGCCGGCCACCCTGCCCGGCGGCGCGCCCGCGCCCTGGGCGACGGAGGAGGCGGCCCGCACCTGGGACCGGCCCGCCGACACCGGCCACACCGGCCTGCCCGACCACACCGACGCCCACCCGGCGGGCGGTCCGGCCGCGCCGGGGTACGCCCCCGCACCGGACGAGCGGTACGGGCAGGGCCCGGCCGGCCATGCCACGGCCGCCCAGGAGGAGTCGGGGGCCGGCGAAGCCGGTCACGGGGACGGCCGGCAGTCCGAGCCCGCCGAGGCGCACGTCGAGGCCGGCCGCTTCGAGGCGGACCACCCCGGCCGGTTCGGCGAGTCCGCCGAGCCTGCCGAGTACGGCGAGTTCGAGGAGTTCGCCGAGTCCGCGGAGCCGGGCGTGCCGACCGGATTCCCGGAGCAGCGGGCCGAGTCGGCGGCGGGACGGCGACCGGACGCGGACGGCCACGGCCCCGCGGCGGCCCCTGAGCGCCCCGCCGACGGCCCTGCGGACCACGAGGGCCCCGCAGCACCCACCGGAGCCGCTCAGGCGGCCACAGACCCCGCCACGCCCACCAGCCCCGACGCGGCGGCGGCCGACCATGCGGAACCGCGGACCCCGGCCTCCGCGGCCGTACCGGAGCACGCCGCCGACGCGCCCGAGTCCGCCGCACCCGGTGCGGACGACGAGGCCCCCACCGAGGACGGCACGCCCAGGCCCCAGGAAGCCGGCCCCGGGGAACACGCGGAGCACACCGCGCCCCTCCCGCCGCACGACGACCACCCGCTCGCCTCCTACGTCCTGCGCGTCAACGGCGTCGAGCGGCCCGTCACCGACGCCTGGATCGGCGAGTCGCTGCTGTACGTCCTGCGCGAGCGGCTCGGGCTCGCGGGGGCCAAGGACGGCTGCTCGCAGGGCGAGTGCGGGGCCTGCAACGTCCAAGTCGACGGCCGGCTGGTCGCCTCCTGCCTGGTCCCCGCGGTCACCGCGGCCGGCAGCGAGGTGCGCACGGTCGAGGGCCTGGCCGTCGACGGACAGCCCTCCGACGTGCAGCGCGCGCTCGCCCGGTGCGGTGCCGTGCAGTGCGGTTTCTGCGTGCCCGGCATGGCGATGACCGTGCACGACCTGCTGGAGGGCAACCCCGCGCCGACCGAGCTGGAGACCCGGCAGGCGCTGTGCGGCAACCTGTGCCGCTGCTCCGGCTACCGGGGCGTCGTGGAGGCCGTCAAGGAGGTCGTCGCCGAGCGCGAGGCGTCGCACGCCGCCGACGCCGAGTCGGACGCGGACGAGGCCCGTATCCCGCACCAGGCGGGCCCCGGCTCCGGCGGCGTCAACCCGTCGGCGTTCGAGGCGCCGGGCGCGTTCGACACCCCGCGGGCCGCTCCCGGCGGTTACGGCGACACGCCGCCGTACGGCACGCCCGACCCGTACGGCACACCGCCGCACGGCACCCCGGGACCGCACGACCCGCACGACCCGCACTACGGCCAGGACGGAGGCCAGGCGTGAGCAACGAAGCCGCTACGGCGACCACCGCCGCGGAACCCGCCCCCGAGGCCGAGCCGCTGCCGCACGGCCTCGGCGCCTCCCTGCCGCACGCCGACGCCCGCGCCAAGACCGAGGGCACCTTCCCGTACGCGGCCGACCTGTGGGCCGAGGGCCTGCTGTGGGCGGCCGTGCTGCGCTCCCCGCACGCGCACGCGCGCATCGTGTCCATCGACACCAGCCACGCGCGCGAGATGCCCGGCGTACGGGCCGTCGTCACGCACGAGGACGTGCCCGGCACCCCGCGCCACGGCCGGGGCACCCCCGACCGTCCGGTGTTCGCCTCCGAGGTCGTACGGCACCACGGCGAGCCCATCGCCGCCGTCGCCGCCGACCACCCGGACACCGCGCGGATGGCCGCGGCGGCCGTCATCGTCGAGTACGAAGTACTCGACCCGGTCACCGACCCCGAGCAGGCCTTCGAGGCCGAGCCGCTGCACCCCGACGGCAACCTGATCCGGCACATCCCGCTGCACCACGGCGACCCCTCGGCGGTCGGCGAGGTCGTCGTGGAGGGCCAGTACCGCATAGGGCGCCAGGACCCGGCGCCGATCGGCGCCGAGGCCGGCCTCGCCGTGCCGCGCCCCGACGGCGGCGTGGAGCTGTACCTGGCCTCCACCGACCCGCACACCGACCGCAACACCGCCGCGGCCTGCTACGGCCTGTCCCCGGATCGGGTGAAGATCGTCGTCACCGGGGTGCCGGGCGCCACCGCCGACCGCGAGGACCCGGGCTTCCAGCTCCCGCTCGGCCTGCTCGCCCTGAAGACCGGCTGCCCGGTGAAGCTCACGGCGACCCGCGAGGAGTCCTTCCTCGGCCACGCCCACCGTCATCCGACGCTGCTCCGCTACCGCCACCACGCCGACGCCGAGGGCAAGCTGGTGAAGGTGGAGGCGCAGATCCTGCTGGACGCGGGCGCGTACGCCGACACCTCCTCCGACGCCCTGGCCGCCGCCGTCTCCTTCGCGTGCGGCCCGTACGTCGTCCCGAACGCCTTCATCGAGGGCTGGGCCGTGCGCACCAACAACCCGCCCTCCGGCCATGTGCGCGGCGAGGGCGCGATGCAGGTGTGCGCCGCCTACGAGGCGCAGATGGACAAGCTGGCGAAGAAACTGGGCCTGGACCCGGCCGAGCTGCGGCTGCGCAACGCCCTCGCGACCGGTGACGTCCTCCCGATCGGCCAGACGGTGACCTGCCCGGCGCCGGTCGCCGAACTCCTGCAGGCCGTCCAGGACTTCCCGCTGCCCGCCCTGCCCAAGGACACGCCCGAGGAGGAGTGGCTGCTGCCCGGCGGCCCCGAGGGCGCCGGCGAGCCGGGCGCGGTGCGCCGGGGCGTCGGCTACGGCGTGGGCATGGTGCACATGCTCGGCGCGGAGGGTGCCGACGAGGTGTCCACGGCGACGGTCAAGGTCCACGACGGAGTCGCGACCGTCCTGTGCGCGGCCGTGGAGACCGGCCAGGGCTTCACCACCCTCGCCCGGCAGATCGTCCAGGAGACCCTCGGCATCGAGGAAGTCCACGTGGCACCGGTCGACACCGACCAGCCCCCGGCCGGCGCGGGCTGCCGCGGCCGGCACACGTGGGTGTCCGGCGGCGCGGTGGAGCGCGCGGCGAAGATGGTCCGCACCCAGCTCCTGCAGCCCCTCGCCCACAAGTTCGGCATGTCCACGGAGCTCCTCCAGATCACCGACGGCAAGATCACGTCGTACGACGGTGTGCTGTCGACCACCGTCACCGAGGCCATGGACGGCAAGGAGCTGTGGGCCACGGCCCAGTGCCGACCGCACCCGACCGAGCCGCTGAACGCCTCCGGCCAGGGCGACGCCTTCGTGGGCCTGGCCTTCTGCGCGATCCGCGCGGTGGTGGACGTCGACATCGAGCTGGGCTCGGTACGGGTGGTGGAGCTGGCGGTCGCCCAGGACGTGGGCCGGGTCCTCAACCCCACCCAGCTGGCCGCCCGTATCGAGGCGGGCGTGACCCAGGGCGTCGGCATCGCGCTCACCGAGAACCTGCGCACCCCGCGAGGCCTGATCCGCCACCCCGACCTGACCGGATACGCGCTGCCGACCGCGCTGGACGCCCCGGACATCCGGATCGTCAAACTGGTCGAGGAACGGGACGTGGTCGCCCCCTTCGGCGCCAAGTCCGTCAGCGCGGTCCCGGTCGTGACGGCACCGGCCGCGATCGCCTCCGCGGTCCGCGCGGCCACCGGCCGCCCGGTCAACCGGCTTCCGATCCGGCCGCAGGCGGCGGTGGTGACGGGCCAGTGAGCACCCGCGGCCTCGCCCGGCGGCGGTGACGATCCGCGCCGGCGCGCAACGCACCCGGCTCGGCCGACGTCCTTCCTGGTGCGGGCCGTTGTCAGTGGGGCGGCGTAGGCTGCGCAAGCAGTGGGGGCAGTCGCGCTCACGGACGCAGGTGGGGCACGGGGAAGATCGCGGGGGAGCGATGAGCACGACCGATGCCGGGGTTCCGGCGATCACGCTGACCGAGGCGGAGCTGGACCGCTATGTCACGCACGGGCCGACGCGCGGCCTGCTCGGCGGCGGCGGACTGCCCGCGGACACCGGCCTGTTGACCTTCTCGCCGCTGCGCAGGCACGGCCTGCGCACGCTCGCCGACGCCGCGGACGGCCCGTTCCGGGTGGCGGACGAGCTGCGGGACCGGCTGGTGATAGGCGAACTGCTCAACCCGGCGGGCATGGAGCGCGAGTCGATCCTGCTCGACGGCGGCACCGGCGAACTGACGACGGCGTACCTGTTCGCCCCGTCCGAGCCCCGCCCCTTCGCGCCCTCCCTGGCCACGCTGCTGCGCTTCGCCGCGGTCACCGAGGAACTCGCGGGTCTGCGCGGCCGTTTCGCGTCCCTCGCGGGTCAGTACGGCCCCAGGACGGTCGCCGAGGCGACCCGCCGCCTGCTCTCCCTCTTCGAGGAGGGCGCGGCCGGCGAGGTCCCGCCGTACTGGAAGGCGGCGGCCCTGATCCGCCCGCTCGCCCTCGTCGCCGGCCCCGGCACCGCCTCCGGTCTCGCCCTGGACGTCCCCGCGCGCCTCCTGGACCAGGAGTTCGGGCACGGCAGGGTGACCCGCTTCGAAGAAGTCGACTTCCCCACGACCCTCACGCACGAGCCGACCCGGCGCTTCCTCCGCGAGACCGGGCTGCCGGAGGAGACGGTCCTCTTCCACGCCGACACGGACGTCCCGCTGCCGACACTCCGGGAGTACTTCACCGACGAGTACGCGGGCGACTACCCCCTAGACGAACTCCCGGCCCACGCCGACCACTTGATCCGCCTCGGCTATCTCGTCGAGGACAACAGTCTGGTGGTCGACGGCAGAACGGGCGCGGTGCTGACCTTCAGCGAGCCGGAGGCCACGCTCTACCCCCTGAACACCGACGTCTCCACCCTCGCCTTCACGCTCTGGCTCCTGCACCACGAGCGCACCATCGACGAACACCTCGCGGGCGAACTGACGACGGAGGCGTACGACCAGCTGGCCGCGGCGATGATCCACACCCTGTCGGCCGTCGACCCCACGGGCACCGCACCCGGCACCCAGTGGCACTACTGGACCGAGCTGTTCCAGGACGAGGCGGGCGGGGTCCTGTGACCCGGCCCGCCCGTGCGCACCACGCTCAGCCGCAGCCGAACCCGACCGGCACATGCACCTGCACCTGCACTGCGACCTTCCAGGTCGGAACAAGGGTCACGGAGTTTCACCGAAGGCAAATCGCAGCCCCTGCTCCCGGCCGCCGAACCGGGCCTGTAAAGCTTGGAGCTGCTTATGGAGGCCGTGGCGGGATTCGAACCCACGTAACTCGCTTTGCAGGCGAGCCCCTGAACCACTCGGGCACACGGCCGTGTTCGGTTGTCGTCTCGGCCGTGGTGGGATTCGAACCCGCGTAACTCCCCGCGAGCGGAGCTCGCTGATGGATGCAGCGCAGGCGAGCCCCTGAACCACTCGGGCACACGGCCGTGTTCGTGGGAATGACGTTATGGCGAGGTGTTCCGCGGGCTCAAGGCGAATGTCCGGGCTGCAATGCGACTGCCACACGGCGTTCATGAACGGCCCCGAGGCGTACGACCAAGGTCGCAGGGCGGGCGGGACCACCGACAGGGGTCAAACCGTGCTGTGGGCCTTACTCTGTCGGCCATGAGTGCCCTTGAGTCGCGTGACGCCGATGTCGTGGAGCCCGTCGACCAGGGCGACGGTGTGCTGGGCCGGGCCTACCGGGCGCTCAGTGTCGGGATCGTGTCCGTCGTGCTGCTGATCGCCTTCGAGGCGACCGCCGTCGGCACCGCGATGCCGGTCGCGGCGCGGGAGCTGGACGGCGTGGCCCTGTACGCGTTCGCCTTCTCCGGGTACTTCACGACCAGCCTGTTCGGCATGGTGCTGGCCGGGCAGTGGTCCGACCGGCGGGGCCCGCTCGGGGCGCTGACCACGGGGATCGGGGCCTTCGCCGCGGGACTCGTCGTCGCCGGGACCGCGCAGGTCATGTGGGTGTTCATCCTCGGGCGGGCGGTGCAGGGGCTCGGCGGCGGACTGGTCATCGTCGCGTTGTACGTCGTCGTCGGCCGTGCCTACCCCGAGCGGCTGCGTCCCGCGATCATGGCGGCGTTCGCG
Source organism: Streptomyces sp. CA-142005 (assembly GCF_050942335.1). Taxonomy (NCBI): domain Bacteria; kingdom Bacillati; phylum Actinomycetota; class Actinomycetes; order Kitasatosporales; family Streptomycetaceae; genus Streptomyces; species Streptomyces sp. CA-142005. The sequence goes on along the minus strand of NZ_CP192078.1, from coordinate 4,219,196 downwards.
GCCGGCTGGGTCGTACCGTCCATCGTCGGCCCGCTCGCCTCCGGCGCCGTCACCGAGCACCTCGGCTGGCGCTGGGTCTTCCTCGGCATCCCGGCCCTCGTCGTCTTCCCGCTCGCCCTCGCCCTGCCGCAGATACGGCGGAGGGCGGCCGGCCCGGTGGACGAGGAGGCCGGCGCCCTCGCCTTCGACCGTCGCCGGATCCGGCTCGCGCTCGGCATCTCCCTCGGCGCCGGCCTGCTGCAGTACGCCGCGCAGGACCTGCGCCCCCTGTCCCTGCTCCCGGGGCTCGCCGGCGTCGCCCTGCTCGTGCCCGCCGTCCTCGGCCTCCTTCCGCGCGGCACCTACCGGGCGGCCCGCGGCCTGCCCTCCGTCGTGCTCCTGCGCGGTCTGTCCGCCGGTTCCTTCATCTCCGCCGAGTCCTTCGTGCCGCTGATGCTGGTCACCCAGCGCGGCCTGTCGCCGATGCTCGCCGGGCTCTCGCTGGCGGCGGGCGGCGGCACCTGGGCGCTGGGCTCCTGGGTGCAGTCCCGGCCGCGCGTGCAGCCGTACCGGGAGCGGCTGATGACGGGCGGCATGGTGCTGGTCGCCGCCGCGATCACGGCCGCGCCCAGCGTGCTCGTGCACTCCGTGCCCGTCTGGACCCTCGCCGTCGCCTGGGGCTTCGGCTGCTTCGGCATGGGCCTGGTGATCTCCTCCACCAGCGTGCTCCTGCTGAAGCTGTCCGCCCCGGGGGAGGCCGGCGCCAACTCCGCCGCACTGCAGATCTCCGACGCCCTCTCCAACGTCGTCCTCCTCGCCGCGGCCGGCGCCGCCTTCGCGGCCCTCGGCGGCGGCAGCACGGCGGACACCACGGCCGCGGCCACCGACGGCACCCACCCCGCCGCCTTCGCCGCCGTCTTCCTGCCGATGGCGGGGGTGGCGCTGGCGGGGGCCTGGGTGACGACGCGGCTCAGAGCGCGGTGACCTGGGAAATCCGGTCGCCGGGAGGCCTGCCGCACCCTAGCCTTCCCCCATGCCCGAGCTGACCCTCTCGCTCGACGCCGCCACCCAGCAGGCCCTGGACGACCTCGCCGACGCCTCCGGCCGCCGGACCGACGAGGTCGTCCTGGCGGCCGTACACCGGTATCTGCGCGAGGAGCAGGGGGTCGTCCGCGCCCATGCCGAGCGCCTCGCGCGCGGCCACGCCGAGCTGCTGCGGAGGCTGGGCGAATGAGCCGCCACCTCACCGTCGCCGAGGTCACCGCCGTCGCCGAGATCGCCTTCGGCGGCCGGTCGCCCGAGGCGCGTGAACCCGGGCTGCTGGCATCGGCCGTGCACCGGCCGCGGGCCCGGATGTTCGGTACGGCCGCCTACGAGGACCTGTACGAGCAGGCCGCCGCCCTGCTGCACGCCCTGGCCGCCAACCACCCCCTGGTCGACGGCAACAAGCGCACCGCGTGGCTCGCCACCGCCGCCTTCCTCGCCGTCAACGGGGTGGATCTCGCTGACGCCGACCAGGACACCGCGTACGACCTGGTCATCGAGGTGGCCTCCGGTGACCTCGGTGATGTCGGGGTGATCGCGGGGTGGCTGCGGCAGTTGTGACGTGGCTCCCACCCACGGGCGACCCGGCCTCGTTCGCGCGTTGACACCGGCGGGGCGCCGGTAGGGTGGCCCGGTTGTCATACGTAGCCGAGCCGCCCGACCCGCAAGACATACGGAGACCGTGACTACCACCGCCGCTTCCTCCGCTCACTCCCACCACCTCTCGCCCGCCTTCCCGGGCCGCGCGCCCTGGGGTACCGCCAGCAAGCTGCGTGCCTGGCAGCAGGGGGCGATGGAGAAGTACATCCAGGAGCAGCCGCGTGACTTCCTCGCCGTCGCCACGCCCGGCGCCGGCAAGACCACCTTCGCGCTGACGCTGGCCTCCTGGCTGCTGCACCACCACGTCGTGCAGCAGGTGACCGTGGTCGCGCCGACCGAGCACCTGAAGAAGCAGTGGGCCGAGGCGGCCGGACGGATAGGGATCAAGCTCGACCCCGAGTACAGCGCGGGGCCGCTCGGCCGGGAGTACGACGGCGTCGCGGTCACCTACGCCGGTGTCGGCGTGCGGCCCATGCTGCACCGCAACCGCGTCGAGCAGCGCAAGACGCTCGTCATCCTCGACGAGATCCACCATGCCGGTGACTCCAAGTCCTGGGGCGAGGCCTGTCTGGAGGCGTTCGAGCCGGCCACGCGCCGGCTCGCCCTGACCGGTACGCCCTTCCGGTCCGACACCAACCCCATCCCCTTCGTGACGTACGAGGAGGACAACGCCGGCATCCGGAGGTCCGCCGCCGACTACACCTACGGGTACGGGTCCGCCCTGTCGGACGGCGTCGTCCGGCCGGTCATCTTCCTCTCCTACAGCGGCAACATGCGCTGGCGCACCAAGGCCGGCGACGAGGTCGCCGCCCGGCTCGGCGAGCCGATGACCAAGGACGCGATCAGCCAGGCCTGGCGTACGGCGCTCGACCCGCGCGGTGACTGGATGCCCAGCGTGCTGCGCGCCGCCGACCAGCGGCTGACCGAGGTGCGCAAGGCCATCCCGGACGCCGGTGCCCTCGTCATCGCCTCCGACCAGGACTCCGCGCGCGCCTACGCCAAGCTGATCCGGGAGATCACCGGTACCAAGGCGACGCTCGTCCTGTCCGACGACGCCGGCGCCTCGAAGCGGATCGACGAGTTCAGCGAGAGCAACGACCGGTGGATGGTCGCGGTGCGCATGGTGTCCGAGGGCGTCGACGTGCCCCGGCTCGCGGTCGGCGTGTACGCGACGACGATCTCGACCCCGCTGTTCTTCGCGCAGGCCGTCGGGCGTTTCGTACGGTCCCGGCGGCGCGGCGAGACCGCGTCCGTGTTCCTGCCGACGGTGCCCGACCTGCTGACCTTCGCCAACGAGATGGAGAAGGAACGGGACCACGCCCTCGACAAGCCCAAGAAGGAGGGCGAGGAGGACCCGTACGCCGAATCCGAGAAGGAGATGGAGGAGGCGAACAAGCAGCAGGACGAGGACACCGGTGAGCAGGACATGCTGCCCTTCGAGGCGCTGGAGTCCGACGCCGTCTTCGACCGGGTGCTGTACGACGGCGCCGAGTTCGGCATGCAGGCGCACCCGGGGAGCGAGGAGGAGCAGGACTACCTCGGCATTCCGGGCCTGTTGGAGCCCGAGCAGGTGCAACTGCTGCTGCAGAAGCGGCAGGCCCGGCAGATCGCGCACAGCCGCAAGAAGCCGGACAGCGAGGCCGACCTGCTGGAGCTGCCGGCCGAGCGGCGGCCGGTGGTCACGCACAAGGAGATGATGGAGCTGCGCAAGCAGCTCAACACGATGGTCAGCGCGTACGTCCACCAGAGCGGCAAGCCGCACGGGGTGATCCACACCGAGCTGCGCCGGGTCTGCGGCGGGCCGCCCAGCGCGGAGGCCACGGCGGGTCAGCTGCGGCAGCGGATCGCCAAGGTGCAGGAGTGGGCCACGCGGATGAGGTGACTCTCCGCCGGGTCCGGTGGTCGGGGCTCCGCCCCGGACCCCCCGGACCCCCAGGGACTGGCGCGTGTCAGTTCCTGGGGCGTGTGCGTATCCGGACGAATTCAGGCAGGCCGGATCTGGTCTTGCCCGGATTCTGGACGGAGACTTCCGCTCAGCGAACCTGCTTCGCTACTGTCCCGCTACGCATACGCCCCGTGGCAGCGCCGCCGCGGAGCGCAGCCGTGAAGCGACATGCCCGGAGCCGCCGGGCCATCCTGCCGATCGGCGGCCTCTGAAACGCGTCGCCGACGGGACTCGGCGACGCATTCGCCGCTCAGGGGGTCCGCCGACCTCACCGCCGAAGGAGTGGGCGTCGTGACCGCGGAGACCTCTCAGACGCTCGACCGGGGACTGCGTGTCCTCAAGCTGCTGGCCGACACCGACCACGGGCTGACCGTCACGGAGTTGTCCACGAAGCTGGGCGTGAACCGTACCGTCGTGTACCGGTTGCTCGCCACGCTCGAACAACACGCCCTGGTACGGAGGGACTTGGGCGGACGGGCCCGGGTCGGGCTCGGGGTGCTGCGGCTCGGCCGGCAGGTGCACCCGCTGGTGCGGGAGGCCGCGCTGCCCGCGCTGCGGTCGCTCGCCGAGGACATCGGGGCCACGGCGCATCTGACGCTGGTGGACGGGACGGAGGCGCTGGCCGTCGCCGTGGTCGAACCCACCTGGACCGACTATCACGTGGCGTATCGCGCCGGGTTCCGGCATCCGCTGGACCGGGGCGCGGCCGGCAAGGCGATCCTGGCCGCACGGCAGTCGCCGTCCACGGATCCCGGGTACACCCTCACCCACGGCGAACTGGAGGCCGGCGCGAGCGGGGCGGCGGCGCCATTGGTGGGCGTCACGGGCGTCGAGGGCAGCGTGGGCGTCGTCATGCTGTCGGACTCCGTACCGGAACGGGTGGGACCGAGGGTGGTGGAGGCGGCGAAGGAGGTCGCCGAGGCGCTGCGCTGACGCCGACCGTGCCCGATTCCCCTGCGTCGATGGGCTGACCTGCGCTGATGCCGGTCGGGGTGGATTCCGCTCGCCCGCGCTCGTGGGGTACCGCTGCGCCCACCCGTGCCGCCCCAGCGGCACGTCTGCCCGCAGCCGAGCAGCGCTCCGCAGGGGCGCGGGGAACTGCGCGATCAGCCCCCCCGCACCCGCACCCGGCACACAACCCACCCCGCCCCTTTGCTCATCCGGCCAAGCACCCACCCGCACCTTTGGCCGATCCGTACACCCCGCCGCCCCACCCCCTCCGCATCATCAAGGGCCATACACCCCGAGGCGGAGGGAACAGCGGTGGACACAGTGGGTACACGGCCGGAGGCCACGGTACGAGAAGCGGGCGGCGCACGTCGGCTCACCCGGCGCCAGCCGGTGCAACGGCTCGTCGGGGAGGCCGCCGGCAGCCCGCTCAGGCGGAGCATGGGCGTGGCCCAGCTGACGCTGCTCAGCGTGGGTGCCACCCTCGGTACCGGGATCTTCGTGGTGCTGGGGCAGGCCGTGCCGGAGGCGGGGCCCGCCATCGTCGTCTCCTTCGTCGTCGCCGGCGTCACTGCCCTGTTCTCGGCGCTGTCGTACGCCGAGCTGGCCGGCATGATCCCCGGCTCGGGATCCTCGTACAGCTACGCCTACGCCACCCTCGGCGAGCTGGTCGCCTGGGTGTGCGGCTGGTGTCTGATCCTGGAGTACGGGGTGTCGGTCGCCGCCGTCGCCGTGGGCTGGGGGCAGTACGTCAACGAGTTGCTCCAGCTCACCTTCGGCGTCACCCTGCCCGACTCGCTCAGCGCGCCGCCGGGGGCCGGCGGGACCCTCAACATCCCCGCCGCCCTCATCGTCGTACTCGCCATGGTCGTCCTGCTGCGCGGGGCCAAGGAGAGCGCCGTCGCCAACACCATCATGGTCGGCGTCAAGATCGCCGCCCTCGTGCTGTTCTGCGCCGTCGCCTTCACCGCCTTCCGCGCCGGGAACTTCCACCCCCTCTTCCCGCTCGGCGCCGCCGGCATGAGCGCCGGAGCCGCCTCCCTCTTCTTCTCCTACATCGGGTTCGACGCCGCCTCCACCGCGGGCGAGGAGGCACGCAACCCGCAGAAGGACCTGCCGCGCGCCATCATCCTGTCGCTCGTCCTCGTCACCGCCCTGTACGTGCTCGTCGCCGTCGCCGCGCTCGGTGCCATGCCGTGGAAGCAGTTCGCGGGGACCGAGGCCACGCTCAGCGAGGTGCTCGTACGGTCCGTCGGCGGCGGGAACCTGTGGCCGATCCTGCTGTCCGTCGGCGCGGTCGTCGCCACCACCAGCGTGGTGCTCACCGTGCAGTACGGGCAGATCCGCATCCTCTTCGCGATGGCCCGGGACGGGCTCGTGCCGCCCCTGTTCGCCAAGGTGCACCCGCGCACCGGTGTGCCCCGCGCCAACACCGTGATCGTGTCGGCGTTCATCGCCGTCCTCGCCGCACTCGTCCCGCTCGGCAGCCTCGCCGACGCCACCAGCATCGGCACGCTCTTCGCGTTCATGCTGGTCAACGTGGCGGTGGTGCTGCTGCGCCGGCGCAGCCCCGACACCCCGCGCTCCTTCCGGGTGCCGTTCTCGCCCGTCACCCCCCTGCTCGGCGTCGGCTTCTGCGTCTACATGCTGGGCAGCCTGGGCACCGACACCTGGATCGCCTTCGGCGCCTGGATGGCGGCCGGGCTCGTCGTCTACGGCCTCTACGGCGTCCGGCACTCCAGGCTCAACCTCGACCAGGCCCTCCGGGAAGACTCCGCATGACCCGCCTCGACCTCACCGCCGACGTCGTCACCCTCACCCGTGCCCTCGTCGACCTGCCCTCCGAGAGCGGGCAGGAGGCACGGATCGCCGACGCCGTGCACACCGCCCTGCGCGCCCTGCCCCATCTCACCGTCGACCGGGTCGGCAACTCCCTCGTCGCCCGCACCCGCCTCCGACGCGACGGACGCGCCCTGATCGCCGGGCACCTGGACACCGTCCCGGCCGCCGGGAACCTGCCCTCCCGGCTCGCCGACGACCGTGTGCACGGGCTCGGCGCCTGCGACATGAAGGGCGGCGTGGCCGTGGCCCTCCGGCTGGCCGCCACCGTTGCGGAGCCCGTCCGCGACCTCACGTACGTCTTCTACGAGTGCGAGGAGGTGGAAGGGGACCGCAATGGACTCGCCCGGATCGGGGCCGAGCGGCCGGACCTCCTGGCCGACGCCGAACTCGCCGTCCTCATGGAACCCTCCGACGCGGGCGTGGAGGCCGGCTGCCAGGGCATCCTCACCGCCGACATTGTGGTCAGGGGCGCCCGCGCCCACACCGCCCGCGCCTGGCAGGGGGTCAACGCCGCCCACAAGGCCGGCCAGGTCCTGCAACGGCTCGACGCGCACCGGCCCGAGCGGGTCCTCGTCGACGGGCTGGAGTACCGGGAAGGGCTCAGCGCCGTCGCCGTACGGGCCGGGGTCGCCGGGAACGTCGTACCCGACGAGTGCGTCGTCACCGTCAACTGCCGGTTTGCGCCCAGCCGTTCACCGCAGGAGGCCGAGGCGTACGTGCGCGCGCTCTTCCCGGAGTACGAGGTGCGCGTCAGCGAGGTCGTCGGCGGTGCCCTGCCGCATCTGGACCGGGTCGGCGACCTCGTCGCCGCGCTCGGTGCCGAGCCGCGGCCCAAGCTCGGCTGGACGGACGTGGCCCGGTTCGCCGCGCTGGGCGTGCCCGCGCTCAACTACGGCCCCGGGGACCCCTCCCTCGCCCACACGGCGGGGGAGTACGTGCCCGTGGCGCACCTGCGCGCATGCGAGGAGCGGCTCAGGGCGTGGCTGAGCTGAGGCCCGCCAGCGCCCGCAACTGGAGCCAGAGCACCAGCCGTTCGTCGGGGTCGTCCAGGTCGACCCCGGCGTGCTGCTGGAGCTGCCTCAGGCGATAGCGGCAGGTGTTGGGGTGCACGGCGAGGAGCTTCGCCGCGCCCGCCATGTCGCAGCCCGCGTCGAACCAGCAGACGAGCGTGCGGGCGTACTCCGTGCCGTGCGCGGCGTCGTACGCCAGCACCCGCCGCCAGGCACCCGCGCTCAGCTCCCGGTGCTCGCCCATCACTTCGGTCAGCCGCAGCAGGGTGACGCGGGCCCGCACCTCGTCCACGCAGGCCACCGGCAGCTCCGCGTCCAGCACCCGCAGCACCAGGTCGGCGTCCGCCCGGGAGCCCGCCAGCCCCGCCGCGTCCGGCACCACCTCGCCGAGCGCCGCCCGCACCGGCACCCTCAGCGCCTGCCCCGCCCGCGCCACGATGTCCTCGGCCAGCTTCTTGTGCCGCTCGCCGGAGCCGGGCAGCACCGCGTACACCACCCCGTCCACCAGCACGCCCGCGTGCCGCCCGTAACGCGCCTCGCACTGCAGCCGTACGACGTCCAGCAGGCGCAGCGTGGTGCGCTCGGTGTCCGGGACGCCGGCCGTCGAGTCCAGCACGAAGGCCGCCACCCGGGCGGGACCGGCCAGGCCCAGGCGCTCGGCGGCCGTCGCCGCATCCGCCGCCGTGCCGTCCAGCAGGCGGCGCAGCAGTTCGCTGCCCCGGTGCCGGGCCAGTTCCCGGGCCGCGCGCGCCCGCAGCAGGAGCAGGGCGGCCGTGGACGCGCCCTGGGCGAGGGTGTCGTCGGCGTCCGGGGCGAGCGAGCCGCCGTCGACCACCCACACCGAGCCGAGCGTCTCCCCGCCGGCCCGTACCGGCATCGCCAGGCGGGGCAGGCCGCCGGCGGACAGCGCGGGCAGCCTCAGCGGGCGGTCGGCGGCGAACAGCCGCCGGTACTGCTCGGTGTTCTCCGCGCTGGCCGGAACCTGCCGGCCGAGGATGCCCTGCCGGCGGTCCTCGTCCACCGGCTGCCCGGGGACGGTGGAGTAGGCGAGGATCCGCTGCCGCGGGTCCTCGACGGCCGTGGCCCCGCCGGTCGCCGTCGCGATCGCGTCGGCCAGCGCGAACAGGTCGCCGAGCCCGCTGTCGGGGGCGGCGGCGGTGGGCCGGGCGGCGATGGCCGAGGCCAGCAGCAGATGCACGTGGTGCCAGGCGGCGTCCTCGGCGACCGACAACAGGGCCACGCCGTACTCCTCCGCCGCCGCGACCGGGCCGTCCGCGCCGCGCACCACCACCCCGGTCAGTCCGGCCTCGGCCGCCGCCCGCAGCAGCGGGCCGGACTCCGCCGCCGGGACACCGACCGCGAGCAGCAGCGCGCCGGGCTGCCGGGGCGGCGGGGTGCGGCCGTCGTGGAGCACCGCCTCGGTCACCGGGACGGCCTGCCCGGCGGGGGCCGTGTGCAGGCGCAGGGCGGGGCCGCCGACGACGTCCAGGAGGTCACCGAGGGTGCAGGCGTCCATGAGGGTCCCCAGCGGGCTGTTGGCGGATGGTGCAACGAACGTACGCGTGCGTTGGCCGCTCGCACAACACACACGGAGCCGGCTCCTTCGAGACTCGTGCCATGACAGCAGGAGTCACCATCCGCACCGTCCACGACGTCGCCTCCCTCGCGGCCGTGGCCGGCTACTTCAGCGACGTCTGGCAGACACCCCGCACCGCACCGCCCTACCCGGCCGAGGTCCTGCACAGCCTGGTGCACGCCGGCGGCGCGGTGCACGCCGCGTACGACGGGCAGCGGCTGGCCGGCGCGTCCGTCGCCGTCCTCGGCGCCGACCGCGGCACCTACTCGCTGGTGGCCGCCGCCGACCGGGGGCTCGGGCACGCCGTGAAGCTGGCCCAGCGCGACTGGGCCCTCGGCCTGGGCGCCCGCACCATGCGCTGGACCTTCGACCCGCTGGTCGGCCGCAACGCCCGCTTCAACCTGGCCAAGCTGGGCGCCACCGGCACGGAGTACCTGGTCGACTTCTACGGCCCGATGACCGACGGCGTGAACGACGGCGACGAGAGCGACCGGCTGACGGTCACCTGGGACCTGGGCGCGCCACCGGCGCCGTACGACATCGCACCCCGCGGACCGGTCACCGCCACCGCCCCCGACGGCGACCCCCTCACCCGCCGCGACGAGCGGCACATCTGGTGCCGGGTGCCCGAGGACATCGTCAAGCTGCGCGCCGCCGACCCGGCGCTGGCGCTGCGCTGGCGGCACGCGGTGCGCGAGGTGCTGCTGACGGCCTTCGTGGAGGGGTTCCGGGCCACCGGGATGTCCCGCGACGGCTGGTACACGCTGACCCTCCCCCACTCTCGGCTGCGCTCGAGCGGGGGGACCCCCATGGAGCAGGCCGCGTGAAACTGGAGCGCGTCGAGATCGTGCACGTGGCGATCCCGCTGGTCACCCCGTTCCGTACGTCCTTCGGGACGATGACGACGAAGGACACCTTCCTCCTGCACGTCGTCACCGACTCCGCCGAGGGCTGGTCGGAGTTCGCCGCCGACCCCGAGCCGCTGTACTGCTCGGAGTTCGTCGCCGGCGCCGAGATCGTGCTGCGCGACTTCCTGATCCCGCGCGTGGCGGCGCTGGGCGAGGTCACGGCCGCCGCCCTCGCCCCGGCCGTGGCCAAGATCAAGGGCCACGAGCTGGCGAAGGCGGCCCTGGAGACGGCCCTGCTGGACGCCGAGCTGCGCACGTACGGCATGCCGCTGGCCGTGTATCTCGGCGCGGTGCGGGACCGGGTGCCCGCCGGGGTGTCGGTCGGCATCAAGAACTCGGTGCCGGAGCTGCTGGACGACGTCGAGCGCTACCTCGCCGAAGGGTACGTCCGCATCAAGCTGAAGATCGAGCCGGGCTGGGACGTGGAGCCGGTACGGGCGGTCCGCGACCGCTTCGGCGAGGCACTGCCCCTGCAGGTGGACGCCAACACCGCGTACACCCTGGCGGACGCCGAGCGGCTGCGGCGCCTGGACGAGTTCGGGCTGCTGCTGATCGAGGAGCCGCTGCAGGAGAACAACCTGCACGCCCACGCCCAGCTGCAGCAGCGCCTGCGCACCCCCGTCTGCCTGGACGAGTCCCTGCACCACGCCTCCGACACCGCCGCCGCGATCGCGATGGACGCCTGCCGGGTGGTGAACGTCAAGCCCGCCCGGGTCGGCGGCTACCTGGAGGCCCGCCGGGTCCACGACGTGGCGCACGCGCACGGGGTCCCGGTGTGGTGCGGCGGCATGCTGGAGACGGGCGTCGGACGCGCCCCCAACCTCGCCCTGGCCGCCCTGCCCGGCTGCACGCTCCCCGGGGACACCTCCGCGTCCTCCCGCTACTTCGCCGAGGACATCACCGAGCCGTTCGTACTCCAGGACGGCCACCTGCCGGTCCCGACCGCCCCCGGAATCGGCGTCGAGCCCCTTCCGGAGGCCCTGCGCCGCTTCACCCGGGGCCGGCGGGACCTGTACGCGGCATAAGGCACGGCTGGTGGTCACGTTAGATTGATCCCGTGCTCTCACGTCTCACGCGTCCCCAGGCCGTAGCCGTCTGCGCCGTGCCCGTCGCGGCCCTGCTGGCCACGGCGGCGTTCGCGCCGCTGCCGTTCTCGGTGGGGCAGCCCGGGATGACGGCGAACGTGCTCGGCGAGAACAAGGGCAGCCAGGTGATCACCGTCTCGGGCGCCCCGGCCCGGCGGACCAGCGGGCAGCTGCGGATGGTCACGATCGAGGCGACCGGTCCGGACGCCACGGTGACCCTCAAAGACGTGATCGGCAACTGGTTCCGCACCGACCGGGCCGTGATGCCCCGCGACGCGGTCTACCCGAGCGGCGAGAACGTCAAGGAGATCGAGCAGCACAACGAGGCGCAGATGAAGCAGTCCCAGGACGCCGCGACCCAGGCGGCGCTGAAGTACCTGGGTCTGAGCGCCGACAAGGTCAAGGTCACGCTGAAGCTCGCCGACGTGGGCGGACCGAGCGCGGGCCTGCTGTTCACCCTGGGGATCATCGACAAGCTGCACGGCGACGGCAGCGGCGGCGACCTCACGGGCGGCCGTACCGTCGCCGGTACGGGCACGATCGACGCCTCCGGCAGGATCGGCGCGGTCGGCGGGGTGGCCCTGAAGACCCAGGCCGCCCGACGTGACGGCGCCACGATCTTCCTGGTCCCGAAGGCCGAGTGCACCGACGCCAAGGCGGAACTGCCGAAGGGACTGCGCCTGATCCCGGTCACCACGCTGAAGAGCGCCGTGGACTCCCTGGAGGCGCTGGATAAGGGGAAGTCCGTGCCGACCTGCTAGGCCGGTACGGGGGTCGGCCTCGGGGTGGCGGCGAGACGCAGGCCGAGTTCGACCAGGGTCCAGCCGAGGCGGGTGCGCAGTTCGACGTGGGGCTTCGCCTCGGCGGCGAGGCGGTGGGCGGCGGCCTGGGCACGCAGGTCCGCGGCGCGGAGCCGGGCGAGCTGGACCTCGGTGTGCATGGCTGTACCTCTCAGTCGGTCTCGACGGGGAACAGGTGCGTGTGGATGCGTACGTGCTCGGAGTCGGGGGTGTCCCGGGCGGTCTCGCGGTCGCGGTAGTCGTCGATCAGGGCCTGCATCCGGCCGATGAGCTCGCGGGTGAGGTCGGGAGTGAGCCGGATCGTCGCGTCGCTCAGGTTGGCGGCGCGGGACCACGTCGGCAGCCACCTGTCGCGGGTGGCGACGAAGCCGGCCAGCTCACGGCCGTGCGCGGTCACCATCTCGTGCAGGAAGACGTCGGCCGCGCCGCGCACCGCCGGGTCCGGGCTGCGCAGCAGGTCCTCGCCCACACTCAGACCCTGGTCGACCGCCTGCCACCAGCGCTCCCGGCCCTTGCCTTGCTCCGGGGCGTCCTCGATGAAGCCGTGGGTGGCGAGCTGGCGCAGATGGTAGCTGGTGGCTCCGCTGGACTCACCGAGCCGCGCGGCCAGTTGGGAGGCTGTCGCCGGGCCGTGGTGCCGCAGGGACTCCAGCAGTTGCATGCGCAGCGGATGGGCGAGCCCGCGCAGCGAGCGTGCGTCGAGCTGCCGCTCCTTCCGGTCTTCGTGTCGTTCGTGCTCCGTCATGCATACAAAGATAGCTATGCAAAGACCTCTTTGCAACGCTCTCTTTGCATCAACTCCTTTGTAAGCCGCCCTTACTCCTCCGCCGCCTGCTCCACCAGCGGGATGATCCGCAGCGGAACCGGGTTCTCCATGACGATCGCCGTGGAGGCGCGGACGATGCCCTCGAAGCCGACGACGCGGTCGATCACCCGCTGGAGGTCGGCGTTGGAGCGGGCCACCAGGCGGCACAGCATGTCCCCGCTGCCGGTGGTGGTCAGCAGCTCCAGCACCTCCGGCACGGTCGCCAAGTGCGCCCGGACGTCGGGACCCTGGCCCTGCCGGATCTGCAGCGTGGCGAAGGCCGTGACCGGGTAGCCGAGGGCCGCCGGATCCACCTGGGGGCCGAAGCCCCGGATGACCCCGCTGGACTGCAGCCGGTCCAGGCGCGCCTGCACCGTGCCCCGGGCGACCCCGAGCCGCCGGGACATCTCCAGCACCCCGATGCGCGGCTCGCGCGCGAGCAGCACGATGATCCGCCCGTCCAGATGATCGATCGCCACGGCACCTCCAGGGATGGGCATCCTGTACAGAAAGACCGCCGATACGGCCCTATCACTGAACAGATTGCCCAGTGAACACGGAAACTATTGCGCACCTTGCAGGGCGGGTCCACGCTTCCGCTATGACGCAGACCACTCACCACACTCCCGACACCGCCCGGCAGGCCGACCCCTTCCCGGTCAAGGGAATGGACGCGGTCGTCTTCGCCGTGGGCAACGCCAAGCAGGCGGCGCACTACTACTCCACCGCCTTCGGCATGCAGCTGGTCGCCTACTGCGGACCGGAGAACGGCAGCCGCGAGACCGCCAGTTACGTCCTGGAGAACGGCTCCGCCCGCTTCGTGTTCACCTCGGTGATCAAGCCGAGCACCGACTGGGGCCACTTCCTCGCCCGGCACGTGGCCGAGCACGGCGACGGCGTCATCGACCTGGCCATCGAGGTCCCGGACGCCCGCGCCGCGCACGCCTACGCCGTCGAGCACGGCGCCCGCTCGGTCGTCGAGCCGTACGAGGTGAAGGACGAGCACGGCACCGTCGTCCTCGCCGCGATCGCCACCTACGGCGAGACCCGCCACACCCTGGTCGACCGCTCCGGCTACGACGGCCCCTACCTGCCCGGTTACGTCGCCGCGAAGCCGATCGTCGAACCGCCCGCCCAGCGCACCTTCCAGGCCATCGACCACTGCGTCGGCAACGTGGAACTCGGCCGGATGAACGAGTGGGTCGGGTTCTACAACAAGGTCATGGGCTTCACGAACATGAAGGAGTTCGTGGGCGACGACATCGCCACCGAGTACAGCGCGCTGATGTCGAAGGTCGTCGCGGACGGCACCCTCAAGGTCAAGTTCCCGATCAACGAGCCCGCGATCGCCAAGAAGAAGTCCCAGATCGACGAGTACCTGGAGTTCTACGGCGGCGCCGGCGTCCAGCACATCGCGCTGAACACGGGCGACATCGTGCAGACCGTCCGCACCATGCGCGCGGCCGGCGTCGAGTTCCTCGACACCCCCGACTCGTACTACGACACCCTCGGCGAGTGGGTCGGCGACACGCGGGTGCCGATCGAGACCCTGCGCGAACTGAAGATCCTCGCCGACCGCGACGAGGACGGCTACCTGCTGCAGATCTTCACCAAGCCGGTCCAGGACAAGCCGACGGTCTTCTTCGAGATCATCGAGCGGCACGGCTCGATGGGCTTCGGCAAGGGCAACTTCAAGGCCCTGTTCGAGGCGATCGAGCGGGAGCAGGAGCGCCGCGGCAACCTGTGAGGCGAGGGCGCCGAGGCGGACGTAGGCTCACGTCGTGGCCAAGATCAACGACGTGGGCGGCACGGTCGGCTTCGGCGCCATCGACACCACCGACGACCCCGAGCCCTTCCACGCGGACTGGGAGGCGAGGGTCGCCGGCCTCCTGCTCGCCCTGCGCGAGGCGGGGCTCTTCCATCTCGACGAGTTCCGGGACGCCATCGAGTCGATCCCGCCCGCCCGGTACCTGACCACCTCCTACTACGAGCGGTGGTTCACGGCCATCTGCTCCCTGCTGGAACGCAAGGGCGTCCTCGCACCGGGTGAACTCGACGAGCGGGAACCCGGCGGCCGCGGCGCGACGGAGACCGCGGATGCCTGACCGCTTCACCGCCGGCACCCGGGTCCGCACCTTCCCGTACGACCCGCCGCACCACACCCGCCTGCCGCGCTACGCCCGCGGCAAGCCGGGTGTCGTCATCGAGCCGGAGGAGCGGGCACCCCTGGCCGACCTCAGCGCACAGGGCCGCGCGGACGCGCCCGTCGAACAGGTCTACGCCGTGCGCTTCGCCGCCCGCGACCTGTGGGGCGAGGGCGATCACCACGTCGTACTGGACCTGTGGGAGAGCTGTCTGGAGGAGGTGCCCGATGAGCGGTGACCACTCCGACGCGGCGATCGCCCGCAGGGTGCGGCGGCTGGAGACCCTGCTCGAGGAGAAGGGGGTGCTCACCGGCGCGCGGCTGGACGAGGTCATCGACGCCTTCGTCACCGGCGCGACCCCGGCGAACGGCACCTGCGTGGTGGCGCGCGCCTGGACCGACCCGGCCTACGAGGCTCGGCTGCTCTCCGACGGAACGGCCGCGGTCCGCGAACTCGGCTACATGGAGGGTGCCCACGAGCGGCTGAGGGTGGTGGAGAACACCGAGAACGCCCACAACGTCGTCGTCTGCACGCTCTGCTCCTGCTACCCGCTGTTCCTGCTCGGCCCGTCCCCCAGCTGGTACAAGTCCGAGGCCTACCGCTCCCGGGTGGTCAGGGATCCGCGTGCCGTCCTCGCCGAGTTCGGCCTGCACCTGCCCGCCGACACCCGGATCACCGTATGGGACTCCAGCGCGGAGACGCGCTCCATGGTGCTGCCGAGACGGCCCGGGGACACCGAAGGGCTGAGCGAGGAACAGCCGGCGGCGCTGGCCACCCGCAACGCCCTCATCGGGACCGCCGCGCTCTGAACCCGGCCGGCGGGCCGGAGGGAGACGGCCGACGGGGTTCACAGCGATGGCCCATGGTGCGACGCTGTGATCATGAGCCGTATCCAAGCCGCACCCGACGAGGCCCAGGGCAACCTCACCGACCGGCTCCTTTCGGGCCTGCCGGCCGAGGCGGTCCTCACCGACGCCGACGTCACGGCCTCCTACGCCAACGACATGGCGAGCTTCTGCCCGGCCGGCACCCCGGCCGTCGTCGTCCTGCCGCGCACCGTCGAACAGGTCCAGCACGTCATGCGCACCGCCACCGAACTGCGCGTCCCGGTGGTCCCGCAGGGCGCCCGCAGCGGACTGTCCGGCGCCGCCAACGCCACCGACGGCTGCATCGTGCTGTCTCTCACCAAGATGGACCGCATCCTGGAGATCAGCCCCGTCGACCGGATCGCCGTGGTCGAACCCGGCGTGATCAACGCGACGCTGTCCCGTGCGGTCGAGGAACACGGCCTGTACTACCCGCCGGACCCCTCCAGCTGGGAGATGTGCACCATCGGCGGCAACATCGGCACCGGGTCCGGCGGCCTGTGCTGCGTGAAGTACGGGGTCACGGCCGAGTACGTCCTCGGCCTGGACGTGGTGCTGGCCGACGGCCGACTGATGTCCACCGGCCGCCGTACCGCGAAGGGCGTCGCCGGCTACGACCTCACGCGTCTCATCGTCGGCTCCGAGGGCTCGCTCGGCATCGTCGTCCGGGCGGTGCTCGCGCTCAAGCCCAAGCCGCCGCAGCAGCTGGTGCTGGCCGCCGAGTTCCCCTCCGCGGCCGCCGCCTGCGACGCCGTCTGCCGGATCATGGAGGGCGGTCACGTCCCGTCCCTCCTCGAACTGATGGACCGTACGACCGTCAAGGCGGTCAACGACCTCGCCCACATGGGCCTGCCGGAGACCACCGAGGCGCTGCTGCTGGCCGCCTTCGACACCCCGGACCCGGCCGCCGACCTCGCCGCCGTCGGCGCGCTGTGCGAGGCCGCCGGCGCCACCGAGGTGGTCCCGGCCGAGGACGCGGCCGAGTCCGAGATGCTGCTGAAGGCCCGGCGGCTCTCGCTGACCGCGCTGGAGGCGGTCAAGGGCACGACGATGATCGACGACGTGTGCGTACCCCGCTCGCGGCTCGGCGCGATGCTGGAGGGCGTCGAGCGGATCGCCGCCAAGTACGACCTGACCATCGGCGTCTGCGCCCACGCCGGCGACGGCAACACCCACCCCACCGTCTGCTTCGACGCGGCGGACGCGGCCGAGTCCCGGCGGGCCCGCGAGTCCTTCGACGAGATCATGGCCCTCGGCCTGGAGCTCGGCGGCACCATCACCGGCGAACACGGCGTCGGGATGCTGAAGAAGGAGTGGCTGGCCCGGGAGATCGGCCCGGTCGGGGTCGAGATGCAGCGCGCCGTGAAGCAGGCCTTCGACCCCTTGGGCATCCTCAACCCGGGCAAGGTGCTCTGAGTCCCCGGTACCACGCCTCACCGGGCGAGCAGCTGGTCGAGCGCGTCGTCGAGGCCCAGCTGCCCGCCCTCCGTCCCCGGGGGCACCGCCCGCAAGGTCCGCTCCAGCCAGGCCGACACCTGCGGGACGGGCGCCTCCAGCAGCGCGTCCCCGTCCGGGGAGCTCAGCGCCATCAGCACGACACCGCGCCCCTCCACCTTCGTCGGCCACACCCGCACGTCCCCCTGCCCGCACGGCCGGAACACGCCCTCCACCAGCAGCTCGCGGGCGAACGTCCAGTCGACCGGGGACCGGGAGTTGATGTGGAAGGTGATGTGGACGGCGTACGGATCGTCGGTGCGGTAGCTCAGCCGGGCCGGCACCGGGATGCCGCGCTCCGGCGACAGGATGAGCCTCAGTTCCAGCTCCCGCTCCACCACGGTGTGTTCCATGACCTGCGTGTCCTTTCTGCTCGGGGCCGCTCGGAACCGGCCCGCACCGGGGGAGAGCGGGCAGGGGCCGGGCCATTACGCGGGTCAGCGGAAATTCTTTTCGCGAACGTGTGAGAGCGGGGTGCGGCATTGCCCGGAAAGGGGTGGGTCCTGCGGGACTGGCGCTGCGGGCTGCCGCGGTCTGATAGATGTGGAGGCCCCCATCCCACCCCCGAGCAGATACGGGACGACGGACATGAGCGCCCCAACCCCGGCCCCAGGTGACGACAGGCCCCGCGAGGGCTACTACCCGGACCCGTCCATCCCCGGATACGTCCGGTACTGGAACGGCGCCTCCTGGGTGCCCGGCACCAGCCGCCCGGCGCCGAAGGACGGCGAACCGCTCGTCCCGCCGCCCGGTGTCCGCGCCGCGCCTTCGGCCGTGGAGGAGACGGGCCCCCACTTCTTCGACGAGGACCCGCAGCCGGCGCCCGCCAGCCAGGACGGCTCCGGCACCTGGGCGCCCGACGGCCACAGCGGGCCCGGCGCCTGGGGCGCCGACGGCCGAAGCGGTGCGGGACACGCCGGGTACGGCGACCAGGGCACGGCGGGGCAGGCGGGCCCGGGCGGCCAGGGCGCCGGTGGTCACGGGCCCGCCGACGGGCGGACCGCCTGGGGTGCCGACCCGCGGGTGCCCGCTGAGGGCCCGGCCCGTCCGGCGGGCCAGGCCGGCCGCGCCGACGGCGGGCCGGGGGAGGGCGAGGACCAGAACCCGGGCGGCACCTTCCTCTTCCGCCGTCCGGTCCCGGGACCCGCGGCGGTCCAGGACGACGGCACGATGACGTTCCGCCCGGTACCCGGACAGGGCCCGGGCCTCGGCGCGTCCGCCTCCGGCGCGGGTGAGGGCGGCCATGACGCGGGTGCGCCCGGTGGCTTCGGGCCGCAGGGTCCCGTCGGCACTCCCACCCCGCCCTCCGCCGCATCCCCCGCGAACCCCGCTGCCGCGTCCCCGGCCGCGGGCCCCGGCTTCGGTGCCGGCAAGGCCGCCGCCCGCGCCGCCGCGCAGGCACCGCAGGCCCAGCCCGCACAGCCCGCCCAGGCAGCCGTGGCGCCCCCGGTTCCGGGGCAGGCCGGTGCCCCGGCCACCCCGGTGACCAGCGGGCCCGGTGGCGGCCAGGCGTCCTGGGCGCAGCAGGTGCACCGACTGGCCGGCGGGGACGACCAGCCGGTGGCGCCGTGGAAGCCGCCGGTGGAGGACCCGTTCCAGGCGGCCGCGCGCCGCCAGGCCGCCGCCCGCCCCGCCGGACTCGGCAAGCGGTTCGCGGCCCGGCTGATCGACACCGTGGTCGTGGGCGCCGTGACGGCCGTCGCCGCCGTACCGCTCGGCACCAAGGCCGTCGACCACGTCCAGCAGAAGATCGACGCGGCCAGGCTGTCCGGCCGCGAGGTCACCGTCTGGCTGCTCGACGGCACGACCGCCACCAGCCTCGGCATCGTGCTCGCCGTCCTGCTGCTCGCCGGCGTCGGGTACGAGGTGCTGCCGACCGCCAGATGGGGCCGCACCCTCGGCAAGAAGCTGCTCGGTCTGGAGGTCCGGGACATCGAGGCGCACGAGCCCCCGGCCTTCGGCGCGGCGCTGCGCCGCTGGCTGGTCTACAGCGTGCCCGGCCTGCTCGGCATCGGGATCCTGGGCGTGCTGTGGTGCCTGTTCGACCGGCCCTGGCACCAGTGCTGGCACGACAAGGCGGCGCACACCTTCGTCGCGGGCTGAGCGCGGGGCACGGCCGTACCCCGTACGGCCGTCCGCCGGATGCGGAGCCGGGGCGTTCGCGGTCCACTCGGGCCATGAGCAGTGAACCGCCCCCCGGCTCCGGAGAGCAGCCCCCCGAGGACGACCCGTTCAGGAAGAGGCCCCCGTCGGACCAGGGGTCGGGCTCGCCGTACGACACTCCGTCCGGCGGTGCCCGGCAGCCCCCGGGCGGCGGCCAGCCGCCCCCGTACGGGAGCGGCGAGCCACCGCCGCCGTACGGAAACCAGCCGCCGCCCCCGTACGGCGGAGACCAGCCCCCTCCCTATGGCGGCGGACCCTATGGAGGCGGCCCCTACGGCACCGGCCCCTACGGCGCGGGCGGTTATCCCGCCGACCCGCTCGCCGGTATGCCCCCGCTCGCCGACAGCGGCAGGCGGACCCTCGCCCGGATCATCGACCTGATCCTCGTCGGTATCGTCGTCTGGCTGCTCACCTGGGCGTTCGGAGTGCGCGAGTACCAGGTCAACGGTGATCACGTCGCGGTCGGCAAGTCCGTGGGGCAGTCCTTCATCGCGGCCGCGCTGTACGTCGCGTACGACACGTTCATGATGACCAAGTACGGCCAGACCCTCGGCAAGAAGTGGTTCAAGATGCGGGTGGCGAACCTGGACAACGGCGCCACCCCCTCCGTGCAGACCAACCTGATCCGCGCCCTGGTGCTGTGGGTGCCGTTCGCCTTCTGCTGTGCCTGCATCTGGACGGCGATCTGCGGCGGCTGGAGCTACTTCGACAAGCCCTACAAGCAGGGGCTGCACGACAAGGCGGCCAAGACGGTGGTGGTCAGCACCGGCTGAGCCAGGCGCAGGGGTGCCCGTACGAAAGCGGCGGGCCCGTGGGATCACGGGCCGCCGCTTTTCGTGTGCGCACAGTTCACAAGGCCGTGGACACCGGCTGCTCCTGCGGCGCGGGCTCGGCGGATCCGGCCGGTGCCTCGGTCGTACGGACCTTCGGCAGCGGCACCGTCATCGCCACGAGCAGCCCGAGGGCCAGCGCCGCGAGGGCGATGACGGTGACCCCGAGGCCCGAACTCGTCTGGGACAGCAGCAGCATGGCGAGCGTCGAGAAGATCACGGTGCACGAACCGTAAACGAGCTGTGCGGCGGTCGGACGAGGCATGGCAATCGTGTCCTCGGAAGTCTTCGGGGGATTCTTCGGGGGTGTTGGGGGGCGTGCCGTTCGACTCTCTTCGCGTGCATGCCCGAGCCGGACACCCGGTAAGCGTGACCTAACCCACGGTACCGGTGCACAGGGGGCGCACGGAGTCATGGGGTGGAGTCATAGGACGCCAGCAGGTTCGTCAAGCGAACGTCTGCTGCGCCTAGTGGATTTGGCCGCAACAAGTCAAGACCTGTTTTTTCTTCTAAACCTCTAGTCAAATGACGTCACTTGACATGCGCCCAACAGGCGCAGGGGAGGAACTCAAGTGACCAGCAGATCCTGGACGTTCAGAGCGGCCGCGATCGGTGTGAGCCTCGCGGCGGCCTCCGCGACGTTCGCCACCTTCGCCGTCGCGGAGGCGAGCACCCAGACCCGGTCGGCGGCCGTCAACCGGCACGACCCGGCCCCGGTGCGGCAGCGGGCACACGACCTGGACGGCCCGCTCAGCAAGACCCAGGAAGCCCAGCGCCGGGAGGCGCTGAACCAGCTCATATCGGGGAAGGCCAAGGCGCAGGAGCGTAACGGCTCCAAGGTCGTGGCGCTCAAGAGCCGCAAGGGCAAGAGCAAGTACGTCGAGCTGAGCCGCGAGAAGACCGACAAGATCTTCACCATCCTGGTGGAGTTCGGGGACAAGACCGACCCCACGTACGGCGGCACCGCGGGCCCGCTGCACAACACCATCGCCGCGCCGGACCGCAAGAAGGACAACTCCACGGCCTGGCAGAAGGACTACGGCCAGAAGCACTACCAGGACCTCTACTTCGGCACCGGCAAGAAGACCGAGTCGCTGAAGAAGTACTACGAGAAGCAGTCCTCGGGCCGCTACTCGGTCTCCGGTGAGGTCACGGACTGGGTCAAGGTCCCCTACAACGAGGCCCGTTACGGCAACAACGCCTGCGGCCAGACCAACTGCCCGAGCGTGTGGAACGTCGTCAGCGACGGTCTGAACGCCTGGGTCGCGCAAGCGAAGGCGGCCGGGCGGACCGACGCCGACATCAAGAAGGACCTCGCCCAGTACGACCAGTGGGACCGCTACGACCACGACGGCGACGGCGACTTCAACGAGCCCGACGGCTACGTCGACCACTTCCAGATCGTGCACGCCGGTGAGGACGAGTCCGCGGGCGGCGGCGCCCAGGGCACCGACGCGATCTGGGCCCACCGCTGGTACGCCTTCGGCACCGACGCGGGCGCCACCGGCCCCGCCGGCAACAAGCTAGGCGGCGCCCAGGTCGGCGACACCGGCGTCTGGGTCGGCGACTACACCATCCAGCCGGAGAACGGCGGCCTCGGCGTCTTCGCCCACGAGTACGGCCACGACCTCGGCCTGCCCGACGAGTACGACACCGCCGGCGGCGACAACTCCACCGGATTCTGGACCCTGATGTCCTCCGGTTCCTGGCTGGGCACCGGCAGGGAGTCCATCGGCGACCTGCCGGGCGACATGAACGCCTGGGACAAGCTGCAGCTCGGCTGGCTCAACTACGACACCGCCAAGGCCGGTACGCAGTCCACGCACAAGCTGGGCGTCGCCGAGTACAACACCTGGGACAAGCAGGCCCTCGTGGTCACCCTGCCGGACAAGGCGGTCACCACCACGATCACCCAGCCCGCCGAGGGCTCGACCCAGTGGTGGAGCGGCAGCGGCAACGACCTGAAGAACACGCTGACCCGGTCCGTGGACCTGACCGGCAAGTCCTCGGCGAAGCTGGACCTGGACGGGTGGTGGGCCATCGAGGACGGCTACGACTACTTGTACGCCGAGGTGTCGACCGACGGCGGCGCCAACTGGACCGCCCTGGACGGCACGGCGGACGGCCAGGCCATCCCGCGTGACGGCAGCGGCAACCCGGCGCTCACCGGCTTCTCGCAGAGCCACAAGAAGCTGTCGTACTCGCTCGACGCCTACGCGGGCAAGAAGATCGGCCTGCGCTTCCGCTACGCCACCGACGGCGGTGTCGCGGAGAACGGCTTCACGGCCGACGCGATCACCGTGACCGCCGACGGCGCCCCCGTCTTCTCGGACAACGCGGAGTCCGCGGACGCCGCTTGGAGCGCGAACGGCTTCTCGCGGATCGGCGCGTCCTTCACCAAGGACTACAAGCAGTACTACGTCGCCGAGAACCGGCAGTACGTGTCGTACGACAAGACCCTCAAGGTCGGCCCGTACAACTTCGGCTTCTCGACGACCCGTCCGGACTGGGTGGAGCACTACCCGTACCAGAACGGCCTGTTGATCTGGAAGTGGGACACCTCCCAGGCTGACAACAACACCAACAGCAGCAACGGCCACCCGGGTACCGGTCTGATCCTGCCGATCGACTCGCACCCGAAGGCGCTGAAGTGGACCGACGGCACGCTGATGCGCAACCGCATGCAGGCGTACGACTCCCCGTTCAGCCTGTACGGCACGGACGGCATCACGCTGCACAAGGCGGACGTCGCGACGGTGATCAAGGCGTCGAAGGGGGTGCCGGTCTTCAACGACCACACGAGCACCTACTACGACCCGGCGAACCCTACCGGTGGCGTGAAGG
This sequence comes from Streptomyces sp. CA-142005, assembly GCF_050942335.1. NCBI lineage: Bacteria > Bacillati > Actinomycetota > Actinomycetes > Kitasatosporales > Streptomycetaceae > Streptomyces > Streptomyces sp. CA-142005. The sequence goes on along the minus strand of NZ_CP192078.1, from coordinate 4,196,313 downwards.
TCACTGACACCAACACCAAGATCTCGATCGTCAAGGAGGCCGAGGACGGCTCGACGATCTTGCTCAAGGTCGGCCCCGCGGTGAAGTAGTCCACGTTTTCGCAGGTCAGACGCGTATCGGCGGCAACCCCTTGGCGGGTTGCCGCCGATCGTGTTTAGGTGCGTCCTGTGGACCGCTTATTGACACCGACCGAAACGGGGATGTGACCGCATGGCCGCTGGAGGCTTCTGCAAGCTGCCGAACGGCACGGTCGTGGTGGCACTGAACCTGCCCTACGGCTCCGCCGGGGTGCGGGTACTGGTGCTCGCCCAGAACCGGGCCCGGGCCCTGACCAGGCTCCGCAACCTGGGGTTCCGCGCGATCTACCTCCGGGGGAACGCGGCGCCTCCGACACCGGACGAGATCACGGCGGTGCTGCACCACCCGGACGGCCTGATATGGCGCACGGCCCCCACGGACAACGGTGTCATCGTGAACGAGCTGTGGCACCCCATCCGGGCGCTGCTGAGACCTCCGGCGGTTCAGCAGGGGTGACGCCGGCTGTGGGGGTGGTGGCGCCGCGTGGGCGGTCGCGGGTGCGTTGTGGCTGGTCGCGCCCACGCGGCCAAGCCGCATGTCGATACGGCCCCGCGCCCCTTCGGGGCGCTGCTTTGCAGGTCGGCGGTGGCCGGTGACCGTCAGCCGCTGACCACCGGCTTGCCCGTCAGCTCCACGCCCGCCTCTCGGAGCTCCTCCAGAGCCTTCTCGGTCGTCTCCGGAGCGACCCCCGCCGTCAGGTCCAGCAGGACCTGCGTGCGGAAGCCCTCCCGCGCGGCGTCCAGGGCGGTGGCGCGAACGCAGTGGTCCGTGGCTATGCCGACCACGTCGACCTCGTCGATGTGGCGGGCGCGGAGCCAGTCCGCCAGCGGCGTGCCGTTCTCCTCCTTGCCCTCGAAGCCGCTGTAGGCCGCCGAGTACTCCCCCTTGGAGAAGACCGCGTCGACCGCGCCGGAGGCGACGGCGGGGGCGAAGTTGGGGTGGAAGCCCACCCCCTCCGTGCCCGCGACGCAGTGCGCGGGCCAGGAGTGGACGAAGTCGGGGTTGTCGGCGAAGTGGCCGCCGGGCGCGATGTGGTGGTCCCGGGTGGCGACCACATGGCGGTAGCCGGAGCCCGCCGCCTGGCCGATCAGCTCGGTGATCGCGGCGGCCACGTCCGCGCCGCCCGCCACCGCGAGGCTGCCCCCCTCGCAGAAGTCGTTCTGCACATCTACGACGATCAAGGCGCGGCGCATGGTGGATGTCCTTCGACTGAGGTTTAAGTAACTGAGCCTAGAGACTTACGGGCCCGTAGGGGAGGGGGCGTGGGCGGGGCGGACGGCGGTCCCGCTTTAGCTACCCGAGCGCCCTTGGACATACTCCGTCGGAAGGACGGGTTCTCCCCGGGAGAGCTGGGTCGCCGAGAGGGGCAGGTTCGCCCGCGCGGCGATGTGGCGCTCGCGCGGCACGTCCAGGGGTTCCCGGGCGACGACGTCACCGCCCTTGACCAGCTGCACGAGGAGCTGGCGCTCGGCGAGTTCCGCCGGCACCGGGCCGGTGCCCACGACCTCGGCCTCCGCCACCCCGTCCTCGTCCAGCCGGCGCGCCGCCCACTTGCGGCCCCCGAGGGAGGTCTTGCCGCCGCTGGACTTCTTCGCGACCGGCACCAGCGGCGCCTTCGGGTCGCCGGACTCGGCGCGGGCGACCAGCTTGTAGACCATGGAGCAGGTCGGGTGGCCGGAGCCGGTGACCAGCTGGGTGCCGACGCCGTAGGCGTCCACGGGGGCGGCGGCCAGCGAGGCGATCGCGTACTCGTCCAGGTCGGAGGTGACGACGATCTTCGTGTTCCGCGCGCCCAGCTCGTCCAGCTGCTGCCGCACCCGGTGCGCCACGAGCAGCAGGTCGCCGGAGTCGATGCGGACGGCGCCCAGCTCGGGGCCGGCCACCTCCACCGCCGTACGGACGGCCTCGGCGACGTCGTAGGTGTCCACGAGCAGCGTGGTGCCCCGGCCGAGGGTGGCGACCTGGGCCTGGAAGGCGTCCCGCTCGCGGTCGTGGAGCAGGGTGAAGGCGTGGGCCGAGGTGCCGACCGTCGGGATGCCGTAGCGGAAGCCGGCCGCGAGGTCGGAGGTGGTCGCGAAGCCGCCGACGTACGCGGCGCGCGCGGCGGCGACCGCCGCCAGCTCGTGGGTGCGGCGGGCGCCCATCTCGATCAGCGGGCGCTGCCCGGCGGCGGAGGCCATCCGGGAGGCCGCCGCGGCGATCGCGGAGTCGTGGTTGAGGATGGAGAGGATCACCGTCTCTAGCAGGACGCACTCGGCGAAGGTGCCCTCGACGCGCATGATCGGCGAGCCGGGGAAGTAGACCTCGCCCTCGGGGTAGCCCCAGATGTCCCCGCTGAAGCGGTAGTCGGCGAGCCACTTCAGGGTGTCCTCGTCGACGATCTTCCGCTCGCCCAGGAAGCCCAGCACATCGCTGTCGAAGCGGAAGTTCTCCACCGCGTCCAGGACACGCCCGGTGCCCGCCACCACGCCGTAGCGGCGCCCGTCCGGCAGCCGCCGGGTGAAGACCTCGAACACGCTCCGCCGTTCGGCCGTACCGGCCTTGAGAGCGGCCTGCAGCATCGTCAGCTCGTACTGGTCCGTGAAGAGCGCCGTCGAGGGAACATCCACCGGCAGCCCAAGGTCCGCTGTGTTCATGGCAACCGATCCTACTCCCTTCTCGTCGGTGTGACGATTTCCGGGCCGCGTGGCAGCATGGGCAATGTGACGTCACCCGCGCCCCTAGAGATCGAACGCACAGAGTCGGCGGAGGAGGTCTTCGCCGTACCCGAGCCCGACGTCCCCTGGGTCACGATCGTGCACAACGACCCGGTCAACCTCATGAGCTATGTGACGTACGTCTTCCAGTCGTACTTCGGGTACTCGAAGGACAAAGCCACCAAGCTCATGCTCGACGTCCACCACAAGGGCCGGGCGGTCGTCTCCAGCGGGACCCGCGAGGAGATGGAGCGCGACGTGCAGGCGATGCACGGCTACGGTCTGTGGGCCACCCTGCAGCAGGACCGGAAGTAGCGAACCCATTTACATGCCCGGACACTTCGAACCGCTCCCCGGCGGCGGCGCGGCCGTCGCGCTCGACGACGTCGAGATCTCCATCATCCGGTCGCTGGCCGTCCAGCTCCTGGAGCTCATCGGCCCCGGGCCGGGCGCGGACAGCCAGAAGGACCCGCTCGCCGAGCTCTTCGCGGAGGGCCCGAGCGAGCCGCCCGCCGATCCGGTGCTCAGAAGGCTCTTCCCGGACGCCTACAGCGACCCCGAGCAGGCCCCGGACTCGCCCGCCGAGGCCGAGGAGTGGCAGGCCCACTCCGCCGAGTTCCGCCGCTACACCGAGAACGACCTGCGCGCCGGCAAGCGCGAGAACGCGCTCGCGGTGATCCGCGCCCTGGACGCGCTCGCCCCGGTCGACGAGGGCGGTGCGGTGCTGAAGCTCGCGGCGGGGGAGTCCCGGCAGTGGCTCGGCGCGCTCAACGACCTGCGGCTCGCGATCGGCACCCGGCTGGAGATCACCGACGAGGACGACACCGACCTGCTCTACCGGCTCCCGGACGAGGACCCGCGCAAGCCGATGGTGATGGCCTATCTGTGGCTCGGCGGGCTCCAGGAGACCCTGGTCAACACACTTATGGCCTAATCCCGGACATTTCCGGTGCACGGGTGTTCGCTCAGCGGACGCTCAAATCCGGATAACGATCCCGTCACCGTTGCGGCCTGGTTTGCCGCATTCGGGCACTCTTTGTGCCCTTTTCCCTGTGTGATGCGCCACATCGCGTTCCCGTGATCAATATTGCGGCCGTGATAAATCTTCACGACCGCCCGGCCGACACCACCCATGTCCGGCCGGGTGCGCCACCGAGCCGACGACCGTCGGCCAGGCAACAGCTCCAGCAATCCGGGGGGATCGAAACCCGATCCGAGGCCGATGAAAGGTCCGGATCGGCATGGAGAAAGGCGCACCACACATGACCTCAGCGCAGGTCGACCAGCATCGCGACGGCAAGCACGCCGCGCCGGCCGACAGCGAGAGCGGCGAGGGATACCAGCGCGGGCTCGGGTCCCGGCAGATCCAGATGATCGCCATCGGCGGTGCCATCGGCACCGGCCTGTTCCTCGGCGCGGGCAAGGGCATCTCCAAGGCCGGACCCAGTCTCATCCTGGCCTACGCCGTCGCGGGCCTCGTCATCTTCCTGATCATGCGGGCGCTCGGCGAGCTGCTGATGTACCGCCCGGTGTCGGGCTCGTTCTCGGAGTACGCGCGCGAGTTCATCGGCCCCTTCGCGGGCTTCGTCACCGGCTGGACGTACTGGCTGTTCTGGGTGGTCACCGGCATCACCGAGGTCACGGCCGCGGCCGCCTACATGACGTACTGGTTCGACATCCCTCAGTGGGTCTCGGCCCTGATCTTCACGATCGTGCTGTACGGCGCCAACCTGATCTCCGTGAAGCTCTTCGGTGAGCTGGAGTTCTGGTTCTCCATGGTCAAGGTCACCGCGATCATCGGCATGATCCTGATCTGCGCCGGCATCCTGACGATCGGCTTCTCCGACGCGGGCGACACCGCGTCCGTGAGCCACCTGTGGAACGACGGCGGCTTCTTCCCGCACGGCGTCGGCAACACGCTGATGACCCTGCAGATGGTCATGTTCGCCTTCCTCGCCGTCGAGCTGGTCGGCGTCACCGCGGGCGAGTCCAAGGACCCCAAGACGGTGCTGCCCAAGGCGATCAACACCGTGCCGTGGCGCATCGCCGTGTTCTACGTCGGCGCGCTGATCATGATCCTGTCGGTCGTGCCGTGGACGAACTTCCACCCGGGTGTGAGCCCGTTCGTGGCCGCCTTCCAGAAGATGGGCCTGGCCGCCGGCGCCGGCATCGTGAACTTCGTCGTCCTGACGGCCGCGCTGTCCTCCTGCAACTCCGGCATGTACTCCACCGGCCGGATGCTGCGTGACCTGGCGCTCAACAGCCAGGGCCCGAAGTTCTTCACCAAGCTGACGCGCAGCGGTACCCCGCTGGTCGGCACGACGTTCTCCGCCGCGCTGATGCTGGTCGGTGTCTGGATCAACTACCAGTGGCCGGGCAAGGCGTTCGACTACGTGGTGTCCTTCGCGACCATCTCCGGCATGTGGGCCTGGATCGTCATCCTGATCTGCCAGATCCGCTACCGGGCCAGGGCGGACCGCGGGCTGCTGCCGCAGAGCGGGTTCCGCGCGCCGGGGGCGCCGTACACGTCCGTGTTCGCGCTGCTGTTCATTCTGATGGTGATCGTGCTCATGGGCATCGACAAGGACGCCCGGGTCTCGCTTTACTGTGCTCCGCTGTGGGCCGCGATCCTCGGCGTCTCCTACTGGGTGCTCAAGCGCCGCAACCCGGAGGCCGCGGCCTTCCGCAAGCGCTGACGACCATCCCCCGAAGGGACGTCCGGCCGCACGGGGCTCTCGTGGCGCCCCGCTGCGGCTGCCGCTCAGGACGTCCGGCATATGGGCCGTTCCGTACCATCTATCGGTACGGAACGGCCCTTCTGCTTATCCTGACGGACATGCTGACCATCACCCAGGCCCTCTACGACCAGATCGTCGCCCACGCCCGCAAGGACCACCCCGACGAGGCGTGCGGCGTCGTCGCGGGCCCGGCGGGCGCGGACCGCCCCGAGCGCTTCATCCCCATGCTGAACGCGGCGATGTCGCCCACCTTCTACGAGTTCGACTCGGGCGACCTGCTCAAGCTCTACCGCGAGCTGGACGACCGCGACGAGGACCCGGTGGTCATCTACCACTCCCACACCGCCACCGAGGCCTACCCCTCGCGCACCGACATCTCCTACGCCAACGAGCCCGGCGCCCACTACGTCCTGGTCTCCACCGCCGACACCGACGGCCTCGGCGAGTTCCAGTTCCGCTCCTTCCGGATCGTGGACGGCGAGGTCACGGAGGAGGAGGTCAGGGTCGTGGACTCCTACTGATCCCGCGATGCGGTCAGATTTCATCCAGCATGCGAGATCACACTCCGATGGCCGGACCGGGAATCGTTACGATGAGCGCATGGTTCTGAACGACGTGAGCGAGAAGGCGCCGGGCATGCTGCTCGTGGCGCGGCTGCACGTCGATCTGTGCAGGCTGAACAGCGCCATCTGTTGATCCACCCCGCTGCCGCCGTTTGGCATTGAGCCGCGGCGCGCCGCCGCCGCGCGCCTGACCGAACCGACGACATCTTCCGACAGGAGCCCTGAGCCATGGCCATCGAGGTCCGCATCCCGACCATCCTCCGCACGTACACGGACGGCCAGAAGGCGGTGGAGGGCGGCGGGAACACCCTCGCCGAGCTGTTCGCCGACCTCGAGACCCGGCACGCGGGCATCCAGGCCCGCATCGTGGACGAGGGCAAGCTGCGCCGCTTCGTCAACGTGTACCTGAACGACGAGGACGTGCGCTTCATCGACGGCATCGACACCAAGCTGTCCGACGGCGACACCGTGACGATCCTGCCGGCCGTCGCCGGCGGCATGCGCTGATCGGCCGCTGAGCAGCGATGCGCTACGACTCCCCGCTGGCCGCGGTGGGCAACACCCCTCTGGTGCGCCTGCCGCGGCTCTCGCCGTCCCCCGACGTCCGCATCTGGGCCAAGCTGGAGGACCGCAACCCCACCGGCTCGGTCAAGGACCGTCCCGCGCTGCACATGATCGAGCAGGCGGAGAAGGACGGCCGGCTCACCCCGGGCTGCACCATCCTGGAGCCCACCTCCGGCAACACCGGCATCTCCCTCGCCATGGCGGCCAAGCTCAAGGGCTACCGCATGGTGTGCGTGATGCCGGAGAACACCTCGCAGGAGCGCCGGGACCTGCTCGGCATGTGGGGCGCCGAGATCATCTCCTCCCCGGCCGCGGGCGGTTCCAACACCGCCGTGCGCGTGGCCAAGGAGCTGTCCGCCGAGCACCCCGACTGGGTGATGCTCTACCAGTACGGCAATCCGGACAACGCCGGTGCCCACTACGCCACCACCGGCCCGGAGATCCTGGCGGACCTGCCGTCGATCACCCACTTCGTGGCCGGTCTCGGCACCACCGGCACCCTGATGGGCGTCGGCCGCTACCTGCGCGAGCACAGGCCGGGCGTGCAGATCGTCGCCGCCGAACCGCGCTACGACGACCTGGTGTACGGCCTCAGGAACCTCGACGAGGGCTTCGTGCCCGAGCTGTACGACGCCTCGGTGCTCACCAGCCGCTTCTCGGTCGGCTCGGCCGACGCGGTCACCCGCACCCGGGAACTGCTGCAGCGGGAGGGCATCTTCGCGGGCGTCTCGACGGGCGCCGCCCTGCACGCGGCGATCGGTGTGGGCAGGAAGGCGGTCAAGGCGGGGGAGTCCGCCGACATCGTCTTCATCGTGGCCGACGGCGGCTGGAAGTACCTGTCCACCGGCGTCTACACGGCGGCCACCACCGAGGAGGCCATCGAGACGCTGCAGGGCCAGCTCTGGGCGTAGTCCCCGCCGAGGTCCCCGCCAAGCGCGCCCCAGCCCCCTCCTATGAGGGGGCTAAGTCATTCCTATGGCAGGGCAAAGAAATTCTTTGAGTACTGCCGGTAGTCCCGGGGCCACGGCTAGGTTCCTCCCGCACCTGACATGTAACGCTCACCCGGCGGACTGTCAGGTGTCTGAGAGTGTCATGCTCATGGCTGCGCGGTTCTGCCGCCGCTACGCGCGTCACGGGCCTGCCAATCCAGTGCGCATCCCCACGTCAACCGGAGGCAGTACCCCATGCGTGAGTCACGCCCGAGCCGGCGGAGACGGAGTCTGCGAAGACTCCTCGCCGTCGCCTTCCCCGCCCTCGCCCTCACCGTCGCCGGACTCGTCGCGGCGCCCACGGCCGGGGCGCAGACCGCCAGCGCGCACCCGCACACCTCCAAGGTCACGCAGAACGCCAAGGCGCTGACCGACCCCGAGCGGCAGACCTTCCACTCCACCGGCAAGGCCGGCCAGAAGGTGCCGACCGAGCACCTGTGCGCCAAGGCCGAGCCCGGCTACGCGTCCTGCTTCGCCCAGCGCCGCACGGACATCAAGCAGCGCCTCGCCGCCGCCCTGGCGGCCGCGCCCTCCGGCCTCTCCCCGGCCAACCTGCACAGCGCCTACAACCTGCCCACCACGGGCGGTTCCGGCATGACCGTCGCCATCGTCGACGCCTACAACGACCCCAACGCCGAGTCGGACCTGGCCACCTACCGCGCCCAGTACGGCCTGTCCTCCTGCACCAAGGCCAACGGCTGCTTCAGGCAGGTCAGCCAGACCGGCTCCACCACCTCGCTGCCGGCCAACGACAGCGGCTGGGCGGGCGAGGAGGCGCTCGACCTCGACATGGTCAGCGCCATCTGCCCGAACTGCAGCATCATCCTGGTCGAGGCCAACTCCGCCAACGACACCGACCTCGGCATCGCCGAGAACGAGGCGGTCTCGCTGGGCGCCAAGTTCGTCTCCAACAGCTGGGGCGGCTCCGAGGCGTCCTCCCAGACCACCGAGGACACCCAGTACTTCAAGCACCCGGGTGTCGCCATCACCGTCTCCTCGGGTGACTCCGCCTACGGCGCCGAGTACCCGGCCACCTCCCAGTACGTGACGGCCGTCGGCGGCACCGCGCTGACCACCTCGACCAACTCCCGCGGCTGGACCGAGTCCGTCTGGCACACCAACTCCACCGAGGGCACCGGCTCCGGCTGCTCCGCCTACGACCCGAAGCCGAGCTGGCAGACCGACACCGGCTGCGCCAAGCGCATGGAGGCCGACGTCTCCGCGGTCGCCGACCCGGCCACCGGCGTCGCGGTCTACGACACCTACGGCGGCTCCGGCTGGGGCGTCGTCGGCGGCACCAGCGCCTCCGCGCCGATCATCGCCGGCGTCTACGCCCTCGCGGGCACCCCGGGCGCGAGCGACTACCCGGCGAAGTACCCGTACACCCACACCTCCAACCTGTACGACGTGACCAGCGGCTCCAACGGCTCCTGCTCCACCTCGTACTTCTGCACCGTGCGGACCGGCTACGACGGCCCGACCGGCTGGGGCACCCCGAACGGCACCACCGCCTTCACCGCCGGCTCCAGCAGCGGCAACACGGTGACCGTCACCAACCCCGGCAGCCAGTCCACCACCACCGGCGGTTCGGTCAGCCTGCAGATCCAGGCCACCGACAGCGCGGGCGCGGCCCTCACCTACAGCGCCACCGGCCTGCCCACGGGCCTGTCCATCAGCAGCTCCACCGGCCTGGTCTCCGGCACGGCGTCCACCGCCGGCACCTACCAGGTCACGGTGACCGCGAAGGACTCCACCGGCGCCTCCGGCTCGGCCTCCTTCACCTGGACCGTCGGCTCCTCCGGGGGCACCTGCTCGTCCTCCCAGCTGCTGGCCAACCCGGGCTTCGAGTCGGGAGCCACCGGCTGGAGCGCGTCCAGCGGCGTCATCACCAACGACACCGGTGAGGCGGCCCACGGCGGCTCCTACTACGCCTGGCTCGACGGCTACGGCTCCTCCCACACCGACACGCTGTCCCAGTCGGTGACGATCCCGGCCGGCTGCAAGGCCACGCTCACCTTCTACCTGCACATCGACACCGCCGAGACCGGCAGCACCGCGTACGACAAGCTGACGGTGACCGCCGGTTCGACGACCCTGGCGACCTACTCGAACGTCAACGCGAACTCCGGGTACGCGCAGAAGACCTTCGACCTGTCCTCGCTGGCGGGCCAGACGGTCACCCTGAAGTTCAACGGAGTGGAGGACTCCTCCCTCCAGACCAGCTTCGTCGTGGACGACACCGCCCTGACGACCAGCTGATCCACAACCGGTGAGCACGGTGGTCCCGCACGCGGAATCCGTCCGCGTGCGGGATCCTTTTTGGCAGCTGGTACGTCACATCTGCACCAGGCGGCCGGCCCCGCACGGCCACGGCAGAAAGGCGAACCCCCATGCGCCGTACGACCCTCTGCGCCCTCGCGGCCACCGCGCTGCTCCTCGCCGGCTGCGGCTCCCAGAGCGGCGAGGACACCGGCGGCGGTGACGGCAAGGCGTCACCGTCCGCGTCCCCGGGCGGCCCCGGCTGCGCCGCCCTCGTCCAGCTGAAGGCCTCCGACAGCGGCCGTACGGTCTGCGTGGCCAAGGGCGGCGAGGTCCGGGTCACCCTGGAGGGCACCAAGTCCCGCCCCTGGAAGCCGCTCATGGCCAGCGGCAGCGCGCTGAAGGGCATCAACGCGGGCTTCGTCATCCTGCCGGGCCAGGCCACGGCCGCCTACCAGGCGGTGGCCACCGGCACCGAGAAACTGACGTCCTCCCGGCCGCTGTGCGCCGAGCCGACGGCGCCGGGCCAGGTGTCCTGCAAGGGCATCCAGGAGTGGACGGTCACGGTGAACGTGAAGTGATCAGCCGGCCAGGTGCCGTACCTGGTCCCACAGAACCGGGTCCACCACGCCCACCCGGCGCCGGAAGTCGCCGACCGGCACCTCGCGCAGCTCGTCGGTCTCCAGGAAGCTGGGCCGGCCCCGGGCGTCGCCGACCGCGCCCGGCGGCAGGGGGATCACGCCCGCGCGCTCGTCGCGGTACTTGCTGGTGATCTTGGCGACGGTGGCCCGGTTCCCGCGCACGGCCAGCACCAGACACGGCCGGTCCTTGGCGTCGGCGCGGTCCTCGTAGGGGACGTCCGCCCACCAGATGTCCCCGGGGGCCGGGCGGGCGGCCTTGGCCGGGCGCGTGCCCGCGCGGCCGAGCGGCCGCAGGCGCCGTCCGGCGTACCGGCGACCGCGTCCCCAGCCGTCGACGAGCGTGGCGACCAGCGCGAGCAGTACCACCGCCGCGAGTGCCAGCCACCAGGACGTGTCCATACGACGACGTTACCGGCGCGCGCCGAGGATTGCGCGCCCTTGGCGAATCCTTATGCGCCCCTGGTCCAGCCGAACCGGTGACAGCACAGGTGAGTTCGCCCACAACGGCCCCTGGCGGAGGAGCGACCCGCGCTTTCGCGCCTTACGCTCGACAAACCGCACGACCCCCGTTTCCTGCCCTTTTGATCTTTCCGCCAACGGAGGTTTCTGCTTCATGAAGCTCACCGTCGTCGGCTGCTCGGGGTCGTTCCCGTCCGCGGAATCGGCCTGCTCGAGCTACCTCGTCGAGGCCGACGGCTTCCGGCTGCTCCTCGACATGGGCAACGGCGCCCTGGGCGAGTTGCAGCGCCACTGCGGTCTCTACGACCTTGACGCTGTCTTCCTGAGCCATCTGCACGCCGATCACTGCATCGACATGCTCGGGTACTTCGTCGCGCGCTACTACCGCCACGACGGCGGCCGCTGCGACCCCCTCCCGGTCTACGGCCCCGAGGGCACCGAGCACCGCCTGACCACCGCCTACGCCGACACCCCCTCCGCCTCGTCCATGAGCGAGGTGTTCGACTTCCACACCGTCAAGCCGTCCACGTTCGAGATCGGCCCGTTCACGGTGCACACCGAGCGGGTCCGCCATCCCGTGGAGGCGTACGCCATCCGCGTCGAGCACGGCGGGCGGTCGCTGACGTACTCCGGCGACACGGGGGTCACCGAGGCGCTGGACGAGCTGGCCCGGGACACCGACCTGTTCCTGTGCGAGGCCGCGTTCACGTACGGCAAGGAGAGCATCCCCGACCTGCATCTCAACGGCCGCGAGGCGGGGGAGACTGCGGCGCGGGCGGGCGCGCGGCGCCTGGTGCTCACTCACATCCCGCCGTGGACCGATCCGGAGGTGAACGTCCGTGACGCGCGCGAGGTGTTCACCGGGCCGGTGGAGCTGGCCGCGCCGCGGGTCACGTACGAGATCTGACACCCACGGACACACCGAGGCCCCCCGGAGCAGCTGCTCCGGGGGGCCTCGGTCGTGCGGTGGACCCGGCCGTCAGGCCTTGGTGAGGTCCTCGACCTCCTCCTCGGGCTCGCGGCCCGGGGTGGGGAGGTTGAACTTGGTGATCGCGAAGCGGAAGACCGTGTAGTAGATCGCCGCGAAGACCAGGCCGACGGGGATCAGCAGCCAGGGCTTGGTGGAGATGCCCCAGTTGAAGAAGACGTCGGTCAGACCGGCCGAGAAGCTGAAGCCCATGTGCATGCCCAGCCCCCAGGTGACGGCCATCGACACCGCGGTGAGGACCGCGTGGATGGCGTACAGCAGCGGGGCGATGAACATGAAGGAGAACTCGATCGGCTCGGTGACACCGGTGACGAACGAGGTCAGGGCCAGCGAGGTCATCATGCCGAGGACGGCCTTGCGGCGCTCGGGCCGGGCGGAGTGGGCGATGGCCAGGGCGGCGGCCGGCAGACCGAACATCATGATCGGGAAGAAACCGGTCATGAACATACCGGCGTGCGGGTCACCCGCGAAGAAGCGCGGCAGGTCGCCGTGGAAGACGGTGCCGGCGTGGTTGGTGTAGTCGCCGATCTGGAACCAGGCCACCGAGTTGACGAACTGGTGCATGCCGATCGGGATCAGCGCACGGTTGATGAGGCCGAAGAGGGCGGCACCGACGGAACCGAGGCCGGTCATCCACTTGCCGAAGCTGGTGATCTGGTCACCGATCGGCTGCCAGCCGAGGACCACCAGGACACCGAGGGCTACGCCGACGACGGAGGTGATGATCGGCACCAGCCGGCGGCCGTTGAAGAAGCCGAGCCAGTCGACGAGCTTCTTGCGGTGGTAGCGCTGCCACAGCACGGCGGTGAGCAGGCCGATGATGATGCCGCCGAGCACGCCCGGGTTCTGGAAGGTGGCGGCCTGGGCGGCCTCGTGCCCCTTCTGCCAGAACCCACCGAAGGGGGCGACCGGGGTGTAGGTGGCGCCCTCGTGCCCGTCCGTGATCGGGAACTGGTGGATCACCGCGTAGTAGGTGAGGAAGGACACCACGGCGGCCAGCGCCGTCGACCCGTCGGCCTTCTTGGCGAAGCCGATCGCCACGCCTATGCAGAACAGCAGCGGCAGGCCGAACGAGCTGTCGAACAGGACGCCGCCGGCACCGGCGAACACCTTCGCAACATTCGTGGGAAGGTGGAGCTTCGCCTGCACGTCGGGCTGGCCGAGGCGCATGAGGATGCCCGCCGCCGGCAGTACGGCGATGGGGAGCTGCAGGCTGCGGCCGACCTTCTGCAGGCCCTGGAACAGGCCGGATCCCCGCTTCTTCGCGGGAGCCGCCGTCGCGGTGGCGGTGCTCATGGATGGTTCCTCCATCGGTGGTGGTCTACACCACTCAGTGGTGTAGACCTGTTTTTAGCACGATGAAGGCGGGATAAGGAACCACGAAATCCGCTACCGGTGCGCTACGCGGCGTGGCGGTGTGCTACGGGAGTCACGCTTTGGTGACGTCCTCGACCTCGTCCTCCGGCTCACGGCCCGGTGTCTTCAGGTCGAACCTCGTGATCGCCAGGCGGAAGACGACGTAGTAGACCGCCGCGAAGCACAGGCCGATCGGGATGATCAGCCATGGTTTCGTCGCCAGGTGCCAGTTGATGACGTAGTCGATCAGCCCGGCCGAGAAGCTGAACCCGTCGTGCACCCCGAGCGCCCAGGTCACCGCCATCGAGACACCGGTGAACACGGCGTGGAACGCGTAGAGCAGCGGCGCGATGAACAGGAACGAGTACTCGATCGGCTCGGTGATGCCGGTGACGAACGACGTCAGCGCCACCGACAGCATCAGACCGCCGACCTCCTTGCGGCGGTGCGGCTTGGCGCAGTGGGTCATCGCCAGCGCGGCGGCCGGCAGCGCGAACATCATGATCGGGAAGAAGCCCGAGGTGAACTGGCCCGCGTGCGGGTCCCCGGCCAGGAACATGTTGATGTCGCCGTGCACCACCGTGCCGTCCGGCTTGGTGTAACTGCCGAACTGGAACCAGATGGGCACGTTCAGGAACTGGTGCACGCCGAACACGAGCAGCGCCCGGTTGGCGAGCCCGAAGACACCCGCGCCCCAGGACCCGATGTCCCGCAGCCAGCGGCTGAAGCTCTCCAGTCCGGCACCGACCGGCGGCCAGACCCACAGGCACAGCGCCGCGAAGGCGATGGCGACGAACGCCATGATGATCGGCACCAGTCGGCGGCCGTTGAAGAAGCCCAGCCAGTCCACCAGCCTGGTGCGGTGGTAGCGGGCCCACAGGAAGGCGGCCAGCAGGCCCAGCACGATGCCGCCGAAGACGCCCGGGTTCTGGAAGGTGAACGGCGTCACCGAACCCGTGCCCGCACCGACGCTCACCTGACAGCCGACCTGCGGGATCGCCTTGGAACCGCCGGGGCAGGACTTCGGGAACTGGTGCAGCACCCCGTAATAGACGAGAAAGCCCGCCACCGCGGCCAGCGCCGTCGAGCCGTCCGCCTTCTTCGCCATGCCGATCGCCACGCCCACGCAGAACAACAGCGGCAGACCGAGGGACCCGTCGAGCAGCGCGCCGCCCGCGCCCGTCATCACCCTGGAGACGTCCGTCCAGCCCAGGCCCTGGTCGCCGAACACGTCCGGCTGGCCGAGCCGGTTCAGGATGCCCGCCGCCGGCAGCACCGCGATCGGCAGCTGCAGACTGCGCCCCATCTTCTGCAGGCCCTGGAACAGGCGGTTCCAGCGTTCCCGCGCCGGGCCGGCCGTGCCGGCCGCGGGCGCGCTCTCGGCACTCATGGCGTCCTCCCGGCCACTCGACTCGGACGCGGTTTGGCGACCGTACCCCCTGTGGTGTAGACCAGTCGGCGGACGGTTCCGCTGTCGTGATCGCCATCATTCGGCACGCACGGCATGACCGCTCGCGAAGATGGGCCAACTGTGGGTTACTGCGACAAAGCGGTTCGGATCAGGGAGAAGGAACATGGCCAGCAAGGCTGAGAAGATCGTCGCCGGCCTCGGCGGTATCGACAACATCGAGGAGATCGAGGGCTGCATCACCCGGCTGCGCACCGAGGTGTCCGACCCCTCCCTGGTCGACGAGGCCGCCCTGAAGGCCGCCGGCGCCCACGGCGTCGTCAAGATGGGCACGGCCATCCAGGTCGTCATCGGCACCGACGCCGACCCGATCGCCGCGGAGATCGAAGACATGATGTGAGCCCCACCGGCTCACCCCCAAAGGGGCTCTTCCCGATGCGGGAGGAGCCCCTTCCACAGGTACGGCTAGGCTCCTTGCCATGTCTCGCATCGACGGCCGTACCCCCGAACAGCTCCGCCCGGTCACCATCGAACGCGGCTGGAGCAAGCACGCCGAGGGCTCCGTCCTCGTCTCCTTCGGCGACACCAAGGTGTTCTGCACCGCCTCCGTGACCGAGGGCGTCCCGCGCTGGCGCAAGGGCAGCGGCGAGGGCTGGGTCACCGCGGAGTACGCCATGCTGCCCCGCGCCACCAACACCCGCGGCGACCGCGAGTCCGTCAAGGGCAAGATCGGCGGCCGTACCCACGAGATCTCCCGGCTCATCGGCCGCTCGCTGCGCGCCGTCATCGACTACAAGGCGCTCGGCGAGAACACCATCGTCCTCGACTGCGACGTCCTCCAGGCCGACGGTGGCACCCGCACCGCCGCGATCACCGGCGCCTACGTCGCCCTCGCCGACGCCGTCGCCTGGGCCCAGGGCAAGAAGCTGATCAAGGCCGGCCGGCAGCCGCTCACCGGCACCGTCTCCGCCGTCTCCGTCGGCATCGTCGGCGGCGTCCCGCTGCTCGACCTCTGCTACGAGGAGGACGTGCGCGCCGAGACCGACATGAACGTCGTCTGCACCGGCGACGGCCGCTTCGTCGAGGTCCAGGGCACCGCCGAGGCCGAGCCCTTCGCCCGCGAGGAACTGAACGCCCTGCTCGACCTCGCCGTCACCGGCTGCGCCGAACTCACCACCCACCAGCGCGCGGCCCTCGAAGCCACGCTCGCGAAGTAGGCGCGGACCACGGGGTAAAGGGCGGATCAAAACGACGGGCGCGCGTGGGCAACCCGCGCGCCCGTCCCGGCGTCCTAGGGGTACGGCAGCCGTACCGGGCCGTAGGGGCCCTACCAGGGGAGGGAAACACCACCATGGCCGTCAGCCGACGCCGTCTCACCGCCGTCGCCGCAGTGGCGCTCGCCGCGCTCACCACCGGCCTCGCCACCGGCTGCGACGCCGTGAACAAGGCGCTGGACTGCGTGCAGACCGCCGACTCCATCGCCGACAGCGTCACCGACCTCCAGCAGGCCGTGGAGAACGCCGCGAACGATCCGACCCAGGCGGACGCCTCCCTCGACTCCATCGAGAAGAACCTGGAGAAGATCGGCGACAAGACCGACAACGCCGATGTCAACACGGCGGTCGACGACCTGAACAAGGCCGTGGACAACGTGCGCACGGCCATCAAGAACGGGGATAGGACGCCGGATGTGAGCCCCGTGACGGACGCGGCCGGTGAACTGACCAAGGTCTGCACGAAGTGACCCCGACGGCACGGGGCCGTATCAGTACTCCCCGTCCCGGCGCCGCTCCAGCTTCTCCTGGCGGCGCTGCTCCTTCAGCCGGAGCCGCTCCGCCCGCGTGACCTTGCGGGTCACCGCCACCTCGCCCCAGAACGCGAAGCCCCCGACGACCACGCGCGGAGCGCCCGGCTCGGGCTCCTCGTGCCTCGGGTGGTCGAAGCTGCCCATCACGCCTGTGCCGCGGACGACGACCTCGACGCCCGGCGGCACGATGACCTGCACCCCGCCCATGATCGCCACGCAGTTGATCACGACCTCGCGGTCCGCGAAGTCCGCCTCCCGCAGGTCGATCTCGCCGCCGCCCCAGAACGCCAGGCAGGTGAACTGCCTCGGCACCGTCCAGCGGCCCTTGCGCCGGAACCCGGACATGATGGCGACCGCACCCGCCGAGGACCCCTCGCCCCCGACGATCCGGCCCGCCCAACTCCCGCCCTGCACTGGTTCCTTGGTGAATGACACGGGAGCGGCCGGCGGCACGGTACCGGCCGTCGGCAGATCACGGGTGAGCGGCGCCAACTCGCCGTAGGTACGCGCCTTGTACGTCGCCTCCAACCGCTCCTCGAACTCCGCCATGTCGAGCCGGCCCTCGGCCAGCGCGTCCCGCAGGACCTCGGCGACCCGTTCCCGGTCGCTGTCGGACGCCCGGAGGTCCGGGACTGCGTCGTCGGTCATGGCAGAAGCCTACGAGACCGCCTTCTCCGCGTACATCTTGGCGATGACCGCCTCGATGTCGGGCTCCCGCACCGACAGGTCCACCAGCGGATACTCCGCCGCGAGATACGCGACGAGCGGCGCCGCCGACTGCCCCGCCGGGAACGCCAGCCACTGCCGCGGCCCCTCCACCCGCACCACCCGCGCCGACGGGACCTCCACCGGCGGCAGTTCCCGCTCCAGGTCCACCACCAGCGTCCGCTCGCTCTCCCCGGCCTCGTGCAGCCCCGCGAGCGGACCGTCGTACACCAGCCGGCCGTGGTCGATCACCATCACCCGTGAGCACAACTGCTCGATGTCCTGCAGATCGTGCGTGGTCAGCAGCACGGTCGTGCCCCGCTCGGCGTTCAACTCCCGCAGAAAGCCCCGGACTTTCGCCTTCGACACGACATCCAGGCCGATCGTCGGCTCGTCCAGGTACAGTACCTCCGGGTCGTGCAGCAGGGCCGCCGCGATGTCCCCGCGCATCCGCTGCCCGAGCGAGAGCTGCCGTACCGGCACGTCCAACAGGGCGCCCAGCTCCAGCAGTTCCACGCACCGGTCCAGGTTCTCGCGGTAACGGGCCTCAGGAATCCGGTACATGCGGTGCGCCAGCCGGTAGGAGTCGATCAGCGGCAGGTCCCACCACAGGGTCGTACGCTGCCCGAACACCACCCCGATCCGGTGCGCGAGCCGCCGCCGCTCCCGCGACGGATCGATGCCCGCCACCCGCAGCGTGCCCGCGCTCGGCGTCAGAATGCCCGTCAGCATCTTGATCGTGGTCGACTTCCCGGCGCCGTTCGGCCCGATGTACCCGACCATCTCCCCGCGCGCCACCGTGAACGAGATCGAGTCCACCGCCCGCACCTCGCGCCGCTCCCGTTTCAGGAACCCGGTCTTCCTGCGCACCTCGAAGACCTTCTCGACCCCCTCAAGTGCGATGAAATCCTTCTCCGGTGAGATGAAACCGCCGTCCGCCACCGCGCTAGCTCCCTGTACTCCGATACGAACGAAGTCCCGCCCGCCAGGCCAGCCCCGCCAGCGCGCAGCACCCCACCGCCACCAGCGGCGGGGCGAACGCCAGCCAATCGGGCAGCCCCAGCGGATACGGCCGCCCCAGCACATAGGTCGCGGGCAGCCAGTTGACGAAGGCCAGCGGCAGCACGAACGTCACCCCGCGCACCAGCTCCTTCGCGAACACCGTCGGCGGATACTGCAGCAGCGTCGTACCGCCGTAGGTGAAGGCGTTCTGCACCTCCGAGGCGTCCGACGCCAGGAACTGGAACGCCGCCCCCGCCACGAACACCGCGCAGAAGATCCCGCAGCCGCTCACCAGGGCCACCGGCATCAGCAGCAGCTTCAACGGCGTCCAGTCGATGTCCAGCCGGGCCACCGCCCAGGTGAGCACCAGCAGACCCTGCACCACCCGGCCCAGCCTGCGCAGGCCGAACTGGTCCGCCGCCACCTGGGCCAGCACCGGCGCCGGCCGCACCAGCAGCGTGTCCAGCGTGCCGTCGCGCACCCGCCGCCCCAGCCGCTCCATCGACCCGATCACCAGATCGGCAACCCCGAAGGCCACCCCGGACAGGCCGTACAGGAATGCCACCTCGGGCAGCGACCAGCCGCCCAGCGCGTCCACCCGCGAGAACATCAGCATGATCCCGACGAAGTCGAGCAGGGTCGCCGAGAAGTTGCCGAACGTGGTCATCAGGAACGAGGCGCGGTAGGCCATGGTGGACCTGATCCACATCCCGGCAATCATCCGATACGCCCGCACCCCCTCCCGCACCCGTCCTGTGCCGGTCTCACCCACCCTGGACCACCACCCTGCGCGTCGCCGCCGACTGCACCAGCCGTCCCGCACCCAGCAGCGCAACCGCCCACGCCCCCTGGAACACATACGTGCCCAGCGGGTCCGCATGCCCCAGCAGAACCTGGGCCGGCGCCTGGAGCAGCGAGGACCACGGCAGCGCCCGCACGATCTCGCCGAGGGCCCCCGGGAAGAGGTTCAGCGGCAGCAGCATGCCCGAGCAGAAGTAGCTGACCAGCCATGACATCTGCGTCACACCGGTACCGTCCAGGAACCAGAACGTGCTGAGCGCCACCAGGTACCGGATGCCGAACCCGACGATCATCGCCAGAAGCACGGCCACGAAGAAGGCGGCCCAGGTGCCCACGTCCGTCGGCAGGTACACCGGAAAGCACAGGGCACCGAACACGAACGGAAGCATCCCCCGCCCCACCAACTGGAAGAACGCCCGGCCCAGATCCGTCGCCAGCCACCACATCTGCAGATCGGCGGGCCGGTACAGGTCGATCGCCACGTCCCCCGTACGGATGCGTTCCATCAACTCGTTCTCGACGCCACCGCCGCCGATCGCGAGCGTCGACAGGAACGCCTGCCCCAGCCACACATACGTCACGACCTGCGCCTGATCCCACCCGCCGAGGTGCGGACGCTCGTCCCACAGCGCCCGGTACGTATAGACGAGGATCAGTCCGAAGACGGTGTTGGTGAACACCCCTGCCGCAGTGGCGGCCCGATACGTCGCGTACCGTCTGAATCCCCCCGCCGCGACGGCCACGTACAACCGTCCCGCGCCCACGCCAGTCCACCTCCCGGGACCGCTCGACACCGAAGCGCAGGAGCCTAGTCCCCGGGCCCGGCGGCCGGCCACGCAATTTCGTGCCCGAAGCGTGCTCGAATCCGGGAACGGAACGCCAGGTGCGAGAGTCTTCAAACGGGGGGCGCAGAAGCGTACGAGGCGTACAGGAACGTACGACGCGAAACAGGAGTCCGTGCACGACATGAGCGACGAGCCGCAGCCGCAGCAGCCGAACGAAGGCGTGCCGCCGAAAAAGCCGCTGGCTGCAGAAGGGCCCGACGCCCCCGGCACCCACCCCGAAGGGGGACCGGGCCAGGTCGGGGCAACCGACGATCCGACCCGGCCCGAGGAGGCCGGCCGACGGGCAGAGTCCCGGGAGACGCCGGGCACGGCGGAGGCCGCGCGGGCCGAACGGGGCGGTACGGCCACGCAGGGGGCGCAGGCCGGGCTCGGCCGATCGGGTGACCGTGCGGCGTCCGAGGCCGACTCGGCCCTGGACCGCACGGCCTCCTTGGCCCGCGCCCGTCAGGCGGCCCGAGGCGGCCGGCCGGAACAGCAGGCGGCGACCACGGCCAGCGGGGAGACGGCTTCCGACGCGCGTTCGGCGTCCGGCGAGGCCTCGGGCTCCGGTGGCGGTTCGCAGGCTCGCGGGGGCTCGGCGTCCGGTAGGGCTTCGGGCTCGGGTGCGGGTTCGGCAGCTCGTGGTGTGTCGGCCGCTGGTGAGGTCTCGGACTCCGCTGGGGGTGCGACGCGTGGTGCGTTGGCTTCCGGTGGGGTCTCTGGTGCCGCGCGGGTGGCTCGCGGGGGCTCGGTGTCCGGTGAGGTCCCGGGCTCGGGTCGTAGCTCGGCGGACCGTGTGACTCGTGGTGGCTCCGCGACCGGCGCGGTCTCCGGTGCCGGTGATGGCTCGGCTCGCTCCGGTGATGGCTCGGCGGACCGGGGCGCGTCGGCGTCCGGCAGCGGTCCGGGGGGCGGCGAGGGCGTGGCTTCGGGCGGTTCCGCAACCGGTGCGGCTTCGGCGTCCGGTGCCTCCACCGGGTCCCAGGATTCCGGTGCGTCCACCGCCTCCCAGGCCTCCGGTGCCGCCGCCTCCCAGGCGTCCGGTCGGCCCCGTACCGACTCCGGGAAGCCGCAGGTCCCGGCCGCCCGGACCGGATCCGAGCAGCCGCAGTCGGCCGAGAGCACGCAGGTACTCCGGCGCGTCACGGCGCCCCGGGCGGCCCAGGGCTCCGGTGAGGCGCCCGCCCCCGAGACCACGCAGGTTCTCCGGCGGGTCAACGCCCCCCGCGCGGCCGAGCCGGGCGACCCCGCCAGGACGCCGACCGCCTCTCCGGCCGGCGAGCCGAACGCCGGCGGCCGTACCCCTCGTACCACCGGCCCCGGCACCGCCCGCCCGGCCGGAGCGGTCGGCGCCGCCGGCCTCGCCGCCGGTGCCGCCGCCCAGGCCTCCCCGGCCGCCCACGCAGGCGCGGCCGGAGCCGCCGCCCGCGGCACCGGAACCGGCACCCGCAACTCTCTCCGCCCCTCCGAAGAGAACACCGCCCTCCTCGCCGCCACCCCCGCCGACGGCCAGCTCGCCGGAGGCAACGGCAACGGCAACGGCAACGGCAAGAAGCCGAAGCGGCCCAAGCGGACCGGATGGCGGCGGATCATTCCGACCTGGCGCATGGTGCTCGGCACCTTCGTCATCGGGATCCTGCTGATCGTCGGCCTCTTCTTCCTCGGCTACTCCCTGGTCAAGATCCCGCCGGCCAACGCCCTCGCCACCAAGCAGGCCAACGTCTACCTCTACGCCGACGGCTCCCAGCTGGCCCGTGACGGCGAGATCAACCGGGAGAACGTCAGCCTCGCCCAGATCTCCAAGGACGCCCAGCACGCCGTACTGGCCGCCGAGGACCGCGACTTCTACACCGAGTCGGCCATCGACCCCAAGGCGATGCTCCGCGCCGCCTGGAACACCGCGACCGGCAAGGGCAAGCAGTCCGGCTCGACGATCACCCAGCAGTACGTGAAGAACTACTACCTCGGCCAGGAGCAGACGGTCACCCGCAAGGCCAAGGAGTTCTTCATCTCGATCAAGCTGGACCGCAACAAGTCCAAGGACGAGATCCTCGAGGGCTACCTCAACACCAGCTACTTCGGCCGCAACGCCTACGGCATCCAGTCCGCCGCCCAGGCCTACTACGGCGTCGACGCCGAGAACCTCGACCCGGCCCGCGCCGCCTACCTCGCCGCGCTCGTCAACGCGCCCAGCGAGTACGACGTCGTCGCCCACCCCGAGAACAAGGCCGCGGCCGTCGCCCGCTGGAACTACGTCCTGGACGGCATGGTCAAGAAGGGCTGGCTCAGCGCCTCCCAGCGCGCCGGCATGAAGTTCCCGATGCCGAAGGAGCAGACGGTCTCCACGGGCATGTCCGGCCAGCGCGGCTACCTCGTCGAGGCGGTCAAGCACTACCTGACCACCAACGACATCCTCACCGACGACCAGCTCGCGACCGGCGGCTACCGCATCACCACCACCATCCAGAAGAGCAGGCAGAACGCCTTCGTCAAGGCGGTCGACGACCAGCTGATCTCCAAGCTGGACAAGAAGAACAACAAGGTCGACAAGTACGTCCGCGCCGGCGGAGCCTCCGTCGACCCGAAGACCGGCAAGGTCGTCGCCATGTACGGCGGCATCGACTACGTCAAGCAGTACACCAACGGCGCCACCCGCGGTGACTTCCAGGTCGGCTCCACCTTCAAGCCCTTCGTGTTCACCTCCGCGGTGCAGAACGGCTCGACCACCCAGGACGGCCGCCCCATCACCCCGAACACCATGTACGACGGCACCAACGAACGCCCCGTACAGGGCTGGAGCGGCGGCGCCTACGCCCCGCAGAACGAGGACCAGAAGTCGTACGGCCAGATCACCGTCACCAAGGCGACCGACCTGTCCGTGAACGCCGTCTACGCGCAGATGGCCGTCGACGTCGGCCCGTCCAAGGTCAAGCAGACCGCGATCGACCTCGGCGTCCCCTCCGGCACCCCGGACCTCCAGCCGTACCCCTCGATCGCCCTCGGCACCGCCACCGCCAGCGTGCTGGACATGGCGGAGTCCTACGCCACGCTCGCCAACCACGGCAAGCACGGCACGTACACCCTGATCGAGAAGATCACCAAGGACGGCACAGACGAGGTCAAGCTGCCCGAGCAGCCGGTCAAGCAGGCCGTCACCCGGGAGGCCGCCGACACCACCACGTCCATCCTGCGGAGCGTGGTCGACAACGGCACCGCCACCGCCGCGCAGGCCGCGGGCCGCCCGGCGGCCGGCAAGACCGGCACCGCCGAGAACGACACCGCCGCCTGGTTCGCCGGTTACACCCCCGACCTGGCCACGGTCGTCTCCGTCATGGGCCAGGACCCGGTGACGGCCAAGCACATGCCGCTATACGGCGCCCTCGGCCAGGCCCGCATGAACGGTGGCGGCCCGCCGACCCAGATCTGGGCCCAGTACACGGCGGACGCGCTGAAGAACAAGCCGGCCTCCGACTTCGACCTCCAGCTGCAGCAGGGCGCCGACCAGCCGCAGCCGCCCAGCACCACCGGCTCGGCCCAGCCGGGCACGACCGGTGACCAGACCAACGGCGGCCCCACCGGCACCCCGACCGACGGCGGTGCGACCGCCAGCCCGACCGACGGCGGCACCATCGGCACCCCGACCAACGGCGGCACGACCACCACCGGCGACACCGGCGGCACCACCACGGGCGGCACCAACACCACCGGCGGAGACGCCACCGGCGGCACGACCAACGGAGGCGACACGACCGGCGGCGGCACGGCCGACGGAGGGACCACCGCGGGCGACACGACCACAGGAGGCGGAACCGACGGCGGCGGCGGTCCGGCGGGCACGGCCGCCGGACCCGGAGGCGGCGACCCCGCCGCCTGACCCTTGACCTCCGTGCCGCCCACGTGACGTCTCAGTGACCGCTGGTCGCCTTCAGCCCCACCACGGCGACCAGCAGCAGACACACGAAGAAGATCCGGGCGGCGGTGCACCGGGCACCAGCCGGGTGAAGCCCTCGCTGTACTTCATTGTCGGGGATCCCGGTACGGCGCGTCTCGTCGGGCTGACGCCTTTGAACATGGCAAAGCAGCGCAAAAGGGGCCGGTGACGACGGTCACCGGCCCCTTCTCCGCGCTGTGGGACTACAGATACAGCCCCGTGGAGTCCTCCGACCCCTCGAAACGGTCCGCGGCCACGGCGTGCAGGTCCCGCTCGCGCATGAGCACGTACGCCACACCCCGTACCTCGACCTCGGCCCGGTCCTCCGGATCGAACAGGACCCGGTCACCCGGCTCCACGGTCCGTACGTTCTGCCCGACCGCGACGACCTCGGCCCAGGCCAGCCGCCGCCCGACCGCCGCGGTGGCGGGAATCAGAATGCCGCCCCCAGACCGCCGCTCACCCTCACCGGTCTCCTGCTTGACCAGAACCCGGTCGTGCAGCATCCGGATGGGAAGCTTGTCGTGATGGGGGGTGCTGTGCTGGTTTCTGTTGGCGCTCACGCCTCGAACCTACCTGCCTTCGCCCTGCTCGTCCGCGTCCGGGTCAGCGCCTGCGCCGCCTGCGGCCCACGGCGAGCAGCCCCACGACACCCAGGGCGAGCAGCGCGACGGGCACGACCCGCGCCACCCGCAGCCCGCCCTCCTCGTCGACGAACTGCGCCCGCACCTCACTGACCGCCCGGTTGACCTGCACATACGCCCGCCCGACGGTGTGATCGATGTTCGCGACGACCTTGGCCTTGGCATCCCCGATGATCGTCTGCGGGTGCACCCGCACCCCGATCTCGTCGAGCGTCTCCGCCAGCACTTCGCGGCGGCGCTTGATGTCCGCCTCGATCTGCGCCGGGGTTCTGGTGTCCGACGTGTCCGCCACCGTACGGCCTCCGAAGTCTGTGATGCTGTCCCGGACAGTCTGTCAGCTTCTCCTCCCGGCGCACCGCAAGGGCCCCCGGTTACCCTGGCCCGATGAGCGAGCGACTCCAGCCGGGGGACGTGGCCCCCGCCTTCACCCTCCCCGATGCCGACGGCAACGAGGTCTCCCTTTCCTCCCACAAGGGCCGCAAGGTCATCGTCTACTTCTACCCGGCCGCCCTGACCCCCGGCTGCACCAAGCAGGCCTGCGACTTCACCGACAACCTGGATGTCCTGGCCTCCGCCGGCTACGACGTGCTCGGCATCAGCCCCGACGCCCCGGAGAAACTGGCGAAGTTCCGCGAGAAGGAATCCCTCAAGGTCACCTTGCTGGCCGACCCGGAGAAGAAGGTCACCGAGGCCTACGGCGCCTACGGCGAGAAGAAGAACTACGGCAAGACGTACATGGGCGTCATCCGCTCCACGATCGTCGTCGACGAGCAGGGCAAGGTCGAACGAGCCCTCTACAACGTCCGCGCCACGGGCCACGTGGCCAAGATCATCAAGGATCTGGGTA
Organism: Streptomyces sp. CA-142005; assembly: GCF_050942335.1. Classification (NCBI taxonomy): domain Bacteria; kingdom Bacillati; phylum Actinomycetota; class Actinomycetes; order Kitasatosporales; family Streptomycetaceae; genus Streptomyces; species Streptomyces sp. CA-142005. The sequence continues at coordinate 4,171,013 of NZ_CP192078.1, read as the reverse complement.
TCTGACGGCGCCCGATTCCGCAGTCGGCGGCCCGCACCGGGACATTCCGGCGCGGGCCGCTTCCTCTTTCCGTGCGTGACTGTTCGATAACCGGTTCGTTACTCCGTACGGGCGGCGAACGCGTGCCCGGAACGGAGGGGTTCGATGGGGGCCGGCGCGTACACCAGGCAGCGGCTGGAAGAAGCGGCTCGCGGAGCGCGGACGTTGTCGGAGGCGCTGGAGAGGCTGGGGGTGGGTCCGAGGAGCCCGACGCGGCGGTACGTCCTGGAGCGGATGAGGAAACTCGGGGTGGATGTCGCGCACTTCGAGCGGGAGGGGGTGAAGTGGACGCGGGAGATTCTTGAGCCGGTCGTCGCGTCCGCGAGCATCAACGAGGTCGTGCGGCGACTCGGGCTCGACTCCGTAGGTGGTCACCAGGCCAACATCGCCCGACGGATCAAGGCGTACGGAATCGACATCTCGCACTTCACGTCTGTGGTCCGAACCGAACGGATGAGGTACAACCAGCGTCGCCGAAGCGCTGAAGAGATCTTTGTCCACGACACATCGGCGCATGCGCGGCGCATCCCGAGCCGGCGACTCAAGAGGGCGATGACCGAGCCGGGCGTGGAGGAGCGCTGCGCCTTGTGCGGTATCGAGCCGGTCTGGCACGGAGAGCCGCTCCCGCTTGAGGTCGACCACATCGACGGCGACTGGCGCAACAACGGCGTCGAGAACCTGCGGTTCCTCTGCCCCAACTGCCACTCGACCACCGACACTTACCGAGGGCGCGGCAAGGGACGCGCGCGGGCGGGCGCCGTATGAGCAGCGGAGTGCAGTACACGCGCGAGCGGTTGGCCCTCGGCGATTCACGCACTTCGGGATCGACATCTCGCACTTCCCTGACTCCGGCAGGCGTGCCCGTCCCGCGCCCGATGAGTTGCATGTGGCGGTCGCCGAGTCGGTCTCCATCGCCGAGACGCTTCGTCGCCTGGGGCGCCCGGATACCGGGACTCAGCGCGCGCTGCTGCGTCGATGGGTTACCGAAGAGGGCATCTCGACCGGGCACTTCCGAGGGCAGGCACACGGTCGAGGCAAAGCCCGCCCGGACTGTACCAAGCGGCCGGAGGACGTACTGGTTAAGCACGATGGTCAGCGTCGGACAAGCACCTACCTGTTACGCCGTGCGCTCCGAGAGGTGGGTGTACCGCAGAAGTGTGCCAAGTGCGGCATCGGGCCCGAGTGGATGGGGAGGCCGATGACGCTGGAGGTTGACCACGTCAACGGCGACTGGAGCGACGACCGGCGCGAGAATCTCCGGCTGCTGTGCCCCAACTGCCACGCGACTACGGACACCTGGTGCCGAGGCGGTCGGCAACGGCATACTCTCGCCCAGTAAGGTAGAGCACGGCACGCGCTCGTACTCCAACGGCAGAGAGACAGGCCTTAGAAGCCTGGTGTTGTCGGTTCAAATCCGACCGGGCGCACAGGCGGAAGCGGCCCCACATCTTCGTTTCAAAGGTGCGGGGCCTCTCCGCAAGCTCAGCCCAACAGCTCCCGAACCACCGGCACCAGCGCCCGGAACGCCTTCCCCCGGTGGCTGATCGCGTTCTTCTCCTCGGGGGTCAGCTCGGCGCAGGTGCGCGTCTCGCCCTCCGGCTGGAGGATCGGGTCGTAGCCGAAGCCGTTCGTGCCGGCCGGGGCATGCCGGAGTACGCCCCGGAGCCGGCCCTCGACCACCCGCTCGCGCCCGTCCGGCAGGGCGAGCGCCGCCGCGCACGCGAAGTGGGCGCCCCGGTGTTCGTCCGCGATGTCGGCGAGCTGGGCCAGCAGGAGATCCAGGTTGGCCTTGTCGTCGCCGTGGCGGCCGGCCCAGCGGGCGGAGAAGATGCCGGGGGCGCCGTTCAGGACGTCGACGCAGAGGCCGGAGTCGTCGGCGACCGCGGGGAGGCCGGTGGCCTGGGCGAGGGCGTGGGCCTTGAGCAGGGCGTTCTCGGCGAAGGTGACGCCGGTTTCCTTGACGTCGGGGACGTCGGGGTAGGCGTCGGCGCCCACCAGCTCGTGGGGGAGTCCGGCGTCGGCGAGGATCGCCCTCAGCTCGGTGATCTTTCCGGCGTTGCGGGTGGCGAGGATCAAGCGGGTCATGCCCGCCAGTATTCCTCGCCCCGCATCTTCGGGTTCCGCCCCGTGTCTACAGTTCCGCCTGTCCCGCGCCCTTGAGCGTGTTCAGGTCGAAGACCGTGGCCATCCGGCTGAAGCCCAGGTCGCTGGGGTGGAGGTGGTCGCCGGAGTCGTAGTCGGGGCGGAGGCGGCGGGGGGCGTAGGGGTCGCGGAGCGCCTTGTCGAAGTCGACGACCGCGTCGTACACGCGGCCGGACCGGATCTCGGCGTTGACCTGCTGGCGTACCGTCTCGCGGGCGGCCGTCCAGCCGCGGTGGCCCTGGAAGGGCATGAGGGTGGCGCCGACGACCTTCAGGCCGCGGGCGTGGGCCTGGCGGACCAGGGTGCGCAGGCCGGTGATGATCTTGTTGGGGTCGGCGAGCCGCGGGTTGCGGAGGATGTCGTTGACGCCGAGGTCGATGACGACGACCTTGACGCCGGGGTGGGAGAGGGCGTCGCGGCCGAAGCGGCCGAGACCGCTCTGGTTCTCGGCGGGCCGGCCGAGTCCGTCGGCGAGGACCTGGTTGCCGCTGATGCCCTCGTTGACGACGCTGTAGCGGGGTACCTGCCGTCCGCCTTCGAGTGCGGTGTGCAGCCGGCCGGCGAGGATGTCGGGCCAGCGGTGGTTGGCGCCGATGGTGGAGGTGATGCCGTCGGTGATGGAGTCGCCGAAGACGACGACGGTGCCGTCGGCCTCGTTGCTGAGGACGTCCAGGGCCGTCAGGTAGCGCCAGTACGGGGTCTGCCGGGTGTACGGGGTGCCGGTGGCGTCCTCGGTGCGGTCGCCGTCGGCGACGTAGGAGACCTGCCGGGCGTGCGGGTGGTAGGTGACGGGGCCGGAGGGGGTGGGGGAGTAGGTGGTGACCAGGACGTCGCTGTCGTGCGGGACGGCGAGGCGTACGGGGTCGCTGGCGATCTGTTCGCCGGCGGGTACGACCACGGTGGTGGCGCCGTTGAAGGTGAGGCGGCGCATGGTGCCGGGGTCGGCGGCGGCGGTGCCGTCGCCGGTGGCGAGCGCGACTGTGGCGTGGGTGATGGTCAGCGGCTCGTGGCCGTAGAGGTTGGAGAGCGTGATCCGGACGCTCGTGCCGCCCGTGTTCGCGTGGACGACGTTGCGCACGGAGCGGCCCGCGAGGCCTGTCGTCTCGGTGCCGGGTTCGCCGCCCACCGGGGAGGCGGACCAGGCGCCGACCCAGGTGCCGGTGGAGGCGGGGGCGACGGAGGCGCCGTGGTGGGGGCGGTCGTCGGTGAGGGCGGTGCGCGGGGTGCCGTCGTCGGCCGTCACGGTGAGGTAGATGGTGGCGGACACGGCCAGGACGAGTGCGACGAGCGCACTGAGCAGCGCATAACCACGACGTCTGGTCACGCTTGTGTTGTTCTCCTCGGGGATGGGAGCCCGAGGCTCCGATCTTGATGAGCCCATGATGCGTCATGGGCCGGGGGAGCTGTCAGGGCCCTGCCCAAAGCCCCCCTTCTGACAGACGCCGGGAACTCTTGTTCCGTTCCGGGAGTCGGTCAGGAAGGGACAATTGTGTGCGGGATCACCGATCGGGTGGAACTGAACGGGTGGAGCTGATGGAAACGACCGAGACGGAAGCGGCGCCGGCGCGGGGCGTGTCGTACAAGTCCATGACGGCCTTCACTCCGGCCGACGAGGAGCGCCGGCGCGGGGTGCGGCGCATGAAGCTCACCGCGACGTGCATGCTGCTGTTCGTGGCGCTGGTGTACGTCCTGGCCAAGCTCGCCTCGCACGAGGGTGCCGGGCCCTGGGCCGGTTATGTCGCGGCGGCTGCCGAGGCCGGCATGGTGGGTGCGTTGGCGGACTGGTTCGCCGTGACCGCGCTCTTCCGGCATCCGTTGGGGCTGCCCATTCCGCACACCGCGATCATCCCGACCAAGAAGGATCAGCTGGGCATCTCGCTGGGGGAGTTCGTCGGCGAGAACTTCCTCTCCCAGGACGTCGTGCGGCAGCGGTTGCGCGCGGTGGGTATCGGCAGCCGCCTCGGGGTGTGGCTGGCCGAGCCGGAGCATGCGGACCGGGTGACGGCGGAGCTGGCCACGGCGTTGCGCGGTGCGCTGACCGTGTTGCGGGACAGGGATGTGCAGGTGGTGGTGAGCGAGGCGATCACCCGGCGGGCGAACACGAAGGAGATCGCGCCGGGTATCGGCAAGATGCTGGAGGGGATCGTCGCCGACGGCGGGCATCGGCGGGCGGTGGACCTGGTGGTGGCGCGGGCGCACGACTGGCTGGTGCTGCACCGGGACGATGTGATGGTGGCGGTGGAGGGTGGTGCGCCGGGCTGGACGCCGCGGTTCGTGGACCGGAAGGTGGGCGAGCGGGTCTACAAGGAGCTGTTGCGGTTCGTCGTCGAGATGCGGGACATGCCTTCCCATCCGGCGCGGGGTGCGCTGGACCGGTTCCTCACCGACTTCGCCTCCGATCTGCAGTCGGACACGGACACCCGGGCGCGGGTGGAGCGGCTGAAGGCTGAGGTGCTGGGCCGGGGTGAGGTGCAGGATCTGATCGCGTCGGCCTGGACGGCCGTGCGGGCGATGGTGGTGGCGGCGGCCGAGGACGAGCGGAGTGAGCTGCGGATGCGGGTGCGGGCCGGGCTGCTGTCGCTGGGGACGCGGATGGCGACCGAGCCGAAGGTGCAGGAGAAGGTCGACAGCTGGGTGGAGGGTGCGGCGGTGCATGTGGTGACGACGTACCGCAGGGAGATCACCTCGCTGATCACGGACACCGTGGCGAGCTGGGACGCGGAGCACACCACCCGGAAGATCGAGGCGCACATCGGCCGTGACCTGCAGTTCATCCGGATCAATGGCACGGTGGTGGGGTCGCTGGCGGGGTTGTTGATCTATGTGGTGACACGGACGCTGGGCGCCTGAAACCGGGGGACGGGGGCACCCGTTGTGCCGTCCCCTTCTCGTGTCGGGGGGATGACCTTCGGCGAGGAGGGAGCTCATGGCCGCAGCGTGGACGCCGTCACCGGAGACCGGCGGGCCGGGTCGGACCGGCCGGACCGTCACCACCGACATCCCGGCCCGGCTGGACCGGCTGCCGTGGTCCCGCTGGCACTGGACGATCGTGATCGGCCTGGGAACGGTGTGGGTCCTCGACGGTCTGGAGGTCACGGTCGTCGGCAACATCGCGGGCCGTCTGGCCGAGCCGGGCAGCGGGGTGTCGATCACCTCGGGTCAGATCACCGGTACGGCCGCCGCGTTGTATGTGGCGGGGGCCTGTTCGGGTGCGCTGTTCTGGGGCCGGCTGACCGACCGTTTCGGCCGCAAGAAGCTCTTCATGATCACTCTGGCGGTGTACCTGGCGGCGACGGCACTGACGGCCCTGTCCTGGGAGGCCTGGTGGTTCTTCCTGTTCCGTTTTCTGACGGGCTTCGGCATCGGCGGTGAGTACGCGGCGATCAACTCGGCGATCGACGAGCTGATCCCGGCCGCCCACCGCGGCCGGGTGGATCTGATCATCAACGGGAGCTTCTGGCTGGGCGCGGTGGGCGGTTCGCTGCTGTCGATCGTGGCGCTCGACACGGATCTGCTGGCCAGGAACGTCGGCTGGCGGCTGACGTTCGCCCTCGGAGCCGTGCTGGCGCTGGTCATCCTGCTGGTCCGCCGGCATGTCCCGGAGAGTCCGCGCTGGCTGCTGATTCACGGCAGGGACCGGGAGGCGGAGGAGATCGTCTCCGGTATCGAGCGCCGGGTGGAGCGGGAGGGGGGTGCGAGGCTGCCCGAGCCGCGGGGCGAGCTGGAGATCCACCAGCGCGAGAGTGTGACGTTCAGGGAGATCGCCCGCACGGTCTTCGCCCGTTACCGCAGGCGCGCGGTCCTCGGTTTCTCCCTCTTCATCGGCCAGGCGTTCCTGTACAACGCGATCACGTTCGGCTTCGGCGCGATCCTGACCAGGTTCTACGACGTGCCTTCGGGCGACACCGGTTACTACTTCGCGGTGATCGCGGTCGGCAACTTCTGCGGCCCGCTGCTGCTGGGCAGGCTGTTCGACACGGTGGGCCGCCGGGTGATGATCTCCTCGACGTATCTGTTGTCGGGCCTGTTGCTGTTCGGTACGGCGTGGCTGTTCGACCGGGGCGTGCTGGGCGCGGGCACGCTGACGGCCTGTTGGTGCGCGGTGCTGTTCTTCGCCTCGGCGGGTGCCTCCAGCGCGTATCTGACGGTCTCCGAGGTCTTCCCGATGGAGACGCGGGCGATGTCCATCGCGTTCTTCTACGCGCTCGGTACGGCGGCGGGCGGCATCAGCGGCCCTCTGCTGTTCGCCGACCTCACAGGGACGGGCAGGGTCGGCGACACGGTCCTGGCCTTCTCGATCGGGGCGGCCCTGATGTGTGCGGCGGGCCTGGTCGCGGCCTTCCTGGCCGTACGGGCGGAGCGCCGCTCGCTGGAGGACGTCGCCCGTCCGCTGACGGCGGTGGCGAGCCGGGCCAGGGGGGCGAGGCGGGGTGCGTCCGGCCTGGGGGGTGCGGGGGATGCGCAGGGGCCGTCGGCACCGCCGGCGACGCCGAGCGCGCCGTAGGTCCCCTGTGCGTTCAGGCGCCTGTCGTGGAGCCGGGCCGCACGATCATCAGGACGGTCACGGTCGCCCACAGCAGGCTGAAGATCCCGGTGGACATGGCGAGCCGGGCGGGGTTCGTGCCGCGGCCCTCCACCACCGCGTTCTGGGCGGGAAGCACCAGCGCGGCCAGCACGACGGCGGCGAGGGCGGTCAGCGCGATGGACACGATCAGCCAGGCGCTGCCGAGCACGCCCATCTCGTCGGCGGTGGCGAACCCGAAGGCCGGGACGACGACGCCGACGAGGGCGTAGACCCGGCAGATGCGGTGCAGCAGGTGCAGCGTGGCGGTGGCAGCGGGATCGCCGGGCGCGGCGAGGGCGCGGCGTGCGACGGGCGGGAACATGCCGGCGGCGACGGTCACGGGGCCCACGGCGACGATGGCGGCGAGGACGTGGACGGCGAGGAGGAACTTGGTCACGCGGTGACGGTAGGCGGCGGGCGGATCTTGCAGAAGTGGCGAGAGTGCCAGGATTCGACGAATTCCCGCCAGGCAGGCAGGGGCCAGTGTCTGCGGTTACGGCGCTGATGGACGCCGTTGGCCGTAATTCGGCGGGGGTCTAGGATCCCGCCATGCACACTGTGGCTGTACTGGCGCTGGACGGCGTCGTTCCCTTCGATCTCTCCGCCCCCATCGACACCTTCGGCTGGGCGCGGCTGCCCGACGGCCGGGCGCCCTACCGGGTGCGGGTGTGCTCGGTGCGGGGGGAGGTGAGCGCGGGGGCCTTCACGGCGCGGGCGCCGTACGGACTGGAGGCGCTGGCGGAGGCGGACACGATCATCCTGCCGGGCGTGGCGGAGCCCCCGGAGGAACTCCCGGCGGGAGTGGCGCAGGCGCTTCGCGCGGCGGCGGCGAACGGCACGCGGATCGCCTCGATCTGCGTGGGCGCGTTCCTGTTCGCGGCGACGGGCCTGCTGGACGGCCTGCGCGCGACGACCCACTGGTGCGCGGCGGGGGACCTGGCGGCGCGGCACCCGAGGGTGACGGTGGACCCGAACGTCCTGTACGTCGACAACGGCCAGTTCCTGACGTCGGCGGGCGCCGCGGCCGCCCTGGACATGTGCCTGCACATGATCCGCAAGGACTTCGGCTCGGCGGTCGCCGCGCACGCGGCACGCATGTCGGTGATGCCGCTGGAACGGGAGGGCGGCCAGGCGCAGTTCATCGTCCACGACCTGCCCCCGGCGCCGTCGGGCGCCACTTTGGAGCCGCTGCTGCACTGGCTGGAGGACCACTGCGACCGCGATCTGACGGTGGACGAGATCGCGGCCCAGGCGGGTATGAGCACCCGCACCCTCAACCGCCGCTTCCGCGAACAGACGGGCACGACGCCCCTGCAGTGGCTGCACCGGGCGCGGGTACGGCGGGCCCAGCACCTGCTGGAGACGACGCCGTACCCGGTGGAACGGATCGCCACCCAGACCGGTTTCGGTTCGCCGACGGCTTTCCGGGAGCGCTTCCGGAGGGTGGTGGGGACGAGCCCGCAGGCGTATCGGAGGGCGTTCCGGGCGGGGGAGCGGGCGTAACCGGGCCGACGCCGCGCTGGTCGCCCTTACGGGGCCGCCCCTACGGTGTTCTCAGCCCTGCCGCGTCTTATGCCTTGCGGTCGGCGACGGCCCAGGAGGCGAGGGCGACGGCGCCGGCGACACCGAGGACGGACGGCCAGGCGCCGACCTTCTTGGCCAGCGGATGAGACCCGGCGAACGCGGCGACATAGGCGGCCGTGAGGGCGCCCGCGGCCTTCCCGCCGGCCTGCGCCCGCCACTGCTGGGCGGCAGCGACCCCGGCGACGGCCAGCACGGCCCCACCCAGTTGCCGCTTCTTGGTCCAACGGGCCACGCCATACCCGCCGACCAGCCCGGTGGCGGCGACGACTGCACTGGGAACCCTGGCCACGACTGCCTCCTCTTTCACCACTTTTGCGGTGTCTCCGTGGACGAGGCTAACGCGCAGGTCAGCCGACCCGCCCAACCTGAGTCGAGGCTTGTCAACTTTCCCTCCTGGGGTTATATAAGAAGCCGTAGGGCATCGCGTCCCAACCCCTGAAGAGAGGAGTGACCTGTGATGCTCATGCGCACCGACCCCTTCCGCGATTTCGATCGCCTCACGCAGCAGCTCTTCGGAGAAGCCGCGCGCCCGGCCGCGATGCCGATGGACGCCTACCGCGCCGGAGACGACTTCCTGGTCCACTTCGACCTCCCCGGCATCGACCCCGAGACGATCGAGCTGGACGTCGAACGCAACGTCCTCAACGTCCGCGCCGAGCGCCGCAGCCCGGCCCCCGAGGACGCGCAGATGCTCGTCGCCGAGCGCCCCACGGGCACCTTCACCCGCCAGCTGTTCCTCGGCGACACCCTCGACACGGAGCGCATCGACGCGTCGTACGAGGCCGGCGTCCTGACGCTGCGCATCCCGGTGGCCGAAGCGGCCAAGCCCCGCCGCATCCAGATCGCGGGCGGCGACAGCGGCCGCAAGCAGATCAGCGGCTGACCGGCCGCCCGGAGGACGGCTGACGCGACGCGTCCCGGGTCACGGGCGGGACCCGGGACGCGACCTGCCGGCACCGCACCGCGAGTGCCCGCCGCCCCTCGGACCACACCTTCCACACGTTCCGCACATTGCCCGAACTCACGCTCATGTCCCGCGCATTACGGGGTACCGGCTCTGCCTGTGCCTCGACGCGTCCCGGAGGAGGAGCCAGCACGATGACCGTGACGACCCCGCAGCCGAGAACAACGATCCCCACTCCGTCGCCCCTGGTGGCCCGTGACGGTGACCCCGACACCAGGCGCTGGCACGAACTGACGGAACGGGTGCGCGAGGCGGGCCAGTACACCACGAGGGCGGAGGCGGAACGCGTCACCCGCATAGTCCTCTCCGCCCTGGGCGGCCACGTGACCGGCGACGAACGCGTCGCCCTGGCCCAGTCCCTCCCCCGGGAAGCGGCCCGGGTGATCGCCTCCCAGATCCCCGCGACCCACCCCCTGACGGCCCGGCAGTTCGTGGAGTCGGTGGCAACGCGCATCGAGGGCTCGACCCCCGCGACGGCCCGCTGGGACGTCAGCTCGGTCCTCAGCGTCCTGGCGACCTGGGTGGGCGACCCTCTGACCACCCGCCTCCTCACCCAGCTCCCCCCGGGCTACGCCCTCCTCTTCGGGCGGGGGGATCTGGCGGCGACGGCGTAGCGCAGCGGATACCGGGCGCCGCATCCATTGCGGCGCCCGAGCCCGGCACATGGTCTTCAGTAACTGCCCTTAGCCGCTGAGCCGCCCTGGCGTGCATGCATGCGGAGACCGTGCTCCCCTCCACCGCCGACGCGAACGCAGCGCCCTAGGGGCCGCGCGCCGGGTCCCTTGTCCGCTGCGCGGTGCCTATCTGAGCGCATCATGCGCTATGGCATGTGTGAATCTGCGCCATGTATCAAGTCGGAGCCTGACCACAGGCCCGCCTGTCACCTTGGAATCACGTATGAGCGTGTCGTCACCGGTGTAGGCGCATTCCACGCACTCGGTGCCGCTGCCACCGCTGTAGGAGGACTTGAACCAGTGCAGTTCCGACGACGCTGCCATCAAGACTCCTTGCTGATCCGTTCGATGAGCTCGGCTGACGACTCGAAGTCGAGTGCTTGAGCGCTGAGGTACTCGAACGCCAACCTATAACGGTCCAGTTCCTGCGGCTTCTCCATGAAGAGGCCGCCGCCGATGAGGTCTACGTACACCACGTCGAGTTCTCGCGCTTGCCCCCGCAAGACGGCGAAGCTGCCTACCGCTGCCGCGTGGGCGCCGCGTGCGAACTGGAGCGAGCCCAGACCCACTTCCTCGCCGACGTTGAGGTCCGCTGATCGTCAGTGTCGTTCAGCTCGCAGCGATAGCCGAGTACGTCCACACGTCGGCCGGAACTTCGTGCTTCAGGCGCCATGTGATCGCCATCGGCTTGCTGCCGGTGTGTTTTTCGTAGGTGGCCGGGCCGAGCAGCATCCACGGCTGGGACTTGCCTATGTCGGTGTTCTTGTAGCGCCGCATGAACAGCAGGACATGGCTGCCGCGTTTCTTGTGTTCCTGGTAGCGCAGGCCGGTGGGCGAGTTGGCGGCGATTGCGTTCTGGGACTCCCAGTGGAAGAGCGTCGGGCTCAACGCGTAGTCCTTGTACCGGATGGTGGGCGAGAAGTCTTTCTCGTTCTTCTCCAGCGTGACGAGAAGCGCGTCGGTTTTCAGCTCCTCGACCCATTGCACGCCCTGTGCGAAGGAGCGGGGCATCTGGCCGCCGAAGCGGGCCACGCCGAGGGCGGCGAGGATCTCGGAGCGGTTGTAGGCGCTGTGAACCTTCAGCGGGACGTGGCTGAGGGGGCCGGAGAGTGGGATGGGGACGTGGTCGGACTGCTCGATGACGTGCGCAATCACCTGCCGCAGTTCGTCCCGGAACACCCGCTGGTCTCGCAGCGATTCCAGACCTTCCTGGAAGCTGGTGAACCCGCCTGCGTTGTCCCAGAGGTTGAAGAACAGCATGCGGGCGAACGACTTGTCGGTGGGGGTGAGCTCTTCGTACGCCGGAGCGTCGTCCTGGAGAAGGCGAAGATAGGCCTCCGCGCGCTCCGGATCGTCTACGTGCAGGAAGGCGTGGACCCGCTTGAGGAGTGCGACCTCTGCAGAGGGCGCGGGTTCGTCGATCAGTCCGGCTCGACGCAGCACTGTCGTCCAGGAGTTGTCGCTCTTGTACAGCTCCTTGATCTCCCGACGGCTCTCCCGCAGGTAACTGGCGAGGCGGGGCGTGCCGTAGGCCCGGACCTCCTTCACCAGTGTCTTCACCGTGGCACCCAGCTGGGTCCGGATGTTGTCGATGACGAGGTCTTTCGACTTGCCCTCCAGGATGATCTGGCAGCCGGACGGCAGCTGGGGGAAGTCGTGCTCGATGTGGTCGAGGAGTCGGTTCCGACACAGGTTCGTCAGGGCTCGGAACTGTTCCTCGAAGCGGAACTCGGCCCGGTGCTGACCGATGAAGTCGAGGACGGTGAGGACGGGCTTCGATTCGGTGCGGCGCAGACCCCGCCCCAGCTGCTGGAGGAAGACGGTGGCGCTGTTGGTAGGGCGGAGGAGGAGCAGCGTGTCGACATCGGGGATGTCCAGGCCCTCGTTGAACAGGTCGACAGAAAAGATCACTTGGAGTTTTCCGTCACGAAGGTCGGACAACGCCTGGGAGCGCACTTCAGACGGTGAGTCGCTGTCGAGCGCCACTGCCTCGAAGCCGGCCTTTCGGAAGAAGTCCGCCATGAAGTGGGCGTGTGCCTTGGTCACGCAGAAGCCGAGCGCCCGCATGGCGCCAGGGTTGGAGACCTTGTCCCGGATCTGCTTCACCACGATCCGGGCGCGCGCGTGGTTGCCCGTGTAGAGGTTGCCGAGCTCACGGTCGGCGTACGAGCCCTTCTGCCAGCCAAGGTTCGTCAGATCCGTGCCGTCGGGGATGCCGAAATAGTGGAAGGGGCAGAGCAGGTCGTTCTCCAGGGCTTCCCAGAGCCGCATCTCGGCCGCGATCCGGCCCTCGAAGAACTCGTCTTGGACGTTGAGCCCGTCCATCCGTTCGGGCGTGGCCGTCAGGCCCAGCAACTCCTTCGGCGTGAAGTGGTTGATGACGCGCCGATAGGTGGTGGCTGTGGCGTGGTGGAACTCATCGATGACGATGAGGTCGAAGTGATCCGGCGCCAGTTGCTCAAGGCGCTGAACGTTGAGCGATTGGGCGCTGGCGAAGACGTGGTTCCAGTCGCGTGGATCCTGTCCTGCGTGGAGCAGCTCGCCGAAGGAGGCATCGTCCAGTACCTCCTGGTAGGTACGCAGGGACTGCTTGAGGATCTCCTTGCGGTGGGCCACGAACAGCAGCCGCGGTCGGTCGCCGTCCGACTTGCTGCACAGGCTGCGGTAGTCGAGGGCGGCCATCACCGTCTTCCCGGTGCCGGTCGCCGCGACCAGAAGATTCCGGTGCCGCCCGCGCAGCTCCCGCTCGACGGTGAGCCGCTCCAGCATGTCCCGCTGGTGGGGGAAGGGGCGCACCTCAAGACCGGAAAGGTTGATCTTCAGGTCCGTGCTGGCCTTGGTGCCACTCGCCTGGGCCAGCGCTTCATCGAGACGTTCGGCGTGGAGGTCGGGGTCGTATGTCTCGAAGGCGATGTCGTTCCAGTACGCGTCGAAGGTCGCCTCGAACTTGTCCAGTACGGCAGGTGTCGCGACGGACGACAGCCGTACGTTCCACTCCAGCCCATCGAGCAGCGCCGCCTTCGAGAGGTTGGAGCTGCCGACGTACGCCGTGTCGAAGCCTGTCTCACGCCTGAACAGCCAGGCCTTGGCATGCAGTCGCGTGGACCGTGTTTCGTAGTTGACCTTGACCGTGGCGCCGAAGTCCCGGACCAGACGGTCGAGCGCGTGACGGTCGGTGGCGCCGATGTAGGTGGTGGTTATGACGCGTATCGGCACGCCACGTTCCCTCGCGGCGCGCAGCGAGTCCTCCAGGACGCGAATGCCGTACCACTTCACGAACGCGCAAAGCAGGTCGATGCGGTCTGCCGTAGCCAGCTCCGCCCTGAGCTCGGCACCGAGGCTGAGGTCCTCTGGGGAGTTGGTGATGAGCGACGTCTCGGACAGAGGCGTCAGGGGGCGCAAGGCGTAGACGCCTGGGGCCTCCTGCCGTGCGAGAGACAGAAGCTGTCGCGGCCCCTCGATGAGGGAGCTGACGGTTTCGGCATCGCTCGATTCTGGAGCGTTTGTAGCGGCCAGGGCCTCGAGGATGCGGTTCGCGACGCTGACGCGGTCCTCGGCCGGAACCTGAGCCAGCCTTTGGCCGACAGCGTCACCGACGTAGCGAGCCAGGACGTGGGGGGCGGACTCCGAGCTGACCTCGGCGTCAATGGCCTTCCAGCCAGCCGCCTCGAATCGCTCCAGCTCGTCGCGTACGTCATGCGTGATCAGCTTCTCGTAGACGCCGGCGATCGGCTCCGATCGGCCCATCGGGTCTGCCACGGCTGCTCCCCCCTGATCCCTCGTGCGCTCCTGCGCGGCCTTGCGCGCCGATGTGGATCAGTTCTAACAGCAGCCACCGACAAGTGGAGGTTGTGTGCCCAAATCAGGGCACCGGGGCCTCCCGGCCGCCCTCGGCCCGGGCCGCTCCAGCACGGGGAAGCAGCGAGCAGGCGGCCCGGAGGAGGCGGGGCCCCGGTGGGTGGCCGTTCGGTTGGCTGGATGGGCAGCCGGAACTAGGGGCGCGTCAGCTGGGTGGTGGCACGCCGGGCCCGGGCCGCGGCTTGCGGTCGTGGCGGAATCAGGGCGTTCCTACGCTCCGTGGCAGGCGTCATAGACCTGGGCAGAGCCACACCAGCACCCCGCCCCCCTCCCCGGTGGCCAGGCCACCGCCCGCCCTCGTGCCGCCAGCGTCGTCGCGTACTGGGGCAGCAGGGTCACGTCCTCCGGCGACGAGCCCTCCGACGCCGCGAACGCCTCGTACGAAGGGACCGTGCCCGTGACGATGCCCAGGTTTGCCGTGCCCGAAGACGACAACTCGCGCAGGGACGACTCTATGGTCGCGAGGTGGGTCTCGTGGGACGGGTACTCCACGGTCAGGGTCGGGTAGGCCGACAGGAGTTCCGCCAGTTCCGGTGCCGGCCAGTGGAGGACCGCTACCGGGAAGGGGCGGGAGAGGGCCTCCCGGTAGGCGCCCAGTTCGGCTTGGAGGCGGGTGATTTCCGCCTGGAGTTCCGCCGGGTTCTCCGAGCCCAGGGACCAGACGCGTTTGGGGTCGTGGAGCTCGTCCAGGGACACGGCGGACGTGTGGAGCGTGTCCGCCAGGGTGTCCCAGGTGTCGTGGGGCAGGCCCAGCATGCGGCGGACGCGGTGGCGGCCGTAGAGGAGGGGGTGGGTGGCGGGTGCGGGTTCCGTGTCGTCTGCGTCCGGCAGGAGCAGGCTCGCCCCCTGTGTGAAGGTCTCCGCCGCCGCTTCCAGCTCGTCGTGGGACTCCAGGGACTCGGCGATGATCACCCAGGGGGCCGGGTCGCGGGGGGCGGATGTGCGCAGGCCCTCGATGATCGCCCTTGCCTCCGCCTCGTGGCCGTACTCCCAGAGGTTCGACGCCTTCAGGGCGCGGACCAGGGCGGGGTTGTCCAGGCCGTCGTCGGCGGACAGCAGGCGGTCGTAGAGCGCGGTGGCCGCGGGGCGGTCGCCGGACAGTTCGAGGTGGGCCGCCGCCCGCAGAAGCAGGGCCTCCGCGTCCTCGGGGTACAGTCCGGCGGTTCGCTCCAGGCGTGCCGCTTCGGCGGTGTGGTCGACGTTCTCGGCAGGCGTGTCGGGGCGCATGGGGGACACCGTACTGCCGAGGGGTGACAGGGCGGGGTAAGGACCGGTCAGGCTCCTGGGAGATCTCTCCTACACCGTCACCCCGTCCAGTTGAAGCGTCTGGACCGACTTCGGGGCGAAGGGGACGGACAGGGATTTACCCGACAGGTAGGTGTCCGAGTGTGGGGTGTAGAGGTCCGACCCGCCCGTCGTCACCGTGTTCCAGCGGGGGACCACGCCTCCCGGGCCGCCGGTCACGGAGGAGAAGCGGGACAGGTCGAAGGTCAGGGTCGTCGCCGAGGACGACGTGTTCGCCGCGACTATCACCAGGCGTTTCGCCTGCCTGTCCAGGGCCGCCGCCGCGTAGCTCGCTCCCGTGTCCAGGATCGTCATCCCGGGGCGGATGTGGCGGGTGAACTGCGCGAGGACGTAGTACTTCGTCTGTACCGCGCCCGGCTGCAAGGTGCCCGCGTCGTACGCGATCGTCGCCCAGCCCGCGCTCGGGTCCATCACCTGCCAGTACACCCAGGCCGTGGGGTGCAGCCAGCGGAAGTCGTAGAGGAGGTTGCCGGCCAGGGTCAGGCCCGTGGCGTCGCCGTCTCCCGTTTCCGAGTTCCACAGGGCCTTGCCCGCGGTCGTCACCACGTCTGTGTAGAGCAGGTCGCGGCGGCCGCCGGAGCCCTGGTAGCCGTGGACGTTCACCCGGTCCACATAGCCCTTCGTCGTCGACGAGAAGGAGTTCCAGGTGGTGCGGGCCAGGTCGTAGCTCGTCTCGTCCGACGCCGAGATCTTCGTCGCCGTCAGGCCTCGCTTGTTCAGCTCGCTGCGGAGGTAGGGGAGTACGGCCGCCTGGACCGTCGCGTCCATGTGGCAGCCCTCCTGGGTGCCCGTCGCCGTCCACCAGGAGGAGGACGGTTCGTTGAAGGCCTCCACCGTCGTGAAGGTCACGCCCCAGTTCTGTTTCGCGTACAGGGCCACCGACGCCAGGTGGGAGGCGTGCTGGCGGTAGTTCCAGGACTGGAGGTTGTTGCCGCCGCCCGAGGCGCCCGAGGGGTTGTGGTCGAGGCACATCCACCACATGGGGGAGTTGGCGAAAAGCTCGGAGATCGCGCCGCGTTGGGTGGCCTTCTGCAGCATCGCGCGCTGCGTCGCGTCCGCCGTCCACTTCCAGGACGACGACGTCGGGTCCTCGTTCGTCCAGTCCTGCCAGTAGCCTTCGATCTGCTTGAACGACGGGATGTTCGGGGAGGCGACCATGGACTCGCCGCCCACGCTGTTCCAGCTGCACGCGCCCAGGTTGTAGCGGGCGATGTTCAGGCCCAGGCCGGGCAGCGCCGTGCCGTCGTACGTCGTCGTCTTCGTCGTGAAGAAGATGTCGGCGAAGTCGTCCCTCGCCCCGAAGACGTTCGCCCACCAGGCCAGCGAGGTGCCCCAGCCCTCCCAAGTCCCGTAGGTGGCCGACGGGTTGATCGATATCGTCGCGTCCGCCCTCGCCGCGCCCGTGGCCAGGGCGCTGCCCAGGATGCCCCCGCCCGCCGCGGCCAGCAGGGTTCTGCGTCGGATCATGGCTTCTCCGCCTCTCCGCTCTCCGGCCCCTCCGCTCTCCGGCTCTCGCTTTTGCGTTGCGCGCTCCGGCAGCAGGAAGCATCGGGCGTGGCGGGTGAGGTTGTCGAGGGTTCCGACAGCGCTTTCTAAAACCCGTTGAGGAAGCCGTCGGAATCGGCGACCCCCTGTGACTATGGCCAGTTGTGCCCGTTGCGCCTACCCTGCGGGCGGCTCCCGTGGGGGTCCGTGGAGGTGGGTGCGGATGCCGGCATGGTCGGGCGTGCGGGTCGTACGGCACAGCGATCGGCGTCGGCGTGCCCGGCGGCGGCGCGCGCTGTGGGGCGGGGCCGAGGCGCTCGTCACCGTCGGTGTGCTGCTCATGCTGCTGGTCGTGCACCAGCTGTGGTGGACCAACCGGGAGGCCCGGCGCGGCGCCGAACGGCAGGTGGAGGCGCTGGAGCGGGAGTGGGGGCATGAGGGGTACGGCGCCGGTGGCGCGGCCCCGTCGCCCCTCGCCTCCGGCGCGCCCACGGCCCCCGCACCGGCCCCGGACGCCTCCGCCTCCCGTGCGCCGCGGCGGTCGTACGCGCCCGTCGGTCGCCCCCGGCGGTCCCAGGCGTACGCCGTCCTGATCATCCCCCGGCTCGGGCTGCGCGTCCCCGTCGCCGAGGGTGTGAGCAAGGCCGACGTCCTCAACAAGGGGTACGTCGGCCATTACCGGGGGACCGGGCAGCCGGGGCAGGCGGGCAACTTCGCGCTCGCCGGGCACCGGAACACGCACGGCGAGCCGTTCCGGTACCTGCCCCGGCTGCGGCGCGGGGACGACATCGAGGTGGAGACGCGGACGGCGACGTACACGTACGACGTCGACCAGATCCTGCCGCAGACCTCCGCGACGGACTCGGGGGTCATCCAGCCCGTCCCGCGCTCCCTCGTCCGGCCGTCCTACGGCTACGACTCACCCGGTTACTACATCACCCTGACCACCTGCACCCCGGAGTTCACCTCGCGCTACCGGATGGCGGCGTGGGGGAGGCTGGTGTCGATGCGGCCCCGCTAGCGCGCCGCTACGCCCGCTCGCGCAGCACCATCACACTCACCGCCCCGACCGCCGCCAGCACCGCCGACACCAGCAGGGCGATGTTCGCGCCGTGGGCCAGGTCTCCGGACGAGGTGGCGAGGGCGATGGTCAGGGCCACGCCGGCGCAGGAGCCGATGTAGCGGAAGGTCTGCTGGGCGCCGGAGCCCATCGCGGCGCGTTCGCGCGGGACCGACTCGACGGCCAGCAGCGGCAGGGCGCCGTTGAGCAGGCCGCTGCCGACGCCGCTGATGATCAGGCCGGGGAGCAGACGGGTCCAGGAGCCGGAGGCCAGGGCGCCGAGCATGGTCAGGACGGCGACGGTGTGCAGGGCGAAGCCGACAGCCAGTTGGGCGCGCGGCGCGATACGGCCGGCCAGGTGCTTGACCTGGAGGGCGACCGCGAAGCTCAGACCGGACCAGAGCAGGAGTAGCCAGGCCGTGCCCATCGGGGACAGCCGGAGGGTCTGCTGGAGCAGGGCCGGCAGGAAGCTGAACATGCCGATCACCGCGAGGCCCGTGAACAGGCCGCCGGCACCCGAGGCCAGGAAGCGGGCGTGGCGCAGCAGGCCGAGGTCGATCATCGGCGTGCCGGTCCGGTGTTCCACGGCGGCGAAGAGCGCGATCAGAAGGACGGCGGCGGCCAGCAGCAGTCCCACCGGTGCGCGCAGCCAGCCGTCGCGGCCCAGGGTCAGGGCCGCCACCAGGGCGACCAGGGCGAGGCCGAAGGTCAGGGCGCCGAGGACGTCCGGGCGGCCGCCGCGCGGGGCGCGGGACTCGGCCAGCGTGCGGATGCCCAGCGCGGCCACGACGACGGCGGCGGCGCCCAGCACGCCGTACGCCACCCGCCAGGTCGGCAGCGCGCCCGCGACCAGCGGGCCCACCGCGATGCCGCCGCTGACGAAGGCGCCCCACACGCCGGTCGCGTGCAGCCGGCCGCGCGCCGAGGGGAAGGCGGTCACCAGCAGGCCGAGGCTGCTCGCCAGGATCGCCGCGCTCGCCGCGCCCTGGGCGATGCGGGCGAGGGTGAACTGCCAGGTCGAGGTGGTGAAGGCGGCGAGGGCGGTGGTGATGCCGAGGGCCAGGGTGCCGGCGAGGAAGACGCGGCGGCGGCCGTAGTCGTCGGCGAGGCTGCCGGCCACCAGCAGCAGGGCGGCGAGGCCCAGCGGGGTGCCGTTCAGCAGCCAGGCCTGGCCGGAGAGCGGGGTGTGCAGGGCGGCCGCCGTGTCCGGGAGCGTGACCATCGGGGCCGTGTACGTCATCAGCGCCACGGCGGTGGCCGCGCTGGTCAGGGCGAGGGTGGCCCGGGGGCGCGCGGGGGCGTCGCGGGCGCTCGTGCCGCGTACTGCGGTGGCGGCGGGGGTGGTGGTGGCGGAGTCGAGCCCGGTCATGGCGTGGTCCTGTCCTTCCGGGGCCCGCGGTGACGTGTGGGTCACCCGGCGAACCGCATTAAGTTCGTTCATTGAACTGACCTGACTCCATCACCGTAACACCCAAGGTTCGGTCATCGAACCAATACGTCGGAAAGTGGCTACAGTGGACGGCATGGCACTGGGCAAGGACTACGCGACACAGGAGTGCTCGATCGCCCGCGCGCTCGAGATCGTCGGCGAGCGCTGGACGCTGCTCGTCGTCCGGGACGCCCTCTACGGCGTGCGGCGCTACAACGACTTCCTGGTCCACCTCGGCATCCCGCGCGCCGTCCTGGCCGCCCGCCTGCAGACCCTGACCGCCGAGGGCATCCTCGAAAAGCGCCGCTACCAGCAGTCGCCGCCGCGGGACGAGTACGTCCTCACCGAGACCGGCATCGCCCTGTGGCCCACCCTGCGCGCCCTCGGCCTGTGGGGCCGCGAGCACTTCACCGAGACACAGCTGCGGTACTTCCGGCACGCGGACTGCGGCACGGAACTCGGGCAGTACGGACAGTGCCCCGCCTGCGGGATCGTCGTACCGGTCGAGGACGTCGTCATGGAGCCCGGGCAGGGCCTCGACCCCGACCCGGCGGACCCGGTCAGCCGGGCGCTGCTGAAGCCGAAGCGGCTGCTGGAGCCGCTGGAGACGGAACCGGCCTGACCGCAGGCCGTGCTCCGAGCCGGCCGGTCAGGCGGGGCCCGCGCCGGCGTCCCTGAGGACGTCGACGCCGGCCTGGTCGGTCTCCTCCGGCCGGCCGCCCAGCCGGTGGACGACCACCCACCGGCCGTCCGCCATGGCCCCGGCGAAGACCGAGGCGTGACGGGTCGCGCCGTTGTGCCAGAGCAGCGCGCCCGCCGACTGCCAGGAGGGAGCGGGATCTCCCAGCCGGCGCTCGATCACCAGCCGGACGAGCAGCTCGCCGACCGCACGCGGGGTCGCCCACAGGCCGCCCGCCGGAAGGATCGCCCCGTCCATGGTCCAGGGCCTGCGCTCCCTGCCGAGGAACCCGGGGGCCAGCAGGCGCCGGCCCGGCTCGGGACGCGCGCTCACCTCCTGGACGCCCAGCGGCCGCAGCACGTGCTCGGCGAGCAGTTCCCCGTACGGCGCACCGGCCGCGCCGGCCAGTGCCGCGCCCAGGACGGCGTACCCGAGGTTGGAGTACTCCTCCTGCTCTCCCGGCGGCCGGACCACGACCTCGTCCAGCCGCCCGAACAGCCGGTGCAGGGCGTCGCCGTCGAACGCGGCGTACGGATCGCGGCCCCCGGTGCCGGGCGGGAGGCGCGGCAGCCCGGACGTGTGCTCGGCCAGGTGCCGCAGCGTGATGCCGGTGCGCGGGGCGGCGGGGAGCCAGAGCTCGACGGGGTCGTCGACGTCGAGCAGGCCCGCGGCGGCCATGCGCATGAGCGCCGTACCGGTGAGCACCTTGGTGAAGGAGCCGATCTCGACGAACCGGTCCACCGCGTGACCGTCCGCGAGACGTGCGGGAGACGTGTCACTCAGGACGCAGGTGGGAGTGCGCGGCATGCGGGGGCCCTTCGGACGTTCGATCAGGTCTACCTGTATAAAGGGCAAGCAGGCTCGGATGGTTGAGAGCGCGGGGAGGGAAGCCGGGTGGTCCGCAGTCTCGCGCGGTCGCGCGCGCTCGCCCCGCTGCTGCTGGTGCTGCTGCCGCTCGCGCTCCTCGACACCGGCAATCTCTCCGCGACCGTGGCGCTCGCCGCGACCGCGGCGGCCGGGGCCGCGTTCACCGCCTGCGCGCTGATCGCCGCCCGCTGTGTGCCCGCCGTCCCGCCCACCCGGGTGCGTACGGCGATCCGCGACCGGGCCCGGCGCACCGCCTTCCTGCCTCAGCGCGATCCCGACGCGCCCGGCCGGCGCCGGCCCAGGGCACCCGGGCACGCCCTTCCGGCGACCGCCGCGTAGGGCACGCCTGTCCCTTGTACGCGTGACCCCGCGCGGGTCGTCATGCCGCTCTGCTCACGTCCGGCACGACGAGACCCCCGGAGGGCTCATCCATGTCCGTCTTCTCCGTCTTCGCCCGCCTGGTCGAGCAACTCGCCGACCTGCTCCAGCCGCTCTTCCACGCCTCCGCGGCCGCCGCCGCGATCGTCCTGTTCACCGCGCTCGTACGCCTCCTCGTCCACCCGCTGTCCCGCGCCGCCGCCCGCGGCCGGCGCGCCCGCGCGAAACTCCAGCCCCGCATCGCCGAACTGCGCGCGAAGCACGCCAAGGACCCGAAGCGGCTGCAGCAGGCGGTGCTCGAACTGCACGCCGAGGAACGGGTCTCCCCGCTGTCCGGCTGTCTGCCCAGCCTGCTCCAGCTGCCCGCCTTCTTCCTGCTCTACCACCTCTTCTCCAGCTCCACGATCGGCGGTGAGAGCAACGGGCTGCTCGCCCACCGGCTGTTCGCGGCGCCGCTCGGCGGACGGTGGGCCGACGCGCTCGGCGGGGACGGGGTGTTCGGGCCGGCCGGGCTGGTCTATCTCGGGCTCTTCGTCCTCGTCGCGGTCATCGCCACCTTCACCTACCTGCGCGCCAAGCGGACGATGGCGGCCGGCCCCCTCGCCGTGGGTCCGGTGGGCGCCGGGGACGGCGAACAGATGCCGGGGCTCGGCGCGGTCGGCAAGGTCATGCCGTTCATGTCCTCCTTCACGCTCGTCACCGTGGCCGTCGTACCCCTCGCCGCCGCGCTGTACGTCGTCACCAGCACGGCCTGGACCGCCGTGGAGCGGGCCGCGCTGTACCGGTAGCGAGGCGCGATGACGGTCCAGTACGTGAACAGGGTCTTGCGTACTGGACGGCCCGATTGGAGGATCGACCAGTCCTCCGATGGCTGCACACATCGGTCCGGGCGTCCGCGATCGAGGGAGATGGTGACCATGAAGCTGCTGCGAGTCGGTACGGCAGGGGCCGAGCGGCCCGCGCTGCTCGACGCCGAGGGGACCCTCCGCGACCTGTCGGGCCTCGTGGACGACATCGACGGCGCGTTCCTCGCCGACGAGGCCGCGCTCGACCGGGTACGGGCGGCGGCCGAGTCCGGCGAGCTGCCCGCGCTGGACGCGACGGGACTGCGGATCGGGCCGCCGCTGGGCCGTATCGGGAAGATCGTGTGCATCGGGCTCAACTACCACGACCACGCCCGCGAGACCGGCGCCGAACCGCCCGCCGAGCCGGTGGTCTTCTTCAAGGCGCCGGACACGGTGGTCGGGCCGAACGACACGGTGCTCGTCCCGCGGGGATCGGCCAAGACCGACTGGGAAGTGGAGCTGGCGGTCGTCATCGGGCGTACGGCCCGGTATCTGTCGTCGGCCGAGGAGGCGCTCGCGCATGTCGCGGGGTACGCGGTGGCCCATGACGTGTCCGAGCGGGAGTTCCAGATCGAGCGCGGTGGCACCTGGGACAAGGGCAAGAACTGCGAGACGTTCAATCCGCTGGGACCGTGGCTGGTGACGGCCGACGAGGTCGCCGACCCGCAGGATCTGTCCCTGAAGCTGTGGGTCAACGGGGAGTTGAAGCAGAACGGTACGACGGCCGAGCAGATCTTCCCCGTGGCGGAGGTCGTGCGGTACGTCAGCCAGTTCATGACGCTGTACCCCGGGGACGTCATCAACACGGGGACGCCGGCGGGGGTGGCCATGGGGCGGCCCGAGCCGAAGCCGTACCTGCGGGCCGGGGACGTGGTCGAGCTGGAGATCGCCGGGCTCGGCCGGCAGCGGCAGGAGCTCAAGGACGCCTGAGGGAGTGGGGGCTGCGCGAGTACGGCGGGTGCGGATCTGTCGTGGTTCCTCGCGCCGAAGCGGCGGAGCCGCATATCACACGCAGCCCCACGCCCCTGAGGTCGGAGACGTCACCCCAGCAGAGAGGCGAGGCGGCGCCATTCCTCCCTCGGGAGGCCGTCCCTGTCACCGCCGGTGATCGGCTGGAGGGCCACGTGGTCCGCGCCCGCCTGGTGGAAGGTGTTGATCCGCTCCCGGATGCGGCTGTCGTCGCCCCAGGCGAACACGGCGTCGACCAGGCGGTCGCTGCCGCCGTCGGCCAGGTCGTCCTCGGTGAAGCCGTGCCGCAGGAAGTTGTTGGTGTAGTTCGGCAGGGCCAGGTACATCGCCAGGGTGTCGCGGGCGAGGGAGCGGGCGCGGGACGGGTCGGTCTCCAGGACCACCTTCAGCTCCGGGGCCAGCAGCGGGCCGGCGCCGAGGATCTCGCGGGCCTGCGCGGTGTGCTCGGGCGTGACCAGGTACGGCACCGCACCCGCCGCCCGGTCGCGGGACAGCTCCAGGGTCTTCGAGCCGAGGGCGGCCAGCACCCGGCGGTCCGCGGGCACCCCGGCCTCGTCCAGGACGTCCAGATAGGAGACCAGCGCCGAGTACGGCCGGCGGTACTGGTCGGCGAGCTTGGCGTGGCTCACGCCGAGTCCGAGCACGAAGCGGCCGGGGTGGGCCGCGTCCACCTCGGCGAAGGCCGCCGCGCTCGTCTCGGCGTCGTACTGCCAGATGCTCTGGATGCTGGTGCCGACGACAAGGCGGCCGGTCCCCTCCAGAAGGGGTACGGCGTGCCGGGCGGCACTGCTGCCGCCGAGCCAGGCGGCGCCGTAGCCCAGCTCCTCCAACTCGGCCGCCGCCTCGGCCAGTTCGCCGCGCCGGGAGGGGTCCTCCGCGCGCAGACCGACGCTCCAGACGCCGTACCGGCCGATCCTGTCCTTCAAGGTGCTCGCGGTGCTCATGGGGCCGTCCCTCCGGATGGAGCAGTGATCGTCACGTCTGCAGCCATTCCCAACCGGAGGGACGCCTCACGTAATCCCGGTGGGTGTCACACTTTCAGGAACAGCTCCAGCGCCTCCACGACGAACCTGTGGTCCTGGAGCTGGGGCAGGCCGGAGACGGTCACCGCGCCGACGACGCCCGCGTTCTCGACGTGGATCGGGAACGAACCGCCGTGCGCCGCGTAGATGTCGGGGTCGAGGCGGGAGGAGTCCTCGAACGTCGTGCCCTTGGCGCGGAAGCGGGCGCCGACCAGGTAGGAGGAGGCGCCGTAGCGCTCCACCACCCGGCGCTTGCGGGCGATCCAGGCGTCGTTGTCCGGGGTCGAGCCCGGCAGGGCCGCGTGGAAGAGCTGCTGGCCGGCGCGGTGGATGTCGATGGCGACCGGGGCCTGGCGCTCCCGGGCCAGTTCGACCAGGAGCGAGCCGAGGGCCCAGGCGTCGTCGTACGTGAACTGCCGGAAGACCAGGCGGCGTTCCTGCGCCTCCAGCTCCTCGACGGACGGGGTGAGTTCGGGGGTGGTCCTGGGCGTGATCTGCGGGTGGTGCTGCTGGCTGTGCTGGTGCTGTGGCATCAGAGGGTCACCGTCACCTTGTCCGTGGCCGACGTGCGGGCCGCTTCCAGTACGTCGAGGGCGGCGGCCGCCTCCAGGGCGGTCACCGGGTTGGGGCCGGCGCCGGTCAGGGCGCGGGCGACCGCCGCGTAGTAGGCGGGGTAGTCGCCGGGGAGGGTCGGTACGGGGGTGCCGCCGCCGGTCAGCGGGGACTCGCCGGCGCCGATACGGCCGTACAGGGACTCGGGCTCCGCGCCCCACTGCGGGCCGGGGCGCAGGCCCTCGCGCAGCGCCGCCTCCTGCGGGTCGAGGCCGTACTTCACATAGCCCGCGCGGGAGCCGAGCACCCGGAAGCGGGGGCCGAGCTGGGCGGTCGTCGCGGAGACGTAGAGGTGGGAGCGGACGCCGTTCGCGTGCGTGAGCGCGATGAAGGTGTCGTCGTCCGTCTCGGCGCCGGGGCGGCGGACGTCCGTCTCGGCGTACACCTCGGTGACCCGGCCGAAGAGGACCAGGGCCTGGTCGACGACATGGCTGCCGAGGTCGTAGAGCAGACCTCCGATCTCTGCCGGGTCGCCGGACTCGCGCCAGCCGCCCTTGAGCTGGGGGCGCCAGCGCTCGAAGCGGGACTCGAAGCGCCACACGTCACCCAGGTCGCCCTCGGAGATCAGCTTGCGCAGGGTCAGGAAGTCGTTGTCCCAGCGGCGGTTCTGGAAGACGGACAGGAGCAGACCGCGCTCCTCGGCGAGGGCGGCGAGGTCGCGGGCCTCGGCCGCGGTGCCGGCGACCGGCTTGTCGACGACGACCGGCAGGCCCGCCTTCAGGGCAGCGGAGGCGAGCGGGACGTGCGTCTTGTTCGGGGAGGCGATGACGACCAGGTCCAGCTCGTCCGCGCGGTCGAACAGCGCCTCGGCACCGGCGGCGAGCGTCACCTCCGGGAACTCGGCGCGGGCCTGCTGCTGCCGCTCCGGGTCCGAGGTGACCACCGTGTCCAGGGCGAGGCCCTCGGCGGCGGCGATCAGCGGGGCGTGGAAGACGGAGCCGGCGAGGCCGTAGCCGATCAGGCCGACGCGGAGGGGGGTGGCGGTCGTGCGCCCTGTCATGGATCCCATGGACCCACTTTCGCAACGCTGTTGCCAAAGTGCAAGTGGAGGGGACAATGGGTGGCGTGAACAGGACGAGCACGGGGACGCGGACGGGGTCGGGGACCGGCGGATCGGGGACCGGGGCGCGGATGGCCGGCGGCGCGTCGGCGGGAGCGAACCTCGTCGCGGTGCGGTCGCACAACACCGCGCTGGTGCTGGGGCTGCTGCGGGACGCCGGGGCGGAGGGGATCAGCCGGCTCGAACTCGCCGAGCGGACCGGGCTGACCCCGCAGGCCGTCAGCAAGATCACCGCAAGGCTGCGGGAGGACGGCTTCGCGGCGGAGGCCGGGCGGCGGGCGTCGACGGGGGGCAAGCCGCGCACCGTGCTGCGGCTGGTACCGGAGGCGGGACACGCGGTCGGGGTGCATCTGGACCGCGACGAGCTGCGGGTGGTGCTGGTCGATCTGGACGGGGCCGTGGTGGGGGAACGGCGGTCCGAGCTGGATCTGGGGGCCGGGGCGGAGGCGGTGCTCGCGGTGGTCGGGGACGCGGTGGACGCGGTGGTGCGGGAGGGGCTGGGCGCGTTTCCGGGCGTGGACGGGCCCGCCGAGGCGGGGTCGCTGCTCGGGGTGGGGGTGGCGCTTCCGGGGCCGCTCGACCATGTGCGCGGGGTGCTGCACCGGGTGACCGGGTTTCCCGAGTGGGACGGGTTCCCGCTGCGGGACGCGCTCGGGGAGCGGCTGGGGGTGCCGGTGGTGGTGGACAAGGACACGAACGCGGCGGCGCTCGGCCTCTCGGCCGGGGGTGAGCGTGGCGAGGACGGCGAGGTCGGCGAGGGCGGATCCTTCGCGTATCTGCATCTCGGTACGGGGCTCGGCGCCGGGTTGGTGATCGGTGGACGCGTGCACCGGGGGGCGCGGACCGGGGCCGGGGAGTTCGGGCACCAGGTGATCCAGCTGGACGGGCCGCGGTGCGAGTGCGGGAACCGGGGGTGCGTGGAGGCGCTGTGTCTGGCGGCGGTGGAGCGCGGGGAGGCCGGGGAGGCGGCGCGGGTGCTGGGGGTGGCGGCGGCGAATCTGGTCGGGCTGCTGGACATCGACGCGGTGCTGCTCGGGGGGCGGACGATCGCGGCGGCGCCGGAGGGTTTCGTGCGCGGCGTCGGGGAGGTGCTCGATGCCCGGGCCCGGCGGGAGGGGGTGCGTGGGGGTGCGGTACCGGTGCGGGTCGCTCCGCGGGGGGAGCGGGTGGTGGCCGAGGGGGCCGCGCAGCTGCTGTTGGCGCCGGTGTTCGGGCGGGGCGATGCGTGACGGGGCGCAGCCGCGTACGGTCTCGGTCTCGGGCGGCTCGGTGGGTGGGCGCCGTCGCCGCCCGGGTCGCGGCGTGGCTCACTCCGGCAGGTTGAGTTGCCAGGAGACGCCGAAGCGGTCGTTGACCCAGGCGAACTTGGCGCTGAAGCCGTAGCTGCCCAGGGGCATGAGTTCCGTGCCCTGCTCGGTGAGGGCGGCGTGGAGACGGTCGATCTCGGCCTCGTCGTCGCACTGCACGAAGAGCGAGACCGCGGGCGTGAAGGTGAAGTCGTGATGCGCGGGGCTGTCGATGCACATGAACTGCTGGCCGGCGAGCGAGAACGTGGCGTGCTGCACGGTCCCCTCCTTGCCGGGACCGTCGCCCCCGTAGCGCGTGATGTTGACGACCTCGGCGTCGTCGAAGAGCGAGATGTAGAAGGTCATCGCGTCCTCGGCGTTGCCCTCGAACATCAGGAACGTGGTGATCTTCTGTGACGTCGCGATCTGCATGCTGCATGCTCCTCGGCGCGGTCGGGCAGGGTGCGCGGGCCTGTCCAAGTCTTCACACTGGACCCGAGCGCATCAACCGAATCACACGGCCAGTGTCGTCTCACCGAACGCACCGCTCGGTGCACTGAGGAGTGAGTATGCGCTGCTCTCGCATCACCGTCCCCGTCCTCGTCGGCGCCAGTCTCGTGGCCGCTCTCGCCGGGCCGGCCGCCGCCTCGCCGGTGGGCACCGTCAGTCCCGCGAAGGTGAAGCCCGGTCAGGCCGTCTCCCTCACGCTCGCGGGATGCGGTGATCCCAGCGAGGGCGGCCGCGCCGAAGGAGCGCTGGTCGGCAATGGCACGACGGAGCGCAGCCCCATCGGCATCGTCGACCTCGAGCCGATGGCGAACGGCACTCTGGCCGGGATCGCCGCGATCGTGCCGGACGCGCGACCGGGCGCGGCGCAGATCTACCTGGCCTGCGGCTCCGATCCGGACACCGTGGTCACGGTGGACGTCACCATCACCGGCTGACGCCGCTGACCGGGATCCCCGTCACCGCCCGCCCACCCCGCCGATCGAGCGGACTTCGCGGCCCGTACCGGAGTGGCGGTCGCAGGGGTCCCGATCAGGCCGGGATGGTTATGTGTTTATGCGACTGTGTACACCTCTGTCCCTGTCCCTCTGCCTCGCCGCAGCCGCCGTGTCCGCCTCCGCCTGGGTGATCGGCCCCGCGGCACCGGCCGCCGCCCTCGTCGACCGGCACCCCACCCGGCCGCACCCGGCCGCCGCCCTGGCCGCCCCGCCCTCCGCCTGCGTCGACGGCGATCCGCGGGCCTTCCCCCTGGCCGCCCGGATCCGCGGCGGGCCGCCCTCCTACGAGGCGGGCGGCGGATACGGCACCTGGTACATCGACCTCACCAACACCACCAGCCGGACCTGCACCGGCATCCACCCGGTGATCGTCCTCACCGACGACAAGCGCGCGCTGAAGCCGGACCAGCCCAAGCTGGAGTTCTACGACGGCCCCACGGCCCGGCCGGTGACCTTCGAGAGCACCGACGAGCAGGAGCTGGTCGGCGTGCTCGACGCCGCCGGGTTCGACGGGTTCGCCGTACCGCCCGGCAGGACCGTCAGCGTCAAGGTCAGGCTCGTCTTCCCCTCCGACACCGCGTCCGACCAGGTCACCGCCAACGCCGCCGTCGTCCAGCGCCGGGGCGACGACGGGGACTGGGTCGGGGAGTCCAACGCCTACCGGTTCGGGATCGGGGAGTACGCGTCGCCGGCCCCGGACGCCACGCAGGACGGCGGCGGCGTGGCACCCCGCGAATCCGGCAACCCCCAGCCCACACCCGGCACCGGCACCGCCGCCCCCACCTCCGACCCCGACCCCGAGCCCAACCCCGAGCCCGAGCCGAACCTGCCGTTCCCCGCCGGGGCCGAGGAGGCCGGGGAGCGGGCCGGCGAACTGGCGCGCACCGGCCCCGGCCTCGCCCACGGACTGCTCGCGGCCACCGCCGCGCTCGCGGGAGTCAGCGGCGGCGCACTGCTGCTGACCCGCAGACGCCGCTGACCCCGAGTCGTACGACTGGCACCGCTCCTCCCTCCCGCCCGCCACCGCTACCCCCGCCGAGCCGCGGGCGGGCCCGTACCACGGGCACCCCTGCCCCCTGCGCCGATCCGAGCCGTCTGCGACGATCCCTGCGTGGACTACCCGAACGACCAGGCCCCCGGCGCCCCCGTCCGCTCCGGCATCCCCGAGCACGGGCGTATCCCCAAGTACTACGCGGTGAAGGCGCGGATCGCGGCGCTGCTGGAGGAGCTGGGGGAGGACAGCGTCATCCCCACCGAGCGGGACCTCGCCGAGCGGTACGACGTCGCCCGGGAGACCGTGCGGCAGGCCGTACGGGAGCTGGTGCTGGAAGGACGGCTGAGGCGGAAGGGGCGGGGGACCGTCGTCGCGGGGCCCAAGCTCGCCCAGCCGCTGTCCCTCGCCAGCTACACCGAGGGCGTCCGCCGGCAGGGCCGTACACCCGGTCGTGCCCTCGTCACCCTCGACCGGTTCCCGTGCCCCGACGCCCTCGCCGCCGAGACCGGGCTCACCCGGGGCGCGCCCGTGTGGCACCTGGAGCGCGTGCTGCTCGCCGACGAGGAGCGGGTCGGTCTGGAGAGCACGTACGTCGCCGTCGAGCGGGTGCCCCGGCTGGCCGCCGACTTCGACCCCGACTCCTCCTTCTACGGCTACCTCACCAGCCAGGGCATCTCCTTCGGCGACGCCGACGAGCGCATCGAGACCGTGCTGGCCACACCCCGCGAAGCCCTGCTCATCGGCACCCCGCCCGCCCTGCCCATGCTGCTGATCCACCGGATCTCCCGGGACACGGAGGGCCGGCCCCTGGAGCGGGTGCGGTCGCTGTACCGGGGGGACCGCTTCTCCTTCACGACGCATCTCGAAGGCTGACAAACCCGCCCATCGACAGCCATGGCAATGTCACGGAAAGATAACGGGTCTAGCCCAAAAGTGATGGGTCGTTCACGCTCTCGTTGTCAGCCGGATGTCTCCGGTTCCCCGGTCCCGAGGAGCGTTGCCGTCGTGAAAGTGACAGTCGTCGGAGCAGGCGTGGTGGGCACCATGCACGCCTGGCATGCGGTGCGGCGCGGCCACCAGGTCGTCCAGATCGAGCGCGAGGCCGAGGCGCGCGGCGCCTCCCTGCGCAACTTCGGGCAGATCTGGGTCAGTGGCCGCGCCGCCGGAGAAGAGCTGGAGACCGCGCTGCGGGCGCGGGAGCTGTGGGAAGGGATCGGCGCACGGGTGCCGGCGCTGGGCTTCCGGGCGAACGGGTCCCTGACCCCCGTCCGCGGCCCCCTGGAGCTCGCCGTCGCCGAGGCCGCCGTGGCCCGCCCGGACGCCGCCGCCCGCGGTTACAAGCTCCTCGTCCCGGGCGAGGCCCGCGCCCTCAACCCCGCCCTGCGCGGCGACTTCACCGCCGCCCTGTACTGCGAGCGGGACGCGGCACTCGAGCCGCGCACCGCCCAACTCGCCCTGCGCGCCGAGCTGTCGAAGTCCCCGAACTACACCTTCCTGCCGGGCCGTGAGGTGCGCGAGGTCGTCGCCGCCGGCACCGTCCGGGACGACCACGGGGACGTGCACCGCGCCGACACGGTCGTCCTGTGCACCGGCGCCTGGCTCGGCGGACTGGTCCGCGAACTCGCCGGACCGGACCTGCCCGTGCGCCGGGTCCGCCTCCAGATGATGCAGACCGACCCGCTGGGCGAGCCGCTGCCCACCTCCGTCGCCGACGCCGACAGCTTCCGCTACTACCCGGCCTACGCCTCCCCCGCGCTGGACGAGCTCAACGCCCGCCGGCCGCAGCCGGAGACCGCCGCCGAACACAGGATGCAGCTGCTCATGGTGCAGCGCGCCGACGGCGGACTGACCATCGGCGACACCCACGAGTACGAGCACCCCTTCGCCTTCGACACCGTCGAGGAGCCCTACGAGCACCTCACCGGCGTCGTCGAGTCCCTCCTCGGCCGGCCGCTGCCGCGCATCCGCCGCCGCTGGGCGGGCGTGTACGCGCAGTGCACCGACACCGGCCGGGTGGTGCACCGCGAGCAGGTGCGCGAGGGGGTGTGGCTGGTCACCGGGCCCGGCGGGCGCGGCATGACCTGCGCCCCCGCGATAGCCGAGTCCACCGCGAACGAACTGGGCTGGTGAGCACCATGACCCACACCCCGGACAACATCCGGCTCGTCGTCCTCGACATGGCCGGCACCACCGTCGCCGACGGCGGACTGGTCGAGCGCGCCTTCGAGGCGGCCGCCACCGAGCTCGGCGTCGCCCCCGGCTCGGCCGAGCACGCCGAGCACCTCGCCTACGTCCGCGCCACCATGGGCGAGTCCAAGATCTCCGTCTTCCGGCACCTGTTCGGCGCCGAGGACCGCGCCCGGCGCGCCAACACCGCCTTCGAGAAGGCGTACGGCGAACTCGTCGAGGGCGGTCTGGTCGCCCCGGTGCCGGGAGCCGAGGAGGCCGTCCGGGAGTTGGCGGACCACGGCCGTACCGTCGTCCTGACCACCGGCTTCGCCCGCGTCACCCAGGACGCCGTCCTCGACGCCCTCGGCTGGCGGGACCTCGTCCCGCTCACCCTGTGCCCGGCCGACGCCGGCGGGCGCGGGCGGCCGTACCCGGACATGGTCCTGGAGGCCTTCGTCCGCACCAAGGCCGCCGAGGACGTGAGGCAGGTCGCCGTCGTCGGGGACACCTCCTACGACGTGCTCAGCGGGGTGCGCGCCGGGGCCGGGCTGGTCGCCGGGGTGCGCACCGGCGCCCACGGCGACGACGCGTTCCGCGCGGCCGGCGCCACGCACGTCCTCGACTCCGTCGCCGACCTGCCCGCGCTGCTGCTGGGAGACCGCTGAGATGGGCATCCGCTTCGACTCCGTCACCGTCGCCTACGACGGCAACGCCGACAACCTCGCTCTCGAATCGCTCGACCTGACCGTCGAGCCCGGCGAGGTCATGGCGCTGCTCGGGCCGTCCGGCTCCGGCAAGACCACCGCGCTGCGGGCGGTCGCCGGATTCGTACGACCCGTGTCCGGGCGGGTGCTCCTCGGCGGCCGGGACGTGACGGACCTGCCGCCGTACCGGCGCGGCATCGGGATGGTCGTGCAGAGTTACGCGCTCTTCCCGCACATGCGGGTCGCCGAGAACGTGGCCTTCGGGCTCAGGGCCAAGAAGACGCCCAAGAGCGAGATACGGCAGCGGGTCGCCGAGGCGCTGGAGATGACCGGCATGGCCGCCTACGCCCGCCGGCACCCGCGCGAGCTATCCGGCGGACAGCAGCAGCGCGTCGCCATCGCCCGCGCGCTGGCCATCCGGCCGGACGTGCTGCTCCTCGACGAGCCCCTGTCCGCGCTGGACGCCCAGCTGCGGTCCGGGATGCTGGCCGAACTCGCCCGGCTGCACCGGGAGCTGCCCGGCCTGTCGATGCTGTACGTCACCCATGACCAGGTCGAGGCGCTGACACTGGCCGACCGGATCGCGGTCATGGACAAGGCGAGGCTGCGCGCATGCGGGACGCCGAAGGAGTTGTACCGGGCGCCCACCGATGCGTTCACGGCGTCCTTCGTGGGCGGTGCGAATCTCCTGCCGGTGACGGTGCGGTCCGGGGGAGTCGAGTTCGCGGGGACGGAGGTGAAGGTCGACACGGCGGGTGTGGTCGCGGGGGCGCGGGCCACGTTGTGTGTACGGCCACATGTCGTCGGGCTGGGGACCGGTGCCAACCAACTCGCGGGCGTCGTACGGGAGATCCAGTGGCGTGGCGCCACGCATCGGCTGTACGTGGAGGTCGACGGGCACGCTGTGATGGCGGACGTGCGTGAGCTGAGGGATCCGCCACGACACGGGGATTCGGTGAGCCTGCACTTCGCTCCCGAGGATGCCGTGTTGCTGCCCGCAGGGGTGAGCCATGGCTGAGGCCGTCCAGGACGCGCGGGTCGTTCGTGGCGGGGCGCGCAGTTCCCCGCGCCCCTTCGGGGCGCTTCTGTGGGCCCTTCCTCCCCTGGCCCTCCTCGCCCTCTTCTTCCTCTACCCCCTCGCCCTGGTCGTCCAGCAGTCCTTCCAGCCCGACAGCGGGGGCACCTCCCTCCAGCCGTACGCCGACGTCTTCGCCTCCGAAGCCTTCCGGAACGCGCTGTGGACGACCGTCTGGCTGGCGTCGGCCTCCACCGTGGGCTGTCTGGTCCTCGGTTTCCTGCTCGCGCTGGTCATCGCGTTCGTGCCGTTTCCCGGGGCGAAGGGGGTGGCGCGGTTCATCGACGTGTACCTGTCCTTCCCGTCCTTCCTGATCACGCTGGCGCTGCTGTTCATCTACGGCACCACCGGGATCATCGGTTCCTTCCAGTTCCTCACCACGCCCTGGGGTGTGCTGCTGGCGGAGGTCACCTACTTCACGCCGTTCGTGATGCGGCCGCTGCTCGCCGCCTTCTCGCAGGTCGACACCGCGCAACTGGAGGCCGCCAGTTCGCTGGGGGCGCGGGCACCCCGGATCGTACGGCGGGTGATCCTGCCGGAGGCGCTGCCCGCGCTCGCGGCCGGCGGGAGTCTCGTCCTGGTGCTGTGCCTCAACGAGTTCGGGATCGTGCTGTTCACCGGCGCGAAGGGGGTCACCACCCTGCCCATGCTCGTCTACGGCAAGGCGATCCTGGAGTCCGACTATCCGGGCGCGTGCGTGGTCGCCGTCGTCAACGTCCTGATCTCCGTGGGTCTTTACGGCCTCTACCGGGTGGTGAGCCGTCGTGCTGGTGCATAGCCGCAAGGCCAGGTGGGCCGTGTGGGCGGTGTTCCTCGTCCTGTTCGTGCCGGTGTTCGCGCTTCCCCTGCTCGTCGTCCTCGGCGCCTCCTTCGCCACCCACTGGTCCGGCGTGCTGCCCTCGGGACCGACCAGCGTCAACTACCGTGCCGCCACCCGCGGCGAGGCCCTCCAGGCGCTCACCACCAGCCTGCTCACCGCCACCGCGGCCAGCCTGCTCGCGCTGACCGCCGGGACCTGGGCCGCGCTGGCCGCCACCGCCCTGAAGAAGCGGTACCGGCGGCTCATGGACGCCCTGTTCGTGCTGCCGGTCGCCGTGCCGTCGGTCGTGGTCGGACTGTCGGTCCTGGTCGCCTTCTCCAAGCCGCCGATGCTGCTCAACGGCACCCGGTGGATCGTGATCCTCGCGCACACCGTGCTGGTCACGGCCTTCGCCCACCAGTCCGTGTCGGCGGCGATCACCCGCCTCGACCCGGCCTGCGAACAGGCCGCCGCCTCCCTCGGCGCCCGGCCCGCCTACGTCCTGTGGCGGATCCGCCTCCCCCTCCTCCTGCCCTCCCTCACCGCCGCCGCCGGCCTCTGCTTCGCCCTGTCCATGGGCGAGCTGAGCGCCACGATGATGCTCTATCCGCCGGACTGGACCCCGCTGCCCGTCCTGATCTACGCGGCCACCGACCGCGGCGCGCTGTTCACCGGCTCCGCCGTCGCCGTGGTGCTGATGACCGCGACCCTGCTCGTCCTGTTCGCCGTCTCCCGGATCCGCACCCGGGCCTCGTACCGCTGAACCCCCCGGTAATTCCCGTCACCACCACGCCAGGAGTTGGCCTCGCCATGTCCGGAAACCGCCTCACGCCCGCCGTAGCCCTCGCCCTGCTCGCCAGCCCCGTGCTGTCCGCCTGCGGCGGCTCCTCCGCCGCCTCCGACGCCAAGGCCGTCACCGTCTACAGCGCCGACGGCCTCAAGGGCGAGAACGGCGACGGCTGGTACGACAAGGTCTTCGCCGACTTCACCCAGCAGACCGGCATCAAGGTCAAGTACGTCGAGGGCGGGTCGGGCGAGATGGTGCAGCGCGCCGTCCGCGAGAAGTCCAACCCGCAGGCCGACGTGCTGGTCACCCTGCCACCGTTCATCCAGGAGGCCGACGGCAAGGGGCTGCTGCAGAAGTACCGCCCGAAGGACGCGGACCAGGTCGCCGGCGCCGACAAGGCCGCCGACGGCACGTGGATCTCCGTCGTGAACAACTACTTCGGGTTCGTCTACAACAAGAAGGAGCTGAAGCAGGCCCCGAAGACCTGGGACGAGCTGCTCGACGGCACGTACAGGAACAAGCTCCAGTACTCCACCCCCGGTGTCGCCGGTGACGGCACCGCCGTCCTCATCAAGGCCGTCCACGACTTCGGCGGCAAGGAGCAGGCACTCGCCTACCTGAAGAAGCTCCAGGCCAACAACGTCGGCCCGTCCGCCTCCACCGGCAAGCTCGCGCCCAAGGTGGACAAGGGCGAACTGCTCGTCGCCAACGGCGACGTGCAGATGAACTACGCCCAGTCCAAGGCCATGCCCAACCTCGGCATCTGGTTCCCGGCCGGGAAGGACGGCAAGCCCACCACCTTCGCCCTGCCCTACGCGGCCGGCCTGGTCACCAAGGCCCCGCACAGCGAGAACGGCAGGAAGCTGCTCGACTTCATGCTCGCGCGGAAGCAGCAGCAGGAGGTCAGCGAGATCGGCGGCGGGTTCGCCGCCCGCCGGGACGTCAAGGCCACCGACGCCAACGCCGCCGCCCTCACCAAGCTGATGGACGGCGTGGAGACCTTCCAGCCGGACTGGAACGACATCGACAAGAACCTCGCCTCGTACATCGAGGATTGGAAGTCGGCGACGGGGAGCTGAGCCGGTCGGCCGCCGTACGACGGGGTCAAGATCAGGCCGCGCTGATTAGGCTAGGGGCGTCGGTACGCCGTGGTTCCGGCGCCCCCGCTTTCTTGACCGTACGCACGCCAGGAGACGCACGACATGGCAGACCGCAAGCCGATCGAGTCATGGCTCACCGACATGGACGGTGTCCTGATCCACGAGGGCGTCCCGATCCCCGGCGCCGACGCCTTCCTGAAGAAGCTGCGCGAGTCCGGGCGGCCCTTCCTGGTGCTCACCAACAACTCCATCTACACCGCCCGCGACCTGCACGCCCGGCTGAACCGCATGGGCCTCGAGGTGCCGGTGGAGAACATCTGGACCTCGGCGCTGGCCACCGCCCAGTTCCTGAACGACCAGCGGCCCGGCGGCAGCGCCTATGTCATCGGCGAGGCCGGCCTGACCACGGCGCTGCACGACATCGGCTACATCCTCACCGACCACGAGCCCGACTTCGTGATCCTCGGCGAGACCCGTACCTACTCGTTCGAGGCCTTGACCAAGGCCGTGCGGCTGATCAACGACGGCGCCCGGTTCATCGCCACCAACCCGGACAACGTCGGCCCCTCCGCCGAGGGCGACCTGCCCGCCACCGGCTCGGTCGCCGCCCTGATCACCGCGGCGACCGGCAAGAAGCCGTACTTCGTGGGCAAGCCCAACCCGCTGATGATGCGGGCCGGGCTCAATGCGATCGGGGCCCACTCGGAGACCTCCGCGATGATCGGCGACCGCATGGACACCGACGTCCTCGCGGGCCTGGAGGCCGGGATGCGCACCTTCCTGGTGCTGTCCGGCGTCACCCAGCCCGACGACGTCGACCGCTACCCGTTCCGCCCCTCGCAGGTCGCCGACTCCATCGCGGACCTGGTCGACCTCGTCTGAACTTGGTCCGGACCGGATCCGACCCGGGCCCATTCGGTCTGACCTGGGGTTCTCAAACGCCCATCCACCCGTTCGGAGCAATCGGGTGCCTCCCGAGGATGCGGAGGCGCCCGGGGCGGGGGAGCCTCCTGGTAACTGGAGGTTCACGATGGGCTCACTACGCCTCACTCTCTGTACAGGAATCCTGGCCGTCGCCGCGTGCACTCCGGCGGCCCACGCGGCCGACGGAGGCGCGGTCTCCGTGACGCCCGCGGCCCCCCTACCCGGCGCCGACGTGTCCGTGCGGGTCCGCGGCTGCTCCGGTCCGCAGGGCACCGCCGTCTCGGACGCGTTCGTCACCGACGCCCGGCTGACCGGCAACGGCGGCATCCTGTCCGGTGAGACCCGGGTACGCTCCGGCCTCAGGGCGGGCGCCTACGACGTCAGGATCACCTGCGCCGACTACGTGGTCACCGGCCGGATCACGGTGGTCGGCGGCGGAGCGGTGCCGGGCCAGGCGACCGGGCAGTACCTGGATCCCGGCCGCTGGCCCCTCGGGCCCGCCTCGCCCGTCGCCCCCGTCGCCCCCGTCCCCGCGGGCGGCGGAGGCACCGCCCGCTTCGCCACGGTGGCCACCACCGACTCCGGCCCCGACACCGTCCAGACGGTGACCGGCCTGGCCCTCGCCGGGATCGCGGCGGTCGCCGTCGGACTCCGGGCCCGTCGCGGCCGCGGCGCCCGCTGAGCGCGGCCCATGTCCGCCGACCGCGAGCGCACCACCGGCACCGAGCGGCTCATCACCTGCCTGACCTGGGCGGTGCTGCTGTTCGGGCTGTGGCTGTGGGGGCGCGGGCTGACCGGTGTACCGCACACCACGGACGGCCCGGCCACGGGCAACCTGTTCGGCATCGCACCCGCCCAGGCCGCCCGGCTGCCCAGCCCGGCCAAGCCGCTCGGGGCGGACGCCGTGCCGCAGCGCGTCGACATCCCCCAACTGGGCGTTCAGGCACCGGTGGTGAACCGGGGCCTCGACGCCCAGGGCGCCGTCGACCCACCCCCGTTCGACCAGCCGGGCGTGGTCGGCTGGTACGGCGCCGGCGCCACACCCGGCGCCAAGGGCGCGGCGCTCCTGGTCGGGCACGTCGACACCGAGACCCGGCCCGCGGTCTTCTACAAGCTCAGCACCCTCAAGCCCGGCGAGACGGTCCGGGTGGTCCGCTCGGACGGCAAGGTCGCCCAGTTCGTCATCGACGACGTCCGCGTCCTGCCCCGCGTCGGCTTCGACGCCCGGCAGGCCTACGGCCCGCACCGGCCCGGCCGCGCCGAACTCCGCCTGATCACCTGCGGCGGCCGCTTCGACCGCGCCCTGCACAGCTACACGGCCAACGTCGTGGTCTCCGCCTACCTCACCGGAACCGCCCGCTGACCCTCGTACGCCCCGCCCCGTACACCCCGCAGTGCGACCGCGCGACCTCGTGAGGGACCGGCCGGATATGCCAGGATTGGCACCCGGACCGGTGCGCCCAGGGGGGACCAGGGGGGAATCGCATGTACGACAGCAGGGGGGCCCGTGCGTCCGCGCGGGCGTCGGCGGCGGTGGTGCTGGGGGCGGCACTGCTGCTCGCCGGATGCTCCGGCGGCGGGGACGACCACGGCGACCCGGGGGCCCGGATCACCCAACAGCCCAAGGCCGCCGACCCGTTCTGGGTGAACCCGGACGGCACCGCGGCTCGCCAGGTCGCCGCCTACGAGAAGTCCGGCAAGAAGACCGAGGCCGCGCAGATCCGCAGGATCGCCGAGCAGCCGATGGGGGAGTGGATCGGCCCGGAGAACCCGGAGAAGGAGGCGCGCGGCTTCACCGAGGCCGCAGAGAGGTCCGACCGCACGGCCCTGCTCGTCCTCTACGACATCCCGCACCGGGACTGCGGCCAGTACTCCCAGGGCGGCGCCGCCGACGGCAACGCCTACCGCGCCTGGATCGACGGTGTGGCCCGGGGTATCGAGGACCGCTCCGCCATCGTGATCCTGGAACCGGACGCCGTGCTCCACCTCGCGGACGGCTGCACCCCGGCCCAGTTCCACGAGGAGCGCTACGACCTCCTCAAGGGCGCGATCGCCAGGCTGAAGTCCCTGAAGAACACCAAGGTCTACCTGGACGCGGGCAACGCCGGCTGGGGCCACCCCGACCAGATCTTCCAGCCCCTCCGGCAGGCCGGCATCGACCAGGCCGACGGCTTCTCCGTCAACGTCTCCAACTTCTACTCCACCCAGGACTCCATCGCCTACGGCAAGCAGCTCTCGGCGAAGGTGGGCGACAAGCACTTCGTCATCGACACCAGCCGCAACGGCAACGGCCCCTACACCGGCGGCGATCCGGCCCAGCGCTGGTGCAACCCGCCGGGCCGGGCCCTGGGAGAAACCCCGACGACGAAGACGGCCGACCCCCTGGTGGACGCCTACCTGTGGGTCAAGCGGCCGGGGGAGTCGGACGGCACGTGCAAGGGTGGCCCGAAGGCGGGGGACTGGTGGGCCACCTACGCCCTTGAACTGGCGAAGAACAGCCGGCCTTGAGGGTGCGGGCTACGGCACCCGCACCCACTGCGCCTTCGAAGGCGTGCCCTGGTCATCGTCCACGAACAGCATGTACCACCCGGACTGCACCAGGTTCCGGTTCTTCGGCACCGTCACCGTGATCCTGTTCCCGGCCGTCTTGAAGTCCAACGCGATCGACCGCTGATCCACATCCGTCACATGCGTGGACGCGCTCGGCCGGATCAACCGCGCCTTCTTGATACTGGCCGCGTGATCCGACGTGAACGTCCCCGAAGCTCCGCGGGCGATCGTCCGCGGACCTCCGCCGAGCGTCGGCCGCGCGTCCCGGTACAGATACGGCGGCGTGTAGATCTCGATGCGCTGCTCGAACGTCCCCGGCTTGGTGTTCGCCTTGTCGCCGTACAGCGAGTCGGAACCGAAGAACATCACCCGCCCGTCCGGCAACAGGATCGACCCGGAATGGTAGTTCCGCCCCACCAGCGGATCCGCGACCCGGGTGAAGCTGTTGCTGTCGGGGTGGTACAGCCGCGCCTGCAGGATGTCGGAGTCGCTGCGCCCCCGGTAGTCCTCCGAGCCACCGGAGACCAGCACCGTGTCGTCGGGCAGGACCGAGGACTGCGGATAGCGCGTGCCCTTCTCCAGTTCGGGACCGTCCACGAACGCGGGCTTCTTCGCCTTCAGGTCGATCAGCCGGGTCCTCTTGCTGGACAGCTTCGACTCACCGACGCCGCCACCGCCGATCACCATGAACTTCTCGTTCTGCGCCGGAGGCAGCAGCACCGTCCCGGACGTCTCCATCATGTTCGCGTCGCTCAGCCCGGGCAGCTTGGTGAACGTGTTGGTGTCCACGTCCCAGATGCCGGGCTCGCGGCCGACGTTGTCCGGTCCGTACCCCGCGTTCGAACCCGAGTAGAAGATCTTCCCGTTCTGCATCAGGAACAGCGCGGGATACGTCGGGAACTGCCGGACCGTCCTGGTGTACGTCCACTTCCTGGTCTTCGGGTCGAAGATCTCGTTCTTGCCCGGCACCAGCTGACCGATGTCGTCGAGGCCCGACACGCTGAGGATCCTGCCGTCCGACAGGGTGGTGAGCGTCGGGTACCAGCGGGCCTCGTTCATCGGGTCGACCTTGATGTACCTCTCGGCGACCGGGTCGAACTCGTAGGCGTCCTTGATCCCCTCGAAGTCCTTCTTGTCGAGGGCGAGTTTCTGCGCGATGCCGTAGGTGTTGCGCGCGTCGGCGCCGGTCAGGCCCTGGATCCGGTAGTTGTCCTGGGTGCCGGTCTCGTACTGGCTGCCCTCGGCCTGCGCCTCGACGTAGACACGGCCGTAACCGGGGTTGTTCCGCAGCCACTTGCCGGACTTGTCGAAGACCTTCGTGGCGCGCGGGACCAGCACCGGGTCCTGGGACACGAACGTCTTGCCGTTCTGCCTGCCGGTGAACCTGGTGCCCGCGGGCAGGGTGATCGGTTTGTCCGGGTTCTCGTTGTAGAGGATCATGACGCCGCCGGCCTTCTTGACGTCACCCTTGAGCTTCTCGTACTGCTTGGTGCCGCCCGCGATCAGCAGGTTGCCGTTGGCGAGCTGGGTGTGGCCGGTGCAGAACAGGTCGTTGGGCGTGGGGATCTTCTTGATCGTGCCCTTGACCGGGTCCCAGATCCGGGTGTCGAACTTCTTCTTGTCGAAGTTCTCCTGGTTGTTGCCCGAACCGGCGACCAGCAGCACCTTGCCGGTGTGCAGGAGCGCCGCGTGGATGGTGTCCTGGCGGTACTCCGGAGGGAACTCGATGATGTCCCAGTGGCCGTTCTCGGCCTTGTACTCAGGTCTGTTGATCTTGTAGTGGTGGTACTGCGCGGTGCCGAAGCGGTAGAGCCACGGCCCGTTCATCCCGGCCAGCGCGAGTACCACCGCCGTACCGATCGCGAGCCTGCGGGCGCGACGGCGGCCGGCCTGGTCCTTCATTCCTTACGTCCCCCAAGTCCGCCAAGGGCGATCTGCATGGTCTGCTCGTTCTCCCCGGTCCGGTCCGCGCCCCGGCCCCCGTGCTGCTCGTCGGCCGCCCAGGTGGGCCGCTTCAGGGGCAGATGGGCCGCGTACGCCGCGGGCACCGCGTCCTGCGGTTCGGCGGGCCCCGTGGCCGCCGCCGGCTGCGGCCGCTTCCGCTCCTGCCGCAGCGTGTACCGCCAGGCGAGGATCGGTGAGGCGGTGATCAGCAGGGCGAAGGATGCCCAGGTGATCATCGCGGGGTGCGAGTGCCCGAACACGAAGCCGGCGGCGAGCGAGCCGGCGAAGACCAGGATGAAGAACCAGTGGACCCGGAACGTCCCGAACAGCGTGTCGGGGCTCGCCGACTCACCTTTCGGCGTGACCACGAACCTGCTCTTGCGGCGCAGTACGGCGTCCATCAGGGAGCGCGCGTAGATCGGCGCGGACAGGGCGGACATCACCATGCCCGCGACACCGCCGGAGCCCTCCGGCTCGTGCGGGGAGACGTTGTGCCGCCGGTTCCAGATGTACAGGCCGATCTGGAGGGCGGAGGCGTTGCCGTACAGCATCAGCCACACGGTCGGGTCGATGTTCACGCCCGAGGCGCCGAGGCCCAGGAACAGGGCGCAACTCAGCGCCGCGAGGATCCAGTTGAGGGCGGACATCGGATAGAAGACGATCATCATCGTGTAGTTGAAGAGCTTGCCGGGCGGCAGCGTGAAGAAACCCTTCCAGTACTGCTTGATGAT
This sequence comes from Streptomyces sp. CA-142005, assembly GCF_050942335.1. Taxonomy (NCBI): domain Bacteria; kingdom Bacillati; phylum Actinomycetota; class Actinomycetes; order Kitasatosporales; family Streptomycetaceae; genus Streptomyces; species Streptomyces sp. CA-142005. The sequence continues at coordinate 4,129,410 of NZ_CP192078.1, read as the reverse complement.
CGTCTCGTACGTACCCCGTGACCAGCGCAGCTGCTGGGTGAAGAAGTCCGTCCAGGCGTTCGGGCCCTCGCCGACGGCGAGCACGTCCGGGGTGTAGACGGACTTCCACTTCCTCCCCGTCGCCGGGTTCTTGGCGCGGTGCATCTCGAAGCCGGTCGCCATGTCCTCGGTGATGGAGTCGTACAGGCCGCCGATCTGCTTGATGGCGCTGATGCGCACGGCGTTGGACGTGCCGACGAACATCGGCGCGCCGTAGCGGTTGCCGGCGCGCTGGATCAGGGCGTGGAAGAGGAACTGCTGGGACTCGGCGGCCTTGGTGACGAAGGTGTCGTAGTTGCCGTACACCTGCGGGCCGATGACGAAGCCGACGTCCGGGTCGCGGAAGTAACCGAGCATCCGCTCCAGGTAGTTGGGCAGCGGCACGTGGTCGGTGTCGACCGAGGCGAAGAAGTCGTAGTCGTCGCCGTGCGCCTCCAGCCAGGCGTTGTAGTTGCCGTGCTTGGTCTTGGCGCGGTGCGGGCCCTTGGGCCGGTTCCACCGCTCGACGCCCTTGCGGGTGAAGTGGTGCACGCCGAGCCGGGCGCAGACCTCCTTGACCTCCGGGTCGTCGCCCTCGTCCAGCAACCACACGTGCAGCAGGCCCCGGTGGCGCAGCTTCACCGCCGCCTCCAGGGTCCTCGTCACCATCTCCAGCGGCTCCTTGCCGGGCACATAGGTGGTGAGGAAGGCGATCGAAGTGCCGCTCTCGGGGACCACCGGGACCGGGTCGCGGGCGACGAGGGTGGCGTGCGCGTTGGACAGCACGTTCATGCAGCGGAAGAACTCGATCAGGCCGATCGAGACGAGCATGACGACGTCGAGCGCCGGCAGGAAGTCGTGGGCGGGATAGTCGCGTTCGGTCCAGTGTTCGGGCTGCAGCAGCCAGAACAGCAGGACCAGGGAGAGCACGGGGGCCGCGCCCAGCATGAGCGCGGCACGGATGCGGTGCGGCTCCTGCGAGAGCAGCGACCGGTACTGCACCTGGTACGGCTTGGTCGGGTCGGGCTGGGTGAGGGGGCCCGCGAGCCGGCTGTAGTGCTCGTAGTCGTATCTCGGCAGGCTCTTCCTGATCCGGCGGAACTGGCCCGTCCGGTGGCCGATCACCCTGAGCTGTGTGGTCTGTGACGGGTCGTCGTGAACGTGGCTCTGTCCGGCGCCCGACGGCGTCGACGTCATGAGTCATTCCCCCCACACGCAGGTCATCGCGTGTTCGATTGCTGTGGTGGCTCGCAGCTCCCACGTCTTCCCCACCTTATGGACACGGGACGGCGACCTTCCGGTTGCATTGATGCCCCCCTCGGCATCGGTTGATGAGCGGGGCCCCCTCCCCGCCGTCTGGCAACCGTTTGCTTCCCCCCAACTCCCGCCAAACGACGGCAGCTTGGACATCCAGGGTTCTACGGCGCTCCGCATGATCGCAAGATGCGAAACGCGGTGTTTACCGGTCAAACCCGTTCATTGTGGCGCGGGTGGGGCTCGGGAGACGGCGGCGCGCCGGTGGTCCCGGAGGGTCCGGATGTGCCGCGGGTCTCGGATTGCCGGGGCGCGCCGCTGGTGGAGAGGCGGACACGGACGTTGCCGAAGTGATCTCTTATGGCCTCCTCCGCCCGCAGTGAGTCGCCGGACCGGACCGCGTCCAGGATCTCCCGGTGCTGGCGGCAGGTGACCCTGGGGTCCTGCGGCACGTCCACCAGATCCCGCTGCACCCGGTGGAAGGCGTCCCAGAACGCCTCCAGCACCTCGCTCAGCAACACGTTGTCCAGCCCCCGGTAGAGGGTGGCGTGAAAGGCCCGGTCGGTCTCGGCGAGGCCCGCCCCCTCGGCGGCCTCCTGTTCCATACGGTTCACGAGGGCGTCCAGTTCAACGAGGTCCGCCTCGGGCAGCCGCCCGGCGAGCCGCGAGACCAGCCCGGTCTCCACGGCCTCGCGCAGCTCCAGCAGCTGCAGCAGTGAGTCCTCGCCGCGGTAGTGCCCGGCGACGGTGCGGAAGGCCAGCCCCTCGATCATGGGCGCGAACGACATCGAGCCGACGTACGTCCCGAACCCGTGCCGGATCTCCACGATCCCCATCGCCTGCAGCGCCTTCAGGGCCTCGCGCACGGAGTTCCGGCTCGCGCCGAGGTACTCCATCAGTTCCGGCTCGGTCGGCAGCGGGGCACCCGAGGGCAGCCGTCGGTCGACGATCAGCTTCTTGATCCGCTCCTGGAGGTCCCGGGCTGCCATGGCCAGAGGGTATCCGGCCAGTCGTGGGGAGGGCGCTGTTCCGGACAGGGGTGATTTTCGGACATGCGAAAGGCCCCTCGCCTTCGCGAGGGGCCTTCCGGCGGGGGTGTGGGTGGCGGAGCCCCCACTGCGCGCGGCGCAGCCGCGCAATAACAGAGATGGCGAGCCAGGTCCGCGCTTTTCGCGGACATGGCTCGCCATCGTCATCGTGCGCCGCCAGGGACTCGAACCCCGGACCCGCTGATTAAGAGTCAGCTGCTCTAACCAACTGAGCTAGCGGCGCCTGCTGACGCAGATAACTCTACCTGACCTTGAGGGGTGCCCATGACCACCCCCAGGTGGCCAGTCGGCGGCGCGGAGGGGCGTGTACATCATTCGGACCGTCAATGTGGCAGTCCGGCGGCGAGTTGGGAAACTGACCAACGTGCACACTCGCGGACAAATCAGCTCGGAATGTGAGGCAGATCGCATGACGGCTCCGGCCTTCGAGGAATTCGACCCCGCCGCCGACTGTGACTGCGCCGGTTGCGCCCAGGGGCGGCGGGCCGGCCCCCGCACGCCCTCCAGTCGCCCCGGCGCCCGCCCGGCGGCCTGCGGAATCGTGGCCGTGGCCGCCGCGTCCGCCGTCCTCGGTGCGGCCGGCCCGGCCGACGGCGCCGTCACCCCCGCCCGCCCCGCCGAGGCGCGCCCCCACGTCCCCGGCGACGGCGAGCCCGACACTCCCCAGGGCACCCAGGCCCCGCTGCACGGCCCCAAGGGCACCCCGGCGGGGCCGGGCACCGCCCCGATTCCCGCCACCACCCGGACCAGGATCATCAAACGGGCCAAGGTCTGGGTGGCCGCCCAGGTGCCGTACAGCATGAGCGACTACTGGACCGACGGTTACCGGCAGGACTGCTCCGGCTATGTCTCCATGGCCTGGGGCCTGCCGGGCAACGAGTGGACGGGCAGCCTCGACCAGTTCGCCGTGAAGATCGCCAAGGAGGAGCTGGAGCCCGGGGACATCCTGCTGTACCACAACGTCGACAACCCGGAGCGAGGCTCTCACGTGGTGATCTTCGGCGGCTGGACGGACTACACGCACACCTACTACACGGTCTACGAGCAGACACCCCCGCGCACCCGCAGCCAGGCCACCCCGTATCCCTACTGGAGCAACGCCGGCAAGTACGTCCCCTACCGCTACAAGGGCCTCCCCTCCGGCAAGGGGGGCGCATGGCCGGAGGCGGCCGGCAAGGGGGTCCCCCACCCGGGCGCCGGCAACAAGTACGTCACCCTGCTCGGCCGGATGCTGATGGCCAAGGGCGGCAGGCCGCACTACACCCGGGGTCCCCTCACCCCGGCGGCGGCAGCGCCCGCCCGGCCCGCCTCCCAAGGCGTGCCGGTTCCGCAGGGAGTGCCGGCCTCGCACGGAGTGCCCGGCTATCCGGGTCGGAACCGCTTCCGTCCGGGTGAGGAGAACGCCTACATCACGCAGTTGGGCCGCCGACTGGTGGAGAAAGGATTCGGCAGGTTCTACCCCGCCGGCCCCGGTCCGCGCTGGGGCGAGGCCGACCGGCGTGCGGTGGAGACCTTCCAGCGTGCCCAGGGCTGGCGCGGCGGCGCGGCGGACGGCTACCCGGGCCCGGAAACCTGGCGCCGCCTGTTCGCGGAGGCGGACCCGAGCATGTGACCAACCGGCCACGTCACCGGCCACCCGGCCGCGGCGGCAGGCCGATCGACCACCCGCACACACCACCGCCCGCGACCCCGAGCACGTTGTTCCCGACCCCGAACTCTGCCCAAGGGTGGCCCGTCACCGACCGGAGCCCCCTGCACGTCCGACCCGATCCCCTGTACACGACGTATCTAGCGCGGAGGCTGGAGGCACGCATGAGTACGACCACATCACACACACCGCCCGAATCCGAGGGGCAGCCGGAGGGCGCCCTGGAGCCGGATGGGCGTCCGGAGCGGCTGATTCACGACGGGGCGACCACCGAGATCCCCGTCAATATGCTCTTCCGCGACGACCCCGACCCGCAAAACCCGGTGACGGTGCCGATCAAGCCCGCCCTGGTGATTCGCCGGCAGGGCACCGGCGAGCAGCCGCGCCCGGCACTCCCGGCGCCGGTGCGCCGCAGGCCGCTGCCGGAGGTCGACCCGGAACTTCAGGAGCGCCCGGCGGCGGTGCTGCCGGGGGCGGCCGGAGTGCTGGCCGGGACCTTCGGGATCACCGGCTGTCTGGCCACGTCCTGGTGGGCGGGGCTGCTCCCGCCGGCCGTGGTAGAGGCGCTGCGGCTGCCCGCGTCCCTGGGCGCGGGGTTCGGTCCGGCGCAGTGGGCGGCGTACGCCGGGGCCAGCGCGCTCGGGATCCTGGGCTTCGGCGGGCTGACCCGGGGGCGGACCGGGCGGGCCTGGGTGCTCGGCCGGTTCGGCCGCTACCGGGGGACGGTACGGCGCACGGGGCTGCTCTGGGTGAACCCGCTGCTGCCGCGCCATCGGGTCGATGTACGGCTGCGGCACTGGCGCAGCCAGGCGATGCCGGCGGCGGATCCCGACGGGATGCCGCTCAGGGTGGTGGTGCTGGTGGTGTGGCGGATGCGGGACACCGCGCGGGCGGTGCTCGGCATCGAGGACCACGAGACATATCTGCGCGAGTGCGTGGAGGCGGCGCTGGCCCGGGTGCCGGTGGAGCCGGCGGACAGGGCGGGCGGCGAGGTGCCCGCGGCCGGGGACGCGCTGACCCGGCTGGTGGCGGAGGAGACCGCGCCGGTCGGCCTGGAGGTGTTCTCGGTGCAGCCGCTCACGGTGGAGTACGCCCCGGAGGTCGCCGGCGCGGTGCACCGGCGGCGGATCGCCGAGCTGGATGCCCGGCAGCGGGCCGGGATGCTGGACTCGGTGCTGGACTCGGTGGAGGAGACGGTGAACCGGCTGACCGCGCGTGGCCTGGTCGAACTCGACGACTACGAGCGGAAGGTCCTGGTGCGGGACCTGACGGTGGCCTTCTGCGGGGGGCGCGGGGAGCCGTCGTAAGCCGCGGGGGAGCCGTCGCAGCCCGGCCTGCTATTGGTATGGACATGCTCAACTAGCGGCAATAACCTGGCACTTGGTCTAGACCTACCTGCACAGCTCACCGAACTCCCCACGTTCTCCAGGAGCGGCAGTATGCACACCAGGACCAGGTTGTCCGCGGTCGTGCTGGGCGTGGTGACCGCCGGAGCGTTCGCGCTCTCCACCGGCGGCGCCAGCGGGCACGGCTACACCGACCTCCCCGTCAGCAGGCAGAAGCTGTGCGCCAACGGCACGGTGACGGGCTGCGGCGACATCCAGTACGAGCCACAGAGCGTCGAGGGTCCCAAGGGCTTCCCGGCCGCGGGACCCGCCGACGGCCAGATCTGCAACGGCGGCCTGAGCCGGTTCGCCCAGCTCAGCTCGCCGAAAACCCCGTCCGGCGGAGCCTGGCCCACCACGAGGGTGACCGGTGGCCAGACGTACACCTTCCGCTGGCAGTTCACCGCCCAGCACGCCACGACGGACTTCAAGTACTACGTCACCAAGCAGGGATGGAACCAGAACCACGCCCTGTCCCGCTCGGACCTCAACCTCACCCCGTTCCTGACGGTCCCGTACAACGGCCAGCGCCCGCCGGCCACCCTCAGTCACAGCGGCACCCTGCCGAGCGGGCTGAGCGGGCACCACGTCATCCTCGCGGTGTGGACGATCGCCGACACGGGCAACGCGTTCTACGCCTGTTCGGACGTCACCTTCTGAGGACCGTTCCGCCACAGCACGGAAACTGAGGTTCCCTTGAGGCCGACCGCCCCTACCCGCGGGTACGTTCCTCGCACGCCGGCCGAGCGGAGCGGCGTACCGACCTCGGGGGGACCTCGTGTTCGAGCTGTTTTTCTACGCCGTGCCCGCGCTCATGATCGCCCTGGCGGTCTTCGCCCTGGTCAGGCTCCTGCGCAGATCGCGGGAGGTGCGCCGGGCCTGGAACGGTGGGCTGACGGCAGAGGCGCGCTGCCTGCGGACGTACACCACGACCAGCGGCGGCGGTGAGACCTCCGTGAGCACGACGCTCCACCACGTGTACGAGTTCACCACCCGCGAGGGCCGTACCGTCCGCTTCGAGGAGAGCAACGGGCCGGGGACGCGGGTCGAGGGCGACATCGTCACCGTGCACTACACGGCCGAGCGACCCGAACAGGCGACGGCGCACGCCCCGGCGCGTGGGAGGCTCGCCGCCGAGTCCGGCTGCGTGGTGGCGTTCTTCGGCGTGTTCATCGCGGGCTGCGTCACCTTCATGGTGGTCGCCCACTCCGTCTTCTCGATGGCGGACGGCTTCCTGCCCTAGTCTCCCCATCTGACGCCATGTCAGTTACCGTGCGCCTCCATGGAGTCCATGACGCGCACGGTCGCCGAGCTGGTCGCCGCGCGGTGGGGCGACCACCGGCCGGGGCTCAGGTGCGAGGAGCGCACGCTGACGCAGCACCAGGTCGCCGCGGGCGCCGCCGCCCGCGCGGCGCTCCTGGCCGACCTGCTGCCCCCGGGCGCCGTACCGCATGTCGGCGTGCTCCTCGACAACACCGAGGAGTTCCCGCTCTGGCTCGGCGCCGCCGCCCTGGCCGGCGCGGCCGTCGCCGGGATCAACCCCACCCGCCGGGGGCCCGAACTCGCCCGGGACATCCTGCACACCCAGTGCCCGCTCCTGGTCACCGAGCGGGCCCACCTGCCCCTGCTGGCAGGGCTCGGCCTTCCAGGGGGGTCCCCCCGCGCGAGCGCAGTCGAGCATGGGGGAATACGGCTGCTCGTCACGGACTCCCCCGAGTACGCCGCCCTCCTCGCCCCTTACGCCGACGCCGCGCCCGACCCCTCCCGCGCCGCACCCGCCGACCGGCTGCTGCTGTACTTCACCTCCGGCTCGACCGGCGCCCCCAAGGCCGCGCTCTGCTCCCAGGGCCGGCTGGCGGCGGCCGGGCAGGCGCTGGTGCGGCAGTTCGGGGTGCGCGCGGACGACGTGCACTACATCTGCATGCCGATGTTCCACGGCAACGCGGTGATCGCCGACTGGGCGCCCGCGCTGGCCGCCGGTGCGGGTATCGCGCTGCGGCGGCGGTTCTCGGCGTCCGGGTTCCTGCCGGACGTGCGCCGGTTCGGGGCGACGTACTTCACCTACGTCGGGCGGGCCGTCCAGTACGTCCTCGCCACCGAGGAGCGCGTGGACGACCGCGACAACCCACTGCGGCTCGGGTTCGGCACGGAGGCGGGTGCGGTGGACGCGGCGGCCTTCGAGCGGCGGTTCGGGGTCCGGCTGGTGGAGGGGTACGGCTCGTCCGAGGGCGGCGCGGCGATCCAGTGGGCGCCGGGCACGCCGAAGGGCGCGGTGGGACCGGCCGGCCCCGGCCTGGTGGTGCTCGACCCCGCCACCGGGCGCGAGTGCCCGCCGGCCGTGTTCGACCCGGCCGGGCGGCTGCGCAACGGGGAGGAGGCGATCGGCGAGCTGGTGAACCGGGGGCCGAACCCCTTCGAGGGGTACTGGAGGAACCCGGCCGCCGAGGCCGAGCGGCGCAGGGGCGCGGCGTACTGGACCGGTGATCTGTTCTACCGGGACGCCGACGGCTATCTGTACTTCGCCGGCCGTACCGATGACCGGATCCGTGTCGACGGGGAGAACCTGGCCCCCGCGATGATCGAGAACATCGTCGCCCGCTACCAGGGCGCGGCGGCCGTCGCCGTGTACGCGGTGCCGGACCCGGTGACCGGGGACCAGGTGATGGCGACGATCGCCGGGTCCTTCGATCCGGCGGGCTTCACGGAGTTCCTGGCGGCCCAGCCGGACCTGGGAACGAAGATGGCGCCCCGGTTCGTGCGGGTGGTGGAGCGGATGCCGGTGACGGCCACGAACAAGATCCACCGGGCGCTGCTGCGGCGGGAGGGGTATGCGTGCTCGGACCCGGTGTGGTGGCGGCCACAGGGGGAGGACGTGTACCAGAGGCTCACGGACGCGGATACCGAAGGGGGTGTGGGTGGCGAAGCCCCCACCACGCGCGGCGCAGCCGCGCAATAAGAGAGATGGCGAGCCAGGTCCGCGCTTTTTGCGGACGTGGCTCGCCATCGTCATCGTGCGCCGCCAGGGACTCGAACCCCGGACCCGCTGATTAAGAGTCAGCTGCTCTAACCAACTGAGCTAGCGGCGCATGACTCCCGCCCACCGCGGTTGTTTCCTTCCGCGGTCGGCGACGAAGAAAATACTACCTGGTCCGCAGGGGTGCTTGTGACCACCCCCGGACCGGCTAGATCGTCAGCGAGAGCAGCACCGGTGCCGCGCTGCGGTTCAGCGTGTCCGCCGCCTGCTTCAGCCGGTGGGCGTGCTCCACGGGAAGCGACAGCGCCAGGCAGCCCACCGACGCGCCCGCCGTGATCGGGACCGCCGCGCAGACCGTGCCGATCGCGTACTCCTGGAGGTCCAGGACCGGCACGGTCGGTGGCTGGGACTCCAGACGGGACAGCAGCAGCTTGTCGCTGGTGATGGTGCGCGAGGTGAGGCGGGCCATCTTGTGCCGGGAGAGGTGGTCGCGGCGGGCGTTGTGGTCCAGCTGGGTGAGCAGGCTCTTGCCGACCGCCGTGGCGTGGGCGGCCGTGCGGAAGTCGACCCACTCGTTGACCGCCGGGGTGGTCGGCCCGGCGGCGTACTGGGTGACCTTGACCTCGCCGTCGACGTACCGGCTCATGTAGACCGCCGCGCCGACCGAGTCGCGCAGCCGGTCCAGGGTGTGCTGGAGCTTCTCGCGCAGCGCCCGCTCCCGGTCGTGCGCGGAGGTGAGGCGGCGCAGGGTGTCGCCGGTGACGTACGCCCCGTCGGCGATCTGCTCGACATAGCCCTCCCGGCGCAGCATGAGCAGCAGGGCGGTGAGCCGCTCGGGGTCGAGGCCCGTGCGGCGGGCCAGCTCGGTGTCGGTGACGCCGGCGCAGTGCCGGGCGACGGTCTCCAGTACGCGCAGGGCGTCCTGGGCGGAGTGGTACGGGGCGGTCGGCTCGTTCCTCAGCGCCACGGTGTTCCCCCTGCGCTCGCTCGCCTGTGTGTGCCGCGAGATCCGGTCGGTGGATCGTTACCACGATAACGGGCAAACCCGGTCCGGGGAGAGGGGGTTGGCGAGATTCTTGCACCCGCCCGACCCCTCCCAACTGCGGCGCAGACCCCCTGGCATATGCCAAAGTCATGACCCAGCGGTTGGACCTCGGTGTCTTCCGGATCCACGCGCCGTAGTCACAGGACGGCGCTGAGGAATTCCCGGGTGCGGTCCTGCTCCGGCTCGTTGAAGATCTGCTCCGGGGAGCCCGATTCGATCACCCGGCCGCCGTCGAACATCAGCACCCGGTCGGAGATGTCGCGGGCGAAACCCATCTCGTGGGTCACGCAGAGCATGGTGATGTCGGTGGTGCGCGCGATGTCCCTGAGCACGTCGAGGACGCCCGCGACCAGCTCCGGGTCGAGCGCGGAGGTCACCTCGTCCAGCAGCAGCACCTGCGGCCGCATCGCCAGCGCCCGGGCGATCGCCACCCGCTGCTGCTGACCGCCGGAGAGCCGGGTCGGCTTCGCGTCGCACTTGTCGGTCAGCCCCACCAGCTCCAGCAGCTCCCGGGCGCGCTCCTCGGCCTCGTCCTTGGACATCCCGAGGACCTGCACCGGCGCCTCGGTGATGTTCCGCAGCACGCTCATGTTCGGGAACAGGTTGAACTGCTGGAAGACCATGCCGATCTTCTTGCGGACCTCGCGGACCTGCTTCTCCGGCGCCGGGAACAGCTGCTCCCCGTCGACGGTGATCGTGCCCTCGTCGGGCTTGGTGAGGGTCATCAGGAGCCTGAGGATCGTCGTCTTGCCGGATCCGGACGGGCCGATCAGGGTCACGTGCCGGCCGGCGTCGACGGAGAAGTCCAGCCGGTCGAGCACGGTGTTGGCGCCGAACCGCTTGGTGACGTTCTGCAGGCGGATCAGCTCGGTGGGCTGGGCGTCGGTGGCGGAGGGCTGCGGACGGGTCTCAACGGACAAGGCGTCGCTCCAGAGCTCGCAGGAGAAGGGAGGCCAGATAGGAGATGAGGATGAAGGCCACACCGATCACGGTGACCGGCTCGGTGAACTGGAAGTGCTGCTGGGAGAAGAGCCGGGCCTGGCCGAGCATCTCCAGCACGGTGATCACCATCAGCATCGGCGTGTCCTTGAGCATGGAGATCACGTAGTTGCCGAGCGCGGGGACCACGCGGCGGATGGCCTGCGGCAGGATCACCGCGGTCCAGGTCCGCCGTCGCGGTAGGTTCAGCGCGGTCGCCGCCTCCCACTGGCCGGGGGGCACCGCCTCGATACCGGCGCGGTAGACCTGCATGGTGTACGTCGAGTAGTGCAGGCCGATCGCGAAGACACCGGTGGTCAGCGCGGAGAAGGTCACGTTCCACTCGGGCAGCACGTAGAACAGGAAGAACAGCTGGACCAGCAGCGGGGTGTTGCGCACGAACTCCGTGACCACCCCGACCGGCCAGCGCACCCACCGGCTCGGCGTCCGCATCAGCAGCGCCCACACCAGGCCCAGGCTGAAGGACAGCAGCGAACCGAGGGCCAGGGCCTCCAGGGTGACCCGCAGCCCGTCCCAGAAGTGCGGCATGAACTCGCTGACGGCGTTCCAGTCCCACTTCATGCGACGCGCCCCCCTACTCCGGTCGTCTGCGCCCGCTTCAGCTCACGCGCCGCCGAGAACGTCCCGGCGTCCTTGCCGATCCCGGCCTTCAGCCGCTTCTCCAGGCCCCGCATCAGCCGCGTGATCAGGAAGGCGATCACGAAGTAGATCAGCAGCACATAGGTGTAGATCTCCGCGCTCTGCTGCAGCGCCAGCCGGACCAGATTCGCGCTGAACGTCAGATCGCCCATGCCCATCACCGACACCAGCGCGGTGCCCTTGAGCAGCTCGACCAGCAGATTGCAGAAGGGCGGGATCATCTCCGGCACCGCCTGCGGCAGCAGGATCAGCCGCAGCCGCTGGGCCGGGGTGAAGCTGAGCGCTATGCCGCCCTCCTGCTGCGCCGGATCGACCGACTGCAGCGCGCCGCGCACGATCTCCGAGCCGTACGCGCCGTAGGTCAGCCCGAGTGCCAGCGTGCCCGCCCACATCGGCACCAGCTGCCAGCCGAAGGCGACCGGCAGCACGAAGAACACCCAGAAGATCATCACCAGCGCCGAGGTGCCGCGGAACACCTCGGTGTAGAAGCCGGCGACGAACCGCACGATCCACAGCCGGTGCGTCCGCGCGATGCCGACGACGAAGGACACCGCGGCGGCCAGCAGCGCGCTGAACACCAGCAGCTGGACGGTGGTCCAGACGCCCTTCAGTACCAGTTCCCACAGTCCCGAGGTCATCCGCCGCACAGCTCCTTCGCGGTGAGGTCGGTCATCTCGGCCTTCGTGAACCCGAAGGGCCGAAGGATCCGGAACAACTCCCCACTCTTCTTCAGCTTGCGCAGCTCCACGTTGAAGGCGTCGCGCAGCTTCGTCTCGGTCGGGCGGAACGCGAACGCGCCGCCGTCGACGTGCGGTTTGCCCTTGACCAGCGGCGCGAAGGGCCGGGTCGCCTCGGTCTTGGCGGACTTCTTCACGACCTCGCGGGTGGTGAGCGCCGTACCGGCGAAGACGTCGACACGGCCCGCCTCGACGGCGTTCAGCCCGGCCACCTGGTCCGGGACGATCAGGATGTCGCTCTGCTTGTACCCGGCCTCGACCGCGTACTGGATCTCCGCGTATCCGGTGCCGGTGGCGAACTTGGCCTTCTTCGCGACGACGTCCCTGTAGGAGTGCAACCCCAGCGGATTGCCCTTCCGCACGATGAACGAATCCAGCATCTGGTAGTCGGGATCGGCGAAGATCACCTGCTCGCAGCGGTCCGGGTTGACGTACATCCCGGCCGCCACGACGTCGAACTGCTGCGAGTTGAGCCCCGGGATCAGCGAGCCGAACTCGGTGGGCACCGGCTGGACCCGGTCGACCCCGAGCCGCCTGAAGATCACCTTGGCCAGCTCGGGCGCCTCACCGGTGAGTTGCCCGTCCTTGTCGATGTAGCCGAAGGGGATCTCACCGGCGATCCCGAGCCGTACGACGCCCTGCGCGCGGAGCCGGTCGAGCAGGTCTCCGCCCTCCTTGTCCGACGCCGCGGCCACCCGGGAGCAGCCCGCCGCGCCGAGCACACCGAGGGCGGCGAGGCCACCGAGCACCGAACGCCGGGTGTGTCGGACGTGTCTTGTTTCCGACCGGAATGTGTGTACGTCGTTCCCAAGTGGTGGAGCCATGGCGGCGCGGCTACCCAAGCGCATCCGGGCTATGCACCCTTGTTTTCATGGCCGATCGATTCGTCACCGTCTCGCTCCGGAAGCGGGACGTGCACTGCACGGCACGACTGCTGGCCGACCGCGCGCCCCTGACCTGCGCGGCGGTATGGGACGCGCTCCCGCTGGCGAGTGACGTCTATCACGCGAAATACGCGCGCAACGAGATCTACGCCCTTTTCCCGCCCTTCGCCTCCACGGAACCCCCACTGGAGAACCCGACGGTCACCCCGATTCCCGGCGACCTCTGTTACTTCTCCTTCGCCGGCACCGAACTGGGCACCAGGGCCTACGGCTACGACCGCGAGGTCCGCCCCGGCACCACGGTGGTCGACCTGGCCCTGTTCTACGAGCGCAACAACCTGCTCCTCAACGGTGACGTGGGCTGGGTACCGGGGATCGTGTGGGGCCAGGTGGTGGAGGGGCTGGAGACGATGGCCGAGGCGTGCAACGACCTGTGGCGCAGCGGCGCGGCGGGGGAGACGCTGGCGTTCCGGCGGGCGTGAGCGGCTCGGGCTTCACGCGCCGGGCGCCCGGACGGCGGCGACCGCCGGGGCCGGCACCACCCCGGCCTCGTACAGCGCGTGCGCGGCGCGCAGGACCAGGTCGTCGCGGTGGCGGGCGGCGACGAGTTGCATGCCCACCGGGAGGCCCTCCGCGTCCGTGCCCACCGGGACGGTCGCCGCGGGCTGCTGGGTGAGGTTGAACGGGTAGGTGAAGGGCGTCCAGCCCGTCCAGCGGTGGTGGGCCGAGCCCCTGGGCACCTCCACGCCCGCCTCGAACGCCGTCAGCGGCAGGGTCGGGGTGACCAGCAGGTCGTAGCGCTCGTGGAAGCGGCCCATGCGCCGGCCGAGGTCCATGCGGACGTCGACCGCGGCGAGATAGTCCAGCGCGCTGTAGCGCGCGCCCCGCACGCAGATCTCCCGCAGACCGGGGTCCAGCAGCTGCCGTTTGCGCGGGGAGAACCGCTCGGTGACCCGGGCCGCGCCGCTGAACCACAGGGTGTGGAAGGCCTCCACCGGGTCGCTGAAGTCCGGGTCGGTCTCCTCCACGTACGCGCCGAGGTCGGCCAGAAGGGCCACCGTCCGCCGTACCGCCGCCGCGACCGCCGGCCGGACCGCGACCTGGCCGCCGAGGGTCGGGGAGTACGCCACCCGCAGGCCGTGCACGCCGCCCCTGAGCGCCTCCGTGAAGGAGCCCGGCGCGGGCGGCAGGCCCGACCAGTCGCGCGGGTCCGGGGCGCCGATGACGTCCAGCAGCAGCGCCGCGTCGGCCGCGTCCCGGGTCATCGGGCCCGCGTGGGACAGTGTGCCGAACGCGCTCGCCGGATACAGGGGCACCCTGCCGTACGTGGGCTTCAGCCCGAAGATCCCGCAGAACGCGGCCGGGATACGGATGCTGCCCCCGCCGTCCGTGCCCAGCGACAGCGGGCCCGCGCCGAGTGCCACGGCCGCCGCGCTGCCCCCGCTGGAGCCGCCGGCGGTGCGGGAGTGGTCGTGCGGATTGCGGGTGATCCCGGACAGCGGGGAGTCCGTCACGCCCTTCCAGCCGAACTCGGGGGTCGTCGTCTTGCCCAGGAACACCGCGCCGTGCTCGCGGAGCCGGGCCACCGAGGGGGCGTCCTCGTCCCATTCGCCCTGTTCGGAGATCGTCCTGGAGCCGCGCAGGGTCGGGTGGCCGCGCAGCAGCAGGATGTCCTTCACCGTCACCGGCACCCCGTCGAGCAGCCCGGCCGGCTCACCGCGGCGCCAGCGCTCCTGCGACTGACGGGCCCGGGCGAGCGCGTCCTCCTCGGTGAGGCGTACGAAGGCGTTCACCTCCGGCTGGATGCGGCGCGCCCGTTCCAGGGCCTGTCCGGTCGCCTCCACGGGGCTGAACTCGCCCTTGCGGTAACCGTCGAGGAGCTGTACCGCGGTGAGGTCGGTGAGCTGCATGCACCCTCCAAGAGGTCCGGGCGGTCAGTGGCCTGGGACGTATCCGCGCTTCTTGTCGACCACGTTGACCAGTGATCTGCCCGCCGCCCACCGCTCGTACAACTCCACGAACTGCGCGCTCAGTTCGTCCCGCCAGCCCACCGTGTCCCCGCTCATGTGCGGGGAGACCAGCAGGCCGGGCAGGTCCCACAGGGGGCTGTCCGCGGGGAGCGGCTCGGTGGTGAACACGTCCAGTGCGGCACCGGCGATCCAGCGCCGGGTCAGGGCGTGGGCGAGGGCGTCCTCGTCGACGAGCTGACCCCGGCCGACGTTGACGAAGAACGCCGAGGGCTGCATCACGCCGAAGCGGTGGCGGTCGAACATGCCGTACGTCTCCTCGGTGAGCGGCGCCGCCGCGATCACCCAGTCCGCGCGGGAGATCAGCCGGTCCAGGTCGGCCGGTCCGTGGATGCCGGTCCGCGGCACCCGCCCGACCAGGGCCGTCGTCACGCCGAGGGCCTTCAGGGCGCGTACGATCGCCCGGCCGATCGGGCCCGAGCCGACCACGCACGCGCGCGTGCCCGCCACCCGCCGGCCCTCCCGGTGCCGCCAGGTCCGCTCCCGCTGGAGCTCCAGGGTGCGCGGCAGGTCCTTGGCGACCGCCAGCACCAGGGCCGCCACGTACTCGGCGATCGGCTGGTCGAAGATCCCGCGGGCGTTGGTGACCACCGTGTCGGACGCGGCCAGCTCCGGGCCCATCAGATGGTCCACGCCCGCGCTCGCCGTGTGCACCCAGCGCGGGCGGGGGCCCTCCCCGGGCCAGGCCTCGCGGACCGCGTGCGAGGCGAAGTCCCAGACCAGGAGCACGTCCGCCTGCGGCAGCCGCTCGGCCAGGTGCGCGGCGTCCGTGTGCACGATCCGGGCGCGCCCGGTCAGCCGGCCGAGCCGCGGTGGCGGGTCGGCGTCCAGCACCAGGAGGGTCGGCAGGGTCGTCATACGGGGCGGCTCCGAGCGTCCGACGTGCGCGGATCATGCGTGCTGACATGCGCGGACTGTGCGCGGATTGACCACGCTCGCACCCGAACCTACCTTCGTCAACACGGGCGCATTCGCGATGCGTTGCCCACTCGTCTCCCAGCGTGAGGCCGGTGCCAGCGATGGACGTCTCCTTTCTCGGCGGCCCCCGCCCCCAGCGCGGTGTGGGAGTCGTGGCCCCCTTCGACTTCGCCCTGGACCGCGAGCTGTGGCGCTGGGTCCCCGACGAGGTGTCGCTCCATCTGACCCGGACCCCGTTCGTGCCGGTCGAGGTGAGCCTGGACCTCGCCCGGCTGGTCAGCGAGCACGAGACCCTCGGCGACGCCGTGCGCGCGCTGACCGCCGTAGCGCCCGAGGTCGTCGCCTACGCCTGCGCCTCCGGCAGCTTCGTCGGCGGGGCCGCCGGGGAGCGGGCGATGTGCGCGGCGATGAGCCTCGCGGGCGCGCCGCCCTCCGTGACCACCTCGGGCGCGCTGCTGGAGGCACTGGTCGAGCTGCGGATACGACGCGTCGCGCTGGTCACGCCGTACACCGTGTCCGTGACCCGGGCGCTGGAGGACTTCGTCGCCGAGGCCGGCGTCGAGGTCACCGGGTGCGCGTTCATGGGCCTGACCCGGCACATCTGGCAGGTGCCCTACCGGGACGTCGTCGCCATGGCCCGGCAGGCGGTGCGCCCCGGCACGGCCGACGGGCTGTTCATCTCCTGCACCAACCTTCCGACGTACGACGTGATCCCTCAGCTGGAGGCCGAACTGCGCATCCCCGTGCTCTCTGCCAACCAGGTCACGATGTGGGCTGCTCTGCGCCGGCTGGGTACCCGAGCCGTGGGGCCCTATCAGGCGCTGCTGGACGAGTCGGCCCGTGCCTGGCCCCCCGCACTGCCGGAAGAGACGCCGGAAGAGACGCAGGAAGGCTGGACATGACCGCACTCGGATTCCTCTACCCGGGCCACTCCGCCGAGGACGACTATCCGCGCATCGAGCAGCTCCTGGGCAGCGACATCCGGGTGGACCTGGTCCACACCGACATCGGCGAGGACGCGCACCGGGTGGCGGCGCTGCGCGAGATGGGCTCCGCCGAGCGGCTCGGCGCGGGGATGGAGACCCTGCGGCTGAGCGGGGCGGAGACGGTGGTGTGGGCGTGCACCAGCGGCGGCTTCGTGCACGGCTGGGAGGGCGCCCAGGACCAGGTGCGCACGCTCGCCCGGCTGGCCGGGATGCCCGCGTCCTCGACGTCCTTCGCCTTCGTGCACGCGGCCCGGGAGCTCGGGGTACGGCGGGTCGCGGTCGGCGCCACCTACCCGGAGGACATCGCCGCGCTCTTCGCGGACTTCCTGCGGGCCGGCGGCCTGGAGGTGACCGGGATGCGGTCCTCGGGGATCGTCACGGCGGCGGAGGTCGGCACATGGGGCGAGGAGGACGTGCTGACGCTGGCCCGGGCGGCCGACGTCCCGGACGCGGACGCGGTACTGCTCCCGGACACGGCCCTGCACACGGCCGCCCATCTGTCCCTGCTGGAGAAGGCGCTGTCCAAGCCGGTGCTCACGGCCAACCAGGTGACGGTGTGGGAGGGGCTGAGGCTCGCCGACCGCCGGGTGAACGCGCCGGCACTGGGGTCGCTGTTCACCCGGGAGCCCCTGGTCCAGGTGCGGACATAGGCGTACGGGAATAAGCGGAGACTGCCTCCTGTTAGTGGGCCAGGACAGCCCACGCCACGAACAGGAGGCCACACCGTGTCGGCAGACGAGGCAGACGAGATCCGGGGCACGGACGAGATCCGGGGCACCACGCACGGGACCGCCCCCGTCCCCCTGTCCGTACTGGACCTGGTGACCGTCGGCGCGGGCAGCACCGCCTCCGACGCCCTGCGCACCAGCGTGGCGCTGTCCCGGTTCGCCGAGGCCCGCGGCTTCCACCGGTACTGGGTCGCCGAGCACCACTCCATGCCCGGTGTCGCCTCCTCCTCGCCCGCCGTGATCCTCGCCCACCTCGCCGCCCACACCGAGCGCATCCGGCTCGGCTCGGGCGGCGTCATGCTGCCCAACCACGCCCCGCTGGTGATCGCCGAGCAGTTCGGCACGCTGGAGGCGCTGGCGCCGGGCCGCGTCGACCTCGGCCTCGGGCGGGCCCCCGGCACGGACGGCGCCACGGCCGCGGCCCTGCGCCGCACCGACACCCTCGACGAGGGCGCCGACGACTTCCCGCAGCAGCTCGCGGAACTCCTCCGCTTCCTGGACGACGACTTCCCCGACGGGCACCCCTACCGCCGGATCCACGCGATCCCCGGCCCGGTGCAGGGCAGCACCCCGGGTGGCGTCCAGTCCCCGCACCGCCCGCCGGTCTGGCTGCTCGGCTCCTCCGGCTTCAGCGCCCGCCTCGCCGGAATGCTGGGCCTGCCGTTCGCCTTCGCGCACCACTTCTCCGCGCAGAACACCATCCCGGCGCTGGACCTGTACCGGCAGACCTTCCGCCCCTCCGCGGTCCTCGACGAGCCCTACGCCCTGATCGGCGTCTCCACCCTCGCCACCGACGACGCGCGCGAGGCCCGCCGCCAGACCCGGGCGATGGCCCTGAACATGCTCCGGCTGCGCACCGGCCGGCCCGGCCTCTTCCCCGACCCGGACGAGGCCGAGACGCACGAGTTCAGCCCCATGGAGGAGGAGTTCATCACCTCCTGGACGTCCAACATCGTGCACGGCACCGCCGACGAGGTCCGCTCCGGCCTGGACGACCTGCACAAGCGCACCGGGGCCGACGAGCTGATGCTCGTCTCCCACGCCCACCGCGGCGAACTCCGTCTGCGCTCCTACGAGTTGATCGCAGACGCCTACGGCTTGCCGACCGCGTAGGTCTGCTCGCCGAGGAGTTCGGAGATACGATCCGGCGGCACCGGACGGGAGTACAGCCAGCCCTGGCCGGTGTCGCAGCCGATGCGGCGCAGCCGGGTGGCCTGGGCCGAGGTCTCCACGCACTCGGCGGTGACGGTGATGCCGAGCCGGTGGGCGAGCTGGATCATCGCCTCGACGATGACCTCGTCGGCCGGGTTGGGGGCGATCGCCGGGTCCTTGTCGGCCTCGTACTGGAAGCCGCGCACGAAGGAACCGTCGAGTTTGAGGGTCGAGACCGGCAGCCGGCTGAGGTAGGCGAGGTTGGAGTAGCCGGTGCCGAAGTCGTCGATGGCGATGCGGACGCCCATGTCGCTGAGCGCCTGCAGGGCCTGCAGCGGCCGGCCGGCCGAGCCCATCACCGCCGACTCGGTCAGCTCCAGCTGGAGCAGATGCGGGGCGAGTCCGGTCTCGGCGAGGATCTCGGCCACGTCGGAGACCAGGTCGGAGTCCCACACCTGCCGTACGGCCACGTTGACGCTGACGAAGATGGGCGGCTCCTCGGGGTGGTCCAGCTGCCAGCGGCGGGCCTGGCGGCAGGCGGTGGCGAGCGCCCAGCGGCCGAGCTGCACGATCGAGCCGTCCTCCTCGGCCAGTCCGATGAACCGATTCGGCGTCAGTGTGCCGAACTGAGGATGATTCCAGCGGATCAGCGCCTCGACCCCGGACAGGCGTCCGTCCTCCATGCCGACCAACGGCTGGTACTCCAGGGCGAATTCGCCGCGTTCGATGGCGGGTCGCAGGGTGGAGGACAGGGCCTGCCGGGTCATCAGGTGCGCGTTGCGCTCGGGATCGAACAGCGTCCAGCGGGCCTTGCCGTCGGCCTTCGCCCAGTACAACGTCGTGTCGGCCGCCTGCATCAGGCCGGTCGCGGTCGTACCGGCGGCATGGCGTTCCACGACGCCGATGGAGGCCGTCAGCGACAGGCGCTGGCCCGCCAGGTCGAAGGGTTCCTCCAGGGCCTTGAGCGCCGACTCGGCGAGGTCGGCGAGCTGTTCGGTGCCGGTGGAGTCCTCCACGAGCAGCGCGAACTCGTCGCCGCCGAGCCGGGCCACCAGCGGGGTCACCGCGCGGGCGTAGCCGGCCTCGTCGGCCACCCGGGTCAGGCGCTCGGCGACGGCCGCGAGCAGCCGGTCGCCGACGCGATGGCCGAGGGTGTCGTTGACCGCCTTGAAGCCGTCGAGGTCCAGATAGCACAGGCCGATCCGGCCGGTGCCGCTCTGCTCGTACGACTCCGCCTCCAGCGCGGCCGTGAGCCGCTCGAAGAACAGCGTGCGGTTGGGCAGCCGGGTCACCGGGTCGTGCATCTGCAAGTGCCGCAGCCGCGCCTGGAGTTCGCGGCGGGCGCTGATGTCGGCGACCGAGAGCAGCACACCGGGTTCGCCACCGGCCAGCGGGGCGATGGTGACCTGCACCCACACCGAGTGGCCCTCGGGGTGTTTCAGCCGGCGGGTGCAGCGCAGCTTCGCCTGCCGGCCGCGCAGGACCTCGCGGTAGGCGTGCCAGCTGCGGGCGTCGGAGGCCAGGTCGACGAGGTCGGCGGCGACCCGTCCGGTGAGCGTGTCCGGGTCGGTGCCGAGCAGCTCGCCGAAGGCCGCGTTGGCGTCGGCGACGAGTCCGGCGCGGTCCACGACGGCCATGGCGAGCGGGGCGGCCGCGAAGACACGCTGATAGGTAATGTGATCACTGTCTGTGACGGCTGACCGGTCGAGGTCTGCCGCGGGCGTCGGCCCTTCGGACGTTCCGCTCACCGCTCGCTCCCGCAGTGCACTCGATCGATGTCCGTGCCGGAAAGTGTGCCGATCATAGAGGCTGGCCCCGGGCCCTTCCAGCCACTCTCCAGTGTCCCGGACGGAGCACAGTTTCTGACAGATCGTTTCTGCCCGCACCTGGACGGGTTCTTGGGGCCCCCGACCAGTTGTGACGTTCCGTGAGTGTTCCGGGGTGTCGGGCGCCGGAGCGCACCGGCGCACCCGAAGGCGCACTCACCCTTGTGGTGCAGACGAACAGGGCATAGCACTACAAATACCAGCAATCTGGATGCGGGTCCCGCGAACCGCGTCCGGAGGTCAGCCCGTGCACAAGCTGCGCAGCACCGCCGCCGTGTGCACCACGCTGTCGGCGCTCGCCGCGACGTCGATCCTCGGCGGCAGGTCGTCCGCCGAGCCCTTCTCCACGGCCGCGTGCGCCCTGCACCGGACCGACGCCCACCACTCCGAGGGGGTGGACACCTGGAACACCGCCTACCCCCGCCCGATCGGCACGGTGGACGCCGTGATGGTGTTCCTCTCCTTCCCGGACGCCACCCCGCGCACCAGCCCGGCCGAGCTGACCGCCGACCACTTCCCCGCCACCAGCCGCTACTACCAGCAGGCCTCCTACGGCAGGCTCACCCTCCGCCCGCACCCGCTGGGGCACTGGCTGCGGATGCCCCGGCCGTCCACGGCGTACGCGATAAGGCGGGACTGGGACATGGACGACCGGGCCGCCTATCTCCGGGACGCGTTCGCCGTGGCCGACAAGGAGGTCGACTTCTCCCGCTACCAGGTCGTGTACTTCGTCGCCGACCCGGACGCGCCCGGCGTCGACTCGGACGCCACGAAGGTCGTGAACCTCGACACGCCCGTCCATGTGGACGGCACCGACGTCCGCCGGGTCGTCACGGTCTTCGAGAAGCACCCACCGGACCACCTGGTCCTCGCCCACGAGACCGGCCATATGTTCGACCTGCCCGACCTCTACCGCCGCCCGGCCGACGGCAAGGGCGACTGGGACACCCACGTCGGCGACTGGGACCTGATGGGCAGCCAGTTCGGGCTGGCGCCGGACCTGTTGGCCTGGCACAAGTGGAAGCTGGGCTGGCTGGAGCCGCGTCAGGTGGTGTGCGTGCGCGGCGCGCGGCCGACCCGGCTGACCCTGGAGCCGCTGGAGGCCGGCCCCGGCGTCCCGGTGCAGGGCGCGGCGGGCACCCCGTCTTTCGGCCTCGGGCACGGGGTGAAGCTGGCGATCGTGCGCACCGGACCCGACAGCGCCCTGGGCTTCGAGGCGCGCGATGCGGCCGGCAACGACCGGGCCACCTGCCGGCAGGGTGTCCTGGTGTACCGGATCAGCAGCGGAGCGGCGTCCGGCGGCGGCCCGGTGGCGGTCGCCGACGCCCACCCGCACACCGAGGCCTGCTGGGAGAACTCGGTCTACCCACCCCTCGCCGACGCCCCGGTCGCCCTCGGCGAGAGCTTCACCGTGCCCGGGGAGGGCGTCCGGGTGGAGGTGGAGGGGAGGACGGCGTCGGGGGCGTGGACGGTCAGTATCACGCCGGCCGTCACCGGCTGATCTTCCGGGCCCGCGGTCACTGGGCCGATGCGCTCCCGGCCTGCGGTCACTGGACCGACCCGATGGGGGTGTGGGTGGCGAAGCCCCCACAGCGCGCGGCGCAGCCGCGCAAAAACAACGATGGCGAGGCGCTCCGCGCTGTGTGCGGACATGCCTCGCCATCGCCATCGTGCGCCGCCAGGGACTCGAACCCCGGACCCGCTGATTAAGAGTCAGCTGCTCTAACCAACTGAGCTAGCGGCGCCTGCTGACGTCGTAGACCTTAGCACCCTGGTCGGCGGGAGGAAAAATCGATATCCGCACCGCCGCGCGGGCCGCCCGCACGGCCGCCCAGAGGACGACCTCAGGCCCCGGCAGCCAGGGGTGACGGGTGTCCGGGGCGACCAGCCAGCGGGACTCGCCGGCGGTGTCGCCGGCGGCCGGCGCCGGGACGGTCACCGCGTCGCCCGTGCCGTGGCACAGCAGCGGCGGCACCGCCTCCGTGCGGTTCGAGCCCCACTCCTCCCACGCCAGCAGCGAGGGCAGCCGCTGGGCGGTGCCCGGCGCGGCGAACAGCAGCACGCGGCCGCGGAACACCGCGACCGGGCCCGAGCCCGGGCCGTCGTCCCACAGCCGGTCCAGCATCCGGCGGCCGAAGATCGCCGGGGCGCTCACCACATCGAAGACGGTGCCGCAGGGCAGGACGACCGGGGCGTCCGGGCGCTCCTCCCAGAGGGCCAGCGTGCTCCGCGGGTGCGTGCCCGCCGAGGCGAGCCAGGTGACGCCGTCGGGGGTGACTCGGGTGACGTTCGGTGTGCTGCTCATGCCACCCAGGTGTACCGGGCGTGAGCAGCCCGTTCTTCTGAGTTGCCGAAAACCGGGACAGAGAGGGTGGGGGAGGAGTATCTTGCCCGCCTGGCATATGCCATGTGGGTTACTCGGAGGGTTCGGGCTGACGCGGCCGCAGGCGCGGGGCCGCCGGGTCACACGGGATCGGGGTATGCCCGTCCCTCGGCGTTGCCCCGCATCAGGTCCCGGCCGAACTCGACCATCTTCTTCGCGTAGTCCTCGGTCCACTCCGCCCGCTCGGCGATGTCCCCCGGGGTCAGCCGGTCGAACCGGCGCGGGTCGGCGAGCTGGGCCGCCGCGATGGCCTGGAACTCCACGGCCCGGTCGGCCGCCGCGCGGAACGCCTGGGTCAGCTCCGTCGCCCGGGCCAGCAGCGCCCGCGGATCCTCGATCGACTCCAGGTCGAAGAAGTGCTCGGGATCGCCGGCCGCCTCCGCGGGCTCGAAGATCAGAGGCGCGGGGCGTAGCCGCGGTTCGTTACGACGCGGCGTGGGCTCCGCCATGTCCTGTCTCCTCCTCGTACGCTTCGCTGGGCACCGCCTTCAGGGGGCCACCGTCCATTGTCCCGCGCCCTCGCAAGAGGCCGTCACGGCCGGTTCTCGCGGGGGACCGGAATCCGATGATCCGGTCATGGTCGCCAGCTCACCCGGTGTTCCGCCAGATGCGCCAGCACCGCGTGGTTCGCCTCCCAGCCGTCCGGGAACTTCACCAGCGTGCCCAGCTGGACCGGTTCCGTGGACGGGTAGTCGTCCAGCAGGTCGCCGACGCCCGCGCGGCAGACCACGATGCATGCGTGCCGGTGCCGGGAGGCCAGGACGCACAGACGGCCTGTCTCCAGGTGGAAGGCGGTGGCGTCGGGGCGGCCGGAGAGCGGGTGCAGGACGACCGTAACGTCGTACTCCCGGCCCTGGAGACGGTTCGCGGTGTCCACCGTGACGTCGGCCACGCCCAGCTCGGCGAGCGCCGTGCGCACCGCCGCGGCCTGGTCGCGGTGCGCCGTGCCGACGGCGATGCGGCCGGCCGTGAGGGGCGCGGGATCGTCCGAGCGCTCGGAGACCGCCGCGCCTCCTCTGTCCAGCAGCCGGCGCACGACCCTCGCCACCGCCCGCACCGCCTCCGGGTCCGTGCGCGGGGTGTGCCGGGCGGGCAGTTCCAGCAGGCCCCAGCCGGATTCCGCCGCCTCGTCGATCACCTGGTCCGGTCCGGAGCCGTCGGAGGGGACGGCGAAGGCGAGGCGGCGGTCGCCGTGGCCGGTGCCGCTGCGGAAGGGGGTGTACGGGTAGAACGCCTCGGACACCAGGGGCGCGGCCGACGCGGGCAGGCGCCAGGAGACCGGCAGGCGGTGCTGGGGCAGGCCCGGGTTGTGCGCCAGCAGGGTGGTCACGGCGGAGGCCGAGGGGTCGTACGACAGGCCCGCCCACTGCTCGCTGCCGACGATCGCGAACGGGTCCAGCTGCCCGGGGTCGCCGACGAACAGCGCCCGCTCGAACAGGCCCGCCACGGCCAGCAGGGAGTCCGAGCGCATCTGGTACGCCTCGTCCACGATCGCGTGCCGCCAGGGCTCGTCCACCTTGACGTGCGCCCACTTCGCGGCCGTGGACAGGACCACCGGCAGGCCGTTCAGATCGGCCGCCTTCGCCGACGTGCGGACCTGCGGCAGGTCGTCCAGCGCCTTGTCGTAGGGGTCGGTGTCGCTGCTGTGCAGGCGGCCGACCGGCAGGTCCGGGTTCTTCTCGGCGAGCCGGACGACGAGATCGTCCACCTGGGCGTTCGTCTGCGCCACCACCATCAGCGGGCGGCCCGCCTCGGCCAGTTCCAGCGCCGCGCGGACCACGAGCGTCGACTTGCCGGCGCCGGGCGGGGAGTCCACGACCACACCGCGCTCGGTGCCGCGCAGGGTGTCGTGGAGGATGGCGTCGGTGGCGCCGGCGGCAGCGGCTCCGGGGTCGAAGTCGACCGTCGTCACAGGACGTCCTCCTCGGTGATGGGGTCGGCCGCCTCCCGGACGGCCTCACCCGGCGGGCCGCCGTGGGTCCACGGGGTCTCCTCCGGGTCGGGCAGCTTCGCGCCGCCGCGCTGCTCGTGCTCGAAGAGGGTGAAGCAGATCCGGTCGCCCTTCTCCGGCACCGAACCGGGCTCCGGCTCCTTGCCGCGGCCCATCTTGTCCAGGATGCGCAGGACGAGGAGTCCCCCCTCCGCAGGGCCCTCGTGTCCGACGAACTCCGCCGACTGCGGCTTGCCGCCCAGCGAGCGGTACGCCTTGGCCCGCTCGGCCAGATGCGGCCGGTCGTCCGTGCGGACCGTCACCAGCGGGCGCGGGCTCGGCCGCTTGCCCTCGCTGTACGCCATGACGACATCGGTCACCTCGCCCGCGAACGCCTCCCCGGCCAGCCGCCGCCCCGCCATCACCAGCGGGTCGTCCAGCGCCTCCTGCGCCTCCAGACGGGCCTGCTCGCGCTCGCGCGTGGCCAGCTTGTTCGCCGCCGTCACCGCGTCGTCCCGGCGCGGCTGCGGGGGCTCTCCCGCCAGCACCCGGTCGCGGTGCCCGGTGAAGGACCAGCGGTCCCGGGTCCAGCGCTCCTCCACATGCGCGCCCTCGGGCAGCGCCCGCAGCAGGTCCAGGCCCCGCCACACCGCGTCCCAGGTGGGCCGGGTGCGGCTTTCCACCAGGTCGCGGATCTCCCGCTCGGCCGCGGTGAGCGCGGCCAGCCGGTCGTCGGCGGCCAGGGCGTCCTCGGCGGCGGCGAGTGCGGTGCGCGCGCGGTCGTAGCGCTCGATCGCGGGGGCCAGCAGCTTGTTGTCGAACGCCGGGTCGGTGGCGGGTCCGGCCGGCGCGCACAGCAACTGGCCGGCGGCGTCCCTGGCGAGTTCGGCCCGGCGCGCGGCCTCGGCGCCGGAGGTGCCCTCCGGAGGGTCGATCCAGGCGAGCAGCGCGCCCAGGTGCTGGTCCTCCAGGCCGGACTGGCCGGTCGCCCAGTGCCGGGACAGCACATCGGTCAGGGCGAGCAGCAGGGAGGAGCCGGGGACGCGGGACCGCTCGCCGTAGTGGGTGAGCCAGCGCCCGAGCAGCGGCACCCGGGGCGGCGCCGGGTAGGGGGTCTCCGGGTCCTGCTCGGCGGTCCGGCGGAAGCGCATCGAGCGGCCGAGGAGCCGTACGAAGTCCAGGCCGGCGCGGCTCGGCACGATCAGCTGGGGAGCGTCCGCGCACAGCTCCACCTCGACCTTGACCCGCTTGCCGGTCTCCGGGTCGGTCTCGGTGCGCTCGGCCGCCTCCACGGACTCGGCGTAGGAGTCGATGTACGGCAGGACGACATCGGCCAGGTCGGCGAGGAAGGAGAAGCGCAGATCGCGGTCGCGTGGCTGCGCCACGACCAGCAGGCGCGGCGCGTCCCGGTCGGTGCCGACCAGCGCGCCGAGCGGGGCGCCCGCCTCACCGGCGGTGGTGAGCGGCACGAACACCAGCGGGCGCGTCGACAGATGGCGGTGCCGGACGGTCGCGGCGGGCTGGGCCCGGCCGCTGTTGACGGCCTCCAGCCGGGCGAGGGTGGCGATCAGGGACACGGGGCGACCTCCCGGTGGGCCGCGTGCGCCGACGCCGTGTCCCCCCGTGCCTGCGCGCTCGCCAGCGCCTCCGCGCGCAGGGCGGCCGCCCGGCGCAGGGCCGCGACCGCCGGATCGTCCGGGTCGCCCTGCTCGCCTCGGGCCGCCGCGAGGACGTCCTCGACCGTGGTCAGACCGCCCAGTTCCGCGCGCAACGGCCGGCCCAGACGGGTGACGGCACCCTCCTCACGGGAGCGTTCCCGGCAGTGGAAGGCCAGTTCGCACGCGGACAGGCACTCGGGCGCGTACGTCGCCGGGACCGCCGCCACGGCCGCCGTGAGCTCCTCGGCACCCCGGTCGGGCGCGAAGCACGTGCCCTCGGGCAGGGTCTCGGCGATCTCCTCGATCCGGGTGAGCCGGGTCAGCTGGCGGGCGGTGACCGCGCGCTGCTTGCGGACGTCGACGGCGCAGGCCGCGGGCAGGTTGGAGAAGTCCTTCGGGCACACGAGCAGGATCCGGTGCCGTACGACAGGGGCGGGGTCCAGCCGCGCGGCGACGTCCTCCAGGGCCAGCACGTACACCGCCGCCTGCCGGGCCGCCGCGCCGACCTTCGCCGGGTCCGCCGAGCCGTCCAGCATCGGGAAGGACTTGATCTCCACCACGGACCAGCTGCCGTCCGGGTGCACCACCACCGCGTCCGGCTCCAGGAAGGCGAGCGAGCCGGCCACGTCCAGGGCGAGCATCGGGTGGTCCAGCAGGGCCCAGCCGCCCGCCTGCGTGGCCTCGCGCAGCGCCAGCGAGGTACGGGCCGTACGCCCCTCGGGGCCGTGGGCCGTCAGGTCGGGCACGGCGGCGCCCTCGGGCGGTTCGGCGCCCGGGTCGAGGCGGGCGTGCGCCAGCCGCAGCAGCTCCGCGCCGCCGTCCGCCTTCACCTTCGCCTCGAACGCGTTCCCGCGGGTCAGCGCGAACTGCGACTGCCCGAACCCGGACGGCGCGCCCAGCGCGCTCGCCAGCCGCGCCTTGTCCACCCCGGCGCCGTCCAGGATCGCCCGCCGCGCGCACCCGGGGTTCGCGGCGAGCGCCGCGAGGGCGCGCGCGTCCAGGGCCTTGGCCGGTACGTCGGGACCGCGCAGCTCAGCGAGCCGTTGCCGGAGCCCCTTCTCCCGCGTCGCTGGGGGAGGCGTCCGGTTCGGCCCCGGCGTCGAGCCGCGACTCGCGCTGCCGTGGAATTCGCTCACCCGCGGAAGTCTGGCATCCGGCACTGACAATCGGGGAGCCCGTGCCCTCCGTGACCGGTGTGGGGCGCGGGAACAGGCGGGTGCGGACCAGGTCCGCGGCCCGTGTGACGCGCGGTGCGAGCAGGAGGCCGACGCCCATCACGGCGATGCCCGCGACCGCGTCGAGGAAGTAGTGGTTGGCGGTGCCCATGACCACGAGCGCGGTGCCCAGCGGATACAGGACACCGAGGATCTTCGCCACGCGCGTGCCGCCGTACCGCCACAGCATCACTCCGCACCACAGCGCCCAGCCGACGTGCAGGCTCGGCATGGCCGCGTACTGGTTGGTCATCCCGCCCATGCCGCGCGGCGCGCTCGCCTCGCCGCCCCACCAGCCGTACGAGCTGTAGTGGGCCATCGTGTCCACGAAGCCGTGGCCGGCGGACAGCAGCCGGGGCGGGCAGGTGGGCAGCAGGGTGAAGCCGATCAGGCCGATGAACGTGGACGCCATCAGCCAGGTGCGGGCCCGCCGGTAGTGCTCGGCGCGGGTCCGGAACAGCCAGACGAGGACGGCGGGCGTGACCAGGTAGTGCAGCGAGGCGTACCAGAAGTCGGCCGGCACCCCGAGCCAGGGCTCGCGCGTGAACAGCCGGTTGAGCGGGTGCTCGGCGTTGAGGCTCAGGGCCTTCTCGATGCGCAGGATCGCCAGGCCGTGGTCGACCGCGGAGGAGACGTCACCGCGGGCGAGGAGGCGGCCGGCCGAGTAGCAGCCGTAGACGAGGAGGATCAGGGGCAGCTCGGTCCACCAGCGCAGCCGGGTACGCGGGAGCACCCCGGTGCCCGGTGTCTCGGTCTGCGGCATCCGATCGCCCTCCCCCTTCTGCTGTGCGGCGCCGCCCGGAGGGCGGCCGTGCCACTTTACGGTGTCCGTATCCCGCCCATGAGGGCGCTCCGGCCCACAAAGACGCCGAGATCGCCCCTCGGGTTGCCCCGACGAGGGGTGCGCGATGATGGAGAAGTCGTCTCTTCTCGTTCTCGCGGCGTCCCCGTGGCGTCCCGCTTCCGGAAAGGTCTCCCATGGCACCGCGCATCCTGCTGGCCCGGCACGGACAGACGGAGTGGTCACTGTCCGGCAAGCACACCGGCAGGACCGACGTGCCGCTGCTGGAGGAGGGCCGGCGGGGAGCCAAGCTGCTCGGCGAGCGACTGCACCGGGCCCCGCTGGACGGACTGCCGGGGGTGGAGGTGCGCACCAGCCCGCTGGCACGCGCGCGTGAGACGTGCGAACTGGCCGGTTTCGGTGACCGGGCCACCGTCTGGGACACGCTCGTGGAGTGGGACTACGGCGCCTACGAGGGCATGACGCCGGCCGAGATACAGGCGGTGCGGCCGGGGTGGCTGATCTGGCGGGACGGGGTGCCGGAGGGGGAGGGCGTCGCCGACGTGACCGCGCGCGCGGACGAGGTGGTGGCCTGGGCCCGGTCGGCCGACCGGGACGTCATGGTCTTCGCCCACGGCCACATCCTCCGCTCCATAGGCGCCCGCTGGCTGGGCCTGCCGCTGGACTTCGCCGCGCGGATCCGCCTCAACCCGACCTCGCTGTCGGTGCTGGGCTGGGCGTACGGGGAGCCGGCGATCGAGAGCTGGAACGACCTGGGGCACCTGGCGCTCTGACGGCCTTCAGGCCCTCCCCGTCCTTCAGGCCCTCCCCGCCCTCGGCATGGAGGCGTGCCGGTCCAGGAACTCCGACACCCCCGACGCCCGCCGGTGCGGCAGCAGCACCCGCGCCGTACCGGCCAGCATGCTCTGGATGCGGGAGGACTGAACCTGGTCCAGAAGCGACAGCACGCGCAGGCCCGCGGCCGCGGCCTCGTCCGGCCGTCCCTCACGGGCGAGGTCGTCGGCCAACTCGGCGGTGTACAGCGCGATGTTCCGGGTGAAGTGAGGGTCCTGCAGCTCGGCCGCGCGATACGCGTGCCGGGACGCCCGCCGCCAGTCGCCCAGCGCCGACCAGCACTGCGCCTCCAGACCCTCCAGTTCGGCCTCTCCGTAGAAGCTCATCCACTCCGGGTCGGCGTCCGAGCGGCCCCGGGCGAAGAGGGCCTGGGCCCGGACGAGCGCCTGCTCACAGCCGGTGCGGTCGGCGAGCCCCGCCCAGCCGCCGGCTTCGCGCAGCGCGAGCAGGGACATCAGGCGCGCCGAACCCAGCGGAGCGGCCGCGCGCTGGGCCGCCTGCGCCGCGCGCACCGCCTCGCGAGGGCGGCCGGTGTCCCGCGCCAGGAACGCGGTGTTGCAGAAGGCGTGCGCCTCCAGCGCCGGGTCCCCGGTCATCCGGGCCGTGGCCAGCGCCTCCGCGTAGTGCGAGCGGGCGTCGTCGAAGCGGCCGGAGTCGTGCGCCAGCCAGCCCACGGAGATGGCGAGTTCACCGGTGCCCGAGTGCAGCCGTTCGGCGGTCGTCTGCCGGGTCGCGCCGGCGTCCAGCAGCGCGTAGGCCGCGCGCAAGGGCGCCGCCGCACGCCGGTAGAGGCCGTCCGCGCCGTGCCGGTCGTCGAGCAGCCGGATCCGGCGGACGGCCTCCTCCAGGGCGAGCGCCTCCGGGGTCCCGGGCCGGCGAGCGGTCCGGACCGCGGCCGCGGCGTCCGTGGTGAGCCCCAGCGGGCTCAGCGTGGCGGCGGCCACCGTGGCCCCACCGCCGGTCATGAATGCGCGACGCAGCACGTCGCTCTCCTCGTGGTTCAGATGGCCTTTCGCGTACGGCTCTGGCGCGCCGCACGGGTCCTGCGTGTCATACGGTCCGACAGTCCCCCGCGACTCACCGGGCGCCGGCGCGGCACCGGGTCCCCCGGGCGCCTCCGCCGCCGTACGCGCCGCGCGGCCGCGTACGGCCGAACGCGGCGAGAAGCCGAGGTCGGTGAGCGTGCGGCCGGGGAACATATGCAGGAACACCCGTTCGTAGGCGTAGTTCGGGCAGCGGATCTCGCCCGCCTCGACCCTTCCGACGTAACGCGCGTCACAGCTCACCCGTTCACCGATCTCGCGCGCGGCGCGTCGTACGAGCGCCGCGAACTCGGCGGGTGAACGCCTGCCGCGCAGTCGCCGGAAGGCGAGGTTCGGCCGTGCAGGCCGTTCGGGCTGTGACGAGGTCTCGGTTGACGACGCCATGGCCGGGTCCTCTCGTGCGAACCGTCGAACCATGCCGGTGCCCGGGGCGGGTTCGGGACGAGCTGTCCGAGTGACGCCCTGGTTCCGGCGGGCATGAACGTACCTGCTGTGAACGACCAGCCACGCTGTGTTTAGCTACAAACCGGATATCTCATCCACGATCTGCCATGAAGTGCCATCCTTTGCGGCGCACTTGGGCCGTAGCCGTTGACGCGCTCGCGCGTTGGACTTCACGGACCGCAACAGGGCTGTGTGTGGAGGCCGGCATGGAGACCAGGGAGTCCAGCCAGAGCAACGAACCTTGTCCGTCGCCGTCGTCGGCCGAGGGGGGTGCGTCGGCCTGCGACCTCGTGACGGTACCGGCCCGGCAGGGCTTCGAGGCGGTCGACATCCTGCGGCGCGGCGCCGGCGAGGCGGTGGGTCCGGTGCTGCACGACGACGGCTGCGCCACCCTCGGCTTCCTGGTTCCGGCGGGCACGGCGGCCGGCTGGGACGTGCCGGGCAGCACCTGCACGAAGACCGACGGGCGCGGACTCAGACTGAACCCCGAGCCGCCGGTGGAGGGCTCCGACTGGCTGCTGCCGCCCGGCGAGGCCGACCTCGCCACCGACCCGGTGATACTGCGCCGGGCCCTCGGGGAGGCGGCCCGGATGATCAAGGCGGTCGACGGCTGCCAGTGAGGCGGCCCGGGGCCGCCGCCCGAGCCGACCGCCGCCGATGCGGCGAGCGCCCCGACGGGCTGCGAAGATGGTCGGATGGGCAGGTCCAGGAATGCACGGCGCAGGTCGGCGGCCGAGGAAGCCGTCGTGGAGGCGGTCGACGGCGGGCTCGCACAGCTCGTGCCCGACCCCGACCGAGGCCGCGCCTGGACGCTGCTGATCGACGGCGCGCCCCAGTCGCACGTCGACCTGGACGACCCCGCGTACCTCTCCTTCGAGTACCAGCGCCGCCTCGGCCACGTCATCGACCTCGTCGCCCCGCCCGGCAAGCCCGTACACGTCGTGCACCTCGGCGGCGGCGCCTTCACCCTCGCCCGCTACACCGCCGCCACCCGGCCCCGGTCCACCCAGCAGGTCGTCGAGCGGGACGCGAGCCTCGTCCAACTGGTCCGCCGGGAACTGCCGTTGGATCCGAACGCCCGGATCCGGGTGCGCTCGGTGGACGCCCGCGCCGGCCTCGCCAAGGTGCCGGACGGCTGGGCGGACCTGGTCATCGCGGACGTCTTCAGCGGCGCCCGCACCCCGGCCCACCTCACCTCCGTCGAGTTCCTGGACGAGGTCCGCCGCGCCCTGAAACCGTCCGGGGTCTACGCCGCCAACCTCGCCGACGGCCCGCCGCTCGCCCATCTGCGCGGCCAGATCGCCACCGCCGCCGCCCGGTTCACCGAACTCGCGCTGATCGCCGACCCGGCCGTGCTGCGCGGCAAGCGCTTCGGCAACGCCGTCCTGGTCGCCTCCGACGCCCCGCTCCCGCTGCCCGAACTCACCCGCCGCGCCGCCTCCGACCCGCACCCGGGCCGGGTCGAACACGGCAAGCCGCTCAGAGACTTCACGGGCGGCGCGGCCCCCGTGACGGACACCGCGGCCGCGGCCTCCCCGGCGCCGCCGCCGTCGGTGTTCCGCTGACCCGGCTCTTCCCGGGCCCGGGGCTCAGTAGTTCCCGATGTCCACGTGGGGCGGCCCGTCGTGCCAGGTGCACATCACCGACACCCGGTCCGTGCCCCTGCTGAACTCCACCCGGATCCAGGTCTCGGTCTTCCACACCTGCATCGACCAGCCGGTCCCCGGCGTCGCCGAGACGAGCGTGGCACTGGACGGGCCCAGGTCGAACACGGCCCGGCCGCCCTCGGTGTCGTACGACTTGACCCGGCCGGACGCGGACGGCGACGAGGAGGCCGTGGGGGAGGGGCCCGGTGTCCGCTTCGGGGTGGGAGTCGGGGCCGGCGGCCTGGTCGACGGGCCGGTGGACGGGCCGGTGGACGGGGAGGGCCGGTGCGTCGGCGAGTTCAGGGACTTCGAGCCCTGGGCCGTCGCGTCGGCGGCCGTGATCGGCAGCGCGCGCGGCGGGTCGTACGCCGTCCCGGCCATCACCGTGTGCACACCCCACCACGACAGCGTGACCGCCGCTCCCGTCGCGAGCAGCCACGCCAGTACGTGTACGAGTCCTCTGCGCATCGCGGGCCATACTGCCCCAGGGGGACCGCCGCGCGCACATGCCCCGAGTTGTCCACAGGCGCCCGCCCGGTGCGGGCCGCATGGCGTACGGTGCGGCGCATGGCAAGTGTGCTCGTGGTCGAGGACGACCAGTTCGTACGCTCGGCGCTCATCCGGCACCTGACCGAGGCCGCGCACACCGTGCGCAGCGTCGGTACGGCACTGGAGGCGCTGCGCGAGGTCGCCCATTTCCGCTTCGACGTGGTCATCCTGGACCTCGGACTGCCGGACCTGGACGGCTCCGAGGCCCTGAAGATGCTGCGCGGCATCACGGACGTGCCCGTGATCATCGCCACCGCGCGGGACGACGAGACGGAGATCGTCCGGCTGCTCAACGCCGGCGCGGACGACTACCTGACCAAGCCGTTCTCCGTCGAGCACCTCTCCGCGCGGATCGCGGCCGTGCTGCGCCGGGCCCGGCCGGGGGGCGGCGAGGCCCCGCCGTCCAGCGTCCTGCGGGTCGGCGGCCTGACCGTCGACCCGCTGCGCCGCCAGGCGGAACTGGACGGCGTCCGCCTCGACCTGACCCGCCGGGAGTTCGACCTGCTCGCCTTCCTGGCCGGCCGTCCGGGGGTGGTCGTCCCGCGCCGCGAACTCCTCGCCGAGGTCTGGCAGCAGTCCTACGGCGACGACCAGACCATCGACGTCCATCTGTCCTGGCTGCGCCGCAAATTGGGGGAGACGGCCGCCCGGCCCCGCTATCTGCACACGCTCCGGGGCGTCGGTGTGAAGCTCGAGCCCCCCACGGAACCGACTCCGCACGGGGAGCCGGTGCGATGAGGTGGGCCCTGGTCAAGGTCTGCCTGGCGGTCACCACGATGGTCGTGGTCGCCTTCGCGGTCCCGCTCGGCCTGGTCGTCAAGGAGATGGCCCGCGACCGGGCGTTCTCCAACGCCGAGCGGGAGGCCGCCGCCGTCGCGCCCGCGCTGTCCATCACCACCGACCGGGACAAACTGGAGCGGGTCGTGGCCTCGGCCGGCGCCGACTCCGGGATGGCCGTGCACCTGCCCGCCGGCGGCGGCCGGTCCGCGCTGGACCTCGGCCGGCAGCGCGCCGCCGACCGCGACATCCAGGCCGTACGGAAACTGGGCCGGGCCTCCACCACGTCCGTCGCCGGTGGATCGACCCTGCTCCAGCCGGTCGCGCTCGGCTCCGGCGACATCGCGGTCGTCGAGGTGTACGTCCCCGAGTCCGAGGTGACCAACGGCGTCGGCACGGCCTGGGCGGTGCTCGCGGCCGTCGGCCTCGCGCTGATCGTCGGCTCCGTCGCCGTCGCCGACCGGCTCGGGGTGCGCATGGTGCGCCCCGCCCAGCGGCTGGTCCGGGGCGCGCACGAACTGGGCGAGGGCAAGCTGGGCGCCCGGGTGCCGGAGGACGGGCCCACCGAACTCCGCCTCGCCGCGGTCGCCTTCAACTCCATGGCCGACCAGGTCGTCCAACTCCTCGCGAACGAAAGAGAGCTGGCGGCCGACCTCTCGCACCGGCTGCGCACGCCACTGACCGTGCTGCGGCTCAACGCCGCGTCCCTGGGCGGCGGACCGGCCGCCGAGCAGACCCGGGCCGCCGTCGCCCAGCTGGAGGGCGAGGTCGACACCATCATCCGTACGGCCCGGGAGGCCAAGCCGCAGACGGCCGCACCCGGCCCCGGCACCGGGTGCGACGCGGCCGAAGTGGTGCGTGAGCGCATGGAGTTCTGGTCCGCGCTCGCCGAGGACGAGGGCCGTAAGTGGCGGGTGGCCGGTGTCGAGCGGCCGGTGCGCATACCCGTGGCCCGCGCCGATCTGGCCGCCGCGCTCGACGCCCTGCTCGGCAATGTGTTCCGGCACACGGCCGAGGGCACGGCCTTCGCGGTCGACGTGCACAACGGCGAGGACGCGGTGATCGTGCTGGTCTCCGACGCGGGCCCCGGCATACCCGACCCGGACGCGGCGATGGCCCGGGGCCGCGGCTCGGGGACCGCCGGCTCGACCGGCCTCGGCCTCGACATCGTGCGCCGGCTCGCCGAGTCGACCGGCGGGGACGTCCGGATCGGCTCCTCCGTGCTGGGCGGCACCGAGGTGCGGATCTGGTTCCAGCTGGACGGGCGCAAGCCGGCCGGCCGGGGGCACCGGGTGCGAAGACACCGGTCGCGCAAACCGGTCGCGACTGGTCTCGACCATTAATCGTCCCCGATCCCATCCTTAAGCGAACCCTAAGGTCTGCGACCACCGCCCCGATCGAGCGGTTTGCCCGATTCCGGATCGCTAGCGTGCTGCCGCACCTCACCCCCGTGAACAGCGAAGGCAGGCACGCGCATGACCACGCACCGGCGCAGGATCAGTGGCAGGAACAAGGCGATCGGCGGTCTGGTGGCCGCGGCCGTGGTCGGCGGCGGCGCCATCCTGCTCACCGGAACCGCCAACGCGGCCGGTGTGAACGCCGCGTACACCAAGACCAGCGACTGGTCGACCGGCTACACCGCGCAGTACGTCGTCACCAACAACAGCGGCCAGACCGAGAAGACCTGGACCCTGGAGTTCGACCTCCCGGCGGGCGCCAAGCTCAGCTCGCTGTGGAACGGCGAGTCCAGCGTCAGCGGTTCGCATGTCACCGTGAAGCCCGCGAAGTGGGACACCGATGGCCTCGCCCGCGGGAAGTCGGTGACGGTCGGCTTCGTGGTCGACGGCAAGGGCGACCCGACCGGCTGTCGTATCGACAACTCCCAGTGCTCCGCGGACACCGGCGCCACGCCGGAGCCGAGCGGCCGCCCCACCCAGGCCCCGACCCCGACGGCGACCCCGACCAAGACCGCCACGCCCACCCCGACCAAGACGGCCACCCCGACCCCGACCGCCTCCCGGACCACCGGCAGCGGCACCACCGCCTCCGCCGGCTTCGCCCCGTACGTCGACACCTCCCTCTACCCGGCCTTCGACCTGATCGGCGCGGCCGACGCGACCGGCGTGAAGAACTACAACCTCGCGTTCCTCACCGACGGCGGCGGCTGCACCCCCAAGTGGGGCGGTGTGACCGACCTGACCAGCGACGCCGTCGCCGCGCAGATCGGCTCCCTGCGCGCCAAGGGCGGTGACGTCCGGGTCTCCTTCGGCGGTGCCTCCGGCTCCGAACTGGCCACCACCTGCTCCTCGGCGGACGCGCTGGCGGCGGCGTACGGCAAGGCGGTCGACGCGTTCAAGCTGACCAAGGTCGACTTCGACGTCGAGGGCGGCGCGCTGCCCAACACCGCGGCCAACACCCGCCGCGCCCAGGCCATCGCCAAGCTCCAGGCCCAGCACCCCGACCTGGACGTCTCCTTCACCCTCCCGGTGATGCCGGAGGGCCTGACCCAGGACGGCGTGAACCTCCTCTCCAACGCCAAGTCCAACGGCGTGAAGATCTCCACCGTCAACATCATGGCGATGGACTACGGCGCCTCGTACAACGGCGACATGGGCGACTACGCCCAGCAGGCCGCCACGGCCACCCAGGCCCAGGTCAAGAGCGTCCTCGGCCTGTCCGACTCCGGCGCGTGGAAGACGGTCGCGGTCACCCCGATGATCGGCGTCAACGACGTCTCCTCCGAGATCTTCAAGGTGGACGACGCCACCCAGCTGGTGAACTTCGCCAAGTCCAAGGGCCTCGGCGGCCTGTCGATGTGGTCCGCCGCCCGCGACAAGCAGTGCGCAGGCGGCGCGAAGAACTCCGCCGACCCCACCTGCAGCTCGATCGTCCAGGACAAGTTCGCCTTCTCGAAGGCGTTCGGCGCCTTCAACTGACCCTGCGGACCGTGCGCTGACACCAGGACTGCGCTCGGCATAGGCCAACGCCTACGTTCCGTCGCATGGTCAGTTCGGCGCACGAGGCGATGCACCAGATCTTCCGGGAGGACCCGGGGCTCTTCACCCGGGCCCTCCCCAGGGCGGGCATCCCCTTCCCCGAGCCCACGGCGATCCAGCTCATGGACACGGATCTCACCGAGATCAGACCGCTGGCGCGCCGTGTGGACACGCTGTTACGGGTCGAGACGGCCGAGGACGGCGGTTTCCTGCTTGCCGTGGAGGCCCAGGGCAAGCCGGACCCGGACAAGCCGGGCAGCTGGACCTCCTACTTGACGCACCTGTACGCCAAGTACCAGCTGCCTCCGGTCCTGCTGGTGGTCTGCCGGGACAAGGCGACCGCGACCTGGGCGGCGGAACCCGTCCGCGTCGGCCTGCCCGGCCGCACCAGCATCGCGGTCCTCCCTCTCGTCCTGGGTCCGGGCAACGTGCCCGCGGTCACCGACCCGGGCGAGGCGGCGGAGGACCTCGCCCTCGCCGTCTTCTCCGCGCTCGCCCACGCCAAGGATCCGGACCTGCCTGCGATACTGGACGCGCTGGCGGAGGCGGTGGCCGACACCGGCGGAGAGACCGCGAAGCGCTGGGCGGAATTCACCGAAATCGGCCTGGGCGACACCGCGGCCCGTGCACCGTGGAGGCGACTCATGGCCACGTACACTCCCCGTTTCCCCAGCAGCGGCACCATCGTCGAGGAAGCCATCAACGAGGGCCTTGCCAAGGGTCTGGCCGAGGGGCATGCCGAAGGTCGTGCCAAGGGCCGTGTCGAGGGGCGTACCGAAGGCCGTGCCAAGGCCCGTGCCGAGGACATTCTCCGCATCCTCGAGGTGCGAGGCATCGAGATCTCCGGAGCCGACCGGGATCGCGTCATGTGCTGCGAGGACCTGGACGCCCTGGGCGTCTGGTTCGACCGGGCGCTCACCGTCACGAGCGGCGAGGAACTGTTCGCGGGGACGTGACAGCCGCCGCCTCCGCCACTGCGTAGCCCCCGTCCGAGGCGCGGCCCGCCCCCCCACGGCGGGCCGCGCCTGGCTGTCAGGCCGCCGGTTCCACCCCCGGCAGCGTCCCCGTCCGAGCCGCCTCCCCGTACCACAGCGCGCTCGACTTCGGCGTCCGCTTCAGCGTCGCGTAGTCCACGTACACCGCGCCGAACCGCTTCCCGTAGCCGTATGCCCACTCGAAGTTGTCCATCAGGGACCACAGGTAGTAGCCGCGGACATCGGCGCCATCGGTGATCGCGCGGCGGACCTCGGACAGGTGGCCGTGCAGGTAGGCGATCCGCTCGGGGTCGTGGACGCGGCCGTCGGGGTCGGGCTTGTCGTCGTAGGCGGCGCCGTTCTCCGTGACGTACAGCGGCAGACCAGGCGCCTCGCGCGTGTACCGCAGAAGCAGGTCGTACAGGCCCGTCGGATCGATCGTCCAGCCCATCTCCGTGCGCTCGCCCGGCGTCTGGTGGAAGAGCACGTCGTCGGCGCCCGGCCAGGGGGAGTGGTCGCTGGCGCCGTGGCCGTCCGCCCGCGGGCCCTTGGTCTCGCCGGACGCGGCGGACACCAGGGCCGGGGTGTAGTAGTTCAGGCCCAGCGCGTCCAGCGGGACGTTGATCGCGCGCATGTCGCCGTCGAGGACGTACGACCAGTCGGTGACCGAGGCCGTCGCCTCCAGCAGCGACGAGGGGTACGCCCCGTGCAGCATCGGGCCGTGGAAGATCCCGTTGGCCAGGTCGTCGATCCGGCGGGCCGCGTCCAGGTCGGCCGGGTCCTGCGAAAGCGGCCGTACCACAGAGGAGTTGAGACTGATCGCGATCTCGTTGCGGGCCGGCATCACCGAGCGCAGGGCGGAAGCCGCGAGACCGTGCGCCAGGTTGAGGTGGTGGGCGGCGCGCAGCGAGGCCGCCGGGTCGGTGCGGCCGGGGGCGTGCACACCGGAGCCGTAGCCGAGGAAGGCGCTGCACCAGGGCTCGTTGAGGGTGATCCACTGCTCCACCCGGTCGCCCAGCGCCTCGCCGACCAGGCCCGCGTACTCGGCGAACCGGAGCGCGGTGTCCCGCTGCGGCCACCCGCCCGCGTCCTCCAACTCCTGCGGCAGGTCCCAGTGGTAGAGGGTGAGCGCCGGTTTGATGCCCTTCGCCAGCAGCTCGTCGACCAGGCGGCGGTAGAAGTCCAGGCCGCGCTGGACCGCGGGGCCCCGGCCGGTGGGCTGCACCCGGGACCAGGAGACCGAGAAGCGGTACGCGGTCAGGCCCAGCTCCGCCATCAGCGCCACGTCGTCGCGGTAGCGGTGGTAGTGGTCGACGGCGATGTCACCGGTCTCACCGCCGGCCGTCTTGCCCGGCGTATGGCTGAAGGTGTCCCAGATCGAGGGGGTGCGGCCGTCCTCCCGCACCGCCCCCTCGATCTGGTACGCCGAGGTCGCGGCGCCCCAGAGGAAGGCGGGAGGAAAGGTCACGGACGTAACGGGTTGAGGCATGGAAGCGCTCCCATTGGGGTCGTAGGAGACCGGGGGTGGTCGGAGGGGGAGGGGAGAAGGGGGCCGGGACGGCGGTGGCCCGGCCCCTGCGAGGGAGACGTCAGCCCTTGATCGCGCCCTGCATGATCCCGCCCACGATCTGCTTGCCGAACAGGACGAACGCGATCAGCAGCGGCAGCGTGCCCAGCAGCGCGCCCGCCATGATCACGGCCTGGTCCGGGACGTACCCGGTGCCGAGCGAGTTCAGGGCCACCTGCACGGTCGGGTTCTGCTGGTTCAGGGCGATGATCGGCCACAGGAAGTCGTTCCAGGCGAACACGAACGTCAGCAGGCCGAGGACGGCCATGGCCGGCCGCGCCGCCGGGAAGACCACGTGCCAGACGATCCGGATGCTGCTCGCCCCGTCCACCCGGGCGGCCTCGATCAGCTCCGTCGGCAGCGCCTGCACCAGGTACTGCCGCATGAAGAAGGTGCCGAAGGCGGTGACGAGACTCGGCAGGATCACCGTCTGCAGCTGGTTGGACCAGCCGAGGTCCGACATCCACAGGTACAGCGGTACGACGGCCAGCTGCGGGGGGATCATCATCGTGCCGATGGTCAGCAGGAGCAGCAGGCTGGAGAAGCGGAACCGCAGCTTGGCGAAGGCGAAGCCGGCCAGGGTGGAGAACAGCACCGTGCTCACCGTGATCGTGCCCGCCACGATCACCGAGTTGAACATCGCGGTGCCGAGCCCCGCCTGGTCCCAGGCGGTCTGCAGGTTCGTGAACAGGTTGCCGCCGAACCACAGCGGCGGCGGGGTCTCGGCCAGCCGCCGGTCGGTGCGGGACGCGGCGATCGCCGTCCACACCAGCGGGGCGAGGGAGACCAGCGCGAAGACGGTGAGCACGACGTACGTCACCGGGCCCGCGTGCAGCTGCTTGCCCGCGCCCATCACCCGGCGCCGCCCGGCCTTCGGGGCCTTCGTCACGGGCAGGGTCAGTTCACTCGTCGTCATTGGGACTTCCTCAGCCGTCGGGTGAGCAGCAGATTGACCGCGGCGACGATCAGCAGGATCAGGAACATAGACCAGGCGATCGCTGACGCCTTGCCGAGGTTGCCGATGATCCAGCCCTGGTCGTACATGTACAGGCCGAGCGTCTGGTACTGGTGCTCGGAGCCGCCCTTGGACCCGCTGACCCCGCCGAACAGCAGGACCTCACCGAAGAGCTGGGTCGCGCCGATGGTGGAGACGACGATGGTGAACAGGATCGTCGGCCGCAGCTGCGGGATCGTCACATGCCGGAACTGCTGCCAGCGGTTGGCCCCGTCTATCGCCGCCGACTCGTACAGATCCGTCGGGATCGCCTGCATCGCCGCGAGGTAGATCAGCGCGTTGTAGCCGGTCCAGCGCCAGATCACGATCGTCGACACCGCGAACTGCGAACCCCAGTCGGACTCACGCCAGTTGATCGGATCCACCCCGACGAAGTGCAGGATCCAGTTGACCATGCCGCCGTCCCACGAGTACAGCAGCGTGAACACCAGCGTCGCGGCCGCCACCGAGGTTGCGTACGGGGTCAGCATCACGACCCGCCACACGGTCGAGCCGCGCAGCCGGTAGTTCAGCAGGTGGGCGAGGCCGAGCGCGGCGAGCAGCTGCGGCACGGTGGAGATGACACCGATGGTCAGGGTGTTCTTCAGGGCGTTCCAGAAGAAGTCCGAGGACCACAGGTTCTTGTAGTTGTCCAGGCCCGCCCAGGTCTGGTGGTCGAGGGACGACAGCTGCACGTCGTGCAGCGAGTACCAGGCCGTGTAGAGCAGCGGGACCAGCGTGAACGCCCCGAACAGGACGAAGAACGGGGACACGAACGCGTACGGCGACGCCTTCATGTCCCAGCGGTACAGCCGGCTGCGCCAGGAGTCGGCGCCCGCCGGCGTACCGCGACCGTGAGCGCCCCGCGCCGCGCCCGGCGGAGTGCCGGGCGCGGCGTCGGCGCTCGACGCGGGGTGCGCGAGAGCCTGCTTGGGGCTGGTCACTGGCCGAGCACGTCCTTGATCTCCTTGGACGCCGCGTCCCAGCCCTGGGACGCCGACTTGCCCTTCTGCTCGACCTGGAGGATGCCGATGTCGGTGATCGCGGAGTTGATCGGCTGGTCCTTGATGCCGAAGTACTGGACCGGGATGGTCTTGGCCGAGTCGGCGAAGATCTGGGTGATCGGCGCGTTCGAGAAGTACGCCGTGGTGTCCGCGGCCGGCTTCAGGCTCGCGTACGCCGACGGGGTCGACGGGAAGCTCGCCTGCTTGGCGAAGACCTTGGCCTGCTGCTCGGGCGCTGTCAGCCACTTGGCCAGGGCGACGGCCTCCTTCTGGTGCTTGGTCGCGGTCGGCACGCCGAGGAAGGAACCGCCCCAGTTGGCCGCGGTGGGCGCCGCCGCCACGTCCCACTTGCCCTTGCCGGAGTCACCGGACTTCTGCTCGATGTAGCCGATCATCCACGCCGGGCAGGCGACGGTGGCGAAGGTGCCGTTGGCGTAGCCCTGGTCCCAGGTCGGGTCGAACTGCTTCAGCTTCGCCGACATGTTGCTGGTGGCGACGTCCATGGCGACGTCCCAGGCCTTCTTCACGCCGTCGGACTTGTCCCAGACGACGTTGCCGTCCTTGTCGTAGTACCGCTCGTCACCGCCGCCGAGGGCCGCGTTGTAGACGGAGGCCGCGGAGTCCACGAACTTGGTGCCCTTGGGCGCCTTCTGCATGTACTGCTTGCCGACGTCGACGTACTTGGCCCAGTCGCCCTTCCACATGTCGGCGAGCTTGGCGCGGTCGGTGGGCAGGCCCGCCTTCTGGAACAGGTCCTTGCGGTAGCAGATGGCCATCGGCCCGATGTCGGTCCCGAGCCCGATGAGCTTGCCGTCCTTGGTGGTGGCCTGGGCGTTCTTCCAGTCCAGCCACTGGGACTTGTCGACCTCCTTGCCGAGATCGACGAACTTGGCCGCCTGCGTCTGCACGGCCTCGGTGATGTTGCCGACCTCGATGGCCTGGATGTCGTCGGTGCCGGAGCCGGCCTGGAGCCGGGTGAGTACCTTCGGCCAGTAGACGTCGGTGCGGGTGGTGACGTTCTCCTTGATGTTGATGTCCGGGTGCAGCTTCATGTACTCGTCGTAGAGGCCGGCCTGCTTGTAGCCGAAGACGCCGAAGGTGCCGATGGTCAGCGTGATCTTGCCTTTGCCACTGCCGTTTCCGCCACCGCCGGAACCGTCCGACGAGCTGTCGTCCGAGTCCTTGGCGCAGCCTGCCAGAAGCCCCGTGGTCAACGCGGCGACGGCCGCGAGGGCCATCAACCGCTGGGACCGGCGGATGCTCGTGCGCATTGCGTCCTCCTGTTGCCTGACGTGCCGACCCCCCGGCCAACTGCATGAATTGGGCCCGTTCGTACTCGCTGCGGCTCGGGCGGGGAACGTGCGGGATGTGTAGGTACCAGGTAGTGTGGGAGCGCTCCCACGGGTGATGTGTTGAAGAGTCGCCGGTCGGCGGCGGGGTGTCAAGGGAACGGACAGCGGTAACTGCGTTCAGTTACCTGAGCGTTAACTGGATAAAGCCGAGGGCGCCGGCAGGCGGTATCCAGCCGGTCCGGCGTGCGAGGGTGGGGCCGACGGCCGATGAGCCGGGGTCCGGGGGCGGCGGCCCCCACGACGGCCACTGCGGCGAACGGTGCTGTTACATTCGGCCAGCACAGAGGACGCGGCGAGAAAGGCGGAGCTCATGGCAAGCCACGGAGCGCGGAGCCGCGGCGGGGGGCGGCCCACGCTCGAGGAGGTCGCCGCCCGGGCCGGGGTCGGCCGGGGCACGGTGTCGCGGGTGATCAACGGCTCGCCCAGGGTCAGCGACGCCACCCGCGCCGCGGTGGAGGCGGCGGTCGCCGAGCTCGGCTATGTCCCCAACCCCGCCGCCCGCGCCCTCGCCGCCAACCGCACCGACGCCATCGCGCTGGTCGTGCCCGAGCCGGAGACCCGCTTCTTCGCGGAGCCGTACTTCTCCGACATGCTGCGCGGAGTCGGCTCCGAACTCTCCGACACCGAGATGCAGTTGCTGCTGATCTTCGCGGGCAGCGACCGCGAGCGCCGGCGCCTCGCCCAGTACCTGGCGGCGCACCGGGTGGACGGCGTCCTGCTGGTCTCGGTCCACGCCGACGACCCCCTGCCCGATCTGCTGGCCCAGCTGGAGATCCCGGCCGTGATCAGCGGCCCCCGCTCGGCCGGCGAGACGCTCACCTCGGTGGACTCGGACAACTACGGCGGCGCCCGCTCGGCCGTGGAGCACCTGCTCTCCCGCGGCCGCACCCGCATCGCGCACATCACCGGCCGCCTCGACGTCTACGGCGCCCAGCGCCGCGTCGACGGCTACCGCGACGCCCTGCGCGACG
Organism: Streptomyces sp. CA-142005; assembly: GCF_050942335.1. Classification (NCBI taxonomy): domain Bacteria; kingdom Bacillati; phylum Actinomycetota; class Actinomycetes; order Kitasatosporales; family Streptomycetaceae; genus Streptomyces; species Streptomyces sp. CA-142005. The sequence goes on along the minus strand of NZ_CP192078.1, from coordinate 4,086,003 downwards.
CGGGCCGGGAGGTGGACGAACTCCTCGTCGAACCAGGGGACTTCACCGAGGAGGGCGGTCGCCGGGCCATGTCCCTGCTCCTCGACCGCCGCCCCGACCTGGACGCGGTGTTCGCCGGCTCGGACGTGATGGCGGCCGGCGCCCGGCAGGTGCTGCGCGAGGCGGGCCGCCGTATCCCGGACGACGTGGCCCTCGTCGGCTACGACGACTCCGCCATCGCCCGCCACATGGACCCGCCGCTGACCAGCGTCCGCCAGCCCATCGAGGAGATGGGCCGCGCCATGATCGACCTCCTCCTCACGGAGATCGCCGACCGCCGCCCACCTGTTTCCCGGGGGCTGGAGCGGCGGCACGCGGTACTGCCGACGGAGCTGGTGGGGCGGGCGTCGTCGTGACGTGGTCGGGGCCGGGCGACATCGCAGGTATCGGCATCGGTCTGGATACGGCCGCGTAAGGGCGGTCGACTCTGGTCCGCACCGGGGCGGAGGCGAAGGCGGAGCGGGCGTGCGGGGCCGGGGCGGGGGCCCGAACGCGGATGGGCGCGGGCCGGTTCGGGGCCGGAGCGGGGACGGCGCGGACCGGGGTGGGACGAGGCCGGAGGGGGGACCGGTGCGCCTCTCGGTCACGGGAACGGCGTCGGCACGCCACGGTCGGCGTGGCACGCGGATGGGGGGGCGGCCATGACGGCGACGAATCTGTTCCGCACCCTCGGCGGCTCCATGGGCGCGGCCGTCTTCGGCTCGCTGTTCACCCGGGCGGTGCCGGCCATGGCGACGGGGGCCTACCGCAGCGCAGTGGCGCACGGCACATCTTCGTGGCGGCCGCCGGGGTGTGTGCCGTGGCGTTCGTACCGGCGCTGCCGGTGGTGGAGGTGCCGCTGCGCGGCTAGCCCGGCACGGCGCAAAAGAATCAGCCGGTGACTCGTCTCGCGACAAAGTCACCGGCTGATCGGTGAGGGTGAGTGACGGGACTCGAACCCGCGACATCCTGGACCACAACCAGGTGCTCTACCAGCTGAGCTACACCCACCACGACCGGCGGTTGAACTCGTCGTTTCCCCGACCGGCCGAGAAGAAGTCTACAGGGTCCGAAGGGGTGCTCGCGCACACGTTTTCGCGCGGCGCACTTCGAGCCGTACCACCGGGGGGACTACTGCGCGGGCAGGACGTGCTTGGCGGCGATCGCCTTCGCGGTGTCGGAGTCCGGGCCGGGCTGCGGGACGAAGACGGCCTCGCGGTAGTAGCGCAGCTCGGCGATCGACTCGCGGATGTCGGCGAGGGCCCGGTGGTTGCCGTTCTTCTCCGGGCTGTTGAAGTACGCCCTCGGATACCAGCGGCGGGCCAGTTCCTTGATGGAGGACACGTCGACGATCCGGTAGTGGAGGTAGTCCTCCAGGGTCGGCATGTCCCGCAGCAGGAAGCCGCGGTCGGTGCCGACGGAGTTGCCGCACAGCGGGGCCTTGCCGGGCTCCTTCACGTACTCCTTCACATAGGCGAGGACCCGCTCCTCGGCGTCCTGGAGGGTCGTGCCGTTCGGGAGCTCGGCGAGCAGCCCGGACGCGGTGTGCATCTGACGCACCACCTCCGGCATCGTCTCCAGCGCCTGGTCCGGCGGGCGGATGACGATGTCCACCCCCTCGCCGAGTACGTTCAGCTCGGAGTCGGTGACGAGGGCGGCCACCTCGATGAGCGCGTCGTCGGACAGCGAGAGGCCGGTCATCTCGCAGTCGATCCACACCATGCGATCGTTCATGCGTCCACCCTAAAGCGGACCTGAGCTTTTGTGGCTCCCCGTGCTGATGCCGGCCACCGCCGGCCCCGGCGGAAAAAGGGGGCGAGCAGGTACTCACCCCCTTTTTCCCAGCTACCGCTCCGCGTTCTCAGCTACCGTTCCGCGGCCCCGGCAGCAGGCCCACCACGCCGGCCGCCGTGCGGCGGCTCTGCATCGGCACCCCGTTGTCCCGGTCCGGGTGCAGCACGGGCGCGTGGCCCATCGGTCCCGGGCCCGCGAGGCCCGTGGCCGGGCCCGGGTGGCCGGACGGCGGCAGCGGCGGCTCCGTGTCGGCCGGCCTCTCGCCCTGCGGCCTGCGGGCCCGGTAGGCGGCCCGGTAGGCGGCGGGGGACGAGCCGAGCTGGCGGCGGAAGTGCCCGCGCAGCGCGACGGGGGAGCGGAAGCCGCAGCGGCCCGCCACCTCGTCCACGGAGTAGTCCGACGTCTCCAGCAGGCGCTGGGCCTGCAGCACACGCTGTGTGATCAGCCACTGCAGCGGCGCGCTGCCCGTCAGCGAGCGGAACCGGCGGTCGAACGTACGGCGGCTCATGTAGGCGCGTGCCGCCAGGGTCTCCACGTCGAACTGCTCGTGGAGGTGTTCCAGCGCCCAGGCGACGACCTCGGCGAGCGGGTCGGCGCCGATCTCCTCCGGTAAAGACCGATCGAGGTAGCGCTCCTGACCGCCGCTGCGGCGCGGCGGGACCACCAGACGGCGGGCCAGCGCGCCGGCCGCCTCGTTGCCGTGGTCCGTCCGCACGATGTGGAGACAGAGATCGATTCCGGCCGCCGTCCCCGCCGATGTCAGGACGTCGCCGTCGTCCACGAAGAGCTCTCGTGGATCGACGTGCACCGACGGATAGCGCTTGGCCAGCGTCGGCGCGTACATCCAGTGGGTCGTCGCCGGGCGGCCGTCCAGCAGGCCCGCCGCCGCGAGGACGAAGGCGCCGGTGCACAGCCCGACTATGCGGGCACCCTCCTCGTGCGCCCGGCGCAGCGCGTCGAGTGCCTCCTCCGGTGGCGGCGCGGTGATCGACCGCCAGGCCGGCACGACGACCGTCCCGGCGCGGGAGATCGCCTCCAGTCCATGCGGTGCGCTGAGTTCCAGGCCCCCTGTGGTCCGCAGCGGGCCCTCCTCGCCGGCGCACACCAGCAGTCGGTAGCGCGGCACGCCGGCGTCCTGGCGGTCGATCCCGAACACCGACAGCGGTATGGAACTCTCGAAGATGGGGCCGCCGCTGAACAGCAGCACCGCGACGATCTCCTTGCGGCGTCGCCCGGAGAGTTTCCGGGCCGCGGCATCCGGCGCGGCAGTGGAGTCGTGGCTCATCCTGCTAAGCCCCCCTTGGTGGTCGCGGCTCCTCGGTTGTGTCGCTCCTGCACGTTTCCCCTCGGTCCTGCACGAGTCCCCCGCCGTAAGACAGTCAAGATCGAATCTACTGGGTCCCGCGGTCTCACGGTGACCAGTTCCACACGCCCGAATTGTCGACATGACAACTTGGCGTGAAGCATTCGATCACGAAGCGTTGCACTCGCGGGCCGTGCAGGGAAGTGCGCCTTGTCGCAGTGGCCAAACCGCGTAGGGTGCACAGCCGCCCGTGGACCCTTTCCGTGCAGGTCGAACGGGGGTTGGAGGGTGGTTGGGGCCCCTCTGCGGCGACATTCAGAAGTTGGCTGAAAAGAAACGTTCGGGGGTACGGAAACAGGTCAGTCGACCGGTGTCTGTCGACGGGTGTGACGTCCGCCTCTTTGCTCCCCGAAACCCTCGTCGTCACACCCGTACCGCCCGGCACACCGCTCCGACCGGCGCAGCAGGACGTGGCACACGGCCGTGACGGCGGCCAGGCCCAGGCCGGCGCCCGCCGCGCCGGCCGGCGAGGTGCCGTAGCAGAGCAGGACCACGGGGACGACGACGCAGCTGAAGGCGGCCCAGCGGATCACATCGCGCACGGTGTCCGGCGCGGGCGGCGGCGCGGGGGTGGATCGGCGACCGGGCATGACTCGTACTCCCTGTGGCGGTGGCTCATCCCGTTCAACGCCCGTTCGACCGCTCGGTCACCGGTCGTACGTCTGTTGATCCTGTGCAAGCCGCCTGTACGGGGCAGCAACCATTGCGTTACGGGCGCCGCTCGTGCATGCTCCGGTGAACCCCTCCGGACGTCGGGGGACCGCTTACGGAGCGTGCGCGGGATCTGGGCTCGGGAGGCGTGCCGCCGTACCCTTGGGGGTATGGGGTTGGGAAGATGTTTCCCGGACACAGCTCCGCCGCACACTGTCGTCCCACCCATAAAGGATCACAACGCCGAGACAGCCATGGCCGGTCACGAATTCTTCGAACCCGCGGACCGCAAGCGGCCGGTCGCCGACCCCACGGCGGCCGATCCCCTGGCGGCGGAAGAGCCACGCCCCATCTGCGACCCAGCCTTCCGGCACGGAGTCGTCGTCGGCTTCGACGGCTCCACCTCCAGTGAGCGTGCCCTCGCCTACGCCATCGGCATGGCCCACCGCTCCCACTCGGGTCTGATCATCGTCCATGTCGCCAACCGGCTGCCGACCACCGTGTGGGCCGGCTGCGAGCCACCCGTCTTCGTCGACGTGCCGGACCACCGCACCGAGGTCCTCGGTCTGGAGCTGGCGTGCGCGGACTATCTGGCCGAGGTGCCGTGGATCCTCGTCGAGCGGGGCGGCGACATCTGCCACGAACTCGAAGAGGTGGGCCGGGAGTACGAGGCCGACGCGATCGTCGTCGGCTCCACGCACGGCATCGTCGGCCGTATCTTCGGCTCCGTCGCCGGGCGGCTCGCCAAGCGGGCGCAGCGGCCCGTGATCGTCATCCCCTGAGCCTTTCAACTCCCTTGTGCAGCGCGAAACTACTCGCGCGTAGAGGTGGTTTGTGCCCTTGTGAAGGGCATATACCGGTCACCGCGCAACAGCACAGCATGAAGGGAGCCCGCCGTGGACAACGAAGTCTCTGCGGGAAGCGGAAGCACCACCGTGGTCGGCCGACTCGCCCTGGGTATCACCCTGTTGGCGTTCGGGCTCGGTACCACCGGTGTCATCGACGGCGTGGCAGCGTCCGACGCCGTCTCAGTGGCCCACTATGTGGGCGGAGTTGCCCTGTTCCTCGTCGGTCTGCTGGCCTTCCGTGGCGGTGACAGCGCCTCCGGTACGGGATTCGTGGCCCTCGGCGCGCTGTGGTTCACCTGGGCCGTCGCCGGTCACTCCTCGGCCAACGCGGCCGGACTCTTCCTGCTCCTCTTCGCCCTGGTGGCGCTCACCCTGACCCTCGCGGGCGGGGACAGCCTCGGTCAGGTCATGCACGGGCTGCTGTTCCTGGCGATGCTGGTGCTGGCTGTCGCGGCCTTCGCCGACAGTTCGTCCCTGACCAAGGTCGGTGGCTGGGTGGCCGCCGTGTCCGGTGCGGTGGCCTGGTACGCCGCGACGGCCGCGCTGGCCCACTGGCCGACGGCGCTTCCGGGTCGTGCTGCGGGCCGGGGGGTGACGGCCGCCGGCTGATTTCGAGCAGCACTGAAGGGACCCCCACGTGTTTGGTGGCACACGTGGGGGTCCGTTCTGTCGTCGCGGACTTACTCCACCGTGACCGACTTCGCGAGGTTCCTCGGCTTGTCTATGTCCCGGCCGAGGGCCTTCGCCGTGTGGTACGCCAGGAGTTGCAGCGGGATGCCCATCAGGATCGGGTCGAGTTCGTCCTCGTTCTTCGGGACGACGATCGTCTGGTCGGCCTTCTCCTGGTGCTGGTGGGCCACCGCGAGGATCTTGCCGCTGCGGGCCTTGATCTCCTCCAGGGCTGCGCGGTTCTTCTCCAGCAGGTCGTCGTCGGGGACGATCGCGACCGTGGGCAGGGCCGGCTCGATCAGGGCCAGCGGGCCGTGCTTCAGCTCGGAGGCGGGGTAGGCCTCGGCGTGGATGTAGGAGACCTCCTTGAGCTTCAGGGAGGCCTCGCGGGCCACCGGGTAGCCCCGCACGCGGCCGATGAACAGCATCGAGCGGGCGTCGGCGTACAGCTCGGCCAGCTCCTTGACCTTCTCCTCCTGCTTGAGGATCTCGGTGATCTGGTCCGGCAGCCTGCGCAGGCCCTCGATGATCCGCTTGCCGTCGCGGACCGAGAGGTCACGGGTGCGGCCCAGGTGCAGGGCGAGCAGCGCGAAGGCGACCGTCATGTTGGTGAAGCACTTGGTCGACACCACGCAGACCTCGGGGCCGGCGTGCACGTAGATGCCGGCGTCCGCCTCGCGGGCGATCGCCGAGCCGACGACGTTGACGACGCCGAAGACCCGGGCGCCCTTGCGCTTCAGCTCCTGGACCGCGGCGAGCACGTCGTACGTCTCACCGGACTGGGAGACGGCCACGTACAGGGTGTCGGGGTCGACGACCGCGTTGCGGTAGCGGAACTCGGAGGCCGGCTCGGCATCCGCGGGGATACGGGCCAGCTCCTCGATCATCTGGGCGCCGATCATGCCCGCGTGGTACGAGGTGCCGCAGCCGAGGATCTTCACGCGGCGGATCTGCCGGGCCTCGCGGGCGTCCAGGTTGAGGCCGCCGAGGTGCACGGTGGAGAAGCGGTCGTCGATGCGGCCGCGCAGCACGCGGTCCACGGCGTCGGCCTGCTCGAAGATCTCCTTGTGCATGTAGGTGTCGTGGCCGCCCATGTCGTACGACTCGGCCTCCCACTCCACGGTCGTGGGCTCGGCCGTCGTACGCGTGCCCTCGGTGGTGTAGGTGCGGAAGTCGTCGGCCTTGAGGGTGGCCATCTCGCCGTCGTCCAGGGTCACTATCTGGCGGGTGTGGGTGACCAGGGCGGCGATGTCGGATGCGACGAACATCTCCTTCTCGCCGATGCCGAGGACGACCGGGGAGCCGTTGCGGGCCACCACGATGCGGTCGGGGAAGTCGGCGTGCAGCACCGCGATGCCGTAGGTGCCCTCGATCACCCGGACCGCCTGGCGGACCTTGTCCTCCAGCTTCTCGGCGGTGGAGCGGGCGATGAGGTGGGTGAGGACCTCGGTGTCGGTCTCGGAGAGGAACTCGACACCGTCCGCCTCCAGCTTGCGGCGCAGGTCGGCGGCGTTGTCGATGATGCCGTTGTGCACGACGGCGACCTTGTTGTCGGCCGACATGTGCGGGTGGGCGTTGATGTCGGAGGGGGCGCCGTGGGTGGCCCAGCGGGTGTGGGCGATGCCGGTGGTGCCCTTGAAGCGCGCCGGGACCTTGGCCTCCAGGTCGCGCACCCGGCCCTTGGCCTTGACCATCTTCAGGCCGGGCGCCTTCGGGGAGGTGACGACGATGCCCGCGGAGTCGTAGCCGCGGTACTCCAGCCGCTGCAGGCCCTCCAGGAGGAGAGGGGCGACGTCACGCTTCCCGATGTATCCGACAATTCCGCACATATATAGGTGTCCTGTATCCCTCGGCCCGTGGTCCGCGGCCGGTTCTCAGCCGTAGACGATGCGGCGCAGCTGCCTGAGCGTCAGCTCCGGCGGCGCCACCGCCCGGTATTTCAGATCCGCCTCGATCCGTTCGAAGATCTCCGCGTTCACCAGGCCCTGGGCCTGCAGCTCGCGGTGGCGGCGACGGACGAAATCCTGGGTCGTCTCGTCGAAAAAGGCGAGCACGTCCTGAATCACCCGCAGCGCCTCGCCCCGGCTCAGGGGCGTGGACCGCGTCAGATGATCAACAAGTTCGTCGTGCACCCGTAGATCCTGGAGTACCGCGGCCGGTTTCGCAAGAAACGTGCCCGATTTCGGGCAGAGGGCTGGGGCGGGGCTGTTGAACCTCTGTTCGCAGGCTGTCCATTCTGTGTCTTGCGTCTCGTTGCCCGGACCCACGAGTTTCGGACGCCATGGACATTCCTCGTATGGGAGTACCGGACAAGCTGGCCGAGCGCATGAGCATGGCCGAGCAGCACGAGTACCTGCGCGCCAGATTCTCCCGGCGCACCATGATCAGAGGCGGAGCCGTGACGCTCGGCGCCGTCGCCGGTGGCGCGTTCGTGCCGGGCGCCACCGCCCAGGCGGCCGTGCCCACGCAGGCCACCACCCCCGCCACCGAGACGGTCGACGGCGCGCTCGTCGCCCCCTTCGGCCGCCACCTCGCCTACGGCAACGACCCGCGCACGGAGATGACCGTCTCCTGGCAGGTCCCGGTCGCCGTGAAGAAGCCGTTCATCCGCATCGGCGCCCAGCCCTGGGACCTCTCCCGCAAGATCGAGGCCGAGGTGCGCACCCTCTACACCCCGGCCGGCGTCGGCGCGAGCGGCGACCACACGCAGTACTACCTGCACGCCAAGCTCACCCACCTGCGCCCCGGCAGGACCTACTACTACGGCGTCGGCCACGACGGCTTCGACCCGGCCGAGCCGCACCTCGCGGGCACCCTGGGCACCTTCACCACCGCCCCCGCCCACAAGGCGCCGTTCACCTTCACCGCCTTCGGCGACGAGGGCGTCGGCTACCACGGCCTGGCCAACAACGCCCTGATCCTCGGCCAGAACCCCGCCTTCCACCTGCACGCCGGCGACATCGCCTACGGCGACCCGGCCGGCCAGGGCAAGGCCACCGACACGGGCTTCGACTCGCGCACCTGGGACCAGTTCCTGTACCAGACCGAGTCGGTCGCCAAGCAGATCCCGTGGATGGTCAGTTACGGCAACCACGACATGGAGGCCTGGTACTCGCCCAACGGCTACGGCGGCGAGGAGGCCCGCTGGACCCTCCCGGACAACGGCCCGGACGCCAAGAACCTGCCGGGTGTGTACTCCTTCGTCCACGGCAACACCGCGGTCATCTCGCTGGACCCGAACGACGTCTCCTTCGAGATCCCGGCGAACCTGGGCATCTCCGGCGGAACCCAGACCAAGTGGTTCGAGGCCCAGCTGAAGACGTACCGGGCGTCGAAGGACATCGACTTCATCATCGTGTTCTTCCACCACTGCGCGTACTGCACCTCCACGGCGCACGCCTCGGAGGGGGGTGTGCGCCAGGAGTGGGTGCCGCTGTTCGAGAAGTACCAGGTGGACCTGGTCATCAACGGCCACAACCACCAGTACGAGCGCACCGACGTCATCAAGGCCGGCGCCGTCACCAAGAAGCTCCCGATCGGCGGCACCGCCTACCCCGAGACCGAGGGCGTGGTCTACGTCACCGCCGGCGCGGCGGGCCGCAGCCTGTACGCGTTCAGCGCCCCGGACTCCTACGAGGGCAACGAGCACGAGGTCGACTCGGTGGCGTCCTTCATCAACACCAAGGACGGCAAGGTCAACGAGACCGTCACCTGGTCCCGGGTCCGTTACCTGAACTACTCCTTCCTGCGCGTGGACGTCTGCCCCGCGCCGAAGGGCCGCCAGACCACGCTGAAGGTGTCGGGCATCGCCGAGACCGGCGACCGCATCGACCACTTCACCGTGTCCCGCACGGCCAAGTAACTCCCGCGCCGGGCAACGGGCGGTCCTCACACGGGCTCTCACATGCGCTTGAGGACCGCCTGCTTGGCCAGGGCGAACTCCTCGTCGGTCAGCACCCCGCCGCGGTGCAGCTCACCCAGCTCGCGCAGGCGCCGCAGCAGGGCGTCGTGGTCGTTCTCCGCGGCCGGCTCCTTGGCGAGCCGCACCGGCTCGCGGGGTACGGCGTCCCCCTCGGCGGTGGCCGCGGGATGCGGCAGCCGCGCCTGTACGGCGGCGGCCACCAGGGCCATCAGCGGATCCTTCTTGAACCCCCACAGCTCGACCGCGTTCGGGTCGTACTTGGGCGGGGCCGTCACCGGGGCGCCGCGCACCAGGAAGCGCAGATGGCCGTTCTCCAGACCGGCCGCCGGCTGCCACTCCACGCCGACGACGTCCGCGAGGGGGATGGTGCGGGGGCCGCCGGAGGACTTGGCGTCCTCCGTCTTCCAGTTCCACTCCAGCCGCACCCGCTCCCCGTCGAAGCTCGCCGTGCCGTCCCCGGCGGAGGCGGAAACCGGCAGCGACGGCCCCGGCAGCAGGTACCTGTCGACCGGGTCCGGTGAAACCCCGTCCAGCAGCAGGGCGTTGCGCACCTCGTCGGCGAAGTACTCGGCGACGCCGTACCGGTCGGACTCCACCGTCAGCTGGTACGGGTCGTTCGGCTCGCCGAGCCGGCCGCCGGTGGCCTGCGTCAGCGGATCGGCGCCGTCGCGCAGCCGCAGCCTGAGCCGCCCCGACCTCCTCCCCTGCTCGAAGGAGACACCGGCCAACGCCCCCAGCGGTACGGCGAGTTCGCCCAGCTCGCGGCGGAGCAGGCTCACGTTCTTGTCCCGCCCCGGGGTGAGCCGCAGGGCATCGCCGTCGAAGGCCCAGGTGCCGTCCTTCTGGATGATTTCCGCCATGGGGGGATTGTTTCACCGGATCTGCGGGAGAGTGGTCTCGACCACTTCTGAAGGGAGCGCATGTGAGACGGAACCACAGCACGACTCCCCGAACGACCCGCATCCTCGGTTCACTGGTGCTTCTGGCGGCAGCCGGGGGCTTCTCCCTCGGCGCGGCCCCCAAGGCGCAGGCCGCCGTCCCGACACCGCTGGACCGGGTGGTCCCGGCGCCCGCCTCGGTCACGCCCGGCGGGCACCCGTACCGCATCACCTGGGCGACCGGCGTCCACGTCGACGACTCCGCCGAGGTCCGTCGCATCGGCACGTACCTCGCCGGCATCCTGCGGCCCTCGACCGGCTATCGACTGCCGGTCAGCACCGACCAGGGCGCCAAAGGCATCCGACTCCACCTGGCCCAGGGGGACTTCGGCGCCGAGGGCTACCGGCTGCACAGCGACCCGGCCGGCGTCACCATCACCGCGAGTGCCCCCGCGGGCCTCTTCCACGGTGTCCAGACCCTGCGTCAGCTCCTCCCGGCCGCCGTCGAGAAGAAGACCGCCCAGCCCGGCCCCTGGCAGATCGCCGGCGGCACCATCGAGGACGGCCCCCGCTACTCCTACCGGGGCGCCATGCTGGACGTCTCCCGGCACTTCTTCACCGTCGCGCAGGTCAAGCGGTACATCGACCAGCTGGCGATGTACAAGATCAACGAGCTGCATCTGCACCTCAGCGACGACCAGGGCTGGCGCATCGCCATCGACTCCTGGCCGCGCCTCGCCACCTACGGCGGCTCCACCGAGGTCGGCGGCGGCAAGGGCGGCTACTACACCAAGGCCGAGTACCGCGACATCGTCTCCTACGCCGCCTCCCGCTATCTGGAGGTCGTCCCCGAGATCGACATGCCCGGCCACACCAACGCGGCCCTCGCCTCCTACGCCCAGCTCAACTGCGACGGCGTGGCACCCCCGCTGTACACCGGCACGCAGGTCGGCTTCAGCTCGCTGTGCGTGCCCAAGGAGGTCACCTACGACTTCGCGGACGACGTCATCCGGGAGCTGGCGGCCCTCACCCCCGGCCGCTACCTCCACATAGGAGGCGACGAGGCGCACTCCACCAGCCACACCGACTACGTGAAGTTCATGGACCGCGTGCAGCCGATCGTCGCCGAGTACGGCAAGACCGTCATCGGCTGGCACCAGCTCACCGGCGCCCACCCGGCCAAGGGCGCCCTCGCCCAGTACTGGGGCCTGGACGGCACCAGCGCCACCGAGAAGGCCCAGGTCGCCGCGGCCGCCCAGAACGGCACCGGCCTGATCCTGTCCCCGGCGGACCGTCTCTACCTCGACATGAAGTACACCAGCAGCACCAGGCTGGGCACGAAGTGGGCCGGTTACGTCGAGGTCCAGCGCTCGTACGACTGGAACCCCGGCACCTACCTCCCCGGCGCCCCGGCTTCGGCCATCCGGGGCGTGGAGGCCCCGCTGTGGTCGGAGACCCTGAAGACGTCGGCCGACATCGAGTACATGGCCTTCCCACGCCTTCCGGGCGCGGCCGAACTGGCCTGGTCCCCGGCGGCCACCCACAACTGGAACACCTACAAGCTCCGCCTGGCCGCCCAGGCCCCCCGGTGGGACGCCCTCGGCATGAGCTACTACCGCTCACCGCAGGTGCCCTGGCCCAAGAGCTGACCGAACACAGACGGGCACCCCGGAGGACCGTGCTCCGGGGTGCCCGTCGGTGTGTCGACCACTGGTAGGCCGGCAGGACTTCCCTAGATCATTTGCCGACGCAATTCGGGGGCAACTGTGACTGCCACCCGAATTGCATGTCGGACCGTTGGGAAATTTCCTGTCAGTAGGCGCTGTTGACGTTGTCGATCGAGCCGTAGCGGTGGTACGCGTAGTTGCAGGCGGCGGTGATGTTGGCGACCGGGTCGTAGATGTCGAACGAGGTGCCCGGCACGTGGTAGGTGTCGAACGTCGGCTGGATCACCTGCAGCAGGCCCTTGGACGGGGTGCCCTTGACGGCGTTGGAGTCCCAGAGGTTGATGGCCTTCGGGTTGCCGGAGGACTCACGCATGATGTTGCGGTAGATGCCGTTGTAGGTCCCCGGGATCTTGTGCTCGGCCATGACCGCCAGGGAGTGCTTGATCCAGCCGTCCAGGTTGTTGGTGTAGGTCTTGCCCGTGGAGGTCGCCTTGGTCGAGGTCGCCTTGGTCGAGGTCGCCTTGGTCGAGGCCGCCTTGGTCGAGACCGTCTTGGTCGAGACCGTCTTGGCCGGGGCCGACCCGGCGGGCAGGGTCAGGACCTGGCCCGTCCGGATGATGTAGGGGCTGGTGAGGTGGTTGGCCGACGCGATGGCCTGCCAGCCGCCCGGTACGTGGAGGGCTCGGGCGATCGACGTCAGATGGTCGCCGGCCTTGACGGTGTAGGCGGTCTTGCCGGTGGTCGTGGCGGCAGCGGCCTGAGCGGTGCCCGCGGCCGTGCAGGCCAGGGCGAACGTGCCGACGGTGACGGCGCCGCCGGCGAGGAATCGGCGGGACCGGGAGGTGGTCTTGCGGGCATGACGGGGCATGGAGCGGTCCTTTTCCGAGAATTGGATCACCCGCAGTTGCCGATTCCCTTCGGCAAAACAGCACTGCATTTCGTTTAGCGGTGCGCTGCGGCGGGAACATTCTTAATCCGCCGGGAATAAATCGGCAATTGCCCCCTTTACTAACCGGGCTAGTTGCACTTCCGTGCCGGGCCCTGTCGGAGCCCCGAAATAACCGGAAGTTAAGGGCCGCTCGAAGTCCTAGGGGGCTTCGTAAGTGAATTGGGTCACGTGTCCCAGGTTAAACGACTCAATGGCTTAAATGTGGAAATGAATAGACGTTACGGAGAATTGGGCTAAATCGGACATCCTGGGATTTATAAGTCGCCCCGGAGGACCGTACTCCGGGGCGCCCGTCCGTTCGTGAGCCGTCAGAGGCCGGCGATCGGGTTCGTCAGCATGCCGGCGAGCTGGAGCGCGCCGGAGGGATCGGAGAGGTCCACCATCTGCCGGTTGTCGCGCAGCTGGAGCCGGTTCAGGCAGGACAGGGCGAACTCCGGGGCGAAGATGTCGTACCGCCGGAACGCGTCGGCCAGTTCCGGCCTCGTGTCCTGGTACTCACGGGTGATCTGCGCGACCGTGCGCCAGAAGGCGTCCTCCTCGAGGATCCCCTCGGCGGCGAGCTGGGCGGCGAGGAAGCGGAAGAAGCAGTCGAAGACGTCCGTGAAGATCGACAGGAGCTTCCTGTCCCCGGGCACGTCGACGCGGATGCGCGCGACCTCGGGCGGCAGGACGGCGTCCGGGTCCATCACCGCGATCTCCTCGGCGATGTCCTTGTACACCGCCCGCTGCACGGCCCCGTCCTTCAGTACCAGGATCACGTTCTCGCCGTGCGGCATGAACACCAGGTCGTAGGCGTAGAAGCTGTGCAGGAGCGGGGTGTAGTAGGCGCGGAGGTAGCGCCGTAGCCACTCCGTCGGGGTGAGTCCCGACCGTTCGATCAGCGCGCCCGCGAAGGAGGCGCCGGTGTGGTCCACGTGCAGCAGCGAGGCCATGGTCGCGAGCGACTCGCCGTCCCGCAGCGAGGGCACCGGGCTCTCCCGCCACAGCGCGGCCAGCATCTTGCGGTACGGCGAGTGGCGGTCGGTGGCCCGCTCGTACTCCAGGTGCCGGTAGCCGACCGCCGCCCGCTCCCGGATGATCGTCAGACCCGTCGACCTCAGCACCGGGTCGTTCTCGATCAGCCGGGCCAGCCAGTCGTTGATCGCCGGGGTCGCCTCCATGTAGGCGGCCGAGAGTCCCCGCATGAAGCCCATGTTGAGGACGGACAGGGCCGTCTTCACATAGTGCTTCTCCGGGTGGGAGGTGTTGAAGAAGGTGCGTATGGACTGCTGGGCCAGGTACGCGTCGTCGCCCTCGCCGAGGCAGACCAGATGCCCGCGGGCCACCTCGGCGGCGAAGGTCACGGAGAGCTTGTTCCACCACTGCCAGGGGTGGACCGGGATGAGGAGGTAGTCGTCGGGGTCCAGGCCCCGGCCGGTGAGGGTGCTGCGGAAGCGGGCCAGCGTCGGCTCGCCCAGCTCCTCGCGCAGGAAGGACTCGTACTCGATCCCGGCGCCCGCCGTGAACGCGGCCCGCGAGCGGTGCGCGGCCAGCCACACCAGCCGGACGGGGCTCGCGGTCTCCGGGGCGTACGCCAGGTACTCGTGGATGCCGAACCCGAGCCGTCCGTTGTTCGCGACGAAGCAGGGGTGCCCCTCGGTCATCCCGGTCTCGATGGCCTGGAAGCCGCTGCCGGCCAGCTCCGCCGAGGTGATGCGGGGCTTGGTCAGCTTGTAGCAGGTGCCGGACAGGGTGGAGGAGATCTCCTCCAGGTAGACCGGCAGGATCTCGTCGCTCAGGCCCAGGGACTTCCTCAGCTCGATGCAGAAGTCCAGGGCGGACAAAGGGAGCGCGCACCCGTCGCGGTGGCGGGTGATCGAATCGGGGTCGATCTGCCAGTGGTCGAGGGCGCGGCGGACGGCCAGGAAGCGGTACGTGGTGAGGCCGTCGTCGCTGCGGACGGCGTACCGGCCGTCGTCGCCGGCCTCGGGTGCGATCAGGCGCTCGTGCGCGAACTCCGCGAGCGCCTTGCGGACGAGCAGGCGGTTGGCGGTCGCCCAGCGCTCGGGGGAGAGGTGGGCCACGGCGTCGGCGAGGCTCATACGGCCACCCCCGTCGCGGCGGCGAACCGCTCGCGCGTGCAGAAGCTCAGCAGGGCCCGCTTCTCCGGCTTCCGGATCTCCCGCTCGGGCACGAACCCGACCGCCTCGTTCAGGGCGTGCACGGCCTTGTTGCCCACGTCCGGTTCGACCACGACCCGCCGCACCGCGGCGTCCTCGAAGAGATGGGCCATCACGGCGGTGATCACGGCCCGGGTGAACCCGTGCACGGGCGTGTCGGTCGGTGCGACCAGGAAGTGCATGCCGACGTCCCCCGGCCGGGGCTCGTACAGGCCGACCAGCTCCCGGTGCGCGGGGTCGTACTTCTCCATCAGGAAGACCGGCTCCCCGTCGCGCAGCCCGAGGTATGCGTGGTGGTGTGCGTCCGCCGCGATCTGCCTGTAGGCCCGCTCGACGTCCTCCGGCTTCGCGTCCTGCATCATCCAGAAGGACGCCTTGGGATGAGTCACCCAGGAGTGCAGGAGCTCGCCGTCCTTCGGCGGGTCGACACTGCGGAAAGTGAAGGTCATACGGCGAACTCCTGGAACGCGATGGTCTTCTCGACCGGGTAGTGCTCGGTGCCGAGCAGCTCCCGGATGATGTACGCGTTGCGGTACGCGCCCATGCCCAGGTCGGGGCTGGTGACGCTGTGGGTGTGGACGCCCGCGTTCTGCAGGAAGACGCCGCGGCCGGTGACGTCGATGGCGTAGTTGCGGGCGACGTCGAAGCGGCCGTGGCCGTCGAAGAGCAGGCGGTCGCGGATCGGGGCGAGGAAGGCCGGGGGCTCGTAGTGGTAGCCGGTGGCCAGCAGCAGGCCCTCGGTGCGGATCTCGAAGTCCTTGTCCTGCTCGTCCTGGTGGAAGCCGAGGGTGTAGGCGCCGTCCTCGTAACCGGCCCGGACGAGCGTGGAGTTGGTGAGGAGGCGGGTGGGGACCGGGCGGTCGCCGCTCTCGACGTCCTTCTGGTAGAGCAGATCGAAGATGGAGTCGATCAGATCCGAGTTGATGCCCTTGAACAGGCCCTTCTGCTGCTTCTCCAGCCGGTAGCGGGTCTCCTCGGGCAGCGCCCGGAAGTAGTCGATGTAGTCGGGGGAGGTCATCTCCAGAGTCAGCTTGGTGTACTCCAGCGGGAAGAACCGCGGCGAGCGGGTGACCCAGTTGAGCTGGTAGCCGTGGACGTCGATCTCGGCGAGCAGTTCGTGGTAGATCTCGGCGGCGCTCTGGCCGCTGCCGACGATCGTGACGGACTTCTTCGCCTGCAGCTCCGCCTTGCGCCGCATGTACTGGGAGGTGTGCAGGAAGTCGCCGGCCAGACCCTGGCAGGCCCGCGGGATGTGGGGGGTCGTCCCCGTGCCCAGGACCAGGTGCGGGGCGCGGAACGTTTCACCGGACTCAGTGCGGACGACGTACAGCTCGTCCTCGTACGTCACCTCGGTGACCGTCGTGCCGAAGCGGACGCTGCCGAGTTTGCCCGCCGCCCAGCGGCAGTAGTCGTCGTACTCGACCCGCAGCGGATAGAAGTTCTCGCGGATGTAGAACGAGTACAGTCTGCCCTTCTCCTTCAGGTAGTTGAGGAAGGAGTACGGCGAGGTCGGGTCGGCGAGGGTGACCAGGTCCGACATGAACGGGGTCTGGAGATGGGCGCCGTCCAGGAACATCCCGGCGTGCCACTCGAAGTCGGGCTTGGAGTCCAGGAAGACCCCGTTCAGGCCGGTGATGGGTTCGGTGAGGCAGGCGAGGCCGAGGTTGAAGGGGCCGAGTCCGATCCCCACGAAGTCGTGGGTCCGGCCGGCTTCAGGACGCGCGGTCAAGGAACTCTCCCAGGTACTGCTCGGCGTGGCCGGCGATCAGGTCGAGGACGGCGGCGATGTCGGCCGCCCGTGTCTCGGGGTTGAGCAGGGTGAACTTCAGGTAGTGGCGGCCGCCGGCCTTGGTGCCCGCGACCACGGCGTCACCGGAGGCGAACAGGGCCTTGCGGGCGTGGAGGTTGGCGCGGTCGATCTCGGCCGGGTCGGTGACGGCCGCCGGGATGTAGCGGAAGACCAGGGTCGACAGCGTGGGTTCGACGACGACGTCGAAGCGGGGGTCGGCGGCGAGCAGCCGCCAGCCCTCGTGGGCCAGGTCGCAGACCTCGTCGAAGAGCTGCCCGATGCCGTCGGCGCCCATCACCCGCAGGGTCATCCAGAGCTTGAGGGCGTCGAAGCGCCGGGTCGTCTGCAGGGACTTGTCCACCTGGTTGGGGATGCGTTCCCGCACCATGCGGCGCGGGTTGAGGTACTCCGCGTGGTAGGTGGCGTGGCGCAGGGTGGCCGCGTCCCGGACCAGCACGGCGGACGAACTCACCGGCTGGAAGAAGGACTTGTGGTAGTCGACCGTGACGGAGTCGGCGCGTTCGATGCCCGTGAGGCGGTCCCGGCGCTTGAGGGAGGCGAGCAGTCCGCAGCCGTAGGCCGCGTCGACGTGCAGCCACACGCCGTACTGGGCGCACAGCTCGGCGATCTCCGGGAGCGGGTCGATGGAGCCGAAGTCGGTGGTGCCGGCGGTGGCGACGACGGCCATGGGGACGAGGCCGTCGCGCCGGCAGCGCTCCAGCTCGTGGGCGAGGGCGACGGTCTGCATCCGCTTGTCGTGGTCGACGGTGACGGGGACGACCGCCTCCTGGCCGAGGCCCAGCAGTCTGGCGGACTTCTTCACGCTGAAGTGGCTGACCTCGGAGGCGAAGATCCGCAGCCTGGCCACGGAGTCCGTCTTCGCCTCCTCCCTCGCCAGCAGCAGCGCCTGCAGGTTGGACTGGGTGCCGCCGGAGGTGAACACGCCGTCGGCGGCGGGGCCGAGGCCGATCCGGGCGGCCGTCCAGTCGATGAGCTTGCGCTCGATCAGGGTGCCGCCGGCCGACTGGTCCCAGGTGTCGAGGGAGGAGTTGACGGCGGAGAGCACGGCCTCGCCGAGCACCGCCGGGATGACGACCGGGCAGTTGAGGTGGGCGAGGTAGCGGGGGTGGTGGAAGTAGACGGCGTCGCGGAGGTAGACCTCCTCCAGCTCGTCCAGGACGGCCGCGGTGTCGCCGAGCGGGCGGTCGAGGTCGATGGCGTCGATCCGGGGGGAGAGGGCGTCGACGGTGACGCCGGTGAACGGACGGTCGGTGGTGGCGAGTCTGGCCGCCACCCGCTCGACTCCTTCGGTCACGGAGCTGCGGTAGTGCTCCGCGGTGAGGCCATTGAGCAGGTGCGAGCGCATGTGGGGGTCCTCCGAGGGGACAGTCCGTGCGGGGGTTCGAACGGAAAGCCGTTCTCAATTTAGGTTAGCCTAACCTAACTTTCTTGGATCAAGACATGCCTCGCCCGTGATCGGCGTCACGCGCAAGGGAGTTACCCGCGCGCGGGAGTTACTCCGCGGCCCGCAGCTGTTCCTCGGTCATCCCCTGCCGCCAGTACCCGACGAAGGTCACCCGCCGCCGGTCGACCCCGCGCTCGCCGACGAAGTGCCGCCGCAGCGCCTTCACCCGGCCCGACTCGCCGGCCATCCACACGTACGGCCGCTCGGCGCGGGGCAGTCGGGCGGCCCGTACGGCGTCGACGGCCATGGGGGAGGCGTCGTGCCGTACGAGCCACGTGATCTCCGCGTCCGCCTCCGTGTGCACGTCCTGGATGTCACCGGCGTGCGGCACCTCCAGCCAGGCCCGGACGCGGGTGCCGGCCGGGAGGGATTCGAGGATGGCGGTCGCGGCCGGTACGGCGGTCTCGTCGCCCCACAGGACGACCAGGTCGGTGTCCCCGGGCGGGCGGAAGCGGATGGCGCGGTTGTCGGCGACCGCCGGGCCGAGCAGCAGCACCCGGTCGCCGGGGGTGGCTCGGGAGGCCCAGCGGGAGGCGGGGCCGGCCGGGGTGGCCGCGCCGGGCTCGACGCCGTGCAGTGCGAAGTCGATGTCGATCTCGGCCGTGCGGCCCTCGGCGTCCCGGCGCAGGGACCGCAGCGTGTACGAACGCATCACCGCCCGTACACCGTCGGGCAGTTCGCGCCAGGCCTGCCACCAGCCGTCCCCCAGGTCCAGGGGCACGACGGGCTCCGGCTGGCCCGGGTGCGGGAGGAACAGCGAGAGGGACTGGTCGCGCCCGTCGGAGTGGAACGCGTGCAGATCGCTCCCGCCGAAGGTGACGCGGACGAGAGACGGCCCCAGCCGCCTCGTCCGTACGACCTGCAGAGAGAAGAATCGGAACGGGGCGGCTACGGCCGTCGTCATAAGGGCTCCTGAAATGACGTCAGGTTGACTGGCTGACCTTCTTGGCCTTCTCCAGGGCCTCCGCCAGATTCGTCAGCAGCGGCACGCACTTGTCGTACGACAGAATCGGCTCGGGCGACCGGGCGATGACCTGACCCGCCTTCACCGCGGGCAGCTTCTTCCATGTCGGCTTGGTGATGTCGGCCGGCTGGATCGCCGACGAGCGGTCGTCCATCATGATGATGTCGGCTTGGTACTTGTCGACGTTTTCCCAGCTCAGCGACTCGTACCAGCCGCCGCCCTGCTTCTTCGCGCTCTCCGGCGGCTCGACGAGGTTCACGCCGAGGGCCTTGAAGTACTCGAGGTCGATGGAGAGGTTGCTGCCGGAGACGTAGAACAGCTGGTCGCTCGCGCTGCCGGCCATCACCTTGATGCCGGGCTTGGCCTTGGCGGCGGCGCGCAGCCGGGCGGCCGCGGCCTCGAACCGCTTCTTGGCGTCGGCCACCTTCGCGGCCTTCATGTCCGCGCCCAGCGACTCGGCCAGCTCCCACATGCGCTGCAGCGGCCGGGTGAGCCGGCGGTCGTAGACGGAGATGCCGATGCTGGGGGCCAGCTGGGCGATCTTCTTCTCCGACTCCTCGGGGACGTACCAGAGTGTGCCCGCCCCGTCGAACATCGTCGTGATCAGCACGTCCGGCGCGAGGGAGGCGTACTTCTCGACGCTGAACTGGCCCCAGGTGTTGCCGAGAACCGTCACCTTGCTGACGTCCATGTCGCCGGCCTGGACATCGGCCTTGCCGTCCTTGGTCGTCGTCGGACCGAAGACACCCTTGACCTGGATGCCGTAGTCGTGGAGCGCGGCGCCGACGCCGGTGAAGGCGACGATGTTCGCGGGGGCCTTGTCGAGCCTCACGGTCGTACCGCGGTCGTCCTCGAAGGACCAGGGTCCGGACCCGGCGGCCCTCGCCCCGCCGCCAAAGCCACTGTCCTTGCCCTTGTCGTCCCCGCAGGCGGCGAGCGCGGCACCGAGTCCGACGGCGCCGCCGGCGGCGAGGAGGCCGCGGCGAGTGAGGTGGGTGGCACGGGCGTGGGGCATGGGTATGACTGCTTTCGAACGGGGCGGAGCGCCCGCCGGACAGGTTCGAAGGTAGGTTAGCCTAACCTTCCTTGTTGTCCAGGGGGAGTCTGCGCTCCTTGTTCCGTACGGGACCGCCCCAGCCCAGGAGTCACCCATGCCCAAGCCCCGCTTCGCCGTCCTCGGCGCCGGCAGTATCGGCTGCCATCTCGGCGGCCATCTCGTCGCCGCCGGGTACGACGTGGCGTTCATCGGCCGGTCCGCCGCCATGGACGTGCTGCGCGAGCGGGGGCTCACGCTCAGCACCTCCGTCAGGCCGCCCGTCCACCTGACGCCGGACCAGCTCACCCTCGCCACCGGCTCGGAAGCCGCGGTCGGCGCGGACTATGTGCTGGTCACCGTGAAGACCGCCGGCACCGAGGCCGCCGCCAAGGAGCTCGCCGCCCCACTCGCCCCCGGCGCGGTGGTGGTCAGCTTCCAGAACGGGCTGCACAACCCCGCCACCCTGCGCGCCGCGCTCCCCGGGCACACCGTGCTGGCCGGGATGGTGCCCTACAACGTGGTGCAGTCCGAGCCCGGCACCGTGCACCAGGGCATGCCGGGCAGGCTGATGACCGAGCCCGACGACAGGCTCTTCGCCGCCTTCCGTGAGGCGGGCCTGGCCATCGAGGCCCGTACCGACATGTCCGAGGTGCAGCACGCCAAGCTGCTGATGAACCTCAACAACGCGATCAACGCCCTGTCCGGGCTGCCGCTGCGCGACCAGCTCGGCCGGCGGGCGTACCGGCGCTGCCTCGCCCTGTGCCAGCGCGAGGCCCTCGCCGCCTACCGCGCCGCCGGGGTCAGCCCCGCCCGCCTCGGCCCCACCGCGCCCGGCCTCACCCCGTACGTACTGGAGCTGCCCGACGCCCTCTTCCGCCGGGTGGCGGCGGCGTCCCTGCGGATCGACGCCCACGCCCGCTCCTCGATGTGGGAGGACCTGCAGCGCGGCCGGCCCACCGAGGTCGACTCGCTGCAGGGCGAGATCGTCGCCCTCGCCACGGCCCACGGACGCGGCGCCCCCGTGAACGCGCGTCTCCTCGCCCTGGTGCACGAGGCGGAGTCCACGCCGCGCACCTGGACGGGACCGGAGCTGTACGCCGAGCTGCGCGCGGCCCGCTGAGCCACGGGGAAGAGATGCGCCGGCCCCGCGCTGCGGTGCACCGCGCGGGGCCGGACCGTACGATCAGCCGGAGCTCAGCTCACCAGGCCCAGCTCCCGGGCGATCAGCATCCGCTGGACCTCGCTCGTGCCCTCGCCGATCTCCAGGATCTTGGAGTCGCGCCACATGCGGGCCACCGGGTACTCGTTCATGAAGCCGTAGCCGCCGTGGATCTGGGTGGCGTCACGGGCGTTGTCGACGGCGACGGTGGAGGAGTACAGCTTGGCCAGGGCCGCCTCCTTCTTGAAGGGCTCGCCCGCCACCAGCCGGGAGGCCGCGTCGCGCCAGGCCAGGCGGGCCGTGTGCGCCTTCATCTCCATGTCGGCGATCTTGAACTGGATGGCCTGGTTGGCGCCGATGGGCCGGCCGAAGGCGTGGCGCTCCTTGGCGTACTTCACCGACTCGTCCACACAGCCCTGGGCCAGGCCGGTGGCGAGCGCCGCGATGGCGATACGGCCCTCGTCCAGGATGCGCAGGAACTGGGCGTAGCCGCGGCCCTCCTCGCCGAGCAGGTTGGCGGCGGGGACCCGGACATCGGCGAACGACAACTCGCGGGTGTCGGAGGCGTTCCAGCCGACCTTCGAGTAGGGCGCCGCCACCGTGAAGCCCGGGGTGCCGGACGGGACGATGATCGCCGAGATCTGCGGCTTGCCGTCCGGCTTGCGGCCGGTCACGGCGGTCACCGTCACCAGGCCCGTGATGTCCGTACCGGAGTTGGTGATGAAGCACTTGGAGCCGTTGATCACCCATTCGTTCGTGTCGGGGTCGAGGCGGGCCGTCGTACGCGTGGCGCCCGCGTCGCTGCCGCCGTCCGGCTCGGTCAGGCCGAACGCGCCGAGCATCTCGCCCGAGCACAGGCGGGGCAGCCACTCGCGCTTCTGCTCCTCGGTGCCGAACAGGTGCAGGGGCATGGCGCCGAGCGAGACCCCGGCCTCCAGGGTGATCGCCACCGACGAGTCCACCCGGGCCAGTTCCTCCAGGGCGATGCCGAGCGCCAGATAGTCGCCGCCCATGCCGCCGTACTCCTCCGGGAACGGCAGCCCGAACAGGCCCATACGTCCCATCTCGCGGACGATCTCGTACGGGAACTCGTGCCGCTCGTAGAAGTCGCCGATCTTCGGCGCCACGACGTCGTGCGCGAACTCCTCCACCGTACGGCGGAGTTCCTCCAGCTCGGGGCTGAGACGGTGGTCCATGCTGATCACTGGTCCTTGTGGGAGAGAGCGCGGACGGTACGGGACGGGCTGGGCCGGTCCAGATGGGCGGCCATCCACACGCTCGTGGCGGTCAGACGGCCGAGGTCGACCCCGGTCTCGATGCCGAGTCCGTGCAGCATCCAGACGAGGTCCTCGGTGGCGAGGTTGCCGGTGGCGGACTTCGCGTACGGGCAGCCGCCGAGCCCGCCGGCCGAGGCGTCCACGGTGGTGACGCCGTGCTGGAGGGCCGCCAGGGTGTTGGCGAGCGCCTGGCCGTAGGTGTCGTGGAAGTGCACGCCGATCACGTCGGTCGGCACGCCCTTCTCGTTGAGCAGGGAGAGCAGTTCGAGCACATGACCCGGGGTGGCGACGCCGATCGTGTCGCCCAGGCTCAGCTCGTCGCAGCCCATGTCCCGCAGGGCCGTGCAGACGCGGGCCACCTGATGCAGCGGGACGGCACCCTCCCACGGGTCGCCGAAGCACATGGACACATAGCCGCGCACATGCACGCCCCGGTCCTTGGCCTGCCGCACCACCGGCTCGAACACGGCCAGCGACTCGTCCAGCGTGCGGTTGAGGTTGGCCTTCGCGAAGGACTCGGTGGCGCTGGCGAACACGGCGACCCGGTCGGCGCCGAGCGCCAGCGCCCGGTCCAGGCCGCGCTGGTTGGGCACGAGCACCGGCAGCCCGACTCCGTCGAGCCCGCCGAGCAGCGGGAACAGCTGCTCGGCGTCGGCCAGTTGGGGCACCCACTTGGGGTGCACGAAGCTCGTCGCCTCGATCGTCGTCAGGCCCGCGTCCGCGAGCCGGCGGATGAACTCCGCCTTGATCTCGGTCGGTACGGTCCGCTTCTCGTTCTGCAGGCCGTCACGCGCGCCGACCTCGTGGATCCGCACCCGCGCGGGCAGACCGGAAGCCGGCACGACCATGGGCAGCTGCTCGGCGGTCACTTACGCCACCTCCTCGTGCGGTGCGATCACGGCCAGCACCTGGTCCATCGCGACCGTCGAGCCCGGGGCCACGTCCAGCTCGGCGACCGTGCCGGCGTGCGGGGCGGAGATGACGTGCTCCATCTTCATCGCCTCCACCACCAGCAGGCTCTGCCCGGCGGCCACCTCGTCGCCGACGGCCACCTTGACCACGGTCACCGTGCCGGGCATCGGCGCGGTGAGGGAGTCGGCGCCGGCGTGCGCGGACCGGCTGAGGGACGCGGCCACCGGGTCGTGGTCCCGCACCTGCCAGGCGTCGCCGTCGCGGCCGATCCAGTCACCGGCCCGGTGGAAGGTGTGCCGGACGCCGTCGAGGGTGACGCAGACCGTGGCGCCGGTGACGGTGGCGCTGCCGCGCGGGGTGTACGTCACCGGGTCCTGCACCCGGAGGTGGAAGGCGGGCGGCTTCGGGGTGCCGCCGAGCCGCCAGCCGTTCGGCACCGAGAAGGGGTCGACCCAGCCGTCCGCACGGGGCTCCAGCGCCTTCGCGCGTACGGCCGCGGCCGCCTCGTACACCTCCTCCGGCACCTCCGTGGTGACCAGCTCGTCCACCACGCGCTCCACCAGCCCGGTGTCCAGGTCCCCCGCCACGACCGCCGGGTGGGCCAGCAGCCTGCGCAGGAAGCCCGCGTTGGTCTGCACGCCCAGCGTGACCGTCTCCGCCAGCGCCGACCGCAGTTTCCTGAGCGCGGTCTCCCGGTCGGGGCCGTGGACGATCACCTTGGACAGCATCGGGTCGTACAGGCTGCCCACCTCGGTGCCCTCGACGAGCCCGGAGTCGGTGCGGACGCCGTCGCCCTGCGGCTCGTTCAGCAGCAGGACGGTGCCGCCGGAGGGCAGGAAGCCGCGCGCCGGGTCTTCCGCGCAGATCCGGGCCTCGACCGCGTGCCCGGTCAGCGTCACGTCGTCCTGCGTGAAGCCCAGCCTCTCCCCGGCCGCGACCCGCAGCTGCCACTCCACCAGGTCCAGGCCGGTGATCAGCTCCGTGACCGGGTGCTCCACCTGCAGGCGGGTGTTCATCTCCATGAAGTGGTACGAGGACGGGTCGCCGCCCGGCACGATGAACTCCACCGTGCCCGCGCCCCGGTACCCGCAACTGCGGGCCGCCTGCACGGCCGCCTCGCCCATCGCCGCGCGCGTGGCCTCGTCGAGGAGCACGCTCGGCGCCTCCTCGATGATCTTCTGGTGCCGCCGCTGCAGCGAGCACTCGCGCTCACCGAGGTGCACGACGTTCCCGTGGCCGTCGGCCAGCACCTGGATCTCGATGTGCCGGGGCCGGTCGATCCACCGCTCCACCAGCAGGGTGTCGTCGCCGAAGGAGGCGCGGGCCTCGCGCCGGGCGGCGGCGATCTCCTCCTCCAGCACGGTCATGTCCCGCACCAGCCGCATGCCCTTGCCGCCACCGCCGGCGGAGGGCTTGAGCAGCACGGGCGCGCCCAGCGCGCGGGCCGCCTCGGCCAGTTCGGGGTCACGGCCGCCGGGCACCACCGGCACCCCGGCCGCCTGCACGGTCTCCTTGGCGCGGATCTTGTCGCCCATGAGCGCGATGGCGTCCGCCGGCGGCCCGATGAACACGAGCCCCGCCTCCTCGCACGCCCGCGCGAAGCCGGCGTTCTCGGCGAGGAAGCCGTAGCCGGGGTGGACGGCCTGCGCGCCGGTGCGGGCGGCGGCGTCCAGCAGGCGGTCGACGGACAGATAGCTCTCGGCGGCCGGTGCCGGGCCGATCCGTACCGCCGTGTCGGCCTCCCGGACGTGCCGCGCGTCGGCGTCGGCGTCGGAGAAGACCGCCACCGAGCGCACGCCCAGCGAGCGGAGCGTACGGATGACGCGTACGGCGATCTCGCCCCGGTTGGCGACCAGCACTGTGTCGAACACGGTTCCCCTCCTCACATCCGGAAGACGCCGAACTGGGGGTCTCCCAGAGGCGCGTGGGCGCAGGCCGTCAGGGCGAGTCCGAGCACCTGGCGGGTCTGAAGCGGGTCGATCACGCCGTCGTCCCAGAGGCGGGCGGTGGCGTAGTAGGCGTTGCCCTGGCGCTCGTACTGCGCGCGGATCGGCGCCTTGAAGGCGTCCTCGTCCTCGGCGGGCCAGGCCTCTCCCCGGGCCTCCAGCTGGTCGCGCTTGACGGTGGCGAGGACGCTGGCGGCCTGCTCGCCGCCCATGACGGAGATCTTGGCGTTGGGCCACATCCACAAAAAGCGCGGGGAGTAGGCCCGGCCGCACATCGAGTAGTTGCCCGCGCCGTACGACCCGCCGACGACGACGGTCAGCTTGGGCACGCGCGTGCAGGCGACGGCCGTCACCATCTTGGCGCCGTGCTTGGCGATACCGCCCGCCTCGTAGTCCTTGCCGACCATGAACCCGGAGATGTTCTGCAGGAACACCAGCGGGATCCCGCGCTGGTCGCACAGCTCGATGAAGTGGGCGCCCTTCTGGGCGGACTCCGAGAAGAGGATGCCGTTGTTGGCGACGATCCCGACCGGGTGGCCGTGGATCCGGGCGAAGCCGGTGACCAGGGTCTGCCCGAACTCGCTCTTGAACTCGGCGAAACGCGAGCCGTCGGTGATGCGGGCGATGATCTCGCGTACGTCGTAGGGGGTACGGGAGTCGACCGGGACGGCGCCGTACAGTCCGTACGGGTCGACCTTCGGCTCCACGGCCGGCTGGACCTCCCAGGGCAGGGACTGCCGGGCCGGGAGGGTGGCGACGATGTTCCGCACGATCCTGAGGGCGTGCGCGTCGTCCTCGGCGAGGTGGTCGGTGACGCCGGAGATCCGGGAGTGGACCTCGCCGCCGCCCAGCTCCTCCGCCGTGACGACCTCGCCGGTGGCGGCCTTCACCAGGGGCGGCCCGCCGAGGAAGATCGTCCCCTGGTTGCGGACGATCACCGCCTCGTCGCTCATGGCCGGGACGTACGCGCCGCCGGCCGTGCAGGAGCCGAGCACGGCGGCGATCTGCGGGATCCCCGCGCCGGACATCCGGGCCTGGTTGTAGAAGATCCGCCCGAAGTGGTCCCGGTCGGGGAAGACCTCGTCCTGCATGGGCAGGAAGGCGCCGCCGGAGTCCACGAGATAGACGCACGGGAGGCGGTTGTCGAGGGCGATCTCCTGGGCGCGCAGGTGCTTCTTCACGGTCATCGGGTAGTACGTCCCACCCTTCACCGTGGCGTCGTTGGCGACGATCACGCACTCGCGCCCGCTGACCCGCCCGATCCCGGCGATCACCCCGGCGGCCGGGGCCTGCCCGTCGTACATCCCGTCGGCCGCGAGCGGTGCCAGTTCCAGGAACGGCGACCCCGGGTCGAGCAGCGTGTCCACCCGGTCCCTGGGCAGCAGCTTGCCCCGCGCGGTGTGCCGGGCCCGTGCCTTCTCGCCGCCGCCCAGGGCCGCGGCGGCCAGCTTGCCGCGCAGCTCCTCCACGAGCGCGAGATGAGCCTGTTCATTGGCCCGCCAGGCCTCCGACGCGGGATCTGCCGCGCTCGTCAGCTCCGGTGCCTCCTGCATCCTGCGGTCCCCTCACCCGGTGATCGAACCTGTGATCCGCTGTTAATGAGCGTTAACCATTTCCTTCAGGTTAACGACCGCTAACCTCCCTGTCTAGAATTGCCTGCATGGTCACCAGAACCGACGCCCCGACCCGCCGCGAGCAGATCCTCAAGGAGGCCGCCCGGCTCTTCGCCGAGCGCGGCTTCCACGGCGTCGGCGTCGACGAGATAGGCGCCGCCGTGGGTATCAGCGGCCCCGGCCTCTACCGGCACTTCCCGGGCAAGGACGCGATGCTCGCCGAGCTGCTGGTCGGCATCAGCGGCCAGCTGCTGACGGGCGCGAAGCGCCGCCTGGCGGAGACCGACGGGGACACCCGGCCCGCCGCCGTCCTGGACTCCCTGATCGAGGGCCACATCGACTTCGCGCTGGACGACCGTCCCCTCATCACCCTGCACGACCGCGAGCTGGACCGCCTCCGCGACAGCGACCGCAAGCTGGTGCGCCAGCTCCAGCGGCAGTACGTCGAGCTGTGGGTGGAGGTCGTACGGGAGGTGTACCCGGCGCTGTCCGAGCCGTCGGCCCGCTCGGCCGTCCACTCGGTCTTCGGCCTGCTGAACTCCACCCCCCACCTGGGGCGCGCGGGCACCTTGCCGGGCCGGGGGGCCACCGCGGCACTGCTGCACCGGATGGCGCGGGGGGCGTTCGAGGCGGCGGGGGAGGGGTGACGCGGTAGCCTGCGGCTGCTCACTGCCCTCCGGGTGTGGAGTACGCGAAGACCGGCAGGCCCGCGCCACTCATCCGGGCTGCGTCCGCGTGAACGGCCCTGAGATCGAGTATCCGGCGATGGGCCGTATGCGTCGGCCGGACGCCGTCGTGATCCCCGAGGTCCTCCTCGGCGAGCAGGGGTTCGCCGTCGACGCGGCGCACCGTCGAGGTCCACTCCGACCCGGTCAAGGGCCGCTACGCCCACACGGGAGCCGTACATCTTCGGGGACTCGGGCCCGGGTCGTGGTCAAGCTCACCCTGGACGCGTCGCCGTACTCGCCGGTATCTTCGAGTCTGAGCAAGCGCTTAGACAGGTACCTGGAGGTGGGCGGCGTGCGCCGTACGGTGTTCAACGAGGATCACGAGGCGTTCCGGGAGACCCTGCGCGCCTTCATCGAGGCCGAGGTCGTCCCGGTCTACGACGAGTGGTTCGCCGCCGGCCAGGCGCCGCGCGACTTCTACTACAAGCTCGGTGAGCTGGGCATCTTCGGCATCAACGTGCCCGAGGAGTTCGGTGGCGCGGGCATGGACAGCCACAAGTTCGAGGCCGTCCTCTACGAGGAGACCGCCCGCGCGGGTGTCCAGTTCGGTGGCTCCGGCGTGCACGTGCTGCTCGCCCTGCCGTACATCAAGATGCTCGCCACCGACGAGCAGAAGAAGCGCTACCTGCCGAAGTTCGTCACCGGCGAGGAGATGTGGGCCATCGCGATGACGGAGCCGGGCACCGGTTCCGACCTCGCGGGCATGAAGTCCACCGCCAAGCTGAGCGAGGACGGCACGCACTACGTCCTCAACGGCGCCAAGACCTTCATCACCGGTGGCGTCCACGCCGACCGCGTCATCGTCTGCGCCCGCACCTCCGCGCCGACCGCCGAGGACCGCCGCCACGGCATCTCCCTGTTCGCCGTGGACACCAAGTCCGAGGGTTACTCCGTCGGCCGCAAGCTGGACAAGCTGGGCCTGAAGACCTCCGACACCGCCGAGCTCGCCTTCGTCGACGTCAAGGTGCCGGTCGAGGACCTG
This sequence comes from Streptomyces sp. CA-142005, assembly GCF_050942335.1. Classification (NCBI taxonomy): domain Bacteria; kingdom Bacillati; phylum Actinomycetota; class Actinomycetes; order Kitasatosporales; family Streptomycetaceae; genus Streptomyces; species Streptomyces sp. CA-142005. The sequence goes on along the minus strand of NZ_CP192078.1, from coordinate 4,057,214 downwards.
CTCGGCGAGGAGAACAAGGGCTTCTACTACCTCGGCCACAACCTGGCCTCCGAGCGCTGGGGCATCGCCTTCGGCGCCTACGCGCAGGCCAAGGCCGCCGTCCGGTTCGCCAAGCAGTACGTGCAGGAGCGCACCGTCTTCGGCAAGCCGGTCGCCCACTTCCAGAACACCAAGTTCGAACTGGCCGCCTGCCAGGCCGAGGTGGACGCCGCCGAGGCCGTCGCCGACCGCGCCACCGAGGCCCTGGACGCCGGCGAGCTGACCCCCGCCGAGGCCGCCTCCGCCAAGCTGTTCTGCACCGAGGTCGCCCACCGCGTCATCGACCGCTGCCTCCAACTGCACGGCGGCTACGGCTACATGAACGAGTACCCGATCGCCCGCCTGTACGCGGACAACCGCGTCAACCGCATCTACGGCGGCACCAGCGAGATCATGAAGACGATCATCGCGAAGGACATGGGCCTGTAAGACGGACCTGTCACCACCGCAATCACTGGCCTGTACAACTAGATGCCATGAGCCAGGCACTTCAGGATCTCCTCGATCTGCTCGACCTGGAGCAGATCGAGGAGAACATCTTCCGCGGCCAGTCCCGCTCCGCCGTCGTACCCCGCGTCTTCGGCGGGCAGGTCGCGGCGCAGGCGCTGGTCGCCGCGGGGCGCACGGTCCCCGCGGACCGGACCGCCCATTCGCTGCACGCGTACTTCCTGCGCCCCGGCGACCCCGGCGCGCCGATCGTCTACACCGTCGACCGCATCCGCGACGGCCGGTCCTTCACCACCCGCCGCGTGGTCGCCGTCCAGCACGGCAAGCCGATCTTCCATCTCTCGGCGTCCTTCCAGACGTACGAGGAGGGCCTGGAGCACCAGGCGCCCATGCCCGCCTCGGCCGACCCGGCGACGCTGCCCACCTCGCAGGAACGGCTGCGCGGCTACGACCACCTCGCCCCCGAGGTCGTCGAGAGGTTCCTCGAGGCCCGCGAGGCGATCGACCTCAGGTACGTGGACGAGCCGCCGTACGGGCAGTTCGGCACGCCGCGCGAGCCGCACTCGCAGGTGTGGTTCCGCACCAACGGCAAGCTGGACGACGACCCGTTGCTGCACGTCGTCCTCGCCACCTACGTCTCCGACATGACCCTCCTCGACTCCGTGCTGCTCGCGCACGGCCGCGGGGGCTGGGCGGTCGGTGACGTCGTGGGCGCCTCCCTGGACCACGCGATGTGGTTCCACCGTCCCTTCCGCGCCGACGAATGGCTGCTGTACGACCAGGAGTCGCCGTCCGCGCACGGCGGCCGGGGCCTCGGCCAGGCCCGTATCTACACGCAGGACGGACGACTCGCGATCACCGTCATCCAGGAGGGCGTGGTCCGCGTTCCGCGTGGCTGACGGTGCTCGAAGTGCCGAGTGACCGGTGGGGCATTAATCTCGATGAGTGAGAGCCGCAGTACACGGCGTAACCGGCCGGCGGTTTCCGGATCACCCGGAACGGCAGATGTCGGCAGTGACGTACGTGTGTCCAGTCTCCTGCGGTGACACCTGAAGAGCGCGCCGTGCCTTCCCCTCAGTGAACACGGCGCCGCCCATCCACCCCGTCTCCCCACGGAGTTGCGGGAGACGATGGCAACAGAAGGGCAATTCCCATGCGAGTTCAGCGCATTAGGCGTTACGTCGCGATGTCCGCAACAGGCCTGCTGATGGCCGGCGGAGCCGCGATCGGCACGGCGGGCACCGCCTCGGCGGCCCCCGCACACCAGACCTCCGTCACCCACGTGCAGACCTCCATCGCTCAGGGCCGAGGCGGCTGGGGCGGCTGGGGCGGCTGGGGCGGCTGGGGCGGCCGCGGCCACCACTGCCGGGGCGGCTGGGGCGGCTGGGGCGGCTGGGGCTGGGGCGGCCGCGGCTGGGGCTGGGGCTGGGGCGGCTGGGGCGGAGGCTGGGGCGGCGGCTGGGGCGGCTGGGGCTGGTAGTCATCCGGCGCCCCTCTCGCTCACACTGTGCGGCTCCGTTCGCGGGGCCGCACAGTGCCGTTCCGGGGCCGGCGTCAGTGGGCCGTGGGGTCAGGAAAGTCCCGCCTCCGCAAGGAGATACGCCGTCATCGGGTCGTAGTGACGCGGGCTCACCACATGGTCGTCGAGCGGTACGGCGACCTGGAGGGTGCCCTCGGACTCGGCGAGGAACAGCGCCGGGTCGTTGCAGTCGGCGTAACCGACGGAGTCGATACCGTGCTGACCCGCGTATCCGGCCCACCCGTGGTCGGCGACGACGAGGTCCGGCAGCCGGCGCCCCTCGCGCTCAAGTCCCGTCAGAACGGCCCGCATCGGCTCCCCGGAGTGGGTGTGCCACAGCGTCGCCCCGTGCTCCAGCACCGCGACGTCCGCGAACTGCATCACGTACCCCTCGTCCGTCTGCAGCCCGTCCGGGATGACCACGATCTCGCAGCCGGCGGTCCGCAGCGCGGCGGCCGTGGCCCGGTGCACGTCCAGCAGGCCGCCCGGGTGGCCCGTCGCGAACAGCACCCGCTGCCGGTCCTCCGCCGCCTTGCGCAGCCGCGCCGCCATCCGCTCCAGCGCGTCCACGGTCAGCTCGGGGTCGATCGTGTCCTGCCCGTACCGGTACTCGGGGTCGTCGTTGACGCCGACTCTCTCGGCCATCACGGCGAGCACGTCCTGCTCGTCCGTCCAGCGGTCGCCCAGTTCCAGTCCGAGCCAGAAGTTGCGGACACCGTTGGCGAGCTGACGGTAGTGGGAGAGGTTGTTCTCGCGGGGCGTGGCGACGTCCCCCGCGATACGGGTCCTCACCAGGTGGTCGACGAGCTGGGCGCGGCTGGGTGTCCCGGGTATCGGCATGCCTCCATTGTGAGGCAGCGCGCCACGGCCGTCCTCGGCATACCGCCCGCTGGGACGTGACTCACGCACGCCCGGTCAGCTCTGCCGCAGCGCGAACCACAGCTCCATGCGCACGTCCGGATCGTCCAGGTCGGTGTCCAACAGCGCGGCGCAGCGGCCGATGCGCTGCCGCACGGTGTTGCGGTGCACGTCCAACGCCACCGCCGTACGGTCCCAACTCCCGTGCAGCGCCAGCCAGTTGCGCAGGGTCTCGGCGAGTTCGGGCCGGCCGGCGAGGGGTGCGAGGAGCGCGCGGGCGTGTGCCTCGGCGTCCGCGCGCGGCACCAGATCGCCCAGGCCCGGCCGGGCGCCGTGCCGGACCAGCGGGGTGCGGGTGGCGCGGGCCCGGGCCAGGGCGCGGGCCGCCTGCGCGTCGGCGGCCGCCCACTCCCGCGGCTCCACGGCGGCGCTCACCCCGAGCGTCCACCCCGCCTGCGGCTCCGGCGCCCGCCCGCCCGGCACCAGCACCCGTACGACGTCGTGCCCGAGGTCGACCAGCGGCGAGCCCAGCGCGGCACCGAGCGCGGAGGCCGCGACGGCGTCGGGCAGCTGGGCCTCCGGCCGCGCGTGCACGACCAGCCACTCTCCGGTGCCGAGCAGCGGGGCGACCTCCTCGGGCGGGGAGCCCAGCAGCAGCCGTACGAGCGCGGAGGAACGGGCGGCGCCGGTGCCGCTGTGGTGCTCACCGGTCAGCAGGGACAGCAGTACCGCGGCGACGGAGGCGATGGTGTGGTCGCCGGGGTCGCGCCGGGGGGTGGCCACACCGAGCACGAACCCTTCGCCGGCGCCGAGGGCGTAGACGGCCAGGTGGGTCTCACCGACGGTGTCGGTGGCGGAGGTGGCCCTGGGTGCCGTACGCCCCCTCGGCCGCACCACGCCCGAGAGCTCCGCGAGCGCCCCCCTCACCCCCTGCACCGGCTCCCGGCCCGCCGCCGCGATCGCGGTGCCGTCGGGGCCGTGCAGGACCGCGTGCCCGGCCAGGCGCTGGGCCAGCTGGCGCAGCACCGAACGCACCGGATCCGGGCGGGAGGCCGCCGCGGCCAGGCTCTGCTGGGCCTCCGTGACCCGGCGGAGTTCGGCCAGGCGGGCCTGGGCCATCAGCTGCCACACCGCGCGGGCCACCCCGGAGAAGGTCGTCTGCGGCGGGACCTCCAGAAGAGGGAGGCCGTAGTGGTCGCAGGCCGCCACCAGGGCGCGCGGGACCGTGTCGTGCACCGGGGCCAGGCCGAAGCCGAGGGCCGCGCCGCCCGCCTCGACGATTCGGGACACATAGGCGTCAAAGTAGGTGCCTGAACCCGCCGCCTCCGGGATGTGCACCCCGGCCGTGAGCAGCAGCTCGCCGCCCAGCAGATACGGGTACGGGTCGGCCATCTCCGAGGTGTGCGCCCAGTGGATCACGACCGGCGGATCGGACGGGCCCGCGATCTGGCGCAGGGCCAGGTCCTCCCGGGCCAGCAGGGCCGAGAGCGGCACCGGTGGGGTCGGTGGGACCGCTGGGGCCACCGGGGCAGTCGTCTCCGCCATGGTGTGCGTTACCTCCATCCCGCCCCGTCCATATGGATGAAACGTACACTTCGCAGTCGCTTTCCGGCCACCTAGTGTCAAGTCAGACCGGCGGCCGCGGGTACGGGCGGATGTCCCCGCGATCTGTTGCCGGCTCGTCCCCACTGCACCTGCACGACACGCCACCGGAATGTGCGCGAAGGAGGGCCCCATGGCCGTCGACTACACAGTGATCGTCGTCTATCTAGCCGGCATGCTGGCGATGGGCTGGTGGGGCATGCGCCGCGCCAAGTCCAAGAGCGAGTTCCTGGTGGCGGGCCGCCGCCTGGGCCCGGCCATGTACTCCGGCACCATGGCGGCGATCGTCCTCGGCGGCGCCTCCACCATCGGCGGCGTGGGACTGGGATACCAGTACGGACTGTCGGGCGCGTGGATGGTGTTCACCATCGGCCTCGGCCTGCTCGCCCTGTCCGTGTTCTTCTCCGCCCGCATCGCCCGCCTGAAGGTCTACACCGTCTCCGAGATGCTGGACCTGCGCTACGGCGGCCGGGCGGGGGTCATCTCCGGCGTGGTCATGTGGGCGTACACCCTCATGCTGGCCGTCACCTCGACCATCGCCTACGCCACGATCTTCGATGTCCTGTTCGACATGAACCGGACCGTCGCGATCATCCTCGGCGGCTCGATCGTCGTCGCCTACTCCACCCTCGGCGGCATGTGGTCCATCACGCTGACCGACATGGTCCAGTTCGTGGTGAAGACCATCGGCGTGCTGCTCCTGCTCCTGCCCATCGCCGTGGTCAAGGCGGGCGGCTTCAGCGAGATGAAGGCCAAGCTGCCGACCTCGTACTTCGACCCGCTGGGCATCGGCGGCGAGACGATCTTCACCTATGTCCTGATCTACACGTTCGGCATGCTGATCGGCCAGGACATCTGGCAGCGCGTGTTCACCGCCCGCAGCGACAAGACCGCCAAGTGGGGCGGCACGGTGGCCGGAACCTACTGTCTGGCCTACGCCCTGGCCGGCGCGGTGATCGGCACGGCCGCCAAGGTGCTCTACCCCAAGCTCGGCAGCCCCGACGACGCCTTCGCCACCATCGTCAAGGACGAACTCCCCGTCGGCGTGCGCGGCCTGGTCCTCGCCGCCGCCCTCGCCGCCGTCATGTCCACCTCCTCCGGCGCGCTGATCGCCTGCGCCACCGTCGCCAACAACGACATCTGGTCGCGGTTGCGCGGTATGGCCAAGCGGCCGTCCGAGGACCACGACGAGGTCGGCGGCAACCGCCTGTTCATCCTGATCATGGGTGTGGCGGTGATCGGCACCGCGATCGCCCTGAACAACGTGGTCGAGGCGCTCACGGTCGCCTACAACCTCCTCGTCGGCGGACTGCTCGTGCCGATCCTCGGCGGCCTGCTGTGGAAGCGCGGCACGGTGCAGGGCGCGCTGGCCTCGGTCGTCGTCGGCGGCCTGGCGGTGATCGGCCTGATGGCGGGCTACGGCATCCTCGCCAACGAGCCCGTCTACTACGGCCTGCTCGCCTCGCTCGCCGCCTACGTCGTCGTCTCCCTGGCGACCAGGCCCACCGACGAGACCGTCCTCGCCACCTGGCGCGAACGCCTCGCCGGCCGAGGCTCCGAACTCGCGTCCGAACCGGTCCCGGCTCACCAGTAGAGTCGTAGGGAAAGCAGTACATGCGCGACGAAGCGCAAGAAAGAAGGCATTTGACCATGAGCAGCAACGAGACGCCCCGCGGCCCCGTCGACTCCTCCCGCATCCCGCGGTACGCCGGCCCCGCGACCTTCGCCCGGCTGCCCCGCCTGGACGAGGTCGGCACCGCCGACGTCGCCGTGGTGGGCGTGCCGTTCGACTCCGGCGTCTCGTACCGGCCGGGCGCCCGCTTCGGCGGCAACGCCATCCGCGAGGCGTCCCGGCTGCTGCGCCCGTACAACCCCGCGCAGGACGCCTCCCCCTTCGCCCTGGCGCAGGTGGCGGACGGCGGCGACATCGCCGTGAACCCGTTCAACATCAACGAGGCCGTCGAGACCGTCGAGGCCGCGGCGGACGAACTGCTCGGCACCGGCGCCCGCCTGATGACCCTGGGCGGCGACCACACCATCGCCCTGCCGCTCCTGCGCTCGGTGGCGAAGAAGCACGGCCCGGTCGCCCTGCTGCACTTCGACGCCCACCTGGATACCTGGGACACCTACTTCGGAGCCGAGTACACGCACGGAACTCCCTTCCGGCGCGCGGTGGAGGAGGGCATCCTCGACACCTCGGCGCTGTCGCACGTGGGCACCCGCGGGCCGCTGTACGGCAAGCAGGACCTCACCGACGACGAGAAGATGGGCTTCGGCATCGTCACGTCGGCCGACATCTACCGCCGGGGCGCCGACGAGGTGGCCGACCAGCTGCGCCAGCGCATCGGCGACCGCCCGCTGTACATCTCCATCGACATCGACTGCCTGGACCCGGCCCACGCGCCCGGCACGGGCACGCCGGAGGCGGGCGGCATGACCTCCCGCGAGCTGCTGGAGATCCTGCGCGGCCTGGCGTCCTGCAACCTGGTCTCGGCGGACGTGGTGGAGGTCGCGCCGGCCTACGACCACGCCGAGATCACCTCGGTCGCGGCCTCGCACACGGCCTACGAACTGACCACCATCATGAGCCGCCAGATCGCGGCGGCCCGGAAGGACTCGGAAGCGAAGTGACTCACGACCACGACCTGGTACTCCGCCCGACCGCTCAGCAGACGGCGGCCGCGCTGAATCCCCCTCCCGGCCGCAACGGCGGAGACCTGGTCGTGGAAACGCTGGCCGGGCTCGGCGCGACGACGGTCTTCGGCCTGCCCGGCCAGCACGCCCTCGGCATGTTCGACGCCCTGCGCAGGTCCGCCCTTCGCTATGTGGGCCTGCGGGTGGAGAACAACGCGGGCTTCGCGGCGGACGCGTACGGCCGGATCACCGGCGAGGCGGCGCCCCTGCTGCTCTCGACGGGCCCGGGCGCGCTGACGTCGCTGGCCGCGCTGCAGGAGGCGGCCGCGGCCTCGGCTCCCGTGCTGGCGATCAGCAGCCAGATCCCGACGGCGGGCCTGGGCGGCGGCCGCCACGGCTATCTGCACGAACTCCCCGACCAGGCGGCCTCCTTCCGGGGCGTGGTCAAGTCCGTCCACACGGTCCGCACCCAGTCCCAGATCCCGTCCGCGATCGCGGCGGCCTGGAAGTCGGCGCTCACGGCACCGCACGGCCCGGTGTGGGTGGAGATCCCCCAGGACGTCCTGCTCGCTCCGACCACGCTGCCGGTGGTGACGGCACCGGACGCGACCCCCGAGGCCCTGGCCCCGCGCCCCGAACTCACGGCGGTGGCCGCCGACTTGCTGTCCCATGCGTCCCGCCCGGCGATCATCGCGGGCGGCGGGGTCGTACGGTCGGACGCGTCGGGAAAGCTGAGGGCGCTGGCCGAGAGGCTTCAGGCGCCCGTGGTGACGACCTTCGGCGGCAAGGGCGCGTTCCCGTGGGAGCATCCGCTGTCGATGCAGTCCTGGCTGGAGGACCGGTACACGACGGACTTCCTGGAGGACGCGGACGTCCTGCTGGTGGTCGGCTCCGGCCTGGGTGAACTCTCCTCCAACTACCACACGTTCAAGCCCCGCGGCCGAGTCGTCCAGATCGAGGCCGACCTCGGCAAGCTGGAGTCCAACCACCCGGCGCTGGGCATCCACGCCGACGCCCGCCTGGCCCTGCAGGCGCTGCTGGAGACGGTGGAGGAGCGCACCGACGAGTCGGCTCCGGAGCGGGTACGGCAACTGCTGGAGAAGGTGGCGTCCCGTATCGCGGGCCAGGAACTCGCCCTGGAGCAGGAGGCGCTGGGGTCCGTCCGGCGCGCCCTCCCCGCCGGTTCCCCGTCCTTCTGGGACATGACGATCCTGGCGTACTGGGCGTGGTCGGCCTTCGACCCCCGGGGCACGAACCTCATGCACTCCGCACAGGGCGCCGGCGGCCTCGGCTACGGCTTCCCGGCGGCGCTGGGCGCGGCGGCGGCGGATCCCTCGCGCCCGGTCCTGGCGGTGTCGGGCGACGGCGGCGCGCTCTACTCGATCGCGGAACTCGCCACGGCGAGGCAGTACGACCTGGCGGTCACCTGGCTGATCGTCGACGACGGCGGCTACGGCATCCTCCGCGAGTACATGACGGACGCCTTCGGCCAGGCGACGGCGACGGAGCTGACGCGCCCGGACTACGTGGCCCTGGCCGAGTCCTTCGGCGTGCCCGGCGTCCGTACGACCCCGGAGACCCTGGAGGAGGACCTCGCGAAGGCCCTGGCGGCACCGGGACCGTCGGTCGTCGTCCTCCCGGCGGTGCTGCGGATGTTCGCGCCGACGCACCTGGGTTAGTCAGGGCAGGCACTCGGCGTCCGCCTTGCCGAGGCGGGGGGAGGGGAGGGGAGGGGAGGGGGGAGTTGTTCGTCGCGGGGTGAGGAGCGGCTGTTGGGCCGCTCGCTTCTCGGGCCAGTGTCGTGCTTCCGCGAGGTGCGTCAAGGGCGCTGCGCGCCGGCTTCGCCGATGGCCCTCCGGGCCACCCTTGACCCACCTCGCTCCAGCACGGGGGAGAAGCGAGCGAGCGGCCCGGAGGGCAGTGGGCCCGGGCGGTGCCGGGCCCTGGGGCGGATGCGTGCGTCCCGTCGGTGAGGGGGAAGGGGAGGGTGTGGTGCGGGGATTGGCAGGTTTGTTCCGGCGGTGTCGGGTGAATGGGCAGGTGGGGGGTTTGGGAGGGGGAGCCGGGGTGGAATGGATCTGCCAATCCGCGCCGTGGCGTCGATAGGGCAGTGCGCCAAAGGGTCGCCGCCGAAGATCCGGCCGAGGCCGTTGTAGCCCGTGATCAGGTTCCAGGCCGTGCCGTCCGTCGAACCGCCGATGTACGGCCGTTCGGAGGCGGGGACGAGGGACACGGCGACCGCCCACCAGAAGCTGGAGAGCGCCAGGACCACGCCGGCGAGCAGCAGGTTCACGATCCGCCGTACGAGCTTCGGGCGCGCCGCGAGCAGGTAGACCGCGAAGACGGCGGGGAGTGCGATGTAGCCCGCCAGCATTTTGGTGTTGAAGGCCAGGCCGAAGCACACCGCCGAGCCGAGCAGGGGCAGCAGGCGGCCGTTCGTCACCGCGCGCAGGGCCGGCGCCGCCCCTGCGACCATCAGCAGGACGAGGATCGTGTCGGGGTTGTTGTCCCGGTTGATGGCGACCGTGATCGGGGTCAGTGCGAGGACCAGTGCGGCCACCGCAGCCGCCGGGTGCCCGAACGTCCGCTTCACGCAGGAGTGCAGGATCCAGATCGTGGCGAGCCCGGCCACGACCTCCGGCAGCATCATCTGCCAGGTGCCGAAGCCGAAGATCCGGCACGACAGGCTCATGACCATGTCGGCGAACGGCGGTTTGTCGACGGTGAGGAAGTTCCCGGCGTCGAGCGAGCCGAAGAACCACGCCTTCCAGTTCTGTGTGCCGCTGTAGACGGCCGCGCTGTAGAAGCTGTTGAGGCCGGCGCCCGAGAGGTTCCAGGTGTAGAGCACGGCCGCCAGCAGCTCGATCGCGAGCAGCGCGGGCAGCGACCAGCGGGGGGCGCGGTCCGGCGGTACGGCGTCCGGGGCCGGCGGACCGGGGGGCGCGGCCGTGGTCGCGGTCGGCGGGTGGGGAAGGGGATCGGTGGCAGATGTCACCAGTGCACCATGCAGACCGGCGATGGGCGCGGGCTGTGGTGCACCTGGGGGGAAGCTGTGGGTCGGTGAGAGCCGGGTATGGGCAGCCCGGCACGGCTCACGACAGCAGCTGGGAGAACTTGTCCCGGAATGCGCCGATCTGAGCGTCGTAGCCGGCCTTGAACTCGGCGAACGCCGCGGGGCTCAATCCGCCGTGTGGCACGTTTCCCTTCTCCAGGAAGTCCGGTATCGACCGGAATGCCGCGGCTGCCGCCTCCCAGTTCTTGCCGCCGTTGTTGACGCGAGCCTTCACGAGGAGGGCGTACAAGTCCCCTTTCGCCTCGCCTATACGGCCCCGCGGGTGGGTCTTCGTGTCCGGACCGTCCAGTGTGCGCAGTTTGTCGTCCGCCCCCGCGGCGAGGCGAAGCACGGCCAGCGCCGCGAACAGCCGCCCCGACTGCCTGAGTTGACTTTCCCTCTGTCCCGGCATGGATAAATCATTGCCCTCCGGGGAGCTGTCGGAACGCGCCGCCTGGGAACATGCGTACAACTTCCGGCCGCTTCGGCGAGTCAACCCAACAGGCGCAGGCGTGCGCCACTCCACGTTCCCAGGGGGACCTTCCCATGACCCACCGCATGACCCGACGCGCCAGAGTGCTGACGGCAGCGCTCGGCGCCGGCGTGCTGATACCCACCGTGGTTGCCGCCACCCCGGCCGCCGCGGCCACGCCCACCGTCAGCTGCACGTCCGCCAAGGCGGGCCTCGCCGCCAAACTGCAGAAGGACATCACGGCCGCCCTGGCCACTCGCAAGGGCACGGTCGCGATCGGCCTGTACGACCGCAGCACCAGCACCACCTGCACCCTGCGCGCCACCAGCTCCTACGACTCGGCCAGCACCGTCAAGGTCACCGTGCTCGCCACGCTGCTGTGGGACGCCAAGAAGCACAACCGCTATCTGACCGACCGTGAGGTCACGCTCACCAAGGCCATGATCACCAAGTCGGACAACGACGCCACGACCGCCCTGTGGAAGCAGCTCGGTCTCACCAAGATCAAGGGCTTCCTCGCCGCCGCCGGGATGACGAGGACCGTGCCGGGTGCGAACGGCTACTGGGGTCTGACCCAGGAGAACGTCACCGACGAGCAGAAGCTGCTCAAGCTCATCACGGCCAAGAACAGCGTGCTGAGCGACAACTCCCGCGCGTACATCCTGAAGCTGATGGGCCAGGTCATCTCCTCGCAGCGCTGGGGCACCCCGGCCGGTGCGCCGTCCACGGTCTCCGTGCACGTCAAGAACGGCTGGCTGCAGCGCGCGACGCACGGCTGGCGGGTGCACAGCCTCGGCACCTTCAACGGCGCCGGCCACGACTACATGATCTCGGTGCTGACGCAGGACAACAGCACCATGGACTACGGCGTCACCACCATCCAGAACGTCGCCAAGGTCATCCACAGGGACATCGTGCCGACCACGTCGACCACCCAGGTCTACACGCCGACCAGCCGGCCCACCGAGGCGTTCGTCGCGGTGCCGCCGCAGGGCTGACGCCGCACAAGGCGGTTCACCAGGCGATTCCCAAGGTGGTTCACGAGGCGGTCTCCCGCGGGACACCCGCCCACCCTACGGTGACGGGCATGCGCCTGAGAACCGTACTCGCCACCCTGACCGCCGGCCTGGCGGCGGCCACCTCCCTGGCCGCCGCCGGGCCCGCCAGTGCCGACTTTGCGAGCCGCGACGCCTGTTCGCCGTCGGTGTCCATCGACCGCTTCTCCGACGCGCTCGACAAGACGACGTACCACGGCACCTTCGTCGGCAACTTCTCCGCCCTCGCGGTGGACCGGGACGGCTCGCCGGTCACGCTGGAGGACCGTTCCTCCCTGTTCACCCTGGACCCGCAGACCCTCCAGCCGAGGTCCGCCGTCCACCTCGCCGACGAGCAGGGCGCCGACCTCGATTCCGAGGGCCTGGTCGTAGACCGGGACGGAACCCGGCTGATCAGCTCCGAGAGCGAGCCGTCCGTCCGCCGCTACTCGGCCGACGGCGAGATCCTCGACCGGCTCCCGGTCCCCTCCTCCCTGCTGGTCTCCCCGGCCGGCCGCGCCACCGCCAACCAGACCTTCGAGGGACTGACCCTGCTGCCCGGCGGCCACACGCTGCTGGCCTCCATGGAGGGCGCGATCTCGGGCGACTCGACGGGGACCATCCGCTTCCAGACCTGGCAGCGCACGAAGGGCGGCCACTTCCGTCTCTCGGCCCAGTACGCCTACCGCACCGACGCCGGCCTCGGCGTCCCCGAGGTCCGGGCCACGCCCGACGGCCGCCTCCTCGTCCTGGAACGCGGCTTCACCTCCGGCGTCGGCAACACCGTCCGCCTCTACCTGGCCGACCTTCGCCACGCGACCGACACCCGCGGTGTCGAGAACCTGACGGGACAGCCTTCCGTCCACCTGATCAAGAAGACGCTGCTGGCGGACATCGCCGCCTGTCCGTCCCTGGGCGCCACGGCCAAGCAGCCCCAGCCGAATCCCCTGCTGGACAACATCGAGGGCATGACGATCACCGGCCGTGACCACGAGGGCCGCCTGAAGGTCCTCCTGGTCAGCGACGACAACCAGAACCCGGCCCAGACGACCAGGTTCTATTACCTGCGGGTACGCGTCTGATCCCGCCCTCGCTCTGTTGCAGCGGGATGAAATCCGCCCCCGTGCGCGTTGGTGCCTTCCGGTAGAGCAGGTCGACAGGAAGGCACCGGCGTGGCAGCGCAGCGGGGATGGGCACGACGCCTGGCGGCGTACGCCTGGCGGTATCCGAAGGACGTCGTCCTCGCCCTCGGCTCCTCCCTGGCCGGCATGGCCGTCATGGCCGTCGTCCCGCTGATCACCAAGGTGATCATCGACGACGTGATCGGGAACCACACCCGGTCCATGGCCCCCTGGGCCGGCGCCCTGATCGGCGCGGCCCTGCTCGTCTACGCCTCGACCTACATCCGCCGCTACTACGGCGGCCGTCTCGCCCTCGACGTCCAGCACGACCTGCGGACCGGGATGTACGGCACGATCACCCGCCTCGACGGCCGCCGCCAGGACGAGCTGTCCACGGGACAGGTCGTCGGCCGCGCCACCAGCGACCTGCAGCTGATCCAGGGCCTGCTCTTCATGCTCCCGATGACCATCGGGAACGTCCTGCTCTTCGTGATCTCCCTGGTGATCATGGCGTGGCTGTCGCTGCCGCTGACCCTGGTCGCCCTCGCCGTGGCGCCCGCGCTGGGCTGGATCGCCAAGCGCAGCCGCAGCAAGCTCCACCCCGCCACCTGGTACGCCCAGGCGCAGGCCGCCGCTGTTGCGGGCGTGGTCGACGGCGCCGTCAGCGGCGTACGCGTGGTGAAGGGCTTCGGGCAGGAGGAGCAGGAGACCGGCAAGCTCAGGGAGGTCGGGCGCAGGCTCTTCGCCGGGCGGCTGCGCACGATCCGGCTGAACAGCAGGTTCACGCCCGCCCTCCAGGCCGTACCCGCCCTCGGACAGGTCGCCATGCTGGCCCTCGGCGGCTGGCTGGCCGTCCGCGGGCACATCACGCTCGGCACCTTCGTCGCCTTCTCCAGCTACCTCGCCCAGCTGGTCGGCCCCGTCCGCATGCTCGCGGTGGTCCTCACCGTCGGCCAGCAGGCCCGCGCCGGCACCGAGCGCGTCCTGGAGCTGATCGACACCGAGCCGACCATGCGGGACGGCGGCAAGGAGCTGCCCGCCGATGCGCCCGCGACCGTCGAGTTCGACGACGTCTCCTTCGGGTACGACAGCGGATCCCAGGTGCTGGACGGGCTGAGCTTCGAGATCCGGCCCGGTGAGACCCTCGCCGTCGTCGGCTCCTCCGGCTCCGGCAAGTCCACCCTCTCCCTGCTGCTGCCGCGTTTCTACGACGTCACCCACGGCGCGGTCCTGATCGGCGGCCACGACGTCCGCGAGCTCACCCTGGACAGCCTGCGCGCCGCGATCGGGCTCGTCCCCGAGGACTCCTTCCTCTTCTCCGACACCGTGCGCAACAACATCGCCTACGGCCGGCCGGACGCCACCCAGGAGGAGATCGAGGCCGCCGCCCGCGCCGCCCAGGCGGACCGTTTCATCACCGCGCTGCCCGCGGGCTACGACACCAAGGTCGGCGAGCAGGGCCTGACCCTCTCCGGCGGCCAGCGCCAGCGCGTCGCGCTCGCCCGCGCCCTGCTGACCGACCCGCGGCTGCTCGTCCTCGACGACGCCACCTCCGCCGTCGACGCCCGCGTGGAACACGAGATCCACGAGGCCCTCAAGCACGTGATGGAGGGCCGTACCACCCTGCTCATCGCGCACCGCCGCTCCACCCTCAACCTCGCCGACCGCATCGCCGTCCTGGACGGCGGCCGGCTCGCCGACGTCGGCACCCACGAGGAACTCCAGGAGCGGTCCGCCCTCTACCGCCGGCTGCTCACCGACCCGGACGAGCTGGGCGGAGTCTCCCCGGGCCACGCCGAGCCCGCCCTGCCCCAGGAGGACACCTCCGTCCGCGAGGAGCTGGACGCCGAGTTCGACGCCGAGCGGGGCGTGACCCCCAGGCTGTGGACGGGCGACCGGGAACCGAAGGACCAGGCACTCTCCGGCACCCCGGCCACCCCGGAACTCCTCGCCCAGGTGGAGGCGCTGCCCCCGGCCACCGACACCCCCGGCATCGACGAGGCCCGGGCGGTCCTGCCGGAGGACTCCTACGGCCTGCGCCGCCTGCTGCGCGGCTTCGGCCCGCCGCTGCTGCTCAGCCTGCTGCTGGTCGCCGTGGACGCGGGCGCGGGTCTGCTGCTGCCGGTGCTGATCCGGCACGGCATCGACTCGGGCGTGACGAAGATGGCCATCGGAGCCATCTGGTCCGCGTCCCTGCTGGCCCTGCTCACCGTCCTCGTCCAGTGGGCCGCGCAGATCGGCGAGACCCGGATGACGGGCCGTACCGGCGAGCGGGTGCTGTACGCGCTGCGGCTGAAGATCTTCGCCCAGCTCCAGCGGCTCGGGCTCGACTACTACGAGCGCGAGCTGACCGGCCGGATCATGACCCGGATGACGACCGACGTCGATGCCCTGTCGACGTTCCTGCAGACGGGTCTCGTCACGGCGTTCGTCTCGGTCGTCACCTTCTTCGGCATCATGGTCGCCCTGCTGGTGATCGACCTCCAGCTCGCCCTGGTGGTCTTCGCGACGCTGCCCCCGCTGATCGTCGCGACCTTCTTCTTCCGCCGGGCGAGCGTGAAGGCGTACGAACTCGCCCGCGAGCGCGTCTCGGTGGTCAACGCCGATCTGCAGGAGTCGGTCGCCGGGCTGCGGATCGTGCAGGCCTTCCGGCGCGAGCGGGACGGCGGGCGGCGGTTCGCCGAGCGCAGCGACAGCTACCGGCGCGCCCGCATCCGCGGCCAGTGGCTGATCTCCGTGTACTTCCCGTTCGTGCAGCTCCTGTCGGCGGTCGCGGCGGCCTCGGTGCTGATCGCGGGCGCGGGCCGGGTTCAGGCGGCCACCCTGACGACCGGCGCCCTGGTCGCCTACCTCCTCTACATCGACCTGTTCTTCGCGCCGGTCCAGCAGCTGTCCCAGGTCTTCGACGGCTACCAACAGGCCACCGTCTCCCTGGGCCGCATCCAGGAGCTGCTGCGCGAGCCGACGTCCACGAAGTCGGCGGACGAGCCGCGGGAGGTGCTGTCCCTGCGCGGGGACATCGCCTTCGAGGGCGTGCACTTCGCCTACGGCGACGACGAGGAGGCGCTCGCCGGCATCGAGTTGACGATCCCGGCCGGGCAGACGGTGGCCTTCGTCGGCGAGACGGGCGCCGGCAAGTCGACCCTGGTCAAGCTGGTCGCGCGGTTCTACGACCCCACCGCGGGGCGGGTCACGGTCGACGGCACGGATCTGCGCGCCCTTGACCTGACCTCGTACCGGCACCGGCTGGGAGTCGTCCCGCAGGAGGCGTACCTGTTCCCCGGCACGGTCCGGGACGCCATCGCCTACGGCCGCCCGGACGCCACCGACGCCGAGGTGGAGGCGGCGGCGCGGGCGGTCGGCGCGCACGAGATGATCGCCACGCTGGAGGGCGGCTATCTGCACGAGGTCGCCGAACGCGGCCGCAACCTGTCGGCCGGCCAGCGCCAGCTGATCGCGCTCGCCCGCGCCGAACTGGTCGACCCGGACATCCTGCTCCTCGACGAGGCCACGGCCGCGCTGGACCTGGCCACGGAAGCCCAGGTCAACCAGGCCACCGACCGTCTGGCGGGGCGGCGTACGACGCTGGTGGTCGCCCACCGGCTGACCACGGCCGCCCGCGCGGACCGGGTGGTGGTGATGGACCACGGCCGGGTCGCGGAGGACGGCACCCACGACGAACTCCTCGCCCGCGACGGCCGGTACGCCGAACTGTGGCGCACCTTCGTCGGCCGCCCGGAGCCGGAGGAGCCGGTCACCGCGTCCCGCTGACGGCCCGTCGGCCTCTTGCGGCGCCCCCTCGACGTGCGTCGCTGACGGCCGTGCAACCATCCGGCATACGCCGTGCGTCCGTACATCAGTACGGAAGCCGGGGGAGCGCGACCGTGGTACGGGGAGGATCGAAGTGGACAGTGGTGGGATACGCCGGCGCCTGGCGCTCGGTGCGGCCGTGTTGGCGGCGAGCGGGGCGCTCGCCCTGGTGACGTCCGGCACCGCCCAGGCGGGCACGGTCGGCGGCTGTGCCGGGCACGAGGTGCGGACCCTGCCGTTCAGCAGCGGGGTCACCCACGTCTACAAGCACGACGGGTACGTGTGCGCCATCACCGTCGCGCGGCACCCCGGATCCGCCCGGACGATGTCCGTCAGCGTCCAGGCCCGCGGCAACCGCCCGGTCGTCGACAAGGGCGTCTACCGGCACCACGCGGGGCCGGTGACGGTCCACGCCGGCCACCGCTGCGTGTGGATCAAGGGCGCGGTGGGGCCCCGGGGGTCGGTCAGCTCGGGGTGGATCCTGTGCTGACGGCCCGCGCGGTCAGCCCGCTTCCGGGAGCCTCGCGAACGCCTCGTGGAACCCCGGGAACGTCTTGCGGACGCAGCCGGGATCGTCGTACGACAGGCCGGGGGTGCGCAGGCCGGTCACCGCGAAGGACATCACGATGCGGTGGTCCCCGAAGGTCCTGACCCCGGTGCCGGGGGCGGGCGTGCCGGGCCGGATCTCGATCCAGTCGAGGCCGGTCGCCACCGGCACACCGAGCCTGCGCAGATTGTCCGCGCAGGCCTCCAGACGGTCGCACTCCTTCACCCGTGTGTTCGCCACGTCCTCGATGCGGACCGGGCCGGAGGCGAACGGCGCGATCGCGGCGAGCGTCGGCATGGTGTCGGAGACGTCCCGCATGTTCACGGTGAGACCGCGCAGGACTCCCGTGCCGCGCACGGTCGTCCGGTCCGCCGCGATCTCCACCTCGGCGCCCATCCGCCGCAGCACCTCCACGAAGCGCAGATCGCCCTGGAGCGCGCCGGTGCCGAGGCCCGGCACGGTCACCTCGCGGCCCGGCGTGACGGCGGCCGCGGCGAAGAAGTAGCTCGCGGTGGAGGCGTCCGGCTCGATGGCGTAGGTGGTGGCGCGGTAGCCGCCGGCCGGGACGTCGTACACCTCGCCGTCCCGCACCACCTCCACGCCGAACGCCCGCATCATCGCGAGCGTGATCTCCACGTACGGCGCCGAGACCAGGTCGGTCACCCGGATCCTGAGGCCCTTGCGGGTCAGCGGGCCCAGCAGGAGCAGCGCGGTCAGGTACTGGGAGGACTGGCCGGCGTCCAGCAGGACCTCGCCGCCCTCGACACCGGCCGCCCGGACGGTGAGCGGATGGTGCCCCTCGGCCTCCTCGTGCCGCAGGTCGACGCCGAGGTCGCGCAGGGCGCGAGTGAGCGGGCCGAGGGGACGGCGGCGCATCTGCGGGGAGGCGTCGAAGCGGAAGGTGCCGTGTCCGGCGGCGGCCAGGACGGGCAGGAAGCGGGCGGTGGTGGCACCGTCACGGCAGTGGACCCTGGCCTCGGCGAGCGCCGGTCCCTGCGGGCGGCCGTCCACCTGCCAGGCCTCCGCGGTACGGCCCAGCCGGTAGCCGAGCCGGGTCAGGCCCTCGGCGAAGCCCTCGGTGTCGTCGGAGCTCAGGGGGCCCAGGAGCGTGCTGACGCCGTCGGCGGCGGCCGCGAGGAACAGGGCACGGGCGGTGATGGACTTGGAACCGGGGATGGCTACTGCGGGCATGCCCGCATGATGGCTGGTTCGTCCGCACTGCGGTCATGACCGTCCAGGAGGTGGACGTGCCGCCGGACGGGGGAACCCGGCGCGCGCCGGGCTCGTCCAACGCGCGGGTTGCCGGACGGGTTCCGTGCCGTGGTGTCGGCCCTTCGCGACTGGCCGCGAACGCCGACCCACCCTCTTCGCCGCGGCACGGCCGGCCGCCCGCCGCCATCGGCGCGCCCCCTCCCTGCGCCGGTGGCGGCCCCTTCTGCGGTTACTGTGCAGTCCCTTGACGGAAAGAAACTTCCCGGATATTGGTGACTCCTCGGAAGTTTCCTTCAGCGGTACTCCTCTGGAAGGAGCGCACGTGCCCGACACCAGCACGGGAAGCACGGCAAGCACGGGACACACCGCAAGACCCTCCAGACGCGCCGTCCTCGCCGCGACCGCGGGCCTCACCGCCGCGCTGACCGTGCCGACGGCCGCGCGCGCCGCCACGCCCGGCGACGACCGCCGGCTGCGCGCCCTGATCTCCCGGATGACGCTGGAGGAGAAGGTCGGCCAGCTCTTCGTGATGCGGGTCTACGGCCACTCCGCCACCGCCCCCGACCAGGCCGACATCGACGCCAACCTCAACGAGATCGGCGTCCGCACGGCCGCCGAGCTGATCGCCAAGTACCGCGTCGGCGGGATCATCTACTTCGCCTGGGCCCACAACACCCGCGACCCGCACCAGATCGCCGACCTCTCCGACGGCATCCAGAAGGCCTCCCTGGACCAGCCGCGCGGCCTGCCGGTGCTCATCGCCACCGACCAGGAGCACGGCGCGGTCTGCCGGGTCGGCAAGCCCGCCACCCTCTTCCCCGGCGCCATGGCGATCGGCGCCGGCCGCTCCCGCGCGGACGCGCACACCCTCGGCCGGATCTCCGGCGCCGAGCTGCGCGCGATCGGCATCAACCAGGACTACTCCCCGGACGCCGACGTCAACGTCAACCCGGCCAACCCGGTCATCGGCGTACGGTCCTTCGGCGCCGACCCGGACGCGGTCGCCGCGCTGGTGGCCGCCGAGGTGACGGGCTATCAGGCCTCCCGGGTCGCGGCGACCGCCAAGCACTTCCCCGGTCACGGCGACACCGCCACCGACAGCCACACCGGCTTCCCGGTCATCACGCACAGCCGGGAGTTGTGGGAGAAGCTGGACGCCGTACCCTTCCGGGCCGCGATCGCCGCGGGCATCGACTCCATCATGACCGCGCACATCCAGTTCCCGGCCCTGGACGACTCCGGCGACCCGGCCACCCTCTCCCACCCGATCCTCACCGGCATCCTGCGCGGCGAACTCGGCTACGACGGGGTCGTGATCACCGACTCCCTCGGCATGGAGGGCGTCCGCACCAAGTACGGCGACGACCGGGTGCCGGTGCTCGCGCTGAAGGCCGGGGTGGACCAGCTGCTCAACCCGCCGTCCCTCGACGTGGCCTGGAACGCCGTACTGAAGGCCGTCCAGAACGGCGAGCTGACCGAGGCCCGCCTCGACGAATCGATCCTGCGCATCCTGCGCCTGAAGGCCCGCCTCGGCCTCTTCGCCGACCGCCGGGCCGGCCGGACGAGCATCGAGGGCACGGTGGGCACCGAGGCGCACCTGGCCGCCGCCGACCGGATCGCCGAACGCACCACGACCCTCCTGGTCAACGAGGACGGCACCCTCCCCTTCTCCCCCCGCACCGAGCCCCGCCTGCTGGTCGTCGGCGCGGACCCGGCCTCGCCCTCCGGCACCACCGGCCCGCCCACCGGCGTGCTGGCCGCCGCCCTCACCGAGCTGGGCTTCACGGCCACGGCCCTGTCCACCGGCACCGCACCCTCCGCCGCGGTCATCGCCCAGGCGGTCAAGGCCGCGCGGGACGCTGACGCGGTGGTCGTCGCGACCTACAACGTGACGGCGGGCAGCGCCCAACGCACGCTGGTGGAACAGCTCCTGGCCACGGGCAAGCCCCTGGCGGCCCTCGCCGTCCGCAACCCCTACGACGTGGCCCAGTTCCCCTCCGTCAAGGCCTGCCTGGCCTCGTACGGCTGGACGGACGTCGAAGTGCGCGCCGCCGCACGGGTGATCGCCGGCGGCGTGCCCCCGCGCGGCAAGCTGCCGGTGCCGGTGCAGCGGGCCGACGACCCCACCCAGGTGCTGTACCCGATCGGGTACGGGCTGACGTACTAGCCGTACGCCACACACCGGGCGCACCACCCCCAACGGGGGGAAACCCTCCCTGATGTCTGGCGTGGCCGCGCCGCCGAGGGCCACGCTGGACCGGGGTGTCAGGGGGGTGCCATGCGTGGGAAAGGTGCCGTGAGGGCCGCGTGCCTCGCCTGCCTGCTGCCGGCCGCCCTGCTGCTGTCCGGCTGCCGGGGTACGGCGGGCGCCCCCGTCGGCGACGCCCGCCCCACCCCGGCCACCAGCGGCGGCTACGGCACCGAGTTCCTCGCCGTCGGCGAGTGCAGTTCCTTCGGCACGACCAGCTTCACCGAGGTGCCCTGCGCGAGCGAGCGGGCGGCGGCCAGGGTCGTCGCCCGCTACGACGGCGCGACCGCCGACGGCCCCCTGTGCCCGCCGACGACCGACTTCGTGCTGCACATCAGCGCCCGGTCCGCGGCCGCCGACGAGGACGGCGACGGCGCGATCCCCCAGGGCTACGCCTGCATGCGCGGCCTGGAGCCCCCGCACCCCGGCGACCCGGGGGGCGGGGGCGGCCCCCGCACGATCCCCGGCGACTGCGTGTACGCCTCCGGCAAGGGCCAGGTCCGCGAGACCGCCTGCGACGGCTCGGCCCGCCGAAAACCCGAGTACCGCATCACCCAGGCCGTCCCCGACCGCACGGACTGCCCGGCGTCGACGGCGTTGTACGTCCAGCTGGGCGGCACCAGGCCGGTGGGCTGTGCGCGGCGGCTGTGAGGGAACCGCCCCTACGGCCGCAGCGCGGGCTCGCGCTCGGGGTCCCGCACGTCCAGCTTGGCGTCGAACGCGGCCAGCGGCGCGGCCTTGGCGACGTCGGCGGAGGAAACCCCGGCCCACTGCAGGATGCGAGCCGTGGCGAGAGCCTTCTGGTCGGGGACCAGGCCCGCGACGTTCGCGCCGTGGTTCATGCCGGGGGCCGTGAAGACGTACGAGTCACGGGCGCCCGTACCGAGCCGGAAGCGCTCCGAGCCCCACGGGTCGTTCTGGCCGTAGACGAACAGCATGTGCGTGGCGTGGTGCCGTACCCATGTGTCCACGTCCCGCATCGCCTGCGGCTGGAAGCGCATCGGGATGGAACGGGGCACGAAGTCGCGCGGCGGCTGGTAGCCGTAGCGGATCAACTTCCGCTCGATGTACGGGAAGTGGATGGTCGGCGCGCCCAGCTGAGTGCCCGCCTGGTAGTAGTACGGCGTGTACGGTTCGAGTCCCTGGTCGGTGTAGGCGGAGAACCCGGAGATGGTGTCGACCGAGTTCCAGATCTCGTCGTCGCTCGCGGTGGCCGCGTGCGCCGGGACGGTGTCGCAGTCCTGCAGCAGGCTGTACTGCCAGAAGCCCCAGACGTAGTCGAGGACGACCGCCTCGTACGCCTTGTCCAGGCCGCCGACGGTGTCGAAGGTGTAGCCGTTGTCGGCGGCGTACCGCGCGTACCGCTTCTCCAGCGGCTCCCGGCGCACCAGCGCCTCCCGCTGGACGGCGTTCAGCCGGTCCCGGCACTCCTTGGTGCCGACGCCGGCGAAGAAGCGGTCGTAGGCCGAGTCCTCGCTGTTGACGACGTCGTTGGGGGCGACGTAGGCGACGACGCCGTCCATGTCACGCGGGTAGAAGCGCTCGTAGTACGTCGCCGTCATACCGCCCTTGGAGCCGCCGGTGGCGATCCAGCGGCCGCCGTAGATCGGCTTGAGGGCCTCGAACACGCGGTGCTGGTCGCCGGCCGCCTGCCAGATGTCGAGCTTGGACCAGTCGGCCGGGTCGGGGCGGGACGGGGTGAAGAAGCGGTACTCCAGGGAGACCTGGTTGCCGTCCACGATCTGGGTGGGCTCGCGGCGCGAGGGCGTCGTGGAGACGTTGTAGCCGCCGGTGTAGAAGACCGTCGGGCGGCTGGTGTCCTTGTGCAGCACGGTGATGCGCTGCTGGAAGGTGCCGCGGTCGGGGTGGCGGTGGTCGATCGGCTGGGTGTAGTTCAGGACGAAGTAGCGGTAGCCGGGGTACGGCTTCTCCTGGATCAGGCTCATGCCCGGTATGGCGAGCAGTCTGTCCTTGATGTCGGTGGGACCGGACTGGGCGGCGGTGGCCGTGCCCGCCGTGCTCAGCGTGCCTATGAACACGGCGAGCGCGAGCAGCCATCTGAGCGCCTTGCGCATGCGCACTCTCCCCTGTGTGACTGTTGTGAGACACATGTGCGCCGGAAGCTATCGGAGCAACTGGTCTCACACCAGGGGGAGTTGCCCCGGCGCCGCCCCGGGTGACTGGACCGTGAGGGAGGGCTCGGAGATCATCGGCGGCATGACGACGCGCGCGTACCTCATCCTGCACGGCTGGCAGAACCACCGCCCCGGGGGGCACTGGCAGCACTGGCTCGCCGACCGCCTCACCGGGCTGGGCCACCGGGTCACCTATCCGCAGCTGCCCGAGGCGGACGACCCCGACCTGGAGGCGTGGCTCGGCGAACTCGCCCGCCACCTGGAGGAGTTGGACGGCTCGGGGGAGCGGGTCGTCGTCGCCCACAGCCTGTCCGCCGTGCTGTGGCTGCACGCCGCCGCCCGGGGCCTGAAGCAACTGCGGTACGCGGACCGGGTGCTGCTCGTCGCGCCACCGTCCCCGGCCACCCTCGCCTCCTTCCCGGAGGTCTCCGCCTTCGCCCCGCCCGCCCTCGACGCCCCGCTTCCCGGCCCGGCCCGGCTGGTCGCGGGCACCGACGACCCGTACTGTCCCGAGGGCGCGGACAGCGTCTACGCCGAGCCGCTCGGCCTGCCCGCCGACATCATCCCCGGCGCCGCCCACCTCGACCTCGACGCCGGGTACGGCCCCTGGCCGGCGGTCCTGGCCTGGTGTCTGACCGGCACCACACCGCTGACGGCACGCCCGGCGCGGTCCGTGTGAGAGGCCGTCGGGAGGCTGTCCGAGCTCTCACGTAGGTGTCAGGGGGATTCGATGGCCGTACCCGGCGCCCCGGCGGCCCCGTCGGCCGTACCGGGGGCCCCGGCGGCCTCGTCGGCCGTACCGGGCGCCCCGTTTCGCAGTTCCGGTGTCGTCGCGGTGACCGTTGCCACCGCCAGCAGACACAGCAGGCCGCCGGTGATCAGCGAGGTCGCGCCACTGGTCCAGCCGGCGACCAGGCCGCCGCGCACATTGCCGAGGCTGGGGCCCGCCTGGCTGACGATCTGCTCGGCCGCCGTGACCCGGCCGAGCAGGGCGTCCGGGGTGCGGGTCTGCACGATCGTGGACCGGGAGACGACCGAGATGGCGTCCCCGGCGCCCGCGACGGCGAGCAGGGCGAGGCCCAGCCACGGGTTGGTCGTCAGCCCGAAGAGGAGCAGCGCGGCACCCCATGCGGCCGCCGCGCCCAGCATGACCGTACCCGGCCGGCCGAGCCGGGTCACCGCGCCCGACAGCGCGGTGGCCGTGACGCCGCCGACCGCCAGGGCCGACAGGAACAGGCCGAGCGTGCGCGGGTCGTCGCCGAACCGCTCGGCGTTGACCAGCGGGAACACACTCACCGGGAAGCACAGCACGGTCGCGGCGAGGTCGGTGATCAGCGCCCCCCGCACCACCCGGTGCCCGGCCAGGAACCGCAGCCCGTCCAGCACCCCGTGCAGGCCCGCCCGCGACGGCTCGCCCTGCGGCGGCAGCGCGGGCAGCCCGAAGGCGCCGTAGAAGCTGACGCCGAAGCTGAGGGCGTCCAGCAGATAGCAGATGCCGATGCCCAGCCAGCCCAGCAGAACACCGGCCAGGGCCGGGCCGAGGAGCATCATCGACTGGCCGGTGACCTGGTTCAGGGCCAGACCGGCGGCCACCTGGTCCTTCGGCAGCAGCCGCGGCACGAACACCCCGGCCGCCGGGGCGCCGAGTGCGCTGAACGCCGCCTGCGCGGCGACCAGGGCGAGGACGGCCGCCACCGGGACGTGCCCGGTGAAGCCCTGCACGGCCAGCAGCGCGGAGCAGGCCGCCTGTCCCACCGTCGCCGTGAGATAGATCCGCCGCCGGTCCGCCCGGTCCACCCAGGCGCCCGCGAACAGCCCGAACACCACCAGCGGCACCGCCTGCGCGAGCCCGACCGCACCGGTCCACGCCGTGCTGCGGGTCATGTCCCACACCTGGTACATGACCGTCACCATGGTCATGAACCCGCCGAGCGTGGACACGGTCCGTCCGACCAGCAGCCGCCGGAAGAGGGGTGAGGTGCGCAGGGGTCGTACGTCGATGAGCGGCTGAATCACCGGGGGAGGGTAACCGGGCGCCGATGACCGGGCCAGCGATTTACCCGGGGGCCGGGGCGCACCCCGTCAGGGGCGCGGGGCTGTGTCTGACGGGTGAACCTACGCCGCCTCGCCCAGCAGGCGCAGCAAGTGCTCCCGCCCCGCCCCCAACAGCCCCGCAAGCGGCGCAGCCGACTCGTACCACCGCTTCTCGTACTCCCAGCACAGCCACCCGTCCCACCCGCGCCGGCACAGGACGTCCACGCACTCGGTGAGCGGAAGCACCCCGGAGCCGAGCGGCAGCGGCGTGGTGTCCTGCGCCGACGCGATGTCCTTGACCTGCACATACCCCAGATGCGGAGCAAGCGCCGCATAGGTGTCGGCGGGCTGCTCCCCGCCCAGCCAGGTGTGCATGACGTCCCACAGCGCACCCACCTGCCGGTGCCCGACCGGGCCCAGCACCCGGATCACGTCGGCACCGGTGCGATGCGAGTCATGCGTCTCCAGCAGGATCCGCACGCCCAGCGCGGCGGCGTCCTCCGCCGCGGTGCCGAGCCGCCGGGCGGCCAGGGCGTCGGACTCCGCCGGGGGGTGGTCGGGGTCGGCGCCGGGGAAGACCCGGACGTAGGGTGCGCCCAGGTCGTGGGCGAGGTGGAGGAGGTCCCGGATCTCCGCCAGTACGGGTGCGTCGTCACCGGGCGCGGCGACACGCGCGTACCCGGCGAGGCCCAGGACCTCGACCCCGGCCTCCTTGAAACGGGCCGCGGTTGCGGCGCGTTCGGCGGTGGTCAGGCCGGGATGGACGGGTTCCTCGGGGTGGGCGCGCAGTTCGACGCCGTGGTAGCCGTGCGCGGTCGCGAGCGCCAGGACCTCAGGGACGGGCAGGCCGGGGACACCGAGAGTGGAGAACGCCAGCTTCATGGCCCGGACCCTACTCGTCATTCGCCCGATTCGTGCAGATCCAGTCGCCAGTCCTGGCCGACGAGATCCTTGCCGAAGGAGCGGTGCGGCTTCTCCGCGACGAGAACGAAGCCGTGCCGCTGGTAGATCCGGCGGGCGCCGCTGAGCACGTCGTTGGTCCACAGCACCAGGTCGCGGTAGCCGACCCCGCGCGCGAAGTCGATCACGGCCCGCACCAGCCGGTCGCCGATGCCGTGCCCGCGCGCCTCCGGCTCGACCAGCAGCAGCCGCAGCCGCGCGGTGCCGGGTGCGTCGTCCCGTACGCACATCACACAGCCCACCGGGCGCCCTGCCCGCTCGGCGATCCACACCCGTTCCAGATGCGGGTCGTGGTCCTCCGCGAAGTCGGCGACGATCCGGGCGACCAGCCCCTCGTAGTCGGCGTTCCAGCCGTACTCGGCCGCGTACAGGGCCGCGTTGCGCTGCACGATCCAGCCGAGGTCGCCGGGGCGCGGCTCGCGCAGCACGACCTCTTCGGACCGGTCCCCGTCCTCGCCGAGGACCTGCTGGATGGTCCGCATGGCCTCGGCCAGCCGGGGCCGGTCGGCCGGGGCCACGGTATCGAGCATGGCCCCGACCGTCTCCCGGGCCCGCTCGTCGAGCAGGGCTGCGGCCTCCCGGCCCCGCGCGGTGAGCCGTACCCGCCGCCGGCGCGGATCGCTCTGCGAGGGGCCGCGCTCGATGAGCCCGGCGTCCCCGAACTTGTTCAGGATCCGGCTCAGATACCCGGCGTCCAGGTCGAGCAGGGTGCGCAGATCGACCGCGTCCAGGTGCGGGACCTGGGCGAGTTCGTACAGCACACGGGATTCGGTGAGGGTGTACGGGGCGTAGAGATGGCGGCCGTAGTCGAGGGCGCCGATGACGCCCGTATAGAAGCGGTTGAAGGCGCGGACGTCCTGGACGGTCATCTCAGCCCCCCAGATGTTTGACTCAGTCAGAGATGCTGTCTCTCGGAGCCTAGGCTCACCGCCCGCCCGCGTCCACGGTTCGGCTCGGCGGCGTACCAAATCTGCTGGGGTGCACGGGCGTTGGCTGTCCGGACCCGGGTCCGTTCCCTTTGCCTGTTCTTTAGGGCGGTACGGAGTCCTGCTTTTGACTACGTCGCGACCTCGTCGTAGCTTTGATGGAGAACGCCACTTATGTCCGTTTTATCACGGACGTGGCGGTCCGCCGCGAGAGCGCTTATCGCGTGGCGGCGGGCGCGCTCCGAGCGACGCGCAGGCAAGGGAGCGCAACGGACGGCCCGTAGAGGCCGGTCGGCAAGTCAACCACACCCTCCGGAGAGGGGCTCATCATGCGCGCACACACCACCCGGATGAAGAGAGTGGCCATCGCGGTCTGCTCGGCGCCGATCCTTGCCATCGCGGCCGGAGCCGGAGCGGCCCAGGCTGCCACCTCCTCTGCTCCCGCGTCCGCTCCCGCGCAGGTCGCCACGTACCACAGCCACGGCGGTGGCTGGGGCTGGGGCTGGGGCTGGGGCGGCGGCGGCTGGGGCTGGGGCTGGGGCCACGGCGGCTGGGGCTGGGGCCACGGCGGCTGGGGCTGGGGCTGGGGCTGGGGCTGGGGCTGGGGCGGCGGCTGGGGCTGGGGCTGGTGGGACTGAGCGCCAGCAGTAGCCGACACCCCCTGACAAACCAAGGGTGGATCCGGGTGCCCGACCTCACGGGCACCCGGTTCCATATGCCGAAGGACGTAACCGAAGTGATGTTCCAGTGTGGCCGTGACAACGGAGGTACCGGATGAGGATCGTCTGCGTGGGCGGAGGCCCGGCCGGGCTGTACTTCGCGATCTCCGCGAAGCTGCGGGACGCCGGTCACGAGATCACCGTGATCGAGCGGGACCCGCCGGAGGCGACGTACGGCTGGGGTGTCGTGTACTGGAGCGATCTGCTGGACATCCTGCATCGCAACGACCCCGAGAGCGCACGGGCGGTGAGCGCGGGTTCCGTGCTGTGGCAGGACCAGGAGATCCGTCTGCACGGCAGCCGGCACGACGGCACGGCCTACTTCGGCGGCTACGGCTACAGCATGGGCCGCGCCGCCCTGCTGGAGGTCCTCACCCGGCGCGCGAAGGCACTCGGCGTCGACGTCCGGCACGGGGAGAAGCTCGCCGATCCCGCCGACCTGCCCGAGGCCGACCTGATCGTGGCCGCCGACGGCGCGGGCAGCCGCATCCGGCAGAGCCGCGCCGAGCGCTTCGGCACCCAGGTGGAGACTGGCCGCAACCCCTACATCTGGCTCGGCACGGACCGGCAGTTCGAGAGCTTCGTGTTCTGCTTCGAGGAGACCCCGGCCGGCTGGATCTGGTTCCACGCCTATCCGTCGTACCACGGGATCAGCACCTGCATCGTGGAGTGCTCACCGCAGACCTGGAAGGGCCTCGGCCTCGACACGCTCGAACCCGATGACGCCATGCCCCTGCTGGAGAAGATCTTCCACCGCGCGCTCGACGGCCACTCCCTGATCAGCAGATCACGCGGCGAACCGGCGAAGTGGCAGCGCTTCCAGCACATCAGCAACCGGACCTGGGTCGACGGCAACGTCGTCCTGGCCGGCGACGCCGCGCACACCACCCACTTCACGCTCGGGTCCGGGACCCGGCTCGCGATGATCGACGCGATCGTGCTGGCCCACAGCCTCGCGAGCTACCCCGATCCGCGGACGGCACTGCGCGAGTACGACCAGCACCGCCGCGCCGAACTGCACCCCACCCAGGCGGGTGCGCGCTCCAGCATGGCCTGGTTCGAGCAGCTGGACGACTACCTGGACCGCGACCCGGTCTCCTTCGCTTACGCCATGTCGGTACGCCAGGGCCACCAGACCCCCTGGCGCTACCAGGTCCACCTCGCCACCCAGATCCCCGTCGTCCGCAGGGCCCGCCGGGCCTACGACACCGGCAAGCGCTGGTACCAGGACCGCAAGAGGGGCGAGGCGCCGATGCCCCTGCTGGGAAGGTCACTTCCCGGCTGACCGGGGCACCCCCGAAGACCCCCGCACCATCAGCTCCCCCCGGACGGTCGTGATGCCTCCGGGGGGCGCTTCTTCCCGCCCCATGGCGATGCGCCCGGCCCTGGCCCCCGCCTCCGCGAGCGGCAGCCGCACCGTCGTCAGCGCGGGCACCGCATCCACACTGAACGGCAGATCGTCGAACCCGGCGACCGACACGTCGTCCGGAATCCGCAGCCCGGAGTCCCGCAGCGCCGCACACGCCCCGAGCGCGACGGAGTCGTTCGCGGCGACCACGGCGGTCAGCGACGGATCACGGCGCAGCAGCTCCAGCGTCGCCTCGTACCCGGACTGCCGGTCGTAGCGGCCGTGCACCGTCCAGCGTGGGTCGTCCGCCACACCTGCCGCGGCCAGCGCCTCCCGGTGGCCCTCCAGCCGGTGCCGGGTCGTCGTGCGCTCCTCGGGGCCCGCGATGTAGCCGAGGCGGCGGTGGCCGAGGCCGAGCAGATGCTCGGTGAGCCGGCGTGCGCCGCCCCGGTTGTCGAAGGTGAGCGCCACGGCCTCGGTGTCGGGCGCCGGCGGCCGCCCGCACAGCACCACCCGCGTCCCGGCCTCGGCGAGCTTGCGCAGCTTCGCCGCGACCGCCGCCGCGTGCGGCGCGTCCTCCACGGCCCCGCCGGTCAGCACGACGGCCGCCGCCCGCTGCCGCTGCAGCAGTGTCAGGTAGGTCAGCTCACGCTCCGGCGAGCCGCCCGTGTTGCAGACCACCGCCAGCCGCTCACCGCCCGCCCGGCCACCCCCGACGCCCCCGATCTCGGCCTGTATCGCGCTCGCCATGATGCCGAAGAAGGGGTCGGCGATGTCGTTGACGAGGATGCCGACCAGGTCGGAGGTGGCCGCGGCGAGGGCGCTCGCCGGGCCGTTGAGGACGTAGTCCAGCTCGTCCACCGCCCGCAGCACCCGCTCGCGCGTGGAGGCGGCCACCGGGTAGTTGCCGTTCAGCACGCGCGACACCGTCGCGGGTGAGACCTGGGCGCGGGCCGCCACATCCGCCAGGGTCACCGTCATGTCGTCGTCCTCCGGTCGCGCATCGTGTCGTACGCCCTCGTAGACAGCCAGGTCCTGCCGCTGGTTCCGAGAATCCGTCGAGCAGACCTTAAGGCCATGGCCCCCGGTTGTTCGCCCCCTCGAACAACTCGAAGGGGACACGGTCTTGTACAGACCACGGTCCAGAGGCTAGCTTCTCACCATAGAAAGCGCTTGCTTCCTGTGTTGACAGAGGGGACTCACGTGACACGCAAGACGGTGCGAATCGCCATGAACGGCGTGACCGGGCGCATGGGCTACCGCCAGCACCTCGTGCGGTCGATCCTCGCCCTGCGCGACCAGGGCGGCCTCGACCTCGGCGACGGCACCGTGCTGTGGCCCGAGCCGATCCTGCTGGGCCGCCGCGAGCACGCCCTGCGCGCGATCGCCGACCGCCACGGCCTCGACCACGTCTCCACGGACGTGGACGCGGTCCTTGCGGACGGCAGCGTCGACATCTACTTCGACTCCCAGGTCACCTCCGCCCGCGAGGAGGCCGTCAAGAAGGCGATCGCCGCCGGAAAGCACGTCTACACCGAGAAGCCCACGGCCACCGGCCTGGACGGCGCGCTCGAACTGGCGCGCCTCGCCCACGCCAGGGGCATCAGGCACGGCGTGGTCCAGGACAAGATCTTCCTGCCGGGCCTCGTGAAGCTGAAGCGGCTCGTCGACGGCGGCTTCTTCGGCCGGATCCTCTCCGTCCGGGGCGAGTTCGGCTACTGGGTGTTCGAGGGCGACTGGCAGCCCGCCCAGCGCCCTTCCTGGAACTACCGCGCCGAGGACGGCGGTGGCATCGTTGTCGACATGTTCCCGCACTGGGAATACGTCCTGCACGAGCTGTTCGGCCGCGTGAGGTCCGTCCAGGCCCTCGCCACCACCCACATCCCGCAGCGCTGGGACGAACAGGGCAAGCCCTACGACGCGACGGCGGACGACGCGGCCTACGGCATCTTCGAGCTGGAGGGCGGCGCGATCGCCCAGATCAACTCCTCCTGGGCCGTGCGCGTCAACCGCGACGAACTGGTCGAGTTCCAGGTGGACGGCACCGAGGGCTCCGCGGTGGCGGGACTCAGGAAGTGCCGGGCGCAGCACCGCTCGGCGACCCCCAAGCCGGTCTGGAACCCGGACGTCCCGGCCACCGAGGTCTTCCGCGACCAGTGGCAGGAGGTCCCGGACAACGGGGACTTCGACAACGGCTTCAAGGCCCAGTGGGAGCTGTTCCTCAAGCACGTCTACGCCGACGCGCCGTACCACTGGGACCTGCTGGCCGGCGCCCGTGGCGTCCAACTCGCGGAGCTGGGCCTGAAGTCCTCGGCCGAGGGCCGCCGGATCGAGGTACCGGAGATCGCGCTGTGACCATCCGACTTCCCTCGGCGGACGGTTCCTTGCGGACGTACGAGCCCCGCACCGAGCCGTTGCACGTCTCGCCGGGCACCCCCTTCACCTCCCGTACGGTGTTCTCGGCGGCGCACGTCGTGGCCGACCCGTACGCGGACGTGTCCCCCGACTCGCCCGCCGCCGTCGACTGGGACGCCACCCTCGCCTTCCGCCGCCACCTGTGGTCCCACGGACTCGGCGTCGCCGAGGCGATGGACACCGCCCAGCGCGGCATGGGCCTGGACTGGGCGGGCGCGGCCGAGCTGATCCGCCGGTCGGCGGCGGAGGCGCGCAGTGTGGGCGGCCGGATCGCCTGCGGGGTCGGCACCGACCAGATCACGGGCGGCTCCCTGGCGGAGATCCGCGCGGCCTACGAGGAACAGCTCGCGGTCGTCGAGGAGTCGGGCGCCCAGCCGGTCCTGATGGCGTCGCGGGCCTTGGCGGCCGCGTCGTCCGGGCCCGAGGACTACCTGGAGATCTACGGCCGTCTCCTGCGCCAGTCCGCCGAGCCGGTGATCCTGCACTGGCTGGGCCCGATGTTCGACCCGGCGCTGGAGGGTTACTGGGGCTCGGCCGACCTGGACGCCGCGACGGAGACGTTCCTGGAGGTCATCGCCGCGCACCCGGACAAGGTGGACGGCATCAAGGTGTCCCTGCTGGACGCCCGCAGGGAGATCGACCTCCGCCGCCGCCTGCCTCACGGCGTGCGCTGCTACACGGGCGACGACTTCAACTACCCCGAGCTGATCGCGGGCGACGACCAGGGCTTCAGCCACGCCCTGCTCGGCATCTTCGACCCGCTCGGCCCGCTGGCGGCCGAGGCGGTACGGGTCCTGGACACGGGGGACACGGCAGGCTTCCGGAGCCTGCTGGACCCCACGGTCGAGCTGTCCCGCCACCTCTTCCAGACCCCGACCCGCTTCTACAAGACCGGCGTGGTCCTCCTGGCCTGGCTCGCCGGCCACCAGTCCCACTTCACGATGGTCGGCGGCCTCCAGTCGGCCCGCTCCCTCCCGCACCTGGCCCGCGCCTACGAACTCGCCGACGCCCTCGGCCTGTTCCCGGACCCCAAGCTCGCCGAGGAACGGATGAAGAACCTGCTGTCGCTGTACGGGGTGACCCCATGACCGGTCTGGCGCGGTTCAGCATCAACCAGATGACGGTGAGGCAGCTGTCACTGCCGGAACTGGCGGACGCCTGCGGCCGATCGGGCGTCACTCAGGTGGGCCTGTGGCGGGAGCCGGTCCAGGAGTACGGCGTCGAGGCGGCGGCGAAACTGGTCCGGGAGGCGGGCCTGACGGTGACGACCCTGTGCCGGGGCGGCTTCCTCACGGCGACCGACCCGGCAGAGCGGTCCCGTGCCCTGGACGACAACCGGCGCGCGATCGAGGAGGCGGCCACCCTCGGCACCGACACCCTGGTCCTGGTGTGCGGCGGCCTCCCGCCCGGCGGCAAGGACCTGCGGGCGGCCCGCGAACGCATCGCCGACGCCCTCGCCGACCTCGCGCCCCGTGCCGAGGACCACGGGGTCCGCCTGGCCATCGAGCCCCTGCACCCCATGTACGCCGCCGACCGCTGCGTGGTGTCGACGCTGGCCCAGGCCCTGGACCTGGCCGAGCGCTTCCCCGCGCACCAGGTCGGGGTGACCGTGGACACCTACCACATCTGGTGGGACGACCAGGCCCCGGCACAGATCGCCCGGGCGGGCGCGGGCGGCCGTATCCACACCTTCCAACTCGCCGACTGGATCACCCCGCTGCCCGAGGGCGTCCTCAACGGCCGGGGGCAGATCGGCGACGGCGCGATCGACATGCGCGAGTGGACGGGCCACGTGGAGGCCGCCGGCTACACCGGCCCGATCGAGGTCGAGCTCTTCAACGAGCGGCTGTGGGCCCGGGACGGCCGGGAGGTGCTGGCGGAGACGGCGGAGCGGTTCGTGGAACACGTACTCAAAAAATCTTGAGAACGCGTGCAACCCTTTCCGGGCTCCGAGTGTCGTACCTGTCATCAGAACCCGGGAGGGGACCCGGGGGGGATTCACGGGGTTCTGATACGGAGGGGAAAGCCGAGGGGGCGGCCCCGGTCGACGGACCGGGGCCGCCCCCTCGAAGGCGTACGGGCCTCAGAAGAAGACGCCGCAGCGCAGCAGCACATTCGCGTACGGCCGCGCCTCACCCGTGCGCACGACCAGCCGTGCGCCCGCCGACAGCTCCTTCAGGCGCTCGTGCGGGACCAGGGAGAGCCCCGGGAAGTGGCCCTCCAGCAGGGCCCGGTTGCGGCCGCGCAGCTCCTGGGCCGCCGTGGCGCCCTCCACCACGAGCTCGGCCAGCAGACCGTCCAGCACCTCCGCGAACGACGGCACCCCGGCGCGGAACGCCAGGTCCACCACGCGCGGCCCGTCCGGGATCGGCATGCCCGCGTCACACACCAGCACCCCGTCCCCGTGCCCCAGCTCGGCGAGGGCACCGGACAGATGACGGTTGAGGATTCCCGCCTTCTTCACAGCGCCTCGACCTCCTCCGCCGTCGGATACGACTCCTGCGCGCCCCGCTTCGTCACGGCCGCCGCGCCGACCCGGGCCGCGTAGGCCGCCGCCTGCGGCAGATCCGCGCCCGTGCCCAGCTTCCAGGCCAGCGCCGCCGTGAACGCGTCCCCGGCACCCGTCGTGTCCACGGCGTCCACCTTCGCCGACGCCACCCGCGTCACCTCCGAGGAGTCGCACACCAGCGCCCCCTGCGCGCCGAGCGTCACCACCACCGAGCGCGGACCCTTGGCCAGCAGCAGCCGCGCCCAGTCCGCCGGATCCTCGCTCACACAGGCCTCGCCGAGGATCACCCGGGCCTCGTGCTCGTTGACGATCAGCGGGTCGCAGGCCGCGAGCACCTCCGTCGGCAGGGGGCGCGGCGGGGACGGGTTCAGCACGAAACGGCTGTCCGGGGACAGGTTCCGTACGACCTCCACGACCGTCTCCAGCGGGATCTCCAGCTGCGCCGACACCACCCGGGAGGCGAGGAACAGGCTGACCGCCGCCCGGATGTCCGCGGGGGTGAGGCGGGCGTTGGCACCGGGCGACACCACGATGCTGTTGTCCCCGGAGGGGTCCACGGTGATCAGCGCCACTCCCGTCGGCGCCCCGCCCACCAGCACGCCGACCGTGTCGACGCCGGCCTCGTGCAGGGAGTCCAGCAGCAGCCTGCCGTGGCCGTCGTCGCCGACCCGGGCCAGCAGGGCCGTACCCGCGCCGAGCCGGGCGGCGGCGACCGCCTGGTTGGCGCCCTTGCCGCCCGGGTGGACGGCCAGGTCGCCGCCGAGCACCGTCTCGCCGGCGGCCGGCCGCCGCTCGACGTCGATCACCAGGTCGGCGTTGGCCGAACCCACGACCAACAGGTCGTAGTCGTACATCAGTTGACTCCCCATGACTCCCAGAGACGACCCGGGCGGGCGGCCGTCACCCATGGTGCCCCATGCCGGGTGCCCCCATGGTGTACGACCGCCCGCCCGGCCTCACCCGTTGTCAGCCGCTGAAACCGGCCACGTTGTCCTTCGTGACCACCTTCACCGGTACCTTCACCGTCGGCGCCACCTTCTTGCCCTGGACCGCCTTGAGCGCGTTGTCCACGGCGATCTTCCCCAACTGCGTCGGCTGCTGGGCGACCGACGCGTACAGCGTGCCGTCCTTCACCGCCGTCAGCCCGTCCGGGGTGCCGTCGAAACCGACGACCTGGACGGACTTGCCGGCCTTGGAACCGAGCGCCTTGATCGCGCCGAGGGCCATCTCGTCGTTGGCGGCGATGACACCCTGGACGTCGGGGTGGGCCTGGAGCAGGTTCGACATCACGTCGAGGCCCTTGGTGCGGTCGAAGTCGGCCGGCTGCTGGGCCACCACCCGGATGCCGGGGTAGGCCTTCAGACCCTGCGCGAAGCCCTGCGCGCGCTCCCGGGCCGCCGACGTGCCGGCCTGGCCCTGCAGGATCACGATCCTGCCCTTGCCGCCGAGCTTCTCGGCGACGGTCTTCGCGGCCAGTTCCCCGCCCGCCACGTTGTCGGACGCCACCAGGGCGTTCACGGCGGCCTTGTTGACGCCCCGGTCGACGGCGATCACCGGGATCCTCGCCTTGTCGGCGGACTTGACCGAGTTGCTCGCCGCGTCCGAGTCCACCGGGTTGACGATGATCGCGCCCAGGCCGGAACTGGTGAAGTTCTGCAGCTGGTTGGCCTGCTGGGAGGCGTCGTTCTGGGCGTCGGTCACGGTCAGGTCCACGCCCAGCTTCTTCGCCTCGGCCTGGGCGCCGGCCCGGATCTGCACGAAGAACGGGTTGTTGAGGGTGGACAGCGACAGGCCCATCTTCGGGGTGGTGGAGGACGAGGACCCGCCGTGCAGGAAGGAGGTCGCCCCGACGATCGCCACGGTGACGACGGCCGCGAGGGCGTAGGTCGCCGCCTGCCTGCCCCTGGGCCCGCCCGTACCGGACGCCACCGGGGTCGCCCCGGCCTTGCGGCGCATGGTGTCCAGCAGCACCGCCAGCGCGATGACGACGCCGATCACGACCTGCTGCCAGAACGCGGAGACGTTCAGCAGGTTGAGGCCGTTGCGGAGCACCGCCAGGATCAGCGCGCCGATCAGCGTGCCGGACGCCTTGCCGGTGCCGCCCGCGAGCGAGGCACCGCCGATGACGACCGCCGCGATCGCGTCCAGCTCGTAGCCGTCGGCGGCCTGCGGCTGCGCCGAGGACAGCCGGGAGGCCAGCACGACGCCCGCGACGGCCGCGAAGATGCCGGACAGCGCGTAGATGGCGAGCTTCTGCTTCTTCACCCGAAGACCGGACAGCCGCGCGGCCTCCTCGTTGCCGCCGATCGCGTACATCGAGCGGCCGATGTACGTCCGCCCCAGCACGAGTGCGGCGATCAGCCCCATCACGACCATGACCAGCACCGGCACCGGCAGCCATCCGCCGAGCGTGTCCCCGAGGTGCGAGACCGAGTCCGGGAAGGCGATGGGGGAGCCCTGCGAGATCACCAGGGCGAGACCACGGCCCACCGACAGCATGGCCAGCGTCGCGATGAACGGCGGCAGCTTGCCGTAGGCGATGAGGAAACCGTTCACCAGACCCGCGACGACACCCGTGGCGACGGCGAACAGGACCGCGACCGCCACCGGCACCCCGTGCCGCGTGGCGCTCCAGGCCAGCACGGTCGCCGACAGCGCGGCCACGGAGCCGACGGACAGATCGATGCCCGCCGAGACGATCACGAAGGTCACACCGAAGGCGAGGATGGCCGTCACGGCCGCCTGGACGCCGATGTTGAGCAGGTTGTCGGTGGTCAGGAAGTCCCCGGACAGCGCGGACAGCGCGACGACGAGGACGATCAGCGCGGTGAGCGCGCCGTTGTCGAGGAGCAGCCGACGCAAGGCCCCCGGGGCGGGGGCGCCACTCGCGCCCGCGCGGCTCTTGAGCGTGTCAGTGGCCACGGGTGGCCTCCTTCTGGATGGTGGGAGTGGAGACGGCGAGCGCCATGACGGCGTCCTGGGTGGCCTCGGCGGCCGCGAGTTCACCGGCGATCCGGCCCTGGGCCATCACCAGCACCCGGTCGCTCATGCCGAGCACCTCCGGCAGATCGCTGGAGATCATGAGCACGGCGGCACCCTGAGCGGTGAGTTCGTTGACGAGCTGGTAGATCTCGACCTTCGCGCCGACGTCGATGCCTCGCGTCGGCTCGTCGAGGATCAGCACCTTGGTGTCGGCCAGCAGCCACTTGCCGATGACGACCTTCTGCTGATTGCCGCCGGACAGGGTCCGCACGTGCTGCCCCAGCCCCGCCATCCGCACGCCCAGCTGCCCGGCGATGCGCTCGGCGGCGACATGCTGCGCCCTGCGGTCGACGAGCCCGGCCCGGGTCGCGGACCGCATGGTCACGAGCCCGAGGTTCTCCTCGACGGAGGCGTCCAGCACCAGCCCCTGCCCCTTGCGGTCCTCCGGCACGAGCCCGATCCCGGCGGCCATCGCGGCGTTCACGTCATGCCGTTTGAGCTCCGCGCCGGAGACCTTCACCACCCCGCCGTCGTACGGATCCGCCCCGAACACGGCCCGCACCACCTCGGTGCGCCCCGCGCCCACCAGCCCCGCGATCCCGACGACCTCGCCGGCGTGCACCTCGAAGCTGACGTCGTGGAAGACACCGTCACGGGTGAGCCCCTCGACACTGAGCAGGGCGGCACCCTTCTCGGGCCGTTGCCGCGGATACTGCTGCTCGATGGACCGCCCGACCATGAGCCGCACCAGCTCGTCCTCGGGGGTCGAGGCGGGAACCTGGCCCACGCTCTTCCCGTCCCGGATGACGGTGACCCGGTCCCCCAGGGCGGCGATCTCCTCCAGATGATGCGTGATGAAGACGATCCCCACGCCGTCCCGACGCAACGACCGCACGATGCCGAAGAGCTTCTCCACCTCCTCCGAGGTGAGCACGGCGGTCGGCTCGTCCATGATGAGCACGCGCGCGTCCAGGCTGAGCGCCTTGGCGATCTCGACCATCTGCAGCCTTGCGATGCCGAGTTCACGCACACGCGCGCGGGGGGAGACGTTCACGCCGACGCGCGCGAGCAGCACCTCGGCGTCGGCCTCCATCCGCTTCCGGTCGATCATCCCGAAGCGCCGCGGCTGCCGCCCGAGAAAGATGTTCTCGGCGACGGTCAGATCGGGAACGAGATTGAACTCCTGGTAAATGGTGGCGATCCCGAGCCGTTCGGCGTCCTGTGCGCCATGGATGCGCACCTCCTGACCACCGACGTGAATACGGCCGCCGTCGGGCGTGTAGGCCCCGGAGAGCATCTTGATGAGCGTGCTCTTGCCGGCGCCGTTCTCACCGAGCAGCACATGGACCTCGCCCCGGCGCAGATCGAAGTCGACGCCGTCGAGCGCGACCACGCCGGGGAAGGTCTTGCGTATGCCCTCGATACGCAGCAACTCGTCCGCGTTGCTCACGACGTGCTCCTTTGCACTGGGGAGGGGGACTGCGTGGGGGGTTGCACAGCCGGTCCGGGCGCGCCGCACGAGCGGCGCACCACGAGCCGGGCGGTGAGGGTGACGGAGGCGGCCGCGCGCCCCTCGATGCGGTCGACCAGGGCGCGTACGGCGGCCCGCCCCAGCTCACCGGTCGGCTGGGCGATCGCGGTGACGGGCGGATCGGTGTGCACGAACCAGGGGATGTCGTCGAACGCGGCCAGCGCGATGTCGTCCGGAACGCGCAGCCCACGCGCGCGTGCCGCGTCCAGGGCACCGAGTGCCATGAGATTGTCGGCGGCGAAGACGACCTCCGGCGGATGGGCGAGGTCCAGGAACCCCTCGGTGACCCGCCGTCCGCTCTCGGCCTGGAAGTCGCCCTGGCCTATGTAGGCGTCCGGAAGGGGAAGCCCGTACTCGCCCATCGCCTCCCGGAAGGCCTCGACACGCTCGCTGCCGGTCGTGGTGGCGGCGGGCCCCGCGATGATCGCGAGCCGCCGGTGCCCGAGCGCGTACAGATGCGCGACCAGGTCCCGTACGGCACCCCGTCCGTCGGCCCGTACGACGGGGACGTCGACCCCCGGGATCCAGCGGTCCACGAACACCATCGGGGTCCCGGAGCGGGCGGCGTCGAGCATGAGCGGAGAGCCGCCGTCGGTGGGAGAGACGAGCAGCCCGTCGAT
This sequence comes from Streptomyces sp. CA-142005, assembly GCF_050942335.1. NCBI lineage: Bacteria > Bacillati > Actinomycetota > Actinomycetes > Kitasatosporales > Streptomycetaceae > Streptomyces > Streptomyces sp. CA-142005. The sequence continues at coordinate 4,018,440 of NZ_CP192078.1, read as the reverse complement.
CCGCCGCTCGAGCAGGTTCCGCACGTGATGGTCCTGAAGGTCCGGCCGCTCGTCGGCGTTGCCGATGATCACGCTGTACCCGAGCGCGCGGGCCTCTTCCTCCACGGAACGGGCCAGCTCGGTGAAGTAGGGATTGAGCACGTCACTGATGACGAGCCCGAGGGTGTGGGTCTGGTCGGTGCGCAGGGACCGGGCGACGGCATTGGGCCGGTACCCGAGCGCCTCGACGGCGGCCAGCACGCGCGTGCGCGCGTCGGCGCTGACCGACGGGTGTGCGTTCAGGACGCGCGAGACCGTGGCGACGGAGACCCCGGCCGCGGCAGCGACGTCCTTGATACTCGCCATCGCCGGCTCACCTCCTCGTGAGACTCGTGAGATCCGTGCGGTCTTGGAAACGATTACATCCACGCCGCAGAAAGGATTGGAAACGATTACATGCGAGGAGGCAAGAGGTTGAAGGTTGTCCGAAACCCAATCGTGACCGTGAGGCCGGCCCGGCGGCCGACGCTGATCGGCAGTTTCGTTCCGTGCCCTGAGTGAGAGAAGGCGGCCACCTGGGGCCCCGGCGAAGCCAGTTGGAACACATCTGCCCATCGCGCCAGGACCTTTGCCCGTGCTCACTCCATGCGGAACAAGCCCGCCGGTCCTCGGCCCCCGGCCACCGCCGCCGTCGTGTAGTACGGCGAGGCACGCCACTTCTCGCGCCCCACGGCGGACAGGGCGGGCTTCCACAGATGGACGCCGTGCCGGCGCTCCCACCAGACAGCGGTCCGCCAGGTGTGGACGAGACCGAGGAGCAGCATCAGCTGAACGGTCAGGCCGAACAGGGGCAGGTGGATCAGAAAGACGCCGCACGCGGTCGTCAGGATGACGAAGACCGCCACACGGACACAGCCCCGCCGCAGCTGCCGTGTCCGCTCCCCGGCCTGCCCCGGCGCCGACAGGCCGTGGACCGCCACAGCGGAGCCGAACTCACGCAGCTGACGTGGCCGCGCCACCAGGAAGTTGACCGCCCACAGCAGTGTCTGGACGCCGAGTCCGACGATCTGCACACGCCCAGCGGTGCCGGAGAGCCGCAGATCGTCGACGGCGGTGAAGACCAGCACGTCCGCGGCCGCCCCCACCAGGACCCCCGTCAAGCCCTCCGCGAGCCCGGCGGCAACGATCCGCACGAGTGGTGGTGCACCGTCCACGACGGCACCGTCCTCCGCACCACCCACGACAGTCCCCCCTGGCCGACCGCACTACGCCCCACATCGAACCCGCCCCGCCCACCTCTGTCCAGCCCGTCCGGGGGCGCTCACCCCCACCCTCTGTCACACCCCACCGGTACCGTCGGATCATGGCTCAACAGGCGGGGACCCAGACGGGCGAACGGCGGCTCGCGACGCTGGAGGGCGTGCTCGAACGCATCACGTACGCCAATGAGGAGAACGGCTACACGGTCGCCCGGGTCGACACGGGAAGAGGCGGCGGTGACCTCCTCACGGTGGTCGGTGCGCTGCTCGGCGCCCAGGTCGGGGAGTCGCTGCGCATGGAGGGGCGCTGGGGCTCGCACCCCCAGTACGGCAAGCAGTTCCACGTCGAGAACTACACGACCGTCCTGCCCGCCACCGTCCAGGGCATCCGGCGTTACCTCGGGTCCGGCCTGGTCAAGGGCATCGGACCCGTCTTCGCCGACCGGATCACCCAGCACTTCGGGCTCGACACCCTCCGGATCATCGAGGAGGAGCCCAAGCGGCTCATCGAGGTGCCCGGTCTCGGTCCGAAGCGGACGAAGAAGATCGCCGACGCCTGGGAGGAGCAGAAGGCGATCAAGGAGGTCATGCTCTTCCTGCAGACAGTCGAGGTGTCCACGTCCATCGCCGTGCGGATCTACAAGAAGTACGGCGACGCGTCGATCTCCGTCGTCAAGAACCACCCCTACCGCCTCGCCGCCGACGTCTGGGGCATCGGCTTCCTCACCGCCGACAAGATCGCCCAGTCCGTCGGCATCCCGCACGACAGCCCGGAGCGGGTGAAGGCCGGGCTGCAGTACGCCCTGTCCCAGTCCGCCGACCAGGGGCACTGCTTCCTGCCGGAGGAGCGGCTGATCTCCGACGCGGTGAAGCTGCTCGCCGTCGACACCGGGCTTGTCATCGAGTGCCTCGCCGAGCTGGCCGAACCCACGGAGGACGGCGGTGACCCGGGTGTCGTACGGGAGAAGGTCCCCGGTCCCGACGGCGGCGACGACTCCGAACCCGTCACGGCCGTCTATCTGGTCCCCTTCCACCGGGCGGAGCTCTCCCTCTCCGCCCAGCTCCTCCGTCTCCTGCGCACGGACCAGGACCGCATGCCCGGCTTCCGGAGCGTCGACTGGGGCAAGGCCCTCGACTGGCTGAAAGGCCGTACCGGCGCCGACCTCGCCCCGGAGCAGGAGGCCGCCGTGAAGCTGGCGCTCACCGAGAAGGTCGCCGTCCTCACCGGCGGTCCCGGCTGCGGCAAGTCCTTCACCGTCCGCTCGATCGTGGAGCTGGCCCGGGCCAAGCGCGCCAAGGTGCTGCTCGCGGCCCCCACCGGGCGGGCCGCCAAGCGGCTGTCCGAGCTGACCGGTGCCGAGGCCTCCACCGTCCACCGGCTGCTGGAGCTGAAGCCGGGCGGCGATGCCGCCTACGACCGGGACCGGCCGCTCGACGCGGACCTCGTGGTCGTCGACGAGGCCTCCATGCTGGACCTGCTGCTCGCCAACAAGCTGGTCAAGGCCGTGCCACCCGGTGCGCACCTGCTCTTCGTCGGGGACGTGGACCAGCTGCCCAGCGTCGGCGCCGGCGAAGTCCTCCGCGACCTGCTCGCCGACGGCAGCCCCCTTCCCGCCGTCCGGCTCACCCGGGTCTTCCGGCAGGCCCAGCAGTCCGGTGTCGTCACCAACGCGCACCGGATCAACGCCGGGCAGCATCCGCTCACCGACGGGATGAAGGACTTCTTCCTCTTCGTCGAGGACGACACGGAGGAGGCCGGCCGGCTCACCGTGGACGTGGCCGCCCGTCGAATTCCGGCCAAGTTCGGGCTCGACCCGCGCCGGGACGTCCAGGTTCTGGCCCCCATGCACCGGGGCCCGGCCGGTGCCGGCGTGCTGAACGGCCTGCTCCAGCAGGCCGTCACCCCCGGCCGGCCCGACCTGCCCGAGAAGCGGTTCGGCGGCCGGGTCTTCCGCGTCGGCGACAAGGTCACCCAGATTCGCAACAATTACGAGAAAGGGAAGAACGGTGTCTTCAACGGCACCGTGGGTGTCGTCACCTCGCTCGACCCGGTCGACCAGCGGCTCACGGTGCTGACGGACGAGGACGAGGAGGTTCCGTACGAATTCGACGAACTGGACGAACTGGCACACGCGTACGCGGTCACCATCCATCGTTCGCAGGGAAGTGAATATCCCGCGGTGGTGATCCCCGTCACCACGGGGGCATGGATGATGCTCCAGCGGAACCTGCTGTACACGGCGGTGACACGGGCGAAGCGACTGGTCGTCCTCGTCGGTTCACGCAAGGCGATCGGACAGGCGGTGCGCACGGTGTCGGCGGGCCGGCGCTGTACGGCACTGGACTTCAGACTTCGCGGCTGCTGACCGCCCCTGACCAGGGGGTGCCGGACGGGATCACAAAAAATGATCGATCAAACGAGTCGTGAAGGTCACAGAGCACTTCCAGATGCCGTGCGGAGGGGGCAGGATGAGCAGGTTGGCGGCACTGAGTGCCGCCAATAGGCCCAATGGTCGACCCCGAGTGCACTCTCCTGAGCCAAATGGGGGATGGTAGAGACAGTCAGGGCACCTCGAAGATGAGGCACTACGTCGGTGAGGGAAGACGTGAGCGACAACTCTGTAGTACTGCGGTACGGCGACGGCGAGTACACCTACCCGGTGGTCGACAGCACCGTCGGCGACAAGGGCTTCGACATCGGGAAGCTCCGCGCCCAGACCGGTCTGGTGACCCTGGACAGCGGATACGGCAACACGGCCGCCTATAAATCCGCCATCACCTACCTCGACGGCGAGGCGGGCATCCTCCGCTACCGCGGCTACCCCATCGAGCAGCTGGCCGAGCGCTCCACCTTCCTCGAGGTGGCGTACCTGCTGATCAACGGCGAGCTGCCCACCGTCGACGAGCTCTCGACGTTCAAGAACGACATCACGCGGCACACCCTGCTGCACGAGGACGTCAAGAACTTCTACAAGGGCTTCCCGCGCGACGCCCACCCGATGGCCATGCTGTCCTCGGTCGTGTCGGCGCTGTCCACCTTCTACCAGGACAGCCACAACCCGTTCGACGAGAAGCAGCGCGACCTCTCCACGATCCGGCTGCTCGCGAAGCTGCCGACGATCGCGGCGTACGCGTACAAGAAGTCGATCGGCCACCCGTTCGTCTACCCGCGCAACGACCTCGGCTACGTCGAGAACTTCCTGCGGATGACCTTCTCGGTCCCGGCGCAGGAGTTCGAGCTGGACCCGGTCGTCGTCGCCGCGCTGGACAAGCTGCTGATCCTGCACGCCGACCACGAGCAGAACTGCTCGACCTCGACGGTCCGCCTGGTCGGTTCCTCGCAGGCCAACATGTTCGCGTCGATCTCGGCCGGCATCAGCGCGCTGTGGGGCCCGCTGCACGGCGGTGCCAACCAGTCCGTGCTGGAGATGCTCGAGGGCATCCGCGACTCCGGCTCCGACGTCGACACCTTCATCCGCAAGGTGAAGAACAAGGAGGACGGCGTCCGTCTGATGGGCTTCGGCCACCGGGTCTACAAGAACTTCGACCCGCGCGCCAAGATCATCAAGGCCGCCGCGCACGACGTGCTCTCCGCGCTGGGCAAGGAGGACGAGCTCCTCGACATCGCCCTGAAGCTGGAGGAGCACGCGCTGTCCGACGACTACTTCGTCGAGCGCAAGCTGTACCCGAACGTCGACTTCTACACCGGTCTGATCTACCGGGCCATGGGCTTCCCGACCGAGATGTTCACGGTCCTGTTCGCCCTCGGCCGCCTGCCGGGCTGGATCGCCCAGTGGACCGAGATGATCAAGGAGCCGGGCTCCCGCATCGGTCGCCCGCGCCAGATCTACACGGGCGTGGAGCTGCGCGACTTCGTGCCGGTCGAGGAGCGCTGAGCGCACCGAGTGACAGGGCCTGCCCGGGCGGCGGGCCCTGAATCGGTGCCGACAAGCGAAGAAAAGCGGAAGGCGCCCTGAGACGCCGGTCCCCCCACGGGCCGACGACCAGGGCGCCTTCCCATGTCCCGGTGCGGATTCCCCCCACGGGATCCGGCCGGGCGCTCGGAGAGGACAGCGCCTGAATCGCTGTCTTCGAGCAGAACGAGCAAAACCCGTCCTGCTCCAGTGACGCGCTGCGATCTGCCGGGACAACGCACGCTGGGAGGGCCGCTCAAAGCTTCCCGGCGCACGTGCCCCGGCAACGCATCTCTGAGGAAGTCCCCCAAGACATCCCCAGATGCCAGTCAGCGCCCCCCAAGACGCTGTGCTGACATCGCCAACTTAGACCTTCGAACCCCTTCGATGGTTACGTTCGCGTCACTGTGATCTGCGTCTCTTGCATATGTCCCTAAGGTGCGCAAGAGCCCCGATACGACGATCGGAGCCCAAGCGTAAGGAAGATGCGCGAGCCTTGTGAAGAGCTTATGTGAGGCTCGCGCCGGACTCCAGGGGGTCTCTCACTTCGGTCACCCCGAACCGCCGGTAACCCCACGGGACTTCAGCGGAAGCGGCGCAGCCGCAGGCTGTTGGTCACGACGAAGACGGAGGAGAAGGCCATCGCCGCACCGGCGATCATCGGGTTGAGCAGCCCGGCCGCGGCCAGTGGCAGCGCGGCCACGTTGTAGCCGAAGGCCCACACCAGGTTCCCCTTGATGGTGGCCAGCGTCCGCCGGGACAGCCGGATGGCGTCGGCCGCGACCCGCAGATCGCCGCGGACGAGGGTCAGGTCGCCGGCCTCGATCGCCGCGTCCGTGCCGGTGCCCATGGCGAGGCCCAGGTCGGCGGTGGCCAGCGCGGCCGCGTCGTTCACGCCGTCGCCGACCATCGCCACGGCCCGCCCCTCGCGCTGCAGCCGTCGTACGACGTCCACCTTGTCCTCGGGGAGCACCTCGGCGAACACGTCCCCGGGGTCGATGCCGACGCTGTTCGCGACCGCCTCGGCGACCGTGCGGTTGTCCCCGGTGAGCAGCACCGGCCTCAGGCCCAGCGCGCGCAGCTCGCGTACCGCGTCGGCGCTGGTCTCCTTGATCGCGTCGGCGACGGCGAGGACCCCGCGGGGCCGCCCGTCCCAGCCGGCCACGACGGCCGTACGGCCCTCCTGCTCGGCCTGGTGTGCCGCGCGGACCAGCTCCCGGGGCAGCTCGTCGTACAGGCGTCCCACGGCGACCTCGCGACCGTCCACGCGCCCGCGCACACCCCGCCCGGGGACGTTCTCGAAGTGCTCGACCGGGGGCAGTGCGCCGGCGCGTTCCTCCGCGCCGGCGGCGATCGCGCGGGCGACGGGGTGCTCGGAGGCGTGCTCCAGGGCGCCGGCGAGCCGCAGCAGCTCCTTCTCGTCCTCGCCGTCGGCGACGTGCACCGCCTGGAGGGTCATCCGGCCGGTGGTGACGGTGCCGGTCTTGTCGAGGACGACCGTGTCGACGCGGCGGGTGGACTCCAGTACCTCGGGACCCTTGATGAGGATGCCGAGCTGGGCGCCGCGCCCGGTGCCGACCATCAGCGCGGTCGGCGTGGCGAGGCCCAGCGCGCAGGGGCAGGCGATGATCAGTACGGCGACGGCGGCGGTGAACGCCGCGACCGTGTCCCCGGTGACGCCCAGCCAGGCGCCGAAGGTGCCGACCGCGATGAGGATGACGGCGGGCACGAACACCGCGGAGATGCGGTCGGCGAGCCGCTGCACCTCGGCCTTGCCGTTCTGCGCGTCCTCCACCAGCTTCGCCATGCGGGCGAGCCGGGTGTCGGCGCCGACCCGGGTCGCCTCGACGACGAGCCGCCCGCCCGCGTTGACCGTGGCGCCGGTGACCCGGTCGCCGGGGCCGACGTCCACCGGCACCGACTCGCCGGTCAGCATGGACGCGTCGACGGCGGAGACGCCCTCGACCACCGTGCCGTCGGTGGCGATCTTCTCGCCGGGCCGTACGACGAACCGGTCGCCGACGGCCAGGTCCGCCGCCGGAACCCGCACCTCACGGCCGTCCCGCAGTACGGCCACGTCCTTGGCGCCCAGCTCCATCAGCGCCCGCAGCGCCGCGCCGGCGCGGCGCTTGGAGCGGGCCTCCAGATAGCGGCCGAACAGGATCAGCGCGACGACTCCGGCGGCGACCTCCAGGTAGAGGGTGGAGGCGCCGTCCATCCGGGAGACGGTGAGGCGGAACTCGTCGTGCATGCCGGGCATGCCCGCGTCGCCGAAGAACAGGGCCCACAGCGACCAGCCGAACGCGGCCAGCGTGCCGACCGAGACCAGGGTGTCCATGGTGGCGGCGCCGTGCCGGAGGTTGGTCCAGGCGGCCCGGTGGAAGGGCCATCCGCCCCAGACGACGACCGGCGCGGCGAGCGTCAGGGAGAGCCACTGCCAGTTGTCGAACTGCAGCGCCGGGACCATCGCGAGCAGCACCACGGGCGCGGCGAGCAGCGCGGAGACGAGCAGGCGGTGCCGCAGGGCACCGAGTTCGGGGTCCTGCGCGGGGGGCCGAGGGGCCGCCGTCCCGGGTTCGGGCTCGGGCGGCGCGGGCTCCTCGGCGGTGTAGCCGGTCTTCTCCACGGTGGCGATCAGGTCGGCGACCTCGACGCCCGCGCCGTACGTGACCTTCGCCTTCTCGGTGGCGAAGTTGACGGTGGCGCTGACGCCTTCCATCCGGTTGAGCTTCCTCTCCACCCGGGCGGCGCAGGAGGCGCAGGTCATCCCGCCGATGAGCAGCTCCACGGCGGCGGTCTCGCCAGCGGTTATGGCTGTCTCTGCGGTGGTGCTGGTCATGTCCGGACTCCAGGCATCGGACCGGACCGTGCGGATCCAGTATCAGCTGGTCGGCACGGCCCGGTCGGGGAACGGGGGAGTGGAGGGACGTTCAGGCCCTGCCGGCCAGCTCGAAGCCGGCCTCGTCGACGGCGGCGCGCACGGCCTCGTCGTCCAGCGGGGCCTCGGAGACCACGGTCACCTCGCCGGTGGACGCGACGGCCTTCACCGAGCTGACGCCCGGGAGCTGCGAGATCTCGCCGGAGACGCTGCCCTCGCAGTGGCCACAGCTCATGCCGGTCACCTTGTAGACGGTGGTGACGGAGCCCGGGGTGTCGGTTTGGGCGGTCATGTCGTTACTCCTCGTCGAGGCGTGTGGGGCCGGTGGGGTCCGCGAGGGAACCCCACTCTCCCGACACTATACCCCTAGGGGGTACTCACCAAGAGGGGTCCCGGCGTGCCAGTGACCGCACCCAGCCGATCCCGGCCAGGGCCACCAGCGTCAGCCCGCCGATCGAGAACAGTGTGAACAGGTGCTGCTGCCCGGCGCTCGGCCGGACGAGGTAACCCGGTTCGAACAACCGTGTCTCCGGTCCGATGCCGGTCAGCCGGGCGACCACCCAGAGCGCGATGCCGTGCGTGGAGTCCCACAGTGCGTGCAGCAGGGACACGGCCAGGCAGGTGCCCACGACCGGCGCGGAGATGCGGACGCGTCCGTCCAGGCGGCGCCGGGACAGCAGTACGCCGCCCGCGATCGCGGTCCACAGTCCGTGCCCGAAGGGCGCGAGCAGCCCGCGCGGGATCTCCGTCTCCAGCAGGGCGCGCAGATCGACGCCCTCGGTGGAGGCGGCGGCGTTGAAGGCGTACCCGGCGCTCTCCAGGGCGGCGAAGCCGAAGCCGACCGCCGCGCCGAGCACCAGCCCGGCGCGCAGCCCGCGGACGGCCGGCTGCCGGCGCAGCGCGAACACCAGCGCCCCGAGCTTGGCGGCCTCCTCGATCAGGTCGGCCTCGACGAACATCCCCGGCGAGGGGCGCTGCAGATAGGACTGCGTCAGCGAGGTGCCGAGCACGCCGAGTGCCCCGCCGGCCAGGAAACACCCGAGGATCGCGCTGACGCCCAGGTCGCGGCCGTGCCGCTCGTACGCCCACAGCACGAAGGCGACCGGTACGAGAAAGCTGCCGAGCAGGATCAGCGTCGGCAGCAGCATGCTGAGCCGCGTCTCGTACGTGACCCATGCGGTCAGCCCCCACAGGGCGAGCCCCCCGCCCAGGCAGCGCCGCCACAGGCCCGCGGCGATGCGAGGGTACGGCGGTGGCGGCTGTGGGGGGCCGGGAATGCGGGCCTTGGGCGTGCCGGGAGGCGGGGAGTGGCTCACGGGGGTCCCCTCGGACAGCGGCTGGGCGATTTATCCGCACTCTAGGCAGATGCGCCGGGGGCCGCAGTCCGGGTGGACTGGTGGGAGCACGGGGATGGCCGACGCCCGGGCGCCCCGGATCAGCCGCGGCCGAGGCGGTCGCCCACGAGCGGATGCAGGTAGCGGACCAGGACGTCCTTGATCTCCTGGACGTAGGCAGCGCGCTCGGGGCCCTCGTGGGCGAGGACCAGTTCCAGGCCGGACTTGTAGACGCCGAGGCAGACGTGCGCCGTGCGGGTGACGTCGGCCGGGGTGGCGCCGGGCATGAGGGAGGCGAGCAGGTCCTCGATCCGGCCGATGAGCGTGGTGTGCAGCTGGTCGTGCGTCTCGGCCATCCGGCCGGGGATGTCGGGGCCGTGCATCAGCGCGAAGAAGACCGGGTGCTCGGTGTTGAAGGCCATGAACCGGTCGATGGCCGAGCCGATGGCCTCCTCCAGCGGGGTGGCGGGGTCCACGGGGGCCAGCGCCTCGCCGTAGGTCTCCCGCATCTCGTGGACGAGCCGGTCGCCCAGCTCGATCGCGATCGCCTCCTTGTTGGGGAAGAACTGGTAGAGCGTGCCCGGCGAGACGCCCGCCTCGCGGGCGATGGCGTTGGTGCTGGCGGCGGTGTAGCCGGTGGTGCAGAAGACCCGCGCGGCGGCTTCGAGCAGTTGGGCGATACGGCGCTCCCCGCGGGCCTGCCGGCGGCGCGGCTGCTCCTTCTGTGTCTGCGGGTTGTCGGGCACGCGTGATCCCCAGCTCTCCGGACGTGATTGACAAACGCGAGTGGTCGCTCGCATTCTGGAGAAACGCGAGCGATCTCTCGTGTTTGCCAGTCTATGGCAATGACCGACCCATGCCGCCTGCCCGCACAGACATGGGTCACGGTGAAGGGGACACCGCAAGATGACCGAAGTCAACACGCCGCCGCGGGCGGAGGGGGCGCCCGGGGGTGCACCGGAAGGGGCCCCCGAGCGGACGCCGCGCCGACCCGGCCGCTACACCCGCCTCGTCACCGCCCGCCCACGCCTGTCGCTCCTGGTGGCCCTGGTGCTCACCGCCCTGGCCGTGCTGGCGGGCAGCGGCGTGGCGGACCGGCTCGGCAGCGGCGGCTGGGAGGACCCGGCCGCCGAGTCGACGTACGCCACCAAGGCCCTGGAGCGCGAGTTCCCCGACTCCCAGCCGAACCTGCTGCTCCTGGTCGACTCGGGCCGCGCCTCGGTCGACGATCCGCAGGTCGCCGCCGAGGCCCGCGATCTGGCCGGCCGGCTGGCGGATGAGAAGGGTGTGACCGGCGTCGGCTCCTACTGGCAGAGCGGATCACCGGCCCTGCGCGCCAAGGACGGCCACGAGGCGCTGATCGCCGCCCGCATCACCGGCGACGACAATGCGATGGGCAGGACGCTCGACCGCATCGCCCCGCACTTCAGGGGCGCGCACGGCCCGGTCCAGGTGAAGCTCGGCGGTATCGTCGCGGTCCGGCACGAGATGCAGACGATCATCAAGGAGGACCTGGCGCGTGCCGAGATGATCGCCCTGCCGATCACGCTGGTGCTGCTGGTGATGGTCTTCGGCAGCGCCATCGCCGCGCTGCTGCCGCTCGGCATCGGCATCGTCGCCATCCTCGGCACCAACGCCGTCCTGCGCGGTCTGACGGCCTTCACCGACGTCTCCGTCTTCGCGCTCAACCTCACCACGGCCCTCGGCCTCGGCCTGGCCATCGACTACGCCCTGTTCATCGTCCGCCGCTTCCGCGAGGAACTGTCCACGGGCGCCACCCCGTCGACGGCGGTCGGCACGACCCTGCGCACCGCCGGCCGCACGGTCCTGTTCTCCGCCCTCACGGTGGCGGTGTCCCTGGCCGCCATGATGGTCTTCCCGCAGTACTTCCTGCGGTCCTTCGCCTACGCGGGCATCGCCGTGGTCCTGCTCGCCGCGGCCGCCGCCCTGATCCTGCTCCCGGCCGCACTGGTCCTGCTCGGCCACCGGGTCAACTCCCTGGACCTACGGCGTCTGTTCCGCCGACGCCGCGACCCGAAGCGCGCCGAGGCCGCCACCGGAACGACCGGGACCACCTGGGCCCGAGCCGCCGGCCTGGTGATGCGCAGGGCTCCGCTCTTCGCGCTGGGCACCACCGTCCTCCTGGTCACCCTCGGACTGCCCTTCCTCGGGGTGAAGTTCGGCACCGCCGACGACCGCCAGCTGCCCTCGACCGCCGAGTCCCATGTGGTGCAGGAGCACATTCGCGAGGGCTTCCCGGGCAGCCCCGGCGGCGGTCTGGAGGTCCTCGCCGAGGGCAGGGCCGGCGCCGCCCAGTACGCCTCCTACAAGCAGCAGGTGGCCGCCCTGCCCGAGGTGGCCCGCGTCGACGGCCCGCTGATCGAGGGCGATGCCGCCTACTTCACCGTGCAGCCGAAGGGCGAGGCCGTCGACGACCCGGCCCAGCGCCTGGTCGGCGACATTCGCGCACTGCACACGCCGTTCGACACCAAGGTGACCGGCACGGCCGCCGTCCTCGTCGACACCAAGCACGCGATAGCCCAGCGCCTGCCCTGGGCCGCCGCGTTCATCGCCGTCGTCACGCTCCTCCTGGTCTTCCTGCTCACCGGAAGCGTGCTGATACCCGTGCAGGCCGTGGTGCTCAACGCCCTCAGCCTGACCGCGATGTTCGGTGCCGTGGTCTGGGTCTTCCAGGACGGCCACCTCTCCGGCGCGCTCGGCTTCACCAGCTCCGGATCCATCGAGACCACCCTGCCCGTGCTGATGTTCTGCGTGGCCTTCGGGCTCTCCATGGACTACGGCGTGTTCCTGCTCTCCCGCATCAAGGAGGAGTACGACCGCACGGGCGACCACGACGCGGCGGTGCGGCACGGACTCCAGCGCACCGGCGGGCTGATCACCGCGGCGGCGGTCATCCTGGCGGTGGTGATGGTCGCCATCGGCACCTCGCGGGTGACCAACACCAAGATGCTCGGCCTGGGTATCGCGCTCGCGGTGCTGATGGACGCGATGGTGGTCCGGAGCCTGCTGGTACCGGCGATCATGCGCCTGACGGGCAGGGCCACCTGGTGGGCGCCGGCGCCCTTGCGCCGCCTCCACGAACGGTTCGGTCTGAGCGAGGGCGAGCACCCGGCGCCCCCCAAGGGGCGCGACCGGCCGCAGACGGCCCGCAGCCGTCGAACGGCGGCTCCCGCCGAGCGCTAGCGTTCGGCAGGAAACAGTGGCGTGGACGCGGCGAAGGTGAGGCAAGGATGCGCGCGGTGGTGTTCGAGCGGTTCGGCGAGCCGGCGGAGGTGCGGAGCGTCCCCGATCCGCAGCCCGCGGAGCACGGAGTCGTCGTACGGGTCGAGGCGACCGGCCTGTGCCGCAGCGACTGGCACGGCTGGATGGGTCACGACCCCGACATCACGCTGCCGCACGTGCCCGGGCACGAACTCGCCGGTGTGGTCGAGTCGGTGGGCTCCCGGGTGACCGGGTGGCGGCCCGGCGACCGGGTCACCGTGCCGTTCGTCTGCGCCTGCGGCACCTGCCCGTCCTGCGCGGCGGGCGACCAGCAGGTGTGCGAACGCCAGACCCAGCCCGGCTTCCACCACTGGGGCTCCTTCGCCGAGTACGTCGCCCTCGACCACGCCGAGGTCAACCTGGTCGCGATCCCGGACGACATGGCGTACGCCACCGCCGCCTCCCTCGGCTGCCGTTTCGCCACCGCCTTCCGCGCGGTGGTGCAGCAGGGCCGGGTGGCGGCGGGGGAGTGGGTCGCGGTGCACGGCTGCGGCGGGGTGGGCCTGTCGGCGGTGATGATCGCGGCGGCGTCGGGGGCGCGCGTCATCGCCGTCGACGTGTCAGCCGAGGCCCTCGACCTCGCGCGGAAGTTCGGTGCCGCGCAGTGCCTGGACGCCACCGGCACGCCGGACACGGCCGCCGCCGTCCGCGAGCTGACCGACGGCGGCGCCCATCTCTCCCTGGACGCCCTCGGCTCGCCCGCCACCTGCGCCGCTTCCGTGAACGGGCTGCGCCGCCGTGGCCGGCACGTCCAGGTGGGGCTGCTGCCCTCGGCCGACGGCACCACCCCCGTCCCGCTGGCCCGTGCCATCGCCCTGGAGCTCGAACTCCTCGGCAGCCACGGCATGGCCGCCCACACCTACCCCGAGATGCTCCGTCTGGTCCGCTCCGGCGCCCTGCGCCCCGACCTTCTGGTGACGTCCGCCATCACCCTCGCCGCCGCACCGGCCGCCCTCGCGGCGATGGGTTCGGCACCGGGGGCCGGGGTGACGGTCATCGAGCCGTGGGGCTGAGGGCGTCGGAGCCGAGGGCGGCCCACTCCCGGTCCAGGATCGACATGATCACCTCGTCGGCCCACTCGCCGTCCCGCCGCTGTACTTCACGCCGCACGCCCTCGACCACGAATCCGGCCTTCTCGTAGACCCGCCGGGCCCGCGCGTTGTGGCCGTAGACCTCCAACTGGATGCGGTGCAGCCCGAGTTGCCCGAAGCCGTGGCCGACGATCAGCCGGGTCGCCTCGGTGCCGATCCCGCGACCGCGGCCCCGGGGGCCGATGAGCGTGCGGAAGGTGCAGCTTGCGGCGGCCGGGTCGTACTCGTGCAGGACGACCTCGCCCAGGAGTTCGCCGGTCTCGGGGTCCGTGACGGCCAGGTCGAGACGGTCGGGCGCGGTGGCCCGGGATCCGTACCAGGACCGCACCCGTTCCAGGGTGAGTTCGGTGGACGGCTCGTAGGTGAAGCGGCGGACCTCGGGGTCGGCGATGATCTCCCACATGACGTCGGCATCGGCCTCGGTGAAGGGCCGCAGGACCGTCTTCCGGCCGGCCGGCGTGGGTTTGACGGAGAAGCTCATGGGGTGACTGTGCCTCACGTGGCAGGTGAGGCACAGCCGATTTCCGGTGGCGGTCACTTACGGCTGCGGTTGCCCGGCCGGGAGGCGACCCAGGCGCGGACGGTGTCGGCGTACCAGTAGGGCTTGCCGCTCTCCACATGGTCGGGCGGGGGCAGCAGCCCGTGCTTGCGATAGGACCGTACGGTGTCCGGCTGCACGTTGATGTGCGCCGCGATCTCCTTGTAGGACCAGAGCCTTCGGTCGGTCATGAGTTGCACCTCCCTGCGCGCGCCACAGCGGCGACCGGGACGGCCGTCGGGGGAGCCGGGCGCTGCGCTGGCGATCACCAGCCTGCGACCGGTGAACGACGCACGGTGACCAGGGGACAGCGCCTGTCGAGACGGTGTGACCCAGAATCCGCGTACACGCGACATGTGTGACACAGAGGGGGCGTTTGTGACACAGCTGCCGCAAAGGCGTACGCCGGGGCGTCGGCGCGGCGCGTTGATCGTGTGCCGATCCGGGGCGACGAACCGGGCGGTCCAGGGCCGGTGGAACCGGGTCGCGAGGACGGGCCGGGTCCGCTGCGTCGGACCCGGCCCGCCGGCTTCCCCGCCCTCTCCGGCGGCCGCTTCACCCAGGGGTTCTCTCCTGGATCAGTCCCCCTGGCCGCCGGAGGCCCCCGCTTCCCCCGGGAGCCCGCCGGCCGGATGATCAGCGTGCCCGGCCCCGCTCGCACGCGTCTTGGAAAAAAGCGCACCCCGGCCGGAGGCGAGGAGCAGGCTGGTGGCCTCGCCCGCCAGCCGGTCGGTCACGGCGTTCCCCGCCGGAAGCCGCCGGGCCGCCAGGAACTCCCCGGGAGTGCAGCCCGTCATGGCCTTGAACTCGCCGCTGAAATGCGCCTGGTCGTAGTACCCGCACACCGCCGCGGTCTCCGCCTGCCCGTGCCCCGCAGCCAGCAGCCGCCGCGCCCGCTGCAGCCGCAGCACCCGTGCCGCCGCCTTCGGGGGCAGACCGATCTGTTCCCGGAAGCGGTTCTCCAGGTGCCGTACGCTCCAGCCCACCTCGTCGGCCAGCTTGGCCACCGGAATCACACCGGCACTGCGCCGCAGCACCGACCAGGCGTGCACCACACGCTCGGAGACGGGCGCAGCCACCCGGAACCGCTCCAGCAACACCCGGTCCAGCAGCGCGAACCGCTCGGGCCAGCCGGGCAACGCGGCCAGGGCCCCGGCCAGTTGAGCGAGGTCCGGGTCCAGCTGGTCCGGGCCGAGCGACCGGTTGGCGAGTTCGTACTGCTCCGTGCCGAACAGGCCGAACGCGGCCCAGGGTTCCAGCAGCACCTCGATCCCCGAGATCCGTCCCCCGTGCTCGCCCAGGGCCGGGACGGTGGTCAGCCCGTTGACCACGGACACCAGCGACACCGGGGGCCGGCCGGCCCGGGAGATGCGCACCGGCTGCTCGAACCCCAGCAGCAAGGTGGCCGCCCCGATCGGCGCCTCCAGCCGGCGGCGCGGCCGGTCGAGGTGCACCCGGACGCCGCGATAGCTGATCACGCCGGGCCGCAACGCCGGATGGGGCCAGGCAGGCACGGTCTCCCAGGACACGCCGCCCATGCTACGAGCGGCGACCGCAACCCCCTAGCCGGCAGGCGCCCCTACACCCCACAGGACCGCAGAAAGGCCCGAGTCCGCCGAGCGATCGGCAGCGGCGCGTCCGGCGGACAGGGGTACATGTCCTGCTCGACGATCGCGAACAGATCCACCCCCAGCCGCTGCGCCGCCTCCAGTACGGGCCCCAACTCCGGCACCCCGCCGGGCGGTTCGCACATCACACCCCGCGCCACCGCCGGCCCGAACGGAGTCCCCTCGGCCCGTACGTCCGCCAGGACCCGCGGGTCCACCTGCTTGAGGTGCAGGTACCCGATCCGCTCCCCGTACGTCTCGATCAGCCGCACGCTGTCCCCGCCGCAGTACGCGTAGTGCCCGGTGTCCAGGCACAGCGACACCAGGTCGGAGTCCGTGCCGTCGAGGAAACGGCTGACGTTCTCCTCGCTGTCGATGTGGGTGTCGGCATGCGGGTGGACGACGATCGTCAGCCCGTACCGCTCGCGCACCTCACGCCCCAGCCGCTCGGTCAGCGAGGTCAGGTTCCGCCACTGCTCGGCGGTCAGCGTGTCCGGCTCCAGCACCTCGCCCGTCTTGTCGTCCCGCCAGAAGGACGGGATGACGACGAGATGCCGGGCGCCCATCGCCTGGGTCAGCGCCGCGATGTCCGACACGTGCGCCCATGTCTTGTCCCACACGGACTCACCGTGGTGCAGGCCCGTGAAGACCGTGCCGGCCGACACCTTCAGGCCGCGCCGCGCGGTCTCCTCCGCGAGCACCGCGGGATCGCTGGGGAGGTAGCCGTAGGGGCCGAGCTCGATCCACTCGTAGCCGGAGTCGGCCACCTCGTCGAGGAAGCGCTTCCAGGGCACCTGGCGCGGGTCGTCGGGGAACCACACGCCCCAGGAGTCGGGCGCCGATCCGATCCGGATACGGGACAGTGAGGAGGAGGGTGACAGCGGCGTCATGGGCGTCAGCCTGCGGGTGTCCGGAAAGCGATGTCAAGAGCTGGTCCGAATGTCTGGACAAAACATTGACAGGGTTCGCCGTACGGGACTAGAAAGCCGGGGAGAGTCATGACGAAGGGAAGCCGATGGCCTACGACCTGATCACCATGGGGCGGATCGGAGTGGACCTCTACCCGCTGCAGACCGGCGTCCCGCTCGCCCAGGTGTCGTCCTTCGGCAAGTTCCTCGGCGGGTCGGCGACGAACGTCGCGGTCGCCGCGGCCCGGCTCGGCCGGCACACCGCCGTGATCACCCGCACGGGCGACGACCCGTTCGGCGTGTATCTGCACGAGGCGCTGCGCGGCTTCGGCGTCGACGACCGCTGGGTCACCCCGGTCCAGGGGCTGCCGACCCCGGTCACCTTCTGCGAGGTCTTCCCGCCGGACGACTTCCCGCTGTACTTCTACCGGCAGCCCAAGGCGCCCGACCTGGAGATCGACGCCCATGAGCTCGATCTCGACGCGATCCGCGCCGCCCGTATCTTCTGGATGACCGGCACCGGCCTGAGCGAGGAGCCCAGCCGAACGGCCACCCTCGCGGCCCTCGCCCACCGGGCCAAGGCGGGCACCACCGTCTTCGATCTGGACTGGCGGCCCATGTTCTGGAAGGACCCGGACGCGGCCCGCCCCTTCTACGCCGAGGCCCTGCGCCACACCACGGTCGCCGTCGGCAACCTGGACGAGGTGGAGATCGCCACCGGCGTACGCGATCCGCATGCGGCCGCCCGCGCGCTGCTCGACGCCGGGGTCGAGATCGCCGTCGTCAAACAGGGGCCCAAGGGTGTCCTCGCGGTCGGCTCTTCGGGTGAGTCCGCCGAGGTGCCGCCCCTGCCCGTCACCGTCCTCAACGGCCTCGGCGCCGGAGACGCCTTCGGCGGCTCCCTGTGCCACGGCCTGCTCGAAGGCTGGGACCTGGAGACGATCATGCGGCACGCCAACGCGGCCGGCGCCATCGTCGCCTCCCGCCTGGAGTGCTCCTCCGCGATGCCCACCCCGGACGAGGTGGCCGCCGCGCTCGACGCCGGAGCGGTGCTGTGAGGGCGGGCCGGGTCGCGGGCACGCACACCGAGGGCGGGGACGCCGGCCGGCGCCCCCGTGTCGACGTGGCCGAACTCGTCCGCGTCCGCACCCACCACCCCGAGGCGATCGCCGAGGCCGCCACCCGCCGCGCCCGCAGGCCGCTCCTCAACGAGAACGGCAGGCTGATGATCGTCGCCGCCGACCACCCCGCCCGGGGCGCCCTCGGCGTCGGCGACCGCAGGCTCGCCATGGCCAACCGCGCCGACCTGTTGGAACGGCTGTGCCTGGCGCTGTCCCGGCCCGGCGTCGACGGCGTCCTCGCCACCGCCGACATCCTGGACGACCTGCTCCTGCTCGGCGCCCTCGACCACAAGGTGGTCATGGGCTCCATGAACCGGGGCGGACTGCAGGGCGCCAGCTTCGAACTGGACGACCGCTTCACCGGCCACCGCCCCGAGGACCTCCAGCGGCTCGGCTTCGACGCGGGCAAGCTGCTGCTGCGCATCGACTACGACGATCCCGGCTCGCTGACCACCCTGGAGTCCACCGCCCGCGCCATCGACGACATGGCCGCGCGCCGGCTGCCGGTGTTCGTCGAGCCGTTCATCAGCCACCGCACCCCCGAGGGCAAGGTGAGGAACGACCTGTCCGCCGAGGCGGTCACCCGGTCCATCGCCATCGCCTCCGGCCTCGGCGGCTCCTCCGCCTACACCTGGCTGAAGGTGCCCGTCACCGACAACCCCGACGACATGGCCCGGGTCATGGAGACCTCCACCCTGCCGGCCGTGCTGCTCGGCGGCGACATCGGCGACTCGCCCGAGGACCAGGTCGCCGCCTACGAGAAGTGGCGCGGCGCGCTGCAACTCCCCACCGTGCGCGGCCTGGTGGTCGGCCGCTCGCTGCTGTACCCGGCGGACGGCGATGTGGCCGCCGCCGTGGACACCGCCGTAGGACTGCTGTGAGGGCCGCATGACCAGCACCGATCTGCATCTGCCCGGGGGCGCCACCGCGAACGCCCAGTACGCCGTCGACATCGACCCCAAGTTGGCCGGCTGGACACACAGCAGCCTGCGCGTGGTCGAACTGGCGCCCGGCGGCAGCCATACGTTCACCACCGGGGACAGCGAGTGGATCGTGCTTCCGCTGGAAGGCGGATGTACCGTGCGAATCGCGGAGAACGAGTTCCAACTCTCGGGCCGGGAGAGCGTGTTCGCGGACGTCTCCGACTTCGCGTACGTTCCCCGGGACGCCCGGGTCCAGATCGCCTCCGGCGCGGGAGGCCGCTTCGCCCTGGCAGGAGCGAAGTGCGAGCGACGACTCCCCGCCCGCTACGGCCCCGCGCCGGAGGTCCCCGTCGAGGAGCGCGGCAGCGGCACCTGCGCCCGCCGGGTGCGCAACTTCGCCTCCGCGGACTCCTTCGACTGCGACAGGCTGATCGCCGTCGAGGTGATCACCCCCGGCGGCAACTGGTCGTCGTACCCGCCGCACAAGCACGACGAGCACCGGCCGGGCGAGGAGTCCGAGCTGGAGGAGATCTACTACTTCGAGATCGACGGCCCGAACGGACTGGGCTACCAGCGCGTGTTCCCCTCGCGTGAGGGCGGCTCGGACGTCCTCGCCGAGGTCCGCTCCGGCGACGCCGTCCTCGTCCCCGACGGCTGGCACGGCCCGTCCATCGCCCAGCCCGGGCACGACATGTACTACCTGAACGTCATGGCGGGACCGGGCGAGACCCGGGAGTGGCGGATCTGCTTCCACCCGGATCACGTAGAGAGCACAGGGGGATACCGATGACCATCCGACTGACCGTCGCGCAGGCGCTGGTCCGTTTCCTCGCCGCCCAGTACACCGAACGCGACGGCGCACGGCAGCGGCTGATCGGCGCCACCTGGGGGATCTTCGGGCACGGCAATGTCGCCGGGCTCGGCCAGGCGCTGGTCGAGTACGCCGACGTCATGCCGTACCACCAGGGCCGCAACGAACAGTCCATGGTGCACGCCGCCGTCGGCTACGCCCGCCAGTCGAACCGCCTGTCCACGCACGCGGTGACGACGTCGATCGGCCCCGGTGCCACCAACCTGGTCACCGGCGCCGCCCTCGCGACCATCAACCACCTCCCGGTCCTGCTCCTGCCCGGTGACGTCTTCGCCGCCCGCCCCGCCGACCCGGTCCTGCAGCAGCTGGAGGTGCCGTACGCCGGCGATGTGTCGGTCAACGACACCCTGCGCCCGGTGTCGAAGTACTTCGACCGCGTCACCCGCCCGGAAGCCCTGATCCCGAGCGCCCTGCAGGCCATGCGGGTCCTCACCGACCCCGTGGAGACCGGCGCGGTCACCCTCGCGCTGCCGCAGGACGTGCAGGCCGAGGCCTTCGACTGGCCGGAGGAGTTCTTCTCGACGCGCGTGTGGACGGTACGACGGCCGGGCGCGGACCCGACCGAGCTGGCCGAGGCGGTCCGGGCGATCCGGGAGGCCCGCAGGCCGCTGGTCATCGCGGGCGGCGGAGTCCACCACAGCCGTGCCGAGCTGGCGCTCGCCGAGTTCGCGGCGGCGACCCGCATCCCGGTCGCCTCCACCCAGGCCGGCAAGGGCTCCCTGCGCTACGACCACCCGCAGGACGTCGGCGGGGTCGGCCACACCGGCACCGCGACCGCCGACGAGCTGGCCCGCACCGCCGACCTGGTGATCGGCGTCGGCACCCGGTACACCGACTTCACCACCGCCTCCGGCACCCTCTTCGAGAACCCGGACGTCCGCTTCCTCAACCTCAACATCGCGCCGTACGACGGTCACAAGCTGTCCGGGCTCCCGCTGGTCGCCGACGCCCGCAGCGGACTGGGCGAGCTGACCGAGGCACTGGTGATGCACGGGCACAAGGTGGCGGAGTCGTACGTCACCGAGTACACCGAGGACAAGGAGCGCTGGGAGCAGCGCGTCGACGCCTGCTTCGAGGCCGAGGAGATCGACGTGCGGCCCACCCAGCCGCAGGTCATCGGCGCGTTGGACGCCCTGGTGGACGAGTCGGACGTCATCATCAACGCGGCCGGTTCGCTCCCCGGCGACCTGCACAAGCTGTGGCGGGCGCGGTCGGTGGACCAGTACCACCTGGAGTACGGCTACTCCTGCATGGGCTACGAGATCCCGGCGGCGCTCGGCGTGAAGCTGGCCGCACCGGAGCGGAACGTGTGGGCGCTGGTCGGCGACGGCACGTATCTGATGATGCCGACGGAGATCGTGACGGCCGTGCAGGAGGGCGTCGCGATCAAGATCCTGCTGGTGCAGAACCACGGGTACGCGTCCATCGGCGGGCTCTCGGAGTCGGTCGGCGGCGAGCGGTTCGGCACCGCCTACCGGTTCCAGGCCGGGGACGGCACGTTCACCGGCGCCCCGCTGCCGGTCGACCTCGCCGCCAACGCGGCCAGCCTGGGCATGCGGGTGCTGCGCGCGAAGACCGTACGCGACCTGCGCGAGGCGCTCGCCGAGGCGCGCGCCGCCGACACTCCCACATGTGTCTACGTGGAGACCGAAACGTCCGACACTGTGTCGGGCGCGCCTCCGGCGCAGGCCTGGTGGGATGTTCCTGTGGCCGAGACCGCGACCCGACCGTCCGCGGTCAAGGCACGAGAGCTGTACGAACGGCACGTCTCGACCCGACGCCGCCATCTGTAATAAGGAGTCTCTGGGCATGACGAAGATCGTCAACCACTGGATCGGCGGGAAGACCGTCGAAGGCGCGTCGGGCACGTACGGGCCGGTCACCGACCCGGCGACCGGCGCGGTCACCACCAAGGTCGCGTTCGCGTCGGTGGAGGAGGTGGACTCGGCCGTCGCGGCGGCCAAGGACGCCTTCACCACCTGGGGCCATTCCTCCCTGGCCCAGCGCACGACCATCCTCTTCCGGTTCCGTGCGCTGCTCGACGCCCACCGCGACGAGATCGCCGAGCTGATCACCGCCGAGCACGGCAAGGTGCACTCCGATGCGCTCGGCGAGGTCGCGCGCGGCCTGGAGATCGTCGACCTCGCGTGCGGCATCAGCGTCCAGCTGAAGGGCGAGCTGTCCACGCAGGTCGCGAGCCGCGTCGACGTCTCCTCGATCCGCCAGCCGCTCGGTGTCGTCGCCGGCATCACGCCGTTCAACTTCCCGGCGATGGTCCCGATGTGGATGTTCCCGATCGCCATCGCGTGCGGCAACACGTTCGTGCTGAAGCCGTCCGAGAAGGACCCGTCGGCGTCGATCCGGATCGCCGAGCTGCTGGCCGAGGCCGGCCTGCCGGACGGCGTCTTCAACGTCGTCCACGGCGACAAGGTGGCCGTCGACCGCCTGCTGGAGCACCCGGACGTCAAGGCCGTCTCCTTCGTCGGCTCCACCCCGATCGCCCGCTACATCCACACCACGGCCTCCGCCCACGGCAAGCGGGTGCAGGCCCTGGGCGGTGCCAAGAACCACATGCTGGTGCTGCCGGACGCCGACCTGGACGCGGCCGCCGACGCGGCGGTCTCGGCGGCCTACGGCTCCGCCGGCGAGCGCTGCATGGCCATCTCGGCGGTCGTCGCCGTGGGCTCGATCGGCGACACGCTGGTGGAGAAGATCCGCGAGCGCGCCGAGAAGATCAAGATCGGTCCCGGCAACGACCCGGCCTCCGAGATGGGCCCGCTGATCACCGCCGCCCACCGCGACAAGGTGGCGTCGTACGTCTCCGGCGCCGCGGCCGAGGGCGCCGAGGTGGTGCTCGACGGCACCGGCTACACCGTCGAGGGCTTCGAGGACGGCCACTGGATCGGCATCTCGCTGCTGGACAAGGTGCCGACGAGCGCCAAGGCCTACCAGGACGAGATCTTCGGCCCGGTGCTGTGCGTGCTGCGCGTCGACACCTACGACGAGGGCGTGGCGCTCATCAACGCCTCGCCGTTCGGCAACGGCACCGCGATCTTCACCCGGGACGGCGGCGCGGCCCGCCGCTTCCAGCTGGAGATCGAGGCGGGCATGGTCGGCGTGAACGTGCCGATCCCGGTGCCGGTGGGCTACCACTCCTTCGGCGGCTGGAAGGACTCGCTCTTCGGCGACCACCACATCTACGGCAACGACGGCACGCACTTCTACACCCGCGGCAAGGTCGTCACCACCCGCTGGCCCGACCCGGCCGACGCCCCGGCGGGCGTGGACCTGGGCTTCCCACGCAACCACTGAGCCGTAGCAAGAACCCCCTCGTCAGGCCGTCCGGATTCCGGACGGCCTGACATTTTTTTGACACCTTCGCTGCGGTTCCCGTTTCTGCCGGACGAAACGGATGTCAAAGGGGTTTCGCGCTATTCACCTTGGAAAGCAAGGTCACATTCGCCAAGAGCTTGATGGATGCCTCTATAGAGCTTCGCGGCCTGGGAATGTGATGTGACGTAAGGCCTTCCGCAAGTGCGGATTCCGAAGGTAAACGGCCATTGACGTGGTGGTTTTCGTCGGGGTTCCCTAAGCGGGCCGGGAGCGGACGAGACGAACGTACGACGATCCGCCGGAGGCGATAGCGCTCCCGTGCCCCACCCTCAGCCGCTCAAGTCGATCGGAACCGCCGCATGACCGACACGCTCCCGCAGTCCGTGGCCGACACCGCCCCCGCCCACTCACCGGGCCTGAAGCGGTCCATCGGTGTCGTCGGCGGCACCCTGCTGACGCTGTCCTGCGTCACACCCGCCTCCACGCTCTTCGTGATCGTGCCGGACCTGTTCTCCAGTCTGGGCACGGCGACGGCGCTGTGCATCGCCATCGGCGCGCTCCTGTGTATCCCCGTGGCCTTCTGCTACTCGGAGCTCGGCACCCTCGTCCCCAGCGCGGGCGGCGAGTACGCCATCGTCTCCACCCTCGCCGGACGGCTCGCCGGCTGGCTGGCCTTCGTGATGTCGCTGCTCGTCGTGATGATCGTCCCTCCGGTCATCGCCATGGGCACCGCCGACTACCTCGCCCCGATCGTCCACCTCGACCCGTCCATGACGGGCGCCGGCGTGATGCTCGCGGCCACCCTCGCCGGTCTGCTGGACCTGCGCGCCAACGCCTGGATCACCGGCATCTTCCTGGTCCTGGAGGTCGTCGCCGCCGGGCTCGTCGCCCTCCTCGGCTTCACCCACTCCCACCGCGGTGCGGGCAGCCTCGTGAGCTCCCTGCAGGTGGCCGGCGAGCACAGCCACGTCAACGCGGTCACGGCCACGATGGTCCTCTCCGGGCTGGCCATCGCCCTCTTCGCCACCCAGGGCTTCTCCACCGCCATCTACCTCTCCGAGGAGCTGGAGAACCCGCGCCGCAGCGTCGCCCGCACCGTCCTCGCCACCCTCACCATCTCCAGCGTCGTCATCCTGGTGCCGGTCGTGGCGATCACCCTCGGCGCCGGCGACCTGAAGACGCTGACCGGCGGCGACATCTCCAGCATGGTCATCGCCTGGAGCAACTCGGCCGTCGGCACCTTCGTCAGCCTGTGCGTCGCCCTCGCGATCATCAACGCGGGCATCGTCATGGTCATCCAGAACTCCCGCGTCCTGTTCGCCTCCGCCCGCGACAAGGCCTGGCCCTCCCCGGTCAACAACGCCCTCGCCAAGCTCGGCCGGTTCGGCTCCCCCTGGGTCGCCACCCTCGTCGTCGGCGTCCCCGGTGCCTTCCTCTGCTTCGTCAACCTGGACACGCTCTACGGCGTCACCGGCGTCGCCGTCACCGGCCTGTACCTGCTGGTCGCGATCGCCGCGCTGCTCGCCCGGCGCGGCGCCCACGGCGGCAGGAAGGCGTGGCGGATGCCGCTGTGGCCGGCGATGCCGGTCCTGCTGATCGCCGTCCTCGTCTACATCCTGGTCGAGCAGGACCCGTCGTACCTGTGGTGGACCGGCGGCATCACCGCCGTCGCCACCCTCTACTGGGCCTTCTACCTCCGCCCGCGCCGCGAGACCCGCTGGGTGGTGTCCCTCCCGGAGGACGTCCGGCTCACCGAGGAGCAGGCCGCGGAGGGCCTGCAGGCCGCGACGGCCGCGCCGCTCGCCGAGGGCGCCCAGGCCTGACGCTCAGGCGAAGGCCCACGTCAGCACCGTGCACGTCCCGTCCTCCTTGCCGCCCGCACTGCGATAGGCGGCAAGGGCGACGTCGTTCCCGGCGTCCACCCCGACCCACATGCCGTAGCAGCCCCGCTCCCCGGCCAGCGCGGCCAGCCGCTCCACCAGCGCCCGCCCGATGCCCCGGCGCCGGTACGGCTCGGCGACCGCCAGCTCGTACAGGAACATCTCGGTGCCCTTGTCGGGGTGGACCGTCTCGACCCCGGTGACGAAGCCGACCGGCCCACCGTCGGCGTACGCCAGCAGCAGATGGTGCCCGGCGGTGGTGAGGAAACGCTCCGCCCACTCCGGACGCACCGGGTTGTCGAACAGGTGCCCGGCGGCGGCGACCTCGGCGGCGCTGGTGGCCCTGCGGATCTCCATGGCTCTTCGTACCACGGCTGGTGTACGCCGGGCAGGCCCCGTACTCCCTCGGGAGGGGCGGGGTTTCAGCCCACCGGCTCCCTCGGTTGTCGGTGGCGGCCCGTACCGTTGAGCCATGGATCTTCGCCGGCTCTCGCTGCGGGGGCTGCTCAAGAGGCCGCGTCGGCTCGTCGCCGCCGCGGCCGCAGTCGTGGTGCTGGCCGGTGCCGGGACCTGGACGGCCGCCGCGTCCGGTGACATGCCCCCTGTGCACAGGACCGACCAGGTCATGGCCGTGGACGGCGTCCGCCTGGACACCTCGTTCTTCACCCCGGCCACCGCCGGACGGCACCCGGCCGTCCTGCTGGCGCACGGGTTCGGGGGCAGCAAGAACGACATGCGGCAGCAGGCCGAGGACCTGGCCCGGGACGGGTACGCGGTCCTGACCTGGTCCGCGCGCGGCTTCGGCAGGTCCACCGGGAAGATCGGGCTCAACGACCCCGAGGGCGAGGTCGCCGACGTCTCCCGGCTCATCGACTGGCTGGCGAGGCGGCCCGAGGTCCGGCTCGACAAGCCCGGCGACCCGCGCGTGGGCATGGCCGGCGGCTCCTACGGCGGCGCGATCTCCCTGCTCGCCGCCGGATACGACCACCGGGTCGACGCCATCGCCCCGGCCATCACCTACTGGAACCTGGCGGACGCCCTGTTCCCGAACGGCGTGTTCAAGAAGCTGTGGGCCGGCGTCTTCGTCAACACCGGCGGCGGCTGCGCCCGCTTCGAGCCCGCGCTGTGCCGGATGTACGACAGGGTCGCCGAGTCCGGCACCCCGGACGCGGCCGCCCGCGCGCTCCTCCAGGAGCGCTCGCCGTCCGCCGTCGGCTCCCGCATCAAGGTGCCCACACTGCTGCTGCAGGGCCAGACGGACTCCCTGTTCACCCTCGCCCAGTCCGACGCCGCCCAGAAGGCGATCCGGGCGAACGGCGCCCCCGTGGACGTCGACTGGATCGCGGGCGGCCATGACGGCGGGGACATGGAGACCGGCCGGGTGCAGGCACGCGTGCGTGCGTGGTTCGACCGGTATCTGAAGGGCGACAAGGGCGCCGGCACCGGCCCGGCCTTCCGGATCACCCGCACCGGAGGCGTGAACTCCACCGACGGCACCGCCCAGCTGCGCGGCGCGACCGCCGGCACCTACCCCGGCCTGCGCAGCCACCCGCGCGCCATCCCGCTGACCGGCGGCACCGGGAAGCGGGTCACCAACCCGGCCGGCGCCAGCCCGCCTGGGATCTCCGCCCTGCCCGGCCTCGGCGGCTCGGGCGGCCTCGGTCAGCTGTCCGCGCTCGGCCTCGGCGTCTCCCTCGACTTCCCCGGCCAGTACGCGACGTTCGACTCGGCGCCGCTCACCCGCGACCTGCAGATCACCGGCACCCCGACCGTGCCCCTCCACATCACCTCGACCAGCGACGACGCCGTTCTGTTCGGCAAGGTCTACGACGTCGGCCCCGACGGCACCCGGCAGGTGCTGCCCGCCCAGCTCGTCGCCCCCTTCCGGGTCACCGGCGCCAAGGCCGGCAAGGACGTCACGGTCACCCTCCCGGCCATCGACCACGAGGTGCAGAAGGGCCACCGGCTCCGCCTGGTCCTCGCCTCCACCGACCTCGGCTACGCCTCACCGGCCGCCCCGGCCACGTACACCGTCTCCCTCGGGGGAGACCTGAGCGTGCCGACCGCCCCCGCCGTCACCACCGCCGCGGCACCCCTGCCCGCCTGGGTCTGGTGGCTGCCGGCGGCCGGCGCGGCGGCCGCGCTCGCCCTGCTGCTCACCGCCCGCCGGCGTACGGCCGGCCCCGCGCCCGACCCGGAGCTGGCCGAAGTCCCGCTCGTCATCAAGGACCTGAGCAAGCGGTACGCGAAGTCCGCCGACCGGTACGCGGTGCGCGAGCTGTCCTTCCGGGTGGACAAGGGCCAGGTCCTCGGCCTGCTCGGACCCAACGGCGCGGGCAAGACCACCACCCTGCGCATGCTGATGGGCCTGATCACCCCGGACGACGGCGAGATCCGCGTCTTCGGCCACGCGATCCGGCCCGGCGCACCGGTGCTGTCGCGGGTCGGCGCCTTCGTGGAGGGCGCGGGCTTCCTGCCGCACCTGTCCGGCCGGGAGAACCTGGAGCTGTACTGGAAGGCCACCGGCCGCCCGCCTCAGGACGCCCACCTGGACGAGGCCCTGGAGATCGCCGGGCTCGGCGACGCACTCGCCCGCGCGGTGCGCACCTATTCGCAGGGCATGCGCCAGCGCCTAGCCATCGCCCAGGCCATGCTCGGCCTGCCCGACCTGCTCATCCTCGACGAGCCCACCAACGGCCTCGACCCGCCCCAGATACGCGAGATGCGCGAGGTGATGATCCGCTACGCGGCCGGCGGCCGCACGGTGATCGTCTCCAGCCATCTCCTCGCCGAGGTCGAGCAGTCCTGCACCCACCTGGTGGTGATGGACCGCGGCCGGCTCGTCCAGGCCGGCCCCGTCGGCGAGATCGTCGGCTCCGGCGACACGCTGCTGGTCGGCACCGCCACGCCCGTGGAGGAGCCGGTCGTGGAGAAGGCGGCCGCGCTGCCCGGCGTCGCCTCCGCCGTGCGCACCGACGACGGGCTGCTGATCCGGCTGGAGCCCGGCGGCACGGCCGAGCGGCTGGTCGCGGACCTGGTGCGGCTGGAGGTGCCGGTCGCCTCGGTCGGCCCGCACCGCCGCCTGGAAGACGCCTTCCTCACCCTGATCGGAGGTTCTGCATGAGCACGCTCACCGAGGTCGCCTCCGGTTACCAGACCCGGCACACCCTGCCCCTGCGGGTCGAGCTGGTCCGCCAGCTCAAGCGGCGCCGCACCCTGGTCATGGGGGCCGTCCTCGGCCTGCTGCCCTTCGTGCTGGTGATCGCCTTCGCGATCGGCGGCGACCCGTCGGGCCGCAACGGCCAGATCACCCTGATGGACACGGCCACCGCGTCCGGCGCCAACTTCGCCGCGGTGAACCTGTTCGTCTCGGCCGGCTTCCTGCTGGTGATCCCGGTCGCCCTGTTCTGCGGGGACACGGTCGCCTCGGAGGCCAGCTGGTCCTCCCTGCGCTATCTGCTCGCCGCGCCCGTGCCGCGTGCCCGGCTGCTGTGGTCCAAGCTGGCCGTGGCACTCGGGCTGAGCCTCGCCGCGATGATCCTGCTCCCGGTCGTCGCCCTCGCGGTCGGCACGGCGGCCTACGGCTGGGGACCGCTGCAGATCCCGACGGGCGGCGCGCTGGACACCGGCACGGCGACGCAGCGCCTCGCGCTGACCGTGGCGTACATCTTCGTGTCCCAACTGGTCACCGCCGGGCTCGCGTTCTGGCTGTCGACGAAGACCGACGCCCCGCTGGGCGCGGTCGGCGGCGCGGTCGGCCTGACCATCGTCGGCAACGTCCTGGACGCCGTGACCGCGCTCGGCCACTGGCGGGACTTCCTGCCCGCGCACTGGCAGTTCGCGTGGGCCGACGCCGTCCAGCCGCACCCGGAGTGGTCCGGCATGATCCAGGGCACCGCGATCTCCATAACGTACGCCCTGGTGCTGTTCGCCCTGGCCTTCCGGGGTTTTTCCCGCAAGGACATCGTCTCCTAGGTCACCGGAGGGTCACCCACCGGTCTCGGCGGCCCGCCGCCGTGGTCGCTTCGAGACCCATCCGCAACACCCCGGCCCGCACGTTCCACGCCCCCACGCCGTCACAGTCGAGACGAGCCGCACGACGGCGGGTCGTTCTCAACCGGCTTAGGGGGTTGGCCAGATGGCAGGGAAGCGGTGGACAGGGGACCGGCCGGCAGCGGACCGGCGGACAGGGGACCGGCGGACAGGGGACCGGGCGACGACGGGTGCCGGGCCGGATGCGGATCCCCGGCACCCGAGGGCCCGCCGTCCGCTGCCCGTGCTCGCCCTCGCGCTCGCCGCGGGCCTGTTGCTGACGTCCTGTTCGGCGGGCCAGGGCGAGCACGGCACGGCCGACCGGTCCAACGGCGCCGCCCAGTCGGCGCCCGGCCCCGGCCGCGGCGCCAAGGACGCCGCGCCCGAGCGGTCCTCCGGACAGCTGTCCACCTTCGCCCTCGACGTCGACACCGCCTCCTACACCTACGCCCGCCGCACCCTCGCCGACGGCCGCAGGCCCGAACCGTCCACCATCCGTCCCGAGGAGTTCGTCAACAGCTTCCGCCAGGACTACCGGCGCCCCGACGGCAACGGCTTCACGGTCACCGTCGACGGCGCCCGCACCGACCGCCCCGACTGGTCCCTGGTGCGGGTCGGCCTCGCCACCCGGTCCGCCGAGCCGACCGCACAACGCCCGCCCGCCGCGCTCACCTTCGTCATCGACGTCTCCGGCTCCATGAGCGAGCCCGGCCGCCTCGACCTCGCCCGGAGGTCCCTGGACACCATGACGGACCGGCTGCGCGACGACGACTCCGTCGCCCTCGTCACCTTCAGCGAGCACGCCGAGACCGTGCTGCCCATGACCCGGCTCGGCGGCCACCGCGGCGAGGTGCACGACGCCGTCGACGGCCTGCGGCCCCAGTACTCCACGAACCTCGGCGCGGGCGTCGAGAAGGGATACGCCACCGCCGTCGAGGGCCTGCGCAAGGGCGCCACCAACCGGGTCGTCCTCGTCTCCGACGCCCTCGCCAACGAGGGCGACACCAGCGCGGACGCCATCTTGCGCCGCATCGACGGCGCCCGCCGCGAACACGGCATCACCCTCTTCGGCGTGGGCGTGGGCAGCGACTACGGTGACGCCCTCATGGAACGCCTCGCCGACAAGGGCGACGGCCACACCGTCTACGTCTCCGACGCCGGCCAGGCCCGCACGGTCTTCTGCGAGCAACTCCCGCAGAACATCGAGCTGACCGCACGCGACGCCAAGGCCCAGGTCGCCTTCGACCCGCACACCGTCACCGCCTTCCGGCTCATCGGCTACGACGACCGCAAGGTCGCCGACAAGGACTTCCGCAACGACCACGTCGACGGCGGCGAGGTGGGCCCCGGCCACACCGTGACCGCGTTGTACGCCGTCCACACCCGGCCCGGCGCCCAGGGCCACCTCGCCACCGCGACCGTCCGCTGGCTCGACCCGAACACCCGTGACCCGCACGAGGCCGCCGGACAGCTGGAGACCGGCGCCCTGGCCGGCTCCGTCTGGGAGGCGAGCCCCCGCTTCCAGGTCACCGCGGTCGCCGCCTACTTCGCCGACGCCCTGCGCGCCGAAGGCCTGCGGGCCGGGCCCGCCCTCCCGGGCGCCCCGGGCCTGACCCGCCTCGCCGACCGGGCGGCCGGGCTGGCGGCGCGGACGGAGGACGAGGACGTACGGGGCCTGGCCGACGCCATCCGCCAGGCGAGCCGTACCGGGCCCGAGGACTGACCGCGCCCGGCCGGTCCGCCGCCCCGGGAGCGTGCGCAACCCATTGACCTTTCCTTACCTGTGAGTAAGTTGGCGCAGCGGCAAGGACCTTCGCAGGCACGAGCCGGGAGCCGCCATGGGCGTACGCAAGGATCTGAAACGGGCACGGCAGCGCACCGACCTGGCGGCGCGCGGCTCGGTGGAGATCGTCCGGGACGCCGACGGCACGGCCCGCGAGGTGCGCGCGGCCCCGCTCGCGCCCCCGCTGGCCACCGGCTCCATGGCCGACCTGCCGTTCACGCACGCGGCCGAGACCCCGGACGCGGTGCTGCTGCGCCGCCGCGACCGGGGAGCGTGGCGTCCGGTGACGGCGGCCGCGTTCGCCGCCGAGGTCGCCGCCGTCGCCAAGGGGCTGATCGCGGCCGGCCTCGAACCGGGCGGCCGGGTCGCGGTCATGTCCCGCACCCGCTACGAGTGGACCGTCCTGGACTTCGCGGTCTGGGCGGCCGGCGGCCAGTCCGTGCCCGTCTACCCCACCTCGTCCGCCGAGCAGGTGGAGTGGATCGTCCGCGACTCCGGCGCCCGGTACGTGGTCACCGAGACCGCCGAGAACGCCGCCACGGTCACCACCGGCACCGCCGGCCATCCCCGGCCGCCCCGCCTGTGGCAGCTCGACGCGGGGGCCCTCGCCGACCTCACCGACCTCGGCGCCGCCGTCGCCGACGACGAACTCGCCAAGCGCCGCGCCGCGTTGACACCCGACACCATCGCGACCATCTGCTACACCTCCGGCACCACCGGCCGGCCCAAGGGCTGCGTCCTCACCCACTCGAACCTGCACGCCGAGGCCGCCAACACCGTGGAACTGCTGCACCCGGTCTTCCAGGCCGTCACCGGCCAGACCGCCTCCACCCTGCTCTTCCTGCCGCTCGCCCACATCCTCGGCCGCACCCTGCAACTCGCCTGCCTGCTGGCCCGCATCGAGACCGGTCACTTCCCGAGCGTCAAGCCCGACGAACTCCGGCCCGCGCTCAAGGAGTTCCGGCCCACCTTCCTGGTCGGGGTGCCGTATCTCTTCGAGAAGATCCACGACACCGGGCGGGCGACCGCCGAGAAGATCGGCCGTGCCGCCTCCTTCGACCGCGCCGAGCGGATCGCCATCCGCTTCGGCGAGGCGTACCTGAGGAAGTTCCTCGGCACCGGCAAGGGCCCCGGCCCCGGTCTGTACGCCGCCTGGGCGCTGTACGACCTGCTGGTCTACCGCCGTATCCGCAAGGAGCTGGGCGGCCGGATGCGGTACGCCATCAGCGGGGGCTCCCCGCTGGACCGCGACCTCAACCTGTTCTTCCACGCGGCCGGCATCGTCGTCTACGAGGGCTACGGCCTGACCGAGACCACCGCCGCCGCCACCATCGTGCCCCCGCTCAGCCCCCGTCCCGGCACGGTCGGCCTGCCGATCCCCGGGGTCGCCGTACGCATCGCCGACGACGGCGAGGTGCTGATCAGGGGCGGGGTGGTCTTCGGATCGTACTGGAACAACCGGCAGGCGACGGACGCCGTACTCGCGGACGAGTGGTTCGCCACCGGTGACCTCGGCGCGCTGGACGAGGACGGCTATCTCACCATCACCGGACGCAAGAAGGACATCCTCGTCACCTCCGGAGGCAAGAACGTCTCGCCGGCCGTTCTGGAGGACCGGCTGCGCAGCCGTGCGCTCGTCGGCCAGTGCGTGGTCGTCGGCGACAACCGCCCCTTCGTCGCCGCGCTGATCACGCTCGACGCGGAGGCGCTCGCCCACTGGCTTTCGGTGCGGAAACTGCCGCCGGACACCCCGCTGTCCGAGCTCGTCCGTGACGAACGGCTGCGCGCGCAGGTGCAGAAGGCGGTCGACTACGCCAACGAGGCCGTCTCGCGCGCCGAGTCCATCCGTGCCTTCGCGCTCGTCGAGGGCGAGTTCACCGAGGAGAACGGGCTGCTGACGCCGTCTCTGAAGGTCAAGCGGCGCGCGGTGACGGAGGCGTACGCCGAGCGGATCGAGGCGCTGTACCGGACGTAGCGCACGCGAACGGTGGGTCACCGGGGGAACCGGTGACCCACCGCTCGGGGGGGCTTGCTCAGCGGTTGTTGGTTCCGTTGCCGGATAGGGCGGAGATGTCGTCCAGGATGTGCGAGAGCGGCTCGTCGCCCTTGGCCTGGGTGGAGTTCTCCACGCACTGCTGGTTCTGCGGCGCGGACAGAACGGGGATGTCCTGGACCGCGACCGGCACGACCCCGACGAGCGAACCCGCGTTGGCCTTGGCGGGCAGCCCCACACAGGGCTTGTTCAGCGAACCCTGGATCAGCGAGAGCTGCGGGCTCATGTCGCCGTACGTCGCGGAGTTGCCGAACGTCTGCGAAGCCCCGGTGCCGCTGGTGGAGGTGGTCCCGGTGTCGTTGCCGGTGGCCAGCGCCTGGGGGGCGGCCGCAGCCGCGATGCCAGCGACCGAAGCGGCGACTGCCGCGGTTGCCCACAGTTTCTTCATTTCAATCCCTTTCGAAAAGGCTGATCCGGGGAGACGCACGATCGCCAACCCGGCGGCACCGTCCTTGACCGCGGGATGTGCCCAGTTCGGTCCAGCGACTCCGGGTGATGCGACCGCCCTCCCCGTCGGATGTGGTGCCCTGACGGCGTCCTGCCGTGCTGCTCAGCTGTTGCCGGTTCCGTTGCCGGACAGGGCGGAGATGTCGTCCAGGATGTGCGAGAGCGGCTCGTCGCCCTTGGCCTGGGTGGAGTTCTCCACGCACTGCTGGTTCTGCGGCGCGGACAGAACGGGGATGTCCTGGACCGCGACCGGCACGACTCCGACGAGCGACGCCAGGTTGGCCTTGGCGGGCAGCCCGATGCAGGGCTTGTTCAGCGAACCCTGGACGAGCGCCATCTGCGGGCTCATGGTGCCGTACGTGGCGGAGTTGCCGAACGACTGGGAAGCGTTGTTTCCGCTGGCCGAGGTGGTGCCTGTGTCATTGCCGATGGCCAGCGCCTGAGGGGCGACGGCGGCGGAGGCACCGACAACGGAAGCGGCGACCGCGGCGGTGGCCAGAACCTTCTTGATCACGTGCTGTTCCCTTCTGAAGAAGCCCCGTCCACCGGAGCGCTCTGATCAACTGCAGGACGCCTGTTTGGTTGCTCGTATTCACTCCGATGGCCCACGCCGGAAAATCTGCCGGAGCGCGATGCGCGGCCGGACCCGTCCGGCAACCGGAACCGACAACCGCTGGACCTCACCTACGTGTGCGCACCACTCGGCTGATCCTGTCTTCTGTTCCTTCCGCGCCTGGGGTGCAACTCGGCAAAGGCATTCGGGTGAATTCTCAGGCGGCTCATGTTCCGTAGTTTCCCCGGCTGTCTATTCCTCGTTGTACAACTGCCGGTCATGGTGCGAGCCGTTGCCACTGTGCTCGCTCGGTTGTCAGCCGCCAAAGAGGCGTGACCGGAGAGAAAGGGAAAATCATGAAGAGGAGCGCTGCAGTCGTCGCTGGCGCAATCATGGCTCTGGGCGTGGCGGCTCCGGCCTTCGCCGATGCCGGCGCCAACGGGTCCGCCGCCAACTCCCCGGGTGTCCTGTCCGGCAACGTGATCCAGATTCCCGTGCACGTTCCCGTCAACGTGTGCGGCGACAGCGTCAACGTTCTCGCCCTGCTGAACCCCGCGTTCGGCACCGCGTGCACCAACCACTGACGAGGTAACGCACCAGCCGCACGGCTGCGGCAGCGCCGGCCTCGGACCACAGCTCGTCGATCCGGGGCCGGCTTGTCGATTCCCCATTTCTTCAATCAGGAAGACAACAAGAGTGCGACAGACCCTGAGCAGGGGGGTAGTCGTGGCCGCCGCCGCGACGAGTGTTCTGTCTCTGTACGGCAGCCCCGCCCTCGCCGACTCCAACGCCGACGGAACCTCCAGCGGCTCGCCCGGTGTCCTATCCGGCAACACCGTGCAGGTGCCGGTGAACGTGCCGATCAACGCCTGCGGAAACACCGTCGACGTCGTCGCGTTGCTGAACCCGGCCTTCGGCAACTCCTGTGACAGCCCGGCGAACACGGGCACGCAGACCGCACCGACGCCCCCCCGCGGAGCCGGCAACTCCGACACGGGTTCCGTGGTGACGCCGCCCAGCCGGGACGGCGGCTCGGACACGGGTTCCGTGGTGACGCCGCCCAGCCGGGACGGCGGCTCGGACACGGGTTCCGTGGTGACGCCGCCCAGCCGGGACGGCGGCTCGGACACGGGGTCCGTGGCGACGCCGCCCAGGCAGGCACAGACTCCTGCGCCGGAGCATGACGGGCACACTCCACCCACTGCTCACTTGCCGGGCCCCCGGGTGCCCGTACCTGCCGAGGAGCACAGCTCCAACACCCCCGCCGTGCGGCCCGTCGCGATCGGTGACAGCAGCCGCGCCACCCTGGCGGCCACCGGCAGCGGGACCACGCTGGCGGTCGCGGGTGTCAGCTCCGCGCTGATCGCGGCAGGGCTGATCCTGTACCGGCGAGGCCGGGCCGCACACGGTCGGTGACGTGCCGGGTGCCGGGCGCGGGGACGCCCGGCACCCTTGGCCGACCGGCCGTCATGACAGCCGCGAAGGCTGGTCGGCCGAAAGACATCCCCCGCACGGGCGGGTGGCGACTGAAGGGCCCCTTTGGCGGACACGTCCGCCGAAGGGGCCCTCACTTGACGTCAACGCGGCTTTGACCGCCGGGAGTTGAGGAGACCGCTCTCCACTCACATCACTCCTTCGGCGGCACAACCCTGGCGCCCGCCGCGCGTTGACACAACGTCGGGCATCCGCCCGGATGTTGTTTCCAACCCAAGGAGTACCTCTCCATGTCGCGTATCGCGAAGGGCCTTGTCCTTACCTCCGTCGCCGCCGCGGCCGTCGCCGGCGCCGCCGGTATCGCCGCCGCCGACAGTGGCGCGAGCGGCGCCGCCACCAACTCCCCGGGCGTCCTGTCGGGCAATGTGGTCCAGGTCCCGGTTCACGTACCGGTCAACGTCTGCGGGAACACCGTCGACGTCATTGGTCTGCTGAACCCGGCGTTCGGCAACACCTGCACCAACCACTGACGTCGCCAGCACCGCATCGACCGGCCGCCCTCCGCAGGAGGAGAGCGGCCGGTTCGTGTTTTCCCCGGTGTGCCCCGGTGACCTGATCGGCCGGACGGGACAGCGGTTCGCCGGGTCGGTCCCATCCGGGCAACTGACCAGGGATGACGCGCGAGGCAGGAGGCCGGCTCCACGTACCCGACTGATTGGGCGTCCCGCTGTGCGGTTGAACGGTGGTCGCAAGATCGGATCCCCCCACCGAAAGGAACTCGCATGCGTGGTCTGTCCGCACGGCGTATCGCGTCCACGGCGCTTGGTGCCGTACTCCCGGCCGGCGTCACCGGCCCGGCCGCAACGGCGGCCGACAACGCTCGGGAACGCGGCCCTGCGGTGTCCGCTGCGTCCCTGCCCAAGGCGAAAGCGCTCATGACACGCGTCAACGGCACCGGCGGCGTCGACACCGTGCTCAACCCGCAGCCGCGTCTGCTCAACGCCGTGCACAAGGCCGACGACGGCCGACTCTCCGCCGCCGAGAGGACCCGGCTCGCCAATGCCGCCAAGAAGGCTGTCGCCCACCGGAGGGCCGGGGCCGGAATGCAGGCCGAGGACGCCGCCGGCGACGCCCTTGCCGGTCTGCGGAAGGCGCTGGACGCCCTCCGGAGGGCTGCCACTTCCGGGGACGCCGGCCAGGTCGGCACGGCGGTCGACGGCGTCGAGACGGCTCTGGACAAATACGTCACCGCAGTGCTGGGCGGCAGCGGCCTGCCGGTGCCCATGCCTACGCCCACCCCCTCGGTACCGGGGGTCTGACAAAGCAGTCCGCGAACAGCCGGTGTGCCGGATGCCCGTGACGGCGCGATGGCTGTTTCCTTTTTCCGGTCGCTTTTCGGGTCTTATTTTTGTTCCGGGCTCATATGAGCACTCGGCGGGTTGCGGAGTACTTCACCACCCGGGGTTTCCACCCCGGCCGGGAATCGTTGGACACGGCGTCCGAGACGGTCGAATGCAGTGACCCGCCGAAGAAGGGGATTCGATGAAGTCCTTGAAAACCGCCACCGCTCTTGCCGGATTCGTGGTCGTCGCCGGTACCGCCGCGCCGGCGTTCGCCCAAAGCGCTGCCGATGTGACGCCCACCAGCCTCAACGGCGCCGTGAACAGGCTCACCCAAGGCCCCCTCGACGTGATGCCGCTGCACCACCAGTCGGGCGCGCTGGACACGGAGAAGCGGAACTCCGTGCTTCACACCGCCAAGGGCGTGGCAGGTGCACTGAACCAGCACACCCGGCTGCTGGGCGGCCTGCCGTTGCAGAGCTGACGCACCTGAGCGATGTGCGAGGGGCGCCCAGAGGCGTCCCTCGTTCGTATGGACGGTACGAGCCGCTGCTCCGGTCGAGTGAAGCGTCGCCGGACTGCTTCGGGGCCGTCGATACGATCGCGCGGTGACCTCAACCTCAAGCGCCACCCTTCCGTCCCGCCCCGCCGACTTGGGCACGATCGTCGTGCTGGCCTGGAGCGGGGAGGCTCCCGGCGGTGACATGCCCTACCTGCTCGCCTACCCTCTCGGCGACGCCGAGGGCGGCCCGGAGGCCTCCTCCTCCGCCGTTGAAAGGCTGCTGGAGGGCAGCGGACTGCCCGTGGGCGGCGACCTCGTCGACGGTTTCGCGCGCTCCGGTTTGCCGGTCAGCCTGCTGGTCGAGGCGGGGCAGGCCGTCGTGAGCATGGCGCAGCTCAAGGCCCAGTGCCAGGCGCCACGGGAGTGGCTGGAGGCGGTCGGCGTGCGCGGCTTCGCCTACTTCGTGTTCACCACCCGTCTTTGGCCCGAAGCCGTGCCGGGCAGGCATGTGGACCCCGCGGCACTGGCCGCCTTCGCGGGCTCCGAGGAGACCCTGAAGCAAGCGGCGCACGTGGTCCTGCCGGTCCGGAGCCTGCGCGGCTGAAAGGCGAGAACCGCAGGCGACAGCCGTGGGCCGCGCCGCTCCTGGTGCCGCACGGCGGTAGGACTTCCGGACCGAGCCGACGGCTGTGCCGTCCTGCTGCTCGGGCACCCGGGCGAATCCTGAAACGAGGGGCGGCCTGCAGCCCGTGGGACGGTACGAACGCCGGTCATGGAATCCGGAAAGGAACGGCACCCGCCATGAACCCGGCCACCCGACGAACTCCCGCCGCCACCGTCACGGGCGTCGTGGCACAGGGGTCACGACGGTCTGACAGCCGGTCTGATCCCGGGCGAAAGAGTACGGCCGCCAAGGGGACAAGCTCCCCGTCCGCATGCTCTTCCCCGAACGGTCCGTGCCGACCGCCTCCACGGCGGCCGGCACGGACCGGCCCTTTCGTTCTGCCCCGGGCTTCTGCCCCGGCGATGCCGCAGCCGCCGCCCACCAGGCCTCCGAACCGCGACCGCGCGCCGGAGCCGGGGCGTTCGCCGGCAGCGGGGGCGCTCTTCGCGGTGATTCAGGGCAGCCGTCGTACCGGGGAGCCCGCCAGGTAGGCGCGGATGTTCTCCACCGCCTGGCCGTAGTACGTCGTGTAGTTGGCCCGCGAGACATAGCCGAGGTGGGGTGTGGCGAGGAGGCGGGGTGCGGTGCGCATCGGGTGGCCGGCGGGCAGCGGCTCGATGTCGAAGACGTCGACGCCGGCGCCCGCGATCCGGCCCTCGTGCAGCGTGGCCAGCAGGGCGTCCTGGTCGACGACCGACGCCCGGGAGGTGTTGATCAGGTAGGCCGTCGGCTTCATCAGGGCGAGTTCGGCGGCGCCGATGAGGCCGCGGGTGCCGTCCCCGCCGGGCACGTGGACGGAGACGAAGTCGCTTGCGGCGAGCAACTCCTCCTTGGACGCGGCCGGTTCCACACCGTGCTCCGCGGCGCGCTCCTCGGTGAGGCGCGGGCTCCACGCGCTGACGCGCATGCCGAAGGCGAGCCCGACCCGGGCCACGCGGGCACCGATCCTGCCGAGGCCGAGCACACCGAGCCGGGAGCCGTGCAGGTCGGTGCCGACGGTGGACTGCCAGGGGCCGCCCGTACGCAGCGCGGTGTTCTCCTCGACGATCCCGCGGGCCAGCCCGAGCAGCAGCGCCCAGGTCAACTCGGCCGGCGGAATGCCCGAACTGTCGGTGCCGCACACCGTGATGCCGTGCTTCTCGGCGGCGGCGTAGTCGATGACGGTGTTGCGCATCCCGGAGGCGACGATCAGCCCGAGCCGGGGCAGGCGGGCGAGCAACGAGCCGGGAAACGCGACGCGTTCGCGCAGTGTGACCACGATGTCGTAGTCGGCGAGGGCCGCGGCGAGGGCGTCCTCGCCGTCGAGGTGCTCGCGCAGCGCGACGACTTCGACCTCGTCCCCGATCACCGACCAGTCGGCCGACTCGACGGCCACACCCTGGAAGTCGTCCAGCACCGCACAGCGAAGTCGCACGTCGTCTCTCCCTCTCCCACGATGACGGTAAGGGCTGTTCAACAAGGGAGCCGATGACCTCCATCCCGGGTAAACGGAACCCAAACTTCTTCTTTCTTCCTGCTGTACAACTCCTCACCTCTTTCTTACGTCGAACCGGTGAACAGCGGCGTGCGCCCCGCGCGGGCGCGCATCCCGGAAGAGGAACCTGCCCATGACGATCCGTCGGCTGTGCGGAGTCCTGCGTGTACGCAGAACGACCGACCTGCTCCTCGTGCTCCTTCTCGGCGCCGGTTTCGCCGCGCTGCCGGTCTTCGCCCTGCTGCCGTCCCTGTGGGGTTTCGTGGCGGCGACGGCCGTGACGTACGTGGTGGACGAGGTGCTGCACGTACGGGTTCCCGCTTTCGTGCGCCGGCTGGCGGCGCTGCATCTCGACCGCACCATGCGGTTCGCGGTGCGTACGGTGATGCTGCTGGCGCTGGCCAGCCGGCTGGAGGCGCCGGACGCGGTGCTCGTCGCCGGGCTCGCCGTCTTCAGCGCGCACTTCGCGATGATGATGTTCTACACGGCCGTACACCACGCCGTCCGGCGCCGCCGGATCCTGCCGCTGGTGGTGCGCAACCTCGACATGAGCGAACTGCCCGTCCCGGAGCAGCCGCCGGCCCTTCTCTACCGCCGTCACCTGCGCAAACTCCTCCACTTGGACCTGCCGGCGCACGCCGGGCTCCTCGTGGCGGCGGCCACCGGGAGCGAGTGGGCCGCCTACGCGGGCTTCACGCTGACGATCGGCACGACCACGGCCGGCGCGGTGGGGATCCTGGTCCAGTACCGCAGGGCACGCCGTATGCCCGCCCGGGACGAGGTGTTCGCCGCGGTCAACCGCCAACTGGCCGGATACCGGCCGGAGGTGGCCCTGTACTTCAGCTTCGCGGCCGTCTCCCGTGACTTCATGTACCAGGTCAACATGTGGATCGAGACGCTGGAACAACTGGACCTGCGCCCGGTGATCATCCTGCGCGAGGGGGCGTCCTTCCGTCATCTGAGCCGCACCTGGATACCGGTGGTGTGCGTCCCGAGGGCGGACGACCTGGCCGAGCTGGAACTCTCCGCCGTACGCGTCGTCCTCTATCCCGGCAACGCGGGCAAGAACGTCCACATGCTGCGCGTCGCCGAGGCCAAGCACGTCTTCATCGGGCACGGCGACAGCGACAAACTGGCCAGCAGCAACCGGGTCAGCAAGGTGTACGACGAGATCTGGGTGGCCGGCCGCGCGGGCCGCGACCGGTACCAGCGGGTCCGGCACGCCATCAGCGACAGCGCGATCGTGGAGGTGGGCCGCCCGCAACTGTCCCCGATCCGCCTGCACGCCGACCACACCCCCGGCCCACTCCCCGTGGTCCTCTACGCCCCCACCTGGGAAGGCTGGAGCGACGACGACTGCCACACCTCCCTGATCCCGATGGGCGTGCCCCTGATCGAGAGGCTCCTCGCGGAGAACGTCCGGGTCATCTACAAGCCCCACCCCCTCACCGGCAAGCGCTCGGCCGAGGCGGCGGCGGCCGACCGGGCGATCCGGGAACTGCTGCGCGCCGACAACGAGCGGCGCGGCGCCGCGGAGGCGGAGGCGGCTGTCGCCGCGGCCCGTCCCCGGCTGAGGGAGATCCAGGCCCGCCTCGACGAACTCGCCGGCCGGCAACGGGGCGACGACGCGGCACAGCTACGGGCGGCACGCGTCCCCGACCGCGCGGGGGAGGCGGAGTGGCAGGAGCTGCGGTCGGAATGGCACCGCGTCTTCTGGGAGAGCCGCGGCCCCCTTCACCACAACGTCATCGCGCGCCAACTCCCGTCCCTGTACGACTGCTTCAACCAGGCCGACATGCTGATCAGCGACGTCTCCTCGGTGGTCGCGGACTTCGTGGCGAGCCTCAAGCCGTACGCCCTGACCAACGCCCACGACCTCCCCGACGCCGAGTTCCGCGCCGCCTACACCACGGCCGGTGGCGCCTACCTCCTGGACCGCGCCTGCACCCGCCTCCCGTCCATCCTCAGCGCGATCCGCTCCCCCCACCCGGACCCCATGGCCCCGGCGCGCCGCACCCTCAAGGACTACGTCCTGGGTCCCGACCACCCCACCTCGATGGAACGCTTCAACGCCGCGGTGAACGCCTTGGCCCGGAAGGCGACCGCGGAACAGACCCAGCGACCGACGGACTTGGCGGCGTGAGCGGCGGCGGGACAGGGGCGCTGGTGCATGCCGCCCGATCGAGTTGATCACGATAACGTGACAAACCTTCATTGAACCACCAACTACCTTTACGGCACCTTTACTTGCTGCCATGCTCCGGCTGAGACCAGAACCAGCAAGTGGAGCCCATCACATGGACGACATCAAGCCCGCCACCGAGTCCGGCCAGAGCGTTCCGATCCCGGCCGGCGGCGCCGTCGCACCCGGCACCGCCGGCGTCCCCGCCGCGGTCCGTCTGCCCGGCCTGGCCATGAAGCGCCGTGGACCCGTCGCGGTGTGGCTCGGCCTGCCGCTCATCACCCTCGGGATTTACCAGCTGGTCTGGTACTACAAGATCCACAAGGAGCTGCAGGAGTTCGACCGGCGCCGGGTCCTCAGCCCGACGGGCAGCCTGCTCGTCATGATCTTCCTTGGCTGGACCCTGATCGCGCCGTTGATCTCCTTCCACAACACCGGCAAGGCCATCGCCAACGCCCAGCGCGCGGCCGGCCTGCCGGTGACGTGCAGCGCCGCCGCAAGCACCTGGCTGACCTTCGTCTTCGGCCTCAACGTCTGGTACATGCAGCGCCAGCTCAACCTGGTCGTCGACGCCTACCCGGGCGTTGCCCCCGGCACCGAGGTGCCCCTGGCGGCCTGAGTTCGGCAGCCGGTGTACTGATCACCGGTCCGCTGACCAGCGCGACGGGAAGTCGAGGAATCGTGCCTCGGTCCCAGGTTTTTCCGGCTGATCGGTGGAGTGCTCGCGCCGGGTGGACTCTTCTTCTGCCTCGTTGACCTGATCTATGCGGAGAGCGGACTGAGAACCACACCCGGCGCCGGCTGAGGTCGGCCCCCATCGCAGTGGTCGAGAGCCTCGCGGCCCCGGTCGAACGAGCCTGGGTTGCCGCCTACAGCTGCTCGCGGGCCGGGGCTTCACCGGTCGGACGGTCGGACGTCGACCTGGACGGGGGATCGAACAAGCACCTGGCTTGTCAGGCTTGCAGCGCCCTGGACGTCACCAGTCGCCTCGGAAACGCCGGTACTCGCCGTTCATCAGGTCCCAGAAGGACTGGTAGCGGACTGCGCCGGGCAGCCAATGGGCGACGAACCAGGCTTCCCATTCGCCGTCTGCCGATACCACGCACGGGTTGAGGAGGTAGACCTCGGTGGCCTCGGGCGTGTGGCTGATCTTCAGGGTGTGAGGCACGTACTCGGGGCGTATCGAGACGGGGTCCTGGGCCTCGCCGTAGAGGAAGTACTCGTCGTCGGCGATCCGCGCGCCGGCACCGCCGGGGGCGTCGGTACAGACCGCCACGAGGTCGGGGTCGAGGTCCCGGGTCCAGCCGACCTCTTGGGTCGACAGGAGCCGCTCGATGTCGGAGGTCGTGTTGAGCCAGCCATCGCTCGTCAGCAGGAACTGCCGGTAGCTGGTCGGCAGCACGGCGCCCAGACGGTCCTCGAGCGCGCCGACCGCATCGAGGCCGGCACCTGCCCGGCCCAGCCATCGGGCCCGGCGCACGTCCTCGGAAAACGGCTCGGTCCGTTCCTGCTCGTGCAACACCGGATCGAGCCACTCATCACTCCAGCGCTGCAGCAACTCCCGCCACGCGTAGGACTGCCCGCCGGACTGGCCTCGCTTGTCGCTCACAGCGGCAGACTAGAGGCAGGCGACGGCAGCCCGGCACGGTAGGCGGGCTGACCTCCGCATGAGGCGAGAGGCTGGGTCATCCGCATGGATGACCTGCGGCTCTGCCGGCCGAGCTGGTGGACATGAGCTTGCCCGCCAGTCACCCTCGTTGACCGCGGCTGTCCCCTGCGTCTGGCACGGTTGTGGCACACGATCTCTGACTGCTCAGGTGACCGGGCATCCTTCCAGGTCCGTGCGGGCAAGTATGGAGCCCAGCGGCGCCACGTCATCCAGTGCCCAAAGCAATCGTCGTCCTGGTCCCGAAGCAGCGCCTGAACGGAGTGGGGATACGGCCAGGGCATCTGTTCCAAGTGGCGTAGGAGACCGGTCCAGTTGGGCCTCCAGAAGTCAATGACCCACGCATCCATACCGGGGATGGGCTCGAACTGCTGGTGTCATTCACGGTGATCGTCAGGTTGGGTGAGAGGCTCCATCACCTCTCCGGCTCCGAATGCGATGACTATCACTTCACAGTCTCTACTCTCGCGCGGCATCTTCAGGCCGGTCGGCAATGGACGTCAACGGCCTTTTGAATCGCTCGGTCGTCCGTGTTTCTCACCGGTGCTGAGCGATTACAGGCACGACGGTTCCTGAAGGCTGCCGGGACCGTCGGTCAGCCATCGGAGCCTGATGACACCTGGCTACGGTCGTCGCGATTGCTGTACTTCGCTGCTGTAGTGCTCCGGCCGGTTCATCGACAAGGTGAGCACCGTGC
The DNA here is from genome assembly GCF_050942335.1 of Streptomyces sp. CA-142005. Classification (NCBI taxonomy): domain Bacteria; kingdom Bacillati; phylum Actinomycetota; class Actinomycetes; order Kitasatosporales; family Streptomycetaceae; genus Streptomyces; species Streptomyces sp. CA-142005. The sequence continues at coordinate 3,974,695 of NZ_CP192078.1, read as the reverse complement.
ATCGCAGGCCTGACGGCTCTGGAACCTTCGGCGGGCTTCGGTAAGGCTCATCGAGCCGTTGGGACCACCACGGATGACGTCCGCATCGTGATCGTCCTGTCCGTCGTCCTCCCATCCACACACTTGGCACATTTCGAACCCGCCGCGATGGGTGAGCGTCATGTGGTGACAGCATGGGCAAGGCTCCGTACCGGTCGCATGATCGGGCCGATCGCGGGTATACGACCCGTCGTCCCGGGGGCGGCTCCGCGTAAAAGGGGTGCGGCGCTATGACTGAGATCCCGGCAGAGGTTTTCGAGTTGGTGGCGCGGAAGGCTCTGCAGGACCTGTCCACCGCGGTGGACCCACGGGCGCTGGAAGCGCTGGCCGGCTGTGACGTGCTGATTCCCGCGATCGGCGGGATCCGTTACACGCGTGACCGCAGTGAAGTTGTGCGGCTTGTGCTGCCGGTGATCGAAAGCGTCAACGACGCCCCCGCGGTCATGGTCTTCACCTCGGAGGAACGGCTGCTCAGGGCCTTTCCTCAGGTGCCCTGCTACAGAGGTGTCACCCTGCGGGACCTGGCCTCTCGCTGGCCGAGCGATGAGGTGGTGCTGGTGATCGACGCCGGGGACGAAGACGAGCTGACACTGTCCGCGCGCAACGCGCGGTGGCTGCTCGGCCGCTGCCTCGTGTGACCGCCAGGTCTGTACGGCCGCCTCGAACTCCGCGAGCGCGGCTCCAGCGCCCCGATTCAGGAACTGAGCGTGCCTGGGTAGAGGGTACTGGCTCAACGAAGCCGCGATCTGACGGGGACGCCGACGCATTCCGCAGTGTGACAGCAGGGTGGTTTTTGGCCCCTGCCTCAAGGGCACGCAGCCAGTAGGACTCCGCGGAGGTACCGAGATGAGTGCGGGAGAACGGGCCAAGGCAAAGGCCGAACAGGTCGTCGGAAAGGCCGTGCGGAAGGCGGCCCACGCGGTGCACAAAGAAACCCTCGCAGCAAAAGGCGCCGCTCTCGAAGCACGGGGCAAAATGCGGGACGCGAAAGAACGGACCAAGGGCTACCGCTAGCGCCGACAAGGTCTTGGACATTGGTGCGACCTGGTCGTGTGGCAGTGGTGATCCAGCCGATCGGGTGCCGTGCACCTTCCTCGGAAGATCGCGTATGCGCGGGATTCTCAATGCCCGAAGGAGTGAAGGGCCGAGTCCCTGGCCGGCGGCCATGCACTCGATCAACGCTGTGACCTGCGACTTAGCTGTCGGTGGTGTCAGCGTTGGTCGTCGTTGAGCACCCGTCGACGGCCCCGGGACGGCCCAGGCCCGCGGTCCCGTCAGCCGCGTGATACCAGCTCGATCTTGACGGGAGCCGCAGAATCGAGGTCGATGGTGTCGCCTTCTTCCTCTGCGTGAGGCTCACGAGGATGATCGACCGGCAGCACGATCAACATGGTGTGAGGCCTAGGAAGCCATCCCACGTCTGCGGGCGGGTCGAAGCGGCCGATGTCGATGATCCGCACGAGCGTCTCGGGGATGCCCACCCGGCAGGAGTCGCCGACCGCCAGGTGTCCTGCATGCGGGTCGACCTGAAAAAGCCCGCCCCACTCACCGTCAGGCGTGGGGCGCGGAAATGCCCTGTGTCCGTTCCACCGGATCTCAGAGTCCGGATCAATCTGTGCCCATGGCCAGTGGACCGAGATTTCGAACGGGGTCACGTGGGCGACTCGTGCACGTGCTGAGAGGCAGCTGACCAGCAAGACGTCGCCGACCATGAACTGCTGTTGGCCGATGCTCTCGCCCATCGTGTGTTCCTCGCTTCCCCGAGACGGCCCGGATGCGTTATGAGTGGTCCACCACGGCAACTCCAACAGCGAGCATCTGCGCGATCACCAGGTCTGCCAGCTCGTCATCACAGATCATCTGTGGCATCGGCGGATCACCTTTCATGATCGGTAGGTACCCGTCGCCGATCCGATGGAGCTCCCACTGAGCTCGTTCCGTGGTCCACATCGATGCGTAGGCCGACAGGTCTTGTTCGCTCAAGACCACCCCCTGGGCGGCACCGTACCGCGCGGTCGGCGTAGCGGCTTTGGCCGGGAGCTGCTTCGGCGCGAGTGATCAGGGCCCAGCACGCTAGCCCGCGAATCGGGCAGGACACGGCACCACAGGACGTTGCCGCCTTCGGCGAGGGCGCCGCGCCGGCCGCCGGGTGACCGCACGGTCAGAGCTGCTCTGTGCATTTCGGGACACCTCCGGGACGTCGGGCAGTGATCCTGGCGCGTGTCGGCCTCTCCGCGCTGTCTGAGACTGGCTGGCGGCCGCCCGGCGAACTTCTCCGCGTATTCACCGCAGCCACCCGCAGAAACCCGGCGACAGCCGGACAGCGCCGGACCCTCCCCGCGATCAACGGGTTCGGTCCGGCGCTCTTCTGCGTGCCCGTACACCCCACCCCTGACCAGCGAAAAGCCCTCCCAGGTGGGAGGGCGGAGACTTGCGCCCCGGCGGGACTCGAGCCTGGGCCAAGCGCTTAGAAGGGCAGGCCTTGGTGGGGCTGGGTCGCCGGCACTTTCCCAGTCCCATGCTCGGCTGCCGAGTGGCATTGCCGTCCGTCGCCGTTGCCGTCACTGTCGCTGAGCAACGGTGTGCAGCTTGGCATTGATGCCCTGTGAGACGTCCTGCGAGGGCCCTCCATGTCTCCCCCGGAGGGATTCCTTTCAGGACGACGACAGCACCGATGGCCTGGTCGATGGTGGCGTCTGAAGCGACGGCCTGCCGAAGCTGGCGGCACTCCGCTTCCAGACGCTCGTTCTCCAAGGACCCTCCTGAACGGCGGCGTCCGTCGCTGAATGAGACGGAAACTGAGACGGACTAGCCTGGCCTCGGAGACTGATGCATTGAGCCCCCGTCCGCCGGCATCGGTAACCGAAGAAGTGAAGGGCCGGGTCTCTGACCTGTGGCCGCTCAATCAAGTAACGCTGCGGCTTAGCGCTCCAGCTGTAGATCTCGATCTTCGTCGTGCGCGGTCGGCCGGGCCCTCTCGTCCTGGATTGGTCCGATTGATCGGATCTGCCGGTGGGTCGCGCCGGGACGTTCCTGGCGTTGGCAGAGCCGAGGTTATGAATGCGGCACCTGACCCCTATGAACATCAACCTCAGGAGCCACATGATGCGCCCCATCAGGGCAGCCTGTCTTGGCACGGCCACTGTGCTGGTCACCCTGCTCGCCTGCGCCCCTGTCGCTGCCGCCGCCGCGGAGGACACCGCTTCCTCCCACGCCAAGGTCCACGACCGGGTCATCACACTTTTCGGAGTTCTCGCGCAGCAGACGCGTTTCCCAGTCAATCCCGGCGGCACCGCCGCCCAGGGCGATCGGACCGCATTCCGCTCGGACCTCTTCTACGACGAGCAGGGCAAGAACCGGGTCGGCCAGACCGACGGCACCTGCACCACCACCTGGGTCAACCCCAAAGACACAAACGACCAAGCGGAGGTGTGTGTCGTGACCTACAGCCTCCCAGGCGGCCAACTCACTGTGCAGGGGATGATCTTCGGTAATCTCACAGCGAGCCCTCCCCCTTCGTTCGACAACGCGATCACCGGCGGCACTGGGGTATTCGACCGGGCTCGTGGCATGGTCCACGCCGACACGATCGGTGTGGGCGAGAGGCGTTTCACGATCGACCTCGACAACTGACTGGCCCTGCCCCCGCCCTGTGAGAAGGCCGGCCCCTCCACGGCCCGGCCCACCGGCTCGATTGGTCGCCATGGGTGACGCCACCAGCAGGCTTGATCCCCAGGCCATCCGCTGTCAGCGACAAGCCGACCAGACATGTGGATCGTGATCTTCATGTCTGGGATGGCTCTCTCACGAGCCGTCCCACAGCTCCAGCCGTCGCAGACGACGCCTCTCGCATAGCGCCGTGAGCCCGAAGATCCCGCCGAGCAGAAGGCCGCCGATCGGCGCGATGACGTAGTCCGATAGTTGCACGTCTGGGAGTAACAGGAAGTAGGTAGCCCACACCGCTCCCGTCAGAAGTGACAGAAGTGAAGGGCCGGGCCCCTGACCTGCGACCGTGTGATTGATCAGCGCTCACACCTGCGGCTTAGCTGTCAGCGTTGGTCGACGTTGAGCGCCCCTGCAAGGCCCGGAAACAGCCCGAACGGTGGTGTCGTGGGCTGCTACTGAGGCGTCAGAAGGACGGAAGTTTCTTGCAACAACTGGTTTGGTGATGCGCAGCTGACTGGGCGACAGACGCTTCGGTGCCCTCGCAAGGCACTCCTCACGACGTCCTTGCCGGTCTGGAGGAATTGACCCGCAAGGTCAGAGCCGCTCAGCGCGGCATCTGGGTTTCCTCTCCTGCCGCTGGGCGTGCTCACGTTGGGCGGAATCCTGGTCAGCCGCTTCACATTCCAGGTCCTGACCGTTCCCTGCCCGGTGACCGGCGCCGGCGCAGGCATGGGCTGTGCCCTCGTCAAGCAGGGGTCGCCGCTCTACTGGCCTATCGGGATCGCGCTCGCCTACGCGGCGACGGCGTTCTTCTACATCCGCCGTTCCCGCAACCGCGGCGTCGGCACGCCAGTCCGGCCCTACACCCTCACCGGAGTCGCCCTGCTCGGTGTGGTGGCCGCCACCTTCTGGAGTACCCGCCACGGGATCTCCTGCTGCCACTCCTGGTGCTGGCGTTCGCGGAAGCCTTCCGCTGCGGCGGCGAGCTGGCCCGGGACGTCGAGGGGCTCGTCTGACATGGCACCCGATCCCGCAGAAGAACCGCACCGGGTGGTCTGGCATCTCGACGCGCTGCTCGCCGAACGCGAGATGACCCTGACCGACCTCGCCCTCGCGTGGGCGTGACGGTCGTGAACCTCTCGATCCTCAAGAACAACCGGGCCAGGGCCATCCGCTTCTCCACTCTCACCCGGATCTGTGAAGCCCTCGACGGTCGGCCAGGCGACCTGTTCACCGTCACCCCCGCGCCGGACCGGTGACACTGCGGCCGCGCACGGCCAGGCAGCAGGGCGGGCTCGGACGTAAGGGGCGGGAGGGGAATTACGAGTTCCACATTTGAGGTGAGCCCTCATCCTTATCTGTCAGTCGCTGGTGTCACTTGCCGGGTGGGGCTTGACACGGCTGTGAATGCGAAGACCAACGATGCGTGGTCGGGTGTCAGGGGCGGGATCGGATGGCGCCATGTCATGCGGGAGTGGCGCCCCGGACCGTGATCGAGGTCCCTGGACATTGGCGGATCCCAGTGACGATGAACGTCCACACCCGTCTCAGCCCTCCGGTGTAGTGCGACTTCTGGGCAGGGGCCGTATGGTGACCGCCATGGGCGCTGGGGGGAGCAAGGCAACGGGATGGCCGTCTGAGAGTGCCACGGTCATTAGGTATGGGAGACGGCGTTTTCTGGGCGTACTCCCTCTCGTTGGCCTGGCCGGCATATGGGGCACCGTCACCGTGATGTTGGCACGAGATGCCGGGCAGAACATCGTCTTGTGGGCGTTCACTGTTCTTTCGGGCCTGCTCGTCCTCACCATGCTCTTCCTCGTCATGGGTCGCTGGGCGGACCGCAAAGTCGCGCTCGCCTTCGATGCCACCGGCATGTGGTGGTTGCACGGTGACCGATCTGCCTTCGTGGCCTGGGACACGCTGGCCGCGGTGGGCATCTACTGCGTCACCAACCGCGCAGGAAGAGCCGTTGACCGCACGCTCGAACTGTGCCCTCGCGGTGAAATCGACCCTGACGATCCCCTGCTGTGGAGAATGATCCGCGAGGCGGAACCGCGGTCAGCCGGCCATCCTCGCTTGCGCTATCGCATCGAGCTGGATGGCGTGCCGCACGCGGAGGAGGTGTGCCGACGCTGGGTCCCACCGGGCCTGTGGTTCGGCAGGGAACTGCAACTCCCCGGCTACGAGGGCAGTCCCGACTACGCAGGCCACGATCGCCGTGTACGCGAGCGTGAGCGTAGACCGAACGCAGCTTGACTCGCCGCGTGACATTGGGCTCCTCGATGCGAACTACGGGCAGGACGGTCGCTGGGGTCTGCCCGCCTGATCAGTCGGTCATCTGGGGCTGGTGACGGTTGGCTGCGGTTGGTGGGGTCGCTGTACTTTGCTGCTGTACTTCTCGCGGTAGTCACTGCCGCTATTCGCCTGGCGGGATCCGCACGAAGCCCTCGGTCCAGGTGTCTTCGTCGAGTTCGTAACCGTCGAGGATGAAGCACTCCGGCTCGTCCCGGAAGCCCGGCAGCAGCCGGGCTCGCTTCATGCACTCCTCTGCCCGCTCCCGTGGTGAGTAGATGCCGAGCAGCTTCACGTCGTCGCCGTCCTGCTCGTCGATGAAGACTCCGCCTTCGTCGACATGGATGGTCGAGTGGTTGTGGCCGGCCTCGTTCTGGTGGCCAACATGCCAAAGCGGGTACACGATCACGCTCCCGAAGCTATCAGCGCGTGAGTCGAGTCAAGACATAAGCGATCTTGAAAACCGTCGTGGCGCGAGTCACCGTGGGTTCGAATCCCACACCCACCGCGCAGGTTGACGGTCCCTGACCAGGTAAATCGGTCAGGGGCCCGTCGCGTTGTGCGCTGTCCGTGAGTGCCCGTCGTGCCCCGGTGTTCCCCGCTCGATCGGGCACGGCAAGGGCACGGCGCCTCCCCTCGATGCGAACTATGAGCACTGCGGTCACTGACGTCTGCTCGGCTGATCAGACGGTCGCTCCCGGCGGGTGGTGGTTGACTCCGGTTGTGATGGTTGCTGTATCTCGCTGCTGTACGGCCGGAAGGTTCTGCTTGGATCACTCCATGAATTCTGTCGGTACATCGGACGAGACGCGAGAGAAAGCAGAGCTCGCGGTTTGGTTCGGCGGGGCCTCCTTGGCGTGCTGGTTCTGCTGCCCGTTCTGGATACTGGTCAGCTTTGTCTCGCTGCCCGTGGCACTCGTCGGCCTTATGCGGGCCTGTGTCGAGTACCGCGCGTCAAAGTCGGGGCGAGCGAGCAGGACGCGAGCTGTAGTGGGTGCCGGGTTGTCCCTCCTGGGTGCAGCAGCAGCAACCACCTACATGATCTATCTCGCAAACCATCCTGATCTTCCCGTTCAGGGGTAGCGGGCGAAGAGCCACCGCTTTACAAGTTCGCTCCGAGCCTGTTCCGGCTGCGACCGCCGATGGGAACCATGGCCAAACAGGGTGCTGGTGTACGCCTTCGTCCGGCATCGTTGATGTCAGCTGTGGATGTCAGAAGTCCTCTGGTGTCCCTCAACCTGGCTTTGCGGATTTGCACCTACGCCAGTGCCCACCTCGCCACCGCCGAGCAGCGGGAGAGCCCTCGCCATCCGGCCCGCAGACGGCTGTCGGACCCGGTGCCGGCGTCAGCCCTCTTCGTAGTGCTTGAACTCATCGAGCGTGGCCTGGGCTTTCGCACGTTCTTGAGCAGAGAAGCAGTTCGGGTTCTGTGTGATGAGGTAGGCGTGGGTCCGCACGCTCAAGACCCATTCGTCGGGATCGCTCCCGTCGTCGTGACCGAACCGGTGTTCCTCATGACCGATCCTGTATGCCTCATGTTCTGCCTTCTTCTCGGCGGTCAGCGTGGCCGCGCAGTCCTCGTTCCCGGACTCCACTGCTGTGGCACGGCCTGCTGCGAGCCCTCCTCCGCCGGCAAGGACCGCTGTGATCACCACGCTCAGGAACAACCTGGACACGAGCGGGCGTCTTGGCGAAGAGTCGGGCGCGTCCGTAACGGAAGTCGTCATGATCCCCCCAGGGGTCGGCGTGGTTGGGAGAGAGTACAGCCGCTGATCACGGGCAGTCAGCGATCTGGGCGCGCGACGAGCTCACGCCTACTTCAGCCAACAAGATCGTGCAGTGCATACCTACGACCGGCCGAGCCGGCCTCCCATCCGCGCCCACTTTTCGAGGCAAAAGCCGCATATCAGGATGCAGAGGCCCGTCAATCCTGCGATGTTGCGGAACATGTCCCAGTGCCGATGGGCGGCGAGAAGCACGATCGACAACCCAAGCCCCATCAGGATGACGCCAAACCCCCAGATCCGGGGCGACTCGACACGGCCCCTGAGCCGAGGGAGCAGCCAGCCGCGGAACACCGCCACTCCGCCCGGTATCAGCGTGATCGCCAAGGCGGCTCCGAGAGCGGCCCACCCGTAAGCGTCCATGACGAACGCCTCTCCTCGGAAGATCGTCGACGCGGCTCCATGCCGCGCGAGCGGATCATGCCACGGTCCTTGGTGTGGGGGAACGGCAAGGGAGTGGGTGCGATCTTCGGCGCAGGTCAGAGGCGAAAGTAGGTGCTGTAGCCCATCGCGCAAGAACACGGCCCTTCAAGTGGCGGGCGAAGAGCAAACAGCGCAAGGTCGCGGAGCCGACCGCCCCAGCCAGGACGTGTTCTGACCTCATGCCCCGTGTGCCTGCCTCTTGGGCGGGAGCGGGCGGCCGGCGGTGCCGAGCGGGGCGGAGACATGAGCGCGGGCGCCGCCGGCCGCCCGCGCCCCCGAAGGAGCGAAGCGACGACGGGTGCTTGATGAAGTAGGGAAAGTCTTAGAGGTCCTAACGGAATGCGGTTGAGTCGTGACCTCTGGCTGGGTGACCCAGTTGCTTAGGTGTGAGGAAGCGTGATCCCCAACCGTGGCTGGTTGATGACGAGTTGTGGTCGCGAATCGAGCCGTTGCTGCCTGTCCGACACCGTCGGCATCGGCACCCCGGCCGGAGGGCTCTGGATGACCGCAAGGTGCTGTGCGGCATCCTGTTCGTCCTCTACACGGGCATCCGGTGGGAGTGGCTGCCTGCCGAGCTGGGCTTCGGCTCAGGCATGACCTGCTGGCGCAGGCTGCGTGACTGGAACAATGCCGGAGTCTGGCAGCGCCTGCATGACGTGCTGCTGGCCGAGTTGCGGGCCGCTGACCGGCTGGATATGTCGAGGGCGGTGATCGACAGCTCCCACATCCGGGCGCTCAAGTGCGGCCCAAAACCGGTCGGAGCCCGGTTGACCGGGGACGGCCGGGCTCCAAGCACCACGTGATCTGCGATGCCACCGGCGTCCCGCTCGCGGTGACACTGACCGGAGGCAACCGCAATGACATCACCCAGCTCATGCCGCTTCTCAAGGCAGTCCCGCCAATCCGCGGCAAGCGGGGGCGACCGCGGCAGCGACCGCGGGAGCTCTACGCGGACCGAGGCTAGGACCACGACTGCTACCGCCGCCAGGTCTGGGCGAAGGGCATCAAGCCCGTGATCGCCCGTCGTGGCACCGAGCACGGCTCCGGCCTGGGCACCAAGCGGTGGGTGGTCGAGCAGACCATCGCGCTGCTGCACTGGTTCGGCCGCCTGCGCATCCGCTGGGAGATCCGCGACGACATCCACGAGGCGTTCCTCAAGCTCGCCTGCTCGCTGATCTGCTGGCGCCGCCTGCGAGCCGCATTCCGTTAGGACCTCTTAACCGACGGCCGGGCTTCGTCGATGGCCAGGGAACGACCTGCCAGCGCCGGCCGCGCACTTCTCGCGCGGGCAGAGGCAGGCGCCCGATTTCCAAGTCTGTTGGCCGGGGTCTGATGGTGGTCCGCCGTGGTTCACCCGCGGTCGCTCCAGGTCGTCGGCGGTCCCCGATCCGACCTGCCTACCAGTGCGAACGACTCCGAACGACAGTGAATGAGACGGAAACTGAGACGGCCCACGGCTCCCACTCCCGGAGCGCAAACCAGGCAGAAGCCCGGGAAAATGTACAGGGGTCCCTCGGGAACCACCTGGCGAGCCACGGCAACCACGCCGCAGCTCTTGTCCTGCTCTCCTGCGGAAGGTGAGAATCCCCCAGCCACCGGGTCACGGTGATCAGGGGCAGGACCTGGGGGCTGTCGTGGCGAAACGCATGAATTTGCTGGGAGAACCAGGAGTGGGGCTGTCGGGGGGACCGGGCAGGCCTGTCCCGAACCTTGCGGAGGTGCGGGCGGTGGCCCGCGGCCAGGTGTGGGGTGGGCTCATCGCGCTCCTCCTCCTCCTCGCGATCAGTCAGTTGCTGGTGCACAAGGACCAGCCACGGGACGTGGTCACCGGTGCCCACGGCCCCTTTCCCGCCGCATTCGGCACTGGGGGCCCGATTGCGCCTGAACGCGTCGTACGTCGGACTTCGGGACTCACAGAAGCCTTGGTCCACGGACTGTACGTACGTGATACGGCTTCGCTCCACGGCGTGACAGCGGTGAACGTGCGGACCGGCAAGGAATACTGGCGCTACGAGCCCCAGGACCCGGGCGCCCCCGTGGATACGCTCGGGGTGTCGGAACGCACCGTGGTGGCCGGCTACGCCGACGGGAGGCTGGTCGGCATCGATCTGCGCACGGGCAAGCCGCTGTGGCGCGCAGACATCCGGCACGACAACAACTATCGGGTCGTGACGCTCGTCGGTGGTCAAGTCGTTACCGGGGCGCCCGGCGCCGTGCGTGCCTTCGACGAGCGCGACGGCCGGAGTCTGTGGACGGCGAAGACGCCCAAGTTCTGTCCCGAGGCGATCGTCTACGTCGTGTACGTCCTGCCGGACCACCTGAGCGTCGCCTCTGTGTACTGCATGCCGGACGTCCGCAGGGACGAGTGCCACCTCCGGCTCGGCATCGACAACCGCACGGGCAAGGTCCTCTGGCAGCAGCGCACCGAGGACTTCAAGCTGACGGTCAGGGGCGACGAGCACACGCTGGTCGCCCCTGATCCGGACACCCCGGACACCGACCGGTATAACATCCAGCTGCTCGACGTGAACCGCCAAGGGATATCTCCACGCGCCGCCCTCTCCTTCGGCGAGTGGGACGCGGTCGCCTCGGGAGGCGGCATCGTACTGTCGGCCACCGGCCCCATTGACCAGTCCGAGGAGGACCACGACACCCTCCTGCGTGCCTATGGCACCCGGGACGGACACCTCGCCTGGCAGTTGCGGGCGCCGGCCGGTCAGGAGTACGGGTTGCCCGAGATCGCCGACGGGCGGCTGTACGTCGTACGCCAGCCGTTCCTCACCGACACGGACACGGGGCGCCGGATCCGCGCCGACCTGCTCGTGCTCGAAGCAGGCACCGGGCGCCTGCTCCACACCCTGCGGCTGCCGGCCATGACCGTTCCGGACGACGACAGGGAACTCGACGTCATCGACATCGCCGACGGGGCGGTGAGCATCAGCTGGGGAGACGGAGAGGGGGACGTGCTGTTCGCCACGGACTGACCCCTCCCTCGTGGCACGCACCTCGTCATCACCCGGCCTGGGCCTGGTGGCGCGTGGCAGGTCTTTCCGAATGAGGTCAGCGGAGTCTCAACGGCGAGGCAAAGGCTGTCAACAATCTTGAAACCGTCGTGGCGCGAGTCACCGTGGGTTCAAATCCCACACCCACCGCAGGTGAACGGCCCCTGACCAGGTAAGTCGGTCGGGGGCCGTTCTCATGTGCACTGTCCGTCAATCACCGCGGTTCCCCGTCAGTTACCGGTCGATCGGGCACGGCAAGGGCACGGCCCTTCGGCTACTCGTAGACGACAGCCGCGCTGAGGGCCCGCGCAAAGAACGTCCAGTCGCCGTCCGGCGGCAGCTCTTCGCCGAGGTACCGGTAGGAGCCGGGCGAGTCCGTGATCCACGCGGCGAGCGCACCGAGGTAGTCCTCTACGGTGCGGTTCTCCCACTCCTCGCCTCGTCGGTGAAAGTCGTCACAAAGGCTGTGGATCATGGCGGCAAGGGACTCACGAGTCATGACTTCCTTGAAGGGATCGGGCGCATCGTTGGACATGGCTGGACCGTAGCGTGGTCGGCGTAGGCCCGTCCGTCGATTGGTGACTGCTCCGCGCCAGCTTTGCAGTCTGGCCTCATCCTTATCAGGTCGATCACGGGGCTCCGTCAGCACTGGGCAACCGCCTTAGCACCTCGGCGGATGGTCCGCTTGGGTCCGGCGCCGGCCGTCGCTGTCCGCCCTTGTTGGTGTCAGACGCTGGTGTCAGAGGCCTCCGCATGCCCGGTCCTAGCGAGGGGCTTGTAGAGGGGTCACCATGATTCGGCCTGCAAGAACAATCTGATCACCTCCACGAAGATCCATATGGAGAACCCCAGACAGGCAAGCCACAGGCCCCACAGGATCCAGCGGGCCTCTCGTCGCATATGCATGAGGCGATCATCCTCACTCCTGGCGCTGTCGTCGGCGGGTTGCACAGCCACGCGGCAGCAGTGGGCGTCACCCTGTAGCACTAGTTTGGAAGAGTGCGTATGTGGATGTCCGTTGAGCTGGCGAAACGTTGACCTGGACCTTCCTGGGTGACTTGCCGACGTTCCCCGTTGTTCCCCGGCGTTCGCCACCCGACCGGGCACGCAGGGGACACGACGTCGTTCTCCCGACTTTCCCGCTCGGTACCCTCGCGCCCGGCACGGGTGTGGCACGCCTGCCCCGTTCACGGAATCCTGTGGAGTCTGGCCGGTCCCGTCCGTAGTCTGAGCGCATGGCGCATGCAAAGACCTCGTACGTCTGCCTGCCGTGCCGGGCCTCGTACAAGCAACCGTACGTCGGCGAGCACGAACGGCTGTGCCCGCGTTGCGCTGAACCGCTCATCCATGTTGGCTCCGCCTTCGCCGTGCCGCGTCGTCGGGACACCGCTGGCTGGCGGGTGCTCTCTGTGCTGTTGAACGCGGGTGTCCGTTTCCACAAGAGCTGTTGCGGTGGCCCCGGCTATCGACCGCGGACCCTCGGGGAGATCCGTGAACGCATGGCGTACGCCCGCTCGAGCGGGGAGCCGTTCGCCAAGGCATTGGTGCGCCGCGAGTTGCCCTAGCCAGTCTTTCTGGAAGTGGCACAGCCGATCTCTCACTTGGGCGCCTTTCCTGGCCGACCCAATGTGACCTGTGGGAACGCCGTCAGCCTCTGTCGTTGCCTGTCAACGTTGGTCTGCCTCGGACGGCTCGGGGACGGCCGAACGCCCGACCTCAGTACCGGAAGCGCGCGGTATCGCCATCGATCCGCAACAGGAAGTCTCTGATGACCTCACCCCCGCCTTCGGGTACCAATTCGAGGCCAAGCGCATAGATCGCCTCGTCAGCCTCGATGGCCGCGTCCTGGTCCTTCCGCTGCCATGCGGCCCGCGATGCGTCAATGAACGGTTTGAGGTCCGGCCAGCCAACTGAGGGCTCGAACCGACAGTCGGTCCAGAACATATCGACGGCTTCGAGTGTGAGGACGCCGACGACTTCACGACCTCGACGCAACTGCCAGACCTTGTTTTCCATCACGGCCCCCTTCATGGAGGTTGCACCGTATCGCGGCCGTGACCTCACAGAGCACGGATCTGGCACCGTCCTGATCTGCTGCTTCCGGCAGGAACCACCACTCACCCCAGCTGCCATCCCGTCCGCCGTCGACCCCCACACCGTGGAGCGGGCGTGGTTCCTGGCGTCCAGGTGGAGCGCGCCACTGTACGAACGACCTGGACGCCAGGGGCCGCGTCTGCTCGGCTCTGCCTGGGTCGACGGTGGACGGGATGGGAGCACCCCACGCACCCCACGCACCCCACGCACGCCACTCACGGGCCCGCGGTCGGCGACGGCGCCCCCTCCATCCCGGTGCCGGCCGATCCCCCGCCGGAGGCACTGTTCTGACCGTCGCGTATGCGGTGATCGACTCATGGCCACCGGCCCTTTCCACCAGTGGGCGCGCGTCGGCGCAGCGCGGGCGGAGCGGGCCGAAGGCAGGAGCCGGCGACTGGTCTCCATCACCGTAGGCCGTTCCCGCTGCATTCCGGCCGATGCCCTGCGCGAATTCATCACCCGCGAAATCGAGGAGGCTGCCTGATGGCCAAGCGGAACCCCAACGGCGAGGGCACCATCTACCGTCGCAAGGACGGCCGTTACGAGGGAGCGGGCTACGTCCTGATGCCGGACGGCACTTACAAGCGCCGACGGGTCTACGGCAAGACCTGGGAGGAGGCTCGGAAGAAGCTCACCGAGCTGCTCGCGAAGAGCGACCAGGGCATCCCTGCCGCCGACACGACCGAGAGCCTTGGCACCTACCTGGCCTACTGGCTTGAGCACGTCGTGAGCCACAAGGTGCGGCCTTCGACGGTCTACAGCTACAGCAAGTGCGTGAACGCGTACATAGTGCCCCGGCTCGGAAAGAAGAAGCTCGCCCGGCTCTCCGCCAAGGACGTACGGCTCCTCCTCGACTGGGCTCGGCAGGCATGCCAGTGCTGCGCTCAGGGACGTGACGCCGCCCGCCCGGCAGGTGAGCGCCGCTGCTGTGCCGCCACCCCCAAGCGATGCTGCGAGCGTCGGCTGTCGCCGCGCATGGTCCAGTACCTTCACGCGGTGCTGCGGAACGCCCTCCAGCACGCGGTCCGGGAGGAGCTGGTGCAGCGCAACGTCGCCAAGCTCGTGCAGGTGCAGACTCCCCGGTACCGCGTCGGGCGCGGCCTGTCCGTCGCCGAGGCGAAGAAGCTTCTGGCCGACGTGCGTGACGACCGGCTGAGCGCGGCGTACGTGCTCGCGCTGTACCTGGGGCTCCGACGCGGCGAGCTGCTGGGGCTCCACTGGTCGGACGTTGACCTGGACGGAGGATCGCTGGAGATCCGTACGGCTCTGCAGCGGGTCAACGGACAGCTGACACTCACCGCACCCAAGACGCGCCGCTCGGAGCGGCCCGTACCGCTCCCGGCCGTGTGCGTTGATGCACTCCGCCGGCACCGCGAGCGCCAGGCGGAGGAACGTGAAACCGCGGGGGAGTAGTGGCAGGAAACCGGCTTGGTCTTCACCACCCGGCGGGGTACTCCGATCGAGCCGCGGAACCTCAACCGGCACTTCTACCCGATCCGCGAGCGGCTGGGCCTGGACGTCCGCTTCCACGATCTCCGGCACACCTGCGTGACCCTGCTGCTCGGCCTCGGTATCCCGCCCCACATCGTCCGCGACATCGTCGGGCACAGCGCGCTGGACGTGACCATGAACATCTACGCGCACGCCGACATGACCGAGAAGCGAGCCGCGCTGGACCGGCTGGGGACCCTGCTCGCCGAGGAGTAAGTGACGGGCCCGTTGCCGTCAGAGACACGAAACGCCCTGGAGGGGAGATCCCCTCTGGGGCGTTTTTGCTGGTGACGGCTTGCGCCCCCGGCAGGACTCGAACCTGCGGCCAAGCGCTTAGAAGGCGCCTGCTCTATCCACTGAGCTACGGGGGCCTGGTGGCGGGACCAAGGATAAAGCTCCCTGTTCCTCGACCCTGTCGCTTCGCCTCCGTGGCTCGATGTGGAGGTTCGGTGAAGCGATCCCGATAATCGCAGGCAGGTACGAATCGTGCACCGCTTTTGGCGTGCGACGCACCGGGTGTTGTGCACTCGTTATGCCTGGGGTTTGCCTGTGTCCCAGTCGTCCCTTGCATCCTTTCTGTTCCGTCGGCGCGCAGACGTATCCATATGCTTCAGAAATCCCCCAAAATTGGGCATTCTTCGCATGTGGTGACCTTGGACGTACGGCCTCAGCTGCTCGACACACTCTCCGCGCTGCGCGACCGTGTCGCCGCCGCACGCTTTCCGCTACCCCTGCCCGGTGCCCCACGCGCGCGTGCCAACCGCGACGAACTCCTGGCGCAGCTCGACGACTATCTGCTACCGCGCCTACGGGAGTCCGGTGCGCCGCTGCTGGCCGTCGTCGGCGGGTCCACCGGCGCCGGCAAGTCGACGCTCGTCAATTCGCTCGTCGGCCGCCCGGTGAGCGAGGCGGGCGTGCTGCGGCCGACCACCCGGACGCCGGTGCTCGTCTGCCATCCGGAGGATCATCACTGGTTCAGGGAGATGCGCGTGTTGCCCGACCTCACGCGCGTGTGGGGGCCGGAGGAGGAATCCGACGAGCTCGCGCCCGCCGGCGACCACCCCGCGCGCGTGCTCCGCGTCGAGAGCGCCGACACCCTCCCGCGCGGACTCGCCCTCCTCGACGCCCCCGACATCGATTCCCTGGTCGCCGACAACCGCCTCCTCGCCGCCGAGCTGATCTGCGCCGCCGACGTCTGGATCATGGTCACCACGGCCGCCCGCTACGCCGACGCCGTCCCCTGGCACCTCCTGCGCACCGCCAAGGAGTACGACGCCGCCCTCGTCACCGTCCTGGACCGCGTGCCCCACCAGGTCGTCTCGGAGGTCTCCCGGCAGTACGGCGCCCTGCTCACCAAGGCCGGGCTCGGCGACGTACCCCGCTTCACCGTGCCCGAGCTGCCCGAGTCCGCCTGGGGCGCGGGCCTGCTGCCCGCCAGCGCCGTCGCGCCGCTGAAGAACTGGCTCGTGCACCACGCCCAGGACCCCGCCGCCCGGCAGCATGTCATGGCCCGTACGGCGTACGGTCTTCTCGACTCCCTCAAGTCCCGCATGCCCGAGCTGGCCAATGCCGCCGCCGCCCAGCACGCCGCCGCCGTCCGGCTGATCTCCGCCGTGGACGCCGCCTACGACAGCGAGCACGCGCGCGTGCGTGACCGGCTCCAGTCCGGCGCCGTACTCGCCGGGGACGCCCTCAAACGCTGGCGCGCCTTCCCCCTGGACTGCACCTCCGGCGAACTCCTCGACGCGCTCGTGGCGAGCCTGTCCGCCCTGCTGCTGTGCTCGGTCACCGCCGCCGACGAGCGCATCGACGAGGCCTGGCGGCGCGAGCCGGCCGGAGCCGGCCCGGCCCTCACCGCCGCAGAGTCCTCCGGGGAGAGCACCGAACACCGCATCGGTGTGGCCGTACGGCGCTGGCGGCGCGAGCTGGAGGAGTTCGCCGAGGACGAGGTACGCGAACTGCAACGTGCCGCCGCCGCACCCGACCCGGAAGTCGTCGCCGCCCTGGTCGCCACCGCCCTGCTCGGCGGACGCCGGGCGCGCGGCGCGGGCGAGGGGCTCGCCGAGCGGATCGGGGCGCATGGCGCGCTGCGGCTTCGCGACCGGGCCGGGCGGCTGCTGGGCGAACACGTGGACCGCGTCCTGCACACCGAACGCGAGCGGCGCCTCGGCCCGCTCGACGCCCTGGACGTCCGTCCCGAGCCCCAGGCCACACTCATCGCCGCGCTGTCGGTACTGCAGAAGGAGAGGTGACCGTTGACCGCCGTCACTGACCAGGACCACATGGATCACAGCGACCGCCCGAGGCACGCGGGACGCATGAGGGACAGGGAGCACGGCAGCCACGGCGACGACACCGGTACCGGACACCTGGAACACGGCGGGCATGTCGAACAGCACGGCGGTTGCGTGGAACACGGCCGTCACGCGCTGCCCGAGTTCGTGGAGCACGTGGACCGCCTTGACCCCATGAGTCGCGTGGATCACGCCGACCGCGTGAAACACATCGGCGGTCGCGTCGGTCACGCGGACCGGTTCGAGTACGTGGATCGCGTCGAGTACGGCACAGGTGTGGCCGAGCGGGCAGAGCGTCCCGGTCCTGGCACGGGGCCGGACGCCTCCGACAACTCCGGCGACCGCGCGGCCGCCGGTGAGGGCACGAACGAGGGCGACGGCGAAGCCGAGGCCGAGGCCGCGGACCGGATGAACCTCGACACGCAGGCGGGGAGGCACGCGGACACAAGGGGCGGGGCCACGCAGCTCTGTCCGCCGCACCCGCTCCCGCACCCCGCAGACGACGCCACCACCCCGGGAGACACGTACGCCCCCCAGACCACGTCAACTCCCCGACCCACAACACCCTCAGTCACAGCCACCTCCACCGCCGAACCGAATCACGCCACCGAATCAGTCATGGGGGCCCAAGCCATCACGACAAACCCAGCCATCACGGCGACCAAGCCAGTCAAGCCCCGTCGCCTGCTGCCGCCCCTGCCGCCCCTCACACCCATCCCCGCCTTCGCGCCGACCCCCGCCTCCCACGCAACTGCGGTCGCAGACACCGCCCCCGGATCGCACAAGCCCTCCGATCCCCTGCGGCCGTCAGAGGCTCCTCGGTCCCCCGAGTCCGCGAAGTCCCCCGACGACTCCACCGACTCCACCGACCCCTCCGGGCCCTGGGACGACGGCCTCATCGCCCGGCGGGTCACGGAGGCGACGGCCGCCGCTCTCGCCGCCGAACGCGTCACCGCCCTGGAGAGCGGCGGCCGCGGTCCCGGCAGCCAGACCCCGGCCCCGTTGGCGTACGACGGCCGGCTGCGCTCCCGGCTGGACGCCCTGCGCGAGCTGGTCGGGCTCTCCCGGGCCCGTGTGGAGAGCGAGACGCTCGCCGAGGCGGGCCGGGTACTGGACGAGGCGGCCGCCCGCCGCAAGCTCTCCGGCGGGCACACCGTCGTGGCCATCGCGGGCGCGACCGGCAGCGGTAAGTCGCAGTTGTTCAACGCCCTTGCCGGAGTGGCCATTTCGGAGACCGGCGTACGACGTCCGACCACCGCGGCGCCCATCGCGTGCAGCTGGAGCGACGGCGCGGCGGGCCTCATCGACCGGCTCGGCATCCCGGGCCGGCTGCGCCGCCGTCCGCTGCAGAGCCCGGAGGCGGAGGCGCAGTTGCGCGGGCTGGTCCTGGTCGACCTGCCCGACCACGACTCCGCCGCCGTGGAGCACCGCAGGCAGGTGGACCGGATCCTGAAGCTGGTCGACGCGGTGATCTGGGTGGTCGATCCGGAGAAGTACGCCGACGCCGTGCTGCACGAGCGCTATCTGCGGCCCATGGCCGGCCATTCGGAGATCATGTTCGTCGTGCTCAACCAGATCGACCGGCTGCCCGGGGAGGCCGCCGACCAGGTCCTGGACGATCTGCGGCGGCTGCTGGACGAGGACGGCATCGCACTGGGCGAGCACGGCGAGCCGGGCGCCACCGTGCTCGCGCTGTCCGCGCTCACCGGCGACGGCGTCGGCGATCTGCGCGAGAGCCTCGGCCAGTTCGTGGCGGAGCGCGGAGCGGCGGCACGCCGGGTGTCGGCCGACGTGGACGCCGCCGCGGCGGGTCTGCGGCCCGTGTACGCCGCGGGGCGGCTGGTCGGTCTCAGCGAGGAGGCACGCGAGGAGTTCACCGACCGGCTCGCGGACGCGGTGGGCGCAACCGCGGCGGGCGAGGCCGCCGAGCGGGCCTGGCTGCGCAACGCCAACCGCGCCTGCGGCACGCCCTGGCTGCGGCTGTGGCGCTGGTACCGGTCCCGGGGCGAGTCCAGCACGGGCCGCATCCCGGTACGGGCGGCCCAGCCCGACGAGGAGGCCACGGCCCGTCAGCGCGTCGAACAGGCGGTCCGTACGGTGTCCGACCGGGCCTCGACCGGGCTGCCTGCGCCGTGGACGCAGGCGGTGCGCGAGGCGGCCGTACGGGGGTCGCAGGGGCTGTCGGAAGCGCTGGACGACCTGGCGGCGCGGGCGGGACTGCCGCCGGGCCGGCCGCCGCGCCCGGGGTGGTGGCCGGCGGCGGTGCTGGTCCAGGCGGCGATGACCCTGCTGCAGGTCGTGGGCGGCCTGTGGCTGTGCGGCCAGATCGTCGGTGTCATGGCGCCGAACCTCGGAGTTCCGGTGCTGCTGATGGTGTGCGGGATCGTCGGGGGACCGCTGTTGGAGTGGAGTTGCCGGATGGCGGCGAGAGGCCCGGCCAGGCGCTACGGCCAGGAGGCGGAACGCCGGCTCCGGGAGGCGGCCGCCGGCTGCGGCCGGGCCCGGGTGCTCGATCCGGTGGCGGCGGAGCTCTTGCGGTACCGGGAGGTGCGGGAGCAGTACGGGCGCGTCGTACGGAGCGGGACCGGGGTGGAGTGAGAGCCCGCTCGGAGCGGGTGCGATGTGAGCGCGAGGGGCCTCGGTGTTTCCGGGGCCCCTCGGCGGTTTCCGGGGAGGGGCCCCGGGTGTGCTCAGGGGGCTCTTCAGCGGCGCTCCGGGCGGGGTGACGAGAGCCGCCGGCGACCGGGTCCCTCGTGCGGGTGGCGGGGTTTTCCACAGGTGGGGTGGTCGTCCACAGCTCCCAGCGGGTTCGGCGCGGCGGAGGCAGTCTGGCTGCGCGGCGATCGCACGGCGGGCCCGGCCTGAGGGACGGCGGACCGTGCGCGCGATCGGCGGGACGTGCGGGCGCGTACGGCGGTCGTATGCGCCCGCACGGCAGACCCGAACGGGCCCGCACGGCAGACCCGAACGGGCCCGCACGGCAGACCCGAACGGGCCCGCACGGCAGACCCGAACGGGCCCGCACGGCAGACCCGAAGGGGACAGCCGCATGACAGACACAGCCGTACGGGACGGCCCCGTGCGCGTGTCCGCCCGGCCGGAAGGGGCCGGGCGGGGGAGGGGAGTGAGGACGTGAACGAGACCATCGTGTGCGTGGTGGGCAACGTGGCGACCCAGCCGGTGTACCGGGAGTCGGCGGCGGGTCCGTCGGCCCGGTTCCGGCTGGCGGTGACGGCGCGCTACTGGGACCGGGAGAGGAGCGTCTGGACGGACGGGCACACCAACTTCTTCACGGTGTGGGCCAACCGCCAGCTCGCGGTGAACGTGGCCGCGTGCGTGGAGGTGGGCCAGCCGGTCGTCGTGCAGGGCCGGCTGAAGGTGCGCACGGAGGTGCGCGGGGAGCAGCAGCAGTGGGCCTCCGCCGACATCGACGCCGTGGCGGTCGGCCACGACCTCGCCCGCGGTACGGCCGCCTTCCAGCGCTCGGCCAAACCGGAGGCACCGCCGACGGCGACCCGGCCGGAGCCGAACTGGGAGACACCGCGTCCCGCCGACACCCCGGACGAGGGGAGCGGTACGCCGCAACAAGCGGCGGAGGCAGTCACGGTGACGTGACGTCAGTACCGGGTTGCCGCGGGGCGGAGCCGGACCGGGCGGGACCGGGAACCCGGTTGCCGCGGTGGCACCCGGTTGGCGAACTCCCCGTACGAACCGGTGGATTTGTCGATATGCCCAGCTCATGGACGGTCCCGGCGATAACGATTACGGATCGGATCGCCCATCGGATCATCCGACCGGCGGGAGAGGCTCCGGCTGATCCATAGGATGCCGGGCATGCCCCCAGGGGCTGCCGATTCTGCTGGTGGGACCGTCCCCCACGTCCAACGGGTCCTGCTCGAAGGGGAATTCTGTGCTTGCTGCGTTCAGTGGGTTCCGCCGTTCCGCCGGAGCGGCCCGCCTGGCCGCCGCCACGACGGTGACCGGTCTCGTGGCGGCCGGTGTGCTGTCCGGCGCCGGTACGGCCGTGGCCGACGGGACCGACGGGACACCGCAGAGCCAGGGCGGGGCGACGGCCACGATCAACGGCCTGAAGACCTACGGCGAGGCGGTGATCCACGAGGACGGCGGCGACCAGCGCGTGGCCGCGGGCCTGTTCGAGATGTCCGTCGACGGCGGCGGCACCCTCCAGACGTACTGCGTCGACCTCCACAACCCCACCCAGCGCGACGCCCTCTACGAGGAGACGCCCTGGAGCGGCACCTCGCTGGGCGGCAACAAGGACGCCGGCCGGATCCGCTGGATCCTGCAGAACTCCTATCCCCAGGTCAACGACCTCGCCGCGCTCGCCCGCCAGGCGGGCGTCGGCACCCTGACCGAGCAGGACGCGGCGGCCGGCACCCAGGTGGCCATCTGGCGGTACTCCGACCACGCGAAGGTCGACGCCGTCGACCCCCAGGCCGAGAAGCTCGCCGACTATCTGCAGAAGAGCGCCCGCGACCTCGGCGAACCGCAGGCCTCGCTGACCCTGGACCCGCCGGCGGTCTCCGGCCGGCCGGGGGACGTGCTGGGACCGGTGACCGTGCACACCAACGCGAACACCGTCACGGTGAGTCCGCCGCCGGACGCGGCCACCAGCGGGGTGCGGATCATCGACAGGACCGGCAAGGTGATGACGTCCGCGCAGGACGGCACCCAGCTGTACTTCGACATTCCCGAGGACGCCACGGACGGCACGGCCCAGCTGAGCGTGCAGGCGTCGACCACGGTGCCGGTGGGCCGTGCCTTCGCCTCCGACAGCCGCAGCCAGACCCAGATCCTGGCCGGCTCCAGCGAGTCCACGGTCGCCGCGACCGCGACCGCCACCTGGGCGGCCGGGGGTGCGATACCCGCGGTGTCGGCCCGGAAGAACTGCGCCAAGGGCGGCCTGGACATCTTCGCGGCCAACAAGGGCGACAAGCCCTTCACCTTCGAGCTGATGGGCGCCGAGCACACCATCCCCGCGGGCGCCTCGCGTACGGTGACCGTGCCGCTCCAGGAGGACCAGGCCTACGACTTCACGATCACCGGAGCCGGCGGCTTCAGCCACCGCTTCACCGGGGTCCTCGACTGCAAGACGCAGGGCGTGATCACCGCGCAGACGGCCCAGGACCACAACGAGCCCAGCCCCGCCTCGGTCGGCGGCACCACGGCCCCCGGCACCAACCTCGCCGCGACGGGCGGCTCGGCGATCACCCCGCTGATCGCCGGCGTGGCCATCGGATTCGTGGTGATCGGCGGCGCGGTCCTGGTCCTGCTGCGCAAGCGCGAACAGGCCGACGGCTGACGACGTCTTCCGCGGGAGACCACCGCGGCGGGCACGCACCGCCCCGGTGTCTTCCCGGAGGGAGCCTCCCCGTCTCTGTGAGGCCGGCGCCCGGACGACGCCGGCGGCCGTCCGGCCGGCCCGTGAGACCTCGGATCGGAAGGTGACCGGGTCCCTTGCGCGCCCGAGGGGACGGGGAATCGCGGGGTGGTTTCCGAGAGCGTCGCGCGTGGCCGGCAGATCATGTTCCCGGCGGGGTTGGAACATCCGACGGCCGAGAGGGACGCTGTTCTCATGCGCTGGCTCTTCCGCGCCTCTCTCGGGCCGGGAGCGGGCGATCACGAGCGCCTCCTCCTCAGGCTGGAGCAATGCGTCCCGTTCGCGGTCCTGCTCCTGGGGCTCGGCATCGAACTCTCGCCGATGCACTCCATATACACCGGGCCGCTCCTCACTGCGATGCCGGCGCTCGCCGCACTCACCATGGGCCCCCTGGGCACCCTGTCCACGGCGGTCGGCGCCCTGGCGGTCACCAGCACGTCGGCCAGCCTCCACCGTTCATGGGAGACCGGGCAGGTCTACAGCAACCTTCTCGCCCTCGTCGTGGTCTCGGTCGCCTGCGTCACCATCAGCAGCGTCATGCGGACGCGAAGACAACACGAGCTGGACCAGATCCGCCGCGTCGCCGAAGCGGCTCAGGACGTCCTGCTGCGGCCCGTGAGCCCTCGCCTGGGCCCGCTCCGGGCCGCCAGCCTCTACCTGGCGGCCGAGTTCGGGGCCCAGATCGGCGGTGACCTGTTCGAAGCCGTGCAGACCCGGTACGGGACCCGGATGATCATGGGCGATGTCCGGGGGAAGGGGCTGCCCGCCGTGCGTGCGGCCGCGGCCGTACTGTGCGCGTTCAGGGAATCCGTCCACTACGAGCGAGATCTGCCCGAGGTCGTCAGTCACTGCGCGGCCGCCATGGGCAGGGAGCGCGCCGCCGCCGATCACGACGAGGCATACCGGATGGAGTGTTTCGTCACCGCACTCGTCGCCCAGGTGACGAACGGATCCGTGGTCCAGCTGGTCAACCGCGGCCATCCGGCTCCGCTGGTACTGCACCGGGGCAGGGTCCACGCCATCGGCCCCAGCCTGCCTCTGCCGCCCCTGGGCCTGGAGGACCTGATGACGGGGCCCGAGACCGCCGCGGAGAGTTACGCCTTCGAGCCGGGCGACCGACTGCTCCTCTACACGGACGGCGTGGTCGAAGCCCGTAACGCGGCCGGCGACTTCTTCCCCCTGCCCGAGGCCATGGAAGCCGTGAGCGCGGTCACCCCGCAGCAGTTTCTGGAGGAACTCCATCAGCGGCTGATCAGCCACACCGCCGACTCCCTGAAGGACGACGTGGCCATGATCCTCATCGACCGGGTTCCGGACGACGCGCACGAGCGGAGCCCTGTCGCCCACTCGGCCGGCCGCAACCCCTGACCGCCTCCGGACCATCTCGCCGGCAGCGAACCCTCAGGTCAGAGCGCCCCGACCGTACTGGTTTCCATCCAGGGGTGGCAGTCAGGCAAGATGGGGTGTTACTTGCCAGTGGAGGGCATGAAAAGGCCCCTCACCAGCAGGTTCCCCGCCGATGAGGGGCCGTCTCAGGCAGCCTGGGCCGTCTCTGGGCCGTCGCCCGTCTTCGGGCCGTCGTGAGCGTGACCGGCCGCCCGGTACATCGCGGAGATGGCCTTCCGGGTCCGTGTCTCGCTGGACGGCATGAGGTGCGTATAGACGCGGAGGGTGAACCCCGGGTCGCTGTGGCCGAGGTAGAGGCTCACGGCCTTGATGCTCTCCCCGGCGTCCAGAAGCACCGAGGCGTAGAAGTGCCGTAGGGCGTGCATGCCGTGTTCGCGGGCCGCCGCGTAGCGCTCACCCTTCTCCGGGGTCGGGATGATGCCGGCGGAGGCCAGCGCAGGTTTCCATGACTGGTCGTTGAACCCCTGGCTCCAGATGGCAGCGCCGATGCCGCTCGTGAAGACGAGGCGGTGTGTGACTTTGGGGCCGGTCGGTGTCAGCCAGGGCAGACCGCACGATCCCACGGCTGGCTCGCCGGATCCTCGCAGCGATCGAGGCCCGAGCCGAGAGCGCCCTGGTGTACCTGGAGCACGGCCAGGCGCCGGGCGACGTAGCGGTGTAGTGAGGCCCGGGCAAGTGCCGAACGAGAGCCCACGACATTCGGTGTCCGTCGCCGGTACCACCGTGCGCGAAGACGGTGTTGGGACTCTTTGAAAGTCCCCAGCCCTGCTCTTCGCCCTCATTTGGTTGCGGTCTCAACCAGGGTCAGGTCCGCATGATCACGAGGTCGTTGTGTCGTCCGGCTGATCCGAGACAGGCCATCCGGGACAGATATTCCGCTACGGCTGTTGCGTAAAAGTCGGGAACACCCTACGGTCGATTTACGAAACATCCGTAGCGAAAAGGTAGGTGGGCGCGAAGGTGGCGCAACGGGGGCGGCCTCGGGACACGGAGGCGGATGAGCGGATTCTGCGGGCGGCACTGGAGCAGCTCATGGAGTACGGCTATGCCGGCTTCGTCGTGGACAAGGTCGCCGAGCAGGCCGGAGTGGCCAGGACGACGTTGTACCGGCGTTGGCCCACCAAGGATCACTTGGCCGTCGCGGTGATCGCCCGGATGCAGGACGACGTGGCCGTCCTGGAGACCGGTGACGTATGTGCGGATCTCACTGACTACGTGGAGCAGATCGCTCTGGGACTCAACCGCATGCGACGCGCCGGACGGCAGGGCGAGGAGGACGACCTTTCGGCCGGCGTGGTGGCCGAGCTGGTCGCCGCGGCCGCCCGACATCCCGACACAGGCGCGCTGGTACGCGCCGTCTTTGCCCGCCGCAACAAGCTCGTCCTGGCGCTGATCAACCGAGCCCGGCAGCGCGGTGCCCTCCACTCCGCCACCGACCCCGGCTTGCTGTTCGACCAACTTGCCGGCGCGCTCTACTACCGGCTCCTTATCACCGGCCAACCGATCGACCGCAGCTACGCCGAACGCCTCGTCACCGCCGCCCTCAACGGCGCCCTTCCCCTTCGGGAGAGCTGATGACCGTATTACCGGAAACCCCTGTTCGCCCGCCCCGGAAGCGCCTCCGCCTCCGCCGTCGTCGCCTACTCGCCGTGCTCGCATCCCTCCTCGCCCTGCTGGCCATCTACACCGTCTGGACCAACACCCTCCCCTACACCGTGAGCGCCTCGATCGAGCTCGACGCCACCCCCGAGGAAGTCTGGCGAGTCCTCACCGACCTGCCCGCCTATGACGAGTGGAACCCGTTCATCGTCTCTGCCGAGGGCACGGTCGAGAGGGACGCCACCCTGCACCTGGTGATGCACGATGAGACCGGAGACACCACCTTTACGCCCACCGTGCTGAACGCCGAGGCCGGCAAGGAACTGCGCTGGATAGGCCGGATCAGCCCCGGCTGGATCTTCGATGGTGAACACCGTTTCCTGATCGAGCCGTTGGGGGGCAGCCGGGTCAGACTGACCCAGAGCGAGAACTTCACCGGCGTAGCGGTCCCGTTCTACCGAGGCACACTGCACGCCAACACCCTGCCGCAGTTCGGCGCGATGAACCGGGCACTCGCCGACCGGGTCGCCGCCCTCCGGACCTCATGACCACCCGGTTCCGGCGGCGCGTGTCAGAGAGGAAGTCAGAACCAGAAGCTGAAGGGCATCAGCCACCTCGCGGGGTGGGGAACAAGAGCAGGTCCGGGGAACAAGCCGATCGCGGGTGGGGAATTCCAGAGATCCCCATCAACGGCAGGATTCTTGCCATCCGTCGAGCAGACAACGGCGCATGGGAGGCACCCGGAGGCGTTCTGGAACTGCACGAGGACCCACAGACAGGCGTCATTCGCGAGGCCTTCGAAGAGACCGGCGTCACGGTTCGCGTGAACGAGCTGACCGGCGTCTACAAGAACATGAAGCCAGGCGTCGTGGCCCTGGTCTTCCGCTGCGAACCAGTGGCCGGCACCGAGCGCACGTCCAGTGAGACAGCGGCCGTCAACTGGCTCTTCATCAAGCCCCGGCTGCGCTCCGCTCCGCCGGGCGCGCTTCCCGGCTCCGCTCCGCGCGACGCTCCTGCCTTCGGCCCGCTCCGCGCGGGCTGCGCCGACGCGCGCCCACTGGTGGATAGGGCCGGTGGCCATGAGCCGATCACCGTGTACGCGACGGTCAGAACAGTGCCTCCGGCGGGGGATCGGCCGGTACCGGGATGGAGGGGGCGCCGTTCACGACTGCAGGCCCGTAGTGGCGTGCGCTGGGGAGGGTGGTGGGTGAAGGTAGATCGTTGACCTCGGCGCGCCAGGTATCACTGCCGACGTCCCTGATCAGTCAGGCGGGGCCAGGGTGAGCTGGGCCCGATGGAAGTCGAAATGCTGCGTGGGGTACCGGTAGACGTCAGCCAGGGTCATCACATCCTTGAAGAACGGATCCCACCGCGTCGGAAACCGCATCATGCGCGCCAACTCGGCCTCTGTCTCGGCATCCAAGCGGCGACGAAGGGCCGCGACAGTGCGATCAAACTGCGCACCCATGCGGCGGTGGTTGAAGACTCGCGCACCGCCCACCGCCCCGAGATAGTTGATCACATCGAACGGGCGGGTAGACGCGTCGAGCAGACGAGACCAGGCTCTGCTCACGCCCAGCGGAAGATGGCCGAACATGCGTACCAACGGAAGCAACGCCCGCACGACCATGTAGCCGAAGAGCATGTGAAACAGCAGTTGCTCGTTGTTCCACCGCGTCCCCTGGCTCGGGCGACGCAGGTCCTCGGCCGCAGCGGTATCCAAGAGCCGATGGAACGCCACGCTCGCCTGCCGCAGCTCATCATGGACGACTTGCCGGTCCATTCGCCCCTCCTGCCTGACCATCGTGCATCGCCACATGATGACGCCTACTGGGCGGCCTGGCACCAGACTCATGGCTTCCCTTTAGGGGCCGTTCCTGGAGCCTTACAGGGCGCCTAGGCCGGGGAAGCACCACAGGCAAGGTGGAAGGGCGGGAGAACGGCGCACGTGCCCCCTGCGTGCCCGGTCGGATGGCGAGCATCGGGGAACAACGGGGAACCTCGGCAAGCCGCCCCCAAACGCGCAGGTCACCGTCTCGCCAGCTCAGCGCCCACCCGCGTACGCGATCGTCCAAACCGGTGCTCTCGGTCCTGGGCGGCAAGGTTTGTCTGGGTGTTCAGACTCCACCGACCGCGTGAGTGGTGACCCGCTCCGAGGCCGTGACCGGTCCCCGCTCCGGTCGCGGCCTCGCTGGTGTGGAGGTTGGTCATCAGCGGGTCAGCAGCAGCCACCCGCGGCGACCGGTTGCTTCGGGCTGGTGTCGGCCTCGCCGGGGCTGGCGCAGCAGGTACTGCCCTGCTGTTTGG
The DNA here is from genome assembly GCF_050942335.1 of Streptomyces sp. CA-142005. NCBI lineage: Bacteria > Bacillati > Actinomycetota > Actinomycetes > Kitasatosporales > Streptomycetaceae > Streptomyces > Streptomyces sp. CA-142005. The sequence goes on along the minus strand of NZ_CP192078.1, from coordinate 3,946,896 downwards.
CCAGGGAGTCGGCGTCTGCCTTGACGACGTACACCTCCCAGGGCTCCTGGCCGGGGCCGTGGACCCAGACCTTGTCCTGGAGGGCGTAACAGCACGTGGTGTCGTTCTCCACGTCAGTGGCCAGGCCGGCCTCGCCCAGGCGGGTGGTGGCGGCGTGGACATCCTCGGTCGACTCGACCTCGACACCGAGGTGGTCCATGCGGGTCGCCTCGCCCGCGGTCCCCTCGATCAGGACCAGCTTGAGCGGGGGTTCGGCGATGGCGAAGTTGGCGTAGCCGTCGCGGAGTTTGGCGGGCTCGGTGCCGAACAGCTTGGTGTAGAAGGCGATGGACGCGTCGAGGTCGGGGACGCGGAGGGCGAGCTGTACGCGGGACATGGCGAACCTCCTTGTGTGGGTGTGTTCAGCAGCCGCCGGAGGCGGCCGGGGCGCCGAGGCCGATCTGCAAGATGGACGGGGCTGCGCAGCACCCGCCTCCCTCGCTGTTCTGGGCGGCGTCGGGGTCGTCGAAGAGGCCGGCGCCGCCGCATACCCCGGTCTCGGGGAGGGTCAGCTCAACGCGCTCAGCGGCTTCGCGGTCTCCGGCGATGGCGGCGGTGATGGAGCGGACCTGCTCGTAGCCGGTCATCGCAAGGAACGTGGGGGCCCGGCCGTAGGACTTCATCCCGACCAGGTAGACGTCCCGCTCCGGGTGGGACAGCTCGTTCACACCGTGCGGGTAGACGGTGCCACAGGAGTGGACGTTCGGGTCGATGAGCGGGGCAAGGGAGGTCGGAGCCTGGAGGCGTTCGTCGAGGCCGAGGCGAACCTCGGAGAGAAAGGACAGGTCGGGGCGGAAGCCGGTGAGGACGATGACCTCGTCGATCGGGTCCAGGTGGCGGCCGTCCTCGGCGACCAGGATCAGGCGGCCGTCGGTGTCCCGTTCGACGGCTTCGGTGCGGAACCCGGTGGCCGCGCTGGCGTGACCCGACTCGACGGCAGCCTTGGCGCGCAGGCCCAGTGCACCTCGGGCGGGAAGCTGGTCGGCCGCTCCGCCGCCGTAGGTGTTCGCGCTGATGCCGCGGCGCAGGATCCACACTGCGTGCGTGCCGTCTTCCTCCTTGGCCAGGTCGGCAAGGTGGGCGAGGGCGGTGAAGGCGGAGGCTCCCGAGCCGACGACGGCGGTGCGCTTGCCTGCGTACCGGGCACGGATGGCTAGGTCGTTGAGGTCGGGGACGCGGTAGGAGATGCGGTCGGTGGCCGTCTTCTCGCCGATGGCGGGCAGACCGTCGGCGCCCATCGGGCTGGGGATGGACCAGGTGCCGGAGGCGTCGATGACGGCGCGGGCGGTGAGGCGCTCCTCGGAGCCGTCGGCGAGCTGGATGTGGACGGTGAAGGGCTGTTCGTCGCGGCCGGAGGCGACGATGCGGTCGCGGCCGGCGCGGGCGACGCCGGTGACGGTGGCGCCGTAGCGGACCTTGTCGCCGAGGGTGTCGGCGAGCGGCTGCAAGTACTTCTCGGCCCAGTCGCCGCCGGTGGGGTAGGTGGCGCCGTCGGGTCGCACCCAGCCGGTCGGGGCGAGCAGCTTTTCGGCGGCAGGGTCGGTGACCTCGGACCAGGGGGAGAACAGCCGCACGTGTGCCCAGTCGCGGACAGCGGCGCCGGCGGACGGCCCGGCTTCGAGGACCAGCGGTTCGAGGCCGCGCTCGACGAGGTGGGCGGCTGCGGCGAGGCCGATGGGCCCGGCTCCGATGACCACGACGGGCAGCTGGTCGGTGGTGGGCACGTTCACGGGTTCCCCTTTGCTTCGACGTTTGTCGATGTCTTGCGCGGCCAGCATGGCACTTGGTTAGGCAAGCGTCAATATAGACATTCATCGAATCGGAGGTCGGAGTGGCGCGCTGTATCGCTATCCATCCGTCCCGCGCTCGGAGCAGCCTGGCGCACGCTGGGCAGCCTGGTTCGACATGTGTCAACATAGACGCATGTCGAACACCAAGGTGCTGCCGCTTTTGGAGCCGGAGGGCTCCGGTGCCGTGGCGCCGTGCTGCCCGCCTCTCACCGAGCGTCCGCTGACTGCTGATGAGGCGGAGAAGACCGCTCGGATGTTCAAGGCGCTCGGTGATCCGGTGCGGTTGCGGCTGTTCTCGCTGGTCGCCTCGCACGAGGGCGGCGAGGCGTGCGTGTGCGACATCTCCGACGTCGGCGTTTCGCAGCCGACCGTCTCCCACCACCTGAAGAAGCTGAAGGACGCCGGGCTGCTGACTTCCGAGCGGCGCGGTACCTGGGTGTATTACCGGGTGGAGTCGTCGGTGGTCGCCGCGATGGGGCAGATGCTCGGAAGTCTCGGCTGAGCTGGGGCGAGCCACCGACGGGGGTGTTGAGGCGGAAAGACCGGGTCGTGCTCGGCTGCCTAGCTTGCCGGGTCCGGCTGCTCCTCAGCCGTCCGGCCGGGCAGGAAGATGACCGCCACCAGCGCCAGGCCGACCACGGCGCCGACGAGTTGCATGCCGATGAAGGCCGCGACCGAGCCGGGCGCGATGCCCGCGAAGGTGTCGGTGAAGGCTCGGCCGATGGTCACCGCTGGGTTGGCGAAAGACGTGGACGAGGTGAACCAGTAGGCGGCGCCGATGTACGAGGCGACCGCCACGGGCGCGAAGCGCAGCCGGTCGGTGCGTGCGAGGCCGAAGATCAGCAGGATCAGCCCCGCCGTGGCAACCACCTCGCCCAGCAGCAGATGCCCCGCCGAGCGGTCATGGGTGGACCACTTGACCAGCGGTTCGCCGAACATCGCGTCGGCCAGGACGGCACCTGCTATAGCCCCGATGATCTGGGCGGGGATGTAGGCGGCCGCCTCGCGCAGGGTGACGCCGGCGCCGCCGCGTCGGGCGGTGAACCACTCGGAGAGAGTCACGGCAGGGTTGAAGTGCGCGCCCGACACCGGGCCGAGCAGGGTGATCAGCACGCCCAGGCCGAAGACCGTGGCAGTGGAGTTGGCCAGCAGCTGAAGACCGACATCCTTGGTCAGTTCGGTGGCCTGTATGCCGGAGCCGACCACGACCGCGACGAGGACCGCCGTGCCTACCAGTTCGGCGGCAGCCTTGGCGAACAGCGGAGGAGCCTGAGGCGGGGTGGCGCCCGGGGCAGGCTGCGGCTCGGCGGCGTGGGCCATGGCGTCCCCGGCTCTGTCGTGCTCGGTGGCCTCGGTGGCGGTCAACAGGACTCCTTGGTGCATGCGGGATGGCGTTCGGGATACGACAATGGACGGGCGCCGGGGCAATTAGGGGCAGGACCGCTTGACGCTGTTCTCGGCGGTGGCGCGCGCGGTCTCCGCGAGGTCGGCGAACTGACCGGCGAGCGAGGCGATGACGTCGGGCTTGAGCCGGTAGTACGTGAACCGGCCGCACGGCTCCGTCTCCACGACTCCGGCCTCGCGCAGCACCTTCAGATGGTTGGAGAGGTTGGTCTGTCTGGCCCCCGTCTCCTCGATCAGATGCGTGGTGCAGAGCGTCTCCTTAGCCAGCAAGGTGACGATCTGGAGGCGGAGCGGGTCGGCCAGAACCCGCAACAGATCAGTGTCGACTGACGTCAGCATGGGCTGATAATCTCACATCACTCCAGACTGATACCAGTCTGGAGTGATCCCTGGGACCTGCATCCCCACTGCTGTGGGGACCCATGCCCCGAAGGGGGTTCCGTGACCGCATCTTCTCCCCCTGTCCTGCCGGACGAACGCCTCGCTACGGGCATCGCCCACCTCGCCGTCCGTTACCGCGGGCACGTTTCACCGGAGACCATCCAGCGCCTGGAAATCGACTCCTACGAGCGCCTCGCCGAAGACGCGCGCATCCGTACCCACCTGGTCGTGCTGGCCGAGCACCTGGCCGCCGAGCGGCTGGACGCCCTCGCGTATGTCCAGGGCGCACCGGGCAGTGGTCTTCCACGCGTGCTGTTCGTGTGCAGCCACAACGCCGGACGCTCCCAGATGGCTGCCGCCCTGCTCGCGCACCGCGCCAACGGCCATGTGGTCGTCTCCTCCGCAGGCACCCGCCCTGCCGCCGAGATCGAACCAGCCGTCGCTCACGTTCTCACCGAGGTCGGCGTGGACTTCACGGATGCGTTCCCCAAGCCACTCACCGACGAGGTCGTGCGGGCCGCCGACATCATCATCACGATGGGCTGTGGCGACGCCTGCCCCGTGATGCCGGGCCGCCGTTACCTGGACTGGCCGGTCACCGACCCCGAGGGCGCACCGATCGCCGTCGTGCGCAGGATCCGCGACGAGATCGACGCCCACATCACCGAACTGCTTGCGTCCCTCCCATGGACCTGAAGCCACCTCCAACCCCCTTGATCCACTTAAGAAGGAAGAACCGATGTCCTCCAGCCCGCTCGCCTCCGTGCTTTTCGTCTGCGTCCACAACGCCGGGCGCTCCCAGATGGCCTCCGGATTCCTCAACGACCTCGCTGGCGACCGGATCGAGGTCCGCTCGGCCGGCTCCCTCCCCGGCGACCAGGTCAACCCGGCCGCGGTCGAGGCCATGAAGGAGGTCGGCGTGGACATCTCCGACCAGAAGCCGAAGATCCTCACCACCGAGGCCGTCCAGGCGTCCGACTACGTCATCACCATGGGCTGCGGCGACGCCTGCCCGATCTTCCCCGGCAAGAAGTACCTCGACTGGGACCTCGAAGACCCCGCCGGCAAGGGCGTCGAGGCCGTCCGCCCCATCCGCGACGAGATCAAGACCCGTATCGAGGCCCTGATCGCCGAGATCGACGCCCAGCAGGAGGCGTGACCATCCCGGTCTGAGCGCCCCTCGAAAGTTGCGGGGTGAAGACGGTCTGGCCCTGTGCCAGGCCGTCTCGGTTTCCGTCTCATTCAGCGAGGTCCAACCGCCGTTCAGGCAGGACCATCCGCGAGTGTCGTCCCAGCAGTCACCCGCCCATGAACGCAGGTGAACGACCCTGTACTCCGCCCCGCGAGGCACCAACAGACTCAGACAGCGTGTTGGGGCGACGGCGTACGGGATGGAAGCCGGTACGCCACCCCTAGCGGCTCGGAGCCCTGCAAGCCCCACCCGGCGGAGGTCGTCCCTCGGACATGCGGCGCGACCCTGACTGGTGAGACGCTGAGCCTATGGCCGAGCGTCATGCGAGCGTTGAGGCTCCCTGCGGCTCCGGAGGCCGGCGTGTGCGCGTCGGTGACCAGGTCCTGGGCACGGCGTACTCGTTGCATGAGCTGACGTTGCTTCTCCGACGAGCCGGGCTGGTGGGCGGGGACGAGCTGGACGTCGCTGAATCGGACCTGATCGAGTGGCACGGCGGCGGGCCGGAAGTTTGGCCCCGCCGGGGTGGCGGCCCGGAATGCTGGACGGTGCCCGGTGAGATCCCACCGATGTTGCAGGACAGCAGGCCGGTCCGACCGTGATGAATCTCTGAGCCGCTTCTTGGTCGCCGTGACCATACTGATCATCTCGAAGACGATCACTGCGCGCCTTCCGCGGCCGCCTGTCAAGCCCATCGTCAGGCCTGACACCACCGGCTGACACCAACAGCGGCGAACGCGCCCGGACGAGCGCGGCCCCCAGCGGTCGGCCTCAAAGCCTTCACCTGGCGCGGGTGCCGTCCTCACCGCTGGCCAGCCCCCGCCGCCTTGACTCAGCCTTGATCCATCGATCCGATTCTGAGGTGGCTGTGCTGAGGGCCTGTCCTCGGATTCACCAGAAGTGAGATCGTCCCCGATCACGGCCGAGAAGTCTCCGGATTAGCAAGAACGTGCCCACGGCGATCAGGGTCGCCCCCATAAGGATCAAGGCCACCCCGATAGCGATCAGAAATGTCCCGATAAGGACCAGAAGTGCCCCAATTAGGACCAGGAGTGTCCCGATGATGAGGAGAAAGATCGCGAGGACGGTCACGGTTGTCTCCTGTCCTCCCTCCCGCTCTGCCGCCTTCCCTGCTCCCGTGGGAACACACGGCCTCACGATTACTGACGGCTTGCCGCGGCCAAGAGGTCAGCCCACGGTCCGCTGGTTCCAATCGGGGCCGGCGCTGGGCCGTCTCTGGGCCGCGCGAGGGTGCCCGAGGCCGACCAAGGGCGACCGACAGTGACAGACGCGCCGCAGCCCGCAGCAGCGAAACCCCAGGTCAGAGCGATCGGACCATACGCGTTTTCGCCCAGGGGTAGCCGTACGGCAAGATGGGGTGTATCTGCCCACTGCCAGATTTCAAGCTGCCGGACGGTTTCTCTTGGCTGAGTTCATTTACACCATGCGCAAGACGCGCAAGGCGCACGGCGACAAGGTGATCCTCGATGATGTCACCCTGAACTTCCTGCCGGGAGCGAAGATCGGCGTCGTCGGCCCGAACGGTGCCGGTAAGTCGACCGTGCTGAAGATCATGGCGGGCCTGGAGCAGCCGTCGAACGGCGACGCGTTCCTCTCCCCGGGCTACAGCGTCGGCATCCTGCTCCAGGAGCCCCCGCTGAACGAGGAGAAGACCGTCCTGGAGAACGTCCAGGAAGGTGTCGCCGAGATCAAGGGCAAGCTCGACCGGTTCAACGAGATCGCCGAGCTGATGGCGACCGACTACTCGGACGCGCTGCTCGACGAGATGGGCAAGCTGCAGGAGGAACTGGACCACGCCAACGCGTGGGACCTGGACGCTCAGCTGGAGCAGGCCATGGACGCGCTCGGGTGCCCCCCGGGCGACTGGCCCGTCACCAACCTCTCCGGTGGTGAGAAGCGCCGCGTCGCGCTCTGCAAGCTGCTGCTGGAGCAGCCCGACCTGCTCCTGCTCGACGAGCCCACCAACCACCTCGACGCCGAGTCGGTGAACTGGCTGGAGCAGCACCTCGCCAAGTACCCGGGGACCGTGGTCGCGATCACCCACGACCGGTACTTCCTCGACAACGTCGCCGAGTGGATCCTCGAGCTCGACCGCGGCCGCGCCTACCCGTACCAGGGCAACTACTCCACCTACCTGGAGACCAAGGCCTCCCGTCTGAAGGTCGAGGGCCAGAAGGACGCCAAGCGGCAGAAGCGGCTCAAGGAAGAGCTGGAGTGGGTGCGGTCGAACGCCAAGGGGCGGCAGGCCAAGTCCAAGGCGCGTCTCGCCCGGTACGAGGAGATGGCCGCCGAGGCCGAGAAGATGCGGAAGCTGGACTTCGAGGAGATCCAGATCCCGCCGGGGCCGCGGCTCGGCAACATCGTCGTCGAGGTCGACAAGCTCAACAAGGCCTTCGGCGAGAAGGTCCTCGTCGACAACCTCAGCTTCACGCTGCCGCGGAACGGCATCGTCGGCGTCATCGGTCCGAACGGCGCCGGCAAGACCACCCTGTTCAAGATGATCCAGGGCTTCGAGACCCCGGACTCCGGCGACATCAAGGTCGGCGAGACCGTCAAGATCTCGTACGTCGACCAGGGCCGTTCCAACCTCGACCCGAAGAAGACGCTGTGGGAGGTCGTGTCCGACGGGCTCGACTACATCAACGTCGGCCAGGTCGAGATGCCGAGCCGCGCGTACGTGTCGGCGTTCGGCTTCAAGGGCCCGGACCAGCAGAAGCCGACCGGTGTCCTCTCCGGTGGTGAGCGCAACCGCCTCAACCTGGCGCTGACCCTCAAGCAGGGCGGCAACCTGCTGCTCCTCGACGAGCCCACCAACGACCTGGACGTGGAGACCCTCAGCAGCCTGGAGAACGCCCTGCTGGAGTTCCCCGGGTGCGCCGTGGTCGTCTCCCACGACCGGTGGTTCCTCGACCGCGTCGCCACCCACATCCTCGCCTACGAGGGCGACTCCAAGTGGTTCTGGTTCGAGGGCAACTTCGAGTCGTACGAGAAGAACAAGATCGAGCGGCTGGGTCCGGACGCCGCGCGTCCGCACCGCGCCACCTACAAGAAGCTGACCCGGGGCTGATCGGTCTTGCGCCACATCTACCGCTGCCCGCTGCGCTGGGCGGACATGGACGCGTACGGCCACGTCAACAACGTGGTCTTCCTCCGCTACCTGGAGGAAGCCCGTATCGACTTCCTGTTCCGCCCGGACAAGGAGTTCAAGCAGGGGTCCGTGGTGGCGCGCCACGAGATCGACTACAAGCGCCAGCTCGTCCACCGGCACCACCCGGTCGACATCGAGCTGTGGGTCACCGAGATCAGGGCCGCGTCCTTCACCATCGCCTACGAGGTGAAGGATGCCGACCTGGTCTATGTGCGGGCCTCGACGGTGATCGTGCCGTTCGACTTCGAGGCCCAGCGGCCGCGCCGGATCACCGCGGAGGAGCGGGAGTTCCTCCAGGAGTACATGGACGGGGCCGACGAAGCCGACGAGGAGGCCGTCGCCGCATGACGGTGCTGCACCTGGCCGACGAGACGGAGGCGGCGGACCTCGCCGCCTTCCTCTCCCGGCTGCTCCACTACGACCGTGGAGCCGCGGTGCGTCTGCAGGCGGCCGGCACAGCGCTCGCCGTCTTCGGCCGGCCCCCGTCCTTCGAGGTGCTGGCCGTCCGTGCCGTACGGCTGGCGAAGCCCTACGAGAAGGGCCTCGACGCCACCCTCGACGTGACCGTCTCGGCCGGTGAGTTCCTGGAGTCCGTGGACGAGCGCGCGGTGACCGCCGCCGTGCCGGCCGCGGTCACCGGTCCGCCGTGGGCCGGTGTGCTGCCGCCGCGCGGCGGCTGGCAGCCCGTGCCGGGGCTGCCCGCCCCGGACGCGCTGCGGGCGACCGTCGCCGCGGCGGTCGGCGAGTTCCGCTCCCGTACGGAGGAGCTGGCGCCGCAGGGCCGTACCCGGGCCGATCTGGACCGGATCGGGCGGGACATCTGGTCCCGGGAGATCGGGCGGACCGGGCTCCCGGTGCGGGCCGTGCACGCCGCGCAGTCCCTGGGCTTCCTGCGGCCGGGCGCCGATCCGGCCGGCACCGGGCTGTTCTCCTCGGGGGCGTGGCTCCGTCTGCGCACCCCGTACGGGTCCGTCGCCGTACGGCGGACGGGTCTGGGCTCGCTGGGCGTCAGCGTGCGCTGAGCCCCGCGTGGCTCACTCCGTGTCGTCCGGCCACACCCCGATGTGGTCGGACTCCAGTTCCAGGGCCACGCGGTCGCGCATGTCCAGGGCGCGGAGGTAGTCGGCGGGGAGCTGGAGCCGGCCGGCGCGGTCGAGCATGGCGTACTCGCGGGCGACGACCGTCTCGTGGCCGGTCGTGGCGTCGATCTCGCTGCGCCGCAGCACCTCCGTGGACGTACGGCCGTCGCGGATGGCGACCGTGCGGCGGACCTCGCCCGCCACGGCCTGGTCGTGGGTCACGATGACGATCGTGGTGCCGAGGGTCTCGTTGGCCGTGCGGAACGCGTCGAAGATCTGCGCGGCCGTCCGGGAGTCGAGTTCGCCGGTGGGCTCGTCGGCGAGCAGCACCGCCGGGCCGTTGGCGAGGGCCACGGCGATCGCGACGCGCTGCTGCTGTCCGCCGGACAGCTCGTGCGGGTGGCGCTCGCGGCAGTCGGCCACCTGCAGCAACTCCAGGAGCTCCAGCGCGCGTTCGGCGCGGGCGCGGCGGCCTGCCCGGGTACGGGGGCGGGTGCCGGAGAGCTGGAGGGGGAGCGCGACGTTCTGGGCGGCGGTGAGGTAGGGGAGCAGGTTGCGGGAGGTCTGCTGCCAGACGAAGCCGACGGTCGTGCGGCGGTAGGCCAGGCGGTCCCGTGCGGTCATGGTGAGCAGGTCGTGGCCGGCGACGCGGCCGGCGCCGGCGGTGGGGGTGTCCAGGCCGGCGAGGATGTTCATCAGGGTGGACTTGCCGCTGCCGGAGGCACCGACGAGGGCCATCAGCTCGCCCTCGCGGACGAGGAGGTCGAGGCCCTGGAGGGCTTGGACCTCGATGCCGTCCGTGGAGAAGATGCGCACGAGACGGTCGCAGGTGATCAGGGCGTCATGGCCGTAGGCAGGCTGGTTCCGGGATTCCGCGACCCGGTCCGCCAGGTCGGTGAGGGTGGGGTTGCTGGTCATCGGGTCTCCTGCGTGACGGTGCCCTGTGCTGCGGTACGGCGGTGCGGGTGCCGGTGCTGTACGGGTGCCCGGTGCCGTGGCCGGCCGGGGGTCGGCTTCGCTTGCCCGCGCTTGCGGGGTGCCGCTGGGCTTCGCGCCCTCATCGGCCGTCCCCCGCTCTCAGTTCCTGCACCGAGCCTCTCCGGCCCGTCCACCACGCCTGTGCCGTCGCGACGCCCACCGTCACCACCACGACCAGGAGCGCCGGGACCGTCAGGGACCAGGGGTCCGGTTTCAGCTCGGCTTCGGACAGGGGGGACTGGGCCGAGGACAGGGCGATGGTCGTCAGGTCGATGCCGGGGGAGAGGAGACGGATGGTGGCCCAGCCGGTCAGGATGGAGCCGAGGGCGGCGAGGAAGGCCTGCGGCAGGGACTCCAGGACGAGCAGGCGGCGGCCTTCCGCGCGGGTGAGGCCCATCGTGCGCAGGCGGGCCAGCAGGGCGGCGCGCTCGGGAGCCGCGCGGAGGAGGGCCAGCAGCAGGGCCAGTACGGCGAACCCGGCGCCCGCGGCCACCGCCGCCGTGTAGACGTGCTCGGCCCCGGACTGCAGGGGCGAGTCGGCGTACCGGGCGCGCTCCGCGGTCAGGAGACGGACGGTGGTGGAGCCGTCGGCCGCGTGCCGCAGCGCGCCGGCGTCGAGGCGGTCGCCGGTCAGCAGCAGGGCCGTCGGGCGGCCGGCGGGGGAGGGCAGGCCGGCCCGGTTCACGATCAGGAAGTTGCCGCCGGACACCGCCGGAGTGGCGTCGCGGACCAGTGCGATGCGCACGGTGACCGTGCTGCCGTCCGACAGCCGGACCGGGAAGGGGCGCCGGGTGCCGTACTCGGAGGCGACGGACGGCGAGGCCACCGCCGGCAGCGGACGGCCGGAGCGCGAGGCCAACGCGGCCGGGCGGAAGGCGCCCAGGCCGGTACGGGCCGCCAGCGCGCCGTAGGACGACGGGTCCGCGCCCACCAGCGACACCGAATCCTGGCCGTCCACCGGCTTGGCCTGGTAGTCGATGCTCACGGCCGCCACGTCCCGCACCCCGTTCACGGCCCGCACCCGGGCCGGCGCCGCTGTCGGCAGCGGGGCGTCGGAGTCCACGCGGGCGTCGGCGCCGACGGTCAGCAGTGCCGCCCGGTTCCGGGCGTCGGCCACGCCCGCCAGCACCGAGCCGCCGAACGCCGCCGTGGTCAGCGCGGTCAGCAGCGCCACGAGCGGCAGCACCGCGGAGATCCGGGCGCGGCCCGCGCGGGCCAGCGAGAGATGGCCGGTCGCCCCGCGCAGGCGTGCCGCAGGGCCGGTGAGGCGGCGCAGCAGCAGCGGGTAGAGGCGGAGCAGCAGCAGCGCGGCGATGACGCCGACCAGGACCGGGGCCAGTGCGATCAGCTGGTCGCCGGTGGTGCCGCGCCGCCGCAGCGCCGCGACCGCTCCGACGGCCGGCACCAGCAGGGTCAGCTCGGCGACCGTACGGCGCCGGGAGGGCCGTACGGTCGCCACGTCCGCGCGGTCGGCCGCCGCCCGCACCACGCGGTGCTCCAGGGCGGCGCGCAACGGCAGGGCGGCACAGGCGGTGACGGTGACGGCGGCCGCGGCGGCCACGGCGTACGCGGTGCGGCCGACCGGGACCGTGAGGAGGGCCGTGGCCAGGCCGAGCGCGCCGGCCGGTACGGCGACCACGGCGGTCTCGGCCAGCAGCCGGCCGGCGAGCGCGGGCAGCGAGACACCGCGGGCGCGCAGCAGGGCGAGTTCGGCGCGGCGCCGGTCGGCGGCCAGCCCGCCCGTCATGAACAGGACGACCGCGACGACCGTTCCGGTGCCGGCGGCGGCCACGGACACCAGCGGGGCGATGCCGGAGCGCAGCTCGGCGAAGGAGCCGAGGGTGTCGTCCAGGCCGGTGCTGATGTCGGTGTCGACGTCGGTGACGGCGCGGGTGCGCCGCAGCGCGGGGCCGGACTCCAGGGCGGCCACGGACGACTTCAGCCGGTCCAGGTCGTGGGCGTGCAGGGCGTGCGGGTCGGGCGCGAGGAACCAGTAGCGGAACGGGCGCGCGGCCGTGCCGAGCAGTGCGGGCGCCGCCTCCTGGGGCAGCAGCAGCGTGCCGAGCCAGTACTTCGGCGGGTCCCCGCCGGGGCTGGGAATCGCCACCAGGAACGGGGTGCGCATGCGGGGCACGGTCGACCAGTAGGCGCCGTCGGGGTCGCGCGGGTCGAGGATGCCGGTGATCCGGACCGCGAGCGGGGGCCGGCCGGCCCCGGGCACATGGATGACGGAACCGACTTTGATGTGCAGGGACTTGGCGGTGGCGGCGGTCACGGCGGCCTCCACCTCGGGCGTACTCGCGTCCACCGTGCGGTCGGCGCGCGGCATGCGCCCGGCGTGGAGGCGCGCGTGGTCGGCCAGGCCGCTCGGCGCGAACAGCGAGACACGGGCGGGCAACCCGGTGGGGCGGGGCAGGAACGCGTCCGGCACCTCCGGGTTCACGCCGCCGGCGATGCCGTACACCGACTGGGCGCGGTCGACGGCCAGCGGGCTGTGGACCGTGGGGAGGATCTGCCGGTACTGCCGCTCCAGCGCGGCCGGGCGCATCGCCGTGGCCCGCTGCCCGGCCGACAGGCCGAGGTCGGGCGCGGGTGCCTGCACGAGCACGGTGGTGTGGGTGGGCTGCGCCTGCGTGAACGCCCGCCGCAGGCCGGCGTCCTCGTACCGGTCGACCGCGCGCGGGAAGGCGCCGGCCAGGCACGCGGCCAGCGCGACCAGCAGCGCGAGCGCGCCGGCGGCAGCGGGCGCGGCCCGCAGCCGGGTCCGCACCCAGGGCGCGGCGACACGCGACATGGGACGGCCCACCCCGCTCTTGTCGTGGTCCACCTCACTCACCCCCCTGCTCACGCAGCGCCCGAGCCGGGTCGGTGCGGCGCAGGGCCGGCAGGGCCGCCACCGTGAGGGGGACCACCGCGACCGCGCAGAGCAGCAACGCCACTCGGCCTGGCGGAAGTTGGACGAGGAGGTCCGGTACCGGGCGGGTGGCCTCGCCGGTCAGGACGATCAGCGGCAGGACGGCGCGGGCCAGTACGGTGCCGAGGCCCAGGCCCACCGCGAGCGCCAGGCCCACCAGGACGGCCTGCTCGGCGGCGACCGTGCGGGCCAGCCGGCGGCGGGGCACACCGAGTGCGCGCAGCACGGCGAACTCCGTGCCGCGGGCCCGCTGCGCGGCCGCCGCGCCGACCGCGAACCCGACCGCGGCGAGCGCCGCCGCCACCACGGCCGCCGCCGTGAACGCGGCCGTCGGGCCCGCCCCGAACGGGTCGTCGCGCAGCTCGGCGGCGATCTCGTCGCGGACCACCACCTGTCCCGGATCCACGTCCGGCAGGGCCCGTACGGCGGCGGCCACTCCCGCCGCGGCGCCCGGCCCGGTGTCCAGCCACCACTCGTTCGGCGTCGCGCCGTCGCCGTACCGGGCCTGCAGCACCTGGTTCAGGGCGCGCAGGTCGAGCAGGACGGCGCCGCCGTCGCGGGCGCCGGTGGCCGTCGGGTCGGCGGTGGCGGGCAGCCCGCGCACCCCGCGGACGATCCGCACCGGCAGCGTGTGGTCGCCGATGGTCAGGTCGACGCGCTGCCCGACCCTGGCGCCGGCCGACGCCAGATAGCGGTCGGTGACCACGGCGGGCACCGCGGCCGGCGCGTGCTGCGGCACCTCCAGCCGGATCGTGAGGGAGGCGACCCGCCATGCGTCGGCCTCCGGGAGGTAGCCGGTGCCGTAGACGAAGGTGTGGCTGCCGGTCGCCCTGGGGCGGGTCGGGCTGGTGGCCTGGCTCGCGACGGCGTCGCCCGCGGCCTCCGCGGTGGTCTTCCAGCGGGCGGGCAGCGGGAGCCGGTGCGCCCGGCCGTCGGCGTCCGTCGCCGCCAACGCTCCGAGGGTCAGCCGGTGTTCGGCCTTCTTGCCGGGCTGGTTCATGTCCAGGCGGAGCCCGGTCAGGGTCAGCGGGCCGGGCGTGGCGCTCACGTCGAGGCTCAGCGCGTGCGGGTGCCCGTCCGCGGGGAGCTGTCCGAACGGCAGCTGGTACGGCACCCCGTACCGGTCCGCCAGCGTCACCGTCACGTCGGTGACCACCCCCGGCCCCGCCGAACTGCGCAGGCTCGCCGTCAGCCCGAGCCGGGCGGTGCCCGCGGGCACCCGGGTCCCGGCCAGGGAGCCCCGCGGCGCCAGCCCGGCGAGCAGCGGCCGCACCGGTACGCCGGCCAGGTCGGGGCGCATCAGCACCGCGTCCGCGGCATGCCCGGTGTCCAGCGCCAGCACGGTCGCCGCACGGTCGCCGGACAGCGGCTGGGAGACGCGCACGGCCGGCGCCCCCTCGCGTACGTGCGGCAGCCGCGCGTACAGGTCGGTACGGCCGAGCCCGCCCTCCCCGGCGGACACCACCCGTACCGGCACGCCGGCGCGGAAGTCGGCCTGGTCGTCCTGCGAGCGGCCCCAGGACGCGGCCTGCCCGATCGCCAGCATGCCGAGCGCGACGGCGAGGACGAGCAGCAGCACCGGGCCCGCGCCGCGTGCGGTGCGCCGGCTGAACTGCCAGCCGGCCAGCGCCACCGGCAGCCCGCGCCCGCCCGCCGCCCACCGCTCGGCGAAGCGCGCCACGGGCGGCAGCAGGCGCAGTGTGAGCACGGTCCCGGCGAGCAGCGCCAGCGCGGGCGCGGCCACCAGCAGCGGATCGACCCCGAGCGCCCCGGACCGGTCGGCGCTCACACCTCCCGACCCCTGTCGCCCCAACTGCCAGTAGGCCACCCCGGCGACCGTGAGGAGCCCGAGATCCGCACCGGCGCGCAGGGGAGCGGGGAGAAGCCCGGCGGAGGCGTGGCGGCGCCGCCACAGCGGGAGGGGCCTCGCGGGGCGCCGGGCACCCGCATGCGAGGGCGTCGCGCCCCGCCCGCCCCGCCGGGGCGCCGGCGATCGTGACCGGCCCCTTCGGTCCCACGCCCCCGTGTCCGCCACCGCCGGTGCCGTCACCGCCAGGGCGCAGCCCAGTGCCGCGGTGGCCGCGACCAGCCAGACGAGGGGGCGGCCGGCCGGGGGCAGGTCGAGGTGGAGGCCGAGGTGGGCCAGGGGGCCGTGTGCGGCGAGCAGGGCGGTGAGCGGGCCGGCGAGCAGGGGTGCGCAGCCGGCCGCGGGCAGCGCGAGCAGCAGCGCCTCGGCGGCGGCGAGGGCGGCGAGCCGGGCCCGGGAGGCGCCGCGCGCCCGCAACAGCCTGGTCTCGTCGGCCCGTTCGGTGCCGAGCAGCCGGGCCACCAGCAGCAGCGCGTACCCGGCGAGCAGCACCAGTTGCAGGGTGACGATCAGCAGCGTGGAGCGGGCGACGAGCAGCGAGCGGTCGATGCGGTCCAGGACGTCCGGCAGCGAGGTCTGCGCCATCGTCGTACCGTGCAGCGCCGCGCGGTCGCGCAGGCCCGCGCTGCCCGCCCGGGCGGCCGTACGCAGCCGGCCGATCCGCGCGGTCGTCATCCGGCCGAAGTCCGCCGACGCGAGCCACGCCGTGGGCCCGGTGCTGACCCGGCCGCCCGTGAGGACGGAGGAGTCGGCGAGCAGCGGGCCGTACGTCATGAAGGCGTACTTCTTCGCGCCGCGGCCGAGCAGGTCGTCCAGTTGCCAGTACGGCGCCGTCACCGAGACGGGACGGTACAGCCCGGTGATCCGCACCCGTACCGCCGGGCCGTCCAGCCGGTCGGTCAGGGTGAGCCGGTCACCGGGCTTCAGCCGCAGCGCCCGGGCGGCGGTCTGCGGGACGGCGACCTCGACGCCGCCCTCGCTACGGCGCGGGAGGCGGCCGGCGGTCAGCCGCAACTGGGTGCCGTCCAGCGCCGCGAGGTAGGTCAGGTCCGGGTCGCCGGACCGGTCCGAGAGCGGCTGCAGCGAGCGGGGCAGCGCGTACGGGCCCGAGCGGCGCAGGGTCCTCAGCGTCACCGGCAGACCGTCGAAGGTCCGCCGGGCGCCCGCGCGTACGGCGGCGTCGGCGGCGGCCCGGCCCTGCGGCGGCACGTCGGCCTTGACGATCAGCGCCGCGTCGGCGGCGTTGCGCGGATCCGCCAGCACATGCCGCAGCGCGGCGTCGCCGATCGCCGCCGAGTACGCGGTGAGAGTCGCCAGTACCGCGGTGGTCAGCACCACGGTGAGCAACGCGGCACCCAGCAGCAGCCGGTGCGCACGCGCGCGTGAGAAGACCAACCCCGTCACCCGGCCCCCGTGTGTCCGGTACTGCAGACCTCCGGGCGATGCTGACAGAGCCGGCCGGCTCCGGGTAAGCGGTCGTCGAGCGGTCTATACCAGATCGTGACCGGAATACGGCCACGTACGACCGGAATGCGGCGTTCGGCGACGGTTGTTCGTCAGTCCGGGGTGTTGATCATCGACGCGGCGGCGTACGTCAGGTAGTTCCACAGCGTCGTCTCGTGCTCCTCGGACAGCCCGAGCTCCTCCACGGCCACCCGCATGTGCCGCAGCCAGGCGTCGTGCGCCGCCCGGTCGACCTTGAACGGGGCGTGCCGCATGCGCAGCCGGGGGTGGCCGCGGTTCTCGCTGTAGGTGGTGGGGCCGCCCCAGTACTGCATCAGGAACAGGGTCAGCCGGTCCTCGGCCGGCCCCAGGTCCTCCTCCGGGTACATCGCCCGCAGGAACGGGTCCTCGGCGACTCCCTCGTAGAAACGGTGGACCAGCCGGCGGAAGGTCTCCTCCCCACCGACCTGCTCGTAGAAGGTCTGCTCCTGAAGCGTGCCGCGCCGAATCTCATTCACCCGTCCATCGTCTCAGACCGGGTGGCCGAGGTCTCGGGCCATGCACCGTCATGGTCGGGGGAGGCGTGGGCCGAGGTGGTCGCTACGGCGATGTGTGTGGGGGGCTTCTGCCCGGTCCCGTGCCGGGCACGGGCGGGCCGGTGGGTCTCCTCGGTGTGCCCTGTCCGCAGCCGGATCCTGCGCGGTCGAAGGCAGGCCCGGAAAAACGGCGGCCGGAAGAGAGGCGGCGGCCGGCGTCGCGCGGACGGAGCGCCGGGACGGGCGTGAGCCGTGGGGCCCGGGGCGGTATCGGCGCTGGTCGGTGAGCAGGCCCGGGAGCTCCCGGCCGTCGACGCCACCCGGCGGGAGCGCTGGGCGGTCATCGCGCCGCGTTGGTGCGATGCCGGACACCTTGTGGGCACAGGGGGTCAGTGCCCGACCCTGTCGCCGTCCAGCAGCCCGGCGAGCCTGCTCACCGTCCTGTCGATCTCGCGGGCGCACCCGTACAGCACGTCCCTGGGCCTCCCCGCAGGGTCCGCGATGTCGTCCTCGACCGGCGGGACGGGAGGGACGGCACCCCTGCGGGCCGCCGCGTCCGCCACCACGACATCACGGTCTCCCGAATCCACTCGGTCCCGCCTGGTGCGCACCGAGCCGGGGGACCCGGCGGCGAGACGGACGAACTCCTTCAGGGTGAAGCAGCGCCGCAGCGCCGACGGCACCAGACGCACGGCCGCCTCGCGGTGCTCACGCGCGAGCCCGAGCACCAGCGCCGCTTCCGCCACCAGTTGCGCGGTGAGCGGGCGGGCCGCGAACCCCGAGCCGTCACCGCCCAGCTCCTCCAGCACCGCCCTGGTGGGGGCGTCCATGCCGTAGCGGTGCCACGCCTGTGTGCCGGCGCTCTCCGGCCGCACGGCCGAGCCGGGCGGAAGCCTGGCAGCCAGCAGTCGCTCGGCGAGCACCGAACGATGCACGTTGCCCGTGCAGACGAACAGGACCCGGGTCATTTCTGGCCTGAGCCAGGTGCGCCCGCCTTTTCATGGGCGGCCGAGACACGAGGAGCGGGCAGCTCCCCGTAGGGCCCGTAGGCGCTGTAGCGGTCGCCCTTGGGGGCCGGAGCCATGCTGAAGACGGTGCCGAGGACGCGGACGCCCACGCGGTCCAGCGATGCAGCGGCGGCGCGAACCTGGTCCCGGCTGGTCCTGGCGGCACGGACGACGAGCAGCGCGCCCTGGGCGAGCGAGGCGAGTCCGACGGTGTCGGCGACCGGCAGCAACGGCGCGGTGTCGACGATCACGACCTCGTAGGTGTCCGCCAGCTCACGCAGCACCTCCTCCATGCGCCCCGAGGCGAGCAGCTCCGTGGGATTCGGCGGCACGGCGCCGCTGGTGAGCACCGAGAGCCGGCCCTCCACCTGCTGCATCACTTCCTCGAGGCGGGCCTGCCCGATGAGGACCGTGGTCAGACCGGCGTCCTGGACCAGTCCGAAGGTCGAGGCCACGCACGGGCGGCGCAGATCGCCGTCCACCAGGCACGTGGAGACGCCGGCCTCGGCCAGCGAAAGCGCGAGGTTCACCGCGGTGTTGGTCTTGCCCTCACCGGGCACCGAACTCGTCACCACGATGACCCGGGGCCGGTCGTCGACCTGTGAGAACTGCAGATTGGTGCGCAGCTTGCGGAAGGCCTCGGCGCGCTTGGAGCGCACGTCGGTGCTGACGAGCGGCCGCCTCGTGGCGTTTCTGTCGTAGGGGATGGTGCCGAGACCGGGCAGCGCGGTGAACTCGCTCAGCGCTTCGCTGGACTTGAGCGTGGTGTCGAGCGTCTCGCGCAGGGCGACCACCCCGGCACCCAGCAGCAGTCCGCCGAACAGCCCTGCCGACAGATTCAGCAGCGGGCGGGGCGAGACCGGTCCGGTGGGGGCGACGGCCTCCTGAGTGACGCCCAGGGAAACGGGCGACGATGCGGTTTTGGCGTCCGTGCGGCTCTTTCCGTGCTGCGCCTGATTGAGCTTGGGCGTCTCCAGCCGCTCGACGACCGCGCTGAACCGCTCCGCCACGGCGTTGGCGATGCGCGCCGCCCGCTCGGGGGCCGTGTCCCGGACGGCGATGTCGATGAGCACCGTGTTGAGCGGGGCGGTAGCGGTGATCCGTGATGCCAGTTCCTCCGGTGTGGTGCGCAGCCCCAGCTTCTTGACCACAGGCTCGGTGACCTGACGGGTGGTCACGATCGCCGCGTACGACTGCACACGCGCCTGCGAGAAGCTCTGCCCCTGGTTCAGCTCGGCGGAATCCTCACCGGTGTGGGTGGCGACGAAGAGCTGAGTCCTGGCCTCGTAGACAGGGGTACTCAAGCCCGTTACGGCGGCTGCCGCACCTACCGCGAGTACCAGACAGACCACGACGGTCGGCCAGCGTCTGGCAAGAGCCTTCAGAAAAGCGTGGAATTCCAAGCTGCACCCCTCATAGAGCCGAGGGAACCGCCCCAATCAGGGCATTCTGCTCCCATTGCGCACAGCCGACGATAGGGACTCGCGCGTCCGGAGCGGGGAAGCCACCCCCATGTCACCCCGTCGAGCGACCCGGGCGACGCACACGGCGCGACCACTCACCGGCGCGCCTGCTTGGGCCATCGAGAAGCGAGGGCTACCCCATCCGGTGACTTCTGGGCGACGCCACGTTAACGGTTCCTGATATGTCCCATTCATTCCATGTACGCAGGTCTTGAACATCCGGATCTTGAGTACGGCCGACGCGCGACCGCTTGGCCCGTACCGAAGTCGAGGAGAGTGAATGAAGAGAATGACGGCACCGCCCAGATGGCGCGTCGCACTCGCATCGGCGGCTTCCGCCGCCCTGCTCGTGGCCGCACCCCTGGCGGCAGCTCAGACCGCTCACGCACAGCCGTATCCGCCAGGGGCGGCGGAGACGCTGAGCGTCAGCGCCACCACCGTGACGGCCGGAGACTCGCTGACCTTCAGCTCGAGGGCCTTCGACCCAGGGACGGGCGTCACGGCGATGCTGGAATCAACGCCGGTCGTCCTCGGTCACTTCGAGGCCGACGACGACGGACTGGTGTCAGGGTCCGTGACCATCCCGACGTCGACCGTCACCGGCTTCCACGTCTTCCGGCTCACCTCGGACGACCCCGACCCCAGTGTCGGCGTCACCATCTACGTGCAGGGCGGGGTCGGCTCCCCGCCCCCGACCTCGCCTCCCCCCACCTCACCTCCCCCGCACAAGCCGCCGCACCACCACCCGGGCAAGCCGGGACACCACGATGGACACAAGGGCCACCACGGTGGACATCACGGAAATAACGCGGACAACGGGCAGTGGAGGGACGACGATCGCACCAACTCCGCCGACCAGATGCACCGGCCACAGCACGCCGGCCTCGCGGAGACGGGCAGCGAGAAGGCCATGACCGTGGGCGGCGCCGCAGCGGCACTGCTCGTGGCGGGCAGCGGCACGCTGCTGGCCGTGCGCCGCCGCCGCAATTCATGACACGGGGAGACCTCCGCACGGCGGAACAGCGTCCCGGCCTCGGCCGGGACGCTGGCCCCATGCCCGAGTCCGGCCACTCCTGCGACCGGATGCCCCGCCGCCGTCGCATCCTCCGCATCGCCCTGCTGGCCGGCGGGGCGCTGCCGCTCGTCGGCGCCGCCTGGATCGGCGTCACCGGGCTGCTCGCCCGTTCCGAGTTGCTGGCGGCCCAGCAGGACCTCGACACCCTGCGGCAGTCGGTGACGGCCGCGCCCGCGCCGGCCTCCGCCTCCCCCACGGCCCCCTCGTCCGCGCAGAAACGCGACCGGGCGGTACGTTCGGCAGCCGCCCATGCGGCTCGCGCGCACGACCTCACCACCGGCCCAGCCTGGTACACCGGCGCCCAACTTCCGTTCCTCGGCGGCCCGATGAGAACCGTACGCGGCGCCGCGTACGCGGCGGACCGACTGGCCGGCGACGTCCTCGCTCCCCTGGCACACGCCCTGCCACAGCCCACCGCGCACAGCGACGGCGCCGGGATGTCACAGGCCCTCATGGCATTGCAGAGGCACACCCCGGACATCGTCAGGGCCGCCCAGGTGGCGGCCGAGGTGCAGGCCGACGTGCACGGACTGCCGAGATCCACCTGGCTGCCGGCGGCCGACCGGGCCCGGGACCAGCTCGCGCTGCAGACCGACCGGCTGGCCCCGGTGATGGCCGACGCGTCCGTGACGGCCCGCGTCCTGCCGTCCATGCTCGGCCTGCAGGGGAAACGGCGTTACTTCCTCGCGTTCCAGAACTTCGCCGAGGCACGCGGCACCGGGGGCCTGCCGGGAGCCTTCGCCGTGCTACGGGCCGACCGGGGCCACCTGGCCTTCGAGAGGTTCGGCAACAACACCGAGATGGCCAAGGCGAAGGCCGACGTCGACCTGGGAGCCGACTTCACGGCGCGCTACCGGGGCGACCAACCCACCACCGTGTGGGAAAACTCCAACGTGAGCCCGCACTTCCCCTACGCGGCCCGTATCTGGGCCGCCGCGTGGCGCAAGCACTCCGGCGAGCGCGTGGACGGCGCGATCGCGGTCGACCCCGCCACACTGAGCCGTCTGCTGCGGGTCACCGGCCCGGCTCGCATGGCAGACGGCACCCAACTCACCGCAGACAATGTGGTGGACCTCACCGAACGGACCAGCTACGCGAAGTACGACGACGTCGCCCGGCGCAAGGCGTTCTTCGTCGACGCGGCCCGCGCCGCCGCCGCGCCGCTGATGGCCGCCGCCGACAACGCCCGTCTGCTGCCCGCACTGGTCGTCGCCCTGCACGACGCCGAGCGGGACGGACGGCTGAAGGTGTGGAGCGCCCACGCGGCGGAGCAGCGCCTCCTCGGAACACGCCCCTACTCGGGCACGCTCCCGGACACCCCTGGGCCCTTCGCCGGGCTCGTGCTGAACAACGCGGCGGGCTCCAAGCTGGATTACTACCTGGACCGGAGCTTGCGCTGGGAGGCGGACGGCTGCTCCGGCGGTGAGCGTCAGGTCACGGCAACGGTGACCCTGACCAACCGGGCCCCCACCTCCGGCCTGCCCGATTACGTCACGCAACGGGTCGACCAGCCGCCCTACCGCACCCGGCCGGGCGACAACCGGCTCCTGATGTCGTACTACGCGGGCGTCGGTGCCAGGCTCACCGGCGCCACCCTGGACGGCCGCCCCGCTCTGCTCGCACCCGGCGTCGAACGCGGCCACCCCGTGTACACCCTGGACCTGGAACTCCCCGCCCGCTCCCACCGCACGCTGGTCCTGCACCTGGTGGAACCCCACGCGAACGGCACGCCCGTCCTGCTGCGGCAACCACTGGTGACACCGTTGCGCACCACGCTGAAGGCGAAGGGCGCGTGCGGTGCGTGAGCGCCTGCGGCGAGCGGGGGCGCTGGTGCTCGCGGG
The DNA here is from genome assembly GCF_050942335.1 of Streptomyces sp. CA-142005. Taxonomy (NCBI): domain Bacteria; kingdom Bacillati; phylum Actinomycetota; class Actinomycetes; order Kitasatosporales; family Streptomycetaceae; genus Streptomyces; species Streptomyces sp. CA-142005. Next base: position 3,924,721 of record NZ_CP192078.1, on the reverse strand, counting down.
TGCGCTCGCGCTCGGGTCCTGTGCGGCCACACGAGCGGCCGCCGACGAACGGACGCTCGCCGCACGCCGGGTCGAGCGCCTGCGGGTCAAGGTCCTGCAGGTCCTGCCGCACGACCCGAAGGTGTTCACCGAGGGCCTGGAGATGGCCGGCGGCACGCTCTACGAGAGCACCGGGCTGTCCGGCGGATCCGCCGTACGGGCCGGGCCCCCCGGCAGACCGCCCACGCGCCGCGCCGCGCTGCCCGCACCCCTCTTCGGCGAGGGGATCACCCTGCTCGGCCGGACGCTGTGGCAGCTCACCTGGCGGGACCGGATCGCCATCGAGCGGGACACCAGGACGCTCGCGGAACTGCGCCGCGTTCCCTACCCCGACGACGGCTGGGGCGCCTGCTTCCAGCGGGCACGGCGCCGGCTGGTGACGAGCGACGGCTCGGCGCGCCTGACCTTCCGTGACCCAGGGACGCTCGCGAAGACGGGCGGAGTCGCCGTGACCGAGGGAGGCCGCCCGGTCACGAACCTCAATGAACTGGAGTGCGTCGGCGCGGCCGTGTACGCCAACGTGCTCTTCACCGAGCACATCTTGCGCATCGATCCCGCCACCGGAGCGGTGAAGGCGACGATCGACGCGTCGGGCCTGCTGCGCGGTGACGAGCTCGTCCCGGGATCCACGCTGAACGGCATCGCGGCCGTCCCCGGAACGGATCAGTTCCTGATCACCGGGAAGTTCTGGCCCAAGATGTTCCGAGTGGTGTTCGTTCCGGCCTGACGGACGCGCGGCCGGTACCGGTCGAGCGGTACCGGCCCTTGCCGTCGTCGTGCAGTGGCGGCGCCGGTCACTGCCGCAAAGCGCCGGATCCCAGGGTTTTCACGTACCAGGCGTACGTCTGGCCGAGTCCCTCGCGCAGTTCGATGCGGGGCGCCCAGCCCAACGCCGTGAGCCGGGAGACATCGAGGAGTTTGCGCGGGGTGCCGTCCGGCTGACTCGTGTCCCACTCGATACTCCCCTGGTAGCCGACGACCTCCGCGACCATGTCCGCCAGTTCGCGGATGGTGAGATCCGTGCCGGTGCCGACATTGACCGGCCCGTCCCCGTCGTAGTGCTCCAGCAGGTGCAGGCACGCCCGGGCCAGATCGTCCACGTGCAGGAACTCCCGGCGGGGCGAGCCGCTGCCCCAGTTCACCACGCGTCGCGCCCCCGACTCCTTCGCCTCGTGGAAGCGCCGGATCAGGGAGGGCAGAACATGGGAGTGCTCGGGGTGGAAGTTGTCGCCGGGCCCGTACAGATTGGTCGGCATGGCGGAGATCCACGGCAGCCCGTACTGCCGCCGCACCGCCTGCACCTGCAGAATGCCGGCGATCTTGGCGATGGCGTAGGCGTCGTTGGTCGGCTCGAGCGGACCCGTCAGCAGCGCCTCCTCCCGGATGGGCTGCTCGGCGAACTTGGGGTAGATGCAACTGGACCCGAGGAACAGCAGCCGCTCCACTCGCTGTTCCAGGGCAGCGTCCAACACGTTGACCTGGATGCGCAGATTGTCGGAGAGGAACTCGGCGGGCCTGGTGGCGTTCGCCTTGATCCCGCCGACACGTGCGGCAGCGAGTACGACCACGTCTGGGCGCGCGGCCGCGAACCAGTCGAATACGGCCCGGCGGTCCCGTAGGTCCAACTCCGCCGAGCCGGGCCCGACCGCATCAGTGAAGCCTTCCCGGGCCAGTTCCCTCCATACGGCCGAGCCGACGAGCCCACGGCTTCCGGCCACGAAGACACGGGCCGAGCGGCCGAGGGGGCGGTGTACCGGCCCGTCCGGTGGCACGACGACGGAACCGGTGCAGGTGACCATGGGCGTCGCTCCTTCTTCACTCATGTCCGACGGCGAAGAGCTTCCCCGTTCGACTTGCGCCGGTGAGGGAGGCGCGCGCGGTTCACGGCATCCGAGTGAATGCGACACGCAGGCACGGGCCTTTCCGAAGCAGGTTTTCGTATGCTGGGCCAGGCGCTCGATTCGACCGCTTTTCTTCCCTAACCTGCCTTTCGTGGCGGATTTTCCGGCGAGGGATATTCCACTCGACTCGCATAAGCGGTCCGCGCCCCCCCAGTCCAGCAAAAGGAGTGTGCGTGACGGTCAAGACCGCGCTCATCACCGGCATCACCGGCCAGGACGGCTCCTATCTCGCGGAGTTGCTGCTTGAGAAGGGATATGTGGTGCACGGGATCGTCCGCCGGGCATCCACCTTCAACACGCAACGCATCGACCACCTTTACCAGGATCCGCACGACCCGCAGGCACGTCTCTTCCTGCACTACGGCGACCTGACGGACGGAACCCGGATCGCCGGACTGCTCGAGCAGTTGAAGCCCGACGAGGTCTACCACCTGGCCGCCCAGTCCCACGTGCGTGTGTCCTTCGACGAACCCGAATTCACCGGCAACACCACCGGCCTGAGCACCACTCGGCTACTCGAGGCCATCCGGACGACGGGTCTGCCGTGCCGCTTTTACCAGGCCTCGAGCTCCGAGATGTTCGGTGCCACACCCCCGCCCCAGAACGAGGTCACCCCTTTCCACCCGCGCTCGCCCTACGGAGTCGCCAAGGTCTACGCCTACTGGCTGACCCGCAACTACCGCGAGGCCTATGGCATCCACGCCGTCAACGGAATCTTGTTCAACCACGAATCCCCTCGCCGCGGCCCGACCTTCGTCACCCGGAAGATCGCCATGGCCGCCGCCCGCATCAAGGCCGGCCTCCAGAACGAGCTTTACATGGGCAATATGGACGCCCGACGCGACTGGGGATACGCGCCCGAGTACGTGGAAGCGATGTGGCGCATGCTGCAACAGGACCAGCCCGACGACTACGTCGTCGCCACCGGCACCAGCTACAGCGTCCGCGACTTCGCCGAGCACTGCTTCGCCCACGTCGGGCTCGACTGGCGAGACCACGTCCGGTTCGACGAGCGATACCTGCGCCCGTCCGAGGTCGACGACCTGGTCGGGGATGCGTCGAAGGCGGAACGGGTCCTCGGCTGGCGCCCGACGGTGCTCGCCCCGGAACTCGCCCGGCTGATGGTGGACGCCGAACTGGCCGGTTTGGGGGGGACGGTCGCCGGGTGGGCAGCCAAGGTTCCCGCCATGGCCACGTGAAAGTACTCAGGACAGCCGTCCTCGCGACGGGCGCCAGCATGCCTCGCGGTGACGGCGGCCTCGCGTTCGTCGACGGGCTGAGGGGAATCGCGCTGTCGAGGTGTTGGGCGGCTACTGCTGTCCGGCGGGCGGATGGTGTTCCTGTTCAGGCCCGGCCTGGAGGGATGGAACCTGCCGACACATACGCTCGCGGTGTGGATCGGTCACCGATCCGACAGACCTGTCATAGCCAATTCGAAGGGCCGTCCACTGTAGGTCGCAGGGCGTCAATCGGGCCCATGCGAAGATCCGGGCGCTTGGTCTGAGATATAGGTGTGTCGTGGGCGAGGAGATGTTCCAGCCTCTGCTGGTGAGCGATGCGCGGGTCCTCTTTGTCGGAGACTTCAGAGAGCTTGAGCAAGGCAGCCCAGATGGACCGTCGCTGCGGTCCGCGGTCAAAGCCGAGGCGTCCGCGAACGCTCGTGAGCTGGTCGAGTACCTGCGGAGCGGAGCCCTGTTGCCTGCGACGACCACGCTCGTGCGGGACGTTCTCAGCCCCGAGAACCCTGCGATCGGCGGACTGCACCTGCTGACGGACGGGCACTGGCTTTGGTACTCGGACCTGGCCCACTACGTCGAGCACTACCACGTGGCACTCGACCCGCAGTTCCTGGCGCACGCGCAAGCCAACGGCTGGACGGTCCCACAACTCGATGACGCGGACCTGCTCGCACTGCAGGCGATCCTTCTCTGTGGCGAGGGGGACTGAGCCAATCTGGGCTTGATCCGCTTTGACGGACACTCCTGATCAGGGGCTTCGGCCTCGGAAGGATGATGTCCATCATGGAGAGCATGGGGAAGAAGAAGCCGAGGCCCAGGCGCTCGTTCACGCCGGAGTTCAAGGCTGAGATCGTCGACCTGTGCCAGCGCGGCGACCGGTCCGTGGGTCAGGTCGCGAAGGACTTCGACCTGACCGAGACCGCGGTGCGGGACTGGGTGCGCCAGGCCGAGGTCGACGCCGGCGAGCGCGACGGGCTGACCAGCGACGAGCGCGAGGAGCTGGCCCGGCTGCGGCGGGAGAACCGCAGGCTGCGCGAGGACGTGGACATCCTCAAGCGGGCCACGGCTTTCTTCGCGCAGGAGACCCGGTGACGGTCCACCCGTTCATCGAGGCGGAGAAGCAGGCAGGCCACAACGTCAAGCGAGCGTGTGAGCTGCTCAAGGTCTCCCGTGCCGCCTTCTACGCGCGCCGCAACGGCGAGCCCGGTCCCCGCGCCGTCCGCGACACCGAGCTGACCTCAAAGATCACCGAAATCCATGCGTACCCCAGGGGAAGCTACGGAGTCCCGCGTGTCCATGCCGTGCTCCAGCAGGTGGTGACCGGTGCGGACGGCGCCGGGTCGCCCGGTTGATGCGTCAGGCCGGCCTTGAGGGTCGGCACCGCCGTCGACGTCACCGCACCACGGTGCCCGACCCGAATGCCGCTGTGCGGCCGGACCTGGTTCTGCGTGACTTCCAGCCCGATCCGACCGGCCTCGACGCGCGCTGGTGCGGCGACATCACATACATCCCGACCGAGGAGGGCTGGCTCTACCTGGCCACCGTCATCGACATTGCCTCCCGTCGCGTCGTCGGCTGGGCCACCGCCGGCCACCTGCGCACCGAACTGGTCGCCGACGCCCTACGGGCGGCCTGCCGGACCCGCCGTCCATCGGGCCCGGTGATCTTCCATACGGATCGCGGCTGTCAGTACACCAGTCGTGAATTCGCGGCGCTGGCAACAGGATTCGGTGTCCGCCTGTCGGTCGGCCGAACTGGGCAGTGCTGGGACAATGCGCTCGCAGAGTCGTTCTTCGCCACCCTCAAGCGGGAGCTGATCAACGACCGGCCCTGGCCAAGCCGCACGGCTGCCCGCTCAGCTATCTTCGAGTGGATCGAGGGCTGGTACAACATACGCAGGCTGCACAGCAGCCTCGGCTACCGCAGTCCCGCCGACTACGAGAACGCCCTGGCGGCTTGACCACCACAGCGAGGGTGTCCGTCAAAGCGGAGCAAGTTCAATCACCCACGCACCAGCCGTCTGTTCCGCTGCCCGAACCCGGGCGAGCGGCCCGGGACCTGGCCGTGTAGCAGGACCCGTGCGCGTGAGCCGCCGCACCGTGATGCCGATCAGTGCCTGGCGAGTCATGGTCTCCGGACGAGTGTCGATGACGATGCACCGCTTGCGTCCCTTGACCTTCTTGCCCGCGTCGAAGCTCCTGGTGGCGGCCGGCAGGGTACCGACGGTGCGGTCCGAGTGCGAGTCGATCAACCCCGCACTCGGCCCAGCGTTGCGGCCGTCGGCCTCGTGGTCCTAGCCGCGGAGGGAGTCGTGGATCTCCCGCCGGCCGCACTTCGGCCCCGCCCTGGCCGGCGGGAGCAACGGCGCCACCATTGCGCACTGCTCGTCCGTCAGATCGGACGGATACTCACCGCGATCGTGCCCCATGATCGGCTCAACGGCCTTACGTGTAGCAGGAAATGGCGGACCGCACACGCGGTCTCCGCCTCCATCCGACCGGCTGGGACTGAGGATGGAACAGGCTCAGTGCCTGCGGAAGTGGATCACAGGGCTGCGGTAGTCCAGTTCCATATCCGGGTCCACAACCTCATAGCCCAGCCTCTCAAGCAGTTCGCAGGTGCGCGCGCCCCCCGCGTTGTACCACCGGCCCGGCCGAGCCACGTCGTCCTCCGAAAGGTCCAGCAGACGCCAGTTGGCGCGGTTGCGGGCGTGTGTCTGCAACGGCAGCAGGTAGGCGTCGATCAGGCGTCGCTTCAACTGTCCGCTTCTCTTCGCCAGCAGAGTCCTCGTCACGTCGAAGCGGGATTGGTTCTGCACGAAGCTGTTGTACTTGGCGTAGTCGGCCACCATGATGAAACCATGCGCCCCTGACCGGAACTTCGGAAAGAGGTTCGTCAGATAAGCGGAGATGCCGTCGAAACTGACGTGGCACAGCGCGTCGAAGCTGAACAGGTAATCGACGCTGTCGTCGGTCAGCATGCCGCAACTGAAATCCTCGACCTTGCAGTACCGAACGTTCTCACGCCTGCCGACGTATTCCCAGAAGCCGTTGTGCTCGGGCGAGAGGGCGTCCAAACAGATGACCTCGTCGGCACCCACCATGGCACGCGTCCAGGCTCCCCTCCCGGGGCCGATCTCCACAGCACGCGTCGTGCTGTTGATGTACGGCTTGATACAAGCCAGGTAAGTGGCGTGTTGCATCGACGTGTAGCCCCACAGCCCGTACAGGGAATCCAGTGGTTCGAGGGGATCAGCCTTGAAGAACCCGCCTTTCCAGATGCTCTGGAACGATTCCAGTTCGGTAGCCAGCTTCGTTGCCACTCGCTCTCCCTGTCGGTCGATCGGGCCTCTGTCATACCACGGCAGTGTCGTCGAGTAGATGAAAGCCGCCAGGAGATTAGCGATGTCAAGGGAAATTCGCAGACGACCGCAGTGAGGACGTCGGAAGCGACGCTGGGCAGCAGGTCGCCCAGGCCAGGGAGATAGCCAAGGGCATCACTCACCTCTTTTCGCCGTCGCCCAAGAGCCCCCTTCGAGTGCCTCCGACACGCCGTCATGACGCACGGCATGAAGCGAGGTTTCTGTATCCTGGCCAGGAGTCTGAGCAGTTCTCGTGCGAGGTCGCATTGCGCCTGTCTTGACAATTGAGCCGGTTGGGCGCCTTCGGCTCCAAGACAACGAGACCTTAAAAAGAACCATCCGGAAGAGCCGGCCCGAAGCGCAGACGACCACCGAGGTCGAGCAACCGGCACGCGCGAGAATGGCTGGATGGTTAGCGGCCAAGGTCCGTAAGTGAAACGAACCAGGAAGTCATCAAAGGAGGCGTCACGATGGCGAAACGCGTACTGCTGTGGCTGATCGGGCTTGGACCGCTCGTAGTGGCCCTGCTACTTCCGCGCGAGTCGGTTTCAACTTCCCTGCTGGCAGGCAGCGCGCCATTCGTCGGCTGGCGATTGGTCGCAGCACAGGCGCTCACCGCAACACTTGGCTGTTCATCACTCATCACTATTATTCAAGCGTGGAATGATCACGTCAGGCGTGCGACGGCACTATTGGTGGGATTCTTCTTGCTGTTTACCGGGCCGATTGTCTCGTCAATTCTGACAGGAAACGGCAACCATTTGCAACAATTATTGATGGCGCCGCTCGTGTCTACCGCACTCTTCCTGGCCTCAAAGACTCGGACTGAGCAACTGGTTCTTCACTTTCGATACGTCTTGCGAGTGTATGTGTGGGGGAGCCTCGCCTCTCTCCTTGTCGCCCCGGATTGGGCGACGCATTATGGTGACAACGTTGACGCGCTCATCACTCACCACGATTACATGGACCTCGGGGTCGGGCGACTTGCCGGGCTGACGCCGCACCCCAACGCATTGGGGCCGATCTGTGCTGTTTCACTCGCGGTCGAATTCGCAAGGATTGGACGGAAGCCATGGTGGGTGCTTCATGCTCTGGTTGCAACCGCTACTCTCATGCTGACCGAGTCGCGCACCGGCTGGTTCTGCGTCCTTGCACTTGTCTGTCTGCACGTACGTTTGCGTAATGCGCCAAAGCAAAACCTGCACCGATGGGGAGTGTTTTCCCTGTGCGGTGCAGGACTTTTGGCCGTGGTCGCGCTCGTTGCGAATGGGCAGCAATTCATCCCGGACATGATGGGTCGCCGCGACATCATGTCATTGAATGGCCGCACACGAGTCTGGAAGATCGCTCTGGCAGAATTCATGCAAAGCCCTTTGTATGGCCGCGGGCCTATGGTGTTCTCTCCGGAGTATCGAGAGAACGTTATTCGCGATCCGACACTCATGTGGGCCGGGCAAGCACATAATCAGTTGTTTCAGACCATGGCAACTTCCGGTCTCCTGGGGCTCGCCGGCCTCGTCGTATTCCTGTATGTCATCCTTGTGCTCGGACGTCTCGCAGCACGTCGCACGGCAGGGTTGACGCTGTCTCTGCCCATTATGTTGGTGATTCGGGGATTCACGGAGTCACCTCTTGAGGGGCTGGGCGCGGTGACCTGTAATCTGATGCTAGTGGCAATGGTTCTTGTTCTCATCACTTCTGCGCTCGATGGCCATAGCGACATGCAATCGCCGACCATTTCGGTTCCGTCTTACGGAATCAAGGCGCAACCCGGCCCAGCCGCTGAGTCTGAGAAAATCATGCCAGTTCAGCCTAGTCGGGCTACGGTATGACGACGCCTGACCACGCGACGCCAGCCCTCTCGTCAATATGTTGCCACCGTCCTGAAGGCAGAATTACGCGAAATCGCCGCGCCGTTCAACCGGCGATGGCTGCGCTCGACTGACCTCGACCGCATACGCGGAAGGCACCAAGCATCTTATGAATGGCGCCGTAACACGGTCGTGCCTGCGCGGGCCCACTCGATACGCGCGCTCCCGCGCTCTCCGGCTCACCAATCCGTCATCCGGTCGGCGAGGGGAAGCGGTGGCATGACTTCCAAACAGCAGAGCCCGCCACCTGTTGCGACAGGACGCTCGGTCGTGGCCAGCATTCTGTGGAACTATGCCGGCTCGGTTGTGTCCGTGTTTCTTCAGCTGGGCTACACGGCATACACGGGCAGGACCGTCGCACCGTCGTCATTTGGCGCATACGCCGTCGGGCTCACGGTCATCCAGTTCTTCGGCTACTTCGCCACCGCGGGTCTGGCCCCCAGCCTGCTGCGTGCGGAGCGGGTGACTCTTCGGATGGTCCGGGCGGCCCACCGATTGGGTGTGCTGGCCGGCTTGGTCTGCCTCATTCTGATCGAATCGACAGCCCCTGCGATGGGTCATCTCTGGCGAATGCCTGAGCTCGGTCCCATGCTTCAGGTGATGGCATGCCAGTTCCTTTTCATGCCAGGGGCTTCGATCGTCGTGGCCGCGTTGCGACGCCTGGGGCGAGCGCGTACAGCGGTCACGGTCGAAGTGACTGGACAGGCGGTTGGGATGGCCGCGGGGAGTGCACTGCTCGCCTGTGGCTGGAACCCTTGGGGGGTGGCCGCTACCCAAGGTGTCGCCGCTTCCGTGACACTTATCATGGGAACCATCGCAGTCGCCTCGCTGCGACTGGCTCCCGGTCCGACCGTGGGATTGCGTGACCTTTTGGCCTCGTGCAGCTTTCTCACGGCGTACAGCTTGGTACAGTTCGCCACCAATAGTGCGCCGGTATGGGCCACCGCCAGGTTGCTCGGGGCGGGTGCCGCAGGCACTCTTTCCCGTGCCTCCACCCTGACAGGACTACCGCTGACCTTTGTGGCTCAGGGCTTGATCCGGGCCGTCACTCCGTTGATCACCGAACGGCGCTGGCATGGGCTTCGTATCGCAATGGAGCATGTTCTCTGCATGACTTCGGCCGCGGCGTTCATCGGATTCGGCGTGGTGGGCGGTCTCGGGCCGGCCGCACTGACGATCCTGCTGGGTCAGGGCTGGGGCACTGCGGCGGGGCTTGTACCACTGCTCGCAGCGGCCTCGGCCGCCACCCTTCTGTGTTCCCTCGGGTCCTCCATCGACCAGGCGCGACATGCTTCTGCTGCCGTGATCGGTGCACAGTTCACGGTGACGACCGGCTCGGTCCTCGGCATCGCGGTTGCCGCCGGCCTGCGGGATCTCTCGCTGTTGGTGACAGCGGCAATTGTGGGACAGTCAGCAGGCCATGTCGTGCAATTGTGGTTCTGGCACCGATCAGGCCTGCTGCGGTTCGACACCGCCGCTCGCATCCACCTGCCTCACATCCTGATCGGAGCCGTACTCGGAAGTGCCGCCGCTCTCGGCAGTTCGTTGGGCGGAGATCCGGTGTCCGCCTTGTTCTGGGGGCTCGCTGCCACGCTGTTGGCTGTTCCCGTCTGCTTGCTGTTCCGGAGTCGCATCCCCCTGTACAGGGCGGCGATCGCCGTAGGCCTGATTCCACCGGCAAGGCGTTCTGCTGGTCTCTCGGAGGTGACGGGGGCTGAGAAGGAAGACGGCCGGGGCAATGAAAGAGGCCGCGGACCGGGGGAATCGGCCTTTCCGGCCGCGTGAGGGAGTGATCGGCCTCATCGGAAGATTTCAAGCCCAGTGAGGCGGTCGTGACGCTATGAGGTTTGTGGTGCGGGTTCCCTGCGTTTGGCCAGGTCGTTGACCCGTGCCTGCTGGGGTATCCGGGGTGGTCGGCGCCGGCGGCCGAAGCGTTCGGGGTGGCGGGCGTATGCCTCGGCGAGGGTGACGGCACGCTGGTCGTGGACCTCCTTGGCGGTGCCGAGATGCACGGTGGCCGGCGTGTGCCAGCCGATGCCCGAATGACGGTGCGCGTGGTTGTAGTACGCGATGATCGCCTCGAACCACTCGCGGGCATGGGCCAGCGAGTCGAACCGTTCGGGGTAGTCGGACATGTACTTCGTGGTCTTGAAGTGGGCCTCGCTGTAGGGGTTGTCGTTGGAGGTCTTCGGCCACGAGTGCGACCGCGTGACGCCGGGATCGATCAGCAGCTGCGAGACCTTCTTCGAGGCCATCGACGTGCCACGGTCCGCGTGCACGGTCTCGGGCACGATGCCGTTGCGGATCAACTCCTCGGCCCACACCACTGATTCGACCCGCTCGACGGTATGGCCGACGACGTGGCGACTGAAGATGTCGATGACGACGTAGGCGTGATACCAGACACCCTTGACGGGTCCGGCCGCCTTGGTGATGTCCCAGGTGAACACCTGCGAGGGCGCGGTGGCGACCAGTTCGGGCACCGTCTTCGCCGGGTGGGTGGCCTGGCGGCGGCGCTCGCCGGTCTGCCCCTTCTCGCGCAGGATCCAGCGCACGGGCCAGATCTGCGCGGGCGGCAGCTCGGCGTACTCGCCCGAGTTCATCAGCTCCAGGACCGCAGCCCGCTCCTCAGCCGTCAGGGCCGAGGGCTGGACCTGCCGCTTGCGGGCTCCGCGCGACGGTGCCGGACGCAGCCGACGGTAGCGGGTGGCCCGGGAGCGAGCGGTCAGCCGGCAGGCCGCCGTGATGCCGAGCTCGCCCTCGATGCCGGTGAACGCGTCCTCGACCACCGGCCGACGGCAGCGTTCAGTCCGCGCCCTCGGAGATCATTTCCAGGAGCGCGGAAGCTTTTCCCATGACCTCCAACGCGGCCTTGTTCCGGGCCAGTTCCTTCTCCGGCCGTTCCACCTGGCGGCGCAGCTTCTCGTTCTCCGCCTCGGCAGCCGGCTTCTTCTGCCTCGCCGGGCTGGTCCGCTGGTCGACCAGCTTCTCCAGCGCTTCGGCATCCCGCGCGGCCCGCCATTCCTTGACGTGCGAGTGGTCCAGCCGCTCGCGGCGCAGGACCGTGCCTTTCTCGTTCTTGGGCGCGGTGTCGTACTCGGTCACGATCCGCAGCTGGTACTCGGGGCTGAAAGTGCGGCGCTTCGGCCGGGGAGCCGGATCGGACCCGGCGGGGGTGGTGCTGGTCATGAGAGGGTGGTTCTCCTGTTGTGCCCTCTCAGGCCAACCCGACGAAGCGGGACGTCTCACCCAAGGCTGACAGAGAGGGCATCGACGCCGATGTACTGGTCAGCCAGTGGACGCCGTACGCACGTGGCCTCGTGCGGAAACCAGGCCGTCCATCGCCGCGATCGCCTGCCAGGGGTCGGCGGGGGGAGGCGGCACGGGAAGATAGTCACCGAGCATATAACGCAGCGCGTTTCTGCTGGTCAGCCGGGACCGCACCCAGTGGTGAGCCGCAAGTCCTGCCGCATGCAACTCGGCTGGATCCGTGCGCAGCAGGTCACGTACTCGACTCACGGCCTCGTCGACGCTGTTTACTAGATGCAGGCCCTGGTCGGGACCGGGGAGCCAGGTGACGCCCGGTGGCCGTGAGCTGATGTGCGGACGTCCCGCATACAGGCTGATCGGCAGCCGGTCGGAGAAGTAGCCCGGGTAGTGGGGGAAGTGCTGCCAATTGGCGCTGAGCCGCGACCGGCGCAGCGTCCGGATCTGTTCACTGTAGGCGAGACGCCCTCTTGCGCTCGGCCCGCGCCACCCCGGACCGTAGACGGCGAGACGGCGGCCGTGCTCGCGGGAGAGCCTGCGTACCAAGCGACGGCGTTCCAGCGCTCCGTCGATGCATGCGAAGAACCCGAGGCGTGTGTAGCAACCTCCGATGTGCATCACATCGTGTTCCGCCTCCTCGATCGGTGTCACCGGCCCGGACACCTGCAGCCAGGTGGACATGACGCTGCAGACGTATCGCACCGGATGCCTGCTGTGGCTACCGAGCAGTTGTGCCTGTGGGCCGAGGGCTACCGAGAAGACCGTATCGGCGTGACGCAACCACGCCCTGCTGCCTTCGGGCAGCGTCCTGCGCCCTCCCCACCCGTCGCCTTCCCAGTAGATGACAGGCGGGTGGCCGACTTGCCGCAGCAGCCGTGCTACAGACTTCTCGGTCCACGGGAAGCCGTGCGGCGATTGCACAAAGATCACGTCGGGCTTGGCCTCGACAGCGCGTCTCGACACCTCCTGGAGTGCCCGCGACAGCCCTCGTGGCAGGAATTCCATTGGTGTCACTGGCACATAATGGAGCAGCGACTCAACTTCCAGCTCGCCGAAGTCGCTGCCGAAGCCGAGAGTCGGACCGACCGACGCTTCATTACTGAGATGTAGAACTACGGGCAGGCTCATGTCGGTGCCCAGTTCCCTTTCACTTGAGCATGCGCGTGCGACGAACGAGGTGTGTGTTACCACCAAGGCGGTAGGAGGGATCGTCATGCCGAGCGAATACCGCACCGGATGCTCTCTGGCCGCCACCGCCTCGGTTACACAGATTCCCCTCTATGCATTGGAGTTGGGAGAGGCGGGCGGAGACACAGCGGGGACTGCCGGGGCCTGTCGCGCGGAAGGGCCCAGCACGTTCACATGGCGGTCGCGGGCGACACGCCGGTACTGCTCCTCGTACCACGGCACGAGGGAGGACCAGCCGAACGACCTGGCCCGTTCCAGCCCGGCAAGCCGCAGCCGCGCCCTGCGTCGGGGATCGCCCGCCAGTATCACGACCGCGTCCGCGATCCGCTCCGGACGTCGAACGTCCGTCAGTTCACCGGCCCGGCCGAAGTCCAGCAGCCAGGGAACGGCGCCCGATGCGTGGCCTCCGACCACCGGAACACCTCTGGCCATGGCTTCTAGGACGGTCATCCCGAACGACTCCTCCAGGGTCGGCGCCACGAAGAGGTCAGAGGTGTCCATCAGCTCGATGATCTTCTCCAGAGGCGTCGGGCCGGCGAACACCACCGCCTGGGCGAGGTCGGCTGACCGCGCCCAGGCCTCCGCGCTGCCGCCCGGTTCGAATTCGCTGCCGACAAGGACGAGTTCCGCTCCCGGCAGGTGCTGGCGGACATGGACGAACGCTCGTAGCAGGGAGGTGACGTTCTTCCAGGCCGAGAACCCGGAGTTGACGGAGAGGATGCGGCGCACCGACCCGGCCGATCGGCCCGGTTCTGTGGCGAGGAACCTTGTCGGCAGGCCGTTCGGCAGCAGGGCCGCGCCGCGGCCGTGGCGCCTGAGCGCCTTCTTGATGTACGGCGAGACGACGGCGAGGTGACGGGCCTTGGCCAGACAGCGGATCTGCATCGCCAGCCGCACCGCTCGGTAGTGGTCCCGGTGATGCCGCAGAATCGCGGGCGCCCAGTCGTGGACGGACACGAGGACCGGATGCCGGGAGGCGAGTGCGCCGAGTCCGAACTCGTACGTCCAGTGCGCGTGGACGACATCGGTTTTCAGCCCGTCGAGGAGGTCCCTGACGGCTCGGCGCTCCTGGCGGAACGCGTCCGCGGCACGGTGCCGGGACCGGTAGGGGCCCATTCGGATGTCGACGGCGCCGATCCGCCGTTGTACCGGCCTGCTGATTCCGGGGCCCAGCGTCACGACCGTCACCTCATGGCCCGACCTGGACAGTTCCGCGACAAGCGACGCCAGGACCGTTCCGCCCAGTCCCGACGGGAGGGCCTCGGCGGATTCCTCGAGAAGCCGTGCGAGCAACGGAAGATCGACAGGACCGGCGATGGTCACGTGCATGGCCGACTCCTCCTGCGTGCGTGAGGGACGATGAGAAGGCGTGCGTACGGCAGGAGCCAGAACACCGGCCACATCGGCCCGGCGTGCCGGCGGGTGAAGCGCCGCCAACTGCCGGGTGGCAGTCCCTTGGGCGAACGGATCAGTTTCCACCTGGCACGGAACGGAAGGGAGGAATCGGCGTGCGCGGGCGCCGGATTCCGGGCGCACGTGCCCACCGTTCCGGGGGCGACCCAGATCCGGACCCCCAGAGCCCGTGCCCGCAGGCCGTAGTCGAAGTCGGCCATGCCATGGCCGAAGCCGCCATCGATCGGGCCGACCCGCGCGACCACGCTCCGCGGGACGAGCACCACGTTGCCGTGCATGGTGTCGGCTGGGACCGGCGTGTCACCCGGAACGACCGGATCGAAGCGCATCGGGTGCAGCCGGCTGTTCCGCCTGACCCCGGAGTACGTCACGGTCCCGCTGGACGGGTCCCGCACCGCGCCGACGACGATCACCTCTTCCTGCACCTCGGCCAGGGCACGGTACGTGGTGAGTAACTGCGACAGAGCGCCGTCGTCCAGGACGACATCGTCGTTCAGCCACAGGAAGAAGTCGTATGCGGGGGCGGCGGCCTCGGCCACGGCCATGCCGCGCGCCCAGAACAGCGATCCATCACCGCGCACCACATGGATACCGGGCCACACCTCCTGGGCCGCCCGGGCCGTCCCGTCGGTGCTGCCGTCGTCGGTGAGCACGACCCGCAGGGCCACTCCCGGACCGTTCTGCCCGCGCAGCGAGCGAAGGCAGCCGGTAGTCGTCTCCCGGCGGTTGTGGCAGGTCATCAGCGTGACAACGGTGGTCATCGCGGCTCTCCGGCCGCTGCAAGGCTGCGGTAGATCCGGGAGTAGTGGGCCACGCCGCGCTGCATGTCGTACCGGTCCCGGAAGGCGCGGAGGTCGTCGGCGGCGGAGCGGTTCTCCGCGCTACGGACCGCCCTGCCGATCGTCTCGGCGAGCTGTGCGGGAGTGATGTCTGTCAGCCAGGCGGAGGGGGCGGCTTGAGCCACCTCCCGCAGCCCCGGGACGTCCGCAAACACCGTCGGCAACCCGGTGGCAACGGCTTCGACCGCGGCGAGCCCGAGCCCCTCGTAGGCCGACGTCATGACGAAGACGTCCGCCGCGTAGAGCGCGTGCAACGGATGGACGCGTCCCAGGAAGCGGGTCCGGTCGGAGAGGCCCAGGCGCTCGGCGAGCCGCCGCTCGGCGTGTCCGCCCTCTTCCTCTCCCACATGCAGATACACCAGACCGGGCGGACTCGCCGGGTGCGCGAGTGCCTTCAGGAGCGCTTCATGGCGTTTGACGGGCGCGCAGTTGCCCACGCTGACCGCCACTGGGGCGCCGATCGCGAGGCCAAGTGCATGGCGCGCAGCCTCGCGCTGAGCCGGCGTGGGCGGGACGAACTCATCCCCGTACCAGTTGTTCACGATCTGCGCGGGGTTCCTGAAGCGAAACTGCTCATTGTCAGCGACCCCACGGCTGACACCGACGTGAACGACACCCATACGGCGGAGGATCCTGCGTTGCAGCTCTCGCTGCGCACGGAGGACGCCGTCGAACCCGAAGACGCTGTGCACCGTGCGGACGACCCCGGCTCCGGTGGTGCGGGCGGCGAGCCCGAAGTAGAAGCTGGCCCGCTCGGCGTGCAGATGAACGACGTCGAAGCCGCCGTCGCGCACACGGCGTGCGAGTCGAGGCGGTACGCGGATCAGTTGCTCGTCCGGCTCGTGCGCCACCGCGTAGCCCACGCTTCGGAGGTCGGCCGCGAATGGCCCCGGGGCCGGGGCGACAGCCAGTACCTCCGCCTCGATGCCATGGTGTTTCCACTGCCCGGCGGCCCTGTGGAGCATCACCTCGGCGCCTGACGCCCGAAGCTGGTTCAGCACGTGCAGAACGCGTACGCACATGGAGCCGGATCGAGGCTGATCCATTCCAGACCTCCGTTGAGTCCAGCGAGCGAGGTGCGGCACTGTCTGAATCGCTCCCCCGGACCGAACCGCGGATGTCGCCGAACCCGCCAGGCTCCATTCGTCACGCAGTGCCTGGAAGTCCCATGGACATCCCATGTGTTGACCGCCCCGAGAAGCCACACGTCTACTGGCCGATGCAGCGCGCCCATGGCAAATTTGACGCTTTCATCGGGCAATGACATGGCGACAGCGTGGCATGAAGATCCGCAGTCTATTGCCCGGACACTCTGGTTGCGAAAAGATTCCACCGTCTGCCGCCAGCGCTGTCACGAGTCCCTTCACCTCACCCCATTTCAGGCGTCTCGCTCAAGCATTTTGAGCAGACCGTCGCAAAAACGCGCCGCCATGCCGTCCACCGTGTAGTCAGTCGCCTCTTCGCTGCACGCCAGTCGAAGGGATGCCAGCCGTGCGCGGTCGCTCAGCAGCGCCTTTACCGCCGCGGCATACGCCGCGACATTGTCACGCGTGACCACAGCATTGCGACCGTCCTCCAGATACTCGAACTCGGGAGCATGCCAGGGCCAGTCGGTGGTGACGATGGGTGTCTTCAGGGCGAACGAGTCCACTGCGCACAGTCCCACCCGCCCGGGCATCAACATGACGTCGCTCACCGCACCGAGCAGCGCCGTCCTCCGCGTGTCGACGTGTCCCATGGTGACGACCGGACTGCCAGGCTGAGATGCCGCCTGGTCCACCAGATAACGATCGGAGCCTTCGCCGGCGACCAACAGGCGGAAACCGGGAAGTTCGGCAGCGATCCTGTCGACACATTCCAACAGGAAAGGGATGCGTTTCGGAGTGTCCAACCCGCCGATGAACAGAGCCGTGCGCCCGGCGACCAAGCCGTACCGTTCGCGTAGCAGCTCTGCCTCGGCGAACTCAGGTGTTCCCGGCCGTGTCGCTCGAGCGAGGCCGGTTGTTAGTTCAACGGTATTGACGGAATTACGCACAATGGTGATTCGCTGCCGGGGGAAACCTTGCGCTGCAACATATGTGGCTCCGGATTTCGTATACGCGAAGAACCATGAGCCCAGTCTGGTCACCAGATTCTTTGCGGTGGTCTCCAGACGACTGTGCGGTTTGGTGTAGGTCCGTCCGTGTCCCCAGAAGGCCACTCGGGGACCCCGCCCGGTCGTTCGCCCGGCCAGCTGTCTCAGCAGGAGCGGATACGCATCCAGATTGCGCAGCGCTTGTTCCAGCACGATCACGTCGGCGGAAGCCGTGCGGCGGAGCACCTGATTCCAGAAAAGGGACCGCCCACCAGGGGCTGTTAGCCGCCGAGACGGCACCTGCACCGCGCAGGCGCAGGAAGACGCGTCTCGCCGGGCCGCATGCTGAGGCGGTGGAGGTCCGTGCAGTACTTCCAGGGCGACGCCTGAAGCATCCAGACGAGCATGCAGGTGATTGAAGAAGGACGTCCGGTAGCCGGGAACGTACGGCTGCACCACGACAACACGTCGGGTGCTTCCAGCGCTCAGCATGTCGTCTCCGTAGCACGGACCGTCCGTTGGACCGTGATCTGTTCCAGCGCCTGTGCGTACACGGCCTCCATACGGCTCGTCCAAGATCGCGGAGTGTATCGCTCGGTGTGAACCTGCCTGCAGTGGTCCCGTAGTCGGGGGAAGTGTCGACGTGCCTCGGAGAGGGCTCGCGGCAGTTCGTCAGTATCGCTGTAGACAAGGCCTGTGGCGTCCTGCTTCACACTGTCTGCCGCCGCCGAGCCCTCGCGTGCGAGTACGGGCACCCCGGCGGCGAGAGCCTCCTGACAGGCGAGCGACAGTGCCGTCTCGGGCCAGACACTGGGAAAGATCAAACCCATACAACCTGCCAGATGGGCCGCGATCTGCTTGCGCGAGAACTTACCGAGGAATCGGACGTTCCCGGGCGCGGCAGCTCTGCAGGCCAGTTCCAGTGGCCCAGACCCGATGACGTCGAGAGGCTCGTTCTCCGGCCAGTTCCGCAGCAGGGGCAGGATACCCTTCTCCTCGCTGAGTCGGCCGACGTAGAGCCAGCGGGGGGCAGTTCCCTTTGCTACCCCACCTGATTCCCTCCGTCCGGCCGGGTCCTCCAGGTTGACGAAGTTGGGTACCACGGTGAGTTTCTCCCGAGGTACACCAAATCGCAGAAACAGGTCCCGGCTGAGCTCGGAGAGCATCACGAGCCGCTCGGCGCGGCGCAGCAGGGGATGGGCATCCGCACCACCCCGGCCGGCCCAGGCAATGGGGAGCGTGGCGCCGCGTCTGCCTCGGTAGCAACGGTGTCGCAGCCCCGCCCATCGATCGCCGTCGGGGCATGCGGTGCACATCTTTCCGTCTCGGAAGAGCGTTCCGCTGGCACAGGCCAACCGGTAGTTGTGGAGAGTGGCAACGACGGCGCCCGGCCAACGGTGGAGCCAGTGGGTCCCGAAATTGGGAAAGAGGTTGTGGACGTGAACCACATCAGGAGCGAAACGGCTGAGGGCGGCCAGCGGTGACCGGCCGAAACCGGTGGCAACACGGGCGGCCGCGCGCACGTTGTACCCACGCTCACTCTGCAATTCGTCGGTGTGTGCCGAGACCACGGTGACCTCATGCCCGGCGGAGCGCAGCGCTTCCGCTTGGTCGAGCACGGCAACGTTCTCCCCGCTGGGCTGGCCCGATGAGTAGAAGCTGTGCACCAGCGCCACCCGATAGGGTGCGGAACCAGCGGGTGGCGGATCAATCGGGGAATGAGCGTTCACCTGTCCACCTTCGGCATAATCCGGTGTGGGCCATCCACGGGGCATCACCGGCGTTCTCTGGCGACGACGCCGAAGGTACTCGGCGGGAAGATCCGTTCTCCGATGGCCTGCAACACCCCTGACTGCGTCGACCAGTAACTCTGTACCTCGACTTCCTCGAAGGCCGACGCAAGATGGTCCCGCAGCGCCTCCTCGTCCACGCCGTCGCGGACGACGTGGTATTCGACCATGTCGGCCTCGTTGGCCTCGTCATAGACGCCGCGCATCCGCCGCAGACGAGTGGAAAGGCCCCGCCGGAACTGGCCCTGACCGAGGCGCCACAGCAAGTACGCGTTGCGGTCCAGGCTCATGGACGTTCGTGAGCGACGCGGATACCACAGGGGATCCTGGGCGCTGAAAAACGCCCCTCCGGGAGTGATGTTCTCGACGAGCTGTTTGACCGTGCCCAGGTAGTCCGGGATGTGATGCAGAACGGAGACGCACACGACCGCGTCCACCGGACCCGCCTGGCATGCCGCGGTGCCGTCCTGGTCGTGAACCACCGTGACATTCGGATTGCGGCTGAACCGGCTGTCGAGAAACCGCACACTCGGCTCGCTTATCTCCGTCACGGTGACCTGTGCGCCTGCGGCCAGGAGGTGATCGGTGAAGGTGCCGTGGCCGGCTCCCAGTTCGAGTACGCGGCATCGTCCGTTCCGGTCGATGACCTCCTGCACCAGGGTGTGCAAACCCGTGATGAGCCGGTCCCGAATGGCGTGGTGACGAATGTGCGGAGAGCCCTTGGCATAGTCGTGCCCAACTCCGTGGTCACGCTGTTGGAGTTCGCTCATCGAGGGCTTCGGCTGAGTGGACGTCATGGCCGTACCTTAGGAATGCGGCCGGGAATGTCCCTGCCCTGTTCGACGAGTCGGCTTGAATTCAGGCGACTGGCCGCCGATGGTGTTCTCCCGCCGTTCTCGTTCACGGGCCGGATCGCCTGCCGTGCCACCCCCCACAGGAACCGCGCGTTGCCGAACAGGTACCGCCGCCACAGGCGTCGCGGCTCGCAACCGAGACGGAACACCCACTCCAGCCCACTGCGCCGCATCCAATGTGGTGCCTGCGGTTTGGTGCCGGCGATGAAGTCGAAGGCCGCGCCCACCGCGACGGCCACGACGGGCAGTGCGGTGCACAGTTCGGCGGCCCATCGGTCCTGTTTCGGAGTGCCCAGTCCCACCCACACGATGTCCGCCTCGGCCGAGCGGATGGCTTCCTGCTGTTTCCGCGTTTCTTGAGAAGTCAGGGGCCGGAAGGGCGGGGAGCAGGTGCCGGTGATCAGGGCATCCGGAAAACGTTGTCGCAGCTCCCGCCGTAACGCCTCCAGCACGTGCGGGGTGGAGCCCAGCAGATAGTGGCGCAGTCCGCTCCGCCGGCCGAGGGCGAAGACGTCCAGCAAGAGGTCGGGACCGTAGACGCGGGTGGCCGGCAGCGTCGTTTTCCGGTGGAGGAGCCGGTTGGCCCAGACGACGGGCTGACCGTCCGGGAGGTTGAGGGGCGCCGCGCGGAGGATGCCGTGCAACTCCGGGTCCCGGTCGGCGAGTGCGAGTGTGTAGGCGTTGCACAGGTGCACGTCGCCACGGGCGGTCGCGTCGGTGACATGGGGTGCGTCGGCTGCAACTCCTTGGTCTGCAAGGCGAGTCGCGCGGATCCGTCGGGCGAGATGTACGACGTCCCGGGCGGCGCTTTCCCGTGTGTGTGCGGTGATGGGCACTCCCATGCATCGGACCACGGGGGCCGTGTGCGGGACCGGCGCGTGTTGCGTGCCCGCTGGAGCGATCATGAGCGGGCCGAGGCCGTCAGCGGTGAGGGGACCGTTCGTCTCTCGCGCTCGGCGAGGCTCCCGGAGACCAGGCGGAGCCGGAAGTCGGTGATGGTGTCGCGAAGGCCCTGTTCCACCGGGGTCGAGGGCTCCCAGTCCAGCAGTTCGCGAGCCAGGGTGATGTCCGGACGGCGTCGTTCCGGGTCGTCCTGGGGGCGGGGAATCAGCGTGATCTCAGAGGTGGTCCGAGTGAGCTTCCTGATCCACTCGGCCAGCTCGAACATGGAGACCTCGTGGGGGTTGCCCAGGTTGACCGGGCCGCCGTGGTCGCTCGCCAGCATGCGCAGCAGTCCGTCGACCAGGTCGTCCACGTAACACAGCGACCTGGTCTGGCTGCCGTCCCCGGTGACCGTGATCGGCTCTCCGCGCAGTGCCTGGCCGACGAAGGTGGGGATGGCCCTTCCGTCGTCCGCACGCATCCGCGGGCCGAAGGTGTTGAAGATGCGCACGATCTTCGCGTCCACACCGCGGTGCCTGCGGTAGGCCATGGTCAGTGCCTCACCGAAGCGCTTCGCCTCGTCGTACACCGACCGGGGACCGACCGGGTTGACATTGCCCCAGTAGCTTTCCGGCTGGGGGTGGACCAGCGGGTCGCCGTACGACTCGGAGGTGGAGGTCAGCAGAAAGCGGGCGCCCTTCGTGGCGGCGAGGTTCAGGGCGTGCCAGGTGCCGGCCGACCCGGCGCGCAGCGTCTCCAGGGGCAGCTTCAGGTAGTCCGCGGGCGAGGCCGGTGACGCCAGGTGGAACACGGCGTCCACGGGACCGGGCACTTCCAGGCCCTGGGTGACGTCCCGTCGGTCCAGCCGGAAGTTCCCCTCGGTTCCGAGGTGTTCGACGTTGCGGGGGCTGGAGGTCACGAAGTTGTCCACACAGACCACCTCGTGGCCTTGGTGGAGCAGTCGTTCGCACAAGTGGGAACCGATGAATCCGGCCCCGCCCGTCACTACTGCACGCATGCAGGTCCTTTCGGCTGCACCGCCCAAGACCGGACGGTGGCAAGTTGCGATGTCGCTTCCGAAGATCAGGTTGACGTCGTGTATCTATCTATTACTCACTCATGCACCAATGGGGGCATTGGGTTTGTTGACATGTCTCTAGCTGATGGCATTTCACCTGTTCAACCCAAAGGAGGTAGTAGGTGGCGGCATCCGTATCCGCTGTAGAAGCCGCTCGTCATGGCTCGGCACTGCCGCGGCACTCCGTGTGGACAGACCGGGCGATCAAACGCACCATCGACGCGGTGGGGGCCACCGTGCTGCTCCTGCTCTTAGCGCCGCTCTTCCTGGTCGCCGCCGTCGCCGTGAAGGTGGACACACCGGGCCCCCTTCTCTTCCGCCAGAGGCGAACGGGCTGGCAGGGCAAGGAGTTTGAGATCCTCAAACTGCGCACGATGCGAGTCGGGTCCGAGAAGATGCGGACGTCCATGGCGGCTCGCAACGAGTCCGACGGGCACCTGTTCAAGGTCCGTGACGACCCGCGCGTGACCGCGACCGGACGCTGGTTGCGCCGCTATTCCCTCGACGAGCTGCCGCAGTTGGTCAATGTGCTGAAGGGTCAGATGTCCCTGGTCGGTCCCCGGCCGCTACCGGTGGAGGACTCGGCGTTCACCGGCGAGGCGCGCCATCGCCTGCGGGTGCGGCCGGGACTCACCGGACTGTGGCAGATCAGCGGGCGGTCCGACCTGGCATGGGAGGAGGCCGTTCGGCTGGACCTGCAGTACGTCGACACCTGGTCCCTCAAGCTGGATCTGGCGATCCTCTTTCGTACCCTCCCTGCTGTGCTGCGTGGTAGCGGTGCCTACTGAGTGAGCGACCGGCTGCGTCCCGGTGCCTGGAACACCCCCGGCCGCTGCTCTGTCACATTCTCCGGGCGCGGGCACGGCGCGGATCAGCAGCCCGCCGGCGTCATCACCGCGGTGACCGCCGGCCGGCTGCGCGAGGTGGTCACCCGGCGGGCGAGCCAGGGCCGCGGCGGCCGGACGACGCGGAGCGCCGCGAGGGGACACCGGGTGCGCCGCCGGTTTCTGCCGGGGCTTCCGGACGCACCTCCTGTCGGACGCGAGCGGCCCCCTCGCGCGTCGGCCTCTGTGTGGCAAGCACCCGTGACAGCCCGGACTTAAGCCGGTGGTCGCCGATTTCCACATCGGCACACGAATCGCACGGCGACTGTGCCGAGCGCCGGCGCCTTCACGCGGACACGACTCACGATTTCCGGGACTGCGGCCCGGCCCGCCCGTACCGCGGACGCGCCGCCCCTACTGTGGACCCATGGGTGCCTACGACGCCGAGACCGACGATCTGGCCGCCGCCGCGCGGGCCGCGCTGGTGCGGGAGATCGACGCCGAGGGGGCCTGGGCCGGGGACCCGGTGTGGCGGGAGGCGTTCGCGGCGGTGCCCCGGCACCTGTTCGTGCCGTACTACTACGTCGCCGGGCCGCGCGGTTATGAGCGCCGCTGGGGCGAGAGCCCCGACGCCGAGGCCCGCGAGCGCTGGGTGCGCGGTGTCTACGAGGACGTTCCGCTGGCCACCCGGCTGCGCGACGGCGAGCTGGTCTCCTCCAGCAGCCAGCCCTCCCTGATGGCGCGGATGCTGGCCGCGCTGGAGGTCGAGGACGGCGACCGGGTCCTGGAGGTGGGGGCCGGCACCGGCTACAACGCGGCCCTGCTCGCCCACCGGCTCGGCGACGACGACCTGGTCACCACCGTCGATCTGGAACCGGAGATCACCGAGTCGGCCCGCCGGCACCTGGACGCGGCCGGATTCCATCCGGCCGTCGTCACCGGCGACGGCGCGCGCGGTGTGCCCGAACGCGCCCCGTTCGACCGGATCATCGCCACCTGCGAGCTGTCCACGGTCCCGCGCGCCTGGCTCGCCCAGTGCCGCCCCGGCGCCCGCATCCTGACCCCGCTGGCCACCGGCCTGCTCGCGCTGACCGTCCGGGACGCGACCCACGGCGAGGGCCGTTTCCTGCCCACGGCGGCCTTCTTCGTGCCGCTGCGCGGCGGGGGCCGGGGAGGTCCGGAGGGCGTGTCGCTCGCCGGGCTGCCGGGCCGGGCCCGCGAGCAGGAGACGTTCCGCTTCCTGCTCGCGCTGACCCGGGGCACCCTCGACCCGCAGGCGGCCTACACGCTGTGGGAGCGCGAGGGCGAGCCGGAGCGGGAGCGGTACGGCGTCACGGTCGACGGCGCGCACGCCTGGGCCTGGCTGGGCGAGCCGGAGGGGCCGTACGCCTGGCCCCTCCCGTGACCGCCCCCGGTGGTGCTCAGGCCCGGCGGATGGTGATCGTCGTCCAGGCGCCCACGTGCACCCGGTCGCCGTCCTGCAGCGGAACCGGCACGAACGGCTGGATCGGTTCCTCGGACATGTTGACCGTGGTGCCGTTGGTCGAGTTCTGGTCGACGACCGCCCAGCTGCCGTCGGGCTGCTGCACCAGCACCGCGTGCTGGTGCGAGACGCCCGGGTCCTCCGGCGGCACCGACAGGTCGATGTCGGGGGTGTCGCCGGTGGAGTGCCGGCGGCGGCCGATGGTGACCTGGTTCCCGCCGAGCGTGCGCTGCTGCTCGGGCGAGTAGGCGGGCAGGTTCAGGCCCGCGGCCTCGGGCCCCGAGCGCTGCATCATCGCCATGAAGTACGCGCGGTCCGGGCCGATGGTCGCCGTCCAGGTGGCCCGCTGCTGCGGGAAACCCGGGACGGACGGGGCCTGCGCGGCGCCGGGCTGCGGGTAGCCGTACCCGCCGCCCTGGCCGCCGCCGGGGCCGGAGGCCGACGGCGGGGAGATCACCCAGTCGTCGTCACCGCCGAAGGAGGGGCCGGGAGACGCGGGTGCCGGGCGGGGATCGCCGGCCTCGCCCGGGAAAGCGGGCGGCGCGGGCGGACCGGGCTGCTGGAAGGCCTGCGGGGCACCGCCGGGACCGGACGGGCCGGGCGGCGGCACCGGGCGCGAGGGGGCGCCGCCGAAGCCGGAGGGACCGGGCGCGCCGGGACCGCCCTGGGGCGGACCGGGGGGACCACCGGGGCCGCCGGGGCCCTGAGGCCGGCCCGGGCCGCCGAAGGCGGAGGGACCGCCGGGGCCGCCGGGACCCTGCCCCTGACCGCCGCCGAAACCGGAGGGACTGCCGGCACCCGGGCCACCCTGGCCCGGGCCCCCGAAGCCACCCGGACCGCCCGGGCCGGAGGGACCCGGCGAGGTCGGCGGGCCGGAGGGGCCGCGCTCGCCGGCGAACGGCGTCGGGCCCGACGGCTCGCTGCCGAAGGACGGGATCGGCTCGGCGGGCCGGTTCATCTGCGAGGGCCGCGAGCCCTGGTACTCGTACCCGTCATTGCCGCCGTAGGTCGCGCTCGGCGGCTGGAACCGCGGCTGGGGCGGGCGCGGCGCGGCCGGGGTGTACGAGGTGGCCGTGTTGGTCAGGAAGTTCCACCGGCACTCCTCGCAGAAGGGCGCGCCGCCCTCGCGGGGCGTACGGCACTGCGGGCACAGCTCCGGCTCCGGGGCCGACGCGGCCGGCGGGCGTGAGCCGGCCGGGCCGCCCTGCGGGGGCGGGAAGCCGTAACCGCCCGCGGGCGGGGGCGGCGGGGGCGGAGGTACGGCACCGGCCATGCGGTGACCGCAGACCTCGCACCAGTCGTCGGAACCCGACTGGTGTCCGTTCGGGCAGGTCGGCATGTCGGTGCTTCCCCTTCTCCGGATGTCCTACTGGGTCACTTCTTTACACGAACAGTCTTTGTGGACCGGGTCTCCAGAGTCATCTCATCGGCCTCCGCGACCTTCGCCTTCAACCGCACAGTACCTGTCGCGGCGTCGACCACGTCCACCACCTTCGCAAGCAGTTTCGCAGTATCGGCGTTCCCGGAGGCGTTGGCGAGCTGAACCGCACGCCCCAGTTTGGCCGTTGCGCCGTCGAAATCGCCCGCCTTGCGAAGATCGAGCCCTTGCTTGATGGCTTGTGCCAGTTCGGCCTGTCCGGTGTAGTGGGCGACTTGGGGGTTGATCGAGGTGGAGGCCGCCATGTCGTCGGTCCACACCGCCCGTACGAGGCCCTGCGCGCCGAGGTTCTGTACCGATCCGTCCCCCTGCGGCACGACCAGGGAGACCCGCGCGGCGAGCATCTCCTGGCCGAGGCCGGCCGCCGGGACCTCGACGCACAGGTGGTAGTCGCGGGACTCGTCGCCCCAGGACCCGGTCGGGTAGTCCCCGGCGCGCGGTCCGGCCTCCGTGCGGCGGGCGGTCAAGTCCTCCACGGTGGGCGCGACCTGCTTGACGAACCGGATGGTCGTGCCGACCGGCGTCCACACCCTGAGGGAGACGTCGGCGACCTCCTTGCCCATCGCCGTCTCCATCATCCGCGTGAAGTCGGCGGCGAGCCCGGCCGGATCGGCGACGATGTCGGCGGTGCCGAGCAGCGCGGAGGCGATCCCTGTGACTTCTTTCACTTCCCAGTCGGTGCCCACGCCCCGCGCGTCACAGGTGAACCGTCCGGCGCACGCCTCCAGCGCCGCCCGCAGGTCCTCGGGCGACTCGTGTTCGTTGCGGCCGTCGGTGAGCAGGATGCCGTGCCGGATGGTGACGTCCGCCGAGTTCAGCAGCCGGTCGGCGAGCCGCAGCCAGGTGCCGATGGCCGTGCCGCCGCCCGCGCCGAGCTTGCGCAGCGCCTGCTTGGCCTGCTCGCGGGTGCCGGCGTCGGCGACCGCGAGCCGTCCGCCGCCCGGGTAGACCTCCTTGGCCACGTGGGTGCCGCCGATCACCGCGAAGTGCGTGCCGTCGCGCAGGGTGTCGATGGCGGCGGCCGTGGCGTCCCGGGCGTTGCGCATCTTGGTCGGCGGGTAGTCCATCGAACCGGAGCAGTCGACCATGAGCGCCACGGCGGCCGAGGGGCCCCGGCCCCGCGGGTACAGCGGCGCCACGGCGCTGCCGACCGTGCCGCCGCCGGTCGAGGTCACCGTGACGATCGCGTTGACCTCGCGCCCGCCCTCCGGCAGGTACTCGTTCTGATAGACGTCCATCGAGAACTGCGGCACATGCGACTTCGCGAAATTGGCCATGCGTACTCAAATCCCCCTTGACCGCTCTGCCGACGCAGGGCGATGGCTGTGAACGGGCCGGTCCCCTCCGGCTCGCGGCCCCAGACCTCGGGCCCTCAGGCCGATCCTGCCCCCTGCGGCGGCGCCGGGAACGGCACGACGGCCACTGTTACGTTGTCGTGGCCCCCGCCGTCCAGGGCGTGGCCGACCAGGACCCGGGCGCTGTGCAGCGGCCGCGCGGCCGCGTCGGCGGGCACGACCTCGGACATCTCCTCGGCCGTCTCGGCGTAGTTCCACAGGCCGTCGGTGCACACCACCACGACTCCGGGCCGGTCCGGCTTGAAGGACGCGGTGTGCGGCTCCAGTTCGTAGGCGTCCGCGCCGAGCCAGCCGGTGATCGCATGGGCGCGCTCGTCGGCGTACGCCTCGGCCTCGCTCATCAGGCCGGCGGCGACCATCTGCGCGGCCCAGGAGTCGTCCTCGGTCAGCCGGGCCGCCGGCGCGCTGCGGTCGTCCGGCACCCAGTAGACGCGGCTGTCGCCGACCCAGCCGACGACCAGCAGCCCCGAGGCGACCACCGCGCCGACGATCGTGCACGCCGGGGCGTTCTGGTGGGGGGCGTGCTCCCGGGCCGTGGCGGGTTCCTCGGCGAGCGCGTTCACGGCCTGTGCGGCGGCGACGATCGCCTCGTGCATGGCCGTCTGCGGATGCGTGCCGCGCGGCAGGGCGGCCAGCAGCGCGTCGCCGGCCGCCTGGGAGGCGGCGGTCGAGGCGTCGTCGGGTCGGGTCGCGGAGGACACGCCGTCGCAGACGATGGCGAGGGTGGCCGGGGTGCCGTCGGGCAGCGCGGTGTGGCCGACGGCGAAGGCGTCCTCGTTGCGGTGGTGGCGCAGGCCCCGGTCGCTGACGGCGGCCACCGGGCCCGACTCGCGCTCCATGTGGTCGCGTTCGCGGGGCTGGGCGTGCCCGCAGTTCTCGCAGTAGCCGTCGCTGTCCACCCGGCCGGCCCGGCAGGCCACGCACACCTGCGCGGGCTCCTCCGGCACGGCTGTGCTCCCGGGGTTCTCGGCCACCCGCGGGTCGGGCGCCTGCAGCGGGTACTCGTCGGGCTCAGCGGGCCGGTCGAAGCGCACCCCGGAACCGGCCGGCTGCCGCGCTCCCTGCGCGTGCGGGTCCGTGCCGGACTCGTGCTCGTGCTCGGGCAGGGGCCCGCCGCCGGAGTCGGTGCCGGCCAGGTCGGCCGGCAGATGCGCCGCCGGCGGGGTGCCGGAGCCGTCCGGCTCGGGGTCGGGCCAGGCCACGCCGTCCCCGGAGGGGCCGGTCGCGGAGCCGTTCATGGTGAGCGTCGGATGGTCCTGCGGCGGCTCGGGTACGACGGAGAGGTCGTACCCGCACGCTCCGCAGAAGAGGTCACCCGGCTCGACGGGCTCCGCGCAGCTCGGGCACTTCGACAGTGCGGCCTGCTGGGGCATCTGCGACATCAACTACACCCACGTCCGGGGGCGGTAACGGTTGGCCCGTTCCACCAGCTCGATCCTCTCCTCGCCGCCGGGCGCCAGCCGGGCCAGCGTGCGGTAGGCGCGCTCCAGGCCGAAGCGGAGGCCCCGCTCGTCCAGACCGCTGCCCAGCAGCACCCGTCCACCGGCGGCGGGCGGGGTGCCCTGGCCACCGGAGAGTATCCAGTCCAGCGCCGAGCCGAGGACTTCCGCCGACAACTGCTCGCGCCGCGCCGGGTCCAGACCGTACGCGTCCAGCGCCTCGACCTGCCCGGCGGCGGCCGTCAGGTCGTCCAGGAACGGTACGTCACCGGCGGTCGCGGTGCGTTGTCTGAGCCGCGCCCGGACGGCGGCGACCCGGGCGGCCGTGTAGTGGATGGAGGACTCCGGCACCGACTCCAGGGTCCGCACGGCCTCGTGCCGGTTCCCGGCCGCCAGCTGCACCCGGGCGAGCCCGAAGGCGGCGCTCACATAGCTGGGGTCGGTCGCCCACACCAGGTGGTAGTACTCGGCCGCGTTGTCCAGCTGCCCGAGCACCTCCGCGCACAGGCCGAGCGCCAGCTTGGGCGCGGCCTCGCCAGGGAAGGCGTCGTAGATCGCGTCGAAGGAGAGCGCGGCGCCCTCGAAGTCGCCGGTGACCAGGGCGGCCACGCCCCGGTACCACACCACCCGCCAGTCGTCGGGCCGTTCCTCCTCCAGCTTGGCCAGGCTCATCAGCGCGGCCTGGTGGTCGCCGCTCTCCAGCCGGGCGCGGATCTGCCTGAGCCGGGTCTCCACGGTCTGCGTGGGCGCCGCGTCCAGCGCGGCGATCAGCTCGGCCGGCGCGGAGGTCATCAGACCGGCCAGGAAACCCGCGTTGGG
Source organism: Streptomyces sp. CA-142005 (assembly GCF_050942335.1). Taxonomy (NCBI): domain Bacteria; kingdom Bacillati; phylum Actinomycetota; class Actinomycetes; order Kitasatosporales; family Streptomycetaceae; genus Streptomyces; species Streptomyces sp. CA-142005. Next base: position 3,895,568 of record NZ_CP192078.1, on the reverse strand, counting down.
GTCGTTCGGGTCGACCAGCGGGACCGGCAGGGCGAGCGCGGTGGCCGGGGCGTCGACGGGCCTGACGAGGACGGCCGGGGGCAGCTCCGGGACAGCGGAAGCCGCCTTGCGCACCTCCCGCGCCCCCAGCCGGGACACATCCCCGTCCAGCCGGGGGAACAACTCCCGGTCGGTCACCTTCACTTCGGGCCCGAACAGCGTCGACAGCGCCGGCCGCGCCTGCCCGGTCTGCAGCGAGACCACCTCGCGCAGCACACCGGTCAGCTGCTCGGCCATCTCCTGCGCGGAGGCGAACCGGCGGGCCGGGTCGGGGTCGGTGGCGCGGACGAGCAGCCGGTAGAAGGACTCGTAGCGGCGGAAGACGTCGATGGTGTCCGGGTCGGGCAGCGAGTCCACGTAGACGTTCGTGTAGCCCTGGAAGTCGAACGTGAGCACCGCGAGGGTACGGCCCACCGTGTACAGGTCGCTCGCCACCGACGGGCCGGCCTCGGCGACCTCGGGCGCCTGGTAGCCGACCGTGCCGTAGATCGCCGACTCGTCGTCGTCCATGCGGCGCACGGCGCCCATGTCGATCAGCTTGAGCTGGTCCTCGGTCTGGATGGCGTTGTCGACCTTGAAGTCGCAGTACAGGAGATTACGGCTGTGCAGGTGGCCGAGCGCCTCCAGCGCCTCGATGCCGTACGCGCACGCCTGCTCCACCGGCAGCGGGTCCCGGCGGCCCTGCGGCGTACGGCGGGCGTTGGCGATCTCCTTCAGGGACTTGCCGCCGACGTACTCCATGACGATGTAGCCGTCGAGGGAGCCGGTGCGCTGGTCCAGGTGCTCCACGAAGTTGTAGATCCGCACGATGTTGGCGTGCTCGATCTCCGCAAGGAAGCGCCGCTCGGAGATCGCGGCGGCCATCGCGTCCTGGTCCCCGGTGTCCAGCAGACCCTTGAGCACCACCCAGCGGTCGGAGACGGCCCGGTCCACGGCGAGGTAGATCCAGCCGAGCCCGCCGTGCGCGAGGCAGCCCACGACCTCGTACTGGCCGTGCACGATGTCCCCGGCCTTCAGCTTGGGCACGAAGGAGTACGGGTGCCCGCACTTGGTGCAGAAACCCTCCGTGCGGCCGGGACGGTCACCCCGCGAGCGCCCCACCGGCGCCCCGCAGTCCGAGCGCGAGCAGAATCGCTTCCGCTCCGGCACCTCCGGGTTCTCCAGCACCATCGCGCGCGGATCAGGGCGCGGCACCTGCGGCACGTGCACCAGACCGGCGCCGAGCCGCCCGCGGGTGGAGGCCCCGGAGGAGGAGCCGGAGCTGCGCACCGACACCGAACGCCCGCTGGAGCGGCCCGACAGGGACCGCGAGAGCCGCCCGGACACCGAGCGGCGCGACTTCGACGACTGCGAGGACGTGCGCGAGCTGCTGCGCGAACTGCCGCTGTCCGCCGCGCCCCTGGTCACCCCGGTCGCCGACGAGCCGACCAGCCCTCCCCCAGAGGAGGGACCCCCAGCCGACACCACCGGCGCGAGTCCGCAGGTGTCGCAGTACAGCTCGCCGCCGCCGACGTCCTCGTACGACCCCTCGCAGCCCGGCCGCTGACAGGTCTGCCCCGCCTGACTCATGACTGGTCCCCCTTACGGTCCTCCGGCGCGCCCGCGCCGCCGAGCAGCTCGGCCGCCAACTGCTGGTAGCGCAGCACGGCCTGTTCGGCCACCCGCAGGTCGCAGGGCGCGCTCCACAGCATCCGGCGGGCCGCGTCGTACCGCTCGACCAGGAACGGGTCCTCCGCGAGCCCGTGCCGGGCCACCTTCGCCTTGTACGCGTCGAGCCGGCCGCGCAGCTCGGCGCGGACCGCGAGCGGCGCGGTGACCGCGGTCAACGACTCGCGGGCCCGCAGCAGTTCGTCCTCCGCCTTCTCCTCCAGGGACTCGAGCAGCGGGGAGAGCCGGTGCCACTGGGCCTGCCTGCGGTACTCGGCCGCCGTCGCCAGCTGCTCCTGGAGCACGGTCGGCGGGCCGCTGACCACCGGCACCTCGGTCGCGGCGATCTTCGCCAGCACCTCGCCGCGCGCGGTGCGGGCCTCGGCGAGGGTGCGGTCGGCGCGCGAGAGCACGTCCCGCAGCCGGATCAGCCGGGCCTCCGCGTCCTGCCGGACGGTCAGCACGGCGTCGATCTCCCGGCGCACGTCCTCCAGGGCGCGCGCCTCACGGTCGTACACCGTGGTGTCCGGGCGGCCGCCGCCGGGCGCCGAACTGCCTTCGTTCGGCACCCAGAAGGCGAGCGGGTCGGAGACGACGTCCTCCCTCAGCCTGGTCAGCGTGCGCGTGATCCGCTCCAGGTCGTCGCCGGCCGGGTGCTCGCCGGGGCGTACGCCGACGGAGTGCGCGAGCTTGCGGGTGCGCTGGAGTTCCGCGGCGAGTAAATCGATCCGCGCGGGCAGCGCCGACCACACCGCGTCGCAGGCCACCACCAGGTCCAGGCTGGTCGCGTACAGCTCGTTCATCCGGTCCACCAGCGCCGAGAGCGAGTAGGACTCGCTGAGCACGCCGTTCCCGGCTCCGGGGACGGTCACGGACTCGCCGCGCAGCAGCTCGGTCAGCTCCACCAGGTCCTCGCGGCTGGACCAGCGGCGCCGGGCGCGGATCTCGCGGGCGGAGCGCAGCGCGGCCGCGTAGGCGTCGAAGTACCCCCACAGCAGGGTGATCCGCGCCTCCGTGGCCTGCCAGCGTTCCTTGGTGACGCCGGTGAGTTCGGCGCCTTCGAGGAGCCTGCGGCCCGCGTGGTCCTGCAGCGCCAGCAGCGAGGTCTCGATCGCCTCGTGCTCCTGGCCGAGCCGCGCCAGCGCACGGTCCACCTCGTCCCGGTCCATCACCGGCCCGGCGGGGTCCGTGACGCCCATCGATCACCTCTCGCTGCTTCCAGGTCTCGGTCGGATGTGGCTCAGTTCGTGCGCAGGTACTGCGGCGCGGGCGGCTTGGACGCGCTGGAGTCCTTCCCCAGTGTCGCCGACAGCCATTTGTCGTACGACGCCTGCCAGCCACCGGCGCGGTAGCCCACCAGAACGCGATTGACCCGGCGTACCAGATCGGAGGCGTCCTTCTTCATCGCCACGCCGTAGTACTCGGTGGTGAACGCCCCGCCCTTCAGTTCGACGGTCGGGTCCTGCGCGGCCTGGCTGGCGGCGAGTGCGCCGTCGGTCACCACCGCGTCCACCTCGCCGAGTTGCAGCCTGACCAGGCAGTCGAGCTGGTTCGGGACGGTGGTGGAGATGTCCGTGGAGGAGGGCAGGGCGCCGTCCTTCCTGTCGGCGTCCAGCTTGGTGTACGCCGTCGAACCGGCCGCCGTGCAGATCCTCTTGTGCGCCAGGGTGGCGTTGTAGCCCCTGATAGCCGACGACTTGGGCGCGAGGACCTGCTGCCCGGTCTTGAAGTAGGGCGCGGAGAACGCCACCTGGGACAGCCGGTCGCAGGTGATGGTCATGGTCCGCACGACCATGTCCACCCGCCCGTCCTGTATCGCGGAGATCCGCTGGCTGGTCGGGATCGCCTTGAACTGCACCGCGTCCGGGTCGCCGAGGATGTCCTGCGCGATGCGGTGCACCAGGTCGATGTCGAAGCCCTCCAGCTCCGTGCCCTGGGTGTTGGGGTTGCGGTAGCCCCAGTGGTAGCTGTTCTGGTCGACGCCGACGATCAGCTTGCGCTTGGCGCCGGTACGGGCCTTGATCGCGTCGATGGTCGGGCCGTCCGCGCCGGACGGCGACAGGGTCTGGTTCTGCGCCTCGGAGTCCTTGCAGTCCCCGGCGCGGGCCTGCATCCCGCTGGCGACGGCCTGACCGGTCCGCTCCGGACCGGGCGGCGGGGGCTGCTGGGTGCACGGCAGCAGCAGGACGAACGCCAGTGCCAGCGCGCACAGCACCGCCATCGCGCCGACCCCGCCCCAGCCCCGCAGGGAGGCTCGTACACGTGCCGCGTACATGGTCATGCCTCCTGTCACCGGTACTCCGAAAGCCTGCGGCCGATGCCGAAGACGGCGCCGGCCGCGCCGAGCACCGCGAGCACCGCGGCGCCCACCGGCAGTCCGGCCATGGCGTCCCGGCCGTCGCCGGCGGCCTGCTGGAACTCGCTCTGCTCGTGGTCGATGGCCCGGGCGAGGTTGGCGTCGACGCTGTCGAAGCACTCGCCGGTGGCGCCCTTGGCGCCGATCACCTTGTCCAGCGCCTGCTGGTAGTTGCCGTTCTCGTCCTCGGTGCGGGCCGCGGTGTGGCGCTGCTTCCACACCGCCATGTTGCCCTCGGCCGCCTTCACCGGCGCGCTGCCGCCCTGGTCGTCGGCGAGCTTCGCCGCCCGGGTCAGGCCCTGGCCGAGGCCGGCCATGTCCTTGTCGAAGACGTAGTAGTACGCGTCGTACGTCCGCCCCTCGACCGTGATGGTCTCGGCGCCGCGCGCCACCAGGCTCAGGTTCTCGTTGCCGCGCGCCTTCAGGGAGGCGATCCGGGCGTCGTGCAGCACGGTCAGCGAGCGGATGCCGTGGTCGTAGGAGCCGTTCAGGTCCGAGCGGGCCACCGCGTGCCCGACGACCAGCCACAGCAGCGCGACCGTGGTGGCGGCGGAGGCGGCGACCAGGCCGTGGTTGAGGACCCGGTTGGTGCGCCGGTAGCTGCGGTGCTGGGCCCAGCCGAGCGCGGCCAGCGCGAGCACGCCGAGCGCGATGGCGATCCACGGATACGGGGTGGCGTCGCCGTAGTCGGCGTCCAGCCGCTGGTTCTCCTTGGTGTAGAGATCCTCCGCCGCCGGGAGCATCTCCTTCTGCATCTTCTCGTTGGCGTAGCGCAGATAGGCGCCGCCGACCGGATAGCCCTGCCGGTTGTACGTCCGGGCCCGCTCGATGAGCCCCTTGTACTCCGGCAGCAGCTTGTTCAGCCGGGCGATGGTCGCCTCGGAGGCGGAGCCCGGCTCGGCGTTCGCGGCGGCCGTCACCAGGCCCGCGGCGGCCGTGCGGATGTCCTTCTCGTACCGGTCGCGGGAGGCGGCCGTCTCCTGGCCGCCGGCCAGGAACCCGCTGGAGGCGGCCGTGTTGGCGTCGGCCAGCGAGCGGTAGATGTCGGCCGCTCCGGAACTGAGCGGCTGGCTGCGGTGCAGTACGTCGTCGGCGGCGGCCGCCCGCTCACTGGCCTGCCAGGCGGTGACCGCGCCGAACGCCACGACCAGCAGCGCCAGTACGGCCCCGATGATCCGCAGCCGCCCCGGCTCGGTGGTCGCCGCGTCCCGCAGCCGGTCGACGCCCTCGGCGAACGCGGTCCGCGGGGCGGACGGGCCGGGGGAGCCGGTGGGGGCCGGGCGGGGCGTCTGCGCGGGGATGCCGGGGGCGGCGGGCACGCCGGGGCCCGGCACGGGTGGTGCTGCGCTCTTCGGCGGGTGTGTCACTCGACCTCCCCCAGGGTCAACCGTTCGCCGCCCAGTATCGCGGCACGCACCGGCATCCGCACCGGCCTTCACTGGATCTTGATCGGATCGCAGCGTGCGCTGCCCATGAATACGCCCTGTGCAGGTGTTCGGTTCCCCCGGGGCCGGTCACCCCTCCCAGTGCCCCCGCGCCCGCTCCCGCGCCTGACCGTCCGCCCCGAGCCGGTCCAGGCCCAGCAGGGCCGCGCCCAGGACCGGGCTCGCCGTGACCACGTGGACGTCGGCCTTGGGGGCGCGGGCGGCGAGCAGCTCGCGGATGCCGTCGTCGAGCAGGGCGTGGCCGGCGGTCAGGACGCTGCCGCCGAGCAGGACCGGAGTCTCCTCGTCGAGGAGGTCCAGGCGGGTCAGCGCCACCGTGGCCATCACCGTCACCTCCTCCGCGAGCCGGGCGACGATCGAGCGGGCCACCGCGTCGCCCTCGGCGGCCGTCGTGAACAGCACCGGGGTCAGCTCGTGCCGGCGGTCGTGGCCGACGTGCTCCAGATGCAGCGCCTCGATCAGCGCGTACATCGTCGGCAGCCCGAAGTGGCCGGGCAGGGTGCGGGCGAGGGCCGTCGGCTCGCCCCGGCCGTCCTCCGCGCGGGCGGCGAACCACAGGGCCTCCTCCGCCAGGCCCCAGCCCCCGCCCCAGTCGCCGGAGATCCGGCCGATGGCCGGGAAGCGCGCGGTACGGCCGTCGGGGCGCATGCCGACGCAGTTGATGCCGGCCCCGCACACCACGGCCACCCCGCGCGGCTCGGCGACGCCCGCGCGCAGGATCGCGAAGGTGTCGTTGCGCACCTCCACCGCCGCGCCCCAGCCGCGGGCCTGGAGCGCGGTCGCCAACTGCTCCTCCTCGACGGGGAGATCGGCGTTGGCGAGGCACGCCGAGACATGGGAGACGGACGTGACGCCCGCGCTCGCGAAGGCGCGCCCCACCGGTTCGGCCAGCGCGTCCAGCGCCGCCGCCACCCCCACCGCGGGCGGGCGGAAACCGCCGCCGCGGGCCGTGGCCAGCACCTCCCCGGCGGCGGTGACGACGGCCACGTCGGTCTTGCTGTTGCCCGCGTCGATCGCGAGGACACTCCCGGAATCAGGTGCGGTCAGGCCCACGCGAGGTGCTCCCGGTTGTGTGCGATCAGCTGGTCGGTGAGGGCGTCGGCGTACGCGTACTGGCCGATCAGCGGATGGGCGAGCAGGGCGCGGAAGACGCGGTCGCGGCCGCCGCGCAGCGCCGCCTCCAGGGCCAGGTCCTCGTACGCCGTCACGTTCGCGATCAGCCCCGAGAACAGGGGGTCCAGCTCCGGCACCGGCAGCGGAGCCGGGCCGGTCGGGCCCACCGCGGCCTGGACCTCGATCACCGCGTCGTCGGGCAGGAAGGGCAGCGTGCCCTTGTTGAAGGCGTTCACCACCTGGTAGGGGCTGCCTCCCCCGCCCAGCAGCGCCGCCGCGAGGTCGACGGCCGCCTCCGAGTAGTAGGCGCCGCCGCGCTTGGCGAGCAGCGCCGGCTTCTCGTCCAGGGCCGGGTCGCCGTACATCGTCAGCAACTCCCGCTCCATCGCCGCGACTTCCGCCGCCCGGGACGGCTTGGTGCGCAGTTCGCGCACGACCTCGTCGTGGGCGTAGTAGTAGCGCAGGTAGTAGGAGGGGACCACGCCCAGGCGGTCCAGGAGGGGGCGCGGGAGGTGCAGGTCGTCGGCGATCGCCTCGCCGTGCTCGGCCAGCAGCTTGGGCAGCGCGTTCTCGCCCTCCGGGCCGCCGAGCCGTACCCCCGTCTCCCAGGTGAGGTGGTTGAGGCCCACGTGCGCGAGATGGACGTCGGCCGGGGCCACGCCGAGCAGCTTCGCGAACTTCCGCTGGAAGCCGATCGCCACGTTGCACAGCCCGACCGCGCGGTGCCCGGCCTGCAGCAGGGCGCGGGTGACGATGCCGACCGGGTTGGTGAAGTCGATGATCCACGCGCGCGGGTTGGCACGGCGGACCCGTTCGGCGATGTCGAGGACGACCGGGACCGTGCGCAGCGCCTTGGCCAGGCCGCCCGCGCCGGTGGTCTCCTGGCCGACGCAGCCGCACTCCAGCGGCCAGGTCTCGTCCTGCTCGCGGGCCGCCTGGCCGCCGACGCGCAGCTGGAGCAGCACGGCGTCGGCGCCGTCCACGCCCGCGTCCAGGTCGGCGGTGGTGACGATCCGGCCGGGGTGACCCTGCTTGGCGAAGATGCGGCGGGCCAGCCCGCCCACCAGTTCCAGGCGCTCCGCGGCCGGGTCCACCAGGACGAGTTCCTCGATGGGCAGGGTGTCCCTCAGGCGCGCGAAGCCGTCGATGAGTTCGGGGGTGTAGGTCGAGCCTCCGCCGACCACGGTGAGTTTCATATGCGGATCAACCCTTTACTCCGGTGAGGGTGACGCCTTCGACGAACGCCTTCTGCGCGAAGAAGAACACGAGGATCACGGGGGCCATGACCAGCACGGTCGCGGCCATCGTGAGGTTCCAGTCGGTGTGGTGGGCGCCCTTGAAGGACTCCAGGCCGTAACTCAGGGTCCAGGCGCCGGGGTTCTCGGACGCGTAGATCTGCGGGCCGAAGTAGTCGTTCCAGGCGTAGAAGAACTGGAAGAGGGCGACGGCGGCGATGCCCGGCCTGGCCATGGGCAGGACGACCTTCAGCAGCGTCCTGAGGTCGCCGCAGCCGTCCACCCTCGCGGCGTCCAGGTACTCGTTCGGGATCGTCATCAGGAACTGGCGCAGCAGGAAGATGGAGAACGCGTCGCCGAACGCCATCGGGATGATCAGCGGCCACAGCGTGCCGGACAGATCCAGCTGCTTCGCCCAGAACAGGTACATCGGGATGACGACCACCTGCGGGGGCAGCATCATCATCGAGATCACCAGCATCAGGGACAGGTTGCGCCCCCGGAAGCGGAACTTGGCGAGCGCGTACGCCACCGGGATGGACGACACCACGGTCAGCACGGTGCCGAGGCCGGCGTAGATCAGCGTGTTCTTCCACCAGGTGAGGAAGCCGGGCGTGTCGAAGACCTTCCGGTAGTTGCCCCACTCCCAGGTGTACGGGATCAGATCGCGGCTGAGCGCCTGGGTGTCGCTCATCAGCGAGGTCAGGAACACGAACACGAACGGCAGCGCGAAGAACAGCGCGGCGGCGACGCCGAGGGAGTGGACCGCGATCCATTCGAGCAGCGCCCTGCGCCGGGCGGTGCGCTCGGCGGCCGCGGACGCCGTCCTCAACTCGACCGGTTTGTCCAGTACTTGGGTCATGGTCAGTCACCTGCCTGGATGAGACCGCCCCGGCGCCGCATCAGGAACCCGGTGAACACCATCGACAGGGCGAACAGCACCAGCGCCACCACACAGGCCGAGCCGTAGTCGAAGCGCTGGAAGCCGAGGTTGTAGACGAGCTGGGGGAGGGTGAGCGTGGACTTGTCCGGGTAGCCGGGCTCGAACTGGGTGCCGGCGCCCTGGATCACGCCGGAGGCGACCTTCCCGGCGATCAGCGGCTGGGTGTAGTACTGCATGGTCTGGATCACGCCGGTGACGACCGCGAACATCACGATCGGGGAGATGTTCGGCAGGGTGACGTACCTGAACCGCTGCCAGGCCGAGGCCCCGTCCAGCTCGGCCGCCTCGTACTGCTCGGTCGGCACGTCCAGCAGCGCGGCCATGAAGATGACCATGAGGTCGCCGATGCCCCACAGCGCCAGCAGGGTCAGGGCCGGCTTGGACCAGGTGGGGTCGTTGAACCAGCCGGGCGCCGGGATGCCCACCTTCTCCAGGATCGAGTTGACCGGGCCCGTACCGGGGTTGAGCAGGAAGGCGAAGGCCATGGTCGCGGCGACCGGCGGGGCCAGGTACGGCAGGTAGAAGAGGGTGCGGAAGACCCCCGTACCCGTCTTGATCTTGGTGATGAGCAGGCCGATGCCGAGCCCGAAGACGACCCGCAGCGACACCATCACCAGCACCAGCCACAGCGTGTTGCGCAGGGCCGGCCAGAAGAGCGGGTAGTGCGCGAAGACGTAACGCCAGTTCTTCCCGCCGCTCCACGTCGGCGGCCGGAAGCCGTCGTAGTGCATGAAGGAGAAGTAGACCGTCGAGATCAGCGGGTACGCGAAGAACACCGCGAAGCCGATCAGCCAGGGCGACATGAAGGCGAGGGTGCGAAGCGCCGACCGGCGGCGCTTCGACGCCGGAGTGACCGTACTCATCGGCTACTTCGCCTGCGCGATGTCCGTGTCGATCTGCGCGGCCGCCTTCTTCAGCCCGGCCTTCAGATCGGTGACCTTGCCGCTTTCGTAGTCGTAGCCGAACTGCTGGATCGTCACCAGGTACTGCCCGCCGTTGATGGAGGCGGGAGTCGTGGCGGAGTTCGGGTCGGCGGCGATGTCGAGGAACGTCTTGAAGCGCGGGTCGTACCTCAGCTTCGGGGACTTCAGCGCCGCCAGGGTGGAGGGGACGTTGTGGATGTCGTTGGCGAAGCCGACCACGGCGTCCGTGTCCGTGGTGATGTACTTGACGAACTCCCAGGCCGCGTTCTGCTTGTGGCTGGTGGCGGCGATGCCCGCGATGGTGCCGGTGATGTAGCCCTTGCCGTACTGCGCGACCTGGTCGTCGGGCACGGGCAGCGGGGCGACCCCGATCTCGAAGTCCGGCTTGGCCTGCTGCGCCATCCCGAGCCGCCACTCGCCGTCGAGCTGCATGGCGACCTGACCGGTGTGGAAGGGGTGCTTGGGACCCCACTCGTCACCGAGGGTCGCCCGGAACTTCTCCAGCTTCTGGAACCCGCCGAGTTCGTCCACGAGCCGCTTCTGGAGTGCGAAGCCCTTCTCGAACGCCGGGTCCTTGGCGAGGTCCGACTTGCCGTCCGCGCCGAAGTACGTCGGCGAGAACTGGGCAAAGTAGTGCTCGGTGGTGGTCTCCCAGCCGTGGTAGTCCGGCATGAACCCGAGCTGCTTGTAGCCGTCTCCCTGGGCGATGGTCAGCTTCTTGGCGTCGGCCTCGAACTCGGACCAGGTCTTCGGCGGATTGGCGATGCCGGCCTTCCGGAACGCCGTCTTGTTGTAGTAGAGCCCGTACGCGTCACCGAGCAGCGGCACCGTGCAGCGGTTGCCGTCGAACTGGGTGTACTCGTTCATGGTCTTCGGGAACGTCTTCGCGGGGTCGATCCCGGCCTTCTTGAAGAAGGGGTTGAGGTCGACCAGCGCACCCGAGGAACAGAACTTGCCCACGTTGTTGGTGGTGAACGAGGAGATCACGTCCGGCGCCTTGTCACCGCCCGACCGCAGCGCCTGGTTGATCTTGTCGTCGGTCATGTTGCCGACGATGTTCACGTGGATGTTGGGGTGCGCCTTCTCGAAGCCGGCGACCAGGGACTTGACGGCCTTCACCTCGTTCGGCGCGCTCCAGGCGTGCCAGAAGTTGATCGTCGTGTCCTTCGAGGCGTCGTCCGTGGCACCGGAGCCGGACTGCCCGGTACAGGCGGTGGCGGTGAGCAGCAGGGCGGAGACGGTCAGGGCGAAAGCCGCTTTTCGGGCGACTTCGGGTATGGCTGTGGGCATGGCGAGGTCTCCCAGGGACGGGTGAAGGGGAAGAGGGGTGCTGCCGGGTCAGCGCGAGGTGTCGAAGACCTCGTCGCGGGTGGTCACGAGCGCGGACTCCAACGCGCCGCGCAGGACGGGGTGTTCGTGGACGTCGCCGACGACCAGCCGGGGGCGGGCCGCGGCCAGCTCCTCCAGCTCGGCCTGGACGAGGGCGCGCAGGCCCTCGCCGCCGGCCGTCAGCGCGGAGCCGCTGAGGACGACGAGTTCGGGGTCGAGGACGGAGACGAGCGAGGCGAGACCGGTGGCGAGCCGGGTCGCATAGGTCCGGAGCAGCTCCCGGTAGGGACCGGAGGCGTGATCGGCACCCCGGGCCACGAGTTCGGCGGCGGCCTCGGCGTACGGCCCCGACGGCACATCGGTGATGCCGAGTTCCCGGGCCAGCTTCGGTACGGCCTGGGAGCCGGCCAGCTCCTGGTAGCCACCGCTGTTGGCCTTGGTCACCTGCCGCACCAGGGGTGTGCCCGGCACGGGCAGGAAGCCGACCTCGCCGGCGCCGCCGGTCCAGCCGCGGTGCAGCCGGCCGCCGAGCACCAGGGCGGCGCCGAGCCCCTCCTGGTTCCACAGCAGGACGAAGTCGCCGTGGCCCCGGGCGGCGCCGAGCCGCTGTTCGGCGAGGGCGACGAGGTTGACGTCGTTCTCGTACTCCACCGGCATCGGCAGGGCGGCGGCGAGCTCGTCGAGCAGGGTGGGGGAGTGCCAGCCGGGCAGGTGGGAGGCGTAGCGCAGCCGGCCGGTGTTGGGGTCGAAGGCGCCCGGGGTGCCGATGACCAGCCGGTGCACGTCGGACCGGGCGAGCCCGGCGGCCTTGACGGCGCCGTCGAGCGCGTCGGCGACCTGCTGGACGACCGGGTGGGCGGGCCGCCGCCCGGGGGTGGGCAGCTCGTACTCACCCACCGTCCGGCCGGTGATGTCGGCGACGGCGGCGCGGATGCGGGTGGGAGTGACGTCGAGCCCGGCGGCGTGCGCGGCCGTGGGGTTGACGGCGTACAGCTGGGCGTTCGGACCCGGCCGGCCCTCGCTGGTGCCGGTGACCCGGACCAGTCCGGCCGCCTCCAGGCGGGCCAGCAGTTGCGAGGCGGTGGGCTTGGACAGGCCGGTGAGCTTCCCGATCCGGGTGCGCGACAGCGGCCCGTGCTCCAGCAGGAGGTCCAGGGCGGCACGGTCGTTCATGGCGCGCAGCACGCGCGGGGTGCCCGGCGTACCGGCGGTTCCTGCCATGGTCGACACCTGCCTTTCCAGCCGCCCAGCTTCGCAGTGACCTGGCGGGAGGTCCAGTCTTGATCACCGGCCGCCCTGGAGATCACTGTTAGGAAACTTTCCTATTTGGGTGGGAGGAACGTAAGCCCAGGACGAAGGGGGCGTCAATAGACAAGGGCGCGGGGGCTGCAGAGTCGTTATCTCGCGGGGCTGTACAGCCCGTCCACGGGCCCGTGATCTTTGATCCGCTCGCCGGGCAGGTGCCCCGGCCGTCGATGCGGATGGTGGACCATGCCCGACCGAAGACTCCTGGTGAAGCTGTGGCTGGCCACGATGTCCGTGTTCCTGCTGCCGACGGTGCTGCTCTGCACGGGCGATGTCACGAATGACGGCCTGTCCTGGTCGACGGCCTACGACGTCGTCATGGACCTCGTCTTCTACGCGGTCCTCGCCGTCCTCTTTGCCGTCTACGCGTACGGCGCCCTGCACCGCCGCGCTCGCGGCACCGGCCTCCCGGTCACGGTTGAGGCACTGGCCGCCACGCAGGAGCACACGTTTCCGGCCGACCGGGCGACGCGCCTGAGGGCCGGCCTGCCCATGTGCGAGCGCGCGTGGGACGTGCTGAGCGGCGAAGAAATCCACTTCCGCTGGCGCCCGTTCCGCGGCCGGCGGTCCGTCGGCGGCACCGTGACCTTCGACTCCGCGTCGGGAGAGGCCCGGCTGAGGATCGACGCCGACGAGAACCTGACGGCCGGCCTGGGGCTGCGCAGGGCGAGCGCGTTCGTCGCGCTGTGCCAGATAGTGCGGCTGGTCAGTCGGTGAGGAAGGGGGTGGTGTCGAGGGTGGGGTAGGGGGCGGGGAGAGGGAGAGGGGCACCGAGGCCGACCGGGTTGTCCGCGTTGTAGTAAGCCTTGGTGGGGTCGCCGCTCGGAAGAATGGGATCCGTGTAGCAGTGGGCAGTCTTCGTGCTGCGGTTGATCAGAACGTAGGCGGGGATACCGGCGGCAGCATAGGTGCGGAGTTTTGGGCCGGTGTCCGCCCAGTGATTGGATGACGTGACTTCGCCGACCAGCGCGATCATGTCGACCGGGTACCAGCCCTTGTTGGCCTTGCGATACGACTCGTCGAGTTCCGAGGCCTTACGGCGACGCACGTAGAAGTCCGGGATGAGCAACGCCATGGTGCTGCCGTCCTTATGGGCGGCGCGGTAGCCGCAGCCGAAGCCGACGAGACGAAAACCGGCTGTGCGGAACTGGTAGTACAGCTCGCCGATACCGTCGTTGTGGTTTTCGTCAGGTTGCGGCGGCACGATGACCGTCCCCTCGACATACTCCGGTCGAATCGGCGTCGGAGACGCTTCTTCGATCACGCTCAACAGGTCGATGGGGTCCACCTGCATCATGACCCTCTCCATGATGGGTTCGGCGCTCATCCCGGTTCTCCTCGTGATGCTGATGCCAGGCTAAGCCCGCGCTGGGCGCCCCGGCAGAACGATGGGGCACCCCGTGCGCCCTCGGTGCCGGAATGCCCCATCCGTTCACTCGAACGAGTGTGCTGAAACCGTTCCGCTCGCTACTTGCCCGGAGGCGTCGGCCGCTGCGCGGCGATCGGTGCCGTCGCCGCCGCCTGCGGCGAGTCCGCGTTGGCGAAGACCGACGGGGCCGCCACCGCGGCCGTCGGGTCGGCGGGCTCCTCCGCGTCCTCCACGGACGTGGCGCCGCCCACGATGCGGATGCTCGCCTGGTCGAAGGCGCGCTTGATGCGCCAGCGCAGCTCGCGTTCGACCGTCAGCGCCTTGCCCGGCATGGTCCTGGCGGAGACCCGCACCACCATGGAGTCGATCAGGACCGAGTCCAGGCCGAGGACCTCGATCGGGCCCCACAGCAGCTCGTTCCAGGGCTCTTCCTTGCTCATGTGCTCGGCGACGTCGTCCAGGGTCGCCTTGACCTTGTCCAGGTCCTCGCTCGCCCGCACCGTCACGTCGACCCCGGCCGTCGCCCAGCCCTGGGAGAGGTTGCCGATCCGCTTGACCTCGCCGTTGCGGACGTACCAGATCTCGCCGTCGGCACCGCGCAGCTTGGTCACGCGCAGCCCGACCTCGATCACCTCACCGGTGGCCACGCCCGCGTCGACCACGTCACCGACGCCGTACTGGTCCTCCAGGATCATGAAGACGCCGGAGAGGAAGTCGGTGACCAGGTTCCGGGCGCCGAAACCGATCGCCACGCCGGCCACACCGGCCGAGGCCAGCAGCGGCGCCAGGTTGATCTTGAAGGTGGACAGGATCATCAGCGCGGCCGTGCCGAGGATCAGGAAGCTCGCCACCGACCGCAGCACCGAGCCGATCGCCGCCGAACGCTGCCGCCGCCGCTCTGCGTTGACCAGCAGCCCGCTCAGCGCGGAGCCGTCCACGGCCTCGGCGGTGCGGCCCATCCGGTCGATCAGCTTGGTGATCGCCCGCCGCACCACCGCGCGCAGCGCGACCGCGATCACCAGGATCAGCAGGATCTGCAGCCCCATCGCGAGCCAGGTCGACCAGTTCTGCTCGACCCAGCTCGCCGCGTTCGTGGCGCTCTCCTGGGCGTCCTGGAGCGACGGCACGGCCGGCGCCGTCGAACCGGAGGGAGAGGGGGACGGGGTCGGCGACGCACCGGCGGCCAGCAGGACGGCGGGCAAGGACGACACGGCAGGTACCTCCAGGTGCTGCACGGTCCGTGCCGGCGGGCGGTCAAGGTCTTCGAGGTCACGAGAAGGTCACCGGACGGACAGGGCCACCACACTAACGGGGCATTGTGTGTGCATCGCGCGGATCCGCCAAGGAGGGGCGCAGGAGAGACGGGACTCACCCTGGCTTGAACAGGCCGTGATCCGGGGGATGAATCAGGTGTGGTCGAAAACACTCCCAGCCCGTTACCGGGACATGGTGGCGCTTCCACCAGGCATGAGGGGAGACTGACTGCAGATCGTCCCGGCGCGAGCCACGCGCCGCCGACGCCCAAGGAGGCACCCGTGCCGCATGTCCTGGTCCTCAACGCGTC
Source organism: Streptomyces sp. CA-142005 (assembly GCF_050942335.1). Taxonomy (NCBI): domain Bacteria; kingdom Bacillati; phylum Actinomycetota; class Actinomycetes; order Kitasatosporales; family Streptomycetaceae; genus Streptomyces; species Streptomyces sp. CA-142005. The sequence goes on along the minus strand of NZ_CP192078.1, from coordinate 3,880,300 downwards.
GTACGAGCCGCTCGGCGTCGTACCGCTCCGCCGCGCGCTCGTCCTCGTCCTGGAGAACAAGGCCGTCTCCCTCGAGGAATCCGGCGCCTATATGCACAGCGCAACCGTCACAGTCCCCGCACCCAGCGTGGTCCGGCTCAAGCGATTCGTCCGGGTTCCCTATCGGGGGCCCGTTCCTCTCACCCGGCGTGCGCTGTTCGCGCGCGACGGGGGCCGGTGCATGTACTGCGGTGGCGTCGCAACCAGCGTCGACCACGTCATCCCGCGCAGTCGCGGGGGCAAGCACGTCTGGGACAACGTGGTGGCCTCCTGCCGCCGCTGCAACCACGTGAAGGCCGACCGTCACCTCGTCGAGCTGGGGTGGCGGCTGCGGCACAAACCGGCTCCGCCGACCGGCCTGGCCTGGCGCATCATCGGTACCGGGCATAGGGACCCGCGCTGGCTGCCCTACTTGCAGCCGTACGGCGCGGACGATGCCCTGGCCCGGATCGACGGCATTTCTGCCTGACGACGATCCGGGCCTTCGCGTACCCGCCTCACCCCGCGCACGCGGGGTGAGGGCGCGAACCGGCTCCGGGAGTCCCCTGTGCCCCCGGAGCCGGAGGCTCACGCGTACCTGAGCTCCCCCGGGTGCGCCGAACGGCGCAGCAGGGGCAGTGAGGCGGCCGCCGCCAGCAGACAGCAGGCGTACACGCCCACCGGCACCAGCAGTGCGGCGTACGGCACGGTCTGGGTGAGCCGGCCCTCGGTCAGCGAGGCGTACCAGACGCCGATCGCCATGCCGCCGGCGCCCGCCAGCACGACCGCCGGGGCCAGCGGCAGCGCCGTCTCCAGCAGCAGCGCCCGGCCGAGCACCGCCCGGGGCACCCCGGAGGCGACCTGTGCGGCCAGGCCCCGGCGGCGGTTCGCCACCGACTCGGCGGTGCCGACGGCGAGGCCGGAGAGGGTGATTGCGAGCCCGACGAGGATCGCGGCCGCCGTCAGATCGAGGCCCGTCGTGTAGAAGGCCAGGTCCGTGCCGAGCCGCTGGTCGCGGCTCATCTCGTGCAGGTCCGCAAGGAGCGCCCCCCGGACCCCCACGAACCCCGTGCCGACGATCGTGACCAGCAGCACCGCCGCGTGGGTGCGGGCCGCCGCCCAGGGATCGGCGCGCAGCCGCTCCGCAGCGATCAGCGTCGCCGCGGAGCGGGCCCGGCCCGCCAGCAGCCGCCCGACCACCCCGGCCGTGCCCCCGGCCAGCCACACCGTGCCCCCGCCGACCAGGAGGACCAGCGCGAACACCGTCAACGGCAGCCGCCCGCGGTCGGCGCCGGAGGTGTTCGCCACGGCCCACAGCGCCAGCAGCAGAACGAGAAGGACACCGGCGACGAACAGCAGCCCCGGCCCGCGCCCGCTGCTCGGCCGCACCCGGCGCACCCAGCCCAGCGGCGAGGCCACCACCCGGCGCAGCGCCAGCGCGCCCGCCGCCGCGCCCAGCACCGGCACCCCCAGCAGGACCAGCACGGACCCGGCCCAGGTCCAGGCGGTCGGGCCGCTCCACACGCCCAGCAGGACGGGGACGCAGACCGCGCTGGCGAGGACCGAGCCCAGCAGACAGGCCGTCCCCGTCTCCAGTGCGGCGATCCGGCGCACCTGCGCCGGGCCGGCGCCCGCCAGCCGGAGCCCGGCCAGCCGCCGGTCACGGTGCACGGCGCCGATCCGCGCGCACTGCCCGAGGAACCCCAGCACCGGCACCAGCAGGAGCAGCAGGCTGACGACCACCCCCGAGCGCTCGCCCGGGCCGTCCAGCAGGCCGTGGCCGAAGGACACCCGGTAGTACCCGTGCAGTGAGGCCAGGGCGACGGCCGCGAGCGCGAACCCGGTGGCGAGCGCGGCCCCGGCCGCCGTCAGCCCGAGCCGCCACCACTCCTGCCGGTCCGAGCCCCGGACCAGCTGCCAGGCCAGCCGGACGTCGACCGACGCACCGGCACGCGTCCGGGGGAGCGCCTGCTGCGTCATGCCGTCACCTCCGCCGGCACCACGGCACCGTCGCTGAGGCGCACCTCGCGGTCCGCGTACGCCGCCACCTGGGCGTCGTGCGTGATCAGCAGCACCGCCGCGCCCGACTCGCGGGCCGTGCGGACCAGGGCCGTCATCACCTGCTCGGTCGCCAGCGAGTCCAGCGCGCCCGTCGGCTCGTCGGCGAAGACCACCCGAGGCCCGGTCACCAGCGCCCGGGCCAGGGCGACCCGCTGCGTCTGGCCGCCGCTCAGCTCGCCGGGCCGCAGCGCCTCCTGCCCGTGCACCCCGAACCGCTCCAGCCACTCGCCGGCCCGCTCCCGGGCCTCGGCGCGGCCGGCGCCCGCCAGCATCAGCGGCAGCGCCACGTTGTCCGCGGCGGTCAGTTCCGGGATCAGCTGCCCGAACTGGAAGACCACGCCGAAGTCGGTACGGCGCAGCTCGCTCAGCCGCTTCTCCGGGAGCCGGTCCAGCCGCTGCCCGGCGTAGACCACCGAGCCCTCGTCCGGGCGGACGAGGCCCGCGAGGCAGTGCAGCAGGGTGGACTTGCCGCTGCCGCTGGGCCCCGTCACGGCGAGGATCTCGCCGGCGTGCAGGTCGGCCGAGGCGCCGCGCAGCGCCCGGGTCCTGCCGTGGGCCTTGACGAGGTCCCGGCTCGTGAGAACCGGGGCCGAGGTGTCCCCCTTGTGGGTCATGCTCCGTCGACCTCCGCGGTCAGAGTGGTGAGCCGGGCCGCCGTGGTGTTCATCCAGCGGAGGTCGGCGTCGAGGTGGTTGAGGGCGTAGTCGGCCGACAGCACGGTCGCCAGGTCGGCGTTCCGGTCGGTCTTGACCGCCGTGAGCTGCCGCATCCGCTCCATGTGCGCGGCCCGCTGGGCGCGCAGATAGGCGGCCGGGTCGCCGCCGGCCAGGATCGACACGACGACCTTGGCGAAGATCTCGTTCGTCACGAAGGGCGCCGGCGGGGCGATCTCACCCGCCCAGCGGGCCAGTTCGCCCGAACCGGTGTCCGTGGAGCGGTACAGCGTGCGCTCCGGACCGCCGTCCGCGTCGGTGCCCTCCACCTCCGCGAGGCCGTCCCGGACCAGGCGCTGCAGGGTCGTGTAGACCTGCCCGTAGGCCAGTGGACGGGCCTGCGGGAAGCGTTCGTCGTGGCGTCGCTTCAGGTCGTAGCCATGGCTCGGCCCTGCCGCGAGCAGACCCAGAAGGATGTGACGGGTGCTCATGCCGATCATTATGCACTCGATACATGTACTGAGTGAATAGTGATCTGTGATCGGCGAGGAGCCTGTTCGAGCGGCTGTCGGGAGTGCCCGCGCCGTCACGGGGTAGGCCTGCCGTAATCCGTTCAAAGCGACAACATCCGACCGCCCGCAGAACCCTCAGCAGAGGAGGCCCCCGTGGCCGCACTGGCCCACCTCTCGGTCCCGGCCCCGTCGAAACCCCCGGCGGACCCGTCCGCCGAACCCCACGACACCCAGGCGTGCGTCTTCAGCGCCGAGAGCGCCTGCGCCCGGGCCCCGCTGACCAGCGAGCCGCCCCTGCCCGACGCCGAGCCCCTGACCAGCGAGCCGCCGCTCGCCGAGGCCGCCCCGCTGACCAGCGAGTCGGACGCCTTCGGCGCGGGGGGTCACGCATCCGACCCCTACGGCGCGGGGTCGTACGAGTCCGGCGCCTACGGCGCGAGGCCGTAGATGACCGGGGCGTTCGAGGACTTCGCGGACGAGGACCTGTCCCGGCTCGCCGGCCTGCACGGGGTCGCCACCTCCTACAGCCCCGCCCCGGGCCGCGACGTCCCGGTCCCCGCGTCCGCCGTGGTCGCCGCCCTGGCCGCACTCGGCGTCGACGCGGCCGGCCCCGCCGCCGTACGCACCGCCCTCGCCGCGCGCGAACGCGAACTGCGCGAGCGCCTGCTGCCGCCGACGCTCGTGCACTGGGCCGGCGACCCGCACGGCCCCGCCGCCCTCGCCGCACTGCCGCCCGGCACCCGCCTGCGCGTCGAGACCGAGGACGGCGAGGAGCGGGACACCGCCGCCGAACTGCCGCTCGGCGTGCACCGGGTGACCGCGCTCGCACCCGACGGCCGCACCGGCCACGCCCACCTCGTCGTCGCCCCCGACCGGCTGCCCGCCCCGCCCGGCCGCTCCCACGGCCTCCTCGTCCAGCTGTACTCCCTGCTGTCCCGCCGCTCCTGGGGCATGGGCGACCTCGGTGACCTCGCCGAGCTGGCCGGCTGGGCCGGGCGCACCGCCGGCGCCGGATTCGTCCAGGTCAACCCGCTGCACGCGGGCGTACCCGGCGCACCCACCGACCCCTCCCCCTACCGCCCGTCCTCGCGCCGCTTCCCCGACCCCGTCCACCTGCGGATCGAGGACATCCCCGAGTACGCCTACGCCGAGGACCGCGAGCGGCTGAGCGCCCTGCTGGAGCGGGCCGCACGACTGCGCGCCGACGTCCTCGACAAGGGCGCCCTCATCGACCGGGACGCGGTGTGGGAGCTCAAGCGCGAGGCTCTGGACCTGGTCCTGGCCGTCCCCCTCGGCCCCGGCCGCCGGGCCGCCTACGACGACTTCCGCGCCGCCCACGGCCAGGCCCTCGACGACCACGCCACCTGGTACGCCCTCGCCGAGGTCCACGGCTCCGACTGGCAGCGGTGGCCCTCGGCCCTGCGGGACCCCCGCTCGGCCGAGACCGCCCGGGCCCGCGCCGGCCTCGCCGACCGCGTCGAGTTCCACGCCCGCCTGGCCTGGCTCACCGACGGCCAGCTCCGCGCCGCCCAGCGCGCCGCCCGCGAGGCCGGCATGCCCGTCGGGATCGTGCACGACCTCGCCGTCGGCGTGCACCCCCTCGGCGCCGACGCCTGGGCCCAGCAGGACGTGTTCGCCGCCGGCATGTCCGTCGGCGCCCCGCCCGACGCCTTCAACGCCCGCGGCCAGGACTGGGGCCTGCCGCCCTGGCGCCCCGACCGGCTCGCCGCCACCGCCTACGCCCCCTACCGCGAGCTGCTGCGCGCCCTCTTCCGCTACGCCGGCGCCCTGCGCATCGACCACGTCATGGGCCTGTTCCGGCTGTGGTGGGTCCCCCAGGGCAGCCCGCCCACCGGGGGCACCTACGTCCGCTACGACGCCGACGCCATGCTCGCGATCCTCGCCCTGGAGGCCGGGCGCGCCGGGGCCCTCGTCATCGGGGAGGACCTCGGCACCGTCGAGCCCGGCGTCCGCGAGACGCTGCAGCGGCGCGGGGTGCTCGGCACCTCGGTGCTGTGGTTCGAACGCGACTGGGAGGGCGACGGACGCCCGCTGCCGCCCGAGCGCTGGCGCGCCGACTGCCTGGCCACCGCCACCACCCACGACCTGCCGCCCACCGCCGCCCGGCTCACCGGCGACCACGTCGACCTGCGCGACCGCCTGGGCCTGCTCACCCGCCCGGCGACCGAGGAACGCGCCGAGGCCGTCGCCGAGGCCGCCGAGTGGCTCGCCCTGCTGGGCAGCCTCGGCCTGCTGGACCTGACCGCCGCCGGGCCGCCCGGCTCCGACGAGGAGGAGGAGATCCGCGCCGTCCACCGCTTCCTGCTGCGAACCCCGGCCCGGCTGATCGGCGTCTGGCTCCCGGACGGCGTCGGCGACCGGCGCCCGCAGAACCTCCCGGGGACCTGGGACCAGTACCCGAACTGGCGGCTGCCGATCGCGGACCGGGAGGGCCGGCCGGTGCCGCTGGAGGATCTGACGGCCTCCCCCCGGCTGCGGGCACTACTCCATGTGTTCGAGCAGGCCGGGAGCGGGTGAATCCCCGGTACGGGACCCCGGGCGCGCGCCCCTCCAGGGGGTTCGCTAACTTGAGATCGTGGACAAGAAGAACGCCCTGCGCGCCGGCGCCCTGGCCGCCGGCACGACGCTGATGATGCTGCTCATGTCGTCCCCCGCGCTCGCGCTGACCCGCGACGACGGCGACGACCCCGGCCCCGGCCTGAGCGTCATCCAGACGCTGGGCCTCTACGTGCTGCTCCCGATCGCGCTGTTCGTGGTCATCGCCGGTCTGGTGATGGCGCTGGACAAGTCCAAGATCAGGACCATCAAGCCCTCGTCCAACGTGAAGCCCGAGGCGAAGGCCAAGGCCTGACCGGACACCGGTTCTCTCGCCGGGGGCGCCTGTCCTCCCGTCGGTACGCGCGCGACGCCGTACCCGGGTGAGGTCGGCGCCCTCGGCGTTTCGTCTTTCCGGGCCCTTTCGTGAGGTCCGGGCGCGGTCCGGCGCGGCTCAGGGATTCGGCGCGGTCAGATACCGCTGCACGGTCGGTCCGAGCCACGCCAGCAGTTCCTCGCGGGTCAGTTCCCGCGCCGCCGGCAGCCGCAGCACATAGCGGGTCAGGGCCAGCCCGAGCAGCTGTGCGGCACACAGCGCGGCCCGCGCCGGCACCTGCTCGGGATCGGGGCACACCTGCCGGGCCACCGGCAGCAGCTGGTCCCGGAAGATGCCCTGCATCCGCTCGGCCCCGGCCTGGTTGGTGGCGCCGACCCGCAGGACGGCCGTCAGCTCCTCGTTCTCCTCCCACACGCCGAGGAAGTGGCTCACCAGCGCCCGGCCCACCTCGTCCCGCGGGACGCCGGTCAGGTCGGGCAGCCGCAGATCCAGCGCGACGGCCGCGGCGAAGAGGCCCTCCTTGCTGCCGTAGTAGCGCATCACCATGGACGGGTCGATGCGCGCGTCCCTGGCGATCGCGCGGATGGTGGCCCGCTCATAGCCGTCGGCGGCGAACCGCTCCCGGGCGGCGTCGAGGATGGCGGTACGGGTGGCGTCGGAGCGGCGCGCCTGGTTGCTCTTCGTGCTGCCGGTCATGCCGACGAGCGTAGGTCAACATGTGTGGGCCAACAAGTGTTGACTGCCTTGGATGCAGGGTTCTAGGCTTGCCAACAAGCGTTGACCAACGGACGTTGACCAACAATCGTTGGCACCCAGGAGGCCACCATGACCGGCACCACTGGCAACAACGGCACCCGCACCCACGACGTCACCGGCGCCACCGGAACCGTCATCGTCGTCGGCTCCGGTCCCGCCGGCCTGCTTCTCGCCGGCGACCTCGCCACCGCCGGCGTCCCGGTCACCGTCCTCGAAAAGCGCCCCCACAAAACCAGCAACCTCTCCCGCGCCTTCGTCCTGCACGCCCGCACCCTCGAACAGCTCGACGCCCGCGCCCTCGCCGACGACCTCGAAAAGGTCGGCCGGCCCCTCGACCGCCTCCGCCTCTTCGGCCGGCTCACCGTCGACCTGGCCGCCCTCCCCTCCCGGTTCAACCACCTCCTCGTCCTGCCGCAGTACGAGGTCGAGAAGGTCCTGGAGCGCCGGGCGGTCGAGGCGGGCGTCGACTTCCGGTACGAGACCGAGCTGACCGGGCTCACGCAGGACGCCGACGGGGTGAGCGTGCAGGCGCGCGGGCCCGAGGGGCGTACGCAGACGCTGCGGGCGGCGTACGTCGTCGGCACCGACGGCATGCGCAGCGCCGTACGGGACGCGATCGGGCTGCCCTTCCCGGGCAGGTCGGTGATCCGGTCCGTGGTCCTCGCCGACGTCCGGCTCGCCGAGGAGCCGCCGACCCTGCTCACCGTGAACGCCGTCGGCGACGCCTTCGCCTTCCTCGCGCCGTTCGGCGACGGCTACTACCGGGTGATCGGCTGGCACCGCGGCCGCAACGTCCCCGACACCGAGCCGCTGGACCTGGCGGAGATCCAGGAGATCACCCGGCTCGCCCTCGGCCGGGACTTCGGGATGCACGACGCCCGCTGGATGTCCCGCTTCCACAGCGACGAACGGCAGGCGCCCGCCTACCGGGTCGGCCGGGTCTTCCTCGCCGGCGACGCCGCGCACGTGCACACCCCGGCCGGCGGCCAGGGCATGAACACCGGACTCCAGGACGCGGCCAACCTGAGCTGGAAGCTCGCCGCGGTCGTCACCGGACACGCGGACCCCGCACTGCTCGACACCTACCAGGCCGAGCGGCACCCCGTGGGCAGGTCGGTGCTGCGCAGCAGCGGCGGGATCGTCCGCCTCGCCATGGCCAAGCGCCCCTGGACCCTCGCGGCCCGCGCCGCGCTCACCACGTTCCTGAACGCCGTCGGCCCCGCCCGGCGCAAGGTCGCCGGCCAGGTCACCGGCGTCGGCTACCGCTACCCGGCCCCGCGCGGCGCCCACCGCCTCACCGGCACCCGGGTCCCGGACGTCGCCCTGGCCGGCGGCGACCGGCTCTACGAGGCCCTGCGCGGCGGCCGGTTCGTGCTGATCACCCCGGAGCCGTACGAGGCGGGGCCCGGCCGCGCGGGCCGGCTGACCGTGGCGCACTGGGCGAGCGGCCGCCGGACGACCGTGCTGGTCCGACCCGACGGATACGCGGCCTGGGCCGCCGAGTCGGCCGGCGCGGCGGACATCGAGGCGGCGGTCGCCACCCACGTCGGCGGCTAGACCGCCGCTCAGTGCGGCGCCTCCAGCGTCCCCGCGAGCAACTCCCTGAGCAGGTCGGCCAGTTGGCCGACCTGCTCGTCGTCGAGGAGCGCCAGGGCCTCCGTCTGGACCGCGAGGCCCGCGCCGACCGCCCGGTCGATGACGTCCAGCCCCTTCTCGGTCAGCGTCACCTGAAGGCCCCGGCGGTCGTGCGGATCGGGGGAGCGGCGCAGCAGGCCGGCCTTCTCCAGCTTGTCGAGGCGCCCGGTCATCCCGCCGGTGGTGAGCATGAGGGTGGCCGACAGCTGGCGCGGCGAGAGGGTGTACGGCTCGCCGGTCCGGCGCAGGGTCGCGAGCACGTCGAACTCGCCGCGTGAGATGCCGTAGGGCTGGTACGCCTTCTCCATGCGGTCGCCCATGGTGCGCGAGAGGCGGTAGATCCGCCCGAAGACCTCCATCGCCCTGGAGTCGAGGTCGGGCCGCACGGCCGCCCACTGGTCGATGATCGCGTCGACGGGATCCCTGCGCTGCTGCCGGCCTTCGTCCATGTGCCGAGTATCACCCGCACGATGATCACCCGCAAGAAAGTAGCTTGCAAGAAAGTTGCTTAGCGCTAAGCTACTTCCTGCCAAGCTAACTTTTCGAGGGGGCGGCACATGACAACGCCGAAGGCAAGGCGCAGAGAGCGCGCAGCGGACGAGCGCGTCCCCGGCGAGTGGACCCTGCCCGTCACCGCGGCCGTCAACGGCATCGGCACCGGCATGTACGTGCCGTTCACGCTGGTCTTCTTCCACGCCGTCACCGGGCTGTCGTTCACGGTCGTGGGCGCCGTGCTCACCGCCACCGGCCTCGCGGGCATCGCCGTACTCCCGCTCGCCGGCGCGGCGGTGGACCGGTACGGCGCGAAGCGGGTGCAGTGCGCGCTGTACGGCGTCCGGGTCGCCGGGTTCGTCCTCTACCCCTTCGCCCACTCCCTCCCCGCCTTCGCGGCCGTCGCCCTGGTCACGGCCGCCGCCGACCGGGCCTTCCCGGCGGCCCAGCAGTCCCTGATCGGCGAGGTGGCGCGCGGGGCGGGGCAGGACCGGCTGCAGGCGTCCACGCGCGCCCTGCAGAACGCCGGCAACGGGGCCGGTGCGCTGCTGGCCACGCTGGTCGTCTCCCTCGCGGGCAGCGCCGGTTACACGTACGCGGCCTGGGGCAACGCCCTCTCCTTCGCGCTCGCGGCGCTGCTCCTGCGGCCCCTGCGGCAGGTGCGGCAGGTGCGGCGGGGGCGTGCGGCGGGTGCTGCGGCCCCGGTCGCGCGCCGGGCGGGCGCCGGCTACCGGCTCGTCCTCGCCGACCGGCCCTTCCTGGTCGTCACCGGCGTCAACTTCCTGAACGCACTGAGCTATTCGGCCCTGTCGGTGCTCTTCCCGCTGTTCATGGTGGAGTGGCTGCACGGGCCCTCGGTGCTCACCGGCGCCGCGTTCACCCTCAACACCGTGCTGTGCGCGGTCGCCGGGATCGGGGTCGGCGCGCGGGTCCGCGGGGCCGGGGCCCGGCGCACCCGGGCGGCGGCGCTGGGCGGCGCCCTGTTCGCGACCGCCTTCGCCGCGCAGATCGTGCTCGGCACCGTACGGCCGGGCTCGGCCACGGTCCTGGGCGGGGCCCTGGTCGCCGTGGTCGTCGTCTACACCCTCGGCGAGCTGATCCACAGCCCCGCCGCCCAGGTGCTCGCGGTGGCGGCGGCGCCCGAAGCGGTGCGCGGCCGGTACCTGGCGGCGTACCAGATGTCCTGGTCGCTGGCGAAGGCCGTGGCGCCCTCCCTGTTCACGGCCCTGCTGGCCCTGGACGGCCGGGCGCCGTGGGCCGTCCTCGTCCTCACCTCGGCCATCGCCGCGGCCCTCCTGATCCGGACGGAACCCCGGCTGCCGGCCCAGGCGGTACGGCCGCTGCCGACGACGGTGGCCCGCGGTCATGCCCCCGCCCCCGCACCCGCCCCCGTCCTCACGCGTCCCGAAGGGAACCGGTCGTGAAGCGATCCCTGACCGTCCCGCTCACCGCGCTCGCCCCGGTCTCCTGGGGCACCACCTACGCCGTCACCACCGTGCTCCTCCCACCGGACCGGCCCCTGTTCACGGCTCTCCTGCGGGCCCTGCCCGCCGGACTGCTCCTGCTGGCACTGACCCGGGTGCTGCCGCGGGGCGGCTGGTGGTGGCGGTCGGCGGTGCTCGGCGCGCTGAACATCGGCGCCTTCTTCCCGCTGCTGTTCGTGTCGGCGTACCGGCTGCCCGGCGGTATGGCCGCCGTCGTCGGCTCGGTCCAGCCGCTGTTCGTCGTCGGCCTCTCGGCGCTGCTGCTCGGCCAGCGCCCGGCCCCGCGCACGCTCGTCACCGGTGCCGTGGCGGCGCTCGGCGTCAGCCTCGTCGTGCTCCAGGGGACCGGAACCCTCGATGCCGTGGGCGTCCTCGCGGCCGTCGCCGCCACCGCCTCCATGGCCGCCGGTACGGTGCTGACCAAGCGGTGGGGCCGTCCGGACGGCGTCGGTCCGCTGGCGCTCACCGGCTGGCAGCTCACCGCGGGCGGCCTGCTCATCGCGCCGCTCGCCGTCCTGGCGGAGGGCGCCCCGCCGGCCCTGGACGCCCGAGCCGTGGGCGGCTATGTCTACCTGGCCCTGGCCAACACTGCGGTGGCGTACTGGCTCTGGTTCCGCGGCATCGGCCGGCTCACCGCCACCCAGGTGGCCTTCCTCGGCCCGCTCTCCCCGCTCACCGCGGCCGTCGTCGGCTGGGCGGCGCTCGGCCAGGCGCTCACACCGGCGCAGGTGGCGGGCATGGCGCTGGCGTTCGGCGCGACGCTGGCGGGACAGCTCGGCGGAGGCCGAGGGCGATCGTTCAGTTCACCTGAAAAGAATGCTCAGAAAGTTTCGATGGACCGGATGGATCCGGCGCTGCGACGGTAGGGACACGGACCCACCACCGCCGAAAGGAGCCCCGTGGCCGCCGTCCTGCCCAGGACCACCACTTCCGCCGCATCCGCCACCCCACCCGCCCGCAGGGCCGCCGCCCCCGCGGCCGGTCTCGCCCTCGCCGCCCTCGCCACCCTCGTCTGGTCCGGCAGCTTCGTCACCTCGCGCGGCCTGCACGACAGCGTCCCGCCCGTCCAGCACGCCTTCTGGCGCTGGGTCGTCGCACTCCTGGCCGTGGCCCCCTTCGGCGCCCGCCGGGCCTGGCGGCAGCGGACCCTGATCCGGCGGCACGCCCGCCATGTCCTCCTCGCCTCCCTCCTCGGCGTGGCCACCTACAACACCCTCGTCAACCAGGCCGGACTGACCACCCCGGCCGCCACCATGGGCCTGATCATGGCCGCCGCGCCGGTGCTCATGGCGGTGTTCGAACGGCTGGGCGGCGTACGGCTCGGCGCCCGGCGGACCACCGGGCTGCTCATCGCCTGCGCGGGTGTGGCACTGCTCGTCGGCGGCGGCGCGCGCCTGACCTCCGGCAGTCTGTGGATGATCGCGGCCGCCTGCTGCTTCGCCGGCTACAGCGCGCTGCTGCGCCGCAAGCCCGCCGAACTCGACGGCACCGGCTTCCTGTTCACCACGTTCCTGACCGGCACGGTCCTCCTCCTGCCCGTGCAGACGGTGAGCGTGGCCGTGCAGGGCTCCTTCCACCCCACGCCCGCCACCGTCCTGCCCCTCCTCTACGTCGGCGTCGCCTCCTCCGCGGTCGCCTTCTTCGCCTGGAACAAGGCCATCGCCCTGATCGGCGCGACCCGCGCGGGCCTCGTCTACCACCTCCAGCCGGTCTGCGTCGCCGTGCTCTCCTGGGCCCTGCTCGGCGAGACGACAGGGCCGCCGCAACTGCTGTCGATGGCGCTGATCCTGGGCGGGGTCGTCCTGGGCGCGGGGCCACGCCGTTGACGTGTAGCTTTCCCGGCATGGCCGAGTGGGACATCCGGAAGCTGCAGATCCTGCGCACCCTGCGCGAGCGCGGCACCGTCACCGCGACGGCCGAGGCCCTGCACATGACCCCCTCCGCCGTCTCCCAGCAGCTCACCAACCTCGCCCGGCAGCTCGGCGTGCCCCTGCTGGAGGCGCAGGGCCGCCGGGTACGGCTCACCGACGCGGCCCGTCTGGTGCTGGCCCACACCGAGCCGGTCTTCGAGCAACTGGAGCGCACGGAAGCGGCGTTGGCGGCATACACCCAGGGGGAGGCCGGGGAGGTCAGGGTCGGCGCGTTCCCGACGTCCGTCCCCGCCCTGGTCGTACCGGCCGTACGCGCCCTGCGGGACACGCACCCCGGGGTGAGCGTCCGGGTGCGGGAGGCGGAGGCCGCCGAGGCGTACGACCTCCTGGCCGCAGGGGAGGTGGACCTCGCCCTGTCCCTCGCGGCCGAGGCCCCGAGCGCGGCCGACCCCCGCTTCACCCAGGTCCCCCTGCTGGCCGACCCGTTGGACGTGGCCCTGCCCCCGGACCACCCTCTCGCCCGCGCGGACTCGCTGAACCTGACCGACCTGGCCGCGGACCCCTGGATCTTCGGCGGCAGCGGCCCCTGGTCGGACATCACCCGCCGCGCCTGCGAGGCCGCCGGCTTCAGCCCCCACCAGGGCCATTCGGCCTCCGGCTGGACCGCGATCCTCGCCATGGTGGAGGCGGGCATGGGCGTTGCCCTGGTCCCCCGCATGGCCGCGGGCCGCCGCGACGGGGTGGTCATGCGGGACCTCGGGGCGGACGGCCCGGTCCGGCATGTCACGGCGGCGGTGCGCAGGGGCGGTGAGACGAGGCGGGCGGTGAACCGGGTGCTGGACGCACTGCTGGCCGCTGCCGCCTGCGGTGGTCACTGCGGAGGCCTCACCCGGTAGATACACTCCGCCGGTGTCGAATCGAACGGTAGCGGCCGGAGCAGGTCTCGCGCGGGTCCTGGCGCACTGCGGGGGCAGTCCCGCGGCAGCCGTCGACCATCTGGTGGGTGCCATCGCCACCGCGCCCGAGGACCCCGAGCCCTATGCGGTGCTGGAGGAGCTGTGGCGGGACCGGCGGCCGGAGCTGGCCGAAGTCGTCGAAGGGGCCGACTCCCTGAGGGCGGTCCTGGCGCGGTCGTACGTCAGCTTCCTCGACGGGGCCATGGACGACGCGGTGCTCGCGCTCGGGTCGGTCACCGGTGTGCGGCCCGACATCGCGTGGGCCGGTGCCCCCTGGTTCGGCGATGAGCGGTTCCTCGACGCGGTGAGCGCCGAAGCGCTGGCCGAGGCCGCGATGCGGACCATGGACTACGGCCGCGATCTGGACACCGAGAGCATGCGGGAACGGTTCCGGCCGTGGTTCCGGGCCATCGACACGGTCGCCGCCCGCGAGCCGCTGCCGGAGGCGCTCGCCAAGATGGCGATCCTGCTGCGGGCATGCGGTCGTACCGACGCGTCGTTCGCCCTCTGCGACCTGGCGGACTCCGTGGAGCCGGTCATGATGACGGCGGTGGTGCGCGCCGGTACGTGGCGCAAGCTGGGGGACGCCGGACAGACCGTGGCGGCGTTCGAGCGCGCCCTCGCCCTGGACCCGGCCAACTGGTCGCTGTATCTCGACCTGGCCGACGTGCGTGCCGAGCAGGGCGACTTCGCCGAGGCGGTCCGGCTGACCGGTCAGGGGATGACGCATGACCCGGGCGAGCCCATCCTGCGCGCGGCCGGGGCCGCCTACCGGGCCCGGCTCACCGGCTCGCCGTCCGACCTGGGCGAACTCATCGAGCTGGCGCCCAGCCTGCCGAACGACTCGTACCGGGACCTGCTGATCGACCACGCCTGTGCCGGCCCCGGCCTGCCCGCCGAGCTCGTGGCCGCGGCCCGCCGCTTCCGGAACGGCTGAGGCCGGCTGCAACGGCTGAGGCCGGCTGCCCGGCCCGTCAGCCCCGCCGCACCTCGTACAGGAAGCACCCGTACTCCACCGCCCGCACATGCACCACCGCCACCTCAGGGTCGGCGAAGGCCTCGGTGAGGGCGGACGGGAAGGCGTCGTCCGTCAGGCGGCCGCCCAGGATCCGGCCCTCGGCCGAGTAGCGGCGGAGCACGCGAGGGGCGTTCGTGAAGGGCAGGGCGGCGTCGGGCGACGGGCCCGGGCAGTCCTCGGCGTGGATGAAGACCGGGCCCTGCTCGTCGTACGCGCCCGGCTCGGCTCCCGTCTCGGCCGCCCAGCGGCGCAGCGGCGCGTACGACACCAGGGCGATCCGTTCGCCCGGCTCGCTGCGGCGCAGACAGCAGCGCAGCGGGGCGCCGCCCTCCTCGTCGGTGAAGGGGGCCGGGGGCCGGCCGGCGTCGTCGGTGGTCCGCAGCTCCTGGAGAACCCGGGGCCGGATGGGGCGTGCGGTGTGTGCCGTCGTGGTGTCCGTCGTCGTCATGTCTCCAGCGTCCTGCGGCGACGCCCCGCTCACCGGCGGGAACCGGACATCGCCTTCCCGGCGGGCGGCATGGAAGGATGGCGCAACCCACACATAACGAGGAGATGACCGCGTGCCTGGCACAAACCTGACTCGCGAAGAGGCGCAGCAGCGGGCCGAGCTGCTCACCGTTGACTCGTACGAGATCGATCTCGACCTCTCCGGCGCGCAGGAGGGCGGTACCTACAGGTCCGTGACCACGGTGCGCTTCGACGTGGCCCATGGGGGTACCTCCCGCTCGAGCGAAGCCGAGAGTGGGGGAGGTGCCGAGTCCTTCATCGACCTGGTGGCGCCGGCCGTGCACGAGGTGGTGCTCAACGGCGACCCGCTGAACCCCGCCGAGGTCTTCGAGGACTCGCGGATCGCCCTGCCGGGGCTGCTGGAGGGGCGCAACGTCCTGCGGGTCGTCGCGGACTGCGCCTACACCAACACCGGCGAGGGCCTCCACCGCTTCGTCGACCCGGTCGACGAGCAGGCCTACCTCTACACCCAGTTCGAGGTCCCGGACGCCCGCCGGGTGTTCGCCTCCTTCGAGCAGCCGGACCTGAAGGCCACCTTCCAGTTCACCGTGCGCGCGCCCGAGGGCTGGACGGTCGTCTCGAACTCGCCGACCCCCAAGCCGCAGGACAACGTCTGGACCTTCGAGCCGACCCCGCGCATCTCGACGTACATCACGGCGATCATCGCGGGCCCGTACCACTCGGTGCACAGCGTGTACGAGAAGGACGGGCAGAGCGTGCCGCTGGGCATCTACTGCCGCCCCTCCCTCGCCGAGTTCCTGGACTCGGACGCGATCTTCGAGGTGACCCGGCAGGGCTTCGACTGGTTCCAGGAGAAGTTCGACTACGCCTACCCCTTCGAGAAGTACGACCAGCTGTTCGTGCCCGAGTTCAACGCGGGCGCGATGGAGAACGCGGGCGCCGTCACCATCCGCGACCAGTACGTCTTCCGGTCCAAGGTGACCGACGCGGCGTACGAGGTCCGCGCGGAGACGATCCTGCACGAGCTGGCCCACATGTGGTTCGGCGACCTCGTCACCATGGAGTGGTGGAACGACCTGTGGCTGAACGAGTCGTTCGCCACCTACACCTCCATCGCCTGCCAGGCCGCCGCCCCCGGCTCGAAGTGGCCGCACTCGTGGACCACGTTCGCCAACTCCATGAAGACCTGGGCGTACCGGCAGGACCAGCTGCCGTCCACGCACCCGATCATGGCGGACATCCGCGACCTGGACGACGTGCTCGTCAACTTCGACGGCATCACGTACGCCAAGGGCGCGAGCGTGCTCAAGCAGCTCGTCGCGTACGTCGGCCAGGACGAGTTCTTCAAGGGCGTGCAGGCCTACTTCAAGCGGCACGCGTACGGCAACACCCGCCTGTCCGACCTGCTCGGCGCCCTGGAGGAGACCTCCGGCCGCGACCTGAAGACCTGGTCGAAGAAGTGGCTGGAGACGGCCGGCATCAACGTCCTCCGCCCGGAGATCGCCACGGACGCCGACGGGGTCGTCACCTCCTTCGCCGTCCGCCAGGAGGCCCCCGCCCTGCCCGCCGGCGCCAAGGGCGAGCCGGTCCTGCGCCCGCACCGCATCGCCATCGGCCTGTACGACCTCGACGCCGAATCCGGCAAGCTGGTCCGCACCGAGCGCGTCGAACTGGACGTCGACGGCGAGCTGACGGCCGTACCGCAGCTGACGGGCAAGCGCCGCCCGGCGGTGATCCTGCTCAACGACGACGACCTGTCCTACGCCAAGGTGCGCCTGGACGAGGAGTCCCTGCAGACGGTCACCGAGCACCTCGGCGACTTCGAGCAGTCCCTGCCGCGCGCCCTGTGCTGGGCGTCGGCCTGGGACATGACCCGGGACGCGGAGCTGGCGACCCGCGACTACCTCTCCCTGGTCCTGTCCGGCATCGCCAAGGAGTCGGACATCGGTGTCGTGCAGTCGCTGCACCGCCAGGTGAAGCTGGCCGTCGACCTGTACGCCGACCCGGCGGCCCGCGAGTCCCTGCTGACCCGCTGGACCGACGCCACGCTGGCCCACCTGCGGGCGGCGAAGCCGGGCAGCGACCACCAGCTGGCCTGGGCGCGCGCCTTCGCGGCGACCGCCCGCACCCCGGAGCAGCTGGACCTGCTGGAGGCCCTGCTGGAGGGCACCCAGACCGTCGAGGGCCTGGCCGTGGACACGGAGCTGCGCTGGGCGTTCGTGGAGCGGCTGGCAGCGGTCGGCCGCTTCGACGAGGCGGAGATCGCGGCCGAGTACGAGCGGGACAAGACGGCCGCCGGTGAGCGGCACGCGGCGACGGCTCGCGCCGCCCGCCCGACGGTGGAGGCCAAGGAGGAGGCCTGGGCATCGGTGGTCGACTCCGACAAGCTGCCGAACGCCGTGCAGGAGGCCGTGATCGGCGGCTTCGTCCAGACCGACCAGCGCGAGCTGCTGGCGCCGTACGCGGACCGGTACTTCGAGGTCGTCAAGGGCGTCTGGGACGCGCGGTCGCACGAGATCGCCCAGCAGATCGCCGTCGGCCTGTACCCGGCGGTCCAGGTCTCCGAGGCGACCCTCGCCAAGACCGACACCTGGCTGGCCACGGCCGAGCCGAACGCGGCCCTGCGCCGCCTCGTCTCGGAGTCCCGCTCGGGCGTCGAGCGGGCCCTGAAGGCCCAGGCGGCGGACGCGGCGGCCGGCAAGTAGCACGGCGAAGAGGGGCGCCCGGCCCGCGTGCCGGGCGCCCCTTCGTATCCGCACGGCGTGCCCGCCTCGGGCGCCCTTCCCAGCTCAGCGGGCGACCATCCCGCCGGTGACGTTGGTGAAGGTGCCGGTGATGCCGGCCGCCAGGTCGGAGGCGAGGAAGACGGCGGTGGCGGCGACCTCGGCGAGGGTCGGGTTGCGGCGGGTCATGCGCATCGTCGCGAGGTTGTCGACGATGCCCTGGACGGCGGCCTCGTCGATGGCGGGGTTGACGGCGGACAGCTTCTCGACGGTGAACGTCTCGGGCACCCCGGCCGCCCACAGCCCCACCGCCCGCACCCCGCGCGGACCCAGCTCGATCGCCAGATTCCGGACGAGCGTGTCGATCGCGGCATCGGCCGGTCCCGTGCCGCCCATCATCGGACTGCCGTGCGCGGAGCCGCTGTTGAGGGTGAGGATCACGCCCGAGCCCCGCTCGGCCATGCGGCGCCCGGCGGCACGGGCGGTGATGAAGTTGGCGCGGGCGCCGTTGATCACCGGCCGCAGGAAGTCGTCCACGGGCATCTCGGTGAGCGGGGCACCCTGCACATCGCCGCGGGTGACGAGGTTGAACGAGATGTCGACGTCGCCCACCTGCGCGAGGTGCTCCTCCACCGCCGCCTCGTCGAGGGCGTCCACGACGGCGACCTCGGCTTCCTTGAGGCCGGCGGCCGCCGCCTGAAGCGTCTTGCGGGTGCGGCCGACGAGGTGGACGCGGGCGCCCTGCTCGGCGAAGGCGCGGGCGACCGCACCGCCGATCGAGCCGCCGGCGCCGTAGACGATCGCGGTCTTGTCGGTGAGCAGCATGGTGAACTCCTTCAGAGGTGGTGTCCGTTTCACCGATGCAGACGTACGGCACCCCGAGCGCTCATCGCTCACAGCCGCAGCGGCAGTCCGAACGCCGGGAACAGGTGCGGTTCGAAGGAGGTGATCTCCGCGATGCGGCCCGCGCCGTCGAAGCGGAGCACGTCCAGGACCTGGGCGCGGTAGACGTTGGTACCGGGGCGGCGGACGTAACCCCCGGCCGCGAGCTGCCCGTTGGCGCGGGCGGGCAGGTGGCGCCAGTGGCCGAGGAACACGGGTGACGCCGGGTCGAGGCTCGGACGCAGGAAGGCGAGCAGGGCCTCGCGGCCGGTGAACCAGAACGGGTTGGGCGGCATCGTCAGCGTGACGTCCTCGGCCAGCAGCTCGGCCATCGCGTCGAAGTCGAGCCGCTCGGCGGCCGTCATGTAGCGCTGGAGCGCGGCCCGCTCGGCGTCCGTGGGCGGGGTGGCCGTCCAGTCCGTGCGGCTCGCGGGCAGATGCTCGCGCAGGGCCGGACGGGCGCGTTGCAGCGCGCTGTTGACCGAGGCCACGGAGGTGTCGAGGGCCTGCGCGGTCTCGGCGGCGGTGAGTCCGAGCAGGTCGCGCAGGACGAGCGCGGCCCGCTGCCGGGCGGGCAGGTGCTGCAGCGCGGCCAGCAGGAGCAGCTCGACGGTCTCGCGCGATTCCGCGGCGCTGTCCGGCAGCTCGTCGTCCGGACAGGGCTGCAGCCAGGTGATACGAGCGGGCGGCTCGCCGGTGCCGTGGTCCATGCCGGGCAGCGGCTCATAGGTCTGCGGGCGGCGGGCGGTACGGCGCTGGAAGTCCAGGCAGGCGTTGGTCGCGATGCGGTACAGCCAGGTACGGGCGCTCGCCCGGCCCTGGTACCCGTCCCGCGCCCGCCAGGCCCGCAGGAACGTCTCCTGGACCAGGTCCTCGGCGTCGTCGTAGGAGCCGGTCATGCGATAGCAGTGGGCGCGGATCTCCCGGCGGTGCGATTCGGTGAGCACGGCGAAGGCGGTCTCGTCGAACGGTGTCCCGTCGTATTCCGTCACGGCGGAGTCGGTGACGGAAACCGTGCCGGCGGGTTCGGCCCCCGGGTTTTGCGTCACGTCGGGCTCCGTGACGGAATGGTCCGCGGTCTCCCGCGCGACGCGGGCGATGCGGCGCAGCCGGGCCACGGAGGCGGACAGTTCGGTCACGCCCGTGTACAGGGCGGAGGCCGGTCTCGGCACCAGCGAGCCCGCCTGCCGGCCGACCGACTCGATCAGCTCCTCCAGGCCCCCGCCGCCGTCCTGCCGCTCCCGGTACGCCTTCTGCCGGCAGGCCGCCGAGCAGTACACCGAGCTACGGCCCCGGCGCCCGGCCCGCGCCGCAAGAGGACCGCCACAGGTCGCGCACGTGTCCACGCACACCTCCCGCTCCGGATCCGGTCCGGTGATCCTCGCGCACCGGGGCCGTATCCGTCAGCCGTCCGTGCGAACTCGGGGCACGCAGGACGGCACAGGGGCGGCCACGTGACCGTGACCGCCCCTGTGCCGTTCGGCCGGGGTTACTTCGCGGACAGCTCCGCCGCCACCAGCTCCGCGATCTGGACGGCGTTCAGCGCGGCGCCCTTGCGGAGGTTGTCGTTGGAGACGAACAGGGCGAGGCCGTTGTCCACCGTCTCGTCGCGGCGGATGCGGCCGACGTACGAGGGGTCCTGGCCGGCCGCCTGCAGCGGGGTCGGGATGTCGGAGAGGGCGACGCCCGGGGCCCCTGCGAGCAGCTCGGTGGCGCGCTCCGGGGAGATCGGGCGGGCGAAGCGGGCGTTGATCTGGAGGGAGTGGCCGGAGAAGACGGGCACGCGCACACAGGTGCCGGAGACCTTCAGCTCGGGGATCTCCAGGATCTTGCGCGACTCGTTGCGCAGCTTCTGCTCCTCGTCGGTCTCGTTCAGACCGTCGTCGACGATGTTGCCCGCGAGCGGGAGCACGTTGAAGGCGATGGTGCGCTTGTAGACGTTCGGCTCGGGGAAGTCGACCGCCCGGCCGTCGTGGGTCAGCTTGTCGGCCTCGTCGGCGACCTTCTGCACCTGGCCGTGCAGCTCGGCCACGCCCGCGAGACCCGAACCGGACACCGCCTGGTACGTGGCGACGACCAGCGCTTCGAGGCCGGCCTCCTCGTGCAGCGGCCTGAGGACCGGCATCGCGGCCATCGTGGTGCAGTTCGGGTTGGCGATGATGCCCTTGGGGCGGTCGGCGACCGCGTGCGGGTTCACCTCGGACACGACCAGGGGTACGTCGGGGTCCCTGCGCCAGGCGGAGGAGTTGTCGATCACGACGGCGCCCTGGGAGGCGACCTTCTCGGCCAGCGCCTTGGAGGTCGCGCCGCCCGCGGAGAAGAGCACGATGTCCAGGCCGGTGTAGTCGGCGGTCGCCGCGTCCTCCACCGTCACCCCGTCCAGGACGGTGCCGGCCGAGCGCGCCGAGGCGAAGAGGCGCAGCTGCGTCACCGGGAAGTTCCGCTCCGTGAGGATCCTGCGCATGACCGTGCCGACCTGACCGGTGGCTCCGACGATTCCGACCCTCACAGTGACTCCCTCTTTGTGTCTCGTGCATGACCGGGGCTTTTCCATCATGCGGCCGACCCCGGTCCACCTGTCCAATTCTTTGCGCGGCGTGCCCGAGGAGTGGGACACGATCACCCGGCGGGCGGTTCCATACCTCCGTCGAACACCCCGCTGAGCTGGAGAAATTCCCTCCGGCTCGGGTCCGGGCCGCAAGCTGTGCCGTCCCGTGCCTGCCCGCGCGGTTCCCGGCCATACGACGATGTGACGTACGCCTCTGCGACCGCAGGAAACCGGTCCGAACGTTTCGGCCCGCTGCCGCGTCGTAGGGGCAGACGCGTGAGGGGGTGGCTTGTGCTGCGCGGAGGGGCGCGCCGCGACCAGGGGGCGTACGCCGCCGGTACGGACCGTGGGGACCGTACCGGCGACGACCCGCTGGACGCGGCACAGGAACGCCGGGTGCGGGCGGTGCTCGCGCTCGGCGGGGTGCCGCAGTCGGACCTGCCGGACGGGGTGCAGCAGGTCCGGCTGCGGCTGCTGGAGCGGACCGCGAGCGGGCGGGAGGCGCCGCGGGACGTGTCGGCGTGGGCGGCGGTGGTCGCCTCCAACCTCGCCATGGACTGGCACCGGGCCAAGCGGCGCCAGGAGCGGCTGGGGGAGCGGCTGGCCGCGCTGCGCGAGCCCGCGCACCCCTCCGGCGAGGAGACCAGCCTGCTCTCCCTCGCCGTCGCCCAGGGCCTGGACGGCCTGCCCGCCGCGCAGCGGCAGGTACTCGTCCTGCGCTTCTTCGCCGACCTGTCCGTCCGGGCCATCGCCGAGGAGCTGGACATCCCCGAGGGCACGGTCAAGAGCAGGCTGCACACGGCGGTCCGCGCCCTGCGCGACCGCCTGCACGAGGACGAGGTGGTGTGACGTGACCGCCGGACACACAGGCGCGGGGGAGTACGGCGGCATGGACGCGCTGATGGCCGCCGTCACCGGGGAGCCGCTGCCCGAGGAGGCCCGCCGGGACCCCGGCTTCCTCGCCGAGCACCGGGCCGCCGAGGCCGACGTCGCGGTGCTGAAGGAGCAGCTGACCTGGCTCGCGGAGGCATTGACCGGGGAGCGGGCGAACGGGGGCGAGACGGAGCCCGGGGAGAGTCCCCGGCCGGTGCCGCGGGCTCGCGGGGTCACCCGGCCGGTGCGCGCCGGGCGCCGCCCTCCGCGGCCCCCGCGCCCGGGCCGGCCCACCGGGCCCCGCCGGGCGCTGCGGGTCGCGTTCGGGGTGCTCGCGGGCGCCACGGCCTTCGCGCTGGTCGCCGGGTTCGGCTGGATGGTGTCGCACACCGGTGCCTCGGACGACAACAGCGCGAGCGCCGCGGACAAGAAGGCGGGTGATGCCGGGGCCAAGGTCTCCGGGGACGGCGGGCGCCCGGCCGACCCGGAACTCGACCTGGCCTGCTCCCGGCTGGTCGTGGAGGGAACCGTGGCCAAGGTGGAGCCGCAAGGGCAGTCCCCCTGGAGCCGGATCACGCTGAAGGTGATCCGCTCCTACAAGCCGGCGCACGGACCGGCCGAGGTCGGCTTCCTGCTCGACAGCGCCGCCGAACCGGCCCCGCGCACGGGCCAGCACGTCCTCGTCCGGGTCGGCGTGGGACAGCGGAACGCGAGCCTGTGGGCCGTCGGCGACACCCGCGTCGCGGTCAGCCGCGCCTGGATCACCGAGGCGCTGCCCGCGTCCCGGCACACGGCCTGCCCCACCGAGGAGGCGCCCGCCGGCAAGCCGTGAGGGGCGGGTGTCCCCCCGGACACCCGCCCCTCACCCGAAGGCACCCCGTCGTTACGGCGTGACCTTCTCGATCTTCACGCTGCCCACGCCCGCGACCGTGCCGCGTGCGTTCACCAGCTGGACCCGGCCGAAGAACTCACGGCCCGCCGGGGCCTGTGCCGCGGCCGTGACCTGCCCGGTGACCGTGGCCGAGTCGCCCGTGCCGAGCTTGACCGGCGTGGAGTCGTCGACCGTGACCGAGCCGAGCGTGGGGGAGAAGAACACGTCCCGGTAGTCGTAGTCGGTCGCGCCGGACGGCACCGCGTAGCCGACGACCTTGATGGTGTACGTGCCGGCGGCCGGGGACGGGATGGAGACCGCTTCCTCGGAGTCGCCGTCGGCGGACTGCGCGACCTGCTTGCCGCTCGCGTCGTACACCGTCAGGTCCAGGTCGGCGGAGGCGTCCGAGACGTTGCCGATGGCGACGTCGAGGGACTTGGCGCCGGCCGGGACGTCCACCGTGGTGGTCTGCGTCTCGCCCTCCTTGATGGACGGGCGGGCCGTCTTGGCCGAGCCGAGCGGACCGCCGACCGCCTTGCCGTCGAGGGCCGCGTACGCGTTGGTCACCTTCCAGGAGACGGCGGCCGGGCTGCCGGCCTTGGCCTCGGGCACGGTCACGGTCTCCGGGTCGAAGGCCGCGCCGAGGACGGAGACGTCCAGCGTGTACGGGTTGTCCAGCAGCGGGGACGTGCGGCGGGACTCCACCTCCACCTCCCAGACGCCGGGCTGCGGGTCGGCGTAGGAGCGCACGTCCGGCTTGCAGCCGTTGCCGTCCAGGTAGTTCGGGTAGCAGTACGGGGTGCCGGTGTTGTCGACCGGGACACCGTACGGGTGGACGGCGATGAACCGGGTCTGGCTCTTGTCCTTCAGCCCGCCGATCGCCACCTCCAGCGACTTCGCGCCCTCGGGCACGGTCAGGAAGTACGACTGGGTGCTGTTGCGCTGCACCGAGTTGGCCGCGGTGTAGGTGTAGTGCACCGGGGTGGAGACCACGACGGTGGTGAGGATCTGCTTGTCGATCCCCTCGGTGAACGGGTCGTCGACGTCCAGGATGGCGCTCTTGACGCCCGCCGATCCCGGGGCCGCCTGCACCTTCACGGTCACCGGCTGGTTCAGCGGCAGCCGCACGAGGTCGTCGCCGAGGATCCGGAAGGCGGCGCCGGCGTTGTTCTCGAAGCCCAGCTCGTGCCAGACCGGACGGTC
Source organism: Streptomyces sp. CA-142005 (assembly GCF_050942335.1). Taxonomy (NCBI): domain Bacteria; kingdom Bacillati; phylum Actinomycetota; class Actinomycetes; order Kitasatosporales; family Streptomycetaceae; genus Streptomyces; species Streptomyces sp. CA-142005. The sequence continues at coordinate 3,856,383 of NZ_CP192078.1, read as the reverse complement.
CGGGCCGGAGGTGCGGGTGATGGTGATGTCGTAGGTCTTCTTCTCGCCGGCCTTCAGGCCGCCCTCGCGGTCGTACAGGCCGGTGCCGTAGCCCGGGGTCTTCAGCGCCTGGTCGAGCGCGGTGTCGACGGGCGCCTTGACGGTGTAGTCGTGCGCGGAGGCCCCGTCCCTGATCGCCTCCCAGGCGTCCACGATGTCGATCAGGCCCGAGCCCTCCTCGTACGCCTGAACGCCCTTGATGTGGTGGGCCGTCGACGTGAGCGCCGTGCGCAGCCCGGCCGGGGTCAGGTCGATGCCCTTCTGCTTGGCGGCGCTCAGCAGCAGCGCACTGGCGCCGGCGGCCTGCGGGGAGGCCATCGAGGTGCCCTGGAGCATGGAGTAGCCGGCCGGCAGCGAGTAGCCCGCCTCGCCGACCGGCGAGCCGGGCAGCCAGGTCTGGGTGGAGTTGATCGCGGCGCCGGGCGCGACCAGCGTCGGGGCGAAGCCGCCGTCCTCACGCGGGCCGCGCGAGGAGAACGGCATCATCTGGTACTTCTTCTCCACGACCGAGCCGTAGTTGGCGGCCCAGGTCTCCTTGGAGATGGCGGCACCGACCGAGATCACTTTGTCGGCGAGGCCGGGGTCGCCGATGGTGTTGGCGCCGGGGCCGGAGTTGCCCGCGGAGATCACCAGCTGGACGCCGTAGGTGTCGATCAGCCGGGTGTACAGCTCGGCGCGCGCGTTGTTGCCGTCGTTCAGCGCCGGCAGGCCGCCGATCGACATGTTGACGATGTCGACACCGCGGTTCGCGACGAGGTCGATCATGCCCTCGGTGAGGGCCACGTTGGTGCAGCCGCCGGTCCAGGTGCAGGCGCGCGAGGAGACGATCTTCGCGCCGGGGGCCGCGCCGTTCATCTTGCCGCCGAACAGGCCGTTCGCGGCCGTGATGCCCGCGACATGCGTCCCGTGCTCGGACTCGATGACACCGATGTTGACGAAGTCCGCCTTCTTGCCGACCCAGGACCCGCCGTAGGGGTCCATCGGCACGTCCTTGCGGATCTGCACGACGAACGGCACCCGCTCGGCCACGTCGGTCTTCGGGTCGTCGGTGCCGAAGTACCCGACCTGGTAGCCGTCCTTGTACGGCTTCATCGGGGTGTCGTCGGTGAAGTCGTGGTCGTTGTCCAGGTCGACGGTGACCGTGCCGGCCGCCGGGTCGTACAGCACGCCCCAGCTGTCGGTCGTGTCGCCGTCCCGGTTCAGGTCGCCCTTCTCGTCGCCGCCGGTGGTCGCGGACTCCTTGAAGGTGCTGATCTCGTACGAGCCGGAGGACGCGGTCCAGGTCGCGCCGCCGTAGGAGAAGCTCGGCCCGGAGACGGCGGTGACCATCGGGCGCCAGGTGGCGTCGCCGTCCACGATCGGGTCGGTCGCGGTCACCCAGTCGACGATCTTCCGCTCGCCGGTGCTGGTCTTCTGCAGCGCCGGGTGGCCGAGGTCGACGCCGGAGTCGAGGATGCCGATGGTGATGCCCCGGCCGTCCCACTTCGGGTGGTCCTGGACGAAGTCGACGGCGCCGGTCTCGAAGGACGGGTTGTACGGGTTCTTCGCCGGGGTGTTCCGGCCGGGGGCCGGGTAAGTGCCGGTGGCCGTACCGGACTCGGCGCCGCTCGGCGCCGGGTCGTCGAGCGGGATCTCCTGCTTGAGGTCGATGGCGTGCACCGAGGAGAGCCTGGCGGCGGCCGCGATGGCCGAGTCGGCCTTTGCCGTCGGCACGGTGGCGCGGACGTAACCGAGCTTGTCGTAGGTGCGGCCCACCGAGCCGCCCTCGACCGCGTCCAGCTCCCCGGCGACCTGCCCGGTCTGTCCCGGGGCGGTCGCGATCATCATCGTGACGTTCTTGTCGCCGTCGGCCTTGGCCTCGGCGAGCAGATCGGCGTCGTCCGAACCGAGCTTGTCGTGGGCGGACTTGACACCGGAGTCGTACTGCCCCTGTGGGGCGGAGGGGGTGTCCGCGGCGAGGGCCAGGGGTATCGGCCCGGCGGCGGACAGGGCGGCCACCACGCCCACGGCCACGGCTATGCGGGCCAGGCGTCTCGGACCGGGTATGGGATCACGCTCGGGCGTGTGGGTCATCGGCATCCCTCAGGTCAAGGAATTGAGCGGACGAGGGCGCTCAGCCTTACCCAAGGGACGGTTCTTTGGGGATCGTTGACCGAATCGATATCGATGTATGGGGAAAACCCGCGATGCGTTTCGCCGTTATCGGCCCCGTATGGCCGGAGATGGGGTCAGTTCTCCTTCGAGCGCGCGTAATGCCGGGACGCCTTCGCACGGTTGCCGCACGCGGCCATCGAGCACCAGCGGCGGGTGCCGTTCCGGGACGTGTCGAAGAAGTGCAGGATGCAGGTGCCGCCGGCGCAGGTGCGGATGCGCTCCGGGGCCCGGGTGATCAGCTCCAGGTAGTTCCGGGCGGCGAGCCAGGCGGGCCCCCACGAGGGATCGGCGAACTCCGGTTCCTCGGCGGGGCCGTCGGGGGTCAGCCGGGCCCGGATCCGCCCGTGCTCCAGTACGGCGTCCACCAGCGGCGCGGCCTGGGCCGGTGCCCCGTCCACCGCCGCCTTCAGCGCCTCGCGCGCCTCGCGCAGATGCTCCAGCACCTCCGCGTCGGCCGCGTGGTCCCCGGCCAGCCCGTTGCTCGCGAGCCACACCGCCAGGCCCTCGGTGGAGTCGAGCAGGTCCTGGGTGACGCCTTCCCGGTTCCACCGGGTGTTGAGCAGGTCGAGCGCGAGGGGCTCGCCGGTTAGCGGGCGGGGGTCGCGGGCGATGGACATCGGGCACTCCTTCTCGACTAACCCCTCAAGAGTACGTGACCGGTTGACGATCTCGCCTCTAACCGTCTAGCTTAAGAAACAACGGTTAGGTATCTCGAAGGGAAGATCCATGACCCCGCGCATCGCGCACACCGGCCTGAACGTCACCGACCTCGACCGCTCCCTCGCCTTCTACCGCGACCTCCTCGGCTTCGCCGTGCTCGCCGAGGGCAAGGAGGACGACCGGCGCTGGGCGATGCTGGGGGAGACCGGCGGCGCCCCGCTCGTCACCCTCTGGCAGCAGGCGCAGGGCTCGTACGACAGCGGCCGCCCCGGGCTGCACCACCTCGCCTTCACGGCCGACTCGATCGACCGCGTCCGGGAGTACGAGACCGCGCTGCGGGCCGCCGGAGTGGACTTCGCCCACGACGGCGTGGTCGCCCACCGCGAGGGCGCGGCCTCGGGCGGGATCTTCTTCCACGACCCGGACGGCATCCGCCTGGAGATCGCCGCCCCCCTCGGCCCCGACGGCGCCCCGGCCCCCCACTCGGACGCCCCGACCTGCGGCTTCTTCTAGCCATGAGCACCTATCACGCGGGCTCGCTCGCCGTGCAGGAACTGCTGGGCGTCCGCGACCGCGCCGAGCACGTGGGCCGCTCCCTCGGCCAGGACATCAAGCCGGTCGCGGCGGCCTTCCTTCAGCTCCAGCCCCTGCTGGTGGTGGGGGCGGCGGACCCGGCAACGGGCCGGGTGTGTGCGTCGGCGCTCACGGGCGCACCCGGTTTCGTCCGGGCGACGGGCCCGCGGCAGATGTCGGTGGTCACCGGTCGGCGGTCGTGCAGCCGACCTGAAGGGGTGCAGGGCACTGCGCGAGCAACCACAGACAGCCGGCACCCGAACGACGACCCTCTCGCAACGGCCCTCGAAACCCCCGGCACCCGTATCGGCACCATCGCCCTGGATCCCCGGACCCGCCGCCGCATGCGCCTCAACGGCCGGCTGAGACCCACACCCCGCGGCTTCGCCGTAGAAGCCGACCAGGTCTTCTCCAACTGCCCCAAGTACATCCAGCGCAGGAACTCGTACGAGACACTCGCCGACCGCGAGCCGGGCAGCACCCGGAGGCTGACCGAACTCGACCCGCGGACAACGGAGTTCATCCGCTCGGCCGACACCTTCTTCCTGGCCACCGCCCACCCCGGCGGAGCCGACGTCAGCCACCGCGGCGGCAACCCCGGTTTCGTCCAGGTCACCTCGCCACGCGAACTGACCTGGCCCGACTACCCCGGCAACGCCATGTTCCTCACCCTCGGCAACCTGCGCGCCGACCCCCGCGCCGGACTGCTGTTCCTCGACTGGACCACCGGCACGACCCTCCAGCTCACCGGAGAGGCCCGCGCCGAGTTCACGGCGGCCGGCGAGCGCGACGTCCGCTTCACCCTCACCGAGGCCCGCTGGACCCCCGCCGCCCTTCCGCTGCGGTGGTCGACGCCGGAATACTCACCGGCGAATCCCGACATCGCGCGTTAACGTCCGTCCATGCGACGGAATTTGAGGGTGGCGGCCTACGCCGTGTGCGTGCGCGACGGACAGATCCTGCTGGCCCGCTCACCCGGGCCCGACGGGACGCCTGAGTGGGTGCTGCCGGGTGGCGGCATGGAGCACGGCGAGGACCCGTACGACACCGTCCGCCGCGAGGTCATGGAGGAGACCGGTTACCGCATCGAGGTGACCGGTCTCCTCGGCGTGGACTCGCGCCGGCTGACCCTGCGCCGGCGTCGCCACCACCGTCGTCGTACCGACCACCACGCCCTGCGCCTGGTGTACGAAGGGCAGGTCGTCGGCGGTGAACTCCGATACGAGATCGATGGATCCACTGATTTCGCGGCATGGCGGGATCTTTCGGTCGTACCGGACCTGAACCGGGTGCGCCTGGTCGACACCGCGCTGCGGCTCTGGCGGGAGCGCCCCGCGAACGGGCATCTCGCCGTCGAGACCCCTCCCGTACCCCAGGAGATGAACGAGGAGTAACCGCCCCCCGGCCGCCCGAAAGCCACTCCATGACCGCGACCGGTACCCCGTGATCCACGTACGGTGATCGGCGCTGCGCGTTGCCGCCGCGTTCACGCGCAGGTCATCCCCGGTGCCAACGATCCAGAGCGAGCGGGTTGTTCGCGTGAGCGACGACCCGCGACCACTGCCGACGCGTTCGCACTCGGGGAGATCGCGCCAATGTCGCGCATACGCTCTGTCGCCGCCTCCGCCCTGGAGGTCAACCGCCGTACCGTCCTCGCCGCCGCCGGAGCGGTCTCGCTCTCCGCGGGCGTCGGCTACGCCCTCCGCCCCACCGACAGCCAGGCCGCCACCACCGCCGCGGCGCCGGTCGCCCACTCCCGGCAGGCCCCCGCGGCGACCCCGCTCGTCCCCTACACCAAGGGCACGACCCTCGCCTCCGTGGCCGCGCCGCGGGGCAGCTCCGGCTACCGCAGGCTCGGCGACGGCCCGGGCTGGGGCCGGGTGGTGCGCGGCGAGCTGGCCACGCCCAAGTCCGGCCGGGCGGGTCGCCGTACGACCCTCGCCGCGTTCGTGCAGTTCACCGACCTGCACCTGCAGGACGTCCAGCACCCGCTGCGGCTGGAGTACCTGCGCTCCCACGACGTGCACGCCTGGCGTCCGCACGAGGCGCTGACCGTGCCCGGCGCCGTCTCGCTCGTCGAGCGGGTCAACGCGTTGCGGGGCGCCCCCGTCACCGGCGCCCCGCTCCACTTCGTCATGACCACCGGCGACAACACCGACAACAACGCCCACTCCGAACTGGAGTGGTTCATGAAGGTGATGAGCGGTGGGCGCATCACCCCGAACTCCGGGGACGCCAGGCACTACGAGGGCGTGCAGAACAGCGGTCTGAAGCTGTACTGGCAGCCCGACTCCGCCCTCCGCGACGGCGACAAGGCGCTCGGCTTCCCGCAGCTCAAGGGTTTCCTGGCCGCCGCGATCCGCGAGGTGCAGAGCCCCGGCCTGAAGCTGCCCTGGTTCTCGACCGTCGGCAACCACGACGCCCTCCCGCTCGGCTGCTACGGCTCCCACGGCGACCCCTACCTCGCCGAGGCGGCCATCGGCGGCAAGAAGCTGTTCAGTGTCTCCGCCGCCGACGCCCAGAAGCTCCAGGACGCCATCAAGAACGCCAAGGACCCCAAGGGCACCGGCTACCGGGACTTCCTCAAGGCCCACGCCCGCTCGATGCGTTCGGTCACGCCGGACGAGAAGCGCGCCCCCTACACCCAGGCCGACTACCTCAAGGCCCACCTCGACCCGGCCTACCAGGGGCACGGCCCGGCCGGGCACGGCTACTCCTCGGCGAACCTCGACGCGGGCACCCAGTACTACGCCTTCCGCATCTCCGACGACGTCATCGGCATCAGCCTCGACACCACCGACGCCGGCGGCCACTACGAGGGCTCCATCGGCACCGCCCAGCTGAACTGGCTGGACAGGACGCTGAAGGACAACAAGGACTCCTACGCCGTCGTCTTCAGCCACCACACCAGCAAGACGATGGACAACACCCGCCCCGACCCGGCCCGCCCCCGGGAGAAGCGGCACAGCGGCGCCGAGGTGATCTCGCTGCTGTCCGCCCACGCCAACGTCCTGGCCTGGGTGAACGGACACATCCACAAGAACGTCATCACCCCGCACCAGGCCTCCGGCGGCCGCTCCTTCTGGGAGATCTCCACCGCCTCGCACGTCGACTACCCCCACCTGGCCCGCATCATCGAGCTGGTGGACAACAAGGACGGCACGATCTCCCTCTTCACCACCCTGATCGAGTCCGCGGCCCCGCACCGCACCGACTTCGCCGACCTCTCCCAGACCGGCCTCGCCGCCCTCTACCGCGAACTGGCCTTCAACGCCCCCGGCGCCAACAAGACCCTCGCGGGCACCGCGGCCGACCGGAACACGGAGCTGGTGCTGAAGAAGGGCTGAGAGCCACTCAACTGGCCTAAGGCCGAGCAACCTTCCGGTATCCCACGCCGGTTTCCTCCCCCGACCGCACCGAACAGCTCAGGTTGGGGGAAGACATGCGCGTACGCACGACCCTGGCGGTCGCCACGGCCGTACTCCTCTCGGCGGCCCTGGCGGCTCCGGCAGCGGCCGCGGCCGAGGGCCACGGGCACGCCGCCACCCGCAAGGCCGTCGAGGCCGCGGTCCGGGCCGGCGTGCCCGGGGTGACCGCCACCGCGAAGGACGCCCACGGCACCTGGTCCGCCACCGCCGGCGTGGGCGACCTGCGCACGGGCACGCCGCGCTCCACCGCCGACCGTTACCGCGTCGGCAGCATCACCAAGACCTTCGTCGCCACCGTCCTGCTCCAGCTGGAGGCGGAGGGCCGGCTGTCGCTGGACGACACGGTGGACAAGTGGCTGCCGGGCGTCGTCCGCGGGCACGGACACGACGGGCGGCACATCACCGTACGGCAGCTGCTGAACCACACCAGCGGCATCTACAACTACACCGAGGACGAGGACTTCGGCCGCGCCTACTTCACCGAGGAGGGCTTCTCCCGGCACCGCTACGACACGCTCACCCCGCGCGAGCTGGTGGCCGTCGCCATGCGCCACAAGCCGGACTTCGCGCCGGGCACGTCCTGGCACTACTCCAACACCAACTACGTGTTGGCCGGCATGGTGATCGAGAAGGTGACGGGACACTCGTACGCCACCGAGATCACCCGGCGCGTCATCCACCCGCTGCGCCTGAGGGCCACCTCCCTGCCCGGGACGGAGGTCACCGTCCCGCATCCGAGCAGCCGGGCCTACTCGAAATTCACCGACCCGTCGGGTCCGACGTACGACGTGACGGCCCTGAATCCGTCCCTGGCCTCCGCGGCCGGTGAAATGATCTCGAATTCCGCCGATCTCGACCGTTTCTACGGCGCTCTGCTCGGCGGAAAGATCCTTCCACCGCACCAGCTGAAGGAAATGAAGACCACGGTCGAGATCAAGGACTCCCCCTCGCCGGGACGCTATGGCCTCGGCCTCATGGAAACCCCGCTGAGCTGCGGCGTTCATGTGTGGGGCCACGACGGCGGCATCCACGGCTCCACCTCGACGGCGATCACGACCGAGGACGGCCGGCATTCCCTCGCCGTCAATTTCAACGGGGACTGGGCCGGCGGCGGGCGCGCGGTGGCCGAAGCGGAATTCTGTTAGCCACCGTTTCACCCACGTCATTCCGTGTTAACGCGGACGCAATGTCCGTACCGCCTCATATCGGCTATCCCGCTTTGGACGGGGATGGCTCGATCTTCTCGATCATTTATGCAAGGCGGGGTGGTCGCGTGCGCACGAGGCACGGACTGCGAGTGCTGTCGGTCTACGAGGGTTTCTTCTCCGGAGGAGCCCGGATCGTGCACAGCGACGTCGTACTGGGACTGGCCGAGGGCGGCCAGTCCCACCAGGTACTCAGCATCCATGGCGAGGTCCATCGCGAGGCCACCAGGCAGCGCATGGAGGACGACCACTGCTACCGGGCGCTGACCGCCGGCGGGGTCGGTGTCACCTCGCTCGGCCGTAGCGCAGGGCTGGTGGACGGCTCGCTCGCGGCGAACGTTTTCAGCGGGCCCGAGCTGGCCGAAACGGCTCGGTCGATGGCCGGGGCGGATGTGATCCTCTCCCTGAAGGAGCAGCCGCTGGCCCTGCTCAACCAGGGCGGCCTGCCCCGCCGCCCGGTCGTGGTCTGTCTGCACCGCTCCGACCCGGAGAACCAGGGACCCGCGCTCGAGGAGCTGAAGGCCGCCATCGCCGACGGCACGGTGGCCGCGTGCGTGTGCTGCGCCGAGTCCACCCGGGCCGCCTACGAGGCCGCGGGCATCCCGGGCCGGCTGCTGCATGTCATCCCCAACGGCGTCGACCTGCTCCGCTTCCGCCCGGACCCGGCCGCACGGCTCGCCCTGCGCGCCTCCCTCGGGATCGCGGACCGGGCGCCGGTGGTCGTCTTCGCGGCCCGGTACGCCGCGATGAAGAACGTCCCCCTGCTGCTCCGGGCGGCCCGCGCCTGGCTGGCCCGGGAGGGCGGCGGGCACGTGCTGATGTGCGGCGCGGGGATGACCCAGGGCAACGCCGGGCTGCGCGCGGACCTCGCCGACGCCTTCGCGGACGCGCCGCCCCTGACCGACCGCGTCCACCTGCTCGGCGTGCGGCACGACATGCCGGCCGTGTACGCCGCCGCCGACGTCGTCGCCCTGACCTCCGTCTCCGGCGAGGCGGCGCCGCTGTGCCTGATCGAGGGCATGATGTGCGGCGCGGTCCCGGTGACGACCGACGTCGGCGACAGCGCGTCGATCGTCGAGGGCCTCGGCTTCGTCACCCCGCCGGACCCGGGCGCGATCGCCCTGGCCTGGTCCGCCGCGGCCGCCGGCCGTACGGACCTGGCCCCGGCCCTGGAGGCCGCCCGGGAGCGCTTCAGCCGCACCCGCATGATCGCGGCCTACGCCACGCTGCTCGACGAGGTGTACGCCTCACACGTCGGTGGGCAGCGGGTCGTGGCGCAGCACGCTGTAGGCGACGCCGTCGCGCCACCGGCCGTCCCGGAAGACGATGCCCCGCAGTACGCCCTCGCGGGTGAACCCGGCCTTCTCCAGGGCCCGCTGCTCGGCGATGTTCTCGGCCTCGGTGTCGGCCTCGATGCGCATCACGGGGGTGTGGGCGAAGAGGTAGCGGACGAGCTGTAGCTGGGCCCGGGTGCCGATGCCCCGGCCGCGGGCCTCGGGCAGCAGCTGGGCGCCCATGTTCCAGCAGTAGGTGGAGGCCGAGACGACGATCTTCCGCCAGGCGACGAACCCCAGCGGCTCGGTTCCGGCCGCGACGATCAGCTGGCCGCCGTCCTCACCGAGCAGCCGGTTCTCCGTCCAGCGCTGCCGGAACCGCCGTGGGTCGGCGTATCCGTACCACTGGAAGGGCCCCGCCGTCTCGGGCTCGCCCAGGAAGCGTTCCAGCAGGGGCAGATCGTCCTCACGGACGGGCCGCAGGGAAACGGGTTCAGCGGGCATGGAGGACTTCTGCCCCTGGCACGGATGTGGCAATCCGGCCCCGGCGGGGTTCAGGAGACCCGGTCGAGGACCGGGAGATAGCCGAGGCTCTGCCCCGGAGCCGTGGGGTGGTACGACTCGGTGGGGGCCAGCACGTCGACACTGTGCAGCCACGGGCTGCGGGAGCAGATCTCGTGGCCGGCGAAGGCGGCCCTGACGTCGGCGAAGGTGAACCCGTGGGCGGCGGCGCGGCGGGCGATCACCGCGTCGAGGTGGTCCACACCGTCGTTGATGGCGGCGCGCGCGCTGTCCTGGAGGCCGATTTCGCAGACGCCTCTGAGGTGGTACAGGTGCGGATAGCCGAGCACCACGACGCGGGCGGCGGGAGCCCGGTTCCTGATGGCCGAGTAGAGCCGGTCCAGGCTGTCCCCGAGGGACCGGTCCATGGTGGCGCGGGCGCCGGCGACGGCCGACAGGCAGCGGCTGGTGCCGCCCAGTGCGCAGGTGGTCATGACGCCGACGAAGCCCGCGTCGCTGCCGCCGACGGTGAGGGTGACCAGCCTGGTGCCGGCGCCGAGCGTGCCGAGCTGGCCGGACAGGACGTCGCTCGTCCGGGCGTGGTTGCACGCGGCGAAGGCGAAGGTCGTCACCTTGTGCGCCGAGGCCCACAGGACCGGGTACGCCCGGCCGCTGCGCCTGCAGTCCGTGCCGGTGGGGAGGTAGTCGCCGGCACCGAGCCCGGCGGAGTAGGAGTCACCGAGTGCCACGTACCCCGGGCCCGCTTTCAGCGGCGCCGCCTGTGCCGTCGCGGGGGCGGCGACGAGGCAGGCGGCGAGCAGGAGGGCCGGCGAACACGCGGCTGTCCGGGTGTGTCGCATACCTCTCATCTTTCGTGGTCCGGACGGCGCCGCCCGCGAGGCTCCTCCGTTCGGGTGAGAACGCGGAGTCACCCGGGGCGGTGACCACGAGGAGGGGCCACCGGCATCGGCCCGGTGGCCCCTCCTCTCCCCTCCTGGCGCCCCTCCGGTCCGTCACTACCGGGGAAGCACCACGACGTACGCGGCCGGATCACGGTCCGCCGAGGCCATCAGGGCCGTACGGACCACCGCCGCCTGCTGCTCCATCGCGTCACTGAGCTTCTTCGGCGTGAGGTACACCACCGTGATCCCGAGGCGTTCCAGGTGCTCCCGCTTGCGGGCGTACTCCGACCACAGCCCGTCGTCGTCCCGCCGGTGGCCCTGCCGGGGCGCCCGGGTGTCCAGCTCCACCGCCACCGCCTGCTCGGGCCAGTACGCGTCCAGGCCGCCGAGGTGCGGGCCGCCGGGCAGCCGCAGGTCGACGTTCCAGACCGGGTCGGGCAGACCGTACTCGCCGACCATCCGGTACAGGCGGTCCTCGGCGATCGAACGGCCCTCCGCCACGAGCGAGTTCACCGCGTCCACCACGTGCGGGCGGTTCAGCAGCTTTGCCTGCGTCAACTCCCGTACGACGGCGGCGGGTTCGCAGTGGCCGCCGCGCACCGCCTCGGTCAGCAGCCGCCGTACCGCATCCGCGTCCGTCAGCTCCGCCACCGCGTCCGCGAGCGCCCGCGGCACCGGCGCCACCGGCAGGCCGGTCACCGCGTCGGGCGTGGGCGGGGCGGGGGTGCGCAGGACGCGGACATAGCCCGTGGAGCGCAGCCGGCGCAGGCGGGAGACCAGGACGTCGACGTGGTCCAGGGAGAGCAGCGGCGGGGTGGCGGAGAAGCCGTGGAGGGTGAGGGCCGCGAGGCCCGTGATCATCGCGTCGGCGTAGACGGGGCGGTGGGGCTCCTCGGCCGGCGGCTGGGCCGGGACGCCGGGCGCGGACTCGCGGGCCGCGTACAGCAGCGCCCCGTGCAGACGCTCCTCGCTCGTCGGGGGGCCGGGGTGGAGCAGGACCACGTTCGGCAGCAGCTGCTGCCAGGGCCCGCCGGGGCGGCACTGCTCGGTCAGGTCGGCCGCCGTCACTCCGTGGGCGCGGAGCTGAGCCGTCGTCAGGACGCGGCGGTAGACCTGGGAGAGGCGGTGGAGGGGGCGGGGGGAGAGCGGGGTGTTGTGCGTCATGGCGTCGGGATTCCCGCGCCCGGTCCCACCCTTAACCGCTGTTACACGGTCGTCGAGAAATGCGGACAAGCCGGTACTAAAGGTCAGGTGTTCGGGTGCCGAGTAGGGACGGGAAACCCCTGGTCCGATCGGGTGCGGACCAGGGGTTACGGGTCACATTGACCGAATTCCGTAACGGTCACCGGCAGCCCGAACTCAGGCCAAAGGTCAGTCGCCGGCCGCCGTCGTGTCGCACTCCTGCGCGCGCAGCGCCCGCGCCAGGTCGTCCCGCGCCTCCAGCACCAGCCGGCGCAGCGCCGGCGCCGCGTCCGGGTGCGCCCGCAGCCACGCGTCCGTCGCCTCGAGCGTCTCCGGCCGGTCCTGCAGCGCCGGGAACAGGCCCCGTACGACGTCCATGCCGATCTGGATCGACCGCTCCCGCCACACCCGCTCGATCGCCGCGAAGTACTTCTCCGCGTACGGCGCCGTCAGCTCCCGCTGCGAAGGCTGGCCGAAGCCCGCGATGGTCGCCTCCACCAGCGCGTTCGACAGCGCGTCGGACTCCACCACCTGCGCCCACGCCTGCGCCTTGACCGCCGCCGACGGGCGGGCCGCGAGGCAGCGGACCTGGTGGCGCTTGCCGGACGCCGTGTCGTCGCGGGCCAGTTCGGCCGCCAGCACGGACTCGTCGGCCACGCCGTGCGCCGCCAGCGGCTCCAGGAACGCCCAGCGCAGCTCCTGGTCCACCTCCAGGCCGTCGATGACCTCCGCGCCGTCCAGCAGGCGCTTCAGCAGGGCGAGGTCCGTCTCGCCGGACGCGACCGTGGCGAAGAAACGCGCCCACGCCAGTTGGTGCTCACTGCCGGGCTCGGCCGCCTCCAGCTCCCGCAGCGCGCCCTCGGCCAGCAGCTCACCGCCGGCCGCCCGCCACCCGGGCGCCGCATAGTGCACCAGCGCCGAGTTCGCCCACGCGTGCAGCATCTGCAGCACCCCGATGTCGGACTCGCGGCCCGCGAAGCGCAGCACCAGACCGACGAAGTCCCGCGCCGGCAGCAGCGCGTCCCGGGTCATGTTCCACAGCGCCGACCAGCACAGCGCACGGGCCAGCGGGTCGGTCAGCGCGCCCAGGTGCTCCAGAAGCGTCGCCAGCGAGGTGTCGTCGAAGCGGATCTTGCAGTACGTCAGGTCGTCGTCGTTGACCAGGACCAGGTCCGGGGCCTCGGCGCCCGCCAGGTCCGCGACGACCGTGCGCGGGCCCTCCACATCCGTCTCCACGCGCGCGTACCGCTCCAGCGCGCCCTCGGGCGTACGCCGGTACAGGCCCACCGCGATGCGGTGCGGGCGCTCCTCGGGATGCGTCTCCGGCGCCTCCTGCACCACCGCCAGCTCGGCCACCCGGCCCTCCGCGTCCAGCAGCACCTGCGGCGTCAGCGCGTTGACCCCGGCCGTCTGCAGCCACGAACGCGCCCACGCCGACATGTCCCGGCCGCTGGTCTCGCCCAGCGCCGACAGCAGGTCGCCGAGGCGGGTGTTGCCGTACGCGTGCCGCTTGAAGTAGCGCCGCGCGCCCTCCAGGAACGCGTCCTGGCCGACGTACGCCACCAGCTGCTTGAGCACCGAGGCGCCCTTGGCGTAGGTGATGCCGTCGAAGTTCAGCTTGGCGTCCTCCAGGTCACGGATGTCCGCCGTGACCGGATGCGTCGACGGCAGCTGGTCCGCGCGGTACGCCCACGCCTTGCGGCGGTTGGCGAAGGTGATCCAGGCGTCCTTGAAGCGGGTCGCGCCCACGTTCGCGAACGTGCCCATGAAGTCCGCGAAGGACTCCTTCAGCCACAGGTCGTCCCACCACTCCATGGTGACCAGGTCGCCGAACCACATGTGCGCCATCTCGTGCAGGACGACGTTGGCCCGCGCCTCGTACGACGCCTGCGTCACCTTGCCGCGGAAGATGTACTCCTCGCGGAAGGTCACCAGGCCCGGGTTCTCCATCGCGCCCAGGTTGTACTCGGGCACGAACGCCTGGTCGTACTTCCCGAACGGGTACGGGTAGTCGAAGTGGTCGTGGAAGAAGTCCAGGCCCTGCTTGGTGACCAGGAAGACGTCGTCGGCGTCGAAGTGCGGGGCGAGCCCCTTGCGGCACATCGCGCCGAGCGGGATCTCCAGCTTGGTCCCGTCCTCGAACACCCGCTCGTAGGAATCCGTCACATAGTGGTACGGCCCCGCCACCACACACGTGATGTACGTCGAGATCGGCTTGGTCTCCGCGAACCGCCAGACCCCGTCGGCCCGTTCGCCCGCGCCGTTGCTCCACACCGTCCAGCCCTCCGGCGCCCGCACCTCGAAGCGGTAGGGCGCCTTGAGGTCCGGCTGCTCGAAGTTGGCGAAGACGCGGCGGGCGTCGGCCGGCTCGTACTGGGTGTAGAGGTAGACCTCGCCGTCCTCCGGGTCGACGAAGCGGTGCATGCCCTCACCGGTACGGGAGTAGGCGCACTGCGCGTCCACCACCAGCTCGTTCTCCGCCGCCAGGTCCTCCAGCAGGATCCGCGAGCCGTCGAAGACCTGGCCCGCGTCCAGGTCCCGGCCGTTGAGCGACACCGAGGTCACGCTCGGCGCGATCAGATCGGCGAAGCTGGACGCGCCCGGTTCGTTGCAGCGGAAGCGGATCGTGGTCACCGAGCGGAACGTGCGCGGCTCGCCTTCGCCGTCGCCGGTCGCGGACCTGAGGTCCAGGGACACCTCGTACCCGTCTACGGACAGCAGGGCGGCCCGCTCCCGGGCCTCGTCGCGGGACAGATTCTCACCGGGCACGGACGGCACTCCCTTGTGATCGCGTGGATGCGGCTGAACAGGACCGATCCTCCCATGTGCCCCTGACAGGGGGCAGCAGGGAATCAGCGGGGAATGCGGGCCGCGAGGACGTCGTTGAGCTTGAAAAGACCTTTTCGCTGAGGAGAACCATGTCCGAGACCGCGACCTCGACCGCGCCCGGCAAGACCCCCGTCGACTTCTGGTTCGATCCGCTGTGCCCCTGGGCCTGGATGACCTCCCGCTGGGTGCTGGAGGTGGAGAAGGTCCGCGACATCGAGGTCCGCTGGCACATCATGAGCCTCGCCGTCCTCAACGAGAACAGGCTCGACGAGCTGCCCGAGGAGTACCGGGAGATGCTCGCGACCAAGGCCTGGCAGCCGGTCCGCGTGGTCACCGCGGCCTGGCAGAAGCATGGCGACGACATCCTCGGCCCGCTGTACACCGCGCTCGGCACCCGCATCCACAACAACGGCGAGGGCCCGACCCTGGAGGCCGTCGCCGGCGCCCTCGCGGACGTCGGCCTGCCCGCCGACCTCATCGACTACGCCGAGCAGCAGGACTTCGAGTACGACGCCGAGCTGCGCGCCTCCCACAAGGAGGGCATCGAGAAGGTCGGCCAGGACGTCGGCACCCCCGTCATCGCGGTGCCCGGCCCCGACGGCGAGCAGATCGCCTTCTTCGGCCCGGTCGTCACCCCCGCCCCGAAGGGCGAGGAGGCGGCCCGGCTGTGGGACGGCACGATCGCCGTGGCCTCGGTGCCGGGCTTCTACGAGATCAAGCGCACCAGGACGCAGGGGCCGGACTTCAGCAACCTCTGAGCCCCGGCAGACGCAGGGCCCGGTGCCGCTCAGCGCCGGGCCCTTTGCCGTGCCTCCGCCAGCAGCTCCAGGTGTTCCTCGTACCCCTTGGCGTAGTACGCCGCCCGGTCCGGGTCCGGCTCGATGACGCGGGTCGGCTCGGTCCAGGCCGCGGTGTCCAGCGGGACCCCGTACCGCTCCGCCGCCGCCAGCACCGCGCCCCGCGCGCCGACCTCGCCCTCCATCACCCTGAGCGGCCGGCCCAGCACGTCCGCCAGCAGCCGCGTCCAGGCCGGACTGCGAGTGCCGCCGCCGCACACCGCGAGCGTCCCGGTCAGACCCGCGGCCTCCAGACAGTGCCGGGCCGCGTAGCCGATGCCCTCGCAGGTGGCGCGCACCAGGTGGGCGGGCCGGGTCTCCAGCGAGACACCGAGCAACTCGGCGCGCAGCCCCGGCTCCACGAAGGGCGCGCGCTCACCGGAGGGCGCGAAGTACGGCAGCACCCGCACCCCGAACGAGCCGGGCGGGGCCTCGGCCAGCAGGGCGTCCAGCTCCTGGTG
This sequence comes from Streptomyces sp. CA-142005, assembly GCF_050942335.1. NCBI lineage: Bacteria > Bacillati > Actinomycetota > Actinomycetes > Kitasatosporales > Streptomycetaceae > Streptomyces > Streptomyces sp. CA-142005. The sequence goes on along the minus strand of NZ_CP192078.1, from coordinate 3,840,339 downwards.
CCGGGCGCCCGTCGTGGCCAGCACCCAGTCCAGGGCCGCCGTACCGACCATCGCGGGCATCGCGCGCAGCCAGTGGCCCGGCCGGTCGGTGGAGATGTACAGCCCGGCCGGTTCGCCCGCGAGATCCAGCTCGGTGGTGGCGACCAGGCTCGCCAGACAGGTGCCGACGATCAGCAGGCCGTCGCCGGGCGCGGTGACGCCCGCGCCGAGCGCGCAGGCCGGCAGGTCGTACGGGCCGTTCGCCAGCCGGGTGCCGGCCGCAAGCCCCTCACCGACCGCCTCGCCGGTCGCGATCGGGTCGCCGATCGGAGGCAGCAGCCGCCTGCGGTGCGTCAGGCCGAGCAGCTCCAGCACCCCGTGGTCGTACGACCGGGTGCGCGGGTCGAGGAACGGCATCGACGCGTCCGACACGTCCGTCACCGCCCGCTCGGCGCCGGTCAGCCGCTGGAACACCATGTCCTTGCAGTACACGGCCGCCGCCGCCCGGTCCAGGGACGCCGGCTCGTGCCGGTCCAGCCAGGCCAGCAGCGGACCCGGACAGCCGGGGAACATCGCGCTGCCGGTGCGCCGGAAGACGGCCTCGAAGGTGCCGTCCGCCAGCCACCGGTCCACCAGCTCGTGCGCCCGTCCGTCCATCCAGGAGATCGCCGGCCGCACCTGCCGGCCCGCCGCGTCCACCAGCCACACCCCGTCGCCCTGCCCGGTCAGCCCGGCCAGCTCCACGGGCTCCTCCAGCCGCCCGGTGAGGACCTTCAGCGCGCCGGACACGGCCGCGTACACCTCCGGCATCCACTGCTCGACGGCTCCGAAGCGCACATCGAGGTTCACCGGCCGCACCTCCACGCCCAGTTGGCGGCCGGCACGGTCGAAGGCGGCGGCCTTCACCAAAGACGTGCCCACATCGATCCCGACGAACATGACACCCCCGGGTGTTCTCAGGTCAGACAGTGCGCGAGCGGCTCCCCGCGCACCCAGCGGCCCACCTCGGCCGCCGCGATCCGTGCCGCCTTCTCCGCCACCGCCCGGCTCGCACCACCGAGGTGCGGGGTCAGCACCACCCGGTCGGCCGGCGCGCGCAGCCCGGAGTCCGCGGGGAGGGGTTCGCGGGCGTAGGTGTCCAGGGCCGCCGCGCCGAGCCGCCCGTCCGCCAGCGCGTCGCACAGCGCGTCCTCGTCCAGCAGCGCCCCGCGGGCGGCGTTGACGACCACCGCGCCCGGCGGCAGCAGCGCCAGCTCACGGGCGCCGAGCAGGCCACGGGTCTGTGCCGTCAGCCGGGCGTGCAGGGTGACCACATGGGAGCGGCGCAGCAGTTCGTCCAGCGAGTCCAGGCGCAGCCCGTGCACCTCGCCGCGCACATAGGGGTCGTACACCATCACCCGGGCCCCGAAGGCGCACAGCACCCGCGCGACCCGGCTGCCCACCGCGCCGTATCCGACGATCCCGACGGGCAGGTCCTCCAGCTCGACACCGCTGTGCTCGTACGTGTAGTACGCGGACCCGCCCCAACTCCCTCGACCGGCGAGAAGGTTGTGGGCCTGCGGGATGCGGCGCAGGGCGGCGAGCAGCAGGCCGACGGTGAACTCGGCGGTGGCGGCGGCGTTGCGGCCGGGTGCGAAGCACACCCGTACGCCGTGCCGCTTCGCCGCCTCCAGGTTGACGTTCACCGGCCCGCCCCGGCAGACCACGACCAGCCGCAGCGCGGGGCAGGCGGCGAGGACGCGGGCGGTGACCGGGCCCATCTGGGTGACCAGCACCTCCGCGCCGTCGAGCGCCGTGATCAGCTCGTCCTCGGCGTCGCTCGCCTCGCTCACCTCGGCGACCGGCCCGAACGGCTCCAGCGGCCAGCCGAGCGTCAGCTCCCGCACCTCGCAGTCGGCCTCCCGGCCGAGGGCGGCCGTGATCAGCCGCGGCAGGACGAAGTGGTCGCCGGCGGCCAGCACACGCACGCGGGAGGTCGTCACAGGGAGGCACGCTCCTTCGGATCCGTGGCGCACACCTCGTGGCGCACCTTGTGCTCGTCCAGGTCGCGCAGCGCCTCGGGCGAGGCGCCGTCGTCCACCAGCAGCAGGTCGAAGCGGGAGAGCGGGGCCACCCGGTGCAGCGCGACCCGGCTCAGCTTGGTGTGGTCGACCAGCAGCACGGTGCGGGCGGCCGCGTCGAGCATCGCCCGCTTCACGGAGACGATGTGCTGCTCCTGGTGGTAGGCGTAGCCGCCGTGCACCCCCGACGTCGACAGGAAACCGACGTCCACGCGCAGCTGCTCGACCGCCTCCACACAGGACACCCCGAGGAAGGAGGAGTGCAGCGGGTCGTAGTCGCCGCCCAGTGCCATCAGATGGATGCCGCGCTGCCCGGCGAGGAGGTTGATCGCCTCCAGGAAGTTGGTGACGACCGTCAGCGGGGTGATCTCGCCGAGCCGCAGCCGGCGGGCCATCTCCAGGACGGTGGTGGAGTCGTCGAGGAGGACGGCCATGCCGGGCTCGATGTGCCGCATGGCGTGCGCGGCGAGCGCGGCCTTCTGCGGGCGCATGGTCTTCAGCCGGTACTGCACGTTCGACTCGAACACCCCGGACGGCTGCGCGGTCACCCCGCCCCGGAACTTCCTTACGATCCCCTGCCGTTCGAGCTCGTCGAGGTCCCGGTGGATGGTCATCAGGCTCACCCCGAACCGCTCGGCCAGCTCGGCCGCGGTCGCCGAGCCCTCCGCGAGGACGAGTTCGGCCATGGCCGTCTGCCGGGCCGCGGGCCCTTGCGGGGAGTGCGCGCTGCTGTTGCCCATCTTGCCTCTGTCCGCCGTCCCGGTCGCTCGGCCCGGTCGCGGTGGGGTCGGGCCGGGATGACAGGCGAGTCGACTCGACAACAGAGGGTGTAACGGCACGGGAAGGCCGTCAATCCCTTGTGCACGGGGAAAACAGGGGGAAATCTCAGGGAGGAGTGGGAACTTCACAGGAGCGTTCGCGATGTGCGGAGGTTCGGATGGCGGTGGCGTGGCTCGGGATCGACCTCGGTACCCAAGGGGTGCGGGCACTGCTCGTGACGGCCGACGGCACGGTCCTCGGCAGCGGTGCCGCACCCCTGGTGCGCGGGCGGCGGGACGGGATGCGGCACGAGCAGGACCCGGGGGAGTGGTGGGACGCGGTGTGCGCGGCCTGCCGGAAGGCGCTCGGCGGGGCCCGTGCGGAGGTGGCCGGGCTCGCGGTGTGCGGGACCTCCGGGACCGTGCTGCTCACGGACGACACGGGACGCCCGGCCGGGCCCGCGCTCATGTACGACGACGGGCGCGCGTCCGCCGATGCGGGCCGGCTGCGCTCGGCGGGCCTCGCCGTGCAGGACAGCTGGGCCCTGCCGAAGGCGCGCTGGCTCGTCGGCCGGTACGGCGCCGGACGGATCGCGCACCAGCCGGACGTGATCACCGCACGGCTTACCGGCGAGCGTGTCCCGGCCGATTCCAGCCACGCCCTGAAGACCGCGTACGACGTGGAGCGCGAACGCTGGCCCGACCTCACCGGGCTCCCGGCCGGCGCCCTCCCGGACGTCGTACCGCCCGGCACCCGGCTCGGCGAGGTCTGCGCGGCCGCCGCCGCCGCCACCGGCATCCCCGCCGGCACCCCGGTCGTCGCGGGCATGACCGACGGCTGCGCGGCCCAGATCGCCGCGGGCGCGCTGCGCGAGGGCGCGTGGAACTCGGTGCTCGGCACGACACTGGTGCTCAAGGGCGCGGCCGCCGAGCCGGTCCGGGATCCGGCCGGTGTGGTCTACAACCACCGTGCCCCGGACGGCACCTGGCTGCCCGGGGGCGCCTCCAGCGTCGGTGCCGGCGTCCTCACCGCCCGCTTCCCGGCCGCCGATCCGGCCGCCCTGGACGGCCGCGCGGCCGCGTACGAGCCCTCGGGTGCCGTCGCCTACCCGCTGGTCTCACCCGGCGAACGCTTCCCCTTCCGCGCCCCGCAGGCCACCGCGCTCCTGCTCGGCGACCCGGAGTCGGACGCCGACCTGTGGGCGGCCCTCCTGCAGGGCGTGGCCTTCGCCGAACGCCTCTGCCTGGACTACCTCCACCACCTCGGCGCCCGCGTGGACGGCCCCCTCGCCTTCACCGGCGGCGCGGCCCGCAGCGCCTACTGGACCCAGTTGCGCGCGGACGTCCTGGGCCGCCCGGTCCGCGTCCCCGAGCGGCCGGAACCCGCTCTGGGCATGGCGGCCCTGGCCGCGTACGGCACCGGAGCGGGAGACCGCCTCGCCGCCGTCGCCGAGGCGATGGCCCGCGTGGGGACGACGGTCGAGCCGCGCCCCGGCCGCACGGCGCGGTTCGCCGAGCCGTACGCACGGCTGGTGGGGGAGCTGGAGCTGCGCGGGTGGCTGCCCAGGGAGGTGGCGGCGCACGCTCTGGACCGGCTGGACCGGTGATCACGTGGGCATCGACTTCGGGAACGGTACGCCCGGCCTGAGGAAGAACAGGCCGGCGATGGCACCGGACTTGTCGAAGCTCACGCGGAACTCGCCGTCGCTCTTCGCCATGCGCAGGGGCACGCTCACCACGGTGAACCGGCCGGACTTGACGTCCTTGGGTTTCCGGTGCGACTTGTAGTGCCCGAATTCGTCCTGGTAGTGCGTCCACGAGTCCTTCAGGCCCTCCGGCGGCAGGTGCTTGCGCATGTCCGCGTCGAAGTGGGCGGTGGCGGCCTTGTAGTCGCCCTTGACGATGTCGTCGAGCGCCTTCAGGGCGATCGTGTCGTGCTGGGTCGCGGCCTGTGCGGAACCGGCGGCCGGCAACGGCGCGGATGCGGCCAGGGCGAGCCTGGCCGCTGCCCGGAGCAGTCGCCGTTCGCCGCCGCGTGCGATGTCTTTGTCGGACATGCGTTCATCGTGCGCCACTCGCCCGCCCCTCGCATGCCGGACGGTCACGACCAGGGCTTTCGGCCCGCGGCGAGCCCGCGGGGATACTGCTGCCCATGACCCCCGCCACCCTGCTCCTCGCCCGCCACGGACAGACCGTGTGGCATGCCGAGAACCGGTATGCCGGAGTCAGCGACGTCGCGCTCACCGACACCGGGTACGCCCAGGCCGAGGCGCTGGGAAGGTGGGCCGCCGCGCATCCGGTGGACGCCGTCTGGACCTCGCCGCTGTCCCGGGCGATCGCCACGGCCGACCCCGCCTGCCGGGCCCTGGGGCTCACCCCGCACCGGGAACCCGACCTGCGGGAGTGCGACTTCGGGGTGGTGGAGGGCCGTACGCTCGCCGAGTTCGCGGCGGAGGACCCGGAGGCGGCGGACGCGTTCCGCGCCGACCCGGTGGCACACCCCTTCCCCGGCGCCGAGGACCCCCGCGCGGCGGCCGGGCGCGGGAGTGCCGCCCTGCGCCGCGTCGCCGCCGCCCACCCCGGCGGGCGGGTCCTGGTCGTCGCCCACAACACCCTGCTGCGGCTGGTGCTGTGCTCACTGCTCGGCGTTCCGCTCGGCGAATACCGCCGCGTCTTCCCGCAGTTGCGCAACGCGGCGGTGAGCGAGATCCGGGTCGACGGCGAGCACACCGCGCTGCTCTCGCTGAACGTGCCCTGCGCAGCGGCGGATCACGCTCCGGGACGGGGAGCTCGCAGGTGCTGACGCCGGGCCAGCTCCTCGTCGTCGACCAGGGTGAGCATGGGCTGACCCGGCTCGCACAGCATGGTGACGAGGAAACGGCTCCAGGAATCCGTCCGGTTGTTCCCGTCCTGGTAGTGGATGACATCACCGCCGGGTTCCCAGAACGTCTCGCCGGCCTTGATCACCCGCTCCGGCTCGCCCTCCGGCTCGAAGAGCATCTCGCCCTCCAGCACATAGCCGAAGGCAGGTCCCGAGTGCCGGTGCGGAGGGGTGCCGGGATCGCCGGGCGGGAACTCGACGAGAGCGGTCATCACCTCCGCCCCGTGCGGGATGGACGGTGGCTTCGCCGACTGCAGCACGGTGAGCGCCGTCTTCCATGCTTCCGAGCGGGGCCGGCGTTCGGCGCCGCCTGCCGCTGGATCGCCGTTCGACATGGTTGGCCTCCAGGATCGGGTCAGTAGGGGGATCGCGGGGCCCGCAGATGGGCCCGCTCCTTCAGCTCCTCTTCGACCAGCGTGTACATGGGCCGGCCCCAGGCGCACATCATGACCATCCGGGAGCCGGGCCCGGCGCAGGGCAACGGAAAGGCCCCCGCGTGTGGTACGCGGGGGCCTTCTCGGCGTCGGGGTGTCAGCGCTTGGCGCGGACCCGCTGCCAGAGGTAGCCCACGGCCGCCAGGAACAGGGTCATCCCGCCGGTGGAGCAGAGCTGGACGCGGGTGTCCGGCTCGCGGGCCATCAGGACGAAGATCGCGACCATGCCGGCCAGCGCGACCCAGGTCAGCCACGGGAACGCCCACATGCGCACGACCAGCTTCTCGGGGGCCTCGCGCTCGATACGGCGGCGCAGCAGCAGCTGGGAGACCGCGATGAAGATCCAGACGACCAGGATGACCGCGCCGATCATGTTCAGCAGCCACGGGAAGACGTCGTTCGGGCGCCAGTAGCTGAGCAGCACGCACACGAAGCCGAAGAAGCAGGAGGTGAGGACCGCGATCCGGGGGACCCCGCCGGACAGCTTGACCAGCGCCTTCGGGCCCTGGCCGCGCTCGACCAGGGAGTAGGCGATGCGTGAGGAGCCGTAGATGTTGGCGTTCATCGCGGACAGCAGGGCGACCAGCACGACCACGTTCATCAGCCGGCCCGCGCCGGGGATGCCGAGGTGGTCGAGCGTGGCGACGTACGGGCCCTTCTCCAGAACCTCGCTGGAGTTCCAGGGGACCAGGGTGACGACGACCGCCATCGAGCCGATGTAGAACAGGGCGATGCGCCACATGGCCGTGCGGACGGCGGACGCCACGCCCTTGACCGGGTTCTCGGACTCGGCGGCCGCGATGGTGACCGTCTCCAGGCCGCCGTAGGCGAAGACCGAGGCGAGCAGGCCGACCAGCAGGCCCTGGTTGCCGTGCGGCATGAAGTCGCCGAGGTTGTCCGCGCCGGGGGAGTGGGTGCCGGGGAGCACACCGGCGATGGCCAGCACGCCGAGGATCAGGAACAGGCTGATCGCGCCGACCTTCAGCGCGGCGAACCAGAACTCGAACTCGCCGAAGTTCTTCACGGCGGCCAGGTTCGCCCCGCAGAACACCACCATGAACAGGGCCACCCACATCCACTGCGGGGTGCCCGGCAGCCAGCCCTGGACGATGTGCGCGGCACCGATGCCCTCCAGGCCGACGGCCGTGCACAGCAGCACCCAGAAGGACCAGCCGGCGGCGAAGCCCGCCCAGGGGCCGATCGCCCGCTCGGCGTGCGCGGAGAAGGAGCCCGAGGACGGGTAGGCGGCCGACATCTCGCCCAGCATCCGCATCACCAGCATCACCAGCAGTCCGGAGAGCGCGTAGGCGATGACGATGGACGGACCGGCGGCGGCGATGCCCGCGCCGGAGCCGACGAACAGACCCGCGCCGATCACCCCGCCCAGGGCGATCATCGACAGATGGCGCTGCTTGAGGCCGTGGGAGAGGGAAGCACCGCCCTCCTGGTGCTGTGGCGGTGTCCCGGTGGTCGTGCTGGTGGGCATGGGTGCGGCTCTCCCGTGCAATGGGCGGGCAAAAACGCCGCCAGTCTGGGCGGCCCGTCCGCTCAGACGACGGGGCCGCCCAGTATCCGGACACCCTCTGTGCGGAGGGTGAGGATCCGGTTACGCCGCCGCGAGGACCGGCGTGTAGTGCGAGGCGTCGCCCTCGATCGAGTAGCTCTCCTTGCCCTCGATGCCGACCGGGACGTCACCGGCGACGGTCACCCGGTGCAGCCGGCGCGGCCGTCCGTCGTAGTTGTCGATGGCGTAGTGCTGGGTGATCCGGTTGTCGAAGAGGACGAGTTCGTTCTCCGCCCAGCGGTGGCGCAGGATGTTCTCCGGACGGGTGACGTACGCCTGGAGCAGGTCGAGGATCTTGCGGGACTCGCCGACCGACAGGCCCACGATCCGCTGCGCGAACCCGCCGACGAACAGCCCGCGCTCTCCGGTCAGGGGGTGGACCCGGACCACCGGGTGGGCGGTGCGGTACGTGATGGAGGTGAACTGGGCGCGCTGTGCGGCCTTCTCCTCGTCGACCTCCTCGTCCGGCACGGCGTAGTCGTAGTCGTTGGTGTGCTCGGCCCACAGGGTGTCGGCGAGGCGGCGCAGCGGCTCGGGCAGGTCCCGGTAGGCGGCGGCCGCGTTGGCGATCAGAGTCTCGCCGCCGTACGGCGGGACGGTGATCGAGCGCAGGGTGCTGGCCTGCGGCGGGTTCAGGACGAAGGTGACGTCGGTGTGCCAGTGGTTGGCGCGGCCCCGCTCGCTGTCCACGGGCAGCACGTTCGGGGCGCCGTCGACCGCGCCGACCGTCGGGTGCGCGGTAGTCAGATCACCGAAGTGGCGGGCGAAGGCCTGCTGGCCGGCATCGTCCAGACCGCCCGCCTCGAAGACGAGAGCCTTGTGGACGTTCAGGGCCTCGCGGATCGCGGCGACCTCTTCCGGGGCGAGGGGCCTGGTGATGTCGACGCCGGAGACACGGGCGCCGATGCGTGCGGTGACCTTGGTGATGTCGAGGGACATGTGCGGGTCCTTTCAGACGAGGGCTGCGGTGTGCTGGTTGGCGGGGCGGGGAAGGCCGTAGCGCTCCCGGAGGGTCCGGCGTGGCCGTACTCCTCGCGGAACAGGCCGGGGGTGGTCGATGGTCAGGTCGAGGCCGATGCGGCCCTGGTCCAGGACGAGGAGCCGGTCGGCGGGCACGGTCGCCTCGTCCCTCGGGTGCCTGGGGCGCGGCAGCGGGCGGGGCTGGTGGCGGGTGTGGGGGGTGTGGGGGGTCATCGGTGGTTCTCCGTGACGCCCAGTGCGGTCAGTAGTCGGGCGCGGTGTTCGCTCAGGACCGGTTCGCGGTGGGAGCGCGGGTGGGGGTGGTCGATGGTCAGGTCGAGGCCGATGCGGCCCTGGTCCAGGACGAGGACCCGGTCGGCGAGCACGATCGCCTCGTCCACGTCGTGGGTGACCAGCAGCACCGACGGCCGGTGGCGTTGCCACAGGTCGCGCAGCAGGTTGTGCATCCTGATGCGGGTCAGTGCGTCCAGCGCTCCGAACGGCTCGTCGGCGAGCAGGAGTTCGGGCTCGCGTACCAGGGAGCGGGCGAGCGCGGCCCGCTGGGCCTCGCCGCCGGACAGTTCGCCCGGCCAGGCACGCTCGCGGCCCTTCAGACCGACCTCTTCCAGCGCGGCCCGACCGCGCTCCTCGGCGTCCCTGCCATCCGTGCCGAGCAGGACGTTGTCCAGTACCCGGCGCCACGGCAGCAGCCGGGAGTCCTGGAAGACGACCGAGACCCGCTCCGGGGCGGTGAGCTGTCCGCCGCCCGCGACCTCGTGGTCGAGTCCGGCGATGGCCCGCAGCAAGGTGCTCTTGCCCGAGCCGCTGTGCCCGAGCAGGGCCGTGAACTGGCCGGCGGGCAGGTCGAGGTCGATGCCGTCGAGGACCGTACGGCCCTGGAACGACCGGGTCAGGCCGCGCAGCCGCACGGCGGGGCGGGTCAGCTGCTCAGTGTGCGGCGCCACGACAGCACCCTCCGTTCGACGAGACGGACCACGCTGTCGGAGACCAGGCCGAAGACGCCGTAGATCAGCAGGCCGACCAGGATGACGTCGGTCTGGCCGTAGTTCTGCGCCTGGAACATCATGTAGCCGAGGCCGCTGGTGGCGTTGATCTGCTCCAGCACCACCAGGGCCAGCCACGAACTCGTCACACCGAGCCGGAGTCCCACGAAGAATCCGGGCAGTGCGCCGGGGAGCACCACCTGGCGGACGAAGGTGAGCCGCGACAGGCCCTGTACCTCGGCGAGTTCGACATACCGGCCGTCGATGCCGGACAGCGCGGCATGCGTGTTCAGATAGATCGGTATGTAGACGACGATCGCGATGATGGCGACCTTGAAGGTCTCCCCGATGCCCAGCCAGAGGATGAACAACGGGATCAGGCCGAGGGTCGGGATCGCCCGGTTGAACTGCACGGTCCCGTCGATCAGCGCCTCCCCGGCCCGGCTGAGCCCGGCGGCGAGCGCGAGCAGCACGCCCGCGGCCAGACCGATCGCGAAGCCGTACCCGGCCCGCCGCAGCGAGGTCAGGACGTCGGTGGGCAGGGTGCCGTCCGTCCACAGATGACCGGCCGTCCGCACGACCGTCCACGGCGCGGGAATGGCACCCGTGTCGAGCGCTCCGGCGGCGGACGCGGCGGTCCACAGGGCGAGGAGCACGAGCGGGCCGATCAGCCGGGCGGCGGGCAGCCGGCGGCCGGGGGAGAGGCGCCTCGGCCTGCGGACCTGGGGAACCTTCCCGGCCCCCGGCGCCGCGACGGCGGTCGTCGTCGTGGTCACGGCGGTCATTTCCGGTACTCCTCGGGTACGGCCTTGGCGGCGATCGACTCGAAGCGGTGGTCGAAGAGCGAGGAGACGTCGAACTTCTTCACGAACCCGCCCTCGGCGAGCAGGTCGGCCGTCTCCTGTTCCCATGTGATCGCCTCGTCCCACCCGGGCGGGAACAGCGGCTTGTTGGCGAGCCGGGCGATGCCCCGCGCCTGCTCCAGGGTCAGGTTCTGCGTCTTGACGTAGAACTCCTCGTTCCACACGTCCGGGTGCTCGTACTGCCACACCTGGCCCCGGGCCCACTGCGGGATGTAGGCGGCGATCGCGGCGGCCTTCGCGGGGTCGTTCAGCACGGACTGCGGCGCCCACAGCAGGTTGAGCAGGTCGACGACATCGGTGGGGATGGTGCGGGCGCCTTTCGCCTCGTACTGCTTCAGATACGCGGGCGCCTGGTTGTTGGCGAGCGGGGCCACGTCGACCTGCCCGGACTGCAGGGCGGTGAGGAACTGGTTGCTGGTCAGCGGGACCAGCTTCACCTCGTCGTACGCGAGGCCCGCCTTCTTCAGCGCCCGTAGCAGGACGACGCCCTGGGCCTGGCCCTGGGAGAAGGCGAGCCGCTTGCCCTTGAAGTCGTCGACGGTGTGGACGTCGCTGCCGGGCTTGGTCGCGAAGAGGTAGTTGGGCTTGCGGGTGAGGTCGATCGCCACGATCTTCGCGTCGAAGCCCTGGTAGTGCGCCTGGATGGGCGGGATGCCCGCGTTGTTGGCGAGGTCCAGGGACCCCGCGCGGAAGGCGTTGATGACGTCCGGACCCGCCCCGATGTTCAGCCAGCTCGACACGGTGAACGGCAGCCTGGGCAGCTTCGCCAGCCGGAACTGCAACTGCTGCTGGCCCTGGTAGGAGGCGATCTTCAGGCTGGTGCCCGCCGGGACCTTGTCCGTGAGCGGCTTGGCCGCGGCGCCGGCGGTGTCGGCCGAGGCAGCCCCCTTGGCGCAGCCGGCCAGGCCCGTCACGGCGGCGGACGCGCCCAGCAGGGAGGTGAGAAAGAGACGACGGTGCATGGGAGGCTCTCCAGACGAAAAAAGCGGAGAAAGGCAGACGGAATTCCGGGTGGGGAAATACCGGAGAAGAAAGAACTCACGCAGACGGAAACACGCGCTTCATGCGCGGCAACGTGTCAGCAACAGAGGGTGCGACAGCTCGTGAGCGGGTTCATGACCAGCATGTTCCCGGCCACGAACACTCCCTGTCAACATTCCGAGTTTCTGAATTAAATAGCCTCAGCTGACACGCCCAGCGGATCACGGAACACTACGTCGAGGGCCACCGAACCGCCCGCCACCGCCAGCACCGAATCCGGGAAACTCGTCGGTTCCACCGCCGTGGACCGGTCCTTTCCGGCCGCTTCCCTGAGCGCGCTCAGGCAGTCCTCGAAGTGGATGACACCCACCTCGGTCACCACGACCGTCTCCGGATTGAGCACGTCCAGCAGCAGCCCGGCCGCCCGCCCGGTCGTCCGGGACCGCTCGACGAGCAGCCGCCGGGCCACCGCGTCCCCGGCCGCCGCCGCGGCCACCACCCGCATCGGGTCGGCCGCACCGGTCACCCCCGCGACCCTGGCCCGCCGGCACAACGTCCGCTCGCTCAGCTCGGCCTGGAGGCAGCCGGTACGGCCGCACGGGCAGGGCTCGGTGCCGCCCGGCACCGGCAGATGCGCGATCGCCCCGGCCGCCGAACGCGGTCCGTGGTGCACCTCGTCATGGGTGGCGAAAGCCGCGTCGACCACATTGCCCACGAACAGATGCAGCACGCTCGCGCTGCCCCGGGCCCGCCCGAACAGCCGCTCCCCGTTCACCAACGCCCGCGCGTGCCCGTCCACATGGACCGGCAGCCCGGTGCGGGCGCCGAGCAGCTCCCGCACCGGCACCTCGCGCCAGCCCAGCAGCTCGTGCTCGACCACGCTGCCGGTCTCCCGGTCCACCCAGCCGCCGACGGCCACCCCGACCCCCAGCGGCCGGCGGCCCGGCGCCCCGGCGAGCAGCCCGGCGAGTCCCTCGGCGGCCCGCGCCAGTACCCAGCCGGGATCGGTCCGTTCGTGCTTCAGCTCACGCCGGGCCACCACCCGGCCGCGCAGATCCAGCAGAGCGACCGTCGTGTACGGCACGGCCACGTGCACCCCGCCGACCAGGAACCCCGTGTCGTCCAGGTCGACGGGGACGTGCGGCCGGCCGACCCCGCCCGAGCGGCGCGGCTGTGCGGACTCCCGGATCAGCCCGAGGTCGGCGAGCCGGGCACAGTGCTCGGTCACCGACGCGGGCGACAGCCCGGTGAGCCGGGCGATGGTGCTGCGCGCCACCGGCCCGTGCTCCAGCACGGACCGCAGCACGACACTGGCGCTGGTGCGCCGCCGGTCGCTGTCGGCGGCACGCGGAACGGGCGAGACAAGGGTGGATACCGCGGTACGGGGCATGGAGGACCGTCCTCGGGAAACGGGGCCGACACGTCTCGGAACTCCGCGAGCAGAGGCGTGCCGGGTGGTCCGCCCCTACCCCGGGCGGCGACAGGTGGCCGTGCCCTGGCGTCGCAGGTCGACATAGCGACGCGAGGTGAAGTTCCGGGCCTGGGCAACCATGGCTGGAAGAGTAGGGCAGGAAAGGTGAATCCGACCAGATGACCAGGATTCATTTGGTGAGACCCCACAGTCCCCTCGGAATCCCGCCGAGTGAGCCACGCGTCCCCGCCTCAGTGACCAGTGTCACGCCCTGATCGGTGTAGCCCGCACTCTTTGTTCGAAGCCCACCAAGCTGTCGTTCCGCCCTTTGTCGAGCGCTGACGGTGATCGGCCCGAGGCGGCTGGGATAGCGTCACGGTGTCCCAGCATGTCCCCGTCACCCGCGGAGTCCCCATGAGCACCGCCACCGCCACCGCTCGCCCCGGAGCAGTCCTCGCCGACCTGCTCCCCGCGTCCCGCGTCCGCGACGCGGCCCTCGTCGCCGGCGGTGCCGTGCTCACCGGACTCGCGGCCCAGGTGGCCGTCCCGGTGCCCGGCTCCCCGGTGCCGGTGACCGGCCAGACCTTCGCCGCGCTGCTCGTCGGCACCGCGCTCGGCGCCCGCCGCGGCTTCCTCTCCCTCGCCCTGTACGCGCTCGCCGGTGTCGCGGGCATGCCGTGGTTCGCGGGCGGCACCTCCGGCGCTGCCTCGGTCTCCTTCGGCTACATCCTCGGCATGCTGCTCGCCTCGGCTGCCGTCGGCGCCCTGGCCCGGCGCGGCGCCGACCGCTCGCCGCTGCGCATGGCGGGCACGATGCTCCTCGGCGAGGCGATCATCTACGCCGTCGGCGTGCCGTACCTCGCCGTCGCGGCCCACCTCTCCCTCTCCCAGGCCGTCGCGCTCGGCCTCACCCCGTTCCTGATCGGCGACGCCCTCAAGGCCGCCCTGGCGATGGGCGCCCTGCCCACCGCGTGGAAGTTCGCGAACAAGCGCTAGACGCCGTAGTTCCTGCGGAAGAGGTTCGCCGGGTCGTAGGTCTCCTTGACCCGGGCGAGCCTCTTTCGCGTTCCGGGGCCGTACAGGCCGGTGTTCCGGTCCCCGGCGCCGAAGGCGAAGTTGAGGGACCGTCCCAGGGTGTCCTCGGCCGGCAGCGCGAACGCCGGGTCGAGCACGGCCCGGGCCCGCTCCCGCTCCCCGACCGTCAACAGCCGCACCAGGAACCGCCCGTCGCGGTAGGGCACCGCGTTCGGCGCCGGCCGGGCGAGCGCGCCGCCCAGGTGATTGACCTGCACGACGCACATCGGGCCCGCCTCCGGCCCGGTCGCCCGCAGCAGCTCGCCGGCCCGCTCCACGTCCAGCTCCCGCAGCACCGCGCCGTCGCCGTAGTAGGCGTGCGGGAAGTCCGGGTCACTGTGGATGGTGTGGCTCTCGGCGTACGGCATCTCGCGCAGGGAATCCGCGAGCACCGGCCCGGTCTCTCGCAGCGGGGCGACGATCCGCTCGCCGTCGGCGCCGGTGTGGGCGACGCGGACCGAGACGACGTACCTGCCGCGCGGGTGCGGGGGCAGCGCGGGCAGGTCCGGATACGGTACGGCGGCGAAGGACGAGGTCAGCCCGTCGGGCACGGTCCGCGTCCAGGCCTCGTACGCCCGCAGCGCGGCCGCCGGGTCCACCGCGCCCGTCGAAGGCGAGCGAGCCGCCGTACAGCGTCCGCACCGGTACGAGCCCGATCTCCAGCTCGGTCACGATCCCCAGGTTCTGCCCGGCGCCGAGCAGCGCCCAGTACAGCTCGGGGTCGGAGGCGGCGGTGACGTGCCGCAGCTCCCCGTCGGCCGTGACGAGCTCCAGCCACCGCACATGGTCGGCCGCGTAGCCGAACTCGCGGCGGGGATCCCCAGTCCGGCGCCCAGGGTGTACGACACCGCGCCCACGCTGGGTGCCGACCCTCCCCCACTGCCTAAAGGGTGGGAGGTGCCCCCAGCGGCGCCAGCCCGTACGGCTCGGCGGCCGCGACCACCTGCCCCCAGCGCGCCCCGGCCTGCACCCGGACGGTGCGGGCCCCGGGATCGACCGCGACCCCGTCCATCCGCCGGGTGCCGACGAGCAGCCCGCCCTCGTAGCCGCCGGGCAGCCCGTGCCCGGTCGCCTGCACCCCGACGGGCAGGCCCTCGGCGGCCGCGTACCGTACGGCGGCCACCACGTCGGCCGCCGAGCGGGCGGGCACCACGGCGGCGGGCCGCTGGGCGAAACCGAGCTGAAAACCGGCGATTTCGTCGCCGTAACCGGCGTCGCCGGGGCGCAGGAGGGTCAGGTCCAGGGCGTCGTCCACAGAGGTCATGGCATGCAGCATGGCCGCATAACCTGACAGGTGCCGTCAGGTTATGCGGCCATGTTCATCGGCCGGGCCGGTGGCCTCAGCCGGTGGTGACCTTCTCGGCCGCCTCGACGGCGGCGGGGGCCGTCGCGGCACGGCGGGACTCGATCTGCTGCTTCACCACGGCGATCACCACCACGACCGCCGCCACCGCGACCGACAGCAGCACGGTCTTGCGCCCGCTGCTCGCGCCCTCGGTGTCGGTGAGCATGTAACCCAGGACGAACACGATCAGCGCGGCCGTGGCCCAGGTGAGATACGGGTACAGCCACATCTTCACGACGAGCTTCTCCGGGGCCTCCCGCTGGATGATCCTGCGCATCCGCAGCTGCGAGAAGCAGATGACCAGCCACACGAACAGGGCCACCGCACCGCTGGAGTTGAGCAGGAAGAGGAAGACGGAGTCCGGGTACTTGTAGTTGAAGAAGACCGCCACGAAGCCGAACACGACCGACGACAGGATCGCCGCCATCGGCACGCCCCGGGAGGTGGTGCGGGCGAACGTCTTCGGGGCGTCACCGCGCTGGCCGAGGGAGAAGGCCATGCGGGAGGCCGTGTACAGGCCGGAGTTGAGGCAGGACAGCACCGAGGTCAGGATGATGACGTTCATGATCTGACCGGCGTTGGGGATGCCGAGCGAGTTCAGCGCGGCGACGTAGGAGCCCTGCTCGGCGATGGACGGGTCGTTCCACGGCACCAGCGAGACCACGATGAGGATCGAGCCGAGGTAGAAGACGCCGATACGCCAGATGATGCTGTTGGTGGACTTGGTGACCGCACGCTGCGGGTCCTCCGACTCGCCGGCCGCCAGGGTGGCGATCTCGCTGCCCATGAACGAGAAGACGACCAGCAGGACACCGGTGAGGATCGAGCCGGGCCCGTGCGGCAGGAAGCCGCCGTGATCCGTGAGGTTGCCGAAGGAGGCCTTGTCCGTGTGCACGCCCGGCAGCACGCCGAAGACGGCCAGCACACCGATGGCGATGAACGCGGCGATCGCCACGACCTTGATGCCGGCGAACCAGAACTCGAACTCGCCGTAGGAGCCGACGGAGACCAGGTTGGTCGCGGTGAGCACGGTCATCACGATGAGCGCCCAGCCCCACTGCGGTACGCCCGGCACCCAGCCCGAGAGGATCTTGGCGCCGGCGGTGGCCTCGACGGCCAGCACGACGACCCAGAAGAACCAGTAGAGCCAGCCGATGGAGAACCCGGCCCAGCGGCCGAGCGCACGGTCGGCGTGCGCAGAGAAGGAGCCGGAGGTGGGGTTCGCGGCGGACATCTCGCCGAGCATGCGCATCACGAGCACGACGAGGGTGCCGACGAGGGCGTAGGACAGGAGGATGCCCGGTCCCGCGGAGGCGATGCCGGAGCTGGAGCCGACGAAGAGGCCGGCTCCGATGACACCACCGATCGCGATCATCGTCAGGTGGCGGTTCTTGAGTCCTGCTTGGAGGCCCGAACCAGGGGTCATTGGACGGATTTCCTTTGCGCCAGGAGGAGCAGCTCGTATGAGCGGTGTACGAGTCGGTCCAGTGAATCCGAGGCGAACGAATTCGGGAACCTCTGAATCCGTATCGTTACTTGAGGTTCCCTTGAGGTTCTATGGTCCCGGTCACATTTTCCGAGGCCTGGCAGGGGTTCCTGAGGGCCCGGCAAGGTGCCGCCACCCGAGGCTGCTGCCCGCAATGGGGCGTGTCACACTCATGGCATGCGCGTGTATCTCGGCTCCGACCATGCTGGCTACGAACTCAAGAACCACCTCGTCGAGTGGCTCAAGGCGGCGGGTCACGAGCCCGTCGACTGCGGGCCGCACATCTACGACGCCCAGGACGACTACCCGCCCTTCTGCCTCCGGGCCGCCGAGCGGACGGCCGCGGACGACGACGCCCTCGGCATCGTGATCGGCGGCTCCGGCAACGGTGAGCAGATCGCCGCGAACAAGGTGAAGGGCGTGCGGGCGGCGCTGGCCTGGAGCGAGGAGACCGCGGCGCTGGGGCGGCAGCACAACAACGCCAACGTGGTGGCCGTGGGTGCGCGCATGCACAGCACGGAGGAGGCGACGAAGTTCGTCGAGGTCTTCCTCAACACGCCGTTCTCCGGTGACGAGCGTCACATCCGGCGGATCGACATGCTGTCGGACTACGAGACGACGGGCGACCTGCCGCCGATCCCGGCACACCACCCGCAGGACAGCCAGGCGTAGGGCACCCCTGGGCTCCGCCCCGAGGGCGCGCTCTCGGGGCCACTGCTCGCGAAGGAAAGGACATCCCCGCCGTGCCGGAAGGGCACACCATCCATCGGCTGGCCCAGGACTACGCCGAGCGCTTCCAAGGCACGGCGCCCCGCGTCACCAGCCCCCAGGGCAAGTTCTCCGACGCCGCCGCCCTCCTGGACCGCTCCGAACTGACGGCCACCGAAGCCCACGGCAAGCACCTCTTCCTCCGCTTCCGGGACACCGACTGGGTCCACATCCACCTCGGCCTCTTCGGCAAGGTCGGCTTCGGCGACACCCCCGCACCCCCGCCGGCCGACACCGTCCGGCTCCGGCTCGCGAACGACACGGCGTACGGGGACCTCCGCGGCCCCACCACCTGCGCGCTGATCACCGACCCCGAGAAGCGGGCCGTACACGCCCGCCTCGGCCCCGACCCGCTCCGCGAGGACGCCGATCCGCAGGTGGCGTACCGCAGGATCTCCCGCAGCCGTACGACGGTCGCCGCGCTGCTCATGGACCAGAAGACCGTCGCCGGCGTCGGCAACGTCTACCGCGCCGAGGTGCTGTTCCGGCACGGCATCGACCCCTACCGCGAGGGCAGGGACATCAGCCGCGCCGAGTGGGAGGCGATATGGGCCGACCTCGTCGAGCTGATGCACGAAGGAGTCCGGAACAACCGGATCGACACCGTCCGGGCCGAGCACACCCCGGAGGCCATGGGCCGGCCACCGCGCGTGGACGACCACGGCGGCGAGGTGTACGTCTACCGCCGCGCCACCCTGCCCTGCCACATCTGCGGCACCGGGATCCGCACCGCCGACCTCGCCGCCCGCAACCTCTTCTGGTGCCCCACCTGTCAGCAGCGGTGACCGGGCACTAGAAGCCGTGCGGCAGCCACGGGGCCACCGGTGAGCCGAACGCCACCGACGCCTCCGTCAGTGCCCCCGGCCGCAGTTCCCGTACCCGCCCGGCCGCCGCGAGCGACAGCAGTGTCACGCCGCCGAGATAGGACGCGCCCAACTCCCGCACGGACAGGGAGAGATCGGCGGCGTCGGCCGTACGCTCGCAGGACGCGCCCTTCGGGTCCCCGGTCAGGCGCCAGCGCCCCGCGTTCCACGGGCAGAAGGCGTCCTCCACCTCCAGCACGACGTCCACGGATGCCTGATACGTGCGCGCCGACAGTGCCGCACCCACGTCGACGAGACGCACGTACGCATCGTCCTTCAGGCGCGGCCGGCAGCGGCGGGGGTCCGAGACCAGGTACCGCCAGGCGTCGTCGAGCGGTCGCGATCGCACCGACAGCGTGGTCATCAGGTCGATGCCGAACAGGAACCGCCACAGCGCCGCCTCGGTGACGGGATCGAGCGCGGCCAGGTCCTTCAGCTGCACCGTGCCGTCGTGTCCGCTCTCACCCCAGCCGATCTTGGTGCTGAAGCGGACGTATCCCGTGACCTCGCCGTCCCGTTCGGCGACCGCGCACTGCAGCGCCGACGCCCCGCCCCGCTCGCTCTCGGGGTCGAGGAGACCGAGCCGCTCCCAGCCGGGCCGCCGGGCCAGCATCCCGGGCCGCAGCGGCACCAGCGCCGCGTAGACCGCCTCGCAGGCGCCGAGGACGTCCGCGGGCGCCGCGTAGCGCAGGCGTACGTCGTCCACGCCGGGCGGCAGGGACAGCGTCACCCGGCTCGTGTCGATCTCGGCGGCCGTACGGAAGGTGGCCGCGGCGTACCCGAAGCGGCCGTAGATCGCGGGCTCGGACGCGGTCAGCACCGCCACCGGCTCGCCCAGCGCCCGTACGTCGTCCAATTGCCGGCGCATCATCGAGGTCAGCACCCCGCGCCGCCGGTGGGTGGCCGCCACGCTCACCATGGTCACGCCGGCCGCAGGGACCGCGGCCCCGCCCGGCACGGTCATCCGGAAGCTGAACGCCCCCGTCGTACCGACGATCGTGTCCCCGTCCCATGCGGCCAGGGAACGGTCGAACTCGGTGAGGGACTTGTCCAGTTCCCGTTCCTCGGGCGGTGCCGCCGAGGCGCCGAAGGCGCGGTACAGGACGTCGTACCACCGGTCCCAGTCGGACTCGCGCAGCACCCTCAACTCGGTTTCCCGGTCAGTCCCCATGAACCATGCGTACCAGGGCGTCGCGGGACGAGCCAGCGAATTTCCCCCGGACGGCGGCGCGATGGCCCCGCGTGCCGTTCACTGTGAGGACGAACCGAGGACAGACGACGACGAACCGCGAAGTCGAGCCTCGCACGAGGGACAAGTGGGACCTCCCGTGCCAAGCAGCCGGTCCGATGGATAGGGTCGCGAACTAATGGCAGCAGGACGAGAGCGGCGCGCGAAGGCCGAGACGTTCACGGCCCGGTGCAAGATGCAGTGGCACCGGGCCCGCACCGGCCTGCGCAGAAGCGCCGTGGACTACTTCCGCGGCGACGGCTCCGACTGGATCGCGTTCGCCGGACTGCTGATCACCATCCCCGTCCTCATGGCCATGACCCTGGTCGACTCGGTCTGGTGCTCCCCGGCCACCCTGGTGCTGCCGATCATCGCCGGCGGCCTGCTGCTGCGCCCGGCGAGCCTGCTCGGCCTGTACGCGACGGGGGCCACCGCGCTGATCGTGGAGTCGGTACGGCTCGGCCCGTACACCGAGGGCCCGTCCCGGGTCACTCCGGGCGTGGTGCTAGTGGTGGCCGCCTGCGGTTTCTTCGGGCTGCTCACCGCGCAGTTCCGCAGCCGGGTCGGGGTGCCCTGGCGGCGCGGCGGCACCATGCTGTTCGACCTGCGCGAGCGGATCCGGGTGCAGAGCAAGCTGCCGAAGCTGCCGCAGGGCTGGCACCACGAGATGGCGCTGCGGCCGGCCGGCGGGCAGTCCTTCTCCGGGGACTTCGTGGTCGCGGCCCGTACCAACGGCGGCCGCACGCTGGAGGTCGTCCTCACGGACGTGTCCGGCAAGGGCATGGACGCGGGGTCGCGCGCCCTGCTGCTGTCCGGCGCCTTCGGGGGCCTGCTGGGCTCCCTCCCCCCGCACGCCTTCCTCCCCGCCGCGAACGGCTACCTCCTCCGCCAGGACTGGGACGAGGGCTTCGCCACCTCCATCCATCTCGTGCTGGACCTCGACTCCGGCGACTACGAGCTGTACTCGGCCGGCCATCCGCCGGGGCTGCAGCTCAGCGCGGGCAGCGGACGCTGGGAGGAGAAGGCCGCCGAGGGGCCGCTGCTGGGTGTGTACGACGGCGCGCAGTTCGACTCCGTGAAGGGCTCGCTGCGGCCCGGGGACGTGTTGATGCTGTTCACGGACGGTTTGGTGGAAACCTCCGACCGCGACATCGTCGAGGGCATCGACCGGCTCACCGGCGAGGCCGACCGCTATGTCGCCGGCGGCTTCCACGGGGCCGCCTGGCACCTCATCGAGGCGGTCGCGAAGGACGTCAACGACGACCGGGCCCTGCTGCTGATCTGCCGTCGGCCGACCCCGCTGACCCGCTGACCCGCCGATCCGCCGACGGATCCGGGGCGGTGGGATTCCGGCCGTCGGCCGGTCGGCTTTTGGACCCCGACCGCTCGCGCGGCCCCCGCGCCGCGAGACACTGGGCCGATGACTCAGCTCACGCTCGCCGAGGTCGAGGCCCTCGCCCGTGCCGCCCACGAGGGCCAGACCGACAAGGCGGGACGGCCGTACGCCGAACATCTCGCCGCCGTCGCCTCCGGTGTGCGGGCCCGGGGCGGGGACGCGGAACAGATCGCGGCGGCCTGGCTGCACGACTCCGTCGAGGACGACGCGCTCACGCGTGAGTGGCTGGAACAGGCGGCCCTGAGCGCCCGTACCAAGGCCATCGTGGACGCCCTCACCAAACGGCCGGCGGAGGACCCGGAGGCGTACGCGGGGCGGATCCTCGCTACGGACGGCGCGCGGCTGGTGAAGGAGGCCGACCTGGCGCACAACGCCGACCCGGAGCGGCTGGCGGTCCTGGACGAGCCGACCCGGAGACGACTGACCGAGAAGTACGCCCGGATGCGCGCGCTTCTCGGTCTGGGGGAGCAGCCGGGGTCCTAGGCGCCGACCTTCTCGCGCTCGCGTTCCCTGCGCTGCCGTTCGCGGGCGAGTTCCGCCGCGTCCTGCTTGAATGCCCACTCCATCCTCGGCTCCATCGCGAACCGGAAGACCCGCTGCACGGGCTTGGTGCACAGCACGGTGACGGCGGCGCCGAAGGCCAGGGTCACCAGGATCTCGCCGAGCGGGCGGTGCAGCCACGGGTGGTCGAACCAGCCGCGGTAGTCGGCGAGCTTCACCAGGAAGCCGTGCAGCAGATAGCCATACAGGGTGCCCGCGCCGAGCGCCGTGAACCACATCCTCCGGCGCGGCACCCAGGCGAAGAAGCAGGCCGTCAGCAGCAGCGAGCAGCCCATCATCGCGAGCGTCATCACGGGCCCGCTCCACCAGGGCGCGCCCAGTTCCTGCGCGGAGTCCCGGTGGTAGAACCACGCGGTGTTCATGCGCGGCACCGCCCACCAGCCGACGGCCAGCGCGGCGGCGAACACCGGCACCGCGGCGATCCGCACCGAGCGGCGGCGCACCAGCTGGAAGTGCTCGGGCTTCATGCACAGGCCGAGCACGAAGTACGGCAGGAACTGCAGGACGCGCTGCAGATCGAGGTCGTCACCGATGTTCGGGGTGACGGACGCCAGCATCGCGATGCCGAGGGCGACCGCGAACGGCGAGCGCACGAGCTTCCAGATGGGCGTCGTCAGCCGCCAGATGAACAGCGCGACCAGGAACCAGGTCAGGTACCAGGGATCGAGGAGGCTGATCTCCTCGTGCGAGCCCGTGACCAGGTTCTTGAACGTCGGATACGCGCTCTCGAACAGGACGTACGGCACGACGACACCGGTGATCAGCCGCTTCAGCCGGTCCGGGCGCATGTCGAAACTGCGCGAGAAGAAGCCGGAGATGATGATGAACGCCGGCATGTGGAAGGAGTACACGACCGTGTACACGCCCTCCAGGATCCGGCTGTCGCCCTTCAGCGGCTCCCACGAGTGACCCATCGCGACGAGCACGATCGCCAGGTACTTGGCGTTGTCGAAGAACGAGTCGCGCTGCTTGCCGCCGTGCTGTGCGCCGCCGTGCTGTGCGCCGCCGTGCTGTGCGCCGTCGTGCTGTTTGCCGGGTCTGTCCGCCTTCGTCTGCCGCGCCCGCGCACTCAGCGGGGTACGCGGACTGGGCACTCCGTCCGCCGGCGACTGTGCCGGGGGGAGTGGCCTGCGGTTCTGGCCGGAGGAGGAGGCGGCGTCAAACATCTCAGGCACCCTAGCGTCGTCTGTGGGATTTCGTAAAACCCCCGCAGTCATTCCTGGTTAACGTCTTCGGGTACCCGCCGATTTACAGAACTTGCCATCTCTGTCTACGTGATGGTGCGCACACAGGGGCCGTCAACTCACCCTCGATGTCCCGATTCATCCCGACTAAATGGGGCATACGGCGTCTCTGTGTCATCAATTCGAATTACCTGCGCACAGGATGTGTGGAGGCGGAAACGAAGTCGCGTAATTCCCGGGGGAGTCATGTGCGGGCGGGTCGCTCGAATTACCCTGCGGCGGATCGTCCGCGCCGGCCGGATGTCCGACGTTGTGTCACGGGCCGCATGGGCGGGCCGGGTTGGTGGCACGATGGTTCTGGCGGGGGTGCGCGGGGCGTACCCCCGGGCCGGGAGAGCGGACCGACCGAGGGTGTGATCAGTTGTGGCCATTTCACTGTCTGTGGTGCTGCTGTTGGCGATCATCCTTGTAGTGCTGCTGCGAGGGGGGAGCATCAAGGCGGGCCCCGCGATCGTCGCGGTCCTGTTCGGTTTCTTCCTCGCCTCGACCGGCATGGCCCCGTCCATCGACCGCTTCCTGAACTCGATAGCGGACTCCATCAGCTCGATCAATTTCTGACCGGAGCGGGGCCGGCGGACCGGAACGCGCTGAACAGCTTCAGACGCTGAACAACTTCACACAACGGGGGACGTACGGGGACGGCGCTGCGCGAAACGGACCCGGCGGATATCGGCGGCTACGGTCCGCCTCCGGCCGCCGTCCCGCGGTCCAGCCGCGAGGTGCGGCGCCGCCGCACAGACGACACTGGTCGCGGAGGGGTCCAAGGGCGGGGTCCACCTGCTCGGCGCGGCGCACCGACATCTGTGTCTCCTCACGGGCCCTGACGACGGTACGGCCGGCCAGGTACGCGGCCCCCTGTACCGCACCCTCGCCTTCTCCAGCGGCAGCGTCCGTGCCGTCGCCCCGTCCACCGCATGCGAGCCGTGGGAGGGCAACTCCAGCGCCGAGCCGCCCGGCCCGCCCACCGCCTCCGCCACCCGGCCGCCCTCGACCTGAGCAACCGGCCGGGTCGGCCGCCGCGGCCTCGTCCCGCACCGGCAGTTCCCCGCCGGAGGGCAGCCCGGCGGGGAACTGCCGACGGCGGTGACGACGGTCGCCGTCCACACGTGCCGGTAGGCCGGGATGCTCAGCGGACGGGTGTCCGCCGCCCAGCGGCGCCCGCCGCCGTCACCCACGACGGTGTCACATGCGATCGATCGGGGTTGAAGGACGGTCTGGAAGGCATCGCGCGGACCGGCGGACGCCGTCCATCGGGTCCGGACGGAGCCCGCGCCGGCCGCGGACTTTGCGGTCCTGCAACGGTGGACGCGCTAGGACACGCGCGCTCCCAAGGGGGTTCTCAAGGACGTCGCTGGCCAAGGACGCAGAACTCGTTGCCTTCGGGGTCCGCCATCACGACCCACGACTGCTCACCCTGCCCGATGTCAACACGCTTCGCGCCGAGAGCCTCGAGGCGAGCCACCTCGGCGGCCTGGTCGTCGGGCCGGAAGTCGAGATGCAGCCGGCTCTTGGCCGTCTTGGCCTCGTCGAGCCGGACGAAGTCCAGCCCCGGCAGGCGGTCCGGCTCCGGGCGGATCTCGAACTCGTCGTCCGAGGAGTGGACCACGACCCAGCCGAGGGCCGTAGCCCACCACTGCCCCAGGGTCACCGGATCCGCCGAGTGAACGATTACCTGTTCCCATTCCAAGGTCATCCGCCGAGTCTAGGCATGCCGGGGCGGAAACGATCTCGGAAACGATCAGGGCCAGGCGGAGGACTAACCCTCTGACCTGGCCCTGAGTCGTATGGAGCGGGCGACGGGAATCGAACCCGCGTAGCTAGTTTGGAAGACTAGGGCTCTACCATTGAGCTACGCCCGCAACAGTGCGCCGCAGGTCGGTGACCGCGGCACTGCAGGCATCGTAGCGGGTCGCCCGCCGTGGAGGCCAACGAGTTGATCCCCGGAGCCCGCGCGCGCCGCCTAGGAGAATGCGGCCGACGCAACCGGCCGGGGCATGTACCCTACGTGTCGCACCAGACGGGGTGTGGCGCAGCTTGGTAGCGCGTCCGCTTTGGGAGCGGAAGGCCGTGGGTTCAAATCCCGCCACCCCGACCACCTGCCCACGCACCTGCTCACGACGTCGTGATGATCGCCTTTTGGGGCGCTGACCGGCTGCGGTTACTATGCAAGCTGCGCGCCCGTGTGTCCCGGCCCACTCGGCCTACGAACTCCTCCGGGCGGCGAATCCGCCGGACCAGTCTGGCCCCGGCAGAAACCAAGAAGTCAGCCACAAGGAGACCGAACCGTGAAGAGCGCCGTGGAGACCCTGAACCCGACCCGGGTTCGGCTCACTGTCGAGGTGCCCTTCGAGGAGCTCAAGGACAGCCTCGACGCGGCGTACAAGAAGATCAACCAGCAGGTCACGGTGAAGGGCTTCCGCAAGGGCAAGATCCCGGCCCGGGTCATCGACCAGCGGTTCGGTCGTGGCGCCGTGCTGGAGGAGGCCGTCAACGACGCGCTTCCGAAGTTCTACACCGAGGCGGTCAACGAGGCCGAGCTCAGCCCGCTGGGCCAGCCCGAGGTCGACATCACCGAGCTGAAGGACGGCGAGACGCTGAACTTCACCGCCGAGGTCGACATCCGCCCGGCCCTGGAGATCCCGGACTACTCCGGTATCGAGGTCGAGGTCGACGCCGTCGAGGTCACCGACGAGGACGTCGAGAAGTCGGTCGAGCAGCTGCGCGAGCGCTTCGCCTCCACCTCCCCGGTCGAGCGCGCCGCCGAGGACGGCGACGTCGTCACCATCGACCTGCAGGCCAAGGTCGACGGCGAGGTGCTGGAGGACGGCATCGCCAACGGCGTCTCCTACACCATCGGCTCCGGTGAGCTCCTCGACGGCATCGACGACGCCGTCAAGGGCCTGTCCGCCGGCGAGGAGGCCACCTTCACCTCCGAGCTGAAGGGCGGCTCCGCCGCGGGCAAGGAGGCCGAGGTCACCGTCAAGGTCACCCAGGTCGCCGCCCGTGAACTGCCCGAGCTGGACGACGAGTTCGCGCAGCTCGCCTCCGAGTTCGACACCCTGGACGAGCTCAAGGCCGACAGCCGCAAGCGCCTGGCCAACATGAAGCAGTTCGACCAGGCCACCCAGGCCCAGGAGCGCGTCCTGGACAAGCTCCTCGAGCTGGTCGAGGTCCCGGTCCCCGAGAAGCTGCTCGAGGACGAGATCAACACCCGCAAGCACAACCTGGAGCACCACCAGCTCGCCCAGATGGGCCTGACCCTCGACAAGTACCTGGAGATCCAGGGCAAGACCGCCGAGGAGTTCGACACCGAGACCCGCGAGGCCGCGGTCAAGGGCATCAAGACCCAGTTCGTCCTCGACGAGCTGGTCAAGAAGGAGAACCTCAACGTCAACCAGGAGGAGCTCACCGAGCACCTCATGCGGCGTGCGGCGTCCTCCGGCATGTCCCCCGACCAGTTCGCCCAGGCCGTCGTCGAGGGCGGCCAGGTGCCGCTCCTGGTCGGCGAGGTCGCCCGCGGCAAGGCCCTGGCCGTCGTGGTCGAGGCCGCCACGGTGAAGGACACCAACGGCGAGGTCGTCGACCTGGACGACGAGGAGGAGGAGACCGAGGCCGCCGAGGCGTCGGAGACCTCCGAGGAGAACGCCGAGGGCTGAGCGGCCCCACGGCGTCTGTAAGGCGCGTACAGCGGGCCCCGGGGAGTTTCCCCGGGGCCCGCTGTCGTACCCGGGCGGTGCCCCGCCGAGGGGGCGTGGGGAACCGCCTGAGCAACCACGGACGACCTGCGGCAGCCGACGCGCCGCACACCTCACGGCGAGCGGGCTCCCGGCCCCGGGCGGAGCGCTACGCCCCCGGCGAACACCACCATCTCCGGGATTCCCCGAAGGGACCCTCGCGTTAGGGTCCATGAAAGGCAGAACAATGAGACGGCCCGGCGCCGTCGTAAGACGAGCAGGTGGATACGTGACGAATCTGATGCCCTCCGCCGCCGGCGAGCCTTCCATCGGTGGTGGCCTCGGCGACCAGGTCTACAACCGGCTGCTCAACGAGCGGATCATCTTCCTCGGCCAGCAGGTTGACGACGACATCGCCAACAAGATCACCGCACAGCTGCTGCTCCTCGCCGCCGACCCGGAGAAGGACGTCTACCTCTACATCAACAGCCCCGGCGGCTCGGTGACGGCCGGCATGGCGATCTACGACACCATGCAGTACATCCCGAACGACGTGGTCACGATCGCGATGGGCATGGCCGCCTCCATGGGCCAGTTCCTGCTCACCGGCGGCACCGCCGGCAAGCGCTTCGCCCTGCCCCACGCGGACATCATGATGCACCAGGGCTCCGCGGGCCTCGGCGGTACGGTCTCGGACATCAAGATCCAGGCCGAGTACCTGATGCGCACCAAGAAGCGCATGTCCGAGCTGACCGCGCGCCACTCGGGCCAGACGGTCGAGACCATCATCCGCGACGGCGACCGCGACCGCTGGTTCACCCCGGAAGAGGCCAAGGAGTACGGTCTCATTGACGAGATCATCACGCACGCCTCGGGTGTTCCGGGAGGCGGCGGCACCGGTGCCTGACCGGCCCGGCCGCGCCACGCACCGCCGAGACCGAAGCCCCCAGAACGCCACCAGGACGGTGAACACCCCATGAGCAACTTCCCCGGCGCCGCCAGCGGCATGTACGAAGGGCCCCGCCCCGACAGCCGCTACGTTATTCCGCGCTTCGTCGAGCGCACCTCCCAGGGCATCCGCGAGTACGACCCGTACGCGAAGCTCTTCGAGGAGCGCGTGATCTTCCTGGGCGTCCAGATCGACGACGCCTCCGCCAACGACGTCATGGCGCAGCTGCTGTGCCTGGAGTCGATGGACCCGGACCGGGACATCTCGATCTACATCAACAGCCCCGGTGGCGACATGACCGCCCTCACGGCGATCTACGACACGATGCAGTTCGTGAAGCCCGACATCCAGACCGTCTGCATGGGCCAGGCGGCCTCCGCTGCGGCCATCCTGCTCGCCGCCGGTACGCCCGGCAAGCGCATGGCCCTGCCGAACTCGCGTGTGCTGATCCACCAGCCGGCGGGCTCCACCGGCCGCGGTCAGCTCTCCGACCTGGAGATCATCGCCAACGAGTTCACCCGGATGCGTGAGCAGCTGGAGAACATGCTGGCCAAGCACTCGAACAGGCCGATCGAACAGGTCCGCGAGGACATCGAGCGCGACAAGATCCTCACGGCCGAGGAGGCGCTGGAGTACGGCCTCGTCGACCAGATCATCTCCACCCGCAAGCTGAACAACGCCGCGGTCCGCTGACGCGGAGCGGCACACTCTTCGCCCCTCTTGGCACGGTGCACGTCAAAGTGAACCCTGCCAAGGGGGGCCCGAACACCCGGCCCGGCAAGGTACCGTCGGACATAAGGCAGCACCAGGAGCCGCTGGATTCGAAAGCATCCAGGCGTCTCCCAGGCGAAGGGGAAGCACACCGTGGCACGCATCGGTGACGGCGGCGATCTGCTCAAGTGCTCGTTCTGCGGCAAGAGCCAGAAGCAGGTCAAGAAGCTCATCGCAGGGCCCGGTGTGTACATCTGCGACGAGTGCATCGATCTCTGCAACGAGATCATCGAGGAAGAGCTCGCGGAGACCAGCGAGGTGCGCTGGGAGGAGCTGCCCAAGCCGCGCGAGATCTACGAGTTCCTCGAGGGCTACGTGGTCGGCCAGGAGGCGGCGAAGAAAGCCCTCTCCGTCGCGGTGTACAACCACTACAAGCGGGTCCAGGCCGGCGAGAACGGCGGTCCGGGGGGCCGTGACGACGCCATCGAGCTGGCGAAGTCCAACATCCTCCTGCTGGGCCCCACGGGCTCCGGCAAGACCCTCCTCGCGCAGACCCTGGCGCGCATGCTGAACGTGCCGTTCGCGATCGCCGACGCCACCGCGCTCACGGAGGCCGGCTATGTCGGCGAGGACGTCGAGAACATCCTCCTGAAGCTGATCCAGGCGGCCGACTACGACGTGAAGAAGGCCGAGACCGGGATCATCTACATCGACGAGATCGACAAGGTGGCGAGGAAGAGCGAAAACCCCTCGATCACCCGTGACGTCTCGGGCGAGGGCGTCCAGCAGGCACTGCTGAAGATCCTCGAGGGCACCACGGCCTCCGTCCCGCCCCAGGGCGGCCGCAAGCACCCCCACCAGGAGTTCATCCAGATCGACACGACGAACGTCCTGTTCATCGTGGGCGGTGCCTTCGCCGGCCTGGAGAAGATCATCGAGGCCCGGGCGGGCGCGAAGGGCATCGGCTTCGGCGCAACGATCCTCTCCAAGCGCGAGCTGGAGTCGAAGGACGTCTTCGAGGACGTCATGCCCGAGGACCTGGTCAAGTTCGGGATGATCCCGGAATTCATCGGCCGTCTCCCGGTGATCACGTCGGTCCACAACCTGGACCGCGAGGCCCTGCTCAAGATCCTGGTAGAACCCCGCAACGCGCTCGTGAAGCAGTACGAGCGCCTCTTCGAACTCGACGGCGTGGAGCTGGACTTCGAGCGCGAGGCCCTGGAGGCCATCGCCGACCAGGCCATCCTCCGCCAGACCGGCGCCCGAGGCCTGCGCGCCATCATGGAGGAAGTCCTCCAGGGCGTCATGTACGAGGTCCCGTCCCGCAAGGACGTGGCCCGCGTGGTCATCACGGCGGACGTGGTCCTCTCCAACGTCAACCCGACCCTGATCCCGCGGGACGCGCGGGGCCGGGGGTCCGGGGAGCAGAAGTCGGCGTAACCTCCGCCATGCCGAAGGGCCCCGGTCAACCGACCGGGGCCTTCCGCGTCAAGGCCTGTGGTGTCAGGCCTTCACCCGTACATCGTTGCGGAGATTCGCGGCCAGCTGGGCGGCATCCTCCAGCGAGGTGCTCTTCCCCGTGGCGATCCCCGCGAAGTCGAACGAGACGACGTACGCGACCGTGCTGTGGTCGCCCCACGCGCAGATCGGCGTCGTGATCGTCTTGCCCGACTCCTTCGTCTCGACGGACTGGCACTTCATGACGCCGTTCGAGAAGCCGGAAGGCGACATCTTCTGCGGGCTGCCGACGAGCTTGCCCTTGGAGGACGTGTCCTTCTCGGAGTCCTCCTTCATCATCGTGAACAGCCCGTCGACGACCTTCTCCGGGTCGTTGATGGTGCCGTACACCCCGGAGAAACCGAGACTCTTCCCGGTGAGGCCCGAGCCGTAGCTGTAGCCGGCACTCACGTCCTTGGGGTCTTCGACGCCCAGCGCTTCCGTCTTCTTCAGGTCGCTCTGGCTCATGCCCTGGTCGGCCGAGTCCTGGTCCGACTTCTTGTACGTCCCGTTGATCACCTTCGCCGGCGTGATCAGCTTGTGCGGGCCGTCGTCCGCGACGTCGCTGCCGCCGCTCCCGCCGACCGCGAAGTACACGCCCACCGCCACGGCCGCCACCACGGCCACCGCGCCGATGATCAGGCCCGTCTTCTTCTTGCCGCCCGCCGGGGCCGGGGGCTGGGGCATGCCGTAGGGCTGCTGGCCGTAGGGACCCGGCTGCTGGCCGTACGGGTTCGGCTGCTGCGGCACGCCGCCCTGCTGCGGGTAGCCGTAACCCGGCTGCGGCGGAGCGGCCGGAGGCGCCTGCTGGGGGTAGCCGTAACCGGGCTGCGGGGCCTGCGGCTGCTGGCCGTAGGGGCCCGGCTGACCGTAGGGCCCCGGCTGGCCGTACGGACCAGGCTGCCCCGGCTGGCCGTACGGACCCGGCTGCTGGGGCGGGCCTCCGTACGGGCCCGGCTGGTTGTTGCTCATCTCTGGGTTCCCCTCCAGATGCTTAAGTGTTCCTGACATCCTGGACCAGGCATGGCAAACGCATGGCACCGGGGGCCGCACCGTTACACAACAAACGCGTTTCGGGACCACCCCGTGACACCTCTAAACTGACCCCCGTGACCGAGAATGCTCAGCAGCAGCCACCCGCGCCCGACACCGAACTGCCGACCCAGTACGCGCCGGCCGATGTAGAGGGGCCGCTGTACGAGCGCTGGGTAGAGCGCGGTTACTTCGAGGCGGACGAGAAGAGCGACAAGCCGCCGTACACGATCGTCATCCCGCCGCCGAACGTCACGGGCAGCCTGCACCTGGGCCACGCCTTCGAGCACACCCTCATCGACGCGCTGACCCGCCGTAAGCGCATGCAGGGCTATGAGACGCTGTGGCAGCCCGGCATGGACCACGCCGGTATCGCCACGCAGAACGTCGTCGAGAGGGAGCTGGGCAAGGAGGGCAAGTCCCGGCACGACCTCGGCCGCGAGGCCTTCGTCGAGCGCGTCTGGCAGTGGAAGGCCGAGTCCGGTGGCCAGATCAGCGGGCAGATGCGGCGCCTCGGTGACGGCGTCGCCTGGTCGCGTGAGCGGTTCACCATGGACGAGGGCCTGTCCCAGGCCGTCCAGACCATCTTCAAGCGGCTCTACGACGACGAGCTGATCTACCGAGCCGAGCGCATCATCAACTGGTGTCCCCGGTGCCTCACCGCGATCTCCGACATCGAGGTCGAGTACCAGGACGACGACGGCGAACTCATCTCCATGAAGTACGGCGAGGGGGACGACACCATCGTCGTCGCCACCACCCGTGCCGAGACGATGCTCGGCGACACCGCGGTCGCCGTCCACCCCGACGACGAGCGCTACAAGCACCTCGTCGGCAAGCTCATCAGGCTCCCGCTGACCGACCGCTCCATCCCGGTCGTCGCGGACACCCACGTCGATCCCGAGTTCGGCACCGGCGCCGTCAAGGTCACCCCGGCCCACGACCCGAACGACTTCGAGATCGGCCAGCGGCACGACCTGCCGTCCATCACGATCATGGACGAGCACGCCGTCATCACGGCCCACGGCCCCTTCCAGGGCCTGGACCGCCTGGAGGCCCGCTCCGCCATCGTCGCCGCGCTGCGCGCCGAGGGCCGGATCGTCGCCGAGAAGCGGCCGTACGTCCACTCCGTCGGCCACTGCTCGCGCTGCAAGACCACCATCGAGCCGCGCCTGTCGATGCAGTGGTGGGTCAAGGTCGGCCCGCTGGCGAAGGCCGCCGGCGACGCCGTCCGCGACGGCCGTGTCAAGATCCACCCGCAGGAGATGGAGAAGCGGTACTTCGACTGGGTCGACAACCTCCACGACTGGTGCATCTCGCGGCAGTTGTGGTGGGGTCACCGCATCCCGGTCTGGTACGGCCCGAACGGCGAGGTCGTCTGCGTCGGCCCCGACGACGAGGCCCCGACCGGCGAGGGCTGGCACCAGGACACCGACGTCCTCGACACCTGGTTCTCCTCCGGCCTGTGGCCGTTCTCCACCCTCGGCTGGCCCGAACAGACCGAGTCGCTCGCGAAGTTCTACCCGAACTCCGTCCTGGTCACCGGCTACGACATCCTCTTCTTCTGGGTCGCCCGGATGATGATGTTCGGCCTGTACGCGATGGACGGCACCCCGCCGTTCCACACCATCGCCCTGCACGGCATGGTCCGCGACCAGTTCGGCAAGAAGATGTCGAAGTCCTTCGGCAACGCGGTCAACCCGCTGGACTGGATGGACAAGTACGGCAGCGACGCGCTCCGGTTCACCCTGGCCCGTGGCGCCAACCCCGGCGTCGACGTCCCGATCGGCGAGGACTGGGTCCAGGGCTCCCGCAACTTCGCCAACAAGATCTGGAACGCCACCCGGTTCGCCCTGATGAACGGCGCGACGGTTCAGGGCCCGCTGCCGGACCCGTCCCGTATGTCCGCGACGGACCGCTGGATCCTCTCCCGCCTCAACTCGGTCGTGGCCGAAGTCGACGCCCACTACGACGACTTCCAGTTCGCCAAGCTGTCGGACACCCTCTTCCACTTCGCGTGGGACGAGGTCTTCGACTGGTACGTCGAGCTGTCCAAGACGGTCTTCCAGGCGGGCGGCGAGCCGGCCGAGGTCTCCAAGCGGGTCCTGGGCGAGGTCCTCGACGTCACCCTCAAGCTGCTGCACCCGGTGGTCCCGTTCGTCACGGAGACCCTGTGGACGACGCTGACGGGTGGCGAGTCCGTCGTCATCGCCGAGTGGCCCAAGGACAGCGGCTTCCGTGACACGGCGGCCGAGCGGGAGATCGAGACCCTCCAGTCGGTCATCACCGAGGTCCGCCGCTTCCGCGCCGACCAGGGCCTGCAGCCCGGCCAGCGCGTCCCGGCCCGCCTGACGCTGGACGGTACGGCCCTCGCCCCGCACGAGGCCGCCATCCGCCAGCTCCTGCGCCTGCAGCCGGAGGGCGACTCCTTCACGGCCACGGCCACCCTGCCGGTCGCCGGCGCCGAGGTCGCCCTCGACCTCTCCGGCACGATCGACGTGGCCGCCGAGCGCAAGCGCCTCGCCAAGGACCTGGCCGCCGCCGAGAAGGAGAAGGCCCAGGCCACGGCCAAGCTCGGCAACGAGGCGTTCCTGGCGAAGGCGCCGGACCACGTGGTGGACAAGATCCGCACGCGCCTCGCCAAGGCGGACGAGGACATCGCCCGCATCACCGCCCAGCTGGAGAAGCTGCCGCAGGCATAAGTCGTGTGGCGTGAGGTGTAGGCCCCCGGAACTGCATCAGCTCCGGGGGCCTTCGCCCACCTATGTCGGTGCCGCTCCGTAGACTGGCACCGTGAGCGACCCGAACGGCACCGACCAGCCCGACTCCCTCGACAGCTTCGACGAGATCATCGAGGCCGAGACCACCCGCGACCCCGACCTCGCCGTGATCGAGGCCGGCAGCCGCACCCTGCGCACCCAGGGCGGGCAGCCGCACGCCGACGTGCCCGCACGGCCCGAGGACCCGGAGGTCGACAAGGCCCTGCGCGAGGTCGAGGCGGAGCTGGCCACCCGCTGGGGCGAGACCAAGCTGGAGCCCTCGGTCAGCCGTATCTCCGCGCTGATGGACTTCCTCGGCGAGCCCCAGCGGTCGTACCCCTCGATCCACATCACGGGCACCAACGGCAAGACCTCCACCGCCCGCATGATCGAGGCCCTGCTCGGCGCCTTCGAGCTGCGCACCGGCCGCTACACCAGCCCCCACGTGCAGTCGATCACCGAGCGCATCAGCCTGGACGGCGCCCCGATCACCGCCGAGCGGTTCATCGAGACCTACAACGACATCAAGCCGTACGTCGAGATGGTGGACTCCCGGCAGGAGTACCGGCTGTCCTTCTTCGAGGTGCTCACCGGCATGGCGTACGCCGCCTTCGCGGACGCCCCCGTGGACGTCGCCGTCGTCGAGGTCGGCATGGGCGGCTCGTGGGACGCCACCAACGTCATCGACGGTGACGTCGCCGTGATTACCCCGATCGACCTGGACCACACCGACCGCCTCGGCGAGACGCCCGCGGAGATCGCCGGCGAGAAGGGCGGGATCATCAAGCAGGACGCGACCGTGATCCTGGCCCAGCAGCCGGTCGACGCGGCGCAGGTGCTGCTGAAGAAGGCCGTCGAGGTGGACGCCACCGTGGCCCGCGAGGGGCTGGAGTTCGGGGTCGTCGCCCGGCAGGTCGCCGTCGGCGGGCAGCTGCTCACCCTGCGCGGCCTCGGCGGCGAGTACACGGAGGTGTACCTCCCGCTGCACGGCGCCCACCAGGCGCACAACGCGGCCGTCGCGCTCGCCGCCGTCGAGGCGTTCTTCGGCGTCGGCGCGCAGCGCGCCGAACCGCTGGACATCGACACCGTCCGCAAGGCCTTCGCGGCCGTGTCCTCGCCGGGCCGCCTGGAGGTGGTACGGCGCTCCCCGACCATCGTGCTGGACGCCGCGCACAACCCGGCGGGCGCGCGGGTGACCGCGGACGCGGTGCGGGAGGCGTTCGACTTCAGCCGGCTGATCGGCGTCGTCGGCGCGAGCGGCGACAAGAACGTGCGGGGGCTGCTGGAGGCCTTCGAGCCGATCTTCGCCGAGATCGTCGTCACGCAGAACTCCACCCAGCGGGCGATGGACGCGGACGAGCTGGCCGCGATCGCCGTCGAGGTGTTCGGCGAGGAGCGGGTGCAGGTCGAGCCGCGGCTGCCGGACGCCCTGGAGGCCGCGATCACGCTGGCCGAGGAGGAGGGCGAGTTCGCCGGCGGCGGCGTGCTGGTCACCGGTTCCGTCATCACCGTCGGCGAGGCCCGGCTGCTGCTGGGGAAGGGCTGAGAGTCGAAGATGCGTACGCTCTGTGCATCGACCTTGATCGGCGAGTTCTTCATCATCGGGTTCGCCGGGCTCGTCGCGATGAAGGACCCGAGCCTGTCGGTCTCCACGGTGTGGCTGGTCAGCGGCATCGCCATGCTGCTGTGTGTGCTGCTGTGCGGCATGGTGACCCGGCCCGGCGGGGTGGCCCTCGGCTGGGCCCTGCAGATCGCGCTGGTCGCCTCCGGCGTCTTCGTCCCGACCATGTACTTCATGGGCGCGGTGTTCGGGGCGCTGTGGTGGGCCTCGGTGCACTTCGGCAGAAAGGTGGACGAGGCCAAGGCCAGATTCGCCGCCCAGGCGGAGTCCGGCTCCTCTACACCTGACGCTGTGTGACGGGCGGCCGGACACGCCCTGTAACCTCGTCCCACCACCGCAGACGTCCGCAGAAGGAGTCCTCCCGTGAGCCAGCGCACCCTCGTCCTCCTCAAGCCCGACGCCGTCCGTCGGGGCCTGACCGGCGAGATCATCAGCCGTATCGAGCGCAAGGCCGGCTGGCAGATCACCGCGCTGGAGCTGCGCACCCTGGACCGTGCCACGCTGGAGCAGCACTACGCCGAGCACGTCGGCAAGCCGTTCTACGAGCCCCTGGTCGAGTTCATGTCCGCCGGACCGGTGGTCGCCCTGATCGTCGAGGGCGAGCGGGTCATCGAGGGCGTGCGCGCGCTCGCCGGCCCGACCGACCCGATCGCCGCCGCGCCGGGCTCCATCCGCGGCGACTTCGGTGTGATCGTCCGCGAGAACCTGATCCATGCCTCCGACTCCGAGGAGTCCGCCGAGCGCGAGGTGAAGATCTTCTTCCCGGGCCGGGCGTGAGCTCGCGCGAGTTGAATTTTCGATAATTTTTCTGACGAGGCGTCAGTCCGCTCCGGTGGCGCCTGACCAGGGACGGCCGTACATTTCCGGCCGTCCCTTGGCATATGCCTTGCCGTTCGGGGGAACGCGTGCCACCGATGGAGCGTCTCCACAAGCGGGGCGGGCCGCCACATGGTGACAATGGCGGAGACCCTCGCGCAGTGTTCGCGAAGGCGCGTTTACGATGGAAGCCTTCGCGTCACCGCACCCGCCTCGCCGACCTGATATGCCCTCAAAAGCTCGGGAAGGCCAGATGAATCCGGATGGGGAACTCAATGTCGTTCATCGGCCGTGACATGGCTGTCGACCTCGGGACCGCCAACACGCTGGTGTACGTCAGGGGTCGCGGAATCGTACTCAACGAGCCGTCCGTCGTCGCGATCAACACCAACACGGGTGGGATCCTCGCGGTCGGTGCCGAAGCGAAGAAGATGATCGGCCGGACGCCGGGCAACATCGTGGCGGTCCGCCCGCTGAAGGACGGCGTGATCGCCGACTTCGAGATCACCGAGCGTATGCTCCGCTACTTCATCCTGAAGATCCACAAGCGGCGGTATCTCGCCCGCCCGCGGGTGGTCGTCTGCGTGCCCTCGGGCATCACGGGCGTCGAGCGCCGCGCCGTGATCGAGGCGTCCTCCCAGGCGGGTGCGCGCCAGGTGCACATCATCGAGGAGCCCATGGCCGCCGCCATCGGCTCCGGCCTGCCGGTCCACGAGGCCACGGGCAACATGGTGGTGGACATCGGCGGCGGTACCACGGAGGTCGCGGTCATCTCGCTCGGCGGCATCGTCACCGCCCAGTCCATCCGGGTCGCGGGCGACGAACTGGACAACGCGATCATCCAGTACATCAAGAAGGAGTACAGCCTCCTGCTGGGTGAGCGCACGGCCGAGCAGATCAAAATCACGATCGGTTCGGCGTACGACCTCGACTCCGACGAGCACACCGAAGTCCGCGGCCGGGACCTGGTGTCCGGGCTGCCCAAGACCGTGGTCATCTCGGCCGCCGAGGTCCGCAAGGCGATCGAGGAGCCGGTCAACGCGATCGTGGACGCGGTCAAGACGACCCTCGACAAGTGCCCGCCGGAGCTGTCCGGCGACATCATGGACCGAGGAATCGTTCTGACCGGCGGCGGAGCCCTGCTGCGCGGCCTCGACGAGCGGCTGCGCCGGGAGACCGGCATGCCGATCCACATCGCCGAGGACCCGCTGGACAGCGTCGCGCTCGGTTCCGGCAAATGCGTCGAGGAGTTCGAGGCGCTGCAGCAGGTCCTGGACGCCCAGCCGCGCAGATGACGTAACTCTTCGATTCCGCCGTACGAGACGTTCTCCTCTCGTGCGGCGGATCGTTGATTAGAGGCATAAGCTCCCACAAATGGGCCCCTCGGGTTCGCGTTTCGCGTGAAGCGCCCGCAAAGAGGGGCTCCCGAATTCCTATTGAGGAAGGGCACGGCCGCCGCACGTGAGGGACACGAAAGAGAGCCGGCTGCTCCTGGTCCTGCTGGTTGCCATCGCATTCGCGCTGATCACGGTGGACATCCGCGGGGGCAGGAACTCCCCGGTCGACGGTGCCCGGCATGCCGCGGCCGCGGTGTTCGGCCCCGTCGAGAACGGGCTGTCCTCGGCGGTCGATCCGGTCGGCAATGCCGTCTCCGCGATCCGCGACTCCGGCGGCCGCCACGACCGGCTCGCCCGGCTGGAGAAGGAGAACGCGGCCCTCAAGGCGAAGCTCGGCAGCGACGACCGCAACCGCAGCCGGCTGCGCCAGCTCGACAAGATGCTGAAGATCGCCGGCGAGGGCCAGTACGGCATCAAGGGCGCCCAGGTCATCGCCATAGGAGCGGCCCAGGGCTTCTCCTGGACCATCACCATCGACGCCGGCGCCAACGACGGCATCAAGCGCGACATGACCGTCCTCAACGGCGACGGCCTGGTCGGCCGCGTCACCACCGTCGGTCCGGACACCTCCACCGTGCTGCTCGCCAACGACCCCGACTTCACGGTCGGCACCCGCATGGAGGGCAGCGACGAGCTCGGCTTCGCCTCCGGGCAGGGCGACCGCCCGCTGCGCGTGGAACTGCTCAACGGCCAGGCGGAGGTGAAGAAGGGCGACCGCCTCGTCACCTTCGGCTCGCAGGCCGACCGGCCGTTCGTGCCCGGCGTGCCGGTCGGCGTGGTCTCCCGCGTCGAGCCCTCCAACGGCGGCCTCACGCGCACGATCTACGTCACCCCGTACGTCGGCTTCACCAAGCTCGACATCGTCGGCGTGGTCGTCCAGGCCCCGAAGAAGGACCCGCGCGACACGGTCCTGCCGGCCCAGCCCAAGCCGGTCCCGACGCCCACGGTGACCGTCACGGTGACCCCCTCCGCCGACGAGAACGACCCGACCGGCCAGCAGCAGTAGGAGCTGACTCTTCCATGCGCCTCAACCGGATCCTGCTCTCCAGCGCGCTGGTCGTCGTGGCCCTGGTGATCCAGGTGAGCGTCCTCGCCCGCCTGCATCTGCCGGGCGCCGTCCCGGACCTGCTGCTGCTCACCGTCCTCGGCCTCGCCATGGTGTACGGCCATGTCGGCGGTGCCCTCGTCGGCTTCGGCGCCGGCCTGCTCGCCGACCTGGCCCCGCCCGCCGACCACGCGGCCGGCCGCTACGCCCTCGTGCTGTGCGTCACCGGCTACTTCGCGGGGCTCATCAAGCCGGAGAACGGCCGCCTGAAGTCGGCGACCGGTCCGATGGCCGTCGTGGTCGCCGCCGCCGTCGGCTCCACGCTGCTGTACGCGGGCGTCGGCGCCCTCGTCGGCGACACGGCCGCCCGCCATGTCGGCCTGACCGGACTGCTGTTCTCGGCGGCCCTGTACGACCTGCTGCTCGCCCCGTTCGTGGTCCCCGCGATCATGTGGTTGGCCCGCCGCGCGGACAACGACCCGCTGGCCGAGAGCGGCCCCGCCGCCAAGGCCGGTGACATCTCCACCGGCTGGCTCTCCTCCGGCACCGGCCTGCGCATCGGCAGCCAGCGCGGCGGCCTGGGCGGGCTGAAGGCCAAGGCCCGCACCCGCTCCGCGCGGGTCGGCCGCATCAAGGGGGTCAAGCGACTGTGAGGGCGAGTCAGGCAGCCGAGGAGTCCGGGGAGTTCACCCGAACGGGGCAGCTTTCGTGGAACGCGGGTTCACAGGCTGGTCGTTCATCATTCGTACGCGCGCAGCCGGTGCGCACACACGCGCCGCTCGCACACACGCCCGCGCACTGAGAGGGGGAGACAACCGCAGTGACCAACATCCCCGAGACCGGCCGGACCCCACGGGTCCAGATCCGGCTCGTCGTGATCCAGATCCTCGTCCTCTCCCTGCTCGGCACGCTCGGCGGCCGGCTCTGGTACCTGCAGATCCGTGAGGGCGCCCAGTACCAGAAGGAGGCGTCCGGCAACCACGTCCAGCAGGTCGTCGACCCCGCCGTGCGCGGCGACATCCTGGACGCCCGCGGGGTGCCCCTCGCGGACAACGAGACCCGTCTGGTCGTCTCCGCCTCCCGCACCGACCTGCTCAAGCAGAAGGACGACGGCAAGGCCGTCCTCACCAAGCTGGCGGGCGTCCTCGGCATGAAGCCCGAGGAGGTCATCCAGAAGGTCCGGCTGTGCGACGCCAAGACCCCCAAGCCGTGCTGGAACGGCTCGCCGTACCAGCCCATCCCGATCACCGACGAGGCCACGCCCAAGCAGGCCCTGCAGATCCGTGAGCGCGCCGAGGACTTCCCCGGCATCACCGCCGAGCCCGAGGCCGTGCGCCGCTACCCGGGCCCGGGCAAGTCCAACACCGCGCAGGTGCTCGGCTATCTCTCGCCCGTCACCGACGCCGAGATCCAGCAGGCCAAGGACACCGACTCGCCCTATCTGCGCTCCGACATGGTCGGCCGCTCCGGTCTGGAGCGGCAGTACGACAAGGAGCTGCGCGGTAAGGCCGGCGTCACCCGCTATGAGGTGGACAACCTCGGCCGGGTCATCGGCAAGGCCAAGTCGGACGCCGCCGAGCCCGGCTCGAACCTGGTCACCAGCATCGACTCCCGCGTCCAGCGCGTCGCCGAGTACGAACTGGACAAGGCGATGAAGGCCGCCCGCCAGCAGTACGACAAGATCACCCAGGAGAACTACAAGGCCGACTCCGGCGCCGTCGTCGTCATGGAGGCCAAGACCGGCCGGATCGTCGCGATGGCCTCGGCCCCGACCTACGACCCGAACGTATGGGTGGGCGGCATCTCCGCCAAGGACTACAAGGCCCTCACCGGCAAGGACTCCGACTACCCGCTGCTCAACAGGGCCATCCAGGGCCAGGCGGCCCCCGGTTCGACGTTCAAGGTGGTCTCCACGGCGGCGGCGGTCCAGGCCGGCTACGCCTGGGACGGGGGCTACCCCTGCACCAGCTCGTACTCGGTCGGCGGCCAGGTCTTCAAGAACTTCGAGGGCGAGAACTTCGGCGACATCTCCCTGGGCCGCGCCCTGGAGGTCTCCTGCGACACCGTCTTCTACGGCCTCGCCGACAAGGAGTGGAAGCGGGACGGCGGCATCAACCCCAAGAAGGGCCAGCCGAAGGACTACTTCTTCAAGACCGCCCACCAGTTCGGCCTCGGCAAGGAGACCGGCATCGACCTCCCCAACGAGGTCACCGGCCGTGTCCCCGACCGCCAGTGGAAGCTGGACTACTGGAAGGCCAACAAGGACGCCTGGTGCAAGAGCGGCAAGAAGGACGGCTCCTACGTCGAGAAGATCGCGTACGAGAACTGCCTCGAAGGCAACAAGATGCGCGAGGGTGACGAGATCAACTACTCCATCGGCCAGGGCGACACCCTCGTGACGCCGATACAGGAGGCGATGATCTACGGCGCCGTCGCCAACGGCGGCACCGAGTACGTCCCGACCATCGGCAAGGCGATCATCAGCGCCGACGGCAAGAGCGTCCAGGAGATCAAGCCCAAGGCGCAGCGCAAGCTGCCGGTCAGCCAGGCCACCCTCAAGGGCATGAACGACGCCTTCGCGGGCGTCATCACCCGCGGTACGGCCGCGTGGAAGTTCAACGGCTGGCCGCAGGACAAGATCCCCCTGCACGGCAAGACCGGTACGGCGGAGGTCTACGGCAAGCAGACCACCGGCTGGCTGGCCACGTACTCCAAGGACTACTCGGTGATCATGACGATCTCCCAGGCCGGTACGGGTTCCGGTTCCGCCGGTGAGGCCGTGCGCAACATCTACAGCGCGCTGTACGGCGTCCAGGGCGACGGCTCCATCGACAACAAGAAGGCGCTGCTGCCCGAGCCGCAGAAGGGCCTGCCGAAGGTCCGCACCGACGGCACCATCGACGCCCCGAAGGTCGCGGGCGACCCGGCGAAGGACGCCGAGGCCTCCCAGCAGGACAACCCCAGCAACGGCGCCGACCAGCAGCCCGCCACCTCGCCCCCGCCCACCACGGGCAACCGCGACACCCGCAGGCGACCACGCAGGATCCCCAAGCGGGGAAGCCGGAGGATGCCCTCATGACCGGCGCGAACAGCTTCTCCGTCTCCGGGTACGGCCCCGAGCGGGCCGGCTGGACGAGGATCTTCGCCCGTGACTCGCTGGCCCGCAGGCTCGACTGGCCGATACTGCTGGCCGCCCTCGCGCTGTCCCTGATCGGGTCCGCGCTGGTGTTCTCGGCGACCCGCAACCGCACCGAGATCAACCAGGGGGATCCCTACTTCTTCCTGGAACGGCACCTGATGAACCTCGGCATCGGGTTCGCCCTCATGCTCGGCACGCTCTGGCTGGGCCACCGCGCCCTGCGCAACGCCGTGCCGATGCTCTACGGCCTGTCGGTCCTGCTGGCCCTGGTGGTCCTCACCCCGCTCGGCGCCACCATCAACGGCCAGCGCAACTGGCTCGTCATCGGCGGCTTCTCGCTGCAGCCCGCCGAGTTCCTCAAGGTGACGATCATCCTGGGCATGGCGATGATGCTCGCGGCCCGGGTGGACGCCGGCGACAAGCCGTACCCGGACCACCGGACGGTGGCGCAGTCCCTGGGCCTCGCGGCCGTACCGTGCCTGATCCTGCTGCTCATGCCCGACCTCGGCTCGGTGCTCGCCATGGTGGCGATCATCCTGGGCGTGCTGCTCGCCTCCGGCGCCTCCAACCGCTGGGTCTTCGGCCTGCTCATCACCGGCGTGATCGGCTGTGTCGCCATCTGGCAGCTGCACATCCTGGACGAGTACCAGATCAACCGCTTCGCCGCGTTCGCCAACCCGGACCTGGACCCGGCGGGCGTCGGCTACAACACCAACCAGGCCCGTATCGCCATCGGCTCCGGCGGCCTGACCGGCGCCGGCCTCTTCCACGGCTCGCAGACCACCGGCCAGTTCGTGCCCGAGCAGCAGACGGACTTCGTCTTCACGGTCGCGGGGGAGGAGCTGGGCTTCGTCGGCGCCGGCTTCATCATCTTCCTGCTCGGCGTGGTGCTGTGGCGGGCCTGCCGCATCGCCCGCGACTCCACCGAGCTGTACGGGACCATCGTGGCCGCCGGGATCGTCGCCTGGTTCGCCTTCCAGGCCTTCGAGAACATCGGCATGACCCTCGGCATCATGCCGGTCACCGGACTGCCGCTGCCGTTCGTGTCGTACGGCGGCTCGTCGATGTTCGCGGTCTGGATGGCCGTGGGACTGCTGCAGTCGATCAAGGTCCA
Organism: Streptomyces sp. CA-142005; assembly: GCF_050942335.1. Taxonomy (NCBI): domain Bacteria; kingdom Bacillati; phylum Actinomycetota; class Actinomycetes; order Kitasatosporales; family Streptomycetaceae; genus Streptomyces; species Streptomyces sp. CA-142005. The sequence continues at coordinate 3,797,725 of NZ_CP192078.1, read as the reverse complement.
AAGACCCATGTCGGCGTAGGCCTCCGGCGGTCCGGCGGTGGCCTGCGGTTACCCGGCGATACGGATGATGCGCGTGGAGGTTCACCGGGTGGATGACGGGAGTTTTCCGGCCATTCACCCGGGACCACCCCTGCCGCACCACCGCGCGGACAACTAGATTCGATCCATGGCGGATGCGAAACGCGAGATCGAGCGCAAGTACGAGTCCGACGACAGCGGGCTGCCCGACCTGACCGGCGTCGGCGGAGTGGCCGCCGTCCTGGACAAGGGCCTGGTGGAGCTCGACGCCACCTACTACGACACCGCCGACCAGCGCCTGACCGCCGCCGCCCTCACCCTGCGCCGCCGCACCGGCGGCTCGGACGCCGGCTGGCATCTGAAGTTCCCGGTCGAACCGGGCGTGCGGGACGAGATCAGGGCCCCGCTCTCCGACACCGTCCCGGAGGAGATCGCCGCCCTGGCCCGGTCCCGGGTCAGGGACGCCGAACTGGTCCCGCTGGTCCGGCTGCGCTCCGCCCGCGATGTGCGCCACCTGGTCGACGCGGACGGCACCCTGCTGGCCGAGGCGAGCGTCGACGCCGTCACCGCCGAGCGGCTCGGGGCGCAGGGCGGGGCCGCCCAGTGGACCGAGATCGAGGTGGAACTGGCCGACGACGGTGACCCCGCCTTCCTGGACCTGGTGGAGAAACGGCTGCGCAGGGCGGGCGTGCGCCCCTCGAAGTCGCCGTCCAAGCTCGCCCGGGCCCTGGAGCAGACAGGGGGAGCGCGCCACAGGAAGGCCAAGCCCGCACCGCCGGTGACGGCCGGCGACCACGTTCTCGCCTATCTGCGCGCCCAGCGGGACGTGCTGGTAGAGCTCGACCCCGCCGTCCGCCGGGACGTACCCGACTCCGTGCACCGCATGCGGGTCGCCACCCGCCGCGCCCGCAGCACCCTGCACAGCTTCCGCTCCGTCCTCGACCGCACCGTCACCGACCCCGTCGCCGACGAGCTGAAGTGGCTCGCGGGCGAGCTGGGCGTGGACCGCGACCAGGAGGTGATGGCCGAACGCCTGACGGCCGACCTGGACGCCCTCCCGCCCGACCTGGTCGTCGGACCGGTCCCCGAACGCCTCGCCTCCTGGGCCGAGGCCGGCGGCGGCGGCGCCCAGGCCCATCTGACCGGCGTGCTGGACTCCCGCCGCTATCTGACCCTGCTGGACACCCTGGACGCGCTCCTCGCCGACTCGCCACTGCGCAAGGCCGCCGGGAAAAAGCCGGAGAAGGTCCTCGCCAAGGCCATGGACAAGGACCTGGCGACCCTGTCCGCCCTGGTCGAGCGGGCGATCGGCGTCCCGCCCGGCGCGGAACGCGACGTCGCCGTGCACGAGGCCCGCAAGAAGGCCAAGCGCACCCGGTACGCGGCCGAGGCCGCCACCCCGGCCCTCGGAAAACCGGCCGGCTTCCTCACCAAGGCCATGAAGTCCCTGACCACCCTCCTCGGCGACCACCAGGACAGCGTCATGACCCGCCTGACCCTGCGCGAGCTGTCCGCGGTGGCCCATGCGACGGGGGAGAGCACCTTCACATACGGGGTGCTGTACGGACGCGAGGAGGCACGGGCGGCCCAGGCTGAGGCGGAGCTGCCCGGACTGTGGAAGGAGATCCGCTCCGGGGCGGCCGGCTGAGCGTTCGGGGGAGCCCTTCGGCCGGGTTACGCTTGATGGTCACCCCTGTCAGCTCATGAAGGTTCGCGAGATGCCTGTCGAGTCGGTTTTCCCGCAGCTCGAAGCTCTGCTCCCCCACGTGCAGAAGCCGATCCAGTACGTCGGCGGAGAGCTCAACTCCACCGTCAAGGACTGGGACGAGTGCGATGTCCGCTGGGCGCTCATGTACCCGGACGCGTACGAGGTCGGCCTGCCCAACCAGGGCGTCCAGATCCTCTACGAGGTCCTCAACGAGCAGGAGGGCGTCCTCGCCGAGCGCACCTACAGCGTGTGGCCGGACCTGGAGGCGCTGATGCGCGAGCACGGCGTACCCCAGTTCACGGTGGACAGCCACCGCCCGGTCCGCGCCTTCGACGTGCTCGGGCTGAGCTTCTCCACGGAGCTGGGCTACACCAACATGCTCACCGCCCTGGACCTGGCCGGAATCCCCCTGGAGTCCAAGGACCGCACGGACGACGACCCGATCGTCCTGGCCGGCGGCCACGCGGCGTTCAACCCGGAGCCGATCGCCGACTTCATCGACGCGGCCGTGATCGGCGACGGCGAGCAGGCCGTGCTCGACATGACCCGGATCATTCGCGAGTGGAAGGCCGAGGGCCGCCCCGGCGGCCGCGAGGAGGTCCTCTTCCGCCTGGCGAAGACGGGCGGGGTGTACATCCCGGCGTTCTACGACGTCGAGTACCTGCCGGACGGCCGTATCGCCCGTGTCGTCCCGAACAAGAGCGGTGTCCCCTGGCGCGTGTCGAAGCACACGGTCATGGACCTGGACGAGTGGCCCTACCCCAAGCAGCCCCTCGTCCCGCTGGCCGAGACGGTCCACGAGCGCATGTCGGTGGAGATCTTCCGCGGCTGCACCCGCGGCTGCCGCTTCTGCCAGGCCGGCATGATCACCCGCCCGGTGCGCGAGCGCTCGATCACGGGCATCGGCGACATGGTCGACAAGGGCCTGAAGGCGACGGGCTTCGAGGAGGTGGGCCTGCTCTCCCTCTCCTCCGCGGACCACTCGGAGATCGGCGACATCGCCAAGGGCCTCGCCGACCGCTACGAGGACGACAAGATCGGCCTCTCCCTGCCCTCCACCCGCGTCGACGCCTTCAACATCGACCTGGCGAACGAGCTGACCCGCAACGGCCGCCGCTCGGGCCTGACCTTCGCCCCGGAGGGCGGCTCGGAGCGCATCCGCAAGGTCATCAACAAGATGGTCTCCGAGGACGACCTGATCCGCACGGTCGCCACGGCCTACGGCAACGGCTGGCGCCAGGTGAAGCTGTACTTCATGTGCGGTCTGCCGACGGAGACCGACGACGACGTCCTCCAGATCGCCGACATGGCGACGCACGTCATCCAGAAGGGCCGCGAGGTCTCTGGCTCGAACGACATCCGCTGCACGGTCTCCATCGGCGGCTTCGTCCCCAAGCCCCACACCCCCTTCCAGTGGGCCCCGCAGCTGAGCGCGGAGGAGACGGACGCCCGCCTCGCCAAGCTCCGCGACAAGATCCGCGGCGACAAGAAGTACGGCCGCTCGATCGGCTTCCGCTACCACGACGGCAAGCCGGGAATCGTGGAAGGCCTGCTGTCCCGGGGCGACCGCCGAATCGGCGCCGTCATCCGCGCGGTGTACGACGACGGCGGCCGCTTCGACGGCTGGCGCGAGCACTTCTCCTACGACCGCTGGATGAGCTGCGCCGACAAGGCCCTCGCGCCCTTCGGCGTGGACGTCGACTGGTACACCACCCGCGAGCGCGGCTACGAGGAGGTCCTGCCCTGGGACCACCTCGACTCCGGCCTGGACAAGGACTGGCTCTGGGAGGACTGGCAGGACGCCCTCGACGAGACAGAGGTCGAGGACTGCCGCTGGACGCCCTGCTTCGACTGCGGCGTGTGTCCTCAGATGGACACCCACATCCAGATCGGCCCGACCGGCAAGAAGCTGCTGCCGCTGACGGTCAAGAACGCAGGTCAGACGCCGGCTTCGAGTGGTCACGCGCACTGAGGTGGGCGAGGCACTCGATCGGGTGATGGAGGCGCCGGCGGGGGCGAGCGAGGACGAGTTGGCTGCTGCATTGGCTGCTCTCGGAACTCAAGCTTCGAGCCGTCGGCAGGCGCCGCAGGAGCGCCCTCGCACGCCTCTGCCGGGTCCTGGAAGGTCGTGGGGCATCCACTCTGAAGTGGAGTGGGTCTGAGCCTGTGCGGCCGCGCACAGGCCACGTGGCGACCATGTGTGCCCCCTTCGCTTCGGAGGGGGCACAGTTGTGTCGTGACCTGCCGGACCTGCCGGTGCAAGTTGCCTTTGGCAAGTTGATGTCCGTACCAGCGATTGCTGGGTAAAGTCGTTTGGTTACTACTGGTTGTGGGGGCAACCAGAGCTTGGTCGGCTCTGCCGACATCCTGGGGAGGGCCTGTAGCGCATGAGTCGTCGCTCTGCTGGTTTTGTCGGTGCCTGGGCAGAAGCGCAGCGTCAGCACCAGCGTCAAGTGGAAGCCGAAGCCAGACGGCGCCGGGAAGAGGCACGGCAGGCGCGGGCCTATCAACGACGTGCCACGCAGGAGTACCGGCAGTACCGACAGGCAGAGGCGAGGCGGCGCACGGAGGAGCTGGACGCGCAGGTCGCCACCTTGCAAGGGCTGCTGACCGCGGGCTGCCAGGCGCCGGCCTTCAGAGCCTCGTCCCTGATGCGCGCGGAAGAGATCCCGCCGTTCGATCCGGGACAGCTCGCCTGGCCCGTGCGCATGCCGGATCCGAGTCAGTACCAGGCGCAGGGGGGTTGGACCGCAAACAGGCGTGCACAGGCCGAGGCGGAGGCACGGGCTCGTTTTGAACGGGACTGGCACGCTGCGCAAGCTGCCGAGGCCCAGCGACAGCAGCAGTTGGCTGCCCTCCAGCGGGACTACGAGCAGAGGACTGGGGCTCAGCGTGTGGAGGTGCGTCGGCACAATGCCAGCATCGTCGAGGTGACCGAGGGTGTCAGGCGGGGAGACCCTGACTCCGTGGTCGAGTACTTCTCAGCGGCTCTCTACTCCTCGCCTGCCTGGCCGGAAGGGTTCCCTCGGCAGGTCGCGGCAGCCTTCGACTCGGCGGCGCGACAGCTTGTGCTGGACTGGGAGCTGCCCGGATATGACGTGGTCCCCGAGGCGAAATCCGTGAGGTACGCGCCCGCCCAGGACGAGGACAAGGAAACCGCACGTCCTGTTACCCAGCGTCGTGGGCTGTATCGAGAGGTGCTCGCACAGAGCCTGCTGCTGGTCCTGCATCAGCTCTTCGCGGCGGACGAGTACAGCATCCTCGACTCGGTGGCCCTGAACGGTTTCGTCGACGCCCACGATCCGGCCACGGGCCGACGCACGCACATCTTCCTTGCGACCGTCATGGCCCAGCGGGCGGCGTTCACCGGCCTGCACCTGGAACAGGTGGACGCGGTCAGCTGTCTGACCGACGCGTTGAGGGGTCAGCTCGCGTCCCGCCCTGATCAGCTCACTTCCGTACGCCCGGGCCGCAAGCCTCAGGATGTCGGAAACCATGTCATCGCGCACGGCGGTGATGAGGAGCCGGATCTGTATGACATGGATCCGATCGAATTCGAGTCGCTCGTTGCCGACCTGTTCCGTGCCATGGGCATGCAGGCTGTGATGACCCAGCGCTCGAATGACGGTGGCGTGGATGTGGATGCGCTGGACCCGACGCCCATACGAGGCGGCAAGATCGTCGTACAGGTGAAGCGCTACCGCAGCACGGTGCCGCCCACCGCGGTGCGTGACCTGTACGGGACGGTCCAGGACGTCGGCGCCAACAAGGGAGTGCTGGTGACCACGGCGGGCTTCGGCCCCGGCTCACACGCATTCGCCCGGGGCAAGCCCTTGGAGCTCATCTCGGGCGGTGAACTCGTCGACCTCCTGCACCGGCACGGGCTTCGTGGGCGCCTGGGGGAGGGAGGGCGAGCGACTCCAGCGCAGCCGTCGCCGTCCAGTCCTGCAACAGCGCCCGACAACCACAACGTGTTGGGCATGACGTGGTCCGGGAGTGACGCACTGGACGTATGCGCTCTCGTCTGCCGTGGTAACCGAGTCCTGAGCGAAGACCACTTCGTCTTCTTCAACAACCCGCAGACGCCGGACGGCTCGGTACGCACAGTGCCAGCTGCGGCACCGGACAAGGCAGCGCTCCGTGTTTCCTTCGACGCGCTCCCGGAAGCGGCTGATCGGTTCGTGCTTGTGGCGGCCGTTGATCCGGAGGTGGACCCGGAAGCCGACCTATCCGGATTCACCGATGCATGTATTCGGTTGCTGGACCCGGCAATGACTGAGCTCGGTCGGCTCGAAGTCTCCGATGGCCGTTCCGGCGAGACCGCATTGGTGCTCGGCTCCTTCCGGCTCAGGCCCAATGGCGACTGGGACTTCGTGCTTGGAGGGAAGGGGTACACAGGTGGGCTGGAGCAGCTCGTCCAGGAGTACGGCATCGAAGTGGAGTGACGACACGGGGCTCCTACATAGTGCTGACCTTGTCCGGTCATGGACACGCAGATCCAGGTGGGGCCAACCGGAATGAAGGCTTTTGCCTCTGACCGTCGACACGCCGCAGAGCAGCAGCAGCTGCGGCTGGCGGCCGAGTACCGCGGCGCTCGCGCGATCATTCCGGCCGCCATGTCCCGTGAGGGCGACGCCACGATCTTCGCGGTGGTCCACCAGGCGCCACTGCCCGAGCGTCCGAGGTCCGGCGGATCGCCGCGACCGCCCCCTGCAGGCTTGTCAGCTAGATGGCGGCGTCAACGGCGTAGTACTGCAGCGGGACCCCTCCGGTCAATCCGCTGGTAGGGGGTCCGCAGCAGGTAGCCGGGGATATCCAACAGTTGCTCCGCCTCGGTCACCTCGAGGATGGCTGCGAGCCCTTGGGTGAAGACCGCGAGCTGCTCACGGTCACCGTGCCGCGGGTGGACTGTTGTGCCGGCGCTGGAGACGGTAGCAGGGGCCGCGGTGAGCGGCCCCTGCCGGCAGGGGGGAGCGGTCAATGATTGATCATGTCCCGGGTCTGGGCGTAGACCGTCGCGTCGGTGAGCAGGTCGGTGTGGCTGAGGCAGGCGGTCTGGGTGTTGTCCGCGCCGGTCAGGGAGACGGAGCTGTCGGGGTTGATCACCGTGTCGCAGGGCGACCACCAGGTGGCGTAACGGGATGAGCCTGGTGTCTCGTCGCCGGAGTTGAGGGCGGCGAGGAAGCTGGAGCCGATACGCATCTCGGTGCAGGAGGTGTCGAAGCAGCTATTGGCGCTGTCGGTGCCGTGGTTCGGTCCGCCCAGTGACACCCAGGCGTCGACCTTGGAGGTCCCGCCGAAGTTCTTGAGGTAGTAGCGCGAGGAAAGCCCTCCCATGGAATGGCTGACGATGTCGACTTTGCTGGCGCCGGTGGCCGTGAGGAGACGGTCGACTTCGGTGGACAGCTGCTGGGCGGTCGTGGCATTCGACTGGCGCCAGTCGTAGGACCACTGGTCGAGGTACGAGGACGGCCAGCCGTCGGTTCTGAAGCGGCCCGCCATGGTGTTCCAGTTGCTGGCGTCACCGGTGTAGCCGTGGACGAACAGGATGGGGTTGCTGGTCGAGTTGAAGGTGGAACTGCTTGACGCCTGGGCGGGAAGGGCGGCCTGTACGGCGAAAAGGGCGCCAGCCGCGGCGACGGCTACGCTCGCAAGGGTTCTGTTCACGACGGACTCTCGGGTGGGGTTCGGGACAGCGCTCGACGGCGCATTCTGGGAAAGGACAGCGCTGGGGCGTTTCCCGGGTCACGGGAACTGTGCCTACAGGCGTGCGGCGGCATGCCGAGGGGCCGGTCGCCGTAGCCGCACGGGAGAGAGGACACCGGTGTCATCGAGGGTGGCGTGAGCGTACTGACCGGTAGGTATCAGTGGTCAAGAGGCGTGCGCGGAACTTTCCATCCGACCGATGTCTCAGCGCGGCACGCCTGCGCGCCCTGTGGAGCGGCCGCGGGGTGACCGTCGGGTCCTACGGAATGAACAGGTCCGCCAGGTAGGTCGGTTTGGCCTCTATCTCGGCATACCGCCCGGTCTCCTTCGACCAGGCGACGTTCCCGGCGGTGAGCGCGTGGAAGTCCCTGACGCAGCGCAGCGCCTCGTCGACGACGTCGTCGACGAGGCCGGAACGCGTCAGCCGTTCGGGTAGGACCTGTTCGAGATCGAGGATGCGCTGGACATATCCGGCCTGCATCACTGCCACTCGCTCCACCGCCTCCTGGAGGCTGCACCGGTGATGATGGCAGATCACCGTGACGGCGTTGAACGCATAGTCATGCGCGAGTTCTTTGGGTAGCGAGTACAGATCGTTGATGCAGGCATTCGCGTAGATCACCGCCTCTCGCATGTCCGCGAAGGCCGGGTTCGCATGCAGTTGGTCGGACAGGTCGACGCCGGTACCCATTTCCATCAGGTCCAGAACGGCGTCGAACGCGAACGAGGCGCGGCGGTGGGCGAGATATTGCTGCAGGCCGGGTACGCGCCCTTCCTCCCGATGGATCATATCGGCCCGGTAGCTGTCGAAATACCACAACAGGTGCGGGATGAATCGTCGCTGCCATGCGGAAGAGCGGACAGCCGTCGTACGGCGCCACAGATCGGCCAGGGAGCGCGCCAGTCGCCCGGCCGCAACGGTTCCGTCGAAGACGGCGAACAGCGGCCCGAACGCCTCCCGCCACCGCTCGGGCTGGTAACCGCGCACCGGGTCGTCATCGAACTGGTCGTCCAACTGGAACAGCCATGCGTTCCACTGGGTGATCAGCGTCAGCGCCTCCCGTGAGGCGTTCGGGCACAGCCACGCAGTGAGCCGGTCCACGCGGGTGCGGTGCACGTGTCGGCGTGCCTCCTCGGTGGGCACCAGGCCGAACTCGTCCAGCCACGCCTCAGCGGCCGCCGTGGCCTCCTGTAGTTCCGGATTGAGCGCTGCCGGTACGGGTATATGGAGGTCCGGAATCCGGAATTTGTCCATACGTCAGCTCGCTTCTCGGTAGTTCTCTGCCATTCGCGACATCCAGCGACATTGGCGATGCTGCATGCCCAAGGCCGGCATGGAGCATGACCGGGCAGCCCTAGCCACCGACGTAAATTACCCTGCCTGCTCACGGCGTTCGACAGAGGTCTCGTTTCGGGCGGCGCTCATTTCCCTGCGCGGGGCGGCACCGCAGACCGGGCGAATTCGGTTGGCGGCTGATACAAGTGTCCAGCGATCCGGACCTGTTGTGAACAGGCGGGGTATGGGCCGGGTCAGCTGCGGTGGCCGGGCCGGTTCAGACGAGCCAGGAGCAGGGCGACGTCGTCGCCCAGGCCATGAGCCTTCTGCGTACCGTCGAGGAGGTCGTCGACAAGAGTCTCCAGGTCTGCCGTGGGGGCGCCTTGCAGACCTCGAAGAAACCTCTCGGTGCCCTGATCGATGTCCTTGTTCACGGCCTCGAGCAGTCCGTCGGTGGTCAGCGCGAGCACGCTGCCCGGGGCGATGCGCAGGCGGGCGGTGGGGTACCGCTGCTCCCGGTCGATTCCCAGAGGGAGACCGCCGGGGACCTCCAGGAGGCGCGGCGGCTTGCGGGGCGTGATCAGCGCTGGAGCCGGATGACCCGCCCGGCACACCCGGAGCGTTCCGTCGAGGGGGTTGAGTGCCATGTAGCAGCATGTGGCGAACAGCGCCCTGTCCGGGTCGGCGTTCAGTTCGGCCAGCAGGCGGTTGGTGCGTTCGAGGACGGCCGCGGGCGCGTGTCCTTCGTTCGCGTAGGCGTGTACGGCGGTACGCAGCCGCCCCATGAGAGATGCGGCGTGAACGCTGTGTCCCTGCACATCTCCTATGACCAGAGCCACGCCGCCGTCGGGCAGGCTGATGGCGTCGTACCAGTCGCCTCCGATCCACATGCCGGAGGTGGCGGCTTGGTAGCGGGCGGCGATGGTCACACCCGGCACCGTGAGCGGTCCGCGCGGCAGCATGCCACGCTGGAGCTCAGTGGCGAGTGCGTGCTCCGACTCGTACATGCCGGCTCGCTCCAGTGACTGGGCGAGCAGTCCCATGGCGGCGACCAGGAGGGCCCGCTCCTCAGGCAGGAATTCCTGCGGCTCGGGGAAACTGACGAGGCAGGAACTGACGCGGCCGCGCGAGTCCGTGACCGGCAGTGCCGCCCACGCCTGCGCGGCCGAATGCGCGAGCGGCGCCAGGTGCGGATGACCGGCGATCAGTGCGTCCGCGGAGCCGATGAGAATGGGCGCCCTGCAATCGAGTGACTCCTCCACGAGTGTGCGGGCCGTGGCGTCGAGGACTCGCAGGGAGTCCTCATCTTGCTCGACGTCGGCGCACGAGGCGACGACGGTCAACCGGTTTCCCTCCGGGGCCACCACCGCCAGCGCGTCCGCTCCGAACGTACGCAATCCTGCCTGTGCAGCGGTCATGATGTCCTTGACCGTCACCGCGGCGGCCAGAGCCGAGGTCAGCTCCCGCATCCAGCGGTCGCGGGTGGCGCGCTCGTACAACCGCCGCTTCTCCGCCTCGTGGCGTTCATGGACGGCCGTGGTGTCCATGACCACTCCGACCATGCGGGCCGGTAGCCCGTCGGCGCCGGGCAGGACGCGGCCCCGGGCTTCCAGGGACCGGTGCCGGCCGTCCTTGGAACTGACGCGGTACTCGATCTGGTAGTTGCCGCAGGACTCCGCTATCAGACCCAAGGCATCGCGCACATCGGCCAGATCGGACTCGTGCACGGAGGCCAGGAAGCTCGAGATGTCCGACGGGCCGTTCTCGGGCATGCCGTGCAGCGCGAGGGTGAGCGGATCGCAGCTCACCTCGCCTGTGGCGATCTCCCAGGAGTAGAAGCCCGCCTGCACGCTGCTCGCGCTGGCCTGGAAGGCGCCGGAATCGGGCTCATCTTCCCGGAATGCGGTAGTTCGCACCGACCCGACGTCTTTCACTAGATCTCCCTGCCGCGGCGTGAACTACTTCCCTCTGAGGGATCAACAGTGCTCAACCGGATTGGACACGCACTGTAGTGGTGGCCGATGGAAACCAGCCAGTGAGGCGACTTGAGGGCTTAAGGGGCTGCGACACCATTCCCTCCTAGGGGTGAACGGGGCTCTCGCCGCTGAGTGTGCTCCCGCTCTTCCAGGGAAGATCGTCTGACCGATCCGACTGTGGCCGGATCGTGCGCATGGTAATGACTTTCCGGATCTTGCGCTAGACACCCACCCGGCAGACCGCGTCGGCGGGACATGCGAAGGCGTTCCTCTGCCCGGACCGTGCGGGTCGCTGAACGCGCGGCACTGGTGGGCTGTCGGCGCGCCGTTACCGGGCCCATGAGCGGTGGTCTGTCCAGGCCGAGCGCACCGACGGCCTGGCTCGGGGCCGCCGCGGCGGCCACTCCGCTGAGTGCGCTGCCCGGCTCAGGCGCCGGCCCGGTCCAGGGCACTCTGCAGGGACTGCTTGTAGCCCGCGCTGGTGTACGTGGCGCCGGACACCGTGTCGATGTCCGCGCTCTGCGCCTGCAGCGTCTCCTGATTGAGCTTGGGGACGGCCGTGGAGTTGATGTCCTTGCTGCGCGCCGTCTCGTCGGGAGACTGGACGGCGTTGGCCCCGGTGATCTTGCTGCCGGTGAGGGTGATCCGCACCTGGACCGGGCCGTACTTCGTCTGGGCCGTGGCGCCGGTGACGGTACGAGTGGTGGCGGCGGCCGAGGTGGTCTTCGGGGCGGAGGGAGCGCTGCTGGTTCTCGTGGGGGCGGCCGATGTCGCGTGCGACGTACTCGTGGAGGGGGAAGAGAACGCGGTGTGCTGCTTCTTCGGTGTCTTCGACGGCGACGGTGACGCGGACACGGAGTGCGAGGACACGGAGTGCGAGGACACCGACGGGGACGGGGACACGGCGGCCTTCGACGTCATCGCGGGCTCGGCCTGTGCCGGCGAGGGGTCAGTGGGCGGCTTGAGCGCGAGCAGCAGCACAATGCCGGAGACGGTGCCGACGGTGGCCAGCAGCGCGTGACGGAACGGATGCCTCTTCCTCATGAGACCCCCAGCGCGTCAGGGGTATGGAGTGTCACAGCTCCGCCTCAGAACTCGAAGGACTCGTGGTGGATGCGGCGGTGCGGGACCCCTGCCTCGCGGAGTGCGGCGTAGGACTCCTCGGCCAGTCCCGGAGGACCGCACAGGTACACGTCGTGACGGGCGATGTCCGGCAGGATCCTGCGAAGCATCCTCGCGGTGATCGCGGGTCGTCGCCCGTCCGGGCTGTTGACCGCGTACAGCAGCTGGGCCCCGCGTTCGTCCGCGATCTCCTCCAACTCGTCCCGCAACGCCAGTTCCTCGGCCGTGCGGGCCCTGTAGAGGAGCGTCAGGTCGCCGGGTGCGCCGGGCAGAGTCTCGAACAGGGCCCGCAGGGGTGTGATGCCGGCGCCGCCCGCGAGCAGCAGTACCTTGCCGCGGCTGCGGCGGGCCGCGGTCATCGCCCCGTACGGGCCTTCCGCCCACACGCGCGTGCCCGGCCGCAGCCTGGCGAGCGCCGCGCTGTGCCCGCCGACGGCCTTGACGGTGATCCGCAGCAGGTCCGGGCGGGGCGGGGCCGAGAGCGAGTACGGGTTGGCGCTCCACCGTAGCCCCCTGGTGAGGAACCGCCAGCGGAAGAACTGCCCCGCCTCGGCGCCCAGCCGGTGCAGCCGCCGACCCCGGATCAGCACGGAGACCACACCCGGCGCCTCCTGCACGACCGACTCGACCCGCATGCGGTGCCGGAGGTTGAGCCGCACCGGGGTGAGCACGCGATACCAGAGGAGGAGGGCGCCGACCGTGATGTACAGGGCGTACCAGGCTGTACGGGCGGTGGGGTCGCCGACGAACTCGTCGCCCGTGGCGAGTTGGTGCCAGAAGGCGAGGTAGACCGCGGCGTAGGTGAGCCTCGACCTCCTCAGCGGGGGAGCCGATGCCCTGCTGGTGCGGGTCGACGACTGGGACGTCCCCCTGCTGACCGACTACCAGGAGGAAGCCGCCGCCGCTGCCGTCGTGGAGTGCCTTCGGCAGAACTACGGCATTGCCGGTGTCGACATCGGTCTCACCTTCGACCGGGAGTGGAATCGCTACCGGTTCACCTGGGACGGGGTGCCGGCAGAGCCGATCGGCCCGACCGGCGCGCACTGACGTGAGGTAGGCCCTCGAACGGGTGGTTGAGGGCCTCCGGTAGAGGTGGAGTGGGTTCCAGCCATCCTCTTCCAGGCACACGTCCCGGTTGTCGGGCGCCCGGGGCCTCGCCCTGCCGATCACGATGGGGGCGCTTGCCGCGCCCCCGTATTCTCGGAGCATGGTCGGGGCACAGACACAGAGGGCCGAGCGGGGGCCGGGGCGGCCGCGGCAGGAGCGGGTCACGGACGACACGCTCGAGGCGGTGATCGAGATCGTGACCGAGCAGGGCGTGAAGGCGGTGACGATGGATGCCGTCGCCGCGCGCGCCGGGGTGAGCAAGCCCGCCATCTACCGGCGCTGGCCGTCCAAGCAGGCCTTGATCATCGCGGCGGCGGAGTCGCGTATCGGCCCGCTGTCGGTGCCGGACCTGGGTGATGTCAGGGCCGAGCTGCGCGAGGTGCTGACGGCGCGCTTGGCGGCGTACCGGCTGCCGGGTACGGCGCGGCTGCTGACGGAACTGATGGCCTCGGCCGCCGAGGCGGGCGGGCCCCGCGGGGAGTACGTGGACTACACGGAGCGGTTGATGGCCGAGACGCGCCGCATCCTCCAGCGGGGCATCGCCCGTGGGGAGGTGCGGCCCGAGGTCGACATCCGGTCGGCCGCCACGCTGGTGGCGGCGCCGCTGGTGTACCGCCTGCTGGCGGAGCGCGAACTGCCCAACGCGCACTTCGTGGAGGACCTGGTGGATCTGCTCGTCCGGGCGGTCGGTCACCCGGGTACCTGAGGACCGTTCGTCATGGGGCCAGGCGCCGAGCGTCGCGGGCCGGGTGGATCAGTGTCACAGCGGCTGCGCCTCCCAGCGTGAGCAGTGCGGCCGCGAGGAGCACCGCGTGCTGGTAGCCGGTCCTGCCCTGGGTGTCGACCAGGTATCCCGTCAGCGCGGGGGCGATCAGTCCGCCCGTGGTGACGACGGCGTTCATCAGGCCGAGGGCGCCGCCGCGTCGGCGGGCCGGGACGATTTCGGCGACCGTGGTCACCGCGACCGTCGACATGGGGAGAGGGCGCCGGCGGATCAGGGCGCACCGGTTAGGCCGTCGGTCGCGGCGGCCGGGAATCGTTACGTGCAGTATCGATACGGGTCGGTGAGACGGCAAGGGTCGTTCGCCGTGAATTCGGAAGGCCTGCTGTTCCGGCCGACTCATCCGGGGTGCGGCTGCAGGCTGGTGGGGGCGCGGCGAAATGGTCATGGGGAAGCTCTTGCCGAGGCCTCGTGAAATATCGATACTGCGCGTAACGATTTTCTGATGCGACCGTGGAGGACCGCATGGAGACCACCCGAGCCGACAAGAACCCGCTCCTGGAAAAGCCGCTGATCCACTTCGGCCGGCGTGTCCTGGAGCGGACCGCGCCCGGTACGGAGCCGGCCGAGTACCGGCTGCTGCGGATCGCGCCGATGACTCCGCACATCGGTGCGGAGATCGGCGGCGTGGACCTGTCCCGGCCGATCGGCGAGGAACTCGCCGAGGAACTGCGGCAGGCGCTGCTCGAATGGAAGGTGATCTTCTTCCGGGACCAGCACGACTTCGGCGCCGAAGCCCACCTGGCCCTGGCCGCGGTGTGGGGGGAGCCGGAGCCGAATCCGTTCTTCCCCCAGGGCGACACCGTCGGCGTCTCACGGCTGGCGAAGGACGCGACGGCCATCGGCCAGGAGAACATCTGGCACAGCGACCACTCGTTCATGGCCGCGCCCGCCCTGGGCTCGATACTCCGCGCGGTCGAGGTCCCGTCGGCCGGCGGCGACACCATGTGGGCCGACATGGGCGCCGCCTACGACAACCTCGGCGACGCGATGAAGCAGCGCATCGAGGGCCTCACCGCCGTACACGACTGGGAGCCCAGCTGGGGCACGTTCATGACCCCGCAGCAGATCGAGGCGCTGCGCGTGTTCCTGCCTCCGGTGGAGCACCCGGTCGTCGTGCGGCACCCGCGCACCGGGCGCAGGACCCTGTACGTCAACGAGCCGTTCACCACCCGCATCGTCGGACTGCCCGAGGACGAGAGCCGGGAACTGCTCCACGAACTCGGCCTGCAGGCGCGCGTTCCCGAGCTCCAGGTGCGGTTCCGCTGGCAGCCCGACTCGATCGCGGTCTGGGACAACATCGCCGTCCAGCACTACGCCGTCAACGACTACTACCCCCAGCGTCGAGTGATGGAGCGCATCGCGATCGCCGGCGTCCCGCTGTCCTGAGGTCCCTGCCTCTCACCGGGCACTCCTGATGGTCTGTGGGCTGACCTTCGGCCTGCTACGCCCGCCTGGCCGTCGCCCCCGCCTCCGCCCTGCGCGGGTGAGCAGGAGACCCGGGAGGCGGAACGTCGGTTGCCGGCCGGTCATCCGATGTGCGGAGTGGTTGCTGGTGCGGAAGCATCGGTAGGGGCGGTACGCACCCTGCCGGGGAGTGTGGGTTCCTCACCGCCGACCGGTGAGCCGATGCCTGTTCAGGCCGGTGTGCAACGCCCGATTCGGCCCTCCGTACCGGAGCACTCAGATGACGAAGGACAACTCGGGTGGGCGTTCGGCCGCCACCCGATCCGCGACACGGCGGGAGCCCGCGCAGTGGCTGTCCGCCGGCGACTGGGGACTCCTGCTCATCAGGCTGACGTTCGGGCTGTTCATGGCCGGACACGGCGCTCAGAAGCTCTTCGGCCTGTTCGGGGGGCAGGGGCTGACGGCCACCGGCAAGGGGTTCGCCCAGCTCGGCTACCACCCGGGGAAGGTCTTCGCGGTGATCGGCGGTCTCTCCGAGTTCCTCGGTGGCCTCGGCCTGGCCGTCGGACTGTTCACGCCGCTCGCGGCCGCGGCCCTCATCGGCACGATGATCAACGCCATGGCGACCGTCACCGGGGCCCACGGACTGTGGGAGGTCCACGGCGGCGTCGAGTACAGCGTCGCCATCGCCGTCGTCGCCCTTTCCATCGCCGCGACCGGCCCGGGCCGGCTGGCCGTCGACCGGTTCTTCCCCTGGGGCGCCGGCGGCTGGCCCGAAGCCGCGTTCGCTCTGGGGCTCGGAGGCGTCGCCGCCGCGATCACGCTGAGCGTGTGAGAGCGCGGGGTTCCAGGACATGCCCCGTTGCTTTCACCCACCCGGACGTGCGGGCCCGTGAAACCGAACCCCGGCGGCCGCCGCCGCGCTGTTGCGGAGGGGAGCGGCCCGGCGTTGGAATCAAGTGTGAGGCACTTCGACGGCGCCGTGCTCGACGGCCGCCCCGCTCCCGGGACGGGGGTCGGCCGGAAAGGGCTCAAGAACAACGCGTTGGGCACCTTCTCCTCGGTGGCCATGGGCCTTGCCTCCACCGGCCCGGCGTACAGCCTGGCCGCCACGCTGGGCATCATCGTGGCCGGGGTCGGACTGCAGGCCCCGATCATCACGATGCTGGCGTTCGTACCGATGCTGCTGGTGGCGTACGCCTTCCGGGAGCTCAACGCGAGCAACGCCGACTGCGGCACCACCTTCACCTGGGCCACCCGCGCCTTCGGACCGCGCACCGGATGGATGGGCGGCTGGGGCCTCATCGTCGCCAACATCATCGTCATGGCGAACCTCGCCGCGATCGCCGCCGCCTACGGCTTCCGCCTGGTGGGCCTGGACGGACTGGCGGACAACCGGCTGTGCACCACGCTCGCCGGCATCGTCTGGATCGCCGTGCTGACCGCGATCTGCTACGTCGGCATCGAGGTCTCGGCGGCCGTCCAGCGCTGGCTGCTGTGCCTGGAAGTGGCGATGCTGGTCCTTTTCGCCGTCGCCGCGCTGGTCAGGGTCTACACCGACCCACCCGCGACGGCGATCCACGTCGCGGCCTCCTGGTTCAACCCCTTCGAGGTGCCCTCGGTGAGGGCCCTGACCGCGGGCCTTCTCGCGGGGGTCTTCATCTACTGGGGCTGGGACACGTCGTTCGCGGTCAACGAGGAAACCGTCGACAGCGCGCGCATCCCCGGGCGTGCCGCGGTCATCTCCACCGTGCTGCTGCTGATCATGTACGCGCTCGTGTCCACCTCGGCCCAGGCCTTCGCGGGCGTCGGCACCTCGGGCGTCGGGCTCGGCAACACCCACAACTCGGACGACGTGCTGTCCGGGCTGGGGGCGGCCGTGTTCGGGAGTCACGGCACGGGGCTGCTGCTGTCGAGACTGCTGATCCTCATGGTGCTGACCTCGGCGCTGGCCTCCGCGGAGACCACCATCCTGCCCCTGGCCCGGACCGTCTTCTCCATGGCGGTCCACAAGGCGCTTCCCTCCCGGCTCGCCCGGGTCCACCGCAGGTTCCTCACCCCGACCTGGGGGACCCTCGGCATGGGAGCGGCCTCCCTCGTCCTGTTCGTCCTGCTGTCGTCGGTCAGCCACAACATCCTGGCCGACTCGATCGACTCGGTCGGTCTCGCGATCGCGTTCCAGTACGGGGTGACCGGCTTCGCCTGCGTCTGGCACTACCGCAAGGTCCTGACCCGCAGCGCCAGAAACCTCGTCTTCAGGGGCGTACTGCCGGGGCTCGGCGGGCTGATGATGGCCTCGCTGTTCCTGTACGCCGCCTTCGTGGTCTACGCCGACCCCGGGTACGGCACGACCGCCGTCGACCTGCCGCTCATCGGCAGGACGGGCGGGGTCACCGTCCTCGGCCTGGGCGCCCTGCTGATCGGTCTGCTGCTGATGCCGATGGTCACCCGTGGCCACAGCGTGGCCCTCAAACTGCAGCGCAGCATGCTTCCGCGCTGCCTGCCGAGGCACGCCGCCGTCGACTCGGCGAGCCGCTACCTGCCCGCGGACAGCGGGTCGGGGGTGGGCGGCGACTGGTACGACGTCATCCCCCTGTCGGGGACCCGGGTCGGCCTGGTCGTCGGGGACGTGCTCGGCCATGGCCTGCGCGCCGCGGCCACCATGGGGCGCCTGCGTACGGGGGTGCGTGTTCTGGCCCGGCTGGACCTGACCCCGGACGAGGTCCTGTCCCGCCTGGCCGACCTGTTCGAGCAGACCGCGCACGAGGGCGCGGCCGGCCCGGACCCGGACCACCCGCGGCCGCACGCCGACCCGGTCCTGAGCGTGAGCTGCCTGTACGCGGTGTACGAGCCCTTCTCCGGGAAGTGCAGCGTCGCGCGGGCCGGAGAGCAGGTGCTGGCGGTCGTCCAGCCGCACACCGGCGCCGTCGACTACCCGGAGCTGCCGGCAGGACCGCCGCTGGGAACCGCCGGCCTGCCCTACCAGAGCACGGAACTGGACCTCCTGCCGGGCAGCCTCGTCGCCCTCTTCACGGACGGCCTCCTGCAGTCGGCCGACGACCGCGACGCCGGGCTCGCGCGGCTCTCCCGCCTCCTGGCCGACGGTGAGGCGTCCTTGGAGGCGCTGTGCGACCGGGCCGTGACCACCCTGCTGCCCGGGGCGGTGGACGTGGACGCGACACTCCTCATGGTCCGCACCCGCCTGCTCGACCGGAACCAGTACGCCGAGTGGGCGGTGGTCCCGGACCCGGCGGCGGTGGCCACCGTCCGCACCGCCGTCAGCAAGCAGCTCGGCGACTGGGGACTGGGCGACCTGGCGTTCACCACCGAGCTGATCGTCAGCGAACTGGTCACCAACGCCATCCGCTATGTCGGCGGCCCGATCCAGGTACGCCTGATCCGCGACCGGGCCCTGATCTGCGAGGTCTCCGACACCGGGCACACCTCGCCCAATCTGCGGCACGCCGCGAGCGATGACGAGGGAGGCCGCGGCCTGTTCATCATCGCCCAGATGACCAACCACTGGGGCACTCGCTACACCCGCACCGGCAAGACGATCTGGACCGAGCAGGGCCTGCAGCAGAACAACGGTCCCTGACCGGCCTGGACAGCGGCTTCTGCCCTTTTCGTGCAGGGGTTTCCGGGCACCCGGCCGGTCTGGGCAGCCCCATTCCTCCCGGGGTGCCGTCGCGACGCCTGTCTCCGGCGCCGGAGAACGCCGCCGTGGCCCGGCGCTTCGTACGCTCGGTGCTGGACGGTGTCGCACCGGATCTGGTGGACACCGCCGAGCTGCTGACCGGCGAGCCCCCCGCCCATACCGGTTCCCGCACTGCACCGGGACGGCCGGCTGATCCCCATCCGCCTGGACATCCAGACCCGGGAGGCGGTCGACGGGCGCACCGTGTTCGTCGCCCAGCTCATCGCGACGACTCTCCCCGCCCCGCCACGCGCCGAGCAGGACGGCGGGTACGCGACGCGGCCGTCGCCGGGCCCGGTGCACCTGCCGACCACCACGAAGAAGGTCACGAGAGCACGCTTCGACAGGGCGGCGCCGGAGCTGACCCTGTTCGCCGACGCCGGCCGAGCGCTGGCCGGCACCCTCGATCCGGACGAGGGTCTGCGCCGGGCGTGCCATGTGCTGACCCGGCAGCTGGCGGACTGGTGCGCGGTCGACCTCGTCGGCGAGCGCGGGCGGGTGGAGCGGGTGTGCATCGTGCACCGCGATCCCCGTGTGCGGATCCCCGAAGAGCACTTCGGCAGCCTCCCTCCGCTGTCGGGGACCCACCGGGTGTCCCTGCCCCGGGTGCTGCGCGGCGCGGGCCCCTGCTGGTCACCGACATCCCGCCACGCAGCCGGCCGCGGAGCGCGCTGGACGCCCGGCAACTCGGGCTGGTGGAGCAGCTCGGCGGAAACAGTGCCGTCATCGCTCCGCTGCGGGCCCAACGGGAAGTCATCGGCGCCCTGACCATGGTCCGCGTCCGGGACGGGCGCCCCTTGACCAAGGACGACATCCCGCTGATCGCGGAACTGGTCCGCGCCATCGCGCTCGGGGTGGACAACGCCTGTCTGCACCAGTACACCAACTCCAACGCCGAACAGCTCCAGCGCGCCCTGCTGCCCCAGGTCGACCATCTGGAGCTGGCCGCCCGCTACCTCCCCTCCAGTACGACTGCCGAGGTCGGCGGGGACTGGTACGACGCCTTCCTCCTGCCCAGCGGCGACATCGCGCTGGTCATCGGCGACGTGTCCGGCCATGACCTCCAGGCCGCCGTCTCCATGAGCACGCTGCGCAACATGCTGCGCGGTATCGCCGTCGACCGTCAGGAACCGCCCGGCGAGGTCCTGCGCCGCCCGGAACTCGCGAGCCAGACCCTCGACCCCCAGCCCACGGCCACCTGCGTCTACGCCGTGATCAAGGGCGACGAAGACCGGGGGAGCAGCCTGCACCACTCCTCCGCCGGCCACCTGCCGCCCCTGCTGACCATCCGAGAGGGTGACACCCACTACCTGGAGGCGGGCAGCGGCCCGCTGATCGGCCTGGATGCCGGCCTGCGCCGCGCCTCCGCCCGCGATCGGCTGCCACCCCACTCCACCCTGCTGCTCTTCACCGACGGCCTCATCGAACGAGGGGGAGAATCCCTCGACGACGCCATGATCCGACTCCGCCTGCACACCGCCGAACAGGCACAGGATCCCCCTCGACGTCTTCTGCGACGAACTGATCATCGAATTCGGCGCCGACAGCACCGACGACATCGCCCTCCTCGCCCTGCGCCCCACCCCTAGCGCTTCCCTGACCGGAGCCCTTACGAGGACACCGCCAGTTCGTCCGGGGCGATGGGGCATCCGGTCTTCCGGGTGCCCTTCGGGACGGGCGGCGGCACGATGAGGACGAGGGGCGGGGTGGTGGCAGGCTGACGGGAGGGACTCCCATGGCTCAGCAGACGGCAACGAAGGCGCCGGTCAGGAAGCCCGTCGGTACCGGGAGCGTGTTCCTGTCGTTCGCGCCCTGGATCATCTTCGGCGTGGTCGCCAGTCCCAGTACCTGGGAGTACGCGGCCCTCGCCGCGCTGATCGCCTCGATCGTGCTGTCGGGACAGGACCTCCTGCGCGGAAGGCTCCGGCTCCTCGACGTGACCGGCATCGTGTTCTTCGCCGTCCTGTCGGTCCTCGGGCTGGCCGTGGTCCGCGGGCAGCTCCTCTGGGTGGAGACGTACGCCCAGGTCATCTCCAACGGTCTGGTGGCCGTCGTCGCGCTCGGATCGCTGCTCGCCGACCCCTTCACCGCGCAGTACGCCCGGGAGTCGTCCCCCCGTGAGGTGTGGGACTCGCCGGTCTTCCGGCACATCAACCGAGTGCTGACGACCGTGTGGGGCGCGGCCTTCGCCCTGATGACGGTCTCGACCTGGCTGGCCATCCGCTTCCCGTCCCAGGACGACTGGTTCAACTGGGTCGTCCCCATCGCCCTGTTGGTGGGGGCGGTGAAGTTCACGCACCGCTATCCGGAGCGGTACAAGGCGCGGGTGCTCTAGCGGGATGCGCCGGATCGCCGGATCGCCGGATCCGAACGGGCGGCGCCGGCGTCTACCCCGGTATGGAACTCGGCAAGCCGCCTCCCCGGCCCCGGCAGCCGGAAGGCTGCCTCACCGTCGCGATCCGCGTGCCCCTGCGGATCGTCGTCCTGGTGCTGGTGGTGCCGGTGCGCATGGCGTGGGACGCCCTCGTCGTCACCGGAAGGTTTCTGCGGGACACCGTGCTCAGGCCGCTCGGCCGGGCACTGCAGTGGGCCGGAAGGGCCCTGTTCGTGTGGCCGTTCGTGGGCCTGTGGCGCTACGTGCTGGTCCCCGTCGGCACGGCGCTGGCATGGCTCGGCACCGTCCTCGTCGTCGTACCGGCCCTGTGGCTGTACCGGTACGTCCTCACGCCCGTCGGGCAGGCCGTCGCCTGGCTGGCGCGCGGGGTGGGAGCCGGGCTCAGCTGTGCGTACGCGCGCGTGCTCCGCCCGATCGGGCATGCGGTCACCTGGCTGCTGAGGGGCGCCGGCGCGGTCCTCGCCGCCGTGGGCGTCGGCGTGTACACGGCCGTCGCCTGGCTGGTCCGGAATCTGCTCGTCGTCCCCGCGCGATGGCTGTGCGACCGGGTCCTCACGCCCGTCGGATGGGCCGTCGCCTGGTGTGTACGAGGCCTGGGGTGGCTCCTCGGCGTGCTCGGCACCGGCATCGGAGTCGCCCTGTACTGGACCCTGCGCGTCCTCTTCGTCCTGCCCGCCCTCGCGTTGTGGCGCTGGGTCCTCGGGCCGGTCGGCCGGTTCCTCGCCGTCCTGGCGCGCGAGGTCGGCGACGCCCTCGGGCACGCCTGGCGGATCGCCGGACGGATCTCGCGGGCCGTGGGCCGCGCGCTCGGCACCCTCTTCCGGTGGATCTTCGTGGAGCCGCTGCGCCGGGTGTACCGGACCGTCCTCACCCCGGTCGGCCACCTCGTCCGGGACGCCGTCCTGCGGCCCGTCGCCGAGGGCGCGCGCGTGGTGGGCCGGGCCGTCCGGGAGGCCCTCGCGGGCGCCCGCGACACGGTACGGCAGGCTCGCGCCGACTTCCGGCGGATGCTGTTCGGCGAGCCCCGGCAGCCGGCCGAGTCGAACCGGCGGGAACCTCACGGGCCCGCGACACGTACTCTTGGTAGCAGTACGACCGCACTCACGAAGGACTAGGACACTGGGCAAGCGACAGCCCGAAGGCCCGCCGCCCGCACCCGCGGTGCAGCGCATCCGACTGCGCTACACCAAGCGCGGCCGCCTGAGGTTCACCAGCCACCGAGACTTCCAGCGCGCCTTCGAGCGTGCGCTGCGCCGCGCCGAGGTGCCCATGGCGTACTCGGCCGGGTTCACGCCGCACCCGAAGGTGTCGTACGCCAATGCCGCACCCACCGGCACGGGCAGTGAGGCGGAATACCTGGAGATCGCGCTCACCGCGGCGCGCGACCCGGAGACCCTGCGTGTCCTCCTCGACGAGTCGATGCCCGCCGGGCTCGACGTCGTCGAGGCGGTCGAGGCGCGGACCTCGGGCCTCGCCGACCGGCTGACGGCCTCCGTCTGGGAGCTGCGGCTGGACGGCGTCGACCCGGCCGACGCCGAGCGCGCGGTCGACGCGTTCAACCGGGCCGAGACCGTCGAGGTCCAGCGGATGACCAAGAACGGCGTCCGCACCTTCGACGCACGCCCGGCCGTGGTGAGCCTGGAAACGCACGGTTCACCGGCTGATAGGCCTACCGACCAGCCCTGTGCGATACTGCGGCTGGTTGTTCGGCACGTGACGCCTGCCGTACGACCCGACGACGTCCTGTCCGGTCTCCGCGCCGTGGCCGACCTGGCGCCGCCGGTCCCCGCAGCGGTGACCAGGCTGGCGCAGGGGCTGTTCGATGAAGAGACCGGCACGGTGACCGACCCGCTCGCGCCCGACCGCGAGGCAGCCGAGGCCCTGACGGCCGCACCGGCCGCCGCCGCGACGGCGCCGACGCCGGAAGGTCCCGCGTAGGGACGGACGTCGTAGCGCCGCCCTCGTACTCGGGAGCCACCTGGGTCGGGCAGCGCACCGACCAGAAGACTTTCGCCAGGCCGTACCGACAAGGCGTACGGAACCGGCGAGACAGGACACAGAGTGCTCCCGTGCGGCGCCCGCGCCCCGGACGGCGGCCATCGCGCATCGCGCGGGCCGTGGACGTCAGCGGCGGACGGTCTTTTCGGACCGCCGCCGGACCAGGCGCGGCGCCCGGGGGCCTGACGGGAGAAACGCCCGCATGCTCGAGCCGACCGAACCCAACGAGGGTTCTGAACTGAACACCCCCAGCGACACCCTGCCGCCGCGCAGGCGTCGCCGTGCCGCCTCCCGCCCGGCGGGCCCGCCCGCCGCGGCCGAGGCTCCCGCCGAGGTGACCGTGCCGGCCATACCGGCCGCGGAAGCCGCGGAGGTAGCCGAGGTCCTTGAGACCGCCGAGGCTTCCGAGGCCTTCGAGGCCGAGGGCACCGAAGAGGCCGTAGCGGCGATCGAGGCCGAAGAGGCCGGTGCGCAGAGCGCCGAGGCGCAGGCCGAAGCGGCCGAGGCCGTCCCGGCACCCGCTGCCGAGGAGCCTGCGCCCGGTCGTCCGCGCCGCCGCGCCACGCGCCGCGCGTCCGCGCCCGCCGGGGCGCCGGCGTCCGCCGAGGCCGTCGAGACCGTCGTTCCGGCCGCGTCCGCCACCGAGACCGAGAAGCCCGCCGTCGCCGAGGGCGGCGAGGTCCTCTCCGGCGAGGAGGCCGCGCCGCGCCGCGTCCGCCGCCGTGCCACGCGCAGTGTCGCCGCGCCGGCCGCCGTCGCCGCCGGTGCCGATGAGACCGCTGCGGCTGAGGAGGCCGCTGAGGCCCCCGCCGCCGCTGAAGAGGCCGCTGCCACCGGTCGTCCGCGTCGCCGGGTCGCCCGTCGTGCCGCCGCGCCCGCCGGGTCCCCGGCCGCCGCCGAGAACGCCGAGACCGCCGAGACCGTGGTCCCGGCCGGTGCCGCGTCCGCCGCCGACGAGGCCGAGAAGGCTCAGGAGGAGGCGGTCGTCGAGGCGCCCGCTGCCGAGGAGGCCGCCGCTGCCGCCCGTCCGCGTCGCCGGGTCGCCCGTCGTGCCGCCGCGCCCGCCGGGTCCCCGGCCGCCGCCGAGACCGCCGAGACCGTGGTCCCGGCCGGTGCCGCGTCCACCGCCGACGAGGCCGAGAAGGCCCCGGAGCAGCCCGCCGCCGAGGCGCCCGCCGCGGAGGAGGCCGCTCCCGCGCGTCCGCGCCGCCGTGCGACCCGCCGCGCGTCCGCACCCGCCGGCGCGCCGAAGGCGGCCGAGTCCGCCGCCGAGCCCGTTGCCGCCGAGGTCCCGGCCGCCGCTGCCGAAGCCCCCGAGGCCGAGGTGATCGGTACCGCCGCCGAGGAGGCCGCTGCTACCGGTCGTCCGCGTCGCCGGGTCGCCCGCCGTGCCTCGGCGCCCGCCGGTGCGCCGAAGGCCGCCGAGGAGGCGCCCGCCGCCGAAGCCGTCCCCGCCCCGGTCGCCGCGGAGGCGGAGGAGACCGCGGAGGCCGACCAGGTACCGGTCGCCGAGGAGGCGGCCCCGCGCCGTACCCGTCGCCGGTCCACCCGCCGGGTGTCCGCGCCCGCCACCGACATCGCCGAGTCCGCCGCGGCCGAGGCCGCCGAGACCGGCACCGGCGCCCAGACCCCGGAGGCCCCCGTCACCACGCACACCACCGAGCCCGCCCCCGCCGCCGAGGCGCCGCAGGCCGCCGAGCCGCAGGCCCCCGCCGAGGAGGCCGGTCCGCGTCGTACCCGGCGCCGGGTCGTGCGCCCCGCGTTCGGCTTCTCCGAACCGCAGCACACGCAGCCCGCCCCGGAGGCCGAGACGGAGGCCCCCGAGGCCGAGGCCGCGCGCCGGCCCGCCCGGCCGGCCGTCGCCGTCTTCCAGCCGCCGGTGTTCACCGAGCCGAGGTTCCAGACCCCGGAGCGCGCTGCCGCCGAGGCCGCCGCCGGGGCCGCCGAGCCGCAGGAGCCGGAGGAGGCCGAGGAGGCCGAGGAGTACACGGAGGAGCGCGCCGAGACCGGTACGCGCCGCCGCCGTCGCCGCCGGGGTGCCGTCGCCGAGGAGACCCGGGCCGCCGAGGCCGCCGCGGAGGAGGAGCCGGAGGAGTCCGCCGAAGCCGTCGCCGAGGGCGAGGAGGCCGAGGAGGCCGAGGAGACGGAGGGCGCCGAGGGCTTCGAGGAGGCCGGTTCGCGTCGCCGTCGCCGTCGTGGCGGCCGGCGTCGCCGTCGCGGTGAGGCCGCCGAGGGCGAGGGCGCCGAGGGCGAGGCCGAGGAACTGGCCGCCGAGCAGGCCGCTCAGGACGCCGAGGACACCGCCGAGCAGGAGGAAGAGGACGCCGAGGAGGCCCACGAGGAGGGCGGTGTCTCCAGCTCCAGCAGCCGTCGCCGTCGTCGCCGTCGCCGCCGCGCCGGTGACACCGGCGTCGACACCGAGCCCGGCGAGGGCGACCCGGAGCGCACGGTCGTCAAGGTCCGCGAGCCCCGCAAACCCGCCGAGCCCTCCGACGAGGTGCAGTCCATCAAGGGCTCGACCCGTCTGGAGGCCAAGAAGCAGCGCCGCCGGGAAGGCCGTGAGCAGGGGCGCCGCCGTGTCCCGATCATCACCGAGGCCGAGTTCCTGGCCCGCCGCGAGGCCGTCGAGCGCGTGATGGTCGTGCGCCAGCACGGCGAGCGCACGCAGATCGGCGTCCTGGAGGACGGCGTGCTCGTCGAGCACTACGTCAACAAGGAGCAGTCGACCTCGTACGTCGGCAACGTCTACCTGGGCAAGGTGCAGAACGTGCTGCCGTCGATGGAGGCCGCCTTCATCGACATCGGCAAGGGCCGCAACGCCGTCCTGTACGCCGGCGAGGTCAACTTCGAGGCGCTGGGCATGGCCAACGGCCCGCGCCGCATCGAGTCCGCGCTGAAGTCCGGGCAGTCGGTCCTCGTGCAGGTCACCAAGGACCCGATCGGGCACAAGGGCGCCCGTCTGACCAGCCAGGTCTCCCTCCCGGGCCGCTACCTCGTGTACGTCCCCGAGGGCTCGATGACCGGCATCAGCCGCAAGCTGCCCGACACCGAGCGGGCCCGGCTGAAGACCATCCTCAAGAAGATCGTCCCCGAGGACGCGGGCGTCATCGTGCGCACCGCCGCCGAGGGCGCGAGCGAGGAGGAACTGCGCCGGGACGTCGAGCGGCTGCAGGCGCAGTGGGAGGAGATCCAGAAGAAGTCGAAGAACGGCAACGCCCCGACGCTGCTGTACGGCGAGCCGGACATGACCGTCCGGGTCGTGCGCGACATCTTCAACGAGGACTTCTCCAAGGTCATCGTCAGCGGTGACGACGCCTGGGAGACCGTCCACGGCTACGTCTCCCACGTGGCCCCGGACCTCGCCGGCCGGCTGTCGAAGTGGACGTCCGAGGTCGACGTCTTCGCCACCTACCGGATCGACGAGCAGCTCGCCAAGGCGCTCGACCGCAAGGTCTGGCTGCCCAGCGGCGGTTCGCTGGTGATCGACAAGACCGAGGCCATGGTCGTGATCGATGTCAACACCGGCAAGTTCACCGGCCAGGGCGGCAACCTGGAGGAGACGGTCACCAGGAACAACCTGGAGGCGGCCGAGGAGATCGTGCGCCAGCTGCGGCTGCGCGACCTCGGCGGCATCGTCGTCATCGACTTCATCGACATGGTCCTGGAGTCCAACCGCGACCTGGTGCTGCGCCGCCTGCTGGAGTGCCTGGGCCGCGACCGTACGAAGCACCAGGTGGCCGAGGTGACCTCGCTGGGCCTGGTGCAGATGACCCGCAAGCGGGTCGGCCAGGGCCTGCTGGAGTCCTTCTCCGAGACCTGCGTCCACTGCAACGGCCGCGGTGTCATCGTGCACATGGAGCAGCCGGTGTCCGCCGGCGGCGGTGGCGGCAAGCGCAAGAAGCGCGGCCGGGGCGGCGAGGTGCCCGAGCACGTGCACGAGACCGCCGCCGTGGCCGTGGAGACCGGCGAGGCCGTCGAGCCCGAGGTGGAGACCGCCGTCGAGGTGGCCGCCGAGGCCGCCGAGCCGGTCGCCCTGCCGGCCCCCGAGTTCGCGCCGGACGAGGAGCTGTACAGCTCCGTCGCCGAGGCGGAGGCCGCGGCCGGCCGTGGCCGTACGCGGCGCCGGGCGAGCCGCCGGGCCTCTGCTCCGGCGGGTGCGCCGAAGGCCGGCGCCCGCCGTGCGGAGGCCCCGAAGACCGAGGCCGCCGTGGCCGCCGAGGCGCCGACCGCGCAGGACGTCACCGCCGAAGAGGCGGCGGAGCGTCCGGTGCGGCAGGAGCCGGCCGCCGAGGCCCTGGCCGAGCCCGCGGCCGTCGAGGACCAGGTGGTCCCGGCGCCGCAGGCCGAGGCCGCCGAGGAGGCCGCGCCCAAGGGCCGTACGCGCCGTCGTGCGACCCGGAAGGTGTCGGCGCCGGCCGGTCCCCCGGCGGGGGCCGAGGCGGCCGTGGTGACCGTCGCCGAGCCGGTGGCCGAGCCTGCCGCGGAGGCGCCTGCCGAAGCGGCCCCGGCTCCGGTCGCCGCCGAGGAGGCGCCCGAGGCCGCCGAGCCCGCCGCCCCGGCCCGCCCGCGGCGCCGTGCCGTGCGCAAGGTCGGCGCGCCGACCGCGTCCGAGGAGGCGGCCGTCGTGGTCCTCCCGTCGGCCGCGGCGGAGGAGGCTCCGGCCGGCGAGGTCACGGCCGAGGAGGTGGCCGAGGCGACGGCTCCGGCCAAGAAGGCGGCCCGCAAGACCGCCAAGAAGGCCACGGCGAAGAAGGCCGCCGCCAAGAAGACCGCGGTGAAGAAGACCGCGGCCAAGAAGACGGCCGCCAAGAAGACCACGGCCAAGAAGGCGGCCAAGACGGCCGCCGCGAAGTCGACGGCGAAGAAGACCACCACGGTCGCCGCGCCTTCGGACGCCACCGACGAGGGCTGACGCCCGGGGTGTGGGGCCGGTCCGGGTGACCGGCCCCACACCCACCGGGGCCCGGTTTGACCCTCCAGGTCATGGCCCCGTAACCTTGACCGTCGGCGTGTCCACTGAGCACGCCACATCCCCGTAAACCTCTTCCTCCCGGACACAAGGTTGGCCGGGAGAGGTCGTCCGCGGTTTTCCTGGGCGGCTGGCCTGCGGGGGTGCCGTTTCTTCGAGCGAAAGAGAGATCCGCGTGTACGCCATCGTGCGCAGCGGTGGTCGCCAGCACAAGGTTGCTGTCGGCGACATCGTTGAGGTTGACAAGATTTCCACCGCCAAGGTTGGCGACACGGTCGAGCTCTCGACCCTGCTCGTTGTCGACGGCGACTCCGTGACCAGCGACCCGTGGGTGCTGGCCGGCATCAAGGTCCAGGCCGAGGTCGTGGACCACCACAAGGGCCAGAAGATCGACATTCTGCGCTACAAGAACAAGACCGGCTACCGCCGTCGGCAGGGCCACCGCCAGCAGTACACGGCGATCAAGGTCACGTCGATCCCCGCGGCTGCGAAGTAAGGGACTGAGGAGAAATGGCACACAAGAAGGGCGCATCGTCCACCCGGAACGGTCGCGACTCCAACGCCCAGCGGCTCGGCGTGAAGCGCTTCGGCGGTCAGGTCGTGAACGCGGGTGAGATCCTGGTCCGCCAGCGCGGCACCCACTTCCACCCCGGCGCCGGTGTCGGCCGTGGCGGCGACGACACGCTGTTCGCCCTGCAGGCCGGTGCGGTGGAGTTCGGTACCCACCGCGGCCGCAAGGTCGTGAACGTCGTTCCGGTCGCCTGAGTCTTCCGGCTTACGGCTCAGACCGAACGTTTCGCGAGGCGGACCTCACTTCCCGAACGGGAAGGCGGGTCCGCCTTTCGCGTGTTGACAGCTAGACATACCGCTCGTTTTCTGGAGGCACTGAACCATGACCACCTTCGTGGACCGCGTCGAACTGCATGTCGCCGCGGGTAACGGAGGTCACGGCTGTGCCTCCGTCCACCGCGAGAAGTTCAAGCCGCTCGGCGGCCCGGACGGCGGCAACGGCGGCCGTGGCGGTGACGTCATCCTGACCGTCGACCAGTCGGTGACGACACTTCTCGACTACCACCACTCCCCGCACCGCAAGGCCACCAACGGCAAGCCCGGCGAGGGCGGCAACCGCTCCGGCAAGGACGGCCAGGACCTCGTCCTGCCGGTGCCGGACGGCACGGTCGTGCTGGACAAGGCGGGCAATGTGCTCGCCGACCTCGTCGGCCACGGGACCTCGTACATCGCCGCGCAGGGCGGCCGGGGCGGCCTCGGCAACGCGGCGCTGGCCTCCGCCCGCCGCAAGGCGCCCGGCTTCGCGCTGCTCGGCGAGCCCGGTGACCTGCACGACATCGTCCTGGAGCTGAAGACCGTCGCCGACGTGGCGCTGGTCGGCTACCCGAGCGCCGGCAAGTCCTCGCTGATCTCCGTGCTCAGCGCGGCCAAGCCGAAGATCGCCGACTATCCGTTCACCACGCTCGTGCCGAACCTCGGTGTGGTGACGGCCGGTTCGACCGTCTACACCATCGCCGACGTGCCGGGTCTGATCCCGGGTGCCAGCCAGGGCAAGGGCCTTGGCCTGGAGTTCCTGCGGCACGTGGAGCGGTGCAGCGTGCTGGTGCACGTGCTGGACACCGCGACGCTGGAGTCCGAGCGCGACCCGGTCTCCGACCTCGATGTGATCGAGGCCGAGCTGCGGGAGTACGGCGGCCTGGACAACCGGCCCCGGATCGTCGTCCTGAACAAGGTCGACGTGCCCGACGGCAAGGACCTCGCCGAGATGGTCCGCCCCGACCTCGAGGCCCGCGGCTACCGCGTCTTCGAGGTGTCGGCCGTCGCCCACATCGGGCTGCGCGAGCTGACGTTCGCGCTCGGCGAGCTGGTCGCCAAGGCGCGCGCGGCGAAGCCGAAGGAGGAGGCGACCCGGATCGTCATCCGGCCGAAGGCCGTCGACGACACCGGTTTCACCGTCACCCGCGAGGAGGTCGGCGGCGAGCCGCTGTTCCGGGTGCGCGGCGAGAAGCCCGAGCGCTGGGTCCGTCAGACCGACTTCAACAACGACGAGGCCGTCGGCTATCTCGCCGACCGGCTCAACCGCCTCGGTGTCGAGGAGGAGCTGATGAAGGCGGGCGCCCGGGCCGGCGACGGTGTCGCCATCGGCCCCGAGGAGAACGCGGTCGTCTTCGACTGGGAGCCGACGGTCATGGCCGGCGCGGAGATGCTCGGCCGCCGTGGCGAGGACCACCGCTTCGACGCGCAGCGGCCCGCGGCGCAGCGCCGCCGGGACAAGCAGGCGGAACGGGACGAGGCGCTGCGCGAGTACGACGAGTTCGACCCGTTCGAGTAAGGCTCGTCTCCGTGACCTCCTGAGTTCTCGTGACCTCCTGAGTTCTTCTGAACATCGGGAAAACACAGGGTGCACTCAGGGCAACCCCGGCCCACCCCGGTGAGTCGAACGGTGCGGCGCCGAGATCTCTCGGCGCCGCACTCCTGTCTCCACCACTCCCGGAGCTCACGTGTCCCACCCCCGTCCCCTCCGCCGGCGTTCCCTGGCGATCGCCACCGGCATCGCCCTCGCCGTCGGTGCTCTCACGGTCCCCGCCCACGCGGCCACCACGTCGGTGCCCAGCAGCAGGCATCTGCACGACGACTTCAACGGCGACGGCTACGCCGACCTCGCCGTCGCCGCGCCCTCGGCGACCGTGGACGGCAAGAAGGGCGCCGGCTATGTCGCCGTCGTGTACGGCTCGTCGAGCGGGCTGAAGACCTCGACCAAGCAGGTCCTCAGCCAGAACAGCGCCGGTGTGCCGGGCGGCGCCGAGACCGATGACGGGTTCGGCAGCGCCGTGTCCTCCGCCGACCTCGACCGGGACGGCTACGCCGACCTGGTCGTCGGCGTCGGTGGCGAGGACTCGGCCGCCGGCACCGACGCCGGGCTGGTGGAGGTGGTCTGGGGCGGCCCCACGGGGCTGTCCGGCGGAGCGTCCCTGGCCGGCGGGACGGCGTACGAATCGCTCGGCGCCCAGGGGACGGTCGGGGACGTCAACGGGGACGGTGCGCCCGATGTCGTGCTCGTGCAGAACGCCAAGGATCTGCGGGTGCTCAGCGGGCCGTTCGCCCGGAACGGCTCCACCACGCACGGCGGACAGGTGGTCGTCGACCCGGGCAACAGCCGCTTTCTGGACCTGGCCAAAGGCGATGTGAACGGCGACGGGATCACCGACGTCGTCGCCGCCGTCCACGACGGCGACGAGCCGGACTCCCGCCGGGTCGTCGTCTGGACCGGCGCGCACAACGGGCTCAACCCGTACACGGTGGTGCGGGACAACAGCGGCTACGGCATGCAGGGCGGCGAGAGCCTCGCCGTCGGCGACGTGAACCGGGACGGCTACGCCGACATCGTGGTGGGCCGGACGGCCGAGGGTGCCGACAGCGACGTGGAAACCCCGCTCGCCAAGGGCGGCCGGATCGCCTGGATCCCGGGCACCGCGGCCGGACCCGACGGGACGAAGGCGGTCATCATGAACCAGGACAGCTCCGGCGTCCCGGGCACCGCCGTGCCGTGGTCCCGCTTCGGTGCCGGCCTCTCGATCGCCGACATCGACGGCGACGGCTACCGCGACATCGCGGTCGGCGTGCCCGGGGCGAGCGGCGGCGGGCGGGTCGTCACCCTGCGCGGCACCGCGAACGGCCCGACGGGCAGTGGAGCGAAGTCGTTCAGCCAGGACACCACGGGCGTGCCCGGCGCCGGCGAGTCGGGCGACTCGTTCGGCTCGGCCGTCCGCCTGGTGGACGCCAATCACGACGGGCGCGCCGACCTGGCCGTAGGCGCGCCGGGGGAGAACACGAAGGCCGGGGCGGTGTGGGTGCTGCGCGGCACCTCCACCGGCATCACCCCGACCGGCTCGTTCACCTTCGCGAGCGGCACCCTCGGCACCGTGGCGACGGGCGCGCAGCTGGGCTACCGCTTCGGCTCCTGATTCCGCGGCGGGTCCCGAACCCCCGTCAGATCCGTTGCGGCGCGAGGGAGTTCTCGCGTCGCAACGGATCTTCTGCGGTCTCCGTGCGGGCACCGTGGGACTCATCGCAGTCCCACCGTGCTCTCAGGTAAGTCTCAGGGAAGTCTCTTACCGTCCCGTGACCATGGAGACGGACTGTACGACCCCCGCACCCCTGCCGCCCGGCACCCCCCTGCTGCACATCGGCCCGCACAAGACGGGGACGACCGCCATCCAGGGGGCCCTGCTCGCCGCGAAGGACCGGCTGCCGGAATGCGGCGTGGAGTTCCCCGCCCACACCCGGCACCCCATGGAAGCCGCCCTCGCCGCCTGCGCCCGCCCCGCGATGATGGGCGACGCCGTGCCCACCGACCG
Organism: Streptomyces sp. CA-142005; assembly: GCF_050942335.1. Lineage (NCBI taxonomy): Bacteria > Bacillati > Actinomycetota > Actinomycetes > Kitasatosporales > Streptomycetaceae > Streptomyces > Streptomyces sp. CA-142005. Next base: position 3,765,198 of record NZ_CP192078.1, on the reverse strand, counting down.
GCGCTGGAGGCGGCTGCTGGACCAGGTGGCGGCCACGGGCGGGCGGACCTCGGTGATCAGCAGTGAGTTCTTCGCCGACGCCCGGGGCGATGCGACGATCGCCCGGATCGTGGAGCAGCTCGGCGGCGCGGGGTGCCCCCGCTCGACCGAGGCCGAGAGCGGGACAGGGTGCATGTGCTGGTCACGCTGCGTCCCCTGGTGAGGATCATGCCCTCGCAGTGGCAGCAGTACGTGCAGAACGGGCTGCGCATGGGCTACGCGGACTGGCTGGAGCACATGCTCCGCAGGCCGCCGTACGAGAAGCCCAATCCCAGTTTCTGGCACCGGCACCGGCACGACCGGCTGGCCGAGCGCTGGGCGCGGGCCGTCGGTCCGGGGCGGGTGACCGTGGTCGTGGTGGACGACCGTGACCGCGGTGGCCTGCTGCGCACCTTCGAGGCGCTGCTCGGGCTGCCGGAGAATCTCCTCCGGCCCGTTCCGGACACCGCTAATCGCTCGCTTACCCTCGCCGAGACCGAAATGCTGCGGAATCTTAATGTCGAATTCCGCGGCAATGGACTGCCCGACGAGCTGTATTCCCGTCTCGTCCGGGGCGGCGCGGTGCTTCATATGAAGAACGCGTGCCCTCCCGCGCCCGGAGACGTGAAGATCGTGACCCCGCGCTGGGCGGTCGAGCGGGCGGCCGCGATCGGCGCCGCATCCGCCGAGCGGATCGCCGCGCTGGGGGTGCGGATCCTCGGTGATCCGGCCCTGCTGTCCACCGTTCCCGAACAGCCGGAGCCCGGCCCGGCCGAGCCCCGGCTCGCCCCGGAAGTCGCTGCGCAGGCACCGTACGGAGCCCTGGCCGCGGAGGCCGAGCAGGCTTCCGTGCGGAGCGTGCATCAGACGTCGTCGAGGGAGCTCGTGCGGGTGCTCGGGCACCGTTGTCTGAAGCGGCTCGGGCGGCGCTGAACGGGCCTCGCCGCCGTCCCATGCCGCACCTGTGGACTTACTCACAGCAAATTCACGGGGGTTCGCGAGGCCTGGGGCCAATCACCAGGGGTACAAGGTGAATGACAGGTTGCGCTCACATATGCATGGGATGTCGCTCACCTTGCACTGCGCTTACCAAGAGTGGGACCATTTCACGGTTCCCTGACGCCCCAAGGTAGGTCACCTGTGTCCCAGCACATAGCCAAGCCCCGAACCACCGCAGTGATCCTGGCCGGTGGCACCGGTCAGCGGGTGGGTCTGTCGATCCCCAAGCAGTTGCTGAAGATCGCCGGCAAGGCAGTCATCGAGCACACCCTGACCACCTTCGAGAACGCCGACTCGATCGACGACGTCATCGTGCTGATGGCGCCGGGCTATGTGCCGGACGTCGAGAAGATCGTGGCCAAGGCCGGTTTCACCAAGGTCAAGAAGGTCATCGAGGGCGGCTCGACGCGGAACGAGACCACCGAGCGAGCCATCTCCGCGCTGGGCGAGGGCCTGGCCGAGGGCGAGGACCTCAACGTCCTCTTCCACGACGCCGTACGCCCCCTGCTCTCGCAGCGCGTCATCGACGACTGCGTGGCCGCGCTGGAGCGTTACCAGGCCGTGGACGTCGCCATCCCGTCCGCGGACACCATCATCGTCACGCGCACGCACGGCGAGGACGGCGAGTTCATCACCGAGATCCCGGACCGCTCCCGGCTGCGCCGCGGCCAGACCCCGCAGGCCTTCAAGCTGTCCACGATCCGCCGCGCCTACGAGGTCGCCGCCGGCGACCCCAACTTCCAGGCCACGGACGACTGTTCCGTCGTGCTCAAGTACCTGCCGGACGTGCCGATCCACGTCGTCGCGGGTGACGAGTACAACATGAAGGTGACCCAGCCGGTCGACGTCTTCATCGCCGACAAGCTGTTCCAGCTCGCCTCCGCCGCCGCGCCCGAGCAGAAGGGCGAGGACGCCTACCGCGAGCTCCTCACCGGCAAGACGCTCGTCATCTTCGGCGGCTCCTACGGCATCGGCAAGGACATCGCCGAACTCGCCGAGTCCTACGGCGCGAACGTCTACGCGTTGGGCCGCTCCACCACCGGCACCCACGTGGAGAACCCGGAGGAGGTCGACGACGCGCTGTCCAAGGCGTACGCCGAGACCGGCCGGATCGACTACGTCGTCAACACCGCGGGTGTGCTGCGCATCGGCAAGCTCGCCGAGACCGACAACGCCACCATCGAGGAGGCGCTGAAGGTCAACTACCTGGCCCCGGTGCAGATCGCCCGTTCCAGCTACAAGTACCTCGCCGAGACCAAGGGCCAGCTGCTGCTGTACACCTCCAGCAGCTACACCCGCGGCCGCGCCGAGTACTCCCTGTACTCCTCCACCAAGGCCGCCATGGTGAACCTCACCCAGGCGCTGTCCGACGAGTGGGCCGGCGACGGCATCCGCGTCAACTGCGTCAACCCCGAGCGCACCGCCACCCCGATGCGCACCAAGGCCTTCGGCCAGGAGCCCGCGGGCACGCTGCTCTCCTCCGAGGCCGTGGCCCGTACGTCCCTGGACGTGCTGCTGTCGGAGCTGACCGGCCATGTCATCGACGTCCGGCAGCAGGACCCGACGGCGGGCGCCGCCCAGGCCTCCGGTTTCGAGCAGGCGCTGGCCGCTGTTCTGGACCGCCAGAACGGCATGTAATAATTCGTCAATAGCTTTTAGGAATTTCAGGCCTCTGCCGTCGCTCATTCACTGGGCGTTAGCAGAGGCCTGAATCCGTACATCTCACACAATTCCCCGCGAACCGGCACTCCCCCTCCCAGAGCAGGTTTCTCCGTGATATCCACCGCTATTCGCGTCGCCCGGGTGGGCAGCGCGGCCGAGCTGACCGCGGCGGCCCTCATGATCCTGGGCTTCCCGGCGCTCATGCTGGCCGCGCTCGTCCCGAGCGTTCCCGCCTTCGCGGCCCTGGCCGCCGTGACGTACCTGGCGGACCACTATCTGCACCGCAAGGGCAGCTACCTGATCAACCGCCTCAGCAAGATCCGGGCGGGTCTGTCGATCCGCTTCCTGATCCGCCAGCTGCTGCTGATCCTGCTGCTGGCCCGCCTGTCGCACGCGGACGACCTGATCTTCTACGCCGCCGTCGCCTGCTTCATCGCCTTCTACGGCCTGCAGGCCCCGCACGGCGCGCTGGTCACCCTCATCCGCAACCGCCGCCGGATGCCGGTCGCGACCCGCAACATCGACCTCAAGTCCCGCATCCGCATCCCGGACGCCCCGTCGCGCCGGCTGCTGAACCGCAGCGCGGAGAAGATGCTCCACCTCGACCTGTTCGCGGTGATCGGCATCCTGATCTCCGCCGGGCAGGGCGCCCCCGCAGCCCCGGGCTTCGCCGGCGTCGGCCTCACCGTAGGCCTCGGCGTCCTGTACGTCCTGGTGCTCGTGCCGTACGTGCGCGGCCGGAGGATCCCGCCGAAGGCCGAGGTCGTCCTCGCCGCCGTCGACGACTGGCTGGCGGGCTACAAGCCGGAGACGGTCCTGTACTTCTCCGGCTCCAAGGACTCCGCGTACCAGGTCAACATGTGGCTGGAGACGATGGAGCAGCTGGACACCCGGCCGCTGATCATCCTCCGCGAGCGCGCCATCCTGAACAACCTCGCGCCGACCACGGTCCCCGTCATCTGCGTGCCCGGAGGGGTGCACCTGATGAACCTGGACCTGTCGACCGTGCGCGTGGCCCTGTACGCCGCGAACGTCGGCAAGAACATCCACCTGCTGCGCGTGCCCACCATGAAGCACGTCTTCATCGGCCACGGCGACAGCGACAAGCTCGCCAGCGTCAACCCGTACAGCAAGGTCTACGACGAGGTGTGGACCGCCGGCCGCGCGGGCCGGGACCGCTACGCCATCGCCGACGTCGGTGTCCGCGACGACGACATCGTGGAGGTCGGCCGTCCGCAGCTCGCGCCCATCGAGGGCTGGCAGGGCGTGCCCGACGACCGCATCCCCACGGTTCTGTACGCGCCCACCTGGGAGGGCTGGGACGGCAACCCCGGCAACACCTCGATCGTGCTCGCCGGCGAGACCATCGTGAAGAAGCTGGTGACGGCGGACCCGCCGGTCCGCGTGCTGTACAAGCCGCACCCGTTCACCGGCACCGTCAGCAAGCAGGCCGGCGCCGCGCACAAGCGGATCACCGCCCTGGTCGAGAAGGCCGCCGCCGAGCGCGCCGCCGACTCCCGCTTCACCGCCGACGGCGCGGCGATGGCCCAGGCCAAGGCCGACCTGGCCCGGATCGAGGCCCGGCTCGCCGAGCTGGTCGCGGCCGGCGGCGACAAGGGCGACGAGGCCGAGGCCACCCGCGACGGCGTCGTCGACGTGGCCAGGCACGAGGAGATCGCCCGGCTGCGCGCCGAGTGGAACACCGCCTACTGGCGCTCCTTCCCGTCGTACGAGCACCGCGTCATCACCGGCGCCGAGCCGCGCCTGTACGACTGCTTCAACGTCTCCGACGCGATGGTCTCCGACATCTCCTCCGTGGTCTCCGACTTCATCGCGAGCGGCAAGCCGTACGCGGTCACGGACTCCGGGGAGCTCGGTCACGAGGAGTTCAAGCGGCAGAACACGGCGGTGCGCGCCGCGGTGATCCTGTCCAACGACGCGCGGGAGCTGGGCGGCCTGCTGGACGCCGTACGCGACCCGTCCGCCGACCCGCTGCGGGACGCCCGCAAGGAGCTCAAGCGCTATCTGCTGGGCCCGGACGAGCCGGCGTCCATCGTCCAGTTCAACGCAGCGGTGACCGACCTGGCCCTCAAGGCCGAGGCCCGCAACGTCGGCCAGCAGTCCCGGCTGGGCGCCGCGAGCGCGGACCCCGCCGAGGCAGCCGAGCTGACCAACGCGGTGCCCGGCCAGCGGGCCGCGTCCGCCGGTGACCAGGACGGTGTGAACGCGGGCTGACACCCCCTGCCGACGAGGGCCGGCCCCGGGAGCGATCCCGGGGCCGGCCCTTTCGTCATTGCGGATCCGTTGTTCAGTGTCGCTTATGTTCAGGTTTCTTACCGATCGCTCTTACCTCGGCCGCCGACCGTCGGTGAGCGGTTCTTACCGACCCTACGTACTGTCGGGTGGGCACCCGAACCCCGTGTGACGTGCGCCACTGATCACCCCGAGGGGGGCAACCGGTTGCATGAGATGTCCGTCTAACAGGTTGCCATCAAGGCAATACGGGGAAAATGCGCTTTTGGTAAGCAAGGGGGAAGTGTGACCGTCGTGCCGCAGCCTGATGTGAGTGTGATCATCGGGGCGTACGAAGCGATGCCGTACCTGGTCGAGTGCCTGGCGTCCGTCGAGGCGCAGAGCATCGACCCGGCACGCCTCGAGGTCATCGCGGTCGACGACGGCTCGACGGACGGCACGGGGGAGTACCTGGAGGAGTTCGCCGCCCGCGCCCCCATGCGCGTCACCGTCATCCGCCAGGAGAACTCCGGCGGTCCCAGCGGCCCTCGCAACGTCGGCCTCGGCAAGGCCGCCGGCCGGTACGTGTTCTTCCTCGACGCCGACGACCGGCTCGGCCCCGAGGCCCTTGAGCGCATGGTCGCCATGGCCGACGAGAACGGCACGGACGTGGTGCTCGGCAAGGTCGAGGGCATCAACCGCACTCCGCCGAAGTCCATGTGGGGCAAGACCCTCGGCCGTACCGACGTCTTCTCCTCCAACATCAAGTTCACGCTGAGCGCGCAGAAGCTGTTCCGCCGTGACCTGCTGGACAAGCACGGCATGCGGTTCGACGAGTCGCTGTTCACCGGCGAGGACGCCCTGTTCACCATGGAGGCGTACCTGCGCGCCGACGGTGTCTCCGTCCTCGCCGACTACCCCTGCTACTACCTGGTCGGCCGCGACGACGGCAAGCACGTCACCAAGAGCGGCAGCTACACCCTGCGCTTCGACTCCGCGCGGGCCCTGATGAAGCTGATCGCCGACATGGTCCCGGCCGGCGACAAGCGGGACCTGCTCATGGTCCGCCCCTTCGTCATCACCTTGCTGCCCCAGTTCGGTCCGAAGTTCCTCAAGGACAGCGAGAAGGTCCGTCGGCACAAGCTGGAGCTGGCCAAGCCGCTGATGGACGCCTACTGGACGCCCGGGGTGGCCCGTCGGCTGAAGGTGCACGAGCGGCTGCGGCTGCATCTGGTCGCCCTGCAGCGAGCCGATCTGCTGCTGGACGTCGTGGAGTTCGTCAAGGCGAAGAAGCAGGCCGCCGCGCTCCTGGAGAAGCGCGGCACCCGCGTCTACCTGGCCTACCCGCACTTCCGCTCGAAGACGGCCGGTATCCCGGACGACATCTACCTCGCCGCACCCCGCGAGGCCCGTGCCGTCCACGGCTACCGCGAGGCCGCCGCCAACTCCTTCCTGCGTCGGGCACTCCGCAAGGCACGGCGGATGCTGCCGGTGAAGGACTTCAAGGCTGCGGCGGCCTGATCGGCTGACGTCCGCTGGTGCCGGGTGTGTGGGCGGCGGTTTGAGTCGGCGGGGGCGCTTGTGCCGGCGTGCACGGGGCGGTTTGACACCGGGGCGCGTGTGGCTGACGTGTACGCGGGGCTTGCGCGGCCAGTGCGACTGCTGCCGGGCTTGTGTGCGGCTTGAGCGGCTGGGAGTGCTTCTGGTCGGACGTGTGCGCGGCGGCTGGATCGGCCGAAGTCGCCGTTGCCGGTGTGTGTGACGGTTTAAGTGGCCGGTAGCGCTTGTGTCGCGCATGTGTGCCTGGCGTGTATGTGGGGCCTTCGCGGCCGGTGTGGCTGTCGCTGGGCTTGTGTGGGGCCTCGGGGGGCCGCGAAGCACAGATTCCGGCCGCTGCAGGCCGCCATACGGCAGAGACCGACCGCTCGGGCCGCCACGCAGCACAGGGCCGGCGCCCAGACCGCCCCACACGGGCCGGCCAAGGCGAGCCTGGCCGCCGGGGTCTGCGCGGTCGTGGTCGGCGCGGCCGGGCTCTGTGCTGCGAGGCGGCCGTGCCGGCCCGGGTCGGTTCTGCCTACCCGGACCGCACTACGGCATGAGGGGAGCGGCCCTACTGCTTGCCCGACTGCAGTGCCCGGCGCAGCGGGCGGCCCACCACGCGGCGGGCGCGGCGGTAGACGGAGGCGGCGGGCGCGGGGGACGCGGCCTGCGCCTTGCGCGACCGGGCCAGCTCCTTGCGCAACTTCGCGTTGTCCTGGGCCAGTTCGCCGATCTGCGTGTGCAGCCAGCCGAACCGGCTGCTGAGCGAGGCGAGGTCGGTGTCGTTCCACGGCCGGATGCCCGGCGGGAAGGACAGCGACCGCAGCCGCTCCTCGAACGCCGCGCCGCCGTCGCCGTGCGTGAAGGTGTTCCGCAGCCCGTTCTTGTCCAGGAAGCCGACGAACCGGTCGAACCGCTCCCGGTGGTTGCCCACGAGACCGCCGAGGTCCGCCTCCTCGTACAGCCGTGCCGGATCCGCCGCCTCCGGGTCCTTGGCGGCCTTGTCCAGCCGCTGGTGCGGGATCTCGAAGTACCGGCACAGCTCCAGGGTGCGCGAGTCGCCGCACAGCACGGTGGCGGGCGTCCCCGCAAGCAGCGCCGCGATGTTGCCGTGGATGCGCGAGCCGAAGGAGAAGTCGAAGCCGCGCAGATCGTCGATCCAGGTGACCGGGTCGACGTACACCCGCACCTTGTCCTCCCGGTACATCGGGTGGTCCGGGTGCGTCGGCATGGCGGTCACCTGGGAGTTGGGATCCGTGAGGTCCCGCCAGTGCAACTGCCGTGCGTCGCTGAGGTTCTGGCCGATGAACCGCAGGTTCGGATAGCGGGCGTGGGTACGGCCGATGATCCGCTCCAGGCCCTGCTTCTGCACCGCGCTGTGCGAACCGTTGACCGCGATCCGCGACTCGGCACCCAGCGCCGGCACCCGCTTGCGGACGTCGAGCTCGGGGCCGTACAGGAACAGCGACGGACAGCCGATGACCTCCACGTCACGAAAGCCCATGTCCCGCAGGTACTGCTCGGTGAACTCGCCCCGCACCCCGATCGACGAGCTGCGCTCCAGCACCGCCGTGCAGAACGCGCGCACCGACTGCTCCATCGGCTTCAGCCGGGCCGGGTTGTACGTCACGCCCGTCTGCGCGCCGACGCCCAGCACCACGACCGGGATCCTGAGCTTGTCGATCAGCCGGGTCAGCCGGTTCAGCCGGCCCTCGAAGGACGGCCGGAAGGCGTTGGCCAGCGGGACGACGAACGCGTCGTACTCCTCGTTGATCCGGGCGGCCGCGGCCAGGTCCGTGCCGATGCCGTTGGAGACGACCTCGGTGTCCGGTGTCTGCAGGATCTTGTGCGCCGCGTCGCTGAAGATCAGATTGCCCGAGTTGGTGGCGATGACGTCCCGGTGCAGGGCCTCCTCGACGGACAGGACGTCGTACGGGCTCTTGCCCGATCGCAACAGAATGCGCTTCACGAACTTCAACTTATGTTGGGACTAGTTTTAATTTCTATACGCAACCAGTACAACCTTTTTGCCGTACGCAAATCGTGAACGAACGGCTACGGACCGCGTGTCCGGAGGCTGGACCGATGGGCGAGGGACGATCCACTTCGCGTAGATTGCCGCTCAGGCAGCCGGAACAGCGCGCGGGACCGAGAGGGAACAGAGGGCAAGGTGGCAAGGGCAAGGCAGGCCGTGGGCGAGGCCCGCAGGATCGTCGTCAAGGTGGGCTCCTCGTCGCTGACCACCGCCGCCGGCGGCCTGGACGCCGACCGAGTCGACGCACTGGTCGACGTGCTGGCCAAGAGCCGCAGCGGGGGAGAGCGGGAGGTCGTCCTCGTCTCCTCCGGCGCCATCGCCGCCGGCCTCGCGCCGCTCGGGCTGCGCCGCCGCCCCAAGGACCTCGCCCGGCAGCAGGCCGCCGCCAGCGTCGGCCAGGGCCTGCTCGTCGCCCGCTACACCGCCTCCTTCGCCCGCTACGGCGTCCGCGTCGGCCAAGTCCTTCTCACCTCCGACGACATGAGCCGCCGCGCCCACCACCGCAACGCCTCCCGCACCCTCGACAAGCTCCTCGCGATGGGCGCCTTCCCGATCGTCAACGAGAACGACACGGTCGCCACCGACGAGATCCGCTTCGGCGACAACGACCGCCTCGCCGCCCTCGTCGCCCACCTCGTCCACGCCGACCTGCTGGTCCTCCTCTCCGACGTCGACGGCGTCTACGACGGCGACCCCAGCAAGCCCGGCACCTCGCGGATAGCGGAGGTGAAGGGCCCCGAGGATCTGGCGGGCGTCGAGATCGGCAGCGCGGGCAAGGCCGGGGTCGGCACCGGCGGGATGGTCACCAAGGTCGAGGCGGCCCGGATCGCGGCCGCGGCGGGCATCCCCGTGGTCCTCACCAGCGCCGTGCACGCGGCGGAGGCCCTGAGCGGCGGCGACACCGGCACCTACTTCCACCCCGCCGGCAAGCGCTCCGCCGACCGGCTCCTGTGGCTCCAGCACGCCTCCACCCCGCAAGGGGCGCTGACCCTGGACGACGGGGCGGTGGACGCCGTCGTGAAGCGGCGCAAGTCGCTGCTGCCCGCCGGAATCGCCGCCGTGGAGGGCGAGTTCAGCGCCGGCGACCCCGTCGAACTGCGCGACACCTCCGGGCGCGCGGTGGCCCGTGGACTCGTCAACTTCGACGCCAAGGAGATCCCCCGGCTGATCGGGCGCTCGACGCGCGAACTGGCCCGGGAACTCGGCCCGGCGTACGAACGCGAGGTCGTACACAGGGACGACCTGGTGCTCTTGCACGCGTAAAACGGGACGTAACGACAGCCCCCCGTGGGGGACGTTCCGTAAAACCGCCCCGCGCTGCCGTACGGCCTGCTCAACTTTGTCTCAGAGGGGCGTTCCGACAGACGTCCCCGAGCGGTGGGTGAAGGAGGCCGTCGTGAGACGAGTGCGCCCTGGGGTGGCCACCCGCGGTGCCCTGACGAGCGTCGCTGCCGGCGACACCTATGAGGAGCCCAAGGACATGCCCCGGCTCTGGCACGTCACTCTCAGCGTCTCCGGCCCCGACGTCCCCCTCACCGATCTGCGGCGGGCCCTGGAGCAGCTGGCCCACGACCACCCCTTCCTGCTGACCAGCCGGTACGCGAGCGACCACGCGGAGATCCGGTACTGGGAAGAGGCCCGCGACCTGCATGACGCCGCCGCCGTCGCCCTGCGCCTGTGGGGCGAGCACCGGCAGACCGCCGGACTGCCCCCGTGGGAGATCGTCGGCCTGGAGGTCATCGACCGGGAGACCTACCACCAGCGCATCGCCGAGGGCTACGGCCCACCCCCCGCGACACCGGTCGGCGTCCATCCCTTTTGATCCCCCTTGACTCTCTTGGGTCCCCTTGAGTCCCTTGGGTGCACCTGAGACCTTGTCTCGGGGTTTGGGATGAGCGGTGGGTGACCCGTTTCGCGCACTACCCTTCCCTCATGACCACGCTCTCGCCGTACGACTCGATGTCCCCGGTCACCCAGGCCGCCTACCGGGCCAAGGCCGCCGCCGCCGACCTCGCGCCGCTCCCGCGGGCCGTGAAGGACGACGCGCTGCTCGCCATCGCCGACGCGCTGGAGGTCCGGACCGCCGAGATTGTCGAGGCCAACGCCCGCGACGTGGCCAAGGCCCGGGAGAACGGCACCAGCGAGGCCATCGTCGACCGGCTCACCCTCACCCCCGAGCGGGTCCGCGCCATCGCCTCCGATGTGCGTGACGTGGCGAAGCTGCCCGACCCGGTCGGCGAGGTCGTCCGCGGCTCCACCCTCCCCAACGGCATCGACCTGCGTCAGGTCCGCGTCCCGCTCGGCGTCGTCGGCATCATCTACGAGGCCCGCCCGAACGTGACCGTGGACGCCGCCGCCCTCTGCCTGAAGTCCGGCAACGCCGTCCTGCTGCGCGGCTCCGCCTCCGCCTACGAGTCCAACACCGCCCTCGTCCGCGTCATCCGGGACGCCGTCGGCGGCTCCGGGCTGCCCGCCGACGCCGTCCAGCTGGTGCCCGGCGAGAGCCGCGAGTCCGTCCGCGAGCTGACGCGCGCCCGGGGCCTGGTCGACGTCCTCATCCCGCGCGGCGGCGCCTCCCTGATCCAGACCGTGGTGAGCGAGTCCACCGTCCCCGTCATCGAGACCGGCACCGGCAACTGCCACGTCTACGTCGACGCCCACGCCGACATCGACATGGCCATCGACATCCTGATCAACTCCAAGGTCCAGCGGGTCAGCGTCTGCAACGCCGCCGAGACCCTCCTCGTCCACCAGGACATCGCCCCGGTGTTCCTGCCGCGCGCCCTCGACGCCCTCGCCGAGGCCGGCGTCACCGTGCACGCCGACGAGCGGGTGATGGCCTACGCCAAGGACTCCAAGGCGACGGTCGTGGAGGCCGTGGCCGAGGACTGGGAGACCGAGTACCTCTCCCACGACATCGCCGCCGCGATCGTCGACTCCCTGGACAGGGCCGTCGAGCACATCCGGCTGTGGACCTCCGGCCACACCGAGGCGATCGTCACCGCCTCCCAGCAGGCCGCCCGCCGCTTCACCCAGCTGGTCGACTCCACCACCGTCGCCGTGAACGCCTCCACCCGCTTCACCGACGGCGGCCAGTTCGGCTTCGGCGCCGAGATCGGCATCTCCACCCAGAAGCTGCACGCCCGCGGACCGATGGGCCTGCCCGAGCTGACCAGCACGAAGTACATCGTCACCGGCGACGGCCACGTGCGCCCCTGACATTCACCCGTTCGGCCGTACGTCCCGGAGCCGTGGCGGACGGCCGGAACGTCGTCTCACCAGTCAGACGAATTTCCATACCGTCTGCCCAAATTGACCCCCCAGGTCTACTCTGGATGCGTGCCGGAGGACGTGGGGGGCACGCCGTTCCCTGACGGCTGGGAGCCCGACGACGACCACGACCGCGGGGTGTCGGACGAAGAGTTCGCCTCCGTGGTCTTCGACGAGGCCTTCGTACAGGCGGCCGCGGTCCATGAGCCGACCGCCGTCGAGCGCCTCCTTGCCGCCGCACAGGCCAGAGCCGAGGCCTCCGAGGCAGAGGCCCGCCGCGCCCACGCCCGAGGCGAGCGCTACGACGACGCCTACGGCCCCGAGGGGACCGAATTCGGCCAAGATCCGGACGACGAGCTGGAGGACACCTACGTCCTCGGCGACCGCCACTTCAGGGGATACGGCAAACAGGTCCGCTGGCACCGTCCCGTGGCCTGGGTGCTGGCCGTCGTGATGGGCATCGGCATGGTCGCCCTGGCCTTCGCCGCCGTCTACCGGGGCGGCACCGCCGGCACCCGTGACGGGGTCCCCGCGCCCGCCCCGACCGGCCTGGAACAGGGCAGCGCCGCCGCGCCCTCCGTCTCCGCCGACACCTCCCAGCCGGCCGCCTCGGCCATCCCGCGCTCCCCCTGAACGCCCGCGTTCGTTCTTGGTGAGCACCTGTCAGAACTTGTCGTGTAGCAGGGCGTTTACCTGAGGCCTACGCGACCTACTCTGAAAGTATGGGCGGGCCTGGAGACCCACCGGAGGGCACACCCGAGGGCGGCCCCGGAGGTGGGGAGGACGAGTACCGATCCGTCGTCTTCGACGAGTCGTTCGTCCGCGCTGCCCGCCTCCAGGAGTACTCCGCCGAGGAGCGCATGGCCGACCACGCGCCCGCCGTACGCCGCCGCCCGCCCCTGCACCGCGGACTCACCCGGCAGGCCCTGATCCTCGTCCTGCTGATCGCCGTCGCCTTCGGCACCGCGATCTACATGGGCGTCCGCCACCCCTACGGCGCCCCGCAGACCCGGCGCCCCGCCGAGCCCCTGCGGATGACGGTGATCCCGCTCGCCCCGACGGGCAAGGTGCCCGGCACCGCCGACGCCGAGACCCTGTACGCGCACAGCCCCGCCGCCCAGTACGAGGTCGGCGCCGAGGGCATCCCCCTGCCGGCCTCCCGCAGCACCGCCCACTTCTCCGACAGCCAGGTGGTGACCGCGCTCACCACCGCCAAGGACTACATCGTCCGCTCCTCGCTCTACCCCGAGGTGCTCACCGGCCGCCAGGTCCGACCCGCCCGGTCCCTCGTCGACGCCGACCAGCTCGACCAGTTCGACCAGAGCTTCGACCGCCCGGCGGCGGACGGCCGGCACGCCCCCACCGGCTGGCTGGTCCGCCTCGACCCCTCCCGCGCCCAGCTCGCCGACGACCGGATCCGCGTCCAGGGCGACCTTCAGGCCATCGAGAGTGACTCGGGCACGCTGGAGGTCACCGCCGACCACACCTTCGTCTACGCCCTGCGCCCCACCGGCGCCGCGGCGGACGCGCCGGTGTCCCTGTTCACCGTCCGCCGCGAGCTGACCTTCCGCTTCACCCGCGACGACCTGCGCACCCATCAGGTCCAGCTGGTCACGTCCTACGTCCAGGCGGGCCCCCTCGCCTGCGCCGAGGACTCCACGTCCTACCTCCGCCCCCTCCTGGCCGGCCAGACGGCCCGCACCGGCGGCCCCGCGGGTACCGACCCCTACGAGACGGACAGTCCCACGGCCCTGTGCGGGACGCTGGCCGCTGGGGCTCAGCCGAAGGTGTGAGCGAGGACAGTTCTCGGGGCCGGCCGCGGTGATCGTGGGCGGTTCGGGCACCCCTGGGGCCTTCCGGGCAGTCCGAGAGAGACACATCTGGCCGAGGAGGGCTCGGCACGCTCGGGCCGAGGGGGGTTCGGCACGCCGGATCCCGCCGCGGTGGCTGAGCGCCGTTGCCGCGGGGCGAGAGGAGCCGGTGTCGGTCGGGCCGGCCGGTGTCACCCCTCCTGAGGGGCGTCCGACGGGCCTCCCTTGGCCGGGGGCGGGCTGCGGAAGCCGTCGAAGCCCCGGCGGACCCGGCCGCCCAGGTCGCCCGCGCCACCCGCGAGGTCCGTGACCAGCTTCATCAGCGGGTCCTTGGAGGTCTTCACATCGCTCGCGTAGCTGGCCGCCGACTCGCGGAAGGAGTCGCTGACCGAGGTGTCCTTGTCCCCGTCACGCCGCGGGTAGTGGCCGTCCATGATCCGCTGGTAGTCCCGGGACTCGGCCCACTTCTTCAGCTCGGCCGCACGGATCGTGGCGAAGGGGTGCGAGCGGGGCAGCACGTTCAGGATCTTCAGCACGGAGTCGCGCAGATCGCCCCCGGAGTCGTACTCCTCGGCCTGCTCCAGGAACGCGTCCACGTTCATCTCGTGCAGATGGTTGCCACCCGCGATCTTCATCAGGCCGCGCATCGAGGCCCGGACGTCCTGCCCCACCAGCAGCCCCGCGCGGTCCGCGGACAGCTCCGACTTGCGGAACCACTCCCTGAGCGCCGTGATGATCGCCATGATCGCGAAGTTGCCCAGCGGGATCCAGGCGACCTTGAGGGCGAGGCTGGTCAGGAACAGCAGGATCGTGCGGTACACCGAGTGACCGGACAGCGCGTGTCCCACCTCGTGCCCGACGACCGCCCGCATCTCCTCCTCGTCCAGGAGCTCCACAAGCCCCGTGGTGACGACGATGATCGGCTCGTCCAGGCCGATGCACATCGCGTTGGGCTGCGGGTCCTGGTTGACGTACATCGGCGGGACCTTCTCCAGGTCCAGGATGTAACAGGCGTCCAGCAGCATGTCGTGCAGATGCTGGAACTGCCGCTCGGAGACGCGCACCGAGTCGGACAGGAACAGCAGTCTCAGACTCCGCTCGGGCAGCAGCCCGCTGAGCGCCTTGAAGACGGTGTCGAATCCGCTCAGCTTGCGCAGCGCGACCAGGGCCGAGCGGTCGGCCGGATGCTCGTAGGCACGCGAGGAGATCCCCGGGAAGCGCCTGCGCTGCCTGCTGGGCACACGCTCGTGCCCCGTCTGCTGCTGGCCGTCGTCGGACATGTCTTCCCCCATGTGCTCGTGTGAGTGCCCACTGTGCCCCCGAAGCGGAGCCCAGCCTAGGCGGAGATACCGTGGACGGGCAGTACAGCCGAAGGAGTCCACTCATGGAGCACCACCCCGCAGCCGCCCGGCTGACCGAGGCCGCCGCGAGCGCCGTCCAGCAGCACGGGGCGGGGAATCTGCTCCGCATCGTCCTGATCGTGATGATCCTGGGCTGTGTACTGACCGCCTGGTTCCTGCTCCGCGGCTACAAGCGGAAAGACGACTGACGGCTCGCGAAAGTTCCCCGCCCGGCCCGAACGGTGGAGTCGGCGTGATCGCCGACGGGGCGCCCGCATACGATGGGCCGACATCTTTATCCCGCCCACACGCGTTAGGTCCTGCCGAAGATGAGCCTTCACAGCACCGCAGCCCAGTTGGTCACCCTCGCCGAGGAGGGCGGCCACCACAACAGCCTCAACCCGGCGGTCACCGGCGGCAGCGCCCTCGCCATCCTGCTGCTCCTGCTGTGGATCACCACCCGCTTCAACCGCGACCGCTGAGCCGGGACCCCGTCCCCGGCCGGACGTCACAGGCCGGGCCGGTAGGGTCTGCACGCATGGGAGAGCAGGACATGCCTACCGGTCCGGCGTACGAGACCGCCGACGACACGGTCGAGCACCCGCAGTACCGGCAGCACCGGCCGGGCCACGGCCCCGCCCGCACGGGCAAGCGGCGCCTGGGCGTCATGGGCGGCACCTTCGACCCGATCCACCACGGGCACTTGGTGGCGGCCAGCGAGGTCGCCGCGCAGTTCCAGCTGGACGAGGTGGTGTTCGTGCCCACCGGCCAGCCTTGGCAGAAATCCCACCGCAAGGTCTCCCCGGCCGAGGACCGCTATCTGATGACGGTCATCGCCACGGCCGAGAACCCGCAGTTCTCCGTCAGCCGCATCGACATCGACCGCGGCGGCCCCACCTACACCGTGGACACCCTGCGCGACCTGCGCGCCCTCAACCCCGAGACGGACCTGTTCTTCATCACCGGCGCCGACGCCCTCGCGCAGCTGCTGACCTGGCGGGACAGCGAGGAACTGTTCTCCCTCGCGCACTTCATCGGCGTCACCCGGCCCGGCCACCACCTGACCGACCCCGGCCTGCCGGAAGGCGGCGTCTCGCTCGTCGAGGTTCCGGCGCTGGCCATCTCCTCCACGGACTGCCGTGCGAGAGTCGCCAAGGGAGAACCCATCTGGTACATGGTGCCGGACGGAGTCGTGCGCTACATCGACAAGCGCGAGCTGTACCGCGGCGAGTGAGCCGAGAGGGGCACCGGTGAACGACCGATACGACGCGGGTGACGGCGGCTACGGCGCCGGCCCGTACGAAATCGTCGGCTACGACGAGTACGGCCGGCCCATATACCGGCAGGTCCCGGCACAGCAGGCACCGCAGGCTCAGCAGGCGACCTACGACCCGTACGACCAGCAGCAGGGCTACGGCTACGACCCGTACGCCACCGGCCAGCAGCCGCCGGTGACCTCCTACGACGCCGGCCGGCCCGCACCCGGGTACGACCCCTACGGCTCCCAGCCCCCGTACGACCCCTACGGCACCGGCACCCAGCACCCCGCCGGCTACGAGCCCTACGGGCGGGCGGCCAACAGCGGGCAGCAGCCCCGGGTCACCGAGCAGACCGCCCACATCCCGCAGCAGGCCGGCCCGGCGCAGCGCCCGCACGCCCCGGCGGAGCCCGAGCGGCCGCACGACGACGGCGACCGGGACTACCACACCGAGCAGTTCGCGTTCGTCGAGGAGCCGGACGGCGACTCCGAGGACGTCATCGACTGGCTGAAGTTCACCGAGAACCGCACCGAGCGCCGCGAGGAGGCCCGCCGCCGCGCCCGCAGCCGGATCATCGCTCTCCTCGTCGTCCTCGCCCTCGTCGCCGTCGGCGGTGTCGGCTACCTCTGGTACGCCGGAAAGCTGCCCGGCCGGTCCTCCGCCGCCTCCAAGCCCGGTGCGGCCACCCCGGTCGGCGCCCAGAAACGCGACGTGATCGTCGTCCACCTGCACAACACCGGGAAGGGCGGCACCTCCACGGCGCTGCTGGTCGACAACACCACCACCAAGCAGGGCAGCACCGTGCTGCTGCCCAACTCCCTCGCCCTGAGCGGCGACGACGGCTCCACCACGACCCTCGCCAAGTCGGTGGACGACGACGGCTCCTCCGGCACCCGCGACCAGCTCGACACCGTCCTCGGCACCGACATCCAGGGCACCTGGCGCCTGGACACGCCCTACCTGCAGAACCTGGTCGACCTGGTCGGCAACATCGACATCGACACCAACACCGACGTGCCCGATCCGGACGCCAAGAAGAAGGGCGCCGAACCCCTCGTCCACAAGGGCAGCGACCAGACCCTCAGCGGCAAGATGGCCGTCGCCTACGCCACCTACCGCGCCGCCGGTGAGTCCCAGAACGCCCAGCTGGAGCGGTTCGGCCAGGTCATGCAGGGTGTGCTGCGCAAGATGTCCTCCGACCCGTCGGCGGCCACGACGACCGTGCAGACCCTCGCGCAGATCCTCGATCCGCCGCTCACCGACAAGGACCTCGGCGCCTTCCTCGCCAAGCTCGCCGACCTCGCCAAGGGCGGCGCCTACAAGACCGCCCTGCTGCCCGTGCAGGCCGACGGCACCCTGAGCGCGAAGACCAGCGACAGCGTGGTGAAGGACATCCTCGGCGGCACCGCCAAGAGCCCCGCCGCCGGCTCCGCGGTCCGGGTCTCCGTGCAGAACGCCACCGGTGTGAAGGACGACTCGGAGAAGGCCCGCGTGGTGTTGCTCAACGGCGGCTTCACCTTCCTGGAGGGCGGCACCGCCTCCGGCGCGCAGGCCACCTCGAAGGTGCTCTACTCGGACGCCTCCCACAAGTCGGACGCCACCGAGGTCGCCAAGACCCTCGGCCTGCCCGCCGGCTCCGTGGTCAAGGGCACGGTGTCCTCCGGCGCCGACGTCTCGGTCGTCCTCGGCCGGGACTACAGGCCCGCCAGTTCCTGACCGGGTCCCGGCCACCCCACGTGCCACCGTAATCACGTGGGGTGCGCCGGGCGGTCCGTGAGACCCTTGAGGTCCAGTGACCGCCGACCGGAAAGCTTCGTAGTGACCGCCACCGACCGTTCCCTTGAGCTCATCAACACCGCCGCCCAGGCGGCGGCCGACAAGCTCGCCCACGACGTCATCGCCTACGACGTCAGCGACGTGCTGTCGATCACGGACGCCTTCCTGCTGGCCTCCGCGCCGAACGACCGCCAGGTCAGGGCCATCGTCGACGAGATCGAGGAGCGCCTGCTGAAGGAACTCGGCGCCAAGCCGGTGCGCCGCGAGGGCGACCGCGAGTCCCGCTGGATCCTGCTCGACTACGTCGACATCGTCGTGCACGTCCAGCACAGCGAGGAGCGGGTCTTCTACGCCTTGGAGCGGCTGTGGAAGGACTGCCCCGAGCTGGAGCTGCCCGCCGACGCCAAGGCCACCCGCGGCAAGGCGGAGGAGCACGCGAAGCTGCAGGCCGCCGAGGCCGAGCAGGAGCCGGGCGGGGAGTGGTGATGAGCGCCACCGGCGAGGTGACCGACCGCAAGACCCGCGGCCGCCGCATCATCCTGTGGCGGCACGGCCAGACCGCCTGGAACGTCGAGCGCCGTTTCCAGGGCAGCACGGACGTCGCGCTGACCGAGACCGGCATCGGGCAGGCCCGTCGCGCCGCCCGGCTGCTCGCCTCCCTGGGCCCGGACGCGATCATCTCCTCGGACCTGCAGCGGGCGGCGGACACGGCCGCCGAGCTCGCCGCCCTCACCGGACTCGACGTCACCCGCGAGGAAGGCCTGCGCGAGACCTACGCGGGCGTCTGGCAGGGGCTGACGCACGAGGAGATCATCGCCCGCTACGGCGAGGAGTACGCCGCCTGGAAGCGCGGCGAGGCGGTCCGCCGCGGCGGCGGTGAACTGGAGACCGAGGTCGCCGACCGCGCGGCGCCCGTCGTGCTGCGGCACCTCGAGAAGCTGCCCGAGGACGGCACCCTCGTCGTCGTCAGCCACGGTGGCACCATCCGCACCACCATCGGCCGGCTGCTCGGCCTGGAGGCTGCGCACTGGGAGAGCCTCGGCGGCCTCTCCAACTGCTGCTGGTCCGTGCTCGGTGCGGGCGCCCGCGGCTGGCGCCTGCTGGAGCACAACGCCGGCACCCTCCCGGAGCCGGTCCTCGGCGACGACGACTGAGCGTCCGGAGGCTCGCGGACCCCGGATTTCACTTTCTGGCAGGTCACAGGCTAAAGTTCTTCTTGTTCGCCCCGCCGAGCGGGAAGAACCGAGGGGCTATAGCTCAGTTGGTAGAGCGCCTGCATGGCATGCAGGAGGTCAGGAGTTCAATTCTCCTTAGCTCCACTGATCGACACTCTGTTGAGTTGTCAAAGATCGGTGTTGAAGGTCCCGTCCCCTCAGGGGGCGGGATTTTCTGTTGTGTACTCCGGCGGCCACAGCCGCTCTCTTCGCTCCCGCAGCAACGTGACCTTCTCGCGCGACTCCTCGTCCTCCGGGGTGTAGGCGACGATCCGGCACTCGGGCATCCCGTCGATGGACAGCGACTGCGAGGTCATTCGCATGTCGCCCACCGCCGCGTGACGGAACGTCTTCACCCGAGGGCCCGGCGGTATCACCTCACCGCTCGCCCACAGCTGCGCGAACCAGGGGCTCGCCGCAGACAGCGCGCGTATGTACTCCTCCCAGGCCGGCTCGCCCACGTGTCTGCCGTAGGCCGACCGCAGCGTCGCCACCATCACCGGCAGCTCGCGCTCCCGGTGCACCACCGGACAGTCCTCGTCCGCCACGGTGAACAGCGTCCACAGCGCGTTCGGCACTCCGATCCCGCGGGCCTTGCGCAGCGCGAACAGGTCACGGTAGGCCGGGTTGGCGGCCAGGATGTCGTAGCGCGAGTTGTAGACCACCGCCAGCAGGGGATCGAGGGCGTCGATGATGCCCTGCACCCCGGGGGCGACCCGGCGGGGCAGGGCACCCGGCTCCGTCTCGAAGGGCACCTCTGCCAGCCGGTACAGATGCTCCCGCTCCGGCGCGTCCAGCCGCAGCGTGCGGGCGACCGCGTCCAGTACCTGCGGCGAGGCGTTGATCGGCCGGCCCTGCTCCAGCCACGTGTACCAGGTCACACCCACGCCGGAGAGCTGGGCGACCTCCTCCCGGCGCAGCCCGGGTGTGCGCCGCCGCAGGCCCGGCGGCATCCCCACGTCGGCCGGTGTCACCCGCGCCCGCCTGCTGCGCAGGAAGGCGGCCAGCTCCGGCCTGCGGCGCTGAGCGCTCGCCGGCCGGGGCGGCTTCGCCGCCCGCGCCCTGTCGGCCGTCCTCGCCGCCGCGGTGCTCGTCGCGTTGGTCGTGTTGGTCGTGCTGGTCACGCTGCTCGTGTTCGTCGCCATCGTGAGACCCCCGTCATCGCCCGCCATTCCCGTCATGTCCTGCGCTCCCCCGGTCATCCCCCGTCATCCCCGTCGTCCCCCGTCCTCATCGTCGGCACCCGGGCCCGGCCCTGCCAGGTGCTGGCAGTACCAGCATCGCCGGGCTCTCGGCACCCGTACCGGACCGTCGTCAGGCTCGGTGCCATGACGACGACATCCCGAACCGGGCCGGGCAACGGGCCTGGTTCCCACCCTGCGATCAGTGAAGCACCCGCCACTGACAGTGACCCCTCGATCGCCGACGGTCCCGCATCACCCGTCACCGACAGTGAAGCACCCCGCACTGACAACCGGCCCCGGCTGCTGCTCGCGGTCCTGCTCACCGCCCTGTTCATGGCGGCCCTCGACGTCTTCATCGTGAACGTCGCCGCCCCCACCATCGGTACCGAACTCCGTGCTTCCGGCGCCGACCTGCAACTGGTCGTCGCCGGCTATGCCATCTCCTACTCCGTGCTGCTGATCACCGGCGCCCGGCTCGGCGACCGGCTCGGCCACGGCCGGGTCCACCTCGCCGGCGTCGCCCTGTTCACCGCGGCCTCGCTCGCCTGCGGTCTGGCGCAGGGGGCGACCGAGCTGATCGTCTTCCGGCTGGTGCAGGGCGCCGGTTCGGCGCTGGCCATCCCGCAGGTGCTCAGCCTGATCCAGCGGACCTTCACCGGCGAGGCCCGGGCCCGGGCGCTCGGCGCCTACTCCGCGGTCCTCGCCGTCGGCGCGGCGGCCGGACAGATCGCGGGCGGCGTCCTGGTCAGCGCCGATCTGTTCGGCACCGGCTGGCGGCCGGTGTTCCTCGTCAACGTGCCGGTGGGCGCCGTGCTGCTCGTACTAGGCCGCCGGGTGCTGCCGCTGGGCGGGGTGAGCGGGAGGGAGCGGGCCCGTGCGCTCGACCTGCCCGGACTCGTGCTGCTGGGCGCGGCCGTGTCGCTGCTGACGGTGCCGCTGGTGCTCGGGCAGGAGGAGGACTGGCCGCTGTGGTCCTGGCTGTCACTGGCCGGCGCTGTCGTGCTGTTCGCGCTGTTCTGCGGGTTCGAAACCCGGCTGGCCCGGCGCGGCGGCGCCCCGCTGATCGCGCCCCGGGTGCTGCGCCACCCCGGCATCGGCCTGGCCGTCTTCCGCATCCTCGCCGTGATGTCGGTCAACGCGGGCTTCCTCTTCGCGCTGACCCTGCACATCCAGGGCGGCCTCGGCTACAGCGCGCTGCGGGCCGGCCTGAGCTTCGCCCCGACCGCCGGCGTCTTCGGTGCCGTCAGCCTGACCTGGCGGAGGTGGCCCGCCGGGCTGCAGCGGGCGCTGACCCCGGCCGGGTTCGCGCTGACCGCGGTGTCCGTGGCCGTCGTGGGGCTCGCCTTCCACGGGGGCGGCGACGGGGGAGCGGTCCTGTACGCCGGATACACCGGCCTCGGCGCCGGGCTGGCGCTCGCCTTCAGCCCGACGCTCACCGGCGCGCTCGCCACCGTGCGGCCCGAGGACGCGGCGGACGCCAGCGGTCTGCTGGCGACGGTCACCCAGCTCGGCCAGCTGATCGGGGTGGCGTCTTTCGGCACACTGTTCCTGAACCGGCTTGAGTCATTCGGTGTTCTGCGCTCGTATACCTCTGCGGAGGCGTTCTCGGTGTGTGCCTGGGCGCTGGCCTCAGCGGCTGCGGCGGGCGCCGTGTCCGGACTGGTACTGAGGCGTCGCTGACCGTATTGCTCCGGCCGTGGCAGAATCAAACGGCCGGAAGGGGGCGTGGCCCGACGGGAGGGAGTAGCGATGCCTGCGAGCATCCTTGAGGAGGGCGGCCACCTCCTCGGTGCGGCGTTGATACGGGACACGACCACCCGGCTGAGCTGCCCTTCCTGTGGTTCCGCGCATGTCGCCCAGGTCCTCGGCGACAACGGTGGAATCTCCTACGTGTGCACGGCCTGCGGCCACTGCTGGAGCTGATCGATGGGTGCACACAGGCGAAAGTGTGACTGGTGTGGGAGCGGTACGCCGATCGTCCGTGACATGGAGCCGATCAATCCCGACTACCAGTACTGGTGCGAGGAATGCGCGCGGGCGCTGATCATAAAAGGCGACCCGATCGAGACGTACCGGGAATTGGAGGGCGAACCGATCTACGGCCGCCTTCTGGAAGAGCACTGCACACTCAAGCGCTTCTACTCCTTCGTCACCGCCTGATACCGGGGCGCACCGTGGTCGCGTTACGGCGACGAGGTCCGGACCGCCACGGGGACCAGCGCCCCGGCTGGCGCATAGAGGGCCGAAACCGTCAATTCCGGGTTCCCCTGGACCAGTTCGGGGCGCCCGGTTCCGTGCGGCACCCACCAGGACGGTGACCGCGCAGGCGCACACCGCCCGGTACCGCCGCCCGCGCAACTCCGCCGCCGCGGCGGCCGCGAGACCCAGAGCGGTCACGACGGCCGCCGAGGCGGCCCAGAGAGGGCTCCCGGGTCGGGTGTGCGCAGAACGCGCGCCAGAACGCCACGCAGCCCGGTTGACCGTTCCCTCGGCATGACCGGCCCGGCCCGCAGCGAACACCGTGTCCGCCCGGAACCGCCATGAGCCGTACGGCGGGACGGCCGCACCGCGCGCGTGCCGCAACCATGGCGTCGTCCGGCGGCTCAGGTCCCGAAGCACCAGGACGGCGATCACCGAACAAAATAAGACATTAGTGGCTGCATCGGTGCGAAGCCGAAACCGATTTGGCGCTGCGTCCCCGGCCCTGTAATGTTTAAGTCGTCGCCGGGGGAACCGGGCGAAACAACAAAACAAGGGGCTATAGCTCAGTTGGTAGAGCGCCTGCATGGCATGCAGGAGGTCAGGAGTTCAATTCTCCTTAGCTCCACAGAAGTCGAAGGCGGATCATCCCGACGGATGGTCCGCTTTCGGCGTGTTGCGTCCGGAGAGTCGCAGTCGATCGAAGGGGCGTCACCCGGTCCGGGTGACGCCCCTTCGTGTGCTCAGCGGCCGAGAGCGCGCCGGCCGCGGCCCTGGGAGACGACCGGAAGGTTGCGCGACGGCGCCTGCCCGCGCGTGTCCTCCTCGATGCGCAGGGCGAGCGCCGGGCAGCGGCGCACCGCGCGCAGGGCCTTCGCCTCCGCGTACCGCGGCACCTGCGCCTGGGCGACGGTCGGGAAACCGTCGGCGCCGAGTTCGAACACCTCCGGGAGGATGTCGGCGCACAGTCCGTGGCCCCGGCACAGCGTCCAGTCGACGTAGATCTTCTGACGGCTCGCACCGGTCTCCTCGGGCTCTCCGCCGCCTGGGATGCCCGTGGGGGCCCTGCCTCCCTCGAAGAGCGGCAGAACGCCCTCCACGCGCCGTCCGCAGCCGTTTCCGAGGACATGCGCGGCCAGGTCGTCGGTGAACGCCTTGATGGTCGACTCCAGGAACATCGCCGAGCCGTCCGGATGCGAACACGCGCCGCGGCGCTTGACGTTCTTCGCGACCTGCTTCAGCGCCTCCAGGGCGGCCGGACCGCCGCCGTTGAGGATGTCCTCCATGCCGCGCGCGGCGGCCGGCAGTCCGAGGTAGCAGGGCCCGCACTGGCCCGCGCTCTCCTCGGCCAGCCACTGCGCCACCCGCAGCGACTCGCCCAGTGGGCAGGTCTCCTGGCTGATCGGCAGGATCGCGCCCGCGCCCAGCGAACCGCCCACCGCGTCCAGCGAGTTGCGGGAGACGATCGCCTCGTTGACGGTCGCGGCGTCGATCCACTTGCCGTGGTAGCCGCCGGTCAGCACGCCCTGCGGCACCGGCGGGGCACCCGCCAGCTGCAGCACGTAGCGCAGCGGCACACCCGTGGGGACCTCGATCACCATCGGGCGGGCGACCGCTCCGGACACGGTGAGCATGACGGTGCCCGGTTCGTCGTACAGACCGGTGTTGCCGTAGCGCTCGGGGCCGATGCGGGCGGCGATGGCCAGCTGCGCGAACGTCTCCGCGTTGGACAGCAGCGTGGGCGCGCCGCCGACGCCGGTCTGCGAGGCACTGATCTTGCGGCCGGGCGGGATCGCCGGGCCGCCGTCGATCGAGCGGATCAGGGAGGCGGCGGCGCCGGTGACCATCCGCACCGGGTTGCGCTGCACCCACGCGCGTAGCGCCGATCTACGGCTGTTGCTCAGGCCGCGTTCGGCGAGCGCTGCCTCCATGGAACGCTGCGTGGACTCGCGTGTGACACCGATCACGAGCGTCCGCGCGCCGAGCGCCTCCGCGCACAGCAGCGCGCCGTCCAGGATCAGATGCGGGGCGCGGTTGATCAGCACCGTGTCCTTGCGGCAGGCCGGCTCGTCCTCGCTGCCGTTGACCACGACGACCGGCCGCACCCCGCGCTTGATCGCCGACTCGGCGACCGAGCGCAGCTTCTTGTGGAAGGGGAAGCCCGCGCCGCCGCGGCCCCTGAGGTTGATGCGTTCGGCGAGCTGCGCGAGCTGCTCGCCGCCGAGCGGGTCGAGCGGCCCGTGCACCTTCAGGTGCATGGGCAGGTCGAGCCGTTCCACAAGGTCGAAGCCCGACGTGAGCTGCGGAAGGCCGACCACGCGGACTTCTGGGACGTCGGGCAGGGCCTCGTTCACTTAAAGCCTCCGGACGGCGTGTTCCAAGGTTCGCCCGAACCCGGAGTGTCGTAGGACGCGCCGGGCAGCGTTTCGGTAGCGGGACCGCTGTTGTACGTGTCACCGGCGTTGTACGTGCCGTAGAGGCCGTTTGTCTCACCGGTGTCGTACATGTCACTTCCGCCGTACCCAGCGGTGCCCGGATTGCCGTAGACCGGAATGGTCTGCCCGGTGTCCTGGAGCGGGTCGTACACGGACGGCGGGGCCTCGCCGACCGGCGGCGGGGACGGGATCGGCCAGCTGCCCGAGGTGCTGGAGCCGCCGTCCACGCGTGGCATGGCCTCCGTGGCCTGCATGTCCAGCGGCATGTCCATGCGGGCGGTCTGGCCGGCCGGGTACGCCTGCCGGGAGCGGCCCGGTGTGGAAACGGCCCGGTAGGCGGCCGCGAAGCCCGACGCGGGTTCCGCCGCGGGGGCCGCGGGGGACTGGTACAGCGGCGCGGCCGGCGCGGTGGCCCCCCTGGGCTCGCGCCGGCCCTCGAAGCCCGCCGGAGCCGGCTCGGCCACCCGGGAACGGCTCGCGTCCAGCTCCTCCAGTCCCGGCCGCTCCGAGCTGCCGAACAGCGCCACCAGCCGGTCGGCGACCCGGCGCTTGACCGGGCGCGGGGCGGCGCGCAGCGCGAGGGCGGCCATCACGCCCAGCAGCGACAGGCCGTAGGAGATCACGAAGAACGGCTTGGCCGCGCGACCCGCGTACAGGCCGTGGATCAGCGCGGCGCACCAGGCCGGGTAGGCGAGCATGTGCATGGCGCGCCAGCGGGCGGCGACCGGGGCCGGGGTGGCGAAATTGCTGCGCAGGGCGCCGGTGACGCCCACGAAGATCATCAGCAGGCCCGCCAGCGAACCCAGTCCGATCAGGCCGCCGATTCCGGTGACGCCGAGCGAGAACGGAATGATCGCGGCGATCGCCTTCGTGTGGCCGAGTGCGACCTTCGTGGTGATGTGCAGCAGGAGGAACGCGATCGAGGCGACCCCGAGCGTGCGGTGCACCGCCTGGCCGACGATCCGCTGCCGGATGTTCAGGAAGATCCGGTCCTGCGCGAACAGGCCCCAGATCACCGAGCAGCTGAGCGAGACCAGGGACAACACACCCGCGCCGAAATTCAGGAAGTCGCGGAACTGGTTGCCTCCGGCCAGCACGACCACGGGTATGAGCAGCAGGACGACAGCCGATGCCACCCCATAGGCCGAGCGGCCCGGTTTGGGGAGGGAGCGGGTACTACGACGAGGGTTCATGGGGGCAACTCCGAGCAGTTTCGGGAAGGCGGTCCCGCTGCCGAACTCTAAGTGGCGCCATACCGATCAGTACGGGGGTTTGAGTTATTGCGTTGTTATCAACGGACCATGCGACTGGGGTGATGTCCCTTTGCGGACGGTACGCGAAGTAATCGTTGACCTTGGTTCAGCTCCCCTCGTGGTCGTGGCAATGTCCACCAGGGATACGGAAGCGGATCGCGGCTTGCTCAAGGCCGTCGCCGCTCGCTCGAGGCCTGCGGTACCCTAGCGCCATGCGTGCCGTACGCCTTCTGCTTAGCGGGCCGCGCTGATCAGTACCGACCCCGGGTCGAACCGGTGAGGTCGGCATCGGCGCGGCGTCCCCTCCTGTGCGAGGGGTTTTTTCATTTCCGCAGGCAGAGACGATCGATGGAGCTTTGAGGATCATGAGCGAGACGAACCCCGCTGCCGCCGCCACGTCGGCGGAGGCCGCGCCGCACCGCTACACGGCCGCCATGGCAGCCGAGATCGAGGCACGCTGGCAGGACTTCTGGGACGCCGACGGCACGTACGCGGCGCCGAACCCCAAGGGCGACCTGGCGGGCGACCCCGGGCTGGCCGCCAAGCCCAAGAAGTTCATCATGGACATGTTCCCGTACCCCTCGGGTGCGGGTCTGCACGTCGGCCACCCGCTGGGCTACATCGCCACCGACGTCTTCGCCCGGTTCCAGCGCATGACCGGCCACAACGTCCTGCACACCCTGGGCTTCGACGCCTTCGGCCTGCCCGCCGAGCAGTACGCCGTGCAGACCGGCACGCACCCGCGCGTGTCCACCGAGTCCAACATCGAGAACATGAAGGCCCAGCTGCGCCGGCTGGGCCTGGGCCACGACAAGCGCCGGTCCTTCGCCACGATCGACCCGGACTACTACAAGTGGACCCAGTGGATCTTCCTGCAGATCTTCAACTCCTGGTACGACGACGAGGCGAAGAAGGCCCGCCCGATCTCCGAGCTGATCGCGCAGTTCGAGTCCGGTGAGCGCGCGATTCCGGGCACCACGCGCGCGTGGAGTGAACTGAACGTCCGCGAGCGCGCCGACATCCTGGGCGAGTACCGCCTGGCCTACGCCTCCGACGCGCCGGTCAACTGGTGCCCGGGCCTGGGCACCGTGCTGGCCAACGAGGAGGTCACCGCCGACGGCCGCTCCGAGCGCGGCAACTACCCGGTCTTCAAGGCCAAGCTGCGTCAGTGGAACATGCGCATCACCGCCTACGCCGACCGGCTGCTGGAGGACCTGGAGGCGCTGGACTGGCCCGAGGCCATCAAGCTGCAGCAGCGCAACTGGATCGGCCGCAGCGAGGGCGCCCGCGTCGACTTCCCGATCGACGGCGAGCACATCACGATCTTCACCACCCGCCAGGACACCCTGTTCGGCGCGACCTACATGGTGCTGGCGCCCGAGCACCCGCTGGTCGAGAAGTTCACCCCCGAGGCCTGGCCCGAGGGCACGCACGAGGTGTGGACCGGCGGACACGCCACCCCGGCCGAGGCCGTCGCCGCCTACCGCGCGCAGGCCGCCTCGAAGTCCGACGTCGAGCGCCAGGCCGAGGCCAAGGACAAGACCGGCGTCTTCACCGGCGCGTTCGCGACCAACCCGGTCAACGGCGAGCAGATCCCCGTCTTCATCGCCGACTACGTCCTGATGGGCTACGGAACCGGCGCGATCATGGCCGTCCCGGCGCACGACACCCGCGACTTCGCCTTCGCGCGCGCCTTCGAGCTGCCGATCCGCTGCG
This sequence comes from Streptomyces sp. CA-142005, assembly GCF_050942335.1. Taxonomy (NCBI): domain Bacteria; kingdom Bacillati; phylum Actinomycetota; class Actinomycetes; order Kitasatosporales; family Streptomycetaceae; genus Streptomyces; species Streptomyces sp. CA-142005. Next base: position 3,737,256 of record NZ_CP192078.1, on the reverse strand, counting down.
TGGTCGAGCCGACCGACGGCCGCGGCACCGACACCGCGGCCTGGGACGACGCCTTCGTCTCGTACGACGCGAAGCTGGTCAACTCCGCGAGCGACGAGGTCTCCCTGGACGGCCTGGGTGTCGTCGAGGCCAAGGCCCGCATCACCGGATGGCTGCAGGACAAGGGCATCGGCGAGGGCACCGTCAACTTCCGCCTGCGCGACTGGCTGTTCAGCCGCCAGCGCTACTGGGGCGAGCCCTTCCCGATCGTCTACGACGAGGACGGCGTCGCCCACGCGCTGCCCGAGTCGATGCTGCCGCTGGAGCTGCCCGAGGTCGAGGACTACAGCCCGCGCACCTTCGACCCGGACGACGCGAACACCCAGCCCGAGACCCCGCTGTCGCGCAACGAGGAGTGGGTCAACGTCACCCTGGACCTGGGCGACGGGCCCAAGAAGTACCGCCGCGAGACCAACACCATGCCCAACTGGGCGGGTTCCTGCTGGTACGAGTTCCGCTACCTGGACCCGCACAACGAGCGGCAGCTGGTCGACCCCGAGATCGAGCAGTACTGGATGGGCCCGCGCGAGGGCCGGCCGCACGGCGGTGTAGACCTGTACGTCGGCGGCGCCGAGCACGCCGTGCTGCACCTGCTGTACGCGCGCTTCTGGTCCAAGGTCCTGTACGACCTGGGTCACGTGTCGTCGGCCGAGCCGTTCCACAAGCTGTTCAACCAGGGCATGATCCAGGCCTACGTCTACCGCGACAGCCGTGGCATCGCGGTGCCGGCCGCCGAGGTCGAGGAACTGGACGGCGCGTACTACTACCAGGGCGAGAAGGTCACCCGCCTGCTGGGCAAGATGGGCAAGTCCCTGAAGAACGCGGTGACCCCGGACGAGATCTGCGCCGAGTACGGCGCCGACACCCTGCGCCTGTACGAGATGGCCATGGGCCCGCTGGACGTCTCCCGGCCGTGGGACACGCGCGCGGTGGTCGGCCAGTTCCGGCTGCTGCAGCGGCTGTGGCGCAACATCGTCGACGAGGCGACGGGCGAGGTCACCGTCACCGACGCCGAGCCCGACGAGGAGACCCTGCGCGCCCTGCACAAGGCGATCGACGGTGTCCGCCAGGACCTGGAGAACCTGCGCTTCAACACCGCCATCGCCAAGGTCACCGAGCTGAACAACCACCTGACCAAGGCCGGCACCGCGGTGCCGCGTTCGGTGGCCGAGCCGCTGGTGCTGATGGTCGCCCCGCTGGCCCCGCACATCGCCGAGGAGCTGTGGCGCAAACTGGGCCGCACCGACTCGGTCGTCCACCAGGACTTCCCGGTCGCCGACCCGGAGTACGTCGTGGACGAGACCGTGACCTGCGTGGTGCAGATCAAGGGCAAGGTCAAGGCCCGTCTGGAGGTGCCGCCGGCCATCTCCGAGGAGGAGCTGGAGAAGGTGGCGCTGGCCGACGAGAAGGTCGTCGCGGCGCTGGACGGCGCGGGCATCCGCAAGGTGATCGTCCGGGCGCCGAAGCTGGTGAACATCGTTCCGGCGTGACCGTCAGGCCACCGGAGCGGGCAGTCTCGGGGTAGTCCCCTACGGGCAGGTTCGGGGTTTTTCTGGAACTCCGGGCCTGCCCGCTGCGTTTACCGTGGAAAGCACAGCGGCGTGTGCCGCACCTGCCGGAGGAGGAGCGCCGTGGAAGCAGTGATCGCCGTGTTCGCCCTGCTTTTCGTGCTCTTCATCGGTCTTGGCGCGTACGCCACGGTCAAGGCGGTCGGCGCCGCCAAGCGCGGGGTGGACCGGACCATCGAGCAGGCCCGCCGCACCGTCGAGGACCACACGCTGCGCGCCAAGTCGTTCGTCCAGATCGGCCCGGCAGCCGAGATCGCGCAGCTGAGACTCGCGTTGCGCACCTCCATGCGTGCCACTCAGGACGCCCTGCGCGCGGGTGCGGCCGAGGACGAGTCGCTGAAGGAGTCCCTCGGCCTCTTCGAGCGGCTCAGCGTGCACGGGCACGAACTGGACGCCGACCTCAGGCGGCTGGAGTCGGAACCGGACCGGGCCGAACTCGGCGCGCGGCTGCCCGAGCTGCGCAGCCGCGCCGAACGCATCACCACGTCCGCGGACTCACTGCGCTGGGCGGTCCGCGACCGGGCGCGCCGCTTCGTGGACGACGATCTGGGCGCGCTCGGCGACCAGATAGACATCGAGGCCGACGCCCTGCGCCACTGGACCCCGGCCCGTCCCGGTCCGGCGCAGCGACCGCAGCCCGAGACATCCGCCGCGTCCACACCCGACGGCCCGGCGGCCCAGCACGCCCGCTCGCGGACGTCCGCCGAGGAGCAGGCGCGCCAGGCGATCACCCCGCCGTCGCCGCGCCTCACCTACCCCTGGCAGAAGAAGCCGCGCCCCGAGAGCACCACCTGACCCGGCCGCTCCCGCCCCCACCTCGGGGGGCGGGCTGCCGCACGAGCACTACGGCAGGTAACCTCCAGCTCATGTCCCGCCATGTCGCGATCGTCACCGATTCAACGGCCTACCTGCCGCCGCGGACGATGGAGCGTCACGGCATCACCTCGGTGCCCCTGACCGTGGTCCTCGGCGACCAGGCGCTCGAAGAGGGCACCGAGATCTCGACCCGCTCCCTGGCCCAGGCTCTGCAGAAGCGGCGTCCCGTCACCACCTCGCGCCCGAGCCCCGAGACGTTCGCGGAAACCTACCGCAGGATCGCCGAGTCCGGAGCGAGCGGCATCGTCTCCCTGCATCTGTCCGCCGAGCTGTCCGGGACCTACGACGCGGCCGTCCTCGCGGCCCGCGAGGCGCCGGTGCCGGTACGGGTGGTGGACACCGGGATGGTCGCGATGGCCCTCGGCTTCTGCGCGCTCGCCGCGGCCGAGGCAGCCGGAACCGGCGGCACGGTGGACGAGGCCGTCACGGCCGCCGAGAAGCGCGCCGCGGGCACGTCCGCCTACTTCTATGTCGACACCCTCGACTATCTGCGCCGTGGCGGCCGCATCGGAGCCGCACAGGCGCTGCTCGGTTCCGCACTCGCCGTCAAACCCCTGCTCCAGCTGGACGGCGGCCGCATCGACCTGCTCGAGAAGGTCCGTACGGCGTCCAAGGCCATCGCGCGTCTGGAGGAGATCGCCGCCGAGCGTGCGGGCGATGCCGAGGTCGACATCGCCGTCCATCACCTCGCCGCCCCCGACCGTGCCGCCGCGCTCGCCGACCGGCTGCGCGAACGGGTGCCGGGCCTGGCCGACCTCCATGTCAGCGAGATCGGGGCGGTGATCGGGGCACACACCGGTCCCGGGCTGCTCGGAGCGGTGATCTCACCCCGCTGAGCCAGTCACTCGTACGGGTGGCGGAGTTATCCACAACCGGGCTGTTGTCCCCGGGAATTGAACAAGATCATCGCGATTCGGCGGGATGTCCCATCCTCGTCGCATGGCTCTTCGATCACGTTCACGCACAGCGACTCCGACCAGCGGCCCCGGCCGCGGCCCCACCTCCGACGGCCGTATCCGCCACCGCCGTGGCATCGACCGCGGCCGTACCCGCCAGCGGCCGCCGGCGCCGGCCGAGGAACTGCGCCGCCGAGCGGAACTCCTCTTCGGTGAACGGGCCGTGCGACGGCGGGAGTCGGGGAACGGGCCGCCGGACGGGGAGGGGTCCGACGGCCCGGCGACCACGATGGCGAGCGGGGCCGCGACCGAGGCGCCGACGGGGGCGGATACGCAGGTGGCTACGGCATCGGCCACGGCGTCTGTCACGGGCCGGGCACCCGGGCTGGTCCCGGCGAGGGCGATGTCGGCCGCGGTCGTGCCTGCGCCGACCGAGCCACCGCACGCCGTGCCGGCCGACGGGCCGGCGCCGATGCCGACTCCGGTACCGAGCACGACCCACGACCCGGAACCAGCGGGGTATGTAAGCCGGTCAGGGCTGGCCGACCGCGCAGGCCCCCGCTGGTGGGAGCGGTTCGGGCCGGGGTTGCGGGAGCGGCTGCCGGTGTGGCTGCAGGCGCGGTGCGGGGTGGAGCGGCGGGGAGTCATGGCGCTCGCCGTGGTGCTCGTGGCCGCCGCGGTGTTCGCCCTGCAGCACTTCTGGGCCGGGCGGACCGAGTCCGTGAGCGCGCCTCAAGTGGTGCGCGCGCAGGTGCCCTACGCCAAGTCGGACACGCACCACACCAGGAAGGAAGGCGACGCTGAGGCCGCCGGCGCGGGTGCGGGCGCCTCGGCCACTCCCGGTGGGCAGATCGTCGTGGACGTCAGCGGCAAGGTCCGTCACCCGGGCATCCAGCGGTTGCCGGCAGGCTCCCGGGTGGCCGACGCGCTGCGGGCGGCAGGCGGTGTCCGGCCAGGCGTAAGCGTCGAAGGGCTCAACCGCGCCCGCTTCCTGGTCGACGGCGAACAGGTCGTCGTCGGCGCGCCCGCCGGGGCGGTACCTCCGCCCGGCCCGTCGACCGGGCCCGCCTCCGGACCGGCCGGCACGGGCCCCGCGGCGCCCGTCTCCCTCAACACGGCCACGGCGGACCAGCTCGACGCGCTGCCGGGAGTCGGCCCGGTCCTCGCTCAGCACATCATCGACTACCGCACACAGCACGGCGGTTTCCGCTCGGTGGACGAACTGCGCGAGGTCAACGGCATCGGCGACCGCCGCTTCGGTGATCTGCGGAACCTGGTGCGGCCATGAGCCGGGCGATCACCGACGGGCCGCCGGGGCACGGGAGTTCCGGCGTACTCGCGCAGGCCCGGCGGGGAGGCCGGCGGTCAGGACACCCGGAGGCCGGCGACGCCGTAGTCCGTGACACCAGGGAAGACGGGACCGCCGCTCGCGGCGACCGGGCGGGGCCCATGGACCTGCGTCTGGTGCCGCCCGCGCTCGCGGCCTGGGGCACGGCGGCCCTGACGCTGGACACCCCGGCGGGCTGGACGGCCGGGATCGCGATCGTCTGCCTGGTGGGCGGGCTCGCCCTGCTGGCGGCGCGGAGGGCTCCACGGCCCGCACAGCCCGTACCGGCCGGGCAGGTCACGCGGAGAGCGCAGGCCGGACGGCCGCTCGGGCGGTCCGCGTGGGCCCGCGCTTCGATCGCCGCCGTGCTGCTGTGCGTCGCCGCGGCTGCCACCTCGGCGGGGCTGCACGGAGCGGACCTGCGGCGCGGGCCGGTACCCGAGCTGGCCCGGCGGTACGCGATCGTGACCACCGAGGTCGAGGTGAGCGGCGACCCCTGGCTGAGCCGCCCACGGGTGCGCGGTGATCACGCCGCGCCGCAGGCGGTACTGGCCCGGGCGGAGGTGCGGCGCGTCGAACAGAGCGACGGGACGAGTGTGCGGACGCGGACTCCGGTGCTGTTGGTCGTCGACGCGGATGTTCCCCCGCCGGGAGGGACGGCCGACGGTGAGCAGGGCGCGTGGGGCACGCACGACAGTAAGGGTGCGCGGGGCAGGCAGGGCGCTCGTGATGCCTGGCTCGGGTTGCTGCCGTCCACGCGGCTGCGGGTCGGCGGGCGGCTGGCGCCCGCGCTGGCGGGTGGGGAGCGGACCGCGGCCGTGCTGCGGGTGCGCGGCCGGCCGGTGCCGCGGATCGTGGCGGGGCCCAGTGGGCCGCAACGGTTCGCGGGACGGCTCAGGGCCGGGTTGCGGGAGGCGACCGACGGTCTGCCGGGGGACGCGCGGGCGCTCCTTCCCGGGCTGGTCGTCGGGGACACCTCGCGGATCACGCCCGAGCTGGACGAGGCCTTCAAGGAGACGGACCTGGCGCACACGCTCGCCGTGTCCGGCAGCAACCTCACCGTCCTGCTGGCGCTGCTCATCGGGCCGCCCGGACTGGCCCGGCTGGTCGAACGCCGTGGTCTCGCCCCGCGCCTCGGCCTCTCGCTGCGGACGACCGCGCTGCTCGCCGGGGTGCTCACGCTGGGATTCGTGGTCGTGTGCCGGCCCGACCCCAGCGTGCTGCGGGCCGCCGCCTGTGGTGCGGTCGCGCTGCTCGCCCTGGCCACCGGGCGCCGCAGATCCCTGATCCCGGCACTGGCCACGGCCGCTCTGCTGCTGGTGCTCTACGACCCGTGGCTGGCCCGCAGCTACGGCTTCCTGCTCTCCGTGCTGGCCACCGGCGCGCTGCTCGTCCTGGCACCGGGCTGGAGCGAGGCGCTGCGGCGGCGCCGGGTGCCGCCGAGGCTCGCGGAGGCGCTGGCGGCGGCAGCCGCGGCACAGGCGGTGTGCGGCCCGGTCACGGCGGTGCTGTCGGCGCGGGTGAGCCTGGTGGCGGTGCCGTGCAACCTGCTCGCCGAGGTGGCGGTGGCACCGGCCACCGTGCTGGGGTTCGCGGCGCTCATGACGGCGCCGTTGGCGATGGTGCCGGCCAAGGCGCTGGCCTGGTGCGCGAGTTGGCCCGCCGAGTGGATCGCCGGTGTGGCCCGGACGGGGGCGGCGCTGCCCGGCGCGGGAGTGGACTGGCCGGGGAGCGGGCCGGGAGCGCTGCTGCTCGCGGCGGTCACGGTCGCCGTCGTCCTGGCCGGGCGGCGGCTCACCCGGCATCCGTGGTGGTGCGGGCTGCTCGGGGTGCTGCTTCTGCTCGCGGTGGTGCGGCCGACGCCGCTGACCCGGGTGATCACGGGCTGGCCGCCGCCGGGCTGGCGGTTCGCGATGTGCGATGTCGGACAGGGCGACGCGACCGTACTGGCGGCGGGCGAGGGAGCCGGGGTGGTCGTGGACGCCGGCCCCGATCCGGCGCTGGTCGACCGCTGTCTGCGGCAGCTGGGCATCACGCGCATCCCGCTCCTCGTCCTGACCCACTTCCACGCCGACCATGTGGCGGGACTGCCCGGGGTACTGCGGGGCCGTTCCGTGGCCGCGATCGAGACCACGGGGTATGAGGAGCCCGCCGACCAGGCCGAGTTCGTCAGAAGGGAGGCGGCGGCGCGGCACATCCCGGTCACGCGGGCCGTAGCGGGAGAGGAACGGCGTGGCGGAGCGCTCTCCTGGCGGGTCCTGTGGCCACCGCCGAGCACCCGGCCGCCCTGGGACACCCAGAGCCCGTACTGGCCGGGCCCGGTGCCCGAGCCGGACGGTCCGAACGACGCCAGCGTCGCGATGCTGGTGCGCTCGGGCGGGCTGCGGCTGCTGTTGCTGGGCGACCTCGAACCGCCGGCCCAGCAGGCGCTGGTGCGGTCACCGGCGGCGGCCGAGCTGGCCGCTGTGGACGTCCTGAAGGTGGCCCATCACGGCTCGGCCTACCAGGACCCGGAACTGATACGGCTCGCGGCTCCCCGGGTGGCGCTCATCTCGTGCGGCGCCGACAACCCCTATGGCCACCCGGCACCGGCGACCGTGGCAGCGCTGCGGGAGGGCGGGGCGCTGGTGCTGCGCACCGACCGGGACGGGGAACTGGCGGTCGGCGGGACGGGAGGGAAGGACGGGGAGGTGCGGGTGGCGAGAGACTGAGGACCGGATGTTCGCCAGACTGGGGCCATGAACTCAAGCCAGGTCGAGGCCTATCTCCGCCGGATCGGGGCCGAGCACCCGCAGGAGCCCACCGGCCGGGCGCTGCGCGAGCTGCAGGTGCGCCATCTGCGGACCGTCCCCTTCGAGAACCTGTCGATCCACCTCGGCGAGGAGATCGTGCTGGAGGAGGAGCGGCTGCTGGACAAGGTGGTCGGGCGCGGACGGGGTGGCTTCTGCTACGAACTGAACGGCGCCTTCGGCACGTTGCTCGCCGCGCTCGGATACGAGGTCGAGCTGCTCGCGGCACGCGGGTACGCCGACGAGGGGCGGCTCGGCATCCCGTACGACCATCTCGCCCTGCGGGTGCGGACGGTGGAGGGGGAGACCTGGCTCGCGGACGTCGGGTTCGGCGCGCACAGTCACCACCCGCTGAGCTACGCGGAACGCGAGGAGCAGGTGGACCCGGCCGGCGTGTTCCGGGTGGTGGCGGCCGGGCCGGACGCGGCCGGGGTGAGCGGAGGCGGCTCGGCCGGTTCCGGGGACCTGGACGTCGTACGGGACGGCAGCCCGCAGTACCGGCTGGAGACGCGGCCCCGCGTGCTCGGGGACTTCGCGGCCGGGGTCTGGTGGCACAGCACCTCGCCGCTGTCGCACTTCACCCGGTCACTGGTCTGCTCACGGGTCACCGAGGACGGAGGGAGGATCACGCTCAGCGGGCGGGAACTGAAGACGACGGCCGGCGACGGTGCGCGCGCGACGTGGGAGTTGGAGACGGACGAGGAGGTGCTGACGGCGTACCGGGAGCGGTTCGGGATCGAGCTGGACCGCGTGCCGACTGTGCGGAACCGGAACCGGAACCGGAGCAGAAACCCGGATTCGTAATGCGTCCGGTTCCGGCGTTGGTGTCGGATTCCCGCGAAATGGGTCCGGGCCTACGCCTGACGTGCCCGCCGCGCACCGAGGCCTGACCTGGGTGTACGGCGCCGTCCCGGCCTTCCGAAGGGTGCCGGAGAATGGGCCCGTGAGCGATGTGAGACACGTGCTGGTGCTGCCGGACCGGGATGCCGCCGAGGAGGTGGCCGAGGTGCTCGGCGAGCGGTTCGGGCTGGACGAGGAGCCCCGGATCGTCCGGGACGCGCTGGCCGGCGAGGACGACGCCGAGGATGCGCAGTGGCTGGTGGTCCTGCGGGACGAGGACGGGCGGCTGGACCCGGCGGAGCTGGACGAGTTCGCCGGGGAGTGGGACGGCTGGCGCGAGGAGCCGTGACCCCGAGACGGGGCTCCGGGTCCGCTCCGGGACCGGTCAGGGTGCCGGGGCCGGTTCGTTGTCAGTGCCGCGTGGGATGCTGTGGGTGATGGCCAGGAAGACTGCGAATGACGACCCTCTCGCCCCGGTGACGCTCGCCGTGGGCCAGGAGGACCTCCTGCTCGACCGTGCCGTGCAGGAGGTGGTGGCCGCCGCCAAGGCCGCCGACGCCGACACGGACGTACGCGACCTCACCCCGGACCAGTTGCAGCCCGGCACCCTCGCCGAGCTCACGAGTCCTTCGCTCTTCGCCGAGCGGAAAGTCGTGGTCGTACGCAACGCGCAGGACCTGTCCGCCGACACGGTCAAGGACGTGAAGGCATATCTCGGGTCGCCCGCCGAGGAGATCACGCTCGTGCTGCTGCACGCGGGCGGGGCCAAGGGCAAGGGGCTGCTGGACGCCGCGCGCAAGGCGGGAGCGCGGGAGGTGGCCTGCCCGAAGATGACCAAGCCCGCGGACCGGCTGGCCTTCGTGCGGGGTGAGTTCCGCTCCTTCGGGCGGTCGGCCACGCCCGAGGCGTGCCAGGCACTCTGCGACGCCATCGGCAGCGATCTGCGGGAGCTGGCCTCGGCGGTCTCCCAGCTGGTCGCCGACGTGGAGGGGACGATCGACGAGGCGGTCGTCGGGCGGTACTACACCGGCCGGGCCGAGGCCTCCAGCTTCACGGTCGCCGACCGGGCCGTGGAGGGGCGTACGGCGGAGGCGCTGGAGGCGCTCAGATGGTCGCTGGCGACGGGCGTGGCGCCGGTGATGATCACCAGCGCGCTGGCCCAGGGCGTGCGGGCGATCGGCAAGCTGTCCTCCGCGCGTGGGGGGCGGCCGGCGGATCTGGCGCGGGAGCTGGGGATGCCGCCCTGGAAGATCGATCGGGTGCGGCAGCAGATGCGGGGGTGGACGCCGGACGGCGTCGCGGTCGCGATGCGGGCCGTTGCCGAGGCCGACGCCGGGGTGAAGGGCGGGGGCGACGATCCCGAGTACGCCTTGGAGAAGGCGGTCGTGACGATCGCCCGTGCGGCGCGGTCGAGGGGCCGGAGCTGATCCGGCGCGGACTCGGGCGGACCTGGTCCTGAACGGTTCCTGAGCCGGGGCGGATCGGGCGCCCACCCAGGGAGGCCCACCCAGGGAAGCCCACGCCCTGCCCGCAACGGTCGTCCGCACGCTCGTCCGCAAGCCCCACAACGCCCCCTCCCGCAGGGACACGCACACCCTTCCGGGCACTGCCGGCGGGCACTGCCGGCGGCGGTCCGGACGCCAGGCACCGTGCGGCCGGGAGTCACCCGCCATCGCCGTCCGCTACCCGACCCGTGACGTCACGGCCGACACCACGCGCGCCGACGCGCGCGGCCCGGCTCCGGTCGTAAGAGGGGCATGCCGAAGGCCCCGCCGCCCACCCTGGGGAAGGGAGGGTGCCGGGGCCTTCGGATCAAGCTGGTGGACTCGCACCCGCGTGGCGAACGCAGGCCGCGTGCGAATCCGGGGGTGCCGGGCGGGAGCGGATGAGAGAGGGCCCGCTCTGGGTCCTTCCGGCGGTCAGATCAAAAAGGAGGTTCAGCCCTTGAGGGACGTGACCTTGGAAGCAAGCGCCGACTTCTTGTTGGCGGCCTGGTTCTTGTGGATGACGCCCTTCGAGACGGCCTTGTCGAGGGCACGCGCGGCAGCGCGCTGCAGCTCGGTGGCCTTCTCGACGTCACCCGCGGCAGCGGCCTCGCGGGCCTTGCGGATCGCGGTCTTCAGGGAGGACTTGACGGCCTTGTTGCGCAGCCGAGCCTTCTCGTTGGTCTTGATCCGCTTGATCTGGGACTTGATGTTCGCCACGAAGGAGCCTTTTCAGGTTCTGGTGCGGGGCCGCGCGGGTCCCGTACCGGTGATCCAAAATTTCTCTGACGCGCCTCGCGCTGAGAGGACATGAGGCACAGCCATCTACAGTACCAGTGGCCCTGCGAGCGGCCCAAAACGGTGCCCGGTCCCTCCGCGTGGGACCATGGAGACTACGTATCGATCCGACCCGAGGCATAAGGCGCCTCAAGAGACAGGACCCTGCGTGCCCGCGACCCCTAACCATGTGCCCGAGCCGAGCCGTACCGACCCGGCTCTGATCCGCAATTTCTGCATCATCGCGCACATCGACCACGGCAAGTCCACGCTCGCCGACCGGATGCTCCAGCTGACCGGTGTGGTCGAGCAGCGGCAGATGCGTGCTCAGTACCTCGACCGGATGGACATCGAGCGCGAGCGCGGAATCACGATCAAGTCCCAGGCGGTGCGTCTGCCCTGGGCCCCCACCGAGGGCCCCGACCAGGGCACGACCCACATCCTCAACATGATCGACACCCCGGGGCACGTCGACTTCACCTACGAGGTCTCGCGGTCGCTCGCCGCCTGTGAGGGGACCATCCTCCTCGTCGACGCCGCCCAGGGCATCGAGGCGCAGACCCTCGCCAACCTCTACCTGGCGATGGAGAACGACCTCACGATCATCCCCGTACTGAACAAGATCGACCTGCCGGCGGCCCAGCCGGAGAAGTTCGCCGAGGAGCTGGCGAACCTGGTCGGCTGCGACCCGGAGGACGTCCTCAAGGTCTCCGCGAAGACCGGTCTCGGCGTCGACGCGCTGCTGAACAAGGTCGTCAAGGAGATCCCGGCGCCGGTCGGGGTCGCCGACGCGCCCGCCCGCGCGATGATCTTCGACTCCGTCTACGACTCCTACCGCGGTGTCGTGACGTACGTCCGTGTCATCGACGGCCAGCTCAACAAGCGCGAGCGCATCAGGATGATGTCGACCGGCGCCACCCACGAGCTGCTGGAGATCGGCGTCAACTCGCCCGAGATGCTGCCGGCCGACGGCCTCGGCGTCGGTGAGGTGGGTTACCTCATCACCGGTGTGAAGGACGTCCGGCAGTCCAAGGTCGGTGACACCGTCACCAGCCAGAGCAAGGGGGCGACGGAGGCGCTCGGCGGGTACAAGGACCCGAAGCCCATGGTCTTCTCCGGTCTGTATCCGCTCGACGGCTCCGACTACCCCGAGCTGCGCGAGGCCCTGGACAAGCTGCAGCTCAACGACGCCGCGCTGGTCTACGAGCCGGAGACCTCCGCGGCCCTCGGCTTCGGCTTCCGCGTCGGCTTCCTCGGCCTGCTGCACCTGGACGTGATCCGGGAGCGGCTGGAGCGTGAGTTCGGCCTCGACCTGATCGCCACCGCCCCCAACGTGGTCTACCGCGTGGTCATGGAGGACGGCAGCGAGCACGTCGTCACCAACCCGAGCGAGTTCCCCGAGGGGAAGATCAACGAGGTCTTCGAGCCGGTCGTGCGGGCCACGATCCTGGCGCCCACGGAGTTCATCGGCGCGATCATGGAGCTGTGCCAGACCCGGCGCGGCACCCTGCTCGGCATGGACTACCTCTCCGAGGACCGTGTCGAGATCCGCTACACCCTCCCGCTCGCGGAGATCGTCTTCGACTTCTTCGACCAGCTGAAGTCCAAGACCCGCGGCTACGCCTCCCTGGACTACGAGCCCACGGGTGAGCAGACCAGCTCCCTGGTCAAGGTCGACATCCTGCTGCACGGCGACAAGGTCGACGCCTTCTCGGCGATCACCCACAAGGACCAGGCGTATGCGTACGGCGTGCGGCTCGTCGCCAAGCTCAAGGAGCTGATCCCGCGGCAGAGCTTCGAGGTGCCGGTCCAGGCCGCCATCGGCTCCCGGGTCATCGCCCGCGAGACCATCCGCGCCATCCGCAAGGACGTCCTCGCCAAGTGCTACGGCGGTGACATCTCCCGTAAGCGGAAGCTGCTGGAGAAGCAGAAGGAAGGCAAGAAGCGGATGAAGATGGTGGGTTCCGTGGAGGTTCCGCAGGAAGCCTTCATCGCCGTCCTGTCCAGCGATGACAGCGCGGGGTCGGCCAAGGGCAAGAAGTAACTAGCGGTAACAACGGGTTACGTCCATAAACGCGGACACAAAGGGGCTCGTCGTGCGAAAGTGCGGCGGGCCCCTACGCGTGCGTAGCGTCGCTCTGCGTGGAAAGTGACAGGCCGATGCCCCTTACGCGGCAGCCGGTCGCGGCTTACTCTGATCCCTGCTCGATAGTTACTCGCGAGTTAAACAACAGTGTTACAAAGCTCGAGCCCCCACCGTGAGTTAACCCAGCCGCACCGAGTACAGCCGCGCCGTCGCGGGCCCCGGAGGATGTCGTGAGCGACACACAGACCTTGATCGAGAACCGTCCGCCGTCCGTGGCGGCCCTCTTCCTGGAGCGCGTGGCGGCCACACCGGACGCCGAGGCCTACCGCTACCCGGTACCGGCCGCCTCCGGCCAGGGCCCCGACGACTGGAAGTCGCTCAGCTGGGCGCAGGCGGCCGAGCGGGTGTTCGCGATCGCGGCCGGCCTCATCGAACTGGGCGTGCAGCCCGAGCAGCGGGTGGCGCTCGCCTCCTCCACCCGGGTCGAGTGGATCCTCGCCGACCTCGGCATCCTGTGCGCCGGTGGCGCCACGACCACCGTCTACCCCCAGACCAACGCCGACGAGTCGGCCTTCATCCTCTCCGACTCCGAGAGCCGGGTGCTGATCGCCGAGGACGCGGCGCAGGTCGCCAAGGCGGTCGAGAAGCGCGCCGAGCTGACCGAGCTGACCAAGGTCGTCGTCATCGACGCGACGGGCGTGGAGACGAGCGACTGGGTGATCACGCTCGCCGAGCTGGAGCGGCGCGGAGCGGCCTACCTGGAGACCCACCCGTCGTTGATCAAGGAGCGGGTCGGCGCGATCAAGAAGGACCAGCTCGCCACCCTCATCTACACCTCCGGCACCACCGGCCGCCCCAAGGGCGTCAGGCTCCCGCACGACAACTGGGCGTACATGGCGAAGGCGATCGCCGCGACCGGCCTCGTCACCATGGACGACGTGCAGTACCTGTGGCTGCCGCTCGCCCACGTCTTCGGCAAGGTCCTCACCTCCGGCCAGATCGAGGTCGGGCACGTCACCGCCGTCGACGGCCGCGTCGACAAGATCATCGAGAACCTCCCGGTGGTGCAGCCGACGTACATGGCGGCCGTGCCGCGCATCTTCGAGAAGGTCTACAACGGCGTCGCCGCCAAGGCCCGCGAGGGCGGTCCGGCCAAGTACAAGATCTTCCAGTGGGCCGCCGAGGTGGCCCGCGAGTACGCCAAGGTGAGCCAGGACAACTTCCGGCGCACCGGCACCGCCGCGGTGCCCTTCGGCCTCGCCGCCAAGCACAAGGTCGCCGACACCCTCGTCTACGCCAAGCTCCGCGAGGCCTTCGGCGGCCGGCTGCGCGCCTGCGTCTCCGGGGCCTCCGCGCTCGCGCCCGAGATCGGCTACTTCTTCGCCGGCGCTGGCATCCACATCCTGGAGGGCTACGGCCTCACCGAGTCCTCCGCCGCCTCCTTCGTCAACCCCGGCGAGGCCTACCGCACCGGCACGGTCGGCAAGCCGCTGCCTGGCACCGAGGTGCGCATCGCCGACGACGGCGAGATCCTGCTGCGCGGCCCCGGCATCATGGAGGGCTACCACGGGCTGCCCGAGAAGACCGCCGAGGTGCTGGAGTCCGACGGCTGGTTCCACACCGGCGACATCGGCGAGCTCTCGCCCGACGGCTATCTGCGCATCACCGACCGCAAGAAGGACCTCATCAAGACCTCCGGCGGCAAGTACGTCGCCCCCGCCGAGGTCGAGGGCCAGTTCAAGGCGGTGTGCCCGTACGTCTCCAACATCCTGGTGCACGGCGCCGACCGGAACTACTGCACCGCCCTCATCGCCCTGGACGAGCTCGCGATCCTGGACTGGGCGAAGGAGAACGGGCTGGAGGGCAAGCCGTACGCCGAGGTGGTGGCCGCGCCGCAGACCGTGGAGATGGTCGACGGTTATGTGCAGCAGCTCAACGCCGGACTGCAGAAGTGGCAGACCATCAAGAAGTTCCGGCTGCTGCCGCGGGACCTCGACGTGGAGCACGGGGAGATCACGCCGAGCCTGAAGCTGAAGCGGCCGGTGGTCGAGCGGGAGTACAAGCACCTCATCGAGGAGATGTACGCCGGGACCCGGGAGAAGTAAGGGCCGGTCCGGTGAGTGTGCGGCTCCGCCGTGGTCGCTCGCGCCACGCGGCGGGGCCGCACACCGGGCACAGCCCCGCGCCCCTTTGACAGTCACGGGCGTTCGAAAGTGGCCGTCTTCTGCCCACTTCGGTAACTCAGCGCTTATAGGTGCGCCCTGTCTGTCACCCTGGCCGCATGGACATGGCGGCCATCCCGACACAGCGGGAGAGCGAGCCCCGGGCCCGGGAGGTGCGCGGGCGCACCACGCTGCCCGGAAGCCCTCTCGCGCCCGGGTCGGCGCGTGCGCTGGTGCGGGCCGCGCTGGCCGAGGCGTCCGAGGTGTGCGCGATCCCGGCGCGGCTCGTCGACGACGCCATGGCCGTCGTCAGCGAGCTGGTCACCAACGCCGTCGTGCACGCCGGTACGGACGTGGTGGTCGAATGGCTGCTGGAGGAGACCGGGGCGTTCGTGGTGGAGGTGGGCGACCGGCATCCCTCCCGTGCCCCGCGCGACCCGCTCGGCGGCGAGGGGCCGTACGACACCCCCGAGTCCGGGCGCGGCCTGCGGCTGGTCACCACGCTCGCCGAGACCTGGGGCGTCACCTACCGCGCCGGCGCCAAGACCGTCTGGGCGCGGCTGCCCCCGGGCGGCGTCGAGGACCCGGACGGCCCCGCCCCGGACGCCCCCCTGGAGGTCGCCGAGGACCTGGCCCCGCAGCCGCACCGCGCCGACGGCGACCGGGACTGGCTCGGCCGGGGCGCGCTGTCGTTCCTCGCCGAGGCCTCCGACCTGCTCGCCGGACAATTGGACGAGACCCTGGTCACCGCCCTCACCGGTCAGCTCATCGTGCCCCGGCTCGCCGACTGGTGCGCGGTGTGGCTGGAGGACGAGGCGACCGTGCGCGGCGGCGCCGCCGGCGGTCCCGACCGGGTCTGGCACGCCAGCGAGAACCGCATCGAGGAACTGCGCTGCGCCCTGGAGAAGGAGCCGCTCTGCCCGGGTGAGGCGCTGCGCTCCGGCCCCGAGCCGTACCCGTGGCCCGGCCACGCGCTCGGCCCGCAGGGCGCCGACGGCACGGCGCTGGCGTACCGGCTGATCGCGGGCGGCCGGCCGCTCGGCACGCTGGTCATCGGCCGGTGCGGGCTCGCGCGCTTCCCCGACGAGGTCACCGGGCTCGTGGAGGACCTCGGCCGCCGGGTCGCCCTGGCGATCGGCGCCGCCCGCCAGTACGCCCGCCAGGCCACCATCAGCGCCGTCCTGCAGCGCGGCCTGCTGCCCGGCGCGGTCGCCGAGATCCCCGGCGTGAGCAGTGCGCTCGTCTACGAGCCCTGCGACAAGGGCGGCCCCAGCGGCGACTTCTACGACCTGTTCCCGGCCGGTGACGGCCGCTGGTGCTTCGCCGTCGGCGACGTCCAGGGCAAGGGGCCCGAGGCGGCGGTCGTGATCGGCCTCGCCCGCCCCTGGCTGCGCCTCCTCGCCCGCGAGGGCTACCGGGTCGCCGACGTCCTCGACCGCCTCAACCAGCTCCTCCTGGACGACGCCACCGAGGCCGCCGACGCCGCCGCCCGCGCCCTCGTCGCCGCCGGCGGCCGGCCGGTGGCCACCGGCGACGGCCCGCAGACCCGCTTCCTGTCCCTCCTCTACGGCGAGCTGACCCCGTACGACGGCGGGGTCCGCTGCACCCTCGCCTCCGCCGGCCACCCGCTCCCGCTCGTCCTGAGCCCCGACGGCACCGTGCGCACCGCCGCCGGCCCGCAGACCCTGCTCGGCGTGGTCGAGGACGAGACGTACACCAGCGAGACCTTCGACCTGCGGCCCGGCGACAGCCTGCTGTGCGTCACCGACGGGGTGACCGAGCGGCGCTCCGGCTCCCGCCAGTTCGACGACGGCGACGGCCTCGCCCGCGCCCTGTCCGGCTGCGCCGGGCTCGGCGCCGAACCGATCGCGGAAAGGATCCGCCGCCTGGTGGACGACTTCGGGGAGGGCCCGCCCGAGGACGACCTCGCCCTGCTGGTGCTCCAGGCGGAGTAACGGCGGCCGTGCTGGACAATGGAAGGCATGCCTTCCGCACTCCCCGACGGCGAGCCCGTCCCCGCCGACGGCGCGCTGCCCGCGCACGCGCTGGCCGGGGCCACAGGCCGCCCCCTCGGCTTCTACCTGCACGTCCCGTACTGCGCGACCCGCTGCGGCTACTGCGACTTCAACACCTACACCGCGACCGAGCTGCGCGGCACCGGCGGTGTGCTGGCGTCCCGCGACAACTACGCGGACACGCTGACCGACGAGATCCGGCTCGCCCGGAAGGTGCTCGGCGACGACCCGCGCCAGGTCCGCACGGTGTTCGTCGGCGGCGGCACGCCCACGCTGCTGGCCGCCGACGATCTCGTACGGATGCTGGGCGCCATCCGCGAGGAGTTCGGCCTGGCGCCGGACGCCGAGGTCACGACGGAGGCGAACCCGGAGTCGGTCGACCCCGCGTACCTCGCCACGCTCCGGGAGGGCGGCTTCAACCGGATCTCCTTCGGCATGCAGAGCGCGCGGCAGCATGTGCTGAAGATCCTGGACCGCACCCACACCCCCGGCCGCCCCGAGGCCTGTGTCGCGGAGGCGCGGGCGGCGGGCTTCGAGCACGTGAACCTGGACCTGATCTACGGCACCCCCGGCGAGAGCGACGACGACTGGCGGGCCTCGCTGGACGCGGCGATCGGGGCGGGTCCGGACCACGTCAGCGCGTACGCGCTGATCGTGGAGGAGGGCACGCAGCTGGCCCGTCGGATCCGCCGGGGGGAGGTCCCCATGACGGACGACGATGTGCACGCGGACCGGTACCTGATCGCCGAGGAGACCCTGAGCAAGGCGGGCTTCGACTGGTACGAGGTCTCCAACTGGGCCACCTCGGAGGCGGGCCGCTGCCTGCACAACGAGCTGTACTGGCGCGGCGCCGACTGGTGGGGCGCGGGTCCCGGGGCGCACTCGCACGTCGGCGGGGTGCGCTGGTGGAACGTCAAGCACCCGGGGGCGTACGCGGCGGCGCTCGCCTCCGGCCGTTCACCGGGGGCCGGTCGTGAGCTGCTGTCCGAGGAGGACCGGCGCGTGGAGCGGATCCTGCTGGAGCTGCGGCTGCGGGAGGGGGCGCCGCTTTCCTTGCTGAAGGAGGAGGGACTCGCGGCGTCCCGGCGCGCGCTGGCGGACGGGCTCCTCCAGGAAGGGCCGTACGAGGAGGGGCGGGCCGTGCTGACGCTGCGGGGGCGGTTGCTGGCGGACGCGGTGGTGCGGGACCTGGTGGACTGATCACTCCGGCGGGTGAATCCCCCCGGAGCGCCGGTTCGGTCCCTAACCTGGTTCGTAGGCTGCCGCCAAAAGGACGCGGCGGATGTGGAGGGCCACGGAGATGACCGCTGTGGACGAGCGTGGGATGACCAAGTTCTTCGAGGAGTTCGAGCCTCCGGAGGGCGTCAGGGTCGAGCTTCTCCGGGGGGTAATTGTGATGATGGCCAGCCCTGACCTGGTGCACAACCTTATCGTGCTGCTCACGGAGAGGCAGATCCCGCTGGACCATTGGTATCCCCTCCAGACCCAGGACGTCGACATTGTCGATGAGGCCAGTGAGCCGGTCCCCGACCTCGTGGTCGTGGCGCCTGAGGTCTTGCCCGCCTCGGGGCGGCTGCTGACTTCCGGGCTGATCACCATGGTCGTGGAAGTCGTCTCCAAGACCAGTGTCGAACGGGACTACGGCGTCAAGCGTTCCATCTATGCCGCAGGCCAGGTGCCCGCCTACCTTGTCATCGATCCGATCATGGGTCAGTGCGTACTGTTGACGAACCCGGTGGGTAGGGGCGAGGCAGCCGACTATCGGCAGCAGTACATCGTCAAGTTCGGCGAGCCGCTGCCGGTGGACATTCTGGGTATCGAACTCGACACGAGCGAGTTCCGTACGTTCCCCAACGTCAGGCCCCACCGCTACCCGTGACGAAGTCGATCAGCTCCTCCACCCGCCCCAGCAGCTCCGGCTCCAGGTCCTTGTAGGACCCCACCCGCCGCAGGATCGCCTGCCACACCGCCCCGGTGTTCTCCGACGGCCAGCCCAGCGCCCGGCACACCCCCGTCTTCCAGTCCTGCCCCTTCGGCACCGTCGGCCACGCCTCGATCCCCAGGGCGGCCGGCTTCACCGCCTGCCAGATGTCGATGTACGGGTGGCCGACCACCAGCGCGTGCTCGCTGGTCACCGACTCGGCGATCCGCCACTCCTTCGTGCCCGGCACCAGGTGGTCCACCAGGACGCCAAGGCGTGCGTCCGGACCCGGTGCGAAGGAGGCGACGATCGACGGCAGGTCGTCCACGCCCTCCAGGTACTCCACGACCACGCCCTCGATGCGCAGGTCGTCGCCCCACACCTTCTCGACCAGCTCGGCGTCGTGCCGGCCCTCGACGTAGATACGGCCGGCGCGGGCCACGCGGGCGCGGGCGCCGGGGACGGCGACCGAGCCGGAGGCCGTGCGGCTGGGCCGTACCGGACCACCGGAAGGCCTCACCAGCGTCACCACGCGCCCCTCCAGCAGGAAGCCCCTCGGCTCCAGCGGGAACACCCGGTGCCTGCCGAAGCGGTCCTCCAGGGTCACCGTGCCCGCCTCGCAGCGGATCACCGCCCCGCAGAACCCGGTGCCGGGCTCCTCCACCACCAGGCCCGGCTCCGCCGGTACCTCCGGCACGGGCTTCGGCTTCTTCCACGGCGGGGTCAGGTCGGCGGAGTACAAACGAGGGCGCGGGCCCGAAGGGCCCTCGTTGGAAGGGCGGTGGCGGGAGACGGGTGGGCGCATTCGAGTGACGATAGGAGAAGCCGTACGGCCGCGCTCACGACACGCCGAAACGGGCCGCCAGCTCGTCGCGCTGCCGTCGCACGAACCCCGCGTCCACCACCGCTCCGTGACCGGGAACGTACAGCGCGTCCTCGCCCCCCAGAGACAGCAGCCGGTCCAGGGCGTCCGGCCAGCGGGACGGGACAGCGTCCGGGCCCGCCTGGGGCTCGCCGGACTCCTCGACCAGGTCGCCGCAGAACACCACCTCGGGATCTCCTGGAACCAGCACCGCCAGATCATGCGCGGTATGCCCCGGACCCACGTTCGCCAGCAGAACCTGCCGGCCGCCCCCGAGGTCCAGCGTCCACTCGCCGGAGACCGGATGGCCGGGCGGCACCAGCGCGTCCACAGCCTCGTCCGCGTCCGCCACCGCGAGTCCGTTTCTCACGGCGTCCATGCGCAGCTCGTCGCGTTCGCGGGCCAGCACCGCGTCGACGCCCACCGCCCCGTACAACTGCGCCCCCGCGAAGGCCGCCGCCCCGAAGACATGGTCGAAGTGGGGGTGGGTCAGCGCGAGATGGGTCACACGGCCCCCGGCCAGTTCCTCGGCCTGTGTCCGCAGCCGCGCGCCCTCGGCCAGGCTCGAGCCGGCGTCCACCATCAGCGCCGTACCCTCCCCGAGGACCAGCCCGACCGTGCAGTCCCAGCCGGGCAGCCGGCACCGCCCGACCCCCGGGGCCAGTCGTTCCCACCCCAGCTCTTCCCAAGTCACCGTCATACCGAGACGCTAGCCGCACGAGCCGCCGGGACCGCACCGACCTTGCCCCGGGTGTACCCGACAGCCGTACACTGGGCCCGGGAACGCTGGCACTCCCATGCGAAGAGTGCCAGGCGGACGAACCGCAGGGCCGACCGGGACCGAGGGACGACATGCTGGAGGTGCGCGCGAATGCTGAGTGAACGCAGGCTTCAGGTGCTGCGCGCCATCGTCCAGGACTACGTCGGCACCGAGGAGCCGGTCGGGTCGAAGGCCCTGACCGAGCGGCACAACCTCGGCGTGTCCCCGGCGACGGTCCGTAACGACATGGCGGCCCTGGAGGACGAGGGGTACATCGCCCAGCCGCACACCAGCGCCGGGCGGATCCCCACGGACAAGGGCTATCGGCTGTTCGTGGACAAGCTGGCGGGCGTCAAGCCGATGACCGGGCCCGAGCGGCGCGCCATCCAGAACTTCCTGGAGGGCGCCGTCGACCTCGACGACGTCGTGGCGCGCACGGTCCGGCTGCTCGCGCAGCTCACCCGGCAGGTCGCCGTCGTGCAGTACCCGTCCCTGACCCGGTCCACCGTGCGGCACGTGGAACTGCTCTCGCTCGCCCCCGCGCGCGTGATGCTCGTGCTGATCACGGACACCGGCCGGGTCGAGCAGCGGATGGTCGACTGCCCGGCGCCCTTCGGCGAGACCTCCCTCGCCGATCTGCGGGCGCGGCTGAACAGCAGGGTCGCGGGTCGCCGGTTCTCGGACGTGCCGACGCTGGTCGAGGATCTGCCGGAGGCCTTCGATCCCGAGGACCGCGGTACGGTCTCGACGGTGCTCTCCACTCTTCTGGAGACGCTGGTCGAGGAGAACGAGGAGCGGCTGATGATCGGCGGTACCGCCAATCTCACCCGCTTCGGGCATGACTTTCCCCTCACGATCCGGCCCGTCCTGGAGGCTCTGGAGGAGCAGGTCGTGCTCCTCAAGCTTCTGGGCGAGGCGAAGGATCCGGGCGTGACGGTGCGTATCGGGCACGAGAACGCCCACGAGGGACTCAACTCCACCTCCGTGGTGTCGGTCGGCTACGGTTCGGGCGGCGAGGCGGTTGCCAAGCTCGGCGTGGTCGGACCGACCCGCATGGACTATCCGGGAACGATGGGAGCGGTACGCGCAGTGGCACGGTACGTCGGACAGATCCTGGCGGAGTCGTAAGTGGCCACGGACTACTACGCCGTTCTCGGCGTGCGCCGCGACGCGTCGCAGGATGAGATCAAGAAGGCGTTCCGCCGGCTCGCGCGCGAGCTGCACCCGGACGTCAACCCGGACCCGAAGACCCAGGAGCGGTTCAAGGAGATCAACGCCGCTTACGAGGTGCTGTCGGACCCGCAGAAGAAGCAGGTCTACGACCTCGGCGGCGACCCGCTCTCGCAGGCGGGCGGCGCCGGCGCGGGCGGCTTCGGGGCCGGCGGCTTCGGCAACTTCTCCGACATCATGGACGCGTTCTTCGGTACGGCGTCGCAGCGCGGCCCGCGCTCGCGCACCCGGCGCGGCCAGGACGCGATGATCCGCATCGAGGTCGAGCTGGACGAGGCGGCCTTCGGGACCACCAAGGACATCCAGGTCGACACCGCGGTCGTCTGCAACACCTGCAACGGCGAGGGCGCGGCGCCCGGTACGACCGCCCAGACGTGTGACATGTGCCGTGGCCGCGGTGAGGTCTCGCAGGTCACCCGGTCCTTCCTCGGCCAGGTCATGACCTCGCGTCCCTGCCCGCAGTGCCAGGGCTTCGGGACCGTCGTACCGACCCCGTGCCCCGAGTGCGCCGGCGACGGCCGGGTCCGCTCCCGCCGCACCCTGACCGTGAAGATCCCGGCCGGTGTCGACAACGGCACGCGGATCCAGCTCGCCGGTGAGGGCGAGGTCGGTCCCGGCGGCGGTCCGGCCGGTGACCTGTACGTGGAGATCCACGAGCTGCCGCACCCGACCTTCCAGCGGCGCGGCGACGACCTGCACTGCACGGTCACCATCCCGATGACCGCGGCGGCGCTCGGCACCAAGGTGCCGCTGGAGACGCTGGACGGCATGGAGGAGGTCGACATCCGGCCCGGCACCCAGTCCGGCCAGTCGATCCCGCTGCACAACCGCGGCGTCACGCATCTGCGCGGCGGCGGCCGGGGTGACCTGATCGTGCACGTCGAGGTGCAGACCCCGACCAAGCTGGACCCCGAGCAGGAGCGCCTGCTGCGCGAGCTGGCCAAGCTGCGCGGCGAGGAGCGCCCGCAGGGACAGTTCCAGCCGGGTCAGCAGGGGTTGTTCTCGCGTCTGAAGGATGCGTTCAACGGGCGCTGACGTGCGCTGCGGCGTGGCCGGGGGTCCGGGGGTTGTCCCCCGGGCAGACACAGTCAGCCGGGTCAGCAGGGGTTGTTCTCGCGTCTGAAGGATGCGTTCAACGGGCGCTGAGCGCGCGTTTGAAGGATGCTTCAACGGGCGCTGAGCCACCGCTCACGGAGGCCTGACGGGGTGCCCCCGCACCCCGTATGCCAATGGTTTATGCCATCGGACGCCCGGATTCGGACTTGTTCGACGGACGTGACAACATGCGGTCATGTCCTCCGCGCTGACCGATCTCTTCCCCCACCCGATCGTGCAGGCCCCCATGGCGGGCGGTGTCTCCGTCCCGCAGCTCGCCGCCGCCGTCTGCGAGGCCGGTGGTCTCGGGTTTCTCGCCGCCGGATACAAGACCGCCGACGGCATGTACCAGGAGATCAAGCAGCTGCGGAGCCTCACCGCCCGCCCCTTCGGCGTGAACGTGTTCATGCCGCAGCAGGAGTATGCCGAGTCCGGCGCCGTGGAGGTCTACGCCCACCAGCTGGCCGGCGAGGCCGCCTGGTACGAGACCGAGCTGGGCGACCCGGACAGCGGCCGGGACGACGGCTACGACGCCAAGCTCGCCGTGCTCCTCGACAACCCGGTGCCCGTGGTCTCCTTCCACTTCGGTGTGCCGAGCCGGGAGGTCTTCGACAGCCTGCGCCGCGTCGGCACCTACACCCTGGTCACCGCCACCACCACGGAGGAGGCCCGCGCCGTCGAGCGGGCCGGCGCGGACGCGGTGATCGCGCAGGGCGTGGAGGCCGGCGGTCACCAGGGCACCCACCGGGACCTCCCCGAGAACGACGGAGCCGGCATCGGCCTGCTGTCGCTCGTCGCGCAGATCCGCGAGGCCGTGGACATCCCGGTCGTCGCCGCCGGCGGCATCATGCGGGGCAGCCAGATCGCCGCCGTCCTCGCGGCCGGCGCGAGCGCGGCCCAGCTCGGCACCGCCTTCCTCGCCACCCCGGAGTCCGGCGCCCATGCCGTGCACAAGCAGGCGCTGACCAACCCCCTGTTCACGCACACCGAACTGACCCGCGCGTTCTCCGGGCGGCCGGGGCGCGGACTGGTCAACCGGTTCCTGCGCGAGCACGGCCCGTACGCCCCCGCCGCCTACCCGGACGTCCACCACCTCACCGCGCCGCTGCGCAAGGCCGCCGCCAAGGCCGGGGACGCGCAGGGCATGGCGCTGTGGGCCGGGCAGGGGCACCGGCTGGCCCGCGAGCTGCCCGCCGGGGAGCTCGTGGAGGTGCTGGCCGCCGAACTCGACGCCGCCCGGACAGCGTTGTCGGCCAAGGGGGGCCTGCGATGACCGCGCCGGTGTTCGTCGTCGACTCGCTGGAGGGCGTGGGCCCCGGCTCGGTCGTCGACGTCACAGGCCCCGAGGGGCGGCACGCGGTCTCCGTGCGGCGGCTGCAGCCCGGCGAGAACGTGGTGCTGACGGACGGCGAGGGGCGTGGGGCCGCCGGGGTCGTCGTCAGCGTGTCGGGCAAGGACCACCTGGTGGTCGAGCCGTTCGAGTTCCCGGTGGAGCCCGAGCCCAGCCCCCGTATCACCGTGGTCCAGGCGCTCCCGAAGGGCGACCGGGGCGAACTCGCCGTCGAGACGATGACGGAGACCGGCGTCGACGCGATCGTGCCCTGGCAGGCCGCCCGGTGCATCACCCAGTGGAAGGGCGAGCGGGGCCACAAGGCGCTCGCCAAGTGGCGGGCCACCGCGCGCGAGGCCGGCAAGCAGTCCCGCCGGCTGCGCTTCCCGCAGGTCGCGGACGCGGCAAGTACCAAGCAGGTTGCCGCACTTCTGGCCAAAGCCGACTTCGCCGCCGTGCTCCACTCCGACTTCGAGCACGAGAGCGGGCGGCTGGCCACCGCCGAACTGCCCGCCGAGGGCGAGATCGTGCTGGTCGTCGGCCCCGAAGGAGGCGTCGCCCGGGACGAGTTGGCGCTCTTCGAGGAGGCGGGTGCGAGGGCGTACGTACTCGGTCCTACCGTGTTGCGTACATCAACCGCCGGCACCGCCGCCGTGGCCCTGCTGCTGGGCCGCACCGGCCGCTGGTCCTGACGCCTGGGGGACACCGTGGAACTCGCCCAAGTCCGGCTCCTGGTCACCGACTTCGCCGCCTGCTACCGCTTCTACGCCGACGTCCTCGGCCTCAAGCCGCAGTCCGGGGCGACCGAGGGCCCGTACGAGAAGTTCAGCCCGCACGCCGGCTCCGCCGGGATCGCGCTGCAGGACCGCGCGATGATGGCCGAGGTGCTGAACGAACTGGGCGAGACGGCCACCGGGCACCGCTCCCTGGTGGTGCTGCGCGTCGACGACCTGGACGCCTACGTGTCGGAGATCACCGCCCGCGGTGCGGAACTGCTGCACGGCCCGGCCCCCATGACCGAGCGCATGCGGGTCGCCCACCTCAAGGACCCGGAGGGCAACCTGGTCGAACTCCAGCAGTGGCTGCTGCTGCGCGGCTGACGGCGACCGCGGGCAGCAAGGCCCACCCGTTCACGTCACCGGAGGCCCCGCTCCGGAGCACCTCCACCGCGAAGGCTCGTACGACGCCGGGCTCATGGAGATTGACGGTGTGACCGCGGCCGTCGCCGACCAGACCGGAGTGCCCGTAGGCGCCACCGGTCCCCGGGAACACGATCCGGGTGCGGGATCCGTCCCGGTGCAGCGTCAGCACCTCCGCGCAAGGGCCGTCGCCCCGGTGCCGGTGCCGCACGGTCCAGCGGTGAACGGTTCCGTCCGGCAGGACGAGCCGCCTGAGCCTGCGTTCACTGCGCACTCGGCCAGATTACGAGACCCGTTCCCGTACGAGTGAGTGGCCGTATGTGGCCTTCCCCGGCGTGCGCACCGGTGGCAGTCTGCCCTGCATGGGGGTATTGAGACGGATTCGGTGTGGGCGGCGCGGGACGCGGACGGTGGCCGTGGTGGGGCTGGTCGCGGGGGCCGGTGCGGCCGTCGTGGCGTGTCAGCCGGGTGACCTCAGTACCGTGACCGCCGCCTACACCACCGACACCACCGCGACGGCCAGGCTCCGCCAGCAGCATGTCGACGTCAGTTGGCTCACCTGCACCGGCAACTACGGCGACGGCGGCGGCGCGGCGGCCGGGACGCCCTCGCCGTCCGAGACCACGGTCGTCTCCGTCGACTGCCAGGGCCAGACCAAGGACGGGCAGAGGATCACCGTCACCGGGAAGGTGACCAAGGCCGTCGACGGCGCCTGTGTGCGCGGGGATCTGACCGCCAAGGTCGCGGGCAGACAGGTGTTCCACGTCAGCGGGCTCGGCGACTGCGACGCCACGCACGGGCCGACGTACGAGCCGCCCACCTACCGGCCCGGCGGCCGGCCCACCGTGACCGTCACCGTCACCCGCACCATCTGGTGCAAGGGCGACCCCACCTGCTGGCCCGCCGAGGGAAAGTGACCGGGTGCAAGTGATCGGAAGAGGGAGCGGCGCACACCGGTCGCTGCGTACAGTGACGGGGTGACCCAGGGTGCTTCGACGGTGACCACGACGTCCTCCGCCTATCTCCGATTCCCCCATGTACACGACGACTTGGTGGCCTTCGTCGCCGAGGACGACGTCTGGCTCGCGCCGCTCGACGGCGGCCGGGCCTGGCGGGTCAGCGCCGACAACATGCCGGTCACCATGCCGCGGATATCACCGGACGGACGGCACCTCGCCTGGACCTCCACCCGTGACGGCGCGCCCGAGATCCATGTCGCCCCCGTCGACGGCGGCCCCGCCGACCGGCTGACCCACTGGGGCAACCGCCGCACCGAGGTGCGCGGCTGGACCGCCGACGGGCGGGTGCTCGCGCTCGGCGCGCACGGCCGGCACAGCTTCCGCCACAGCTGGGCGCACGCCGTCCCGCTGGACGGCGGACCCGCCGAGACCCTGCCCTACGGCCCGGTCGGCGATGTGGCCCTCGGCCCCGCCACCGTGCTGCTGTCCGCGCCGATGGGCCGCGAGGCCGCCCACTGGAAGCGCTACCGGGGCGGCACGGCGGGCAAGTTGTGGATCGACCGGGAGGGGAACGGGGAGTTCGTCCGGCTGCACGAGGACGTCGACGGAAACATCGAGTGCCCGGTGTGGGCCGGGGACCGGATCGCCTTCCTCTCCGACCACGAGGGCACCGGCGCCCTGTACTCCTCCCTCGCCGACGGCTCCGACCTGCGCCGCCACACCCCCCTCGACGGCTTCTACGCCCGCCACGCCTCCGGTGACGGCACCCGGGTCGTCTACAGCAGCGCCGGTGAACTGTGGCTGCTGGACGACCTGGAGGGCGCCGAGCCGCGCCGGCTGGACGTGCGCCTCGGCGGACCCCGGATCGATCTGCGGCCCCGTCCGGTGAACGCCGCCCGCTGGTTCGGCGAGGCGTCCCCGGACCACACCGCGCGCGGCAGCGCCGTCTGTGTGCGCGGCGGCATCCACTGGGTCACCCACCGGTCCGGGCCCGCCCGCGCCCTCGCCGCCGACCCCGGCGTCCGTGCCCGGATGCCGCGCGTCTTCCGCGCCGAGGGCGAGGAGTGGGTGGTGTGGGTGACGGACGCGGAGGGCGACGACGCCCTGGAGTTCGCCCCGGCGACCGGGACGGTACCGGGCGCCCCGCCCCGCCGGCTCGCCGCCGGACAGCTCGGCCGGGTCCTGGAGCTGGCCATGGCCCCCGACGGCAGCCGGGCCGCCGTGGCCGCGCACGACGGCAGGCTGCTGCTCGTCGAACGCGAGACCGGCGAGGTCCGCGAGGTCGACAGCAGCGACGACGGCGAGGTCTCCGGCCTCGCCTTCTCACCCGACTCCGCCTGGCTCGCCTGGGCCCACCCCGGCCCGCGCCCGCTGTCCCAGCTGCGCATCGCCCACACCACCGACCTGTCGGTCACCGAGGCGACCCCCCTGCGCTTCCAGGACTACGCCCCCGCCTTCACCCTCGACGGCAAACACCTCGCCTTCCTCTCCAACCGTGCCTTCGACCCGGTCTACGACGAGCACGTCTTCGACCTCGCCTTCGTCGTCGGCGCCCGCCCGCACCTGATCACCCTCGCCGCCACCACGCCCTCGCCGTTCGGCCCACAGCGCCACGGCCGCGCCTTCGAGACCCCGGACAAGGAGGAGACCCCCGACAGCGAGGGCACCCCCGCCACCCGCATCGACCTCGAAGGCCTCGCCGACCGGATCGTCCCCTTCCCCGTCGAGGCCGGCCGCTACTCCACCCTGCGCGCCGCCAAGGACGGCGTGCTCTGGCTGCGCCACCCCGTGCACGGCGTCCTCGGCACCGCCCGCGCCCACCCCGAGGATCCCGGCCCGCACACCGAGCTGGAGCGGTACGACCTCGCCCAGCGGCGCCTGGAGCACCTGGCCTCCGACGCCGACCACTTCGAGGTCAGCGGCGACGGCAAACGCGTGCTGCTGTGGAGCGACGACCGGCTGAGGGTCGTCCCCAGCGACCGCCGTACCGGCACAGACGACGACGGCGACACCAGCGTCACCGTCGACCTCGCCCGCGTCCGGCAGACCCTCGACCCGGCGGCCGAGTGGCGGCAGATGTACGACGAGACCGGCCGCCTGATGCGCGACCACTTCTGGCGGCCCGACCTCGGCGGCGTCGACTGGACCGGCGTCCTCGCCCGCTACCGACCCCTGCTGGCCCGTATCGCCACCCACAGCGACCTCGTCGACCTGCTGTGGGAGCTGCACGGCGAACTGGGCACCTCGCACGCCTACGTCATCCCCTCCGGCGGCCGTGGCGGCGGCCCCCGGCACGGGCTGCTCGGTGCGGACATCTCCCGCCATCCGGACGGCAGTTGGCGCATCGACCGCATCCTGCCCTCGGAGACCTCCGACCCGGACGCCCGCTCCCCGCTCGCCGCACCCGGCGTGGCCGTACGCCCCGGCGACGCGATCATCGCGGTCGCCGGCCACTCGGTCGACCCGGTGACGGGACCGGGCCCGTTGCTCGTCGGCACGGCGGGCCACCCGGTGGAGCTCACCGTCTCCCCGGCGGGCGGCGGCGAACCCCGGCACACCGTCGTCGTCCCGATCGCCGACGAGGAACCCCTGCGCTACCACGCCTGGGTGGCCGACCGCCGCGCCCACGTCCACGCCGCCTCCGACGGCCGGCTCGGCTACCTCCACGTCCCCGACATGCAGGCCCCCGGCTGGGCGCAGATCCACCGGGACCTGCGGGTGGAGGTGGCCCGCGAAGGACTCGTGGTCGACGTCCGCGAGAACCGCGGCGGCCACACCTCCCAGCTGGTCGTCGAGAAGCTGGCCCGCCGCATCATCGGCTGGGACCTCCCGCGCGGCATGCGCCCCACCAGCTATCCCCTCGACGCCCCGCGCGGCCCGGTCGTCGCCGTCGCCAACGAGTTCTCCGGCTCCGACGGCGACATCGTCAACGCGGCGATCAAGGCCCTCGGCATCGGCCCGGTCGTCGGCACCCGCACCTGGGGCGGCGTCATCGGCATCGACAGCCGCTACCACCTGGTCGACGGCACCCTGATCACCCAGCCGAAGTACGCGATGTGGCTGGAGGGGGTGGGCTGGGACGTGGAGAACCACGGGGTGGACCCCGATGTGGAGGTCGTACAGAGGCCGCAGGACTGGGCGGAGGACCGCGACACCCAGCTCGACGAGGCGATCCGGCTCGCGCTGGCGGCGCTGGAGGAACGGCCCGCGAAGACTCCGCCGGGAATGCCGACCTGATACGACTACGATGCACCGGTATTGATCACCAGCGCGAGGAGGCACACGCATGGCGGGAGAGCCGCAGGACGACTGCCTGTTCTGCAAGATCGTCGCGGGTACGATTCCGGCGACGATCGTCCGCGAGACAGACACCACCGTCGCCTTCCGGGACATAAACCCCCAGGCTCCCACCCACATCCTGGTGATCCCCAAGGCGCACTACAAGAACGCCGCCGTCCTCGGCGCCGAAGCACCGCAACTCGCCGCCGACGTGCTCGCCGAAACCCAGGCCGTCGCCGACGAGGAGAAGCTCGAGAGCTACCGGACCGTCTTCAACACCGGCAGCGGCGCCGGCCAGACCGTCTGGCACGCGCACGCGCACGTCCTCGGCGGCCGCGGCATGCAGTGGCCCCCCGGATAAAGCGACCGAGTCACCGTGTCCGTACGTGAATTGGTGGTCCTCGGCACCGCCAGCCAGGTCCCGACCCGGCACCGCAACCACAACGGCTATCTGCTGAGGTGGGACGGCGAGGGCATCCTGTTCGACCCCGGCGAGGGCACCCAGCGGCAGATGGTGCGCGCCGGGGTCGCCGCCCACGACCTGAACCGGGTCTGCGTCACCCACTTCCACGGCGACCATTCCCTCGGCCTCGCCGGTGTCATCCAGCGGATCAACCTCGACCAGGTGCCGCACGAGGTCACCGCGCACTACCCGCGCTCCGGGCAGCGCTTCTTCGACCGCCTGCGGTATGCCACGGCCTACCGGGAGACGGTCGGCATCACCGAGGCACCGGTCGCCGCCGACGGCATCCTCGCGGTGACCCCGGCGTACACCCTGGAGGCCCGCAGGCTGTCGCACCCGGTCGAGTCCTACGGCTACCGGCTGATCGAACCCGACGGCCGCCGTATGCTGCCCGACCGGCTCGCCGCACACGGGATCGAGGGCCCGGACGTCGGCCGGCTGCAGCGCGAGGGCCGGCTGGGGGACGTCACGCTGGAGGACGTCAGCGAGGTGCGGCGCGGGCAGCGGTTCGCGTTCGTCATGGACACCCGGCTGTGCGACGGCGTGCACGCGCTCGCGGAGGGCTGCGACCTGCTCGTCATCGAGTCGACCTTCCTGGACGAGGACATCGAACTGGCCGTGGAGCACGGTCACCTGACCGCCGGGCAGGCCGGCGCCGTCGCCCGGGAGGCCGGCGTACGGCACCTCGTCCTCACCCACTTCAGCCAGCGCTACACCGAACCCGAGGAGTTCGAGCGGCGGGCGCGGGCGGCCGGCTTCGAGTGCGAGCTGACCGTGGCGCACGACCTGCAGCGGGTGGCGGTTCCGAAACGGCGGTAGAAGATCCGTACGATGCTTTGATGCCCCTCCCGAAAGCAGAACTGCACCTCCACATCGAAGGCACTCTGGAGCCGGAGCTCGCGTTCGAGCTGGCCTCCCGCAATGGCGTGACCCTGCCGTACGCGGACACGGACGAGCTCCGCGAGGCCTACCGGTTCGAGGACCTCCAGTCCTTCCTGAACCTGTACTACGAGCTGATGGCCGTCCTGCGCACCGAGCAGGACTTCGCCGACCTGGCCGACGCCTATCTGGCCCGTGCCGCCGCGCAGGGCGTACGGCACGCGGAGATCTTCTTCGACCCGCAGGCCCATACGGGCCGGGGCGTGTCCATGGGCACGGTCGTGGAAGGGCTGTGGCGGGCGCTCGGCGACAGTGAGCGGAACCACGGCGTCTCCACCAGGCTCATCCTCTGCTTCCTGCGGGACGAGTCCGCCGAGTCGGCCATGGAGACCCTTCAGGCCGCCAGGCCGTACCTGGACCGGATCACCGGGGTCGGCCTGGACTCCGCCGAGGTCGGGCATCCGCCGGCGAAGTTCCGGGAGGTGTACGAGGCGGCCGCCGCGCTCGGGCTGCGCCGGGTCGCGCACGCCGGTGAGGAGGGGCCGCCGGAGTACATCGGCGAGGCCCTGGACGTGCTCGGCGTCGAGCGCGTCGACCACGGGCTGCGCTGCATGGAGGACCCGGCGCTGGTCGAGCGCCTGGTGCGGGAGCGGATCCCGCTCACCCTGTGCCCGCTGTCCAACGTCCGCCTGCGCACCGTCGACACGCTGGCCGACCACCCGCTGCCGGCCATGCTGGACGCCGGCCTGCTGTGCACGGTGAACTCCGACGACCCCGCGTACTTCGGCGGGTACGCCGGCGACAACTTCGCGGCCGTGCGCCGGACCCTGGGCCTGACCGAGGACCGGCTGCGCGAGCTGGCCCGCAACTCCTTCCTCGCCTCCTTCCTTGAGGACGACGAGGAGCGGCGGGCCCGCTACATCGCCGAGGTCGACGCGTACGAGTTCGGGGACGCGGTGTCGTAGGCCGGCCGGGCGGGCATGGCGGGCGACTCCAGTGGCACTTCCACGACCGGCAGGATCCGCCTGCCCGCCCGCAGGGCCACGGCCGTCATCGGCGCCGCGACCACCAGCAGCGCGGCGGCCAGTACCTGGCCCATCAACGGGAAGCCCGCCGATCCCGCCAGCACGCTCCCGGTCAGCGGCCCCGCCGCGCCGCCCAGCGAGGCCGCCGAACCGACGAACACCGCCCAGCGGCCGCGCCGGTCGAGGGAGGCGGCGAGACCGATGACGTACGACAGCACGACCGGATAGAAGAGGTTCCAGGAGATCTCGCCGGCGGCGAAGGCCGGCAGGTCGGTCGCGGACGCGGTGACCGCGATGCAGGCCGCGATCAGTGCCGTACCGGCGCCGATGGGCACGGCCCGGCCCAGCCGCAGGCCGAGTGCCCCCGCGCCCAGCACCCCGAGCAGCCCGGCGCCGAGCGCCACGGCGAACACCGCGCCGACGGTGACCTCGGTGAGGTGCGCCTGCGCGAGGCCGATGCGGCCGCTCACGCCCCACAGGGCGTTCTGCGCGAGGGACCAGCAGGGCATGGCGGCGGCCAGCAGCAGTCCGGCGCGGCGCTGGGGGAGACGGCCGTGGGCGGCGGCGGTGCGGGCCGGTGCGGTCCGGGCGGACAGGCGGGGGGTGAACGGCCAGACGGCGAGCGCGGTCAGCGCGAGCGCGGCCAGGGGCAGGCCGTGGCCCGGGCCGAGGTGGGGGATCGTCAGATAGAGGGCGCCGGCCAGGGCGGAGACGGCCAGCAGGCCGAGCGTGGTGGCCCGGTGCGGGTCCCTCCCCCAGGCTCTCGACTCCGCTCGAGCTGGGGGCGCCCCCAGGGCGGCGATGCCGCTCGCGGCGACCACCGTGACCGTGCCGGACCCGAAGCCGCCGACGACCGCGCCCGCGACGACGGCCGGTACCACCCCGGTCAGCGCGGCGGCGCCGTAGCCGAGGAAGGTGAGCGCGAGTCCGAGGCGCGCGAGCGTACGGGGGCCGAACCGGTCGACCCGGGAGGCCAGCAGGAAACCCGCCGCCGCCGAACTCAGCAGCAGCGCACTGCCGATGGCCCCCGCCTGGGTCGCGGTGAGCGGAAGCCCGGTGTCCAGCCGGCCGACGGTGGTCGGCAGCAGGTAGGAGGCGAGGTACCCGGCGGTGAACAGGGCGACGAGGGGCCAGGGCAGGAGGCGGCGGGCGGACACGGGCGTTCCCAGGGCAGGCGAGAGGAGCGGCTCAGGAAGGGGAGTGGGGCGACGCCCGTCGAGCGACAGGAACGCGCGAAAAAAGTTGTACCAAGCACGCGGTTCGAGGAAGAAGGAGAACGGATGCGATCTGCGTCACTTTTCGGTTTGTGTGGTGGGGCCCCGGGTAGGAGGCGCTAAGCTCGTTCGCATATGTAGACGTCATTCATAAGGGGAGATGATCAAGGTGGGTGGCGATCCGAGTCCCGAGGGTGCGGCGCGGCGGCTGCGGGAGGGGATGGCGCGCCGGGTGCTGTCCTTCCCGCTCACCGCGTTCCACGACGACGGCTCCCTCGATCCCGACGGCTTCCGCGCCCATGTCGCCGGCCGGCTCGCCGCCGGGCCCGGCGCCGTCTTCCCGGCCTGCGGCACGGGGGAGTTCTTCTCGCTGGACGAGGAGGAGTTCCGGACCGTCGTCACCATCACCGTCGAGGAGGCGGCCGGAAGGGTTCCGGTCGTGGCCGGGACCGGGTACGGCTGGGCGCAGGCCGCACGGTTCGCGCGGATCGCCGAGGAGGCCGGCGCCGACGCCCTGCTCGTGCTGCCGCACTACCTGGTCGACGCCCCGCCGGACGGCCTCGCCGCCCAGCTGGAGCGGCTCGCCGAGCGCACCGGGCTGCCACTGATCGCCTACCAGCGCGGCCAGGTCGCCTACACCGCCGACGCGTTGCGGCGCATCGCGCGCATCCCGAACGTCATCGGCCTCAAGGACGGCCACAGCGACCTCGACCGGCTCCAGCGCCTCACCCTCGCCGCCCCCGACGGCTTCCTCTTCTTCAACGGCGCCGCCACCGCCGAGATCCAGGCCCGCGCCTACGCCACCGTCGGCGTCCCCGCCTACTCCTCCGCCGTGCACGCCTTCGCCCCCGAGATCGCCGGCACCTTCTTCACCGCCCTGCGGGACGCCGACCACGGAACCGTCGACAAGCTGCTGCGGGACTTCTACGTCCCGTTCGTGGAACTGCGCGACCGAGCCCCCGGATACGCCGTGTCCCTGGTGAAGGCGGCGGCCCGGTTGCGCGGACAGCGCGTCGGACCCGTGCGCGCCCCGCTCACCGACCCCGCGCCCGCCGACCTCGCCGACCTCAAGGCCCTGCTCACCGCCGGACTCGACCTCGTAGGAGCCTCCCTGTGACCCGTGACCTGACCATCGCCGAGGTGCGGCTGACGCCGATCCTGGTCGCCGACCCGCCGCTGCTCAACACCCAGGGCGTCCACCAGCCGTACACCCCGCGGCTGATCGTGGAGATCGTCACCGCCGACGGGATCACCGGGCTCGGCGAGACCTACGGCGACACCAAGTACCTGGAACTGGCCCGCCCGCTGGCCGAACGGCTCACCGGACGCTCGGTCATGGATGTGAACGGCCTCTTCGCGATCGACCTCGGCGTGGACGAGTCCCGGGTCCAGGGCCAGGTGGACGCCGGCGGGCTGCGCGGCGTGCAGAGCGCCGACAAGCTCCGGCTGTCGGTGCTGTCCGCCTTCGAGGTCGCCTGTCTGGACGCCCAGGGCAAGGCACTCGGGCTGCCCGTGCACGCGCTGCTCGGCGGCAGGCTGCGGGACACCGTCGAGTACAGCGCCTACCTGTTCTACAAGTGGGCCCGGCATCCGGAGGGCGTGCCGGCCGAACCGGACGAGTGGGGCGCCGCGCTCGATCCGGCCGGGGTCGTGGAACAGGCGCGCACGTTCAAGGAGCGGCACGGCTTCACGTCCTTCAAGCTCAAGGGCGGCGTCTTCCCGCCCGACGAGGAGATCGCGGCCGTACGGGCCCTCGCCGAGGCCTTCCCCGGCCATCCGCTGCGCCTCGACCCCAACGGCGCCTGGTCGGTCGAGACCTCGCTGAAGGTGGCGAAGGAACTCGGGGACGTCCTGGAGTACCTGGAGGACCCGACGCTGGGGACGCCGGCCATGGCCGAGGTGTCCGCCGGGACCGACGTACCGCTCGCCACCAACATGTGCGTGACCACCTTCGGAGAGATCAAGGAGGCGTTCACGCGCGACGCCGTGCAGGTCGTGCTCTCCGACCACCACTACTGGGGCGGGCTGCGCAACACCCAGCGGCTCGCCGCGATCTGCGCCGCCTTCGGCGTCGGGGTGTCCATGCACTCCAACACCCATCTGGGCATCAGCCTCGCCGCGATGACCCAGGTCGCGGCCACGGTCCCCGGGCTCCACCACGCGTGCGACTCCCACTATCCGTGGCAGTCCGAGGACGTCCTCACCGAGCGGCCGGCGTTCCGGGACGGGAGGGTCGAGGTCTGCGACGCCCCCGGCCTCGGGGTCGAGCTCGACCGGGACGAGCTGGCCCGGCTGCACCGGCGGTGGGCCGAGGACGACGGCTCGCTGCGCGACCGCGACGACGCGGCCGCGATGCGGGTGGCCGAACCGGGCTGGCGGCAACCGGTGATGCCCCGCTGGTAACCCCCTGTGCGGCGGGCTGATTGGTGCACACTGGCCAGATCCGCACCACGCCAGGGAGCGCACCGTGACCCCGTCGCACACGATCACCGGAGAGGAACCGGAACACCTCACCCCGGCCGCGCGCTGTCAGGCCCAGGTCGACCCGCTCGCCGCGCTGCGCCGGCCCGGGGACCCGCCCTGGGACGTCTATCTGACGGGCACGGTCTTCCTCGACATCATCTTCACCGGCCTGGACTCGGCGCCCGTGCGCGGCACCGAGTCCTGGGCCCGGGGCATGGGCTCCAGCCCCGGCGGGGTCGCCAACATGGCCACGGCCCTGGCCCGGCTCGGTCTGAAGACCTCCCTGGCGGCGGCCTTCGGGGACGACCACTACGGCGAGTACTGCTGGGACGCGCTCGAACAGGGCGAGGGCATCGATCTGTCGAGGTCGCGGACCGTGCCCGGCTGGCACTCGCCGGTCACGGTGTCCATGGCGTACGAGGGCGAGCGGACGATGGTGTCCCACGGGCACGAGCCGCCGCCGGAGGCCGTGCTCATCCAGGAGCGGGCCGCGGACTGCCCGCCCCGCGCGCGGGCCGCCGTGGCCTCACTGACGCCGGGGACGCGCGCGCCGTGGATCGCGCAGGCCGCGCGGGAGGGGACCCGGATCTTCGCCGACGTCGGCTGGGACGAGACCGGGGCGTGGGATCTGGCCGGGCTCGCCGATCTGGAGCACTGCGAGGCGTTTCTGCCGAACGCGGAGGAGGCGAAGCGGTACACCGGGGCCGACTGTCCGCGGCTCGCCGCGCATGCCTTGACCGAGTACGTGCCGGTGGCGGTCGTGACCCTGGGCTCGGAGGGGGCGTACGCCGTGGACCGGCGGACGGGGGAGGCGGCGGAGGTGCCGGCGATCGCCGTGGAGGCGCTGGATCCGACGGGGGCGGGGGATGTCTTCGTCGCCGGGTTCGTGACGGGGTCGCTCGCGGGGTGGTCGCTGGCGGACCGGCTGGCCTTCGCGGGGCTCACCGCGGCGCTGTCGGTGCAGGAGTTCGGGGGGTCCTTGTCGGCGCCGGGGTGGTCGGAGATCGGGGCGTGGTGGCGGCGGGTGCAGTCCGTGCCGGGGCAGGAGCGGGCTGCGCTTCGCCGGTACGGCTTCCTGGACGCGCTGGTCCCGGAGGAACTGGACCGGCCGTGGCCGTTGCGCCGCGCGGTGCCCACCATCGGCTTCCGCCGCTCCAGCTGACCCCCACTTCGCCCACCCACCCGTCTCGGTCGGCCGATAAGTGACCCCAAGGGGTTCCGGCTCGGTCGGCTGGGAACCGGTCGTCCCCGACGGATTCGGCTCGGGTGGTTGAGGAGTGCCCCGGGGGGCGGGCAGGGGGCGGATCGGTCCGGTTGGGAGGTGGCCTCCGGTGGGGCGGTTCGGTCGGCTGGGAAGTGGCGGTGCCCTTTGGGGCGTGGCGGGCTGGGAAGTGGTTGTCCTCGGCGGGTGGGGCTCGCGTGGTTGAGACGTGGCCTCCCGGCGGGGTGGGCGGGGGTGGGGCGGTTCGGTCCGGCTGGGGGGTGACCCCTGGTGGGGGCGCTTCGGTCGGCTGGGAAGTCGTACCTCCCTGGGGGTGGGCGGCTGGGACAGGGTCGTCCCTGGCGGGTGGGCTCGGGTGGTTGAGACGTGGCCTACGGCCGGTGGGCGGGGTGAGTCCGGCTGGGGGGTGAGCCCCGCTGGGGGCGGCTCGGTTGGCTGGGAAGTGGCTCTGGCGGGGCGGGCGGGATGAGGTCGGCTCGGGTGTCTGGGGAGTGCCCCCGGAGGGGTGGGGCCGGCCCGGGTGGTGAGATGTGGGGCCGGTGGGGTCGGGGCGGCTGAGGAGGTGGCCGTGTAAAAGACCTACGGGCTTGTCTGTGCACCGTCGTACCCTGGAATCGCGAGGCCGCCCTCAGCTACGCGGCCGTGACGAGGAGGAAGCGCAGGCCTTCAGAGCCGGCCCATGACACAGACACCCACAGCTCACACCACCCCCGCGCAGGAGCAGGCGAGAGCGCAGTTCACCGTCCCCGCCCAGCACCCCATGGTGACCGTGCTGGGTTCCGGCGACTCCCTTCTGCGTGTGATCGAGAGGGCCTTCCCGGGGGCCGACATACACGTCCGGGGCAATGAGATCAGCGCGGTCGGCGATCCCGCCGACGTTGCTCTCATTTCGCGCGTGTTCGACGAGATGATGCTGGTGCTCCGCACCGGGCAGCCGATGACGGAGGACGCAGTGGAACGCTCGATCGCCATGCTCAAGGCGAGCGAGAACGGGACGAGCGACGGGCCCGAGACCCCGGCGCAGGTGCTGACGCAGAACATCCTGTCCTCGCGGGGCCGGACCATCCGCCCGAAGACCCTCAACCAGAAGCGGTACGTCGACGCGATCGACAAGCACACGATCGTCTTCGGCATCGGACCCGCCGGTACCGGCAAGACCTACCTGGCCATGGCCAAGGCCGTGCAGGCCCTGCAGTCCAAGCAGGTCAACCGGATCATCCTCACCCGGCCGGCGGTGGAGGCGGGGGAGCGGCTCGGGTTCCTGCCGGGCACGCTGTACGAGAAGATCGACCCCTACCTGCGCCCGCTGTACGACGCGCTGCACGACATGATCGACCCGGATTCCATTCCGCGGCTCATGGCGGCGGGGACGATCGAGGTGGCGCCGCTCGCGTACATGCGTGGCCGGACCCTCAACGACGCCTTCATCATCCTGGACGAGGCGCAGAACACGAGCCCCGAGCAGATGAAGATGTTCCTCACCCGCCTCGGATTCGACTCCAAGATCGTGATCACCGGTGACGTGACCCAGGTCGACCTGCCGAACGGCACCAAGAGCGGTCTGCGACAGGTGCAGGAGATCCTGGAGGGCGTCGAGGACGTCCACTTCTCCCGGCTGTCGTCCCACGATGTCGTACGGCACAAGCTGGTGGGCCGTATCGTCGACGCGTACGAGCAATACGACAGCAAGTACGGCACCGAGAACGGCACCCACAAGGGCGGCCGTGGCAAGTCCGGGGTCAAGGGCACCAAGGGGAAGTAGACCAGCACGACCATGTCGATCGACGTCAACAACGAGTCCGGCACCGAGGTCGACGAGCAGGCGATCCTCGACATCGCCCGCTACGCGCTCGCGCGGATGCGCATCCACCCGCTCTCCGAGCTCTCGGTGATCGTCGTGGACGCCGACGCCATGGAGCAGCTCCACATCCAGTGGATGGACCTGCCGGGTCCGACCGATGTCATGTCGTTCCCGATGGACGAGCTGCGGCCGCCGGCCAAGGACGACGACGAGCCGCCGCAGGGGCTGCTCGGCGACATCGTGCTGTGCCCGGAGGTCGCTGCCAAGCAGGGGGCGGAAGCCGAGACGCAGCACTCCATGGACGAGGAGCTCCAGCTGCTCACCGTCCATGGCGTGCTGCATCTGCTCGGCTACGACCACGAGGAGCCGGACGAGAAGGCCGAGATGTTCGGACTCCAGGCCGCCATCGTGGACGGATGGCGCGCCGAGCGCGGGCTGACCGGGCCGTCCCCGGCGCCGACCGTCTCATAAGCGGGCCGTATGTCTCCGCAGATCGTGATCGGCGCGATCGCGCTGGTCGTCGTCGCCTGGCTCGCCGCCTGCGCGGAGGCGGGCCTCGCCCGGATCTCCAGCTTCCGGGCCGAGGAGGCCATCAAGTCCGGCCGCCGCGGCAGCGCCCGGCTGGCCCAGGTCGCCGCCGACCCCACCCGCTATCTGAACGTGGCCCTGCTGGTCCGCGTCGCCTGCGAGATGGCGGCCGCGGCCCTGGTGACCTACGCCTGCCTGGAGGAGTTCAAGGACACCTGGCAGGCCCTGCTGATCGCCATCGGGGTCATGGTCCTGGTGTCGTACGTCGCCGTGGGGGTGTCCCCGCGGACCATCGGCCGTCAGCACCCCCTCAACACCGCGACCGCGGCGGCGTACGTGCTGCTGCCGCTGGCCCGGATCATGGGCCCGATCCCGTCCCTGCTCATCCTCATCGGCAACGCCCTCACCCCGGGCAAGGGCTTCCGGCGCGGCCCGTTCGCCTCCGAGGCCGAGCTGCGCGCGCTGGTCGACCTCGCCGAGAAGGAGTCGCTGATCGAGGACGAGGAGCGCCGCATGGTGCACTCGGTCTTCGAGCTGGGCGACACACTGGTGCGCGAGGTCATGGTGCCGCGCACCGACCTGGTCACCATCGAGCGCTTCAAGACCATCCGGCAGGCCCTCACGCTCGCCCTGCGCTCCGGGTTCTCCCGGATCCCGGTCACCGGCGAGAGCGAGGACGACATCGTCGGGATCGTGTATCTGAAGGACCTGGTCCGCAAGACGCACATCAGCCGGGAGGCGGAGGGCGACCTGGTCTCCACCGCCATGCGGCCCGCCGCCTTCGTGCCGGACACCAAGAACGCCGGTGACCTGCTGCGCGAGATGCAGAAGGAACGCAACCACGTCGCCGTCGTCATCGACGAGTACGGCGGCACCGCCGGCATCGTCACCATCGAGGACATCCTCGAGGAGATCGTCGGCGAGATCACCGACGAGTACGACCGGGAACTCCCGCCGGTCGAGGACCTCGGCGACGACCGCTTCCGGGTCACCGCCCGCCTGGACATCACCGACCTCGGCGAGCTGTACGGCCTGGAGGAGTACGACGACGAGGACGTGGAGACCGTCGGCGGACTGCTCGCCAAGGCCCTCGGCCGGGTCCCCATCGCGGGCGCGTCCGCCGAGGTCGAGCTGCCCGACGAGCGCCGGCTGAAGCTGACCGCGGAGGCCGCGGCCGGACGCCGGAACAAGATCGTGACGGTCCTGGTGGAACCCGTCCCCGTGCCGGCCGCCGAGGAGGCGACATCCGAGTGACCCCCGAGAAGCTGCGCGCCTTCTGCCTGTCCTTCAACGCGGCCGTGGAGGACTTCCCGTTCAACCCCGAGACGTCGGTCTTCAAGGTGCTGGGCAAGATGTTCGCCCTGTCGAACCTGGGCGCGCGGCCCCTCACGATCAACCTCAAGTGCGACCCGGAGGACGCGATCCGGCTGCGCGGTGAGCACGAGGGCCTGATCATTCCCGGGTATCACATGAACAAGCGGCACTGGAACACCGTGACCGTCGACGGCGCCCTGCCCGAGCGGCTGGTGAAAGAGCTGATCGAGGACTCGTACGACCTCGTCGTCGCGGGACTGCCGAGGGCGGAGCGGCTGCGGCTGGACCGGCCGTGAATCCGGTTGCCCGGGGCGATCGGCGCACGGTGGGATGCCCGTATGACGATCAGATATCCGCGCCCCCTGCGCCCCGGTGACCGCGTCGGTGTGACCTCTCCCTCTGCCGGAGTGGCCAAGGAGCTCCGGGGGCGGCTCGATGTCGCGGTCCGGGAGATCGAGGCGCGGGGGTACGAGGTGGTCGTCGGCCGGTGCATGGACGGCTCGACCCACCTCAGCGCGCCGGCCGCCGAGCGCGCGGCCGAGCTGGCCGGGATGCTGACCGACCCGGAGATACGGGCCGTGGTGCCCCCGTGGGGCGGGGAGACCGCCATCGACCTGCTGCCGCTGCTCGACTTCGAGGCGATCCGGCGGGCCGAGCCGACCTGGGTCGTCGGCTACGCCCGCGCAGGCCCAGTGCGACCAGGACCGCGGCGGCGAGGACGATCGCCGCGTCCAGGGCCAGGACGGTGTGGACGCCGGTCAGCAGATCGCCGGAGGTGGTGGCCAGGACGCCCAGCAGCGGGATGCCGACCGTGATGCCGACCTGCTGGGTGGAGGTCACCAGACCGGTGGCCAGGCCCTGCTCCTCGTCCGGGACCCCGGAGGTGACGGTCAGGCCGTACGAGATGATCGCGCCCAGGTGGCACATGCTGGCCAGGGACACCGCCGCCGTGGCGAGCCACACCGACCAGACGTGGGAGTTCAGCAGGAGCAGCGTCGCGATCAGCGCGCCCTGGCCGGTCAGTGAGCCGACCAGGGTGCGGCGGGCGCCGAAGCGGCCGATCACCCTCGGGGCGAGCGAGCCGGCGACGGCCGACAGCACGCCCTGGACGCCGAAGACCAGGCCCGTCTCGAAGGCCGACAGGCGCAGGATCTCCTGCAGGTACAGGGTCAGGACGAAGACGACGGTGGACATCATCGAGAAGGTGACCAAGCCGCCCACATTGCCCCAGGCCACCGTGCGGCGGCGCAGCATGGGCAGCGAGACGAGCGGGGTGGCCGTACGGGACTCCACGACCGTGAACGCGGCCAGCAGGAGCAGGCCGGCGACCAGGGTGGTGATGACGTCCGGGCGGCCGAAACCGTGGTCGGCGGCCGTGGACAGGGCGTAGATCAGGGACAGCAGGCCGGTGGTGACGGTGACCGCGCCGGGCACGTCCAGGCACGGACGCTCCGGGGTGCGCGACTCCGGCAGCAGGCCCGGGGCCAGCGGCAGCACGACGAGCGCGAACACCGACAGCAGGGCCATCGTGGAGCGCCAGCCGAGCGCGTCCGTCAGCACGCCGCCCGCGACCATGCCGACGGTGAAGCCGAGCGACAGCAGGGTGCCGGAGACGCCGAGGGCGCGGTCGCGGGCCGGCCCCTCCGGGAAGGTGGTGGTCAGCAGGGACAT
Organism: Streptomyces sp. CA-142005; assembly: GCF_050942335.1. Lineage (NCBI taxonomy): Bacteria > Bacillati > Actinomycetota > Actinomycetes > Kitasatosporales > Streptomycetaceae > Streptomyces > Streptomyces sp. CA-142005. The sequence continues at coordinate 3,695,242 of NZ_CP192078.1, read as the reverse complement.
CCCGGTCGGGACGATCGCCGCCGCGCCGAGGCCCTGCAGCGCGCGTCCGGTGAGGAAGGACGCCGGGTCCCAGGCCAGGGTCGCCAGCAGCGAGGCCGCGCCGAACAGGGCCAGGCCGGTCAGGAACAGCTTGCGGCGGCCGTACAGGTCGCCCATCCGGCCGAAGAGCAGCAGGAAGCCGCCGGAGGGCAGCGCGAACGCGGTGACCGCCCACTGCAGGGCCGAGCGGCTCATGCCGAGGTCGGTGCCGAGTTCCGGCAGGGCCACGTTCAGGACGGAGAAGTCCAGCGCGACCATGAACTGGGCCGCGCACAGCACGAACAGGACGAGCTTGTCACGCGTCGACAACCGGGGCGGCCGGGGGGTGTCGAGCGGTGTGCCCGTGGAGGTGGTGGTCTGGGTGGTGGTGTCGATCGCCATGTACCGAGCTTCGGGCGGGCGGAATACCGGTGGGGAGTCGGAACTTATGGTGGTGGTGGCACCACCAGACACGACGGGGGAGGAGCGGTACGTGCCTGCTGCGGGGGCGATGAGGAGCGAACGGCGCAACGAACTGCGCGAGTTTCTGATCAGCCGGCGGGCCCGGGTCAGTCCCGAGGAGGCCGGGCTGCCCGTCGGCGGCGGCCGGCGCCGTACGCCCGGACTGCGCCGGGAGGAGGTCGCGGTGCTCGCCGGGGTGGGCGCCTCCTGGTACCAGTGGCTGGAGCAGGGCCGGGAGATCTCCGTCTCCCCGCAGGTGCTCGACGCCGTCGCCCGCGTGCTGCGGCTGAGCGACGCCGAGCGCCGGCACCTGTATCTGCTGGCCGGGATGAACCCGCCGGCGCCCGAAGTGGCGCCGGAGAAGCGGGACATGTGCGACGGGCTGCGGCGGCTGATCGACACCTGGATGCCGTATCCGGCGCACATCATGGACCTGTACTACAACTGCGTGATGTACAACGACGCGGCCGCGATCGTGCTGGGCATGCGGCCGGAGATCACGCAGAACTGTCTCGTCGACTTCTTCACCGACCCGCTCTACCGGTCGCGCAGCCACAGCTGGGAGCAGAACGCGCGCACGGTCGTGGCCCAGTTCCGGGCGGCGTGTGCGGCGCGGCCGGAGGACGAGGGGTTCCGGGCGGTGCTCGCCGAGGTGAGCGAGGCCAGCGCCGAGTTCCGGGCGATGTGGGAAGAGCGGGACATCGAGGACCAGGGGCAGATCCGCAAGGAGCTGGACCATCCGCTGGCCGGGCTGCTGGTCGTGGAGTCGACGGTGATGAAGGTGCCGGCCCGGCCCGATCTGATGATCGTGCTGCACACTCCGCTGGACGAGGCGAACACCGCGGCGAAGCTGGAGTGGCTGGCCTCTCCGGAGGGACGGCGGGGCGCGATGTACCCGGTGGCGGGGTGACGCGGTACCCCGTGGCGGGGTGGGTGGGCCGTGGCTTCGTATGCTCTGGGCATGACCGAGAGCAACGCGCTTGACCCCGAGGACCGCAAGATCGTGACCCTGGCCCGTTCCGCCCGGGTCCGTAACGGTGTGCCGGAGGGCGCGGCGGTACGGGACGAGACGGGGCGTACCTATGTCGCCGGGTCGGTTGCGCTGCCCTCGCTGCGGCTGAGCGCGCTGCGTACCGCCGTTGCCATGGCGGTGGCGTCGGGGGCCGGCTCGCTGGAGGCGGCGGCGCTCGTCAGTGACGCCGAGTCCGTGGCCGACGAGGACTTGGCCGCGGTGGCCGACCTGGGGGGTGCGGGGACGCCGGTGCTGCTGGCCGGGCTCGACGGGGTCGTGCGGGTCACCGTTTCCGCCGGCTGACGTACCGAAGCACCGGCCGAACGCAAGGTCGGCTGGAATTCAACCTTGTTGGCTCCCTGCCCCTGCGCATCAATAAAACCGTACGTCTCCGACGGGCCGTCAGATCCGCACCGCCGGCGCAGTGTGCCCTGCCGCCTGCGCAGGCCTCCCCGCCCGTCGGTGTCCCCCCACACCCCCCACAGGGAAGGGAAGCGGATCCCCATGAGAGGCAAGCGCACGGCAACGGGTGCGGCACTGGCCGCCGGGGCCCTCGCGGTCACCGGACTGGCCTTCGCGCCCTCCGCGGCCGCCGTCACCCCACAGGCGGCGACCATCACCGCGAGCTGCGGCATCTTCGGCGGCGGCACGGCCACGCTCACCGCGACCCAGAGCGGCACCTCGGCCACCATCACCCTCACCTCCTCCGCGATCACCGCGCCGGTCGCGGTCGCGCAGGACTCCATCTCCTCCACCCTCACCATGGCCAGGGCCGGCGGCGGATCGGTGGTCTTCAGCGGGACCAGGAACCCCGCCATGGACACCGGCGACGCCGTCAGTGTCGGCCCGCTCCCCGGCACCGTCGCCTCCGGTGACAGCCTGGACGCCTACGGCGGCTCACTGAAGATGGTGATCTTCGGGGTCACCGTGACCTGCACGGCAAGCGGCCCGCAGTCACCCGGCCCGTTCGTCTTCGACTGAGCGGACTGAGCGGTGTGTTCCGGATGCCGCAGAAACTGATGATCCGTCAGATTTCTGCGGCATCTCCATTGACTTCTCACTCCGGCTCCACATCAATGCCCCCTGTCGGCGCAGATGAGCCGCTGCGCCCGCAACCCTCAGGAGGGGGCCCCATGGGTTCGACACCCCCAACACCACGAAGATCCCGACGGTGGCGCTGGGCGTCCCTGTTCGGGGCGACCGCCCTCGCGGTCACCGCGGGCGGCGCGCTGGCCTGTCCGGCCGGCGCCGCCGGCACGAACGTGGACTTCGCCACGCACTGCATCCCGCCCGCCGTCGCGGGCATCCCGCCGATCGACGGCACCACGACCGCCGCCGTGTCGGTGGACAACGCCAACCCCAAGGTCGGCGACACCGTCACCGTCACGTACACGGTTGTCACGGCAGCCGCCGGCAACCCCACCGACCTGGCCCTGCCCGCCGACATCATGACCCCGACCGGAAAGGTGACCCTCGGCGGCGCACAGACGGGGGACGTGACCGTCGCCGGGCCGAAGAAGAACCCGCCGGTGCCGGGGAAGGCGACCTTCCCGTCCTTCTCCATGACCGGCACGTTCACCGTCACCAAGGCCGGACAGATCACCCTCTCGCCCGGCGACTACAACATCCACACCAGCTACATCCTGGAGCTGGACACGCCGTGTACGGTCACCGATCCGCCCGCCCCGGTGTCCCAGACCGTGACGGCCACCGACGGGACCCCCGCCAACACCCGGGCCATCTCGCTGAGTTCGGCCTCGGGTGACCCGGGGGCAGGCGTGACCGTCACCGGCAGCAACTTCACGCCGGGCGCCACCGTCACCCTGGCCGGGCGGTCCGGGAACACCCAGACCGCGGACACCGCGACCGTGACCGCGAACGCCCAGGGCTCCTTCAGCGGTTCCCTCGTCGTCAACGACAGGACGACGACCGGGATCGTGGCCTACGAGGGCGGCGCCTGGAGCGCGGACAAGGGCGCGGGCCCCGCGGCCTACGTCGTCAACGACAACACCCCCGTTCCGCCCGGCAGCCAGAAGCTGACCACCACCGTCAAGGCGGGCACGCTGTCCATGTCCCAGGCCGGGGACTCCGTCGCGCTGTCGGCGGTCGACTTCGGCAAGGGCGGGGCCTCGACCGGCAAGCTGCAGACGGTCACCGTGCAGGACTTCCGCGGCGGGCCCGCGGGCTGGTCCCTGACCGGCAAGGTCACCGACTTCACCGGTCCCGGCGGCAAGATCGACGCCGGAAAGCTGAGCTGGACGCCCGCGTGCGCGACCAAGGCGGGCAGCCCCAGCACCTGCAAGGCCGGCTCGGCGGGCGCCGTGGGCGCCTCGGGAGCGACCCTCGCGTCGACCCCCGACGGCACGCTCACCGGCGGCGAGTTCACCGTCGACGCCGGACTCTCCCTGGCCGTACCGGCGTTCACGCCTCCGGGCGCGTACTCCGGCGTGCTCACACTGACGCTCACCTGAGCGTGCGGGCGTCCGCACCCGCCCGTCCCCCGTCTCCCGCCCCTGTCTTCCGTCCGTGGGGGTCCGCACCCATGCGCAAGCTGTACGTCCTCCTCCTGGGCCTGATGCTGGCATGGCAGGCCACGCCCGCCCACGCCGCCGACAACGGCAGCTGGTCCGTCTACCCGGTCGCCTCGAAGATCGCCGCGCGGCCCTACTTCTACCTCTCCGCCGACCCCGGCCAGACCCTCACCGACAAGGTCGCCGTCCAGAACAAGACCGGCCGTCCGCTCACCTTCCGCCTCTACGCGGCCGACGCCTACAACACCGCCCGGGACGGCGGTTTCGCCGTGCGGACCGTCAAGGAGCGCATGCTCGGGGTGGGCGCCTGGGCCCGGCTCGCGAAGTCCCGGGTCACCGTGCCCGGCCATACGACCGTCACCGTGCCCTTCACCCTCCGCGTCCCGCCGGGTGCCCAGCCCGGTGACCACCCGGGTGCCGTCGTCGCCCTGGACGAGCGGGTCGATCCCGGCAGCGGGCGGCTCGCGCTCGGCGTGCAGCGGGCCGTCGGCGCCCGGGTCTACCTCCGGGTCGGCGGGCCCACGCTGCCCGCGCTCTCCGTCGGACAGCTGCGCATCACCCACCACCAGCCCCTGATCCCGGGGCTCGGCACCGGCACGGCGACCGTCTCCTACACCCTGCGCAACACCGGGAACGTCACCCTCGACCCCACGGTGGAGCTGAAGGCACGCGGGCTGTTCGGCCGTACGCTGCTCGACCGCGAGCTGACCCGGGTGCCGTCCGAGCTGCTGCCGGGACAGCGCGTCCGGCTCACCGAGACCTGGTCCAAAGCGCCCCAGCTCGACCGGGCGGAGGTGACGCTGACCGCGAGCGCCACCGGCACCCGGCAGTCGGCGAGCGCCTCCTTCCTCGCCCTGCCCTGGCTGCTCGCCGGGCTCGTGTTCGTGGCCGGAGTGGTGACCGGAGCACTACTGGTCAGGGCGCGTCGGGCACGGGCCGTCAGTCCCGGCCGAGGGCGCGGCGCAATCTCCCCTTCTTCGGCGCGGGACGCTCGACGGGAGGAGGCTCCCTCGAGGAGATGAGCTGCGCGACGGTCAGCCGGGCGTACCGCATTATCGTGAACGCCTCCTCGTAGGAGGTGGACCACAACGATTCCGTGATCTCCGCCAACCAACTCGTCTCGGAGATGCGGAACACGACGCGGCCGTGGTCGGAGCGGCTGAGGTAGAGCCCACGCGTGTACGTGAGGCTCAACTCCTCGGCACGCGCCAGGGCCTGTTCCCTGCCGCCCTCCACATGCACCTTGTCCTTCAGGATCCAGCCGTCGCCGTCCCCCTTCTTCGTCTCGACGAGCACGTACCATTCGCCCCCCACGACAGCCCCCGGCTCAGAGGGCGTCCGGACCGCGCTCGCCGGTCCGCACCCGTACGACCGTCTCCACGGGCACGGCCCACACCTTCCCGTCCCCGATCTTCCCCGTCTGCGCGGCCCCGACGATCGCGTCGATCACGTCGTCGGCGACCGCGTCCTCGACCACGACCTCGATCCGGACCTTCGGCACCAGATCGACCCGGTACTCGGCCCCCCGGTACACCTCGGTGTGGCCGCGCTGCCGGCCGTAGCCGCTCGCCTCGGTCACGGTCAGACCGTGTACCCCGAGCTCCTGCAGGGCGGTCTTGACCTCGTCCAGACGGTACGGCTTGACGATCGCGGTGATGAGCTTCATGCCTGGGACTTGACCTTCTGAGTGGAGGGGAGGACGGAGTGGGCGACCGGGGCGCCGTGCCCCAGGACCCCGTGATCGTAAGCCGTCTCGGCGTGCACCGTAAGGTCCAGGCCGGTGTGCTCCTGCTCCTCGCTCGCGCGGAAGCCCATCGCCTTGTCGAGCAGCTTGCCGAGGCCGTACGTCACCGCGAAGGCGTAGCCGGCCACGACCACCACGGCGAGCGCCTGCCTGCTGAGCGGGGCGAGTCCGCCGCCGTAGAAGAGGCCCTGTGTGCCGCCGGTCATCGCCTTCTCGGCGAACAGGCCGATCAGCAGGGTGCCGATGACGCCGCCGACCAGGTGGACGCCGACGACGTCCAGGGAGTCGTCGTAGTTCAGCTTGAACTTCCAGCTCACCGCGTAGGAGCAGACGACACCGGCGGCCAGACCGACGATCAGCGCGCCGAGCAGGGAGACCGTGCCGCAGGACGGCGTGATCGCGACCAGGCCGGCGACCGCTCCGGAGGCGGCGCCCAGGGTGGTGGGGTGGCCGTCGCGCTTCTGCTCGACGAAGAGCCAGCCCAGCAGGCCGGTGCAGCCGGCGGCCAGGGTGTTCAGGAAGGCGGCCGCGGCGAGGCCGTTCGCGCCGAGCGCGCTGCCCGCGTTGAAACCGAACCAGCCGAACCAGAGCAGACCGGCGCCGAGGATCACCATGGGCAGGTTGTGCGGGCGCATGGCGTCCTTCCTGAACCCGAGCCGGGGCCCGAGGACCAGACACAGGGCGAGACCGGAGGCGCCGGAGGTGATCTCGACGGGCAGACCGCCCGCGAAGTCGAGCGCGCCGAGCGTGCCGGCGATCCAGCCGCCCGGGCCCCACACCCAGTGGGTGATCGGAACGTATACCAGGAGGGTCCAGACCGGGACGAAGACCAGCCACGCCGAGAAGCTCGTACGGTCCGCGACCGCACCGCTGATCAGGGCCGCGGTGATGATCGCGAAGGTGAGCTGGAAGGTGGCGAAGAGGAGGGTGGGGACGGTGCCGTGCACGCTGCCCGGGCCGAGGTGCGCCATTCCGGCGTGGCCGAGTCCGCCGATCAGTCCGCCGCCGATGTCGTCCCCGAAGGCGAGGGAGTAGCCGGCCGCCAGCCACACCACCGTGACCAGGGCGATCGACACGAAGCTCATCATCAGCATGTTGAGGACGCTCTTCGTGCGGACCATGCCGCCGTAGAACAGGGCCAGGCCCGGGGTCATCAGCAGGACGAGGGCGGTCGCGGCGAGCAGCCAGGCGGTGTCGCCGGTGTTCACGTGCGCGGCGGCGGAAGTCACGGGCGTCTCCAACGGGTGTGCGGGCTCGTCAGAGGGTCACCGGTGAGCGTTTCCGGTTGCGTACAGGTGTGTTTCCGTGACGTTTCATTGCCTGAGGGTTACCGAAACCTCACGGTACGGCGGGGGCTCGTGGATCAGGGACAATGAACGGCATGAGCGTTCGTACCCAGTCATCCGAGCAGCCGGCCGAGGCCCACCACCGCGCCGGCTTCGCCTGCTTCGTGGGCCGTCCCAACGCGGGCAAGTCCACCCTCACGAACGCTCTGGTCGGGCAGAAGGTGGCGATCACGTCCAACCGGCCGCAGACCACCCGGCACACGGTGCGGGGCATCGTGCACCGGCCCGACGCCCAGCTGATCCTGGTCGACACCCCCGGCCTGCACAAGCCGCGCACGCTGCTCGGCGAGCGGCTGAACGACGTGGTCCGTACGACCTGGGCCGAGGTCGACGTGATCGGCTTCTGTCTGCCCGCGGACCAGAAGATCGGCCCGGGCGACCGCTTCATCGCCAAGGAACTCGCCGGGATCAAGAAGACCCCGAAGGTCGCGATCGTGACCAAGACCGACCTGGTCGACTCCAAGACCCTCGCCGAGCAGCTCATCGCGATCGACCAGCTGGGCAAGGAGCTGGGCCTCGAGTGGGCGGAGATCGTGCCGGTGTCGGCGGTGGGCTCCAAGCAGGTGGACCTCCTGGCCGACCTCCTGATCCCGCTCCTGCCGGAGGGCCCGGCCCTCTACCCCGAGGGCGACCTCACCGACGAGCCCGAGCAGGTCATGGTCGCCGAGCTGATCCGCGAGGCCGCGCTGGAGGGCGTGCGCGACGAGCTGCCGCACTCCATCGCCGTCGTCGTGGAGGAGATGCTCCCGCGCGAGGACCGCCCCGCGGACCGTCCCCTCCTGGACATCCACGCCAACGTCTACATCGAGCGCCCCAGCCAGAAGGGCATCATCATCGGCCCCAAGGGCAAGCGCCTGAAGGAGGTCGGCATCAAGTCCCGCAAGCACATCGAGGCACTGCTGGGCACGCCGGTCTTCCTCGACCTGCACGTGAAGGTCGCCAAGGACTGGCAGCGCGACCCGAAGCAGCTGCGCAGGCTGGGCTTCTGAGTTCCGCTCGGGCCCGCCTGGGCGTCTGCCCCGGCGGGCGCTGCTCGGGGCGCCGGCCGCGTGGCGGTTGCCGCACATCGGTACGGCCTCGACCTGCACGTCAAGGTCGCCAAGGACTGCCAGCGCGACCCGAGGCAGTTGCGCAAGCTGGGTTTCTGAGTTCCGCTCGGGCCCGCCTGGGCGTCTGTCCCGGCGGTCGCTGCTCGGCACGCGGGCCGCGCGGCGGTAGCCGTACATCGATACGGCCTGGGCCTGCACGTGAAGATGGCCAAGGACTGCAGCGGGACCCGAAGCAGCTGCGCAAGCTCAGGTTCTAACCGGCGGCGCCCTGGGGGGTCATGTCCTGCAGGCCCACCACCCTCAGCAGCTGGAGCCGTTCGTACGACTCTGTGCCCGGGCGGGCCGTGTGGAGGACGAGGTGGTGGCGGTGGTCGTCGGTCAGGAGGACCTCGCAGTCGAGTTCCAGGAGACCCACGACCGGGTGCCGGAAACGCTTCGTCGCGCCGCGCCGCACCGCCACCTCGTGCTCGTCCCACAGACGGGCGAACTCCTCGCTGGCGGCGCGGAGTTCGGCCACCAGGGCGGCCGGTTCCGGGTCGTCGGGGCGGGCGGCGGCCACCGCGCGCAGGTTCGCCACGTGCTGACGCGCGTGGTCCGGCATGTCCTCCGGCGGGAAGAGCCCGCGTCCCGCCGGGTCGAGGAAGAAGCGGCGGACCAGGTTGCGTTCGCGCGCCGGGCGGGCCAGCGCGTCTCCTGAGAGCGCCCTGGACAGCGCGTTCTGCGCCAGCACCTGACCGCAGTCCGTCACCACCAGCGCCGGCGCGTCGTGCAGCCGGTCCAGGACCAGCAGCAGCCCGGGCCGGACATGGGCGGACGCCGTCTCCCGGCGGGGCGGCTCCTCGCCCGCCAGGTGGAAGAGGTGGTCCCGTTCGTCGTCGGTCAGGCGCAGCGCCCGCGCCAGTGCCGTGAGCATCTGACGGGACGGGCGCGGGCCCCGGCACTGTTCCAGCCGGGTGTAGTAGTCGACCGACATACCGGCCAGCGACGCCACTTCCTCCCGCCGCAGGCCCGGGGTGCGGCGCCGGGCGCCGGGAGCGAGCCCCACGTCGGTCGGGTCCAGGCGGGCACGGCCACGGCGCAGGAAGTCGGCGAGTTCGGCTCGGTTCACCTCTTCAGGGTGGAGCAGAAGGCAGGCGTTATCCAGGGAGTGCCAGTCCCCTGATCGGGAGGTCTCTCCCGCCCCTCGCGGCCCCGTCCGACAGTGGTGGCACCAGACCGAGAGGAGCAGAGGATGCTGACACTGGTGACGGGCACCACGGGACAGGTCGGCCGGCGCTTCGTGCCGAGGCTGCTGGCCCAGCGGCAGCCGGACGAGCAGGTACGGGTCCTGGTGCGGGACGCGCCGCGCGGCGAGGCCTTCGCGGAGCTGGGCGCCCAGGTCGCCGTCGGCGATCTGCGGGACGAGGAGACGCTCGGCAAGGCGCTCGCCGGGGTGGACGCGGTCGTGAACATCGCGGCGTCCTTCCGCGGGGTGCCGGACGAGGAGGCGTGGGCCGTCAACCGGGACGCGGCCGTGGCCCTGGGCCGCGCCGCGCTCGCCTCGGGCGTGCGGCGCTTCGTGCAGGTCAGCACGGGTCTCGTGTACGGCGTCGGGCGGGGCCGGCCGCTGACCGAGGACGACGAGACCCGGCCCGGCGGCGCGATGTGGGGCGCCTATCCCGAGTCCAAGGCGGCGGCCGAGCGCGAGCTGCTCGCGCTGGAGGGCATGGAGGTGCGCGTCGGCCGGCTGCCCTTCGTCTACGGCGACGGCGACCCGCACCTCGCGCAGTCCCTGCGCTGGGCCACGCACTGGGCGTCCACCCAGCGGCTGCACATGGGCCACCACGCCGACGTCGCCCAGGGGCTGCTGCGCCTGCTGTACGCACCGGCGGTGAGCGGCCCGGTCTACAACATCGCCGACGACGCCCCCGTCACCGCGGTCGAGCTGCATCGGCTCAACGGCGTCGAGCCGCCCGCCGACATGCACACCCGGACCGACCCCGACCCGTGGCTGGGAGTCATGTCCACCGAGCGGATCCGCCGTGACCTCGGCTTCCGGCCCCTCTACCCGACGGTCTGGTCCGCCCGCGACGCCGGAGTCCTCTGAGCCGCCCGGCCCTGTCCGGCCGGCTAGTCGACTCCCCTGATCCGCCCCACCAGCACCGCCCCCGCCAGCCCGATCACCGCCGCCACCAGGTACAGCACCCGGTAGCCGCCCAGGTAGGTCACGATCGGCGCCGCCAGGGCGGGGGCCGCCACCTGGGGCAGGGCGTTGGCCACGTTGACGACTCCCAGGTCCTTGCCCCGGTCCAGCGCCTTCGGCAGGACGTCCGTCATCAGCGCGAAGTCGACGGAGGTGAACACGCCGAAGCCGACGCCGAGGACGGCCGCCGCCACGAGCGCGCCGGGCCAGGTCTGCCAGCCGGCCAGGGCCGCCGTCGCCACCGCCATCAGCACGCCCGACCAGACGACGAACGGCTTGCGCCGGCCCACCCGGTCCGACCAGACGCCGCCCGCCACGACCGTCGCCATCAGCGTCAGGCTGTTCACGGCGGTCAGGATCAGCACACCCCGGTCGGGGTCGGCGTAGTGCAGCCGGTCCCGCAGGTAGTAGAGGAGGTACAACAGCACCAGCGCGTTGCTGAGGTTGATCAGAAAGCGGGTCAGCCAGGCCCAGCCGAGGTCGGGGTAGCGGCGCGGGCTCAGCCAGAAGCCGGCGAGGAAGCCGCGCCAGTTCCACGGCGGGCGGTCATCGGCCGACAGCCGCAGATCCGGATGCCGCAGGACGTACGGCAGCACACCCGCCACCGTGAACACCGCGCACGCCGCATACCCGGCCCCCACTCCGCCCGCCACGGTCGCCAGTCCCGTGCCGCCGACCACGCCCAGGATCTGCGCCGCCCCCAACCACCCGCCCACCGCGCCGCGCTGGCGCCGGGGCACCCGGTCCGGCACGGCCGCCGTCACTGCGGCGAACGCCGCGTTCAGCGTGAGCTGCACCAGGCACCAGCCCACCGCCATGGACCACACCCCGCCCGCCCGGGCGAGCAGCAGCAAGGACAGCGCGCCGCCCGCCGCCCCGGCCACGATCCACGGCGTGCGGCGGCCGGGGCGGGCGGTCGTACGGTCGGACAGGGCGCCGAAGAGCGGGTTGGCGAACAGGGAGACCACCGCGCCGGCGCCGGTCACCCAGGCCAGCATCGTCTCCTTGGACATCCCGGAGCCGGGTGCGAAGTCCCCCGCCTGGGAGGCGAGCAGGATCTGCAGCGGGCCGAACCAGCCGACCCAGATCGCCCCGTTGGCCAGCGAGAGGGCCGCCGTCCAGCCCCGGCCGACCGGTACGACGGGCTCGGCCAGCGCGGCCGGGGGCCGGGCCGTGGCCGTCTCCGTGCCGTCATCCTGCGCGGTCATCCCGGGCCGTCAGCTCTGCGCCCGGAGCATGTCCCGGAACCAGTGGTAGGAGGCCTTCGGGGTGCGCTTCAGCGAGGTGTAGTCCACGTGCACCAGGCCGAAGCGGCGCTGATAGCCCTCGGCCCACTCGAAGTTGTCCATCAGGGACCACACGAAGTAGCCGCGCACGTCCACGCCGGCCTCCACGGCGGTGTGCAGGGCGCGGATGTGGGCGTCCAGGTAGGCGATGCGGTCCTGGTCGTCGAGGCCGTCGTAGGAGCAGCCGTTCTCGGTGATGACGATGGGCGGGAGCTTGTCGCCGTAGGTCTCGCGGAAGCCGCACAGCAGCTCGGTGAGGCCTTCCGGGACGATCGGCCAGCCGAAGTCGGTCACCGGCCGGCCCTCTATCTCCCGCACCGAGAAGGGCAGTTCTGCGGGGAGCGCGAGGCCGCCGTACTCGCTGCCGGTGCCGCCGGGCGCACCCACCCGGGTCGGCGCGTAGTAGTTGATCCCGTACCAGTCGACGGGCTCGGCGATGACCTTCAGGTCCTCGTGCACGTCGCCGGGCATCAACTCGCCCATGCCGTCCGGGTACTGCCCGAGGATGACCGGCTCGGCGAACAGGCGGTTGAGCAGGACGTCGTAGAAGCCGGCCGCCTCCACGTCGGCGGGTTCCGCGGAGGCGGGCCAGGTGGGGCCGTGGGAGTTGGCGATGCCGATGTCCGTCGCCCCGGCCGCGCGCAGGGCCCGGACCGCGAGGCCGTGGGCGAGGAGCTGGTGGTGGGCGACCGGGAGCGCGTCGAAGAGGAGTTGCCTGCCGGGGGCGTGGGCGCCGAGGGCGTGGCCGAGGAGGGTGTGCTCGGCGGGCTCGTTGAGGGTGATCCACTTGGTGACGCGGTCGCCGAGCCGGTCGGCCACCACGGACACGTACTCGGCGAACCGTTCCGCCGTGTCCCGCTCCAGCCAGTCCAGCGAGGCGGGCAGGTCCCAGTGGAAGAGGGTGGGCACGGGCCGTACGCCCGCCGCGCACAGCTCGTCCACCAGGCGGTCGTAGAAGTCCAGGCCGCCGGGGGAGCCGACGCGGGGCCAGGAGACGGAGAAGCGGTACGCGTCCACGCCGAGGCCGGCGAGGAGGGCCACGTCCTCCTGGTGGCGGTGGTAGTGGTCGCAGGCCACCGCCGCCGTCGAACCGTCCTTCACCCGCCCCGGCTCGGCCGTGAACACGTCCCACACGGACGCCTCGCGCTCGTCCGCCGCCCCCTCGATCTGATGGGCGGAGGTCGACACACCCCACAGGAAGCCGGCCGGGAACCGAGGTATCGGGTTGCCTGCGTCAGTCGCCATGGCCGGATCATCCTTACCCCCGGTAACGGAAGTCAACGCCCCGGCGGGAACCCGTCCTCACGCCCCTTCCTTCAGCACCTTCGTGATCAACTCCCGCTGTTCCTCGGTGAGTCGGGGATCGGCCGCGTACACCGTGCGGCCGTCCACCGTGATCTCGTACCGGAAGCCGTCCGGGACGCCGTCCGGGGGGGTGCCCCGGCCGGACGCGAGGACGCGTTCGGCCAGGGCGTGCCAGATGGCGGCGTCGGGCCGGGCCGAGGTGTCCACCTCGGCCCGGCGCTCGATGCCCGCGAACCCGCCTGTGCGCCTCACCTGAATCCGCATGGGCTCAGTCTCCAGTACCGCGGCGTCGCGGTACTACAGCGTCCGCACCCCGACCTGTTCCCACGCCTTCTGCACGGCCTGGAGCTCGTCTCCGGCGCCGTACCGCTCCCGGGCCGCCTTCACCGTCTGCGTGGCGAAGTCGGCGAACAGCGCGTCGCTCTTGAGCTCGCCGCCGGTGAGCACGTCGTACCAGATCTGCCCGGCCTTCTCCCAGGCGTTGCCGCCGATGGCCGTGGCGACCAGGTAGAAGGCGTGGTTGGGGATGCCCGAGTTGATGTGCACGCCGCCGTTGTCGCGGCCGGTGCGGACGTAGTGGTCCATGGTCGCCGGCTGCGGGTCCTTGCCCAGGTTCGGGTCGTCGTACGCCGTGCCCGGGGCCTTCATCGAGCGCAGCGCGGTGCCGTGCACCTGCGGGGCGAGCAGGCCCGCGCCGATCAGCCAGTCGGCCTCGTCGGCGGTCTGGCCGAGGGTGTACTGCTTGATCAGCGAGCCGAAGACGTCCGAGACCGACTCGTTGAGCGCGCCGGACTGGCCGAAGTACTCCAGGTTCGCGGTGTGCTGGGTGACGCCGTGGGTCAGCTCGTGGCCGATGACGTCGACCGGGATGGTGAAGTCGAGGAAGATCTCGCCGTCGCCGTCGCCGAACACCATCTGCTCGCCGTTCCAGAACGCGTTGTCGTAGTTCTGGTCGTAGTGGACGGTGGCGTCCAGCGGCAGCCCGTCGTCGTCGATGGAGTGCCGGCCGTAGGCCTTCAGGTACAGCTCGAAGGTGGCGCCGAGGCCCGCGTAGGCGCGGTTGACGGTGGCGTCCGGGACCGGGTCGGAACCCTCCGCGCGGACCTGCGTGCCGGGCAGGTCCTGGGTGTGCCGGGCGTCGTAGATCGTGCGGTGCGGCTGGTCCGCGGCGGCGCCCGCGGGCGCGGCGACGGAGGGCGCACCGATGACCGTGGTCAGGCGGCGCTTGGTGCGCTGGTAGGCGTCGTGCTCCAGGGACCGGCGGGCCGGGCCGGAGAGCGCGGAGTCCTCGGCCCGGGCGAGCTTGTCGAGGACGTGCGGCGGCACGATCGTGCAGAAGACGGGCTCGAAGCCCCCGTTGGTCGTCATGCCCCGCACCATTGCACTCAGTGACACCGATGTCACTAGCGGCCACCATGATTGGTGAAATACCGGGACAGGAGCGCGACGCTCCGTGACGGTGTGCTAGGGCGATGTGGTGCGGCGCACTTTTTGTCTCTTTTGCGACGGCGGTCCCGCATACTGAAACGCGTCCCCGTGTCCGGGGCGGCTCGGATAGGCTGCGACGCATCATGCGTTTCGGGCTGCTTCTCCTTAGCTGCCGCGGCGAGGGCCTGTAGTCACAAGGCCGACTCCCTCCCCGCGGAGCTCTGGCGTTGCGTCGTCGGCCGTCCACCCGGACATCCGGATCTCCGGACACCAAGGAGCCCACGCCATCATGGCCAACCGCCAGCAGCCCAGTTCCATGCCGATCCACAAGTACGGCCGCTACGAGCAGGTGGACATCCCGGACCGCACCTGGCCGGAGCAGCGCATCACCGCCGCCCCCCGCTGGCTCTCCACCGACCTGCGCGACGGCAACCAGGCCCTGATCGACCCGATGTCGCCCGAGCGCAAGCGCCGGATGTTCGACCAGCTGGTGAAGATGGGCTACAAGGAGATCGAGGTCGGCTTCCCCGCCTCCGGCCAGACCGACTTCGACTTCGTGCGCTCGATCATCGAGGAAGAGGGCGCGATCCCCGACGACGTCACGATCTCCGTACTGACCCAGGCCCGCGAGGACCTGATCGAGCGGACCGTGGAGTCCCTGAAGGGCGCCAAGCGCGCCACGGTCCACCTGTACAACGCGACGGCTCCCGTGTTCCGCCGGGTGGTCTTCCGCGGCTCCAAGGACGACATCAAGCAGATCGCGGTGGACGGCACCCGCCTGGTGATGGAGTACGCCGAGAAGCTGCTGGGCCCCGAGACCGAGTTCGGCTACCAGTACAGCCCCGAGATCTTCACCGACACCGAGCTGGACTTCGCGCTGGAGGTCTGCGAGGCGGTGATGGACGTCTACCAGCCGGGCCCGGGCCGCGAGATCATCCTCAACCTGCCCGCCACCGTGGAGCGTTCGACCCCGTCCACGCACGCGGACCGCTTCGAGTGGATGCACCGCAACCTCTCCCGCCGCGAGTACGTCTGCCTGTCCGTCCACCCGCACAACGACCGCGGTACGGCCGTGGCGGCGGCCGAGCTGGCCCTGATGGCCGGCGCCGACCGCGTCGAGGGCTGCCTGTTCGGGCAGGGCGAGCGCACCGGCAACGTCGACCTGGTCACCCTGGGCATGAACCTGTTCTCGCAGGGCGTCGACCCGCAGATCGACTTCTCCGACATCGACGAGATCCGTCGTACGTGGGAGTACTGCAACCAGATGGAGGTCCACCCGCGCCACCCGTACGTGGGCGACCTGGTCTACACGTCCTTCTCCGGCTCCCACCAGGACGCCATCAAGAAGGGCTTCGACGCCATGGAGGCCGACGCCAAGGCCAAGGGCGTCACCGTCGACGACATCGAGTGGGCGGTGCCGTACCTGCCGATCGACCCCAAGGACGTCGGCCGCTCCTACGAGGCCGTCATCCGCGTCAACTCCCAGTCCGGCAAGGGCGGTATCTCCTACGTCCTGAAGAACGACCACAAGCTGGACCTGCCGCGCCGGATGCAGATCGAGTTCTCCAAGCTCATCCAGGCGAAGACGGACGCCGAGGGCGGCGAGATCACGCCGAAGGAGATCTGGGCGGTCTTCCAGGACGAGTACCTGCCGAACCCGGACAACCCCTGGGGCCGCATCCAGGTCCGCACGGGCCAGTCGACGACGGACACCGACGGGATCGACACCCTGACCGTCGAGGCGACGGTGGACGGCGAGGACACCGTCCTGACCGGTACCGGCAACGGTCCGATCTCGGCCTTCTTCGACGCCCTGCAGTCCATCGGCATCGACGTACGCCTGCTGGACTACCAGGAGCACACGATGAGCGAGGGCGCCTCCGCACAGGCCGCCTCCTACATCGAATGCGCGATCGACGGCAAGGTCCTGTGGGGGATCGGCATCGACGCGAACACGACGCGTGCGTCGCTGAAGGCGGTCGTCTCGGCCGTCAACCGCGCCGCCCGCTGACCCTTCTGACCGGGAGTTTCGGGGCCCGGGCCGCTGTATACGGCGGCCGGGGCCCCGGCTGTTCCCGGCCACAGGGCCGATCAGGTCACAGAAAGGTCTCCTACGGGGTACTGACTCAGCCTCGCTGATGTGGCTAACATCACGCCAGCGCCGCGATGTTGCGGCGTCGTTACGGAGGTGCGACGTGCTGCCAGTACGGGGACGAGACGGCCGTGCCACCAGGGCTGCGCACATCCTGCGCGTCCGCACCGCGTGGACACCCGTAGGGGACGGCGAGTTCTACTGCCCCGGCTGCGGAGGCGACCGCAACTACCAGCGGCTCACCGGCCGCCGCAGGCTCACCCTGCTCGGCGTCCCCCTGCTGCCGCGCGGCACCGCCGGCCCGGTCGTGGAGTGCGCGGCCTGCCGCCACCACTACGGCACCGACGTCCTCGACCATCCCACCACCCGCCGCTTCTCCGCGATGCTCCGCGACGCCGTGCACACCGTCGCCCTCGCCGTGCTCGCCGCGGGCGGCACCTCCTCCCGTACGGCCCTGGAGACGGCCGCCGGTGCCGTGCGCGCGGCCGGCTTCGACGGCTGCACCGAGGAACAGCTGGCCGCCCTGGTCGACGCCCTCGCCGCCGACACCGGCCGGGTCCTCGGCGCCGAGTGCGGCACCAGCCTGACCATAGAGCTGCACGAGGCCCTGGACCCGCTCGCCCCGCACCTCGCCCCCGCCGGCCGCGAGTCCCTCCTCCTCCAGGCCGCCCGCATCGCCCTCGCCGACGGCCCCTACACCCCCGCCGAACGCGACGCCCTCACCACGGTCGGCGCGGCCCTGACCATCCGCGCGGACGACGTGACCCGCCTGCTGGCGGCGGCCCGCACACCGTCCTGACGGCAGCGGGGTTTCGGCGCCCTGGCCACGCCGCGCCGGCGGCCTCCGCGCCCCGCCGAACGCGACGCCCTCACCACGGTCGGTGCGGTCCTGGCCATCTCTGCGGACGACGTGACCCGCTTGCCGGCGGCGGCGCGGACGCCGTCCTGACGGCAGTGGGGTTTCGGTGCCCTGGACATACCGCGCGGCGGTCTCTGCGCCCCGGCCGGATGCGACGCCCTCACCACGGTCGGTGCGGTCCTGGCCATCTGTGCGGACGACGTGACCCGCTTGCTGGCGGCGGCGCGGACGCCGTCCTGACGGCAGTGGGGTTTCGGTGCCCTGGACATACCGCGCGGCGGTCTCTGCGCCCCGTCGGATGCGGCGCCCTGTCCATGGTCGGTGCGGTCCTGGCCATCTGTGCGGACGACGTGACCCGCTTGCCGGCGGCGGCCCGCACACCGTCCTGACGGCAGGGGGGTTTCGGCGCCCTGGACATACCGCGCGGCGGTCTCTGCGCCCCGCCGGATGCGGCGCCCTGTCCATGGTCGGTGCGGTCCTGGCCATCTGTGCGGACGACGTTCCCCGCCTGCCGGTGGCGGCGCGGACGCCGTCCTGACGGCAGGGAGGGTTCGGCGCCCTGGACCCGCCGCGCCCCCGCCGGATGCGACGCCCTGACCATGGTCGGTGCCGCCGTGACCATCTGTGCCCCCGCCGTTCCCCGCCTGCCGGTGGCGGCGCGCACATCGTCCTGACGGCAGTGGGGTTTCGGCGCGCGGGGCCCAGGTGCGTGGGGCCGTAAGGCGTGCGTGGCCATGGTGTGCGGGCGGTGCGGGTCCATGGTGCCTCGGCGCGCGGGTGCCGGGGTGCGCAGGTCGGTACTCCCCGGGGAGTAATCAGGGCGGCCGGTCACCCCGTGCAGTACCGCCGAACTCGCTCCCGCGCCCGACGATCGCCGCCCCTTTCGCCGGAAGTCTGGAAGCCGTGTCCAGACATCCACTGCGAAGGGGAGGCCCGATTTCCATGGGGGCCGCGAAAACACGGACGAGCCGGGCGCTGCCCTGGCTGGTGGTCGGGCTGTGGGCGGTGCTGCTGGCCGTAGCCGCCCCGTTCGCCGCCAAGCTGGGCGATGTGCAGCACAACCGGGCCACCGACTATCTGCCGGCGTCCGCCGACTCCACCCAGGTCGCCAAGCTGCAGGACCGGCTGCCCGGCGGCGAGACCACCGAGCTCGTCCTCGTCTACCACCGGGCGACCGGACTCACCGCAGCCGACCGGACCACGGCACGGACGCAGGTCGCCGAGATCGCCGACCGCCACCGCCTCGCCACCGGCACCCCGCCCGGCATCCCGTCCGCCGACGGCACCACCCTCATGTACCCGGTCACCAGCAACGAGCCCGGCACGGACGAGAAGAAGCGGGACGCGTTCGTCGACGACGTCCGCCAAGTCGCCCAGGGGCAGGGCGGGTTGGCCGTGCGCGTCGGCGGGCCGGGCGCCCTCGCCACCGACGCCTCCGGCGTGTACGCCTCGCTCGGCGGCCCCCTGCTCTACACCACCGTCGCCGTCGTCGCGGTCCTGCTCATCCTCATCTACCGCAGCCCCCTGCTGTGGCTGGTCCCGCTCGTCGTCGCCGGCCTCTCCGACTTCCTCGCCCGTGCCGCCGCCTACGGCCTCAACCAGGCCTTCGGCACCACCGTCTCCGGCCAGAGCGCCGGCATCATGACCATCCTCGTCTTCGGCGCCGGCACCGACTACGCCCTGCTCCTCGTCTCCCGCTACCGCGAGGAGCTGCGGCGCCACGAGACGCCGTACGACGCGATGCGCGCCGCCCTGCGCGGCTGCGGACCCGCCGTCCTCGCCTCCTCCGGCACGGTCGCCGCCGGACTGCTCTGCCTGCTCGCCGCCGACCTCAACTCCAGCCGGGGCATGGGACCGCTCGGCACGGTCGGCGTGCTGTGCGCGCTCGCCGCCATGCTGACCCTGCTGCCGGCCGTCCTGGTGCTGCTGGGCCGCCGGGTCTTCTGGCCGCTCGTACCCGCCCACGGCAGTACGCCCAAGGCCCGCCGGTCCCTGTTCGCGGCGATGGGCTCCTCGGCCGGGCGCCGCCCGCTGACCGTCCTCGCCTCCGGCGCCGTCCTGCTCGGCGCGCTCGCGCTGGGCGCCCTGAACCTGCCCGGCGCGATCAAGCAACTGGACACCTTCGTGGACCGGCCCGAGTCCGTGACCGCCATGGAAACCGTGGCCAAGGCCTACCCGGAGCGGTCCGCGCAGCCCATCGAGGTGCTCACCCCGGTCGGCCGGGCCGACGCCACCCTCGCCGCGGTCAAGGGCACCCGGGGAGTGGCCGACGCGCGGCAGGGCCGTACCGGCGGAGGCTGGACCGAGATCACCGTGACCGCGTCCGCCCCGCCCCAGTCCGCCGCCGAGACCGCCACCATCGAGGCGCTCCGGCACCGGCTGCCCGGCTCCCACGTCGGCGGCCCCAGCGCCCAGCAACTCGACCTGAAGGACACCAATGCCCGCGACCGCCTGGTGGTCGTCCCGATCGTGCTCCTGTCCGTGCTGCTGATCCTGGTCGTCCTGCTGCGCTCCCTGGTCGCCCCGCTGCTCCTCGTCGCCGCCGTGGTCGCCGTCTGGGGCGCCGCCCTCGGCCTCGGCGGACTCGTCTTCGGGCCCCTGTTCGGCTTCCCCGGCACCGACCCCGGCCTCGGCCTGCTGTCCTTCGTCTTCCTCGTCGCCCTCGGCGTCGACTACGGCATCTTCCTGATGCACCGGATGCGGGAGGAGTCGGTCAAGGGCGCCGAACCGGCGGCGGCCGCCCTCACCGCCCTGCGCACCACCGGCGGCGTCATCGCCTCCGCCGGGCTGGTGCTCGCCGCCACCTTCGCGGTGCTGACGAACATGGGCCTGGTGCCGCTGGTCGAGCTGGGCTTCGTCATCGCCGTCGGCGTCCTGCTGGACACCTTCCTCGTCCGCACCTACCTGGTGACCAGCGCGAGCGTCGCGCTCGGGCGCAGGGTGTGGTGGCCGGGCCGGCTGTCCCGCCCGGCGCCGGCCGCCGACCGCACGCCGGAGCCCGTGAGCGCGTAGCGGAAGATGAACCCCGTGCAGGCAACCATCACCGCGTCCCGGCCCGGCCGGACCCTCGCGTCCCTGGATCCCCGGCGGCAGGACGCGCTCCTGGCCGCCGGGCTCGCCACGCTCGCCTCCGGCATCGCCGTCACCGTCGGCAGCGGCCGGCACCCGGACGCGCTCGGCTGGGCCCTGCTGCTCGGCCTGCACGTGCCGCTGGTGTGGCGCCGGCAGGCCCCGCTCACCGTGCTGGCGGTCATGATCACCGTGATCGCGACCTACCACCAGCTGGACTACAACCACTCGGCGCCCACCGCCGCCTCGATGGTCGTCCTCTACACGGTGGCGGTGACCCACGGCCCCCGGCGCACCGCCTTCATCGGGGTCTCCGTGGTCACGCTGATGCTGCTCCTGAAGATCCGCCACGGCATGGCCGGGGTCCAGGTCAGCTTCCAGATCACCGGCTGGATCGTCTCCATGCTGGTCCTCGGCGGCTACATCCGCGTCCACCGGGAGAACGCCGCCGCGGCCGTGGAACGCGCCGAACGCGCCGAGCGCACCCGCGAGGAGGAGGCCCGGCGCCGGGTCGCCGAGGAACGCCTGCGCATCGCCCGCGACCTGCACGACCTGCTCGCCCACACCATCACCCTCATCGGCGTGCAGACCTCGGTCGCCGCGCACGTCCTGGAGGCCGACCCCGAGCGTCTGGACCGTACGGCCGTCGCGAAGGCCCTCGACGACATCGCCGGGACCTGCCGCACGGCCCGCGGCGAACTCCGTACGACCCTGGAGGTGCTGCGCGACCCGGGTGCCCCGGACGTCCGCGGCCCGCTGCCCGGCCTCGACGGCCTCGCCGAACTCGCGAAGTCGGCGGGTGCCCGGGTGGACCTGGCCGTACGCGCCGACGGGGTGCCGCCGGCCGTCGGCGCCGCCGCCTACCGGATCGTGCAGGAGGCGCTCACCAACGCGGTACGGCACGGCGGCCGGGCCGACCTGACCGTGCGCGTGGGCGTGTACGAGGAGGAGGGCGGCCTGCGCGTCCACGTCACCGACGACGGCGTGGGCGGTGCCGGCGACGGTCCGCCCGGGTACGGGCTCGTCGGGATGCGGGAGCGGGCCCGCAGCGTCGGCGGCACGGTCGACGCCGGACCGCGCGCCGACGGCCGGGGCTTCGAGGTGTGCGCCGTACTGCCGCTGAGGGAGAAACCGGGGGACCAGAGATGATCCGGGTACTGCTCGCCGACGACCAGACCCTGGTGCGGGCCGCGTTCGCGATGCTCGTGGAGTCGGCGCCGGACATGGAGGTCGTCGGGCAGGCCGGCACCGGCCGCGAGGCCGTCGACCTCGCCCGGGCCGAGCGCGCCGACGTCGTCCTCATGGACATCCGCATGCCCGGCCTCGACGGCATCGAGGCGACCCGGCTGATCGCCGCCGACGAGGACCTCGCCGGGGTCAGGGTCCTGGTGCTCACCACCTACGACACCGACGAGCACGTGGTGGAGGCGCTGCGGGCCGGTGCCTCCGGATTCCTGGTGAAGGACACCCGTCCGGCCGACCTCCTCGACGCGATCCGCACGGTCGCTGGGGGCGAGGCGTTGCTCTCACCGGGCCCCACGGCACGCCTGATCGAGCGGTTCCTGCGCAGCCCCTCGGCGCCCGTGACGGGCGGTCCCGAGTGCCTGTCGGACCGGGAGCGGGAGGTGCTGACGCTGGTCGCGCGCGGCCTCAACAACGCCGAGATCGCGGAGGTGTTGGGGCTGAGCCCGCTCACCGCCAAGACCCATGTCAGCCGGATCATGGGCAAGCTCGGCGCCCGCGACCGCGCCCAGCTGGTGATCGTCGGCTACGAGTCGGGGCTGGTGGTCCCTGGCAGCATGGGCGGGTGACACCGAAGAGCCGCACCTTGCTCACCGCCCTCGCGCTCCTCACCTCGCTCACCGCCTGCCACCCCACGGCACCCTCGACCCGGCCGCGCCCCACGCACGCGCCCCCCGATCAGGCAACCGACGCCGATCGGCTCGCCGCGCACCACGCACCTCCTCAAGAGGCCCCGGCTCCCAAGCCCCCCGCCCAGGCCGGCCCCGGCCAAGCGGGCCGTAGCCACACGGCCCCTGCCCACCCCACGCCCGCCTCCACGGCCTCTGCCCGAGCGGGCGGCCCTTCCGTCGCCTCCGGCCAGGCGGGCGGCCCTTCCGACACCTCTGCCCAGGCGGGCCACGCCTCTGCCGACCCCGCTCAGGCAGGACGCGCCTCTGCCCACCCCGCCCAGGCAGGTCGCGCCTCTGCCGCGTTCACTCAGGCGGGCCGGGTCTCTGCCGCGTCCGCTCGGGCAGCCTGGGCTGCTGCCGCCCCCGTTCAGGTGGGCCGGGTCTCTGCCGAGTTCGCTCAGGCAGGTCGTGTCTCCGCCGCCCCCACCCAAGCAGGCCGGGCCTCCGCCGACCCCGCTCAGGCAGGTCGCAACTCCGCCGCCCCCACCCAAGCAGGCCGCGTCTCCGCCACCTCCGCCCAGGCGGGCCGGGGCTCTGTGGCGTCCGTTCAGGCGGTCCGGGTCTCTGCCGACCCCGCCCAGGCGGTCCGGGCCTCCGCCACCCCTGCCCAGGCAGGCCGCATGTCCGCCGACCCCGCTCAGGCGGGCCGCGTCTCTGCCGCCCCCACCCAAGCAGGTCATGCCTCCGCCGACGCCCCTCAGGCAGGCCGCGTCTCCGCCGCCCCCACCCAAGCAGGCCGCGTCTCTGCCGCCCCCACCCAAGCAGGCCGCGTCTCCGCCGCCCCCGCCGCGGCAGGCCGCGGCTCCGTCTCGGCGTGGGGCGTCCCGGGGTGTGTGGCGTCGGTGCCCTACGTCTCCGGTCAGGGCGGGTACGCCGTCTACCGCATCCCCGCGGTCGTGGAGACCCCGCACGGCACCGTGCTGGCCTTCGCCGAGGGGCGGCGGGACGGTGCCGCCGACACCGGTGACATCGACGTCGTACTGCGCCGATCCGCCGACGGCGGCTGCACCTGGGGCCCGCTGACGGTCGTGGCCGCCGGACACGGGGACACCCGGGGCAACCCGGCGCCGGTCGTGGACCCGCGCACCGGGGTCGTCGTCCTGGTGACCTGCGGCAACGACGGGAAGGCGACGGAGGACCAGATCCGGCGCGGCGCGGTGGACCGCCGGGTGTTCGTGCAGCGCAGCTGGGACGACGGCCGGCACTTCACACCCCCGGCGGAGATCACGGCTCAGGTGAAGCGGCCCGGCTGGCGCTGGTACGCCACCGGTCCCGGCCACGCCCTCGCCCTCACCCGGGGCCCGCACGCCGGCCGCCTGCTCGTCCCCGCCAACCACTCCGTCGCCTCGCCCGCCACGTCCGCCGGCCCCGAATCCCGGTACGACGGCGGGCACGCGCTCTACAGCGACGACGGCGGCCGCACCTGGCAGCTCGGTTTCGTGACCCGGACCCAGGACGGCGTGACCAACGTCAACGAGACGACCGCCGCTCAACTCCCGGACGGCAGGCTCTACTTCAACGCCCGCGACCAGTACGGCACCGCCCCCGGCAACCGCCTGGACACCTACTCCGGCGACGGCGGCACCACCCTCGACCGCCCCTACGCCGTCCAGCCCACCCTGAACGCCGTCCCCGTCGTCCAGGGCAGCGTCCTCCAACTCCGGGGCCCAGCCGCCCCGTTGTTGTTCTCCGCCCCCTCCGTGCCCTCAGCCCGCCGCGCCCTGGCCCTCTGGTCGAGCACGGACGCCGGCCGCACCTTCACCAAGCTGCTCACCCTCTCGGACCGCCCGGCCGCCTACTCGGACCTGGTCCAGCTCGGCCCCGGCACGATCGGCGTCCTGTACGAGACGGGCGCGACCCACAGTTACGACACCGTGGAGTTCCGCAGACTGACCCTGTCACGGGGCTAGAGCAACCCGGCCGCCGCCAGGAACTTGCCGACCCTCTCGACCTCCTCGCCCGACAGCGGCACCTGGGGCTCGGCCGTCACCGCGCAGTCGATGACGCCGCGCAGATGCAGCGCGGCCTTGAACGCGCCCAGCGCCGACGAGCTGCCGCCCATCCGCGCCGGATCCCCGACCGTGACCATCCCGAACAGCGCGCACAGCCGTTCCTGCTCCGCCCGCGCCCCCTCCCAGTCGCCGGCGCGGCACATCCGGTACAGCCGGACGTACCCGTGCGGGTCGACGTTGGCCAGCCCCGGCACCGCCCCGTCGGCGCCCAGGGCCAGCGCGGAGTCCACGATCAGCTCGGAGCCGGTCAGCACGCTGAACCCGGGGTGCACACGGGAGCCGGTGACGATCTCGCGGAAGGCGGCCAGGTCCCCGCTGGAGTCCTTGATCCCGGCCAGCACCCGGTCGGCGGCCAGGCCGAGCACCACGTCGGCGGGGAGCTTGGTGTGCACGGCGACGGGGATGTCGTAGGCGATGACCGGCACCTCGGAGGCGGCGGCGATCCGGCGGTAGTGGTGGACGATCTCCGAGCGGTGGGTGCGGGCGTAGAAGGGGGCGGTGACGACCACCGCGTCCGCTCCGGCCGCCGTCACCGCCGTGACGTGGTCCAGGACGCGCGGCGTGGTCATGTCGATGGCGCCGGCGAGGACCGGCAACTGACCGCCCACATGGGCGACGACCGCCTCGACGACCTGGCTGCGATGCCGGTCCGTGAGGAACGCCGCCTCGGACGTGGACCCCAGCAGGAACAGCCCGTGCACCCCGGCCTCCACCAGGTGGTCGACCAGGGCGAGCAGCGAGGGCACGTCCACCTCGCGCTCCGGTGTCAGGGGCGTGCAGACGGGCGGGACGACACCGGTGAGCGGGGTGGGGAAGGGCATGTCAGGGCTCCTGGCGTGCTAGGTCGCGGGTCGATTCCTCCTCCTGGACAGGATGGTGGCACCGGTAGCGGTGTTCGGGGCGCGACGCGGCCGAGAAGTCCGGCATGACCTCGGCACACAACCCGTCCGCCTTCCAGCAGCGGGTGCGGAACGGGCAGCCGCTCGGCGGCCGGGTCGCCGAGGGCACCGGCCCGGTCAGCGGGATCGGGTCGAGGGGGTCCAGCAGGCCCGGCGTGGCGGAGAACAGGGCGCGGGTGTACGGGTGCCGGGCGGCGTCGGTGACCCGGCCGGCCGGGGTCTCCTCCACGATCCGGCCCAGGTACATGGTGATCACCCGGTCGCTCATCCGCCGTACCGTCTGGATGTCGTGCGAGACGAACACCAGCGCCAGGCCGAGGCGCTCCTTCAGGTCCAGCAGGAGGTTGAGGATCTGGGCGCGGACCGACACGTCCAGGGCGCTGGTCGGCTCGTCGGCGACGACCAGCGCCGGGTCCAGGGCGAGCGCGCGGGCGATGGCGACGCGCTGCCGCTGCCCGCCGGAGAGCTGTCCGGGAAGTGCGTCGGCCAGGGCCCGGGGGAGGCCGACCAGGCCCATCAACTCCCTTACCCGGTCCTCCCGTTCGGCCCTGGTGCCGCGCTGATGCACATCCAGCGGGTCGCGCAGGATCCGCCGTACCGTCAGCCGCCGGTTCAGCGCCGTCGACGGGTCCTGGAAGACCAGCCCGACGCCGGCGCCGACCGTGGCCCGGCGCTCGGCGGGCGGCATCGTCCACAGGTCACGGCCCTGGAACGCCACCGAGCCCGACGCCGGCCGCTGGATGCCCACCAGCACCCGTGCCAGTGTCGACTTCCCGCACCCCGACTCGCCGACCACCCCCACCGTCTCCCCGGCGGCCACGGTGAGATCGGCGCCGGTCAGGGCGTACACCCGGTCACGGCGCAGCAGCCCGCCGCTGCGGGCCTTGTGCACGACATGGGCGTCTCGGACCTCGACCACAGCGGTCACTGCAGTGCCTCCTCGCTCCGCGCCGACGTGAGGTCCACCGCCGGGTGATGGCAGGCGGCCGTGTGGGTGCCCGTACCGGCGAGGACGGGAGCATGCGCGTGGCACACCTCGCTCGCCAGCGGGCAGCGGTCGGCGAACCGGCAGCCCGCCGGGAAGTCGGCAGGGGACGGTACGACCCCCTTGATCTGTGTCATCCGTTCCTCGGCCGACTCCAGCGACAGCACGCTGCCGAGCAGGCCGCGCGTGTAGTGGTGGGCCGGCGCCGCCACCAGGTCGGCGGTCACCCCGCTCTCCACGATCTGCCCGCCGTACATCACCACCACCCGGTCGGTGACGTCGGCGACCAGCGCCAGATCGTGCGAGACCAGGATCAGCGCGAACCCCAGCTCCTCGCGCAGCCGCAGCAGCAGCTCCATCACCTGGGCCTGCACGGTGACGTCCAGGGCGGTGGTCGGCTCGTCGGCGACGATCAGCCGCGGGTCGCGGGACAGCGCCATGGCGATGAGCACGCGCTGGCGCTGCCCGCCGGACAGCTCGTGCGGATAGCTGCGCAGGGTGCGTTCGGGGTCCAGGCCGACCAGCTCCATGAGCTCGCGGGGACTGCGCCGGCCCTCGCGCCGGACGAGCTGCTTCAGCTGGGCGCGGATGGTCATCGCCGGGTTCAGCGAGGACAGGGCGTCCTGGTAGACCATCGCCATCTCGTGCCCGAGCAGCCGCCGCCTGGCCCGCATCGGCTCGGCGAGCAGGTCCCGCTGCCGGAACCGCACCTGCCCTCCGACGCGCGCCCGACTCGGCTGGAGCCCCATGACGGTGAGCGCGGTCAGCGACTTCCCGCAGCCCGACTCACCGACCAGACCGAGCACTTCCCCGGGGTACACCTCGAAACTCACCCCGGCCACGATGTCGACACCCCGGTGCCGGTCCGGGAAGCCGATGGTGAGGTTCTCCACGGCGAGCACCGGCTGCCCGCTCCGGTCGGGCAGCGGCCGGGCCCGGGACCGCAGCCGCCGGGCGGCCTCGGTCAGCCCGGGCAGCCGCAGCACCTCACCGCTGCCCGGCTCCGGCGCCTCCAGCCGGTCCTCGGGCCCCTCCACCTCCCGGGCCGCCGGTGCCGCCCACGCGTCGGACACCCCCTCGGAGAGGATGTTCAGCGACAGCACGGTCAGCAGGATCAGCAGCCCGGGGAAGACGGTCGCCCACCAGCCGCCGGTCAGCACCATGTTCTTGCCGTCGGCGATGACACTGCCCCAGGACGGGTCCGGCGGCCGCACCCCGGCGCCGATGAAGGACAGCGACGCCTCGAACACGATCGCCTCGGCGACCTGGACCGTGCAGAACACCAGCACCGGCGCGGCGCAGTTGACGGCCACGTGCCGCGCCACGATGTGGGGCGTACGGGCGCCGATCACCCGTTCCGCCGTGACGTAGTCCTCGCCGTACTGATCGAGGACGTTGGCCCGCACCACCCGCGCCACGGGGGGAGTGAACAGGAAGGCGATGGCACAGATCAGCACGCCGATCCCGCCGCCGAACACGGCGACCAGCACGGCGGCGAGCGCGATCCCCGGGAACGCCATCACCACGTCCAGGCAGCGCATCAGCGTCTCGTCGACCGCCTTGCGGGAGGTGGCGGCCACCGCCCCGATGACGGCACCCACGACCAGCGCGAGCGCCGTCGCCCCCAGCCCGATCGCCAGCGACCACCGGGCGCCGTACATCAGCCGGCTCAGGATGTCCCGGCCGAGGCTGTCCTGCCCGAACCAGTGCGCGGCGGACGGATGCCCGCTGCCGCCGACCGGCTCCTGCTGGTCGAGGGGATCGTCGGGGGCGAGGAGCGGGGCGAGTACGGCGACGAGGACGACCAGGGCCAGGAAACAGACGGCGACCCTCGACAGCAGCGGCAGCCGGCGCCAGCCCCGCAGCCGTACGCCGCCGGGCCGGGAGAGCCGCTCGGCAAGACTCGCGCGCGTGACCATCAGCCCGCCCTCAGACGTGGGTTGACCAGCAGATACAGAATGTCGATCACGAGGTTGACGACGACGAACCCGGTGGCGGTCGTCAGCACCACCCCCTGCACCACGGCCGGGTCGCCGTTCTGCACGGCGTCGATCATCAACTTGCCCATGCCGGGCAGCGAGAAGATCGTCTCGATGACCACAGCGCCGCCGAGGAGATAGCCGACCCGCAGCCCGAGCACGGTCAGCGGATTGACCAGGGCGTTGCGCAGCACGTTCCGGCCGACGACGACCCGGGGCGGCAACCCGCTCCCGATCGCCGTCCGCACATAGTCCTTGTCCAGTTCCTCCACCACCGAGGTGCGGACGATCCTCGTCAGCTGCGCGGCCACCGGCAGGGACAGGGCGACGGCGGGCAGCGCCATGGTCTTCAGCCAGCCGGTGACCGAGTCGGCCGGGTTGATGTAGCCGCCGGTCGGGAACCAGCCCCGGTCCACCGCCAGGTACTGGATCATCAGCAGCGCCAGCCAGAAGCCGGGCGCGGCCACCCCGACCAGCGAGACCACCCGGATGGCCTGGTCCGGGAACCGGTCCCGGTACACAGCGGCCGTCACCCCGCCCAGCAGCGCCAGCACCACCGCGATGGCGAGCCCCAGGAAGGTCAGCTGGAGGGTGAGCGGCAGCGCGGTGGTGACCTGCTTGACGACCGGCGCCCGGGTCAGGGCGCTGGTGCCGAGGTCGCCGTGGAGCAGATCGCCGACGAAGTGGACGTACCGCACCGGGAGCGGATCGAGCAGGCCGTTGCGCTCCCGGAAGTCGTGCAGCTGCTGCGGGGTCGGGTTCGCGCCCTGGAAGAACGCGGACGCGGGATCGACGTCCGAGAACCGCATCACCAGGAACACGAACAGCACGATCCCGAGCATCAGCGGCACGAGCAGCGCGATACGGCGGAGCAGGATCCGTACGACAGCCGTCATGCCGTCAGATCCACTTGGCCTGGAGCAGGTTGATGCCGGGGTAGGGCTGCGCCCTTATGCCCGTGAGCTTCCGGGCGTCCCAGGCGGTCATCAGCTCGTTGTGGACGACCGGGTACAGCACCGCCTGCTCGGCGACGACGTCGATGTAGTCCTGGATGATCGCCTTCTTCTTCTCCGGATCCGGCTCCCGGGTCGCCCGGTCCATGTCCTTGAAGAGCTGCTTGGCGACGGGGTCGCCGGCCCACCGGGTGTACTGCATCCACAGGTTCTGCGGCCCGTAGTTGTAGTGCATGATCAGATCGGCGTCGAGCCCGAACTGGTTCGGATTGGAAGCCGCGGCGACGACCTGGTAGTCCTGCTTCTGGTCCATCTTGGTGAACACGGCGGTGGTCTCCTGCGGCGCCAGAGTCGTCTCCACGCCGATCGCGTCCCAGGAGGACTTGATGGTCGGCAGACAGTCCACGATCCAACTGACGTTCACGGCGAGGATGTTGACCTTGAGGTTGCCGACCCCGGCGGCCTTCAGCAGCGCCTTCGCCTTCTCGGGGTCGTAGTCGTACACGGTCTTGGCCCGCCGGTAGGTCGGGTTGCCCTCGTTCAGGAACGAGGAGGCCGGCTTCCCGTGCCCCTTGAGGGCGACCTGCACCATCTTCTCGGTGTCGATGGCGTAGTGCAGCGCCTGTCGCACCCGCACGTCGTCGAAGGGCTTGTGCTGGGTGTTGAACATCAGGAAGAGGTTGTTCATCCCGGCGCCACCGGCGACCTTGAGCCCGCCCTGCTCCAGCCTGGCGATGTTGGCGTAGGGGATGTTGTCGGCGATCTGCGCCCCGGCGTCGGACCCGGAGATCTTCGCCACGCGCGGAGCGGCGTCCACGATGGTCAGCCAGTTCATGTGCTTGAAGGCAGGCGGGCGCGGCCCGTTGTAGGCGGCGAAGGCCTCGAAGGTGGTGTTGGACTTCGGGTGGTGCGCGGTCTGCCGGTACGGCCCCGAGCCGACGGCCAGCCCCTTGATGGCGTCGTCTCAGGCGCCGGGCTTGGAGAAGACGTGCTTCGGCATGATCTTGGCGAGGGTGAGCCGGGAAAGCCCGTCGGGGAAGGGGAACTTGAGCACGAGCTCGACGGTGCGCGAGTCCACCTTCCTGACGCTGCCGAGCCAGCCGGCGAAGAACCCCTTGGCGAGCGTCTGGGTCTTCGGGTCGAGGATCCGGTCGAAGACGAACACGACGTCGTCGGCGGTGACGGGCTTGCCGTCGTGGAAGGTCGCGCCCGAGCGCAGGGTGAACCGCCAGGTGGTGGCGCTGGCGTCCTTGGGCACCTCGGTGGCGAGCGCCGGATACGGCACCCGGCTGATCGGGTCGGTGTCCAACAGCCCCTCGTAGATATGGTTGTTGGCGGCCATGCAGAACGCCGACGCCGTCTGCGTCGGGTCCCAGCTGCCGTCGTTGCCGTAGCCGATCACCGCGGTCAGCGTCCGGTCCTTGCCGCTGCCGCCGTTCCCGGTGTCGTTCGTGGACTCCGGTCCTGCGGAGCAGCCCGTCAGCACGGGCGGGAGAACGGCGGCCGCGCCCAGCACACCCGTGTACTTCAGGAACGACCGGCGGCGCGGTGCCGGTGCGTCGGGATTCACGTCGTCGCGCACGGGTCCTCCAGCAAGTCGTTGGGGGGAAGGGGAGGAGGGGGTGGGAGATACGACGTCCTACGTCCTACGTCCGGTCGGTAGCGCGACCATAGGAGGGGGCGTGGGGGTGGTCAAGACGGCGCACACGAATGGGCTAGCCGCCAGAGGTTGGGCCAATGGCGGGACGCGAAGGGGGTGGGTCCTGGCCTGGGCTTGGGCTTGGGGCTTGGGCTTCGGGCCTGGGGCTTGGGCTTGGGGCTTGGCTTGGGGCTTGGGCTTCGGGCCTGGGGCTTGGGCTTGGGGCTTGGCTTGGGGCTTGGGCTTGGGGCTCAAGAAAGCTGGTGGCGCGATGCCGTGGCTTCCGGCGCCGTCCCGCACGCATGCCGGGTGGGTTGGGCGGCTTGCGGCTTGTGGTGGGTGGGAGGGGAGGAGGGGCGGGAGCGGCGCGTTGCCACAGAGGCCCCGGCAGCCACTCGTCAGGAGGGGATTGGCAGGTTTGTTCCACCCCGCCCAGTCCTTCGCTCACCTGAGCAGCAACCATGCGGCCGGAGAGTGGTACAAAGCTGCCGATCATTGATCGGCGGGGCCTGCGAAGTGGGGTGGTTGGGGGCAGTCGTCCACGGCCAGGTTGCCCTCGGCCGACAGCCGAAACCGGGCTCGATACGTGCGGCCAGGCGGGGTCGAGGCGGGAGGTGCCGCCGCCGATCTGCATCACCCGGAGTGAGGCCAGGTCGGCCTCGGCGCCGTCCAGGGCGTCCAGCCACCGGGCGGCGATGCCCGGTGTCACCGTCGTGACGGTCACCCCCTCCCGCGCGATCGTGTGGAAGGCCGCCTCCGGCGC
The DNA here is from genome assembly GCF_050942335.1 of Streptomyces sp. CA-142005. Classification (NCBI taxonomy): domain Bacteria; kingdom Bacillati; phylum Actinomycetota; class Actinomycetes; order Kitasatosporales; family Streptomycetaceae; genus Streptomyces; species Streptomyces sp. CA-142005. Next base: position 3,663,716 of record NZ_CP192078.1, on the reverse strand, counting down.
CGGGTCGTCGAGCAGTACGACCGTGCCGCCCACCGCCAGGGTGCCGAGGATGCCGGGGCAGCCGAGGGTCAAGGTGGACTCGGCGGGCGGCGTCGCCAGGTACACGTCCTCGGGGCCGAGAGCGAGTGGCTCCGCCGTGGCGCGGAGTTGGTAGGCGTAGTCGTCGTGGGTGCGGCCGACGAGCCTCGGCGGTGTCGCCGTGCCGCCGCCCGACGGCAGGAAGAACGCCACGTCCGAGGCGTCCAGGCGGCGGTCCGGTACCGGTGCCTCGTCCACGGTGTGCAAGGGGAAGGCCAGCGCGCCCCCCGGCAGCAACGAGAAGCCGCCCGTCTGCTCGCCGGGCGCGGTGAGGGTGAAGACCCGGCGCAGCGACGGACCGACGTAGCCGGCCGCCTCGCTCTCGGCGACCAGGTGGGCGATCTCCGTCTCCCGGTGGGCCGTCGGCGCGAGCACCGGGATCGCGCCGAGCCGCATCAGCGCGAACACCGCGACGACGAACTCGGGACACCCCGCAGCCGCAGGCCGGCCGCCATCCGGCTCACCCGGCGGTCCAGCCGGAAGTAGGTGAGGCGGGTCGTGCCGTGCACGAGCGCGGTGCGTGGGCCGTGCTCGCGTGCCCAGTCGTGCAGCAGCTCGGGCAGGGACCGGCCCCGCCAGTAGCCGGCGCGGCGATAGGCGAGGGCGGCAGGCGCACCTTCTCCCCACGTTGTGCTCCTTGCCGGGCTTCAACATATTGTTAAGGGCGCGTGCAGGGGAGCGCTTGGGCGAGAATGGTGCCCATGAGTCTGTTCCGCGACGACGGCATCGTGCTGCGCACCCAGAAGCTGGGTGAGGCGGACCGGATCATCACGCTGCTCACGCGCGGTCACGGGCGGGTGCGGGCCGTGGCCCGGGGCGTGCGGCGCACGAAGTCGAAGTTCGGGGCCCGGCTGGAGCCCTTCTCCCACGTCGACGTGCAGTTCTTCGCGCGCGGGAGCGAGCTGGTCGGGCGCGGGCTGCCGCTGTGCACGCAGAGTGAGACCATCGCGCCGTACGGCGGCGGGATCGTCACCGACTACGCGCGGTACACCGCCGGGACGGCGATGCTGGAGACCGCCGAGCGGTTCACCGATCACGAGGGGGAGCCGGCGGTGCAGCAGTACCTGCTGCTCGTGGGCGCCCTGCGCACCCTCGCCCGGGGCGAGCACGCGCCCCACCTGGTCCTCGACGCCTTCCTGCTCCGCTCCCTCGCCGTCAACGGGTACGCCCCGAGTTTCGGTGACTGCGCGAAGTGCGGGATGCCCGGACCGAACCGGTTCTTCTCCGTGGCCTCCGGTGGGTCCGTCTGCGTCGACTGCCGGGTGCCCGGGAGTGTCGTACCGTCGCCGCAGACCCTGGTACTCCTCGGGGCGCTGCTTACGGGAGACTGGGAGACGGCGGACACGTGCGAGGCGCGGTACGTCCGCGAGGGCAGCGGCCTGGTGTCCGCCTACCTGCACTGGCATCTGGAGCGCGGGCTGCGTTCGCTCAGGTACGTCGAGAAGTAACGCTCAGGTACGTCGAGAAGCAAGAGGGAGACGAGAAGCACATGGTCGTACGCGGGATCCTGGGGCGCCAGCGGCGCGAGTACAAGGCGCCGGAGCCGCACCCGTCCGGCGCCCGCGCGCCCAAGCTCCCCGGCGAGCTGGTCCCGAACCACGTGGCCATCGTCATGGACGGCAACGGCAGGTGGGCCAAGGAGCGCGGGCTGCCCAGGACCGAGGGCCACAAGGTCGGGGCCGAGCGGGTGCTGGACGTGCTCCAGGGCTCGATCGAGGTCGGCGTGCGCAACATCTCCCTCTACGCCTTCTCCACCGAGAACTGGAAGCGGTCGCCCGACGAGGTCCGCTTCCTGATGAACTTCAACCGAGACTTCATCCGCAAGACGCGGGACCAGCTCGACGAGCTCGGCATCCGGGTGCGCTGGGTGGGCCGTATGCCCAGGCTGTGGAAGTCCGTCGCCAAGGAGCTGCAGGTCGCCCAGGAGCAGACCAAGGACAACGACCTGCTCACGCTGTACTTCTGCATGAACTACGGCGGGCGGGCCGAGATCGCGGACGCGGCGAAGGCGTTGGCCGAGGACGTCGCGGCCGGGCGGCTGGACCCGGCGAAGGTCAACGAGAAGACCGTCCAGAAGTACCTGTACTACCCGGACATGCCGGACGTCGACCTCTTCCTGCGCCCCAGCGGGGAGCAGCGCACCTCCAACTACCTGCTCTGGCAGAGCGCGTACGCCGAGATGGTCTTCCAGGACGTGTTGTGGCCCGACTTCGACCGCCGTGACCTGTGGCGGGCCTGTGTCGAATTCGCCTCCCGCGACCGGCGGTTCGGCGGCGCCGTCCCGAACGAGGAGCTCCTCGCCATGGAGGCCGCGATGAAGGGTGATTCCACTTCGTAGCCACCGGCGGTTCACGCGGGCCGCCGAGGATGGGGGTCTTATGAGACGTCTCACGCCTGTTCTCGCCCTCGGCGCCCTGCTGCTCACCGCGCTGCCGGCGCACGCCGCCGACGGCCCCGCGCACCGCGAGAGTTACGGCACCAAGGCCCCGTACGCACCCGGACAGAACCCGCGCGGCTACCAGCGGCCCCCGGCCGGTTACACCGCCGTCTTCACCGAGAACGTCTCCCGGCACGGCTCCCGTGCGGCGACCGGCAGCGAGGACGGCGACCTGATCCTCGGGCTGTGGGACAAGGCGCGGGAGGAGGGCCAACTCACCGGCAAAGACGAGGAGTTCGGGCCGACCGTACGGGCGCTCATGGCCGCCATGGAGAAGGTCGGGTACGGCAACCTCAGCGGACGCGGCCGGCAGGAGATGCGGGACACGGCGACGCGCATGGAGCAGCGCCTGCCCGCCCTGTTCAAAGACATCGCCGAGCAGGGCGAGAAGATCGACGTGGTCAGCTCCGGGCAGGGGCGGGCCGTGGACAGCGCGAGCGAGTACACCGGCGCCCTCGCCGCCGCCGACCCCGCGCTGAAGCCGCTGATCGGGGCGACCCGGACGGACAAGGACCTGCTGTACTTCCACAAGGCGGCGGGTGGTGCCGCGTACCGGGACTACATCGCGAACGACCAGCGGCTCAAGGACACGCTGAACGCGATCAGCGACCAGCCCAGGACGCACGAGGCCGCGCGCAGCGTGCTGCGGCGGATCTTCAAGGCGCCGTTCGTCGACGGGATCAGCGACCAGGTCGGCGCCGCACAGGCCGTCTACAACCTGTACGCCATCGCGCCGGCGATGAACGACGAGAGCCCGGACCCGGACGGCGGGGGCTGGGGCATGGACCGCTACATCTCCCGCTCGGACGCCGCCTGGTTCGGCTACCTCGGGGACGCCGAGGACTTCTACGAGAAGGGCCCCGGCTTCTCCGCCAGCGACATCACCTACAAGATGGCCGGCGTCCTCCTGGACGACCTCTTCAAGCAGGTGGAGGCCAAGCGCGCCGGCACCAGCCACCTCGGCGCCGAGCTGCGCTTCACCCACGCCGAGGAGATCATCCCCCTGGCCGCGCTGATGGGCCTGCCCGGCAGCACGAAGCCGGCGACGCCCAGTAAGCCGTACACCTACGCCGACAACCCCTGGCGGGGGGCGTCGGTGGCCCCGCTCGGCGCCAACGTCCAGTGGGACGTGTACGAGAAGGACGGCCGTTACCTCGTGCGCATGCTCTACAACGAGCGCGAGACGCCGTTCAAGGCGGATTGCCGTCCCGTCGCCAAGGGCAGCGCCTTCTACGATCTGGACGAACTGGAGCGCTGCTTCGGACGGGACTGAGCCGCTGTTCGGCCCCGTATGATCCCGCCTCATGGTCATGGACATGGGGCAGGACGCGGTCCGGCATCTGGTGGCGGCGGTGGCCGTAGGGGTGCTGTGGTGCGCCCTCCTGGCCTCCGACGGGGACATCGACCTGCCCACAGTACGACGGTGACGGACACCGGGGTGACGATCCGCGGGGAACACATCACCGTCACGCAGGGGTGGGGTGCGCGGCCGGTGTACCGGGAGACGCCGGAGCTGTTCGTCCTGTTCAGCGACGGCAAGAAGGCGCGGTGCCTGACCCTGCTGCCGAAGCACGGCCGGAGCGACCCGTCGGCCGCCGACCGGCTGCGGGCGATACTCGACCGCCATCTCACGCGCGTATGAGCACCGCCCGGGACTGCTGTGCCGCGGTCGTACGGCGGGTGGGTGGGCCGTCATCCTCGTGGGCGCCCTTGCCGCGCTGAGGCTGTGGACGCTCGCGCCGATGCTGCACTGCCGGCAGCACGACAGCGTGGGCCGGAACGACGACGGCTCCTCCTCCTGCCACGACCGGGGCTGAGGCCGGCCGATGGTCAGCCGCCGGAGTGCTCGGCGCAGTCCGCGCACGTGCCGAAGATCTCCACCGTGTGGGCCACGTTGACATAGCCGTGCTCGGCGGCGATCGCCTCCGCCCACTTCTCCACGGCCGGGCCCTCCACCTCCACCGCCTTGCCGCAGGCGCGGCAGACGAGGTGGTGATGGTGTTCGCCGGTCGAGCAGCGGCGGTAGACGGACTCGCCGTCGGACGTGCGCAGGACGTCGACCTCGCCGGCGTCGGCGAGGGACTGGAGGGTGCGGTACACCGTGGTCAGGCCGACCGAGTCGCCCTTGTGCTTGAGCATGTCGTGCAGTTCCTGCGCGCTGCGGAACTCCTCGACCTCGTCCAGGGCCGCCGCCACGGCTGCACGCTGGCGGGTCGCGCGGCCCTTCACGGGCGGTCCAGCGGTCGTCACCGTTGTCTCCTCACGTCTCGCTTCTGCCCGGGCGGCCATTGTGCCAGCCCGGGCTGTCGGCGGTCAGACGATGATCTCGTCCCCGGCCGGCCGAGTGGCCGGAATCGTGCACTCTGCCGGATCCCCGGCGGGCTGTGCGGCGGCCGCCGCGCGGGCGCGTCGGCGGGCGAGCGGCGTGGCCAGGGCCGTCAGGGCGACGAACGCGGCGATGGTCAGCAGGACGATCGTCGCGCCGGGCGGGACGTACTGGTAGTACGAGGTGATCGTGCCGGCGACCGTCACGGACACGCCGATGGCGACGGCGATCGCGAAGGTCACGGCGAAGCTGCGGGTGAGCTGCTGCGCCGCCGCCACCGGTACGACCATGAGCGCGGACACCAGGATCAGGCCGACCACCCGCATGGCCACGGTGACCGTGACGGCGGCGGTGACCGCGACGAGCAGGTTCAGCGCCCGCACGGGCAGCCCGGTGACCCGGGCGAACTCCTCGTCCTGACTGACGGCGAACAGCTGGCGGCGCAGACCGAGAGTCACCGCGACGACGAACGCGGCGAGCACCATGATCGCGATCACGTCCGAGGGCGCCACCGTCGACAACGAGCCGAACAGGTACGACATGAGGTTGGCGTTGGAGCCGCCCGGCGCCATGTTGACGAACATCACGCCGCCCGCCATACCGCCGTAGAAGAGCATCGCGAGGGCGATGTCGCCGCGCGTCCTGCCGTACCAGCGGATCAGTTCCATCAGGACCGAGCCCAGGGCGGAGACGGCCGTGGCCATCCACACCGGCGAGGTGTGCAGCAGGAAGCCCAGGCCCACGCCGGTCATCGCGACGTGGCCGATGCCGTCGCCCATCAGGGGCTGCCGGCGCTGGACGAGATAGATGCCGATCGCGGGCGCGGTGATGCCGACCAGGACGGCGGCGAGCAGCGCCCGCTGCATGAAGGCGTAGTTCAGGAGGTCCATCAGCTCAGCAGTCCCGTCCGCAGAGGTTCGGTGCCCGCCGGTGCGTGCGGGTGTACGTGGTCGTGGCCGGGCAGGGCATGCTGGCCGACGGCCTGCGGTGGCGGGCCGTCGTGCAGGACGCAGCCGTCGCGCAGGACCACCGCCCGGTCGATCAGGGGCTCCAGGGGACCCAGCTCGTGCAGCACGAGCAGGACCGTCGTACCGGAGTCGACCTGCTGCCTCAGCGTGCGGGCGAGCACCTCCTGGCTGGCCAGGTCGACGCCGGCCATCGGCTCGTCCATGATCAGCAGTTCGGGCTCGGCGACGAGGGCGCGGGCGATCAGGACGCGCTGGTGCTGGCCGCCGGACAGGGCGTTCACCGAGTCCTTGGCGCGGTCGGCCATCCCGACCAGCTCCAGGGCCCGGTGCACGGCGTCCCGGTCGGCCCTGCGGAAGACGCCGAAGCGGGTGCGGGAGAGCCGGCCGGACGACACGATCTCGGTCACCGTCGCGGGGACGCCCCCCGCGGCCGTCGTCCGCTGCGGTACGTAGCCCACGCGCGCCCAGTCGCGGAAGGCGCGGCGCGGGGTGCCGAACAGCTCGATGGCGCCGCCGGTGACCGGGACCTGGCCGATGACGGCGCGGATCGCCGTGGACTTGCCGGAGCCGTTGGCGCCGAGCAGCGCGACGACCTCGCCGCGGCGGACCGTGAGGTCGATGCCCCGGAGCACGGGGCGCGCGCCGAGTTCGGCGGTGACCCCGCGCAGGGAAATGACGGAATCGCTGGTCATCTCGGGTCCCCTCACTTCGAGCCGAGGGCCTGTTGGAGCGCCTTGAGGTTGGCCTCCTGGACGGAGAAGTAGTCCTTGCCGCGGGACTTGGCCGTGATGCCCTCGATCGGGTCCAGCACGTCGGTCTTCAGGCCCGCGTCGTGCGCGATGGTCTTCGCGGTCTTGTCGCTGACGAGCGTCTCGTAGAAGACGGTGGAGACGCCGTCGGCCTTCGCCATCGTCTCCAGGTCCTTCACGCGTGCGGCGCTGGGCTCGGACTCGGGGTCCAGGCCGTTGATGGCCTCCTCGGTCAGGCCGTAGCGCTCGGCGAGGTAGCCGAAGGCGGCGTGGGTGGTGATGAAGACCTTGGTCCTGGTGTGCGCGAGGCCGCTCTTGAACTGCCGGTCCAGGTCGGTCAGCCGCTTGACCAGGGCGGCGGTGTTCTCGCGGTAGTCGGCCGCGTGCTTGGGGTCGGCCTTCTCGAAGGCCTTGCCGACGCCCTCGGCGACCTGGGCGTAGCGCACCGGGTCGAGCCAGATGTGCGGGTCCTTGCCGCCGGACTCCTCGCCCTCGTGCGTGTCGTGCGCGGCCGCGTGGCCGCCGACCTCGTTGCCGTGCTCCTCCAGCGTGGTCAGGGAGGCCGCGTCGATCTTCGTCTTCACGGGGGACTGGGCCACCGCGTCGTCGACGGAGGGCTGGAGGTTCCTCAGGTACAGGACGGCGTCGGAGTCCTGGAGGGAGGCGATCTGCCGGGGGCTGAGCTCCAGGTCGTGCGGCTCCTGGCCGGGGGAGGTGAGACTGGTGACGTGGACGTGGTCCCCGCCGATCCGGTCGGCGAGGAACGCCATGGGGTAGAAGGACGCGATGACGTCGAACTTGCCGGTGTTCGCCGCCTCCGCCCTGTCGCCGGAGCAGGCCGTGAGGGTGCCGAGGCCGAGGGCGGTCACGGCGGTGATCGCGGCGGCGGGTATGAGGCGTCGTCGTACGTTCATGACAGTCATTTTCAACTAACATGGAAACCGTTGTCAATAAACGCCGGTAAGGCCCCGGTGAGAGCCCGGGGGAGGGACTCGGGGAGGGGGCCGATTTGGTCCGGGGGGAGCCTGCGCCGGTAACCTGAATCATTCGCTGGAAGCATCTCGCTTCAACGCCCGTCGTCGTAATGAAGAGAGCACCGTGGCCGCCGACAAGATCGACACCATCGTCAGCCTGAGCAAGCGCCGTGGCTTCGTTTTCCCGTGCAGTGAGATCTACGGCGGACAGCGTGCCGCCTGGGACTACGGACCGCTGGGTGTCGAGCTCAAGGAGAACATCAAGCGCCAGTGGTGGCGCTACATGGTGACGTCGCGCGAGGACGTCGTCGGTATCGACTCGTCCGTCATCCTGGCCTCCGAGGTCTGGGTCGCCTCCGGCCACGTCGCCACCTTCACGGATCCGCTGACCGAGTGCACCGCGTGTCACAAGCGGTTCCGCGCCGACCACCTGGAAGAGGCGTACGAGGAGAAGAAGGGCCACGCCCCGGCGAACGGCCTGGCCGACATCAACTGCCCGAACTGCGGCAACAAGGGCCAGTTCACCGAGCCCAAGCAGTTCTCGGGTCTGCTGTCGACGCACCTCGGCCCGACCCAGGACAGCGGCTCCGTCGCCTACCTGCGCCCGGAGACCGCCCAGGGCATCTTCACCAACTTCGCCCAGGTGCAGACCACCTCGCGCCGCAAGCCGCCGTTCGGCATCGCCCAGATGGGCAAGTCGTTCCGCAACGAGATCACGCCGGGCAACTTCATCTTCCGCACCCGTGAGTTCGAGCAGATGGAGATGGAGTTCTTCGTCAAGCCGGGCGAGGACGAGAAGTGGCACGAGTACTGGATGGAGCAGCGCTGGAACTGGTACACGGGCCTCGGCCTGCGCACTGAGAACATGCGCTGGTACGAGCACCCGAAGGAGAAGCTCTCCCACTACTCCAAGCGCACCGCCGACATCGAGTACCGCTTCCAGTTCGGCGGCAGCGAGTGGGGCGAGCTGGAGGGTGTCGCCAACCGGACGGACTACGACCTCGGCGCCCACTCCAAGGCCTCCGGCCAGGACCTCTCCTACTTCGACCAGGAGGCCGGCGAGCGCTGGACGCCGTACGTCATCGAGCCCGCGGCCGGTGTCGGCCGCACCATGCTGGCCTTCCTGCTCGACGCCTACGTCGAGGACGAGGCGCCGAACGCCAAGGGCAAGATGGAGAAGCGGACGGTGCTGCGCCTCGACCACCGGCTGGCTCCGGTGAAGGTGGCCGTGCTGCCGCTGTCCCGCAACCCCGAGCTGTCCCCGAAGGCCAAGGGTCTCGCCCAGGCGCTGCGGCAGCACTGGAACATCGAGTTCGACGACGCCGGCGCCATCGGCCGCCGCTACCGCCGCCAGGACGAGATCGGTACGCCGTACTGCGTGACCGTCGACTTCGACACGCTCGAGGACAACGCCGTGACCGTGCGTGAGCGTGACTCGATGAAGCAGGAGCGCGTGTCGCTGGACCAGATCGAGGGGTACCTGGCCGGCCGCCTGCTGGGCTGCTGACCCCCGCCCTCGCCGAGGCCCCAGGCCTGCCTGCGCCCGCCCTCCAGCCGACCCAGTCGGCTGGAGGGCGGGCGTTCTGGGTGAGGGGTACGGCCGGCCCCTGCCGTCACGACCTGGCCGCCGCCACCCCCGCGCTGTCCATGTAGTCCCGCACCCGCGTGAGCAGTCCGTCGCGGACACGGAGGACCAGGAGGCCGGGAACGCTGAAGGAGGCGCCGGTGGCCGGCAGTGATCCCCGTACGACCTGCTCGGCGATGACGACCTCGGGGTCGGCGGTGTCGTGGATCGCGATCTGCTCGATCTCCTCGACCTGCGCGGGGCCGGCGCCCCACGCCGCCCGATAGCCCGCGCGCACCGCCTCGCGCCCCTCGAAGCGCGGCGGGAAGCCGGGGGAGGTGAACGGGAACTCGTGGACCGCGTCCACGGCGTACAGGTCGGCGAGATCGTCCGCGGACTTGTCGAGCATGGCCCGGTAGTAGCGGGCCAGCACGTCGCGCGGGGTCCGAGGGTCTTGACGGTCCGGCATGCCGGCTCACTCCACTCGCTCAACAACCGTTGACACAACCACGGTAGGAGCCCGCCGGACGTTCGGTCAACGGCTGTAGAGTGAATTCGTGCCCGCTCCTCACCAGACCCGCGCCGAACGCCGCCGCGCCACCGAGGCGCGCATCCTCGACCGTGCCCGGGAGCTGTTCGCCGAGAAGGGCTTCGACCGCACCACCATCCGCGCCGTCGCCACCGCGGCCGGTGTCGACCCGGCGCTGGTCATGCAGTACTTCGGCTCGAAGCGCGAGCTGTTCACCCGGGCCGTGCAGACGGTCCCCGCGCTGCCGGCGGCCACCGACGCCGACGCGCTCGTCGACCGGCTGCTGGCCACCCTCGGTCTCAAGCTGGGCGGCCTTCCCGAGGGCACCCTGGCGATGATGCGCTCCATGCTCACCGACCCGGCCGCCGCCGAGTACGCCCGCGAGGCCCTGGGCCGGCAGATCGAGGGCGTCGGCGGCGCGCTGCCCGGGGCCGAGGACCGCGAGCTGCGCGCCGCCCTGGTCGTCACCACCTTGCTGGGCGTCACGATCGGCCACCAGCTCCTGGGCCTGGCCCCGCTGCGTGAGGCCCCGGCCGACCGGGTCGCCGCCCTGCTCCGGCCGGCCGTCAAGGCGCTGGCGGAACCGGCGGGCTGACCGCCGGTGCCGCTCAACGGTGCTGCAGCGCCTTGACGTTGTCGCCGAAGGTCCAGTTCTTCGAGCCGTCCCAGTTGATCGACCAGGTCATCAGGCCCTTGAGGGAGGTGCCGTAGTGGTTCCACGCCTGGGAGACGAGGGACGGTGACATGTAGCCGCCGCCCGCGCCGGGCTGGGCCGGCAGGCCGGGGACCTGCTTGTCGTACGGCACCCTGATCGTCGTGCCCTGGACCACCAGGCCCTTGTCGAGGCAGTCGGTCTGGGCGGTGAAGCCCGCGACCGTGCCGGCCTGGTAGGAGTCGCCGGAGCAGCCGTACATGCTGCCGTTGTAGTACTGCATGTTCAGCCACCACAGCCGGCCGTTGTCGGCGTACTTCTTGATGATCGGCAGGTAGGCGCCCCAGATCGAGCCGTAGGTGATGCTGCCGCCGGTGACGTACGCGGTCTCGGGGGCCATCGTCAGGCCGAAGTCCGCGGGCATGCGCGCCAGGACGCCGTCGATGATGCGGATCAGGTTGGCCTGGGACGTGGACAGTTGGCCGATGTTCCCGCTGTTCGTCAGGCCGGTCTCGATGTCGATGTCGATGCCGTCGAAGTTGTACTTCGTCAGGATCGGGACGATCGTCGCGACGAAACGGTCGGCCACGGCGGACGAGTTCAGGTCGATGCCGGCCGCCGCGCCGCCGATGGAGAGCAGGATCGTCTGCCCCGACGCCTTCGCCGCGCACATCTCCGCGGGCGTCGCCACCTTCACGCCCGTGTCCATGCCGTCCTCCCACAGGGCGGTGCCGTCGGAGCGGATGACCGGGAAGGCCGCGTCGATCACGTTGTAACCGTGCGCGGGGATGCGGGAGTCGGTGATCGGGGTCCAGCCGAAGGGCGGGTGGACGCCGTTGGCGGAGCCGTCCCAGTTCTCCCAGTAGCCCTGGAGGACCTTCCCGGCCGGCCGGGATTTCACCGCGCAGGTGTCGGCGGCGGAGGCGGTGGGGGCGGCCGGGAGCTGGGTGAGACAGGCGGTCGCGAGGGCGGCGGTGAGCAGGGACAGCGTGCGGCGGAGCATGCGGGCCTCCCGGTGGGGGTGCGGGTGAGGTGTCGTAGACATGACAGTGGATTGGTCCAGACCTTTCGTCAAGAGGTCCGGACCGCGCTGACATGTATGGAATGACAGATATTGAAATCTGTCAGCTGTCATGTCATGGTGAAGGCATGACGATGCACACCCGAACCCTCGGGACCACCGGCCCCCACACCTCCGCCCTCGGCCTCGGCTGCATGGGCATGTCCGCGCTCTACGGCGACGCCGACCGCGCGGAGTCCATCGCGACCATCCACGCCGCCCTGGAAGCGGGCGTCACCCTGCTGGACACCGGCGACTTCTACGCCATGGGGCACAACGAGATGCTGATCGGCGAGGCCCTGCGCACCGCCCCGGCCGCCCTCCGCGAGCAGGCCCTGACCAGCGTGAAGTTCGGCGCCCTGCGCGACCCGGAGGGCAACTGGAGCGGCTACGACGGCCGCCCCGCCGCCGTGCGGAACTTCGCCGCCTACTCGCTGCAGCGCCTCGGCGTCGACCACATCGACGTCTACCGGATCGCCCGGATCGACCCGGACGTGCCGATCGAGGAGACCGTCGGCGCGATCGCCGAACTGATCGAGAAGGGGTACGTCCGGCACGTCGGCCTGAGCGAGGCCGGCGCCGAGACCGTCCGCCGGGCCGCCGCCACCGCCCCGATCGCCGACCTGCAGATCGAGTACTCCCTGATCAGCCGGGGCATCGAGCGGGACATCCTGCCGACCACCCGCGAACTGGGCATCGGCATCACGGCGTACGGCGTCCTGTCCCGCGGCCTGATCTCCGGCCACTTCGCCCGCGACCGGCAGCTGGCCGCGAACGACTTCCGCGCCCACTCGCCCCGCTTCCAGGGCGAGAACCTCCAGCACAACCTGAACCTGGTCGAGGCCCTGCGCAAGATCGCCGAGCAGAAGGGCGTCACGGTCGCGCAGATCGCCATCGCCTGGGTGCTCTCGCGCGGCGAGGACATCGTGCCGCTGGTCGGCGCCCGCACCCGCGAGCGGCTGGACGAGTCGCTGGGCGCGCTGGACGTGACCCTGGACGCGGCCGACCTGGCGGCGATCGAGGAGGCCGTGCCGGCGGACGCGGCGGCCGGCGACCGCTACCCGACCGCGCAGATGGCACACCTCGACAGCGAGCGCTGACCGTGGCTCCGGGTACGGTCTAGGCATGGCACCGCCCACCGAGACCCTGACCGCCGAGCGCATCCTCGAAGCGACCGAGGAGGTGCTGCGCCGCCATGGCCCGGCCAAGGCCACCGTGGTCGACGTGGCCCGCGCGCTCGGCGTCAGCCATGGCAGTGTCTACCGGCACTTCCGCACCAAGGCGGCCCTGCGCGAGGCGGTCACCAAGCGCTGGCTGGACCGGACGTCGGAAAAACTGGCCGTCATCGTCGCCGCGGACGGCACTCCCGAGGAGCGGCTGCGGGCCTGGCTCGCGGCGCTGTTCGAGGCCAAGCGGCACAAGGCGGGCGACGACCCCGAACTCTTCGCCACCTACACGGTGCTGACCGACGAGAGCGGCACGGCGGTCGGCGAGCACCTCGCCGACCTGACCGCGCAGCTGACCCGGATCATCGCGGACGGGGCCGGGTCGGGCACCTTCCCGGTGCTCGACCCGGCCGCCGCTGCGCGAGCCGTCTTCCAGGCCACCGGCCGTTTCCACGACCCCTGTTACGCCCGGGAGTGGACCGCCCCCGGCGTGGACGAGGAGTTCACGGCCGTTGTGGACCTGCTGATACGGGGGCTCAGCTCACCTTCACGGTGACCGGCGAGGAGTGGACCATGCCGGACTTGACCGCCACCCGCACCTGCTCGGTGCCCTTGCTGGTGAAGGTCCGCTTGATCGTGTAGCGGCCGCTGTTGCCGACCACCGTCGTGGTCCGGAGCGTGGTCCACTTGCCGTTGTGCAGGTGCTGGAGCACCAGTGTGGAGCCGCGCTTTGCGCCCGTGACCCGGCCGGTGAACACCACCGTGTCGCCGGCCTTGATGGCCCTGCGGTTCGGAGAGATGGTGATCGAGCCCATCGCCATCGGGACCCGCGACGGCTTCATGCTCGGCGTGCCGGCGATCACCGGAGGCCTGACGGGCATGCTGCTGCGGGTCGGCGAGGGGGTGGGGGGCTTCGCGCTGGTCACGGCGTGGGCTCCGGCCGTACCGCCGGAGAGCAGCGCCACGGACAGGGTGCCGGCGCCCAGGGCGCGGCCGTAGCGGCGGTGGCGGGGTGCGGAGGTCATGGTCATCTCCTGTCGCTCGATCGGACGTCTCCCAGGCTGACCCGACTTCGCTGCGTCGGCCACTCGGGACGCTGCGTAACCGGCCGTCCGATCAGTCAAGTGCGCAGGTCAGCGCGGATGTCCAGGACCCTCTCCGGACCCGCGGACTCAACGCGAGGGCTGCCGGTCCGCCACCGGATCGATCGTCGCCTGATGGGCCTCGGCCAGATGCTCCTCCGCCTTCAGCCACGGCAGGAACTGGGCGCCTCTGCGCCAGCCGCAGGTGTCGCATCTGATCGTGCGCTGCACCCCCGTGCGCTGTACCCGGACGACGTGCTCCCGGCCGTGCTGGTCCCAGCGGCTGACCTTGCTCGTGCTGTTGCCCTGCGGCATGACGCCTCACGTCTCCTCGGCTCCTGTGGCACACCCCGGCCGGGACAGGAGTGTGCAGCAAGACGAACATCAACAGGGGGAGCTTCACATGGAGTTGTCCAAGCCGTGGCCAGAGCCACCCCGGCCGGGCGCCGCCTCAGCCGACCTCGCGCGGCAGCCGCAGGCTGAGCAGTCCGGTCAGCACGACCCCGGCCAACTGCACCAGCAGCGTGATGACCAGCGCGTCCCGCATGCCCGTGCTCGACGCGAGGGTGAGGAACAGGGTGCCGAGCGTGGCCACGCCGAGGGCGAGCGCGGACTGCTGGGTGGTGACCATCACACCGCTGCCGACACCGGCCCGGGCCGGCGGCACCTCGGACATCACGATCCGGAAGACGTTGGGCAGTTGGAGCGCCTGCCCGGCACCGGCCACGGCGGCGCCCGGCAGCAGCGAGCCGAAGTCCAGGTGCGGCCAGTCCCGCCAGGCGGCCAGCACGATCAGCAGCACGCCCACACCCTGGACCACCGAGCCCGCGGTGACGACCCGGGTGCCGTGACGGGCCGTCAGCCGCGGCCCGGCGAGGGAGACGAACAGGAACACCACGGCCATCGGCGCGAGCGCGAGCCCGGCCGCCACCGGACCGAGTCCCGCACCCTTCTGCAGGGCCAGCGCGATGACGAACATGAACCCGCTGAAGCCGATCGAGAACGGCAGGATCAGGATCAGACCGCGCCGCAGCGAGGCCAGCGCCAGCAGACTCGGCGGCACCAGCGGGGTCCGCCCCGCCCGGTCGGCCCGCCGCTCCACGGCCCAGAACGCGCCGGCGGCGAAGGGGAACGCGGCCAGCGACAGCCACGTCCACAGCGGCCAGCCCGCGGCCCGGCCCTCGGTGAGCGGGGCGAGCAGCGTCAGCAGGGACACCGCGAGCAGGACCGTGCCGGGCCCGTCGACGGGCTCGGGGTGCTGCGACCGGGTGTCCGGTACGACCCGCACGGCGAGGAGCAGACCGAGGGCGACCACGGGCACGTTGACGAGGAACACCGCGCGCCAGCCGGTCCCCGCGACATCGGCGGCGACCAGCACCCCGCCGAGGATCTGCCCGGCGACCATGGACAGTCCGGCGGTCGCGCCGTACAGGCTCATGGCCTTCGCGCGGCGCGCGCCGCGGGTGGTGGCCTGGATGGTGGCGAGCACCTGAGGCAGCATCGCGGCCGCCGAGGCGCCCTGCGCGACCCGCGCCGCGACCAGGCTCCAGGCGTCGGGCGCCAGCCCGCAGGCCAGCGAGGTCAGTCCGAACGCGGCCATCCCGCCGAGGAACAGCCGGCGCCGCCCGAACAGGTCGCCGAGCCGCCCGCCGAGCACCAGCAGCACGGCGTACGCGACGCCGTACCCGGCCACCACCAGCTCCAGCACGGCCTCGCCCGCGGCGAGGTCGGTGCCGATGGTCGGCAGGGCGACGTTGACGATGAAGAAGTCCACGAGCGGCAGTGCCGCGGCCAGCAGCACGGTGAACAGCCCGAGCCCGCCGAGTGCGGGCGGTGCGGCCGTCGTACGGACGGCCGGGGTGGTGACGGTTTCACTCATGACCCCGAGCCTGCGCCGCCGCGCAGACTGGTACCAGAGTGTCCTCATCCTGGTACAAGAAGTACCTGGCAACAGGATGAGGAGGCAGGCACCCTGGAACCCATGACCACCATGGCCACGGACCGCAAGACGCCCGCCCCGCAGCCGACGCCCCGGGGCTCGGAGATCCGGCGGCACGAGCTGGCCGGGTTCCTGCGCAGCCGCCGCGAGCGCATCAGCCCCGAGCAGGTGGGCCTGCCGCGCGGGGCCCGGCGCCGTACGCCGGGACTGCGCCGGGAGGAGGTCGCCCAGCTCTCCGCGGTCGGCGTCACCTGGTACACGTGGCTCGAACAGGCCCGCGACATCCAGGTCTCCGTGCAGGTGCTGGACGCCCTGGCCCGCACCCTGATGCTGGACGCCGGCGAACGCGCCCACCTCTTCCAGCTGGCCGGCGCCGTCGACCCGACGCCCGCCGCGAGCTGCCCGAGCGTCACCCCGGCCCTGCGTGCGATGCTGCGCCAGCTGGAGCCGATCCCGGCCTGCGTCCAGAACAGCCGGTACGACATCCTCGCCTACAACCTCACCTACGGCCGCCTGCTCGGCGACCTGGACGCGATACCGGCGGAGGACCGCAACTGCATCCTCCTCACGTACACCAACAAGGACTGGCAGTCGTCGGTCGTCCACCTCGAGGAGACCCAGCGGCTGATGGCCGCCCGGCTGCGCGCGTCCATGGCCGGGCATCTCGGCGAGCCGGCCTGGAAGATGCTGCTCAAGCGCCTGCAGACGGAATCCCCCGACTTCTGCGAGAACTGGGAGCGTTACGAGGTCGTCGCGGCCCGCACCAAGACCAAGGAGTTCCTCAACACCCACGTGGGCCACCTCAAGCTGGAGCACACGGACCTGTGGCTGGGCCCCGAACAGGGCGCCCGCATGGTGACGTACACCCCGGCCGACGAGGAGACCCGCGAGCGCCTGGTCAGGCTGCACGACTTGGCCCGCGGGGCCACCGCGAAGGCCTGAGAACGCCGCGGGGGAGGGGGACCGATGGCGCTGTCCCGCAAGGGAGCCCGCCACGTCGTCGTCGACGGCACGACCTACCGGTGGCGGCTGCGCCGCAGGTCGACCTCCGCCCAGTCCATGGCGTGGACACCGGGCACCTTTGCGGTCGAACAAGCCGACTCCCCGGTTCGTCCCGCCGATGTGGCCGTCGCCGTCCGGCGTGCGCTGCGGGTGGGCTGGTATCCGATGAGCCCGGGTTCGTCGTTCCGCCTGGACGGGGGTGGCGGCTAGCGGCGTCCGGCGACTGAGACCGTCTGGCGGATCTCTGCGGATTCCAGGGTCTCGGCCGTGCGTTCCGCGGTGCGGTGGGCCCAGTGGCCGCTGGTGAGGAGGCCGAGGAGGAGGACGGCCAGGCCGCAGGTGGTGAGGATCCACCAGCCGGGGCGGGCCGCCGAGACGAAGGCCTGCTTCATGGGCGACGGGCCACGCCCACCCCGGCAACCGCCTCGGCCACGCCCGCGTCCCGCCGATGTGGCCGTCGCCGTCCGGCGTGCGCTGCGGGTGGGCTGGTATCCGATGAGCCCGGGTTCGCCGTTCCGTCTGGACGGGGGTGGCGGCTAGCGGCGTCCGGCGACTGAGACCGTCTGGCGGATCTCTGCGGATTCCAGGGTCTCGGCCGTGCGTTCCGCGGTGCGGTGGGCCCAGTGGCCGCTGGTGAGGAGGCCGAGGAGGAGGACGGCCAGGCCGCAGGTGGTGAGGATCCACCAGCCGGGGCGGGCCGCCGAGACGAAGGCCTGCTTCATGGGCGACGAGCCGATACCGGAGGCCAGGACCGCGCCGATCACCGCGACACCGAGCGTCTGGCCCAGCTGCCGGCTCGTGGAGGCGACCGCCGCGGCGACCCCGGCCTGGGCGCGGGGCATTCCGGAGACGGCCGTGTTGGTGATCGGCGCGTTCACGAAGCCGAAGCCGATGCCGAACAGGACGTAGCCGATGAGGAGGGTGGTGTTCGACGTCTCCGCCTCGAAGGCCGCGAAGAGGACGCCGCTCACCGTCATCGCCGTACCCGCGATCAGCAGCGGCAGGCGGGGACCGCGGCTGCCCACCAGGCGGCCGGACAGCGGGGCGCACAGGAAGGTCGGCGCGGCCATCGGCAGCATCCACAGGCCCGCGTGCAGGGCGTCGAGACCGCGGACGTTCTGCAGGTAGAGCGTGGACAGGAAGAGGAAGCCGCCCAGTGCCGCGAACGCGCTGATCGCGATCACCGTGGCGCCGCTGAACGGAGCCGAGCGGAAGAAGCGCAGGTCGATGAGGGGTTCGGTGCGGCGGGGCTCGTACCAGAGCAGGCCGAGCAGGGCCACGAAGGCGATCGCCATGAACGGGGCCACGGCGGTCAGGCCCGAGTCCGGCGCCTCGATGATGCCGTACGTCAGCGAGCCGAACAGGGCGATGACCAGGAGCTGGCCGACCGGATCGGGCCGGCGGGCCTTGGGCGCGCGGGACTCGGGGACGAAGCGGAGGGTGAGCAGGAGGGCCGCGAGACCGACCGGGAGGTTGATCCAGAAGATCGCGCGCCAGTTCACCGACTGCACCAGCAGGCCGCCGACCAGCGGGCCGGCCGCCATGGAGATGCCGACCACCGCGCCCCAGGCGCCGATCGCCCGGGCCCGTTCCCGGGCGTCGGTGAAGGTGTTGGTGATGATCGACATGGCGACCGGGTTGAGCATCGAGCCGCCGATCGCCTGCACCATCCGGAACACCACCAGCAGGGACAGGTTCGGGGCGAGCGAGCACAGCAGCGAGCCGACGGAGAAGACCACCAGGCCGGTCATGAAGACCCGCTTGCGGCCGATCCGGTCGGCCGTCGAGCCCGCGAGCATCAGCAGCGAGGCGAGTACCAGCGTGTAGGCGTCGATCGTCCACTGCAGGCCGGAGGTGGTGGCGTGCAGATCGCGCTGCATGGACGGCAGCGCGACGTTCAGCACGGTGTTGTCCAGGCTCACGATCAGCAGGCTCATGCAGCAGATCGCGAGCACGAGGAGACGACGGCGGTGGCTCAACTCGGGCATGGAACGAATCGTACGCTTATTTCGATAGTGCGTCTAACTAATAGTGTGTCTAATTGGTGTGTGCTACACGATCACCGTGAGCCCCCTCCAGTGGCTGTCCCAGTACCCGGGACGGCCGAAGCCCAAGCACCGCCGGCCCACGGTCGACCGCCGTCCCGAGCTGTCGGCCGCGTGAGGGACAATGGGTGCTTGCCCCGTGCTGTCCGTCCGTCCCGGAGTCGTCTGATGACCCACCCGCTCTCCATCGGCCCGCACGCCGTGACGCCGCCCGTCGTGCTCGCACCCATGGCGGGGATCACCAACGCGCCCTTCCGCACCCTGTGCCGGGAGTTCAGCGGCGGCAAGGGGTTGTTCGTCAGCGAGATGATCACGACCCGGGCGCTGGTCGAGCGCAACGAGAAGACCATGCAGCTGATCAGGTTCGACGCGAGCGAGCAGCCGCGTTCGATCCAGTTGTACGGCGTCGACCCGGCCACCGTCGGCAAGGCCGTCCGCATGATCGCGGAGGAGGACCTGGCCGACCACATCGACCTGAACTTCGGCTGCCCGGTCCCCAAGGTGACCCGCAAGGGCGGCGGCTCGGCCCTGCCGTACAAGCGGAACCTGCTGCGGGCGATCCTCCGGGAGGCTGTGAGCGGTGCCGGTGACCTGCCGGTCACCATGAAGATGCGCAAGGGCATCGACGACGATCACATCACCTACCTCGACGCCGGCCGCATCGCCGTCGAGGAGGGCGTCACGGCGATCGCCCTGCACGGCCGCACGGCAGCCCAGCACTACGGCGGCACCGCCGACTGGGACGCCATCGCCCGGCTGAAGGAGCACGTGCCGGAGATCCCGGTGCTCGGCAACGGCGACATCTGGTCGGCCCAGGACGCGCTGCGGATGGTGCGGGAGACCGGCTGCGACGGGGTCGTCGTCGGGCGCGGGTGCCTGGGGCGGCCGTGGTTGTTCGCGGACCTGGTGGCGGCGTTCGAGGGGCGGGCCGATTTCCGGCGGCCGACGCTCCGGGAGGTCGCGGACGTCATGGTCCGCCACGCCACCCTCCTGGGGGAGTGGATCGGCGACGAGTCCAAGGGCGTGGTCGACTTCCGCAAGCACGTCGCCTGGTACCTGAAGGGCTTCGCGGTCGGCTCCGAGATGCGCAAGCGGCTCGCGATCACCTCCTCGCTGCAGGAGCTGCGGGCCGGCCTCGACGAGCTGGACCTCGACCAGCCGTGGCCGGCCGGCGCGGACGGTCCGCGCGGCCGTACGTCCGGCAACAACCGGGTGGTGCTGCCGGACGGCTGGCTGAAGGACCCCTACGACTGCGCGGGGATCAGCGAGGACGCGGAGCTGGACACCTCCGGCGGCTGAGCGGCCTCCAGGGGCTCGTCAGCCCTTCTTCGGGTGCGGAGTCGAGCCGTACGCCGTCAGGAACCGGTCCCGGAACGCGCTCATCTTCCACACCGGGGCGTTGTGGGCGGGGCGCAGGCCGTCCGTCCAGCCCCACCCGGCGATCTTGTCCAGCACCTTCGGGTCCTTGGCGACGATCGAGACCGGCACGTCACGGCTGGCGTGGTTGCCGCTGACCCGGGCGATGGGCTGGTGGTCGCCGAGGAAGACCAGCACGGTGTCCTTGCTGCCGTAGCGCGTCAGCCACTCGGTCAGCGCGGTCACCGAGTACTGGATCGACTTGCCGTACTCCTGGCGGGACCTGGTGGTGTCGGCGATGACGTCGGCCGGCTTGTTGCCCGCCGCCTGGATGCCCTTGAAGACCGAGCCGTCGCCCAGCTGGTCCCAGCCGACCATCTTCGGGATCGGCGCCCACGGCTGATGGCTGGAGGTGAGGATGAGCAGGGACATCCGCGCCTTGCCGTCGGTGGGCTTCTTGCTGTGCACCCGCTCCTGGTACTGCTGCAGCGCGTACTGGTCGGGCATGGTCGACCAGCTGAACTTCGGTCCCTTGTAGCCGAGTTCGAAGGCGTTGTAGACCTTGTCGAGGCCGTACCACTTCTGCTCCGGCCACGCCTTCTGCACGCCCGGCATGACGCCGACCGTGTCGAACGCGCCGGTCTTCTCGAACGCCTCGGTCAGGCTGAGGTGGTCGCTGGCCATGACCGTGCGGTAGCGCTGCTGGTTGCTGATCCACAGGCCCGACATGGTGGTGGAGTGGCCGAGCCAGCTGCTGCCGCCGTAGGTCGCCGAGGTCAGCCAGCCGCTCTTGGCGTGGAAACCGGCCTTGGCCAGCGCCTTGGTGCGGGCGTCGAGCGTGCTGTCCACACCCGGCGCCATGATCGGGTCCTCGATCGCACTGCGGCCGTAGCTCTCGATGAACGTGAAGATCATGTCCTTGCCGCGCAGATCCGGGACCAGCTGGCTGCCCGGGGTGTTCCCGAAGGCGTCGACCCTCGCGACCTTCCGGAACTCCGCCTCGTCCTTGAGCGTGGCCGACACCAGGTGGGCCTGGGCCTTCAGCGCGGTGGCGGTGCTGTCGGAGGCGAGCGGTACGCCGGAGACCCGCAGGCCGAGCGAGGTGCAGGTGATCCAGACCACCCCGGCGATCAGCGTGCCCCGGGTCGCGATGCCGGTGTGCCGGGCGAGCAGGGCGCTCAGCCGGACCATGGACAGCGCCAGCAGCACGAAGAGGAGCAGGACGGCGGCGATCACCCCGGCCACCGCCGCGAGGGTCTCCGTGCGGCCGAGGGAGTCCTCCAGATACGACTCCGCGTCGCCGAACAGGCTCCAGTCGAGAACGACGTTGAAGCCGCGGCCGAGGTATTGCTTGAAGCCCATGTCGAGCGCGTTCAGCACGGTCATCGCGCCCAGCGCCACTCCGGACACGGCGGCCAGCACCACCCGCGGCCGGCGTGGCAGCGCGATCATCACCGCCGCCCCGATCACCGCCTCCGCCGGTATCCGCACAAACGCGGAAGGCTTCAGTCGCACCACGGAGTTCGGCATCACCAGCGCGGCGACGACGAGGGCGGCGGCGAGCACGGTGACGGTGACGGACAAGACCCGGGCGGCCCCGGGATGCCCCTCGCGCCAGCGCCGCGCCCACGCCGAGCAGGCGGTCCAGGGGCGCGGGAAGGTGCGGCGCGGGCGGGGGACGGGGACGGCGGGCTGCTCCGGCTCGGCCTCTTCGGCTTCCGCTACAGCTGATTCGCGCGTGCTCATGTCCTGGGACAACCCGGCGTCCTTCCCTGCGAGACCCGATCTGCCGTCCCGTACGGCCACTTCCCCAGGCCTGTTCACAAGCACCGGGCAAACACCTGGCAAACGTCGGCTGCGCTAGACCCCACCCACGGCCGTCAACAGCGCGAGCGGCACCGCGGCCGACCGTGACTCCCGCACACACGCATGCGGATAGGGCACCGGCTCCGGATGTGTGTCCCTCCCGTACCCGGCCAGGACCTCCGGCAGCCGATGCCCGGCGACGACCGCCGCGTCCACCAGGGCATGCGCCACCGCACGGGCCTCGTCGTGCAGCCCGTACCGCGCGAGCCCCAACGTGATCAGCGCGTTGTCATGCGGCCACACGGAACCCCGGTGATACGACAGCGGGTGGTACGCCGCCTGCCCCGCGGCCAGCGTCCGCACCCCCCAGCCGGAGAAGAAGTCCGGCTCCAGCAGCCGCCGGCCCACCACCTCGCCGTACTCCTTGTCCAGCAGCCCGGACCACAGCAGATGCCCGGCGTCGGACGCCAGCGCGTCGATCCGGTGGCCCTCGCCGTCCAGCGCGAGCGCCGGGAAGGAGTGCTCCCGCATCCAGAAGTCCCGCTGGAACCGGTCCCGCAGATCGGCGGCTGCCTGCTCCAGCAGGGCGCCGTACGTCGCGTCGCCCCACACCGTCCGCGCCAGCCACGCCGTGCGGCGCAGCGCGTCGTACGCGTAGCCCTGCGCGCCCGCGGCCATCACCGCGCCGGTGGGCCGGGTGCCGTCGGCGCAGCAGATCGCGCCGGGGGAGTCCTTCCAGTTCTGGTTGGCGAGGCCGCCCTCGTCGGCGCGGTAGACGAGATAGCCGCGCGAGGTGAGGCCGCCGTGGTCCAGCATCCAGCCGACGGCGGCACGCGCGTGCGGCTCCAGGCGCCGGGCCGGGCCGGTGTCCCCGGTCCGCTCGACGTACGCGCCGAGCAGGATCAGGAACAGCGGGGTCGCGTCGACCGAGCCGTAGTACCGCCCGAACGGCACCTGCCCGAAGTGGGCCAGCTCGCCGTGCCGTACCTCGTGCACGATCTTGCCGGGCTGGGCGAGCGGGGACGGGCCGGCGCCGGTCGCCTGGGTCGCGGCGAGCGCGGGGAGTGTGGCGGCGGCCAGTTCCGGGCGGTACGGCAGCGCGAACAGGGAGGTGAGCAGGGCGTCCCGGGCGAGGAGGGTGAGGAACCAGGGGGCGCCGCCGGCCGGGACGCGCAGTTCCTCGCCGTCGGGCCCGCGCGCCGGCACCTGGAGCGCGGCCAGGTCGGCCAAGCCCCGCGCGCAGGCCGCCGACAGTTCCGGCCAGCCGGTCGGGAAGGCCACGCCCTCCGCGAACTGCCCTTCCAATGCCCGGAGTTGCTTGTCGACGGACGCCGGGTCGCGGGGCACGCGCAGGGCGCGTTTCTCGCCGTGCGGGCGGGCGATCACCCGCAGCAGCAGCTCGGTCGTGCCGTGCGGTGCCAGGTCGAGGGTCCACACCAGGCGGCGGGCCCCCGTGCCGGTCTCCTCCACGGCGCCGGGGGCCGGGTCGGCGGTGATGGTCGTACGGGACTGCCACTCGGCGCGCCGGTAGGTGAACTCGAGACCGTCGTCGAGGACTTGGCGGGAGCGTACGGCGCCGGGCTTGGCGTAGGTGCGGTGGTCGGAGCGGAGTTCGAACTGGTCGGTGAAGTCGGCGTCGGCGGTGAGCGCGAGCCGGACGGTGGTCGGCACCGGGCGGTTGCTGGTCACCCGGAGCGATTCGACGAACGAGCTGTCGCCGACCGCCTGCCGGCGGAAGAGGGTGTGTGCCGGGGGTTCCTGCCGGCCGCCGCGCGGGACCAGCACACAGCGGGCCGCGTCACCGTCGGTGACCGGGGTGAGCACCTCGGGCACGGCGCCGTCGACGGTGAGCTGCCAGCGGCTGAGGTGCCGGGCGTCCCGTACGAACAACCCGTCCGGGGAGCCGCTGCCCCGGACCCCGCTGATGTCGCCCCGGTCGCCCACGGTGGCGAACGTCGCCCCGTGCACGAGCAGATGATGCCGGTCCGTCATGCCCGGTCGCCTCCTTCATCACTTCTGTCGAACGTGCCGGTGCCCGCCTCGGACACGCCCCCGCGGGCGCCCTTGAGGAGGTCTTTGTGCAGCTCGTGGTGCAGGTCCAGGGCGAGGGCGGCGGTCCAGCCGAAGCCGGTCGCGCCGCAGGCCTCGCCGGTGTACGGATCGACGTACTCCGCGAAGTCGGTGACCTCGGCGAGGTGCAGGACGGCTGCGCGCAGCGCGTCGGCCCGCTCCCGCTCGCCGTGCACCCGCAGACCCCGCTCCAGCAGCCAGCTCGTGTTGAACCAGGCCGGGCCGCGCCAGTACCGGTGCGGATCGAAGGCCTCGCCGAGCAGGTCGTAACTGGGCACGAGCCGGGTGCGCTCGCCGAGCCCGAAGTGCGGCCCGCACAGCGTGCGCACGAGCGCGGCCACGGCCTCGCGCGGCAGCCCGGGCAGCAGCAGCGGCACCAGCCCGGACACGCTCCGCTCGGGGATCGGTCCGCCGGCGCGCAGGTCCCGGCACAGGAACATGCCGGACGCCGGGTCCCACAGCCGCTCCACCAGCGCCTCGGTCAGCCGTTCGGCGCGTGTGCGCCGTGCCGCGCCGGGCGCGCCCAGTTCCTCGGCGATGTGGGCCAGCGCGTGTTCGGAGGCGATGAGCAGGGCGTTGAACGCCGGGTCCTCCACGGCGAATCCACCGCCGCCGGCCCCGTGCCGCCCACCTGCCGCGTCCTCCTGCCCTCCACCCGCCGCTTCCCCCTGCCTCCCAGCCGCCACATCCCTGTACCCCGCGTCCCTGTACCCCGCGTCCCGGTAGTCGGCGGCCAGCCGCACGTACCGTCCGTAGTCCAGATCCGTCGGCCGGTCCTCGGGCGCCCCGTGGGCGAGGTCGGCGCGGCGGAAGGAGCGGGCCGGGGCGGGGGTGATCCGGGTGAGCGGGGCGTCCCAGCAGGGGCTGTTGTCCATACCCCCCTCCCAGGGGTGGACCACCGACACCAGCCCGGCGCCGCCCAGGTCACGGCGGTGCAGCAGATAGCGGTGCCAGGCGGCCAGCCGCGGGTACATCCGGGCCAGGAAGCCACGGGCGCGCGACAGCCCGGGGTCGGCACGGTGCACCAGCCAGGCCGCGAGCGCGTGCACCGGTGGCTGCACGATCCCCGACGTCTGTACCGTGCGCGGGGCGCCCGCCGCGCGACCGGCGGTGGAGGAGCGCCAGAAGTCGGGGCTGGGGAAGTAGGCGTCGAGCGGTACGGAGGGGTTGAAGACGATGTGCGGGACGCGCCCGTCGGCCCACTGGGCGGTCAGCAGGGTCTCCAGCTCGGTCTGGGCCCGCAGCGGTGAGACGTGCCTCAGGCCGATCGCGATGAACGCCGAGTCCCAGGACCACTGGTGCGGATACAGGCTCCGGGAGGGGACCGTCGAGCCGCCCGTCCAGTTCGCGTCCAGCACCTGGGCCGCCCTGACGCGCAGGGACCCGCCGGAAACGGGGGAATCACCCGCGGTCTCGTCCGCCACGGGCTTCGCGGGACGGACGGTGAGCTGCGTGCTGCTGCGATCCACTCGGGGCTCCCCGAAGACGAAGACGCCCGGCCGTGCCGACCGGGTTTGGCGGTAACCGTCGTAGAGTTACGTCTATTTAACACGCAAAACTCAATATGTAAGGCAGGCTTGGGAAACACAAGGGGGTGCGCATGACCGGACATCCGGGAAGACTCGGAAAGAGCGGCGGTCCGGCCGGCGCCGGAGAGCTGCTCGAACTGGTCCGCAGCGGACGGGCGGTGACGCGGGGTGCGCTCCAGCAGGCGACCGGACTGTCCCGCACGACCGTCGGCCAGCGCCTGGACCGCCTTTTCAGGGCCGGCTGGCTGCGCGAGGGCGCCGGCGGTCCGGTCGACTCGCCGCTCGGCGGGCGCCCCTCCATCACCCTGGAGTTCGACGACTCCCACGCCGTCGTCCTCGCCGCCGACCTGGACACCCGGCACGCCCGCGCGGCCGTCCTCTCCCTGACCGGCGAGATCCTCGCGGAGCACGCGGGGACGCTTCTGATCGGGGACGGCCCGGAGGCCGTACTGTCCGAACTGGGCCTCTGGTTCGGCGAGTTGCTGGAGAAGGCCGGGCGCCCGGCGGCGGAGGTCTGCGGCATCGGGCTCGCCGTGCCCGGCCCGGTGGACACCGGCACCGGCCGCGTGGTGCAGCCGCCGATGATGCCGGGCTGGGACGGCTACGACATCACGGGCCGCCTCTCCCGCGCCTTCGGCGAGCACACCGGCGCGGGAACGGTCCCGGTCCTCGTGGACAACGACGCCAACCTCATGGCGTACGGCGAACAGCGCGCCGGCCACCCCGACTGCGCGGCCTTCGTGCTGGTCAAGGTGTCCACGGGCATCGGCGCCGGGGTGGTCGTGGACGGCTCGATCTACCGGGGGATCGACGGCGGCGCCGGCGACATCGGGCACATCCGGGTCGGCACGGACGCGCTGTGCCGCTGCGGTTCGTACGGCTGTCTCGCCGCCGTCGCGAGCGGGGGCGCCGTGGCCCGGCGGCTGGCCGAGAGCGGGGTGCCGGCCGCCTCCGGCGCGGACGTACGGGACCTGCTGGCCGCCGGGCATCCGGAGGCGGCGGCGCTCGCCCGGGAGGCCGGGCGGCGGGTCGGTGACGTACTGGCGACGGTGGTGACCCTGCTGAACCCCGGGGTGCTGATGATCGCGGGCGACCTGGCCGGGACGCCCTTCCTCACCGGCGTCCGGGAACTCCTCTACCAGCGGGCACTGCCGCGCTCCACGGCCCACCTCCATGTCGTGACCTCCCGGCTGGGGGAGCGGGCCGCGCTCATCGGAGCGGGGGCACTGGTCGTGGAACACCTCTACGCGCCGGAGCGGGCGGAGGAGCGGCTGCGGGCGCTGGGCCTCTGACACGGGGGTGTGACGTGGGTGTTTCCGGGTACCGGGGAGCGGTCCGCATGGTGAAATCCGGCGGGCTGTGGCAGCGTGATTCTCGCCACCCTTGATAAGGGTTGCGCTCAGATGAGCGGATCTTGAGCGACTGCACTTCTCCAAGGGGTGGCACTGGGTGCCACCCCTTGATCGTTCATCGTTCGAAATCAGACGTGCGGGATGCCCGCTCACCTGAGCGAAAAACCCGCCGCTGAGAGGTGTTTGCATTCAAGAAGTGAAGACATCTGGCGGTGCCGGCTTGCCAAGCCTTGACTTTCGATCCGCTGGCGGACGAGTGGTTACGGGCTCATGACGCGCAAGTGGACGTACCCATGCGCCTTCGATCTGGGTATGTTCCTCGCCGTCAGGGCAGCCACCGCGGCCTCAAGGAGTCGAGACCCGTGTCGGAAAACAAAGAACCCCACGTAGTGAAGTTCGTTTACGACTTCACCGAGGGCAACAAGGACCTCAAAGACCTCCTCGGCGGCAAGGGCGCCAACCTCGCCGAGATGACCAACCTCGGTCTTCCGGTCCCTCCCGGCTTCACCATCACCACCGAGGCCTGCAAGGTCTACCTGGACAGCGGCGAGGAGCCCGCGGCACTGCGTGACGAGGTGAGTGCGCACCTCGACGCCCTCGAGTCCCGCATGGGCAAGAAGCTCGGCCAGGCCGACAACCCGCTGTTGGTGTCCGTCCGTTCGGGCGCCAAGTTCTCCATGCCCGGCATGATGGACACGGTCCTGAACATCGGCCTCTCCGACAAGTCGGTGCAGGGCCTGGCCAAGCAGGCCGGCGACGACCGGTTCGCCTGGGACTCCTACCGCCGCCTGATCCAGATGTTCGGCAAGACCGTCCTCGGCGTCGACGGCGACCTCTTCGAAGAGGCCCTCGAGGCGGCCAAGGAGGCCAAGAAGGTCACGGTCGACACCGACCTGGAGGCCGCCGACCTGAAGAAGCTGGTCACCACCTTCAAGAAGATCGTCAAGAAGGAGGCCGGCCGGGACTTCCCGCAGGACCCGCGCGAGCAGATGGACCTCGCCATCAAGGCGGTCTTCGACTCGTGGAACGGCGACCGGGCGAAGCTCTACCGCCGCCAGGAGCGCATCCCGCACGACCTCGGTACGGCCGTCAACGTCTGCTCGATGGTCTTCGGCAACCTCGGCCCCGACTCCGGCACGGGCGTCGCGTTCACCCGTGACCCCGCCTCCGGCCACCAGGGCGTCTACGGCGACTACCTGCAGAACGCCCAGGGCGAGGACGTCGTCGCGGGCATCCGCAACACCGTCCCGCTCGCGGAGCTGGAGTCGATCGACAAGAAGTCGTACGACCAGCTCATGCAGATCATGGAGACGCTGGAGAACCACTACAAGGACCTGTGCGACATCGAGTTCACGATCGAGCGCGGTCAGCTGTGGATGCTCCAGACCCGGGTCGGCAAGCGCACGGCGGGCGCCGCCTTCCGCATCGCGACCCAGCTGGTCGACCAGGGCCTGATCGACGAGACGGAGGCGCTCCAGCGCGTCACCGGCGCCCAGCTGGCCCAGCTGATGTTCCCGCGCTTCGACGAGCAGGCGAAGGTCGACCAGGTGGCGCGCGGCATCGCCGCGTCCCCCGGTGCGGCGGTCGGCAAGGCGGTCTTCGACTCCTACACGGCCGTCAAGTGGTCCCGCTCGGGCGAGAAGGTCATCCTGGTCCGCCGTGAGACGAACCCGGACGACCTGGACGGCATGATCGCGGCGGAGGGCATCCTCACCTCACGCGGCGGCAAGACCTCCCACGCCGCCGTCGTGGCCCGGGGCATGGGCAAGACGTGCGTGTGCGGCGCGGAGGAGCTGGAGGTCGACACCAAGCGCCGTCGCATGACGGTCCCCGGCGGCCACGTCGTCGAGGAAGGCGACGTGATCTCCATCGACGGCTCCTCCGGCAAGGTCTACCTGGGCGAGGTCCCGGTGGTCCCGTCCCCCGTGGTGGAGTACTTCGAGGGCCGGATGCACCCCGGCGCCGACGACGCGGACGAGCTGGTCGAGGCGGTCCACCGCATGATGGCCTTCGCCGACCGCAAGCGCCGCCTGCGCGTCCGCGCCAACGCGGACAACGCCGAGGACGCCCTGCGCGCCCGGCGCTTCGGCGCCCAGGGCATCGGCCTGTGCCGCACGGAGCACATGTTCCTCGGTGAGCGCCGTGAGATGGTCGAGAAGCTGATCCTCGCGGACACGGAGGAGGAGCGCGAGGCGGCCCTGTCGGAGCTGCTCCCCCTGCAGAAGAAGGACTTCGTCGAACTCTTCGAGGCGATGGACGGCCTCCCGGTGACGATCCGTCTCCTGGACCCGCCGCTGCACGAGTTCCTCCCCGACATCACCGAGCTGTCGGTCCGCGTGGCGCTGGCCGAGTCCCGCCAGGAGCCGCACGAGAACGAGCTCCGCCTGCTCCAGGCGGTGCACCGCCTGCACGAGCAGAACCCGATGCTCGGCCTGCGCGGCGTGCGCCTCGGCCTGGTCATCCCCGGCCTGTTCACGATGCAGGTCCGCGCGATCGCCGAGGCGGCGGCGGAACGCAAGTCCGCCAAGGGCGACCCGCGCGCGGAGGTCATGATCCCGCTCGTCGGCACGGTCCAGGAGCTGGAGATCGTCCGCGACGAGGCCGACAAGGTCATCGCGGAGGTCGAGGCGGCGACGGGTACGGCGCTGAAGCTGGCGATCGGCACGATGATCGAACTCCCGCGAGCCGCCCTCACGGCGGGCCAGATCGCCGAGGCGGCGGAGTTCTTCAGCTTCGGCACGAACGACCTGACGCAGACGGTGTGGGGCTTTAGCCGCGACGACGTCGAAGCCTCCTTCTTCACCGCGTACCTGGAAAAGGGCATCTTCGGCGTCAGCCCCTTCGAGACGATCGACAAGGACGGCGTCGGCTCCCTGGTGAAGTCGGCGGCGGAAGCGGGCCGGCGCACCCGCCCCGACCTCAAGCTCGGCGTCTGCGGCGAACACGGCGGTGACCCCGAGTCCGTCCACTTCTTCCACGAGGTCGGCCTGGACTACGTCTCCTGCTCCCCCTTCCGCATCCCGGTGGCCCGCCTCGAAGCAGGCCGCGCGGCGACGCAGTCGGCGGGCAGCGACCACCGCTAGGCCCCTCACGGCCACCCGAACCCCGGAGCCGTCGCTGGTCCCCGACCCTCACCGATCGGCGACGGCTCCGGCGCACGAAAGAAGAGAGGCGGCACCCTGTGCGGGGGTGCCGCCTCTCCGGCGTCCTGCGGGCCGCTGCTCGACGAGCCGCCCGACGGCCAGGGCCCCGAGCCCTCACTATCGTGGAATGCATGAGGCTCTCACCGTCCGTCGCCCGGGAACGCTTCGTCTCCTCATCCGTCGCCCGGCTGGCGACCGTGGACGGCTCCGGAGTGCCTCATGCGGTTCCCGTGACCTTCGTGGTCCAGGACGACGTCCTGTACTTCGCGGTCGACCACAAGCCCAAGAGCACCTGGAACCTGCGGCGCTTGCGCAACATCAGGGACAATCCAGCGGTAACCGTGCTGGTCGACCACTACGACGACGACTGGACGAAGCTGTGGTGGGTCCGCGCCGACGGCCGCGGCGAAGTCCTGGAGGAAGGTGAAGAGCGCCTGCGGGCGCTGAGGTTGTTGTGCGGCAAGTACGACCAGTACAAGCAGTCCCCGCCCCAGGGCCCTGCGGTCGCCGTCCGGGTCGAGCGGTGGACGGGCTGGGCCTTCGCATAGCCCTGCGGTGCCGCCCGCTTCTCCGGCGGCCTCGTTCTGCGTGCCGCGTCACCTTCGTCCGACCCTTGACTGCGGCCCGCTCCAGCACGGGCCGGGAGCGAGTGCGCGGGCCGGAAGTGCGGGTGGCCGAGGGCTACGGGCCCAAAACGCTCAGCGAAGCGGCGCCTGTGTGCCCTATTTCGGCCGGTGTCTGGATTCTGATCACCTGATGTGGTGGTGATGGGGTGGGCAGATCGTTTCCCTGCGCTTTCATGGCGTTACATTCCGTGATCACGCGGTGGCTGTCGGAGCTGCCGGTGATGACGGAGGTACGGAGATGAAGAAGGCGTTGGCGGGCTTGGCGGCGGCCGGTCTGATCCTCACCGCTGCGGGGACGGCGGCCGCAGCCTGGTCCGCGTCGATCCCTGTGCTCAGGTCAGGAGGCGTCGAGTTCCTGGAGGGCGAGTACAAGTTCAACCCCGCGGAAGTGAACCACGGCGCCTTCGAATGGGCCGGCAAGCTTCGCGACGCGAATGGAGGTGACGGCCACAACGTCTACATGCAGGTCCGTGTCGAGGGCCACGACTGGGTCCGGTACTACGGCGAGCAGAAGCGGTCCGTGTGGATGCACCACTCCAACTGGGACGGTGCTCAGCGCTACACCATCGATGCCTATATGCGTGCGTGTCGCGACCGGGGAAGCCTCCGCCCGGACAACTGCTCTCCCGGGCAGCACTTCGCCAACCACTAGGACCTGTCCGAGCATCCAGAGCCCGGATCTCCGCGTCCGGGCTCGCACTTTCCCTAGGGGAACGCCATCAATACGTCAGAAGTCCTGTCCGCCGCGGACGTCGACCTCTTCTACGGTGACACCCCCGCGGTCCGGAACGCGAAGATCTCCCTCCGTCGTGGTGAGGTCGCGGCGATCAGCGGGCAGAGCGGCTCGGGCAAGTCGTCGTTGCTTTACTGCCTGGCCGGAGTGCTGCCCGTCGCGCGCGGCGAGGTCCGATTCGAGGGGCGCGTCCTCGCTCAGCTGCCCGACGAGGAACTCAGCGCGCTCCGCCGCGAGCGGTTCGGGTTCGTCTTCCAGTACGGTGAACTGCTCCCCGAGCTGACCATCGAGGAAAATACAGCCCTGCCTCTTCGCTTGGCCGGACAGCGCAAGGCCCCCGCGCTCGCCGCCGCGGGCGAGGTTCTGAGTCGGCTCGGCCTCGCGGATCTGCGGCGCCGTCGGCCCTCGCAGGTGTCCGGAGGGCAGAACCAACGCGTAGCCGTGGCACGGGCGTTGGTCCACCAGCCGGCCGTCGTGTTTGCCGACGAGCCAACCGGCTCTCTCGATAGCACCAACGCCTCGGCCGTACTGGAGGAGTTCCTGGCGCTTGCGCGGTCCCAGGGGACGGCCGTGGTTCTCGTCACGCACGACCAGCAGGTGGCAGCTCGAGCGGATACTCACTACACGATGTGCGACGGTGTTCTCGCCACTCAGGGTCGGGAGGCGACGTGAGAGAACTGCTCCTCGGGCTGCGCCTGCTCCTGGGTAGTGGGCGAGGGAACCGGGCGAGGTTCCTCCTGATGGCCCTGGGCAGCGCAATCGGCGTGAGCTGCCTTGCCGTAGTCCTGACCATCCCGGGGATCCTGGCTGCCCAGGACGCCCGCATGGCAGCGCGCCAGCCGACCTGCGCCAGGGACTCACACGGGCACTGCACCGGCATCAAGGGGGCGCCACGGGAACTGACCAGGACGGACCCGCTCGGCTCCCGGCCCATGACCCGTGTCTTCATCGCAGTCGGTACCAAGGACATCGAACCGCCACCGGGACTGATGGCACTCCCGCGCCAGGGCGAGATCTTTCTGTCTCCGCGGTTGCACGAGGCGCTTCGTAGGGAGCCAGGGCTCGCCCAACTCCTCCCAGGACGGGAACGAGGACTCATCGGCGCCCAAGGCCTCGCACACCCCGATGAGTTGTACGCGTACATCGGCGTGTCCCCGCACCAGCTCAGGGACGCCGACGTCGTTACCGTCTTCGGTGAGCCCTATCCGCCGAACCGCACAGTGGAGAAGTCGACCCTCGACATCGTGCGGTTCACGCTGACCGGTGTCGTACTGCTGCCACTGGCGGTCTTCCTCTCGGTCTGCGCGAGGCTCTCCGCGGCCGCACGAGTACGGCGGTTGGCCGCGCTACGACTTCTCGGCCTGAGTACGAAGGCAGTTCAGCGGGTCAATGCGGCCGAGACAGTGGCTGCCGTACTGCTCGGTGCCGTGGTCGGTCTCGGAATCTACGAGTTGGTCAACCAAATGATCAGTCGTGCGGGCCTCCCCGGCTTCAAGTGGTATCCGAGTGATGGCGCCCTCAGTCTCTCGACGGTCCTCGTCTGTCTGCTCGGCTGTCCCGCCCTCGCATGGTTCGTGGGGCGGGCGAGTGCTCGGAGGGCGGCGGCGAACCCGCTGGCAGTGCGGCGCAGTGCCGTGCAGAAACCACCCGCCATGTGGGGGTTGCTTCCACTCGTTCCTGGGCTGGGTGTCGTCGTCGGGTACTGCGTGGCGGGTGCGACAGGTCATGCGCCGCGGGAGACTCGAGTGTCCGCCGTCCTCATGCCACTCGCCGTCGTACTGGTCGGGGTCGGTCTTGTACTGACGCTTCCGCTCCTCTCACAGGCCCTTGCCCGCAGTGTGGCCCGCTCGAGCGGCTCGCTGTCCTTGAGCCTGGCCATGCGTCGGAACGAGGCAGAACCCGGCGGTGCCCTGCGCGTGGCGACCGGCCTGGTCCTTTTGGTGTACGCGGCCTCGCTCGTCCAGGGCGTTCTCATCGAACTCGACCAGATTTCCAAGCACAACTCACCCGTGCAGATCTACAGCGTCGGGCTCGACGGTATGACGGCCCAGCAACAGCACGCTTTGGAAAGCATCAGGGGTGTTCGGGGGCATGCCGTCCGAATGAGCTCATGGACGGATCTCCGCGTCGATGCGTACCAACCCGTTCTCGGCGCGGTGATCGCCACATGCGGCCAGCTGCGCGAGTCGGTGTCGAAGGTCGACGGCTGCGTCGACGGCCGTCCCGTTCGGCTGCTGGACGCGGTCAACGGATATCCTCACGACGACATCAAGTCGGGAACGACCTTCCGGTTCCACTTCTGGAAGGGCGGACACCGCCGCGTCCAGCAACTGAAAGTGCCGGAACGCATCCTTCGGTACCGCGACTGGGACGATATCCAGGCGATGAACGCGGACGTTCTTCTGCCACCGTCCTTCGTCCCCGCCGGTTACCGTCCTGACGGTGCCACCCTGGTCCTGGTCAGCGACTCGGACCCAGCAACCGTGCGAGCGGTGTTGGACGGGATCGGCGGCGTCGATCCCACGATCGCCGTGGATCCCTACGGCATCAACGTAACCGCCCTCCAGCAGATCGCTGTCGTCAAAACCCTGCTTGCCATCGGCATGGTGCTCGGCCTGATCATCGGTGTGGCTGCCTACCTGGTCGCGGCCACCGACCGGGCCATGGAACGGAAGCCGCAGGTCACGGCGCTCGCTTTGCTCGGGGCACGGCCGCGCACCCTGCGGGCCGCGCAGGTCGCGCAGGTCGTGGTGCCGTTGACGGCGGGACTGATGTTGGCCGTCGTCACCGGAAAGGCCGCCGAGTCGAGTTACCTCGTCACGGGGGGCGGTGCGATCTTCTGGGACGGCAAGGGCGTGCCGCTGCTGCTCGCCTGCTCGCTTGGGGCCGTCGCCGTGGCCGTGGCCGGCTCACTGCCGCTCGTCGGGCGGAGGATCGATCCGGAGTTGATCGGGAGGGACTGAGAGGGAGCAGGAGCGGCGGGGCGGTGTCCAGTCTGGGCGCCGCCCCGACGTATTGGTCAGGCGGGGATGGTCAAGAGACCGTCAACCGGGCCCTGCACATCAGAGGGGCCGCGGTCATGGCGCAGGCGTGACGGATCGACGCCGAGCGCGTCGGCGATGGCCTGAAGAGTGTCGTCGGTGACGCCGCGTTCGCCGCGCTCAATCTTCCGGACCGTGCCCAGGGCAACGCAGGCGGCGGTGGCCAGTTCGGCCTGAGTCATCTTGGGCCGGACGACGCTCCGGTAGTAGGCGATCCGCCGGCCCACTCCTCCGTCGGTGTTCGCGGGCATCTGTCTCCGTTCGGACATCCACACCGAACGGTACTCGCGTCACAGGCCGCGTGTACTGGAAGCGGCCCGCCAACCTGGCCGGGCCGCTCCGCTGTTGTCACCGGACAATGCTGACCAGGTCCATGAGTCCGTTGATCCGCCAGTCCGCGGCAGCAACCGTTTCGGGCGCGTCGGCCCAAAGGCACCCCCACGGACCGCGGCGGATGTGTGCGGTGCGCAGCCCCGCCGCCTTGGCCGGGTGCACGTCGTTGGCGGGATGGTCGCCCACGTAGAGGATTCGGTCGGCCGGTGCCTCGGCAACCTCGATGACTCGCTGAAAGAACTCCGGCCGGGGCTTGGCCACGCCCCACTCGCCCGATGTGACGATCAGGTCTACGGGCAGGTCGAGCGCGCGCAGCAGGTCGGCGGCGCGCGCGGTCTGATTGCCGGCAACGACTACTCGGACGCCTGCCTCACGCAGTGCGGTCAGGGCCGGACGGACGTCGTCGTACAAGTCGGTCTCGTCCAAGCGCTCGCCGCAGCCGGCTGCCTCCCGTTCACGGTATTCGGCCGTGACGTCGATACCAGGGCGCAGAAGTCTCAGCGCCTCCGCGTTGTCCTGGCCTTGAGCGACGACGGCACCGACGAGCGCGGACAGGGTATGGCGGGGAACGCCCAGCCAGTCCGCCCACGAGGCCCAGTATCGGTCGTCTCGGGTGATGGTCTCGCCTACGTCCAGCACAACGGTTTCAATCACGCAAAGGAGCCTACGGGGCCTGGTGAGGGCGTCACTGTGTGAGTCGGATGCTGCGCGACTGCCGGGGTTCGCGGAGGATGACGCCCTTCTTCTCCAGCTGCCGCAGGTGGTGCTGATCCGGCGGGACTGAGAGCCGCGGGACCCGCTCGGGGCGGTACCCGGTGCGGGTGCCGCCCCTTCGGCACTGCCGGCCCCCCTTCGGAAGGCGCCCCGCCCCCTCTCAGAACGCGCCCTCGGCGTTCACCGGACCCACCTGGAAGACGCCGGAGCAGCTTGTCCAGGGGGCCGGGATCAGGGTTGCGGTGTGGGAGGCCGGTGGGTAGACCCGCAGGTAGGTGCCGGTGCGCTGGCAGGGGCCGCCGACCGGGCCGTTGGTGGTGCGGACGACCGCCGACGCCGAGTGGGCGGGGGCGAGGGTGACCGTGCCGTACGAACGGCCGCTGCGGGTGGCGGCCGGACCGATCTGGTGGTGCGCGGTGTCCAGGACGCTGACGCCCGGGTAGCCGCGCAGGGCGCAGCTGGTCGGGCTGGTGTTGGTGAACCGGATCGGCCAGTACAGCGACCCCGCGGCGCCTTCCTTGCGGCCCATGGAGAGGTACAGGTCGCTCACGGCACAGGTGCGTGTCCCGGTCGAGGTCCGTGCCGCCGCCGTCGGGGTCGCGCTCCACGCGGCTCCCGCGGCGGTGAGGCCCAGGAGAGCGGCGGTCAGTACGGCCGCCGGGCCGCGCCTGGGGAGCGTCCGGAGGAATCTCCGAGGCTTCGGAGGGGTCAGAGAGCTTAGAGGGCTCAGAGGTTTCAGAGGGTTCGGATACATGGCACATCCGCCTCCATCGGGCGAATGGGGGATGAAGGTCACTGTGTGGGATGCACCCCGGGCCGGAAAAGTTGTGTATTGGCCTCCACCGTCCGGTGCATGGTGCACTGCGCACCGATCCGAGTGCCCGCCCGCCCCCGCCGGCACACGGCCGCAATGCGCCTTTCGTAATCGACCCGCATGGTTGATCGTTGGGCCGTGCATCGATGACGAAGATCGACCGACGTCAGGGGGCACCGACGATGACGATGATCCGTAGGGGAGCGCTGGTCGCGGGGGCCGGGCTGGCAGGTGGCGGGTTGCTCAGCGCCTGCGGGGGCAATACGGGGCGCGGGAGCGGGAGTTCGGCGGAGTTGTCGCAGTGGTATCACCAGTACGGCGAGGCCGGTACCGAGCAGGCCGTCGAGCGGTATGCCGGTGCCTATCGCAAGGCGCGGGTCACGGTGCAGTGGCGGCCGGGGAACTACGACCAGCAGACCGCCGCCGCCCTGCTCACCGACTCCGGGCCGGACGTCTTCGAGGTCAACGGGCCGACGCTGGACCAGATCCAGGGCGGTCACGTCGTGGACCTGACCGAGCTCGTCAGGGGCGTCGAGGACGACTTCGATCCGGCCGTGCTCGCGCCGAAGACGTACGACGGCCGGGTCTGGGGCATTCCGCAGGTCGTCGACATGCAGATGCTGTACTACCGGAAGAGCCTGCTGCGGGACGCCGGGGTCGAGCCGCCGGACACGCTGGACGCCCTCGTGGACGCGGCGCGGAAGCTCACCGACAGCGAGGTCAAGGGGCTGTTCCTGGGCAATGACGGGGGCGCCGGCGTGCTCGGCGGCACGCCCCTGTATGCCGCCGGGCTGCAGCTCGTCACCGAGGACGGCAAGGTCGGCTTCGACGATCCCGGCGCCGCCCGCACCCTCGGCAAGCTGCACCGGCTGTACGCCGACAAGTCCCTCCTCCTCGGCGCGCCCGCCGACTGGTCCGACCCGTCCGCCTTCATCCAGGGACTGACCGCGATGCAGTGGTCCGGGCTGTGGGCGCTGCCGCAGATCAAGAAGGAGCTGGGGGACGACTTCGGGGTGCTGCCGTTTCCCAAGGACGGGGGTCAGGGGAGGCCCGCCGTACCCGTCGGGGCGTACGGCGCCGCCGTCAGCGCGCGCAGCAGGCACAAGGAGGCCGCGAAGGAGTTCGTGCGGTGGCTGTGGGTGCAACGCACCGACTACCAGGAGGACTTCGCGCTGTCCTACGGCTTTCACATCCCGGCCCGGATCTCCCTCGCCAGGAAGGCCACCGCGCTGCGGTCGGGGGCCGCCGCCGACGCCGTGCGCTTCACCACCGACCACGGCTACGCCCAGCCGCTGCTGTGGACGCCGGCCGCCCAGACCGCCTACCAGGATGCGCTGAGCCGGATCATCAGTGGCGGGGCGAGTCCGGAGGACGAACTGCGGGCCGTCGTACGGAAGGTGGCCGCCGAGCTCGACCGCCTGCGGAGCGCGAAGAAGGTGAAGAAGGCGTCGTGAGGCGGCGCAGGGCACTCTGGTTCTGGGTGTTCGTGGGGCCGTTCGCGCTCGGGCTCGCTCTGTTCACCTACGTTCCGCTGCTGTGGAGCGTGGGCCTGAGCTTCTTCGACGCGCACAACACCGTCACGCCCACGCACTTCGTCGGGCTGGACAACTACACGGCGATGCTGAAGGACGACGCGTTCGTCGACAGCCTGTGGACCTTTCTCCTCTTCACCGCCTTCATCGTGCCGGTCACGTACCTCCTTTCCCTCTCCCTCGCCCTGATGGTCAACCGCCTCGGACGCGCCCGCGCGTTCTTCCGGTCGGTCTTCTTCCTTCCGGCCGCGTGCAGTTACGTCGTCGCCGCGCTGGTGTGGAAGATGTCGATCTTCAACGGGGTGCGGTTCGGGCTCGCCAACACCGTCCTCGGGTGGGTCGGCCAGGATCCCGTCGCCTGGCTGGCCGGCACCGATCCGCCCTGGTACTGGCTGGTCATCGTGACCGTACGGCTGTGGCTGCAGGCCGGTTTCTACATGATCCTCTTCCTCGCCGGGCTGCAGCGGATCGACCCGGTGCTGTACGAGGCGGCCGCCGTGGACGGGGCCCGGCCGGGCTGGACCGTGCTGCGGCACATCACCCTGCCGCAGCTGCGGGCCACCTCGGTCGCGGTGGTGCTGCTGCTCGTCATCAACGCCTTCCAGGCCTTCGACGAGTTCTACAACCTGCTGTCGGACGCGCGGGGCTATCCGCCGTACGCCCGGCCACCGCTGGTCTACCTCTACTACACCGCCCTCGGGCAGGGGCAGAACCTCGGGCTGGGCAGCGCGGGCGCGGTGATCCTCGCGCTGATCATCGTGGTCGTCACGGTGGGGCAGGCGCGCTGGCTGCGGCTGGGAAGGACGGACGCCGATGGATGACGCCCTGGTACGGGTGGGGCGGGCGCTCAGGCTGGTGCTGCTGATCGCGCTCGCCCTGCTGTTCCTGATCCCCTTCTGTCTGCTGGTGCGCAACGGCCTGTCCAGTGAGCAGGACATCACCTCGCCCGAATGGACCTTCTTCCCGCGCGAGGTGAGGTGGGGGAACGTCCGGGAGCTGTTCGACGACCCGTCCGTCCCGTTCGCGCGCTCGCTGGTCAACTCCGCGCTGATCGCCGTCGCGACCACCCTGGGCACCCTGCTCCCGGCGTCCCTCGCGGGCTACGGCCTCGCCCGCATCCCCTACCGGCACGCGAACAAGGTCTTCTACGGCATCCTGGGCACCCTGCTGGTCCCGGCCGCCGTCACCTTCGTACCCAGCTTCGTGCTGGTGTCGTCGCTGGGCTGGATCTCCACGCTGCGGGGTCTGATCGTCCCGACCCTGTTCTCCGCCTTCGCCTGCTTCGTCTTCCGGCAGTACTTCCTGGGTTTCCCACGGGAGTTGGAGGACGCGGCGCAGGTCGACGGGCTCGGGTACTGGCGGACGTACTGGCTCGTCGTCGTGCCGAACGCGCGGCCGGTGTTCGCCGCCGTGGGGACGATCGTGTTCCTCGGCGCGTGGAACTCCTTCCTGTGGCCGCTGGTCATCGGGCAGGACCGGAGCGCCTGGACGGTGCAGGTGGCCCTGTCGTCCTTCACCACGTCCCAGGTCATCCGGCTGCACGAGCTGTTCGTCGCGGCCGTCGTGTCGATCCTTCCGCTGCTGGTGGTGTTCCTGTGCTTCCAGCGGTGGATCGTGGCGGGGGTGGAGCGGTCGGGGATCGACTAGAGGGTGCGTGCGTGCGCCGCGCCGGCGGCCGGGGCGGGGCAGGCGCGAGCCATGTCCGCCCCGGCCGCCCCCGGCCCGTCAGGCCGCGTCGAGGGCCGCGGTGATCTTGCGGGTCATCTCGGCCATGGTGGGGCCGGGCTCGCCCTTGTGGGCCCGGGTGGCTGCTTCGAGGGCGACGAGAACGGTGCTGCGGAAGTTGTCGGCCTCCGCCGGATCCTGCTTCTTGAGCAGGCTCATGGCCGCGGTCAGGGCCGGCAGCACGTGGTCGGCGATTTCGGCCACGGACTTGCCGTCCAGGTTCTGCACCTTGGACTTCTCGGCGAGCACGTGCCCGACCGGGCCGGTCGCGGAGGCCAGGGCGATGCTGCCGTGGGTGGCGACCCTGTGGGGCGAGCCGGCGGCGTCGGCGGCGGTCAACAGCGACACGGCGCCGTACGCGGCGGTCCGCAGGGTGAGCTTGTCCTGGTCGGTGAGGGTGAGAGACATGGTCGTGTGCTCCTTGATCCGTCGTGGCCCCGGGGCGGGGCTCCGTCGCCTTGCTTCTGGCACAGAGCCTGCGCCCGCCCGGTTTCACGGCGGCCTCACCGCGCTTTCAGCGGCTAGGCGGCCCGCACCTCGTACGCCGCCACCCGGACCCCCTCGTCGTCCAGGCACTCCCCGCTGACCAGGTCGAAGCGCTGCTTGAGCAGAGGGGAGGCGACGAACGGGCGGCCGACGTGGGTGCCGGTCAGGCCGCGGGAGAGGACGGCCGCGCCGGTGAAGGGGTCGCGATTGTCGATGGCGTACAGGCGGTCGGCGCGGTCCCGGAAGAGGGCCACCTGGCGGCCGTCCGGCAGCAGGGCGGCCACCCCGCGGCCCGGGGTGAGCGCGCTCAGGTCGCAGGCCGTGAACCAGTCGTCGTCGGCGAGCCGGAGCTGGACCTTCAGGTCGGTGGTCTCGACAGCCAGGGTCATCGGGCGCTTCCTTCCAGGACGTCGTCTGCGGGCCGCAGGCCGATGGACAGCAGCGGCAGGTCGGGCTTGATCTGGTCGCGCTCGGGGACGAAGGCGACGACCGGGTCGGGGGTGTCCGGGGCGTTCACGAAGGACACGAACCGGGCCAGCTTCTCGGGGTCGTTGATGGTCTCCGCCCACTCGTCGCGGTAGTGCGCGACATGCGCCCGCATCAGCTGCTCCAGCTCGTCGCAGATGCCGAGCGAGTCGTGCACCACCACGTCCCGTACGTGGTCCAGGCCGCCGGGGATCCGCTCCAGCCAGGTCGAGGTGCGCTCCAGGCGGTCGGCGGTGCGGATGTAGAACATCAGGAACCGGTCGATGAGGCGCACCAGTTCGGCGTCGGACAGGTCCTGGGCCAGCAGGTCCGCGTGGCGCGGGGTCGCGCCGCCGTTGCCGCCGACATACAGGTTCCAGCCGCCGGCGGTGGCGATCACCCCGAAGTCCTTCGACTGGGCCTCGGCGCACTCGCGCTGGCAGCCGGAGACCGCCGACTTCAGCTTGTGCGGGGAGCGCAGGCCCCGGTAGCGCAGCTCCAGGTCGATCGCCATCCGGACCGAGTCCTGCACGCCGTAGCGGCACCAGGTCTGGCCCACGCAGGACTTCACCGTGCGCAGCGACTTGCCGTACGCGTGGCCCGACTCGAAGCCCGCGTCCACCAACCGGGCCCAGATCAGCGGCAGCTGCTCGACCCGCGCGCCGAACATGTCGATCCGCTGACCGCCGGTGATCTTCGTGTAGAGGCCGAAGTCGCGGGCGATCTCGCCGATCACGATCAGCTTCTCGGGCGCGATCTCGCCGCCGGGGATGCGCGGTACCACCGAGTACGAGCCGTTCTTCTGCAGGTTGGCCAGGAAGTGGTCGTTGGTGTCCTGCAGGGCGGCCTGCTCGCCGTCCAGGACATAGCCGCTCGCGCCGATCGTCGGGGCGAGGGAGGCGATGATCGAGCCGACGGCCGGCTTGCAGACCTCGCAGCCGTCGCCGCCCCGGGCGCCCTCACGGCCGTAGCGGTCGAGAAGATCCCGGTAAGACGTGATGCGCAGGGCGAGGACGATCTCGTACAGCTCCTCGCGGGTCTGGGCGAAGCAGCCGCACAGGCCCTTGTCGACCTCGACGCCGGACGCCTCCAGCTCGGCGTTGACGAGCTGACCGAGCACCTTGACGCAGGAGCCGCAGCCGGTGCCGGCCTTGGTGCACTTCTTCACCTCGGGCACGGTGGTGCACTTGTGCTCCGTCACCGCACCCCGGATGGTGCCCTTGCTGACGTTGTGGCAGGAGCAGATGACCGCCTCGTCCGGCAGCGCGGACGGGCCGAGCCGGGCCCCCGAGTCGGCTCCGGCGGGCAGGACGAGCGACTCGGGGGAGATCGGGGGCACCGAGCCGGTCAGCGCGCGCAGGGTGCCGTACGCCTCCGCGTCACCGACGAGGATGCCGCCGAGCAGCGTGCCGTCGGCGCCGATGACCAGCTTCTTGTACAGGCCGGCGCGGGAGTCGGAGTAGACGACGTCCAGGCAGTCCTCGGTGGTGCCGTGCGCGTCGCCGAAGGACGCCACGTCCACGCCGAGCAGCTTCAGCTTGGTGGACAGGTCGGCGCCGACAAAGGCGGCTTCGTCGGAAGCGATCGTCGCGGCGGCCGTCTGCGCCTGCTCGTAGCCGGGCGCCACCAGGCCGTACACCCGGCCGTCCGCCGCCAGCGCGCACTCGCCGATCGCGAAGACGTGCGGGTCGGTGACCGTACGGCACTGCTCGTCGACCGTGATGCCGCCGCGCTCGCCGACCGCGAGGCCGCAGTCCCGGGCCAGCTGGTCGCGGGGGCGCACGCCCGCGCTGAACACCACCATGTCGGCGCCGAGTTCGGAGCCGTCGGACAGCTTCATGCCGCTGACCGAGCCGTCCTCACCGGTGAGGATCTCCTGGGTGCCCACGCCCGTGTGCACGGTCAGGCCCATGCCCTCGATGGTCCGCAGCAGGGCCGCGCCACCGCCCTCGTCGACCTGCACCGGCATCAGGCGCGGCGCGAACTCCACGATGTGGGTGGTCAGTCCGAGCCCCTTCAGCGCACCTGCCGCCTCCAGGCCGAGCAGCCCGCCGCCGACCACGGCGCCGGTCGTCGCCCTCGTCTTCGCGTACTCCTCGATGGCGAGCAGGTCCTCGATCGTGCGGTAGACGAAACAGCCCTCGGCGTCCTTGTTCGGGACCGGCGGCACGAACGGGTACGAGCCGGTGGCCAGGACGAGGGTGTCGTACGCGAAGACCCGGCCGGACCTGGCCGTGACCGTCCTCGCCGCGCGGTCGACCGTCTCAGCCGGGTCGCCGACGTACAGCTCGATGCCGTGGTCCTGGATGAACTCCATGTCGGTCATGGACAGGTCCTCGGGGGTCTTGCCCGAGAAGTACGAGGTGAGGGCGACGCGGTCGTACGCGGGACGCGGCTCCTCGCACAGCACGACCACGCGGTGCGTGGCGGTCAGGCCGCGCTCGGCGAGCGCTTCGAGGAAGCGCTGGCCGACCATGCCGTGGCCGACGAGCACGATCGTGGGGGTGGCCCCCAGGGCGGTGGTCATCAGGAGCCTCCATCGTTGGTGAGCAGGTGGAGCAGGGGGCCGCCGTCGGAGGGGAGCGGCTCTGCTCCCTCCCAGGCGCGGGCGAGCGCGCCGACGGTGCCGAGTTCGCCGACGAGGACCCCGCCGACCAGGCGGTCGTCGCGGACGACGACCTTGCGGTAGGTGCCGCGGGTGGCGTCGGCGAGCCGCACGACGTCGTCGCCGGGGCGCGCCTCGGTCTCGCCGAAGGCGGCCAGGTCGAAGGGGGAGCCCGGGCCGGTGAGGGTCAACCGGGTCAGGGAACGGGTGCCGCGATAGCGCGCGTCCGGGTCTCCGGCGATCAGTTCGGCTAGGGCGTCGGCCTGTTCCAGCGCGGGGACCGCGAGGCCGTAGACCGTGCCCTCGTGCTGGACGCAGTCGCCGACGGCGTGGATCCGCGGGTCGGAGGTGCGCAGTTCGTCGTCGACGAGGATGCCCTTGTGCACGGCGAGACCGGCCTGTTCGGCGAGCGAGGTGCGCGGGTGCACGCCGCAGGCGAGGACGACGAGGTCGGCGTCCAGGGCGTATCCGTCGGCCATCTCCACCGAGCGGACCGCGCCGGCGACGCAGCGCACGTCCCGCACCCGACACTCGGTGTGCACCTCGACGCCCAGGTCGGTCAGGTGCCGCAGCACCAGCCGGGAGGCGTCCGGGTCGAGCTGGCGTTCCATGAGCCGCTCGGACTGCTGGGCGAGGACGACCTGGGCGCCGCGCACGGCGAGCGCGCGGGCGGCGGAGACACCGAGCAGCCCGCCCCCGATGACGACCGCGCGCACACCCGGCCGGACCGCCTTGGCCAGCCCCAGGCAGTCGTCCAGCGTGCGGAACGCGTGGACGCCTTCGGGGAGTTGGTGGTCGGGCGTGAACAGGCCGCGCAGCGGTGGCAGCACCGGGTTGGACCCGGTGGCGAGAA
Organism: Streptomyces sp. CA-142005; assembly: GCF_050942335.1. Lineage (NCBI taxonomy): Bacteria > Bacillati > Actinomycetota > Actinomycetes > Kitasatosporales > Streptomycetaceae > Streptomyces > Streptomyces sp. CA-142005. The sequence goes on along the minus strand of NZ_CP192078.1, from coordinate 3,619,962 downwards.
CCAGCGTGTCGTATGCGATCGAGGAGCCGTCGGCGCACTCGACGGTCCGGGCGGCCCGGTCGATACCGGTGACCCGGGCCCGCAGCAGGCCCTCGGGCGCCGGCAGGCCGATCACCTCGGGGGCGTACCGGCCGGCCAGCACCTCGGCGAGCAGCACCCGGTTGTACGGCGGGTGCTCCTCCTCGCCGACGAGCAGCGCGGGCGTGCCCAGCTCGCCGAGCCGCCGGGCGAGCCGTACGCCCGCGAGGCCGGCGCCGATCACCACCACACGCGTATTCGAGGTCATGCCCTTGAGCGTGCGGTCCCGACGTTACCCGGCCGCATCACACCTGTTTCCCGTGGGGAACGCTGCCCTCAGCGGGGGCGGGCGGGGGGTGTGAGGGTCCCGTGGGCCCGCCGGGGAGCGCTGTGAGGAGACGCGGACCGGTCCTCAGCGGCGCAGCAGGTCCACCAGGCCGGAGATGTCCTCCTGCCCGTGCCCGTCGGCGAGGCGCCGTGCCATCAGGTCCAGGAACGGGGTGATCAGCTCCGCGCTCACTTTCTGCTCCTGCGCCGTACGCAGCAGGGTTCCGGCGCCCGCGACCTGCATGGCCAGGTGGGAGACCACCCCGCTCGTGTGGTCGCCGCTCGCCAGCCGCTCGGCCGTCCGGTGGACCGTGCCGGCCATCGCGTCCAGCCAGGGCACGAGCACCTCCGCGAACTCCCGGGGCGCCACGTCCGCCCCGCGCACCAGGGCGAAGGCGTGGGTGATGCCGGCGAACATGCCGTACATGGCGCTCAGCAGGGCCACGTCGTGCAGCGCGGCGAGGCCGGGGTCGGCGCCGATGTACCGGGTGCCGGCCGGCACGGCGAGCGCGTCCCGGTGTTCCTCGAACAGCTCCCGGTGGCCGCTGTAGAAGACGTACGCGCCGGGCGTGCCGATCATCGGCGGTACGGCCATGATCCCGCCGTCCAGGAGGCGCGCGCCGCGCTCCCCGGCCCAGGCGGCCCGGGCGCGGGCGTCGTCGGGGGTGCCGGTGGTGAGGTTCACCAGGTCCCGGCCGGTCAGGTCGGTGTCCGCCAGGGCGCTGCCCACGGAGGCGTCGTCCAGCAGGCAGACGACGGTGAGCCGGTTCGCGGCCACCGCCTCCGCCGCGCTCCCGACGGCCACCGCGCCCTCGGTGGTGAGGGCGGCGGTGCGTTCGGGGGTGCGGTTCCAGACGGTCAGGGGGTGCCCGGCGGCCAGCCAGGCCCGGCCGAGCGCGGTGCCCATCGCGCCGGTGCCGAGCAGGGTCAGGGGTGCGTTGTCGGTCATGACGGCTAGGGTTTCCGGTGGGGACCGCCCGACGTAAGTACCTACTTGGAAGTGGGTGGTTACCGGGAGGAAAGCGTGCAGGCCGCGAAGGGGGAGGGCATGCCGGTCGGACGACGGCCCGGGGCGTACGTCTGCGGGATCGACGCGGCGATGGACGTCATCGGCGGCAAGTGGAAGGGGCTCGTCCTGTGGGCCCTGCGGGAACGCCCGCACCGCTTCGGCGAGTTGCGCAGATCCCTGCCCGGTGTGACGGAGAAGGTGCTCGCTGCGCAGCTGCGCGAGCTGGAGGCCGACGGCATCGTGCACCGCGAGGAGTACGAGGAGGTGCCGCCGCGGGTCGAGTACTCGCTGACCCACCGGGGCGCCCTGCTGAACGAGGCACTGGCGCCGCTCGGGGCGTGGGGCAGGGAACACGTCCTCGGCGGGGAGTCGGCGCACTAGCGGCCCGGGGGGCGCGGGGAGCCGCGCCTGCTATCGGCTCCCGGTCAGATGCGCGAACACCACCACGTTGCCCAGGTAGCCGGTGGTCTTGGTGTAGCCGCCGCCGCAGGTGATGACGCGGAGTTCGGGGCGGGGCGCCGCGCCGTAGACCTTCTCGTCGGGGAAGTTGTTCGCCGCGTACACCTCCACCGCGTCCACGGTGAACACGGCCACGGAGCCGTCCCGGCGGTCCACCTCGATGTGGGCGCCTCGCTTCAGCGCGCCCAGGTCGTAGAAGACGGCCGGGCCCTCGGTGTTGTCGACATGGCCGGCGACGATCGCGGTGCCCGTCTCGCCGGGTATGGTGCCGGCCTCGTACCAGCCGGCCAGGTTCTTGTTCCGGGCCGGGGGGACGTCCAGGCTGCCGGAGCGGGTGAGGGCGAGGCCCATCAGCGGGGCGTTCACGCGTATCGAGGGTATGCGGATGCGGGTGGGTATGGACGGGGCGAGGGCGGGGGCCGCGAGCCGTTCGCCACTCGCCTCCGGGTGTCCCTCGGCCGCGGCGGGCTGGGGCGGCGTGTGCGTCCCGGAGCCGCTGCCGAGCAGCCACACCCCGGAGCCGAGCGCCACGAAGGTGACGGCGGCTATCGCGGTGTCGCCGAGCCTGTCGCGCCTGTTTCTGCTGCGCATACGAACCCTCTCCCGGGGGCGGACCCCCGAAGACCCGGGGCGGACCCCCGAAGACCGGGGGCGGTCCCCATGACCACCCCCTCCCCCTCCGGGCCGCGAGGGGCGTCGGACCCGGAGGGGGCGGGATGTGCGGTACCGGCTGACGGACAGCGGAGGGTGTCCGGTCAGTACCCGTCGCCTCTCGCCCGGCGATGCAGGAGCCAGGTACCGCCCGCGGCGGCGACGGCCAGCGCCGCCACACCCGCCGCGGTCTGCACGGGGTCGGCGCCGAGTGCGCCGCCGACCCCCGTCTTCATGCTTCCTCGCGGCTGCACCTGCTCGTGCGCCGCGCCCAACGCCACCAGCAGGTCGCCGCTCACCTGCCGGTCGCCCTCGGCACACTTGGCGAGGATCTCGTACGTTCCCGGCTGTGCGCTCTCCGGCACCCGGAACTGCCCGATCGCCTCGCCCTTGTGCGAGCTGGGCGCCAGCGTGAAGGTGCCGGCGCCGACCGCGCCGGCGTCCCCGACGGCCGAGCCCTTCTCGCCGCACGCGGCGGTGTTCACCGTGACCTGGCCGCCGGGCGCCACGCTGGAGGGGTACACGTCCAGGCTGCCGGTGCCGGCCCAGGCGGGCGCCCCGGCGGCCACGACGAGCGCGGCGCCGGTCAGCAGACGAGCGATGCGTCGCATGGTGGCTCCCAGGGCTCTCGTCTCGGTCTCTTCGTTACCGAGGTAAGCCGCAGTCCGGGAGTTCCGCTCCCTGATGATTCGTCAGAAATGCGGTGAACGGGTGTCGCCCCCGACCCCCACACGGTCTAGCCCCCGCCGGGTTCGGGCAGGTCACGGGCGTACCCCGCACCGCAGGAGCAATAAGTATGAAAAGAACACGAATGGAGTGACGCCGCCTTGAACGAGCGTCGGCCGGTCACCTCGCCGATACACGGCGAGGTGACCGGCCGACCCCCGGGACCGTCAGTTCACGTTGACGGCGCTCCAGGCCGCCGCCACCGCGTTGTACTCCGTGCTGCCCGCGTTGTAGAGGTCCTTGGCGGCGTTCAGGGTCGCCGTGCGGGCCCCCGCGTAGTTCGTCGAGGAGGTCATGTAGACCGTCAGCGCCCGGTACCAGATCTTGCCGACCTTGTCGCGGCCGATGCCGGTGACCGTGGAGCCGTTGTAGGTGGGGGAGTCGTAGCTGACGCCGTTGATGGTCTTCGGGCCGCTGCCCTCCGCCAGCAGGTAGGCGAAGTGGTTGGCGACGCCCGAGGAGTAGTGGACGTCGAGGTTGCCGACCGAACTGCTCCAGTAGTCGGCCGAGTTGCCGTCCTTCGACGGCTTGTCCATGAAGCGCAGGGCGGTGTGGCCGAAGCCGGGCTTCACGATCTTCTCGCCGATGAGGTAGTCACCGGTGTCGGAGGAGTTGTCGGCGTACCACTCCACCATCGTGCCGAGGATGTCCGAGGTGGCCTCGTTGAGCCCGCCGGACTCGCCGGAGTAGGTCAGCGCCGCGGTCTTCGACGTCACCCCGTGGGTCATCTCGTGCCCGGCGACGTCGAGGGCGACCAGCGGCCCGAAGGTGGTCCCGTCACCGTCGCCGTACGTCATGCAGAAGCAGCTGTCGTCCCAGAAGGCGTTGTTGTAGTTGCTGCCGTAGTGGACGCGGTTGTACGAGCCCTTGCCGTCGCCGCCGATGCCGTTGCGGCCGTGGACGTTCTTGTAGTAGTCCCAGGTCTCGTTGGTGCCGTACTGGGCGTCGACGGCGGCCGAGGTGCGGTCGGAGGTGGTGCCGCTGCCCCAGTGGTTGTCGGCGTCCGTGAACAGCGTCGCGGGGGCCCGGCTGAAGCAGATGCCGAAGAAGCACAGGTCCGTCTTGCCCTCGGCGTCACCGGTGTAGGTGTTGCCGCGCGTCGGGTCCTTGAGCTGGTACGACGATCCCGACTGGGTCGTCTCCAGCGGCACCGTCCCGCTGTACAGCGACTTGCCGTCGCCGGCGGCGGTCTCGATGCTGTCCCAGGCGTCGATCTGCCGGCCGGTGCGGGCGTCGGTCAGCACGGTCCGGGCGACCGGGTTGCCGAGCGAGTCCAGGCCGGCCGCGTTGGTGCGCCAGGCGAGCCTCGGGGTGCCGTGCAGGGCGTCGACGATCAACTCGGGCTTGGCCTTGACCTGCTTGAGCGCATCGCCGAGGTTGGCGGCGCGCAGGGCGTTGACGGCGAGGTCGGCGGCCTTGGGTGCCGAGATGTTCGGCAGGATCGAGGCGAGGGATATCGTGCCGCGGGTGGCGCGGTTCGCGCTGCGGTAGGCGCCGTCCGGGGTCAGGTGGACCACGAAGTCGCCGCCCAGCACGGGCAGTCCGTGGTAGGTGCGGTCGTAGCGGACGTGCTGGGTGCCGTCCTTGTCCACGACCACGTCGCGGACGCTGGTGTCCTCGGCGGAGGTCAGGCCGAGGCTCGCGGCATGGGCCAGGAGCGCCGACGCGGCGTTCTGGATCGCGGTGGCCCTGGTGGGTCTGGCGTCGGCGTGGGCGGCGGGGGAGAGCGCCAGGGACAGCAGGGTCGCGGTGGTGACGGCGACGCCGGCGGTGGTGGCGAGACGACGTGATCCTCGGACGTGCTGGCGTATCCGGCTCATCGGTCTCCTCGGGGAAGCGCCCGACTAGGCGTGGGGGCGGCGCTGATGTCCCCAGAGATTTAAGGGGCCATGACATGTCATGTCCATAGTCCCTTCATGGAGATGTGTGAGGAGCCGAAGGGGGTACAGAATCGTTTCCGTGATCACCGAGAAGAACGAGAACGACCCCGAGGAGCCCGGAACCCCGCTGCCCTTCTTCGTCTACGGCACCCTGCGCCCCGGCGAGCCCAACCACGACCTGTTCCTCCGGGGCCGCACCGCGTCGGAGGAACCGGCCCGCCTGCCGGGCGCCTTGCTGTACGACGGCCCCGGCTACCCCTACGCCGTCGAGCGGCCGGGCGGCGAGATCCGGGGCGAACTGGTCACGGCCCGGCCGGAGTCGTACGCCGAACTGCTCGCAGCCCTGGACCGCCTGGAGGAGTACACCCCGGGCGGCCCCCGCAACCTCTACGAACGCGCGGCCCGCAACGTCATCCGCACCACCGACGGCACCACCACCCTCGCCTGGGTCTACCTGGCCGCCCCACCTGTCGCCGCCCGGCTGCGTGCCGAGGGCAAGCCGATCGAGGGCGGGGACTGGGTGTCCCGGCGCTGAGTCAGCCGCCGAGCAGCGTCAGCCCCGAGGGCACATCGATGCCGAACTCCTCCTCCGCCACCCGTCGCGCCTCCGTCTCGTCCGTCAGCTTGCGTTCGGTCGCCGTGCCGTCGGGGCGGTTCTCGGTCAAGCGGGTGCCGTCCAGGGAGAGATGGCGCTCGGCGGTGGTCCGCTGGAGGTAGGGGCGGCGGGTGAAGGGGGAGTGTGGGCTGGTGCTGACGTACCAGTTGAACACCTCCAGGTCCGAGGCGGCGAACGGCTCCAGAGTGAAGGCGTACTGTCCGGCCCACTCCCGCGCCCTGCGGTCGTACGCCTGCAACTCCCACAGCTCCAGCGGGCCTTCGTGCGGCAGCGGCACCAGCCGGTGCCGGCGCCCGGCGCCCTCGGACTCCTCGCCGATGACCAGCGGCACCGGCAGCAGCAGCGCCCCGACCGCACCGAAGCCGACGTCCGCGAGGTACGGCTGCGGCTCGCCCGGCACCGCGACCCGCAGCATCGCGTGGGTGCGCGGACGGCTCTCGGGCGTGTCCGCGCCCACCACCACCCGTCCGGCCAGCGGCGTCACCCCGAACCCCAGCGCCTGAAGCGCCAGCCGGAGCAGGGTGTTGTGCTCGTAGCAGTAGCCGCCGCGCCGGCCGTGGATCATCTTGGCCAGCAGATCGGCCGGGGCGAGTGAAGGGGCCCGGCCCGAGACGGCGTCCAGGTTCTCGAAGGGCAGCGACAGCGCGTGTGCCAGATGCACCCCGCGCAGGGTCTCCAGGTCGGGTCGCCGGCCGCCCTTCCAGCCGATGCGGTCCAGGTAGGCGTCGAGGTCGGTCTGCTCGAAGTCGGACATACAGCGAACCTAACGCGCTCCGGTCACTGCCCGCCGCCACCCGCGGACCGATCCGCGCTACTGCCGTGGCCCTACGACCTCCACCCGCACCGCGCACGACTTGAACTCCGGCATCCGTGACGTCGGGTCGAGGGCCGGGTTGGTCAGGGTGTTGGCGCGGCCCTCACCGGGCCAGTGGAAGGGCATGAAGACGGTGTCGGGGCGGATGGCGGACGTGATCCGGGCGGGGGCGGTCGCCCGGCCCCGGCGGGAGGTCACGGTCACCGGATCCCCCTCGGTCGCGCCGATACGGGCCGCGAGTCGGGGGTGGAGCTCCACGAAGGGGCCGGGAGCGGCGGCGTTCAGCTCGGCGACCCGTCGCGTCTGCGCCCCCGACTGGTACTGGGACACCACCCGGCCGGTGGTCAGCAGCAGCGGGTAGTCGGCGTCCGGTTCCTCCGCCGTGGCCCGGTGCGCCACGGCGACGAACCGGGCCCGGCCGTCCTGCGTGGCGAAGCGGTCCAGGAAGAGGCGGGGGGTGCCCGGGTGGGCTTCGGCCGTGGTGTCCTCGGCCGGCTGCGGGCACGGCCAGAACACCCCGTTCTCCTCCGCCAGCCGCCCGTAGCTGATCCCCGAGTAGTCGGCCGGGCCGCCCGCGCTCGCCCGGCGCAGTTCCTCGAAGACCTCCTCGGGGTCGGTCGGGAAGCCCTTCTCCACGCCGAGGCGGGCCGCCAGCTCGTGCAGGACGTACAGGTCGCTGCGGACCCCGGGCGGCGGGGTGACCGCCTGGCGGCGCAGCAGGACCCTGCCCTCCAGGCTGGTCGTCGTGCCCGTCTCCTCCGCCCACTGCGTCACCGGCAGGACCACGTCCGCCAGCTCGGCCGTCTCCGACAGCACGACGTCACAGACGGCCAGGAAGTCGAGGGACTTGAGGCGTTCTTCGACATGGGCCGCGCGCGGCGCCGACACCACCGGGTTGGAGCCCATCAGCAGCAGCGCCCTGATGTCCGTACCCAGGGCGTCGAGCAGCTCGTACGCGCTGCGTCCGGGGCCGGGAAGCGCGTCCGGGTCGACGCCCCACACTCCGGCCACATGCGCCCGCGCCTGCGGGTCGTCCAGCTTGCGGTAGCCGGGCAGCTGGTCGGCCTTCTGGCCGTGTTCGCGGCCGCCCTGCCCGTTGCCCTGCCCGGTCAGGCAGCCGTAACCGCTCAACGGCCGTCCCGCCCGCCCGGTCGCCAGGCACAGGTTGATCCACGCGCCCACCGTGTCCGTGCCCTTGGACTGCTGCTCGGGCCCGCGGGCGGTGAGCACCATCGCCGACTCCGGCTCGCAGAAAAGCCGTACTGCTTCCCGGAGTTGGGGAACGGACACCCCCGTGATCCGTTCCACCTGCTCCGGCCAGTGCGCCATCGCCGCCGCTCGGGCCTGCTCCCAGCCGGTGGTCCGCTCCCGGATGTACTCCTCGTCCGTACGGCCCTCGGCCACCACCAGGTGCAACAGGCCGAGGGCCAGGGCGAGATCGGTGCCCGGGCGGGGGGCCAGGTGCAGGTCCGCCTGCTCGGCCGTCCTCGTGCGGCGCGGGTCGACGACGATCAACGTGCCGCCGTTCTCCCGCAGTTCCGTGAAGAAGCGCAGGGACGGCGGCATGGTCTCGGCGAGATTGGAGCCGACCAGGATCACGCACCCGGTCTTCGGGATGTCCTCGAGGGGGAAGGGCAGGCCACGGTCGAGCCCGAACGCCTTCGTGCCCGCCGCCGCGGCCGACGACATGCAGAACCGGCCGTTGTAGTCGATCTGCGAGGTGCCGAGCGCGACCCGGGCGAACTTCCCCAGCGCGTACGCCTTCTCGTTCGTCAGCCCGCCCCCGCCGAACACGCCCAGCGCGTCGGCGCCGTACTCCCGCCGTACGCTCCCGAGCCGCTCGGCGATCCGGTCCAGGGCCTCGGCCCAGCCCGCCTCGACCAGCCGGCCCCCGGACCGCACCAGCGGCGAGGTCAGCCGCACCGCCGGCGACAGCACCTCGGCCGCCGTACGGCCCTTGCCGCACAGCGCGCCCCGGTTCACCGGGAAGTCCGTCCGTTCGGTCACCTCGACGCCCCCCTGCGGCAGGGGCGTGACGTTCATCCCGCACTGCAGGGCGCAGTACGGGCAGTGGGTGGGCGTCGAGGCGATCGGTTCCATGCCGCCAGGGTGCGTCAGGCGTGTTACGGCCCCGACCGCTTCCCGTTACACGCCCGGCACGGCGACCTCCCCGCAGGGCCGGTGACGCGGTGAGGTCCCTGTCAGCCCCGCGCCCCCGCCAGCGCCCTGGCGACCCCGTTCTCCCTCGGCCCGAGGAACGTCGGATCCGGGTGGAACACCGCGTCCAGCACCGCCTTGCCCGCCGCGAACACCTCGCGCGTCCCGCCGTAGTACCAGGTCACATCGTGCTTGGCGTCGACCCCGACCCCGTACGAGTCCACCCCCGCCGCCTCGCACAGCGCCACCGCCCGGCGGATGTGGAACCCCTGGCTGATCAGCACGGCCCGGTCCACGCCGAAGATCCTCCTGGCCCGTACACAGGAGTCCCAGGTGTCGAACCCGGCGTAGTCGCTGACGATCCGCTGGTCCGGCACCCCGTGCTTCCTGAGGTAGGCGCGCATCGCGTCGGGCTCGTCGTAGTCCTTGCGGCTGTTGTCCCCGGTCACGAGGACGACCTCGACCCGCCCCGCCCGGTACAGCTTCGCCGCCGCGTCCAGCCGGTGCGCGAGATACGGCGACGGCTCCCCGTTCCACAGCCCGGCGCCGAACACCATGGCGACCTGCGTCCGCGGGGCGTCGGCCGTCGTGCGCAGCCGGTCCGCCGTGGACACGAACAGCCAGGTCGCCGGCAGCAGCGCCAGCACACACCCGGCCATCACGGCCTGCACCAGCCGCCGCTGCCCCGTGCGGGTGCGCGGCAGCCGCGGTCGACGGATCTTCATACGGCCCCCCAGGGATCGGCTCCGACCGGTTCCGACCATGGAGGACGTCACCGGCGGCCGTCCGGTTCGCCTCACATCGGGCATCCGTACGACGTGAAGGGGCGGAAAACGGTCGTGACGGCCCGGCAACGGCCACGCAACCTGGCGCCGTCAGGATCCTTTCATGACGGCGTCGCATCCTCCCCGGTCCGAGTCCCGCGTCCACCTCGACAGCACGGCGCACCTCATGGAGAGCATCAGCAGCCAGCTCGCCGGCCGGCTCCGGCTGGTCTCGCCGCTCGGCCACCGCCGCACGGCCCCGCCCGCCCTCGTCCTGGTCGCCCACGGCAGCCGCGACCCGCGCGCGCTGGATACCGTACGGACGCTGGCGGACCGGGTGCGCGAACTGCGCCCCGCCCTCCCCGTCCACCTCGGCCACATCGAGCTGAACGAGCCCCTGCTCCCGGACACGCTCGCCGCGCTCGGCGACACCTCCGCCGTCCTCGTCCCGCTGCTCCTCTCCCGCGGCTACCACGTCAAGCAGGACATCCCCGAGATGGCCGCCGCCGCCCCGGGCCCCACCCGCCTGGCCGCCCCGCTCGGCCCGCACCCGCTGCTGGTGGAGACCCTCTACGACCGCCTGGTCGAGGCCGGCTGGCCCACGGCCATGGACCCGGCCACGCGCCGTGCGAGCGCGGTCGTCCTGGCCGCCGCCGGTTCCCGCGACCCCGACTCGGCCACCGACACCCGCCGCACGGCCCGCCTCCTCGCGGATCGGCTGGGGGTGCCGGTCGTCCCGGCCTACGCCTCCGCGGCGACCCCGACCGTCCCGACGGCGGTACGGGCCCTGGCCGCGAGGGGCCGGCACCGGGTGGCGATCGCCTCGTACTTCACGGCTCCGGGACGTTTCGCGACGCAGTGCGCGGACCGAGCACCGTGGACAGCCTCGGCTCCTCTGGGCGCCCACCCGGCGATGGCCCGGCTGATCCTGCACCGGTACGACCAGGCACGGGTGACCAGGCAGGCGGAACTGGCTTCGGCTTGAGGAAACCCGCGGGGCATGCACCCGCACCCGCACCGCCGAACGACACACCCCGGCAGACGATTGGGCGCACCGCCAACACCCTTTTGTCACTGCCGACGCTTACTGTCGAATCATGGAAGGCACACCCAACGGAACCTACGACCCGACCTCAGCGGAGCGTTGGGCCCCCGAGCCGGACAAACGCCCCGGCCGCACCGCCTTCCAACGCGACCGCGCCCGCATCCTGCACAGTGCGGCCCTGCGGCGCCTCGCCGGCAAGACACAGGTCGTCACGCCGGGCGAGCGCAGCGCCAGCGCCTGGGACGCCAGCCCCAGGACAAGGCTCACCCACTCACTCGAATGCGCCCAGGTGGGCCGGGAGCTCGGCGCGGCCCTCGGCTGTGACCCCGACCTGGTGGAGGCCGCCTGCCTGGCCCATGACCTCGGCCACCCGCCCTTCGGCCACAACGGCGAACAGGCCCTGAACGCCTTCGCCGACGACTGCGGCGGCTTCGAGGGCAACGCCCAGTCCCTCAGGCTCCTCACCCGCATCGAGCCCAAACGGTTCACCGAGGACCGCTCGGTCGGCCTCAACCTCACCCGCGCCACCCTCGACGCCGCCACCAAGTACCCCTGGCCGCGCGGAGCCCACCCCACCGACCCTGCGTCGAGGAAGTTCGGTGTCTACGAGGACGACCGCCCGGTGTTCGACTGGGTCCGGGCGCACGCCCCCGGCACCCGCACCTGCTTCGAGGCCCAGGTCATGGACTGGTCGGACGACGTGGCGTACTCGGTGCACGACGTCGAGGACGGCCTGCACGCCGGCCACATCGACCCCAACTGCCTGCACGCCGAGCCCGAGCGGCAGGCGGTGTTCATGGTCGCCATCGGCCGGTACGTCCCGGCCGGTACCGACCCGGCCGAACTCTCCGCCGCCCTCGACCGGCTCCAGGACGAGGAGTGGTGGCCGCATGGCTACGACGGCACGGCGGTCGCCCAGGCCCGGCTGAAGGACGCCACCAGCCAGCTCATCGGCCGGTTCTGCCTGGCCGCCGAGGGCGCCACCCGCGCCGCGTACGGCACCGGCCGGCTCACCCGGTACGACGCCGAGCTCGTCGTACCCCGCGAGGCCCGCATGGAGTGCGCGGTGCTGAAGGCGGTCGCGGACCGCTACGTGATGCAGCGCGCCGAGCAGGAGCGGCTGCGCGCGGACCAGCGGGTCGTCGTGGCGGAACTGGCGGAGGCGCTCACGGCCCGCGCGCCGGACGGGCTGGATCCCCAGTTTCGGGCACTGTTCGACGGGGCAGGCGACGACCACGCACGCAAGCGGGTGATCGTCGACCAGATCGCCTCCCTCACCGACGCCTCCGCGCGCTCGCTGCACGCGAGACTTACGGGGCATATGTGAGAGGAACATGACCGTCCGTGGCCTGATCGGGTCACTCCCTCTTCCCGCAGCACGCGCGGTGCGGGACGCTCGCATGTGGCGGCACCCTTACGAGGAGGCATCAAGTGGTCGACGCGGATCAGACATTCGTCATCGTCGGGGGCGGACTCGCCGGCGCGAAGGCGGCCGAGACGCTCCGGGCGGAGGGCTTCACCGGCCGGGTGATACTGATCAGTGACGAGCGCGACCACCCCTACGAGCGACCGCCGCTGTCCAAGGGGTATCTGCTCGGCAAGGAGGAGCGCGACAGCGTCTTCGTGCACGAACCGGCCTGGTACGCGCAGAACGACATCGAGCTGCACCTCGGCCAGTTCGTGGACCGCATCGACCGCGGCGCGAAGACGGTCCGCTTCGGCGACGACGGCACCCTCGTGCGCTACGACAAGCTGCTGCTGGTCACCGGTGCCGAACCCCGCCGCCTGGACATCCCGGGCACCGACCTGGCGGGCGTGCACCATCTGCGCCGGCTCGCGCACGCCGAGCGGCTCAAGGGCGTGCTGAGCTCGCTCGGCCGGGACAACGGGCACATCGTGATCGCGGGCGCCGGCTGGATCGGCCTGGAGGTCGCGGCGGCGGCCCGTGAGTACGGCGCGGAGGTCACGGTGATCGAACCGGCGCCGACCCCGCTGCACGGCGTGCTCGGCCCCGAGCTGGGCGGGGTCTTCGCGGAACTGCACCGCGAGCACGGCGTCCGCTTCCACTTCGGGCGGCAGCTCACCGAGATCGTCGGCCAGGACGGCATGGTCCTCGCGGCCCGCACCGACGACGGCGAGGAGCACCCGGCGCACGACGTCCTGGCCGCGATCGGGGCGGCGCCCCGGGTCGGCCTCGCGGAGGCGGCCGGCCTGGAGATCGCCGACCGGACGCACGGCGGCGGCATCGTCGTCGACGAGCGGCTGCGCACCTCCGACCCGGACATCTACGCGGCCGGCGACGTGGCGAACTTCCCCCTCGGCCTGTTCGACACCTGGATGCGGGTCGAGCACTGGGCGAACGCGCTGAACGGCGGCCCGGCGGCGGCCCGCGCGATGCTGGGCCAGGACGTGACGTACGACCGTGTGCCCTACTTCTTCACCGACCAGTACGACCTGGGCATGGAGTACAGCGGATGGGCGCCGGCCGGGTCGTACGACCAGGTGGTGATCCGGGGCGACGCCGGAAAGCGCGAGTTCATCGCGTTCTGGGTGAAGGAGGGACGCGTGCTGGCCGGGATGAACGTGAACGTGTGGGATGTCACAGAGCAGATCCAGAAGCTGATCCGGGCCAAGGCCCAGGTGGACACGGAGGCCCTGGCCGACCCGCACGTGCCGCTGGACAGCCTCACCTCCTGAGGACCGGGACTGTCACGGCACCCCCGTAGAATTCACGCGTGGCAGGACGGATCAACGACGAGGACGTGAAGGCGGTACGGGACGCGGTCCCGATCGACGCCGTGGTCTCCGAGTACCTCCAGCTTCGCAACGCGGGCGGCGGCAACCTCAAGGGCCTGTGCCCGTTCCACGACGAGAAGTCGCCGTCCTTCCAGGTCAGCCCCAGCAAGGGGCTCTTCCACTGCTTCGGCTGCCAGGAGGGCGGCGACACCATCACCTTCGTGATGAAGGTGGACCACCTCTCCTTCTCGGAGGCGGTGGAGCGGCTCGCCGCCCAGGCCGGCATCACCCTGCGTTACGAGGAGGGCGGGTACAACCCCGCCCACCAGCGCGGCGAGCGCATCCGCCTGGTCGAGGCACACAAGATCGCCGCGCAGTGGTACGCGGAGCAGCTCGCCACCAGCCCCGAGGCCGAGACCGGCCGGGTCTTCCTCGCCGAGCGCGGCTTCGACCAGGCCGCCGCCGTCCACTTCGGCGTCGGCTACAGCCCCCAGGGCTGGGATCACCTCACCCGCTACCTGCGCGGCAAGGGATTCACCGACAAGGAGCTGATCCTCTCCGGGCTGTCGCAGGAGGGCCGCCGCGGCCCCATCGACCGGTTCCGGGGCCGTCTGATGTGGCCCATCCGCGACATCGGCGGCGAGGTCGTCGGCTTCGGCGCCCGCAAACTGTACGAGGCGGACAACGGCCCGAAATACCTGAACACGCCCGACACGGCGATCTACCGGAAGAGCCAGGTGCTGTACGGCATCGACCTGGCGAAAAAGGACATCGCCAAGAGCAGCCGAGCGGTCGTGGTCGAGGGCTACACCGACGTCATGGCCTGCCACCTCGCCGGAGTGACGACCGCGATCGCGACCTGCGGCACGGCCTTCGGCGGCGAGCACATCAAGATCCTCCGCCGGCTGCTGATGGACAACGGCAGCGCACGCGTGATCTTCACCTTCGACGGCGACGCGGCCGGCCAGAAGGCGGCCCTGCGCGCCTTCGAGGACGACCAGAAGTTCGCCGCCGAGACCTACATCGCCATCGCGCCCGACGGCATGGACCCCTGCGAGCTGCGCCTGGCCAAGGGTGACGAGGCGGTGGCGGACCTGGCCGAACCGCGAACTCCCCTGTTCGAGTTCGCGCTCCGCCAGATCGTGAGCCGCTACGACCTGGACACGCCGGCCGGCCGCGCGGCGGCGCTGGACGAGGCCGCGCCGATCGTCGCCCGCATCAAGAACAGCGGCGCTCAGCATGAGGTCGCCGTCGAGCTGGCCGGCATGCTCGGCATCCTCGACACCCAGTTCGTGGTCCGGCGCGTGGCCCAGCTGGCCCGCTGGGCCCGGGAGGGCAAGGGCTCGCAGCAGCAGGGCCGTTCCCGCCCGGCCGACCAGCAGTGGGCGGCGGCGCCGCGCCCGGCGAGCAGCGGCCCGGCCCTCACCCTGCGCAACCCCGTCTACGCCGCCGAACGCGAACTGCTCAAACTCGCCCTCCAGCGCCCCGAGCTGGTCTCCCCGGCCTTCGACGCCTACGGCGTGGACGAGTTCACCGCGCCGCCGTACGCGGCCGTGCGCCAGGCGATCGCGGAGGCGGGCGGCGCCGAGTACGGCGTGTCCGACCCGCAGGAGTACCTGGTCAGGGTCCGGGAGGCGGCCCCGGACGACACCGTCCGCGCGATGGTCACCGAGCTGGCCGTCGAGCCGATCCTGCGCCGCACGGTCGACGAGACCTACGCCGGTACGGTCCTGGTCCAGATCCGCCGCCGCGCCGTCGAGCGCCGCATCCACGACATCCAGTCCCAGCTGACCCGCCTCGCCACCGGCGGCGACCCCGCCCGGCTGGCCGCCGTGCAGAACGAGATGTGGGTGCTGCAGCAGTACGACCAGGCGTTGCGGGAGCGGGGGGCGGAGGCGCTCTAGCGGCCCGCGAAGGTCGGTGTCACCGCCCGCACCAGGCGCTTCGCGAACTCGTCCGCGCGGTGGGCGAACTGCGGGTACTCCGTGACGAAGTGGTCCCACTCCACGTACCGCGCGGCCTGTGCCACCTCGTGCAGGGTGCCGGTCGAGCCGTCGCCGCCCGAGAGCTCGAACACCCGCAGCAGCAGGTCGTGGGGGAGCGGGTGGGATTCGGCCAGCAGCACGGCGTCGTAGAGGTCCTTGCCCTGCGGATGGATGTCGTCGATCAGCCACATCAGCTTCCAGGCCAGCGACAGCGCGGGCGAAGCGGCCGACAGCACGGTGCCGCCGGGCAGTTCGACCGGCTCGGGCGGCTCGGGCAGCGCCTCGTTGAAGACGAAGTCCAGCTGCACGTGCCCGCCGGGCAGTCCGGGCGCCGACCAGGGCAGGACCATGCGGCGGCCGGGGACGCGCTCGTAGGTCCAGATGTCCTCCACGACCGCGTCCCGCGCCGAGAAGCCGACCTCACCCCCGCAGGCCTGCGCGGCCTCCGCAATCCCCCGGATCATCCGGTTCGTGCGCGCCTCCTCGATTCCCCAGTCCGCCGGTACGACGACGAAGTCCAGGTCACCGGGCTCGCGGGCCGCCTCCCCGAACCACAATGACATCAGCAGGCTGCCGCGCAGCACCAGCGCGTCCGCCCACTCCGAGTCGGCGATCGCGGCCAGGACCAGGTGCAGCGCCCGCCGCCGGGCCGTACGCCAGGCCTCGCCGCGTGCCGGATCGGTGAAGACGGGGTCGGCGGCGCGGTAGGCGTTGGGGTACTGCTTGAGGGCCGGTTCGAAGACGTGGCGCTGGGTCACGTCGTCGCCGGGTATCCAGATCAGTGTCCGGGGCGCATCCCCGGTCGGCCGTTCCCGCCGCGTCCCGCTCATCCCCGCACCCCCTGAACCACCGGCTCCTCGATCCATCCGTCGTCCACCGACTCGTCGCTGTCGTACAGCACGAACTCCCGTTCCACGCCCAGCACGTCGAGCCCGTCCAGCTCCGCGAGCAGCCGCCGCAGCGCCTCCTCGGCCTCCGCGTCGCGCACGCCCCGGCAGCGCTGCGTCACGAACCGCTCGTGCCGTCCGCCCTCGCGCACCCGGCGCGCGTTCCACGACAGGTGCGCGCCGTGCGGGACGACCCGCGCGGCCAGTGCGGCGAGGTCCGTGCCGGCGTCCAGCAGGAGCTTCACATGGTGCTCGAAATAGTGCGCGCCCCCGCACGGCCCGTCGGGCACCTCCGGCGCCCACGGCACCGACTCCGTCTTCACCCGGACCGGAGTGAAACCCGCCGAGCGCAGCGCCGCCACCGTCCGGTCCGCCCGCGCCGACTGCTCGGTGTACGAGGCCGAACCGGCCAGGGTCAGCATCGGCTGCTCCCGCATCCGCCCGCGGGCCAGCACGATGTGCGTCAGCTTCAGCCCGGCCGCGTCCGCCCAGCCGCGCAGCCGCTCCGTCTCGGCGGGGTCGGCGCAGCGGACGGTGACATGGCTTTCGTACAGAAGTCCGGACACCCGGGAATCCTCCCAGATCAAGGCCGGACACGGCCCCCGGTTTTCCTGCGCCGATCACCGTCCGGTCACGAACCGGACGCAAAAAGTCACCGCAAGCCCCTCGTGGCGGGGATGTGTCGTACTCCACACTGGGTCCGGTGCCCGAGTCCTCGGTGCGCAGGCCGTCGACTCTCCGCTCCCGAAGTACCGCTGCCGCACACCTTCAGCAGCGATCATCCTGGAGGTCGCCCCCGTGCAGACCCAGACCCTCACCCAGACCGACAGCGCCGCCAGTGCCACCAGTACCACCGGCACGACCGCGGACGAGCCGGACGCAGAGCTGGACGTCCTCGTGGCCGTGCCCCCGCAGAGCCGCTCCGCCCTCCACCCGGAGGCGGTGCCCGCCGAGCCGGCGGAACCACCGGCGGAGGCGCTCGTGGACGAGCCCGAGGAGGACGGCGAACCGCTGGAGGCCGCCGAGCCCGTCGAGCCACCGGTCGCGGCCCGGGCCGACACCAGTGGCCCCTCGGCCGACCTGTTCCGCCAGTACCTGCGCGAGATCGGCCGCATCCCGCTGCTCACCGCCGCCGAGGAGGTCGAACTCGCCCGCCGCGTCGAGGCCGGCCTGTTCGCCGAGGAGAAGCTGGGCAACACCCCTGATCTGGACAGCCAGTTGGCCCTGGATCTGGACCGGCTCGTGGTGATGGGCCGGATGGCCAAGCGGCGGCTGATCGAGGCCAATCTGCGGCTCGTGGTCTCCGTCGCCAAGCGGTACGTCGGACGCGGGCTGACCATGCTCGACCTGGTCCAGGAGGGCAACCTCGGGCTGATCCGGGCGGTGGAGAAGTTCGACTACGCCCGCGGCTACAAGTTCTCGACGTACGCCACCTGGTGGATCCGCCAGGCCATGTCCCGGGCCCTCGCCGACCAGGCCCGCACCATCCGCGTACCGGTGCACGTGGTGGAGCTGATCAACCGGGTCGTCCGGGTGCAGCGCCGCATGCTCCAGGAGCGGGGCTACGAGCCGACGCCCGAGGAGGTCGCCGCGCACCTCGACCTGCCGCCCGAGCGGGTCTCCGAGGTGCTGCGCCTGGCCCAGGAACCGGTCTCGCTGCACGCCCCGGTCGGCGAGGAGGACGACGTGGCCCTCGGCGACCTGATCGAGGACGGCGACGCGGCGAGCCCGGTGGAGTCCGCGGCTTTCCTGCTGCTCCGGCAGCACCTGGAGGCCGTGCTGTCCACCCTCGGTGAGCGGGAGCGCAAGGTCGTCCAGCTCCGCTACGGCCTCATCGACGGCCGCCCCCGCACGCTGGAGGAGATAGGCCGGCTGTTCGGGGTGACCCGGGAGCGGATACGGCAGATCGAGTCCAAGACCCTCAACAAGCTCCGGGACCACGCCTTCGCGGACCAGCTCAGGGGCTACCTGGACTGAGAGGGGGCCGCCGGACGGCGGCCCCCCGTGCCTAGTCCACCTCGGCCACGGCCTGCGCGAACTGGGCCTTGTACAGCCGGGCGTACGCACCGTCGGCCGCCAACAGTTCGGCGTGCGCGCCCTGTTCCACGATCGACCCGTTCTCCATGACGAGAATCGTGTCCGCGTCGCGGATCGTCGACAGCCGGTGCGCGATCACGAACGACGTCCGTCCCGCGGCCAGCTTCGCCATCGCCTTCTGGATCAGCACCTCGGTCCGGGTGTCGACCGAACTCGTCGCCTCGTCCAGCACCAGGATCGTCGGGTCGGACAGGAAGGCCCGCGCGATGGTGATGAGCTGCTTCTCACCCGCGCTGACGCCCGTGCCCTCGTCGTCGATCACGGTGTCGTACCCGTCGGGGAGGGTGCGGATGAACCGGTCGGCGTGCGCCGCCCGTGCCGCCTCCTCGATCTCCCCGCGGGTGACCTCCCTGGACGCCCCGTACGCGATGTTCTCCGCGATCGTGCCGCCGAACAGCCAGGTGTCCTGCAGCACCATGCCGATCCCGGACCGGAGTTCGTCCCGGGACATCTTCCGGATGTCGACCCCGTCGAGGGTGATCCGGCCGCCCGACACGTCGTAGAACCGCATCAGCAGGTTGACCAGCGTGGTCTTGCCCGCGCCCGTCGGGCCGACGATCGCGACCGTGTGACCGGGCTCCACCGTGAGCGAGAGGTCCTCGATCAGCGGCTTCTCCGGGTCGTACCGGAAGGACACGTGCTCCAGCCGCACCCGGCCGCGCAGTTCCGCGGGCCGCTCGCCCGGCACCGGATCCGCCACCTGCTCCTCCGCGTCCAGGAGTTCGAAGATCCGCTCGGCCGAGGCGACACCGGACTGCACCAGGTTCGCCATCGACGCGACCTGCGTCAGCGGCATCGAGAACTGCCGCGAGTACTGGATGAAGGCCTGGACGTCACCGATGGACAGGGCACCCGAGGCGACGCGGAGGCCACCGACCACCGCCACCAGCACGTAGTTCAGGTTCGACACGAACATCATCAGCGGCTGCATGACACCGCTGTTGAACTGCGCCTTGAACGCGGCCTCGTACAGCGCCTCGTTCTGCTCGGCGAACTGCTGCGCCGACTCCTCCTGCCGGCCGAACACCTTCACCAGGGTGTGCCCGGTGTACATCTCCTCGACGTGCGCGTTCAGCTTGCCGGTGGAGCGCCACTGCTGCACGAAGTGCGGCTGCGAGCGCTTGCCGACCCGGGTGGCCACCAGGAACGACAGCGGCACGGTGACCAGGGCGACCAGCGCCAGGATCCAGGAGACGTAGAACATCATCACGAGCACGCCGATGATGGTCAGCAGCGAGTTGATCAGCTGCCCCATCGACTGCTGGAGCGTCTGCCCGATGTTGTCGATGTCGTTGGTCGCCCGGGAGAGCACCTCGCCGCGCTGGCGCTTGTCGAAGTACGACAGCGGCAGCCGCGACAGCTTCGTCTGCACGGACTCGCGCATGCGGTACATCGTGCGGTTCACGGCCCGGTTGACCAGCCGGGTGGCCACCGCCATCAGCAGGCCGGCGACCATGAACGTGCACAGCGCGAGCAGCAGGACGTTCCCTACGGCACCGAAGTCGATGCCCTTGCCGGGAGTGAAGTCGGTGCTCTTCAGCATGTCCGCGATGGAGCCCTGGCCATGGGCCCGCATCCGGTCGAGGACCTGCTCCTTGGTGGCCCCGGCCGGCATCTGCCGGCCGATGATGCCGGCGAAGACCAGGTCGGTGGCCCTGCCGAGGATCTTCGGGCCGATCACGCTGAGGGTCACGCTGACGACCACGCACAGCAGCAGGCCGTAGATCGTGACCCGTTCCGGTCTGAAAAGGGAGACGAGCCGTTTGCCCGACCCCTTGAAGTCCATCGAGCGCTGGTCGGGGCCGCCCCCGGCCATCATGCGTCCCATGGGCCCGGCCATCAGGCAGCCTCCGCTTCCGTCAGCTGGGAGAGCACGATCTCCCGGTAGGTCTCGTTGCCCGCCATCAGCTCGTGGTGCCGGCCGGAGCCGACGACCCGGCCCTCGTCCAGCACGATGATCCGGTCCGCGTCCCGGATGGTCGCCACCCGCTGGGCGACGATGACGACGGTCGCCTCGGCGGTCTCGCGGGCGAGCGCGCTGCGCAGGGCCGCGTCGGTGGCGTAGTCGAGCGCGGAGAAGGAGTCGTCGAAGAGGTAGATCTCCGGTCGCTGCACCAGGGTGCGGGCGATGGCGAGCCGCTGGCGCTGGCCGCCGGAGACGTTCGTGCCGCCCTGCGCGATCGGCGCGTCGAGGCCGCCCTCCAGCTTGCTCACGAACTCCTTGGCCTGCGCCACCTGAAGCGCGTGCCACAGCTCCTCGTCGGTGGCGTCCGGGTTGCCGTAGCGCAGGTTGGTGGCGACCGTCCCCGCGAACAGGTACGGCTTCTGCGGCACCAGTCCGACCGTCTTCGCCAGCAGCCGCGGGTCGACCTCCTGGACGTCCACGCCGTCGACGAGCACCTCGCCCTCGGTGGCGTCGAACAGCCGCGGGACCAGCCCGAGCAGCGTCGACTTGCCGCTGCCGGTGGAGCCGATCACGGCCGTCACCTCACCGGGCCGGGCCACCAGGTCGATGGACTTCAGCACCGGCTCCTCGGCACCCGGATAGCGGAAGCCCCCGCCCCGGATCTCCAGGTGGCCGTGCCGGCGCAGCTCGGTGACCGGCGCGAGGGGCGGCACCACGCTGGAGTCGGTCCCGAGGACCTCGTCGATGCGCTCGGCGCACACCTCCGCGCGCGGCACCATCATGAACATGAAGGTCGCCATCATCACGGACATGACGATCTGCATCAGATAGGCGAGGAAGGCGGTCAGGTCGCCGATCTGCATCCCGCCGCTGTCGATGCGGTGCGCGCCGAACCACACCACCGCGATGGACGACAGGTTCACCACCGTCATGACCATCGGGAACATCAGCGCGAGCATCCGGCCGGTGGCCAGCTGCATCTCGGTGAGATCGCCGTTGGCCTTCCCGAACCGGCCCTGCTCGTACTCGTCGCGCACGAAGGCGCGGATCACCCGGTTGCCGGTGATCTGCTCGCGCAGCACCCGGTTCACCGTGTCCAGGCGGACCTGCATCGACCGGAACAGCGGGCGCAGCCGGCGCACGATGAGCGTCACGCAGATCGCCAGCACCGGCACGACGGCGACGAGCACCCCGGACAGCGGCACGTCCAGGCCGAGCGCCAGCACGATGCCGCCCACGCACATGATGGGCGCCGACACCATCAGCGTGAACGTCATCAGGGCCAGCATCTGGACCTGCTGTACGTCGTTCGTCGTACGCGTGATGAGCGAGGGCGCCCCGAAGTGGCCCACCTCGCGCGCGGAGAAGGACTGCACGCGGTCGAAGACGGCACCGCGCACGTCCCGGCCGAGCGCGGAGGCGGTCCGCGCGCCGAAGTACACGGCGCCGATGTTGCAGACGACCTGCGCGAGCGAGATGCCGATCATCAGGGCGCCGAAGGACAGGATGTAGTCCGTGTCCCCCTTCACGACACCGTTGTCGATGATGTGCGCGTTCAGCGTGGGCAGGTAGAGGGTGGCGCAGGTCTGGAGGAACTGCAGCAGCACCAGGAGGGCGATGGGTTTCCTGTAGGGCCTGAGATAGGTCCGCAGAAGTCGTATGAGCACGTTGCGTCTCTCGGAGTCGGCGGGTGGGGGCTGGTCGGTTGCCCTTGGCCCCTATCGTCGGACACTCCACCCGCGTTACCTCAACCGATTAACCCGACAGCGGACCAAGGACCGACGGTGCCTCGGCCGCCGGCCCTACATCTCACACGCGGAACGCCCCCGGGTGGGTCTGCTCCCGTACCGCCGTGAACTGCTGCCGCACCGCCTGGCCCACGGGCAGTTCGTCGCCCGGCTCCAGCACCTGTGCCGCCGCGCCCTGCCAGGCCGGCGGGGTACGCGGATCGAGCGCGCCCTGCGACACACCGAGCGCCCAGGCCGCCTGCCGGGCCGCGCCGATCGCCGCGTAGTCCGCGGGCTGCGGTACGACGACCTGCGCGCCGAACAGCGAGGGCGCCGAGGCCTGCACGGCGGGCAGCTCGGCGGCCGGGCCGAGCAGGAAGATCCGCCGCACGTCCACGCCCCGCCCGCGCAGCACGTCCAGCGCGTCGCCGAGCCCGCACAGCATGCCCTCGAACGCGGCCCGCGCCAGATGCTCGGGCTTCATCGACTCGCGCCTGAGGCCCGCGATCGTCCCGGCGGTGTGCGGCAGATTCGGCGTCCGCTCACCCTCCAGGTAGGGGAGCAGGACCAGTCCGTGCGCGCCGGGCGTGGACTTCATCGCCAGCTCGGACAGGCTCTCCAGGTCCGGCAGCCCGAGGAGTTCGGCGGTCCCGCGCAGGGTCCGCACGGCGTTCAGGGTGGTCACGACCGGCAGGTGCATGCCGGTGGCGTCGGCGAGCGAGGTGATCATCCCGGACTGGTCGGCGAGGGCCTCGGGGTGCACGGCCATCACGGACCCGGAGGCACCGAGGGAGACGACGGCGTCCCCCAGACCGATCCCGAGCCCGAACGCGGCGGCCATGGTCTCCCCGGTCCCGGCGGAGATCAGCAGCCCCTCCGGGGTCGTGCCGGCCGCGTCCGACGGGCCGATCACCTCCGGCAGCATCGCCTGATGGCCGAGCGCCAGCTCGACCAGGTCGGGCCGGTAGGCGCCGGTGGCCGCCGACCAGTACCCGGTACCGGACGCCCCACCGCGATCGGTGGTCCTTCTGACCGGCCGTCCGAGCAACTGCCAGACCAGCCAGTCGTGCGCCTGGAGCAGTACGGCCGTGCGGCGGGCGTTCTCCGGCTCGCTCTTGGCGAGCCAGCGCAGCTTGGTGACCGGCTGCGCGGCGGCCGGTACGCAGCCGACGGCCTGCGCCCAGGCCTCCCGGCCGCCGAGGGCGTCGGCGAGATCCGCCGCCGCGACCTGCGCCCGCTTGTCGCCGCCGACCAGCGCCGGGCGCACGGTGTTGCCCTGGGCGTCCAGCGGGACCAGCGCGTTCTGCTGGGCCGACACGCCGATGGCCTGCACACCCTCCAGGAGGCCGCCGCCGGCCGCCTCACCGAGGGAGAGCAGCCACGCCTGCGGGTCCACGTCGCTGGGCCGGCCCTCCACTGGATGCGGGGCGTACCCCTGCCGCAGTACGGCACCGGTGTCCGAATCGCAGACCACGATGCGCGTGAAGTCCGGTGAGCTGTCCAAGCCGGCGACTATCCCCATGCCCTGAATTTTGCAGCATTCCTGTGGATGCGGTGGCCCGGGGCGCCCAAGGGGGTGGGGATGCGCGCACGCCTACGTGTTGCTGGAGCCCCAGTCGTCCTCGGGCGTGCCGTTCAGGTTCCGCTCCCGAAGGGAACGCACCCGCTGGGCCACCGTCTCCGGGACCCGGTCGCCGACCCGGTCGCTGACCGTGTGGAAGGCCTTGCCGGCGTACTGGCGGCCCTGCTGGGCGGCGGTCTCGGCCGTGTTGCGGACGGCCGGGTTCTGCGCGATCCGCCGAGCGGACTTCTTCAGCTGCTCGTAGCGCTCGCGTCCGGCCCTCGTACCGAGTACGTAACCGAGGGCCAGTCCGGCGACGAACGTGAGCCGGTAGCGCATGGCTGCCACCCTTCCCTTGCCTAGGTCTGCGGTCCGACGTGGGCGCCGGGGCGAACCGATTGGCGGACCACCCCCCTGCTTGCGCTAATGTATGTGTCGCAGCGAGCGAGCGCCCCCTGGCGAATACCCGGGGAGGTACGTTCGATGCAAACGAGGCGATCCTCCGTAGCTCAATTGGCAGAGCAGCCGGCTGTTAACCGGCAGGTTACTGGTTCGAGTCCAGTCGGGGGAGCTTCGGTCCTCCGTAGCTCAATTGGCAGAGCAGCCGGCTGTTAACCGGCAGGTTACTGGTTCGAGTCCAGTCGGGGGAGCGCGATGAACGAGGACCCCTTGGGGGTCCTTTTTCATGCCCCGGGGAACCGCCGTGCCTGCGGCGCTGTCCTCAAGGTCATGAGCAGCGCAGAAGCCGACCATCCTGAAGCAGGAGATCGTATGAGCGGCTATGCTGCGGCAGACGGCGCGCACACTTGTACGCGACACGCCGCTATGGGGCGGTAGCTCAGCCGGTTAGAGCAGCGGACTCATAATCCGTCGGCCGTGGGTTCGAGTCCCACCCGCCCCACCAAGTGCAGGTCAGAGAAACGTTCTGACCTGCGGAAATGCGCTTTGGGGCTGCCGGATTCGGACTCTGACCCGACGGAGTGAACCCGTTGGGTGTTATTTCGGCGTGCGTCTGGGTCAGCAGTTGCTGCTGGGGCTGTGACCTGCGGTGATGCAGTGGCTGCAGAGGCAGCAGGTCGCCACGGAAGCAGGGCCAGGGGACGCGCAGGGGACGCGGGGTTTCAGAGCCGGAGTGCGAGGCGCCCGCGTGTCGGGGTCGACGGGGCGGGAGAGCGTCACCGAGGCAAGCCGGCGACGGTGGTGTCCCACCGATCCGGGGCGACCGGGGTCTTTGGGCTCCCTGATGTGCCGCTCCGCGGTTGAATAGCCGGTGTGGCACGGAACGTTGTGGGGTTCGGCGAGGACGATCTGCGGGAGCTGGCCGGGGCTCGGTCGTTCGAGCGGGGGCTGGGTTACCTGGACGCGGTGAACGGTCTTGAGGTGGGAGAGAGTTCGGTCACCGCCGTGGTGCACGGTACAGACGTCTACGAGGTGGAGCTCAACTTCGGCGGCGACGAGGGGATCTCTGGGTGGTGCGACTGCCCGTACGGGCAGGAGAGCAACTTCTGCAAGCACTGTGTTGCGGTCGGGCTGACCGTGCTGCAGCGGGCGACGGTGATTCCAAGCCAGCGGGCCGAAGCGCGGGCACGAGCTTCCGGCCTGGAGGCGTGGCTTTCGGCGCTGTCGCGTGACGAACTCCTGGCGCTGGTGCGGGAGCAGATCGCCGAGGACCGGGAACTGCGTCGGCGCTTGGAGCTGCGAGCCGCCGCTGCTCGTTCCGACTTCGGTGCGATCCGGGGCCGGATCATCGCGCTCATCGATCCTCGGCCGTTCGCTCGGTACGGGTACGTCGGGTACGCGGATGCCGCAGGGTATGGGCGACAGGTGGACGAGGCGGCGGCCGCGCTGCGCGCTCTGACCGCCGACGGGCAGGCGGCGCAGGTGGTCGGTCTGGCAGAGGAGGCGCTCCGGGTGCTGGGGGAGGCGTACGGGGAGATCGACGACTCCGACGGGGTGGTCGGACAGGCCGCTGCCGCGGTGGCCGAGGCCCATCTGGAGGCCTGCCGAGTCGCCCGCCCTGATCCGAAGCGGCTGGCCGAGTGGCTGGCCGGCTCGGTGCTCGATGACAGGACCGACGTGACGGACCTGGATCCGCTCGACTACGCCGACGTGCTGGGGCAGAGCGGACTGGCCCGCATGCGGCAGCTGGCGACCGAGGCATTCCGTCGCGGGCCGTCCGGCTGGGCGGCGCGGTACCTGATGGAACGCCTGCTCAAGGCGGAGGGCGATGCCGACGCGCTGGTCGCGCTGCACGCGCAGGACCTCGACCCGTCCGGCGCCACACATCTGCTCATCGCCGAGGAACTGGAATCGGCGGGCCGCTCGGACGAGGCACTCGCCTGGGCGGAGCGGGGGCTGCGGGACTGCGCCGCCGAAACACACATCGACGGTCGTCTGGTCGACCATGTTTGCGCCCGGTACGCGAAGGCGGGACGGGCGGACGACGTGGTCGCGGTGCGGCGGGACCGGTTCCGTGTCGAGCGGTCCCTGGCCGCCTACCGGCAGTTGCGCTCCGCCGCCCGGGCTGCGGACTGCTGGGAGGCTGAGCGCGCGGCGGCGCTGGCCACCTTGGAGGAGGACGCCCGTCGTGCGCGCGGCGGCCGGCACGGCGGGCCCCTGCTGATCGACGCGTTGCTCGACGACGGCGACCTGGACGCCGCCTGGCGGGAGGCCGCCGGCCGCGCCGACGACCGGCAGTGGGAGCAGCTCGCCGACCTGTCGCGCCGGACACGTCCGGCCGAGGCGCTCGGCGTGTACCTGCGGCTGGTCGATCGATCGAAGGAGCCGACCGGGGACCGCGCCTACGAGCATCTGGCACGGCTGCTGCTGGGTGCACGTGAGTGCCATCGTGCCCTGGGGACCGAGGAAGCGTTCACCGCACATCTCGTCGGCCTGCGGGCGGAACTGAAACGCAGGCGCAAGCTGATGAGCATCCTCGACCGGCATGGGCTGTGAAGGCGGGCGGACCCGGCGCCCGCTCACTGCGTGCGGGACGGCGTCTGTCAGTCCTTGAGATCGATCGTCCTTACCGGCTGTCCGGTCGTACGGGCGATCGTCTCGAAGTCGCGGTCGTAGTGGAGCAGTGTCAGCCCCGCCTCTTCCGCGGCAGCGGCGACCAGCAGGTCGACGGGGCCGGCACTGCGGTGCTCGCCCTTGGCGGTGAGCAGTTCCTGGACGACGCGTGCGCGCCGGTAGATGCCGTCGGGCACGGGGCACCAGGTGTAGTGGGCGTTCAGCGCGCGCTTCACGCGCTCCCGATCCACTGCCGAACGGGCTGAGTAGAGGACTTCCAGTTCGGTGATGTCGCACAGGGCGACGAGTCCCGCGCCGATCCTGTCGTCCCACTCGGCCGTGGTCCGGCCGAGCAGGACGCGGGCGAGGGCGGAGGTGTCGATCAGGTAGTCGGCGACGGTCACGCATCTGCTCCTGCGTCACGGACACCGGCCCCGCCGGTCGGCCGGTATGTGCTCTTGTCGAGGAGGACGTTCACGTCCAGTGCGCCCTCGGCGACCAGCTCGCGGGCTTCTGTCAGCGCGCGCAGTCGCCGGTAGCGAGCCGTAACCTCCCGCAGGGCGGTGTTGATGGTGTCGCGCTTGGTCGTGGTGCCGAGTTCCTTGGCCGCGGCCTCCAGCGCCTCGTCGTCGAGATCGATCACGGTGCGGCTCATGGCGCCCCCTGTATATACGTAGTCGTATATCAATATACATGATCCTTGATGTCTGAGCGAGGGCTGAGGACGGGGGCCGCGATTGCCGTCGCAAGCACCGATTGGGAAGAATGCCGGGACGATGACGTCACGCCCTGTCGAACCGGACCGCGTCGGCCCCGCCGAGGCCGCCCACTCTGCGGGGTCCTCCACGGAGACCCCGTACGCCCCCTTCGCCCACCTCACCGCACCCAACGCCACCCTCTACCGCCAGGTGATGCGCGTGTTCCTGACGGCCAAGGAGCGGTTCGCGGTGCATCTGCGGCCCGAGGACGTGCACGCCGCGCTGCCGCCGGAGCACCGCCCCGCCGGCCCCGACGCCGTCGTCAAGGCGCTGGACAGCCTCGTCGGATGGGGCAATCTGCGGGCGGATCCGGACACCTCCCGGGTCACCGCGGTCGAGGACTTCTACCGCAGACGCTTCATCTATCAGCTCACCCAGGGCGGCGAAGCCGCCGAGCAGGCGCTGTCCGCGTACGACGAGGCGCTCGGGCGGCGCGGAGCACTCCAGGCGGTGGCGCTGCACGACATCGTCACGCACCTGCGGGCGCTGCTCGTGCTCGCCGCGGAGGAGGAGCCGGACGCGGCCAAGGCACACCTCGCGCTGTCCGCGCTGACGGGTCGGTTCGAGGCGCTGGCGGCGAACGCGCGGGCGTTCATGGGGTCGCTGCAGCGCACCATCGACCTGCACGGCGTCGAGGTGGAGGTGTTCCTCGCCTACAAGGACCGGCTGATCCAGTACCTGGAGCGGTTCATCCAGGACCTGATCACGCTCGGCGGGCGGATCGCCCTGCTCATCGCGGAACTGGAGGACCGGGACAGGGTGGGCCTGCTGCTGCGGCTGGCGGCCGCGCGGGAGGCGGCCGATGCCGCTCCGGACGAGGCGGACACCGCCGAGGCGCAGGCGTACGAGCGGTGGGCGGGGCGCTGGGCCGGACTCGCCGCCTGGTTCGTGTCGGCGGACGGCCGCGAGTCCCAGGCCCGCCTGCTGCGCAGCCGCGCACTTGGTGCGATCCCGCAACTCCTGGCGGTCGTACGGCAGCTGAACGAGCGGCGGGCCGGGCGCTCGGACCGGTCGGCGGACTTCCGCGCTCTGGCGCGCTGGTTCGCCGAAGCCCCGGACGACGACGCGCGGCACCGGCTGTGGCGCGCCGCCTTCGGCCTTTACTCCGCCCGTCATTTCACCGTCGACGCCGATACCCTCGCCGACCGCGCGGCGCGTCCGGTACCCCCGGCCACCCCCTGGGCCGAGGCCGAACCGCTGCGGATCAGCCCGCAGTTGCGCCGTACCGGTAGCTACGAGCGGCGCGGCAAGCCCCGCAGAGTGCAGGACCGCTCCGAGCAGCGGCGGCAGCTGGCCGAGCTCGCCGCGAAACAGGCGGAGGAGATCGCTG
Source organism: Streptomyces sp. CA-142005 (assembly GCF_050942335.1). Classification (NCBI taxonomy): domain Bacteria; kingdom Bacillati; phylum Actinomycetota; class Actinomycetes; order Kitasatosporales; family Streptomycetaceae; genus Streptomyces; species Streptomyces sp. CA-142005. Next base: position 3,591,497 of record NZ_CP192078.1, on the reverse strand, counting down.
CCGCCCGCGCCCGGCTGGCCACGGACGGCACCACCCGGCTGTCCGCGCTCGGCGAGCTGGACCCGGTGGCCTTCGCCCTGTTCCTCCGGCTGCTCGGCGACGCCCTGGCCACCTGGCGGCCCGGCACGACCACGACCGCGGCGACCAGCAACGACGGCACGATGGAGATCCGCCTCACCGCTCTCGACGACGGGACGAAGGCCGAGATCCGCACGCCGGGCGGGGTGTTCCGGGGCCCCGACCACACCGTTGAGATCACCGACCTCACACAGGGCATCCCTGCTTGGGAGGTGCGATGACCACTTCCCTGGGCGAGGTGCTGGACAACCGGCGCACCGCCGAGTTCCACAAGGCCGCCCGCGCCCTGTTGAAGGAGCCGCTGCTGCTCGCCCGCGGCCCGAGCGCCGACGCCTACCGCCTGGTCCGCCGGTACGCCGCCGAGCTGCGCGACTGGTTCGACCGCAACACCGGCTGGTCGCTGCGGGTGGACGCGGAGTCCGCGCGGTTGCGCAGGACGCCCGGGACCCTGGCCGACGCGACCCACCCGGCGCGCGAGGCGTCCCGCGCCGGAGTGCCGTTCACCCGCCGCCGCTATGTCCTGCTGTGCCTGGCGCTGGCCGCACTGGAACGCGGGGAGGCCCAGATCGCGCTCGGCCGCCTCGCCGAACAGGTGGTGCTGGACGCCGCCGACCCGCATCTGGCCGCCGCCGGCGTGGAGTTCACCCTGGAACGGCGCGACGAGCGCCTGGACCTCGCCGCTGTCGTACGGCTGCTGCTGCGGTACGGGGTGCTGCGCCGGGTGGCCGGGGACGAGGATGCCTACGTTAGCGGGGCGGGCGACGTGCTCTACGACGTGGAGCGCCGCGTCCTGGCCGGGCTGCTGGCCGCCCGCCACGGCCCGTCGCTGATCGACGCGGTCGGATTCGAGGAGCGGCTGGGAGCACTCACCGCGGAGAGCGCCCTGGACAGCGACGAGCTGCGGTTCCGCGCGATCCGCCAGAAGCTCACCCGCCGACTCCTCGACGACCCGGTGCTGTACTACGACGAGCTGACCGACGACGAGCTGGTCTACCTCACCCGCCAGCGCGCCTTCCTCACCGCACGCGTCAGCGAACTGACCGGCCTGTTGCCCGAGGTGCGGGCCGAGGGTATCGCCATGGTCGACCCCCACGACGACCTCACCGACGTACGCATGCCCGAACAGGGCACCCACGGGCACGTCACCCTGCTGCTCGCCGAGCACCTCGCCGCCGCGGACGGCGAGGTGAGCCGGACCGAACTGGAACTGCACGTGCGCGAACTGGCGGCCGTCCACGGCGCGTTCTGGTCCAAGAGCGCCAAGCAGCCGGGCGCGGAGGGCGAGCTGGTCGAGCAGGCGCTGGCCAGACTGAGCGCGCTCGGCCTGGTCAAGCGCACGCCCGCCGGCGCGACCCCGCTGCCCGCGCTCGCCCGGTACGCGGTTGGCGAGACCGTCGTCGTCGAATCCTCGAGCCGCCCCCAACGAAAGGCACCACGACCGTGACGGCCCTGCCCCAGCCCACGCCCGGCCGGTGGCGGCCGCTGCGCCTCGGCCTGGTCGACCTCTTCTACTACGACACCGAGGAGTTCTGGTTCCGCGACGGCCGCCTCCTGCTGCGCGGCAACAACGGCACCGGCAAGTCCAAGGTGCTCGCTCTCACGCTCCCGTTCCTGCTGGACGGCGACCTGTCGCCGCGCCGGGTGGAGCCCGACGCCGACCCGGGCAAGCGCATGGAGTGGAACCTGCTGCTCGGTGGGGAGCACCCCCACCCCGAGCGGCTCGGATACACCTGGATCGAGTTCGGCCGCGTCGACACCGACACCGGACAGACCCACTTCCGTACCCTCGCCTGCGGGCTGAAGGCCGTCGCGGGCCGCGGCATCGCCCGCCACTGGTACGCCGTCACCCACCAGCGGATCGGCCAGGACCTCAGCCTCCTCGACGCGACCGGCACCGCACTGTCGCGTGACCGGCTCGCGGAGGCTCTCGCCGGGCACGGCATGGTGTACGACACTGCAACGGCGTACCGACGGGCCGTCGACGAGGCGCTGTTCGGCCTCGGCGAGCGACGCTACGCCGCCCTGGTCGATCTGCTCATCCAGCTGCGCCAGCCGCAGCTGTCGAAACGGCCCAACGAGGCCGCCCTGTCCCGTGCCCTGACCGAGGCGCTGCCCCCGATGGACCAGGCAGTGATCGCCGACGTGGCGGAGGCGTTCCGCTCCCTGGACGAGGAGAAGGACGAGCTGCGCGCGGCGAGCGAGGCCGAGCGGGCCGCCTCCGCCTTCCTGGACCACTACCGGCGCTACGCCCGGGTCGCAGCACGCCGCCGGGCCCGGCTGCCCCGAAGCGAGCACGCCCGCTACGAGCAGCTGCACCGCGACCTGGCCCAGGCCCGGACCGAGCGGGAGCAGGCCGAGGCGGACCGGGAGGCGGCGGCCGGGCGGATCGCGGAACTGGAGGAGACGGCCACGCGGCTGAAGGCACAGCAGGCCGCGCTGCGCGAGGGCCCCGAGATGCGCAGTGCCCGGGAGCTGGAGCAGGCGGCGGCCGAGGCGCGCCGCAGTGCTGAGGATCTGAAGCGCGCCGAGGCCGACCGCCAGGACGCAGCCCAGGCGCACACCCGGGCCCTGGGCCGGCTCGGCACGGCCGAGCGACGCCTCGCGGCCGCCGAGGACCGCATCCGGGACCTGGCCGCGCGCGCCCGGGACACGGCCGCGGCGGCTCGCATCGACGAAGCGCCGCGCACCGACGGGGCGCCGGAGGCCGAACTGCGGCGGGCCGCCGAGGAGGCGGTGGCCCGCAGACGGCGCACCATCGAGCATGTGGAGGAACTGGCGGACCGCACCGACCGGGCCGCCGCCGAGCGGCGCTCCGCCGCTCGCCGCCTGGACGAGGCCGAGACCGAGGCGGGACACACCGCACGGCGGCAGGCCGAGGCGGAAGAAGCCGCCGAGGCGGCGGGCACGGACCTCGTCGCCCGCGTCCGCGCTCACCTGGACGCCTGCGAGGAACTCGCCGTCCCCGATGCCGCCGGGCTGCTCGACGCGACCCAGGACTGGGTGACCCACTGCCAGGGCCCGTACCCGGCACGGGAGGCAGCCGGTCAGGCCCATCGCGCACGCGCGGCACACCTCGCCGATCAGGCCGCCGTCCTCGGACAGGAACTGGCCGGCCTGAAGGCCCGGCGCGCCGAGGCCGAGCGGGAACTGGCCGAGCTGGAGGCGGGCGGCCAGCGCGGGCCGGCGGCTCCGCACACCCGTACCCCTGGCCTGCGTGAGCAGGTCCCGGGCGCGCCCCTGTGGCGGCTGGTCGAGTTCCGGGACCATGTCACCGCCGGTGAACGGGCGGGTCTGGAGGCCGCGCTGGAGGCGTCCGGGCTTCTGGACGCCTGGGTGTGCCCGGACGGTACCGCCCTGCGTGCGGACGGGCACGACATCCTGCTGTCCCCGCTGTCACCCGCGGGCCCGCTGCCAGGCAGCACGCTCGCCGACGTACTCCGCCCGGCCGTGGACCACGGCGATCCCCGGGCCGCGGCGGTCGGGGAGCAGACCGTCGCCCGTCTCCTGACCGGTGTGGGGCTCGGCTCGGGATGGGGGTCCCCCCGCTCGAGCGAAGTCGAGAGTGGGGGAGACACCTGGGTGAGCGCGGACGGTCGTTTTCGCGTCGGCGCGCTGACCGGCAGCTGGTCGAAGCAGGTCGCCGTGTACGTCGGTGAGGGCGCCCGCGAGGAGGCCCGCCGGGCCCGTATCACCGCCCTGCACGGCGAACTCGCCGCATACACCGAGGACCTGGCACGCCTCGACGCGGAACGCGCCACGGTCGCACGGCGACGCGGCACCCTGGACGCCGAACTGACCGGCCTGCCGGACGACGCAGGCCTGCGCCACGCGCACGCCCTCGCCGCCGCGGCCTCCGACACCGCCCACCGGGCTCGGGTCCGCCGTGACGAACGCGCCGCCGAACACGCCGAGGCATCCCGGCAGGAGGCCGAGGCCACCACCGAACTCGCCGACACCGCCGCCGCGGTGAACCTGCCCAGGGGCCGGGCGGACCTCGCCGCCGTCCGCCAGGCCCTGAGCGACCACACCGTCGTCCTCGCCGGGCTGTGGCCCGCGCTCGGCGAGCGCGCCGACGCGGCACGGGCCCTTGCCGACGAGCACGCCGAAGCCCAGCGGGCCGGGGAAAAGGTGGCGGAACTGGCCCGGCGCGCCGAGGAGGCGGCCCGCATCGCCACCGCCGCCGACGAGCGTCACGCCACCCTGCGCTCCACCGTCGGCGCCGCCGTGGCCGAGCTGGAGCGGCGCCTCGCCGACACCGCCGACGCGCTCACGGCGTGCGACCGCGAGCAGCGCCGGGCCCGCGAGGACATGACGGCCGCGGACCGGCGCGCCCACCTGGCACTCGGACACATCGAACGCCTGGAGGTGGACGTCCGCGAGGCCACCGCGGCCCGTGCCGTGGCCATCGCCGCACTCCAGCGGTTCGCGGCCACCGGGCTGCTCGCCGTCGCCCTGCCCGAGACGGCCGTACCGCCCTTGGACACCGGATCCTGGGCGGCCACCCCGGCCATCGCGCTCGCCCGCGCGATCGAGAGCGACCTGTCCGCCACCGACGACTCCGACGGCGCCTGGCAGCGCGTGCAGAAGCGGCTCAGCGAGGAGTACAAGAAGCTCCAGGACGCGCTATCCCGCGGCGGTCACAGCGCCTCGGCCCGGATGACCGAGGATGGCATGGTCGTCGAGATCGTCTACCAGGGCCGTACTCGGGCCGTCCCCGACCTCACCGAGGCCCTCGCCGTGGAAGTCGCCGAGCTGACCCGCATCCTGTCCGCGCACGAGCGGGAGATCCTCGAAACCCACCTGCTGACCGAGGTCGCCGGCACCCTGCAGGAGCTGATCGGCGCCGCCGAGCGCCAGGTGCAGGCCATGAACGAAGAACTGAAGGAGCGGCCCACCTCCACCGGCATGCGACTGCGGCTCGTCTGGCGCCCCTCGCGCAAGGCGCCAACGGGTCTGACGCAGGCTCGCGAGCGGCTGCGCCAGTCCGCCGACGCCTGGACGGCCGAGGACCGGGCCGCGGTCGGCGAGTTCCTCCAGGCCGAGATCGCCCGCCGGCAGGCCGACGACACCGCGGGCAGCTGGCTGGAGGTGCTCACCGCGGCCCTCGACTACCGCGCCTGGCACGAGTTCGGCATCGAACGCCACCAGCACGGCAAGTGGGTTCCCGCCACCGGGCCCGCCTCCGGCGGCGAGCGCGTCCTGGCCGTGAGCGTGCCGCTGTTCGCCGCGGCCTCCTCCCACTACGCCACGGCCGCCCCCGACGCCCCCCGGCTGGTCACCCTGGACGAGGCCTTCGCCGGCGTCGACGACGACTCCCGCGCCAAGTGCCTTGGCCTGCTCCACGCTTTCGACCTGGACGTGGTGATGACGTCCGAACGTGAATGGGCCTGCTACCCGCAGGTCCCCGGCATCGCCATCGCCCAGCTCTCCCGTGTCGACGAGATCCCGGCGGTCCTGGTGACCCGCTGGGAGTGGGACGGCACCGCACGGGGCAGGGGCAGTGAACCGGGTCGCCCGACGGGAGGCATTCCCGAGCAGACCGGTCCACGGGCGATTCCGGAGGTGGCCGGAAGCGAGGACGCCGCGTGGGCATGAGCGAGAGGGGCACGAACGAGCGGCAGGACATCAGGGAGTGTACGAGCACCCCCCGGCAGCCCGCCGCACCCGTCGACCGCGACCGGCTGACCCGGTTGCTCGGCGGGGCCGACCTCGCCTGGCTGATCGACCGCGTACGCCACCGTATGGCGCGGGACGAACACCTCACCGGCTCGGTCACGCTGACCGCCCCCACCTCCGCTCAGCGGGCCGCCGTCGAACGGCTGCTGGGCCGCGCGCCCGGCGCAGGACGTGGGCTGAGCGTTCGCCTCGAGGCCGTGGACGCCGTCCTGCGCCGCTCCGGCGTCAGCCCTGACGGGCTGGGCGCCGCCATCACCGCCCTCACGGGACCCGTCACTCGGCTGGCCGACGTACGCGAGCGGGAGGAGCGCGCCTGGCGGGAGGCGTACACGCCGCTCGATGAACTCGTCCGCACTGACAGGCCCCAACTGGACGGCTGGGCGGAGAGGGTCGTCTCGGACGGCCTCGTACGCCGGCTCGCCCGCACCCCACAGGTGGCGAAGAACCTGCTGGACAACGCTGCCCAGGCCCTGCGTCGGCTGCCCGTCGATCCCGCCGTGTCCCTGCCCGTCTTCTCAGGCGCCACCTTCGGCGACGCTCACGCCCTCGACGACGGCACCCCGCTCGCCACCCTCGTCCTGTCCGGCATCCGCGCGCTGACCGGCTTCCCGGACGGCAGCGGAGCCGAGTGGCGCCGCGAGGCATGGGCGTCGGCCGGGCTCCTCAGGGACGCCCTGTCCGCCACAGTCCTGACCCTGGGCCTCCGCGGCTCCCCCGCCCTTGACTGGTCGGCCGACGAAAGCGAACCCGCGGTCCTGACGCTGCGGCAACTCATCCGGCACCCGCCACGCACGGCACCCGCCGTTGTCCGCGTCTGCGAGAACCCGGCCGTCCTGGCCACCGCAGCCGACGCCCTGGGCACTGCCTGCCCGCCCCTGGTCTGCCTCCAGGGTCAGCCCTCGGCCGCCGCCCTCACCCTGCTGCGCCACCTGCACACCCAAGGAAGCACGTTGCGCTACCACGGTGACTTCGACTGGGGCGGCCTGCGCATCGCCTCAGCCTTGCTGCGCCGCATCCCCTGGCACCCCTGGCGTTACACGGCCGCCGACTATCGCAGCGCGGTCGCCGCCGCCTCACTGGCCCCGCGCCTGACCGGCACGCCGACCACCGCCGCGTGGGACCCGGACCTGCCCGCGGCCCTCACCGAACTCGGCGTGCGCATCGAGGAGGAGACAGTGCTCGACGACCTGCTGGCCGACCTCGGCCACTGAGCGAGGGCGCGCCAGTGGACACGCAGGGGACGGAAGGACCCGGAAGAATCAGGAAAGCCGACGCAGAGCCAGAGCAGCCAAAGGTCTCTGACCTGCGGCTACAAGGAGATCGAGGCAATACCGGGGACTGATCGGAAGATCATGAAAGGACTCATGATCCGTCGGGCCGTGGGTTCGAGTCCCACCGGTGGGATGGGCACCGTGTATCGCACGGACGCGCGGCGGGGCGAGCCGTGGCGGTGAAGGTCGCCAGGGCCGAGCCGGCCGCCGACCCGGTCTTCCGCGAGCGGTTCCGCAGCGAGGCCGAGGCGGCCCGCGCGGTCGGCGGCTTCCACACGGCGCCGGTCGTGGACGCGGACCTCGACGGCCACCCCCTGTGGCCGGCCACGGCCTACATCCCCGGACCGGCCCTCGCGGCCCGGTCGGCCGCCGAGGGCGCGATGGACGAGCCGCGGCTACGGGCGCCGGCCGCCGCGCTCGCCGAGGCGCTGGAGGCCATCCACTGCTGCGGTCTGGTGCACCGCGACCTCAAGCCCGGCCACATCATCATGGCCGCCGACGGACCGCGCGTCCTCGACTTCGGCATCGCCCGGGCCGTCGAGTCCACCCGGCTCACCGCCACCGGCACCGCCTTCGGCACGCCCGGCTTCCTCGGGCCCGAACAGGCCCTGGGCCACGATGTGACCGGCGCCGCCGACATGTTCGCCCTCGGCGCGGTGCTGGTCGCGGCGGCGGGCGGCAGCGCCTGGGGCGAGGGCACGGCGATGGGGCTGATGTACCGGTCCGTGCACGAACCGCCGGACCTGGCCGCCGTACCCGCCCCGCTCGCCGGCCTGGCCGCGCGCTGCCCGGCGAAGGACCCGGTGGCCGGGCCGACCGCCATCGCGGCGTGGACGCCGTACAGCCCGACCCTGACCGCACCCGCGCAGCAGGCCGTCCCGGGGTTCGGCCCGTCGGTCCCGTACGTCGTGCCGGAGGTCGAACTCGCCGACGGGGAGTCCCGTGTCGTCGTCAACGCCACCGGGAGTCGTCCTCGAAGTGGCGGGCGCCGCCGCGGACTTCGAATGGGCGGAGATCGCGCACGCCGGGCGCGCCAGCGAGGCCACCATCTCACGGTGGTCGTACGGCTGTGGGGCGGTGGTGTGTACGACTGCGAGCTGAACGCCCGGCGGTCGGCCCGGCCGGCCTGTTCGCCGACAGCGGTATCCGAACAGGTGCTTGACCCGTACATGCTTGAACGGCCCCTGTCCTGGGCACGCACCTCCTACCGGCGTCGACAGCCGGGCCGCTTCGGCAGAGGGAGGGCGTCATGGACCGTCGCATCCGGGTACGCGTCATCCGGCGCCCCGCCGCCCCGCGCGACCGGGAGATCGACCGCAGGACGCCGTCGGGACGCATCCTGCCGTACTGACACAGCTCACCCCCCAAGTGGGCCTTCGGCGGCCTGTGTTGGACACGCTTCCGCTCGCCGCGGTGGCCGCCGTGGTGTCCTGCTTCGCCTCTTTCGGCGGCACGTACCAACTCGCGGTACGGCTGTGTGATGCCTCCTTCTCGGGCCGGTGGTGCCTTCCGCCATGTCCGCCGCCGTCCTCACCGGGGCGCTGCCCGGCCTGCGCGACGGGCGGTTTCCGCCGCTGCCGCCGATCGTGACCGCGCAAGGGGCACCGGCCGAGTACGCGGCAGCCAGCCAAGGTGCGCTCAACGGCATCCGCCGGACCGGGGCTCTCGGGGCTGCGGTCCTCGGCACGCGAAGGACGACCGACCGCGGCCCTCCCCCGCGGAGCGCTAGGCGGCCAGTGGGTTCAGGACCAGGGGTTCGATCCGGCCCTCCAGCATCGCGCCGAGGCCCTGGGCCGCGCAGATGTCGGGGCGGTCGGCGATGTGCACCGGCATCCCGGTGGCCTCGCGCACCATCTGGTCGAAGCCGGGCAGCAGCGCGGAGCCGCCGACCATCGTGATCCCGCTGTCGGCGAGGTCGGCGACCAGGTCGGGCGGGCACTCGCGCAGCACCTTGCCGATGCCGTCGAGGACGGCGGTCAGCGGGGTATGGATCGCGTCCCGCACGGTGGCGGTGTCGACGTGCACGCTGCGGGCGAGCCCGGTGGCCACGTCCCGGCCGTGGATCTCCGTGGTCTCCGGGCCCTGGGCGGTCAGCCCGTTGCCGGACAGGGCCAGTTGCAGCGGCCGTACCGACTGGCTGGGCAGCATCAGCTCGTGCTCGTGCCGCAGGAGCTGCACGATGGCGTGGTCGACGGCCTCACCGCCCACCGGGATCCGCTCGGCCGTGACGATGGACCCGAGCGAGAGGACGGCCACCTGGGTGGCGGCGGCCCCGCACACCATGATCATCGAGGCTTCGGGGCGCTCCACCGGCAGCCCGCACCCCACCGCGGCGGCGATCAGCGTGTCCACCAGCTCGACCCTTCTGGCGCCCAGCCCGACCAGCGTCTCGATGGTCGCCCGCTGGGCCAGCGGATCGGCGTCGTGCGGGGTGCAGGCCGCCGCCCGCAGCCGGAGGTTGCGACGCAGTTGCCGGCGCGTCTTGTCGCCGAGCAGTTGCCGCAGCATGCGCTGGGCCATCTCGATGTCGACCACCGTGCCGCCGGAGATGGGCCGGACGACCCGGATGTACCCCGGCGTCCGCCCCGTCATCTTCTCCGCGAACTCGCCCACGGCTATGAGCGCCCCGGTACGGGTGTTCACGGCGGCGACCGAGGGCTGGTCGACGACGAGTCCGGCGCCCTTCACGTACACGCGGGTGCGGGCGGCACCCAGGTCGACGGCGAAGTGGCAGCGGCGCAACTGCTCCAGACTGACGGTCACGGCGGATCCTCCCGAGTGCGCGGGCCTTGGGCGCCCGCCCGGTCGGCGGGTGTCTTCCTCTCCCTGCATCCTGCGCGCGGGCCGGTGGCGTACGCCTTCTGGAGGGGGCCGGGCGGGGTGCGGCCGAACGGGGGGTTCCCGACGGTAACCCCGTGTGTCGCCTGGTCGGGCGCGGTCCGCGTGATGCGCGGCCCGCGGCGGACAGCTCCGAACGGATCCAGCCGCGGGTCGCGACCTCGCCGAGGCCCGGGCGCAGCGCGGCGATCTCCCGGGTAGTTCGTTCTGCTCGCGGACCTGCTCCAGGTTGACCCGGTCGCGGCCGTCCTGCCGGTTCTGCCCGAGGACGATCAGCGGGGCCGCGTAGGAGGCCCGTGCGATCGGGCAGTCGTCGGGCCGGACAGGGGCGATCTGTCCGGTGTCAGCGGGACAAACTGGGCCGGGGTCAGCGGCACGTCCCGGGACAGTCCGAAGACGGCCGGGTCACCGGGATCGGTGGCGCCTCCCACCCGCCCGGCCGGCGACTGCAGTGCGCGCCTCCGCGGCCGGCTTCGCGGGGAGACCCGGTTCGACGGGGTTCGGGCGCAGGGCGCCGTCGCGCAAGACGTGCGGGGCGGGGTGGGCCGCCGCGCGCACGCCGTCCCACGCGCCCTCGACGGTGCGCGTGGCCTGGGCGGCCGGTCCGTCACCGCGGGCGACGGGACGGGTGCCGCCCACCGGATCCGCGGTCTCCGCCACGACCACGGCACCGTCCTCCGTCGCGGACTCCACCGGCCTGCTCATGGCGAGGTCCCGGTCCCGGGCTCGGTCTCATCTGCCAACTCCATTGCCACGGAAGGAGACTGAGGCCTTCCACGCCTCCCGCCGTGCCGGGTGGCGGCGTTGGCGGGAAGCCGTCACGGCACCTTCCCGCCAGCACCGGTCAACACCCATGCACCACAGGGCACATGACACTCGTCCCAGCACGCGACCCGCTCGAACCACACGAGAAGAGGCGTGGATGACCACAGGACCAGTCAGACGCTCGGCGGCCCTGGTGGCGGTGGGGCTGTTGGGCGCCCTGCTGCCGTACGGCCCGGCAGCCGCCGCCCCGAGGACGCCCCTCGCCACGGCGGCCCCGGGCACCCCCGTTCCCCGCTCCGCGGCTCCCGTCACCGTCACCCTCGTCACCGGCGACAAGGTGACCGTCACCGACCTCGGGCACGGGAAGAGGACGGTCACCGTGCAGCGGCCCAAGGGGGCCACCGGAGTCGTGCGGACGCAGCGGAGCGACGGGGAGATCAGCGTCGTACCGGACGAGGCGCTGCCGTATCTGCGGGCCGGGACGCTGGACCGGCGGCTGTTCGACGTGAGCGGGCTGATCCGGCAGGGGCTGACCGACGCCAAGGCCGCCGCGACGCCGCTCATCGTGACCTACGGCAAGGGCGTGCGGGCCGCCACCCCTTCCGGGACCGAGCGGAAGCGGAACCTGCCCAGTCTGCGCGGGGCCGCCGTCGAGGCCGGCAAGGGGCGCGCCTTCTGGCGGTCGTTCACCCACCGCGACGGCGTCGACAAGGTGTGGCTGGACGGCCGGGTGAAGGCCGACATGGCCGAGAGCAACGCCCAGATCGGCACCCAGGCGGCCTGGGACGCGGGGCTCACCGGCAAGGGCGTCACGGTCGCCGTCCTCGACACCGGCGTCGACCTGACCCACCCGGACCTCAAGGACCGGGTCAGCGCCACCAAGAGCTTCATCGACGGCCAGGAGGTCGCCGACCGCAACGGGCACGGCACGCATGTCACCTCCACCGTCGGTGGCAGTGGTGCCGCCTCCGACGGCGCGGAGAAGGGGGTCGCGCCCGACGCCGCCCTCGCCGTCGGCAAGGTGCTCAGCGACCAGGGCTCGGGCAGCGAGTCGCAGATCATCGCCGGGATGGAGTGGGCGGCACGGGACGTGCACGCCCGGATCGTCTCCATGAGCCTGGGATCGACGGAGGCCAGCGACGGCACCGACCCCATGGCTCAGGCGGTGAACACCCTCTCCGAGGAGACCGGCGCGCTCTTCGTCGTCGCCGCGGGCAACACCGGCGCCCCGTCGTCCATCGGCTCGCCCGGCGCCGCCGACGCCGCCCTCACCGTCGGCGCGGTCGACTCCGCCGACCAGGCGGCCTACTTCACCAGCGCCGGACCCCGCTACGGCGACAACGCCCTCAAGCCCGACCTATCGGCGCCCGGCGTGGACATCATCGCCGCCCGCTCCCAACTCATCGACGGCAGCGGCTACTACACCTCGCTGAGCGGTACGTCCATGGCGACCCCGCACGTCGCCGGTGTCGCCGCCCTGCTCGCCCAGGAGCACCCCGACTGGACCGGCACGCAGCTGAAGGACGCGCTGATGTCCAGCTCGAAGCGACTGGACGCCCCGGCCTACCTGTCGGGCGCGGGCCGGGTGAGCGTGCCGGACGCCGTCAACGCCCGCATCACCGCCACCGGCAGCGCGGACCTCGGCTTCTACAGCTGGCCGTACGACCGGAACAAGCCCGTCACCCGGACCGTCACCTACACCAACTCCTCCGATCAGGATGCCGAGTTGATGCTGTCCGTGACCGGCGCCCCGGACGGGGTCGCCACCCTCGCCGACTCCTCCCTCACCGTCCCGGCCCACGGCACCGCCTCCACCACGGTGACCGGCGACGGCTCCAAGGCGCCGGTCGGCGAGACCAGCGGGCAGATCGTGGCCACGAGCCCCTCCGGCGATGTCGTCGCGCACACCGCGTTCGGGCTGGTCAAGGAGGAGGAGCGGTACACGCTCACCGTCCACGTCAAGGACCGCTCCGGCGCGCCCACCGCCGCCGACCTCACCGTGCAGCGGCTCGCGGCGGGCGAGGACGCCCAACCCGCCCACGTCGGCGACTCCGGCACGCTCCGGCTGCGCCTGAAGCCCGGCACCTACTCCCTCGCCACCTTCCTCGACGTGCACGGCAGCCACGGCGCCGACTCCCTCGGCCTCGGCTTCCTCGCGGCACCCGAGATCACCCTCGACCACGACCAGGACGTCACCCTCGACGGCCGGACGTTGCGCGAGCTCAAGGCCCATGTCGACCGGCGCACCGAGACCCACCAGCTCCTCATGGAGTACGACCGGCAGGCGAACGGCGCCGACCTCTTCGGCGCGGTCCAGGTGCCCCTCACCTACGACAGCGTCTTCGCCGCACCCACGGCCGAGGTCACCCAGGGCGGCTTCGAGTACCGCACCGTGTGGCGGCTGGCCAAGCCGCAGCTGGAGGTCGAGGGCGTCGGCGAGGCGACCGTCCAGGCCGGCGGCACGCTGACCGAGGGCCGGACCAGGCTGCCCCTGGTGGACGTCGGCGACGGACCCCTCACCGGTGTCTCCGGCAAGGCGGTCCTCGCACACCTCGCCGACGGCACGAACCCGGCCGCGCTCGCCCAGGCCGCGCAGGACGCCGGCGCCAGGGCGCTGTTCGTGACGGACGACGCCCCCGGCCGGCTGATGGCCTGGTGGGGCACCGACGACAACGCCGACCGGCCGCTGCAGATCGCCACGGTGAACACGGCGGACGCGGCCCGGCTGCGCGCCCTGCGCACGGTCGACATGACCGGCACCGCCGACTCGCCGTACGTGTACGACCTGTCCGAGGGGCACCGGGGTGCGATCCCGGACCGGGACCTCACCTACCGGCCGACGGACCGCCGACTGTCCGGCCTCCACGTCAGGTTCCACTCGGCCCGGCCGGTGAGCGGGGGCGAGTTCCGCTACTCGCTCACCGACACCTTCCCGATCGGCCTGGGCTTCCAGGAGCGGATCCACCTGCCCGCCGAGCGCACCGACTACGTCTCGACCGGCCCCGGCCAGTTGTGGCACGAGTCCGTGGCGATCGGCGACGGAACGCTGGAGGAGCGCAGCGGACTGGTGCGGTACGAGGGCGGTTCGCATCAGGTGCTGAACTGGTTCCGGCCGGTGTGGCACCCGTGGCTCGGCACCGGGCTCGGCTGGGGGCAGCAACGCGCCGGGAACGAGATCCAGTTGAACACCCCCGGCTGGGGCGACTCCGGGCCCGACCACACCGGGTTCGGCGACGTGTGGAGCCCGGACAGCGGCATGAGCCAGACCACCGCCGTCTACCTCGACGGCACGCTCGTCGACCAGGGCAACGGCTCCGCCGCGTACGTCTGGGACGCCCCCGCCGACGAGCACACCTACAAGGTGGTCACTGACACCACGCTCGACGCGGGGCGCTGGCCACTGGCTTCGCGGGGGCACTCCGAGTGGACGTTCCGCTCGGCTGCCACCGCGGAGGACCACTGGACCTGTCTGCCGCTGATCAACCTCGCGTACGACATCGGGACCGACCTCGCCGGGACCGTGCGGGGCGGGCAGCGGGTTCCGGTCGGGCTCGGCGCGGAGTACGTGGCGCAGGCCGCGGGGACGGGCAGGCTGAGCGGGGGCCGGCTGGAGGTGTCGTACGACGACGGCAGGACGTGGCGGGCCGTTCCGCTGACGGGTGCGGGCGCCTCCTGGCACGGCACGCTGACCGTGCCGCGCGGCGCGGCCTCCGTTTCGCTGCGGGCCTCCGCCCACGACGACAAGGACGGGTCCGTGACGCAGGAGCTCATCCGGGCGGTGGGGGTGAAGTGACCTACGGCCGGGGGTGGCGCACGATCCCTTCGATCACCCCCAGCTCCACCAGATCCTGCGGCCGGATCCGCAGCTGCTCGGCGGTCGCCTCCACGTCCTCCTCCCGCCGTTTGAGTATGGCGGCCGCGAGCTCGGGGGCGATCACCGAGAAGTAACTGTCCGGCGTGGCCCAGGTGTTGCCCGGCGCGGACAGTGCCAGGGCCCCGCCGGAGCCGCCCTCGCCGATGACGAGGGTGGTGATCGGGACCCGGGCGGCGGCCACCGCCCCGAAGACCTCCGCGATCGCCGCGCCGGCGCCCTGCCGCTCCGCCTCGGCGTCATTGGCCGCGCCCGGGGTGTCCACCAGCGTCAGCACCGGGATGTCGAGCCGGTCCGCGAGCCGGATCAGCCGGGCGGCGGTGCGGTACCCGGCGGGCCGGGTCGCGGTTCCGGTCTGCGCGGCGTACGCGACGGTACGGCCGTTCCGCTCACCGAACCCGCACAGCATGCCGTCGGTGTCCGTACCGCCGCACCGGTCGCCGCTGATGTCGCGGCGGTGGGTGAAGTAGGCGTCCAGGTAGGCGGTTGCGCGTGGGCGTTCGGGGGAGCGTGCCCGCCGGACGGCCTCCCAGCCGGTGTCGGGCAGGTCAGGGGCGCCGAGGGCCGGTGGCGCGGGGGCTTCCTGGGCGGGGGTGGTGAGCAGCCGGAGCCACTGCCCGAGGGTCTCCCGCAGTTCCCCGGGCCGTACGACCGCGTCCGCCGAGCCCACTGCCACCTGCCCCTCGGCGGTGTAGGCGGCCGGGTCGGCGTCCGCGGGCCGGACCCGGGACCCGGCGAAGCCCACCTGGGCGCCCGGCAGGGCCAGGACGACGTCCGCGCCCGCGCCGAGCGTGGCCCAGCCGCCGCCGGTCGTCGGGTCCCGCACCACCGCGATCTGCGGCAGGCCGGCCTCCCGGGTGAGCGCCGACTGCCGGGCCACCCGCTGGAGCTGGCTCAGTGCGAGCATGCCCTCCTGCATCCGGCTGCCCCCGGTCGCGATCAACGGCACGACCGGCAGCCGGTGGGCGCGGGCGTGGGTGTACGCCGCCTCCAGCCGGTCTCCGGTGCGCTCTCCCAGCGAGCCGCCCAGGAAGCCGAACTCGAAGGCGATCAGCAGGGCCGGGGTGCCCGCGACGCGCGCGGTGCCGCAGACGACCGACTCCTCCTCGCCGGTGCGTTCGGCGGCACGGGCGCGCGAGGCGTCGTATCCGCGCCAGCCGAGGGGGCCGTCCGGCTTCGGTCGCCCTGCCGGGTAAGGGAGTTCGCCGAAGCTTCCCGGGTCCGCGACCAGGGCCAGGACCTCGCGGGCCGAGCGGCGCTCAGACATCGGCCAGCGCCCGCTTCATGATCTTGCCCATGTCGTTGCGGGGGAGCGCGTCCAGGTAGCGGACCACGCGGGGCCGCTTGTGCGGCGCGAGGCGACGGGCCACGTGGTCCGCCAACTCCTCGGCGGCGGGCGGCGTCCGCGGGTCGGCCGGGACGATCCAGGCGACGATCCGCTCACCCAGGTCCGCGTCCGGCTCCCCGGTGACGGCCGCCTCCCGCACTCCCGGGTGCTCCAGCAGCGCGTTCTCGATCTCACCGGCCCCGATCTTGTACCCGCCGCTCTTGATCAGATCCGTGGCCTTGCGTCCGACGATCCGCACATAGCCGTCGGGCTCGCGCACCGCCATGTCACCGGTGCGGAAGAACCCGTCGGCGGTGAACGCGGCCGCCGTGGCGTCGGGCCGGTTCAGGTACTCGGTGAACAGGTTCGGCCCGCGCACCTGGATCTCGCCGACGCTCTCCCCGTCGTACGCGGTGATCGGCGTCCCGTCCTCCTCCACGAGCCGCAGCTCGACACCGGGCAGCGGCACGCCCACGGTGCCCGCGCGCGGCTCGCCGTCGGCCCGCACGCTGGTGTTCATGAGCGTCTCCGTCATGCCGTACCGCTCGATCACCCGCCGCCCGGTCGCCGCCGCGATCCGCTCGTGGTCGTGGACGGGCAGCGCGGCCGAGCCGGAGACCAGCAGCCGGGCCCGGGTGAGCGCCTCGGCCAGCTCGGGGTCCCCGGGCAGGGCCTCGGCGATGCGGTGGTACATCGTCGGCACCCCGAACAGCATGGTCGCGCCGGCGTTCAGCTCCCGCGCCACGCCCTCGGTGGAGAACCGCCCCAGGTGCCGGACGCCGCCGCCGCGCCGCAGCGGACCGAGGACGCCCAGGACGAGCCCGTGCACATGGAACAGCGGCAGCCCCTGCACCAGCACGTCGTCCGCCGTCCACTGCCAGGCGTCGGCGAGCGCGTCCAGGGTGGTGGCGAGGGCCCGGCGGGGCAGGACGGCACCCTTGGGCGGGCCGGTGGTGCCGGAGGTGTAGACGATCAGCGCCGGGTCCTCGTCGGTGGCCGACTCCTCCGGTACGGCACTGGGTGCGGCGGACGCGTCGACGTCGATCCGCTCCAACCCGCCCAGCGCATCCGGAAGTTGGGCGCCCGGTGCGGCCAGCACCAGCTTCGGCGCGCTGTCGGAGACGATGTGCGCGAGTTCCTTCCCGCCCGACTTCGGGTTCAGCGGCACCGCGGCCGCCCCGGCGAGCAGTACGCCCGTCACGGCGACGGCGGTCTCCAGCTCCGGCGTGGCCCACACGGCCACCCGCCCGGCACCGCCCAGCCGGGCGGCGAGCGCGCCGGCGGCCCCGGCCAGCTCGCCGTACGTCAGCGACCGTTCGCCGAACCGCAGGGCGACCTTCCCCCAGACTTCGTCCGGGGGGACCCCCATCTCGCTGCGCTGGCCCGGGCCTTCCGTCAGAGCGGGGAAGAGGGAGGACACGCGGCGCACTCCTAACTGTCGGTCGACCGTCGCCACCCTTCCTACACCAGGAGTCTGCTCCCGACGACCGTGCTCAGATCGGCCGCGAGCCGCAGCTCGGTCGCGCGCAGCGCGGGATGCTCCAGCCAGTGCAGCCGGGCCCGGTCCACCTCGCCGTCGTGCAGCGGCGGCCAGCCGGTCGCCGGGGTGAAGTCGTCCACGACGACCGTGCCGCCGGGCACGAGCAGCGCCTCGACGTCCGCGGGCTCGTCCCCGGGTGCCTTGCCCTGCCCGCCCCCGTCGAGGACGAGCAGGTCGAAGGGCCCGTACTCCTCGATCCGCCGCCAGTCGCCGGCGGACACGGTGACCTCGGCCCGTCCCGCGAACACCCGCGCGGCGGCCCGCGCCCGGTCCGGATCCCGCTCCACGCTGTACAGCCGCACCCCCGGCGCCGCCCCCGAGGCCAGCCAGGCCAGCCCCACCCCGAGCCCGGTCCCGGTCTCCCCGATCCGGACCCGGGCCCCGCCCGCCAGGGCCTGCAGCAGACGGCCCTGTTCGGGGCGGCAGGAGTGCGGGAAGCGGTGGGCGCGGGCGGCGGCGAGGGCGTCCGAGACGAGAGCCGGGAGTCCGCCGACTCCGGTGTACGCGTCGGTACCGGTCAATGCCATGGCACCGCATCCTGCCCTGTCTTAGGCGGCCGCCTCCACGATGTCGGCCACGACGCAGCTGACGTTGTCGGGGCCACCCGCCTCGTTCGCCGCCGTGATGAGCGCCTGCACGGCCTCGCCCGGTACGGCGGACGTGCGCAGCGCCTCCCGTATCCGGGCATCCGGCACCACCTCGGTGAGCCCGTCGGAGCACAGCAGATACCGGTCGCCCTCCCGGACCTCCTGCAACCGCACGTCCGGCACGGGATCCATCCCGCCGGCCAGTGCCTTGAGCAGCAGCAGCGACCGCGCCTCGACCCGGTGATCCCGGGTCATCCGGATCAACTCCCCGTCCCGCAGCAGATACGCCCGCGAGTCCCCGATGTGGGCCAGCGCGAGCCGCGCCCCCGTCCACAGCAGTGCCGTCAGCGTGGTGCCGACCTCCCGGGTGCCCTCGGCCACGTCGCACACGGCCTCACCCGCGGAGCGCACGGCGTCCTCCAGCACGCCCAGCACACCGTCCGCGGGCAGTTCCTCGGCCTCGTCCAGGAACCGCAGGGCCTCTACCGCGGCACTGCTCGCGGGCGCCCCCGCCGGGCCGAAGCCGTCGGCCACGACGAGCAGCCTGCGGCCCGCGTACACGGCGTCCTGGTTGGCCGGGCGGACGAGCCCGCGGTCGGAGTGGGTGGAATAGCGAAGTTCCAGCATGGTGGTGTGGTCCCTTCTCGACTCGTCGGTCAGCTGGTCCACGAGGAACGCGGCGAGGTCCCGCCGCACGGCCGTCTCCGCCTCGACCCGCGCCCAGTACGCCCGGATCGCCCGCGCGGCATCACCCGGCTCCAGGGCGCACACGGCGCGGATCTCGGCGAGCGGCATGCCCAGCCGCCGTAGCCAGGCCACGAGCCGGGCCTGCCGCAGCTGTTCGACGGCGTAGTACCGGTAGCCGGTGTCCGGGGCGACCCGGGCGGGCCGCAGCAACTCCAGCTCGTCGTACAACCGCAACGCCTTCGGCGAGAGCCGGCAGGCCTTCGCGAAGGCGCCTATCGTCAGCAGCTCCATGACCACCTCGCGCTCCTCGTCGTCCGCCACCGATGCTGGGGCTTCACCGAAGGTGAAGGTCAACCGCCGTGTTCCGGTTCCCCCGGCGGTTGTTAGCCTCGCTGCCGACCGAACCGTCGTACGACAGGGAGTCCGCCGTGCCCCGCATCGCCCTCGCCACCTACGACCCCGGCGCCGCACCCGGCAAGGACACCGATCTGCCGGAGCTGGTGCGGGCGCTCAGGGACGCGGGGGCCGAGGCGGAGGCGCGGTACTGGGACGACCCGGACGCCGACTGGGGCGGCTACGACCTCGTCGTCATCCGGTCCACCTGGGACTACAGCTGGCGGGCCGCGGAGTTCGGGGCCTGGGTGGACCGGGTCGGCGTGCTGACCCGGCTCGCCAATCCGGCGCCCGTGGTGCGCTGGAACACCGACAAGCGCTACCTCGGCGAGCTGGCGGCGGTCGGCGTGCCCACCGTCCCCACGCGCTACATAGCACCGGGCGAGCCGGCCGACCTGCCCGACGACCACGAGTACGTGATCAAGCCGACCTCGGGCGCCGGCGCCCGGTTCGCCGCCCGCTACACGCCCGACCGGCACGAGACGGCGGTGCGGCAGCTCGCCCGGATGCACGCCGAGGGCTTCACCGCGATGGTCCAGCCGTATGTGCGCCGCATCGACGTCAGCGGGGAGCGGGCGCTGCAGTTCTTCGGCGGCCGGCTGCTGCACGCCAGCCGCAAGGGCGCGGTCCTCGCGCCCGGAACGCCGTACGACGCGGAGAAGGTGGCCCACCCGGGCCTGGAGCGGTGGCGGCCGACGGATGCGGAGGTGGCGGTCGCCGAGAAGGCGCTGGGTTCGGTGCCCGGTGGTTCCGAGTTGCTGTATGCGCGGGTGGACCTGGTGGACGGGGAGGACGGTGAGCCCCGGCTGATGGAGCTGGAGCTGGTGGAGCCGAATCTGTTCCTGTGGCTGCATCCGGGGTCGCTGGAGCGGGTCGTGGAGGCGATCGTGGAGACGGCCGAACAGGCGCCTCCTGCGGCTTCGGGCGCTTAGCGCACCGTCTTTCGGCATGCCTCCGCGTACGTCCGTACCAGCGGTCGGCTCCCGTCCTGCCTCCGCCACGCCAGCACATAGCGGCTCGGGCCGATGCCCCGGACCGGGCGGGTGGTGACGCCGCCCCGGGTGAGCAGGGGCGCGTTGCCCTCGGCGAGCAGGCAGAGGCCCAGGCCCGCGACCAGCGCCTCGTACGTCTCCTCCGCGCCGGAGACCTCCGCGCCGATCCGGGGCGGTCGGCCGGCGCGGGCGTCCAGGGCGAGCCAGTGGTCCCGCAGCCGGCCCGCGCTCTCGGGCAGGGCCAGGAACGGCTCGTCCAGCAGGTCGGCGAAGTCGATCTCGGGACGGGCGGCGAGCGGGTGGGACTCGGGCAGGGCGAGCAGCCGGGGTTCCTCGGCGACCACCGTCCAGGCGTAGCGCTCCTCGTCGGGCAGCGGCAGCCAGACGAAGGCGACGTCCGCCGTGCCGTCGGCCAGGCCCGCCGTCGGATCGTCCCAGCTCATCTGGCGCAGCCGGACCGTCGTCTCCGGGTGTGCGGCGGTGAAGCGGGAGCGGATGGCCGGCAGCAGTCCGCCCCGGCCCGGACTGGTGCTCATGCCCACGGTCAGCGTGCTGCTCTGGGCCGCCTTGGCCGCCTCCACGGCCGCCGCGCCCGCCTCCCACGCGGCCAGCACCGCGCGCGCGTGCGGCAGCAGCGCCTCGCCCGCGCTCGTCAGCGCCACCCCGTGCCGGTCGCGCCGGAACAAGTCCGCCCCCAGCTGCCGCTCCAGCGCCCGGATCTGCTTGCTCAGCGCGGGCTGGGAGACGTACAGCCGCTCGGCGGCGCGCGTGAAGTGCAGTTCCTCGGCGACCGCGACGAAGTAGCGCAGATCGCGGGCGTGGACGTCCATGGTCATAGCCGTTGGTTATCACCGTGGGTCTTGGACGGGCAACGGCGTGCGGCCGCAGTGTTGTTCGTGTCGAACCCGACGGACCCACGGAGAGTTGTGATGAACAAGGTATGGCTGGTGACCGGGGCGAGCAGCGGTTTCGGGCGGGCGATCACCGAGGCGGCCGTCGCCGCCGGTGACGTGGTAGTCGGCGCGGCCCGGCGCCCCGAGGCCCTGGGCGACCTGGTGGCCGCCCATCCCGACCAGGTGGAGGCGCTGCGGCTGGACGTCACCGACGTGGCCGCCGTCGAGGAGGCGGTCCGGGACGTCGTGGCCCGGCACGGGCGGATCGACGTGCTGGTCAACAACGCGGGCCGCACCCACGTGGGCGCGGTCGAGGAGACCACCGACGGTGAGCTGCGCGACCTGTTCGACCTGCACTTCTTCGGTCCGGCGGCGCTCGTCCGGGCGGTGCTGCCGCACCTGCGGGAGCGGCGCTCGGGCGCGATCGTGCAGATGAGCAGCATGGGCGGCCAGATGTCCTTCGCGGGCTTCGGGGCGTACAGCGCGACGAAGTTCGCCCTGGAGGGCCTGTCCGAGGCGCTCGCCGACGAGGTGCGGGAGTACGGCGTCAAGGTGCTGATCGTCGAGCCGGGCGCGTTCCGGACCTCGCTGTTCGAGGCCGGCCGGGCCGGGGCCAGCTCCGACAGCGGGGCGTACGCCAAGGTCGGCGAGACCCGCGGCTTCGTCGCCGGCGGCCACGGCGGCCAGCCCGGCGACCCGGCCAAGGCGGCGGCCCTGATCCTGGCCGCGCTGGACGCGGAGGACACCCCGCTGCGGCTGCCGCTCGGCGACGACGGGGTGAGCGCCGTCCTCGGCCACCTCGACCAGGTCCGCGAGGAGGTCACCGCCTGGGAGAAGCGCACCCGGGCCACCGCTTTCGACGCCTGAGCTACGTCAGTACGGCCGTCCGCTGGAGCAGCCCCCAGGTGAACTCGGCGACCAGCTCGTGTCGTACGCCGTCCGGGCCGGGCGCGGTGAAGGCGAGCCCCCACCGGGTCGGCGCGGTGCCCTCCAGCGGGCGGGCCGGGGCGAAGGCGCGGGCGGCCTCGTCCACCGTGCAGGACCAGGGGAGAAGGTCCTCCAGGGTCTCCAGCCTGGGTGCCGGGGCGCCCGGAGCCCGCACCAGCCACTCGTTCCACACCGCCCCGCCCGGCCCGACCAGCACCTCGAAGCGCAGGTCGGGCCAGAGCGGCAGGGCCCAGCGCCGGGCCTCGCAGTCGACGTCCCCGAGCCGGCGGCGGAGGACGGATTCCGGCTCGCCCAGAACCGAGCGGTAGCGGGCGGCGGCGGATCGGGCCCTCGGTGAGCGGACCATCGCCTGCCAGCGCTTGTTGGTCTCCCGCATCTCGGCGAGGGACACCCCGAGCCGGTGCCGGGCGTCCTCGACCAGGTCCGGGTTGTGGTCGGCCATGCGGCGCAGCAGCACCAGCTGGAAGTCGAGATCCATGGCACCCATGGTGCCCGGCGCACCCGGGTGTCCTCCCCGACCCATTGCCCGCGCAACCCCGCATGACTAGCCTGTGTTCGTCATGCCGATCGCCTGTTGATATCTCGAACGTCTCGTCGAGATGCCGGAATGGGCGCTTAGACCCAAGGGAGGGGGCCGGACGTGGGACGCCTCGTGCCTGCCGTGACCCGGGCTCTCGACATTCTTGAGCTGTTCCTCGACGGGGACGGGACGCTCTCCGCCCCCGACATCGTGCGCAAGCTCCAGCTGCCGCGCACCACCGTGCACGAACTGGTCACCACGCTCGCCGCACGGTCGTACATCGTGCAAGTGCCGGGACAGCCGGGACGCTACCGGCTCGGCGTACGCCCGTACCAGCTCGGCAGCCGCTACGCCGAGCAGCTCGACCTCGCCGCCGAGGGCCAGCAGGTGGCCCGCTCGGTCGCCGAGACCTGCGACGAGACGGTGCACGTGGCGATCCTCGAGGGCACCGACGTCATCTACATCGCCAAGGTCGACTCCACGCACGCCGTCCGCATGGTCTCGGCCGCCGGGCGCCGGCTGCCCGCCCACTGCACCTCGGTCGGCAAGATGCTGCTGGCCTCGCTGCCGGAGCAGGAGCTCACGGCCCGGATCGCGGACGACGCCGAGCTGACCGCGATGACCCCGAACAGCATCACCGACCCCGCCGCGCTGCGCGAGGCCCTGGCGGAGGTCCGGCAGCGGGGCATCGCGGTGGAGAGCCGCGAGTCCAACCCGGACGTGAGCTGTGTGGCCGCTCCGGTGCGCGACCGCACGGGCCAGGTGGTCGCGGCCCTGTCGATCTCGGTCCCCATGATCCGCTGGAGCGACGAGCGCCGGGCCGAGCTGGAGCAGCTGGCGGCGAAGGGCGCGGCGGAGCTGTCGGAGCGGCTGGGCCACCGGAGCGCGGCGTGAGCGCCGGCTACGAGGTCGCCGTACGGGCGGAGGCGGAGCTGGGCGAGGGCCCGACCTGGGACCCGGCGACGGGCCGGCTGATATGGCTGGACATCCTGGGCATGCGCGTCCACACCTACGACCCGGCCACGGGCCGGCGCACGGTGCGCACGACGGAGCAGCACGTGGGCGCGGTCAAGCCCCGCGCGGGCGGCGGCCTGGTCCTCAACCTCCGGGACGGCGTGGGCCTGCTGGACCCCGACGACACGTTCCGCTGGCTGCACCACGAGCCGGTCGCGGGCCGTCGCGCGAACGACGCGGCGGTGGCGCCCGACGGCTCGCTGTGGGCGGGCACCATGCGGTACGACGAGGCGCCGGGCGGCGGCACGCTGACCCGGCTGACCGGCGACAGCACGGCTCAGACGGTCCTGTCCGACGTCACGGTCAGCAACGGCACGGGCTGGAGCCCGGACGGGCACCTCATGTACTACGTCGACACCCCCACCCGCCGGGTGGACGTCTTCGACCACGACGGCGAGCGCGTCCACGGCCGCCGCCCGTTCGTGGAGATCGAGGAGGGCGCGGGCTTCCCGGACGGCCTGACGGTCGACGCGGAGGGCTGTGTGTGGGTGGCGCTGTGGGACGGGGGCGCGGTACGGCGTTACACGCCTGACGGCGCCCTGGACCGGGTGATCCAGCTGCCTGCCCCGCGCACGACGGCCTGCGCCTTCGGCGGCGCCGACCTGACCGACCTGTACATCACGACAGCCCGCGTCGGCCTGTCGGCCCCGCATCCGCTGTCGGGTTCGCTGCTGGTGGTTCCGGGGGCGGGCAAGGGCCTGCCCCAACCGGCGTTCCAGGGCTGATCCGGTGGATGAGGAACTCGTGTCGCAACTGGACGACGCGGCCGAGCGATTCGTCGTCCCCCTGCGCCTGAACGACGGCTTCGACCAGCTCGCGCTGGACGAGCTGTGCAGGCAGATCGACCGGTTCGGGCATCGGTGGCGGACATCCGAGGCCATCCCGAAATCGGCCGCCCTCATCCTCTCGGAGCTGTACCCGGCGATCAGCGCCTGCGCCGACCTCTACTCGGGGACGAGCGCCGGAGAATGATCGAGGCTGCGGTGCGGGTCGGAGAAAGGGTCAGCTACGCCTTGGACCCCAGGGGCGAGCCCGGGACGTGAGGCCTCGCGCATTACCGGCATTGATACGACGAGCCCCGGACCACCCGTCCGGGGCTCGCCCGCATCCGCTGTCGGGCTCGCTGCTGGTGGTTCCGGGGGCGGGCAAGGATCCGCTCCAACCGGCGTTCAGGGGCTGAGCCGGGCCGCAAAGCCGACGGGGCTGCAGTTCCCCAGGGGCGCGGGGCTGTGTCCGTATGCGGCTGCCGCCGCGTGGGCGCGACCAGCCCCCACCCACCCGTAGCCGGACCTCGGCCTACACCACCCCCGCCGCCTTCCGCTCCTCCGCGGTCAACGGCGGTTCCGTCAAGGGGGGTTGCAGCGGGCCCACCGCCGCCGCGAGCAGCACACCCGGCGTCAGCAGCACCTGTGCCCCGCGCTCCAGGGACGTCACGTCGGTGACCCGGCGGGCGATACGGCCGTTCCCCGTCGCGGTGTACATCAGCCGGCCGACGTAGGCGGACAGCAGCCGGTCCCGCACGGTGGGACCGGCTTCCGTCGCGCCGGGGTAGAACACGTCCTGGCCGAGGGCCAGGTCCCAGGCCGCACGCACCGGACGGGCGACCGCACGCTGCACGCGGCGTGCCAGCCCCGGTGTGCCCCAGCCGTGCCGTCGTATCACCTCGCGGAGCAGCACCGCGCTCTGCGCGGCGGCGGACAGGCCATGGCCGTAGACGGGGTTGAACACGGCGAGCGCGTCGCCGAGCACGGTGAAGTTCTCGGGCCAGGCCGGCATGCGCTCGTAGAAGTGCCGGCGGTTGACCGTGGAGCGGGTGAGCGACACGTCGGACAGCGGCTCGGCGCGCTCCAGCAGCTCGCCCAGCAGCGGATGCCGCAGCTTCTCCCGGGCGAAGGGGATGAAGTCCTCGTCGGCGGCGGTGGGTTCGCCGCCCCGGGCGCCGGCGAGGGTGACGATCCAGCGGCCGTCCTCGATGGGCAGCAGGAAGCCCGAGCGGCCGGGGCCCTCGCCCCGCGGATCGAGTTGCACGTTGACCACCGGGAAGCCCTCCCTCGCCGCTTCCGGGGCGAGGAAGAGCCGGCTTGCGTAGACCAGGCCCGGGTCGATCTCGCGGACCTGCGGCGCGGGCAGCCCGAGGTCCGCCAGCCAGCGCGGGGCCCGTGAGCCGCGGCCTGTGGCGTCGACCACGAGGCCGGCCGGCAGGGTGCGCTCGGCGCCGTCCCGGGTGCGGATCCGTACGCCGGTGACCGCGGCGCCGGTGCCGGTGAGGCCGAGCGCCTCGGTGCCGTCGGCGAGTTCGATCCGCTCGTCGGCGAGGACCTGGGCGCGGATCGTCGCGTCCAGCAGGTCCCGGCCGGCCAGGATCACATGGTGGGACTCCGGCCAGCGCCGGAACCAGCCCTGTGCGGAGAGGGCCACCACGCCGGTCGTGAACGGGTGCCGGCGGCCCCCGGCGGCCTTCAGCGCGTCGGTGATCCCCGGCAGCAGTTCCTCCACCGCCCGCACCCCGCCCGACCACAGCATGTGGGCGTGCCGGGCCTGCGGCAGCCCCTTGCGGGGTTCGGGCCCCTCGGGCAGGACGTCGCGCTCGACGACGACGACCCGGTCGGCGGACTCGGCGAGCGCCCGCGCCGCGAGCATGCCGGTGTGGGATCCCCCGAGCACGACGGCTGTTCCGGCGGGGGAGGAGGGTTCACTCATGCGCGGGCACGCTCTCTGCCGGGGCGGCCACGCGGGCGCGTACCGCCGTGATCTCGTGGGGGTGGCGGAGGGCCTGGGAGACGGCCTGGATCTCCTGGAGCAGATACGCCGTGTCGGGGCCGGACGGGGAGCCGATGCCGTCGGCCCGCGGCGGCCGCTCGCCGCCGGCCGCGTCCAGCAGCGTCACGGCGGCGGCGAGGGCCCTGGCCCGGCCGGGCTCGAAACCGAGGGCGAGGGCGGCCCGGTACGACTGTTCGCGCAGGTCCTCGTCGAGGTGCCGGGAGAGTGGCAGCAGGGCGTCGCGGATGAAGGTCTCGCGGCGGATCAGGCGCAGTTCGGCGGGGGCGTGCGGGGCGAAGGGCTCGCGCTCGCCCGTGACGGTCCGCGTCAGCTGGTAGAGGGGGCGAAGAGCGCGGTGGCGCAACCGGACGTGCCAGCGCTCGTGCAGGTACTGGCCGACGTGCGGGACGATGAAACCCACCGCGACCAGGGTGGCGGAGACGCACGCGCCGGCCGGTGCCACGTTGGTGCTCAGCCAGTCCAGGTCGTGGCCGGTCCACCGGGCCACGACGGCGGTGAGCTTGGCCGCGTCGAAGAACAGGTTCGTGGCATAGCCGACGCCCAGCAGCCGCAGTCCCCAGCGCAGCCAGGCGTCGAGGCCGTCGGTGCGGATCCAGTTCCAGATCAGCCGGGCCGTGATCGAGCAGGCCACGGTGTGCGCGACGAGATAGAGCAGGATCTCCTCGCGCATGAAGGGGGTGTTGGCGTAGTACGTGTCCAGGTCCTGCAGCCGCTCCACGGGCACGTCCGCGAGCGCGAAGAGCACCCACAGGGCGACGACCACGCCCGCGTAGACGGCCACGACCCAGCGGGTCACCCGGCGGGTCTGGGCCGAGTCGGAGCGGCCGTTGCGCCAGGCGATGATCAGCAGCAGCCAGGACGCGCAGAGCGCGGTGAGCAGGGAGTACACCCAGGGCGCGGAGATGTTCGGCACCCCGGTGACCCGGTTGGTCCAGGCGATGGTCCGCGGTGCCGCGAAGACGAACACCGCGCAGGCGAACAGCAGCAGACCGCCGACGGCCCGCAGCATCGGGTCCCGCCACATCCTGATGATGCCGGGCAGCTTGATCACCAGGGCGGCGGTGAGGACGGCCGTGGGGATCCAGAAGGAGACGGAGACCTCGTCGAGGAGTCCGGAGAGACCGAGCGCCAGGGTCACCGCGTGGCTCCCCCCTTCTTCGACGCTCGCCTCGCCTCGTCGCGTCCGCGATAGCCGAGGGTCCGCTGTACGGGGCTGAGGGACCGGTGCACCGGGCCGAGAGGGGTGCCGGAGCCGGTGGCGTGGGCCCGGAACTGGGCGGCCAGGCGGTGCCCGAAGTCGTCCGCCTCGGCCTCGTCGGCCGCCCGGGAGCCGTTGCGGGCGGCCACCGTCAGCGGCATGCCCCGCCAGCCGGGTGCGTCGGCGAGCGCCCGGGCCGCCGCGTCGCCGGCCAGCCGGGGGTGCCGGAGCCCGGTGTGCAGATGCCACAACTCATGTCCCAGGATCACCAGTTGCTGCACGGCCTCGGCCCGCTCCTCCACGATCACCAGGTCGAAGTCGGCGAACTCCAGCCACAGCCCGGTGACCTCGATCTCGTCCGGGAAGCGCTCGAAGCGCACCTCGACCGGCCGTCCACCGCGCAGTGCGCTCATCTCCTCGCACACCGCCCGGCACAACTCGCCTACGTCGCGGGGCGTTTCGGGCCGGGCGTGGACGGCGGCGGCGAGGTCGCCGGCCAGCGCGCGCATCGCCGAGCCCGGACGGCCCCGCCGTAGCCGTGCGGCCAGGCGTGTCGCCTGCTCACGCGCGCCCGCGATGCCCATCGCCTCCCCTTCCGCTGGGCAGAGCCTACGCGGCTGGGCGTGTCCCCGTCATGGGATGCGGTGACCGTGGTCCAAGAGAAAACCACCTGTGAGCTTGTGTCCCACCCATTGACGCGGAAGCGCTTTCTATCTACGGTCCCGTTCGAAGTTGCGGGCAGTATTCGATATACCGAATAAGCCGAACAACCGGGGACTGTGGGGCAAGGTATGGGACAACCTGGCCTGAATCGAAGGCAACTGCTGGGAGCAGCCGGGGGACTGGCGGTGGCCGCGAGCTTCGGCTTCGCCGCACTCGGCACCGGAGCCGACGCGCTCGCCTCCACCGCGCGCACCACGGCAAGGCGTTCAGCTCCGAGAAGACCGACACCTGGAACGCCATCGACCCGGCGGTCATCAGGGCCGGCGGCAGGCTGTGGATGGCGTTCGGCTCCTACTGGACCGGCATCCGCATGGTCGAACTCGACCCCGGGACCGGCAAGGCGGTCCCCGGAGCCGAGGTCCACCACCTGGCGACCCGCCCCGACGCCCCGTACGCGGTCGAGGGCGCGGCCATCGTCCGCCACGGCCGCTACATCGGCCCCGGCGGAGAGTCGGCGTTCCGCACGCACGGCACGACGTGGCTGACGTGCCACTACTACGACGCGGACGACAACGGCACCCCGAAGCTCGGCCTGAACCAACTGGGCCGGCGTTCCGACTGGCCTGTTCCGAAGTGACGCGAAAGGACCCCATGAGCAAGCGCACCGCCCGCTTCACCCTCGACCCCGCCTTCACCGTCGGCCAGGTCAACGCCCGGATCTTCGGGTCCTTCGTGGAACACCTGGGCCGCTGCGTCTACACCGGCATCTACGAGCCGGACCACCCCACGGCAGACGCCCAGGGCCTGCGCACCGACGTCCTCGACCTCGTACGCGAACTCGGCGTCACCGCCGTCCGCTACCCCGGCGGCAACTTCGTCTCCGGCTACAGGTGGGAGGACTCGGTCGGCCCCGTCGAAGACCGCCCCCGCCGGCTCGACCTCGCCTGGCACTCCACCGAGACCAACCGTTTCGGACTGTCCGAGTACATCGGGTTCCTGAGGAAGCTCGGCCCCGAGGCCGAGCCGATGATGGCCGTCAACCTCGGCACCCGTGGCGTGGCCGAGGCCCTCGAACTCCAGGAGTACGCCAACCACCCCTCCGGCACCGCCCTCTCCGACCTCCGCGCGGCCCACGGCGACAAGGAGCCCTTCGGGATCAGGCTGTGGTGCCTCGGCAACGAGATGGACGGCCCCTGGCAGACGGGCCACAAGACGGCACAGGAGTACGGCCGGCTCGCCGCCGAGACCGCACGGGCCATGCGCCAGGCCGACCCGGGCGTCGAACTCGTCGCCTGCGGCTCCTCCAGCCAGGCCATGCCCACCTTCGCCGAGTGGGAGGCGACCGTCCTGCAGGAGGCGTACGACCTGGTCGACCACATCTCCCTGCACGCCTACTACGAGCCCACCGACGGCGATGTGGACTCCTTCCTCGCCTCGGCCGTCGACATGGAGTCATTCATCGAGAACGTGGTCGCCACCGCCGACCACATCGGCGCGAAACTCAAGTCCAAGAAGAAGATCAACCTCTCCTTCGACGAGTGGAACGTCTGGTACCTCTCCCGCTGGGAGGAGCACGCGAAGACCTTCGACCAGGCGGACTGGCCCGAGGCGCCCCGGCTGCTGGAGGACAACTACAGCGTCACGGACGCCGTCGTCTTCGGCTCGCTCCTCATCGCCCTGCTCCGGCACGCCGACCGCGTCACCGTCGCCTGCCTGGCCCAGCTGGTCAACGTGATCGCCCCGATCATGACCGAGCCGGGCGGCCCGGCCTGGCGGCAGACGACGTTCTTCCCGTTCGCGCAGGCGTCGAGGTACGGCCGGGGCGAGGTCCTCGACGTGCGCGTGGACTCGCCGACGTACGAGACGAAGAAGTACGGCGAGACGGACCTGCTGCACGCCACGGCCGTCCGCGCGGCCGACGGCACGGTCACGGTGTTCGCCGTCAACCGCAGCCGTACGGACGCCCTGCCGCTCGAAGCCGCCCTCCACGGACTGGAGTCGACGACCGTCGCCGAGCACAGCGCGCTCGCCGACGCCGACCCCGACGCCCGCAACACCCTCGACGACCCCGAGCGGGTCGTCCCGCACCCGGTCGAGGGCACCGCCGTTGCGGACGGCACCCTCACCGCCGTACTGGAACCGCTGTCCTGGAACGTGATCAGACTGGCGTGACCGGTAGCCCACCCGCTGCCCTGCCGAGCAGCGTCAGGCTCACCCGGCCCGGCCCCGACAGCGTGGTGAACTCCGAAAGGACCGCCAGCGCGAGGGTGTTCGCGCCCCGGGTGCGCAGGACGCCGTTCGGCAGGACGAAGGTGTGCTGCGGACCCACGTTGTTGATGTACTGGCCCATGTTCCAGCCGTTGAGGAAGATCTGGACCCGGTAGGCGCGGTACGGGTCGTCCTCCAGGGTCAGGCCGATCGAGGCGTCGATGTCGGCCGGCACCGACAGCCGGAAGCTCGTCCGGTACCAGGTCACGCCCTGGTACCGGGCGGCGCGCGGGAAGGCCGCCCGCTCCCAGTCGTCGTCCCGGAAGCCGGGCAGATGCCAGCCCTCCCGCTCGCCGTACAGGCCGCCGTTGTTCATCGGGCCGCGCACGGGGTCGGGGGCCGCCGCGCCCTGGATCCGCCAACTCACCTTGGGCGAGGCGCCCTTGAAGGCCGCCGCCGTCAGTCCGCGCGCCACCTTGTGGGTGTCGAGCCCCTTGCCGTCCTGGTCGTGCTGCATGCGCCGCACGAGGACCGACAGCACATGCCGGCCGGGAGAGCGCAGCCGCTCGCGGACGGGGAAGACGGCTGTTTCCGCCCAACTCCCCTTCCGCACGGTCGTGTTCTTGTCCGGCACCGGCATCCGGTGGGTGCCCAGCGGCTCGCCGTCCAACCAGGCCATCAACAGGCCCTGCGTGCCGGTGCTGTAGGCGAGCGAGACCTCCTGGAGGCCGGTGGCGTCGGTGAAGGAGCCGCGGTACCAGATGTCCCCGTAGTGGAAGCCGTAGTCGTCGGCGAAGAGCACCGGCTGACCTTCGGGCACCGGCGTGGTGCTGAACGACGTTTCCTTGTCCGCGGTCTTCCAGCCCGAGTCGTCGAAGCCGGGGCCGGCCTCCGGGTTCTCCGTGCGCATCCGCCAGCCGCCCAGCTCGGGCAGCCTCACCTCGGGGACGGCAGGCAGCAGACCGGTGGTCATCAGGCTGCCGGACAGGGTGGTCCGGGTGGGCAGCGTGCGGCCGTTCCACACCAGGGCGGCGATCCCGCGCGGCCCCCACACCTCGATGGTGGTCGTCTCGCTGACGTCACCGGTCAGGTGCACCTCGGTTCCGCGCAGCTCGGCGTGGCGCAGCAGCTCCGGGCCGTACACCAGCAGGGTCCCGGACGGGGTGTCGTACGGGAACAGGCGCACGAGGGTTGCGTCGTCGGCGAAGAGCAGCAGCAGCGGGGTCTCGCTCTCGCCCTTCTGCACCAGCACCCGGGTCAGCCCGCCCTGGCCGAGCGGGACGTTCACATGCAGTGAGTCGTCGTCGAGGACCCAGGCGGCCTCCGGGTCGAGCCGCATGACGTTCGGCTCGGCCGGGCAGTTCAGCACCAGTTCGGCCATCTCGTCGCGGCGCCCCGAGAACAGCGCGATGTCCTGCCGGCCGGCCGTCAGGCACAGCACCGGCTCGGCGGTGGAGTACCTCAGCGTCCGCTTGCCCAGCTTCAGCCCGGTCGTGAGCAGCTTGGCGTCCTTGCCGGGCACGGTGACGCGCACCCGGCCCGCGTCGGTCGGCAGATCGGTGGTGACCGCCTTTGTGCCGTCGTTGCGGGCGACGTAGACGTGGGCGCCGGTGTCGGGGTTGGTCAGGTGGTAGACCTTCAGCCCCGCGGCCTTCACGTCCGCCGCCCGGTCCAGCTTGGCGAAGTCGGGCACGCGCTGGAGCAGATGCCCGAGCTGGTGCATCGGCGCGATCTTGTCGGTGACGTTGCGTCCCTCGTCGATGGCGGCGCCGTAGTCGTACGACGTGTAGACGACCGGCGCGGGCAGCCAGCCCCAGGAGGTCCCACCGAAGGTCATGTAGACGTTGTGCAGGGTGAGCCCGTTGGCGAGGTTGGTCAGATAGAACCGGCGCTCGTACGCGGCGTCCCGGGTGCGCCGGGACTCGGCGTACCCCTTGCCGTCGAACCAGGCCCCGCCCCACGGGTCGAACCAGCCGCCGCCGAACTCGGGCACGAACCCGGGCGTGGACGGCGAGGCACTGGACCCGCCCTTCGCCCCGCCGGGCCCGAACGTCCCCCAGTCCGGCGGGGTCTGCGACGGCGACGGATACCCGTCGAAGCCGTACAGCCAGCCGCCCTTCTCACCGCCGGTGCCGAACGAGCCGGGCACCCAGTACCCGTTCCTGCCCTTGTCGTTGTGGAACAGCGGGACGTCGATGCCGTCCGCCCGCACCTTCTTGTACAGATGGGACATATAGGCCCGGCCGGTGGGGTCGCCGGCGTGGGCGTCGTACTCGTTCTCGATCTGGTACAGCAGGATCGTGCCGGTGCCCTGGGTGAACAGGTGCCGGCGGGCGATCCGGTTCACCTGGGTCAGCCACTCGTCGACGTGCGACAGATAGGCCGGGTCGTCGGTCCGGGCCGTCCCCTTCGTCGCCGTCAGCCAGCCGGGGAAGCCGCCGCCGTCCACCTCGGCGTTGATGTACGGGCCGGGCCGCAGGATGACGTACAGGCCCGTCTCGGCGGCCGTGCGCAGGAACAGGTCCAGGTCCCGGACGCCGGTGAAGTCGTACTGGCCGGGCGCGGGGGAGTGGTAGTTCCAGGCCACGTAGATGCTCACGGCGTTGTACCCGTGGGCCCGCATCTTCTGCAGCACGTCCCGCCACAGAGAGGGACTGGGCAGCCGGAAGGGATGCATCTCGCCGGACCACACCACCAGCCGCCTGCCGTCCACGAGCAGCGAGTAGCGGTCGTAGCCGATGGTGTGCCGGTGGCCGTCGGCGCTCGGCGGGGCGGGTGCCGGGCCGGTCGGCACACTGCGCGCCGCGTACGCCGAGGGCGCCCCGGGCCCGCCGCTGCCGCCCAGGGCGAGCCCGAGCGCGGTCGAGCCGGCCAGGGCACTGAAAGTACGTCTGCTGAGCGCCAAGGTGGATCCTCCCGGGCGATCTTACGGGGCGCGGGTGCAGGCCATTCTCCATGCGGCGACGCCCCACAATGGACTCATGAGGATCTCGGCGCGGGCGGATTACGCGGTACGGGCGGTACTGGAACTGGCCGTACGGCAGGGTAACGGCCCGGTGAAGGCGGAGGAAATCGCCGCCGCCCAGGGCATCCCGCACAAGTTCCTGGAAGGGATCCTGGGCGACCTGAGGCGGGGCGGGATCGTGGACAGCAGGCGGGGCGGAGGCGGCGGCTACCGGCTGGCGCGGGACGCGGCCGAGGTCACGGTCGCCGACGTGATCCGCGCGGTGGACGGCCCGATCGTCTCGGTCCGCGGCGAACGCCCGACGGGCCTCGCCTACACCGGCACCGCACAGCCCCTCCTTCCGCTGTGGATCGCGCTGCGCGCGAACGTCCGCCGGATCCTGGAGGGCGTCACCATCGCCGACCTCGCGGCGGACGCGCTGCCGGAGCCGGTGCGGGCGCTGGCGGCGGAACCGGCGGCCTGGGAGAACCCGTAAGGGTCGGGTGTGAACGGCCGGTTGTGAATGGCCGGAGTTGACCCTCCCGGGGGCGACGGGGGCTTCCTACGATGCGGAACGCTTCACAGGTTCCACACAGACCCCCCACACCTGACCCCAGGAGAAACGATGGCTGGTGGACTCCTCCTCAGCGGCGCCGTAGCCGCCCTTCTCACTACCGCGCTACCCGCTCAGTCCTCGTCGCCGGTGTTCGACGACCCGCCCCCGGACAAGATCGTCATCGATGTGGCGACGGTGAACGGCTCCGGATGTCCCGCGGGTACGGCCGCGGTGGCCGTCTCGCCGGACAACACCGCGTTCACGGTGACCTACAGCGAATACCTGGCCCAGGCCGGCGGCACCTCCGACCCCACGGCCTTCCGCAAGAACTGCCAGCTCAACCTGGTGGTTCACGTCCCCCAGGGCTTCACCTACGCGATAGCCAGCGCCGACTACCGCGGCTTCCTCTCGCTCCAGCCCGGCGCGAGCGCCACGCAGAAGGCCTCCTACTACTTCCAGGGCTCCTCACAGACCGTGCCCAAGACCCACCCCTTCAACGGCGCCTACAACGACGACTGGCAGGCCACCGACAGCACCGACTGGGCGCAACTGGTCTGGGCGCCCTGCGGGGTGCTGCGCAACTTCAACATCAACACCGAACTGCGGGTGAACGCCGGAACCCGGTCCCCGGACAAGGTCAGCTTCATGACCATGGACTCCACGGACGGGGACATCAGCACGGTGTACCACCTGGCCTGGAAGGAGTGCCCGAACAGATAGACACAGGGGGATCGGGCGGCGACCGGGGCGGTTCAGTCGCCGCGGGGCCGCCCGCTTCCGGTTCGGGCTCGCTGATCCCTTGGGCCGGCTGCGTTCGCATCCTGCACCGCGGAGGGCGCGGTCGGATCGGTTGTCCGCGGCGGCGGGAGCGGGATGAACGAGTTCGGCCGCACCGGGTGAGATCGTATTACATGTATTCAGACTGGCAGCGATAATTCGACTTCCGCCCCGATTTCTGCCGATTGCTGCTGGGGTCGGCTCAATGAGTGGCTTTCCCGGACGGACCGGCGTGCTGCAGCAACGGACCGAACCAGCCCTGTATCTCCTGGACTTCACGTGAGGCGACGGAAGGCTGGAGACGGTGATGGAACGAAGGAATTTCCTCATGGCCGGTGCCATGGGGGCTGCATCCATGCTGCCACGGGGTGTTCTGGGAGCACGGGCGTATGCGGCGACGACTCACCCGCCGACGGGTTGTGCGGAAACCTCGGCGCCGAACACCCCTCCTCTGGAGAAGTACGTCGACCCGCTGCCCAGGCCGATGACAGCCATCCCGGATCCTTCCGTCTATCCGGGCGCCGACTACTACGAGATCACGATGCGGCAGGGTTCGTGGCGCTTCCACCGGGATCTCGGGCCGGCGACCGTGTGGGGTTACTGGGCCACGAACCCGCACGATCCTGACAAGGCGATCGGCATGGGCTATCTCGGGCCGACCATCAAGGCGACCCATGACCACCCGACGGTCGTCAAATGGCGCAACGAGCTGCCGACCACGCACCTGTTCCAGTTCGTGATCGACGGCATTCGCAATGGAGACTCCCAGCTCGCCCCGATCGCTCCGCCTCCCTACAAGAGCAAGCCGCCCTTTCCTCCGAATGTCAACGTGTGGAACGTCGTACACCAGCACGGCGGTTTCACAGCACCGCAGTCCGACGGCATGCCGCTGCAGTCGTTCAGCCCGGACGGAGTCCACGCCGAGTCCTACTCCACCCTGGACCCGAGCCGGGCCGAACCCAACGAAGCGATCTACGGCTACACCAACCATGACCGTTCGTGCATGCTCTGGTATCACGATCACGGCATGGGGATGACCAGCGTCAACGTCTACGCGGGCCTTGCCGGTCTCTACCTCGTTCGTGACCCCGCCGACGACCGGCTCGGGCTGCCGCGAGGGGAGTTCGAGGTCCCCCTCATCCTGCAGGACCGGACCTTCAACCAGGACGGCTCACTCGCCTACACCATGACCCAGAGGGAAGGCGAGGACACCCCGGTCGTCAACGGGAAGGCATACCCTTTCCTGGCCGTCGAGCAGCGACGCTACCGGCTGCGCATTCTCAACGCTTCGAACGAGCGTTTCTGGCGGCTGAGGTTCGACGTTCCCAGAAAGGTACTTCTTGAGCCCCAACTGCCGTTCTGGCTGATCGGCACGGACGGCGGCTTTCGGACTCCGTTGCAGATGCTCGATGTCCTGATCAGTCCAGCCGAGCGGTACGACCTGATCGTCGACTTCAGCCGGGTGCCCATGGGCACTAACGTCACATTGACGAACTACCCAGGAACGCAGGCCCACTTCCCCGGCATCCCCGGCTGCGGACCGGAGATCGCGGAAATCATGCAATTCCAGGTCACCAAGCCACCGTCCGGAGGTGGGGACAGGACGAAGCCGCCCAGGAAACTCAAGCTGCCGAAGGTCGCACCCATCGAGCCGAAACCGCACACCCGTCGGCGGGAATGGGTCGTGTACCAGCACAAGCTCTTCAGCACCATGACGTTCAACGCGGTGCCATTCATGGAGCCCTCCCAGGACTTCATCAAGGCGGGCTCGACCGAGATCTGGGAGTACATCAATCCCAACCACGACGCCCACCCGATGCATGTCCACCTCGTCAACTTCCAGGTGCTGAACCGGCAGCCGATCGACGCGGCCCGCTACCAGGCGGATTACGACAAGTGGGTTTACGGTGACCGCAGACCCGAGGACCGGCCGGTACTGGCGAAATACTTCACCGGCCCACCGGTTCCGCCGGACCCGGACGAAGCGCTGTCCTACAAGGACACGGTCAAGGCCCATGCGCAGATGGTGACCAGAATCATCATTCAGGAATTCACCCCGCCGACCGGCAGGATCGCGTCGATTCCCGGCAGCGGCGCCGAGTTGCCGGCGACGTACATCCACCACTGCCACATTCTCGAACACGAGGACGACGACCTGATGCGCCCGTGGACGATCGTCGGTCACGGCGGCCACGGCGGCCACGGCGGCCACGGCGGCGGCCACGGCCACGGCCACTGACGGGATCGATCGACCGACACCGACGGCGACCTGATCGTCTTCCACTCCTACGACGGCAACGACAACGGCACACCCAAGCCGGGCATCAGCGTGCTGAGCTGGAGCACCGGCCGGCCAGTCGCCCACTGAGCCACGACGGGGCCGCAGCCACCCCCTCGCTCAGGCCCCCGCCGCGTTCGGCCAGCTCTGCGCATTGGGCCACCCCGTGGCCGGGGCCGGGGTCAGGTCGGTCGCCGGTGCCGTCATACCGCGCACCTGGGCCGCCGTGAGCCCGCCACGAGCCGGGACACCGGGCGGAGTGGGCGCGACAGCGACAGCCGCGGCGGGCGCCGGTGCCGGGGCGGGCGCCGGTACCGGGACGGGTGGTGCGAGCGCCGGCGCCGGCTGCGGTACCGGCGCCATCGGCTGCTGGGCCGGAGCCGGCATCGGCTGAGCCACCGCGGGCAAGGGCTGCGATGCCGCCGGCAGCGGCGCGGGCGCCGGCTGCGGCGCCGCGGGCAAGGGCTGGGCGGCCGCAACCGCCGGCTGAGGCGCCGCCGGCATCGCAGCGGGGGCCGGCTGAGGTGCCGCGGGCATCGGCTGAGGCGCCGCCGGCACCCGCATACCGCTCCCGTTGGTCTCGCTGACCAGCCGGTCCACCGCCGCCGTACCCGAGCTGTAGCTGGTCCCGGTGCCCAGCTCGGGTACGGCGGCTCCCCTCCTGGACCCGTAGAGCACCTGCTCCAGGCCGGACACCAGGCGACGCACGTCGACCTGGGGGCGCACCACGAGTCTCAGGAAGCGGCTGGAGGAGCCGATCTTGTTGCCGCACTCGCGGACCAGGATCCGGTGCTCGGTGAGCATCCGGTCCCGGACCACCGTGCCCTCGGCGCCGACGGGGAGGCGGACGAAGAGGAAGTTCCCCTGGGAGGGGTAGACCGTCAGACCGGGCAGCGCCGACAGGTGGCTGGCCATCTCCAGACGGTCGCGGCGGACCTGCTGCAGGCTCTGGGCGTACTCGGGGCCGTGCTCCTTCAGCATGAACACCACGTGCTCGGCGAAGGAGTTGAGGTTCCACTTCGGGAGCATCCCGCGTACCTTCCCCGCGAGCGCCGGGTTGGCGACCAGGTAGCCGAAGCGGATGCCGTGCAGTCCGAAGTTCTTGCCGAGGCTGCGCAGCACCACGACGTTGGGGCGGAGCATGGCCTCCTGCACGACGCTCGGCTCGGCCTCCGCGTCGGCGAACTCCAGGAAGGACTCGTCGACGATCACCAGGTCCAGGTCGGCCATCGCGTCCATGAACTGCACCACCTGCTGCTTGCGCAGATAGCCGCCGTCGGGGTTGTTGGGGTTGCAGATCACCGCCACCCGCGTGCCCCGGGCGCGGATGAAGTCCGCGTACTGGGCGAGGTCCAGCGCGAAGCCGCTCGCCTCCTGGAGCGGGAACATGTCGACCCGCTTGCCGGTCTCCATCGGCTGGTCGGTCCAGCGGCCGAAGGTCGGGACGGGGACCGCGAGGGACTCGCGGACCAGGAGGTGGTCGATCCAGGTGATCAGCTCGGTGGAGCCGTTGCCCATCGCCACGCACTGCGGCGGCAGCTGCAGGAGGCCGCACAGCTCGGCGGTGATGGTGTCGGCGCTGCTCGGGTAGTACGTGATGATCTCGCGCAGCCGGGCCGCCAGCTCGTCGTACATGGCCGGGGTGGGGAAGTACGGGTTGCACGGGATGCAGAAGTCCACCGGGCCGGTTCCGTCGCCGCCCTCCCGCGTCAGCGCCGCCATGGAGGGGCTGTGCGCGGCGGTGCCGCGGAACAACGAGGTGACGTTGCCGGCCAAAGGGACCTCCGTTTCCGGGTGGCCCGTGCGGGGGAGCACGGGCCACCCTTGGATACGGAGGTGACGGCAGTGGCGTTCAACTCGCCCGTGGTGTGAGGCGGTTCACGCCCTGGTGCCGTTTCAGGCGCTGAACTCGTGGATCGTCGTCGTCCGGTAGGTCTGCCCGGGCCGCAGCACGGTCGACGGGAAGTTCGCGTGGTTCGGCGAGTCCGGGAAGTGCTGGGTCTCCAGGCACAGGGCGTCACCCTGGCGGTAGGTGTGGCCGCCGGTGCCGGTGAGGGTGCCGTCGAGGAAGTTGCCGGAGTAGAACTGCAGGCCGGGCTGGTCGGTGGCGATCTTCAGGGTGCGGCCGGAGCGCGGGTCGCGCAGGGTGACCACATGTTCCGGGCGTGCCGTGATGCCCTTGTCCAGGACCCAGTTGTGGTCGTAGCCCTTGGCCTGCACCTGCTGGACGTGCCCGGCGCGGATGTCCCGGCCGATCGGCTTGGCGTGGCGGAAGTCGAACGGGGTGCCCGCGACCTTCGCCAGCTCGCCGGTCGGGATCAGGCCCGAGTCGGTGGGGGTGTAGCGGGAGGCGGCGATCTGGAGTTCGTGGTCCTCGATCGTGCCGCTGCCCTCGCCGGCCAGGTTCCAGTAGACGTGGCTGGTGAGGTTGACGATGGTCGCCTTGTCCGTGGTGGCCTCGTAGTCGATGCGCCACTCACCGTGCCGGGTGAGGGTGTACGTCACCTTCGCCTTGAGCGTGCCCGGGTAGCCCATCTCGCCGTCGACGCTGGTGTAGTGCAGATGGAGGCCGACCTCGGAGCCCGCGGCGAACGGCTCGACGTCCCACACGTGCTTGTCGAAGCCCTGCGTGCCGCCGTGCAGGCTGTTCACGCCGTCGTTGACGGAGAGCTGGTAGCTCTTGCCGTCGAGCGTGAACTGGCCCTTGCCGATGCGGTTGCCGTACCGCCCGATCAGGGCGCCGAAGTACGGGCTCTTGGCGACGTAGTCGGCGATGTCGTCGAAGCCCGCGACGATGTTGGCGTAGTGGCCGCGGCGGTCGGGAACCTGAAGGGTCTGGACGATGCCGCCGTAGTTCAGGACCCTCAGCCGTGTGCCGCCGTTCTCCAGCGACCAGCGGTAGATCTTCGTGCCGTCGGCGAGCGTGCCGAACAGTTCCTTCACCGGCTTGCGACTCCCTGATGAAGCGGACGCGGCCTGGGCGCTGCCCGAGCCGAGGGTGGTGGCGATGCCCGCCGCTGCTGCTCCCGCGATGACCGTGCGTCTGTTCAGTTCCATGGATGCGGCTCCCGAAAGAGGAGGGGCCCCGCCGCGAGCGGCGGGGCCCGATCTGATTTACGAACCGGACTTGCGCTTGTTCCACACGTCGAACCCGACCGCCACCAGCAGGGCGAGGCCCTTGATGACCTGCTGCCAGTCGGTGCCGACGCTGAGGAGGTTCATGCCGTTGTTCAGCACGCCGAGGACGAGACCGCCGATGATGGCGCCGAGGACGGTGCCGACACCGCCGCTCATGGAGGCGCCGCCGATGAACGACGAGGCGATCGCCTCGAGTTCGAAGTTGACGCCCGCCTTCGGCGAGGCCGCGTTCAGCCGGGCTGCGACCACCAGACCGGCCAGGGCCGCGAGCACGCCCATGTTCAGGAAGACGTAGAAGGTGACCTTCTTGTCCTTCACGCCGGACAGCTTGGCGGCCGGCAGGTTGCCGCCGATGGCGTAGATGTGGCGGCCGAAGACCGCGTTGCGCATGACGTAGCCGTATCCGACGACCAGCACGCCCAGGATGATCAGCACGATCGGGGCGCCCTTGTAGCTGGCGAGCAGCAGGGTGAGGACGAGGATCGCCGCCACCAGGGCCGTCAGCTTGAGCAGGAACAGCCGGGTCGGCACGACGTCCAGGGAGAACTCCTGCTGGCGGCGGCGGTCGCGGAACTCCTGCCAGACCACGGCCGCGATCAGCACGAGGCCGAGCAGGAGGGTGAGGTTGTGGTAGTTGGTGTTCGGGCCGACCTCGGGCAGGAAGCCGTTGCCGATCTTCTGCAGGCCGTTGGGGAAGGGGCCGAGGGTCTGGCCCTTGAGGAGGATCTCCGTCAGGCCGCGGAAGAGGAGCATCCCGGCGAGGGTGACGATGAAGGACGGTATGCCGAGATAGGCGATCAGGAAGCCCTGGATCGAGCCGGCCGCCGCGCCCACCAGCAGGCACAGCACCAGCGCGACCGGCCAGGAGACGCCGTGCTGGACGGTCAGCACGGCCGCGAAGGCGCCGACGAACGCGGTCAGTGACCCGACCGACAGATCGATGTGCCCGGCGATGATCACCAGCATCATGCCGATCGCGAGGATCAGGATGTAGCTGTTCTGCAGCACCAGGTTGGAGACGTTGCGCGGCAGCAGCAGGTCGCCGCCGGTCCAGATCTGGAAGAGGACGACGATCAGGCCGAGTGCGATCAGCATGCCGTACTGCCGCATGTTGCGGCGCAGACCGCCGAGCACCAGCTGCAGCAGGCCCTCGCCGGCGGTCGATCCGCCCTTGCCCGGCGGTGCCGCGGCCGGGCTCTTGTCGGTGACGTCCGTGCTCATCGCGTTACCTCTTTGTCCTTCGTCATATGGCGCATCAGCACTTCCTGCGTGGCCTCGGCCCGCGGCACCTCACCGGTCAGCCGTCCTGCGGCCATCGTGTAGATGCGGTCGCACATGCCGAGCAGTTCGGGCAGCTCGGAGGAGATGAAGACGACCGCCTTGCCCTGGGCGGCGAGCTGGTCGATGACCGTGTAGATCTCGTACTTGGCGCCCACGTCGATGCCGCGGGTCGGCTCGTCCAGGATCAGCACATCGGGCCCGGCGAAGATCCACTTGCTGAGGACGACCTTCTGCTGGTTGCCGCCGGACAGCTTGCCCACCGGCTCGAAGACCGTGGGCGCCTTGATGTTCATGGACTTCCGGAAGCCCTCGGCGACCTGTCGCTCCTCGTGCTCGTCCACCACACCGCGTCGGGTCACCTTGTCGAGCGCGGTCAGCGAGATGTTGCGGTTGATGGTGTCGATGAGGTTCAGGCCGTAGTGCTTGCGGTCCTCGGTGACGTAGGCGATGCCGTGCCCGACCGCCTCGGAGACGGTCTTGGTACGGATCTCCCTGCCGTCCTTGAGGACCGTGCCGCCCGCGTACCGGCCGTACGTCCGGCCGAAGACGCTCATCGCGAGTTCGGTGCGGCCGGCGCCCATCAGGCCCGCGATGCCGACGATCTCCCCGCGGCGCACCTCGATCGACACGTCGTCGACCACCTTGCGCTGCTGGTCGATGGGGTGGTGCACGGTCCAGTTGCGGATCTCCAGAGCGGGTGCCGCGCCCTCCTCCGGCTGGTGCGGGGTCCGCTCGGGGAAGCGGTGGTCGAGGTCGCGGCCGACCATGCCGGCGATGATCCGCTCCTCGGTGGTCTCCGGCGCCTTCACATCGAGGGTCTCGATGGACCGGCCGTCCCGGATGATCGTCACCGAGTCGGCGACCTTGCGGATCTCGTTGAGCTTGTGGGAGATGATGATCGAGGTGATGCCCTGGTTCTTCAACTCCAGGATGAGGTCGAGGAGTTTGCCGCTGTCCTCGTCGTTCAGGGCCGCCGTCGGCTCGTCCAGGATGAGCAGTTTCACCTGCTTGGACAGCGCCTTGGCGATCTCCACGAGCTGCTGCTTGCCCACGCCGATGTCGGCGACGCGGGTCTCCGGGTGCTCGTGCAGTCCCACCCGGCGCAGCAACTCGGTGGCATGGCGCAGGGTCTCGCGCCAGTTGATGAGCCCGCGCGTGGCGTGCTCGTTGCCGAGGAAGAGGTTCTCCGCGATGGACAGGTGCGGCACCAGGGCCAGTTCCTGGTGGATGATGACGATGCCGCGCTGCTCGCTCGCGCGGATGTCGCGGAACTGGCAGATCTCCCCCTCGAAGAGGATGTCCCCCTCGTAGCTGCCGTGGGGGTGGACGCCGGAGAGCACCTTCATCAGGGTGGACTTTCCGGCGCCGTTCTCCCCGCAGATGGCGTGGACCTCGCCCTGCCGGACGGTCAGGGTGACGTCCGAGAGCGCCTTGACACCGGGAAAGGTCTTGACGATCGAGCGCATTTCCAGGACGGGTCCCGCCATGGTCGTGCCTTCCAATCCGTAGGAATCAGGAGGGATTCGGGGCGGGTTACTTCAGCTCGGACGCGGTGTAGTAGCCGCCGTCGACCAGGACCTGCTGGTAGTTGGTCTTGTCGACGCTGACCGGCTGCAGCAGGTAGGCCGGGACGACCTTGCTGCCGTTGTTGTACGTCTTGGTGTCGTTGACCTGCGGCTTCTTGCCCTTCAGGGCGTCGTCGACCATGGTGG
Source organism: Streptomyces sp. CA-142005 (assembly GCF_050942335.1). NCBI lineage: Bacteria > Bacillati > Actinomycetota > Actinomycetes > Kitasatosporales > Streptomycetaceae > Streptomyces > Streptomyces sp. CA-142005. The sequence goes on along the minus strand of NZ_CP192078.1, from coordinate 3,548,561 downwards.
AGGCGACCTTGGCGAGCTGCCGGGTGTCCTTGTAGACGGTCTGCGTCTGCTGACCGGCGATGATCGACTTCACCGAGGCCAGCTCGGCGTCCTGGCCGGTGATCACCGGCAGCGGGTTGCTGCCCGAGCCGTAGCCGTCGGACTTCAGCGCGGACAGGATGCCGATGGAGATGCCGTCGTACGGCGAGAGCACCGCGTCGACCCGGCCGCTCTTGTAGGCGGAGGTGAGGATGTCCTCCATGCGCTTCTGCGCGGTGGTGCCGTCCCAGCGCAGGGTGGTGACCTGGTTGAGCTTGGTCTGCCCGGACTTGACGACCAGCTGCTTCTTGTCGATGTACGGCTGCAGCACCTTCATCGCGCCGCCGAAGAAGTACTTGGTGTTGTTGTCGTCGTTGGAGCCGGCGAACAGCTCTATGTTGAACGGGCCCTTCTTGCCACTGTCCAGGCCGAGCTTGTGCACGATGTAGGTGCCCTGCAGGACGCCGACCTTCTCGTTGTCGAAGGAGGCGTAGTAGTCGACGTTGGGCGTGCCGAGGATCAGCCGGTCGTAGGCGATGACCGGGATGTTCGCGTCCTTGGCCTCCTGGAGCACGTTGTTCAGCGACTTGTTGTCGATCGCCGCGATGATCAGGCCCTTCACGCCCTGCGTGATGAGGTTCTCGATCTGCGAGACCTGGGTGTCGGGGTCGTCCTCGCCGTAGACCAGCTTGGTCTTGTAGCCCTTGGCCTGGAGGTTCTTGACGACGTTGTTGCCGTCGGCGATCCAGCGCTCGGAGGACTTGGTCGGCATGGCGATGCCGATGGTGGCGCCCTTGACGTCGCCCGTCTTCTCCTTGCTGCCGCCCGAGCCGCTCTGCCCGCAGGCGGTCAGGGTCAGGGCGAGCGAGGCGGCTCCGGCTATGGCGGTGAGTGCGGCTCTGCGGTTGCGCATGGTGATCCGTCCTTGTTCGTCTCGTCGTTGAGTGGGGTCACGCGTTGCTGGGGAAGCGGTTCAGCGGGCCGGGCAGCCGCGAGCCGAGCGGCGCCATGTCGCCGTCCGCGCCGTGCCGGGCGAGCAGGTCCAGGGCGAGCCGGCCGCGCCGCACCCGCTCCCGGGCGGTGTCCAGGGTCACGTCCCTGAGGTGGGTGCCCCACGGGTAGATGCCGGGCGCCTTGGACAGACCGAACTTCAGATAGAGCGGGGCGCCGCGCCGGATCAGCTCGGCGACCTCGTACATCCGCACATAGCCGCCCAGGTCGTCGGGCGCCTCGATGTACATGTCCATCGGGGCGGCGGAGACCCGGCGGATCTCGGTGAGGTGGTCCAGCGTCAGATCGCTGGGCACGTTGACGGAGTCGGCGCCGAGCCGCTCGAAGACCGCGTACGAGGCCGGGTTGACGGGGCCGACGAGCGCGGAGACCTTCAGCGTGGTGTCGGCCGGAATGATGCCGTTCTCCCGCGCCCGGTGCAGGGTCCACAGCACGCCCTCGTCGGCGACCAGCAGGCACTTGACGCCCAGCTCGGTGGCCCGTACGGCGTCCTCGACGCAGCCGGCGACGGCGTCGTGGCCCCGCGCGCGCAGTCCGGCCCCCCGCGAGTCGGAGCGCACCGAGCCACCGATGTCCCAGGTGCCGCGCGGGCCGGTGAACAGGCAGAGTTCGATGTCGCGTGCGGCGGTGGCCTCGACCATCTCGGTGATCTCGGCGTCGGTGAGCATCCACACGCCGCTGCCCTGGCTGATCCGGTGGATCGGCACATCCAGGCGCGAGGACTCCTTCAGGACGACCGCCAGCGCTTCGGGACCCTCGCACGAGGGGATCTCGGTGCGCCAGCGGCCGCCGCCCGGGAAGCTGTGCGCGGAGGCGTCGGCGGGATCGAGGGCGGGCGCGCCCAGGCCGAGGGCGGTGAGTGCCTGCTCACCGGGTCGGCGGGCCGCCGTGGCGGAAGCGTCGGTCGTCACAAGCTGTCCTTCTTGTTCGGTATTTCGGACGAGGTTCGCGGCTCGGAGCGGACCACGGCCCGGGTGGTGCTGCGAAAAAAACGGCCGTGGTGGTACGCCGGTCAGGGCGCCGTCAGGTCACGCCCTGACCGGCGTACGTCATCAGGGGCGGAGCAGCACCTTGCCCACCTTGGGATCGCCGGCCCCCACCAGCTCGATGGCCTGGGCGAACTCGGTCAGCGGCAGCTCGTGCGTGACCAGCGGCAGCGGGTCGAGCAGCCCGGCGCCGAACACCCGCACGGTGTGCGCCCAGGCGTCCGGCGGCGCCCCGAAGACGGTGTGCACCTCCAGCTGACGTACGACGAGATCGGTCGGGTCGAGCCCGTCCGCACCCGGCGCCGGGATCCCGGTCAGGACCAGCCGTCCGCCGCGCCGGAGCAGCGAGGCGGCGGTGCGCGCGGCCGACGCGGACCCGGCGGTCTCGATCACCACGTCGAAGCCGGCCGGGAGCTCCTGGTCCTTCAGCCGGAAGCCGGTCGCGCCGAACTGCCGCGACAGCGCCTCCCGGTCGTTCCTGGTCCCCACGACGAGCAGCTCCGCCGGCGAGACCGCTTTCAGGAACTGCACGGCGAACATCCCGAGCGTGCCCGTGCCGACCACCGCGACCCGCTCGCCCGGCAGTGCGTTCGCCTTGATCGCGGCGGCCGCGATACAGGCGGCCGGCTCCAGCAGGGCGGCGGCGGTGAGGTCGGCGTCGTCCGGCAGGACGTGCAGCAGCCGGGCCGGGAGGGTCAGCGTGCCGGCCATGGCGCCCGGCTGGGTGAACCCGGTCTCCTCGTAGCCGTGGGTGCACAGGGTGGTCTCGCCGGCGTGGCAGCGGTCGCAGACCTGGCAGTTGCGGAAGCCCTCGCCGACCACCTTGCGCCCGACGAGACCCGCAGGCACCCCGGCACCCACCGCGGAGACCGTCCCCGACCACTCGTGCCCCGGGGTGAGCGGGTAACGGACGTATCCCTCGGGCCTGTTGCCCTGGTACACCTCGCGGTCGCTGCCGCAGATGCCGACCGCGTGCACGGCCACCAGTGCCTCGCCGGGACCGGGTTCGCGCGGCGCGTGCTCCTCGACCCGGTGCGTGCCCGGTGCCTCGACGACGACCTGCGAGCTCACTTCGTCCCCTTCGGCTTGCGCTGCTCCCAGCCCTCGGCCCACAGGTCGAACCGGGCCTGCTGCTGCGGGAATTCGGCGGCGGCGTCGACGTCGAGCTCCACGCCCAGACCGGGTGCGTCGGACAGGTGGAAGTACCCGTCCACGACCTGCGGGGCCCCCTTGACCACCTTCTTGATCTCCGCGTCCGCGAAGTCGTTGAAGTGCTCGAGGATCTTGAAGTTCGGCGAGGTGAAGCCGACCTGGAGGGAGGCGGCGGTGAGCACGGACCCGCCCACGTTGTGCGGGGCGACCAGCATGTAGTGCGTCTCGGCGGTGGCGGCGAGCTTGCGGGTCTCCCAGATGCCGCCGATGTGGCCGACGTCGGGCTGGATGATGTCCACGGCCTGGCTGTCGAACAGCTCGCGGAACTCGATCCGGTCGTGGATCCGCTCACCGGTGGCGACCGGGACGTCCACCTTGGCCGCGACCTTCTCCAGCGCCTTCAGGTTCTCCGGCGGGACCGGCTCCTCCAGCCAGGCCGGGTTGAAGGGCGCCAGCTCCCTGGCCAGCCGGACGGCGGTGGCGGGGGAGAAGCGGCCGTGCATCTCCAGCATCAGCTCGGCCTCCGGGCCGATCGCGTCCCGCACGGCCTCGATCAGGGAGACGGCGTACAGGGTCTCCTGGTGGTCCAGCTCGAAGTGCCCGGTGCCGAACGGGTCGATCTTCAGCGCCTTGTAGCCGCGCTCCATCACCCCCTGGGCGGCCTTGTGGTACGCCTCGGGCGTTCGCTCGGTCGTGTACCACCCGTTGGCGTACGCCTTGACCCTGTCCGTCACCTTGCCGCCGAGCAGCTGCCACACCGGCACGCCCAGCGCCTTGCCCTTGATGTCCCAGCAGGCCATCTCGACGACCGCGATGCCGGACATGACGATCTCACCCGCACGGCCGTAGTCGCCGTACTTCATCCGGCGGACGAGGTCCTCGACCGCGAACGGATCCGAGCCGAGAATGTGATTGGCCTGGGCCTCCCGCAAATAGCCGATCAGCGCGTCCGTGTGACCGAGCATCCGGGTCTCGCCGACTCCCGTGATCCCCTCGTCGGTGTGCACCTGGACGTAGGTCAGGTTGCGCCACGGCGTACCGACCACGTGTGTGCTGATTCCGGTGATGCGCACGGCGGTTGCCCCTCAGCTGTTCGAGATTTCGTCACACGTTCGAAATGCTGGCGTGACAGTAAGGACGGGGCGGTGGGGGTGTCAATGGGTCGAACAGGTAACGGTTTCGACAAGCCTTTCGAGAATTCTTTCGCTTTCTACGAAACCTTCACAAGGGCGCCTAGGAACGTGACCGACGGGGAATCTAGTCTTCCGGCGTCATGGACTACTGCCACCCGTGCCAACGGCACCTCAACGGCGCCCTGGCCTGCCCCGGGTGCGGAACTCCGGCACGCGCCACCGCGGCGGAGGCGCCGGCCGCGTACGCGCGCGCGGGCACGGGTGGGGCACCGGGGTACGGCGTCCCCCAGCAGCACGGGTCCCAGGAGTACGGGTCCCAGCACCACGGGTCTCAGGAGCACGGATCCCAGCAGTACAGGGCGCCGGAGTACCGCATCCCCCAGCAGTACCAGCCGGCCGGTCCGGAGCAGGTGGCGTGGACGGAGCAGCGGGAGCCGGGCCGGGACTGGGATCCCGAGGCCGAGTCCGACACCGAGGCCGCAGCCGACAGTGACCCCGAGCCCGATTCCCCGGCCGAGGCCGGCTCCGAGCCCGGCGGCCGGGCCGCCCGGCGCCGGGCGCGTGGCACCACGGCCGGCCCCGCCGAGGCCGACGCCAGCCGCCGCGACCGCAAGGCCGCCGCGCACCGGCGTCGGCGCCGGCGTACCGTGCTGATCACCGCGGGCTTCATGCTGGCCGCGGGCAGCCTCGGGCTCGCCGAACTCGGCACGGACGCGCCCTTCTCGCCCTTCTCCAGCGGACAGCCGGACACCGCCCGGGACGCCGCGGCCGACGGCGGCACCTCCTCCGCGTCCCCCGGCGCCTCGGCCGACCCGGCCTCCGACACCTCCGGCGCGGCCCCCGGCGCGGCCGGCTCCGCCTCCCCGGACGCCTCCGCGTCCGCCTCCAAGTCCCCGAAGGACAAGGCCTCCAAGTCGCCCGACGCCAAGGACACCGGCAAGGCGTCGCAGACCGCCGCGCCGGGCGCCGGCACCACCCCCCGGGCCCCGGCGCCCACCGCCAGCTCCCAGCCCGCCTCCAGCCCCACCAGTGCCCCGACGACGTCGGCTCCGCCCCCGGCCCCCTCGCCCACCAAGACCTGCACCCGTTTCCTGTGGTGGTGCGCCTGAGCCGCGCCCCGCACCGCGCGCCACCCCGCGCCATCCGCCATCCGGGGCAGTGGCCACACCCCCGGGCGCTCGCGGCGGTTGAGTCGAACGGGTACATCGCGCCGTACCGGTCTCGGGAACGCCCCGAACGGGAACGGGCGTTGTGCTGAGAGGGAGCGGCGAGCAGCGGCTCGGTTGAGGAGAGCGGATGACGCAGCAGATCACCGTCCAGGGCACGGTCGCCGAGGGGTTCGAGGCGGTGCGTGAGGAGTTCGCCGCGTTCGTCGCCGGGGAACGGGCCGACTACGAGGGCCAGTTGTGCGCGTATCTGCACGGAAGGCGGGTCGTCGACCTGTGGGCGGGCGCGGAGGCGGACTCGCTGTACGGCGTGTTCTCGTCCACCAAGGGCGCCGCCCATCTGGTGGTCGCGCTCCTGGTGCAGGACGGCACGCTGGAGCTGGACCGCAAAGTGACCTACTACTGGCCCGAGTTCGGCGCCGAGGGCAAGGGCTCCGTCACCCTGAGAGACCTGCTGGCGCACCGGGCGGGCCTGGTCGGGATCGACGCCGGGTTCTCCGCCGAGGAGCTGGCCGACGACCGGGCGATGGCCGAGCGGCTCGCGGACCAGAAGCCGTTCTGGCGCCCGGGGACGGCGTTCGGCTACCACGCGCTGGTGATCGGCGCGCTCACCGGAGAGGTGGTCCGCCGGGCCACGGGCCGCACGCTCCAGGAGGTCTACGAGGAGCGGGTGCGCGCGCCGTACGCGACGGACTTCTTCCTCGGCCTGCCCGAGTCCCAGGAGCCCCGCTTCCGCCCGGTGCAGCCGATGCTCCCCACGCCCGAGCAGCAGGCCCTGCTGGAGGCCCGGCCGGCCGGTCCGCACACCCTGACCTCGATCGCCTTCAACGCGCACGTCCCGGAGCCGGGCACCCTGGCCGAGTACGCCAACTCCCGCCTGGTACGGGCCAAGGGACCGGCGTCGGCGGGCGGCGTGGCCTCCGCGCGCGGGCTCGCCACGATGTACGCGGCGGCGATCAGCGAGCTGGACGACCGGCCCCCGCTGCTGAAGCCGGACACGGTCGCCGAGGTGGGCCAGATCCACTCCGTGGGCTACGACCTGGTGGCCCGCGTCCACAGATCGTTCGGCCTCGGCTTCCAGGCCACCGCCGACATGTGGCACCCGGTCCTGGGCGCCGGCGCCTTCGGCCACAGCGGCGCGGGCGGCTCCCAGGCCTTCGCCGACCCGCGCAGTGGCCTGGCGTACGGCTACACCCGCCGCCGGATGGCGTTTCCGGGCGGAGCGGCACCGGAGAACGACGGGTTGGTCGCGGCGGTGCACCGGGCGGCGCTGAAGAGCGTCTGACGGCCGCCGCCCGGAAAGGGGCACGGTCCGACAGGAGACCGCACCCCACGTCCAAGGGTGCGGTCCCCGCAGTGCGCAACGACGGGCGTCAGACCAGCGTCACGGTGATGTTCCCCCGCGTCGCCTTCGAGTACGGGCACACCTGGTGAGCCTTCTCGACCAGCTCCCGGGCCACCTCGGCGGACACACGGGGAATGCTCGCCGAGATCTCCACGATGATCCCGAACCCGTCCTCGTTCTTGCCGATGCCGACCTTCGCGGTGACGGTCGACCCGGAGACGTCGGCGCCCTCCTGCCGGGCGACGACCCCCAGCGCGCCCTGGAAGCAGGCGGAGTACCCCGCGGCGAACAGCTGCTCCGGGTTCGTGCCGGCGCCGCTGCCGCCCATCTCCTTGGGCGGGTTGACGACGACGTCGAGTCGGCCGTCGTCCGTGGCGACCCGGCCGTCCCGCCCGTTCTCGGCGGTGGCGACGGCGGTGTACAGGACGTCGGACTGGGTGATGGGCATGCGGTTGTCCTCCTCCTCGGTCCGCCACGACTCGCGCCCACGATCGACGGCGGAATTCGGAAAGAAGTTACCGCATTACGGAAACAGCGGGGAAGGTCTACCCTGGGCCTCAGAGCTTGACGATCATCTTGCCGATGTTGTCGCCGCGCAGCACCCCGAGGAACGCCTCCAGGGTGTTCTCGACGCCCTCGACGACCGTCTCGCGGTACTTCAGCTCGCCCGAGGCGACCCACGGCCCGACCTTCCGGACGAACTCCGGCTGCAGGTCGTAGTGGTCGCCGACCAGGAAGCCCTGGATGCGGCCCCGGGTCTGGATCAGCCGGGCGAGGTTGCGCGGGCCGGGCGCGGGCTCGGTGTTGTTGTAGACCGAGATCATGCCGCAGACGGCGATCCGGCCGCCCTCGCGGAGCGAGCCGATCGCGGCCTCCAAGTGCTCTCCGCCGACGTTGTCGAAGTAGACGTCGATGCCGTCCGGCGCGGCCTCGCGCAGCTGCTCGGCGACCGGCCCCTTCTTGTAGTTGAACGCCGCGTCGAAGCCGTACTCCTCGACCAGCAGCTTGACCTTGTCGTCGGAACCGGCCGAGCCGATGACCCGCGAGGCGCCCAGGAGCCTGGCGAGCTGGCCGACCTGGCTGCCGACGGCGCCCGCCGCGCCGGACACGAAGACGATGTCGCCCTCCTTGAAGGAGGCGGTGCGCAGCAGGCCGGCATAGGCGGTCAGGCCGGTCATGCCGAGGACGCCGAGGTACGTCGACAGGGGCGCGGCCGCGGGGTCGACCTTGACGGCGTTCTTCGCGTCCATGACCGCGTACTCGCGCCAGCCGAAGAAGTGCAGGACGTGGTCGCCGGTCGCGATCCCCTCGGCGTTGGAGGCGATCACCTCGCCGACCGCGCCGCCCTGCATGACCTTGCCCAGCTCGTAGGGGGCGGCGTACGACTTCGCGGCACTCATCCGGCCGCGCATGTACGGGTCCACGGAGAGGTACTTGTTCCGCACCAGTACCTGGCCCTCGCCGGGGGTCGGGACGGGGGTCTCGACGAGGGCGAAGTCCTCGGGCTTCGGCCAGCCGACGGGACGGCTGATCAGGTGCCACTCACGGTTGGTCATGACAGGGCCTTTCTCAAATACTTCAGAACCTGAAACAACGATGCTCCTGAATATTTCAGGATGTCAAGTAACCGGGTATCCTGGAGACCATGTCCACCCCATCGAAGCCCCGCCGCCCCGACGCCCTGACCATGGAGGTCGTCGAACTGATCGGTGACGTCGTCGCCCGCTTCTACGCGGACTACGAGAAGGCGGCGGGCGAGCACACGCTGACCGGACCGCAGGCCCGGCTGCTCAGCCTGCTCGCGCTGGAGCCGCTGCCCATGCGCAAGCTGGCGCACAAGCTCAAGTGCGAGCCGTCCAACGTGACCGGGATAGTGGACCGCCTGGAGTCCCGGGGGCTGGTCGAGCGCCGCCCGGACCCCGCCGACCGGCGCGTGAAGCTGGCCGCCGCCACGGACGAGGGCGTGCGCACGGCCAAGGACCTGCGCGAGGGCCTCCGCTTCGCCCGCGAGCCCCTCGCCGGACTGTCGGAGGAGGAACGCCGCTCCCTGCGCGACCTGCTGCGCCGGATGCTGGACGCCTGAGAAGGCGGATGCCGGCCGCCGGAGAGTCGGTAAAGTCTCCGCCATGCGCGATCTTGGGGTGGGGTTCGGTTATCTGCTGAAGGGCCAGCGCTGGATGACCCGGCACGGCCGGAGCTACGGCTTCGGGCTGCTGCCCGGGCTGATCACCCTGGTGCTCTACGCGGCGGCGCTGGTCGCGCTCGCGGTGTGGGGCGAGGACGCGGTGACCTGGGCGACGCCGTTCGCGGACCACTGGTCCAGCCCTTGGCAGGGTCTGTTCCGGGGGTTTCTGACGGCCGTGCTGTTCGCCCTCGGGCTGCTGCTCGCCGTGCTGACGTTCACGGCCGTCACCCTGCTGATCGGCCAGCCCTTCTACGAGAACCTGTCGGAGAGGGTCGACGCCGAAGCCTCGCCCGACGGCACCGCCCCGCGGTCGGACCTGCCGCTGTGGCGCGAGCTGTGGATCTCGGCCCGGGACAGCCTGCGCGTCCTGGTGCGGGCCGCACTGTGGGGCGTGCTGCTCTTCGCCCTCGGCTTCCTGCCGTTCGTCGGCCAGACCGCGGTCCCCGTGCTCGGCTTCTTCGTCACCGGCTTCTTCCTCACCGAGGAACTCGCCGCCGTCGCCCTCCAGCGCCGGGGCGTCGAACTGCGCGCCCGGCTCGCCCTGCTCCGCTCCCGCAAGACCCTGGTCTGGGGCTTCGGCACGCCCCTCGGCCTGGCCTTCCTGGTCCCGTTCGTCGCGGTGTTCCTGATGCCGGGCGCGGTCGCGGGCGCCACGCTCCTCGCCCGCGACCTGCTGGGCGAGGAGACCGCCGACGACTCCGCTCCCGATGCTCCCGACGCCCCCGGTGCCGCCGGCGGGCGGCCCGATACGGAGGACGTCAGCCCGTGACCCAGATACTCGCCGTCGCCGTCATCACGGTCCTCGCCGTGATCGCCCCCGGTGCCGACTTCGCCATGATCGTCCGCAACAGCTATCTGTACGGCCGCCGCACCGGTCTCCTCGCCGCCGCGGGCGTGGCCGCCGGCGTCCTGGTCCACGTCACCTACACCCTGCTCGGCGTCGGCCTGCTGATCGCCTCCTCCACCGCCCTGTTCACGGTGATCAAGCTGATCGGCGCGGCCTACCTCGTCTACGTCGGCATCCGCACCTACCGCACCCGCGGCGAGCTGAAGATCGACCTGGAGGACCGCCGCGAGCTGACCCCGTTCGCCGCGCTGCGCACCGGCTTCCTCACCAACGTCCTCAACCCGAAGACGACCCTCTTCGTCGTCTCCACCTTCGCCCAGGTCGTCAGCCCCGACACCCCGCTGTACCAGCAGGTCGGCTACGGCCTGTTCATGTCGCTCGCCCACCTGCTGTGGTTCGGCGTGGTCGCCACGTTCTTCTCGGAGGCCAGGATGCGGGCCCTGATGCTGCGCGGCCAGAAGGTCCTCAACAAGGTCATCGGCTCGGTCCTGGCCGGCCTCGGCGTCAGCCTGGCGCTCGCGCCGTCGCACTGAGCGTCGCGGCCGGGGTCCGGCTCAGCACGGGATCCGCTCCGCCGCCTCCCGCAGCGCCGTGACGAAGGCCCGCGCCGCCGTCGTCAGCGAGTGTCCGCGGACCGTCGCCGCGTACACCGCGCGCGGCGGGGCGTCCTCGGCGTGCACCGGCAGCAGGGTGACGTCCGGCCGCACGGACGCGGCGGCCAGCGCCGGGACCAGGGTCACCCCGAGACCGGCGGCGACGTACCCCTGCTTGGCGGTCCACTCGGCGACGACGTGCGCGACGCGCGGCCGGAAACCCAGCCGCACGGCCGCGTCGAGGAGGGTGCCCTCGGGCCGGGGACTGCCGGCGATCCAGTCGGCGTCGGCGAGCCGGGCCAGCCGTACCGGCCCCTCGGCCCGGGCGAGCGGATGTCCGGCGGGCACGGCGACGTACAGGGTCTCGTCGAGGAGATGGTGCAGCTCGTACGCCTCCAGCGGGGCGCGGCCCGTCGTCGAGACCACGGCGAGGTCCAGACGGCCCGCCGTCAGCCGGTCCAGCAGGGCGGGGGAGAGGCCCTCCTCGCGCGCGACGCGGACGCGGGGGTGACGGGCGTGGAAGGCGGCCAGCGCGTGCGGGACGAGCGCCGCGTCGGCGGTGGCGAACGCGCCGAACCGCAGCCGCCCGCCCGCCGCCGCCCGCAGCTCGGCCAGGTCGCGCGCCGCGCCGCGCAGCGACTCGGACACGGCCTCGGCGTACGGCACCAGGGTCCGGCCGGCCTCGGTGAGCCGCACGCCCCGCGGCAGCCGGTCGAAGAGCGGGCCGCCGCCGAGGGCCGACTCCAGCGAGGAGATCTGCCGGGACACCGCGGACTGGGTCCAGCCCAGCGTCCGCGCGGCCACGGTGAACGAGCCGTGCCGGGCGACCTCCAGGAACACCCGCAGCCAGACGGTGGACAGGTCGGGAAGCTCCGGCTCGACATGCGAAGTTGGCATGACAGGGATGCTAGACATTCGCTTGTCGCACCGCACGGCCGGTCCTAGCGTCGACGGCATGGAGAAGATCGCCTTTCTGGGGCTGGGCCACATGGGCGCCCCGATGGCCCGCCGGCTGCTCGCGGCCGGTCATCCGCTCAGCGTCTGGAACCGCACATCGGCCCGCGCCGAGCCGCTCGTCGCCGACGGGGCCGGGCGCGCCGGGTCGCCGTCCGAGGCGGTGCGGGACGCCGACGTCGTGATCACCATGCTCGCCGGACCGGACGCGCTCACCGCCGTCGCCGGCGCCGTCGCGCCGGAGCTGCGGCCGGGTACGGTCTGGGTGGAGATGTCCACCGTCGGACCGGACGCCGTACGGGAACTGGCCGGCCGGCTGGGGGACGGGGTCACCCTCGTCGACGCGCCGGTCATGGGCAGCACCGACCGGGCCGCCGAGGGCACGCTCGGCATCCTCGCGGGCGGGGACACGGCCGCGGTCGAGCACGTCCTCGCGCACCTCGGCACGGTCACCCGCACCGGCCCGCTCGGCTCTGGGGCGTCCCTCAAGCTCGTCGTCAACACGGCGGTGATCGGCGGTGTCGGCCTCGTCGCCGAGGCGCTGCGGCTCGCCGCCGCGCTGGGCCTGGACGGCGGCACCGCCCGGGCGGCGCTGGAGGCGGGGCCGCTCGGCGGCGCGGTCGACCGCGCCTTCGCCGACGGGGCGCTCTTCGCGACCGACCTCGCCGTAAAGGACCTGCGGATCGCCATGGCTGCCGTCGAACTGCCCGTGGCCGCAGCGGTGTCGGAGCAGTTCCGGCAGGTCGCTGCGGACCCCGCACTGGCCCGCGCCGACATCGCCCGAGCCGCCGCCCACCTCATCCGTACCGTGTGAAGGACTCCCCGTGCAGATCACCCTGGGCAACCCCGCCTCCGCACCGCAGCCCCTGAGCCCCTACTACTCCCAGGTGGCCCGGATCGAACACGCCGACGGCAGCGCCCTGTTGTTCCTCTCGGGCCAGATCGCCGAGGGCGCCACCCTGGCCGAGCAGACCCGGGGCGTCTTCGAGACGATCGACGCCCTGCTCAAGGCCCACGGCGCGAGCCTCGCGGACGTCGTCAACATCCGCACGTACCTGACCGACATCGGCAAGCTCGACGAATACGGCACCGTACGGCGCCAGTTCCTCACCGGCACCCCGCCGACGAGCATGACCTTCGAAGTGCCACGGCTGTTCCGCCCGGAGGCGCAGGTGGAGGTGGAGGTCGTGGCGGCCGTACGACCCTCGTGAGAGGAACCGCCCTCAGTCCGCCGGCTCGCCCAGCAGTCGCAGGAAGTCGCGGAACGCCCCCGGCATGTCCACCGACTCCGGGTCCAGCAGCCACTGGTACTGCAAGCCGTCCATCACCGCGACGAGCAGTGGGGCGGTGCGCTCGGGGGTGAGGCCGTTCGGCAGGCGGTCGCCGTACTCGGTGCGGAGCACCGCCGCCATGGACTCCCGCACCCGCGCGTACCGCTCGGTGAAGTACGAACGCGCCGGATGCCCCTCCGTCACGCTCTCGCCCAGCAGCGCCGAGAACGTCTGGATGATCGCCGGCCGCATCGCGTTGTACTCCACCAGCGAGGCCAGCAGATCCACCCGCCACCGCGTGTCCGGCACCGCGTCCCACCGGTCCCGGTCCTGGAGCACGGCCACCAGCAGGGCGTCCTTGGTGGGGAAGTAGTGCAGCAGGCCCTGCTGGGTGAGACCGACACGCTCGGCGACGGCGGCGAGGCTCGCCCCCCGGTAACCGCGCTCGGCGATCACCTCCAGGGCCGCCCCGACGATCTCCGCGCGCCGCTCCTCGCTCCTGACCCTCGCGTTCATGACGTCACCGTACGGCATCCCGCCACCCCAAAGTAACGGCAAGATAACGAAACCTACCACTCTACAGGTACCGGATGCACGATGGGAGGCACCTGCCCGGACGTCAACGAGGAGGCACCGCGATGGCGGGACCCCAGCCCACCCCGGCCGACACGGCCCGCGAGGCGGTCGTCGAGGCCGCTCTCGGCAAGCTCGACCTGGACGCCAAGACGCGGCTGCTGGCCGGCCAGGACATGTGGACCCTGCCCGCGCTGCCGGAGATCGGCCTGAGGTCCCTCGTCATGTCCGACGGCCCGATCGGCGTCCGGGGCGTGCGCTGGACCGCCGACGACCCCTCCGTCGCCCTGCCCTCACCGACCGCGCTCGCCGCCACCTGGGACCCCGAACTCGCCCGCCGGGCAGGGGTGCTGCTCGCTCAGGAGGCCCGCCGCAAGGGCGTCCACGTCCTGCTCGCGCCCACCGTCAATCTGCACCGCTCCCCGCTCGGCGGCCGGCACTTCGAGTGCTACAGCGAGGACCCGTACCTGACCGGTGTCATCGGCTCCGGCTATGTCACCGGCGTCCAGTCCGGCGGGGTCGGCACCACCGTCAAGCACTTCGTCGCCAACGACGCCGAGACCGACCGCCTCACCGTCGACAACCTGGTCTCCGAACGCGCCCTGCGCGAGCTGTACCTCGCCCCGTTCGAGGCCATCGTCGAAAACGCCCACCCCTGGGGCATCATGACCGCCTACAACACGGTCAACGGCACGACGATGACCGAGCACCACTACCTGGTCAACGAAGTCCTGCGCGGCGAATGGGGCTTCGACGGGTTCAACGTCTCCGACTGGACGGCCGCCCGGAACACGGTCGGCGCCGTCAACGGCGGTCTGGACGTCGCCATGCCCGGACCGCGCACCGTCTACGGCGAGGCCCTCGCGCAGGCCGTCCGGGACGGCGAGGTCGCCGAGGCCACCGTCGACGCGGCGGTACGGCGCGTGCTGCGCCTCGCCGCCCGCGTGGGCATCCTGGAGGGCGCCGAGCCCGTCGTCACCGAGCCCCCGGAGACCGTCGACGGCATCGCACTGGCCCGCGAGATCGCCGGCCGCTCCTTCGTCCTGGTCCGCAACGAGCACGACGCCCTGCCCCTGAAGCCGAACGGCACGGTGGCCCTGATCGGCGCCGCCGCCCGCGACGCCCGCATCCTCGGCGGCGGCTCGGCCACCGTGTTCCCGGCCCGGATCGTCTCCCCGCTGGACGGCCTCACCGCCGCCCTGCCCGAGGGCACCCTCACCTACGCGGTCGGCGCCGACCCGGCCACCGAACTCGCCGTAGCCGGCCGGGGATTCCGCCTGACGGCCGTCTGCCGCGACGCCGACGGCGAGGTCATCGGCACCCGCTCGGCCCCGAACGGCCTGATCCAGTGGATGGGTTCGGACCTCCCGGATGGCGTCACCCACGACACCCTGCACACCGTCGAGCTGACCGGCACCTTCACCCCCCGCGCGACCGGCCCGCACACCTTCGGCGTCAAGGGCATGGGCGCCTTCACGCTCACCATCGACGGGACGACGTACTACGACGACGTCCAGCGCCCCGACAAGGACGACCCCTTCGAGGCCTTCTTCGGCGCCCCCGTACCCCGCGCCCAGGCCGAACTCACCGCCGGCGAGGCGGTCGACGTCTGCCTCACCTACGTCGTCCAGCTCCCCGACGACATCCCCATGAAGGTCGTCACCTTCGCGCTCGCCCACGCCGAGCCGCAGCGCGACGCCGACGAGCTGATCGCCGAGGCCGTCGAGGCGGCGCGGAACGCCGACACGGCCGTCGTCATGGTCGCCACCACCGACCGCGTCGAGTCCGAGGGCTTCGACCGGACGGACCTCAGGCTCCCCGGCCGCCAGGACGACCTGGTCCGCGCGGTCGCCGCCGCCAACCCCGACACCGTGGTCGTGGTCAACTCCGGCTCCCCGGTGGAGCTGCCCTGGCGCGAGGACGTCGCCGCCGTCCTGCTCAGCTGGTTCCCCGGCCAGGAGGGCGGCGCCGCCCTGGCCGACGTCCTCACCGGCGCCCGGGAGCCCGGCGGCCGGCTCCCCACCACCTGGGGCTCCCTCGCCGACGCCCCGGTCACCCAGGTCGTCCCGACCGACGGCGAACTGGCCTACACGGAGGACCTGTTCATCGGCTACCGCGCCTGGGAGCGGGCCGGCCGCACCCCGGCCTACCCCTTCGGCCACGGCCTCGGCTACACCGACTGGACCTACGAGTCCCTGGACGTCGACGGCACCACCGCGCGCGTCCGCCTCCGCAACACCGGCGAGCGGCCCGGCCGCGAGGTCGTCCAGATCTACGTCTCCCCGGCCGAGCCCGACCCCGCACGCCCGGCCCGCCGGCTCGCCGGCTTCGCCTCCGCCGAGGCCGGCCCCGGCGAGAGCGTCGAGGTGGCCGTCGCCCTGCCGCGCCGCGCCTTCGAGATCTGGGACGAGACGGCGAACACGTGGGCGTGTGTGAAGGGTTCGTACGAGATCGCCGCCGGACGCTCGATCGCGGACCGCAGGCTCACCGCGCCGATTAACGTCTGATCCGGGACAAGTCCCCCACGGACAGCCCCGGTCCGGTACCTGACACCCGGACCGGGGCTCGTCGCGTCGGGGCCCGTATGGCAGACTCCCGGCCCGCGAACACCGGAAGACACCGGGCACGGCACGGGGGAGAGACATCGTGTATCCAGGCCAGCAGCCGGGGCCGTACGGCCGGCAGCAGCCGACGGGGCCGTACGGGCAGCCGCCGCAGCACCAACAGCCGTATCCGCAGCAGCCGTACCCGCCACAGCAGCCGTACCCGCCACAGGGGTACCCGCAGCAGCCGTACCCGCCCCACCAGCCCTACCCGCCGCAGCAGCCGTACCCGCCCCACCAGCCCTACCCGCCGCAGCAGCCGTACCCGCCGCAGCAGTCCCCGCAGCCGCCCGCCCAGCACATCGGCGAGGGCCGGATGCGGCTGGACCCGAACCTCACCCCCGCCCAGCGTGACCTGGCGCTGAGGATCCAGGCGAAGTCCAAGCCCATGGCCTACGGCATGGTGCTCGGCATTCCGCTCACCTTCGGCGGGGTCCACTACGGCATCACCCAAAAGCCCCTCGGATTCGTCGCGGCGCTCGCCGGACTGGCCCTGCTGGCCTTCGGTGTCTTCTCGCTGATGCAGATGCAGGCCCTCAAGCGGCAGCTGCGGCTCATCACGGCGGACGCCTGGCGTTCCCCGGCCGCGCATCTGCCGGGCGCCCGCAAGGCCGCCACGCAGGCCGCCTATCTCAACGGCCTGCTGGTCCTGCTGTCCCTCGCCGCGACCGGCTACCTGCTCTACAAGGGCGCGGGCTGGGGCGCCTACGGCAACTCGCTGGGCTTCGGCGCGCTGATGCTGGGCGCGGCCCTGCCCTTCGGGATGGCTGTGGCCGCCGTGACGACCATTCCTCAGCTGCTCCAGGTGATTCCGGCCGGGGCGAAGGTGGGGCGGAGCCTGTACTCGATCATCTTCCTGCTGGCCATGACGGTTACGGGGGAAGGGATCAAGGGAGCCTCGATCGGGCCGGTCGTGGGCGGGGGCCTGACGCTGCTGGTCTGCGGCGGTGCGATGTCCCTGCTGGGCAGGGCGGCCAAGCGGATGCGGGGGGAGGCGTGAGGCGCCGTCGGCCGTCCGCCGCTAGCGGACCCCGAACCCGTACACCGTCTCCGAGCGGAACACCTCGCCCGGCCTGAGCACCGTGCTCGGAAACTCCGGGCGGTTCGGGGAGTCCGGGAAGTGCTGGGTCTCCAGGGCGATGCCGTCGCCCGGGGCGAACGGTTCGCCGAGGTGGTCGGCGGTGTACAGCTGGAGGCCCGGCTCGGTGGTCGCCACGGTCAGGGTGCGGCCGGAGGCCGGGTCGTGGAGCTCGGCGACCTCCTCCGGGGTGGCCGTCACGCCCTTGTCCAAGGCGAAGTTGTGGTCGTAGCCCGAGCCGACCTTGCGGGAGGTGCGGAAGTCGAAGCGGGAGCCGGTGACGTCCTCCAGGGCGCCCGTCGGGATCAGGTCCGCGTCGACCGGGATGTAACGGGAGGCGGCGAGCCGCAGTTCGTATCCGCCCGCATGGCCCGCTCCGGCCAGGCTGAAGTAGCTGTGGTTGGTGAGGTTGATCACGGTCGGCGCGTCCGTGACCGCCTCGTAGGCGATCCGCAGCGCGCCGGATGCGTCCAGGGCGTAGGTCGCCGTCACGTCCAGGCGGCCCGGGAAGCCCTCCTCGCCGTGCGGGCTCACCCGGCTCAGCCGTACCCCGTGCTCGACGGGCTCCGCGGCCCACACCCGCTTGTCGAAGCCGGCCCTGCCGCCGTGCAGGGAGTTCGGGCCGTTGTTCGGCTCCAGGGCGTAGACCGTGCCGTCCAGCGGGAAGCGGGCGTGCGCGATCCGGTTGGCGTACCGGCCGATCAGCGCGCCGAGGTACGGCTCCGGGTGCGTGACATAGCCCTCCAGGTCCGGGAAGCCCAGCACCACGTTCGCCGTCCGGCCCTCCCGGTCCGGCACCTGGACCGACCGCACGATCCCGCCGTACGTCAGGACCTCCACGCGTGTCCCGGCACGCTCCAGCGTCCAGCGGTGGACCTCGGTGCCGTCGGAAAGTGTGCCGAAAAGTTCGCTCATGTGGAAAACAGTAGGCGACGCCTGTCCTAGCCCACCGGATTGGCCGCGGTGATCGTCCGGTACGCGATCGCCGCGAGCCGCGCCTGACCGTCCTTGCTGGGATGGAACCAGTCCCAGCGGCTGAGCTGGTCGGTGCCGAAGCGGTAGTCGTAGACCGCGCCCCCGTCGAAGCGGCAGCGGCTGTCCTTGGCGCAGACCTCCTTCAGCACCTCGTTGTACTCCACCACCCGCTGCTGCACCCGGTCCCGGCGCAGCATGGCCGCGCTGGTCAGATCGTCCGCGTCGGACAGCATCGACGGGCAGATGCCGAGCTTCCACACCTCCTTGCCCAGCGGATTGGTCCGCCCTTCGGACCACAGCCGCTTCAGGTTCGGCACGCTCGCCACGTACACCTGCGTCCTCGGCGACGCCGCGCGCAGGGTGCGCAGCGCCTCCTCGAAGTCCGCGCGGAAGCCGGCCACCGAGGTCATGGCTCGCGCCGAGGAGCGGCAGGCGTCGTTCGCGCCCACCATCACCGTCACCAACTGCGGGTCGCGCGCCGCCGCCTGCGCCATCTGCTCGGGCAGGTCCGCCATACGGGCGCCGGTCACCGCGTAGTTCCAGCTGCGCTCCGCCGCGCCCGTGACCCCGAGCAGCCGCACCGCCAGGCTGTCCACCGCGGAGTCGCTGCCGGTCGCCCAGGACACCTCGGGGCAGTCCGACAGCACCGTGCACGCGTCGAAGCCGCGGGTGATGGAGTCGCCGACCGCGGCGATGGAGTCGGGGCTGCGGTTCCACACCGGCGCGGGTCTGGCCGCTCGCGCCTTGGTGCCCTCCGGGGCGGGCGCACTCCCGGCGCCGGTGTCGCACCCGGCGACCCCCAGCAAAGCGGCCGCCACGAGGCTGAGAGCGGCACGCGTACGGCTGCTCGGCTTCCGCATCCCCTGCTGATCCCCTCGTCGTCGAACCCGGCGCCACCGGGTCGTGGTCTGTGCTCCCTCCCATAACAACGCGCGAGGGTTCCCGGACGGGCGCCCTGGAACGGAGCACCCCCGTACAAGCGTCCCCCTGGGTGAATGGCGGAGGTTTCCTGACGCCGGGACCGACGGTACGTCACACTCCTTGCACCGCCGCAGGGTAGCCTCGCCATCAACGCGGCCCTCGTGCCGCTGCCGCCAGTCAGTCCGCAAGATGTCCCGCTCTGCCCGGAGGTTCCGGTGACGACACGTGGAGTTCTGTACGTGCACTCCGCGCCGCGCGCGCTGTGCCCGCACGTCGAGTGGGCCGTCGCCGGGGTGCTCGGCACGCGCGTCAACCTCGACTGGATCCGGCAGCCCGCGGCCCCCGGCACCTGGCGCTCGGAGTTCTCCTGGCAGGGTGAGGCCGGTACGGCCTCCAAGCTGGCCTCGGCCCTGCGCGGCTGGCACCTGCTCCGCTTCGAGGTCACGGCCGAGCCCTGCCCGACCGCCGAGGGCGAGCGCTACAGCTGCACGCCCGACCTCGGCATCTTCCACGCCGTCACCGGCATCCACGGCGACATCCTCATCCCCGAGGACCGCCTGCGCGCGGCCCTGATCCGCTCCCAGCGCGGCGAGACCGACCTGGAGGCGGAGATCGCCAAGCTCCTGGGCAAGCCGTGGGACGACGAACTGGAGCCGTTCCGGTACGCCGGCGAGGGCGCACCGGTGCGTTGGCTGCACCAGGTGGTGTGAGTTCTCCCACCGGGATTCTCCGTATCCGGGCACGAGAAAGGGCCCCTGCCGCTCGGCAGGGGCCCTTTCCCACGTTCTCAGATCGTCCGGAACGCCAGGACCACGTTGTGCCCGCCGAAGCCGAACGAGTCGTTCAGCACGGCGACACGCCCCTCGGGGAGGACCCGCGCCTCGTCGCGCACGACGTCCGCGTTGACCTCGGGGTCGAGCTCGCCGATGTTGATGGTCGGCGGAGCCGTACGGTTGACCAGCGCCAGGATCGACGCCACGGTCTCGATGCCACCGGCACCACCCAGCAGGTGACCGGTCATCGACTTCGTCGCGGAGATCGCCATGTGGTCGACGTCGTCGCCGAACACCTTGCGCAGCGCCTTGATCTCGGCCACGTCGCCCTGCGGCGTCGACGTGGCGTGCGCGTTCACATGCACGATCTCGGCCGGCTTCAGGTCCGTGTTGTCCAGCAGGTTCTGCAGCGCGTGCGCGATCCCGTTGCCGGACGGCTCCGGCTGCGTGATGTGGTGGCTGTCGGCGGAGATGCCCTGGCCGACGGCCTCGACGTAGATCCGGGCGCCGCGGGCCTTGGCGTGCTCCTCGGACTCCAGGACGATCACACCGGCGCCCTCACCGAGCACGAAACCGTCACGGCCGGAGTCGTAGGGACGGGAGGCGCCCTGCGGGTCGTCGTTGTTCTTGGACATCGCCATCATGTTGCCGAACGCGGCGATCGGCAGCGGGTGGATGGCGGCCTCGGTACCACCGGCCACGACCACGTCCGCACGCCCGGTGCGGATCATCTCGATCGCGTACCCGATGGCCTCCGCGCCCGAGGCGCAGGCCGAGACCGGGGTGTGCACACCGGCGCGGGCACCCAGCTCGATGCCGACGTTGGCCGCCGGGGAGTTGGGCATGAGCATCGGCACGGTGTGCGGGGAGACGCGGCGTACGCCCTTCTCCCGGAGGATGTCGTACTGGTCCAGGAGCGTCGTCACGCCGCCGATGCCGGAGGCGATGACCGCACCGAGACGGTCGGGGTTCACGGACGCGTCCTCACCGGCCCTGGCGGTGAAGCCGGCGTCCTTCCAGGCCTCCTGAGCGGCGATCAGCGCGAACTGCGCCGAGCGGTCCAGCTTGCGGGCCTGCGGCCGGGGGATGATCTCGCCCGGCTCGACGGCGATCTGCGCTGCGATGCGGACCGGCAGGTCGGCCGCCCACTCCTGCTCCAGAAGGCCGACGCCGGACTTGCCGGCGACCAGGGCCTCCCAGAACGAAGCTGCGTCGCCACCCAGCGGTGTGGTTGCGCCGATACCGGTGACGACCACGGTGCGATTGGTCGGGCTCACGGGAATTCTTTCTCCAACGGATGCGGGATTCTACGGCGCCACCGCCGGGTGGCGGGGCCTTGCAGCCAAGGGCCTAAGGGGTGGCTCAGGCCTGGTGCTTAAGGATGTAGTCGGTCGCGTCGCCGACGGTCTTGAGGTTCTTGACGTCCTCGTCCGGGATCTTCACGTCGAAGCGCTCCTCGGCGGCGACGACGACCTCGACCATGGACAGCGAGTCGACGTCCAGGTCGTCGGTGAAGGACTTGTCCAGCTGGACGTCCTCGGTGGGGATCCCGGCGATCTCGTTCACGATCTCGGCGAGACCGGCGACGATCTCTTCCTGAGTGGCGGCCATGTCAGGCGCTCCTTCTTCGATGTTCCAGACGGTTTGTGGCAATTGTTGCCGTGCCCGATCCCGAGATCCGGCACGGAGTGCCTAGGGGAGGGTAACGACCGTTGCGGCGTAGACGAGACCCGCCCCGAATCCGATGACGAGCGCGGTGTCGCCGCTCTTCGCCTCCCCGGTCGCCAGGAGCCGCTCCATCGCGAGCGGAATCGAGGCGGCCGAGGTGTTGCCGGTGGTGCGGATGTCACGGGCGACCGTGACGTGCTCCGGCAGTTTGAGGGTCTTCACCATCGAGTCGATGATCCGCACGTTGGCCTGGTGCGGGATGAAGACGTCCAGCTCTTCCGGGCTGATCCCGGCCGCGTCCAGCGCCTGCTGGGCGACCTTCGCCATCTCGAACACGGCCCAGCGGAACACCGCCTGGCCCTCCTGCGTGATGGCGGGGAACTTGATGTTGCCGTCGCTGTCGAGCGGCAGCTCGGACAGGTCGCCGAGCCGGAACCGGTCCCAGGGGACGGTCTGCTTGATCGTCTCGGCCTTGTCGCCCTCGGAGCCCCACACGGTCGGGCCGATCGCCGGCTCCTGCGAGGGACCGACGACGACCGCGCCGGCGCCGTCGCCGAACAGGAAGGCCGTGGCCCGGTCCTCCAGGTCGGTCAGGTCGCTGAGCCGCTCCACGCCGATCACGAGCACGTAGTCGGCGGAACCTTCCACCACCATGCCCTTGGCGAGGGTCAGGCCGTAGCCGAAGCCCGCGCAGCCGGCCGAGATGTCGAAGGCCGCGGCCTTGTCGGTGCCCAGCTTGTCGGCGATCTCGGTGGCGATGGCCGGGGTCTGGCTGAAGTGCGAGACCGTCGAGACGACCACGGCACCGATCTGCTCGGCGCCGATGCCGGCGGCCGCGATCGCCTTGCCGGAGGCCTCGATCGCCATCGCGGCCACGGTCTCCTCGGGGCCGGCCCAGTGCCGGGTCTCGATGCCGGAGCGCGAGCGGATCCACTCGTCGGAGGAGTCGATCTTCTCGAGGATCACCTCGTTGGGCACCACCCGCGTCGGCCGGTAGCCGCCGACGCCGAGGATGCGCGCATACGGGGCGCCCTTGCTGGGCTTGATCTTCGCCATGTACGGCTCCTTCAGGCGCCGGCGTGCTCGGTGATGAGCGCGCGGGCCGCTTCGAGATCGTCGGGGGTCTTCAGGGCCAGCGTCGCGACGCCGGGCAGCGCCCGCTTGGCCAGGCCGGTGAGCGTACCGCCCGGGCACACCTCGATGAGCGCGGTGACGCCCAGCTCCTTGAAGGTCTCCATGCACAGGTCCCAGCGCACGGGGTTGGCGACCTGGCCGACCAGCCGGTCCAGCACCTCGGCGCCCGTGGCGACGGCCCGGCCGTCCTTGTTGGAGACATAACGGACCTTCGGGTCGGCCGGGTCCAGGTCCGCGGCGGCCTTGGCCAGCGTCTCGACGGCGGGCGCCATGTGGTGGGTGTGGAAGGCGCCGGCGACCTTCAGCGCGACGACCTTGCGGACGCCCTCGGGCTTGTCCTCCTCCAGCGCGGCCAGCTGTTCCAGCGTGCCCGCGGCGACGATCTGGCCCGCGCCGTTGATGTTCGCCGGGGTCAGGCCCAGCTTCTCCAGGTGCGCCACGGAGGTCTCGGGGTCGCCGCCGAGCAGTGCCGACATGCCGGTCGCGGTGACCGCGGCGGCGTCGGCCATCGCCAGACCCCGCTTGCGGACCAGGCCCAGGGCGGAGGTGTCGTCCAGAACGCCCGCGAAGGCGGCGGCCGTGATCTCGCCTACGCTGTGGCCGGCCACGGCGTCCGGGGAAATGTCACCCAGTGCCGCGGCGGACAGGATCCCGGCGGCGACCAGCAGCGGCTGGGCCACCGCGGTGTCACGGATGGCGTCGGCGTCGGCCTGGGTGCCGTGGTGGACCAGGTCAAGGCCGATGGCGTCCGACCAGGCGGCGACGCGGTCGGCGGCGCCGGGCAGTTCGAGCCAGGGAGTCAGGAAGCCGGGCGTCTGGGCGCCCTGGCCGGGAGCGACGAGTACGAGCACTCTCACACTCTCTCTTGGGGACGGGCACAGCCGCCCGTGAGGACAGGGACGAAGAACACGAAGGGCTTTTGTGGGCCCCCGACAAAACCCTATGCCGAGGGTTCGCCGTCGACCAGACGCCCCAGGATGAGCGCGATTCGCAGCGTGAAGGCGGATCGTACATCCGAAGGGGACCAACCGGTGACGTCTGTCACACGTCGGAGCCGGTAGCGCACGGTGTTCGGGTGAACGAAGAGCATCCGGGCCGCGCCTTCCAGGCTGCTCGCCTGTTCCAGATAGACACTCAGGGTTTCCAGCAGTGCCGAACCGGCCTCTTCGAGAGGTCTGTAGATCTCCTCCACCAACTGCTCGCGGGCGCTCGGATCGCCCGCGATCGCGCGCTCCGGCAGGAGATCGTCCGCCAGCACCGGCCGGGGCGCGTCCTGCCAGGCGGAACACGCCTTCAGGCCCGCGGCGGCGGCCTGCGCGGACCGCGTGGCGGCCAGCAGATCGGGTACGACGGGCCCCGCGACCACCGGCCCCGCGGCAAAGGGCCCGATCAGTGACCTGGCGACGGCGAGCGGATTGGAACTGCCGCCCGCGATGACGACGAGCCGGTCCCCGAGCACCCCGGTGAGCACCTGGAGCTTGGCATGCCGGGCGGCCCGCCGGATGGCCTCGACGGTCAGCTCGCTGTCCCCGTCGGGCGCGGTCCCGAGCACGACACACACGTGCTCCGGCGAGTTCCAGCCGAGCGCGGCGGCCCGGCTGACGGCCCCTTCGTCCGCCTCCCCGCTCAGCACGGCGTTGACCACCAGCGACTCCAGCCGCGCGTCCCAGGCACCGCGTGCCTCGGCGGCCTGCGCGTAGACCTGCGCGGTGGCGAAGGCGATCTCCCGGGCGTACACGAGCAGCGCCTCCCGCAGCACGCTCTCGTCACCGGGCGCGGCCACCTCGTCGATCGCCGACTCCATGACCTCGATGGTGGTCCGCACCATCTCCACGGTCTGCCGCAGCGTGATGGCCCGGGTCAGCTCGCGCGGCGCGGTGCCGAACACGTCCGTGGAGATCGCCTGGGGAGCGTCCGGGTGCCGGAACCACTCGGTGAAGGCCGCGATGCCCGCCTGGGCCACGAGCCCGATCCAGGAACGGTTCTCCGGGGGCATGGCCCGGTACCACGGCAGGGTCTCGTCCATCCGCGCGATGGCCTGTGCGGCGAGAGAACCGGAGGACTTCTCCAGCCGCCGGAGGGTCGCGGCGTGCGGGTGGACGTCGAGTGCGTGGTGACCGGCGTGGGGCTCGTTGCTGCGGGATTCGGGTTCGGGCACGGGACAAGACTGCCTTATCGGGACGCCGGTGCGTGCCGCCGGGTCGGGCTCGGCCCTCGAGGCGGGGTCTACCGTGGTGCGCGTGATGGACGTACGGCGCGCGGACGAGCGCTACCCAGGGGGCGAGCCGGAGGCCGGGATCGAGTCGTGGCACGCCTTTTCCTTCGGCCCCCACTACGACCCCGGCAACCTCCGCTTCGGCGCGGTCATCGCCTGCAACGAGGAGCGGCTCGCGCCCGGTGCCGGCTTCGACGAACACCCCCACAGCCACACCGAGATCGTCACCTGGGTCGTCGAGGGGGAACTGACCCACCGCGACTCCACCGGCCACGAGACGAAGGTCCGGGCCGGTGACGTCCAGCACCTCAGCGCCGCGGCGGGCGTCCGCCACGTGGAGCGCAACGACGGGTCGTCGCCGCTCACCTTCCTCCAGATGTGGCTGGCCCCACGGGAGCCGGGCGGGGAGCCGTCGTACCAGATCATCCCGGGGATAGCAGACTCCACGCCGTACGCGGTACCGGGGGCGGGAGCGATGCTGCACGTACGGCGTCTGACGGCGGGGGAGCGCACGGCGGTCCCGGACGCCGCGTTCGTCTATGTGCACGTGGTGCGGGGTGCCGTCCGGCTGGGCGCGGAACGACTGGCCGCGGGCGACTCGGCACGGATCACCGGGGCGGAGGGCTGGGAGGCGGTGGCGGCCACGCCGGCGGAAGTGCTGCTGTGGGAGATGGGGGAGTAGGGGACGCTCCCGCGGTCCTCAGCCGCGCAGTTCCGCCAGCACCGCGTCCGTGAACACCGGCCACGCCTCGATCGCCCAGGGCCCGAACGCCCTGTCCGTCAGGGCGGCACCGGCGACTCCCGCGTCCGGGTCGATCCACAGGAACGTACCCGACTGCCCGAAGTGCCCGAAGGTACGCGGGGAGGAGGAACTCCCCGTCCAATGGGGTGACTTGGAGTCGCGGATCTCGAAGCCCAGGCCCCAGTCGTTCGGGTTCTGGTGGCCGTATCCCGGAAGCACGCCCTTCGTCCCCGGGTACTGCACGCTCATCGCCTCCGCGACCGTCCGCGGATCCAGCAGCCGCGGCGCCTGCACCTCCGCCGCGAACCGCAGCAGGTCCGAGACCGTGGACACCGCGTCCTTCGCGGGCGAGCCCTCCAGCGTCGTCGACGTCATGCCCAGCGGATCCAGCACGGCCTGCCGCAGATACTCGGCGAACGGAATGTCCGTCGCCTTGGCGATGTGGTCCCCGAGCTGCTCGAACCCGGCGTTGGAGTAGAGACGGCGCTCGCCGGCAGGCGCCATCGCCCTGTGCTCGTCGAAGGCCAGCCCGGAGGTGTGCGCGAGGAGGTGGCGGACGGTCGAGCCGGGCGGCCCGGCCGGCTCGTCCAGCTCGATCGCGCCCTCCTCGTACGCGACCAGCGCCGCATACGCGGCCAGCGGCTTGGTGACCGAGGCGAGCGGAAAGCGGTGCCCGACGGGTCCGTGCGTGCCGAGGACGGTCCCGTCGGCTCGTACGACACCCGCCGCCGCGGTGGGGACGGGCCAGTTCTCGATCGACGCCAGGCTGGTCAGGCTGTTCAACGACATGCCACCGAGCCTATGCGGCTCACAGCAGCAACCGCATCGACGGGTCCGGGTCACGGGTGAAGCCGAGGGAGGCGTACAGCGGCTCGGCCTCCGGGGAGGCGTTCAGCAGGACGTGGCCCGCGCCACGCTCCCGGAACCAGGCGAGCAGCTCCTCCATGGCCGCGCGCGCGTACCCGCGCCGCCGGGCGTCCGGGTCGGTCGCGACGCTGAAGACGTGCCCGACCCGCCCGTGCGGATTCCCCGACTTCCCGATGCGGTACTCCAGCGTTCCGGCCACCAGCGCGGCCAGCGCCCCGGGCCGGTCTGGATGGTCCACGACGAAGGCGACGAAGTCACCGTCCGGCTCGGCCAGCCGCTTGCGCAGCGTCGGCAGCGACTCGGCATGCCAGTCCGTCGGCCCGCCGCCTCCCGCGGTCCACAGAGAGTCGATCATCACCTGCCGCAGACGCAGCAGTTCTTCGGCGTCCTCGGGCAGGGCCCGGCGTGCAAGACTCATGCGCCGCACGTTAGTCAGGCGCCCCGGCCCGCGTCCCGCGGATTTCTTACCGGATCCGCTTGCTTGGAGTGCACTCCAACCCCATAGCGTGGAGGCCATGACGGTGATGCAGACCACGCCAGCCGACACCGCGCGCACGGCCCCCGCAGACATCTGCGCCGCCCCGCCCCGACGCCATCCACGCCCCGACGGCCAGGACCGCTACACGATCAGCGAGGTCGTCGCCTTCACCGGCCTCACCGCGCACACCCTGCGCTGGTACGAGCGGATCGGCCTGATGCCGCACGTCGACCGCTCGCACACCGGTCAGCGGCGCTACAGCAACCGCGACCTGGACTGGCTGGACTTCGTGACCAAGCTGCGGCTGACCGGCATGCCGGTGGCGGACATGGTCCGGTACGCGGAACTGGTCCGGGAGGGCGAGAGCACCTACGGGGAACGGCGGGAGCTGCTGGAGTCGACCCGCCGGGACGTCCTGAACCGGATCGCCGAACTGCAGGACACGCTCGCCGTTCTCGACCGCAAGATCAGCTTCTACGGGATGGAGGGGACCACCCGATGACCGACGCCAGGATCCCGACGGCACGGCTCGGCCAGGACGGCCCGGAGGTCGGCGTACAGGGCCTCGGCTGCATGGGCATGAGCTTCGCGTACGGCCCCACGGACGCCGGCCAGGCGCGCGCCGCGCTGGAGCGGGCGCTGGAGCTGGGCGTGACGCTGTACGACACGGCGGACGCCTACGGCGCGGGCGAGAACGAGCGGTTCCTCTCCCCCTTCTTCAAGGCGCACCGCGACGAGGTGGTCATCGCCACCAAGTTCGCCCTGTCGATCCCCGAGGACGACCCGACCAGGCGGATCATCCGCAACGACGCGCCGTACATCCGCGAGGCCGTCGAGGCCAGCCTGAAGCGGCTCGACGTCGACGTGATCGACCTCTACTACATGCACCGCCGCGATGTGAACGTCCCCATCGAGGAGACCGTCGGCACGATGGCGGAGCTGGTGCGCGAGGGCAAGGTCAAGCACCTCGGGCTGAGCGAGGTCACCGCCGACGAGCTGCGCGCCGCGCACGCCGTGCACCCGATCGCGGCCGTGCAGTCGGAGTGGTCCCTGTTCAGCCGGGACATCGAGGCGAAGGTCGTGCCGGCCGCGCGGGACCTGGGAGTGACCCTGGTGCCGTACTCGCCGCTCGGCCGCGGCTTCCTCACCGGCTCCTTCACCGACGCCGAACAGGAGCTCACGGCCGACGACTTCCGCCGTCAACAGCCCCGCTTCACCGGCGCCAACGCGGCGGCCAACGCCGCCCTCCTGGAGCCGATCCGGGCGATCGCCGAGGCCCACGGCGCCACTCTCGGCCAGATCGCCCTGGCCTGGGTGCAGCAGCGGGCGACGATCGACGCCCTCCCGGTGGTCCCCATCCCGGGCACCCGCAAGCCGAACCGGGTGGAGGAGAACGTGGCGGCGACGGCGATCGTGCTCGGCGACGAGGAACTGTCCCGACTGGAGCCGATCGCGGGCAAGGTGGCGGGCGGGCGCTACGCGGACATGACGTTCACCTCCGCGGGCCGCGAGTAGCTCAGAGTTCCGCCAGGAGTTCGGCCTTCTTCGAGGAGAACTCCTCGTCGGTGACCAACCCGGCCTGATGCAACTCCCCGAGGTGCCGGATCCGTTCGGCGATGTCCGCGGGGTCGCGCCGTGACGGGGCCGGTACCGCGGGTACCGGCCCCCGCGTGCGTACGGCCGCAAGGACCGCCGCGGCGAACGGCAGCGACTCGTGCACCGGGCCGTACCCCAGCCCGAAGACGACGGTCGCCGGATCCTGATCGGGCTGCACGGCGGCCGACTCGGCCGAGCGCCGGACCAGTCGCAGATGTCCCTCGAACACCTCGGGCGACCGCCACTCCACCCCGCTCAGCTGGGTGACCGGAAAGCTCTGGTCGCCGGCCTTCCACTTCGCCGAGGACGCGCCCGTCCAGGACCAGCGGAACTGCACGGCCGTACCGTCGAAACTCGCCTTCCCGTCGTACGCCTTGAACGACAGCGGCGCCTCGGGCGCGGTCACCAGATGGCGGTCGGCGGGCCCGGACTCGGTCAACAGGCCCTTCAGTTCGTCGGCGTAGTACTCCGCGAGCGTCTCCCGCTCGGCCGGCAGCACCAGCCGGTACGGGTCGGAGCCCTCCTTCAGCTGCCCGGCCGCCGCCTCCATCAGCGGATCCGCTCCGGCGCGCGGCAGCAGCCGCAGCACGACGGTGCCGCGCCTGCCCGGGGAGAGCGTCACGCCCTTGACCGCGGACAGCGGGATCCGCCGTTCCCCGAGTGCCTGGAACAGCTTCGGTGTTCGAATCCCCCGTTCGTAACGGATGAGCACGGAGTCGGACTCGAACTCCCAGACGGCATGAAATCCCGCCAGTACGTCACCCATGCGGCTCATCGTATGCGGCACGTGCTCCTCCGTCGCCACCCGCGCAGACCGCACTTCCTGCTGTTTCTACGCGCGTCCGGCCGTGGTGGTGCCGGGCACACCGGCCTGGCACAGGTCGTTCTCGCGTGCGCACGTCACCGCGTCGTAGGCCCCGACCGCCACGTCGGCGAGGTTGCGCAGGCTGTCCGTGCCCGGCTGGAAGTAGCCGGCGTGGCCCTGCGCGTCCCGGGCGGACAGCACCCGCGCGCCGAACGCCGAGGACACGGGATCCGCGCCGTGCCCGATCCCGCCCAGTTCCAGGTACGGCACGTCCTGGATCCAGTCGCTGGCGTCCCGCATGGCCCACACCCGGGCCGTGGTGCCCAGGTGGGAGGCGCTGGAGACCCGCATGCCGGGGCTCGCGGCCACCGCTATGTCGGTCACCCGGCGCGGCATGCCGTGCGCGGCCACCCCGCAGACCACGGAGCCGTAGCTGTGGCAGACCGTCGTCACCGGGGCACGGCCGGGCAGGCCGTCCAGCAGCGCGTTCAGCCGTATGGCGCCCTCCGCGGCGCGCAGTCCGGTGGCCGCGTCCATGCCGAGGCCGTCGGGGGAGGTGTAGTCGGCCCAGGCGATCACGGCCGTACGGGTCGCGGGGCTCTGTGCGCGCTCCGCCGCGTACAGAGCCTTGGCCATGCCGACCGGGGCGGTGTACTGGCGGTTGGTCTTCTGGAAGGTGAGCAGATCGGTGTCGACGCCGGGGACGACGACCGAGATCCGCTGCGCCTTGTCCAGGTTCCCGAACACCTCCGCGACCCGGCCCGAGCCCTCGGGGTCGAAGGCCAGGATCTTCCGGCCGGGGCCCATCAGGTCCTCGTAGCGGTGCATTCGACGGCCCGCGTCCTGCTGTCCGGCCGCGCTGAGCCGGCTGTCGTGCACGCGTTTCCTCTCGACCTTGCGTTGCTGCTCCAGCGCGATGTGGTTGGCGCGGTAGCGCAAGGTGACGGGGGCGCCGTTCATGTTGCCGACCGTGAGCGGGTAGCGGCGGGCGAGACGGCTCTGGTCCTCGGGGGAGAGGGACGCGAAGAAACGGCTGAGCAGGGACGGTGCGGCCTTGGGGTCCGGCAGATGGAGGCCGTGGATGCTGCCGTGCTCCCACTTGGCGAGCGAGGCCTGCAGTGCGGTCGACTCCCTGTGGCTGTGCAGGGCGGTCCAGCCGGTGGTCGCGAGCATCACGAACACCACGGCCAGCGCCAGCAGTGCGCGCCAGACGTTCAGTTGCGGGGAGGTGTCGAAGGAAGTCACTGGGAGGACACACTAGGAGAACGGGAGGGTCTCGGGGTAACCGAGTGACAGGTATCACGTTTCGCGAAGCGTCGAACGCGTTGTCAACGATCTCGGTTTGAGCGCCAGTTCCCGGTAAGTGCCGAACCCACCTGATCGAGGTAGGAAGCGGTGAGTTGACGGATCGCCACCAGGCTGAAGTCGTCGCCCGTGCACCACTGCCGTTCGGTGACCCTTATCACGCCGCCGAACACGGCCACGGCCAGCCGCGGTCGAGGATCCACGTCCACGTCCACGCCCTCGCGCTCGGCCAGCAGGCGGGCGATCGTCTCCTCCGTGGCCGCCGAGCGGCGCAGATGGGCGGCGAGCAGTGCCGGCGTCGACTCGATCGTCCGGTACATGCGCAGATACAGC
Organism: Streptomyces sp. CA-142005; assembly: GCF_050942335.1. Taxonomy (NCBI): domain Bacteria; kingdom Bacillati; phylum Actinomycetota; class Actinomycetes; order Kitasatosporales; family Streptomycetaceae; genus Streptomyces; species Streptomyces sp. CA-142005. Next base: position 3,517,834 of record NZ_CP192078.1, on the reverse strand, counting down.
TCGACCGGTACGGCCGACTCGACGGTCTCCCGGATCCCGTCCCAGCCCTCCAGGACCGCCTGCCGCAGGGCCTCCAGCGGCGCCTCGTGCGGCGGACGCGCGCGTACGGCCTCGACGAAACGCGCCTCCGTCATCTCCTGCACGGCGAAGGCCACGTCCTCCTTGCCGGCGAAGTAGCGGAAGAAGGTGCGCTGCGAGACGTCGACGGCCTCGGCGATCTCGTCGACCGTCGTGTGCTCGTACCCCTGGGTCGTGAAGAGCTCCAGAGCGGCCCGCAGCAGCGCCTCCCGGGTGCGCTGTTTCTTGCGCTCGCGCAGTGTTTCCATACGTGTCAGTTACTGACGGATGAAATGATTTGTCAATTGTCAGAGGCTGTCACTAGCCTCGAACGCATGACTAGTCAGACCACCATCGACGCGACGGGGCCGGGGGGCGCGGCGCCGCGGTCCCCGCTCGAGTCGCCGCCGGCCGCGGGGCTGCGCGGCCATCCCTGGCTCACCCTGATCACCGTCGCCGTGGGCGTCATGATGGTGGCCCTCGACGGCACCATCGTGGCCATCGCCAACCCGGCGATCCAGAAGGACCTGGGGGCCACCTTCGCCCAGGTGCAGTGGATCACCAACGGCTACTTCCTGGCCCTCGCGGTCTCCCTGATCACGGCGGGCAAGCTCGGTGACCGCTTCGGCCACCGGCAGACCTTCCTCATCGGGGTGACCGGCTTCGCCGCCGCCTCCGGCGCCATCGGCCTGTCCCACAGCATCGCCGCGGTCGTCACCTTCCGCGTCTTCCAGGGCCTGTTCGGCGCGCTGCTGATGCCGGCCGCGCTCGGCCTGCTGCGGGCCACCTTCCCGGCCGAGAAGCTCAACATGGCCATCGGCATCTGGGGCATGGTGATCGGCGCGTCCACCGCGGGCGGCCCGATCCTCGGCGGCGTGCTCGTCGAGCACGTCAACTGGCAGTCGGTGTTCTTCATCAACGTGCCGGTGGGAGCGCTCGCCCTGATCCTGGGCGTGCTGATCCTGCGCGACCACCGCGCCGAGAACGCCCCGCGCTCCTTCGACATCCTCGGTATCGCCCTGCTCTCCGGCGCGATGTTCTGCCTGGTCTGGGCCCTGATCAAGGCTCCGACGTGGGGCTGGGGCGACGGCAAGACCTGGATCTTCATCGCCGCGTCCGTGGTCCTCTTCGCCCTGTTCTCCGTCTGGGAGACCAGGGTCAAGGAGCCCCTGATCCCGCTGGGCCTCTTCCGCTCGGTCCCGCTCTCGGCGGGCGTGGTCCTGATGGTCCTGATGGCCATCGCGTTCATGGGCGGCCTGTTCTTCGTGACGTTCTACCTCCAGAACGTGCACGGCATGAGCCCCATCGACGCCGGCCTGCACCTGCTGCCGCTCACCGGCATGATGATCGTCGGCTCGCCGCTGGCCGGCGCCGCGATCACCAAGCTCGGCCCGCGCATCCCGCTGGCCGGCGGCATGGCCGCGACCGCGATCGCCATGTACGGCATGTCGACGCTCGAGGCCGACACCGGCAGCGGCGTGATGTCGGTCTGGTTCGCGCTGCTCGGCCTCGGCCTCGCGCCGGTCATGGTCGGCGCCACCGAGGTCATCGTCGGCAACGCCCCGATGGAACTCTCCGGTGTGGCGGGCGGTCTCCAGCAGGCGGCCATGCAGATCGGCGGCAGCCTCGGCACGGCCGTGCTGGGCGCCGTGATGGCCTCCAAGGTCGACAGCGACCTGCCGGGCAACTGGACCGGCGCGGGGCTGCCGCAGCTGACCCCGGGTCAGCTGGACAAGGCCTCGGAGGCGGTCCAGGTCGGCGTCGCCCCGGTGCCGAAAGGTGTGCCGGACCAGATCGCCGCGAAGATCACCGAGGTCGCCCACCACACGTTCATCTCCGGCATGAGCCTCGCCTCCCTGGTCGCCGCGGGCGTGGCGGCCGTCGCCGTCCTCGTCGCGCTGCTCACCAAGCGGGGCGCGAACGCGGAGGCGGGCGCGGGCGTGGGCCACATCTGAGGCCTCGTCCCGGACTCCGCCCGGGCGTCTTCCGGGCGGAGTTCCCCTATCAGGGTGACTCGGCTAAAGATCGCTCGCACCGGGCGCGCGCCGCAGGTCACAGTGGGTCAAGTCCTCCGCAGACATGGGGGACGGCCGGGCCGCGGCTCGCGCTGCCGGAGGGGGGCAGCGCGCGCAGGTCTGCCGGGCCGGAATCGGGGTACTCGCACCGCGAAGCCGAACTGTCCATGAACCCCAGGGAGTTGATGATGACAGGCTTCGGGCACGGAACGCGCGGGTACCCCCGGTCACGTGGCCGGACGTGGCAACGGACCGGGCCGGACCGCGCGACACTCGGCATCATCGGCGCGATCTGTGCCGTGGCCGGCTTCTTCGCACTGGGCATCGTCCTGGGCCCGGTGGCGATGGTCTGCGGCTGGCAGTCCATGGGCCGCAAGTGGTCCAACGACCGAGACATCCCAGCGCTGGTGGCGTTGGTCCTCGGCGCGATAGACACGGTGCTCGCCGTCGTCGCCCTGGCGGGCGCGGCCACATGGGGCCACGGGCTCCTTTAGCCGACGGTTGGGTCGTGGGGCCCGGGGCCGTCCGCCGGGCGCGGGCCCCACCCCGGTCGGCCACGGCCCCGGGCAGCGCGTCAACTCCGTTGCTGCTCCCGCTCGTCGGCCAACCGGGCCACCTCCGCCCGCAGCAGGCGGACCTCCTCGGCCAACGCGGCGATGGCCTCCGTCTGCCGCCGCTCCTCCACATCGTCCTTCTCGAACCGCGCGATGAACCACGCCGCGATGTTCGCGGTCACCACACCGAGCAACGCGATCCCGGACAGCATCAGCCCGACGGCGATCATCCGCCCCAGGCCGGTCGTCGGCGCGTGATCGCCGTACCCCACGGTCGTCATCGTCGTGAACGACCACCACACCGCGTCACCCAGCGTCCGGATGTTCCCGTTCGGCGAGTCCCGTTCCACGGACAGCACCGCCAGCGACCCGAACATCAGCAGCCCGATCACCGCCCCGGCGACATACGTCGTGAGCCGGATCTGCGAGGCCATCCGCGCCCGCCGCCCCACCAGCAGCAGCGTCGACACCATCCGCAGCAACCGCAGCGGCTGCAGCAGCGGCAGCACCACCGCGCACAGGTCCACCCAGTGGGTCCGGACGAACTCCCCGCGGCGCGGGGCGAGGGCGAGCCGCATCAGGTAGTCCACGGCGAACGCGGCCCAGACCACCCACTCGACCACCGTGCACGCGTACGTCAGCGAATGACCCGCGGAGTGGTCCACGATCGGCACGGCGTAGGCGACGGTGAACGCCACCGCCAGCGCCAGCAGCGGCCGCTGGGTATGCCGTTCCCAACGCGCCTGCGCCGACTGATGGTTCATGCCCGCATCGTAAACGCACCCCAAAGGGGTGCGGGGGACTGCGCGACCAGCCGCGCAGTCCCCCGCACCCGGCGACGAACCAGCTGACCCTTCCCGGTTGCCGCCCGGTCAAAGCCGGGCGCAGCGGCTACGCGTCGCCCCCCGCCGCCCCCGGATGCGCCGCCGAGACGTCCAGCAGCTGGTACCGGTCGATGGCCTGCTTCAGCACCGAGCGGTCCACCTTGCCCTCGCGGGCCAGCTCGGTCAGCACCGTCACGACGATCGACTGCGCGTCGATGTGGAAGAAGCGCCGCGCCGCACCCCGGGTGTCGGCGAAGCCGAAGCCGTCCGCGCCGAGCGACTGGTAGGTGCCCGGCACCCACCGCGCGATCTGGTCCGGCACCGATCGCATCCAGTCGGACACGGCCACGAACGGACCCTCGGAGCCGCTGAGCTTGCGCGTCACGTACGGCACCCGCTGCTCCTCCTCCGGGTGCAGCAGATTGTGCTCCTCGCACTCCACCGCCTCGCGGCGCAGCTCGTTCCAGGAGGTGGCCGACCAGACGTCGGCGCGTACGTTCCAGTCCGCGGCGAGGATCCGCTGCGCCTCCAGCGCCCACGGGACCGCCACGCCGGACGCCATGATCTGCGCCGGGATCGAGCCGCCCGTGCCCTCACTGAGTTTGTGGACGCCCTTGAGGATGCCCTCCACGTCCACGTTCGCCGGCTCGGCCGGGTGCTGGATGGGCTCGTTGTAGACGGTCAGGTAGTAGAAGACGTCCTCGCCGTGCGGGTGCTCGGCGTCGCCGCCGTACATCCGGCGCAGGCCGTCCTGGACGATGTGCGCGATCTCGTAGGCGTACGCCGGGTCGTAGGCCACGCACGCCGGGTTGGTCGAGGCGAGCAGCTGCGAGTGGCCGTCCGCGTGCTGCAGGCCCTCACCGGTCAGTGTCGTACGGCCGGCGGTCGCGCCCAGCACGAAGCCGCGCGCCAGCTGGTCGGCCATCTGCCAGAACTGGTCGCCGGTGCGCTGGAAACCGAACATCGAGTAGAAGACGTAGACCGGGATCAGCGGCTCGCCGTGCGTGGCGTAGGCCGAGCCCGCCGCGATCAGGGAGGCCGTACAGCCCGCCTCGGAGATGCCGTCGTGCAGCATCTGGCCGGTCGGCGACTCCTTGTAGGCGAGCAGCAGCTCCCGGTCGACCGACTCGTACTGCTGGCCCAGCGGGTTGTAGATCTTCGCGCTCGGGAAGAAGGAATCCATGCCGAACGTGCGGTACTCGTCCGGCGCGATCAGCACGAACCGCTTGCCGATCTCCTTGTCCCGCATGAGGTCCTTGAGGAGCCGGACAAAGGCCATGGTCGTGGCGATGGACTGCTGGCCCGTGCCCTTCTTCACGGTCGCGTACGCCTTGTCGTCCGGCAGCGGGAGCGGCTTGGAGCGCACGACGCGCGTCGGGACGTACCCGCCGCACTGCTTGCGCATGTCGTGCATGTACTGGATCTCGTCGGTGTCCCGGCCGGGGTGGTAGTACGGCGGCGGGCCGGACTCCAGCTCCTTGTCGGAGATCGGCAGGTGCAGCCGGTCCCGGAAGCGCTTGAGGTCGTCGACCGTCAGCTTCTTCATCTGGTGCGTGGCGTTGCGGCCCTCGAAGTTGGGGCCCAGCGTCCAGCCCTTGACCGTCTTGGCCAGGATGACCGTTGGCTGGCCCTTGTGCTCCTTGGCCGCCTTGAACGCCGCGTAGATCTTGCGGTGGTCGTGACCGCCGCGGCCCAGGTGCAGGATCTGGTCGTCGGTCATGTTCTCGACCATCGCCCGCAGCCGGTGGTCGTCGCCGAAGAAGTGCTCGCGGATGTACGCGCCCGACTCCGTGGCGTACGTCTGGAACTGGCCGTCCGGGGTCGTGTTCATCTTGTTGACGAGGATGCCGTCCCGGTCCTGCGCGAGCAGCGGGTCCCAGGTGCGGTCCCAGATCAGCTTGATCACGTTCCAGCCGGCGCCCCGGAAGATCGACTCCAGCTCCTGGATGATCTTGCCGTTGCCGCGCACCGGGCCGTCGAGCCGCTGCAGGTTGCAGTTGACGACGAAGGTCAGGTTGTCCAGGCCCTCCCGGGCCGCGATGGACAGCTGGCCGAGCGACTCCGGCTCGTCCATCTCGCCGTCGCCGAGGAACGCCCACACGTGCGACCTGGAGGTGTCGGCGATTCCGCGCGCCTCCATGTAGCGGTTCATCCGCGCCTGGAAGATCGCGGCCAGCGGGCCGAGGCCCATGGAGACCGTCGGGAACTCCCAGAAGTCCGGCATCGAGCGCGGGTGCGGATAGCTGGACAGGCCGTCGGGGTACTTCGACTTCTCCTGGCGGAAGCCGTCGAGCTGGTCCGCGCTGAGCCGGTCGAGCAGGTACGCGCGGGCGTAGATGCCGGGGGAGGCGTGGCCCTGGAAGAAGACCTGGTCACCGCCGTCGCCCTCGTCCTTGCCACGGAAGAAGTGGTTGAAGCCGACGTCGTACAGCGAGGCCGAGGAGGCGAAGGTGGCGATGTGGCCGCCGACGCCGATGCCGGGGCGCTGGGCGCGCGAGACCATCACGGCCGCGTTCCAGCGGGTCGCGTTGAGGATCCTGCGCTCGATCTCCTCGTTGCCCGGGAAGAACGGCTCGCTCTTGGTGGGGATCGTGTTGACGTAGTCCGTGCTGCGCATCTCGGGCACGGCCACGCGCCGCTCGCGGGCCCGCTCGATCAGCCGGAGCATGAGGTAGCGGGCCCTCTCCCGGCCGCGCTCGTCCACGGCGGCGTCGAGGGAGTCGAGCCACTCCTGGGTTTCTTCGGGATCGAAGTCAGGAACCTGACTCGGAAGGCCGCCAATGATGATCGGGTTGCGATCGGATCCGGAAGCCACGCTGTTCCTTACCTGTCAGAGGGCCAGTTTTTGCACCTGCCTACACCGCTCCCCATCGTGTACCTCGGGACGGCGTACGTCATCTCCTTCGTGTCCGCACCGTGTCCGCGCGGGCAAAACGCAACGATACGCCCGGGGTGTGACGTGCTTGGCAAAGGTGTTCGAGTGGCGTATCACCGGATGATTTCGAGATGATTCCGAACGGCGCAAACCGGGCACATCGGTGTGATGTGGGTCGCGCGGAAACGGGGTACGGTGCCAGGAGTTGCGGCGACACGGCCGGGATCGTCACCGTTTCGGCGGTCCGGACGGCCGGGTACTTGCGCGATCCGCCCCGCCCGTGTGGACTACGGCCAATGCTTCGCGCACGCGCGTGGCTGAGATACTCAACAAGACATGATCAGGAGGCAACCCGTGAGCGCGACCGCGGACCACGCGGAGGAGCGGACGAACCCTGCCGCCAGGCTGGGGTTCCAGCCCGGGCAGGTGGTCCAGGAGATCGGCTACGACGACGACGTCGATCAGGAGCTTCGCGAGGCCATCGAGGAAATCGTCGAGGGCGACCTGATGGACGAGGACTACGACGACGTGGCCGACGCCGTTGTGCTGTGGTTCCGTGACGACGACGGCGACCTGACGGATGCGCTGGTGGACGCCACCACGTACATCGAAGAGGGCGGCGCGATCCTGCTCCTGACGCCGAAGACCGGCCGTTCGGGGTACGTGGAGCCGAGCGACATCCAGGACGCCGCCACGACGGCCGGCCTGACGGCGTCGAAGAGCGTCAGCGTGGGCAAGGACTGGAGTGGCTCGCGGCTTGCCACGCCGAAGGCGGCCAAGTCCAAGAAGTAGATCTCCGCTGCAGCACCGGACGGGCCGGTTTCGCCCCGGCCCGTCCGGAAGCCCTGGTGATCGCTGCGTAGGGTGGACCCGAGCGTGTGCTGTGCGCTCACCCGAACGGCCCACCGAAGGGATGCACGACGATGGCGATCCAGGTCGGCGACAAGGCGCCCGACTTCGAGCTCAAGGACAACCACGGCCGGACCGTGAAGCTCTCGGACTTCCGCGGCGAGAAGAACGTGGTACTCCTCTTCTACCCCTTCGCCTTCACCGGCGTGTGCACCGGCGAGCTGTGCGAGCTGCGCGACAACCTGCCGAAGTTCGAAGGCCGCGACACCCAGCTGCTCGCCGTCTCCAACGACTCCATCCACACCCTGCGCGTCTTCGCCGAGCAGGAGGGCCTGGAGTACCCGCTGCTCAGCGACTTCTGGCCGCACGGCAACGTCTCGCGCGCGTACGGCGTCTTCGACGAGGACAAGGGATGCGCCGTCCGGGGCACCTTCATCGTCGACAAGGAGGGCGTCGTGCGGTGGACCGTGATCAACGGCCTGCCGGACGCGCGCGACCTGAACGACTACGTGAAGGCGCTCGACACCCTGTAGGCCGACCGTGGCCGACACCTGTGATGCTCCGGGTCCAGGGTCTGCGGGGGCCGGGAACCCGTCACTAGGATCGGCTCGTTGATCCCATATCCGAAGCACGACGGGGCTCCCCGCCCCTGGACACCACATGGAGGACCCGTGGGAGTCAGCCTCAGCAAGGGCGGCAACGTATCGCTGACGAAGGAGGCCCCGGGCCTGACCGCCGTCATCGTCGGTCTGGGGTGGGACGTGCGGACCACGACCGGCACGGACTTCGACCTCGACGCGAGCGCACTGCTGCTGAACAACACCGGCAAGGTCGCCAGCGACCAGCACTTCGTCTTCTTCAACAACCTCAAGAGCCCCGACGGCTCGGTCGAGCACACCGGTGACAACATCACCGGTGAGGGCGAGGGCGACGACGAGCAGATCAAGATCAACCTGGCCGGCGTCCCGGCCGACATCGAGAAGATCGTCTTCCCGGTGTCGATCTACGACGCCGAGAACCGCCAGCAGTCCTTCGGCCAGGTCCGCAACGCGTTCATCCGCGTCGTGAACCAGGCGGGCGAGCAGGAGATCGCCCGCTACGACCTGAGCGAGGACGCCTCCACCGAGACCGCCATGGTCTTCGGCGAGCTCTACCGGCACGGGGCGGAGTGGAAGTTCCGCGCCATCGGCCAGGGCTACGCCTCGGGCCTGCGCGGCATCGCGCAGGACTTCGGCGTCAACGTCTGATCCCGGCAGGGTTACGACACCTGCACCGTCCGGCGCCGCACCGTTTACGGTCGGCGCCGGACGCGCAGGACAACCAGGGAAGCACCACTAGGGGAGGACCAGCATCATGGGCGTCACGCTCGCCAAGGGAGGCAACGTCTCCCTCTCCAAAGCCGCACCGAACCTCACCAACGTCATGATCGGGCTCGGCTGGGACGCGCGCTCCACCACCGGCGCCCCCTTCGACCTGGACGCCAGCGCGCTGCTGTGCGGCGCCGGCAACCGCGTCCTGGGCGACGAGTGGTTCGTCTTCTACAACCAGCTCAAGAGCCCCGACGGCTCGGTGGAGCACACCGGTGACAACCTCACCGGTGAGGGCGAGGGCGACGACGAGTCGATCCTGGTGGACCTCGCCAAGGTGCCCGCGCACTGCGAGAAGATCGTCTTCCCGGTCTCCATCCACATGGCGGATGAGCGCGGCCAGACTTTCGGCCAGGTCTCCAACGCCTTCATCCGGGTCGTGAACCAGGCCGACGGCCAGGAACTGGCCCGCTACGACCTCAGCGAGGACGCCTCCACCGAGACGGCCATGATCTTCGGCGAGCTGTACCGCTACCAGGGAGAATGGAAGTTCCGCGCCGTCGGGCAGGGCTATGCCTCGGGCCTGCGCGGCATCGCCCTGGACTTCGGGGTGAACGTCTCCTAGCCGAGCACCCTCCCAGGCGGCCTGCGCTGTGGCTTTTCGGTGAGGGTTGCCCTGGACGGTACCGCCGGTAGGGTGCACCTCTAGACTCGGGGTCAACGTTTAGCAAAGCCGGGTACGGCGCGGGGGAACACCTTCCTCAGACTTTCGTCTGGGAGGGCCCCCAGACACGATTGGGTAGCCAGTGCTTCTGAAAACCTTCGGCTGGTCGTTCGCGGTCACCGCGCTCGGCCTGGTCGCCGCGGTCTTCTACGGGGGGTGGGAGGCCTTCGGCGTCGTGGCGATCCTGGCCATCCTCGAGATCTCGCTGTCGTTCGACAACGCGGTGGTCAACGCCGGCATCCTGAAGAAGATGAACGCCTTCTGGCAGAAGATCTTCCTCACGGTCGGCGTTCTCATCGCGGTGTTCGGCATGCGGCTGGTCTTCCCCGTCGTGATCGTCGCCCTGACCGCCAAGCTCAACCCCTACGACGCGGTCCACCTGGCCCTCACCGACAAGGACCGCTACCAGCAGCTGGTCACCGACGCCCACCCGGCGATCGCCGCGTTCGGCGGAATGTTCCTGCTGATGATCTTCCTGGACTTCATCTTCGAGGACCGGGACATCCAGTGGCTGCGCTGGATCGAGCGCCCGCTGGCCAAGCTCGGCAAGGTCGACATGCTGGCGGTCTGCATCGCCCTGATCGTCCTGCTGATCACCTCCTTCACCTTCGCCGTCCACGCCCACCAGCACGGCGGCGCCCACGTCGACAAGGCGCAGACGGTCCTGATCGCCGGCATCGCCGGCCTGATCACGTACATGATCGTCGGCGGTCTCTCGGGCTACTTCGAGGACCGGCTGGAGGACGAGGAGGAGCGCGAGCACGAGGAGGAGGAAGAGGCCGCCCGCACCGGCAAGAAGAAGCCGGCCGTGGTGCTGGCCGGCCAGGCCGCGTTCTTCATGTTCCTCTACCTGGAGGTCCTGGACGCGTCCTTCTCCTTCGACGGCGTGATCGGCGCCTTCGCCATCACCAACGACATCGTGATGATGGCCCTCGGCCTCGGCATCGGCGCGATGTACGTCCGGTCCCTCACGGTCTACCTGGTCCGCCAGGGCACCCTCGACGACTACGTCTACCTGGAGCACGGCGCCCACTACGCCATCGGCGCCCTGGCCGTGATCCTCATGGTCACCATCCAGTACGAGATCAACGAGGTCGTCACCGGTCTCGTCGGCGTCGTCCTGATCGCCTGGTCCTTCTGGTCCTCCGTCCGCCGCAACCGAGCCCTCGCGGCCGAGGGCGAGGGCACCGACGATAAGGCCGAGGTCTCCTCAGGGGTGTGAGCCGGATCCCCTACGGGTCAGATCCGGGCCGTGACGGGGTGTGACACCCCGCCCGGCGAGGAACGCTCTGAATCGGGGCGGCCGACGTGGTCGGCCGCCCCGACGGCGTTCGTTGAACCAGTACGTGAGCACCTGGGGGCGGGAATGGGTTTCTTCGACGGGCTGCGGGGCGCCAGCGTCGCCGACTTCGACGCGGGCAACGCCTCGACGAACTCCATCGAACTGACCAGGCGGCACCAGACGGTGTCCCTCACCAAGCAGGACGCGGCCACCGGCCATCTGCGCATCAACCTCGCCTGGCGGATGCGCACCTCCGACTTCGACGGCAACCAGCGCACCAGCCTCTTCCGGCACCCCTTCAAGGCCCTCAAGCCACCGGAGGTCCTCGGGCACGGCCAGAGCATGGTCAACGTCGACCTCGACCTGGGCTGCCTGTACGAACTGGCCGACGGCACCAAGGGCGTCGTCCAGCCGCTGGGCAACTACCTCGGTGACGTCAACGCACCGCCGTACATCAAGCTCAGCGGCGACGACCGGTTCGGCTCGGCGTCCGGCGAGACGATGTACGTCAACCTCGACCACCGCGACGCCATCAAGCGCCTGCTGGTCTTCGTCTACATCTACGACCAGACCCCCGCCTTCGACCGCACCCACGCCATCGTCACCCTCTACCCCAGCAACGGCCCCCGCATCGAGATAGGCCTCGACGAACGCCATCCCCAGGCCCGCTCCTGCGCGGTCGTCATGATCGAGAACGTGAAGGGCGAGCTGCTCGTCCGCCGCGAGGTGAAGTTCGTGTACGGCTTCCAGGGGGAGCTCGACCGGTTGTACGGGTGGGGACTGCAGTGGGGGCGGGGCTACAAGACCAAGGCGGAACGCTGAGCCGGCAGGCGCACTACCGCCCGATGAACTGCGGCCCCTGCGGAGGCAGCCGGAAGTTCGGATCCACCGGCCCCACGGCCACCGGCACCGCCGCGGGCTGGGGGTATCCGTACGCCGGCTGCGGATAGCCGTACGCGGGCTGTGCCGGCACCGAGGACGTCGGCGGCTCCGGAGGCAACGGCTGCTCCGGAGGCAGCGGCTGGGCGGCACTCGGCTCCTCCGCCGCCTCGGACTCGTCCACCGAGATACCGAAGTCCGTGGCGAGCCCCTTCAGCCCGTTCGAGTAGCCCTCGCCCAGCGCGCGGAACTTCCAGCCCTCCCCGCGCCGGTACAGCTCACCGCAGATCAGCGCCGTCTCCGCACCCGTCTCCGGCTTGATCTCGAACCGGGCCAGCGGCTCGGCGTCGGCGACCGCGGCGTCGTACAGCAGGATGCACAGCGCGGGCACCCGGTCGAAGGTGATCCCGTCCGCGGACGCGACCAGCAGGATCCGGCCGACGTCCGGCTCGACGCCGGGCAGGTCCGTCTGGATCGTGTCGGTCAGCCCCTCGGCGATGCGCTTCTTGCCCAGCCGCCACACCTTTCCCGAGGGGTGCCGGGGCTGGTTGTAGAAGACGAAGTCCTCGTCGGAGCGCACACGGCCGTCGGGGCCCAGCAGCAGCGCCGAGGCGTCCACGTCGGGGACCCCCTGCCCGGGCGTCCAGCGCAGCACGGCGCGCACCGTGTCGGCTTCCAGCGGGACGTTCGACCCCTTCAGCATCGCGTGCGTCATGCGGTCATCCTGCCTTCTCGGTCCTGGCCACGACAATGCGGGGGGTGGTGACCCAGCGCGCTGCCGACATGGGCGAGTTACCGGAAATTCATGCCCGCCGGGAACCTCTGACACAGATCCCTACGTACTATTACCGGCCACCCTTTACCGAACACTGAGACTCGGGCTCATCGCCCTGGGGGAGTTCTATGCGTCATTTCGGGCACATCGCCCCCGAGGTGCGGCAGCGCCTCTTCCACCGGGAGCCGTGCGCGTTCAGCGCCGACTCTCCGGCCCGGCTGCTCGCCGCCGCCCTCGGCGCCACCCTGTACAGCCCGGCCACCCGGCCGCGGCTCGCCGACGACATCGTCAAGCAGGCCGGGAACGGCGTGGTCTCGATGGTGCTGTGCCTGGAGGACTCGATCGACGACGCGGACGTCGTGGCCGGCGAGGAGAACCTCGTCCGGCAGTTCGCCGACCTGGCCGCCCGGCCCGGCGTCGAGCCGCCGCTGCTCTTCATCCGGGTGCGCACCCCCGGGCAGATCCCCGACCTCGTAGGGCGCCTCGGCCCGTCCGTGCGGCTGCTGTCCGGCTTCGTGCTGCCGAAGTTCACCGAGGAGCGCGGCATCCCCTTCCTGGAGGCCCTGACGGCCGCGGAGGCGCTCAGCGGGCGCCGGCTGTTCGCGATGCCCGTCCTGGAGTCCCCGGAGCTGCTCTACCGGGAGTCCCGCGTGGACACCCTGGAGGGCATCGCCCGCGCGGTCGACAAGTACCGCGACCGGGTGCTGGCGCTGCGCCTCGGCGTGACCGACTTCTGCTCCTCCTACGGCCTGCGCCGCGCCCCCGACATGACCGCCTACGACGTGCAGATCGTCGCCTCGGTGATCGCCGACGTCGTGAACATGCTGGGCCGCGCCGACGGCACCGGATTCACCGTGACCGGGCCCGTGTGGGAGTACTTCCGGGTCTCCGAGCGCATGTTCAAGCCGCAGCTGAGGCAGAGCCCCTTCCTGGAGGTGCAGGCCGTCGAGCTGCGCGAGAGGCTGATCGAGCACGCCATGGACGGACTGCTGCGGGAGATCTCCCTCGACCAGGCCAACGGCCTGCTCGGCAAGACCTGCATCCACCCCTCCCACGTGCTTCCCGTCCACGCGCTGTCCGTGGTCAGTCACGAGGAGTACAGCGACGCCCAGGACATCCTGCGGCCGGAACGCGGCGGCGGGGGTGTACTTCGCTCGGCCTACACGAACAAGATGAACGAGGTGAAGCCGCACCGCGCCTGGGCCGAGCGGACCCTGCTGCGCGCCGAGGCCTTCGGCGTGGCCCACGAGGAGGTCGGCTTCGTGGAGCTGCTCGCCGCCGGGATAACCGGATGAGCCGGGATCTCCGGCTGGTCCTTCCCACATCGTCCAAGGAACGCATGAAGAACGCAGTGAACGACGGGGTCTGGTCCGGCAGCTGGGTCGCCGAGCGGCTCGGGGTCGAACTCGTGGGGGACGACGGCCTGCGCGCCCTGCTCGGGCTCGCCCTGCGGCGCAATCCCAAGCGGGCCCATCTGCTGGTGTCGAACGTGCTCGGCAAGCACGTTCCGCAGTCGCCGACGGTGGTGTACGGGCACGGCTACCGCCTGGGCCGGCGCGTCCATGAGCTGCTCGGCGAGGCCGAGGCCGCCGGTGCCGTGGTCCTGGGGTATGCGGAGACCGCGACGGGACTGGGCCACGCCGTGGCCGACGGGCTCGGTACGGCGCCGTATCTGCACTCCACGCGCCGGCCGGTGGCCGGGGTCGCCCGTGCTGGCGGCTTCGAGGAGAGCCACTCGCACGCCACCTCTCATCTGCTGCTCCCCGAGGACCCCGGCCTGCTGACGGCAGACGGTCCGCTGGTCCTGGTCGACGACGAGTTCTCCACCGGGAACACGGTCCTGAACACCATCCGTGAGCTGCACGCACGCTATCCGCGCAAGCGTTACGTCGTGGTCGCCCTGGTCGACATGCGCTCGCCCGGGGACGCCGACCGGATGGATCGATTCGCCGCCGAGATCGGCGCCCGGGTGGACCTGGTCGCCGCTGCCACCGGGACCGTACGGCTGCCGGAGGATGTGCTGGACAAGGGGCAGCGGCTGGTCGCCGAGCACGACCGGCGGCACGGCTCGCCCGAGCCGTCGTACGGCCGTGTCACCCGGGTGGAACTTCACTGGCCCCCCGGCCTCCCCGACGGCGGGCGCCACGGTTTCACGCCTGCCCACCGGGCCCGGCTGGAGTCCGCGCTGCCCGCCATGGCCGCCCGGACGGCCGAGGCCCTGCCCGCCGACGCCCGGCGCGTCCTCGTGCTCGGCTTCGAGGAGCTGATGTACGCCCCCCTGCGCCTGGCCCGGGAGCTGGAGCAGGTCGTATCGGCCGAGGTGCGGTTCTCCACCACCACCCGCTCGCCCGTCCTGGCGCTGGACGAGCCGGGGTACGCGATCCGTACCCGCCTGGTCTTCCCCGCCCACGACGACCCGGCCGACGGGCCCGGCGAGAGGTACGCCTACAACGTCGCGGGCGGCGGCTTCGACGCCGTCGTCGCCGTGGTCGACTCCGTCGCCGACACCCCCGCCCTGCACGCGCCCGACGGCCTGCTGGCCCGGCTCGCCGCCCACACCCCGCACGTCCTGCTCGCGGTCGTCCCCTCGTACGCACCGCACGCTTTCGAAAGGCCGGCCATGCTGCCCGAGCCCCTCCGCGGCCCCGCATTCTCCAGTTACGCGCCCGAGGAGGTCGGCTGGCTGCTCCAGGACCTCTCCGACGTCACGCTGGAGGCGCCGACCGAGGAGCGGGAGGAGGCCATCCAGAGCGGCGGCGCGCACTACGCCGAGTCGCTGCCGGTGGAGTACCAGCCGAGCGAGCAGTACCAGGAGCTGTTCCACGCGGCCCTCGACGCCTCGGCCGTGAGGATCGCGCAGGCGGTCGGCGTGGTGACCGAGGCCGTGATCGCCGAGCGGTCGCCGCGCCCGGTGCTGGTCTCGCTCGCCCGCGCGGGCACGCCGGTCGGCGTCCTCATGCGCCGCTGGGCCCGGTTCCGGTACGGCCTCGACCTGCCGCACTACGCGGTGTCGATCGTGCGCGGCCGGGGCATCGACGCCAACGCGCTGCGCTGGCTCGCCGCCCACCACGACCCGCGGGACGTCGTGTTCGTCGACGGCTGGACCGGCAAGGGCGCCATCACCCGCGAACTCGCCCAGGCCGTCGAGGCGTTCGAGGCGGCGGAGGGAATCAGCGGCTTCGACCCGGAGATCGCCGTACTCGCCGACCCGGGCTCCTGTGTGCGCACCTACGGCACCCGCGAGGACTTCCTCATACCCTCCGCGTGCCTCAACTCGACCGTCTCCGGGCTGATATCGCGGACCGTGCTGCGCGCGGACCTGGTCGGCCCGAACGACTTCCACGGCGCGAAGTTCTACCGCGAACTCGCCGGCGCCGACGTCTCCGTGGCTTTCCTCGACGCCGTCTCCGCCCGCTTCCCCGAGGTCGCCGACACCGTCGACACCGCGGTCAAGGAGCTGATGGCCGAGGACCGCGCCCCGACCTGGGCCGGCTGGCGCGCCGTGGAGCGGATCAGCGAGGAGTACGGCATCCACGACGTGAACCTCGTCAAGCCCGGCGTCGGCGAGACCACCCGGGTGCTGCTGCGCCGGGTGCCGTGGAAGATCCTCGCGCGCGCGGGGGCCGGCGCCGACCTCGACCACGTCCGCCTGCTCGCCGCACAACGGGGTGTCCCCGTCGAGGAGGTCGGTGAACTGCCGTACACCTGCGTCGGGCTGATCCACCCCAAGTACACGCGCGGTGCCACGGGCGCCGACGGCAAGGCGGTGAACGTCTGATGCCGGTGCTGGTGGCGAGCGACCTCGACCGTACGCTGATCTACTCCTCGGCGGCCCTCGCGCTGACCATGCCGGACGCGCGGGCGCCCCGGCTGCTGTGTGTGGAGGTGCACGAGGCCAAGCCGCTCTCCTACATGACGGAGACGGCGGCCCAGCTGCTCACCGACCTCGGCGACACGGCCGTCTTCGTGCCGACGACGACCCGGACGCGCAAGCAGTACCAGCGGATCAACCTGCCCGGGCCGCCCCCGAAGTACGCGATCTGCGCCAACGGCGGCCATCTGCTGGTCGACGGCGTGACGGACGCCGACTGGCATGCCAGTGTGCTCGCCCGTCTCGCGGACGAGTGCGCGCCGCTGGCCGAGGTCCACGACCATCTGATGCGCTCGGCGGACCCGGTGTGGGTGCGCAAGCACCGCATCGCCGAGGACCTGTTCACCTACCTCGTCGTCGAGCGCGAGCTGCTGCCCGAGGAGTGGGTGAAGGAGCTGGCGGTGTGGGCGGAGAACCGCGGCTGGACCGTCTCGCTCCAGGGCCGCAAGATCTACGCCGTCCCGAAGCCGCTCACCAAGAGCGCGGCCGTCCATGAGCTCGCCCGCCGCACCGGCGCGGACCTGACCCTGGCTGCGGGCGACTCCCTCCTGGACGCCGACCTCCTCCTCGCCGCCGACCGGGGCTGGCGCCCGGGGCACGGAGAACTGGCCGACACGGGGTGGGCCGCGCCGGAGATCGCGGCACTTCCGGAGCGGGGGGTACTCGCGGGTGAGCGGATCCTGAGGGAATTCCTGAAGGCAACGCGCCGGGCGACCCCCTGAGGGGCGCGGGGAACGGCATGACAAGCCGCGACGACGCCGCACCCGCGGGGTGGGACGGCGTCGCGTGGCGCCCGGTGGGCGACTACCCGCAGCAGCCCCCGCCGCAGCAGCCGCCCCCGGCCTGCGGCGCAGGCGCGGAGGCGTTCTGTGCGACACCGCCCACGGCCACGGTCGACAGCAACTTGACGGTGTCGCCGTGCCCCGCAGGGCACGGCGCGGGGGCAGCCGACTCGGCCATGGGACGGCTCAGTTCGAACGTGTCGCCGCAGGTACGGCAGCGGTACTCATAGCGAGGCATGCGCACAGATTAACCGGCGCCCCCGGTGGACGGGCCGGCTCCGAGCTCACGCTGCTCGCTGTCCATCGCGTCGGGATGGCGGGCCCGCCAGTACGGATTGTCGTGCGGCAGGGTCGAGCCGACCCGGCCGTACATGCCGAAGGTCATCAGCAGCAGGCCCACGATGAAGCTGAAGAACACGTTCTGGATCTTGAACGCCAGGAAGTTGTTCGGGGTGTCCAGCAGGGCGAGGTTCAGGAAGCCGTTCAGCAGGAACAGCACCCCGAAGACCATGTTCAGCGTGGACGCCACGTTTCCGCCGATCACCATGCCGGCGAGCAGGATCGCCCCGACGACGATCGACAGCACGCTCAGCGTTCCGTTGGTGTTCAGCCCGGCGACCGTGTCACCGCCGGTGTCGAAGAAGCCGATGTGGTTGATCAGACCCAGGATGCCGAAGGCGACGAGGAACGCGCCGATCAGGCCCGCGCCGATCCGGTAGACCGTGTTCAGCCGGTGGTCGACGGGCAGGTGCTCGTCGAACCGGATCCGCCGTCGCTCCTTCGCGTGCACTGCGTGTGTGGCCATATCCGCCTCCCTCGGGCGCTAGCGGAGGCCATCCGTCCATCCAATATCCGCCGACCCGAGGGCGCCCTGCAACCGGCACACAGCCCGCACTCCCGCGGCGGGACCCCGCTCAGTGCCCCCCGCGCTCTTCCCGGATCCGCGCCACCACCCGCGCCGCCGTCTGCCGGACGGCCTCCGTCTCGGTCAGGAAGTGCCAGTAGTCGGGGTGCCGGCCGGTCTCCAGCGAACCGATCGCCCGCTCCAGCCGCGCCACCGCGTCGTCCAGCGGCCGGGCATGCCGGGGATCGGGGGTCGTACGGCCGGTCATGGCCAGCCGCTGGGCGTCGCGGATGGCGAACCGGGTCCGCTCGATCTCCGCCTGCGGATCCTTCTGCACCTCGTTCAGCCGCCGCAGCCGGTCACCCGCGGCGGACACGGACTCGTCGGTGGTGTTCAGCAGGGCCCGGACCGTCGACAAGAGCGATGTGGCGTCCGGCCAGCGCTGGTCGTCGCGCGCCGCCTGGGCCTCGCGGAGCTTGAGCTCGGCCTGCCGTACGTTCTCCGCGGCCTGCTCGGGCACGTGCTGCAGGTCCTGCCAGCACGCGGCCGCGAACCGGCGCCGCAGCTCGCTCAGCACCGGGTCCACCTGCCCGGCCCGGGTGGTGAGCGCCTGGGCCCGGGTGCGCAGGCTGACCAGCCGGTGGTCGAGCTCGGCGGCCTTCTCCGGCAGCCGTTCGGCCTCGGCCCGGATCGCCCCGGCCTCCCGCTGCACGCGCTCGGCCCGCTCCACGGTCTGTGCCACGCCGTGCTGCCCGGCGCCCTGGTTCAGCTTGGTCAGCTCGGGGGAGAGGGCCGCGAGCCGCCCGGCGAGGTCGTCGGCCCGCAGTCCCTGTCCCCGTACGGCGTCCAGGGCGTTGCTCGCGCCGAGCAGTGCCTGCCGGGCCCGCTCCACGGCGGGCGCCACCCGGGCCAGCTGGGTCTCGGCCTTGCCGAGCAGCGGCCCGAGCGAGCTGCCGAAACGGTCCAGCTCCTGCTTGACGCGGACCAGTTCGTCCTTGGCGGACGTCAGCTCCGAGCGCGCCCGGGAGGCCGCGGCGGCCTCCAGGTCGTCCCGGTCCAGGTCATGGGCGTCGACGGCCTGGATATAGCGCTGACTGGCCTCGTCGATGCGCTGCCCGAGCGCCGCGAAGTCGGTGACGGCACGGCGGGCGTCAGGGGAGTCGTCCACGGCCGTGATGGTCTCGATGGAGATCCGCAGGTCGCGCTGGGCGGTGTCGAGTTCGTAGAACGCGGCCGCCGCGGCGTCCTTCGCGGCCTGCGCCTCCGCCCGCTGGCTCTCGGCCCGGCCGCCGAACCAGCGCCGGGTGCCGCCGCCGGCGAACGCGGCGGGCAGGGCGAGCGCGGCCAGCAGCGGCAGGCCGAGCAGGGTGAGAGTGTCGCGCAGGGCCGTGGACCCGGACCGGGCCCGTACGGTCGACGGCGGGTACGACCGCGTCGCTGGCGTGCCCGGTGTCGCCGTCACATCCCTCTCCCGTGCTGTGGTTCGCCGTGGGTGGTGTCATTCTCCCACCCGTTGTAGACGAAACACACGGGCCGTTCAGTTCGCGCTCGGCACTCTTACTTTCCCGTGCGGACCGTGACCTTCCCGTCCGTGGAGTGGGCCGACACCCGGTGCGGGCTGCGGTCGTCGCGGGGCACGGACACCGACACCGCGCCGTCGTCGGAACCGGCCGAGACCCGGTAGGCGCCCTGGGGCACGGCGACCGTGACCGAGCCGTCGGTGCTGGAGGCGTCCACCAGGTCGGGCACCCCGGACAGCAGGACCTGTACGGAGCCCTCGGTGGAGCGGGCGCTCACCCGGCGCGAGGAGACGTCGGCGCGCACCGAACCGTCGGTCGAGGTCAGGTCGAGCGGCCCGCTGGAGTCGGTGACGCGGACCGAGCCGTCGGCGGTGTCGACAGTGAGCGGATCCCGGAACCCGTGGGCCCGCACGCCGCCGTCCGCGTTGCCGACCTTCACGCCGATCCCGCGCGGCACCTCGATCCGGTGCCGGGCCGAGCAGTGGGCGACGAAGCCCGAGCAGTGCACCCGCAGCACCAGACGGTCGTTCTGGAAGGACCACCGCAGCGTCGGATCGTGGCCGATGACGACGGATCCCCGGAACCACCGGGTCACCTCGATCGTGCCGGCCTGCACGGAGTCGGTGGCGACGACCTCCAGCGCGGAGTCGTCGGAGTCGATCGTGAGGGTGCGGCCGTGCAGGGCGAAGGACCGGTGGTCCGGGTGCGTGTCCTCCCCGGCGGAGGCGGCGCCGCAGGCACTGACGGTCGCGACGAGCACCCCGGCGACGGCGGCCGTGGCGGCGGCGCGGACTGGAACGGAACGGGTCATGCGGGAACTCCCCCTGGGATTCGGCCTGAGAGGACCGTAAGGGGGCCGGGGCGGGCGGGGCGATGAGGACGGCTCCCGGACCGGAGGTGGGGATAACCCCCGTACACCGTGCGATACGGGTTTGCCGTGCACGGGTTCCGGCAAGGTAGGCTGTCAACTCGTCCTGGGCGCGCAGCCCGGGGTGTCCGGGTGCGTAGCTCAGGGGTAGAGCGCCTGCCTTACAAGCAGGATGTCGGCGGTTCGAAACCGTCCGCGCCCACCGATGGAGCCCCCGGCCGTACGGCCGGGGGCTCTTGTCATTCCTCTCCTGACGGCTGCTGCTTGTGTACGTGCTTCAGCCTGGTGCGGGCGTCCATGCGGTCCGCTGCCGTGACCTCGGCCCAGAAGCGGTGCGTGGTGACGAAGACCGCGAGTTCGTGCTCGCGGCGGCGCAGCTTCTCCACCTCGGCCTGTTCGTCCGCCGTCCAGCCCGGGGACGCGGGCCGCTCCACCTTCCGCCAGCCGGTGTCGTCGCTGAAGCCGTCCATCGGCTCGACCGACCAGGGCAGGCGCTTGAGCAGGGCCGACAGCTCGGCCCGGACCTGATGCAGCTCCTCCTGACCGGCGAGGAGGTCACTGGGGAATTCATAGGTCGTAGCCACACGCCAATGCTACGCCTGTTCGATTTTGGGGGGCGAGTTCGGTTGTGAGGTTCACGCGAACGGGTGGGCCGGGGCCGTGTGCGGTGCCTGCCGTTCGGACTCGCCCGGGTGGGCGGTGAGTTCGGCGTCCAAGGTCCTGACCTCGGCCGTGCAGGCGGCCAGGAGTTCGCGGCCCCGGCGGTCAGGGTGAGCGCCTGGCGGCGGCGGTGCCGGGGGTCGCGCACCCGCTGCACCGCGCCGAGGGACTTCCAGTGGTCGGCGAGCGACACCACCAGGCTGTGGCCACGCCGAGTTGGCCCGCCAGGTCCTGCCGCCAGGCGAACGAGCCCCGGCCGAGGGCCGTGAGCGGGCCGACGTGCTTGGGCTCGAGCCGGTGGCGCTCGATGCGCTCGGCGAAGCGATCGCTGATCGTCGCGCCCGGTGTGCCGAGGTGATCGGCCTTCTCAGCGCGCTCGTCTCGGGGCGGCGGCAGCCGTCGGGTGGCACAGCCGGGCGGCGCCGCGATCGGCGCCGCCCGCCGCAACACCGGCATGCTCATCACCGCGGGCGGCACTCGCCGTGGTGCATCTGGTGTCGGCCCAGTGGCTGCTCATCCACTGAGCCGACGGGCGGCCTCAGTGGCCGGCGGCCCGCAGTTCGTCCACCAGGCGGGCCGCCACCGGCACCGGCACGCCGTGCCGGTCCGCGGCGCGCAGCAGCGCCCCGCCGATGGCGTCGAGTTCGAGCGGGCGGCCCGCCTCGGCGTCGCGCTGCATGGACGACTTGGCGCCGGGCGGGAAGGCGTCGTACCGGGCCAGTGCCTGGGCCGGGTCGGCGGGGGCGCCGCAGGCGCGACTGACCGCGGCGGTCTCGGCGACCAGGGACTCCAGCTCCTCGCGGTGCCGGGTGCGCGCCTCGCCGAGTGGGAGGCCGTACCGCGTGGTGAGGAGGGCGAACGGAGCGAGGAACGCCATCTTCGCCCACAGGGCCGCCGTCTCGTCCTCGACCACCCGGGCCGTCACGCCGGCGGAGACGAGGGTGGCCGCGAGGCCGTCGAGACGGGCGCGGGGCACGGCGTCCCCGGCCAGGTCGATCTCCGTGAACGGGCTGCCGTGTTCGATCACCCCCGGGGCGACCCGGGTGGACTCCACGCGGATCACCGCGGGCGCCACCCGGTCGGCGCGGTAGCGGGCGCGCAGAGCGGCGGGGTGTTCGACGCCGTTCAGCAGCGGTACGACGAGGGCGTCGCCCAGCGCCTTCGGCGGCACCCGGGTGAGCGCGGCGTCCAGAGCGGTGTGCTTGACGGCGATCAGACAGGCGTCCACCGGTTCGCGCAGTGCGGCGTCCGCCTCGACGGGAGCGGTGAACTCGCCGAACTGCGCGCTGCGGACCGTGATTCCGGTACGGCGCAGGGTGTCGGCCGTACGGTCCTGGGCCAGGCAGACGACGCGGTGTCCGGAGCGGGAGAGCAGGGCGGCGAGGAGGCCGCCGGTGCCGCCGGGGCCGAGGACGGCCACGGTGTGCTCGGTGGTCATGAGGAGGTTCCTCTCGTCGGTCGGCCCCGGGAGTCGGTGGCCGCCTTCGACGCGATCCTCGCACCGGGGTGCGGTGTGCGTGAGACTGGGGTCATGTGCCGGAGTATCAAGACGCTGCGTCCGCCCGTGCTGCCCAGCGAGGCCACGGAGGAGGACATCCACGCCGCCGCGCTGCAGTACGTGCGGAAGATTTCGGGCTTCCGGGCCCCCGCCGCGCACAACCGCGAGGTCTTCGACCGCGCGGTGGCCGCGGTGGCCGAGGCCACGGCGGAACTGCTCGCGGGACTGGAGGTGCGGGGGCAGTCGGCGCGAAGCGCCCCGTAGGGCGCGCCCGCAATCCCGCACGACGGGCAACTCTGGCCATGAGTAGGAGTGTTGGGCCAAGCAGGAGCCCCTGATCGGCGTCGGGCCGCCTGATGGGCCGTCAAGGAAGCGCCCAGGCGCGTCGCCGGGGGGCGGATTCGGTCACGTTCCCGGGCGCCGGCGCGGTCGCGCGGGCCGCCCTGTGTGCCGCTTTCGCCGGCGCGGAGCCGCGAGCGCAACCGGAGTCATGGCCGGATGTTGAACTTGCAAGCACTGATTAGGCAGCCCTAACCTGGGTCCCTCGTTCGGTACCGCCGCACCCCCCACGACCGGCCACTCGTACGTCCCCGGCCGGTCCGACCGTCACCGAAGAGGAGAACCCCCTCATGACCGCACGCCTCAACTCCGCTCAGCCCTATGCCCTCGGACTCTTCCGCATCGTCGTGGGCCTGCTCTTCGCCGTGCACGGCGCCGCGTCCCTCTTCGGTGTCCTCGGCGGCGCCGCCGGCACCCAGGGCGGCACGATCCCGGCCGGCACCTGGCCCGGCTGGTACGCGGCCGTGATCCAGCTGGTCGCCGGCGGCCTGGTGCTGCTCGGCCTCGGCACCCGCGCGGCCGCGCTGCTCGCCTCGGGCTCGATGGCGTACGCCTACTTCGACGTGCACCAGCAGGCCGCGCTGTGGCCCATCCAGAACGGCGGCGAGCTGTCGGTCCTGTTCTGCTGGGCCTTCTTCCTGCTGGTCTTCACCGGGTCCGGCGCCTTCGGGCTCGACCGGCTCGTCGCCCGCCGCACCGCCGCGGACGGCCGGGCCGCCACCGAGCGCACCCCGATCGCCGCCTGACCCCGGACGGGGCCCTTCCCCGCCACGAGGGGGAAGGGCGCCGCCCGGCTACGACTTCCCGCCGAACGGCACGGTGACGCAGGCCACCCGCCTGCCCTTGGTGCCGGGCTCGCTGTGGATCACCACCGAGCCCGCCTGGCCCTTGCGGAAGGCCCAGGTGTGCTTGGCGGTGGCGCGGCCGATCCCGTTCGCGTTGGACTTGAAGTCCAGCCAGACCTCGTTGTCCCTGTTGACGTGGGCGGCATCCGTGCCGGACTGGTTCTGGTAGTGCTTCCCGGCGGCGGCGGGGTCGGCGCCGCAGGCCTTCTGGTGGACGTGGACCCCGAAGAGATGGTTGGGCTTGACGCCGGCCACCCGCAGCTCGACGGTCGTGGCACCGCTCGGCCGGGTGTTCTGCCGGACCTGGACCAGGGAGCCCGCCGGGACGAGGCTCTGGTCGTACACCACCGCGTTCGACTTGACGGTCGCGTTCGGAGGGGAGAACACCCCGTAGGTCTCCCGCGCGGAGCTATGGGCGGTGCCTGCGGTCCCGGACGCGAGCAGGGCTGCGGCGAGGGTGCCCGCGTATATGGCTACTGCCACCATGATGTGCACCTTATCTGCGCTTACGCGCCGTTTTCGTTCGGATGTGTGCCTGACATTTCGCGCCAGGTCTCTACCTATTCCTACGGACGCGGCAGGGCTCCGCCGCACAGCGTGCGCTGATCGGGTGACAGAGCGTGTCGGACGCCCCTGGACTCGCACGAGTCCTCATGCGCCCCCCTGACCCCTTCTGTCGCACCCCCGGCGTACGCTGTCTGGCTGTCAACGGGGGAGCAACGGGAGTCGTGGTGTTCGAGAACGTGGGGGCTTTGGCCGCCGGACCGTGGATCTATGCCGCGGTCGTCGTGTCCGTGCTGCTCGACGTGTTCGTGCCGGTGCTGCCGAGCGGCGTGCTCGTCATCACGGCGGGTACGGCAGCGGCGGCGGGCTCGGGTGCGGCGGCCGGCCAGGTCCCGCGCAACGTGCCGGACCTTATGGTCCTGATCCTCGCCGCGGCGACCGCCTCGGTCCTCGGCGATCTGGTGGCGTACCGCCTGGCCTGGCGGGGCGGTGCGCGGCTGGACCGGGCGATAGCGCGTTCCCGGCGGCTGACCACCGCGCAGGAACGTCTCGGCGATGCGCTGGCCCGGGGCGGCGGCGCGCTGGTCGTGCTCGCCAGGTTCGCCCCGGCGGGCCGCTCGGTCGTCTCCTTCTGTGCCGGCGCGGCCCACCGCCGAGCCCGCGACTTCGTCCCCTGGTCCGCCCTGGCCGGCCTCTCCTGGGCCGCCTACAGCGTCGCCCTCGGCTACTACGGCGCGCAGTGGCTCGGCGCGACATGGCTGGCCACGGCCGTCTCGTTCGCGGCCCTTTTCGCCGCGGGCACGGCGGCGGGGTACCTGATGCGGCGCCGCGCCGTGTAGGCGGCCGGCTGTGCGGGCCCACGGGCGCGCGATGCGGGGTGCCGGTCGCCGCGGCTCCCCAGGGGGAGGGGAACCGCGCGACCGTCTACGTCGGGTGCGCCGTCGCCGTAGGGTCTCAAGCCCTACGGCGTGGTGCGGAACTCAGCAGCCCGCCAGGTAGTTCGTGAGCGCCGACTTCTCCGCGGAGTCGACGGAGAGGTTGTAGTAGTACTTCACCTGCACCCAGGCGCGGACGTAGGTGCAGACGTAGGCGGACCGGGACGGGATCCAGGTCGCCGGGTCCTGGTCGCCCTTGGCCTGGTTGACGTTGTCGGTGACGGCGAGGAGCTGGGGGCGGGTGACGTCGTTGGCGAAGGCCTGCCGCTGCGCGGTGGTCCACTTGCTCGCGCCGGAGTCCCAGGCCTCGGCGAGCGGGACGAGGTGGTCGATGTCGACGTCGGAGGGGGAGGTCCAGGTGGCCCCGTCGTAGGGGGAGTACCAGCTGCCGCTCCGGGCCACGCAGGCGGAGTCGGTGACGACGTTCGAGCCGTCCCGCTTGAGGATCCACTCACGGGTGTTGCAGGTGCCCGAGATGGTGATCCAGGTCGGGAACAGGTCGCGGTTGTAGCCGGTGCGGTTCTCCGTGGCCACGGTGAGCTGGGAGAGGTAGCTGCGGGCGGTGCTGGCGCTGACCGGCGTGGGCAGCGCGGCGGAGGCGCTCGGGGAGTCGAACAGGGCGACGGAGGCTATGAGTCCGGTGAGGGCGGCGAGTATGCTCAGCCGTCGACGCGCGTAGAGCCTGGGCATGCGTGAACTCCCTTGTGGGGTGAGGTCATTGGGCGCGAGCCAGGGAATGCTCGCGAGGCCGTGTTGCCGTGGGGTGAGCGTTCGGTAAGAAAATAATGACGCGTTCATGTCACAACAAGGTGCATGACAACAGTCGGTGCTCAACCTTCACATCCCTTACGATGGGGAGCGCAGAAGGGGAGTAGCTCTTCGCCGGACCGTCGACATACTGCTCAGTCAGCCTGAGCCGGCGCCCGGAGGCGGATCTTCACGCAGACCGCCAGCGAGACCTTCGGCAAGCAGTGCACGTCCGTGTCCCCGACACGGACGCCGAGTGTGCTGCCGTGCCGAGGTGTCATCGCGTGACGTACCGCACTCTCGGTGGGGCAGCCCCGACCGATTGAGGAACCTTGATCAGCATCACCGTGACGGCGCTCGTCTTCGGCGTCATCTTCCTCGCCGAACTGCCGGACAAGACCGCGCTCGCCGGCCTCGTCCTCGGCACCCGGTACCGCGCGAGCTATGTCTTCGCGGGTGTCGCCGCCGCCTTCCTGCTGCACGTCGTGCTGGCCGTCGCGGCCGGCAGCGTGCTGACCCTGCTGCCCCAGCAGATCGTGCACGCCCTCACCGGCGTCCTCTTCCTCGGCGGCGCCGCGATGCTGCTGCTGAAGAAGGACGAGGGCGAGGAGGAGATCAAGAAGCCCGCCGACCAGTCCTTCTGGAGGGTCGCGGGCACGGGCTTCACGCTGATCCTCGTGGCCGAGTTCGGCGACCTCACCCAGATCATGACCGCCAACCTCGCCGCCCGCTACGACGACCCGATCTCCGTCGGCCTCGGCGCCGTGCTCGGCCTGTGGGCCGTCGCCGGCCTCGGCATCGTCGGCGGAAAGGCCCTGATGAAGAAGGTGCCGCTGCGACTGATCACACAGATCGCGGCCCTGCTGATGCTCGCACTCGGCGCGTGGAGCCTGTACGAGGCGGTAGCGGGCTGAACTTCGACCGGCGCGGCTGGCTGAGCCCGGGTCGGGGGGCGGGCTCGGCCCGATCGGGTGGCTGGCCGGGCCCTGGCCATAGTGGCGGGCTGCGTCTCGGTCGCCTAGGCGGTTTGCGGGTCGGTCGTGGTGGCTGGCCGGGGGCGGCCGAGTCCCAGTCGGGGTTCCTGGCTGAGTCCTGGTCCGGGTGTCGGGTTCAGCCCCGGTCGGGGTGGCTGACCGAGCCCCCCGTTGTGGATCCCGGTCGAGCTGAACGGTCGGTGGCCCCTGTCCGGGTGCGGTGGCGGGTTGCGGCCCGGTCGCGGTGGCGCCGGTCGCGGTCGCTGGCCGAGTCCTGGTCGGAGGGACCGAGTCCCGGTCGGGGTTCCTGGCTGAGCCCTGCTCGCGGTGGCGGTTTGCGGCCCGGGTGCGGTGGCTGACCGGGTCCTGGCCGGGGGGCCGAGTCCCGGTCGGGGTTGCTGGCTGAGTCCTGGTCCGGGTGGCGGGCTCAGCTCCGGTCGCGCCGGCTGGTCGGGCCCGCAGTCGGGGGTGCCGGCTGAGCTCCAGTCGCGGTGGCGAGTTGCGGCCCGGTCGGGGTTCACGCCCGGTCGCCGTTGCCGGCCGAGTCCTGGTCGCTGTGGTTGGCCGGGCCCTCGGCCGAGGCCCAGTCGGGTGGCGGGCTCGGCCCCGGTTGTGGGCGCCGGCGTGGGGCCCCGTCGAGCTGAACGGTCGGTGAACCCTTTCCGGTGCGGTGGCGGGATCCGCCCTCGGTTTTGTACCGTGGGGGAACAAAGTGGCTCCCGCCCGTTTTCCCTGACCGGCGGGCGGGGCCGCCTTGTTCCTCCCCTCGGGGTCTTTTCGTTCCTGGAGCTGCCGATGACGGCCACCGTCCTCACCGCCCGCGCCCTCCTGCTCGACATGGACGGCACCCTCGTCAACTCGGACGCCGTCGTCGAGCGCATCTGGCGCCGCTGGGCCGAGCGGCACGGGCTGGACGGCGACGACGTGATGAAGGTCGTCCACGGCCGGCAGGGGCACGCCTCCATGGCCGTACTGCTGCCCGACCGGCCCAGGGAGCAGAACCTCGCCGACAACGCCCGCATGCTCGCCGAGGAGACCGCCGACACCGACGGCGTGGTCGAGATCCCCGGCGCGAGCGCCTTCCTCGCCTCCCTGCGCGGTCTCCCGCACGCGCTGGTGACCTCCGCCGACGTCGCGCTGTCCACCGCGCGTATGAACGCCGCCGGGCTGCCGCTGCCGGAGGTCCGCGTCACCGCCGAGTCGGTGGGTGCGAGCAAGCCCGATCCCGAGGGGTTTCTGAAGGGCGCCGCCGAGCTGGGCGTGGATCCGGCGGACTGCGTCGTCTTCGAGGACTCCGGCGCCGGGATCGCGGCGGGCCGCTCCGCCGGGATGACGGTGGTCGGGGTCGGACCCCGCGCCGGTCTCCACGCTCCCGACGTGACCGTGCCCGACCTGACGCAGGTGCGCGTCGAGGCGACGGGTGACGGGACGATCCGGCTGCACATCGGCTGACGGCGCGTTCCGGCTGTCCTCCGGCGGCATCGGCCCTTCACCCGCCAAGGGCCGCCGCGCCCTCCCTCACGGCTCGGACGTCTCCGCCTCCAGGCTCTCCCGCGTCGCCGGCCCGTACACGCCTAGGGTGTCGCCCTGGATGCCGCGCGCCAGCTGGTAGGTGCGTACCGCGTCCTCCACGGGGCGGGTGAACTTGCCGTTGATCTGGGCGCCGTAGAGGTTCAACTGGCGCAGTCGCTCCTGGAGTTCGGTCACCTCCGGGCCATGGTCGCCGCGTTGCAGCACGGGGGCGCCGACGGGGGTGGCCCGGGTGGTGGCGGAGAACGTGGGGGAGGCCGGGCGGGTCGTCGCGGTGGACGGGGAGGGCGTCGGTGTCGTGGTCGGCGTCGCCGTCGGGCTCGTCGGGCTCGTCGGGCTCGGCGGGGTCGCCGAAGCGGCGGGCGGCGGCACCGGAGAGCGCGGTACGGCGGGGGAGGCGGGCGGCGCCGTCGGTGATGCCGGGCGCGCCGTGCTCACCTGCGGGACACTCGCCCTGACCTCCTGGGCCGACCGGTCCCGGGACGGCGTGGGGTACGAGAGCAGCCCGCCCGCGACCCCGGCCGCCGCGAGCGCGCCCGCGGCGGACAGCAGGAGGGTACGGCGAGCGCTTCGCCCCTTCGGCCGCGGCGGGTCGTCGTCCGGCTGCGGCGGCGCCGCGGGAGCGATCGCGGCCGGGTCGCGTGTCGAGGCACCGTCCAGCGCCTCTTCAGGGCGCCGCACCCCCGGGTCGGCCGTACTCGGCGGCTCCTCCGACGGCCGCAGGGGCAGCGTCGTCTCGACGGCCTCGACCTTCACATACGGCCGTATCCGCAGCGGATCGAAGTCCTCCGCCGCTGCCGCCTCGGCCGTACGACTCTCCCGCAGGGCCTCGGCCACGCGCTCGGTGCAGTCGCAGGACGGGCTCAGGTCCGGGCCTCTCGGCGCTCCGCACTCCGGACAGCTGTGGCCCTCGGATTCACTCACCCGTTCGCCCCTCCCCTCACGAACTACAGACCCTATGCGCAACTTCTTCGCATCCGCCGCCGGAAACGCGGGACTCAACAGGCCATAAACGGTGACACCGACCACGATGGAAGAGGCGCATCCGGCCCCGGGAGGTCTCCATGACGCTGGAAACGCACGGCACGCAGAAGGAGATCAAGGCCGCCGAGCAGGTCTCGGGCAACGTGCTCGTCTCGATCGGCGCCCTGCTCCTCGGGCTGCTGCTCGCCGCGCTCGACCAGACGATCGTGTCGACCGCGCTGCCCACCATCGTCAGCGACCTCGGCGGCCTGGAGCACCTGTCCTGGGTGGTCACCGCGTATCTGCTGGCCTCGACCGCCGCGACCCCGCTGTGGGGCAAGCTCGGCGACCAGTACGGGCGCAAGCGGCTGTTCCAGACTGCCATCGTGATCTTCCTCGTCGGCTCGGCGCTGTGCGGCATGGCGCGGAACATGGGCGAGCTGATCGGGTTCCGGGCGCTGCAGGGCCTGGGCGGCGGCGGGTTGATGGTGCTGTCGATGGCGATCGTCGGCGACATCGTGCCGCCCCGTGAACGCGGCCGCTACCAGGGGCTGTTCGGGGCGGTGTTCGGCGCGACCAGTGTGCTCGGACCGCTGCTCGGCGGGCTGCTCACCCAGCATCTGAGCTGGCGCTGGGTGTTCTACGTCAACCTGCCCGTCGGCGTCGTCGCGCTCGCCGTGATCGCCACCGCCCTGCGCATCCCGCGCCGCAGCGCGCACCACGTCATCGACTATCTCGGCACCCTCCTGATCGCCTCCGTCGCCACCTGCCTGGTCCTCGTCGCCTCCCTCGGCGGTACCACCTGGGCCTGGGGCTCGGCGCAGATCATCGGGCTCGCCGTGCTGGGCGTGCTGCTGGCCGTGGCGTTCGTGGCCGTCGAGCGCAGGGCCGCCGAACCGGTGCTGCCGCTGAAGCTGTTCGGCATCCGCACCTTCACCCTCGCCGCCGTCATCAGCTTCATCGTCGGCTTCGCCATGTTCGGCGCGATGACCTATCTGCCGACGTTCCTGCAGGTCGTGCACGGCATCTCGCCGACCCTGTCCGGCGTGCACATGCTGCCCATGGTGGTCGGCCTGCTGCTGTCCTCCACGATCTCCGGGCAGATCGTCAGCCGCACCGGCCGCTGGAAGGTCTTCCCGGTCACCGGCACCGCCGTCACCACCATCGGCCTGCTCCTCCTCCACCGGCTCGACGAGCACAGCCCGACCGCCGCGATGAGCGCCTGCTTCTTCGTGTTCGGCCTCGGACTGGGCCTGGTCATGCAGGTCCTCGTCCTCATCGTGCAGAACGCGGTCTCCTACGAGGACCTGGGCGTCGCCACCTCCGGCGCGACCTTCTTCCGCTCCATCGGCGCGTCCTTCGGCGTGGCGATCTTCGGCACGGTGTTCGCGAGCCGCCTCGGCGACAAGCTCGCCGCCGCCTTCCGGGGCGTCGGCCTGCCGCCCGGCGTCAGCGCCGACGCCCTCAAGTCCGACCCGCGCGGCATCGCCGCCCTGCCGCCCGCCCTGCGCCCGGCGGCCCTGCACGCGTACGCGTCCGCCATCACCGACGTCTTCGTCTACGCCGCCCCCGTCGCCCTCCTCGGCTTCCTGCTGGCCTGGCTCCTGAAGGAGGACCGGCTGCGCGGCTCGGTCACCGCCCCGGACGCCTCCGAGACCATCCCGCCCAACCCGGTCGAGCGGTCCTCCTACGACGAGTGCTCCCGCGCCCTGTCCCTGCTCGGCACCCGTGAGGGCCGCCGCGAGGTCTACCGGAAGATCACCGAACGGGCCGGGTACGACCTGCTGCCCGCCGCCAGCTGGGTGCTGCTGCGCATCCGCAGGTACGGCTCGGTCGAGCCGGGCGTGCTCGCCGAGCGCAGTCCCGTCCCGCTGGAGGCCGTCCTCGCCGCCGCCCGCCAGGTCGAGGAACGGCACCTCGCCGAACGCCGGGGCCTGGAGCTGTACCTGACCGACTCCGGCCGCGAGGTCGCCGAACACCTCGCCAAGGCCCGCGAGGAATCCCTCGCCGAGCTCCTCGGCGACTGGTGGGGGCCCGGCCGTTCCACCGACCTGACCCAGCTCGTCCGGCAGCTGACCGCCGACCTGTGCGGAATCGACGGCGAGCGGCCGCACAACGCGACGAAGGCCGAGGTCAGTTGAGGGCCAGATCCTTGCGGAACCAGTGCTCGGCATAGATGTCGTCGTTGTGCGGGCCGGTCTCCGTGTAGCCGAGGCGGGCGTACAGGGCGCGGGCCTCGACCAGGTCGCCGCGGGTGTCCAGGATCAGCCGCCGGGCCCCGAGGGCGCGGGCGGCCTCCTCTGCGGCGGCCACCAGCAAGGGCGCCCCGCCCTTGCCGCGCAGCCGCTCGTACACGAACACCCGGGTCAGTTCCGCCGTGTCCGGCTCCAGCAGCCGTACGCCCGCGCAGCCGGCCGGTTCGCCGCCGTACCGGCCGACGAGCAACCGCCCGGTGGGCGGGGCGAGTTCGGATCCGGTCGTGGCCGCGATCTCCCGCTCCAGCTCGTCGGGGTCGGTACGCCGGCCCTCGTGCAGCAGATACCAGCGGTCGCTGACCTCCGTGTAGTACGCCCGCCAGAGCGCGGCGGCGACCGGGGAGTCGTACGGTTCCGGGCTGATCGTCCACGTCATGCCGGCCATTGTCGGCGGCCGCCGCCGCGCCGCCGAGCGGATTTCCGCAGACTGTCTGCCGTGAACCGCACCGATCGTCTCTACGCCCTCGTCGAGGAGTTGCGCGCCGCCGCTCCGCGTCCCCGCAGCGCCCGCGCGCTCGCCCGGCGCTTCGAGGTCAGTGTCCGCACGATCGAGCGGGACCTGGCCGCGTTGCAGCAGTCCGGGGTGCCCATCCACGCCGAACCGGGGCGCAGCGGCGGCTACGTGCTCGACAAGGAGCGGACGCTGCCGCCGCTGACCATCACCCCGGCCGAGGCGACCGCCCTCGCCGTCGCTCTGCACTCGCTGGCCGGGACGCCGTTCGCGGCGGACGCGCGCAGCGCGCTGCACAAGGTGCTCGCCGTGATGCCGGAGCGGCCCGCCGGTCCCGTGGTGCCCGGCGCGCTGCGGGAGGCGCTGACCGCGGGCCGGGTGCTGCGGCTGGAGTACTCCGACGCCGCCGGCCGGGTCACCGCGCGGGACGTGGAACCGCTCGGCTTCCTCGGCGGGACGGAGCACTGGTATCTGGCGGCCTGGTGCCGGCTGCGGGACGCGCCGCGTGGCTTCCGGCTGGACCGGGTCCGCGCGGCGACGGCCCTGGACGAGCGGGCCCCGCACCGCACGGTCGACCTCGCCGGGCTCGACACGCTCGGCTCCGACGTCGTACCGCTCGACGCGGCGACGGTGATGTGACGGCAATCACCGACAGGGGGGTGTCGCGGACGGGGCGGAGGCTGAGGCCATGACAACGACAACGCCAACGACCTCTCACGCCGGTCACCGCACGCTGACCCCCGCCACCGGCATCGCCCTCTTCGACCGCTGGACCGCGCTGTGGAACGGCGACTTCAGCGACCCGGAGGCGTTCCTCGCGCCCGGCTTCCGCATCCGTTTCGCGAACGACCCCGAGCGGGGCGCGGTCACCGACGCGGTGCACAGCCCGGCCGGGATCGTCGGCCTGATCTCCGCCTTCCGCGAGGAGAAGCCCGGACTGCGCTTCACCGTCGACGGCACGCCGGTGGTGGACGGCGAGCCGGGCCGGGCCGCCTGCCGCTGGTACGTGACCCTGCCGGACGGCAGCCAGAAGAGCGGGATCGATCTGCTGGAGGTGGCGGACGGTCGTATCGCGACGGTCTGGTCGGTGACCGGAGCGCGTCGCTTCGCGGACTGACCACCGTTTGTGGCTCCCCCTGCGGGTCACCCGGAGGGGGAGCCGGCCAGCGGGGCCGGCCGATCGGAAGGCAACCATGTCCACAGGCATGATCGTGTTGACCGTGATCGTGGCGGTAGTGATCATCGCCGCGGCCACCGCCCCGATCCTGCGGGGCCGCGGACGGTACGGCGGTCCCGGCCTGAAGCGGCGCTTCGGACCCGAGTACGAGCGGACCGTCGCCCTGCACGACGGGGACACCAAGGCCGCCGAACGGGAGCTGGCCGAGCGCGTCCAGCGCCACGGCCACCTTCGGGAACGGCCACTGGACCCGGCCGGGCGTGAGCAGTACGAGGCCCGCTGGACGGCCGTGCAGGAACACTTCGTCGAGTCGCCGCGGCAGGCGGTGGCCGAGGCCGACCAGTTGCTCGCGGACCTCGCGGCCGCGCGCGGCTACCCGAACGGCGGGCACTACGACGAGCAGCTCGCCGCGCTGTCCGTGCACCACGCCGCGCACGTCGACGGCTATCGGCGGGTGCACCGGGTGGCCCGTGCCGGGGCGCGCGACGGGCTGACCGAGGCCGGATCCGGGACCGAGGAGATGCGTGTGGCGCTCGTCGGCGCCCGCGAACTCTTCGACGACCTGACCCACGCCTCCCGGGAGACCCGCCGCCACCGGGCGACCCATGCCGGCACCAGCCACTCGAAGGAGGGGTGAGCACCATGTCGGACAGGACGAGCGAGCCCGGCGACGAGCGTCCCACCGGCCGCTTCCGCCGGCCGCCGGACGAGGACTGGACCCCGGAGGACATGCCTCTGGGCCGGCACGCCCCGAGGGACCCCCTGCCGGAGGAACGGCTCCCCGGCGAACCCCCGCCCACAGCGGACACCTCCCGCCTCCCCGGCTCGATCGGCCCCGGCCGCAACGGCCTGACAGCCGACGACCTCACCCCGGAGGACACACCTCCCATAAGGGACGAGGGGGGTATGCCGGGGGAGGGGCGCATGCCCGGAGAGAGCCGGATGCCGGTCGAGCCCGTGACGCGACCGGAGGGTCGGATGACCGGCGAGAGGGGTGTGCCGCCAGGTGAGGGGCGGATGTCCCGTGGGACGGGGCTGTCCGGGGTTCCCGTCGAGCCCGTGACGCCGCCGGAGAGCAGGACGTCCGGCGAGAGGGGTATGCCGCTGGGTGAGGGACGCATGCCCGGTGGGGTCGGGCTGCCGAACGAGCGCGGAATGCCGGCCGAGGGGCGCATGCCGGACGAGGGCCGGATGCCCCGCGAGCCCGCGACCCGGCATGAGAGCCGTATGGCCGGGGAAGGTGGTACGGCGTACGAGAGCCCGATGCCCGAAGACGGGCTGGGGGTTCCGTCCCCCGGTGATGTGAGCGCGCGGGATGCGCACACCAGCGAGTCCACGGAACGGGACGCATGGCCGACGGCACCGGGCGGCACCGGGTCACGCGGGTCCACCGTCGGCGAGACGGCACCCGCTCCCTCCGGCACCGGCGCCCCCCTGCTGTCCCACGACGAGACCGACCTCTGGGAGCAGCGGATGCGGCAGCTGGCCGTCGGGTTCGTGGACGAGCCTCTCAGCGCGGTCGAGCAGGCCGATCACGTGCTGGAGGAGATCACGGGGCGGTTCGAAGAGGCCGTGGAGCGGCGGCGCCGCACGCTGCGGCGGTCCTGGGAGGCCTCCGAGGACCGTGGACCGGGCTCGGACACCGACACCGAGCAGCTCAGGCTGGCTCTGCGCGACTACCAGGAGCTGGCCGGGCGCCTGCTACACATCTGACGCTCGCCCCGGAGCCCGCAGCTCACCCCTGGCGGCAGCCCTGCGCTGCCGCCACTCGCGTACGACCTCCTCGACGTCGTACGGCTTCTTGCCCAGCGGGGGCCCGGGCGGCGGCTTGAACATCATGTCCTTGATCTTGACGTTGACGTCCTCGATGATCTTCCGCGCGATCCGTTCGGAGGGCGCCGCGTAGGCCGCCGCGAGCGCGTCCTCGGCCTCCTTGCGCAGGGCGAGGGCGGGCGGCAGCACGGACAGGCCCTCGCGCGCCATCTTCCGCTTGATCCACCACAGTTCGTCGTAGCCGGAGTCGAGATCGGCGGGCAGCGGCTCACCCGAGCCCGGCAGCCGCTCGAACTCCCCCCGCCCCTGTGCGTCGCGGATCTGCTTGTCGACCCAGGACTCGAACGGCACGCCCGGTGGCTTTCGCTCGGTCATGAACCCATTGTGCCGGACGCGGCCCGGCCGGGCGTTTTATCATGCGGCCGCGGTACACGATTCCGGCCCAATCCGGCCGCCGTACAAGGACGTCACCGACGTCGAGGGGGAAACGCTCGTGCTCGAACTCACCATGGCCACCGTCTCCGGTGCCGACGCGGGCGCCACGGCCGGCATGACGATGGCCGACGCGCCGAGCGAGCCGGGCGCCGTGCTCCGGGTCGGCCGGGACGCGTCCGTGTGCCGGCTGGCCACCCCGGAGGACTGGCTGTTCGTCTCCCGTGTGCACCTGGAGTTCCGGTGCGGCCCGGACGGCGGCTGGCAGTTGACCTGGCTGCGCGGTTCGCAGGCCGAGCCGTCGTCCGAAGTGCGGCTGGTGGTGGGGGAGTACGCGCAGCCCCTCGGCTACGGCGCGACCGTAGCGCTGCCGCGCGGCGGGTCCGGCGAGATCGTCGTCCAGGACCGCACCGCGCCGCGCAGCGTCAACGTCGGCTTCTACCACGAGGTCTGAAGCCCGGCCGGGCCGCGCCGGAGCGGCTCAGTCCAGTACCCGGGCCAGCGCGAAGCCGTCGTGGCCCTTGCTGCCGACGGTCTGGAGGGCCGTGCCGCTCAGCCTCGGGTGCGTGGCGATCAGCTCGATCGCGGCGCGCGTGCCCACGACGTCGGGCTCGGTGCTGCTCTCGTCGACGACCCGGCCGCCGCGCACCACGTTGTCCAGGACGATCAGGCTGCCGGTGCGGGTGAGCCGCAGCGCCCACTCCACGTAGTGCGCGTTGTTGGCCTTGTCGGCGTCGATGAACACCAGGTCGAACGGGGCCGGGTTCTCGTCGGCGAGCTTGGGCAGCGACTCCAGGGCCGGGCCCACCCGCACCTCCGCGATCCGGTCCAGGCCGGCCCGGGCGAGGTTCCGGGTGGCCACCTCGGCGTGTCTGGCGTTGTACTCCAGCGACACGAGCCTGCCGTCCTCGGGCAGGGCCCGGGCCAGCCAGATCGTGCTGTAACCGCCCAGGGTGCCGATCTCCAGGATGTGCCGCGCGCCCTGGACCTGGGCGAGCAGCTGGAGGAACTTGCCCTGCGCCGCCGTGACGGCGATGTGCGGCAGGCCGGCTGCGTCGTTCTCCCGCAGGGCCGCCTGCAACGCCTCGTCATCGGGGGCGAGCCGGCTGGTGAAGTAGTCGTCGACGTCGTCCCAGAGCTGGGAGTCGCTCATGCTCCTGCTGCCTTTCCCGAGTGCGGGCCCTTCCCACGGACATCGTCTCAGCCGACGGGCGCCGACGGCGTGATCACCGACGGATTCACCGGCGCCGGGAGCGCCGTACGACGATCAGGACGCCGGCGGCAGCGACCGCCAGGAGCCCACCCCCCAGGGTGAGCGACCGGACCGGAACCCCGGGGACCCCGCGCATCCGCTGATCGCAGATCCCCCGCCGACCCGGGGTGTCGGCACCGAGTTGTCACGGTCGCCCCGGCGACTACGGCGCGTCCCAGGCTGCGCCGGCCGCGGCTCCCCAGGGGCGCGGGAAACTGCGCGACCAGCCGCCGCGCGGCCGCGCCCGGCACACGGCCCGCACCCCCTAGGGCGCCTGGCGGGCCTTCCCCCCGGCAGCACCGCTTCCTGCAGCTACGGCGCGTCCCAGGCTGCGCCGGCCGCGGCTCCCCAGGGGCGCGGGGAACTGCGCGACCAGCCGCCGCGCGCCCGCGCCCGGCACACCAGCCGCACCCCTACGGCGCCTGGCGAGTCTCCACCCGCACCCCTACGGCGCCTGGCGAGTCTCCACCCGCACCCCTACGGCGCCTGGCGGCCCTCCACCGACGGTGCCGAACCGGGCAGCGGGTGTCCGGCCGACTCGGACATGCGCCACACGGCGAAACCGCCCACGACAGCCGCGGCCATCATGTAGTACGCGGGCATCATCATGTTCCCCGTCGCCCCGATCAGCGCGGTCACGACCAGCGGAGTCGTCCCGCCGAACAGGGACACCGACACGTTGAACCCGATGGACAGCGACCCGTACCGCACCCGCGTCGGGAAGAGAGCGGGCAGCGCGGCCGGCATGGCCGCCGTGAAGCACACCAGGAGCAGACCCAGCGCGCCCATGCCCAGCCCCACCGCGAGCAGGCTGCCCTCGCGGATCAGCAGCACGGCGGGGATGGACAGGAACAGGAAGCCCGCGCAGCCCGCGGCGATCACCGGACGCCGGCCGACCCGGTCGGTCAGCGCGCCCGCGAACGGCTGGACGATCATCATCAGGGCCATCACGCCGAGCACGACCAGCAGTCCGTGCGTCTCGTCGTCCTTCAGCTCACTGGTGAGGTAGCTCGGCATGTACGACAGCAGCATGTAGTCGGTGACGTTGAAGACCAGCACCAGACCCATGCACAGCAGCAGCGCCTTCCACTGGCCCGCCACCATCTCGCGCAGCGGCACCTTCGGCCGGGCGGCCTCCGCCTTCTCCACCTCGGCGGCGAACGCCGGGGTCTCCTCCAGCCGCATCCGCAGATACAGCCCGATGATGCCCATCGGGCCCGCGATCAGGAACGGGACGCGCCAGCCCCAGGACAGCAGGTCCTGCGACGACAGCAGCGCCGTCATCAGCGTCACCAGACCCGCGCCGCCGATGTAGCCCGCCAGCGTGCCGAACTCCAGCCAGCTGCCGAAGAAGCCGCGCTTCTTGTCGGGGGCGTACTCGGCGATGAAGGTCGACGCGCCGGCGTACTCACCACCGGTCGAGAAGCCCTGCACCAGCCGGGCGGCCAGAAGCAGCAGCGGCGCGCCCACGCCGATCGAGGCGTACGACGGGATCAGGCCGATGGCGAACGTGCCCGCCGCCATCATGATCATCGTGAGGGCGAGAACCTTCTGACGGCCCACGCGGTCGCCCAGCGGACCGAAGACCATGCCACCGAGCGGCCGGACCAGGAAGGCCGCCGCGAAGGCGCCGAAGGTCGACAGCAGCTGAGCGGTCGGGTTGCCGGACGGGAAGAAGACCTTGCCCAGCGTGACCGCGATGTAGCTGTAGACACCGAAGTCGAACCACTCCATCGCGTTGCCGAGCGCGGCCGCCTTCACGGCGCGCTTGACCAGCGCGGGGTCGGTGACGGTGACGTCACGGGCCTTGGTGGCCCGCGGGGGCTTCGGAAGGGACGGGGAGACTGCTGTGGCGGTCGCCAAAACGGGGCTCGCCTACCTTTCGACGGGGACAGGGGCGCGGTCCGTGCGGCGACGCTGCCGGTAAACGGGCCGAAAAGCGACCATAGGCGGACCTCGGCCCCTGACGTTCTGTAGCCAGTCGGCTGCATGGTGCAGCCAAACCGCGCGTACCCAGGCAGGTCTGCCCGCTCCTGATCAGGCAGTCCGGTCCCGCGCTGTGATCCTTGTCGCGCCCCGGACGGGCAACCGGACGTACCTCGGACTATCGTCATCCGGACAAACAGGAACACAACGTCAGGTAAAGCCCTCACAGGATTCGCGAACCAACCCGGCGTGACCGGCGTCGGGACCGGACGGGGCGGGAGGCCGACGAGGCGTGGCGAACGTGCAGCACAGCGGGCGACCGCCGGACACCTTCGGCAGGGCCCCGGCCGGGGCGCGGCTGCGCGCGGCCCGGCTCGCCCTGTGGGCGGTGGCCGCGATCCTCGCGGTACGGCAGCTGGCCGTCGTCCTCACCACGCCGAGCGGCGAGCGGCTGACCGACCTGGAGACCTGGGTCGGCCCCCACGGCGTGCTGCACGTGAACGGTTCGATCTACGACTCGACCCGGTTCACCGGCACCCCCTTCGGCGGTCTGGTGCTCAAACCCCTCACCCGTTCGGCGCAGGCCGCCCTCGGCTGGGGCTGGACCTTCGGCACCCTGCTGCTGGTCGTCGCCCTCGGTCTGGTGGCCGCCCGCGCGCTCCCCCGGCCGGTGGGCCGCCGCACCTCCCTGCTGGCCGCGCCGGTCGCGATCAGCCTGCTCATGCTGTCGCTGCCGGTCCGCAACGCCCTGTGGCTCGGCCAGACCAGCATCATGCCGGTCCTGCTCGTCCTGCTCGGCTGCTTCACCGTACGGAGCGAGCGGGAGAGCGGGCTGTGCACAGGGCTTGCCGCCGCTCTGCAGCCGACCATGCTGCTCTTCGCCCCGCTGCTGTGGTTCACCGGCCGCCGCCGGGCCACCGCCGCCACGGCCGGTACCTTCGCCGCCTGCACCGCCCTCGCCTGGGCGGCGCTCCCGCACGACTCGTCCACGTACTGGGTGCACCACATGGCCGGGACGGGCCTCGGCGGCAAGGCCGACGCCCTCGGCAACCAGTCCCTGCACGGCGCCCTGCTCCGCCTGGGCCTGACCGGCCCGCTGGAGGTCGCCCTCTTCCTGGTGCTCGGCGCCGCGGTCGGCGCGCTCGCCGTGCGCCGCGCCGTCCGGTACGCCCACGACGGCCAGCTGCTGCTCGCCGTCGCCGTCACCGGCTGTGCCGTCGTGGCCGTCTCTCCCACCGCCTGGCAGTACCAGCTGCTGTGGGTGCTGCTCGCGATGGTCGGCCGGGTCGGCCGCCGGGCCTCCGACCGGTACGTCTGGCCGGTGGCGATGATCCTGGTGACCACCCTGCCGGCGAGGATGCTGCTGCCGGACATGGCGGTGATGTTCCCGCTGCGCGACAACCTCGTCCTGCTCGCGGCGCTGGCCGCCGCCACGGCCGTGCCGTTCCTGTCCCGGACGGCCCCCCACTACCAGCGGCCGGTCCCGGCGCAGTACGCGCCGGCGATCCCGGCCCGCTTCCGCCACGTCCCCCTCCTGCCCTTCCTGCGCCGTGTCCTCACCCGCCCGAACCTCCTCCTGGAGCTGCTGCTCATCCGGGTCGTGTACGCCGTCTACGCGCAGGTCCGCCTGGCCGCGACCGGCGGCAGCACCACCGAGGGCCGGGCGACGGCCGAGCATGACGGCCGTCTCGTCCTCGACCTCGAACGGTTCCTGCACATCGACTTCGAGCGCGGGGTCAACCACGCGGTGGCGACGATCGGCTGGCTGCGGGACTTCTTCGGCTTCTACTACGAGTCGTTCCACTTCGCGGTCCCGCTGGCGGTCCTCGCCGTCCTCTACTGGCGCCGCCCCGTCGACTACCGCTGGGCCCGCGCCTCCCTCGGCTTCGCCACCTTCCTCGCCCTGATCGGCTTCTGGCTCTTCCCGCTGGCCCCGCCGCGCCTGATGCCGGCCCTCGGTATCGTCGACTCCGTCCACGGCGTCCAGGACTTCTCCAAGCCGGACTACGGCGCCCTGACCGCACTCACCAACCAGTACGCGGCGATGCCGTCGCTGCACTTCGGCTGGGCCCTGTGGTGCGGCGTGGTGATCGCGGTCATCGCCCCGAAGCGGTGGATGAAGGCCCTCGGCCTGCTGCACCCCCTCCTCACCGTCTCGGCCATCGTCGCCACCGGCAACCACTGGGTGCTCGACGCGATCGGCGGCGCGGTGGTGGTGACCGCGGGCTTCGGCCTGACCTACGCCCTGACCGGGCCGCGCCCGGTCTCCGTGACCGCCGGCGCCGGCTCCGACCGGTCGTTCGTACGACAGGACCGGGAGCACCTGCACGTGTCCGGCACCTGATCACCGCCCCAGGCGTCGAACATCGGGTGTGGCGCTCGGTGCTCTGGCCATGTGCGCCGCCGGCGCCATCATGACCGCGCCGACGGCGTCGGCGGCCCCCACGGGGGCGCAGGCTTCCTACTTCGTGCTGTACGAGCACGACGACTACAAGGGCCACCACGCGAACTTCTCGGGCACCGACCGGGAGCTGGAGGCCGGTGTGGGTGGCGGGGATGGCGCCGGTGGCGGAGGGGGACGGGTCGGAGGACTGGTGGGCGGGGTCGAGGGCGGGGGCCGCCTGGCACGGCGCGGCACCGCGCCCCACCGCCGGCGGCCCCTCCCCGGCCCTGCCCGGCGGCCCCGGGAACATCACGGGCGGTCGCGGTTGAGGAACCACACGGTCCACAGCACCACCGCGCACAGCAGTGCGAGCTGGAACGCCGGCCACCAGCGGCTCCGTACGAAGCGCCGGACCAGGACCAGGGCCGGCTGCACGAAGCGCCCGCTGCGGACGCTCGCGGTGAGGAACTCCCGCTCCAGCGGTGTCAGTTCGGGCGAGGGACCGTCCGCCTGCATGAACGCGTCCCGGGCGGGCAGCAGCCGGGCGCCCCGGTACAGGGCGCCCGGATCCCGCGCGCGAGCGCGGTGAGCCATGGCACGCTCGAAGAGGAACTCCACGCGATGGCCTCGACACCGCCCCGGGTGGTCGCACGCCAGATGCGGAGGTTCCTGGAGTCGGCGCGCGCCGGGGAGCGGTCGGACGCGGCCGAGTTGCGGAAGATCGTGGACGCCCTGGAGTCCGGAGAGCGGGCCTTCGCCCAGCGCGTCGCCCGGGAACTCGGCCGGTTCTGGTCGGCCGGCGTGGCGGCCCGATGGGGCGCGCTGCGCCAGGTGGCGGTGGCGGACATCCGGCACCGCGCCGCGTCCGTGGTCGAGCGAGGGCTGGCGGACACGCTGAACTCCCTTCATCCGGCCCTCACTTACGACTCCGGTGCCCTGCGCATCCAGGACACGCGCACGTTGCAGGTGCGCGAGAGCACGAGGATCACCCTGTGCCCTTCGCCGCTGGCGACGACCTGGCTCATCCGCAGCGATCCATGGGGGAGGACGGCACCCACCTCACCTATCCGGTGCCCGGCTCCAAGGGCGACCACCCTCCGACGGAGGAGCCCGTGCCGCAGGACTCACTGGGCCAGGTCATCGGACAGGCCCGCTTTACCCTCCTGGCCGACCTGGGCAGACCCGGGATCACGACGGAACTCGCCGAGCGGCACCACCTGACCGCGTCGAGGGTGTCGTACCACTTGGTCCGGCTCCACCGGGTGGGGTTACTGAACCGGACGCGCCAAGGCCACAGGGTGTACTACCAGCGCACTCCCGAGGGCGACCGCCTCGTCGCCCGGGGCGACTCCCCGCACTCGAACCAGACGGTCTTGCCGTCGGCGGCGCCCGGTGACACCCCCCACTTGTCGACCACCGCGTCCAGCAGGGCGAGGCCCCGACCGCATTCCGCCTCCTGGGCCAAGCCGTCGTGGAGAAGGGGGAGTTGAGCGAAGCCGTCGGTCACCTCGGCGCGTACCCCCGCCGTCTGCCGTGCGAGCAGGATCGTGCAGCGGCGGTCCGGTACGTGCCGTACGACGTTGGTGACCAGCTCGCTCACGCCCAGCTCCACGGCGAACGTCAGCTCCGTCAGCTCCCACTCGTGGAGCAGCGAGCGGACGATCCGGCGGACGTGGCGCACCGAGTGTTCGCCGACGGTGAGGTTCATGCGGTACAGGGGCGTGTGGGGAATGTTGAGGTTCACAGGACGAGGCTGATCTCGGATCACTACGCTCGGCTACAGGTTGAATACAACGGGTCCGAGAGGGGACTTGGCATGGTGAACATCAACACCCTCGACCCGAGCGCCTCACCGCTCGACTACTACGGCTTCGAGTTGCGTCGCTTCCGCGAGGCGGCGGGGCTCACGCAGAAGCAGCTCGGGGACATCATCAACTACACGGGGTCGATGGTCGGCCAGGTGGAGACGGCCCGGAAGCTGCCGACCCTCGACTTCAGCCAGCGGGCGGACGCGGCGCTGTGCACGGGCGGGTTACTGACCCGGCTCCATCCACTGGTGATGCGAAGCCAACTTCCGGCGTGGTTTCAGCAGGTGGCGGAGTTGGAGGTGCGGGCGGCGGAGATCTGCACGTTCCAGATGGGCATGATCCACGGACTGTTGCAGACTCCGGAGTATGTGCGTGCGGTGCTCGGCGCGCTGGACGACACCGACCTCGACGACCGCACCGCCGTACGGCTGGCTCGCCAGCGCATCTTCGACAAGGAGGAGCCGCCGGTCTTCTGGGTGGTCCTCAGCGAGGCCGCGCTGAAGCAGGAGATCGGCGGGCCGGAGATCATGCGCGGGCAACTGGCGCACCTGTTGACCTTCGAGAACAAC
Source organism: Streptomyces sp. CA-142005 (assembly GCF_050942335.1). Classification (NCBI taxonomy): domain Bacteria; kingdom Bacillati; phylum Actinomycetota; class Actinomycetes; order Kitasatosporales; family Streptomycetaceae; genus Streptomyces; species Streptomyces sp. CA-142005. The sequence continues at coordinate 3,474,787 of NZ_CP192078.1, read as the reverse complement.
CCGCGGATCAACATCCAGGTGCTGCCGTTTTCGGCCGGGGCGCACGCGGGACTGACAGGCTCGTTCACCACCTTCCGCTTTGCTGGCGATCCGACCATCGTCTACACCGAGGGGTACGGCAGCGGGCACCCGACCGCCAACCCGGACACCGTCAAAGACTGCTCGCTCCGTTACGATCATCTACGAGCCGCCGCGCTCTCGATCAAGGACTCGGCGGGGCTGATCCGAGAGGTGATGGAGGACCGCTATGGGGAGCAAGTGGCGTAAGTCCAGCTACAGCAGTGACCAGGGCGGCGAATGCGTCGAATGCGCGCCGCTCGGCCCGCTCGCATGGCGTAAGTCGTCGTACAGCGGTGACCAAGGCGGTGATTGCGTGGAGATCGCCGACACCCCCTGCGCCACCATCGCGATCCGCGACTCCAAAACCCCGGCGGGACCGATCCTCACCCTCGACCCCGCCACCTTCACCACCTTCGTGAACTGGGCCTCGGCTACAGCCGCTGAATGATCGTCCCGGTGGCCAGCCCACCGCCCGCGCACATGGTGATCAGCGCGAACTCCTTGTCCGCGCGCTCCAGTTCGTGCAGGGCGGTGGTGATCAGGCGGGCGCCCGTCGCCCCCACCGGGTGACCCAGCGCAATCGCACCGCCGTTGACGTTGACCTTGTCCAGGTCCTGTTCGAAGACCTGGGCCCAGCTCAACACCACGGACGCGAAGGCCTCGTTGATTTCGACCAGGTCGATGTCCTTCAGGGACATCCCCGCCTTGCCCAGTACCGCGCGCGTCGCGTCGATCGGGCCGTCCAGGTGGAAGTGCGGGTCGGCGCCGACCAGCGCCTGGGCGACGATCCGTGCCCGGGGCTTCAGCTTCAGCGCCCGAGCCATCCGCTTCGACGCCCACATGATGGCCGCCGCACCGTCGGAGATCTGGGACGAGTTGCCCGCCGTGTGGACGGCCGTCGGCATCACCGGCTTCAGCTTCGCCAGCGCCTCCGTGGACGTGTCCCGCAGACCCTCGTCCTTGTCCACGAGCCGCCACATGCCCTGACCGGCGTACTGCTCCTCCTCGGTGGTCGGCACCTGCACGGCGAACGTCTCGCGCTTGAAGCGTTCCTCCGCCCAGGCCAGGGCCGCCCGCTGCTGGGAGAGCAGGCCCAGCGCGTCCACGTTCTCCCGCGTCAACCCCCGGTGGCGGGCGATGCGTTCGGCCGCCTCGAACTGGTTGGGGAGGTCGACGTTCCACTCGTCCGGGAACGGCTTGCCGGGACCGTGCTTGGACCCCGACCCCAGCGGGACCCGGCTCATCGCCTCGACACCGCAGCTGATCCCGACGTCGATCACACCCCCGGCGACCATGTTGGCCACCATGTGCGAGGCCTGCTGGGAGGAGCCGCACTGGCAGTCGACGGTCGTGGCGGCCGTCTCGTAGGGGAGGCCCATGGTCAGCCAGGCCGTGCGCGCGGGATTCATGGACTGTTCGCCGGCGTGGGTGACCGTGCCGCCGACGATCTGCTCCACCGCGTCGGCGGGGATGCCGGTGCGGCCGAGGAGTTCACGGTAGGTCTCGCCCAGGAGATAGGCGGGGTGCAGATTGGCGAGCGCGCCGCCGCGCTTGCCGATCGGGGTGCGGACGGCTTCGACGATCACGGGTTCGGCGGCCATGGGTGCGGGTCCTCTCCGAGAGGGCTCTCCTCCAGAACTAGTACGCGTTCTAGTTCTGACCAGCAGTCTGCTGACGTGATGTCCATCACCGCAAGAGTCTTGCAGGTGTCGAAGTCGCGATCTGCATGAATTCCGCACGGATTGGGGGTGCCGTACCTCTTGCGAGTTGTAGAACCCGTTACTACGTTCACCGCACTCGCTGATGGGCCGTCAGAACTTCACGACGGGAGCCGCCGATGCACTGCCCCGCGCTGCCCGACGGGTTCGACTTCACCGACCCCGACCTGCTGCACCACCGTGTGCCCCTCCCGGAGTTCGCCGAGCTGCGCCGCACCGAGCCGGTCCGCTGGATCCCGCAGCCGCACGGCGTGGCGGGCTTCGCCGACGACGGCTACTGGGCCGTGACCCGGCACGCGGACGTCAAGTACGTCTCCACGCACCCGGAACTGTTCTCCTCCACCGTCAACACCGCGATCATCCGCTTCAACGAGCACATCGAGCGCGACGCGATCGACGCACAGCGGCTGATCCTGCTCAACATGGATCCTCCGGAACATACGCGGGTGCGGCAGATCGTGCAGCGCGGCTTCACGCCACGTTCCATCCGGGCCCTGGAGGACCGGCTCCGGGCACGCGCCGAGGCGATCGTCACGAGTGCCCGCGCCCGCTCCGGACCCTTCGACTTCGTCACCGAGGTCGCCTGTGAACTGCCGCTGCAGGCCATCGCGGAGCTGATCGGCGTCCCACAGGAGGACCGGGCCAAGATCTTCGACTGGTCCAACAGGATGATCGCCTACGACGATCCCGAGTACGCGATCACCGAGGAGGTCGGCGCGGAGTCGGCCGCCGAGATCATCGCCTACGCCATGAACATGGCCGCCGACCGCAAGAAGTGCCCCGCCCATGACATCGTGACGACGCTCGTCGCGGCGGAGGACGAGGGCAACCTGAACTCCGACGAGTTCGGCTTCTTCGTACTGATGCTGGCGGTGGCCGGCAACGAGACCACCCGGAACGCCATCACCCACGGGATGCACGCCTTCCTCACCCACCCCGGGCAGTGGGAGCTGTTCAAGAGGGAGCGGCCCGGGACGACGGCCGAGGAGATCGTGCGCTGGGCGACGCCGGTCAACGCCTTCCAGCGCACGGCCACCCAGGACACGGAACTGGGCGGGGTCCGGATCAGGAAGGGCGATCGCGTCGGGCTGTTCTACGCCTCCGCCAACCACGACCCCGAGGTCTTCACCGACCCCGACGCCTTCGACATCACCCGCGACCCCAACCCCCACCTCGGCTTCGGCGGTGGCGGGCCCCACTACTGCCTCGGCAAGTCCCTGGCGATCCTGGAGATCGGCCTGATCTTCAACGCGATCGCCGACGCGATGCCGGGCCTGCGCTCGGCCGACGAGCCCCGGCGGCTGCGCTCGGCCTGGATCAACGGCGTCAAGGAACTCCAGGTCACCACCGGCTGACCCCGCGGTCCGGCCCACCCCGAGGGAGGCAGGAGCACCCCTACCCCAACGCCCCGTTCCTGCCTCCCCCGAGGTCGGCGGGATTCACTCCCTGCCGGACGCCACCACCGCCAGCACGCCCGAGGTGAGGGCCGCGACCAGCAGCGGGATGCCCAGGCCGTGATGGAGGACCAGCCACGCGCCCAGGAAGGCGCCGGCCAGCATGGCGACCACCGAGGCCGTGCGGCGCGGCGAGCGCCGGCCGGGGGCACCACCGAGGCGCGACTCGGCGGCCAGGCCGGTCAGGGTCATGGTCAGCACGGTGGTGGTGCTGATGGCGGCCACACCCAGTTTGCGGACGGTCGCGTTGCGCAGACCCATCGCGTACCCCGTGAGGGCGATCAGGGCGTAGACCGTGCCGGTGGCGTGCGGCCGGGCGAAGGCGACCGCCGCCGACAGGGCCAGCAGGGCAGCTTCGGCGGTCAGGGTGAGGCGGGTCCAGGTGCGGCGCGGTCCGCTGCCGACGCGGAGCGCCAGCCGGCCGCCGGTCACCGCGCCCAGCAGGAAGAACCCCAGCGAGGTCGACGTGTGCCGCACGGAGAAGCCGGGCGCACCGGCCGCCGCGAAGCCGAGGACGACCACGTTGCCGGTCATGTTGGCGGTGAAGACCCGGCCGAGCCCCAGATAGCTGACGGCGTCGATCAGCCCGCTCACCACGGTCAGGGCCAGCAGCACGAACACCAGCCGGAGCCCGCGCGCCTCCGGGTCGTACGGCTCCTGTGCCGATGCCTCTTCCGCTGCGCTCACCGCCCCAGTTGACCACGCGGGGGTGCGGGAAACGCCGAAGGCGGCGGCCCGGGGATCGGGGGCCGCCGCCTTCAGCGGCTTCGGGGCGCGCTGCGGGTGGCTCAGTACCAGCCGTTGGCCTGCCAGAAGGCCCAGGCCTTCACGGGGCTGCCGTAGCGCGAGTTCATGTAGTCCAGGCCCCACTTGATCTGGGTGGCCGGGTTGGTCTTCCAGTCGGAACCGGCGGAGGCCATCTTCGAGCCCGGCAGGGCCTGGACCAGGCCGTAGGCGCCGGAGGAGCTGTTGGTGGCCGTCGGGTTCCAGCCGCTCTCATGAGAGACGATCTTGCTGAACGCGTTGAACTGCGCGGCGTCCGGGATCATCTTGTGCGCGATCGCCTGAGCGGAGGAGGCCGAGGCCGGGGCGGCCTGGGCGGGCGCCGCGGACAGTGCCATGCCGGCGGTGGCGGCGGCCACGGCGGCAACGGTGAGGGCCTTCTTCGGGGAAGCGATGCGGCGGATGAAGGAGACGGACACGAAGTACCTCTTGCGTCGGGGACAGGGGATCGCCCGCATGGGACGGGCCACGCGATGTGACCGCATGCGTCGGCGCCTCGGCCCGGGGGGCTTGCGGCGCCTTGCGACGTCGTCCAGAGAAGCAGCCCGGAAAGCCGTCCGCAATGACCCCTTTTACTAGTTGTGGCCGGATCGACGGGAACCGCCGACTCTGTGGCCTGGGTCTCAATGTGCAGGTCAGCGAGGGTGCACTAAGGTCCGTAACGGACATTCGGCGCTACTGTCGCGGATCGTAGGTGACCTGCGTCATGTGGGGCGCTTCACCGTCTCGCTTGCACTGTGTGAAGCGCCGGACCCGTCACGTGAGCGTTCCGGGCCGTCGAATGTGACCGCGGTCTCGAAGGCGGCCCGGCGGGTGGCCCGGCGCAGCGCGCGCAGCACGGCCGGGCCGAGCACGAGGGTCAGCACCACCGTGCACAGGGCCCGCCCGAGGTCCCAGCCGAGCGAGGTGGCCAGGCAGTAGGCCACGAAACGGGCCAGGTTGGCGGGGACGGAGGCCTGGGCGTCGAAGGAGATGTCCGAGGCGGCGGCTCCCATGAACGGCCAGCCGGCCAGGTTCATGACCGTGCCGTAGGCGAAGGCGGCGAGGAAGCCGTAGACCGCGAGGAGCAACAACTCGAACCGGCCGCGCAGCCGGACCGGGCCCGGGAGCAGCCCGGCGCCCATCGTGAACCAGCCCATCGACAGCATCTGGAACGGCAGCCACGGTCCGACCCCGCCCGTGAGCAGGGCGGACGCGAACATGGTCACCGAGCCCAGGGTGAAGCCGAAGCCGGGGCCCAGCACCCGCCCGCTGAGCACCATCAGGAAGAACATCGGCTCGATGCCCGCCGTACCCGCGCCGATCGGACGCAGCGCGGCCCCCGTCGCCGCCAGCACGCCCAGCATGGCCACGGCCTTCGGCCCGAGATCCGACTCCGAGATCGTCGCCGCCACGACCGCTACCAGGAGGACGAGAAGGCCCGCGAAGAGCCAGGGCGCGTCCTGGGCGTGGGCACTGAGCTGCGAGCTGGGCGGAGCGAGGAAGGGCCACCCGAAGCCGGCCACGCCGACCGCGCTGACCAGGGCCAGCGCGGCGAGCGAGCGGGGGCCTAGACGGATGGCGTGAAGGCGGGTGGGGCTCACGGTACCTATGTGACTCACCGCGCTCGCCGGAGTGATCGGGCTCATGCCAGGGCCTCTCGTACCTCGGCCACGGTGAGCCACTGCTGCGGGGCGAGGATCTTCGTCACCTGCGGGGCGAAGGACGGTGAGGAGACGACGATGTGCGCGGTCGGTCCGTCGGCTATGACCTCCCCCTCGGCGAGCAGGACCACCCGGTGCGCGATCTCGGCGGCCAGCTCCACGTCATGCGTGGCCAGCACGATCGCGTGCCCCTCGGCGGCGAGGCCGCGCAGCACGGTCACCAGGCGGGCCTTGGCCGCGTAGTCCAGGCCGCGGGTCGGCTCGTCCAGCAGCAGGAGGGGCGGGCGGGCGGTCAGCACCACGGCCAGAGTGAGCGCCAGGCACTGCCCCTCGGACAGGTCGCGGGGGTGGGTGCCGTCCGTGATCCCTGGCAGCAGCTCGGACACCAGCGCCCGGCAGGTCCCCGGCTCGGCTCCCGCGTCCCGGTCGGCCGCCGCGCACTCGTCGGCGACCGTGTCGGCGTACAGGAGATCCCGCGGTTCCTGCGGGACCAGGCCGACGCGGCGTACGAGGTCGGGGGGTGCGGTGCGGTGGGGTTCGACTCCGCCGACCCGGACGCTCCCGGCGCCGGGTGCCACCAGGCCGACGAGCGCGTTGAGCAGGGTGGACTTGCCGGCGCCGTTGCGGCCCATGAGGGCGACGGTCTCGCCGGGGGCGACGGTGAGGTCGATGTGCCGCAGGGCGTCGACGCGGGCCCGGCGGACGGAGAGGGAGCGGACCTCGGCGATGTGTGGTCGCCGGGGCTCCGGGGCGGGGGCCGGGCGGTGACGGAACCAGAGGCGGCGCCCTGCGCCGGTGCCGGCCGGGCTGTCCGCGGCCAGGGGGGTGGCGCCCCGAGGGGGCGCGGGGAGCTGCGCGACCAGCCTGGACGCACCCGCGGCCGCAGTGGCACGCGGACCCGCGGCGGCGGATGCGGCCAGGCGTTCGCGCAGGGGACCGGCCTGGCGGCGGGCGTCCCGGACCGTGAGGGGGAGGGGGGACCAGCCCGCGAGGCGGCCCAGGGCGACCACCGGGGGGTGGACCGGGGAGACCGCCATCACCTCGGGCAGGGAGCCGACGATCGGGGCCTCGCCGGGACCGGGCAGGAGGACGGCTCGGTCGGCGTAGTGGATCACGCGCTCCAGACGGTGCTCGGCCATCAGGATCGTCGTGCCGAGGTCGTGCACCAGGCGCTGGAGCACCGCCAGGACCTCCTCCGCCGCGGCCGGGTCCAGGGCCGAGGTCGGCTCGTCCAGGACCAGCACCCGGGGATGCGGGGTGAGGACCGAGCCGATCGCGACCCGCTGCCGCTGGCCACCGGAGAGCGTGGCGATCGGGCGGTCGCGCAGTCCGGCCAGGCCCAGCAGATCGAGGGTCTCCTCCACCCGGCGCCGCATGACCTCCGGGGCGAGGCCCAACGACTCCATGCCGTAGGCGAGTTCGTCCTCCACCGTGTCGGTCACGAAGTGGGCGAGCGGGTCCTGCCCCACCGTGCCGACCACGTCGGCGAGCTCGCGCGGCTTGTGGGCGCGGGTGTCCCGGCCCGCCACCGTGACACGGCCGCGCAGGGTGCCGCCGGTGAAGTGCGGCACGAGACCGCTCACCGCGCCGAGCACGGTCGACTTGCCGACCCCGGACGGTCCGACGAGCAGCACGAGTTCGCCCTCCGGCACCTCGAAGTCAACGCCTCGGACGGTGGGTTCGGCCGCACCGTCGTACGTCACGCTGACATCCTCGAAGCGAATCACGACGGCTCCTTGGGGTCCTGGGGGTCCTTGGGGTCCTGGGGGTCCCTGCGGTCCTGGGGGACGACGAAGGCGGGGAGGAGGGCGAGGAGGATCGCCGCGGCCGGCCACAGGGGGAGGGCGGGGGCGACGAGGGGGACGACCCCGGGGTGCAGCGCCTCCGGGTCGCGGGCGGAGGCCAGGCTGAGCAGCGCGGCCACCGCGGCGCCGGCGCCGGTGACCAGCCAGGCCCGGGCGTCCCACGGGTCCGGGCGGTACCGGGTGCGCGGCGAACGCCGGCCGCCGAGGCGCAGCCCCGCGAGCGCGGCGACGACACCGGCGAGGAGGAGCGGGACGCCGTAGGTACCGCCCTCGGCGGTGAGCAGGCCGTACGTCCCCGCGCACACGCCGAGCAGGCCGCCGAGGGTGAGCGCGGCCGTCGTACGGCGGACGCGGGCGGAGACCTCGACGGTGCGGCCGTAGCCTCGGGCCTCCATCGCGGCGGCGAGCGCCACCGAGCGCTCCAACGCGCCCTCCAGCACCGGCAGTCCGACCTGGAGCAGGCCCCGCAGGCCCCGGTCCGGGCGGCCGCGCAGCCGACGGGCGGCCCGCAGGCGCTGGACGTCGGCGATGAGGTGCGGGGCGAAGGTGAGCGCGACGACCACGGCGACGCCGGTCTCGTACAGGGCGCCGGGGAGGGACTTGAGCAGGCGGGCGGGGCTCGCGAGCGCGTTCGCCGCGCCGACGCAGATCAGGAGGGTGGCCAGCTTCAGCCCGTCGTACGCGGCGAAGACGAGCGCCTCCGCCGTCACCTTCCCGCCCAGGCGGATGCCCTGTGCCCAGTGGGGGAGGGGGACCTCGGGGAGCGTGAGGACGGTGTGGGTGCCGGGGATGGGGGAGCCCAGCGCCACCGCGAAGAGAAGGCGGACGAGGAGGACGGCGAGAGCGAGTTTGGCGAAGGCGGTGTAGGCGTGGGCGGTGGCCGTGCCGGTGTCGCCGCGGTGCGTCGCCACGACGTAGGCGGAGGCGGATATGAGGAGCGCGAGGAGGAGGGGGTTGGTGGTGCGGGTGGCGGCGGTGCCGAGGGAGAGCGACCAGAGCCACCAGGCACCGGGGTGAACGGTGGCCCGGCGCCGACGTGCCCCGCAGGGGGAGCGATCAGCTCCCACCGGCACGCCGTCAGACGGAGTCATCGCGTCGCCGTCGGTACTGCCACACCGCCGCGCCTGCCAGCATGGCGACGGCTCCCGCGCCGATCGGCAACCCCAGGGAGGGCCCGCCGCCCGAGCCGCCGCTCTTCTCCTTGTGGGCGCCCGGCTTCCGGCCGGAGGCCACCTGCTCCCCGCACCCCTTCTGCGGATACCCGGAGATCGCGCACAGCAGGGCGTTGGTGTCGTAGCGCAGGGGCGGTGCGACGGCCGCCAGGGCGTCGGCGGTCGTGGCGTCGGCCGGGACCCGCGCGCACGCGGTGCGGCGGGCCGGCGGTGTCTCGCCGGACGGCGCGTCCGGGGCGGTGCCGAAGTCGAGGACGAGTGCCACCCGCTTCGTACCGGACTTGGCGGGCGTGCCCGCGCAGATCGTGCCGAAGTCCGCCGCCCCGCGCGGCCGGCTGGCGTCCGACGAGTCCTCGCTCACTGCGAAGCGGAAGCCCTGCACGGCGCCGTCGTCGGGACGGGCCGTCGACGGGCCCTGCGTGGCGTACGTCCAGTGGCCGTCGTCGCGCTCCCAGAACGACCAGTAGCGGTAGCCGGTGGCCTGCGCCTGGCCCGCCGCCCCGGCCAGCAGGGCGAGCGCGGCGCACAGCAGGCCCGCGGCGCGGCGGACGGCGGTCACGGCTGCCGCTTCTTCCGGCCGCTGAGCAGGAAGCCGACGCCGATGCCCGCGACGAGGCAGACGCCGACGAACCACCAGACGCCGGAACCTGAGCCGCTGTCGGACGTCTCCGGCTGCTCGGCCTTCTTGGTCCCGTGCGCGGCGGAGTCCATGGCCGGGGCCGGGCCGAGCTCGTTGAGGGACCGGACCAGGCTGGTCCCGCCGAAGTCGCCGGGCTGCGCGCCGACCGCGTGCGCAGCGAGGATCAGCTGGGCGTACGCCGCCGGACCGCTCTGCGCCGCCCAGTGCCCGGCGTTCTTCTCCAGCCAGCCGTACGCCTTCTTCGCCTGCTCGGTCCGGCCGTCCGCGGCGAGCGCGACGACCGTGTCCGCGGTGTTGCCGAAGTCCGGCTGGGCCTTGGCGCCGGGGAGGGTGGACTGCAGGTGCCCGGTCTTTCCGACGGCGGCCGCCAGATAGGCGCCGGCGTTGTCGGCGACCTGGGCCGGGCCGGGACGGTCGGCCTTGTCGCACGCGTCGTGCGCGGGCGCCTTGCCGGCCTGGACCACGAACCCCTTGCCGAGCGCGCCGAGCACCCCGGCCGCCGTGGCGTCCGCGTTGGCGGGCAACTTGCCCTTCTTGTCCGGCTGGTAGGCGAGGGCGCCGCCGCCGTCCCGGCCGCAGGGGAGGGACATGGCGGCCAGGAGGTCGTAGGGGGACTTGCCCGCCTTGCCGACGCTCGCCGGATCCGTACCGGCCGCCGCGAGCGCGCCGATGACGACGGAGGTGGAGTTGGTGTCGCTGGGCCCGCCCGGCGAGTAGCCCCAGCCGCCGTCCTTGTTCTGCACGGACTTCAGCCAGGTCACCGCCTTGCCGACGGCGTCGTCGTGCCCGCCGGCCGCCTTCAGGGCCTGGACCGCGGCGGCCGTGCTGTTGGTGTCCACCATGACCTTGGCGTCGCAGGCCTTGGCGGGGGCGGCGCGGAACGCGGCGAAGGCGCCGTTCGCGCACTGCTGACCGGCGAGCCAGTCCACGGCCTTCGCCGCGGGCCGGTAACCGAGGGTCCGCTGGGCGACGATCGTCAGCGACTGGCGCCACACGCCGTCGTAGGTCGGGTCGGAGGTGCCGTACAGCCCGGACGGGAGCGCGGCCTTCGGGGAGGGAGACGGGGACTGGCCGGCGGCCGTGGCGGGTGCGGCGGCGGCCAGCACGCCTATGGCGGCGAGAGCCGCGGCACTGCGGCGGACGTTCATGGTCGGCGACTGCCTCTCCTGTGGGGAACCGGCAGCACGGGAAACCCCCCGGGCGGCTCGGCTCCGTAAACCTCGACGGTGCCGTGCGCGGCGGACCGCCGACGCACGCGAGCCGGTCAACGTCCCGCCGGGGCGTTCCGGCTCACCGCCTTACGGCGGCTCACGGTTGCGGGTCAGCGCCGGAATTGCACCGGCTTTCCCCCGAACGGGTGTGATGACGACCCCGCCACTTTACCGGCAGCCTTCAGCGGCCTGAGCAGTGGCTGTCGGGGTCGGGCCGCCGAAGGGCAGGTGCAGCGTGCGGGAGGTGATCAGCCAGTCGCCGTCGAGCCGGCGGAAGGCGTCCTCGTAGTGGCCCACCTGGACGGGCGGACCGGAGGGGATGGGGCCGCCGGGCCGGGAGCCGAAGTACGCGCGCAGGGCCTCCCGGCCCTCGATCCGGCGCCCGTCCCCCGGCGGGGGCCACTCCCAGGTGCCGTCCTCGGTGAACAGCTCGCCCACCGACGCCGGTTCACCGAGGTCGAGGCGGTGGACGAAGTCGACGATCAGGCGCTCACGGGCGCGCTCGGCGAGAAGCCGCTGCAAGGGGTCCATGGGGCTGTCATAACAGGGGCACGCGAGACGAGGCGAACCGATTGGACCGCCACTCAGACCGCCACGTAGGCCACCGGCTCGCTCCCCGCCACCGGCTCCGCCCGGCCCTGCTTCACCAGGCGGCGCACATGGGCCTCGGCCTCCGAGACGGCGATGTTCCGGGAGCCGTAGGGGATCTCGGCCCAGGGGCGGTTCCACTCCATGCGCTCGGCGAGCTGCCAGGGCGTGAGCGGCTCGGCGAGCAGCGCGAGCAGGCCGGCCAGGCGCTCCTCGTGGTGGTCGAGCAACTCCCGCACCCGGCCCGGCGCGTCGGTGAAGGCGTGCTGGTGCGCGGGGAGGACCTCGGCGGGGGCGAGACGGCCGATCCGCTCCAGGGAGTCGAGGTAGTCGCCGAGGGGGTCGGTCACGGTCGCGTCGTCCGGGTCCTCGTACAGGCCGATGTGCGGGGTGATCCGGGGCAGGAGGTGGTCACCGCTGAACAGCCGCCCGTGCCCCGGAAGCCGTCGGTCCGGGTGCTCCTCCTCCAGGTGCAGGCAGACGTGGCCCGGTGTGTGGCCCGGCGTCCAGATCGCGCGCAGCCTGCGGCCGGGCAGGTCGAGGAGCTCGCCGGGGACGATCTCCCGGTCCGGGAGGGCGGGGGAGAGTCCGGGCAGGGTGCGGGGGGCGAGGAGCGGCGCCAGGTGTTCCTCGGGCGCGCCGGCGGCGGCGAGTTTGGCATGCATGTAGCCGAACCAGCGCTCCGGCCGGGCCTCCCGGGTGCGCCGTACGACCGCGGTGTCGGCGGCGTGCATCGCCACCCAGGCGCCGGAGGCCTCGCGCACCCGCGCCGACAGGCCGTGGTGGTCCGGGTGGTGATGCGTGACGACGACGCCGTACACCTCCGCCACCGCCGTACCGCACGCGGCCAGCCCCGCCACGAGCGTGTCCCAGGACGCCGGATCGTCCCACCCGGTGTCGACCAGCACCGGACCGCGGTCGCTCTGCACGACGTAGACCAGCGTGTGACCGAGGGGATTGTCCGGAATGGGAACCGCCACCGACCGTACGCCCCCACCGTACTCGAACGTCGTCACCATCGCCCCTCCGCCCCTCCGCCCCTCCACCCGCCGGCCCGTGGCCATGGCCCACTATAACGAGAACTGATGACACGTCAGACAGTGCTGAGCACCCGCTTTGTCGCCCGCATGCCGGCCCGCGTTCTGTGGGCCGTCTGCGGGAAAGCGGCCGCCGCCCGCTTGTGCCTGCGGGCCGGCTTCCCGGCCGGGCTGAACAATCGCCTGGTCATGACGTAGGTACGCGTCTGGGCGGATTGAGGGAGGAAGGACCGGTGGCCGCAGTGGAACACCTGAATCGCAGGACCCTGCTCGCCGGTGGACTCGCGGTCTCCAGTGCCGTGCTCGCGGGGTGCTCATCGACGAGTGCCACCCTCATGAAGGCCAGTGCCTCACCGGAAGCTAGCCCGACGACGCCCGCCGCGGCGTTCGCGAGGCTGATGGACGGCAACAAGCGGTGGGTGAGCGGAGGCCTTCAGCACCCCGACCGGGACCCGAACCGGCGCCAGTTCGTGGCCCAGGGGCAGAAGCCGTTCGGGGCGATCCTCTCCTGTATCGACTCCCGGGTGCCGCCGGAACTCATCTTCGACACCGGGCTGGGCGCCCTGTACGTGATGCGCACCGGCGGGGAGGCGGTCGGGCCGGTGGTCACCGGGTCCGTGGAGTACGGGCCCATGACGAGCGGCACTCCGCTCGTCGTGGTCCTGGGGCATCAGCGGTGCGGCGCCATCGAGGCGGCGTACAAGTCGCTCCACGGCGGCAAGCGGCTGCCGGGGAATCTCGAATCGATCGCCAGGGCTCTGCGTCCGGCGTACGAACAGGCGGTCAAGAAGGGCGGCGCCGACCCGGTCGAGACCATGGCCCGCGCGCAGGCCGAGCTGACCGCGGCCGACCTGCGCCAGAACCGGGACCTGGCCCCCCTCGTGAGAAAGGGCAGCCTTGCCGTGGTCGGCGCCTACTACTCCCTCGACACCGGGAAGGTGGACGTCCTGGCGGGCGCGCCTTCCTGACCGGCCGTCCGGCCGACGGCGGCGCCGAGCATTGCCCCCTATAACTAGAACTGATATCAGTTCTGAAACAGCGTCAGAAACATGCGGTGCGGTGGGAGGCAATCGGCCATGACCGAGCTCGTGGAACACGGACAGCTGTTCATAGGCGGGGAGTTGACCGAGCCCCTGGGCGAGGACGTCATCGAGGTGGTCTCCCCGCACACCGAGGAGGTCATCGGCCGGGTGCCGCACGCCTCCCGGCAGGACGTGGACCGGGCCGTGGCCGTCGCGCGCCGCGCCTTCGACGAGGGGCCGTGGCCGCGGGCGACACTGGAGGAGCGGATCGAGGTCGTCACCCGCATCAAGGACGGTATCGCGGCCCGGCACGAGGAGATCGCCCGGGTGATCTCTGCCCAGAACGGCTCCCCGTACTCCTGGAGCGTCCTCGCCCAGGCGCTCGGCGCGATGATGGTGTGGGACGCCGCGATCAGGGTCGCGCGGGACCACACGTACGAGGAGCGCCGGGACGGCGTCCTTGGCCCGATCATCGTCCGCCGCGAACCGGTCGGTGTGGTCGCGGCCGTGGTCCCCTGGAACGTCCCGCAGTTCGTCGCCGCCGCCAAGCTCGCGCCCGCGCTGCTGGCCGGCTGCACGGCCGTACTGAAGCCGTCCCCGGAGTCCCCGCTCGACGCGTACCTCCTGGGGGAGATCGCGCGGGAGGCCGGTCTGCCCGAGGGCGTGCTCTCCATCCTGCCCGCCGACCGCGAGGTCAGCGAGTACCTGGTCGGCCACCCCGGCGTCGACAAGATCTCCTTCACCGGCTCGGTCGCGGCCGGCAAGCGCGTGATGGAGGTCGCCGCCCGCAACCTCACCCGGGTCACGCTGGAGCTGGGCGGGAAGTCGGCGGCGCTGGTGCTGCCGGACGCCGATCTCCAGGCGGCCGTGTCGGGCATCGTCCCGGCGGCCTGGATGAACAACGGGCAGGCGTGCGTGGCCCAGACCCGCATCCTCGTCCCGAGCGCCCGCTACGACGAGTTCGCCGACGCCTTCGCGGCGGCGGCCGGCGCGCTGCGCGTCGGCGACCCGCTGGACCCGGCGACCCAGGTCGGCCCGCTGGTCGCCCGCCGCCAGCAGCAGCGCAACCTCGACTACATCCGGATCGGCCAGGAGGAAGGCGCCAAGGTCCTCACCGGCGGCGGCCGGCCGGCGGGGCTGGAGAAGGGCTGGTACGTCGAACCGACCCTCTTCGGAGACGTGGACAACTCCATGCGGATCGCCCGCGAGGAGATCTTCGGCCCGGTCATCTGCCTGCTCCCGTACGGCGACGAGACCGAGGCCGTGAAGATCGCCAACGACTCGGACTACGGCCTGTCCGGCAGCGTGTGGACGGCCGACGTCGAGCACGGCATCGACGTGGCGCGGCAGGTCCGCACCGGCACCTACTCGGTCAACACCTTCAGCCTGGACATGCTGGGCCCGTTCGGCGGCTACAAGAACTCCGGGCTGGGGCGGGAGTTCGGCCCGGAGGGGTACGGCGCCTACCTGGAGCACAAGATGATCCACCTGCCGGCGGGGGCGTAGGCCATGGGCGACCGCTGGCACGTCGAGGTCGACCGGTCGCTGTGCATCGGCTCGGCCCAGTGCCTCCACCACGCCCCGCACTCCTTCCGTCTCGACTCCGCCCGCCAGTCCCATCCGGTGGACCCGGACACCGACGCCGCCGAACCCGTCCTGGAGGCGGCCGAGGGCTGCCCGGTGGAGGCGATCGTGATCACGCTGCTGGAGAGCGGGGAGGCGGTGTTCCCGCCCGAGGAGTAGGCGTGTCCGTGCCCCGGGTTACCCTCCTGCGGTCTCCAACGGAACGAGCAGGGGCGGGGAAGCGTGGACAGGTCCGAGGCGGTCGAGCTGATCAGGCGGGCGCGCGAGGAGTGGGACGCCGAGGAGTGGCTGCGTGCTGCCGACCTCTACGAGCGCGTGCTCGCGCACTACCCGGACGAGACCCCGAGCGCGGTGTGGTGGTACGACGCCGCGCTCGCCCACAAGTTCCTGCGCAACTGGGCCAAGGCGTACGAGCTGGGCCGCGAGGCCGCCGCCCGCGCACCGCGCGGCGAGGGCGACCCGGCGTACTGGAACCTCGGCATCGCCGCCACCATCCAGCGCGACTGGGCGACGGCCCGGGAGGCGTGGACCGGCTTCGGCATCCGGCTCCCGGACGGGGAGGGCGAGATCGACGGCCGGTTCGGGCAGGCGTGCGTCCGTCTCGACACGGGCGGGGAGCGGGAGGTCGTCTGGATCGAGCGGCTGTGCCCGACGCGCGGCCGCGTCATGAACGTACCGGGGACCGCCGGCCGCCGCTTCGGCGAGATCGTCGTCCACGACGGCGAGCCGAAGGGCCACCGGGTCGTGGACGGCCGCGAATACCCCGTCTTCGACGAACTCCTCCTCTTCGAGGCCTCCGACCTGCCGACGCTCACCGTGACGGTGAACGCCGCCGAGGCCGCCGACGTCGAGGCCCTGATCGACGTCTTCGTGGCCCGGGACTACGGGGCCGAGCCGCACAGCAGCTTCGAGCTGCTGTGCGCCTGCTGCAGCGAGGGCACGCTGGAACGCGAACGCAACACCCACGGGGGCGTCCAGCGGGTCTCCCTGGCGGCGTCGGAGGAGGAGGCCCGGCGGCTGCTGGACCTGTGGGCCGCTCAGGCTCCTTCGGGGCGCGCCTGGAGCGACCTGGCCCCGGCCGGCTGAGGGTCAGGCGCGCCCGCCCGGCTCCGTCAGGTCGATCAGGCGGCACACCGTCTCGATGTCGATCTTCACCTGGGCGATGGAGGCGCGGCCCGAGAGCCAGGTGATCAGGGCCGAGTGCCAGGTGTGCTCGATGACGCGGACCGCCGAGAGCTGCTCGGGAGTGGGGTTCTCCAGGCCCATCGCGTCCAGGATGATCAGGGTCGTCTGGCGCGAGACCTGGTCGACCTCCGGCGAGACACTGCGGTCGGCGAAGGTCAGGGCGCGGACCATCGCGTCGGCCAGGTGCGGCTCGCGCTGCAGGGCGCGGAAGGCCCGCATGAGGGTCTCGGCGACCCGCTCGGCGGCCGTGTCACCGGACGGGGGCTTCTTCCGCAGGGTGCCGTGCATGTGCTCCAGCTGGTCCTGCATCGTCGCCACCAGCAGGTGGACCTTGGAGGGGAAGTAGCGGTACAGGGTGCCGAGGGCCACCTGGGAGGACTCGGCGACCTCGCGCATCTGCACGGCGTCGAAACCGCCCCGGCTGGCCAGCTGGGCGCTCGCGTGCAGGATCCGGCGACGGCGGGCCTCCTGGCGCTCGGTGAGCGGCGGCGAGGGGGGCCTCGAAACACTGGCTTCCGCAGGCATGGGTCCCGTTCCGTGACAGTCGGTGAAGGCGTCTGTGGGGCACGTGATCAGACAGCATGGCAGGGCGACGCGCCGTGGCGCGAATCACCTGATCCACTGCTCACAGCGCCCCTACCTGCCGGTAGATTCAGAGCCTCTTGAACGATCAAGTCTGAAACTTGTTCTAGATTAGCGTCCCGACGTAGTCTCGCGGGACAGCGCAGGCAGAAGGGGGCACGGAGTGACCGCTGAGGCCCGTGTGGCGGGCGTCGATCAAGGCCCTGCCACCGACGGCGAGCGACCGCTCGACATCGCGCTCCTCACCTATAAAGGGAACCCGTTCTGCGGCGGTCAGGGCGTCTACGTACGGCATCTCTCGCGTGAGCTGGCCCGGCTCGGGCACCGGGTCGAGGTCATCGGCTCGCAGCCGTACCCCGTGCTCGACGAGGGATATCCCGGACTCACGCTGACCGAGCTGCCCAGCCTCGACCTCTACCGCCAGCCCGACCCCTTCCGCACCCCGGGACGGGACGAGTACCGGGACTGGATCGACGCCCTGGAAGTCGCGACGATGTGGACCGGCGGCTTTCCCGAGCCGCTGACCTTCTCCCTGCGCGCGCGCCGCCATCTGCGCGCCCGGCGCGGCGAGTTCGACGTCGTCCACGACAACCAGACCCTCGGGTACGGGCTGCTCGGCGACATCGGCGCGCCCCTGGTGACCACCATCCACCACCCCATCACCGTCGACCGGCAGCTGGAGCTGGACGCGGCCGAGGGCTGGCAGCGCCGCTACTCGGTGCGCCGCTGGTACGCCTTCACCCGGATGCAGAAGCGCGTCTCGCGCCGGCTGCCCTCGGTCCTCACCGTCTCCGGCACCTCCCGGCAGGAGATCGTGGACCACCTCGGCGTCCGCGAGGACCGCGTGCACGTGGTCCACATCGGCGCCGACACCGATCTGTTCGCGCCGAATCCGGCCGTGCCCGAGGTGCCGGGCCGGATCGTCACCACCTCCAGCGCCGATGTGCCGCTCAAGGGGCTGGTGTTCCTGGTGGAGGCGCTGGCCAAGGTGCGCACCGAGCACCCGGCCGCCCATCTCGTCGTCGTCGGCAAGCGCCCCGAGGAGGGGCCGGTCGCGGCGGCGATCGAGCGGTACGGCCTCGAAGGCGCCGTCGAGTTCGTCAAGGGCATCTCCGACGCCGAACTCGTCGACCTGATCCGCTCCGCCGAGGTCGCCTGCGTGCCCTCGCTGTACGAGGGCTTCTCGCTGCCCGCCGCCGAGGCCATGGCCACCGGCACCCCGCTGGTCGCCACGACCGGCGGCGCGATCCCCGAGGTCGCCGGCCGCGACGGCGAGACCTGCCTGGCCGTGCCGCCCGGCGACGCGGGGGCGCTGGCCGCGGGGCTCGGCCGGCTGCTGGGGGACCGCGAGCTCCGGGTCCGGCTCGGCCGCGCCGGCCGTGAGCGGGTGCTGCGGAAGTTCACCTGGGCCCGCGCCGCGGAGGGCACGGTCGCCCACTACCGCGAGGCCATCGCCCGCTCCGCGGGCGCCCACCGCACCGCGGCGGGCCTCAGCCGCCCCCACGCTCGAACCGGCTCGCGCGGGGGGACCCCCACCGCGCCCCGGACTCCCGGCCGCTCCGCGGCCTCACCGAGCGCTGCCTCCGCGACCCCGACGAGCGTCGCCTCCGCGGCCTCGGCAAGTGTTGTCTCTTCCGAAAGCAGGGCCACGTGCTGACCGTCGACTTCTCCCGGTTCCCGCTCGCCCCGGGCGACCGAGTCCTGGACCTCGGCTGCGGGGCCGGCCGGCACGCCTTCGAGTGCTACCGGCGCGGCGCCCGGGTCGTGGCCCTGGACCAGAACGGCGAGGAGATCCGCGAGGTCGCCAAGTGGTTCGCGGCGATGAAGGAGGCCGGGGAGGCACCCGAGGGCGCCACCGCCACGGCCATGGAGGGCGACGCGCTCGCCCTTCCCTTCCCGGACGAGTCCTTCGACGTGGTCATCATCTCCGAGGTGATGGAGCACATCCCCGACGACAAGGGCGTGCTCGCCGAGATGGTCCGCGTGCTCAAGCCGGGCGGCCGTCTCGCCGTCACCGTGCCGCGCTACGGGCCGGAGAAGGTCTGCTGGGCGCTGTCCGACGCCTACCACGAGGTCGAGGGCGGCCACATCCGCATCTACAAGGCCGACGAACTCGTGGCGAAGATCCGCGAGGCGGGCCTGAAGCCGTACGGCAGCCATCACGCGCACGCGCTGCACTCGCCGTACTGGTGGCTGAAGTGCGCGTTCGGCGTCGACAACGACAAGGCGCTGCCGGTGCGGGCGTACCACAAGCTGCTGGTCTGGGACATCATGAAGAAGCCGCTCGCCACGCGGGTCGCCGAGCAGGCGCTGAACCCGCTGATCGGCAAGAGCTTCGTGGTCTACGCGACCAAGCCGCACCTGCCGCGTCTCGCCGAAGAGGCGGCCGCCGAGTGACCACCCCCCGGACAGAACACCTCGTCCTGCCCGGGGTCCTCACCGCCGGGCAGGCCGCCGCGACCGTGCGCGGCATCCTGGCTGTGCAGCGGGAGGACGGCGCGATCCCGTGGTTCCGCGGGCATCACCTGGACCCGTGGGACCACACCGAGGCCGCGATGGCCCTGGACGCGGCCGGCGAACACGAGGCCGCCGAGCGGGCCTACGAGTGGCTGGCCCGGCACCAGAACGAGGACGGCTCCTGGCACGCCGCCTACGCCGACGGCGCCCACGACGACGTCACCGACCGGGCCCGCGAGTCGAACTTCGTCGCCTACATAGCCGTGGGCGTGTGGCACCACTATCTCTCCACCGGCGACGACACGTTCCTGGACCGCATGTGGCCCTGCGTCTACGCGGCCATGGAGTGGGTGCTCGCCCTCCAGCAGCCCGGCGGCCAGATCGGCTGGCGCCGCGAGGACGACGGCACGCCCACCGCGGACGCCCTGCTGACCGGCAGTTCCTCGATCCACCACGCGCTGCGCTGCGCGCTCGCCATCGCCGAGCAGCGCGAAGAGCCGCAGCCGGACTGGGAGTTGGCGGTCGGGGCACTGCGCCACGCGATCCGCCGGCACCCCGAGCGCTTCCTCGACAAGGACCGCTACTCGATGGACTGGTACTACCCGGTCCTCGGCGGCGCGCTGACCGGCGAGGAGGCCAAGGACCGGATAGCGAAGTCCTGGGACCTTTTCGTCGTACCCGGCGTCGGCGTGCGCTGCGTGGTCCCCAACCCGTGGGTCACCGGCGGCGAGTCCAGCGAACTCGCCTTGGCCCTGTGGGCGGTGGGGGAGTCGGACCGCGCCCTGGAGATCCTCCAGTCCATCCAGCACCTGCGCGACCCGGTGAGCGGCCTGTACTGGACGGGCTACGTCTTCGAGGACGACGCGATCTGGCCCCGCGAGCTGACCACCTGGACGGCCGGCTCCCTGCTCCTCGCCGTCGCGGCGCTGGGCGGCCACGAGGCGACGTGCGCCGTCTTCGGCGGGGAGCACCTGCCGACGGGGCTCGATCCGGACTGCTGTTAGGCGGTTCGCGGCACGCGTTCTCGACGGGGCGTTTCAGTGCCGGTGTATGCGGTTGGCGATGGCGTGGCCCACGAACAGGTACACGACCGCCGCGAGGCCGTAGCCGGCCACGACCCTCGCCCACGCCTCGTCGAACGTGAACAGGTCGTGGGACCAGCCCGCCAGCCAGGCCGCGGCGTGGTGGATGAACTGGACCAGGCTGTTGGCGCGGTTGGCGTCCAGCAGGTACATGAGGATCCACAGGCCGAGGATCAGCGCCATGACATCGGCGACGACCGCGATGACCGTCCCGGCCTGATTCGCACTGTTGCGATATCGAGGGGACATACCTTCCGGATTGCCGGGCGGCGAGCGGTGAAACCCCGACGGCGGCGGCCGAGTGGCGTACCCGGCAGTCCTGGGTGAGGCTGCCGGAGGAAGCAGTCCGCTCGGGGAGGACACGTCCGGAGGACCCCGTGCCCGTACCCATACGGCGCCTCGTCGTCGCGCTCACGCTCAGCTGCGCCCTGCTGGCCGGTACCACCGCCTGCGGCGGCAGCGAGAAGAGCAGCACGAAGGACACCGGGACGGTCCCGACCGCCGACACCCCCGGCCCGACGACGTCCGCGCAACGGCAGAAGTTCGCCAAGACCCGGTTCGTGGCGAACGCCGGCCTCGCGGCGGGCGCGACCTACCAGTGGATCGTGAAGCCCTGGAAGGCGGGCAAGTTCAAGAAGGGCGCCAAGGGCCGCAAGTCGGCCCTGGTGAAGGCCGGTCTGGCCGGTGCCTTCACCTACAACCGCCTCAAGGCCGCCGAGAAGAACGCCCAGGGCGACCCGAAGCTGGCCAAGGCGCTCGCCCCGATCAGCGCCGGCATCGCGGCCCTGAAGAGCCTGCCGGCCAAGCTCCGCAGCGGCGACACGAAAGCGGCCGGCTCCTTCGACGACGTGATCAACAAGGTCAAGGACGCGGGCAGCAGTGCCGGCGCCCCGGTGAAGAACAAGGTGCCGTCGGCCTCCGAGCTCGCCAAGGGCAGCTAGCCCAGCCGGGAGTTCAGCTCCGCCAGCACCCTGAGGGAGTGCGGGTCCGGTGACAGGGCCAGCAGGTCCGTCACCGGGCCCGCACGCCACAACTCAAGCCGCTCGGCGATGCGTTCGCGCGGGCCGACCAGGGAGATCTCGTCGGCGAAGGCGTCCGGCACGGCCAGCACCGCCTCCTGGCGCCGCCCGGCGAGGAACAGCTCCTGGATCCGCCGGGCCTCCTTCTCGTATCCCATGCGCGCCATGAGGTCGGCGTGGAAGTTGCGGGAGGCGTGGCCCATCCCGCCGATGTAGAAGCCGAGCATGGCCTTCACGGGCAGCAGCCCCTCGGCCACGTCGTCGCACACCTTCACCCGGGCCATCGGAGCCACCAGGAACCCCTCCGGCAGCGCCCGCACCACGTCCCCGTACACCTCGGGCCGGCTCGGCGCCCAGTACAGCGGCAGCCAGCCGTCGGCGATGCGGACGGTCTGGGCCACGTTCTTCGGGCCCTCGGCGCCGAGCAGGACGGGCAGGCCGGCCCGCAGGGGGTGGGTGATCGGCTTCAGCGGCTTGCCGAGCCCGGTGCCGTCCGGCCCCCGGTAGGGCAGCGGGTGGAAGCGTCCGCCGGAGGCCACCGGCGCCTCGCGCCGCAGCACCTGCCGTACGACGTCCACGTACTCCCGGGTCGCGGTCAGCGGCGACTTCGGGAACGGGCGGCCGTACCAGCCCTCCACCACCTGCGGACCGGACAGCCCGAGCCCGAGCATCATCCGCCCGCCGGAGAGGTGGTCCAGGGTGAGCGCGTGCATCGCGGTGGTGGTCGGCGAGCGGGCGGCCATCTGGGCAACGGCCGTACCCAGCCTGATCGTTGACGTGTGTGCGGCGATCCAGGTCAGCGGGGTGAAGGCGTCCGAGCCCCAGGACTCCGCCGTCCACACCGAGTGATAGCCGAGCCGCTCCGCCTCCTGGGCGAGCGGCACATGACCGGCATCCGGGCCGCGTCCCCAGTAACCGAGTGCGAGACCGAGCCGCATAGCCTGCCCTCCTGACGGTTCGTCAGTTCGCTGCCGGGAGGCGACTGTACGACAACGGCCCCCCGCCCGGAAGGGCGAGGGGCCGTGCGCGCCGGTTGCGGGGCTCAGCCGCGCTGGATGCCGGAGGTGTCCTGCAGGACGCCGCGGCGGCCGTCCTGGGTCTGCGCGACCAGCGCGGCACCGCGCTGCTCGACGGCCAAGTACCAGGTACCGGGCGCCAGTTCGGCGATCGGGGTCGGCGAGCCGTCCTCCGCGAACAGCGGACGGGTCACCGGCACGGCGAACCAGAACGGCGAGAAATCACCGACGGGCGGCTGCGCGGCCGCCGGAGCGCCCTGCTGCTGCCCGAACGGCTGGCCCGGCTGCGGCTGGGCACCGTACGGCTGCTGCGGCTGGGCGCCCGGGTAGCCGTAACCACCGGGCGGCTGGGCGCCGTAGGGCTGCGGGGCGACCGGCTTGGGGGCCGGCATCAGGGCGGCCTGCAGCGGCGGGGAGAGCGGGGTGGCGATGGCGCCGCCCGCGATAACCAGAGCGGCGATGAGACCGAGGATGAGACCGGCACCGGCGTCCACACCGTCCGGCAGGTCGATCAGCGTCCACAGCAGCGTCCAGGCCGCCAGGACCGGGAACGCGGTGCCGACCTGGCCGAGGTCGAGCCCGAGCACCTTGCGGGGCTGCGGCAGGCAGCGGTTGACGACGATGAGGACGGCACCGATGACCGCGCCCATGTAGATACCCAGGCCCATGCCCAGGTCGTCCCACGCGTTCCGGCTGGCCGAGGAGCCGAAGGCGGAGTAGCTCTGGAAGGTGAGGAACGACGCGATGAACAGCACCACCGCTGCTCCGATCACCACGCCATCGCCTCTAGTGAGGGAGCGGATATTCACTTCAGGTCCTTCGTGAGTCGTCTCGTCGTCGGTAGACACTACCGTCCGCAAGATCCGGCTGTCCGGCCGGTTCCGCCCGTCGGTCACGAACCGCGCAGGAAACTCACGATTCCCTCAGAGATCCCTTGCGCCGCCTTCTGCCGCCAGGCGCCGCTGGTCAGCAGTGCCGCGTCCTTGCTATCGCGCATGTTGCCGCACTCGATGAACACCTTGGGAACCGTTGACAGATTGAGACCGCCCAGGTCCGTGCGTGTGACGAGACCGGTACCGTTTCCGAGGTAGTTGGACGGCGGCTCGCCGGTCTCGCGCAGGTAGTTCCCGGCGACGCGCACACCGAGGTCGTGCGAGGGTCCGACGATGCGGCGGGTGTCCGCGGCGCCGGAGTGCACCGAGCCCGGCAGGATGACGTGGAAGCCGCGGTTGCCCTGCGCCGATCCGTCGGCGTGGAGGGAGATGGCGGCGTCGGCGTGCGCGTCGTTGCCGATCCTCGCCCGCTGGTCGACACACGGGCCCCAGGCCGGGCTGTCGCCGTCATGGGTCAGCTTCACCGTGGCGCCCTGCTTCTCCAGCAGCGAGCGCAGCCGGTGGGCGACGTCGAGGGTGAACCGGGCCTCGGTGTAACCGTCGTTGGTGGACGTCCCGGTGGTGTCACATTCCTTGCGGTTCGTGCCGATGTCCACCTTGCGGTTGATCTCGGCCGTGTGCTGGAAGTTGCCCGGGTTGTGCCCGGGGTCGATGACGACGACCTTGCCCTTGAGCGGGCCGGACGCGGAACCTCCCGAGGGCCGCTTGCCGTCGTCCGTCGCGGCGGAGGGGGAAGCCGAGCGGGCGGACGGGGAGGGCGCGGCGGACGTACCGGACGCCGGAGCGGCGGAGGCGGTACGCACGCCGCCGTCGCCGGTTCCGCCGCCCACCGCCTCGTACACCACCCAGCCGAGCAGCGCACCGGGCACGAGCGCGGCGAGCGCCACGGTCAGCGGGCCGCGCCGGGGCCGGCGCGGCTGCGGGGGATCGAACTCCGGGCCTAGGTACGACACGTCAGCGACTCTAACCGGGGACTCAGATCCCCGTCCCCGTTCGCCGCAGGACACGCAGGGAACCGGTCACCGAGACCTCCGTGAACGCCCCGGACTCAAGTGCCCGCAGGTAGACGCGGTACGGAGCCTGCCCGGTGAACTCGTCCTCGGGCTCCGGGAAGACGTCGTGGATGACGAGCAGTCCGCCCTCGGCCACATGGGGCGCCCAGCCCTCGTAGTCGGCGCCCGCGTGCTCGTCGGTGTGCCCGCCGTCGACGAAGACGAGACCGAGCGGGGAGTTCCAGATGGCGGCGATCTGCGGCGAGCGCCCCACGAGGGCGACCACGTGCTCCTCAAGGCCCGCCTTGAACAGCGTCCGCCGGAAGGCCGGCAGGGTGTCCATCAGCCCGACCTCGGGGTCGACGGTCTCGGGGTCGTGGTAGTCCCACCCGGGCTGCTGCTCCTCACTGCCCCGGTGGTGGTCCACGGTCAGCACCGTGACCCCGGCCGCACGGGCCGCGTCGGCGAGCAGCACGGTGGACCGCCCGCAGTACGTCCCGACCTCCAGCAACGGCAGCCCCAGCCGCCCCGCCTCCACGGCGGCCGCGTACAACGCCAGCCCCTCGTCCGTGGGCATGAACCCCTTGGCCGCCTCGAAAGCGGCCACGATCTCGGGCTTGGGGGCGGCGGTCATAGGGGGCCTCTCGGTCGCACGACTGTTCAGGGACCCATGCTGCCGCACCCCCGGCCACTTCTTCGACGGGGGTGCGGCAGGCGCCTGCGGCTCCGCCGCGTGGGCGGGAGGGCCACGACGGCGGGTCGGCCGCAAGCCGGCAGACCCCCCGGGCTCTAGGCGCTCACAGTCTCCCCGGGCAGTGAAAGATCCAGCTCGACGGCCCGCTGCTCACCGGAGTGCGTGGCGGCGGAGGCGTGCGGTCCATGGCCGGAGGCCTTCGCGGCGAGCACGTACGCGCCCTGGGCCGGCACGGCGAGCACATAGCCGCCGTCCTCGTCGGAGACGGTCGCCCCGGCCTGCCGCCCCCGCCGGTCGATGACGGGGGGGTGCGGCAGGCGTCCCAAAGGGGCGTGGGGCTGCATCCATGTGCGGCTCCGCCGCGTGGGCGGGAAGGGCCACGACGGCGGGTCGGCCGCAAGCCGGCAGGCGCCCTGGGCTCTAGGCGCTCACAGTCTCCCCGGGCAGTGAAAGATCCAGCTCGACGGCCCGCTCCTCACCGGAATGCGTGGCGGCGGAGGCGTGCGGTCCATGGCCGGAGGCCTTCGCGGCGAGCACGTACGCGCCCTGGGCCGGCACGGCGAGCACATAGCCGCCGTCCTCGTCGGAGACGGTCGCCCCGGCCTGCCGCCCCCGTCGGTCGATCAGCGTGACCTTGGCGCGAGCTACCGGAGCACCGTCGGCACCCAGGACCCGCCCCCGGAAGCCCCGCAGCACTTCCTCGGCCCGCTCCAGCACGGCGTCCTCCTCGCTGCTGGCCCGCAGCTGCGTGTGCTGCTGCGGCCGGGAGGCCTTCGGCAGGAACAGGGCCATCAGCAGACCCGCCGCCACCGCGGCGGTGGCGATCAGGAAGGACACCCGGAAGCCGTGCATGGTCGGGATCGCGACGCCGCCCACGTTCTGCGCCGTGTTGGCGAGCACCATGCCGATGACGGCACTCGACACCGAGGTGCCGATGGACCGCATCAGGGTGTTGAGGCCGTTCGCCGCGCCGGTCTCCGAGGCCGGGACCGCGCCGACGATCAGCGCGGGCAGCGAGGAGTAGGCGAGACCGATGCCCGCGCCGAGGACCACGGACGTGACGATCGTCTGCCAGGCCGCGTCCATCAGGCCGAGGCCGCCGCCGTAGCCGAGCGCGATGATCAGCAGGCCCATGATGAGGGTGGTCTTCGGGCCGTACTTCGCGGACAGCCGGGCGTACACCGGAGCGGTGAACATCATCGTCAGGCCCAGCGGGGCCACGCACAGGCCCGCGACGACCATGGACTGGCCGAGGCCGTATCCGGTGGCCTTGGGCAGCTGGAGCAGCTGGGGCAGGACCAGGGAGACGACGTAGAACGCGACGCCGACCATGATCGACGCGAGGTTGGTGAAGAGGACGGCCGGGCGCGCGGTGGTGCGCAGGTCGACCAGGGGCGCCTTGACCCGCAGCTCGAACAGGCCCCACAGGACGAGGACCACGACCGCCGCGGCGAACAGACCGAGCGTCGTGCCCGACGACCAGCCCCAGTCGCTGCCCTTGGTGATGGGCAGCAGGAGCAGCACCAGGCCGGTGGACAGGCCGAGCGCGCCCAGCAGGTCGAAGGAGCCCTCCGCCCGCATCGGGGCCTCGGGCACGACCAGCAGGGTCAGGACGATGGACAGCGCGCCGAGGCCGGCGGCGCCGTAGAACAGGGCGTGCCAGTTCGTGTGCTGCGCGACCAGGGCGGCGGCGGGCAGTGCGAGGCCGCCGCCGACGCCGATCGAGGAGCTCATCAGGGCCATGGCCGAGCCGAGCCGCTCGCGCGGCAGCATGTCCCGCATCAGGCCGATGCCGAGCGGGATCGCGCCCATGGCGAAGCCCTGCAGCGTACGGCCGACGATCATGGTGAGCAGCTGGCTGGTGAGCGCGCTGACCAGGGCGCCGACCACCATCACGGCGAGGCTGAGGATCAGCATCCGCCGCTTGCCGTAGAGGTCGCCGAGCCGGCCCATGATCGGGGTGGCCACGGCGCCGGACAGGAGGGTCGAGGTGAGGACCCAGGTGGCGTTGGAGGGAGCGGTGTCCAGCAGCTGCGGCAGGTCCTTGATGACCGGCACCAGCAGGGTCTGCATCACCGCGACGACGATGCCCGCGAAGGCGAGCACCGGGACCACGGCACCGCCCGCCCTCCGGGCCGGCTGGTCGGTCGTCGTGTGAGTCATGGAGCGAGGCCTCCCCGTAGTGATAAGTGCTGGGTAAACCTCGTATGCACAGGCAACTATTCCGTTGCTTCGGGCCTCTAACGAATCCTTGACCAGCTCATGGGTTTCTGATCGCGTGTCAGGGCGATGCCGCGAGGGGCGTAGGACGCACGGCCTAGGCACCCGTGGTCCGAAATCCTGATGCAAGGACCGTAACCGGGTTGAGAGCATGACACCCATGCTGGAAGCCGCCGACACCACGCCCGTCATATCCCGCCGCACGGCCCCGCCGACCTGGCTGGTGGTGGCGCTCGCCTGTGCCGGGCAGTTCCTGGTCGTCCTCGACGTGTCGGTGGTGAACGTCGCCCTGCCGTCGATGCGCTCCGGTCTCGGCCTGACCGCGTCCGGCCTGCAGTGGGTCGTGAACGCGTACGCCATCGCCTTCGCCGGCTTCATGCTGCTCGGCGGCCGGGCCGGCGACCTGTACGGGCGCAAGCGGATGTTCCTCGTCGGCCTCGGCCTGTTCACGCTGGCTTCGCTGGGCGGCGGCCTCGCCCAGGAGGGCTGGCAGCTGCTGCTGGCGCGGGCGGTGCAGGGACTGGGCGCGGCGGTGCTGGCTCCCTCGACGCTGACCCTGCTGACGTCCGCCGTGCCGGAGGGGGCGGCGCGGGCGCGCGCGATCGCCACCTGGACCGCGGTCGGCGCCGGCGGCGGGGCCGCGGGCGGACTGGTCGGCGGGGTGCTCGTGGACGTGCTCTCCTGGCGCTGGGTGCTGCTGATCAACGTGCCGGTGGGCGCGCTGGTGCTGGCCGGCTCGGTGCTCTGGCTCACCGAGAGCCGGGCCGGTGACGGGCGGCGCCTGGACCTGCCGGGCGCGCTGCTGGTCACGGCGGGCCTCGCGACCCTCGCCTACGGCATCTCGCAGACGGAGGCCGAGGGCTGGACCGCCGCCGCCACGCTGCTGCCGCTGCTCGCCGGGTTGGCGCTCATCGTCCTCTTCCTGCTGGTCGAGGCGCGTACGGCGGCCCCGCTGATGCCGCTCGGCCTGCTCCGGCTGCGCTCGGTCGCCGCGGCGAACGCGGCGATGTTCTTCTCCGGCTCGGCCATGTTCTGCATGTGGTACTTCATGACCCTCTACGCCCAGAACGTCCTCGGCTACACACCGTTGGAGGCCGGAGTCGCCCTGGTGCCCAGCTCGCTGTCCGTGGTCGTCGGCTCCAAGCTGGCGCCGCGCCTGATGCGGCTCGCGGGCCCGCGGACCGTGGCGGTGCTGGGCACCCTGGTGGCCGCGGCCGGCTTCGGCTGGCAGTCGACGATGAGCGCGCACGAGGCGTACCTCACCGCGATCATGGTCCCGGGGATCCTGATGATGCTCGGCGCGGGTCTCGCGGCGACCCCGCTCGCCTCCCTGGCCACGTCCGGGGCGGCTCCGGGCGAGGCCGGTGTGGTGTCGGGGTTGATCAACACCTCGCGCACGATGGGCGGTTCGCTCGGGCTGGCCGTGATGTCGACCGTCGCCGCGGCCGGCACGGACGGCGGACACGGCCCCGAGGCGCTGACCGACGGCTATGCGCTGGCCTTCCGGGCCAGTACGGCGGTGCTGGTGGGCGGGGCGGTGCTGATGCTGCTGTGGCTGCCGCGGAGGACCTCCTCGACGTGAGGCAACGGTCCGGGCCGCCCATGGACTCCTTCTGGAGCGGGTCCACGCCCGGCAGAGCCCCGATCACAGCCAGCCCTGCTGCCGGGCCTCCCGTACCGCCTCCGCCCGGTTGCGGGTGCCCGTCTTGCCGATCGCGGAGGAGAGGTAGTTGCGGACGGTGGACTCGGACAGGTGCAGTTTGCCGGCGATGTCGGCGACGGTCGCCCCGTCGACCGAGGCCTTCAGCACATCGCACTCGCGGGCCGTCAGCGGACTGGGCCCGGCGCTGAGCGCGGCGGCGGCGAGCGCGGGGTCGACGACGGTCTCCCCGGTGAGCACGCGCCGGATGGCCGCGGCCAGTTCCTCCACGGGCCCGTCCTTGACGAGGAACCCGGCCGCCCCGGCCTCCATGGCCCGGCGCAGATAGCCGGGCCGGCCGAAGGTGGTGAGGATCAGCACCCGGCAGCCGGGCGCCTGCTCGCGCAGCTCGGCCGCCGCGTCCAGCCCGCTGATGCCCGGCAGCTCGATGTCCAGCAGGGCCACGTCCGGCCGGTGGGTGAGCACGGCGTCCACGATGGCGTCGCCCGAGCCCAGCTGGGACACCACCTCGATGTCCTCCTCCATGCCGAGCAGCAGCGCGAGCGCCCCCCGCATCATGCCCTGGTCCTCGGCGAGCAGCACCCGAATGGACTTGGCGGTCCGGTGCTCCCGGGGCATCTCGTTCATGGGCTCAGGTTACGGCCGGGAACTCCGGCCCACCGCGGCTCCCGGCACGCTGGCCTCGCTTGCGTGCCCGAGTTCTCGACCGCGCGCTTCTACGACGAGCTGGCCGACGACTACCACCTGATCTACCCGGACTGGGAGACGAGCCTCCGCAGGCAGGGTGCCGCGCTGGACGCCCTGGTCGGCCGGGCGGGTGCGGCCGTGCTGGACTGTTCCTGCGGCATCGGGACACAGGCCATCGGGCTGGCCCTGCGGGGTCACCGGATGGTCGGGACCGACCTGAGCGTGCGGGCCGCCGCGCGTGCGCGCCGGGAGGCCGCCCGGTGCGGGGTGGCTCTGCCCACCGCCGGTGCCGACATGCGGCGACTGCCTTTCCCCGGAGGCCGGTTCGACGCCGTGGTCTGTGCCGACAACTCGCTGCCCCATCTCCTGACGGAGCCGGACGTGCGTGCCGCGCTGGGGGAGATGCGGCGGGTGCTGCGGCCCGGCGGGCGGCTGCTCGTCAGTACCCGGCCCTATGACGAGCTGCTGCGCGAGCGTCCGGTCTCGACGCCCCCGCAGGTGCACGAGTGCGCCGACGGCACCGGGCGGACCGTCAGCTTCCAGCTCTGGCAGTGGCACGCGGACGGCGAGCACTACGACCTGGAGCACTTCCAGTTGCGTCCGGGCGAGGTGCAGTGGGGGGGGGTCCGGGTGCGCCGGGCCACCTACTGGGCGCTCGGGCGGGAGCGGCTCGCCGGGTTCGCCGCCGGTGCGGGATTCACGGACATCGCCTGGCTGATGCCCGAAGAGACGGGTTTCTTCCAGCCGTTGCTCGTGGCGCGGGCAGCCGCCCCCGATTAAAGACTTGGCATCGGCCGGTGCGGCGGGGGTTGACGGTCTTCGGCGGTACTCAAACAATCGCCTCTGCATTTCCAGGAATCCGAGCAATTTCCACCGTCGAATAGGTTCGGTATTTCGATCGAACAGCGTCCGATATGCCGAACGAGAGAATCCGAGGTGTACCGTGCCCGTGAGATCCCCCCACATCCGCCTCCGGTGGCCCAGAAGCGCCGCCCTGTCCGTGCTCGCCGTCTGCGCGACCCTCGCCGCGCTGCTCCTCGGCGTCGGCGCGCCCCAGGCCGCCGCCGCGAGTTCACTGCCCTGTGACGTCTACGCCGCCGCGGGCACCCCCTGCGTCGCCGCGCACAGCCTGGTCCGGGCGCTGTACTCGTCGTACAACGGCTCGCTCTACCAGGTGCAGCGGGCCTCGGACGGCGCCACGAAGGACATCGGGCTGCTGACCGCCGGCGGATACGCCAACGCGGCCGCCCAGGACTCCTTCTGTTCCGGTACGACCTGCATCATCACCAAGATCTACGACCAGTCCTCCCGCCACAACGACCTCACGATCGAGGGCGCGGGCGGGGCCGGGAAGGCCGATGTCGGGGCGCCCGCCGACGCCCTGCCGGTGACCGTCGGCGGCCACCAGGTCTACGGCCTGGAGATCTCCGCCGGCATGGGCTACCGGGACAACTCCACCTCCGGTGTGGCCACCAACGGCGCCGCCGAGGGGATGTACATGGTGACCTCCGGCACCCACGTCAACGGCCGCTGCTGCTTCGACTACGGCAACGCCGAGACCAACAACAAGGACACCGGCAACGGCCACATGGACGCCATCAACTTCGGCACCGAGTGCTGGTTCTCCCCCTGTTACGGGCAGGGCCCCTGGGTGCAGGCCGACCTGGAGAACGGGCTGTTCCAGTCCGACGCCGGATACAGCAAGAACTCCGCCAACACCGGAACGGGCCCCCTGCCGTTCGTGACCGCGCTGCTCAAGAACAACGGCCAGAACCATTTCGCGCTCAAATGGGGGAATGCGCAATCCGGTGGGCTCACGACCACCTATTCCGGAGGTGAGCCGACCACGAGCGGCTACTCGCCGATGCACCAGGAAGGCGCGATCGTCCTCGGCACCGGCGGCGACAACAGCAACGGCTCCATCGGCTCGTTCTTCGAGGGCGTCATGACCTCCGGCATCTCGACGGACGCCGCCGACGACGCCGTCCAGACGAACATCGTCTCCGTCGGCTACGGCGGCGCGACCGGCAGCACCGGCACGCTGAGCTCCGGCTCGGAGATCTCGCTGCGCGCCACCACCACCTGCTGCACCGCCGACTACGTCCGCCACCAGAACAACGCCGGCGTCATCTCCGCCATCACCTCCGGCAGTTCCGGCCTGGACAAGAACGACGCCACCTGGATCGTCCGCAGGGGACTCGCCGACAGCTCCTGCGTCTCCTTCGAGTCACGCAACTACCCCGGCGACTACCTGCGCCACTACAACTACAAGCTCTACCGGCAGCCCATGGACGGCACCGCCCAGTTCCGGGCCGACGCCACGTTCTGTCCGCAGACCGGCAAGAGCGGCACCGGCACCTCGTTCGCCTCGTACAACTACCCGACGAGATACCTGCGCCACTACGACTACAACCTGTACATAGCGAGCGACGGCGGGTCCAACGCCTTCGACAGCAGCACGTCCTGGACCGACGACGTCACCTGGGCGGTCAGCGCGCCCTGGGCGCCGTAGCCACCGCCTCGGCGAACCGGGCCGACTCCACCGGGAGTTCGGCGGTCACCGTGAAACCGCCGCGCGGCGACGGGCCGGCCGTGAGCGAGCCGCCCGCCGCCGCGAGGCGCTCGGTGAGCCCCTTCAGTCCGGTGCCGCCGATGCCCTGCTGGGGCCGGCTGACGGCCCTGCCACTGCCGTTGTCGGTGACGATGAGCCGGACCCGCTCGGCACCGCTGTCGACGGTGATCTCGCAGCGGCCCGCGTCGCTGTGCCGGACCACGTTCGTCACCGCCTCGCGCACCACCCAGCTCAGCAGCGCCTCCGTCTGCGGTTCCAGCGGGGCCCCCGACTGCCGCACCACCGGCTCCACACTCGCCGCCGACAGCGCCGAGCGGGCCCGGGTCAGCTCGGTGGCCAGGCTCCCCTCCCGGTAGCCGGTCACCGCCTCGCGGATCTCGGTGAGCGCCTGCCGGCCCACCGACTCGATGTCCGTGATCTGGCCCAGCGCCGCGTCCATGTCGCGCGGGGCCAGCCGCCGGGCCGCCTCCGACTTCACCACGATCACCGACAGGGTGTGCCCGAGCAGATCGTGCAGGTCCCGCGAGAACCGCAGCCGCTCCTTCTCCACCGCGCGCCGGGCCAGCTCCTCGCGGGCGGCGCGCAGTTCCCGCACCGCCTCGGACAGGCTGAGGATCGCGGCGGTCACCATACTGGAGAGGAAGGTGCCGTAGGCGATGTTCACCGCTTCCGAGCCGTCGCGGACAGCGGAGATCGCACCCGCGTACGCGGCCAGCAGCACGCCCGTACGGCCGAGCCACGGACCGCGCAGCGCCGCACCCGTCGCCAGCCCCAGCAGCGGGAAGAACAGCAGCCAGTTGCCGCCGTAGCCGAGCGCCAGGCCCGTGGTCACGAGGCCCATGACGAGCAGCGCCACCCGGGTGGAGACCGCCTCGCGCTTCTGCCGGTCGAAGGAGCGGAAGGTGACGTAGATGTAGAGGCTGTTGAAGGTCAGCAGGCCCAGGCTGCCGATCCACGGGTTCGGGGTCCTGCCCTGCAGGAGATTGGAGAAGGACCCCATCCCCATCAGCAGCCAGGGCAGCAGGGCGAAACCGGTGGGCGGCGGGCCCGGATGGTCGACGTCCGGCTCCTTGCCCTCCTTCCGGGCGGCCCGCTGCGCGGCCTTGAATCGTTCGTGCTCGGCCCGCCACTGGTGCCGCTCGGCCCGAAGGGCCCGTAGCTGGCACCGAACTCCCCATGCCCACGTCATGTCCGATGTTCCCCCGGTCAGATGGTCCCCGCCCGATGGCGGTACGACAGCACAGCGTACGAACCGAACAGAGCGAGCCAGGCCGTCAGCACGATGATGGCACCGACCCCCGGCGCGTGCCCCTCCGATACGGCGGTGCCCAGCTGGGCGAACCGACGGGTGGGGGTGTACGCCGACAGGGTCTGCAGCCAGCCGGGGAACAGGCTGATCGGGAACCACAGGCCGCCGATCACCGCGAGCCCCAGATTGCAGACCATGTTGACCACCCCGGTGCTCGGCCCGGTCAGCCGGTAGCCGTTGCCGAGGCCGAGCAGGGTGAACGGGATCGAGCCGAGCCACAGCAGCAGCGCGATCGCCACCCAGTGGCCGGCCGCCAGCCGTACGCCGTTGACCAGTCCGCCCGCCGCGAGTACCGCGACGATCGAGGGCAGCACGGTCACCACGCCGGTCAGGGTCCGGCCGATCACCACCTCGCGTGGGGTCATGGGGGTCACGCGCAGCTGGCGCAGCCAGCCGGTCGCGCGGTCCTCGGCGACGGCGCCTCCGGTGTTCAGGCCGGAGCCGACGGCGCCGTAGGCCGCCATGCCGACCATGGCCGTGGTCTTCCAAGCCCCGTCGTTCTCGCCGAGGTTGGTGAACAGGAGATACATCATCACCGGCATGGCTATGCCGCCGATGACGAAGCCGGTGTCTCGCAGGGTGCGGCGGATCTCGAGCCTCACGTAGGCGAGCATCAGAAGGTTTCCGTTCGGGTGCGGGCCGTCATGGGTTGCTCGCGCAGTTCCGCGCGTCCGCTCGGGGCGCGTCCGCCGGCCGTCAGGGCCAAGAACGCGTCGTCCAGTGAAGCCGGAGACACCTCCAGGTTCCTGATCGCCCCCAGCCCGGCCAGCGCCACCACCGTCGCGTCGGAGTCCTCGGTGCGCAGCCGGACCCGGTCGCCCTGCACCTCCACCGAGCGGACCCCGGGCAGCAGGCCGAAGGACTCCGCATCCCGGCCCGCCAGGTCCACGCACACCAGGTTGCCGCCCGCCGCGCGCCGTAGCTCCTCGCTCGTGCCGTCGGCGACGATCCGGCCCCGGTCGATGACCACGATCCGGTCGGCGTGCGCGTCCGCCTCCTGGAGGTAGTGGGTGGAGAACAGGACGGTGTGGCCACGGCGGGCGTAGGTCCGCATGGAGTCCCAGAAGGCGTGCCGTGCCTCCACGTCCAGTGCCGCCGTCGGCTCGTCCAGGACCAGCAGTGCCGGGTCGCCGGCGAGCGCGAGGGCGAGCCGCACCCGCTGGACCTGCCCGCCGGACAGCCGGTCCACCCGGCGCCCGGCCAGGTCGGCGATGCCGGCCAGCTCCAGCGCCCGCGCCACCGGCATCGGCGCGGGTATGGGGATCCCCCCGCTCGAGCGAAGCCGAGAGCGGGGGAGGGAGGCCAGGAAGGTGACCAGCTCGCCCACGGTGACCCGGGGCACCGGCCGGGTGTCCTGGAGCATCGCGCCCACCCGCCCCGCGCGCACCGAGCGCTCGGGCGCCGTGCCGAACAGTTCCACCGCACCGGCGTCGGGCTCGTACAGCCCGAGCAGCAGCCCGATCGTGGTCGACTTGCCGGCCCCGTTGCGGCCCAGCAGGGCCACGGTCTGTCCGGGCCCGATCTCCAGGTCCACCCCGTCCACGGCGCGCACCGCGCCGTACGTCTTGACCGCCCCCCTGAAGGACACGGCGGTGTTCTCCGTCTGTGTCATGCCTACGACGCTAGAAGCGCGGCCGCGCTCCCGGCAGATGCGCATGTACGGACTCGCGCAGTACAAATGTCACTGTCCGGGGCTGCCGGCAAGCGTGCTGACGCAGCGTCAGGAGCCTTCACAAGTGTGGAGCGCTGGGCTATACAGAGGGCGCCGGACTGGAACGCGTTCTAGGACGGCCCGTAGCGACCTCGGTGCGGCCGACGGTGCGGACGTCCGCACCGGGGTCTTGAACCGCCAGTGTCAGGAGCCGTATGCCCATCGACGCAAGCCGAGCCCTCGCGGCCGAACCCCGGACCGGCGAGATCTCCTGGACCACCAAGGACGTCCAGCTCTACCACCTCGGCATCGGCGCGGGAGCCCGCCCCGACAAGGACGACCCCGCCACCGACCCCGACGAGCTGCGCTACACCCTGGAGTCCCGGCTGCACGTCCTGCCGAGCTTCGCCACCGTCGCGGGCTCCGGCGCACCCGGCGTCATCAGCGGGCTGTCCATGCCCGGCGTGGAGGTCGAGCTCGCCAAGGTCCTGCACGGCGGACAGACGCTGGAGATCCACCGCCCGATCCCGGCCGAGGGCACGGCGACCGCGACCCACCGGCTCGCCGCCGTCTACGACAAAGGCAAGGCCGCCATCCTGGTCCTGCGCACCGAGGTCGCCGACGCCGACGGCCCGCTGTGGACCAACGACGCCCAGATCTTCGTACGCGGGGAGGGCGGGTGGGGCGGCGACCGGGGCCCCTCCACCCGGCTCGAACCCCCCGCCGGCGAACCCGACCGGACCGTCGAGCGCCTGATCCGCGCCGACCAGGCCCTCCTCTACCGCCTCTCCGGCGACTGGAACCCGCTGCACGCCGACCCCGAGTTCGCCAAGCGCGCCGGGTTCGACAGGCCGATCCTGCACGGGCTGTGCACCTACGGCATCACCCTCAAGGCCGTCGTGGACACGCTGCTCGGCGGGGACGTGAGCCGGGTGCGGTCGTACACCACCCGGTTCGCGGGCGTCGTGTACCCGGGGGAGACCCTGCGCATCCGCATGTGGCGGCGGGAGGGGAGCGTCCGGGTGGAGGTGAGCTCGGTCGAGCGGGGCGACGCGCCGGTCCTCGCGGACACCGTCGTAGAGCACTCCTGAAACCAGTCATCGAGGGGAGCCGCACCATGCGCGCAGCCGTACTGCACGAGATCGGCCAGGAAAAGCTGGAGGTCCTCGACGACGTCGAGGCG
The DNA here is from genome assembly GCF_050942335.1 of Streptomyces sp. CA-142005. Classification (NCBI taxonomy): domain Bacteria; kingdom Bacillati; phylum Actinomycetota; class Actinomycetes; order Kitasatosporales; family Streptomycetaceae; genus Streptomyces; species Streptomyces sp. CA-142005. The sequence continues at coordinate 3,438,868 of NZ_CP192078.1, read as the reverse complement.
GTGGGCTTCGGCCCCGGCAAGGTCAGGGTCCGGGTGCGGGCGACCGGGCTGTGCCACTCGGACCTGTCCGCGATGAACGGGGTGCTGCCGCAGCCGGCCCCCTTCGTGCCGGGCCACGAGGGTGCCGGCGAGATCCTCGAAGTCGGGGAGGGCGTACGGCACCTGAAGGCCGGCGATCGGGTCGTCATCTGCTGGCTGCCCGCCTGCGGCGCCTGCCCGGCCTGCCGGCGCGGGCAGACCGAGCTGTGCCTGGCCGGGTTCATGAACGCGGGCACCCCCAACTTCAGGCGTTCCGGCGGTGACGTCTTCGGCTTCGCCGGCACCGGCACCTTCGCCGAGGAGGTCGTGGTCGACGCCGGGTGTGCCGTTCCGATCCCGGACGACGTGCCCTTCGACATCGCCGCGCTCATCGGCTGCGGCGTCACCACCGGACTCGGTGCCGCCCTCAACACCGCCGACGTGGAGGCCGGTTCGTCGGTCGCCGTCATCGGGTGCGGAGGCGTCGGCATCTCCGCGGTGCAGGGGGCGCGGCTGAAGGGCGCCGCCGAGATCGTCGCCGTGGACCCGGTCGCCTCCCGGCGCGAGTCCGCTCTGAGGTTCGGCGCCACCAAGGCGGTCTCGCCGGAGGAGCTGCCCGACGCCAAGCAACAGGTCACCGGCGGCGAGGGCTTCGACTACGTCTTCGAGGTCGTCGGCAGGTCGGCCACCGCCCGCACCGCCTACGAGAACACCCGGCGCGGCGGCACCCTCGTCGTGGTCGGCGCCGGCGCCATGGACGACTTCCTGCAGCTGAACATGTTCGAGCTGTTCTTCGACGAGAAGCGCATCCTGCCGTCCATGTACGGCGGCGGCGACGTGCTGCGCTCCTACGAGCGCACGATCGCCCTGTGGCGGGCCGGCCGCGTCGACCTCGCGGGCCTGATCACCCACCGGGTCCACCTGGCCGGGATCAACGAGGCGCTGGATCAGATGCGTACCGGGACCGCCCTGCGTACGTGCATCGAGATCTGAGGACGGGGACCGGCATGGCACTGCCATCCGAGGGACCGCTGCAGGGGCTGTCCGCCGTCGTCACCGGCGCCGGACGCGGGCTCGGCCGGGCCGAGGCCCTGGAACTCGCCCGGCTCGGCGCGGCCGTCGTCGTCAACGACTACGGGCAGCCGGGCCGGGACGGGTCGGGGGAGGCCTCGGCGGGACCGGCCGAACAGGTCGCCGCCGAGATCCGCGCGCACGGAGGCCGGGCGGTCGCCCACACCGGGGACGTCGCCGACTTCCAACAGGCCCGCCGGCTGATGCAGTTGGCGATCGACGAGTTCGGCGGGCTCGACATCCTCGTCAACAACGCGGGCATCCTGCGCGACCGCATGGTCTTCTCCATGACCGAGGACGAGTGGGACTCGGTGATCCGCGTCCACCTCAAGGGCCACTTCAACACCACCCACTTCGCCGCCGCGCACTGGCGGGAGCGGTCCAAGGCGGCCGGGGGAGGGAAGGTGTACGGGCGGATCGTGAACACCTCCTCGGAGGCGTTCCTCGCCGGCTCCGCCGGACAGCCCAACTACGCGGCCGCGAAGGGCGGAATCGTCGGCCTGACCACCTCCACCGCCCTCGCCCTCGCCAAGTACGGCGTCACGGCCAACGCGATCTGCCCGCGCGCCCGCACCCGCATGACCGAGGACGTCTTCGCCGGGTTCGAGCAGCCGGACGAGGGACTGGACCCGCTGGCCCCCGAGCATGTCGCCCCGCTCGTCGGCTACCTGGCCTCGCCGGCCGCCGCCGGGATCAACGGCCAGCTGCTCGTCGTGCACGGCGGCATGGTCGCGATCGTCGAACGGCCGCGGGTGCGCGCGAAGTTCGACAGCAAGCAGGAGACGTTCACGTACGACGAACTCGACGCGCTCCTCACCCCGCACTACGCGGACCGGCCGCCGGGGGAGACCTTCGCGGCGGCGGAGGTGCTGGGACTCAAGCGGGGCTGAGGAGAGCGCCCGAGGAGACTTCCGGACGAGAAGAGGGGGCGCCCGTCGGACGCCCCCTCTTCTCGTCACCACCGTCAGGCAGCCGCCTCCGCGGTCTGTTCGGCCGGCTTGCGGTGCCGGCCGTGCGGAGCCGACTCGCTCTCCTGGGCCGCGACCGGACCCCGGTGCCGGCCGTGGCCGGCAGCCTCGTGAGAGTCGGCGGACAGCTGGTCCTTCGTGCTCGTGTCGCTCATCGGACGTATTCACCCCGTCAACATGATCTTTCGTACAGCCGGGCGAGTGTAACCGGCACACCACGGGCCGATTCCAGGCGCACACGCCAACCGGCACTAGTTCGTTACAAGACGGCCCAGAGGTGCCTGCTGCAACGGCACCGGACGTGTCGCGGAGGGGTCCGGAATCCCTGATTCCGCAGGCTCCGGAGATGCCGGGGGGTTCGTACCCCCGGGCTCCCCGATCCGTCCCACGCGCTCCCAGACGCCCCGCCTCGGGGGATCCGCAGCGTCCCGCGTCGCAGGGACCGGAGCCCGCCTGCTCGCAGGTCCCGGAGGATCCGGTGCCGTCGGCTCCGGTGACGCCCCGAGCGTCCCGGCAGCCGTGCCGTCCCGGACCGGACCCTCCGGGCCCGCATCCCCCCGCGCCGCGGCAGTACTGCTCCCCGCGGCGGTCTCCCCCCGGGGCACCGTCAGCTCCGCCACGCCGCAGGAAGTCTCCTCCGTCGCGTACGGCAGCCGCAGCACCCCGTCCCGTGTCCACAGCCCGGCCCCGGTCAGCCACCCCCGGGGTGGCGGGAGATGGCTCATCCGCCGCTCCGCCGGCCGCCAGACGCCCACCCAGCTGTCGCCGAACGGCCCGTCGACGCGCAGCGCCACCGCGCAGTTCTCCGGCATCAGCACCTGCCCGGGCTGGATCGCGAACGGCGTCAGCGCGCAGTCCGGCACCCTGAGGCTCTCGGGGAAACGCACCGGCAGGGTGCTGCCCAGCACGCCCCAGCCCAATCGTTCCTGCCCCGGCGAGGGCGCGTCGGAGGAGATGAGCAGCAGCCCGCTGTCGGGCTCGGCGAGCAGCAGCCGGTCGTCGCTCACGGCCGCGATCTGCAGCAGCGGCGAGACCTCCACGCGCTCCAGGTCCAGCACGACCGTCTTGACCGGCCCGCCGTCGAACTCCCGGTCCAGCGCCAGCATCCGCCCGGCGCGGTCCAGCCAGATCCCGCCCGAACAGCGCCCCGGCACCTCGGCGAGCTGCTCGGGTCCGAACGCCCCGCCCGCCACCAGCCACACCGCACTCGACCGCGGCCCGACGGCGAGGGCGTACGCCCGCAGGCCTCCCGGGGCAGGCGGCAGCAGGGTGAGCCGGGTGCCGGGCTCGGGGCACTCCACCGCGCCCAGCGGCAGCTCGCCGGTGCCGGGCCCGGTCGGGTACAGCAGCGAGAAGGCGTGCCGGTGCTCGACCAGCCGGTGGATCAGCACCCGGCCGTCTGACAGGGGCTGCACCTCGGTGCCGGGCTCCTCCGGCTGGTTGCCGGGCAACGGCACCGCGTACGGCTCCGGGCCGTCCAGCGTCCAGCGCTCCGGGAACCAGCAGTCCCCGGCCGGGGCGAGCCGGGCCGCGTACGCGCCGTCCGCCGTCACGGCGAAGGCCGTCCCCGGCGCACCATCGGCCCCGCCCGTGGGCGGGGGTTCGATCGCACAGGCCGTCATCGTTCGGTCACCTCCGGCGACGAAGCTAGTTTTCGCACGCACTGGCGGGGGACCGGCCGAGCCCGGCTTCACACATACGGGTGGTGCAGAAGCGATTCACCTGAGGAAAACGGGACCTTCGTGCTGACGGGGGTCAGAGCGGTCGGATGCGGTACGGCCGCGCAGACCGGCCAGGTAGCCTTGCCTACGTGCCCCGTCTGTCTGAAGTCATCACCGCGCTGGAGAACCTGTGGCCCGCCGAGCGGGCCGAGTCCTGGGACGCGGTCGGCACGGTCGTGGGCGAACCCGACCAGGAGGTCACCCGGGTCCTGTTCGCCGTCGACCCCGTGCAGGAGATCGTCGACGAGGCGGTGAAGCTCGGCGCCGACCTGCTGGTCACCCACCACCCGCTCTACCTGCGGGGGACGACCACGGTCGCGGCGACCCACTTCAAGGGCCGTGTCGTGCACACGCTGATCAAGAACGACATCGCGCTGCACGTGGCCCACACCAACGCCGACACCGCGGATCCGGGTGTCTCGGACGCGCTCGCGGGTGCGCTGGACCTTCGCGTCGTACGACCGCTGGTGCCGGACCCCACCGATCCGGAGGGCCGCCGCGGCCTCGGCCGCGTCTGCGAACTGGACCACCCGCTGACCGTCCGCGAGCTGGCCGAGCGCGCCGCCGCGCGGCTGCCCGCCACCGCGCAGGGCATCCGGGTGGCCGGCGACCCCGAGGCCGTCGTCCGCACGGTCGCCGTCAGCGGCGGCTCCGGCGACAGCCTCTTCGAGGAGGTGCGCGCCGCCGGGGTGGACGCCTTCCTCACCGCCGACCTGCGCCACCACCCGGCCGCGGAATTCACGGCGGCCGTCGCCCACAGCCCCCTCGCGCTGCTCGACGCGGCGCACTGGGCCACCGAGTGGCCCTGGTGCGAGCTGGCCGCGAGCCAGCTCGACGAGATCTCCGACCGCCGCGGCTGGGACCTGCGCGTCCACGTCTCCAAGACGGTCACCGACCCCTGGACCGCCCACGCGGCGTCCACCACCACGTCTAACTAACAGGAGCCCCCAACTGAACGCCGCGCCCGCCGACCAGATCCGACTCCTCGACGTCCAGGACCTCGACGTCCGCCTGCAGCAGCTCGCGCACCGGCGGAGGTCCCTGCCCGAGCACGCCGAGATCGACGCGCTGAACAAGGACCTCACCCAGCTGCGGGACCTGCTCGTCGCCGCGCAGACCGAGGAGAGCGACACCGCCCGCGAGCAGACCAAGGCCGAGCAGGACGTGGACCAGGTGCGCCAGCGCGCCGCCCGCGACCAGCAGCGCCTGGACTCCGGCGCGGTCACCTCGCCCAAGGACCTGTCCAACCTCCAGCACGAGATCGCCTCCCTCGCCAAGCGCCAGGGCGACTTGGAGGACGTGGTCCTGGAGGTCATGGAGCGCCGTGAGGCCGCGCAGGAGCGGGTGAACGAGCTGACCGAGCGGGTCGCTTCGGTGCAGTCGAAGATCGACGACGCGAGCGCGCGCCGGGACGCCGCGTTCGAGGAGATCGACGGCGAGGTGGCGACGGTGACGAAGGAGCGCGAGGTCGTCGCGGGTTCCGTGCCCGCCGACCTGCTGAAGCTCTACGACAAGCTGCGCGAGCAGCAGGGCGGCATCGGCGCGGCCAAGCTGTACGCCCGCACCTGCCAGGGCTGCCGCCAGGAGCTGGCGATCACCGAGCTGAACGAGATCCGCTCGGCGGCGCCGGACACCGTGGTGCGCTGCGAGAACTGCCGCCGCATCCTGGTGCGTACCGCCGAGTCGGGTCTGTAAGAGCCGGTAAGGGGCTTCAGGAGTGCGGGAGTTCATCGTCGAGGCGGACGGCGGGTCGCGGGGCAACCCGGGGCCCGCGGGCTACGGCACGGTGGTGCGGGACGCGGTCACGGGCGAGCCGCTGACCGAGGCGGCGGAATACCTCGGCGTCGCCACGAACAACGTGGCCGAGTACCGGGGCCTCGTGGCCGGCCTGCGCGCCGCCCACACCCTCGACCCGGCCGCGATGGTGCACGTCCGCATGGACTCCAAGCTCGTCATCGAGCAGATGTCGGGGCGCTGGAAGATCAAGCACCCCGACATGAAGCCCTTGGCGGCGGAGGCGAGGTCGGTCTTCCCGCCGGAGCAGGTCACCTACGAGTGGATCCCCCGCGAGCAGAACAAGCACGCGGACCGCCTGGCGAACGAGGCGATGGACGCGGGATCGAGGGGGGAGCAGTGGTCGGCCTCGGAGTCGACGGCGGCACTGGCCGCTTCGACCGCTGCCGCCGCGGCTGCGGGCAGCGAGCAGCACCTGTCCGGCGCCCCTGGCTGGAGCAGCGCCCCCGACCTCGGCGCACCGGCGACTTTCGTGCTGCTCCGGCACGGCGAAACCCCCCTCACCCCCCAGAAGCGCTTCTCCGGCAGCGGCGGCACCAACCCCTCCCTCTCCGCCGCCGGCCGAGAACAGGCCCACCGCACGGCCGAGGCGCTCGCCCGGCGCGGCACCATCGAGGCCGTCATCGCCTCCCCCCTCACCCGCACCCGTGAGACCGCGGCCGTCGTCGCCACCCGCCTCGGTCTGGACGTGACGATCGAGGACGGCCTGCGCGAGACGGACTTCGGCGCCTGGGAGGGCCTCACCTTCGGCGAGGTCCGCGACCGCCACCCCGACGATCTGAACGCCTGGCTCGCCGACCCGGAGGCCCACCCCACCGGGGGCGGCGAGAGCTTCGCCGAGACGGCCACCCGGATCGCCGCCACCCGCGACAAGCTGGTCGCCGCCCACGCCGGCCGCACGGTCCTGCTGGTCAGCCATGTGACCCCGATCAAGACCTTCGTCCGCCTCGCCCTCGGCGCCCCGCCCGAGTCCGTGTTCCGGATGGAACTGTCGGCGGCCTCCCTGTCGGCGGTGGCGTACTACGCGGACGGCAACGCGAGCGTGCGGCTGTTCAACGACACGTCCCACCTGCGTCCCTGAGCCCCGCGGCGCCCCGCGCCAGCTCCTCGATCCGCGCCCAGTCCCCGGCGGCCACCGCGTCCGCCGGGACCATCCAACTGCCGCCCACGCAGCCGACGTTGGGCAGGGACAGATACTCGGGCGCGGTCTGCGGGCCGATCCCGCCCGTGGGACAGAAGCGGGCCTGCGGCAACGGCCCGGCCAGCGACCGCAGATACGCCGTACCGCCCGCCGCCTGCGCCGGGAAGAACTTTATCTCCCGCACCCCGCGCTCCAGCAGCGCCACGACCTCCGAGGTGGTCGAGACCCCCGGCAGGAACGGCACTCCGGACCCGCGCATCGCCTCCAGCAGCGTGTCCGTCCACCCGGGGCTGACCAGGAACCGCGCCCCTGCCGCCACGCACGCCCCGACCTGCTCCGGTGTGAGCACCGTGCCCGCGCCGACGACGGCCTCGGGCACCTCACCGGCGATCGCGCGGATCGCGTCCAGCGCCCCCGGCGTCCTGAGCGTCACCTCGATCGCCGGCAGCCCACCCGCCACCAGCGCCCGCGCCAGCGGTACGGCGTCGGCGGCGTCGGAGACGACCACCACGGGCACGACGGGGGCGAGATCCAGCACGGAGGCAGCCGAAGAGGAGGGCAGGGGTGAGGTCATGCCCTCATCGTGCCCAGCAGCTGCACTATTCGCAATGAGCGTTGCGCATGTTGCAATACGCTCGTGAAGGCGGCTAGTGGATCTCCTCCACCAGCACGTCCAGCGACCACGCCTTGCCCGGCCTGCCCGGTGCCTGCGCCTCCACGACGTAGCCGAGCTCCCGCAGCACCTCCACCAGCTCGGCGGGGTCCTTCGGCGCGGTACCGGCCGTCAGCAGGCTCCGCACCATCCGGCCCTTGGTCGCCTTGTTGAAGTGGCTGACCACCTTCCGGGTCGGCGCGTGCAGCACCCGTACGGTCGCCGTGCGGCCCGCGAGCTCGCCCTTCGGCTTCCAGGCCGCCGCGTAGGCGGAGGAGCGCAGATCCAGCACCAGCCCGTCCCCGGCCGCCTCCGGCAGCACCTCGGCCATCGGCGCCCGCCAGTGCCCGGCCAGCGCGCCGAGACCCGGCAGCCTCACCCCCATCGAGCAGCGGTAGGAGGGGATCGGGTCCGTCACCCGCACCGCGCCCCACAACCCGGAGAACACCAGCAGCGAGTCCGCCGCACGCCTGCGCGCCGCCGCCTCCAGCGTGGCCAGGCCGAGGGCGTCGTAGAGGACACCGGTGTAGATCTCCCCGGCGGGGCGGGCACCTGCCGTCGGCAGGGCGGTGTTCTTCGCGATCTCGCCGCGCAGCCCCTCGCTCAGTCCGAGCACCTCGCGCGCCTTCTCCTCGTCACCGGTGCACAGCTCGACCAGCTCGGTGAGCACGGCCCGCCGCGCGGCGGTCAGGCCCGGCAGGGAGAGCGAGGAAAGCTCCAGCGGGGCGCCCTCGCCCGAGTTCGCCTTGCCTTCCGACGGCGGCAGCAGGACCAGCAACACGTACTCCTTACGTAGACCTCCGCGACAGGGTACGGCGTGCCGCCCCGGCGCCCCCGACCTACGCTCGCTGTATGCCCCGCCGCAAGATCCGCGTGACCGGTGCCCCCGAGGCGCCGCTGCGGGCCGCCCTGGCCGCCCTGCGCGCCGAACTCGGCATCCCGGCCGCCTTCCCGCCCCAGGTCCGCGAAGAGGCCGAGCGCGCCGCGAAGACGCCGCCCGCCCTGCCGTCGTACGACGCCACGGACATCCCCTTCTTCACGCTCGACCCCCCGGCCTCCGCCGACCTGGACCAGGCCACCCACCTCTCCCGGCAGGGCACCGGCTACCGGGTCCGGTACGCCATCGCCGACGTCGCCGCCTTCGTCGTGCCCGGCGGAGCGCTGGACGCCGAGGCGCACCGCCGGGTGAACACCCTGTACTTCCCCGACGGGAAGGTGCCGCTGCACCCCACCGTGCTCAGCGAGGGCGCGGCCAGCCTGCTGCCCGACCAGGTCCGCCCGGCCGTGCTGTGGACGATCGACCTGGACGCGGAGGGCCGGACCCTCGCCGTCGACGTGCGCCGCGCCCTGGTCCGCAGCCGCGCCAGGCTCGACTACGCGCGCGTGCAGAAGGAGATCGACGCAGGGACGGCCGAGGAACCGGTCGCGCTGCTCAAGGAGATCGGCGAGGCCCGGGGACGGCAGGAGACCGAGCGCGGCGGCATCTCCCTGAACGTGCCAGAGCAGCAGATCACCGAGCAGGACCACACCTACGTGCTCCGCTACCGGGCCCCGCTGCCCGCCGACGGCTGGAACGCCCAGCTCTCCCTGCTCACCGGGATGGCCGCCGCCGACCTGATGCTCGCGCAGGGCACCGGCATCCTGCGCACCCTCCCCGCCGCCCCCGACGGCGCCGTCGCCCGCCTCCGCCGCACCGCCACCGCGCTGCACATCGACTGGCCGCACCATGTGTCGTACGCCGCGCTGATCCGCACCCTGGACCCGCACGACACCCGCCACGCGGCCTTCCTCCAGGAGTGCACCACCCTGCTGCGCGGCTCCGGCTACACGGTGTTCCGTGACGGCGTCCTCCCCGCGATCACCACCCACTCCGCCGTCGCCGCCCCCTACACCCACTGCACCGCCCCGCTGCGCCGCCTCGCCGACCGCTACGCCTCGGAGATCTGCCTCGCGGCGGTCGCCGGCCAGGCCCCGCCCGACTGGGTGCGCGACGCGCTCGACGCGCTGCCCCGGCGGATGGCCGACGGCGCCCGGATCGCCGGCACCGTCGAGCGCGAGTGCGTGGACATCGTGGAGGCGGCCCTGCTCAAGGACCGGGTCGGGGACGTCTTCGAGGGCTGTGTGGTGGAGGTCGACGAGCACCGGCCGACCGTCGGCACGGTCCAGGTGGACTCCCCGGCGGTCATCGGCCGCATCGAGGGCGACCGGCTGCCGCTCGGCGAACGCCTGCGGGTCCGGCTCAGCCGGGCCGAGCCGGGGACGACGAAGATCCTGTTCGTTCCGGCGTGAGCGCGCCGGCGAGCGTACGGACGAACGTCGCAGGCGGGCCGGTTTCCCGGGGAGCCGGCCCGGACGCGGCATGAAGTGAGGCCCGAAAGCGTTGCACCCTTGGCCGGGAGGGGTGATGGGGGATGGCGGAACAGGCGCTGTGGACGCGCGCCCGGCTGGGCAGCGGCGGACCTCCGCTGGACCTCCTGACGGCGAACTTCCGCCGCCACACCTACGCCCCGCACGCCCACGCCGAGTACACGATCGGCGTCTGCGTCGGCGGCAGCGAGGTCATCGACTACCGGGGCGGCCACATCCGTACCGGCCCCGGCACGATCGTCGTCCTCGACCCCGGCGAGATGCACACCGGCGGTCCCGGCAACGCCACCGACGGCTACGCCTACCGCGCCCTGTACGCCGAGCCGTCCCTGCTGGCCGACGGCACCCTCGGCGGCCTCCCGCACTTTCGCGAACCGCTCCTCGACGACCCCGAACTGGCCACGGCCCTGCGCCTCGCCCACACCGGACTCAGCGCCTGCCCCGACCCGCTGGAGGCCGAATCCCGGCTCCCCTGGCTGCTGACGGCCCTGGCCCGCCGCCACTCCACCGCCAGGTCCGCCTCCGACGAGATCCCCGGCGCGGCCGCGATCGCCCTGACGGTCCGCGACCGCCTCGCCGACGAACTCACCGCGCCCCCGACGCTGGCGGGCCTCGCGGCCGAGCTGGGCCTGTCCCGGTACCAGCTCCTGCGGGCCTTCCGTACGGCGATGGGCATACCGCCGTACGCCTGGCTCGCCCAGTACCGGGTGCACAGGGCGCGCGGGTTGCTGGAGGCGGGCCTGCGCCCGGCGGAGGTGGCCGGCCTGGTGGGCTTCGCCGACCAGGCGCACCTGACCCGCTGGTTCCGCCGGGTGCTCGGGGTGACGCCGGCGGCGTACCGCAACAGCGTTCAAGACGCCAGGTGAGGGGCCGGCCGAAACTCGCCGTATGACTGCACGCGGCTGGTTCCTGTTCTCCCTGATGGGAGTGGTCTGGGGCATCCCCTATCTGCTGATCAAGGTGGCGGTGGCGGAGGTGTCCCCGCCGACGCTGGTGTTCACGCGCTGTGCGCTCGGCGCGGCCCTGCTGCTCCCGTTCGCCGTACGCCAGGGCGGACTGCTCGCGACCGTACGCACCCACTGGCGCCCCATGCTGGCCTTCGCGTGCCTGGAGATCATGATCCCCTGGTTCACCCTCACCGACGCCGAACGGCACCTGTCCAGCTCGACGTCGGGCCTGCTGATCGCGGGGGTACCGATCGTCGGCGTGATCGCGATCCGCCTCCTGGGCGACACGGAACACCTGGGAGCCCGCCGCCTGACTGGTCTCGCCCTGGGCCTGGCCGGCGTGACGGTCCTGACCCTGCCCCACCTGACCGGCGGTGACGCCCGCTCTCTCGCCGAGGTCCTGGTGACGGTCGTCGGCTACGCGACGGCTCCCTTGATAGCCGCGCGGCGCATGAAGGACGTCCCGTCGCTGCACCTGACGTCGGCCTGCCTGACCCTGGCGGCGGTGGTCTACGCCCCGCTGGCGGCGGTGGCGTGGCCGTCGTCCATCCCCTCGTCCTCCGTGCTGGCGGCGCTGGCCGGCCTGGGTGTGCTCTGCACGGCGGTGGCGTTCGTGGCGTTCCTGGAGCTGATCAAGGAGGCGGGCCCGACGCGGGCGACGGTGATCACGTATGTCAACCCGGCGGTGGCTGTGGCGGCGGGCGCGATCTTCCTGAGCGAGCCGCTGACGCCCACGGTCCTGGTGGCCTTCGCCCTGATCCTGACGGGCTCGGTCCTGGCGACGGCGGCCGCGGGTCCGCGCCGCTCCAGGCGCCCGGTACCATGGTCGACACGGCAGACGAGCCGGGCGGACGGCCGCGTGGAGTCCCCCTAGGGGGCTTCCCGAGGAACGTCCGGGCTCCACAGGGCAGGGTGGTGGCTAACGGCCACCCGGGGTGACCCGCGGGACAGTGCCACAGAAAGCAAACCGCCCGGGGCTCCGGCCCCTGGTAAGGGTGAAACGGTGGTGTAAGAGACCACCAGTGCCCAGGGTGACCTGGGCAGCTAGGTAAACCCCACCCGGAGCAAGGTCAAGAGGAAGCACTCCGGTGCTTCTGCGCGGACGCTCGAGGGCTGCCCGCCCGAGTCCGCGGGTAGACCGCACGAGGCCGGTGGCAACACCGGCCCTAGATGGATGGCCGTCGCCCCGGCGTCCGCGAGGACACCGGGGAACAGAACCCGGCGTACAGCCCGACTCGTCTGCCCTCGGGACCTCACAGAAACCTGACGCGGGAATTCGGAATTCTGGGTTCCGCTGTCAGTGTACTGCCAGTGCAGGTCCCTGCATTCAGTTTTCGTGGCGATTCCCGGTGCGTATCGGCGACAATTTGTGGGTCGATCGACGAGCTTCCGATCGAGAATTTGAACGATGTTCTTTTCTATGGGGGAATTCTTTTCATGCGGAAGAGTCTGTCGCGTGCCGTTGTCGCCCTTTCAATCATTGCGGCTGCGGGCGCCTTGACTGTCGCGAGTGCCTCGGTGTCGGCTCCGGCGCGGGCCGCCGCGTCGGTGGCCGCTCCTGCTCAGGATCCGATCTGGGGTGCGGTGTCGGTCGAATCGGATAGTTCGGACGGCAGTCAGGGAGACCCCATCTGGGGTTGATATCCGGCCGTCGGTGACTGAAAAGGGCCCGCTTCGCAGAGGCGGGCCCTACTTGTGTGTCCACTTCCCTCCGCAACGTTGCATATTCGTTGCGAACTAATTTCGACTCGAACATAATGTTCGGGCGTGTGTGCGATCGACGGGGGAGGAGTGCAGATGTTGGACCCCTTGGGTCTGTCGTCCCATGTGTCCGAGATCTACCGATCGATGTTGAGGAATCCTGAAAGCGGGGTAGATGACCTCGCCGCCTCGCTGGGATGGTCGCGCGAGTTAGTCCGCTCCGCGCTGGACGAATGTGTCCGCCTTTCTCTCGTAAAGCCGGCCTGGGGGGCGCCGGAAAATCTCCGCGTGGTGAGCCCGGAGGTGGCCCTCGAGGCACTTCTGGCGCGCCAGGAGAACGAGCTCCTGGTGCGCCAGCAGCAACTCGCGGACGCGCGGACGGAAGTGTCCCGGTTCATCGACGACTACAACGCGGCGCATCAGGACCTGCGGGGCTCGGCGATCGAACGGCTCAACGGCCTGGAAGAGATACGGCTGCGCATCGAGGGGCTGACCCGGAAGTGCGAGTCCGAGCTGCTCGCCTTCGCGACCGGCGGTCCGCAGAGCGAGGCGAGCCGCCTGGCCAGCCAGCCCCTCACCCAGGACCTGGCCCTGCGCGGCGTGGCCATGCGCAGCGTCTATCTGGAGAGCGTCCACAACGACCCGGCGACGGTGGAGCACCTGCGCTGGCTGCACTCCCACGGCGACGAGGTGCGCACCACGGCCTCGCTGCCCTGCCGGATGCTGGTGTTCGACCGCGTCCACGCCGTGGTGCCCACCGATCCCGACGACTCCGCGGCCGGAGCCCTCGTTGTGAACGGCCGCGGTGTCATCGTCGCGCTCTGCGAACTCTTCGAGCGGGTATGGGCGAACGCCACCCCGTTCGCCGATGGCCGGCCGCAGCACAGGGAGCGCAGCGAGGGGGAGCTCACGCCGCAGGAAAAGGCCGTCGTGCGGCTGCTCGGCGAGGGGCTCACGGACGAGGTCGTCGCCCGCAAGCTGGGCGTGTCCGTACGCACCGGGCGCCGGATCACCGCCGAGCTGATGAGCCGGCTCGGCGCCCGCAGCCGTTTCCAGGCGGGGTTGCGCGCCGCCCAGCTGGGCTGGGTCGACGAAGCAGAAGCCGTATAGGCCGCGTATAGCCGCCCATTCCACCCTCGACCCATCACACGGACGGCTCAGTCGCCGGACGCCGGCACGGATCCCTCATTGGAGTCGAGATGACCAACGCGAGCGTTACGAACGGCCTTGACGCTGCCCGCAAGCAGGAGATCAAGGAGATCGTCTGCGACATCCTCGAGATCGACGAGGACGAGGTCACCGAGACCAGCCTCTTCAAGGAGGAGCACGACGCGGACTCCCTCCGCGCCATCGAGATCCTCGCCGCTCTGGAGCGGACGCAGAAGGTGACCATCGACCAGGCCGAGCTGAGCCGGATGGTCAACCTGGAGGGCGTGTACGCGGTGGTGGCCGAAGCCGCCCAGCACTGATCGCCGTTCTCGATCGCCGGATGGGTGAACTTCGATGAATGCTTCGATCAGCACGGACACACGCGTTCGCAGCGGTCGCCAGGTCCAGGGCCGCGGGGCCGACGGGCGCCGGGTGGTGATCACCGGGCTCGGTGTGATCACCAGCATCGGCATCGGTGTCGAGGCCTTCACCGCCGGACTCCGTGAAGGACGCAGCGGCGTCAAGCCGATCACCGCGTTCGACACGACCGGGTTCGCCCATGCCAACGGCTGCGAGGTCACCGACTTCGAGCCCGGGCGCTGGATCACCCGGCAGCACCCCGAAGAGCTGGGCCGGGCGAGCCAGTTCTCGGTCGCCGCCGCGCGGATGGCGGTCGAGGACGCGGGCCTGACCGCGGCCGACGTACGAGCTCGCCGGTCGCTGGTGTCCGTGGGCACCACGGACGGGGAATCCCGCGATCTGGACCAGCTCGTCGCCGCGGGCGTGGCGACCGGCCCCGAGAAGTACGACCCCGTCGTCGCCCGGCGCGTCCCGGCCGGACGCCTGTCGGCCGGCATCGTCCGCGAGCTCGAACTGGAGGACGTGGAGGCCGTGACGATCCCGACCGCGTGCGCGGCGGGGAACTACGCGGTCGGGTACGGCTACGACGCCCTGCGCAGCGGCGACGTCGACATCGCGCTGTGCGGGGGCGCCGACGCCGCGTGCCGCAAGACGTTCACCGGTTTCTACCGGCTCGGCACGGTCGCTCCCGAGGTCTGCCGTCCCTTCGACAAGGACCGCGAAGGCATTCTCACCGGAGAGGGCGCGGGCATCCTCCTCATGGAGAGTCTCGACTCCGCGCTCTCCCGCGGGGCCCGGATCTACGCCGAGGTCCTGGGCTACGGGCTCGCCTGCGACGCACTGCACCCGGTCGCCCCGGACCGCGACAGCGTCGCGCGGACCATGGAGATCGCCCACCGCAACGCGGGCGTGACCCCGGACCAGATCGACTTCGTCTCCGCGCACGGCACCGGAACCAGGGCGAACGACATCACCGAGGCGGGCGCCATCCGTCAGGTCTTCGGCGCGGACGCCATGCCGCGCACCGTCTCCATCAAGTCGATGATCGGCCACAGCATGGGCGCGGCCAGCGCCGTCGCCGCCGCCGCCTGCGCGCTGGCGATCACCGAGGGGTTCATTCCCCCGACGATCAACCACCGCGAGACCGACCCCGAATGCGCCGTCGACTGCGTGCCCAACGAGGCCGTGAAGGCGGAGCTGAACGTGGTGCAGAACAACGCCCTGGCATTCGGGGGCAACAACGCCGTCCTGATCCTCGGTGCTTACCGGAGGGCGGCATGAGCTGGATCGTGACCGGAATGGGCGCCGTCGCGAGCATCGGCCGCAGCGTCGAGGAGATCTTCGACTCGCTGGTCGCCGGCCGCAGCGGACTTGCGCCGCTGCGCGGATACGACCGCGACAAGTTCCGTGCCCGGGTGGCCTACGAGATCGACGACCGCCCGGCGCCCGGCGTGGACCGGCCGTTGCGGGCCACGCGCTGGCTGGAGCAGGCCGTCGCGGCGGCCGCGGCGGACGCGGGGCTCGGCGACGACCTGTCACGCGTTCCGGTGCTGGTCGGCACCACCCTGCGCGAGTTGCGCTCGGTGGAACTCTCGTGGCGCGACAACATCCCCTTCGACGCGTCCGATCTGCACTTCGGCACCATGCTGCGGCGCCGCTTCGGCGCCGCCGACACCCACACCGTGGCCAACGCGTGCTCGGCCTCGCTGTACACCCTGGCCCTGGGCGCGGATCTGCTCGACCAGGGTGCGGCGGACACCGTCGTCGTCGCCGGTGTCGACACCATCACCGAGAGCACCTACGGGCTGCTGGACCGCTGCTACCCCGAGGCCCCCGACCGGGTACGGCCGTTCGACCGGGGCCGGCGCGGCATGCTCCAGGGCGAGGGCGCGGTGGCCGTGGTGCTGCGCAGGGAGAGCGACGGGCCCGGCGCCGCGCCCCGAGTGCACGCCAGGGTGCGGGGCGTCGCGGTCAACTGCGACGCGTACCACCCCTCGGCACCCGACGCCAAGAGCATCGCCGCGGTGGTCCAGGAGGCGCACCGGCGTTCCGGCGTGCGGCCCGCCGACATCGACCTGGTCATGCTGCACGGCACCGGCACGCCGCTGAACGACGAAGCCGAGTCCACCGCACTGGGTTCGGTGTTCACGGGGCTCGCCGCGTCGCCGTACATGACGGCCATCAAGTCGATGACCGGTCACACCGCGGGCGCTTCGGGGCTGCACAGCCTGGTCACGGCCGTCGACGTCATGCGGACGGGGATCGTCCCGCCCACCGTGTACCTCGACGACCCCGTGGACGCCGTCGCGGGCTTCCGCCTGGTGCGAGGCACGGCCGAGCGGCCGCGGCAGCCGCTGCGCGTCGCGCAGATCGACTCGTTCGGGTTCGGCGGACTCAACGCCGTGGCGGTCGTGGAGCGGGCCGAGGGCCCCGGCAGCGCCGCGGGGCATCGGGAGGGAGCGGACCAGTGAGGAGCGTACGCACGGCGCCTGCCGTGATCACAGGACTGGGCACCGCGGTCCGCGGGGTGCCGGGACCGCAGGACCTGCTCAGGCCGCTGCCCGCGGACCACCGCCAGGCGGTGGACCCGGTCTCCCGGCTCACCGGGCGCGGACTGCGGTACAAGGACCGGGCCACCAAGCTCGCCATGGTGGCGGCCCGGGACGCCTTGCGCGCCGCCGGACTCACCGACGGGACGGGCGCCCTGACGGTCCCGGGCGAGAGCGTGGGCGTGACCGCGAGCACCAACTACGGCAACGTCGACACGGTCTGCGAGACCGTGTCGACCATCGCCGAGTCCGGCTACCTGGCGACCAGTCCCATGATGCTGCCCGCCACCTCCAGCAACGTCGTCGCCTCCTGGGTCGCCATCACCCACGGGTTGCGCGGCGCCAACCTGACGCTGTGCAACGGGCCGACCTCCGGACTCGACGCCGTCAACTGGGCCCGGCTGCTGATCGCTTCGGGCCGGGTGGAGCGGATGCTCGTCCTCGGGGTTGAGCCCGACAATCCGGCCGTACGGCATGTCACGGGGGTGCCGGAAGCCGCCCCGGACGAGCTGGGCGATGCTCCCGACCTGTTCGACGGTTCGGTGGCGCTCGTGGTCGAGTCGGCCGCGTCGGCCGAGGCCCGCGGGGTGCGCCCGCTGGCCGCCATCGGCCCGTACGCCCGCCGGGGCGGCCACGCCGACGCGGTCGCCGAGGTGCGGGCCCTGCATCCGGGCCGGGTGGGGCTGTGGTGCGTACCCGAGCATCCCGAAGGGGTGCGAGCCCCCGCACCGGGCCTCGGCGCCGGGGTGGGCAGCGTCCCGGTGCACGACCTGACCGCGCTCCATGGCGCTTCGTCCGGCGCGCTCGGCGTGCTGCAGTGCGCGGCGGCGGCCGTTTGGCTGGAAGGCCGCGGCGGAGCGGACGACGACGTGGTGCTCGTCAGCGCGGGCACCGGCGACGCGGGCGGGGACGACGCGAGCGCGGCGCTGATCCTGACCGTGCCGGACGCCGTCGCGCCCCGGCTCGCGGGCACCGCCCGATGAGGACGCAGGACCCGCCGGGCGGGGATGCCGGGGCCGGCCCCGCCGGCTCCGGCGGATCGGGTGCCCCGGCCGGGCCCGGTGGGCTGCTGGGGCGGGGTGGACACCGCGTCGCCGTGGTCCGCCGCCGGCGCGCGCCCCGGGCCGCCGGCCGACCGGTCCGGGTGCTGCTCCTGCACGGGCTGGCCGGCAGCACGTCCGTGTGGCGGGCATACGAACGGCTGGCACTGGCCGGCGTCGAGATCTGGGAAGCCGTGCTGCCGTGGGGGGCCGAGGGAGATCCCGAGTGGAGCCGGACGGACGACCCGGCGGACCACGTCGAGCACGCCCTGGACGGGGTGCCCGGCGGGGCGGACGCGGTCGTCGCGCACTCCTTCACCGCGGGGCCGGCCCTGGAGGCCCTCGCGCGCCGGGGTACCGGCCACGGGCCACGGGCCGCGGTGGTGGTCGCCCCCTTCCACCGGCGCAGCCCCGAACAGTTCACCTGGGACGACGCCCTGTACTACCTCGGCGGCTTCCACCGCATCCTGGAGGAGGGGCTGAGAATCAGCGCGGGGGACCGCATCCGGCCCGACCTGCGCAGCGCTATGGCGCAGCGGGTGCGGGACCGGATCGGGCCGTACGGCTGGCAACAGTTCTTCGGCGCGTATCTGCGCAGTCCCTGGCTCGACGTCGACGCGCTGCGCCTGCCGGTGCTCGTGGTGGCCGGCGCGGACGACTTCGCCGCCCCGCCGGACGACGCCAAGGCGCTGGCCGCCGCCCTGCCCGACGGCAGGTTCCAACTCTTCGGGAGCTGCGGCCACTTCGCCATGGCCGAACAGCCGCAGCGCTTCGCGGACGCGGTGCACGGGCTGCTGGACGAGGTCTTTCCCGGCCTCGCAGGCGGCACGGCACCCACCACCCGCGTCGCCTCCTGACCGTTCCACCTCCCGCTCTGCCACCTTTCCGCAACTCCACCTCTAAGCACCGGAGTCGACGTGACCACCCACACCGCTGACCTCGCCGCCTCGGTTCTCGCCCTGAAGGAACCCAGCCGACTGGAGATCCGCCCCCGCTACGAGGGCTCCAACATCTGCACCTGGATCGGGTTCAAGCATGTCAACTACCTCGTCGAGGAAGCCGTCCTGAACCACCTGAGGCAGGCGGGCATCGCCCCGGGGACCCTCTACGAGGTGTACGGCCTCTGCACGGACATAGTCGACATCGACACCCGCATCCTGCACGCCTTCCACATCGACGACACGGCCGTCGCCGAGGTGAGGCCGCACCGCAGGGCGAAGGACGGCGAACTGGTCTTCGCCGTCACGCTGCACGTGCGGCGCGAGACCCTGCTCAAGGCCGTCACCTCGACCGTGAGGGTGCAGCTCCGCCTCGACCCGCGGGGCGGCGGCGCGCAGCCCGTGCCGGCCGCGCTCGCGCCGTTCGCGGTCGACCGGCTCGCGGCGGAGCCCGGCTGGACGCCGGAGCCCGTCGAGGTGGACCTCGCCGCCGACGACCTGGTCAAGGAACTGACGGCCGGGCGCAACGCCTACGCGTGGAAGTTCCGGATCCCCTACTGGTACTGCCACTTCACCGAGCGCCAGCAGATGTCCGGCTACCTGCGCCTGATGGAGGAGGCCAAGGACCGCCTGGTCGCCGACCGCGGCGTGTCCATCAAGACGCTGCTGGACGAGCAGAACTGGATCCCGGTCGTGCCGCACTCGCGCATCACCGTCCTCGACGAGGCGCGCATGGAGGAGGACCTCTATGTCGTCCTCACCGTCGAGAGCGTCTTCAAGGGCTTCACGTACGACTCGCGCATGGACACCTACGTGGTGCGCGACGGACGGCTCGTGCAGACCGCGACCGGCCGGATCACCCACGGCTACGCGGTGATCGAGAACCGTCGCGACTGGTCCCTGGTGCCCTTCGACGACCGGATGAACGCGGCCCTGGAGGGCCGGACGGCATGAACCACGAGGTCGAGGTCGTGGTCACCGGGGTCGGCGCCGTCACCTGCCACGGTGCCGGCGCGGACCTGCTGTGGCAGGCCATGACGGCGGCCGGTACCCGCCTGCCCGACCGGCCGGCGGACCCGCTCGCCCGCATGGACCTGCCGCTGATCAGCCTGGTGCCGGATCCCGACCTGGCGGCCGAGCGGGCGACCCGGTTCGCCTCGCTCGCCGCCGCCGAGGCGCTGGCCGACGCCGGACTCGACGCCGCGTCCCTGGCCGCCGCCCGTACGGCCGTGGTCCTCGGCAGCTGCATGGGCGAGCCGGGGTCCAACGAGCGTGGCCGGGGTGCCGAGGGATGGCTGCCGCCGTTCCGCCTCGCGACGGCGCTCGCCGGTGAACTGGAGCTGTTCGCCACGGTCCACGATGTCGCCAACGCCTGCGCGGCTGGCGGCTACGCCCTGGGTGTCGCGGCGGACCTGGTGCGCGCGGGCGAGGCGGACATCGTGATCGCCGGCGGGTCGGACGCGTACTCACGGGTGGCGCTCGGCTGCTTCAACCGACTCGGCGCCGTCGACCCCGAGCGCTGCCGCCCCTTCGAGAGCGACCGCGGCGGCACCGTGTTCGCCGAGGGCGCGGGCGTCCTCGTCGTGGAGTCGGCCGCGCACGCCCGGGCACGGGGGGCGTCGGCCCCGTCGTCCTCAAGTCGGGCGCTGAGGTTCGAAGGCGCCGCGTGGAGCTGCGACGCGGACCATCCGACCGCCCCCCGGGCCGACGCCGAGCAGATCGTGCGGGCCATGCGCGAGGCCGTGGGCGACGCGGCGCACGAAGTGGGCTGTGTCATCCCGCACGGCACCGGAACCCGGCTCAACGACGTCCTGGAGAGCCGCGCCCTGCACCGGGTCTTCGGGGAACGCGCCGCCCATCTGCCGCTGTACAGCCTCAAGGCGCTGCTCGGCCACTGTGGCGGCGCGTCCGCCGCGCTCGGCGCGGTCGCGGCGGCGCTGATCCTGCGGCACGGCGTCATCCCGCCGAACGTGCCGCTCAAGGAGCAGGACCCGGAGTGCGAGGTGCTGCTGCCGCAGGGCGCGCCGGTGCCGCTGCCCACGACGGCCCGCCGGGTGCTGGTCAGCGCGTACGGGTTCGGCGGGAACAACGCCTCACTGGTGATGGCCGGCGGGCCGGGACCGGGCGACGGGGGTGAACCGCGGTGAACACCCGGTGTCCGGCTCCGGCCGAACTCGCCGTCACCGGCGTGGGCGTCGTGACCCCGTGGGGCGACGACCCGCGGACGGCCGCGGCCGTACCGTCTCCGGCCGGCACATGGTTCGACCACCGCGAGCGACTCGGCCCCCGCGGCTACAAGTACCTTCCCCCGGCTGCCCAGTACGTCCTCGCCGCGGCCCGTGCGGCACTGGCGGACGGAGGACGTCCCGACGCGTACCCGGCCGACCGGCGCGGCCTCCTGCTCGCCACCAACGGCGGTCTCGCCGGTCTGTTCGACAGCATGGACACGACCGTCGTGGACGAGGGGGCGGCCGGCATCTCCCCGGCCTCGGCCCCCTACTTCGCGGTCAACGTCCTGGGCAACCGGCTGGCCGCCGAGCTCTCGCTGAACGGCTTCGCCCTGACCGTCGCCACCGCACGCACGGCCGCGGTGGACGCGCTGCCCGCCGGCGCCCTCGCCCTGGCGTCGGGCCGGTGCGACACGCTGGTGATGGCCGCGGCCGAGGAGCCCGTCCCGGCCGCCCGGGGAGGCGGGGGCGAACAGGGCGCCGTGGCGTTCACCCTGGAGTCCGCCGCGGCGGCCCGGACCCGGGGGGCCACAGTCCGCGCCACCCTGCGGACCCGCTCGCTGTTCGTGCCGCCGGCGGCGCTGGAGGGTGCCGCCGGGCGCGCCCGCGCCCACCGTGTCCTCGCCGAGGCGCTCGCCCCCCTGGCCGGGCCGGCGGACCCGCCCGTGACCGTCCACCCGGACCTGGACTCCTCCGCGGTCTCCGAAGCGGTGGCGGCCGCGCTCACCGGCGTCCCGGTACGCCGGCCGGAGCCGTCCGCCGCCGACGACCCCGCCGGACCCGGCCGGCCGCTCCCGCCGCGGCGGACCGGCTGCGTGGGCCCCGCCCTGGCCGTTGCCCAGGCCGTCACCGCGCCGGAGGGCGAGGACCGGCTCGTGGTCTGCGCGACCGGCGCCGGTCATGTCGCCCTGGTTCGCGTCCGCCCCCTGTCGC
This sequence comes from Streptomyces sp. CA-142005, assembly GCF_050942335.1. Lineage (NCBI taxonomy): Bacteria > Bacillati > Actinomycetota > Actinomycetes > Kitasatosporales > Streptomycetaceae > Streptomyces > Streptomyces sp. CA-142005. The sequence continues at coordinate 3,417,291 of NZ_CP192078.1, read as the reverse complement.
CTCACCACACACAGGAGTCACAGCATGCTGAAACCGCTTGAGGAGAGCTGGTGCCTGATCCTCGGGGCCTCCAGCGGTATCGGCCGGGCCATCGCCCTCGGGCTCGCCGACGAGGGGGTCAACATCGCCGGCGTGCACTTCGACACGGCGGCTCGCGCCGAGGAGGTCGAGGCGCTCGTCACCGACCTGCGCGGGCGGGGCGTCGAAGCACACTTCTTCAACGCCAACGCGGCCGCGCGCGCCACCCGCGAACGGCTCGTCCCCGAGCTCGCCGAACTGACCGGTTCCGGCGGCGGCGTCCGCATCCTGGTCCACTCGCTGGCCTTCGGCACCCTGGTGCCCTTCCTGCCGCGCGAGGGCTGGGAGAAGCAGATCACGGCGCGGCAACTGGAGATGACCCTCGACGTCATGGCCAACAGCCTCGTGTACTGGACTCAGGATCTACGCGCCGCCGGTCTGCTGCGCCCCGGCTCCAAGGTGTACGCGATGACCAGCGCCGGCACCTCGCAGCACCTGCCCAGCTACGGCGCGGTCTCCGCGGCCAAGAGCGCCCTGGAGTCCCACGTCCGGCAGCTGGCGTGTGAGCTGGCGACCAGCGGCATCGCGGTGAACGCCCTGCGCGCGGGCACCACCGACACCCCCGCCCTGCGCCGCATTCCGGAACACGCCGGCTACCTCGAGCGCGCCGCCGAGAACAACCCGCACGGCCGTCTGACGCGTCCCGAGGACGTCGCGGACGCCGTCGCACTGCTCTCCCGGACCGAGTCCTCGTGGCTGACCGGCAACACCATCGGCGTCGACGGGGCGGAGCTGCACGCCGCCGCGGGCGCCTGGGGCTGAGCCCGCCGCCGTTCCCTTCACGACTTCCACCTTCAGGAGCAGACAGCGATGAGTGTCAGTCTTGCCACCGGGGCGGACCCGGACCCCTTGGTCGTATCCGGCTGGTCCGTGGCGTCGCCGTACGGGCTGGGCGCCGAGGCCTTCACCGAAGGCGTGCGGGGCAACCGCGAGGCGGTGCGCCCCGGTGACGGAGCGGCGGACCTCGGCCCGTACGAACGGGCTGGCCGCATACCGGACTTCGACGTGCGGGCCGTGCTGGGCCGCAAGGGGACCCGGGCGATGGACCGCGCCACAGCGCTCGCCGTCGCGACCGCCGGCATGCTGCTGGAGCAGGCCGGACCGGGCCTCGCCCAGGACCACCCGGAAGCGGTGGGCATGGTGCTGGGCACCGGGCACGGCAGCGTGCAGAGCATCATGGACTTCACCCGGGACTCACTGACCGGCGAGAAGCCCTTCCACGTCGACCCGGCGCTGTTCCCGAACACGGTGATGAACCGGGCCGCGGGCCAGAGCGCCATCTGGCACACGCTGCGCGGGCCCAACACCACGGTGGCCGGTGGCGCGTTGACCGGTCTGCTCGCCCTGAACTACGCGGCCCGGCTGTTGCGTCAGCGGCACTGCGAGGCCGTGCTGTGCGGCGCCGTGGAGGAGTTCTCGACCGAGCGTGCCTGGCTGGAGTACCGCGGCCGCACCGGTGGACCGCACCGGCAGCCCGCCGGACCGCTCGGCGAGAGCTGCGCGCTCTTCCTGCTCGAACCGCTCTCCAGGGCCCGCGCCCACGGCCGGACCGCCCACGCCGCGCCGGCCGGTGCCCGGTTCATCGCCTTCACCGACCCCGAGCGGGCCGGAGAGGCCGTCGCCCGGGCCGTCACCGAGGCCCTCAAGGAGGCCGACGTGCGCCCCGAGGACGTCGAACTGCTGGTGCCTTCCGACAGCGGCGGGCCGCTGGGCGCCCGTGAGGACGCGGCGCTCGCGCGCATCTTCGGCGAACACCGGCCGCCCCGGCTGCGGCTGCGCCGGCTGACCGGCGACTGCGGCGCGGCCTCCGCCTCGCTCCAGCTCGCCGCGGCCCTGACAGCCGAGGCGGACCGGCCGGTGCTCGTCACCTCCGTCGACCCGGACGGCCAGACCGGCGCCGTCGTCCTGCGCACCGCAGTCCGGTGACGCAGCCCTCGCACTCGCACACCCATCACCCGAAAGGACGCGTGCACACCATGGCCGACACCACCACATCCGGGCTGGACAAGGAACAACTGCGTGACCTGGTCGCGGAAGTCCTCGACCTGGACGTGGCCGAGGTCACCGACGGCGCCCACTTCATGGAGGACCTCGACGTCGACTCCCTGATGGCGCTGGAGATCACGGTGCGGCTGGAGAAGGAGTACGGGGTGCGGCTCGCCGAGACCGAGCTGGCCTCCATCACCTCCCTCCAGGGCACCTACGAACTGCTCGACCACAAGCTGCGGGAGTCCCGTTGAGCGCCGCCTCGCCACTGGGCGAACTGGAGTTGATCCGCAGCAACGCCGAGGGCGCGGCCACCGTCTTCGAGGCCCCGATGGACGACGACCCCGTCCTCGCCGGTCACTACCCGGGCTTTCCGGTGCTGCCCGGCGTGTTCCTCATCGAGGCCGCCGACCGCACGGTGCGCCAGTGGGCCAGGACCAACGCGCCCGCTGCGGACGGCGCGGACGGCGGTGACGTGGAACTTCTCGCCATGGAGCGCTGCCGTTTCCACCGGCCCGTCTTCCCGGGCGACCGCGTGCTGGCCGACGTGTCCGTCGCCGACAGCGCGGCCGGGCTGCTGTTCAAGGCGGCCGTGGCCACCAACCGGGGCAAGGTCGCGGACATCCGCCTGCGCTATCGCCTCGGGCACGGCCGTGACCGGGAAGAGGGCACGCAGTGACCGGGTACGGCATCGACCGGATCAAGAACACCATCCCGCACCGGGGGCAGATTCTCCTGGTCGACCGGGTCACGCGGGTGGCGCCGGGCGAGAGCCTGACCGCGATCAAGGCCGTCTCCGGCAACGAGCCCTGCTACGCCCGGCTCGGCCAGGACGCCGCTCCGGCCGACTACGCCTATCCGACCTCCCTCGTCATCGAGTCGTGGGCCCAGTCCGCGGTGCTGCTGTCGGTGTGGGAGGCGCCCAACCCGGACGTGCTGGCCGGAAAGGTCGAGCTGGCGGGGTCCATCAACGACGTGACCGTGGGCGTGCGCGCCTACCCGGGTGACGTCCTGGAGCACCGGGTGCGCCTGGTGAAGGCCGTCGACGAGACGGCGATCCTCGCGGGCGCGACGTACGCCGGCGGCCGCGAGGTGCTGCGGGTCGGCACGTTCGTGGTGGCGCTGCGCGATGTGGCCGACCTGCGCCCGGCCGCCGAACGCACCCTGCTGAACGTGTGAGGAGATGACGCAATGTCCGCACAGAGCGACAAGGTCGCACTGGTCACCGGGGGGTCGCGCGGCATCGGCCGCGCGGTCGTCGAACGCCTGGCCAGGGACGGCTACGACATCGGCTTCTGCTACCGCTCCGACGAGCAGGCGGCGGCCCTCGTGGAGAAGGCGGTGCGGGCGCAGGGGCGGCGCGTGCTCTCCCGGCGCGTGGACGTGGCCGACCGCACCCAGGTACGGGACTTCGTCGCCGCGGCCGAGGACGAACTCGGCCCGCCGTCGGCCGCGGTCACCTCGGCCGGCATCACCCGGGACAGCCCGCTGGCCCTGATGCCGGACGAGGACTGGGACGCCGTGGTACGCACCAACCTGGACGGCACCTACAACCTGTGCCGATCGGTGGCCTTCCCGATGATCAGGCGGGGTGGCGGCACGGTGGTCACCCTTTCCTCCGTCGCCGGAGTGGCCGGCAACGCGGGCCAGACCAACTACTCGGCGTCGAAGGCCGGGATCATCGGTTTCACCCGCTCCTTCGCGAAGGAGGCCGGGCGGCACGGGATCCGCGCCAACGCGGTGGCACCCGGCTTCATCGAGACCGACATGACGTCGGCGCTGCCGCCGAAGACGGCCAAGGAGATGCTGGGCCGCATCCCGCTCAAGCGCTTCGGCAGCGCCGAGGACGTCGCCTCGCTCGTCGCCTTCCTGGTCTCGCCCGAGGCGTCGTACATCACGGGGCAGGTCTTCCAGGTGGACGGCGGTATCGCCCTGTGAGTGCCACGGCCCGCGGGGCCCGCCGCGCCAGGCGTCCCCCGCGCTTCTACTTCTCGCTGCGCAGCCCGTACTCCTGGCTCGCCTACCGCGACCTCCTCCAGCGGCACCCGCGCACCGCCGCGGCCCTGGAATGGGTGCCGTTCTTCGAGCCGGACGAGCTGAGCCGCAAGCTGCTGGCCGAAGCCGGTGGCTCCTTCCCCTACACCCCCATGTCCCCGGAGAAGCACCGTTACATCCTCCAGGACGTGCGGCGGCTGGCCGCCGAGCGGGGGCTGGCGTTCAGCTGGCCGGTGGACCGGGATCCCGTGTGGGAGGTGCCGCACCTCGGGTACCTGGCCGCGGCACGGCACGGCAGGGGGCCCGAGTACATCGCGCTCGCCGCCCGGGCCCGCTGGGAACTCGGGCAGGACGTCTGCGACCGGTCGGTGATCGCCGGCTTCGGCGCCGAACTGGGCCTGGACCCCGGGGAACTGGCCGCCGCCGCGGACGACCCGGAGCTGCGTGCGGAGGGGGTGCGGATCCTGCTGGAGATACAGCGTGACGGTGTCTTCGGCGTGCCCTTCTTCGTCGACCACTACGACAAGTACTGGGGCGTCGACCGACTGCCCGCCTTCGTCGCGGCACTCACCGGGAAGAACCCCGCTCTCGCGGAGCCCCCGGACGACCCGGCGATCCCGCTCACCGAGCCCGCACGGTCCGTCGACGACGGGCACGCGGGGGGATGCGGCTGAGCCTGCCGGCCCCATCGCGGCTGTGTCCCGGGGCCGCCGTACGGCATCACCTCCCCTTCAGGGTGCGGTACGGCGGCCCGCCCACGGGCGCGGAGTGAAGGCAAGCCCCTTCTGCCGCAAAGCACCGCAAGGCCGCATATCGGAGATATAGGAGCCGCATAGCGGACGCCGGTTCGCTGGTGCTCATACCGCTGCTGTGCGAAACGCGGCCCAACGAGCCGCAGAGGGTGAGTAGTTGGGGTGACCGACTTCGAGAGCTTCGTCAGTGCACTGCGCCGCAGGGTCGCACGGACACCCGCGCGCAGCGCAGTCCGCTTCAGCGCCGGACAGGCGGAGGAGCACCTGACGTACGCGGAACTGGACGAGCGGGCCCGGGCCGCCGCGCAGTGGCTCGGGCGGCGGGCACGGCCCGGCGAGCGGGTGCTGGTGTCCTGCGGCCCCGGCACCGGGTTCGTCCGTGCCTTCCTCGCCTGCCTCTACGCGGGGGCGGTACCGGTCCCGGTGCCCCTGCCCGGCGGGTTCGGGCGGCAGGAGTCGCGGACCACGGCGATCGCCGCCGACACCGGGGCCCGGCTGGTGCTGACCGACGAGACCGGGCTGCCCGCCGTGACCCGCTGGCTGGAGGCCGGGCGCGCGGAGCTGCCGGACCTGGCCGCGGCCGCCGTGGAGACCGCCGAGCACGCCGGCGACGCTGAGGCCTGGGCCGAACGCCGGGTGGAACCGGGAACCTTGTGCTTCCTGCAGTACACCTCCGGCTCCACCAGCGACCCGAAGGGCGTGATGGTCCCGCACGGCGCGCTCGTGCACAACCTGCGGCTGATGCGCGACAGCCACGGCTGGCACGGCGGTATGACCTGGTGCAGCTGGCTGCCCGCCTACCACGACATGGGGCTCATCGCGATGATGCTGGCCCCGCTCCACCTGGGCGGCACCGCCGTGCTCATGTCGGCCACCGATTTCCTCAAGCGTCCCGTCTCCTGGCTGCGGCTGATCGACCGGTACGGCGCGGACATCAGCTGCGCCCCGAACTTCGCCTACGACCTGTGCGCGCGGCACCTCACCGAGGAGCAGACCGCGGGGCTCGACCTGTCCCGCTGGACCTACGCGTGCAACGGCGCCGAACCGGTCGACGCCGCGACCCTGGACCGCTTCGCCAAGCGCTTCGCGGGCGCGGGCTTCTCGGCGCGGTCCCTGCTGCCCGGCTACGGCCTCGCCGAGGCCACGCTCTACGTCTCGGGAACCCCGGCCGACGAGCTGCCGACGGTGCTGCGCGCCGACGCCGCGGCCCTGGCCCGTGACGAGGTGGCCGAGGCCGGGCCGGGGGCCACGGTGCGGGAGCTGGCCGGCAGCGGTGTGGTGCGCGGCTTGGACGTGCGCGTCGTGGACGCCGCGACCCGCACCGAACTGCCCGAGGGGAGGGTCGGCGAGATCTGGATCCGCGGCGACAGCGTCGCGCTCGGTTACTGGAACCGGCCCGAGGAGACCGAGCGGACCTTCCGCGCGACGACCGCCGACGGCCACGGCCCTTTCCTGCGCACCGGCGACCTCGGGGCGCTGCGCTCCGGCCAGCTGTACGTCACCGGCCGGCTCAAGGAAATGATCATCGTGCACGGGCGGAACCTGTATCCGCACGACATCGAGCGCGAACTGCGCGACATCGACGCGGCCTTCGCCGAGCTGCCCGCCGCCGTCTTCGCGTGCCGGCCCGGCGCCGGCGCGGGCGAGGAGATCGTGGCGGTGCAGGAGGTGCGCGGTCGCGGCCGCCGCGCCGAGGAGCTGACCGCTCTGGCCCGCACCGCGCGGGCCGGGCTCGCACGTCGCCTCGGGGTCCGGGTCGGCGGTGTCGTCCTCGTCAAGCCCGGACGGATCAGCCGCACCACGAGCGGCAAGATCAGGCGCACCCGGATGCGGACGCTGTTCGAGACCGGCGAACTGACGTCGCTCCACGAGGAGTTGTCGGCCGAGCTGCGCGCCGCCTTCCGCGCCCCGGCCGGCCCCACCGGCCCTGCCCACCAGTTGAGCGTGCCGTCCACGCCGGCCGGCGCGGACTGGGATCCCCTCGCACTCGCCAGGGAACTGGAGGTGCGCCTGGGCGACCCGCACGACGAACGCCTGGAGTTCTCCTACCGGCGTGTCGCGGAACTCGACCGGGCGGAGGCGTTCCCCGCGGCGGTCTGCCGGGAACTGGACGCGCTGGGCGTGCCCCGCTGGTTCGTGCCCGCCGAGCACGGCGGCGAGCTGCGCAGCGGCGAGGAACTGCTGCAGCTGATCAGGATGCTGTCCCGGCGCGACTTCACCTCCGCCCTCGCCCACGCCAAGACCTACCTGGGAGCCGTGTCCGTCTGGGTGGCGGGCCGCACGGAGCAGGCCGAGGAACTCGCCGGACGCATCACCCGGGGCGCGGTCGTCTCCCTGGCGCTCACCGAACAGGCCCACGGCAGCGATCTGCTGGCCGGCGGGCTGCGGGCCGAACGCACCGAGCGTGGCTGGCGGCTCGACGGCGAGAAGTGGCTCATCAACAACGCGACCCGGGCCGATCTCGTCTGTGTCCTGGCCCGCACCAGGCAGGAGGGCGGCAGCCGCGGCTTCAGCCTCTTCCTGGTCGACAAGGCCCGGCTCGCCGAGGGCAGTTGGCGCGCGCTGCCGCCGGTGCCGACGCACGGCGTGCGCGGCGCGGACATCAGCGGCATCGCCTTCACCGGCGCCGAGATACCCGCGGACGCCCTGGTGGGCCGGGAGGGAGAGGGCCTGGAGACCGTGCTCAGGGGCTTCCAGATCACCCGCACCCTGTGCTCCGCGATGTCCCTGGGCATGACGGACCACGCACTGCGCATCACCGTCGGCTTCGCCCGTACCCACCGCCTGTACCGGCGCCCCCTCGCCGAACTCCCGCACGCGGCGCGCAGTCTGGCCCAGTGCTATGCCGACCTGCTGGCCATGGAGGCCGTGAGCCTCGTCGCGACCCGCTCCGCGCACACCCTGACCGAGGAGCAGAGCCTGGTGTCGGCCGCGGTCAAGTACCTGGTGCCGACCCTGGGCGACGAGGTGATCGGCACCCTGCGCGGGCTGCTCGGCGCCCGGGCGATGCTGGTGGAGGACTTCGCCGACGGCGCCTTCCAGAAGCTGGAGCGCGACCACCGTATCGTCGGCATCTTCGACGGCAGTACGGCCGTCAACCTCAACTCCCTGATCAACCAGTTCCCCGTGCTCCACCGAGGCTGGCGGGCTGGGCGCGCCGATCTCGACGGGGTTGCCGCGGCCGCCCGGCTGGACGGGCCGCCGCCCGCGCTCGACCACGGCCGGCTCACCCTGTACGCCCGCTCCGGTTCCGGGGTGGTGCAGTCCCTGCCCGGGGCCGTGCGCCGGGTCGAGGAGGCGGCGCCGTCCTCCGTGGCCGAGCGCGCCCGGGCCCTGCTGGCCGTCGCGGAGGAGGTGCACGAGGAGATGGCCGCCCATCGCCACCGGGCGCGTGCCGTGCCCGCTGCGGCGTTCACCTCCGCCCGCAGATACGCCCTGGTGTACGCGGGCGCGGCGAGCGTGCACCTGTGGCTGGAGAACGCCGGCACCGCCCGCGCGACGGGCCCGCTGTGGGAGGGCGCCGCCTGGCTGGACGCCGTGCTGGCCCGGCTGCTGCACCGCCTCACCCGGGTGCCCGACCTGGACGACGCCGACGGTCCCGCCCTGGACGGCCTGCTGCCCGCGCTGTACGCGCAGGCCGACCGGGGACTGCTGTTCTCGCTGCTGCACTGCCCGCTGGCCGAGAGCGTGGCGACCACCGGCCGCACGGCGACCGACCCCACCCGTTCGGCGAAGGACGCGGCATGACGAACCTGCTGACCACCGGCGCGACACAGGCTCCGGCGGACCACGCCACCGCCCTGGAGCGCATCCGGCACCTGGAGGCCCTGCTCGGCGATCCGGACGATCCGGACAACCCCCTCGGCCTGCGGGCCGTCCTCGCCGCCGACGAGCGGGGGGAGCTGCTGCCCGAAGGGGAGCGGGCACTGGCCGGGTTCGGGCTCGGAGCCGAGTTCGTCCCGGCCGCGCTCGGCGGACGCTTCGAACGCGCCGACCGCTTCTCGCTGCTCATGCGGAGCCTGTTCCGGCGCGACTGCAGCCTGGGCATCGGCCACGGCGTCACCAGCTTCATCGCGGGGCTGCCCGTCTGGGCGGACGGCAGCGCCGAGCAGCGGCGCAGGGCGGCCGAGCTGCTGTGCGGCGGCGGCCGGATCGTCGCCGCCTACACCGAGCTCGACCACGGCAGCGACTTCGCCCGCGTCTCGCTCGCCGCGCGGCCCGCACCCGGCGGCTACCTCCTCGACGGAGGCAAGCAACTGGTCAACAACATCGGCCGGGCCGAGGCGGCCGTGCTGTTCGCCCGTACCGACGACCGCCCGGGCAGCCGCAGCCACTCGCATCTGCTCGTGGACCTCGACGCGCTGCCCGCCGCCCGCGTGGACCGCTCCGCCCGGTACACCACCTCGGGCGTGCGGGGGTGCCTGCTCGGCGGCGTCGGCTTCGACGACTGCCCCGTTCCGGCCGGCGCGCTGCTGGGCCAGGAGGGCGGCGCCATGGAGACGGTGCTGAAGGTCTTCCAGGTGACCCGGTGCGTGCTGCCCGGCATGGTCGTGGGCGTGGGGGACGGCCAGCTGCGCGCGGTCCTCGACTTCACGGGGGAGCGGCGGCTGTACGGCGGACCGGTGAGCGCACTGCCCCTGACCCGCTCCGTCCTGACGGATGCCTTCGTGGACCTGCTGATCTGCGACGCGCTGTCCATGGTCGCCGCCCGGTCGCTGCATCTGCTGCCCGAGGAGGCGAGCGTCCGGTCGGCGGCCGTCAAGTACCTCGTGCCGAAACTGCTGCAGGACAACTCGTACCGGCTGGGTGTGCTGCTGGGCGCACGCAGCTACGTACGCGAGGGCCCGTACGCCGCCTTCCAGAAGGCGGCCCGCGACCTGCCCGTCGTCGCGCTCGCCCATGCGAGCGGGGCCGTGTGCCTGTCGAACATCGTGCCGCAGCTGCCCCGGCTCGCCGAGCGGGCCTGGCGACCGGCCCTGGACCGCGCGCCCTGCGCGCCCGCGGTCCCCGAGACGCTGTTCCGTCTCCACGACCCGCTGCCCGAACTCGACTTCACCTGGCTGGAACTGTCCACGCGCGGCGCGGACAGCCTGGCCGGTCACCTCCCGGCGCTCGCCGACGAACTCGACCGGGAGGCCGCCCACCGTCCGGCGGTCGCCGAACTCGCCCGGCTCGCCGACGCGTTCACGGCCGAGCTGGCCGACCTGACGCGGCGGGCCGGCGCCCTGTCGCCCCGGGACCGCACTCCGGTGGCCGGCCGGCGCGCCTTCCTGCTGGCGGAGCGGTACGCCCATCTCCTCGCGGCCGCCGCCTGCCTGGGCGTCTGGCGGGCAGCCGGTCCCGGCGATCCCTTCCTCGCCGACCCGCTCTGGGTCACCGCGGCGCTGCGGCGCCTTGCCGAACACCTCGGCCCGAGCCGGGACCCGCTCCCCGAAAGCGACGTCGACGCCCTGTACGAGGAGCTCGCCGGACGTCATCGGACCGCCCGCACCTTCGACCTGTTCCGCACCGGGCTCGCCACACGTGCCCCGTCCGCCAAGGAAGTTGACTCATGACCGACATCACCGCTCCGTCCGCCGCCTCGCCCGAAGTGATCCGCGCCTGGCTGACCGAACGGGTCGCCTACTACCTCGAGTGCTCACCGGCCGACCTCGACCAGGGTGCGGAACTCACCGAGCTGGGGCTCGACTCCGTGTACGCGCTGAACCTCTGCGGCGACGTGGAGGACCGGTTCGGGCTCGTCGTGGAGCCCACCCTGGCCTGGGACCATCCGACGATCGACGCGATCACCGTGTTCCTCTCGGCCGAACTGGCCCAGTAGACCCGCCTGTTCTGCCGTGACTCCTCCGGGAAGGGGCGACCGTGCCCGAGAAGACGTTCCCAGGCATCCTCTCCACCGTCGGGAACACCCCACTCGTCCAACTCGAAAGACTCCTGCCCCACTTCGGCTCGCGCGTGTTCGGGAAGATCGAGAGATTCAACCCGGGTGGCAGCATCAAGGACCGGTCCGCCCTGGGCATGCTGGTCGCCGCCATCCACAGCGGTGAGGTGGAACCCGGTCGCTCCGTGATCGTCGAGTCCAGCTCGGGCAACCTCGCCGTCGGACTCGCCCAGATCTGCCGTTACTTCGGGCTGCGCTTCATCTGCGTGGTGGACGGCAAGACCACCCAGCAGAACCTCGCCATCCTCAAGGCGTTCCGCGCCGAGGTCGAGGTCGTCACCGACCGTGACGACAAGACCGGCGAGTACCTGCCCGTCCGGCTGCGCCGGGTGCGCGAGCTCGTGGCACAGATCCCGGACGCGTACTGGCCGAACCAGTACGAGAGCCTGCTCAACCCCAAGGCCCACGAGACCACCATGCGGGAGATCGAGGAGAGCCTCGACGGCCGCGTCGACTACCTCTTCTGCTCGGTCAGCACCTTCGGCACCCTGCGCGGCTGCCGCGACCACATCCGGGCACGCGGTCTGGACACCACCGTGGTGGCCGTCGACGCGATGGGCAGCGCCATCTTCGGGCTGGAATCCACCCAGCGGCTCATCCCCGGGCACGGCGCCTCCGTGGTGCCCCCGCTGAAGGACTCCTCCGCGGCCGACGAGGTGGTGCACATCTCCGATCTGGAATGTGTCGTCGCGTGCCGGCGGCTCGTCGCCCGTGAAGCGGTACTCGCGGGCGGCTCGTCCGGAGCCACCGTGGCCGCCCTGTGGAAGATCAGACACCGCATTCCGGAGGGCTCGAACTGCGTCCTCATCTTCCCCGACGGCGGCGACCGCTATCTCAACACCATCTACTCGGACACCTGGGTGCGGGAGAACTTCGGTGACGTCTCACACCTGTGGAAGGACTGACGGTCCATGCTCATGTCCGCCGGCCAGGAAGCGCTCTGGGTCGCCCACCAACTGGACCCGGACAGCCCCGCGTACAACGTCGTACTCGCCGTGCGGCTGCGCGACCGGGTCCGCACCGACGTCCTGCAGGAGGCGCTGACCGCGCTCGTGGCCCGCCACGAACTGCTGCGCTCCCGCTTCCCCGCGACCGACGAGGGCCCGGCACGCCGGGCCGATCCGCCCGCGACGGTGCGCCTGGACGTCCGCGAGGTCCCCGACGCCGACGAGGCCGAACTGGTCCGGCTCGCGGGCCGGGCCGGGCGGGAGCCGTTCCGGCTCGGCCGGTCGGGTGCCTTCCGCGCGGTGCTGCTGCGCCGGGCCACCGACGACGCCGTCCTCGTCACCGTCACCCACCACATCGTCAGCGACGCCACCTCGCAGTGGCTGCTCGTGCGCGACCTGTTCGCCGAGTACGGGGCACGTACCGGGCAGCCCGCCCGGGCGGCGGCCGCGGCGGTGTCCGGCTGGGACGAACACGTGCGGGCGGAACGGGACTTCGTGACCTCGCCGCGCGGCGCGCGGGCGGCCGCGTACTGGCGGGCCGTGACCGAGGGACTCGAGGCGGCCGCGCTGCCCACCGACCGGCCACGACCGCCGCAACGCACCCTCAACGGGGCCACCGACGAGTTCGCGCTCGACCCGCCGACCGCGCTGCAGCTGCGGGAGACCTCGGCGGAGCGCGCCGCGACCCCGTTCGCCTGGCTGCTCGGCACGTTCCAGGCGGCGCTGCACCGGTCCGGATGCGGCGACGGGTTCCTCATCGGCTGCCCGGTCACCACCCGCTTCACGCCCGGCACGCGGGAGGCCGTCGGCTACTACGTCAACATCCTTCCGATCGCCGCCCGCCTCAGTCCCGCGACGACGCTGGCGGAGACCGTCGAATCGGCGCAGCGGCAGCTGCGCACCGGCATGGCCCACGCCCGCCACCCTGTCGAACTCCTGGCCGGCGGCCCGGCCCGCGGGCCGCTGTTCCGGATCTCCTGCACCCTGGTCGCCGCCGACCGGCTGCCGATCGAGGGCCTGTACGAGGGCCCGGTGCGGCTCGGCGGTGTGCGGGCCGAGCTGTGCGACGTGCCGCAGCAGGAGGGCCAGCTCGACCTGACCGTCGAGATCATCCAGGACTCCCGCGGCTTCCGGGCGGTGCTGCGCTACAACACCGACCTGTTCGACGCCGACACCGTCGAACGGTTCGGCGACACCTGGCAGCGCCTGCTCGGGGCGTCTCTCGACGCCCCCGCCACCAGGGTGGCCGACGTCGCCCTCGTCGCCCAGAACGACCTGGAGTTCCTTCTGGCGCTGGGGTCGGACACGCCCTGACCGGGTGGCGTAGGGGCGGCCGTATGAGCCGTATAGGGCGCATATAGCGGCGGAACCCACCATCGCCTGGTCAACAGTGCCCTGCCCCCGCCCGTCCCGCAGAGAGGGAACCCCATGCTGATCCTCCGACGCACCGACGTGACGGACGTCCTGTCCGGCCGGGAGACGGAGATCATCGACCTCGTCGCCGACACCTACCGGCTGCACGACGCGGGACAGACGTCCCTGCCGCACTCGGTGTTCCTGCGCTTTCCCGAAGAGCACCACAGCCGCGACCGCATCATCGGCCTGCCCGCCTACCGCGGCGGCGAGCGGCCCGCCGCGGGAATGAAGTGGATAGCCTCCTTCCCCGGCAACGTCACCTCCGGCACCGAGCGGGCGAGCGCCGCCATCCTCCTCAACTCCCTCGCGCACGGCCGTCCCCTCGCCCTCGTCGAGGGCGCGGTGATCTCCGCCCGGCGGACCGCGGCGAGCGCCGCGCTCGCCGCCAGGGAGCTCACCACGGCACGCCCGCCGGCCTCCGTCCTGCTCGTCGGCTGCGGCGTGATCAACCTGGAGATCCTGCGCTTCCTCGCCGCCGCCCTGCCGGACCTGCGCGAGGCCGCCCTCTACGACACCGACCCCGCGCGCGCCGAGGCATTCGCGCTCCGCTGCGCCGAGGAGGTGCCCGACGTGAAGGCCCAGCCGGTGAGCGACCTGGCCGCCGGGCTCGGCGCGCACCGACTGGTCTCGCTGGCCACCACCGCGGCGACCCCGCACATGACCCTCTCCGACTGCGGGCCGGACACCACCGTGCTGCACGTCTCGCTGCGAGACCTGACGGCCGAGGCGATCCTCGGCGCGGTCAACGTCGTCGACGACGCCGACCACGTCTGCCGCGAGCGCACCTCCCTCGACCTCGCCCAGCAGGCCGCCGGGAACCGGGACTTCATCGCCGCGCCGATCGGCGCACTGCTGCGCGGCACCGCCACCGTGCGCCGGCAGCCGGAGCGACCCGTCGTCTACTCCCCGTTCGGCCTCGGCGTACTGGACGTGGCGCTCGCCGAGTTCGTGCGCGAGGAAGCCGGACGGCGCGGCCTCGGAGTCCGCGTCGACGACTTCCTGCCCGTCTGAGCCCTCGGGGCGCCGCTCGCGCGCCGCGCCCGGCGCGGACCCATCGCACCGCCACCCGTACCGGCGGCCCGGCCGGGGCCGCCGACCGCATCCACGAAGGAGTTCCCCATGACCGCCGAGCAGACCGAAGGCCCCCGCCAGCGCGTGGTGTTCAACGACGAGGAGCAGTACTCGCTGTGGCCCGCCGGGCGGGAGCTGCCCGCCGGGTGGCACGCCGAGGGCACCGAGGGCACGCGCGAGGAGTGCCTGGCCCGGATCGCCGAGGTGTGGACCGACATGCGCCCGCTGAGCCTGCGCCGTCACATGTACAAGTCCTCCGCGGTCTGAGTCCGCGTCCGCCCGACAGCCAGGTCAGTGACAGGAGTTGCCGTGAACGCCGAACTGCTTCCGGAACGCTTCGCCGAGCAGGCGTTCCGCACGCCCCACGCCGTTGCCGTCGTCGACGGCGACCGGGCGGTGACGTACGAGGAGCTGGACCGCGCCTCCCTGCGCACGGCCCGCTGCCTCCGGGACCTGGGGGCGGGGCCCGAGACGCTGGTCGGGGTGTGCCTGCCCCGCAGCGTCGACCTGGTGGTCGCACTGCTGGGCGTCTGGCGGGCCGGTGCGGGCTACGTGCCGCTCGACCCCGCCCAGCCGCCGGCCCGCCTGTCCGGCCTGATCCACGACTCCGGGGCGGCCCTGGTGCTGGCCGGCCCGGACCTGGAGCACGCGGTGACCGAGGCCGGAGCCCGGCGCGTCGGTCCCGGGGACCTGCCGGGCGCCCCGGAGCGGGACGCGTCCGCGCCGCTGCCCGCAGTCCACCCGGACAACGTCGCGTACGCCATCTTCACCTCGGGCTCCACCGGGAAGCCCAAGGCCGTCGCCGTCACCCACGCGGGCATCGCGAACCGGGTCGGCTGGACCGTGGAGCGCCACGCCTTCGGCGCCGCGGACCGCGTGCTGCAGAAGACCACCATCGGCTTCGACGCCGCAGGGTGGGAGATCTTCGCACCGCTGGTCAGCGGCGGCACCGTCGTGCTCGCCCCGGCGGGCGCCGAACGCGACCCCGCCGCGCTGCTGCGCGCGGTCGCCGATCACGGCATCACCGTGCTGCAGGTCGTGCCCTCCGTGCTGCGCCTGCTCGTCGAGCAGAACCCCGAGGGCGGCGCGGACACCGCGGGCGACTGGGGCGGGTGCGGTTCCCTGCGGCTCCTGTTCTCCGCGGGCGAGACCCTGCACGGGGAGCTGGTCGCGCGGGTGCGGGACAGGGCCGGGGCGGACCTGGAGGTCTGGAACACCTACGGCCCGACCGAATGCTCCATCGACGTCACCGCCCAGCCCGTCGACGCCGCCCTCACGTCCGGACCGGTGGCCATCGGACGCCCCATCCCCGGCCTGCGGGTGCTCGTCCTCGACTCCAACGGTGCGCCCGTGCCGGTCGGTGTCCCCGGCGAGCTGTACGTCGGCGGCACCGGCGTCGCCCGCGGCTACGCCGGGCGCCCCGACCTGACCGCCGAGCGGTTCGTCCCCGACCCCTACGCCACCGAGCCCGGCGCGCGCCTGTACCGCACCGGGGACCAGGTGCGCTGGCGAGCCGACCGCACCCTGGAGTACCTCGGGCGCCTCGACCACCAGGTGAAGGTGAACGGCGTCCGGATCGAACCCGGTGAGATCGAGGCCGCTCTCGCCGCCCACCCCTGCGTCACCGGCGCCGTGGTCACGGCGTACCGGGCCGAGGACGGCGGCACGCGGCTGGCCGCTTACCTGACCGCGAGCGCCGGCGTGGACACCGCCGGCCTGCGGGCCTTCCTGGCCGAGCGGCTGCCCGACAGCCATGTCCCCGCGCTTTTCCACACCTTCGCCGCCTTCCCGCTGCTGCCCAACGGCAAGGTCGACCGGGCCGCGCTGCCGAGCCCGGACCAGATCGCCGCCGCGCACGGGCCCGCCTTCACGGCCCCGCGCGACACGGCGGAGCGGCTCGTCGCGGAGGTCTGGGCGGAGCTGCTCGGCCGGGAGAAGGTCGGGGCACACGACGACTTCTTCTCCCTGGGCGGCACGTCCCTCCAGCTGACCCGGCTCGCCGCGCGGCTGCGCGCCGCGTCGGGCGAGAAGCTCTCGCTGCGCGGCCTGTTCGCGGCCACCACCGTCGAGGCGCAGGCGAAGCTGATCGGCGCCGCCGCGACGTCCGGCGAGGAGGCGGGCATCCGCCCGGTGCCGCGCGGCGGGCGGCTGCCGCTGTCCTCGGGCCAGCGCCGCCTGTGGTTCCTGGACCGGATGCACCCCGGCAGCCCCGAGTGGGTCGCCCCGCTCTTCCTGCGGCTGCCCCCCGAACTGGACCCCGCGGCCGTGGGCGGTGCCCTGACCGCCCTGGCCGCCCGGCACGAGCCGCTGCGCACGCGCTACGTCGCCGAGGGCGGCGACGTGCGCCAGATCATCGACGCGCCGGGTACCGCCGGCATCGACCTGCGGGTGGCGGACGCCGCACGCGAGGATGTGCCCGCGCTCTTCGCCGACCAGTTCGGGCGCGGCTTCGACCTGGCCGCGGGCCCGCTGTGGCGGGCGCTGCTCGTCCGGCTGCCCGGCGAGGAACACCTGCTGCTGCTGACGCTGCACCACATCACCTGCGACGGCTGGTCGACGGTGGTGCTGGAGCGCGAACTGCGCGAGCTGTGCGCCGCCCACCTGGCCGGCCGCGAGCCCCGGCTGCAGGCCCTTCCCCTGCAGTACGCGGACTACGGCGCCTGGCAGCACACCCGGCTCAGCGACGAGCTCGTCGAGCGGGAGCTGGCCCACTGGCGGGCCGCCCTCGACGACATCGCCCCGGTCGACCTGCCCGCCGACCGCCCCCGGCCCGCGGTCCGTGACCCGCGCGGAGCAGTCGTGCCGTTCCGGGTCCCCGCACCGACCGCCGCGGCCCTCACCGAGCTCGGCCGTGCGCACGGTGCGACGCCGTTCATGACGCTGCTGACGGCGTACGCCACGCTCGTGGCGCGCTACAGCGGCCAGTGGGACGTGCCGGTCGGCACCCCGGTGGCCGGCCGCACCCGGCCCGAGACCGAGAACATGGTCGGCTTCTTCCTCAACTCCCTCGTGGTGCGCTGCGGCCTGACGCCCGACCTGAACTTCACCGAGGCCCTGGAACGCGTCCGGGAGGTCGCCCGTGCGGCCTTCGTCCACCAGGAGCTGCCCTTCGAACGGCTCGTCGACGAGCTGCAGCCCGAGCGCGACCTGTCCCGCACGCCGCTCTACCAGGTCGCCTTCGACCTGCACAGCGAGGGTGTGACCAGCGTCGTCACGCACGACGCGGACCTGGCCGCGTTCACCGAGGCCTGGCAGGTGGCCAAGACCGATCTGTCGCTGTTCATGCGGCAGACCCCCGAGGGCGCACTGGACGGCGTCCTGGAGTACGCCACCTCGCTGTTCGAGCGGGCCACCGCCGAGCGCATGGCCGGTCACTTCCTCACCCTCCTGGACCAGGTCGTGCGCCACCCCGGCCTGCCGCTCGGCGCCCTTGAGCTTCTCGGCGAGGAGGAGCGCCGCCGGCTGGTCGCCGACTGGAACGACACCGCGTGGACGACCGACGACCGCACCGTCTTCGAGCTGTTCGAGGACCGGGCCCGCACTGCCCCGGAGCGGGTCGCCCTGGCCTTCGGCGAGCACACCGTCGGCTACGGCGAGCTGGACACCGCCGCCAACCGGCTCGCGCAGCACCTGCGCACGCGGTGCGTGGGCGCCGAGTCGCGGGTCGCGGTGCTGCTGGACCGCGGGCCGGACCTGGTGACCGCGCTGCTCGCGGTGTGGAAGGCGAGCGGCGCCTATGTGCCCATCGACCCCGCCTACCCGGCGGAGCGCATCGCCGCGATGTGCGAGGCCGCCGGGGTACGCACGGTGGTGACCTCCTCCGTGTACGCGAAGCGGTTCACCGCATCCGGTGTGCGGGTGGTGTGCCTGGACACGGACGCGGACGACATCGCCGCGCGCCCCGGCGCCGCGCCCGCCCGGACCAGGGACCTGGACCGGCTCGCGTACACCGTCTTCACCTCGGGTTCGACCGGTGTGCCCAAGGGCGTCGAGGTCACCCACCGGGGCCTGGCCAACCACGTGGCCTGGGCCGCGCGGGAGCTGGCGGGGCACGACTACGGCGGCGCGGCGCTGTTCTCCTCGGTCGCCTTCGACCTCGTCGTACCCAACCTGTGGGCGCCCCTGGTCACCGGACAGCGGCTGTTCCTGCTGCCTCAGGACACGGACATGTCCGAGCTCGGCAAACGCCTGGCGGAGGCTGCCCCGTTCAGCTTCCTGAAGCTGACGCCGGGCCACCTGGACATCCTGGCGCACCAGCTCTCCCCGGCCCAGGCGAGCGCGCTGACCCCCCTGACGGTGGTGGCGGGCGAGCCGTTCACCCGGGCCGCGCTGGAGCGCTGGCGGGAGCTGGCCCCGGACATGCTGCTGATCAACGAGTACGGCCCGACCGAGGCCTCCGTCGGAACCAGCGTCTTCCCGGTGCCGCAGGACGAGGCGGCGCCGCTCCCCGACGTTCTCCCGATCGGCCTGCCGCTGCCCGGCATGACCATGTACGTGCTGGATCAGGCCCTGCGGCCCGTCCCGGTCGGTGTCGCGGGCGAGCTGTACGTCGGCGGCACCGGCGTGGCCCGAGGCTACGCCGGCCGCCCCGACCTCACGGCCGAGCGGTTCGTCCCCGATCCCTACTCCGCCCGGCCCGGTGCCCGCCTCTACCGCACCGGAGACCTGGTCCGCCGGCTGCCGGACGGGAACGTGGCCTTCCTCGGCCGCCTCGACGACCAGGTCAAGATCCGCGGCTACCGCGTCGAGCCCGGCGAGATCCGGGCCGTCGTGGAGCAGCACCCCGCCGTGCGCGAGGCCGTGGTCACCGTGCACCGCCCCGAGGGCGGCGAACCCGCGCTGGCCTGCTACGCGGTGCCCGCCGAGCCCGGTGCCGCGCTGCCCGACCTCACCGCCCACTGCGCGCAGCGGCTGCCCGAGTACATGATCCCGGCGACCTTCACCGCCCTGGACGCCCTGCCCGTCAACGCCAACGGCAAGCTCGACCGCCGGGCGCTGCCCGAGCCCGGGCGGCCCGCGGACGGGGCGCACGTCCTGCCGAGCGGGCCCGTCGAGGAGCGAATCGCCGAGATCTGGGCCGAACTGCTCGGCGTCCGGGCCTCGGCGCACGACAACTTCTTTCACATCGGCGGCAACTCGATCCTCGCGATCCGCCTGATCTCGCACATCCAGCAGGACTTCGGGATCGACTTCGCCGTCCGCACCGTCTTCGAGGGCCCGACGATCGCCCAGCTCGCTGCCACGGTCGAGCAGCGCGTCACCGCCGAGGTGGCCGCGCTCTCCGACGACGACCTGCTGAACGCCGTCGGCCCCCTCGCCACGGCCGACCTCACCCCGCCGACCAAGGAGCACCAGGCATGAGCACCGGGGAAATGGAGAAGCCCGTCGACTCGGGCACGGATGCCGACGCGCTCCGCGCCGAGCTGCTGCGCCGGCGACTCGCGGGCCGGCGCGGCGCCGCGCCGCACCGCGCCGAGATTCCCCGCGCCGACCGGAACGCCCCGCTGCCCCTGTCGCACGGTCAGCAGCAGATGTGGTTCCTCAGCCGACTGGAGCCCGACAGCCCCGAGTACCTGGTGCCGCTGGTCCTCAGGCTGCGCGGCCACCTCGACGCCGACGCGCTGGAACAGGCCTGGCAGGGCGTGCTGGAGCGGCACGAGATCCTGCGCACCCGCTACGTCCTCGAGGACGACGAGCCGGTCCAGGTCGTCGACGCCCCGGCGCCGCTGTCCCTGGAGCGGTCCGCGGCGGCCGACGACGACGCCGTGCGCGCCCTGGTCGAGGCGGACCTGGCCCGGACGTTCGACCTCGGCCGCGACTGGCCGGTGCGCGGCCGGCTGATCCGGGTCGCCGCCGACGAGCACGTGCTCGCCGTGGTGTTCCACCACATCGCCTGCGACGCCTGGTCCACCGAGGTCTTCGGCCGGGAACTCTGCGCGGCGTACACGGGCGCGACCCCGGCCCCGCCCGCCCTGCAGTACGCCGACTTCGCGGCCTGGCAGCGTTCGACCACGACCAATGAGGTGATCTCGCGTCACCTCCGTTACTGGACCGGGCAGCTGGCCGGTCTCGCGCCGCTGGACCTGCCGGCCGACCGGCCCCGCCCGGCGGTGCGCGACGGCGCCGGGGACGCGGTGCCGTTCCAGGTGCCCGAGGCACTCGCGGCCCGGCTCCGCGAGCTGGCCGCCGCTCACGACAGCACACTGTTCATGGTGTTCCTGGCCGCTTTCCAGACCCTGCTCGCCCGCTACACCGGCCGCTCGGACATCGCGGTCGGCACGGTGGTCTCCGGCCGCGGCCGCCCCGAGCTCCAGCAGATGATCGGCTACGGCATCAACAGCCTGGTGATGCGCGGCGACCTGTCCCATGACCCGGCGTTCACCGAGCTGCTCTCCCGCACCCGCGCCACCGTGCTGGACGCCTACGACCACCAGGACGTGCCCTTCGCGCGGATCGTGGAGGAGATCGCCCCCGAGCGTGACCTGACGCGCACACCGCTGTTCCAGGTCGCCTTCACCCTGCACGGCGACCGGAGCGCGGCGTTTGAGCTGCCCGGCGTCGAGGTGTCGCCGTTCGAGGGCTCGGGCCGGGTCGCCAAGTTCGACCTGGACCTGCAGCTGCGCGAGGGCACCGACGGATCGCTCGGCGGGCACCTGGAGTACGCGGCGGCGCTGTTCGACCGTACGACGGTGGAGCGGCTGCGCGGTCACCTCCTGCGGCTGCTCGCGAGCATCGCCGCCGACCCCGGTGCGACGCTGTCCGCGCTGGAGGTCATCGGCGAGGAGGAGCGGGCCCTGCTTACCGGCCCGCCCCAGCAGCCGCGCCCGGTGACCCGCCGGGTGCACGAGCTGTTCGAGGAGCAGGCCGCGCGCACCCCGGACCGAGTCGCCGTCACCTTCGCCGGCACGGACCTGACGTACGCCGAACTCAACGCGCGCGCCAACCGCGTCGCGCACGCCCTGATCGCCAGAGGAGCCGGCCCGGAGACCCTGGTCGGTCTGAGCCTGGAGCGCGGCGCCGACCTGATCCCCGCGCTGCTCGGCATCCTGAAGTCCGGTGCCGGCTATCTCCCGCTGGACCCGGCGAACCCCGCCGACCGGATCGCCTACATCGTGCGGGACGCGCGGGCACCGCTGGTCGTCACCACGCAGGCGCACGCCGGGCTGTTCGACGGCGACCTGCTGCTGCTCGACGCGGACGCGGAGCTGATCGCGGCGCAGCCCGACACCGACCCGGCGGTCCCCGGCAGCCCCGGGAACCTGATCTACACGATCTACACCTCGGGGTCGACCGGCCGGCCGAAGGGCGTCGCGCTCACCCACGGCAACGTGGTCCGCCTCATGGACCGCGGCCACGAGCACTTCGCCTTCGACGCGGCCGACGTGTGGACGCTGTTCCACAGCTATGCCTTCGACTTCTCCGTCTGGGAGATGTGGGGAGCGCTGCTGTACGGCGGGCGCCTGGTCGTCGTGCCGGACTCCGTCGTGCGTTCCCCCGAGGAGTTCCTCGCCCTGCTGGTGCGCGAACGGGTCACGTTCCTCAACCAGACGCCCACCGCCTTCCGCGCGCTGGTCGACACCGACGCGGACCTGGCCCTGCGCGCGGTGGTCTTCGGCGGCGAGAAGCTGGAGGTCTCCGAACTGCGGCCCTGGGCCAACCGGTTCGGCCTGGAGCGGATCGCCCTGGTCAACATGTACGGCATCACCGAGACCACGGTCCACACCACCTATCGCCGCCTCACCGAACGGGACCTGGATCCGCAGGCGGGCAATCCGGTCGGCCACCCGCTGGCCGACCTGCGGGTCCTCCTGCTGGACGAGGACGGCCGGCTGGTGCCGCTGGGCGTGCCCGGCGAGATCTGCGTCGGCGGTGCCGGAGTAGCGCGCGGCTACCTCAACCAGCCGGGTCTGACCGCGCAGCGGTTCGTGCCCGACCCGTTCGGACCGCTCGGGTCCCGCCTGTACCGCAGCGGTGACCTGGCTCGCCGGCTGGCCGACGGCAGCCTGGAGTTCCTGGGCCGCCTCGACGACCAGGTCAAGATCCGCGGCTTCCGCATCGAACTGGGCGAGATCGAGACGGGCCTGGCCGCCCATCCGCAGGTGCGGGACGCCGTCGTGCTGGTGCGTGAGGACACGCCCGGGGACAAGCGGCTCGTCGCGTACGTCACGCGCGCCGGGGACACCGTGCCGGATCCGGCCGCACTGCGCTCCCATCTGGCGGCTCGGCTGCCCGGGTACATGGTTCCGGCCGCGTTCGTCGTCCTGGACGCGCTGCCCTTGACCACCAACGGCAAGCTCGACAAGCGCGCCCTGCCGGCCCCCGGCCAGGACGCCTTGGGCTCCGCGGGCTTCGTCGCCCCGCGCACGGTCGCCGAGGAGCGGATCGCCGCCGTGTGGGCGGATGTCCTGGGGCTGGAGCGGGTCGGCGTCGAGGACGGCTTCTTCGACCTGGGCGGGCACTCCATCCGCGCCGTCACCCTGGTGGGCCGACTGCGCGCCATCGGCTACGACCTCGCCGTACGCGACGTGTTCGAGTACCGTACGGTCGCCCGCATCGCCGAGCTGGTCACCGGGCGCCCGGCGCCGGCGGACGCCGACCGCACGGTCGCGCCGTTCGCGTCGATCACGGCCGAGGACACGGCCCGGCTGCCCGAGGGGATCGTCGACGCCTACCCGCTGTCGCAGGTACAGCTCGGCATGGTCGTCGAGATGCTGACCGACGACGGCAAGCACCCCTACCACAACGCCACGTCGTTCCGGATCCGCGACGACCGGCCCTTCTCGGCGCAGGCGCTGCGGGCGGCCGCCGCGGTCGTCGCCGACCGCCACGAGGTGCTGCGCACCTCCTTCGACCTCACCGCGTACTCCGTGCCGATGCAGCTGGTGCACGCGACCGCCGAACTGCCGGTGGCCGTATACGACGTCTCGCACCTGGTGGAGGACGAACTCCTCAGCACTCTCAGGGAGTTCGTCCGGCAGGAGCGCGCCGAGCTGTTCGACCTCGCCGTCCCACCGCTGCTGCGTCTGTCCGCCCATGTGGCGGGCGACGGCAGCTGGTGGATCACCAACACCGAATGCCACGCGATCCTGGACGGCTGGAGCCACCACTCGCTGCTCATGGAGGTGCTGGAGGAGTACGTCCGCATCCGCGACGGCCGGGATCCCGCCGAGCAGCCGCGCCCCGCCGTCCGGTTCGCCGACTTCATCGCCGCGGAGCTGGACGCCATCGGGTCCGCGGAGTCCCGCGCCTACTGGCAGTCGGTCGTGGACGGTCACGCCCGGCTGACCGTGCCCGCCCCGTGGCGCGGCGACCCGGACGACCCCGGCGCCCCCTACCGGGTGCCCGTGCCGTTCCACGACCTCGAGGACCGGCTGCGCGCGCTCGCTTCGAAGGCCGGCGCCTCGCTCAAGAGCGTGCTGCACGCCGCCCACTTGAAGACGCTCAGCATGCTCACCGAGGAGGAGCGCTTCTTCACCGGTCTGGTGTGCAACGCCCGGCCCGAGGTGCTGGGCGCCGACCGCGTCTACGGCATGCACCTGAACACGCTGCCGTTCGCGTACGACCGTTCGGCGGCCACTTGGCGTGAGCTCGTCGCCGCCGTGTTCGCCCGCGAGGTCGAGCTGTGGCCGCACCGCGCCTATCCGATGCCGGTCATCCAGCGCGAACTCGCCGACGGCGAGCGGCTGGTCGACATCCGCTTCAGCTACCACGACTTCGACCAGGTCGACCACGAGCAGGTCGACTACCTCGCCAGCATCGACGACAGCCCCACGGAGTTCTCGCTCGGCGTCTCGGCCCGCATCGGCCACCTCGTGCTCACCGCTGCCCCGCGCACCTTGAGCCGTTCCGGCACGGACCGCCTCGCGCACATGCTGCGCCAGGTCCTACAGGCCATGGCCGCGGACCCGGAGGGTGATGCGCGGGCCTCGTTCCTGCCGGAGGGCGAACGGCACCGGCAGCTGGTGGAGTGGAACGACACCGCCTACGCGGAGGCGTCCGCGTCCGTGCTCCAGCGGTTCGAGGAGCAGGCCGCCCGCGTTCCGGAGGCGGTCGCCGTCGAGCACTCCGGCGCCACCGTCTCCTACGGCGAACTCGACGCCCGCGCCAACCGGCTGGCCCACCACCTGCGCGGCCTCGGCGTGACGGCGGAGTCCCGCGTCCTGGTACAGCTCGACCGCGGGCCCGACCTGCTCACCGCACTGCTCGCGGTGTGGAAGGCGGGCGGCGCCTACGTGCCGGCCGACCCCGCCCATCCGGCGGCGCGCGTGGCCACCATGCGCGAGGCCTCCGCGGCCGTGGTCACGCTCACCGAACTGCCGGATGCCGACGTGCTGGCCGCGCTGCCCGACACGGCGCCGGCGCGCGGAGACGATCCGGACGGGCTGGCGTACGTGGTCTTCACCTCGGGTTCGACCGGTGTGCCCAAGGGCGTCGAGGTCACCCACCGGGGTCTGGCCAATCACGTGGGGTGGGCGGCGCGCGAGCTGGCCTCCCGCGGCACGGGCGGTGCTCCCCTGTTCTCGTCGGTCGCCTTCGACCTCGTCGTCCCCAACCTGTGGGCGCCGCTGGTCGTGGGCCAGACCGTGCACACGGTCGGGCAGAACGTCGACCTGGCCGACCTGGGACAGCGGCTCACCGCCTCGGCCCCCTACAGCTTCGTCAAGCTCACCCCCGGACATCTGGACGTCCTGGCCCGGCAGCTCACCGCCGAGGAGGCGGCCGCGCTCGCCCCGGTCCTGGTGGTGGCGGGCGAGGCGTTCACCACGGCCACGCTGGAGCGGTGGCGCGCGCTCGCCCCCGACACGGAGCTGATCAACGAGTACGGTCCGACGGAGGCGTCGGTGGGTTCGACCGTGTTCCCGGTGCGGGAGCCGGTGGGGCGCGAGGTGGTGCCGATCGGCCGGCCGTTGCCGAACATGCGGACGTATGTGCTGGACGCGGCGCTGGAGCCGGTGCCGGTCGGGGTCGCGGGCGAGTTGTACGTGGGCGGTACGGGTGTGGCCCGCGGGTATGCGGGGCGTGCCGATCTGACGGCCGAGCGGTTCGTGCCGGATCCGTACGCCGGCACGCCGGGTGCGCGGATGTACCGCACGGGTGACCTGGTGCGTCAACTGCCGGACGGGAACGTCGAGTTCCTGGGCCGGATCGACGACCAGGTCAAGATCCGGGGCTACCGGGTCGAACTCGGCGAGATCCAGGCGGTGCTGACCGACCACCCCGCCGTCCGCGAGGCGTTCGTGACGACCCACGACGGCGAGCTGACCGCGTACTACGCGCCCGCCGAGGCGTCCGCGGACTCCGTCCGCGCGCACCTGACCGACCGCCTGCCCGACTACATGCTGCCCGCGGCCTTCGTGGCGCTGGAGGCGATGCCGCTCAACGCCAACGGCAAGGTCGACCGCCGCGCCCTGCCCGCCCCGGACGTCGCCGAGGAGGCCGGCGACGGCTACGTCGCCCCGCGCACGGTGACCGAGGAGCGGATCGCCGAGGTGTGGGCCCAGGTGCTGGGCCTGGAGCGGGTCGGCGTCGAGGACGGCTTCTTCGAGATCGGCGGACACTCGATCCGAGCCGTCGCCCTCGTCGGCGCCCTGCGCTCTGCCGGGTACGACATCGGCGTCCGTGACGTCTTCGAACACCGCACGGTCGCCGAGCTCGGCGAGTTCCTCACCGGACGGCCCGCGCGCACGGAGATCGACACACCCGTCGAGCCGTTCGCGCTGATCGCCCCCGAGGACCGGGCACTGCTGCCCGACGACGCCGTGGACGCCTACCCGCTGACCCAGGTGCAGCTCGGCATGGTCCTGGAGATGCTGGCGGACGACACGAAGCACGCCTACCACAACGTGTCGTCGTTCCGGATCACGGAGTCCGAGCCGTTCTCCGCCGAGGCGCTGGGCGCCGCCGCCCGGGTGGTCACGGCCCGCCACGAGATGCTGCGCACCTCCTTCCACCTGGACGGCTACACAGGGCCGCTGCAAGTGGTGCGCGCCGAGGCCGAGATCCCCGTGAGCGTGTACGACCTGAGGGGCCTGGACGAGGCCGGACGCGCGGCCGCCGTCGAGGAGTTCCTCACCCGGGAGCGCGCCGACCTGTTCGATCTGGAGCGGGCGCCGCTGCTGCGGATGGCCGCGCACGTCGAGGACGACGGCTGGCGGCTCGGGGTGACCGTCTGCCACGCCATCACCGAGGGCTGGAGCCACCGCGCCCTGCTGATGGAGCTGCTCGACGAGTACCGGCGCGTGCGCGAGGGCGGACAGCCGACCTCGGCACCCGCTCCCTCCGTGCGCTACGCCGACTTCGTCGCCGCCGAACTGCGCTCCCTGGAGTCCGAGCGGGACCGGGCGTACTGGGCGGAGGTCACCGGAGGCCATGCGCGTTTCTCCCTTCCGGGGGCCTGGGCGGGGGACCGCACGGCCGAACGCGAGCGGTACCGGGCCGCGGTGGAGCTGAAGAAGTTCGAGCCGGGGCTGCGCGCCCTTGCGGCACGGGCCCGGGTCTCGGTCAAGAGCGTGCTGCTCGCCGCGCACCTGAAGGTGCTCAGCCTGCTCACCGAGGACAGCCGTTTCCACTCCGGTCTCGTCTTCAGCGCCCGCCCCGAGGCCCCGGGCGCCGACCGGGTGTACGGCATGTACCTCAACACCCTGCCGTTCGCCTTCGACGCGGACCGCGACCGCACCTGGGAGGAGCTCGTCCGCGAGGTCTTCGCCCATGAGGCGGGCATGTGGGAGCACCGCCGCTACCCGATGCCCGCGATCCAGCGCGACGCCGGGGCGGAGCGCCTCCTCGACGTCCGCTTCAGCTACCAGGACTTCGACCACGTCGACACCGCACGCGTCGACGTCGGCGGCAGCTCCGCCGAGGGCGCGACCGAGTTCGACCTGGCGGTGTCGGCGGTCTCCGGGTACCTGCTGCTGACCACGCACACACACGCACTGTCCCGGGCGAACACCGACCGGCTGACCGCGCTGTACGAGGCGGTGCTGTCCGCCATGGTCCAGGATCCCGAGGGAGACGCCCGGATCGCGCCGCTGCCGGCCGGGGAGCGCGAGCGGCAGCTGGTGGAGTGGAACGACACCGCGTACGCGGAGGCGTCCGCGTCCGTGCTCCAGCGGTTCGAGGAGCAGGCCGCCCGCGTCCCGGACGCCCCGGCGGTGAGCCTCGGCCCCGACTCGGTGACCTACGCGGAGCTGGACGCGCGGGCCAACCGGCTCGCGCACGCGCTGCGGGACCGCGGCGTCGGCGCGGAGACGCGGGTCGCGGTCCAGCTGGACCGGGGCCCCGCCCTGATCACGGCACTCCTCGCGATCTGGAAGGCGGGCGGCGCGTACGTGCCGGTCGACCCGTCCTACCCCGCCGAGCGCGTCGCCTCCATCGTGGCGACGTCCGGCGCCCGGGTGGCGATCACGTCCGAGCCGTACACGGACCGGTTCCGCGGCACCGCGGTGCTGCTCGCCGACGAGGACGTCAGCGCCCTGCCGGCGACGGCGCCGGCGCGCGGAGACGATCCGGACGGGCTGGCGTACGTGGTCTTCACCTCGGGTTCGACCGGTGTGCCCAAGGGCGTCGAGGTCACCCACCGGGGTCTGGCCAATCACGTGGGGTGGGCGGCGCGCGAGCTGGCCTCCCGCGGCACGGGCGGTGCTCCGCTGTTCTCGTCGGTCGCCTTCGACCTGGTGGTCCCCAACCTGTGGGCGCCGCTGGTCACCGGACAGCGGGTGTTCGCGGTGGCGCAGGACACGCCTCCGGCGGAGCTGGGCCGCGCCCTGCTGGCCGGCGCGCCCTACAGCTTCGTGAAGCTGACGCCCGGACACCTGGACCTGCTCGCCGAGCAGCTCACCACCGAGCAGGCGGAGGAACTCGCCGCGGTGACGGTGGTGGCGGGCGAGGCGCTGCCCGGGACCACCGCCGACCGGTCGCTGGCGATCCTCGGCCCGGAACGCCTGATCAACGAGTACGGTCCGACGGAGGCGTCGGTGGGTTCGACCGTGTTCCCGGTGCGGGAGCCGGTGGGGCGCGAGGTGGTGCCGATCGGCCGGCCGTTGCCGAACATGCGGACGTATGTGCTGGACGCGGCGCTGGAGCCGGTGCCGGTCGGGGTCGCGGGCGAGTTGTACGTGGGCGGTACGGGTGTGGCCCGCGGGTATGCGGGGCGTGCCGATCTGACGGCCGAGCGGTTCGTGCCGGATCCGTACGCCGGCACGCCGGGTGCGCGGATGTACCGCACGGGTGACCTGGTGCGTCAACTGCCGGACGGGAACGTCGAGTTCCTGGGCCGGATCGACGACCAGGTCAAGATCCGGGGCTACCGGGTCGAACTCGGCGAGATCCAGGCGGTGCTGACCGACCACCCCGCCGTCCGCGAGGCGTTCGTGACGACCCACGAGCCGGTTCCCGGTGACCGCCGCCTGGTCGCGTACTGGACGGCGACGGCGGACGCCGCCGAGCCGTCCGCCGAGGAGCTGTCCGGACACTGCGCGGCGCGGCTGCCCGAGTACATGCTGCCCGCGGCCTTCGTGGCGCTGGAGGCGATGCCGCTCAACGCCAACGGCAAGGTCGACCGCCGCGCCCTGCCCCTGCCCGGCCGCGGAGCACTGCGCACCGGCACGGACCACGTGCCGCCCCGCACGCCCACGGAGAAGGCGCTGGCCGCCATCTGGTCGGACGTCCTGGGCGTCGCCGAGATCGGCGTCCACGACCGCTTCTTCGACCTCGGCGGCCACTCGCTGCTGATGATCAAGGTTCTGGCGGAGGCCCGCGCGGCCGGGCTGGCGGTCTCGATCTACCGGATGTACCAGCACGACACCCTGATCGACCTGGCGGCGGCGGTCGACGCGGACACCTCGGCACAGGCCGCACCGGGGAACACCGGCACCCCGCCCGCCGGGCAAACGGTGAGCGCGGACACCCCCTCCACCGGGATGCCGGGCGAGGACGCCGCGGACCGTGCCCCCGCCACCGTCGAGGTACCCACCGAACTGCTGGCACGGCTGCTGCAGCAGGCCGCAGCGGGTGATCCCGACGCGCTGGCGACCGGGGCGCCGGCGGAGGCCGCCGCCCTGATCGGGGCGGTGGTGCCGGCACAGCGCGGCCCCGCGGCGGGCACGGCCGGACCGGTCGCGAGCGTGCCAGGGATCGATGCCGTCATGGCCGACCACCATGTGCCCGGCCTCGCCCTCGCCGTCATCCATGACGGCGCGGTCGCGTCCGTGGCGGGCCACGGCGTGCTGGCCGCGGGCGGCAACGCGCTCGTGACGGCGCGGACTCTCTTCCAGGTCGGCTCCATCAGCAAACACGTGACCGCGCTGGGCGTGCTGCGCCTGGTGGACGAGGGGGTGATCGACCTCGACACGGACATCGAAACCTACCTGACGTCCTGGCACCTGGCCGACGCCCCGGACGCCCCCGGACCGGTCACCCCGCGGATGCTGCTCGGGCACCGCGCCGGCCTCGCCCGGCAGCGCAGCGTCGGGTTCCGGCCCGGCGAGCCGATGCCGAGCCTGCTCGACCTGCTGGACGGCAGGCCGCCTGCCCACACGTCACGGGTGCGCCGCGAACTGCCGCCGGGCGGGACCTTCCGCAAGAGCAGCACGCACTACTGGGTCCTCCAGCAACTGCTGGAGGACGCCACGGGGGAGGAGTTCGAGCCGCTGATGCGGCGTCTGGTGCTGGACCCGCTCGGTCTCGCCGACACCAGCTTCGACCAGGACCACCCGCGCACCTCCGGGCTTTCCACGGCCCTCGGCCACGACGCCCACGGCGCCGTACTCAAGGGCGGCTGGCGCACCCGCGCGCACCTGGCGGCCGCCGGCCTGTGGACGACCGCGGTCGACACCGCCCGGTTCGTGGTCGCCGTGCGGGACGCCCTGCTCGGTGCACCGGGCGCGCTGGTGCCGCAGGCCCTCGCCCGTGAGCTGCTGGCGGGCGAGACCGGCACCTTCTACGGGCTCGGCACGATCGTCGACGACAGCGGCGACGACCTGGAGTTCGGCCACGGGGGCGAGCCCTCGGGCTACTGGAACATGGCGATCAGCCGGCTCCACGGCGGCACCGGTTTCGTCGCGCTGACCAACGCCGACTCCGGCAAGGCGGTGGTCAAGCACCTCACCGCCGAACTGGGCCGCGACGACAGCGCCTTCGGTACTGGGCGACTGGCCGCCGACTGGCGCGCCGCCGGGCGGTCCGCCGAGCTCCCCGCGGTCCTCGCCCCTGTCGTCACCGACGAGGAGCGGGCATGACCCGCGCCTCCCACGCACCCTCCAGGAGGAACCCGTGGCATCCGTACGGCATCTGATCTCCATCGACGACCTCGACGACAACGATCTGTACGCGCTGGTCGCCCGCGGTGCCGAGTTCTCGGCCGGCACCGCGGCCCGCTCCGCCCCGCTGGCCGGCGACGTCGTGGGCGTCTACTTCAGCAAGACCTCGACCCGTACCCGTACCGCCTTCTCCAGCGGCGCGCTGCGCCTGGGCGCGCAGATCATCGCGTACGGACCCGGCGATCTCCAGCTCAACACCGGTGAGACCAGCGAGGACACCGGCAAGGTGATGTCCCGCATGCTCGACGTCCTGGTCGCCCGCACCGCGGGCGACCCCGCCGAGATGCGCGCCTGGGCCTCCCAGGAGCGCATGGCCGTCATCAACGCCATGAGCGCCGACGAGCACCCGACGCAGGCCCTCACCGACCTGACCACCCTGCGGCGGCAGTTCGGCGGCGTCGAGGGACTGCGCGTGCTCTACGTCGGCGAGGGCAACAACACCGCGTCGGCCCTCGCGCTCGCCCTGACCCGGTTCCCGGGCGTCGAGTTCGAGCTGCGTACCCCGCCCGGGTACGGTCTGGCCCCGCACTACCGCGAGCGCGCCGCGGAACAGGCCGCCCGGTACGGCGCGGTGTTCCGCGAGCGGCACGACATGACCGACCTGCCCGGCGGCCTGGACGTCGTGTACACCACGCGTTGGCAGACCACCGGCACCAGCAAGCCCGACCCCGACTGGCGGGCGGTGTTCGCGCCGTTCCAGGTGACCGCGGCGTTGTGGGAGAACAGCCCCAAGGCCGTGTTCATGCACGACCTGCCCGCGCACCGCGGTGACGAGGTCACGGCCGAGGTGCTCGACGGCCCGGCCAGCGTCGCCTTCGAACAGGCCGAGAACAAGATGCACAGCGCCATGGCGGTCCTGGAGTGGTGCCGTACATGACCCTCGTCGAGGGCGGCGGGAGCGGACCCGGGTCCGCTCCCGCCGCAGTCGCGGCCCCGGCCCCGCCCCCGCCGCTGCGCCGCAACCGCGACTTCCTGCTCCTGTGGTCGGGGGCGAGCATGTCGTTCCTGGCCAACCGGGTCACGGCGGTCGCCTACCCGCTGATCGTGCTGTGGCACACCGGCTCCCCGCTGGCCATGTCCGTGGTGTCCACGGCGGCGCTGCTGCCGCTGCTGCTCGTGCAGTTGCCGGCCGGCGCCCTCGTGGACCGCTGGGACCGGCGCCGGCTGATGCTGGTGTGCGAGACGGGCCGGGTCGCCGCCGTGGGCAGCGTGGCGCTCGCCCTCGCGGCGGGCCGGGTGACGGTCGCGCACCTGGCGGCCGTGGCGTTCACGGAGGCGTCCCTCGCCGTGTTCTACCGGCTCGCCGAGCGGGGCGCCGTACGCAACATCGTGCATCCGGCCCACCTGTCCACGGCGTTCTCGCAGAACGAGGCGCGGGGCCGGGCGGCGGGGCTGCTCGGCCAGCCCGGCGGCGTGCTGCTGCAGTCGGCGGGCCGCTGGGTGCCGTTCGGCTTCGGCGCGCTGGGCTACCTCGTCTCCGCCCTCAGCCTGCTGCTCATCCGCAAGGACTTCCAGCAGGAGCGCACCGCCACCGCCGGCCGGCGCGGCATGGCCGGCGAGGTCGCCGAGGGGATGCGCTGGCTGTGGCGCCAGCGGTTCCTGCGCGCGGCGTTCGGCTATGTCGCCGGCACCAACATCCTTTTCCAGATGCTCGCGCTCGCCTTGATCCTGCGGATCAAGGAGGCGGGGCTGCCGTCGGCGACCCTCGCGATCGTGCTGGGCATCGGCGGGATCGGCGGTCTGTGCGGGGCCCTCGTGGGCGGCCGGATCCAGCGCCGGATCCGGCAGCGCACCCTGCTGATCGCCGGGGCCGTCACCTGGACGGTGCTGATCGGAGCCATGGGATTCACCCGCGAACCCGTGGCGCTCGGCGCGCTGTACGCGGGCACCGGATTCGTGGGCGCCGTGTTCAACGTCGCCGCCGCCGTCTACCAGGTGCGCACCACCCCCGACGAGCTCCAGGGCCGGGTCGCCGCCACCGCGGGACTCATCGGCTCGGGAACCAACGCGCTCGGCTCGTTCGCCGGAGGCCTGCTCCTCGCCGCCTATGGTGCCCTGCCCACGGTCCGCGCGATCGCCGCCGCCATGGCCGTACTGGCCCTGTTCGCCGCACTGGCACCGGACTTGAAGGGAGAGATCCGGGATGACTCCACCGACACCGTCACCGACGCGGCCCACTGACCGGCCCGCGCGGGACGACCTGTGGCTGCGGAGCCACCGCCCCGCCTCCGGCCGCGCGCCGAGGATCCGCCTCGTGTGCTTCCCGCACGCGGGCGGCAACGCCCAGCTCTTCCACGGCTGGCCCGCCCACCTGCCGGACGACGTGGAACTGCTGGCGGTCCGCTACCCGGGCCGCCAGGAGCGGCTGGCCGAGCCCTTCGTCGCGGACATGGACACGCTCGCCGAAGCGGTCACCACCGCGCTGCTGCCCCATCTCGACCGGCCCCTCGCCCTGTTCGGGCACAGCATGGGCTCCTCCGTCGCCTACGAGACCGCGCTCCGGCTGGAGCACCGGCACGGGGTGGTCCCCCGGCGCCTGGTGGTCTCGGCCCGCTCCGCGCCGCACCGCTCCCGCCCCACCGGGCTGCACCTGCGCGACGACGACGAACTGGTCGCCGGGGTGCGCCGGCTGGGCTCGCTGGGCTCGGAGGCCTACGACATCCCGGAATTGCGCGAGCTGCTGCTGCCCGCCCTGCGCGCCGACTACCGGCTCATCGAGAGCTACCGCCCCGCCTCGCCGCCCGTGCCGACGCGGGCCCCGATCACCGCGTGTCTCGGGCTCGGCGACCCGGGCTGCGACCCCGACGACGTACTGGCCTGGTCCGAGCTGACCCGCGTCCAGGACTTCGCCCTGCGCACTTATCCGGGCGACCACTTCTACCTCGCCGAGCGGGAGGCCGAGCTGGTCGCCGACATCACCAAGGACCTGGAGGCATGAACCATGACGCAGACGAACATCTGGACACCGCTGGAGATCGAGTCCGAGGGCGTCGGCGGTACCGACGAACTGGTCGGCCGGCTCGACGACATGGGCCCCGAAGAGCTCACCCGGATGCTGACGGAGGAGAAGGGCCTGGTGTTCCGGGGTTTCGGGGCCAGTCCTGACCGCCTGGACCAGGTGCTCGGCCGGCTGCTGCCCAACCGGCTCGCCTATGTGCACGGCAACTCGCCGCGCACCAAGGTCGGCAGCAACGTCTACACCTCGACCGAATATCCGCAGGAGTTCACCATCTCCATGCACAACGAGATGAGTTACGCCCACTCCTGGCCGGCCCGCCTCGCCTTCTACTGCCAGATCCAGCCGGGCAGCGGCGGTGCCACCCCCGTCGTCGACGCCGCGCTGTGGCTGGAGTCCCTCGACGACGAGGTGCGCGAGGCCTTCGCGGGCGGGGTGCGTTATGTGCAGAACCTGCACGACGGCTACGGCCTGGGCAAGAGCTGGCAGGACACGTTCGAGACGACCAGCCGCGAGGAGGTGGAGGCGTTCCTCGAGCCGACCGGCGCCGCATGGGAGTGGAAGGCCGACGGCGGTATCCGCGTCTCCTCGGTGCGTCCGGCCACCACCCGGCACCCGGACACCGGCGCCGAGGTGTGGTTCAACCAGGCCGACCAGTGGCACCCGGCCGGCCTGGGCGACGAAACGGCGGCCGCCCTGGTGCAGATCCTGCCCGAGGAGGACCTGCCGCAGCACGTCACCTTCGCCGATGGCAGCCCCATTCCCGCCGAGTACGTCGTCCAGATCCGCGACCGAGGCCTGGAGCACGCCGTCGACGTCGACTGGCGCACCGGTGACCTGCTGCTCATCGACAACGTCCTGCTCGCCCACGGCCGCCGCCCGTTCACCGGCGACCGCCGGATCCTGGTCGCGATGTCGGACTGAGGCGATGACCACCACCGCGTACGAATCGCTCAGGGACGGCGACGCGGTCCACGTCTGGCGCGGCCGGGCCCCCGACGTGCTCGGCCCGGGTGACACCGAGCCGCTGTCGGACGAGGAGTCGAAGAAGGCCGGGCGGCTGCCGGCCGCGGCCGCGGTACGGTACGCGGCCGCGCACACGGCCGTGCGCCGGGTGCTCTCCGGATATCTCGGAGTGCCGCCGGGCGACGTGGTCTTCGGCAGGCGCCCGTGTCCGCGCTGCGCCCACCCCGGGCACGGCCGGCCGCGGATCGACTGGCCGCCCACCGACCTGGACTTCAGCCTCTCGCGTTCCGGCCCGCACTGGCTGCTCGCCGTGGTCGCCGGGCGCCAGGTGGGCGTGGACCTGGAGGGCGGCCGTCCGCTGGACGTGGACGGCGCCTCCCGGTTCGCGATGAGCGCCGCCGAACTCGCCCACGTCCTGTCCGCGCCCGACGACACGGCGCGCAGGCACGCCTTCTTCCGGTGCTGGACGCGGAAGGAGGCGGTCGTCAAGGCGATCGGCGTCGGCATCGTCACGGACCTCAGCAGCATCGACACACAACCCGCCGAGGACGGTCCAGCGCTGGTCCACCATGCCGAGGGCAGCGGCCCCGGCACCTGGCTGGTGCAGGACCTGCCGGTGCCCGCCGGCGTCTTCGCGGCACTCGCCCGGGAGACCGGCCCGGCCGGGCCCGTCGTGGTCCGGGACCACGACGAAGACCTGGCGGGTACCGCGCACACGAGAGAGGTATTGGTCCGATGACCGCGATCGAGTACACCGCAGAGCCGGGCACCCCGGTCCACGAGTTCATCCGCGCCCACCGCGAGAAGCTGCGGACGGTCCTCGGCGAGCGCGGCGCGATCCTGCTGCGCGGCTTCGAGGTCGGCGGGGTCGACGGGTTCGACGCGGTGGTGCACGCCTTCTCCGGCAGCGGGCCGCTGCGCTACGCCGAGCGGTCCTCGCCGCGCTCCACGATCAAGGGGCAGGTCTACACGTCGACGGACTATCCCGCCGACGAGGAGATCTTCCTGCACAACGAGAACTCGTACCAGGCGGTCTGGCCCAACACGCTCTACTTCTACTGCATCGAGCCCGCCCACACCCGGGGCGCGACCCCGCTCGCGGACATCCGCGAGGTGTACCGGGCCATCGACCCCGCGGTGCGGGAGGAGTTCGCGCGGCGCGGCGGCTGGCGCGTGGTGCGCAACTTCCACGCGGACTTCGGCGTGCCGTGGCAGGAGTCGTTCGGCAGCGACGACCGGGACACGGTCGTGGCGTACTGCCGGGACAAGGGCATCACGGCCGAATGGCGCGCGGACGGTGGGCTGCGCACCACGGCGGTCCGGCCGGTGGTGCGCACCCATCCGGTCTCCGGCGAGGAGGTGTGGTTCAACCACGCCACGTTCTGGCACGTCACCTCGCTGGCACCGGAGGTGCGGGAAGGGCTCCGGGAGATCTTCGCCGAGGAGGACCTGCCCACGAACACCTACTTCGGCGACGGCGGGCGCATCCCGGACGAGACGGTCGCGCACCTGCGCGAGGCCTACCGCTCGGCGACGACCCGCTTCGACTGGCAGCGCGACGACGTGCTGATCGTCGACAACATGCTCGCCGCGCACGGCCGGGAACCGTTCACCGGTCCTCGGAAGATCGCGGTGGCGATGGCCGAGCTGTCCGACGCGTCGGCCACCGCAACGAGCTGACACGAGGACCCGTCGCACGGCAGCGACCCGCCTGGTTCCGCGGCCGTCACGGGTCCTGCACGCACGAGACGGCCGGGCACCCCCGACAGGGGCGCCCGGCCGTCTCGCGTTGCGCGGCCCTCCGCGCGCGTCCCTGCGTACGCCCTCACGTCGGCCGACCGCCCGACCGCCCCGGAAACACCGGACGGCCGGGACGCTCCTCAAGAGGCGTCCCGGCCGTCGGTGCTCCGCGGCGCGGGCCACGGGGGATGGAGCCGCGCGTCGCGGAGGATCGGCGCCGGCCGGGGCGGGGGAACGTACCGTCCGGCGCCGGGTCAGCGGGTCACTCCCGCACGCCCGCCAGTTCCACCGCCCGGCGGCGCAGGGCGAGCGAGGCGGGCGCGACCGACGAGACCACGGCGAGCAGCGCGCAGGCGCCCACGGCCACGCCGATTGCCGTCCAGGGAAGTTCGATCGTGGTCCACACCGACAGCAC
Source organism: Streptomyces sp. CA-142005 (assembly GCF_050942335.1). Lineage (NCBI taxonomy): Bacteria > Bacillati > Actinomycetota > Actinomycetes > Kitasatosporales > Streptomycetaceae > Streptomyces > Streptomyces sp. CA-142005. The sequence continues at coordinate 3,380,712 of NZ_CP192078.1, read as the reverse complement.
GCCCAGGGCGCTCCACATGCCCGCCAGATTGAGCGCGGCGACGACGAGTCCCAGCACCGCGCCGACCGCCACGACCATCAGCGCCTCGGCGCCCACCAGCCGCAGCACCTGCCACCGGGTGGCCCCGGCCAGCCGCAGCACCGCCAGGTCGCGCACCCGGTCGGAGGTCGCCATGACCATGGTGTTGGCCAGCGAGATGCCGGTGTACAGCAGGGCGATGCCCAGCACCAGCAGGAAGCCCATCCGGGTCGTCCGGTTCGTCTCGGGGTAACTGGCCCGCACCCACTGGGCCCTGGTGAGCACCTGACCGCCCGAGGCGTGCACCGCGGCCCGCAGCCCGGCGGCCACGGCGTGGGCGTCGGCGCCGTCGGCGAGGGCCACGTCGACCCGGTCGACGGGTGCGCCCGGGGCGTTGCGCGGCGTGACGTAGACGCCGTTGTCGCCGGTCCCGGCGGTCATCACCGCGGCGATCCGCAGTGTCTTCTCGGTGCCGTCGCCGAGCCACACCCGCACCCGCTGTCCGACGGTGTGCTGCTGCCACTCCTCGTTGACGATGATCGAGCCGTCGTCGAGGTCGCTCGCCTTCCCGGCGGCGATCGGCAGACGGGTGGTCGCGGTGAGCGGGCCGGGGGTCGCCGCGCGGGCCTCGTCCCTGTTGAGCGCCACACCGTCCTCCAGGACGTAGACGGCGCTGGACGAGGTCGCCGACACCTCGGCGCCGGGCACCTCGCGCAGCGTGCGCAGGGTCGCCGGGTCGAAGCCCGTGTCACCCGCCGGGGTGACGACGAAAGCGGCGGTCGTCTGCTCGCGCGTCTCGGTGGCCTTCGCCTCGTTCAGCGTCGCGGTGGCACCGAGCAGCGAGCCCGCCAGCGCGACCGTGACCAGAACCGGCGCCGCGATCGCGGCGGTCCGCCGCACGCCGGCGGCGGCGTTCTCCCGCACCAGCATGCCCCCGGCACCGGGCAGCTGGGCCGGAAGCCAGGCGAGCAGCCGGGTCAGCGGGCGCACCACCACGGGCGCGAGCAGCGCCACCGCGGTGATCAGCAGCATCGGCCGGCTCACGTAGGTCTTGCGGTGCAGCAGGTCACCCGGGTCGCTGAACAGCGCCATGGCCAGCGTCACGACGGCGGTCAGCAGCAGCCCCGCGCCGAACAGCCAGCGGCCCCACGTCATCGTCCGGCTGTCCACGGACGCCTCGCGCAGCGCCTGGGTGGGACCGGTGCGGCCCGCCCGCCAGGACGCGGCCACCACCCCGCACAGCGCGACGACCAGACCCGTCGCGAAGGCCGTGCAGTACGGCCAGGTGGCGGCGCCGATCCGGAACCAGCGCGGGGCGAGGCCCCCGTCGACCACCCACGTGGCCAGCCGGGGCGCGCCGTACGCGCCGAGCACGCAGCCGGCGGCCGAGGCGAGCACGCCGACCGGGAAGGCCTCGGCGAACACCATCCTGCGGATCTGCCCCGGAGTCGCCCCGGCCGTACGCAGCAGCCCGAACTCCCGGCGTCGCTGCGCCACCGAGAACGCGAAGGTGGACGCCACCACGAAGACCGAGACGAAGGTGGTGACGCCGCCCGCGGTGCCGAACATGGCGTTCATCGCGGTGAGCGCCTCACTGTCCCGGTCGGGGTCCGCGTCGGCGTAGCGTCGCCCGTCACCGGTGAGGACCCGGACGCCGTCGCTGCCGCGCACCGCCGCGCGCACCGCCCCGGCGTCCGCGTCCACCACCGACTGGGTGCTGACCGGCGCCAGTCGGGCGGCGCGGGCGTCGGTGTAGAAGACGGCGTGCTCGAAGCCGCGTGCGGCGACGTTCCCGACCACCCGCACGGTGCCGCGATCGGTCCGCACACGCTCGCCCTGCCTCGCCCAGTCGCCGCTGACGACGACCTCGTCGGCCGCGCGGGGTGCGCGTCCCCCGTCGATCTCGTACGGGGCGAAGCGGGCCGTGGACCACGGGTGGCCCACCAGGTCGCCCGGCCCGCCCTGGGCGCGTACGGCGAACGACCGGTCCTGCACGACGGTGCCGAGTTTCTTCAGTCTCGCGAGGACCCCGGCCGGCACGGCGCGCGGCTGGGCGAGCTTCTGGACCCGCTCGCCGATCGGGGTGGACACCCGCAGGGAGTCCGCTCCCTTGACCACGACCGGCGCGGCGGCGAACCGCTCCGGCTTGCGGTCGGGCGCGTCCAGCGACGAGGCGAGGGCCAGGCCCATCACGGCGATCAGCGCGACACCGAGCGAGAGCGCGACGAAGCTGCCCACGAAGGTGATCCAGCGGGTGCGCAGGGTGCGCAGGGCGACACTCAGCACGGCGCGGCCTCCAGCTTGGTCATGCGCGCGGCGATGTCGTCGGCGCTCGCCCCGAGCATCTCGCCGTTGACCCGTCCGTCGACGAGGAAGACGACGCGGTCGGCGTACGCGGCGGCCACCGGATCGTGCGTGACCATGATGACCGTCTGGCCCTCGGAGTCGACCATGCCGCGCAGCAGCTTCAGCACCTCACGGCTCGTCTGTGAGTCGAGGGCACCGGTCGGCTCGTCGCCGAACAGCACCTCGGGGCGGGTGATCAGGGCGCGGGCGAGGGCGACGCGCTGCTGCTGGCCGCCGGACAGCTCCGTGGGCCGGTGGCCTGCCCGGTCGCCGAGGCCGACCTGGTCGAGGACCTCGCGCACCCGGGCCCTGGACGGGCGGCGGCCGGCGAGCCGAAGGGGCAGCGCCACGTTCTGTTCGGCGGTCAGGGACGGCATCAGGTTGAACGCCTGGAAGACGAACCCGATGCGGTCGCGCCGCAGCAGGGTCAGCTTGGTCTCGTTCAGCTTCGTCAGATCGGTGTCGCCCACGGTGACCGAGCCCGACGTGGGGCGGTCCAGCCCGGCGGCGCACTGCAGCAGGGTCGACTTGCCGGAGCCGGAGGGGCCCATGACCGCGGTGAACGTGCCCGCGGGAAACGAGAGCGAGACCTGGTCGAGCGCTGTCACCGCGTTCTCGCCCGACCCGTACCGCCTGCTGACGGAGCGCATCTGGATCGCGTCCTTGTTCATCTGTCCCTACTGTTCGGTGTCGGTCCTCCCGCGCACCCGGCGGGACGGAAATCATCGGAAAACGGCATTCATACGGCGATTGCGCGGGAACCGGAGGTGCCGGGTCCGGCGTGTGGCAGGTGGCTGCGTCGGCAGCAAGCTGTGCGGGCTCAGCCGGGTCCGGCGGGCCCCAGGAGGTAGCCGATCAGGACGAACGCCGGCGCCCACACGGCGCCGCTGACCACGGACCACAGGAGATAGCGCCGCAGTGGCATGCGGGTCGCCCCGCACAGGGTGGGGACGAGGGTGCGCAGCACCGCGACGAAGCGTCCGACGAACACCGCGCAGCCGCCGTGCCGTTCGATCAGGCCGAGGGCCCGCTCGGTGTACCGGCGCCGAAGGGCCGGGCCCCGCTGGGGAGCCAGGACCCACGCCTGCCACCGACGGCCGACGGCGTACCCCACCAGATTGCCCAGGACCGCGCCGACGACCGCGGTGAGCAGCGCCGCCTCGACGGTGATGTGGCCCCGCCAGGCGAGCGCGCCCCCCAGGACCACCGCCGTCTGCCCCGGCAGCAGCACGCCCACCATGGGCAGCGCCGCTTCCAGCGCGGGCAGCAGCAGCACCACGGCGAGGATGCCGGAGCCCCCGTGCGCCGCCATGTGCTCCGCGAGCCATCCCGTCATCAGGGGCCGCCTCCCTCGTCCGCTCGGTGACTCCACGAAACCGTGCGAGGGCACCTCGGCGCAGTGCGGCAGGAACGAGACTTGGGGTAGGGCCAGCCCTACCCACGGCACTCGGTTCAACTCGCCCGGGTCAGCCGGAGCTCCGCGCGGCACTCGTGCGGGGCCGCCGCGATCAGCCGCATCAGCTCGTGGAAGCGGTATCGAGGCGCGCCATCGGCGTCGATGCCCGCCAACTCCAGCAACGACTTCTCGACCAGCCGCTCCAGGAGTTCCTCGGCCATCTCCTCGGGCAGGCCGAGGTCCAGGGCGGCGGCCGCGCTGAACGTCCCGCTCGCCCCGGGAGCCAGGGTGCGGACCAACTCCTGCTCGTCGGACGGAAGTCGGTGGAGTGCCGAACCGAGGCTCCGGCGTACGTCCAGGTCCCCGGTGCACAACTCCTCGACGCGCAGGGCCGGATCGGACAGGCGCCGGGCAAGCCGGGCCACGGGCCAGTGGGGACGGGCGGCCAGCCGGGTGGCGGCGGCCCGCAGGGCGAGCGGCAGACCGGCGCAGGCCTCGGAGACGACGCTGGCGGCATCGCGTTCGACCAGGATCCGTGCTCGTCCGGCGATCGCCGCGAGCAGGGCCAGCGACTCCGTGGTCCCCATGGGGTCGAGCGCGACGGTACGGGAGCCGGGCAGGGCGAACAGTCTGCTGCGGCTGGTGATGAGGACGGCGGCGTCGGTCGTAGCCGGAAGCAGCGCGTCGAGCTGAAGTTCGTCCGTGGCGTCGTCCAGCAGGATCAGCAGCCGGCGACCCGCCGTACGGGTGCGGTAGCGGCGGATCAGGTCGTCCAGCTGCTCGGGCCCGCCATGGGGTGCCGGCGTGTCGTCACAGGGTTCGCCGAGGGCCCGCAGCAACTGCGTGAGGGCGGCGGCGCAGTCCTTGACCGTACCGTCCTCGCGGCGGAGCCGGACATGGAGCAGGCCGTCGGGGAAGTCGTCGGCCACGGCGTGCACGGCCTGCACGGCCAGCGCGGTCTTGCCGACCCCCGCCATACCGGTGATCAGTATGCGGCGCGCCCGGGAACGGGCGCCGCGGTGACCGGACTCGGACGACAACTCGGTGCAGACTTCGGCCAGTTCGGCCTCCCGGCCGGTGAAGTCGGCGAGTGCGGGCGGCACCATGACCGGCGGCGTGGTGTGCGGCGAGGCCGGGGACACCCGCGCGGATGCGGGCCGTGGCGTGTGGCTCAGCTCTCCGCTGAGGACCGCCTGATGGGTGGCCGTCAGGTCGTGGCCGGGGTCCACGCCGAGTTCCTCGGCGAGCACCTCGCGGCCCTCGTGGAACACCCGGAGCGCCTCGGCCTGCCGTCCGCAGCGGTAGAGGGCGGTCATCAGCTGGGCCCGCAGCCTCTCCCGCACCGGGAACTCGGAGACCAGCCCTCTGAGCTCCGGGACCAGTCGCTCGTGCCGGGCGAGTTCCAGATCGGCGTCGATCCGGTGCTCCAGGGCGCTGGTCCGGGCCTCCTCCAGCCGCGGCAGCTCCGCCTCGGCGAGATGCGGTGTCACATTGGCCAGCGCCGGGCCGTGCCACAGATCCAGCGCGCGCCGGAGAGCACCGGCCGCCTCCTCGAACCGCCGCTCCTCCAGGGCCTGGCGGCCGAGCCGGTCCAGCCGCTCGAACTCGAGCACGTCGACCTGCGCGTCGGTGGCGATCAGCTGGTAACCGGGCTGTCGACGGACCAGGTCGACGCCGGGACCCAGGAGTTTCCTCAGCCGCGACACATACGTATAGATCTGGGCGTTCATCGTGGCGGGCGGACTCCACCCCCACAGCAGCCCGCTCAGGCGCTCGTCACTCACCACCCGGCCGCGGGCGAGCAGCAGCGCGGCCAGCACCGTGTGCACCTTGGAGCCCGACAGCGCGACGCGTCGCGCACCGTCCCTCGCCTCCACCGGTCCCAAAAGCCGGAATTCCATGAGTCATCCCCCACCTCGTGCGACCTGGGCCGTACAGACGACCCGGTCGGCGCGGAACGCTGAAGGGTCGTTCTCCGGCCAATGTTTGCGGCACCGGGTGGCGGAATTCTGTCTTCGATTTGGCAACAGGCTGCGCTGGCAAGAGGCTGCGAGGAATGCCCCGTGACCCGTCACCCCACCCCGGAAGGTAGGGCTGGCCCTACCCCCGGTCCGCCCCTTGAACCGATGGCACCGCCGGGGCGGGGCCCTCTACGGTGACGGCCATGCACCCTCGAAACGTGTGGCAGGCCATGTCCAGGCCGGGATTCCTGCTCTCGCCATGGCCGTGGCGGGCGGTCGGCTATCTGCTCACGGGGGCCCTGGCCGGTGTCGTCGCCCTCGTGGGGATCCTGGGCGCGGTGGCCGTGGGCGGCGCTCTGGCGATCGTGCTGGTGGGACTTCCGCTGCTGGTCGTCGTGGCCCTCGCCGGAATCCCGGTGGCCTGGGCCGAGCGGCACAGGCTCCGTCTGATCGACCGCGACCCGGCACCCGACTGGCACCGGGAGCCCACCGCCGGGGGGCTGTGGCCCTGGCTCACCACACGCCTGAGGGAACAGGCGACCTGGCGGGAGCTCGGCTACGCCCTGCTCTTCGCCGGGCTGTTGTGGCCCGTCGACGCCCTTGCGATCACGGTCGGCCTGCTCTACCCCCTGGCCATGGTCGCGACCCCGCTGCTGATGGCCACGGTCGGCGGCGGCCGGGAAACGAAAGTGCTCAAGGCGTGGACGGTCACGGACTGGCCGACGGCCTTCGGCATCGCCGTACTCGGTCTGTTCGCCGTAGTGCTCGGTGCCTACGTCCTGGGGGTGGCGGCCGGTGCCCGGGCCGAACTGACGCGTCTGCTGATCGCGCCGCGCGAGGGTGACCTGGGGGCCAAGGTCGTGGAACTCACGCGCTCGCGGGTGCGGTTGGTGGACGCCTTCGAGGCGGAGCGGCAGCGCATCGAGCGCGATCTGCACGACGGTGCGCAGCAGCGGCTGGTGGCGCTGACCATGACGCTCGGTCTCGCCCGCCTGGACGTCCCGCCCGGGCCGCTCGCCGACCAGCTCGCCAAAGCCCATGAGGAGGCGGGCAAGGCACTCGCGGAGCTGCGCGAACTCATTCACGGCATCCACCCCAAGGTGCTCACCGACTACGGCCTCGAAGCGGCGGTCGCCGACGCCGCGGACCGCTCCGTCGTACCCGTGGACGTCGACCTGGAACTGGACGGACGGCTGCCCCGGGCGGTGGAGTCCGCCGCGTACTTCGTGGTCTGCGAGGCCCTCGCCAACATCGCCAAGCACAGCGGGGCGAGCCGCGCGGAGGTGACGGGGAGCCACCGTGACGGCCGCCTCTTCCTGCAGGTGTGCGACGACGGCCGGGGCGGCGCGGAGGCCGGGGCCGGCACCGGGCTGACCGGACTGGCGGACCGGGTGTCGGTGCTGGATGGCAGACTTTCCCTGTCCAGCCCGCCGGGCGGACCGACCCTGTTGCGTGTGGAGTTTCCTTGCGAACGGACCGATCGCTGCGCGTAGTACTGGCCGAGGACAGCGTGCTGCTGCGGGAAGGCCTGATCAGCCTGCTCAGCCGCTGTGGCCACGAGGTGGTCGCGGCCGTGGGGGACGCCGTCGCGCTGATCGCCGCCGTCGAGGAGCACGCTCCCGACATCGTGGTGACGGACGTACGGATGCCCCCGGGCTTCCAGGACGAGGGCCTGCACGCGGCGGTGCAGCTGCGTGACAAACGACCGACTCTGCCCGTTCTGGTCCTCAGCCAGTACGTGCAGCGGACCTACGCCTCCGAACTGCTGGACTCCGGCGACGGAACGAGCGTCGGCTACTTGCTGAAGGACCGGGTGGGGCAGGTCGAGGAGTTCATCGACGCCCTGTGGGAGGTCGCGGAAGGCGGCACCGTCGTCGACCCCGAGGTCGTGCGCCAGCTGCTGCGCCGCCGCCGCGATCCGCTCGAGCGGCTCACCCCGCGCGAGCGACAGGTCCTGGCCCTGATCGCGGAGGGCAAGTCGAACGGGGCGATCGCCCGCGAACTGGTGGTGTCCGAGGCGGCCGTCGGCAAACACATCAGCAGCATCCTCACCAAGCTGGACCTGCCCCAGACGGACGAGACCCACCGCAGGGTACTGGCGGTCCTCGCCTTCCTGCGGGCATGACACCTGGCGCCCCTACGCCATGCGGGCGTGCGGCGCGGCGGTGCGGGGACGGGGATCTACGCCGAGTCGCCGGGCCGAAGGGGACGTGCCGTCACGCGTGCCAGATGCCCCTCGAACACCTCCCGCGCCTGAGGGGTCAGCGTCCGGAGGGCCACCAGGGCCGTGATCACCACATCGCACAGTTCCGCCTGGACGTCCTCCCACGTGTGGGTGACGCCCTTGCGGGGGTTCTGGCCGGTCGCCCCGATGATCGCCTCGGCCACCTCGCCGACCTCCTCCGAGAGTTTCAGGATGCGCAGGAGCACGCCTTCCCGGCCCGCGTGCTCACGGGCGGCCTCCAGGCGGGACCAGAGTTCGTCGACGGCCGGCCAGAGGGCGGCGGTGGTGCGGGCGGTGTCCTGATCGGTCATGCCGGGCAGCTTCCCACGCCCTGGGCACTGCGCCGTACCGGCTACTCCTCGAACAGCACCTCCTGCTCCCCCTCCTTCTTCGCCCGCACCCGCTGGTTGCGTGCCCCGATCACCACCGCCGTCGCCGCCGCCGTGACGCCCAGGGCCACCGGCACCATCCAGCCGCGGTCGAAGACATGGCCCAGGGCGTGGTCGAGGGAGATGCGGCCGGGGCCCGTCACCGCGAGACCCGTCGCGGCGAGGCACAGGCTTGCCGCGTACTCGTAGCCGCCCTCCTGGGCGAAGAAGCCGCTGGGCAGGTGGACCGCCGCAGCACCGGCCATCGCTCCGGCCGCCGCCGCGCCCGCCGCCGGCGTCGCGAGACCCAGGGCGAGGAGGGTGCCGCCGCCGGTTTCCGCGAGGCCCGCCGCCGTGGCGCTCGCCTTGCCGGGCGTGTAGCCGACGGACTCCATGAACTGGCCGGTGCCCTCCAGACCGTGCCCGCCGAACCAGCCGAACAGCTTCTGCGCGCCGTGCGCGGCCAGTACCCCGCCGGTCCCCAGCCGGAGCAACAGCAGACCCAGATCACGTCGGTCGAAACAGCTCACGGTGACTCCCAGGCGGAGAGGACGGAGAGGCGGAGAGGCCCGTGTTCCCACCGTCGCAGGTCCGACACCCGTCGGCCCGCTGTGGAGGGCGTTCGGGTGGCGGGGACGGGGCGGCGGTGTGACTCTGACGCCATGACGATTCAGCCAGCCAAGCTCAGCGATGCGGCCGTCCGGGCCTTCGTGAACGCCGTCAACTCCCATGACCGGGAGGGCTTCATGGCGCTGCTCGCCCCCGGCGCCACCATGTCCGACGACGGCTCCGACCGTGACCTCGCCGAGTGGGTCGACCGGGAGATCTTCTCCTCCAACGGCCACATGGAGGTCGACAACGAGTCCGGCGGCGGACGCACCCTCCTCGCCCGCTACCGCAACGACACCTGGGGCGAGATGCGCACCAAGTGGACCTTCACCGTGGAGGACGACGGGCGGATCTCACGCTTCGAGACCGGGCAGGCATAAAGGCTCCCGGGGGGTTGCCTTCGGGTGCGCTCCAACTCCTACCGTCCCTGGGCATGACGAAGAAGCGAACTCTGGGACGCAGTGGGATCGAAGTCAGCGCACTCGGCTTCGGCTGCTGGGCCATCGGCGGGGAGTGGCAGTCCGCCGACGGACAGCCGCTCGGGTGGGGAAAGGTGGACGACGAGGAGTCCGTGCGGGCGGTCCACCGTGCGCTCGATCTCGGTGTCACCTTCTTCGATACCGCCGACGTCTACGGCACCGGCCACAGCGAGACCGTCCTCGGCCGCGCCCTCGGCAAGCGGCGCGACGACGTCGTGCTCGCCACCAAGTGGGGCAACGTCTTCGACCCGGACACCCGCACCCTCACCGGCACCGACGACACCCCGGAGCACGCCCGCCGCGCCCTCACCGCCTCCCTGCGCCGCCTCGGCACCGACCACATCGATCTGTACCAGTTCCATCTGTCCGACGCCGATCCGGCGCGGGGCGCAGAACTCCGCGACTTGTGTGAGGAGTTGGTCGAGGAGGGGCTCATCCGCGCCTACGCCTGGAGCACCGACGACCCCGACCGCGCCGCCGTCTTCGCCGAGGGGCCGCACTGTACGGCCGTACAGCATGCCCTCAACGTCCTCCAGGACGCGCCGCAACTCCTTGAACTGTGCGAGCGGATGGAGCTCGCGAGCATCAACCGCAGTCCGCTGGCCATGGGGTTGCTCGCCGGGAGGCGGAGCGGGCCGATGGAGGCCGGGGACATCCGGAGCCGGCCGCCGGCCTGGCTGCAGGGGTACGACGGTGACGGGTCCGGGGCCGACGCGGACTGGCTGAGCCGGATCGACGCCCTGCGCGACGTCCTCACCAGCGGCGGCCGCACCCTGGCCCAGGGCGCCCTCGCCTGGCTGTGGGCCCGCAGCCCGCGCACCGTGCCGATCCCGGGCTTCCGCTCGGTCGCGCAGGCCGAGCAGAACGCGGGCGCGATGGAGAAGGGGCCGCTCACCGCCGGGCAGCTGGCCGAGATCGACCAGATCCTCGGCAGGTGAGCGGCCCGCCCGCCGGAGCGGTTCAGGAGCCGTGACCCCTGTAGGGCGTGGCGCGTACGGCTGCTGGGCGTATCCCTCCTGCGTGTAGGGCCGCTCGGGCGCCCCGTGCGTCGTGGGTTCCCCGTGTCGTCCGCCCTGCTCGGTCAGCGTGATCTGCCCGGCATGGCCGGCCTGCTCGGTCGCGCAGGCCGAGCAGAACGCGGGCGCGATGGAGAAGGGGCCGCCCGCCCGCCGGAGCGGGTCAGGAGCCGTGACCCCCGTAGGGCTGTGGCACGTACGGCTGCTGGGCGTACCCCTCCTGCGTGTAGGGCCGCTCGGGCGCCCCGTGCGTCGTGGGTTCCCCGTGTCGTCCGCCCTGCTCGGTCAGCGTGATCCGCCCGGCCGCGATCGTGGCCAGGCGCGGGGCGCGGCGGGCGATGGAGGAGTCGTGGGTGACCAGGACGAAGGTCAGGCCGTGTTCCCGCCACAGGCCCTCCAGCAGGGCCATGATGTCGTCACGGGTGCCCTCGTCGAGGTTGCCGGTGGGTTCGTCGGCGAGCAGCACCTTGGGGTTCTTCACCAGCGCGCGGGCGATCGCGACGCTCCCCCAGTGCCTTAAGGGCCTGGGGGCACCTCCAGCTGCTGGCCGCCGGACATCTCCGAGGGGACGTGGGCCAGTCGTTCGCCGATGCCGACCGAGCGCAGGGCCTGCGCCGCCCGTTCCCGGCGCTCGGCGGGCTTCACACCGAGCGGGACCAGGGCGGTCTCGACGTTCTCCTGCGCGGTGAGCGTCGGGATCAGGTTGAACGCCTGGAAGATGATGCCGATCTTCTCGGCGCGCAGCCGGGCCTCGCCGATGGTCGCCAGGTCGACGCCGTCCAGTTCCACGCTGCCGGAGGACGGGCGGTCCAGGCCGCCGATCATCTGCAGCAGGGTGGACTTGCCGCCGCCCGTCGGGCCCTGGATGACCAGCTGGTCGCCGTCGGCGATGGTGAGGTCGATGCCGCGCAGCGCCTCCACCGTCTGCCTGCCGCGCGTGTAGCGCTTGGTGACGCCGGTGAGTCTGTACATGGGTTCTCCACAAGGTCCGCAAGGTAGGGGGTGGGGTGCCGCCTCCCCGGGGGGAATGCGGGAAGCGGCACCCCGGTTCGAGGGGTGTTCCGGCGCGCGTTACGAGACGCTGCGCAGGGCGTCCGCCGGGCGCATCCGGGACGCGCGCCAGCCGCCCATCGCACCGGCGATCAGACCGCCGGCGACCGCGAGGCCGACGGCGAGCGCGATGGTCGTCACGGACACCGGCGCGGAGAGCGCGATCTCCACGGTGTTCTTCGCCGTCTGCTGCCCGGGACCGCCACCGCCGGGCCCGCCGCCCATCCCGCCGCCCGTGCTGCCGAGCTGCGCGGTGAGCTTCGGGCTGATCGCGGTGACGGCGTAGGCCGCCGCGAGGCCCAGGGCGATGCCGAGGCCGCCGCCGATCAGGCCGTTGACGACGGACTCGCCGACCACCTGCCGGGTCACCCTGCGGCTCGGCCAGCCGAGCGCCTTCAGCGTGCCGAACTCGCGCACGCGCCGGGAGACGGCCGAGGAGGTGAGCAGCGCGGCCACCAGGAACGCGGCGGCGAGCACGGCGATGGACAGCCACTTGCCGACGCTGGTCGCGAGGTTGGAGGCGGTGGACAGCGAGCCGGAGACCGTGGAGGCAAGGTCGGAGGAGGTGGTGACCGTCGTACCGGAGATGTTGCTCTGGATGGTCTTCTTCACGGTCGCGATCTGCTTCGAGTCGGTCGCCTTGACGTAGATCGTGGTGACCTTGTTCTTGGCGTCACCGAGCGACTGGGCCTGCTTCAGCGGCAGGTAGACGTCGGTGGTGGACTCGCTGCTGTCCGGGGTGGCGATGCCGATGACGGTGTACTCGGTGCCGGAGATCTTGAAGGTCGAGCCGGCCTTGTACTTCTTCTCCTTGGCGTACGACGTGCTCACCACCGCGACCTTCGCGTCGGTCTGCGCCGAGGTGAAGGTCTTCCCGGAGGTGATCTTCATCGTGGCCAGCGGGCCGAGGGCCTGGTCGGTGACGTCGACTCCGGCGACCGAGTAGCTGTTGACGTCGAAGTTGGCGCCACCGCCCTGCACCTGCGGCTGGCCGCCGCCGCTTCCTCCGGGGCCGCCCTGCTGCCCGCCGCCGGACGACTGGGCCTTGCCCTGGGTGAAGGAGCCGTCGACCTTGGTGACGTTCAGGGACAGGGCGCCGACCGCCGAGGCCACGCCCTTCTGCGCGGCGACCCGTTGGACCAGCGAGGACTTCAGGGCCTGACCGCCCTGCGTCATCACCCGGTCCGAGCTCTGGCTGGTCTTGCTATCCGACTTCGCGTCGAACTGGAACCTGGGACCCTGTGAGCTGCCCGCCTTCGGCGCCGACCGGGCCTTGGTGACGGTCATGTCGGTGCCGAGGCCGTAGAGCGATTTCAGGACCTTGTCCTGCGCCTGCGTCATGCCGGCCGACACCGAGTTGACGGTGATGACCAGCGCGATACCGAGCGCCAGACCCATCGCGATGACCAGAGCGGCCTTCTTGCGGCGGCTCAGCTCGCGCTTGAGATAGATGCCAAACATCCCGTTCCTCGAAGGTTCTTGGCGCCCGCTGTGGGCGCGGCCACAAGCTAGGGAGGAACCTTTGAGCGGCCCTTGGTGAAGGATGTGTAAGGCCTGAGAAAACCGGCCAACTCATCGGATTTTCATAACGTGGCACATTCCACGGCGCTGGAGGGCCCGCGGTGCGGAATCCGCTGCTGGGCGCGGTGTACCGTCCCCGGGTGCGCGAATGTTCCCGGCTCAGCCGGCGTGCCGTCCTCGGACTGACGGCCGCCGCCCTTCCCCTGTCCGCGACCACTCAGGCCTCCGCCGCGACCGTGATAGGCGGCGAGCAACTGGCCCGTACCGGCGTCCAGGTGCGCGGTGCCTCCGGACTGCCCGAGAAGCTCACCGCCCGCTCCTGGCTGATCGCCGACTGCGCGAGCGGCGAGGTGCTCGCCTCGTTCAACGCGCACCGGCGGCTCGCGCCCGCGTCCACGCTGAAGATGCTGTTCGCGGACACCGTCCTGAAGAAGTTCGACCGCACCCAGCGGTACACCGTCAAGGACTCCGATGTCGCCGACGTCCCGTTCGGCTCCAGCCTGGTCGGCATCAAGCCCGGCATCACCTACACCGTCGAGCAGCTGTGGCAGGGCGTGTTCCTGCGCTCCGGCAACGACGCCGTGCACGTGCTCGCCCACATGAACGGCGGCATCGCCAGGACCGTCGCCGAGATGCAGGCCAAGGCGGAGGACCTGCAGGCCCTGGACACCCATGTGGTCAGCCCCGACGGCTTCGACCACCCGGGCCAGATCTCCTCGGCGTACGACCTCACGCTGTTCGCCCGCCACGGCCTGAAGGACGCCGACTTCCGCGGCTACTGCGGCACGCGGACCGCCGACTTCCCGGCGGGCGGCAAGAAGACCTTCCAGATCCAGAACACCGACCGCCTGCTGACCGGGGCGTGGGGACTGAAGACGTACGACGGCCTGATAGGCGTCAAGAACGGCTACACCAGCCACGCCGGCAACACCTTCACCGGTGCGGCCACCCGGGGCGGACGCACCCTGCTCGTCACCGTGATGCACCCGGCCACCGGCAGCAACGCCGTCTACGAGCAGACCGCCGCGCTCCTCGACTGGGGCTTCGGGCGCGGGCGTTCGGCGCGGGCCGTGGGCACGCTGGTCGATCCGCTCAGCGAGGGCGGGGCGAAGGCGAGTCCGTCACCGGCGGACGGGAAGGCGGCGCCGGCGGCGGTCGGCGCGTCGGAGCCGGGCTCCGGCGGACCGTCCATCGGCCGGCTGGTGGAAGGCGCGGCGGGTACGGCGCTGCTGCTGGCGGCGGCGGGGGCGCTGGTGGTCAGGCGGCGGCGCAGGGCGGTCGCGGCGGCCACGACGGCCGAGGGGGCTGAGACATCCTCGGGGGCCGAGAGGGCCGAGAGGGACCAGGGGTCCGATGGGGCCGCGGGGAACACGGAGCCCGGCGGCCGGCACCGCCGCTGAACAGTGCGGCGGCCGTTCCACCGACCGGCGTGCACCTCGCGTCCCGTCGCGAGGTCCACCCCCAACTCCGGCCCGGTGGAACGGCCGTCGCCTCCCCCCTCGGTGTTGGCCGCGGAATCCATTTGCTCCAACTGTGAAGCTCTCGTGAAGGAAAGTTGAGCACATGGGTCCGACGGGCCGCAACACCGCGGATGTTCGAATTCCGATTGTGGTATAGGGGTCAACCCCGCCCGATGTACGGCATCGCCGTCGCCAGCACCGTCGCGAACTGCACGTTCGCCTCCAGCGGCAGCTCGGCCATGTGCCGCACGGTCCGCGCCACGTCGGCCACGTCCATCACCGGCTCCGGGGCCATCTCGCCGTTCGCCTGCAGCGCGCCGGTCTGCATGCGGGCCGTCATGTCGGTCGCCGCGTTGCCGATGTCGATCTGCCCGACGGCGATGCGGTACGGCCGCCCGTCCAGGGACAGCGACTTGGTCAGGCCGGTCAGCGCGTGCTTGGTCGCGGTGTAGGCGACCGAGAGCGGACGGGGCGTGTGGGCGGAAATGGACCCGTTGTTGATGATCCGGCCGCCCTGCGGATCCTGCTCCTTCATCCGCCGGTACGCGGCCTGGGCGCACAGGAACGCGCCGTTGAGGTTGGTGTCCACCACGTGCCGCCAGGCGTCGTACGGCAGTTCCTCGACCGGCACCCCGCCCGGCCCGAAGGTCCCCGCGTTGTTGAACAGCAGGTCCACCCGCCCGAACCGGTCCACCGTCGCCGCGAACAGCGCGTCCACGTCCTCGGGCCGGGACACGTCGGTGCGTACGGCGACGGAGGCGCCCTCCGGCACCAGCGCCGCCGTCTCCGCCAGCGTCTCGGTGTGCCGGCCGGCCAGCGCCACCGACCAGCCGGCGCGCAGCAGTTCCACGGCGACGGCCCGCCCGATGCCGGAGCCGGCGCCAGTCACCACCGCGATCTTCGAATGCCTGTCAGTCATGGCACCGCAGCGTAGGCGGCGAGTCCGCCATGCGGAATGCCATGTCCGCCATACGGTTATCCGAGGGTGACGGTCACCGCCGCCCGGGATACCGGCTCACACCGTCACCGCGACCGCGTCTCCCGGGTACCGCACCCCGATCCGCTCCCGCACCGCGTCCAGCGTCCGCATCACCGCCAGCGAACCCTCCAGCGGCACCAGCGGCGATTCCTTCTCGCCCGCGCGCAGCGCCCGCATGACCTCGGCCGCCTCGTGGCGCAAGGTGGTGCGCGGCCCGTCGGCCGGGTCGGCGGCGAACTCCTCCGGCTCGCTGCCGTCGCGGTGCAGCACGAACCGCTCCGGGTGGAAGAAGCCGGACGGCACGTCGATCCGGCCCCGCGAACCGGTCACCGAGGCCGTGCCGCCCGTACCGCCGACGATCGAGCAGTGCAGCGCTGCCATCGCCCCGCTCTCCCAGGACAGCACCGCGCCCGTCTGGAGGTCTACGCCCTCCGGCGACAGCAGCGCGCTCCCCGCGACCGCGTCCGGCTCACCCAGCAGCAGCTGAGCGAACGACACCGGGTAGACGCCGAGGTCCAGCAGGGCCCCGCCGCCCAGCGCCGGATCCCGCAGCCGGTGCGCCGGCGGAAAGGGTCCGGCGAGCCCGAAGTCGGCCTGCACGGTGCGCACGTCGCCGATCGCCCCGTCGTCCACCAGCGCCTTCAGCCGCCGTACGAGCGGGTTGCAGTACATCCACATCGCCTCCATCAGGAAGCGGTCGTGCTCCCGCGCCAGCGCGACGAGTTCCTCCGTCTCGCGCAGGTTCAGCGTGAACGGCTTCTCGCACAGCACGTTCCGCCCCGCCTCCAGGCACAGCCCGGCCGCCGCGCGGTGCGCCGAGTGCGGAGTGGCGACGTACACGACATCGATGTCGGGGTCCGCCGCGAGCGACTCCCAGTCGCCGTACGCCCGCTCCGCCCCGAACCGCTCCGCGAACGCCTGCGCCGACTCCCGGCGCCGCGAGGCCACCGCGGCGATCTCCGCGTCCGGGAGATCCACCAGGTCCGCCGCGAACGCCGCCGCGATCCCGCCCGTCGCCAGGATCCCCCAGCGCACCTTCCGCTCCTCCATCGCCCCGCCCCTCGGTCATGTGTGCCCTGGCAGTGTGTACGAGCTGAGAGCATAGGTGCCGGTCGTTCT
Source organism: Streptomyces sp. CA-142005 (assembly GCF_050942335.1). NCBI lineage: Bacteria > Bacillati > Actinomycetota > Actinomycetes > Kitasatosporales > Streptomycetaceae > Streptomyces > Streptomyces sp. CA-142005. The sequence continues at coordinate 3,364,166 of NZ_CP192078.1, read as the reverse complement.
CGGCAGGCGGCCGATGCCCAGGGGATTCCCAGCAGGCGGCCGTTTCACCAAGGGGAGGGGACAGATGCCCGAGCACGCGGCGGCACCGACACCGGACACCCACCACTCGTCCACTTCGGCCCGGACATCCGCCGCCGGCCGCCGCACCGGCCTGCTCGTGACGCTCGTGCTCGGCGGCCTCACCGCGACACCCCCGCTCGCGATGGACATGTACCTCCCGTCCCTGCCGGAGGTCACCCGCTCCCTGCACGCGCCCGCCGCCACCGTCCAGCTCACCCTCACCGCCTGCCTGCTGGGCATGGCCCTCGGGCAGCTGGTCGTCGGCCCGATGAGCGACCGCTGGGGCCGCCGCCGTCCCCTGCTCGCCGGCCTCGCCGTCTACCTCCTCGCCACCGCCCTGTGCGCGCTCGCGCCGAACGTCGAGACGCTGGTCGCCTTCCGGCTGGCCCAGGGCCTCGCGGGCGCCGCCGGCATCGTCATCGCCCGGGCCGTCGTACGCGACCTGTACGACGGCGTGGCCATGGCCCGCTTCTTCTCCACCCTGATGCTGGTCTCCGGGGTCGCGCCGATCGTCGCGCCCCTGATCGGCGGGCAGATCCTGCGGGTGACGGACTGGCGGGGCGTCTTCGTCGTCCTGACGGTCGTCGGCGTGCTGCTGGCCGCCCTCGTCTTGCTGCGGCTGCCGGAGACGCTGCCGCCGGCGGAACGGCATGACGGGGGAGTCCAGGCGGCCCTGCGCGCGATGCGCGGCCTGCTCGCCGACCTGCCCTTCTCCGGCTACATGCTGGCCGGCGGCTTCGCCTTCGCCGCGCTGTTCGCGTACATATCCGCCTCCCCGTTCGTCATCCAGGAGATCTACGGCGCCTCCCCGCAGACCTTCAGCCTGCTGTTCGGTCTCAACTCGGTCGGCCTCGTGGCCGCCGGGCAGGCCAACGGCAAGCTGCTGGTCGGCCGGGTCGCCCTGGAGAAGGTGCTGGCCTGCGGCCTCGCGGTGATCGTGCTCGCCGCGACCGCCCTGCTGCTGATGTCCACCGGCGCCCTCGGCGAGGTCGGTCTGCCGCCGATCGCCGCCGCGCTCTTCGTCCTGATGTCCGCCATGGGCATCACCCTCCCCAACGCCCAGACCCTCGCCCTGCTGCGCACCCGGCACGCCGTCGGCTCCGCCTCCGCCCTGCTCGGCACCTCCTCCTTCCTCGTCGGCGCGGTCGCCTCACCGCTCGTCGGCGTCGCCGGGGAGCACACCGCCGTGCCCATGGCGGTGGTCCAACTGGTGGGAGCACTGGTCGCGGCGGCCTGCTTCATGGGAATGTGCCGTCCCTGGAGCACACGTGGGAACACACGTGCGGGGTCGGAGGGAGACGAGAACTGAGCGCACCGAGACTGCGCGCCGACACACCGGAACGGGCCGGGCTGGACCCCGTGGAACTCGGGCACCTGGTCGGCGAGGTGCACGCCCTCACCGCCGGAGACCGCCCCTGGGCGGCCGGCGCCGTCGTGCTGGCCGGCCGCGGGCCCGTGATCGCCGTGGCCGAGGCCGCGGGCTGGGCCGTCCGCTACTCCGGCTACGACCGCGAGACCGACAACGGTGTCGAACTGCCGCCCGCCGCCCGGGTCCCGGCCACCCTCGACACGCCCTTCGACCTGGCCTCCCTCACCAAGCTGTTCACCTCGGTCGCCGCGGTTCAGCAGATCGAGCGCGGCACCCTCGGCATGGACGCCCGGGTCGGCGACTACCTGCCCGACTTCCACGCCGCCGCCGCGCACGGCATCACCGTCCGGCAGCTGCTCACCCACACCTCCGGGCTGCGCCCCGAGCTGCCGCTGTACGACTGCCCCGACGACGCCTCCCGCCTGGCCCTGCTGCGCGCCGAGGCCCCCACCGGCGAGCCCGGCCGGTACCTCTACTCCGACCTGAACATGCTGCTGCTCCAGTCCGTGCTGGAGCGCATCACCGGCCGGACCCTCGACGTCCTCGTGCGGGACGGCATCACCCGGCCGCTCGGCATGACGGCCACCCGCTTCGGGCCCTGCCCCGGCGCGGCCGCCACCGAGGACCAGCGCCGGCCCTGGGCCAAGGCGCACCGGGGGATGCTGCGGGGCGTGGTCCACGACGAGAACGCCTGGGCGCTGGGCGGCGTGGCCGGGCACGCCGGGCTCTTCTCCACCGCCCGCGACCTGGCCGTCTTCTGCCGCGCCCTGCTCGTCGGCGGCTCCTACGGCCCGGGCCGCATCCTCGGCCCCGACTTCGTCGAGCTCCTGCTCACCCCGCCGGGGCTGGGCTTCGCCGTCGACCAGCCGTGGTTCATGGGCGAACTCGCGGGCCACGGGGCGGCGGGCCACACGGGCTTCACGGGCACGTCGCTCGTCCTCGACCCGAGGACCGACACGTTCCTGATCCTGCTGGCCAACACGGTGCATCCGCGGCGCAGACCGGCGGACAGCGGGCCGAGGGCGAGACTGGCGACCCGCCTGGCGAGGGCGGTGGTCTGACCCGCGGCTCCCGCCCGGTGTCCGGACCCGGCAGGGCCGGCCCGGACACCGGGCGCCATAGAATCTCCGGGTGAACGCCCCCGTACCACCGGCCGAAGCCCTCCGCCGAAGCCTCGCCGACCTGCTCGACGGACTCCCGCCCACCCAGGCCGCCGGCGCCGTCGACAGGCTCATCGCCAGCTACCGGGGCGACACCCCGACGCACGCCCCGATCCTCCGCGACCGCGCCGACGTCGCCGCGTACGCCGCCTACCGCATGCCCGCCACCTTCGAAGCGGTCCACTCGGCGCTGGAGGCGTTCGCGGCGACCGTCCCCGACTGGACGCCGGGCAGCCATGTCGACGTCGGCGGCGGCACCGGCGCCGCCACCTGGGCCGTCACCGCGACCTGGCCCGGCGAGCGCGGCGTCACCGTGCTGGACTGGGCCGAGCCCGCGCTCGCCCTCGGCCGGGAGATCGCCGCCGCCAACCCGGACCTGCGGGGCGCCCGCTGGCAGCGCGCCCGGATCGGCGCCGACCTCAGCCTGGACGACACCGACCTCGTCACGGTGTCGTACGTCCTCAACGAGCTCTCCGAGGCCGACCGCGCCGCCCTCGTCGACGCCGCCGCGGCCGCCGCGCAGGCCGTGGTGATCGTGGAGGCCGGCACCCCGGCCGGCTACGCCCGCGTCATCGAGGCCCGCGACCGCCTGATCCGCGCCGGGCTGCACGTCGTCGCCCCCTGCCCGCACAGCGCCGCCTGCCCCATAGAGCCCGGCACGGACTGGTGCCACTTCTCCGCCCGGGTCAGCCGCTCCTCGCTGCACCGCCGGGTCAAGGGCGGCACCCTGCCGTACGAGGACGAGAAGTTCTCCTACGTCGCCGCCACCCGCCTGCCCGCCGCGCCGGCCCCCTCCCGGGTGATCCGGCGCCCGCAGATCCGCAAGGGCCAGGTGCTCCTGGACCTGTGCGAGACCGGCGAACGGCTGGCCCGTACGACGGTCACCAAACGCCACGGCCCCCTGTACAAGGCGGCCCGGGACGCCGAGTGGGGAGACCCGTGGCCGCCGAAGGGTTCCCCCGAGGAGCCGTCCGCGTAGCCGGCGCGGCTTGTTAGCGTCGGGCCATGGTCAAGCAGCCCGCCCCCGACGCCACCCGCCGCAGCGACAAGTCCCGCAGAGCGATCTACGCCGCCGCCCTCGCCCTCGTCGGCGAGGTCGGCTACCCGAGGACCACCGTCGAGGGGATCGCCGCACGCGCCGGCGTCGGCAAGCAGACGATCTACCGCTGGTGGTCCTCCAAGGCGGACGTCCTGCTGGAGGCGTTCCTCGACCTCGGCGAGCGGACGGCCCGGGCGGCGGGGCAGGAGCCGTACGCCATCCCGGACACCGGGGATCTCGCCGCCGACCTCAAGGCGGTGCTGCGGGCCACGGTGGACGAGCTCCTCGACCCGCGCTTCGAGGTGCCGGCGCGGGCGCTGGCCGCGGAGGGGCTGCTCAACGAGCAGGTCGGGCGGGAGTTCGTCGAGAGGCTGCTGCAACCACAGCTCCAGCTGTACGCCGACCGCCTGCGCGCCGCGCAGGACAGCGGGGCGGTACGGGGTGACGTCGATCCCCGTATCGCGCTGGAACTGTTCGTTTCACCCCTCGCACAGAGGTGGCTGCAGCGGACCGGGCCGATCTCGTACGACTACACGGACACCCTGGTCGGCTACGCACTGCACGGAATCGCACCGCGTTGATCGGCCCACCCGCCCCCCGTCCCGGTCGGCTTCCCGCCCTCGGCAGCCACCCCGAAGCGCACGAAGATGGGACGATAGGGCACACTGTCCGCACACCAGCGAGGCGAGGGGATAGATGAGCGCGACGTTCGGCGGCCGGTCCGGCCGGCAGGGCAAACTCTCCCAGTGGCTGCTCGGACGCCGCCCGAAGGAGGCCGCCGACGACGGGGGCCGTGAGACCGTGCTGCTGGCCGCCGCCGCGGCGGGCCTGCCGCTCGCCCCCGCCGCGCACCCCGCCCCCGGCTACCGCTGCTCCTGCGACCGCGTCGGCTGTCCCACCCCGGCCCGGCACCCGGTGTCGTTCGCCTGGCAGACGCAGTCCACGACCGACCGCGCGCAGATCGAACGCTGGGCCCGGCACCAGCCGCAGGCCAACTTCATCACCGCGACCGGCATGGTGCACGACGTGCTCGACGTCCCCCTGGAAGCCGGCCGGGAGGCCCTTGAGCGGCTGCTCGGCTCCGGTGTCGAGGTCGGACCCGTCGCCGAGAGCGACGACGGCCGCATGCTCTTCTTCACCCTCACCCGCGGCACCCCCGAGGACGAGGACGAGTGGTGGCCGTGCGAGCTGGACTGCCACCCCGAGACCATGGACGAGCACCCGGGGATGCGCTGGCACTGCCGGGGGTCGTACGTGCTGGTGCCGCCCGCCCGGCTGCCCGGTGACGACCAGCGGGTGCGGTGGGTGCGGGGGCCGGAGCACGCGCTGCCCGATCCCCTGAGCCTGCTGGAGGCGCTCACCGACGCGTGTGCGCGGTACGCCGACTCCGGTCATCAGGGCGCCGCCTGGCCGTTGCGGCACTGAGCGCTGCGCGGGGTCCCGGGCGCGCTGTGCTACTCGCCCTGCGCGGATGTGAGACCCGGCACCCGCCCCAGCACCGCCACCTTGCCGCTGCCCGCCGGGTCGAGCGCGACCTCCCCCGACATGAACTCCAGCGTCAGGGACTGCTTCACCTCGCCCTTGGTCAGTGCCTGGACGTCCTTGCCCTGAGGGGGCACCGTCGTGCCGGTGGCGGCGGTCTGCTTCTCGTAGTGGTGGGTGGTGAAGAACACCAGCGCCCCGCCGTCCGCGGTGCGCAGCGCCAGCGGCGCGTAGCCGCCGTTCGTCAGCGGACCGTCGATGAACTGGGTGACCAGGCCCGGCTTACGGGCCCGCTTGGCCCGGGCGGCACGCTCGACGCTGGTGTACCTGCCGTCGGCGAAGGTCTGGCCGCCCTTGTTCAGGTACGTCGCGTACTCCTGGCTCAGCTTTCCGGGCGCGACGGCGAGTTGCCGGGAGCCGGCCGGCACCGCCTCGGCCCAGCCGTCCTTGTCCGTCTTGAACTGCGGTACGGCGCCGGGCGCCACGAGGGTGACATACGCCACCCGCCAGCGCTCGCCGAGGTCGCCCCGGGTGAACACCATCAGCCAGCGCACCGTGCCGGTCTTGTTGCCCTGGGCGTCGGCGACGAACCAGCGCGGCCAGCCTGCCTTCTCGGGGATGGTGATCTTCACGTCCGACAGCTTCAGCGGCACGTGGTCCGGGTTGCCGGACGGGCTGTTGGCCTGCCCCGCCTTCAGCCGGGCGGCGGTGATGTCGCCGAACGGACCGGTGATATAGGGCGCGTCCAGGGAGTTGTCGTAGGCCTTGTCGGCCTTGTTGTACGCGGTCGTGAACGCGGTGAGCGCCTTGGCGGCCTCGGCGCGGGTGGCGGCGGGGAGCACCTCGCGCTCCCCGTGCACCACCACGCATCCGCTCGCCGTCAACGACAAAGCGGTCAGCGAGGCCGCTATGAGTGCGTTCCGGTCACGCCTGCGGAGCCTGCGCGGGCTGCGATCCCTGCTCATCGGATCCCTTCACCTTCCCCTTTCCGGAGGCGAACCCTACCGGGGCGAGGAAGATCGCGAGCGTCGGGATCAGGTACAGCAGCCACACCGTGACCTGGAGGACGGTCGGGTCGGGCTGGAAGTTGAACACGCCCTTCAGCAACGTCCCGTACCAGCTGTCCGGCGGAATGGTGCCGCTGATGTCGAAGGCCAGGTGGGTCAGGCCGGGCAGCCAGTCCGCCTCCTGCAGGTCGTGGAAGCCGTACGCCAGCACGCCCGCCGCGACCACGACCAGCATGCCGCCGGTCCAGGTGAAGAACTTGGCCAGGTTGATCCGCAGGGCGCCCCGGTAGAACAGCCAGCCGAGCAGGACGGCGGTGGCGAGGCCCAGGGCCACACCGATCAGGGGGCGCGGGGTGCCGTCGGAAGCGGCGTGCACCGACGCCCACACGAACAGCGCGGTCTCCAGGCCCTCCCGGCCGACGGCGAGGAAGGCGGTGGCGACCAGCGCGCCGGTGCCCATGGCGAGGGCCGCGTCCAGCTTGCCGTGCAGCTCCGACCTCAGGTGCCGGGCGGTGCGCCGCATCCAGAACACCATCCAGGTCACCAGTCCGACGGCGATGACCGAGAGCGAACCGCCGAGCGCCTCCTGCGCCTCGAACGTCAGCTCCTGGGAGCCGAATTCGAGGGCGCAGCCGAAGCCCATCGCGATGGCGATCGCGATGCCGATGCCGATCCAGATCGGCTTCAGCGCGTCCCGGCGGCCGGTCTTGACGAGATAGGCGATCAGGATGCAGACGACGAGCGACGCCTCGAGCCCCTCGCGCAGGCCGATCAGGTAGTTGGAGAACACGGGCTAGGCCTCCTTGGAGAACAGCGAGCGGCCCCACCAGTCGCCGGAGTCCCGGACGCCGGGCGGTATCGCGAAGACCGCGGAACCCACGTGCTGGATGTACTCGTTGAGCGCGTCGTGCGCGGACAGCTTGCGCTGCAGCGGGATGAAGCCCTGCCGGACGTCCCGCTGGTAGGCCAGGAAGAACAGTCCGGCGTCCAGCCGGCCGAGGCCGTCGGTGCCGTCGGTGAAGGAGTAGCCCCGGCGCAGGATGGTGATCCCGTTGTTGGAGTCCGGGTGTGCGAGGCGCACATGCGCGTCGGGCTTCATCGCCTTCAGGAACGGCGCGTCGTGCTCCTTGGCCTTGCCGACCGGCGCGCCCTCGCGCTTGTCCCGCCCGAACACGTCCTCCTGCTCCTGGAGCGAAGTGCGGTCCCAGGTCTCGATGTTCATGCGGATGCGCCGGGCGACGAGGTACGACCCACCGGTCATCCAGGCGTCCTTGTCGCCGGCATCCCCGTCGCCGACCCACACGAACTTCCGCAGCCGGTCGGTCTCGGTGCCCGCGATGTTGCGGGTGCCGTCCTTGAACCCGAAGAGGTTGCGCGGGGTCTGCGCGTCCGGGGTGGTCGAGGAGGTCTTGCCGAAGCCCAGCTGGGACCAGCGCACGGCGACCTTGCCGAAGCCGATGCGGGCGAGGTTGCGGATGGCGTGCACGGCGACCTGGGGGTCGTCGGCGCAGGCCTGGATGCACAGGTCGCCGCCGGTGCGCGTCTTCTCCAGGTTGTCGCCGGGGAACTTGGGCAGGTCGACCAGGGCCTCCGGCCGGCGGTCCTCGAGCCCGAACCGGTCGAAGAGCGACGGCCCGAAGCCGATGGTGAGGGTCAGCCGGGACGGCTTCAGCCCCATCGCCTCTCCGGTGTCGTCCGGCGGGGCCTCGGCGAGCCCGTCGAAGGCGCCCTCGCCGACCGGCTTTCCGGCGGTCATCCGCCGGGCCGCCGCCGTCCAGTCCTTGAGCATCCGGACGAACTCTTCGCGGTCGTCGGTCTTCACGTCGAACGCGGCGAAATGCAGCCGGTCCTGCACCGGGGTGGCGATGCCGGCCTGGTGGGCGCCGTGGAACTCCACCGCGCCGCCCGCCTCGGCGGCCGCCGGGTCGGGGTCGTCGCCGGTCCTGGCCATCGCCACGGCCCCGCCGGCCGCGGCGGCGCCGAGCGCGAGTCCGGCACCGCCCCAGCCGATCAGTGCGCGGCGGGACGGACCGCTTCCGTCGGTGTGCTCGGTCATGGCTACTTCACCACCGCGGCGGCGAGCTTGGACAGCGGCTCGGCGAGCGCGTTCACCGCGTCCGACAGCTCCTTGCGCTGGTCCTTGGTGACCTTGTCGTAGGAGACGAAGTCGTACGACGTCCTGTCCGAGCGGTAGGTGTCGAGCAGCGCGTTGAGCGCGGTGAACTGCTTGTCCAGTTCCCTGGTCAGCGCCGGGTCGTTCTCGGCGGCGACCGGCTTCAGCAGCTCGTACGCCTTCTGGGCGCCCTCGACGTTGCCCTTGAAGTCGACCAGGTCGGTGTGCGCGTAGCGGTCCTCCTCGCCGGTGACCTTGCCGGTGGCGACCTCGTCCAGCAGCTCCTTGGCGCCGTTGGCCATGGAGGTCGGGGTGATCTCGGCCTTGCCGACCCGCTGCTGCCAGTCCTTCAGGTCGGTCACCAGCTGGTCGGCGAGCGCCTTCTCCTCGGCACCGATCTTCCTGTCCTGCCAGAGGGCCTTCTCCAGCCGGTGCCAGCCGGTCCACTTCTGGCCGTCCTCCAGGCCGTCCTCGCGGACGTCGACCTTCGGGTCGATGTCGCCGAAGGACTCGGCGACCGGCTCGGTGCGCTCCCAGCCGAGGCGGGAGAGTCCGTAGGCCTTCTTCGCGGCGTCCAGGTCGCCGTCCTTGACGGCCTTGGCGAAGGCCTCGGCCTTCGGCAGCGTCTCGTCGGCCTGGTCCTGGGCGTACGTGCGGTACTGGGCGACGGCCGTGTCCAGCTTCGGGTCCCGCTTGGCCGTCGTGCCGCCACCGGTCACGGTGAGCTTCTGCCGGACGCCGTGCCCCTTCATGCCCGGGCGGCAGGCGATCTCGTACGAACCCGCCTTCACCTCGGCGGTCAGCGTGTACTTGGTGCCCGGGCCGATGTTCTCCTTCTCGGAGACGATCCGGTCGTCCGGGAACAGGATCTCGACCTCGGTGGCCTTGGAGCCCTTGTTCTCTATCTTCAGCGTGACCTGTCCGGCGGGGACCGACTTCGCCGAGGTGTCGCACTTCGAGTCGGCCGCGGTGACCTGGACGGCGTCACCGTCCTTGGCATCGCTCTTCGCGGTGCAGGCCGTAAGGGCGGTCAGAGCGGCCACCGTGGTGGCGGCGGTGACGGTCAGTCGGACGGCTCGCATGCGGGCTCCTGGCGGATCTCGTTTGGTGAGGCTGCCCTAACTTACCTTAGCCTTACCTGGCTCATATCTTTCGGGGTCGTGATTCAGGTCTCAACAGCGTTCATGCGACCGACAACGCCGCTGTGTGCGAAAGGTGTTCGATGGGCGAGAGGTGCACACTTCTGTAAGGTGGTGTGCATGACGGAGTTGACGTACTCGATCGTCGAAGCCCGTGCCCGCCTGGGTGCCATCGCGCGCACGGTCAGCGCCACCCGCGAACCGGTCGCCATCACCGACCACGGGCAGACCGTCGCGATACTGATAAGCCCCGCCGACGCCCTGGAGCTGGAGGAGCTGCGGGCGCTCGCGGCGTATCGTGCGCGCCAGGCCCGGGCCGAGGACGCCGGTGTCCCGCACGACGAGGCCTATCGGCGCGTGTTCGGCGAGGGTGAGGCGTGAGGTACGAGGTCATCTGGGAGCCCGAGGCCCTCGTCCAGGCAGAGCGCTTCGCCAAGGACGACCCGCATGGGGTGCGGCAGGTGTTCAGCGCCGTCGACCGTCTCGGCGACAACCCGCGGCCCGATGGCGCGTTCGGCGGCGCGGACCTGCTGCGCATCCACGTCGGCCCCTACCGCGTGATGTACGAGGTCGGCGACCGGCAGATCCGCGTGTCCGTGATCCACCTCGGGCGCGTGCGCTGACGGTGGGAGGGTGGCCGGCATGGGGAGCGCGCGCAGGGAACTGTGGGGAGCCGGTGGCCTGGTGCTGGATGTGCGGCAGCGTCCGGGACCGCCGCCGCTCCGCTTCGAAGCGGCCGACGGCGGCCGGATGCTGCTGCGGCAAGGCGGGCGCGTCGTACTGCTGGGCCGGGTCGAGGAGTGGAACCAGGGCGTGTACGTCAGCCGGTACGACGGCTACCGCCCACCCCTCCCGCCGATCGGCTCGGCGCTGATGCGCAGCCATGCCAACTGGGTGCACACCTGTGCCCGATGGCTCGAGCAGGCACCCGAAGGCCCGTTGCACGACTCCCGCCGGCTGCTCGGGGTGCGCACCGCCTTCCCGCCGTACGTCTGGCACGGCGAGGACTTTGTCCGCGACTGGCCCCACTGCCACCTCGACTGGTCCGCTGCCGGCCGGCACGGCGTCGTCCCCCTGCGCCCGCTCTCTCGTCCGAGGACGCGCCTCGGGTGAAGGCCCATCGCAAGCACGCCCGGGCCGGCACCCTGGCGCCGGTTCTGCTGTGGTGGGTCACCGCCCTCGACGGCTGGCTGCTCCTGGACGGCCACGACCGGGCCGTGTCGGCGCTCGCGGAGGGGCTGACCCCGCCCTGTGTGGTGCTCACCCGGGTGCCGGTCCACCCCCGGCGTCGAGCGGCAGCGGGAGACCACGCTGCGGGCGTACGCCGGCACCCTGTCCTCGCTGCCCTACGAGCCGGCGCGCACCTACTCCTGGCCCCTCCCCGGCGGCACCCCCGCCTGGGACGCGCTCGCGGCTGCCGCGATGTTTCAATTCCCCCGTGACTGACTACGACGTGCTCCGCGTCTTCTGCGGACCGAACGGCGGCTACGGCAACGAACTCGGTGTCGTCCGCGACGGCTCGGTGCTGCCCGAGCGAGCCGACCGGCAGGAGCTCGCGGCCAAACTCGGCTTCAGCGAGACCGTGTTCGTGGACGACCCCGAGCGCGGCATGATCGACATCTACACGCCCACCCTGCGGCTGCCCTTCGCCGGTCACCCCTGCGTCGGCACCGCCTGGCTGCTCGACGTGCCCGAACTGGTCACGCCCGCCGGAGTGGTCGGCGCCCGCCTGGACGGCGAGTTCAGCTGGATCGAGGCCCGCGCGGAGTGGGCGCCGCCACGCACCCTGCGCCAGTACGGCACGGCGGATGAGGTCGAAGCCCTCGACGTGCCCCCGCCGGGGGAGTGGATCTACGCCTGGGCCTGGGAGGACGAGGCGGCCGGCCGGATCCGCGCCCGCGCCTTCCCCGGCCGGAACGACGGGATCGACGAGGACGAGGCCACCGGCGCCGCCGCCCTCCTCCTCACCGACCGACTGGGCCGCGCCCTGAACATCACCCAGGGCAAGGGCTCCCAGATCCTGACCGCGCCCCAGCCGGAGGGGTGGGTGGAGGTGGGGGGCCGGGTGTTCCTGGAGCGCTGACCGCCCCCTAGGCGCTCAGCGGGAACTCGTCCCCGAGTGCCCTGAACACCGCGGTGTTCAGGGCGAAAGCCCGCCTGCACTCCCCGACGACCCGCTGCTTCTCCAGGTCGTCCACCGGTATCCCGTCCAGCAGCTGCCGGTAACTCCGCTTGAACGCGGCCGGGTTGGGGACGCCCTCGAAGACGTAGAAGCGGACGCCGTCGCCCTTCCTCCCGAACCCCCAGGTCTTCTCCGCCCGGTCGCGGATGATCTGGCCGCCGGACAGGTCGCCGAGGTAGCGGGTGTAGTGGTGGGCGACGTAACCGCCGGGCCAGCGCTCGGCGCACGCGCGGACCCGGGCCGCGTACTCCCGCGTGGCGGGCAGGGCGCTGAGGCCCGCCCGCCATCCCGGCCCGCGCAGATGCGCCAGGTCCCGCTCCAGCGCGGCCAGCCGGAACAGCTCGGGCCGGACGAACGGCCCCGCCACCGGATCCGCCGCCAGCCGCGCGGCGCCGCTCTCCAGCGCCTCGTACACGAACCACAGCTGCTCGGTGTAGCGCGCGTAGGCGGCCACGCCCAGCCGGCCGCCGAGCAGGTCGCTCATGAAGGCCGACGTCTCCGCCTCCGTGTGTGCCTCGTGGGACGCGGTGCGGATGAGGGTCGAGAAGGTGTCCATGAAGCCGTCTCCGCATCTTGCCGACAGCATGTCGGTAAAATTTTACAAGAGAAAGCCCGCCCTCGCAGAGGGCGGGCCGTGCGGTCATGGCCGAAGCGGGCGCGGCGCTACGGCAGGGTCAGGATGTCCGCGCCGGTCTCCGTCACCACCAGCGTGTGCTCGAACTGGGCCGTCCGCTTGCGGTCCTTCGTCACGACCGTCCAGCCGTCGTCCCACATGTCGTACTCGTGGGTGCCCAGCGTCAGCATCGGCTCGATCGTGAACGTCATGCCCGGCTGCATGACCGTCGTCGCGTGCGGGCTGTCGTAGTGCGGGATGATCAGGCCCGAGTGGAAGGAGGAGTTGATGCCGTGGCCGGTGAAGTCGCGGACGACTCCGTAGCCGAACCGCTTGGCGTAGGACTCGATGACCCGGCCGATGACATTGATCTGCCGGCCCGGCCTGACCGCCTTGATCGCGCGGTTCAGGGCCTCCCGGGTCCGCTCCACCAGCAGCCGGGACTCCTCGTCCACGTCCCCGACCAGGTAGGTGGCGTTGTTGTCGCCGTGCACCCCGCCGATGTACGCCGTCACGTCCAGGTTGACGATGTCGCCGTCCCTCAGGACCGTGGAGTCCGGGATGCCGTGGCAGATGACCTCGTTGACGGAGGTGCACAGGGACTTCGGGAAGCCGCGGTAGCCGAGCGTGGAGGGGTAGGCGCCGTGGTCGCACATGTACTCGTGGGCGACCTTGTCCAGCTGGTCCGTGGTGACCCCGGGCGCGATGATCTTCGCGGCCTCCTCCATCGCCTGCGCGGCGATACGGCCGGCGATCCGCATCGCCTCGATGATCTCCGGGCTCTGCACCTCCGGACCGGTGTACGGCGCCGGCGCGGGCTTGCCGACGTACTCGGGGCGGCGGATGTTTCCGGGGACCGAACGGGTGGGGGACAGCTCCCCCGGTACGAGCAGCGACTGGCCAGACATGACAGCGAGTCTATCCAGCCGGCATGGGGGAACATGTCGTTGGCGAGAGGAGCTGTTCATGGCCCTGTTCAAGAAGCGCACCGTCGGCAAGCCGGGCGAGTGGTACTACTGCCTGGAGCACAAGAAGGTCGAGGAGGGCCCGGAGTGCCCGGGCAAGGACCGCTTCGGTCCGTACGCCTCCCCGGAGGAGGCCCGGCACGCGATGGAGACCGCCGCCGAGCGCAACCTCCAGTGGGAGAACGACCCGCGCTGGCACGACGCACCGGCCGGCGGGAGCACCGACGAGGAGTGATCACACCTCCGTGGGTACGGCGGCGGCGCGGTGCTCGCGCATCCGTACCGCGTGCTCGTTGGTGCGGGCGTCGTACGTCATGAGTCCCGGCAGGCACAGCGCGAGCAGGCCCATGGCGCCCGCGCACGCCAGCCCGCCGGAGACGACCGAGGTCCGTACGCCCGCCCACGCGGCCATGCCGCCCGCCCGCACCTGGCCGAGCTGCGGGCCGACCGAGTAGGACAGCAGCTCGATCCCGGCGAGCCGGCCGCGCAGCTCGTCCGGGATCGTCTGGTTCCACATGGCGGCCCGGAAGATCCCGCTGACCATGTCGAAGCCACCGCCGACGGTCAGGAACAGGAGCACCAGCCACACGTTCCCGCAGATACCGGCCGCCGCGACCGCGAGGCCCCAGCCCGTGGCCGACAGCACCACCATCAGGCCGTGCCGGTGGACCCGGGAGGCCCAGCCGCTGGTCAGGCTCACCAGCATCGCCCCGGCGGGGAGGGTGGCGTACATCAGGCCCAGCGCCCAGTCGGCGTGCAGTTCGTCGGCGAGGAACGGCAGCACCGCGAGCGGCATGGCCAGGAACATCGCCGCGAGGTCGACGACGTAGGTGCCGAGGAGTTCCTTGCGGCTCCAGGCGTAGCGGGCGCCTTCCAGGATGGCGAGCAGCGAGGGTTTCGACGCCTCGTGGGAGGCGGGGGAGGGGGCGATCCGCACGATGTACGCCAGCGAGACGGCGAAGGTCAGCAGGTCGGCGGCGTACGCCCAGCCGAGGCCCGCGTAGGCGACGACCACGCCGGCCAGGGCCGGGCCCGCGACTCCGCCGACGGTCCAGCGCAGGGAGTTCAGGGAGGCCGCGGCGGGCATGTCGTCGTGGGCGACGATCCGGGGCCACAGGGAGTCGAGCGCCGGGCGCTGGACGGAGACCAGGGCGGAGGAGAGGGCGGCGACGGCGTACAGCGGCCAGACCGCCGGGTGCGGGAGCAGGGCGTTGAGCAGCAGCAGGGCGCTCAGCACGCCCTGCCCGGCCTCCGTCCACGCGATGAGCCTGCGCTTGTCGAGCGCGTCGGCGAGGGCGCCGCCGTACAGACCGCACACGATGAGCGGCAGCAGCTCCACGGCGCCGACCGCGCCCACCGCTGCCGCGGATCCGGTGAGGTCCTTCAGCTGGACCGGGAGCGCGACGAAGGTGAGGAAGCTGCCGAAGTTGCTGATCAGCCCCGACTTCCAGAGCCGGCGAAAGTCCGCGGAGGCTTTCCAGGGGGCGAGGTCGGGGAGAAGAGCACGGGCCACCCGAGGCATGCTCGACCGCCGACGGTACCGCAGCAACCGATTTTCCTTACCCGCCCACGCGTCTCGCCCACCTGAGAGGGCACCGGAACCGGCTCGGCCGGCCGTGCGGCGGGTTCACGAAGTGCCCTGCGTCTGCGGTACCCCCCTGGGCTGCACCGACAGGGCCCGGCCGGCCCGTTGCCGTCGGCGTTGCGCCCCGCTCACGCGTCTCCGTCGGCTGGGAGGGCACCGGAACCGGCTTGGCCACGACGTCCTGCTGTTCACCGGAGAGGAGGGCCCGACGCGGTGCGCCGGGTGACCGGCCCGTGCCGTGCGGGAGGTTCACGAAGTGCCCTGCGTCTGCGGCACCCGGCCCCGGGCTCCACCGACAGGGCCCGGTCGACCCACGTCTCCCCTGGGCGGGCACCCCGAGAAGCCTTGGCTCCCACCCGCCCGGCTGGGGCGGCTGAAAAGGTGCCCGGAAGACCCGCCTCGGCGGCACCCCCACTGTCTGGCCCGCTTTTCACCAGGGGGCGGGCGGCGGGGCCGTCAGGATCTCCGCCAGCCTCGACAGGCGGTCCCGGAAACCGCGCCGAACCCTCGGAGAGACACCGCCGTTCTCGCCCGCCGCCGCGCTGACCAGGTGCTGGACGGTGTCCAGGTCCAGCTCCGCGGCCTCCGGTACGGGCAGCGTGTCGTGGGCCAGTGCGGCAAGGTCGCCGTCGTCCGCGCCGAGCGCCAGCACCGTCACCCCGGCCCGGCGGGCGTCGTGCACGCGCTCCAGCAGGGGCGCGGGCTCCTCAGGGGCCACGACCAGCAGGGTCTCACCGCGTCGCGCCGCCTCGATCCGGCCCGGCCCCACGGCCAGGTGGGGCGGGTCGCAGGGGCGCGCGTGGTGCCGTACCAGGGTCGGCGCCAGCTCGGGCGTGCCGGACCACGCGGCCTCGTCCACCAGATGCGCCGCCAGATGCCACGGCTCGTACTCCGGCGTGCCCACCAGCAGCAGCCCGCCCCCGTGCGCCACCACCGACCCGCGCAGCACCCCCGCGAATCTCCGGGTGGCCCCCAGCCACTCGGTCCCGGCGAGCACTTCCCGCAGCAGCGCGACCCGTACGGCGTCCATGCGCCCGCATCCTGCCGCAACCGGTCACTCGTGACGCGGAGTTCACCCGGAATTCGCCCGTCCCGGGGACATTCACCGGTCACCGTGCGAACCGGTCCCCGTTCCCCTCCCCTCCCGAGGAGCCGCCCGATGACCGAGGTCACCGTCCCCTTCCGCGCCGGACACGAGGGCTACGCCAGTTTCCGGATCCCGGCCGTCGTCGCCACCCGAGCCGGCACGCTGCTCGCCTTCTGCGAGGGCCGCGTCGCCTCCGCCGCCGACCACGGGCGCATCGACATCGTGCTCAGGCGGTCCACGGACGGCGGCCGCACCTGGGGACCGCTCCAGGTCGCCGCGAGCAACGGCAAGGACCTCGCCGGCAACCCCGCCCCCGTCGTCCTCGACACCGGCCGCGTCCTGCTCGTGCACATCCGGGCCGCCGCCGGCGCCACCGAGGCCGCCATCCTGCGCGGCCAGGTCTCCGACGCCGACGGGCGGCGGGTGTGGGTGCAGCACAGCGACGACGACGGGGCGACCTGGTCCGCGCCCCGGGAGATCACCGCGCGGGTGAAGAGGCGCGGCTGGCGCTGGTACGCCACCACCCCCGGCCACGCCCTCCAGCTGAGCACCGGCCGCGTCCTCGTCCCCGCCAACCACACCGTGCCGCCCACCGGCACCGACACCGGCGCCGAGCCGCGGTACAACAGCGGCCACTGTCTGCTCAGCGACGACCGGGGAGAGTCCTGGCACCTCGGGTACGTCGACGAGAACACCGACGGCTACATCAACGTCAACGAGACCACCGCCGCCGAACTCCCCGACGGACGCGTCTACTTCAACACCCGCAACGACTCGCCCTCGCCCGGCAACCGCGCCGACGCCCACTCCACGGACGGCGGGAAGACCCTGGTCAAGCCGTTCCGGCCGCAGGCCGGGCTGACCGCACCCGTCTGCGAGGCCTCCGTCCTCCAGCTCCGCGACCCGGACCTGCTCCTCTGCTCCGGCCCGGCCGACCCCGCCTTCCGCGCCCTGATGACGATCCGCGCCTCCACCGACGGCGGCACCACCTGGCGCACGGCGTTCACCGTCGACGGGCTGCCCGCCGCCTACTCCGACCTGGTGCGCGTCGACCGGGACACGGTGGGACTCCTCTACGAGACCGGGGACTTCAGCGCCTACGAGACCATCACCTTCCGCCGGGTGCCCGTGCACCGCCTCACCTGAGCGTGCCGCGAGCGCCACCGACGTAGGCTCGCCCCATGACCACTACCGACAGTGCACAGACCCCTGCCAAGGCCCCCGCCAAGGACCCCTGGGACCTGCCCGACGTCTCCGGACACGTCGTCGGCGTGCTCGGCGGCACCGGACCGCAGGGCAAGGGCCTCGCCTACCGGCTCGCCAGGGCCGGCCAGAAGGTGATCATCGGCTCCCGGTCCGCCGACCGCGCCCGGAGCGCCGCCCAGGAATGCGGCCACGGCGTCGAGGGCGCCGAGAACGCCGAGGCCGCGCGCCGCAGCGACATCGTGATCGTCGCCGTACCGTGGGACGGCCACGGCGACACGCTGAAGGCCCTGCGCGAGGAACTGGCCGGCAAGCTCGTCGTGGACTGCGTCAACCCGCTCGGCTTCGACAAGAAGGGCGCCTACGCGATCAGGCCCGAGGAGGGCAGCGCCGCCGAGCAGGCCGCCGCCCTGCTGCCGGACTCCCGGGTCGCCGCCGCCTTCCACCACCTGTC
Organism: Streptomyces sp. CA-142005; assembly: GCF_050942335.1. NCBI lineage: Bacteria > Bacillati > Actinomycetota > Actinomycetes > Kitasatosporales > Streptomycetaceae > Streptomyces > Streptomyces sp. CA-142005. Next base: position 3,346,708 of record NZ_CP192078.1, on the reverse strand, counting down.
GGCCGTCCTGCTCCAGGACCCGGAGATCGAGCAGATCGACACCGATGTGATGGTGCTGGGGGAGGAGCGGGCCGACGTGGAGATCGTGCAGGCCCTCGCCGGGCGCATCCCCGGCATGCGCGGCGTCTTCGCCGGGCGGCTGCGCAACGCCCACCAGGTCGAGTCGCTGGTCGCGAACCTGATCTCCGTCAACCGCCGCTACAAGGCGCACGCCGGGCTCCGCGTCACCGACGTCTGAGCCGATGGGGGACACTGTTCGGCGTAGCAGTGTCCCCCGCAAGGAGCCGACCCCCATGCCCCTTCCGCCCGCGCCCACCCGGACCCGGCGACTCGCCCTCTACACCCTCGTCGTCTGCGTGCTCGCCGTGGCCGCCGCCGTCGTCTCCTTCGCCCAGGGCAGCTGGCTGGGGATCGTCTGGGTGCTGCTGGCGGGCCTGACGTCCAACATGACCTGGTACTACATCAGGCGCGGACGCTCGGCCTAGGCCCAGAAGCGGTAGAGACTCCAGCCGTACGACGTGTCCTGGTGGCTGACTCCCAGTCCGCGCAGGATCGCGTCGATCATGTGGAAGAACGCGATGTTGATCGACGGCACCCACAGCAGCGCGAACGCGAACAGCAGGCCGAACGGAGCGAACGGCTCCACCTGGCGCTTCACCTCGTACGGCAGCCACGGCTCGATCACGCCGTAGCCGTCCAGGCCCGGCACCGGCAGGAAGTTCAGGATGGCCGCCGTCACCTGCAGCAGGGCCAGGAAGGCGAGCGCGAACCGGAAGTCGCTCGGTATGCCGTCCAGCGCGTGCAGCCAGAAGGGTGCCGTGCACACCGCCGCGAACAGCACGTTCGTCAGCGGGCCCGCCGCCGAGATCAGGCTGTGCCGCCAGCGGCCCCGGATCCGGCCGCGCTCGATGAACACCGCGCCGCCCGGCAGACCGATCCCGCCCATGATCACGAAGAGGACCGGGAGCACGATGCTCAGCAGCGCGTGCGTGTACTTCAGCGGGTTCAGGGTCAGGTAGCCCTTCGCGCCGACCGTGATGTCGCCGCTGTGCAGGGCCGCGCGCGCGTGCGCGTACTCGTGCAGGCACAGGGAGACGATCCAGGCCGCCGTCACGAACAGGAACACCGCGACGCCCGGCCGTGCCGCATAGCCCGTCCAGGTGGCCCAGCCCGTCACCGCCGTCACGGCCAGGATGCCCACGAACACGGGACTGACCCGGCGATCGCCGCGGCGGGTGGAGGCGATGGTCATCAACAGGCTCCTGTGCGGTGGGGACGGTGCGGAGTGCGACCGTACCGGCCGCGCCCTCGCGGGGGAAACGTCTCGCACTCGCCGTCCGGTTCCTGGACCCTGGGGGAATGCCACGGATGAGGGTGTTCTACGAGGACTGGCAGATGGAGTGCTGCGGCACCCCGTTCGCGGTGGGCGACGAGGTGTCCTGGCCGCTGGTCGCCTACGACGCCGAAGCCGTCCGGGAGGGCCGTGGTTACGGCGCCGAGGCGTGGGTGGAGAACCACGGCGGCCCGGACGAGACGACCGTCGGCCGGGTCCGGGCCATCGACCTGGTGCACCAGGAGTACCTGGCCCACACCGACCGGCGTGCCCTCGCACGCGTCGACCGTGCCCTCGAACCGTCGGAGTCCCGAGGAGTGACCTTCCTCCCGTCCCCGTACAGCACGGAACCGGTGCCCGGCGCGTACACCGTCGAGGCCGTCGGCACCTGCCCGAAGCGGTTCGAGAGCCGGGAACCCGGCAGGGACCCGGGCCCGCACCGCATCCGCCGCACCCGGGGCGCCCTCGTCACCCTGGACGTCCCACACGGCACGCCGCCGCAACCCGGTGACCACCGGTGACCGCTCCGGTGACAATGGACCCCGTGCGCTATCGCCTGCTCGGCACCACCCAGGTACTCCGCCCCGACGGCACGGCCGTCCCGGTCGGCGGGGCGCGGCTGCGTGCCCTGCTGGGCGTGCTCGCGCTCCGGGCCGGCCGGACCGTGCCCGTGGGGGTGCTGGTCGACGAGGTCTGGGGCGCCGACCCGCCCGCCGACGCCGCCGGGGCGCTCCAGGCGCTGGTCGGCCGGCTGCGCCGTACCCTCGGTGCGGACGCCGTCGCCTCCGCCGAGGGCGGCTACCGGCTCACCGCCGCGCCCGACGACGTCGACCTCAGCCGCTTCGAGCGGCTGACCGGCGACGGCCTGCGGGCCCTCGCCGACGGCGACCCGGCCAAGGCCGCCGCCGTCCTGGACGACGCGCTCGCCCTGTGGCACGGCCCGGCCCTCGCCGACCTGCCCGACCACGCCGCCGAGGCGGCCCGCTGGGAGACCCGCCGCCTGGACGCGCTGCGCGCCCGGCACACCGCCGCCCTCGCCCTCGGGCACGCCGAGCAGTCCCTGCCCGAGCTGACCGCCCTGTGCGACGACCACCCGCTGGACGAACCGCTCCAGGTGCTGCGGCTGCGCGCCCTGCGCGACGCCGGCCGCCCGGCCCAGGCACTCGCCGCCTACGAGGAGGTACGACGGCGGCTCGCGGACCGGCTCGGCTCCGACCCCGGGCCCGAACTGCGCGCCCTGCACACCGAGCTGCTGACCGAGCGGCACCCGGCGCCGCGGCCCGGGCCGGCGGCCGTGGGCAATCTGCCCGCCCGGCTCACCTCCTTCGTCGGCCGGGAGAGCGACATCGAGGCCATCGGCGCCGATCTGGCCGCTGCCCGCCTGGTCACCCTGCTCGGTCCGGGCGGCGCCGGGAAGACCCGGCTGTCCCAGGAGGCCGCCGAGGCGGTGCGGCACACCGTCCGGGACGGGGTGTGGCTGGCCGAACTGGCGCCCGTGGACGACCCCGAGGCCGTACCGCAGGCCGTGCTCACCGCGATCGGCGCCCGCGACACCGTGCTGCACGGCGCCGGCGCCGAGAGCATCCGCGCGGTCGCCGAGCGGTACGACGACCCCCTCGAACGGATCGTGGAGCACTGCGCCCGGCGCCGGATGCTGATCGTCCTGGACAACTGCGAGCATGTGATCGAGGCCGCCGCCCACCTCACCGAGCGCCTGCTGGCCCGCTGTCCGCAGCTGACCGTCCTCGCCACCAGCCGCGAACCCCTCGGCGTGCCGGGGGAGCTGGTGCGCCCGGTGGAGCCGCTGCCGGAGCCGGTCGCGCTGCGGCTGCTCGCCGACCGGGGCGCGGCGGCCCGGCCCGGATTCCGTGTCGAGGACGATCCCGAGGCCTGCGCGGAGATCTGCCGGCGGCTCGACGGACTCCCGCTCGCGATCGAGCTGGCGGCGGCCCGGCTGCGGATGCTGACCCCACGCCAGATAGCGGGCCGCCTCGACGACCGTTTCCGGCTGCTCACCTCCGGCAGCCGCACCGTCCTGCCCCGCCAGCAGACCCTGCGGGCCGTCGTGGACTGGTCCTGGGAGCTGCTGGACGCGGACGAGCGGGACGTCCTCGCCCGGCTGTCCGTCTTCGCGGGCGGCTGCGACCTCGCCGCCGCCGAGGCCGTGTGCGGGCCCGGCGCCCTGGACGCGCTCGGCTCCCTGGTCGACAAGTCCCTGGTGGTGGCCGCCCCTTCGGCCGGGGGCGGGATGCGCTACCGGCTCCTGGAGACCGTCGCCGAGTACGCCGGCGAACGGCTCGACGAGACCGGGCGCCGCGGCGAGGCCGAGCGCGCCCATCTGACGTACTACCGCGAACTCGCCCGCACCACCGACCCGTTGCTGCGCGGCCCCGAACAGCCCACCGCCATCGACCGGTTCCAGCTGGAGTACGAGAACCTGCGCACCGCCCTGCGGCACGCCGTCGCCGCCGGCGACGAGCAGGAGGGGCTGTGCCTGGTGCTGTCCCTGGTGTGGTTCTGGCAGATGCGGGACCTGCGCATCGAGACCCGCAACTGGTGCCGCGAGGTCATGGCGCTCGGTCCCGACCCCTTCACCGAACCCGTCCGGCCCGCGCAGCCGGTGTGGCAGCGCTGCACCGACGCCCCGCCCCCGTACACCGGCGAGGTCCTCGCCGAGGCGCGGCGCGGCGTCCACCTCGCCCACCTCGCCTGCATGGACCACGAGCTGGAGGCCTGGCAGACCCCCGACGCCCAGGCCAAGCTCCGCGCCATCACCCAGGTCTACCGGCCGGGGCTGCCGCAGACCTGCCGTGCGCCCGGCATGGTGTGGTTCTACGCGGTGATCCTGGCCGGCGGCGGTGTGACGCGGATGCGGGAGGTCGTCGACGCCAGCGTGCGGACGTGCCGGGAGACCCCCGGCTTCGAGTGGGAACTGGCCGGCGCCCTGCAGCTGCGCGCCAACCTCCTCGCCAACCGCGCCGCCTGGGCCGGCAACGCCACCCGGGACGCCGAGGAGGCCCTGGAGATCTTCCACCGCCTCGGTGACGCCTGGGGCACCGCCGAGGCGCTGTCCGCCCGTGGTGAGGCCCATGAACGCCAGGGAGCCAACGAGGAGGCCGCCGCCGACTACCGGGCGGCCATCGAACACGCCGAACGCATCGGCGCCCGCGGCCAGATGGCCATCCTCCGCGCCCGTCTCGGCAGCGTGCTCATGGAGGCGGGAGACGTCGAGCGCGGCGAGGAACTGCTCAGGGGTGTCATCGCGAGCAAGGACGGCTCCCTCAACGAGGCCATGCCCGCCGCCCGGCTGTTCCTCTCCTGCTGGCTCGGCCTGACCGGCCGTACCGGCGAGGCCCGTGAGCAACTGCGAGCGCTGCGCGAGGAGTTCAGGATCGCGCACTTCGTCGTCTTCGACGCCATGATCCTCACCCAGGAGGCCTGGCTGGACGCCCTCGACGGCCGTGCCGAGGACGCGCTGGACGCGGTCCGGCGGGCGCTGGAACTCGCTCAGGACCCGCTGTCCAAGGCGGTCGCCCCGCATCTGGACTCCATCTGCCTCTACACCGCGGCGATGGGCCTCGCCCGCGTCGACGGCGGCGGCCGGGCCGTCGACGCCGCCCGCTGCCTGGGTGCCGCCCAGGCCCTGCTGCCGTCCGGGCACATCCTCTCCGGTGTCGAGCGCCGGTGCCATGACATGGCCGAGAGCCGGATCCGGGACGCCCTGGACGAACCCGCCTACCGGGTCGCGTACGCCGAGGGCGGTGGCCTCTCCCTCGCGGAGGCCACCGCCCTGGTCTGAGCCGTCCTGCTCCGGGTGGGCAGAGGTCAGCTCTTCGTGCGGAACTTGTGGATCGCGACCGGCCCCATGACCGCCGTGATCGCCACCGACCAGGCCACGGTCACCCACAGGTCGTGCGCGACCGGGCCGCCGATCATCAGGCCCCGGGCCGCGTCCGCGAGCGTGGACAGCGGGTTGTAGTCGGTGAAGCTCTGCAGCCAGCCCGGCATCGACTTGGTCGGCGCGAAGATCGACGAGCCGAACTGCAGCGGGAACAGCACCAGGAAGCCCATCGCCTGCACGGACTGCGCGTTCTTCAGGATCACGCCCAGGGTGAGGAACACCCACATGATCGAGGAGGCGAACAGCGCGGACAGACCCACCGCCGCGAGCAGGCCGGCCCAGTGGGTGATGTGGAAGCCGACCAGCACGGCGACGACCATCAGCACGGCCGTGGCGAACAGCATCCGGGCCAGCTCGACGGCGATCTTCGCGAACAGCACGGACCCGCGCCCGATCGGCAGCGACCGGAACCGGTCCATGACCCCGCTGTTGAAGTCCTGGCTGAACCCGGTGCCGACGCCCTGGGACAGCGTCATGCTCATCATCGCGATCATGCCCGGGATGACGTACTGCACGTACTGGCCCTGGCCGCCGCCGAGCGCCTGCCCGATGGACCCGCCGAAGACGTACACGAACAGCAGGGTGAAGACGACCGGCATCAGCAGCGCGTCGAACATCGACTCCGGGTCCTGGCGGATCCAGAGCAGATTGCGGCGGATGAGCGCGCCGGTGTGCCGCAGATGCCCGCGCAGCGGGATCCGGACGTCGGCGTCGGCGTGGGCGACGGTGGCGGTGGCGGCGCTCATACGGCGACCTCCTCGCGGGATTCGGCGGGCGTGGTGTCCTGCGGGGCGCTGGCGCGGTGGCCGGTGAGGGACAGGAAGACCTCGTCCAGGCTGGGCAGTTCGGTGGTGATGGCGGAGATCGTGATGCCGCGCGCGGTGACCGCGCCGACCACGGCGGTCAGCTGCTCGTCGCTGAGGATCGGCACCAGCAGGGCTCCGGACTCGGTGTCCACGGTGGTGGTCGCGAGCCCGGTGATGCCGAGCTCGTCCAGCATGGTGGCGAGCGGGCGCAGCTGCAGCGGGTCGACGGGCCGGACCCGGAGGGTGCGCCCGCCGACGCGGGCCTTCAGCTCCTCGATCCCTCCCGTGGCGATGACCTTGCCGCGGTCGACCACGGTCAGCTCGGAGGCGAGCTGTTCGGCCTCCTCCATGTACTGGGTGGTCAGCAGCACGGTGACGCCGTCGCCGACCATCGCCTTCACCTCGTCCCACACCTCGTTGCGGGTACGGGGGTCGAGTCCGGTGGTCGGCTCGTCGAGGTAGAGGACGGCCGGCCGGCCGATCATCGAGGCGGCGAGGTCGAGCCGCCGCCGCATGCCGCCGGAGTACGTGCTCGCGGGCCGCCTGGCCGCCTCCGTCAGGGAGAACCGCTCCAGCAGCTCGTCGGCGCGGGCGCGGGCGTCCTTGCGGGGCAGGTCCAGCAGCCGGCCGATCATGTACAGGTTCTCCCAGCCGGGGAGCTTCTCGTCGACGGAGGCGTACTGCCCGGTGAGCCCGATGACCCGGCGCAACTGCCGGGGCTGCCGTACGACGTCGTACCCGGCCACGGTGGCCTGGCCGGCGTCCGGGGTGATCAGGGTGGACAGGATCCGTACGAGGGTGGTCTTGCCGGCGCCGTTCGGACCGAGCACACCCATCACGGTGCCCTCGCGCACGTCCAGGTCGACACCGTCCAGCGCCTTGGTCTCGCCGTAGTGCTTGACCAGTCCCCGTACCGTCACTGCGTGGCTTGCGCCGACGGGGTTCTCATGGATTCGCGTCATGGGGAAGACGGTGCCAGGGGCTGCCGACAAACCACCGACAGGCCACCGACAGCCGCCTGCGGCGCACCGACAGCCCGTCGCCACGTCCGTCGGCCGGCGGTCGTCATCCCTCGTCATCCCTCGTCATCCCTTGTCCGTGACGCCGTCCGCCGGGCGGGCCGGCACGGGCCCTCGACACCACAGCCGCCGCCGCGGGCACTCCCGGCGACCGGCTCACCGCCGCCACACCGTGTCCGGGGTATGGCATGCGCACCCAGCCGAACCGTCTGGTCGGCGGCATGCGGATCTTCCCGGCCGAAATCACCGGGACGCAGGCCGGTGGCGCCCCAGACGACGGTCGGCCGGACGCCGACCACCGGGGCGCGGTCACCGATCCGGTCCGGCCACCCCCGATCGCCACGCACGCCGACGACGTCCACCGCCTCCCCGCACAGGTCGCCGACGAGCCGGCGCCGATGCCCGGCCGCGGCATGGGCGCCACCATCGGACTGCACCTGGCCGTCGACCCCGGAGCGGCCGCGCGCCCTCACCGCCCACCAGCCGATCGGCCCCTGGCGCCTCGGCGCCGCCGAACGAGTACGCCACACAGCGGGAACCGAGGGAGTGCCAGGACACCCACCGGACGCCCGGCAGGCGACGCTCCCGCCGATGCCCACAGCGCACGACTGTGTGAGGGAGGGCGGCACGTCCGGGGCGCGGCGCCGGTTCGGGCGCGGAACGGGGACAGCCCGCCGACGGGGGAAGATCGGCGGGCTGTCCGGGTGTTGCCGCGATGGCTCAGTGGACGGAGTGCTCCTCCAGCGGGAACGCCCCGGAGACGACGTCCTCGGCGAACGACTTCACCGCGTCGCCCATGACCTCACGCAGGTTGGCGTACTTCTTGACGAACTTCGGCACCCGGCCGGAGGTCAGCCCGAGCATGTCCGTCCAGACCAGGACCTGCGCGTCCGTCTCGGGCCCGGCGCCGATCCCCACCGTCGGGATGTGCAGCACGCGCGTCACCTCGGCCGCCAGCTCCGCCGGAACCAGCTCCAGGACCACGGCGAACGCGCCGGCGTCCTGCACCGCCTTCGCGTCCCGCAACAGCTGCTGCGCCGCCTCCTCGCCGCGCCCCTGCACGCGGTAGCCCATCGCGTTGACGGACTGCGGGGTCAGCCCGATGTGCGCCATGACCGGGATGCCGGACTCCACCAGCAGCCGGATCTGTTCGTGCGAGCGCTCGCCGCCCTCCAGCTTGACCGCGCCGACCCCGGCGTCCTTCACCAGCCGGGTCGCCGAGCGCAGCGCCTGCACCGGGCCCTCCTGGTAGGAGCCGAAGGGGAGGTCGCCGACGATCAGGGCGCGCTGCGTGCCGCGTACCACGGCCGCCGACAGCATGGTCATCTCGTCGAGGGTGACGGGCACGGTCGTCTCGTACCCGAGGTGGCAGTTGCCCGCCGAGTCGCCGACCAGGATCACCGGGATCCCGGCCTCGTCGAAGACGGACGCGGTCATCGCGTCGTAGGCGGTGAGCATGGGCCACTTCTCGCCCCGCTCCTTGGCGAGGGCGATGTCGCGAACGGTGATGCGGCGGGTGCCCTTCCCCCCGTACAGCGCCTTGCTGCCGTCGGAGGGCTTGTTCTGGGCAGCCGAAAGCTGCGTCATGGCAACGGCTCCTTCAGTCATCTCGAGGCGCCCTGACGGCGTCCCCGGATCGCCTCCATGGTGGCACCTCGTGCCAGTCAGGGCCAGGGGAACCGCCTGTGATCCACAACCGTGGCCGAGACCCGGCTGTGTAAGGCCTTGGTAAAGAACTAAGATACGAGACCGTTCCGTATCGAAATGGTCGTAGGGTCGAACACATGACAAGTCCTGTCCCTGCCTCCCGGATACCGGAAGCGGTGCACCGGCGCCGCTGGGCGATCCTCGGCGTGCTCATGCTGAGCCTGCTGATCGTGGTGCTCGACAACTCGATCCTGAACGTCGCCATCAAGACCATCTCCAGCCCCGCGCCGACCGGCCTCGGCGCCTCCCAGGGGCAGATCGAGTGGGCGATCAACGCCTACACCCTCGTCTTCGCCGGCCTGCTGTTCACCGCGGGCCTCATCGGCGACCGCCTCGGCCGCAAGAAGGTGCTGCTCGGCGGCATCGCCGTGTTCGGCATCGGCTCCGCCCTGGCCGCCGAGTCCGGCTCGCCGGGCCAGCTGATCGCCTTCCGCGCGCTGATGGCCCTCGGTGCCGCCTTCGTCATGCCCGCCACCCTCGCCGTCCTGATGAACGTCTTCGAGCGCGAGGAGCAGCCCAAGGCCATCGGTATCTGGGCGGGCGGCGTCGGCCTCGCCATCGCCATCGGACCGATCACCGGCGGCGCGCTCCTCGACCACTTCTGGTGGGGCTCGGTCTTCTTCATCAACGTGCCGATCGTGATCGTCGCGCTGGTCCTGATGACCTGGCTGGTGCCCGACTCCCGCGACCCCAAGCCCGGCCGCCTCGACCCGGTCGGCGTCGTCCTGTCCGTCGTCGGCCTGGTCCTGCTGGTGTACGGCATCATCAAGGGCGGCGAACTCGCCGACTTCACCGACGCCAAGGTGCTGGCGACCATCATCGCCGGTGTCGTCGTCCTGGCCGGTTTCGTCGTCTTCGAGAAGCGCAGCGACCACCCGTCGCTCGACGTCACCTACTTCAAGAACAAGGTCTTCTCGGCCGCCATGAGCGCCATCGCGCTGGTCTTCTTCGCGCTGATGGGCGTCACGTTCTTCGGTGTCTTCTACACCCAGAGCGTGCGCGGCTACTCGCCGCTGGAATCCGGTGTGCTGATGCTGCCGCTCGCCTGCGCCCAGCTGATCTTCGCGCCGCGCGCCCGGCTGCTGGTCGACCGGTTCGGCAACAGGGCCACCACCACCGCCGGACTGGTGCTGATCGCGGCGACACTGGCCGCGTTCGCCACGTTCGAGGCGGACACCCCGATCTGGATCCTCGAGGTCGTCTTCTTCCTCATGGGCACCGGCATGGCGCACATCATGACGCCGACCTCGGTCGTCATCATGCAGGCGCTGCCGCGCGAGAAGGCCGGCTCCGCCTCCGCGCTCAGCAACACCTTCCGCCAGGTCGGCGGCGCGCTCGGCATCGCCGTACTCGGCTCGGTGCTCGCCACGTCCTACCGCAACGGCATCGAGGGCAAGCTCGGCATGCTGCCGCCCGCCCTGCGCGACAAGGCGGCCGAGTCCATCGAGGCCACCCTCGGCATCGCCGGCAAGCTCGGCCCGCAGGGCAAGGCCCTGGTCACCCCGGCCGACGACGCGTTCCTGCACGCCATGCACGTCACCGCCCTGTGCGGAGTCGGTGTCGCGCTGATCGGGGCCGTGGTGACGGCCCTGTTCCTGCCCGGCAAGCCGCCGGCCGCGCAAGCGGGCGAGCAGGAGGCGGAGTTGGTCGCGGCCGCGGACTGACGCGGACCGGCGGACCAGGGTTCCCATCGTGGGTTCCGCGGGGGAAGGAGGCGGCTGCGGGACAATTCCCGCAGCACAGTGAGAGGACGGACGACGTGAGCCTTGCCGAGAGCCGGCCGCGACCGGACGGGCCCGCGCGGGGACGACCCCGCAGCGAGGCCGTGGAACGCGCCATTCTGGAAGGCGTGATGAAGCTCCTGGAGGACGGCGTACCGCTCGCCGAACTCTCCATCGAGCGCGTCGCGCGCACGGCCGGGGTCGGCAAGGCCACCATCTACCGCCGCTGGAGCGGCAAGGAGGAGCTGTTCGTCGACGTCGTACGCGCCGCCGAACCCCCCGATCCCGAACTCCCCGGCACCTGCCTGCGCGACGACCTCGTCGTGCTGCTGGAGTCCCTGCGCCAACGCGGACTCGTCCACCGTTCCTCGGCGATCCTGCACAACGTCTACGCGCAGATGAAGCACAGCCCGAAGCTGTGGTCGGCGTACCACGCCAGTGTGATCGCGCCGCGCCGCGCCCTCGCCCTGGAGGTCCTGCGCCGGGCCCGGGAGAACGGCGAACTGCGGCCGGACGTCGACCTGGACCTGGCCAACGACCTGTTCGTCGGCCCCATGCTCGTGCGCACCGTCATGCGTCCCGAGGGCGACCTGCCCGAGGACCTGGCGGAACAGATCGTCGACACGGTTCTGGAGGGCCTACGGCCCGTCAGCTCGACAGCCTCGTAGCACTTATGTGCGCGTTTCGTCACAAACCCCAGGTGTCCCGGGGATAACGGAACTCCCTGTCCCGCTTCCTTCGTCCTCGTCTTCCGTACGGCCGTCATGGGACGGCGGGAGCGGAGCCGATCATCCCCTAGGGTCGGAAGAACACGGGGGAACGACGGTGTGCACGGCAGGCAGTGAGGCAGACGGTATGGCGCAGCAGGCGTACATGACGGAGACGGACAACGGCGGCTCGGGGCCCGAGCGACCGGGATCCCGGCTTCGGCGCCTGGTGCACCACCTCCTCGCCGGCTGGCGCGGCGATCCGGGCATCTGGCGCCGGGGCGCCGTCCTCGCGGTCCTCGCCCTCCTGCTCGCCCTGGTGATGCTGCTGCACTCGCACATCCCGAACCGGGTGGGCAACCTCGGCAGCCTCACCGAGACGTTCCTGCCGTGGCTGGGGCTCGCCATCCCGGTGCTGCTGGTCCTCGGGCTGCTGCGGAGGTCGGCGACCGCGCTGATCGCCGTACTCCTCCCGGCGATCGTGTGGCTGAACCTCTTCGGCGGGCTGCTCACCGACAAGACGGGCCCGGGCGGCGACCTGATGGTGGCGACCCACAACGTCAACGCCGAGAACCCCGACCCCGCCGCGACCGCCCGTGAGGTGGCCGCCTCCGGCGCCGACATCCTCGCCCTGGAGGAGGTCCCGCAGGCGGCCGTGTCCACCTACGAGAAGGCGCTCGCGCCGACGTACCGCTACCACGGGGTCGAGGGCACGGTCGGCCTGTGGAGCAAGTACCCGATGAGCGATGTGCGGGCGGTGGACATCAAGCTCGGCTGGAAGCGCGCGATGCGGGCCACCGTCACCACCCCGCACGGCCCCGTCGCGGTGTACGTCGCCCACATGCCCTCGGTGCGGGTGAAGGTGAAGGCCGGGTTCACCGCCCGGGAGCGCGACAAGAGCGCCAACGCGCTCGGCGAGGCCATCGCCGACGAGCCGCTGAAGCGGGTGGTGCTGCTCGGCGACCTGAACGGCACGATGAACGACCGTTCCCTCAACGCCGTCACCTCCCAGATGCGCTCCACGCAGGGTGCGGCGGGCAGCGGCTTCGGGTTCAGCTGGCCGGCGGCGTTCCCGATGGCACGGATCGACCAGATCATGGTCAGGGGCGTGGAGCCGGAGAGCTCCTGGTCGCTGCCGCGCACCGGCAGCGACCACCTGCCGGTGGCTGCCCGTGTGAAGCTGGACACGTCGTCGTAACCCCTTGGAATACTGGGCCTGAGAGGCTTTGTTCCGCAGCTGAACATATGCTGTGACGGAACCGCTCTCCCTTTCTCCTCTCTGACTTCGAAAGGCACAGGCCCTTCATGCCCCTGGCCCTGCTCGCTCTGGCCGTCGGCGCTTTCGGTATAGGTACGACCGAGTTCGTGATGATGGGCCTGCTGCCCGACGTCGCGGACGACCTGCACATCTCGATCCCCGCCGCCGGGCACCTGGTCTCGGCGTACGCGCTGGGCGTGGTGATCGGCGCCCCGCTGCTGGCCGCGCTCACGGCCCGCCTGTCCCGCCGCACGGTGCTGATCGCCCTGATGGCGCTGTTCGTCGCGGGCAACGCGCTCTCGGCGCTCGCCCCCGGCAACGACTCCCTGCTGGCCGCCCGCTTCCTCAGCGGCCTGCCGCACGGCGCCTTCTTCGGCGTGGGAGCGGTCGTCGCCACGACGATGGTCCCGCCGGAGCGCAAGGCGCGCTCGGTCTCGCTGATGTTCCTCGGCCTGACCGTCGCCAACATCGCGGGCGTACCGGCGGCCACGCTGATGGGCCAGCACCTGGGCTGGCGGGCCACCTTCCTGGGCGTGAGCGCGATCGGCCTCGCGGCGATCGCCTCTCTGGCGCTGCTGATCCCGCACGACCGGGGGCAGGCCGCCTCGCGGGCGGGCCTGCGCGGCGAGTTGGCCGCGCTGAGGTCCCTGCCGGTCTGGCTGGCCCTGGGTACGACGGTGGCGGGCTTCGGCGCGCTCTTCGCGGCCTACAGCTACGTGACCCCGATGCTCACGCGGTCGGCCGGGTTCGCGGAGGGCAACGTGACGCTGCTCCTGGCCCTGTTCGGCGTGGGCGCCACGGCGGGCAACCTGCTGGGCGGCCGCCTGGCGGACCACTCGCTGCGGGGCACGCTGTTCGGCGGCCTGACGTCACTGGGTGCCGTGCTGCTGCTGTTCCCGGTGCTGATGCGGGCCGAGTGGAGCGCGGCGCTCGCGGTGACCCTGCTGGGCATGGCGGCGTTCATCACGGGTTCGCCGCTGCAGCTGATGGTGATGGAGAAGGCATCGGCGGCCCCCTCCCTGGCCTCCTCCGCCAACCAGGCGGCCTTCAACCTGGCCAACGCCGGCGGCGCCTGGATCGGCGGCCTGGCACTGGCGGCGGGCTTCGGTACGACGTCCCCGGCGCTGGCCGGCGCGATGCTGGCGGTGCTGGGTCTGGGCGTGGCCGGCGTGGCGTACGGGGTGGACCGCCGCCAGGGGACTCCGTCGGCGGGGCGGGAGAGGCTGGTCGCCTCCCACATGCCGGAGGAGCCGGGAGTGTTGCACCACTGACCCAGGGGGCGCTGCCCCCTGGACCGCCGGGTCTCCTTGCTCCAGCGGTGATGGGAGGATTTGACCCAAGGGGCGCTCCGAAAACCCCAGGTCAGGCAGCCGAGAGGCGGCCGGGGGTGGAACAAGTCCGCCAATCACTCCCTCCTGAACGAAACGGGGGCGTGAGGTCACCAGGACCTCACGCCCCCCACTGCTCAGCGGAGCGTCAGTGCGTCAGTGCTTGCGGTACGACTGCACGTAACCGTTCGCCGGCGAACCGACGCCCGTCACGTCGTCGTAGCCCTTGACCGCCGACAGGGAGCTGTCCTTGCCCAGGGTGCGGGCCGAGTAGAGCAGGCCGTCCGACGCGTCGTAGCCGTTGGCGAAGTCCACGCGGGCGACCGCCAGGCCGGAGCCCGTCGGGTTGTCCGTGACGTCGTGGAAGACGCCCTGCTTGCCGTACTTGGCGTAGATCGTCGGGTTGGCGAAGCCGATCGCCTTGCCGCCGCGCGCCTCCTGGGCCAGGGCCTGGACCGCCGCGATGACCGGAGCGGCGAGCGAGGTGCCGCCGATGCGGTACTCGCTGTACTGCTCCGAGCCGTCCGGGAAGGACTGGGTCTGGCCGACCAGGAAGCCGGTGTTCGGGTCGGCGATGGCCGCGATGTCCGGGACGACGCGGTTGCCGTCGGCGCTGTTGGCCTTGGCGAGCGAGTCCGGGACGACGCCCTTCTGGTAGAACGGCTCGGCGACGGTCTTGCTGGTGCCGCCGCCCGCGCCCGAGGTGAAGGCGCCGGGGAAGTTGGTCCAGCTCTTGCCGTCGGCCGACAGCAGAGCCTTCTCGGTGCCCCAGCCGGTCTCCCACTCGTACGTGTTGCCCTTGCCCACGGCCAGCGACGTACCGCCGACCGCGGTCACCCAGGCGGAGTTGGCGGGAGTGTCGACCTGCTTCACCCCGGTGTGGGCGACCTCGTCGCCGTTGTCACCGGAGGAGAAGTAGAAGCCGATGCCCTGCACCGCGCCCAGCTGGAAGACCTGGTCGTAGGCGGCCGCGAGGTCCGGGGTCTGGTTGGCCTCGATGTCGCCCCAGGAGTTGGAGACGATGTCGGCCAGGTGGTTGTCGACGATCTTGCTGAGCGAGTCCAGCAGGTCGTCGTCGTAGCAGGAGGCCGCACCGACGTAGGTGACGTCGGCGGACGGGGCGACCGCGTGCACGGCCTCGACGTCGAGGGTCTCCTCGCCGTACCAGCCGGCGGCGCCGCACTCCTTGGTCTTGGTGTAGTTCTTCGGCAGCACCTGGTGCAGCTGGCCGGTCTTCCAGGCCGCGTCACCGTGCTTGACCGCGTACGTGCCCGCGTCGTAGGCGATCGTCGGGGACGCGTAGGCGTCCGTGATCGCGATGCGGACACCCTGGCCGGTGTAGTCACCCGCGCCGTACGCGGCGCGCAGCTGCTTGCCGGTGTAGCCCTTGATCGCGTACGGGATCTTGCCGCCGTACGCGTCCGGGAGCGTGGTCGCGATGTTCGAGCCGTAGTACGAGGAGAACGGCCCGGAGTTCTTGAACACGGCGTCCGGCGGCGGCAGCTGGCCGTCGTGGTTGGCCTTGTGCGGGGCGTTGTCCAGGCCGGTGACGGTCAGGACGGCGCCCTTCAGGCCGGCCGGCACGGTGGCCGACTTGGCCGGGGCGCGGTAAGTGGCCGAGCCCTTGGCGAAGTTGTGCAGCTGGGTGCCGAACGCCTTCTCGGCGGCGGCCACGTCACCGGAGACGGCGACGTAGTGCTGGGTGACCTCGGTGACCTTCAGACCGGCCGACGTCAGCCAGGACTTGACGGCGGCCACCTGGGCCTTGCTGGCACCGAAGGCGGCCTGCGCCTTCTTGGCGCTCAGGTACTTGCCGTAGAGCGGCGAGCTGGGGTCGGACACGGACTTGGCGTACGCGGCGAGGCCCGCCGCGTTCTTGCCGGCCAGGTAGACCCGGGCGTTCACCTGGGCGCTGTTCGAGGTCGCGCCCTTGTCCGCCTTGGCCGTGGCCCAGAGCGGCTTGGTGCCCTTCAGTGCCTCACGGGCGGGGCTGTCCGCGGCGTGTGCCGCGGGTATGCCCAGCGCCAGCGCGCCGGCGACCATGGGCAGCGTGGCTGCCATGCTCACGGCGCGCAGCTTGGCGCGGTTGGATCTCATAGAACCCCCTGCGATGCGGTTCGCATGCATGTAGTGGCTGGTACGTCATGCGTCCGCGCGCACGGCCCGCGGCGGTTCGGCCGGCGAATGGATCACACGATGGGGGTCACTCTTTCGATGAACCGTTCATGCCAGGGGAACGAAAAGGTCAAGAGAAGCTCAAGTGGCCGTCAGATAGGGCGAATTGCGCCTTTCGTACCTCACGGTTGTGTAACGGAAATGTGTGGCGGCTGTTCAGGTCCGCCGCTCAGGAACGCGGCTTCGCGCCCCGCTCCTTGAGCATCTGGGTCATCACCTGGAGCTCGCCCTGCTGCGCGTCCACCATGCCCCGCGCGAGCCGCTTCTCCACGCCGACGGTGCACTTGGCGACACAGCCCTCGGCCATGTGGATCCCGCCCTTGTGATGGTCCGTCATCAGCTGCAGGTAGAGGATCTCGGCCTGCTTGCCGTTCAGCGACTGGAGCTTCCTCAGCTCCGTGTCGGTCGCCATGCCCGGCATCAGCGAGCCGTCCCCGCGCTCGGGCATGTCGCCCATGCCCATCCAGGCCATCGGCGGTTTCTCCGACACCTTCGGCAGCCCCCACAGGTCCAGCCAGCCCAGCAGCATGCCGCGCTGGTTGGCCTGCGTCTGCGCGATGTCGTAGGCGAGCCGCCGCACTTCCGCGTTCCGCGTGCGGTCCCGGACGATGTACGACATCTCCACGGCCTGCTGGTGGTGCACGGCCATGTCCCGCGCGAACCCGGCGTCCGCCGACTCCGCGCCCGGTGTCCGCACGACCGGGCCACCGGTCCTGTCCTCGGCGACCGCGTAGGTGATGGCGCCGGCCGCGACGAGCACCGCCGCCGCGGCCCCGGCGATCCAGCCGACGTGCCGGCGCTTCACTACATCGCCCCGCTGGTGCAGGCGGCGCCCGGCTCCGGGGTCTGCGGACCCTGGACGTAGGCGGCGAAGAACTTGTTCACCTCGGGGTCGTCCGCGCTCTTGACGGTCACCTGGTGGCCCCAGGCCGACAGGACCAGCGGCGCCGCCTGGTTCTCGTACGGGCTCATCAGCGAGTACGGCGTCTTCTTCACCTTCGCCGCCAGCGCGTCGACGTCGGACTTGTTCGCCTTGCTCGTGTACGTCACCCAGACCGCGCCGTGCTCCAGCGAGTGCACCGCGTTCTCGTCCTGCAGGGGCTTGGTGTAGACGGTGCCGTTGCAGGTCGCCCAGACCGGGTTGTGGTTGCCGCCGACCGGCGGGTGCATCGGGTACGACACCTTGGTCTGGACGTGCGTCCGCGCCAGTTTGCCGGACCAGGTCCGCACGCCGTCCTTGCCGGTGGTCCAGTGCCCGGAGTCCCCGGAACTCCCGGAGGCCTTGGAGTCGCTCGCCGTGTCCTTCTTCTTCCCGGACTGGGAGTTCACGAGGACCACACCGCCGACCACGAGGCCGGCGACGACCACCACGCTCGCGGCGATGGTGAGCACGCGGTTGCGGCGCTCGCGCGCACGCTCGGCACGGCGCATCTCCTCGATGCGCGCCTTGCGCGCCGCGCTGCTGTTCTTGGCGGAACCCATGAGGTGTCCTTCTGGGGAAAGGGCCGGCAACGGGAAGGGTGGGGCCCGCTGATCGTAATGGGGAGGGGGACGGCTTCCGTAGACAGGGCAGGGCAAAGAGGCGGCCGAGGCGAAATTTTGAACCACGGATGCGCATTACCTACGCTCGTGATATGCGGCTCCTGCGCTCCACCGACCTGGCCCTGCGCGTCCTGATGCGACTGGCCGTGACCGCCGACGCCACGCCCACCACCCGCCAGGTCGCGGCGGACATGGACGTGCCCTACACGCATGCCGCGAAGGTCGTCGCCGAACTCCAGCACCTGGGCCTCGTCGACGCCCGGCGCGGCCGGGGCGGCGGCCTCGCCCTGACCGTCAAGGGCCGTACGGCCTCGGTCGGCGCGGTGGTGCGCACCTTCGAGGGCGAGGGCGACGTGGTCGACTGTGAGGGTACGGCGGGCACGGCCCCCTGCCCCCTGAACTCCGCCTGCCGTCTGCGCGGGGCCCTGCGCCGGGCGCAGGAGGCGTTCTACGCGGCGCTGGACCCGGTCACGATCGACGAGCTCGTCGCCGAGCCGACGGGCCTTCTGCTGCTGGGTATCTCCCGGGGGCCCGCGGCCGGTTGACGCTCTCCGCGGATGTCTTCGGGCAGCTCCGCGTGTCTCCGCCTGTTCATCGGCGGGCGCGGGGGTGCGCGCGTGACTGACGCGAACCATGGGGCGGGTGACCACCGGTGGGACCAGTTCGTCAGAGAGTTCGAGACGACCAGGGCGATCCACGAGCCGAGCGCCAGGCCGCCGCCGAGCGCGAGGCCGCCGGCAAGCGCCCGCGACGCCGGAAGACGACGACGGTGACGGCCGTCGCCGGTGCCGTGGCCGTGCTGGCCGGAGCGGCATTCTGGCTGAGCGCGGGACACGGGACGCGGCACGAGACGGCGGGCGGGACGGCAGGGCCCGCGTCGGCCGCCCCCTCGCAGCGGTCGGCGCGGCCGGAGAGCCCGGCGGAGCCGTCCACGGCGCCGATGTCGATGGTCACCGTGGACCAGGCGTTCCAGGCGCGGGTCGCCGGCTACACCAAGGTCAAGCAGTCGGGCGGTCCGAACTGCACGGGCTCGGGCATGGTGGGTCCGAACCTGACCGCGCTGATCGAGGGGAGCAAGGGCTGCCGGGGTGTGATCGGGGCCCTGTACAAGGACGCGTCGAACAACGAGTACACGATCGTCGCCTTCGGCATGAAGGACCCGGTCGACGTCGTCCACCTGGTCACCGCCCTGAGCACGCACCCCACGGACTACGAGGTGGGCGTGCTGACGCCGCCCGCCGGATCCGGCCTGAGGGCACTGCCGGCGGACAGCGGGCTGGTGCAGTCCTTCGCCGGGTACGGCAGGCTGCCGGTCGTCGGCCTGGGCCAGTGGTCGGACGGTCGTACCGCCGACTACCAGGCCCTGGTCGACAAGCTGTCACCGCTCATGAACAAGGTGACCAAGGTGGCCGGCGGACACGACCGGGGCTGAGCGGGGTCAGCTGCCCTGCTGGGCCAGCCACAGGTCCGGACCGAACACCTCGTAGTGGACGTCGGCCGGGGCCACGCCCTTCTCGATGAGCTGGGCCCGCACCGCGCGCATGAACGGCAGCGGTCCGCACAGGTACGCGCGCGTGCCGGCCGGTACGGCGATGCCGGCGAGGTCGACCAGGCCGGTGCGGGTGCCCGGCTCGGCGTCCCGCTCGTAGAAGAAGTGCACGGACGCGTCCGCGAGCTTCCCGGCGTACGTCTCGTGGTTGGTGCGCAGGGCGTGGTCGGCGGGGGAGCGGTCGCCGTGGACGACGGTGACCGGGCCGCCGTGACCGCTCGCCGCGAGGCCGGCCAGCATCGCGGTCATCGGGGTCACACCGATACCGGCGGAGGCGAGCAGCAGGGGAGTCTCGGCGTCGGCGTCCAGGACGAGGTCGCCGTACGGCTCGGACAGGTCCAGGACGTCACCCACCCGCACGCGCGCGTGGAGGTGGTTGGAGACCTCGCCGTCGGGGGCGTCGTCGCCGGTCACGCGCTTGACGCTGAACTGGCGCAGCGCCTCGCCGGGCGCGCCGGACAGGCTGTACTGCCGGATCTGCCGGGCGCCGTCGGGCAGCTCGACCTGGACGGAGACGTACTGGCCGGCGCGGAAGTCGCGCACCGGGCCGCCGTCGGCCGGGCGGAGGCGGAAGGTGACGACGTCCGCCGTCTCCTCGACGCGCTCCACGACCTCCCAGGGGCGGCGCTCGGTGCTGCCGCTCTCCTCGTACAGCCGCTTCTCGACGGCGATGAGCGCGTTGGCCATCAGCCAGTAGACCTCGGTCCAGGCGGCGGCGACCTCGGGCGTGACGGCCTCGCCGAGGACCTCGGCGATGGCGGCGAAGAGGTGCTCGTGCACGATCGGGTAGTGCTCGGGGGCCACGCCCAGGGAGGCGTGCTTGTGGGCGATGCGGCTGAGCATCGCGTCCGGCCGCTGGTCCGGGTTGTCCACCAGGTACGTGGCGAAGGCGGCGATGGAGCCGGCGAGGGCCTGCTTCTGGGCGCCGGAGGCCTGGTTGCCGCGGTTGAACAGGTCCCGCAGCAGATCGGGGTGGGCGGCGAAGAGGCGGGCGTAGAAGCGCTCGGTGATCTCGCCGATGGCCGCGCCGACTGCGGGAAGGGTGGCGCGGACGGTGACTGCGGACTGTTCGGTCAGCATCAGGACTCCTTGCATCTCAACTGATCCGACCGTAAGAAAAGTTGCATCTGAGATGCAAATTAAACGGACGTGGCATCGCTCACGCCGTCAGCGAATCGGCCATTACGGATGCCGGTCCGAACAGGCAAGATGGGCGATACGGCAGTACATCTGCCGTACGAGAGGCGTTCAGGCCGAGGATGCGTCCGCGATCAAGGTCCGCAACGCGCATGAAATGGTGTTGTGGTGGGATGCTCAGGTGCCCGACCGCCTCCCGCGGGACGGGGGACAGGCGGCCTGACCAGCAAGGATGGGGTAGCGGAAGATGGACAAGCAGCAGGAGTTCGTGCTCCGGACGTTGGAGGAGCGCGACATCCGGTTCGTACGCCTGTGGTTCACGGACGTGCTGGGCTTCCTCAAGTCCGTCGCCGTGGCCCCCGCCGAGCTGGAGCAGGCCTTCGACGAGGGCATCGGCTTCGACGGCTCGGCCATCGAGGGATTCGCCCGGGTCTACGAGTCCGACATGATCGCCAAGCCGGACCCGTCCACCTTCCAGGTCCTGCCGTGGCGCGCGGAGACCCCCGGCACCGCCCGCATGTTCTGCGACATCCTCATGCCGGACGGCTCCCCGTCCTTCGCGGATCCCCGCTACGTGCTCAAGCGTGCCCTGGCCCGCACCTCCGACCTGGGCTTCACCTTCTACACCCACCCCGAGATCGAGTTCTTCCTGCTGAAGGACCGTCCGCTGGACGGCTCCCGCCCCACCCCGGCCGACAACTCGGGCTACTTCGACCACACGCCCACCAACGTCGGCATGGACTTCCGCCGCCAGGCGATCACCATGCTGGAGTCGATGGGCATCTCGGTGGAGTTCTCCCACCACGAGGGGGCGCCGGGCCAGCAGGAGATCGACCTGCGCTACGCAGACGCGCTCTCCACGGCGGACAACATCATGACGTTCCGCCTGGTCATGAAGCAGGTGGCGCTGGAGCAGGGCGTGCAGGCGACCTTCATGCCGAAGCCCTTCTCCGAGCACCCCGGCTCCGGCATGCACACGCACCTCTCCCTCTTCGAGGGCGACCGCAACGCGTTCTACGAGTCCGGCGCCGAGTACCAGCTCTCCAAGGTCGGCCGCTCCTTCATCGCGGGCCTGCTCAAGCACGCGGCGGAGATCTCCGCGGTCACCAACCAGTGGGTGAACTCCTACAAGCGCATCTGGGGCGGCTCCGAGCGCACGGCCGGCGCCGGCGGCGAGGCCCCGTCGTACATCTGCTGGGGCCACAACAACCGCAGCGCCCTGGTCCGCGTCCCGATGTACAAGCCCGGCAAGACCGGCTCGGCCCGCGTCGAGGTCCGCTCCCTGGACTCGGGCGCCAACCCCTACCTGGCCTACGCCGTCCTCCTGGCGGCCGGCCTGAAGGGCATCGAGGAGGGCTACGAGCTTCCGCCGGGCGCCGAGGACGACGTCTGGGCCCTCTCCGACGCCGAGCGCCGCGCGATGGGCATCGAGCCCCTCCCGCAGAACCTCGGCGAGTCCCTGACCCTCATGGAACGCAGCGACCTGGTCGCCGAAACCCTCGGCGAGCACGTCTTCGACTTCTTCCTGCGCAACAAGCGCCAGGAGTGGGAGGAGTACCGCTCGGAGGTCACGGCGTTCGAGCTGCGCAAGAACCTGCCGGTGCTGTAGGCGCAGGCCAGGGCGGGTTTCCGCCGAAACGATCCCTTGGGGCCGACGGTCGTGGACCGTCGGCCCCACTGCGTCTCACAGCCTCTGGGCCGTCTCTGGGCCGTCAGAGCAAATCTCCGACGCCCTGCAGCCATCCTGGGAGCTCCGGCCATGCGTTGCTTCAGGACGGCCCAGAAATCCAGCCAGCGCTGCTCAGCAGTGAGCTGTTCCAACTTTCGCTTCATCGATCAAGGGCCCGCGCACGGCGCGGGCTGGCCCCTTGGCAGACCCAAACGGGCAAGGCCACGGCCAGAACGATGCCTCCGGCGGGGGATCGGCCGGCACCGGGATGGAGGGGGCGCCGTTCGCGGCCGCGGTCTTCGACGCTCATGAGACGACCGTACCCGCAACCGCTACACCGGGCGCGCCCCGCCGGCGGACCGCTGTCCACTCGCACAGGCCGGCGAGGAGCAGGACGGCAGCGAGCAGAAGGGCCTTGACCTGCGGTCCGTCGGCCCAGCCGGGGTGGGCGGGATGCTGCCAGGGAAGCCATCCACTGCCCCAGGAGGCTCCCAAATACCCCGTGAGCAGCAGGGCGTGCGCGGTGCCGGCCGCCGCGGTGATCCAACTGCGTTCGGCAATGCCGAGGGCGAGAAGTCCGATGCCGACCAGGTACCACGGGGAGGCGTAGCTGTTCTCCAGCAGCACGGCCTCCCACGGCTGGTCCTTGCCGAACAGCAACGCCACCAGAGCTGTCGTGATCACAGTGGTGGCTGTGGCGGTCACGCGGACCCACATGCCGCGCCGGGGGACGACGCCCCGGGCCTCGCCACGCAGGCGATACCAGCGGGCGAAGGCGAACCATGCGAGGGGGAGGAGCGCGAACCACACGCCCCATGCCGCGAAGCGCAGGAAGGCTCCGTCGAACTCGCCCGTCAGGCAAGGGGTTCCCGGTTCGTGGACGACGCACAGGCCGGTCAGCTCAGCGTAGGCAAAGGCCGGGTATGACCCGATGTCGCGCCCGTGGCTCCGAAGTTGAAGGCGTACCGGGCGACCGGAACGGCCGCCAGTGCAAGGAGTCCGAAGCCAAGGAGGGGAGTCCATGCTCCGTTGGTCTGCGTGCGGGTCCTCGCCCGGAGGCCTTCCGTCGCAGCCAGCAACGCGGCCGCCTCCCCCCTCGGTTCCGATCCCGCGGCTCGGTGCGGATGTTCCCATCTGTTCCCCCTTGTGGCCTGCGCTCTGGCAGCGCTCGTGAGCGGACCACCAGATGGGCGCCCGCACGGGCGGTCCAGGACCGTCAGACAGGACTGTGCGCTTACGCAGTGAAGCGCCTCCAGGCGGCCCGTGATCGAACTCCTGAAGCGGGTGTCGCAGGTTCGAATCCTGCCGGGACACCAGGGAAGACGCTCCGGATCGATCTTGGCCCGGGCTTTTGGAGAGCAGCTCCTCCCTGCCTGCAGACAGGCCCTGGATGCCCGATCCAGTACAGATGATCTCTCCCTGACGACAAGTCCCTGACATCAACGACGTCGGACGAGGGTGTACACGAGCGCTCATGTCCGGCCGCAGTGGTGCGAGGTCACTTCGCCGATGCCAGCTCTCGATCGAACTCCTAGGAGGAATCAGTGCGGAGACGGTGGTTGGCCGACTCCGGTCTATGGCACCCGAGGCCGGCATCTGGGAGCGGTCTGGCCAACTGAACTCGGGCATTGGCCAATCAATTTCATCGTGCCGATCGACAGGTAGCGCATGGCCCCGGCCCGTGCACGCGCCGACGTTGGCACGCTACGCTGAGGGGGCCAGTCGCGGCTGCCGCGACGCACAAGCTCCTACGGGACCTCCCTCATTCACTGTCCTCCTGCTCGTCGGCCTGTGCCGGGTCGGTGAACTCCTGCTCGTCGGCCTGTGCCGGGTCGGTGAACTCCTGCTCGTCGGCCTGTGCCGGGTCGGTGAACTCCTGCTCGTCGGCCTGTGCCGGGTCGGTGAACTCCTGCTCGTCGGCCTGTGCCGGGTCGGTGAACTCCTGCTCGTCGGCCTGTGCCGGGTCGGTGAACTCCTGCTCGTCGACCTGTACCAGGTCGGGGCTGGTCGTCAGCTCGCCTTCCTCGGCGAGCGCCGGGATGCTCAGGAGCATCAGGCCGGCGGCGGCGGTTGCCAGTACACCGGTGATGCGGGTCATCTTGGTCACGGTGGTGCTCCTCTGTCGAGCGGACTGGAGTCCTGGTGAATTCCTGATCGGGCCTAGGGAAGCCGGAATTTGGGATTGGCTGCGCCACCCTCATCCGCCGTCGGACCCTTCGATCCCGGGTCTTTCTCCAAGCCGAACCAGCCTGAAGAACGGGATCGATCTGCAGGCTATTCGGACATCAGCGACACCCACACTCCGACACGACATATAATATGATTGTTGGTTTGATACCCCTCGTTTGGCCTATCCGCTCCCTCTCGCCGTGGAGTGCCAAGGCAAGACGGTGTAAAAGCAGAGCAGATGGGGTCTCCGTTCGACGCCCTGTCTGCCGTCACCGGCTCACCTCGCAGCCGCATGAACACAGGGTGATCTCCATTGCATGCGTGGCGTTGCCGCGTCGAACCACCTTGGCTTGCACGAAACCGTTGGCCCAGTCCCCCAGGGGACCGCGTCGGTCAATCAAGATGTCGTCGAGGTCGAAACGTGCCAGCGCACAGCGACGCTGAATAGGCGACGGAGCGTCGCGTCCGCGCGGCTGAGCTGACCACCACGGTTCCGGCTGTCCGGCTGTCCGGGTATGCCTCTCATCTGCATAAACGGCCCGGACAGCGCAAAGTGCCGGTGTCCGGGCTGTCCGGTCACAGAGAGCTGCAACACCCCGGGGTGTTACAGCCCGTCGGCGAAGCCGACCTCTCAGTGGGTGCAGGAGTCGGAGGCGACTCCCGATCTGCCCTGCCTTCACGAGGGCTCGCCGCGGCCCCGCTACGGACCCGTTGTGACTTTGCGGGTTCGGGCGGCGGATCACTGCCAGGGGTGCGCACCGACTTGTCCCCCTTTCACCCGGGCAGCAAGAGACCCCGGCCGGTAACCATCCGGCCGGGGTCTCTCTATGCGTTGTTACTCGGGGCGGATGTGCTCCGCCTGCGGGCCCTTCTGCCCCTGGCCGACATCGAACGTGACCCGCTGGCCCTCTTCCAGGGAGCGGAAGCCGGAGGCGTCGATGTTCGAGTAGTGGGCGAAGACGTCGGGGCCGCCGCCGTCCTGCTCGATGAAACCGAAGCCCTTTTCAGCGTTGAACCACTTGACGGTGCCGCTGGCCATGTCTGTCTCCCTCAAGGAAATTCGGAATCCCGCACCGTGCGGGACCCGGAGGTGATCGCCTTGGTCCGGAGAGGCGCTGAACAGCAAGGACGCCCGAGACGTGTGTCACGGGCGAACGGACTTCGGAACCACGACTACTTGTAGCGACGCTACACCGGGCGAGGCCGAAGATCACAGGCCTTATGGGATCGCGTAGGCGAATCTCTGGCGTCACACGGCCGTTACCGGCCGACGTCGCGGCGGCTGCGGACGGCCTTCCACGCCGGCCCGGTCAGATCGACGACCATCATTCCGTCTGCAGCCTCGCGGACGAGGATCCAGCCCTTCGCCTCGAGCCCTTCGAGCTGCTGCCGAATGTCCGGGCCCAGCTCCTCGACGAGCTGCGTCTCCAGCGGTTGCGTGCCGCCGTCCAGGAGCTCCGCGAGCCGGAAGACGAGCGCTTCCTCCTCAGCGGTGATACGGAAGTCCATGCGCTGACGCTACGTCCCTACCGACCAGGGCGCGCGGCCACCCCTAGGCCCCGGCACCATCAGGTGGGGTGGAGTTCCGATCTGAGTGAAGGTCACCCAGGACCGCCTGTGTCGCGTTGGCCCAGCATCAGTGGACGGGACAGGTACATGCCGCTCACTCAAGCACCCGTCGTCGCTTCGCTCCTCCGGGCGGGCGCGGGCGGCCGGCGGCGCCCGCGCTCATGTCTCCGCCCCGCTCGGCACCGGCGGCCTTCCGCTCCCGCCCAAGAGGAAGGCACACAGTGCATGAGGTCAGAACACGTCGTGGCTGGGGCTACACTGCCCGACGCGCCGGAAGCTTGCGAGGCCATGATCACTCGCGCCAAAGCAGCTCCCGGCCAAAGTCGCTACGCCGACCGCTGGATACGCTGCACGCATGAATTCTGGCGGGCTGACCTCAACAAGTGGCCACCGTGATCCGCTCCTGAGCACACTGGCAGAAGCCGTGGCGCACCTCGTGGCAGCAGTGGACACCAGCACAGATGAGGAAGCCTCGCCGGACGCGGTGTCCACATGGTTCGAGTATCCGGCGTACCTCTTCGGCCGCCTCAGCGCGGAAGATCGGCACCGACTCGCAGACCTGTTCCGCGAAGCGGCCATGAAAGAGCCGGAAGGGCCGTGGCGCGAGGCCCTGCTGGCTGTCCCGGACGGGTTCGGCCTCGACGAGGACTGAGCCACAGACACAACTGCGATACAGCAGGGAAGCTGGGAGCCGTACGACCTCACCGGCGGCACTCTCGTCGTCCTCCCCGAGGGAGGGCCGCACGCAGGGGCGGGCGTCGTGAACCGCATGGCGGCGATCGGCGTCTCCGTCAGCCACGCCGTGGAGCGACCCGAGCCGAGGCAGGCGACCGCCGAGGAAGCATCGCTCCTGGGCATCCAGAAGGCCGCCCTCGTCACGCACATCCGGCGGACGTACTACAGCGACCAGGGCCGGCCCGTGGAGACGGCGGATATCGTGGTGCCCGCCGCTCATTGCGAGATCGTCTACGAGATTCCGATCAACCGTCACTGGCCCTGGAGAGGGTGGGCGCTTCCGGCTTGGTGATCACTAAGCCTGGACTCAAAGAGCGCCTTGCGGGCCGTCTTCGTTCGGACTGCTCGGTAGTAGAGCGGTTTCAGGCGGCCGACATACTGCCACGGAAGTGCGTCCGTGAAACCGTCGACCTGACGGAACTGCTCCCTGGCCGCCCTGTAGCGGCCCTGCCGGTACAGGAAGTACCCCAGCAGGTGCCGTACTTCCGGGAGCCTCGGATGGTTCGGATCAGCCAGCGCCACGTCGGCGAGCGCCGTGTCGACCAGCGCACGTACTCGCGGGCTGCGAAATCCGGGATCGCCGAGCTCCAACGCATGGCTCTCGAACCAGGCGATCAGAGGCAGCACGGTCAGCAGGCTGCCCGGCGGCGCACCGGCCGCCGCCTTCTCGGCGAACTCTTGTGCGAGCTTTTTCGAGCCGCGCCATTTCGCGGTCCAGTACTGGAGGGCGCTGTAATGCGCCTCGCAGTGATACGGCGCCCTTGACGTGATCTCGGACCACAGCCTGTTCATCTGCTCGTTGGAGTAGCCCAGTCCCAGCGCTCTCCAGATTTCCGCGACGAGGGGGCTGGGATCGTCAGGGCAGAGCGCCGAGGCCCGTTCGACCTCGTCCTGCGAGGCCAGCAGTTCCCGGTGAAATCCGTCGAATTGGCACTGCGACGTATGTCGGGCAAGCGCCGCACCTCGCAGCTTCCACGCGTACTGGACTCTGGTGTGCGCCACCACAAGCGCGGCGTCCGGGTCTCCGGGACGGGCCTCCTGCCATGCCTTCAGCCAACGGTCGCTTTTCCAGGCAGCGAGGTATCCCAACCGATTGCTGTACAGGGAGCGGCGCTCCCAGTCCTGACCTGCGTCCGCGAAGAGACTGGCGGCCAGCTCCCAGTGCCCCCGGGCGGCAGCCCTGCACGCGCGCTGCAACGCGGCATCGGGGCCGGCAAGGCTGGAGTTCTGCCATCGCAGCGGCAACAGGCCGTACCAGAGCCAGCACCAGAGCAGCAGGCACACGGGAACAAAGAATCCCATGGATGAACGTATCCCTCCAGAAAGGGCGTCGCGACGCACGAGGTGGGGGGTGCTGGCAGTATGCACGTTGCAGGGAGGAGGGCGGAGTATGGGGTTCCGTGTCCGCATGCCGCCTTCTCAGGACGCACCCTGCTAGAGCCTGTCGAATGCGTGTCGAAGGCCGGTCGACGAGGCTCCATGCGCGGGAAGAGAAGCAGGTCGACGGGTGTGCGCCGCTTGTTTCGCCAGGCGCCTTCTAAGCGCCCGGTCGCTCAGCGCGAGCCAGGCCCGTCCGCCGGCAAGGCGCCACCTGCAGGCGCTAGACCGCCGTAGCGCTCACTGTGCGGACCCGACCTCCGAGAGAGCAGCGAGTGAGGGACGTGTGCGGCGGGAGCGCCTTGGACGTTCGCCCAGTTCAGAGGCCTATGTCCGTGCTCCTGGCGCCTGCCCTCCGGAGCCATGGGCCCAGGCTCAGCAAGGCAACACGTGCCCGCGCTGCCGGGAGCCAATCGGGGAGCCAACCGAGGCGTCCGGCTGCGAACGAACCTGATCGGGCGCGGACAGTCGCGCTGCTTGGGCGCAGGTGGGCCACCGGGTTCCTCGCCTCTTCCTGAGCCCCCGGTCAGTCCGGCCTTAACGGCGCCGTAAAGAGTGATAATGAAGCGGTCGATACGCTCAGGCATTCCGTCTCGTACCCTCGGACTTCTGCGGCTGGACCAGTGCCCGGCAACCTGCGCGGACACCCTCGCCGCGATGTGAGGGCTGGGTCGTCTGTGGGCCGTCGAAGGGTGGCCCACGGCGACCATCAACACCAATGACCACCCCGCGAGCACAGGTCAGCGCTGTGCTCATGTTCATGGCATGGGGTCGGTTCGGGCCGACGTCACTTCCTGCGCAACAGGCGGCAGGAGTGGGAGGAGTACCGCAGCGAGGTCACGGCCTTCGAGCTGCGGAAGAACCTGCCGGTGCTGTAGGCGCAGGTCAGGGCGGGTTACCGGCGAAACGATCCCCTGGGGCCGGCGGTCTCGGACCCTCGGCCCCGGCGCGTCTGCCGAGGGCTCGTGGGGCCGGCTGTGACTCCCCGCTCGTATCGTGAAAAGAGACGCAGCCGCGGTGGCAAGGCAGGAAAGTCATGAAGGTACCGGCGGTCGACTACGCGGCCGTGTTCCAGGCCACTCCCGGAGCGGTGGCGCTGGTGACCCCGCAGCTGGTCTTCGTGGACGCCAACCCCGAGTTCCTGACCCTCAGGGGCCTGCCCCGCGAGGAATTGGTCGGTCGCTTCCTGCCCGAGGACCGCCCCGACAAGGACCCCGCCGAGCCTCTCCTGCTCAGAATCCTGGCGTCACTGCGCCGGACGGCGGCAACCGGTGAGCGCAGCACCGTAGCGCTCCAGCGCATCGACATGGAGGACCCCGACCAGCCCGGGGTGGCGCACGAGCGGTATTACAACCTGACCAACATTCCCGTACTCGGACCTGATGGGCGGGTGACGCTGCTGCTGCACCGGGTGGAGGACGTCACGGAGCTCATCCGCGCCCGGGAAGTCGCGCTGACCTTGCAGGAAGCCATGCTGCCCGCTCCCCGGCCGGTCGGCCGGCATCCAGCGGCCGTACGCTACCGGCCCGCCGCCGAAGCGCTGAACGTGGCCGGCGACTGGTACGACCTGGCCGATCTGCCCGGCGATCGCATCGTCGTCGCCGTCGGTGACGTCGTCGGCCACGGCCTGTACGCCGCCGGCGTCATGGGACAACTGCGCAGCGCCCTCACCGCCGCCTCCCTCGTCGCCGAAGGCCCCGCCCGCGCCCTGGAAATCCTCGGGCTGTACGCCCGCACCATCGACGGCGCCGAGAACACCACCGTGGCCACGGCATTCGTCGACTGGGAGACCCGCACCATCACCTACAGCAGCGCCGGCCACCCCCCGCCCGGGCTCCTGCAGAGGGACGGGACCGTCCAGTTCCTGGACCAGGCCACCGACCCGCCACTGGCCGCCCGCCCTCAGCACGCCCCCCGGGTCCAGGCCGTCACGGCCTTCGGCGAGGGCGCCGTTCTCGTGCTCTACACCGACGGCCTGATCGAACGCCGCCGCGAGGACATCGACACCGGCCTCGCCCGGCTCGCCGACTCCCTGGCCCGCCACCGGGCGGAAGAGCCCGAAGCCCTCGCCGACGCCGTGCTCGACGACCTGCTCCCACCCGATGGCGCCACCGACGACACCGCCCTGGTCATCGTGCGCCTGTGAACCCGGCCCGCTGCGTTCGCCTCACGCCTCGGCCCGCTGGGTGACGGCTGCCTCGGTGCGGTCTCCCAGGAACTCGTACCACCGGCGTTCCAGACAGACGTAGCGCACGTCCGCCTCGACGAGGCTGAGGAAACCCGCCACGGTATCGGTGAGACGTCGCTGCAGCCCGGGGTCGGCCAGCGTTCCGTCCTCGGTGAAGGCCTGGTAGCTGTTGGCCACACTGAACATGTCCGGGTAGACGCGGGTTCCCAGGTGTTCCAGGGGGATCCTCAGGGCCCACAGCCCGCGGTTGCCGCCGACCAGGGACGGCGAGGCGGACACGAGCAGCGCGTGCTTGGTCTTGAACGGCTGCGGCCGGACACGGGAGACCCAGTCGATCGCGTTCTTCAGTACTCCCGGCACGGAGGCGTTGTACTCCGGCGAGGAAATGACGAAGGCGTCGCTCCGGTCGAGTCGGTCGCGCAGGGCGAGGGCGCCGGGCGGGAGCCCCTCGCGGGCCTCCATGTCGCCGTCGTACAAGGGCATGTCGAAGTCGCGCATGGAGGCGAGGTCGACGGTGGCACCGGTGTCGGAGATGAGCCGGGCGACGAGCGAGGCGAGGCGGGCGTTGGCCGAATCGGCCCGCAGCGCCGCACCGAAGACCAGGAATCGCAGCGGTCCGGGAGACGTGTCCGTGGGCATGGGTCCGTCCTCTTGTCGTGGGCACGCCCTTCCGGCGAGGCGGCCCCGATGACCAGTGTGGTTCCGCGAGGGCCGACGCGCGACCGACAGCCCGCCGGCCGGACCGGTGGTTCGGCACCCGCCGGGGACGCCGGGCTCATCTCGCTCCGAGGGCCGTCGTCGGCACGCTGGGATACGCTGGCCGAAAGCGCAGTCACAGACATCAGTCACAGACACATGTACCCGCGGGTCGTCCATGGGCGGGACAGCGATTCCCACGGTGTCACGGGACATCCCCCTCCCGGGGGTCTTTTCTGCGTAGGTCGTTTCTCATGGACCTCAACACCATCACGGAAGTAGTCCGGCAGCCGTCCGATCGTCCGGGCGAGGACTGGCACGACGGCGATGCCTGGCTCGCCGGCGGAACCTGGCTCTACTCCGTCGATCAGCCGGACCTGCACCGGCTGATCGACCTCACGGCCCTGCGCTGGGAACCCCTTGTCCCGACGGCCGACGGCGGACTCGAGATCAGCGCCACCTGCACGATCCGCGATCTGCACGCCTTCGCCTGCCCCGTGGACTGGACCGCGGGGATTCTCCTCCGCGCGAGCTGCGAGGCCTTCCTGTCCTCGTTCAAGGTCTGGAACGCGGCGACCGTCGGCGGCAACATCTGCATGGCCCTGCCGGCCGGACCGATGATCACCCTGACGGTGGCGCTGGAGGCGCAGTACGAACTGTGGGCTCCCGACGGCTCCGTACGCGTCGTCGACGCCCTCGGCTTCGTGACGGGCGAGCACCGCAACATTCTCGCTCCGGGGGAGATCCTGCGGCGTGTCACCGTTCCGGCGCACGCGTTGCGCAGACGCACCGCGCACCGGCGCTTCTCCCTGACCCGGCTCGGCCGTTCGACGGTGTTCCTCATCGGTACCCAACGGCCGGTCGAGGCCGATCTGTTGCTCACCGTCACCGCCGGTACCACGCGGCCCGTCCGGATCGCCTTCGACGCCGTGCCCGACGCCCGGACTCTGCGGCAGAGCATCGACGCCCTTCCCGCCGACGTCTGGTTCGCCGATCCCAACGGGACGCCCGACCACCGTCGCCATCTGACACAGCACTTCGCCGAAGAGATTCGCCGCGAACTCCTGGCTGGGGATCTGGCATGACCTATCTCGTGAACGGCAACAGGTTCGACCGGGAACCGGCACCCGGCCAGTGCCTGCGCACCTTCCTCCGCGAACTCGGGCACTTCGGCGTCAAGAAGGGCTGTGACGCGGGCGACTGCGGCGCCTGCACGGTGTGGCTGGACGGCGACCCCGTCCACAGCTGCATCACCCCCGCGTTCCGCGCGGACGACCGTGAGGTGACCACGATCGAGGGCCTGGGACGGCCCGGCGCCCTGCATCCCATGCAGCGGCAGTTCCGCGACGCCGCGGGGTTCCAGTGCGGTTTCTGCACCGCCGGGATGATCATGACCTCGGCGGCCCTCACCGAGGAGCAGAAGGCGGATCTGCCGCGGGCGTTGAAGGGCAACCTCTGCCGATGCACCGGCTACCGGGCGATCGAGGACGCGGTGCGGGGCGTCGGCGCGGTGGAGACGGCCGCGCCGGGCAAGGCCGTCGGGACGAGCGTCGGCGCCCCCGCGGGCGAGGACGTCGTGACCGGTCACGCCGAGTTCACCATGGACACGCACATCGACGGCCTGCTGCACCTCAAGGTGCTCCACTCGCCGCACGCGCACGCCCGGATCCTCTCGGTCGACAAGAGCGCCGCACTGGCCGTGCCCGGCGTGCACCGGGTCTACACCTGGGAGGACGTACCGCGGAAACGCTTCACCACGGCGATCCACACCGACCACCTGGTGGACCCGGACGACACGTACATCCTCGACGACACGGTCCGTTTCGCCGGCCAGCGCGTCGCCGCCGTCCTGGCCGACACCGTCGGGGCGGCGGAGGAGGGCTGCCGGCGCCTGGCCGTCACGTACGAGGTGCTGCCGGCGGTGTTCGACCCCGAGCGGGCGATGGCCGACGGCGCCCCCCAACTGCACGGATCCCACGACCCGTTCGTCCGTGATCCCGTCCACAACATCCTGGTCGAACTCCACTCGGACATCGGTGATGTCGAGGCGGGGTTCGCCGCGGCCGACGTGATCCACGAAGGCACGTACTTCTCACCGCGGGTGCAGCACGGGCACCTGGAGACCCACGGCTCGATCGCCTGGATGGAGGACGGCCGGCTGAACGTCCGCACCAGTTCGCAGTCACCGTCCATCGCCAAGGGCAAACTGGAGCACTTGTTCGGCCTGCGCCCCGACCAGGTACGGGTGTTCTGCAAGCGGGTCGGCGGAGGCTTCGGCGGCAAGCAAGAGGTGATCTCGGAGGACCTGGTCGCGCTCGCCACCCTGGACACCGGGCGGCCCACCTGTCTCGAGTACACCCGGGAGGAGGAGTTCACCACGGCCTCGCCGCGGCATCCGATGACCCTGACGGTCAAGCTCGGAGCGAAGGCCGACGGCACACTGACGGCCTTCCAGGTGCGCAACGTCTCCAACACCGGCGCCTACGGCAACCACGGTGGCGAGACGGTGTACGCGGGCGGCGCCGCCGTCATGATCTACCGCTGCCCCAACAAGAGGTACGACGCGTACTCCGTGTACACGAACACGGTGCCGAGCGGTGCCCTGCGCGGTTACGGGATGACCCAGCCGGCGTTCGCCGTGGAGTCGGCGATGGACGAACTGGCCCGCGCCCTGCACCTCGACCCGCTGGAACTGCGCCGGCGCAACATCGTGCGGCCGGGTGAGCCGCTGCTCGCCCTTCACGAGGGCCCCGACGACGTGCTCTTCACGGAGGACGGGCTCGCCACCTGCATCGACCTCGTGGGCGAGGCCCTGGCCCGTACGGCCGGCCGGCCGCCGCCCGGACCCGAGTGGCTCGTGGGAACCGGTGTGGCGAGTTCCCTGCACGAGACGGCGCCCCCGACCGACCACCTCTGCGAGGCCTGGGTCACGCTCGGCGACGACCTCGTCTACGAAGTGGCCGTAGGAACGGTGGAGTTCGGGGAGGGCACCTCCACGGCCCATGTACAGATCGCGGCGAGCCAGCTGGGCACCACGCCGGCCCGGATCCGACTCGTGCAGTCCGACACCGACCGCACGGGATTCGACACCGGCGCCTTCGCGAGCGCGGGCCTCTTCGTGGCGGGCAACGCCGTCCTGCGCGCGGCCGGCGCCGTGCGCGACCGCATCCTGGAGTTCGCCGCGGCGCACACGGGCGTGCACGTCGTGCTGTGCTCCATGGACGACGACGGCGTCGTCTGCGGGGACCGCCGGGTGTCGCTGGCCGAACTCGTCGCGTCGGCCCGAGCGCGCGGCATCCGGTTCACCGCCGCCCGCAAGGCGTACGGCTCGCCCCGCAGCGTCACCTCCAACACCCAGGGGTTCCGGGTCGCCGTCCACCGGGTGACGGGCGAGATACGGATCCTGTACAGCGTGCAGGCGGCGGACGCCGGAGTGGTCATCAACCCGGCGCAGGTCCGCGGACAGGTGGAGGGCGGTGTCGCCCAGGGGATCGGCTTCGCGCTGACCGAGAACCATCACGTCGACGACAACGGCGTGATGACCAATCCGAACTTCCGGAACTACCGCATGCCCACTTACGCCGACGTCCCCCGTACCGAGGTTCTCCTCGTGGACTCGGCGGATTCGGTGGGGCCCATGCGCTCCAAGGGCATGGCGGAGTGCTGTATCAACCCGGTGGCCCCCGCGCTGGCGAACGCGGTCCACGACGCCACGGGCGTCCGCTACCGCGCGCTGCCGCTGACACCGGAACGGATCTACGGCCGGCTCCACGCACAGCAGTCGGTGCCGGCAGGTTGAGCACCATGGACACCACGAAGAACGTCGCCGCCGCGGCCACGGCGATCATCGGGCAGAAGGTCCTGCCCGGCATGGAGAAGGAGTACGAGACCTGGCAGCAGGACCTGAACGCCGCCGCCGCCTACTACCCCGGCTTCCTCGGGGCCGAGGTCTCGCCGCCGACCCCCCTGCAACCCGACTGGGTCGTGGTGTACCGCTTCGACTCGGTCGCGCACCTTCAGACCTGGATCAACAGCGCGACCCGGCAGACGTACCTCGACGTCGGCGCCAAGTACTTCGACGGCCCGGCGACCCAGCAGGTGGTCAGCAGCGGCACGCGGTCACTGGATCCCCTGGTGACCGTGGTGGTCACCCACCGCGTCCACCCGGACCACGTCGACGACTTCCTTGAGTGGCAGCACCACATGGTCGAGGAGGAGAGCAAGTTCGAGGGGTTCCGCGGGACCGAGCTCTTCCGCCCCGTCGAGGGACTGCAGGAGGAGTGGACCACGCTGTACCGCTACGACACCGCCGAGCACCTCGACGCCTGGCTCACGTCGCCGCAGCGGCAGAAGATCCTGGCCGCGGGCGAGAAGTTCAACGACTTCAAACTGCGCACGATCGACAACTCGTTCGGCAGCTGGTTCGCGTTCGAGGGCGACGGCAAGGAGGCACCGCCGCCGCCCTCCGCGACCAAGACCTCCCTCGCCGTCTGGGTCGGCCTGTACCCGACCGTCGTGCTGCTGACGCTCGCGCTGTTCCCGCTGCACCTGCCGCTCTGGATCGGCCTGCTCGTGGGGAACCTGCTGTCGAGCTTCCTCATGAGCTTCCTCACGATGCCCTTCTACGTGAACCCGCTGCTCGGGCGGTGGCTGCGCCCGCCACCGGGCGAGGCGGTGGTCAGAACCAACGTCCGCGGCCTCGCCGTGGTCGCGGTGGCGATGGTCTTCTGGGCCGCTGTCTTCTATCTCGTCACGGTCCGGTTCTGGACGCTGCCCTGACCCGTTCGCACGGTCAGCGGACGTACGCGGCGGACACCGCGGCCGAGGCGATCCGGCGCGGGGCCCCGGAGCCGTCCGCGGGAACCGTGTAGAGGTCCGCGCCGTAGTCCCCGGGCAGGGCGTAGACCAGGGTGTGCGCATCGCGCCACACCACCTGGTCGTCGACGCTGCGGGACTCGGCGAGCGGGGTCTCCCGCAAGGTGCGCAGGTCGAGGACGTACAGATGCCAAGGGGCGTCCTTCGGCAGCCCCGCGACCCGCTTCTTGTAGGCGATCCGCGTGCCGTCGGGCGAGAGGGACGGACACTCGACGTTGGTGTGCACAGCCGTGACCGTGCGGGCGCGCAGATCACCTCGTACGAGATAGGTCTTCCCCTGCGTCGCCAAGGTGGCGTAGAACGTGCGGTCGTCCGCCGCGAACGTCACGCCCCAGAAGTTGGCGTCCGCCGCGTGGTAGGTGTGCCCGTCCTTGACGATCCGGAAGGCCTCCAGGGACGGGATCAGCTCACCGCTCCTCGTGTCCACGATCGCCGCACGCGTGGAGAAGTTCGTACCGGCGTAGGAGTCGCCGCCCACGAACGCCGTCCAGGCCGCGAAGTGACCCGTGGGGGAGACCCGGGCGCGGGACGGGATGCCCGGGACGTCGTACCGGTGGACGGTGCGCAGGCGGGCGTCCAGGATCAGCGCGCGATAGGTGTCCGAGACCGGGCCGTGCACCGCCTGCAGACACACGCCGGTTCCGGCAGCGGTGTAGAAGCGCAGGCACTTGACGCCGGAGGCGGTACGCGGACCCGACGGGTCGGACGCCGGGACGCTGACGATCTCGTCCCGGTGCGGCCCCCAGGCCATGTTCCGGAACTCCAGCACCCCGCGCCCGGTCAGCGTCACCGCCCCCGCCGTGACCCGCGGACCGCCCGCCTGCGCCTGGCCACGGCGGTCGGCCCGGGCCGAGGCGTGCAGCACGGACGCCAGCCCCACCGCCGCGAGCACGGCGACGGCGGCGACCAGGATCAGGATGCGGTTGCGTACGGTCATGCGGGCACCGTCCCCTTCGGGCGCAGGGTGAGGGAGAAGGCGGCACACGCGGCCAGCGCCACCGCCGCGCCCGCCAGCGCCGTCCGGTCGCCCCACACCGTCCAGGCCGCGCCGAACAGCAGCGAGCAGGCGAACCGGGCCAGCGCCTGCCCGGTCTGCACGAGGGCCAGCCCGGACGAGCGCAGCGCCTCCGGCACCCCGTCCGAGGCCGCCGCCATCAGCACGCCGTCGGTGGCCGCGTAGAAGGCGCCGTGCAGGGCGAGGACGACGTACGGCAGGGCCGAGCCGTGCCACGCCGTGAGCAGCAAGGCGTACGCGACCAGCAGGGCACCGTGCCCGGCGACGAACACCGCCCACCGGCCCACCCGGTCCGCGAGCCGCCCGAGCGGCACCGCCAGCAGCAGGAAGGAGGCGGCCGTACCGAGCGGCAGCAAGGCGAACCACCGGTCCGGGACGCCGAGCCGGCGCTGCAGCAGCAGATACACGAACGAGTCGCTGACCGTGGCCAGGCCCAGCAGCAGCGCGCACACCGCGATCCGCCGCAGCCCGCGCCGCCGCAACAGCCCCACCGCGCCCCGCAGGGTGGGCCGCTCGTCCCCGACGGCGCCACCGCGCCCGCCCGGCACGAACAGCACCAGGACCAGCACACCCAGCGCCGCGACACAGAAGCTGACGGTGAACACGGCGTCGTATCCGTCGACGGTCGCCCGCAGGATCAGGAAGGCCACCAGCGGGCCGAGCAGCGCACCCGCCGTGTCCATGGCGCGGTGCACACCGAAGGCCCGCCCCCGGGTCTCCGCCGTGCTGGACAGCGAGATGAGGGCGTCCCGGGGCGCGGTCCGCAGCCCCTTCCCCGTGCGGTCGGCGGCCAGGACGAGCCCGATCGGGGTGAGCGAGTGCGCGACCAGCAGCAGCGGCTTGCACACGGCCGAGACCGCGTACCCGAACCCTGCGACCCACTTGTGCCGCCCGCCACCACGGTCCGCGAGGTGTCCGCCCACGAGCCGTACGACCGCCGAGAACCCGTTGTAGACGCCGTCGAGCAGGCCGAAGCCCAGCGGGGACAGGCCCAGCCCGCTGACCAGGTACAACGGCAGCACGGCCGTGACCATCTCGGACGACACGTCCGTCACCAGACTGACCGTTCCGAGCGCGAGCACGGTCGGGGCGATCGCGGCACGGCGCCGCCCGGCCAGTGGCCGGACGGCACCGTCCGCGGACGCCGGCGTACTCGCGCGGCTGTCCGCTACGTACACGTCAGGACGCCCAGATGCCGGTGATGTCCTTGGCGGAGGCCGCGTTGCCCGCGTGCGAGGTCAGCCCCTGGCTGTCCTCCAGGGTGCGCAGCAGGTCGTAGTGGTTGTACGTGGTCGAGCTGGACGACCCGGCCGCCACCGGCTGCCCGTACAGCACGGTCGGGATCCGGTTGCCGCTGAGCCGGTTGTCCTCGTCGAACGTGACGACGAGCAGGCTGTTGTGGGCCTTGGCCCAGGTCGCGTAGGCACCCAGGTTGTTCTTCAGCCAGGTGTCACCGGTGGACACCGAGCAGTCGTGCATGTCGCTGCACAGGTTGGGGACCACGTACGACAGCTGGGGGAGCTGGGTGTAGTCGGTGGGGAACTGGGCGAACGTCTTGGCGCTGGACGTCGGCACGTTGCTGAAACCGAACCACGGGTTGTGCTTCTGGGCGTACTTGCCGCTGGTGCACACGGTCGAGCCCTGGCTCGGCAGGGTCTCGTTGTAGCTGGCCCAGGTGCGGCCGGCGGCGATCAGCTCGGACGCCAGGTTGGGGGCGGAGGAGAACCCCGGCGTGACGCAGCTGTCGTCCGTGATTCCCTGCGTCGAGCCGGAGAACATGGCGTAGTAGTTCGGCTGGCTCGGGTGGGTCTCGGCGTAGGACTGCGTGAGGTTGGCACCTCCCGACTTCAGCGAGTTGATGTACGGGGCGCTGGAGGAGCCGATGACCTGGCTGTACGCGTGGTTCTCGAAGACCACGACGACCACGTGGTCCGGGCTCGGCACGGCGCCCGCGGCGTGCGCGGACTCCTCGCCGATCCCGGTCCACAGCCCGAACGCGGCCGCGGCGAGGGCCGCTGCGGACGCCACGACGGTACGGGCACGGCGGGACACGGAACTGCCGGACACATCAACCTCCGGTTGGGGGCGGGACGGGGTTGGCGGTGCGGACAGAGCATGCACACGCCAACATTCCCCCGCCGCACGGCACCCAACCGGGAGAGTGAAGAGCGGATGAACTACTACCCGCAGCCACGCCCGGCGGGACGGGGACGTGCCGGGCGGTGTCCGCCCGCCGCAGACACGGGACACGCATCCGCAGGGGGCCACGCATCGTAGGAACCACGCCGGACCACGCATCCGCAGGCGACTCCCACACCGGCACCCCACACCGGCCCAGCACGGGCCCCCACCCGCATGCGACCCAGCCCCCGCAGGACCCACACCCGCTCGGCGAAGCCCCCCCGCCCCCCTCCGGTTAGGCTCTGGCCAGGACGATGCCGAGCCGAGACGTACGCAGGGGAGGCCACGGAGATGACGCCGGGGCGCAGAAGCAGTACCTTCAGCCGGCTGCTCCGGCACGGCTTCACCGACCCCTCCGCCGCGGAGCGCCTCCTGGACGGTCCGGAACTCGCCCCCGTCCGCAACGACCCCGTCCTCCTGGAAGCGCTGGGCGCCACCGCCGACCCCGACCTCGCCCTGCACGGCCTGGTCCGCCTCCTGGAGGCGCAGGACGGCCAGACGGCCCACCGCGAACTGCTGGACACCCTCATCGCGGCCAAGCCGCTGCGCGACCGCCTCCTCGGCGTCCTCGGTGCCTCCGCCGCCCTCGCCGACCACCTGGCCCGCCACCCGAGCGACTGGCACGCCCTGGTCACCTACGAGCCCCGGGACCTGCACCCGGGCGTCGAGGAGTTCGAGCGCGGCCTGGCCGGGGCCGCGGACCCCGTCTCCCTCCGCGTCGCCTACCGCCGCTGTCTGCTCTCCATCGCCGCCCGCGACGTCTGCGGCACCACGGACGTCGCCGAGACGGCCGCCGAACTCGCCGACCTCGCCACGGCCACCCTCCGCGCCGCCCTGGCCATCGCGCAGGCCCACGCCCCCGGGGACGCCGCCGCCTGCCGCCTCGCGGTGATCGCGATGGGCAAGTGCGGCGGCCACGAACTGAACTACGTCTCCGACGTGGATGTGATCTTCGTGGCCGAGGCGGCCGACGGCACCACCGAGGCCAAGGCCCTCACCGCGGCCACCCGCCTCGCCTCGCACCTCATGCGGATCTGCTCGGAGACCACCGTGGAGGGCTCCATCTGGCCGGTGGACGCCAACCTCCGCCCCGAGGGCCGCAACGGCCCCCTGGTCCGCACCCTCTCCTCCCACGTCGCCTACTACCAACGCTGGGCCAAGACCTGGGAGTTCCAGGCCCTGCTCAAGGCCCGCCCGGTGGCGGGCGACGCCGACCTCGGCCAGGCGTACGTCGACGCCCTGGAACCCCTGGTCTGGAAGGCGGCCGAGCGCGAGAACTTCGTGGCGGACGTCCAGAAGATGCGCCGGCGCGTGGTCGAGAACATCCCCGCGTCCGAGATCGAGCGCGAGCTCAAGCTCGGACCCGGCGGTCTGCGCGACGTCGAATTCGCCGTCCAGCTCCTGCAGTTGGTGCACGGCCGCACCGACCTCGCCCTGCGCAGCGGCACCACCCTGGACGCCCTCCAGGCCCTGGCCGCCGGAGGCTATGTCGGCCGCGAGGACGCCGCCCGCCTGGACGAGGCGTACCGCTTCCTGCGCTCGATGGAGCACCGCATCCAGCTCTACCGCCTGCGCCGCACCCACCTCGTCCCGGTCGCCGAGGAGGACCAGCGGCGCCTCGGCCGCTCCCTCGGCCTGCGCACCGACCCGGTGACCGAGCTGATCCGGGAGTGGAAGCGGCACACCGGCGTCGTACGGCGGCTGCACGAGAAGCTGTTCTACCGCCCGCTGCTCGACGCGGTCGCCCAACTCGCACCCGGCGAGGCCCGCCTGAGCCCCGAGGCGGCCCGCGAGCGCCTCGTCGCCCTCGGCTACGCCGACCCGGCAGCCGCCCTGCGCCACCTCGAAGCACTCGCGTCCGGCGTGACCCGCAAGGCGGCCATCCAGCGCACCCTGCTCCCCGTCCTCCTCGGCTGGTTCGCCGACTCCGCGGACCCGGACGCGGGCCTGCTGAACTTCCGCAAGGTCTCCGACGCGCTCGGCAAGACCCCCTGGTACCTGCGCCTCCTGCGCGACGAGGGCGCGGCGGCCGAGAACCTGGCCCGCGTGCTGTCGGCGGGCCGCCTCGCCCCCGACCTCCTCATGCGCGCCCCCGAGGCGGTGGCCCTGCTGGGCGACGGCGACGGCGGCGGCCTCGACCCGCGCGTGCGCGCCCACCTGGAGCAGGAGATCCTGGCCGCCGTGGGCCGTGCGGAGAACGCCGAGCAGGGCGTCACCGCGGCCCGCGGCGTGCGCCGCCGCGAGCTGTTCCGCACCGCCGCCGCCGACATCGTAGGCTCCTACGGCACCGAGACCAGCCCCGCCGAGGCCGACCAGGGCGCCCTCGTGGACCGGGTCGGCGCGGCGGTCTCCGACCTCACCGCCGCCACCCTCGCCGGCACCCTGCGCGCGGTGGTCCGGGACGGCTGGGGCGACACGCTGCCCACCCGGTTCGCGATCATAGGGATGGGCCGTTTCGGCGGCCACGAGCTGGGCTACGGCTCCGACGCGGACGTCGTCTTCGTGCACGAGCCGCAGGACGGCGTGGACGAGCACGAGGCGGCCGCCGCCGCGAACAAGGTCGTCGCCGAGATGCGCCGCCTGCTCCAGCTGCCCAGCGCCGACCCGCCGCTGCTCATCGACGCCGACCTGCGCCCGGAGGGCAAGTCGGGCCCGATGGTGCGCACCCTGAAGTCGTACGAGGCGTACTACCGCCGCTGGTCCCTGGTCTGGGAGTCGCAGGCGCTGCTGCGGGCCGAGCCGGTCGCCGGGGACGAGGACCTGGGCCGCCGCTTCACCGAGCTGATCGACCCCCTGCGCTATCCGCGGCGCGGTCTCGACGAGGACGCCGTCCGTGAGATCCGCCGGCTGAAGGCCCGTATGGAGTCCGAGCGCCTGCCGCGCGGCGCCGACCCGAAGCTGCACACCAAGCTCGGTCCGGGCGGGCTGTCCGACGTCGAGTGGACCGTCCAGCTGTTCCAGCTGCGGCACGGCTGGGAGCAGCCCGGTCTGCGCACCACCCGCACCCGCCAGGCGCTGGCCGCCGCGCGCGAGGCCGGGCTGCTGTCCGCCGAGGAGGCGGAGATCCTGGACGAGGCCTGGGTGCTGGCGACGCGGGTGCGCAACGCGGTGATGCTGGTGCGCGGCCGGGCCGGGGACACCTTCCCCACCGAGCCGCGCGAGCTGTCCGCCGTGGGCCGCTACCTGGGCTACGGCGCCGGGCACGCCGGGGACATGCTGGACGCGTACCGCCGTACCACCCGCAGGGCGCGCACCGTGGTCGAGGAGCTGTTCTACGGCAACGGAGGGTGAGCCCGGCGGGGGACCCGGGCGCGCGCTCAGGCCCGGGCCGCCGCCCCTTCCGGCTCGCGCCTGCGGACCGGCACGACCCGGGGCAGGGCGTACGGCAGCGTGCCGTACCACACCCGCGCCACCGTGAACCCGAAGGCCAGGCAGAGCATGCCGCCCACGGCGTCCAGCCAGAAGTGGTTGGCCGTGGCAACGATGACCAGCAGGGTGGCCGCCGGGTAGAGCAGGCCCAGCACCCGCACCCACGGCACGGACGCCAGCGCGAAGATCGTCAGCCCGCACCACAGCGACCAGCCGATGTGCATCGACGGCATCGCCGCGTACTGGTTCGACATGTCCTTCAGATCGCCGGAGGCCATCGAGCCCCATGTGTGGTGCACCATCACGGTGTCCACGAAGTGCCCGCCGCGCATCAACCGAGGGGGCGCGAGCGGAAACAGATAGTAACCGAGCAGGGCCACACCCGTCGTCGCGAACAGCACCAGCCGGGCCGCCGCATAGCGGCCGGGATGCCACCGGTACAGCCACACCAGGACACCGATCGTGATGATGAAGTGCAGTGTGGCGTAGTAGTAGTTCATGCCGATGATCAGCCAAGTCGCCGAGTTCACGGCGTGGTTGACGGACTGCTCGACGGCGACGCCCAGGTGGTGCTCGACCCGCCAGATCCAGTCGGCGTTGCGCAGCGCCTTGCCCCGCTGCTCCGGGACGGCGTTGCGGATCAGCGAGTACGTCCAGTAACTCACCGCGATCAGAAGGACCTCGAACCAGAGCCGGGGCCGGCGCGGGCGCCGCAGCCGGCCGGCGAGACCCCGCACCCCTCGCCTGTCCTCACCCGTGACGGCCTGCGGAACGGCCACCTCATCGCGACCTTCCGACTGCGTCA
Organism: Streptomyces sp. CA-142005; assembly: GCF_050942335.1. NCBI lineage: Bacteria > Bacillati > Actinomycetota > Actinomycetes > Kitasatosporales > Streptomycetaceae > Streptomyces > Streptomyces sp. CA-142005. Next base: position 3,303,877 of record NZ_CP192078.1, on the reverse strand, counting down.
CGGTCGAGTCACTCATAGGCATCAAGTCTGCCAGAAAAGGGTCCTTCGACCGATCATCCCAAGGTCGGGTCCGCCACGCACCTTCTACGACGCACGGACGACATTCGGCGCCGAAGCGGTCGAACCGCGCACCACCAGCTCCGGCATGAACACGAACTCGCTGTGCGGCGCGGGCGTCCCGCCGATCTCCTCCAGCAACGTGCGCACCGCGGCCTGGCCCATCGCCGGCACCGGCTTGCGGATCGTGGTCAGCGGCGGGTCGGTGAAGGCGATCAGCGGGGAGTCGTCGAAGCCCACCACCGACACGTCCCGGGGCACTTCCAGACCCCGCTGCCGGGCCGCCCTTATCGCACCGAGCGCCATCATGTCGCTGGCGCACACCACGGCCGTGCAGTCCCGCTCGATCAGCGCGGTCGCCGCCGCCTGACCACCCTCCAGCGTGTACAGCGAGTGCTGGATCAGCTCGGTCTCGATCGTCTCGGCGGCGAGCCCCAACTGGTCCTGCACGGCCCGCACGAAGCCCTCGATCTTGCGCTGCACCGGCACGAACCGCTTCGGCCCGAGCGCGAGCCCGATCCGGGTGTGGCCGAGTGACGCCAGGTGGGTCACCGCGAGGGTCATCGCGGCCCGGTCGTCGGGGGAGATGAACGGCGCCTGCACCTTCGGCGAGAAACCGTCCACCAGCACGAACGGCACGCCCTGCGCCCGCAGCCGCTCATAGCGCTGCATGTCGGCGGTGGTGTCGGCGTGCAGCCCGGAGACGTAGATGATCCCGGCGACCCCGCGGTCCACCAGCATCTCGGTCAGCTCGTCCTCGGTCGAGCCGCCCGGGGTCTGGGTGGCCAGCACCGGCGTGTAACCCTGCCGCGTCAGCGCCTGGCCGATGACCTGGGCCAGCGCCGGGAATATCGGGTTCTCCAGCTCCGGCGTGATCAGACCGACCAGCCCCTCGCTGCGCTGCCGCAGCCGCACCGGGCGCTCGTAGCCCAGCACGTCCAGCGCGGCCAGCACGGACTGGCGGGTGGTGGCGGCGACGCCCGGCTTCCCGTTGAGGACCCGGCTGACGGTCGCTTCGCTCACCCCCGCCTGCGCAGCGATGTCGGCAAGCCGTGTGGTCACGGCACTGGACTGTACCGGTCGTATGTCGCCTTGCACACCGACGGGACGCCGTGCACGAGCGGCCGGACGGCCCGCCCTGGGTTGCTGCCTCATCGGGCTCCCTCGAGTTGGTGGCGGCAAGAGCTTGCAGAGTCTTGCACACGAGTCGTCTCTCCGCTGAGCGGTAACGACAGGGTAACCATCGTGTTCCCTTGCACTTTTTTTCTGCAAGGTCTTTCGCAACGCTTACAACGCTGTTACGTTCCTGGTCGCCCGGCGGCCGCAACGGCGCAGTCGGCAAGACGGCAGGGACGGCGCGGGACCGGCTCCTGCATCACACGGGCTTTAACCCTCAAGGAGAACTCATGCGGCGTGGCATAGCGGCCTCCGCGCTGGTGGCGTCCCTCGCCCTCGCGGCGACGGCCTGCGGCGGCGGGAGCAGCAGCGACAGCGGTAAGTCGGACGGCCCGGTGACCATCACCTGGTGGGACACCTCCAACGCCACGAACGAGGCGCCGACGTACCAGGCCCTGATCAAGCAGTTCGAGGCTGCCAACAAGAACATCAAGGTCAAGTACGTCAACGTCCCCTTCGACCAGGCGCAGAACAAGTTCGACACCGCGGCCGGCTCCAAGGGTGCCCCGGACGTGCTGCGCTCCGAGGTCGGCTGGACCCCGGCCTTCGCGAAGAAGGGCTACTTCCTGCCGCTGGACGGCACCGAGGCCCTCGCCGACCAGGCCAAGTTCCAGCCGAGCCTGATCAAGCAGGCCCAGTACCAGGGCAAGACCTACGGCGTGCCGCTGGTCACCGACACCCTGGCCCTCGTCTACAACAAGGCCCTGTTCAAGAAGGCCGGCATCACCGAGGCCCCCAAGACCTGGGACGAGCTGAAGTCCGACGCCGCCAAGGTCCAGGCCAAGACCGGCCAGTTCGGCTACTGGGGCTCCACCCAGGCCTACTACGCGCAGTCCTTCCTCTACGGCGAGGGCACCGACACCGTCGACGCCTCCGCCAAGAAGATCACCGTCGACTCGGCCGCCGCGAAGAAGGCCTACGGCACCTGGCTGAGCACGTTCTCCGGCAAGGGCCTGCACAAGGCCGACACCACCGCCGACGCCTACGCCCACATCCAGGACGCGTTCGTCAACGGCAAGGTCGCCGCGATCATCCAGGGCCCCTGGGAGATCACGAACTTCTACAAGGGCAGCGCCTTCAAGGACAAGTCCAACCTCGGCATCGCCACCGTCCCGGCCGGCTCCAGCGGCAAGGCGGGCGCCCCGACCGGCGGCCACAACCTCGCGGTCTACGCCGGCTCGGACAAGTCCCACCAGGAGGCGGCGCTGAAGTTCGTGAAGTTCATGACCTCGGCGGCCTCCCAGGAGACCATCGCCCTGAAGAACTCCACCCTGCCCACCCGTGAGGACGCCTACACCGCGCAGGTCAAGGCCGACCCGGGCATCGCCGGCTACCAGGCCGTGCTGCCCGCCGCCCAGCCCCGCCCGGCGCTGCCCGAGTACAGCAGCCTGTGGGGTCCGCTCGACACCGAGCTGCCGAAGATCGCCGGCGGCAAGGAGTCGCTGGACAAGGGCCTGAGCAACGCCGAGGTCGCCATCGCCAAGCTGGTGCCCGACTTCAGCAAGTGACGCCCGGGTGGCCGTCGGATCCTCTCGAAGGAGGGGAAGGATCCGGCGGCCACCGCCCTGTGCCCGGCCCAACCCCTGATCGTTTTGAAGGTGTCGAACCATGACAGTCGCCATCGACCGCGCGACCGGCAAGCGCCGCGGTGACCGCGCGCCTCGGCCCGGGCTGGGGCAGCGCATCAAGAACGGGTACCAGAGGTACTGGTACGCCTACGCGATGATCGCCCCGGTGGTCGTCGTGCTCGCCGTGATCGTGGGCTACCCGCTGATCCGCGGTGTCTACCTCACCCTCACCGACGCCAACAGCCTCAACTCGGCGCGCACGATCGGCGTCAACCACATCCCGGCCAGCTACAAGTTCATCGGGTTCGGCAACTACAAGGACATCCTGTTCGGCCCGTTGTCGTACGACCGGTTCTGGTCGCACTTCCTGTGGACCGTGGTGTGGACGGCCGCCTGTGTGGCCCTGCACTACACCATCGGCCTGGCCCTCGCGCTCATGCTCAACGAGAAGCTGCGCGGCCGCACCTTCTACCGGGTGCTGCTGGTCCTGCCCTGGGCCGTGCCGACCTTCGTCACCGTCTTCTCCTGGCGGATCATGCTCTCCGACTCCGGAGTGATCAACCAGATCCTGCACGCCGTGCACCTGCCCCAGCCGCAGTGGCTGGAGGACACCTTCTGGCAGCGGTTCGCCGCGATCATGGTCAACACCTGGTGCGGTGTGCCGTTCATGATGCTCTCGCTGCTCGGCGGACTGCAGTCCATCGACTCCTCGCTCTACGAGGCCGCGGAGATGGACGGCGCCAGCGCCTGGCAGCGCTTCCGGCACGTCACCCTGCCGGGGCTGAGGTCCGTCAGCTCCACCGTCGTCCTCCTCGGCATCATCTGGACCTTCAACCAGTTCGCCATCATCTTCCTGCTGTTCGGGCCGACCAGCGCCCCCGACGCCCAGATCCTCGTCACCTGGGCCTACTTCCTGGGCTTCGGACAGCAGCCGCGCGACTTCGCCCAGTCCGCCGCGTACGGCGTACTGCTGCTGTCGATCATCACCGTCTTCACCTCCTTCTACTTCCGCTGGCTGAAGCGCAATGACCAGCTCGCCGTCTGACGCCGCAGGAGCCGCCATGAGCACCACGACCCTCGAAAAGACCGAGGCCGGGCCGGTCCCCGCCGCGCAGCCCCGGCGCCGGACCCGCCGGCGCGGCGAACGCGGCCCGGTCGGCGCCGCCCTCCTGCACGGCGGTCTCGCCGTGGCGAGCCTGATCGCGCTCGCCCCCGTGGCCTGGCTGATCTTCCTCTCGCTCGGCCCCGAGAAGGACGACTACCTGCACCCGGGCAAGATCCTGGGCAAGCTCAGCTTCTCCAACTACAGCTTCGTGCTGGAGCACACCGGCTTCTTCGACTGGTTCAAGTCGACGATGATCGTGGCCGGCGGCACCACCCTGATCGGCGTCTTCGTCGCCGCCACCACCGGCTACGCGGTCTCCCGGATGCGCTTCCCCGGCTACAAGCAGCTGATGTGGGTCCTGCTGCTCACCCAGGCCTTCCCGATCGCCATCCTCATCGTGCCGATGTACGAGATCTTCAGCCAGCTCGACCTCATCGACACCTACTGGGCGCTGATCGTCATCAACTGCACCACCGCCGTGCCGTACAGCGCCTGGCTGCTCAAGGGGTACTTCGACACCATCCCCTTCGAGATCGACGAGGCCGGACGCGTCGACGGACTGAGCCCCTTCGGCACCTTCTTCCGGCTGATCCTGCCGCTGGCCCGCCCGGGCCTCGCCGTCGCCGCCTTCTACAACTTCATCACCGCGGTCGGCGAGGTCGCCTTCGCGACGACCTTCATGCTGGACGACTCCAAATACACCTTCGCCGTCGGTCTGCAGACCTTCGTCAGCGAGCACGACGCCCAGTGGAACTACATGGCCGCCACCGCGGTGCTGATCGCGATACCCGTGTCGGTGTTCTTCTACCTCGTGCAGAAGAACCTCGTGACCGGCCTCACCGCCGGCGGCACCAAGGGCTGACGCCCCCCGGGACTCCCGCGCGCCTCACCGCGCGGGTAGGCGGCCGCGGTGTCCATCCGACCCCGCTGTCACCGCGGCCGCCTCGCACCCGCACCCCCGGCCCACCCGCATCCGCCGCCGCACCCACGCGCCCATGAACCGAACCCCGTTACAGACCAAGGACGCCATGAGCCAGCAGCACCCTGCCGCACCGGCCCACCACTCCACCGCCGCAACCGTCGCCGCCGTCGCCGACCGCCGCCGCGACTGGTGGCGGGACGCGGTCATCTACCAGGTCTATCCGCGCAGCTTCGCCGACAGCAACGGCGACGGCATGGGCGACCTGGAAGGCGTACGCTCCCGCCTGCCGTACCTGCGCGACCTCGGCGTCGACGCCGTGTGGCTCAGCCCCTTCTACGCCTCCCCGCAGGCCGACGCGGGCTACGACGTCGCCGACTACCGTGCCGTCGACCCGATGTTCGGCAACCTGCTCGACGCCGACGCGCTGATCCGCGACGCCCACGAGCTGGGCCTGAGGATCATCGTCGACCTCGTGCCGAACCACTCCTCCGACCAGCACGAGTGGTTCAAGCGCGCCCTCGCCGAGGGCCCCGGCTCCCCGCTGCGCGAGCGCTACCACTTCCGCCCCGGCAAGGGGAAGAACGGCGAACTCCCGCCCAACGACTGGGAGTCCATCTTCGGCGGCCCGGCCTGGACCCGGGTGGCCGACGGGGAGTGGTACCTGCACCTGTTCGCGCCCGAGCAGCCCGACTTCAACTGGCAGCACCCGGCCGTCGGTGACGAGTTCCGCTCCATCCTGCGCTTCTGGCTGGACATGGGCGTGGACGGCTTCCGCATCGACGTGGCCCACGGCCTGGTCAAGGCCGACGGCCTGCCCGACCTCGGCTCCCACGACCAGCTCAAGCTGCTGGGCAACGATGTCATGCCGTTCTTCGACCAGGACGGCGTCCACGCGATCTACCGCCAGTGGCGCACGATCCTCGACGAGTACGCGGGCGAGCGGATCTTCGTGGCCGAGGCGTGGACCCCGACCGTCGAGCGCACCGCCAACTACGTCCGCCCGGACGAGCTGCACCAGGCCTTCAACTTCCAGTACCTCAGCGCGGAATGGGACGCGAAGGAGCTCCGGACGGTCATCGACCGCACCCTGGAGGCCATGCGCCCGGTCGGCGCCCCCGCCACCTGGGTGCTGTCCAACCACGACGTCACCCGGCACGCCACCCGCTTCGCCAACCCTCCGGGCCTGGGCACCCAGATCCGCACGGCGGGCGACCGCGAACTGGGCCTGCGCCGGGCCCGCGCCGCCACCCTCCTCATGCTCGCGCTCCCCGGCTCGGCGTACATCTACCAGGGCGAGGAACTGGGCCTGCCGGACGTCGTCGACCTGCCCGACGAGGTGCGCCAGGACCCGGCGTACTTCCGCGGCGCCGGCCAGGACGGCTTCCGCGACGGCTGCCGGGTGCCGATCCCGTGGACCCGTACGGGGTCGTCGTACGGCTTCGGCAGCGGCGGCAGCTGGCTTCCGCAGCCGGCGAGCTGGGGCGAACTGAGCGTGGAGGCCCAGACCGGTGTCCCCGGCTCGACGCTGGAGCTGTACCGCACGGCCCTGGCCGTCCGCCGGACGCAGTCGGACCTGGGCGCGGGCGAAGCGGTGGAGTGGCTGCGCGCCCCCGAGGGCGTCCTGGCCTTCCGGCGGGGCGAGTTCGTGTGCGTCACCAACACGACCGGCGAGTCCGTGACGGCCCCGTCCTACGGCCGTGTCCTGCTCGCCAGCGGTGAGGTGACCGAGGCCGGGGGCGAGACGAAGGTGCCGGCGGACACCACGGTGTGGTGGACGACCGTGGCCTGACGGCCCTTCTGAAAGTTCTTGCATCAACTTCACAACGGCCCGCTGCCTTTCAGGCGGCGGGCCTTTAACATCTGCGTCACCGCAACCTTGCTGAAACATTGCAGCAAGCTCCTTCAGCGGTCTTTCCCCAGCCTTCAAGGACGAAGGACCCCCACATGGCACGCAGAACCCTCCCCGCGGCGCTCGCCCTCGCAGCCGCCGTCACGGTTGGCATGAACCCGACTACCGCGGTGGCCTCCCCGCCCGGCACCAAGGACGTCACCGCCGTCATGTTCGAGTGGAACTACGCCTCGGTGGCCCGCGAGTGCACCACCACCCTCGGCCCCGCCGGCTACGGCTACGTCCAGGTCTCCCCGCCCGCCGAGCACATACAGGGCTCGCAGTGGTGGACGTCGTACCAGCCGGTGTCGTACAAGATCGCGGGCCGCCTCGGCGACCGCACGTCCTTCAAGAACATGATCGACACCTGTCACGCGGCCGGCCTGAAGGTGGTCGTCGACACCGTCGTCAACCACATGTCGGCGGGCAGCGGCACCGGCACCGGCGGCTCGTCGTACACGAAGTACGACTACCCCGGCCTGTACTCGGTCTACGACTTCGACGACTGCATGTCCCAGGTCACCAACTACCAGGACCGCTGGAACGTCCAGCACTGCGAACTGGTCGGCCTCGCCGACCTGGACACCGGCGAGGAGTACGTCCGCAAGACCATCGCCGGCTACATGAACGACCTGCTCTCCCTGGGCGCCGACGGCTTCCGCATCGACGCGGCCAAGCACATCCCGGCGGACGACCTGGCCAACATCAAGTCCCGCCTCACCAACCCCTCCGTCTACTGGAAGCAGGAGGTCATCTACGGCGCGAACGAGGCCGTCCAGCCCTCCGAGTACACCGGCAACGGGGACGTCCAGGAGTTCCGCTACGCCTACGACCTCAAGCGCGTCTTCAACAACGAGAAGCTGGCCTACCTCACCAACTTCGGCGAGGGCTGGGGCTACCTCGGCAGATCGGTGGCCGGCGTCTTCGTCGACAACCACGACACCGAGCGCAACGGCAGCACCCTGAACTACAAGGACGGCGCCAACTACACCCTGGCCAACGTCTTCATGCTCGCCTGGCCCTACGGCGCCCCCGACGTCAACTCCGGCTACGAGTGGTCCGACGCGGACGCCGGCCCGCCCAACGGCGGCCAGGTGACCGCCTGCTGGCAGGACGGCTGGAAGTGCCAGCACGCCTGGCCGGAGATCATCCGCATGGTCGCCTTCCGCAACGCGACCCGCGGCCAGTCGGTGACCAACTGGTGGGACAACGGCAACAACTGGATCGCCTTCGGTCGAGGCAGCAAGGGGTACGTGGCCATCAACCACGAGTCCTCGTCCCAGACCCGCACGTACCAGACCTCGCTGCCCGCCGGCACGTACTGCAACGTGCAGAACAACACGACGGTGACGGTGAACTCCAGTGGGCAGTTCACCGCCACCCTCGGCAGCAACACCGCGCTGGCGATCTATGCGGGGAAGCCGAGTTGCTGAACTGCGGCCGGTGAAGCCCTGGTCGCCGCCGAGGCGCGGCGACCAGGCCCCGGCCCGCCGAGGTTTGACGCTGAAACCTCTTGCCATGTGTTTCAAGACTCTTGCTGTAAACCTTTCGACGGCGATACGGTCGCGCGGGGTCGGACCCAAGGGATCCAAGAGAGCCGCATTCGCTAGGAGTTACCGCCTGTGATACCGAGAGCGAAACGGGCCGCGGCCGTCACCGCCGTGGCCCTCGCCGCCGCCCTGATCCAGCCACTGGCCGCGCAGGCGGCCACCCCGCCCGCGCCTCCGTCGGACGCGAAGCTCGCCGCCGTGCCCGCCCGGCACGACGACACCCGCGAGCAGTTCTACTTCGTCATGCCGGACCGTTTCGCCAACGGTGACACGTCCAACGACAAGGGCGGACTGACCGGCTCCCGGCTCAGCACCGGCTACGACCCCACCGACAAGGGCTTCTACCAGGGCGGCGACCTCAAGGGCCTGACCAAGAGGCTCGACTACATCAAGGGCCTGGGCACGACCGCCATCTGGATGGCACCGATCTTCAAGAACAGGCCCGTGCAGGGCACCGGGGCCAACGCCTCCGCGGGCTACCACGGCTACTGGATCACCGACTTCACCCGGGTCGACCCGCACTTCGGCACCAACAAGGACCTGAAGGCCCTCATCTCCAAGGCGCACGCCAAGGGCATGAAGGTCTTCTTCGACGTCATCACCAACCACACCGCCGACGTCGTGGACTACCAGGAGAGGTCCTACGACTACCTCTCCAAGGGCGCCTTCCCCTATCTGACCGAGGACGGCAGGCCCTTCGACGACGCCGACTACGCGGACGGCGGCCGGAGGTTCCCGGCCGTCTCCGGCGACTCCTTCCCGTACACGCCGAAGGTCACCAGCCGGTCCAAGGTCCCGTCCTGGCTCAACGACCCGACGATGTACCACAACCGGGGCGACTCGACGTACGCCGGCGAGTCCACCACCTACGGCGACTTCTCCGGTCTGGACGACCTGTGGACCGAGCGTCCCGAGGTCGTCCACGGCATGGAGAAGATCTACGAGCGGTGGGTGAGGGACTTCGCCGTCGACGGCTTCCGGATCGACACCGTCAAGCACGTCGACATGCCGTTCTGGACCCAGTGGGCGACCGCGCTCGACAAGTACGCCGCGGCGCACGGGCGGAAGAACTTCTTCATGTTCGGCGAGGTCTACTCCGCCGACACGAACATCACGTCCCCGTACGTCACCCAGGGCCGCCTCGACGCCACCCTCGACTTCCCCTTCCAGGACGCGGCACGCGCCTACGCCTCCCAGGGCGCGAGCGCGCAGAAGCTGGCGAGCGTCTTCGGGGACGACTACAAGTACACGACCGACAAGGCCAACGCGTACGAGCAGGTCACCTTCCTCGGCAACCACGACATGGGCCGGATCGGGTACTTCCTGAAGCAGGACAACCCGAAGGCGGCCGACGCCGAGGTCCTGAAGAAGGACGAGCTCGCCAACGAGCTGATGTTCCTCAGCCGCGGCAACCCGGTCGTCTACTACGGCGACGAGCAGGGCTTCACCGGCTCCGGCGGTGACAAGGACGCCCGCCAGACCATGTTCGCCTCCAAGGTCGCCGACTACCTGGACGACGACGAGATCGGCACCGACCGCACCCACGCGAGCGACTCCTACGACACCGGCGCGCCGCTGTACGAGCAGATCGCCGAGCTGTCCAGGCTCCGCAAGGCCAACCCGGCCCTGACCGACGGAGTGCAGACCCAGCGCTACGCGGCCGACGGCGCCGGCGTCTACGCCTTCACCCGCACGGACGCCAGGACCGGGCAGGAGTACGTCGTCGCGCTCAACAACGCCGACTCGGCGCAGACGGCGACCTTCGCGACCGGTTCCGCGGACATGGTGTACCGGGGTGTCTACGGCGCCACCGGCTCCGTGACGTCCGACGGCGACCGCAAGGTCAGCGTCACCGTCCCGGCCGAGTCCGCCGTCGTCTACAAGGCCACCGGCACCCTCGCCCAGCCCGCCACCGAGCCGGCCGTCACCCTCAAGGCCCCGGCCGCCGGAGCCACCGGCACGGTGGAGGTCGGCGCCGACGTCGACGGCGGTCGGCTGAACCGGGTCGTCTTCGCCGCCCAGGTCGGCGACGCCCCGTGGCAGGTGCTCGGCTCCGCCGACCACGCCCCGTACAAGGTCACCCAGACCCTCGGCGAGGACGTACCCGCCGGGACCGCGCTGCGCTACAAGGCCGTTGTGATCGACTCGGCCGGGCACACCGCGAGCGCCACGGCGAGCAGCACCACCGGCACCCCGCCCGCGCCCGAGGTCCCCACGGCCTCCTCCCGCGACTACGCGATCGTCCACTACAAGCGCACCGACGGCGACTACGACAACTGGGGCCTGTACGCCTGGGGCGACATCGCCGACGGCGAGGCCACGAACTGGCCCGCCAGCCACCCCTTCACCGGCCGGGACGCCTACGGCGCCTTCGCCTGGGTCAAGCTCAAGCCCGGCGCTTCCAACGTCGGCTTCCTGGTCATCGACAAGAACGGCAACAAGGACGTCTCCGCCGACCGGAGCATCGACGTCACCAAGACGGGTGAGGTCTGGGTCGAGCAGGGGAAGCCGGACGTACTGACGCAGAAGCCCGACCATCCGGCGCAGGACACGACCAAGGCGGTCATCCACTACCACCGCGCCGACGGGAACTACGACGGCTGGGGCCTGCACGTCTGGACGGGTGCCGCGAACCCCACCGACTGGTCGAACCCGCTGAAGCCGGTGAAGACTGATGCCTATGGCGCGGTCTTCGAGGTGCCGCTCACCGAGGGTGCCACCAGCCTCAGCTACATCATCCACAAGGGCGACGACAAGGACCTGCCCGCCGACCAGTCACTGGACCTCAAGGCGGGCGGCTACGAGGTGTGGCTGTTGAACGGCCAGGAGAAGTACCTGCTGCCGCAGCCGGCGGGCAGCTCTGCCGCCCTCGACCTGAGCACCTCCAAGGCGATCTGGATCGACCGGGACACGGTCGCCTGGAACGGCGTGGACGGCGCCGCCTCCACCCAGCTGCTGTACTCCCCCGATGGCTCCATCGCCGTCAAGGACGGGGCACTGACCAGCGACGACGAGCGCTGGATCCGGCTGGAGAAGACCACGCTGTCCGACGCCCAGAAGGCGAGGTTCCCGCACCTGAAGGACTACGCCGCCTGGTCCGTCGACCCGCGCGACCGGGACCGGGTGCGTGCGGCTCTCAAGGGCCAGCTGGTCGCCTCCCAGCGGGCCGCCAACGGAGCCGTGCTGGCCGCGACCGGCGTGCAGATCGCGGGCGTGCTGGACGACCTGTACCCCGCCGCGACCAAGGCTGCCCTCGGCCCGGTCTTCCACGACGGCAGGCCGACTCTGTCCGTGTGGGCGCCGACCGCGCAGAGCGTGGCGCTGGAGCTGGACGGCTCCACCCACCCCATGCACCGCGACGACACGACCGGCGTCTGGTCCGTCACCGGCCCGGCGTCCTGGAAGGGCAAGCCGTACCGGTACGTCGTCAAGGTCTGGGCGCCCAGCGTCCGCAAGATGGTGACCAACAAGGTCACCGACCCCTACTCGGTCGCCCTCACCGCCAACTCCGAGCGCAGCCTCGTCGTCGACCTGAACGACAAGGCCCTCGCCCCGAACGGCTGGTCGACCCTGCACAAGCCCAAGGCCGTACCGCTGAAGGACGCGCAGATCCAGGAGCTGCACATCCGGGACTTCTCCGTCGCCGACAAGACGGTTCCCGCGAAGGACCAGGGCACCTACCTGGCCTTCGCCGACAAGGGCAGCGACGGCTCCCGGCACCTGAAGGAGCTGGCGAAGTCCGGCACGTCGTACGTGCACCTGCTGCCCGCCTTCGACATCGCCACCATCCCCGAGAAGAAGGCCGACCAGGCGAGTCCCGACTGCGACCTGGCCTCCTACGCGGCCGACTCCGACAAGCAGCAGGAGTGCGTGGCGAAGACCGCCGCGAAGGACGCCTACAACTGGGGCTACGACCCGTACCACTACACGGTCCCCGAGGGCTCGTACGCCACCGACCCGGACGGCACCGCCCGTACGGTCCAGTTCCGCACGATGGTGCAGGCGCTGAACGAGGACGGCCTCCGGGTCGTCATGGACGTCGTCTACAACCACACGGCGGCCAGCGGCCAGGCGGACACCAGCGTGCTCGACAGGATCGTGCCCGGCTACTACCAGCGGCTGCTCGCCGACGGCTCGGTGGCCAACAGCACCTGCTGCTCCAACACCGCGCCCGAGAACGCGATGATGGGCAAGCTGGTCGTGGACTCGATCGTCACCTGGGCGAAGGAGTACAAGGTCGACGGGTTCCGCTTCGACCTCATGGGACACCACCCGAAGGCCAACATCCTCGCGGTCCGCAAGGCCCTCGACGCGCTGACCCCGGAGAAGGACGGCGTCGACGGCAAGAAGATCATCCTGTACGGCGAGGGCTGGAACTTCGGCGAGGTCGCGAACGACGCCCGCTTCGTGCAGGCCACCCAGGCCCACATGGCCGGCACCGGCATCGCCACCTTCTCCGACCGCGCCCGTGACGCGGTGCGCGGCGGCGGCCCCTTCGACTCCGACCCCGGCATCCAGGGCTTCGCGTCCGGGCTGTACACCGACCCCAACTCGTCCACGGCGAACGGGACGAAGGAGGAGCAGAAGGCGCGCCTCCTGCACTACCAGGACCTGATCAAGATCGGCCTGACCGGAAACCTGGCGAAGTACCACTTCACGGACAGCGACGGCAAGGAGGTCACCGGAGCCGAGGTCGACTACAACGGCGCGCCCGCCGGCTACGCGGACGCACCCGGCGACGCCCTCGCCTATGTGGACGCCCACGACAACGAGTCGCTGTTCGACGCCCTGGCCTACAAGCTCCCGAAGGACACCCCCGCCTCCGACCGGGCCCGGATGCAGGTCCTGGCGATGGCCACGGCCGCCCTGTCACAGGGGCCGGCGCTGTCCCAGGCGGGCACCGACCTGCTGCGCTCGAAGTCGCTGGACCGCAACTCCTTCGACAGCGGGGACTGGTTCAACGCCATCCACTGGAACTGCGCCGACGGCAACGGCTTCGGGCGCGGACTGCCCATGGCGGCCGACAACCAGTCCAAGTGGGACTACGCCAAGCCGCTGCTCACCAGCGTCAAGGTGGGCTGCGAGCAGATCACCGGCACCTCCGCCGCCTACCAGGACCTGCTGAGGATCCGGACCACCGAGAAGGCGTTCTCGCTCGGTACGGCCGGACAGGTGCAGGACCGGCTGTCCTTCCCGCTGTCGGGGAAGGACGAGACCCCCGGGGTGATCACCATGAAGCTCGGTGACCTGGTCGTCGTCTTCAACGCCACGCCGGAGCGGCAGGAGCAGAAGGTCGACGGCCTGGCCGGGACGTCCTACCGGCTGCACCCGGTGCAGGCCTCCGGTGCCGACCCGGTGGTGAAGACCTCCTCGTACGCGGCCGGCTCGGGCACCTTCAGCGTCCCGGCGCGGACCGTGGCCGTGTTCGCACGGGCGGCCGAGTAGGGTCGGGGCGTCGTCGTAGAACAGGAGTACCCATGCCGCAGATCACCGTCGACTACTCGACCCCGGTCGAGGACCACTTCGACCTGGACGGCTTCGCGCGGGCGATGCACGAGGCGACCGTCGAGATCGCCGCGGCCAGGCCCGAGGCGTGCAAGACGCTGTTCCGGTACAGCGACTGGCGGGCGTTCGGTTACGAGGACTCCGAGCGACACGCGATCTTCCACGTGACCATCGGGCTCCTCGCCGGCCGCAGTGACGAGACGAAGGAGCGGCTCACGGAGACGACGCTGGACCTGCTCCGGAAGTACGTACAGCCGGAGGACGGGGTCACCCTGCACGCCTCCGCCGAGGTCCGCGACCTCGACCCCTCCTACCGGAAGTTCGAGCGCTAAAGGACGCTCAGGAACCGAGGGCGATCAGCCGGCCGACGAGCTCCGCGAAGGGGCCGTCGGCCGGCTCGTCCTTGACCATCCCCTTCAGCAGGGTCGCCATGCCCTCGTCGTAGGCGGCGCTGACCGCGGCCAGCGCGGCGAAGTCGTGCACCAGCTGGACCTCCAGCTCGGCGCGCGGGATGCGCCGGCCGTCCAGCCAGATCAGCGCCGTGGACTCGGCGAGCGAGATCCAGGAGCGCACGACCAGCTCCAGGCGCGGGGGCGCGTCCGTGACGCCGAGGTGCGACAGGATCTGCTCGTACGCGGCCTGGCGCACGGAGTCGATGAGCGCGTTGGTGGCCGAGGAGCCCACGGCCGGGCCGCCGCGCATCAGCGCCGAGAAACCGGGGCCGTGCTCGTCCACGAAGTCGAAGAAGCGGCCCATCACCCGCAGTAGCCGCGCGCCGAGCGGGCCCTCGTGCGGCTCGGCGAAGCGGCCCGCGAGATCCTCCGAGGCACGCTTCAACGCGGCCTCGTACAGGCTGAGTTTGCCGGGGAAGTAGTGATACACGAGCGGGCGTGAGATGCCCGCGGCCGACGCTATCTCGTCGATGGAGACCTCGTCGGGCGAGCGTCGGCTGAACAGGTCGAGGGCGACGCCGATCAACTGCTGCCGCCGCTCCTCGACACCCATCCTGCGGCGAACCCCGGTACTCATGCGAACACCTTACCGATCGGATTCGGCCGCAGGCGTTCACATGTCGAGCACCAAACGATCGCTGCGGGCCCGCGAGACGCAGATCAGCATCGAGTCGGCGCGCTCCTCGTCGGTCAGCAGCTCGTCCCGGTGGTCGATCTTCCCTTCCAGCACCCGCTGTTGGCAGGTCCCGCAGAAGCCCTGCTCGCAGGAGTAGGCGGTGCCCGGCAGTTCCCGGCGCACGGCGGCCAGGACCGTGGAGTCGGCGGGGACGGTCAAGGTGCGCCCGCTGCGGCGCAGTTCGACCTCGAACTCCGCGTTGCCCTCGGACGACGTACGGGGCGCGAACCGTTCGAGACGGACGTCCGGGAAGCGTGCCGCGACGGCCGCCATGAGTCCCTCGGGACCGCAGGCGTAGACGGCGGCCCCCTCGCTCACCTCCAGTGCGTCGAGGTCCGGCCGCCCCTCCACGACGGTCACTTGGCCGCCGCCCAGCTTCTCGACCTCCTCCAGGAACGGCATCGAGGCCCGGTCGCGTCCCGCGTACAGCAGCCGCCACTCGGCGTGCTCCGGCAGGGCCCGCAGCATCGGCAGCAACGGGGTGATCCCGATCCCGCCGGCGACGAAGACGTACGACGGCGCCTCGATCAGCGGAAAACGGTTCCGCGGCCCCCGTACCGTCAACTCCATGCCCACGGTGACCTGCTCGTGCACCTCGCGCGAGCCGCCCCGGCCGTCCTGCACGAGCCGGGTGGCGACCGTGTACGAGGAGGTGTCGTCGGGGTCGCCGCA
This sequence comes from Streptomyces sp. CA-142005, assembly GCF_050942335.1. Classification (NCBI taxonomy): domain Bacteria; kingdom Bacillati; phylum Actinomycetota; class Actinomycetes; order Kitasatosporales; family Streptomycetaceae; genus Streptomyces; species Streptomyces sp. CA-142005. Next base: position 3,288,306 of record NZ_CP192078.1, on the reverse strand, counting down.
CAGCGAGTACTGCCGCACGAGCCCCGACGGCAGGACGAGGTCGAGATGCGCTCCGGGCTCCCAGCGCGGCAAGTTCCGCCCTTCGAGGCGGAGTTGCACGACGCCTTCGGCCACCGTCTCGCGGGAGGTGACCAGCAGCCGCAGCGCCTGCGAGCGCGGCCGGCCCGAGGTGGGATTCTCCAGCGCGGGCATCGGCCACAGCGGCGAGGCCTGGATGCGGCGGCGCAGGGCCCGCCGGGTCAGCAGGGCGGCGCCCGCGACGAGCACGAGGTTGCGCAGCTTCGGCATCAGGCGGCCCTCTTCTCCGCCGCCGTTGCCGCCGGGGAGGAGGCCAGATAGGCGACGGCCTGCTCGGTGTCGCCCTCCTGCGAGGGGTGGTAGGCGCGGCTCAGATAGCGGGGGATGGACCTGAGCATGTCCCCGGTCCCGGGCAGCAGGCCGCTCCGGCCGCGGTCGTAGAAGTCCTTGAAGGAGGCCTTGCCGTCGATGAGGGTCGGGTCGTTCTCCATGAAGAACCGCGCACCGCGCTGCCACAGGAACACCAGCGCCGAGAAGGCCGTCGCCCAGGTGCGCACGCGCCGGCGGTAGCTGCCGTCGACGTGCATGAACAACTCGAAGGCGACGGAGCGGTGTTCGACCTCCTCCGCGCCGTGCCAGCGCAGCAGGTCCAGCATGGTCGGGTCGGCGCCGCGCCGGTCCAGTTCCCCGGCGTTGAGCACCCAGTCGCCGAGGAACGCGGTGTAGTGCTCGATGGCCGCGATGAGCGCGACCCGCTCCATCAGCCACCATCTGCGCGCCCTGCCCGGCGGCAGCGTCCGGTCGCCGAGCAGCTTCTCGAAGAACCAGTCGACCTGCGCGGTGTACGGCGTCGGATCGAGCCCCTGCTCGCGCAGATGCGGCAGCACCTCGTCGTGGGCCTGGGAGTGCATGGCCTCCTGGCCGATGAACCCGATGACGTCCTCGCGCAGCCGCTCGTCGCGGATGTACGGCAGCACCTGCTTGTACACGTGCACGAACCACCGCTCACCGGCGGGCAGCAGCAGGTGCAGCACGTTGATGGTGTGCGTGGTGAACGGATCCCCCGGCACCCAGTGCAACGGCGTGCCGTCCCAGGAGAAGGACACCTTGCGTGCCTTGAGCGGCACCCGGACCTGCGTGTTAGACATGGCGTCAATGTACTGACGGGTAGGCGCCCTGAGAACCCCTGGGGCGAGGCTTGTTTACGTTGCTGTCAGCAAGGGGCTCTACCGCAACCCGCTGATCTCGGTCCCGTCCGCCAGCGTGCCCTTCAGCGAGGCCTGGGCCCCCTGCTCGGCCCGGGCGACCAGGAACTGTCCCTGCCCGGCCGCGGTGACCCCGCCGCCCGCCCGGATCGACGCCGTGTCCTTGTCGCCCGCCGCCAGCAGGTACCAGTGCCCGGCCGCGGACTTCCACAGCACCCCGGCGAGCACATGGGGATCACGCGGACCGCAGGCCCGTGCGTCCGTGCCCTTGGCCACCGCCGCTCCCACCGCCGCGCCCGGCGTGCGGAACTGGGCCAGCGCGGCCGTACCGTCGCCGCGCCAGGTCTCGGCCCTGGTGCACACCCATCCGGCAGCCCCGCTGCCGTCGGGCAGCGGCTGGTCGGCGAACGCCCAGGCGTTGACGCTGCGCACCCCGGCGGACCGCTCCGCCTGCAGCGAGCAGGCGAACGGCGCCCACGCCCGCAGCCCGGCGGCCCCGGACACCTCGCCCGCCGATCCGGGCCGCCCGGCGGTGAGGTGGGCCGGCACCAACTCGCTCAGGTCGGTGGTGAGTTCGGTGCCGGACGCGTCGGTCAGCTGGAGCACGGTCCAGGAAGTGCAGCCGCCGGGCCGCAGCGCGGGGCTGGCCAGCGGTGCGGTGATGCCGTCGGTGACGGTCAGCGCGGTCGCGTCCGCGTCCGGCTTCGTCAGGTCCCGCGCGGCCGCCTTCTTCACCCACGGCGCGGTCAGATAGCGGACATTGCCGTCGGAGCGGCCCAGCACCAGCGCGCTCGCCTCGGCGCCGGTCGCGCCGTCGACCCGGGCGAAGTCGAGGGCCGCGCCCTGGGTGCCGTCGACCGGCTCGGCGTACCGGGCGATGCGCAGGCCGTCATAGAACATCACCACGCGCGCGTTGTCGACCTTGCCCGCGTACAGCAGCTGGGGCGGGCCGGCCGGGCCGCCGGTCTGGGTGCCGGGGGTCGCCGAGACCCGGACCTTGGCGCCGGGGCGGGCCCAGACCGCGAGGGCGCGGCGCAGCAGGGCCGTGTCGCCGGTGAGCGGGCCGCGCGCGGGCCACACCGAGAAGTCGGCGCGGGCGGCGGTCCGCCAGTCGGCGGGGGAGACCCGGACCAGCCGACCGGGGTCGAGGGCGGCCTCGGCGGCCGGGTTCTCGGCGTAGGAGGGCGCGGCGGCGCCGTCCGGGCCCCAGCCGCCTCCGGGCAGGGCGACCAGCGCCCCGCACACCGCGAGCGCGGCGGCGGCGGCGAGGGCGGCCTTGGTGTGCTGGCGGCGGCGCATCAGATCGGTGGGCCGGGCCTGCAGCAGACAGGGGTCGAACTCGGGGGAGGAGAGCAGTCCGGGCTGGGTGGGCACGCCGTTCGCGGAGGCCAGCGCGCCGCCCGGGTCGTCCACCCCGGCCGCGGTGAGCAGCTTGCGGATCTCGGCGTCGGGCAGCCGCTCCAGGCCGCGCAGCACATACGCGGCACAGGCCGGTCCGGACAGGGCGGACAGCCGCTGGTCCAGGGCGAGTTCGTCGGCGCCCCCCGAGCGCGGGAACAGCCTCAGGCCCCACACCTGCGGCAGCAGCGGCGGCAGCTGGGAGAGCCGGGGCAGGCCCTTGCGGGGCCGGGCCGCCTCCAGGGCCGTACGCAGGACGCGCTCGCGCAGGAAGGCGTACCCGGGGTCGCCCTCGCGCCCGGCGGCCTGGGCCGGGATCACGGAATGCCGCCCCCGGCCCCGGGGCAGGGCGCGCTGGACGAGCGCGTGCGCGGTCAGCACCCGGCGGCTGCGGCCGAGGCCCGGCGGCAGCACCAGGTAGGCGATCCGGACCAGCCGTGGATAGTGCTCGACGAGCGCGGCCTCGGCCTGCTCGACAGCGACCGGTCCGGTCTTCTCGGAGATGAGTGCGTGACGGGGGGCTACATCCTGTGACTGCACGTCATGGAGAACGAGCGGAGTGTGAGTTGGTCACCACCGGACGGGTGACGCGGCCGGCCGACGGCATCGCCGAGGGCGGGGCTCAGGCCGTCACCGCGTTTGAGCACGCGGCGTCCCGGAGCCGTATCCGAAGGAGCTGAGGCATGCTTGGCCCACTGGACCGGAGGAACAGATGAGGGTGACACGACTGCTGCCGGCCGCCGCGGCCGTACTGGCGCTGGCGGGCTGCGGCTCGGGCGGGGACACCGAGGCGGTCCCGCCCACCGCGACCGGCAGCCTGGAGAGCCTGGCCGCCGAGGTGAAGTGCAAGCCGAACATGCAGACCGACGCCGACGACATCCGCCAGGCCATCTGCGACAACGGCGACGGCAGATTCATCCTCGCCACCTTCGCCACCGACCGCGGCCAGCGCGAGTGGATCAACGACGCGAAGGACTACGGCGGTTACTACCTCGTCGGCCGCAAGTGGGTCGCCGTCGGCGACGACGGGGTCGTCAAGGCGCTGCGGGGCACCCTCGGCGGGGACGTGGAGACGGGCACGAACCATGCCGCCCACGCCGGGCACGGCGGCTGAAGACGCGGGAAGGCCGGTGACGGGAGGGGGGTCCGTCACCGGCCTTGTTCTCGGCCCGGTCAGAAGGTCAGGCGCAGTTCTGACCGTTGTTGATGCAGTTGGCGATCCTGTTGGCCAGGCCGCCGGTCGTGACGCTGATGAAGTCGTCGTGATCGGTGGCCGGCTTGTGCAGCTGTTCCGGGAATCCGTCCACCGCGTAGGCGTTCTTCACCTGGCCGTTCTGGATCGTCGGCGGGGTGATGTTGTACACCAGGCGCATCGTCAGCTGTGGGATCGCCTTGAAACCGTTCGGGCAGACTCCGCTGGCCGGATCGGCGAAGGCGACGTGCGTGCGGTGGTTGGCACTGTCGATGTTCTGCCCGTCCCAGCAGCTCTGGAAGGCGAACGTGCGTACCACCTTGCTGCCCTGCGGGCAGATCGGGTACTGCTGTGTCAGCTGGACCTTGTTCTCGAAGCCGGTGCAGCTCCAGTGCGCGTTGGCGTTCGCCAGACCGTTGGTGGTGGTCTTGGCGTCACCGGTGATGATGCGCAGGAACTGCGGCATCGCGACGACCTTGCTCGCCGGGCTGCCCACGTACTTGATCTGGGCCTGTACCGGGGTAAGGATCTTGCCGACGTTGCCTTCCTTGCCACCGCCGTCGGCGTTCTGGTCGAAGTCCTGGCTGCCGTCCTGGACCCGGACCACCGGCCAGTAGTACGCCGACAGGTCGTTCCTGTTCTGGCAGCTGGTGCCGCCCTGCAGGAACGTCTGGTTGCTGGAGAAGGCGTTGACCTTCTGGTTGCCGACGTAGTCGTGCAGGTGGTGCGCGCCGTTGGTCACGCCGGGCGCCACGATCACGTTGTCGGTGTTGTGGTTCTTGTTGGCGTTCACACCGCAGCGCGTGGTGAACGTGCCCGTCGAGGCGTTGGGGGTCTTGTTCGGCTTGGACAGGACGTTCGGCGCGACCTTCGTGATGTCGACGAAGTCGGCCGCGACCGGGCCGTTGCCGGCCTGCCCGCCGATGTTCTGCCCGGCGTTGCCCTGCTGCTGACCACCTTGCTGCTGGCCGCCGGTGTTCTGCTGCTCTCCGCCGCCGTTCTGCTGCTGGCCATCGCCGTTCCCCCCGGCGGTGGTCTGGTTGGCGGACTGCGTCGTACAGGCGGCGAGCTGCTTGATGGCGTTGTCGAAGGACCCGCCGACGCGCTCGATGTCGATCCGGATCCGGTCGATCGTCGCCGCCCGCTTCTCCTTGAGGGGGCCGACGATCGCGTTCTGCACGAAGTTCGGATCCTTGGCCTGCGCGTCGCGCGTGGAGGCGAGCCGGGTGTAGGCCTCGGTGATCTGCTTGTCGAGGTTGGCCAGCTCGGTCGCCACGCCCTGGCGGGCCCGCCACGGCACGTTCGTCAGCTTCTGCTGGACGTCCGGACAAGAGATCGTCGCGACCTGCGCCGTCGCGGCCTTCGTCTGATTGCCTCCCCATGTCTGGTTGTGCGACTCGTGCGCAGAGGCGTAGAAGTTCGCCCAGATCAGCCCGCCCCCACCGAGCGCTAGGGCCGCCGATGCGGCTATGGCCTTGGTGGCCAGCGGCGTACGGCGTTTTCGTGTGTTGCGTCCCATGGAACTCCTCTGACTTCCTTGCGGGGCAGCATCGAGGCGCCCGACAGGAGTGAAGCGGCGCCCTTCCATACGGACGCCGCCCCAGAGGTGTTCACCCGTCTCGCAAATTCCTCGCAGAAACAGGTGAGTTGGCAGGTCAGCGGTCCCGGTCCAGATAGGCGAGGACCGCCAGCACGCGCCGGTTGTCGTCGTCCGACACCTCCAGGCCCAGCTTGGTGAAGATGTTGGAGGTGTGCTTGGCGATGGCGCGTTCGGTCACCACCAGCTGGGCCGCGATGCCCGCGTTCGACCTGCCCTGCGCCATCAGCTCCAGCACCTCCAGCTCGCGCGGGGTCAGGCCCGCGAGCGGCCGGTCGCCGCCGGCCCGCCGGGACAACAGCTGCTGGATGACCTGCGGGTCCATCGCCGTACCGCCCGCCGCCACCCGTCGTACGGCGTCCACGAACTGCTCGGCGTCGAACACCCGGTCCTTCAGCAGATAGCCGATCCCGCCGCTGCCGTCGGCGAGCAGCTCGCGCGCGTACAGCTGCTCCACGTGCTGGGAGAGGACCAGCACCGGCAGCCCGGGCCGGGCCCTGCGGGCCGCGAGGGCGCACTGCAGGCCCTCGTCGGTGTGCGTGGGCGGCAGCCGTACGTCGACCACGGCAACGTCCGGTTCCAAGTCGGCCAGCGCCCGGGTGAGGTCGGGGCCGGACTCGACGGCGGCGGCGATCTCGAAGCCGAAGGCCTCCAGCATCCGCACCAGTCCGTCGCGCAGCAGGAAGAGGTCTTCGGCTAGGACAACGCGCACGGGATCTCCATGGTCACCAGCGTGGGGCCGCCGACGGGGCTGCTGACGGCCAGGACGCCGTCGAATGTACCGAGCCGGCGCTCCACCCCGCCGAGACCCGACCCGGCCCCGATCGCCGCGCCGCCCCTGCCGTTGTCGGTGACCGTGATCCGCAGCCGGCCGTCGGCGTGGTGCACGTCGACCCAGACCCGGTCGGCCCCCGAGTGCTTGGCGGCGTTGGTCAGCACCTCGCTGACCGCGAAGTAGGCCGCCGACTCCACCGGCGCGTCCGCCCGGCCGGACAGCTCCACGGTCACCTCGGCCGGCAGCGGCAGCCGCAGCGCCAGCGCCCGTACGGCGTCGCCGAGCCCGCGTTCGGCGAGGACCGGCGGGTGGATGCCGCGCACCAGGTCGCGCAGCTCCTCCAGGGCATCGGCCGAGTTCCGGCGGGCCTGGGCGAGCAGCCGCTTCGCCTGGGCCGGGTCCCGTTCCACCAGCATCTCGATGGTGCCGAGGTCCATGCCCATGGCGACCAGCCGGGCCTGCGCTCCGTCGTGCAGGTCCCGCTCGATGCGCCGCAGCTCGGCGGCGGAGGTGTCCACGGCGTCCCGCCGGGTCTCGGTCAACACCCTCACCCGCTCGGCGAGTTCGCCCTTGCCGTTGTCGAGCACCGCCCGGGTGAGCCGGAAGTGCGCGGTCAGCAGGGCCGGGGTGTAGCGCAGGGCGACGCCGAGGAGGACGAGGGCGAGAACGCCCGCGCCGATGGCGCTCGCCTCTCCGGTGACCGGGACGAACGCGTACCAGTAGGTGCCGCCGCCGTGCGTGTACGGCTGCCACAGCCCGAAGGGCAGCATCAGCCCCTCGACGGGGTAGAACAGCAGCACGGCCGGGACCAGCGCGGTGACGAAACCGGCCGTGACGTCCACCGGCAGCCAGCGCACGTCCCGCCAGGTCTGGGGGTCGCCCAGCATCGTGAAGGTGCGGGTCCACGGGTTGGTACCGCGGGGGATCGGCCGGTACGCCGCCCCGATCCGCATCCCGCACCACTCGCCCGCCAGCCTGCGGCGCACGTCCGCCAGCGCACGAACGCCCGTCAGCACGGCCGGAGTCGTCACCAGTCCGACGCCGAGCGGGATGAAGGCGAGGGACAGTGGGACCAGTACCAGGAACACGATTCCGAAGGGCAGCACGGTCACTGCCAGCACCAGCCCGCGCACGGCGGCCAGTACGGCCTCCCGGACGCGGCCGCTCTTGTCTTCGCTGCTCATGCGGCAAGTCTCGTCGATCCCGAGGCGGGGGTCATGGGCCCGAGGCCCCCTCCTGCGGGGTGGTGCCAGGTACACCCCCGGCCCCGGCCAGCACCCTCGCCTCCACCTCCGGATCGACGCCCTTGGCCGTCCGGTCGGGCCGCAGCGGTGCCACGCCGCCGAGCTCCGTCAGCCAGCGCCAGGTGTCCGCCACGGTCTGCGCGGGCGGCCGGCACACCAGACCGGTGGCCAGCGCCCGTGACACGTCCGTCCGGTGCACGCAGTCGTAGAGCTCGGTGCCCGGTGGCGCCCACACCGGCAGCCCGGTCCACGGCTCGATCCCGGCGGCCAGGATCGTCTCCGGGTCGGTCCAGCGCAGCTCGGCGTCCGCGCCGGTGACCCGGACACACAGGTCGAGCAGCTCGCCCATGGTGCTGTGCCCCGGCGGGCCGACCAGGTCGTACGACCCGCTCAGCGACCGTTCCACCGCGCCGAGCAGCCAGCCGGCCAGGTCGCGGGCGTCGATGAACTGCACCGGCAGCTCGCGCGGCCCGGGGGCCAGGACCGGGCCGCCGCGCGCGATCCGGGTGAGCCACCAGGGCAGCCGGCCCACGTTCTCGTACGGGCCGAGGATCAGCCCGGCCCGCACCAGCAGCGAGTCCCGCTCACCGAAGGCCTCGACGGCGGCCAGCTCGCCGCCCCGCTTGTCGCGTGGGTAGTCGGTCGGCCCGGCGTCGGCGGCGGCGCCCTCGACCAGCGCCCCTGCCGCGGCGGCCCCGCCCAGGGTGGGCCAGGGCCAGGCGTACACGGACCGGCTGGAGACGTACACGTACCGGGCGGCACGGTCCCGCAGCAGCCGTGCCGCCGCGCGCACGGCACGCGGCTCGGCCGACCAGGTGTCGATCACGGCGTCCCAGGAGCCGGCGCCCTCGGCGAGCTCGGCCAGGCCGTCCGGGGCGGTGCGGTCGCCGTGCAACGACCGCACCCCGGGCGGGGCTTGGTGCCGTCCCCGGTGGAAGACGGTCACCTCCCAGCCGCGTCCGAGCGCCGCCTCCACGACGGCCCGCCCCACGAACTCCGTACCGCCCAGCACCAGAAGTCTCATACCGGTGATCGTGCCCGCTCCGGGCGCCGGGCGGTACGGGGCTCTGCCGAGGGCAGAGCGGCCCGGTCAGCGGCCGGTCGGCGGGGCGTACTTGTAGCCGACCCGGCGCACCGTCTGGATCGTCCGACGGTGCTCGGCGCCCAGCTTGCGGCGCAGCCGGGCGATGTGCACGTCGACGGTGCGGCCGTCACCGACGTGGCCGTAGCCCCACACGGTGGTGACCAGCTGGTCGCGGGTGTGCACCCGGTGCGGATGGGCCACCAGGTGTGCGAGCAGCTCGAACTCCAGGTAGGTGAGGTCGAGTTCACGGCCGTCGACGCTGGCGATGCGCTGCACGGCGTCGATCCGCACCAGCGGCTCGGTGCCCGCATCGGCCGCCGTCTCCGGCTGGTCCGGCACCGCGACCGGCAGGAACGGCGGGCGCTGGTCGGCCGGGACCAGCACCAGGTAGCCGACCATCGGCGGCTGCCCGGGCAGGGTCGGCAGGGTGTGCTGCGGCGCGGGCAGCCAGGTGGCGCCCGGCGGCAGGAAGTCCGCGACGTCGACCACCTCGTCCCGGTCGACGGCGCGCAGCCGGTGCCGGGCGGGGGCGGTGAGGGTGGAGGGGGAGGAGAGGGAACGAGTGGTCGCCATGAGAGGTCAGCTCTTTCGCGCGAGAAGTTCGTCGGTGGGAGCGACGGCCGCGATTCGTGGTCGGGCGCGCCGGGACGTACGTCGTTCCGCGCTGGCCGAAGGCCGGGGGTTACGGCTTTAGAGGGCCCGCGCGTTCACCGCGCGGCAACACACCCGGTCGAAGTCGTGGTGCTGACGGGAGGGCCAGAAGGGCTCGAGGTCGTGGCGACCCGTCGCGGTGATCCTCTGGAAGCTGGCCATGGGCCCATTGAAGCAGACGCGGGCGCCGGACAGGACCCCGCGTGAAATGTCGTCTCGGCATACGGACGCGGGCTGTTCCGTCGCCGGTCTCTGCGCCGTTCGCCCCGTCGGTCTCCACGGCAGCGCACGGCACGCGACAGGGGCGCCCGCCAGCACGGCGGGCGCCCCTGTCGGAAGCGGGTCGGATCAGACCTGGCCGGCCTTCTCCAGGGCGGAGCAGCAGGTGTCCACCAGCAGGCGGGTCACCACGTACGGGTCGACGTTGGCGTTCGGGCGGCGGTCCTCGATGTAGCCCTTGCCGTCCTTCTCGACCTGCCACGGGATACGGACCGAGGCGCCGCGGTCGGAGACGCCGTAGGAGTACTTGTCCCAGGGGGCGGTCTCGTGCAGACCCGTCAGGCGCTCGTCGATGCCGGCGCCGTAGTTCTTGACGTGGTCCAGCGGCTTGGAGCCCTCGCCGAGCGACTCGCACGCGGTGATGATCGCGTCGTAGCCCTCGCGCATGGCCTTGGTGGAGAAGTTGGTGTGCGCGCCCGCGCCGTTCCAGTCGCCCTTGACCGGCTTGGGGTCCAGGGTCGCGGAGATGCCGAAGTCCTCGGCGGTGCGGTACAGCAGCCAGCGGGCCACCCACAGCTGGTCGGAGACCTCCAGCGGGGCGAGCGGGCCGACCTGGAACTCCCACTGGCCCGGCATGACCTCGGCGTTGATGCCGGAGATGCCGAGGCCGGCCTTCAGGCAGTTCTCCAGGTGGGCCTCGACGATCTCGCGGCCGAAGATCTCGTCGGCGCCGACACCGCAGTAGTAGCCGCCCTGCGGGGCCGGGAAGCCGCCCTCGGGGAAGCCCAGCGGGCGGGAGCCGTCGAAGAAGGTGTACTCCTGCTCGATGCCGAAGATCGGCTCCTGCGCGGCGAACTTCCCGGCGACCTCGGCCAGCGCGGCCCGGGTGTTGGACGGGTGCGGCTTCATGTCCGTGTCGAAGACCTCGCACAGCACCAGGACGTCGTCGCCGCCGCGGATCGGGTCCGGGCAGGTGAAGACCGGCTTGAGCACGCAGTCCGAGGCGTGGCCCTCGGCCTGGTTGGTGGAGGAGCCGTCGAAGCCCCAGATCGGCAGCGCGTCGAGACCGGTCGGGGCACCCGTGATGATCTTCGTCTTGGAACGGAGCTTGGCCGTCGGCGCGGTGCCGTCGATCCAGATGTACTCAGCCTTGAAGGTCACGGGGCCACATCCTTAAGCGGTGGGTCGGGCGCACTCGTCGTCGCGGGTGCTGCGGCGCTGCGGCACTGGGGCGCCGCTCGATCTGCCGGGCAGCCTGTCAACAGGCGATTTCCCGTCCATTGCTCTTGTGTGAACCCCGTGTTACCTGGTCGTTCTGTGTCACGGCTCATGTTGTGAGGTGCCGGTGGGCGGGGTATGGGCGCCCTCCGCCGCGGCCTGCCGGACCCCGTCGAGGAAGTCCCGGATCGCGGCCCGCTGATGCTCGTCGTAGCCGCGCAGCAGCTCCAGCGAGCGCTCGATCAGCGGCCCGAAGAACGTCCGGCCGAGCTCCACGGCACTGTCCGTCACCTCCACGACGACCTTCCGCCGATCGCTGCTCCCGCGCGCCCGCCGTACCCGTCCCGCCCGCTCCAGCCGGTCCAGCAGCGCCGTCGTGCCCGCCGAGTTGAGCCCGAGCACGGCCCCGAGCCGCCCGGCGGTCAGCTCCTCGCCGGCGCGCCGCGCGTCCATGAGCGCGATCAGGGCGCGTACGTCCGTGGGGTGCATGCCGTTCTGCTGCGCGAACCGGCCGCTGTGCAGGCCGAGTTCGACGACGGCGGCACGCAGCAGGTGGACGGTCTCCATATCGGACTGCACGCGGGGCCTCCCGGACTATCATCTCGCTCGGCGAGCATCTTGCCGAACGAGATAATAGGGGGCGGTTCCATGGGCGCAGACACCGGATTCGACAGCGAGGCCTTCCGGTTTGCGTACGACAAGGTGCTGGCGAAATGGCCCGCCGGGCGGGAGGCGCTGACGGTCGCCACCCCCTTCGGCGACACCCGCGTCAACACCTGCGGCCCCCGCGACGCGCCCTCGCTGCTCCTGCTCCCGGGTGGCGGTGGGGCCACCTCCGTCTCCTGGTACGCCCAGGTCGCCGGGTTGGCCCGGGTGCGCCGGGTGCACGCGGTCGACGTGATCGGCGCCCCGGGCCTGAGCGTCCCGGCCGGCGACCGCCACCCCCGTACGGTCGCCGACCGGGTCCTGCTGCTCGTGGCCGCGAACAGCAGGACCCTCCCCCACTCTCGGCTTCGCTCGAGCGGGGGGACCTCCATGCCGCGCGCGGTGGCCGACCGGGCCCGCGCGCTGCTGCCGCACGTGGAGACCGCCGTCCTGCCGGAGGTGTCCCATCACGCGCTGCCGCAGTCCGCGCCGGGTGATCTCGCCGGTCGCCTCATCGCGTTCCTGACCGGTCCCTGAGCCTCACCCCACCTTCTCGATCCGGGCGTGGCGGATGAGGAACTTGCCGGGCTCCCTGACCTGTTCGAAGGCCGCGTTGTTGAGCAGCACACAACTGCCGGAGACGGAGGTGACCTTCACCGTCGTGGACTTGTTGTTGTCCAGGTTGGTGACCTTCAGGGTGGTCCCGGCCGGGAACTGGTTGCTGGAGGCGGCCGGGGCGCCGCCCTCACCGGAGAGCGTGACCGTGGAGCCGTTGCAGACCTGCTGACCGGTGGCGGCGGCGCCACCGCCGTTGTTCCCTGCGGCGGCGGACTGCGAGGGCTGCGCGCCCTGCTGTCCGGCTTGCTGACCGGCTTGCTGTCCGGCGCCCTGCTGGCCGTTCTGCGCCTGCTGCCCGGTCTGGGAGCCCTGAGCCGACTCCCCAACCGTGCAACCGGCCGCCTTCTGCTGGACCTCGATCTGCTTGATGACCGCCTCACGGTTGGCGATCCGGGCCGCCGACTGCGCGTCCGGATGCGCCTTCTGGTCCGCGATGAACCGGTCGTTGTTGCCGTGGGCCGTGGCCAGCCCCTGGCACACCGTCGAGTCCCCGGCGGACAGGGTCTTCGCGCCCTGCGCGGGCTGGGCGGCGTTGGACGTCGTGGCCAGCGCGAAGGCCCCGCCGCCCGCCACCGCCGCGGCACCGACGAGCAGCGCGACCTTCTTCTTCGTACCGAGAGTTCTCCTGCGCGACATGCGCGCCTCCTGAAGAGGTAGGGGAGCGTACGCCGCTATGTACGAGATACCGAACGGGGTTACTCAGCGGTTTCGGGAGTTGGTGAAGTGCGCTGCGTCACAGAGGGGTTGGGCACGCGGCTCAGGCCTTGTCGTGCGCCAGGGCTTCCCGTACCGCGTCCTCGGAGCGGGCGACCAGGGCCGTCCCGTCGTCGGCGGTGATGATCGGCCGCTGGATGAGCCTGGGATGCTCGGCGAGCGCGACGATCCACCGGTCGCGGGTGCCGGCGTCCCGCGCCCACTCCTTGAGGCCCAGTTCCTTGGCCTCGGCCTCCTGGGTGCGGGTGATGTCCCACGGTTCGAGCCCCAGCCGCTCCAGCACGGCCCTGATCTCGTCCTCGCTCGGCACGTCCTCCAGATAGCGGCGGACGGTGTACTCGGCTCCCTCGGCGTCGAGCAGGCTGATGGCGCTGCGGCACTTGGAGCAGGCCGGGTTGATCCAGATTTCCATGCCGCACACGGTACTCGGCCCCGGCTCTGTTCGAATTTCCGACGCCCCGGCAGCCCCTCCTCGACCGCCTGTCACGCCCTCCAAATCCCCCTCTCCACCTGGGCATTCGGCTGCCTTCGCGGACCCCCGATTGTCAGTGGCCGCCGGTAGACTGGAAGCAGTGTTCGAGACAGTCGCCGGAAACCCGGAGGGCTGCCCTGACCGCGACAGGAGGATGCCCGTGCCCGCTGCCGCCCTGAAGCCGAAGCCGTTGCCCACCCAGTCCACCGCCAAGCATCCCGTGCTGTTCGACTCGCCCTACGAGCCCGTGGTGAAGCGGCCGCTGCCGGCCGGACGGCCGCGCGAGTGGTACGTCACCCACAACCGCCGCCTGAAGGCCATGCGCCTGGCGATAGCCCTGCTCGACTCCGGGATCTACCAGTCGGCCCAGGCCCGCGACGACACGATCCGCAGCACGGCGGAGGAGATCGGCATGCGCCCGCCGTCCGACACGACGTGCCACATGGTGCGCGCGTTCATGCGCTACAACCGCTGAAAGCCCGCACCGACGCCGGGTGCCCGTCTTCCCGGAGGCACCCGGCGTCCCCCGCCGCCCGCCGCTCTCCGGCCGGGCCTAGGCCGATGCGGCCTCCGCCGCCGCACGCTCGTCCGACTCCGCCAGGACGCACTCGACGAACTCCCGCCGGTCCCCGGCGTGATCCCGGAACCACGACCCCAACCGGTGCTCCGCCTCGGGGAGTTCGAAGCGGGTGTACCGGGCCCGCGCCGCCAGAGCGTCCTGCACGGCCTCGGTCACGGCCGGCGGGATGACCGCGTCGGTGCCCGGGACCGCCAGCACCGCCCGGCCCGCGTACGCCCGGAACATCTCCAGCGCCCGTGAGCTCCGCCAGCCGGCCGGCGTGCGGATGATCTCGCTGAAGCGGCCCTGGCCGTTCTCGAACGGCAGCTCCCAGGCCTCGGGCGCGTAGACGGCCGGCGCGCACAGGCCGACGGCCACCACCCGTGGGCCGTAGTGCCGTACGAGATCGGCTACCGTCTGGCCGCTCATGCTGAAACCGACCAGCACCAGCGGGGAGTCCGCGGGCGCGTGCGCGTCGACCACCGCCACCGCCTGCTCGAACCGGCGGCGCAGGCTCAGTTCCGCGAGGGATCCTGTGCTGTCGCCGTGACCCGAGAAGTCGAAGGCCAGGGCATGGCGGCCGCGCTCGGCGAAGTCCCTGAGCAGCGGCAGGAGGCGCTGCTTGCTGCCGTTGCCCGCGCCGTGCAGCAGCACCGCCGTGGCCCGGCCGGGTGCACCGGCCGTCAGGCCGCTGAGTCGTTCGCCGTCGAAGTCGTGGGTGAATGCGGAGAGTTCGTTCACGGGGTCATTCACTCATGGCGGGCGCTCGCCGGGTGGAAAACGGGATGCGCTCCCCGTCGTCGCCTCCCTACTCTGAACAAACGGCACGAAGCCGACACACTCCACCCCCGCCACACTCACCCCTACGGAGGTCCGTCATGCGTGGCATCGTCGCGTCCGGGACCGTCGTCCTGGTGATCCTCGGAATCGGAAACCATCTGTGGTGGCTCGCCGCCGTCGCGCTGCTGTACCTGTACGCGAAGCAGGGACGCGGTTCGCCCGGCACGCCACCGCCCGCCGGCGCCGGCACCCCGCCCACGCCGGAGAGCTACCGCGCCTACCGCGACCGCCGGGACCGGCTGGCGAAGTGGGAGCGCCGCTACCGCCGGGAACGGCCCTTCGAGACCCGCCGGCAGGAGCGCGAGAAGAGCAGGTGAGCGACGGCGTCCCCGGTCACAGACCGGGGGCGCCCCACACCGGGAACCAGCGGCCGAGGTCCTGCTCGATCCGCAGCTCGTTCCCGAGCGCCGCCTTCACCTGCAGCTCCAGCGCGTTGTCCCGCCGCTCGGCCGCGCCGGGCAGCGGAGCGAACGGATAGAAGGTGCCCCGCTTGTAGAGGTAGACCATCGCCAGCCTGCGGCCGCCGTCGTCCGTGAAGGCGGCCAGCGAGCACAGCAGCTGCGGGCCGAAGCCGTTGATCTCCATCGCGCTGTTCACCGCGTGCAGATCGTTGACCAGCTCCGGCAGCTGCTCGGGGCTGCGCGCGGACACCAGCCAGGAGTAGCCGTAGTCGTCCCGGCGCAGCTCCACCGGCGGACCGCTGCGGTCGGTGTCCGCGTCCAGCAGCGCCTGCACCTCCCGGTGGGTCTGCTCGAACGCCGAACCCTCCACCGTGGCGAAGCACACCGCACCGGTCCCGGTCGGTGTGAACCCGGCCGCGGCCTGAAGGGTCACGGCCGCCGAGGGCAGCGCGAAGAGCTGGTCGAGATCGGGCGCGACCGGTTTCGTGCGGCCCAGCAGGATGTCCAGCAGCCCCAAGGCTCAGCCCGCCTTCCCCGGAGTGGCGGCCTCGCCCAGCTCCGCCGAGATCCGGCCGAGCTGCTCCAGCCGCTGCTCCAGGGTCGGGTGCGTGGAGAAGATCCGCTCGATGCCCGGCTCCTTCCCGGTCGCCGGGGTGAAGTAGAAGGCGTTGAAGGCCTGGGCGGTGCGCAGGTCCTTGGTCGGGATCCGGGCGATGTCCCCGGTGACCTTGATGAGCGCCGAGGCAAGGGCCGACGGGCGGCCGGTCAGATGCGCGGCCGCGCGGTCCGCCGCCAGCTCCCGGTACCGGGACAGCGCCCGGATCAGCAGGAAGCTGATCGCGTACACCGCCGCGGAGACACCCATGATCGCGGCGAAGACGGCGGCGGTGTTCTGGTCCCTGCGGCCCCCGCCGAAGAGCTGCGAGTAGAAGGCGAACCGCACGATCAGGCCTGCCAGCACGCCGAGGAAGGACGCGACCGTGATCACGGCGACGTCCTTGTGCGCCACGTGCGACAGCTCGTGCGCGAGCACGCCCTCCAGCTCGGCCGGCTCCAGCCGCCGCAGCAGCCCCGTGGTCACGCAGATCACGGCGTGATCGGGGTTACGGCCGGTCGCGAACGCGTTGGGCATGTCCATGTTGGACACCGCGACCACCGGTTTGGGCATGTCGGCCAGTCCGCACAGCCGGTCGACCACCGCGTGCAGCTCGGGATACTCCTCGCGCTCCACGACCCGGCCGTGCATCGCGAACATGGCGATCCGGTCGGAGAACCAGAACTGCGCCACGAACATCGCCCCGACCACCACGACGACCAGCACCCAGGACTTCAGCAGCGCGATCAGCGCGGCCACGAACGCCACGTACAGCAGACCGAGCAGGAACATCGTCAGACCCATGCGCACGGTCAGCCGTCGGTCGCTCCGGAAGCGGCTCTGCATCTTGCATCACCCCGCAGTCAGGCACTCGTCCCGCTGTCCAGTGTGCACCAGCCGATTCCCATGAACAGGTCCCGAACGCCCCTAGGAGCGGCAAAACGTACCTGGGAGTCGACCGGCCGTCGCCGAGCGTCCCCGGTCACCGTGCGCCGGGTACGACCCGTCCTAGCGGGAGGAGCCGAACTGCAGCAGCCCGATCAGCACCATGACCGCGATCACACAGCCGAAGACCACGGCCGTCGACGCCCATGACGCCCGGCGCGGCACCGGCTCGGGATCGGCGCGGAAGGGCGCCGGGCTGGGCGGGTTCTCCTTCCAGCGCGCGGCCAGCATCCGGGCCCGGGCCGAGGGCTCCTTGTGCTCGGCGGAATTCGCCCAGCGGTGATCGAACTCCCGCTCCCAGTCGTCCTGTTCCGTCATCCCCGTTCAACCTCTCTCGTCCGGCAGGGTCAGGAGGGATGATCCCCCGGAAGTAGGAAGTCCGGTAAGCGGGAAAAAGTTCCCTCGCCCCGGCGGCCGGGCCGGCGGCGGCCGGCCGAGCGACGCGGCGGACGGGACGACGACGCCGTCCAGGTCCTCGATCGTCGCGAGCGCGCCGTGGTGCCGCTCGGCGGACACCTCGGCGACGGCCGTCTCCGCCCAGCTCGGTGCCGGGGAACGCGTGCGGCGACTGTTCGACGACCACCGCCTCGCCCTCGGGCGCATCCGGCCGCACGGGGAAGGCCCCCCGGCCGAGCCGGGGGGCCTGTCCAGTCCGCGGGGACCGTCTGTCACACGTCGAAGTACAGCTCGAACTCGTGCGGGTGCGGACGCAGCTGGAGCGGCGCGATCTCGTTGGTGCGCTTGAAGTCGATCCACGTTTCGATCAGGTCCGGCGTGAACACGTCGCCCTGGAGGAGGAACTCGTGGTCGGCCTCGAGCGAGTCGAGGACGGCCGGCAGGGAGGTCGGGACCTGGGCGACGTTCGCGTGCTCCTCGGGAGCCAGCTCGTACAGGTCCTTGTCGATCGGCTCGGCCGGCTCGATCTTGTTCTTGATGCCGTCCAGGCCCGCCAGCAGCAGGGCCGAGAAGGCCAGGTACGGGTTGCCGGAGGAGTCCGGGGCGCGGAACTCGACGCGCTTGGCCTTCGGGTTCGAGCCCGTGATCGGGATACGCATCGCGGCGGAGCGGTTGCGCTGCGAGTACACCAGGTTGATCGGCGCCTCGAAGCCCGGCACCAGACGGTGGTACGAGTTCACCGTCGGGTTGGTGAAGGCCAGCAGCGACGGGGCGTGCTTGAGGATGCCGCCGATGTAGTAGCGGGCGGTGTCCGACAGGCCCGCGTAACCGGCCTCGTCGTAGAACAGCGGGTCGCCGTTGCTCCACAGCGACTGGTGCACGTGCATGCCCGAGCCGTTGTCACCGAAGATCGGCTTCGGCATGAAGGTCGCGGTCTTGCCGTTGCGCCAGGCCACGTTCTTCACGATGTACTTGAACAGCTGCAGGTCGTCGGCGGCGGCGAGCAGCGTGTTGAACTTGTAGTTGATCTCCGCCTGACCGGCGGTGCCCACCTCGTGGTGCTGGCGCTCGACCTTGAGGCCGGCCTTCTCCAGCTCCAGGGAGATCTCGGCGCGCAGGTCGGCGAAGTGGTCGACCGGCGGGACCGGGAAGTAGCCGCCCTTGTAGCGGACCTTGTAACCACGGTTGTCCTCGAGGGCACCGGTGTTCCAGGCGCCGGCCTCGGAGTCGATGTGGTAGAAGCTCTCGTTCGCCGTGGTAGCGAAACGGACGCTGTCGAAGACGTAGAACTCGGCCTCGGGACCGAAGTACGCGGTGTCCGCGATACCGGTCGACGCGAGGTAGGCCTCGGCCTTCTTCGCCACGTTGCGCGGGTCACGGGAGTACTGCTCGCCCGTGATCGGGTCGTGGATGAAGAAGTTGATGTTGAGGGTCTTGTCCCGGCGGAACGGGTCCACACGGGCGGTGGACAGGTCCGCGCGCAGGGCCATGTCGGACTCGTGGATGGCCTGGAAACCACGGATCGACGATCCGTCGAAGGCGAGCTCCTCGTCCGGGTCGAACGCCTCAACGGGCACCGTGAAGTGCTGCATGACGCCCGGCAGGTCGCAGAAGCGGACGTCGATGAACTTGACGTCCTCGTCCGCGATGAACTTCTTGGCCTCGTCGGCGTTCTGGAACATCCAGCTCCTCCTACTCCCGACCGTCCTCGCCGGGGTGGTAGATCGTTCGTGCGGCCAGTGCGGTGGCACACGCTGGTCATGACCCTAGGGACGGGTGATTTCTCGGGCGTGACCCATTTGTTTCGCAGAAGTTAACCGGCCACGTGTCCACCGTAGCTCTGACACACCCCTCGGCACAGTGCGCGAAACCGGGCGCAGTACCGTTGACGGGTGGACAACAGGCAAGCACTCGGATCGTGGCTCTCCGGGCCCCGCGCGGCCATGGAAGAGGCCGGTGCGGACTTCGGCTACCGGGGTGAGCAGCTCGGCCTCCCCAAGGAGGGCCCGAACTCCATCGCCCGGCCCGGCCGCCGGCTCGGCGCGCTGGCCGTGGACTGGGGCCTGAGTGTCCTGATCGCATACGGCTTGATCACGGATGGCTACAAGGTCCCTGCCACGAGTAACTGGGCGCTCGGCGTCTTCTTCGTGATGAGCGTGCTGACCGTGGGCACGATCGGCTTCACCCCGGGCAAGCGGCTGCTCGGCATCCGGGTGGTGGCCCTGGAGACCGGCACGGTCAATCCGCTGCGGTCCATGCTCCGCACGGTCCTGCTGTGTCTCGCCGTCCCGGCACTGATCTGGGACCGCGACGGACGCGGGCTGCACGACCGGCTCGCGAAGACCGTCGAGGTCCGGGTCTGACCGTTCCCGGCCGCGGCCGAGCGACCCCTGCCCGTCCGCACCCGGCATGGCCCATATGCATCCATCCGGTTGCCCGGTCACACCGTCGGCGGCATCGTCGCCGTATGACCGATGCTCAGGATGTGATGGCGGCCGAGGTGACGCCGGAGGAGTTCCGGGACGCCATGGCGCGCTTCCCCTCGGGCGTGGTGGTGGTGACCGCCTGCTGCGAGGACGGCACCCCGCGCGGCTTCACGGCGAGCTCCTTCTGCTCCGTCTCCCTGGAGCCGCCCCTGGTCCTGGTGTGTCTCGCGGACGCGGCCGACTCGGCGGCGGTCTTCGCACGGTGTGAGCACTTCGCGGTGAGCGTGCTGGCCCCGGAGCACCAGCCGCTGGCCGTGCTGTTCGCCACCAAGGGCGCGGACAAGTTCTCCGACGCCCTGCTGCAGCCGAGCCCCTCCGGGCTGCCGGCGGTGCGGCAGGCGCCCGTACAGCTGGACTGTGCCGCATACGCGCGTTACCCGGCCGGGGATCACTCGATCCTGATCGGCCGGGTAACGGGAGTGCGGCTGGGCGAGGGTTCGCCGATGGTCTACTGCGAGCGGGAGTTCCGGCGCCTGTCCTGACGGGCCGGCACCACTTGGCTGGGCTCAGCGGCCCTTCGGCATCCGCATGCCCTTGGGCATGGGACCCTTCGGCAGCGGCATGTTGCTCATCAGGTCGCCCAGGGCCCGCAGCCGGTCGTTGGTGGCCGTGACCTGGGGGCCGGTGAGCACGCGCGGGAGCTTCAGCATGGTCGTGCGCAGCTTCTTCAGCTCGACCTGGCCCTCGCCGTTGCCGACGATCACGTCGTGCACGGGTACGTCCGCGACGATCCGGTTCATCTTCTTCTTCTCGGCGGCCAGCAGGCTCTTCACCCGGTTCGGGTTGCCCTCGGCGACCAGCACGATGCCGGCCTTGCCGACGGCCCGGTGCACCACGTCCTGGCTGCGGTTCATCGCCACCGCCGGAGTCGTCGTCCAGCCCCGGCCGATGTTGTCCAGCACGGCGGCCGCGGCGCCCGGCTGACCCTCCATCTGGCCGAAGGCGGCGCGCTCGGCCCGGCGGCCGAACACGATCGCCGTCGCCAGCAGCGCGATCAGCAGGCCGAAGATGCCCAGGTAGATGGGGTGGCCGATCAAGAAGCCGATCACAAGGAAGACAGCGAGGGTGCCGATGCCGACGGCCCCGAGTACAAGACCGATCTTCGTGTCGACCTTGCGGGTCATCTTGTAGGTGAGAGCGATCTGCTTCAGTCGCCCTGCGTTCGCGGCGTCCGCCGCGGGTTCCTTCCTCGCCATGTCAGGAAGTCTACGTGGCCCCGGGAGTGCGGACGACGGCAGTGCCCGGGGGAAAGCGGGAAAGCGGTCGGGAGGGCTCAGGAGCGGCCGGCGGCCTGCTCCAGGAAGCGCTGCGCCTCGACCCGGTCCTTGGCGCGCCGGCGGTCCTCCAGCACGGAGGTCCACGCGTTGCGCCGGGCGGTGCGCTGACCGCCGCTCATGAGCAGGGACTCGACGGCGCGGAGAGCGTCGGTGAAGGACGGGATGGCGGTGGCGCGTACGGGCGCGGCCTGCATGATCGAGGTCCCCCCTCGGATCGGTGGTGTACGAGCGGTGATACCAGAGTCACTGATTGGTGTTACCAGGGCGTGTCCGACCGGTCAAACACCAATGAAGCCTTGATATGGAGCGCTGAAACGCCGACGCGGCCCTGACGGTGGCCCTCATCAGCGAGGACGGTCAGAACCGCGTCGACTCGGCCATTACTGGCCAGTAGTTACTTGTGCGCGAATTCACACGGTTGGCGCACGCGCCGGGCGCTCACACCGCCTGGGTGGCGACGAACGAACCCCGCTTCTCGATGGCCATCTGGTACAGGCGCCCGGCACGGTACGAGGACCGCACCAGCGGACCCGACATCACACCGGAGAAGCCGATCTGCTCGGCCTCCTCCTTCAGCTCCACGAACTCCTGCGGCTTCACCCAGCGCTCGACGGGGTGGTGCCGGACGGAGGGGCGCAGGTACTGGGTGATGGTGACCAGCTCGCAGCCGGCGTCGTGCAGCTGCTTCAGCGCCTCGCTGACCTCCTCGCGGGTCTCGCCCATGCCGAGGATCAGGTTGGACTTGGTCACCAAGCCGTAGTCGCGGGCCTCGGTGATGACCTTCAGGGAGCGCTCGTAGCGGAAACCGGGGCGGATCCGCTTGAAGATCCGGGGGACCGTCTCGACGTTGTGCGCGAAGACCTCGGGGCGGGAGGAGAAGACCTCCGCCAGCTGCTCGGGGACCGCGTTGAAGTCGGGGGCCAGCAGCTCCACCTTCGTGCGGCCGGCCTCGCGGTCCGCCGTCTGCGCGTGGATCTGGCGCACCGTCTCGGCGTACAGCCAGGCGCCGCCGTCCTCCAGGTCGTCGCGGGCGACGCCGGTGATGGTGGCGTAGTTCAGGTCCATCGTGACCACGGACTCGCCGACGCGGCGGGGCTCGTCGCGGTCCAGGGCCTCGGGCTTGCCGGTGTCGATCTGGCAGAAGTCGCAGCGCCGGGTGCACTGGTCGCCGCCGATGAGGAAGGTCGCCTCGCGGTCCTCCCAGCACTCGTAGATGTTGGGGCAGCCGGCTTCCTGGCAGACCGTGTGCAGGCCCTCGCTCTTCACGAGGTTCTGCATCTTCGTGTACTCGGGGCCCATTTTCGCCCGGGTCTTGATCCACTCGGGCTTGCGCTCGATGGGGGTCTGGCTGTTGCGGACCTCCAGGCGCAGCATCTTGCGTCCGTCGGGTGCGACTGCGGACACGACCGGCTCCCTAAGCTTTGATTCTTCGGCGCACACCAGGGTACGCCCGTGTTCATAGCGCCCTGCCGACGAGATCAACCTCGCGGTCGCAGGGCGCATTCCCCCGGACGGCCGACGGCTCAGGCGGACGCCTTCTCGATCACCCGCGGCTTGAGCTCCGCGTTCTCCAGGATGTCCTTCAGGTGCTTCTCGACCACCGGCAGGACCTCCTCGATCGTGACGTCCCGGCCCAGCTCGCCCGCGAGGGAGGCGACCCCCGCGTCCCGGATCCCGCACGGGATGATCCGGTCGAACCACTTGTTGTCGGGGTTCACGTTGAGCGCGAAGCCATGCATCGTGACGCCCTTGGCGACCCGGATGCCGATCGCGGCGATCTTGCGGTCCTCGCGGCGCTGGCCGGCGTTGGAGGGAGCGTATTCGGGGCCGTTGAGGCGGGGGTCGAACTCCTCGTCCTGCAGCCGCGGGTCGAAGTCCAGGGACAGCCCCCCGAGCGCCGGCCGCTGCTCGACCGGGTCGCCGAGCACCCACACCCCGCTGCGGCCCTCGACCCGGGTGGTCTCGAGGCCGAAGTCGGCGCAGGTGCGGATCAGCGCCTCCTCCAGACGCCGTACGTGCGCGACCACGTCCACCGGGCGCGGGAGCTTCTGGATCGGGTAGCCCACCAGCTGGCCGGGGCCGTGCCAGGTGATCTTGCCGCCGCGGTCCACGTCGATGACCGGGGTGCCGTCCAGCGGACGCTCGCTGTCCTCGGTGCGGCGGCCCGCCGTGTACACCGGGGGGTGCTCCAGGAGGATCACGGTGTCCGGGACCTCGTCGGCGAACCGGGCCGCGTGCACGCGGCGCTGCTCGTCCCAGGCCTCCTGGTAATCGACGGCATCCGCACCGAACCCCATGCGGACGAACCGCAACTCACTCACGGCAAGCGCCTCCCTCAGCGACCGGTGTGTCAGGCACGTAACGCGCCCACGCCACTGTACGTCCGACCCGCGTACGTCAGCCCTGCGGGCGTTTCTCACACGATCGGATGAATGCCAGGCGGAATGTGCGATCGCCTGCTCACTCTCCGCTACATTCGCGCCGTTCGTGAGGCCATAAGGGCTGCTCAAAGGCAAACCGGGCACTTCAGCAGCCCGGAAGGCAGGAGACCGCACCGCAGATGACGGACCGACCCGCGCAGCGCACCCCCAACCGCCAGCTCGCCGCGCTCATCGCAGAAGCGGGGTTCTCCAACGCGGGTCTGGCCCGTCGCGTCGACCAGCTCGGCCTGGAACACGGGCTGGACCTCAGATACGACAAGACCTCGGTCACCCGCTGGCTGCGCGGACAGCAGCCGCGGGGGACGACACCCGCCCTGATCGCCGAGGTCTTCACGCGCCGGCTCGGGCGCCGGCTCACGGCCCAGGATCTGGGCCTGGACGCCTGCGCGCCGGTGTACGCCGGGCTGGAGTTCGCGGCCACCCCGGAGGAGGCCGTCGACATCGTCAGCGGGCTGTGGCGCAAGGACTCCGGCAGCCACGCCGAGCTGCGCAAGATCGCCTTCACCCCGGCGGGGCTCGTGGTGCCCAGCCGGGACTGGCTGATCGGCAAGGCCGACGACAAGGTGGCCCGCGAACCGGCACCCCGGGTGCCCGCGCAGGGCCGCCCGGCCCCGGCCAAGCCCCAGGGCCGGCCGGTGCTCGCGATCCCGCCCCGGGCGCGCGGGCATGCCGAGCGCGCCCCGGGCCACAAGGTCACGGGCGGCGACATCAACGCGCTGCGTTCGGTCGGCGAGCTGTTCCGCACCCTCGACGACCGCTACGGCGGCGGCCACGCCCGGCAGGCCCTGGTGCGCTACCTGGAGCACGAGTGCGAGCCGATGCTCCGCGGCAGCTACGACGAGCAGACCGGCCGCAAGCTGTTCGCCGCGGCCGCCGACCTCACCCGGCTCGCCGGCTGGACCTCGTACGACATCGCCGCGCACGGGCTCGCCCAGCGGTACTTCGTGCAGGCCCTGCGGCTCGCCCAGGCGGCCGGCGACCGGGCGTACGGCTCCTTCGTCCTGGTCACCATGAGCCGCCAGGCCGTCTATCTCGGCCACGGCAGGGAGGCCGTGCAGCTGGCCCGGGTCGCCCAGCAGGGCATGGGCACGGGCGGCCCGCCGGTCGTGCAGGCGCTGCTGCACGCCTCCGAGGCGCGGGCGCACGGCGTGCTCGGCGAGGTGCGGGCGTGCACGGCGGCGCTCGTGCGGGCCGAGCGCGCGCTGGAGGCGGCCCGGCCCGGGGACGAGGTGCCGTACTGGGCCAGGTTCTTCGACGAGGCGCAGCTCGCCGACGAGTTCGGGCACTGCCACCGGGATCTGCAGCAGTTTCGGGCGTCCGCCCAGCACGCCGAACGCTCGCTCCAGCTCCGCGCGCCCTCCTACGCCCGCAGCCGGCTCTTCTGCCGCGTCGTCCTCGCCACGGCCCGCCTCGGCCTCGGCGAACTCGACCAGGCCTGCGCGCTCGCCGCCGAGGCGGCGGGGCAGGCCGCGGAGATGCGGTCCGCTCGCGCGATCGAGTACGTGCGGGACTTCGAACGCCGACTGGAGCCGTATCGGGACGCGGCACCGGTACGGGGCTACCGGGAGAAGGTGGCGGCGCTGGGGTAGCCCGCGCGGCCGCGTGCCGATACGGCCACGAGCCCCTGAAGGGGCGCGGTCACGCCGCCCTCGGCACAGTGGGCGCCGGATCCGCGCTGTTCAGGGAACCCGCCGCACCCAGGTCGGCCAGGATCGCCGCCGTCGCCCGGTGCGCCGAGTGCAGGGCGCCCTGGACCGTGCTGGTGTCGCGGTGGTCGCCGCAGACGTACAGGCCGGCCAGGAGGCGGACCGGGCGGCGCAGGTCGTGGGGTGGGCGCATGGCGGGGACGGCCTCGGCGGTGTGGTGGACCGCCAGGGTCTCCCAGCGGCGCGTCGAGCTGCCGTAGAGGCGGGCGAGGTGGATGCGGACCGCCGTGTCCACGCCTTCGGGCGGTGTGCCGAGCACCGTCGAGGAGATCAGCACCCGCCCGCCCGGGGCCCGGCTCGGGTCCACGTTGCTCAGCACGGCCGTGTGCGCCACCGGCCCGCCCCGGTCGGCGTCCAGCAGCAGCGAGGTGCCGGTCGAGAAGGCCGCCGACGGGTCGTCGGTGGTGTGGTGGACCACGGTCACCGGGTGGAAGTCCGGCACCCTCAGGCCCGGCAGCAGCTCCGCCGCGGCCCGCGCGTCGGTCGCCAGCAGCACCGCCCGGCAGCGGATCTCCCCGTGATCGGCGGTGGCGACGGACGTCGTGGAGACCGAGGTGACCCGTACGCCCGTGTGCACGGTGCCGGACGGCAGCGCCCGCGCCAGCAGCTCCGGCAGCATCTCCGCGCCGCCCTCCGGCACACACAGCCGGCCGCTCGCGAAGGCGTGCAGCGCGAGGTCGGCGCACCGGCTGGAGGTGCCGAGCTCCGGGTCGCACAGCAGGGTGGCGAGCAGCGGGCGCAGAAAGCCGTCGACCGTGCGCGGCGGCATCCCGCGCTGGGCGAGGGCCTGGCGGGCGGGCATCTCGGGCCGGGCCAGCACGCGTTCGACCGGGTTGGCGGCGATCCGGGCCAGTGCGGCGCCGAGCCGGGCCTGGTCCACCGCGCCGCCCACGGGCGCGCCGGCCCGGCCGGAGGTGGCCGCCGGCCCCCTGGGGGCGCTCGCGAGGGCGCGCACCGCATGGAGTGCGCCCCTTGCGCTCCTCCCGGCCGCCGGTGCGCCCGCGCGCTGGGTGCGTCCGTCGCGGTGCAGCAGGACGCCTGGCGCGAAGGTGCGCAGGACGAGGGAGTCCAGGCCCGGGGTCGTGCGGAGTTCGGGGTAGGACGTGGACAGCAGCTGTCCGATGCGGTCGAGCCGGAAGCCGTCGACCTTCTCCGTCGACATGCGGCCGCCGACGTAAGGGGCGGCCTCGAGGACTGCGGTCGAGATTCCTGCGCTGGTCAGCCGATGAGCCGCCGAGAGTCCGGCGATTCCGGCTCCCACGATGACGACGTCCACCTGGTACGCGGGCTCAAGCACGAGGCCCCTCCTGTGGTTGCGCGGCCGGTGGAGACGTCATGCCCCCAACAGGCTCCGGGGATACCCGAGTTCGCGTCGAGGTTAGGTCCGTGATCGGTCGCAAACAGTCGCGCATCAACAGGGCACGGTCGCATGGAGGTCGCATACGGTCACGTCTGTTTGCCGGTGTTGCAGACGCCGGGCTCACCCCGCGGAGCGAATCGCCTCCTCGATCCCCGGAAACGCGAACCGGAACCCCGACTCCAACAGCCGCTTGGGCAGCACGCGTTGGCTGCCCAGCACATCCCTCGCCATTTCGCCCAGCACCGCCCGCAGCACCGGCGCCGGGACCGCGAACGGGGCGGGGCGGTGCAGCACCCGCGCCATCGCCGCCGTGATCTGACGGTTCGTCAGCGGCTGGGGAGCCGTCAGGTTGAACGGCCCGGAGAGGCGGTCGTCGTCGATGAGATGGCGGATCGCGGCGACCTCGTCGTGCAGCGCGATGTACGACCAGTACTGCCGCCCGTCGCCCAACCGCCCCCCGAGCCCAGCCCGGAACAGCGGGAACAGCCGGCCCCAGGCACCGCCGCCCCGCGCCACCACCAACCCCGTGCGCGGGAACACCGTCCGCACGCCCGCCTCCTGTGCGGGCGCCGCCGCCTCCTCCCACTCCACGCACAGCGAGGGCAGAAAGCCGTGCCCCGGCGGGGCGTCCTCGTCCACCGCCCGGTCGCCGGTGTCGCCGTAGATGCCGATCGCACTGCCGCTGACGAAGACCCGCGGCGGCTCCGGCAACGCTGCCACCGCCTCCGCCAGCGCGGCGGTGCCCAGCACCCGGCTGTCCCGCAGCAGCCGCTTGTACGACGGCGTCCAGCGCCGGTCGCCGATCCCGGCCCCGGCCAGGTTCACCACCACGGCACAGCCGGCCAGCCCGCGCGCGTCGACGTACTGGCCCTCGGGGTCCCAGCAGACCTCGTCCGGGCCCGCGGCCGCCCGGCGCACCAGTCGTACCACCTCGTGCCCGTCCGCGGTCAGGGACCGCACCAGGGCGCTGCCGATGAGCCCGGACGCGCCGGCCACCGCGATACGCAGACGTTCCATGCCCCCAGCATGACCGCCCAACCCGCACACCATGCCCCCGACGCGGTCACACGGCCCGCATGCCATGCCCGCGCGGGGCGACCGTTCGGCTGGCATGCCGTGCCCGCGGCGCGACCCTGGGGCCCGCTTGCCGTGCCCGCGGCGCGGTCGTACGGGTTCGTATGCCGGGCCCCGGCGCGACCGTCAAGGTCCGCCCGCGATGCCCTTCGGCGCGCGCGTACGTCCCGTATGCCGTGTCCGCGCGACGCGACCCTAGGACCCGCGTGCCGTGCCCTGCCCGCAGCGCGGTCCTACGAGTCCGTATGTCGTACCCTGGCGCGACCGTTCGGCCCGCTGGCCAGGCCCTTCGGGGCGAACCTAGGGCCCGCACCCCATGCCGGCGCGCGTGCGGCTCGCATGCCGTGCTGCGGCGCGGTGCGGCCCGCATGCCACGCCTGCGCGGCGCGACCGTACGGCCCGCGCGCCATGCCCCCCGCGCGACCGGACGGCCGACGGAGATCCACCCCGGGCCCCGCCCGAAAATCACCCCTCCCGCCCGAAATCACGGTGAGGCGGCGTGGGGCGTCGCCGTAGGGTGATCGGCATGCTCGAGCCGTCCATACGCATCGCCGTGCCCGCCGACGAAGAGGGACTGGCCCTCCTCGACCGGTCCACCTGGTCCACGCTGCACGCCGTGTCGCCCCCGCCGGAGGGGCCGTTCTTCGACGAGCGCCATCTCCCGGAGGACTACCTGGTCGCCGAGGCCGACGGTCGCGTCGTCGGCTATGTCCGCATCGGCCGCCCGACCCCGCTCGCCTCCAACACGCACGTCCTGCAGATCCAGGGCCTCGCCGTCGCCGAGGAGGCCCGCGGGCGGGGTCTCGGGCGCGCGCTGATCCGGGCCGCCGTCACGGAGGCGCGCAGGCGCGGTGCACGGCGACTGAGCCTTCGCGTCCTCGGGCACAACGCCCCGGCCCGCGCGCTGTACGAGTCCGAGGGGTTCGCCGTCGAGGGAGTGCAGCCGGAGGAGTTCCTCCTCGACGGCGCCTACGTCGACGACGTGCTCATGGGCCGGCGCCTGTGACCGTCAGGAGCTGACCAGCTGGCCCGTGTCCACCGACACCGTCGCCGTGGCCGCGCGCCGGGCGTCGCCCGCCACCTCGTCCGCCGTCAGCGCGTACCCGGTCTCGGCGTCCGAGGTGGAGCGCGCGAAGACCACGCCGAACACTTTGCCGTCCGTGGTCAGCAGCGGGCCTCCGGAGTTGCCCGGCCGGACCGTGGACCGGATCGAGTAGATGTCCCGGGTGACCGCGCCGTCGTTGTAGATGTTCTGCCCGGTCGCCCGCACCCGGCTCGCCACCGTCGCCGCCTGCAGGTTCAGGCCGCCGTCCTGCGGATAGCCCGCGACCACCGCGGAATCCCCCCGTGCGGCGCTGGTGTCGAAGCTCAGCACCGGGGCGCGCAACCCGGGCACGTACAGCACCGCCACGTCCCGGTCGGGATCGAAGAGCACCACCCGGGCCGGGTACGACTGCCCGACGCCGCCGACCCGCACGCTCGGGTGGTCGATGCCCGCCACCACGTGCGCGTTGGTCATCACCCGGTGTGCGGCGAAGACGAAACCGCTGCCCTCGCGGCCCTCGTTGCCCGAGACGCCCTCGATCTTCACCGTGCTCAGCTTCGCGGCGCTCGTCGCGGCCGGGGTGACGCTGTCACCGGAGGGCCGGGCGACCTGGGCCGTCGACTCGTTCTCGAACGGGTTGAAGACCTGCGGGAAACCCGCCTCGGCCAGCGCCGACGTGGCCCGCGAGAACCACGCGGGCGTGGTGTCCGGCATCGCCTTCTGCACCGTGCCCAGCAGCGTGGAGTTCCGTATGGCCGAGTTCAGCGCCTGCGACGGGGCCGCGCCCAGGACGCTCGCCGCGACCCAGGCCACGATCAGCACCGCGACCGCGTTCGCCGCCGCGCCCCCCATCCCGTCCAGCACCCGCAGCGGGCCCCGGTCCAGCTCCCCGCGCAGCCGCAGCGCCAGCCGGCCCGCCAGTTCGTGCCCCACCACCGCGGGCACCAGCACCGTCACCACCGCGAGCGCCGTCGCCTGCGTCGTACCGCGCTCCACCAGGCCGGTCACCCAGGGCAGCACCCACACGCCGACGGCGGCACCGCCGACGAACCCGGCCAGCGAGACACAGCCGGCCACCAGCCCCCGCCGGTAACCGGACACCGCGTAGACGAGCATCACCAGCACGAGTACCAGGTCGAGCAGGTCCACGGAGCCGCCTTTCTCTCGGACCCCTCAGTACGGACGGGACGGGCCCGGTGATCAGTCACAGACACACGCGCACGGCCACCGGACGGTGAACCGGCCACGCTTGTATGTACCCCCAGAAACGTCCTGGACCGGGATGATGGTTCCGCCAGGTGGCAGAGTGCACATCGCGGGCATGGCCCGGCCGCCGGAGAGTGGCACCATGCACGTCGTCCGAAGAACACTGGAGACGCCCGGGAATCCACAGACCCCGGGCACGCTGGATATGCCGGAGACCGCCGGGGCGCCGGGGACTCGGGAAGTACCGGAGACCGCCGGGGCGGCGGGGACTCAGGGAATATCGAAGACCACTGGGACCCCCGAGGCGCCGGGGCTCCCCGGACCCCCGGAGACCGCCGGGACCGCCGAGGCGCCGGGGACGCCCGGACTCCCGGGGACCGCCGGGGGGACACCGGGCACGCCGGAGCCGGCGGAGACCGCTCGGGTGCCGCGTCGGACCGCGACGCGGGCGACCTCCCGGGCCCGGTCCGTCGCGAAGATACGAAGACGCCTCCTGGGGCTCCTGCTCAGGAGACACCCCGTGCCGCGGACGCCGTCGCCCGCGGAGGCCGAGGCGCCGCTCGACAGCCCGCACGAGCCGAGGTCGCGACGGCCATGGACGTGGCTGCGGTCCGTCCGGCGGATACCCGGCGTCCTGCTGGTGCTGCTCGGCTGTCTGCCCGGGCTGGTGGCCGTCCCCGTGCTCGCCCTGAGCGCCCGCAGCGCCGAGAGTTCCGCGGTGGCCCACTCCGACCGGCCCGCGCCGGTCACCCACCGCGCCCCCCGGCCGCACATCGTGCCCCGCTCCGTCTGGCTCGGCACCGCGGCGCGCCGCCAGCCGCCGCCGCGCTACGACGACAAGGTGGTCGCCGTCTTCCTGCACCACACCGACTCGCCGAGCAAATACGACTGCCGCGACGCGCCGGAGATCATCCGCCGCCTGTACGCCGGCCAGACCGGCGCCCGGAACTGGGACGACATCGGCTACAACTTCCTCGTCGACCGCTGCGGCACCATCTACGAAGGCCGCGCCGGAGGCATCGACCGGGCCGTCACCGGCGCCCACACCCAGGGCTTCAACCACCGCACCGCGGGCATAGCCGCGATCGGCACCTTCACCGCGGGCGTGCCCGTGCCCCGGCCCATGCTCGACTCGATCGCGGCGCTGGCCGCCTGGAAGCTGGGCCTCGCCGACATCGATCCGCGCGCGAGGGTCCGGCTGGTCTCCAGCAACAGCCTCAGCCGCTACCAGGCCGGCACCCCGGTCACCCTGCCCGTGCTGGCCGGCCACAACGCCGGGTTCATGACCAGCTGCCCCGGCGCCGCGCTCACCGCCCGGCTCCCCGAGATCAGGGAGCAGGCCGCGCGCCTGCAGGGCCGGACCACCCTGGTATGGCCCATAGGAACCCCCTAGGCGCCACGCAGCCCGCTCCGAACCCCGCGTCCTACGGTCGTGGACAGCACAAGCCGACCGGAGGTGGGGATCATGAACAGCAGTCGTACCCAGGCGCGGGCCACGGCCGAGCCCACGGAGCGGGCGCACCGGACGCGGACCGCGCGGGGACCCTGGGCGGTGCTCTGCGCGGTCGCGACCGTCGTCCTCGGCCCGGCCGCGGCCACCGCGTCCGCCCTCGACCAGGCCAATGCCGCGCCGCCGCACCACGTGGTGCGGGCCGAGCGGCCGCAGGCGTATCTGCCGGCCGACAGCCTCCGCAGGCGTTCGGCCGGCTGAGCCGGGGCGGGCTATTCCCGGAAGCGGTCCCACAGCCGGGGGAAGCGTGCGGCGAGCGCCCGCTCGTTCTCGAAGTCCACCGGGGAGCCCTCCGGTTCGGCGGGCGCCGGGGCGATGCCCAGGTCGGGCGCGACGGTGCCGGTCAGCTGCTCATAGGCCTCGTCCGCCGCGTAGCCGAGCTCCTCGCCGTCGCCGTCGATCTCCTCGTCGAACTCGTCCAGCAGCTCCGCCAGCGAGTCGGGATCGTGCAGGGCGCCCTCGTAGACCTCCCGGCCCTGGCCGATCAGCCAGCACCGGAAGAAGTCGAACGCGTCGTCGCTGGCCCCGTCCAGCAGCACCCAGGCCGCGCCCCACAGATCCCAGCGGTAGGCGCGGTTGTAGCGGGCCTCGAAGTGACGGGCGAAGTCCAGGATCATGTCGGGGTCCAGCTGGAGCAGCCGGTCCACGAGCGCGTCGGCCTGTTCCTCGGGATCGCCCTCGGCGGCCTCGCGGGCGGCGTCGATCAGCTCCCAGAACTCCGTCTCGTCCATCACGCCACCAGCATCGGGCCTCCACCGGTGGGACGCACGCGGAGTACGCCGGAGTACGGCGGATCGTTATCCGGTGTGCGAACCGGCGTCCGTACGGCCGTGCGGACGCGGGCCGCCGTACAGCGCGGCCAGCCGCGCCGCGTCCGCCGCGAACCGCTCCCGCAGGCTCCGAGGGGCCAGCACCTCCGCCTCCGCGCCGAGCGTCGTCAGCTGGGCGTGCGCCACCTCCTCGGACTCCACCGGCAGCGTCACCGTCACCCAGCCGGCCCCGTCCGGCTCGACCGGCCCGCTCAGCGCCTCCTGCGCGGACGCGGGCCGCCGTACAGCGCGGCCAGCCGCGCCGCGTCCGCCGCGAACCGCTCCCGCAGGCTCCGAGGGGCCAGCACCTCCGCCTCCGCGCCGAGCGTCGTCAGCTGGGCGTGCGCCACCTCCTCGGACTCCACCGGCAGCGTCACCGTCACCCAGCCGGCCCCGTCCGGCTCGACCGGCCCGCTCAGCGCCTCCCGCGCGGACAGCGGATCGACGGCGTACCGCAGCATGCGCGCACCCTCCGGGGACAGCCGTACGACGACCTCGGCGCGCAGGATCGAGCGCGCGAACCGCTCGGCCTGCGCGGCCCAGTGGCCCGGCAGATCGAAGTCCGGATCCCGCGCGAACTGTTCCTCCAGGGGTTCCACGGCGCCGAACCGGTCGATCCGGTAGGTGCGGAAGGGGCCGTCGCCGGTCCGGCAGGAGCCCCCGCCGGCCACCCGTGCGCACAGGTACCAGACGCCCGCCTTCAGCACGAGCCCGTACGGCTCCAGCACCCGCTCCACCTCGGCCTCGCCGCGCCGGTAGCGGGCGCTGACGCGGCGGTCGTCCCACACCGCCTCCGCGACCGCCGGCAGCAGCGCGGGTGTCTCCGGCTCCCGGAACCAGGCGGGCGCGTCCAGATGGAACCGCTGGGCGGCGCTGTCCGGGGCGTCCCGCAGCGACGGCAGCAGCGCCGCGGACACCTTCAGCCGGGCGGCGGAGTGGGCATCCCCGAGCCCCATCTCCCGCAGCGCCGCCGGGACCCCGCTCAGGAACAGCGCCTCCGCCTCGCTCCTGGCCAGCCCCGTCAGCCGCGTCCGGTATCCGCCGACCAGCCGGTACCCG
Organism: Streptomyces sp. CA-142005; assembly: GCF_050942335.1. Taxonomy (NCBI): domain Bacteria; kingdom Bacillati; phylum Actinomycetota; class Actinomycetes; order Kitasatosporales; family Streptomycetaceae; genus Streptomyces; species Streptomyces sp. CA-142005. The sequence continues at coordinate 3,255,547 of NZ_CP192078.1, read as the reverse complement.
CCGGCCCGCCCGCGGTCCGCGTACACCGGCACCCCCGCCTCCGACAGCGCCTGCGCGTCCCGGGTGACCGTCCGCTCCGACACCTGAAGCTCGCGGGCGAGTTCGGCCGCGGTCATGGCGGGCCGGGACTGGAGGAGGAGCACCATCTTGATGAGCCGGGCGGCACGCATGCGTTCATGATGCCGGGGGCCACTGACAGCGGAAGGGGCACGGCAGGTCGCCGTACCCCTTCCTCAGGACCTCGGTGCGCGAGGCCTTGTGCTGCTTACAGCCCGTACTTCTCCCGGGCCTCCTTGACCGCCGTGGCCTTCACCTCGCCGCGCCGGGCGAGCTGGGCCAGGGCCGCGACGACGATCGACCGGGCGTCGACGCCGAAGTGGCGGCGGGCGGCCTCACGGGTGTCGGAGAGGCCGAAGCCGTCGGCGCCCAGCGAGGACCAGTCCTGCTCGACCCACTGCGCGATCTGGTCCGGGACCTGGCGCATGTAGTCGGAGACGGCGAGGACCGGGCCCTCGGCGCCCTGCAGGGCCTGGCGGACGTACGGCACCCGCTCCTCGCCGCGCAGGAGGGCGGCGTCCGCCTCCATCGCGTCACGGCGCAGCTCGGACCAGGAGGTCGCCGACCAGACGTCGGCCGCGACACCCCACTCCTCGGCGAGCAGCTTCTGGGCCTCCAAGGTCCAGTGGATCGCCGTACCGGAGCCCAGCAGCTGGATGCGCGGGGCGTTGGCGGCCGGGGACAGGCCCGCGGACTCCGCCGTGTTGAAGCGGTACAGGCCCTTGACGATGCCCTCGTCGATGCCGAGGCCGGCCGGCTTCGCCGGCTGCGGCAGCGGCTCGTTGTACACCGTCAGGTAGTAGAAGACGTTCTGGTCCTCGCCCGGCTTGGCCTCGCCGTACATCCGGCGCAGACCCTCACGGACGATCACCGCGATCTCGTAGGCGAACGCGGGGTCGTAGGTCAGCGCGGCCGGGTTGGTCGCGGCGATCACCGGGGAGTGGCCGTCGGCGTGCTGCAGGCCCTCGCCGGTCAGGGTCGTACGGCCCGCCGTCGCGCCGACGAGGAAGCCGCGGCCGAGCTGGTCGCCGAGCTGCCACATCTGGTCGGCGGTGCGCTGCCAGCCGAACATCGAGTAGAAGATGTAGAACGGGATCATCGCCTCGCCGTGCGTCGCGTACGCGGTGGACGCGGCGATGAAGTCGGCCATCGAACCGGCCTCGGTGATCCCCTCGTTGAGGATCTGGCCGTTCTTGGCCTCCTTGTAGTACATCAGCTGGTCGCGGTCGACCGGCTCGTACGTCTGGCCCTTGGGGGAGTAGATGCCCAGGGACGGGAACAGGCTCTCCATGCCGAAGGTGCGCGCCTCGTCGGGGACGATCGGCACCCAGCGCTTGCCCGTCTCCTTGTCGCGGACCAGGTCCTTGACCAGGCGGACGAAGGCCATCGTGGTGGCCACGTTCTGCGAGCCGGAGCCCTTGTCGAAGGCGGCGAAGGCCTTCTCGGCCGGGGCCGGCAGCGGGGCCAGGGCGTGCGTGCGGCGGGCCGGGGCCGGGCCGCCGAGGGCCGCGCGGCGCTCCTGGAGGTAGCGGACCTCGGGGGAGTCGGCGCCCGGGTGGCCGTAGGGGACCACGCCGTCGACGAAGTCGCTGTCCTTGATCGGCAGGTCGAGGCGGTCGCGCATCGCCTTGAACTCGTCCACCGTCAGCTTCTTCATCTGGTGGTTGGCGTTCTTCGACGCGAAGCCCTCGCCGAGGGTGTGGCCCTTGACCGTCTGGGCCAGGATCACGGTCGGCGCGCCCTTGTGCGAGACAGCGGCCTTGTACGCGGCGTAGACCTTGCGGGCCTCGTGACCGCCGCGCGAGAGGTGGAAGCACTCCAGGATCTTGTCGTCGCTCAGCAGCTTCGCCATCTCGGCGAGCGCCGGGTCCTTGCCGAAGAAGTCGGCGCGGATGTAGGCGGCGTCGCGGGTCTGGTACGTCTGGACCTGCGCGTCCGGTACCTCGCGCAGGCGGCGTACCAGCGCGCCGGTGGTGTCGAGGGCGAACAGCTCGTCCCAGGCCGTGCCCCACAGCGTCTTGACGACGTTCCAGCCGGCGCCGCGGAACTGGGCCTCCAGCTCCTGCACGATCTTGAAGTTGGCGCGGACCGGGCCGTCGAGGCGCTGCAGGTTGCAGTTGATGACGAAGGTGAGGTTGTCGAGCTCCTCACGTGCGGCGAGCGCGATGGCCGCGGTCGACTCGGGCTCGTCCATCTCGCCGTCGCCGAGGAAGGCCCAGACGTGCGAGGCGGAGACGTCCTTGATGCCGCGGCTGGTGAGGTAGCGGTTGAAGCGCGCCTGGTAGATCGCCGACAGCGGGCCGAGGCCCATGGAGACGGTGGGGAACTCCCACAGCCAGGGCAGGCGGCGCGGGTGCGGGTACGACGGCAGGCCGTTGCCGCCGGCCTCCTGGCGGAAGTTGTCCAGGTGGGCCTCGTTCAGGCGGCCGTCGAGGAAGGCGCGGGCGTAGATGCCGGGGGAGGCGTGGCCCTGGATGTACAGCTGGTCGCCGGAGCCGTCGCCCTCCTTGCCCTTGAAGAAGTGGTTGAAGCCGGTCTCGTACAGCCAGGCGGCGGAGGCGAAGGTGGCGATGTGGCCGCCGACGCCGTGCTTCGCGCCACGGGTCACCATCGCGGCCGCGTTCCAGCGGTTCCACGCGGTGATCCGGGCCTCCATCTCCGGGTCGCCGGGCATGTCCGGCTCGGCGGAGGTGGGGATGGTGTTGACGTAGTCCGTCTCGAGGAGCTTCGGCAGCGCGATGCCGCCCGCCTCGGCGCGCTCCAGCGTGCGGCGCATCAGGTACGCGGCGCGGTGCGGCCCGGCCTCCCTGGCGACGGCGTCGAGGGAGGCCTGCCACTCGGCGGTCTCCTCCGGGTCGCGGTCGGGGAGCTGGTCGAGCGCGCTCGGCTGGATGGCGTTGGGGTCGGTCATGTCGCCGCCTTCCTCAGTCGAAGGGGGTTCCCTCATCGGTAAGGGTTCGGGGGTGCCCTAGGTCTTTGGCAGGACAGGGCGGGGACTTCGGTGGAAGTCCGTCGGCGACTGTAACTCCCTGATCGATGATCGATCAAAGGGTTGAGGGGGAAAAAGTCTCGATTCCGAGAAAGTCGGCACGCGGTGCCTTGACAGATGGCACCGGGTGACGCCGAATCGCCTTGTTTTCGCAGGTGGGACGGCGTCTGAGCGGGGGCCCGCTCGACTGAACCAAGGCCGCGTCAGGCTCGTGGCGCGCAGCCCAGCACGTGGGCTTTCACGATCTCGGGGATGCGGGGGTCCCGCCTCTTGAAGGCGGCCACCAGCTCCTCGTGCTCCTCCGCGTACGACTGCTGGACCGTGCCCAGCCAGCGGATGGACAGCGCCGTGAAGACCTCGATACCCAGGCCCTCCCAGGTGTGCAGCAGCACCGAGTTGTGCGCCGCCCGCACCAGTTCGCGGTGGAAGCCGACGGTGTGGCGCACCTGCGCGGTGCCATCGGCCTTGCGGTCGGCCTCGTACAGCGCCAGCACATGCGGCTCCAGCGCCGAGCAGTCCTCCGCGAGCCGGTCGGCCGCCAGCTCCGCCGCGATGGCCTCCAGCCCGGCGCGCACGGGGTAGCTCTCCTCCAGGTCGGCTGCGGTCAGGTTCCGCACCCGGACGCCCTTGTTCGGCGCGGACTCGATCAGCCGCAGCGACTCCAGCTCGCGCAGCGCCTCCCGCACGGGTGTCTGGCTGACCTCCAGCTCGGTCGCGATCCGCCGCTCCACGATCCGCTCACCCGGCTGCCAGCGCCCGCTGACGATTCCCTCCACGATGTGCTCGCGGATCTGTTCGCGCAGCGAGTGGACGACGGGCGCGGTCATTGAGGGCTCCTTCGGGAGGGCTGACGCTTAGACAATACGGCGGGTTCGCTCCGTGGGTAGGGCGCGCGGGGGTGCTTTGGTGCAGGTGAGACGAGGCGCACATGGTCACTGGGGCACCTGCGGGACCCGATGCGCAGGGTAGTCGGGCGGGTGCGGGCGGGTTTGTGGCCGATCGCGCAGGACCTGGTCCATCTCGCCGGCTCCGCGGTCGTGTTCGAGAGAGAGACGGCGGCACGCGGCCCCGCGCGTACGAGCAGAGCCCCCGCCCGGAGAAGGACTCCGGACGGGGGCTCTCGCCGTACTGCCCGATCAGGGAGATCAGAGGCCGAGCTCGACCTCGAACTCGCCCGCCTCCAGGATCGCCTTGACCGCCGTCAGGTAACGGGCCGCGTCGGCGCCGTCGACCAGGCGGTGGTCGTAGGAGAGGGTCAGGTAGGTCATGTCGCGGACGCCGATGACCGTGCCCTCCTCGGTCTCGATGACGGCCGGACGCTTGACCGTGGCACCGATGCCGAGGATCGCGACCTGGCCCGGCGGCACGATGATCGTGTCGAACAGCGCGCCACGCGAACCGGTGTTGGAGATGGTGAAGGTCGCGCCGGACAGCTCGTCCGGGGTGATCTTGTTGGCGCGGACCTTGCCGGCCAGCTCCGCCGTGGCCTTGGCGATGCCCGCGATGTTGAGGTCGCCGGCGTGCTTGATGACCGGGGTCATCAGGCCCTTCTCGGAGTCCACCGCGATACCGATGTTCTCGGTGTCGAAGTAGGTGATGGTGCCCTCGGCCTCGTTGATCTTGGCGTTGATGACCGGGTGGGCCTTCAGCGCCTGGGCCGCCGCCTTCACGAAGAACGGCATCGGGGAGAGCTTGACGCCCTCGCGCGCGGCGAAGGAGTCCTTGGCCTGGGCGCGCAGCCGCATCAGGCGCGTGACGTCGACCTCGACGACCGACGACAGCTGGGCCTGCTCGTGCAGCGCCTTGACCATGTTGTCGCCGATGACCTTGCGGATACGCGGCATCTTGACGGTCTGGCCACGGAGGGGGGAGACCTCCAGGGCCGGGGCCTTCTTGGCGGCCGGAGCGGCAGCGGCGGCCGGAGCCGGGGCAGCCGCGGCGGCCTTCGCGGCCTCGGCGGCGGCGAGGACGTCCTGCTTGCGGATACGGCCGCCGACGCCGGTGCCCTTGACGGTGGCCAGGTCGACGCCGTTCTCGGCGGCGAGCTTGCGCACCAGCGGGGTCACGTAGGCGCCCTCGTCGGTCGCCTGGGTGGCGGTCGGGTGGGTCGGCGCGGTGGCCGGGGTGACCGGAGCCGGGGCGGGCGCCGGAGCCGGGGCCGCGGGCTGGACCGGGGCCGGGGCCGGGGCGGCCGCGGCCGGAGCGGCGGGGGCCGGAGCCGGGGCGGCCGGGGCAGCCGGAGCCGCGGGGGCGGCCGGGGCCGGGGCAGCGGCGGCGGGCGCCGGGGCGGCCGGAGCCGGAGCGGCGGCCGGGGCGGCACCCGGGGCGCCGATGACGGCGAGCTTGGCGCCGACCTCGGCGGTCTCGTCCTCGTTCACCACGATCTCCAGCAGCACGCCGGAGGCGGGCGCCGGGATCTCGGTGTCGACCTTGTCCGTGGAGACCTCGAGCAGCGGCTCGTCGGCCTCGACGGAGTCGCCGACCGACTTCAGCCAGCGGGTGACGGTGCCCTCGGTGACGGACTCACCGAGCGCGGGCAGGACCACGTCCGTGCCGGTGGCACCGCCGGCCGGAGCGGCGGGGGCCGGGGCGGCGGGCGCGGCCGGAGCCGCGGGGGCCTCGGCGACCGGGGCCGGGGCGGCGGGGGCCGCCGGAGCCGGGGCCTCGGCGGCGGCGGGGGCCGGGGCGGCCGCGGGGGCGCCGGTGCCGTCGTCGATCACGGCCAGCTCGGCGCCGACCTCGACGGTCTCGTCCTCGGCGACCTTGATGGAGGACAGGACACCGGAGACGGGCGAGGGGATCTCGGTGTCGACCTTGTCGGTCGACACCTCGAGCAGCGGCTCGTCGGCCTCGACGCGCTCGCCCTCGGCCTTCAGCCAGCGGGTGACAGTGCCCTCGGTGACGCTCTCACCGAGCGCCGGAAGGGTTACGGAAACCGCCATGGTTTCGGTTGCTCCTAACGAATTGCGGAAGTCTGTGTCGTCGCGCCCGTTGACCGAAGGCTCAGTCGTGGGAGTGCAGCGGCTTGCCGGCCAGGGCCAGGTGGGCCTCGCCGAGCGCCTCGTTCTGCGTCGGGTGGGCGTGGATGAGCTGGGCGACCTCGGCCGGCAGCGCCTCCCAGTTGTAGATCAGCTGGGCCTCGCCGACCTGCTCACCCATGCGGTCGCCGACCATGTGGACGCCGACCACGGCACCGTCCTTGACCTGGACGAGCTTGATCTCGCCCGCGGTCTTCAGGATCTTGCTCTTGCCGTTGCCCGCCAGGTTGTACTTCAGAGCGACGACCTTGTCCGCGCCGTAGATCTCCTTGGCCTTGGCCTCGGAGATACCGACGGAGGCGACCTCCGGGTGGCAGTACGTCACCCGCGGGACACCGTCGTAGTCGATCGGAACGACCTTCAGACCGGCCAGACGCTCCGCCACCAGGATGCCCTCGGCGAAGCCGACGTGCGCGAGCTGGAGCGTCGGGACGAGGTCGCCGACGGCGGAGATGGTCGGAACGTTGGTCCGCATGTACTCGTCGACGAGGACGTAACCGCGGTCCATGGCGACCCCGGCCTCCTCGTAGCCCAGGCCCTGCGAGACCGGGCCGCGGCCGACGGCGACGAGGAGGACCTCGGCCTCGAACTCCTTGCCGTCCGCCAGGGTGACCTTCACGCCGTCCTGGGTGTACTCGGCCTTCTGGAAGAAGGTGCCGAGGTTGAACTTGATGCCGCGCTTGCGGAACGCGCGCTCGAGAAGCTTCGAGGAGTTCTCGTCCTCGACCGGGACGAGGTGCTTCAGGCCCTCGATGATCGTGACGTCCGAGCCGAAGGACTTCCACGCCGAGGCGAACTCGACGCCGATGACACCGCCGCCCAGGATGATCGCGGACTTCGGCACGCGGTCCAGGACGAGGGCGTGGTCGGAGGAGATGATCCGGTTGCCGTCGATGTCCAGGCCCGGCAGCGACTTCGGCACGGAGCCGGTCGCCAGCAGGACGTGGCGGCCCTGGATGCGCTGCCCGTTCACGTCGACGGAGGTGGGGGAGGACAGGCGCCCCTCACCCTCGATGTACGTCACCTTCCGGGACGCGATGAGACCCTGCAGGCCCTTGTACAGGCCGGAGATCACGTCGTCCTTGTACTTGTGGACGGCCGGGACGTCGATGCCCTCGAAGGTGGCCTTGACGCCGAACTGCTCGCTCTCGCGGGCCTGGTCGGCGATCTCGCCCGCGTGCAGCAGGGCCTTGGTGGGGATGCAACCCCGGTGCAGGCAGGTGCCGCCGACCTTGTCCTTCTCGATCAGGGCGACGTCCAGGCCCAGCTGCGCCCCGCGCAGGGCCGCGGCGTAACCACCGCTACCACCGCCGAGGATCACTAGGTCGAAAACGGTGCTGGCGTCGTTCGCCACGTCACGTCCTCCATGCATGTGCGCCGTACGCCGGTCTCCTGTGACCGGCAGGCGGCTGGTGTCCGGCCGCTTGATGCTTCGGCCCTTCGGTGGGGGCCCTGTCCTGCCGGGCTCCATCTTTGCACCTGTCGGAGGGGATCGAGACGCCGGGCCGGTGTGTGAGACGTCCCACGTTCGCTTGAAACGAAGGGGGAAGCGGCCCACGGAAAGGGGCGCGGGGGGCCGTGCGACCGGCCCCCCGCGCCCCGAAAGCCGCCGTACGACGTGCGGCCCGAGCTGATGGGCGACCGTTACCCCAGGTCACCCGCGGCCGTGAGTTCCGCCAGCCGCACCAGCGTGCGCACAGCCGACCCGGTACCACCCTTCGGCGTGTAACCGAACGGACCGCCCTCGTTGAAGGCCGGGCCGGCGATGTCGAGGTGCGCCCACGTGATCCCCTCGCCGACGAACTCGCGCAGGAACAGACCGGCGACCAGCCCGCCACCCATCCGCTCGCCCATGTTCGCGATGTCGGCGACCTGGGACTCCATGCCCTTGCGCAGGTGCTCCGGCAGCGGCATCGGCCAGGCCGGCTCGCCGACCTCCTCCGCCGCCTCGTGCACCGCGGAGCGGAACGCGTCGTCGTTGGCCATGACACCGAACGTCCGGCTGCCGAGGGCCAGCATCATGGCGCCGGTGAGGGTCGCGACGTCCACGATCGCGTCCGGGTTCTCCTGCGAGGCCGCCCACAGCGCGTCCGCGAGCACCAGCCGGCCCTCGGCGTCGGTGTTGAGGACCTCCACCGTCTTGCCGCTGTACATGCGCAGCACGTCACCCGGGCGCACCGCGGAGCCGGACGGCATGTTCTCCGCCAGCGCCAGCCAGCCGGTGAGGTTGACCTCCAGGCCGAGACGCGCGGCGGCGACGACGGCGGCGAACACGGCGGCGGCACCGCTCATGTCGCACTTCATCGTCTCGTTGTGCCCGGCCGGCTTCAGCGAGATGCCGCCCGAGTCGTAGGTGATGCCCTTGCCGACGAAGGCCAGGTGCTTGTCCGCCTTCGGGTGGGTGTACGACAGCTTCACCAGGCGCGGTGCGGCCGCGGAGCCGCCGCCGACGCCGAGGATGCCGCCGTAGCCGCCCTTGGTCAGGGCCTTCTCGTCGAGCACCTGCACCTTGATGCCGTGCTCCTTGGCCGCGGTCTGCGCGATGCCGGCGAAGATGGCCGGGGTGAGGTCGTTCGGCGGGGTGTTGATCAGGTCGCGGGCGCGGTTCAGCTCCTCGGTGACCGCGACGGCGCGGGCGACGGCCCCCTTGTGGGCGGCGTCGCGCGGCTTGCCGCCGAGCAGCGCGGCCTCGGCCAGCGGCGCCTTGCCGTTCTTGGCCTTGGCGTCCTTGCCGTTCTCCTTGTAGACGTCGAAGGAGTACGCGCCGAGCAGGATGCCCTCGGCGATCGCACCGACGGCGCCCGGGCTGTCGACCGGCAGGGCGAACGCGGCCTTCTTGGAGCCGGCGAGCGCGCGGGCGGCCACGCCGGCGGCCTTGCGCAGCGCCTCGGCGTCGTAGCCCTCGCCGCCCTCGGCGTCCTCGTTCTCGGTCTTGGCGTCCGGCTCCGCGCCCAGGCCGACCGCCACCACGAGGGGTGCCTTGAAGCCCGCCGGAGCGGGCAGCTTCGTCAGCTCGCCCTCGGCACCCGAGGCGCCGAGGGTTTCCAGGACGCCGGCCAGCTTGCCGTCGTACGCCTTGTCCACGGCCTCGGCGCCCGGCGCTACGACGAGGTCCCCAGACCTGGATCCAGTGCCCTTGGCGACACCGATCACGATCGCGTCGGCCCGCAGGCCGGGCGCCGCGGCGGTGCTGAGAGTCAGAGCAGTCACGGTGGTGAAATCTCGCTTCCGATGTGAAGTTGCTGTGGCCGTTGCGAACCTCGGTCGTCCTTGTGGGACGACCGCCGCAGTGGGGTAGGTCGACCGGGCCCGAGAGCCGACCCTAGGTCCATGCCTGGGCGCGGGTGGCAACCGGGGCCTTCACCCTGTCGGCGAACACCCGGGACGAGACTACGCGCGTGCGCGCGTTCGCTCATTCCTGCGGGCGTTCACCTGTGTGTGGCGTCATGGTCACTTCGCCCACCGCGCAGGGTCTTCCGCCGGACTCATCCCGCGCGAGGGACCTGGGCAGGCTGCCCGTCGGGCCGGGCTCCGCCCGCCGAAAGGCGCCCACGACGGAGGTGCCGGCCAGCCGGTCGGCGAGGGAGCGGCGGCCGGGGAAGACCACCGTCAGCGCGTTGACCAGGAACAGCACCACCGCGACGGCCCACACCAGCAGTGACAGCCCGAACCTCCCCTCGATCAGCAGCACACAGGCCAGCGCGTACACCGCGACGTCGGCGGCGGTGGTGACGGCGGCGCGGCGCAGGGCGTGCCGGGACAGCCGCGGGGTGACACGCAGGCCGAGCAGGCCCTTGCCGAGGGTGCGGCCGAGCCAGGTGAGGCAGGCCCACTGGTAGAGGAACGTGACGACGACGAGCGCGCCGAAGGCCTCCTCCACGTCCAGGACCACCGTGTCCCACACGGACAGGCCGAGGTGTGCGGAGGCGCCGACGACGTCACCGCGCGAGGTCACGAGGTCCAGGCCGCCCCGTGTCGCCAGCTCGGGCACGTCGGTCACGAGGGCGGTGACGCGGTGGAAGGTGAGTATCGCGAGCAGGGTGGCCGCCGACGCGATGAGTGCGAAGTCTATGGACCAGGCCAGGGCACGGCGCAGCTTCAGCACGGAAATTCCCCCGGGGTGCAACTCTCTTGTCCGTGTACGGGCGGAGAGCTTAGCGGGCGCCTCAGTGGCCCAGGGACAACACGATCAACGACGTTGTCGCGGCCGTCTCCGCCAGCGCGCCGAAGACGTCCCCCGTCACCCCGCCGAACCGGTTCACGCAGCGGCGCAGCAGGAGTTCGGCCACGGCCAGGGACAGCAGGACCGCCGCCGCCGTGCGTACGGCGGCGTACGGGCCGAGGGCCGTCCCCCAGGCCGCCGAACCGATCGTGAAGGCCGCCGTGACGGCCAGCGCGCCCGGCACCGGTACGACCCCGGCCACCGCCGCCCCCAGGCCCTCGGGCCGGGCGGCCGGGACTCCCGCCCGCGCGGCCAGGGTGAGGGCGAGCCGGGCCGTGACCGCCGAGACGACGGCCGCCAGGGCACCCCGGAACCACGAGTCGCCGTACAGCTGGGCCAGGACGGCGACCTGGGCCAGGAGCACCAGCACCAGGGTGATGACGCCGAAGGGGCCGATGTCCGACTGCTTCATGATCCGCAACGCGTCCTCCGCGGGCTTGCCGCTGCCCAGCCCGTCGGCGGTGTCGGCGAGGCCGTCGAGGTGCAGTCCGCGGGTCAGGGCGGCGGGTACGGCGACGGAGGCGACGGCGGCGAGCAGCGGGCCGGCGCCGAGGAGAAGCAGCAGCAGTCCGAGTCCGGCCGCGCAGGCCCCCACGGCCAGCCCGGCGACCGGGGCGTTCAGCATCCCGCCGCGTGCGGCCTCGCGGTCCCAGCGGTGCACCCGGACGGGCAGCACGGTGAGGGTGCCGAAGGCGAAGCGGAGGCCGTGGAGCGGTGAGGACGTGGACACCGGCGCAGGTTACCCGGCGGTCGCGGAGCCGCTCTCCAGGCCCGGGGATAAAGTGCGCATATGGGGCACTGGTGGGTACGGAACATCGTCGAACCGGGCAAGCTCCCGCTGCTGCTCGCCCTTACCGCCTTCCTGTTCACGTTCGTCGTGACCCGGGTGATCACCCGGCTGATCCGGGCCGGCAAGGGCCCGTTCGGGAACGTGAAGGCGGGCGGGCTGCACATCCACCACGTCGTCCCCGGGGTCGTCCTCACCGTCGTCGGCGGGTTCGGCTCGGTCGCCAGCGACCGGCACGGCGCCGGCGGCGCCATCGCCGCCGTGCTGTTCGGGATGGGGGTCGGGCTGGTCCTGGACGAGTTCGCGCTGATCCTGCACCTGGACGACGTCTACTGGACCGAGGAGGGCCGCAAGAGCGTCGAGGTCGTCGTGCTGACCGCCGCGCTCGTCGGGCTGCTGCTCGCCGGGTTCGCGCCCTTCGGCGTCAACGACCTGTCCGCGCAGGAACTTCAGGACCGCGGCGGCGCCCTCGGCACCATCGCCGTCAACTTCCTCTTCGCCCTCGTCGCGCTGAGCAAGGGCAAGGCGCGCGTCGCGATCTTCGGGGCGATCGTGCCGCTGGTCGCCCTGGTCGGCGCCGTCCGGCTGGCCCGTCCCGGCTCGCCGTGGGCCCGCCGCTTCTACGGCCGCCGGCCCCGCGCCCGCGCCAAGGCCGCGCTGCGCACCTACCGGCACGACCGCCGCTGGGCCCTGCGGAGCCGCGCCGTTCAGGACTGGATCGGTGGCAAGCCCGACCCGCGCCCGGCCCGGCTGCCCGGCCGCCGTTGATCGCGCCGCAGCGGGCGTCCGCAGGGGTGCCGCAGCCGCAGCCCGCCCCGTTTCTACGGTCGCCGGCCCCGGGCCGCGCTGCGCACGTACCGGTACCGCCTTGCGGAGCCGCGCCGTTCAGGGCTGGATCGGTGGCAAGCCCGACCCGCGCCCGGCCCGGCTGCCCGGCCGCCGTTGATCGCGCCGCAGCGGGCGTCCGCAGGGGTGCCGCAGCCGCAGCCCGCCGTTTCTACGGTCGCCGGCCCCGGGCCGCGCTGCGCACGTACCGGCACCGCCTTGCGGAGCCGCGCCGTTCAGGACTGGATCGGTGGCAAGCCCGACCCGCGCCCGGCCCGGCTGCCCGGCCGCCGTTGATCGCGCCGCAGCGGGCGTCCGCAGGGGTGCCGGGTTCGCAGCCGCAGCCCGTGGCCGTATCGGTGCCGGACCGCCACCGCGAGGCAGATCAGCCCCACGGTCATCAGCGCGGCCAGGTGTTCCTTGCCCGCCAGGTTCTCCTTGAGCAGCACCTCGGTGACCATCGACAGGGTCACCGCGCTCGAGGTGACGTACGCGCCGTAGCGCCAGCTCACGAACACGGCGAGCCCCACCACGGCCGCCGACGGACCGGTGTCCACCACCTGGGCGTCCGTCCACGGCAGCCCGAACGGGGCGTGCGCGCCGAGGGAGATGCCGATGCGCGCGTAGAGGGTCCCGGCGAGCGTGGCGGCGTACGCGATGACCAGGGTCCGCCACCATCCGATGCAGATCTCGGCGATCCCGAACACCAGCAGGATCTGCGCCAGCGCGCCCCACACCGGCAGGTCCAGCGCCGGCACGAACAGCGACAGGGGCGTGCGCAGCAGGGCCAGCCACAGCGGGTCCTCGGCCCGTACGGCGCCCACGTCCTGCACGAACTGATAGCCCCACGGCCGGTTCTGCACGTACTGCAGCAGGGCCGTCAGACCCACCGCGCCGAGCGTCATCGGCGCCGCCCGCAGGCGCCGCTTCGGCAGGGCCGTGCGTACGGTGACGTACAGCAGGCCCCACTCCTCACGGGCCCAGCGGGCGAGCGCTCTCATCGGCCGGTCCTCATCGGTGCGTGTCCAGGTGCCTGCGGTGCAGCCACTTCGGCAGTCCCGGCGCCTCCAGGAAGCCCTCCGCGCGGGCCGAGGCGAGGCCGATGCGCAGCAGGTCCGCGCTCTTCTCGAAGAGCAGGAACCGCGGCTCCCAGATGGGCCGGTACTTGGCGTTGGCGCGGTACAGCGACTCGATCTGCCACCAGCGGGAGAAGAAGCTGAGCAGCGACCGCCACAGCCTCAGCACCGGACCGGCACCGAGGCGCGCGCCACGTTCGAAGACCGACCTGAACATCGCGAAGTTGAGTGAGACCTGCGTGATCCCGATCTCGTCGGCCCGGCGCAGCAGCTCGATGACCATGAACTCCATCAGCCCGTTGTCGGAGTCCCGGTCCCGGCGCATGAGGTCCAGCGACAGCCCGTGCGGCCCCCACGGCACGAAGGACAGCAGCGCCCGCAGCCTCCCCTCGGCGTCGGTGCACTCCAGCATCACGCACTGCCCGTCCTCGGGGTCCCCGAGCCGGCCGAGCGCCATGCTGAACCCGCGCTCGGTGGCCCCGTCTCGCCAGTCGTCCGCACGCTCGACGAGATACGCCATCCCGTCCGCCGGGATGTCCTCGTGCCGCCGGATCCGCACCTCGTACCCGGCCCGCTTCACCCGGTTGTACGCCTGCCGGACCGTGCGCATCGCCCGGCCCTCCAGCGTGAAGTCGGCGACCTCCACGATCGCCTCGTCGCCGAGTTCCAGGGCGTCGAGCCCATGCCGGGCGTAGATCGTCCCCGCCTCCTCGCTCGCCCCCATCACCGCCGGGATCCACCCGTGCGCCCGCGCCTCGGCCAGCCACGGCACGATCGCGCCGGGCCAGGCCTCCGGATCCCCGAGCGGATCCCCGGAGGCCAGGCTCACCCCGCCGACCACCCGGTAGGCGACGGCCGCCTTGCCCGTGGGCGACCACACCACGCTCTTTTCCCGGCGCAGCGCGAAGTAGCCCAGCGAGTCCCGCTCGCCGTGCCGCTCCAGCAGGGCCCGCAGCTGCTTCTCGTCGTCCTCGGTGAGCGGGTCCACGGCGCGCCGGGAGCGGAACGCGGCGTAGAACACGGCGAGGACGAGGGCCGTACTGAGCACGTTGACGGCGACGTTGGCCCAGTTCGGCGGGGCGATGCCGGGGAAGCGGTTCTCGTCGGCGGCCACCGACACCAGGCGCAGGGCGCCGTAGTGCCAGCGCTCCAGGAAGGTCGAACGGGCCGTGTCCGGCGCCTGGTTGGTGACCGTCACCAGCAGCCCGGCCAGCAGGCTCGCGGCCAGCCCGCCGCCGACGGCGACCGTCGCCGCGAGCCGCGGGTTGGACCGGTCGCCCTTGGCGTAGAACTCCCGGCGGCCCACGAGCAGTGCGCCGACGAACACGGCCGTGAGCGCCAGCGAGATCCAGTTCTGCGCGTACCGCCGGATCTCCGGGAACGCCATGGCGAACGCGAACAGCGCGAGGAAGGCCCCGCTGATCACCAGGTTGAGGATCCAGGCGGCGCGCTTTCTGCGCCGCATGGTGATCGCCAGGAACGCGGTGAACACGCCCGAGGCGAAGCCGGCCGTCAGCAGGTACGGGGTGAAGAAGTCGTCCTGGTTGTGCCGGCGCACGTCCTGGCCGAGCGAGACCCAGACCGCGCTGAGGAAGTTGATGAAGGCGACCGTCCGCAGGTACCAGACGGCGAAGGCGGCGGCCCGCCGGGAGGTTCCGGTGGACCGCCGCCTCTCCTCGCCCGGACGCCCCGGTTCGGCTTGCTGCGGCACGGCATTTCGGGCATCTCCCATGGGGCAGGATCATATGGGTGCTGCCCTGGCGAAACGCACATCGAGCTGTGCGTGTGCTGTGCGCGGGCTTTTCCGCCCGGCGTCGTTCACGCCCGCTCGGCGGACTACTCCTGCTCCTCTTCCTTCTCCTCCCGCGGCTCCTGCTCGGGAAGCTCCGCGGCAAGCGCGGCTGCGGCCCGGACCAGGGGCAGCGCCAGCAGCGCACCCGCGCCCTCGCCGACCTTCACCCCCTGCTCCAGCAGCGGCTCCAGGGCCATCCGGTCCAGCGCCTTCGCCTGCCCCGGCTCCCCGCTGTCGTGCCCGGCCAGCCACCAGTCCGGCGCCCGGAAGGCCACCCGCTGCGCGACCAGCGCACACGCGGCGGCCACCACCCCGTCCAGGATCACCGGCAGCTTCCGCACCGCGCACTGCAGCAGGAACCCGGTCATCGCCGCCAGGTCCGCCCCGCCCACGGTCGCCAGCAACTGCAACTGGTCCCCGAGCACCGGCCGCGCCCGCCGGAGCGCGTCCCGGATCGCCGCGCACTTGCGCATCCACGCCAGGTCGTCGATCGCGAGCCCGCCCCGCCCGGTCACCACCGACGCGTCGGTCCCGCACAGCGCGGCGATCAGCACCGCGGCGGCCGTGGTGCCGCCGACGCTGATGTCGCCGAGGACCACCAGGTCCGTACCCGAGTCGGCCTCCTCGTCGGCGACGGCGATACCCGCGCGCAGCGCCGCCTCGGCCTCGTCCAGGGTGAGCGCGTCCTCGAGGTCGATACGGCCGCTGCCGCGCCGCACCCGGTGCCGTACGACGTCCTCCGGGAAGGCGTCCGGCGCGCAGTCCAGGGCCATGTCCACGATCCGTACGGGCACCTCCTGCCGGCGCGCGAGCACGGACACCGGGCTCGCGCCCTCCAGCACGGCCCGTACCAGTTCCTGCGCACCGCCGGCGGGACGCGCCGAGACACCCAGCTCGGCGATGCCGTGGTCACCGGCGAAGAGGATCACCTTCGGCCGCTCGACGGTCCGTACCGGTACGGCGCTCTGCGCGGCGGCCAGCCACTCGCCCAGCTCGTCGAGGCGGCCCAGCGCCCCGGGCGGCACGATCTGGCGCTCCCGCCGGGCCTCGGCGTCACGGCGCACGCCCCCGTCCGGGCGCTCGATCAGATCGGTGAAGTCGTCCAGATTAAGCCTGCTCATTCGCCGAACAGTACCGCCCGAGAACGAACGCTTCCGCGCCACATGGCCACCACACCCCCACGACGTCATTGCACCCAAGATCGGGATCCCATACGTTCCGGTTTGCTGCGGAATGTCGCTCAGGGAGCCGCCCATGCCGACCTCGCCCCTCACCCCACCCCGGGTCGCCGACCTGTTCCAGGAGCCGCGCCGCGAGAACTGCCCCTGGTGCGGCTCCGGGAACCTGCGCACGCGGGCGCGGGCCGCCGCCTTGAGGCCGCGCGATCCCGGCCTGTTCGTCGTGGACGAGTGCCGCGAGTGCCGGCACGCCTTCCAGAACCCGCGGCTCACGGCGGAGGGCCTCGCCTTCCACCAGCTGGACTTCTTCGCGGGCCGGCTGGAGGACTTCGCCGAGCGGAGCCTTACCGCGCGGGCGGCGCGTCGCCGGCGCCTGGCCGCGGCCCGTACGGTCCTGCCGGTGACCGCCGAACCGGAGAGCTGGCTGGACGTGGGCACCGGCCACGCCCGCTTCCCGGAGACGGCGAAGGAGCTCTTCCCCTACACGTCCTTCGACGGCCTGGACCCGACCCCCCGCGTCGAACAGGCCCTCCGGGAGGAACGCGTGGAGGAGGCGCACATCGGCGATCTCACGGATCCCTGGGTCCTGGCCCGGCTGCGCTCCCGGTACGACGTCGTCAGCATGTTCCACCACCTGGAGCAGGCGCCCAACCCGCGCGCCGAACTCCGCGCGGCCCTGGCCGTCCTGCGGCCCGGCGGCCACCTGCTCATCGAACTGGCGGATCCGCGCTGCGCGTTCGCGGCGCTCCTCGGCGGATGGTGGCTTCCCTACGGCCGGCCCCGCCATCTGCATCTGCTGCCGATGGCCAACCTGTGCGCGGAACTGAAGACCCGGGGCTGCGAGATCCTCACGACGGACCGCCGCGCCCCGCACACCCCCTGCGACCTCTCGGCGGCGCTCACCATCGCCCTGGCCCGCACCTCCGCGCCCCTCCGCAAAGCGGCGGCCCCCCTCATCGCCACCGCCTCCGCCCTGGACCACGCGCTGGCCCCTGTGCTGCGCCGAACCCGCTTCTCGAACGCGTACCGGATCCTGGCCCGCAAGGCGGAACAGCCCGCGTAACCGCGGGCTCAGCCCCGCAGCACCAACGGCTGCCCCGCCACCACCAACAGCACCTGCTCGCACTCCGCACCGAACGCCGCGTTCAACCGCCCGAGTTCGTCACGGTACCGACGGCCGGACGCGGTCGCCGGCACGATCCCCGAGCCCACCTCGTTCGACACCGCGACCACGGTCCGCCGTGTGCGGCGCACCGCCTCCGTCAACTCCCGCACCCGCTCCCGCAGGGACTTCTCACCCCCGCCCGCCCACTCCGCGTCGTCCCACGCCCCCACGGAGTCCATGACATCCGTCAGCCACAGCGACAGACAGTCGATCAGCAGCGGCGGCCCGTCCTCGCCCAGCAGCGGCACCAGGTCCGTCGTCTCCGCCGTACGCCACGACCCCGGCCGCCGCTCCCGGTGCAGAGCCACCCGCTCCGCCCACTCGGTGTCCCCGCCCCGCGACCCACTGGTCGCCACGTACAGCACGTCCGGGAAGGACTCCAGCCGGCGCTCGGCCTCCACCGACTTGCCCGAGCGCGCCCCGCCCAGCACCAGCGTCCGGCGCGGCACGTCCGGCACGTCCTCGTACGCGCCGACCGCCAGCGTCGTACCGTCCGGCACCGCCCGCGCCCCGGCCGCCGCCAGCCGGCGCCGCAACTCCGCGCCGGGCGGCACGTCGTGGTCGAGGTGGACCGCCAGCACATCCGTCGTCGGGCCGACCGAGCCGACCGCCCGCAGCCGCGCCAGCGCGTCGGGGCGGCCCACCACGTCCGCGAGGACCATGTCGTACGACTCCGCCGTCGCCTCCTCCAGGCCCGCCGGCGCCCCGCCCGGCGGCAGATACAGCAGCCGCTGCCCGTCCGGCCCGGTCACCGCGTACCCGGTGCCGCCCGCGTCCATCGCCACGGCCCGCACCCGATGCCCCGTCAGCAGCGCCAACTCCCGGCCGTCCGGCACCCGCCCGGGCTGCGGCAGCCCGGCCGGCACCTCCACCGCCGGGCCGCCGTGCGGATGCGACAGCAGCACCTGCCCCACCCCGGCGAGCGAATGTCCGGCCCGCGCCGCCGCGAACGCCGCGCCCGGCGTCAGGTCGAGCAGCAGCGCCCCGTCCACCAGCACCGCGGTGGCCGCCCGCGCGTCGGGCCCGAGCGCCCTCGCACACGCGGCGCAGGGGCAGTCGGGGCGGGGCAGCCCAGCAGGGGCACCGGTACCGAGCAGAGTGATGTCCACGGGACCGATTCTCACCCGCCCCACCAGGCACTGCTCACTTCGGCGCCCCGAAAGGGGCCCCGGCCGCGCGGCTTCGCCGGCGGGCGCGAGCGGCCTGCACCGGACCCGCGGGTGATCCACAGCCTCTAACGGCCGGACCCGCGGAGCGCATACCCTGCCAGCAGGTGTTGGATCGAAGGAGGCCTAGATGACGGCATGGACGTGGCGGTTCGAGAAGGCCGACGGGACGGAGGTCCAGCCCGCCGTGCAGCCCGAGGAGTTCACCACGCAGGGGGATGCCGAGTCCTGGATCGGCGAGCACTGGAAGGCGCTCCTGGAGGGCGGCGCCGACCAGGTGCGGCTGTTCGAGGAGAACACCGAGATCTACGGGCCGATGAGCCTGCACGCCGACGCGGCGTAGCCGGCGCCGAGAGGGTGCGGCCCCGGCACACGCAGGGGCCGTATCCCTCTCACTGCTCGCCCAGCGTCACCTCCACCGTCTTCTCGGCGCCGTCCCGCTGGTAGGTCACCGAGGTCTTCTGGCCCGGTTTGTCCGCCGCCAGCGCCACGGAGAGGGAGGTGATGGTGGAGATCGGCTGGCCGCCCACCTTGGTGATGATGTCGCCCGGGCGCATGCCCGCCTGGTCGGCCGCGCCGCCGGGTTTGACGGTGACCACCGCCACCCCGGCCGACTGGTAGCGCTCGTCCACGACCGTCCGCGCGGTGATGCCGAGCGCGGCCCGGCCAGAGTTGACCACCTTGCCCTGCTCGACGATCTGTCCGGCGATGGTCTTGACCATCGACGCCGGGATGGCGAACCCGATGCCGGGCGCCGCGCTGCTCCCGAGGCTGGGGTCGGTGGCGGCGAGCGTCGGGATGCCGACGACCTGACCGGCGAGATTGACCAGCGCGCCACCGCTGTTGCCCGGGTTGATGGCGGCCGAGGTCTGCACCATGTTCGCGATCGTCGCGCCCGTGCCCCCGCCGGACGCCTCGCTGACCGTCCGCCCGGTCGCCGAGACGATGCCCTGGGTCACGCTGGACGACAGCCCGAGCGGTGAGCCCATGGCCAGCACGATCTGGCCGACCTCCACCTTCTCGGAATCGCCGAACTCCGCCGCCTTCAGCCCGTCCGGCACCTTGTCCAGCTTGATCACGGCCAGGTCCTGCTCGGGGTAGGAGTACACCAGGCTCGCGGTGAGCGGCTGCTCGCTGTTGGCCGTGGTCACCTTGAAGGTCTTCTCCGACCCGACCACGTGCGCGTTGGTGACGATGTGTCCCTTGTCGTCGTACACCACTCCGGAGCCCAGTTCCTGGCTCGCCTGGATCTGCACGACCGACGGCAGGGCCTGCTTGATGACCTTCTGGTACTGGCTCTGCAGATCCCGCGGGGCCATCGGCACGGCCGCCCGCCCGGTCTGCGCGGTGTCCTGCCGGGCCTCGGGGCCGTTGGACGTACAGCTCACCGCCACGCAGCACAGCAGCACGGCAGCGGCGGCGGCCCTCCACGGGGCACGGCTCGGGGAAGCGTCCATGTCCCGAGTCTCACCGCACGCCGGTCACCCGGCCCGCGCTGTTGGCCCGAACGGATTCAGCCGCGTACGCCGCACAGGTGCAGCAGTGCCGCCACGCCGCGGTAGGGGTCCGTGCGCCCGGCCCGCTCCTCGACCGCGAGCAGCGTCTGGAGGTCCTGCGGGATCTCCGTGTCGTCCGCAGCCGTGTCCGTGAACACCCGGACGCCGTACCAGGCGTGCAGCGGGGCCGCGATCCCGGCGAGCGTGGCGGTCAGCGAGGCCAGCCGGTCGGCCCGTACGTCCAGGCCGAGGCGGTTGCGGTAGGAGGTCGTGTCGAAGGCGGCCAGGGCGCCCGCCCAGTCGCCGGACAGGCCCGGCCGCATGGCGAGCGCGTCGCCGTTGCGGACGAGCAGGGAGAGGAGTCCGCCGGGGGCGAGCATCCTCGCCAGGCCCGCCACCAGCGGGTCCGGCTCCTCGACGTACATCAGCACCCCGTGGCACAGCACCACGTCGAAGCTGCCCGGCAGGAAGTGCACACCGGTGTCCCGCCCGTCGCCCTGCACCAGCCGCACCCGCTCGCGGATGCCCTCCGGCTGCGCGGCCAGCGCCTCCCGGGCGGCGGCGATCATCGTCGCGTCCTGCTCGACCCCGGTCACCTGATGGCCGAGCCGGGCCAGCCGCAGCGCCTGGGTGCCCTGGCCCATCCCGACGTCGAGCACCCGCAGCCGCTGCCCGACCGGGAACCGGCCGGCTATCTGCTCGTCCAGCTGCCGCGCCACCAGTTCCTGGCGTACGACATCACGCAGCCCGCCCAGCTTGTTCAGCCAGGCCTCGGCCGCACCCCCGGTGAAGGCCTCTGCGCTCAGGGTCGCTCTCCGCGCTTGACCTGCGGCTTCGGCAGCCGGAGCCGGCGCATCTGGAGGGAGCGCATCAGGGCGTAGGCGACCGCTCCGCGCGTGTTCTCGTCCGGGAAGCGCTCCGCCAGCCGCTTCTTCAGCCGGAAGCCGCTGAACGCCGCGTCGAGCACGATCAGCACGATCACCACCAGCCACAGCAGCAGCGCGATCGACTGGATCGCCGGCACCCGCACCACGCTCAGCACCAGGATCACCACGGCGAGCGGCAGGAAGAACTCCGCCACGTTGAACCGCGAGTCCACCCAGTTGCGGGCGAACTTGCGGACCGGGCCCTTGTCCCGGGCGGGCAGATAGCGCTCGTCACCCGTGGCGAGCGCCTGGCGCTGCCGCTCCAGGGCCTGGCGCCGGTCCTCGCGCTGGCGCTTGGCGGCCTCCTTGCGGTTGGTCGGCGTATGGGCCACGCTGCGCCGCTGGGACTGGGCCTCACTGCGCTTGGGCGTGGGCCTGCCCTTCGGGGCCTGCGGGTCACGGGGCTGCTTGGAGAGGGTCACCTGCGCCTTGTCGGCGGGGGCCTTCTCGTCCTTGGCACGGCTACGGAACACAAAACCCAAGGGTAAGGGCTTCACCGGCATGGACCCCAGCCCGGCGGGGAACGATCCCGCAACGCCGGACGTCTGTAGGGGGACAGAGGGGACGTTCCGGTGGGGGCCGGTGGGGGATCACCTACTCCTCACGCCGGAGCGATAGCGTCCGCAGTCGTCCTCGGGGATGAGCGCATCCGTCCCCGAACAGTGCGGTAATGGAGTCAGGGCCCGTACTGTGGGTCCTGTCGCAGGATCTGTGAGCTGGAGTCCGTCAGAAGGGGGCGCGCGAAGCCCATGAGCGGTGTCATGAAGCGTATGGGGATGATCTTCCGCGCGAAGGCGAACAAGGCCCTTGACCGGGCCGAGGACCCGCGCGAGACCCTCGATTACTCGTACCAGAAGCAGCTGGAGCTGCTGCAGAAGGTCCGCCGCGGCGTCGCCGACGTGGCGACCAGCCGCAAGCGCCTGGAACTCCAGCTCAACCAGTTGCAGCAGCAGTCCTCCAAGCTGGAGGACCAGGGCCGCAAGGCGCTCGCGCTCGGCCGCGAGGACCTGGCCCGCGAGGCGCTGTCCCGCCGCGCCGCACTCCAGCAGCAGGTGACGGATCTCGAAACGCAGCACGCGACCCTCCAGGGCGAGGAGGAGAAGCTCACCCTCGCGGCCCAGCGCCTGCAGGCCAAGGTGGACGCGTTCCGCACGAAGAAGGAGACCATCAAGGCCACCTACACCGCCGCCCAGGCCCAGACCCGGATCGGCGAGGCCTTCTCCGGCATCTCCGAGGAGATGGGCGACGTCGGCCTGGCGATCCAGCGGGCCGAGGACAAGACGCAGCAGCTCCAGGCCCGGGCCGGCGCCATCGACGAGCTGCTCGCCTCCGGCGCCCTGGACGACCCGACCGGCATGGCGAAGGACGACATCGCCGCCGAGCTGGACCGGATCTCCGGTGGTACGGATGTAGAGCTGGAACTGCAGCGCATGAAGGCCGAGCTGGCCGGAGGCTCCCCGCAGCAGGCCATCGAGGGCGGCACCGGGCAGGGGCAGTCCCAGCAGCAGCCGCAGGACACCCCGCGCTTCGACAAGCAGTAGTCCGGCGCCGGGACCCGAGCCGAGGAGGCCGACGTGATCGTACGGATCATGGGGGAGGGCCAGGTCAGGCTGGACGACTCCCACGTCGTCGAGCTGAACAAGCTGGACGACGAGCTGCTGCGGGCGATGGAGGCCGGCGACGAGGCGGGCTTCCGCCGCACCCTCGGCGCCCTCCTCGACTCCGTCCGCCGGCTCGGCACGTCGTTGCCGGACGAGGCGCTGGAACCCTCGGAACTGATCCTTCCCTCGCCGGACGCGACGCTGGAGGAGGTCCGGGAGATGCTCAGCGACGACGGGCTGATCCCGGGCTGACGTCCGGGCGCCCGGAGAGCGGAAGCTTCTGCGGTACGGCGGCTGTGGGCCGACTGCGGCCGCCCGCGCAGTTCCCCGCGCCCCTTGGGGTCGCGCATCGCCGCCGTAGCCGACAGCGACAGCCGGCCTCGCGCAGCCCGCGGACAGTTGTGCGGCTGGGGGGCGGCACGGCTGGGCACTGTCGGTACCCCTTCCAGGGGAGCCACCCTGCCGGCGCGGGCGAGCGGATCCCCCGTCGTTGGCCGGCTGCGCCCCGCACCCTACTGGCGCGGGTGGGCGGACCCCTGTCGTCCAGTGGCAGCGTCCCGCACCTCGCCAGAGCGGGGGAGCGGCCCCCGTCGTTCGGCGGCAGTGTCCCGCATCCTGCGACTGAGTGAAACGGGGGACGGGGCGGAATGGACGCGTACGACAAGGACCCGGGGGCCCGACCCGACCCCGGCGGGTCGGCCCGCGGCAGCCGCGCCCGCCTGGGGATCCGCGCCGGCCGGGGACTGGTGCCGAGCCATACCCAGCAGAACGAGCTGCGCCGCGCCTGGGACTTCTTCACCGCCACGCACAGCACCGACAACCGCCCGGTGGGCATGCGCGGCTCCCTCTCCGAGCACCGGCCGACCGCGACGGCGTCATACAGCGCGTGCAGATCCGGTCCAGCACTGGCGCGGGTGGGCGGATCCCCCGTCGTCCAGTGGCAGCGCTCCGCCGCCCTGTCGGCGCGGCCCAACGAAGCGGCTCGTCGTTCAGTCGCTGCGCTCCGTACCTCGTCGGCGCGAGTGAGCGGCCCCCGGCGCCCAGCGGCAGCGCCCCGCGCCTCGTCGGCGCGGGTGAGCGGATCCCCCGTCGTTGGTGGCTGCGCCCCGCATCCTGCTGGCACGGGTGAGCCGGATCCCCCGTCGTTCGGGGGGCAGTGCTCCGCGCCCTGTCGGCGCGGAGCAACGAAGCGGCTCGTCGTTCAGTCGCAGCGCCGCGCACCTCGCTGGCGCGAGTGAGCGGCCCCCGTCGCCCGGCCGCTGCGCCCCGCGCCTCGTCGGCGTGGGTGAGTGGATTCCCCGTTGTTCGGCGGCAGCGCCGCGCATCCTGCCGGCGCGGGTGAGTGGATTCCCCGTCGCCCGGCGGCAGCGTCCCGTCCCTCGTCGGTGCCGGTGAGCGGACCCAGCCCCGACCAGCTGCGGCATGGGCACCTTGCGCGTCCCCGTACTGTTCCCTAGGTGAGCACTCTCGAACGCGCCCGGTGCGGCCTCAGGGCCCACCCCCTCGCCCTGGACGCGTCCATCGCCGCCGGCGTGCTGGCATGCATGGTCGCCGGCTCCCTCGTCGTGCCCCGCGGAGCGAACGGCGTCACCTGGGGCGTGCGCACCCCCGACCCGCTCAGCCTCCTCCTGATGCTGCTCGCCGCGGCCACGCTGGTCTTCCGTCGCCGCGCCCCGCGGACGGTCCTCGCCGTCACCGGCGCCCTGTCCGTGATCGAGTGCGTCACCGGCGACCCCCGCGCCCCCGTCGCGATGTCCGCCGTGATCGCCCTGTACACCGTCGCCTCGACCACCGACCGCACCACCACCCTGCGCGTCGGCCTGCTCACCATGACCGTGCTGACGGCCGCCGCCATACTGGGCGGCCCGCTGCCCTGGTACGCGCAGGAGAACCTCGGCGTGCTCGCCTGGACCGGCATCGGCGCGACCGCCGGGGACGCCGTACGCAGCCGGCGCGCGGTCGTCCAGGCCATCCGGGAGCGGGCGGAGAGAGCCGAACGCACCCGCGAGGAGGAGGCCCGCCGCCGGGTCGCCGAGGAGCGGCTGCGCATCGCCCGCGATCTGCACGACGTCGTCGCCCATCACATCGCCCTCGTGAACGTGCAGGCCGGGGTGGCCGCGCACGTCATGGACAAGCGGCCCGACCAGGCCAAGGAGGCCCTGGGGCACGTACGCGAGGCCAGCCGCTCGGCGCTGGAGGAACTGCGCGCCACCGTCGGACTGCTCCGTCAGTCCGGTGACCCCGAGGCCCCGACCGAGCCCGCTCCCGGCCTGAGCCGGCTGGACGAACTGGCCGACACCTTCCGCCACGCGGGGCTCCCGGTGGAGGTGGCCCGCGCCGACCAGGGCACGGAACTCCCCGCCGCCGTCGGCCTCGCCGCGTACCGGATCATCCAGGAAGCGCTGACGAACGCCCAGAAACACGCCGGCGCCGACGCCAAGGCCGAGGTCAGCGTCGTACGCGTCGGACCGAACATCGAGGTCACCGTGCTGGACGACGGCGCGGGCGCGGCCGGTGTGCCCGGGGACGGCGGCGGGCACGGACTGCTCGGCATGCGTGAGCGGGTCACCGCCCTCGGCGGCACCCTCACCACCGGGCCCCGCTACGGCGGCGGCTTCCGCGTCCATGCGATCCTGCCCCTCAAGACCCGAAGCGAGACCCGTACGACGGCCCCGGGGGAGCCCGCATGACGATCCGTGTCCTGCTCGCCGACGACCAGGCACTGCTGCGCAGCGCGTTCCGGGTGCTGGTCGACTCCGAGCCCGACATGGAGGTGGTGGGGGAGGCCTCCGACGGGGCCGAGGCGGTCCGGCTGGCCAAGGAGCAGGCCGCCGACGTCGTCCTCATGGACATCCGGATGCCGGGCACGGACGGGCTCGCCGCCACCCGGCTGATCAGCGCCGATCCCTCCCTGGCGCAGGTCCGCGTGGTCATCCTGACCACCTTCGAGGTGGACGACTACGTCATCCAGTCCCT
The DNA here is from genome assembly GCF_050942335.1 of Streptomyces sp. CA-142005. Classification (NCBI taxonomy): domain Bacteria; kingdom Bacillati; phylum Actinomycetota; class Actinomycetes; order Kitasatosporales; family Streptomycetaceae; genus Streptomyces; species Streptomyces sp. CA-142005. The sequence continues at coordinate 3,230,253 of NZ_CP192078.1, read as the reverse complement.
GCGCGCGGGAGCCTCCGGCTTCCTCGGCAAGGGCAGCGAGCCGGAGGAGCTGCTGAACGCCATCCGGGTCGCGGCGGGCGGTGAGGCCCTGCTGTCCCCGGCCGCCACCAAGGGGCTGATCGCCCGTTTCCTCGCCCAGGGCGACGGCGACGACGGCCGTGACCCCGCCCGCTCCGAGCGCCTCGGCGCGCTCACCGGGCGGGAGCGCGAGGTGCTGGTCCAGGTCGCCGGCGGCCACTCCAACGACGAGATCGCCGACCGCCTCCAGGTCAGCCCGCTCACGGTGAAGACGCACGTCAACCGGGCCATGGCCAAGCTGGGCGCGCGCGACCGGGCGCAGCTCGTGGTGATCGCGTACGAGTCGGGGCTGGTGCGTCCGAGGGCGGACTGATCTCCACCCGGGCGTACTGCGGGCGCAGTAGGGCCGGGATAAGGAAATCGACCCAGGGCTTACAAGAGCGCGCCCTGCCATGGCTCAGGGTGAGAGGGTCTGCCGCTCACGGAAGAGAGACCCTGATCCATGTCCTGGCTGTCGAGATTCAGCCTCCGGCAACGGGCCCTGATCGCCCTGATGTCGCTCGTCGCGCTCGTCTTCGGGCTGATCGCGATTCCCCAGATCAAGCAGCAGCTGCTGCCCACCATCAACCTGCCCATGGTGTCGGTGGTCGCGCCGTACCAGGGCGCCTCGCCCGACGTCGTCGAGAAGCAGGTCGTCGAGCCGATCGAGAACAACCTCCAGGGCGTCGACGGTGTCACCGGGGTCACCTCCACCGCCAGTGAGGGCAACGCCGTGATCATGGCGTCCTTCGACTACGACAACGACACCAAGCAGATCGTCTCCGACGTCCAGCAGGCCGTGAACCGGGCCCGCAACCAGCTCCCGGACGGCGTCGACCCGCAGGTCGTCTCCGGGTCCACCGACGACATGCCGACCGTGGTCCTCGCCGTCACCTCGGACAAGGACCAGCAGGCGCTCGCGGACCAGCTGGACAGGACCGTCGTACCGGCGCTGAAGGACATCGACGGCGTCGGCCGCGTCCAGGTCACCGGCGTCCGCGACCTCCAGGTCACCGTCACCCCGGACGACGCCGAGCTCGCGCGGGCCGGCCTCACCTCCGCCGCGCTCGGCCAGGCCCTCCAGGCGGGCGGCGCGACCGTCCCGGCCGGCTCCTTCGACGAGGACGGCGTGAGCCGCACCGTCCAGGTCGGCGGCGGCTTCACCTCGCTGCGGCAGATCCAGGACCTCATGGTGACCGGCGAGCGCGGCGGGAAGCCCGTGCGCCTCGGTGACGTGGCCGCCGTCAAGGAGCAGCCGGCCCCGGCCGACTCCATCACCCGCACCGACGGCCGGCCCAGCCTCGCCGTCAACGTGACGATGGACCACGACGGCAGCGCGGTCACCATCTCGGACGCGGTCAAGGACAAGCTGCCCGACCTGCGCGAGCAGCTCGGCTCCGGCGCGAAGCTCACGGTCGTCAGCGACCAGGGCCCGGCGGTGTCGAAGTCCATCAAGGGCCTGACCACGGAGGGCGCGCTCGGCCTGCTCTTCGCGGTCCTGGTCATCCTGGTCTTCCTGGCGTCGATCCGCTCGACGCTGGTGACCGCGGTCTCCATCCCGCTGTCGGTGGTGCTGGCCCTGATCGTGCTGTGGACGCGCGGCCTGTCGCTGAACATGCTCACGCTCGGCGCGCTGACCATCGCCATCGGCCGGGTCGTGGACGACTCGATCGTGGTCCTGGAGAACATCAAGCGGCACCTCGGCTACGGCGAGGAGCGCAAGGAGGCCATCCTGGGCGCCGTCCGCGAGGTGGCCGGCGCGGTCACCTCCTCCACCCTCACCACGGTCGCCGTGTTCCTGCCGATCGGCCTGGTCGGCGGCATGGTGGGCGCCCTGTTCGGCTCGTTCAGCATCACGGTGACGGCGGCCCTGCTGGCCTCCCTGCTGGTGTCCCTGACGGTCGTCCCCGTCCTGTCGTACTGGTTCCTGCGCGCCCCGAAGGGCACCCCCGAGGACGCCGTGGAGGCCCGCCGCCGGGCCGAGGAGAAGGAGGCGAACAGCCGCCTCCAGCGCGCCTACGTCCCCGTCCTGCGCTTCGCCACGCGCCGCCGCCTCACCAGCGTGCTGATCGCGATCGTGGTCCTGGTCGTCACGTTCGGCATGGGCGGCCTGCTGAAGACGAACTTCTTCGACCAGGGCGAGCAGCAGGTCATCACGGTCAAGCAGGAGCTGAAGCCCGGCACGAGCCTGGCCGCCACCGACGCGCAGGCAAGGCGGGTCGAGAAGCTGCTCGCCTCCACCGAGGGCGTCAAGGACTACCAGGTCACCGTCGGCTCCTCCGGCTTCATGGCGGCCTTCGGCGGCGGCACGGACTCCAACCAGGCGTCGTACCAGGTGATGCTGGAGGACTCGAAGTCGTACGACAAGGTGCAGAAGCACATCGCGGACGGCCTCAAGCAGCTCAGGGGCATCGGCACGACCACCGTGTCGGCCGGTGACGGCTTCGGCAACCAGAACCTGAGCGTGGTGGTCAAGGCCTCCGACCCCGAGGCGCTGCGCACGGCGGCCGAGCAGGTCCGCTCCACGGTCGCCGGCCTGGACGACGTCACCGACGTCACCAGCGACCTGTCCACCAGCGTGCCCCGGATCTCGGTCAAGGCGAACGCCAAGGCGGCGGCGGCCGGTTTCGACGACCAGAAGCTCGGCGCAGCGGTCGCCCAGGCGGTGCGCGGTACGACGGCGGCCAAGGCGATCCTCGACGACACCGAGCGCGACGTCGTCGTGAGGTCGGCGAAGCCCGCGACCACGCCGGCCCAGCTGAAGAACCTGCGCCTCGGCCCGGTGAAGCTCGGCGACATCGCCACGGTGAAGCTGGTGGACGGCCCGGTGTCGCTGACCCGGATCGACGGCCGGCGCGCCGCGACCATCACGGCCAAGCCGACCGGTGACAACACGGGCGCGGTCAGCACCGAGCTCCAGTCGAAGATCAAGGCCCTGAAGCTGCCGGCGGGCGCGAAGGCCGAGATCGGCGGCGTGACCTCGGACCAGAACGACGCGTTCAAGAACCTGGGCCTGGCCATGCTGGCGGCGATCGCGATCGTCTTCATGCTGCTGGTGGCGACCTTCCGCTCGCTGGCCCAGCCGCTGATCCTGCTGGTGTCGATCCCCTTCGCGGCGACGGGTGCGATCGGCCTGCTGGTCGCGACCGGCACCCCGATGGGCGTCCCGGCGATGATCGGCATGCTGATGCTGATCGGCATCGTGGTGACCAACGCGATCGTGCTGATCGACCTGATCAACCAGTACCGCAGGCAGGGCCACGGCGTCGTGGAAGCCGTCGTCGAGGGCGGCCGCCACCGCCTCCGCCCGATCCTGATGACGGCCCTGGCGACGATCTTCGCGCTGCTTCCCATGGCCCTGGGAGTCACCGGCGAGGGCGGCTTCATCGCCCAGCCCCTCGCGGTCGTGGTCATCGGCGGCCTGGTCACGTCGACCCTGCTGACCCTGCTCCTGGTCCCGACCCTCTACGCGATGCTGGAGCTGCGCAAGGAGCGGCGGGCGAAGAAGCGCGCGGCCAGGCGGGAGGCGAAGGCGGAGAAGGTGCTGGAGCCGGCCGGAGTCTGACGGTATGGCAAAGGGCCGGGTCTCGTACGAGGCCCGGCCCTTTCGTGGGTGCTAGGGGAGCGCCAGCATCCGCTCCAGCGCCAGCTTGGCGAACGCCTCGGTCTCCTTGTCGACCTCGATCCGGTTGACCAGGTTGCCCTCGGCCAGGGACTCCAGGGTCCAGACCAGGTGGGGCAGGTCGATGCGGTTCATGGTCGAGCAGAAGCAGACCGTCTTGTCGAGGAAGACGATCTCCTTGTCCTCGGGGGCGAAACGGTTCGCCAGGCGGCGGACCAGGTTCAGCTCGGTGCCGATGGCCCACTTGGAACCGGCCGGGGCCGCCTCCAGGGCCTTGATGATGTACTCGGTGGAGCCGACGTAGTCCGCCGCGGCCACGACCTCGTGCTTGCACTCGGGGTGGACCAGGACGTTCACACCCGGGATGCGCTCGCGCACGTCGTTGACGGAGTCGAGGCCGAAGCGGCCGTGGACGGAGCAGTGGCCGCGCCACAGGATCATCTTCGCGTCGCGCAGCTCCTGAGCCGTCAGCCCGCCGTTGGGCCTGTGCGGGTTGTAGACCACGCAGTCGTCCAGGGACATGCCCATGTCCCGGACGGCGGTGTTGCGGCCGAGGTGCTGGTCGGGCAGGAAGAGCACCTTCTCGCCCTGCTGGAAGGCCCACTCCAGCGCCCGCTTGGCGTTGGAGGACGTGCAGATGGTGCCGCCGTGCTTGCCGGTGAAGGCCTTGATGTCGGCGGAGGAGTTCATGTACGAGACCGGCACGACCTGCTCGGCGATGCCCGCCTCGGTCAGCACGTCCCAGCACTCCGCGACCTGCTCGGCCGTCGCCATGTCGGCCATGGAGCAGCCGGCGGCGAGGTCGGGCAGGACGACCTTCTGGTCGTCGGAGGTGAGGATGTCCGCCGATTCGGCCATGAAGTGCACACCGCAGAAGACGATGTACTCGGCCTCCGGGCGCGCGGCCGCGTCCCGGGCCAGCTTGAAGGAGTCGCCCGTGACGTCGGCGAACTGGATGACTTCGTCGCGCTGGTAGTGGTGGCCGAGCACGAAGACCTTGTCGCCGAGCTTCTCCTTGGCCGCGCGGGCGCGCGCGACCAGGTCCGGGTCGGACGGCGAGGGCAGGTCACCGGGGCACTCGACGCCCCGCTCGCTCTTCGGGTCGGCCTCACGGCCGAGCAGCAGCAGGGCGAGCGGAGTCGGCTGCACGTCGAGTTCCGGGGTCTGGGCGGTGGTCACGACACGCACCCTTTCTACTTTTCGTCTAACTGACGCTATCTATCATAACCGGTTCACGTCAGTTTGACGATGGCCATAGCGTCGATGTGACGTGAATCCCGCCAACTCCCTCTTCGGGCCGCTGTCTGCCTTCCCGGTCGTATGCGAGCATGAAGACGGAAGCAAAAACGCGACAACGTGACTGCCCGGCCCGGAATGAATCCGCGGAAGCGCCGGTTGCACTCGTCGGCAAGCAGTCTCCGTACAACCCGGGAGAGATGTAGATGTCCGTATCGGACGAGACCACCACCGTCACCGACGGCATCATCCTGACCGACGCCGCCGCGGCCAAGGTCAAGGCCCTGCTCGACCAGGAAGGCCGCGACGACCTCGCGCTGCGTGTCGCCGTCCAGCCCGGCGGCTGCTCCGGCCTGCGCTACCAGCTCTTCTTCGACGAGCGCTCGCTCGACGGTGACGTGGAGAAGGACTTCGGCGGGGTCAAGGTCGTCACGGACCGCATGAGCGCTCCGTACCTGGGCGGCGCGACCATCGACTTCGTGGACACGATCGAGAAGCAGGGCTTCACGATCGACAACCCGAACGCGACCGGCTCCTGCGCCTGCGGCGACTCCTTCAGCTGAGCCGAGGGACCAGGTCCGACGGTTTGCCGACGGCGGCACTCCCCGCGTGGGAGTGCCGCCGTCGGCGTATGCCGAAGGGCTGAGCCGCAGTGCGCCCCCGAAGGGGCGCGAACCGTCACCGCCCTCCCCGCAACGCCCCCGGCTTGCCCTGCGGAATACGGCTGCCGTCGTCACCGACCACGGTCCGCCCGTCCAGCGGCGCGGCCAGCCGCACGGTCTTCACGTACTCCTTGGCGATCAGCACACACACCTTGTCCGGCCAGGGGTGCTCGGCGACGCTCACGGTCACCCGCCCGCCGCTCTCCTTCGCCGCCACCGTGTAGTCGGCACACACCCCGCCGAAGAAGCTCACGGTCAGATCCCGGCCCTCGGCCGTGTAGCCGGTGACCTTCACCGTCCGGGTGGTGGGCGTCCCGGACACCGGCGGAGCCGAGGGCGTGGCCGCCGACGCCACATACCGGGGATCGACCGCCGGGTACGCAACCGTCGACGCGCCCTGGCCGGCAGGCCCCCGCACCTCGAACAGCCAGGACGGCACCAGCGTCTGCCGCCCGGCGACGGAGTGCGCGGCCAGCCCGAACACCGCCTTCTCCACGGTGACGGTGTCCCGTCCCGGGTCAGCCCCCTGCTTCGGCACCGCGGTGGACCCGCCGCAGGGCTGCTCCAGCCGGTTCTTCAGCGGCACCGGACTGGCGCAGCCGCCGATCCCCATGCGGTGGTCGCTCCTCGGCGCCGCGTTCATCAGCGTCAGCGTCTTCGCGGCGCTCAGCACGGGGTACGTGTCGCCCTTCACCGGAGCCCCGAGCAGCCCGTGCCCGCCGACCAGCTCGCCCTTCTGGTCCACGGTCAGGCCGGTCGTCCAGCCGTACGTCGGCAGCCCGCCGACCACCGGATCGGCGTTCACGACCCGCTGGCTCCCCATGACCTGGCTCGCGTCGATCTTCGCGTCGTCCAGCCCCGCCGCCTTCAGCACCGGCGCGGCCGCCTCGGTCGCCTTCCGCACGCTGACCGGGGCGCCGGTCGGGCCCATCGGGTCGTGGGTGCACAGGACACCCTTCCTGCAGTCGTCGGTGCCCGGCGCGTACCGGCTGAACGTCCAGCTGCCCGGCGCGTCCCGGTTCACCGTCAGGCTCGGCCCGGAGCCGTCCTTGCCGCCCACCCGCCAGATCCGGCCCTCGGCCACCGGTGTGCCGTCGATGCCCAGCGCCTTGGCCAGCCGGGCCACCGCGTCCTTGCCGACCTCGCCCTTCGGCTCGTACACCGGCGCGGAGCCGGGGCCGGCCGGCAGCTCGCCATGGGCGACGTACAGGGCGCCGTACGGGTTCGGCTCGCCCGGGGCGATGCCGCCCGTGCCGGTCCGGCCGTCCAGCGCGAGCGGCGGCGGAGTGGCGCCGGCCGTGCCCGGTCCGCCCGTACGGCCGCCGGAGTCGCCGCTCGCCGCGAGGTAGGCGCCACCGCCGCCGACCAGCAGTACGGCGGCGGCGACGGAGACGACGACGAGCCGCGACCGCCGCCTGCCGGACCGCACGCCCTCATGACCCGCGGTCTCCGCGCTCCCTGCGCTCTCCGTGTGCTCGGAGCCCTCGGGGTGCTCGCGGTTCTCGGGTCGCTCGGTGTTCACCGCATCGCTCCTCGCTGGTCGTATCCCGCCTCCCCCGCCCGGGGGACGGCGATGGGACGCGCGAGGGGAGCGTGCGGTTCCCTGCGAAACGCGCCCCGGCTGTCAGTCGCCGTAGTCGGACATCGCGTCCAGCAGCCGCGCGGACCGCGCCGGCACGGTCACGCCGTGGATCAGGGACGGCGGCACCGGCCGGGGCTCGGCGTGCTCCGGGGCCGCCCAGTGCGGAGCCATCCGGGCGCAGTCGCCGCGCAGCGACGCGAGGTCGCCCTCCGGGTCACTCCCGAGGCCGGCGGGGGCGGTGTGGCGGAACTCGAGGTTCGTCATGACCGCACCGTAGGCCTGCTCCGGGCCGCGAAGAAAGATCTACTATCGGGTAGTTTCGCCAACTACAGAGTGAGCGGCCGACCCGGTAGCGTGAACTGTCAACCCAGCCTCCCGCAGGAGATCCCCGTCGTGCGCATCGCAGTCACCGGCTCCATCGCCACCGACCACCTCATGACCTTCCCCGGCCGTTTCGCCGACCAGTTCGTCGCGGACCAGCTGCACACGGTTTCGCTCTCCTTCCTCGTCGACAACCTGGACGTGCGCCGCGGCGGCGTCGGCGCGAACATCGCCTTCGGCATGGGCCAGCTCGGCACCGAGCCGGTCCTGGTCGGTGCCGCCGGCTTCGACTTCGACGAATACCGGGCCTGGCTCGACCGGCACGGCGTGGACACCGACTCGGTCCGGATCTCCGAGACCCTGCACACCGCCCGCTTCGTGTGCACCACCGACGCCGACCACAACCAGATCGGCTCGTTCTACACCGGCGCGATGAGCGAGGCCCGCCTCATCGAGCTGAAGACCGTCGCCGACCGCGTGGGCGGCCTGGACCTGGTCCTCATCGGCGCCGACGACCCGGAGGCGATGCTCCGCCACACGGAGGAGTGCCGCTCCCGCGCGATCCCCTTCGCCGCCGACTTCTCCCAGCAGATCGCCCGGATGGACGGCGACGAGATCCGGGTGCTGCTGGACGGCGCGACCTACCTGTTCTCCAACGAGTACGAGAAGGGCCTCATCGAGTCCAAGACCGGCTGGAGCGACGCCGAGATCCTGGCCAAGGTCGGCCACCGCGTCACCACCCTCGGCTCGCGCGGCGTGCGCATCGAGCGGGTCGGCGAGGACCCCATCGAGGTCGGCTGCCCCGAGGAGGAGCGCAAGGCCGACCCCACGGGCGTCGGCGACGCCTTCCGCGCGGGGTTCCTGTCGGGACTGGCCTGGGGCGTCTCGCTGGAGCGCGCTGCCCAGGTGGGCTGCATGCTGGCGACGCTCGTCATCGAGACGGTCGGCACGCAGGAGTACCGGCTGCAGCGCGGGCACTTCATGGAGCGGTTCGTGAAGGCGTACGGCGACGAGGCCGGGGAGGAAGTGCGGGCCCACCTCGGCTGAGGCGGGCCTCCGGCCACTCACCCCTTCCCGGCCGCTCAGCCGACCCGGCGTACCAGGTACGCCGTACCCCTCTCCGCGGGTTCCTCTCCGACGTACTCCTGCCCCCGCATATCGCACCACGCCGGGATGTCCAGGCGGGCGGCCTCGTCGTCGGAGAGGACCCGTACGATCCCGCCGACCGGTACCTGCCCGAACACCTTCGCCAGCTCGATGACCGGGATCGGGCAGCGCTTGCCCAGGGAGTCGACGAGCACTTCCCCGGCGCCCTGCCGGGCGGCCGGTGCCGCCGGTGCGCCCAGCTTCTCCCGTACCCCCGCCACCGCGTCCGGCAGCACCGCGAGGAAGCGCTCCACGTCCTCCTCGGCCGTCCCCGTCGGCAGGGACACCCGTACGTTGCCCTCGGTCAGCACGCCCATCGCCTTCAGCACATGGCTCGGCGTCAGCGTGCTGCTCGTGCAGGAGGAACCGGAGGAGACGGAGAAGCCCTCCCGGTCCAGCGCGTGCAGCAGCGCCTCGCCGTCGACGTAGAGGCAGGAGAAGGTGACGATGCCGGGCAGCCGGCGCTCGGGGTCGCCGACGACCTCCACGTCCGGCACCAGCTCCGGCACCCGCGTCCGGATCCGGTCCGTCAGCTCCCGCAGCCGTACCGCCTCCTGGGCCGCCTCGGCCCGCACCGCCCGCAGGGAGGCCACGGCCGCCACGATCGCCGGGAGGTTCTCGAACCCGGGCGCCCGCCCCGACTCCCGCTCGTCGACGGGCCCTTGGGCGGCGAACCGCACCCCCTTGCGCACGACGAGCAGTCCGACCCCCGAGGGCCCGCCCCACTTGTGCGCGCTGGCCGCGAGCAGCGACCAGTCACCCTCGACCGGCCCCCACCCCAGCGACTGCGCCGCGTCCACCAGCAGCGGCACCCCGGCGGCCCGGCACACCTCGGCCACCTCGGCGACCGGCTGCACGGTCCCCACCTCGTGGTTGGCCGACTGCAGCACCGCCAGCGCCGTGTCCGGGCGGAGCGCGGCCTCGTAGGCGGCGGGTTCGACGGTTCCGGCCCGGCTGACCGCCACGTGGGTGACCGTCCCCCCGTCCGACTCGAACACCTCCGCCGCGTGGAGGACGGAGGAGTGTTCGACCGCTGACACGATCAGGTGGGATCCGACCCGCCGCCGCCCGGCCAACGCCCCCATCACGCCCGTATGTACGGCCCGTGTCCCGGAGGAGGTGAACACCACCTCGTCGGCCCGGCAGCCGAGGGCCTCGGCGGCGGCCTCCCGGGCAGCGTCCAGCAACATCCGGGCCTTGCGTCCTTCCCGGTAGAGCCGGGCAGGATCGGCCCACCCCTCATCCAAAGAGGCCAACAACGCCTGACGGGCCACAGGATGGAGGGGAGCGGCGGAAGCAGCATCAAAGTAGGCCATACGGCAACGCTAAACCGCCGGTCAGGGCAGCGTCCCGAAGGGGCGCGGGGCTGTGTCCACAGCGGCTTCGCCGCGGGGCGCGACCAGCCACAACTGACCCGCAGCCGCCAATCCAGCGAACCACCCGAGTTAGTAGGCACCCCTCCCCGCGAACCCCCGGAGGGCGTCGGCTAGGGTTTGGTCCGCATAAACATCCAAACCCCTGCCCGACGCAGGGCGGCGACCGACCAGCGAGAACAAGGCCGCAGCCGACCGCGCGGGCGAGACTCTCGGGAAGGCGCTACGTGAGTCCCAACGGCTCCGACCGCTCGCCGCGGCGCCCGATGCGGCGGAAGCTGCTGCAGGCAATGACCGCGGGCCTGGTCCTGGCGACCGCAACCGGTTGCACATACAAGGACTTCCCCCGCCTTGGCATGCCCACCCCGACCACGGAAGAGGCTCCGCGGATCCTCTCCCTGTGGCAGGGCTCCTGGGCTGCCGCGCTCGCCGTCGGCGTGCTGGTGTGGGGCCTGATCCTGTGGAGCGCCATGTTCCACCGGCGCAGCCGCACCAAGGTCGAGGTACCTCCGCAGACCCGGTACAACATGCCCATCGAGGCCCTGTACACGGTGGTCCCGATCATCATCATCTCGGTGCTCTTCTACTTCACGGCCCGGGACGAGACGAAGCTCCTCAGCCTCGACAAGAAGCCCGACGTCACGGTCAACGTGGTCGGCTTCCAGTGGAGCTGGGGCTTCAACTACGTCGCGAACGTCCCCGGTGTCTCCGGCGACGCCAAGACCGACAAGAACCTGAACGCCATTCCGGACCGGTTCAAGAACCAGTTCCCGGCGAACGCCGGCGGCGTCTACGACGTCGGTACGCCGGGCACGCGGAACCCGCAGACCGGCAACCCCGGTCCGACGCTCTGGCTGCCCAAGGGCCAGACCGTCCGCTTCATCCTCACCTCGCGTGACGTCATCCACTCCTTCTGGGTGGTGCCGTTCCTCATGAAGCAGGACGTCATCCCGGGCCACACCAACGCGTTCCAGGTGACGCCGAACCACGAGGGCACCTTCCTCGGCAAGTGCGCCGAGCTCTGCGGCGTCGACCACTCCCGGATGCTGTTCAACGTGAAGGTCGTCTCCCCGGCGGCGTACCAGAAGCACCTCCAGGACCTCGCCAAGAAGGGGCAGACCGGTTACATTCCCGCCGGCATCGCGCAGACGAGCCACGAGAAGAACCGGGAGACGAACAACCTGTGAGCATCCTCAACGAACCCCAGGGTGCCGCGGCAGCTGACGGCGCGTTCGCGGACGAGCTGCCGGTCAGGCGCAAGCAGCCCGGCAGTGTCGTGGTGAAGTGGCTGACGACCACCGACCACAAGACGATCGGGACGATGTACCTCGTTACGTCGTTCGCGTTCTTCCTGATCGGTGGCGTGATGGCGCTGCTCATGCGCGCCGAGCTGGCCCGGCCGGGCCTGCAGATCATGTCGAACGAGCAGTTCAACCAGGCGTTCACGATGCACGGCACGATCATGCTGCTGATGTTCGCGACGCCGCTGTTCGCCGGCTTCACGAACTGGATCATGCCGCTGCAGATCGGCGCGCCCGACGTGGCGTTCCCGCGGCTGAACATGTTCGCCTACTGGCTGTACCTGTTCGGCTCGACCATCGCGGTGGGCGGCTTCCTCACCCCGGACGGGGCGGCGGACTTCGGCTGGTTCGCCTACTCGCCGCTGTCGGACGCCGTCCGCTCCCCGGGCGTCGGCGCCGACATGTGGATCATGGGTCTGGCCTTCTCCGGCTTCGGCACCATCCTCGGTGCGGTCAACTTCATCACCACGATCATCTGCATGCGCGCCCCGGGCATGACCATGTTCCGCATGCCGATCTTCGTGTGGAACGTGCTGCTGACCGCCGTGCTGGTCCTGCTGGCCTTCCCGGTCCTGGCGGCCGCGCTGTTCGCCCTGGAGGCGGACCGCAAGTTCGGCGCGCACGTCTTCGACGCCACCAACGGCGGCGCCCTGCTGTGGCAACACCTCTTCTGGTTCTTCGGCCATCCAGAGGTGTACATCATCGCCCTGCCGTTCTTCGGCATCATCTCCGAAGTGATCCCGGTGTTCTCCCGCAAGCCGATGTTCGGCTACATGGGCCTGATCGCCGCGACCATCTCCATCGCCGGTCTGTCCGTGACCGTGTGGGCCCACCACATGTACGTCACCGGCGGCGTGCTGCTGCCGTTCTTCTCCTTCATGACGTTCCTGATCGCGGTGCCGACCGGTGTGAAGTTCTTCAACTGGATCGGCACCATGTGGAAGGGCTCGCTGTCCTTCGAGACCCCGATGCTCTGGGCCGTCGGCTTCCTGATCACCTTCACGTTCGGTGGTCTGACCGGTGTCATCCTGGCCTCGCCCCCGATGGACTTCCACGTCTCCGACTCGTACTTCGTGGTGGCCCACTTCCACTACGTGGTCTTCGGTACGGTCGTGTTCGCCATGTTCTCCGGATTCCACTTCTGGTGGCCGAAGATGACCGGCAAGATGCTGGACGAGCGCCTCGGCAAGATCACCTTCTGGACGCTGTTCGTCGGCTTCCACGGCACCTTCCTGGTCCAGCACTGGCTGGGCGTGGAGGGCATGCCGCGCCGTTACGCCGACTACCTGGCGGCCGACGGCTTCACGGCCCTGAACACGGTCTCGACCATCAGCTCCTTCCTGCTGGGCCTGTCGATCCTGCCGTTCCTCTACAACGTCTGGAAGACCGCCAAGTACGGCAAGAAGGTCGACGTCGACGACCCCTGGGGCTACGGCCGTTCGCTGGAGTGGGCGACGTCCTGCCCGCCGCCGCGGCACAACTTCCTCACCCTGCCGCGGATCCGCAGCGAATCCCCGGCGTTCGACCTGCACCACCCTGAGATCGCAGCGCTCGAGCAGCTCGCGCACAGCGGTCACGGCACCGCCATCGCGGGCAGCAAGGAGGCCGGCAAGTGAAGATCCAGGGCCGGATGTTCATCTGGCTGAGCTTCTTCCTCCTGATCATGGCCATCGTGTATGGCGTGTGGTCGAAGGAGCCGGCCGGTACCACCGCACTGTTCCTGGCCTTCGGCCTGAGCGTCATGATCGGCTTCTACCTGGGCTTCACCGCCCGGCGGGTCGACGCGGGCGCCCAGGACGACAAGGAGGCCGACGTCGCGGACGACGCGGGCGAGCTGGGCTTCTTCAGCCCGCACAGCTGGCAGCCGCTCATGCTGGGCTTCGGCGGTGCGATCGCCTTCCTCAGCATCGCGGTCGGCTGGTGGCTGATCTACTTCTCCGCCCCGTTCATCGTGGTCGGTCTGTTCGGCTGGGTGTTCGAGTACTACCACGGTGAGAACCGCACCCAGTAGCACCCGCGTGCACGCACCGGAAGCCCGGACCCTTGTTCAGCAGGGTCCGGGCTTCCGGCTTTTGCGCAGGTCACAGCGGGTGCCTTCGTACGTTTGCCGCAGTGTCGGTCGCCCGGACGGGTTACCCGCCGCGCCGATGAGGGCAGTGCCTCATAGCGTGATGGTATGAACCACACTCCGCGGACCCGCACCGTCGTCAGCTGCGCCCTGCTGGTGACCGCGCTCGGCGCGTGCGTCACCGCCTGCGGTTCGGACGGCGGCAACCCACTGTCGGCCAAGCCGTACGACGCGGCGGACATAGTCTCCTTCAACGGCCCCACCGAAGCGGGGAAGCGGGCCGATCCGGACAAGCCCCTGGAGATCACCGCCGAGGGTGACGACAGCATCACCGACGTCACCGTCCAGGACTCCGCAGGGCGCTATGTGGCGGGCGAACTCGCCGCCGACGGCAGCAGATGGCACAGCACCGCCCCGCTGGCCGCCAACACCCACTACACGGTCGCCGTGAGCACCGAGGACGACGACGGCGCACCCGGCCGCAAGGTCTTCGCGTTCGACACCAGCCGGCCCAGCAGCAAGAAGCGCCTGACCGTCACCTTCGGGCCGAAGTCGGGCCAGTACGGCGTCGGCCAGCCCATCACCGCCCAACTCGACCAGGCGGTCAAGGACAAGGCGCAGCGCGCCATCGTGGAGCGCGCCCTGCGGGTGGACTCCACGCCGGCCGTGCCGGGCTCCTGGTACTGGGTCAGCGACAAGGAACTCCACTACCGGCCCCAGGAGTACTGGCCCACCCACACCACCATCACGGTGCACAGCAACCTGGACGGCATCAAGATCAGCGACCGGCTGTGGGGCGGCAAGTCCAAGCCGGTCAAGCTCACCATCGGCGACCGGATCGAGGCCGTCACCGACGCCGCCGCGCACCAGCTGACGTTCTACAAGAACGGCCAGGACATCAAGCGGATCCCCGTCACCACCGGCAAACCCGGCTACGACACCCGCAACGGCATCAAGGTCGTCCTGGAGAAGGCGTACGTCGTCCGCATGCGCGGCACCACCATCGGCATCGCCGCGGGCAGCTCCGACTCCTACGACCTGTCGGTCTACTACGCCACCCGGGTGACCTGGTCCGGCGAATACGTGCACGCCGCGCCCTGGTCCGTGGGCTCACAGGGCTACGCGAACGTCAGCCACGGCTGCACGGGCATGAGCAACGGCAACGCCCAGTGGTTCTTCGACAACATCCACCAGGGCGACATCGTCAAGGTCGTCAACTCCAACGGCCACCAGATGGAGGACTTCGGCAACGGCTTCGGTGACTGGAACGTCGACTGGACGAAGTGGCGCAAGGGCAGCGCGCTGACCAACGGCAAGGCCGACAGCCCGTCCGAGGCGGACACGGTACGCCTCCAGCCGGCGGCGCTGTAAACGCCCTGAAGGGGCGCGGGACTGGCCGATACGCGGCTGCGCCGCGTGGGCGCGAGAAGGACCCACGGACCCGCTCTCGCGCACGGACACGGCGCCCCGGGCCGCTAGGCGCTCAGCAACCTCTTCTGACGGAGCAGGGAGGCGAGGGCCGAGGAGAACTCCACGGGATCCACCGGCAAGGTGACCGCGGCGTCCGCCCGGCTCCACGTCGCCAGCCAGGCGTCCTGCGGCCGCCCCATGAGCAGCAGCACCGGCGGGCAGTTGAACACCTCGTCCTTGATCTGCCGGCAGACCCCCATGCCGCCCATCGGCACGGCCTCACCGTCCAGCACGCACACGTCGACACCGCCCTTGTCCAGCTCACGCAGCACCGCCTCGGGCGTCGCGCACTCCAGGAACTCGACCAGGGGCACGTCGGGAGCGGGCCTGCGGCCGGTCGCCAGCCGTACTTGCTCGCGGGTGTTGGAGTCGTCGCTGTAGACCAGCACCGTGGCGGTCGGCTGCATTGTTCCTCCGGGACGTCAGCGTCGTACGGACGGGACGGACAAGGCCGTTCGGGCGGAGCTTACTCCCGTGGAAGTCCCCATGAACACCACGTCAACACCGGTTCGGCGGGCAGCAACACTCCGAACGGCACCCCCCGGAGTGAGGGCGGGATAAGCGACCGACATAATGTCGGTCGTGGCGACAGCAACGACAGTAGAAACCGGGCACGCGCACCCGTCGGTCAACCGGCCGAACCTCACCAGCGTCGGAACCATCATCTGGCTGAGTTCCGAGCTGATGTTCTTCGCGGCCCTCTTCGCGATGTACTTCACCCTGCGATCGGTGACGGGTCCGGCGCACTGGAAGCACATGGCCGATGCGCTCAATGTGCCCTTCTCCGCGACGAACACCACGATCCTGGTGCTCTCCTCGCTCACCTGCCAGCTCGGCGTGTTCGCGGCCGAGCGCGGTGACGTGAAGAAGCTCAGAGGGTGGTTCATCGTCACCTTCATCATGGGTGCGATCTTCATCGGCGGTCAGATCTACGAGTACACGAGCCTGGTGCGGGACGAGGGCATCTCGCTCTCCTCCGACCCCTACGGCTCGGTGTTCTACCTGACCACCGGCTTCCACGGCCTGCACGTGACGGGCGGTCTCATCGCCTTCCTGCTGGTCCTCGGCCGCACCTACATGGCCAAGAGGTTCACCCACGAGCAGGCGACCGCCGCCATCGTCGTGTCCTACTACTGGCACTTCGTCGATGTGGTCTGGATCGGCCTTTTCGCCACGATCTACCTGATCAAGTAGCCGGGACCGGCTCCCGCACATCCAGAAGCACCGACGCAGAAGATCCTGACACCGGGGTAATCCGTGAAAAAGCTCTCCGCACGACGACGCCATCCGCTGGCGGCGGTCGTCGTCCTACTCCTCGCGCTGGCGGCCACTGGGGGGCTGTACGCCGCGTTCGCACCCGCGGGCAAGGCGCAGGCCGATGATTCCGCCCAGTCTCTGACCATCCAGGAGGGCAAGAAGCTCTACGAGGTCGGCTGCGCCAGCTGCCACGGCACCGGTGGCCAGGGCTCCTCCGACGGGCCGAGCCTGGTCGGCGTGGGTGCCGCGGCCGTCGACTTCCAGGTCGGCACCGGCCGTATGCCGGCCGCCACCTCGCAGGGCGCCCAGGTCCCGCGCAAGAAGGTCGTCTACAACCAGACGCAGATCGACCAGCTCGCCGCGTACATCGCCTCGCTGGGCGCCGGCCCGAACGTGCCGACCAAGGACCAGTACGGCCCTGACGGCGCGGACATCGCCAAGGGTGGCGAGCTGTTCCGCACCAACTGCGCGCAGTGCCACAACTTCACCGGCAAGGGCGGTGCCCTGACCAAGGGCAAGTTCGCGCCGACCCTCGAGGGTGTCGACCCGAAGCACATCTACGAGGCCATGCAGACCGGCCCGCAGAACATGCCGTCCTTCCCCGACACCACGTTGTCCTCGAAGAACAAGAAGGACATCATCGCGTACCTGCACGCGGTCGACAGCAGCGAGACGACGAACCCCGGCGGTCTGGAGCTGGGCGGCCTCGGGCCGGTCAGTGAGGGTCTGTTCGCCTGGATCTTCGGTCTCGGCGCACTGATCGCCGTCGCCGTCTGGGTCGCCGCTCGGACCGCAAAGGCCAAGAAGTCATGAGTAGCCAAGACATTCCAGAAGAGAACCTGCCCGCTGAGCAGGACCACGCGCGCGGCGCGGTGGGGATCGCGGACGAGGAGAACCCGTTCGCCGACCCGGGGCTGCCGCCCCACGAGCACCGGATCCAGGACATCGACGAGCGGGCCGCCAAGCGGTCCGAGCGCACGGTCGCCCTGCTGTTCACGGTGTCGATGCTGGCCACCGTCGGCTTCATCGTCTCGTACGTGACGATCCCGCACGACCAGAGCATCTTCGTCTT
This sequence comes from Streptomyces sp. CA-142005, assembly GCF_050942335.1. Lineage (NCBI taxonomy): Bacteria > Bacillati > Actinomycetota > Actinomycetes > Kitasatosporales > Streptomycetaceae > Streptomyces > Streptomyces sp. CA-142005. The sequence goes on along the minus strand of NZ_CP192078.1, from coordinate 3,213,086 downwards.
CCCGATCGGGCACCTCAGCGCGCTGAACTTCGCGCTGGGCCTGACCCTCGGCGCGGCGCTGTTCTGCATCGGCGCGGGCGCGGTCCACTGGGCCCGCACCCTGATGTCCGACGTCGAGGTCGCCGACGAGCGGCACGCCATCGAGGCCCCGGCCGACGTCCGCGCGAAGGTCCACGCGGACTTCCGGCAGGGCGCCAAGGAGTCGGCGCTCGGCCGCCGCAAGCTGCTGCGCAACACGATGTTCGGCGCGCTGGCCCTGTTCCCGCTCTCCGGCGTCATGCTGCTGCGCGACCTCGGTCCGCTGCCCGGCACCTCGCTGCGTCACACGCTGTGGGCCAAGGGCAAGCGTCTGGTCAACATGAACACCAACCAGCCGCTGCGCCCCGAGGACGTCGCCGTCGGCTCCCTCACCTTCGCCAAGCCCGACGGGCTGGAGGAGACGGACGAGGAGTTCCAGACGGAGATCGCCAAGGCCGCGCTGATGATCGTCCGGCTGCAGCCCGGCAACATCAAGGACAAGCGCGAGCTCGACTGGTCGCACGAGGGCATCGTCGCGTTCTCCAAGATCTGCACCCACGTCGGCTGCCCGATCTCGCTGTACGAGCAGCAGACGCACCACGTGCTGTGCCCGTGCCACCAGTCCACCTTCGACCTCACCGACGGTGCCCGAGTGATCTTCGGCCCCGCCGGCCACGCCCTGCCGCAGCTGCGCATCGGTGTGGACAGTGAGGGTTACCTCCAGGCGCTCGGCGACTTCGAGGAGCCCGTCGGTCCTGCATTCTGGGAGCGCGGATGAGTACTGCTGCGAACGAGACGCCCCGCTCTCGCGGGAAGGCCCCGGCCGGCGAGCGTGTCGCCGACTGGGCCGACGGCCGGCTCGGGATCTACTCCCTGGCCAAGGCCAACATGCGCAAGATCTTCCCCGACCACTGGTCGTTCATGCTGGGTGAGGTCTGCCTCTACAGCTTCATCATCATCATCCTCACGGGTGTCTATCTGACGCTGTTCTTCCACCCGTCGATGAACGAGGTGGAGTACCACGGCAGCTATGTCCCTCTGCAGGGACAGCTGATGTCCGAGGCGTTCAACTCGACCCTGCACATCTCCTTCGACGTGCGCGGTGGTCTGCTCATGCGGCAGATCCACCACTGGGCCGCGCTGATCTTCCTCGCCGGCATGTTCGTGCACATGATGCGCGTGTTCTTCACCGGCGCGTTCCGCAAGCCGCGTGAGATCAACTGGCTGTTCGGCTTCCTGCTGTTCGTCCTCGGCATGTTCACCGGCTTCACCGGTTACTCGCTCCCGGACGACCTGCTCTCCGGCACCGGTGTCCGCTTCATGGAGGGCGCGGTCCTGTCCGTGCCGATCGTCGGCACGTACCTGTCGTTCTTCCTCTTCGGCGGTCAGTTCCCCGGTCACGACTTCGTCGCCCGGTTCTACTCGATCCACATCCTGCTGCTGCCGGGCATCATGCTCGGCCTGATGGTGGGCCACCTGATCCTGGTCTTCTACCACAAGCACACGCAGTTCGCGGGTCCCGGAAAGACCGAGAAGAACGTCGTCGGCATGCCGCTGCTGCCGGTGTACATGGCCAAGGCCGGAGGCTTCTTCTTCCTGGTCTTCGGTGTCATCGCGGCCATCGCGGCGGTCGCCCAGATCAACCCGATCTGGGCCATGGGCCCCTACCGTCCGGACCAGGTGTCCACCGGCGCCCAGCCCGACTGGTACATGGGCTTCTCCGAGGGCCTGATCCGCTTCATGCCGGGCTGGGAGATCAACCTCTGGGGCCACACGCTCGTCCTGGGCGTGTTCATCCCGCTGATGATCTTCCCGCTGGTGCTGGCGGCGATCGCGGTCTACCCGTTCATCGAGTCCTGGGTCACCGGCGACAAGCGCGAGCACCACATCCTGGACCGCCCGCGCAACGCCCCGACCCGCACCGGCCTCGGTGTCGCGTGGATGACGCTGTACCTGCTCCTGCTGGTCGGCGGTGGCAACGACCTGTGGGCCACGCACTTCCACCTGTCGATCAACGCCGTGACCTGGTTCGTCCGGATCGGGTTCTTCGTCGGCCCGGTCATCGCTTTCCTCATCACCAAGCGGATCTGCCTGGGCCTGCAGCGCCGCGACCGCGACAAGGTGCTGCACGGTCGCGAGACCGGCATCATCAAGCGCCTGCCGCACGGTGAGTTCATCGAGGTGCACGAGCCGCTCAGCCAGGAGCAGCTGCACACCCTCACGGCTCACCACCAGTACGAGCCGGCCGAGATCGGCCCGACGGTCGACGAGAACGGTGTCGAGCGCAAGGTGCCGGCCTCGGAGAAGTTCCGGGTGAGGCTGTCCAACGCCTACTACGGCGAGGACAACCAGATCCCGAAGCCGACCGTCGACGAGTACAAGGAGATCACGAGCGGCCACGGCCACCACTGATCCCCGCGTCGCCACGCCACGCTGATGGGCCCCGTCCGGCTTACGGACGGGGCCCTTCGCCGTGTCCGGGGGTGGATAGGCTGGGATCACACTGTTTCTCACGACACCAGGAGCGGCTGATGAGCGCTGTGACCCCCGCTGGAGGCGACACCGCGGCGGGCCGTTCCTGGCCCGAGGTACTGAACGCCCTGCTGGAGGGCCGGGACCAGAGCGCGGACGCCACGGCATGGGCGATGGACCGGATCATGCGCGGGGAGGCTACGGACGCGCAGATCGCGGGATTCGCCGTGGCCCTGCGCGCCAAGGGCGAGACGGTGGAGGAGATCACCGGGCTCGTCCGCGCGATGTACGCCCACGCGAACGTCATCGAGGTGCCGGGGGAGACCGTCGACATCGTCGGCACCGGTGGTGACGGTGCCAAGACGGTGAACATCTCCACGATGTCCTCGATCGTCGTCGCCGGCACCGGCGCGAAGGTCGTCAAGCACGGCAACCGGGCCGCGTCCTCGGCGTCGGGGGCGTCGGACGTGCTGGAGAAGCTCGGCGTCAATCTGAACCTCCCGCTGGAGCGGGTCCCGCAGGTCGCCGAGGAGGCCGGGATCACCTTCTGCTTCGCGGTGAAGTTCCACCCGGCGCTGCGCCATGTGGCCGCCGCCCGTGGCCAGTTGGGGATCCGTACGACCTTCAATGTCCTCGGTCCGCTGACCAATCCGGCGCAGGTGCGCGCCCAGGCCGTCGGCGTGGCGGATCTGCGGATGGCCCCGATCGTGGCGGGCGTCCTCGCCGAGCGCGGCAACTCCTCCCTGGTCTTCCGCGGCGACGACGGCCTGGACGAGCTGACGACGACCGCCACCTCGCGGGTCTGGGTCGTCCGGGACGGCAAGGTCACCGAGCAGACCTTCGACCCGAGGGACGTCGGCATCGAGCTCGTCCCCGTTGAGGCCCTGCGCGGCGCGGACGCGTCGTACAACGCGGAGGTCGCCCGCCGCCTGCTCGACGGTGAGACAGGGGCCGTACGGGACGCGGTGCTGCTGAACTCGGCGGCGGCGCTCGTCGCGCTGCGGCCCACGGACGCGCCGCTGACCGAGCAGCTGCGGGACGGGATGGCGCTGGCGGCCGAGTCGATCGACTCGGGTGCGGCGAAGCGGACGCTGGAGCGGTGGGTGGCGGCGAGCAACGCCTAGCGCCCACCGGGGATCGTCCCGCGATCCGGACTCGGGTTGCGGGACGACGATCATTTCCCGTACGTTCCTGTACCAGGTCATGAGTGACAGCCATTCGGCCCCGGCCGGCTGTCCGGCAACCCTCCGTCCGTGGCGGGGTGCCCCGGGTGAGGACCAGGCCGTAGGCAGCGAGGTCTACGGCAAGCGCGGACCCCTCGCGCGCCGCTGAGAGCGCGGGACCAGGGGTCCTGGTCATCGAGGGAGCCTTCCGTGAGCAAGCGAATGCGATAGGGCCGCCGAGCCCCGCCTCCGCATCCCCCTTTTCTCTTCTTTCCGTACGCCGTCTTCGGCGTACGTTCTCACGGGAGTCCACCCATGTCCGTCTTCACCGCTGCCTCCGGCCAGTCCGTTTGCTCCCCGCTGCCCGTTCTGGGCCGGGATGTCACCGTGCCGCTCGTCACCGGCGGCGAGGTCACCTACGCGGCCCTCGACTACGCGGCCAGCGCCCCCGCCCTGCAGCGCGTCTGGGACGACGTGGCCGCCTACGCGCCGTATTACGGCAGCGTCCACCGGGGCGCCGGCTACCTCTCGCAGCTGTCCACCGACCTGTTCGAGAACGCCCGCAGGACGGTCGCCGAGTTCCTGGACTGCCGCCCCGACGACCAGGTGATCTTCACGCGGTCCACCACGGATTCCCTGAACCTCCTGGCCCGGGCCCTCCCGGCCGGCTGCCAGGTCTTCGTCTTCGAGACCGAGCACCACGCCTCGCTGCTGCCCTGGCAGGACGCCCAGGTCACCTACCTCGACGCCCCGCGCACCCCGGAGCAGGCCGTCGCGACCCTGGAGCGGGCCCTCGCCGACCGCACGGTGTCCGTGGAAGGGGGGCACGGCCCGGCCCTGGTCTGCGTCACCGGCGCCTCGAACGTCACCGGCGAGCTGTGGCCCGTACGGGAGCTGGCGGCGGCCGCCCACGCGCACGGCGCCCGTATCGTCCTGGACGCCGCCCAGCTGGCCCCGCACCACCCCGTGTCCGTCCGTGACCTGGACGTCGACTGGGTCGCCTTCTCGGGCCACAAGCTGTACGCGCCCTTCGGCTCCGGTGTCCTGGCCGGCCGCGCCGACTGGCTGCGCGCGGCCGAGCCGTACCTCGCGGGCGGCGGGGCCAGCCGTACGGTCTCCCGGCGGCAGGACGGCGGCGTGGACGTGGAGTGGCACGAGAGCGCCGCGCGGCATGAGGCGGGGTCGCCCAACGTGATCGGCGCCTACTCCATCGCCTCGGCCTGCAAGGCGCTCACCGAGGCCGGCTGGGACACCCTGGTCGCGCGCGAGCGGCACCTGATCGCCCGGGTCCGCGCGGGCCTGGCCGAGGTCCCCCAGGTGAAGGTGCTGTCCCTCTTCGGCGACGACGCCCCGCGCGTCGGCGTGATCTCCTTCGTCGTCGAGGGCTGGAACAGCTCCCACTTCGCCGCGGCCCTGTCCGCCGAGTACGGCATCGGCGTCCGCGACGGCCTCTTCTGCGCCCACCCCCTGGTCCGCACCCTCCTCGGCACCGACCCCCAGACCCAGGGCGAATGCGGCGCCCCCGAGGCCCAGCCGGGCGAGAAGTCCCTCAACGCCATCCGCGTGAGCTTCGGCGCCGGCACCCCGGACGAGCACGTCGACCGCTTCGTCACCGCGGTCCGGGAACTCGTGACCGAGGGCGCGAAGTGGACGTACCGCACGGAGGACGGCCGCTGCGTGCCGGCGGTGTGATCAGTACCCGGGAGGGGGCGCGGGGGACGGCGTGGGCGACCGGGGGCGAACCCTAGTTGTCCAGGCCGATCGAGAACGCGGCCTCCAGGTCGTGCTGCGAGTACGTCCGGAACGCCACATGCGTGTCCGTGCCCTCCACACCGGGGATCTTGCTGATCCGGCCGGGGATGACATCGGCGAGATCGTCGTGCTGCCGTACCCGGACCATCGCGATCAAGTCATACGTGCCGGTGACGGAGAAGACCTCGCTCACCGACTCCAGCGAAGCGATCTGCTCCGCGATCTCGGGGATCCGGTCCACGCTGGTCTTGATCAGGACGATCGCGGTGATCACGGCTGGTTCTCTCCCTCGGGTGCCGGAGCTGGGGCGCACTTCACTCTAGTCGTACGGCTGTACCGGACCCATGCGTAGCCGAAGCCCAGACCGAAGCCGACGAGGTGCGCCAGATACGCCACCCCGGGCCCCTCTGAGCTGTGCTCCGCCGCCGCCCACTGCAGCGCCGCCCAGAACGGCAGCACGATCCACGCGGGAAACCGCAGTGGCAGGAAGAACAGGAACGGCAGAAGACTGGTGACACGGGCGCGCGGGAACAGGTAGAGGAACGCTCCGAGAACCGCCGAGATCGCCCCGGACGCGCCCACCAGCGACTGGTCGGAGGCGGCGTTGGCGGCCGCATATCCGAGCAGGGCGAGATAGCCGCAGCCTACGAAGAAGAGGGTGAACTCGACCCGGCCCATCCGTTCCTCGGTCATCGCGCCGAAGACGAAGAGGAAGAGCATGTTGCCGAGCAGATGCACCCAGCTGCCGTGCACGAACAGGGCCGTCGCGGGGGTCAGGGCCTCCCGCACCGGCCTGGCGAACAGCTCGGCCGGAACCACGCCCCAGCGCCGGAAGTACGCCCGCTGTGCGGCCTGCAGGCCGTCCCCGGAGCCGTATGCCGGTGTCAGTCCCGAGGCCGGACCCAGGACGAAGAGCAGGCAGCACAGGACGATGAGGCCGTACGTCATCGGTGCTGAGGTGCTCCGGACCGCTCTGAAGGCCCTGCCGGCCGCCCTGCTCCACTGGCTGATCATGAATACAGAGCATGACGTAACGGGACGCAAGCGGACAGACCGCCTCGCCGCCGCGAACGGACCAGCGGCGAGTTGCCGCCAGGCCGTAGGGTTACGGCCACACGCGTCGGCCGGCGGCGCGGCGAGCGACTACGAGAAGGAAGCGGACAGCCACGATGACGGTTCCCCTGCCGACCGCCACCACCCGATGGCGCTGCACCCTGTGCGGCAACCTCACCCGGTTCGACGTGACGCGTTCCTCGAAGGTCGTCGAGTACGTCCACCTCGATCTGGCCGGGGAGCCGACCGTGGAGGAGCGCGAGGTGGTCAGTGAGACCATCGAGTCGGTGCGGTGCCGCTGGTGCAACGCGGTGGACCAGGTGGAACTCGTGGACAGGCCGGGCGCCGGCTCCTGAGCGGAGCGGCCCCGAAGAAGTTGAAGTAGTGGGGTGTGACGGATGGTGGAGACCACAGGCGGGGGGCCGGGCGACGGCACCGCCGAGGTGCTTGACCGTCCGCTGCCCGACGGGGTGCGCCGGAAAGTCGTCCAGATCATCTCGGACGGCTTCGGCGCTCTGACCGTCTCGGAACTCCCCGCCCAGCTGAGGCAGTACGCCCGGTTCACCCCCAGTCGCCGGGCGAAGTTCGCCGGGAACGCCATGGCGGCGGCGCTGGAGACCGATGCGCTGTTCCGGCAGCGGATCGGGGAGAAGTTCAGAGAGGCGCAGCCGGAACTCGCCGGCGCACTCGACTCCGGCTCGCCGCTCCCGGCCGCGGACCCGCTCGACGTGGCGGCCGCGGCCTACGTACTGCGCCCGACGGGCTGGGTGAAGCTGGTCACGGCGGCCGGCGAGGAGGTCCAGCGCGCGGACGCCGAACGCGCCGACGAGGAGAACCGGGCCGAGCTGGAGCGGCTGCGCGCCGAGCTGGCCCAGGCCCGCGAGCACACCCGCGCCGAGAGCGAACGGCTGCGTACGGAGCTGGAGTCGGCGAAGAAGGAAGCGGAGTCGCTGCACCGCAAGCTCCGGGCCGCCCTCAGCGACGTCAAGCGGGGCGAGGCCGCCCTGCGCAAGGCCCACGGCGAGATGGACGCCGTACGCGCCGAGGCGCACCTGCGGGTGTCGGCCGCCGAGAGCGAGTCCCGCCGGCTCAAGGCCCGGCTCGGCGAGGCGGAGTCCGCGCTGGAGGCCACCCGCCGCGCCGCCCGCGAGGGCCGCAGCGTGGAGGACATGCGGGTACGGCTGCTGCTCGACACCCTGCTCGACGCGACCCAGGGCCTCAGGCGCGAACTCGCCCTGCCGCCCGTGTCCGTACGGCCCGCCGAGACCGTGGACGCGGTCGAACCGGGACGAATGACACCGAAGGACATCGCGGCGCGCGCCCTGTCGGAGAACGATCCGGCCATCCTGGACCAGTTGCTGGCGCTGCCGCAGGCGCATCTGGTGGTCGACGGCTACAACGTCACCAAGACCGGCTATCCGCAGATGCCGCTGGAGAAGCAGCGGCTCCGGCTCCTCGGGCAGCTCTCCGCGCTCGCCGCGCAGACGGGCGCCGAGGTGACCTGTGTCTTCGACGGCGCCGAACTGGCCGCCCCGGTGCTTCTGGCGCCGCCGCGCGGCGTCCGGGTGCTGTTCTCGAAGCCGGGCGTCACGGCCGACGAGCTGATCCGGCAGCTCGTGCGCGCGGAGCCGCCGGGCCGTCCGGTCATCGTCGCCTCCACCGACCGGGAGGTGGCCGACGGGGTCGCCAGGGCGGGTGCCCGTCCGGTCGCCTCTGCGGTGCTTCTCAAGCGACTGTCCTGAAGGTCCAACGGGCATACGTAATGCCCGAATTGAGTTGATCATCGCGCAACGTAGTGTCAACCGCGTCTCACCGCATGTGACTTGTGTGCAAAGAATGCATTGTGTGACGAGGTTTTTTGGTGTGAGGATTTGAACTGATCACAAGTGGGTCACTAGGGTCAGGCCTCGAACCTCCGAACGGGTGATCACTCACAAGAAGGAGTTCGTCCTCCGTGGCGTCCCACCGTCGACCCAAGCAGCAGAGTCGCGCTCGCGTGACCGTGCTGACCACCGCAGCCGCCGCCGCCGTCGTCCTGAGCGCGAACGCCGCCAACGCCGCGCCGAGCCAGAAGCTCACCAAGGACCAGGTCAAGGCCAAGGTCGACAAGCTCTACGAGGAGGCCGAGCAGGCCACCGAGAAGTACAACGGGGCGAAGGAGAAGCAGCAGAAGCTGCAGAAGGAAATATCCACGATCCAGGACAACGTCGCCCGCGGTCAGCAGGACCTGAACAAGCTGCGCGACGGCCTGGGCTCGCTGGCCACCTCGCAGTACCGCTCCGGCGGCATCGACCCCTCGGTCCAGCTCTTCCTGTCCTCCAACCCGGACGACTTCCTCGACAAGGCCTCCACGCTGGACCAGTTGAGCGCCCAGCAGGTCGACGCGCTGAAGAAGATTCAGGACAAACAGCGCGAACTCGCCCAGGAGCGTGCGGAAGCCGCCGACAAGCTCAAGGACCTCTCCTCCACGCGCACCCAGCTGGAGCAGAAGAAGAAGGAAGTCCAGGGCAAGCTCGCCGACGCCCAGAAGGTCCTCAACACCCTGACGGCCAAGGAGAAGGCGGACCTGGCCGCCCAGCAGCAGCGCGCCGACCGCTCCGCCAGCGCGCGTGTGAACCTCGGCGACGCCCCGCCCGCCTCCGGCCGTGCCGGGGCGGCCTTCTCCGCCGCGCAGAGCAGGATCGGCTCGCCGTACGTCTACGGCGCCTCCGGCCCCTCCTCCTTCGACTGCTCGGGCCTTACCTCCTGGGCCTACGCCCAGGCCGGCGTCTCCATACCGCGCACCTCCGAGGCGCAGGCCAACATCGGCACCCGGATCTACGACCAGAGCCAGCTCAAGGTCGGCGACCTGGTCTTCTTCTACGGCGACCTGCACCACGTGGGCCTGTACGCGGGCAACGGCCAGGTGCTGCACGCCCCGCACACCGGTGCCGTGGTCCGCTACGAGGCGATGTCCGACATGCCCTTCCAGTTCGGTGTCCGGGTCTGAGGCACCTGGCACAACACCCCCGCGAAACCGGGTCCGACACCCGCGCGATCGCGCCGGAAACGCTCACGCGGGGGCGCCCGAACGGGCGAATCCCCTGGACCGGAACTGACTCCATGCCCCGCCACTGACCTGGGTCAGCGGCGGGGCGTCACCGTATGTCGCCCCCACGGCCGTTGGTCCGGCCGCTCGCGCACGGCTACTGTCTGCCGCGTTTCCCCGGCGCCGGGGCCTCCCCGTCCCCAGGCGCCGGGGAAGCGGTCTTACGTCCGCCAGCAGAAGGACTGCCGTGGGGTCTCATCGCCGCTTTGCCTCCTCCGGATTCGACCGGGGCGCCGCCGCCCTGTGCGTCCTGTCGGCCACGGCCGCCGCGCTCGGCGCCGTACCGGCGCACGCGGTCCCGCACACCGACACCCGTGCCGAGGTGGACCGGCTCTACCAGGAGGCCGAGCAGGCGACCCAGGCCTTCGACAAGGCCCGGGAGCGGGCCGGCACGCTGCGCCGCGAGGTGCGCGACGCCCAGGACCACATCGCCCGGCAGCAGCAGCGCATCAACTCCCTGCGCGAGCAGCTCGGTTCGCTGGCCGGCGCCCAGTACCGCGCGGGCGGCATCGACCCGGCCGTGGCCCTGCTGTTGTCCGACGACCCCGACGACTATCTCGACAAGGCGTCCACCCTCGACCGCATCACCAGCCAACAGGCCGGGCAGCTCCGGGAGTTGCAGTCCGCACTGCGGGAGCTCGCCCAGGAGCGCGCGGAGACGGCCGGGAAGCTCGCCGAGCTGGAGAGCAGCCGCAAGGCCGTGGCCGCGCACAAGCGGACCGTGGAGAAGAAGCTCACCACGGCCCAGAAGCTGCTCAACACGCTCCCGGCCGCCGAGCGCGCCGCGTTCGGCCGGGCCTCGCGCTCCGACGGCTCCGGCCGCATGGACCTGTCCTACCTGTCCGACCTGACCGGCGCCGCCGCCCCCGACACCCGCGCCGCCGCCGCGGTGGCCGCCGCCCGCTCCGCCCTCGGCCGGCCGTATGTGTGGGGCGCGAGCGGCCCCTCCGGCTTCGACTGCTCGGGCCTGATGCAGTGGTCGTACGCGCACGCCGGCATCCAGCTGCCGCGCACCTCGCAGGAGCAGCGCTTCGCCGGCCGGCACGTCCCGCTCTCCCAGGCCCGCCCCGGCGACCTGGTGATCTACCGCTCGGACGCCAGCCATGTGGGGATGTACGTGGGCAACGGCCAGGTCATCCACGCCCCCTATCCGGGCGCCGCGGTGCGCTACGACCCGGTCGGGATGATGCCGATCTCCTCGGTCACCCGTCCCTGAACGAGCCCGGCGCCGTTACGATCGGGAAGTGGCTGGTCGCAGACGGGCGTGGAGCATCGGGGCCGTGGGGCTCGGGCTGCTGCTGCCCCTGGCGGGCTGCGGCGGCACCCCGGCCGACTCCGCCCGCACCGAGGTGCAGCACCTGCTCGACCGGCGCTCGGCCGCGCTCCTCGGCCACGACGAGACGGCGTACGGGGCGACGGGCACCCGCACCGAGTACACCCGGCTGCGCGCCCTCCCGCTGGCCTCCTGGACCTACCGGGTCACCGCCGTGCACCGCACCTCCGCCGGGGCCACCGCCGACGCCGACCTGCGCTACCGCGTCGCCGGGTACGACAAGGCCCCCGTCGACGCCCGTCGCACCCTCGCCCTGGGCCGCACCGCCGACGGCGGGTGGTACGTCACCGCCGACAGGCCCGCCAAGGACACCGGGCAGCAGTTGTGGGACCAGGGCCCGGTGACGGCCGTCAAGGGCGCGCACAGCCTGGTGCTGGGCACCGGCCGGACGGCCGCCCGGCTGCGCGGCTACGCCACGCTGGCCGACCGCGCCGTACCGGCCGTCTCCCGGGTCTGGGGCACCGACTGGACCCGCCACGTCGTCGTCCTCGTCCCGCAGTCCCTGCAGGGCATGGCGGGACTGCTCGGTTCGCCCGCCGCCAACTACCGGGGGATCGCCGCCGTCACCACCGGCGAGGCGGGGGGCTCCGGCAAGGCGCCGGCGGACCGGGTGGTGGTGAACCCGGAGGCGTACGCCATCCTCGGCGACCTCGGCAAGCAGGTGGTGCTCACCCACGAGACCACCCACGTGGCCACCCGCGCCCACACCACCGCCGCGACCCCGCTGTGGCTCTCCGAGGGCTACGCGGACTGGATCGGCTACCTCGGCACCGGCCGCACCCCCACCGAGGCCGCGCCGGAACTCACCCGCGCCGTCCAGGACGGCCACCCGCCCACCGGGCTCCCCACCGACAAGGACTTCCGCTTCACCAGCGACCCGGCCGAGCTCGCCCGGGCCTACGAGGGCGGCTGGCTGGCCTGCCGGATGATCGCCGACCACTGGGGGCAGGCCCGGCTCGACGCCTTCTACCGTGCCGTCGGCACCCATCAGCAGCGGGCGGGTGCGGTCGAGGACGCGCTGAAGAAGGTGCTGGGGACCACACCGGGAGCGTTCACCGAGCAGTGGCGGGAGTATGTGCGGGCGCAGCTGACCCGGACCGAGTGAGCGACCGACTCCCCTCTCCGGCAGGTCAGTCGGATGCGCCGAGCTTTTCGATGGCCTCGCGCAGCCAGGCCCGCTCCGCCTTGCCCGTGGCCCGGGCGACCCGCAGCATGCCCTCGCGGAACAGGTCCCCGGCCTCCTCCGCGCGCACCGGTTCGCCCTGCCGGTAGAAGAAGCTCGCCGGAGCCTGGAGGAAGTCCAGCCGGCGGCGCAGCACCGCGGCCTGTTCGGCGGGGTCGTCCAGGTGGCGCAGGAAGGCCAGGAGCGTGTTGAAGCGGACGTGGTCGGTGATCTCCGCCTGCTTGGGGTCGCGCAGCCGCGCGAGCAGCTCCTGCCGGCCCCTGGCCGTCAGGGACAGCACCCGGCGCGGTGCGGCGCTCGCGCCCTCCTCGGTGCGCTGGTCGAGCAGCCCGCCGGCGACGAGGCGGTTGATGGCCGGATAGAGCGCGCCGTCGCTGACCGGGCGGACATGACCGCTCAGCGCCTTGATGCGCTCCTTCAGCTCGTAACCGTGCAGCGGTTCCTCGGCGAGGAAGCCCAGGATCGACAACTCCAGCACGCGCCCTCCTCCTTGCAGCGGCCTCGGCGCCATGCTAGCTCTTATCGAGCTACCTCGTTTCGAGATAGCTCGATAAGAGGGGCTATCACGCACCGGTGCGAACGGCAGCAGCAGTGGGTGAGCCGGGAACGGGCGGGGCTGCCGTGGTGGGTGGGCGGCGGGGAGTCTGTGGGGTTTGGGTTGCTGCGGTTGGGGGCTCGGGGGTCATTCTCCGGCGGGCGTCGGCCGGGTCGGGGGGAGACCGGGGTCTGTCGTGGTCGGGGCGGCGGCGGGCTCCCTGGAGTCAGGGGGTGCTCCGGCTACCGGCTCGGGTGGCGTCTTCCGGTGGGCGTCGGCCGGGTCAGGGGAGGCCGGGGTCTGCCCTGGCTGGGTCGGCGGTGGGTTGCCTGGGGTTTGGGCTGCTCTGGGTGCGGGCTTGGGCGTCGTCTTCGGGTGCGCACTGGCCGGGTCGGGGGAGGCCGGGGTCTGCCCTGGCTGGGGCGGCGGTGGTTTCCGGGGTGGGGGCGCTCTGGTTGCCGGCTCGAGTGTCATCTTCCGGCGGGCCTTGTCCGGGTCAGGGGAGGTCGGGGCTGCCGTGGTCGGGTCGGCGGTGGGTTGCCTTGGGTTGGGGGGTGCTCCGGTTGCCGGCTCGGGTGGCGTCTTCCGGTGGGTACTGGCCGGGTCAGGGGGAGACCGGGGTCTGTCGTGGCTGGGCCGGCTGGGGCGGCAGGGGTGTGGCGGGGGCCGGCGGCACGGTCGAGTCCCACAGCCGGCGGGCCGCCGTGACCGAGGCCGCGACCAGCAGGCCGTTGCGCAGCACCAGCAGCAGGACGCCGTACCGGTCGCTCGTCACCACGTGCTGGAAGCCGAGCGGGAACTCCAGGACCGTCAGGAAGGACGCGGCCACCACCATCACCGCGGGCGCCCCCATCCGGCTCGCCCGGTACGAGACACAGACCGCGGCCAGGCCGATCAGCCACACCAGGTACTGCGGGCTGATCACCCGGCTGGTGACCGTGAACAGCAGGACCGCGGTGAACGCGGCCTCCGCCAGGGTGTGCGGCGCCCGGCGGGTCATGCGCAGCCGCCACAGCAGCAGCCAGCCGAACGCGGCCACGGTCAGCGCCAGCGCCGCTGTGCTGACCTGGTTCACATGCGGGCCGACGAACTCGATCGACCCGTAGTTCAGCAGCACCTGGCCGTGCCAGCCGAAGTGCCGGGCCACATGGAAGACCAGGGCACCCAGCGACTCCACCTCGGTGCCCCGGTCCCGCTGGAAGGTCAGGAAGGCGAAAGCGCCCGGCATGGACACCGAGAACAGCGCCGCGAGCCCGGTCGCGGTCACCGCCGCCGACCACCACGCCCGCCGCCGCACGGCACCGACCAGCAGCAGCGCCGGCCACACCTTCAGCAGCGCCCCGAACGCGGTCAGCGCGCCCATCACCCGCGGATGCCGGGCCCCGGCCAGCAGCGCCGCCACGGCCACCGCGGTCACCATCACGTCGTAGCGGGCGTACACCGTGGGACCGAGCAGCGGTACGCCCGCCACCCACACCCAGGCGCCGCGCAGGGAGCGGCCGGGGCGCCTGCCCGGACGCAGCAGCAGCGCCAGGACGACCGCGTCGGCGAGGAACGCCAGCACGAAGAAGGCGTGCGCGTACGACAGGAACGGCAGGGCGGCGGGGGAGAGCACCGGGAGGGCGGCGGCCGGCGGATACTGCCAGGTCACGTCGTCCAGCGGAAACGTTCCCTGGCGCAGCACCTCGTACCAGCCCCGGTAGATCACCGACACGTCGGAGGTGACGTCCGGGCCCGGGAAGACGTACACCTGGAAGACGAACAGCAGCAGCACCGCACGGGTGGCGCCCCAGGTCGCGAGCAGCCACGCCAGGGACCGCCCGGCGCCTTTGGTCTCCACGTGATCCCCCGCAATTCGGTTTCCGGTCGGCACCATGATGTCGTGCCCGTCTGTGTCCATGCCACAGACTCGGCCGCACCTGGCTCCGGACGGTTGATTCGGTAGGGTCGGCGGCGATGCACAAGACCCTGATCGTCACCAACGACTTCCCGCCCCGGCCGGGCGGCATCCAGGCCTTCCTGCACAACATGGCCCTCCGCCTGGACCCCGGCCGGCTGGTCGTCTACGCCTCCACCTGGAAGCGAAGCCGGGAGGGCGTCGAGGCCACGGCCGCCTTCGACGCCGAGCAGCCCTTCACCGTCGTACGCGACCGTACGACCATGCTGCTGCCCACGCCGGGAGCCACCCGGCGGGCGGTCGGTCTGCTCCGCGAGCACGGCTGCACCTCGGTGTGGTTCGGGGCGGCGGCACCGCTCGGCCTCATGGCCCCGGCACTGCGCAGGGCGGGCGCCGAGCGGCTGGTGGCCACCACCCACGGCCACGAGGCCGGCTGGGCCCAGCTGCCCGCCGCCCGGCAACTGCTGCGGAGCATCGGGGAGTCGACGGACACGATCACCTATCTGGGCGAGTACACGCGGTCGAGGATCGCCACCGCGCTGACCCCGGACGCGGTGAGCCGCATGGTCCAGCTGCCTCCCGGCGTCGATGAGAAGACCTTCCACCCCGCCTCCGGCGGCGACGAGATCCGCGCCCGCCTCGGCCTCACCGACCGCCCGGTCGTGGTCTGCGTCTCCCGGCTGGTCCCGCGCAAGGGCCAGGACACCCTCGTCCAGGCCATGCCCCGCATCCTCGCCGCCGAGCCGGACACCGTCCTGCTGATCGTGGGCGGCGGCCCCTACGAGCGGGATCTGCGGCGGATGGCGGCCGAGACGGGTGTGGCCGGCTCCGTCCGCTTCACCGGCGCCGTCCCCTGGTCCGAACTCCCCGCCCACTACGGCGCGGGCGACGTCTTCGCCATGCCCTGCCGCACCCGGCGCGGCGGTCTGGACGTGGAGGGCCTGGGCATCGTCTATCTGGAGGCCTCCGCGACGGGCCTGCCGGTGGTCGCGGGCGACTCGGGCGGCGCGCCCGACGCCGTACTCGACGGGGAGACGGGCTGGGTCGTCAGGGGCGGCGAACCGGCGGAGGCGGCCGACCGGATCGTGGCCCTGCTGGGCGACCCCGAGCTGCGCCGCAGGATGGGCGAGCGGGGCCGCCAGTGGGTGGAAGAGAAGTGGCGCTGGGACCTGCTCGCCGAGAAACTGAAAGACCTGCTGTAGGTCAAACGCGCCCGAAGGCGCGAACTCCCTTCCGCCGATGGCGTTTTCACACTTGGCGGAACCCCATAATCCGCCCATGCTGCGCCCATGACATCCAACCTGATGAGGCGTCAGCTGACAAGACGTCACATACTCGGCATGGCCGCACTGCAGACCGCGGCCACCCTGGGGTTCACCCGCATCGGCCTCCAGTCGGCCCGAGCGGCGCAGCCCGACGCGGTCGAATCCGCCCCGGCGATAGTCATCGGCTCCGGCTACGGCGGCGCGGTCGCCGCCCTCCGCCTGGGCCAGGCCGGCATCCGTACCCTCGTCCTCGAAATGGGCCGCCTGTGGAACACCGCCGGCAGCGACGGCAAGGTGTTCTGCTCCACCTCCGCCCCCGACCAGCGCTCCATGTGGTTCCGCACCCGCACCGAGGCCCCGCTCGCCACCTTCCTCTGGCTGGACGTGGTCAACAAGGACATCGGCGCCTACCCCGGAGTCCTGGACCGCGTCCACTACGACCACATGTCCGTCTACGTCGGCCGCGGCGTCGGCGGCGGCTCCCTCGTCAACGGCGGCATGGCGGTCACGCCCCTGAAGTCGTACTTCACCGAGCAGTTCCCGACCGTGGACGCCGACGAGATGTACGGCACCTACTACCCGCGCGCCCGTGCCATGCTCGGCGTCAACACCATCGACCCGGCCTGGTTCGAGTCCACCGACTGGTACCGCTTCACCCGCACCTCCCGGAAGGCCGCCGGCAACGCGGGCCTGAAGACCACCTTCGTGCCGAACGTCTACGACTTCGGCTACATGCGGCAGGAGGCCGCCGGCACGGCCACGAAGTCCGCGCTCGCCGGCGAGGTCATCTACGGCAACAACCACGGCAAGCGCAGCCTCGACAAGACCTATCTGGCCGCCGCCCTCGGCACCGGCAACGTCACCATCCACACCCTGGAGCGGGTGAAGTCCCTCGGCCGGGCGGCCGACGGATCGTACGTCCTGACCGCCGACCGGATCGACAGCACCGGCGCGGTCGTGGAGACCAAGAGCTACGGCTGCACGTACCTCTTCCTCGGCGGCGGCAGCCTCGGCACCACCGAACTCCTCGTCCGCGCCCGCGACACCGGCACCCTGCCGGACCTGGACCCCGCCGTGGGCGCGGGCTGGGGCACCAACGGCAACACCATGCTCGGCCGCGCCAACCACGTCTGGGACACCGTCGGCGCCGACGAGGCCACCATGCCGGTGATGGGCATCGACGACTGGGCCAACACCGACAACCCGGTCTTCGCCGAGATCGCCCCGCTGCCCATGGGGTTCGAGCACTGGATCAGCCTCTACCTCGCCATCACCAAGAATCCCGAACGGGCGTCCTTCACGTACGACTCAGCCTCCGGTGCGGTGAAGCTCGGCTGGAGCGCCGCCCAGAGCGCGGTGTCGGTGAAAATGGCCAAGAAGCTGTTCGACCGGATCAACCTGGCCAACGCGACCATCTACCGCTACGACCTGTTCGGCTCCGGCAACAAGGTCTTCGCCGACGACTTCACGTACCACCCGCTGGGCGGCTGCGTCCTCGGCAAGGCCACCGACGACTACGGCCGGGTCAAGGGGTACCCGCACCTCTACGTCACCGACGGCTCGCTCGTGCCCGGCAACATCGGCGTGAACCCCTTCGTCACCATCACCGCGCTCGCCGAACGCACGATGGCGCGGGTCCTCGCCGAGGACACCGCGCCATGACACTCCGTCAGCAGGCGTGCTACTTCGCGTAGATCGCCTCGATCTCGTCCGCGTAGTCCTTCGCCACCACGTTCCGCTTGAGCTTCAGCGACGGGGTGAGGTGGCCCGACTCCTCCGTGAACTGGGAGGACAGAATGCGGAACTTCCGCACCGATTCCGCCTTCGACACCGCGGCGTTGCCGTCGTCGACCGCGGCCTGGATCGCGGCGTTCAGATCCGGGTCGTCCTTCAGCGACGCCGCGGTGGCACCCGCCGGCTTGCCGTGCTCGGCGCACCAACGGCCGAGGAACTCCTCGTCGATGGTGACCAGCGCGCCCACGAACGGCCGCCCGTCGCCGACCACCATGCACTCCGCGACCAGCGCGTGCGCCCGGATCCGGTCCTCGATCACCGCGGGCGCCACGTTCTTGCCGCCCGCCGTGACGATGATCTCCTTCTTCCGGCCGGTGATCCTGAGGTAGCCGTCCTCGTCCAGGGTGCCGATGTCACCGGTGTGGAACCAGCCGTCGGCCAGCGCCTCCGCCGTCGCGCCCGGGTTGTTCCAGTACTCCTTGAACAGGTGCTCGCCGTGCAGCAGCACCTCGCCGTCGTCCGCAATCCGCACCACCGAGCCGGGCAGCGGCTGACCGACCGTGCCGATCTTCTGCCGGTCCCACGGGTTGAACGCGGTCGCCGCGCAGGACTCGGTCAGGCCGTAGCCCTCCAGCACCGTGAAGCCGATGCCCCGGAAGAAGTGCCCGAGCCGCTCGCCCAGCGGGGCGCCGCCGGAGATGGCGTACTCGCCCCGGCCGCCGAGGACCGCCCGCAGCTTGCTGTAGACCAGCCTGTCGAAGACCTTGTGCTTGACCTTCAGGCCGAACGACGGGCCGGAGGCGCTGTCCAGCGCCTTGCTGTAGGCGATCGCGGCGTCCGCCGCCTTGTCGAAGATCGCGCCCTTGCCGTCCGCCTGCGCCTTGGCGCGCGCCGTGTTGTAGACCTTCTCGAAGACGCGCGGGACACCGAGGATCAGCGTCGGCCGGAAGGCGGCCAGCTCGTCGGTGAGGTTCTTGATGTCCGGGACGCAGCCCAGCTTGATCGGCGCCATCATCGGGGCGATCTGTACCAGCCGGCCGAAGACGTGCGCCAGCGGCAGGAACAGCAGGACCGAGCACTCGCCGGTACGGAACAGCGGGCGCAGCCGCTCCACGATGTTGCCGCACTCGGCGAAGAAGCTGCGGTGGGTGAGCACACAGCCCTTGGGGCGGCCCGTGGTGCCGGAGGTGTACACGATGGTCGCCGGGTCGTCGGCCCGGGCGAGCGAGCTGCGCTCCTCCACCGTCTCGTCGGAGACGCCCTGGCCGAGCCGCCCCAGCTCCTCCAGAGCCCCGGCCTCGATCTGCCAGACGTGCTTGAGGGCGGGCAGCGTCTCGCGCACCGACTCCACGGCCGCGGCGTGGCCCGGCAGCTCCACGATGCAGGCGGTCGCGCCCGAGTCGGACAGGATCCACTGCACCTGCTCCGGCGAACTGGTCTCGTACACCGGCACGGTGACCGCGCCCGCGCTCCAGATCGCGAAGTCGAGCAGGGTCCACTCGTACCGGGTGCGGGACATCAGGCCCACCCGGTCACCGGGCTGGACGCCGGAGGCGATGAGACCCTTGGCGGCGGCGCGCACCTCGGCGAGGAAGGCGGCGGCCGTCACGTCCTGCCAGGCGCCGCCCACCTTGCGGGCGATGACGGCGACGTCGGGATGCTGCGCGGCGTTTCTGCGGACGATGTCGGTCAGGTTGCCGTCCGCAGGGACCTCGTACAAAGCCGGAAGGCTGAACTCGCGCAAGACTGCTGCTCCTCATAGGGCGCCGGCGCCACGACACTGTGTGATGCGACGGTGCGGTCCAAGGCTCGGGCAGGTGCTCGGGAATTCAGCTGTTGAAAATCCAGAGCACGACTGGACTGCCCGGACGTTACCCGCCGGTATGGCGTTCCGGACAGGGGTTCCCGGTGAGATGTTCGCTGCGTCACACATGTTGGCGTTCCTTCGCGCACAGTAGTCCACGGCCGAAGCGACCGGCGAGTAACCGCAGGCCGGACCGACACTGTTCACGCACATCCCACACGCCTACGCTTGATCACCATGGCACCCACACGCTCCGGTGACCGAAACGCCGGAAAGCGCAGGACACGCGTCCACGTGGTCAGCGACGTGCACGGCAACGCCCGGGACCTGGCCCGCGCGGGCGAGGGCGCGGACGCCCTGATCTGCCTGGGCGACCTCGTCCTCTTCCTGGACTACGCCGACCACTCGCGCGGGATCTTCCCCGACCTCTTCGGCAGGGAGAACGCCGACCGCATCGTCGAGCTGCGCACCGCCCGCCGGTTCGAGGAGGCCCGGGAGTTCGGCGCCCGGCTGTGGGCCGGTATCGGCATGGACCGGGCCGCGGCCATCGAGAAGGCGGTGCGCAAGCAGTACGCCGAGCTGTTCGCCGCGTTCCCGACCCCGACGTACGCCACCTACGGCAATGTCGACATGCCGCCACTGTGGAAGGAGTACGCCCACCCCGGCACCACCGTGCTCGACGGCCAGCGGGTGGAGATCGGCGGCTGGACCTTCGGCTTCGTCGGCGGCGGGTTGCGCACGCCCATGCGGACGCCGTACGAGATCAGCGACGAGGAATACGCGGCGAAGATCGAGGCGGTCGGCGAGGTCGACGTGCTGTGCACGCACATCCCGCCGGAGGTCCCCGAGCTGGTCTACGACACCGTCGCGCGCCGCTTCGAGCGCGGCAGCCGTGCCCTGCTGGCCGCGATCCGCCGCACGAAGCCGCGTTACGCGCTCTTCGGGCATGTCCATCAGCCGCTCGCGGGGCGGATGCGGATCGGCGTGACCGAGTGCGTGAACGTGGGCCACTTCGCCGGGACGGGGAGGCCCTGGGCGCTCGAATGGTGATCCCCTGGTGACGCGCCGGCGACCGGTCGGCGATGCGTGGGACATGGGGTGAAGGCGGCAGGTCGGCGGCGCGGTAGCCTTCACGCTGCACACACGTGCGCACGACGACCTCTGTACCGGCCCGCATCTGGAGGAGCCACGGCGATGGCGGAACACACCAGCTCGAGCATCACCATCGAGGCGGCACCGGCCGACGTCATGGGGGTGATCGCCGACTTCGCCCGCTACCCGGACTGGACCGGCGAGGTGAAGGAGGCGGAGGTCCTCAAGACCGACGACCAGGGCCGCGCCGAGCAGGTCCGGCTCGTCATGGACGCGGGGGCGATCAAGGACGACCAGACGCTGGCGTACACCTGGACCGGCGAGAACGAGGTCTCCTGGACCCTGGTCAAGTCCCAGATGCTCCGCGCCCTGGACGGCTCGTACATCCTCAAGCCCACGGGCCCCGCCACGACGGAGGTCACCTACCTCCTCACCGTGGACGTCAAGATCCCCATGCTCGGCATGATCAAGCGCAAGGCGGAAAAGGTCATCATCGACCGAGCCCTGGCAGGCCTGAAGAAGAGGGTCGAGTCGGCCGAGTAGCCCACCCGCCCGACGGCGGCGCGAGCGATCGTGCCGCTACCCGGAGTGTCCAGCCGCGGTCGGCCACGCGCCGAGCCCGCACCCACGCGCCGAGTCGCGATCGGCCGTCGGGTCGCTATCGGTTGTGTGCAGCCGCGGGTGCCGCATCCGCCGCGGACCGCCGGGTTGTCACGTGTGGTGTCCAGTTGCGCGCCGCACCTTGTCCCGCCCGGCCGGTGGGTGATCAAGCCTCCCGCGCGCGGCCGGCAGCGGGGTCGTTATTCGTCGTGTGCAGCCGCGGGTGTCGCACCTGCTGCTGACCGCCGGGTGGTCACCTGTGGCGTCCGGCTGCGGGCCGCGCCCTGTCCTGCCCAGCCGCGGGCGGCCATGCGCCGCGCTCCGCCCGCCCATTCGCGGCCGCACCCACTCGCCCAGCTGCGGGTGTGTGCGGCTCCCGCGTACCGCCGACAGCCGGGTCGCTATCCGCCGTGTGCAGCCGCTGCCGCATCCGCCGGGTCGTCACCTGTGGCGTCCGGCTACGGGCCGCGCCCTGTCCTGCCCGGCCGCGGCGGCCAAACGCCCCTGCTTGCCCATCCGCGCCCGCACCCACTCGCCCATCCGCGCCCGCGCTCACCCGCTCATCCGCAGGCAGTCGTGCCTCCCCCCAATGCCCTTGAGGGCCCAGGGACCCCCAGGCGGCGCGGTGGGTGTGGGCGGTACCCCGTCGGTGCCGGGGCGCGGCCCGCAGCCGGGCGGCCGTGTTTCGGGGGCCGGTCAACGCCCCCTGTCCCCGGCCTCCGTTACCGTTCAGCCTCATGCGCACCATCCTGATCACGGGCCCGGGCGGCAGCGGGCGTACGACCGTCGCCGCCGCCACCGCACAGCGCGCCGCGGGCGAGGGCGTTCGCACGCTGCTCCTGAGTGCCGACCGCACCGACAGCCTCGGCGCCGCGCTGGGCTTCGCGACAGGACCGGTGCCCGAGGAGGTCACCGAGAACGTCACCACCTGGCGTCCCGACGCGGCCGCCCGGTTCCAGGAGGACCTCACCGCCTTCCAGAGCCGCGCGGCCACCGTCCTCGACCTGCTCGGCGCCGCCCGGCTGGACGCCGAGGAGGTCACCCCGCTGCCCGGCGCCGAGGAACTGTGCTTCCTGCGGGCCGTCAGGGACGCGGCGCTGTCCGAGCGCTACGACCTGCTCGTCGTGGACCTCCCGCCGCTGCCGCAGGCCCTCGCCCTGCTCGCCCTCCCCGAGGAGCTGCGCCGCTATCTGCGCCGTCTCCTCCCGCCCGAGCGGCAGGCGGCCCGCGCCCTGCGTCCGGTCCTCGGCCGGCTGGCCGGCGTGCCGATGCCGTCCGACTGGCTGTACGAGACGGCCGCCCGCTGGGACGTCGAACTCGCCGCCGTCGAGGCCGTCCTCACCGACCGGAACACCGCCGTACGCCTGGTCGCCGAACCCGGCCCGGCCGGCGCCGAGGCCGTACGGTCCGCCGGCCTCGGCCTCGCCCTGCGCGGTCTGCGCACCGAGGCCCTGATCGCCAACCGCACCCTGCCCGAGGCCGACCCGGACAGCCTGCTCGCCGGACTCCTCGCCCAGCAGCGCAAGGCACTCGCCGACTGGCAGGAGCAGTCGTACGACGTCCACCCCGTCCCGCACCTCGGCCACGACCCGCGCGGCGCCGACGACCTCACCGCCCTCGCCGTACCGTCCGTCAACCCCGCGCCCGCCCCGGTCGAGTGGCCCGTCACCGACCGCAGGAGCGACGACGGCGTCCTGGTCTGGCACATCCCGCTGCCCGGCGCGATACGGGACGAACTCGATCTGATCCGGCGCGGCGACGAGCTCGTGATCACCGTGGGCCCGTTCCGGCGGATCGTCCCGCTGCCCTCCGCCCTGCGCCGCTGCACCGTCGCCGGGGCCGGTCTGCGCGAGGGCGAACTGCGCGTCCGGTTCGCCCCGGACCCCGACCTGTGGCCCGCCACCGGACAGTGATGATCCGGGCACGCCTGTTCGGGTAACGTCGTAAAGGCGAACCGTAGTCAGGAGTCCGCCATGAGCGAAGAGCGTCCCGCATCCGACTCGTATGAGGAATATGAGGCACAGGGGCGGGCGACCGACGCCGACGCCTGGGCCACGGCCTGCGCCGAGGACCTCGCCGCCGAGAAGGCCCGCCGCCACGCCGAGTACGGCCCACAGCCGGGCTCGGCCGCGGAGGAACTGAAGAAACTCGTGGAGACGGTGGCCGACAAGCTGTCCGGCCTTCCGTCACCGCTCCTCGGAGGCCTCGCCGGACCCGCCGCCCAGCAGGTCGTGCGCCAGGTCGTCCAGCAGGCCAAGGCCGCCGTCGAGCCCGTCATAGACCGCAACCCGGACGTCTTCGACCACCTCGCCGCGGCCGGCGGCGAACTGCTCGCCGCCTACCGTTCCGCCGTCCAGGCCCAGGAGCGCCGCTGGACCGCCCGCACGGCCGACGACCTGACCCACGAGGGCCGGGAAGACCGGCGGGACAAGGGCGAGGGCACCGGCCCGGGGGAGCGGATCGACCTGGACTGAAGCGCTTTCACGGCAGGGCCTCGGGTACGGTGGGCCGTAGCGGGGCTCGACCGAAACTGAGGGATTCATGGGACTCACCATCGGCGTCGACATCGGCGGCACCAAGATCGCGGCCGGCGTGGTCGACGAGGAAGGCAACATCCTCTCGACCTTCAAGGTGCCGACCCCCACCACGCCCGAGGCCATCGTGGACGCCATCGCCTCGGCGGTGGAAGGCGCGCGCGCCGGGCACGAGATCGTCGGCGTGGGCATCGGTGCGGCCGGTTACGTCAACCGGCAGCGCTCGACGGTGTACTTCGCGCCGAACATCGACTGGCGCCAGGAGCCGCTGAAGGAGAAGGTCGAGGCCCGCGTGGGCCTCCCGGTCGTGGTCGAGAACGACGCCAACGCCGCCGCTTGGGGCGAGTACAAGTTCGGCGCCGGCAAGGGCCACCGCAACGTCATCTGCATCACCCTCGGCACGGGTCTCGGCGGCGGCATCATCATCGGCAACAAGCTGCGCCGCGGCCACTTCGGCGTGGCCGCGGAGTTCGGTCACATCCGGATGGTCCCGGACGGCCTGCTGTGCGGCTGCGGTTCGCAGGGCTGCTGGGAGCAGTACGCCTCCGGTCGCGCGCTCGTCAGATACGCCAAGCAGCGCGCCAACGCCACCCCGGAGAACGCGGAGATCCTGCTCGGCCTCGGCGACGGCACCCCCGACGGCATCGAGGGCAAGCACATCTCCATGGCCGCCCGTCAGGGCGACCCGGTCGCCGTCGACTCCTACCGCGAGCTGGCCCGCTGGGCCGGTGCGGGCCTGGCCGACCTCGCCTCCCTCTTCGACCCGTCCGCGTTCATCGTCGGCGGCGGCCTCTCCGACGAGGGCGAACTGGTCCTCGACCCGATCCGCAAGTCCTACAAGCGCTGGCTGGTCGGCGGCAACTGGCGCCCGGTGGCCGACGTGATCGCCGCCCAGCTCGGCAACAAGGCGGGCCTGGTGGGCGCGGCCGACCTGGCCCGCGAGCCCGACCCGATCATGTGACAGCAGTGCTTCACTGAGGAGCAACCGTGCCTACCCAGGGGCGCGGGGAACCGCGCGACAAGCCACGACGAGCCGGCAGTCGCACACGGACCTCGCGCCCCGGGCTGTTGGGCGTACATTGATCCACATGGAGCTGCTCCCCAACTCCCGTACCGAACCAGACGGTTCACCCGTCATCCGCGTCCTGAGCTACAACATCCGCTCGATGCGCGACGACACCGACGCCCTGGCCAGGATCATCACCGCCTGCGCCCCCGACGTCGTCCTCGTCCAGGAAGCCCCCCGCTTCTTCCGCTGGCGCAAGAAGCTCGCCCGCCTCGCCGCGGCCTCCGGCCAGGTCATCCTCACCGGCGGAGCCACGGCGGCCGGCCCGGCGATCCTCTGCTCGCTCCGGGCCACCGTCGAGCGCACCGAGGACGTGCTCCTCCCGCTCACCCCCGGACTCCACCGGCGCGGCTTCGCCACGGCGGTGGTCCGCTTCGGTGCCGCCCGCGTCGGCCTGCTCAGCTGTCATCTGAGCCTGCAGCGGGACGAACGCCGTGAGCAGGCCGCCATGCTCCTCGACCGGCTCGCCGGCCTGGGCGTGGAGCACGCCATCGCCGGCGGCGACCTCAACGAAGGCCCGGAGGGCTCCGCCTTCCGCCTGCTCTCCGCGAGCCTCCAGGACTGCCGGGCCGTGGCGCCCTGGGGCGGTGCGGACACCTGGCCGCACAGTGACCCCCCGCAGCGTATCGACGCCGTCTTCGCGACCAACGGCATCGAGGTGCTCGGCTGCGGGGTCCCTCTCCCACTCTCGGCTTCGCCCGAGCGGGGGGACCCCCATGCCCGGCCGGGCGTCACCCGGGCCGACCTGACCGCGGCCACGGACCATCTCCCGGTCCTCGCCGCCCTGCGCGTGCCGGTGGCGTGAGCCCCTACTTGAACTAAGTACAGAAAACCCCTTGTGGGTCTTGCCCCGCCCACCTACAGTCCTGATTGCACTTAGTTCAAGTGACCAGGAGGGGGAACCGATGTCCGCGAAGCGTGAGGCGCTGGCCGCGTTCGTTGAGGCGGCGTCGAAGGAGTTCGGGGTGCCGGGGGCCGCCGTCGCCGTACTGATCGGCGACGAGGAGATCCATGTCAGCCAGGGTGTGACGAACGTCGATCACCCCCTGCCGATCGACGAGCACACGCTCTTCCCGATCGCCTCGGTCAGCAAGAGCTTCACGGCGACCGCGCTGATGCGGCTCGTGGAGCAGGGCAGGGTCGACCTCGACGTGCCGGTCCGCCGGTACGTTCCCGAGCTGCGCCTCGCCGACGAGGAGACCGCCGCCCGGATCACCGTGCTCAACCTGATCAACCACACGGCGGGCCTGGACTGGAACCTGGTCGACGCGGACGAGGGCGACGGCTCGCTCGCCGCGTTCGTCGGACAGCTGCACCGGCTGCCGCTGATCGCTCCGCCCGGCGCCCGCGCCTCCTACAGCCAGGCCGGCTACAACCTGCTCGGCCGCGTGGTCGAGAACGTCACCGGCCTGCCGTTCGAGCAGGCGCTGGCCGAACTGGTCCTGGAGCCGCTGGGCCTGTCCGACACCGTCTTCGACCTGGACGACGTCGTGGTCCGCCGCTTCGCCGTCGGCCACAACCGCGCCGAGGACGGCTCCCTCACCCTCGCCCGCCCCTGGAAGTCACGGCGGGCCGGACTGCGCGGCAACAACCCCGGCGGCGGTGTCGTCTCCTCGGCGAGCGACCTGCTGCGCTGGGCGCGGTTCCAGCTCGGCGAGGTAGAGGGGCTGCTGACCGCGCAGACGCTGCGCCGCATGCAGGAACCGACCGTGGAACTGCGGGGCAGCACGCTCGGCGACGCCTTCGGCATCGGCTGGTTCCTGCGGGACGTGGAGGGCGTGCGCACGGTCGGCCATGGGGGCTCGGGCAACGGGCAGTTCGCCGAGCTGCTGCTGGTGCCGGAGCGGGACTTCGCCGTGGTCTCGCTGACCAACTGCGGCCCGGAGGGCTACCAGTTCAACCAGGCGGTGCTGAAGCGGGCGCTGGAGCTGTTCCTCGATGTGGTCGAGCGGGAACCGGAGCCGCTGCCGTACGACGAGCAGCGGGCGGGGGAGGTCGCCGGGCGGTACGAGATCGACGCGATGAACCTCGACATCGCGCTGGAGGCCGGCCGGCTCACGCTGGCCGTCGGCATCAAGCCGGAGATCCGCGCGGCGTCCGACGTGGAGATGCCGCCGGACCATCCGGCCGCGGGCATCGGCTTCCTGCCCGGGGACGGTGACGAGTACATCGTCACGGAGGGGGGCTTGAAGGGGCAGAAGGGCTTCTTCTCGCGCGCGGACGACGGCACGGTGACGGGGGTCGACCTGGCCGGCCGCCTCTTCACCCGGGTCTGACCAGAGGCGCCCCTCTGGGGGAGGGGCGCCTCTCAGCGAGCAGCGTCCCCGGCCGTTCGGGCGGTACCGGGCGCCGTGTCCGCTCCGCCCGGCCGCAGCCCGTCGAGCAGTGCCCGCAACCCCGCCGCGTAGCTGCCGTCGGGCGCCTCCCCGTACTCCGCGGCCGCCGACGTCCCGAGCCGCTCGCGCAACCGCGGAAACGGCTCCGCCACCTCGGCCGCCTTGGCCAGGGTCTGCGACAGCATGCCCTCCGCGTCCTCCCCGGCCCGCCGCAGCTTCCGGGTCAGGGAGGCGACGGCCGAGGTGCCGAGCGCGTTGCCCAGGACGTACGTCACCAGCGCCCCGGCCGCCCGGTCCGCCTCCTGCGGTGTGAACCCCGCGGTCTCGAAGACGCCGAGGAGATGGTCGTCGTAACGGGCCTTGCCGGTGCCGTAGAGGAGATGGGAGCCGATCGCCTGCACCAGCCACGGATGCCGTACGAGCATCGCGTGCAGCCGGTCGGCCGTCACCGTGGCGGTCTCCCGCCAGTCGTCCGCGTCGAGCGCCGGCAGTTCGATCTCCTGCCACACCCGGTCCGCGGCGAGCAGGACGAGGTCGTCCTTGTTCTTCACATGCCAGTAGACGGCGGTCGCCGCGGCCCCGAGCCGCTTGCCCAGGCTTCGCATGTTCAGGCCTTCGAGGCCCTCGTCGTCCAGCAGCTCCACGGCGGTCCGGACGATCTGTTCCTGGGTGAGGGTGTCGCGCGGCATGGGCTCACCATAGGTGAGCCCCGCACGACCTGTACAAAGTTCAGACCACCGCGCCCCGGCCCGGGCCGTCGTCCTCCTCGTCGTCCGTGCGCATGCGCATCACCAGCGTGGCGAAGCCGCCGAGGAAGCCGCCGATGCCGAGGGTCGTCAGCCACCAGGTCATGTCCCAGCCGAGCAGCACCGCCAGCAGAAGCAGGACCGGGCCGCCGACGACGCCCAGCCAGGCGAACTTCGCCGTGGTGTCGGCGGTCGGCAGCGGTGGCGGCTCCGGCGGGACGAAGTGGCCCTCGTCGTCCTCGTCGAAGTCGTCCTCGGACGGCTCGGGCGGGTTGTGGTCGCGCGGGCCGACACCGGGCGCGAAGGACACCGAGCTGCCCAGCGGCCGGGCCGGCGCCTTGTCGGTGTCGCTCTCGGCGTCCTTCTCCGGCTCCGGCTCCGGCAGCGCCAGATCCTCCACCGACCGGAAGGGCCGGGCGCCCGGCGGGTCCGGCGGCTCCTCGCCGAACCCCGCGACGATGGCCCGCCAGGCGGCGTCCTCGTCGAAGGGCACCTTCTGCTCGTCCGGCTCGCGGTCCTCGCGGTCGGACTCGTGCTCAGCCACCTGTGGCCGCCCCTTCCTTGCCGAGACTGGGTGCGAGCCGGCCCATGAAGGCGAGGCTCTCCTCGAAGATCCGGTCCGCATCCTGGTCCAACGTTGCCACGTGGTAGCTCTGTTCCAGCACGATCTCCGTCACGTCGGTGGACGACACCCGGCTCAGCACCCGGGCCGAGTCGGCCGCCGGCACGACATGGTCCTGGGCGCTGCGCAGCAGCAGCAACGGCTGCGTGACCTGGGGCAGCTCGCCGTCCAGCCGGCGCAGGAACACCCGCAGCGAGTGCGCCGCGTGCAGCGGCACCCGGTCGTAGCCCAGCTCGGCCGCGCCCACCTTGGCGATGTCGCTGGCGATACCCTTCGTCGTCCGCACGAGATGGCGGGCCACCGGAAGGGCGTACGCCGACAGGCCGTGCACCTTGTTCGCCGGGTTGACGACCACCGCGCCCGTGACCCGCTCGCCGTGCCGGGCGGCCAGCCTGAGCGCCAGCGCGCCGCCCATCGACAGGCCCGCGACGAACACCCGGGAGCAGCGCTCGGAGAGGATGCGCAGCTCGCGGTCCACCTCCGCGTACCAGTCCTGCCAGCCCGTGACCTGCATGTCCTCCCAGCGGGTGCCATGGCCGGGCAGCAGGGGCAGCGACACGGTCAGGCCGTGCGCCGCGTGGTGCTCCGCCCAGGGGCGCAGCGACTGGGGCGAGCCGGTGAAGCCGTGGCAGAGGAGGACCCCCACTTCCCCGCCCTGGTGGCGGTACGGCTCGGCTCCGGGGAGGACCGGCACCTTCGACGCTCCTGTTCCTGAAGAGGGCCCCACCGGTGGACGGCGGCGGCGTGAGGAAAACGTGCGGATGTGCTTCACCGTACGCGACCGCACTGACACCGACCAGGGTCGTCGGGGCCTTTGGCACTCCCGAAGGGTTAAGGTCTGTTCGACGGAAACAGGAGGCAAGCGGGTGTTGTACGGCACGATGAAGGTCGCCATCGGGGGGCCGCTGAAGGTCGCCTTCAGGCCCTGGGTGGAAGGCCTGGAGAACATTCCGGCCGAGGGCCCCGCCATCCTGGCGAGCAACCACCTGTCCTTCTCGGACTCCTTCTTCCTCCCCGCGGTCCTGGACCGCAAGGTCACCTTCATCGCGAAGGCGGAGTACTTCACCACTCCCGGTGTGAAGGGCCGGCTCACCGCGGCCTTCTTCAAGGGCGTCGGACAGCTCCCGGTGGACCGCTCCGGGGCGCGCGGCGCCGGCGAGGCGGCGATCAAGAGCGGCATAGAGGTGCTGGAGCGCGGCGAGCTGTTCGGCATCTACCCCGAGGGCACCCGCTCGCCCGACGGCCGGCTCTACCGGGGCAAGCCCGGCGGCCTCGCGCGCGTGGCGCTGGCCACCGGCGCTCCGGTCATCCCGGTGGCGATGATCGACACCGAGAAGATCCAGCCGCCCGGCAAGGTGATGCCGAAGCTGATGCGGCCCGGCATCCGCATCGGCGAGCCGCTGGACTTCAGCCGCTACCACGGCATGGAGCACGACCGCTTCGTCCTGCGCGCCCTGACCGACGAGGTCATGTACGAGATCATGAAGCTGTCCGGCCAGGAGTACGTCGACATGTACGCGACGGCCGCCAAGCGGCAGATCGCGGAGGCGGCCAAGGCGGCCAAGGAAGCGGAGAAGAAGGCGGAGGCGGAGAAGAAGGCAGAGGCTTAGACAGCCTTACGGAGGGGCCGGGGGACGGGGGGACATGCCCAGGCGTGAGCGCGTGATGAGAATGTCGGTCGAGCTGCCGCTGTGGCGTGCGCTCGCCGGCTACCGGGTCCTGACCATGCTGTACGCCATCGGCCTGTGTGCCACCGCGTACTCCCACTTCGTACGGCCCTGGATCGCCGTCGCCTACTACGCCGTCCTGTTCGTGTGGACCCTCGCCACCCTGCCCAGGGTGCGGAACGCGGCGAGCTGCACCAGGCGCTTCCTCGCCGCCGACCTGGCCGTCGCGCTCACCGGCATCCTGCTCACCCCGCTCGCCGACAACCACGAGCGGATCGCGGGCGGCGGCCCCACCCTGCCGTCGATATGGACCGCCGGCTCGGTGCTGGCGTTCGCCCTGAAGGGCGGCTGGCGCTGGGCGGCCGCCGCCTCCACGGCCGTGGCCGCCGTCAACCTGGTCGAGCGCGGCCGGCCCGCCCGGGACACCGTGCACAACGTGATCCTGGTCTGGGTGGCCTCGATCGCCATCGGCTACGTCGTGGAGGTCGCCCGCGCCTCCGAGCGCACCCTCGCCCGCGCCCTGGAGATCGAGGCCGCGACCCGGGAACGGGAGCGGCTGGCCCGGGACATCCACGACAGCGTGCTCCAGGTGCTGGCGATGGTGCAGCGCCGCGGCGCGGTCATCGGCGGCGAGGCGGCGGAGCTGGGCCGGCTCGCGGGGGAGCAGGAGGTGGCGCTGCGCACCCTGGTCTCCGGCGGTCTGCTGCCGGTCTCCCGGGTGTCGGAGGACGCCGCGGCCGGGGCCGTCGTACGCGCCGTCGAGGAACCGGACGACGACGGGCCGATGGACCTGCGCGCCCTGCTGGCCCCGTACGCGGGTGCCCGGGTGAGCCTGGCCGAGCCCGGTGCGCCGGTCGAGCTGCCCCGGCCGGCCGCGCGGGAGCTGGCCGCCGCGGTGGGGGCCGCCCTGGACAACGTGCGCAGGCACGCGGGCGAGCAGGCCCGGGCCTGGATCCTGGTCGAGGACGAGCCGGACGAGGTCGTGGTGACCGTCCGGGACGACGGCCCCGGCATCCCCGAGGGCCGGCTCGCCCAGGCCGAGGGAGAGGGCCGGCTCGGCGTGGCCCAGTCGATCCGGGGGCGGCTGCGCGACCTGGGCGGCAGCGCCGAACTCGTCTCCGTCCCCGGGCAGGGCACGGAAGTGGAACTGAAGGTACCGAAGAACGTGAAGGCGGGACGTCGATGAGCGAGCAGCAGGACCCGATCAAGGTCATGGTGGTGGACGACCACCCCATGTGGCGCGACGCGGTCGCCCGGGACCTGACCGAGTCCGGCTTCCACGTGGTCGCCACCGCCGGCGACGGCGAGCAGGCGGTCCGCCGCGCCAAGGCCGCCGCCCCCGACGTCCTCGTGCTGGACCTCAACCTGCCGGCCAAGCCCGGCGTCCAGGTGTGCAAGGAACTGGTCGGCCACAACCCGGCGTTGCGCGTCCTCGTCCTCTCGGCGAGCGGTGAGCACGCCGACGTGCTGGAGGCGGTGAAGTCCGGCGCGACCGGCTATCTGCTGAAGTCGGCGTCCACCGAGGAACTGCTGGACGCGGTGCGCCGTACGGCCGTCGGCGACCCGGTGTTCACGCCCGGCCTCGCCGGACTGGTGCTCGGCGAGTACCGCCGGCTGGCCTCCGAGCCCGCGCCCGCCCCGGACACCGACGCGCCCGGCGCGCCCCGGCTCACGGACCGGGAGACGGAGGTGCTGCGGCTGGTCGCCAAGGGCCTGAGCTACAAGCAGATCGCCGAACGCCTCGTCATCTCCCACCGCACGGTGCAGAACCACGTCCAGAACACCCTCGGCAAGCTGCAGTTGCACAACAGGGTCGAGCTGGTGCGGTACGCCATAGAGCGCGGACTCGACGACGCGTAGGGCCCGCCGCGGGGCCGTACGCCTGAATCACCCTCCTCGCCTCTCCCGATGTGACGTGAATCACCATTAGCGTGACTCGGTGTCAGGGAACCGCGGTGAAGGGACTTTTCCATGCGGGTCGGAGTACTGACCGGAGGCGGCGACTGCCCCGGGCTCAACGCCGTCATCCGGGGCATCGTCCGCAAGGGCGTGCAGGAGTACGGCTATGACTTCGTCGGCTTCCGGGACGGCTGGCGGGGTCCCCTCGAAGGCGACACCGTCCGTCTCGACATCCCCGCGGTGCGCGGCATCCTGCCCCGCGGCGGCACCATCCTCGGCTCCTCGCGCACCAATCCCCTCAAGGCGGAGAACGGCATCCGCCGGATCAAGGACAACCTGGCCAAGCTGGAGGTCGGGGCCCTCGTCGCGATCGGCGGCGAGGACACCCTCGGCGTCGCCGCGCGGCTGTCCGACGAGTACGGGGTGCCCTGCGTCGGGGTGCCCAAGACGATCGACAACGATCTGTCCGCCACCGACTACACCTTCGGCTTCGACACCGCCGTCAACATCGCCACCGAGGCCATCGACCGGCTGCACACCACCGCCGAGTCCCATATGCGGGTCCTGGTCGTGGAGGTGATGGGCCGGCACGCCGGCTGGATCGCCCTGCACTCCGGCCTGGCCGGCGGCGCCAACGTCATCCTCATCCCCGAGCAGCGCTTCGACGTCGACCAGGTCTGCGCCTGGGTGACCTCCCGCTTCCGGGCGTCGTACGCGCCGATCGTGGTCGTCGCCGAGGGCGCCATGCCCAAGGACGGCGACATGGTGCTCAAGGACGGCTCGCAGGACTCCTTCGGGCATGTCCGGCTCTCCGGGGTCGGCGAGTGGCTGGCCAAGGAGATCGAGGGCCGCACCGGCAAGGAGGCCCGCACCACGGTCCTCGGCCATGTCCAGCGCGGCGGCACGCCCAGCGCCTTCGACCGCTGGCTCGCCACCCGCTTCGGCCTGCACGCCATCGACTGCGTGCACGACGGCGACTTCGGCACGATGGTCGCCCTACGCGGCACCGACATCGTCCGGGTCCCGATCGCGGAGGCCACCGCCAAGCTGAAGACGGTGAACCCGAAGCTGTACGAAGAGGTCGGGGTGTTCTTCGGCTGACAGTCCGGTCCGGGCCCGGGGACCGAGCGTCCCCGGGCCCGCCCGCTCATCTCGCCCTGCTCGCGCCGCGCAGCCGACCGACCAGCTCCCGCACGATCGCGGCCCCGTTCAGGGAGAGCACCGACTCCGGGTGGAACTGCACGCCCGCGAAGCCCGGGCCGCGCAGCGCGTGCACCTCGTCGTTCGCCGCCCGGCTCACCTCGATGCCGTGCGCGGCCAGCTCCCGGGCCGTCTCCTCGTCGCAGCGGGCGACGAAGCTGTTGTAGAAGCCGACCGTCTCGGGCCGGCCGAACAGGTCGATCGTGGTCTGCGCCCCCTGGTACGGCACCTCCTTGTGGACGATGTCCAGCCCCAGCTCGGCCGCGATCAGCTCATGGCCCAGGCAGACGCCCAGCACCCCGTGCCGGTGCTCGCCGATCACCCCGGCGGTCAGCTCCCGCAGGAACCGCATCTTCGGATCGGCCAGGTCCGCCGGGTCGCCCGGGCCGGGGCCGAGCACCACCGGACCCTCGTGCGCGAGCACGGCCGCCCGCAGCCCCGGCTCGTCGTACCGCCGTACGCTCACCTCCAGGCCGCCCGAGCGCAGCACGTGCGCGAGCATCGCGGTGAAGGTGTCCTCGCCGTCGACCACGAGGGCGTGGCCGGTCAGCTCCCGCACCGGCTCCTGCATCCGCAGCCAGAACGGCGCGAGCGCGGCCCGCCGCCCGTCCAGGGCCGCCCGCACCCGAGGGTCGTCGGCCAGCCGGGGCCGCTCCCGCTCCTCGCGCGGCCGGGACGGCCGTACCCCGAGGGCCGCCAGTACGCCCGCCGCCTTCGCGTGCGTCTCGGCGACCTCGCCCGCCGGGTCCGAGCCGCGCACCAGAGTCGCCCCGACCGGGACGCGCAGCCGTCCCCGGGCGGAGATGTCGGCGGTGCGGATCAGGATGGGGGAGTCCAGGGTCTGCGCGCCCCCGGAGTCGCGGCCGAGCAGCGCCAGCGCACCCGCGTAGTAGCCGCGTCCGCCGACCTCGTGCCGCTCGATCACCCGGCACGCGTTCTGCACCGGCGACCCGGTCACCGTCGCCGCGAACATGGTCTCCCGCAGCACCTCCCGCGCATCCAGGGAGGACTTGCCGCGCAGCTCGTACTCGGTGTGCGCGAGGTGCGCCATCTCCTTCAGGCGCGGCCCGACGACCACCCCGCCCATGTCGCCGACGGTGCACATCATCTTCAGTTCCTCGTCGACCACCATCGACAGCTCCTCGATCTCCTTGCCGTCGGCGAGGAAGGAGAGGAGACGGTCCGGGGTCGGACCCTCGACGGGATAGCGGTAGGTCCCGCTGATCGGGTTCATCACGACCGTCCCGCCGGACATCCGTACGTGCACCTCGGGGCTGGCCCCGACCAGCGTCCGGTCTCCGGTGTGCACGACGAACGTCCAGTACGCGCCCCGCTCGCCCTCCAGCAGCCGCCGGAACAGCGCGAGCGCGTCGGCGCGGCCGAACCCCGGGATCCCGCCCTCGTACGTGCGCCGGATCACGAAGTTCGCGCCCTCGCCCCGGCCGATCTCCTCGGCCAGCACCCGCCCGACGATCTCGCCGTACTCCTCGTCGCCGACGTCGAAGCCGCCGCCCTCGACGCGCACCTCGTGCGCCGGGAGCTGCGCCAGCGCCACGTCGAGCGGGAGCTCGTACGACTCCTCGGGGGTCAGTACCAGCAGCGGGGTGCCGTCGTCGCGGACGTCGAAGCCGCGCTCGCGGATCTGCCGGAACGGGACCAGCGCGAGGCCCTCGTCGGGGAGATCGGCGAGCCGGTCGCGGCTGGTCACCGGGCCGAGCAGCACCTCCACCGGGTGCTCGTCGCGGCCCGGGGTGCGGCGGCGGAGCAGGGCGAAGGGGCGGTCGTCGTGCCGGAGCTGTGCCAGGTCCATGGTTCCTCTTCCGTCGGTGAGGAGGAACGACCCCGGACACGCCGAAGGCCGCCCCTCGGGCGGCCTTCGCGAAGTCTTGCGTACGCGCAGTCAGTGGGCCGCCGGATGAGCGGTCCACCACCAGTTCTGGATCGAAAGCGCGAACATGGCAGGAACCCTACCGCACCCGTGCGCCGGCCGACTGTCCACGGGACAACCGGCGCGTCTCACCCTTCGAGCCAGAAGATGGGGCAGGGCAGACGACCCCGTAATGTTTACGAGGTGACCGTGAACGCTAAGACCAGCCCGAGCGCTGGCAACACCTGGCGAGACCTGCCCGCGGCGCAGCAGCCCGAGTACCCCGACCCCGAGGCTCTGCGCGCAGTGATCGCGGACCTCGAGTCGTATCCGCCGCTCGTCTTCGCGGGCGAGTGCGACCAGCTGCGCGCCCGGATGGCGGCCGTCGCCAAGGGAGAGGCGTTCCTCCTCCAGGGCGGCGACTGCGCCGAGGCCTTCGACGCGGTGTCCGCCGACCACATCCGCAACAAGCTGAAGACGCTGCTCCAGATGGGTGCCGTCCTCACCTACGCGGCCGCCGTGCCCGTGGTGAAGGTCGGCCGTATCGCCGGGCAGTACTCCAAGCCCCGCTCCAAGCCGACCGAGACCCGCGACGGCGTGACGCTCCCGGTGTACCGGGGCGACTCCGTCAACGGCTTCGAGTTCACCGAGGCGTCCCGCATCCCGGACCCCGAGCGGCTCAAGCGCATGTACAACGCGTCGGCGTCCACGCTGAACCTGGTGCGCGCCTTCACCACCGGCGGTTACGCGGACCTGCGCCAGGTGCACGCCTGGAACCAGGACTTCGTGAAGACCTCACCGTCGGGCCAGCGCTACGAGCAGCTCGCCCGCGAGATCGACAACGCGCTGAACTTCATGCGGGCCTGCGGCACGGACCCGGAGGAGTTCAAGACCGTCGAGCTGTACTCCTCGCACGAGGCGCTGCTGCTGGACTACGAGTCCGCCCTGACCCGGGTCGACTCGCGCACCGGCAAGCTGTACGACGTCTCCGCGCACATGGTGTGGGTCGGTGAGCGCACCCGGCAGCTGGACCACGCGCACATCGAGTTCGCCTCGCAGATCCGCAACCCGATCGGCATCAAGCTCGGCCCGACGACGACGGCCGAGGAGGCGCTGCAGTACATCGACCGCCTCGACCCCGAGCGGGAGCCGGGCCGGCTGACCTTCATCGTCCGGATGGGCGCCGACAAGATCCGCGACAAGCTCCCCGAGCTGGTGGAGAAGGTCACGGCGTCCGGTGCGACGGTGGCCTGGGTGACCGACCCGATGCACGGCAACACCTTCGAGGCGGCCTCCGGCCACAAGACCCGCCGCTTCGACGACGTGCTCGACGAGGTCAAGGGCTTCTTCGAGGTCCACAAGGCGCTCGGCACCCACCCGGGCGGCATCCACGTGGAGCTGACCGGCGACGACGTCACCGAGTGCGTGGGCGGCGGCGACGAGATCTTCGTCGACGACCTGCACCAGCGCTACGAGACGGCCTGCGACCCGCGGCTGAACCGCAGCCAGTCGCTGGACCTGGCGTTCCTCGTCGCGGAGATGTACCGGGACCAGTAGGCACCGCCGGGGCACTCCCCGGGTCCTTCCGGACAGGTCTGGGGCGCGGATCACACAGGTTCCGCGCCCCACCCACTTTTCCGGCCACCGGGGGATGGGTAAGGTTAGGTTTGCCTCACCGGGAACGGGACGGCAGTCATAGAGCGATCCCGTCGGGAGGTGAATCCGCGTGTACGTCTGCAGCTGCTTCGGCATCACGGAGGCCCAGGTCAAGCAGCACGCGGAGGACGGTGCCTGCACCCCCCGCCAGATAGCCTCCGCCTGCAAGGCGGGCACGGACTGCGGCTCGTGCGTCCGCCGGATCCAGGCCCTCCTCGGCCGGGGCGCCTGCCCACGGCGTGAGCTGGCCGACCAGGGCAGGCCGGTCCTCTCGGAGCTCCCGGAAGCCGAGCTCCCGGAAGCCGCCTAGCTCTCCGGCTGCTCGATGATCTGCGAGATGTAGAGCGCCTCGCCCAGCTTCTCCACCAGGTCCAGCTGGGTGTCGAGGTAGTCGATGTGGTGCTCCTCGTCGGCGAGGATGTCCTCGAAGATGTTGGCGGACGTGATGTCGCCCTTCTCGCGCATCACCTTGATCCCGCGCTTGAGCCGGTCGATCGCCTCGACCTCGATCTGCCGGTCGGCCTCGAACATCTCCTTCACGGTCTGCCCGACGCGTACGTGGAACAGCCGCTGGTAGTTCGGCAGCCCCTCCAGGAACAGGATCCGGTCGGTGAGCACCTCGGCGTGCTTCATCTCGTCGAACGACTCGTGCCGTGTGTACTTGGCGAGTTTGTACCAACCGAGGTTCTCCTGCATCTTCGCGTGCAGGAAGTACTGGTTGATCGCGGTCAGCTCGCCGGTGAGCTGCTCGTTGAGGAACTCGATGACCTCGGGGTCGCCCTGCATCGCAGCGGCTCCTTCCACACGGGAAACACGGGGGTGTGCCGCCGCATGATTGCACCGGTAACGAAGATCGTCCAGTAAGTGGGTACTTAGTAAGTAAGTGCTTGCTTGATATGAGTTGTCCGGTTCGCGGGCTCCCGGTCGACTCATGGTCAAAGGCACTGCCCGAGGTCTGTCAGGATGGATACATGGGTCATCCGGTGGAGCGAGAGTCTGGAGCAACGGCAGGGTCCGCGCTTCCGCCGGGGCAGCGGCTCCAGCGTGGCTGGCCGGTCACGCACTACGGCCCCGTCCCGAAGTTCCGCCCCGAGCGCTGGGAGTTCCGGGTCTTCGGCGCCACCGCCGACGGTGACAAGCACATCTGGAACCACGAGGAGTTCACGGCCCTGCCGTACGCCACCGTGGTGGCCGATCTGCACTGCGTGACGAAGTTCAGCATGATCGGGGCCGAGTGGGGCGGCATCCCCGCCCGCACCATCCTCGAACTGGCCCCGCCGGCGCCAGACGTCACCCATGTGATGGTCTGGGCGGAGTATGGCTTCAGCTCGAACCTGCGCCTGACCGACTTCGCCTCCGACCGCACCCTCTTCGCCACCCACAAGGACGGCGAACTCCTCACCGCCGAGCACGGCTTCCCGGTCCGCCTGATCGTGCCCCACCTGTACGCCTGGAAGGGCCCGAAGTGGGTCCGCGGCGTCGAGTACATGACCGCCGACCGCCGCGGCTTCTGGGAGGAACGCGGCTACCACAACATCGGCGACCCGTGGAAGGAACAGCGGTACTCGTACCAGGAGGAGCCCGGGGAGGGGCCGGAGCTGTAGCCGTCAGTGGTGGTACCGGTGCACCACCGCGTGCCCCTTGCCCCGCCCGATCGTCCACTTGTTGACCGGCGTGGTCACCACGAAGGCGATCACGAGCGAGACCGCCAGCGAGATCCAGAACAGCGCGTCGCCGAGCGTCGCGTCCATCGCGGACGGCCAGACCAGGATCACCCCGTTGTCGATCAGCTCCATCACCGCGATGGACAGGGTGTCGGCCGCCAGGGCCACCCGGAAGGCCGTGCGGAAGTCGACGCCGGCCCGCAGGACCCCGCGCAGCGTGAGCGAGTAGCCGAAGAAGAAGGCCAGGACGATCGCCAGCACGGTCGTCGGCAGATTGCCCCACCCGAGCGCCGTACCGACGACCATGCCGAGCACCTCGCCGATGGCGCAGCCGGTGAGGCAGTGCAGGGTGGCCTGGGCTGCGACGGCCCAGCCGGCGGCGGGCGCCGCGTGGTGCGCGTGCACCTCTTCGTGGTGGACGTGCCCCATGTGTTCGGCGTGTGCCTCGTGCTGCATGACTGCCCCCATGTCGCGTGACGGTTCCTGTACCGGACAGGAACCAGATACCCCATGGGGGTATTCCTGAACGGGTTATGAATCCCGCAGTTTCTTCAGCCGCTCCACGTCCGCCGCGTGCCCCGCCCTGCCGCCGGGCGTCTCGATGATCAGGGGTACGCCCTCGGTCGCGGGGTGGGTCATCAGGGCCCGGAACGGGTCCTCGCCGATGTGCCCGGCGCCGATGTTCTCGTGGCGGTCCTTGTGCGCGCCGACGACGTCCTTGGAGTCGTTGGCGTGGATCAGCTTCAGCCGGCCCTCGCCGACGGTGTCCACCAGCAGGTCCAGGGTCTGGTGCATGCCGCTCGGGCCGGTCAGGTCGTGGCCGGCGGCGAAGATGTGGCAGGTGTCCAGGCAGACCCCGAGCTTCGGATGCGCGTCCAGCGCCTCGAAGTACGGGCCGAAGTCCCAGGTGCGGGAACACAGGGAGGCGCCCTGCCCGGCCGTCGACTCCAGCAGCAGGAACGGGTCGTCGTCGTGCGTCAGCTCGTCCAGCAGCGGCAGCAGGTGCGCGCGCACCTGCTTCAGCGCCACCTCGCGGGCCCGCCCGCCGGTCGCGCTCCCGGTGTGCACCACCACACCCAGCGCACCGATCTCCCGCCCGCGCCGCAGGGAGTGCCGCAGCGACTCCACCGACCGCTCCACGGTCGCCTCGGTGTGCGAGCCGAAGTTGATCAGATAGGGAGCGTGGACGTACGCCGGGATGGACTCCTCGGCGCAGGCCGCCCGGAACGCCTCGTCCTGCCGGGGATTCCCGCCGGGCGTGGCCCAGCCGCGCGGGTTGGCCACGAAGACCTGCACGGTCTCCGCCCTCAACTCGCGGGCGTACGACAGTCCCACGGAGTGCAGTCCACCGGCCACGGGGACATGTCCGCCGACGGGGTTGCGCGGAGGGGAGGCGGGAAGCGAGGGGGAAGATGGTGAGGTCATGGCTCACCCAGCATGCCAGGACGTGTGGGGACGCCCCCGATCAGGGTACGACTGCACCAGCGCACCTGTGCGGACGCCAGGGGAGGGTGTACATGGGGGACGTCGTCAGCTTCTCGCTGCCGGACGGCGGCACGGTCCTCGTCGAACCGGTCGACGAGGACGTCTACGGCCTGGAGGAGATCTCGGTCAACGGGGGCACGGTCGTCAGGCGTGCCCAGGAGGGCCTCGGGGAGGCGCTCGACGGTATCCGGCGGATGGCCGCGGAGGCACACGCCCGGATCACGTCGCTCGTGGTCGCCCCGCAGCGCCTGGAACTGGAGTTCGGGGTGAAGCTCAGCGGGGAGACCGGAGCGGTCCTGGCCAAGGCGACCGGTGAGGCTCACCTGGTCGTCCGGGCCGTGTGGGAGAAGTAGCGGGGCCCGGCGCGGCCGCGGCCGACGTGTCCGGATCCGTCGCAGCGTAGTGCGGCCTTCTCCCGCAGCCGGGAGGATGCGCCTACGATGCCCAGGCGGCGCGGACGCCGTGGTGCGAGCCGTATGCCGGATGTCCCGGGAGACGGAAGGGGCACAGGCATGGAAGAGACGACGGGGGTGCGGTGCGAGCTGCCGGACGTCGCCGCGTTCACCATCGACGAACTGCGCGCGCTGCCGGGATCCGTGCTCGCGGTGGCACTGGAACGGCTCGAGGCGGAGGCGGCGGAATCCGGCGAGGACGCGTACAACAGCTGGCAGTCGAGCCCCTGACGGACCGATGGCCGATGTCGAGGCGCTTCTCGAACAGGGCTGGCGGCCCGTCCCGCTGCGCCAGTTCGTCCTCAAGATACGCAGCCGGTGCAACCTGGCCTGCGACTACTGCATCATCTACGAGCACGCCGATCAGACCTGGCGCCGTCAGCCCCGGGTCATGAGCGCGGAGACGGTGCGGCAGACGGCCCGGCGGATCGCCGAGCACGCGGCGCGGCACGCGCTCCCGCATGTCCGGATCGTGCTGCACGGGGGCGAGCCCCTGCTGGCCGGACCGATGGGTATCGGCCGAATTGTGGGCGCCCTGCGCGAGATTGTCGAAGACGCGGGCGCCGAGGCCGAGTTCACCGTCCAGACCAACGGCACCCTGCTCAGCCCCCGCATGCTGCACACCCTGGCCGAACACGGCGTACGGGTCGGGGTCAGCGTGGACGGGGACCGGCAGGCCCACGACGCCCATCGCCGCACCTCGTCCGGCGGCGGCTCCTACGACCGGGTCATGGCCGGACTCCACCGCCTGTCCGACCAGTTCCCGCAGCTGTACGCCGGACTGCTGTGCACCATCGACCCCACCCGGGATCCCGTGGCCGTCTACGAGTCGCTGCTGCCCACCCGCCCCCCGCTGATCGACTTCCTGCTGCCGCACGCCCACTGGGGCGCCCGCCCGCCCGGACCGTCCGGGGCCTACGGCACCTGGCTCGCGGCCGTCTTCGACCGCTGGGCCGGAGCACCGCGCAAGGAGACCTCGGTGCGCCTGCTGGACGAGCTGCTGCACGCCGTGCTGGGCGGCCGCAGCCGGCTGGACTGGGTCGGCCTGACCCGCTCGGTCTCCGCCTTCGTCGAGGCCGACGGCGGCATCCACCAGAACGACGCCCTGCGCACCGGGCACGACGGCGCGTCCGCCACCGGCCTGGACGTCTTCCGCCACTCCTTCGACGACGTCCTGCTGCACCCGGGGTTCGCCGCCCGGCAGGCCGGCCGGCGGCTGCTCGCCGAGCAGTGCCTGAACTGCACCGAACTGTCCGTGTGCGGCGGCGGCGAATACGGCCATCGCTACGGCCCGGACGGCGGATACCGCCGGCCGTCCGTCTACTGCGCGGACCTCCTGCTGCTCATCCGGCACATCCGGCGCTGGGTGGCCGGCTCCGCGGGGCGGCCGCAGTGATCGGGACACATGTCATCTCGGACCCCGTCTTCGACGCGCTCGCCGCGGGCGGGGGCGGCCCCGAGGCGGTACGGCTGCTGCGGCAGGCCCGGCGCAGCCGGAATCTCCTGCTGCTGCGGCGGATCCTGGACGGCCCGTGCGCGGCCGCCGCCGAGCCGGCCGCCGACCTCCTCGCCCGGGTGGAACGGGCCGCCCCCGCCGTGGCCCGGAGCGTGATCGACGCCTCCTCGTTCGGCACCTGGGCCGCGCGGGCCACGAGCGACTGCCCGGCCCACCGGCACGGCGGCTGCACGGCCGGTGACCTGGGCGCCCTCGCGGCGGTCGCCGCCGTACGGGCCGGGCTCGGCACCGAGATCACCGTGCCGGTGCACGACGGGGTCCTGCGGCTGCCCGGTCTGGGCACGGCCACCCGGCTCGGTCCGGCCGGTGAGGCGCTGGTCGTGGTCACCCCCCGGCCGGAGGCGGGCTGCCAGGTGGACATCCGGCTTCCGGGCGAGGTACGGCCGCTGCCGCGCGACCCGGGCCGGGCGGGACACGACTGGCAGCCCGTGGCCTTCCTGGAAGCCCGGCACCGGGGCCTGGCGCTCAGGGTTCCGCTGGAGACCGCGGATCCCCGACTGCCCTGTCTCGACACGGCCAGCGCCCGCCCCGCGGCCTGGCAGGAGCTGCTGCGGTCGGCCTGGCGGCTCCTCGTCGACAGCCACCCGGGGCGCGCCGAGGAACTCGCCGCCGGGCTGGGCGGCATCGTCCCCCTGCCCGCACCCGCGCGCGGGGTCACCTCCGCGACCTCACGGCACGCCTTCGGCACCGTCCTGGCCTCCTGGCCCGCCGACCCCGACCGGCTGGCCCTGACCCTGCTCCACGAGTTCCAGCACAGCAAACTCAGCGCGCTGGCCGACCTGGTGACCCTGCACGAGCCGGACGGCCGGCCCCGGCTGTACGCACCCTGGCGGCCGGACCCACGCCCGCCCGCGGGACTGCTCCAGGGGATCTACGCCCACCTGGGGGACCTGGCGTTCTGGCAGCAGCGCTGTGCGG
This sequence comes from Streptomyces sp. CA-142005, assembly GCF_050942335.1. Lineage (NCBI taxonomy): Bacteria > Bacillati > Actinomycetota > Actinomycetes > Kitasatosporales > Streptomycetaceae > Streptomyces > Streptomyces sp. CA-142005. The sequence goes on along the minus strand of NZ_CP192078.1, from coordinate 3,170,469 downwards.
GCCGGCCCGAGCCCGAACGGGCCGACGCCGCCTGGCGGCTGGCGCTGACCCGGGCCCAGGCCGAGCGGGGCGTGACCGAGGCGGCGAGCCGGCTCCGGCTCACCCGGCTCGGCGCCCGGTTCCTCGACCGGGCCGCGCAGACCGTGCGGGCCGTCCACGTGGATCCCGGCCCGGCACGCGTCGCGGCGCGTGTGGAGGCCGGTGCCGAGGCCGTCTGGCGGCTGCGCTGGGCCGAGGCCGACGGCACGGGGATCAAGCAGCTGGCCGAGCTGTGGCGGGCCCGGCTGCCGGCCGGAGCGCTGCCCGCCGACGCCGTACGGCCCGCCTCCGGGCCTGTATCCGGTCCCGGCCCCGAGTTCGGCCGCTGGGCGGCCAAGCAGCGCGGCGCCCACCGGGCACCACCCGCCACTGAGGCCGCCGCGGCCGTCGCCGCCGAGCCCGACCGGGCCGAACGCTGGGCCGGCCTGGCCGCCTCCGCCGCGGAGGAGCGTCTGCCGGGCGCGGGCGTGCTGCGCCGCCGCACCGAGGTCGTCCGTGACCTGTACCGCGAACTCACCACCGACGCCAGGACACCCGAGCAGACCCGCCCCCCGGACCCCCTGTCCCTCGCGGCCTGGCTGACCGGTGCACCCGAGTCCGGGAAGACGGACACCGATCGGGGCCAGGACACCGGTACCTGAGCCGGCGGCGGGGGCCCGCCTCGATCACCGGCCAGTCCGGACCCGTACCGGGAGTCCACCGGCGGCGGCGGAACGCCCGAGCAGGACCGACGACCGGACGCACCGGGCTTCGCGGGTTGGCGGGCCCCGGGACGCCCGAGCCTGGGAGGTGAGCGCCGGTCCGGGTCAGGACACCGGTGTCGGAGCCGGGGGGCCGGGGCCGCCGGGGACCGAACGCCGGTGTTTCGCCGGCCGTCGCGTCCAGGCCGGCCAGCGCACCCGGGGCCTGGGAGGTGGGCGCCGGCCCGGGTCGCAAGACTGGTGCCTCGATGCCGCAAAACGTCCGCTCGCCGCAGGGAACGCCTCGGCCACCGGGCAGTCCGGACCTGTACCGGAGTTCACAGCCGGGCGCGGAACGCCCGAGCCGGGGAGGTGAGCGCCGGTCCGGGGCAGGACACCGGCGTCTGAGCCGGAGGGCCGCCGGGGTCGGAACGCCGGTGTTTCGATGTAGTAGGACGCCCACCCACTGCGGGAGAACACCTCGGCCACCAGGCGACCGCCGGACGCGCCGGGCCTCGCGGCCTGGCCGGCCGGGACGCCTGGAGCCCGGGAGACGGGCGCCGGTCCGGGGTGGAATACCGGTGTCTGAGGCCGGAGGGGCGGGCGGGTCAGAACACCGGTGTTTCGATGTCGCAGAACGCCCGTTCGCCGCGGGAGAACACCTCGGCCACCGGATAGTCCGCGCCCAGCGTCCGGGCGAACCGCGTCAGGACGTCGTCGAGGAGCGCCGCGGCCTCGTCCTCCCGGCCCAGCGAACGCAGGTCGTGCGCGAGGTTGCCGCCGCACACCAGCGTGACCGGGTGATCGGGGCCGAGGGTGCCGCGCAGCGCGTCCAGGTGGCGGGTGTTCGCCTGCATCGCCTCCTCGTGCCGCCCCGCCGAGTGCAGGTCGTTGGCGAGGTTCACGCCGCAGCGCAGCGTGCAGTTGTGCTCCGGACCGAACCGGCGCTCCAGCTTCTCGTAGGCGGACAGGTTCAGCGACAGCGCCCGCTCGTGCTCGCCGAGGGCCCGCAGGACGACGGCGTGATTGGTCTCCGTCATCGGCACATAGGGGTGGTCCGCGCCGAACAGCTGCTCGTACCCCGTCACGGTCTGCGCGGCCAGCCGCTCCGACTCCTCCAGCTCGCCGCGCAGCAACAGGTCGACCGCGTGGTTGCCGATCGCGGCCAGGGTGTTGAGGTCTCCCTCGCCGTAGCGGGCCCGGCAGCGGGCCACGGTACGGCCGGACCTCTCGTACGCCTCCTCGTAGGCGCCCATCGCGCGCAGGGAGACGGAGAGGTTCTTGGCCACGTCCAGGGTGGACGGGTGCTCGCGGCCCTGCCGGTCGCGCAGCTTCGGGTACAGGGCGCGCAACGACTCGGTGGAACCGCGGTAGTCGCCCATCTCCCGCTGGTCGCGCGCGTAGTTCGCGGCCACCACCAGGGTCAGCGGGTCGTCCGGGCCGAAGATGCGCACCCGCCGCTCGTAGGTCTCCGCGTCCAGCTCCAGCGCCTCCTGGAACCGGCCCAGCAGCCGCAGGTCGAGCGCGCGGTTGGCCGCGGACATCAGCGCCAGCGGATGGTCCGGGCCGAAGCCGGCGATCAGCCGGTCAAGGGTGTCCCGGTCCCGCTCCGCCGCCGCCTCGAAATCGCCGAGGACGCGCAGGTCGGCCGCGTTGCTGTTGGCGATAGCGAGGGTTTCCTCGTGGTCCTCGCCGTACACCCGGCGGGTGCGTTCGAGTAGCTCTGCGTTGAGCTGCCGGGCCTCGTCGAACCGCCCGAAGCTGCGGATCAGGTTGCCGTAGGCACGGGTGATGCGCATGGTCTGCGGATGGTCCTCGCCGAGCCGGTCGCGCCACTCCGCGCGCGCGAACTCGGCGAGCTGGGCGCCGCCGGTGTAGTCCCCGTGCTGGTAGAGATAGCGGACCTCGTTGATCACCAGGTCGCGGACGTCCCGCTGCTCGCACTCCACCGACCGGGTGGGCCGGATGTGCGGGCGCAGCTCGGCGTACCTGCGCCAGTTCGCGTCGTCCTCCGGCTCCTTCGGGTCGGCCGCCGCCAGCAGGACATGGGTGAGGTGGTAGGTGTCCTCCTGCTCCTGCGGGGACATCTGGTTGAACAACACGGCCTGCACGAGCCGGTGCATCTGCAGACTGTTGCTGCGGTGGTCGATGCGCGCAAGCGCCAGCCGGCCGATCTCCCGGGTGACCAGGCCCAGCTCCACCGGGTCGCGCAGCGCCTCGGCCAGCGGGGACGGCAGCGGCGCGAAGGCCGCGCTGCGCAGCACGGCCCAGCTGATCGGCTCCGGCGCCATGCAGGAGCACAGCCGCAGCAACTGGACCGCGGCCGGGTTGCGTTCGGCCAGCCGCTCCATGGCCAGGTTCCAGGTCGCCACCACGGAGTGCGGATAGCCGGACGGCACGGACGTGTCGAGCAGCCGTCCCGCGTGCTCGCGCAGCAGCTCCAGGTACTCGTCCACGGACATCGCCGTCTCCGCGTGCCAGGCTCCGGCCTGCTCCACGGCGAGCGGCAGGTCGCCCAGCGCCTCGGCCAGCCGGGACGCGTCCTGCGCCGGCATCCCCGGAACCCGGCGCTGCAGGAAGCGGACCGACTCCTCCCGGGAGAAGACGTCCACCGCGATGGGGTGGGCGTGCCCGGCCCAGCTCTGGTTGCGTGAGGTGACCACGATGTGGCCCTCGCCGGAGGGGAAGTACTCCTCCAGGTCCTCGGGCCGGTCGGCGTTGTCGAACACCAGGAGCCATTTCCGGAACGGGGTTCCGCGCCGCAGGCAGTCCAGAACCAGGGGAAGCGCCTCGTCACCGCTGGGAGCCGCCTCCAGGCCCAGGTGCGGTGCGAGAGCGGCGATGGACGAGCGGACCAGCGCGGGATCCTCCGCGTTGATCCACCAGATCAGCTGGTACTGCGACTGGTACCGGTAGATGTACTCCACAGCCAGTTGCGTCTTGCCCACGCCGCCGAGCCCGAAGAAGGCCTGCGGCACGATCGCCGCGCGCCGGTCGGCCAGCCGGTCGTGCAACTGGGTGATCAGCTCGTCCCGGCCGGTGAAGATGTGGTTCCGCGGCGGAATGCGCCGACCCCACACCTGCGGGACGCTCTCCTCGAACCGCACGGGCCGCGTGAGCGTCGACAGGGGAGCGGTGGTGGGCCCCCCGGTGCTCGTAGGGCCGTCGACGCCGGCCAGGCGAGACGCGGACTCGGCCACGGATGATTCCCTTTCCGCCGGCGGCCGGGGGGTCCTGGCCGCCCCGCCGGATTCGACCGGGTGAGGGCGGGCGATCCCGGTTTCGGCAGTGCTGTTCGTGGTTGTGGTGTCGGTCACATCGTAACTGTACGGCTGCGGACGGTTACCTACGCCCGCGGGGCGGTGCTGCCCGGAGATGAGATCGCGCAGCTTGCGCGCCCGGGTGGTGAAGCCCCCGCCCAGCGCGTCGGCCACCGCGGCGTCGACCTTGGCGAAGGGAAGGCTCTCCGCGCTGATCCGCGTGGGCAGCTCCGCGGACGGGTCGGCGAGCGTCGCGTCGAACCGGTAGGGCGCGGACGAGTGCTCGGCCAGGTAGTCGGAGACCGCGGTCAGGACCCGCCGGCTCTCCTGCCGGTGCAGGGAGCCCAGCAGGAGCGAGCGCACGGCCTCGGGGAAGTCGAACTCCGTCTGTTCGGCCGGGCGCGGCCCGTCGCAGGGCACCGGGTGCAGCAGTCCGGACAGGAACACCTCCGCCAGGTGCGAGGGCGTCGTGCGGGGCGCCATGACCTGCTGGACCAGGCGCATGACCGGCAGGAACAGGGGAGCCGCGGCCAGGTATCCGGCCAGTTCGAAGGCCTGCGGCGAGGCCTGCGCACGGAAGGCGAGCACCCGGTCCAGCGGAGACAGCCGCTCCTCGGCCGGCCGCGGCGGCACCGCCTCCTCCGGTGCCGAGGGCACCGCGCCGCCCGCCGCCACGGCGTACCCCTGGAACGGCGACGACTCGGGGTGGGCGACCATCCGGGCCCACATCTGCAGTGCGGCGGGCGCGAGTTCCACCACCGGCACCGGCACGCCGGCCTGGTCCGCACCGGCGTGCAGGTCGCGGTTGGGGGCACCGGGGCGGGCGGCGTGCAGGGTGACGGGGACGGGGCGCAGAGCGGTGCGGTGCCACAGCCGCCGGTCCAGCGGTTGCACCAGGGCCGTGGGCCGGCTGTGCGCCCAGCGGGCCAGCAGCCGGAGCGCCGCGCCGGAGCGCCAGCCGGGGCCGATGCCGTCGCTGAAGACGAGCACGGCACCGCGCGGGGAGTGGTAGGCGGGCGGCCCCTGGTCGGCGCGGCGGCGCGGACCGTCGCCGGACCACGGAGGTGGCGTGCCGCGCACCGCGATGGTGCCGTCCGCCAGGTGTTCCAGCCAGCGCACGGTGATCGAGCGGAAGGCCCCCACCCGGCGCAGCACCGTGCGCAGGTCGGCCACCGCGCTGTCCCACAGCACCATGGACTCGCCGGTGTCGACCACCAGCACCAGATCCAGCCAGGGCTCCTCCTCCGGGACCAGCACCGGCTCCCAGACGTCGGTCTGCGCCGCACGGTCGGCGGTCGCCGCCTCGTCCATCCGGTGCCGCACCGTGGAGGAGGCGCGGCGCCGCAGCGGCCGCAGGGCCCGCCCCAGCTCGGCCGGCTTCCCCAACGGGCGCACCCCGGGAGAGCGGACCGGCAGCGCCGGGACGGCTGTCGCGGCGTCGCCGGCCGGCGCGCGGAAGTCGCGTACGTGCAGCTGCGGTCCCCGCGTGCGCGGAGCGGGAATGCCCGCGCGCGGCGTGCCGTTCGCCTGTGCCTCGGCGGAGTTCTCGCCGCCGGGGTCGTCCCGCCGGCGCCGGGGCCGATCCGGCTCCAGCTGGCCCACGAGCCCGGACAGCCGGTGCGGCCCGCGGGCGGCCGGGAGCGCGGGCGCGTCGTCGTCGGCGGCGCGCGCCAACTGCGCCGCGAGCCAGAGGACTTCGGCGATCTCCCGCGCGTCCGGAGTGGGGCGCTCCGGTGATTCGTACGACATCAGGGCCCCGTTTCGAGATGCCGCCACAGGGTGCGCAGCAGATCCTGCCACTGCTCGGGGTCCTCGTCCGCTCCCACACGCGCCAACTGGATGGCGCTCAGCAACTGGTCCACGGCGACACTGCCGTTGCCCTGCTCGACGAGGAAGGCCTCCACCAGCGGCCGCGCCTGCTCCAGCGCCTCCTCGCCCAGATGCGCGGCGACGATAGCGGCCAGCCGCTCCGGACCCGGCGGCTCGATGTCGTAGCGCAGGCAGCGCCGGGCGAACGCGGCGGGGAACTCCCGCTCCTCGTTCGAGGTGATGACCACGAACGGAAAGGCCCAGCAGGCCACCTGACCGTCCGTCACCAGCGCCTGGCCGCCGTCCGCCGTGCGCACCGGCACGCTGCGCTGTTCCGGGGGCAGCCGCAACAGCTCCTCGACGCTGAAGCGCCCCTCCTCGAACACCGTCAGCAGATCGTTCGGCAGGTCGATGTCGCTCTTGTCCAGCTCGTCGATGAGCAGCACGCGCGGCCGGCGGCGCGGCAGCAGAGCCGTGCCCAGGGGCCCGAGCCGCAGGAACCGTCCGATGTCGCCGGTGCCCTCGCCCGTGTCCAGGCCGGCCCGCCGCAGGTTCGCCTCGTGCAGCCGCCCGATGGCGTCGTAGGCGTACAGCCCGTCCCGCAGGGTCGTGCGGGAGGTCACCGGCCAGTGCAGCACGGGCCCGAGCCCCAGCTCATAGGCGACGGCATGGGCCAGCGTGGACTTGCCGGTGCCCGGACGGCCGGTCAGCAGCAGGGGGCGGCGCAGCAGCAGCGCCGCGTTGACGACGTCGACCAGTCCCCGGTCCACCTGGAAGACCCGGCCCCGGCGGGCGTCGGCCGGCTCGGGGGCGAGGACCTCGTCCTTCGGGGGCACACCCTGCTGGATCGCCCGCCAGCCCGGGGGATCGGGCAGCCGGTCGATCGCGTCGTGCGGAACGCCGTCGCCACGGTACAGCCACCACCCGGGTGTCTGCGGGCTTCCGGTCTCGGTCACGAGGGGTCACCTCCGGGGGCGGGAACGGGTGCGGCCAAGGGGGTCTGCGGTGGCAGCCGGTCGAAGGGATCCCAGAGGAAACCCAGGCGCAGTCCGCCGGCGATGCGCGGTCCGCCGCCCGCGGGCACGGGCGACCACTCGCCCCGGCGCGCCCGTAACACCGCCTCGGGCAGGGTCCGCACGCTGGTCGCCCGCAACCGGCCCGGCAGCTCCCCGGTGACCCGCGGCCCGTCCTGTTCGTCGTGCGCCCACACCAGCGCCGGGATCCCCGCGTCCAGGGCCGCGTCGAACTCCGGGTCGGGCGTGCGCTTGCGGGCCGCCCGCGGCGGGAAGCCGAGCACCAGTGCGAGCGGCCCGTCCTCCGGGTACAGGGCGGAGAACACGACTTCGTACGACGTCGGGTCCTGGCTCCGGGCGGGCACCACATCCACCACCCGCTCTCCGGAGAGTACGGACATCGCTCTCATCCTGTCCCACTTGCGGGACCAGTTATGCCCCCACTCGACCCACACCGACGCGTTCTGGCGCTCGAGACTGCGCACGGCGACCGGATGCACCACCCCCAGACGCACCTCCGCGCCGCTGGGCGTGGTGATCGGGAGCCCGTCGACCGGCCTGCCGAGCAGCTCGCGCGGCAGCACGAACTCCACGAACAGATCAGGGGAGTCGATGGCCTTCGCCCGGCGCATCCGAATGATCTCCTCCCGGATCAGGCGCTCGATGTGGCCGAATCGCATGGCCTCGGTGTACTGCTGCACGGCCTCCCGCGGCGAGCCCTCGTGCTCCTGGAAGACATCGAGCAGATAGTGCCGGGACGGCGAGGCCGGAGTGATGCGGAAGGTGGCGTACGTCCACCGGGCGGTCGCCCGCGCCGGACGCGAACGCCGCTCGAGCAGCGGGCCCGGATCGACCACCGGCGAGCAGTGCCCGGCCCGGCCGCGCACCCAGCGGGCCAGCTCCTGCCCGCGGGTTCCCGGGACGCGCTGGGACAGCGCCGCGACGAACGTCAGCAGCGGCGGCACCGGGCGGCCGGCCTGGGCGATCTGCTGCAGGTCGTGCACGATGCCGAGGATGTCCTCGGGAGCGCCCTGCCAGGGACGGCGCACCGGACCGAGCGCCTCGTCGCGCAGCGTCACCAGACCCGGCAGCGGCACCGCGCCGTCCAGCAGCAGGCGGTAGAGGTCGTCCATGGCCTCCGCGTCGAACGGGCCGTCGTCGTACAGACCCTGGTGGAGGTCGGGCTCCGCCTCGGAGGGGTCCGTGAGCACCTCTCCGGACAGCGCGAGGGCGGCGCGCAGCGGGGGCCAGGACCGGGCCAGCCGGGCCATGGGGATCATCCAGGTCACGCCCGCGTCCGGTGCCTTGTCCCTGAGGACGGCCAGCCCCATCACCCGGGAGGTCGCGACGTCCTTCACGCCGCAACCGCTGTACCCCCTGCTGACCTTGCGGCCCGTGTCGGGCGCGTCGTTCAGCTGGATCAGCGCCGACGCCGGCCCGCCGTGGCCGGCCATGAGGCAGTCCGCCCACACGCCGTGCGGCTGCCCCTGGGGGTAGCCGTACACCTGCATCCGCCGCTTCGCGCTGTAGGAGCCGGCGGACAGGTGGCCGTGCGAGGTGGGTAACCGGTCGCCGGCCAGGGACAGATCGCCGTGCAGGGTCAGCACCGAGAAGTCCTCGTGCGAGTTTCCGCCCGCATAGTGGTGCCCGCCGCCCGGGGAGCCGCTCAGCCGCAGTCCGTTGCTCAGGCTGATCGTCACGGTGGCGCCCGGGTCGTCCTGCCAGGGCCGGCCGAGGGCGCTCGTCACCACGTGGGCGCACGTCAGCACGTACCGCGGCGGCATGACGACTCCTCCGCCCACGGGCAGGCCCGTGGGTCCGAGGATGCTCACCTGCCAGACGTCGGTTGCGGTCAGCTCCGCGACCGGTTCCACCCCCAAGACGCCTCTCCCCCCGTCTGCCACGCCACCGGACGAGCACCGCGAAGCCGCCATAGTAGCGGCCTCGGAGGGGGCGGACGGAGGGGGCAACAGTCCCTCGACGGCGGCCAGTTGACACTGTCGCCGAGAGGCCCGCAAGTGCCCTGGTCAGCGGATGGTGATCGTGATGGTCGACCCCTTGGGCGCCTTGTCGCCGCCCCTCACCGACTGCTTCTTCACGGTGTCGCCGAACAGCCCGAGCAGGCCGCGGTCCTCGTCCACCTTGAACCCGGCGCCCTCCAGCGCCTTGTGGGCGTCGTCGACGTTGTCGCCGACCACATCCGGCACCTCGATCATCTCCGGGCCCTTGGACAGCGTCAGCGTCACCGTGTCGCCCTCGGCGGCCTGGCTGCCGTCGCCCGGGCTCTGCTGGGCCACCTTGCCCTTGTCGTACTCGGAGTTGACCTGCTGCGGCGCGATCCTCACCTTCAGCCCGGCCTCCGTCAGCTGCTGTCTGGCGTCGGCCACATCGTCACCGGTGACGTCCGGCACGTCGATCGGGCGGCCCTTGCTGACGGTCAGTGCGATCGCCGACCCTGCGTGCCGCTTGGTGCCGGCCCGCGGCGTGGTGGCGATCACCGAGCCCTTGGCGACGTCCTCGCTGAACTCCCGGGTGACCATGCCCGGTTCCAGCCCGTCCGCCTTCAGCCGCGCCCGCGCCTCGGCCAGCGGGCGGCCCGCGACATCCGGCACGTTCACCGTCTCCGGGCCCAGCGAGATGGTCAGCGTCACCGAGTCGTGGTCGCGGATCCGGGCGCCGGGGGCGGGGTCGGTGCCGATGACCGTGCCCCGCTGGACGGCGTCGTTGTACTCGCGCTTGACCTGCCCGACCTCCAGCCCGGCCGACTTCAGCCGGTCCCGGGCCTGCGCCTCGGTCTTCGACAGCAGTGGCGGGACCTTCGTGAACTGGCCGGAGTTGATGTACCAGACGCCGGCGCCCACGCCGAACACCACCAGCACGGCGGCGACGATCGTCAGCACCAGCCGCCGCGACGGGCGCGGTGGCACGGGCGGCGCCTGCAGCCGGCTGGTGTGCTGGACGCCGGCCCCGGCCGGCTCCTCCTCGTTGACGGGCAGCGGCCGGGGCACAGTCAGCGAGCGGGGTATCACGCTCGTACGGTCACCGGCGTTGTCGTGCTCCGCGGACAGCGCCTGCGGCGGTATGGCGTCCAGCTGCTCGTCGCTCAGCCCCTGGCGCGCATCGCGCACCTGGGCGAGCAGCGCCACGGCGTCGTGCGGCCGGATGTCCGGGTTGCGCGCCGTCGCGGATGCCACCACCTCGTCCAGCTCGTACGGCAGCCCCGGCACCAGCGCCGAGGGCGGCGGCACATCCTCGTGGATGTGCTTGTAGAGGACCTGGGCGGGGGAGTCACCGGAGTGCGGCTTTCCGCCGGTCAGCATCTCGTAGAGCACGACACCGCAGGCGTAGACGTCGACGCGCGGATCGGCGGTGCCCTGCTCGATCTGCTCGGGCGCGAGATACGACACGGTCCCGAGGACGGCGCCGGTCGTGCTGGTCTGGGTGTCCACGGACCGCACGAGCCCGAAGTCGGCGACCTTGACCCGGCCGTCGTCCCCTATCAGCACGTTCTCCGGCTTCATGTCCCGGTGCACGAAACCGGCCCGGTGCGCGGCGCCGAGCGCGGCGAGCACGGGCTCGAGGATGTCGAGGGCCGCGCGGGGCTGCAGCGCCCCCCGCTCCCGCAGCACGTCCCGCAGGGTGCACCCGGCGACGTACTCCATCGCCAGGTACACGTACGACCCGTCGGTGCCCTGGTCGAAGACCTGCACCACGTTCGGGTGCGCCAGCCGGGCGACGGACTTCGCCTCCCGGATGAACCGCTCCACGAAGGATCCGTCGGCCGCGAGCGTCGGGTGCATCACCTTCAGCGCGAGCACGCGGTCCAGACGGGTGTCCAGGGCCCGGTAGACCGTGGCCATCCCGCCGACCGCGATCCGCGCGTCGACGCGATAACGGCCGTCGAGCACCTGCCCGACGAGAGGGTCCTGAAGGGTCGTATCCACGCAGGCGAGTCTACGAGGACCCACCGACACTTCCCCCGCCGAGACCGCTTTCCCCAGGCACTGAAGCCGACCTGTGACGCGACACACGAACAAGGATTCCGATCCCCAGCCCCCACCCGTCCCGCCAGACCGGCCCCGCCCACTGCCCGGTCCGTCGGCCGGCGCGGCGCACTGCCAGGTCCGTCGGTCGGCGCGGCGCACTGTCGGGGGTCGGCCGACGCAGCCCACCGTCCGTCCCGCCAGACCGGCGTCGCCCGCTGCCCGGTCTGGCGCCACCGCCGCCCGCCGTCCGTCCCGCCAGGTCGGCGCGGCGCACTGTCGGGACGGTCGGCTGATGCAGCCCACTGTCCGTCCCACCAGACCGGCCCCGCCCGCTGCCCGGTCCGTCGCCACCGCCGCCCACCGTCCGTCCCGCCAGGTCGGCGCCGCCCACTGTCGCGACGGTCGGCTGATGCGGCCCACCGTCCGTCCCGCCGGCTGCCGCCGATCACTGCCGCTGGCAACCACCCGTGCAGTTCGGCTGCCTCCTACGACCCGTGCCGATCGCTCGCGCGCCACGGCTCCGGCCGTCGCGGCGCAGGCGGCCCGTTGCCGCCGGTGCCGCCTCTCCGACCTGGACGGCTGTTCTGCCTCCCCCACGCCTCGCGGCTGCCGACGGCGCAGGGGCTCTACGGCCGCCGGTATCGCCCCCCGCGCCGCGTGCCGGTCGTCGCTCGGGCGACTTGCGGTCGCCGATACCGTCCCCGTGCCCTGTGTCGGTCACCGTTCGCGCGGCTTGCGGCCGCCGACGGCGCAGGGGCTCTACCGCCGATCCCGCCCCGCGCCGCGTGCCAGCCGTCGCTCGCGCGGCTCGCGGCAGCTGACGGGGCGCAGGGGCTCTACCGCCGATCCCGCCCCGCGCCGCGTGCCAGCCGTCGCTCGCGCGGCTCGCGGCAGCTGACGGCGCAGGCGCTGCGTGGCCGCCGGTACCGCCCCTGCAACCCGCGCCGCCCGCCCGTCCCCCCCGACCCGCGGCCGCCGGCGGTGAATGTGCCCCGCGGGAAAGTCCAGCCCTCCAGCAGGCGGTCACGGGTGGTGCGTGGGTGGGAGTGCGATGGGCGAGGGCGGCACCGGGTCAGAACGCAGGGCGCTCGGGATCCAGCACGGCCAAACCCTCCGCAGGAGACGACGCCTCGGCGAAGTGCCTGCGCGGGATCCGCCCCGCCAGCCGAGCCAGCCGGCCCCCCTCCACGGCATGCCTCATCGCCGCCGCCATGAGCTCCGGCTCCTGCGCCCGGGTCACGGCGGAGGCGAGCATCACCCCCGCACACCCCAGCTCCATGGCCAGCGCGACATCGGACGCCGTACCGGCCCCCGCGTCCAGAATCACCGGCACGCGCGCGTGCTCGACGATCAGCTGGAAGTTATGGGGATTGCGGATCCCGAGCCCGGACCCGATCGGCGACCCCAGCGGCATGACGGCCGCACAGCCCACATCCTCCAGCTTCCGCGCCAGCACGGGATCGTCGTTGGTGTACGGCAGCACCGTGAACCCGTCGTCGACCAGCGTCTCCGCCGCCTCCAGCAACTCCACCGGATCCGGCAGCAGCGTCCGCTCGTCGGCGATGACCTCCAGCTTGATCAGATCCGTGCCCAGCGCCTCCCGCGCCAGCCGAGCGGTCAGCACGGCCTCGCCCGCGGTGAAACAGCCCGCCGTGTTCGGCAGCACCCGGATGCCCAGCCTCTCCAGCACCGACAGCACCGAACCGTGCACGGAGGGGTCCACCCGCCGCATCGCGACCGTCGTCAGCTCCGTACCGGAGGCGACCAGCGCCCGCTCCAGCACCTCCAGGCTGGGCGCACCACCCGTACCCATGATCAGCCGCGACGAGAAGGTCGTACCCCCGAGGACCAAGGGATCGTCGGCCATGGCTCAGCCTCCCTGGACCGCGGTGAGGACTTCGACCCGGTCGCCCTCGGCCAGCGCCGTGGCCGCCCACTGCGCGCGCGGGACGACGGTCTCGTTGACGGCGGCGGCCACCCCGGAGGGCGACGGGGTCAACGACCGTACGACGATGTCGAGAGCGGTGCCCGGAACGATCTCCCGGCGCTCTCCGTTGACAGAGATCGAGATGCTCATGCGGGCTGCTCCATGAGGACGGCGGCGCCGAAGCGCTGCGGCGTGAAGGGACGGGCTTCTTCCGGCAGCCGGCCGCTCGCCAGCACCTCGGCCATCACATCCCCGGTGACCGGCGTGAGCAGCACCCCGTTGCGGTAGTGCCCGGTGGCCAGCAGCAGGCCGTCGAGCCCGGACGGGCCGAGCAGCGGCGCGTTGTCGGGCGAGCCCGGGCGCAGCCCGGCCCGGGTCTCGGCGAGTGGCAGTTCGGTGATGCCCGGCACCAGCTCATGGGCGTCGCGCAGCAGTTCGTACACGCCGCCCGCGGTGACGGTCGTGTCCCAGCCCAGCTCCTCGCTGGTCGCGCCGACGACCAGTTCGCCGTTCTCGCGGGGCACCAGGTAGACCTGGCTGCCGCGGACCACGGCCCGCACGGTGCGGCTGAGGAAGGGCGCGTACCGGCGCGGCACCGTCAGCCGCAGCACCTGCCCCTTCACCGGCCGCACCGGCGGCAGCAGCGCCTCCGGCACGCCCGCGAGCCGCCCGCTCATGCTTCCTGCCGCGAGCACCACCCGCCCGGCACGCAGCTCGGTGCCGTCCGCGGTGGTCACCCCGGCGGCCCGGTCCCGTACGACGTCCAGCCGCTCGGCCCACGCGCGGTGGAACTCCACGCCGGCCCGCTCACACGCGGTCACCAGGGCCGCCGCGAGCCGCCGCGGGTCGATCTGGTGGTCGCCGTCGACCCGCAGCCCGCCGCGCACCCCGGGCGCCAGCATCGGCTCCAGGCGCCGGCACTCCCGTCCGGACAGCCACTCCGAGTCCAGGCCGGAGCGCTGCTGCAGGGCGTGCAGGTCGCGCAGATGGGCGCGGTCGTCGGCGTCGAGCGCGACCGCGAGGGTGCCGCAGCGGCGGTAGCCGAGGTCTTGGCCGGTCAGCTCGGTCAGCTCGGCCGCGAAGTCCGGGTAGCGGCGGGCCGATTCCAGGTTCAGGGCGAGCAGCCGCTCCTCGCCGTAGTGCAGTTCGGTGACCGCGGCCAGCATCCCGGCCGCGACCCGCGCGGCCCCGCCGCCGGGCTCGGGGTCCACCACGGCGGTCGCGAGCCCGCGCTGCGCCGCGCGCCAGGCCGTGACCAGGCCGATGATTCCGCCCCCGATGACGAGGACGTCGGACGTACGTGACGACATGGGCGTCCAGCCCCTCCCTTCGCCGGCATGACCCGGATCAGGTTCGTACGGTCGGAGGCCGCCAGCCTCCCTCTCAGCCCGGTGCGTCCGGGCTCCCGCGAGTGCTTGTACGGTGGCCACCCTAGCCCGCCCCGCTCGTCACTCGTAAGGGAGCCCCTGCTCATGGCCCGGTCGCTCGACGGACTGATCCTCGCCCCCGTGGCGGACCAAGCCCCAGGTCAGGTGGGTACCCGCACCCGGTTCGCGTACCACGAGAAGGACGGCGAGATCTGGGCCGAGTACGCGGGCGGCGATGTCGTACGCGGTCATCTGGTCGGCACCCGGGAGGGCGACCGGCTGGACTTCCGCTACGTCCAGCTGAAGACCGACGGGACGACCTCATCGGGGCACTGCGTCTCCACGGTCGTGGAGCTGCCGGACGGGCGGGTGCGGCTGGAGGAGACCTGGGAGTGGGAGTCCCAGGCGGGCGCCGGTACGAGCGTTGTGGAAGAGGTCACCGGGCACGCCCGCTGACTGACGCGTTGTCACGTGTCTATGGTGATCGGGTGAGCGAGCAGACAGCGCAAGGGGGCACGTCGGCGGGGCGGCGCGTGGTCGTCGTGGGCGCGGGCATGGCCGGGGTGCAGACCGCGGTCGCGCTGCGGGAGCAGGGCTTCAAAGGTCCCGTCACCGTGATCGGCGCGGAACCGCACCAGCCGTACGACCGGCCGCCCCTGTCGAAGGCCGTGCTGCTCGGCAAGGCCGAGGACTCCGCCTTCGACGTGGACTTCGAGTCCCTCGGCGTCGAGCTGAGGCTCGGCTGCGAGGTGCTGGGCCTGCGCCCCGCCGAGCACGAGCTGGAGACCGAGGCGGGCCGGGTGCCGTACGACGTCCTGGTCCTCGCCACCGGCGCCGAGCCGATCACCCTGCCCGGCACCGAGGGGGTGCCCGGCGTGCATCTGCTGCGCACCCTGGACGACGCCGAACGGCTGAAGCCGGTGCTCGCCCGGCAGCACGAGATCGTGGTCGTCGGGGCCGGCTGGATCGGCGCCGAGTTCGCCACGGCCGCCCGCGAGACCGGCTGTGCGGTGACCGTCGTGGAGGCCGCCGACCGTCCACTCGCCGGCGCCCTGCCGGCCGAGGTCACGGCACCCATGGCCGCCTGGTACGCCGACGCGGGTGTGGAACTGCGCACCCACGCGCGCGTGGAGCACATCGAGCCCGGCGCGGTCGTGCTCGCCGACGGCACCCGGCTGCCCGCGGACGCCGTCGTCGTCGGCATCGGCGCCCGCCCCTCCACCGGCTGGCTGGCCGGCTCCGGCGTGGAGCTGGGCCCGCACGGGGACGTCCTCGCCGACGACCGGCTGCGCACCTCCGTCGAGGACGTGTACGCCGTCGGCGACTGCGCCTCCTTCCCCTCCGCCCGCTACGGCGAACGGCTGCTCGTCCACCACTGGGACAACGCCCTGCAGGGCCCGCGCACGGTCGCCGCGAACGTCCTCGGCGAGACCCCGGCGGTCTACGACCCGGTGCCGTACTTCTGGTCCGAGCAGTTCGGCCGGTTCGTGCAGTACGCCGGCCACCACGCCGCCGCCGACCACCTGATCTGGCGCGGCGAACCGGAGGGCCCGGCCTGGACGGTCTGCTGGCTGCGCGAGGACCGCCTGGTGGCCCTGCTGGCGGTGGGCCGACCGCGTGATCTGGCGCAGGGCCGTCGGCTGATCGAGGCGGGCCGCCGGATGGACGCGCAGGCCCTTGCGGACCCGGGAAAGCCCCTCAAGGACGCCACCGCCGACTAGCCACGACCTCCCGCCCGGACCTGCCTGACTTCCGACTGTCAGTGCGGGATGGCAGGCTTGTCCTGTGACCGAGATTGACGCAAAGATCGATGCTCTCGTCCCCGCCTGGCTCACCCTCCCCGACATCGCCGAACAGCTCGGCGTCGAGGTGACGCGTGTGCGGCAGCTGGTCAAGGAGGGCCAGCTCATCGCCGTACGCCGGGGTGAGAACCGCGCACTGCACGTTCCCGCCGCCTTCATCGACGGGGACAAGGTCGTCAAGGGCCTGTCCGGCACCCTGACGCTCCTGCGGGACGACGGCTTCACGGTCGAAGAGATGATCGAGTGGCTCTTCACCCCGGACCCGACCCTGCCCGGCACCCCCGCGCAGGCTCTGAGCGAGAATCGCGGCACGGAGGTGAAGCGCCGCGCCCAGGCGCTCGCCGTCTGAGCCGAATCGCATATGAGGGGTGGCGTGCGGGCCGTCGTGGCCCGTACGCCACCCGCCGAAGCCGCCAGGGACACCGACCAGGGGGGACCCACGTATGTCCGACACCGCACGCGCCGCGCTCGCCGACGCCCGCCTGTACCTGTGCACGGACGCGCGCACGCGCCAGGGCGACCTTCCCGAGTTCCTGGACGCGGTCCTGGCCGGCGGTGTCGACATCGTGCAGCTGCGC
This sequence comes from Streptomyces sp. CA-142005, assembly GCF_050942335.1. Lineage (NCBI taxonomy): Bacteria > Bacillati > Actinomycetota > Actinomycetes > Kitasatosporales > Streptomycetaceae > Streptomyces > Streptomyces sp. CA-142005. Next base: position 3,154,008 of record NZ_CP192078.1, on the reverse strand, counting down.
GACAAGGGCATGGAGGCCGCCGAGGAGCTGGCGCACCTGGAGGTCTTCGCGGACGCCTGCGCCCGGCACGGCAAACTCCTCGCGGTGAACGACCGCGCGGACGTCGCCCACGCCGCCCGCGCCGACGTGCTGCACCTCGGCCAGGGCGACCTGCCGGTCCCCGCGGCCCGCGCCATCCTCGGCGACGAGGTGCTGATCGGCCGCTCCACGCACGCCGAGTCCGAGGCCGCCGCGGCCGCCGGGCAGGAGGGCGTGGACTACTTCTGCACCGGCCCCTGCTGGCCCACCCCCACCAAGCCGGGCCGGCCCGCGCCCGGCCTCGACCTGGTGCGGTACACGGCGGGCCTGGGCACCGACCGCCCCTGGTTCGCGATCGGCGGGATCGACCTCGCCAACCTCGACCAGGTGCTGGACGCGGGTGCCCGCCGGGTGGTCGTGGTGCGCGCGATCACCGAGGCCGAGGACCCGGGAGCGGCCGCGGCGGAGTTCGCGAAGCGGCTGCGGCAGGGCTAGCCACCCGGCTTGCCGGCTTTTCTGTCCGCCTTTCTGTCCAAGGAGTGGACGGGAAAGCGACAATCAGGGTAAATCTCCGTCGTCCGGTTGGGGGACCGCCCGCCCCTGGCTAACCTGCCGGTATGGCCCTCGGAACCCCCTCCACCAGGACTGATCGCGCACGCACCGTGCGCGACATGCTCGCCACCGGCAAGACGACGTACTCGTTCGAGTTCTACGCGCCGAAGACCCCCAAGGGCGAGCGGAACCTGTGGAACGCGCTCAGGAGGGTCGAGGCCGTCGCGCCCGACTTCGTCTCCGTCACCTACGGCGCCGGCGGTTCCACGCGCACGACCACGGTCCGCGAGACGCAGCAGATCGTCGTGGACACGACGCTCACGCCTGTCGCCCACCTCACCGCGGTCGACCACTCGATCGCCGAACTGCGGAACATCATCGGCCAGTACGCGGACGCCGGGATCCGCAACATGCTCGCCGTGCGGGGCGACCCGCCCGGCGACCCGATGGGCGAGTGGGTGCCGCACCCCCGGGGGGTGACGTACGCGGCCGAGCTCGTCCGGCTCATCAAGGAGTCGGGCGACTTCTGTGTGGGAGTCGCCGCCTTCCCGGAGATGCACCCCCGCTCCGCGGACTGGGACACCGACGTCGCCCACTTCGTGGACAAGTGCCGTGCGGGCGCGGACTACGCCATCACACAGATGTTCTTCCACCCGGAGTCGTATCTTCGGCTGCGCGACCGCGTTGTGGCCGCGGGCTGCGAGACCCCGATCATTCCCGAGGTGCTGCCCGTCACCAGCGTGAAGATGCTGCAACGAGTGCCCAAGCTCAGCACCGCGCTGTTTCCCGACGCCCTGAAAGAGCGGATCCTCACAGCCAAGGACGATCCGGCGGCGGTACGCTCCATCGGTATCGACTTCGCCACGGAGTTCTGCGCTCGGCTGCTCGCCGAGGGAGTGCCCGGACTGCACTTCATCACGCTCAACAACTCCACGGCGACCCTGGAAATCTACGAGAACCTGGGCCTGCACCACCCCCCGCAGGCCTAGACCGGCCGCACCGTGATACGACACACTGCGTAGCGGCCACTGGGAGAGGGGCGTACATGGGCTGGACGGTCCTCTACATCGCGTTCGGCATCGTCGCACTGTGGTTGCTGGGCGAGGTGCTGCTGCAGTACAAGGCGCGCCTTCGCTGGCGGCTGCTCGCGTTCGCCGGCTTCCTCGGGGTCGTGGTCGGTGTGCTGATGCCGTCCGTGATCGTGATCGGCATCGGAGCCATCGCCTTCGCGATCGGCCAGACCTATGTCACGCTGTCGTTCCGCCGCGGCTTCGCCGCCGGCTGGGCGGTCAAGCGCCCCGACGCCGAGGCGGAGGCCGAGGCCGGAGGCGGCAGCAAGCGCCGCCGCGGCAGGGCCGACCGGCACGACCCGGCGCTGGACGACCCCGAGCAGGAACTGATGGGCCCGGAGGACGACCAGGACGCCGACCGGGCCGGCTACGGCCAGGGGCACGGCGACTACGACGACTACGACCGCGACGACGTCTTCGCCCCGGCCGGCCATCCGGCCACAGAGCCCACCGCGGCCGAGACCACCACCGTCTACGAGCCGCAGCCCATGCCCGAGGACACCGGCTCCTACGGCGTCTACGGCGACACCGCCTACGCGGCCGCCGCCCAGCCCCAGGGCGCCGAGCAGCAGAACTACGCCTACGACTACTCCGGCTACGGCCAGCAGGGGTACGGCTACTACGACGGCGGCCAGCAGGGCTACGCCAACTACTCCGACCCGTACATCGGCAGCCAGTCCTACGACGGCGCCTCGTACGGCACCGGCTACTCCGGGCAGTACGACCAGCAGGGCTACGCGCAGGCCCCGTACGGCGGCGGCTACGGCGAGACCCCGGCGGGCGGGGTGTGGGTGCCGCAGCAGCGCACCGACGAGACCTACGGCGGCGAACTCCCGCAGGAGCAGCCGTACCCGTACCAGAACCAGGGGCACGGGCAGGCCCAGCAGCAGCCCGGTGCCGGGTACGACGAGCAGTACCGCTTCTGAGGCCTTACCCCGCTTCCGAGGTCCGGCCCCGGCTCACTGGGAGCCGCGGAACTCCGGGCCCTCCACGATCAGCCCCGCCACCAGCGCGCCCGACATGCCCGCGTGCGGCAGTCCGCCGCCGGGGTGGGACCAGCCGCCGACCCGGTACAGACCGGGCAGCCGTGTGGTGTTCGCCGGATGCAGGAAACGTCCCTGGCCGGCGGCGAGGGCGGGGGCGGGCACCGCGCCGAGGAAGCCGCCGGTCTCCTCGTCGGTGTGCCGGGGTGTGCGGACCTCCTGCCACAGGACGCGGTCCCGCAGCCCGGGAATCGCGGCCTCGGCGGCCGCGAGGAGATGCTCGGTGTACCGCCGGGCCGTGCCCTCCTGGTCCCAGCCGGCCTCGGTCGGCACCACCGCGGACAGCACCACGGACTCGTGTCCGTCGTCCGGTCTGAGCGCCGGGTCTCCGGGGCGCAGCACGGTCACCGTGGGACGCGGGGGGTGGTCCCCGCCCGGAGAGGCCAGGAAGTCCAGCTCGGACTCCGGGGCCGGCGCGTGGACGACCGTGCGGTGCGCGGCACCGGCCTCGCGTCCGCCGCGCAGGGCCAGCAGCACGGTGAACCGCCCCGGCCGGGGGCCCAAGGGATCGGTCCGGACGTCCCCGTCCCCGTCCAGCGGATGCTCCGTCAGCGTCTTCAGCCGCGCCGGGTCCACGTCCGCCACGACGTGGTCCGCCTCCGCGACCTCGCCGCCCCTCAACTCCACGCCCACCGCCCGGCCGTCCTTCTCCAGGACTCGGGTGACCTCCGCGCCGAAGACGAACTCCACCCGCCGCTGCACACAGCGCTCGTACACCGCGCGCGCCAACTCCCGGATCCCGCCGCGCACATACCAGGTGCCGAAGGCGTGCTCCATGTAGGGCAGGACGGCCGCGCTCGCCGGAGTGGTCCGCGGATCGAGGCCGTGGGCGAGCACGGAACTCTCCAGCAGGGCCGCCAGGCGCTCGTCGCGCAGCTCCCAGGAGCCGATCTCGGACAGCGTGCTCGCGCGCCGCGTGCGCAGCAGCCGCTTGTGCGGGACGGCCGGATACGGCTCCTTGTCGGCCAGCACCTGCCAGTTGGGCCACAACGGCTCCTCCAGCAGCGGCCTGCGGGTGCGGTCCCAGGCCTCCCGGGCCCGCACCAGGAACTCACCCCAGCGCTCGCCCGCGCCTCCGCCGAGCGCCTCGTCCAGAGCCGCGACCACGCCCGCGCGCGAGGCGTTCGGCAGCGACACCTCCGTGCCGTCCGCGAAGAGGTGCCGCGAGGACGGATCGACCTGGACCAGCTCGACGCGGTCCTCCAGCGGCTCCTTGCCGGTCTTGACGAACAGGTCGCGGTACACGGCGGGGAGCGTCAGCAGGCCCGGGCCGGTGTCGAAGCCGAACCCGTCCCGCTCGAAGCGGCGCACCGCACCGCCGTACGTGTCCGTGCGCTCGTACACCACCACCCGGTGGCCCGCGACGGCCAGCCGGGCGGCGGCCGCCATCGCGCCCATCCCGGCGCCGATCACCGCAATCCGTGCCATGCCTGCGACTTTATCGACCGCCACTGACAATCCGGTCCGCGGGAGGCCGCAGCCGCCCGCCGGGCCTGCCCGGAAGCGTGGGCACGCATGCGTAGGCCTGAGTATCCGTACCTAGGTTGCGAGATGAGTACGCGCGCGGATGGGCCGCGACGTGCGGGAACGGGACAGTGGAGGCACGGCAGGGGGCGCGGCCCGGCACCGCCGACACGGGGCGGCGGAACGGCGCCCGCCACCCGGCCGCTCCTTCCGCCGATCCGTCGGCGGAAGCGAGTCGGGGGACCCGGGGACGACCACCCACGGGGGACCGCAGGGGGAGTGCGGGGGAACGTCAGGCGCCGGTCCGGCAGCGGACCGGCGCCTTTCTCACGAGCTCAGCCCTTTCCGCTCACGCGTCCCTGGAGGAGCCGGGAGAGCGCCGCGTGGACGTCGTCCAGGGAGCGCTCCGGCTGGAAGGACTTCCAGTCCAGCGCGGCCACCAGGACCATGCCGACCAGCGCGGCCGCCGTCAGCTGGATGTCGATCTCGTCGCTGAACTCGCCGGCCGCCACGCCCTCGCGCAGCACACCCTCGACCACCGCCACGGCCTCCTGCCGGACCACCATCAGCGTGGACTGCCAGGCCCGGTTGGTGCGCCACAGTTCGGCCACGTACAGCTGGGTGAAGGCCGGATAGCGGTCGATGAAGACCAGGCCCGCGCGGACCATCGCGTCCAGCGCGTCCACCTTGCCGCCGCCCGCCCGCGCGGTCCGCTCCGCCGCCTCCTTCAGCGAGGCGGTGAGCAGGCCCACCCCGTGCCGCAGCAGCTCCTCGAAGAGGACCGACTTGCTCGCGAAGTTGTAGTAGACCGTGCCCTTCGCGACCCCGGCCCGCTCCGCGATCTCGTCCACCGTGGTCGCGGAGAAGCCCTGCTCGGCGATGAGCGTGACGGCCGCCTCGTAGAGCTTCTGCCGGGTGGCCTCGCGGCGCGTGCTGCCGCCGGACCTGGCGCTGCTGCTTTCCATGGCCCTGATTCTCACAGGTACGCGCGCGTGCGGTGCCTCCGCCCGGTTCACAGGCTCAGTTCCGGGTGCAGCCGGTCGAGCGTCCACACCTGGCGGCGCCGGGCCGCGAGGGCGGTCAGCGCGAGCGCGCCCGCGGTGAAGGCGGCGAGCACACCGCACGCCTGCCAGACCGGGCCGAGCCCGCCGCCGGTGATCAGCCGGCGCAGCGCCTCCACGATGTAGCTCATCGGCAGGAACGGGTGGATCGCGGCGAAGAAGCGCGGGCTGGTCTGCACGGGGTAGGTGCCGCCCGCCGAGGTCAGCTGCAGCATCAGCAGCGCGAGCACCAGGATCCGGCCGGCCGCGCCGAAGCGGGCGTTCAGCCACTGCACGAGCGCCGCGAAGCAGGCCGTGACCAGGCACAGGAAACCGATCGTGCCGGCCGCGCGGAGCATCTGCAGACCGATCGCCCAGTGCAGTACGGCCATCAGTGCGGCCACTTGGAGCACGCCCACGGCGGCCACCGGCAGCCAGCCGGCGAGCGCGATCCGCCAGGCCGGCGAACCGGCCGCCAGGGCACGCCGGTTGAGCGGCGGGATCAGCATGTAGGCGACCATCGCGCCCACCCACAGGGACAGCGGGATGAAGTACGGGGCGAATCCGGTGCCGTAGTTCGGCGCCTTGTGCAGGTCGTGGGAGGCCAGCTGGACCGGGTCGGCCATCACGCCGGTGCGCCGGTCGCGGTCCTTCTTGTCGTAGTCCGGGATCTTCCCGGCGCCGTCGTGCAGTCCGCCGGCGAGCTTCCCGGAGCCGTCGGACAGCCGGTACAGACCGCCGTTCAGGGTCTTGGCGCCCGCCGCGGCTGTGCCGATGCCGTGGTCCAGCGCGGTCGCGCCGGCCTTGGCGGTACCGAGCCCGGTGTGCAGCTTCTCGGCCCCGTCGGCGACCTTCTGAGCGCCGGTGTTGAGCTTGTCGATCTTCTTGACGGCGTCGTCGACGTCCTCGTACAGGTGCGGTGCGCGCTTTTCGAGGGCCGCGGCCTGCTTCTGCAGTGCGCCGAGGTTGTCGCGCATCGTCTTCAGGTCGCCGTCCTGGTCCGCGATCAGCGTGTTGAGGTCGTCGGCGACGGTGGCCACCTCGGCGGCGGCCGTCTTGGCCCGCTTCAGGTCCGGGCAGACCGGGTCGGGGACGGGCGCGCCCTCGCAGCGCGTCCTGTAGACCTCGGCCAGGACGTCCGCGTTCGCGTGGGCGGCCTTCGCGGCGCCCGGGGCGAGTTCCACCAGGACGTCGAGATTGTCCCCGACGGTCTTGGCCGAGTCGGCGACCAGGCGGGCGGTGTCCGCGATGGTCTTCTCGTTGTCCTTGAGGTACGGGCCGGCCTTGTCGCGGACGCCGTCGACCTTGTCGGCGAGGGCCTGGGTGCCGTCGGCGACCCGGCGGGACCCGTCCTGCAGGTCACCGGCGCCCTTGTGCAGCTTCTCCAGTCCCTTGGCCAGCTTGCCGCTGCCGCTCTTGGCGTCCTTCAGTCCGTCGGCGAGGTCCTTGGAGCCCTTCTCCGCCTTCCCGATACCGGTGTTCAGCCGGTCGGCGCCCTCGGCGGCCGTGACGGTCTTGTCGTGGATGTCGGAGAACGAGACGAAGATCTTGTCCAGGAAGGTGCGGGAGGCCTTGGTGGAGGCGGCCGTGCGGACCTCGTTGAAGACGGTGCGGGAGATCTGGCCGACGATGTAGTTGTTCGCGTCGTTGGTGCGCACTTGGAGGGCGCCGGTCCGCGGGGAGTGGCCGGAGCTGGAGGCGATCCGCCGGCTGAGGTCGGCCGGCATGGTCAACGACAGGTAGTACGTGCCGTTCTCGACGCCCTCGCGGGCCTCCTCGTCGCTCACCTCGTGCCACGCGAAGGTCCGGCTGTCGCGCAGTCCGTCCACGATGTCGGCACCGGCGGTGATTTTCTTCCCGCCCGCGGTGGCGCCCTTGTCGTCGTTCACCAGGGCCACCGGGATGCGGTCCAGGCGGCCGTACGGGTCCCAGAAGGACCACAGGTACAGGGCGCCGTAGAGCAGTGGCAGCACGAGGAGCGCGACCAGGGCGGCACGCGGCAGCCGTCCCCGCCCGAAGCGCCTGAGTTCGAGCGCGGCCAGCCTAGGCGAGCGCATCGACGTCCTCCTTCGGGTCGCTCTCGGCGGCGTCCTCGACGTCGCCCTCGTCGCTCGTGCCGGCCTGCGCTCCGGCATCCTTCGTCCCGGTCCGTACGACGACGCAGTCGCCGGGGGCCGTGCGGCAGACGACCACCACCGTCGTCCCCGCGCGCGTGAGCGAGCGCAGCACCTCCCACAGTCCGGCACGCTCGGCGTCGGAGAGCTTGGTGTCGATGTCGTCGACGCCGAGCAGTCCGGGCCTGCCGAGCAGCGCCAGGGCGATGGACAGGCGCAGTTCCTGGGGCCGCTCCAGGTCGCGCACGGCCGTCCGCGAGCCCTTGGGCAGCGTTTCCAGGTCGAGTCCGGCGGCGGCCAGGGCCGCGTCGACGCGCAGCCGTGCCTCGTGCACGCGCTGGGTGCGCGGGCGCAGCAGTTCGCGCAGGGAGTCGCCGAAGCGGCTCTGCAGCAGGGCCCGTTCGCGCAGGTGCTCGCCGACGGTCAGGGCCGGCTCCAGGTCGGTCACCCCGGCCACGTTGGCCACCGCGCTGACGCGGCGCAGCCGGGCCATGTGCCGGGGGAGCCGGAACCCGCCGACGCGGGCCGTGCCCTCGGTGGGCTTCATCCGGCCGGTGAGCGCGAGCAGCAGACAGGTGCGCCCGGAGCCGGACGGTCCCTCGATCGCGATGAGTGAGCCGGGCTCCGCGTCGAGGGTGATGCCGCGGAAGGCCCACCCCCGCGGTCCCCTGAGCCCGAGGCCCTCGGCCCTGACGTCCACGCCGTCCACAAGCCCCCCTGTGATTCTCGTGTTTTGAACTGACTGGTCAGTGCAAAAGTACGCCCGAACCTACGATCGAAGCAAAGCCCCAGGTCAGAACGGATTGTCAGTGCCATACCTCACGATGGGCACATACGGCACCCGTGCCGTCACTCAGACGACAGGAGGTTCGTCATGGCCAACCCGTCCGCAGCCGCCGCCCGCCGGCGCCGCGCCACCGGCCCTGCCCCCTCACTGACCGGCCCGGCGAGCGATGTGCACCCCGTGCTCCGCCGGGCCACGGCCCCGCCCGCCGTCCTCGACCTGCTCGCCCAGGCCCGGGCCGGACTGGACGAGGCGACCGTCCTGGAAACGCCGAACGAGCGCTATGCGACGGCCCATCTCGCCGCCCTGCGCACCGCCGCCGCCGTGCTCGCCGCCCGCGGCCGCCCCGAGACCTCCCCACGCCGCCGCGCCCGGATCCGCAGCGCCTGGGAAGTGCTGCCCGAGATCGCCCCCGAACTGACCGAGTGGAGCGCGCTGTTCGCCGCCGGCGCCGCCCGCCGGGCCCGTGCCGAGGCCGGCATCCAAGGCGCCGCGAGCCGTCGCGACGCCGACGACCTGATACGGGACGTGGCGATGTTCCTGCGCATCGTCGAGCGGATGCTCGTCCTCCAGCCGGTCCTGCCCCAACCCCGCCAGGACCCGGGGGAACCGGACGGCCCGAGCGCGCGCGGTGACCTTCCGGACGCGGGCTGACCACCGGAAGTCCGGCGTTCGAGACGCGCCCGGCCGGATCCGCCCGCGGTGACCGGCAGGGCGGCGCAGGCAATAGGGTGGGGCCTGTAGCGATCCAGCCCTGCCGAGGAGTCAACTGCCGTGTCGGACCCGATGCGCCCGCCCGTCTCCCACCAGCACCCTCACACGGCGTCGCTGCGCTCCGGCACCCCTCGATCCCGCGCCTCCCTGCGTACCGCCGTGGTCTGGGAAGTCCTCCAGGACGCCCTCGACCGCAGGGTCAAGGCCACGGGACGCGAGTCGCTCGACGTCCTCGACACCGGAGGCGGCAGCGGCAACTTCGCCGTGCCCGTCGCCGGGCTCGGCCATCGCGTCACCGTCGTCGACCCCAGCCCCAACGCGCTGTTCGCGCTGGAGCGCCGGGCCGCCGAGGCCGGTGTCGCCGAGCGGGTCCGTGGCGTCCAGGGCGACGCGCACGGCCTGTTCGACGTGGTCGAGCGCGGTGGCTACGACGCCGTGCTGTGCCATGGCGTCCTGGAGTACGTCGACGACCCGGCCGAGGGCATCCGCAACGCCGTCGCCGCGCTGCGCTCCGAGGGCGTCCTCAGCCTGCTCGCCGCCGGTCTCGGCGGCGCCGTGCTCGCCCGCGCCCTCGCCGGCCACTTCACGGAGGCCCGGCAGGCGCTGCAGGACCCCGAGGGCCGCTGGGGCACCGGCGACCCGATGCCGCGCCGGTTCACCGCCGAGCAGCTCACCGCGCTCGTCGAGGGCGCGGGCCTCACGGTCGGCGCCGTGCACGGCGTGCGGGTCTTCGCCGACCTGGTCCCCGGCGTCCTCGTGGACACCGAGCCCGGCGCCCTGGACGCGCTCCTCAAGCTGGAGGCCGCCGCGGCCGAGCTGCCCGCGTTCCACTCCGTCGCGACCCAGCTGCACGTGCTCGGTGAGACGCCGGGTGCCGCCGAGGCCTGAGCGGACTGCCGTGACCCGCCGCTGATCAGGGCCTTGGCAGCGGATGGAGTACGCCACAAGACCCCCGATCGTGGGGTTTGCGCCGTATGATCGAGGTACACCGCCCGGCATGACGGGTCGGCCGCCGGGGAATGGAAGCCTCAGCGAGCCGGTAGGTCATGACGGATTCCGGTTGGCCAATTGGCGTAGAGGGGCGGGTTTCACGGGGGCGATTCCCTGCCTATCCTGAAGGGACCCCCCGGGTCGCCCCGGCGACTGCACGATGAGGAGGACTCCGTGCCGCTCTCGGAGCACGAGCAGCGCATGCTCGAGCAAATGGAGCGAGCGCTGTACGCCGAAGATCCCAAGTTCGCGTCGGCGCTTGAGGGAAGCGGGCTGCGTACGTACACCCGGCGGCGGGTCTACCAGGCGGTCGCAGGCTTCCTCATGGGTATCGCGCTCCTCATGGCCGGAATGGTCGCGCAGCTGATCTGGGTCAGCGTGGTGGGTTTCCTCGTCATGCTGGGCTGTGCCGTGCTCGCCGTCACCGGCTGGCGCAAGGCCCCGAAGCCGGGCGAACAGCCCGCGGGAGCCGTCCGCCGCCAGGCGCGGCCCAAGCGCTCCATGATGGAGCGGATCGAGGAGCGCTGGCAGCGCCGCCGGGACGAACACGGCCATTAGCCGACCGGCGGTTTCTTCGGAGTTTTCCCCGGAGGCGACAGACAACGGGTGAGGGGCGACCACCGCTGGTGGTCGCCCCTCACGCATGCTCTCAGCCCCGCTGCTGCGACGGCCGGCGCACACCGCCGGGCCGGGCCCCCGACACCCACGCCCTGAGCGCCGCCCAGCGGGCCGACACCGCCCACAGCACCCGCACCGACGAGCGGGGCAGGAACAGCGCCCGCAGCCGTCTACCGGTGCTCGCCGGGCCGCGCAGCCCCTCGATCACCCGGCGCACATCCGCCGCCGTACCCGCCGCCGGGCGCGGCCGGGGTGCGTACAGCACCTGCTCCACCGCGTCCGCCACCCGGTGCACCGCGGCACCGGCCACCGCGTCCAGCCGCCCGAGCTCGACGATCCGGGCGGCCGCCCGGCGTGGCGTCAGCGACTCGTCCGGCGCGATACCGTGGTCCCAGGCGCTGTCCGCCAACTCCTGCCAGGCCGCGAGGGTGTGCGCCGCCGCGCCCTGCTCGGTCCGGACGTGCCCGCCGAGCCGCACCGAGCGCACCCGCATCCGCCACAGCAGCGGCGACAGCGGAATCGCCAGTATCACCAGCGCGGCCAGGCCGATCAGCGGATACCACCACGGGCCCCTGCCCCCGCCGCCGCTGTGCGGGGCCGCCGCGGCGGACGCGGTGTCGCAGCCCTGCAACTTGATCAGCTCGGGCGTGCAGCTCCGGCTCGGCGAGGCCGCCGCCGAGGGCGCCGAGGACGACTGGTGCGAGGGCAGGGTCTGGTCCGGCAGCGAGGTGCTGGGCGTGTCCGACTGGGTGTACGACGGCACGGTGCCACGGGTCGGGGTCGGCTCGAACCGGGTCCAGCCCACACCCTCGAAGTACAGCTCCGGCCAGGCGTGCGCGTCCTTCTGGTTCACCGCGACCGTGCCGTTGGGCTGCGGGGTGCCGGGCGCGAAGCCCACCGCGACCCGGGCCGGGATGCCGAGGGTGCGGGCCATCGCCGCCATGGCGAAGGAGAAGTGGACGCAGAAGCCCTCCTTCTTCTTCAGGAAGTTCGCGATGGCGTCGGGGCCGCGGCCGACCTCGACCTGGGTGTCGTACTGGAAGCCGCCCGTCACGGCGAAGTAGTCCTGGAGCCTGACGGCCTCCTCGTAGTGGCTGCGGGCGCCCGCCGTGATCTCCTTCGCGGTCCTCGCCACCACCTTCGGCAGCGCGGACGGCACCTTGGTGTACTCGCGCTGCAGGGCCGCCGGCGGCTCCGGCGCGGTGGACAGCTGCTCGGCGGTCGGCTGCACGTCCAGGCTGGTGACCTGGTAGGTCTCGCCACGCGTGGTCTGACCGCGGTCGCCGACCAGGGTCATGCCGACCGGCTCGTAGCGCCAGCGGCCGCCGATCTTCACACCGCTCGGCGGGTACGGCATCGGCAGCCAGTCCTGGGCGTACCAGTCCGACGCCGAGACGGTGGTGGTCACCGTGCCGCGCTTGACGTCTCCGTCGAGGCCGACGGGCGTGGGGAACCGGGCCGGTACGCCGACGATGTGCCGCTGGGCGGGCTTCCATGTGGTGCCGTCGAAGTCGTCCAGGGACACTATCCGCAGATACAGGTCCGAGATGTCGTTCGTGCTGGTCTTCAGGGACAGCACCTGGCGGTCGTTGTTCGTGTTCAGGCTGTCGCGCAGCGACACCAGCGGGTTGACCGCGGAGATCGTGCCCCCGTTGCCGTTGCCCGCTCCCACGCCCGTGCCGGCGGCGTCCAGCAGGCCTCCCTGCATCGCGGGCAGGGCGAGCGGCACCACCAGGGCGGCGCCGAGCGCGACCGCGCCGATCCGGCGTCCGGTGCGCACCGGGGCCACCGCGCCGTTCTCCGGGGAGCCCGGGGAACGGGCGGCGCCGCCGAAGACCCGGCCCCACTGCGCCAGCCGGTCCCTGCCCTCGGCGAGCAGCAGCATCAGATAGCCGGCCGCAGCCACCAGGAACCACAGCCAGTCGGCCCCGCCGTCGGACAGCCCGGCGGCCACCGAGTACAGCGCGAGCAGCGGCAGCCCGGCCGGGGCCGCACTGCGGAAGGTCACCGCGAGCGTGTCCACCAGCAGGCCGATCACCAGCACGCCGCCGATCAGCATCAGCTTGATGCCGTCCGTCAGCGGCGCCGGTATGGCGTACTCGCTGACGTCGTTCGAGCCCTGCTGGAGCAGGTCGGCGAAGTGCCGGAAGGCGTCCGGGCCGGGGATCAGCCCGACGACGGCGTACTCCCGGACGAAGACCAGGGTCAGCAGCATCAGGGTGACCAGCGCCTGTGCCGCCACGGTCAGCGGCCGGCCCAGCGGCACCCGGCGGGCCGCCGCGCCCACCCCGGTCTGCACGGCCACCAGCGGGACCAGCTGCAGCAGCCAGGTCGGCTCGGCCACCAGGGGCAGCAGCGCGCAGGAGGCCATCAGCGTGGCCGCGGCCGCGCACAGTGCCAGTCGGGCCCGCCCGCTCATCGCGTCGCCTCCCCGCCCACCGCGGCCAGGCCCGAGCGCTCCCGGTCCGCCTGCTGCCACAGCGCGTTCAGTCCGGCGCCCCGCGGCACGCTCAGCGCCGTCCAGCCCGCCTCGCGCAGCATCCGCAGCCTCTCGGCGTGCCGGTCGCCGGGCCGCGGCACATCGGCCGCCTCCCGCGCCCAGGTGTCCGGGTCCAGCACGAAGGCGACCGCACCGCCGCTGCGCCGGCTCATCTTGGCGACCGTCGCGGCCTGCTCCTCGTCCAGGTCGCCCAGGAAGGCGATCAGCAGCCCCTCGTTGCCGCCGCGCAGCACGTCGTACGCCCGGGACAGACCCGTGCCGTCGGAGTGGTCGATCACCGCGAGGGTGTCCATCATCAGCCCGGCCGCCTCCGCGGTCTCCTGCCCGGTGCCCGCGAACCCGTCGCCGCCCTCTCCCGGCACCGCACTGCCGCTGTCGGTCAACAGGCGTACCGAGAAGCCGCGTTCGAGCATGTGCACCAGCACCGAGGCGGCACCGGAGACGGCCCACTCGAAAGCCGAGTCGGGGCCCGCGCCCTCGTAGGCACCGCCCCGGGTGTCCAGCAGGACGGTGCACCGCGAGCGGCGGGGCTGCTCCTCGCGGCGCACCATCAACTCGCCGTAGCGCGCGGTGGACCGCCAGTGCACCCGGCGCAGATCGTCGCCGTAGCGATAGCCGCGCGGGATCGCGTCGTCCTCGCCGGCCAGGGCCAGCGAGCGCTGCCGCCCGTCGCCGTACCCCCTGGCCTCGCCGCTGAAGCGGACCGGGGCGAGCGGTTCCACGCGCGGGATGACCGTCAGGGTGTCGAACGTCGAGAAGGAACGGGTGAGTTCGCACATCCCGAACGGGTCCGTGAGGCGCAGCTGCAGCGGACCCAGGGGATAGCGGCCACGCAGATCGGAGCGGACCCGGTAGGACACCTCGCGGCGGCCGCCCGGCTCCACCCGGTCCAGCACGAACCTCGGGCGCGGCCCGAGGACGTAGGGCACCCGGTCCTGGAGCATCAGCAGGCCGGTGGGCAGCCGGGAGACGTTGTCCATCCGCAGGTGCACCCGGGCCTCGCTGCCGGCCGGCGCGCGCGCGGGGGAGAGCCGGCGGGTGCCGGCCACCCGGTAGCGCGTGCGGTACACCACGGTCGCGCAGGTCAGTGGCAGTGCGGCCAGCAGCAGGCCGACCCGGAGCAGGTCGCTCTGCCCCAGGACGTACGCACAGATCGCGGCCGCGATGCCGGCCGCCAGGAAGGAACGGCCGCGGGTCGTCAGGCCCGCCAGGGCCGTACGGACGCTGCCGCTCTCGCCGCGGTCGGCCTCCGCCTGCCCCGTCCCCCCGGCGCTCATCACAGACTCCGCGGGGGCTGCTGGGGATACGCCGGAACGCCGTGTCCGAGGCCGTGGAAGCCGCTCTGCGGGCCCGGTGCCGCTGGCACCGGGGTGTGCTGGAGGATCTCCTGCACGACCTGCTCGGCCGTACGGCGGTTCAGCTGGGCCTGGGCCGTGGGCAGCAGACGGTGCGCGAGGACGGCGACGGCGAGTGCCTGGACGTCGTCCGGCAGCGCGTACTCCCGGCCGGCGAGGGCCGCGGACGCCTTCGCGGCGCGCAGGAGATGCAGCGTCGCGCGCGGGGAGGCGCCGAGTCTGAGGTCGGGGTGCGTGCGGGTGGCGGCGACCAGCTCCACCGCGTACCGCCGGACCGGCTCGGCGACGTGCACGGTGCGCACGGCCTCGATCAGCTTCACGATCTCGTGCGCGTGCGCCACCGGCTGCAGGTCCGCCAGCGGGCTCACCCCGCCGTGGATGTCGAGCATCTGCAACTCGGCCTCCACGCTCGGGTAGCCGACGGAGACCCGGGCCATGAAACGGTCGCGCTGGGCCTCGGGCAGCGGGTAGGTGCCCTCCATCTCGACCGGGTTCTGCGTGGCCACCACCATGAAGGGGCTGGGCAGTTCGTAGGTCTGCCCGTCGATGGTGACCTGCCGCTCCTCCATCGACTCCAGCAGCGCCGACTGGGTCTTGGGCGAGGCGCGGTTGATCTCGTCGCCGATCACGATCTGGGCGAAGATGGCGCCCGGCTTGAACTCGAAGTCCCGGCGCTGCTGGTCCCAGATGGACACACCCGTGATGTCCGAGGGCAGCAGGTCGGGCGTGAACTGGATGCGCCGCACGGAGCAGTCGATGGACCGTGCCAGCGCCTTGGCCAGCATCGTCTTGCCCACTCCGGGGACATCCTCGATCAGCAGGTGGCCCTCGGCGAGCAGCACGGTCAGCGCGAGCCGTACGACCTCGGGCTTGCCCTCGATCACGCCCTCCACCGAACCGCGCACCCGCTCCACCGTGGCGGTCAGATCAGTGAGGCTCGCTCGATCGTCATAGGTCGTCACCCGGCCCTCCTCGGCCCGTTCTATACGGGCCGACGCTGCGTGCGAAACCGGCCCACCCCGAAACACGGACACCACGCGGGAAAGGTTCCGCGCGACGCCACACCCCGCATTCTTGCCGCCGTTACCGATTCGTGTCACTCGCCTGTGGACAACTGCCCGCACTATGTCGGTCTTACGTCCCTTTGACCGCATCTTCGATGGGGCGGTACGGCGATGGCGGGATGCTTCCGGGGCGGCCGGTGTGCCGGTCAGGCCGGGTCGACCTCGCGCAGCAGACCGGTGCGCACGTCGAAGACGAAACCGCGCACATTGTCGGTGTGCAGCAGGAACGGCGAGGTGCGCACGCGCTGCATGGACTGGCGCACGTCCTGGTCGACGTCCCGGAAGGCCTCCACCGCCCAGGCCGGTCGCTGTCCGACCTCCATCTCCAGGTCGTGCCGGAAGTCCTCGGTGATGGTCTCCATGCCGCATCCGGTGTGGTGGATGAGCACGACGCTGCGGGTGCCGAGCGCCCGCTGGCTGATGGTCAGGGAGCGGATCACGTCGTCGGTGACGACACCGCCCGCGTTGCGGATGGTGTGACAGTCGCCGAGCTGCAGGCCGAGCGCGGCGTGCAGGTCGAGACGGGCGTCCATACAGGCCACGACCGCGACCTTGAGAACGGGACGGGCGTCCATTCCAGGGTCGGTGAACTCGGCGGCGTACGCCTGGTTGGCCTCGACCAGGCGATCCGTCACGGTGCCGCCTTCGGTTATGGCGCCTTCGGATCCAGTGGGCACTGCTGCGGAAGTCGTCATACTCAAGACGTTACTGGTCACCCCCGGTCCCGTCCTCCTGTGAGAGCGGGACAAAAAACGTCATCGTGGCTTGTTGTGAGCTATCCCATAGGGGGCACAAACTTGCCCCGGGCGGGTGAATCCCGTCGGATTGCGGCGCCCGCCGCGATGCGGTAGGCGACGCGCAGGCCGGTTGATTGACCGCGAGACAGGGTGGACTAAAGTGACGCGAAGCGGGAGACGCGGCTCTCCCTGCTCGTAAAACCCCGGAGACCCCGGCTCACCCCGGACCGTCTCCCCACGTGCGCGGCGCGTACGTACGGCTCGGCCTCCTCCCGCTCCCGGTCCGGCTGACGCTTCCGGCGCCGGCAGGCCTCCCCCACACGAGCTGGCGGGGACCCGGCGGTGCGTGCGGCCCCGCCGGAAGATGAGAGGCCCCCTTGAGCCAGAGTCGACACGTCCCGGTGATGCTCCAGCGGTGCCTGGACCTGCTGGCGTCAGCCCTGGAGCGCCCGGGAGCGGTGGTCGTCGACTGCACCCTCGGCCTCGGCGGACACAGTGAGGCGCTGCTGACCCGCTTCCCCGAGGCACGGCTGATCGGTCTCGACCGGGACAAGGAGGCGCTGCGCCTGACGGGTGAGCGGCTGGCGCCCTACGGTGAGCGCGCCACCCTCGTGCACGCCGTCTACGACGAGCTGCCCGACGTACTCGAAAAGCTCCGCATCGAGCGCGTGCAGGGCGTCCTGTTCGACCTCGGGGTCTCCTCCATGCAGCTGGACGAGGCCGACCGCGGCTTCGCCTACGCCCAGGACGCGCCGCTGGACATGCGGATGGACCAGACGACCGGCATCAGTGCCGCGGAGGTCCTGAACACCTATCCGGCGGGCGAGCTCGTGCGGATCCTGCGCGCGTACGGCGAGGAGAAGCAGGCCAAGCGGATCGTGGGTGCGATCGTGCGTGAGCGCGAGAAGGAGCCGTTCACCAACAGCGCGCGGCTGGTCGAGCTGATCCGGGACGCCCTGCCGCAGGCCGCCAAGCGCACCGGCGGCAATCCCGCCAAGCGCACCTTCCAGGCGCTGCGCATCGAGGTCAACGGCGAACTGTCCGTCCTGGAGCGGGCGATCCCGGCGGCGGTGAAGGCCCTGGACGTCGGCGGCCGCATCGCCGTGCTCTCGTACCACTCGCTGGAGGACCGCCTGGTCAAGCAGGTCTTCGCGGCCGGCGCTGCCTCCACCGCGCCCCCCGGCCTGCCGGTCGTGCCCGAGCGCTACCAGCCGCGGCTCAAGCTGCTCACCCGGGGTGCCGAACTTCCCACCGAGGAAGAGGTCGCCGAGAACCGCCGGGCCGCGCCCGCCAGGCTGCGCGGCGCCGAACGCATCAGGGAGGACGCCGAGTGACCGAGATGGGTCGGTTGGATTCCCGAACTCACCGGGGGACTCACGGGGATCCCCGGCCCCACCAAGGGAGCCGGGGACGTTCCCGTACTCGCCAGGAGGGTCGCGAGGGCTCCCGGAGGCACTGGGTGACTCGCGGAGGTTGTGGGGCTCTCGAGGCGGTTCATGCGGATTCCCATCACCGGACGCACCGGGTGGCTCGCGGGAACTGCCGGGCTCTCCAGAACAGTCGCGCGGATTCCCATCACCGGACGTCCCGGAGAACCGGGGAGGAGTCCCGGACTCTCCGGGTGCGTCGCGCGGACCTTGGGACGCTCCGGGAGCATCGCGCGGATCTCAGGGCTCTCCGGGAGCATCGCGACGGTTCCCGTACCCGCCCAGAGTGCCTCGCGACGTCCCGCACCGATCGGCGGAGCTGTGAGGGTTCCTGCGCCGACCGGCGGAGTTGTGAGGGTCCCCGCGCCGACCGGCGGAGTTGTGAGGGCCCGCGCACCGACCGGGGGAGCCGTGGGTAGCACACCGCAGCTGAAGGGGCGGGCCGCGCGGCTGGCGCGGCTTTTTCCCGCCGGCCGGGCGCGGGCCGCCCGTACCCCGTTCGTCCTGCTCGTCGTCCTGCTCCTCGGCGGCGGCCTCATCGGGCTGCTGGTGCTCAACTCCGCGCTCAGCGAAGGCTCGTTCAAACTCGCCGACCTGCAGAAGCAGACGAAGAACCTCACCGACGAGGAACAGGCCCTCCAGCGGGACATCGACGCCTACTCCTCTCCCGACGCCCTCCAGCGCCGCGCCCGCGAACTCGGCATGGTCCCCGGCGGCGACCCGGCCTTCCTCGGCCCCGACGGCACGGTCAAGGGCGTCCCGAGCGCCGCCGTCCCCGAGTCCGCCGCCTTCACCGACCCGGTCGCCCCCGAGGCCCTGACCCCGCCGCCCGCGTCCCCTTCCACGACCCCGGCCGCACCCACGACCTCGGCCTCGGTCACGCCCTCCGCCACCGCACCGGCACAGGGCCGGCCCCTGTCGGCCCCCCTCGCCTCCGCCCCCGCGGGGGCCATTCCCCCGCGCCTCTCCACCCCCCAGCCCACCCCCACCCCGACCCCCGGCAGGTGACGGAAGTGTCCGACAGGGAACCGCCGCGCCGTCGTGTGCCCGGGCCGGCCAAGCCGCCGCGGCCGAGGAGTGCCGTACGGCGGCAGCCGGAGCCCGGTGCGCGTCCGGTGCGGCGGCCGAGCGGTGCTCGGCCGCCGTATCAGGGCCCGCTCCGGCTCGGCAGCCCGCGGCCCCGGCTGCGCCTGGTCGGCCTCACGCTGACCCTGGTCCTCATCGCCTTCGTGCTACGGCTGCTCCAGGTGCAGGCCGTCGACGCCAGCGCGTACGCCGCGCGGGCCGAGCAGAACCGGTATGTCGTGCACACGCTGGCCGCCGAGCGCGGCGGGATCACCGACCGCAACGGCGTGGCCCTCGCCATCAGCGAGGACGCGTACGACATCACGGCCGATCCGACGATGTTCGACAGGAAGCAGCTGAAGGTCGGCGACGGCCCGGAGCAGGCCGCCGCGTTGCTCTCGCCGATCCTCGGGCAGAGCCAGGGCGAGCTCGTGAAGAAGCTGCGGCCGAAGAACCGGAACTCCCGCTACGCCCGGCTCGCCACCCGGCAGACCCCGCAGGTCTGGAAGCAGATCAAGGACCTGAAGAGCGCGCTCGCCAAGAAGGCGGAGACGGACAAGAACACCGTCAACGTGCTCGCCGGCGTCTTCGCCGACCCGAGCAGCCAGCGGGTGTACCCCAACGGCGACCTCGCCGCCGGGATACTGGGCTGGGTCAACGCCGACGGCCAGGGCGGCGGCGGCATCGAGCAGAAGCTGAACAAGCAGCTGTCCGGCAAGGACGGCAAGATCCGCTACGCCCAGTCCGGGGGGCGCGAGGTGCCCACCGCGGGATCGACGGAGACGCCCGCCGTGCCCGGTTCCGACGTCGAGCTGACCATCGACCGTGACATCCAGTGGGCCGCGCAGAACGCCATCACCGAGCAGGTGAAGAAGTCCAAGGCCGACCGCGGTTACGTCATCGTCCAGGACACCCGGACCGGGCAGATCCTGGCCATGGCCAACTCGCCCGGCTTCGACCCGAACGATCTGTCCAAGGCGGACCCCGCCGCCCTGGGCAACGCGGCCATCCAGGACGCCTACGAGCCCGGCTCCACCGCCAAGGTGATGTCCATGGCGGCCGTGCTGGAGGAGAACGCGGCCACCCCGCTCACCCACGTCGTCGTACCGAACCGGCTGCACCGCGGCGACCGGCTCTTCTCCGACGACGTCGACCACGGCACCTGGTACCTCACGCTGAACGGCGTCCTCGCCAAGTCCAGCAACATCGGCACCATCCTGGCCACCGGACAGCTCGGCAAGACCCAGCCCGAGGCCAACAAGGTCCTCTACTCCTACCTGCGCAGGTTCGGCATCGGCAGCTACACCGGACTCGGCTTCCCGGGCGAGACCCCGGGCATCCTCGCGCCGTACCAGAAGTGGTCCACCTCGCAGCAGTACACGATTCCTTTCGGCCAGGGCTTCTCCATCAACGCCGTCCAGGCCGCCTCCGTCTACTCGACCATCGCCAACGGCGGGGTCCGGGTCGAGCCGACCCTGGTGCGCGGCACCAAGGGTGCCGACGGCCGCTTCACTCCCGCGCCCAAGGCCAAGGAGACCCGCGTGGTCAGCGAGAAGACGGCCAGGGCGCTCGCCCGGATGCTGGAGTCCGTCGTGGACGACGAGCAGGGCACCGGCGTCAAGGCCCGCATCCCCGGGTACCGCGTCGCGGGCAAGACCGGCACGGCCAACCGTGTGGATCCGGCCACCGGCAAGTACCACGGGTACACCTCGTCGTTCGCCGGCTTCGCACCCGCGGACAACCCCCGCGTCACCGTCTACTGCGCCATCCAGAACGCCACCTCCGGAAACTACTTCGGCGGTCAGATCTGCGGTCCCATCTACAAGCAGGTGATGGAGTTCGCCCTCAAGACCCTCCAGGTCCCGCCGACCGGTGCGCGGCCCGCCAACCTGCCCGTCGACTACAAGCCCTGACGCACGCCCTGATCAGCAACCGAAACACCAGGAACGAGCCCGTGACGACGATCACCCCCGATGCCGGGAACCAAGGGGCCGACAACCCCTCACTTCGCTCCGGAGCGGGTACGCCCGGTACGCTCACCGCCGTGCCACACGCTGATCAGTCCCAAACCACCCAGAAGGGCCAACCCGTGACATATCCGGGACTGCCCAGGCCGACGCTGCTTCCCGCCACACCCCTCGCGGAGCTCGCCGGCCAGCTGGGTGTCACCGCGCCGGAGGGCGCCGCCGAGGTCAAGGGCATCACCCATGACTCGCGCGCCGTCCGCTCCGGCGACCTGTACGCCGCCCTCCCGGGCGCCCGGCTGCACGGCGCCGACTTCGTCACCCAGGCCGCGAGCCTGGGCGCCGTCGCCGTGCTGACCGACCCCGCGGGCGCCGAGCGCGCCGCGGCGACCGGACTGCCCGTCCTGGTCGTCGAGGACCCGCGCGCCCGGATGGGCGAGCTGGCGGCGACGATCTACCGCCACCCGGGCCGCGACCTGCTCCAGATCGGCATCACCGGCACCTCCGGCAAGACCACCACCGCCTATCTCGTCAAAGGCGGCCTGGACGCGTCCCGCCCCGCCGGCCTCATCGGCACGGTGGAGATCCGCATCGGCGACGAGCGCATCAAGTCGGAGCGCACCACCCCCGAAGCCACCGACCTCCAGGCCCTGTTCGCCGTCATGCGCGAAGGGGGCGTCGAGGCGGTCGCCATGGAGGTCTCCAGCCACGCCCTGGTCCTCGGCCGGGTCGACGGCTGTGTCTTCGACATCGCCGTGTTCACCAACCTCAGCCCGGAGCACATGGAGTTCCACTCCGACATGGAGGACTACTTCCGGGCCAAGGCGCAGCTGTTCACACCGGGACGCAGCAGACTCGGCGTGATCAACGCCGACGACGCCTACGGCCGCCGGCTGGCCGAGGAGGCCACGGTCCCCGTCGTCACCTTCTCCGCCGAGGGCCACCCCGACGTCGACTGGCGCGCCGAGGACGTCCAGGTCGGCCCCATGAACTCGACGTTCACCGTCCTCGGCCCGAACGGCGAGCGGATCCACGCCAAGTCGCCGATCCCCGGCCCCTTCAACGTGGCGAACACCCTCGCCGCCATCGTCGCCCTCGCCGCCGCCGGTCTCGACCCGCAGACCGCGGCCGACGGCGTCGCCGCCGTCCCGGGCGTCCCCGGCCGGCTGGAGCGGGTGGACGCCGGGCAGCCCTACCTCGCGGTCGTCGACTACGCCCACAAGACCGACGCCGTCGAGTCCGTGCTCAAGGCGCTGCGCAAGGTCACCAAGGGCCGGCTGCACATCGTGCTCGGCTGCGGCGGCGACCGCGACCAGACCAAGCGCGCCCCGATGGGCGCCGCCGCGGCCCGGCTCGCCGACACCGCCGTACTGACCTCCGACAACCCCCGCTCCGAGGACCCCCTCGCGATCCTCGCGACCATGCTCCAGGGCGCCGCCTCCGTGCCCGCGCACGAGCGTGGCGAGGTGCTCCTGTTCGAGGACCGGGCCGCCGCGATCGCCGCCGCCGTGGGCCGCGCCCAGGCCGGCGACACCGTGCTGGTCGCGGGCAAGGGCCATGAGCAGGGACAGGACATCGCCGGCGTCGTCCGTCCCTTCGACGACCGCCAGGTGCTCCGCGAAGCCATCCAGAAGACCCAGGGATGAAAATCCAGAAGACCCAGGGGATGAACTTGTGATCGCCCTCTCCCTCGCCGAGATCGCAGCAGTCGTCGGCGGGCAGACGCACGACATACCGGATCCGTCCGTCGAGGTCACGGGACCGGTCGTCCGGGACTCCCGCGAGGTGCTGCCCGGCAGCCTGTTCGCCGCGTTCGTCGGTGAACGCGTGGACGGCCACGACTACGCACCGCAGGTGATCGAGGCGGGCGCGGTCGCCGTACTGGCGTCGCGCCCGGTCGGTGTGCCCGCGATCGTCGTCGACGACGTCCAGACCGCGCTCGGCGCCCTCGCCCGGCACGTCGTACGCCGGCTCGGCGCGACCCTCGTCGCCCTGACCGGCTCGGCGGGCAAGACCAGCACCAAGGACCTGATCGCGCAGGTGCTCCGGCGCAAGGCGCCGACGGTGTTCACGCCCGGCTCGCTGAACAACGAGATCGGGCTGCCGCTGACCGCCCTGTCCGCCACCGAGGAGACGAAGTTCCTCGTGCTGGAGATGGGCGCCCGCGGCATCGGGCACATCCGCTACCTCACCGGCCTCACGCCCCCGAGGATCGGTCTGGTCCTCAACGTCGGCACCGCCCACATCGGCGAGTTCGGCGGCCGCGAGCAGATCGCCCAGGCCAAGGGCGAACTCGTCGAAGGCCTGCCCGAGGACGGCGCCGCGATCCTCAACGCCGACGACCCGCTGGTGCGCGCCATGGCCGCCCGTACCAAGGCGAAGGTGGTCCTTTTCGGAGAGTCGGCCGAAGCGGACGTACGCGCCGAGAACGTGCGACTCACGGACAGCGGACAGCCCTCCTTCAGGCTTCTCACACCCTCCGGTGCATGCGATGTGACCATGCGCCTGTACGGTGAGCATCACGTGTCGAACGCGCTCGCCGCGGCCGCCGTCGCCCATGAGCTGGGCATGTCCGCGGAAGAGATCGCCACCGCGCTCTCCGAGGCGGGCTCCCTCTCCCGCTGGCGCATGGAGGTCACCGAGCGCCCGGACGGCGTGACCATCGTCAACGACGCCTACAACGCCAACCCCGAGTCCATGCGGGCCGCCCTTCGGGCGCTCGCGGCCATGGGCAAGGGGCGCCGCACGTGGGCGGTGCTCGGCAAGATGGCCGAGCTGGGGGACGAGGCGCTCGCCGAGCACGACGCCGTCGGACGGCTCGCCGTCCGGCTCAACGTCAGCAAGCTCGTCGCCGTCGGGGGGATTGAGGCCTCCTGGCTGCAACTGGGCGCATATAACGAGGGTTCGTGGGGTGAGGAGTCGGTGCACGTGTCCGACGCACAGGCGGCGATCGACCTGTTGCGCAGCGAGTTGCGCCCGGGGGACGTCGTGCTCGTGAAGGCGTCCCGTTCGGTGGGTCTGGAGAGCGTTGCCCAGGCGCTCGTCGAGACCGGTGCCGAGGGCGAGGTTGCCGCCCGATGATGAAGCAGATCCTGTTCTCAGGGGTCATTGGCCTGTTCCTGACGCTGATCGGCACCCCGCTGCTGATCAAGCTTCTGGCCCGCAAGGGCTACGGCCAGTACATCCGTGACGACGGTCCGCGTGAGCACGCCAGCAAGCGCGGTACGCCGACCATGGGCGGTATCGCCTTCATCCTGGCGACGATCGCGGCGTACTTCCTGAGCAAGCTCATCACCGGTTACCCGCCCACCTACTCCGGGGTGCTGGTCCTCGGCCTGATGTTCGGCATGGGCCTGGTCGGCTTCCTCGACGACTACATCAAGATCGTCAAGCGGCGTTCGCTGGGTCTGCGGGCCAAGGCGAAGATGGCCGGCCAGCTGATCGTCGGCATCGCCTTCGCGGTGCTGTCCCTGATGTTCGCCGACGCGCGCGGCAACACCCCGGCCTCCACCAAGCTGTCCTTCATCACCGACTTCGGCTGGACGATCGGCCCGGTGCTGTTCGTCGTCTGGGCGCTGTTCATGATCCTCGCGATGTCGAACGGCGTGAACCTCACCGACGGTCTGGACGGCCTGGCCACCGGCGCCTCCGTGCTCGTCTTCGGCGCCTACACGTTCATCGGCGTCTGGCAGTTCCAGGAGTCCTGCGCCAACGCGACGACCCTGACCAACCCGGGTGCCTGCTACGAGGTGCGCGACCCGCTCGACCTCGCCGTCGTCGCCTCCGCGCTGATGGGCGCCTGCCTGGGCTTCCTGTGGTGGAACACCTCGCCGGCGAAGATCTTCATGGGCGACACCGGTTCGCTCGCCCTCGGCGGTGTGCTCACGGGCCTGGCCATCCTCTCCCGCACGGAGCTGCTGGTGGCCATCATGGGCGGCCTGTTCGTCCTCATCACCATGTCGGTCGTCATCCAGGTCGGCTCCTTCCGGCTCACCGGCAAGCGCGTCTTCCGGATGGCGCCACTCCAGCACCACTTCGAACTCAAGGGCTGGTCCGAAGTCCTGGTGGTGGTCCGATTCTGGATCATCCAGGGCATCTGTGTGATCGTCGGACTCGGCCTCTTCTATGCAGGATGGGCAGCGGACAAGTGACCTCCACCTCGGAGCTCTTCGACTTCCAGGGCAAGCACGTCACCGTCGCCGGGCTCGGTGTCTCCGGCGTCCCGGCGGCCAAGGTGCTGCACGCGCGCGGGGCGATCGTCACGGTCGTCAACGACGGCGACGACGCACGCGCGCGTGAGCAGGCCGCCGGACTTCAGGCGCTCGGCATCACTGTGCGCCTCGGCGACGGGGCGACCCTGCCGGAGGGCACCGAGCTGATCGTCACCGCCCCCGGCTGGAAGCCCGACAAGCCGCTCTTCGCGGCGGCGGCCGAAAAGGGCGTGCCGGTCTGGGGCGACGTGGAGCTGGCCTGGCGCCTGCGCGGTCCCGGTGCGGCGCCCTGGCTGGCCGTCACGGGCACCAACGGCAAGACCACGACCGTGCAGATGCTCGCGTCCATCCTGCGGGCCGCGGGCCTGCGCACGGCCGCCGTCGGCAACATCGGCGTCTCCCTGCTGGACGTCGTGCTCGGGGACGAGGAGTACGACGTCCTCGCCGTGGAGCTGTCCAGCTACCAGCTGCACTGGGCGCCCTCGCTGCGCGCCCACTCGGCCGTCGTCCTCAACCTCGCCCCGGACCACCTCGACTGGCACGGCTCCATGGAGGCGTACGCCAAGGACAAGGGCCGTATCTACGAAGGAAATCGGGTCGCCTGCGTCTACAACGTGGCCGACAAGCTCACCGAGGAGCTGGTGCGCGAGGCCGAGGTCGAGGAGGGCTGCCGGGCCGTCGGCTTCACCCTCGGCACCCCCGCGCCCTCCCAACTCGGCGTCGTGGACGGCATCCTGGTCGACCGCGCCTTCGTGGCGAACCGGCAGAAGAACGCCCAGGAGCTGGCCGAGGTCTCCGACATCAACCCGCCGGCCCCGCACAACATCGCCAACGCCCTTGCCGCGGCGGCCCTCGCGCGTGCCTTCGGCGTGCCCGCACAGGCCGTACGGGACGGACTGAGGGCCTTCCGCCCGGACGCGCACCGCATCGCGCACGTCGCCGACCTCGACGGGGTCGCGTACATCGACGACTCCAAGGCGACCAACACCCATGCCACGGAAGCCTCGTTGGCGGCATATGAGTCGATCGTATGGATTGCGGGCGGCCTGGCGAAGGGAGCGACCTTCGACGAACTGGTCGCCAAGTCGGCCAAGCGGCTTCGCGGTGCCGTCCTGATCGGCGCCGACCGCGAGCTGATCCGTGAGGCCCTGGCGCGACACGCCCCGGAAGTACCCGTGGTCGAGCTCGACCGGACCGACACTGGGGCGATGCTCCAGGCGGTGACGGAGGCCAGGCGGCTCGCTCGGCCCGGCGACACGGTACTGCTGGCCCCGGCCTGCGCCTCCATGGACATGTTCACCAACTACAACGAGCGCGGTGACGCGTTCGCGGCGGCGGTCCGCGAACTCGGCGCGGGCGCCTGACGGCGGGTCTCGGCCACCTGGGGCGCTTCGGGACCCTTGGAGGGACGCGTGAGGCGGATGTGGCTCGGGTTTGGTCGGCGGGTGCGAGGAGCTGGTGATGTCCGGTAGCCGTACAGGCCGTCCACCGGTGCAGCGCGCCGCCGGAAGGCCCGCGGCGCTCCGTACGCCGCGCGAGAACGCCGTACAGCGGTTCTACATCCGCGCGCGCAAGGCCTGGGACCGCCCGCTGACCGCCTATTACCTGATCTTCGGCGGCACCCTGCTGATCATGGTGCTGGGTCTGGTGATGGTCTACTCGGCCTCCCAGATCACCGCGCTGCAGCTCTCGCTGCCCGGGTCCTACTTCTTCCGCAAGCAGTTCCTCGCCGCGGTCATCGGTGGCGTACTGCTGCTCGTGGCCTCCCGCATGCCGGTGAAGCTGCACCGGGCGCTGGCGTACCCGATCCTCGCCGCCGCCGTCTTCCTGATGGTCCTGGTGCAGATCCCCGGGATAGGGATGGCGGTCAACGGCAACCAGAACTGGATCTCCCTCGGCGGCTCCTTCCAGATCCAGCCCAGCGAGTTCGGCAAGCTGGCCCTGGTGCTGTGGGGCGCGGACCTGATCGCCCGCAAGCATGAGAAGAGGCTGCTGACCCAGTGGAAGCACATGCTGGTGCCGCTGGTGCCGGTCACCTTCCTGCTGCTCGGGCTGATCATGCTCGGCGGCGACATGGGTACGACGATCATCCTGACGGCGATCCTGTTCGGGCTGCTGTGGCTCGCGGGAGCGCCGACCCGGCTGTTCTCCGGGGTGCTGAGCGTCGCCGGGGTGCTCGCCGCGCTCGCCATCTGGTCCAGCCCGCACCGGCTGAACCGGCTCAGCTGCATCGCCGCCACCGACCCCGGCCCGAACGACATGTGCTGGCAGGGCGCGCACGGCATCTACGCCCTCGCCTCCGGCGGACTCTTCGGTTCCGGTCTCGGTGCGAGTGTGGAAAAATGGGGCCAACTCCCGGAGGCCCACACCGACTTCATCTTCGCCGTCACCGGTGAGGAACTGGGCCTGGCGGGGACGCTGTCGGTGCTCGCCCTGTTCGCGGCTCTAGGCTATGCGGGTATCCGCGTGGCCGGACGCACGGAGGACCCCTTCGTGAGGTACGCCGCGGGAGGCGTGACCACCTGGATCACCGCCCAGGCGGTGATCAACATCGGTGCGGTGCTCGGTCTGCTGCCGATCGCCGGCGTCCCTCTCCCGCTGTTCTCCTACGGAGGGTCCGCCCTGCTGCCGACCATGTTCGCCATCGGGCTGCTGATCGCCTTCGCGCGCGACGAGCCCGCTGCGCGGGCGGCGCTTGCGATGCGGCAACCTCGCTTTGGTAGAAAGCGGGCGGGAGGCTCCGGTGCCGAGCGGGGGCCTCGGAGATGGAACACGATGCGACGGCGTGCCTCAGCGGCGCGTTCGTCCGGAGAGCGGTGAATTTCGGTGCATGTCGTACTCGCCGGTGGGGGGACCGCCGGCCACATCGAGCCCGCGCTCGCCCTCGCGGACGCCCTGCGCAGGCAGGACCCGACCGTGGGGATCACGGCCCTGGGCACGGAGCGCGGCCTGGAGACCCGGCTCGTCCCGGAGCGCGGCTACGAGCTGGCGCTGATCCCGGCGGTGCCGCTGCCCCGTAAGCCGACCCCCGAGCTGATCACCGTCCCGGGCCGGCTGCGCGGCACCATCAAGGCCGCCGAGCAGATCCTGGAGCGCACCAAGGCGGACGTCGTGGTCGGTTTCGGCGGCTATGTCGCCCTGCCCGGCTATCTGGCCGCCAAGCGCCTCGGCGTGCCCATCGTGATCCACGAGGCAAACGCCCGCCCGGGCCTGGCCAACAAGATCGGCTCGCGGTACGCGGCCCGGGTCGCCGTCTCCACGCCCGACAGCAAGCTGCGCGACGCCCGCTACATCGGCATCCCGCTGCGCCGTTCCATCGCCACCCTGGACCGCGCGGCCGCCCGTCCCGAGGCCCGCCACCGCTTCGGCCTGGACCCGAACCTGCCCACGCTGCTCGTCTCCGGCGGCTCCCAGGGCGCCCGCCGCCTCAACGAGGTCGTCCAGCAGGTCGCGCCGTGGCTCCAGCAGGCCGGCATCCAGATCCTGCACGCGGTCGGACCGAAGAACGAACTGCCGCAGGTGCACCAGATGCCGGGAATGCCCCCCTACATCCCGGTAAGTTACCTGGACCGGATGGACCTCGCGTACGCCGCGGCCGACATGATGCTCTGCCGCGCGGGCGCGATGACCGTCGCCGAACTCTCCGCCGTCGGACTCCCGGCCGCCTACGTCCCGCTGCCCATCGGCAACGGGGAACAGCGGCTCAACGCCCAGCCGGTGGTGAAGGCGGGCGGCGGGCTCCTCGTCGACGACGCGGAACTCACGCCCGAGTGGGTGCAGCAGAACGTCCTGCCCGTGCTCGCCGACCCGCACCGGCTGTACGAGATGTCCCGCGCGGCAAGCGAGTTCGGCCGCCGGGACGCCGACGACCTGCTCGTCGGCATGGTGTACGAGGCGATCGCCTCGCGCCACCACTAGCATCGGCGAGTGAGCCGAAGGGGCGCGGCACTGAGCACGAGAGGGCTCTCGGCACCGCCACGCGGCGGTGGCCGCACATGAGCACCGCGGCGCCCCGAAGGTGAACCGAGCCAAGAAAGGGAGCGTGCGTGGCCGGACCCTCCACCGCCGAGCGCGGTGAACGCCGGCAGGAGTCGTCCGGCCCGCCGCTCGTCCGCAGGCTCGCAAGAGCGCGCCTTCGTACGATCGTCATTCTGGCCGCGCTCGCCGTGCTCCTCGGGGTCGGTGGCACCTGGGTGCTGTATGGCTCGAGCTGGCTGCGCGTCCGGCACGTCTCGGTGTCCGGCACGCGCGTACTGACCCCCGCCGAGGTACGGGACGCGGCGGCCGTACCGGTCGGGGCGCCGATGATTTCCGTCGACGGCAATGGCATCGAAGCCCGACTTCGGCGGAAATTGCCCAGAATTGACACCGTTGATGTGGTCCGTTCCTGGCCCCACGGAATCGGGCTGAAAGTGACCGAGCGCACTCCGGTTCTACTTGTCCGAAAAAACGGGGATTTCGTCGAAGTCGATGACGAAGGTGTCCGATTCGCTACGGTTTCTGGGGCGCCGAAAGGCGTTCCGATGCTGGAATTGTCCGCTTCCCGCACGGGTTCCGGCGCCGCGAGCTTCCGCCGCTTCGGAACCGACCGTCTGGTGCGTGAGGCGGTGCGGGTCGCCGGGGATCTGCCGGCCGCCGTCGCGAAGGACACCCGGACCGTCCAAGTCCGTTCCTACGACGACATCTCGCTGGAGTTGGCCGGCGGCCGCACGGTGGAGTGGGGCAGCGGAGAGAACGGCCGCGCCAAGGCACGGACCCTCACGGCTCTCATGAAAGCAGCTGCCGGTGCGCGGCACTTCGATGTCAGCGTTCCCACCGCCCCTGCCTCGTCGGGCAGTTGACGCGCATCGACGCAGGCCAGCACCCTGGTTGGGCACTGCTATGGCTGATCACATAGGGTGAAAAGAAAAACGGGAGGTTCGGCGTGTTCGTTGAACGGGCGCCACTTGTCGACTTAGTGTCCTGTTCAGAAGACTCCAGGGAACAGACACACTGGTAACCCTAAACTTCAGGGTTAGGGTTCGGGTCGGCGCTACGGACCGTCCCATTCGGCATCCGTCGTCCCGGCGCGGGGCACCGCCCGGCGGCGACAACGTAATTCGAGGCGAGAGGCCTTCGACGTGGCAGCACCGCAGAACTACCTCGCAGTCATCAAGGTCATCGGTGTCGGCGGCGGTGGTGTCAATGCCATCAACCGGATGATCGAGGTCGGTCTCAAGGGCGTCGAGTTCATCGCCATCAACACCGACGCTCAGGCGCTGTTGATGAGCGACGCCGACGTCAAGCTCGACGTGGGCCGCGAACTCACCCGCGGACTCGGCGCCGGAGCCAACCCGGCCGTCGGCCGCAAGGCCGCCGAGGACCACCGCGAGGAGATCGAGGAGGTCCTCAAGGGGGCCGACATGGTCTTCGTGACGGCCGGTGAAGGCGGCGGCACCGGCACCGGCGGCGCGCCCGTCGTGGCCAACATCGCGCGCTCGCTGGGCGCCCTCACCATCGGCGTGGTCACGCGCCCGTTCACCTTCGAGGGACGGCGCCGCGCGAACCAGGCCGAGGACGGCATCGCGGAGCTGCGCGAAGAGGTCGACACCCTCATCGTCATCCCCAACGACCGGCTGCTGTCCATCTCGGACCGCCAGGTCTCGGTCCTGGACGCCTTCAAGTCCGCCGACCAGGTCCTGCTCTCCGGTGTCCAGGGCATCACCGACCTCATCACCACCCCCGGCCTCATCAACCTCGACTTCGCCGACGTGAAGTCGGTCATGTCCGAGGCCGGTTCGGCCCTCATGGGCATCGGCTCGGCCCGCGGCGACGACCGCGCGGTGGCCGCGGCCGAGATGGCGATCTCCTCGCCGCTGCTGGAGGCGTCCATCGACGGCGCCCGCGGCGTGCTGCTCTCCATCTCCGGCGGCTCCGACCTCGGCCTGTTCGAGATCAACGAGGCGGCCCAGCTGGTCAGCGAGGCCGCCCACCCCGAGGCCAACATCATCTTCGGCGCGGTCATCGACGACGCCCTCGGCGACGAGGTCCGGGTCACCGTGATCGCGGCCGGCTTCGACGGGGGCCAGCCTCCGGCCCGCCGGGACAACGTCCTCGGCTCGGCCTCGGCTTCGGCGGGCTCCCGCCGCGAGGAGCCCTCGGCGGCCCGGACGAGCGAGCCCAGCCGTCCGTCCTTCGGCTCGCTGGGCAGCGTCAAGCCCAAGGAGGAGCCGGAGCCGGCGCCCGAGCCGGTGGCGGACATCCCGGCCCCGCCGGTCCCCCCGGCACCGCGGACCTCCTACGCGGACAGCGCGGCCGAGGAGCTGGACGTCCCGGACTTCCTGAAGTGATAGGACGGCGCGAGAGCCTGAGCGGCGCGCATTTCGCCTTCACCGACCGGTGGGGCGGGGTGAGCGCCGCTCCGTATGAGGAGCTCAATCTCGGCGGCGCGGTGGGCGACGACCCCGAGGCCGTACGGGCCAACCGGGACATCGCGGCCAAGTCGCTCGGCATCGACCCGGACCGGGTCGTCTGGATGAACCAGGTGCACGGCGCCGACGTGGCCGTGGTGGACGAGCCCTGGGGAGAGCGGGCGGTGCCGGAGGTCGACGCGATCGTCACCGCCCGCCGCGGGCTCGCCCTCGCCGTGCTCACCGCCGACTGCGTGCCGGTGCTGCTGGCCGATCCCGTCGCCGGGGTCGTCGCGGCGGCGCACGCGGGCCGGCCCGGCATGGTCAAGGGGGTCGTCCCGGCCGCCGTACGGGCCATGGCCGAACTCGGCGCCGAGCCGGGCCGGATCGTCGCCCGCACCGGGCCGGCCGTGTGCGGGCGGTGCTACGAGGTGCCGGAGGCGATGCGCGCCGAGGTGGCGGCCGTCGAGCCGGCGGCGCACGCTGAAACGAGCTGGGGTACGCCGGCGGTCGACGTGAGCGCCGGGGTGCACGCGCAGCTCGACCGACTCGGGGTGTGCGACCGGGCGCAGTCGCCGGAGTGCACGCTGGAGTCGGGCGACCACTTCTCGTACCGCCGTGACCGCACCACCGGGCGGCTCGCGGGCTATGTCTGGCTGGACTGATGGGGCATGACGGACCGTAAGACCCAACTCGCCGCGAATCTGGCGAAAGTGGAGGAGCGCATCACCGCCGCGTGTGTGGCGGCCGGGCGCAAGCGGGAGGAGGTGACCCTGATCGTGGTCACCAAGACCTACCCGGCGAGCGATGTGCGGATCCTGTCGGAACTCGGTGTGCGGCATGTCGCCGAGAACCGTGACCAGGACGCGGCGCCGAAGGCCGCCGCGTGTACGGATCTGCCGCTTAAATGGCATTTCGTCGGTCAGTTGCAGACCAACAAGGTGCGTTCCGTGGTCGGTTATGCCGATGTCGTGCAGTCCGTGGATCGTTCCAAGCTCGTCACAGCTCTGTCGAAGGAGGCCGTGCGAGCGGGGCGCGAGGTGGGGTGTCTCATCCAGGTCGCGCTCGACGCGGGGGAGAGCGCCCGGGGCGAGCGCGGAGGCGTCGCCCCGTACGGAATCGAAGAGTTGGCCGACCTCATCGCCGAGGCGCCGGGGCTGCGGCTCGACGGGCTGATGACCGTGGCTCCGCTCACCGGCGAGTACGCGGGACGCGAACAGGCGGCGTTTGAACGCCTCATGGATTTGTCGACCGACCTGCGCCGAGCCCATCCGGCTGCAACCATGGTGTCGGCAGGGATGAGTGCGGACCTCGAACAGGCCGTGGCCGCCGGAGCGACACATGTGCGCGTTGGCACTGCGGTACTCGGAGTCCGCCCCAGGCTCGGGTAACGTCGCCAAGAAGTCGGACCACAGCAGAAAATATGGTCAGTGCCTGCGAAGGCGGGCGCAACGACCTCGTGGATCGCGGGCACTTGGCAGTCGTCAGCCGATCCACCACAGAGCGGAGGACTCAGAGCATGGCCGGCGCGATGCGCAAGATGGCGGTCTACCTCGGCCTCGTGGAGGACGATGGGTACGACGGCCGCGGATTCGACCCCGACGACGACTTCGAACCCGAGTTGGACCCGGAACCCGAACGGGATCATCGACGGCATGAATCGTCACACCAATCGCACAGTGCACATCAGTCCCAAAGGGACGAAGAGGTGCGAATCGTGCAACCGCCCGCGCCGCGCGAGCCGGTGGTCCGATCGACTTCGCTCGCCGCGGAATCCGGACGTCCGGCGCGGATTGCGCCCGTGGCGTCCATCACACAAGAACGTCAGTCCCTCGAGAAGAACGCGCCGGTGATCATGCCCAAGGTTGTGTCCGAGCGAGAGCCTTACCGGATCACCACGCTTCACCCGCGGACGTACAACGAGGCCCGTACCATCGGGGAACACTTCCGTGAGGGCACCCCGGTGATCATGAATCTGACTGAGATGGATGACACAGACGCGAAGCGACTTGTCGACTTTGCGGCCGGTTTGGTGTTTGGTCTTCACGGCAGCATCGAGCGGGTGACGCAGAAGGTGTTCCTGTTGTCGCCTGCTAACGTCGATGTCACGGCGGAGGACAAGGCCCGCATCGCAGAGGGCGGGTTCTTCAACCAGAGCTGAGACGCAACAACCGGATCGAGGCTCGGAAGAGCATGGAACAGGGGAGAGGGAAGCGCAGGCCATGAGCGTGTTCGTCACGGTGGTCCACACCGCGCTGCTGGTGTTCCTCGCCGTGCTCATCTTCCGGCTGGTCATGGATTACGTGTTCCAGTTCGCCCGCTCGTGGCAACCCGGCAAGGCGATGGTGGTCGTACTGGAGGCCACCTACACTGTCACCGATCCACCGCTGAAGCTTCTGCGGCGGTTCATCCCGCCGCTGCGTCTCGGGGGCGTGGCGCTAGACCTGTCCTTCTTCGTACTGATGATCATCGTCTACATCCTCCTCTCCATCACGGGGAGCTTCATGTGATGAGGGTGGACGATACGGTCTTGCCGACTGCCGATGACTACGTTGAGGTGAAGAGATGCCGTTGACCCCCGAGGACGTGCGGAACAAGCAGTTCACGACCGTCCGCCTCCGAGAAGGCTATGACGAGGACGAGGTCGATGCCTTCCTCGACGAGGTCGAAGCCGAACTGACCCGTCTGCTCCGCGAGAACGAGGACCTGCGCGCCAAGCTGGCCGCGGCCACCCGTGCGGCCGCGCAGAACCAGCAGAACATGCGCAAGGGCCCGCCGGACCAGGACCAGCACCCGCAGCAGCACCCGCAGCAGCACCCGCAGCAGCAGGGCATGCGAGGTCCCGGCGCGCCGGTGCCCGCCGGCATATCGGGCCCGCCGCAGCAGCAGATGGGCGGCCCCATGGGTGGCCCGCCCCAGCTGCCGAGCGGCGCCCCGCAGCTGCCCGCCGGTCCCGGCGGTCAGGGCGGCCCGCAGGGTCCCGGCCCGATGGGCCAGGGTCCGATGGGTCAGGGCCCGATGGGCGGCCAGCCGCCCATGCAGCAGCAGATGGGTGGCCCGATGGGCGGCCCCATGGGCGGTCCGATGGGCGGCCCCGGTCAGGGCCCCGGTGGCGACAGCGCCGCCCGTGTCCTCTCGCTGGCCCAGCAGACCGCCGACCAGGCGATCGCCGAGGCCCGCTCCGAGGCCAACAAGATCGTCGGCGAGGCCCGCAGCCGCGCCGAAGGTCTGGAGCGTGACGCCCGCGCCAAGGCCGACGCCCTGGAGCGGGACGCGCAGGAGAAGCACCGCGTCGCGATGGGCTCCCTGGAGTCCGCCCGCGCCACGCTGGAGCGCAAGGTCGAGGACCTGCGCGGCTTCGAGCGCGAGTACCGCACGCGTCTGAAGTCGTACCTCGAGTCCCAGCTGCGCCAGCTGGAGACCCAGGCCGACGACTCCCTGGCCCCGCCGCGCACCCCGGCCACCGCGTCGCTGCCGCCGTCCCCGGCGCCCTCCATGGCTCCGGCCGGCGCGAGCGCCCCGTCCTACGGCGGCAACCAGACGATGGGCGGCAACCCCGGTCCGTCCGCCCCGTCCTACGGCGGCCAGCAGCAGATGACCCCGGCCATGACCCAGCCCATGGCCCCGGTCCGCCCGCAGGGCCCGTCCCCGATGGGTCAGGCACCCTCGCCTATGCGCGGGTTCCTGATCGACGAGGACGACAACTGAGCATCGGGCACTAGTACGACAACGGCGTCGGCAGCGCTCAATAGGGCGGGCCCCTTGGACTTCGGTCCTGGGGGCCCGCCCTTTTTACGCGGGTTGACGGAGGTCTCAGCGGCGGGTTGCAGCGTGCGGGGCCATGGAAGACGGGGCCACGGAACGACAGACGCCTCGATGCGGGCCGCGCAACGGCAGGACGCCCTACGCCCCCACAGGGGCCGCTGATGCAATGGGCGGGCCTCGATGCCCGGCGCCGCACGGGCGAGGGCGGTGGCCTCCACCCGAGCCCATGAGGAAGGGCCCGGCCTCCGCGCGGGAGACCGGGCCCTTCTCGGACCGCTCGGCGCTTACGCCTTGCGCAGCCGGAACGTGAGGGACAGCCCCTCGTCGGTGAACGGCTCGCCGAAGCCGTCGTCGCCCTCACCCTGCTGGAAGTCCGTCGACAGAACCTCCTCGGCGATCAGCTCACTGTGCTCGGCCAGCGCGGCGACCACCGCGGGGTCGGTCGACACCCAGCGCAGGGCGATCCGGTCGGCCACATCCAGACCGCTGTTCTTGCGGGCCTCCTGGATCAGCCGGATCGCGTCACGGGCCAGGCCCGCCTGCCGCAGCTCCTCGGTGATCTCCAGGTCCAGGGCGACCGTGGCGCCGGAGTCGGAGGCCACCGACCAGCCCTCGCGCGGGGTCTCGGTGATGATCACCTCGTCGGGAGCGAGGGTCACCGTCTCACCGTCGACCTCCACCGAGGCCGTGCCCTCGCGCAGCGCGAGGGACAGCGCGGCGGCGTCGGCGGCGGCGATCGCCTTGGCCACGTCCTGCACCCGCTTGCCGAACCGCTTGCCGAGCGCACGGAAGTTGGCCTTGGCGGTGGTGTCCACCAGCGAGCCGCCGACCTCGGACAGCGAGGCCAGCGAGGAGACGTTCAGCTCCTCGGTGATCTGGGTGTGCAGCTCGGGGTCCAGGGACTCGAAGCCGCTCGCCGCGATCAGCGCGCGGGACAGCGGCTGACGCGTCTTGACGCCCGACTCCGCGCGCGTGGCCCGGCCCAGCTCGACCAGCCGGCGGACCAGGACCATCTGCTTCGACAGCTCCGGGTCGATCGCCGTCAGGTCCGCCTCCGGCCAGGAGGCCAGGTGCACGGACTCCGGCGCGCCCGGGGTCACCGGCACGACCAGGTCCTGCCACACCCGCTCGGTGATGAACGGCGTGATCGGCGCCATCAGCTTGGTGACCGTCTCCAGCACCTCGTGCAGCGTGCGCAGCGCGGCCTTGTCGCCCTGCCAGAAGCGGCGGCGCGAACGGCGGACGTACCAGTTGGACAGGTCGTCCACGAACGCGGACAGCAGCTTGCCGGCGCGCTGGGTGTCGTACGCCTCCAGTGCCTGGGTCACCTGGTCGGTGAGCGCGTGCAGCTCGGACAGCAGCCAGCGGTCCAGCAGCGGGCGCTCGGCCGGCGCCGGGTCGGCCGCGCCGGGCGCCCACTCGGAGGTGCGGGCGTACAGCGCCTGGAAGGCGACCGTGTTCCAGTACGTCAGCAGGGTCTTGCGGACGACCTCCTGGATGGTGCCGTGGCCGACGCGGCGGGCCGCCCACGGCGAGCCGCCGGCCGCCATGAACCAGCGCACCGCGTCCGCGCCGTGCTGGTCCATGAGCGGGATCGGCTGCAGGATGTTGCCCAGGTGCTTGGACATCTTGCGGCCGTCCTCGGCGAGGATGTGGCCCAGGCAGACGACGTTCTCGTACGACGACTTGTCGAAGACCAGCGTGCCGACGGCCATCAGCGTGTAGAACCAGCCGCGCGTCTGGTCGATCGCCTCGGAGATGAACTGCGCCGGGTAGCGGCTCTCGAACAGCTCCTTGTTCTTGTACGGGTAGCCCCACTGCGCGAACGGCATCGAGCCCGAGTCGTACCAGGCGTCGATGACCTCCGGCACGCGCGTGGCCGTCTTGCCGCAGCCGTCGTGACGGCAGGCGAAGGTGACCTCGTCGATGTACGGCCGGTGCGGGTCCAGGTTCGACTGGTCGGTGCCCGTCAGCTCGGTCAGCTCCGCGCGGGAGCCGGCGCAGGTGAGGTGGTCGTCCTCGCAGCGCCAGATCGGCAGCGGGGTGCCCCAGTAGCGGTTGCGGGACAGCGCCCAGTCGATGTTGTTGTTCAGCCAGTCGCCGTACCGGCCGTGCTTGACCGTGTCCGGGAACCAGTTGGTCTTCTCGTTCTCCTGGATCAGGCGGTCCTTGATCGCCGTCGTGCGGATGTACCAGGAGGGCTGCGCGTAGTAGAGCAGCGCGGTGTGGCAGCGCCAGCAGTGCGGGTAGCTGTGCTCGTACGCGACGTGCTTGAAGAGGAGGCCGCGCTGCTGGAGGTCCTCGGTGAGCTTCTCGTCCGCCTTCTTGAAGAAGATGCCGCCGACCAGCGGGACGTCCTCCTCGAAGGTGCCGTCCGGGCGGACCGGGTTCACGACCGGCAGGCCGTAGGAGCGGCAGACCTTGAGGTCGTCCTCACCGAAGGCGGGGGACTGGTGGACCAGACCCGTGCCGTCCTCGGTGGTCACGTAGTCGGCGTTCACCACGTAGTGGGCCGGCTCCGGGAACTCCACGAGCTCGAACGGACGTTGATACGTCCAGCGCTCCATCTCGGCGCCGGTGAAGGTCTGGCCCGTGCTCTCCCAGCCCTCGCCGAGCGCCTTGGCGAGCAGCGGCTCGGCGACGACGAGCTTCTCCTCGCCGTTGGTGGCGACGACGTAGGTGACCTCGGGGTGCGCGGCGACCGCCGTGTTGGACACCAGGGTCCAGGGGGTCGTCGTCCACACCAGGAGCGCGGCCTCGCCGGCGAGCGGACCGGAGGTGAGCGGGAAACGGACGTACACGGACGGGTCGACGACCGTCTCGTAGCCCTGCGCCAGCTCGTGGTCGGACAGGCCGGTGCCGCAGCGCGGGCACCAGGGGGCGACGCGGTGGTCCTGGACCAGCAGGCCCTTGGTGAAGATCTCCTTCAGCGACCACCAGACCGACTCCACGTACTCGGGGTCCATGGTTCGGTAGGCGTCGTCCAGGTCGACCCAGTAGCCCATGCGGGTCGTCAGCTCGGCGAAGGCGTCGGTGTGCCGAGTCACCGACTCACGGCACTTGGCGTTGAACTCGGCGATGCCGTACGCCTCGATGTCCTGCTTGCCGGAGAAGCCGAGCTCCTTCTCGACGGCCAGCTCCACCGGCAGGCCGTGGCAGTCCCAGCCGGCCTTGCGGGCCACGTGGTAGCCGCGCATGGTGCGGAAGCGCGGGAAGACGTCCTTGAAGACGCGCGCCTCGATGTGGTGGGCGCCGGGCATGCCGTTGGCGGTGGGCGGGCCTTCGTAGAACACCCATTCCGGGCGGCCCCCGGACTGCTCCAGGCTCTTGGCGAAGATCTTCTGCTCGCGCCAGAAGTCGAGCACGGTGTGCTCAAGAGCGGGCAGGTCGACCTGTGCGGGCACCTGGCGGTACGTCGGCGCTGTCATCTGCGAGCATCCTCCAACGGACTTGCTGCCTTCCGTCGGAGGGACGAGAGCCTTCGATCCTGCCTACGCCGTGTGCGGCGCGCTCCCGCGGTACCACCCTCCTTGGCCCTCCGTCGCGCCGTACGCGGCGGTGAGCCCCCTCATTGGGGTCGCGAAGCCGGTTCTACTCGCCCTGGCCAGATGGCTGCGGCTTTCTTCCGGCGGCTCCGGGGTGATCTTCACGTCGCGCTCGCCCCCGGGCTCACACCGTCCCCGGGTCGCTCTGGGCTGCGTACGCCGCTACTCGTCCCCATCCACGCTTTTCGCTCCGCCCAGTGTACGGCGCCGCGCGGACAGCGGCCGACCGGTTTCCGCGCGGCGCGGCCGGCGGTCGCCAGACGGTCCGGGATGACCCGAATGGCCAGGGGTGCGGGTGTTCGGTTCCGGGCAGCCGGGGCCCGGCGGATTACCCGGCGGGGAGCTGGGCACAACGGATGCAGGCCCGCTGCTCGGGGGAGTGCGGGCGGGCGAATCGGGCGGTGTGCCCCGTTGCCGCGGGACTCAAGTCGATTTATCGTCCCAGCACGATTCGCGAGCAACATCACAATATGTGAAGGGGTCGCGGCCATGGTGGCGAAAAGGACCGCCGTACAGCAGCCGGCGACCGGCAGGCACGGGGGCGCGGCCGCCTCCGGCGCTGCGGCTGTCTCCGGCGGCGAGACCAAGGGAGTGGACGGCACGAAGAGGCCGACCGCGGGGAGGGACGTGCAGCCGGCCGCGAGGAAGACGGCGATGAGGGCGACGGCCGTGAAGGAGCCGGCCGCCGGGAGGACGGCCGCGCGCAAGACCGCCGCGAAGGCGCCGGCCGCCGCGGAGAAGGCTCGCGGGAAGCCCGTGGACAAGGCGATGACGGCCGAGGAGGAGACCGCCGTCAAGAAGACGGCCACCAGGAAGACGGCCGCTCAGAAAAGGGCCACCGGGAGGACGGCCGCTCAGAAGACGGCGGCCAAGAAGCCCACGGCCGAGAAACCCACGGTCAAGGAGCCGGCCGCCAAGAAGGCGGCTGGTTCTGCCGGGAAGGCGGCCGGTAAGGAGACCGGCGCCGGGGAGGGGCCGGCCAGGAAGGCCGTTGCCAAGAAGACCGCCGCCAAGAAGGCGTCGGCCGGGAAGACCGGCGGAAAGAAGCCGGCGTCGAAGGGAGCGGTGGCGGAGACGGCCGTCAAGAAGGCGGCCGGGAAGGCCGGCGGCAGCAAGGCGGGGGCGGACGGCGCCTCCACGCAGGCGGCCGACACGAGCAGGGCCAAGAAGGCGGGCGCGGCGCGGGCCGCGAAGCAGACGGGAGCCACGACAGTGGTTGCGAAGAAGACTCCTGGCACGGCCACGACGGACACCGCTGTTCCGAAGGCGCGGCTCGCCGCGGCGGAGCCCGGCGAGCTGGCGGTCCGCCCCGGCGAGGACCCCTGGACCCCGGAAGAGGTCGCCGAGGCCCGTGCCGAACTGCTGTCGGAGGTGGAGCGGCTGCGCGCCGAGATCAGCTCCTCCGAGGTGTCCCTCGCGGGCCTGATGCGGGACTCCGGGGACGGTGCGGGGGACGACCAGGCCGACACCGGCACCAAGAACATCACGCGCGAGCACGAGCTGGCGCTCGCCGCCAACGCGCGCGAGATGCTGATCCAGAACGAGCACGCCCTGGAGCGGCTGGACGCGGGTACGTACGGCCTGTGCGAGAACTGCGGCAACCCCATCGGCAAGGCCCGGATGCAGGCCTTCCCCAGGGCCACGCTGTGCGTCGAGTGCAAGCAGAAGCAGGAACGCCGCTCCTGAGTGTGCGGGGTGGTGCCGTAGTCTCGTCCTCAGTCAGGCACCTAGGTTGAGGGACTCACGTGGCAGAGGCGGAGCGCATCATCGGTACGCCGGACACCCCGGACGACGGCGGCGAGCACACGGCTGCGGCCGGAGCGCCCGCCGGCTCCGGCGCGTCCACCCCGGCCGCCGCGTCCGGCGCGGGCGAGCAGCAGGCCCCGGCCGAGGCCCGGGGGCGCCGTGGGCGCCGGATCGCCCTGCTGTTCGCGGTGGCCGCGTTCGCGTACGCCCTCGACCTGATCAGCAAGCTGCTCGTGGTCGCCAAGCTGGAGGGCCACGAGCCGATCAGGCTCGTCGGGGACTGGCTGGAGCTGAACGCCACCCGCAACCCGGGTGCGGCCTTCGGCTTCGGCGCGGCCTTCACGATCATCTTCACGCTGATCGCCGCGGCCGTGATCGTGGTGATCATGCGCCTGGCCCGCAAGCTCTACAGCTACCCCTGGGCCATCGCGCTCGGCCTGCTGCTCGGCGGCGCCCTCGGCAACCTCACCGACCGGATCTTCCGCTCGCCCGGCGTCTTCGAGGGCAAGGTGGTGGACTTCATCGCGCCCAAGGGCTTCGCGGTGTTCAATCTGGCCGACTCGGCCATCGTGTGCGGCGGCATCCTGATCGTCCTGCTGTCCTTCCGGGGCCTGGACCCGGACGGCACGGTCCACAAGGACTGAGGCACTGAGGCCAGGGCCGTCCACGGGCGGTTTTCCACAGGCTCGTGCGGGCCGGTTCCACCCGTCCGGCATACTCGACGGGTGAGCACGATTCCCGAGATCCGCACCCTGCCCGTGCCCGACGGCCTGGAGGGCGAGCGCGTCGACGCCGCCATCTCCCGCATGTTCGGCTTCTCCCGCACCAAGGCGGCGGAGCTGGCCGCGACCGGCAAGGTCCAGGTCGACGGCACGGTGGTCGGCAAGTCCGAGCGGGTGCGCGGCGGTGCCTGGCTCGAGGTCGAGATGCCGCAGGCGCCCGCGCCGGTGCAGGTGGTCGCCGAGCCGGTCGAGGGCATGGAGATCGTGCACGACGACGAGGACGTGGTCGTGATCGTCAAGCCGGTCGGCGTGGCCGCGCATCCGTCGCCGGGCTGGAGCGGCCCCACCGTGATCGGCGGTCTCGCCGCCGCCGGGTACCGGATCTCCACCTCCGGCGCCGCCGAGCGCCAGGGCATCGTGCACCGCCTGGACGTCGGCACCTCGGGCCTGATGGTGGTCGCCAAGTCGGAGCGGGCGTACACGTCGCTCAAGCGCCAGTTCAAGGAGCGCACCGTCGACAAGCGGTACCACACCCTGGTCCAGGGCCACCCGGACCCGACGAGCGGCACGATCGACGCGCCCATCGGCCGCCACCCGAACCACGACTACAAGTGGGCGGTCACGGCCGACGGCAAGCCCTCGGTGACGCACTACGACCTCATCGAGGCGTTCCGCGCCGCCTCCCTGCTGGACGTGAAGCTGGAGACCGGCCGCACCCACCAGATCCGCGTCCACATGTCCGCCCACCGCCACCCCTGCGTCGGCGACCTCACCTACGGCGCCGACCCCACCCTCGCCAAGCGGCTGCGCCTGACCCGCCAGTGGCTGCACGCCGTGCGCCTCGGCTTCGAGCACCCCGGGGACGGCCAGTGGGCGGAGTTCGAGAGCGCCTACCCCGAGGACCTGCAGAAGGCTCTCGACCAGGTCCGTGAGGAGACGTACGCGTGAGCGCGCCGTACACCGTCCGGGTCGCCGAGGGCCCCGCCGACCGCGAGGCCTGTTTCGCGGTCCGCAAGGAGGTCTTCGTCCGCGAGCAGGGCGTCGACGAGGACATCGAGTACGACGCCTACGACGCGATCGCCGTGCACGTCCTGGCGGTCCGCGAGGACGGTGTGCCGCTCGGCACCGGACGGCTGCTGCACGGCGAGGCCGCTGCGGCGAAGACCGGTGCGGACACCTCGGTGGGCTCCCTGGGGCGGCTCGCCGTCGCCCGCGAGGCCCGTGGGCTGGGTGTCGGCGTGGCTCTGGTGCGGGCCATCGAGGAGGCGGCACGCGTGCGCGGCCTCACCGCGGTGGACCTGCACGCACAGACCCACGCGCTGGGCTTCTACGAGCGGCTCGGCTACGCGGCGTACGGCCCGGAGTTCCCGGACGCCGGCATCCCGCACCGGGCGATGCGCCGGGCCCTGTAGGCCTGTGCGGCGGGCGCTGCAGGTCCTGCGCCGCGCTCCTGCGCCGGCTCCCGCGGTGGCGGGCGTCGCCGCCGGTCGGATGGCAGGCTTGAGGCCTGCCGTGTGACCGTCGACACCCCGGAGCGCCGGCCGTGGATCAGTTGGCTCTGTTGTTCGTCCTGCTGCTCGGGGCCCTGGTGAGCGTCCCGGTGGGGGACCGGTTCGGGGTGCCGGCGCCGGTGCTGATGACCCTGTTCGGCGGGGCCCTCGCGGTGGCCGACTTCGTGCCGAACGTGGACATCCCGCCGGAGCTGATCCTGCCCGGGCTGCTCCCACCGCTGCTCTACGCCGCCGTACGGCGCACCTCCTGGCGGCAGTTCGCGGCCAACGTCCGCCCGATCCTGCTGCTGGCCGTCGCGCTGGTGTTCGTCACGATGGTGTGCGTGGCGTTCGTCGCCCACACGATCGTGCCGGGGCTGCCGATCGCCGCCGCCTTCGCGCTCGGCGCGCTGATCGCGCCGCCCGACCCGGTCGCCGCGACCAGTGTCGCCGGGCAGCTGGGGCTGCCGCGCCGCCTGGTGTCGATCCTGGAGGGCGAGGGGCTGTTCAACGACGTCACCGCCATCGTGCTGTATCACGTGGCCATCGCCGCGGTCGTGAGCGGCTCGTTCTCGGCGTGGCAGGCCGGGGTGGACCTCGTGCTGTCCGGCGTCGTCGCGGTGGCCGTGGGCCTGGTGCTCGGCTGGGGCGCGAACAGGCTCATGGACCTGCTGGGCGATCCCACCCTGCAGATCGGCATGACCCTGCTGGTGCCGTACGCCTCCTATGTGCTCGCCGAGAAGCTGCACGGCTCCGGGGTGCTCGCGGTGCTCACCACCGCGCTGTTCCTCGCCGAGTACGCCACCGACGCGGACGACGTGATGACCCGGCTGGCCGGGCACACCTTCTGGGACATCATCGACACCCTGGTCACCGGCGTGGCGTTCGGACTCATCGGCCTCGAACTGCACAACGCCATCCGCACGGCCGAGGGGCGCTGGGGCGAGCTGCTGGGCTGGGCCGCCGCGATCGTGGGCGTGGTGATCGTCGTGCGGCTGGTGTGGCTTCTGCCCGCGACCTGGCTGACCAAACGGCTGCACGCGCGGCGCGACTACGACGAGGAGATCCCGGTCAGCTGGCGGGAGACCGTCGTGATGTGGTGGTCCGGGATGCGCGGGGTGGCCTCGGTGGCGCTGGCGCTGGCGATCCCGCTGCGGACCGACGCCGGCGCGCCGTTCCCCGACCGCGACGAGATCGTCTTCATCGCCTTCGGAGTCATCATCGTCACGCTGGTCCTGCAGGGGCTCACACTGCCGTCACTGGTGCGGTGGCTCGGGGTGCAGGCCGACTCCGAGCGGGAGAAGGAGTTCGAGAAGGAACTGGCGGTACGGGCCGCGAAGGCCGCCAAGCGCAGACTGCGGGAGATCGAACAGGTGGAGGACCTGCCCGAGGACCTGTCCGAGCAGATGCTGCGGCGCGCC
Source organism: Streptomyces sp. CA-142005 (assembly GCF_050942335.1). NCBI lineage: Bacteria > Bacillati > Actinomycetota > Actinomycetes > Kitasatosporales > Streptomycetaceae > Streptomyces > Streptomyces sp. CA-142005. Next base: position 3,110,200 of record NZ_CP192078.1, on the reverse strand, counting down.
TTCGACATCGGGATCCGGATCAGCCCCGACATGGGGGAGGAGGAGCGGCGAGAGGCGCAGCACCAGCGGGCCAAGCGGCTCAAGCGGGTCCGGAACATCCAGAACGAGATGCTGAGCGCGGCGCGCCACGAGGTCCTGGCGGCGCGCAGCGAGCCGGGGGCGGATCCGGAGATCGTGGACCGGGTGCTCAGGCATCTCGACGTGCGCAGTCTGCGGTGAGCTGAGCCCTGTGCATGAAAAGTCATATGAACATGGCGGACCTGTGGATAAATACCGGCATCGTCGGCCGATCACTCCTACTCTCGGATCATGACTCGCAACATCGTGATCAGTGGTGGCGGTACGGGCATCGGGCTGGCCACGGCGCAGGCGTTCGCGGCGGACGGCGACCGGGTGCTGTTGCTGGGGCGGCGCGCGGAGGTGCTGGAGAAGGCCGCGGTGCCCGGCTCCCTCACCTATGCGGCCGACCTGACGGAGCCGGCGGACGTACGGGGCGTGGCAGAGTTCGTCGCCCGGGAACTCGGCACGGTCGACGTGCTCGTGCACAGCGCCGGAGGCGCCGGGGGCCAGCATCCGCCGACCGGTGGCGAGGACCCCCTGGAGCAGGTGGCCCACGCCTGGACCGACAACTTCCGGCTCAATACCCTGACCGCCGCTCTGCTCACCGAAGCCCTGAAGGACCGCCTCGCCGAACCGGGCGGGCGGGTGCTGTTCATCTCGTCCATCGCCGCCTACCGCGGTTCGGGCAGCGGCGCCTACGCGGCGTCCAAGGCCGCGCTGCACCCGTACGCACACGATCTGGCCCGGCAGCTGGGACCGCACGGCATCACCGTGAACGTGGTCGCGCCCGGGTACATCGAGGACACCGAGTTCTTCGGCGCCGGCCCGGCGCCGGAGCGGCGGGCGCAGCTCATCGCCGAGACCTCGACCGGCCGCGCCGGGATACCGGGAGACGTGGCCGCGACCCTGCACTGGCTGGCCTCGCCCGGCGCCGGGCATGTCACCTCCCAGGTCATCCAGGTGAACGGGGGCGCGGAGCGCGGCCATTGACCGGCTCCGCGGGACGCGGCACCGCCTCGGAGGTGTTGACGCGGGGCAGCGCGTAGGGGTGCTCCGCCGCCAGCCAGGCGATCATCTGCTCGCGGACCGTGACCCGCACCGTCCAGATGTCGTCGGCGTCCTTCGCGGTCATCAGGGCCCGCACCTGGACGGTGTTGGGCGTGCTGTCCGTCATCACGAGGCCGTAGGCGCGGCCGTCCCAGGCGGGGCTCTCGCGCAGGATGTCGCGCAGTTTCGCGCGCATCGCCTCGATGGGCGCGCTGTGATCCAGGTGCCAGAAGACGGTGCCGGTCATCTCCGGGGTGCCGCGTGACCAGTTCTCGAAGGGTTTGGAGGTGAAGTACGACACCGGCATGGTGATCCGGCGCTCGTCCCAGGTCCGTACCGTCAGAAAGGTCAGGGTGATCTCCTCGACCGTGCCCCACTCGCCGTCCACGACCACCGTGTCGCCGATGCGCACCATGTCCCCGAAGGCGATCTGCAGCCCGGCGAACATGTTGGACAGAGTCGACTGGGCGGCGACACCGGCCACGATGCCGAGGACGCCGGCCGAGGCCAGCAGCGAGGCGCCGGCCGCGCGCATCGCCGGGAACGTCAGCAGCATGGCGGCGATCGCCACGACGATGACGATCGCGGACACCACCCGCATGATCAGCTCCACCTGGGTGCGCACCCTGCGTACCCGGGCCGGATCCCGGTGCGCGCGGGCGTAGCGGCTGTAGGTGGTCTCGACGATCGCCGAGGCGATCCGGATCACCAGCCAGGCGGCGGAGCCGATCAGCACCAGCGTCAGTGCCCGGCCGATGCCGATCTGGTGCCGTTCCAGCACCTTCGCCTGGTCGTAGGACCCGCGAAGCAGGGCGGCGCACAGCACGAGCTGGTAGGGGATGCGGCCGCGGCGCAGCAGCTCCCACAGCGGTGAGTCGTGGTCGCGTTCGTCGGCCTTGCGCAGCAGCCGGTCGGTGGCCCAGCCGATGGCGAGCGTGAGCAGCACCGCACCGCCGATCACGATCACGGGGCGGACTAGGATCTCCATGCCTGCGCTCCTTACCGGAGCCCGGCGGGCATGAACATGTGAGTTCGGCGTGTTCGCGGGTACGGCGGCCGAGGCGGTGTCGCACCGGCTGGCACCATGGCCTCATGAACATCATGCTTTTTCACTCGACCTACGGCCTCAGGCCCGCGGTGCGCGAGGCCGCGGACCGGCTGCGCGCGGCCGGCCACGAGGTGTGGACGCCGGACCTCTTCGAGGGGCGCACGTTCGACACCGTCGAGGAGGGCATGCAGTTCAAGGAGTCGATCGGCAAGGAGGAGCTGCTGAAGCGGGCCGTGCTGGCGGCGGCGCCGTACTCGGACCGCGGGCTGGTGTACGCCGGGTTCTCGCTCGGCGCCTCGATCGCCCAGACCCTCGCCCTCGGCGACGACAAGGCGCGCGGGCTGCTGCTTCTGCACGGCACCTCGGACATCGCGCCGACCGCGCACGTGGACGAGCTGCCGGTGCAGCTGCATGTGGCCGAGCCGGACCCGTTCGAGACGGACGACTGGCTGACCGCCTGGTATCTGCAGATGGGCCGCGCCGGAGCCGACGTGGAGGTCTACCGCTACGCGGGCGCCGGGCACCTCTACACCGACCCCGGGCTGCCGGATTACGACGCCGAGGCGGCCGAGGCCACCTGGCGGGTGGCGCTCGGCTTCCTCGACAGCCTTCAGGAGGGGTAGCCGCCGGCTACACCGGGTCGTACGTCCGCTCGACCTTCTGGGTGCCGCTGCGGGTGCGGTAGGAGCGCACCCACGTGGAGGTCGCGTTCGGGTCGGTGCGGTCGGACAGGACGTAGTAGTCCATCTGCGCGCGGTCGGCGGTGATGTCCAGCACGCCGTAGCCGTGCCGGTCGGTGTCCACCCAGTGGACGTGCCGGTTGGCGACCTCGATGAGCGGCGCGGCGAGCGCGGAGACCGTGCCCTCGGGGACCTTGACGATGTCGTCGAGGTTGTCGGAGGTCACCGAGGTGATCACGAACTCGGTGGCCGCCGACGGCGACAGCGGGTAGGTGCCCGCGTCCACCGGCACGTCGTTGGCCCAGGACATGTGGATGTCCCCGGTCAGGAAGACGGTGTTGCCGATGCCGTTCGAGCGCAGGTGGTCGACGAGTTCACGGCGGTCGTGGGTGTAGCCGTCCCACTGGTCGGTGTTGACGCCGATGCCGTCCTGCGGCAGGTCGAGCAGCTTGGCGAGCGGCTTGAGCAGGTCGGCGGTGAGCGAGCCGACGACGAACGGCGCGATCATCACCGAGTTGCCGACCAGCCGCCACTTGGTGTCGGAGGCCTTGAGCCCCGCCTTCAGCCAGTCGAGCTGGGCCCGCCCGGTGATCGTGCGGTTCGGGTCGTCCACCGAACCGCTGCCCGCGGACGCCTGCTGGGAGCGGAAGGAGCGCAGGTCCAGCAGGGACAGATCGGCGAGCTTGCCGAAGCGCAGCCGGCGGTAGGTGGTGCCCTCGATCGCGGTACGGACCGGCATCCACTCGAAGTAGGCCTGCTTGGCGGCCGCCTTGCGGGCGGTCCAGGTGCCCTCGGCACCCTCTGTGTGGTTGACCGCGCCGCCCGACCAGGCGTTGTCGGCGAACTCGTGGTCGTCCCAGATCGCGATGACCGGCGCCTTCAGATGCAGGGCCTGCAGGTCGGGGTCGGTCTTGTACTTCGCGTGCCGGGTCCGGTAGTCGGCGAGCGTGATGATCTCGTTCGCCGGCGCGTGCGGGCGGACGACCGTGCCGCGCGCCGCGTACTCGCCGGACTTGTACTCGTAGATGTAGTCGCCGAGGTGCAGCCAGGCGTCCAGGTCGCCGCGGGCCGCGAGATGGCGGTAGGCGGCGAAGTAGCCGGCCTCCCAGTTGGCGCAGGTGACCACGCCGAAGCGCAGGGAGGACACGGTCGCGTCCGCCGCCGGCGCGGTGCGGGTGCGCGCCACCGGGGAGTCGGTGCCGCCGGCCGAGAAGCGGAACCAGTAGTCGGTCGCCGGCTGCAGGCCGCGGACGTCGGCCTTCACGGTGTGGTCGGAGGCGGCGGTCGCGGTGACGGTGCCCTTGGCGACGATGCTGGTGAACGCCTTGTCCCGGGCGACGACCCAGCCCACCTCGGTGTCCGGGCCGACCCCGGAGCCGGGTATGGCCTCGGGGGTCGGGGTCACCCGCGTCCACAGCAGGACGCCGTCGGGCAGCGGGTCACCGGAGGCGACACCGTGCAGGAAGGCGGGGGCCTGGTCGGCGGCGCGCGCCGGAAGGGAGGCGGCGAGCGGGCCGGCCAGGACAGCGGTCGCCGCCGCGGCCTTGACGACCGTACGGCGGCGAGGGGAGAGGGAGTTGGGGCCTTCGGCGGCCGGAAACGATCTGTATCGACTGGTCACGACCGATCAGGTTACTGATCGGTACACGCGAGAGCGGGCGAACTCGGAAAGTTCGCCCGCTCTTCACGTGAAGGCCGGTTTCCGAGGGGCCGTCAGCCCTTCAGGGCCGCGTCGACGGCCTTGTCGAAGTCGGCCACGGTCATGGGCGGGTTCTTGCCGTCGGCGCCCGTCAGCGTCTTGCCGTCCATCTTCAGGGTCGGCGTGCCCTGGATGCGGTCCTTGTCGAAGATCTTGGACTCCTCCAGCGCCCACCGGTCGTAGGTGCCGTCCTTCACGGCCTTCTGGAATGCCGCGTTGCCCTTCAGGGCGGGGACGGTGTCGGCGATCTTGATCAGGTAGGCGTCGTCCTTGAACTTGTCGTCGTTCTCGTCCGGGTGCCACTTCGTCGAGTACATCGCGGCCTTGTACTCGAGGAACGCCTCCGGGCTGACGTTGAGCGCGGCGCCGAGGGCGCTGAGCGCGTTCTTCGAGCCCACACCCGGCAGGTTCTTGTCGAGGAAGGTGGCACCGACGTAGCGGAGCTTGAACTTGCCGCTGTCGATGTCCTGCTTCACCGTCGAGCCGACGGTCTGCTCGAACTGCGCGCACACGGGGCAGCGCGGGTCCTCGTAGATGGTGAGGGTCTTCTGGGCGGTGCTCTTGCCGATGACGACGGTCGTGCCGTCCGTGCCCGTGGTGTTGGCTGGCTTCACGAGCGTCTTGTCCTTGGCGGCGTCCCATCCGGTGGGCTTGTTCCCCTGGACGACGGCATAGCCGATGCCGCCGGCCGCGGCCAGCACGGCCACGACCGAGGCGGCCACGATGACCTGCCGCCTGGCCTTGTCGCGCTTGGCCTGCCGCTCGCGCTCCTGGCGCAGCCGCTCCCGGGCCGCCGTCTTGGCCGACTGGCTGTTCCGCTTGCTCATGTTGGTGATCTCCGTGTGGGACGCGCACATGCCGTACGCGGGATACGTGTGGGGGACTGGGTGTGCTCAGTGCTGCCGCCCGGGCGCCGTTCGACCGGGCGCCGCGGAGCCGGTGCCGCTCAGCCGCCGATGCTCAGCCGGCGGCGAGGGCGGGCGAGCACGGCGGTCCACGCCGTCCCAGGGAGTGCACGAGGAGCCGGTCGCGGGCGGCGGACCGGCGCGGGACCGGGCGCGGCAGCCGGCGCGCCGGGGTCAGTCGGACGGCGACCGCGGCGACCGCGAGCAGCAGCGGCCGGAAGGCGGTGGCGGCGACCGCGCGCAGCAGCTGCACCAGCGCCCGCTCGCCCCGGCGCAGCCAGGCGGCGGCGAGCAGGCCCACGCAGAGATGCGCGGCGAGCAGCAGCCAGGCGGCCGCCGGACTGGCGTGCGCGAGCAGGGCCCCGGGACGGCCGTGCGCCCCGGTCATCTGGGCCAGCGGGGAGCCGACGGCACCGCCCTGGCACAGCACGTCGAAGCCGAACGTGTGCAGGGGGCCGGCGACCGGGCCGCCCGCCCGGCCGTAACAGGTGTTCTGGCCGGTGGTGAACACCGTGTCGGCGGCCAGTTCCAGCGGGATCAGCAGGGCCGCGATCCGGCCGAAGCCGCGCTCGCGGCCCGCCAGGGCATACGCCGTGGCGAACACCGCGGCGGCGACCGCGAGCACGGTCGCCACCGGCAGGGGGGCCCGGGACAGCAGCACGTGCGACGCGGTGCTGAGCGTCACGACGACAGCCGTGAACAGCGCCGCGCGCACGGCTCTGAGCTGGATCCCGGATATGTCCATAGCGAAAGAAGAGTCTGACACGAAGGCGGTTAAGAGACCCCTAAAGGGCGCCTGTGAGTTGCGAAGGTTACAGCCCCGGGATCCGGCCGTTGCGGAACAGGTCGACGAAGATCTGGTGGTCGGCACGCGCGCGTGCGCCGTAGCCGTGCGCGAAGTCCACCAGGAGCGGCGCGAAGCCCTCCTCGTCGGCGGCGATGGCCGCGTCGATGGCCCGCTCGGTGGAGAACGGCACCAGGGACTCGCCGGAGGTGTCGTCCGCCGCCGCGTGCATCGTCGCCGTGGCCCTGCCCAGGTCGGCGACGACCTGCGCGATCTCCTCCGGGTCGTCGATGTCGCCCCAGTCCAGGTCGACGGCGTACGGCGATACCTCGGCCACCAGCTGGCCCGTGCCGTCCAGCTCCGTCCAGCCCAGCCACGGGTCGGCGTGTGCCTGCAGGGCGCGCTGGGAGATCACCGTGCGGTGGCCCTCGTGCTGGAAATAGCCGGCGATGGCCGGATCCGTGATGTGCCGGGAGACCGCCGGGGTCTGGGCCTGCTTGATGTAGATCACGACGTCGTTCTCCAGGGCGTCGCTGTGCCCCTCCAGCAGGATGTTGTACGACGGCAGGCCGGCCGAGCCGATGCCGATGCCGCGGCGGCCGACGACGTCCTTCACCCGGTAGGAGTCGGGGCGGGCCAGGGAGGAGTCCGGCAGCGTCTCCAGATAGCCGTCGAAGGCCGCGAGGACCTTGTAGCGGGTGGCCGCGTCCAGCTCGATGGAGCCGCCGCCGGGGGCGAAGCGGCGCTCGAAGTCGCGGATCTCGGTCATCGAGTCCAGCAGCTCGAAGCGGGTCAGCGAGCGGGCGGCGCGCAGGGCGCCCAGCAGGGGGCCCTCGGCGGTGTCCAGGGTGAACGGCGGCACCTCGTCGCTCTTCGCGCCCGTGGCCAGGGCGTGGATGCGCTCACGGTAGGCGGTCGCGTAGACCGTCACCAGCTCGGTGATCTGCTCGTCGCTGAGCGCCTTCGCGTACCCGACGAGCGCGACCGACGCCGAGAAGCGCTTCAGGTCCCAGGTGAACGGGCCGACGTAGGCCTCGTCGAAGTCGTTGACGTTGAAGACCAGGCGGCCGTTGGAGTCCATGTACGTGCCGAAGTTCTCCGCGTGCAGGTCGCCGTGGATCCACACGCGCGAGGTGCGGTCGTCCAGGTACGGGCCGCCCCGCTTCTCGGCGTCCAGATCGTGGTAGAAGAGGCACGCCGTGCCCCGGTAGAACGCGAAGGCCGAGGCCGCCATCTTCCGGAACTTCACCCGGAACGCGGCCGGGTCGGCGGCCAGGAGCCGGCCGAAGGCGGTGTCGAAGACGGCGAGGATCTCCTCGCCGCGCTGCTCGTCGCTGAGCTGGGGTGCCGACATCGCTGGGTGCCTCCTGGTGCGGTGCATGAATGTGCGTGAATGAGTACGACAGCGCTTCCGTCGTCTCCAACGGGCGACGCCACGCGGGAGTGCCCGGTTCCCCCATGAAGGTACGCAGGGATCCCCCTCCTGTGTCAGTCCCGGGGCATAGACTTCGACGCTGACCCCAGAACTGTCCGCCCGCCCGCTACCGAGTGTTTCCACCGGAGGCCATACCGTGTCAAAGCCGCCCTTCACGCACCTGCACGTCCACACCCAGTACTCGCTGCTGGACGGTGCCGCGCGGCTCAAGGACATGTTCAACGCCTGCAACGAGATGGGCATGACGCACATCGCCATGTCCGACCACGGCAACCTCCACGGGGCGTACGACTTCTTCCACTCCGCGAAGAAGGCCGGAATCACCCCGATCATCGGGATCGAGGCGTATGTCGCCCCCGAGTCCCGGCGCAACAAGCGCAAGATCCTCTGGGGCCAGCCGCACCAGAAGCGGGACGACATCTCCGGTTCCGGTGGTTACACCCACAAGACGATGTGGGCCGTGAACAAGACCGGCCTGCACAACCTCTTCCGCCTCTCCTCCGACGCCTACGCCGAGGGCTGGCTGCAGAAGTGGCCCCGGATGGACAAGGAGACCATCGCCCAGTGGTCCGAGGGCATCGTCGCCTCCACCGGCTGCCCCTCCGGCGAGGTGCAGACCCGGCTGCGCCTCGGCCACTTCGACGAGGCACTGAAGGCCGCCGCCGACTACCAGGACATCTTCGGCAAGGACCGGTACTTCCTGGAGCTGATGGACCACGGCATCGAGATCGAGCGCCGGGTCCGCGACGGCCTGCTGGAGATCGGCAGGAAGCTCGGCATCCCCCCGCTGGTCACCAACGACTCGCACTACACCTACGCGCACGAGGCCAGTGCCCACGACGCCCTGCTGTGCATCCAGACCGGCAAGAACCTCTCCGACCCGGACCGCTTCAAGTTCGACGGCACCGGCTACTACCTGAAGTCCACGGACGAGATGTACGCCATCGACTCCTCGGACGCCTGGCAGGAGGGCTGCGCCAACACGCTCCTCGTCGCCGAGATGGTCGACACGGACGGCATGTTCGAGAAGCGCGACCTGATGCCCAAGTTCGACATCCCCGAGGGCTACACCGAGGTCACCTGGTTCAAGGAGGAGGTCCGCCGCGGCATGGAGCGCCGCTACCCGGGCGGCATCCCCGAGGACCGCCAGAAGCAGGCCGACTACGAGATGGACGTCATCATCTCGATGGGCTTCCCCGGCTACTTCCTCGTCGTCGCCGACTTCATCATGTGGGCCAAGAACAACGGCATCGCCGTCGGCCCCGGCCGAGGCTCCGCGGCCGGCTCGATCGTCGCCTACGCCATGGGCATCACCGACCTCGACCCGATCCCGCACGGCCTGATCTTCGAGCGCTTCCTCAACCCCGAGCGCATCTCGATGCCCGATGTCGACATCGACTTCGACGAGCGCCGGCGCGTCGAGGTGATCCGGTACGTGACCGAGAAGTACGGCGCCGACAAGGTCGCCATGATCGGCACCTACGGCACCATCAAGGCCAAGAACGCGATCAAGGACTCCGCGCGCGTGCTGGGCTACCCCTACGCGATGGGCGACCGCATCACCAAGGCCATGCCCGCCGACGTCCTCGGCAAGGGCATCCCGCTGTCCGGCATCACCGACCCCAGCCACCCCCGGTACTCGGAGGCGGGCGAGGTCCGCTCGATGTACGAGAACGAGCCGGACGTGAAGAAGGTCATCGACACCGCCCGCGGTGTGGAGGGCCTGGTGAGGCAGATGGGCGTGCACGCCGCCGGCGTGATCATGTCCAGCGAGACCATCACCGAGCACGTCCCGGTCTGGGTCCGGCACACCGACGGCGTGACCATCACGCAGTGGGACTACCCGAGCTGTGAGTCGCTCGGCCTGCTGAAGATGGACTTCCTGGGCCTGCGCAACCTCACGATCATGGACGACGCGGTCAAGATGGTGAAGGCCAACAAGGGCCTCGACATCGACCTGCTGTCCCTGCCGCTCGACGACCCCACGACCTTCGATCTGCTCCAGCGCGGCGACACCCTCGGCGTCTTCCAGTTCGACGGCGGCCCCATGCGGTCCCTGCTGCGGCTGATGAAGCCCGACAACTTCGAAGACATCTCCGCCGTGTCGGCCCTGTACCGCCCGGGCCCGATGGGCATGAACTCCCACACCAACTACGCGCTGCGCAAGAACGGGCAGCAGGAGATCACGCCGATCCACCCCGAGCTGGAGGCGCCGCTCAAGGAGGTCCTGGACGTCACCTACGGCCTGATCGTCTACCAGGAGCAGGTGCAGAAGGCCGCCCAGATCATCGCGGGCTACTCGCTCGGCGAGGCCGACATCCTCCGCCGCGTGATGGGCAAGAAGAAGCCCGAGGAACTGGCGAAGAACTTCACCATCTTCCAGGCCGGCGCCCGCAAGAACGGCTACAGCGACGAAGCCATCCAGGCCCTGTGGGACGTGCTGGTCCCCTTCGCCGGCTACGCCTTCAACAAGGCGCACTCCGCCGCGTACGGCCTGGTCTCCTACTGGACCGCCTACCTCAAGGCGAACCACCCCGCCGAGTACATGGCCGCCCTCCTCACCTCCGTCAAGGACGACAAGGACAAGTCGGCGGTCTACCTCAACGAGTGCCGCCGCATGGGCATCCGGGTGCTCCCGCCGAACGTCAACGAGTCCGAGGCCAACTTCGCGGCCCAGGGCGACGACGTGATCCTCTTCGGCCTCTCCGCCGTCCGCAACGTCGGCACCAACGTCGTCGAGTCGATCATCAAGTGCCGCAAGGCGAAGGGGAAGTACGCCTCCTTCCCCGACTACCTCGACAAGGTCGAGGCGGTGGTCTGCAACAAGCGCACCACCGAATCGCTCATCAAGGCCGGCGCCTTCGACACCATGGGGCACACCCGCAAGGGGCTCATGGCGCAGTACGAGCCGATGATCGACAACGTGGTCGCGGTCAAACGCAAGGAGGCCGAGGGGCAGTTCGACCTCTTCGGCGGCATGGGCGAGGACACCAGCAGCGAGCCCGGCTTCGGACTCGACGTGGAGTTCTCCACCGACGAGTGGGACAAGACCTATCTGCTCGCCCAGGAACGGGAGATGCTCGGTCTGTACGTCTCCGACCACCCGCTCTTCGGTCTGGAACACGTCCTCGCCGACAAGGCCGACGCGGGCATCGCCCAGCTCACCGGAGGCGAACACGCCGACGGCGCGGTCGTGACCATCGGCGGCATCATCTCCGGTCTGCAGCGCAAGATGACCAAGCAGGGCAACGCCTGGGCGATCGCCACCGTCGAGGACCTCGCAGGCTCCATCGAGTGCATGTTCTTCCCGGCGACCTACCAGCTGGTGTCGACCCAACTCGTCGAGGACGCCGTGGTGTTCGTCAAGGGCCGCCTCGACAAGCGCGAGGACGTGCCCCGGCTCGTCGCCATGGAGCTGATGGTCCCGGACCTGTCCAACGCGGGCACCAACGCGCCGGTGGTCCTCACCATCCCGGCCGTGAAGGTCACTCCGCCCATGGTCAGCCGCCTTGGCGAGATCCTCAGCCACCACAAGGGCGACAGCGAGGTCCGCATCAAGCTGCAGGGCCCGCGCAAGACCACCGTGCTGCGCCTGGACCGGCACCGGGTCAAGCCCGACCCGGCGCTCTTCGGCGACTTGAAGGTGCTGCTCGGCCCGTCCTGCCTGGCCGGCTGACACCGCGCTGCGCGAGGGCACGCACGAAGGGGCGCACCCGCCAAGGGTGCGCCCCTCCTGTGTGCTTGGGCTTCAACTGCCCTTTAGTTGTGGCCGAAGCTCTTCCGCTTCTTGCCGGCAACATCAGCCGGGCTGCCCTGGATGTGCGACACCGGCGACTCATGCGCCTCCGTCTGCCGCTGCGCGTGCTCGTGGGACTGCTCGGTGTGCGACGCGCGGTTCTGCGGGCCGGCCTGCTTACGGTTCTTGTTCTTGGCCATGGTGATCTGCCTCCTGTGGGGGATCTAGGGGCCAGGGCCGGGACCAGATTCACATACGCTGACATCAAGCGCATGTCGGATAATTACCGTGTGTGACAGGGCAGGTGGGCGATCGCGACCCGCAAACGCCACGCCGAAGATCGAGTTCGGGCCGTTAACCCTCGCGCCGTCGGGCAGACTCGAAGGAAGTCCGAAGCAAAACCTCCCGGGAAGAGGGTGAGTCGCGTGGACCGCTGCATCGTCCTGGTGGACGCCGGGTACCTGCTGGGAGCCGCCGCCAGCCTCCTCGCCGGTGAGCCCTCGCGGTCCCGGATCACCGTCGACCACAGCGCACTGATCCAGGCGCTGCGGGAACGCGCGGAGTCCGACACCGAGCGTCCCCTGCTGCGCATCTACTGGTTCGACGGCGCCCCCGACCGTGTCCCCCAACCGGAGCATCGCCGGCTGCGGGTGATGCCCCGGGTCACCGTCCGGCTCGGCGCCCTCACCCGCAGCGACGGACGCTGGGCGCAGAAGGGCGTGGACGCCGCCATGCACGCCGAGCTGACCGAGCTGGCCCGCAACCGAGCCTGCTCCGACATCGTCCTCGTCACCGGCGACGGCGATCTGCTGCCCGGCATGATGGCCGCCAAGGAGCACGGCGTCGCCGTCCACCTGTGGGCCGTACAGGCCGCCGACGGCGACTACAACCAGTCCGAGGACCTGGTCGCCGAGGCCGACGAGCGGCGTGTGCTGGACCGCGCCTGGATCACCCAGGCCGTCCGCGCCAAGGAACTGACCGGCGTCTGCGCCCCGCCGCCCGCGCCCCGGCCCGAGATCGCCGCGATCCTCTCCGCACCGCTGCCCGAGTCCGCGCTCACCACGGCGGCCGAGCGGCCGCCCGAAGAGGGCGGGCCCCGGTCGGCCACGGCGGTCACGGAGAACGGCACCCAGGAGCGGGCCGCCGGCCACAAGGGCGTCCCCACCCCCAAGGACCTCGCCGCGCTGCGCGCCCCCGGCAGTCAGCCCGCCCAGCACCCGGCGACCGCGACCCTGCGCTGGTCCTCCGACAAGGGCTGGGTGGACCGGCCGGGCGGGGTCGCCGAGCCGCCCGAGGTCGCCTCCATGCCGACGCTCGCCCAGCTCACCACGGCGGAGCAGCGGTGGGCCGACCGCGAGGAGGACATCACCACCGTCGGCGGCGACCCGTACGAGGTAGGACAGGTCTTCGCGCGCCGCTGGATGTCCCGGCTCGGCGACCAGACCCATCTGCAGAAGCTGTCGCAGCTGTATCCGCGGATCCCGCACCGCATCGACGGCGAGCTGCTGCGGTACGCCGCGCGGTTCGGGCTGCTCGCCCACAAGGACGACCAGATCGACGAGCACGACCGCTACGCCATTCGGGCGGGGTTCTGGCGGGAGATCGACGTGCCGGCGGCGGCGGAGAGCACGACGGGGGAGTGACGGCGGGGATTTCTTACCGCTCGGGGACGGAAGTGGCCCCAAAGGCGAGTAAAGCGGCCCGACCCCGTACTCTCGTCCCTTGTGAGTACGCGCGCGGCACAGGCACCTCGGCATGACGAGGTCGTACGCGTGCGCGGCCTCGCCAAGACCTACCCGGCCGTGAAGGGGCGGCGGGGCGCGCCCGGCACCCCCGAGGTGCGGGCCACCGACGGGGTCGAGCTGGACGTGCGGCGCGGGGAGGTCTTCGGGCTGCTCGGGCCGAACGGCGCCGGCAAGTCCACACTCGTACGGCAGCTCACCGGGCTGCTGCGGCCGGACACCGGCAGCATCGAGATCCTCGGGCACGACATCGTCCGGCACCCCGAGCGGGCCGCGCGCCTCCTCGCCTACCTGGGGCAGGAGTCCTCGGCGCTGGACGAGCTGACCGTCTCCCTCGCCGCCGAGACCACCGGACGCCTGCGCGGCTTGGACGTGACGCGGGCCCGGGCCGAGCGGGACGCCGTACTCGACGAACTGGGGCTGACGCCGATCGCCGGGCGGGCGCTGAAGAAGCTGTCCGGGGGACAGCGGCGGCTCGCCTGCTTCGCCGCCGCCCTCGTCGGCGAGCGGCCGCTGCTCGTGCTGGACGAGCCGACCACCGGCATGGACCCGGTGGCCCGCCGCGCGGTCTGGGCGGCCGTGGACCGGCGGCGCGCCGAGCGCGGTACGACCGTGCTGCTGGTCACCCACAACGTCATCGAGGCCGAGACCGTGCTGGACCGGGTCGCCGTCATCGACGAGGGCCGGGTGATCGCCTGCGACACCCCGGCCGGGCTGAAGGAACAGGTCGCCGGCGAGGTGCGGGTCGAGCTGGTGTGGCGGGACCGGGCGCCGCTTCAGGTGCCCGAGGTCGCCGTGCTGCGCGAGCGCGCGGTGGAGTCCGGCCGGCGCTGGACGCTGCGGCTCGCGCCCGAGGAGGCCCGCGCCGCCGTCGCCACGGTGACCGGCGGGGCCGCCTTCGCCGCGCTGGACGACTTCACGCTCGCCACGCCCAGTCTGGAGGACGTCTACCTGGCGCTGGGCGGCGCGGCCCGGCAGGGGTTGGTGAAGGCATGAGCGCGGCGGACGCGCGGTGCGTATGGGTCCGTGCGACCGCGGTCCGTGCGACCGCGGCCGGTGGGACTGGGGCAGGGAAGAGGAGCGGCTCGTCGTGAGTGTCGTACCCGCCGAGGTGCTCGGCGGCCGGGTGGTGCCGGAGACGGCGCCGGGCGCGGCCGAGCTCGGGCCGGCCGCGCGGTTGTGGCCGTCGCTGGCGGCCGTCTACCGGGCGCAGCTGTCCCGGGCCCGGGTGGCGCGGATCCCGCTGCTGTTCGTGGCCACCTTCCAGTCCGTCGGCATCACCGTGATGATGCGGGGCGTCGTCGACAGCGGCAGCGAGGCCCAGTCCGTGGTGGCCGGGTCGTCGGTGCTGGTCGTCGCGTATGTGGCGCTGAACCTGCTGGCGCAGTACTTCGGGCAGCTGCGGGCGAGCGGCGGGCTCGATCACTACGCCACCCTGCCGGTGCCGCCCGCGGCCGTGGTACTGGGCGCGGCGGCGGCGTACGCCTCCTTCACCGTGCCGGGGACGCTGGTGACCGCCGTCTTCGGGTGCGTGCTGTTCGGGCTGCCGCTGGGCAACCTGTGGATTCTCCTGGCCGTGATCCCGCTCGCCGGGGCCGCGCTGTCCGGGCTCGGTGCCGCCTGCGGGCTGCTCGCGCCGCGGCCCGAGCTGGCCACGCTGCTCGGGCAGCTGGGCATGTCGGCGGCGCTGCTGCTGGGTGTGCTGCCGGCCGACCGGATGCCGGAGATCGTACGGCTGGCCCGGGATCTGCTGCCGTCGACGTACGGTGTGGAGGCCTACGCCCGGACCTTCGGGGCCCATCCGGACTGGGCCGTCGTCCTGGTCGACCTGGGGGTGTGCGCGGGTGTCGGAGTCGTCTCGCTGGCCGTGGCGGCCCGGGCGTACCGCAGGGCCGCCGTCCGGTGACGCGGCGCACAGCGCGACCTGGCACGATGTCAGGGTGACCGCACCGTTGACTCCGCCTACGCCGCCGCACAACCAGTCCTCGAACGACGTCTGGCAGGCCCCGCCGCCTGCCGGGATGCCCGGGGGCGTGTACGAACAGGACGGCCCCGGTATGAAGACCGAACTGCGGGACGCCGCCGTGATCACGGTGGCCATGGCCCTGGTCGGGGTGCTGTTCGGACTGCTGTGGTGGTGGCTGGCGCCGCATGTGCCGCTGGTCGGCGACGTGGTCGAGGACAACTGGGTCGTCTACCTCAAGGACAGCGAGGGCGAGCAGGCCGCCGGGGTGGACGGCACGTTCGCCCTGCTGGGGCTGGCGTTCGGGCTCGTCAGCGCGGTCGTCGTCTTTCTGCTGCGGCGGCGTGGGGGTGTGCCTCTCGTGGTGGCCCTCGGTCTCGGCGCGCTGCTCGGCTCGGTGGTGGCGTGGCGGCTCGGGGTGTGGCTCGGGCCGACGTCCGACGTGCTGGCGCACGCCAAGGCCGCGGGGAAGGGGGTCACCTTCTCGGCGCCGCTGAAACTGGGCGCCAAGGGCGCGCTGCTGGCTTGGCCGTTGGGCGCGCTGCTGGTCCACCTGGGCCTCACGGCACTGTTCGGCCCCCGCGACCCCGAGCTGCCGGCACCCTGACCAAGGGGGCTCCGCCCCCTGGACCCCGTCAGCCCCGCCCGATGGGCGCCAGCACCGCGCTCGTCAGCTTGGCCAGGTCTGTCGGGGACAGTTCCACCTCCAGGCCCCGGCGGCCCGCCGAGACACAGATCGTCTCGTGAGCCTCGGCGGAGTCGTCCAGGACCGTGGGGAGTTTCTTGCGCTGGCCGAGGGGTGAGATGCCGCCGCGGACATAGCCCGTGGTGCGCTCGGCCAGGGTCGGGTCGGCCATCGTGGCCCGTTTGCCGCCCACCGCCGCCGCGAGGGCCTTCAGGTCCAGGGAGCCGGACACCGGGACCACGGCCACGGTCAGGGCGCCGTCGACGTCGGCCACCAGGGTCTTGAAGACGCGGTCGGGGGAGACGCCCATCGCCTCCGCGGCCTCCTCGCCGTAGGAGGGGTGGGAGGGGTCGTGGTCGTAGGAGTGGACCGTGAAGTCCACGCCGGCCGAGGACAGGGCGACCGTCGCGGGGGTGCCGCCGGACTGTTGCTGTTTCTTCGACTTCTTCGCCATCCGTCTTCCTCGGCCGTGTTCCTCGGACGCCTTCCTCAGCAGCCGTCCTGCTCAGTTCTGGCTTGTCGGTGCCCGGGTCAGCTCGAACGCGGGCAGTGACGGAAGACTACGGATGATGGCCGTCTCGGAGCGAAGGAGTTTCAGCTCGTCGCGCAGGCGGGACGCGGTGTCGGGGGCCTGGAGCAGGCGCTGTTTCGTCGGCGTGTCGTGCACCATCGCTGCCGCCACCAGGTACGACACCACGCTCGGGTCGTCCGGGAGCTCCGCGCCCGTCGACAGCGAGCGCTCGCGGGCGCCCGCCAGGCGCTTCTGGTACTGCCGGAAGGAGCGCAGGACCCCCTCGGCCAGCGCGCCCGCCTCGTCGCCCGGCTCCTCCACCAGTTCCTCCAGCTCCGCCGTCAGGAACGGGCCCGACGCGTCGACGGAGAGCAGCCGCACCCGGGTCGTGCCCGTCGCCAGCACCTCGAACGTGCCGTCGGCCCGCTCCCGGATGGTCGCCGCGTCCGCCACACAGCCCACCCCGTGGAAGGCCTTCAGGGGATCCGGGCCGAAACCCGCGGCCGGCCCCCGGTCGGGCTGTGCCGTGGGGTCCGGCATGCCGGGGGCGCTCGGCGCCACCTCGTAGCCGTCGCGGATGGCCACGACGGCGAACCGGCGCGGCTCCTCCTCCGGTGTCTTGAGCAACTCGCGCATCATCGCGCGATAGCGCTCCTCGAAGACGTTCAACGGCAGCACGAGCCCCGGGAACAGCACCGTGTTCAGCGGGAAGAGCGGGAGACGGGCGGTGGTCACGACGCCCCAGCCTAGTGGTCACCGGCGCGCGTGTGTCCGCCGCGCTTGCCGAGTGCCGCTCCGGGCGTACTCACCAGGGCCATGAGGCCTGCGGGGACGGGCCGGGATCCCGCCGTCAGCAGGTGCTCGCGCAGCCGCATGAAGTGGCCGAGCGGGTCCTCGGAGACCCGCTCCCAGGGGAAGGACGTGGCGTACGGGCCGATCCGGCTCAGCTCGGCGCGCGCGTCCTCCCAGCGGTGCAGGCGCAGCAGGACGTACAGCAGCTTGTTGCGGACCTGGGCGGCCCACGGGTCGGCCGCCGGGAAGCGGGCGGACAGCGCGAGCCCCCGGTCGGCCGCGGCGTCCAGCCGGGCGCGCGGGATCCCGTGGTCGCGGCCGTCGGTCAGGCAGCCGAAGGCGGCCCGGGCCGGCAGGGCCTGGACGAGCGAGTCGGCCGGGGAGTCCTGCGCGGCCCGCTCGGCGAAGTCGAAGCAGGCGCCGTGGGAACCGGGCCGGAAGCCGGCCAGATAGCGCAGGGCGGCCACATGGCAGCCGTAGTGGTGCGGGGCGCGGCGGACGGCCGCCTCCCACAGCTCCTCGAAGTACCGGTGGCCGGCCCGCGAGCCGCGCGCGTGGTCCAGCGCGATCCGCCAGGGCACCGGGTCGCGGTCGTCGGCGCGGGCGGCGGCGGTGATCAGCGGGCTCACCTCGCGCAGCAGCTCGGCGCGGGCCGGCGAGGGCCAGGCGCGGTCCACGGCCAGCTGCGCCTCGACCAGCAGGGCGTCGGGCTTCGCCGGGGTGGCGGCCCGCCAGGACGCGAACCACTCGGGGCGCGAACGGGCGAAGGCGGCCAGATGCCGGACGTACCGGTCGTGGTTCTCCCACTCGCCCCCGGTACGGGTGGTGGCGAGCAGGTCGGCCGCGGCCCGGTACTCGCCGCGGCCTGCGGCCACCAGCGCGGGCGAGAGGCGGTCGTCGGGTGCGTCGAGCACGACCTCGTCCCCGGCGGGCGGTCGGTCGGCCGGACGCGCGGAGCGTTTGGACATCCGGGTGGGGCGGATGAACGGGGGGAGCGCAACCATGGTGCCGACCATTGAAAGTCCGCAGGTCGGCCGCGCGCCAGAGGCTTCGGGCAAGTCATGGAAAGTTGTATGGCGGTCGGTCAAGGACCGGTAAAGGTGATTGTTCAACGTTTGAGACGCGTGTGGCTTCTGCGCCGGTCGTGCGCCCCGGGGCGGCCCGGGTCCGCACCGGCGCCGGGACTCAGCCCCGCCGCAGCAGCCGGGTCGCCCCCGCCGCCACCGTCGTCGCCAGGATCCAGCCGAGCAGGATCATCGCCGCCGCCAGCCACTGCCAGCCGCCGCGCAGCTGCCACTGGCCGACCTGGCCCAGGTCGATCACCGGCAGCAGCAGGTCCAGGGTGAACAGGGCCGGGCTCCAGTAGGGATGGGCGTCATGGTTCATCGGCGGATGGTCCGCGTGCGCGAACGCCAGCGTGCCCGCCGCCCACAGCACCGCCATCCACACCGCGGCCCGGCCGGGCCGGTAGCCGTAGGCGACCGTCCAGTCCTGGACGTACCCCCAGAACTTCCCGGCCAGCGGCAGCGTCTCGCGGCGCCGGCGCTGCTTGGCGAGCAGCACCTCCCGCGCGTCCTCGTCCTCCCCGGCCGCCCGCAGCACCGCCGCCAGCCGCTCGTACGGCTCCGGGGCGTACTCCGCGGTGGCCGCCGCCACCCAGTCCAGCCGGCCGGCCAGCGGGAACGGGCCGCGGGGGACGAGGTTCTCGTACACGAAGCCGCCCATGTGCAGATTGCCGGGGCCCGGCCAGCTCGCCGCCCGGTCCACCAGGCTGACGATCCGGGCGCCGGACAGCACCACCTTGCCGCCCTGCGGCCCGTCGCCGAGGAAGCGCAGCTCCGACGCGTGCACCCGGCGCAGCGACAGTTCCTGGTCGTCGGTGAGGGTGAACCGGGACCGCTCGAAGTCGACGGCGTCCCCGAACCGCCCGTCGTCCAGCCGTATCCCGCCCCGGCACTCGAAGCGCTGGATCCGCGTGCCGCGCGCCGGTGTCGTGCCGCTGAGCAGCGGGCTGCCCACGCCGGCCGGGGTCAGGTACAGGGTGCGCTCGACGGTCAGCTGGGGGGCGTTCAGGGCGTAGCGGGAGTAGGGGTTGTCCAGGGTCGCGCCGCGCAGGCTGAGCGAGACGCCGACCTTGGCGCCGCGCAGCCGCAGCTCGCCGTGCGACTGAAGCATCTCCGCCTGCAGGTCCTGGCCGACGGTCATGCCGTCCGCCGAGATCGACCGCCCGCTGCGGTCGCGGTACGCCACCGCCTCGTTGAGCATCAGATCGGTGCCGATGTGCGCGTCCGTGAGCCGGGCGCCGTTCTGGAACCGGCAGCGCGGCAGATGCAGATCGCCCTCGGTGTGCACCCGGGCCGCCTCCAGCCGGGGCACCGCGCAGTCCACCATCCGCAAGGTCGTGAACCGGGCCTCCGGCAGCAGGACCTCCTCGTCGAAGCGGCAGCCGCGCAGCTCGACGTACGGCCGTACCGTGCCGCCGGAGAGGTCCAGCGTGCCGGTGATCCGCACGCCGGTCAGCTTCAGCGCGGACACCCGGCCCGCGAGCGCCGGGGGGCCGTCCAGCAGCAGCCAGGCCACGATCCGCGCCCGCACCGTGCGCTCCGGACCCCAGGGGTGTCCGCCGTGCGGATCGTCCACCACGGCGTCCCCACGGCTCAGGTCGTACATACTGCCGTTGCGGAAGGCCTGCCACATGCCCGCCTCGGCCGCGGTCAGCTCGTCCGGCAGGTCCCCGGCGACGACGCCGGTCCCCTCGGTCACCCTCGTCCTCTCCCGGTCCCAGTGCCTTCGTACAGCCGTTCATGCCCGCTGAGTGACGCCCGGAACACTAGACGTGAAGGCGATCTTCCGAATTCCGCCACGTTCTGTATCAGCCATTGATACGCGTCCACGGCTCGCGACGGCGGTCTGAGAGAATTGGGACCGTGATTTCCCGAATCGATCTGCGCGGCGACGCCCTTCCCGAGGGCCCCGCCCTGCGCGACCTGCTGCCCCGAGCCGACTTCGACGTAGCGGCCGCCCTGGAGAAGGTGCGCCCGATCTGCGAGGCCGTGCATCATCGTGGCGACGCGGCGCTGATCGACTTCGCCGAGAAGTTCGACGGAGTACGGCTGGAATCCGTCCGTGTGCCGGCCCAGGCTCTCACCGATGCCCTCGAGGCCCTCGACCCGGCCGTGCGCGCCGCGCTGGAGGAGTCCATCCGCCGCGCCCGCCTGGTCCACCGCGAGCAGCGCCGCAGCACCCACACCACCCAGGTGGTGCCCGGCGGCTCCGTCACCGAGAAGTGGGTGCCGGTCCAGCGCGTCGGGCTGTACGCGCCGGGCGGCCGGTCCGTCTACCCCTCGTCCGTGATCATGAACGTCGTTCCGGCCCAGGAGGCCGGCGTCGAGTCCGTCGCGCTCGCCTCCCCCGCGCAGGCCGAGTTCGGCGGGCTGCCGCACCCGACGATCCTCGCCGCCTGCGCCCTGCTCGGCGTCGACGAGGTCTACGCCGCGGGCGGCGCCACCGCCGTCGCGATGTTCGCCTACGGCACCGAGTCCTGCGCGCCCGCGAACATGGTCACCGGCCCCGGCAACATCTGGGTCGCCGCCGCCAAGCGCTTCTTCACCGGCAGGATCGGCATCGACGCCGAGGCCGGCCCCACCGAGATCGCCATCCTCGCCGACGACACCGCCGACCCAGTGCACGTGGCCTCGGACCTGATCAGCCAGGCAGAGCACGACCCGCTCGCGGCGGCCGTCCTGGTCACCGACTCCGTCGAACTGGCCGAGGCGGTGGAGAAGGAGCTTCAGCCGCAGGTCGCGGCCACCAAGCACGTCGAGGACCGGATCGTGCCCGCCCTCAAGGGCCGGCAGTCCGCGATCGTGCTGGTCGACGGCATCGAGGAGGGCCTGAGGGTCGTCGACGCGTACGGCGCCGAGCACCTGGAGATCCAGACCGCTCGGGCTTCCGAGATCGCCGACCGCGTCAAGAACGCGGGAGCGATCTTCATCGGCCCCTGGGCCCCCGTGTCGCTCGGCGACTACGCGGCCGGGTCCAACCACGTCCTGCCCACCGGCGGCTGCGCCTGCCACTCCTCGGGCCTGTCCGTCCAGTCCTTCCTGCGCGGCATCCACATCGTGGACTACACGAAGGACGCGCTCGCCGAGGTCGCCCATCACGTGGTGACGCTGGCGGAGGCGGAGGACCTGCCGGCGCACGGCGCGGCGGTCAAGGCACGGTTCGGTTGGAAGGTACCCGAGAGCAAGTGACCCGCATCGACGATCTCCCCGTACGGGACGAGCTGCGCGGCAAGTCCCCATACGGCGCGCCCCAGTTGGACGTCCCCGTACGGCTGAACACCAACGAGAACCCCTACCCGCTGCCCGAGCCGCTGGTCGAGCGGATCGCGGAGCGGGTGCGGGAGGCCGCCCGCGACCTGAACCGCTACCCGGACCGGGACGCGGTCCAGTTGCGCACCGAGCTGGCCAAGTACCTGACGAAGACCGGCAAGTACCCGCTCGGCATCGAGAACGTGTGGGCCGCCAACGGCTCCAACGAGGTCATCCAGCAGCTGCTGCAGACCTTCGGCGGGCCGGGCCGCACGGCCATCGGCTTCGAGCCGTCGTACTCGATGCACGCGCTCATCGCGCGCGGGACGGGCACGGGCTGGATCTCGGGTCCGCGCAACGAGGACTTCACGATCGACGTCGCGGCGGCCGTCGAGGCGATCGCCGAGCACAAGCCGGACGTCGTCTTCATCACCACCCCCAACAACCCCACCGGCAACGCGGTCCCGCCTCAGACGGTCCTCGCGCTGTTCGAGGCGGCGCAGGCGGCCAAGCCGTCGATGGTGGTCGTGGACGAGGCGTACATCGAGTTCAGCCACGGCGACTCGCTGCTGCCGCTGCTCGAGGGCCGCCCGAACCTGGTCGTCTCCCGCACGATGTCCAAGGCGTTCGGCGCGGCGGGGCTCCGCCTCGGCTATCTCGCCGCCGACCCGGCGGTCGTGGACGCCGTCCAGCTCGTCCGGCTGCCGTACCACCTGTCGGCGATCACCCAGGCGACCGCCCTGGCCGCGCTGGAGCACACCGACACCCTGCTGGGATACGTCGAGCAGCTGAAGGCGGAGCGGGACCGGCTGGTCGCCGAGCTGCGCGCGGCCGGCTACGAGGTCACCGAGTCCGACGCGAACTTCGTCCAGTTCGGCCGGTTCGCGAACGCCCACGAGGCCTGGCAGAAGATCCTCGACCGGGGTGTCCTGGTCCGGGACAACGGCGTACCGGGGTGGCTGCGGGTGTCCGCCGGCACCCCGGAGGAGAACGACGCGTTCCTCGACGCGGTACGGGAATTGAAGAAGGAGCTGTGAGCATGAGCCGCGTAGGAC
This sequence comes from Streptomyces sp. CA-142005, assembly GCF_050942335.1. NCBI lineage: Bacteria > Bacillati > Actinomycetota > Actinomycetes > Kitasatosporales > Streptomycetaceae > Streptomyces > Streptomyces sp. CA-142005. The sequence goes on along the minus strand of NZ_CP192078.1, from coordinate 3,087,745 downwards.
GCGTGGAGCGTACGACCAAGGAGACCTCCGTCCTGGTCGAGATCGACCTCGACGGTACCGGCAGAACCGACATCGCCACCGGCGTCGGCTTCTACGACCACATGCTCGACCAGCTCGGCCGGCACGGTCTGTTCGACCTGACCGTGAAGACGGACGGCGACCTGCACATCGACTCCCACCACACCATCGAGGACACCGCCCTCGCGCTCGGCGCCGCCTTCAAGCAGGCGCTCGGCGACAAGGTGGGGATCTACCGCTTCGGCAACTGCACGGTGCCGCTGGACGAGTCCCTCGCCCAGGTGACCGTCGACCTGTCCGGCCGCCCGTACCTCGTGCACACCGAGCCCGAGAACATGGCGCCGATGATCGGCGAGTACGACACCACGATGACCCGGCACATCCTGGAGTCCTTCGTCGCCCAGGCGCAGATAGCGCTGCACGTGCACGTGCCGTACGGGCGCAACGCGCACCACATCGTGGAGTGCCAGTTCAAGGCGCTGGCCCGGGCGCTGCGTTACGCCTCCGAGCGCGACCCCCGCGCGGCCGGCATCCTCCCCTCCACGAAGGGCGCGCTGTAAACCCATGAACGGCCTCTCCACCCTGCTGATCGTCGTCGGTCTCTTCCTGCTCGGCGGCATCATCTCCTTCGTCAAGCAGAAGATGCCCACGAGCCTGATCGTGCTGCTCTCCATCGGCGCGGGCATGTGCCTGGTCGCGGGCGTCATGCGGCTGGGGGTGTGGAATTGAGCACCGGCGGCAAGAAGGTCGTGGTCTTCGACTACGGCTTCGGCAACGTCCGCTCCGCCGAGCGGGCCCTCGCGCGCGTGGGTGCCGATGTCGAGATCACACGCGACTTCGACAAGGCGATGAACGCCGACGGCCTGCTCGTGCCGGGCGTCGGGGCGTTCGCGGCCTGCATGCAGGGTCTGCGCGCCGCCCGCGGTGACTGGGTGGTGGACCGCCGGCTGTCCGGCGGACGGCCCGTGATGGGCATCTGCGTCGGCATGCAGATCCTGTTCGCGCGCGGCATCGAGCACGGCGTCGAGGCCGAGGGCCTGGACGAGTGGCCCGGCACGGTCGAGCCGCTCCAGGCCGAGGTCGTGCCCCACATGGGCTGGAACACCGTCGACGCCCCTGCCGACTCGGAGCTGTTCGCCGGTCTCGACGCCGGCGCCCGCTTCTACTTCGTGCACTCCTACGCCGTGCACGACTGGCGGCTGGAGTCGCACAACCCGGTGATCGCGGCCCCCAAGGTGACCTGGTCGACGCACGGCAAGCCGTTCGTGGCCGCCGTGGAGAACGGCGCCCTGTGGGCCACGCAGTTCCACCCCGAGAAGTCCGGCGACGCCGGCGCCCAGCTCCTCACCAACTGGATCGGAACCCTGTAGACCATGGCCAAGCTCGAACTCCTCCCCGCCGTCGACGTCCGCGACGGCCAGGCCGTACGCCTCGTGCACGGCGAGTCCGGGACCGAGACCTCCTACGGCTCCCCGCTGGAGGCCGCCCTCGCCTGGCAGCGCTCCGGCGCCGAGTGGCTGCACCTGGTCGACCTGGACGCGGCCTTCGGCACCGGTGACAACCGTGAGCTGATCGCCGAGGTCGCCAAGGCGATGGACATCAAGGTGGAGCTGTCCGGCGGCATCCGCGACGACGCCTCGCTGGCCGCCGCCCTGGCCACCGGCTGCACCCGCGTGAACCTCGGCACGGCCGCCCTGGAGACCCCGGAATGGGTCGCCAAGGTCATCGCCGAGCACGGCGACAAGATCGCGGTCGGCCTGGACGTGCGCGGCACGACCCTGCGCGGCCGCGGCTGGACCCGCGACGGCGGCGACCTCTACGAGACGCTGGAGCGCCTCAACAAGGAGGGCTGCGCCCGTTACGTCGTCACCGACATCGCCAAGGACGGCACGCTCCAGGGCCCCAACCTCGAGCTGCTGAAGAACGTGTGCGCGGCGACGGACCGTCCGGTCGTGGCCTCCGGCGGCGTGTCGTCCCTGGAAGACCTGCGCGCCATCGCCGAGCTGGTACCCCTCGGTGTCGAGGGCTCGATCGTCGGGAAGGCCCTGTACGCGAAGGCGTTCACCCTGGAAGAGGCCTTGGAGGCTGTGTCGTCATGACGTCCGAAGCCGTGCGGCGCGTGCAGAGCGGAAGTCCCTGGGAAGAGAGTTTCGGTTTCGCACGGGCCGTCGCGGCGGGGGACCGCGTGCTGGTCGCCGGCACGACGTCCTTCCGGGGCGACGTGCTCTACGGCGAGGGCGACCCGTACGAGCAGGCCAAGGTGGCGTTCACCGGCGCCATCGAGGCGATCGGCGAGTTCGGGCTCGGCATCGGGTCCGTGATCCGTACGCGGATGTACCTCACCCATGTGCGGGACGTGGACGCCGTGGGCCGGGCCCACAAGGAGATCTTCGACTCCGTGCGCCCGGTCTCGACCCTGCTGGTCGTGGAGGGGTTCGTCGATCCGCGCATCCTGGTGGAAGTGGAACTTGAAGCATTCAGAGGAGCCTGAGCAGTCATGACCCTGGCGGTCCGAGTCATCCCCTGCCTGGACGTGGACAACGGCCGGGTCGTCAAGGGCGTCAACTTCCAGAACCTGCGCGACGCGGGCGACCCCGTCGAGATGGCGAAGGTGTACGACGCCGAGGGCGCCGACGAGCTGACGTTCCTGGACATCACCGCGTCCTCGGGCGACCGGGAGACGACGTACGACGTGGTGCGGCGCACCGCGGAGCAGGTGTTCATCCCGCTGACGGTCGGCGGCGGCGTCCGTACGGCCGAGGACGTGGACAAGCTGCTGCGGGCGGGCGCCGACAAGGTGGGCGTGAACACCGCCGCGATCGCCCGCCCCGAGCTGATCCGCGAGATCGCCGAGCGGTTCGGCCGGCAGGTGCTGGTGCTGTCGGTGGACGCGCGCCGCACCGAGTCCGGCTCCTTCGAGGTGACGACGCACGGCGGCCGGCGCGGCACCGGCATCGACGCCGTCGAGTGGGCGCACCGGGCGGCCGAGCTGGGCGCCGGCGAGATCCTGCTGAACTCCATGGACGCGGACGGCACCAAGGACGGCTACGACCTGGAGATGATCGCGGCGGTCCGCAAGCACGTGACCGTCCCGGTGATCGCCTCGGGCGGCGCGGGCAAGCTGGCCGACTTCCCGCCGGCCATCGAGGCGGGCGCGGACGCGGTCCTGGCCGCCTCCGTCTTCCACTTCGGCGACCTGCGGATCGGCGAGGTGAAGGAGACGCTGCGGGCGGCGGGACACCCCGTGCGCTGACGCCGCGCCGAGCTTCGGCAGATGCGAAAGGGAGGTTGCGCAAAATCTGTTGTGCAACTTTTCTTTCGTATCTAGGGTCGGGGTATGGCTCGTGAGGAAGAGCGCCGGATCACGGATGTCGGCACCCTGAAGGCGCTCGCGCATCCCCTGCGCATGAAGCTCTACCGACTGCTGTTCGTCGCCGAGGCGGCCACCGCCTCCCACCTCGCCGAACAGGTCGACGAGGCCGTTTCCCTGGTCAGCTACCACCTGCGCAAGCTCGCCGAGCACGGCCTGGTGGAGGAGGCCGAGCCGCGCAGCGCGGACGGGCGCGAGCGCTGGTGGCAGCCGTCCTCCGAAGGGGTCTCCATCCGCGACAAGGACTTCCAGGACGCCCCCGAGAAGGTGGCGGCCCATCTCGCGGCCTCGCGGATGTTCCTGGACCAGCGAGCCGAGATGTACCGCGGATACCTCGATCAGCGTGCCCACTGGGGACCCGGGTGGAACGAGGCCGCCCACGACTCCGAGTCGTTGCTCAGGCTGACCGCCGAGGAGCTCGCGGAGCTGAAGAAGGACCTGCACGCCCTGCTCAAGCGCTACGACGAGCAGGGGCGCGCCCGTGAGGCCGCCGGTGACACCGAAGGGCGCGAGCACGTCGCTCTGCACGTGTACGGCTTCCCGTTCCGCGTCTGAGAGGCCCCTCTCCCGTGACCGCCACGCTCACACCGCCGGTGACCGCGCCGCAGGCCCACCGCGACCCCAACGTCCTGCGCTGGCTCGCCGCCTACACCTCCTCGATGCTCGGCGACAGCGTCTACTACCTCGCCCTGTCCTGGGCCGCCGTGCAGACCGGAACGCCCGCGCAGGCCGGGCTCGTGATGTCCGCGAGCGCGCTGCCCCGGGCCGTGCTGATGCTCGGCGGCGGGGTGATCGCCGACCGGTTCGGCCCCCGCCGGGTCGTCATCGGCAGCGACGCCGTGCGCTGTGCGGCCGTCCTCGCCGTGGCCGCCCTGCTGTTCCTCACCAGCCCGGGACTGTGGCCGCTCGCCCTGCTGGCGCTGGTCTTCGGCACGGTCGACGCGGTGTTCATGCCCGCCGTGGGGGCCCTGCCGGCCCGTCTCACCGAGAAGGGCCAGCTCGCCAGGGTCCAGGGGATGCGTGGCCTCGCGATCCGGTTCTCCAGTGTGGCCGGCGCCCCGCTCGGCGGGCTCGGCGTGGCCGTCGGCGGTGCCCCGGCCGCGTTCGCCCTCGCCGGGCTGCTCATCGCCGTGTCCGTGCCGCTGCTGGTCTCGGTACGCGTGCGGGACCTGCCGAAGGACGACACGCCCGAGGTGGCCGGAACCGCGTGGAGCGACCTCCGCGCCGGTCTGCGCTACATCCGCCGCCACCGCGTCCTCGCCCCGCTGATGCTCGCCATCGCCCTCGGCGACCTCGGCTTCGTCGGCCCGCTGAACGTCGGTCTGACCCTGCTGGCGGACCGGCGCGGCTGGGGCGCCTCCGGCATGGGCTGGGTGCTGGCCGGATTCGGCGCCGGCGCGGGAGCCGCCTCGCTGCTGCTGGCGGTCCGGGGGCGGCTGCCGCGCGCGGGACTGGTCACCGGGTCGGCGTGTGTGGCGGGGGCCGTGGCCATCGGCGCCCTCGCCTTCGTCCCCACGCTCGGCGCCGCCGTCGGCGTGGCCCTGCTCGTCGGCCTGCTCGCCGGGCTCAGCGGCGCCCTGTGCGGGGCCCTGCTGCAGACCCGGTCCGACCCCGCCTACCTGGGCCGGGTCACCGCCGTCTCCAGCCTGGTCAGCCTCGGTCTGGCCCCGCTCAGCATGCCGCTCGCGGCGGCCGCGATCGGTGCCTGGGGCCTCGGGCCGGTCTACGTCGTCAGCGCCGGCGTCTGCGGCCTCGGCGGGGTCGTCGCCCTCGCCGTACCGGCCCTGCGCCGCGCGGAACTCCCGGGCTGACCTCCACCGGCCCGCCCCAGGCTCAGATGCCCAGCTGCCTGGACTCGTTCAGCTTGGTGATCGCGTCCGTCTCGCCCTCGACCTCCACCTTGGCCGCGTTCTGCCGCCCGAACACGAACATCAGCAGCTCCGACGGCTCGCCGGTCACCGTCACCACCGGCGCGCCCCGGTGCGCCACCGCCGTCTGCCCGTCCGGGCGGCGCAGCACCAGACCCGTCGGCACACCGCGGGCCACCAGCCGCGCGGTGCGCTCCAGCCGGGACCACAGGGCGTCCTGGAAGACGGGGTCCAGCTCGCGCGGGCCCCAGTCCGGCTGGGCCCGGCGCACGTCCTCGGTGTGGACGTAGAACTCGACGATGTTGGCCGCCTCGTCGACCTGCTTGAGCTGGAACGGGGAGAAACGCGGCGGGCCCGTACGGATCAGCTGGATCAGTTCCTCGTACGGCTTCGCGGTGTACTCGGCCATCACCTTCTCCAGGCGCGGCGCGAGCTGCTTGATCAGCGTGCCCCCGGCCGCGTCCGGGCGGCGCTCGCGCACGACGACATGCGCGGCCAGGTCCCGGGACCGCCAGCCCTCGCAGAGGGTGTCGGCGTCCGGACCGACGGTTTCCAAGAGGTCGGCGAGCAGGAGCCGTTCACGCTTGGCGAAGGTCGACATGGTGTCAGCCTACGACCAGGCGGTCGGTCCGCGCAGTGGACACGGCTCCGGCGTTGTCGTACCCGCGCGGCACAATGGCACCCATGACCAGTACGACCGGGACTCCCCGGCCCCGCAGCCTCGACCCGGAGATCGCCGCCCGCCTCAAGCGCAGCGCGGACGGCCTCCTGCCCGCCATCGCCCAGCAGTACGACACCGGTGAGGTGCTCATGCTCGGCTGGATGGACGACGAGGCCCTGCACCGCACGCTGACCACCGGCCGCTGCACCTACTGGTCGCGCAGCCGCCGGGAGTACTGGGTCAAGGGCGACACCTCGGGCCACTTCCAGTGGGTGAAGTCGGTCGCGCTGGACTGCGACGCCGACACCGTCCTGGTCAAGGTCGACCAGGTGGGCGCGGCCTGCCACACCGGCGCGCGCACCTGCTTCGACGAGGACGTGCTCCTGAAGGACGCCGACACCGAAGCCGATTCCGCCGTTCCGGCATCTGATCAGTAAGGTCGGCCGCCATGGACCTCGAGACCTTCCGCAAGCTCGCCACCGACCGGCGCGTCATCCCGGTGACGCGCAAGCTCCTCGCCGACGGCGACACGCCGGTCGCGCTGTACCGCAAACTGGCCGCCGAGCGCCCCGGCACCTTCCTGCTGGAGTCCGCGGAGAACGGCCGCTCCTGGTCCCGGTACTCCTTCGTCGGCGTCCGGTCCGCCGGGACGCTCACGGAACGCGACGGACAGGCGCACTGGCTCGGCACCCCGCCGGTCGGCGTCCCGGTCGACGGCGACCCCCTGAAGGCCCTGCGCGCCACGCTCCAGGCCCTGCACACCCCGCAGCAGGAAGGCCTGCCGCCCTTCAGCGGCGGCATGGTCGGCTATCTGGGCTACGACATCGTCCGCCGCCTGGAGAAGATCGGTCCCGGTGAGCGCGACGACCTGCGGCTGCCCGAGCTGACCATGCTCCTGACCAGCGACCTCGCCGTCATGGACCACTGGGAGGGCTCGGTCCTGCTGATCGCCAACGCGATCAACCACAACGACCTCGACACCGGTGTGGACGAGGCCTACGCCGACGCCGTGGCCCGGCTCGACGCCATGGAGGCCGACCTCACGCGCGCGGTCGCCCAGCCCCCGGCCGTCCTGCCGCCCTCCGAGCTGCCCGAGTACACCGCGCTGTGGGGTGGTCCCGACTTCCAGGTCGCCGTCGAGGACGTCAAGGAGCGCATCCGCGCAGGCGAGGCCTTCCAGGTCGTGCCCTCCCAGCGCTTCGAGACCCCGTGCACGGCGAGCGCGCTGGACGTCTACCGGGTGCTGCGGGCCACCAACCCGTCCCCGTACATGTACCTGTTCCGCTTCGACGGCTTCGACGTCGTCGGCTCGTCCCCCGAGGCCCTGGTGAAGGTCGAGGACGGACGGGCGATGGTCCACCCCATCGCCGGCACCCGGCCCCGCGGCACCACCCCGCAGGAGGACCAGGCCCTCGCCGAGGAGCTGATGGCCGATCCCAAGGAGCGCGCCGAGCACCTGATGCTGGTGGACCTCGGACGCAACGACCTGGGCCGGGTCTGCGAGCCCGGCTCGGTCGAGGTGGTCGACTTCATGTCCATCGAGCGCTACTCGCACGTGATGCACATCGTCTCGACGGTCACCGGCCGGGTGGCCGAGGGCCGCACCGCCTTCGACGTGCTCACGGCCTGCTTCCCGGCGGGCACCCTCTCCGGCGCCCCCAAGCCCCGCGCGATGCAGATCATCGACGAGCTGGAGCCGTCCCGGCGCGGCCTGTACGGCGGCTGTGTCGGCTATCTGGATTTCGCGGGCGACTCCGACACCGCGATCGCCATCCGTACGGCGCTGCTCCGGGACGGCACGGCATACGTGCAGGCCGGAGCCGGCATCGTCGCCGACTCCGACCCGGTGGCGGAGGACCAGGAGTGCCGCAACAAGGCGGCGGCGGTCCTCCGCGCGGTGCACACGGCCAACAGGCTCAACTCATAGGAGAGTTCAGCCGGTGAACGCGGCGGTGCCGTTCGGGGTGCCGAGCCCGGTCGGCCCGTCGTACCCGGTGGTGCCGGTGCACAGGTACGAGCCGCCGCAGCTGCCGTTGGAGCCGCTGGTGACGTCGTTCAGCGCCGAGGTGTGCGCGTACGGGAAGGACGCCGGGTAGGAGCCCGCGGACGGGGTGCCGGCCAGCGCGTAGGTCGCCGCGATCAGCGGGGCGGAGGCGCTGGTGCCGCCGAAGACCATCCAGCCGCTGCCCTGGGCGTAGCTGTCGTACACCGCGACACCGGTGTTGGGGTCGGCGACCGCCGAGACGTCCGCGACCGTGCGCTTCGCACAGCCGGAGTCCGTCTGCCAGCTGGGCTTGGCGTCGTAGGCGGAGCAGCCGGAGCCGGCGCCGCTCCACACCGTGTCGGTCCAGCCGCGCGAGTTGGAGGCCGTCTTCAGGGACGTACCGCCCACGGCCGTCACGTACTTGGACGCCGCCGGGTACTCGACGCCGTAGCCGTTGTCACCGGAGGAGACGGTGATGGCGACGCCCGGGTGGTTGAAGTAGCTGGAGTCGTAGGTCGCGTCGCTGGAGGACTCGGAGCCGCCGTAGCTGTTGGAGACGAACTTCGCGCCCAGGTTGACCGCCGTGTTCACGGCCGTGCCCAGGTTGGTCATGGTGGCCGTACTGGCCTCCACCAGCAGGATCTTGCAGTTCGGGCAGGCCGCGCTGACCATGTCGAGGTCGAGGGATATCTCCTCGGCCCAGCCGGAGTTGCCGCGCGGGTACTTGGTGCCGCCGTTCTGGTCCACCTTCTTGAAGCAGCCGTTGGCGGTGGTGCAGGCGGGCAGGCCGTACTGGGAGCGGTAGACGGCGAGGTCGGACTCGGCGCTCGGGTCGTCGTAGGCGTCGACGATCGCCACCGTCTGGCCCGAACCGCCGCTCGTGGAGGGCAGGTTGTACGCCGCCTGCAGCGAGGCGGGGCCGTAGCCGGCGGGTGCGGCGGCCGCGGTCAGATCGCTCTCGGCGTGTGCCGACTTAGGGGTGCCCGCGGTGACCTTGAGGGCGTTGCAGGCCATTTCCCCCTTCGTCGGGGCGGCGCAGGCGTGCGCGACGCTGACACCGTGGGACGGGGAGGCGGTGGACTGGGCCGCCTGACCGAGCGGGGCGGCCAGGGCGAGGGCGGCCGTGGCGAGCGTGGCCACGGCGGCGAGGGAAGCGGTTCTGCGCAACTTACGTCCTCCACGAGGTGGGTGGATCGGGAAGGGCTGTGGGGGGTGCGCGGGTGCCACCACAGCGCGTGGTGTCGTGCCGTGGTGGCGCAGAACGTACGGATGGCGGGGCCACGTCAACAAGATGGATGTTGAAGCAAGAACGTTCCTTTGCGGTTCCTGGGACGTTCATGTGCCGTTCCTGGGCGGATCATGGCCGAGATTCGACCCGCCCATGGCTTGACGGACCCGGGTGACGGTTCGCCGGGGGTTCAGGCGATAGTGGAGTACGTGACTGCCGTACCTCACCCTCGTACCGAAGCCGCCGCGCCCGTCCGGTCCGGCCGGCGGAGCCTCGCCGTGGCCCTCCTGTGCGGCGCGCTCGGCGCGGCCGTGGCGCTGCTCGCGACCCGGCAGCGCTGGGCCGAGGGCACCGCGACGGTGGCCGGCGGCCCGTTCCCGCTGAACGTCAAGGGCAGCGACGTCACGGGTGTCCCCGCGGCCCTCGCCATAGTGGGCCTCGCCGCGCTCGTCGCCGTCTTCGCCGTCCGCAGGGCCGGCCGGTTCGTCGTCGCCGGGCTGCTCGCGCTGTCCGGCGCCGGCATCGTCGCCGCCGCGCTCACCGGCGCCTCCGACAGCTCCGCGCTGGACGAGGAGGCCGCCCAGGCCAGCGGCGACACCTCCGCCACCGTCGCCGCGCTCAGCCACACCGGCTGGCCCTACGTCGCGGCCGCCGGCGGCCTGCTGATCCTGCTGGCCGGCCTGCTGGCGCTGCGCTACGGCGCCCGGTGGCCCGCCATGTCCGGCCGTTATGAGCGCGGCGCCGACCGTCCGCGCCGCAAGGCCCGCCCGGTCGACCCGGAACGGCCCGAGGAGATCTGGAAGGCCCTGGACCGCGGCGAGGACCCCACCGGGGCCTGAGCCGCCGCACCCGGCGGGCCGGGTGTGGCGAAACAGACGCCACCCCCGCGTCCGGCACGGGCGCCCGTACGGGACAATGGACGACGAGCGTCCGGCTCGGACAGTGACGACAGTGACGGTCGGGCTCGGAGCCGTACGAGACGTACGCCGCTCTCTGGGACACGTACACAGCAACGAGGAGCACAGACATGGCGGGCAGCAGCCACGGCCACGGTCACACCCCGGCCGCCTGGACCGGTGTCATCATTTCCTTCATCGGTTTCTGCGTCGCGGGCGCCTTCATGGTGATGGCCCAGCCGGTCGGCTTCTGGGCCGGCATGGTGCTCATCCTCGGCGGCGCGGTGGTCGGCGGCATCATGCGCGCCATGGGCCTCGGCGCGAAGCAGGCCCCTCTCAAGATGAGCGGCGCCCCCCTCACCACCCGTGAGCCGGCCGGCGTCGAGAGCTGAGCCGACGGTCTTCCCGAGGGGCGGCCCGCACCTGCACAAGGTGCGGGCCGCCTTTCGTGGTCCAAGGCGGGCGGACCGGCGCGCGCGGTGCCCGTGCACCGGAGACAATGCTGAGGTGAACGCCGAGAGCCGTCCGTTCCCGCACGTGACCCCTCACGTCCCGGTCAGCCCGCCGTGGCGGCGCCTCGCCGTCCCGGCGGGACTCCTCGCGGCCGTCGCCGGGGCCTTCGCGTACGTGGGCACGGTCGACCCGAACCAACCCGGTCACTACCCGGTCTGCCCGCTGTACCGGCTCACCGGCCTGTACTGCCCCGGCTGCGGCGGACTGCGCAGCGCGCACGCCTTCGTCCACGGCGACCTGCTCACCGCGCTGCGCGACAACGCGCTGGGCGTGGCCGCCTACCTGGGCTTCGCGGTGCTGTGGACCGTATGGGTGGTCCACTCCGTACGCGGCCGGCCGCTGCGGCTGGACCCGCGGCCGGCGCACCTGTGGGCGGTCGGCGCCTTGCTGCTGGTGTTCACGGCTGTCCGGAATCTGCCGTCGGGTGGCTGGCTGCACCCTTGATCACATCGGGAAGGTCCAGGTAGTGGGACCGGTGTCCACCGGATGCGAGGGCTCCGCGCTGGTGCGGATACCATCGCAGTGACCACGGGTTTTCAAAACCTGAAGGAACCACCGTCAGGAAAGGGGGCCGCTCGCGTGAGTGTGCTCGACGAGATCATCGACGGAGTCCGTGCCGACCTCGCGGAGCGGCAGGCACGCGTCAGCCTCGACGAGCTCAAGGAGCGCGCGGCCAAGGCTCCCGCCGCCAAGGACGGGGTGGCCGCGCTCAAGGGCGACGGCGTCAAGGTGATCTGCGAGGTCAAGCGCTCCAGCCCCTCCAAGGGCGCGCTGGCGGCGATCGCCGACCCGGCCGGGCTGGCCGCTGACTACGAGGCGGGCGGCGCGGCCGTCATCTCCGTCCTCACCGAACAGCGCCGCTTCGGCGGCTCGCTGGCCGACCTGGAGGCCGTCCGCGCGCGCGTGGACATCCCGGTCCTGCGCAAGGACTTCATCGTCACGTCGTACCAGCTGTGGGAGGCCCGGGCGTACGGCGCCGACCTCGCGCTGCTGATCGTGGCCGCCCTGGACCAGCCGGCCCTGGAGTCGCTGATCGAGCGCGCGGTGTCGATCGGACTCACCCCGCTCGTCGAGGTGCACGACGAGGACGAGGTCGAGCGGGCCGTGGACGCGGGCGCCAAGGTCATCGGCGTCAACGCGCGCAACCTGAAGACGCTGGAGGTCGACCGCGGCACGTTCGAGCGGGTCGCGCCGGAGATCCCGGACCACCTCGTCAAGGTCGCTGAATCCGGTGTCCGCGGCCCGCACGACCTGATCGCCTACGCCAACGCCGGCGCCGACGCGGTCCTGGTCGGCGAGTCCCTGGTCACCGGGCGCGACCCCAAGACCGCCGTCGCCGACCTGGTCGCCGCGGGTGAACATCCCGCGCTGCGGCACGGCCGGAGCTGATCACCCGGTAGGCTGATCCCGATGACTCTCACCGTGACGACCGTGGACCGGTACGCCCGCCTGGCGCGTGGCTGCCGCCCGAGGGGCTGCCGCGCCCCGGCCCGGCGTGTCCACGGCCGCAGGGTGCGGTACGTCATCGGCGATGAGCCCGGGCAGGTCAACGGCATGCGATGGCAGCAGCCGACCTAAGGGGCGCGGGGCTCTGTTCGATGTGCGGCTACCGCCGCGCGGGCGCGACAAGCCACTGACGGTCCGCGGCCAACGGACAAATCCCCGCCCCCACGGCGAATAGTGTCTTTTCACACGCACTCACCGTGAGGTTTGGCATGCCCAGCAACTTCTTCTACCCCGACCCGGAGGGTCAAGTCCCCAGCGCCGAAGGCTACTTCGGCGCGTTCGGCGGCAAGTTCATCCCGGAGGCCCTCGTCGCCGCCGTGGACGAGGTCGCCGTCGAGTACGACAAGGCCAAGCACGACCCCGAGTTCGCCCGAGAGCTCGACGACCTGATGGTCAACTACACCGGCCGCCCCAGCTCCCTCACCGAGGTCCCCCGCTTCGCCGAACACGCCGGCGGCGCGCGCGTGTTCCTCAAGCGCGAGGACCTGAACCACACCGGCTCCCACAAGATCAACAACGTCCTCGGCCAGGCGCTGCTCACCAAGCGGATGGGCAAGACCCGCGTGATCGCGGAGACCGGCGCCGGTCAGCACGGCGTCGCGACCGCGACCGCCTGCGCCCTGTTCGGCCTCGACTGCACCATCTACATGGGCGAGGTCGACACCAGGCGCCAGGCCCTGAACGTGGCCCGCATGCGCATGCTCGGCGCCGAGGTCGTCGCGGTGAAGTCCGGCAGCCGTACGCTCAAGGACGCCATCAACGAGGCGTTCCGCGACTGGGTGGCGAACGTCGACCACACCCACTACCTGTTCGGCACGGTCGCCGGCCCGCACCCCTTCCCGGCCATGGTCCGCGACTTCCACCGGGTGATCGGCGTGGAGGCCCGCCGCCAGCTCCTGGAGCGCGCGGGGCGCCTGCCCGACGCCGCGATCGCCTGCGTCGGCGGCGGCTCCAACGCCATCGGCCTCTTCCACGCCTTCATCCCCGACGAGGGCGTCCGCCTCATCGGCTGCGAGCCCGCAGGGCACGGCATCGAGACCGGCGAGCACGCGGCCACCCTGACCGCGGGCGAGCCGGGCATCCTGCACGGTTCCCGGTCGTACGTCCTGCAGGACGACGAGGGCCAGATCACCGAGCCGTACTCCATCTCGGCCGGCCTGGACTACCCGGGCATCGGCCCGGAGCACTCCTACCTCAAGGACTCCGGCCGCGGCGAGTACCGCGCGATCACCGACGACGCGGCCATGCAGGCGCTGCGTCTGCTGTCCCGCACCGAGGGCATCATCCCGGCCATCGAGAGCGCCCACGCCCTCGCCGGTGCCCTGGAGGTCGGCAAGGAGCTGGGCAAGGACGGCCTGATCGTCGTCAACCTGTCCGGCCGCGGCGACAAGGACATGGACACCGCCGCCCGCTACTTCGGCCTGTACGACACCGACGCCGAGGTGGCCGCCGACGAAGCCGACACCGCGGAGATCGAGGGGGACGCCAAGTGAGCGGGAACATCCAGCTGCTGTCGGACACCCTGGCCGCCGCCAAGGCCGAGGGCCGGTCCGCGCTGATCGCCTACCTCCCGGCCGGGTTCCCGACCGTGGACGGCGGCATCGAGGCGATCAAGGCCGTCTTCGACGGCGGGGCGGACGTCGTGGAGGTGGGCCTGCCGCACAGCGACCCCGTCCTCGACGGCCCGGTCATCCAGACCGCCGACGACATCGCCCTGCGCGGCGGGGTCAAGATCGCCGATGTGATGCGCACGGTCCGCGAGGTGTACGCGGCGACCGGCAAGCCCGTGCTCGTCATGACGTACTGGAACCCCATCGACCGCTACGGCGTCGAGCGGTTCACCGCCGAGCTGGCCGAGGCGGGCGGCGCGGGCTGCATCCTGCCCGACCTGCCCGTCCAGGAGTCGGCGCTGTGGCGGGAGCACGCCGAGAAGCACGGCCTCGCGACCGTGTTCGTGGTGGCGCCGAGCAGCAAGGACGAGCGGCTCGCCCAGATCACCGCGGCGGGCAGCGGCTTCGTCTACGCGGCCTCGCTGATGGGCGTCACCGGCACCCGCGAATCCGTCGGTGCGCAGGCCCGGAACCTGGTCGAGCGCACCCGCGCCACCGGCACCGAGCTGCCCGTCTGCGTCGGACTCGGCGTCTCCAACCGCGCTCAGGCCGCCGAGGTCGCCGGCTTCGCCGACGGCGTCATCGTCGGCTCGGCCTTCGTGAAGCGGATGCTGGACGCGCCCGACCACACGGCCGGCGTGGAGGCGGTCCGCGAGCTGGCCGGGGAGCTGGCGAAGGGCGTGCGCGAACAGGCGTGACCGCAGGTCACTTTCCCTATCAGAACACCCCCGTCAGAACATTCGGTCACTCGAACGAGTGGACCTGGAACCGGGGAGGCGCGCTGCGCCTCCCCGGTTCGTTCTGGGGGTGTGAGCGAGAAGAACCGTGACGGAAAGCGCACCGCCCGGGAGCGGCTGGCGGTCGAGCGTGAGAAGCAGAAGGCCGCGGACAAGCGAAGGCGCGCGCTGATCGTGGGCGCGAGCATCGTCTGCGTCCTGGGCCTCGCGGCGGTGATCGGCGTGCTCGCCGCGAACGCCGGCAAGAACAAGAGCAGCGAGAAGGCGGGCCCGGTCGTGGTGCCCTCGGGCGCGCAGGGCAAGGACAGCCTCGCCATCCCGGTCGGCAAGGACGGCGCCAAGTCGACGCTCACCGTCTGGGAGGACGTCCGCTGCCCGGCCTGCCAGGTCTTCGAGGTCGCCTACCGCCCGACCCTCCATGAACTGGTCGACTCGGGCAAACTCAGAATCGAGTACCACCTGGTCCGGCTGATCGACGGCAACCTCCGCGGCACCGGCTCCCTCCGCGGCGCCAACGCCGCGGCCTGCGCCCAGGACGCCGGAAAGTTCCGCGACTACCACGACGTGCTGTACGCCAACCAGCCCAAGGAGACCGACGACGCCTTCGCGGACAACGCCAAGCTGATCGAGCTGGCCGGCAAGGTCGCCGGCCTGGACACCCCCGCCTTCCAGAAGTGCGTCAAGGACGGCACCCACGACAGCTGGGTCGACAAGTCCCACAAGGCCTTCCAGACCAGCGGCCTCAACTCCACGCCCACGGTCCTGCTCGACGGCAAGAACATCTACCAGCAGCAGGGCATGACCCCGGCCAAGCTCAAGCAGATGGTGGAGGCGGCCAACCGCGGGTAAGGATCTTCCTTCCGCCGCCCGTATTTCTCACGCCCCCGTTATGCACCCGTAGCCGGGCTGCTTGCCGTCACCACGGCCCGGCAGGGTAGCGTCGGACTTGCCATGGAACTTGCCTACATTCCCAGCCCGTCGCACGGGGTGCTGCACCTCGGCCCCATTCCGCTGCGCGCCTACGCCTTCTGCATCATCATCGGCGTCTTCGTCGCCGTCTGGCTCGGCAACAAGCGCTGGATCGCCCGCGGTGGGCGGTCCGGCACGGTCGCCGACATCGCGGTCTGGGCTGTGCCGTTCGGTCTGGTCGGCGGCCGGCTCTACCACGTGATCACGGACTACGAGCTCTACTTCAGCCCGGGCCGTGACTGGGTCGACGCCTTCAAGGTGTGGCAGGGCGGCCTGGGCATCTGGGGCGCGATCGCGCTCGGCGCTCTCGGCGCGTGGATCGGCGCGC
Source organism: Streptomyces sp. CA-142005 (assembly GCF_050942335.1). Lineage (NCBI taxonomy): Bacteria > Bacillati > Actinomycetota > Actinomycetes > Kitasatosporales > Streptomycetaceae > Streptomyces > Streptomyces sp. CA-142005. The sequence goes on along the minus strand of NZ_CP192078.1, from coordinate 3,072,057 downwards.
GGCGCCGGGGCATCCCGATGCCGGCGTACGCCGACGCCGTCGCGCCCGGCATCGCGTTCGCGCAGGCCATCGGCCGCTGGGGCAACTGGTTCAACCAGGAGCTGTACGGCCGTGAGACGCATGTTCCCTGGGCGCTGCACATCACCTCCTCCGAGGGCGGCCGGGTGCCGGGCTACTACCACCCGACGTTCCTGTACGAGTCCCTGTGGTGCATCGGCGTGGCTCTCCTGGTCATCTGGGCCGACCGCCGCTTCACCCTCGGCCACGGCCGCGCGTTCGCCCTCTACGTCGCGGCCTACTGCGTGGGCCGGGGCTGGATCGAGTACATGCGCGTGGACGACGCGCACCACATCCTGGGCCTCCGCCTGAACGACTGGACCGCGCTGATCGTGTTCCTGCTGGCGGTGACGTACATCGTTGTGTCGGCGAAGAAGCGGCCCGGCAGGGAGGCCGTCGTCGAGCCGGGTGTCCCCGACGGTCCGGCCGACGGTGCGGAAGGCGCCGACGAGGCCGAGCACAAGGCGGAGGACAAGGCCGAGCCGGAGGACGTGGAAGCCACGGAGGCCGCGGAGGTTGCCGAGGCGAAGGACGAGGCCGGGTCGGCGACCAAGAAGAGCTGACGCGTTTGTTCTACGACATCGAGGGCGCCCGAAGCTGTTCGGGCGCCCTCGATGCGTGCGGGCGAGCCGTGGCGGTGCGGGGTCAGTCTCTGCGTGCCAGTGACAGGGTCCGCTGGGCCATCGTGACCACCGCCGCGTCGATGAAGCGGCCGTCGGGCAGGGCCTGGGCGCCCTCTTTCGCCGCGGCCGCCTTGATGATCGTCTCGGCGTGTTCGATCTCTGCCGGGGTCGGAAGGTAGGCCCGTTCGATCACCGGGAGCTGCCGGGGATGGATGGCGGCGCGGCCCAGGAAGCCGAGGGAACGGCCGTGGGCGCAGGAGGCGGCGAGGCCGTCCAGGTCCCGGATGTCTGGATGGACCGACTGCGGCGGTGGGGCGAGGCCGGCCGCGCGGGCGGCGACGACCACCCGGGAGCGCGGCCAGTCGAGGCCCGCGTCGGCCCGTACCCCGAGGTCGGCCCGCAGATCCGCCTCGCCGACGGCGATGCCCCGCAGGGCGGGGTGGGCGGTGGCGATGGCGTAGGCGTGCTCGATGCCGAGGGCCGACTCCAGCAGGGCGTACAGCGGCACGGGGGTGGCGGTGGCGACCTGCCTGATGTCGGCCGGGGCGGTCACCTTGGGCAGCCGTAGGCCCGCCAGTCCGGGGAGTGCGGCCAGGGCGGCCAGATCACCGGCGGACCAGGGGCTGTCCAGGGCGTTGACACGGACGTGGACCGGGACCGGCGGGGGGCCGGTGAGGAGCTCGGCCGTGGCCGCGCGGGCGTACTCCTTGCGCTCCGGCGCGACGGCGTCCTCCAGGTCGATCACCACCACATCGGCGCCTGCGGCCAGCGCCCTGGCCACCACGGGCGGGCGGTCGCCGGGGACGTAGAGCCAGGTGAGCGGGTGCGGGGTCACAACGCGCCCTCCTCGCGCAGGGCGCGCAGTTCGGCGGGGGTGAGGCCCAGTTCGGTGAGCACGGCCTCGGTGTCGGCGCCGTGCGGGCGGCCGGCCCAGCGGATCGCGCCGGGCGTGGCGGAGAGCCGGAAGAGGACGTTCTGCATGCGCAGCGGGCCCAGCTCGGGGTCGTCGACGGTGGTGATCGTGTGCAGCGCCTGGTACTGGGGGTCGGCCAGGACGTCCCGGACGTCCTGGACCGGGGCCACGGCCGCCTCCGCCTTCTCGAAGGCCGCGAGGACCTCGGCGCGGGTGCGGGCGGCGATCCAGGAGCCGACCGCCTCGTCCAGGACGTCGGCGTGGGCGGCGCGGTCGGCGCCGGTGGCGAACCAGGGTTCCCGGATCAGCTCCGGGCGGCCCACCAGGCGCATCACCCGCTCCGCCACCGACTGCGCGGAGGTGGAGACGGCGACCCAGTGGCCGTCCGAGGTGCGGTAGGTGTTGCGCGGCGCGTTGTTCGCGGACCGGTTTCCGGTGCGTTCCTGGACGTGGCCGAGCTGGTCGTACCAGGTGGGGTGGGGGCCGAGGACCGACAGGATCGGCTCGATGATCGCCATGTCGACGACCTGACCGGCGCCGGTGTGCTCCCGTGCGGCCAGCGCGGTGAGCACGGCGTAGGCGGTCGCCAGGCCCGCGACCGAGTCCGCGAGCCCGAAGGGCGGGAGCGTGGGCGGCGCGTCCGGTTCGCCGGTGATCGCGGCGAAGCCGCTCATCGCCTCGGCGAGCGTGCCGAAGCCGGCGCGGTGGGCGTACGGCCCGAACTGGCCGAAGGCCGTCACCCGGGCGAGGACCAGCCGGGGGTTGGCGGCCGCCAGTTCCGTCCAGCCCAGATCCCACTTCTCCAGGGTGCCCGGGCGGAAGTTCTCGATCACGACGTCGGCGGTGGCGGCGAGCCGGAGCAGGGTGGCACGGCCGCCCGGGGTGGACAGGTCCAGGGTGATGGTCCGCTTGTTGCGGCCGAGCACCTTCCACCACAGGCCGACGCCCTCCTTGGCCGGGCCGTGCCCACGGGAGGGGTCGGGCCGGCGTGGATGCTCGACCTTGATCACCTCGGCGCCGAAGTCGCCGAGCAGCGTGGCGGCCACCGGGCCGGCGAAGAGGGTCGCGAGGTCCAGCACCCGCAGACCGGTGAGGGGCGGTGGAGCCGTCGTACCCATGCGTCGTACCTCTGCGTCGAACCTCATGCGTCGCACCTCACGCGGTGAACTGGGCGTCGATCTCCGGGCGGTACGGCATCGACACCGACGCCCCGGCCCGCTGCACGGAGATCGCCGCGGCGGCCGCAGCCCAGGACAGTGCCTCCCGCACCGGTTTCTCCTCCGCGAGGGCCACCGCGAGCGCGCCGACGAAGGTGTCACCGGCGCCCGTGGAGTCGACGGCGGTCACCTGCGGTGCCGGGATCACCAGCGGATCGGTGCCCCGGGCCAGGTAGAGGCTGCCGGTCGCGCCCAGCGTGACGACGACCTCCGGCACCAGGTGCAGCAGATCGGCGGCGGCCTCGCGCGGGTCGGTGCGGCCGGTGAGGGTGATCGCCTCGTACTCGTTGGGCACCAACAGGTCGGTCGCGTCGAGGAGTTCGGGCGGCAGCGGCTGGGCGGGCGAGGGGGTGAGCACCGTACGGACCCCGTGCCGGCGCGCCGCCTGGGCGCCCAGGACCACCGCGCGCAGCGGGATCTCCAGCTGCAGCAGCAGGGCGTCGGCGGAGGCGATCAGGCCCTCGTCGCCGGGGGAGAGGTGGTCGACGGTGCCGTTCGCGCCGGGGATCACGACGATGGAGTTGGCGCCCTCGTCGTCCACCACGATGTGCGCGGTGCCGGACGGGCCCTCGACCGTCCGCAGGAAGTCGGTGTCCACGCCGGAGTGCTCGAGGGTGTCGCGCAGCCGCAGGCCGAAGGCGTCGTTGCCGACCGCGCCGATCATCGAGACGGTGGCGCCGGCGCGGGCCGCGGCGATCGCCTGGTTGGATCCCTTGCCGCCGGGGATCGTGCGGAACTCCCGTCCCGTCACGGTCTCGCCGCGCTGCGGGGCCTTCGTGACATAGGTGACGAGGTCCATGTTCGTGCTGCCGAGGACGACGATGTGGGTCATGGTCGGGTCGCCTCCAGGTGGGTGAGGTGGGCGAGGGTGTCGAAGCCGGTGCCGTCGAAGTCGGCGACGGTGGTGGCGAGCCGGTTCTTCAGCGGGGCCCGCCAGTGGTCGGGGAGCGCGGCGGGGTCGCCCGCGAGCAGTCCCGCGACGCTGCCGGCCGTCGCCCCGTTGGAGTCGGTGTCCAGGCCGCCCGACACCGCACGGCGGATGGAGCCGGTGAAGTCGCCGTCCGCGTGGGTGAGGGCGGCGGTGAGCAGGGCGGTGTTGGGGATGGCGTGCACCCAGTGATGGGCGGGCGTGTAGCGGGCGTGGAGCTCGTCCACCACGTCGTCGAAGTCCTCGTGGGACCCGGCCAGCCGGACGGCGTGGTCGATCGCCCGCGCGAGCCGGGAGTGGGGCGGGATCACCCGGCGGCCGGTGCGCAGACAGGCGTGGACGTCATGGCTTCCGGTGGCGGCGGTGGCGATGACGGCGGCCGTGAACATCGCCGCGTAGACGCCGTTGGCGGTGTGTGTGAGCACCGCGTCGCGGTGCGCCTGCTCGGCGGCGGCCGCCGGATCGCCGGGGTTGGTCCAGCCGTGCACATCGGCGCGGATCGAGGCGCCGATCCACTCGCGGAAGGGGTTGCGGTGGCGGGCGGTGTGCGGGGGTTCGATGCCGGTGAGGAGGTTGCGGTAGGCGACGCGTTCGGCGGTGAAGGTGCGGCCGGGCGGGAGTTCGTCCAGCCAGAGCCGGGCCACGTCGGTGGTGGTGAAGGCCTTGCCGTGACGGCGCAGGAGCAGGAGGTTCAGGAGGGGGTAGTCGAGGTCGTCGTCCTCGGGCATGCCGTCGATGTTCTCGGCGAGGGAGGTGGCGGCCGAGCGCCGGTTCCAGGGGTGCGCGGCGAGCAGGTCCTCCGGGACGCCGCGGGCCGTGAAGTACGTGGTCAGGGGCCAGTTGCCGGTCGCCTGGGCGAGGGCGCGGATGGCGTCGAGGGGGAGCTTTTCGACGGGTTTGCCGAGGAGGCAGCCGATGGCCCGGCCGAGCCAGGCGGCTTCGAGGGCGGCCGGGGCGGGGGCCGGCGTGGCCGGGGCGGAGGTGGAGGTGGGGTCGCCTGCCCGCGCCGGCGGGGTGCCTCCCACGGAGGGGGCACTCGGCCAGTCCGTGCACAGGGACTTGATGCGGGCCAGATCCGTCGGCTCGTCGTGGGACAAGCCGCTCGGGAGGTCGGCCAGTTCGTCCAGGAGGTCTTCCGCGAGGAGGCGCAGATACCGGGAGACACCGTGGGCGGACGCGCCCGCCCGGGCCGGCGCGTCCGGGCCGCCCGCCGCCCGCCACCGCGCCTCGATCGCCGACGGCTCCCGCCCGTCCAGGCGGGCCTGGCGGAGCTCGTGGCCGAGCAGGTCCTCCGGCTGGACCCAGGTCAGTCGGAGCATGCGGTGCCTCCGAGGGCCGTGAACGCCCGCTCGTGGGCGCGCCGCCGCCGTACGTCCCGCTCGAAGACCTCCCGCGCCACCTCGGTGAGCGTGCGGGCCGGCTCCCACAGGTCCAGCCGGCTGGCCTCCGCCACCGTCTTCGCCCAGTCCTCCGGGACGGGCGAGCCCAGCGCGCCCGCGAGGGCGCCGGCCATCGTCGCGATCGAGTCGCAGTCGCGGCCGTAGTTGACCGCGCCGAGTACGGCGTGCCGGTAGTCGCCGCCGGCCACCAGCAGCATGCCGAGGGCGATGGGCAGTTCCTCGATCGAGTGCAGACGGGAGGGGCGGCGGGCGGCCAGGGAGGGCGCGCGGTAGTCCGGGCCGACGGTGTCGTACGGGGCGACCGCCGCGCGCAGCGGCCGTAGCGCCGACTCGAAGTCGCTGTGGCCGCGGGCCACTTCGCAGACCTTCTCGATCGCCTCGCGCGTGCCGTCCTTCGCCAGGGACAGACAGGCGGTGACGACCGAGTCCGGCGTCGCGCCCGGGGTCGCGGCGGCGGCCACGGCCGCGGCGAGGACACCGGCCGCCTCACGGCCGTACGACGACTGGTGCGCGCCCGCGATGTCCAGGGCCTCGGCGTAGGCGGCGGCCGGGTTGGCCGCGTTGACCAGGCCGACGGGGGCCATGTACATCGCCGCGCCGCAGTTGACGATGTTGCCGACGCCCGCTTCCCGGGGATCGGCGTGAGCGTGGGCCAGCCGGGCCACGAGCCACTTCTCGGCGAGGAAGAGGCGGTGCAGGGGCAGCGTCTCGGTCTCCAGTTCCGGGATCCAGCGCGGGTTCGTCATCAGGTCCGGGACCAGGTGGTCGGCGATCGCGTACGCGTCGAGGTGGTCGCGGACGCGGGCGTACACCCGGATCAGCGCATGCGTCATCAGGGTGTCGTCGGTGACGTGGCCGTCGCCCTTGTGGTACGGCGCGATGGGGCGGGCGGTGCGCCAGTCGTCGCCGTGCCAGGGGCCGACGACGCCGTGGACGCGGCCGCCGTGGCGCTCGGCGATCTGGTCGGGGGAGTACCCCTCGACGGGGCCGCCGAGGGCGTCGCCGACGGCGGCTCCGACGAGGGCGCCGGTGATCCGGTCGTCGAGACCGGGCAGGGAGGGACCGCTGCTTTCTTCTTCTTTGAGTCCTTTGGACTCCTTGGGCGTCATGCCCGAATCATCCTCCTGGGCGGACCGGTTGTGCGGCTTCCAGGAGTCCGGCGAGTTCCACCAGGTCGGTGCCGGTGAGGCGGGGCAGGGCGCAGCCGGACAGGGTGCGGCAGGCGTCCCGCCAGGTCTGCGGGATGGCCGCGCCGCCGCCGAGGGCTCCGGTGAGGGCGCCCGCGAGGGCGGGGGCGGAGTCGGCGACCCGGGACAGGCAGGCGGCGGCGGGTACGGCCTCGGCGATACGGCCGCGGGCGGCGGTGGCCAGGGCGAGGGCGACCGGGACGGTCTCGGCGGCGGCGATGCCGTAGCTGTAGACGTGGTCGACGATCTGGTGTTCCAGGAGCGGGACGAGGGAGAAGGCGGACTCGCCGTCCTCGGCGAGGGCGAGCGCGTGGCGGGCGTTGCGGCCGATCTCGGTGTCGGGCGGGAGCTCGGTGAGCGCGGCGGTCACACAGGTGCCCGTCTCGGCGTCGGCGAGGGCGAGCGCGAGGGCGGCGGCCATGGCGCGCGCGCCGTGCACGCCGTCGCCGTCCTGGGTGTAGCGGGCGTCGAACTCGGCGAGGGCGGCGGCGCGTTCGGGGTCGCCGGGGTGGGCGACGGCGAGGACGCAGGCGCGGACACAGGCGGCGTCGTCGAAGTAGTGCGGGTTGTCGTGGCCGGTGGCGGGCGGGCGCAGGCCGGTGGCGAGGTTGCCGAGGCCGGCGCGGACGGAGATGCGGGCGCGCAGGGGGAGTACGGCGGACTCGACCTCGGGTGCGCGGTCCGCCGCGGCGGCGACTTCCGCGGCCACGGCGGTCCAGGTGAGGTCGATGGCGGCGCGGGTACGGCGCTCCCGGCTGAGGTCGCCGAGGGCGTCGTCGGTGCCGGCCCGGAGGATCGCCTCCGCGGCGAAGGCCGCCCACTCGGCGTCGTCGGAGGGGCCGAGGCGCAGGGGTTCGGGGGGCTGGTTGAGGGCGATCGGTACCGGGAGGGTGGTGGTGGCGTTCTGCTCGGCGAAGGTGTCCAGCTCGCGGGTGAGGCGTCGGGTCCACTCGGGCATGCGGGCGGCCCGGTGCCGGGCGGCGGGCCAGCCGGCGGCGTCGCCTGCGGCGAGGCCGAGCAGGAGTCCCTCGATACGGCGCGCTGTCATGACTGACCCTCGCCGTCCGGGTGCCCGGAGTTCCCCGCGCCAACCAGGGGGCTGCACCCGCTGGACCCCCGCTTGCCCGCCACGCCGTCCGACTTGGCCGGTTGGGAGCCCGGCGGGAAGGGCGGGGGTCGGTCGCCCGGCTCGGGGCCGGTCGGGAAGGGCGCGGGCGGGTCGCCCGGCTCGGGGGCGGGCGGAAGCGACGCGGCAGGTTCGGCCGGCGCCCCTGGCACCCCTTTCCGTACCGCGCCCGGCACTGCTTCCCGTACCGCGTCCGGCGCTTTCGCCGACGCCGTGCCCGGCACTTCCGCTGGCACCCCTTTCCGTACCGCGCCCGGCACTGCTTCCCGTACCGCGTCCGGCGCTTTAGCCGACGCCGTGCCCGGCACTTCCGCCGGTACCCCGTCCGGCATTTCGCCCGGCGCTGCTTCCCGTACCGCGTCCGGCGCTTTAGCCGACGCCGTGCCCGGCACTTCCGCCGGTACCCCGTCCGGCACCTTCACCGGTACCTGCGCCCGGACCACCTCCGCCCGCGCCCCTTCCGGCACCACCCCCGGAAGCACCACCCGCATTCCCCATTTCCCGCCCTCCTCCGGTACCAGCAGCTCCGCCACGTCCAGGACGTGGTGGCCCGCCATGGACGGCAGGCAGCGGCCGCGGGCCGGGCCGATCTCGGAAGACCAGGCGGGCGGGATCGCCGTGATGCCGTGGGTCGCGCCGGACAGGGCGCCGGCCAGGGCCGCCGTCGTGTCCGCGTCGCGGCCCATGTTGACGGCCGTGAGGACCGCTTCGACGAAGTCGCCGTCGGCCGCCGCGTACGCGCCGAAGGCGAGGGCGACCGCCTCGGGGGCCAGGTCGGTCCAGGGATAGCCGCCGATGACGACCGCGGAGCGGACCGCGCGTTCGCCGCGGTGGGCCACGGCCACCGCCCGGCGCAGGGAGCGCGCCGTCCAGGAGTCCTCGGGGATCACCGCCAGGGCGGAGGCGATCACCACCGGAACCGGGGCGCCCGTCATCGCCGCCGCCACCCCCGCCGCGACCGCCTGGCCGCCGTAGATCCCCTCGCCCTCGTGGCTCACCGAACCGTCGATCGCCACCAGCCGGGCCGCCTCGGCGGGGCGGCCGGCGGCGAAGACGCCGAAGGGGGCCGCCCGCATGGCCAGACCGTCGCTCCAGGCGTGCCGGTGCTGGGCCGAGATCGGGGCGGCGAGGCCCCGGCGCAGGTTCTCCAGCGTGCCGCGTTCGCTGAAGCCCGCGCCCCGGAAGGGGCCCTCGGCCAGGTCGGCGATCCACTCGTGCCAGGCCGCCTCCACATGGCCCGGGGTGAGTGCCGAGCCGTGCCGGGCGAGCAACAGGCCCGAGAAGATCGCGTACTCCGTGTCGTCCGTGCCGGACGGGACGTCGGCCACATAGCCCGTGATGCGACCCCAGCGGGCGCGGATCTCGGACGGCTTGAGGTTCTCCGCGGGCGCCCCCAGCGCGTCCCCGACGGCCAGGCCGAGCAGCGCGCCCCGGGCCCTCTCACGGAGCCCGACGGCGTCGTCGGGCTCCGGAACCGGGGGAGTGCAGGCGGTCGATGCCATGGGCGGACTCCTTCGGGGCCGGGAACGCGCTTTGCGGATGTGTGCCACGGGGCGCGCGCCCCGCGAGCCTCCCCGGGTCGAAGTCACCCACTTGGCATCTGAGCAAGATCATGCACGGATGAGCAAAACCAGGTAAAGGCGCAGGTTAGCCGAGCCTTTCCTTGCTGGCGGCAGCGGAAGAAGGGGCGTAGGTTCTTTGTTGTCGAAAAGTAGAACTCGTCCAAAGTTAGCTTTGGCTAAGCTATCCGGGGGGCCCGCATGGCCGTCATCGAAACCCAGGCCGCGCTGCACGAAGCGCACCGCGACAACCACACGCACCGCGACGTCAACGGCGGCTGGCTGCGCCCCGCCGTCTTCGGGGCCATGGACGGACTCGTCTCCAACCTCGCCCTGATGACCGGTGTGGCCGGCGGATCCGTGAGCCAGCAGACCATTGTCATCACCGGCCTCGCGGGGCTCGCGGCGGGTGCCTTCTCCATGGCGGCCGGCGAGTACACCTCGGTCGCCTCCCAGCGGGAGCTGGTCGAGGCCGAGCTCGATGTCGAGCGCCGTGAGCTGCGCAAGCACCCCCAGGACGAGGAGGACGAGCTCGCGGCGCTGTACGTCGCCCGGGGCGTGGAGCCGGGCCTGGCCCGTGAGGTCGCGCGGCAGCTGTCCAAGGATCCCGAGCAGGCCCTGGAGATCCACGCCCGCGAGGAGCTGGGCGTAGACCCCGGCGACCTGCCCTCGCCGCTGGTCGCCGCCGTCTCCTCCTTCGGGTCCTTCGCCCTGGGCGCCCTGCTCCCCGTGCTGCCCTACCTGCTCGGTGCGACCGTGCTGTGGCCCGCCGTGCTGCTCGCCCTCGCCGGACTCTTCGGCTGCGGTGCCGTGGTGGCCAAGGTGACCGCGCGCAGCTGGTGGTACAGCGGCCTCAGGCAGCTCGCGCTGGGCGGCGCGGCCGCCGGTGTGACGTACGCCCTGGGTACCCTGTTCGGAACGGCCGTAGGATAGCGCCGCCGGTACTTATGCGTCGGACCGCATAAGTAGCCGCGCGACAGCAGCCGCACGATCGCCCGTTACTCGCTGGTTTCGGCCGCGTGACCACCGGGCATGAGCCGTAAGCGCTGTGGGCAATGACGCCTACCGCACCCCCGTGGGGTGAGTGAAGCCGCTCCCCCCGCCCCCCACCGGGCCGCCGGCCGCCGATCCGACCGATCGCGTCCGTACGGTCCCCCACACACTTCGCCGCCACCGCGCGGCACACCCGCCGTCACGCGGGGCCCCGCCGCCACGCGCGGCACCTTCGCCACGGACCCCGTGGCGTCCGCATGTTGGAACGGTCTATCCGCTTCCCGGGATCCGCCCCATCATGTAACCTGCACGAAATTTTGAGATCACGCAGAGGGCCAACGTCGTCCCTCGGCACTTGCCACATGCCTCATGACGACGACGGGAGAGCCGATGCGTACGCCGCGCCAGCCGTCCCAGCATTCCGCGAATGGCCAGAACTGGTCGTTCATGGATGCTCGCCCTGCTGCGCAGGGTATGTACGACCCCCGCAACGAACACGACGCCTGTGGCGTCGGTTTCGTCGCCACCCTCACCGGCGAGGCGTCCCACACCCTGGTCGAGCAGGCGCTCACCGTCCTGCGCAACCTGGAGCACCGCGGTGCCACCGGCTCCGAGCCCGACTCGGGCGACGGCGCGGGTCTCCTCTGCCAGGTGCCCGACGCCTTCTTCCGCGAGGTGGCCGGATTCGAACTGCCCGCCGCCGGCTCGTACGCCGTCGGTATCGCCTTCCTGCCGACCGAGGGGACCGAGGACGCCGTCTCGCGCATCGAGACGATCGCCGACGAGGAGGACCTCACCGTCCTCGGCTGGCGTGAGGTTCCGGTCGCCCCGGAGCTGCTGGGCGCCACCGCCCGCTCCACCATGCCGGTGTTCCGGCAGATCTTCGTCAGTGACGGCACCAGCGAGGGCATCGCGCTGGACCGCAAGGCCTTCGTGCTGCGCAAGCGCGCCGAGCGCGAGGCCGGTGTCTACTTCCCGTCGCTCTCCGCGCGCACGATCGTGTACAAGGGCATGCTGACCACCGGCCAGCTGGAGCCCTTCTTCCCGGACCTGTCCGACCGCCGCTTCGCCTCCGCGATCGCGCTGGTGCACTCCCGGTTCTCCACGAACACCTTCCCGTCGTGGCCGCTCGCCCACCCGTACCGCTTCGTCGCGCACAACGGTGAGATCAACACCGTCAAGGGCAACCGCAACTGGATGCGCGCCCGCGAGTCCCAGCTGGCGTCCGACCTGTTCGGGCCGCAGGAGAAGCTGGAGCGGATCTTCCCGGTCTGCACGCCGGACGCCTCCGACTCCGCCTCCTTCGACGAGGTCCTCGAACTGCTGCACCTGGGCGGCCGTTCGCTGCCGCACTCGGTGCTGATGATGATCCCGGAGGCGTGGGAGAACCACGACTCCATGGACCCGGCCCGGCGCGCCTTCTACGGCTACCACTCCACGATGATGGAGCCCTGGGACGGCCCCGCCTGTGTCACCTTCACCGACGGCACCCAGGTCGGCGCCGTGCTCGACCGCAACGGCCTGCGCCCCGGCCGCTACTGGGTCACCGACGACGGCCTCGTCGTCCTCGGCTCCGAGGTCGGCGTCCTCGACATCGACCCGGCCAAGGTCGTCCGCAAGGGCCGCCTGCAGCCCGGCAAGATGTTCCTCGTCGACACCGCCGAGCACCGCATCATCGAGGACGACGAGATCAAGGCGACCCTCGCGTCCGAGAAGCCGTACGCCGAGTGGCTGGAGGCCGGTGAGATCGAGCTGGTCGACCTGCCCGAGCGCGAGCACATCGTCCACACCCACGCCTCGGTCACCCGCCGCCAGCAGACCTTCGGGTACACCGAGGAGGAGCTGCGCGTCATCCTCGCCCCGATGGCCCGCACCGGCGCCGAGCCGATCGGCTCGATGGGTACGGACAGCCCGATCGCCGCTCTCTCCGAGCGCCCGCGGCTGCTCTTCGACTACTTCACCCAGCTGTTCGCGCAGGTCACCAACCCGCCGCTGGACGCGATCCGCGAGGAGCTGGTCACCTCCCTGCGCTCGTCGCTGGGCCCCGAGGGCAACCTGCTCGACCCGACGGCCGCCTCCTGCCGCTCGGTCACCCTGCCCTTCCCGGTGATCGACAACGACGAGCTGGCCAAGCTCATCCACATCAACGCCGACGGCGACATGCCCGGCTTCAAGGCCGCGACCCTCTCCGGCCTGTACCGGGTCTCCGGCGGCGGTGACGCGCTCGCCGCGCGCATCGCGGAGATCTGCGCCGAGGCCGACGCGGCGATCGAGAACGGCGCCCGGCTGATCGTCCTGTCGGACCGCCACTCGGACGCCGAGCACGCGCCGATCCCGTCGCTGCTGCTCACCGCGGCCGTCCACCACCACCTCATCCGCACCAAGCAGCGCACCCACGTGGGCCTGCTGGTCGAGGCCGGTGACGTCCGCGAGGTCCACCACGTCGCCCTGCTGATCGGCTACGGCGCCGCCGCCGTCAACCCGTACCTGGCGATGGAGTCGGTCGAGGACCTGCTGCGCGCCGGCACCTTCCTGAGCGGCCTGGAGCCGGAGAAGGCCATCAAGAACCTGATCTACGCCCTCGGCAAGGGCGTGCTGAAGGTCATGTCGAAGATGGGCATCTCCACCGTCGCCTCCTACCGCGGCGCCCAGGTCTTCGAGGCCGTCGGTCTGGACGAGGCCTTCGTCGAGAAGTACTTCAACGGCACCGCCACCAAGATCGGCGGCGTCGGCATCGACGTCATCGCCCAGGAGGTCGCCGCCCGCCACGCCAAGGCCTACCCGGCCTCCGGCATCGCCCCGGCGCACCGCGCGCTGGAGATCGGCGGCGAGTACCAGTGGCGCCGCGAGGGTGAGCCGCACCTGTTCGACCCGGAGACGGTCTTCCGCCTGCAGCACTCCACGCGCACCGGCCGCTACGACGTCTTCAAGAAGTACACGGACCGGGTGAACGAGCAGTCCGAGCGCCTCATGACGCTCCGCGGGCTCTTCGGCTTCAAGTCGGACCGGCAGCCGATCTCCGTCGACGAGGTCGAGCCGGTCTCCGAGATCGTCAAGCGCTTCTCCACCGGCGCCATGTCGTACGGCTCCATCTCCAAGGAGGCGCACGAGACCCTCGCCATCGCCATGAACCAGCTGGGCGGCAAGTCCAACACCGGTGAGGGCGGCGAGGACCCGGAGCGCCTGTACGACCCCGCGCGGCGCAGCGCCATCAAGCAGGTCGCCTCCGGCCGCTTCGGCGTGACCTCCGAGTACCTGGTCAACGCCGACGACATCCAGATCAAGATGGCCCAGGGCGCCAAGCCCGGCGAGGGCGGCCAGCTGCCCGGCCACAAGGTCTACCCGTGGGTCGCCAAGACGCGTCACTCGACGCCGGGTGTCGGCCTGATCTCCCCGCCGCCGCACCACGACATCTACTCCATCGAGGACCTGGCCCAGCTGATCCACGACCTGAAGAACGCGAACCCGCAGGCGCGGATTCACGTCAAGCTGGTCTCCGAGGTCGGCGTCGGCACGGTCGCCGCGGGTGTCTCCAAGGCACACGCGGACGTCGTCCTGATCTCCGGTCACGACGGCGGTACGGGCGCCTCGCCGCTCACCTCGCTGAAGCACGCCGGCGGCCCCTGGGAGCTCGGCCTCGCCGAGACCCAGCAGACCCTGCTGCTCAACGGCCTGCGCGACCGGATCGTGGTGCAGACGGACGGCCAGCTCAAGACCGGCCGTGACGTGGTCATCGCCGCGCTGCTCGGCGCCGAGGAGTTCGGTTTCGCGACCGCGCCGCTCGTCGTCTCCGGCTGCGTGATGATGCGCGTCTGCCACCTGGACACCTGCCCGGTCGGCATCGCCACGCAGAACCCGACCCTGCGCGACCGCTTCTCCGGCAAGGCCGAGTACGTGGTGAACTTCTTCCAGTTCATCGCCGAGGAGGTCCGCGAGCTGCTGGCCGAGCTGGGCTTCCGCTCCATCGAGGAGGCCGTCGGCCACGCCGAGGTGCTGGACGTCGAGCGTGCCGTCGACCACTGGAAGGCACAGGGCCTGGACCTGGAGCCGCTGTTCCACGTGCCCGACCTCCCCGAGGGCGCGGTCCGCCACCGGCTGATCGAGCAGGACCACGGCCTGGAGAAGGCGCTGGACAACGAGCTGATCAAGCTCGCCGCCGACGCCCTGGCCGCGAACGACGCGACCGAGGCCCAGCCGGTGCGCGCCCAGGTCGCCATCCGCAACATCAACCGCACGGTCGGCACCATGCTCGGCCACGAGGTGACGAAGAAGTTCGGTGGCGCGGGCCTGCCCGACGACACCATCGACATCACCTTCACCGGCTCGGCCGGCCAGTCCTTCGGCGCGTTCCTGCCGCGCGGCGTCACGCTGCGCCTGGAGGGCGACGCCAACGACTACGTCGGCAAGGGCCTGTCCGGCGGCCGTATCGTCGTCCGCCCGGACCGGGCCGCCGACCACCTCGCCGAGTACTCGACCATCGCGGGCAACACCATCGGCTACGGCGCCACCGGGGGCGAGCTGTTCCTGCGCGGCCGTACCGGTGAGCGGTTCTGCGTGCGCAACTCCGGCGCGCTGGTCGTCTCCGAGGGCGTGGGCGACCACGGCTGCGAGTACATGACCGGCGGTCGCGCGGTCGTCCTCGGGCCGACCGGCCGCAACTTCGCGGCGGGCATGTCCGGCGGTATCGCCTACGTCATCGACCTCGACCGCGACAACGTCAACGCCGGCAACGTCGAGTCCGTCGAGGCGCTGGACGCGGCGGACAAGCAGTGGCTGCACGACGTGGTGCGCCGCCACGCCGAGGAGACCGGCTCGACGGTCGCCGAGAAGCTGCTCGCCGACTGGGAGCAGGCCGTGGAGCGGTTCAGCAAGATCATCCCCAGCACGTACAAGGCAGTGCTCGCCGCCAAGGACGCCGCCGAGCGAGCCGGTCTCTCCGAGACCGAGATCACCGAGAAGATGATGGAGGCGGCGATCAATGGCTGACCCGAAGGGCTTCCTGAACCACGGCCGCGAGGTCGCCAAGACCCGTCCCGTCGGTGAGCGTGTCAAGGACTGGAACGAGGTCTACGTTCCCGGCTCCCTGCTGCCGATCATCAGCAAGCAGGCCAGCCGGTGCATGGACTGCGGCATCCCGTTCTGCCACAACGGCTGCCCGCTGGGGAACCTGATCCCCGAGTGGAACGACTACGCCTACCGCGAGGACTGGACGGCCGCGTCCGAGCGGCTGCACGCGACCAACAACTTCCCGGAGTTCACCGGTCGCCTCTGCCCGGCGCCCTGTGAGTCGGCGTGTGTGCTCGGCATCAACCAGCCGCCGGTCACCATCAAGAACGTCGAGGTCTCGATCATCGACAAGGCGTGGGACGCGGGCACCGTCGCCCCGCAGATCCCCGAGCGCCTGTCCGGCAAGACGGTCGCGGTGATCGGCTCCGGCCCGTCGGGCCTGGCCGCCGCCCAGCAGCTGACCCGGGCCGGCCACACGGTCGCCGTCTACGAGCGCGCGGACCGCATCGGAGGCCTCCTCCGATACGGCATCCCCGAGTTCAAGATGGAGAAGCGGCACATCAACCGCCGTATCGAGCAGATGCGCGCGGAGGGCACCCGCTTCCGCACCGGTGTGGAGATCGGCCGCGACATCAACGCCCGCGACCTGAAGAAGCGGTACGACGCGATCGTGATCGCCGCCGGTGCCACGACCGCCCGTGACCTGCCGGTGCCGGGCCGCGAGCTCAAGGGCATCTACCAGGCCATGGAGTACCTGCCGCTGGCGAACAAGGTGCAGGAGGGCGACTACGTCACCGCGCCGATCTCGGCCGAGGGCAAGCACGTCGTGGTCATCGGCGGCGGTGACACCGGCGCGGACTGCGTGGGCACCGCCCACCGGCAGGGCGCGGCCTCCGTCACCCAGCTGGAGATCATGCCCCGCCCGAACGACGAGCGGCACCCGACCAACCAGCCCTGGCCGACGTTCCCGATCCTGTACAAGGTCACCTCGGCCCACGAGGAGGGCGGCGAGCGGATCTACTCCGCCTCCACCACCCACTTCGAGGGCGACGAGGGCGGCAACGTGCAGTGGCTGCACCTCACCGAGGTGGAGTTCGTGGACGGCAAGCTGACCTCCAAGCCGGGCACCGAGCGCAAGATCCCGGCCCAGCTGGTCACCCTCGCCATGGGCTTCACCGGCACCGACCGGGAGAACGGCCTGGTGGAGCAGTTCGGCCTGGACCTCGACGAACGCGGTAACATCGCCCGCGACGCCGACTTCCAGACCAACGTGCCGGGTGTGTTCGTCGCCGGTGACGCCGGCCGCGGCCAGTCCCTCATCGTGTGGGCGATCGCGGAGGGCCGCTCGGCCGCCCGCGGCGTCGACCGGTTCCTGACCGGTGCCAGCGACCTGCCGGCCCCGATCCGCCCGACGGACCGCGCCCTGGCGGTCTGACGGCACCCCGAAAAGCGTCCCGTACAACGGCGTACGGAACACCAGACGACGCCTGCCCCTGTCCCCGACCGGACGCCTGGGCAGGCGTCGTTGCCTTTCCGCGGGCCGTGCCTACTCGTACCAGACGCCGGTGAGCGCGCCGCGCCGGGTGAGGGCCCGCGCTCCGGACGGCAGCACGGCCCTGCCCAGATCGCCGCGGATTGCTGGTACAGCGTGGGTGTGGGCAGGCCGGCGGTCTGGATCCAGCCGCGGCCGTGCACATGCCCGGCCGCGATCAGCTCCTCCGACTGCCCCGGCGGCGCCAGATCCTCGCGGTACAGCTGGCTGATCGTCTGGTCGTCGTCGGCGAAGGCGAACCGTGCCGCGTAGGCGTACCGGTCGGCGTTCAGCCAGACGTACAGCACGGCGGGCTTGTCCAGCACCGTACGGAACCACCGCGCGGAGCGGTCGGCCAGTTCCTCGACGGTGCCGGTGGTCTCCAGACCCCAGCCGGAGGGGCGGTCGGTCAGGGTGAACAGCTGGTTGTGCAGACGGTCTCCGCGGACCCGGTCTCCGGTGAAGTGGACACCGGCGTAGAGCAGACGGAGCCGGCCCCCGGGGATCGCCGAAGGACAGACAGGCCACCAGCGAATCCCACGCGTCCGTCCGCCCGAGCTCTCCGCCGACCCCGGCCGAGGCCCAGCCGACGGTGCGCTCCCGCAGCGCGGCCGCGAAGGCCCGCTCGGCGTCGGTGAACTCGAACTCGTCGTCGGCGTCGGGTTCGACGACGAACCACGGGTGCTCAGGCATGGCCGGCAGCGTACGGTCGGCCCCGCGGGGCGGACACCTGGTTTTCCCGCGCCCGCTCAGGCCGTCAGCGAGGTCACCTTCATCCAAGTGAGCACCAGCAGCAGTGCCAGCACCGCCACGCACACCCCCGCCTGGACCGGCGTGCGCCGGCCGTCGCGGGGCGCGTACGCGTAGGCCAGCGTCACCACTCCGCCCGCGAGCAGACCGCCGAGGTGGGCCTGCCAGGAGGTCAGCCAGGCGGAGATCACCAGCCATGCCAGCAGCCCGCCCATGTACTGGTTGACCGCCCGCATGTCGTAGCCGAGGCGGCGGCCCATCACGTAGTACGCCGCCCCCAGGCCGAAGATCGCGCCGGACGCGCCGACGGTGGAGGACGTCGGGGCGAGCAGCAGCACCAGCACTGAGCCGCCCAGCGCCGACAGCAGGTACAGCGCGAGATAGCGGACCCGGCCCAGCTGTGCCTCGACCACCCGGCCGACGTTCCACAGCGCGAACATGTTGAACAGGATGTGCGTGATGCCGAACGTGCCCTCGCCGGGCGTCAGATGCAGGAACGCGCCGGTCAGCAGCCGGTACCACTCGCCGTGCGCGACGCCCTGGGGGAGGTAGCCCGCGGGCACCGTACCGAGCATCGCGAAGCGGTCCTCGATGGACGGCCGCGCCAACTCGGCCAGATACGCGAGCACGTTGAGCCCGATGAGGACGTACGTCACCAGCGGCACCGCGCTGATCCGGCCGCCGAACGCCGTGCGCGCCTGCCGGACGGACCGCGCGCCCTCCTTCACGCACTCCACGCACTGGTGGCCGACGGCCGCTTCGCGCATGCAGTCCGGGCAGATGTAGCGGTCGCAACGGGTGCAGCGGACGTGGGACTCCACCTTGGGATGGCGAAAGCAGGTGGTGACGGCGGACTCGGCGGTCACGGCCGGCTCCTTGAGGAAGGTCGGGACGGGATGAGCCGGTGGGGACGGCGGCGAACAAAATAGCGAACTGCTGTGACAGGAGCGACAACAGGGCCCAGTGATCACATAAGCTTCCCGAAAAGCCTGTGGGGGGATCCATGGCCGCGATCAGTCTCGACAAGGTGGAGGAGACCGCGCCCGCGCTCGTCGGCGCCTACAAGTCGGCGGGCGTGTCGCTCACCAAGCACGGCCTGGCCGGGCTGCGCGCCGCGGTCTACCTGGTGGTCGACTACTCCGGCTCGATGAAGCCGTACTACAAGGACGGCAGCGTGCAGACGCTCGCCGACCGGGTGCTGGGCCTGTCCGCGCACCTGGACGACGACGGCCGGGTGCCGGTGGTGTTCTTCTCCACGGACGTCGACGCGGTCACCGACATCGCCCTCGACGACCACGAGGGCCGGATCGAGCGGATCGTGGCCCGGCTCGGGCACATGGGCAAGACCAGCTACCACCTGGCCATGGACGCCGTCATCGACCACTACCTGGACAGCGGCGCCACCGACCCCGCCCTGGTCGTCTTCCAGACCGACGGCGGCCCGATCAACAAGCTCGCCGCCGAACGCTATCTGTGCAAGGCGGCGAAGCTCCCGCTGTTCTGGCAGTTCGTCGGCTTCGGCGACCCGGGCAGCCGGCAGTTCGAGTTCCTGCGGAAGCTGGACGAGCTGGCCGTGCCGGACAGGCGGATCCTGGACAACGCCGGCTTCTTCCACGCCGGCCAGGACCCGCGGCGCGTCCGCGACGCCGACCTGTACGACCGTCTCGTCGGCGAGTTCCCGCACTGGCTGAGGGCCGCACGTGCCGCGGGCGTCGTACGGACTCCCTAACAAGCGTTTGAAACAATGGGTGTCGTGCCGACCAAGAAGAAGCCTCAGGTGACCGCGGCGGCGGCCCGGCGCGGTGAACTCCTCGGCGTCGCCGCCGAGGTCTTCGCCGAGCACGGCTACAACGCCACCACCGTCCGCAGGATCGCCGACCACGCCGGGATGCTCGCGGGCAGCCTGTACTACCACTTCGACTCCAAGGAGTCGATGCTCGAGGAGATCCTGCGGACCTTCCTGGACGAGCTGTGGGACGGCTACGACACCGTCCTCGGCTCCGGACTCGGCCCCCGCGAGACGCTGGAGGCGCTCGTCACCGAGTCCTTCCGGGAGATCGACCGGCACCGCGCCGCCGTCGCGATCTACCAGAAGGAGAGCAGGCAGCTCGTCGCCCAGGAGCGGTTCGCGTTCCTCGCCGAGTCGCAGGCACGGTTCGAGAAGGCATGGCTCGGCACGCTGGAACGCGGGGTCGCCGAGCACGTCTTCCGCGCCGACCTCGACGTCCGCCTCACCTACCGGTTCGTGCGCGACACCGTGTGGGTCGCCGCCTCCTGGTACCGGCCCGGCGGCGGGCACAGCCCCGAGGAGATCGCCCGCCAGTATCTGTCGATGGTGCTGGACGGGATCGCCGTACGCGCATAGCGCGCCGCAGGAACCGGAGCGCGCGTCAGCCGGTCAGGCGGGCCGCGGCGGCGCGCTGGCGGTCGCTCATGACGGACAGGAAGCGGACGACGGTCCGCAGCTCGTCCGTGCTGAACTCCTCGCAGGCCTCGACGACATCCCGCGCCCAGTCCTCGAAGAACACGGCGAGCTCGGCGATCTTCTCCTGGTTCAGCTCGACCAGCACCCGGCGCTTGTCCGTCGGGTGTTTCACCCTGCGCACGAAACCCTTGGCCTCCAGCCGGTCGAGCAGCCCGGTGACGGAGGCGGGGGCGAGGCCGGTCAGCCCGGCGAGGTCCTTCGCGGTGAGCGGGCCCTGCCGCTGGAGGAGGTCGAGGGTCTTCTCCTCGGTCGCGTTCAGCCCCTGCTTGGCGGCTACGGCCGAGTGGAACATGACCGTGACCCCGCTGTGGGTCCGGCCCACCTCCATGAGCTGCGCCAGCGTCTCGGACCGCGCCGCCTCGTCCCGCTTCTCGTCTGCCTTGGCCATGCCTCAAGGCTAACAAAAATTTCGTTCGGTCGAACTAAGGACTTGCGGAGGCGGAGGTGCCGGTGCAAGTATTTCGTTAGCTCGAACGAAATAAATCTCGGTTCTCCCTTCCGGGATCCGTTGCCAAGGAGCTGAGGAGACCTCCATGTCCGCAACGCTCACCGAACCCTCCGCCCCCGTGGCGGAACCGCATCCCCGCCGCTGGGCGGCCGCCGTCGTGATGATGATCGCGGCGCTTATGGACCTGCTGGACGGCACGATCGTCAACGTGGCCGTGCCCTCGATCAGCCGGGACCTGCACGCCTCGGCGAGCGATCTGCAGTGGGTCGTCTCGGCCTATCTGCTGGGCTTCGCCGCCGCCCTGATCGTCTCCGGTCACCTCGGCGACCGCATCGGCCGCCGCCCGCTCTTCCTCGCCGGCACCGCCGGTTTCGGGCTGGCGAGCCTCGCCTGCGGGATCGCCCAGTCACCGGGACAGCTGATCGCCGCACGGGCGGTGCAGGGCGTCCTCGCCGCCGTGCTGGTGCCGCAGGTGATCGGATCGTTCCGCACCCTCTTCCAGGGCAGGGAACGCGGGGCCGCCTTCGGGATGTACGGCGCCGTCGCCGGGTTCGCCTCCGCCGTCGGGCTGCTGCTCGGCGGGGTGCTCACGGACGCCGATCTGTTCGGCTGGGGCTGGCGCTCGGTATTCCTGGTGAACGTGCCGGTGGCCGTGGCGACCTTCGCCGGCGGGCTGCTGCTGGTCCCGGCCACGCGCGAGCGGTCGGCGGGCCGGCCGGACGTCCTGGGCAGCCTGCTGCTGGCCGGCGGCCTGGTCGCGATCGTGCTGCCGCTGGTGCAGGGCCGGGAGAACGGCTGGCCGCTGTGGGGCTGGGGCTGCCTCGGCACGGGTGTCGTGACCGTGGTGGGGCTCGGCGTGTACGAGGCGCGACGCCACCGGCCCGGGACCGTGCCGCTGCTGCCCGCCCGCGCCTTCCGGCTCCCCGCGTTCTCCGTGGGCGTACTCGTCCAACTGCTGTTCTCCGTCGGCATGCAGGGCTTCTTCCTGGTCTTCGCGGTCTGGCTGCAGGCCGGTGAGCGGTACACGCCGATGCAGGCCGGGCTGGTGACGGTCGCGTTCTCGGCCGGCGGCTTCCTCACCGCGCCCGCCGCCGACGGGCTCGCCGTACGGTACGGGCGGCTGGTGCTCGGCGCGGGCGCGCTGCTGATGGCGGGCGGCTTCGGCTGGGTGTGGTCCGTGGTCGACGGCGCGCCGGTGGCGCACGCGGGGGCGTGGCCGCTGGTGCCGGGGCTGCTGATCGCCGGGGCCGGACTCGGGTTCCTGGTGGTGCCGCTGGTGAACGTGGTGCTGTCGGCGGTGCCGGGGGAGCTGGCCGGCGCGGCCTCCGGGATTTTCTCCACGGCTCAGCAGTTCGGGGGGGCGCTGGGCGCCGCCGTGGTCGGCACGGTGTTCTTCGGGCGGGTGTCCTCGGGGATGACCGGGGCGCTGGGGGATGCGATGCCGTGGGTCGTGGGGGCGTTCGTGGTGTGCGGGGCGCTGTGTGCGGCACTTCCCCGGCGGGCGGCGTCCGAGGAGCTCGGCTGACGCCCCGGACCACCTGGGGGCGGAGCCTCCAGGTGGTGCCGTGAACCTAGGTGTCGCACTCCAGTACCGTCCGGCACAACCCGCACCGCGCCCGTACCCGCCCCTTCACCGGCACCCTGATCCGCTGATGGCAGGTAGGGCAGGAGAAGGAGACGCGGAGCCGGCCGGTGGGGTCGGGGGAGAAGGCGTAGGGCGCCGTCGGCTGGACGCCCGCGACGTGCCGGCGGTCGTGGGCGTAGCGCCGCCGCCCCGCCCAGCCGGCCCCGGTCAGCGGCGGCTGCTGTTCGTCCCGGCGGGCCAGGGCCAGTCCCCTGACGTACGCGTCGTGGGCCTGCGGGCTGGTGAACCACACCGAGGGGTCCTCGTGGAAGAGCAGCGCCCGCTTGGCCAGGACGTAACCGAACTCCTCCGGGGTGAGGTAACCGAGCTTCTGCGAGGAGACCGCGTCCTCCCGGAAGGCGTCCAGCAGCAGCCAGCCCGCGCCGAGATACGTCGTCACCGTGTCCGTGAGGATCTCGTTCTCCGCCGTGGTCGGAAAGGAGAGGTCCAGCCGGTGGAGGTACACGTGCGCCACCTCGTGCGCGAGCGCCGCGCCGATGTCCCGGCGGTGCGTGCGGAAACGGTCGTTCAGTTCCACGAAGTACTCGGGGCCCGCCGCCAGTTCGACGTTCGCCGCATGGGTCATCTCCCGGAAGCCGACGATCAGCCGCGCGTCCGGCAGCCGGAAGTGCCGCACGATCTCCCGTGCCACCCGCTGCGCGCCCAGATGCAGGTCGTCGGTGTCGCAGAAGGCCACGTCGGCGGGGACCACGCTGGTGGAGAAGGTCTGGACGGTGTCGCGGGACAACCGCTTGTACAGCGCGGTGATGGCGGCCCGCACCGTCTCCAGGTGCGGATAGCCGTGCTGGACCGGTCCGCCGTTCGCCACGTCCGCACCCCCAAAGACGCCGGAACCCCTCTCCACTGTAGGCGGGACGGGGGCCGGTCACACCGGCAGCAGGCGGGGTGCCGGGCAGTCCGGGTCGGCCTCCTGCAGCTCCAGCACCCACACCTCGTTCCCGCCCTCCCGCAGCACCGGTCCGGGAACGTACAGGGACCGCTGGGGCCCCACCGACCAGTAGCGGCCCAGGTTGAAGCCGTTGATCCAGACGAACCCGCGCGTCCGGCCGGGCAGCTCCAGCCGGGCGTCCCCGGCCCCGCGGACCATGACGGTGCCCCGGTACAGCCCCGGCGCGCCCTCCTGCGGCAGCGCGCCGAACCGCACCGCGTCCACGCCGTCGTCGAACGCGCACAGATCCAGCCCACGCGCGCGTACCCCGTGCAGATACTGCCGCTCGTGCAGGATGCCGCCGGTGATCCCCTTCGCCTCGCCGAAGCGCGGCCCGTAGTTCACCCGCCCGAGGGACTCCACCCACAGCTCCACGCGCGCGGGGCCCGCGACGGGCTCCTTCAGCCGCGGCTCCTCCTCGGTGAGCACCCCCGCCCGCTCCCCGTCGACGTACACCACCGCGAGGTCCCGCAGCCCGCGCAGGGTGAGCGGGTACGGCTGCCGGGGGCCGGGCACGTCCACCTCGTAGCGCACCAGGCCCCGGGTGACGTGCAGTTCCTCGAAGGTGGGCGGCACGGGGGCGACCGTCTCCTCGCCGCCCAGCGCCTCCAGGACCTCCCCCAAGGGCGCCCAGGCATCGAGGCTCACCTCCGCCGGGCGGCCCAACGGGGCGGGTGGCGGCGGCGGTTCGGGCAGCGGCCCTGAGTGGTACTCGGCCAGCACCTCGCGGAAGCGCCAGAACTTCTCCGCGGGGCGGCCGTACTCGTCCACCGGGGCGTCGTAGTCGTAGGAGGTCACGTCCGGCTCCAGCGGGCCCTCGTGCAGCTCGCCGCCGCCCCGGTTCGCGCCCGCCCAGCCGCCGAAACTCGTGCCGCCGTGCGCCATGTAGAGGTTCACCGACGCCCCGCACTCCAGGATCTCCCGCAGCGTCCCGGCGGCCTCCCCGGGGTCCCGTACGACGTGCTCGCCGGCCCAGTGGTCGAACCAGCCGCACCAGAACTCCATGCACATCAGCGGGCCTTCGGCGCGATGGCGGCGCAGCGTCTCGAAGGCCACGCGCGCGTGGGAGCCGAAATTCACCGTGGCGAGCACCCCGGGCAGCGAACCGCCGGTCAGCATGTGGTCCTCGGGGCCGTCCGAAGTGAACAGCGGGACCGTGACCCCCTTGGCGCGCAGCAGACCGGCCAGCGCCTCCAGATAGCCGGTGTCACTGCCGTAACTGCCGTACTCGTTCTCCACCTGCACCAGGATCACCGGGCCGCCGCGGTCGATCTGCCGGGGCACGACCTCGTGCATCAGGTGGTGGAACCAGTGCTCCACGCGGGACAGATACCGCTCGTCACGCGTGCGCACGCGCGTGCCCCCCTCGCCCGTCACCCAGGGCGGCACTCCGCCGTTCTCCCACTCGGCGCAGATGTAGGGACCCGGCCGTACGATCGCCCACATCCCGGCCTCCCGGACCGCGTCCAGGAACCGGCCGGGCGCCCGCACGTCCCGGTAGCCGCCCGGGACCGGCCAGTGCAGGTTCCAGGGCACGTACGTCTCCACGCAGTTCAGGCCCATCGCCCGCAGCATCGCCAGCCGGTGCCGCCAGTGCCCCTCGTGCACCCGGAAGTAGTGCAGTGCCCCGGACAGCAGCCGTACCGGCCGCCCGTCCAGCAGGAAGTCGGATTCCCCCACCGTGAACTCGCTCATGCGCCCCAGCCTCACCCCTTCCGGCGGTCCGCGCCATGGACGAAGATCGTCGCTGCTTGGACAGAAGTCCGCGGTCGCCGACGCCGGGAGGAGCACCGATGTACCAGACCTGGATGCGGTTCTTCAGCCCCGGCCCCGCCCACCACCGCCTCGGCCTGGTCTGCCTCGGCGTCGGCCTCCAGCACGGCGCCCTGCCCACGGTCGGCCCGCGCACCCTCGACCACCACGTGGCCGTCGTGATCAGCTCCGGCCGCGGCTGGCACCGGGGCGCCGACGGCCGCCGTACGGCCGTCACCGCGCCCGCGCTGCTCTGGCTCACCCCCGGCGTGCCCCACCACTACGCGCCCGATCCGGACACCGGCTGGGACGAGGGCTTCGTCGACTTCGCCGGGCCCGCCACCACGACGTACACCGAGCTCGGCTACATCGAACCCGAGCGGCCCGTCGTGCCGCTCTCCGACGCCTCCGGGCCCCGTGCCGTGGTCGCCCGCATCGCCCGCGCCGCCCGCCGGGGCAACCCGCTGCTGGAGGTGGAGACCGGCGCCGCCGTGCACGAGCTCCTCGTCGCCCTGCGCCGCGCCCACGCCGACCTCGCGCCGGACGGCGACCAGGTGCTCCAGGCGCTCGCGCGGGACGCCTGCACGCCGATGAGCGTCGCCGACCACGCGCGCGTGCACGGTATGACCCCCGCCGAGCTGCGCAGTGCCGTGCGCCGGGCCGCCGGCTGCAGCCCCAAGGACTACCTGCTCGGCATCCGCCTCGGCCGCGCCAAGGAACTCCTCGCCGCCACCGAGCTGCCGGTCGCCGCCGTCGCCCGGCGCGTCGGCTACGACGACCCCGCGTACTTCTCCCGGCTGTTCACCCGCCGTGTGGGCCTCGCCCCGGTCCGCTTCCGCGCCCAGCAGGGCCGCAGCGTGCCCGGCGGCTGGAGCGACCGCGTCCCGGACCCGGACGATCCGCCGATGATCCACTCTCCGGACAGCCCCGAGGCGCGGCCCGCGGAACCCATAGGGTGACCGGCATGACCACCAGCAACACCGGAACCGGTGACGTGGACCCTGAGGTCCGCCAGGAACTGGAGCGGCTGCGCGACAGCATCGACAACATCGACGCGGCCGTCGTCCACCTGCTCGCCGAGCGGTTCAAGGCCACCCAGCAGGTCGGCCGGCTCAAGGCCGTGCACCAGCTGCCGCCCGCCGACCCGGCCCGCGAGGCCCGCCAGATCGCCCGGCTGCGCCGCCTCGCCGAGAACGCCAAGCTCGACCCGGCCTTCGCCGAGAAGTTCCTGAACTTCATCATCGCCGAGGTCATCCGGCACCACGAGCGCATCGCCGAGGACACCGCGAACGGGCAGCAAGCGGACGCTTGATCCCCCTTCGTGCCGGTCGGCAGCGGCGAGTGAGCCGACGGGAGCGGCACGGAGTGTCGGGGTTGGACGGGGCGGCTGGGCGGGAGTGGGGGCGCGGGCAGCCGGGGGCTGGATGGGGAACGGCTGGACGGGGATGGGGCGGCCGGGAGCGGCGCGGGCGGCTCGGGCCGGAGCGGTACGGACCGGACGGGAGCTGCGAGCAGGCGGACGCCCAATCCCCTCGGTCCGGCCGACAACGGCGAGTGAGCCGACGGGGGTGGTCGGCAGCGGTGCGGAAGGTTGGGGCCGGACGGGGCGGCCGGGCGGGAATGCGGCGCGGGCGGCCGTGGGCTGGATGGGGAACGGCTGGACGGGGACGGGGCGGCCGGGAGCGGCGCGGGCGGCCGGGGCCGGACGGGAGCAGCGGGCCATGAGGCGGACGCCCAATCTCCCTCGGTCCGGCCGGCAGAGGCGAGCGACGGCGGCGGCCGGCAGTGGCGCGGAGGCTCGGGGTTGGCTACGGGCGGCCGGGGCTGGATGGGGAACGGCTGGACGGGGACGGGACGGTCGGTGGCAACGCGGGCGGCCAGGGGCCGGGCCGGATGGGAGCAGCGGGCTGAGAGGCGGACGTCTGATCCCCCTCGGCCGTGGCGCGGAGGGGCCGGGGCCGGAGCGCGGCGTCGGCGGTGCAGGGCCGGGCGAGGGAATGGGTGGGAGCGAGCGGGGTCTTTCAGGATCGGGGCGCGAGCGGCTGGGGACGGGTCACGTGGTCATGTTCGGTCGGGGGCGTGCAGAAGTAAGCGCGGTGCGGTCACGGGTGGTCGGGGGTGTGCCGGGCGGGGCAGCCGGGGTAGCGGGCACAGGGTGGGGCGGTGAGTCGGACATAAGCCGTGAAGCCGTCCGCCCCCTGTGCGCTGTCGGTGCGATCAGGCAGCATGGCCTGCATGTCCGTACTCACGCGCGATGAAGCGCAGCTCCGAGCACAGCTCCTCGACGTCCACCGCTACACCGTCGAACTGGACCTCACGACCGGGGACGAGACCTTCGACTCCCGCACCGTGATCCGGTTCACCGCGCGGTCCGCCGGGGACACGTTCGTGGAGCTGAAGCCCGCCGAGTTGCGCGCGGTGACGCTGGACGGGGAGCCCCTCGACCCCGAGTCGCTCGACGACGGCCGGCTGCCGCTGAAGAACCTCTCCGCCGGGGAGCACGAGCTGCACGTCGACGCGGCCATGCGCTACTCCCGCACCGGCGAGGGCATGCACCGCTTCACCGACCCGAGCGACGGCGAGACCTACGTCTACACGCAGATGTTCATGGACGACGTCCAGCGTGTCCTCGCCGCCTTCGACCAGCCCGACCTGAAGGCCGTCTTCGAGGTCTCCGTCAGGGCGCCCGAGGGCTGGACCGTGCTCGCCAACGGCATCACCGAGCAGCGCGCCGACGGCGTCTGGCAGGCCGCCCCCACCCCGCTGATCTCCACCTACCTCGTCGCCGTCGCCGCCGGCCCCTGGCACTCGGTGCGCACCGAGCACCGCGGACTGCCCTTCGGCATCCACTGCCGCCGCTCCCTCGCCCCCCACCTGGAGGCCGACGCCGAGGAGATCCTCGACGTCACGCGCGCGTGCTTCGACCGCTACCACGAGAAGTTCGAGGAGCCGTACCCCTTCGACTCCTACGACCAGGCGTTCGTCCCCGAGTTCAACGCGGGCGCCATGGAGAACCCGGGCCTGGTCACCTTCCGCGACGAGTTCGTCTACCGCTCCGCCGTCACCGACGCCGAGCGGGAGACCCGCGCCATGGTCATCGCGCACGAGATGGCCCACATGTGGTTCGGCGACCTCGTCACCCTCAAGTGGTGGGACGACATCTGGCTGAACGAGTCCTTCGCCGAGTACATGGGCTACCAGACCACCGCCGAGGCGACCCGCTTCACCGGCCCCTGGACCGAGTTCGGCGTCACCCGCAAGGCCTGGGGCTACGACGCCGACCAGCGGCCCACCACCCACCCGGTCGCCCCCGAGAAGGTCGACGACACGGCCTCCGCACTGCTCAACTTCGACGGCATCTCCTACGCCAAGGGCGCCTCCGCGCTGCGCCAGCTCGCCGCCTGGCTCGGCGAGAAGGACTTCCTCGCCGGCATCAACACCCACTTCGCCCGGCACAGGTTCGGCAACGCCACCCTCGCCGACTTCATCGACTCCCTCGCCTCCGCCACCGAGCGCGACGTGCCCGCCTGGGCCGACAGCTGGCTGCGCACCACGGGCGTGGACAAGCTCACGCCCGTCGTCGCCTCCGCCGACGGCACCTGCGCGCTGACCGTCGACCGCACCGGCAGCCGCCCGCACCGCCTCACCGCCGGCCTGTACGACCACGACGTCGCCGACGAGGGCCGGCTGGTGCTGCGCGAGCGCCTCGACCTCGACGTCCCGCAGCCCGACCCGCAGCCCATCGGCAAGCGCCCCGCGCTGCTCGTGCTCAACGACGGCGACCTCACCTACGCCAAGATCCGCTTCGACACCGAGTCCTTCGAGACGGTCCGCACCGGCCTGTCGGGCCTGCCCGACCCGCTCACCCGCGCGGTCGTCTGGAACGCCCTCAGGGACGCCGTACGCGACGGCGAACTGGCGCCCGCCGCCTACCTGGAGACGGCCCGCGCCCACCTCCCGCGCGAGACCGACCTCGCCCTGGTCCAGGGCGTCCTCGCCTTCGCCTCCGGCCAGATCGCCGACCAGTACCTCAGGCCCGAGGACCGCCCGGCCGCCCTGGCGACCCTCACCGCCCTCTGCCGCGACCTGCTGCGGCGCACCGAGGACGGCGACCACCCCGGCCTGCGGCTGCTCGCCGTACGGCACCTCATCGGCGTGGCCGCCCACCCCGACACCATCGCCGCCTGGCTCGCCGACGGCACGGTGCCCGGCGGGCCGGAACTCGACCCCGAACTGCGCTGGCGCGTCCTCGGCCGGCTCGCCGTGCTCGGCGCCACCAACGAGGCCGCCATCGCCGCCGAGCTGGAGCGCGACCCGAGCGCCACCGGCCAGGAGGGCGCCGCCCGCTGCCGCGCCGCCCTGCCCGACCCGGAGGCCAAGCGGACGGCCTGGGAGGCGATGTTCGCCGGCGACGACCTGTCCAACTACCTCTTCACGGCCACCGCCCAGGGCTTCTGGCAGCCCGAACAGGCCGACCTGGTACGGGAGTACGTGCCGCGCTTCTACGCGGACGCCGTCGCCCTCAGCGCCCGGCGCGGGCCCGCCATCGCGCAGGCCGCCGGCCGCTGGGCCTTCCCGGCCCACGCCGTCGACACCGAGAACCTGCGGCTCGGCGAGGCCTGTCTGCAGGGCGCCGACCCCACCCCGGCCCTGCGCCGCACCCTCGCCGACCGCCTCGACGACCTGGCCCGCGCCCTGCGGGTGCGCGGCGAGGAGACGCAAGAGGCGCAGGCGGCACGGGCGGAGTAGGTCCGTCGACGTAGGGCGCGGCTGGTCCCTGCCGACGATGCCGCGGCCCCGGTCGTCCCCCTAGGCTCGAGCCGTCAGAAGCGATCAGCCGAGCCTTCGGAGGCACCTTCCGTGATCGTAGTGACCGGCGCGACCGGCAACGTCGGCCGTGCCCTCGTCGACCGTCTCCTCGCCGCGGGCCGGCCCGTGCGGGCGCTCACCCGCGACCCGCAGCGGGCCGCCCTGCCCGCCGGCGCCGAGGTGGTCCGGTTCCGTCCGGACGACCCGGCCGCCCTGTTCGGCGCGGCGACGGCCCTCTTCCTGTACGCACAGGCCGGCGCGCCCGACCTCCTTCGAGCCGCCCGCGCCCACGGGGTGCGGCACGTCGTCCTGCTCTCCAGCGGCATCATCCAGGAGGGCGCCGACGAGACCCACCCCATCCACGTCATGCACGCCACCGTGGAACGGCAGATCCGCGACAGCGGGCTCGACTGGACCTTCCTGCGCCCGAACGCCTTCGCCACCAACGCCCTGCAGTGGGCGCCGCAGGTCCGCGCCGGGGACACCGTCCGCGGGGTCTTCGCCAACGCGCTCTCCGCGCCGATCCACGAGGACGACATCGCGGCCGTAGCCGAACGGGTACTGCTCGACGGCGGACACGAAGGCGCAGTGCACCGGCTGACCGGTCCCGAGGCGACCACCAACGCCGAGCAGGTCGCGGCGATCGGCGCGGCCCTCGGCAGGGAGCTGACGTTCGTGGAGACCGCCCCCCGCCAGGCGGGCCCGGAGCTGTTCCCGCACGTCCCGCCGCAGATGCTCGAACGACTGCTGCGGACCTTCCAGGAGACGGTCGGCGTACCGCCGGAGATCACCGGCACGGTGGAGAAACTCACCGGCACCCCCGCCCGGACCTTCGCCCAGTGGGCACGGGATCACGCGGAGGACTTCCGCGCAAAGGCCTGAGCACGCCCTTGCGCCGTACCCACTTTCGGGTTCCGGTCGTTGAACTTTCGGGACACACGGGGCGCTTCCCGTACAAGCTGGAAGCCCAAGGCCCCGTAAAGCCGGAAGCCAGGGTCGGTCCACGAGCGGAGGGACAGCCGATGAGCGGTGAAGAACTTCTGCGCACGCCGCCCCTCGCTTCGGGCCCGCACGGCCCCGACGCCCTGCGTCCCCTCCTCGGCACCGTCCTCGACGCGCTCGCGGCCGGTGCCCGGGCGCGCGGCGGGCCGTTGCCCGCCGGCGGACCGGAGGCCGTCGCCGCGCGCGTCGCCGACGTGCTCGGGGACGTACTCCCGGACCACGGCGACCCCGACGCCCTCCGCGCCCTCGTACACGCCCTCGCGGAGGGCGCCGCGGACCCCGCCGACCCGCTGTGCGCGGCCCATCTGCACTGCCCGCCGCTCGCCGTGGCCACCGCCGCCGACCTCGCCGTCAGCGCCCTCAACCCCTCCCTGGACTCATGGGACCAGGCACCGGCCGCCTCCGCCCTGGAGGCCGCGGTCACCCGCGCCCTCGCCCACGCCGCCGGCCTCGCCGACGCCCTCGTCACCACCGGCGGCACCGAATCCAACCAGCTCGCCCTGCTGCTCGCCCGCGAGGCGCACGGCGGCAGCGTGCGCCTCGTCTGCGGAGCCAACGCCCACCACTCGCTGCCGCGCGCCGCCTGGCTGCTCGGCCTGCCCGACCCGGTCGTCGTCCCGGCGGCCGGCGGCACCCTCGACCTCGCCGCCCTCGACGAGGCCCTCACCACGCTCTCCGGCCCACTGCTGGTCACCGCCACCGCCGGCACCACCGACGCCGGCCTCGTCGACCCGCTGCCCGAGATCGCCGGCCTGTGCGCCGCGCACGGCGCCCGCCTGCACATCGACGCGGCCTACGGCGGAGGCCTGCTCTTCAGCGACCGGCACCGGAGGAAACTCGCCGGGCTGGAAGCGGCCCACACCGTCACCCTCGACCTGCACAAGCTCGGCTGGCAGCCGATCGCCGCCGGCCTCCTCGCCGTCGCCCGCCCCGGCGAACTCGCCGTCCTCCACCAGCGCGCCGACTATCTGAACGCCGACGACGACACCGACGCCGGACTCCCCGACCTGCTCGGCCGCTCCCCGCGCACCACGCGCCGCCCCGACGTCCTCAAGACCGCGGTCACCCTGAAGACCCTCGGCCGCACCGGACTCGGCGCCCTCGTCGACCAGGTCTGCGCCCACGCACACGAGTTCGCCGCCCTGGTCCGGGAACACCCCGGCTTCGAGCTGTACGACCAACCCGTGATCAGCACCGTCCTGTTCCGCCCCGCGGACGCCACCGACGACGCCGTCGCCGCCGTCCGCCGCAGACTGCTGCACGAGGGCCGGGCCGTCCTCGGGCGCGCCCGGCTCGACGGCCGCCTCTGGCTCAAGGCCACCCTCCTCAACCCCCACACCCGGCCGGACGACCTGGCCCAGCTCCTCAAACTCGTCGAAGAAGGCACCCTCGCATGACCAACCCCCCACGACACGAGCCCACATCCCCCCGCGACCTGGTCGGCATCGGCATCGGCCCGTGCAACCTCTCGCTGGCAGCCCTCGCCCACCCGCTCGCCGAACTCGACGCCGTCTTCTACGAACAGCGCCCCGGCTTCGACTGGCACCCCGGCCTGCTCATCGACGGCGCCACCATCCAAGTGCCCTTCCTGGCCGACCTGGTGACCCTCGCCGACCCGACCAGCCCGTGGAGCTTCCTGAACTACCTCAAAGCCCACGAGCGGCTCTTCCCCTTCTACTTCGCCGAGCGCTTCCACCTCCAGCGCGCCGAGTACGACGCCTACTGCCGCTGGGTCGCGCAGAGCCTGCCCGGGCTGCACTTCCGCCACCAGGTCGACGCGGTCCGCTGGAACCCCGAACGAGACGTGTTCGAGGTCGACTTCACCCAGCTCGACGCCGAGGGCGAGGCCGAGGCCCTGGGCCGTACCTACACGCGCAACGTCGTCCTGGGCGTCGGCACCGCGCCCCATGTGCCCGATCCGCTCAAGCCCCTGGTGGACGCCCCCGGCGTGCCGGTCGTCCACGCCGCCGACTACCTGGACCACCGCGCCGAGATCCTCGCCGCGGACCACGTCACCGTCGTCGGCTCCGGACAGTCCGGCGCCGAGGTCTTCCTCGACCTGCTGCGGCACCGCCCCGCCGGACGCGAGAGACTGCACTGGATCGGCCGCAGCGAGGCGTTCGCGCCGATGGAGTACTCCAAGCTGGGCCTGGAGCACTTCACCCCCGACTACACCCGCTACTTCCACGCCCTCGCCGAACCCGTCCGGGACCGGCTGGTCGCCGCCCAGTGGCAGCTGCACAAGGGCATCGACGCCGGCACCCTCGCCACCATCCACGACGAGCTGTACCGGCGCACCCTCGACGGCGGCTGGCCCGACGCCGTCCTCACCCCGGGCGTCCGCGTCCGCACGGCGGGCCGCATCGCCAACACCAGGATCGAGCTCCACCTCGAACACCTCCAGCAGGACAGCCGCTCCCGGCTGACGACCGACGCCGTCGTCCTCGCCACCGGCTACCGGGAACGCCCGCTCGGCCGCATCCTCGCCGGACTCGCCCCCTACATCCGCCGCGACAGCAGCGAACGCCCGCGCATCGACGAGAAGTTCCGGCTCGTCCTCGACCCGTCCGTGACCGGCTCGGTGTACGTCCAGAACGCCGAACGGCACACCCACGGCGTGGGCGCCCCCGACCTCGGCCTCGCCGCCTGGCGCAGCGCCACCATCCTCAACTCCCTCACCGGAAAGGAGCCCTACCCGCAGCCCTCACGAACCGCCTTCACCTCGTTCGGACTCGAGGCACCCCCGCACCGCATGCCGCAGGCCCGCCAGGCACCGCGCCTGACACCACTGGTCGAGGGAAGGTGACGGGCGGCGGCCGCCCGACGCCGCCGCGCCACCTCCGCGATCAGAACACCGGCACGCCGTCCCGCACCAGCTTCCAGTCCGCCGACGCGAAGTCCTTCGGGTCCAGCACACCCTTCGCGGTGACCCACTCCGCGATCCGGGTGCGGATCTCCGTGGACTCCGACCACAGCTCCTGCGCGGTGGCCACGTGCGGGAACGCACCGCCGCCGTTCGCCCGGTAGTTGTTCACCGCGAGGACGAACCGCTGGGCGTCGTCCAGCGGGGCGCCGTCGAAGGTGAGGTTCTTGATCCGGGACCCGGCCGGCCGGGCGATGTCGATGTCGTACGACAGCCCCGAGACGTAGTCGTAGTTGTAGTCGGGGCGGCCACCGGCGTTGGTGAGCTTGTCCACGTCGACGGGTGCACCGGCGGCCGTCTGGACGTAGTACTCCGCCGAGTACTCCAGGTACGCCCGCACCTGAGCCCCCGTCAGCAGCTTGGCGACCAGCGTGTTGTCGTACACGTACAGACCCGACAGATCCCGGATGGTCACATCGCCGGCCGGGATCTCGGAGGTCCGGGAGAACGGCGAGGCCTGGGCGATCACCGGCAGCGAGGCGTACGAGGTGCCCGCGAGGGCCGCCTTGACCACGTCCTCCTGCACCTTGGTGATCAGGTCGATGATCGGGGCGTCCTTGTAGCGGGCCTCGACCGTGGTCAGCGTCTCGGTGGCCCGGCCCACCACCTGGTTGACGTACGCGACGACCCTCTCGTGCTCCTCCTTCAGCAGCCGGGTGATCTCCGGGTCGTCGGCGACCGTGCTGGAATTGCGCAGCGACGCGGAGACCGACTCGACCTCCCACCCGCCCCTGGCGAAGACCAGCTCGATGTCGAAGAGGGTGAGCCGCTCGGCGTAGCACAGCGGCTCGGAGAGCACGACCGTCCTGCCCGTCTTCTCGTTGACGACCTTCAGCTCGGGGATCTCCACGTGCGCGTGCCCGACCAGGATCGCGTCGATGCCCGGCACCTGCCGGGCCACGTCGGCGGCCGCGTTCTCCACGTACGGCACCTGGTCGCCGTACGACGAGGTGCCCGACGTACCCGAGTGCGCGGACACCACGACCACGTCCGCGCCCATCGACTTCAGCTTCGGCACCCAGCGCGCGGCCTGCTCCTCAAGCCCCGGGAACGCCAACTTGCCCTGCACATAGGCCTTGTCCCAGATCGCGATGCCCGGGTTGGTCAGACCCAGAACGGCCACCTTGACCGGCTTGGCACCGGGCACGTGGAACGTCTTCATGACGTACGGCGGGAAGGCGGGCCGCAGGGTCTTCGCGTCGACCGCATTGGCGCCGAGCAGCGGGAAGTCGAGCTGCTCCTCGAACTTCCGCAGGGTCTCGATGCCGTAGTTGAACTCGTGGTTGCCGAGCGCCGCCGCGTCGTACCCGATCGCGTTCATCGCCCGCGCCATCGGGTGCACCGGGCCGCCCTCGGCGGTGATCGGGTCGACCTTGGCGTAGTAATAGGTCAGCGGAGTGCCCTGGATGGTGTCACCGGCGTCCAGCAGCAGGGTGTTGCGGCGGCCCTTCTCCCTGCGCACCTCGTCGACCAGAGTCGAGATGCGGGCCAGCCCCATCGCGTTCCCGGCCTTGTCGGAGTACTCCGCGTCCTTGAAGTAGTCCCAGTTGAAGACATGGCCGTGCAGATCGGTGGTGCCCATGACGGTCAGGGAGTACCGCTTGACGGGGTGAACGGGCGTGCGGGGCTGCGCGGCCTCGGCCGCCGGAGCCGCCGCCGCGCCGGCGATCGCCACTCCCGCCCCCGTGGCGGCGGACTGCTTGATGAACTTCCGACGGTTCAAGGGCATCTCATGGTCTCCTCGTGGATCAGTCAACGACGCGCGTAGATTCTGACTTGAACATGACCCGCCACGCCAGACTTCACACGAGGGGAATTCGCTCATCGGAGCGAGTGACCGCACAATTCAACACTTGTCAATGACCCTTTACTCAAAGGTTGTTGAGTGGTCACGTGGGGCCGATTCTCTACCCGTGGGTAAGGCCTAGGCTCGACATATGCGCCGAGCAAAGATCGTCTGCACTCTGGGGCCCGCCACCGACTCGTACGACCAGATCAAGGCACTGGTCGACGCCGGAATGGACGTGGCCCGGTTCAATCTCAGCCACGGCACCCACGCCGAACACGAGGAGCGCTACCGGCGAGTGCGCAAGGCGGCCGACGAAACCGGCCGCAGCGTCGGAATCCTCGCCGACCTTCAAGGCCCGAAGATCCGGCTCGGCCGTTTCGCCGAAGGACCGGTACTCCTTGAACGCGGCGACACCTTCACCATCACCGTCGAGGAAGGCGTCGAAGGCGACCGCCACCAGTGCGGCACCACCTACGCCGGCCTCGCCGTCGACGTCACCACCGGTGAGCGCGTCCTCGTCGACGACGGCAAGGTCTGCCTCGAAGTCACCGCGGTCGACGGCCCACGCATCCGCACCCTCGTCGTCGAGGGCGGCGTGATCTCCGACCACAAAGGCCTCAACCTCCCCGGCGTCGCCGTCTCCGTCCCCGCCCTGTCCGAAAAGGACGAGGAGGACCTGCGCTGGGCGCTGCGCACCGGCTTCGACGTCATCGCGCTCTCCTTCGTCCGCAGCGGCGACGACGCCAAGGGCGTGCACCGCATCATGACCGAGGAGGGCCGCCGTCTCCCCGTGATCGCCAAGGTCGAGAAGCCACAGGCCGTGGCCAACCTCGACGACATCGTGGCCACCTTCGACGGACTCATGGTCGCGCGCGGCGACCTGGGCGTGGAGATGCCCCTGGAACAGGTGCCGATCGTGCAGAAGCGCGCGATCAAGCTCGCCAAGCGCAACGCCAAGCCGGTCATCGTCGCCACCCAGATGCTCGACTCCATGGTCGACAACGCCCGGCCCACCCGCGCCGAGGCCTCCGACGTCGCCAACGCGGTCCTCGACGGCACGGACGCGGTGATGCTCTCCGGCGAGACCAGCGTCGGCAAGTACCCGGTCGAGACCGTACGCACCATGGCCAAGATCGTCGCGGCCGCCGAGGAGGACATGCTCGCCAAGGGCCTGCCCCCGCTCACCGAGCGCAACAAGCCCCGCACCCAGGGCGGCGCGGTCGCCCGCGCGGCGGCGGAGATGGGCGACTTCCTGGGCGCCAAGTTCCTGGTCGCCTTCACCCAGTCGGGAGACACCGCCCGCCGACTCTCCCGCTACCGCTCCCCGATCCCCCTCCTGGCCTTCACCCCCGAACCGGCCACCCGCTCCCAGCTCAGCCTCACCTGGGGCGCCGAGACCTTCCTCGGCCCGCACGTCGACTCCACCGACGCCATGGTCGACCAGGTGGACGAGCTGCTGCTGAAGTACGGCCGCTGCGAGAAGGGCGACGTCGTGGTGATCACGGCGGGTTCCCCGCCCGGGGTCTCCGGCTCCACCAACATGGTCCGGGTCCACCACATCGGGGAGGACGACAGCCCGAAATAACCGGCCGGGCCTCCCTTTGTGGGGCCCTTGTCAGTGTTTGGGACCGACGTGGGTGTCCATGAGGGCCACGGAGGGTTTGCGGGCGATGGAGATGGTGAACGGATAGCTCCCGCGGGCCAGGGTGGTCCACTCGACGCCGACCAGGTCGAGGGCGTCCGTGAAGAGCTTCCGGATGTCGTCCGACTTGTTGGAGAAGAAGTAGCGCGGATATTCGTACCGCTTGCGCTCTCCGGCGACCATGCGTGTGGTCCAGTTGGTGATGCGGCAGCCGTCGGAGTGGATGAGGCCGCGGATGAACTCCCAGGGGTGGGCGTCGACGACGGCTTGCTGCCAGGGCTCCAGAATGATCGGCCGCTGGTGTTTCTTACCGGGGCCGTGCTGGGGGAAGAGGCAGTGCAGGTGCTTCGAGTAGACCTTCACGTTGCTGCAGCCGGTCTTTCGGACCCGGCAGACCCCGTTGTCCGGGAAGACTGCGCGCATGGCTGCCTCGCAGGCGTCCATGAGGCCCGGCCACGACTCAGTGCAGCTGATCATGAGGTTGGGGACGCGGTGCTGTGAGTAGTGGCTGATATGCCCGTCGCCGAGGTACAGGCCAAGCAGATAGCCGTACGCAGCCTCATCCAGCTGCCGTCCGTCGCAACGCGGACAGGGCGGAGCGTGACGGCCTGGGCATTCACCCCGCTTGGCCCGGTCCAGATGCTTCCAGTAGCCGACCGTCCCCACCGGTACGTTCAGCTTGCGGGCCACGTCAGCGTTCTTCGCATCGCCGCGTAGCAGAGTGAGGGCCGTCTGTCGTACCTCTGTGCCATGGAAGTTCATGCGGCCACTCTGGGTCACCGAACGCGGCCATATGCAGCAAACAGCGGAGGATCACGCGAATGTGATCCTCCGCTTCTGATCATGGTGCCCGGTGTGGGATTCGAACCCACATGCCCAAAGGGCACGGCATTTTGAGTGCCGCGAGTCTGACCAGTTCCTCCAACCGGGCAAGCTGGGAAGCCGTGGGAAGTGTACCGGTTCACCGCGCGTCCCCGCAGCTAGGTACCCTGCTGGAAGCAGAGCCCCTGCCCTGGACCAAGGAGCCTCAGTGACCGCCCCCGAGTCGCCCCAGCCCGTAGACGTGCCCGACGACGACAAGTCGCACGTGCCTCCGCTGACGACCCGTGTCGTCATCGCCGAGGACGAGGCCCTGATCCGGCTCGACCTCAAAGAGATGCTGGAGGAGGAGGGGTACACCGTCGTAGGCGAGGCCGGGGACGGTGAGCAGGCCGTCGAGCTGGCCCGCGAGCACCGGCCGGACCTGGTCATCCTGGACGTGAAGATGCCCAAGCTCGATGGGATCTCGGCCGCCGAGAAGATCGCCGAGGAGTCCATCGCGCCGGTCCTGATGCTCACCGCCTTCTCGCAGCGCGACCTCGTCGAGCGCGCCCGGGACGCCGGTGCGATGGCGTACCTGGTCAAGCCGTTCAGCAAGAGCGATGTGGTCCCGGCCATCGAGATGGCCGTCTCCCGTTTCACCGAGCTGAAGCAGCTGGAGCAGGAGGTCGCCGACCTCACCCAGCGTCTGGAGACCCGCAAGCTGGTGGACCGCGCGAAGTCGATCCTGCAGACCGAGTACGGTCTGACCGAGCCGGCCGCGTTCCGCTGGATCCAGAAGACGTCGATGGACCGGCGTATGTCGATGCAGCAGGTCGCGGAGGCGGTCATCGCGGACAACGAGGAGAAGAAGGCGGCCAAGAAGGGCTGACGGCCGGCCTGTACGGCGAAGGCCCGCGCCCCGGAGAAGGGGGCGCGGGCCTTCGCCGTCGTTCGGGTCAGTCCTCGCCCAGGTAGGCCTTGCGGACCGACTCGTCGTGCAGCAGGTCCTGGCCGGTGCCGGACAGGACGATGTTGCCGACCTCCATGACATGACCCTGGTCGGCGAGC
Source organism: Streptomyces sp. CA-142005 (assembly GCF_050942335.1). NCBI lineage: Bacteria > Bacillati > Actinomycetota > Actinomycetes > Kitasatosporales > Streptomycetaceae > Streptomyces > Streptomyces sp. CA-142005. Next base: position 3,033,474 of record NZ_CP192078.1, on the reverse strand, counting down.
GAGAGCGCCGCCTGGGCGTTCTGCTCGACCAGCAGGATGGTCGTGCCCTGGGACTTCAGCTCGTTGATCGTCGCCATGATCTTCTGCATCATGATCGGCGACAGGCCCATCGACGGCTCGTCCAGCATGAGCAGCTTCGGCTGGGACATCAGGGCGCGCCCCATCGCCAGCATCTGCTGCTCGCCGCCGGAGAGGGTGCCCGCGGCCTGCTTGCGCCGCTCGCCCAGGATGGGGAAGAGGTCGTAGGCGCGCTGGATGTCCTTCTCGATGCCTTCCTTGTCCTTGCGGAGGAAGGCGCCGAGCTGGAGGTTCTCGGCGATGGTCAGGCGGGGGAAGATGTGCCGGCCCTCGGGGGAGTGGGCGAGTCCGAGTGCGACGATCTTGTGTGCCGGTACGCCCGTGAGCGGTTTGCCGTCGAAGACGATCTTTCCTGACGTGGGCTTGAGCAGGCCCGACAGGGTGCGCAGGGTCGTCGTCTTGCCGGCGCCGTTGGTGCCGATGAGGGTGACGACCTGGCCGGCCTCGACGCTGAACGAGATGCCCTTGACGGCTTCGATCTTGCCGTAGGCGACCCTGAGGTCCTCGACCTCCAGCAGTGCGGTCACTGGGTCTCTCCCTTGGTGGTGCCGGTGCTCTCCGCGTCGGCGGACTCCGTCTCCGAGTCGGTTTCGGCTGTGTCTCCTGCTGTCGGTGCTTCGGCCTCGTCCGCCGCGGCTTCGGCCTCGGGCTGGGCGGCTTCGGCTTCGGCGGCCTCGACCTCGGCGACCTCCGCCGCTCCCGGCTCGCCCTCGAAGGGTTCACCGAGGTAGGCGGCGACGACGCGCTCGTCGGCCTGTACGACGTCGGAGGTGCCCTCGACGAGCTTCTCGCCCTGTACGAGCACGGCGACCCGGTCGCACAGGTTGAAGATGAAGCGCATGTCGTGCTCGATGACGAGGACGGCGATGCCCTTGTCCCGGATGGCGAAGACCAGTTCCTCGGTGGAGCGGGTCTCCTGCGGGTTCATGCCGGCCGTCGGTTCGTCGAGCAGCAGCAGGCCCGGCTCGCTCGCGAGGGCCCGTGCGATCTCCAGCTTGCGCTGCTCGCCGTAGGGCAGGTTGCGTGCGAGGTGGTCGCGCTTGGCGGCGAGGCCGACGAACTCCAGGAGTTCCATGGCCTTGGCCTCGGACTCCTTTTCGGCCTTGCGGAAGCCGGGGCCGCGCAGCAGGGCCGACCACAGGCCCTCCTTGGTCCGCGTGTGGCGGCCGACGAGGACGTTCTCCAGGACGGTCATGTTGGCGAACAGCCGGATGTTCTGGAAGGTGCGGGCGATGCCCGCCTGCGTCACCAGGTGCGGCTTGGGCGGCAGCACCTTGCCCTGGTAGGCGACCGTGCCCTCGGTGGGGATGTACAGGCCGGTGAGGCAGTTGAAGAAGGTGGTCTTGCCGGCGCCGTTCGGGCCGATGAGGCCGACGATCTCGCCGCTGTTCACCGTGAAGTCGACGGACCGGACGGCGGTCAGACCGCCGAAGCGCATCGTGACGTCACGGGCTTCGAGTACAGGTGTCGTCATGGTTCCTTACGCCCCTGCCTTGGTGACGGCCGGTTCGTCGGTCGGCGTCTTCTGTGCCGGCACGTCGAGCTGGTCGGTCTCGTGGAACTCCAGCTGGCGACGGCGGTTGGCGATGATGCCCTCGGGCCGGAAGCGCATCAGCAGGACCAGTGCGATGCCGAAGGCGAACAGCTCGTAGTTCTGCAGGAACTGGAGCTTTTCCGGGACCAGGTAGAGCACGCTCGCGCCGAGCAGCGGGCCGCTGACGGTGCCCATGCCGCCGAGGACGACGGCGGCGAGCAGGAAGGCCGAGTTGGGCGGGGCGGCGCCGGCGAACTGGTACGGCTGCGGGTTGACGCTGTAGTTGACGTGTGCCATCACGGTGCCGGCGAGGCCCGCGAGGGAGGCGCCGAGCGCGAAGGCGATGAGCTTGACCCGGAAGCCGTTGATGCCCATGGCGGTGGCGGCGGTCTCGTCCTCGCGGATGGCGATCCAGGAGCGGCCGATGCGGGAGTCGGCGGCGCGGGTGAAGACGAGGACGACGATCGCCGTGATGAGGAGCATCAGGAACAGGTAGTTGGCGAAGCGGCCGAGGGTGAGTCCGCCGACGTCGTGGGCGTCGCCCAGGTTGAACCCGAAGATCTTGATGTCGGGGATCTGGGTGATGCCGTTGGGGCCGCGCGTGACGTTCGGTCCGGAGTCGCCGTCCAGGCTGTTGACGGTGATGCGGAAGATCTCTCCGAAGCCGAGGGTGACGATGGCCAGGTAGTCGCCGCGCAGTCGCAGCGTGGGGCCGCCGATCAGGACGCCGAAGACGAGCGAGGCGGCCATGCCGGTGAGGGCGGCGGCCCAGAAGGGGAAGTGGACGTCGTAGGGGGAGTACTCGGAGCCGGAGACCAGTGCGGCGGCGTAGGCGCCGACGCCGAGGAAGGCGACGTAACCGAGGTCGAGCAGGCCGGTGAGGCCGACGACGATGTTCAGGCCGAGGGCGACGGTGGCGAAGATGAGGATGTTGACGCCGATGTTGGCGTTGTGGTCGTCGCTCTGCGTGAAGGGGAAGATCACGGCGGCGACGAAGGCCAGGGTGGTGGCGAAGCCCTTGTGGCGGGCGGACATCGTCGCGTACCGGTCGAGGAGGCCGGAGTGGACCAGGCCCCAGGCACCGAAGATGAGGACGAGCAGGAATCCGATGAAGGTCTCGCTGTCGTCGTCGTTGATGCCGATGCCGTAGGTGAAGACCACGAGGCCGAGAGCGGTGCCGAGGGTGATGGCGGCGCGCTCGGCGAGCGGCGAGAGCGTGCCGGGGCGGGGCTGGTCGGGCTTGGTGAGGTAGCCGCGCAGGCCCGTGCCGGGGGCCGGGTGGGGCAGGGCCAGGGCGCCGAGGACGGGCAGGGCGGAGGCCGCCATGGCCACGTAGGCGCCGGGGTCCAGGTTCACCAGGCCGCCGAGGTCGACGGCGATGGCGATGCCGGTGAACCAGCAGACGGCGAAGGCCGAGAGGGTGATCAGGAGGACCGGGGTGGTGGACCTGCCCGGGTTCAGCCAGTTCAGTCCGCGCACGTTCCACAGGGTGAGCCCGTACAGCAGGGTGAGGGCGCCTGCCGCGAGGGCGATGACCTGCAGGCCCGCCGGGTAGCCGTAGACCGTCAGGTCGCCGGGGAAGGAGGGGGTCCAGGTCCAGCTGAGGAAGGTGCTGGCGATGGTGCCGATCGCACCGGCGGCGATGAGCAGGCGGGCTGCGGCCGGGGGGAGCGGGACGGGCCCGCGCTCGGCCGGTTCGGGGGTGTGGGCGGTGGTCTCGGTGGTGGTGTCGGTCATGCTGCTCACGCCCTGTCCGCGACGCGTTCGCCGAGCAGGCCCTGTGGCCTGAAGAGGAGTACGAGGATGAGGAGGACGAAGGCCCACACGGGAGCCCAGCTGCCGCCGCCGAGTTGGTGCATGCCGGGGATGTCGGAGATGTAGGCGGTGGCCATGGCTTCGGCGAGGCCGAGGACGAGGCCGCCGAGCATGGCGCCGTAGATGTTGCCGATGCCGCCGAGGACGGCCGCGGTGAACGCCTTCAGACCGGCGATGAAGCCCATGTCGTAGGAGACCGAGCCGTACTTGAGGCCGTAGGAGAGGCCGGCGACGGCCGCGAAGAAGCCGCCGATGGCGAAGGCGATGACGATGATGCGGTTGGTGTCGATGCCCATCAGCTGGGCGGTGTCCGGGTCCTGGGCGGTGGCCTGCATGGCGCGGCCGGTGCGGGAGAGCCGGACGAAGAAGGCGAGGACCGCCATGCACACGGGGGCGGCGATGATGAGGAAGACGTCGCCGCTCTGCACGGTTACGGAGCCGAGGTGCAGCGGGCCGAACGGCAACTGTGGGAAGACGCGGGCGGACTTGGCGTCGCCGTCGACGTGGTACCAGTTGAAGACCGCCTGCTGCAGCGCGAGCGACAGGCCGATCGCGGTGATCAGCGGGGCGAGGCGTGGCGCGCCGCGCAGTGGTCGGTAGGCGAAGCGTTCGGCGCCGACGGCGATGAGTACGGCGACCAGTGCACCGCCGATCAGCATCGCCGGCAGGGCTATCCACATGGATATGCCGTCCGGCAGGACGAGGTAGACCGTGAGGGCGCCGAAGCCTCCGGTCATGAAGATCTCGCCGTGGGCGAAGTTGATGAGCTGGACGATGCCGTACACCATCGTGTAGCCGATGGCGATCAGCCCGTACATCGAGCCGAGGAACAGCCCGTTGGCCAGCTGCTGCGGCAGGGTGTTCACCGCATGGCCTCCATGTGGTGGGGAGAGTCAAGGGGGCGGTAGAAGGCGGGCCGCGCGGTGACGGTGGTCTGCGCCGCGCGGCCCTGGTGAGGCGATGTGTGTCGGTGGCTTACTTCGGGCTGGCCGTTCCGCTCTTGACGGACTTCCACTCACCGTTCTTGACCTGGTAGACGGTCAGCTGCTTGTTCGTGGTGTCGCCGTACTGGTCGAACGAGATCTTGCCGGAGATGCCGTCGAAGGAGGTCTTCTGGACGGCGTCGACGATCTGGGCGCGGGCGTCGGACGGAACCTTGCCGTCCTTCACGACCTGGCCGACGGCCTTGATGATGGCGGTGGCGGCGTCGTAGGCGTAGGAGCCGTAGGTGCCGTAGTCACCGGGGTACTTCTTGGCCTTGTAGGTGTCGACGAAGGTCTTGGCGGCGGGCAGGGTGTCGACCGGGACGCCGATGGAGGTGACCAGGTCGCCCTCGGCGGCCTTGCCGGCGGTCTTGATGTAGGTCGGGGTGAACATGCCGTCACCGCCGAACAGCGGGATCTTGGCGCCGGCGTCCTTGAGCTGCTTGGTCAGCACCTGGGACTCGTCGTACTGGCCGCCGTAGTAGAGCAGGTCGGCACCCGAGTTCTTGATCTTGGTGACCAGGGTGGAGAAGTCACGGTCGCCGGTGTTGACGTGGTCGGTGCCGATGACCTTGCCGCCCTGCTTGGTGAACTGCTCCGAGAAGATCTTGGAGAGGCCCGCGCCGTAGGTCTGCTTGTCGTCGACGACGAACGCCTTCTTCGCGTGGATGCCGTTGTAGGCGTAGTCCGCCGCGTAGGCGCCCTGCAGCTCGTCGGTGGTGGCGGTGCGGAAGTAGGTCTTGAACGGGCGGGACTTGCTGGTCTGCCAGTTCTTGCCCTGGGTGAGCTCGGGGTTGGTGTTGGACGGGGAGATCTCCACCAGGTTGGCGGTGGCGAAGACCTGCTGCATCTGCGTGGCCACACCGGAGTTGAGCGGGCCGACGACGCCGAGCACGCTCTTGTCGGAGACCAGCTGGGTGGCGTTCTGCTGGCCGGTGGCCGGGATCGCCTTGTCGTCCAGCGCCTTGATCTTGAAGGTGACGCCCGGGACCGTCTTGTTCTTGTTGGCGTCGTCGACGGCGATCTGGGCGCCGTACTGAATGCCCAGGCCCGTCGCGGAGTTCTGGCCGGTCAGCGGAGCGTCGACGCCGATCGTGACGGTCACGTTGCCGCTGTCGCCGCCCTTGCTGTCGTTGTTGCGGGAGCCGCAAGCGGTGAGAGTCAGAGCTCCGGTGGTCAGCACGGAGGTAAGAATCACCAGAGAACGCTGTCGCACTATCGATCCTTTCCGCAGGCACGTTCCGCCCCTTGGGGTGCGGAGCTGCCGCGCCGGTACCGAACTCCCTATGGAGCGGTGACTGGCCGTGACTCTAAGCGTGTGTGAGGAACGTGGAGGAGTGCTTGACCAAGGCTGTGACGCTCTTGTTATGACACGGGGTAATGCAGAGCGGTACTGCGTGGGGGGAAAGCAGGAATTAAGCCCGATTCACCCCGTCCGCATTCTGAGAACCTGCAGGCCTTGCCTGAATCGGTTCAGGCGTCTCGGCGGTTTTGGTGATTACACGACACCGTTGCTGCAGGCTACTTGCGTGGTCCCCGGGGGTGTTGCGCATCGGAGGGCGCGGACAGGGAAATATGAATGCCTATTGCATGCATATTACGCAGGGTTACGCGCAGGAAAAGGGAGTTGAGGCTGAAGGGGAGGGTGGAGGCGGGGGCGGAAGCCGGGGTGGAAGGCGAGGCTTCGGAACTTTTCCGCGTTTCCGCGCCGGGGACGGAGCCGCGTGCGGGCGGCCGGGCGCGGTGCGCTGCGGGCGCTGCGGGCAGCGGGCGGTGCGCGCATGTGGGCCGGGGCGGCCGTCCGGCGGGCCGAGCCGGCTGGGCCCCGAACAGACCTGGCGGCCCGTCAATTCAGTGGCGAGGCCCGCCCTTTGTATTCCGTGCCCGAGGCCCGCTCGGGGGCCGGCCGGCCCCGCCGGTCGTGTGTCAGGGGCGGGTGCCCTGGACGCGTGCGGCGTCGCTCTCGTTCACGTCCCGCAGCAGGCAGGTCAGCCGGGCGCTGCACACCCGGCGGCCCTGTTCGTCGCTGGTCACGATCTCGTACGTCGCCGTCGAACGGCCCCGGTGCGGGGCAGCCCCTTCGTTGGGCGGGATGGCTCGGCGGGGCTGGTCGGCCCCGTCGGTCGGTGTGTCAGGGGCGGGTGCCCTGGACGCGTGCGGCGTCGCTCTCGTTCACGTCCCGCAGCAGGCAGGTCAGCCGGGCGCTGCACACCCGGCGGCCCTGTTCGTCGCTGATCACGATCTCGTACGTCGCCGTCGAACGGCCCCGGTGCACCGGCGTGGCCACACCGGTCACCAGCCCCGAGCGGACCCCGCGGTGGTGGGTGCAGTTCAGGTCCACGCCGACGGCGATCTTCGAGCTGCCGCCGTGCAGCATGGAGCCGACCGAGCCGAGCGTCTCCGCCAGCACCGCGGAGGCGCCGCCGTGCAGCAGGCCGTAGGGCTGGGTGTTGCCCTCCACCGGCATGGTCCCGACGACCTTCTCCGCCGAGGCCTCCAGGATCTGCACACCCATCCGCGTGCCGAGATGCCCGGCCGAGAACAGGGCGGGCAGGTCCACACCGAGCGCGGCGTACTCGTCGATGACCTCCTGCGGGAATTGCACCTGCTGCTGCTCGCCCATGGGCCCGGCTCCTTCGTCGTACACCTGTCCGTATGGCTGAGCAAACGCTCAGTCGGTCGCCGATTGTTCCAGACGGGCGTCCGGGTCAGCGGTGTGACGTTCGAGACGTACGACCACGGACTTGCTGGCCGGGGTGTTGCTGGTGTCGGCGGTGGCGTCGAGCGGGACGAGGACGTTCGTCTCGGGGTAGTACGCCGCCGCGCATCCCCGGGTCGTCGGGTAGTGCACGACCCGGAAGCCGGGCGCCCGCCGTTCCACGCCGTCCTTCCACTCGCTCACCAGGTCGACGTACGACCCCTCGGCGACCTCGAGCGCACGCGCGTCCTCGGGGTGCACCAGCACCACCCGGCGGCCGCCTGTGATGCCCCGGTAGCGGTCGTCCAGGCCGTAGATCGTGGTGTTGTACTGGTCGTGCGAGCGCAGGGTCTGCAACAGCAGCCGGCCCTCGGGCAGTTCGGGGTACTCCACCGGCGCCGCCGTGAAGTTCGCCTTGCCCGTGGCGGTCGGGAAGCGGCGCTCGTCGCGCGGGGCGTGCGGCAGGGCGAAGCCGCCCGGCCGGGCCACGCGCGCGTTGAAGTCGTCGAAACCGGGGACCACGCGCGCGATGCGGTCACGGATCGTGGCGTAGTCCTTCTCGAACTCCTCCCACGGCACGACGCTGCTCTCACCGAGCACGCGGCGCGCGAGCCCGCAGATGATGGCAGGCTCCGACCTCAGGTGCGCGCTCGCCGGCGCCAGCCGCCCGCGCGAGGCGTGCACCATGCCCATCGAGTCCTCGACCGTCACGAACTGCTCGCCGCTCGCCTGCAGATCCCGCTCGGTGCGGCCCAGCGTGGGCAGGATCAGCGCCCGCGCGCCCGTGACGGCGTGCGAGCGGTTGAGCTTGGTCGACACGTGCACCGTCAGCCGCGCGCGCCGCATCGCCGCCTCGGTGACCTCGGTGTCGGGGGAGGCGGAGACGAAGTTGCCGCCCATGGCGAAGAACACCTTCGCCTCGCCGTCGCGCAGCGCGCGGATGGCCCGTACGACGTCGAAGCCGTGCTCGCGCGGCGGCGCGAACCCGAACTCCTTCTCCAGCGCGTCCAGGAAGGCCGGGGCGGGCCGCTCGAAGATGCCCATGGTGCGGTCGCCCTGCACGTTGCTGTGCCCGCGCACCGGGCACACGCCCGCGCCCGGCCGGCCGATGTTGCCGCGCAGCAGCAGGAAGTTGACCACCTCGCGGATGGTCGGGACGGCGTGCTTGTGCTGGGTGAGGCCCATGGCCCAGCAGACGATGGTGCGCTTGGAGGCGAGCGCCATGCCGAGGGCCTGCTCGATCTCCGCGCGGGTGAGGCCCGTCGCCTTCAGGGTCTCGTCCCAGTCGGCGGCGCGCGCGGCCTCGGCGAACTCCTCGAACCCGTGGGTGTGTTCGCGGACGAACTCCTCGTCGACCGCGCCCTGCGTCTCCAGGATGAGCTTGTTGAGGAGCCGGAAGAGGGCCTGGTCGCCGCCGATGCGGATCTGCAGGAACAGATCGGTGAGCGCGGCGCCCTTCAGCAGGCCCTGCGGCGTCTGCGGGTTCTTGAACCGCTCCAGGCCGGCCTCCGGCAGCGGATTGACGCTGATGATCCTCGCGCCGTTCGCCTTCGCCTTCTCCAGCGCGGAGAGCATGCGCGGATGGTTCGTCCCCGGGTTCTGCCCCGCGACGATGATCAGGTCGGCCTTGTGGAGGTCCTCCAGCAGGACGCTGCCCTTGCCGATGCCGATGGTCTCGGTGAGCGCCGACCCGGACGACTCGTGGCACATGTTGGAGCAGTCCGGCAGGTTGTTCGTGCCCAGCTCGCGCGCGAAGAGCTGGTACAGGAACGCCGCCTCGTTGCTGGTGCGGCCCGAGGTGTAGAAGACGGCCTCGTCGGGGGAGGAGAGCGCGGTGATCTCCTCGGCGACGATGTCGAAGGCGCGCTCCCAGCCGACCGGCTCGTAGTGCGTGCCGCCCTCGGCGAGGTACATGGGGTGCGTGAGCCGGCCCTGCTGCCCCAGCCAGTAGCCGCTCCTGGTCGCCAGGTCGGCCACGGAGTGCGCGGCGAAGAACTCCGGGGTGACCCGGCGCAGGGTGGCCTCCTCCGCGACCGCCTTCGCGCCGTTCTCGCAGAACTCCGCCTTGTGCCGGTGGTCCGGCTCCGGCCAGGCGCAGCCCGGGCAGTCGAACCCGTCCTTCTGGTTCACCCGCAGCAACGTCAGCGCCGTGCGCCGCACACCCATCTGCTGCTGCGCGATGCGCAGCGTGTGCCCGATGGCGGGCAGCCCCGCCGCCGCGTGCTTCGGCTCCGCGACCTGCGGCGCGTCCTGAACCGGATCACCCTTGGGCGGCTTCGTCGCCATCGCACGCTCCCCTTCGACTGCGTGTGAGAAGTACGGTGCCGATCCTGCCACGGGGCACCGACAGCCGTGCCCGGAGGGCATACGGGAACTCCGGCACTCTCGGTGAGCGAGGGCAACCCTGCGCAGCCCTCCACTCGGTCCCGGACCGGAGTGTCAGTGCGGCGTGGCAGGATCGGGGACGTGGCAGAGACAGCATCGAAGAAGACCGACAACACCCCCGGCGGTACACGTCCCCGGCTGATGCTCATGGACGGGCACTCGCTGGCCTACCGCGCGTTCTTCGCGCTGCCCGCGGAGAACTTCACGACCGCGACCGGCCAGCCGACGAACGCGATCTACGGCTTCGCGTCGATGCTGGCCAACACACTGCGTGACGAGGCGCCCACGCACTTCGCCGTGGCCTTCGACGTCTCGCGCAAGACCTGGCGCTCGGAGCGGTTCACCGAGTACAAGGCGAACCGTTCCAAGACCCCGGACGAGTTCAAGGGTCAGGTCGAGCTGATCGGCGAGCTCCTCGACGCGATGCACGCCCCGCGCTTCGCCGTGGACGGGTTCGAGGCGGACGACGTCATCGCCACCCTCGCCACCCGGGCCGAGGCCGAGGGCTTCGAGGTGCTGATCGTCACCGGCGACCGCGACTCCTTCCAGCTGGTCACCGACAACATCACCGTGCTGTACCCGACGAAGGGCGTCTCGGAGCTGACCCGGTTCACCCCGGAGAAGGTTTTCGAGAAGTACGGATTGACGCCCGCCCAGTACCCGGACTTCGCGGCCCTGCGCGGCGACCCGTCCGACAACCTCCCCGGCATCCCCGGCGTCGGCGAGAAGACCGCGGCGAAGTGGATCAACCAGTTCGGCTCCTTCGCCGAGCTGGTCGAGCGCGTCGACGAGGTCAAGGGCAAGGCCGGGCAGAACCTCCGCGACCACCTGGAGTCGGTCAAGCTCAACCGCGTCCTCACCGAGCTGGAGCGCCAGGTCGAGCTGCCCAAGGCGGTCGCCGACCTGGAGCGGGCCGCGTACGACCGCAAGGCCGTCTCGATGGTTCTGGACACCCTGGAGATCCGCAACCCGTCGCTGCGCGAGCGTCTCTTCGCCGTCGACCCCGGCTCCGAGGAGGCCGAGGCCACGCCGATCGCCACCGACGGGGTGGAGCTGGACGGCAAGATCCTGCGCACCGGCGAGCTGGCCCCCTGGCTCGCCGAGCACGGCGCGGAGACCCTGGGCGTCGCCACCGTCGACACCTGGGCGCTGGGCGCCGGCTCGGTCGCCGAGGTCGCCCTGGCCGCGGCCGGGGGAGCGGCCGCCTGGTTCGACCCCGCCGAGCTGGACGAGGCCGACGAGAACGCGTTCGCGGCCTGGCTGGCCGACGCCGGCCGCCCCAAGGTGTTGCACAACGCCAAGGGGGCCATGCGTGTCTTCGCCGAGCACGGCTGGTCCGTCGAGGGCGTGTCCATGGACACCGCGCTCGCCGCCTACCTGGTCAAGCCGGGCCGCCGCTCCTTCGACCTGGACGCGCTGTCCCTGGAGTACCTGCACCGCGAGCTGGCGCCCGCCGCCGCGGCCGACGGCCAGCTGGCCTTCGGCGCCGACGAGGGCGCCGAGGCGGAGGCCCTGATGATCCAGGCCCGCGCGGTCCTCGATCTCGGTACGGCCTTCGAGACCCGCCTCGCGGAGGTCGGCGCGGCGGACCTCCTGCGCGACATGGAGCTGCCCACCTCCGCCCTGCTCGCCCGTATGGAGCGGCACGGCATCGCGGCCGACCGCGCGCACCTCGAAGCGATGGAGCAGACGTTCGCCGGTGCGGTGCAGCAGGCCGTGAAGGAGGCCCACGCGGCCGCAGGCCACGAGTTCAACCTGGGCTCGCCCAAGCAGCTCCAGGAGGTCCTCTTCGGCGAGCTGGCCCTGCCGAAGACGAAGAAGACCAAGACCGGCTACACCACGGACGCCGACGCGCTGGCCTGGCTCGCCACCCAGACCGACAACGAACTGCCGGTGATCATGCTCCGCCACCGCGAGCAGGCGAAGCTGCGGGTCACGGTCGAGGGCCTGATCAAGACGATCGCGGGCGACGGCCGTATCCACACCACGTTCAACCAGACGGTGGCCGCGACCGGCCGCCTGTCCTCCACGGACCCCAACCTCCAGAACATCCCGGTCCGCACGGACGAGGGCCGCGCGATCCGCCGCGGCTTCGTGGTCGGCGAGGGCTTCGAGTCCCTGATGACCGCCGACTACAGCCAGATCGAGCTGCGCGTGATGGCCCACCTCTCCGAGGACGAGGGCCTGATCCAGGCCTTCACCTCCGGCGAGGACCTGCACACCACGGCCGCCTCCCAGGTGTTCGGCGTCGAGCCCGCCGCGGTGGACGCGGAGATGCGCCGCAAGATCAAGGCGATGTCGTACGGCCTGGCCTACGGCCTGTCCGCGTTCGGCCTGTCCCAGCAGCTGAACATCGAGGCGGCGGAGGCGCGCGCCCTGATGGACGCCTACTTCGAGCGCTTCGGCGGCGTCCGGGACTACCTTCGCCGGGCGGTCGACGAGGCACGGGCGACGGGCTACACGGCGACGCTCTTCGGCCGCCGCCGCTACCTCCCCGACCTCAACAGCGACAACCGCCAGCGCCGTGAGGCCGCCGAGCGCATGGCCCTCAACGCGCCCATCCAGGGCACGGCCGCCGACATCGTCAAGATCGCCATGCTCAAGGTGGACAGCGCCCTGCGGGCGGCGGACCTGAAGTCCCGCATGCTCCTGCAGGTCCACGACGAAATCGTCCTGGAGATCGCCCCCGGCGAGCGGACGGCCGCCGAGCAGATCGTCCGCCGGGAAATGTCCAGCGCCGTCCACCTCCGGGCCCCCCTGGACGTCTCGGTCGGCGTCGGCCCGGACTGGGAGTCGGCAGCGCACTAGCCCGCGGTGCCCGGGCGGAGGGGGCGTCGCGGCCAAGACCGGCCGCAACGCCCCCTCCGCCCGGGCAGCGGCGCGGCGAGAGGACGTCGGCCCGGACTCCTCCACAGCGACGGCCCCCAGCCCTCACGGCGCTCCCCGGCGGTACCCGATCCCGCCGCAACCTGCGCCCGGGCCCATCTCGCCCCGTGAATCCCCGGGCCCACCCACAGCCCGTCGCGACGCTGCCCAGCCCACCGCGCCACCCCGGGTGCCACCCCCCACGCCACCCCGGCGGTCCCCCCCCGGCACCCCAGGCCCCGCCCAGCCCAACCAACACAAGAACCCGGCAGGGCGCCCACACCAGCAATTCGGCCGAACCCCCGGAGGGACCCGTCACTCACGTGGACCCCGCCAATACGCCCCCCGCCCCTCACAGCCGCAAAACTGCGGGCATGGGTATACGCATGCTTCACCGCCGGACGCCCGAGGCAGACCTCCGGGGCTGGGCGGACACCGTCTCGGCGCAGGCCATGTCCGCCTCGCCGGTCCCGGCCCTCGCGGCCGACGCAAGCACCGCCCGCATCCCCGCCGAGCTGAGCGCGACGGTCCGCAGGGCCGCCACCAACCTCCGGCACGGTCTCGTCGGCCTGTCCGCCCCCGGGGACCGCGCCGCCCCCGACTGGCGCCAGTGGGCCGACCTGGCCCGCGGCTACCTCGCCCTCGCGCTCACCGCGATCCCGAGACGGCGCCCCCGGCGCACCCTCACGGTCTTCGTCGCGTCCCTCACCGAGCGACCGGCCGCCCCGGGCCCGCACCGACCACCCCACCGGGATCACCCGGACCAGCGAGACCCCCAGGACCGTCCGGAACCGGGCCCCGGCGCCACACCCTGACCCCGACGGCGTACAGCACCACGCCCAGGACCAGCCCGGCGCCCACCCCGAAGCACAGGGTGGGCACCAGTTCCCACGGCCGCCCCGGCGCCCCCACGAGCGCCCCCCGGCGCGCCGCCCGCTGCACCGCCCCGGCCACCGCACAGCCCCCGATCACCGCGCCGGCCCACCACCGGTCCCGCACGGACAGCACGGGCACCCCCAGTGGCATCCCGTCCGGCGCGCACCGCAGCGCACGCACGGCGAACACCGCGATCACGACCGCGGCCGCCACGGACGAGCCGTACTGCAGCCACGAGAACAGCGGCATGCCCGCCACCCGGCCCCGCCCGATGGCCGGAACGAGCCGCGTCCCCCACCGCCCGTGATGCGTGAACGCGTCCCACACCACATGGGTCAGCGCACCCAGCACCGCGGAGACGTACCACCGCACCACCGTGACCGGACGTGTACGCGCGCGTGGCGCACCGCAGCGCAGCAGTACGGCCGGCCGCCCCTGCCGGCCCCGGGGCAGCAGCGCGAGCAACGGCTCGCGGACGAGCAGCCACAGTCCCACCAGCGCCCAGGAGATGAGCACGTCGACCGTGAAGACCCCGGCGAACGCGTGCGTGACCGCGCCGAATTCCATGCCACCCGGAAGGATATTCGCCGCGTAGTAGGTCATGTCGGGCGCGAAGGAGCCCGCGACGAGCACCGCCGGCACCAGCGTGCCGCGGCCGGTCCCGTCCCGGCGGACCGCGGGCAGCACGGCGGCCGCATGGCTGAGTGTGAACGGCAACAGAGCCCCCAGGAACGGTCGTCGGCCGTGGCGCCGGGCCGGTGATCACATCCGTCCAGTATCCGCCGACCAGGTCCGTCCGGTGCGCGGGACCGCCTTCCGGGAAGTTCGTGTCAACGACAGTTGGCCAACGGGTGAAAACCGGGCGCGAACGGGTCCCGACGCAAAGCAAGTTGTCGTAGGGTCACCTGCGGCGTGCCCTCCGGGGCGCGTGGCCGAACACACGTCGCACAAACGGAAGGGCGTCACAGGGGCAACCAGAACACCGGGTCAACCGTCACACCAGGGCGAGGCAGGCAGACGGAGAAGGACGCACGGAGTCCACAGGAGGGGTTCACTCGATGGCGGCGCATTTCGGAAAGCGGCTGCGCAAGGGGGCGGCGACCACCGCCGTGGCCGCGGCGGCGGTCGCGGCACTGTCCGCGTCCCAGGCTCCGGGAACGCCCGGCGAGGACCACGGCAGACCGGCGACGGCCGGCGCCTCCGCCCCCGTACCCGACGCGGCCTCCGACGGCAACGCCACCGGCAACTCGCCGTACTACACGGACCTGCCGCCGCTCAACAGCCCCGACCCCAGCCCCTCGCCGACCGCCACCGGCACCCCCGTCGCCCAGGGCGACGCCGAGGCCGGCATCCCGGCGACGGTCCTCGACGCCTACAAGAAGGCCGAGGCCGAACTGCGTTCCGCCAAGCCCGGCTGCAACCTGCCCTGGCAGCTGCTCGCCGCGATCGGCAAGGTCGAGTCGGGCCAGGCCCGCGGCGGCCGGGTCGACGCCGACGGCACCACGATCGGCCGGATCCTGGGCCCGGCGCTCGACGGCAACGGCTTCGCGCTCATCAAGGACACCGACCACGGCGTCTACGACGGCAACACCGAGTACGACCAGGCCGTCGGCCCCATGCAGTTCATCCCGTCGACCTGGGCCTGGGCGGGCCGCGACGGCAACGGCGACGGCAAGAAGGACCCCAACAACGTCTACGACGCCGCCCTGGCCGCCGGCCACTACCTGTGCCGCAACGGCTGGGACCTCTCGCACGAGGGCAACCTGCACAGCGCGATCCTCAGCTACAACAACTCGCAGGACTACCTGAACACCGTCCTGTCGTGGCTGGAGTACTACCGCAAGGGCACCCACTCCGTGCCCGACGGCACCGGCGACGTGCCCACCCACCGCAGCGACGACGGCAGCCCGCACGCCCAGTCCCCTGGGCACTCGAAGGCGCCGAAGCCCAAGCCCGACCCGAAGCCCAGCACGCCCGGCGGCGGGAGCGGAAGCCCCAGCCCGACCCCGCCGAAGCCGCCCGTCCCGCCGACGCCCCCGCAGACCCCCACCGACACCGTGGACCACCTTCAGGACGCGGGCACCGCCAAGCTCACCGCGATGGCCGGGCACGCCTTCACCGAACGGATCGGCACCCGCGCAGAGACCAAGGCCGGCAAGGCCGTCGCCAAGGTCAGGATCCGGTTCACCATCACCGGGGACACCGACGCCACCTTCGCCGGCGGCGAGACCGTGGCCACGGTCGCCACCGACGCCGAGGGCGTCGCCCTCGCCCCTGCCCTCCAGGCGGGCGAGAAGACCGGCGACTTCACGGTCATGGCCACCGTCGTGGGCCGCACGGTCAAGGGCGTCGCCTACCCGGTCACCGTCACCGAGCGCGCCGCCGACACCCTGGCGCGCACCAGCGACACTCCGCTGACCTGCACCCCGGGCGGCGAATTCGCCGACCAGGTCCAGGTGAAGGCGACGTACAAGGGCGCCGTCGCGGACAAGGTGGCGGCCACCGCCACCCTGATCACGTCCGACACCGACGCCACCGAGAACGACAAGGGCCCGTACTTCAAGGACGCCGACGGCAAGACCGTACGCACCCTCACCGGCCTCAAGACGGACGACAAGGGCCTGCTGACCCTGCCGAAGCTCTACGCGGACGACACCACCGGCACCTTCCTGCTGCGCATCACCACCGCCGGCGGGGCGACGCTCACCGTCGAGCTGAAGGTCGCGGCCGCGGACTCCTCGGCGAGCCCGTCCCCGTCCCCGAGCCCGTCCGCCTCCTGACACCACGCGCACCGGCAGGGCGCCTTTCCCGCACCGGCGGGGAGGGCGCCCTCGTTCGTGCGTGCACCGCTGTTCTCATCTCACCCGCCCGTTGCTACGGTGCCGAACCTGACGAGCCATCAGAAAACTGTCAGGACACGACCGTCCGCCGGGAGGCCCGTATGCGCGCCCTGATCGCCGCCGCCACCGGTCTCGCCCTCGCGCTCGCCCTGGTCCTGGCGATGACCGCCCTGGGTACGCCGACGAGCCGGACATCCCCCAAGCCGCTGCTGACGACGGTGCCCTCGCACCCCTAGCCGCGCCCGTCCCGGAGGGAGGCCTTCCATGCGCCGCAAGGCAAGCCTGGTCCTGCTGGCCTGCGCCGTCTTCTGCGCGGCGCTCGCCCCGCTCATGCGCTGGTACGCCTTCCCGCGCCTGGCCAGGATTCCCGCCGACCAGTACCAGGACATGGTCCTGGAGGCCAAGGGCGCCACCCTTCTCGACTACGGCACGATGCGCGCGCGGAAGGTCTCCAAGGTCACCATCGTGCAGACCCTCAAGGGCGATGTGGCGGCCGCGAAGAGGATCGAGAGGACGGCGGGCCGGCCGGTCGTGGTCTGGGACGGCCTGTCCTACGTCCAGGGCCCCGACGGCAAGATGGTCTCCAAGGTCCCCGAGCGCTACATCTTCGACGCCCACAGCCAGGACCCCGTGCACGCCACCGGCGAGACGGTCGACGGCGACCCGGTCACCCGCCGGGGCATCGAGTTCAAGTGGCCGTTCCTGACGCAGAAACGCGACTACGAGTACTTCGACGCGCAGACCCGCACCACCGGCCCCATCCACTACAAGGGCACCCGGACCTTCCGCGGCCTGGAGGTCTACTACTTCGAACAGACCATCCCCTGGACCAAGGTCGCCCTGCCGAAGACCATGCCCGTCCAGGGCATCACACCGGAATCGGTCGCCAGGACCGGCACCACCCGCTGGTACAGCACCGTCCGCAGGTTCTGGGTCGAACCCGTCACCGGAGCGCCCGTCTACGGCGAGGAGCTCCACAAGGAGGAACTGCGCGGCGGCACCCTGCTCGGCGGCCGGGACAGGGTCACGGCGTTCGCCGGGGACGTGAAGATGCGCGAGGACTACATCGAGCACACGGTCGCCCTGGTCAAGCACAACCGCACCCTGGTGCTGCTGCTCACCTCGTACGTCCCCTGGGGCTCCCTCGCCACGGGCTTCCTGCTCCTGGCCCTCTCCCTCTGCCTGGAGGCCCGCGCCCGCCGCCCCCAGGACCCGGCACCCACGGAACCCGCCGCACCCGAACCCGTCAGCGCCTGAGCCGCGCGTTGGTGTGCCGGGTGGGCTCGGCCGTCGCCGGGTCCTCGGGCCACGGATGCTTCGGATAGCGCCCGCGCAGCTCGGCCCGTACACCCCGGTAGCCGTCCCGCCAGAAGGAGGCGAGGTCGGCCGTGACGGCGGCGGGCCGCCCGGCGGGGGAGAGCAGGTGCACGAGCAGCGGCACGCCCGCGACGGCCGGCGTCTCGCGCAGCCCGAACATCTCCTGCAGCTTCACCGCGAGCACGGGCCGCTCCGGATCCCGATAGTCGATCCGGATCCTGGACCCACTCGGTACGGTGATCCGCTCGGGCGCCAGCTCGTCCAGCCGCGCGGCCTCACCGGTCGCCCACGGCAGCAACCGTGCCAGTGCCTGCCCGGCGTCGATCCGGCCGAGATCGGCCCGCCGCCGGGCCCGGCCCAGCTCCGGCTCCAGCCAGTCGTCCACGCGCGCGTGCAGCGCGTCGTCGGACACGTCCGGCCACGGCTCACCCACGCGGGCGTGCAGAAACGCGAGCCGCTGCCGCAACACCTCCGCCTCCGGCGACCAGCGCAGCAGCCCGGGCCCTTCCTGCCGCAGCCCGTCGAGCAGGGCCCCGCGTACGAGCGCGGGATCGGCGTCCTTCAGCGGCCGTACGGCCAGCTCGATGGCGCCGAGCCGTTCGACACGCCGGGCCACGACGTCGCCGTCGGCCCAGTGGACCTCGTCCCGCTCGTCGAGCAGGGTCCCGGCGGCGGCGAGTGCCACGCCCTCGTCGACGGCGGCTCCGAGCAGCACACGCGCGTGCCCCTTCCCGGCGGGCCGGTCGGCCACGGCGACGACGATCCAGGGCGCACCCCGCAACGCCGACCCGTCACCCAACTCGGCCCGCGTGCCGGAGGCCATCAGATACGACCCGCCGTCGCGCTTGGCCACCCGCTCGGGAAAGGCGAGCGCGGCGACGACCCCGGCGAGCCGCTCGTCACCGGTACCCGGTCCGACCTCAAGGGCACTTTCCGCCTGACGGCCGCCGGCGGGCCGGTGGGAAGAACCCTCCGAGACGGCCCGCAGCCGCCGTACCTCCGCGGCCCACCGCCCCGCATAGGCGTCACCCCCGCGCCGCGCACGACGCAACGCACCGGCGAGATCGTCCCCGTAATCCCGCGGCACCTCTTCGGAGAGCAGGGCGACAACCTCCGCACCCCCACCACCGGTGTCCAACAGGGCCCGCCCGAGCCGAGGGTGTACCCCCAGCCGAGCCAGACGCACACCCACCGGCGTCGCCCGGCCGGCGGAGTCCACCGCGCCGACGGCCGACAGGACCTCCCGCGCCGCCGCCATCGCCCCACCCGGCGGAGGATCGAGCAACGCCAGCCCGGAGGCGTCCGGATCGCCCCAGCAAGCCGTCTGCAGGGCGAACGCGGTGAGGTCGGCCACCTTGATCTCCGGCGCCGGAAACGCCGGCAGACGCCCGTCCTCGGCCTCGGACCAGCACCGGTACACCGCCCCCGGCGCCTCCCGTCCGGCCCGCCCCGCCCGCTGCCGCCCGGCCGCCCGCGACGCCCGTACCGTCGTCAGGCCGCTCAGCCCGCGCGCGTGGTCCACCCTCGGCTCCCGCGCCAGCCCCGAGTCCACCACCACGCGCACCCCGGGCACCGTCAGCGAGGACTCCGCCACCGAGGTCGCCAGCACCACCCGGCGGCGCGCCGCCGGCGCCAGCACCGCGTCCTGCACGGCGGCCGGCGCCCGCCCGTGCACCTGGAGCACGTCGATGTCCCCCACATCGCCGAGTTGGCCCGCCACGCGCGCGATCTCGCCCACGCCGGGCAGGAAGCACAGCACGTCCCCGTCCCGCTCGGCCAGCGCCCGCCGCACCACCGACGTCACATGGGCCAGCAGCGCGGGGTCGACCCGCATCCCGTGCGGCGGCCGTACCGGGCGCACCGCAGGCGCCCACACCACCTCCACCGGGTGCGCGACGCCCTCCGCCTCGACCACCGGCGCCCCGCCCAGCAGCCGCGCCCAGCCCTCGGCGTCGGTCGTCGCCGACGCGGCCACCAGCCGCAGCTCCGGCCGCAGCGCCTGCCGTACGTCCCACAGGAACGCGGCCGCCGTGTCGGCGTCCAGATGCCGCTCGTGGCACTCGTCGAGGACCACGACGTCGACACCCGGCAGCTCCTGGTCCCGTTGCAGCCGCTGCAGCAGCACACCGGTCGTCACGACCTCCACGCGCGTGTGCCGCCCCACGGCCCGTTCGCCGCGCACCGTGAAGCCGACGCTCTCGCCGGGCTTCCCGCCCAGCAGCCAGGCCATCCGCCGGGCCGCCGCCCGCGCCGCGATCCGGCGCGGCTCGGCCACCACGACACGCCGGGCGGGCCCGCCCCCGACCAGCCCCGCCAGCACGAGCGGCACCAGCGTCGTCTTGCCGGTGCCGGGCGGCGCCACGAGCACGGCGGTGCCGCCGTCCTCCAGGGCCGCGGTCAGGGCGGGCAGGGCCGAGCGCACGGGCAGCGCGTCCAGGGCGTCGTAACGGATCACGCCCCTAGTGTCGTACGACGGCGAAAAACGGCCCTCACGCGCGCGTGCACGTGTGTACGAGTCGGGAGGTCAGTCTCGCTCGCACACGAAGATCGCCGTCCCCGGGATCAGATTGCCCCGCAGCGGGGACCAGCCGCCCCACTCCGAGGTGTTCCAGGCCGGCCACTCCGGCTCCAGCAGGTCCACCAGGCGGAAACCGGACGCCACGATGTCCCGGACCCGGTCGCCGATCGTCCTGTGGTGTTCGACGTAGACCGCGCGGCCCTCCTCGTCCTGCTCCACGTAGGGCGTGCGGTCGAAGTAGGAGGAGGACACCGACAGGCCCTCGGGGCCCGGCTCGTCCGGGAACGCCCAGCGGATCGGGTGCGTCACCGAGAACACGAACCGGCCACCCGGCCGCAGCACCCGGCGCACCTCGCGCAGCACCAGCCGCGGGTCGGCGACGAAGGGCAGCGCCCCGTACGCGGAGCAGGCCAGGTCGAAGGAGCCGTCCGCGAAGGGCAGCGCGCCGGCGTC
The DNA here is from genome assembly GCF_050942335.1 of Streptomyces sp. CA-142005. Taxonomy (NCBI): domain Bacteria; kingdom Bacillati; phylum Actinomycetota; class Actinomycetes; order Kitasatosporales; family Streptomycetaceae; genus Streptomyces; species Streptomyces sp. CA-142005. The sequence continues at coordinate 3,013,112 of NZ_CP192078.1, read as the reverse complement.
CGCACAGACCAGCGGAAACGATCCGCCGATGCGCAGGGCGTGCTGCAGCTGGCGGTGCGAGAGGTCCAGGGCCACCGGGCGGGCCCCCTGGGCGGCCAGCCAGCGCGCGCACTGCGCCGCGCCCGCACCGATCTCCAGGACGTCCTTGCCCTTCAGCTCCTCCGGCGGGCCGAGCAGCTCGGCCTCCACCTCGTCCAGGCCCTCCGGCCCCCACACGAAGCGGTCGTCGCCGAGGAAGGTGCCGTGCTCGACCTGGTACTCGTCTGCGTTGCGATCCCACCAGCCCCGGTTGGCCCGTGCGCTCTCCGCGACACCGGCGTCACGGCGTGTCGCCTCCGGCTCGAACGCCTCGGTTCCCTCGGGCTCGTACGTTTCCGGCTCTTGGATGACGGGCTCCCTCGTCGTACTCTTCCGTCCAACCCGCCGGGGCTCGTCACGGAAGCGGTCCCCAAGGCCTGCGTGGCCTCCAGGGACGTTTCTTCTGCCGGTTATGGGGCGATCTGCCCCGGGTGTGCGCCTTCGCGCATTGACCATGTCCGGCTGCCCCCGTATGCTACAAGTTGCGCTGCGGGCCTGCGCACCTCAGACGGAGCAGGCTGCGCTCGCATCTGTTGTATGTCCCCTCGGTTCTCGAGGCGCCACCGGGCACCCGGTGTCCATTTGGTGGCGCTTCCTTGGCTGTCCGGCTTCTGCAGAGCGAAACGGGCTCCCGGCGTAAGCAGTGCCTACGACTTCAATGTCCGTACCGGAGCCCTTTCCCACATGACGAGCAGCACCGAGACCACCGCCACCACCCCGCAGGTAGCGGTCAACGACATCGGTAACGAGGAAGCCTTCCTCGCAGCGATCGACGAGACGATCAAGTACTTCAACGACGGCGACATCGTCGACGGCGTCATCGTGAAGGTCGACCGGGACGAGGTCCTGCTCGACATCGGTTACAAGACCGAAGGTGTCATCCCGAGCCGCGAGCTCTCGATCAAGCACGACGTCGACCCGAACGAGGTCGTGGCCGTCGGCGACGAGATCGAGGCCCTGGTCCTCCAGAAGGAGGACAAGGAAGGCCGCCTGATCCTCTCGAAGAAGCGCGCCCAGTACGAGCGTGCCTGGGGCACCATCGAGAAGATCAAGGAAGAGGACGGCATCGTCACCGGTACCGTCATCGAGGTCGTCAAGGGTGGTCTCATCCTCGACATCGGCCTCCGTGGCTTCCTTCCGGCCTCCCTGGTCGAGATGCGCCGCGTCCGCGACCTTCAGCCGTACGTCGGCAAGGAGCTCGAGGCCAAGATCATCGAGCTGGACAAGAACCGCAACAACGTGGTCCTGTCCCGCCGCGCCTGGCTCGAGCAGACCCAGTCCGAGGTCCGCCAGACGTTCCTCACGACCCTCCAGAAGGGTCAGGTCCGCTCCGGCGTCGTCTCCTCGATCGTCAACTTCGGTGCCTTCGTGGACCTGGGTGGCGTCGACGGTCTGGTCCACGTTTCCGAGCTGTCCTGGAAGCACATCGACCACCCGTCCGAGGTCGTCGAGGTCGGCCAGGAGGTCACCGTCGAGGTTCTCGACGTCGACATGGACCGCGAGCGCGTCTCCCTGTCGCTGAAGGCGACCCAGGAAGACCCGTGGCAGCAGTTCGCCCGCACCCACCAGATCGGCCAGGTCGTGCCCGGCAAGGTCACGAAGCTGGTGCCGTTCGGTGCGTTCGTCCGCGTGGACGAGGGCATCGAGGGTCTGGTCCACATCTCCGAGCTGGCCGAGCGCCACGTGGAGATCCCGGAGCAGGTCGTCCAGGTCAACGACGAGATCTTCGTCAAGGTCATCGACATCGACCTCGAGCGTCGTCGCATCAGCCTCTCGCTGAAGCAGGCCAACGAGTCCTTCGGTGCCGACCCGGCCTCGGTCGAGTTCGACCCGACCCTGTACGGCATGGCCGCGTCCTACGACGACCAGGGCAACTACATCTACCCCGAGGGCTTCGACCCGGAGACCAACGACTGGCTGCCGGGCTACGAGAAGCAGCGCGAGGAGTGGGAGCGCCAGTACGCCGAGGCGCAGGCCCGCTTCGAGCAGCACCAGCAGCAGGTCATCAAGTCCCGCGAGGCCGACGCCGCTGCCGCGGCCGAGGGCGGCGAGGCTGCGGCTCCGGCCGCGACCGGCGGTTCGTACTCCTCCGAGGGCGCGGACACCTCCGGTGCGCTGGCCTCGGACGAGGCGCTGGCCGCGCTGCGCGAGAAGCTCGCCGGTGGCCAGAGCTGAACGCTGCCGCTGAGGGTTAGCCGATAGCTGGTTCTGAGGGGCCGTACCTTTCCGGGTGCGGCCCCTCAGGCGTGTTCGGGGTGGCCCGGTCGTCGTTTCGCTGCGGGAGCGTCGTGGCTTGTCGCGCAGTTCCCCGCGCCCCTGGGGAGTTGTCGTACCGTCTCTCGAGAACGCTGATCAGCGGCGTCTCACGGGAATGCCCCCGCTCCACGACGCGTTGTCGATGAACGAACACGAGGAGGAGCGGTCACAGTGCTTGATCCGCAGGGTTTGTACGCATGGGAGCCGAAGGGCCTCGCCGTCGTCGACATGGCGCTCGCCCAGGAGTCGGCCGGCCTTGTCATGCTCTACCACTTCGACGGATACATCGACGCGGGCGAGACCGGCGACCAGATCGTCGACGGACTGCTCGACTCACTGCCCCACCAGCTCGTCGCCCGGTTCGACCACGACCGGCTCGTGGACTACCGGGCCCGCCGGCCCCTGCTGACCTTCAAGCGGGACCGCTGGACCGACTACGAGGTCCCGGCCATCGAGGTCCGCCTCGTCCAGGACACCACGGGCGCCCCCTTCCTGCTGCTCTCCGGACCCGAACCGGACGTGGAGTGGGAGCGGTTCGCGGCAGCCGTACGGCAGATCGTCGAGCGGCTCGGCGTGCGCCTCTCCGTGAACTTCCACGGCATCCCCATGGGCGTCCCGCACACCCGCCCCGTGGGTCTCACCCCGCACGGCAACCGCTCCGACCTCGTCCCGGGCCACCGCAGCCCCTTCGAGGAGGCCCAGGTGCCCGGCAGCGCCGAGTCGCTGCTGGAGTACCGCCTGATGGAGGCCGGCCACGACGTCCTGGGCGTCGCCGCGCACGTCCCGCACTACATCGCCCGTTCGCCGTACCCGGACGCCGCCCTGACCGTCCTGGAGGCCATCACGGCCGCCACCGGGCTGGTCCTCCCGGGCGTCGCGCACTCGCTGCGCACGGACGCGTACCGCACCCAGACGGAGATCGACCGCCAGATCCAGGAGGGCGACGAGGAGCTCACCGCACTCGTCCAGGGCCTGGAGCACCAGTACGACGCCGCCGCGGGCGCCGAGACCCGGGGCAACATGCTCGCCGAGCCGGTGGACATCCCGTCGGCCGACGAGATCGGGCGCGAGTTCGAGCGGTTCCTGGCGGAGCGCGAAGGCGAGAACTGACCTCCCCGGGGCCCGCTGTCAGCGGCAGGGCCTAAGCTTCCGGTCATGCTGAAAGTGGGCCTGACCGGTGGGATCGGCGCCGGCAAGAGCGAGGTGTCACGGCTGCTCGTGGAGCACGGGGCCGTGCTGATCGACGCGGACCGCATCGCACGCGAGGTCGTGGCGCCGGGCACCCCCGGCCTCGCCGCCGTGGTCGAGGCCTTCGGCGAGGACGTCCTCACCGCGGACGGCAGCCTGGACCGGCCCAAGCTCGGCTCGATCGTCTTCGCCGACCCGGAGAAGCTCGCCCTCCTCAACTCGATCGTGCACCCCTTGGTGGGCGCCCGCTCCCGGGAGCTGGAGGAGGCCGCGGCCGCCGACGCCGTGGTGATCCACGACGTGCCCCTCCTCACCGAGAACGGCCTGGCGCCGCTGTACGACCTGGTGATCGTCGTGGACGCGAGCCCCGAGACCCAGCTCGACCGGCTGGTCCGGCTGCGCGGGATGACCGAGGAGGACGCACGCGCGCGTATGGCCGCGCAGGCGACCCGCGAGCAGCGCAGACGGATCGCGGACATCCTGATCGACAACGACGTACCACTGGACGCGCTGCACAAGCGCGTCACCGAGGTGTGGGAGGACCTCGTACGGCGGGCGCGCGAGGGTACCACTGAGTAGCGCCGGAATAGCGGCCCTCCCCGCAGGCGTTGAATGGGTGCAGTGAGGGAAGGACTCTGCCGTGCCCGAGACCAGCGGTTCCACCGGACGTACTCCGGAGACGCATGTCATCGACTTCCGTGCAGCCGAGCATCTGCTCAACTCACGGGACCCGAGGGGTGCGGTGAAGCTGCTCGACCCAGTCATCGCCGCGCACCCGGAGAACACCGCGGCCCGGCTGCTGCGCGCGCGTGCGTTCTTCGCCGCGGCACAACTGCGGCCCGCCGAGCTGGAGTTCACGATCGTGCTGGAGCGCGAGCCGGACAACGCGTTCGCGCACTTCGCACTGGCCCGCACCTACGAACGCCAGGGCCGCCCCGACCAGGCCAAACGCCATTTCCGTCTCGCTGCCGCACTGGACCCGAACCCGCAGTACCTGAAGGCGGCACGCTTCGACGACTGACCCTCTGGCGAGCGAGCGACCGAGTCGGCCGTGCCGTGCGTAGGGCCGGTCAGGGAAGCCGGTGCCGCGGCGGACCCGGGAACGGCGCTCCGCCCTCCGGCGGCCGGTACGGCGGCACGTCACGGCCCGGCTGATAGTGCGGGCCCTGCCGGATGTGCCTGACGATCATGGCCATGTCGACGGTGACCACCAGCCACAGCACCCCGCAGGCCACTGCCCAGCCGGGGCGCCCGAGGAGTGCGAACGCCACCGTGCCGAAGACCGCCCAGACCAGCCCCCACACGGACAGCCAGAACCGCGCCCGCAGAGCACTGCGCGCGGTCGCCGGTTCACTGCCCGTACGCATCGGACCACCACTCCTGCTTGCAACGTACTCTTCGCTGACCACGCACACCAACGGCGCTCGACCGTTGCTCGTCGAAGGGGGTTCTCTTGCTGCCGGACGCCGACGACCTGCCCGAACTGCTCCTCGACCTGGCCGTGCCGCACGAGGACATCAACGTCCTGGTGGCCGGGCGGCGCCGGGTGACCGGTGACCCGGGAGTGCTGAGACTCCTGGAGGAGTGCGTCGAGGAGCTGCTGAGCGATCCGGAGGAGGTCGACCGCACACCCGAGCTCGCCGGACTCCTCGACGCGGCGCCGCCCGAGCTGGCCGGCGTCTTCGCCGTGTACGTCTTCGTCGCCGCGGCCCCGCACACCCTCGCCCGGCACCGGGAACGCGGCATCCCGCCCGAGGTCTCCCGGCACACCCTGGCCGACCTGGGCCGCCAGATGGCCGTGCACCGCAGACGGCACGGTACGACCGGCGTGCAGTCGCGGCGCTGGCTCGTCCGTCACTTCCGGGGCGAACTGTTCCAGCTGGGCCGGCTGCAGTTCGAGCGGGCACGGCTCGGGCAGCGCACGGCTCCCGTGCTCGCGGCGGCCGGCCTGGACGCGCTCCCCGGCACGCCCTGCCTCAACCTGCACATCCCCGACTTCCACGGTCCGCTGAACCCGTCCGCCTGCGACCGCTCCCTGGCCCGGGCCCGCGAGTTCTTCGCCGTGCACTTCCCCGAGGAACGGCCGGTGGCCGCACTGTGCCACTCCTGGCTGCTCGACCCGCAGTTGAAGCGGTACCTGCCGGCCGACTCCAACATCATCCGCTTCCAGGACCGGTTCCGTACCGTCCGTGAGGACACCGAACCGGCCGACACCGAACCCGTCCAGTTCGTCTTCGGCGACCCCGACCTCCCGGCCGCGGAGCTGCCCGCCCGCACGTCCGTGGAACGGGCCGTGGGGGACCATCTGCGGGCGGGCGGCCACTGGTACATCGGGCGCGGCTGGTTTCCGTTCCCGGCGCGATAGCGAGGACCACGCGAGGAGCGCGGACCAGGCCGCCGAACCGCACTGAGCCGAGCCGAACAGCGGTGGCTAACTCGAACGAGTGAACTGCGGTCGGACGGGAACGGCCGTGCGAGGGCGGGCCGTTGTTCGGGCATGACGGTCGAGATGCGTGAGGGATACGAGGGCACGGGACCCGGTGCGATCACCCCGGACGGCTGCGCGGTCGAGCTGTACGAGCGGCTGCCGGTCGGCGACGAGCCGGACATCATCGCCGCGGCGGTACCGGCCGGGGCGCACATCCTGGAGCTGGGCAGCGGAGTGGGCCGGATGACCCATCCCCTGCTCGAGCGCGGTTTCACGGTCACGGCGGTGGACGAGTCCGCCGACATGCTGAGCCGGATCCGCGGGGCGCGCACGATATGCGGCCCCATCGAGCAACTGGATCTGGAGGGCGAAGAGTTCGACGTGGTGATGCTCGCGTCGTTCCTTGTGCACGCCGGGGACGAGGAGGTGCGCAGGGGCATGCTGCGTACCTGCGCCCGGCACGTGGCGAAGGGCGGCTGCGTGCTCATCCAGCGGGAGGGCGAGGACTACCACACGAACGTGCCCAGGGAGCGGGCCGACCCGAGCGGCTTCACCGTGCGGATCGTCTCCTCGGAGCCGCTCGGCAACGGAGCGAACTCGGTGCATGTCGAGTACGACTTCCCGGACGTGCGCTGGACCCAGACGTTCCGGGCCCGGCCGCTGACCAAGGAGCAGTTCGAGTCGGCACTGGAGGAAGCGGGGCTGGAGGTGGACGCGTATCTGACACCGGACCGGACCTGGGTGCGGGCGGTGCCGAAGGCATAGCGGGCGGACGGTCGCACAGGGTGGCCGGAAGAGCGATGAGTTTCCGGACCGTGTCCGGTCTACCTCGGTGAAAGCAATCGGCACCGCTTCCCCCAGGAGACCCTCATGTCCGAGACCACCGCTCCCGTCTCCCGCACCGCTTCCGTCGACTCCGCCGGCTCCCTCAGCGGCCGGAGGCGCGCGGCCCGGGTCGCGCTGCGGACCGTGCGGGTGCTGCTCGCGCTGTTCTACGGCCTCGCGAGCGCGCTGCCCAAGCTCATCGCGCACCCCTCGGCCGTCGAGGCCTTTGACAAGATCGGCTGGGGCAGCGGGGCCATGTACACCATCGGCGCGCTCGAACTCGCCGGAGGCGTCGCGCTCTTGATCCCCGTGCTGCAGTCCGTGGCGGCGATCGCGCTCAGCGCACTGATGGTGGGCGCGTTCATCGTCCAGCTCACGGCCTTCGACGGACAGAACGCGGCGACCCCGCTGATCCTGATGGTGCCGCTCGCCCTGATCGCCTGGGCCCGGCGTGGGCACAACGCGGACCTTCTGCGGTTGGTGCGGCGGCGATGACCCTGGGCGCGCGGCGCCGGTGCCGCCGGCCGGGCGCGGGGGCCCGGCCGACGGCACCGGCGTGTGCATGCGGGGTGGTGGTGCCTTCGGACCAACGCCCACGTGGACGGCCCGTCGGTCCGGCCTGGCGGTCGTTGCGGGGGTAACGCTTCAGGTCACCGTCCCCGGGGGTGCCCACCGGCCCCGCCCGACCCGGATCCACCACGCCGGCCGGATCTACTGGACCTGCCGGTCCCACCGGACCTGCCGGACCCGCTGGATCCACCGCGCCCACCGGAGCCGCCGCGGCCGCCGGCCGCGGGCCCACCGCGGCCCCCGGACCCGCCGGGGCCGCCGAGTCCGGCGAAGCCGCCGGGGGCTGCGGCGCCGCCGAAGGCGCCGAAACCGCCCGGGAGGCTCGGGTCCGCTAGGCCGCGCAGGCGTTCCATTTCGCGGCGGTCGCGCTTGGTGGGGCGGCCGGTGCCCCGGTCGCGAAGGCCGGCGGGGGCGATGGCCTCGCGGGGCGGAGGCGGAGGGGAGTTGTCGATGTAGCACTGGGCGGCCACGGGGGCGCCGACCCGCTTGCGGATCAGACGCTTGACGATCACGACGCGTTCCCGGCCCTCGTGCCGCAGGCGCACCTCGTCGCCGACGCGCACGGAGTAGGCCGGCTTCACCCGCTCGCCGTTGACATGGACGTGGCCGCCACGGCAGGCGGTGGCGCCCAGGGAACGCGTCTTGATCAGACGCACGGCCCAGATCCAGCTGTCGATCCGGACCGTCTCACCCTTGGCCGGCCCCGCCGCCTCGGCGGCGGCCACCGCGGCGGCGATCTTCGGATCGACGGGCTGCTCGGCGGAGGCACCGCAGCCGTGCGTGTCCTGGGTGTCCGGGGCGTCCTGGGCGGGGCGGGGCCCGTCCGGTCCGCCGGTCCCACGGTTCACGTTCTCGTCCGCATCCTCGGAAGCCATGCCCCCGACCTTAACTCCCCGGGCCGTGTGAGCCGGAGGCGATTTTCCCGGGGTCGTGGGGTGCCGGGTGCCGGGTGTGCCGGTGCGATCCTCCTGCAGCCGGCCGCACTGCTTCTGCCCGCGGCCCTGCTGATTGGGCCCCGGCCGAGGCCGGCTACGGCGGGTTCCTGGTGAGTGCAGGGCGCGGCGTCCACCAGAGACGGTAGAGGCATACGGTGGCCGTATGGACGACAGCAGCGCCCTCGCCCGGCTCGACCGGCGGGTCGCGGACTGCAGGGCGTGTCCCCGCCTGGTCGAGTGGCGCGAGGAGGTGGCCCGCACGAAACGGGCCGCGTTCGCCGACTGGACGTACTGGGGGCGGCCGGTGCCCGGGTTCGGCCCCGCCGACGCACGGCTGGTGATCATCGGGCTGGCTCCGGCCGCGCACGGCGGCAACCGCACCGGCCGGATGTTCACCGGCGACCGCTCCGGCGACGTGCTCTACCAGGCGCTGTACGACGAGGGGCTGGCCTCCCAGCCGACGTCCGTCAGCGCCGACGACGGGCTGGAGCTGTACGGCGTCCGGGTCACCGCGCCCGTGCACTGCGCTCCGCCCGCCAACAAGCCGACCCCCGGCGAGCGTGACACCTGCCGCGCCTGGCTGGTCCAGGAGCTCAGGCTGCTGCGCCCGACGCTCAGGGCGGCGGTCGTGCTCGGAGCCTTCGGCTGGCAGGCCGCGCTGCCCGCGTTCGGCGAGGCGGGCTGGACCGTGCCCCGGCCCCGCCCGGCCTTCGCCCACGGCACCCGGGTCGCGCTCGACGACCTGGACCTCTTCGGCTGCTTCCACGTCAGCCAGCGCAACACCTTCACCGGCCGGCTCACCACGGAGATGCTCCGCGAGGTGCTGCGCACAGCGGCGGAGGCAGCCGGCCTGCGGTAACCGCCCTCCAACAGCCGACCCCGACCGGCGCCCCCGTCAGAGTCCGCGGCGGCTCATCCGTCGGCCCATCGGTACCCGACCGACGCCGGTCGGCCCCGCCCGATCCATCAGGAGCCGATCGAGACCCGCCAGCAGCTCGGTGGTCCCTGGGGAGCCGAAGCCGCCGGCCAGGATCTCGCACCGGTCCTGCGGAAGCCGGTAGCCGTCCGTCACGAGCCCCCAGCGGCCCCTCTTCAGTCGGCGTCGGCGGGATCGGTTCCGAACAGGTGTCTTACCGTCGAGCGGTAGTTGGCGCGGACGTGGTCGAGGGCGTGGGCGCGGGCGCGGTCGGGGTCGCCGGAGGCGATCGCCTCGTACAACTCGCGGTGTTCGGTGAGGAGTTGGGGCCATTCCTCGTTGCGCCGGGTGAGCCAGCGCAGCCGGCCGTCGACCGGCTCCATGACCGAGATCAGCAGGCTGTTACCGGCCAGGGCGCGGATGCGGTCGTGGAAGCGTGTGTTGACGTCCGTGATCGCCTCGGCGTCGCCCTCCTTCGTCGCCCGCGCCGCCTGGTCGAGCAGGTCCCGCAGCTCCGCCAGGGCCTCGGGGGTCACCCGGGACGCCGCCAGCCCCGCCGCGTACACCTCCAGCGCCTCGCGCAGTTCGAAGAGTTCCCTGACGTCGGTCGGGTTCAGCCGGCGCACCACCGTGCGGCGGGCCGACTCGAAGAGGACGAAGCCCTCGGCGACCAGCGCGCGGATCGCCTCCCGCACCGGCACGCGGGAGACGCCGAACCGCTCGGCGAGTTCCCGTTCGACGAGTCGGTCACCGGGCCCGAGGCGCCCGGCGATGATGTCCTCCCGCAGGCTCGCCAGGACGCGCTCGCGCACCGCGCCCAGGGGTTCGATCTTCGTCATGGGCCCATCTTCGCCGACGCGAGGCCACTTTTACGGGGCCGTAACGGCAAGGACATCGGTCCGAATGCTTGACGACGGCACTATGGCAGCTGTTTGGTATACCAAACTCGCCCCGCTGTGGGTTTCCGGTCCGCAGTCCGTCCGAGTTCCTGCGGTATGGCCCCTTCGTCCCCCTGTCCAGGAGGCCCCGTGTCCCTCGCCGATCGCGCCGAAGTCACCGGCGCCCCCGCGTTCGTCCCCGACCCCCGCCTCGTCAACGAGGACCTCGCCCCCGCCGAGCGGCGGAACTGGAAGGTCTTCGACCTCTTCGCCATGTGGATGTCCGACGTCCACAACCTCGGCAACTACACCTTCGCCGCCGGCCTGCTCGTCCTCGGCATGAACGTCTGGCAGGTCTTCACCTCCCTGCTCGTCGGCTTCGTGCTCATCTACGCCGGCATGAACTGGATGGGGAGGATCGGCCAGCGCCACGGCGTGCCCTTCCCGGTGGTCGGCCGGATCAGCTTCGGCGTCTGGGGTGCCAACATCCCCGCGCTGATCAGGGCCGTGATCGCCATCATGTGGTACGGCATCCAGACCTATCTGGCCTCCGTCGCCGTCAACGTGATGCTGCTCGCGGCCTGGCCGGGCCTCGACTCCCTCACCCACCACTCCTTCCTCGGCCTGGACGCGCTCGGCTGGATCTCCTTCGTCTCGCTCTGGGTGATCCAGGCTCTGATCATCAGCCGGGGCATGGAGGCCGTACGGAAGTTCCAGGACTTCTGCGGTCCGGCGATCTGGCTGGTGATGATCGCGCTGGCGCTCTGGATCCTGGCCAAGGCCCACTGGAGCATCTCGCTCACCTCCACCCCGCACCCCGTGTCCACGGGAGAGCAGTGGCAGCAGTGGTTCGGCGCGATCGGTCTCATCCTCGCCACCTACGGCACCCTGATGCTCAACTTCTGCGACTTCTCCCGCTTCGCGCCCGACTACAAGACCGTCCGGCGCGGCAACTTCTGGGGCCTGCCCATCAACTCCACCGCCTTCGTGGTGGTGTCGGTGATCGTCACAGCCGGCTCGCTGAAGGCGTTCGGACAGGCCATCACCGACCCCGCGGAACTGGTCGCCAAGGTCGGCAACACCTGGGTGCTCGTGATCGCCGCGTTCACGTTCGCGGTCGCCACCATGGGCGTCAACATCGTCGCCAACTTCGTCTCACCGGCGTACGACCTCGCCAACGTCTGGCCGCAGAAGATCACCTTCAAGGTCGGCGGCATGATCAGCACGGTCGCCGCGCTGCTCGTCACCCCCTGGAACCTCTTCTCCAACCCGACCGTCGTCAACTACTTCCTCGGCGGCCTCGGCGCCTTCCTGGGCCCGCTGTTCGGCGTGATCATGGTCGACTACTACTGGGTCAAACGCGGCAAGGTCGACGTCGAGGCGCTGTTCGACGCCCGGCCGGGCACCCCGTACCACTACCGCAAGGGCGTCAACCCGACGGCGCTGTGGGCGTTCCTGCCCTCCGCCGCGGTGGCCGCCGTCGCGGCGCTGGTGAAGAGCTTCAGCGATGTGGCGCCGTACTCCTGGTTCATCGGCACGGCACTCGCCGCCGGCCTGTACACCCTGCTGACCCGCCGGGAGCGCGCGACGACGGCGAAGGAGGCCTGACAGGCGTGCGGATCGTCGTCACCAACTGCAACACCACGCAGGAGATGACCGAGGAGATCGTCCGCGGCGCCCGGGCCGCCGCGGACCCGGCCACCACGGTGACCGGTCTGACCCCCGCCTGGGGCCCGGCGTCCGCGGAGGGCTGGCTGGACAGCTATCTCTCCGCCGCCGCCGTCCTCGACACCCTGCGAACGTACGACGGACCCGCGTACGACGCCGTGGTCCTGGCCGGCTTCGGCGAGCACGGCCGGGAAGGCGTACGGGAGTTGGTGGACGTCCCGGTCGTGGACATCACCGAGGCCGCCGCCCACCTCGCCTGCCTCCTCGGCCGCCGCTACGGCGTCGTCACCACCCTGGACCGCTCCTGCGGCCAGATCGAGGACAGCCTGGAGACGGCCGGTGTGGCCCGCAACTGCGCCGCCGTCGTCGGCACCGGCCTCGGCGTCCTCGACCTCGCCGACGACCCCGGCCGCACCGAGGCCGCGTTCCTGACGGCGGCCGAGCGGGCCCGGGACGCGGGCGCCGAGGTCCTGGTCCTGGGCTGCGCCGGGATGACGGGACTGCAGCGGGCGGTGGGGGAGAAGCTCGGGCTGCCCGTGGTCGACGGGGTGGCGGCGGCGGTCAAGCTCGCCGAGTCCCTGGTCGCCCTGGGCCTGACCACCAGCCGAGCAGGCAGCTACGACAGGCCGCGGCCCAAGGGGAGGAGGTGGGGACACCCGGCACGCTGAGCCCGACGGCGTGGCCCTCGCTCGCCACGGCGGGCCGGAACGGCCGGGCTCACGGCCGCCAGACGTACCGCACGTCCGGCTCCCGCTCCTCGTTGCCGCTGCCGTCGGTGAACTCCACCGCGGCGAAACCATGGCGCTCGTAGAAGCGGTGGGCGGGCTTGTTGACCTGGAAGGTCCACAGGGTCAGCCCGCCCGGGCTGCGCTCCTTGGCCAGCGCCACGAACCGGCCGCCGATGCCGCGCCCCCGCCACTCCGGGTCCAGGTACAGCTGCGACAGCAACTCCCGGTTCAGCACCATCAGTCCGACGATCCCGCCGCCGTCGGCCTCCGCCACCCAGGTCTCCCGCAACGGCACGACGACATCCCGGATGTACTCGCGCACCTCGTCGTCGGTGCGCGGCCGGACGACGGTGGGCAGGGCGGCGTCGAAGGACCGCAGATACACGTCCGCGGCGGCCAAGGCGTCCGCCGCCACGGCCCGGCGCAGCACGACCTTGTCCGTCACCGGTTCCCCTCGCGCTCCGGCACCACGGCCGTGGCCGTGATCTCCACCAGCTGCCCGGTGTACCCGAGGCAGGCGACCCCGAGCAGCGTGGACGAGTGCGGTCCCGCGCTCAGCCCGGAGGCCTCCACCACGTCCCACACCGCGGACAGCACCGACGGCTCGCTGCTCACCACGTACACGTCCGTCGCGACCACATGCGCCAAGTCGCTCCCGACCGCGGCCAGTTGCTCCCGCAGGTTGGCGATCACCTGCTCCGCCTGCCGCACCGGATCACCCGGGCCGACGATCTCCCCCTTCTCGTCGAGCGGCACGGCCCCGGCCAGGAAGGCCAGCTTCGTCCCGGCCTCGACGACGGAGGCGTGCGCATAGCGGGGCGGCGGGAAGAGGACCGGGACGGTTACGCGCTGGATCACTGGGGTGCTCTCCTAAAACGGCGGTGGACGACACGACTTCCCGACAGATTCCGATGATCGATCCCGTCGGCCCTGACCGCACCCGAATTACCAGGACCGCTCTGCTGACGGGACACCGACGGCGGAGGCGTACGGACTCTCGACTTCGCGCACGGGCGGGAAGGCCCGCCGGAATTCCGGGCGCGGACTCCGGGACGGCGCGGCAGGCTGGGGCCATGCCCATGTCCCAGCCGACCCCCACGCCCCAGGTTTCCGATCCCGTCTTCCTCGCCCGTACCGCCGACCGCCTCGCCGCCCTCCCCACCGTCCATGCGGTCGCCCTCGGCGGCTCCCGGGCCCAGGGCACCCACCGCGCGGACAGCGACTGGGACCTGGCGGTCTACTACCGCGGCCCCTTCGACCCCGACGACCTGCGCGCGGTCGGCTGGGAGGGCGAGGTCTCCGAGATCGGCGGGTGGGGCGGCGGGGTCTTCAACGGCGGGGCCTGGCTGACCATCGACGGACGCCGGGTCGATGTGCACTACCGCGACCTGGACGTGGTCGAGCACGAACTGGCGGAGGCGGAGGAGGGACGGTTCCGGGTGGAGCCGCTGCTCTTCCATCTCGCCGGCATCCCCACCTACCTGATCGTGGCCGAACTGGCCGTCAATCAGGTGCTCCGAGGCACCCTGCCCCGCCCGGCGGGCTACCCGGCGCGGCTGCGCGTCACCGCCGCCGAGCGCTGGCACGGCACCGCCCGCGCCACCCTCGCCTACGCGAAGGCCAACCACGCCCCCCACGGCCGGCTCACGGAGACCGCAGGCGCCCTCGCGACGGCCGCCGCCCAGGCCGCGCACGGAGTGCTCGCGGCGCGCGGCGAGTGGGTGACGAACGAGAAACGGCTGCTGGAGCGGGCCGGGCTGCGGGGGATCGACGCGGTGGTGGGGGCGCTGCCGTCCGAACCCGAGGCCCTCGTCGCCGCCGTGACCGAGGCCGAGGAGATCGTCGCCGGGGCATTGCGTTCATAAAGAAACCGGCCGACCGCGGCACCTTTCACGTGCCGGAAACGTGATCGCCCGGTTCGCACCAAGAAAGCCCCTTACCGTGGGGCACAGCCCACCCGGCCACCGTCGTCCGAAGGCAAGGCACAACCCGCCCGCGTACGACAGGAGCCCCGTGTCCCGGCCCGCCGCCCCTCTCTGGCTCGCCCATGCCCTGCGCGCCCAGCGCGGCCCCGTCCCCTGGAGCGCGGTCACCCGGGGCGCGCTCGCCGCCGGGCCGCTGCTGCTCGCCGGCGTCGGTACGGGACACACCGCGCTCGGCGTCCTCGCCGCGATCGCCGCGATGCTCGCCGGCATCAACGACCGGCCGGGCAGCCGGCGGGCCTCCGTCAAACGGCTCGGGGTACCCGCGCTGGCCGGGGCGCTCGGGCTGCTCGCGGGGACGTATGCGGGGCAGGGGCTGGCCGCCGTACCGCTCACCCTGGCGCTCACCCTGCTCGGGCTGGTCGCGGGCGGCGTCAGCGCGGTCGGGCCCGTCGCCTCCGCCGCGGGAACGCAGCTCCTCGTCGGCGCCGCGATCGGCGCCGGGATGCCGGCGGCGCAGAGCGGCTGGCAGCGGGCCCTCGCCTTTCTCGCCGGGGCCGGCTGGCTGCTCGTACTGCGGCTCGCCCTGCCCACGCCCGGTTCGCTCGCCGGGGACTTCCGGTTCGACGGGGAGCGGGCGGCGGTCGCCGACGTGTACGACGCCGTCGCCGCGCTCCTCGACGCCGTGGGCGGGGAGCGGGCCACCGCCCGGCGGGCCGCGCTCACCGCCGCCCTCGACCATGCCCAGGACGCCCTCGCCGGACCCCGGTTGCGCCGGTACGCCAGTTCCGCCGCCGAGCGCCGGCTGCACGCGCAGTACGTGGCCGCCCTCCCGCTCGCGGAGGCCGCCACCGCGCTGTTCTGGGCGGGCGAGCCCGTCTCCGCGCGGGCCGCGGAAGGACCCCGGCGGCTCGCCGCCGCCGTCCGCGGCAACACCGGCACCGGCCCGCTGCCCGCGCCCCACCGGTCGGCCCCCGCCCTGCGCGCCCTCGACGACGCCCTGCTGCGCGCGGCCGAGGCCTTCGACCAGGGCAAGGGCGCCCAGCACCGGCTGCTCACCCGGCGCACGGGCCTCCCGGGCGCCCTGCGCGCCGCGTTCGGCACCGGCGGACGCGAGTACGGGCTGCGGGTCGCCGTCTGCTTCGGGGCCAGCGCCGCCATCGCCCAGGCACTGCACCACACCCGCTGGTACGGCCAGCACCAGCACTGGTACTGGCTGCCCGCCACCGCCGTCTTCCTCGTCAAGCCCGACCTCGGGCCGCTCGCCTCCCGGGTGCTGTGCCGGGCCGCCGGGACCGTGCTGGGCGCCCTGGTGTTCGCCGGGCTCGCCGCACTGCTGCCACGCCCGGCCGGGCTGATCGCGCTGGTCGCAGTCTGCGGGGCGCTGGTGCCGGTCGCCACCCGGCACTTCGCCGCGCTGACCGCCGTCGTCACCGTCCTCGTGCTCGCCCTGGTGATGGCCGGCGGTGAGCCTCAGGCCTCCGTCAGCCGGATCGGGGAGACCCTGCTGGCCTGCGCGCTCGTGCTGGTCGTCGGGCATCTTCCGGTGCCGGGGGAGCGCGGCGGCGGGGTACGGGCGCGGCTCGCCACGGCCGGGAGCGCCGCGCACGCCTATCTCGTGCACGTCCTCGGCGAGTCCGACGACCGCGCCGAGCGGTGGGCGCTGCGCCGGGAGGCCTACCGCACCCTCGCCGAGGCCCGTACCGCCATCGCGCTCGCCGCCGCCGAACTGCCCGCCCTCGCCCGGCACACGGCGGGCACGGACGCCGTCGCGGACGTCCTGGAGCGACTTGTCGACACGACCACGGCCTGCGCCGTGCACCTCGACGAGACGGGCCGGCTGACCCCTCGGCATGTCGGTCAACTGCAGGATGCCCTCAACGAGTTGAGGCACCAGGGGGTCGAGGTACCGCTGCCCGCCGCCGCGTAGCCGTACGGTGGGCCCATGCGCCCCGCTCCCGCCGACCTCGTCATCACCGGCTGCACCGCGCTCGTCCACGACGAGGCGGAGCAGGTCGGTTTCCGCAAGGACGCGGCGATCGTCGTACGTGACCGGGTCATCGAGTCGGTCACCTCCGCCGCGTCCGTGCGGGACCTGCCCGCCGTGCAGCGGATCGACGCCTACGGGCAGGTCGCCATGCCGGGGCTGATCAACTGCCACACGCACGCCCCGATGGTGGCCCTGCGCGGACTCGCCGAGGACCTGCCGACCGAGGAGTGGTTCAACGACGTCGTCTGGCCGGCCGAGTCCAACCTCACCGCCCACGACGTGGAGTCGGGCGCCCGGCTGGCCTGCGCCGAGATGATCCGGGGCGGGGTGACCTGCTTCGCCGACCACTACTTCCACATGGACGCTGTCGCCGCCGTCGTCGCCGAGTGCGGGCTGCGCGCGCACCTCGGCGAGGCCTACTTCTCCAGCCAGGGCCCCGAAGGGCGGGAGCGGTCGGCCGAGTTCGCCCTCCGCCACCGCGGCGGCGCCGACGGCCGCATCACCACGGCCCTCGCCCCGCACGCCCCCTACACCGTCACCGACGCCGACCTCGCCGCCACCGCCGATCTCGCCCGCGCCCACGGCCTGCCCGTCCACATCCACGCCGCCGAGAACCGCGACCAGACCGACACCAGCCTCGCCCGGCACGGCCTCACCCCCATCGAGGTCCTCGACCGCGCCGGACTCCTCGACACCGACCTGCTCATCGCGCACGGCACCGGCATCGTGGAGCGCGACCTTCCGCTGCTGGCCCGCACGGGCGGCCGTACGGCCGTGGCGACCGCGCCCCGCGGCTACCTGAAGTTCGCCTGGCCCACCACCACTCCGGTACGGGCCCTGCGCGCGGCGGGCGTCCCCGTCGGGCTCGCCACGGACGGCGCCGCCTCCAACAACTCCCTCGACGTGTGGGAGTCGATGGCGCTGACCTCCCTGATCCAGAAGTCCACCGTAGGCGATCCACGCTGGCTGACCTCCCGTCAGGCCCTGCACCACGCCACGCTGCAGAGCGCCCGCGCGGTCGGTCTCGCGGACCGCGTCGGCAGCCTCGCGCCCGGCCGGCGCGCCGACATCGTCCTGGTCGACCTGACCGGGCCGCACACCCAGCCCGTCCACGACCTCGCCGCCACCCTCGTGCACAGCGCGCGCTCCTCGGACGTCCGCACGACCGTCGTCGACGGCCGGGTCCTGATGCGCGACCGGGAACTCCTCACCCTCGACCTGCCCGCCGTCGTGGCGGAGTTGGGCCGCCGGCTGCCCGCGCTGACCGACCGGAGCCATGGGCGGCGCATCCAGGAGTACGACACCTGAGCCGGCCCGGTGCCGTGCGGGTCGGCGAGGCCGGAAGAAAATCTCCCGGAAATCTCCGCGAGAATCTCCGCGCACAGCGATGAGTTCCGCCCCCAGCGGCGGTCACCACCTCGTACCGACCGTCGGACAGGAGGGCCCATGTCGCTTCCGAGGATCGTCTCGCGCGAGCAGTGGCGCGCGGCGCGCGAGGAGTTGCAGCGCAAGGAGGAGACGGTCAGACGGGCCCGCGAGGTGCTCGGTCAGGAGCGGCGGCGGCTGCCGATGGTCGAGGTCGACGCGGGGTACGTCTTCGAGGGCGGCGACGGCAAGGCCACCCTCCTGGACCTCTTCGAGGGCCGGGCCCAGCTCGTCGTCCACCACTTCATGTTCGCCCCGGAGTGGGAGAACGGCTGCCCGTGCTGCGCGGCCTTCCTGGACCAGGTCGGCCACCTCGCCCACCTGCGGGCCAGGAACACCTCCTTCGCGGCCGTCTCCCGGGCGCCGTTCACCCGGATCCTGCCGTTCAAGGCGCGGATGGGCTGGGTCGTGCCCTGGTACTCCTCGTCGTGCTCCGCGTCCCAGGGCGACTTCAACCTCGACTTCGAGGCCACCGTGGAGTCGGGCCGGGGCCTGGTCGACCGGCCGGGCGTGAGCTGCTTCCTGCGGGAGAGCGACCGGGTCTTCCACACCTACTCGGTGTACGACGACGGGCTGGACGGACTCGGCACCCTCTCCGGCCTGCTCGACCTCACCGCCCTCGGCCGCAGCCCCGTCGGCGGCGAGC
This sequence comes from Streptomyces sp. CA-142005, assembly GCF_050942335.1. NCBI lineage: Bacteria > Bacillati > Actinomycetota > Actinomycetes > Kitasatosporales > Streptomycetaceae > Streptomyces > Streptomyces sp. CA-142005. The sequence continues at coordinate 2,994,659 of NZ_CP192078.1, read as the reverse complement.
GGCTGCGGCTTCACGACGAGTACGACCACTGACACGGAGGGTGCCGTTCATGTCGCAAAGTGAACGGTTCCGCACGCTCCGCGCCGAACGGGTGTAGGTAATGTCTCAGTCCCGTCACCGAGTGAGGCCTTTGCCTTCTCCAGAGCGTTAACTCCTACGAGTACGACGCTTTCTGGAGGTGCGAGATGGTGAACGGGCGAAGGGTGCTCGAGCGCTTTCCCGCCGGTGGTCCGCGGGGATCCTGGCCCGCGGAGGAGTTCGCGCACGCGCGGCGTCTGGAAGGTCTGCCCGCCGAAGTGGTCATGGACCTCGCGACGGACACCTTCCTGGTGATCGTGCGAGGGGCCGAGGCGGCCGAGTGACGCGACCGGTGCCGTCCGGCCGGCTCAGGCCGGCTTCGGCGCCGGTACCCGCGCCGGTACCTGCGCCGTGAACTGTTCCGCCTGCAGCGCGTACAGCTCGGCGTAGACCCCGCCCCTGGCCAGCAGTTCCTGAGGGGTCCCGGACTCCACCAGCCGCCCCTGCTCCAGCACATGCACCAGGTCGGCATGCCGGACCGAGGCCAGCCGGTGGGTGATCAGCACGACCGTCTGCCCACTGCCGGCCAGCGCCCGGATCTTCTCGAACACCTCCAGCTCGGCCCGCGCGTCCAGGGCGGCCGTCGGCTCGTCCACGATCAGCACCTGACCGCGCCGGTACGCCGCCCGGGCGATGCCGAGCCGCTGCCACTGACCGCCGGACAGCTCGTGCCCGCCGCTGAAGTCGCGGGCCAGCAGCGTGTCCAGGCCGCGCGGCAGATCCGCGACCACCTCCTCCGCCCCCGCCTCGGCGACGGCCGCGGCCAGCCGTTCCTCGGTGATGGGCACGGCCGGGCGGCCGACGGCCACGTTCACCCGGGCGGTGAACGGCCAGCGTTTGAAGTCCTGGGCCACCATCGCGATCCGCTCGGCGAGCAGCCGCCGGTCGGCCCGCGCCGCGTCGACGCCGTCCCACAGGATGCGGCCGCGGTCCGGGGTGTACAGGCCCGCGAGCAGCTTGACCAGCGTGGTCTTGCCCGAGCCGTTCTCGCCGACGAGCGCGATGATCCGGCCGAGCGGCAGGGTGAGGGTGACGTCGTCCAGGGCGGGGCGGGTCCGCGGCCCACCGGAAGACGCCGCCGGCTCACCGGAGGAGGCGGGCAGCCCACCGGAAGAGGGGTCCGGCGCGTCACTCGGATAGCTGAAGGTGACGTGCTCGAACCGGATCTCCTTCGGATCCTCCGGCAGGAGCTCGCCGCCCTCCGGGACGGCCCGCTCGGCCGCCTCCACGTACAGCCGCTGCAGATCCCCGACGAACAGGGCCTCCTCGTGCAGTTGGTTGATCTCCAGCACCAGCGTGTCCAGGCTCGACGCACCCGTGCGGATCGCGATCACCGCCGTGCCGGCCACCGACAGGGCCATCGCGCCGGTCAGCAGCAATGCGCCCAGCGTGGCGTAGGTCGCGAGCGTGGCGAGGCCGGTCCAGCCGGCCGCGATCAGGCCGGTCCGGGCGGCGAGCCGGGCCAGCCGGGCCTGTTCCGCCTCCGCCGTCTCCGACATGGACCGGAAGTGGCGCAGCAGGAACGGGCCGACCCCGTGCACCCGGATCTCCGGGGCCGCGGCCGGTTCGGTGAGCAGATGGCTGATCAGCCGGCCCGCGCGGGCGTGCTGCACCCAGACATGGAAGGACTCGTAGCGGCGCCGGGCGTTGGTCAGCGCGCTCCAGGCGCTCGGCAGGGTCATGGTGACCAGCAGCGGCAGCAGGACCGGATGCAGTACCGCCAGCACGCCGGCCGCCGCGATCAGCGAGATCAGCGCGCCGATCACCCGGGCGCCGTAGGAGATCATGCGGCGCGCGGACTCGGCGCCGTACCGGGCGGTGTCCAGCAGTTTGTGAAAGGCGTGGTCCTCGATGGCGGCCAGCTCCACGTTCGCCGCCCGCTCCAGGTACAGCTCGGTCGCCACCCGCTCCACCTTGGGCTCCAGCCGCCCGATGGCGTACGTGGAGGCCGCCCGCAGCAGCACGGCCACGAGCGATACGGCGGCCATGGCGAGCAGTGCGGGGGCGGCCGACCGCAGTCGCTGCTCGATGTCCGGGCCGGTCAGCAGCCTGGCGAGCGCGCTGTTCACGGCCAGCAGGCTCACCGCCTGGGCGGCGCCGCGCAGCGCCTCGGCGGCCAGGACCATCCGCGCGGCCCGGGCATCCGCCTGCAGGGCCAGCCGCAGACTGGAGGCCAGCATGCCGGGCAGCCGGACGACCATCGCACGGAAGCCCAGTTCCAGGAAGGCGTCCGCGTGCTCGTTCCAGCCCATGTCGTAGCGCAGCGGTCCCCCGAACAGCAGCCGCTCCGACCCCGACACCACGGGCTCGGGCGTCCCCCGCTTCTTCCTCACGTGACCTCCCGGAGCGTGACGGAACGGCCACTATCTCCGGGCGAACCGGTGGCGGGGGAGGGCGTGCGGGGGAGTGCCGGGGGAGCGAAGGGGGCGTGTGGCGGGACTCCGCAGAGAGGTTTGCCCGTCAGCCGACCAGGGTGACCGGGGCCGGGGCCAGCGCAGCGTCACGCCGCCCGGGACCAGTCGGGGGTCGTTCCGGTCACCCGGCACAGGGCCAGGTACAGCGGGATCGGCGGGGTGTAGGGGACCGTGCCCTCCGGGCGGTGGATGAGCCGGGCGGTGCCGGTGACCAGGGCGCCGGGGGCGTAGTGGGCCGGGGACGGCCAGGGCAGGGCGTAGTCGGAGTCCGACGGAACGATCCACCACCAGCGGGCGCCGTCGGTGTACACACAGCCCAGCCGGGGCAGCCGCGGTACGACCAGCGGGCCGAGGCGGTCGGGCACGGCCACGGCGTCGCAGCCGAGCGGTGCGGTCATACCGTCCGGCACGGCGAGCCGGCGGGGCGCGTCCGGGACGGACCTGAGCCGCTGCAGCCGCACCAGGGTGTCCAGGCCGAGGGACCGCTCGGCGCCCCAGGCGGAGCCGACGGTGCCGGCCGGGCAGGGACTCGGGGCGCGGTGCCCGTCGAAGTCGTGGTCGCCGGAGCCGTACCGTGCGGTCACGGCCGGTCCCCGGAACGGTGCTGCTCGGGGGCCCGGTGCGAAGACTGGTGCGGCGGCCGGTCCAGGATGCGGTGCCGGTGGGGCTCCGGCACCCCGTGGCGGTGCTGGTGCTCGGGGGCGAGCTGGGCGAGAGGGCGGGGGTGCCCGGCGGCCCCTTGCCGGCCCTCCGGGACCTCGTCCTCGCCGGAGTCGTCCGGGCGGCCGGGCTTGGGACGGGCGCCCCAGCCCAGGTCGCCTCGCGGAGCGGTGTCGTCGGCCGCGTCGGACCAGCGGTCCAGCTCGGCCCAGACCAGCAGGCCGGGCCCGTGTTCCTGGGCGCCCCAGGCCCGGCACAGCGCGTCGACCAGGAGCAATCCCCTCCCGTGCTCCTCATCGGGCCGCTGCGCGGAGGGATGGGGATCGCCGGGGGCACAGCCCTCGTCCCGTACGGCTATCCGCAGGGTGTCGTCGTGGTCGTGCAGCTCGCACACCACGCGGCTGCTCGCGGTGTGCACGATCGCGTTGGTGACCAGCTCGGATATGACCAGGGCCGCGCTGTCGCAGGTGTCCGCGCACACCGACCAGCCGGTCAGCCGGGCATGCGCGAGGCGTCTCGCCTGGGCGACGGAACCCGGATGTGCGGCCAGCTCGAAGCGGAACCGGCGCCCGGCAACGTCCCCGTCAGGGGCTGCTCCCGTGGCTGCGCCGAGACCGGGAGGGTCTGCGGCGGCGTCTGTTCCTAAGGGCGCGGACGGAATCACGCTTGCCACTATCTCCCCGCCGTGAACACTTGGCAAGTATCACTCTGAAAAATGCAGAGTGCTGGGTGACTCGGTCAGGGGCCGTGGCACACTGCTCGCAACAGCACGTAGAGCGGCGCCAATTGGGGTCATCGGAGATCGCCCGGTCTTCGAATGCATCTTCGAATGGCGCCGCAGGGCTGTCGGGAAACGTCCGTCAGGAGACATCCCTCGGGAAACGTTCGGTGCAAACGTCCGGTGCAAACGTTCAGTGGAGGCGTTCGGTGGAGGTGAGAGCGTGAGCGAACCGCGGTCCGCGCCGACGGTGGGCCAGGTGGTCCTCGGACGGCGCCTGTTGGACCTGCGGGAACGCGCCGGACTGAAGCGTGAGGAGGCCGCCCGCATCCTGCGCGTCGCGCCCGCCACCGTCCGCCGCATGGAGATGGCCGAGGTCGCCCTCAAGATCCCGTACCTGCAACTGCTGCTGAAGGCCTACGGCGTGGCCGACGACGAGGCCGAACTCTTCGTCCAGCTGGCCGAGGAGGCCAACAAGCCGGGTTGGTGGCAGCGCTTCCACGACATCCTGCCCGGCTGGTTCTCGATGTACGTCAGCCTGGAGGGCGCGGCCGCCCTCATCCGCTCCTACGAGCCGCACTTCGTCCCCGGGCTGCTCCAGACCGAGGACTACGCGCGCGGTGTGCTCAAGTCAGGTGCCATCGGCCAGACCAGCCCGGACGACATCGAGCGGCACGTCGCCCTGCGGATGCAACGCCAGCAACTGCTCACCCGTCCCGACGCCCCCCGCTTCTGGGCGGTGATGGACGAGACCGCCCTGCGCCGCCCGGTCGGCGGCCCGGAGGTGATGCGCGCGCAGATCGACAAGTTGCTCGAGGCCACGAAGCTGCCCCATGTGACGCTCCAGGTCGCCCCGTTCGCCAGCGGGCCGCACCCGGGGACGTACGGGCCCTTCGTGCTGTTCCGATTCGCCATGCCGGAGCTGCCGGACATGGTCTACAGCGAGTACCTGACCGGCGCGGTCTATCTGGACGCGCGCACGGAGGTGGCGACGCACCTCGAGGTCATGGACCGCATGGCGGCGCAGGCCGCTACGGCACAACGCACGAAGGAGATCCTCCGGGATCTCCGCAAGGAGCTGTGAATGGATCGCATCACGCCGCGCGCACGCGTCTACAACGGCATGCCCGCGCGGGAGTTGGGCAGCGAGGGCTGGCACAAGCCCTGGAGCGGCGGCAACGGCGGGAACTGCCTGGAGGTGATGAAGCTGGCCGACGGCCGGATCGCCCTGCGCCAGTCCACCGACCCGGACGGGCCGGCGCTGATCTACACCACGGCCGAGATGACCGCGTTCATAGAGGGCGCCAAGGCGGGGGAGGCCGACTTCCTGCTGTCCTGACCCCGACCGTGTGTTGTTTTTCCTCACCTTCCTTATGGTGACGCCTACTTGATCCTTCATTGCGCCGGACGCTCAGGACGTCCATGGAGTGCCGCACGACAGGGCAGGACCCGAAGCAAGGACCACTGCCCCGTCGACGAGCGGGGACACCGCCTATGCCCTTGAGGCAGTGGGAGAGGGCCGGCGGATGCCGGCCCTCGACCGCCGGGTGCCGGTGACGGCCCCGGTCGTCCGCCGCGACAACGCCCCGGTCGTGCCGGCCCACGCCGCGGCCCGACTGCACAGCACACCCGAGGGCGCGACCGAGCATCCGCAGGCCGACGGGTGGGCCGCCCGGCGCTTATTCGGCTGCGCGGCCCCGCCCACCGCGCCTACGCTGCTCAGGGTTCAGGTGCGCAGGCAGTGGATCCTTCCGTCGCAAGTCATCGCTACCCCCCGATCCTCCGGACCCGCTCCGGTCGACCGGTACCGGCCGCCGGCCCAACAGCCGACCGCCGGTCGCGAAGGTTTACGTCACCGCCGCCGACCCCGATCTCTGAACCACCGCTCCGACCGCCGGAGGCAACCCGCTCCAACCGCCGGAGGTAACCGCTCCGACCGTCGGAGGCAACCCGCTCCGACCGTCGGAGGCAATCCGCTCCGACCGCTGGAGGCAATCCGCTCCGACCGTCGGAGGCAATCCGCTCCGACCGCTGGAGGCAATCCGCTCCGACCGTCGGAGGCAATCCGCTCCGACCGCTGGAGGCAATCCGCTCCGACCGTCGGAGGCAATCCGCTCCGACCGTCGGAGGCAATCCGCTCCGACCGTCGGAGCAATCCGCTCCGACCGTCGGAGGCAACCGCTCCGACCGCTGGAGACAAACCGCTCCAACCGCCGGAGACAATCCGCTCCGACCGTCGGAGGCAACCGCTCCAACCGCCGGAGCAATCCGCTCCGACCACTGGAGACAACCCGCTCCGACCGCCGGAGCAATCCGCTCCGACCACTGGAGACAACCCGCTCCGACCGCCGGAGGCAACCGCTCCGACCGCCGGAGGCACCCCGGTCCTCACCCCGGAGGCAGCACCTCGCACAGCGCCTCCAACGCCGCGCCGTAGGCGTGTTCCGGGGCTGCCGCGTAGCCCACCACCAGTCCGTCACCCACCGTCGCCGCCGCCTCCGGATGCCGGAACGCGGCGAGTCCGTCCAGGGCGATCCCCTGCCACGCGGCGGCCTTCACGGCGGACCGCTCGGTGCCGGGCGGCAGCCGCAGCACCGCGTGCAGCCCGGCCGCGATGCCCGTCACCTCGACCTGCGGCGCGTGTTCGGCGAGCGCGGCGACGAGCCGGTCACGCCGGTGCCGGTAGCGCTGCCGCATGCGCCGCACATGACGGTCGTAGGACCCGGAGGTGATGAACTCCGCCAAGGCCAGCTGGTCCAGGACGCTCGCCCAGCCCTCCCGCTCGCCCTTGGCCGCGAGCACCGGCCCCACATACCGCTCGGGCAGCACCATCCAGCCCAGCCGCAGCGCCGGTGACAGGCTCTTGCTGACCGAACCGAGGTGGATCACCCGCTCCGGATCGAGGCCCTGGAGAGCGCCGACCGGCCTGCGGTCGTACCGGAACTCGCCGTCGTAGTCGTCCTCCAGGACGACCGTCCCACGCGCGCGTGCCCAGTCGATCACGGCCGCCCGGCGCTCCGGGTGCAGCGGCCCGCCCGTCGGGAACTGGTGCGCCGGCGTGAGCAGCACGGCCCGCTCCCGCCCGAGCACGTCCACCCGCGCGCCGTGCTCGTCCAGCGGCAGCGGCACCGTCCGCACCCCGGCCGTGGTGAGCAGCCCCCGGTGGAAGTCCAGCCCGTACGCCTCCACGCCCAGCGGACCGCGCAACACCCCGCCCGCGCCCTGGCCGAACAGCAGCCGCAGCGCGTGCGCGAAGCCCGAGCAGATCACGATCCGGTCCGGCTCGGTCCGCACACCACGCGCGCGTGCCAGATATTCGGTCAGCGCCTCCCGCAACTCCCGGCGCCCGGCCGGATCCCCCGGCCCGAACGCCTCGTTCGGCGCCGCCTGGAGAGCCCGCCGATAACAGGCCGACCAGGCCGCCCGCGGGAACGCCGACGCGTCCGGCGCGCCCTGCCGCAGATCGTGTCGCGGGCCACGCGCGCGTGGCGGTGTTCTCACCGGCGTCCGTACGGCGTGCCGCAGCGGCTCGGCCCGGTCGGCGACCCGGGTGCCCGAGCCCTGGCGGGCGGTCAGCCAGCCCTCCGCGACCAGTTCCGCGTAGGCGTCGGCCACCGTGTTGCGGGCCACGCCCAGATCGGCGGCGAGCGACCGGTACGGCGGCAGCCGGGTGCCCGGCGCCAGCCGCCCGCTGCGCACGGTCTCCCGCAGCGCCCGGGTCAGCGCCGCCCGCCGCCCGCCCGGACCCGACAGCTCCAGATGCAGATCGGCGCCGATCCGCTCCGCGGAATTGACCCACGATTCCGTCATGGAAATGCACCCTACAGCCGGTCTATCCGGCCCGTAGGTTGAAGCCATGACGACGAACACGAACACTGCCGCAGCCGATATCACCAGCGCAATCGCCGAGGTCGAGGCCGCCCGTACCCGGCTGGACCTCGCGAGGTCCGCCCCGAAGGTCTTCCGCGCCATCGTCGGCTTCGACGCCGCCGCCCGCGCCGGCCTCGATCCGGCGCTGGTGGAGCTGATCCAGATCCGCTCCTCCCTCCTCAACCACTGCGCCTACTGCCTGCACATGCACACCAACGACGCGCGCAAGGCCGGCGAGAGCGAGGACCGGCTGCACATGGTGGCCGTCTGGCGCGAGGCCCGGCACTACTTCACCCCCAGGGAACAGGCCGCCCTAGCACTGACGGAGGCCCTCACCCTCGTGGCCGACGCGGGCGTCCCCGACACCGTCTACGCCGAGGCCGCGGCCCACTTCGACGAGGAGGAACTGGCCCACGTCATCGCCGTGATCTGCACCATCAACACGTGGAACCGGGTGGCCCTGGCGACGGGGAAGGTGGCGGGGACGGACGAGCGGAAGCGATGATCGGCAGACGGCAGACGGCAGACGGCAGACGGCAGACGGCAGACGGCAGACGGCAGACGGCAGACGGCAGACGCCGATCGCCAAGTCTCGCCGGTCACTCGACCCACGTCAGCAGCCGAGCACAGCCGATGGCGAGGAGAAACCGAGGGCCACACCTACACCCTCATCGGCCGATCCCGCGGAGAGACCGGTGCCGGCAGCCGTGAACTCCCGGTGAGATACCGGTCGACGGCCGACGCCACCGCCCGCCCCTCCGCGATCGCCCAGACGATGAGCGACTGCCCCCGCGCCGCGTCCCCGGCGGCGAACACCCCGGGGACGTTGGTCGCGAAGCCGTCGTCCCGGGCGATCGTGCCGCGCGGATCGAGCGTCAGCCCCAACTGCCCGATCAGCCCGTCCTCCTGGTCCGGCCCGGTGAACCCGAGGGCGAGCAGCACGAGATCGGCGGGAAGCGTCCGCCCGGTACCCGTCACCGGCCGGCGCCGCTCGTCGACCTCCACCAGATGCAGGGACCGCACATGCCCGCTGTCGTCGCCGGTGAAGCGGAGCGTGGACGCCGCGAACAGCCGCGCGTCCGCGTCCGCCGCCGGTGCCGTACGCAGATCCCGGGCCTCCTCGTGCGCGGCCGACAGCCGGTAGATCTTCGGGTACGTCGGCCATGGCTCGGTGTCCTCGTCGCGCTCGGCGCCCGGCTGCGCGTAGATGTCCAGCTGGGTCACGGACGCGGCCCTGTCGCGCACCGCGGTCCCCAGACAGTCCGCTCCGGTGTCCCCGCCGCCGACGATCACCACATGCTTGCCGGCCGCGGACAGCGGCGAAACCTCCAGATCCCCCTCACACACCCGGTTCGCCAGCGGCAGATACTCCATCGCCTGGTGTATCCCGTCGAAGTCCCGGCCGGACACCGGAAGTTCCCGCCACGCCGTGGCCCCCGTCGCGATGACGACGGCGTCGTACCGTCCCCGCAGCTCCGCCGCCCCGACATCCCGCCCGACGGCCGTCGAGGTACGGAACTTCGTCCCCTCGACCCGCATCTGCTCGATCCGCCGCTCCAGATGCCGCTTCTCCATCTTGAACTCGGGGATCCCGTATCGCATCAGCCCGCCGATCCGGTCGTCCTTCTCGTACACGGCTACCGTGTGCCCGGCCCGGGTCAGCTGCTGTGCCGCGGCGAGCCCGGTGGGCCCGGAGCCGATGACGGCGACCGTCTTCCCGGACAGCCGTTCGGGCGGCCGGGGCTGGGTGAAACCTTCCTCCCAGGCCCGGTCGGCGATCGCGCACTCGACGTTCTTGATGGTGACGGCCGGCTGATTGATCGCGAGCACGCATCCCGCCTCACAGGGCGCCGGGCACAAGCGGCCTGTGAACTCGGGGAAGTTGTTCGTCGCGTGCAGCCGGTCGCTCGCCGCCCGCCAGTCCTCCCGCGAGACCAGGTCGTTCCACTCCGGGATGAGATTGCCCAGCGGGCAGGCGTCGTGGCAGAACGGGATGCCGCAGTCCATGCACCGGTCGGCCTGCTTGCTGATGATGGGCAGCAGCGCTCCCGGGACGTACACCTCGTCCCAGTCCCGCACCCGCTCCTCGACGGGCCGCCGCGGCCACTCCTGGCGCGGCGTGGTCATGAACCCCTTGGGATCGGCCATGGTCGTCTTCCTCGCGTACGGATACCGCGCGGGCATCGGGTGTACGACGGGCCGTACGCCATCGGGCGGCGTCCTTCGGCTCTCTCTCGGCCACGATACGTCCGCCCCGACCACGGCGCAGAGCGGTGGACAGCGCTTTCTCGCGAGGCTCCCCTGAGCCGGGCACCAGCCGCGTCCGGACTCCCTGACCAGGGGTCCCTCAGGGGTTGGTCAGCGGCTGGTCGCGGCTGGTCAGCGGCTGGTCAGTGGATGATCAGGAGCGGAGCCGGCAGGGAGTGTTCGGGGGCGGGTCGGGGGGGCAGGGACTGATCAGGGCGTGGTCAGGGAGGGGTCACGGAGGGGAGCAGGGTGCAGTCAGGGATCGGTCTGGGAGGGGCCAGGGTGCAGTCAGGGATCGGTCTGGGAGGGGCCAGGGTGCAGTCAGGGAGCGGTCAGGGGCCTGCCGCAGGTGGGTCGGGGTGCGGTCGGGCATGACCAGGCCAGGGGGACCGTGGCTTGTCAGGAGCTGGTCACGCAAACGGCCCGTACCGGGATCAGGTGAGAGCCAGTACGTAGACCAGGGCGGCCGCTGCCGAGGCGACGGTGCGGACATGGTTCCAGAACGTCCACTCGCGCACATACGCCGGCCAGTACACGGCGGCCTCCGGGGCGCCCGGGGTCAGCTGGGCCAGCCTGTCGTTGCGCGGGACGTTGGCAACGATCGTCAGCCCGAACGATCCGCAGAGGTACAGCGCGCTGCCCATCAGCAGTTCGAGCCTCCCCTCGTTCGGCCACACCACGAACGTCACCACCGCGATCACCGCGCTCAGCACCGCCGAGCCGGTGAACACCGTCATGAAGGCGGGCCGGACCGCGGCGACATTGATCGCGTTCATCGCCGCGACGCCCTGCGCGGGCGGCAGCGCCGCGAGCCCCCGCATCACAAAGGTCGAGAACGCACAGAAGGCGCCGGCCATCAGCCCGGTGCCGAGAATCCCCGCGACGACCAGCACGAAGAACGGCCCGTCGATCATCTCCACGCCCCATCCAGTCTCGTTCCGCCCAGTACGCACCCGGCATCACCATCATCCCCAGTGAATGCCCAGGAACGGGCGCGGACCACGGCCGAGAAACGCGACGAGATGCGCGAGCGTCTCCGTCGCCCCCTCCCTCTTCCCCCTCCCCCTCCCCCTCCCCCTCCCCATCAGCCAACCTCCGCCCCCGCGTCCTGCCAGGCCCGCAGCACGCTCTCCACGGCCGGGGCGATCCGGCGCCGTGCCTCGTACCGGGACACCCCACTCATCAGCAGCTGGTCGTACGGCGTGTCCACATGCCGTACGGCCGCCACCACCGCCGAGGCCACGGCTCCCTCCGACAGCGCCCGCCCGGCCGCGCTGCGCCCCACTCGCCCGCTGCCGCGCACGGACGCGTGCGCCGCGATGGCTCGCGCTCGGTCGGCAGGGCAGCCGGGAAAGAGCCGCAGGATCTCGGCCGCGAAAGCCGCCGCGAACCGTTCGTCCTCCGCCGCCCGGCGCCGTGCGTCCCGCGCCCGCCGCCTGCGCCGCGCCTCAGCGTCCGCCAGGCAGCGGGCCTCGGCCCGGGCCAGCGCCGCCTCCTCCACGAGCACGCCCTGCCGCTCGTAACGGCTCTTGCGCCGGTTGAACCGCACCACGACGACCGACAGCCCGCTCTCCTCCCTCGACCTGCGGGTCAGCGCGGTGTCCCCGCGCGGCAGGAACACCAGGTGTCCGAGGTCCGCGCAGTGCAGGCAACGCGGTGCCCCGTCCTCCAGCACGAGCAGCGACAGTGGTCCGCGCCGGCACGTGGCGCACCGCTTGGGCTTCTGTGCCTGGATGACGACAAGCCGACCGGGGGAGTGGGGAGTTGAGGGAAGCGCCATACGCGGTACTTTCCCCGCTGCCGCCCGCGCCTCCCACGCCTTGTCTACTCTGCGGTCTCCTTCTCCTTCTTCACCTTTGTCGCCTCTGCCTCCTTCCAAGATGTCCTCGCCGGCTCGGCCGCACACTGATCCCCGCCTCGGCGCGGCGCGCACCTGGAGCGAGACCCATCTCCCGAACCTGCTTGCGGTCCGCCGAGCGTCCGAACACCGCAACTGGCCCCGGCGCCCCCGACACCGGTCAGCTCCCGGTCGGGCCCGTGACCCGCAGGCACTGTCACCTCACCTTCCGGCACCCGGCATCATGGGCCGTGTGCGACTCGAAGCGATCACCTGGGACCGGCTCGCGGAGCGGCTCGCCGATCGGCTGGCCGGGCTGGAGCCGGCCGACGGGAGCGCCTGGCCGCGTGTCGGCTTCGACGGGGCCCCGGCCGCCCGGCCCGGCGACCTCGCCGAACGGGTCGGGGAGGCGTTGCGGGTGCGCGGCCGGCCCTCACTGGTGGTCGGCGCCGAGGGGTTCCTGCGTCCGGCCTCGCTGCGCCTGGAACACGGGCGGCGCGACGCGGAGTCGTACTACGGCGGCTGGTTCGACACCGGCGCCCTGTGGCGCGAGGTCTTCGGCCCCCTCGACCCCGGTGGCAGCGGGCGCGTCCTGCCCGACCTGTGGGATCCGGCCACCGACCGGGCCACCCGCAGCCCGTATGTCCAACTCCCGCCGGGAGGAGTCCTGTTGCTGCACGGCCCCCTTCTGCTGCGGCACTGGTTTCCCTTCGACCTGACCGTGCACCTCCTCCTCTCCCCGGGTGCTCTGCGCCGTCGTACCCCCGAGTCCGAGCACTGGACGCTCCCCGCCTTCGAGCGCTACGAGTCCGAGACCGACCCCGCGGGCACGGCGGACGTCCTCGTACGCGCCGACGACCCGCGCCGTCCCGCCTGGAGCGGCTGATCCCGGCGGCCCGGCAGCGCGGCCCGGCGGCTCAGAGCCAGCCGTTGCGCCTGAAGCCCCGGTACAGCACCAGACATGCCGTCGCCATGACGGCCATGACCAGCGGATAGCCGAACCGCCAGTGCAGCTCCGGCATGTGGTCGAAGTTCATGCCGTACACCCCGCACACCATCGTCGGCACGGCGATCACCGCGGCCCAGGCCGTGATCTTCCGCATGTCCTCGTTCTGTGCGACGGTCACCTGCGCGAGGTGGGCCTGCAGGATCGAGTTGAGCAGTTCGTCGAAGGCGGCGATCTGTTCCTTGGCCCGTATCAGGTGGTCGAGCACGTCCCGGAAGTAGGCCTGTATCTCCGGGGCGACGACCCGTATGGGCCGGGTGGCAAGGTCCTCCACCGGGCGGCCGAGCGGCACCACCGCCCGCTTCAGCTCCAGCAGTTCACGTTTCATCTGGTAGATGCGGCCGGGGTCGAGCCGTGCGCTGTTCTCTGAGAAGACGTCCGTCTCGACCTGGTCGATGTCGGCCTGCACCGCGTCCGTGACGTTCAGATAGTCGTCGACGACATGGTCGGCGATCGCGTGCAGCACCGCCGCCGGCCCCTTGGCGAGCTGATACGGATGCGCTTCCAGCTCCTCGCGCAGCGGGCCCAGTGACCCGTGCCGGCCGTGCCGCACCGTGATGACGAAGTCCTCGCCGACGAACACCATGATCTCGCCGGTGTTGACCACCTCGCTGGTCGCCGTCAGCTGTTCGTGCTCCACATAGCAGACCGTCTTGAACACCGCGAAGAGCGTGTCGCCGTAGTGCTCCAGCTTCGGACGCTGATGAGCCTCGACCGCGTCCTCCACCGCCAGGGGGTGCAAGTCGAACAGCTCCGCGATGCCCGCGAACTCACGGTCCGTCGGCTCGTGCAGTCCGAGCCAGACGAACCCCTCGCCCGTCTTGCGCACCATCCGCACGGCCTCCACCAGGTCCGTGCACTGCGGCACGCGCACGCCGTCCTGGTACGTCACACAGTTGACCACCGAGGAGCCCAACGGTGACCGGGCGGGATGGCTCAGGTCCACGCGCGGCCGTCGCCGGGTCAGCCGCGCCACCTTGCGCAGGCCGCCGACCCTGCCCAGCCCTGTGACCTTCCGCAGATTCCCCGCCATGGACATCTGGATCTCCTTGCCTGGATCTCCTCACGCAACGCTTTTCGCGCCTTGCCCGGCAAGTCTGCCAGCCGAGCGCAAAGCGTGGGTAAGCCTGTGGGAACGTGATGTTCCGCTTGGTTCCCGGCTGTGGACGGAGCATAGATGCCGCGGCCACCTCGGCCTGGTCCGTCCCCGGCCGGGGCGTCGGCCGACCGGTCAAAGCCGGGCGACTGGGATGATCGTGGCATGACCTCATCCGACGGGTACCTCCTCGAGAACCGGCAGAACGAGGCCGCGGAGCGCTTCGACGCCTTCGCCACCCTCTTCGATCCGACGACCTTCCGGCACATCGAGGCGTTCGGCATCGGGCCCGGCTGGCGCTGCTGGGAAGTCGGCGCCGGCGGCACCTCCGTGGTGTCCTGGCTCGCAAGGAAGGTGGGCCCCACCGGGCAGGTCGTCGCCACCGACATCGACACCTCGCGGCTGGCCGCCGCGGCCCGCCCGCCGGTGGAGGTCCGCGTCCACGACGTGGGTGCCGAGGAACCGCCGGGTGAAGGTTTCGACCTGGTCCACGCCCGGCTCGTCCTCGTCCATGTGCCGGACCGGGAAAGGGCCTTGCGGTCCATGATCCAGGCCCTGCGGCCCGGCGGGGTGCTGCTGATCGAGGATGCCGATCCCGCTCTCCAGCCCCTGATCTGTCCCGACGAGTACGGCCCCGAGCAGCGGCTCGCCAACCGCCTGCGGCAGGGCTTCCGCAAGCTGCTCGCCGAACGTGGCGCGGATCTGTCGTACGGCCGCAAACTCCCGCGTCTGCTCCGCGAGGCCGGACTGAGCGGGGTGGAGGCCGATGCGTTCTTCCCGGTGACGTCACCTGCCTGCACCGCTCTTGAGGCCGCGACGGTCCGTCAGATCCGGGACCGGCTGGTCACCGCGGGGCTCGCCACCGACGAGGACGTCGACCAGCACCTGGCCAACGTCGAGTCCGGCGGCATGGACCTGGCCACCGCGCCGATGATCTCGGCGTGGGGGAGGAAGGACTAGAGGAAGGACTGGGGGGAGAAGGCCTGGGTGCGCGCGCCTTGGTACGCGCGGATCCCAGCCGCCCGGGCCGGGTTCGGTGCGGATCCCGGCCGCCCCGGCCGCGGCGTACGCGGCGCGGGCCGGGCCCGCGCCGCCGATGTCCTCGTGGCCTCGGCGGGCGGCTAGCCGCCGTGCCCGGGACCCGGCGGTCGGGCACCCACCCGTTCGACCGCCTCCGCACCCGCCCGGCAGCCGCGTGCCGCCGCCTCCTCCGGGTCCGCGCCCGCCAGCAGGGCGGCGAGGAACGCACCGGTGAAGGCGTCACCGGCGCCCGTGGTGTCCTGCGCGACCGCCTCCACGGCCGGGACCCTGGTCGGTGCGCTGCCGGAACGGGCCACCAGCGCACCGTCCACACCCGCCTTGGCGACCACCAGCGGAACGAGACGGCTCAACTTGGCCGCCGCGTCCACCGGATCCGGCAGCCCCGTCAGCAGGCATGCCTCGTCCCGGCTGGGCAGCAACACGTCCAGCTCCTCCGCGAAGGCCAGGAAGCGGTCCACCCCCAGCCGCACCAGGAAGCCGGCCGACGCCGGATCCAGGCTGACCGGCACGCCACGCGCGCGTGCCGCCGCGAGCGCCGTCCGTGCGAGTTCCCGGCTCGGCTCCGTGAACAGCAGATAGCCCGACAGGTGCAGCCGGCCGACACCGTCGAGCAGCGCGTCCGACCAGTCGGCGGGTTCGAGCCGCAAGGACGCCCCGCTGTCCGTGAGGAACGTACGCTCCGCCGCCGCACCCGCATCGACGAGGCAGATCACCGTCCCGGTCGCCGCTGTCGGATCGACCACCAGCCGGGGCCGCACCCCGGCGGCGACCAGCTCACGCTCGTGCCAGGCGGCCGCGTCCGCGCCCACCCGCCCGAGCAGCCGCACGTCCGCACAGCCCGTGTGGGCGGCCCAGCAGGCCACGTTCGCGCCCGCGCCGCCCGGCAGCGTGCGGATCGCCGCGGCGGTGTCGGTGCCGGCCGCGAGCGGCCCCTGGTGCCGGGCGACCACATCGGTGACCACGTCCCCGACGACCAGCAGGGCCCCGTCCCGGCCCGGGGTCATCCCCTGGTCCACGCCGTGGCGATCCGCGCCGCCAGCCGTACGTTGCCGCGGACGGCCGCCAGATTGGCGCTCAGGGAGGCCCCGTCGGTGTGCCGGACCAGGTAGTCCAGCAGGAACGGGGTCACCGCCGGACCGGAGATGCCCTGGTCCGCGCAGTCGCGCAGGCCGTCGGCGAGCACGCGCGCGTGCAGCTCGGGATCGAGCTGCTCCGCCTCGGGCACGGGCTGGGCGACGATCAGCGCCGACGGCGGCGCGTCGAGCGCGTCCTGGGCCCGCATGACGCCCGCGACCTGCTCCGGGGTCTCCAGCGTCCAGTCGACCGGATGCCCCGAGTCGGACAAGTAGAAGCCGGGGAACCGGCCCGTGCCGTACCCGGCGACGGCCACGCCCAGCGTCTCCAGCCGCTGCAGGGTCGCCGGCACGTCCAGGATCGACTTCACGCCCGCGCAGACCACCGTGATCCGGGTGCGGGCCAGCAGGCCCAGGTCGGCCGACTCGTCCTGGGTCACCGTCCATTCCCGGTGCACCCCGCCCAGCCCGCCGGTGGCGAACACCCGAAGGCCCGCGAGCGCGGCCAGTTGCGCCGTCGCCGACACCGTGGTCGCCCCGCTCGCACCGCTCGCCACGGCGAGCGGCAGATCGCGGTGGCCGAGCTTGCGGATGCCGTCCTCGTTCGCGACCCGCTCCAGCTGCTCCTTGTCCAGGCCGACACGGGCACGACCGTCGAGCACGGCGATGGTCGCCGGTACGGCGCCCTCCCGGCGCACCGCGTCCTCCAGCTCCAGCGCCACCTGCAGATTGCGCGGGCGGGGCAGACCGTGCGCGATGATCGTGGACTCCAGAGCCACCACCGGCCGCCCTGCGTCGATCGCTTCCCGGACCTCTTCCGACACCACCAGCACCACGCACCGCCTCCTGTCCGTCGGCCTTTCCTCATCTCTGGCGGGCTCCGGCCGCCGTTAAACGCTCACGGCCTGTCGCCCTTGCGGACCGTGCGGGAGGCCACCAGCCTGGGCGCATGACCAGGAACAGCACGCGTCTCGACCACGTCGTCCTGTGGGTGACCGATCCCGTGGCCGCGGCCGGCTTCTACCAGGACGCCGTCGGTCTCGAACCGATCAGGGTCGCCGAGTTCGCCGAGGGGAAGGTGGCCTTCCCCTCCGTACGCGTCAACGAGGAGACCATCCTCGACCTCGCCCCGCTCACCATGGCCGCCCGCATGAACATGCTGCCCGGTGCGGCCGAGAGCGCCGGCCACCCCGTCAACCACGTCTGCCTCTCCCTGCCGGGAGACGCCTTCGACGCCCTCCGCGCCCGCCTGCAGGAACACGGCGTCGCCCTGTCGGGCATCGACCACGGCCTGTCCGGCGCCCGCGGCAACGCCACGCGCAGCTTCTACTTCCGCGACCCCGACGGCAACGTCTTCGAGGCCCGGCACTACGACGAGTAGCCGAGACCGGTCGGACACCGATGGCCGGGGCCGGTCAGAGACGAAAAGTCGGGGCCGGTCAGAACAGCGGCTCGGGCAGCACACCCTCCAGGGCGAGCAGCTGCCGCTTGGTCTCCAGGCCGCCCCCGAAGCCGCCGATCCCTCCATCGCTCTCCACCACCCGGTGACAGGGCACGACCACCGGCAGTGGATTGGCACCCATGGCCGCGCCGACCGCCTGCGCCCCGCCCGGCTGCCCGACCCGCCCGGCGAGATCGCCGTACCCCACCACCGTGCCGTACGGCACACCGGAGGCCAGCTCGCGCAGCACCTGCCGGTTGAAGCCCGAGATCAGCGACCAGTCCAGCGGCAGGTCGAAGTCGTGCCGCTCGCCCGCGAAGTAGGCCCGCAGCTGGCGTATCGCCTCCGCCAGCAGCGGCGAGTCGGGATCCTCCACCGGAGCCGCGCCCAGCCGGGCCGCCAGCCGCTCCAGGGCGCGGTCGCGCACCGCGTCCGTGGCGTGGAAGACGACGTTGACCAGGCCGTCACGCGTCGCCGCCAGCATCAGCGGCCCGATGTCCGTGCCCACCACGGCCCACACGACCTGCTGCTCATCCTGCCCATGGCTGTCCATGCGCCCACGGTACGGCCCGCCACTGACAATGCCCGCCGCACTCACTCCGAGCCGAGCGCCGCCCGCACCACGTCGGGCTTGTTGGTGATGATCCCGTCCACGTCGTAGCCCGCGACCTTGCGCGCGGTCGCCGCGTCGTTCACCGTCCAGGCGAACAGCTCGAGCGGCCTGCCGTGCGGCCCGTCGAAGGCGTGCACGGCCGCGACGTACCCCTTGGAGAGCGAGCCGTACGGCGGGTTGACGAGATCGGTGAAGTCCGCGTACTGGTGCAGCCACGCCACGGTGGGCGAGCCGAGATAGCCGGTGGTGACCGCGGGCTCCAGTTCGTGCACGGTCCGGATGCTGTCGGCACTGAAACTCTGCACGATCAGCCGGCCCAGGTGCTTGTGGTCCAGCCAGCCCTCGTTCCCGAGCAGCTTCAGGGTCTGCTGCTCGATGCCCGGATACAGCTCCGGGTTCTTGATCTCCAGGAGCAGCTTCTCGTGGTTGTGCTCGACCCGGCGCATGTACTGATCCAGCGTCGGCACGCGCGTGTCCGCGTAGGCGGGGGAGTACCAGCTGCCCGCGTCCAGCCGGGCGATCTCGGCCGCGGTGAAGTCCTTCACCTTCCACGGCGCCCGTCCGGGGAACACCTGCTCGACGTTCGTGGTGCGCTGCAGGCTGTCGTCGTGGATGACGACCAGTTCGCCGTCCTTGGTGCGCTGGACGTCGTTCTCGACCCAGGAGAAGCCCAGCTGCGCGGCCTTGTCGATCGAGGCCAGCGTGTTCTCGGGAGCGTAGCCGGAGGCACCCCGGTGGGCGATCACCGTGGGCTCGCAGACGCCGCCGGCCCGGGCGTCGGAGCCGGGGTTCAGCAGGGCCGCCGTCCCCAGGACCGCGGCGACCGTGGCGGCAACTACGCGCGCGTGCATGCAGACTCCTCGCTTCGAGCGAACACGGACAGCAACCAGCCTGACAGCAGACGGTCACCAGCACCCGAGCGCACGATGCCCACAGACGGAACGGATATGTCCCAAGTCCGCACACCGGTGCCGCACAACTGCGGCAAGGCCGTGTTTCTTTGCCGGAAAATCGTTCGACCATTCCGGTGGGGGTCATACTCTCTGCGACAACCCTGACCGCCCCGGCGGTCCTGGGCCGGGGGAACATTTCAACGATTCCGGGACGCAACAGGGCGGAAGGGCAGCCGCGGATGCAAGGCACGGTCGACGGATTCAGCTACGGGGCCGTCACTCCATTGGTGGCCTACCTGATGGCCTGCCTCGGCGGCGCCCTCGGCCTGCGCTGCACCACCCGGTCCCTGCTGGTCACGCACTCGCGGCGGCCGGCCTGGCTGGCCCTCGGCTCCGCCGCGATCGGCTCCGGCATCTGGACCATGCACTTCGTCGCCATGATGGGCTTCGCCATCAAGGAGACGTCGATCCACTACGACAAGCCGATCACCTACGCGAGCCTCGGCCTCGCCATCGTGATGGTCGGTGTCGGGATCTTCATCGTCGGCTACCGGGGCGCCACCGGCACCGCGCTGTTCACCGGCGGCACGATCACCGGTCTGGGCGTCGCCTCGATGCACTACCTCGGCATGGCCGGCGTGCACTTCCACGGGCGATTCACCTACAACACGTTCACCGTCGCCGCCTCCGTCGTCATAGCGGTCGTGGCCGCCACCGCCGCGCTGTGGGCAGCCGGACGCGTCCGGGGCTTCATGTGGAGCGTGGGGGCGAGCCTCGTCATGGGGCTCGCGGTCAGCGGCATGCACTACACGGGCATGGCCGCCCTCGGCGTCCACCTCGACGGCATCTCCCGCACCGGGGGAGGCGCCCCGGAGCCGTCCGTGCTCGCGCCCATGCTGATCGGCCCGCTCGCCTTCCTGCTCCTCGCGGGCATCCTGGTGGTCTTCGACCCGCTGATGATCACGGGCCGGCCCGTCCCCAGGCCCGTCGAGCACAAACCGGGTGTCCCCGCCTCCGCCGTCGCGTCCCACCCGCACCGCAGTCCCGCCCTCCACGAGGAGTACCGGCCCGAGCGCCACGTGTCCCGGACCCCGCAGAACCGCTGATCCGGACCCGTTGTCAGTGCGGGGTCGTACGGTGGATGACATGCGGCCCGTTTCCCAGATCGAACGCACGGTGGCGCCCTTCGAGGTCGTCAGCCCCTACCAGCCCAGCGGCGACCAGCCGACGGCCATCGCCGACCTCGCCAAGCGCATCCAGGCCGGTGAGAAGGACGTCGTCCTGCTGGGCGCGACCGGCACCGGCAAGTCCGCCACCACCGCGTGGATGATCGAGAAGCTCCAGCGCCCCACGCTCGTGATGGCGCCGAACAAGACGCTGGCCGCCCAGCTGGCCAACGAGTTCCGCGAGCTCCTGCCCAACAACGCGGTCGAATACTTCGTCTCGTACTACGACTACTACCAGCCCGAGGCCTACGTCCCGCAGTCGGACACCTACATCGAGAAGGACTCCTCGATCAACGAGGAGGTCGAGCGGCTGCGCCACTCGGCGACGAACTCGCTGCTCACCCGCCGCGACGTCATCGTGGTCGCCTCGGTGTCCTGCATCTACGGCCTCGGTACTCCGCAGGAGTACGTGGACCGGATGGTCCCCCTCAGGGTCGGCGACGAGATCGACCGGGACGAGCTGCTGCGCCGCTTCGTCGACATCCAGTACACGCGCAACGACATGGCCTTCACCCGCGGCACCTTCCGGGTCCGCGGCGACACCATCGAGATCTTCCCGGTCTACGAGGAGCTGGCCGTCCGCATCGAGATGTTCGGCGACGAGATCGAGGCACTCTCCACGCTCCACCCCCTCACGGGCGAGATCATCAGCGACGACCAGCAGCTGTACGTCTTCCCCGCCTCTCACTACGTCGCCGGCCCCGAGCGCATGGAGCGGGCCGTCAACGACATCGAGAAGGAGCTGGGGGAGCGCCTGGCCGAGCTGGAGAAGCAGGGCAAGCTCCTGGAGGCCCAGCGCCTGCGGATGCGCACCACGTACGACATCGAGATGCTCCGCCAGATCGGCACCTGCTCCGGCGTGGAGAACTACTCGATGCACTTCGACGGCCGTTCGCCCGGCTCCCCGCCCAACACCCTGCTGGACTACTTCCCGGACGACTTCCTGCTCGTCATCGACGAGTCGCACGTGACCGTCCCGCAGATCGGCGCCATGTACGAGGGCGACGCCTCCCGTAAGCGCACCCTCGTGGAGCACGGCTTCCGCCTGCCCTCCGCGCTGGACAACCGCCCGCTGAAGTGGGAGGAGTTCCAGGAGCGCATCGGGCAGACCGTCTATCTGTCCGCGACCCCGGGCACCTACGAGCTGTCCCGCGGGGACGGCGTCGTGGAGCAGATCATCCGCCCCACCGGTCTGGTCGACCCGGAGGTCGTGGTCAAGCCCACCGAGGGCCAGATCGACGACCTGGTGCACGAGATCCGCCAGCGCACCGAGAAGGACGAGCGTGTCCTCGTCACCACGCTCACCAAGAAGATGGCCGAGGACCTCACCGACTACTTCCTGGAGCTCGGCATCCAGGTGCGCTATCTGCACAGCGACGTCGACACCCTGCGCCGCGTCGAGCTGCTGCGCGAACTGCGCTCCGGTGAGTACGACGTCCTGGTCGGCATCAACCTCCTGCGGGAGGGCCTCGACCTGCCCGAGGTGTCCCTGGTGGCGATCCTGGACGCCGACAAGGAGGGCTTCCTGCGCTCGGGCACCTCGCTGATCCAGACCATCGGCCGCGCTGCGCGCAACGTCTCCGGCCAGGTCCACATGTACGCCGACAAGATCACCCCGGCGATGGAGAAGGCCATCGAGGAGACCAACCGCCGCCGGGAGAAGCAGATCGCCTACAACAAGGCCAACGGCATCGACCCGCAGCCGCTGCGCAAGAAGATCAACGACATCGTCGCGCAGATCGCCCGCGAGGAGGTCGACACCGAGCAGCTGCTCGGCAGCGGCTACCGCAAGTCCAAGGACGGCAAGGGCGCCAAGGCACCGGTCCCGGCGCTCGGCGACAAGGCGGCCAAGGCCGCGAAGGCCGGCAAGGCCGCCAAGGGCAAGGCGGCGGCCACGGTTCCCACGGACCGCCCGGCGGCCGAACTCGCCGAGCAGATCGAGGAGATGACCGAGCGGATGCGCGCCGCCGCTGCGGAGCTGCAGTTCGAGATCGCGGCCCGGCTGCGTGACGAGGTCTCGGAGATGAAGAAGGAACTGCGCCAGATGCGGGAGGCCGGTCTCGCCTGAGCCCCGCGACCCTGCCGGACCTCGGTATATGCGCGAAGTGTTGCAACACCGACACAAAGCGCGGGCCGGGGTTCGGCACTGTCGGCGCCCCTGCGTAGGGTTCTGGACAACCGCGCACTGCGCGGCAACAGGGGACCTTCGAGAGGGGATTCAGCGGTGTCCGTCAACTTGAGCAAGGGTCAGGCCATCAGCCTGGAGAAGAAGGACGGGGGCACCCTCACCGCGGTCCGTATGGGGCTCGGCTGGCAGGCCGCGAAGCGACGCGGTCTGTTCGGGTCCCGCACGCGCGAGATCGACCTGGACGCGTCGGCCGTCCTCTTCGCCGAGGGCCAGCCGGTCGATGTCGTCTTCTTCCGCCACCTGGTGAGCGACGACGGCTCCGTCCGCCACACCGGCGACAACCTCGTCGGCGGCGCCGGACAGGGCGGTGACGACGAGGCGATCCTCGTGGACCTGCAGCGCGTTCCGGTCCACATCGACCAGATCGTCTTCACCGTGAACTCCTTCACGGGCCAGACCTTCCAGGAGGTGCAGAACGCGTTCTGCCGTCTCGTGGACGAGACCAATGGCCAGGAGCTGGCCCGCTACACGCTGGACGGCGGCGGCGACTACACCGCCCAGATCATGGCCAAGGTGCACCGCGCGGGCTCCAGCTGGACGATGACCGCCCTGGGCGCCGCGGCCTACGGCCGTACGTTCCAGGACCTCATGCCGGAGATCCAGAAGCACCTTTAGGCCCGCCCGCTCGACCGGCGGAGCGCAGGACAGAACGACAACGACACAGGGGGCGACGGCGATGACGGCCGAGCTGGTGCGGGGGCAGAACCACCCGCTGTCCCAGGTCCGGCTGGCGATCCGGATCTCGGCCGGGGCGCCGGTCCTGGCCGGAGCCACACTCGGCGACGAGAACGGCACGGTCCACGGTGCCCAGTGGGTGGCCCACCCCGGCGCCCCCGCCCTGCCCGGCGTCGAGGTGCCCCGGCACGCCGCCACCAGGCACCGGCTCACCGTCGATCTGGGCGCCCTCCCCGAGGCCGTCCACCGCGTCAGCGTCTTCCTCGCCCTGCCCACCGAGGCCGGCGCACCGCTCCGGTTCGGTGCCGTCGCCGCCCCGCACACGACGGTCGAGGGCCCCGACGGCACCGAACTCGTCTGCTACACCCTCACCGGCCTGGACAGCGAGACGGCCGTGCTCGCTCTGGAGCTGTACCGCAGACAGGGCGCCTGGAAGGTGCGTGCGGTGGGCCAGGGCTACGAGGCCGGGCTCCCCGCGCTCCTGGCCGACCAGGGCCTGCGCGAGGCCGCCGACGTCGGAGCCGCCGCCCATGCGGCGACGGCCCTCGGCGGGCCGGCGGCCCCTGGCGAGGCGGCCGCCCACGGCCCGTCCCGCGCGCTGTCGACACCGACCTCCGCACCGTCAGCGCACGGGACTTCGGCCCGCGCCCCGCAGGACACCTCTGCTGCCCTGCCACACGACGCGTCCGTCTCCGCCGCGCGCGTCACGCCGGCTGCCGGGCCGTACGACACCCAGGCATCCGGCGGCACAGCCCCACGAGACCCCGGCACCCCTGTCGACTACACGCACCCGGGCCGTCATCCGCACGACACACCGCCTCCGGTGGCTCCGGCCGCCGACGGCCGGCCCGCGCAGCCCGTCGCGGGCGACGCCGTGGGCTGGTCGATGGAGGAGCGGCTGTACAACCAGGTCTGGGGCATGTTCGAGGACCTGGCCCGCACGACCGCCGCATACCGCAGCGCCGTCGACTTCGCCGACTCCCGCCTGGAGAAGGAACTCGACCAGGCCCTCACCGACCCCCGCGGCCGGCTCGGCACCGCGGGCGACGCCGCGCGCGAGGCGGCTCACGCCCGCCGGACACAGCTGGTGGACCAGGCGCGTGCGGTCCTCGACCGTGACCTCGGCCAGCTCACGGCCGAGTCCGAGGTGGTCGAACCCGCGCTTCCGCCCGCCTACGCCCGCTGGGACAACCCCGTCTGGCACGGCTACCGTGTGCCCGCCGAGCCGCCGATGGCCCTGCGCCTCGGCGACCTCCATCTCCCCGAGAGCGTGCCGCTGCGCATCCCTCTGCTCGTCAGGCTCCCGCTGGAGCGCGGTCTGTGGCTCGACAGCGGACCGGCGGCGGCACCCGGCGGTTTCCCGGACTCCACCGAGCTGCGGCACCTGGCCCTGGAAGCGGCGGTGGCGCTCACGGCGCGGCTGCTCGCCGTGCATCCGGCGGGGGACTTCGCCGTACGGATCATCGACCCGGCCGGCACCGGGGCGGCAGCGTTCGCCCCGCTCACCCGGACCGGCGTGCTGGTCTCGCCTCCCGCGACCGGCGCGGCAGGGGTGACGGAGACGCTGGAGCGGCTCACCCGGCGAGTCGACCTGGTGCAGATGGCGGTGCGCGGCGGCGCACCCGAATCGCTGCCGGCCGATGTCGACACCGCACGTCAGCTGCTGATCGTCAACGACTTCCCGCACGGTTTCGACGAGCGGGCGGTGACCCGGCTGCGCTATCTCGCCGACGAGGGCCCCGACGTCGGTGTCCACCTCCTGCTGGTGGCGGACCGCGAGGACGCCGCCGCCTACGGCCCCCTGCTCGATCCGCTGTGGCGTTCGCTGATGCGACTGACCCCGGTGCCCGACGATCACTTCGCCGACCCCTGGGTGGGGCACGCCTGGACGTACGAACCGTCGCTGGTGCCGGCCGGGAGCCAGGTCGTGCACCAAGTGCTCACCGAGGTGGCCAAGGCCATGACCAAGCGCAGTTAAAAGCCTCTGACCAGGAATCTTGGTCTTTATTTTACTTTTCTCTTTACCTTTCTTTGGTGATTGGGTACTGTCTTCCGTACGGAGGGGAGTACTCCCTGACTGCGGCGCACCCGTCAATACGGACCGGTTCCGGTCCCGGGGCGTCGGCCCGACGCGGGTGGAAGAGACCTCCGGCAGCGACGACGCTGACGTGTTTGCCGTTACGTAATGCCGGAGGTGCAGTGGAAGTCTCCATGACCCTGTGGGTCCTGACCATCGTGGGCCTTGCCGCCCTGATCGCGGTCGACTTCTTCATCGGGCGCAAGCCCCATGAGGTGTCGATCAAGGAAGCCGGAATCTGGACCGGCGTCTGGATCGCCCTGGCCGGACTGTTCGGCCTCGGCCTTCTCGTCTTCGGCGGCGGACAGCCGGCCGGCGAGTTCTTCGCGGGATTCATCACCGAGAAGTCGCTGAGTGTCGACAACCTCTTCGTCTTCGTCCTGATCATGGCGAAGTTCGCGGTGCCCGCGCAGTACCAGCAGCGTGTTCTGCTCGTCGGCGTGCTCATAGCGCTGGTCCTGCGGGCCGTCTTCATCGCAGCGGGAGCCGCGATCATCGCCGGCTTCTCCTGGGTCTTCTTCCTCTTCGGCGCCTTCCTGATCTGGACCGCCTGGAAGCTCGTCCAGGAGGCCCGCGCGGACCAGGAGGACGAGGAGTACGAGGAGAACAAGCTGCTGAAGGCCGCGGAGCGCAAGTTCGGTGTGGCCGACCGGTACCACGGCACCAAGCTGTGGATACGGCAGAACGGCAAGCGGGTCATGACCCCGATGCTGGTCGTGATGCTCGCCATCGGCACCACGGACGTCCTGTTCGCCCTGGACTCCATACCCGCGATCTTCGGTCTGACCCAGGACCCGTACATCGTCTTCACCGCCAACGCCTTCGCCCTCATGGGTCTGCGGCAGCTGTACTTCCTCATCGGCGGCCTGCTGAAGAAGCTGGTCCACCTCTCGTACGGCCTGTCGGTCATCCTCGGCTTCATCGGCGTCAAGCTGGTGCTGCACGCCCTGCACGAGTCCGGCGTCCACGTCCCCGAGATCAGCATCCCGGTCTCGCTCGGCGTGATCTGCGCGGTCCTGGTCGTCACGACCATCACCAGCCTGATGGCCACCAGGAAGCAGCCCGCCGTCGAGGCCGCGCACGCAGCCGGCGAAGCCGCTGCCAAGGACAGCGTCGACGCCTGACCGGGCCTGCGGCAGATACGGCCGGGGCGGGAGCGGGAGCGCGCGAAGCAGACACCCGCTCCCGCCGGTGCGGGCCCCGCGGCGGAAGGGACGAGAGGTATCGGAAAGGAGAGGAGAAGCATCGGAAAAGAGCGGAATGCGAACCCTGTACGTCTCTGCGACCATCACCGCATGATCACTCGGCTCCGGACGCTCACCCGGCAATGGACGACCCTCGTGCCCGTCTTCGCCGTCGTCCTCCTGGTCTTCACCTGGGGCCGCAACCTGCCGGGCGCTGTCGTCGCGCTGGTGACCCTGGTGCTCGCCGGCTCCGTCCTGGCGGCCGTCCACCACGCCGAGGTCATCGCCCACCGCGTCGGCGAGCCCTTCGGCTCCCTGGTGCTCGCCGTCGCCGTCACGATCATCGAGGTGGCCCTGATCGTCACCCTCATGGCGGACGGCGGCGCCAAGAGTTCCACCCTGGCCAGGGACACCGTCTTCGCCGCCGTGATGATCACCTGCAACGGCATCGTCGGGCTCTGTCTGCTCGTCGCCTCCCTGCGGCACGGCACCGCGGTCTTCAACCCCGAGGGCACCGGCGCCGCCCTGGCGACCGTGGCGACGCTCGCCACGCTCAGCCTGGTGCTGCCGACCTTCACCACCAGCAAGCCCGGACCCGAGTTCTCCTCGGTGCAGCTGACCTTCGCCGCGCTGTCCTCGCTGATCCTCTACGGACTGTTCGTGGCCACCCAGACAGTGCGCCACCGCGACTACTTCCTGCCGATCACCCGGCAGGGCGAGGTCATCACCGCCGACGACCACGCCCGGCCCCCGTCCGCGCGGACCGCCCGGAACAGCCTCGGCCTGCTCGGCCTCGCCCTGATCGGCGTGGTCGGCCTGGCCAAGGGTGTGTCACCCACCATCGAGTCGGGCGTGGCGGCAGCCGGACTGCACCAGGCCGTCGTCGGTGTGATCATCGCCCTGCTCGTGCTGTTGCCGGAGACGATCGCGGCGCTGCGCGCCGCACGCCGCGACCGGGTGCAGACCAGCCTCAACCTCGCACTCGGCTCGGCCATGGCCAGCATCGGCCTGACCATCCCGGCCGTCGCCCTCGCCTCGATCTGGCTGTCCGGACCGCTCGTCCTCGGCCTCGGCTCGACACACATGCTGTTGCTCGCACTGACCATCGTGGTCAGCTCCCTGACAGTGGTGCCGGGACGGGCCACGCCCCTGCAGGGCGGTGTCCACCTGGTGCTCTTCGCGGCCTACCTGGAACTGGCCATCAGCCCGTAGCACGCCCACCCGCCCGGTCCCTCCACGGGAGGCCTGTGGCCCGTCGCCGACGTCCTGGGTCCCGGCCGGTCAGCCCGTCGCCGGCTCCACCACCGGCACGGGCACCGGCCGCGTCTCCGGCAGCAGCGTGAAGCACACGAGACTGATCAGCCCGATGCCCGTCAGATACACGCCCACGGCCCAGGGCACCCGCCCGCTCTGCTCCGCGAGTGCCGTGGCCACGATCGGGGTGAGCGCGCCGCCCAGCACCCCGCCGAGGTTGTAGCCCACCGCGGCGCCCGTGCAGCGCACCCGCGCCTCGTACAGTTCGGGCAGGTAGGCGGCGATGACCGCGAACATGGTGACAAAGGCGATCAGCGCGCCCAGGATGCCCAGGAACATCAACAGGGGCCGGCCGGTGGCCAGCAGCGCCACCATCGGAAGCATCCACACGACGCAGGCGGCGCACCCCGTCAGACACATCGGGCGCCGCCCGTAGCGGTCGCCGAGCAGCGCCACCAAGGGCGTGAGGGCCCCTTTCACCACCACCGCGGCCATGACGCAGGTCAGCATCACCGTCCGGCTCACCCCGAGCCGCTCCGTCGCATACGCCAGCGACCAGGTCGTCACCGCGTAGAACACCGCGTATCCGATGGCCAGCGCGCCGGCCGTCAGCAGCACCAGCCGTCCGTGATGCCGTACGACCTCGACGAGCGGCACGCGCGCGTGGTCGTCGATTTCCAGGAACCGGGGGCTCTCGGCGAGCGAGGAGCGCAACCACAGCCCGGCGAGCGCCGGCGCACCGGCGACCCAGAACGGCACGCGCCATCCCCACTGCGCGAACTCCGCGTCGGGCAGGGCCGCCGACAGGGCGAGCATCACCCCGTTGGCGAGCACGAAGCCGACCGCAGGCCCTACTTGAGGGAAGCTCGACCACAGCGCGCGTCGCGCGGCCGGCGCGTGCTCGGCCGTCAGCAGGACCGCTCCGCCCCACTCCCCGCCCAGCCCGAGACCCTGCAGGAAGCGCAGCACGAGCAGCAACAGGGGCGCGGCGACGCCGATCGTCCCGTACGACGGCACGCAGCCCACCGCGACGGTCGAGGCGCCCGTGAGCAGCAGCGAGGCGACGAGCACCGGCCGCCGCCCGTGCCGGTCGCCGAGATGCCCGAACACCACCGAACCCAGCGGCCGGGCCACGAACCCCACCCCGAACGTCACGAACGCCGCCAACGTCCCCGCGACCGGCGAGAACGTCGGGAAGAACAGCGGCCCCAGCACCAGGGCCGCCGCGGTCCCGTAGACGAAGAAGTCGTAGAACTCGATCGCGGTCCCCGCCAGGGACGCGGCGGCGAGTCTCGGCATCGAAGGGGCGCTCACGGCACGTACAGGCTGCATGCCGCGTCAACCACCCACCGTGATCAACAGTTACGGGGCGCGCGGAGGCGATCGGGCGACCGTGGCGTGCGCCGCCGAGGCCTCCGGCGCACGTGGCCCGCCATGTGCTCCGGTCACCCGTGATAGACCGGGTGCGAGCGGCGGTCGTCGACGTACCGCCCCGAACGGACCGGAGGAAACGTGCCCCGCACCCTGGCCAACGCCCCGATCATGATCCTCAACGGGCCCAACCTGAACCTGCTCGGCCAGCGCCAGCCCGAGATCTACGGCAGGGACACTCTGGCCGACATCGAGGCGATGTGTGCCAAGGCAGCGGCCGCGCACGGCGGCACCGTGGACTTCCGGCAGTCCAACCACGAGGGTCAGCTGGTCGACTGGATCCATGAGGCGCGCCTGAACCACTGCGGGATCGTCATCAACCCCGGCGCCTACTCCCACACGTCGGTCGCGATCCTGGACGCACTCAACACCTGCGACGGCATGCCCGTGCTGGAGGTGCACATCTCCAACATCCACCAGCGCGAATCGTTCCGGCACCACTCCTATGTCTCGCTGCGCGCCGACGGCGTGATCGCCGGATGCGGAGTACAGGGCTACGTCTTCGGTGTGGAGCGGGTTGCCGCCCTGGTGGGCGCGGCCCAGGCCGACGCGTAGCTACAGCCGGCCCGCCTCCACGATCCGCCGCAGGAAGCGCCGCGTGCGCTCCTGCTGCGGGTCGCCGAAGACCTGCTCGGCGGTGCCACGCTCCAGCACGACGCCACCGTCCAGAAAACAAACCTGGTCGGCGACGTCCCGAGCGAAGCCCATCTCGTGCGTCGCCAGCACCATGGTCATGCCGTCGTCCTTGAGATCCCGGACCACCTCCAGCACCTCGCCCACGAGTTCGGGATCGAGCGCCGCCGTGATCTCGTCCAGCAGCAACAGCCGGGGCCGTACGGCAAGCGCCCGCACGATCGCCACACGCTGCTGCTGACCGCCGCTGAGCCGGTCCGGATAGGCATCCGCCTTGGCGCCCAGTCCCAGGCGCTCCAGCAACTCCCTGGCCCGTTCCTCGGCCTCCGCGCGGGAGACGCCGTGCACCCGGCGCGGCGCCAGCGTGATGTTGTCCAGCACGGTCATGTGCGGGAAGAGGTTGTACGCCTGGAAGACCACGCCGATCCGGCGCCGCACCGCGTCCTGGTCGGCACGGGGATCGGTGATCTCCTCGCCGTCGAGCCAGATCGCGCCGTCGTCGATCTCCTCCAGGAGGTTGGCGCAACGCAGCAGCGTGGACTTGCCCGAGCCGGAGGCGCCGATCAGCGCGGTCACCGTGTGCGGGGCGACCTCCAGACCGACGTCGCGCAGCACGACGGAGCCGCCGAAGGTCTTGCGGACGGACTCCATGCGCAGCACGGGCGCGACGATGTCGCTCATAGCGATCCTCCCTGGGCCCGCTGCCGGTCCATCCGGGCCGTCACCCAGTCCGTGAACCGGGTCATCGGAATGGTCAGTGCGACGAAGACCAGGCCCGCGACGATGTACGGCGTGTAGTTGAGGCTGCGCTGGGCGATGATGTCGGCCGCCCGCACGGCGTCGACCGCGCCGCCGATCGACACGAGCCCGGTGTCCTTCTGGAGCGACACGAGGTCGTTCAGGAGGGGTGGCACCTGACGCCGTACCGCCTGGGGGAGCACCACGTACCGCAGTGCCTGACGGTTGGTCAGGCCCAGCGAGCGGGCCGCCGCGCGCTGGGAGGGGTGCACGGACTCGATGCCGGCGCGGAACACCTCGGCGACATAAGCGGAGTAGGTCAGTGTCAGCGCCGTACCACCGAGCAGGACGGGATCGACGGTCACGCCCTGCAGGCGCAGCGCGGGCACCCCGAAGACCACGATCATCAGATTGATGATCAGTGGCAGACCGCGGAAGAAGTCCGTGTAGGCGGCTGCCAGCACCCGCAGGGGAAAGAACACGGGCCCGGGCAGGGTGCGCGCGATGGCGATCAGCATGCCGAGGACGAGTACCAGCACGCCGCAGATCAGCAGCAGCCGGACGTTGAGCCACAGCCCTTCGAGGACCTTGGGCAGGGCCTCGCGCGCGTACTGCCCGTCGAAGAAGGTCTCCTTGGTGCGCGGCCAGCCGGGCGCGTTGACGACGACCAGATAGAGGACGACGCCGGTGACCAGGGTCGAAAAGGCGGCGATCGCCGTCGCGCGGCGGGCACGCGCGCGCTTGTGGCGTTCACGTTCCAGTCGCCGCTCGGACGGGACATACCCGTCGCGCATGGCGTGCTCGCCGGAGTCCTCCCCGGACTCCTCCTTTGTGACCGTCACTTGAGCACCGGAGCGTCGACGGCGTCGGACAGCCACTGCTGCTCCAGCTTCGCCAGCGTGCCGTCCTTGCGCAGGGCGTCCACGGCCGACGTCACGCACGACGTGAGGCCGCTGCCCTTGTCGAGGACGAGCCCGAACTGCTCGGGCGTACCGCCCTTGTTCTCGAACTGGCCGACGATCTTGGCGTTGGTCACCTGGGCGGAGGTGACGTAGAAGGCGGTCGGCAGATCGGCGACGATCGCGTCCACCTGACCGTTCCTGAGCGCGGAGACGGCCTGGTCGTTCTTGGAGTACGCGGCCGCCTGCTGCGACGGCTTCACCACGTCGCTGATGTAGTCGAGGCTCGTCGTGCCCACCTGGGCGCCCAGCTTGAGGCCCTTCAGGTCCGCGATGCTCGTCGCCTTGGCGGCCTTGCTGCCCTTCAGCGCGATGACGGCCTGGCGCACGTCGTAGTAGCCCGAGGAGAAGTCGACGGCCTTCTTGCGCTCGGTGCTGATCGACACCTGGTTGATGTCGAAGTCGAAGGTCTTCTCGCCGGGCGCGAACGCCTTGTTGAACGGCACGCTCTGCCATACGACCGCGCTCTGGCCGTAACCCAGCTGCCGGGCCACGGCATAGGCGACCGCCGACTCGAAGCCCTTGCCGTTCGCGGGCTTGTCGTCCTTGAACCAGGGCTCGTACGCCGGTTCGTCCGTCGCGATCGTCAGCTTTCCGGACGTCTTGGTGGCCAGCCTGCCCTTGGCGCAGCTCTTCGCGGCCGAGCCGGAGGGGGAGGCCGACGCCTTCTCCTCCGGCTGCGGAGCGCAGGCGACGGCGGTGGCGAGCAGGGCTACGGTGACGGCGGCTGCCGCACGGCGCAGGACACGAGGGGCTGTGTACATGGCGGGAGATTGGCAGCGAACCCCGCGTTTGTCCAGGTCACGACCATAACTGTCCGCATGCTGGGAACGGGTGTTGCGGTCGTGTGAACGACCCTCAGAGTGAGGGCCATTGGCCTGGGCCGCCGGCCGAGGGCGGGGTTGAAGACCGGCGGCCCTGCCGCAGAGGAGCCGTCACCCTCTGCGGGTTTGCCACCAGTTGACCGCGTGACAGGGCGTGCGGGGAGCGCGTACGCGCCCCCGGCGCGTGCGAAACGTTCACACGGGGCGCGTGGCGAGCACGCGCCCGGCGCTCGGGAGAGGAAAGCGCCCGGCGCTCACCACCCGCGCGCGTGCCACTCCGGCAGCTGTGGCCGCTCCGCGCCCAGGGTCGTGTCGTTACCATGCCCGGGATAGACCCAGGTCTCGTCGGGCAGCACGTCGAAAATCTTCGTCTCCACGTCGTGGATCAGGCTGGCGAAGGCCTTCGGATCCTTGCGCGTGTTGCCGACACCGCCCGGGAAGAGGCAGTCGCCGGTGAAGACGTGCGGGTGGCCGTGCGGGTCGTCGTAGACCAGGGCGATGGAACCCGGAGTGTGCCCGACGAGGTGCCGCGCGGTGAGCTCCACCTGTCCCACCCTGATGACGTCGCCGTCGTCCACGAGGACATCGGTGGGCACGGGGATGCCGGGGGCGTCCTCGCGGCCGGCGTACGTACGCGCGCCCGTGGCCGCGACGACATCGGCGAGCGCCTGCCAGTGGTCGCCGTGCTGATGTGTGGTGACGACGGACGCGATGCCGTCGTCACCGATCATGCCCAGGAGCGTCTGCGCCTCGTTGGCGGCGTCGATCAGAAGCTGCTCGTCGGTGGCCCGGCAGCGCAGCAGATAAGCGTTGTTGTCCATCGGGCCGACCGCGATCTTCGTGATCATCAGGTCCTTCAGCTCGTGCACATCCGCCGGTCCGCCGACCCTGACCTCTCCGGTGTACGTCATGACGATCAGCCTATAGCGGAGGGGCCCCGCGGACCCTCCGGGACCTACAACGGAGGCAGCTTCGGCAGCGTGCCGTTCGTGGTCAGGCCGGACCCGTCGCGTCGCCCGGCCAGCCAGCCGAGCAGGTCGGCGGCCGACCCCTCGACCCCGACCGGTCCGCCCTCCGCTCCGCCGCCCGTGGTCCAGTTCCGGCCATCGCCCGCGCTCAGGCCGGTCGAGGGGACGTCCTTGTGCCCGGCGAAGCGCTCCGCCAGGAAGTCGATCTCCCGGTCCGTGAACTCGGCCGGAAGGTCCTCCAGCTCGTACCCGATGCCGAGATCGACGTGGTGCAGCTCGACCTCGACCCACCGCCGGAACGGCACGCGGGACGCCGAGTCGGTGACCCCGTTGCGCAGCTGAACCGTGCGCGACCAGTCCGCCGGCACGTCTCCCACCGCCTGGAAGCGGGCCGCGCTCTCGCGCAGGTCGGCGAGCTGGTCGTCGAGGGGACGCGGGGCGTCACGCTCGATGTCGGCGTCCCGCGCCTCGGCGCTCGCGTACATGGGGCGGCCTTCGAGCACGTTCACGAGCGCGTCCGCGTTGCGGGCGAGGTGGGCGAGGATGTGCCCGCGGGTCCAGCCCGGAAGCCGTGACGGCTCGGCGAGCGACGCGTTGTCCAGTTTGGCGACCGCGGTGAGCAGCCGTTCGGTCGCGTCACGTACACATGCCAGGTCATGAGCGTGATCAATCATGGGCCTGACCCTAGCCCCACCACACCTTCGGGTGAAGGTGGTGAACCTCGTCCACAAATCGAAAGCACGTGCTATATCGTCGAGGGCGGCGTCGGGCATGCTGGATGGCCGGGGATTGTTATGCAACCGGAGAATCCGACCGGCGTTGTCAGTGGCTCCCCCTAGTCTGAAGAAGGACGGGGGCCCCGCCCCTGTCACTTCTCTCAAGAAAGGTGCGGACCGGCGTGGCCGACCGTCTCATCGTCCGTGGCGCGCGCGAGCACAACCTGAAGAATGTCTCGCTCGACCTGCCGCGTGACTCGCTCATCGTCTTCACGGGCCTGTCCGGGTCGGGCAAGTCCTCCCTGGCCTTCGACACGATCTTCGCCGAGGGCCAGCGCCGGTACGTGGAATCGCTCTCTTCGTATGCCCGGCAGTTCCTCGGCCAGATGGACAAGCCGGACGTCGACTTCATCGAGGGCCTGTCCCCGGCGGTCTCCATCGACCAGAAGTCGACCTCGCGCAACCCGCGCTCGACGGTCGGCACCATCACCGAGGTCTACGACTACCTGCGACTGCTCTTCGCGCGCATCGGCAAGCCGCACTGCCCCGAGTGCGGCCGCCCGATCTCCCGCCAGTCGCCGCAGGCCATCGTCGACAAGGTCCTGGAGCTGCCGGAGGGGAGCCGCTTCCAGGTGCTGTCGCCGCTCGTGCGCGAGCGCAAGGGCGAGTTCGCCGACCTCTTCGCCGACCTGCAGACCAAGGGCTACTCCCGCGCGCGCGTGGACGGGCAGACCGTCCAGCTGTCCGACCCGCCGGCGCTGAAGAAGCAGGAGAAGCACACCATCGAGGTGGTCGTCGACCGCCTCACGGTGAAGGAGTCCGCCAAGCGCCGCCTCACCGACTCCGTGGAGACCGCCCTCGGCCTGTCCGGCGGCATGGTCGTGCTCGACTTCGTCGACCTCCCCGAGGACGACCCCGAGCGCGAGCGCATGTACTCCGAGCACCTGTACTGCCCGTACGACGACCTGTCCTTCGAGGAACTGGAGCCCCGCTCCTTCTCCTTCAACTCGCCCTTCGGCGCCTGCCCCGACTGCACCGGCATCGGCACGCGCATGGAGGTGGACCCCGAGCTGATCGTCCCGGACGAGGAAAAGACCCTGGACGAGGGCGCCATCCACCCCTGGTCGCACGGGCACACCAAGGACTACTTCGGCCGCCTGATCGGTGCCCTCGCGGACGCGCTCGGCTTCCGTACGGACATCCCGTTCGCCGGCCTGCCCCAGCGTGCGAAGAAGGCCCTGCTCTACGGCCACAAGACCCAGATCGAGGTCCGCTACCGCAACCGGTACGGCCGCGAGCGCGTGTACACCACGCCCTTCGAGGGCGCCGTGCCCTTCGTGAAGCGCCGGCACAGCGAGGCCGAGAGCGACGCCAGCCGCGAGCGCTTCGAGGGCTACATGCGCGAGGTGCCCTGCCCCTCCTGTCAGGGCACGCGCCTGAAGCCGATCGTCCTCGCGGTCACGATCATGGAGAAGTCGATCGCCGAGGTCTCCGCGATGTCGATCAGCGACTGCGCGGACTTCCTGGGCCGGCTGAAGCTGAGCGACCGCGACAAGAAGATCGCCGAGCGAGTACTGAAGGAGGTCAACGAGCGGCTGCGCTTCCTGGTCGACGTCGGCCTCGACTACCTCTCGCTGAA
This sequence comes from Streptomyces sp. CA-142005, assembly GCF_050942335.1. Lineage (NCBI taxonomy): Bacteria > Bacillati > Actinomycetota > Actinomycetes > Kitasatosporales > Streptomycetaceae > Streptomyces > Streptomyces sp. CA-142005. Next base: position 2,959,160 of record NZ_CP192078.1, on the reverse strand, counting down.
CCGCGCGGCGGGCACCCTCTCCGGCGGCGAGGCTCAGCGCATCCGGCTGGCCACCCAGATCGGCTCCGGCCTCGTCGGCGTCCTGTACGTGCTGGACGAGCCGTCCATCGGCCTGCACCAGCGCGACAACCACCGGCTGATCGAGACCCTGGTCCGGCTGCGCGACATGGGCAACACGCTCATCGTCGTGGAGCACGACGAGGACACCATCAAGGTCGCCGACTGGGTCGTGGACATCGGCCCCGGCGCCGGCGAGCACGGCGGAAAGGTCGTGCACAGCGGCTCCCTCAAGGAGCTGCTCGCCAACACCGAGTCGCAGACGGGCGCGTACCTCTCGGGTCGCAAGGCCATCCCGGTGCCGGACATCCGCCGCCCCCGTGACCCGTCCCGACGGCTGACCGTGCACGGCGCGCGTGAGAACAACCTGCAGGACATCGACGTGTCCTTCCCGCTGGGCGTGTTCACGGCCGTCACAGGCGTCTCGGGATCCGGCAAGTCGACGCTGGTCAACGACATCCTGTACACGCACCTGGCCCGCGAGCTGAACGGCGCGAGGAACGTCCCCGGACGGCACACGCGCGTGGACGGCGACGACCTGGTGGACAAGGTCGTGCACGTCGACCAGTCGCCGATCGGCCGCACCCCGCGGTCCAACCCGGCGACGTACACCGGCGTCTTCGACCACATCCGCAAGCTGTTCGCCGAGACCACCGAGGCGAAGGTCCGCGGCTACCTGCCCGGTCGCTTCTCCTTCAACGTCAAGGGCGGCCGTTGCGAGAACTGCGCGGGCGACGGCACGATCAAGATCGAGATGAACTTCCTCCCGGACGTCTACGTCCCGTGCGAGGTCTGCCACGGCGCCCGGTACAACCGGGAGACCCTGGAGGTCCACTACAAGGGCAAGTCCATCGCCGACGTGCTGAACATGCCGATCGAGGAGGCCACCGAGTTCTTCGAGGCCGTCCCGGCCATCTCCCGGCACCTGAGGACGCTGAAGGACGTCGGCCTCGGCTACGTCCGCCTCGGTCAGTCCGCGACCACGCTCTCCGGCGGTGAGGCCCAGCGCGTGAAGCTGGCCAGCGAGCTGCAGAAGCGATCCACCGGACGCACGGTCTACGTCCTGGACGAGCCGACCACCGGTCTGCACTTCGAGGACATCAGCAAGCTGCTGAAGGTCCTCGGCGGCCTGGTCGACAAGGGCAACACGGTCATCGTCATCGAGCACAACCTCGACGTGATCAAGACCGCCGACTGGGTCGTGGACATGGGTCCGGAGGGCGGCGCGGGCGGTGGCCTCGTGGTCGCCGAGGGCACGCCCGAGGAGGTCGCCGGGGTTCCGGCCAGCCACACCGGCAAGTTCCTGCGCGAGATCCTCGGCGCCGACCGCATCAGTGACGCGGAACCCGTGCCGGCGCAGCGCACCGCCACGGCCAGGAAGACGGTCGCGGCGAAGACGGCGGCGAAGAAGACGGTCACGGCCAAGGCCAACAACACGGCGACCAAGAAGGCCGCCACGGCCACGCAGAAGACGACGCCGGCGAAGAAGGCGACGCGGGCACGCAAGGCCTGACACATCGGCAGAAAAGCGGCGCCCCGCGGGAACTCCCCGCGGGGCGCCGCTCGTTCCACCATCAGCCACCCCGGCTCCGAGGTTCGCCAGGTCCCCCTACCACGGGTCCGGCCGCTCCTTGACAACAGCAGAGAGGAAGACAGCAGAGAGAAAAGGGGCCGCTCACAGATCACCGAGCTCGGCCGCGAACGGTGGCTCGGCCCCCGCCCGCGAGCAGGTGATCGCCGCCGCGCGTGCCGCGAAGCGCAGCAGCCGCGTCCAGCCCTCCGTCCCGAGGGCGGCCAGCGCTTCCTCCGACAGCGCGTCCAGGGCGCAAAGCCTGTGCAGCAAGGCGGCGTTCACCGTGTCCCCGGCGCCGATGGTGTCCACCACGGCGACCTTCTCACCCGGTACGGAGTACTCCGCGCCGTCCCGGGTGAACGCGGTCAGACCATCCCCGCCTCGGGTCACCACCACGGCCGCCGGTCCAGCGGCCAGCCACTCGCGCGGGGTGCCGCCCAGCCACTCGGCGTCTTCCGTGGACAGCTTCAGCAGCGTCACCGAGGGCAGCCAGCTCTTGAAACGCGCCCGGTAGGCGTCCGCGTCCGGGATCAGCCCCGCCCGGATGTTGGGGTCGAGCGAGGTGAACAGCCCCTGCCCGGCCGCCGTGCGCATCAGCTCCTCATAGGCGCTCGCCCCCGGTTCCAGGACGAGCGAGCACGTGCCGAAGGACACCGCGCGCGTACCGGCGGGCAGCGCGGTGGGGGCGGTGAACAGACGGTCGGCGGTGCCGTCGACATAGAAGGAGTAGGCGGCCGAGCCACCGTCGTCGATCGTGGCCACCGCCAGCGTCGTCGGCTCCGTCCCGCGCTGCACGCCCGACACGTCCACCCCAGCGCGCCGCAGCCCGTCGAGCAGGGCCTCACCGAAGGCGTCGTGCGACGTCCGGGAGCAGAACGCGGTGCGGGAGCCGAGCCGGCCGAGGGCCACGGCGGTGTTGTACGGGCCGCCGCCGAGCGCCGGCTGCAGGGCCGCGAGGGCGCCGGAGCCCTGCGGTACCAGGTCGATCAGTGCCTCACCGGCGACGACGATCACGAGGCGGTTCCCTTCTGCGACGACGTGGATGATGCGGTGTGTCCGGGCTCCTCGGACCCGCCCGGCTCCTCCGGGCATCCGCAGGACGTGCGATGGACGAACGCGCACGGCAGCCGTACCGTCCGGGGCGGCCGGCGCGGCTCGTCGAGACGGTCCAGGAGCACCCGGACGGCCTGTGCGCCCAATTGCCTGCTGGGCTGGGCGATGGCGGTGAGCCGGGGGGAGAACAGGTCGGCCCAGGCGAAGTCGTCGAAGCAGCACAGGGCGATGTCGTCGGGCACGGACAGTCCGTGCCGGCGCAGGGCGCGCAGGGCGCCGATGGTCATGGCGTTGTTGGCCGTGACGAGTGCCGTCGGCGGTTCGGGGAGGGCAAGCAGGGCGGCCGTGGCCTGCTCGGCACCGGTGGACTCGGAGTTGCCGGACACCAGAAGCCGTTCATCGAGGTCCAGGCCGGCGGCGCCGAGGGCGTCCCGGTAGCCCGAGACCCGCTCACTGGTGGTGCTGAGCCCGGGCAGGCCCGCGACCAGGCCGATCCTGCGGTGGCCCAGCCCGGCGAGATGAGCGACCAGACGGGCGGTCGGCTCGGCGCTGTCGGCGCATACCTGGTCGTACCAGGGCGTGACCTCGTCGGGGGTGGCGTCCGCCCCACCAGCCACCACGGAGCCGTCGGACACGTCGGTGTCGATCACCCGGTCCAGGAACACGGTGGGAACGGTGTGGCGGCTCAGATAGCCGACGAGTTCGTGCGGGCGCGCGGAGGGAGCGACGATCATGCCGTCCACCCGGCGCTCATGGAGGAGCTGTACGACCTTGCGTTCGTGCCCGGGGTCGTCGTGCGGGTCGGCGATGAGCAGGCTGTAGCCCGCTTCCAGGGCGGCGGCCTCGACGCCCTGGAGGATCTCCGTGAAGTACGGGTTGCTGATCGCCGACACCGCGAGCCCGATGGAGCGGGTGCGGGAGGTCACCAGGGACCGCGCCAGCGTGTTGGGGGTGTATCCGAGCGCGTCGATGGCGTCGAGCACGGCCTGGCGGGTGTGGGGCAGCACCGGACGGGTGCCGTTCAGGACGTGAGAGACGGTCGCCACGGAGACCCCGGCGCTCCGTGCGACGTCCGCCATGGTGGGCATCGTCTCTCCCTCCTGCACGGCCCGGGCGAAGTCGTTCCGGCCGGGACGGTATCCCATCGACCGCACCTGCGTAAACGCTTGCGTAAGCGTTTACGTCGGGCTCACCTCCACAGTCGTCCCAGAGCGCCCCCGCGCTCCTCACTGCCGCACACCGGCCCCTCCCCGTGATCACCGGCCCGCCGCGGGGCCGGGCCTTGTGCCCGGGTATCGTCGCCCTGCACACCCCTTGAGCAGTGGAGTCCCCAGATGCCCGCCCGACCGTCCGCGAGCCGTCGTACCGTCCTTCGAGGGGCCGCTGTGGCCCCGGTCGCCGGGCTCGGCCTGGCCGCATGCGCGGCACCGGGCCAGGGCAGCCCGGCCGCGGCCACTCCGACCGCGCCGGTGGATCTTGGTGCCGAGAGTGAGGTCGCGAAGGGCGGTGCCAAGCTCTACCGGGACCACAACGTCGTCGTCAGCCGCGACGGGAGCGGCGCGCTGAAGGCCTACAGCACGATCTGCACGCACGCGGGGTGCCCCATCAACAAGCTGCAGGGGACGACCCTGATCTGCCCCTGCCACGGCAGCCAGTTCGACGCCGTGACGGGCAAGGTGGTCGAGTCACCGGCCACCGAGCCCCTGACCGAGCTGTCGGTGAAGACCACGAACGGCAGGATCATCGCCGGCCCGGGCGCCTGAACGGACAGCCACGCTGCCACGCTGGCGCGTGAACGGGGTGTACGGCCGCACCGCACTGCCGCCGTGACCTTGCGCGCCCAGCTCGCCCAGCTAGCCACCCCCTCGCGGCCCACAGTCGCCGCACCCAGCCCCCCGCACTCCACGCCGGCGTGCCCCCGCCCCGACATCACTCCCATTCCCAAGCGATCCCCACGATCCCCGGCCGTATCCGTGGCTCGACCACGTGGACGCAGTGGTGGGGGCCGGTGACCGACAGTTCGTGGCGGCCGGTGCGGGGGGCCGCCGTCGAGTGCTGGGTGAAGCGATGGCAGCGGGCCGGCAGCGCGGCCGCGTCGAAGCGCACCTGGAGGGCGTACTGGCCGCCGGTAAAGCCGAAACGGTGCAGGTACTCGCGGCTGGGCCCGGCCGTGCCGTCCTCGATGCCGTACCGGAAGAGGAAGGTGTCGCCGGGGCTCAGCCGGGTGTCGAAGAGCAGCTCCGCGGCCAGCACGCCGGTGTCCTGGTCCCAGCGGACGCGTCCGGTGCGGCAGTTCTCCAGCGCCCGCACCCGGATGTCGTGCGGGCGGCAGCCGGGGTCGCCGTGGTGCACGGCGACGAAGCGGTCGACGCCGTCGCGGTGGGCGCGCACGATGTGGTGGGCCTCGCGGCCGGCCAGCTCGCGCCGGGCGCCGATGCGGACGCATTCGTGGTGGCCCAGCGTGTGCAGTCCGCCGTCGACGGACCAGCCCAGCTCGGCCCGGAGCCGGTCCAGGACGTCCGAGGCCTCGATCAGGGAGCGGTAGGAGCGCCCCGCCGGCCTGCCGCCCGCCGCGTGCCCGTCGGCCTCGGCGAGCAGCCGGATCAGTGACTCGTCCGGCAGCTGGAGGATCTCCTCCAGCGCCCGTACGGCCCGCAGCGACTCCGGGCGCTGGGGGCGGCGGGCACCCTGCTGCCAGTAACTCAGGCTGGTGACACCGACCTTGACCCCGTGCCGGGACAGATGGTGCTGGACGCGCTGGAGCGGCAGCCCGCGTGCGGCGATCGCGGCGCGCAGCGCCACATGGAAGGGGCCGCCCCGCAGGGCCGTGTCCAGTTCCGCGGTGGGGAGATGCGCGTGCTCTGTGGCATGCCGCATGCCGGGGCGCCTTTCTGTGAGGTGTCGCTACGGCTGGTCAGACCGCCTGCGCTGGTGTGCGGGGCCACCCCCGTGGGCGTCGTGGACGCCCTGGCTGCCCACACCGCGTCTGTACGCGTGCGTGCACGGCCCCGAGTTCCCCCGCATTGAAGCGTGTTGACCAGGCCCCGACAACACCTCGAACCCGCCACGACCACCCCGGCGGGGCCGCGCCTTCGCGCCGGAGCCCGCGGCCGCGAGCGTCAGGACCGCCCGAGCCGGCCGATGGGAAGATCGACGCGTGACGGAGACCTGGACCTTCGACGGTGATCACACGGCCGTGACGGCGGACGAGGCGGTCGCCGTGCTGCGGCGGCGGCTCGCCGAGGGCCGTCTCGAAACCTGGCTGACCGGCTCCGCCGGGCGCCTGCTGTCCGTGGTGAGCACCACCGAACGCGCGCTGGTGATGCTTCTCGACGGCGAGGGCGACCCGGGAGCCCACGCCGTCTCCGCGGGAGCCGGAGGGTCCAGCGGGGGTTTCCGGTCGGCGAACGGGCAGTGCGACACGTACCCCGACGAGGACACCGTGCCGCTCGACGAGGCGTTCCGGATCGTCCGGCACGTGATCCGTACGGGCCTGCCGCCGGCCCGCACCGGATGGGCTGTGGACGGCTGAGCGGCACGGCCGGGGGCGTTGTCCACAGGCCCGACGCGGTGTCGGTGCTCGCCAGTAGGGTGTGAGACATGGCCGACCCCTCCAGCTACCGCCCCAGGCCGGGTGAGATCCCGGACTCTCCGGGGGTGTACAGGTTCCGTGACGAGCACCGCCGGGTGATCTACGTCGGAAAGGCGAAAAGCCTGCGCCAGCGCCTGGCGAACTACTTCCAGGACCTGGCGAACCTGCACCCGCGCACCCGGACGATGGTGACCACCGCCGCGTCCGTGGAGTGGACCGTGGTGTCCACGGAGGTCGAGGCACTCCAGCTGGAGTACTCCTGGATCAAGGAGTACGACCCCCGGTTCAACGTCAAGTACCGCGACGACAAGAGCTACCCCTACCTCGCGGTGACGATGAACGAGGAGTTCCCGCGCGTGCAGGTGATGCGCGGTCACAAGAAGAAGGGTGTGCGCTACTTCGGGCCGTACGCGCACGCGTGGGCCATCCGGGACACCGTCGACCTGCTGCTGCGCGTTTTCCCGGTGCGCACCTGCTCGGCCGGCGTGTTCAAGAACGCCGCCCGAACCGGTCGTCCCTGCCTGCTCGGCTACATCGGCAAGTGCTCCGCCCCCTGCGTCGGGCGGATCGGCCCCGAGGACCACCGGGAGCTGGCCGAGGAGTTCAGCGACTTCATGGCCGGCCGCACCGGCACCTACCTCCGCCGTCTGGAGAAGCAGATGATGGAGGCGGCCGAGGAGATGGAGTACGAGCGCGCCGCGCGGCTGCGCGACGACATCGAGGCCCTGAAGAAGGCCATGGAGAAGAACGCCGTCGTGCTCGCCGACGCGACGGACGCCGACCTCATCGCCGTCGCCGAGGACGAGCTGGAGGCGGCCGTGCAGATCTTCCATGTGCGCGGCGGCCGGGTGCGCGGCCAGCGCGGCTGGGTCACCGACAAGGTCGAGGAGATCACCACCGGCGCCCTGGTCGAGCACGCCCTGCAGCAGCTCTACGGCGAGGAGACCGGGGACGCCGTCCCCAAGGAGGTCCTGGTCCCGGCACTTCCCGAGCCTGTCGAGCCGGTCCAGGAGTGGCTGACCGGCCGCCGCGGGGCGAACGTGTCGCTGCGCATCCCGCAGCGCGGCGACAAGAAGGCGCTCATGGAGACCGTGCAGCGCAACGCCCAGCAGGCGCTCGCGCTGCACAAGACCAAGCGCGCCTCCGACCTGACCACGCGCTCGCGCGCCCTGGAGGAGATCGCCGAGGCCCTCGACCTGGACAGCGCGCCGCTGCGCATCGAGTGCTACGACATCTCGCATCTCCAGGGGGACGACGTGGTCGCCTCCATGGTCGTCTTCGAGGACGGCCTGCAGCGCAAGAGCGAGTACCGCCGCTTCCAGATCAGGGGCTTCGCCGGTCAGGACGACGTCCGCTCCATGCACGAGGTGATCACCCGCCGCTTCAAGCGGTACCTCGCGGAGAAGGAGAAGACGGGGGAGTGGGCCGACGGCTCCGGCACCGAGGACCCCCTCACCGACGGCGACGGCACGCTCACCGGCCCGGACGAGATCACCAACTCCCTCAAGGACGACGACGGCCGTCCGAAGAAGTTCGCCTATCCGCCCCAGCTCGTCGTGGTCGACGGCGGGCAGCCGCAGGTCGCCGCGGCCCGGCGCGCCCTGGACGAGCTGGGCATCGACGACATCGCCGTCTGCGGCCTCGCCAAGCGCCTGGAGGAGGTCTGGCTGCCCGGCGACGACGACCCGGTGGTCCTGCCCCGCACCAGCGAGGGCCTCTACCTCCTCCAGCGCGTCCGCGACGAGGCCCACCGGTTCGCGATCACCTACCAGCGCACCAAGCGCGCCAAACGCTTCCGGGCCGGCCCCCTGGACGACGTCCCCGGCCTCGGCGAGACCCGCAAACAGGCGCTCATCAAGCATTTCGGCTCGGTGAAGAAGCTGCGGTCCGCCACAATCGAAGAGATCCAGGGGGTGCCCGGGATAGGCCGGAAGACGGCCGAGACCATCGCCGCGGCCCTCGCCCAGGCGGCTCCGGCCGCACCCGCCGTGAACACGGCGACCGGAGAGATCATTGATGACGAGGAACCCGATACGACGGCGGGTTCCACGGGGGAGCCCGTAACCGCGGGCCTCCCGGACGAACGACGGGGGCAGGAGAGATGACGGAGCACGACGCACAGCCCACAGCGGAGCGAGATCGGGCCCACAGTGAAGCGGGGCAGGATCAGCCACACCCCGCGGCGGGTGAGCAGCCCGCGGCCCAGGAAAACGGAGCACAGGTGAGCACGGACGGTACGCCGGCCTCGGGCCCGGAAGCGGCCATCCCCGAGCTGGTGATCATCTCCGGCATGTCCGGAGCGGGACGGTCCACGGCGGCGAAATGTCTGGAGGACCTCGGCTGGTTCGTCGTGGACAACCTCCCGCCCGCCCTCATCCCCACCATGGTGGAGCTGGGCGCCCGCTCGCAGGGCAACGTGGCGCGGATCGCGGTCGTCGTGGACGTGCGCGGCCGGCGCTTCTTCGACAATCTGCGCGAATCCCTCGCCGACCTCGACACCCGGGGCGTCACCCGGCGGATCGTCTTCCTCGAGTCCTCCGACGAGGCCCTGGTGCGCCGCTTCGAGTCGGTGCGCCGCCCGCACCCGCTGCAGGGCGACGGCCGCATCGTGGACGGCATCGCCGCCGAGCGCCAGCTGCTGCGCGAGCTGCGCGGCGACGCCGACCTGGTGATCGACACCTCCAGCCTGAACGTGCACGAGCTGCGCGCCAAGATGGACGCCCAGTTCGCCGGCGAGGAGGAGCCCGAGCTGCGGGCCACCGTGATGTCCTTCGGCTTCAAGTACGGCCTCCCGGTCGACGCCGACCTGGTCGCGGACATGCGGTTCCTGCCCAACCCGCACTGGGTCCCGGAGCTGCGGCCGTTCACCGGCCTGAACGAGGAGGTGTCGGCGTACGTCTTCAACCAGCCCGGCGCGAAGGAGTTCCTCGACCGGTACGCCGAACTGCTGCGGCTCATCGCCGCCGGCTACCGGCGCGAGGGCAAGCGGTATGTGACCATCGCCATCGGCTGTACCGGCGGCAAGCACCGCTCGGTCGCGATGTCGGAGAAGCTCGCCGCACGCCTCGCGGCCGAGGGCGTGGAGACGGTGGTCGTACACCGGGACATGGGACGGGAATGACGGAACGTACACGGCGGCTCGGCAGGCTGCGCCGGATGGTGCCGGAGGGGCGCTCCAGCCGTGCCACGGCCGAGGGGACGCCCCGCCCCGCCGAGGCCCGCGGTGGCCGGCCCCGCCGCCGGGGTGCGCAGCCCAAGGTGGTCGCGCTCGGCGGCGGCATGGGTCTGTCCGCCTCGCTCGCCGCGCTGCGCCGGATCACCGGGGATCTCACCGCCGTCGTCACCGTGGCCGACGACGGCGGCTCCAGCGGCCGGCTCCGTGACGAGCTGGGCGTGCTGCCGCCCGGCGACCTGCGCAAGGCGCTGGCCGCGCTGTGCGGCGACGACGAGTGGGGCCAGACCTGGGCCCGGGTCATCCAGCACCGCTTCCAGTCCAAGGGCGATCTGCACGAGCACGCGGTCGGCAACCTGCTGATCGTCGCCCTGTGGGAGCAGCTCGGCGACCACGTCCAGGCCCTGGACCTGGTCGGCAAGCTGCTCGGCGCGCACGGGCGGGTGCTGCCCATGTCCGCCGTACCGCTGGAGCTGCAGGCCCTGGTCAGAGGGCACGACCCGGAGCGCCCGGAGGACGTGGACACGGTGCGCGGGCAGGCGAACGTCGCCCTGACGCCCGGCGAGGTCCAGTCGGTGCACCTGGTGCCGAACGACCCGCCGGCGGTGCCCGAGGCGGTGGCGGCGGTCCTGGACGCGGACTGGGTGGTGCTCGGCCCGGGGTCCTGGTTCTCCTCGGTGATCCCGCATCTGCTCGTCCCCGAGCTGCTGGACGCCCTGATGGCGACCAAGGCGCGCAAGGTGCTGTCGCTGAACCTCGCCCCGCAGCCGGGAGAAACCGAGGGCTTCTCCCCGCAGCGTCATTTGGAGGTTTTGGGGCGACACGCCCCTAAACTCGCCCTGGACGTGGTGCTGGCCGACGAGGCTGCCGTGCCCGACCGCGACTCGCTCACCGAGGCCGCCGAGCGGCTGGGAGCCGCGGTCGAGCTGGCGCCGGTGGCCCGGACCGACGGAACACCCCGGCACGACCCGGAGCTGTTGGCCGCCGCGTACGACCGTATTTTTCGGATGCATGGAAGGATCGGCCCATGGCGATGACGGCAGCGGTGAAGGACGAGATCTCCCGGCTTCCCGTCACCCGGACCTGCTGCAGGAAGGCGGAGGTCTCCGCCATTCTGCGGTTCGCCGGCGGCCTCCACCTGGTGAGCGGGCGCATCGTGATCGAGGCGGAGCTGGACACCGCGATGGCGGCCCGCCGGCTCAAGCGGGACATCCTGGAGATCTTCGGCCACAGCTCCGAGCTGATCGTGATGGCGCCCGGCGGGCTGCGCCGCGGTTCGCGCTATGTCGTGCGGGTCGTCGCGGGCGGTGACCAGCTGGCCCGCCAGACGGGGCTCGTGGACGGCCGGGGCCGCCCGATCCGCGGGCTGCCCCCGCAGGTGGTCTCCGGGGCCACGTGCGACGCGGAGGCGGCCTGGCGCGGGGCCTTCCTGGCGCACGGTTCGCTGACCGAGCCCGGCCGTTCCTCCTCCCTGGAGGTGACCTGCCCGGGGCCCGAGGCCGCGCTGGCGCTGGTCGGCGCCGCCCGCCGGCTGTCCATCGCCGCGAAGGCCCGTGAGGTGCGGGGCGTGGACCGGGTGGTGGTCCGCGACGGCGACGCGATCGGCGCGCTGCTGACCCGGCTCGGCGCGCACGAGTCGGTGCTGGCCTGGGAGGAGCGCCGGATGCGCCGCGAGGTGCGGGCCACGGCCAACCGCCTCGCCAACTTCGACGACGCCAACCTGCGCCGTTCGGCCCGGGCCGCCGTGGCCGCCGGTGCCCGGGTGCAGCGGGCGCTGGAGATCCTGGGCGACGAGGTCCCCGAGCACCTCGCCGCCGCCGGACGCCTGCGCATGGAGCACAAGCAGGCCTCCCTGGAGGAGCTGGGCGCGCTCGCCGACCCGCCGCTGACCAAGGACGCGGTCGCGGGCCGTATCCGCCGCCTGCTGGCCATGGCCGACAAGCGCGCCGCCGACCTGGGCATCCCGGGCACGGAGGCCAACCTCAGCGAGGAGCTGGCGGACAACCTGGCCGGCTGACCGGACCACATCAACAGGCCGGTGCCGAGGCCCAGTCGGGGCCTAGGCACCGGCCTGCGCATGCCTGACACACCTTCATTTACGTGGCCGTGAGGCGCTCTTGACTCGATCACTGTCTGACATGAGCCTGGCAATCTGTTCGCCGCTGTGGCGGACCACCGCTAGGGGGGGTTCATGAGACACAGAGCGAGATCGATCCTCGCTGTCGGCGCGCTCCTGATCGGCGGAGCGAGCCTCGCACCCGTAGCCCAGGCACAGAGCGGACGTCCGGCGAAGTCCGACCCGAACGCGGTCGAGGTCTTCCGCGCCGATGTCACCAAGGCGCAGATACCCCTGCTTCTCCAGGCCGGCCAGGACGGCGACGAACTCGCCGAGCAGGTCACCGGAAGCGGTAAGTCCCAGGTCGAGGTCTACCTCACCGGCCGGCAGGCGGCGCAACTCCGTGAACAGGGCGTCGACCTCACCGAGCGCACCGTCCCGGCCAAGGCGGAGGCACGCACCGAAAAGGCGTCCCAGGGCGTGTTCCGCCCGTACGGCGGAAGCGGCGGGCTCAAGGAGGAGATCCTCCGCACCGCCCGGGCCAACCCCGGACTGACCAAGGTCGAGTCCATCGGAAAGACGGTGGACGGCCAGGACATCCTCGCGCTCAAGCTGACCAGGAACGCCGGGAAGACGAAGGACGGCTCCAAGCCGTCCGTGCTGTACCTGTCCAACCAGCACGCGCGCGAGTGGATCACACCGGAGATGACCCGGCGTCTGATGCACTACTACCTGGACCACTACAAGAGCGACAAGCGCGTCCGGAGGATCGTCGACTCCACCGAGCTGTGGTTCGTCGTCTCGGCCAATCCCGACGGCTACGACTACACGTTCCAGAACTCCACGACCCGCCTGTGGCGCAAGAACCTGCGGGACGTCAACGGCGACGGTGTCATCGGCACGGGTGACGGCGTCGACCTCAACCGCAACTTCCCCTACAAGTGGGGCTACGACGACGAGGGTTCGTCCCCCGACCCGACCAGCGAGACCTACCGTGGCGCGAGCCCCGCATCCGAGCCCGAGACCAGGGCGCTGGACGGCTTCGAGAAGCGCGTCGGATTCCGCTACGCCGTCAACTACCACTCCGCCGCCGAACTCCTCCTTTACGGCGTCGGCTGGCAGGTCGCCACCCCCACCCCGGACGACGTCCTCTACAAGGCGCTTGCCGGCACCCCGGACAACCCGGCCATCCCCGGCTACCGTTCGCAGGTCTCCTCGGAGCTGTACACCACCAACGGCGAGGCGGACGGGCACGCGTCGAACGTCAACGGCATCGCGATGTTCACCCCGGAGATGTCCACCTGCCAGACCGCCTCGCAGATCGACCCGGACGACGCCTGGAAGCCCGAGGACTGCCGGTCGGTCTTCAACTTCCCCGACGACGAGAAGCTGATCCGCCAGGAGTTCGAAAAGAACATCCCGTTCGCGCTCTCCGTCGCCGAGACCGCCGTACACCCGGACCGGCCGGTCTCCTCGGTCGGGCTGAGCGCCGCCGACTTCACCCCGGCGACCTTCCCCGTGTCGTACGCCCGGGGTGCGGACCAGGAGGTCTCCGTCGTCGTCCGCAAGGCGATCCGCGACAAGGAGCTGAAGTACCGCGTCAACGGCGGCCGTACGCACGAACAGGCGCTCCGGCGCTGGACGGGCGGCGAGACCTACGGCGGCCGGGACGACCTGTACTTCGACGAGTACCGGGCCAAGGTGCGGGGCGGCGCGCCGGGCGACAAGGTCGAGGTGTGGTTCACCGGCGAGACGAAGGGCGGCAGGAAGGCCTCCAGCCCGCACTTCACGTACACCGTCGCCGAGCGTCCGAAGGCCGACACGCTCGTCGTCGCCGAGGAGGGCACGGCGGCCACGCAGGCGCAGAAGTACGCGGACGCGGTGAAGGCGGCCGGGCACCGGGCGATCGTGTGGGACGCCGCCACACAGGGCGCCCCGGACGCGCTCGGCGTGCTGAAGCACTTCCGGACGGTCGTGCACTACTCGGGCGCGAACGGACCCGGCAACGCCACCCAGCTCCAGCTGCGCGCCTACCTCAACGAGGGCGGCCGGCTGATCGAGGCCGGTGAGCTGGCCGGCGGCAGCGTCGACCTCGGCGACGGCACCCTCTCGGACGACTTCAGCCAGTACTACCTGGGCGCCTACAGCCGTACGTCGACCAAGGGAGCCACCGGCTTCACCGGCTCCGGCGCCCTGGACGGCTACACCGGCGCCCTCGGCGACGCGCCCGGCAATCCACTGGACAAGGCGGGCGCCTACGGCGTCACCTCCGACGAGCTTCCGGTGTCGGCGTACCCGCAGTTCAAGAGCGCGGGCGCCGGCCGGTTCGCCGGGACGGCCAGCCCCTACGGGCCGTACGCCGGCTCGTACATGACCGCCGCCGTGCACACCGACGACGCCTACAAGCGCCTCACCCGCACCATCGACCTCACCGGCGTCGGCGCCGCCGCCAGGCCGGCCCTCACCACCCGGCTGTTGTGGGACACCGAGCCGGGCTACGACCACGCGGTGATCGAGGCGCACACCGTGGGCGCCGACGACTGGACCACGCTGCCGGAGGCCTCGGGCGCCACGAAGACGGCCGTGCCCGCGGACTGCGGGCAGGGATTCCTGATCGCCGAGCATCCGTGGCTGAAGCACTATCTGACGCTCGCGGACAACGCCTGCACCGCGACCGGCACGACCGGCTCCTGGAACAGCCTCACCGGCAGCTCCGGCGGCTGGCAGCAGGTCACCTTCGACCTGAGCGCCTACGCCGGGAAGTCCGTCGAGGTCTCGATCGCCTACATCACCGACCCGGGCACCGGCGGACACGGCGTGCTCGCGGACGACGCCTCGCTCGTCGTGGGCGGGTCGGCGAAGGAGACCGAGGGATTCGAGTCGTCGCTGGGCGCCTGGCACGTGGCCGGACCGCCCGCGGGCAGCCCACCGGTACGGAAGGACTGGGCGCGCTCCGGCGCGTTGTTCCAGACGTACGGAGCGGTCACCACGGACGACACCGTGCTGCTCGGTTTCGGCCTGGAGCAGGTGCCGTCGGCGGCCGACCGGGCGGTTCTGCTGAGGAAGGCGTTCGCGGCGTTCGGCGGGTGAGGGCCGCCACGTTGACAAGTCCCGCTCGCCTTGTTCCAACAGGTGAGCGGGAGACCTCTCAACAGTGCACGGAAGGGGCCCTGATCAAGTGAGCCGACCCGCTCACGAACGAGTGAAGACGACGCAAAAACCGCCCGGCATTCCGTACTAAATACGAGTGAATCCACTGCCGTTCCGGCACGGTCCGTACCCCTACTGACGGGTACGGAACGCCTGCCCGTGTATGGGCCATCTCGATGTCACCCCGGGGCCCGCAGAGAGGTAGGGTCGGTGGTGGTCGGGGACATCCCAAACAGAGCTCGCCGGCACCGCATGGCCGGCGTACCAACGAGGAGATCGGTTCGTGACGATCCGCGTAGGCATCAACGGCTTCGGCCGCATCGGGCGTAACTACTTCCGCGCGCTGCTGGAGCAGGGGGCGGACATCGAGGTTGTGGCTGTCAACGACCTGGGTGACACCGCGACCACCGCTCACCTGCTCAAGTACGACACGATCCTGGGTCGCCTCAAGCAGGAGGTCTCCCACACCGCCGACACCATCACCGTGGACGGCCACACCATCAAGGTGCTCTCCGAGCGCAACCCGGCCGACATCCCGTGGGGCGAGCTGGGCGTCGACATCGTCATCGAGTCGACCGGCATCTTCACCAAGAAGGAAGACGCCGCCAAGCACCTCGCCGGCGGCGCCAAGAAGGTCCTCATCTCGGCCCCGGCCAAGGACGAGGACATCACCATCGTGATGGGCGTCAACCAGGACAAGTACGACCCGGCGAGCCACCACGTCATCTCCAACGCCTCCTGCACCACCAACTGTGTGGCGCCGATGGCGAAGGTCCTCGACGAGAACTTCGGCATCGTCAAGGGTCTGATGACCACGGTGCACGCGTACACGAACGACCAGCGCATCCTGGACTTCCCGCACAAGGACCTGCGCCGCGCCCGTGCCGCCGCCGAGAACATCATCCCGACCACCACCGGTGCCGCGAAGGCCACCGCCCTGGTCCTCCCGCAGCTCAAGGGCAAGCTGGACGGCATCGCCATGCGCGTCCCGGTCCCGACCGGCTCGGTCACCGACCTCGTGGTCGAACTGTCCCGCGAGGTCACCAAGGAAGAGGTCAACGCCGCCTTCCAGAAGGCCGCCGAGGGCGAGCTGAAGGGCCTCCTCGACTACACCGAAGACCAGATCGTCTCCTCCGACATCGTCAACGCCCCGGCGTCCTGCACCTTCGACTCCTCCCTGACCATGGTCCAGGAGGGCAAGAACGTGAAGGTCATCGGTTGGTACGACAACGAGTGGGGCTACTCCAACCGCCTCGTCGACCTCACGGTCTTCGTCGGCAACCAGCTCTGATCGCCGCGCACAGCGGCAGCAGGACCTTGAAGTGAGAGCAGGGCTCGGGCAGCGCACCGCCGCGCTGTCCGGGCCCTGTCTCGCGTACGGACCACGTCCTTTTACGATCAGGTGCACCACGAGCCCTCCTTTGGAGTCCACTCAATGAAGACGATCGACGAACTTCTCGCCGCCGGCGTGAGCGGCAAGCGGGTCTTCGTCCGCGCCGACCTCAACGTGCCGCTGGAGAGCGGCACCATCACCGACGACGGCCGGATCCGCGCCGTGCTGCCCACCGTCAAGGCCCTCGCGGACGCGGGCGCCAAGGTGGTCGTCGCCTCGCACCTGGGCCGCCCCAAGGGCGCCCCGGACCCCGCCTTCTCCCTCGCGCCGGCCGCCTCCCGCCTGGGTGAACTCCTCGGCTCCGCCGTGGCCTTCGCGACCGACACCGTGGGCCGGTCCGCCCAGGACGCGGTCGCCGGCCTGATGGACGGCCAGGTCGCCGTCCTGGAGAACCTCCGCTTCAACCCCGGCGAGACCAGCAAGGACGACGCCGAGCGCGGCGCCTTCGCCGACCGGCTCGCCGCCCTCGCCGACGTCTACGTCGGTGACGGCTTCGGCGCCGTGCACCGCAAGCACGCCTCCGTGTACGACCTCCCGGCCAGGCTGCCGCACTACGCCGGCTACCTGATCGCCACCGAGGTCGGCGTCCTGAAGCAGCTCACCGAGGACGTCAAGCGCCCGTACGTCGTCGCGCTCGGCGGCGCCAAGGTCTCCGACAAGCTCGCCGTCATCGACCAGCTGCTCGGCAAGGCCGACCGCCTGCTCATCGGCGGCGGCATGGCCTACACCTTCCTCAAGGCCAAGGGCTACGAGGTCGGCATCTCCCTCCTGCAGGAGGACCAGGTCCCGACCGTCACGGAGTACATGGAGCGCGCCGAGAAGCAGGGCGTCGAGCTGGTGCTCCCCGTCGACGTCCTGGTCTCCCGGGAGTTCCCGGACCTGAAGACCAAGGCGCGGGCCGACTACGACGTGGTCGACGCGGACAAGATCCCCGCCGACCAGGAGGGCCTGGACATCGGCCCGAAGACCCGAGAGCTGTACGCCTCGAAGCTCACCGACGCCGCGACCGTCTTCTGGAACGGTCCCATGGGCGTCTTCGAGCACCCCGACTACGCCGGAGGCACCCGGGCCGTCGCCCAGGCCCTCGTCGACGCGGACGGCTTCACCGTCGTCGGCGGTGGTGACTCCGCCGCGGCCGTGCGTACGCTCGGCTTCGACGAGAACGCATTCGGCCACATCTCGACCGGTGGCGGCGCCTCCCTCGAATACCTCGAGGGCAAGACGCTCCCCGGCCTCGCCGCACTGGAGGACTGACCTCGATGAGCACGCGCACGCCGCTGATGGCGGGCAACTGGAAGATGAACCTCAACCACCTCGAGGCCATCGCGCACGTCCAGAAGCTCGCCTTCGCCCTGGCCGACAAGGACTACGAGGCCGTCGAGGTCGCCGTCCTGCCGCCCTTCACCGACCTGCGCTCGGTGCAGACCCTGGTCGACGGTGACAAGCTCAAGATCAAGTATGGCGCCCAGGACATCTCGCAGCACGACTCCGGCGCCTACACCGGCGAGATCTCGGGTCCGATGCTGGCCAAGCTGAAGTGCACGTACGTGGTCATCGGCCACTCCGAGCGCCGCCAGTACCACAACGAGACCGACGAGCTCGTGAACGCCAAGGTCAAGGCCGCCTACAAGCACGGCCTGACCCCGATCCTGTGCGTCGGCGAGGAACTGGACGTCCGCGAGGCGGGCAACCACGTCGGCCACACCGTCGCCCAGGTCGAGGGCGGTCTGAAGGACCTCCCGGCCGAGCAGGCCGAGACCATCGTGATCGCCTACGAGCCCGTGTGGGCCATCGGCACCGGCAAGGTCTGCGGCGCCGAGGACGCCCAGGAGGTCTGCGCCGCCATCCGCGCCAAGATCGCCGAGCTGTACTCGCAGGACGTGGCCGACAAGGTCCGCGTCCAGTACGGCGGCTCCGTGAAGGCCGGCAACGTCGCGGAGATCATGGCGCAGGCCGACATCGACGGCGCCCTGGTCGGGGGCGCCTCGCTGGACGCCGACGAGTTCGTCAAGATCGTGCGTTTCCGCGATCAGTGACACACGCCGCGAGTAGGCGGTAGCGGCGATACGTCGTACTCTTGCGGGGGCACAGCCGACGTGCTGTGCCCCCGTCGTCCATCCGAATCCGAGGAAGTTGGTCCAGCCGTGGTTTTGGGGTTCTCGATCGCCCTGATCGTCTTCAGCCTGCTGCTGATGCTGCTGGTGCTGATGCACAAGGGGAAGGGCGGCGGCCTCTCCGACATGTTCGGTGGCGGCATGCAGTCCTCCGTCGGCGGCTCCTCGGTCGCCGAGCGCAACCTGGACCGGATCACCATCGTGATCGGCCTGCTGTGGTTCGCGTGCGTCATCGTCCTCGGCATCCTGGTGAAGACGACCAGCTGACGGCGCCCGCGCAGCACACGCATCACGCATATTCGGTACGTAAGGCCCCATGTTCGGTACGCGCTCCTGGGCGCGGCCTATCATGGGGCTTGCGTCTGGATGTGGGGCTGGTAACTCCAATGACTGGACGCGCGTTGGGCCTTACGTAGACTG
This sequence comes from Streptomyces sp. CA-142005, assembly GCF_050942335.1. NCBI lineage: Bacteria > Bacillati > Actinomycetota > Actinomycetes > Kitasatosporales > Streptomycetaceae > Streptomyces > Streptomyces sp. CA-142005. Next base: position 2,940,580 of record NZ_CP192078.1, on the reverse strand, counting down.
AGGCGCTCGCGGCGAAGCGGAACGCCGACTCGCTTCGCGGCACCATCACGCAGGGAGTTACGACCGTGGCAAGTGGCAACGCGATCCGAGGAAGCCGGGTCGGGGCGGGGCCGATGGGCGAGGCCGAGCGCGGCGAGTCCGCGCCGCGGCTGCGCGTCTCCTTCTGGTGCTCCAACGGGCACGAGACGCAGCCGAGCTTCGCCAGCGACGCGCAGGTCCCCGACACCTGGGACTGCCCGCGCTGCGGCTTCCCGGCCGGCCAGGACCGGGACAACCCGCCGGACCCGCCTCGCACCGAGCCGTACAAGACGCACCTCGCGTATGTACGGGAGCGGCGCAGCGACGCGGACGGCGAGGCGATCCTCGCCGAGGCGCTCGCCAAACTGCGGGGCGAGATCTAGGAGTTGAGACCGGCCGGGTGCCTTCAGGTGCCTGGCCGGAGCCGTATCGCTCCGCACCGGCCGACCGATTGTCAGTGGTGCCCTCTACGGTTTTCGTGCAGGCGAGAACTGGGCGGGGGGAGTTCCGGCAGTGGTCGAGACGGGGGAGAGGCATGCGCCGGCGTGGCGCGGGGGCTTCGGACGGTTGTGGACGGCTGCGGTGGTCTCCCGGTTCGGGGACGCCCTGCGCGCGGCCGCGCTCCCGCTGCTCGCCGCGTCGCTGACCGACCGGCCGCTGCTCATCGCCTCGGTCACCGCCTGTGGTTATCTGCCCTGGATCGTCTTCGGGCTGCTCGGCGGCGCGGTCGCCGATCGCGTCGACCAGCGGCGCGCGATGTGGGTCGTGGACGCCGTGCGCGGGCTGCTGATGGGTTCCTTCGCGGTGGCCGTCGCCTGGGGACACGCCTCGATCGCGCTGCTCATCGCCCTGGCCTTCACCCTGACCACCCTCCAGACCCTGTTCGACAACGCGGCCACGGCCCTGTTGCCGGCCCTGGTGGACGGGCAGGCGCTCGGCAGTGCCAACGCCCGGCTGATGACCGGCCAGACGATCGCCGGCGGCCTGCTCGGCGCGCCCCTCGTACCGGTGCTGATCGCCCGTCGGAGCGGCCGTCCCCTTCGCGGCCGACTCCGCCACCTTCCTCGTGGCCGCCGCGCTGGTCGCCTCCCTGCGGACCGACGCACCCGAGCGCGTGTCCGGAGCGGCGGGCGGCGGCCTGCGCCGGGAGATCGCCGCCGGCGCACCCTGTGGCACGACCGGGCGCTGCGCGGGCTGTGCGCCGCCACGGCGCTGTGCAACATCGGCATGGGCGCCCTGATCGCCACCCTGGTGATCCTGGTGACCGGCCGGCTGCACGCGGGCACGGCCGGATACGCGGCGGCGACGACCGCGTACACCCTCGGCGGTCTGGCCGGCGGAGCGCTCGACCGGTGGTCACGGCCCGGCTCGGTCCCCTGCGGACCGTGCTGCTCGCCGGCGCCGTGCAGATCGGCGCGCTCGTCGTCATGGGCTCGGTGCCCAGCCTGACCGCTCTGGTGGCCGCCCTCGCCGTGTTCGGCTGCATGGGCATGCTCTGGAACGTCAACACCACGACGCTGATGCAGCAGCGCACCCCCGCCGGGCTGCTCGGCCGGGTCAGCTCCGCCTTCCGCACCCTCGCCGTCGCCGGCGCCCCGGTGGGCGCCCTGCTCGGCGGCGTCGTGGCCACGGTGTGGGGCCGCAACACGCCGGCCCTGCTGACGGCGGCCTTCTTCGTCCTGTCCGTCACCGCGCTGATACCGGCCCGCAAGCCGGACGTACCTGTTGTTGCGGCGCAGGACGACGTCACGACGGCTCGTGCCGCGCGCTGATCAAATAGGTTGGAACAGCTGGGACAGGCACGAAAGAAGGCGGAAGTCGGAAATGAACGCAGACGGCCGTACCAGGCTCAATCAGACACCCGAATGGACCGCTCTCGCCAAGCACCGGGAGGAGCTGGCCGACACCCATCTCAGGGACCTGTTCGCCGACGACCCCGGGCGAGGTGAGGGGTACACGCTCCGGGTCGGCGATCTGTACCTCGACTACTCGAAGCACCTGGTCACCGACGAGACGCTGCGGTTGCTGCGCGAGCTGGCCGCCGCCACGGACGTGTTCGGGCTCAGGGACGCCATGTTCCGCGGCGAGAAGATCAACGTCACCGAGAACCGTGCGGTCCTGCACACGGCGCTGCGCGCCCCGCGCGAGGCGGTGATCGAGGTCGACGGGGAGAACGTCGTGCCGAAGGTGCACGCCGTCCTCGACAAGATGAGCGACTTCGCCGGCCGCGTCCGCTCCGGCGCCTGGACCGGCCACACCGGCAAGCGCATCAGGAATGTCGTCAACATCGGCATCGGCGGCTCCGACCTCGGCCCGGCGATGGCCTACGAGGTGCTGCGCAGCTTCACCGACCGCGCCCTGACGGTCCGCTTCGTCTCGAACGTGGACGGTGCCGACCTGCACGAGGCCACCCGGGACCTGGACCCGGCCGAGACGCTGTTCATCGTCGCCTCCAAGACCTTCACCACCATCGAGACCATCACCAACGCCACCTCCGCGCGGAAGTGGCTGCTGGACGCGCTGGGTGACGACTCGGCGGTCGCCAAGCACTTCGTGGCGCTGTCCACGAACGCGGAGAAGGTCACCGAGTTCGGCATCGACCCGGACAACATGTTCGAGTTCTGGGACTGGGTCGGCGGCCGCTACTCGTACGACTCCGCGATCGGCCTGTCCCTGATGATCGCCATCGGCCCGGAGCGGTTCCGGGAGATGCTCGACGGCTTCCGGCTGGTCGACGACCACTTCCGCACCGCACCCGCCGAGGCCAACGCCCCACTGATCCTGGGCCTGTTGGGCATCTGGTACGGCAACTTCCACGACGCCCAGTCGCACGCCGTCCTGCCCTACAGCCACTACCTGTCGAGGTTCACCGCCTATCTCCAGCAGCTGGACATGGAGTCCAACGGCAAGTACGTGGCGCGGGACGGCCGGCCGCTGGAGTGGCAGACCGGGCCGGTGGTGTGGGGCACGCCGGGCACCAACGGCCAGCACGCCTACTACCAGTTGATCCACCAGGGCACCAAGCTGATCCCGGCGGACTTCATCGGCTTCGCCGAGCCGGTGGGCGAGCTGAGCGAGGAACTCAAGGCGCAGCACGACCTGTTGATGGCCAACTTCTTCGCCCAGACCCAGGCCCTCGCCTTCGGCAAGAGCGCCGAGGAGGTCCGCGCGGAGGGCGTCCCCGAGGAGCTGGTCCCGCACAAGACCTTCCGGGGCAACCGGCCGACGACGACCATCCTGGCGAAGGAACTCACCCCGTCCGTGCTCGGCCAGCTGATCGCGCTCTACGAGCACAAGGTGTTCGTGCAGGGCGCGGTGTGGAACATCGACTCCTTCGACCAGTGGGGCGTGGAGCTGGGCAAGGTCCTCGCCAAGCGGGTCGAGCCGGCGCTCACCGAGGGCGCGGAGGTCCCCGGCCTCGACGCCTCCACCAAGGCGCTGGTGGGGAAGTACCGGGAGCTGCGCGGCCGGAGCTGATCCGCCCGCCGAGCCGTCGCGGCGACTTTTTCTGTGCGTTCTCTTTGCACATCCCTTAAGGTTCGGGGGATCTTCAGGGGAGGAAGCGCATGGTGCACAGAGGGTTCGCCGCGGCGGTCGCGGCCGCCGTCATCGGGGTGTCGGCGGCCGGTTGCGGCAGTGGACACCAGCCGGCGGAGTCCAAGGACGGCCGGGCCACGAACTCGGCCGCGTCGGCCTACTCCGGGCTGTCGGCCGTTCCGGAGCGGCTGGGCGAGGACGGGACGACCATCACGGTCGGCGACCCGGCCGCCCCGGTGTCCGTGCACCTGTACGAGGACCCGCGGTGCCCGGTGTGCAAGGAGTTCGAGACCACGGGCGGCGCCCCGCAATTGCGCGCGGCGACCGTCCGGCGGGAGACGAGGACCGAGTACACCCTCGCCTCCTTCCTCGACGACCGCCTCACCGGCTCCGGCTCCCGCAAGGCGGTCAACGCCCTGCGGGCCGCGCTGGACAAGGGCAAGTTCGCCGAATACCACGACGTCCTCTACGCCCACCAGCCCGCCGAGAGCGTCGACGGGTTCACCGACGCGTATCTGCTCAAGCTGGCGGGCCGGGTCCCCGGACTGCGCGGACCGGACTTCGACTCGGCCGTGAAGACCATGAAGTACCGCTCGTTCGTGACCCGGTCGGAGAAGGCGTACGAGGACGCGGGCGGACCGCAGGACCCCCAGGGCCCCGGCACCCCCACCGCCGAGATCGACGGCATACGCGTCCCCGCCGAGTACAACGGCGTGCTGTTCGACGGCGATGTGTTCTCCGGGCTGCTCGCGAAGATCCGGGCGGACCCCGACATGTGGCAGGACGCCGGCTGACCCGTCCCCCCGGCAGGTCCCTGCCACGCGGTGGCCGGATCCGGGGGCTCAGGCCACCGCGCTCAGTGTGTCCGCGAGGCGGCTGCGGGCCGCGCGGGCCGCGGGCAGTGCGGCGAGGCCCGCCGCCCCGAGCACGGCTGCCGCGCCCAGCACGAGCAGCAGCGCGGGCGAGGGGGACTGGGCGATCCCGGCGCCGATACCGCTGGAGCTGCCCTGGGCGTCGATCAGCCGGCGGCCCAGCGGCAGCCCCAGCGCCGTGGCGGCGATCACCGCGGCCAGGGCCGTACAGCTCGTCGCCGTGACGGTGATCGCGGTGATCTGCCGCGGCGACATGCCGATCGCCTTCAGCGCCAGCACGTCCCGCTCGCCCTCGCGGACGCTGCCGCCGATGGCGGTGAGCAGTTCGACCAGCCCGATCAGGGCCAGTACGGCGATCAGCCCGGCGACGACTCCGCGCAGCGGGGACAGTCCGTCGGCCGGGTTCGTCACCGTGTGCACGTCGAGGTGGCCCCGGCCGGCCCGGGCCAGCGCGGCAGCCAGGTGCTGCGGGTCGGTGCCGGGACGCAGCCGCAGTTCATAGAAGGCCGGGGTCAGCGCGGGGTCGTTCTCGCGGAGGGTGTCCAGGGAGGTGGTCACCACCCGGCCGGCGTTCTGCGGTTCGATGCTGCGGCCCACGATGTGCAGGATCTGCGGCCGGTCGCCCACCGTCATGCGCACCCAGTCGCCGACCCGGGCGTGCAGGAGGTCCAGCAGGCCCTGGCCGGCCACCGCCTCGTCGGGTCCGCGTGCGGCCCGGCCCTCGGCGAGGGCGTAGGGGTAGGGCTCGGCGCGGGTGCCGACGCCGCGCAGCGCGATGGTGCCGGTCTGGCCGGGGACCAGCGCGGCGACCTCGACGCCCGGATAGGCGGCGGCGACCCGGTGATCGCCGGTGAGCAGCGACCGTACGGCGGATGTGTCCATGGCACCGTCGGAACGGACCGTCAGGGCCGTCGGCACACCCATGCGGTCCGGGCTGCTGTGGAAGCGGTCGATCGTGGTCCAGGCGCCGAGCGCCACCACGATCAGCAGCAGCGGCAGCGTCAGCCGGGCCACGGTGGCCAGCGACCGGCCCCGCCCCGCGAACGCCTTGTGGCAGCCGAGGACCAGCGCGGCCGGCAGCCGCAGCCCGAGCCCCTGCCGGGCGAGGCCGGTCAGCCGTCCGCCGGCCGTCGCGGCCGGGCGCGGCACCGGGACCGGCGGCACCCGCCCGGCCCGCCACGCCGCGAGCCCCGTGGTCAGGCCGATGAACAGCACCGCGCCCACGGGCACCACGAACAGCGCCACGGTGTGCCCCGGAAGCCCCTGCCACACGCCCACGGCGTCACCGAGCCGGCCGGGGATCCGGCTGCCCAGGGTCTTGGTGAGCGCCGCGGCGGCCACCGCGCCGAGCAGCGCGTACGTCAGATGCTGGAGCAGGAAGACCCGGACGACCTGGCCGGGGGTGAAGCCGATCGCCTTCAGCACCGAGATGTCCCGCAGATGACCGCGGATGCGGGTGGCGATCGCCCCGTGCACCGCGAACCCCGCGGCGATCAGGGCGCCGAGACCGAACAGGCCGAGCACCTGGCCGAGCAGCCGGTTGTCGCCCTGGGCCGCGGAGCGCGCCTGCTGCCAGGTGGAGACCTCGCCGACCGCGCCCGCGCCCAGCACCGTGACGGCACGCTGCACCGCGTAGTCCGTGTCGGCCGGGTCGGCGAGGCGCAGCCCGATCACCTGGCCGCCGGGAGCGCGTACGGCGGAGGGCAGGGCCCACACCAGCCCCGGCTGCTCGCCCGCGCTGTAGCGGGGCTCGGCGCTGTCCGCGATGCCCTCGACGGTCAGGGTGCGGGCCGTACCGGGCAGCGTGATGGTGTCCCCGGGCTCGGCCAGCAGCGCCCTGGCCAGACTGCTCTCCAGCACCACGCCGTCCGGTTCGGCCGCCCGAAGCCAGTGCCCGGCGGTGAGCAGCGGCCGGCCGACGGAGGGCGGCTCCGGCGTGCCGCGCAGCTCCACGGAGGCGCGGGTGCCGCGTACGGCGACGGTGGCGGACTCGGTGCGGTAGGGGCCGGCCACGGACTCGACGCCGCCCAGCCGGGCCAGATCGCGGGCGTCGGCCGACGGCACGGTGTGGATCCACACGTGCGCCCCGCGGGCCTGTGTGAAGACGCGCTGCCAGGGGTTGGTCGCGTACCCGAACAGGGCGGTGGCCAGCAGCAGCGAGACGACGATCCCGGCGGTGGCCAGCACGAGGAACAGGGCCTCGCCCCGGTGGGTGCGCAGGTCCGAGTGCGCCCAGCGCAGGGTGGCTCGTACGTCCCGCAGATCCAGCACGGTCAGTCCCTCAGCTCCAGCACACCGGAGATGCCGCCGCGCCGGGGCGGCGGGGTGCCGTCCAGGGTGGCGTCGTCGGCTATCCGGCCGTCGAAGAAGCTGATCACGCGGTCGGCTGCGCTCGCCAGCCGGGCGTCGTGCGTGACCAGCACGATCGTCTGCCCGCGTCCGTGGAAGCGGGACAGCAGCCGCATGACCTCGCGGGTGCCCTTGCTGTCCAGGCTGCCGGCGGGCTCGTCGGCCAGCAGCAGCGGCGGATGGTTGACCAGGGCCCGGGCCAGCGCGACCCGCTGCTGTTCACCGCCGGACAACTCGCCCGGCATGCTGCGCTCCTTGCCCTCGAGCCCCAGCTCGGCCAGCAGCTCCTCCCGCTCGGCGCGGGCCTTCCTCGGCGGAACCCCGGCGAGCAGGGCGGGCAGCTCGACGTTGTCGGCGACCGACAGGTTCGACACCAGGTTGAAGAACTGGAACACGATCCCGATGGCCTTGCGGCGCTCCACCGCCCAGCGGGCCTCGCCGAAGGAGTCCGTGCACCGGCCGTCCAGCCAGATGCTGCCCTCGTCGGGGCGCTGCAGCCCGCCGAGCAGATGCAGCAGCGTGGACTTGCCGGCGCCGGACGGGCCGGTGATCGCCACGAACTCGCCCCGCCCCACGGACAGGTCGACCCCGCGGACGGCGTGCGCCGGGGCGCCCTCGCCGTGGTGGGTCTTGACCAGACCCTCGGCGCGCAGCACCGGAGTAGCGTCCTCGCTCATTCCAGTTCCTCCTGGCACCGCTCCAGCCAGTCGAGATCGGCCTGCAGATGCAGCATCGCGCCCTCGATGAGCAGATGGGCGATGCGGTTGTCCCGGTTCTCGGCCGCGGCCAGCTTCGACAGGTTGCGCATGGTGTTGAGGTACTGGCGCCGCTGCCGGTTGATGAGGGCGATCTGGTCGGCGAGACCGGTCTGCGGGGCGAGGGCGAGCTTCATGAAGAACTCGTCCCGCACCCGCGGCTCGTCCTCGGTCTCCTCGAACCAGGCGTGCAGCGCCTCCCGCCCGGCGTCCGTGAGGTGGTAGACCTTCTTGTTGGGCCGGCTGGACTGCTCGACGTCCTCGCCCTCGATCAGTCCCGACTTCTCGAGGCGGCCGAGGGTGACGTAGATCTGGCCGACGTTGGGCTGAGGGTACGCGGAGCCCAGCACTTGCTCAAGGTCCTGCTTCAGCTCGTAGCCGTGGGCCGGGCCGCGGGCGAGGAGTGCCAGGAGGGGCAGGCGCACTCGTGCTGTCCTCCTGTCTGCTCAATGTGCTCCAGGCCCTAGTATCGCCCATACCTAACAGGTATACATGGCCTCTGACTCCCGGGCGAGGACGCCCGGAGCCGTGTGTACGTGTTCAGGGAGGAACCTATGCGGTGGATACGCGCCGCCGGTAGGGGCCTCCTCGTTCTCGTCGTGATCCTCACCGGGTACGTCGCCTCCGGCGCCCGCGCCGACGAGGGCACGGGCGACGGCCGCGGCCCGCTCACCCTGGCCACCGCCGGCGACCTCACCGGCTATCTCGCCCCGCTGCTCCAGGGCTGGAACCGCACCCACCCCGGCGAGAAGGTCACCCTCGTCGAACTGCCCGACTCCGCCGACGAGACCCATGCGCAGATGACCACCGACCTGCGCGGCGGCGACCGGGGCCGCTTCGACGTCCTCAACATCGACGTCAACTGGACCTCGGAGTTCGCGGCGGCCGGCTGGATCCGCCCGCTGCCGCCGGACCGCTTCCCGCTGAAGAGCTTCCTGCCGCCGGTCGTCGACACGGCCACCTACGACGGCCGGCTGTACGCGGTCCCGTACGTCACGAATGCCGGACTTCTCCTGTATCGCAAGGACATCCTCGCCAAGGAGGGCGTGCCGCCGCCGCGCACCTGGGCCGAGCTGGAGCACGACGCGAAGACCATCGCGCCGAAGTACGGACTCGGTGGCTACGCGGGCCAGTTCCTGCCCTACGAGGGCCTCACCGTGAACGCGGCCGAGGCCGTGTACTCGGCGGGCGGCACGATCCTCGGTGGCGAGGGCACCCGGGTCACGGTCGACTCCTCCGCCGCCCGCGAGGGCATCGGCTTCCTCGCCCGAGGCGTCCGCGAGGGCTGGATACCGAAGGCGGCGCTGACGTACAAGGAGGAGGAGTCCAAGCAGGCCTTCCAGGACGGCAGGCTGCTCTTCCTGCGCAACTGGCCCTACGCCTACGCCGTCGCCTCCGCCAGGGGATCCAAGGTCGCCGGGAAGATCGGCGCCGTACCGCTGCCCGGACCCGACGGACCGGGGACCAGTGTGCTCGGAGGCTCCAACCTGGCCGTCAACTCCCATACAGCGCACCCCGATTCGGCCGCCCGTCTGATCGCCTACCTCACCAGCGCGCCCGTGCAGCGCCAGGTGCTCACCCGGGGCGCGCTGCCACCCGTGCGCGCCGCGCTCTACGAGGACCCCGGACTCGTACGGCGGTTCCCCTATCTGCCGACCCTGCGCGCCGCCGTGCTCACGGCCCGGCCGCGCCCCAAGAGTCCGCGCTACGACCAGGTCAGCCTGGTGGTGCAGGCCGTGATGCAGGACGCGCTGAGCGGGCGCCAGACGCCCGAGCAGGCCGTGCGCCGGCTGGCGCGCGAGCTCGACGCGATCGCCCGCCGATAGTTACTTGTTAAGTAACGCGCCGATCTCATCTTGACGCGCGATGCCCGGCTAAGTCCGAATTTGCGCCCTCAACTCACCAGTAGCCTTCGTTCTTTTCGTTGACACGCCGATGACACGCCTACCTAACATGCATGCATGCTGAGTAAGTACCACTGGTGGCGTGACGCGGTGATCTACCAGGTCTACGTCCGCAGCTTTCTCGACAGCACCGGCGACGGCGTCGGCGATCTGGCCGGCGTCCGGGCCGGGCTGCCGTACCTGAAGAAGCTGGGCGTCGACGGGATCTGGCTGAGCCCGTTCTACCCCTCGCCGCAGCACGACCACGGCTACGACGTGGCCGACTACTGCGACGTCGACCCGCTCTTCGGCGACCTCGCCGAGTTCGACCTGTTGGTGGGCGCCGCGCACCGGCTCGGCATCAAGGTGCTCCTCGACATCGTCCCCAACCACTGCTCCAGCGAGCACCCGTGGTTCCGCGAGGCACTGGACAGCGCGCCCGGCAGCCCGGCCCGCGCCCGCTTCCACTTCGCCGACGGCCGCGGCCCGGACGGCGACGAGCCGCCCAACAACTGGCACGCCATGTTCGGCGGACCCGCCTGGACGAGGACCGGCGACGGCCAGTGGTACCTGCACATGTTCACGCCCGAGCAGCCCGACTGGAACTGGCGCACCCCCGAGGTCGCCGCCGAGTTCGACCGCGTGCTGCGCTTCTGGCTCGACCGGGGCGTCGACGGCTTCCGCATCGACGTCGCCGCCGGCCTCTACAAGCACCCCGAACTGCCCGACTCCGACGACCCCGAGGCAGACGCCCGCACCCGCGACTCGGTCAACCCGCTCGCCTGGAACCAGCCCGAGGTGCACGCGGTGTGGCGGCAGTGGCGCGCGACATGCGAGGAGTACACCGCACGCGACGGCCGCGAGCGCCTCCTCGTCGGCGAGGTCTCCGTGCCCACCGCCCGCGAACACGCCCTGTACGTCCGCCCGGACGAACTCCACCAGGCCTTCTTCTTCGACCTGCTCGGCGCACCCTGGGACGCCGACGCCTTCCGCAAGGTCATCTCCGAGGCCATGCAGGACATCGCCGGCACCGGCTCGACCGTCACCTGGGTCCTCAACAACCACGACCAGGTCCGCACCGTCACCCGCTACGGCGAGCCCGCCCCCGAGGGCAGCGGACTCGGCGCCGCCCGCGCCCGCGCCGCCGCGCTGCTGATGCTGGCGCTGCCCGGTGCCGCGTACATCTACCAGGGCGAGGAGCTGGGCCTGCCCGAGGTCGTCGACCTGCCCGACGACGTCCTCACCGACCCGATATTCCGCCGCACCGGCAGCCGCGCCCGCATCCGCGACGGCTGCCGGGTGCCGCTGCCCTGGTCCGGTCAGGCCTCCCCGTTCGGCTTCACCTCCGGCGTCGAGGGCGTGAAGCCCTGGCTGCCCCAGCCGGACTACTTCGCCGAGTACGCCACCGACCGTGCCCTCGCCGACACCCGCTCCTTCTGGCACCTGTACCGCGACGGCCTCCAACTCCGCGCCACTCTGCCCCAGTTGGGGGAGGGAACGCTCCACTGGCTGGACACCCAGCCCGGCGTCCTCGCCTTCACCCGCGGCGACGGCCTGGTCTGCGCCGTCAACTTCGGTACGGCCCCCACGCCCGCCCCGGTCTCCGGCACCCCCCTGTTCTCCAGCGGCCCCTGCCCGTCCGGCGTCCTGCCCGGCGCCACGGCGGCCTGGTGGCTCACCGACCTGTGATCAACCGCCTCTCGAAGGGACATCGAAGATGATGCGACGACGTACCACCCTGCTCACCGGCTGCACCGCCCTCGCCCTGGCACTCGGCGCGACCGCCTGCGGCGGCGGGCCCGTCTCGGCCGGCGGCGGCGACAAGGCGCTCAGCGGCCAGACGGTCACCGTGGCCGGCGTCTGGACCGGCAGCGAGCAGAAGAACTTCCAGAAGGTCCTGGACGCGTTCACCGCCAAGACCGGCGCCAAGACGCAGTTCATCTCCACCGGAGACAACGTCTCCACGGTCGTCGGCAGCAAGATCGAGGGCGGCAACGCGCCCGACGTCGTGATGGTCCCGCAGGTCGGCGTCCTGCAGCAGTTCGCCAAGAAGGGCTGGCTCAAGCCGCTGTCCGGCACGGCCCAGCAGACGATCACCGCCGACTACGCGCCCGTGTGGAAGAACTACGGCAGCGTCGACGGCACCCTGTACGGCCTGTACTTCAAGGCCGCGCACAAGTCCACCGTCTGGTACAGCCCCGACGCGCTCACCCAGGCCGGGGTCAAGCCGCCGACGACCTACGACGAGCTGCTGAAGGCCGGCCACACCGTCTCCGACTCCGGACTCGCCGCCTTCTCCGTCGCCGGCCAGGACGGCTGGACCCTCACCGACTGGTTCGAGAACATCTACCTCTCCCAGGCCGGGCCCGAGAAGTACGACGCCCTCGCCGCTCACGAGCTGAAGTGGACCGACGCGTCCGTGGTCAAGGCGCTCACCACGCTCGGCAAGCTGTTCAAGGACAAGCAGCTGATCGCGGGCGGCCAGAAGGAGGCCCTGAACACCGACTTCCCGAGCTCGGTGGAGAAGGTGTTCGGGCCCAAGCCCGAGGCCGGCATGGTCTACGAGGGCGACTTCGTGGCCGGCGTCGCGCACGACCAGTTCGGCAAGACCATCGGCAAGGACGCGGACTTCTTCCCGTTCCCGGCGGTCGACGGCGGCACCGCACCCGTCGTCAGCGGCGGCGACGCGGCGGTCGTCCTCAAGGACGGCAAGAACGCCAAGGCCGGCATGAAGCTCCTGGAGTACCTGGCGAGCCCCGAGGCCGCGGCCGTGTGGGCGAAGGCGGGCGGTTTCCTGTCCCCGAACAAGAAGCTCGACCTCGCCTCCTACGGCGACGACGTCACCCGCGCCACCGCCAAGTCCCTGATCGACGCGGGCGACTCGGTCCGCTTCGACATGTCCGACCAGGCCCCGGCGGCCTTCGGCGGCACCAAGGGCGCCGGCGAGTGGAAGCTGCTCCAGGACTTCCTGCGCGACCCGTCGGACCCCAAGGGCACCGCGGCGAAGCTCGAGTCCGCCGCGGCCAAGGCCTACCAGGGCTGACCGGCAGCGATCATGACCGCCACCACTGTTGTGAAACGGCAGGCGGGCCCGCGGGCCGCCGGCGAGGCGCGCGGGCGCCGCAGCCGGCGGCGCGCCCGGCTGATCGCCCTGCTCTTCGTCTTCCCCGCGCTGCTCCTGCTCGGCGCGCTCGTCGTCTACCCCGTGCTGTTCTCCGTCGGCCGCAGCTTCTTCGACGCCTCCGGCACCCGGTTCGTCGGCGGCGGCAACTACGCCGAGATGTTCCGCGACCCGGCGACCCTGAAGGCCATCCGCAACACCGCCATCTGGGTGGTCGTGGCCCCGTCCCTGCTGACCGGCCTCGGCCTGATCCTGGCCGTGCTGGTGGAGAAGGTCCGCTGGGCCACCGCCTTCAAGCTCCTGCTCTTCATGCCGATGGCGGTGTCCTTCCTGGCCGCCGGCATCATCTTCCGGCTCGCCTACGACGAGGACCCGAACAAGGGCGTGCTGAACGCAGCCGTGGTCTCCGTCCACGACGCCTTCAAGGGCACCTCGTCGTACCCGACGGCGCGCGGCCGCCAGGGCCTGCTGACCCAGGACGACGACGGCTCCTGGCGTACGGCCGCCTCCGCCGGTCACTCGGTGACGCTCCCGATGGTCGGCGTGCTGCCCAAGGACCTGCCGAAGGGGGCCGAGCCCGCCGATGCGGCGGCCTCGCGCAAGGCCGCGCCCGGCGAGCTGCGCGGTGTCGTCTACCTGGATTTCACGCCCGGCGGCGGAGGCAGGCAGGGCAAGGTCGACGCGAAGGAGAGCGGCCTGCCCGGCATGAAGGTCCAGGCGGTGCGCGACGGGCGGACGGTCGCGAGCACGATCACCGCGGCCGACGGTTCCTTCCGCTTCGCCGGGCTGCGCGCGGGCTCGTACACGGTGAGACTCCCGCAGTCCAACTTCGCCCCGCCCTACCAGGGCGTCTCCTGGCTCGGCCCGACCCTCGTCACCCCGGCGATCATCGGCGCGTACCTGTGGATCTGGACCGGCTTCGCGATGGTGCTGATCGGCGCGGGCCTGTCGACCCTGCCGCGGGACGCTCTGGAGGCGGCCCGGATGGACGGGGCGAACGAGTGGCAGATCTTCCGCAGGATCACCGTCCCGCTGCTGGCCCCCGTGCTGACGGTCGTCTTCGTCACCCTGGTGATCAACGTGATGAAGGTCTTCGACCTCGTCTACATCATCGCGCCCGGACCGGTGCAGGAGGACGCCACGGTGCTCGCCACCCAGATGTGGCTCGTGTCCTTCGGCGGCGGCAACAACCAGGGCCTCGGCAGCGCGCTGGGCGTGCTGCTCCTGCTCCTGGTGATCCCGGCGATGGTCTTCAACGTCCGCCGTTTCCGCCGTAGTCAACGATGAGGAGCCAGCGATGAACTCGGCCATGAACGCGATCAGGCGGGGCCTGGGCAACGGCCTGGTGCAGGCCTTCCTGGTGGTGATCGGCCTGGTCTGGCTGACCCCGCTCGCAGGCCTCTTCGTGTCCTCCCTGCGCTCGGCACAGGACACCGCGAAGGGCGGCTGGTGGACCGCGCTCACCAGCCCCGGCCAGCTGTCCTTCGACAATTACTCGGCCCTGCTGAAGAACGCCGGCATGACGCAGGCCTTCTGGAACACGGTCCTGATCTCGGTACCGGCCACGACCCTCGTCGTGGTCATCGCCGCCCTCGCTGGATACGCCTTCGCCTGGCTGGACTTCCCCCTCCGGGAGCCACTCTTCCTGCTGGTGGTGGCCCTGTTGGTGGTGCCGGTCCAGATCGGGCTGCTGCCGGTGGCCAAACTCTTCGGCGCGCTGGGCCTGTTCGGCACGATCCCCGGAGTCGTCCTGTTCCACGTGGCGTACGGACTGCCGTTCGCGGTGTTCCTGCTCCGCAACTACTTCGCGGAGATGCCGAAGGAGATGCTGGAGGCGGCCCGGATGGACGGCGGCAGCGAATGGCGCATCTTCACCCGCCTGGTCCTGCCGGTGGGACGGCCCGCGATCGCCTCGCTCGCGATCTTCCAGTTCCTCTGGGTCTGGAACGACATGCTGGTGGCGCTGCTCTTCGCCGACAGCTCCTCCCAGCCCCTGACCGTGGAACTCCAGTCCCAGATCCGCCAGTTCGGCAGCAACATCGACGTCCTCGCCCCGGGCGCGTTCCTGTCCCTGATCGTGCCGGTGGTGGTGTTCTTCGCCTTCCAGCGGCACTTCGTCCAGGGCGTGATGGCGGGCTCGGTCAAGTGACCGAGCCCGCGCGGCTCACGCGTACGTCCAGCGCCAGGCGCTGCCGCTGTAGGAACACGTGATCGGCGTACCGCTCGCCGTGGTGGTCGTCGCCCCGTGGTCGCTGCTGCGGCAGAACTGGCCCGCCTGGTAGCAGTTGCCCGCGTTGGAGACGATGGAGCAGGTGCCGCTGCCGCTGCCACTGCCACTGCCGGTGTCGTCACTGCGCACCGTGCCGGAAGCGGCCTTGGTGACGGTGACGGTCGGTCCGGGCGTTCGGACGGTCTTCGTCCTGGTGACCGTCGGCCCGGGCTCCGGCCGGGCGGTCACGGTGGCCGTCGCCGTGACGGTCACGGTGGGCCGGGGCGCCGGTGCCGGCGCCTTGGCCGCGCTGTCGTGCGTGGACTGGCCACAGCCGGCCGCGCCGGCGGCCAGCAGGGCGACGCACGCGGCCCACACCCGCACGCGTCGGTGCGGACTCTTGTACGGATTCACGGTCACTCTCCCGGGACGGCTCGGTGTCAGCCGTGGAAGGTGATGTAACCGTTGCCGTCCCGGTCGTTGCCGGACTTGGTGTAGGCGTGGGTGTCCGCGTGGGCCCCGGACGGCTTGTAGAGGTAGATGGTGTCCTTGTCGTTGTTCCAGATGAAGTTGCAGTTCTGGCGGTAGACGACGTTGTGGGCGTCCGAGTCGGTGCCGTGGCCCCCGCGCAGCTTCACGTAGTCGCCGGGCTGGAGGTAGTGGTTCGAGCCGAACGTGAACCGGTTCCCCGCGGCGTCCTTGACGAAGTAGCCCTTGAGGTTGACGGTCGTGCTGCGCGAGTAGTTCTTGATCGTCAGATACTCGTCCCGGGTGTTGCCCGTGCTGCAGCTGTTGGAGTCCCGCCCCGGCGCGTCGTACTGGACGCCCGTGATCTTCAGGGCGGAGGAGTACTCGGTGGCCTGGGCCGGGGCGGCGACGGCGACGGCGAGAGCGCCGGCAGCGGCGGTGGCGGTGAGCGCGGAACGTATACGCATGAGGTCCCCCCTCAGTGGTGCGATCGGTGCGCCCAGGAGCTTACACAAAAGTTGAGTGTTATATGAATATTTCGTGGAAGTCGTGAAGGACTTGCTTGAGGGGGAGTCAGAAGACACGACGAGGGCGGCAGGGGAGTCGTCCCCTGCCGCCCTCGTGTGCGTCGGCAGTTCACCGGTTCACCGGTTCACCGGTCACCGGTTCACGGTGAAGCCGGCGGATACAGCGATCTCGGCAACTGCGAAGCCGCAGCCGCGTCCAGCAGCCAGAGCGTGCGCGAGCGGCCGTACGCCCCCGCTGCCGGCGCCTGGATCTCGCCCGCGCCCGACAGGGCGATGGCCGCGGCCTCCGCCTTGTCCTCGCCGGCCGCGAGGAGCCAGACCTCGCGGGCCGAACGGATCGCGGGGAGCGTGAGGGAGACCCGGGTCGGCGGCGGCTTGGGGGCGCCGTGGACGCCGATCACCGTGCGTTCCGTCTCCCGTACCCCCGGATGCTCCGGGAAGAGCGAGGCCACGTGGGTGTCCGGGCCGACGCCCAGCATCAGCACGTCGAAGGTGGGCACCGAGCCGTGGTTCTCGGGTCCGGCCGCCTTCGCCAGCTCCGCCGCGTACGCCTCCGCCGCCGCGTCGACGTCCGTACCGTACGGGCCGTCGGAGGCGGGCATGGCGTGCACGCGCTCCGGGGCCAGCGGAACGGAGTCGAGCAGGGCCGCGCGGGCCTGCGTGACATTGCGCTCCGGGTCGCCCTCGGGGAGGTAGCGCTCGTCGCCCCACCACAGGTCGAGCCGGCCCCAGTCGATGGCGTCCCGGGCCGGGGCCGCCGCCAGCGCGGCCAGCAGGCCGTTGCCGTTGCGTCCGCCCGTGAGGACCACGGACGCGGTGCCCCGGGAGGCCTGCGCGTCCACGATCTTCGTGATCAGGCGGGCCGCGGCGGCCTGAGCCATCAGCTCCTTGTCGCGGTGGACGACCAGCTGCGGAGTGCTCACTTCGCCGCCGCCTTCCTCGCAGGTACCTTCTTCGCGGTCTTGGACGCCGCCCTCTTGGCCGGTGCCTTCGCCGTCTCCTCTTCGGACCTGGGCTCGGCCAGCGGCTCCTGAACGGACTGCTCCGGAACCGGGTTCAGCCGCTCCACGCCGTAGCGCAGCGCCGAGGCGTAGGTGTCGTCCGGGTCGAGCCGGCGCAGCTCCTCCGCGATCAGCTCGGCGGTGTCCCGCCGCTTCAGCGCCACCGCGCGGGCCGGCTGGCCCTGGATGGACAGCGTGGCCAGCGTGCCGTCCGCGCGGTCCAGGACGATCGGGCCGCAGCTCGTGTCCATGCGGACCGCGGTGAGACCCGGGCCGCCCGACAGCGACCGCTTCACCGGTACGTCCAGCCGGTCCGCGAGCCACATCGCCAGCAGCTCACAGCTCGGGTTGAACTCCTCGCCCTCCACCTCGACGGCCGTCACCTGGCAGGTGACCTGGTCCAGGGCCGCCGCGAGCATCGAACGCCACGGCGTGATCCGGGTCCAGGACAGGTCGGTGTCGCCGGGCGTGTAGGCCTCGGCGCGGGCGGACAGCTCCCGCACCGGCTGCTCGGCGGCGTAGGTGTCGGTGACCCGGCGCTGCGCGAGCGCGCCCAGCGGGTCCTTCGCCGGGTCCAGCGGCGCGTTCACCGGCCACCACACGACCACCGGCGCGTCCGGCAGCAGCAGCGGCAGCACGACCGAGTCGGCGTGGCCCACGACCTCGCCGTACAGCCGCAGCACCACCGTCTCGCCGGTGCCCGCGTCCGCGCCCACCCGCACCTCGGCGTCCAGACGCGAGGAGGTGCGGTCGCGCGGGCTGCGGGAGACCCGCTTGATGACCACCAGCGTGCGCGAGGGGTGCTCGTGCGAGGCGTCGTTGGCGGCCTTCAGCGCGTCGTAGGCGTTCTCCTCGTCGGTGACGATGACGAGGGTCAGGACCATGCCCACGGCGGGCGTGCCGATCGCGCGGCGGCCCTGGACGAGCGCCTTGTTGATGTCGCCGGCGGTGGTGTCGGTCAGGTCTATCTTCATGGCCGGCGCCAGCTCCGTCCGTCTCGTGCGAGCATCTCGTCCGCCTCGGCGGGGCCCCAGGTGCCCGACTGGTACTGCGCGGGCCTGCCGTGCTTGTCCCAGTACTCCTCGATCGGGTCGAGGATCTTCCAGGACAGCTCGACCTCCTCCGTGCGCGGGAAGAGGTTGGCGTCGCCCAGCAGCACGTCCAGGATGAGCCGCTCGTACGCCTCCGGGCTGGACTCCGTGAAGGACTCGCCGTAGGCGAAGTCCATGGAGACGTCCCGGATCTCCATCGAGGTGCCCGGGACCTTGGAGCCGAAGCGGACGGTGACGCCCTCGTCGGGCTGGACGCGGATGACGATCGCGTTCTGGCCCAGCTCCTCCGTCGCCGTGGTGTCGAAGGGGGAGTGCGGGGCCCGCTGGAAGACGACGGCGATCTCCGTCACCCGGCGGCCGAGGCGCTTGCCGGTGCGCAGATAGAAGGGGACGCCCGCCCAGCGGCGGTTGTCGATCTCCAGCTTGATCGCCGCGTAGGTGTCGGTCTTCGACTTGCGGTCGATGCCCTCCTCTTCGAGGTAGCCGATGACCTTCTCGCCGCCCTGCCAGCCGCCCGCGTACTGCCCGCGCACGGTGCTGCCGCCCAGGTCCCTGGGCAGCCGTACCGCGCCCAGCACCTTCTCCTTCTCCGCGGCCAGGGCGTCCGCGTCGAAGGAGGCGGGCTCCTCCATGGCGGTCAGCGCCATGAGCTGGAGCAGGTGGTTCTGGATGACGTCACGGGCGGCGCCGATGCCGTCGTAGTAACCGGCGCGGCCGCCGATGCCGATGTCCTCGGCCATGGTGATCTGCACGTGGTCCACGAAGGACCGGTTCCAGATCGGCTCGAACATCGTGTTGGCGAAGCGCAGCGCCAGGATGTTCTGGACGGTCTCCTTGCCGAGGTAGTGGTCGATCCGGAACACCTGGTCCGGCTCGAACACCTCGTGCACGACCTTGTTCAGGTCCTCGGCCGACTTCAGGTCGTGCCCGAACGGCTTCTCGATGACCGCGCGCCGCCAGGAACCGCCCGACTGGTCGGCCAGCCCGTGCTTCTTCAGCTGCTGGATGACCACCGGGAAGGAACGCGGCGGCACCGACAGGTAGAAGGCGAAGTTGCCGCTCGTGCCCTGCGCCTTGTCCAGCTCGTCGATGGTGGAGCGCAGCCGCTCGAACGCGTCGTCGTCGTCGAAGGTGCCCTGGACGAAGCGCATCCCCTGGATGAGCTGCTGCCAGACCTCCTCGCGGAACGGCGTACGGGCGTGCGCCTTGACCGCGTCGTGGACCTCCTGCGCGAAGTCCTCGTGCGCCCACTCGCGGCGGGCGAAGCCCACCAGCGAGAAGCCCGGCGGCAGCAGACCCCGGTTGGCGAGGTCGTACACCGCGGGCATCAGCTTCTTGCGGGACAGGTCGCCCGTGACACCGAAGATGACCAGACCCGACGGCCCCGCGATGCGCGGGAGCCGTCGGTCGGCCGGGTCACGAAGCGGGTTCGCTCCGGAACCGGAAAGGGGTGACAACTCAGCCCTCCGAAGGGGCAAGGCGCTCGAGCTCCGCCTGAGTGGACTTCAGCAGGTCGTTCCAGGACGCCGCGAACTTCTCGACGCCCTCGTCCTCCAGCACCTGCACGACGTCGTCGTACGAGATGCCGAGCTTCTCCAGCGCGTCGAGGTCGGCGCGCGCCTGCTCGTAGGTGCCGGCGATGGTGTCGCCGCTGATCTCGCCGTGGTCCTCGGTGGCCTCCAGCGTGGCCTCCGGCATGGTGTTGACCGTGTTCGGCGCGACCAGCTCGGTGACGTACAGCGTGTCCGGGTACGCCGGGTCCTTCACACCGGTCGACGCCCACAGCGGACGCTGCTTGTTGGCGCCCGCGCTCTCCAGCGCCTGCCAGCGGCTCGAGGAGAAGACCTCCTCGTACGCCTGGTAGGCGAGGCGGGCGTTGGCGACGGCGGCCTTGCCGCGCAGCGCCTTGGCCTCGTCGGTGCCGATGCCGTCCAGGCGCTTGTCGATCTCGGTGTCCACGCGGGACACGAAGAAGGACGCCACGGAGTGGATCAGGGACAGGTCCAGGCCGCGCTCCTTGGCCTTCTCCAGGCCGGAGAGGTAGGCGTCCATGACGGCCCGGTACCGCTCCAGGGAGAAGATCAGGGTGACGTTGACGCTGATGCCGAGGCCGATCGTCTCGGTGATCGCCGGCAGACCCGCCTCGGTGGCCGGGATCTTGATCAGGGTGTTGGGGCGGTCCACCAGCCAGGCCAGCTGCTTGGCCTCGGCGACGGTGGCCTTGGTGTTGTGCGCCAGGCGCGGGTCGACCTCGATGGAGACCCGGCCGTCCTTGCCGCCGGTGGCGTCGAAGACCGGGCGCAGGATGTCGGCGGCGTCGCGGACGTCCGCCGTGGTGATCATGCGGATGGCCTCTTCGACGGTGACCTTGCGGGCGGCGAGGTCCGTGACCTGCTGCTCGTAGCCGTCGCCGCCGCTGATCGCCTTCTGGAAGATCGTCGGGTTGGTGGTGACGCCCACGACGTGCTGCTGGTCGATCAGCTCGGCGAGGTTGCCGGACGTGATCCGCTTGCGCGACAGGTCGTCCAGCCAGATCGCGACGCCTTCTTCGGAGAGGCGCTTGAGTGCGTCTGTCATGGAATTACATCTCCTACGTGTCGTATATGAGCGTCAGCGCTGGGCGGCGGCGATGGATTCCCGGGCCTTGGCGGCCACATTCTCGGCAGTGAAGCCGAACTCGCGGAAGAGCACCTTGCCGTCGGCGGAAGCACCGAAGTGCTCCAGGGAAACGATGCGGCCGGCGTCCCCGACGTAGCGGTACCAGGTCAGTCCGATGCCCGCCTCCACGGCCACGCGGGCCTTGACGGACGGCGGGAGCACGGAGTCCCGGTACCCCTGGTCCTGCTCCTCGAACCACTCGACGGACGGCATCGACACGACACGCGTGGGAACGCCCTCGGCCTGGAGCCGCTCACGCGCCTCCACGGCCACGTGCACCTCGGAACCCGTGGCGATCAGGATCACCTGCGGCTCGCCGCCGTCGGCCTCGAACAGGACGTAGCCACCCTTGGCCGCGTCCTCGTTGGGCTCGTACGTCGGCACGCCCTGGCGGGTGAGGGCCAGGCCGTGCGGCTGCCCCTTGCCGAACTCCTTCGTCCAGCGCCGCAGGATCTCGCGCCAGGCGATCGCGGTCTCGTTGGCGTCGGCCGGACGGACGATGTTCAGGCCGGGGATCGCGCGCAGCGAGGCCAGGTGCTCGACCGGCTGGTGGGTGGGGCCGTCCTCGCCGAGGCCGATGGAGTCGTGCGTCCACACGTACGTCACCGGCAGGTGCATCAGGGCCGACAGGCGCACCGCGTTGCGCATGTAGTCGGAGAAGACGAGGAACGTACCGCCGTAGACACGGGTGTTGCCGTGCAGCGTGATGCCGTTCAGCTCGGCGCCCATCGAGTGCTCGCGGATGCCGAAGTGGATGGTGCGCCCGTACGGCTTGGCCTCGGGCAGCGGGTTGCCCTCGGGCAGGAACGAGCTCTCCTTGTCGATGGTCGTGTTGTTCGACCCGGCGAGGTCGGCGGAGCCGCCCCACAGCTCGGGGATCACCGCGCCGAGCGCCTGCAGCACCTTGCCGGAGGCGGCACGCGTCGCGACACCCTTGCCCGGCTCGAAGACCGGGATCTTCTCCTCCCAGCCGGTGGGCAGCTCGCCCCGGCTGATGCGGTCGAACTCGGCGGCGCGCTCGGGGTTGTCGTCCCGCCAGACCTGCAGGGCCTTCTCCCACTCGGCACGCGCCTGGGCGCCGCGCTCCAGGGCCTTGCGGGTGTGGGTGATCACCTCGTCCTCGACGGCGAAGTGCTTCTCAGGGTCGAAGCCGAGGACGCGCTTGGTGGCCGCGACCTCCTCGTCGCCCAGCGCCGAGCCGTGCGCGGCCTCGGTGTTCTGGGCGTTCGGGGCCGGCCAGGCGATGATCGAGCGCATCGCGATGAAGGACGGCCGGTCGGTGACGGCCTTGGCCTTCTGGATCGCCTCGTAGATCGCCCGCGGGTCCAGGTCGCCGTTGTCCTGGGCCTCCACGCGCTGCACGTGCCAGCCGTAGGCCTCGTACCGCTTCACGGTGTCCTCGGAGACGGCCGTCTCGGTGTCGCCCTCGATCGAGATGTGGTTGTCGTCCCACAGCAGGATCAGGTTGCCGAGCTTCTGGTGGCCGGCCAGCGAGGAGGCCTCGGCGGAGATGCCCTCCTGGAGGCAGCCGTCACCGGCGATGCAGTAGACGAAGTGGTCGAAGGGGGACTCGCCGACGGCCGCGTCCGGGTCGAACAGGCCGCGCTCGTAGCGGGCGGCCATCGCCATGCCCACCGCGTTGGCGACACCCTGGCCGAGCGGACCGGTGGTGGTCTCGACACCCTTGGTGTGCCCGTACTCCGGGTGACCCGGGGTCTTCGAACCCCAGGTGCGGAAGGACTCCAGGTCCTCCAGTTCCAGGCCGAAGCCGGCCAGGTAGAGCTGCGTGTAGAGGGTCAGGGAAGAGTGGCCGGCGGACAGCACGAAGCGGTCGCGTCCGACCCACTCGGGGTCCGCCGGGTCGTGCCGCATCACCTTCTGGAAGAGGGTGTAGGCGGCCGGGGCCAGGCTCATCGCCGTACCGGGATGGCCGTTGCCGACCTTCTGTACGGCGTCGGCGGCCAGGACCCGGGCGGTGTCCACGGCCCGCTGGTCCAGCTCGGTCCACTCAAGGTCTGTGGTGGTCGGCTTGGTGCTCACCCTGGGTCAGGGCTCCTCTCCACATGTCGGTCGCCGGTCTTCGGGGCATACGCCCACCCGGCCGCCGGCGTGCTTCTGCCCGCCGGCCGTTGCCGAGCCTACCCCTGTGAGGACGTGCATTTTTTCGAGTGTTTCCAGACTGCCGGGACTCTCCCGGATCCGCCTCCCGACTGGCCGAGAAGCCGTGTGGCACTTGAATACGGAGCCGGTCATCTGAGCGCTCAATCGAGTGATGGCTCCCCTCTTATGGGGCGTGCGTCAACACGACCCCACCCCCGCGAAGGCCGGGGTATGGGCAACGTCTAAAGTGGCGTGGTACGCGCGAGCCTTTACCGGCACTTCACAGGGAGGCTCGCTGGGAGTCTCTGTCAGGGGTGTGCGTGACGGCCGTCGAATCACGTCCAGCGGGCGTGCTGGGTGGTGCGAGCCAGGGCCCGGTTCACCGGCCGTTCGGGGCCCGTGTCAAGGCGTTCGTGGCTCTGACCAAGCCGCGGATCATCGAGCTGCTGCTCATCACCACCGTTCCGGTGATGTTCCTGGCGCAGCAGGGTGTGCCCGACCTGAAGCTGGTCCTGCTGACCTGCGTCGGCGGCTATCTCTCCGCGGGCGGCGCCAACGCGCTGAACATGTACATCGACCGGGACATCGACGCCCTGATGGACCGCACCTCGCAGCGGCCGCTGGTGACCGGCATGGTCAGCCCGCCCGAGTGCCTCGCCTTCGGCATCGCCCTCGCGGTCGTCTCGACGCTCCTGTTCGGATTCACCGTCAACTGGCTGTCCGCCTGGCTGTCCCTCGGCGCACTCCTCTTCTATGTCGTCGTCTACACGATGATCCTCAAGCGGCGTACCTCGCAGAACATCGTGTGGGGCGGCATCGCGGGCTGCATGCCCGTGCTCATCGGCTGGTCGGCCGTGACGAACTCCCTCTCCTGGGCGCCGGTCGTCCTGTTCCTGGTGATCTTCTTCTGGACCCCGCCGCACTACTGGCCGCTGTCCATGAAGGTGAAGGACGACTACGCGCGCGTGGGCGTCCCGATGCTCCCGGTCATCGCGTCCAACAAGGTCGTCGCCAAGCAGATCGTCATCTACAGCTGGGTGATGGTCGCCGTGTCCCTGCTGCTCACGCCGCTCGGCTACACCGGCTGGTTCTACACGGCCGTCGCGCTGGCCGCGGGCGGCTGGTGGCTGTGGGAGGCGC
Source organism: Streptomyces sp. CA-142005 (assembly GCF_050942335.1). Taxonomy (NCBI): domain Bacteria; kingdom Bacillati; phylum Actinomycetota; class Actinomycetes; order Kitasatosporales; family Streptomycetaceae; genus Streptomyces; species Streptomyces sp. CA-142005. The sequence continues at coordinate 2,916,890 of NZ_CP192078.1, read as the reverse complement.
ACGCGCTGCAGAACCGGGCCAAGGCCGAGGTCACGGGCGGGAAGCTGAAGGAGATGCGGCTGTTCCACTGGTCCATCACCTATGTGTCGCTGCTGTTCGTGGCGATCGCGGTGGACCCGTTCCTGCGCTGACCGGCGCCGGGCGTACGTCACAGAGCCCTGCTCTCGCCAGCCGATCTACCCACGAGTAGCATCCTGGCCATGGCAGACACGCAGCAGGTTGACGCGAGGGCCGAGCGCAAGGCCGCGAAGCTCGCCCGGGAGATCAGTGCCTTCGCCAGGGCCCACGGCGGCGCCGAGGGCCAGGTGGCCCACATCGGCGAGCGCGGCGCCCGCATCGTCCTCGTCGGAGAGGACGGCGGCTGGGGCGACCTGGTGGCCCCCAGCACCGAGATCGCCGAGAAGGCCGTCGAGAAGTCCGGCATCACCGTCCACGAGTCCTTCGACGGCGAGTTCGCGGCGAAGGTGAAGACGGGCTCGTACGAATGGAAGCGGATGGCCGGCATTCAGATCGGCGGCTGAACAGCGCGCCCCTGAAGGAGCGCGGGGCCGTATCGGCATGCGGCTCCGCCGCGTGGGCGCGAGCGACCATGAGGGACCGGTGGCCGCCGACGCACGCGCATTCCCGAGCCGATCCGCGACCTCGAACCCCGTTCACTCGTTAAGCCGCAAAAGCCGGTGCACACGGGGAGTCCGGGATGATCGAAACGCCGTCCCTCGTGGACCAGTACTGCCACGGCGTACTGCGGACAGAGCTGGGCCTCGGCACCTTCGAGGCCCAGCTCGCCCGCACCGAGGGCCCACCGGCACCCGGCACCACCCTCTTCGACACCCAGACGGGATTCGCCGTACGGCGCTGGTGCCCGCCGCTGCTCGGCCTGGAGCCGCACTGCCCGCCCGCCCGCTATCTGGCCCGGCGCCGGGAACTGGGCGTCCTGGAAGCGGGCCGCAGGCTGCTGCGCGGCAGCGGCATCACCACCTACCTCGTCGACACGGGGCTCCCCGGCGACCTCACCGGCCCCACCGAACTGGCGTCCACGGGCGATGCCGACGCCCGTGAAATCGTCCGGCTGGAGCAGCTCGCAGAGCAGGTCGCCGACACCTCCGGCACCGTCGAGTCCTTCCTCGCCAACCTCGCCGAGTCGGTGCACGGCGCCGCAGCGAACGCCGTCGCCTTCACCTCCGTCGCGGGGCTGGGACACGGCCTGGCGCTGGCGCCCGAGCCGCCGGGTCCGGGGGAGGTGCGGGGCGCGGCGGGCCGCTGGCTGGCCGGGCGCAGGGTCGGCGGGCCGCTCACCGACCCGGTGCTGCTGCGGCACCTGCTGTGGATCGCCGTTGCCTCGGGCCTGCCGCTCCAACTGCACGCGGGGCTGGGCGAGCCGGCCTCCCGCATCGACCGCACCGACCCCGTGCTGCTCACCGACTTCGTGCGGGCCACGGCGGGCCTCGGCACCGACCTGATCCTGCTGCACGGCTACCCGTACCACCGTCACGCCGCCCATCTGGCCGGCGTCTTCCCGCACGTCTACACCGACTCCGGTGCCGCGCTGGTCCGCACCGGCGCCCGCGCGGCCACCGTCCTCGCCGAGATCCTGGAGCTGGCGCCCTTCGGCAAGATCCTCTTCTCCACGGGCGCCCACGGCCTGCCCGAGCTGCACGTCGTAGGCGCCCGGCTGTTCCGCGAGGCCCTGGCCCGGGTCCTGGGCAACTGGGTGGCCGAGGGCGCCTGGTCCCTGGAGGACGCCCAGCGGGTGGCCCGGATGGTCGCGGCGGACAACGCGCGCCGGGTTTACGGACTGGCATGACCTGCCCAGACTGGGCGGATGCCGACCGCATCGCTGCTCGACAGGTTCCTCGACGGACTCACGCCGCTGCGACCGCGCGCGGTGTGGGCGCACGGCTCACTGGCCGGCGGTGACTACCAGGAGGGCCGCAGCGACCTGGACCTGATCGCCGTACTGCCCGGCCCGGTGCGCCTCGGGACCGTACGGCGGGTGGTGGCCCTGCACCGGAGGCTGCGCGCCCTGCCGCTCTCCGCGAAACTCCACTGCAGCTATCTCACCCCCGCCACCCTGGGCGACCCGGACCGTCCGCACCTCACCTGGGCCCACGGACACGTGATGCGCCGCCCGGTCACCCCCGTCACCCGGCGCGAGCTGCACGACTTCGGGCGGGCGCTGTACGGCGGGTCGCCGGCCGGGCTGCTCCCGCCGGTGCCGGAGCGGCAGCTGCACGACTTCGTCGTACGGGACCAGCGGGACTACTGGCGCCCGGCGGTCGACAAGGCCCGGCTGTGGCGGCAGGACGTGTGGGTCGACCTGGGCCTGCTCACCTTCGCCCGGGCCACCGTGACCCTGCGGGACGGCCGGCTGATCTCGAAGCGGGAGGCGCTCGACGAACTCCCGGCGCTCGGCGCTCCCGCCGAGGTCGTCGCGGACATCACCCGCCGACGCTACGACGACGATCCCGCCCCGGCAGCCCAGGACTGGCTCGTCCGCCGCGCCGAGCTGACCCGCGCCTACCTCGGCCCGGCGATCGGCGCGCTGGTCACCAGCTACGGGTGACTCACGCGCGCGTGCCCACCGCCACCTCGGCCGCGGGGCCGGGCAGGTCCAGGGTGGCCTCCGGGCGTTCGCGGAGGGCCAGCAGGATGCGCAGGACGCCGATCCACACGAGGCAGGAGCCCAGCATGTGCAGGCCCACCAGCACCTCGGGCAGATGGGTGAAGTACTGCACGTAGCCGATCACACCCTGGGCGAGCAGGATCAGGAACAGGTCGCGGGTGCGGGCGAGCGGCCCCTTCGGGGCGTCCACCGCCTTCAGCACGAACCACAGCGCGAACGTCAGTGTCACCACGATCCAGGCGAGCACCGCGTGCAGCTTGGCCACCGTCTCCCAGTCGATGGGGATCCGCTCGACCTCGCTGGAGTCACCCGCGTGCGGGCCGGCCCCGGTCACCACCGTGCCGACCGCGATGAGCAGCAGAGACGCGGCCACCAGGAACCACACCAGCTGCTGCACGGCCTTGCCGACCAGCGGCCGGGGCGCGCCGTCGCCCTCGCGGGTGCGCTGCCACATCACCGCGGCGACGGTGGTCAGGGCCGTCGCCAGCAGGAAGTGGGCCGCGACCGTGTACGGGTTGAGGCCCACCAGCACGACGATGCCGCCGAGGATCGCGTTGCTCATCACCAGCCAGAACTGCGCCCAGCCCAGCCGGGTCAGGCTGCGCCGGTACGGCTTCTCGGAGCGGGCGGCGATGATCGCCCAGCCGACCGCGGCGCACAGCACGTAGGTCAGCATCCGGTTGCCGAACTCGATCGCGCTGTGGTAGCTCAGCGCGTTCGTCGGGGTCAGCGAGCCGTCGGTGCACTCCGGCCAGGTCGGGCAGCCGAGGCCGGAGCCGGTCAGGCGTACGGCGCCGCCGGTGACGACGATGACCACCGACATCACGAGCGCGGCGAGGGCCGCCCGCTGGACCGTCCTCGGGGTCGGGGTCCAGCGTTCGGCGATGAAGGCGAGCGGGTTGCGTACGGCCGCTGCGGCGTCGGCGGGGTTCAGCTTTGGCACGCCCACCATCGTAGGCCGCCGCTTGTGCACGCTTTCACGAGGGTCCGCCGTGCGGGCTCACTCCCAGCGGAAGAACTTTCCCGCGGCGGCCAGCCCGACGACCGCCCACACCGCCAGGATCCCCAGGTCGCCCCAGGGCATCCCGGCCCCGTGCTGGAGCACGTCCCGCAGGCCGTCCGACAGCGCGGAGATGGGCAGCAGCCCGAGCACGGTCTGCGCGCCCGAACCGAACTTGTCCAGCGGGACGATGACCCCGCCGCCCACGAGCAGCAGCAGGAAGACCAGGTTGGCGGCGGCCAGGGTCGCCTCCGCCTTCAGCGTGCCCGCCATCAGCAGGCCCAGGCCGGAGAAGGCCGCCGTACCGAGGACGAGGAGGAGCACGACCGCGGCCGGGTTGCCGTGCGGGGACCAGCCCAGCGCGAACGCGATCGCCGTCAGCAGGATCACCTGCAGGACCTCCGTGACCAGCACGGACGCGGTCTTCGCGGTCATCAGGCCCCAGCGGGGCAGCGGCGAGGAGGCGAGCCGCTTGAGCACGCCGTAGCGGCGCTCGAAGCCGGTCGCGATGGCCTGCCCGGTGAACGCCGTCGACATCACGGCGAGCGCCAGGATGCCGGGGGCGAGGAAGTCGACCGCCTCGCCCTTGCCGGTGTCCACGATGTCCACCGAGCTGAAGAGCACCAGCAGCAGGGTCGGGATGACCACGGTCAGCAGCAGCTGCTCGCCGTTGCGGAGCAGCATCTTCGTCTCCAGGGCCGCCTGGGCCGCGATCATGCGGGGGAGCGGCGCCGCACCCGGCTTGGGGGCGTAGGTACCGGTTGCAGTCGTCACGAGCGCAGCTCCTTGCCGGTCAGCTCCAGAAAGACGTCCTCCAGCGTGTGCCGCTCCACCGAGATCCGCTCCGGCATCACTCCGTGCTGGGCGCACCAGGAGGTCACGGTGGCCAGCAGCTGCGGGTCGACCTTGCCGACGACCCGGTAGGCTCCCGGGGTGAGCTCGGCGGCCGTGCAGTCGGCCGGGAGGGCCTTCAGCAGGGAGCCCACGTCGAGGCCGGGGCGGCCGGTGAAGCGCAGGGTGTTCTCGGCGCCGCCCTTGCACAGCTCCTCCGGGGAGCCCTGGGCGATGACCCGGCCGCCGTCGATGATCGCCACGTCGTCGGCGAGCTGTTCGGCCTCTTCCATGTAGTGGGTGGTGAGGATCACCGAGACGCCGTCGGCGCGCAGGTCCTTCACCAGGTCCCAGGTGGCCCGGCGGGCCTGTGGGTCCAGGCCGGCCGTCGGCTCGTCCAGGAAGACCAGTTCCGGGCGCCCGACGACGGCCATGGCGAGCGCGAGGCGCTGCTGCTGGCCGCCGGACAGCCGCCGGTAGGAGGTCCGGCCGCAGCTGCCGAGGCCCAGCCGCTCGATCAGGGCGTCCACGTCCAGCGGGTGCGCGTGCAGCTTCGCGACATGCCGGAGCATCTCGTCGGCCCGGGCGCCGGAGTAGACGCCGCCGGACTGGAGCATCACACCGATGCGGGGACGCAGCTCGGCGGACTGGCGTATGGGGTCGAGGCCCAGGACGCGCACCGTGCCGGAATCCGGTTTCCGGTACCCCTCGCAGGTCTCGACCGTGGTCGTCTTGCCGGCCCCGTTGGGACCGAGGACGGCGGTCACGCCCGCTCCGGCCACCAGGTCGAGGCCGTCCACCGCGGTCTTCGTGCCGTACCGCTTCACCAGGGCCTGGACCTCGATGAGCGGGTGCGGCGCGAAGCGTCTCCCTGAGGGGTGGTGGTCGGGAGACGGGTGGACGGGCTCACTTCGCATGGGTCCAGAGTCTAGGGAGACCGCTTGCCGTTCAGGCGCGGGGGTGCGGGAAGTCCTCCGCACGGGGTTTCCCGCGGGCCGGGCTACTCCTCGCGGGGCCGGTGCAGCGGCAGCCACCGCTCGGCATAGGCCACCGCGTCCGCCACCGGGAAGAGCCGGGCGTCCGCCGCGCCGACCCTGCCGCGTACGACGGGCCGGTCCCGCTCGAAGTCGTGCCCGAGCTCGTCGAACCGGTCGGAGTCGATCGACACCTCGATCACCGTCTCCCAGCCGCCGCCGGGAGCGGGCCGTCCGACCTCCACCAGCGGCGCGGGTATCCGGTACTCGGCCAGGTGGAAGCTGGTGCAGGACGCGTAGCCCGCGCCGAGCAGCAGGACCCGGGCGCCCAGCTTCTCCAGCCGGGCCAGCGGGCTGTGCTCGCCGAGCCGGCAGTCGGGGGCGTGGCCGTCGGTGATCTCCCGGGCGCGCGGGCCGAGCGCCGCGAACGAGGTCTGCGGGTGCGCGCTGCGCAGGGCACCCGGCCAGGTCCGCACGGTCTCGGGGATCACGCCGACCCCGCGGGTGGGCGTGATCAGCGGGTCGTACGGCGGCATGGTGGCCCGGATCCGGTCCCACCACTGCTCGGGCACCGGCGGCCTCGCCCACAGCGCCGGGTCGGACAGCTGGGCCGACTGGGCGGGGACGACCAGGGTGCCGGACGGGCCCAGGGCGTCGAGCAGTCCCTGGACGACCGCGACGGCACCTCCGTTGACCCAGCCGAGGGAGCCGAGGGAGGAGTGGACGAGGAGGATCTCTCCGGTCTCGACACCCAGAAGGCGCAGTTGTGTGGCCAGGGTGTCCCGTGTGACAAGAGGGCCGGTCGGAGGGGGTGTCGGCATGGTTCGCGAGTCTTCCCGACGGGCGCCCGTGCCGCCACCGAATTGCCTGCTCAGAAGCGTGCCGGATGATCGATCGAAGATCGTTTCCGCAGGTCACGTTAGGTATGCCTAAGTGACGCAGGGCACCGGTCGATGATCCGGACGGCGCTTGTCAGGCTCCGAGGAATTACGCAACAATGGCGTTGTGAAAAACGTCGGCGAGGCTCGGGAGACCCCTCTGGGGGCCCCACAGGAGGAACTCGCGACCGGTGAGCGCTCCACGCGCAACCGCGTCGCGCGCTCCATCCTGGACCACGGCCCGTCGACCGTCGCCGAACTCGCCGGCCGGCTGGGACTCACCCAGGCGGCCGTCCGGCGCCACCTGGACGCGCTGGTCGCCGACGACGTCGTGGAGGCCCGCGAACAGCGGGTGTACGGCACGCGCACGCGCGGCCGCCCCGCCAAGGTCTTCGCACTCACCGACTGCGGCCGGGACGCCTTCGACCAGTCGTACGACAAGCTCGCCGCGGACGCGCTCCGCTGGATCGCCGAGCAGGGCGGGGGCCCCGAGGCGGTCGCGGCCTTCGCCCGCGCCCGGATCGCCGCCCAGGCGAGCGCGTACCGCAAGGCGATCGAGGCGGTCACCCCGGACAAGCGCGCCGAAGCGCTGGCCAAGGCCTTGAGCGTGGACGGGTACGCTGCTACGGCGCGCAGCGCACCGGTCGGCGAGCAGCTGTGCCAGCACCACTGCCCGGTCGCCCACGTCGCGGAGCAGTTCCCGCAGCTGTGCGAGGCGGAGACGGAGATCTTCGCCGAGCTGCTGGGTACCCACGTCCAGCGACTGGCGACCATCGCGCACGGCGACGGCGTCTGCACGACGTTCATCCCCAAGATTTCCAACGACGCACCTGCAAGCACGGCCGGGAGGAACCCCGCATGACTCTCCCCACGGAGACTGCCCACCCCGAACTCGAGGGCCTGGGCAAGTACGAATACGGCTGGGCCGACTCCGACGTGGCCGGTGCCTCCGCCAGGCGCGGCCTGAACGAGGAGGTCGTCCGCGACATCTCCGGCAAGAAGTCGGAGCCGGAGTGGATGACCAAGCTGCGCCTGAAGGGCCTGAAGCTCTTCGAGAAGAAGCCGATGCCGAACTGGGGCTCCGACCTCTCGGGCATCGACTTCGACAACATCAAGTACTTCGTGCGCTCCACGGAGAAGCAGGCGGAGTCCTGGGAGGACCTGCCCGAGGACATCAAGAACACCTACGACAAGCTGGGCATCCCGGAGGCCGAGAAGCAGCGCCTGGTCGCCGGTGTCGCCGCCCAGTACGAGTCGGAGGTCGTCTACCACCAGATCCGCGAGGACCTGGAGGAGCAGGGCGTCATCTTCCTCGACACCGACACCGCGCTGAAGGAGCACCCGGAGCTCTTCAAGGAGTACTTCGGCACGGTCATCCCGGCCGGTGACAACAAGTTCGCCGCGCTGAACACGGCCGTGTGGTCCGGCGGCTCGTTCATCTACGTCCCCAAGGGCGTCCACGTCGAGATCCCGCTGCAGGCCTACTTCCGCATCAACACGGAGAACATGGGCCAGTTCGAGCGGACCCTGATCATCGTCGACGAGGGTGCCTACGTGCACTACGTCGAGGGCTGCACCGCCCCGATCTACAAGTCGGACTCGCTGCACTCCGCGGTCGTCGAGATCATCGTCAAGAAGAACGCCCGCTGCCGCTACACGACCATCCAGAACTGGTCGAACAACGTCTACAACCTGGTCACCAAGCGCGCCGTGGCCTACGAGGGCGCGACCATGGAGTGGATCGACGGCAACATCGGCTCCAAGGTGACGATGAAGTACCCGGCCGTCTACCTGATGGGCGAGCACGCCAAGGGCGAGACCCTGTCCATCGCCTTCGCGGGCGAGGGCCAGCACCAGGACGCCGGCGCCAAGATGGTCCACATGGCGCCGAACACCTCGTCCAACATCGTCTCCAAGTCGGTGGCGCGCGGTGGAGGCCGTACCTCCTACCGCGGTCTGATCGAGATCGGCGAGGGCGCCGCCGGGTCGAAGTCCAACGTGCTGTGCGACGCGCTGCTGGTGGACACCGTCTCCCGCTCGGACACCTACCCCTACGTGGACGTCCGCGAGGACGACGTGTCCATGGGTCACGAGGCCACCGTCTCCAAGGTCTCCGAGGACCAGCTCTTCTACCTGATGAGCCGCGGACTGTCCGAGGACGAGGCCATGGCGATGATCGTGCGCGGCTTCGTCGAGCCCATCGCCAAGGAGCTGCCGATGGAGTACGCGCTGGAGCTCAACCGGCTGATCGAGCTGCAGATGGAGGGCGCGGTCGGTTAATCACCCACCGCCTTCCCCATCAAGCCACTGACCTGAGAAAGCGAGCAATACGACAGCCATGGCTGAGGCCCAGAACATCCCGGTGGGTTCCACCACCGCCGGCTCGATCGCGGTCGCCGCGGAGTCGACCGTCGTCTCGCGCATGAGCGCGCCCCCGTCCTTCGACGTGGCGGACTTCCCGGTCCCCCACGGCCGCGAGGAGGAGTGGCGGTTCACCCCGCTGGAGCGCCTGCGCGGGCTGCACGACGGCACCGCGGTGGCCAACGGCGACGGCGTGAAGGTCGACGTCCAGGCCCCCGAGGGCGTCACCGTCGAGACCGTCGGCCGTGACGACGCGCGGCTCGGCAAGGCGGGCACCCCGGTGGACCGGGTCGCCGCGCAGGCGTACTCCGCCTTCGAGAAGGCCTCGGTCGTGACCGTCCCGAAGGAGACCGTCCTCACCGAGCCGATCCGCATCGCGGTGCACGGCCAGGGCGGCACCGCCTTCGGCCACCAGGTGATCGAGCTGGGCGCCTTCGCCGAGGCGGTCGTGGTCATCGACCACACCGGTGACGCGGTGCTCGCCGCCAACGTCGACTACGTCCTCGGTGACGGGGCGAAGCTGACCGTCGTCTCCGTCCAGGACTGGGACGACAAGGCCGTCCACGTGGCCCAGCACAACGCGCTGGTCGGCCGGGACGCCTCCTACAAGTCCGTGGTCGTGACCTTCGGCGGCGACGTCGTCCGCCTGCACCCGCGCGTGACGTACGCCGGCCCCGGCGCCGAGGCCGAGCTGTTCGGCCTGTACTTCACCGACGCCGGTCAGCACCAGGAGCACCGCCTGCTGGTCACCCACAACACCCCGCACTGCAAGTCCAACGTCGTCTACAAGGGCGCGCTCCAGGGCGACGACGCGCACGCGGTCTGGATCGGCGACGTGCTCATCGAGGCCAAGGCCGAGGGCACGGACACCTACGAGATGAACCGCAACCTGGTCCTCACGGACGGCGCGCGTGTCGACTCGGTGCCGAACCTGGAGATCGAGACCGGCGAGATCGTCGGTGCCGGCCACGCCTCCGCGACCGGCCGCTTCGACGACGAGCAGCTCTTCTACCTGATGGCCCGCGGCATCCCGGAGCACGAGGCGCGCCGCCTGGTGGTCCGCGGCTTCTTCGCCGAACTGGTCCAGCAGATCGGTGTCGCCGACATCGAGGAGCGCCTGCTCGCCAAGATCGAGGAGGAGCTGGAGGCTTCGGTCGCATGACCTTCGTACGCGTCTGCGGGCTGAGCGAGCTGGAGGAGGACACCCCGAAGCGGGTGGAGATCGACAGCACGCCGGTCTCGGTCGTCAAGACCGAGGGCGAGGTGTTCGCGATCTACGACATCTGCTCCCACGCGAACGTCTCGCTCTCCGAGGGCGAGGTGGAGGACTGCCAGATCGAGTGCTGGCTGCACGGCTCCTCCTTCGACCTGCGCACCGGCAAGCCGTCCGGCCTCCCGGCCACGCGCCCCGTCCCCGTATACCCCGTAAAGATCGAAGGGGACGACGTTCTCGTCTCCCTCACCCAGGAGTCCTGAGGCACCCATGGCAACGCTTGAAATCCGAGACCTGCACGTCACCGTCGAGGCCGACAACGCCACGAAGGAGATCCTCAAGGGCGTCGACCTCACCGTGAAGCAGGGCGAGACGCACGCCATCATGGGCCCCAACGGCTCCGGCAAGTCGACCCTCGCCTACTCGCTCGCGGGTCACCCGAAGTACACGATCACCAGCGGCACCGTCACCCTCGACGGCGAGGACGTCCTGGAGATGTCCGTCGACGAGCGCGCCCGCGCCGGCCTGTTCCTGGCGATGCAGTACCCGGTCGAGGTCCCCGGCGTCTCGGTCTCCAACTTCCTGCGCACCTCCGCCACCGCCGTCCGCGGCGAGGCCCCCAAGCTGCGCACCTGGGTGAAGGAGGTCAAGGAGGCCATGGAGCGCCTCAACATGGACCCGGCCTTCGCCGAGCGCAACGTCAACGAGGGCTTCTCCGGCGGTGAGAAGAAGCGCCACGAGATCCTTCAGCTGGAGCTGCTCAAGCCCAAGGTCGCGATCCTGGACGAGACGGACTCCGGCCTGGACGTCGACGCGCTCCGCATCGTCTCCGAGGGCGTCAACCGCGTCCGCGAGACCGGCGAGGTCGGCACCCTGCTGATCACGCACTACACGCGCATCCTGCGCTACATCAAGCCCGACTTCGTCCACGTCTTCTCCGGTGGCCGGATCGTCGAGTCCGGCGGTGCCGAGCTCGCCGACAAGCTGGAGGACGAGGGCTACGAGGCATACACGAAGGGTGGCGTATCCGCGTGACACAGCTGCCGGGCCTCCTCGACACCGAGGCGATCCGCAAGGACTTCCCCGTACTGGACCGTCTGGTCCACGACGGCAAGAAGCTCGTGTACCTGGACAACGCGGCGACCTCGCAGAAGCCGCGCCAGGTGCTGGACGCCCTGAGCGAGTACTACGAGCGCTACAACGCCAACGTCCACCGCGGTGTGCATGTGCTCGCCGAGGAGGCCACGGCGCTGTACGAGGGCGCGCGCGACAAGGTCGCCGCGTTCATCAACGCGCCGAGCCGCGACGAGGTGATCTTCACCAAGAACGCCTCCGAGTCGCTGAACCTCGTGGCGAACATGCTGGGCTGGGCCGAGGAGCCCTACCGGGTGGACCACGAGACCGAGATCGTCATCACGGAGATGGAGCACCACTCCAACATCGTGCCGTGGCAGCTGCTCGCGCAGCGCACCGGCGCGAAGCTGAAGTGGTTCGGTCTCACGGACGACGGCCGGCTGGACCTCACCAACATCGACGAGATCATCACGGAGAAGACGAAGATCGTCTCCTTCGTGCTGGTGTCGAACATCCTGGGCACGGTCAACCCGGTCGAGGCGATAGTGCGCCGCGCCCAGGAGGTCGGCGCGCTGGTCTGCATCGACGCCTCCCAGGCCGCCCCGCACATGCCGCTGGACGTGCAGGCCCTGCAGGCCGACTTCGTGGCCTTCACCGGCCACAAGATGTGCGGCCCGACGGGCATCGGCGTCCTGTGGGGCCGCCAGGAGCTGCTGGAGGACCTCCCCCCCTTCCTGGGCGGCGGCGAGATGATCGAGACCGTCTCGATGCACTCGTCCACCTACGCCCCGGCGCCGCACAAGTTCGAGGCGGGCACGCCCCCGATCGCTCAGGCGGTCGGTCTCGGTGCCGCGATCGACTACCTCCAGTCGATCGGCATGGAGAAGATCCTCGCCCATGAGCACGCGCTGACCGAGTACGCGGTCCAGCGTCTGCAGAAGGTCCCGGACCTGAAGATCATCGGCCCGACCACGGCCGAGGACCGGGGCGCCGCGATCTCCTTCACGCTCGGTGACATCCACCCGCACGACGTGGGCCAGGTCCTCGACGAGCAGGGCATCGCGGTCCGTGTCGGCCACCACTGCGCGCGGCCCGTCTGCCTCCGGTACGGAATTCCTGCGACCACGCGAGCGTCGTTCTATCTGTACTCCACGCCGGCCGAGATCGACGCACTGGTCGAGGGGCTGGAGCACGTACGGAACTTCTTCGGCTGAGAGGCGTGAGCTGAAACCGTGAAGCTGGACTCGATGTACCAGGAAGTCATCCTGGACCACTACAAGAACCCCCACGGGCGTGGTCTGCGGGATGGCGACGCCGAGGTGCACCATGTGAACCCGACGTGCGGCGACGAGATCACCCTCCGCGTGAAGTACGACGGCACGAAGATCGCGGACGTCAGTTACGAGGGCCAGGGCTGCTCGATCAGCCAGGCGAGCGCGTCGGTCCTCAACGAGCTGCTGGTCGGCAAGGACCTGACCGAGGCGCAGAAGATCCAGGAGACCTTCCTGGAGCTGATGCAGTCCAAGGGCCGGATCGAGCCCGACGACGCGATGGAGGACATCCTGGAGGACGCGGTCGCGTTCGCCGGTGTCTCCAAGTACCCCGCGCGGGTCAAGTGCGCCCTCCTGAGCTGGATGGCGTGGAAGGACGCGACGGCCCAGGCGCTGGGTGGCGCCGACGCCGAAAGGAAGACGGCATGACCGACACCGCAGAGATGAAGCCGGTCTCGGAGGAGGAACTCCGCGAGGCCCTGATGGACGTGGTCGACCCCGAGCTGGGCATCGACGTCGTCAACCTCGGGCTGATCTACGGCATCCACATCGACGACTCCAACGTGGCCACGGTCGACATGACCCTGACCTCGGCGGCCTGCCCGCTGACGGACGTCATCGAGGACCAGGCCAAGTCCGCCACGGACGGCCTCGTCAACGAACTCCGCATCAACTGGGTCTGGATGCCACCGTGGGGCCCCGACAAGATCACGGACGACGGGCGCGAGCAGCTTCGGGCGCTCGGGTTCAACGTCTGACGGCTTCTGTATCCGCGAAAGCGGCGGCACCCCGCACGGGTGCCGCCGCTTTCGTCTGCTCAGCCCAGCCCCTCCACGAGCTGGAACGCCGAGTCCGCGCGGTAGAGCTCGGTGTCCTGGTACGGGACCAGCTTCAGCCGGAAGTTCTGGTGCCGCAGGAAGCGGCCGGGGTAGTTGACCGACTCCAGCATGACCGCCCCGCCGAAGGACGAGCGGCGAGGGCAGAAGGTGGCGTCCTGGCGGAACAGGGGCGTGCCGTCGTCGGGTTCGGCGCGCAACAGGAAGTTCCGGTGCCGGAGGTAGCCGCCGCCCGCCGTGGCGAAGGAGTAACAGCGGCTCTCCGCAAGGCCCTTGACCACCGTGAAGGTCGCGGCGCGGCGGTCGGCGGGCGACGTGACCGGGTCGAGCCGCACGTAGTCGCCGCCGATGTGCCAGTAACGGTCCGGGTAGTTGACGGAGCGGACGGAGGTGCCCTGCGCGGCGGGCTCGGGTGAGTGGGGTGAACTTCCGTGGGGTGCCGGTGACTTGGAGGGCGTGGACCTCGGTTCGGCGGAGGCGGAGGTGGAGGTGGAGGCGGAGGTGGCCGTCTGCGGTGTCACCGGGGTCGTGCCGCGCCCGCCCTTCGGGGGAGCGGTCGTAGGCGCCGACGGGGAGGCGAAGGAGAGCAGGCCGGGGCCGTTGTCCGTGGGGGCACCGGTCTGCTGCGGGGTGGTCGTGGTGTGCCGGGGCCCGTCGTTCACGACCAGGGCGGTGACGCAGGCGGTGGCGACCGCGAACGCCAGCGCGCCGGCCAGCCAGAGTCTTCGGGTGCCGGGGAGACGGGAGGTGTCGGCCGTCCAGCCGGTCTCCCAGGGATGGGGGGTGTGGTCGGGCATGGGCCCGCAGAGTAGTGGCCGAAGCGTCCGTAGCGAGCGGTTTCTGTGAAAGTGAAACTTTCTTGTGGTCCCGCGGACGTGTACGACCGTACGCATCCGTTGTGTACGCTCGCACACATGGGATACCTGACGCTCGCCGGCGCCATCGCCGCCGAGGTCGCCGCGACGACGGCGATGAAGTACAGCGAGGGGTTCAGCCGGCTGTGGCCCTCGCTCGTGACGGCTCTGGGCTACCTCGTCTCCTTCGCGCTGCTCGCCCAGACGCTGAAGACCGTCCAGATCGGCACGGCGTACGCGATCTGGTCCGGCGTGGGCACCGCGACCATCGCCCTCCTCGGACTGCTGCTGTTCGGGGAGGGGCTGGGCGTCGCCAAGGTCGGCGGGATCCTGCTGATCATCGGGGGAGTGGTCGTGCTGAACCTGGGGGGAGCGAGCCACTGATGCCCCGCCGCTACGACCCCGACCGGCGCCGGCGCCTCATCGACGCGGCGATCCGCGTGGTCGGCCGGGACGGCATCGCCGGTCTCAGCCACCGCTCGGTCGCCGCCGAGGCGGACGTACCGCTCGGCTCCACGACGTACCACTTCGCCACCCTCGAAGAGCTGATGGTGGCCGCGCTGCGGCAGTCGAACGAGAACTTCGGCCGGGTGCTGGCCGAGCGGCTGCCCAAGGACGGTGCGGGCGATCTCGCCGCCGAACTCGCCGGCGCGCTCGGCGTGTGGCTGGGCGGCGACCGTACGGGCGTGGAGCTGGAGTACGAGCTGTATCTGGCGGCCCTGCGCCGGCCCGCCCTGCGTCCCGTCGCCGCCGAGTGGACCGAGGCCGCGGCGGCCCTGCTGGCCGGCCGCACGGACCCTGTCACGGCCCGCGCCCTGCTCGCCCTCCTGGACGGGATCTGCCTCCAGGTGCTGCTGACGGGCGGTTCCTACGACGAGGAATACGCCCGCGCCGCCCTCGCTCGGCTGATCCCCTGACGGGGCGCCCGGCACGTGAGACGCGGTTCGCCCCGACCACCCCGCCCACGTTAGGTTTGCCTGCATGACCGACTCTGCTTCCCGCACCACCGGCGCCGTCGCCGCTGGCCTCGCCACCCTCGCCTCCGACGGCACCGTTCTCGACACCTGGTTCCCGGCCCCCGAGCTGGTCGAGGAGCCGGGCCCGGCCGGCACCGAGCGGCTCACCGCCGAGCAGGCGGCCCAGCTGTTGGGCGGCGGCGCGACCGCGGCGATCGGCCCGGACGCCCGACGGGGCGTCGAGGTGGTCGCGGTCCGTACGGTCATCGCCTCACTGGACGAGAAGCCGATCGACGCGCACGACGTCTACCTGCGTCTGCACCTGCTCTCGCACCGCCTGGTCAAGCCGCACGGCCAGAGCCTGGACGGCATCTTCGGCCACCTCGCCAACGTCGCCTGGACCTCGCTCGGCCCGGTCGCCGTGGACGACATCGAGAAGGTGCGGCTCAACGCCCGCGCCGAAGGCCTGCACCTGCAGGTCACCTCGATCGACAAGTTCCCGCGGATGACCGACTACGTCGTCCCCAAGGGCGTGCGCATCGCCGACGCCGACCGGGTCCGCCTCGGCGCGCACCTCGCCGAGGGCACCACGGTCATGCACGAGGGCTTCGTCAACTTCAACGCCGGCACGCTCGGCACCTCCATGGTCGAAGGCCGCATCTCCGCGGGCGTCGTGGTCGGCAACGGCTCCGACATCGGCGGCGGCGCCTCCACCATGGGCACCCTGTCCGGCGGCGGCAACGTGATCATCTCCATCGGCGAGCGCTGCCTGGTCGGCGCCGAGGCGGGCGTCGGCATCGCGCTCGGCGACGAGTGCGTGGTAGAGGCCGGCCTCTACATCACCGCGGGCACCCGGATCACCATGCCCGACGGCCAGATCGTCAAGGCCCGCGAGCTGAACGGCGCCTCCAACATCCTCTTCCGCCGCAACTCGGTCACCGGCGTGGTCGAGGCCCGCCCGAACAACGCGGTCTGGGGCGGCCTGAACGACATCCTGCACAGCCACAACTGATCACCGGCGGCCGTGACCTGCGGCCGCCTCATCGATCAACGCCCTGACCTGCTGCCGAGCTGTCGGCAGTTGTCGACGTTGGTCATCGTTGAGCGCCCTTCCACGGCCCCAGGACGGCCCGGGAGGGCGCTCGTGCGTGAGCACCGCTTTAGGAGTTCGATCTACGCCCGCTCCTGGTGCCTTCGTCGGCTGATCCGACGGACGCCCAGGGGCGTCGCTGTGTGCCGCCGTCCGCCCTTGTTGATGTCAGCCGTGGATGTCGAAAACCTTCTGATCCGTAGCTCTAGCGCGATCGGTCAGCGGGGGTCACACCGGCCGCTGAGCGGGCCCGGAGGGACGCTACCGTGCGGGGGTGGTTACTAGGGTTGCGGTACCTGGCTGCTGTACCGCACGATCCAAACGGGGTGACCATGGAACGGCATGTGCTGGAATCGCTTTTGATGGGTGATGACGAGGCGTCCGTGATGGCTCTGGCCGCCCTCCGCAGCGGCGCCCCCTACTCGGTGGAGGAACGGGTACAACCCACTGGTGCGCATGCCGGAGTCTTCAGTCGCCGACTTCAGCGCATGCGGATGCGCGGATTCGAACCTCCTGGCCTGGAGCGAGCAGTGCAGCTCATCAGGGACTATGGCCGGCCTGTGCGCACAGCGCTGATCGATCCTGACAATCGGACACGGTTCACCCTGCTCTTCCTCACCGAGGACGGCAGCGCACTCGTGGCCTGCGTCAGCTGGCCACTGCCGCTGGTTGCCAGGAAGCCACCGCTTTAGTGATGCACATGCTCGCCGCCCTCGACCTGGCCACCGGCAAGATCTCCTACCGGATCGGCACACGCAAACGGTGGCGCGAGTTCCTGGCCTGCTCAAGACCCTGCGGGAACGCTGGCCCGAGCAGAAGCTGTACGTGGTGCTGGACAACTTCTCCCCGCACAAGCACGCCGAAGTCCGCACCTGGGCCGCCGACCACGACGTCGAACTGGTCTTCCTGCCGACCTACGGCTCCTGGCTGAACTGGATCGAGTCGGAGTTCGCCGCCCTGCGCCACTTCGCACTCAACGGCACCGACCACCGCACCCACGCCGAACAGAACGCCGCCATCGCCGCCTATCTCCGCTGGCGCAACGCCCGCGCCGAGCCGAAGACCCGTTTCGCGCCCGAGTCACCGATCCGCCAGTGGACCGATTACCCGGCCAAGGCTGCGTGACGATGCCCAGCGACAGCGATCGAGGAACGCATCCAAGGTCAGGTCACCACGGTACGACGCCGCTGTCGTCGAACAGCTGGCCGGTCGGGCCGTCGTCCGACAAGGTCGCCAGCCGGATGGCGATCGCCGCGCCCTGCTCGGGGGTCTGCGTCCCGCTGAATCCGTTGAGGTCGGTGGCCACGTAACCGGGGCAGGCGTTGTTGATCAGGACGTTGGTGCCGCTCAGCTCCTTGGCGTACTGGATGGTGACGGCGTTGAGGTAGGTCTTCGTCGGCGCGTACGCCCCGCTGATCCCCCCGAGGTCCACGCCGGGCGTGGTCTGCAGTGTCAGGGAGCCGACGTGGCTGGACTGGTTGACGATCCGCGGGTGCGCCGAACGGAGCAGCAGGGGCAGCATCGCGTTGGTGACCCTGATGACGCCGAGGACGTTGGTCTCCAGCAGTCGCCGCACGGTCTCCAGGTCGATGGTCGTCGGTTCCTCCGGCCAGCCGCCGGCAACGCCGGCGTTGTTGACCAGTACGTCCAGCCGTCCTGCCCGCTCCTCGATCAGTTGGACTGCGGCGGCCACGCTCCCGTCGTCGGTCACGTCCAAAGGCACGCCGAACGCGTCAACACCAGCCGCACGCAACTTCGCCACAGCGTCCTTCCGGCGCTGCTCGTCCCGGGCGCCGACACCGACGCTCCAGCCCCGCGCACCCAGCCCGGCCGCGATCTCATACCCGATTCCCTTGTTCGCGCCAGTAACCAGCGCGATCGTCTTCTCGCTCATGAAAACGAGCATGCCTGCGCTGCAGCCGGACACCAACACCCTCTCGGTAGTGCAGCGATACCCGAGCGATATCGATCAGCCGCCTGCCGTCTTAGCCTGGACTCATGGAAATACGCGAGCTGCGGTACTTCGTCGCCGTCGCCGAGGAGTTGCACTTCGGCAAGGCTGCCCAGCGCCTTGGGATAGCCCAGCCGCCACTGTCCCGCACGATCACCCAGCTCGAGCGGCGGCTCGGAACCGCACTGCTGGAACGCAACAGCCGCAAGGTCACGCTCACCGAGGCCGGAGCCGTGCTGCTGGCCGAAGGACGCGCGATCCTCAGCGCAGTGACCGCGGCTGAGCGGCGTACCCAACGGGCCGCCAAGGCACACCCCAGCCTCGTCCTCGCCGTCAAATCCGGCACCGGTGGCGAGCTGCTGACGAAACTGCTCGACGCCTACGCCGCGGAACCCGGCGCAGCCACCGTCGATCTGCTGATCTGCGAGGCACACCAGCACCGGCAGCTGCTGCAGGAGGGACAAGCCGACGTGGCTCTGCTGCACCTGCCCTTCGACTCAGCAGCCGGGCTCGACACCGAAACCCTGTACACCGAGGGACAGGTCGCGATCCTGCCGGCCTCACACCCGCTCGCCATCCACTCCCAGGTCCGGATGGCCGACGTCACCACACTGCCAGAGCTCCCGATGGCCCGCTGGCCCGGTCCCGGCGGCAGCTACCCGGAAGGACCGGGCGCGGAGATACGGAACCTGACACAGCTCTTCCAGCTGATCGCGCTCGGCCGTACCACCGCGGTCATTCCCGAGTCAGCCAGCACCGACCTGCGCCGGGACCTCGCCGCGGTGCCGGTCCTGGACGCTCCGCCTGTGACAACGGTGATCGCCTGGCCGCCGCAGAGCCGCCTTCGTGCAGTTGCTGACCTGGTCCGCGTTGCAACGCACCTTTGAACCCGGATCAGCAGGGCGGCCACCCGACGACAGGCTCGATCAAGCAACTGGCAGCTCAACGCCCCTGCCTCAGCAGGGTAGTGACCTTGACGCTCTGCTGCCCTGAGCGGACATCAGCACCACGATCGCCCGCCGCAGCTGTCCTTCGCCGTCCGGCTGATCCGCTGCAAGCGGCAGCCTTCCTCCATGCCGACCGGCCGACGGACAAACCCGGGCGACGTCCCACGACCAACGCCAAGCAGGCCCTGGAGACAGTCCGCCGACCGCCGGGCGGCACATCGATTACCCGGCCAACGCTGCGAGACGAGCCACTAGGTCGGCGGAACGACTTTGGCCTGGAGCTGCTTCGGCGCGAGTGATCATGGCCCCGTAAGCTTCCGGCGCGTCGGGCAGTCTGTGGACCTGCCCGGTAAAGCACGACGTTGGGGCCGTGTACCCCGGTGACCGCCCTATGGGGTCCTTCCGGCCCTTGCACCTGCGTGCCTGGATGCGAGAGCTGGAGGTAACAGGGCGTGCGGCATCCTACCGGCGGTCGATCTTCGCCAACGTGTCCGCCGTGTTCACGGCCGCCGTGGAAGATCGGATCATCGCCGAGAATCGGTGTCCCTGGGCGCGGGGTGCGGTCTTCGGTAAGGCGAGATCTTCGGCCTGGCCCTCGAAGACGTCGACTTCCTCGGGGGCACGGTCCACGTTGTCCGGCAGGTCAAGCTCATCCGAGGCACCCAGGCGGTCTTCGGCCCGCCCAAGGGCGGCAAGGAACGGCGTGTGCCCCTGCCCGAGACGGTCTCCTTCGCGCTGGCCACTCACATCACCAAGCATGAGCCGGTAGAGGTCACGCTGCCCTGGAAGACCCCGGACGGTCCGCCTGTGACGGCCTCGCTGCTGTTCGTCAACGTCCGGGAACAAGGCTCTGGCTGTGCACCGAACTCGCTTCAACCGCTTTGTGTGGCGCCCGGCGCTCACGTCCCGGGCCGCCGTGGATCGTGTCTTCCGGAACCCCGACAGCACCGAGGACGGCCCCGAGACGGCCCAGGGGGCGGGTTGCCCCCCTGACCTGCATCGTATTCAGAACAGCCACAACTGAGTGCGGTGCGCTCCGAGCGCCCTTCCGCGGTACCGGCAACGGCCGGGGAGGGCGCTCGGGCGTGTCGGCTTCGGCGACACCCGGGGCGTTGCCCTCCCGCCGCGGCGGCGAGGACATGCCGGGGGCGTGGGCCCGATGTACGGTCGCTCTAGGGCACAGGTGCGTGGATCTCGCAGCCGGCGGACGGACCGGTGGTCGACAGGCACCCGAGGAGCATCCATGTCCCAGCAAACGAACATCGCCGCGCAGACCGCTTTCGCAGAAGCCGTCGTCTCCGGCAACCTCGACGTTCTCGGAGAGATCGTCGCGCCCGGATCGATCGACCACGACCCCGCGCCGGGACAGGTACCGGGGCCCGAGGGATACAAGAGCATGTTCGGCGAGCTGCGCTCGGCCTTCCCCGACCTGCAGATCGCGGTGGACCATCTGGTGGCCACCGACGAGGAGGTGGCCTTCGCCTACACCGTCACCGGGACGCATCTGGGCCCGCTGATGGGGCATCGGGCGACCGGTAAGAAGGTCAGCTACCGGGGCATGCAGATCAGCCGCTTCGACGACGACGGCAAGCTCGTGGAGCGCTGGGGCAGCAGCGACGAACTCGGCATGCTGCGTCAACTCGGCCTCGCAGAAGTCGATCCACCCTTCGGGCGCCCTTCACACATCCGCTGAGGGAAGCTCGGTCGCACCGGCGGTACGGCCGCGAACCGCGCCAGTGCCGTGAAGTCCGGCTACCGCAGGCCTTCGGGCCGCGCCCGCCCTTTCCTGTGGGCGTGAGGCATAGCGGGCGGCCCTTCCGCGCGTCAGGAGGGATGAAGGGCCGCGACGACGAGTGGCCCGGGGGAAAGAGAAGGTGACGATGGATGCCGAAGCGCAGGAGAACTTCCGGGAGTTCGTGGCCGGCAGGTCGTCCGCGCTGCTGAAGACCGCCGTCCTGCTGACCGGCGGCGACCGGCACGCCGCCGAGGACCTGCTGCAGAACGCGCTGGTCAGGGCGGCCGGACGGTGGCAGCGGATCGACGAGCCGGAGGCGTACGTCCGGCGGATCCTGTACCGGCAGCAGATCAGCCGCTGGCGGCTGAAATGGCCGCGGCGGGAGGTGACCGTCGCCGAGCCGCCGGAGGACGCCGTGGCCCCGGACGCGTCCGGCGCCGCCGAGCTGCGGCTCGTCATGCGTACGGCGCTGTCCCGGCTCACCGCCCGCCAGCGCACCGTGCTGGTGCTGCGGTACTTCGAGGACCTGCCCGAGGCCGAGGTGGCCCGGATCCTGGGCTGCTCCGTGGGCACCGTACGGTCCACCACCCATCGCTCCCTGGCCAGACTCCGTGCGCTGGCCCCCGAGTTGGCGGCACTGGACCCCGGCCGCCGGCAGCCGTCCCGCGACTTCTCGCCCGTGGAGGTGCGCCCGTGAACGTCGAGGAACTCGTGCGCGACGCGCTGCGGGAGCAGGCCGCGCAGCAGCAGCCGGCGCCGGCCGGATTCGCCGACCGGGTGCTGGGCGCCCGCCGGCGCCGCCGTACCCGCCGGCTCGCGTCCGTCGCGGTGGCCACCGCCGCCGTGGTCGGTGTCGGGGTGCCGCTGCTGGACTCCGGCGGCCGGAAGGACGTACGGCCCTCCGGCGTGCTGGACTCCCGTGACGTCAGCGCGCATCCGGACCAGGGGCCGCCGCGCGAGCTGATCGCGGCGGGGCGGTCGGTGCTGGCCGCGTACTACACGGTGAAGGTGGTGCCGCAGAGCGCCGGCCTCGCGATCGGCGAGCGCACGTACCGGCTGCTGAACCAGAGGACCGGCCGGTACGAGAAGGACGACCGGTGGTCGTTCGTGGCCGTCGCCCCGGGCCTGCGGACCGCCGCCGTGCTGGAGCGGCGGATGCCCGCCGCCCGGATCGGACTGCTCGACCTCGCGACGGGGGAGGTCGAGCGGTGGATCCCGGTGTCGCACGGCGTCGGGGGGCTCGCCTTCTCGCCTGACGGCCGCAGGCTGGTCGCCACGACGTACACGGACAATCCCGACGGGTTCGAGAAGGCCATGGACACGCGGACCGGCCGCTCCCACTGGGTGCCGCGCTTCCAGTCCCTGTCCCGGACCGGCTTCGAGATCCTGGACGTGGCTTCCGGACGGGGAACCTGGGTCGCGGTTCCGCCGGGCCGGGAGTTCCTCGGCCGGGAGGACTTCGCCTTCGGCCGCGCCGGTGACCTGCTGTACGCGCGGATCGTGGGACCCCGCGACGGTATGCAGCAGTTCTACGACTTCGCGGGCCGGAAGGTGCCCGCGCCCGCGAACGAGGCCCATCTGAGGTCGGACGTCGGCGCCCGGCTGTCCCCGGACGGGCGGCTCGCCGCCTGGGGGCTGGTGGCCGAGCCGCACCACACGTCGTACTCCTCGATCCGTGATCCGCTGACCGGCAAGGAGCTCACCCGGGTGCGCGGCTCCCATCTGCTCGCCTGGGCCGACGACAAGCGGCTCATCGCCTGGGAGCGGGACCCGGACGTGGAGCGGTACCGGCCCCGGCTGGTGCTGGTCACGATCGGCAGCACCAAGGTCGTCCCGCTCAGCGGTTTCCAGGAGCCGAACGACGGCTACGGCGACCGGGACTGGGAGCCGGTGTTCGCCGACCGCTGATCAGAGCGCGGCGGTGAGTGCCTTGTAGTGCGCCAGCAGCCTGTCTGCCGTCTCCCGGTCGGCGGGCAGCAGTGGTGCCCGCACCGGGCCCGCGGGTCGGCCGAGGCGGGTGAGCAGGGTCTTGGCGGTGACCGTGCCGGGCAGGCCCGCGCCCATCATCGCCTCGATCAACGGCGTGGCCCGTAGCTGGAGTTCGGTTGCACGGGCGGTGTCGCCCGCGTCGAAGGCGTTCAGGATCGCGGCGATCTCGGCGGGGACGGCGTTGGCGACGGTGCTCACACAGCCCGCCGCGCCGAGCGCCGATCAGAGCGCGGCGGTGAGTGCCTTGTAGCGCGCCAGCAGTCCGTCGGCCGTCTCTCGGTCGGCGGGCAGCAGCGGTGCCCGCACCGGGCCCGCTGGTCGGCCGAGGCGGGTGAGCAGGGTCTTGGCGGTGACCGTGCCGGGCAGGCCCGCGCCCATCATCGCCTCGATCAACGGCGTGGCCCGTAGCTGGAGTTCGGTCGCCCGGGTGGTGTCGCCCGCGTCGAAGGCGTTCAGGATCGCGGCGATCTCGGCGGGGACGGCGTTGGCGACGGTGCTCACACAGCCCGCCGCGCCGACCGCGTACAGGGCCAGTACGTGCTCGTCGCAGCCCGCGTAGTACGCCAGGTCCGTGCGGGCCAGCACCTTCTGGGTGCCGAGGAAGTCGTAGGAGCAGTCCTTGACAGCCACGATCCGGGGGTGCGCGGCGAGGCGGATGATCGTCTCCGGTTCGATCCGGGTGCCGGTGCGGCCCGGGATGTCGTAGAGCATCACGGGCAGCCCGCTCGCGTCGGCGACGGCGCGGAAGTGCGCCTCCACCGCCTCCTGCGGCGGCCTGCTGTAGTACGGCGTCACCACCAGCACGCCGTCGGCGCCCGCCTCCGCGGCCGCCAGGGCCAGCTCGACGGTGTGCCGGGTGTCGGCGCTGCCCACCCCCGCCACCAGGGACACCCGGTCGCCGACCGCCTCCCGGACCGCCTTGATCAGCTCCGCCTTCTCCGCGTCCGTGGTGGTGGGCGACTCGCCCGTGGTGCCGCTCAGCACCAGGCCGTCGCAGCCCTCGGCCACCAGCCACGCGGCCAGCTTCCGGGCACCGTCCGGGTCGAGGGCGCCTTCCTCGGTGAACGGCGTGATCATCGCGCAGAGCGTGCGGCCGAAGGGGCGGGCGGTGGTGCGTGAGGTCGTCGTACGGGTCATACGGGTAGTGTCGGCACGACCTTGATGAAGCTCTACTTAATTCTCCTACCAGATACAGCTAAGCATTGCTGAAGTGGCGGGGCGGGTGGCCGAAGGCCCTGTGTCCAACTCGGCCCCTCATGGGTCACTATGGCCGGAGGGTCACCGACGTCCGTCATGGGAGGCACCATGAAGCTCGGCAAGGCACTGGCCACCGGAGTCGCCGAGGAGCGGCCGCTCGTCGACGAAGAGCGGACCCCCCTCCCCGAGGACACCGCCGCCCCCGTCGAACCGGCCGAGCCGGCCCGCGAAGAGGTCCCGGCCGCCCGATGAGACTGCGGCTCCCGGCGGAACGCCCGACGGAGCCGCCGACCGGCTACAAGATCGCCCACCCGGTGCTGTCCCAGGACGGCACCCGGGCCGGGTTCACCGGTGTGTCGCTCGGCGGCGCGCTGCCGTACGCCGTGCTCGACGACGCCTCCTGCGTCTACGGCCGCCGGCACCGCCCGCCGGCCCGGCTGTGCGACTGCGGCTTCCACTGCGTCCACGACCGCAGTGCCGCCGAGGCCATGCTGTGCACCGCCGAGCACCGGACCGCCCTGCTGCTGGAGGTCTCCGTGCTCGGCGCCTACATCCGCTTCGAGCGCGGCTTCCGTTACGCCCGGCAGCGGGTGCGCACGGCCACCGCCGGTCCGTGCGCCTGTGGCGCCACCGCCGCCGCGCTCGGCGACGCCGGCTGGGGCAGGCCCGGCTGGCGGGCCCTCGGCCCCGTCTGCGCCGGTTGTGTGCGGGGCCGTCCGTCCGTCTCGCTCGCCGGCTTCGCCCGGCTGGCCGGGCACGGGCTGCGGGTGGTGGCGCGGGGCGGGGACGGCGGATTTCCCGTCGGCGAGTCCGGCGAGTCCGGCGAGTCGGCGGCCGGGGCGGAGCTGGGGGTGCCCGAACTCGTCGCGGAGGCCGCTCTGTTGCAGGCGCGACTCGACTGGTTCCAGAGCCAACTCGCGCGGCTCGGCGAGCGCGGCACCGGCGGCGCCGGGCGGGGCTGAACGTCTCCGGGCTGGGTACCCGAACGTACGGGTGCGCGGATGCGGATGCCTCCGGCGCGGCCCGTGCGGGTGCGTGGTGGCCGGGGTCGCGCCTACGGTGGTCTGTGAGTCGGTGCCGCGCCGGGTGGCGTCCGGTCTCGGTCCGGCGGGCTGTTCGTCGCGTGGTGCGGCAAGTCCTGGCCGGCCGCCGCGGGCGGACACCACCCGCCGCGTTCCCTCCCCGCCGTGTGCGGCTTCAGGAGGCATCACGCTCAGCGCTACAGCGATCAGGGAAAGGGCACACCGATGAAGCACAGGGTTCCGCACGGATCGGGCGCCAAGGGTCCCGACGAGCTGCGGCGGCAGATCGAGCACACCAGGCATCAACTGGGCCACACCGTCGCCCAGTTGGTCGGCAAGGCCGATGTCAAGGGCCGGGCCCGGGTGCGGGCCGCCGACCTGAAGGACAAGGCCGGTGCCATGACGGTGCAGCTGCGCGCGAGCGCCGCCCACGCCGGCCACGGCATGCAGGACAGGGCCGTCAAGGCCGGTCACGCCGTCCAGGGCCGGGCCGCCCAGGCGGGTCACGTGGTGCAGGGCAAGGCCGGGCACGTGGGGCACGCCATGCAGGGCCGGGCCGCCCAGGCGGGGCACGCGCTGCAGGGGCGGGCCGCCCAGGCCGGGCATGCGGCACAGGGCCGGGCAGTACAGGCCGGGCACGCCGTGCAGGGCCGGGCGGCACAGGCCGGGCACGCCATGCAGGGCCGGGCGGCACAGGCCGGGCACGCCATGCAGGGCCGGGCGAGTCGTGCCGGGCACGCCATGGAAGGCTCCGTCCCGCAGCCCCTGCGCGGGACGCTGCGTGCGGGCATGCGTCATCCGGGGCCGGTCATCGCCGTGGGGGTGCTGGGCGCGACCGCGGTGACGGCGGGCATCGCCTGGCGCAGGCAGCGCCGCCGCCACTGACAGCTCCCGGCCCGCCGGGGCTCCGACACGACACCACCCTCCTGCCGAAAACTCGGTCCGTCTGGACAAACAAAGTTTTCGGTGGGAGGGTGGTCGCATGCTGGACGTGACCGTGATCGAGGACCCCGAGGCGGCGGCGGTGTCGCTGGACCCCGTCCGGGCCCGGCTGCTCGCCGAGCTGGCCGCCGAACCCGCGTCGGCGGCGATGCTGGCCGGCAAGGTAGGACTGCCCCGCCAGAAGGTGAACTACCACCTCAAGGCGCTGGAGCGGCACGGCCTGGTCGAGCTGGCCCAAGAGCGCCGCAAGGGCAATGTCACCGAGCGGCTGATGCGCGCGACCGCCGCGTCGTACGTCATCTCGCCGGCCGCCCTGCCCGCCGTGCAGCCGGACCCGGACCGCTTCCGCGACCAGCTCTCCGCGCGCTGGCTGCTCGCGCTCGGCGCCCGCCTGGTGCGCGACGTCGGCGCGCTGATCACCGGCGCCGCCAAGGCCAGGAAGCGGCTGGCGACCTACGCCCTGGACGGCCAGGTCCGGTTCGCCTCCGCCGCCGACCGCGCGGCCTTCGTGCAGGAGCTGACGGCGGGCGTGAGCGCCCTGATCCGCAAGTACGACGCCCCGGACGCCGAGGGCGGCAGGGACCACCGGATCGTCGTCGCCCTCCACCCGACGGTCAAGGAACAGCAGCCCGCCCCCGCACTGGACCAGTGAGAAAGAGCCCCGCCATGTCCCAGGAATTCGAGATCGTCCGCGAGTTCGAGGTCGACGTCCCGCCCGAGAAGGTGTGGGAGGCCGTCACCACCGGTACCGGTGGCTATCTGTGGCCCATGGACCCGCCCGAACCCCGGGTCGGCGGCTCGGGGCCCTTCGGGTCCACCGTCACCGCCTGGGACCCGCCCCACCGCTACACCAACCGCAGCGAGGACGTCGGTTTCCCGGTCCAGTCGCTCAACCAGCTCGACTACACCATCGAGCCCCGCGACGAGGGCCGCCGCGCCTGGGTGCGCTATGTGCACAGCGGCATCTTCACCGACGACTGGAACAACCAGTACGACGGCGCCAGCAAGCACACCAACTTCTATCTGCACACCCTGTGCGAGTACCTGACGCACTTCGCGCCCCGCCCGGTCGCCTTCGCCCAGCTGAACGGGCCGGCGGCCTCGGGGACCCCGGAGGCCCTCGCCGCCGTCGGCCATGCCCTCGGCCTGGCGGACGACGCCGCCGCGGGTGCGAAGGTCGCCGTCCAGGGTCCCGGCGGACGGACCCTGGACGCCGTACTCGACTACCGCAACCCGTACTTCATCGGGCTGCGCACCGACGACGCGCTCATCCGCTTCTTCGGGCGCGGCCACTGGGGCGCCCCGCTCGGCATCAGCGTGCACGACTTCGCGCCGGACGCCGACGCCGAGGCGAACGAGAGCGCCTGGCAGGACTGGCTGAACGGAGTGTTCAGCCGGTCCTGAGAGCGGCTTCGCTCACGGGCGGAAGCGCAGCACCTGCGGGTCGTGGTCGCTGATCTGGTCGTTGAACTCCGAGTTGACGTGCACGCTGTCGTACTCGAAGTCGCAGCCGCGCCGGATCGCCGGGCTGACCAGGATCTGGTCCAGGACCTGCTCGTTGCCCTGGTAGTCGTAGGTGTAACGCTCGCTCTTCGGCAGGGACTTGATCGCCGACCACAGCTCGCCGTCGCCTTCGAGGATCTTCGCGGTCTCGGAGAACTCGAAGTCGTTCATGTCGCCGAGCGCGATGACGTCCGCGTTCTTCTGGACGGACAGGATGTCCTTGACGAACGCGTTCACCTCGGTCGCCTGGGCGTGCCGCTGGATCTCCGAGCTGCGCACGGGCGGCTGGTACTGCGAGGTCAGACCCTGGTCGCCGCCCTTGGAGTTGAGGTGGTTGGCGATCACGAAGACGGTCTTGCCGCGGAACACGAACTCGCCGGCCAGCGGCTTGCGGCTGCTGGTCCAGGCCGCGTTCGTCGGGTCGATACGGCCCGGGGAGACCGTCAGCTGCGCCTTGCCGTCCACCTTGGTGACACCGACCGCGGTGGTGGAGTCGCCGCCCACGCGGTCCACGAAGGACACCCGCTCCGGGTTGAACAGGAACACCTGGCGGATGTTGCCGCCGGGCTCGCCGCCGTCCTGGTCGTTGACCGGGTTGATCGAGCGCCAGTCGTACTTCGGGCCGCCCGCCGCGACGATCGCGTCGATCAGCTTGTTCACGGTCTGGTTCGCGTCGACCGTGCCGTCGTCCGTGGCGCCGTTGTTGTCCTGGATCTCCTCCAGCGACACGATGTCGGGCGACTGCAGGTTGTTCACGATCGCGGCGGCGTGCTTGTCGAAGGTGGCGTCCGACGGGTCGAGGTTCTCGACGTTGTAGGTCGCCACCGCCAGTTCGCGGCTCGACTGCTTCCGCGTGGTCTCCCGCTCCAGGCCGCCGCTGTGCAGCGTGCCGAGCTTGCTCGCGACCAGGGTGTAGCCGCCGTACTGGTTGAAGTCCAGCGGGCCGGTGGTGGTGCCCTCCAGGGTGTCGCCGACGTTCGCCTTCGGGAAGTCGGCGGTGGAGCCCAGCGACTGGATCTGCAGCCGGCCGGTGTTCTGCGAGTCGTAGGAGCCGTAGACCGTGCCGCCCCGGTGGCTGCGGTGCTCCCACGGCTTCACCGTGATCCACAGCTCGCTGTAGGGGTCGGTGGCGGTGACCACGCGGGTGTCCGCGACCTGGACGTTCATGCCCTCCAGGGACTCGTAGTAGTCCAGGGCGTACGTCGACGGGTCCAGGGTCAGGCCGTTGACCGAGCCGGCGGCGGCGGTGTCGCCCTCGGGCGTGTACGCGTCCGGCACCGAGTCCTCGTCGATCACGACCGGCGCCGGGACCGCGTTGCCGGTGGAGACGGTGGTGATCGTCGGCTTGGTGATCTCCGTCAGGGACTGGTTGCCGGAGGAGGCGCCGCCCGGGACGTACTCGGAGACCGTGCCGGTCACCGTCACCGAGTCGCCGACCGCGACCTTCGGGGTGGAGCTGGTGAAGACGAAGACGCCCTCGCTGGTGGCCGGGTTGTCGTCCGGGCTCGGATCCTGGATCCAGAAACCTCTGGAGGAGCCGTAGGTGCGCGTGGCCGTGACGACGCCCGGCACGTCCGTCACCTTCTGGCCCGCGAACGGCGATATTCGGGTGGTGCCCTGGATGTCGTGGATACGCACGGAGTCGGCGTGCGCGGGCGAGGTGAGGACGACGGCGGACGCCGCGCTGCAGACGGCGGCGACGGTGAGCGCGGCGAGGCGCGCGGAAGACCTGCTCGGCAAGGGATCCCTCCGGGGACGTGACGATGCGCCGGGACGAGGGTGGTACGGGAGCGTGTGGGGCTCGTAGCCCTCTGTGACACGCGTAGAGCCGAGTGAACAGTTGTCCCCCCAACTTCTACGCGCGTCAATCTCCTGCCTGGGGTGGGGAGTTGTCAAGGTTTCGGCCATGTACGACGGCTGACGGGGAGATGAACCGGGCGGCATGGGTGGAAATCCGTCTAGGCTGAGCGGCTGAGCCCGTTCACGGTCCGAGGAGAACCAGCCGATGTCAGACAGCTCCCCCCTGCCGCCCGTACGGCTGCACTCCGAAGCGGAGCTGGCACGCGCCGCGCTGTCCACCCCGCTGCTCTCCCGCGCCGCCCGCCTCGCCCGCTGGGCCGGGCCCGAGACTCGCGTGGACGCCGGTGGCGGACTGGCCGAGGAGCAGCTTCCGGCCGCCGCCGAACTGCTCGGACTGAGCGGCGAGGACGCCGCCGCGTACGCCAGTGAGGCCTGGCGGGTCGCCGTGGACGCCGGACTGGTCGAGATCGTGGACGAGGAGGCCGGCACGGTCCGGGCCGGCGAGGATCTGAAGCTGCTCACCGCCGGCGCCCCGGCCGATGTGCTCGCCGTGTGGCTCGCCGCGCTGGAGACCGTCATCGCCGACGCGAGCGTTCCGGATCTGGACGATCTGGCCGACGCCCTGGACGAGGGCGGCCGGATCGATTTCTCGTCACTCGACTGGGATCCCGAGGCCGAGGCGGAGTTCCTGGACGGCGTCCTCGGCAACCTGTATCTGCTGACCGTGAGTGAGGGCGGCTCCGGCGAGGGCCCGGTCCCGCTGCCCGCCCTCGCCGCCTCGATGATCGTCCCCGACGGCATGGGCGAGCCCACCAACGACGTCCTGGAGCAGGTCTCCGACGCGATGATGCGGCTGGACGACCAGTTCCGGATGCTGGAGCCGGCCGGGGTCGTGGAGTACCGCCCGGTGGACGAGGCCCTCATGGCGGACGCCGACGAGGAGCCCGCCGCGCCGGTGGACGACACCGACGTCTCGCGGTACGGCATGGTCCGGCTCACCCCGCTCGGCGCGTACGGACTGCGGGCGCGGCTGCTGGAGGCCGGGTTCCAGGCACCGGCCGTCGGTGAACTCGCCGACAAGGGCGCGGACGCGCTGCTCGACGGCACGGCCGCGTTCGGTCAGGCGGCGGCGCGCGCCGAGACCGAGCAGTGGCTCGCCCGGCGGGAACCGCTCGCCGGGGCACGGGAGTTGCTGGCGGCGGCGCGGGGTGCGGACGCGGGCGCGCCGTTGCGCCGGCTGCGCTGCCAGCAGGCCCTGTCCCTGATCGGCGCGGAGGCCGAGCCGGCGCTGCGGGAGGTGCTGGACGACCCGGAGCTGGGCGGGCTGGCCCGGGTGTGGCTCAGCGAACGGGGTGCGGCGGGTGTGCCGGCGCCGTCCGAGGAGCTGGTGTTCTGGCTGACCATCGACACGGTGGCGGCGCAGCTCGCGGCCGAGGGGAACTCCGAGGAACTCCAGGCGCTGGTGGAGGGGCTGGCCGCGCAGCACAGCGGGTTCTTCTCCGCGGCCTGGCGGGTGGAGCACCCGGCCACGGCCGAGGTGCTGGAGGCGATGGGACGGCTGCACCCGGACAAGAAGGTGGCGAAGGAAGCGCGCAAGGCCGCTTTCAAGGCGCGATCGCAGCACGGGGCTTGACAACTCCTTGAGCCGGTCATGGGGTGACGCATACGGATTCTTGAACAAGGGCCTCTGAAGTAGTCCTTTGTTCAACCCCCGTTCAAGGTGTGGCGGGAGCGTGTGCGCCGAACCGAGGTCCGCCACCCTCCACGGCCCTCCCACCGTCTCAGGAGACACACCATGTCGCTCACCCGCAGGGACTTCGCCAGAAAATCCGCGATCACCGGTGCCGGTGTCGCCCTGGCGGGCAGCGTCGGCGCGCTCGCCACGGCGCCGAACGCCCTCGCCGCGACGGACATCGACATTGACAGCGACGAGGCGGAGTCGGCGCGCGGTGGCCACCACGGCGTCGGCTACGGCCCGCTGATCTCCGACCCGAACGGCATCCTGGCCCTGCCCGAGGGCTTCACGTACAAGATCATCACCTACAGCGGCAAGACCACGCTGGAGTCCGGCGAGTTCACCCCGTCCAACCACGACGGCACCGCCACCTTCGAGGGCCCCCGCGGCACCATCCTGCTCGTCAACAACCACGAGCTCGCCGGTGCCCGCGCCAACTGGCCGCACCCGGTCCCGCTCACCGAGGGCCTCGTCTACGACCCGGCCGCGGCCGGCGGCTGCACCGTCGTCGAGGTCCGCCACGGCGGCGAGGTCGCCGAATGGGTCGGCATCGCCGGCACCGCCACCAACTGCGCGGGCGGCAGCACCCCGTGGGGCACCTGGCTGACCTGCGAGGAGACCGAGGACAAGGCCGGCAAGAACGGCTTCACCAAGGACCACGGCTACGTCTTCGAGGTCGACCCGGAGGACCGCCGGGCCAACCGTGACCCCAAGCCGATCAAGGCTCTCGGCCGCTACGCCCACGAGGCCGTCGTCGTCGACCCCAAGCGCGGCCACCTCTACCTGACCGAGGACGCGGCCGGCCCCAACGGCCTGCTCTACCGCTGGACCCCGCCGGAGGGCTTCCGCCACGGCCGCGGCAAGCTGCGCACCCTCGCCGACGACGCCGGTGTGCTGCAGGCCTTCAAGTGCTTCGACTCCGGCGGCAAGTTCGTCGACGACCTCTCCCGCGCCACGAAGATCGGCACGGTCTACGGCGTGGACTGGGTGGACGTCCCCGACCGCGACGCCAAGACGGTCTCGGTCCGCAAGCAGTTCACCGACGGCCAGGTCACCCGCGCCCGCAAGCTGGAGGGCATGTGGTGGGGCGACGGCGGCGCCTACATCGTCTCCTCCTTCGCCCGTGCGGAGAGCCCGGTCCAGCACGACGGCCAGGTCTGGTTCTACGACCCCAAGCGCCGGACCCTCACCCTGAAGGTGCTGCTCGGTGTGAACCCGGACCCGGCCAAGGACGGCGCCTTCGACGGCCCCGACAACATCACCGTCTCCCCGTACGGCGGCCTCGTCATCGCCGAGGACGGCGAGGGCGTCCAGCACCTGTTCGGCGCCACCGAGAGCGGCAGCACCTACCCGATCGCCCGCAACGAGCTCAACATCGGCACCGAAGCGGAGCCGGAGTACAGCGAGTTCACCGGCGTCACCTTCTCGCCCGACGGCCGGATCCTGTTCGCCAACATCCAGACGCCCGGCATCATGCTCGCCATCACCGGGCCGTGGAAGCGGCAGCAGCGGTAACGCCGGAAGCGGGGATTAATTCGCTCGCACCCCCAGTGCTGCGCCTCCTAAGGTGAGATCACAACGTCACGCACCTCCCGGTGCGATGGCAGCGGCTACTTCCCTTTCCAGGAATGAAACAACAGCCGCAGCCGACTTGATCTCGGGAGGCGCAGCTCATGGTGGGTGTCCGGTGCGCAGGCAGCGGATACTTCATGGGATCAGAAGGTTGCGGGTTCGAATCCCGTCATCGACCACGGGTCGATGTAGCTCAATGGATAGAGCATCTGACTAAGGACCGTCGCCGACTTCCGACCTCGGACACCCTCCACTTGCTGCGCCTCCCTCCGAAACAGCACAGAATTCGGGGGAATTCATCATGGCGCGATTCAATACGCGTGCCGCGAAGGCGCAGCCGGCCTCGCCCGTCACCACGACCGGCCGGACCCTGCCGACGTACGAGGGCGGCCGGGGTCACGAGCGTGACGCACGCTCCGAGCTCTTTCTGCTCGCCGTCTCCAACTTCGTGACGCGCAGCACCTTCTACGAGTCCGGCACCGACCGTGACGACCGGTTCGCCCGGCTGGTGCGCGAGCTCGCCGTCAGCGACCCGCACTGGACGGCCGGCCTGCTCGGCTGGCTGCGCGGTGACGGGCACCTGCGGACGGCCTCGCTCGTCGGCGCCGCCGAGTACGTGCACGCACGTCTGGCGGCCGGCGCGAGCGACGGCCCGTCGAACCGGCAGGTCGTGGACCGCGTACTCCAGCGCCCGGACGAGCCCGGCGAGTTGCTCGCGTACTGGACGTCCGTCCACGGCCGCGCCGTACCCAAGCCCGTCAAGCGCGGGGTCGCCGACGCCGTACGACGGCTGTACCACGCCAAGTCGCTGCTGAAGTACGACACCGCGTCCAGGGGCTACCGCTTCGGCGACATCCTCAACCTGGTGCACGCCGCCCCGGACCCGGACAAGCCGTGGCAGGGCGAGCTGTTCCAGTACGCGCTCGACCGCCGGCACCACCCGGACACCGCCGTGCCGCCCGCGTCCCTGCCGGTGCTCACCGCGCACCGCGAGCTGATGACACTGCCGGTGGGGGACCGGCGGGCGGTCGTCGCCTCGCCCGGCGGCGCCGAACGGCTCGCGGCGGCCGGGATCACCTGGGAGGCGCTCGCCGGGTGGCTCCAGGGCCCCATGGACAAGGCGGCCTGGGAGGCCGTGATCCCGTCGATGGGTGCGATGGCGCTCGTCCGCAATCTGCGCAACTTCGACGAGGCCGGGGTGTCCGACGAGGTCGCGGCCCGGGTGGCGGCGAAGATCAGCGACCCGGAGCAGGTGGCGCGCTCGCGGCAGTTCCCCTTCCGCTACCTCGCCGCCCACCGGCACGCGCCGTCGCTGCGCTGGTCCTACCCGCTGGAGCAGGCGCTCGGCCACTCGCTGGCCAACGTGCCCGCGCTGCCGGGCCGGACGCTGGTCCTGGTCGACCGGTCGGGCTCGATGTTCTGGTCCCAGTCCCAGGACCGCTCGGGGCTCACCCGGGCCGACGCGGCGGCGATCTTCGGCACCGCCCTCGCGCTGCGGGCGGCCGACGCCGACCTCGTCCAGTTCGGTACGACCAGCGACGAGGTGAGGTTCCGCAAGGGCGAGTCGGTGCTGAGGATCCTGGAGCGCTTCAACAGCCTGGGCGGCACCGACACCACCGACGCGGTGCGCCGGCACTACCGCGGGCACGACCGGGTGCTGATCGTCACCGACGAGCAGTACGCCCCGAGCCGGCACGGCGCGCCGACCGACCAGATCCCGGCCCATGTGCCCGTCTACACCTGGAACCTGGAGGGATACCGGGCGGGTCACGGACCGTCGGGCACGGGAAACCGGCACACCTTCGGCGGCCTCTCGGACGCGGCCTTCCGGATGGTGTCCCTCCTGGAGGCGGCCGACGACAGCCGCTGGCCGTGGCAGGCCTGAGCGGCATCCGGCCCTGAGCGTGGCCCGCACTTCCACGGGGGTGCGGGCCACATCCGTGCCCGGGGATTGCCGGGCACCGAGCTGACATCTAACATTTCAGTCCGTGCAGACCCTACGACCCGTTCCCCGCACCCTGCTGCGCGACCGCGCCTACGCCGAGATCCGGGACGCCATCGTGGCCGGGGAGATCGAGCCCGGCGCGGTGGTGCGCGACGCCGACCTCGCCGAGCGGCTCGGGCTGTCCCGGGCGCCCGTGCGCGAGGCCTTCTCCCGGCTGGTGGACGAGGGGCTGCTGGAGAGCAAGCCGCAGAGCTACACCCGGGTCACCCCGCTCGTCGCCGCCGACGTACGGGACGCGGCGGCCGTGGTCGGCGCCATGCACGAGCTGGTCACCCGGGTCGCCGTCCCCCGGCTGCGGCCGGCGGACGTGGCGGAGATGCGCGCGGCCAACGAACGGTTCGCCGCCGCCGTGCGCGCCGGTGACGTGGACGAGGCCCTGCGTGCCGACGACGACCTGCACGACGTGCTGGTCCGGGCGGCCGGCAATCGCGCGGCCGCCGCCACCGTCGCCCGCTACACCCCGCTCATCCGCCGCCTGGAGCGGCAGCGCTTCGGCGAGGGCGGCTCGTGCCGCTCGGCCGGACTGCACGAGCGGCTGATCGAGGCCTGCGCCGGCGGTGACGTGGACGGCGCGGTCAGCGTCACGGAGCGGATCTGGCGCACGCTCACCGACCTGGCCGACCCCGACTGATCCCTTCTCCGTCCCTGGAGGTCCCGTGTCCCTGCCCGTGTCCCGGTCCGCGTCCCTGGCGTCGTACGAGCGTCACCCCCTCCTCTTCGGCCCCTCCCCGGTGCACCCGCTCCCACGCCTGACCGCGCACCTCGGTGGCGCCTCGCTGTGGGCCAAGCGGGAG
The DNA here is from genome assembly GCF_050942335.1 of Streptomyces sp. CA-142005. NCBI lineage: Bacteria > Bacillati > Actinomycetota > Actinomycetes > Kitasatosporales > Streptomycetaceae > Streptomyces > Streptomyces sp. CA-142005. Next base: position 2,881,737 of record NZ_CP192078.1, on the reverse strand, counting down.
GACTGCAACTCCGGGATCGCCTACGGCGGGAACAAGACCCGCAAGCTGGAGTACCTGGTCGCCGACGCGCTCGCCCAGGGCTGCGACACGCTGGTGTCGATCGGCGGGGTGCAGTCCAACCACACCCGGCAGGTCGCGGCCGTCGCCGCCCGCGCCGGACTCGGGTGCGTGCTGGTGCAGGAGAGCTGGGTCGAGTGGCCGGACTCCGTGTACGACAAGGTGGGCAACATCCTGATCAGCCGGCTCGCCGGGGCCGAGGTGCGGCTGGTGCGGGCCGGGTTCGGGATCGGGTTCAAGGAGAGCTGGGAGCAGGCCCTCAGGGACGTCGAGGCGGCGGGCGGCAAGCCGTACGCCATTCCGGCCGGCGCCTCCGACCACCCGCTCGGCGGCCTCGGCTTCGCCAACTGGGCCTACGAAGTCGCCGAGCAGGAAGAGCAGTTGGGTGTCTTCTTCGACACGGTGATCGTGTGCTCGGTGACCGGGTCCACGCAGGCGGGCATGGTCGCCGGATTCCGGGCGCTCGAGGAGGCGGGCGGCCGGCGGCGCCGGGTGATCGGTGTCGACGCGTCGGCCAAACCGGCCGCCACCCGGGCGCAGATCGCCCGCATCGCCCATGCCACGGGCCAACTGATCGGTGTCAAGGGCGAGTTGACCGAGGCGGACATCGAGCTGGACGAGCGGTACCACGCGGGGACGTACGGCATCCCCGACGCGTCGACCCTGGAGGCCATGAGGCTGGCCGCACGGACCGAGGGCATGGTCACCGACCCCGTGTACGAGGGGAAGTCGATGGCCGGGCTCATCGATCTCGTCGGGCGCGGCGAGATCGGCGCGGACTCCACCGTGCTCTACGCCCACCTCGGCGGCCAGCCGGCGCTGAACGCCTACAGCGCCCTGTTCTAGCCCCGTTCCGCCCGACCTCACACCGACGCCCGCTCGGAGGACGGGGCCATGATGGAGGAGTGCCCCACCCCACGAACCCCGGTCTGCCGGAGGCCTCCGGCCCGGCTGAGATCACCGGCTCGGCTGAGGTTTTCGCTCTGCCGGAGGTTCTCGGCTTGGCTGAGGTTTTCGGTCTGCTGGTGGTTCCTCGCTCGGCTGGGGTTTTCGGCCGGGCTGGGGTTCCTGGACCCGCACAGGTCTCCGGTCCCCCGGAGGTCTCCGGCCCGGCCGAGATCTCCGGTCTGCCGAAGGTTCCCGGCTCGGCTGAGGTTTTCGGCCGGGCTGGGGTCCCCGGTCCACCCGAGGTGCCCGGTCCACCCGAGGTGCCCGGTCCACCCGAGGTGCCCGGTCCACCCGAGGTGCCCGGTCCCCCCGAGGTGCCCGGTCCCCCCGAGGGCCCCGGCTTGGTTGAGGTCGTCTCTGGCCCTCCTGAGGTCCCCGATCCATCCGAGGCCCCCGGCTCAGCTGAGGTGCCTGGACCATCCGAGGTCCCCGGCCCGCCCGAGGCCCCCGGCCCGGCTGAGGTCTCCCGTCCGCCCGAGGCCCCCCTCCCGGCTGCCGCCCCCGGCTGGCTGGGGTCGGAGCCGACGCCGCGGAGTGCCGTGGCGTGGCTGCCGCCGGGCGGGCTGTGGCCTGTCATCCAGGGCATCCGTGCCGAGCACGACCCGCAGATCCGCCGTTGGCCGCCCCATGTGAACCTGATCTTCGGCTTCGTGCCGGAGGAGGACTTCGCGGCGGCCCTCCCCCTGCTGGCCGCCGCGGCCACGGAGTGCCAGCCCTTCGACATCCGGCTCGACGGGGTCCGCTCCTTCCGTCACCGGTCCTACTCCACCGTGTGGCTCGACCCCGCTGCGGCCGGCGCCGCGCCCTGGACCGAGCTGAGGCGCGTGCTGGCCGAGCCCTTCCCGGCCTGCACGGACCGCTTCCCGCGCTTCACCCCGCACCTCTCGCTCGGGCGGACCCGCGCCCCGCGTGTCCTCGCGGCCGAATGCGCCGCCCGGCTCGGGGTGCTGCACGCCCGCGTGGACGAGATCGCCGTGCTGTCCCGCCGCGGTGACGGCCCCATGCGGACGCGTGCCACGGTCGGCCTGGGCACCGGTGTGGTACGCCGCTACCTCGGTCCTGACCCGGCGAGCGGCGGATACGAGCCACCCGAGCGGCACTGACCGGGCGAACCGGGCCTCGCTAGGCTGTGGAGACGATCCCCGGGTGCGAGGAGTTGCTGGATGCCGCAGGTCAGGCCCATGCGCGCGGACGCCCGGCGCAACTACGAGCGGTTGCTGAAGGTGGCGGCGCAGGCCTTCGCCGAGCATGGCGAGAACGCGTCGCTGGACGACATCGCCAAGCGGGCGGGCGTCGGCTCAGGCACCCTCTACCGGCACTTCCCGACCCGGCAGGCGCTGCTGGAGGCCGCGTACGTGGACCGGATGGAGGCGCTGGGGGCGCGGGCCGCCGAGCTGGCGGAGGAACTGCCGCCGGGTGAGGCGCTGATGGAGTGGCTGAACGAGTTGTGCGTGGCCACGATCCAGGTGCGCGGGATGAAGGCGCTGCTGGGGTCGGCGGTCACGGACGGCAGCTCGGCCGCGTCGACGGCGTGCGCCACGACGGTGCAGCGGGCGGCGGCCCGATTGGTGGAGGCGGCTCAGCGGGAGCGTGCCCTGCGGGCCGACCTGCGGCCGATCGAGCTGCTGCGGCTGGCCCACGGGGTGGCGACGGCTTCGGAACTGGGGGGTGGGCAGGGGCGGGAGATCCGGCGGTATCTGGCGCTGCTGACGGAGGGGCTGGCGCCCTGAAGGGGCGCGGGGCCGCATCGCCCATCTCGAACATGCGGCCACCGCCCGCGGGTGCGACCAGCCACGATGGTCGCGCCCCCGGCAACGGTCCGCACTCCGACGGCGACCTTTGGCCGCACAGCCCCCCGCACCCCACGAACTACAGGGCCCGCGCCCCCGGCTCCACCATGTTTCTCACCGTCCGGGCCTTCACGAAGTCGCCCAGCGCCGTCATGTCCCACTCGCCCGAGAACTGACGGATGAGCTTGGCCATCATCACGCCCGTCTGGGGCTCGGCGTGGGTGAGGTCGAAGCGGACCAGTTCCTCGCCGGTGGTGGCGTCCAGCAGACGGCAGTAGGCCTTGGCGACCTCGGTGAACTTCTGCCCGGAGAAGGAGTTGACCGTGAAGACCAGGCCGGTGACCTCCTGGGAGAGGCGGCCGAGGTCGACCGTGATCACCTCGTCGTCGCCCGCGCCCTCACCGGTGAGGTTGTCGCCGGAGTGCCTGATCGCGCCGTTCAGGATCGTCAGCTTGCCGAAGTAGCAGCTGTCGAGGTGGTTGCGCTGCGGGCCGTAGGCGATGACCGAGGCGTCCAGGTCGATGTCCGCACCGCGGAACGCCGGCTCCCAGCCGAGCCCCATCTTGACCTGGGAGAGCAGCGGGCGACCGCCCTTGATCAGGGAAACGGTCTGGTTCTTCCGGAGGCTGACCCGCCCCTTGTCGAGGTTGATCTTCCCCGCGCCCGGTGCCGGGGAGGGCGGGACCGGGGGAGCGGACACCGGCGGGGCCGGAGGGGTGACGGGCGGCTGCATGGTGGGCGGCGGCGGGGCGACCGGCTGCTGCGGCGGGGCCGCGGGGGCGGCGGCCGGCTGCGGGGGTGCCGCGGGCGTGGCCGCCGGCTCCTCCACCGTCACGCCGAAGTCCGTCGCGATGCCGGCCAGCCCGTTGGCGTACCCCTGGCCGACCGCGCGGGCCTTCCAGACGCCGCCCCGGCGGTAGATCTCCACGACGACCAGCGCGGTCTCCGTGCCGAGCTGCGGCGGGGTGAACGTGGCCAGCACCGTGCCGCCGTCCGCGTCGCGGATCGTGGCCGTCGGCTCGATGCCCTGGAAGGTCTGGCCGGCCGCGTCCGGGCTGGCCGTGACCACGATCTTCTCGATGTCCGGCGGGACGGCGGCGGTGTCGACCGTGATCGCGTCCGGCGCCGCACCGCCGCCGGAGGTGTGCGTCACGCCCGGCCCCGCCGGCTGGTTGTAGAAGATGAAGTCGTCGTCCGAGCGCACCTTGCCGTCGGCCGTGAGCAGCAGGCCCGACACGTCGAGCCGCACCGGAGCGGCGACGTCCACCGTCACGCGCGCGGCGGGGAGAGCGATGTTCGAGCCAGGGGTCATAGCTGTCATGCCGGGTGAACGAACGACACCGCTTTACCGTTCCCTTACCCGACCCCCAATCGGCTCAGGGCCCGGCCCCCGACCGGCTCAGGGGCCCGACCCCGATGTGCCTCAGGGGACCACCACGATCTTCCGTCCCACCCCGGCCGCGAACTGCTCCAGCGCCTGCGGGTACCGGGCCAGCGGGATCCGGTCGCTGATGAACACCTGCGGGTCCAGCACGCCGTTCGCGAACAGCTCGGCCGCCCGCTCGAAGCTGTGCAGCACCGCCATGGAGCCGGTGATGGTGATCTCCTGGTTGTAGATGCGGTACGGGTCGATCGTCACCCGGGTCGCGTAGTCGGCCACCCCGAACTGCAGGAAGGTGCCCGCCTTCGCCACCCGCTCCAGGCCGTCCTGGATCGCCGCCGCGTTGCCGGTCGCGTCCACGACCACGTCCCAGCCCCGCGGGCGGTCCAGCTCGTCCGCGCTTCCGGCCGCGCCCGAGACGCCGAGCTTGCGGGCGGTCTCCAGGCGGGCCGGGTTGACGTCGACGATGTCGACGCTCGCCGCGCCGGTCCGCTTGGCCAGCTCCAGCATCATCAGCCCCATGGTCCCGGAGCCGTAGATCAGCACATGGGCGCCCAGGCGGGACTGCAGGACGTCGTAGCCGCGCACCGCGCAGGACAGCGGCTCCACCAGGGCCGCGTCCTCGGTGCGCACGTGCTCGGGCAGCTTCACGCAGTTGGCCACGGGGGCGACCGCGTACTGTGCCGCCCCGCCCGCCGTCGTCACGCCGATCGCGCCCCACCGCTCGCACATGTTGTTGTGGCCGTCGCGGCAGTAACGGCACTCGTAGCAGTACAGGGAGGGGTCCACCGCCACCCGGTCGCCGACCGCGACCTCGGTGACCTGGCTGCCGACGCCGACCACCTCGCCCGCGAACTCGTGCCCGGGGACGATCGGCAGCTTGGGCGCGAACTCGCCGTGGAGGATGTGCAGATCCGTGCCGCACAGGCCGCAGGCCGCCACCTCGACGACGACCTCGCGGGGGCCCGGAGTCGGGTCGGGCACCTCGGTGACGACGGCGCGGCCCACGGACTCGATGACGGCGGCCTTCATTTCACAGCTCCCAACGACAGGCCCTGGACCAGCTTGTCCTGGGCGGCGAACCCCGCGGCGAGCACCGGCAGGGAGACGACGAGCGACGCGGCGCACACCTTGGCCAGGAACAGGCCCTGGCTGGTGATGAAGCCGGTCAGGAAGACGGGGGCGGTCTCGGCGACCACGCCCGTCAGGACTCGGGCGAACAGCAGCTCGTTCCAGCTGAAGATGAAGCAGATCAGTGCGGTGGCGGCGATGCCGGGCAGGGCGATCGGGGCGACCACGCGCGCGAGGATGGTCGGCAGCCGGGCGCCGTCGATCTGGGCGGCCTCGATCACCGCCACCGGGACCTCGGCGAGGAAGGACTGCATCATCCACACCGCGATCGGCAGGTTCATGGAGGTGTAGAGGATGACCAGGAGCCAGATGTTGTCGAGCATCCCGGTGTTCTTCGCGAACAGGTAGATCGGCAGCAGACCGGCCACCACCGGCAGCATCTTCGTGGACAGGAAGAAGAACAGGACGTCGGTCCACTTGCGTACCCGCCGGATGGACAGCGCGTACGCCGCCGGCAGGGCGAGGAGCAGCACGCAGACCGTCGACACCAGGGACGCCACCGTGGAGTTGATCAGCGCCGGCCAGGGGCTCGCGCCGCCGCCCGACCCGAAGAACTCGCGGTAGCCGTCGAGGGTCAGGGAGGCGGCGAAGGACGGCGGGTTGGTCGCCGCGTCCGCCTCGGAGTGGAAGGACGTCAGCGCCATCCAGGCGATGGGCAGGAAGAACACGATCCCGACGAGCCAGGCGACGAGACCCAGGCCGTTGCGGCGGAGCACGGCGTTCATGCGCGGGACACCTCCTCGCGGAACAGGGACGACACCACGCGCAGGGCGAAGGTCGCGATGATGATCGAGCCGATGACCACCAGGACGCCGGCGGCCGAGGCGAGGCCGTTCTCGTGGGCCTGGTAGAAGCTCTGGTAGACGGTGTAGGGCAGGTTGGCGGTGCCGAGTCCGCCGGACGTGATCGTGAAGACCGCGTCGAAGTTCTGGACGATGTAGATCGAGCCCAGCAGGGCGCCGAGTTCGAGGTAGCGGCGCAGATGCGGGAGGGTCAGATGGCGGAAGACCTGCCAGTCGTTCGCGCCGTCCACCCGCGCGGCCTCGATCTGCTCGTGGTCACGGCTCTGCAGCCCGGCGAGCAGGATCAGCATCATGAACGGCGTCCACTGCCACACCAGGGAGGCCTCGACCGCGAGCAGCGGGGTGTTGGAGATCCAGTCGGGCTGTGGGCCGCCCACATAGTGCAACAACCCATTGAGCAGACCGTATTCGGGGTTGTACAGCACATGCTTCCAGAGCAGGGCCGCGGCCACCGGGACGACGAGGAACGGGGCGATCAGCAGGGTGCGGACGACGCCCCGGCCGCGGAACTTCCGGTCCAGGAGCAGGGCCAGCGCCAGTCCGAGGACCAGGCTGACCAGCACCACCGACACCGTGAGCAGCACGGTCGTCCAGACCGAGTGGCGCAGGTCCGCGTCGGTCAGGACCTGGCGGTAGTTGTCCAGGCCGGTGAAGTGGCGGGCCTTGGGATAGAGGGCGTTCCAGTCGAAGAAGGAGATCACCAGCGTGGCCACGAACGGCAGCTGGGTCACGACGATCATGAAGACGAGGGCGGGCATGAGGGGGGCCCGGGTGGCCCAGGCGCGCAGGCGGGCGGAGGGCTGCCGCGTGGCGCGTACCGGTGTGGTCGCAAGGGGTGCTGTCGTCGCGGTCATCGTCCCTCGTACTCCTTGGAGATCTTCTCGGCGAGCGCTTGAGACTTCTTCAGGGCCGAGTCGACGGACTGGCGTCCGGCGATGGCCGCACTGATCTCCTGGGAGACCTTGGTGCCGAGGTCGGTGAACTCGGGGATGTCGACGAACTGGATGCCGGGCGCGGGGCGCGGCTGTACGCCGGGGTCGTTCGGGCGGGCGCTCTCGATGGCCTGCTTGGTCATGTCCTGGAAGGCGGCGGCCGAGGCGCGGTACTCGGCGTTGGTGTACGTCGACGCCCGCTTGCCCGCCGGGACGTTCGGCCAGCCGCTGGTCTCGCCGACCAGTCGCTCGTACTCCTTGCCGGACGCCCAGGACACGAACTTCCAGGCATTGTCCGGATTGCGGGAGGCCTGCTGGATCCCCCAGGCCCAGGTGTAGAGCCAGCCGGAGGACGGGGTCTTCTCCACGGGGGCGGGGGCGTAGCCGAGCTTGCCCTTGACGGGGGATCCCTTCGCCTCCAGCAGGCCGGCCGCGGAGGTGGCGTCGTACCACATGGCGACCTTGCTCTGCGTCATGTCGTTGAGGCACTCGGCGAAGCCGGACTGGGCTGCGCCGGACTCGCCGTGCGCCCGCACCAGGTTGACATAGAACTTCGTCGCCTTCTCGAACTCCGGGGAGTCGAGATGCGCCTTCCAGTTCTTGTCGAACCAGGTGCCGCCGAAGGTGTTCACCACGGTGGTCAGCGGCGCGATCATCTCGCCCCAGCCGGGCAGGCCGCGCAGACAGATGCCCTTCATGCCGGACCGCGCGCCGTCCACCCGTGCGGCGAGGTCGGCGACCTGCTGCCAGGTCGGATGCGCCGGCATCGTCAGGCCCTTCGCCGCGAACACGTCCTTGCGGTACATCAGGAAGGACGATTCGCCGTAGAAGGGCTGGCCGTAGAGCTTGCCGTCGGAGGCGGTCAGGGACTGGCGCATGGGGCCCAGGACGTCCTGTTCGTCGTACGACGGGTCCTTGGCGACGTACGAGCTCATCTCGTGCAGCCAGCCGTTGCGGGCGTAGATCGGTATCTCGTAGTTGCTCAGCGTCGCCACGTCGTACTGGCCCGCCTGGTTGGCGAAATCCTGGCTGATCTTGTCGCGGACGTCGTTCTCGGGCAGGACCGTGAAGTTGACCTTGATGCCGGTCTCCTTGGTGAAGCGGGGGGCCAGCTTCTGCAGCTCGGTCATCTGCGGGTTGTTGACCATCAGCACGTTGATGGAGTCGCCGCCGGAACCGGTCCCGCCCGCACCGACCCAGCAGCCGGAGAGCAGCGGGGCGAGCAGCGTCCCTGCGGCGGCCATGGCGAGCGTGGCTCGCGGCCTCCGTCGGCTCTGGGTTCGCATGGATCGCTCCTGGAGATATCGGGAGATAAGGGGCACTCGGCGGTGTGGAGGGCCGCCAAGGGAGTGGGTTGGACTTTCAGACCCGGATGACCTGCGGGCCCAGCAGGGAGTAGCGGTGGGCCTCGGCGGCCGGGAGCTGGGTGCTCGTCACGATTGCCTCCAGCGCGCCGACCTCGGCGAACCGGCAGAAGCTGACCGCGCCGAACTTGGTGTGCACGCCCGCGAAGACGGTGCGGCGGGCGGCCCGTATCGCCTGCGCCTTGACCTCGCTGACCGCCGGGTCGGGCGTGGTCAGGCCGTGCTCGCGGGAGATGCCGTTGGCGCCGATGTAGGCGAGGTCGAGGACGAAACCGGCGAGCATCTTCGTCGTCCAGTGGTCGACGGTGGCCAGCGTGCCGGCCCTGACCCGGCCGCCGAGCAGCAGCACCGAGATCTGCTCGGCCTCCGCCAGGGCGCCCGCGACCGGCAGGGACGCGGTGACCACGGTCAGCGGCCGGCCGGACGGCAGGGCCTCGGCGATGAGCTGCGGCGTGAAGCCCTCGTCCACGAAGACCGTCTCCGCGTCCCCGAGCAGCTCGGCCGCGGCGGTCGCGATCCGGCGCTTCTCGGGCACATGGCTGGTGGCGCGGAAGGCGAGCGTCGTCTCGAAGCCGGCGCTCTCCACCGGATAGGCGCCGCCGTGCGTACGGCGGACCAGTCCGTGGTCCTCCAGGGCGCGCAGATCGCGCCGGATGGTCTCCTTGGCCACGCCCAGCTCGGAGGCGAGCGCGGTGACGTCGACCGAGCCGGTGGCTCGCGCGGCCCGCACGATCGCGCGCTGGCGTTCTTCCGTCCTCGTGCTCATCTCGTCACCCACCTTCCCGCGGAACTGCCCGTTCGGGCCCATGGGGGAAGTTCTACAGCGGGCGTGCGGCACTGACCAGGCCTGTTGCGGGCCCGATACTGCCCGCTTGTGCCCGTTTACCGAGGGAGGTGCCCGGCGCGGACCTGCGAGGCCGTGCCCGGCGGGGTGGGAGCGGGCGCCGTGGATGCCCGAACACGGCGGCGGGCGGGCCCGTTCGGTGCCCGCCCGCGCGCGTGAGCGATCAATTTGCGCCGCCGAGGGTCCTCGGACAGGTGCCCGGGACGCTCAGTACGGCCAGATCGGAGGGTCGTTCACGAAGTGCCCGCCGAGGTGGCCGTGCGCCGGGTTCGCCGGGTCCAGCTCGCCCTGCTCGGCGATCAGCTTCTCGGCGTACGGCTCGGAGTCGTCCTGCGGCTCGTAGCCGAGCGCCCGCGCCGTGGTCAGGTCCCACCACAGCCGGGTGTTGGCGGAGGAGCCGTAGACGACCGTGTGGCCGACCTCCTCGGCCGTCAGGGCCGCGTGGAAGAGGCGGGCGCCGTCGGCCGGGCTCATCCACACCGAGAGCATGCGCACGCTGGTCGGCTCCGGGAAGCAGGAGCCGATGCGCACGGACACGGTCTGAAGGCCGTGCTTGTCCCAGTACAGCTGGGCGAGGTCCTCGCCGAAGGACTTGGACAGGCCGTAGAAGGTGTCCGGGCGGCGCGGGGTGTCGATCGGGATCAGGGGCTCGCCCGCGCGCGGGGCCGGGGTGAAGCCGACGGCGTGGTTGGAGGAGGCGAAGACGATCCGGGGCACGCCCTCCTGACGGGCGGCCTCGTAGAGGTGGTAGGTGCCCTCGATGTTCGACTTCAGGATCTTCTCGAAGGGGGCCTCCAGGGAGATGCCCGCGAGGTGCAGGATCGCGTCCACGCCCCGGACGGCCTCGCGCAGGGCGGCCGTGTCGCTGAGGTCGGCGGTGATCGCGTCCGGCGTGTCCTCGATGGGGCGCACGTCGAACAGGCGCAGCGTGTAGCCGTACTCCGGCAGCAGGGACCGCATCAGGGTGCCGAGTCCGCCGGCGGCGCCGGTGAGCAGAACGGTGCGGGGAGCGGGCATCCTCGGTTCTCCTTGTGGCCGATATTCACATACGTGGACACGCTAAAGAGGTTTGCCGTGCACCGTCAAGTGTCCTGTGATGTCGGTGAATTCGCTCCCAGTGTTGCGAGTTTGCCTGCTTGACCTGCCATAAGCAGGCCCCTTAGCGTGGTCGCGTTCAGAAATATAGACGTGGATCAGAAACATGCACCGGCGTGTCTCAAGGGAGAGCCCGTGACGCCAGCCCCTCTCACCGAACGGCTCCGCGAACCGAGCGGGCCGCTCTTCTTCCCCGTCACGGCCTACGGCCCCGACGGCTCGCTCGACCTCGACGTCTACCGCACCCATGTCCGCCGCGGCGTCGCCGCCGGTGCCGCCGCCGTGTTCGCCTGCTGCGGCACCGGGGAGTTCCACGCGTTGCTGCCCGAGGAGTTCGAGGCCTGCGTCCGGGCGGCCGTGGAGGCGGCCGTGGGCCGCGTCCCGGTCGTCGCGGGCGCCGGCTACGGCACCGCGCTCGCCGTCCGCTACGCCCGTCTCGCCGAGCGGGCGGGCGCCGACGGCCTCCTCGCCATGCCGCCGTACCTCGTCCTCGCCGGTCAGGAGGGGCTGTTGCGGCACTACCAGGAGGTCGCCGCCGCGACCGCCCTGCCGGTGATCGTCTACCAGCGCGACAACGCCGTCTTCACCCCGCGCACGGTGGTGGAGCTCGCCCGCACCGACGGGATCATCGGTCTCAAGGACGGCCTCGGCGACCTCGACCTGATGCAGCGGATCATCAGCGCCGTACGCACCGAAGCCCCCGGCGACTTCCTGTACTTCAACGGCCTGCCCACCGCCGAGCAGACCCAGCTCGCCTACCACGCCCTCGGCGTCCCCCTGTACTCCTCGGCCGTCTTCTGCTTCGCCCCCGAGATCGCCCTCGCCTACTACCGGGCCCTGACCGCGGGGGACACCGCGACCCTGCGGTGCCTCCTGGACGGCTTCTACCGCCCGTTCGTGGAGCTGCGCGCCCAGGGCCGCGGCTACGCCGTCTCGCTCGTCAAGGCGGGCGTACGGCTGCGCGGCCTGGACGTCGGCGAGGTCCGGCCCCCGCTGCACGAACCGGCCGAGGACCACGTCAAACAACTCGCCCAGCTGATCGAGCGGGGCTACGCGCTGCTGGAGGAGGACGCGTGAGCAAGCGTCGGTACGGCCTGGAGGGGACCGCGTGAAGGCGTCGGCGTTCGTCTACCCCTGGGATGTCGACGGGGACCCCGAGGCCCCCGCGCGCATCGCCGGGCTCGGCGTGGAGCAGGTGACCCTCGCCGCCGCCTACCACTCCACGCGCGCCCTGACCCCGCACCACCCCCGCCACCGCATCGTCACCGCCGAGTACGCGGCCGTGCTCTACCCGCCGGGCGACCGCTGGGCGGGCCGCGGCCTCAGGCCGTACCCCGCCGGCCGCTGGGCCCCCGGCGACGCCTACGGCGAGGCGGCGGCGGCCCTGGCCGCGGCGGGCCTTCAGGTGCACACCTGGGTCGTCCTCGCCCACAACTCCCGCCTGGGCGCCGAACACCCGGACACCTCCGTCGTCAACGCCTACGACGACCGCTACCCGTGGGCGCCCTGCATCGCCCAGCCCGCCACGCGCGCGTACCTGGTCGACCTGGCCGCCGAGGCCGCCGTACGCCCCGGCGCGCACGGCACCGAGCTGGAGTCCCTCGGCTGGTACGGACTCCAGCACCTGCACGCCCACGACAAGATCTCCGGGGTCGGCCTCGGCGAGGCCGGGCAGTACCTGATGTCCCTGTGCTTCTGCTCGTCCTGCCGCGCCGGGTACGCCGAACAGGGCATGGATCCCGAGGAGTTGGCCGCCTCCGTGCGCGCCGCGCTGGAGCCGCTGTGGCGGGGCGCGACCGACGACGAGGGCTGGCCGACGGTTCAGAAGCTGCTCGGCGAGGAGAAGACGGCCCGCACGCGCGCGTGGCGCGACGACACCGCCGGCACGCTCCAGGAGGAGGCCGTCGCCGCCGTGCGCGCCGCCGCCCCGGCCGGGTTCCAGGTCCTGCTGCACGCCGACCCGGTCTCCTACCACTGCGGCGCCGACGCAGGCGTCGACCCCGCGCGCGTCCTCGCCGTCGCCGACGGCGTGGTGGTGCCCTGCACCGGCGGTACGGCCCTGCTGGCGCCCTTCGCCGAACAGGCCCGGGAGCGGACGGTGCTGGCCGCCAACCTCACCGTCGTCTCCGGGATGGGCGGCAGCCCCGGCACGCTCGCGACGGACGCGGCACGCGCGCGTGCGCGGGGCGCGACCGAACTGCGGCTCTATCACGCCGGATTGGCGTCCGACGGTGACCTGGCGGCGGTGCGCGAGGCGCTGTCGGCGCGCTGAGCCAGGGATGCCGCCGCCCCGAGCAGCGCCAGGCCGTACACCGGCAACAGCAGCGCGGGGGAGGCCAGTTCGACCAGCCCCGCGCCGACGGCCAGTCCGACGGCGTTGGGCGTGAGGACCAGGGTGCCGGCGGTGGCCGTGGCCCGGCCGAGCAGCGGGCCGGGCGTCTGCTGCTGCACGGCGGTGAAGACCGCGACGAGCACGCAGGGCAGGCCGAGACCGGCCGCCGCGGACGACGTGAGGGCCACCGGGTCCGACGGCACGGCACGGGCCGCCACCGCGAGCGCCGTCAGCGCGATCCCCGCCGCCGCGAACCGGCGCGCGCCGAGCAGCCGCAGCGCGGCGCCCGAGACCAGCCCGGCGGTCACCGAACCGGCGCCCTGGACGGCGTACAGCACGCCCGTGTACGCGGGGGAGTGGCCGAGACGGTCGACGACGGCGTACAGCGTGGTGCTGCCCAGGGAGGTGAGGAGCATCGTGGTACCGCCCGCCCGGACCAGCGGCCGCAGCGCCGGGTGGCGCCACAGGTGCCGGACGCCCTCCGCTGTCTCCTCGCGCCAGCCGCCGCCGGACCGTGCGGGCCGCTCCTCGCGCACCCGCAGCAGGGCGTACAGCCCGGCGGCGACCACGAAGGTGCCCGCGTCCAGGCAGGCGACGGCGGGGCCGCCGAAGGCGGTGTACAGGCCCGCCCCGGTCAGCGGGGCGACGAGCTTCATGCCCTCGGTGACGGCCATGCGCAGCCCGTTGAAGTCGCCGAGGCGCTCCGGGCCGATCGCCGCGGTCACCAGGGCCGACTCGGCCGCGTCCTGCACCACCTCGGCGGCGCCGTAGACCAGCAGGACGGTGAAGAGCAGCCACAGGCCGCCCGGGGAGTCCACGGTGCACAGGGTGAGCAGCAGGGCCGCCAGGCCGGCGTTCAGGGCCACCAGGAGGGGCTTGCGTGGCACGCGGTCGGCGAGCGTGCCCAGCGGCGGTCCGGCCAGGGTGGGGGCCCACACGGCGAGCATGCACAGCGCGGCCAGGCCGTCGGACCCGGTGAGGTCCTTCACCCACACACCCGAGGCCAGGAACAGCGCGGAGTTGCCGAAGCCCGACACCACCACCGCCGTCAGATACAGCCCCGCGTTGCGGTCCCGCAGCACGCGGAGCAGGGTCCAGGAAGTCGTCATGCCTGCTCATCGTGGGTCTAAGGCGGGCGGGCGCGGATCGGTAAGGTGCCTTATCCCGCGGGGGCCGGCGGACGGCGGCAATCCGTCGGAACCTGTCGGTAATGCCCCTGGGGCGCGCGTCCGCCCGAACCTACCGTCGGCGCCATGCGCTACATCGCCCCGATCCTGATCGGTCTCGTCTACGTCCTGCTGATGTCCCTCGTCCCGGAACGCCACCGGCGCCGCCTGAACGCGGTCATGGTGGCCGGCGCGGGCGCCGCCTATCTCAGCGGCGGCGGGCTCGGCGGCTGGGAGTTCGCGTTCACCGCGGTGGCCACCTGCGTCGCCTACAAGGGCCTCGACTCCTGGGCGTGGATCGGCGCCGGCTGGCTGCTGCACACGGCCTGGGACGTCGTGCACCACCTCAAGGGACACCCGATCGTCCCGTTCGCCCACGACTCCTCCTTCGGCTGCGCGCTGTGCGACCCGGTGATCGCGGTGTGGTGCCTGGGCGGCGGGCGATCCCCGTGGCGGCGGCCGCGCGGCACCGATGAGTTCTCGCCGGCCGGCCGGTCAGTCCTTCGTACGAGGAGTGCAACCGTGAAGGAGTAGCGGCATGACCATGATCGACCTCGGCCCGCAGACACTGATCGTGGCGCGGCTCGCCGAGTCCGTGACCGACGAGCAGTTGCCGGCCCGCACACCGTGCCCCGACCTGGCGGTGCGGAATCTGCTGGGCCACCTGCTGCACCTGTCCGTCGCCTTCCGGGACGCGGCCCGCAAGGACCTCGGTGCGACGACGGACACCGACCCGAACGCCGCCGTCCCGGACATCGGCCCCGGCTGGCGCGAGGAGCTGGCCAAGGTCCTGGACGAACTGGCGGACGCCTGGCGCGACCCGGACGCCTGGACCGGCATGACCCGTGCGGGCGGCGTGGACCTGCCCGGTGACGTCGCCGGCGCCGTCGTCGCCGACGAACTGGTCGTCCACGGCTGGGACCTGGCCCGCGCCGTCGGCCGGCCCTATGCTCCCGACCCCGCGGCCCTGGACTCGGCCCACGGTTTCCTGCTCGCCGCCGCCGAGGACCCGCACCGCGGTGGCGGCATCTTCGGCCCGGTCGTCCCGGTGCCCGCGGAGGCGCCCCTGCTGGACCGGGCGGTGGGGCTGAGCGGGCGGGACCCGGGGTGGCGGCCGTAACGGAAACACCTCGAAGAAACATCGGTCATCGCATCGTCGCGGAAAGGGATCAGGCCGCCCAGGACACCCCCGTACCGGGCGCCCGACTCCCTGTCGGACACTGAGTACGTCGCCCGGTGCGCATGAGTACGCGCGCCGGTGTGCCGGGCATCCCCCTGCCGGTTCACTGAGCGCATGACACAGCACTTCGCGACAGTTCCGGGCCCGGTGGACGGGGACGCGCGGGACCCCAGGGGCTGGGTGGCCCCGACGATCGCGACCGCCCTGATGATGGTGCTCGGTCCGGCCGCCCTCGTCTTCGGCGGGCTGTCCCCCATGGCCACAGACAGCTGCGGCCCCGACGACTGCTCGGCGGCCCTCGACACGGCGCTCGCCTGGATCTACCGCCTGCTCACCTACGGCGGCGTGGTCTCGACCGCGGCACTGCTCACCGCCTGGCTGCTGCCCTGGAAACGCCGCTGGACGGCGGCCCGCGCCGCGGCGTCCCTCGTGGCCCTGCTGCCACCCCTGAGCATCCTCTTCCTGGTCCTCACCCTGCCCGCGCCCTAGCGAGTGGGCCGAAGCGGGGTCCCGGCCCGTCGTACTCTCCCCTCATGCCACTCACCCTCACCGTCCTCGGCACGGCCTCCCCGCACCCCGGCCCCGACCGGCCCTGTTCCGGATACCTGCTGTCCGGCGGGGGTGCCGAGGTGTGGGTGGACGCGGGGCCCGGTACGTTCGCCGCGCTGCAGCGGCACACGGACCCCGCGCGGCTCACCGCGATCTGGATCTCCCATCTGCACGCCGACCACAGCGCCGATCTGCTGTCCGCCGCCTACGCCTTCGCCTTCGGCGGCATGACCCCGGCCGCACCGATCCCGGTGTACGCCCCGCAGGACTGCGCCCGCCGGCTCGCCGGCTTCCTCGGGCGGGCGGACGTCGACTTCCTCAAGGGCGTCTTCGACTTCCGGGCCCTGTACGACGGCCATGACGTGCGGCACTGGAACCTCCGCCTCACCGCCCGCGCCGTGGCCCACGACACCGAGGCCTACGGGCTGCGCGCCGAATGCCAGGGGAGCGTGCTCGCCTACTCCGGGGACAGCGGGCCCTGCGCCGCGCTCGGCGAACTCGCCGCCCGCGCCGACCTGTTCCTGTGCGAGGCGGACATCGACGCGCATCACGACGGCCGGCAGGTCCATTTGACGCCGGAGGACGCGGGCCGTACCGCCCTCGAGGCGCGGGTGCGCGAGCTGCTCGTCACCCATGTCGGACCCACGCTCACCCGCGAGGAGGCCACCGCCCGCGCCGCCGCGGTCTCCGGCCGGCCCACGCACACCGCCGTGGAGGGCCGCACCCACACCGTCTGAGGCCGCCACCCACCTTCTTTGTCAGAAGCATTGACGAAACACGGCCCCCCTCCTAGCTTCAACGCGTCGTACTTCGTACGTCATATATGAGACGCGATACGTGAGATCCGAGAGGGCCGCATGACCTCTGTGCCCACCCCCATCCCGTCCCGCACGCAGTTCGTGCTGGACGCGATCAAACACCGCATCCTGACCGGACAGCTGACGCCCGGTCAGGCCCTGGTCGAGACGGAGCTGGCCGCGCAGTTCGGGGTGTCCAAGACCCCGGTGCGGGAGGCGCTGAAGACGCTCGCCGGGACCGGTCTCGTCGTGATGAACCAGTACAAGGGCGTCACGGTGCGCATGGTGGACGCGGACATGGCACGCGAGGTCTACGACGTACGCCTGCTGCTGGAGCCCGAGGCGCTGCGCAGGGCCGTCCGGCGAGGTGCCTCCCTCGACGCCGCGCGCGACGCGCTGGGCCGGGCCGACGCCGCCCACGACACCGCCGAACGGTCGCTCGCCAACCGGGAGTTCCACCGCGCCCTCTACCTGCCCTGCGGCAACCCGCTGCTCGGCCGGATGCTGGACGAGGTCCGCGACCAGGCTGCGCTGGTCTCCGCCGTCGCCTGGGCCGCCGACCCCTCCTGGGAGCGGGAGGCCGCCGAGCACCGCGAGATCCTCCGGCTCGCGCTCGCCGGCGACGCCGACGGCGCGGCGAGTGCCCTGCACGCCCACATCGCCTCCTTCGTCCGGCGCGCGTTCCCCCCGGACACCGAGGACACCGGGGAAACCGGGGAAACCGAGGTCGCCGCCGCCCCCCACGCACAGGAAGGTCATTCATGAGCAGCGTGACGTTCGAGACCCAACGGGCGGCCCTGGCCGACGTGGTGGCCATCCCGGTGACCCCCTTCGCCGCGGACGGCTCCGTCGACACCGCCACCCACCGGGCCCTGCTGCGTCGCCTGCTCGACGGCGGGATCCGCACCCTCACCCCGAACGGCAACACCGGCGAGTTCTACGCCCTCACACCCGAAGAGCGCCGCCTGGTCACCGAGTCGACCGTCGAGGAGGCCGGTGACCGCGCCGCCGTCCTCGTCGGCGTCGGCCACGACCTGCCCACCGCCGTCGCCTCCGCCCGGCACGCCCATGAGCTCGGCGTCCGGATGGTCATGGTCCACCAGCCCGTCCACCCGTACGTCTCGGCGGCCGGCTGGGTCGACTACCACCGCGCCATCGCCGAGTCCGTGCCCGAGCTGGGCGTGGTGCCCTACATCCGCAACGCCCAGCTATCCGGCACCCGGCTCGCCGAACTCGCCGACCACTGCCCGAACGTCATCGGCGTCAAGTACGCCGTACCGGACGCCGCACGGTTCGCCGCCTTCGCGCGTGACGCGGGCCTCGACCGCTTCGTCTGGGTCGCCGGCCTCGCCGAGCCGTACGCCCCCTCCTACTTCTCCGCGGGTGCCACCGGCTTCACCTCCGGGCTCGTGAACGTCGCTCCGGCCGTTTCGCTGAACATGATTGAAGCGCTTCGATCCGGCGACTACCCGGCCGCCATGAAGGTCTGGGAGCAGATCCGCCGCTTCGAGGAACTTCGCGCCGCCCACGGCTCGGCGAACAACGTCACCGTCGTCAAGGAAGCCCTCGCCGCGCTCGGCCTGTGCCGCCGGGACGTCCGCCCGCCGAGCAGGCCGCTGCCCGAGGACGAGCGCGCCGAGGTCGCCGCCATCGTCGCCGGATGGTCCATATGAGCAACGACATGCAGAAGCTGAGAAGCCATCAGTGGTACGGGACCGACGGGCTGCGGTCGTTCAGTCACCGGGCCCGGACCCGGCAGCTCGGGTATCTGCCCGAGGAGCACCTGGGCAAGCCCGTGATCGCCGTGCTCAACACCTGGTCCGACATCAACCCCTGCCATGTGCACCTGCGGGACCGCGCGCAGGCCGTGAAGCGGGGGGTGTGGCAGGCCGGCGGGTTTCCGCTGGAGTTCCCGGTCTCGACGCTGAGCGAGACCTTCCAGAAGCCGACGCCGATGCTCTACCGGAACCTGCTGGCGATGGAGACCGAGGAGCTGCTGCGCTCCTATCCGGTCGACGGGGCCGTGCTGATGGGCGGCTGCGACAAGTCCACGCCCGCGCTGCTGATGGGCGCGGCCAGCGCCGATCTGCCCGCCGTCTTCGTACCCGCCGGGCCCATGCTGCCGGGGCACTGGCGCGGCGAGGTGCTCGGGTCCGGTACGGACATGTGGAAGTACTGGGACGACAAGCGGGCCGGTCTCATCGGCGACTGCGAGATGAGCGAGCTGGAGAGCGGGCTCGCGCGCTCCCCGGGGCACTGCATGACCATGGGGACGGCGTCCACGCTGACCGCCGCCGCCGAGACGCTCGGCGTGACCGTGCCGGGCGCGTCGAGCATTCCCGCCGTCGACTCCGGGCACGACCGGATGGCCGCCAAGTCCGGGATGACGGCCGTGGAGCTGGTACGCAAGGACCGGAGGCTGTCGCGGATCCTCACGCGCGAGGCGTTCGAGGACGCGGTCACGACCGTGCTGGGCCTCGGCGGCTCCACCAACGCCGTGATCCACCTGATCGCCATGGCCGGCCGCGCCGGGGTGAAGCTCACCCTCGACGACTTCGACCGCATCGCCCGGACCGTGCCCGTCCTCGCCAACGTCCGCCCCGGCGGCCGCACGTACCTGATGGAGGACTTCCACTTCGCGGGCGGCCTGCCCGGCTTCCTGTCCCGGATCACCGACCTGCTCCACCTGGACCGGCCGACGGTGTCGTACGACACCCTGCGCGAGCAGCTCCAGGGCGCCCGGGTGCACCACGACGACGTCATCCGCCCCCGCGACAACCCGGTCGCGAGCGAGGGCGGGGTCGCTGTCCTGCGCGGCAACCTCTGCCCGGACGGCGCGGTCATCAAGCACATCGCCGCCGAGCGCCACCTGCTCAAGCACACCGGCCCCGCGGTCGTCTTCGACGACTACAAGACCATGCAGCGCACCATCAACGAGCCCGCACTCGGAATCACCGCCGACAGCGTGCTGGTGCTCCGCAACGCCGGTCCCAAGGGCGGCCCCGGCATGCCCGAGTACGGCATGCTCCCCATCCCCGACCACCTGCTCAGGCAGGGCGTACGGGACATGGTCCGGATCTCCGACGCCCGGATGAGCGGCACGAGTTACGGCGCCTGCGTGCTGCACGTGGCCCCGGAGTCGTACATCGGCGGACCCCTGGCGCTCGTGCGCACCGGTGACCTCATCACCCTGGACGTCGAGGCCCGTAGCCTCCATCTCCACGTGGACGACGCGGAGCTGGAGCGCCGGCGCGCCGCATGGACGCCGCCGCCCGCCCGTTACGAGCGCGGCTACGGCGTCCTCTACAACGGACAGATCACGCAGGCCGACACCGGCTGCGACTTCGAGTTCCTGGCCCGGCGGGGCCACGTGCCGGACCCCTACGCCGGCTGACCCACGCACCGAGAGAGGTGAAGCGCTTAACTCATGTGCACATAGCAAGCGCTTCCCGCACCCACTGTAATAGCCCCCCTGCGAACAGAGATCAGTCATGGCCCAAGCCGCAGCCGTGGCGAAACCGCCCGCGCCACCACGGCGGCGCCGTGCCTCCGCGACGCCGCGCAGGCTGCCGTACCTGCTGATCGCCCCGGCGGCGCTGCTGATGCTGGGCTTCATCGCCTACCCGGTGCTCAGCGTCTTCCAGCAGACGCACGCTCATCGGGGTCCCGTCGGTGGCGCGACGGCGCCCGGCACCTCGGACGCCGTCACCGGGACCGGGTGGACCGACGACGGGGAGCACGACGATCGGCGCGACGACGAACCGACCGCCGGCGTCAGCCGCCGCCGCCACACTCCGCGTGGAGATCCTGGCACCGGACGGTGATCGACGCGTCGGTGAGCGCGATCTGGTGCACACAGCCGCCGGCCTCGACACCGTCCTCGCCGGCTTCCTCGTCCGGGAGGATCTCGTCGAGCAGCACGGTGTCGACCCGCATCCAGTCGATCGCACGGTGGTAGTCGACGGAGAAGTGCCGCACGCCCGCGTAGCTGACGCGCAGCCCCGAGTCGTGCTTGAACCGGTTCGGCGCGAACTCCAGCACCAGGCGCCCGCTCTTGTCGGTAGCCGGATGGATCCCGGCCGGCTCCAGGTCCTTCACGCACCGGACGGCGCCGGGTATGTCGTAGTGCCCCGGATCGGACGCGAACGCCCAGGCACCCGGCGGAAGCACGCCGCGCAGGCGCGGCAGCTCGGCGAGGTAGGCGGTCGGATCGACGTAGAAACCGTGCTCCTGCCAATGGGTCTTGACGAATCTCATGTCCTCGGTCCTCTCCGGTCGAGGTCCAGGCAGTCGGGAGCGCCGTCCGGGTCCGGCGTCATCGCCGCCTCACTCGACGGTCACGGTGACGAGCCCGGGCTCCGGCAGCTCCGCCGGAGCGGCGTCGCCGTACCAGGCGAACTCGAGCGCGGACAGCCTTCCTCCGCTCACCCAGACGAGCAACTCGCCGACGAGCTCCCCGGAGCAGTCCCGCACCGTGCCGACGACCGGAAGGAGGCCGTCCTCGACCGGTGCCGCCCGGACCCGCGACGGCACGGCCAGGTCCACGCTCGGCGACGCGGCACCCCAGTGCGCCGCGACGCGGGCCTCTGCCACCTGGCCCCTGAGCTCGGCCGCGCCCGGGAACTCGGCCGCGAGGAGCTTGGTGAGGAGCCGCCGACTCGGTGCGGGGAGACGCTCGGTCGTCATGAGACGGGGGGCTGCCGTCGGAGCAGCGCGGGGCGTGCAGCGATCACGGAGAAAAGTGTATCGATCGGATAACAGGCCTCGCAGCGCAGGGTGTTATGCGCGTAGATAGTCCCCGACCTGGTACATCACTCTCATCCCACCAGATCCGGAGAATCCATGCGGAAGTCCCACAGAGTCGTCGCCGCCGGTGCCGCCTGTGCTCTCGCCGGTGTCGCGCTGTACGGCGCGGGCGCGGCCACCGCCGGGCAGTCGACGGCGAACTCCACCCACGAGCCCTACAACATCGGGCAGTTGGTGAAGGACATCGACACCTACTACGGCACCCACGCCGACAGCAACGGCGTCTATCAGGCCTCCCCGGACAGCCCGTACGCCCAGGACCTGGCCGACATCGACGCCGACGCCAAGCGCTACATCGACAAGGCGGCCCGCAAGGCGCACCACCACGGCGAGAAGCCGGCCGTCGTCTTCGACATCGACGACACGCTGCTGCTCAGCCTCGACTACGAGAAGCGCTACAACTACACGTACAACCCCACCACGTGGAACGACTACGTGAACCGCGCCGACCGCCCGGCCGTCTTCGGCAGCCCCGAGCTGGTGCGGTACGCCGAGTCCCAGGGCGTCGAGGTCTTCTACAACTCCGGTCTGAGCGAGGCCCAGCGCACCGCCGCCGTCGAGAACCTGAAGAAGATCGGCGCCGATGTGAACCTCGACGCCGACCACATGTTCCTCAAGGACAAGGCCAACCCGCCGGCCTACCTGGGCGACTGCGCCACCCCGAACGCCTGGAACTGCACGACCGTGCAGTACAAGTCCGGGACGCGCAAGCACATCGAGGACGACCTGGGGTACGAGATCATCGCCAACTTCGGCGACCAGTACTCGGACCTCGACGGCGGCTACGCCGACCGTACCTACAAGCTGCCGAACCCGACGTACTTCGTCAGCTGAGGCCCTGACCGTACGTCCTGAGCAGCCGCTCGTACTCGGCCCCCGTCACCGGCAGCACCGTGCCGTGGCGGGGGCCGGCCGGAAGCGCGTGGTCCGTGGACCGGGTCCACACTCCCGAGGCGAGGTCCGTCGTCTCGAAGGGGGCGTAGCCGCGCAGGCCGTACTCGTCGATGAACAGGTACCACTTCCTCTCGGTGTTGGACCGGAACACGGTCGGGCCCTCGCCGCGCTGCATGGCACCGCTGCCGATGCAGTCGGCGACGAAGCCGTACGCCGTGTCGGTCCGGTCCCGCGACTTCTCGGCGGTGATGAACTTCGAGCACGGCGAGCTGGAGCCCGGGTCCCGCTCGTCCTTGGTGAAGCGGTAGTACGTGCCCTTGTCCTTGACGACCGTCGAGTCGATCACCGAGTAGCCGGGGTCGTCGGCGGCGTACGGCTTCGACGCCCAGAAGACGACGTACTCGTGCAGCCGGTCGTCCCAGTAGGCCTCCGGCGCCCAGGTGTTGCCCGCGTTGTCCGGTGCCACCTTCACCAGCCGCTGGTCGGTCCAGTGCACCAGGTCGGTGGACTCCCAGATCATGACGGACCTGCTGCCGTGCCGCTGGAGGTAGTCCCAGCTGCCGCTGCCGTTCTGGTACATCCTGAGGTCGGTGGCGATCAGATAGAACGTGTCACCCTTGGGGGGAGCGGATCACGAACGGGTCGCGAAGCCCCTTCTCCCCGATGGTCGACGTCAGCACCGGCCTGCCCGCGTTCAGCTCCCGCCAGTGCAGCGGGTCGTCGCCCTGGCTGAGGGCGTAGCGGATCTGCTCGCCGTCGACCGTGCCCTCGCCGGTGAAGTAGACGAAGAGGTAACCGGCGTACCGGGGGGACCAGCAGAGCTCTGAGACGACGCATGACAGTCCTGGGGGATCGTGAGGGTTTCTGTTGAGGGCTGTGCGTTCTCGGACTGTGGCCGGCGGGGGACAGGGCGTCAATCGATGTGCGGGCGACTGGGAGGACCGAAAGTCTCGGCTGTTTTCAGGAGGGCGCGCCGCGCAGCGGATCCGGGTGCGGGCCAGGCCGGCGAAAGTGACTGTACGGGGAGCCGGACAGCGTATGGTCCACCGAGCCGAATTCCGTAACACGGAGAAAACCTGAAACGGGTTCGACGGGGGAACAATCCAGCCAGCATCCGCACACCGCTCACCAGGCACGAGGAGTTGGACCATGTCCGAGACGCAGACGGTGGACCAGCGGCCGTACGCCGGGCCACCCGCCCGGAACGGCGTCGACCGGTACTTCAGGATCTCCCAGCGGGGATCCACTTTCGGCCGGGAGATACGCGGCGGCTTCGCCACGTTCTTCACCATGGCCTACATCCTCGTCCTGAATCCGATCATCCTGGGCAGCGCCAAGGACAAGTTCGGGCACACGCTCGACACCGGCCAACTCGTCACCGCCACCGCCCTGGTGGCGTGCGTGATGACGATCGTCATGGGCGTCGGCGGCAACCTCCCGCTCGCCATCGCCGCCGGCCTCGGCCTCAACGCCGTGGTCGCCTTCCAGCTGGCCCCGCTGATGAGCTGGCCCGACGCCATGGGCCTGGTGGTCCTGGAGGGCCTGATCATCTGCCTGCTGGTCCTCACCGGACTGCGGGAGGCCATCATGAACGCGATCCCGCAGCAGCTGAAGCAGGCCATCGGCGTCGGCATCGGCCTGTTCATCGCGTTCATCGGCCTCGTCGACGCCGGGTTCGTCAGCCGCATGCCGGACGCCGCGCACACCACCGTGCCCGTGCAACTGGGCGCCGTCGGACGCCTCACCGGCTGGCCCGTGCTCGTCTTCTGCCTCGGTGTGCTGCTGACCATCGCCCTCATCGCCCGCAAGGTGAAGGGCGCGATCCTCATCAGCATCGTGACGATGACGATCGTCGCGATCGTCATCAACGCCGTCGCCGACATCAAGAGCTGGGGCCTGACCACGCCGAAGGTCCCCGACAAGCTCGTCGCCGCACCGGACTTCGGGCTCATCGGCCACTTCAGCCTGTTCGGCGGCTTCGCCAAGGCCGGCGTGCTCACCGCCGTCCTGCTGGTCTTCACCCTGATCCTGTCCGACTTCTTCGACGCCATGGGCACGATCGTCGGCATCAGCGCGGAGGCCGGACTGCTGGACGACAAGGGGCAGGTGCCCGGCATCGGCCGGGTGCTGTTCATCGACGGCGCCGCGGCCGCCGTCGGCGGTATCGGCTCCGCCTCCTCCAACACCGCCTACATCGAGTCCGCGGCCGGCGTCGGCGAGGGCGCCCGCACCGGCCTCGCCAACCTCGTCACCGGCGGCCTGTTCGGCCTCGCCCTCTTCCTCACCCCGCTGCTCACCATCGTCCCGCTCCAGGCGGCGGCGCCCGCGCTGATCGCGGTGGGCTTCCTGATGATGACCCACGTCAAGCACATCGACTGGGACCGGTACGAGATCGCCATCCCGGCGTTCCTCACCATCGCGGCGATGCCGTTCACCTACTCCATCACCGACGGGATCGGGGCCGGTTTCCTGTCCTACGTCGTCATCAAGACGGTGCTGGGCAAGGCCAGGGAGGTCAACTGGCTGCTGTGGGCCGTGTCGGCGCTGTTCCTCGTGTACTTCGCGATCGACCCGATCGAGCAGGTTCTCGGGGTGAAGTGAGGCACGCTCCTCACGGGGAGCCTCACTTCAGTGCCGCCTGCATCATCGCCTTGGCCACCGGCGCCGCCAGACCGTTGCCGCTGACCTCGGACCTCGCCGCGTCCGACTGCTCCACCATCACGGCGACGGCCACTTCCTTGCCGTTGGTGTCGGACGTGGCGAAGGACGTGAACCAGGCGTACGGCGTCTTGCTGTTGTTCTCGCCGTGCTGGGCGGTGCCGGTCTTGCCGCCGACGGTGGCGCCGTCGATCAGGGCGTTCGTGCCGGTGCCGTCCTTCACCACCGTCTCCATGGCCGACTGGAGCTGCTCGGCGGTGGAGGAGCTGACGATCTCCTTGGTGTCCGCGCTGTCGTCGTAGTTCTGCAACACATCACCGCCACTGTCGGTGATCTGCGACACCATATGCGGCGAGACCAGCTTGCCGCCGTTGGCTATGGCCGCGGACACCATGGCCATCTGCAGCGGGGTCGCGGTGACGTCGAACTGGCCGATGCCGGAATACGCGGTCTGCGGCTGGTCCATGCCGGAGGGGTACACGCTGGCGTAGGCCCGCACCGGCACGTCCCGCTTGTCGTCGTTGAAGCCGAACTTCTCGGCCATCGCCTTCACCTTGTCCTGGCCGAGCTGGACGGCCATATGACCGAAGACGTTGTTGCAGGAGTACTGCAGGGCGACGCGGATGGAGGCGTTCTTGCACGGCGCCGACCTGTTCTCGTTCACCAGGACGTGCGTCGTGCCCGGCGGGGTGTAGGGGTCCGGGCTGTCGGTCCGCTCGTCCACGTCCTTGTACAGCCCGTCCTCCAGCGCGGCCGCCGCCACGACCAGCTTGAACGTCGAGCCGGGCGGCAGCGGCTGGCGCAGCGCGCGGTTGGTGAGCGGCTTGTCCTTGTCCGCGTTGAGCCGCTTCCACGCGGACCCGGCCGTGTTGGCGTCGGTGAGCGCGTCGGGGTCGTACGACGGCGTGGACACGGCCGCGAGGATCCTGCCCGTCTTCGGGTCGATCGCGACGGCCCCGCCCTTCGTTCCGCCGAGCGCGCGGTAGGCCGCCTTCTGCACGTCCGGGTCGATCGTGGTGAGCACGTCACCCGGGTCGGCGCGCTTGCCGGTGAGCGTGTCCAGCACGTTCTTCAGCCGGGTGTCCGTGCCGTTGAGCAGGTCCTTGTAGATGCCCTCCAGCTGGGTGGGGGCATAGGCCTGCGAGGCGTAGCCCGTCACCGCCGCGTAGAGCCTGCCGTCCCTGTACGTCCGCTTGTACGCGAGGTCGCTCCCCTTGGTCCGGGTGGAACCGGTGATCGCGTTTCCGGCCACGATGATGTTGCCGAGCGGCTGCGAGTACGTCTGGATCGCGTTCCGCCGGTTGTCGTTGTCGTCCGCGAGGGCCTTGCCGTCGTAGAACTGCACCCAGGTCGCCCTGACCAGCAGAGCGAGCACGAGCAGCAGCGTGAAGACGGACGCCCGCCTGATCGTCTTGTTCATCCCGCTCGGAAGACGACCGGGAGGGGGGCGATCGTTCCCGTACGCCCCGCTTTCTCATCGCGCGCTCAGGAAACCGGCCTCGTACGCGGCGATCCGCAGGGCGACGATCTCGGCGTTGGTCGGCCCGTCCCTGGTGCCGCAGCACCTCGCGCTCGCGTCCGGTGAGCTTGCTCACCCACGCGTAGGAGGAACCGGACGCTCCGGCGCGCAGGGCGTCGTACACGTAGGAGTCGTTCTCGAAGAGGAAGCGCCGCCGGGCGCAGACACCCACCCACGAGGACAGGGGCCGTTGAGACGGTGATGGCCCAACGCTCCCGCGCGGCCGGGGGTGTTCATCTCCTGCGGCGCGACGATCCGTCTCCGCCGCACGGGGGAGGCGCTCAGTCCTGCAGGACGAGCACGACCTCCTCGATCTTCTTCCCGCGCCCGTTCGCGTACCCCTGGGCCCGGGCCGTCTCGCGGAAGCCGCACTTCTCCAGCACCCGCAGCGACGCGGCGTTGTCGGCCGCCGCCCGCGCGTACAGCGGCCGTTCGGGCGCCTCGGCGAGCAGGGCCCGCAGCGCCGCGGTGGCGACACCGCGGCCCCAGTGGGCCCGGTCGATCCAGTAGGTCACCTCGCGCTCGCCGGCCACTCCGTAGACCGCCGCGTTACCGGCCACCTCGCCATCGGCCAGGACCGTGCGCAGCACGTGCGCGGAGTCGCGCACGCGCTGCCAGTAGGCCGCGAAGGCCTCCGGGTCGTACGGGTCCTCCGGTCCGAACGCGGCCATCCGGACGGCCTCCGGGTCGGTCATCTGCCGGTGGAACACCGGCAGGTCGCCGTCCTCGACGGCCCGCAGCGCGATCTCCATGGTGCCCGAGCCTACGACGGCCCGGGCGCCCAGCCCATGACCGTGCGCCTCAGAGCCTGCGGGTCGCCAGCGTCAGCCGGTCGCGGGCGTCGAACAGCGCGTCCCTGATCATCTGCTCGTGGGCCGGGGTCAGCCGGGCCACCGGCACCGAGCAGCTGATCGCGTCCCGGGCCGGGGTGCGGTAGGGGATCGCCACGCCGAAGCAGCGCAGGCCGAGGGTGTTCTCCTCGCGGTCGACCGCGAAGCCCTGCTCCCGCACCTGGTGCAGCTCCTCGATGAGCTTCTCCCGGTCGGTGAGGGTGTTCTCGGTGAGCGCGGGCAGCGTCTCCGGCAGCAGCTTGCGCACCTGTTCGTCGGTGTACGTGGCGAGGATCGCCTTGCCGAGAGAGGTGGAGTGGGCCGGCAGCCGGCGACCGACCCGGGTGAAGGGGCGCAGATAGTGCTGGGACTGGCGGGTGGCCAGATACACGACGTTGGTGCCGTCGAGCCGGGCCAGGTGGATGGTCTCCGTGGTGTCGTCGGAGAGCCGGTCCAGGGTCGGCCGGGCGGCGGCCACCACCTCGTCGCCGTCGATGTACGACGTGCCGACCAGCAGCGCCCGCACCCCGATGCCGTACCGCGTGCCCGTCGCGTCGGTCTCCACCCAGCCGAGCTCCACGAGCGTGCGCAGCAGCATGTACAGGCTGGACTTGGGGTACCCCACGGCCTCCTGTACGGCCGCGAGGGAGTGCATGCCGGGCTTGCCGGCGAAGTACTCGAGCAATTCAACGGTCCGCACCGCGGACTTGACCTGGGCCCCGCCTGTCTCGCCAGCCGACATCGCCCTTGACCCCTTCAATCGCCGGGAAATAGTCTCCGAGCAGCATATTCATCATCAGAGACAGTGTTCAGTATATCGAACGCGGCTGATCGGTGACCCTAGTTCTTGCGGCCTTACTGGAGGGACCCGCGGTGGCAGCAGCACCAGTCTGGAGTGTCGACCCGCGTACCGGGAAGCAGCGTGAACAGGTTGCGGTGGAGGCCACAGCCCAGGAGGTGGACACGGCGGTCCGGGCGGCCCACGCCGCGCGCGGCGCCCTCGCCGACCGCGCGGTGCGCTCCGCCTTCCTGCGCTCGGCCGCCGCGGGCCTGGACGCGGCCAAGGACGGCCTGGTCGAGACCGCCGACGCCGAGACCGCCCTCGGCCCGGTCCGGCTGACCGGCGAACTCGCCCGCACCAGCTACCAGCTGCGGGCCTTCGCCGGCATCGTCGACGAGGGCGCCTTCCTCGACGTCGTCATCAACCACCCCGACGACACGGCGACCCCGCCCATCCCGGACCTGCGCCGCTACAAGGTGCCGCTCGGCGTCGTCGCCGTCTACTCCGCCTCCAACTTCCCCTTCGCCTTCTCCGTCGCCGGCGGCGACACCGCGAGCGCGCTCGCCGCGGGCTGCCCGGTCGTGGTCAAGGCCCACCCCGACCACCCGGCCCTGTCCGAGCTGGTCGCCAAGGTGCTGCGCCGGGCCGCCGCCGAGCACGGCATCCCCGAGGGCGTCATCGGCCTGGTGCACGGCTTCGAGGCGGGCGTCGAACTGATCAAGCACCCCCTGGTCGCCGCGGCCGGCTTCACCGGATCGGTGCGGGGCGGGCGCGCCCTCTTCGACGCGGCCGCCGCCCGACCGGTGCCGATCCCGTTCCACGGTGAGCTGGGCTCGCTGAACCCGGTCCTGGTGACCGAGGCCGCCGCCGCCGAGCGCGCCGAGGAGATCGGCACCGGGCTCGCCGGATCGATGACGCTGGGCGTCGGGCAGTTCTGCGTGAAGCCCGGGCTGGTGCTCGTGCCGTCCGGCGCGGCGGGCGACGGCCTGGTCAAGGCCCTGACGGCCGCGGTGAGCAACACCGAGGCGGGGGTGCTGCTCGACCACCGGATGCGGGACAACTTCATCGCCGGGGTGGCCGAGCGTGCCGAGCTCCCCGAGGTGGACTCCCCGGTCACTCCGGGCGCCGGCGGCGAGCACACGGTCAGCGCGGGGTTCCTCACGGTGCCGGCGAACAGGCTGGCCGGGGAAGGGGCCTACGACCGGCTCCTGGAGGAGTGCTTCGGGCCGGTCACCGTGGTGGTCCGCTACGAGGACGAGGGTGAGGCGGCGGCGGTGCTGTCCCGACTGCCGGGCAACCTGACGGCGACGGTGCAGCTGTCCGCCGAGGAGGCGGCGGGGGAGGGGCGCGGTGCGGAGCTCCTCACCGAGCTGACCCCGCTGGCCGGGCGTGTGGTGGTCAACGCGTGGCCGACGGGCGTCGCGGTGGCGCCGGCCCAGCATCACGGAGGGCCTTACCCCGCGACGACCTCGACGTCCACCTCTGTCGGCGGCACGGCCATCGAGCGGTGGCTGCGGCCGGTCGCGTACCAGAACGCGCCGTCGGCCCTGCTTCCGGTCGAGTTGAAGGACGAGAACCCGCTGGGGCTTCCCCGGAGGTTCAACGGCGTTCTGGAGCGGTAGCCGAGAACCCGGACCTTCCGCCCGGACAGCTGAGACGATCGGACCATGGACGTGGAACTCCCCGAACTCCCCTTCCCCCTCCGCACCTACGGGCCCGACGGGCACTGGTCGTACGAGGACGGTGTGCTCACCGGCTGGGCCGGCCCCCGGCAGGACCGGTTCGTCACGCCCACCGGGGAGGCCCTGGACCCGGCCTCGGACGCGCCCCGGCTGCTGGGGGCGCCGGAAGGGGACTTCCAGCTGATCGCCCGGGTCACCGTCGGGTTCAACGCGTCCTTCGACGCGGGCGTGCTCTACGTCCACGTCGGTGACCGGGCCTGGGCCAAGCTCTGTCTGGAGTACTCCCCGGACGTGCCCACCGTCTGCACGGTGGTCACCCGGGGACACTCCGACGACGCCAACTCCTTCACCGTGGAAGGGAGTTCGGTGTGGCTACGGGTCAGCAGGACCGGGCGGGCCCTCGCCTTCCACGCCTCCCGGGACGGCGAGCGCTGGACCTTCGTCCGGCTGTTCACCCTCGGCGACGAGAAGGAGACCGGTGAGGCGCTGGTCGGCTTCATGACCCAGTCGCCGCTGGGGGAGGGCTGCGTGGTCACCTACGACCACCTGGAGTTCAGGACGTCCTGGCCGAGCGACCTGCGAGACGGAAGCTGAGCGCGAACGTCACCGTGAGCAGGGCCGCGCTGACGGCCAGGCTCCAGCGCATGCCGGCCTGGAAGCCGTGGCCGAGCAGCGCCCCGAACACCGCGATGCCCAGGCCGCCGGCCACCTGACGGGCCGAGTTCAGCACCCCGGCGGCCAGGCCCGCCCGTTCGGCGGGCACGGCGTCCATCATCGCGGTGGTCAGCGGCGGGACCGTCAGCGCGCAGCCCAGCGCCAGCGGTACCAGCAGCACCGACACCAGGGCCGGGGGCGTGCCGGCGTCGACGTACAGCAGCAGGAGCAGGCCGGTGACGGCGACCGGCTGGCCCACGAGCATCGGCAGCCGGGGGCCGTAGCGGCCCGCGAGCTTGCCCGCCACCACGTTCGTCACCGCGATCAGGCCCGTCATCGGCAGGAACATCAGCCCGGCGGACAGCGCGGAGTGGCCCTGGACCCGCTGGAAGAAGAGCGAGAAGACGAACACCATGCTGAAGAACGCCACACTGACCGCGGAACCCGCCGCGACCGCCGTCGCCACGGTCCGGTCGCGGAACAGGCCGAGGGGCACCACCGGGTGGGGCTGACGCGCCTCGACGCGCAGGAAGGCCGCGCCCGCGAGGACGGCTACCGCCAGTGCCGCCCAGCCCGCCGTCCCGCCCTCGATCACCGCGAAGGTCAGGGACACCAGGGCCGCCACCGCCGTCAGCTGGCCGGGCAGATCCAGCGGTGCCGGGCGGGGCCGCGAGCGCGGGGCGCGGACGAGCAGGGCCAGGATCGCGGCCCCCACCGGCAGGTTGACGAAGAAGATGCCACGCCAGTCCCAGACGGTGGTCAGCGCACCGCCCGCCACCGGGCCGAGGGCCACGGCGAGCGAACCGCCCGCCGCCCAGGCCGCCACCGCGCGGGCCCGCCGCGCCGGTTCCCGGTACGCCTGCCGCACCAGCGCCAGCGACGCCGGGAGCACCACTGCCGCCGCGACACCCTGGACCACCCGCGCGCCGATCAGGGCCGGCAGACTCGGCGCCAGTCCGCAGGCCGCCGAGGCGAGCGTGAACACCGCGGTGCCGAGGGCGAACGCCCGGCTCGCCCCGGCCCGGTCGGAGAAGGCCCCGGTGGACAGCATCAGCGCCGCGAACGCCAGCGTGTAGGCGTCCACCACCCACTGCAGGCCGGACATCCCGCCGCCCAGGGAGGAGCCGATCGCGGGCAGGGCCACATTGACCACGGACGCGTCGAGACAGATCAGCGCGAAGCCGAGCAGGGCGGCGGTGAGGGTGAGCGCGGCGGAGGACCCTGCGGGCTCCAGGTCACCTTCCTCGGAGCCGAGTTGCCGGACCCCGGGCATCTGGTTCGTTGACATGCTCCCATGCTGCGGATCGCCGGCGCCGTACAGTAGTGGCCTGAATGCCATGCACCCGGAGGTTCTGGCCATGCCGCACCGAGTCGCTGTCATCGCGCCCTCACCGGTGTCGATGTTCAACGTCGCCATCCCCGAGATGCTGTTCGGCAAGGTGGAGGTGGACGGCCGGCCGGGCTACGAGGTGTTCGTCTGCGCCGCGGACCCGGGCCCGGTCCCCACCACCGGCGGTCTCGACCTGTACGTACGCCACGGCCTCGACGCCGTGCGGGAGGCGGACACGGTGGTCGTCGCGGGCACCGGCGCCCCGTTCGAGCCGGAGCCCCGGATCGTGGCGGCCGTCCGTGCGGCCGCCGCCGACGGCAAGCGGATCGCCTCCATCTGCACCGGTGCCTTCCAGCTCGCCGAGGCGGGCCTGCTGCACGGCCGCAAGGCCACCACGTACTGGGCGCACGCCGACGAGCTGCGCAGACGCTACCCACAGGTGCAACTCCAGGGCGACGTCCTGTACGTCCAGGACGGGCCGTACCTCACCTCCTCCGGCTACGCCGCCGGCATCGACCTGTGCCTGCACGTCATCCGCACCGACTACGGCGCCGCCGTCGCCAACGAGGTCGCCCGCCTCGCCCTGGTCGCCCCGGTCCGCCCCGGCGGACAGACCCAGTTCACCCACACCCCGCTGCCGCCCGAGCGCGGCACCGCCTGCGCCGACACCCGCGGCTGGGCCATGCGCAACCTCGACAAGCCGCTCACCCTGACCGACCTGGCCCGGCACGCCGGGGTCTCGGTACGCACGCTCACCCGCCGGTTCCACGCGGAGACCGGCGTCAGCCCCCTGCAGTGGCTCCTCCACCAGCGCATCGAGCGGGCCAGGGAACTGCTGGAGACCACCACGCTGCCCATGGACCAGGTGGCCACGGCCTGCGGTCTCGGCACCGCCGACTCCCTGCGCACCCACATCGTGCGCCGCACCGGCCTCACACCGAGCGCCTACCGGGCCCAGTTCAGCCGCCTCGGAACCGGGTCCGGCGCGGTCACGTCCTCCGTTGCATGATCAGTCAACGTGTGACGGCCGGTCCGGTGATCCGCTCCGCCCTGCCCGCCGAAGCCGAGGTCATCGCCGAGCTGCACTTCCGGGCCCGTTCGACGTACTACCCGGAGGGCATCCCGCAGGCCGACGTCGACTGGACCGAGGCCTGGCGCGGTTCCATCGAGCGCCCCGACGGCCATGTGCTGTGCGCCGTCGCGCAGGGCCGGATCGTCGCCGTCGCCTCCTTCCGCACCCCGGACGGCGCCCCCGCGGAAACGGTCAAGCTGTTCCAGTTCCATGTCGACCCCGACCACTGGCGCTCCGGCATCGGCGGGGCCCTGCACGCCGCCTGCGTGGACGAGTGGCGCGCCGACGGCAAGCGCACGGCGGTCCTCGACGTCCACGTGGACAACCGGCGCGCCCAGGCCTTCTACGCCCGCCAGGGCTGGGTCCCGGACCCGGACAACCCGCCGGCCGAGGGCGACCACCACCTCTTCCTGCGCTTCTCCGTGCCCCGGGAATGAAACCGGCTGCTTGAACGTTCACGTACCGGGCGGAGAGAGCCTCCGTGCCCGTACGACCCGAAGAAGGCCGAAGACATGCGCGTCGAGATCTGGAGCGACATCGCCTGCCCCTGGTGCTACGTGGGCAAGGCCCGCTTCGAGAAGGCGCTCGCCGCCTTCCCGCACCGCGACGACGTCGAGGTCGTGCACCGCTCCTTCGAGCTGGACCCGGGCCGCGCCAAGGGCGACGTCCAGCCGGTGATCACCATGCTGACCAGGAAGTACGGCATGAGCGAGGCCCAGGCGCAGGCCGGCGAGGACAACCTCGGCGCCCAGGCCGCCGCCGAGGGGCTGGACTACCGGACCCGGGGCCGCGACCACGGCAACACCTTCGACATGCACCGCCTGCTGCACTTCGCCAAGGAGCAGGGCAGGCAGGACGAGCTGATCCAGATCCTGTACCGGGCGAACTTCGCCGAGGAGCGGTCCGTCTTCACCGAGGGCGACGAGCGGCTCGCCGAGCTGGCCGTGGAGGCCGGTCTCGACGCCGAGGCCGTCCGCGCGGTGCTCGCCGACCCGTCCCGCTACGCCGACGAGGTCCGCGCCGACGAGCGCGAGGCCGCCGAGCTCGGCGCGACCGGCGTGCCCTTCTTCGTCCTCGACCGGAAGTACGGCGTCTCCGGCGCCCAGCCCGCCGAGGTCTTCACCCAGGCGCTCAGCCAGGCCTGGGGCGAGCGCTCCCCGCTGAAGCTGGTCGAGCAGGGGGACCAGGGGGACGGGGCGGCCTGCGGGCCCGACGGGTGCGCGGTGCCGCAGCAGGGCTGAAACCGCAGGTCGGGGCGGATGTATAAGACGGCCTAAGCGGATCCACGTAAAAATTCGCAATGGACGGGGACTTCACGGGGCCGCAGAGTGGACCCATGGAGACCACGGAGACGTTCGAGAGCCTCGTCCGCGCCGAGTTCGCCCCGAAGAACACCTACCTGAACACCGCGAGCAGCGGCCTGCTCCCGGCCCGTACGGCCGCCGCGCTGCACGAGGCGGTCGCCATCCGGGCCGAGGGCCGTCCGCTGGATCCGCTGTTCGACGACGTCGAGGTCGCCCGGGCCGCGTTCGCCCGGCTGGCCGGGGTGCCGGTCACCCGGGTGGCGGCGGGCCCGTCCGTCTCCGCCCAGACCGGGCTGATCGCCGCCTCGCTGCCCGCGGGCGCCGAAGTGCTCACCGCGGAGGACGACTTCACCTCCGTACTGAACCCGTTCCATGTGCGCGGCGACCTCAAGGTGCGCGCGGTCCCGCTGGAACGGCTCGCCGAGTCGGTCCGTCCGGGCACCGCACTGGTCGCGGTCAGCGCCGCGCAGTCCGCCGACGGGCGGATCGCCGACCTGCCCGCCCTGCGCGCGGCGGCCCGGGCGCACGGTGCGCGCACCTACATCGACTTCTCCCAGGCCGCCGGCTGGCTGCCGCTGGAGGCGGACGCCCACGACTTCACCGTCGCGACGACCTTCAAGTGGCTGCTCGGCCCGCACGGGGCGGCCTTCCTCGTCGTCCCCGAGGACTTCGGCGGGCTGTCCCCGCTGCTGGCGGGCTGGGTCGCGGCCGAGGAACCGTGGAACAGCTGCTACGGCCCGGTGACCGAACTCGCCCACTCCGCCCGGCGGTTCGACGTCAGCCCGGCCCTGTTCACCTACACCGGGGTGGCGCGGTCGCTGGCCCTGATCGAGGAGCTGGGCGTGGCCGCCGTACAGGCGCACGACCTGGCGCTGGCCGACCGGTTCCGCACCGGGCTCGTCTCGCTCGGCCACGAACCGCTGCCCGCACCCGGCTCGGCCATCGTCTCCGTGCCCGGACTGGGCGCACGCCAGGGGGAGTTGAGCCGCGCGGGCATCGAGGTCTCCAACCGCGCCGGCAACCTGCGGGCGTCCTTCCACCTCTACAACACGGAAGCGGACGTGGACCGCCTGCTGGACGTCCTGGCCGGCTGACGACGTAACCGGGCCGGAGCCCCCGTCCCACATGAGGAGGCCCCGGCCCGGTGCCGGAAGGGGGCTACTTCACCGGGGTGAAGTCCCGCGCCCCGATGAACTCGGGCCGCCGTACCGGAGCCGCGAACGGCTCGACCGCCGTGTTCTCCACGCTGTTGAACACGATGAACACGTTGCTGCGCGGGAACGGCGTGATGTTGTCGCCCGAGCCGTGCATGCAGTTGCAGTCGAACCAGGTCGCCGAGCCTGCCTTGCCGGTGAACAGCCGGATGCCGTGCTCGCCCGCCAGCGCGGTCAGCGCCTCGTCGGAGGGCGTGCCCGCGTCCTGCATCTGCAGCGACTTCTTGTAGTTGTCCTTGGGCGTGGCGCCGGCGCAGCCCAGGAACGTCCGATGCGAGCCCGGCATGATCATCAGTCCGCCGTTGGTGTCGTGGTTCTCGGTCAGCGCGATCGAGACGGACACGGTGCGCATGTTCGGCAGACCGTCCTCGGCGTGCCAGGTCTCGAAGTCCGAGTGCCAGTAGAAGCCGCTCGCGCCGAAGCCGGGCTTGACGTTGATCCGGGACTGGTGGACGTAGACGTCCGACCCGAGGATCTGCCGGGCGCGGCCGACCACCCGCTCGTCGCGCACCAGGTTCGCGAACACCTCGCTGATCCTGTGCACCTCGAAGACCGAGCGGATCTCCTTGGACTTCGGCTCCACGATGGAGCGCTCGTCGGCGCGGATCGCCGGGTCGGTGACCAGCCGGTCCAGCTCACGCTTGTAGACCGCGACCTCGTCCGGGGTGATCAGCTGGTCGATGGCGAGGAAGCCGTCACGCTCGTACCCCTGCAGGTCGGCCGCGGGGATCGGGCCCGGGGTGTCGGGGGAGCCCCAGACGACCGGGTCCTGGCGCGGGACGGTCACCTCGGTGCTGCCGCGGGTCGGGTAGAGATCCTTCACGGGTGCGGTGGTCATGGGTTCTCACACCTCCTCGGGCTCGGTGAGCAGCGGGTAGACGCCGTTCTCGTCGTGGTCCTCCCGCCCGGTCACCGGCGGGTTGAACACGCAGATGCAGTGGAAGTCCTCCTTGACGCGCAGCGTGTGCCGCTCGTGCCCGTCGAGGAGGTACATGGTGCCGGGCGTGATGGTGTACGTCGTCCCGGCCTCGTGGTCGGTGAGTTCGGCCTCGCCCCGGGTGCAGACGACGGCCTCGATGTGGTTGGCGTACCACATCGACGTCTCGGTGCCGGCGTACAGGATGGTCTCGTGCAGGGAGAAGCCGACCCGCTCCTTGGCGAGGACGATCCGCTTGCTCTCCCAGGTGCCGGACTTCGACTTGATGTGCCGGTCGGTGCCTTCGATGTCCTTGAACGATCGGACGATCACGGTGTGTTCTCTCTCCGGTTGATCAGAGCGTTGATCAGAGGGTTGATCAGAGGGGTCGGTCAGACGGTTTCGCGGACGGCGCGGGCCAGGACGCTCAGGCCCTCGTCCAGCTCGTCGGAGGTGACGGTGAGCGCGGGCAGCAGCTTGACGACCTCGCCCTCGGGGCCGGACGTCTCGATGAGCAGCCCGAGCTCGAAGGCCCGTCGCGCGATCCGCGAGGCCCGGTCCTTGTCGTGGAACTCCATGCCCCATACCAGGCCGCGCCCGCGGTACTCCTTCACGTCGGCGAGGTTCTCCTCGGTGATGGCGATCAGCGCCTGCTCGACCTGCTCGCCCCGGGCGCGGGTCTGCTTCTCCATGGCCGAACCGTCGGTCCAGTACGTCTCCAGCGCCGCGGTGGCGGTGACGAACGCGGGGTTGTTGCCCCGGAAGGTGCCGTTGTGCTCGCCCGGCTCCCAGACGTCCAGCTCCGGCTTGAACAGGCACAGCGACATCGGCAGGCCGTAGCCGCTGATCGATTTGGACACCGTGACGATGTCGGGCGTGATCCCCGCCTCCTCGAAGGAGAAGAAGGCGCCGGTACGGCCACAGCCCATCTGGATGTCGTCGACGATCAGCAGCATGTCCTGCCGTTCGCACAGCTCCTTCAGCGCGCGCAGCCATTCGGGCCGGGCGACATTGATGCCGCCCTCGCCCTGCACGGTCTCCACGATCACCGCGGCGGGCTTGTTGAGGCCGGAGCCCTGGTCCTCCAGCAGCCGCTCGAACCACAGGAAGTCCGGGACGGTGCCGTCGAAGTAGTTGTCGAACGGCATCGGCGTGCCGTGCACCAGGGGGATCCCGGCGCCGGCCCGCTTGAAGGCGTTGCCGGTCACCGCGAGCGAGCCCAGCGACATCCCGTGGAAGGCGTTGGTGAACGACACGATCGCCTCGCGCCCCTTCACCTTCCGGGCCAGCTTCAGTGCCGACTCCACGGCGTTGGTGCCGGTCGGGCCCGGGAACATGACCTTGTACGGCAGATCGCGCGGGCGCAGCACCAGGTCCTGGAAGGTCTGCAGGAAGGACCGCTTGGCCGTGGTCGACATGTCCAGGCCGTGGGTGACCCCGTCCCGCGACAGGTAGTCGATCAACGCCCTTTTGAGCACCGGGTTGTTGTGGCCGTAGTTGAGTGAGCCGGCACCGGCGAAGAAGTCGAGGTAGGCATGACCGTCCTCGTCGAACATCCGGCTGCCCTGCGCGCGGTCGAAGACCGTGGGCCAGCCGCGGCAGTAGCTGCGCACCTCGGACTCGAGTGTCTCGAAGACGCTGAGGTCGGGCTGGGTGATGGTCACGGTGAATCGCTCCTCAGTGGGCGGTGGTGTCGGTCAACGGGCCGATGCGGTAGAGGACTTCGGGGTCGTGCGGGCCGTCCGGGAACAGCTCGGCGGGGAACAGCACCGCACGCTCCAGGGGCGCCCCGTGCCGGGCGGCGAACGAGGTGAACAGCCGCTCGGAGGCGGTGTTGCCGGGCGTGATCGTGGTCTCCACGTCGGTGATGCCGCGCTCGGCGGTGAGCCGTGCGGTCAGCCCGTCCAGCAGCGCGGCGGCGACACCGAGACCGCGGTGGGCGGAGTCGACGGCCACCTGCCAGACGAGCAGCGTGCGGGGGCGCTCCGGCCGCACATAGCCGGTGACGAAACCGACCGGCTCCCCGTCCGCACCACGCGCCACCGCCGAGGTGCCGGCGAAGTCCCGGCACCACAGCAGATAGCTGTACGAGGAGTTCAGGTCGAGGGTTTTCGAGGCCTTGGCGAGACGCCAGAGCGCGGCTCCGTCGGTCACCGCCGGCTGGTCGATGAGCAGGTCTGCGGGTGCGGCAGTCATGCGGCACGAATTTAGCGAGGTGAATTAGGAAATGCACGGCCGCTTTCACTGCGCCGCACAGAGGCCCCTCTGAAATGCCCGGATTGACCCGCATTAAATCGGGACAAAATCACCGCATTGTGGAGTGTGTCACACGCTTGAAACCGTCAGAAAACCGCCAGGAAACTCCCCCGTTTAGTCTTGCAAAAAGCGGGCAGAAGAAGATGGGAAGCTGCCACCTGGAAAATTGGCGGAAATTGTGAAGCTAAATTGAATTCATGTTCCGGTGACCCCGTCGATTCGTTCACGCAGAATGTCGGCATGTCCGTTGTGCCGGGCGTACTCCTCGATGAGGTGGATCAGCACCCAGCGCACACTGACCTCGACACCGGCCATCGGCTCGTCGACGATCCGCCCGGTACCGTCCAGGGACAGCCCGGCGAGCAGCTCCCGGCCGCGCGCGATCTCCCGCCGCCACACGGCCAGCGCCTCTTCGAGCCCCCGCTCCGGATCGAGGGCGTACCCCGTCGCCTCCTCGAACACCGGCGGCACCTCCCGCCCGGCCAGCACCCGCTGGAACCAGTTCCGCTCGACCTCGGCGAGGTGCTGCACGAGCCCGAGCAGCGTCAGCTCCGACGGCTCGGCCGGGGTCTGCCGCACCTGCGCGTCGTCCAGCCCCCGGCACTTCAGCTCCAGCGTGGCCCGGTGAAAGTCCAGCCAGCCCTCCAGCAGGGCGCGCTCGGACCCGGTCATCGGGGGGATCGGCCGGCCGTCGGGGAGGGTGTGCGGGGCCTGGGGCGTCCGTGGTGTGGTCATGCGGGGAGGATGGCACGGGCCACTGACATCCACGCGGCACGAACGGGGGTCCGCAGGGCAGGCTTCCAGGACCCGGCGTCAGACGCCGAGCGCCGCCCCGAGTGCCGCCAGACACCTCTGCACGGTCTCCGGCGAGGCGTCCGCCCCGTAATGGTTCACCCGGATCATCTCCCTGGCCAGCGCCCCGCCGCCGGCGGCGATCGGCAGCGTCGGGTCGTCGGCCAGGGCCCGCGCCACCAGCTCCGAGGCGACCACGTCCGGCGGCACCCGGAGCGTCGTGGCCACCGGCGCCGCGTCCTTCTCCTCGTACACATACGGCTCGAGGCCACCGCCCAGGGCCACCGCACCGGCCCGCGTGGCCAGCGCGGCGTCGCGATGCCGGGCCATCACCGCATCCAGCCCCACCGACTCGATCCGCTCCAGGCACGCCTGAAGCGCCAGCATCTCCAACTGCGCCGGAGCGTGCGGCAGCACCGCGCGGCCGGTGTCGATCCAGCGCTCCTTCCAGTCCAGCAGGGACAGATAGGAGCGGCGCGGCGCGTTCGGATTCGCCGCCATCCGGGCCCAGGCCCGCTCGCTCACCGAGATCGCCGACACACCCGCCGGGCCGCCCATCGCCTTCTGCGCGCCGATCACGCACAGGTCCACGCCCCACGCGTCCGGCAGCACCGGCTCCGCGCCCACGGAGGCGACCGCGTCCAGGTAGAACAGCGCGCCCTGCTCCCGTACCGCCTCGCCGATCTCCGCGACCGGGTTGGTGTTGCCTGTCGCCGCCTCCGCGTGCACCAGCGACACGAAGTCGATCTCCGGGTGCCGGGCGAACGCCTCCCTGATCCGGTCGGCGGTCACGGCCGTGTGGAAGGGCACGGAGAGGTCGTACACCGTGGCACCCGCGTCCCGGAGCCAGTTGCCGAAGGTCTGCCCGTAGGGGCCCGTGATCACGTTCAGGGCCACCGTGCCCGGCCCGGCAGCCGCGCGGATCGCGCCCTCCAGCGGCAGCAGCGCCTCACCCTGCGTGATCAGCACGTCCTGCCGGGTGTCCAGCAGCCGGGCGACCCCGTCCTCGATGGCGGCGAAGCGCTCGGCACTCAGCGGGGGCAGATCGAGGAAGGGGTGGGTCACGGCGGTGCTCTCTTCGTTCTCGGCGTCAACGCGGGGGACAACTCCACCGATCTTAGGTCCAACGGCTCCGTAACCATCGGTTTGATTTGAGAGACTCAAACCCTTCCTTATAATCGGAACCCACAGTTCCCCCACAGAGAAGATCCCCCATGAAAACCCTCCTCGGACGCCGGACCCGCCTCCTGGCTGCCACCACCGCGACCGCCGGACTGGTCCTCGTCGTGGCCGGCTGCTCCTCGAACGGCGACGGGGGGAGCGGCGGTGCCACCGTCAAGGGGGTCCACCTCGTCAAGGCCGGTCAGCTGACCACCTGCACCCACCTGCCCTACCCGCCGTTCCAGTCGGAGATCAACGGCAAGGTGCAGGGCTTCGACGTCTCCCTCATCGACCTCGTCGCCAAGAACCTCGGCGTCAAGCAGCAGATCGTCGACACGCCGTTCGAGAACTTCAAGACCGGCGCCTTCCTGAACTCCGGCCAGTGCGACCTGGCCGCCGCCGGCATGACGATCACGCCCGAGCGCAAGAAGAACGTCGACTTCTCCGACCCGTACTTCGAGGCCACCCAGGCCGTCCTCGTCGCCAAGAACAGCGGCGTCGACTCGCTCGCCGACGTCAAGGCCAAGGGCAAGAAGCTCGGCGCCCAGGCGCAGACCACCGGCGAGGACTACGTCAGGGGCAAGGGCTACGACCCGATCTCCTTCGAGTCCTCCGACGCGGTCCTCAACGGCCTGCGCACCGGCCAGGTCCAGGCCGTCGTCATCGACTACCCGGTCGTCCAGGGCTGGCTGAAGGACAAGGCCAACGCGGACAAGTTCAAGGTCGTCGACAATCTCAAGACCGGCGAGCAGTACGGCTTCACGGTCAAGAAGGGCAACACGGCGCTGCGCGAGGCGATCGACAAGGCCCTGAAGGACGCCAAGGCCGACGGCAGCTACAAGAAGATCTACGAGCAGTGGATCGGCCCGTACAACCCCTCCGTGGCCTCTCCCGCCGCCTCATGACCGACACGGACGTACAACTCCAGCCGAAGAAGCAGGGGCTGACGCGACGCCAGAAGCGCCGGCTGTCGCGCGGCATCCAGTACGCCGTCTTCGTCGCCGCCGTGATCGCCATCGCGGTCACGGCGGACTGGGGCCGGCTGCAGAACCAGTTCGCGCAGGGCGGCATCGCGCGGCAGATGTGGCCGGACGTCATCACGCTGGCGCTGAAGAACACCGTCCTGTACACGGTGTCCGGCTTCGTCCTCGGACTGGTGCTCGGCCTGGTCATCGCGCTGATGCGGCTGTCCTCCGTGGGGCCGTACCGCTGGGTGGCCGGCATCTACATCGAGATCTTCCGCGGCCTGCCCGCCCTGCTGATCTTCGTCTTCATCGCGGTGGCCGTCCCGCTGGCCTTCCCGGGCACGGAGATCCCCGGCGGCACCTACGGCAAGGGCGCCCTCGGCCTCGGACTCATCGGTGCCGCCTACATGGCGGAGACGTTCCGCGCCGGCATCCAGGCGGTGCCCAAGGGGCAGATGGAGGCGGCGCGTTCGCTGGGCTTCTCGCCCGCCCGCGCGATGATCTCCATCATCATCCCGCAGGCGTTCCGGATCATCCTCCCGCCGCTCACCAACGAGCTGATCATGCTCTTCAAGGACTCCTCCCTGGTGCTGCTGCTGGGCGTGACCCTGGAGGAGCGCGAACTGTCCAAGTTCGGCCGGGACCTGGCGAGCACCACCGCCAACTCCACGCCGATCCTGGTCGCGGGCCTGTGCTATCTGCTGGTCACCATCCCGCTCGGCTTCGTCGCCCGCCGTCTGGAGGCCAAGGCCCAGAAGGAGATCAAGTGACCCGCCCCGAGATCCGCGTCCAGGACCTGCACAAGTCCTTCGGCGACAACCACGTCCTGCGCGGCATCGACCTGGAGATCGACCAGGGCGAGGTCGTCTGCGTCATCGGCCCCTCCGGCTCCGGCAAGTCGACCCTCCTGCGCTGTGTGAACCTGCTGGAGGAGCCCACCAAGGGCCAGGTCTTCGTCGGCGGCACCGAGCTCACCGACCCGGACGTCGACATCGACGCCGCACGCCGCCGGATCGGCATGGTCTTCCAGCAGTTCAACCTCTTCCCGCACCTGAGCGTCACCGAGAACCTCACGCTCCCGCAGCGCAGGGTGCTCGGGCGGGACAAGGCGGCGGCCGCGCGGATCGCCGCCGAGAACCTGGCCCGCGTCGGCCTGGCCGAGAAGGCGCAGGCCTATCCGTCCTCGCTCTCCGGCGGCCAGCAGCAGCGTGTGGCCATCGCCCGGGCGCTGGCGATGGGCCCGGAGGTCATGCTCTTCGACGAGCCGACGTCCGCCCTCGACCCGGAACTGGTCGGCGACGTCCTCGCCGTCATGCGCATGCTCGCCCGCGAGGGCATGACCATGATGGTCGTCACCCACGAGATGACCTTCGCCCGCGAGGTCGCCGACCGGGTCGTCTTCATGGACGGCGGCGTGATCGTCGAGGACGGCAGCCCCGAGCAGGTCATCGGCGACCCGCGGCACGAGCGCACCCGCCACTTCCTGTCCCGGCTGCTCGACCCGGCGATGGCCGAGGTCGAGGAGGAGACCTCCGACCAGGTGGGAAAGGACCGGCCGTAGGTCGTTAGGGTGCAGGACATGAGCGATGGCGCGGTGCTGCACGTGAAGGGGCGGATCCTCGTCGGGCCCGAGGAGGTCCGCGACGAGCTGTGGGTGGTCGGGGGCCGGGTGTCCTACGACCGCCCCGCCGGGGCCGGGGACGTCCGGACCGTCGAGGGCTGGGCGCTGCCCGGCCTGGTCGACGCGCACTGCCATG
Source organism: Streptomyces sp. CA-142005 (assembly GCF_050942335.1). NCBI lineage: Bacteria > Bacillati > Actinomycetota > Actinomycetes > Kitasatosporales > Streptomycetaceae > Streptomyces > Streptomyces sp. CA-142005. Next base: position 2,838,777 of record NZ_CP192078.1, on the reverse strand, counting down.
TGGGCCTCGGCGCCCAGGGCCCGGTCGACGCCGCCACCGCCGAGAAGCAGGCGCTCACCGACCGGGAGGCGGGCACCCTGCTGATCCGGGACGCCGGCTCGCCCTCCGACACCCGCTGGGTCGACGACCGCGAGGACCTGCCGAAGATCATCAGGGCCGGCCGGCACATCGCCCGCACCCGCCGGTACATAAGGAACTTCGCCTGGGAGATCGAGCCCGAGGACCTTGTCGCCTACGTCGCCCAGGAGGCCCGGCGCGGAGACGGCTGGGTCAAGCTGGTCGGCGACTGGATCGACCGCGACCTCGGCGACCTGTCCGCCTGCTGGCCGCGCGAGGCGGTCGAGGCGGCCATCGCCGAGGCCCACCGGCTCGGCGCCCGCGTCACCGCGCACTGCTTCGCCGAGAGCTCCCTGCGCGACCTGGTCGAGGCCGGTATCGACTGCATCGAGCACGCGACCGGCCTGACCGACGACCTGATCCCGCTGTTCGCCGAGCGCGGCGTCGCGATCGTCCCCACCCTCGTCAACATCGCCACCTTCCCGCACCTCGCGGCCGGCGGCGACACCAAGTTCCCGCGCTGGTCCGCGCACATGCGCCGGCTGCACGAGCGCCGCTACGACACCGTGCGCGGCGCCTACGACGCCGGGATCCCGGTGTTCGTCGGGACGGACGCCGGCGGCTCGCTGGCCCACGGTCTGGTCGCGGACGAAGTGGCGGAGCTGGTCACCGCCGGCATCCCCGCCGTGGACGCCGTGTCGGCGGCGTCCTGGGGCGCCCGCGCCTGGCTCGGCCGGCCCGGCCTGGAAGAGGGCGCGCCTGCCGACCTCGTGGTGTACGAGGACGACCCGCGTACGGACGTACGGGTACTGGCGGCACCGCGCCGGGTGGTGCTGAACGGACTGGTGGTCGACTAGGCCCGCGGAAGGGGCAGGGGAACGGCTGTGCCCTGCCGATTCGAATCGGTGTGCGGCAAATCCACGTTTGAGTGAAGTGACGCAGGATCGCTGACCGTTCACCCGCAGCGTGTACAAGGTTGACGGGTCCCAAGCAGGTTTCCACTGGGGGTCCCACCGCCTTGAACAGCAACAACTTCCGCATGCCCGCACGCCGTCTCGCCGCCGCGGCGACGGTCACCGCCCTCGCCGCGGCACCCGCGGTCCTGGGCGCGGGCGCCGCGCACGCGACCGGTGACCACGGTCGCGCCTCCGCCGTCGTCCTGCGCACCGGGCTCGACGTGTCCCTGCTCAACAAGACCGTCGACGTCCCGCTCGCGGTCTCCCTCAACGAGGTCCAGGCACCGCAGAGCGCCGACAGGACCGCGCTGTCCGCCCGGCTCGACGGCGTGGCCGGCGGCAGACCGTTCACGGTCCTCGGCGCGGACGTCGCCTCGGCGAAGGCCACCGTGACCGCCAGGCGCGCCGAGGGCTCGGTGCGGCTCGTCGACGCCAGGATGCACGTCCCCGGCCTGCCCCTGCTGTCGCTGATCGAGGTCGGCACGGTCACCGCCAAGGCCACCTGCGAGGCCGGCAAGGCACCCGTCGCCGACGCCGACGTCCTCGGCGCCGTCACGGTCCTCGGCAAGCGCGTCACCCTCACCGCCGGCGGCCCGACCGAGGTCAAGGTGCCCGGCGTCGGCGAGGTCCGCCTCGACCTCGCCCAGCGGCGCACCACGACCCGCACGGCCGCCGCCACCGCCCTCGAACTCAAGGTCTCCGTCAACCCGTTGAAGCTCAACGTGGCCGACGTCGAGGGCACGGTCACCCTGGCGAAGGCCACCTGCGAGTCCCCGGCGGTCCCGCCCACCCGCCACCCGGTGCCGAGCCACGACCCGGCGGCCGACGTAAAGCCCCAGGGATCCCAGGCCGACCTCGCGGAGACCGGCGGCAGCTCCGCGACCCCGTACATCGCGGGCGGCGCGCTGGCACTGCTGCTGCTCGGCGGGGGAGCGGTGACGGTGGCCCGGCGCCGCAAGGGCTGACACCACCTCCCTGTGCCGCTCCCCGCCCGGCCGTGCGGCGGTGGGCCCGGCCGTCACGCCGGGTAGGGAGCGGCCTTGCGGCCCGACCGGAGCGTGGCCGCCCACCAGGACAGCTGGTCCAGCAGGGTCTTGGCGTAGCCGGGGGCCTGCTCGTCCAGCGGGCGGCCGTCCCGCCACGCGGTGAAGTAGTTCGGGAAGGCCAGACCGTCCCGGATGGTCACCGCGTGCAACTCGGTCAGCACGTTCTCCAGGTGCAGCACGGCGTGCCGGCCACCGGCCGCGCCGCCGTAGCTGACAAAGGCGACCGGCTTGGCCGTCCACTGGGTGAAGTGCCAGTCGATGGCCGCCTTCAGGGAGGCGGGGTAGCTGTGGTTGTACTCCGGGGTGACGACGACGAACGCGTCGGCCTCCTCCAGCGCCGAGGTCAGCCGGGCCATCCCGGCCGGCCGTGGGTAGGCGTCCCCGGCGAACTTCGGCGACTCGACCGGCAGCGCCAACGGAATGTCGACGTCGGCCAGATCGACGACGTCGACCTCGAACCCACCGTGCTCGCGGGCCTGTTCGGCCACCCACGAACCCACGACCGGCCCGAACCGGCCTTCCCGGACGCTTCCGACGATGATCAGCAACTTGTGCGTGTTCTCCATGCCCCTCACGATCGGCCGCCGGCCACGAGGTAACCAGGCCGGGCCCAGGCTGGCCCCCGGAGGGCCACCCTGAGCCCTCCACCGACCGTGGGCCGCCGACCTATCCTCGGCCCATGGGTACGCCACTGGGGGACTTCATCCGGGCCAAACGTGACAGCATCCAGCCGGAGACACTGGGGCTGCCCGAGCGCGGCCGCCGCCGCTCCCCGGGTCTGCGCCGGCTGGACCTCGCCGCACGGGCCGGCATCAGCGTCGAGTACCTGACCCGCATCGAGCAGGGCCGTGACCGCAACCCCTCGGTGTCCGTGGTCAACGCCCTCGCCGACGCGCTCAGCCTCGACCCCGACGAGCGCAACCACCTGCGCTACCTCGCGAAGATCACCGGCGGCGTCTGCACCGCCCACCGCCCCCCGGCCCCGGCCCGCCGGGACGTCCGCCCCTCTCTCCGCCAGACCCTCTGCCTGCTGGAACCGGGCATCGCCGCCGTGACCAACCGCCTCGGCGACATCCTGGCCCACACCAGCGGCTACGAGCTGGTGACCGCCGGCACCGGGCTGCTCGACGGCGACGCCCCGAACCTCACCCGGTACGTCTTCACCGACCCCCGCGCACGCGCCTTCTTCGCCGACTGGGACGAGGTCGCCGACGAGCAGGCCTTCGACCTGTGGCTCGGCCCGTCCCAGGAGAACTCGGAATGGCTCAGCACGGAACTGGCCCCCGTGGCGGGCCCCGAGTTCACCCGCCGCATCAACCGCCACGCGGTGCCGCGCCGCGGGGTGCTCCGCCTGAACCACCCGGCAGGACCGGAACTCCGCCTCACCCGCGAAACCCTGGACGCCCCGGCGGACGCCCAGCAACTCGTGGTGTTCCTGCCGGCGGACGAGGAGACGAGCGAGGCGCTGGCCGGACTCCGGGCACGGACGCGGGGAAGGCTGAGGGCGATCTCGTAACCGAACCTCTCAGCCGAGCGCAACGGACAGCGCCGAGAGAAACCCGCTCACCGTCACCCGGTCCCGCACGGCCACCCGCACCCATTCCTCCCCGAGCCCCGGGAACGTGTCCCCCCGCCGCACCGCGTAGCCAAGGTCACGCAACCGGTGTCGTACGGCGTCCGCCCCCGGCATGCGGACCAGCACGAACGGCCCCTCCGCAGGCTCCACCACCCGCACTCCCCGCGCAGCGAACTCCGACAGCCCCGCCACCAGATGGGCCCGGTCCGCCGCGATGCGATGCGCCGCATGCCCCGCCTCCGCCAGCGCGCGCGACGTGACACACGCCTCGGCCGCGGCCAGCGCCGGCGTCGACACCGGCCACAACGGCTGGGCCCGCTCCAGTTGGGCGACGATCTCCGCCGGAGCCAGCACATACCCGATCCGCAGCCCGGCCAGCCCCCACGTCTTGGTCAGACTGCGCAGCACGACCAGCCCCGGCACATCGGTCCGCCCGGCCAGCGCCTCCCGCTCACCCGGTACCGCGTCCATGAACGCCTCGTCGACCACCAGCACCCGCCCCGGCCGGGCGAGCCGGGCGATCGCGCCCGCCGGATGCAGCACGGACGTCGGATTCGTCGGATTCCCGATGACCACCAGGTCCGCCTCCTCCGGCACCGCCGCCGGATCCAGCCGGAACCCGTCCTCCTCCCGCAGCAGCACCCGCTCCACGGTGTGCCCCGCGTCCCTGAGCGCCGCCTCGGGCTCGGTGAACTGCGGGTGCACCACGACCGGTCGCCGTACCTTCAGCGCGCGGGCGAGCAGCACGAACGCCTCCGCCGCGCCCGCCGTCAGCAGCACCCGCTCCACTGGCAGCCCGTGCCGCGCCGCCACCGCCGCCCGCGCGGCCCGCCCGTCCGGGTAGGCCGCGAGGGACGACAGCGAGCCGGCGATCTCCTCCCGCAGCCACGGCGGGGGCGTGTTCGCACGGACGTTGACGGCGAGGTCGGTCAACGCGGCCCCGTCGTCCCGCACCTCGGCGTCCCCGTGGTGCCGCAGATCCGGTTCCGTTCCCTCAGTGCGCATGGCTGTGCGAGTGCCCCCCGTGATGGTGGTGCCCGTGCCCGGGGCCGTGGTGGCCGTCGTCGTCCGGGTGGAAGTGCGGCTGCTGCGGCAGTCCCACCTTGTCCTCGAAGCCCGGCAGCGCGATCCGGTACACGCACGAGTCGCAGTTCATGCGCAGATCGCCCTTGACGGCCTCCTCGTACCGCTCCAGCACCAGATCCAGCAGCTCCGGCTCAGGACCGATGACATCGGCCGACCGCACCTCGATCTCCGGGTGCGCGGCCGCCCACCCCTCGGTCTGCTGCCGCACCCGGTCCGGCAGGATCCCGGTGAACAGGAAGTAGGGGAGTACGACGATCCGCCGCGCCCCCAGCGCCGCGCACCGGTCCAGGCCGCTCGGCACGTCCGGCGCCGCCAGCGACACGAAGGCCGTCTCCACCCCGGCGTACCCACGGCCCTCCCACAGCAGCCGCGCCGCCTTGAACACCTCGGCGTTGGCGTCGGGGTCCGTCGAACCGCGGCCCACCAGCAGCACCGTCACATCGGCCCGGTCCCCGGGGCTCCGCCCGGAGGAACCCAGCGCGTCGTCCAGCCGCCGCTCCAGCACGCCCAGCAGCGCCGGGTGCGGGCCCAGCGGACGGCCGTAGGTGTACGAGATCCCCGGGTGCCGTTCCTTCTCGCGGGCCAGCGCGGCCGGGATGTCGCCCTTGGCGTGCCCGGCGGACACCAGCATCAGCGGCACGGTGGCGAACCGCCGTACGCCCCGTGCCACCAGTCCGGCGACGGCCTCGCCCAGCGGCGGCGCGGAGAGCTCGATGAAGCCGCCCGCGACCGGCATGTCGGAGCGGAGCTGCAACTGCCGCACGAAGTCGCGGAACGCCTCGGCGCCGGCGTCGTCACGAGTGCCGTGGCCGGCGATGAGCAGGGCGGGCGGGGTGGTCACGAGGTCTCCTCAGACGAAACGGGGTGGTACAGCAGGGCGTTGAGCGCGGCGGCGGCGACCGCCGAACCGCCCTTCTCGGACACGTTGCTCACGGCGGGCAGCCCGCTCTCGCGCAACGCGGCCTTGGACTCGGCGGCGCCGACGAAACCGACGGGCAGGCCGATGACGAGCGCGGGGGAGGCGTCCAGGGTGAGCAGTTCCTCCAGGGCGGTCGGCGCGCAGCCGATCACCCACAGGGCGCCGGGCCCGACCTGTTCGTAGGCGAGCCGGACGGCCCGGGCCGAACGGGTCAGTCCCGCACCGGACCTGGCGTCCTTCAGCCGGCAGACCGTCTCCCGGCGGGTGATCCCGGCCGCGACCATCTCCACGTCCACGACGACGGGCGCCCCGGCGTGCAGCGCCGCGTGCGCCGCGACCAGGTCGCCCTCGTCCATGACGAGATCGGTCGCGTACTCCAGGTCGGCGGCGGAGTGGATGACCCGCTCCACCACCGCCCGGGTCAGCGGCGGCAAGTGCGAGGTGTCCAGACGGGCGCGCAGCCGCCGGAAGGACTCCTGCTCGATCGGATGGACCACACGGGCCGCAGGGTTCACTGGGCGCCCTCCTGGGTGCGTTCCTGGGTGCTCTCCTGCCAGCGGTAGCCGCGCGGGGTCACCATGCGGCCCGCGATGATCCTGGTGGCCGTATTGCCCACGGTGACGACGGTCATCATGTCGACCGTCGCCGGGTCCAGTTCGGCCAGGGTCGTGACCCGGCTGGACTCGTCCGGGCGGGACGCGTTGCGCACGACACCGACCGGCGTCGTCGGCTCCCGGTGCCCGGCGAGGATCGCGAGCGCCTTCGGCAACTGCCAGTCGCGGCCCCGGGAGCGCGGGTTGTAGAAGGTGACGACGATGTCCGCCTCGGCCGCGGCCCGCACCCGCCGCTCGATGACCTCCCACGGCGTGTGCAGGTCGGACAGGCTGATGGACACGTGGTCGTGGCCCAGCGGCGCGCCCAGGACCGCCCCGGCGGCCAGCGCGGCCGTCACCCCGGGCACCCCGACCACGTCGATGTCGTCCGAGGCCTCGGCGAGCGCCGGCGAGGCCATGGCGTACACGCCCGCGTCCCCGCTGCCGATCAGCGCCACCGCGTGCCCCTCGCGGGCCTGGGCGACCGCCGTGCGCGCCCGCTCCTCCTCGGCGCCGAGCCCCGACTCCAGCACCCGGGTGCCGGGCCGCAGCAGGTCGCGGATCTGGTCCACGTACTGGTCGAGCCCGACCAGCACCGAGGCCCGGCGCAGCTCGGCCGCCGCGCGCGGGGTCAGCAGGTCCCGGGCGCCGGGTCCGAGCCCGACCACCGCGAGCCGCCCGCGCCCCGGACGCCGTACGACGGCACAGGTCGCCATGGCGGGCCGGGCCTGCGACTTCGTCTTGGGCACGAGGAGTTCACCTCCGCGCACCAGCGCGGCCGCCTCCGCCACCGACGGCGTGCCGACGGCCGCCAGCGGCGCCTCGGAGGGGTTCGGCACCTCGACCGCCGCCAGTTCCTCGGCGGAGTACGTCACCAGCGGCACTCCCAGCCGCCCGGCGGCCGCCACGATGCCGGGCTCCTTCGCCTTGGCGTCCACGGTGGCGAGTTCGGCCACGGACTTCGGCGAGAGCCCCGCCTCCCGCAGCGTCCCCTCGATGAGCCCGAGGACCTCTTCCGCGGGCGCGCCCTTGGAGGCGCCGACCCCGACCACCAGCGACGGCGGCCGGAGCAGCACCTCGCGCTCGCCGGGCACGACGTCCCGGTCGGTGAGCCGGATGGTGCAGGCGCCCCGCGGCGAGACCGGCAGCGGCGGCAGCGGCCACGCCAACTCGGCCTCCAGCGCGACCGGTTCACCGTCCAGCAGGGCCCGGGACACGGTCGCGACCGAGCCCTCGTACGGCAGCCCCAGCGTGTCCAGGCCCGCGAGCCCCACCGCGTCCGTCGCGGTCGTCACCACCGGCTCGGCGCCCAGCAAGTCGCCCACCGCACGGGCGAGTTCGTTGGCGCCGCCGCCGTGCCCGCCGACCAGCGACACCGCGAACCGGCCGCCCTCGTCCACGCACACCACACCGGGGTCGGCCGTCTTGTCGCCGAGCAGCGGTGCGAGCAGCCGTACCACCGCGCCCGTCGCCAGGAAGCACACCAGCTGCTCGCACTCGGCGAACGCGGACCGCACCGCCTCCCCGACGGGCCCCTCGTACACCCGCGTCCGGCCCGGCCAGGCCGCGGCCAGCCGGTCCCGTGCGACGGTTCCGGCGGCGGTGGTGGAAATGAGTCCAATCACCGGGTGCCTCCGGATGGTGACGGGTAGGGTCGCGAATCGCTGAGCGAGAAGCAAGCCAGCACAGCAGTAACCTCCAACAACTTCATAAACCGGGCTGGTTTCAACCCGGCTGGTGTCGATCGCGTCAGACTCGGCGGTTCATCGAACCGACGAGCAGCGTGAGCCGGGAATCTCCCCCGCCGACGGGGGAGAGGATTCAATCGGTAACTCCTTCGCCTACCGCTGGGCGCCTGACGCCCCACAGCAGAAACACGGGATTGGCCGCCGCGAGCCGGGTCACATCTCCCGGCAGCGGTGTCAGTCGCGACGACTGCAGCAGCACCCCGTCGCAGGTGAACCCGGCGGCCGTGAGCGCCTCTCGGGCGGCCGGTACGCGGTCCAGCGCGGCCATCGCGACCACGACCGTTCGCCGGGCGCGGCGCGCGCACGCCGCGACGATGTCCGGGAGTTCGCGCCCACCGCCCCCGACGAACACCGCGTCGGGATCGTCGAGCCCGTCCAGGGCCTCGGGCGCCGAGCCGTGCACCACGTCCACGTCCACGCCGTGGGCGCGGGCGTTGGCGCGGATCCGCTCCACCCCGTCCGCCGCCTTCTCCACGGCGACGACGGCCGCGCCGAGCCGCGCGCACTCCACCGCCACCGAGCCCGAGCCGGCGCCCACGTCCCACACCAGGTCGCCCAGGCCCGGCCCCAGCCGGGCCAGCGCCAGCGCCCGTACCTCGAACTTGGTGATCATGGAGTCGCGGTGGGCGAACTCACCCTCGTCCAGGGCCCACCGGGAAGGACGCGCGGGAACCCCGGCGACCGTACGCACCGGCCCGAGCGCCCGCGCCCGGTCCAGGCACAGCACCACGCTCACCGCCGTACCCCAGTCCCGGGCCGCGGCCTCGGCGGGCGTGACCCGTTCGACGCGCTCGTCCGCGGAGCCGAGGGCGGAGACGACGACGAGGACACGGCCCGGCTGGCGCGTGTGGCGCAGCAGCGCCGCCCCTAGTTCCGCCGGCCCCGCGCCCGGCGCCGTCAGCACCGCCACCTTCGGCCGCGCCCGGCACACGTTGACCGCCGTACGCAGCTCCCGGCCGTGCGCGCTGACGACCACGGCGTCGTCCCACGGCAGCCCCACCCGCGCGAACGCGGCGGCGACGGACGAGACCCCGGGCCGCACCTGCAGCAGCCGCGAGCCGAACCGCTCGGCCAGCACCCGCGCGATCCCGAAGAACCCCGGGTCGCCGGAGGCCAGCACCACCACCGGAAGCTCTTTGTCGACATACTCGGCGATCGTGTCCAGGGCGGGCGCCAGTGGCCCGAGCACGACCCGTTCGGCACCCTCCGGCAGCCGTACCGCGTCCAGGTGCCGGCGCCCGCCGACGACGAGGGCGGCCCCGGCGAGGACATCCTCCGGAACCGGTGCCCCCGTCCCCGCACCGACGACCGTGATCAACTGCTCGCCCCCCGCTCGCGCAGGGCCCGCCGGGCCTCCGGGTCGGCCTTGCGGTACCCGTGGAAGTGACCCGGGTGGTACAGGTGCGAGCGGGTGCCGTGCGCGTCCAGCGCCGGGCCGACCAGGAACAGCGTGTGCTTCCAGAGCCTGTGCTCCTTGACCGTCTCCTCCAGCGTGCCGACCGTGCACCTCACGACCAGCTCCTCCGGCCAGGTCGCCTGGTACGCGACGACCACCGGGGTGTCCGTCGGGTAGCCGCCCTCCAGCAGCTCGCGCACCAGCTGCCCGCTGCGCGCGGCGGAGAGGAAGATCGCCATCGTCGTACCGTGCCGGGCGAACTCGCGCACCTCCTCGCCGGGCGGCATCGGCGTCTTGCCGCCGCCCAGCCGGGTGAGGACGACGGACTGCGCCACCTCGGGAATGGTCAGCTCGCGCCGCGCGAGAGCGGCCACGGCGGAGAATGCCGAGACCCCGGGTACGACCTCGGTCTCGATCCCGATCTCCGCGCACCGGTCCAGCTGCTCCTGCGTGCCGCCCCACAGCGCCGGGTCGCCGGAGTGGATCCGCGCCACCTTCAGACCCCCGGCGTGGGCGCGCCGGTAGACCGCGACGACGTCCTCCAGGGCCATGGTCGCCGAGTCCAGGATCTCGGCGTCCGCACGCGCGTGTTCGAGGACCTCCGCCTGGACCAGGCTCGCCGCCCAGATCACCACGTCCGCCTCCGCGATGGCGCGCGCGGCGCGGAACGTCAGCAGATCGGCGGCGCCGGGGCCGGCACCGACGAACGTCACCTTGCCGGTGGGGGCATCGGCCATGGGGAGGGTCCTCTCGTACGAAGCTCTGGAAACTGCGGAAACGCAAGTCGGAATCGGTGAAATGTCAGGGTCTGGTGGGGTGTGTGCGACGCCGGATGTGCGCGAAGGTGCCTCCATCGGATAGCAAGGGCCTATGGCGGTCTTCGTCGCGCTCGGCGCGTTCCTGATGACGCTGGCCGGCGGCTGGACGGCACAGCGCGTGACCGACCGTCGCCATCTCGTCCTGGGACTGGCCGGCGGCCTGATGCTGGGCGTGGTCGGCCTGGACCTGCTGCCGGAGGCGCTGCGCGCGGCCGGCCGCGAGATCTTCGGCGTCCCCGCCGCCCTGCTGCTGTTCGTGGCCGGCTTTCTCCTGGCCCACCTGGTGGAACGGACCCTGGCCGCCCGCCAGGCCGCGCACGGCGGCGCCGAGGGGCACAACCACCGGGCACCCGAGGTGGGGCTGGCGGCGGCCGGCGCGATGGTCGGCCACAGCGCGATGGACGGCGTGGCGATCGGCGCGGCCTTCCAGGTGGGCGGCGGCATGGGCACCGCCGTGGCGCTCGCCGTGATCGCGCACGACTTCGCCGACGGCTTCAACACCTTCACCATCACGAGCCTGTACGGCAACGCCCGCCGCCGGGCGATCGCGATGCTGGTGGCCGACGCCTGCGCACCCGTGGTGGGCGCGCTGTCGACCGCCTTCTTCCACATCCCCGAAGCGCTCCTCGGCGGCTACCTGGGCCTCTTCGGGGGCGTCCTGCTCTATCTCGCCGCCGCCGAGATCCTGCCCGAGGCCCACCACGAGCACCCCGCGCGCTCCACCCTGCTGTGCACGGTGGCGGGCGCGGCGTTCATCTGGCTGGTGGTGGGTCTGTCCGGCGGCTGAACGGACCCGGACCCGGGCCCGGCGGCCGGTGTCCCCGGTTCCCGCCCCGGCCGGCCGCCCCGGCCGCCTCACAGCTTCCCGCCCCGTCCGCCGTCCCGCCGCGGCGGCGCGATCAGCGTCGACAGATACGGCAGCGGCGTCCCGTCCAGCTCGGCGGCCCGCCGCACCGACTCCTCCGGCAGCCCCAGCGCCGACCCCCACACGGCACCGGCCAGCCGCCCGGTCTCCGCGAGCGCCTCGGCGACCTCGGCGGCCTGCCGGCCGAACTTGTACGCGACGACAGTCCCCGGCCCGGCCAGCGCCTCCTTGAGCACGGCGGACCCGGCGGTCACCGGCACCAGCGTCAGCGGCTCGGTGCCCTCGGTCAGCACGGCACCGGACCGGGCCGCCAGATCCTGCATGGCGGTGATCCCGGGCACGGTCTCCACGACGACACCCGGCACCAGGGCGGCGATGGTCTGCGCGAGATAGGTGAACGTCGAGTACACGTTGGGATCGCCGATGGTGGCGAAGGCGACGGACGCGTGCCGCTTCAGCAGCTCGGCGACCCGCTCGCCCGCCGCGTCCCAGGCGGCCTCCCGGCGCGCCCGGTCGGTCCGCTCGTTCAGCGCGAACACCACCCTGACGACCTTGTCCTCGGGCACGTAGTGCAGCACGGTCGCCTCGGCCCGCCCCTGCTCCCCGGTGTCCATCACGGGCACGACGACGACAGCGGCGGCCCGCAGTGCGTTGACCCCCTTGACGGTCACCAGCTCCGGGTCACCGGGACCGACCCCGACTCCGACCAGCCTGCTGCTCATGACGTCCGGCACCTCTCCACGAACCGACGGGCGACACCGGGCCGGGACGCCCAGTGCGTGTGCAGATAACTCGCGTGCACGCCCTGCTGTACGAAACCTTCGACCCGCCGGACGGGCGCCCGCACACCCCACGCCGGAGCGGCCCCGGCCCCGGGCTCGACGACGGTCCGGTGGAACTCGTGCCCCCGCATCCGCGTCCCCGCGACGGCCAGCACACTGTCCCCGACGGCAACGGCGTCCCGGTAGCCCAGGGTGAGCCGCTGCGTCATCCGCGCGGCGGCGTCCAGCACCCCGCACATCGGCTGCCCGTCCAGCTCCCGGGACAGATAGAGCAGCCCGGCGCATTCGGCGGCCACGGGAGCACCGCTCAGCGCGAATTCGGCGACGGCCTTCCGCAGCGGCTCGTTGGCGGACAGCTCGGCCGCGTACACCTCGGGGAAGCCGCCGCCGATCACGAGCCCGGCGGCGTTCTCGGGCAGTTGCTCGTCCCTCAGCGGGTCGAAGGTGACGACCTCCGCACCGGCGGCGGTGAGCAGCTCGGTGTGCTCGGCATAGGAGAAGGTGAACGCGGACCCACCGGCGACGGCCACCACCGCGCGCTTCTGCGTCGGGCTGACGGGGGCCTCCCAGGGAGCACCGGACAACGCTCCCGCACTCCGGGCCAGTCCCAGCAGAGCCTCGAGATCACACCCTCGCTCGACCTGTGCGGCCATGGCCGTCACCGCGTTCACGGCGTCGGAGCGACGTTCGGCGACCGGTACGAGCCCAAGATGCCGCGACGGCGTGTCCACCTGAGGAACCCGCCGCAGCACCCCCAGCACGGGCACCCCCGCCTGATCCAGCGCCTCCCGCAGCAGTTCCTCGTGCCGGTCGGACGCGACCTTGTTCAGGATCACGCCCCCGACCCGCACCTCCGGATCCCAGGAAGCGAACCCGTGCACCAGCGCCGCCACCGACCGCGACTGCGACGACGCGTCGACGACCAGCACCACCGGTGCCCGCAGCAGCTTGGCGACGTGCGCGGTGGACGCGAGCTCACCCTCGCCCGCCGCCCCGTCGTACAGCCCCATCACGCCCTCGACCACGGCGATGTCACACCCCCGCGCCCCGTGCAGGAACAGCGGAGCGACCAGCTCCGGCCCGCACAGGTACGCGTCAAGGTTGCGCCCCGCCCGCCCGGTGGCGAGCGCGTGGTACCCGGGGTCGATGTAGTCCGGCCCGACCTTGTGCGGGGACACGGCGAGCCCCCGCGCGGCGAACGCGGCCATCAGCCCCGTGGCGACGGTGGTCTTGCCGCTGCCCGAGGAGGGCGCGGCGATGACCAGCCGAGGCACCGACGATGTCACCACTCGATGCCCTTCTGGCCCTTCTGCCCCACGTCCATGGGGTGCTTGACCTTGGACATGTCGGTGACGAGGTCGGCGAAGTCCACCAGCTTCTCCGGCGCGTTGCGCCCGGTGATCACCACATGCTGCGTGCCGGGCCGGTTGCGCAGCACGTCCACGACCTCGTCGGTGTCCACCCACCCCCAGTGCAAGGGGTAGGCGAACTCGTCCAGCACGTACAGCCGGTACGTCTCGGCGGCCAGGTCCCGCTTGACCTGCTCCCAGCCCTCCCGGGCCTTCTCCTCGTTGTCCATCTGGGCGTCCCGCTGCACCCAGGACCAGCCCTCGCCCATCTTGTGCCAGGCGACCGAACCGCCCTCACCGCTGTCGCCCAGCACCCGCAGCGCGCGTTCCTCGCCGACCTTCCACTTCGCCGACTTGACGAACTGGAACACCCCGATCGGCCACCCCTGGTTCCAGGCGCGCAGCGCGAGCCCGAACGCGGCGGTGGACTTCCCCTTGCCGACACCGGTGTGCACGACGACCAGCGGACGGTTACGGCGCTGACGGGTCGTCAAACCGTCATCGGGTACGACACTCGGCTGCCCCTGCGGCATTACGCGGCCCTCCTCGAAGTCCCCTGCACATCCCTGACCAGCCCGGCGATGGAGTCGGCCCGCAACTCGTCCAGCGTGACGGCCGTACCGCCGAGCTCACCGGCGAGCTGCCCGGCGAGCCCGAGCCGCACCGGCCCCGACTCGCAGTCCACGACGACGGAGGCGACCTGTTCGGCGGCGAACAGCCGTGCCGCACGCCCCGCCAGCGCGACCGGCTCCGGTCCGCCCGTGGCCCGTCCATCCGTCACGACCACGACCAGCGCCCGCCGCGCCGGATCCCGCAGCCGCTCCACGCGCAGCACCTCGTGCGCCTTGAGCAGCCCGGCCGCGAGCGGCGTACGGCCACCGGTCGGCAGCGACTGAAGCCGGGCCGCCGCCGCGTCCACGGACGACGTGGGCGGCAGCGCGACCTCCGCGGACGACCCCCGGAAGGTCACCAGACCCACCTTGTCCCGCCGCTGATAGGCGTCCAGCAGCAGCGACAGCACGGCACCCTTCACCGCGCCCATCCGCTGCCGCGCCGCCATCGACCCCGAGGCGTCCACGACGAACAGCACGAGGTTGCCCTCGCGGCCCTCCCGGGTCGCCTGCCGCAGATCGTCGCGGCGGATCACCAGCCCCGGCCCGGACCGGCCGCGTGCCCGCTGGTGCGGGGCCGCGGCCTGCACGGTGGCGGCCAGGTGCAGCTTGGTCAGCACGCCCCGGGGCCGCCGGGCGCCGGTGGTCCGCCCGTGCTCGGTACGCGCCCGCGACCGGCGGCCCGCGGTACCCTCGCCGATCCCGGGCACACTCAGCACCTTGGCCCGGAACGGCTCGGCGGCCCGTACGGCCGACTGCTCCGTCGAGCCGGACGCCTGCGGTTCCCCGCCCTCCCCGGCCTCGGGCCGCGCGGCGGTGTCCCCGCCGCCCTGGGGGCCGCTGTCGGGCGCCGGCTGCCCACCGCCGCCACCGGGACCGTCGGGGTCGGGATCGTCGTCGCTCTCGTCCTCGCCGGAGAACTGCTCCAGCGTCTCGTCCAGCTTGTCCTCGTCCAGGCCCGGCGCGTCGAAGGGGTTCCGACGGCGCCGGTGCGGCAGCGCCAGCAGCGCCGCCTGCCGCACGTCCTCGGCGAGCACGTCCGTCCGCCCGGCCCACGCGGCCAGCGCGGTCGCCGTACGCGCCATCACGATGTCGGCGCGCATGCCGTCCACCTCGAAGGCCGCACAGGTCGCCGCGATCTGCCGCAGCGCGCCGTCGCCCAGCCGCACCCGCGGCAGCAGCTCCCGCGCCGCGACGATCCGCTGCCGTACGGCGGACTCCTCCTCGGCCCACCGCGCGGCGAAGCCGGCCGGATCGTCGTCGTAGGCCAGCCGGCGCCGCACCACCTCGACGCGCTGCTCGGGCTCGCGCGAGGCCGCGACCTCCACGGTCAGCCCGAACCGGTCCAGCAACTGCGGTCGCAGCTCGCCCTCTTCGGGGTTCATCGTGCCGACGAGCAGGAAGCGGGCCGCGTGCCGCACGGAGACGCCCTCGCGCTCCACGTACGAGGCGCCCATCGCCGCCGCGTCCAGCAGCAGGTCGACCAGGTGGTCGTGGAGCAGGTTGACCTCGTCGACGTACAGGATCCCGCGGTGCGCGTCGGCCAGCAGACCCGGCTCGAACGCCTTCACGCCCTCCGCGAGCGCCCGCTCGATGTCCAGGGCACCGACCAGCCGGTCCTCGGAGGCACCGACGGGCAGCTCGACCATCCGCGCGGGCCGCCGCGCACCCGGCCCCGGCTCGTGCGGACCGTCGGGGCACCCGGAATCCGGTGCCGCCGGGTCGCACGAGAAGCGGCAGCCGGGCACCACGGCGACCTCCGGCAGCAGCGCCGAAAGAGCGCGCACGGCCGTCGACTTGGCGGTGCCCTTCTCGCCGCGCACCAGCACCCCGCCGACCGCCGGGGACACGGCGTTCAGCAGCAGTGCGAGCCGCAGGTCGTCCTGACCGACAACGGCCGTAAAAGGGAAGGGGGTTGTCACTGGTCGTCGCCCTCCAAGTCGCCTTCCAGCTCCAGGTAGGTGGCGCGCAGCCGCTCCAGGGTCTCCGCGTCCGGCTCGGCCCACAGGCCCCGGTCCGCCGCCTCCAGCAGCCGTTCGGTGATGCCGCGCAGCGCCCACGGGTTGGACTTCTTCATGAAGTCCCGGTTCTCCGGGTCGAAGACGTACTCCGCGCTGAGCTTCTCGTACATCCAGTCGTCGACCACGCCCGCCGTGGCGTCGTAGCCGAACAGGTAGTCCACGGTCGCCGCCATCTCGAAGGCGCCCTTGTAGCCGTGCCGGCGCATGGCCGCCATCCAGCGCGGATTGACCACCCGGGCCCGGAAGACGCGGTGGGTCTCCTCGCCCAGGGTGCGCGTCCTCACCTGGTCCGGAACGGCGCTGTCGCCCACGTACGCCTCGGGGTTGGCGCCGGTGAGATGCCGGACCATGGCGACCATCCCGCCGTGGTACTGGAAGTAGTCGTCGGCGTCGACCAGGTCGTGTTCGCGGGTGTCGACGTTCTTCGCCGCCACCGCGATCCGCTTGAACGCGGTCTCCATGTCACCGCGCGCCGCCCGCCCGTCGAGCCCGCGCCCGTAGGCGTAACCGCCCCACACCGCGTAGACCTCGGCGAGGTCGGCGTCGGAGCGCCAGTTGCGGGCGTCGATCAGCGGCAGCAGACCGGCGCCGTACGCCCCCGGCTTGGAGCCGAAGATCCGGGCCGTCGCGCGCCGCCGGTCACCGTGTTCGGCGGTGTCCTCGTCGGCGTGCGCCTTCACGAAGTTGCTCTCGGCGGGCTCGTCCAGCTCGGCCACGGTCCGTACGGCGTCGTCGATCAGCGCGACGACGTGCGGGAACGCGTCCCGGAAGAACCCGGAGATCCGGACCGTGACGTCGACGCGCGGCCGGCCCAGCTCGGCGAGCGGGACCACCTCGAAGCCCGTGACCCGGCGCGAGGCGTCGTCCCACACCGGACGGCAGCCCAGCAGCGCCAGGATCTCGGCGACGTCGTCGCCCTGGGTGCGCATCGCCGACGTGCCCCACACCGTGAGGCCGACGGACCTCGGGTACGCGCCCGTGTCCTGCAGATACCGCTGCACCAGGGAGTCGGCGAGGGACTGGCCGACCTCCCAGCTCAGCCGCGAGGGGATGGCCTTGGGGTCCACCGAGTAGAAGTTCCGGCCGGTCGGCAGCACGTTGACCAGACCCCGGGTCGGAGAGCCGGAGGGCCCGGCCGGGACATAGCCGCCGTCAAGGGCCCGCAGGATGTGCCCGATCTCGTCGGTGGTGCGGGCGAGGCGCGGTACGACCTCGTCGCAGGCGAACTCCAGCACCGCGACGGCGGCCGGGAGTTCGGTGCCGAGCGCGTCCTGCAGCACGGCGGGTACGGCCGTGCGGTCCCAGGCCCGCTCCTCCATGCCCTCCGCGATCCGCCGGCACAGCTGCTCCAGCAGGTCGACCGCGTCCGAGGCGGTACGAGCCGGCCCCACCACGAGGTCCGTCAGCTCCACCGGCACCTTCACCGGGGCACCGGGCTCGGCCAGCAACTCCTTCTCGTCCAGCCCGAAGTGGGCGGCGAGGCAGGACCGCAGTCCGGGCAGGGCGTTCGCCCGACCGCCCCACACCTGGGACGCCCGCAGCACCGCCAGCACCAGGTTCACGCGGGGCTCGCCGACCGGGCCGCCGCCCAGGATGTGCAGGCCGTCGCGGATCTGCACGTCCTTGATCTCGCACAGATAGCCGTCGATGTGCATGACGAACTCGTCGAACGCCTCGTCGTCCGGCTGCTCGTCCACATGCAGGTCGTGGTGCAGCTCGGCCGCCTTGACCAGCGTCCAGATCTGGGCGCGGACGGCCGGTGCCTTCGTCGGGTCCAGGTCGGAGACGAGCGCGTACTCGTCCAGCAGCTGCTCCAGCTTGGCCAGGTCGCCGTAGGTGTCGGCACGCGCCATCGGCGGCACCAGGTGGTCGACCACCGTGGCGTGGCCGCGCCGCTTGGCCTGGGTGCCCTCGCCGGGGTCGTTGACGATGAACGGGTAGATGAGCGGGAGGTCGCCGAGGACGGCGTCCGGAGCGCAGCCGGCGCTCAGGCCGAGCCCCTTGCCCGGCAGCCACTCCATCGTGCCGTGCTTGCCCATGTGCACGATCGCGTCGGCGCCGAAGCTGTTCTCCAGCCAGCGGTAGGCCGCCATGTAGTGGTGCGAGGGCGGCATGTCGGGGTCGTGGTAGATCGCGATCGGGTTCTCGCCGAAGCCGCGCGGCGGCTGGATCATCACCACGACGTTCCCGAACTGCAGGGACGCCAGCACGATGTCCTCACCGTCGACGTACAGACTCCCCGGCGGCTCGCCCCACGCCTCCACCATGGCGTCCCTGAGGTCCGGGTCCAGCGTCTCGAACCACGCCCGGTAGTCGGCCAGCGGGACGCGCGCGGGCGCCGCCGCCAGCTGCTCCTCCGTCAGCCACTCCACGTCGTGGCCGCCGGCCTCGATCAGCCGGTGGATCAACTCGTCGCCGCCGGAAGGGTATGCGGTGAGCCCGTACCCGGCGTCCCTGAGCGCGTCGAGCACCCGCACCGCCGACGCGGGCGTGTCCAGACCGACCGCGTTGCCGACCCGGGAGTGCTTGGTCGGGTACGCGGTGAAGACCAGCGCGATCCTCTTCTCCGCGTTGGGCTTGTGCTTCAGCCGCGCGTGCCGCAGGGCGATTCCGGCCACCCGTGCGGCCCGCTCCGGGTCGGCCACGTACACCGGGACCTCGTCCGGACCCTGCTCCTTGAAGGAGAACGGCACGGTGACCAGCCGGCCGTCGAACTCCGGGATCGCGACCTGCATCGCCGCGTCCATGGGGGAGAGGGCGGCGTCCGACTCCTCCCACGCGGCCCGCGAGGAGGTGAGGCACAGCCCCTGCAGCACCGGGATGTCGAGATCGGCGAGCGCGCCGATGTCCCAGGACTCCTCGTCACCGCCCGCCGACGCCTCGGAGGCGTGCGTGCCGCCGGCCGCGAGCACGGTCGCGACCAGCGCGTCGGCCTGCCCCAGCAGCTCGTACAGCCCGGCGTCCGCGCCCCGCAGCGAACCGCAGTACACCGGAAGGGCGTTGGCGCCCTTCGCCTCGATCGCGTCGCACAGGGTGTCCACGAAGGCGGTGTTGCCGCTGAGCTCGTGCGCCCGGTAGAAGAGCACGCCCACGGTCGGCCGGCCGCCTTGGAGCTCGCGGGAGCCGTGGACGCCGTACTCCGGCATCTTGCGCGGCTCCTCGAAGCCCTCACCGGTCAGCAGCACGGTGTCCGAGAGGAACCGGGACAGCTCCAGCAGGTTCGCGGGACCGCCCTCGACCAGGTACTTCAGCGCCTCCGCCACGACACCGGCGGGCACCGACGACTCGGCCATCAGCTCGGCGTCCGGTACGGCCTCGCCGCCCAGCAGCACGGTCGGCACGCCGGACGCCCTCAGGACGGCCAGCCCCTCCTCCCAGGCGCGCTTGCCGCCCAGCAGCCGTACGACGGCGAGGTCCGCGCCCGCGAGCAGCCCCGGCAGCTCCTGCCCGACGTCCACCCGGGTCGGGTTGCCGATGCGGTAGTCCGCGCCGGAGGCCCGGGCCGCCAGCAGATCCGTGTCGGCGGTCGACAACAACAACACTGTGCTCATGCAGGCGCTCCCGGTGGGATGAAAGGCAGTCCTTGCGGCGCGCCCGACTCGATGAGCCGCCACAGCGCGTCCGTGTCCGCGTGCTGTTCGATCAGGTCGCCGAGCCGGTCGAGCTGCTCCTCGCGCAGCGCGGCGAAGGAGGTGTCGGGCGCGGGCACGAAGCGGCGGCCCGCGGCGGCGGCCACCTCGCGCAGGAAGGCCCGGCGGAAGCCGTCCGACTCCAGCGAGCCGTGCCAGTGGGTGCCCCACGTCTGACCGACCCGGCAGCCGTCGAGGAAGGGCTGCCCGCCCTCCAGGGAGGCGACCCCGTGGTGGATCTCGTACCCCTCGACCCGCTCGCCCAGGGCCTGTCCGGACGGCCGGGTCAGGGTCTTCTCGCGCGCGAACCGGACCCGTACGGGCAGCACACCGAGCCCGTCGACCGTGCCGGCCCGCGACTCGACCTCGTCCTCGATGCGCTCGCCGAGGATCTGGAAGCCGCCGCAGATGCCGAGAACCGGGCGTCCTTCGGCGGCCCTTCGGACGAGGGCGTCCGCGAGCCCGCGCTCCCGCAGCCACTCCAGCGCCCGCACGGTGCCGCGCGTGCCCGGGATGACGACCAGGTCCGCGTCCGCCAGCTCCTCCGGCCGGTCCACGAACCGCACCACGACCCCCGGTTCGGCGGCGAGCGCGTCCACATCGGTGAAGTTGGACATCAACGGGATCGCGCACACGGCGACGCGCAGTACGTCCTCGCCGACGGGGGGAGCCACGGTGGATTCCCGCACGGTTCCGCGCAGGGAGACCCTCAGCCCGTCCTCCTCGTCGATGCCGAGCCCGTGCCGGAACGGCAGCACGCCGTACGTGCGCCGCCCGGTGAGGCCGTACAGCATCTCCAAGCCGGGCTCCAGCAGGGAGACATCGCCTCGGAACTTGTTCACCAGGAACCCGGCGACCAGCTCCTGGTCCTCCGCCGAGAGCAGGGCCACGGTGCCGAAGAAGGAGGCGAAGACGCCCCCGCGGTCGATGTCGCCGACCACCAGCACGGGCAGCCGCGCGTTCCGCGCGATGCCCATGTTCACGATGTCGGTCCGGCGCAGATTGATCTCGGCCGGGCTGCCCGCGCCCTCACAGATCACCGCGTCATACGTGCCCCGCAACTCGGCCAGGCAGTCCAGCACCGTGCCGAGGAGCTTCTGCTGCCGCCCGCCGTGGTAGCCGCGTGCGCTCAACTCGCCCACCGGCTTGCCCAGCAGCACCACCTGGCTGCTCTGCTCGCCGCCCGGTTTGAGCAGCACCGGGTTCATCAGCGCGGTCGGCTCGACCCGGCACGCCTGGGCCTGCATGGCCTGCGCCCGCCCGATCTCGGCACCCTCGCGGGTGACGAAGGAGTTGAGCGACATGTTCTGCGCCTTGAACGGCGCGACCTTCACACCCTGGCGCACCAGCCACCGGCAGATCCCGGCTGTCACGACGCTCTTGCCGGCGTCGGAGGTGGTGCCGGCGACGAGGAGTCCCCCGTTCACTTCGCACGTCCCTTCAGGCCCTTGACGCTCTTGACGAGGAGGCGCGCGGCGACCGTGCCGCCGAGCGCGAGCAGGCCGACGCGGCGGGAGAGCCGTACGGCCCGGTCGATGTCGGTGATCCGGACGGCCCGGCCGGTGTCCCCGTTGAGCACGGGCCGGTGCTCGACCCGGCCGCCGTAGGAGAGCGTTCCGCCCAGCCGGACGCCGAGCGCCCCCGCGAACGACGCTTCCACGGGCCCGGCGTTGGGGCTCGGGTGCCGGCGGGCGTCGGCCTTCCAGGCGCGCAGGGCACCGCGCGGGTCCGGTCCGGCCGCGGCCGCGAGGACGGCGGTCAGCCGGGCCCCCGGCCAGCCGGCCAGGTCGTCCAGCCGGGCGGAGGCCCAGCCGTAGCGGCGGTAGCGGGGCGACTTGTGACCGACCATCGCGTCCAGGGTGTTGACGGCCCGGAACCCCAGCAGCCCGGGCACCCCGGCCACCGCCCCCCACACCAGGGCGCCCACGACGGCGTCGGAGGTGTTCTCGGCGACCGACTCGACCACGGCCCGGGCGATCCCGTCGGCGTCCAGCGCCTGCGGGTCCCGGCCGCACAGATGCGGCAGCCGCGCCCGCGCGGCCTCGACGTCCCCGGACTCCAGGGCGCGTCCGATCGTGCGGGCCTCCCGGGCGAGCGAGGTACCGCCGACGACCGCCCAGGTGGCGGCGGCGGTCAGCGCGGCGGAGGCGGCGGGGGAGGGGCGTACGGCGCGTGCGGCCAGCGTGCCGAGTGCGACGGCGCCACCGGCGCACACGACGGTGTGCACGGCGCCCCAGCCGCGGTGGTCGTGCCACAACGCGCGGTCCACGGCAGCGGCCGCACGCCCGAACGCGGCGACCGGATGCCCGCGGCGCGGATCGCCGAGGAGCAGGTCACCGAGAAGGCCGGCGGCGGCGCCGTACGCGTAGGAGCGATCGGCACCCATCGGCTCAGCCGGCCGTGGGTACAGGAGCGGGCCTGGTACGGGTCCTTCGGCAGCCGAGCATGGCGATCCGTGTCCTCACTCAGGGTGTCCGCGCCCTGGTTCGACGAGATTCGGCGGTGAGAGTTCCTGGCTCCCGGGGGTTCTTCCCCGGTGACAGTGGCGGGACCGCGCCGGATTCGCACCGGCTTCCTCTCTTGCCGCCGTACATGGCCTGGGCAGTCCACCACGCGCCCGGAACGGCCGTCAACTTGCCGTTGACCTGCGCGGGGAGAGTGTGCCGATCCCCACACCGTGGGGCGCCCGTGACCCCTGGGCATGACGAAGGCTCCCCTCCGTCACGGACGGCGGGGAGCCTTCGGATTGCCTGGTTCGTGGTGGTCCGTCAGGACTTGGAGACGATGAGGAAGATGCCGTACGACACCGCCGCCGCGCACGCGGCGAAGCAGAGGTAGGCGCCGGTGACGGCGAGGGTGGCGGAGCCGCCCTCGGCCGCGGCCTTCTCGCGCCGTGCCAGACCGTTGATGCCGAGGGTGAACAGGGCCACCAGGCCCACCGTGAACACGAGGCTGACGCCGAAGACGGAGCCGAGGGCCGACCAGTCGATCTTCATGGGGTTGCTTCCTTGGTTACCGGTGTGGCCGGGGTCAGACGGTGGCGGCCGGCGGCGCGGCCTCGGGGGCGGGCCCGGCGGTGGCCGGGGCGGGGATCGTGGCCGTCAGGTCCTCGGTGATCGTGCCCGCCGGGGGCGGGGTCACCGCGGCGATGGCGGCGGTCACCACGCCGGCCGGCTCCTCGGGCGCGTCGACGACGTTGGTGTGGTCGACGACCTCGCGGCGGGAGACCTTCCAGATCGTGGCGCTCGCGGCGACCAGGAAGACGGCGACGACGGCGGTGCCCCAGTCACCGAGGTCCGTGACGGACTCGGCGCCCGCGCCGACCAGCGCGGCGGCCGGGAGGGTGAGCACCCAGGCGACGGCCATGCGGGTCGCGGTGGACCAGCGGACCACCCCGCCCTTGCGGCCGAGGCCCGCGCCCATCACCGAGCCCGAGACGACATGCGTGGTGGAGAGGGAGAAGCCCAGGTGGGAGGAGGCCAGGATGGCGGTCGCGGCGCTGGTCTGGGCGGCGAAGCCCTGGCGCGGCTCCAGGTCGGTCAGGCCCTTGCCCATGGTGCGGATGATCCGCCAGCCGCCGATGTAGGTGCCGAGCGCGATGGCGAGGCCGGCGGAGAGGATGACCCAGGTGGGAGGGTTCGAGCCCGGGGCGATCGCGCCGCCCGTGATCAGCGCGAGGGTGATGATGCCCATCGTCTTCTGGGCGTCGTTGGTGCCGTGCGCGAGGGAGACCAGGCCGGCGGAGGCGATCTGGCCGGCGCGGTAGCCCTTGCGGGTGGCCTCGCCCTCGGCCTTGCCGCCGATGCCGTAGGAGAACCGGGTGGCCAGCATCGAGGCGACGCCCGCCACGATCGGCGCGGCGACCGCGGGGAGCAGCACCTTGGTGACCAGGACGTCACCGTGCACGGCGCCGAAGCCGGCGGAGGCGATGGTGGCGCCGATCAGACCGCCCATCAGGGCGTGCGAGGAGCTGGAGGGCAGGCCCACCAGCCAGGTCATCAGGTTCCAGAGGATCGCGCCGACCAGGGCGGCGAAGATGACCTCGGGACGGATGCCGGTCTCGTCGACGAGACCCTTGGAGATCGTGTTGGCGACCTCCACGGAGAGGAAGGCGCCCACCAGATTGAGGGCGGCGGACATGGCCACCGCGATCTTGGGCTTCAGGGCGCCTGTCGAGATGGTCGTGGCCATCGCGTTGGCGGTGTCGTGGAAACCGTTCGTGAAATCGAACGCGAGAGCGGTTATCACCACTATCGCGAGGATCAGCGAGAAGCTTTCCATTTACCCAGGCAATCGTTCGAGGTCATTGGCTGGACGACCGTAGGCAACCTGAGTGAACGGAAGGTGAACGGCGACGGGCGTAGGGGTGTCCGAAGGGGGTGGTTGAGGTTCCGCTTGGCTCGGACGGCCCAGGCGTCCCTTGGCTACCAACCCCGCGCGAGGGCCCGCAGCCGGCTCGTGGAGCCGTTGAAGAGATCCTGGTCACCCGGCAGCCGGCCGTCGATGTCGAACTGCCAGAACGTCCAGTACCGCCACCCGCCCGGCAGCGTCCCCGGCTGCGAGGTGCCGTGCCGGGCGATCCACAGGGCGTGGCTCTTGGCGAACGCGCGGCTGTTGCCGGTGCACAGCCGCCACCACTGGGTCGTCGTGTAGATCACCGGGCGGCGGCCGGTCTCCTGCTTGATCTCGTCGCTGAAGGACCGGATCCAGCGGACCATCCGCGTGCTGCCCAGCCCGTAGCACTTGTGCTTCTTGCTGTACGGGTTGTCCTCGATGTCGAGCGCGGGCGGCAACGTCCGGCCGTCCGCCGCCCAGTCCCCGCCGTGCCGCACGAAGTACGCGGCCTGCCGGGCGCCGGAGGACTTGTCCGGCCGTGCGAAGTGGTACGCGCCCCGGTACAGGCCCGCCGCGCGGGCGCCGTCGTACTGCTCGGAGAAGTAGGGGTTGCGGTAGTTCGTGGACTCGGTCGCCTTGACGTAGACGAACCGCGCGCCCATGGACCGGGCGGCCGCCCAGTCGACGTGCTCCTGGTGGGACGAGACGTCGTGCCCCCGGGGCAGGCCCGTGGCCAGTGCCGGAGGCCCGGCGGCCGCGGACGCGGTGGCAGTGAGGGCGAGCGTCGCCGTGGCCGCCGCGAGGACACCGGCGCGGTGACGGAGAAGGGTGCGTTCGCGGGCCATGTGTCTCCCCGGGTCGGCGGACGGAAGATCGTCCGGCGGGCAAGAGAGACCATTGAAAGCCCGCGGATCGGCGAATCAGCGCCTTTTTGCGGCGGTTCGCGGTGTTTTCGCCCATTCGGAGTGCGCACTTCCGGCCGGAAGCGACCGTCCATCCCCCTTCCGTGGACGCGGCTGGCAGGATCACGGCATGGCTGGACAGCGGCGGGACGCGGAACACGAACGGATCTGGGCGGAACTGGTCGCGACGGCGCGGCGGACCGTGGCCGACGGGCTGGTGGTCGGCACCTCCGGGAACGTCTCCGCGCGCATCGGCGACCTGGTGCTCGTCACCCCGTCCGGCGTTCCCTACGACCGGCTCACCCCGGACGACATCACCGGCGTCGACCTCGACGGACGCCAGGTGCTCGGCACGCTGGTGCCGACCAGCGAGCTGCCCATGCACCTCGCCGTCTACCGCACCACCGACGCCCGCGCGGTCGTCCACACCCACGCCGTGCACGCGACGGCCGTCTCCACGCTCGTCCCGGAGCTCCCGCTGGTCCACTACATGGCGGCAGCCCTCGGCGGCCCCGTCCGGGTCGCCCCCTACGCCGCCTACGGCACCGACGAGCTCGCCGAGAACATGCTCCGCGCCCTGTCCGACCGCTCCGCCTGCCTCCTGCAGAACCACGGCACGGTCACCTACGGCACCACCCTCGACCAGGCCTACGACCGCACCGCCCAACTGGAGTGGATGTGCCGCCTGTGGCTGACGGCGTCCTCGGTACCGGGCCTGAACCCGTCCCTGCTGACGGAGGCACAGCTGGCGGAGGTCGGGGAACGTTTGAAGGGGTACGGCCAACGGAGGTGACACCGTGCTGCCCAGTCCTTCGCTCCGGCGCTTCCTCGATCGCCTCGCTCACCCTTCCCCGCCGGCCCCTGCTCACCGCCCGGCCCTTCCACTGGCCGGCAGGCCCGACCCCCACGACACTGGAGCCGTGCGCCCAGTCAAAGCGACCGCCACCGCACTGACCGCGGTCCTCGCCGCCGGCGCGGCATCCGTCGCCGTCGGCCGGATCGCCAGCGACGCCGCGCTGAAGGCGCCCGCGGGCCGCCCGCTGCCCACCGAACCCCGGCTCACCGTGCACGGCACCGCCGCCGGCCAGATCACCCTCACCCGCGATCTGGCCTCGCTGCGCCCCGGCACCTACGGCCTCTCCGGCGACGGCTCCCACGCGGTCGTCGGCCCCGTCCTGGAGGCGGCCCCGCACGCGGCCGACACCGTCGTACGCCGCCTGGTACGCGTCACCCACGGCACCCTCGCCTCCGGCGACGCGGTGTGGTTCACCCCGAACCTGTACGTCGGCAACCCCGGCACCGCACTCGGCCTCGACCACGCCGACATCGACGTCCCCGGCGAACTCGGCGAACTGCCGGCCTGGTTCGTACCCGGAGCCCGGGACACCTGGGTGATCGCCGTGCACGGCCTCGGCACCACCCGGGAACAGGCCATGAACCTCATGGCCCCCCTGCACGCCCGCCGGGTGCCGGTCCTCGCCCTCGCCTACCGCGGCGACCTCGGCGCCCCGCGCCCCCCGGACGGACTGAACCACCTCGGCGAGACCGAGTGGCGCGACCTGGACGCGGCGATCCGCTACGCCGTCCGCTACGGCGCCCGCCGGGTCGTCCTGCTCGGCTGGTCCACCGGCGCCACCATGGCGCTGCGCGCCGCCGAGCGCTCCGCGGTGCGCGAGCACATCGCCGGACTGGTCCTCGACTCGCCGGTGCTCAGCTGGGAGGCCACGCTGCGCGCCCTCGCCCGGGCCCGCCGCACCCCGCAGCCGCTGCTGCCGCTCGCCGTGCGCGCCGCGCAGGGCCGGACCGGCCTGTACGCCGACCGGGTCCCCGAGATCACCGACCCCGGCGTGCTCACCGTGCCGACGCTGATCTTCCACGGGCCCGACGACCAGGTGGCCCCCTGGGAGTTCTCCCGCCGGCTCGCCCGCCGCCGCCCGGATCTGGTCGCCCTGCACACCGTCCCGCAGGCCCCGCACGCGGCGATG
This sequence comes from Streptomyces sp. CA-142005, assembly GCF_050942335.1. Taxonomy (NCBI): domain Bacteria; kingdom Bacillati; phylum Actinomycetota; class Actinomycetes; order Kitasatosporales; family Streptomycetaceae; genus Streptomyces; species Streptomyces sp. CA-142005. The sequence goes on along the minus strand of NZ_CP192078.1, from coordinate 2,812,103 downwards.
TGGAACGCCGACCCGAAGGAGTACGAGGAGCGGCTGCGCCGCTTCCTGACCCCCCTGGTATGAGCCGCCGGCCCACCCCGCCGGTACCGGGCGGCTCCTGACCCTCCGGGCAGGCGTCGGGAGGCCCGGTGCCGGGCATTCCGCTTAAGGCCGTACCGCCGGCCTGATCACCACTCCTCGCCCCGCCCCGGCCCCCGTGCCTTGGCCAGCCCCGTCGCCCGCCGTGACATTCCGTTTGGGTTTTCGGACCGTCTACCGGAAGACTGCACTCGTGACGTCCCGTATTCCGCGCGACTCCAGGCTCCGACTCGTCCGACCGCGACCCCTGGCCGCCGCCCCCAGAGCTGTGAACCAGCGGCGCCCGCGCCGCCCCGCACCCCGGCCGCCGGAGGGCACCCCGGCCCCCGCGGAACTGGCCGAAATGGCCCGCACCGGGCTGGCCGGTCCGGTCCGGGTCGCCCGCTGGGCCGACGCCGCACTCGGCCCCGGCAGCGACGGCGCCACCGCCGACGGCAAGGCCACCCTCTCCGACGCCACCGCCCGGCGCGCCGCCGCCGATCTGGGCCTGAGCGTCGCCCGGATCCGCGCCGACTGGGACACCGCCCGCCTCGCCGGACTCGTCGAGGTGCACGGCGACAGCGCGCGCCCCGGCTGGCGGCTGCGCGCCTGGGACCGCGACGACAGCGCCGTACTGCGCGGCTGGGTCGCCCTCTTCGACGCCTGGTCGCTCGCCTCCCCGGAACCCGAGGAGCACGAGCCGGCCGCCGTCGCCGAGGTGGTCTCGGCCATGCCCCAGGTGCTCTCCTTCCTCCAGCTGTCCGCCGGGCCCGTCCCGGTCGATCAGCTGCTCGACCTGCTCCGGCAGCGGGTCACCGAACTGCGCACCGAACGCTGCGAGGTCCCCTACGAGCCCGGCGCCGGGCAGCCCGCCGAGCCCGGGCCCGCGCGGCCGACCGTGCCGGCGGCCCGCCGGCCGTCCGAGCCGGGATCCGCACTGCCGGCCCTGCCGGGGGCGCGGCGGCCGTCCGAGCCGGGACTCGCGCGCCCGGCGGCCGACTCCCCGAGCCCGGCGGGACTCACGGCCGTCGTCCCGGGCGGCGCGCCCGCCGACGACACCGCGCTCGAACCCCTCCTCGACTGGGCGCTGCGGGCCCTCGCCTCGGTCGGCGCGCTGACCTACGGCGACGGCCAGGCCACCCTCACCCCGCTGGGCAGCTGGGCGACCTGGGTCAAGCTGGAGCAGATCTGCGTGGCCGCGCAGAGCCCGGCCGGCAACATCGAGCAGTCCGCCGAGGACATGCTCCGCGGCTGCGCCCAGCTCCGCCCCAACGCCGCCCGCGCCGAATACCGCGCCTGGCTCGCCGCCCGCACCGTCGGCGATGCCGTCACCGAGCTGATCCACGCAGCCCGCGGCGAGGACGCGCTGCTGCGCGGCCTGGCCTTCGAGGCGCTGCGCGTCGTCGGCGCCCCCGCCGAGCCCGAGGTGCGCGCCGTCGTGGACGAGCCGGCCCTGCGGCCCTACGCCCTGCTGTGGCTCGCCGAGCACGACGGGATCGACCCGGAGGACGCCCACGAGGTCCTCACCCGCGAGGAGGCGACCTGGCTGTGGGTGGACACGGCGGCCGCCGTCGCCGACCACGGCGAGTCGCCGATGCTGGTCCGGCATCTGGAGTCCGCGGTGCAGCCCACCGTCCCCCAGCTGCTCGACGAGGTCCGCGCCGTCGGGCACCCGCGCACCGTGCAGGTCCTGGTGGCGCTCGCCGCCGCGCATCCCGACCCGGCCCTGGCCAAGGCCGTACGCCGGGCCGCCTTCCACGTGCACACCGGGGGATGAGCGGCGCGGGGGCCGCTCAGGCGCCGATCTCGGGGGCGTACGTCCCGAAGCTCCAGATGTTGCCCTCGGTGTCCCGGGCCATGTAGTCCCGCGAGCCGTAGTCCTGGTCCGTCGGGGGCATCAGGATCTCCACGCCGTGCTCCAGGGCCCGCTGGTGGTGGGTGTCCACGTCGTCCACGACGACGTACACCCCGGCGGGGCCCGCGTCCTTCATCGCCGTGTCGAAGAGGCCGCCGCGGCCCTTGGAGCCGATCATCACCGCGCCGTTGCCCTGGACCAGCTCGGCGTGCATCACCTTGCCGTCCTCCGTCTCGTACACCGACAGCTCGGTGAAGCCGAGGGCCTCCGTGAGCTGTCTGATCGCCGCCTTCGCGTCCGCGTACAGCAGCGTGGGGTAGAGACTCGGCCGTCCGCCGCCCGTGCCTGCCATGCCGATCACTCCTTCGTGCGTCGGTTCTGTGGCGCCTCGTTCAGTCTTGCAGCCGCCACTGACAAGCCTCGGCAGAACGCGTCGCACTGCCTCATGCCCTCTGACCGCCCCGCCGGCCCCACCCGCTGACGGGAAAGGCGGCCGTTCCACCGCACGGGACACGACCACCCGTGCCGGCCGTGCGCCCAAGGCGCCCGGACCGGGCCGTTCGTGGGCCTGGACGACCTGGGAAGCGGATCGTCCCGGGCCGCGCGCCCCTCGGCAACGATCTTCCGCGCCGGTCTGCGCCGCGCGGACCGAACACGCGGACGTAGAAAAACAGCTTGCACGGCCCCGTTAGACTTCTTCCCATGGCCATTCTCCTCGCGCATTAGACGGCGGGAACGTCCTCAGCCGCCCACCCGCCAACCCCTGTACGCCCTGGAGTCTGTCCTTGATCTCCGCCTCCGGTATCGAGCTGCGCGCCGGTGCGCGCGTCCTCATCGAGAACGCCACCTTCCGGGTCGCCAAGGGCGACCGCATCGGCCTCGTCGGCCGCAACGGCGCCGGCAAGACCACCCTCACGAAGTGCCTGGCCGGCGAGGGCATCCCGGCCTCCGGCCAGATCACCCGCTCCGGCGAGGTCGGCTACCTCCCGCAGGACCCCCGCACCGGCGACCTGGACGTCCTCGCCCGGGACAGGATCCTTTCCGCACGCGGGCTCGACGTCCTCATCCGCAAGATGCGCGAGAACGAGGAGCGCATCGCCACCGGCAAGGGCGCCACCCGCGAGAAGGCCCTCAAGCAGTACGAGCGCCAGGAGACCGAGTTCCTGACCAAGGGCGGGTACTCCGCCGAGGCCGAGGCCGCCACCATCGCCGCCGCGCTGAACCTGCCCGACCGCGTCCTCGGCCAGCCGCTGCACACCCTCTCCGGTGGCCAGCGCCGCCGTATCGAACTGGCCCGGATCCTGTTCTCGGACGCGGACACCCTGCTCCTGGACGAGCCGACCAACCACCTCGACGCGGACTCGATCATCTGGCTGCGGGACTACCTGAAGACCTACCGCGGCGGCTTCATCGTGATCTCCCACGACGTCGACCTGGTCGACACCGTGGTCAACAAGGTGTTCTACCTGGACGCCAACCGGTCCACGATCGACATCTACAACATGGGCTGGAAGCTCTACCAGCAGCAGCGCGAGGCCGACGAGAAGCGCCGCAAGCGGGAGCGGGTCAACGCCGAGAAGAAGGCCGCCGCCCTCAACGCGCAGGCCGACAAGATGCGCGCCAAGGCCACCAAGACGGTCGCCGCGCAGAACATGGCCCGCCGGGCCGAGAAGCTGCTCTCCGGCCTCGAAGAGGTCCGCATGTCCGACAAGGTCGCCAAGCTCCGCTTCCCGGAGCCCGCGCCCTGCGGCAAGACCCCGCTGATGGCGGAGGGCCTGTCGAAGTCGTACGGCTCCCTGGAGATCTTCACCGACGTCGACCTGGCCATCGACAAGGGCTCCCGAGTCGTCATCCTCGGCCTCAACGGCGCAGGCAAGACGACCCTGCTGCGCCTGCTCGGCGGGGTCGAGAAGCCCGACACCGGCCAGGTCGTCCCCGGTCACGGCCTCAAGCTCGGCTACTACGCCCAGGAGCACGAGACCCTCGACCCGGACCGCACGGTGCTCGAGAACATGCGCTCGGCCGCCCCCGACATGGACCTGGTCGAGGTCCGCAAGGTGCTGGGCTCGTTCCTCTTCTCCGGCGACGACGTCGACAAGCCGGCCGGCGTCCTCTCGGGCGGTGAGAAGACCCGTCTCGCCCTGGCGACCCTGGTCGTCTCCTCGGCGAACGTGCTCCTGCTCGACGAGCCGACCAACAACCTCGACCCCGCCAGCCGCGAGGAGATCCTCGGCGCCCTGCGCACCTACAAGGGCGCGGTCGTCCTCGTCACGCACGACGAGGGCGCCGTCGAGGCGCTCCAGCCGGAGCGGATCATCCTGCTGCCGGACGGCGTCGAGGATCTGTGGGGTTCCGACTACGCGGACCTCGTCGCCCTGGCGTGATCCACTGCGTATGGATCATTCGGCTCATCCGTGATCCATCATCTGTGTGAGATCTCCTCGTATCGAGGTGTGTCGTACACGGATTTCCCGGCCGATCCCTTGCGCACCAAGGGATCGGCCGTCGCGCGTCCCTGACCTGGCACTTCGCGAATCCACCCGTTCGGCCCCCTCGACACCACCCCATGGAATCCTTGATTCCGCTTGTGGAGGTCCACTCCTGTCGTCACAACGATGTCTCACGGACCTTGCCGAATGGGTGGCCATCAGGCCCAAGAGGGGTGATCATGAGGAGACCAGAGCGCACTTCCCATGAGGAGGCACGGGTGGCCGAGACTCTGAAGAAGGGCAGCCGGGTGACCGGCGCCGCGCGCGACAAGCTCGCGGCAGACCTGAAGAAGAAGTACGACTCCGGTGCGAGCATCCGGGCGCTGGCCGAGGAGACCGGCCGCTCGTATGGCTTCGTACACCGGATGCTCAGTGAGTCGGGCGTCACGCTTCGTGGGCGTGGCGGAGCGACCCGGGGCAAGAAGGCCGCATCGTCCTGACGCCGGGTGGTCCATCGACTTCGATGGTGGCCACCCGGTCGGCCTCCCCCCTGGGCCCTTGAGGGGCCCGGGGGGACCCCAGATCAGCCGGGTGGTTACTGTGCAGTCACTTAAGCATGCCGTAGGCATGCCCGGATGACCGCACCCATCGGAGGCGCCCCATGGCTTCGCCCGACCAGGACCTCGCTCCCGCACTCGACAAGGACGGCGTACGGCTCACCGTCGACGACGCGCTCGCCACGGTGACGCTGACCAACCCGGCCAAGCGCAACGCGCAGAGCCCCGCCCTGTGGCGCGCGCTCACCGAGGCCGGCCGGCTGCTGCCGGGCTCCGTCCGCGTCGTCGTGCTGCGCGGCGAGGGCAAGTCCTTCTCCGCCGGGCTGGACCGGCAGATGTTCACCCCGGAGGGGATCCCGGGCGAGCCGAACTTCATCGAACTCGCGCGCCGTGACGACGCCGGGCTCGACGCGAGCATCGCCGAGTTCCAGGAGGCGTTCACCTGGTGGCGGCGCAACGACATCGTGTCCGTCGCCGCCGTCCAAGGGCACGCCATCGGGGCCGGCTTCCAGCTCGCGCTCGCGTGCGATCTGCGGGTCGTCGCGGACGACGTGCAGTTCGCCATGCGCGAGACCAGCCTCGGTCTCGTCCCCGACCTGACCGGCACACACCCGCTGGTCGGCCTCGTAGGCTACGCCCGCGCCCTCGAGATCTGCGTGACCGGACGGTTCGTCGGCGCGGCGGAGTCGGTGGCGTCCGGGCTGGCCAACGTCGCCGTGCCCGGCGACCAACTGGACGACGCCGTGCGGGACTTGGCGGCCGCGCTGCTGGCCGCGCCGCGGGACGCCGTCGCCGAGACCAAGGCGTTGCTGCGCGGGGCGGCGGGCCGTGACTACGAGGCTCAGCGCGCGGCCGAGCGTGCCGCTCAGGCACGCCGGCTCCGGGACCTGGCCGGCCTCGGCGAGTGACCGCGGGAGCGGCGGCCGTTCGGACGGTGCGCGCCCCCTAAAAAGCCGCTTCACCGACCGCCGTGATCAACACCGCCACCGTCGGGCGGTCCTCCAGCGCGTCCCGTACGGCCGTACGGACCTGCCGGGCCACGTCAACGGCCCGGCGGTCCGCGCTGGTCGCCAGCTCCACGCGCGCGTGCCGGTACGGCAGCGCGGTACCAGTCGTGCGCTCCTCCAGGTGAACCGCCCGGCGCAGACCGCCGAGGGAACCCGTCAGCCCGGTCACCCCGGGGACGGACAGGGCGGCCGCGGCCGCCCGGGCCTCGTCCGGATCCGTGGGCTCCCGCGCGGGCACCGGCTGCGGTGCACGCGCCTCAGCGGCCGGCTGCGGCGCGTCCAGCAGGCCGGTGACCCGCAGGTCCACCTCCGTCACCACGAGCCCGAGCCGCTCCGTCGCGGCCGCCGCCAGTGTCCGCCGCAGCCCGGACGCCACCGCCGGCAGCGGCTCGGCGGCCGTCGCGGCGAAGTCCGCCGTCAGCCGCAGCGGGCCCGGCGGAAGCGCGCTCGGCGGAGCCGGTACGACCGGCTCCTGCACCTGTGCCGGATCGGCGAGCGCGAGCCGCAGTGCGCCGAGCCGCACCCCGGGCATCCCCTCGGCCGCCGCGCGCTCCAGTACCGCCGCGGCCGCGCCCTCCGCGAGCCAGGCGCCGTCGCCCGGCCCGCCGAGCGGCAGCAGCCTGCCCAGCCCGATCTGGCGCCGCACCACCTGTGTCCACCGCTCCGCCGTCATTCCTCCAGCCTGCCGTATCGGCGGCGCGCGGTCGGGGAACTTTGCTTACGGTGGGCAGTGGACGATCGAAGGGGACGACCGAAAGGGATGTACGGCGATGACCGACATGACGACGACCCCCGAGGGCGACCAGGAGCCACAGGTCTCGACCCGTAAGGCGACCCGGCGCGGCGGCGGCGATCCCGGGGCCCGCGGACGGACGACCATCGCCGACGGCGTGGTGGAGAAGATCGCCGCTCTCGCGGCCCGGGACGTGGTCGGCGTCCACGCCCTGGGCAGCGGTCTGGCCCGCACGCTCGGCGCCGTACGCGACCGGGTGCCCGGCGGCTCCAAGGCGGTCACCCGGGGCGTGAAGGCCGAGGTCGGCGAGGTGCAGACCGCGCTCGACCTGGAGATCGTCGTGGACTACGGCGTCTCGATCGGCGATGTCGCCCGCGACGTGCGGGAGAACGTGATCGCCGCCGTGGAACGCATGACCGGACTCGAGGTGGTCGAGGTCAACATCGCGGTGAGCGACGTCAAGCTGCCCGAGGAAGAGGAAGAGGAACTGGAGCCCCGGATCCAGTGAGACCCGGTCCCGGACCACGCACGCCCGATGAGCTGAGGAGCGCTCCATGAACATGGCCGTGGTCGGCATGATCGCCGGAATGGCGCTGGGCTTCGCCGGGTACTTCGGCGGCTTCGCGGCCTTCCTGCTGGTGGCGGCGCTGGGCGCGATCGGGTTCGTCGCCGGCCGGTTCGCGGAGGGCGACCTGGAACTCGGTGACTTCTTCCGCACCCGCGGCGACCGGCGCGACCGGCGGCGGTGACCGGAGGTGAGTGCCGAGACCGGCGCGGCGCGCCCTGCGCCGGCCCTCGTGCCGCCGGGCGAGCGCGGCGCCACCCGGATCGCCGACCGGGTCGTGGCGAAGATCGCCGCGCAGGCCGCCCGGGAGGCGCTGCCGTCGCTGCCCGCCGACGTGGCCGCCCCGCACGCCACGGTCGTCGTCAGCCGGCGGGCGGCCCGCGTCCGCGTCCACCTCGAACTCGGCTACCCCTGCGACATCGGCGCCCACTGCGCCGCCGTGCGTCGCCATGTCGCCGAGCGGGTAGGCGCGTTGGTGGACATGGAGGTGCCCGAGGTCGCCGTCCAGGTCGAACGGCTGCACCCGGCACCGCACGGGAGGGCGTGATGAGCGAACCCCAGTCGACCACCCCCACCCTCGACAAGGAGCCCGGCACCACCCCACCGGCCCCCGCCGGGGGCAGCGGCCGCTTCTGGTCGCCGCGCCGCGTCCCGGCCGCCGTCGTCGCGCTCCTGCTGCTGGCCGGCGCGGGTCTGCTGCTGTACGACATCGCCGCCGTACGCGCCCACCACCCCGCGATGCACTGGCGCCGCGCACTCGCCCGGCAACTGGCCGAACGGCCCCTGGACGACGTCTGGGTGCTGACCGGCGCGGCCGTCGCCGTCGCGCTCGGCCTGTGGCTGATCGTCCTCGCGGTCACGCCCGGCCTGCGCGGACTGCTGTCCATGCGGCGCCCGCACCCCGATGTCCGCGCCGCGCTCCGGCGCGACGCCGCGGCGCTCCTGCTCCGCGACCGGGCCGTCGACGTGTCCGGGGTCCGGTCGGTCCGGGTGCGGATGCGTCACAAGAAGGCCGACGTCCGTGCCGTCTGCCACTTCCGTGACCTGGACGAGGTACGCGCCGACCTGGACACCGTGCTCACGGACGCGATCCGGGGCCTCGGCCTGACCCGCCCGCCCACGCTGTCACTGCGTGTGTCCCGGCCCGGACGGAAGGGGTGAGGACGATGCGCGCCGGCGGCCTCAACCGCGTCCTGCTGGCCCTCGTCGGCCTGCTCCTGCTCGCGCTCGGCGGCGCGGTGCTCGCCGTCGGCCTGGGTGCGCCGTCACCCTCCTGGTGGATCCACACCGGCCCGCACGACGTCCTGCTGACCAAGGCCGAACGCACCCACTGGCGCGGCAGGAGCTGGTGGTGGCCGGCGGTCATCGCCGCCCTCGCCGCCGTCGTGCTGCTCGCCCTGTGGTGGCTCACGTCGGTGCTGCGCCGCCGCCGGCTGGCCGAGATCCTGATCGACACCGGCGACGACGAGTCCGCCCTGCTGCGCGCCAGGGCCCTGGAATCGGCCCTGGCCCAGGACGCCGTACAGCAGGAGGGCGTGGCGCACGCGGAGATCCTCCTGCGGGGCCGCCGTACGACGCCCACGGCGAGGGTGTGGCTCCAACTGGAGCCGCACGTGGACCCGGCGACGGCCCTGAACGGGTTCACGGCCGAGGCCCTGACCCGCGCCCGCCGGTCGGCTCGCTTGCCCTCGCTGCCCGCGGAGGTACGCCTGCGGACGGTCAGACACCGCGCGGAAAGGGTCACTTGACGGCCTGGGGCCGCACCTAGAACCCGTGCCGCATGCCCCCGTCCACAGGCAGCATGACCCCACTGAGATAGGAGGCGGCCGGAGAGAGCAGGAACGCCGCGACCTTCCCGAACTCCGCCGGAGTCCCGTACCTCCGCAACGGAATCCGGGCCTCGTTCGCGGCCCGGGTGGCCTCGGGGTCGGCCGACAACGCGTCCAGCTCGCGCACGCGGTCGGTGTCGATGCGCGACGGCAGCAGCCCCAGCACCCGGATCCCCCGCGGCCCCAGCTCGTCCGCGAGGGACTTGGCGAACCCGGCGAGCCCGGGGCGCAGCCCGTTGGAGATGGTCAGCCCCGGAATCGGCTCGTGCACCGACGCGGACAGCACGAACCCGATCACCCCGCCCGGCTCCAGCTCGGCAGCCGCCGTGCGGGCGAGCCGCACCGCACCGAGGAACACCGACTCGAACGCGGTGCGCCACTGCTCGTCGGTGTTGTCCGCGACGAACCCCGGCGCCGGCCCGCCCACGCTCACCAGCACGCCGTGGAAGCCGCCGAAGTGCTCACGCGCGGCCGCGATCAGCCGCTCCGGCGCCTCGGGGTCGGCGTTGTCCATGCTCACGCCCACGGCGTTCGGGCCCAGTTCGGCGGCGGCGTCGGCCACCCGCTTCCCGTCCCGGCCGCTGATCACGACCTTCGCCCCGTCGGCGACGAGTTCCCGCGCGGCGGCGTTGCCCAGTCCGCGGGTCGCCCCGGTGACGACGTACACCCGGTCCTTCAGTCCAAGATCCATGGCCCCTATCCTGCCTGGTGGTCCCCGAACAGCGTGAGGGCGGTGTTCACCAGCGCGATGTGACTGAAGGCCTGCGGGAAGTTGCCCAGCTGGCAGCCGTTGACGGGGTCGTACTCCTCGGCCAGCAGCCCCACGTCGTTCACCAGGCCCACCAGCCGTTCGAACAGCTCCCGCGCGTCGTCCTTCCGGCCGGTCAGATGCAGGGCGTCCGCCAGCCAGAACGAGCAGGCCAGGAAGGCGCCCTCGCCGCTCGGCAGCCCGTCGACCACCGAGTCCTCGGTGTCGTACCGGCGCAGGAAGCCGCCGTGCCCGAGGTCGTCGCGGATCGCGTCGACGGTGCCGACCACCCGCGGGTCGTCCGGCGGCAGGAAGCCGACGCGCGGGATGAGCAGCAGCGCTGCGTCCAGTTCGCGGGAGCCGTAGTACTGGGTGAAGGTGTTGCGCTCGGGGTCGTAGCCCTTCTCGCACACCTCCTGGTGGACCTCGTCGCGGAGTCTGCGCCAGCCCTCCAGGTCGCCGTCGAGGTCCTCGTGCTGCTCCAGCGTCTTCACGGCCCGGTCGGCGGCCACCCACACCATCACCTTGGAGTGCACGAACTGCTGCCGCCCGCCGCGCACCTCCCACAGGCCCTCGTCCGGCTGCCGCCACGCCGACTCCAGGAACCGCATCAGGGCGCGCTGCATCGCCCACATGTGCGGCCGCGGGGACAGCCCCGAGCTACGGGCCAGGGCGAGCGAGTCCATCACCTCGCCGTACACGTCGAGCTGGAGCTGCTCGACGGCGCCGTTTCCGATGCGTACGGGGGCGGAGTCGGCGAAGCCGGGCAGCCAGGACAGCTCCATCTCCGGCAGCCGCCGCTCGCCCGCGACGCCGTACATGATCTGCAGGTCGGCCGGGTCGCCCGCGACCGCGCGCAGCAGCCAGTCGCGCCAGGCCGAGGCCTCCTGCTGGTAGCCGGCGTTGAGGAGCGCACCGAGGGTGAGGGTGGAGTCGCGCAGCCAGCAGTACCGGTAGTCCCAGTTGCGCACGCCGCCCGGCCGTTCCGGCAGCGAGGTGGTCGCCGCGGCGACGATCCCGCCGGTCGGGATGTAGGTGAGGGCCTTGAGGGTGATCAGGGAGCGGACGACCACGTCCCGGTACGGGCCCTCGTAACAGCACTGCCGGGCCCAGCCCTGCCAGTCGGTGACGCTGCACTCCAGGCCCTCGAAGGGGTCGTTGAGCGGCGGGCGCTGTTCGTGCGAGGGGTGCCAGGTGAGCACGAACGCGACCCGCTCGCCCTCGGCGACGGTGAACTCGGAGTGGGTGCCGAAGTCCGCGCCCCAGGTGCGCACGGCGGGCTCGGAACGCAGCCAGACCGAGTCCGGGCCCGCGACGGCCACCCGGTGCCCGTCCGAGCGGCGCACCCACGGCATGATCGAGCCGTAGTCGAAGCGCAGCCGGAGGGTGCTGCGGACGGTGACCCGGCCGCTGACGCCTTCGACGATGCGTACGACGTCGGGGGCGCGGTCGCGCTGCGGCATCAGGTCGGTGACGCGGACCGTGCCGTCCGGGGTCTCCCACTCGGTGTCGAGGACGAGGGTGTCGGGCCGGTAGGCGCGGCGCGTGCAGGTGTCCGCTCCCTCGGGGGCGATCCGCCAGTGGCCGTGGTCCTCGTCGCCCAGCAGCCGCGCGAAGCAGGCCCCGGAGTCGAAGCGGGGCAGGCACAGCCAGTCGATGGAGCCGTCCCTCCCGACCAGCGCGGCGGTCTGCTCGTCACCGATGAGTGCGTAGTCCTCGATGCGCGCGTTCACGGGATCCGGTTTCCCGGCGGGACAGAGGGCCAATCAGGTGGTGCGCCGGGGGAGTGACGTGGCCCTGGGAGAGCCGGTGGCGTGGCGGGTCACACCGTGGCCGGTGTGCTCTCCTCCGGCTCCGTCTGCGCCGCGGCCTCCTCGCGGTCGCGGATCTCCCGGCGGACCAGGAACCACCAGCCGACCGGGACGCCCGCGGCGAACAGCCACCACTGGATCATGTAGGCGTAGTTCAGCGGGGCGTCCTCGCTGCCGGGGTCGGAGATCTGCTCCGGGCCGCCCTTGGGCGTGGGCGCCGTCTGCTCGACATAGCCGCCGAGCACCCGCGCGCCGAGCCGGTGCGCCTCCTCCGCGCTGTTGATCAGCATGATCTGCCGGTCGGGGAGGCCCTTGACGTTCTTGATGCCGCTCGCCGCGGTCGTCTCGTCGGCCATCAGCCGCCCGGTGACGGTGGTCCGTCCGGACGGCGGGGCGGGGATCTTCGGGAACGCGGTCTGGGCGCCGTCCGCGGGGATCCAGCCGCGGTTGACGAGGAGGACCCTGCCGTCCGTGAGGACGAGCGGGGTGAGCACGTGGAAGCCGACCTCGCCGTCGGCGTTGGTCCGGCGCCGGACCACGACCTCCCCGGCGGTGTCGAAGGTGCCGGTCGCGGTGACCGTGCGGTACTTCTCGGTGCGGGTCACGGTGTGCCCGGGGGAGGTCAGCCGCTCGACCGGGACCGGCTTGGCGTGCAGGGCCGAGGAGACCAGGTCGTTCCGGGCGGTGCGCTCCTCGTACCGGTGCTGCTGCCAGAAGCCCAGCCTGATCATCGTCGGGATCAGTGCGATCGCGACGAGGGTGAGGATCACCCACTGGCGGGACAACAGGAAGCGGTAGCGGTGCACCCCACGACGGTACATCCGGGCCGTGGGGTGCATTCAGGCGGGTACCGGGTCACACCCGGTCGACGATTCCCACCTTTCCCTCGGCGCGGGCGCAGTGGGCCCCGCAGTAGAACTTGCCGTCGGCCTCCACGCCCTGGCCGATGATCTGCACCCGGCAGTGTTCGCAGATGGGGGCCATCCGGTGGATCGCACAGGAGAAGCAGTCGAAGACGTGCACCGCACCCTGGGCGTGGACCTCGAAGGCCATTCCGTAGTCATTGCCGCAAACTTCGCATTTCGCCATGTGCCACAGGGTGAGCCGTCACCGTCCGTGCGGGCGAGTGGCCGCCGGGTGAGTCGTCCGGCAACCACCCGTTCGTACGATTTCCTGCCGGTTCGGCGCGGCCCTGCGTGCCGCTATCCGTCGGCCGGCTCGACGTCCCGCAGCAACTGCCCGAACGCGGCCTCGTCGACGATCGGCGTACCGAACTGCCGCGCCTTGACCACCTTGGACGTGACCGAGTCGGGGTCGTTGGTGACCAGCAGGCTGGTCAGCCGGGAGATGCTGGAGGCCACGTGCAGACCGGCCTCGGTGGCCCGGTCCTCCAGCAGCTCGCGGTCGACGGAGGTGTCCCCGGAGAACGCCACCCGCATGCCCTGTTTGAGGCGTTTGCCGTCTTCGTAGCGACCCGGGTTGGGATAGGGGCATGCCGGCCTCTTGCGGGAGGGGCGCCAACTGCTCGGCCGGTAGCCGCCGTAGCCCCCGTATCCGCCGGACGACTGCCGGGGCACCGGACGGTCCGACCACTCCGTCAGCGGCCGGCACTCCAGCAGCGGAAGCCGGACGCCGCCCGCCGCCGCGGCCCGCAGGCTCGGCCGGAACGCCTCCGCCAGCACGCGTGCGTCGTCCAGCGCGTGGTGCGCCCGCTGCTGTACGACGCCGTAGTGCGCCGCCAGCGACTCCAGCTTGAAGTTGGGCAGCGGCAGGCCCAGCTCCTTCGACAGCGCGATGGTGCACAGCCGCTGACGCACCGGCGCCTCGCGCTTCGCGCGCGCGTACTCGCGCGCGATCATCTGCCAGTCGAAGACGGCGTTGTGCGCGACCAGCACCCGGCCGTCCAGCCGGGCCGCGAACTCCTCGGCGATGTCCGTGAAGAGCGGCGCCCCTTCGAGCACCTCGCTCGTCAGACCGTGTATCCACACCGGTCCCGGATCGCGCTCCGGGTTGACCAGCGTGTACCAGTGGTCCTCGACCTCGCCGCGCTCGTCCAGCCGGTAGACGGCCGCCGAGATGATCCGGTCGTCCCGGGCCAGGCCGGTGGTCTCCACGTCAACGACCGCGTATCCCTTCGGATACGCGGCCGGCCACTGGGTGGGGGAGGACACTGCGGTCGCACGGTCTTCGAGCATGGTCATTGAGGATACGGGCCACGACTGACACCGTGATCCGGCAGGTGCCCGCGGCTCCGCCGGTCTGCCGCTCAGCCGTTCGGCCGTCGCACGCATGTGTGCTGCCGTGCCCCCCAAGTTCCCTTCGCTGCGTGTCTTTACCTCACCTGATCCGCCGCAACCGAGGTGCGGGTGACGGGTCGTCAGGACAGCGCGCGACCAGCCCGGTGTTCGCTCGGGGGCCTCGCTGCGGGAGTGGTGATGTGGAGGGGGCGGCCCCGGGAGTGCGATCCTCCCTGCTGTGACGGAACCCACCCACGAAGAGGCCCACGGAGAAGCGCTCGGCTCGCGGCTGAACTGGCTGCGGGCCGCCGTGCTCGGCGCGAACGACGGCATCGTCTCCACCGCGGGCATCGTCGTCGGCGTGGCCGGCGCCACCCAGAGCCGGTCCGCCCTGCTCACCGCCGGGCTGGCCGGCCTGCTCGCCGGGTCGATGTCCATGGCCGCCGGCGAGTACGTCTCCGTCTCCACCCAGCGCGACTCGGAGATGGCCGCGCTGGCCGTGGAGAAACGGGAACTGCGGGAGCAGCCGGAGGCCGAGCTGCAGGAGCTGACCACGCTGCTGGAGGACCGCGGACTGTCCCACGAGGTGGCCCGGGAGGCCGCCGAACAGCTCACCGCGCGGGACCCGCTCAGGGCCCACGCGCGCGTGGAGCTCGGAATCGATCCGGAGGACCTGACCAACCCCTGGCACGCGGCCTGGGCGAGCTTCCTGGCCTTCACGGTGGGCGCGCTGCTGCCGCTGCTGGCCATCGTCCTGCCCCCGCCCGGCTGGCGGCTGGGCGTGACCGTGGTCTCCGTCCTGGCCGCGCTCGTCCTCACCGGCTGGACCAGCGCCCGGCTCGGCGCGGCCGACCCCAAACGGGCGGTGCTGCGCAACGTGGTGGGCGGGGCCCTGGCGATGGGGGTCACCTACGCGGCGGGCAGCCTGCTGAGCGCGGCCGGGGTCTGACACGCGGGCCGGGGACCCCGGGATCGCAGGCCGGGGCGGCGACGGCGTACCGTGAGCTGCGCTCGACCACCCCCTGAGCGCCCGCACCGACCCGCACGAGAAGGACCCTCGCCATGCGCGCCACCACCATCCACGCCCCGTACGACATGCGCGTGGAGGACGTCCCCGAGCCCGTGGTGCAGCTGCCCACCGACGCCGTGGTACGGGTGCTGCGCGCCTGCATCTGCGGCAGCGACCTGTGGGCCTACCGGGGCGAGGCGGCCCGGCAGCCGGGGCAGCGCATCGGGCACGAGTTCCTCGGGATCGTCGAGGAGACCGGTTCCGAGGTGAGCACCGTCCGGCGCGGTGATCTGGTGGTCGCGCCGTTCATGTGGTCCGACGGCGTCTGCGACTACTGCCGCGAGGGCCTGACGACGTCCTGCGAGCACGGCGGCTTCTGGGGCTCCGTCGGCTACGACGGCGGCCAGGGCGAGGCCGTGCGCGTGCCGTTCGCCGACGGCACCCTCGTCCAGCTGCCGAAGGACGCGGCCTCCGACGACCATCTGCTGTCCGCCCTGCTGACCCTCTCCGACGTCCTCGGCACCGGTCACCACGCCGCCCTCGGCGCGGGCGCCCGCCCCGGCGCCACGGTCGCCGTGGTCGGTGACGGCGCCGTCGGCCTGTGCGCGGTGCTGGCCGCCAAGCGGCTGGGCGCCGAGCGGATCATCGCGCTCGGCCGGCACGAGGTCCGCACCGACATCGCGCGCCGCT
The DNA here is from genome assembly GCF_050942335.1 of Streptomyces sp. CA-142005. Lineage (NCBI taxonomy): Bacteria > Bacillati > Actinomycetota > Actinomycetes > Kitasatosporales > Streptomycetaceae > Streptomyces > Streptomyces sp. CA-142005. Next base: position 2,796,576 of record NZ_CP192078.1, on the reverse strand, counting down.
TCGGGGCCACGGACGTCGTCGCCGAGCGCGGGGAAGCGGCCGTCGAGGCCGTCCGTGAACTCACCCGCGGCCAGGGCGCGCACGCCGTGGTCGAGGCCGTCGGTACGGAACAGTCCATGCGCACGGCGGTCAACATCACCCGCGACGGCGGCGCGATCGGCTTCGTGGGCGTGCCGCACGGCAGCGGCACCGGCCTCGACCTCGGCGTCATGTTCGACCGGAACATCGCCCTGCGCGGCGGCGTCGCCCCGGTCCGCGCCTACATCCCGGACCTGCTCCCGGACGTCCTGGACGGCACGATCGACCCCTCGCCGGTGTTCGACATGACCGTCGGCATCGAGGGCGTGCCGGACGGCTACAAGGCGATGGACGAGCGCACGGCCCTCAAGGTCCTCGTCACCAACGCCTGAGTACCCGCTAGGTCCAGCGGATCGGCAGCGGCAGCGCCGTGAGCAGCCCCGAGACCGCGACGACCGTCCCCAGGGCGATCACCTCGGCCCGCGCGGGCACGTACGCGGCCAGCGGGTCGGCGGCGCGGCGCAGCCGGATCCGCGCCCACAGGGCGAGCAGCGCGACGGCGGCGACCAGGATCACCTTGGCCAGCAGGGTGCGGCCGTACGCCGTCGTCGTCAGCTGGTCCAGGATCGTGGCCGGCGGCATGCGGCGCAGTGCACCGCACACGCCGCTCGCGGTGACGACGGCGAGCAGGACGGCCGCCACGCGCGCGTAGCGGCCGAGCAGCGCGGCCCCGGCCGGATCGCCGGGCCACAGCCGGACCAGCCGCAGGGCGTGCAGCAGACCGCCGGCCCACAGCGCCGCGCACGTCAGGTGCGCCAGCGTCAGGCCCGAGCCGACCAGCGGGCTGTGCTCGGTCGTGGGGTGGGCGCGCAGCGCCTCCGCGACCACCACCGAGGCCAGCGGCCACACCTGGGCCGCCGGGCGCCTGAGGAAGGTGCACAGGGCCGCCGCCAGAAAGGCGTTGACCTCCAGCAGGGCCAGCCGCCCGTCGCGGGAGCCGTACAGGCCGCCGACGTCGATCTGGCCGAGGCGGTGCGGGATCAGATCGCCGGCGGACACCACCGCGGCGAGCGCCAGCGCGGCGACGAACCCGGCGCTGGTCGCGAACGGTGCCCAGCTGGGCGGCCCTTCGGGCGGCACACCGGGCAGACGCCGGGCGAGCCGGTGCACGAACAGCTCGCCGAGGGGCACGCTCAGGGCGGCGAACAGCACCGTGCGCAGCAGCCCGATGCCACCGGCCCCCGGTGCGGCGGCCTCCCCGGTGCCGTTCAGCGCCGCCGGCGGACCGAGCAGCGGGATCAGGGCGCCCAGCGCCACCAGGACCAGGAGGGCGGCGGCCCGGCCGGTGCCGGACCGCCGCCCCGAGCCCTCCTCGCCGGTCGCCTCGGCGGTCGGTCGTATCAAGCTCACCCCGCGATCTTCGCCAGCCACCGCAGAACCGGGCAAGTCCCCGAAAACAACTGGCGGTACGGAATTCCACGCATAGATACGTTTCCGGCCGCCCGCGCACTCACCGCCAGCGGGCGCTGTCCGACCCCCACGGCACCGGAGGCCGCGCCCAGTCGGCGGGGCCGCCCGCGAAGGACACCGCCGGCAGCGCGTGCCGCAGCCGGCCGAGCGGGCCGTCCGTCTCGGCCAGCCAGGCGTCCGGGCCCTCGTACGGCGTGTCCGCGGCCGCGGACGGCCGGATCTCGTCGGTCAGCCAGCGCGCGGTCCGGGCCAGCGCCAGGCGCACGAGGCGGCCGCCCCCGTCGTACGACTGCTCGGTCAGCGCCCGCAGGACGGCCGCCGCCAGGAGATAGCCGCTGCCGTGGTCCAGCGCCTGCGCGGGCAGCGCGCCGGGCTGCTCGGCCGAGCCCTCGGTCACGGCGATGCCGGTCGCGACCTGCACCAGGCTGTCGAAGCCGCGCCGACCGCCCCAGGGGCCGTACGCGCCCCACGCCGAGATCTGCGCCACGACCAGTCCGGGCCGGCGCGCCACCAGCGCCTGCGGCGAGAGCCCGAACCGGTCGAGGGCGCCCGGCCGGTAGCCGGTGACGACGACATCGGCCGCGGCCAGCAGCTCCTCGAAGGTGTCGCGGCCGGCGGTGAGGTCGAGCGTCGCCGACCGCTTCCCGAAGCCCGTGTCGGCGTGCTGGTCGGGGAGTTCGGGCAGCCAGGGGGCGTCCACGCGGAGCACGTCCGCGCCGAGCAGGGCGAGGGTGCGGGTGGCGACCGGGCCGGCGAGGACCCGGGTCAGGTCCAGCACGCGCAGCCCGGCGGCGGGCAGCAGGGGAGCGGCGCCGGGATCGAGCGGGGTGAGCACGCGCGCGTGCGTGGAGCCGAGGCGCTCGCGCTCGACCAGCGGGCGTGCGGCCACCTCGGCGGCCTGCTCGGCGGCCGCCCACTCCTTCGGGGTGCGCAGGGCCACGGCGAGGCCGCCGGCGCCGTACACCGCCTCCTCGGCCTCCACCGCGGACCGCTCGGCGAGCCGGCCTTCCACCGCCTGCGGCGAGGCGTTTGCCGGCAGGCCGAGCGCGCCGAGCAACCGGGCCCGGTGGTGCGGGTAGTTGGCGTGGGTGCGCACCCAGCCGTCGGCCGTCCGCCAGAACCGCGACAGCGGCGCGAAGGAGACAGGTGCCCGCCCGTCGACCAGCAGGTGCCGTTCACTGTGGAAGGCGGCCGCCACGGCGCCGTCGTCGACCCGGACGGCGGGCAGCTCGGCGAGCCCGGCGCGTCGGGCCGCCAGTTCGGCGGCGGCCAGCGCACAGGAGCCGACACAGGCACGGGCGAGCTCCCGTACGGGAAGGCGCGCCTCGAGCGCGCCCTCCCGTACCACGGTGGTGAGCCGCGCGAGGTGGGCGGGATCGCCACCCAGCGCGGACCATGCGGACTTGATACCAGTCATGACTGCACTATGCAGTATTGACTGAATCAATATAGGGGCTGACCGGCTCTACTCGGTCACTGCGGCCAACGCGTCCGCCGTGCCGAAGCCGTAGAAGCCGTTGTAGTTCTTCGCCCCCTCACACACCGCGTCGACCTTGCCGTCACCGTTGATGTCGTACGGGTCCGTGCACGGTGTGGCGTCGGCCTCCGCGTACAGCAGCGCCTTGACCAGGGAGGCCGGGGCGTACGGATGGGCTGACTTGATCAATGCGGCAACACCCACGACATGCGGCGTCGCCATCGACGTACCGGCCATGTAGCCCCACCTGCCACCCGGCAGCGGCCCCAGGATGAGACCGCTGGTCGCCGGGGGCTCCGGCTTCTGGTAGGCGGTCGAGTCGCCGCCGGGTGCGGCGATGTCGATCACACCGAGACCGTAGTTGGAGAAGGACGACTTCAGGCCCTTCGCGCCCGTCGCCGCGACCGTCACCACACCCGGCAGCTGGGTCGGTATGTCGTAGCAGGTGTGCGGGTCGATCACGCGGTCCGACGGGGTGCCGTCGTTCGGGGAGACCGGGTCGGTGATCGAGTCGGACGCGAGGTCGTAGCTCTCGTTCCCGGCCGCGGCGACGTTGACCGTGCCCTTCTTCTCCGCGTACCGCGAAGCCCGCGTGATCGCGTCGACCAGCGCCTTCTGGTCCGGGTCGGTGGTGCAGTTGAAGTACCACGGGTCGGTGTAATAGCTGTTGTTGGTCACGTCGACGTGGTGCTCGGCCGCCCACACGAAGCCGCAGACCACGGCCTCGGTGTAGAAGTACCCGTTCGGGTTGGCGACCTTGATGCCGGCCACCTTGACGCCCGGCGCCACGCCCGTGATGCCCACGCCGTTCTTCGCACCCGCGATCTCCCCGGCCACGTGCGTGCCATGCGGGCTCTCCGACGCGCTCGGCCGCCAGGCGCCGTCGGTCGTGTCGGGCTTGCCGGACACGCAGTTGGCGGAGGCCGCCCGGTCGAAGTTGGGCGCGATGTCCGGGTGGGTGTCGTCCACACCGGTGTCGATGACCGCGACCGTGACGTCAGGGCTGCCCAGCGTCTTCTCGTGCGCCTTGTCCGCCTTGATGGCCGGCAGATCCCACTGCAGCGGCTCCAGCGGGTCCTGGCCCGCCGTCGCCTCGGCGCCGGCCTCGGCGACCTGCTCGGCGCCGAGCACCTTCGGTGTGCCGACGTCGGTGGTGGACTGGGCGGGCAGCGGCGCGTTGCGCGTGGCACCGGCCGAGTCCACCCCGCGCACCGCGCGGATCTCCTTCGCGAAGTCCGGGTTGGCGGAGTGGACGACGATCACACCGATCTGGTCGTACGCGATCACCACCGAACCACCGGCCCGGGCGATCGCCTGCTGCACGTGCGCCGAGACACCGTTCCCGGTACGGACGTTGACGACATAGCTGAGCATGGGCCCGTCGGCGGTGGCCGCCGGGGTGTTGTCCGCCGCGGACGCGGTGACGTTCGGCAGGAACGCCAGGGCCGTGGCCAGGGCCATCCCGGCCGGGATCGCGAGGGCGCGGCGCAAGCGCGGCTTGGGCGCTGTCATGGGTCAGTTCTCTCCAGTTCGTTCGCGGTACGAGCGTGCCGTGCGGGAAGTCGGCGCGGGGCGCGGCGACTTGAGCGGCTACTTGACTGCGCGCAGCGCGTCCACGACACCGAAGCCGTAGAAGCCGTTGACGCGCTCGCCGCCGACGCAGGTCGCGTCCACGACACCGTCACCGTTGCCGTCGTAGGGCTCGCTCGGGCAGCCCGGGTTGTCCGCCTCGGCCTTCAGCAGGGCCTGCAGCTGGGCCGGAGTGGCGTCCGGATGGGCCGACTTCAGCAGCGCGGCCACCGCGGCCACGTGCGGGGAGGCCATCGAGGTGCCCTGGAGGAAGCCGTACTGGTCGTTCGGCAGGGTGGACAGGATGCGGCCGTTCTTCGACGGCGTGTCCGGGATCTGGTACTTGTCGCCGCCCGGCCCCGCCACGTCGATCACGCCCTGGCCGTAGCTGGAGTAGTACGACTTGGCGCCCTTCACGCCCACCGCGCTCACCGTCACCACACCGGGCAGCTGGGTCGGCACGTCGAAGCACTCGTGCGGGTCGACCGTGCGGGTCGTGGCCGTCGAGTCGTCGGGGCTGGAGTCGTCCACGAGCGCGTGCGAGTCGAGATCGTCGTTGGAGTTGCCCGCGGAGGCCACGTTGAGCGTGCCCTTGCCCTGTGCGTACAGCTGGGCCCTGTTGACCGCGTCAACGATGGCACGTTGATCCGGATCGTCCATGCAGTTGTACAGCCACGGATCAACGTAGTAGCTGTTGTTGGTGACCTGGATGCCGTGGTCGGCGGCGAACACGAAGGCGCAGACCACGCTCTCCGGGTAGAACAGCTGCGTCGAGTCCGGCTGGGCCACCGTGATGCTCGCGACCTTCACGCCCGGCGCCACACCGGCCACGCCTATGCCGTTGCGGGCCGCGGCTATCTCACCGGCCACATGGGTGCCGTGGTAGTGGTCGGCGTCCGCCGGGCGCCACGCGCCGTACGTCGTGTCCGCCTTGCCGCTCACGCAGTTCGCCGACTGGGCGGCGGAGAAGTTCGGAGCGATGTCCGGGTGGGTGTCGTCCACGCCCGTGTCGATGACACCGACGGTCACCCCGCTGCTGCCCGGGTTGATCCGCGCGGCCCGGTCGGCGCCGATCGCCCGCAGGTCCCACTGGTCCGCCTCGAGCGGTTCCTCACCCGGGGCCGCGGCCTGGGTGAGCTTCGCGGCCTCCGCCTTCGACAGGACCTGAACGGCGCCCTCGTCGGTCGTCCCCGCCGCACTCAGCGGCGCGGTACGCGTGGCGCCCGCCGAGTCCACCCCGCGCACCGCGCGCATCCGCGCGGCGAAGTCCGGGTTCGCGGAGTGGGCGACGATCACGCCGATCTTGTCGTAACTGGCCACGACCGAGCCGCCGTTGCGAAGGATCTCCCGCTGCACGGACTCGATCGTGCGGTGATCCGTGCGGGTGTTGACCACGTACGCGAGGTTCGGTCCGTCGTCCGCCACCTGCGCCGCCCTGGCCGCGTCGGGCGCCGCGGAGGCCGCCGTCGGCAGGAAACCGAGCGAGGCGGTCAGCGACAGCACGACGGGCACGGCGAGCGCGAGCCGGCGTCTGGAACGCAGATGAACCATGGGATCTCCACATCATCCGGGTACGAAACGGCCCGAGACACAGGTGGCGCTCGGGCAGGTACATGGCGGGTGGTGCAGGCAGAAGCTATCTCCACGGCTCACCGATCAGCAATGAGTTGGCAATGGCTCGACAAGATCGCTTGCGAAACAACTCACAGGACTTGAACCGGTCCTCGCGTGGCGCCGTGGACCTTGGCAGGGGGCGCCAGCACGATCAAGCTCCCGGTTCGTCATTGCTTCCGCAACGCGAGGAGACCCCGTGGCCACCGAGACACCGCCCCCCGCCACACCGGGGGCCCCACTTCCCTCCACCGAGGAGTTCGCCGAGGTGCAGCAGAGCGCGGAGTTCGGCGAACTGCGCCGCGCCCACCGCTCGTTCGCCTTCCCGCTGGCCGTCGCCTTCACCGCCTGGTACCTGCTGTACGTGCTGCTCTCCAACTACGCGCACGGCTTCATGGGCACCAAGGTGGCCGGCAACGTCAACGTGGCCCTCGTCCTGGGCCTCGCCCAGTTCCTCACCACCTTCCTCATCGCCTGGTGGTACGCACGGCACGCCGCCGCCAAGCTCGACCCCAAGGCGGAGGCCATCAAGTCCCGGATGGAGGGCGGCGCATGAGCCCCGCGATCACGCTGGCCGCCGGCGAGGCGAGCCAGCACCGTACGCTGATCATCACCCTGTTCGCGGTGTTCGTCGCCGCGACCCTCGTCATCACCGTCTGGGCGGGCCGCCAGACCAGGAACGCCGCCGACTTCTACGCGGGCGGACGCCAGTTCACCGGCTTCCAGAACGGCCTCGCCGTCTCCGGCGACTACATGTCCGCCGCGTCCTTCCTCGGCATCGCCGGCGCCATCGCCCTGTTCGGCTACGACGGCTTCCTGTACTCCATCGGCTTCCTCGTCGCCTGGCTGGTCGCCCTGCTGCTGGTCGCCGAACCCCTGCGCAACTCCGGCCGGTACACCATGGGCGACGTCCTGGCCTACCGCATGCGCCAGCGCCCGGTCCGCACGGCCGCCGGCACCTCCACCATCGTCGTCTCGATCTTCTACCTGCTGGCCCAGATGGCGGGCGCCGGCGTCCTCGTCTCGCTCCTGCTCGGCATCACCAGCGACGGCGGCAAGATCGGCATCGTCGCCCTGGTCGGCCTCCTGATGATCGTCTACGTCACCATCGGCGGCATGAAGGGCACCACCTGGGTCCAGATGGTCAAGGCGGTGCTGCTGATCGCCGGAGCCGTGCTGCTGACCTTCCTGGTCCTGCTGAAGTTCCACTTCAACATCTCCGACCTGCTCGGCAAGGCCGCCGACAACAGCGGCAAGGGCTCGGCGTTCCTGGAGCCCGGCCTGAAGTACGGCGCCACCGGCACCACCAAGCTGGACTTCATCTCGCTCGGCCTCGCCCTGGTCCTCGGCACCGCGGGCCTGCCGCACATCCTGATCCGCTTCTACACGGTCCCGACCGCAAAGGCCGCCCGTAAGTCGGTCATCTGGGCGATCGGCCTGATCGGCGCCTTCTATCTGATGACCCTCGCCCTCGGCTTCGGCGCCGCCGCGCTGATCAAACCGGACGAGATCATCGCCTCCAACAAGGCCGGCAACACCGCGGCACCCCTCCTGGCGCTGCATCTGGGCGGCGTCGACTCGAACTGGGGCGCGATCCTGCTCGCCACCATCTCGGCCGTCGCCTTCGCGACGATCCTGGCGGTCGTCGCGGGCCTCACCCTGGCCTCGTCGTCCTCCTTCGCCCACGACATCTACGCCAACGTCATCAAGAAGGGGCAGGCCACCGAGAAGCAGGAGGTCGGCGCGGCCCGCTGGGCGACCGTCGGCATCGGCGCGGTCTCGATCGTCCTCGGCGCCCTGGCCCGCGACCTGAACGTGGCCGGCCTGGTCGCCCTCGCCTTCGCGGTCGCGGCCTCCGCCAACCTGCCGACCATCCTCTACAGCCTGTTCTGGAAGCGGTTCACCACCTCGGGCGCCCTGTGGTCGATCTACGGCGGCCTGGTCACCGCGGTCGGCCTGGTGCTCTTCTCCCCGGTGGTCTCCGGCAGCCCGGCCTCGATGTTCCCCGACGTCGACTTCCACTGGTTCCCGCTGGAGAATCCCGGCATCATCTCCATCCCGGTCGGGTTCCTGCTCGGCGTCGTGGGCACCCTGCTGTCCAAGGAGGTCCCGGACGCCGGCAAGTACGCCGAACTGGAGGTGCGGTCCCTGACCGGCACCGGAGCGCACTGACGTTCGTACGACGGCCGCGTCGTGACGGGACTGTAGGGTCCTACGACGCGGCCGTGTCGTACCTCGTCGGATCGGGCCGCTGTCGTTGTCGGTGGTGTCACGTACGCTCGCAGGTGACGGAAAATGAGTGATCCGGGATCGAGGGAGGGGGCCCACGTGCTCATCGACACCTACGGCCGGGTGGCCACCGACCTGAGGGTCTCGCTGACCGACCGCTGCAATCTGCGCTGCACGTACTGCATGCCCGAGGAGGGCCTGCAGTGGCTGGCCAAGCCCGACCTGCTCACCGACGACGAGATCGTCCGCCTCGTCGACATCGCCGTGCGCATGCTCGGCATCGAGGAGGTCCGCTTCACCGGCGGCGAGCCCCTGCTGCGCCCCGGCCTGGTCGGCATCGTCGAGCGCGTCGCGGCCCTCACCCCCCGCCCGCAGACGTCCCTCACCACCAACGGCATCGGCCTCAAGCGCACCGCGACCGCGCTGAAGGCCGCCGGCCTGGACCGGGTCAACGTCTCCCTGGACACCCTCCGCCCCGACGTCTTCAAGACCCTGACCCGCCGCGACCGCCACAAGGACGTCCTCGAAGGTCTTGGGGCCGCCCGCGAGGCCGGCCTGACCCCCGTCAAGGTCAACTCGGTCCTGATGCCTGGGCTGAACGACGACGAGGCCCCCGACCTGCTGGCCTGGGCCGTGGAGCACGACTACGAACTGCGGTTCATCGAGCAGATGCCGCTCGACGCCCAGCACGGCTGGAAGCGCGAGGGCATGGTCACCGCCGGGGACATCCTGGCCTCCCTGCGCACCCGCTTCGACCTCACCCCCGAGGGTGCCGACGCGCGCGGTTCGGCCCCGGCGGAGCGCTGGCTGGTGAACGGCGGCCCGCACCGGGTCGGCGTCATCGCCTCGGTCACCCGGCCCTTCTGCGCGGCCTGCGACCGCACCCGCCTCACGGCCGACGGCCAGATACGCACCTGTCTCTTCGCGACGGAGGAGACGGACCTGCGGGAGGCGCTCCGCAGCGACGCCCCCGACGAGGAGATCGCACGCATCTGGAAGCTGGCGATGTGGGGGAAGAAGGCCGGGGCGGGACTGGACGACCCGTCGTTCGTGCAGCCGGACCGGCCGATGTCGGCGATCGGCGGTTAGCTTCCCTCGGGATCCCGCCAGTCGGCGAACTTCACGACGTCCTTCAAGAAGCCCCGCACACCGAGGAACTGCGACAGATGCTCGCGATGCTCCTCGCACGCGAGCCATGTCTTGCGCCGCTCCGGCGTGTGGATCTTCGGGTTGTTCCACGCCAGTACCCACACGGCAGCGGCATGGCAGCCCTTGGCAGAGCAGATCGGGGTCTCGTCACTCACAGGTTCGTCTCGGGTTCGTCGTACAGAAAGGGCCCGAACAAGGCGACGCCGAGCAGCCACGGGGGGAGCTGCCCGGCGTCGGTCTGTCGCTCCGACGGGGGATGCGGAGCGCGTACGCAGTATGTCACGGCTACCCCGTCGCCCGGCACTGGAACTGCACGATTGATCTGAGCTTTTCTTGAGCTTGACGGGCGCCGTCGTTCCGCTTCCCGGCCGGCCCCTCGGTCACGCGGGTCCGGGCCGCTCACCGGGCGCCCCCGTCGGATGAGCCGCCGCGTCCTCCGGGGCGGATTCCGCCCGCGCCTCCTCCGCGCGCGGCGGCGTGATCATCGGCCGCACCGGCGAGGTGATGAACGTCGAGGGAAGGGACGGCGGCCGCTCCCGGCCGGCGTTCGCGATCACCACGGCGACATAGGGGAGCAGCGCTCCGGCCACGAGCGCCACGACGGCGACGTACCGCTCGACGTTCCACAGGGAGACCGCGAGGATCACCGACACCGTGCGGATCGTCATCGAGATGACGTACCTGCGCTGCCGGCCCCGTACGTCCTCGGCGAGTCCCGTCCGGGCTCCGGTGATCCGGAACACCTGGACGTTGCCGCCGTGCTGTTTCCGCATCACATTCCACCATCCGCCCGTATCGGCCCCGACCCTTCACGTTACGCCGCGGGTCCGCCGCCCACGAGACCGGGTCGCCCACTGCCTGCGGTAACGCCACCGGCCCTGCCGCGCACGGGTGAACCCGACATGCGTCGTACGGCCCACCGACCCACACTGGCCCTAATGCTCACGTCGAGCCGTACAAGGAGGCAGCCATGGGCTGGTTGTGGGCGATCATCGTGGGATTCGTGCTGGGCCTGATAGCCAAGGCGATCATCCCGGGCAAGCAGCACAGCCCCCTCTGGCTGACCACCATCGGCGGCATGCTCGGCGCCATCGTGGGCAACGCGGTCGCCCGCGCCGTCGGCGTCGCCGCCACCCGCGGCATCGACTGGACCCGGCACATCTTCCAGCTGGTGGCCGCGATCATCATCGTCGCGGCCGTGGACGCCCTCTACATGGCGACGCTGGGCAAGCGGAAGCAGGAGAGGGTCCGGGCTTGAGGACCCGCTGAGCGAGGGCGCCCCGAAAGGGGCGCGGGGAACTGTGCGAGAAACCACGACGAACGCCGCGGTCGCCAGTCCACCCACACCCCCACGGCGCTCAGGCGCCCACGACCTCCACCGCGGCAAGGTTCTTCTTCCCCCGCCGCAGCACCAGCCACCGCCCGTCCAACAGGTCCTCGGACGAGGGCACCGCGTCCTCGGCGGCGACCTTCACGTTGTTCACGTAGGCCCCGCCCTCCTTCACCGTCCGCCGCGCGGCGGACTTGCTGGCGACGAGCCCGACCTCGGCGAACAGATCGACCACCGGACCGAGCTCGGCGACCTTGATGTGCGGCACCTCGGACAGCGCCGCCGCCAGCGTCCGACCGTCCAGCTCCGCCAGCTCGCCCTGCCCGAACAGGGCGCGCGACGCGGCGATCACCGCGGCGGTCTGGTCGGCGCCGTGCACCAGTGTGGTCAGCTCCTCGGCGAGCGCCCGCTGCGCGGCCCGGGCCTGCGGCCGCTCCTGCGTCTGCTGCTCCAGCTCCTCGAGCTCCTCGCGGGACTTGAAGGACAGGATGCGCATGTACGTGGAGATGTCCCGGTCGTCCACGTTCAGCCAGAACTGGTAGAACGCGTACGGCGTCGTCATCTCGGGGTCGAGCCAGACCGCGCCGCCCTCGGTCTTGCCGAACTTGGTGCCGTCGGCCTTGGTCATCAGCGGGGTCGCCAGCGCGTGCACCTCGGCGCCGGGCTCCAGCCGGTGGATCAGGTCCAGGCCGGCCGTGAGGTTGCCCCACTGGTCGCTGCCGCCCTGCTGGAGGGTGCAGCCGTAGCGCCGGTAGAGCTGCAGGAAGTCCATGCCCTGCAGGATCTGGTAGCTGAACTCGGTGTAGCTGATGCCCTGGTCGGATTCCAGGCGGCGGGCCACGGAGTCCTTCGTCAGCATCTTGTTGACGCGGAAGTGCTTGCCGATGTCCCGCAGGAACTCGATCGCGGAGAGGCCCGCGGTCCAGTCGAGGTTGTTCACCATGACCGCCGCGTTCTCGCCCTCGAAGTCCAGGAACGGCTCGATCTGGGCGCGCAGCTTGCCGACCCAGCCGGCCACCGTCTCCGGGTCGTTCAGCGTGCGCTCCGCCGTCGGGCGCGGGTCGCCGATCAGCCCGGTCGCGCCGCCGACCAGCGCCAGCGGCCGGTGTCCGGCCTGCTGGAGCCGGCGCACGGTGAGCACCTGCACCAGGTGCCCGACGTGCAGTGACGGCGCGGTCGGGTCGAAACCGCAATAGAACGTGACGGGACCGTCCGCGAGCGCCTTGCGCAAAGCGTCCTCGTCGGTGGACAGGGCGAACAGCCCACGCCACTTCAGCTCGTCGACGATGTCCGTCACGGTTCTCGTGTCTCCTCGATGATCTTCGGGCAGTCGGGTGACACCCGACCACGAACGCCTACGAGGTTATACGCCCTGACTGACAGAGCTCATGTTGAAATCAGGGATCCGCAGCGCGGGCATCGCGGCCCGGGTGAACCAGTCGCTCCACTCGCGCGGCAGCGTCTTCTCCGTACGCCCCGCCTCCGTGGCCCGCCGCAGCAGGTCCACCGGCGACTCGTTGAACCGGAAGTTGTTCACCTGCCCCGTCACCTCGCCGTTCTCCACGAGGTAGACGCCGTCCCGGGTCAGACCGGTGAGCAGCAGCGTGGCCGGGTCGACCTCGCGGATGTACCACAGGCAGGTCAGCAGCAGCCCGCGCTCGGTGCCCGCGACCATGTCCTGGAGCGAGCGGTCGTTCCCGCCGTCCAGGATCAGGTTCCCGAGCACCGGGGCGACCGGCAGCCCGGTCAGGCCCGCGCTGTGCCGGGTGGTCGTCAGGTGCTTGAGCACACCCTCGCCGATCCACTCCGTCATGTGGGTCGGCAGCCCGTTGTCGAACACGGACTGGTCCCCGCCGGAGGAGTGGGCGACCACGAAGGGCGGGCACTCCAGGCCCGGCTCGTTCGGGTCGCTGCGCAGGGTCAGCGGCAGCTCGGCGAGCCTCTCGCCCACGCGCGTGCCGCCGCCCGGCCTGGAGAAGACCGTCCGGCCCTCGGCCGCGTCCCGGCCCGACGCCGACCACAGCTGGTAGATCAGCAGGTCCGCGACGGCCGTGGGCGGCAGCAGCGTCTCGTAGCGGCCGGCGGGCAGCTCCACGCGCCGCTCGGCCCAGCCGAGCCGCACGGCCAGCTCGGCGTCCAGCGCGCCGGGGTCGATGTCCTTGAAGTCCCGTGTGGACTGGCCCGCCCAGGCCGAGCGCGTCCGGTCGGGCGACTTGGCGTTCAGCTCCAGCGTGCCGGTGGGCTGGTCGTGCCTGAGGCGCAGCCCGGTGGACGTGCCCAGGTAGGTCGACACCAGCTCGTGGTTGGCGAAGCCGTACAGCTCACGGCCGCCCGCACGCGCGCGTGCGAACGCCTCGCCGAGCGCCGGGGCGAAGTCGGCGAACACCGCGGAGGAGGTCTCGGCGGGCGCGTCCGTGAAGTCCGGCGACTGCGGTACCCCGCCGACCAGCGGCTGCGCGTCCTCGGCGGGCCCCGCACCGCGCGCGGCGGTCTCGGCGGCCCGCACCAGCGGCTCCAGCTCCTGAGCGGTGACCGCCGAGCGCGACACGACACCCGAGGCGGTGCCCTCCTTGCCGTCCACGGTCGCGATCACGGTGAGCGTACGGCCGCGCGTCACGCCGTTCGTGGTCAGCGCGTTGCCCGCCCAGCGCAGGTTGGCGGTGGAGTGCTCGTCGGCGATGACGACACAGCCGTCGGCCCGGGACAGCGCGAGCGCCTGCTCGACGATCTCGTGCGGCTTGTTCGTACGGGCGCTCATCGACCGGCCTCCTGCGTGGTGTTCAGAATGTTGACGCCCTTGAAGAGGGCGGACGGGCGGCCGTGCGACACGGCGGCCACCTGCCCTGGCTGGGCCTTGCCGCAGTTGAAGGCGCCGCCGAGGACGTAGGTCTGCGGACCGCCCACGGCGGTCATCGAACCCCAGAAGTCCGTCGTGTTCGCCTGGTACGCCACGTCCTTCAGCTGCCCGGTGATCCGGCCGTTCTCGATCTTGAAGAAGCGCTGCCCGGTGAACTGGAAGTTGTACCGCTGCATGTCGATCGACCAGGACCGGTCGCCGACCACGTAGATGCCCCGGTCGACACTCCCGATCAGGCCCTCGGTGGACAGCCCCGCCGGGTCCGGCTGCAGCGAGACGTTGGCCATGCGCTGCACCGGCACATGCGCGGGGGAGTCGGCGAACGCGCACCCGTTGGACCGGTCGAACCCGGTGAGCCGGGCGATCCGCCGGTCCAGCTGGTAGCCGACCAGCGTGCCGTCCTTCACCAGGTCCCAGGACTGCGCCTCGACGCCCTCGTCGTCGTACCCGACGGTCGCGAGGCCGTGCTCGGCGGTGCGGTCGCCGGTGACGTTCATCAGCTCCGAGCCGTACCGCAGCTTGCCCAGCTGGTCGAAGGTGGCGAAGGAGGTGCCGGCGTAGGCGGCCTCGTAGCCGAGGGCCCGGTCCAGCTCCGTCGCGTGCCCGATGGACTCGTGGATGGTCAGCCACAGGTTGGACGGGTCGACCACCAGGTCGTACAGGCCCGGCTCCACGCTCGGCGCCCGCATCTTCTCGGCGAGCAGCTCCGGGATCCGCTCCAGCTCCTCGTCCCAGTCCCAGCCGGTGCCGGTGAGGTACTCCCAGCCCCGCCCGACCGGCGGCGCGAGGGTGCGCATCGAGTCGAACTCGCCGCTGGACTCGTCGACCGACACGGCCGTCAGCTGCGGATGCAGCCGTACCCGCTGCTGGGTCGTCACGGTCCCGGCGGTGTCGGCGTAGAACTTGTTCTCGTGCACGGTGAGCAGCGAGGCGTCCACGTGGTTGACGCCGTTCGCGGCCAGCAGCCGCGTGCTCCAGTCCGCCAGCAGCGCGGCCTTCTCCTCGTCCGGCACGGAGAACGGGTCGATCTCGTACGACGACACCCACGTGCGGTCCGCGTACACCGGCTCGCCGGCCAGCTCCACCCGCTCGTCCGACCCGGCTGCCTTGATGACCTGTGCGGACAGCTTGGCCATGGCCACCGCCTGCGAGGCGACCTTGGCGGCCGCGTCCATGGTCAGGTCCACGCCGGAGGCGAAGCCCCACGTACCGCCGTGCACGACCCGCACCGCGTACCCGAGGTCGGTGGTGTCCGACGATCCGGCGGGCTTGGCGTCCCGCAGCCGCCAGGACGCGCTGCGCACCCGCTCGAACCGGAAGTCCGCGTGCTCGGCCCCGAGCGCACGCGCGCGAGCCAGAGCGGCGTCGGCGAGGGACCTTAGCGGAAGGGCCGTGAAGGCTTCGTCGATGGAATGAGGCACGGAGGTCTCCCTGCTGTCGTGGCCTGTCGGATCCGATCATGTCGTGGGAGCGGCCCGGCGGACCACACGTTTCGCGCCCGGACGGCAGCGGTTCTGTAGGGATCCGACAGTGACTCCCGCCCGCCACTGTCGGTGCCCGATTGCCCGCGGACCCGGCCGTACCGATAGGTTTCCGATGAAGCCGCCTGTCACCAGGTGTCCGGGCGGGTTGTCCGACATCTGCAGACCGCTATCGAAAGGGTGATCCGTTGAGCCGCTCGGTTCTCGTCACCGGAGGAAACCGGGGCATCGGCCTCGCCATCGCCCGCGCGTTCGCCGACGCCGGCGACAAGGTCGCGATCACGTACCGCTCGGGTGAGCCGCCTGCCGCCCTGACGGAATTGGGCTGCCTGCCCGTCAAGTGCGACATCACCGACCAGGAGCAGGTGGAGCAGGCCTACAAGGAGATCGAGGACCAGCACGGTCCCGTCGAGATACTGATCGCCAACGCCGGCGTGACCAAGGACCAGCTCCTGATGCGCATGTCCGAGGAGGACTTCACCTCGGTCATCGACACCAACCTCACCGGTACCTTCCGCGTCGTCAAGCGCGCGAACCGCGGCATGCTGCGCGCCAAGAAGGGCCGCGTCATCCTGATCTCGTCCGTGGTCGGCCTGCTCGGCTCGGCGGGCCAGGCGAACTACGCCGCCTCCAAGGCCGCCCTGGTCGGCTTCGCGCGGTCCCTCGCCCGTGAGCTGGGCTCGCGCAACATCACCTTCAACGTCGTCGCGCCCGGTTTCGTCGACACCGACATGACCAAGGTGCTCACCGACGAGCAGCGCCGGAACATCGTCTCGCAGGTGCCGCTCGGCCGTTACGCGCAGCCGGAGGAGATCGCCGCGACGGTGCGGTTCCTCGCCTCGGACGACGCCTCGTACATCACTGGAGCCGTCATCCCCGTTGACGGCGGACTGGGAATGGGTCACTGATCACCATGAGCGGAATCCTCGAGGGCAAGCGCGTCCTGATCACCGGCGTGCTGATGGAGTCCTCCATCGCCTTCCACGCGGCCAAGCTGGCCCAGGAGCAGGGCGCGGAGATCATCCTGACGGCGTTCCCGCGGCCCACGCTGACCGAGCGCATCGCCAAGAAGCTGCCGAAGCCCACCAAGGTCATCGAGCTGGACGTCACCAACGACGAGCACATGGGCCGGCTGGCCGACGTCGTCGGCGAGGAGCTGGGCGGCCTCGACGGCGTCGTGCACTCCATCGGTTTCGCGCCGCAGGACGCGCTCGGCGGCAACTTCCTCAACACGCCCTTCGAGTCGGTGGCCACCGCCATGCACGTCTCGGCGTACTCCCTGAAGTCGCTCACCATGGCCTGCCTGCCGCTGATGCAGAACGGCGGCTCGGTCGTCGGCCTGACCTTCGACGCGCAGTACGCGTGGCCGCAGTACGACTGGATGGGCCCGGCCAAGGCCGCGCTGGAGGCCACCAGCCGCTACATCGCCCGCGACCTGGGCAAGCAGAACATCCGCTGCAACCTCATCTCCGCGGGCCCGATCGGCTCCATGGCCGCCAAGTCCATCCCGGGCTTCAGCGAGCTGGCCTCCGTGTGGGACACCCGTGCCCCGCTGGAGTGGGACCTGAAGGACCCGGAGCCGGCCGGCAAGGGCATCGTCGCCCTGCTGAGCGACTGGTTCCCGAAGACCACCGGCGAGATCATCCACGTCGACGGCGGTCTGCACGCCATCGGCGCCTGATCCTCGTACCCGACGCCCCGGTCCCCGCAGCGCGCGGGGACCGGGGCGTCACCCGTTCGGCCCACCTGCCGGGCGCCCCGTGGCCCGGACGGCTCACCCTGGATTGAGCGTTCACCCGCGCGTCCCTCCCCAGCCCGGCCGAGGAGGTCCCGTTGTGCGCCTGTCCCGAAGCCTGGCCCCGCTGACCGTGGCCGTGGCCCTCGTGCTCTCACTGCCGTACGACGCGATGTCCTACGCGCGCGTGGACGACGGAAAGCCTCCCGCGCCGAGCTTCTTCGGGGCCTCCTGCCGTACGGCCGTCCACGGCTCCCACGTGGTGGCCTACTGCCACAATCCCTATGTCGACACCGATCGCGTGCGTCTGCACATCGAGTGCGCCCGCTGGTGGGACATCGACACCGACAGCGCACCGGTGGACACCGGACCCGCGATGACCGTACGGCTGGCCGGCCGGTGCTGGAAGGAAGTCCGCTCGGTCTGGATAAGCCACCAGAACGTGCACTGAACGGCTGGATCGGGCACGGCAGGAGCGCTTCACGGCTGGTCAGTCGCCGGAAGGGGCGCCGAACCGGCCCGGCCGGCACAGGAACGGATAGCTCGCGGCCTCGGCAGCCGCCGCCTCCGCGTCCCCGGCGCGGATCGCGTCCATCAGGCGCGTGTGATCCATGTACGTCTCCGGAGTCAGCTCCGCGCCCACGTCCGCGCGCAGCCAGTCCCGCAGCACCTCGCCCAGATCGGCGTACATCGCGGTGATCACGTCGTTGTGCGAGGCGGCCACGACGGCCAGGTGGAAGGTGGCGTCGGCGGACACGAAGGCCTCCGCCTCGCCGGTCTGCCAGGCCGCCTCGCGCCGGTCCAGCAGCGCGTCCAGCTGCTTGAGGTCCTTCTCCGTGCGCCGCTCGGCGGCCAGCTTCGCCGCTGCCGACTCCAGCGCGGCGCGCAGTTCGGCGATGTGCCGGGGATCGGCGTCGGAGAACCGGCGGTGCATCACACCGGCCAGCTCGCTCGTGGCCACCACATAGGTGCCCGAGCCCTGCCGGATGTCCAGCAGACCGTTGTGGGCGAGCGCGCGGACGGCCTCGCGGACGGTGTTGCGGGCGACGCCGAGCTGCTCGACCAGCTCCGGCTCCGTCGGGATGCGCGAGCCGACCGGCCACTCGCCGGAGGTGATCTGGTTGCGCAGCTCGGCGATGACCTGCTCGGACAGCGCGGAACGGCGCGGGTGGCTCAGGGGCATGGCACACCTTCGCACGCGAGGCCCGGGCGGGAGCGCCGCGGGGATGGACAACCAATCATCCCATGATTCTATGATGGGCCTCATGGCACGTGAGGAAACCCGGACAGCGGAGACCCGTACGGTGATGTCACCGACCGAACGCGGTACGGCCGCCACGACGAACGCCCCCGAGACGACCCCCGGCGCCGGCCGCACGCACGCGTGGGCGACCCGCCTGGTCGTCGTCGGCATCGTCCTGTCCGCGCTGAACCTCCGCCCGGCCATCACGAGCCTCGGCGCGCTCCTGGAGGAGGTCCGCGACGGGCTCGGCATGAGCGGCAGCGTGGCCGGCGTGCTCACCTCCGTGCCCCCGCTCTGCTTCGCGGTCTTCGGTATCACCGCACCCCGGCTGGCCCGCCGCTTCGGCCCGGCCGCCGTGGTGTGCGCCGGCATGGCCGCCATCACCGCCGGCCTGCTGATGCGGCCGTATCTCGGCAGCACGGCCGGATTCCTGGCCGCGAGCGCGCTCGCCCTGATGGGCATCGCCCTCAGCAACGTGCTCATGCCGGTCATCGTCAAGCGCTGGTTCCCCGACCGGGTCGGCTCCATGACCGGCCTCTACTCGATGGCCCTCGCCCTCGGCACGTCCCTCGCCGCCGCGGTGACCGTGCCCCTGACCGACGTCCTCGGCGGCAGCTGGCGGTCCGGCCTCGCCGTGTGGGCCGCCCTGGCGGGCGCCGCCGTGCTGCCCTGGCTGCCGCTCCTCCGGGACCGCGGCGGCGACGCCGGGGCCGCGCGGGCCGGGCAGCGGGAGCGCGCGGAGGCACAGCAGGTGGGGGCGGCGGCACAGCAGGCGCCGCTGCGCATCACCCGCAGCCGTACCGCCTGGGCGCTCGCCGTCTTCTTCGGCCTCCAGGCCACCGCCGCCTACATCACGATGGGCTGGATGCCGCAGATCTTCCGCGACGCCGGCGTGCCGGCCGGCACCGCGGGCGTGCTGCTCGCCGTCACCATGGTGATGGGCGTGCCGCTGGCCTTCGTCATCCCGCGGGTCGCCACCCGGCTGCCCCACCAGGGGCCGATCGCGCTGGTCCTGGGCGTGTGCGGGCTCGCCGGATACGCGGGCCTGTACTTCGCGCCGGCTGCGGGCGCCTGGGCCTGGGCGCTGCTGCTCGGAGTCTCCAACTGCGCCTTCCCGCTGGCCCTGACGATGGTCGGCATGCGGGCCCGGAGCGGGCCGGGCGTGGTCCAGCTGTCCGCGTTCGCGCAGAGCACCGGCTATCTGATCTCCATCCCCGGCCCGCTGCTGGTCGGCGTGCTCTACCAGCACAGCGGCGGCTGGGGCCTGCCGATCGCCCTCATGACGGGCCTGATGCTGCCGCAGATGGCGGTGGGCTTCCTGGCGGGCCGCAACCGCACGGTGGAGGACGAGGCGACGGCACCCTGACCCGGGGGCGGACCAGGGGGATGCGGGGGCGCGATGCGTTGAGCGGTCCGGTCTCGGCTGGCGGAGGCGAAGTGCTGGGCGTGGTGGGTTGGGGGGAGGGCTTGTCCTCTGGGGCCGGAGCGCGGTGCACTGAGCAGCGGACCGGTCTGTGGCCCGAGGACGCGATGCGCTGAGCATGGTGGCTGAGGTGGGGGCTCGTGGCGCCGGCTTGCCCGTTGGCGTGGGAGGGCTCGATGCGTCGATCGGCGCCACCTTTCCCGCCGGGCCCGGAGGGGGGGCGATGCGCTGGTCGGCGCTGCTTGGGGGCTGGGCTGGGGGTGACGCGCTGAGCGTGTCGGCTCGCTTCGGCTGGAGGATGCGTGGCACCGCCCCGCGATCGGAGGGACGATGCGCTGGCTCCCGGCCAGGACCAGGGGGTGACGCGCTGAGCGTGTCGGCTTGGGCTGGAGGGCGCGAGGCACTGCCCGCCGACCGCGCACCGGCGCCCCACGATCGGAGGGGCGACGGGCTCACCCCCGCCAGGATCGGAGGCACGTCGCGCTGCCTGCCCCGGCCAGGACCGGGCGGGTGACGCGATGCCCCGGCCAGGGGGTGACGCGCTGAGCGTGTCGGCTTGGGCTGGAGGGTGCGAGGCACTGTCGGCCGATTGCGCACCGGCGCCCCACGATCGGAGGGGCGACGCACCGCCCCGGCCAGGACCAGGCGCGCGACGCACCGCCCCCCGCGGAGGGTGGCCGGGGCGTGCCCGTGTGGATGGCCCCGTCGGTCGTCCGTGGACCGGTGGGGGAGACGGGCCGGCCCGCACCGGCGGGTCGGTGAGGGCGGCGGTGCCCGCTCGTGGCAGGTCCGAGCCGGACGAACGGGCGATCGGTCGGCTCGCTCCCGGCGTGGGCGTGGGCGTGAGCGAGGGACGCCCCGCGCCCGGGGGTCCCCGCGGGGCCACTGTCCGCCCCCGGCCGACCCCCGCGGAGCGGAGGGTGCGAGACTGGGCGCATGCAGCCTGTGCTCGACCCGAACCCGCAGAACGGCCAGAAGAAGATGCTGATCGTCTTCGGCTCGTTCTTCGCCATCTTCGTGATCATCGCCGTCATCGCGACCCTCGCCTCCCCGTGACGACGGCGTCCCGGCCCGCGTCCCCGGCGGATGGTGGGGCTAGCTCCACCATCCCCTAGGGGGAAAGGGTCAGGGTCAACTGGGTGGAAGTCCGGATGGGTTGGCCGCCCCGGATTCCGTAGCTTCGAGATGTGACCGCACGACACGGTCACGGACCCGCTCGAAGACCCACGGAGGCGATCATGTCGGCCCGCACCCACTCCCGGCCCCACCCGGCGACCACGGGCGGCGTCGACATCCGGCTGCCCTGGTGGGCCCTCGCCCTCCCCGCGCTCGCCTTCATCGCACTGCTGACGCTGATACTGAACCCGTCGGACGCGCACGCCGCGAGCGGCGACCCGGCGATCACCCACCTCTTCGAGCGCGCCCACCAACTCCTCATGCGCTGACCAGCAGCCTTCGTACGCGGTGAATCCGCATGTCAACTCCCTGCGCCGCATGGCCTGTTTCATGCGAAGCTGGGTCCCATGAGCGCCGCAGAACCTCGCAGTATCGTCCTCCTCCGGCATGCGAAAGCCGACTGGCCCCAGGTGTCCGATCACGAGCGCCCGCTCGCCGAGCGGGGCCGCAAGGACGCCGCGGTGGCCGGACGCAAGCTGGCCGACACCGGTATCACCTTCGACCTGGCCCTGTGCTCCACCGCCAACCGGACCCGCGAGACCTGGAAGCTCGCCGTCCACGAGCTGGCGCACCGGCCGAAAACCGTCTACGAGGAGCGGGTCTACGAGGCCTCGCCCGGCGAACTGATCGCCGTGCTGAACGAGACTCCGGACGACGTGCGGAACCTGATCCTGATCGGCCACAACCCGGGCGTCCACGGCCTGGCCGACATCCTGTCCGGCACGGCCGAGGGCGACGCCCGCGACCGGATGGACCGCCGCGGTTTCCCGGCCGCCGGTTTCGCGCTGCTGTCCTTCGACGGCCCCTGGAAGAGCCTGGAGCCGGGCGTGGCCATCCTCAGGGACTACTGGGCGCCCGCCGAGTGATCCCACCCGTGCGCAGGGGCCCGGCACCGCGAAGGTGCCGGGCCCCTGCGCATCCGGGCCGGTTCAGCCCTCGTCGTGCGTGTCGGCCGCCTCGACCTCTTCGCGGGTGACGCCCAGCAGATACAGGACCGTGTCGAGGAAGGGGAAGTTCACCGCCGTGTGCGCCGCCTGGCGGACCACCGGCTTGGCGTTGAAGGCGACGCCCAGACCGGCCGCGTTCAGCATGTCCAGGTCGTTCGCGCCGTCGCCGATCGCCACCGTCTGCGACAGCGGCACCCCCGCCTCCGCGGCGAACCGGCGCAGCAGCCGCGCCTTGCCCGCGCGGTCCACGATCTCGCCGGTGACCCGGCCGGTGAGCTTGCCGTCGACGATCTCCAGCGTGTTGGCCTGCGCGAAGTCCAGGCCCAGCCGTTCCTTCAGATCGTCCGTGACCTGGGTGAAGCCACCGGAGACGACCCCGACCTGGTAGCCGAGCCGCTTCAGCGTGCGGATCAGGGTCCGGGCGCCCGGCGTCAGCCGGACCTCGTTGCGGACCTTCTCCACCACGGAGGCGTCCAGCCCCTTCAGCAGCGCCACGCGCGCGTGCAGCGACTGCTCGAAGTCCAGTTCCCCGCGCATCGCCGCCGCCGTGACCTCGGCGACCTTGTCCTCGCAGCCGGCGTGCGCCGCGAACAGCTCGATGACCTCGTCCTGGATCAGCGTGGAGTCCACGTCCATGACCACCAGGCGCTGAGCCCGCCGGTGCAGGCCCGCCGCGACGACCGCGACGTCGACACCCAGTGCCGCCGCGTCCGTGACCAGGGCCGTGCGCAGCGGCTCGGTCTCCACGCCGGAGACCGCGAACTCCACTGCCGTCACCGGATACTTGGCGAGCCGGAAGATACGGTCGATGTTGCCGCCGGCCTTCGCGATCCGGTCGGCGATGGCGGCCGTCGACTCGGCGGTCAGCGGATGGCCGAGCACGGTCACCAGCGAGCGTCCGAGGCCGCGCGGCCGGTTGTCGCCGTGCCCGGAGATGATCTCCGCCTGCATCTTCATCGACTCGGCCCAGCTGTGCACGGTGGCCCTGAGGTCGCCCTCCAGGCCGGCCGGCGGCTGCGTCACCAGCGCGCACAGCACCAGGCGGCCCCGGGTGACGACCTGCTCGATGTCGACCACGTCGACGACGTAGGCGGCGAGGGTGTCGAAGAGGCCTGCCGTGATGCCCGGCCGGTCCTTGCCGAAGATCTTGACGAGGAGGGTGGGGACCTCGGGGGTCTGTTCAGCGGAGGTCTGCGAAGCGCTCATGGTGTCACCACCGTATCCGGCACCCAGTGCCGTCCGCCGTCGAGGTCCGACTGACGGACACGGAACAATGGATGTCGCGCCGGTGTCAGGGATCTTGCCACCGGGAGACACCGCCCGCCCGCACACGGCGGCCCCCGGCCCCACCACGACTGTGCCATGAGATGCCCCGACGGGCATGGGCAGGAGAGTCGGTCGCACCGAACCCGCGTCGGGCGCGGCCTCCCGCCGACTCAGCCGCGGCGCTTCGGCTCCCCGGGCGGTGCCGGGGGTGGCGGCGGAGGGGGCGGCGGTGGCCATTCGGTGCCGTCCGACCCCTGCGAACGATCACCTCGCCGTGCCGGAGGACGGCGTCGGGGCGGCGGGGGAGCCTCGTCGAGCGGCCGGGCGATGGTCGGGGCGCCGTACATGTCGTCCCCGGCGGCGGGCCCGGCGTCCCGCGGCTCCTCGCGCAGGTCCTGTGGCACCTGGAGGGCCTGCGGCACCCGCAGATAGGGATTCGTGTCCGGGTTCGGCGGCCGGTACGGCGTGCTCGGCGCGTACGGCCCGACACGCCCGACACCTCCGGCACCACCGTCCCCGTCGTATCCCAAGCTCCCCCCGTTCCCCCGCACCCCCCGAGCCGCCCGAGCCGCCCGTCCCCCTGCCGCCCCGGTCGCCCAAGCCGTCAGGGAGCCGATCACACCGGCCCCCGCGCCCCACGCCGCGCCGAGCCGCAGGGCGAGGCCGAGGTGGCCGTGCAGGTCGAGGCCCGCGCCGAAGGCGTCGAGGCCGAGTACGGACAGCGAGGCGGTCAGGGACACGGACGTCAGCCAGGCGAGCAGGGGGAGGGCGAGCGCGGTCGTGATGCCCAGGCGCAGTCCGCACCGGGCGGCGAAAGCGAGAGCGCTGTCGGCCTGCCGCACCACCGGTGTGCGGACCGCCGTCAGGACGCCGGCCAGCAGCATCGCCAGTGCCGCGGCCAGGGCCAGCAGCCACACCCGGCCGTCCAGGTCGGCCAGCCGGCCCAGCGTCACCGGCTGATCGGTGTGCGCGGACAGGAGCCGGTCCAGCGGGTGGGGCAGGGACCTGCCGAGGACACCGGTGGCGTGGCCGTCCCAGGGGACGAGGAGACCGAGGGGAAGGCCGAGCCAGACCCCGTTCGGCGCGCCGAGCAGGGCCGCGCCGGCGATCCGCCCGGGGTGGTCGTCGCCGGTCGCCGCGTACGCCGCCGCCGCGAGCCCGGCCGCCACGGCCACCAGCAGCACGGTGACGAGCGCCGAGACCGCCGGCCGTACCGCCCGGTGCACGACGGACCAGCCCGGTGGCAGGGGTGCGCGCCGGGAGGCGAGCAGGGCGATCAGCAGGACGCCGGCACACCAGAGTGCGCCGCCGAGCAGCGTGGCCGACGTGTCCACGGTGAAGCCGACCGCGGCCTTGGCGTGGACGAGGTCGCCGATCCGGTTCGGCAGCAGTCCGCTCACGTCGCCGAGGCCGGGGATGCTCAGTCCGCCGCTTTCCGTGCCGCCCGTGCCCGGCAGCCGGTCCAGCCTGAGCGAGCCGCCGTCGATGGTGACGACGTCGTGCCCCGCCCAGCCGAGACCGCCCAGCAGGGCGACGAAGAGCGCGGTCACCGTGCCCGCGCGGGCGAGGAGTTCGGCGGGCGCGACGACAACTCCGGCCGTGCGCAAGGACCGCAGGAAGAACCACGACAGCAGCAGGGCACCGGCCAGGCTCACCCCGAGTGGCGTGATCTCGATGGCGGTGTGGGCCTCGGCGCCCTGCAGACCGAACGCGGACACATCGCCCGACGGCGTGACCGACCCACCCGCCCCGAGTGCCACAACGGCCGCTGTCATGGGGCCCAGTGAGCCTGCCGTGTCCGCTCGCAGGAGGTGCAGGCCGAGCGCGGCCGTGCCCGCCATCCCGATCAACGCCCAGCTCACCGCGGCGATCGCGGACAGCAGGACGTCCGTCCAGGGCACCGTCGTGGCGCGCGGCGCGGTCTCGGCGTTCGTGGCAGACCTCATGGCAGACCCCCCGATCCGCGGCGCGGCACCGGAGCCGCGCTTGTCCCCCCACGCCGGGATTACCACTCTCCGGCCCGGTTTCAACCCCGTCAACGGGGCGAGTTGAAGCGTGCGCGGGCGCCCGTCCACAAGGCCCGGGTTTCGGTCAGCGGGCCGAGCCTGAAATAGTTCCCCCCGATGTTCGACATCCCTAGACTCCCTGTGATGGGGGTAATTCGGGGGACAACTCAGTGGGGCATGGAGTGCCGGAACTCGTACTGGAATCAAACGGACGGACCTGGACGTTGGACCCGTCCAGGCCCTATACCCTCGGCCGCGATCCGCAGGGTGACATCGTCTTCGACGACGCCAGGGTGTCCTGGCGGCACGCCACGGTCAGCTTCAACGGCCGCAGTTGGGTCATCGAGGACCACGGCAGCACCAACGGCACGTTCGTGCAGGGCCGGCGGATCCAGCAGATGGAGATCGGGCCGGGCGCGTCGCTGCACCTCGGCAACGCGACGGACGGACCGCGGCTGAACCTGTCGGGCGCCGCGGTCGGCCGGCAGCAGCCGGCACCGTACGCGGCGCAGGGCGCCGGGGCGCCGGGCTGGGCCCAGCAGGCACCCGCCTCTCCGCAGGCCGCACAGCCGCAGGCCCAGCAGGCACCGGCCCCGCAGCAGGCCGTACCGCACCAGGCGCCCGCCCAGCAGCCGCAGCAGGGCTGGCCGCAGCAGGCGCCCGCGTTCCCGCAGCAGCAGGCGGGGCCCGCGGAGCAGTACGCGCAGAAGACGCCCGGTGGTGCCGCGGGGGCGCCGCCGGTCTACGGCGACCGCAGCCCCACCACGTTCCACCAGTTCGCCGTCGGCAGGGTGATGCGCATCGGCCGTGCCCTGGAGAACGACCTGGTCGTCTCCGACCTGCAGGTCTCCCGGCACCACGCCGAGTTCCACGCCACGCCCGACGGCCGGCTGGAGATCCGCGACCTCGGCTCGCACAACGGCACCTACGTCAACGGCCAGCCGATCCCCAAGGGCGGCTCGGTGCAGCTGGGCCCGGCCGACATCGTCGGCGTCGGCCACTCCACCTTCCGGATCGTCGGCGACCGGCTCGAGGAGTTCGTCGACACCGGTGAGGTCTCCTTCTCCGCGCGCCATCTGACCGTCACGGTCGACGGCGGCAAGCAGATCCTCAAGGACGTCTCCTTCGGCGTCCCGGAGAAGTCCCTGATCGCGGTCATCGGCCCGTCCGGCTCCGGCAAGTCGACCCTGCTCAAGGCGCTCACCGGCTACCGGCCCGCCAACCAGGGCGAGGTCCTCTACGACAACCGCAACCTGTACAAGCAGTTCGCCGAGCTGCGCCAGCGTATCGGTCTGGTCCCGCAGGACGACATCCTGCACAAGGAGCTGAGCGTCAAGAAGGCGCTGAAGTACGCGGCCAAGCTGCGCTTCCCGGCCGACACCACCGCGGCCGAGCGCGACGCCCGCATCGACGAGGTGCTGCGCGAGCTCAAGCTCGACGTGCACAAGGACAAGAAGGTCACCTCCCTCTCCGGCGGCCAGCGCAAGCGTGTCTCGGTGGCCCTGGAGCTGCTCACCAAGCCGTCGCTGATCTTCCTGGACGAGCCGACCTCGGGTCTCGACCCGGGCATGGACCGCGACGTCATGCAGCTGCTGCGCGGCCTCGCCGACGACGGCCGTACGGTCCTCGTGGTGACCCACTCGGTGGCCGAGCTGGCGCTGTGCGACAAGCTGCTGGTGATGGCGCCGGGCGGTGCGGTCGCCTACTTCGGCCCGCCGGAGGAGGCGCTGAACTTCTTCGGCTACGACAGCTGGGCCGACGTCTTCTCCGCCTTCGAGAACTACCGCGACTACGACTGGGCGGGCCGCTGGAAGGGCTCGCAGCACTACCAGATGTACGCCGCGGACGTGGACTCGGTCGCCCCGCAGGCCGTACACATGCCTCCGCCGCAGGCCATGAAGCCGCCCAAGCCGCAGAGCTGGGGCTCGCAGCTGATGACCCTGATCCGGCGCTATGTGTCGGTCATCGTGTCCGACAAGGGTTTCCTGGCGCTGACGGTGATCCTGCCGGCGGTGCTCGGCGCGGTCAGCCTGCTGATCGACCACAAGCGGGGCCTGCTGGTCAACGCGGCGGTCAATCCGAGGACCGGCACGCACATCCCCAACGGCACGGCCACCACCGTGCTGCTGATCCTGGCCGTCGGCGCGTGCTTCGCGGGCGCCGCGAACTCCGTGCGTGAGCTGATCAAGGAACGGGTGATCTACGAGCGGGAGCGCGCGACCGGCCTGTCCCGGTCGGCGTACCTGATGTCGAAGGTGGTCGTCCTCGGCGCCGTCACGGTGCTGCAGGGCCTGATGGTCGGTGTGATCGGCTTCTCCAGCCGTGAGATCCCGGACCAGGGTGTCGTGCTCGGCGGCTCCACGCTGTTCGAGCTGTGCGTGCCGATCATGGCGCTCGGCTTCACCTCGATGATGGTCGGCCTGGTGATCTCCTCGCTGGTGAAGACCGCCGAGAAGACCATGCCGCTGCTCGTGATGTTCGCGATCATCCAGGTCGTCTTCACCGGCTGCCTCTTCACCCTGCACGGCACGCTCGGTGTGAACGAGTTCTCGTACCTGATGCCGTCGCGCTGGGCGGTGGCCGCGGCCGGCGCCACGCTGGACTTCAACAACATCGCCCCGAACACCGACGACCCCACCAGCACGGACCCGCTGTGGAACCACACCGCCGGGGCCTGGACGCTGGACATGATCGCGCTGATCGCGCTCGGCGTGGTCTGCGGCTTCTTCGTGGCCCGCTTCCTGCGCCGCCACGAGCCGGAGGTCATGCGCAAGTAACCGTGCCCGTACGACGCCGAAGGGCGGCGCCCCGCGATGGGGTGCCGCCCTTCGGCGTCACGTGTACGAGGTCCGCGCCGGCCCTCAGTACGCGCTGTTGACGTTGTCCATCGAGCCGTACCGGTGGGCCGCGTAATTGCAGGCGGCCGTGATGTTGGCGACCGGGTCGTAGATGTTCCACGACGTGCCGGGCACGTGGTACGCGCGGAAGGTCGGGTCGATGACCTGGAGCAGACCCTTGGACGGGATGCCGTTCTGGGCGTTGATGTCCCAGTTGTTGATGGCCATCGGGTTGCCCGAGGACTCACGCATGATGTTGCGGTGCACACCGCTGTAGGAGCCGGGGATGCCGCGCTGCTTCATGATGTCCAGGGCCTGACGGATCCAGCCGTCGAGGTTGTTGGCGTAGGTCTTCGCGGCGACCGGCTGGAGGTCGACCCGCTGGGTGGAGCGGCTCGCGGCCTCCTTTTCGGCGCGGGCCTGCGCGGCCTTCTTGGCGGCGTCGGCGGCGGCCTTCTGCGCGGCGGCCTTCTTCGCGGCCTCGGCGCGCTGCTTGGCGGCGGCGGCCTCGTCGGCTGCCTTCTTCTTCGCGGCGAACATGTCGAGCTTGACCGTCTCGGGGGCGAGCTGGTCGGTGACCGTGCCCTTGACGTTCTTCAGCGTCGTGCCGGCGGCGACCTGGGCGGTCGTGGCCGGGGCGCCGGTGGTGACGGTGTCGGCGCTGCTCGGGACGGCCGAGACGGCGATGGCGGCGGTGCCGAGAGCGGCGACACCGGCGATGGCCATCTTGTGCTGCTTGGTCAGGGCACTATGAGCACGGTTGAGGATGTTCTTGGGCATGGCTGATGGACCTCTTCGATAGCGCGGAGGTCGCTCCTGCGTCCGCCGGGGGAATCTGCTCCTCCCACACGAACGCCGCGGGCCGATGACCCACGGCGCTGAGCGACGGAAGCAATTCTTAGCTGGCGCAAAATTCCCATGCAAAGGTGTGACGTACGATCCGCCTTAGTGGATCATGGAAGGGCAAAACGGGACAGACAAGGCCGTCTGTCCCGTTCATGTAGGGATGGTTTATCTCCTATGCCCGGTCGTACGTGATCTGGGCCCTATGCTCGGGCTCACATCGGAGAGGTGGACGTTTCACCAAGAGTTGCCGTCGCAACGCGTTGTGTGAGGGTGCTCCACCGGGAGGATGAGATGCACGTCGCCGAACTCGTGCCACAGGTAGAGCCCGCTGAGCGCCTCCTCGTAGGCCCGGTCGACCGCGGGCCGACCCGCGACCGCCTCCAGCATCCGCAGGTGCGAGGCCTCCGGCTCGTGCAGCCCGGTCAGCAGCCCGTCCACCACCCGCACCCCGCGCTCGGGCGTCACGACCAGGTCCGTCCACCCCTGTGCCGCCCGCACCACCCCGTCCTGCCCGGCCGCCGATTCCACGGCCCGCACGGCGGTCGTACCGACGGCGATCACCCGTCGCCCGCCCGCCCTCGCGTCGTTGATCAGCCGCGCCGACGCCTCCGGCACCGCGAACCGCTCCGGATACGGCGGCTCGTGCGCCTCCGCCGACGCCACGCCCGTGTGCAGCGTGACCGGCGCGAACTGCACACCCCGGCTCACCAGCTCCGCCACCAGGGCCGCGGTGAAGGGGCGCGCCGCACTCGGCATCTCCGCACTGCCCGCCCCGTCCGGCGACGGCAGCGCGAACACCGTCTGGTACGCGGACAGCGGCTGGTCCCGCTCCGTATAGGAGTAGCGAATGGGCCGCCCGTGCGCGCGCAGGATCCCGAGGACGTCCCCGTCCGCCCGGGCCCACCACAGCCGCTCCCCGCGCGGGCTGAGCGGCTCCTGCAGCACCAGCCGCCCCGCCCCCGGCAGCATCACTTCCCTATACGCACGCGTGCCCGTACGCGCGCGCGTGGTACCTCGACCGTCCGGTTCCCGCAGCTCGACCGCCCACCGGCCGTCGTCCCCGCGCGTGGAGAAATGCACCACCACGCGCGCGTCCCCGATGCGCGCGTCCACCGCCGCGGCCAGCGTCGGCGAGGTGTTCACCACCAGTAGGTCCCCCGCCCGCAGCAGCAGCGGCAGCTCCGGAAAGGCGTGATGTGTCACCTGGGCACCGCGCGACACCAGCAGCCGTACGGCGTCTCGGCCCAGCCCCGGACCGCGCTGCTCGGCGGGCACGCGCGCGGACAGCCCCTCCGGCACCTTCACCCACTCCTGACTTCGCTCGAGCGGGGGGACCCCCGTGCCCGTCCTCATGGCCGCTCCAGCAGGGCCGGCGCCGCGTACCGCCCGCTGGCCGGCCGTTCGTCGAGCAGCCGCAGGAACGCGGGAACGACGGTGTCCGGCGCCGGACGCGGACCGTCGTCGTCGGGTACGGCCGCGGCGTACAGGTCCGTCGCCATGTCCCCGGGATCCACCGCCCACACCCGCAGGCCGGGCTCCTCCACGCCCAGCACCGCCGTCAGCTGGTCCAGGGCCGCCTTCGAAGCGCCGTAGCCGCCCCAGGTCTCGTACGCCTCGGCCGCCGCGTCGGAGCTGACCGCGACCACCGCCCCGGCCGGCGACTGCCGCAGCAGCGGCAGCGCCTCCTGGACCAGGCCCAGCGCGGCCACCACGTTCACCTCCAGCGCCCGCCGCAGTCCCTCCAAGGACAGCTCGGCCAGCCGCACCAGCGGCTCGGCACCCAGCGCGCTCGCATTGCCGACCAGCAGGTCGACCCCGCCCAGCCGGCGCGCGGCCGCCACCAGCGCGGCCCGGTGCCCGGCATCCGTCACGTCCCCCGCCAGCGCCTCCACGCGCGTGCCGTGCCCGGCGATGCTCTCCGCGGCCTCCTTGAGAACCTCGGCGCCCCGGGCGTCCAGCACCAGATCCCAGCCCCGCGCGGCCAGCGCCGCTGCGAGCGCCTGCCCGAGGCCCTTCGAGGCCCCCGTGATGATCGCAACCGGCATGACTACCGTCCCCTCGTCATTACCGCCTCCACCAGGCGGTGACCACAACCTAGGAACGGCACCGGCCCGGCCGCGTCGGACGCGGGCCGCAAACCGCAGGGGCCCTTCGGCGTACACCGCGCGTCCGGGGCCCCGGGACCTACACCGGCCGCCCTAGGACCAGCGGACCGGGCCCCGCCGCCACAGGTCCGATCCGCCTGTCACACCCCGCCGGTACCGTGAGGACATGAGTCACCGCCCCCGGTCCGGCCTCGCAGCGGTCAGTTCCGCGCTGCTGGCCATGAGCAGGCATCTGGAGGTGCGCGATGTCCTCAAGACGATCGTCGCCTCCGCCCGCGAGCTGCTCGACGCCCAGTACGCCGCCCTCGGCGTCCCCGACGACCACGGCGGCTTCGCCCAGTTCGTCGTCGACGGCGTCAGCGACGAGCAGTGGCGCGCCATCGGCCCGCTCCCGCGCCAGCACGGCATCCTCGCCGCGATGCTGCACGAGGCGAAGGCGGAGCGCCTCGCCGACGTGCGCAAGGACCCCCGCTTCGAGGGCTGGCCGGCCGCGCACCCGGACCTGGCCGACTTCCTCGGCCTGCCCATCCGCGACGGCGACGAGGTCATCGGAGCCCTCTTCCTGGCGAACAAGAACTGTCCCAGGCGGGACGGGACCTGCGGCTTCACCGAGGAGGACGAGGAACTGCTCGCCATCCTCGCCCAGCACGCCGCCATCGCCCTCACCAACGCCCGGCTCTACGAGCGCAGCCGCGAACTCACCATCGCCGAGGAACGCTCCCGCCTCGCCCACGAACTGCACGACGCGGTCAGCCAGAAGCTCTTCTCCCTGCGCCTGACCGCCCAGGCCGCGGCGGCCCTCGTCGACCGCGACCCCGCACGCGCCAAGGGCGAACTCCACCAGGTCGCCGCGCTCGCCGCCGAGGCCGCCGACGAACTGCGCGCCGCCGTTGTGGAGTTGCGCCCCGCCGCCCTGGACGAAGACGGTCTGATCGCCACCCTGCGCACCCAGACCCAGGTCCTCGACCGCGCCCACACCGCGCGCGTGACCTTCACCAGCAACGGCTTCCGCGCCCTGCCCGCCGCTCAGGAGGAAGCCCTGCTCAGGGTCGCCCAGGAAGCCCTGCACAACGCCCTGCGCCACTCCGGCGCCGCCCACGTCGACGTCAGCGTCCAGCGGCGCGGCTGCGGAGCCGTGCTGCGCGTCACCGACGACGGCAGCGGCTTCGACCCGAAGGCGGTCCGCCGCGCCGGACGGCATCTGGGCCTGGTCTCCATGCGGGACCGCGCGAGCGGGGTCGGCGGCACGCTGACCGTGGAGTCGGTGTCCGGCAAGGGCACCACGATCGAGATGGAGGTCCCCGGTGGCTGACGCGATCAGGGTGCTGCTCGTCGACGACCACCAGGTCGTCCGCCGGGGCCTGCGCACCTTCCTGGAGGTGCAGGACGACATCGAGGTCGTCGGCGAGGCCGCCGACGGCGCCGAGGGAGTCGCCCGCGCCGAGGAACTGCGCCCGGACGTCGTCCTGATGGACGTCAAGATGCCGGGCATGGACGGCGTCGAGGCCCTGCGCCGGCTGCGCGAACTCGACAACCCCGCGCGCGTGCTCATCGTCACCAGCTTCACCGAGCAGCGCACGGTCGTACCGGCCCTGCGCGCGGGCGCCGCCGGTTACGTCTACAAGGACGTGGACCCCGACGCCCTCGCGGGCGCCATCCGCTCCGTGCACGCCGGCCACATCCTGCTCCAGCCCGAGGTCGCGGGCGCCCTGCTCTCCCAGGAGGAGGCCAACTCCGGCCAGAGCAGAGGCGGTTCGCTCACCGACCGGGAGCGCGAGGTGCTCGGCCTGATCGCGGACGGCCGCTCCAACCGCGAGATCGCCCGCGCCCTCGTCCTGTCCGAGAAGACCGTCAAGACGCATGTCTCCAACATCCTGATGAAGCTCGACCTCGCGGACCGCACCCAGGCCGCGCTGTGGGCCGTACGGCACGGAGTGACCGGCTGAAACGCGCCGTGCGCGCCGGGGCGCCCCGGCAATACGGAGGGTTCCACTCCGGACTGAGATTCATACCGTCGTGGGAATGTCACCCGGATGGCGCATCCTCCGACGATCTCCGCCGTTCTCCAGTGCGTGCCGCGGCGAACCGCCGCGGTGACCGCCTAGGAGGGGTTGGAAAGTGAAGAACCTGAAGAAGGCAGCCGCCGTGACGATGGTGGCCGGTGGCCTCGTGGCCGCCGGTGCGGGCATGGCCTCCGCCACGACCGGCAGCTGGGCCGGCGGCGAGGCCCACGGCTCCCCGGGCGTCGGTTCGGGCAACGTCGTCCAGGTCCCGGTGCACGTCCCGGTGAACGCGGTCGGCAACAGCGTGAGCGTCATCGGCGTGCTGAACCCGGCCTTCGGCAACCTCGGCCTCAACCACTGAGCTCCGGCCGACACCGACCAGAGGCCTCCCGGTCCCTACCGGGAGGCCTGCTGTCGTCTGCCGTCCACTCGGGAGGCGCACCCCCGCGGGTGGAGCCGCATGTCGATACGGCCTCGCGCCCCAGCCGGTGCCACCGCCCCCACCATCCGGTTACCGGGCTCCCCGCTCCCGCTCCTCCACGATCGAGTTGTACGCCGCCACCTGCGCCCGCCGCGCCGTCCGCTCCACCGGCCGCAACGCCTCCGCGCGCGCCGCCATCTCGCTGGAACTGACCGCACCCCCGTGTCCGTTGCCGTACGCCAGCGACACCAGCAGCGCGACCCGCTGCGCCAGCTCCAGCACCCGTACCGCACGCGGCGGATACCCCGGCGCCAGCACCTCCCGCCCCCGCTCGGCCCGCGCCCGGTACGCGTCGATCGCCGCCTCGGCCACCGGACCCGACCCGGCGACGTCCAGCTTCGACAGCACCTCGGTCGCCTCCCGCAGCGCCTCCGCCAGCTCCCGCTCGGCCTCGCCCAGCGACGGCACGTCGGCGGGCGGCGCCTCCCGCACGGACAGCACATGCCAGACCACCTCGGCATGCACATCACCCTCCGGCCCGGCCTCGTAGACCTCCGGAACCAGCCCGAGCGCGGCGCCGTGGCAGACCACCGCCTCCTCGGCCTCCAGTGCCCGCGCATTGAACTCGGGCGGACCGCTCAACCCCAGCGGATGCCCCGGCGCCGGCAGCGCGACCCGCAGCCCGGTCGCCCCCAGCGTCCGCAGCCGCCCCAGCGCGAGCGTGAGCCCGACCTGCGCGGACTCCCCGGGCAGTCCCTCCACCCGGTGCACGGTGTCCTCGCCCACAATGGCGAGCGCGGCGTCATCCGGAGAGACAAGTCCGGCCAAAAGGGCATTTCCCCAAGCGGCAAGGCGTCCTGAACGCGGTTCCGTGAGCATGCCCCCACCCTAAGGACCGGACCGATGGAATGGAGCGGGGCACTCGTGGCGTAGATTTCATAAGGGCTGCGCCCACAGGTGCGGCGGACCGAGCCACAGGCGTACGCGACAGCCGAGACCGGCCACACTGCAAGGGGAGACAACGCGCTCATGAGCGATGTTCTGGAGCTTCAGGACGTATCCGTGGTCCGCGAGGGCCGGGCTCTGGTGGACCAGGTCTCCTGGTCGGTGAAGGAGGGCGAGCGCTGGGTCATCCTCGGACCCAACGGCGCCGGCAAGACCACCCTCCTGAACGTCGCCTCCAGCTACCTCTTCCCCAGCAAGGGCACCGCCACCATCCTCGGCGACACCCTCGGCAAGGTCGACGTCTTCGAGCTGCGCCCCCGCATCGGCGTGGCCGGCATCGCCATGGCCGAGAAGCTCCCCAAGCGCCAGACGGTCCTGGAGACGGTGCTCACGGCCGCCTACGGCATGACCGCCCACTGGCAGGAGGAGTACGACGAGGTCGACGAGCAGCGCGCCCGCGCCTTCCTCGACCGCCTCGGCATGAGCGACTACCTCGACCGCCGCTTCGGCACCCTCTCCGAGGGCGAGCGCAAGCGCACCCTGATCGCCCGCGCCCTGATGACCGACCCCGAGCTGCTGCTGCTGGACGAGCCCGCCGCGGGCCTCGACCTCGGTGGCCGCGAGGACCTGGTCCGCCGCCTCGGCCGGCTCGCCCGCGACCCCGTCGCCCCCTCGATGATCATGGTGACGCACCACGTCGAGGAGATCGCCCCCGGCTTCACCCACGTCCTGATGATCCGCCAGGGCAAGGTCCTCGCCGCCGGCCCGATCGAGCTGGAACTGACCTCCCGCAACCTCTCCCTCTGCTTCGGCCTGCCGCTCGTCGTCGAGCAGGTCGGCGACCGCTGGACGGCCCAGGGCCTGCCCCTGTCCTGACCCTTCGCCCGTGACCTTCCGTCAGGTCTTCCCGGGCTCGTCCCGCCTCCTTTTGCGCCCTGTCCGCCGCCCGACCCCGGCCCTACCATGACCGTGTGAACGACATCGACGCATGGGTGTGGTGGCTCGTCGGCGCGGCGGCGCTCGGAATCCCGCTCGTGGTCACCGCCATGCCGGAGTTCGGCATGCTCGCGGTCGGAGCCGTGGCGGCCGCGGTCGTCGCCGGACTCGGCTTCGACGCCGTGATCCAGGTCCTCGCCTTCGTCGTCGTCTCCGTCGCACTCATCGCCGTCGTCCGCCCCATCGCGGCCCGGCACAGCAGACAACTCCCCGGACTCGCCACCGGCGTCGACGCTCTGAAGGGCAAACAAGCGGTCGTCCTGGAGCGCGTCGACGGCTCCGGCGGACGCATCAAGCTCGCCGGGGAGATCTGGTCGGCCCGCGCCCTCGACACCGGCCGTGCCTACGAAGTGGGCCAGGAAGTGGACGTCGTGGACATCGAGGGGGCCACCGCCATCGTCATCTGAGGCATCATGCCCACGAGTTGGGCAATGGTCTGTCAGACTCGACCAGCAAGATCTTCTACAACCACGAGATCTGCCGAAGGCGCCGAGGCGGAGAGGGGTACGGGGAACACGATGGAACCGGTCATCATCGTCCTGGTCATTCTGGTGGTGTTGGTCTTCATCGCCCTGATCAAGACCATCCAGGTCATCCCACAGGCCAGCGCCGCCATCGTCGAGCGCTTCGGCCGCTACACACGCACCCTGAACGCGGGCCTGAACATCGTGGTCCCGTTCATCGACACCATTCGCAACCGCATCGACCTTCGCGAACAGGTCGTACCCTTCCCGCCGCAGCCGGTGATCACCCAGGACAACCTGGTCGTCAACATCGACACGGTCATCTACTACCAGGTGACGGACGCCCGCGCGGCCACCTACGAGGTCGCCAGCTACATCCAGGCCATCGAGCAGCTGACGGTCACCACACTCCGCAACATCATCGGCGGCATGGACCTCGAACGCACCCTGACCTCCCGCGAGGAGATCAACGCCGCACTGCGCGGCGTCCTCGACGAGGCGACGGGCAAATGGGGCATCCGCGTCAACCGCGTCGAACTGAAGGCCATCGAACCGCCCACCTCCATCCAGGACTCGATGGAGAAGCAGATGCGCGCCGACCGTGACAAGCGCGCCGCGATCCTCACCGCCGAAGGTACGCGCCAGGCCGCCATCCTCACCGCCGAGGGCGAGAAGCAGTCCCAGATCCTGCGCGCCGAGGGTGAGGCCAAGGCCGCCGCCCTGCGCGCCGAGGGCGAGGCCCAGGCGGTCCGTACGGTCTTCGAGGCCATCCACGCCGGCGACCCGGACCAGAAGCTCCTGTCCTACCAGTACCTGCAGATGCTCCCGAAGATCGCCGAGGGCGACGCCAACAAGCTCTGGATCGTGCCCAGCGAAATCGGCGACGCCCTCAAGGGCCTGTCCGGCGCCATGGGCAACTTCGGCCCCCTGGGCGGCGGCGGCCAGGGCAACGGCGGAGCCAACGTCCCCGCACAGAACAACGGCCCGGGCACGGAGCGCCGGGAGAAGCCGAACATCGACTAGCGGTTACCGGGAAACGCCGGGTTCCTCCGTGCCCTTCAGGGGCCCGGAGGAACCGCGCGAGAAACCACGAACCACCCGCGGCCGACGTACGTCACAAGCCCCTGCGGCGACCGGTCAGGCAGCCTCCCGAGCCAACCAGTCCGGCAGGGCCTCGAACTCCTCGGCACCCAAAGCCAACAGCATCGCGTCCGCCGGAGTCGGCTCGAAAGGCTGACGCAGCAAAGCCATACCCGCCTCCTCGGGAGTCCGGTTGGCCTTCCGGTGGTTGTCCTCCGCACACGCGGCAACCGTGTTCAGCCACGTGTCCTGCCCACCCTGCGCCCGCGGCACCACATGGTCCACCGTCGTGGCCCTGCGCCCGCAGTACGCGCACCGGTGCCGGTCCCGGACCAGCACGCCCCGCCTCGACCACGGGGCTTGTCTTCGGAACGGCACCCGTACATACCTGCACAGCCTGATCACCCGGGGCGCGGGTATGTCCACATCGGCACCGCGCATGCGCAGTTTGGGGTGGGCCTGCTCGACCACGGCCTTGTCCTGGAGCACCAGAACGACGGCTCGATTCAACGTCACCGTCGACAGCGGCTCGAAGCTCGCGTTCAGTACCAGCGTGTCCCGCATCCAGCCCACCTCCCGTGCGCATCTGCCCACCCCCCGGCGGGCTTGGATCAACTCTGGACGGGCGCGCCGAGATGGACAACGCAATAAAAAATGCCCGCCTCCGATCACTTCCAAGACCGGAGGCGGGCAAACGTTCAATGAACGCTCGGCTGAATCACGGCGCCGCGCTCAGCCCTGCGCGGGGTTCTCGTACTCACCGATGAGCTGGGCGCGCGCGATCGCGTGGAACCGCAGATTGAAGCCGACGACGGCCGGAGAGACGTCGGAGTCCGGACCCAGCTTCTCCTGGTCCACCGCGTACACCGTGAAGACGTACCGGTGCGGCCCGTCCCCGGGCGGCGGGGCGGCGCCACCGAAGTCCTTCGTCCCGTAGTCGTTGCGCACATGCACCGCACCCTCGGGCAGGCCCTCGAACTTGCCGCCGCCCGCACCCGCCGGAAGCTCCGTCACGGAGGCCGGGATGTCGAACAGCACCCAGTGCCAGAAGCCGCTGCCGGTCGGCGCGTCGGGGTCGTAGCACGTGACGGCGAAGCTCTTGGTCTCCGGCGGGAAGCCCTCCCACCGCAGGTGCGGCGAGGTGTTGCCCTCCGCGTGGACCTGGGCGCTCTTCAGCGTCGCACCCTCCTCGATGTCCGCGCTCGTCACCGTGAACGACGGCACGGGCGGATGGAAGTCATGGGGGAGCGGCCGCCGCTTGAGCTCGGTCACCTCGGTACCTCCTGATCGATGATCTGGAACCAGCAGTTCC
Organism: Streptomyces sp. CA-142005; assembly: GCF_050942335.1. NCBI lineage: Bacteria > Bacillati > Actinomycetota > Actinomycetes > Kitasatosporales > Streptomycetaceae > Streptomyces > Streptomyces sp. CA-142005. Next base: position 2,758,580 of record NZ_CP192078.1, on the reverse strand, counting down.
CGAGCCTAGAACCAGTTGCGCTTGCTGCCGACCTCGGACAGCCACTGGTTCAGATAAGCCGCCCAGTCGGTCCCCATCCAGTCGTTCAGGCCCACCTGGAACGTCCGGTAGGTGTCCGAACCCTCGCTGAACAGACCCGGCTTCTTGTCCATCTCCAGCACGACGTCCATCGCGTGCTCGTCGGCCACGAAGCTCAGTTCGACCTGGTTCAGGCCCCGGTACTGCGACGGCGGGTGGAACTCGATCTCCTGGTAGAAGGGCAGCCGCTGCCGCGTGCCCCGGATGTGGCCGCGCTCCATGTCCGCGTTCTTGAAGCGGAAGCCCAGCTGGATGAACGCGTCCAGGATGGCCTTCTGCGCCGGCAGCGGGTGGACGTTGATCGGGTCCAGGTCGCCGGAGTCCACGGCCCGCGCGATCGCCAGCTCGGTCGTGACCCCGATGTGCATCCCGCGCAGCGCCTGACCGTCGATCATCGTGACCGGCGTCTCCCAGGGGATCTCCAGACCGAACGGCACCGCGTGCACGGCACCCGCCTGCAGCTCGAAGGCACCGCCGAGCCGCACCTTGGTGAACTCGATGTTCTGCTTGTACTCCTCGTCGCCGCTCTCCACCTCGACCCTGGCCTGCAGACCGACCGACAGCCCCTCGATGTCCTGGTTCACGGACCCGCCCTGGATCCGCACCTCACCCTGGACGACACCGCCCGGCACGACATTGACCTCGGTCAGCACCGTCTCGACCGACGCCCCGCCGGCCCCGAGGCTCGCGAGCAGCTTCTTGAACGCCATTGACTCTCCCTTTACGAAGGACCTCGACCCCTACAAACGCGATCCGCCGCCGACCGGTTCCGCCGACGCGGTGTCTCGTCTGCATTACCCTCGGACGGCATGATCGCGCCCCCGGACCGTACGCCACTGCCCCGAGAGTTCTTCGACCGCCCGGTCCTGGAGGTGGCACCGGACCTCCTGGGCCGCGTCCTGGTGCGTACGACCCCCGACGGCCCGATCGCGGTCCGCCTCACCGAGGTCGAGGCGTACGACGGCCCGAACGACCCCGGCTCACACGCCTACCGTGGCCCCA
>NZ_CP192078.1:2235000-2755000 GCF_050942335.1 Streptomyces sp. CA-142005 | reverse complement strand
TAAGGAGCATCTAGCTGCCGCGAGGCAGCCAGAGCCACTACGTCGGCGAATGATCGACGGTGGTTAGCTCATGGGTGGAACGTTGACTACTCGGCATCTTCAGCCAGCTCGGGCTGCTAGTACTGCTCTTCGGAGCGTGGAACACAGGCCGCGAGTGGCGAGGGTGTCGGGCACGCTGTTGGGTGTCTGAGGGAACGAAACTTTCCTCAGCTGCCGGCCCCAGTGCACTCGGACCTTCGGGTTCGGGGTGATGGGTGGCTGGTCGTTGTTTGAGAACTGCACAGTGGACGCGAGCATCTGTGGCCAAGTTTTTAAGGGCGCACGGTGGATGCCTTGGCACCAGGAACCGATGAAGGACGTGGGAGGCCGCGATAGTCCCCGGGGAGTCGTCAACCAGGCTTTGATCCGGGGGTTTCCGAATGGGGAAACCCGGCAGTCGTCATGGGCTGTCACCCACTGCTGAACACATAGGCAGTGTGGAGGGAACGCGGGGAAGTGAAACATCTCAGTACCCGCAGGAAGAGAAAACAACCGTGATTCCGGGAGTAGTGGCGAGCGAAACCGGATGAGGCCAAACCGTATGCGTGTGAGACCCGGCAGGGGTTGCGCATGCGGGGTTGTGGGATTTCTCTTGATCAGTCTGCCGGCTGGTCGGCGAGTCAGAAACCGTATGGATAGGCGAAGGACATGCGAAAGGTCCGGCGTAGAGGGTAAGACCCCCGTAGTCGAAATCTGTACGGCTCGCTTGAGAGACACCCAAGTAGCACGGGGCCCGAGAAATCCCGTGTGAATCTGGCGGGACCACCCGCTAAGCCTAAATATTCCCTGGTGACCGATAGCGGATAGTACCGTGAGGGAATGGTGAAAAGTACCCCGGGAGGGGAGTGAAATAGTACCTGAAACCGTGTGCCTACAAGCCGTGGGAGCGTCGGGATCTTCGGATCCTCGTGACTGCGTGCCTTTTGAAGAATGAGCCTGCGAGTTTGCGGTGTGTTGCGAGGTTAACCCGGGTGGGGAAGCCGTAGCGAAAGCGAGTCCGAATAGGGCGCTTCAGTAGCACGCTCAAGACCCGAAGCGGAGTGATCTAGCCATGGGCAGGTTGAAGCGGAGGTAAGACTTCGTGGAGGACCGAACCCACCAGGGTTGAAAACCTGGGGGATGACCTGTGGTTAGGGGTGAAAGGCCAATCAAACTCCGTGATAGCTGGTTCTCCCCGAAATGCATTTAGGTGCAGCGTCGTGTGTTTCTTGCCGGAGGTAGAGCACTGGATAGGCGATGGGCCCTACCGGGTTACTGACCTTAGCCAAACTCCGAATGCCGGTAAGTGAGAGCGCGGCAGTGAGACTGTGGGGGATAAGCTCCATGGTCGAGAGGGAAACAGCCCAGAGCATCGACTAAGGCCCCTAAGCGTACGCTAAGTGGGAAAGGATGTGGAGTCGCACAGACAACCAGGAGGTTGGCTTAGAAGCAGCCACCCTTGAAAGAGTGCGTAATAGCTCACTGGTCTAGTGATTCCGCGCCGACAATGTAGCGGGGCTCAAGCGTACCGCCGAAGTCGTGTCATTGCAGCGTATAGCCCCAACGGGTGCTGTGATGGGTAGGGGAGCGTCGTCTGCCGGGTGAAGCGGCACTGGAAGGTAGTCGTGGACGGTTGACGAGTGAGAATGCAGGCATAAGTAGCGATTCACACGTGAGAAACGTGTGCGCCGATTGACTAAGGGTTCCTGGGTCAAGCTGATCTGCCCAGGGTAAGTCGGGACCTAAGGCGAGGCCGACAGGCGTAGTCGATGGATAACCGGTTGATATTCCGGTACCCGCTGTGGAGCGTCAAACATCGAATCCAGTGATGCTAAGGCCGTGAAGCCGCCCCGGAGCCTTCGGGCAAAGGGGAGTGGTGGAGCCGCCGGACCAAGCTGGTAGTAGGTGAGTGATGGGGTGACGCAGGAAGGTAGTCCATCCCGGGCGGTGGTTGTCCCGGGGTAAGGGTGTAGGACGCAGGGTAGGCAAATCCGCCCTGCACGTGTCTGAGACCTGATGCCGAGCCGATTGTGGTGAAGTGGATGATCCTATGCTGTCGAGAAAAGCCTCTAGCGAGTTTCATGGCGGCCCGTACCCTAAACCGACTCAGGTGGTCAGGTAGAGAATACCGAGGCGTTCGGGTGAACTATGGTTAAGGAACTCGGCAAAATGCCCCCGTAACTTCGGGAGAAGGGGGGCCAGTCCTGGTGATCCAATTTACTTGGTGAGCTGGGGGTGGCCGCAGAGACCAGCGAGAAGCGACTGTTTACTAAAAACACAGGTCCGTGCGAAGCCGTAAGGCGATGTATACGGACTGACGCCTGCCCGGTGCTGGAACGTTAAGGGGACCGGTTAGCTCCATTTCGGTGGGGCGAAGCTGAGAACTTAAGCGCCAGTAAACGGCGGTGGTAACTATAACCATCCTAAGGTAGCGAAATTCCTTGTCGGGTAAGTTCCGACCTGCACGAATGGCGTAACGACTTCTCGACTGTCTCAACCATAGGCCCGGTGAAATTGCACTACGAGTAAAGATGCTCGTTTCGCGCAGCAGGACGGAAAGACCCCGGGACCTTTACTACAGTTTGATATTGGTGTTCGGTTCGGCTTGTGTAGGATAGCTGGGAGACTGTGAAGCACGCACGCCAGTGTGTGTGGAGTCATCGTTGAAATACCAGTCTGGTCGTGCTGGATGTCTAACCTGGGTCCGTGATCCGGATCAGGGACAGTGTCTGATGGGTAGTTTAACTGGGGCGGTTGCCTCCTAAAGGGTAACGGAGGCGCCCAAAGGTTCCCTCAGCCTGGTTGGCAATCAGGTGTTGAGTGTAAGTGCACAAGGGAGCTTGACTGTGAGACCGACGGGTCGAGCAGGGACGAAAGTCGGGACTAGTGATCCGGCGGTGGCTTGTGGAAGCGCCGTCGCTCAACGGATAAAAGGTACCCCGGGGATAACAGGCTGATCTTCCCCAAGAGTCCATATCGACGGGATGGTTTGGCACCTCGATGTCGGCTCGTCGCATCCTGGGGCTGGAGTCGGTCCCAAGGGTTGGGCTGTTCGCCCATTAAAGCGGTACGCGAGCTGGGTTTAGAACGTCGTGAGACAGTTCGGTCCCTATCCGCTGTGCGCGTAGGAGTCTTGAGAAGGGCTGTCCCTAGTACGAGAGGACCGGGACGGACGAACCTCTGGTGTGCCAGTTGTTCTGCCAAGGGCATGGCTGGTTGGCTACGTTCGGGAGGGATAACCGCTGAAAGCATCTAAGCGGGAAGCCTGCTTCGAGATGAGGACTCCCACCCACTTGATGGGGTAAGGCTCCCAGTAGACGACTGGGTTGATAGGCCGGATCTGGAAGCCAGGTAACTGGTGGAGGTGACCGGTACTAATAGGCCGAGGGCTTGTCCTCAGTTGCTCGCGTCCACTGTGTTAGTTCTGAGGCAACGACCGTTGCCGGCTTTGAGCAGAACGCATAACTACAGAGTGTGCTTGTTCGCTCGAAACCATTAGGGTTTCGGTGGTCATAGCGTGAGGGAAACGCCCGGTTACATTCCGAACCCGGAAGCTAAGCCTCACAGCGCCGATGGTACTGCAGGGGGGACCCTGTGGGAGAGTAGGACGCCGCCGAACAATCTTTGGAAGGACCCCTGGTCACCAGCGTTCAGCTGGGACCAGGGGTCCTTTCGTTTTTACAATGCTTGCGGTACCTAAGACAGGAGTCACCATGTCCACCAACTCTCCCGACGAGCGACCGGAGCGCGACCAGCGGCGACGGGACAGTGGTGACCGTGGTGAACGCGGCGGCTACCACGGCGACCGTGGCGGCTTCCGTCGTGACGACCGTGGTGGGGACCGTCCGTCCTACCGCCGTGACGACGACCGTGGCGGCTACGGCCGGCGCGATGACCACCGCGGTGACCGTGGCGGCTTCCGTCGCGACGACAGGCGTGACGACCGTCGGGATGACCGCCGGGACGACCGGGGTGAGCGCGGTGGGTTCCGCGGCCGTGACGACCGTGGTGGTTATGGCCGTCGGGACGATCGTCGTGAGGGTGACCGGGGTGCGCGTCCGGCGTACCAGCGGGACGACCGGGACCGTGGGCCGCGTCGGGACGACCGCCGTGACGACCGTGGCGGCTTCCGTCGTGACGACCGGGGTGGGGACCGTCCGTCCTACCGCCGTGACGACGACCGTGGCGGCTACGGCCGGCGCGATGACCACCGCGGTGACCGTGGCGGCTTCCGTCGCGACGACAGGCGTGACGACAGGCGTGACGACCGCCGTGACGACCGCCGTGACGACCGCCGGGACGACCGGGGTGAGCGCGGTGGGTTCCGCGGCCGTGACGACCGTGGTGGTTATGGCCGTCGGGACGATCGTCGTGAGGGTGACCGGGGTGCGCGTCCGGCGTACCAGCGGGACGACCGGGACCGTGGGCCGCGTCGGGACGACCGCCGTGACGACCGTGGCGGCTTCCGTCGTGACGACCGGGGTGGGGACCGCCCGTCCTACCGCCGCGACGACGACCGTGGCGGCTACGGCCGGCGTGACGACAGCCGCGGCGGTGGCTACGGCGACCGGCGTGACGACCGCCGTGACGACCGCGGTGGTTTCCGTCGGGACGACCGCCGGGACGACCGGGGTGAGCGCGGCGGGTTCCGCGGCCGTGACGACCGCGGTGGCCGTGGGCCCCGCCGGGACGACCGTGCTGGACGGCCTGGCGGCTTCCGGGGGCGTGACGACCGCCGCGACGACCGGCGCGACGACCGCCGGGGCGGTGGCCGCTTCCGCGACGAGCGTGACCGTGACCGTGACCGCGACCGGGACCGCGAGCCGATCAAGCGGCTGCCGATCCCGGAGGACGTCACCGGTGACGAGATCGACAAGGACGTCCGGCAGGAGCTCCAGAGCCTGCCCAAGACGCTCGCGGAGGATGTCGCCAAGAACCTGGTGATGGTCGCCCGGCTCATCGACGAGGACCCCGAGGGCGCCTACGCCTACTCGAAGGTGGCCCTGCGCCTGGCGTCCCGCGTGGCCGCCGTACGCGAGGCCGCCGGGTTCGCGGCGTACGCCAACCAGAAGTACGGCGAGGCCCTCGCGGAGTTCCGGGCCGCGCGGCGGATGACCGGCAGCGTGGACCTGTGGCCGGTGATGGCCGACTGCGAGCGCGGGCTCGGGCGGCCGGAGAAGGCGCTGGACATGGCCGGTGCCCCGGAGGTGCACAAGCTGGACAAGGCCGGTCAGGTCGAGATGCGGCTCGTCGCGGCCGGTGCCCGGCGGGACATGGACCAGTTGGACGCGGCCATCGTGACCCTGCAGAGCCCCGAGCTCGCCTCCAACTCGGTCCAGCCGTGGACCGCGCGGCTGCGGTACGCATACGCCGACGCCCTACTGGCCGTCGGCCGGGAGGGCGAGGCGCGGGAGTGGTTCGCGAAGGCCGTGGAGGCCGACCGGGACGGCAGCACGGACGCCTCCGACCGGCTCGCCGAGCTGGACGGCGTGGAGTTCGTCGACGCCCTGGACGAGAGCGAGGGCGAGCCCGAGAAGCCGTCGCAGGAGGACGGCGACGAGGACTGACGGCAGTCACCGAAAGGCAGTCACTGCAAGACGGTCACTGCAAGACGGTCACTGAAAAGGGGGCAGGTTCCCGGGGAACCTGCCCCCTTTCGCGTTCCCGGTACTCAGATCTCCAGCGCCCGCAGCACCAGCCCCGACGCCGGCTTCGGGCCGAACGACGTCGACTTGCGGGGCATCGTGACGCCCTGTCGGGCCAGGTCGCGTACAACCTCCTCGCGGACGGGGTGCATCAGGACGGCCGTACCGCCGTCGCGTTCCGCCTTGGCGACCGTCGCGGCCGTGTCGTGGATGTACGCGATGTGGGCCGGTGAGTCCTCGGGGATGTGCCAGACATGGTCGAGGAGCGTGGCGTGCAGGACCGTGGCGTCCAGGGAGCGCCAGGCCGCCGGGTGGTCGGCCGGGATCGTCCGGGCCAGCAGGTCGGGGTCCGGGTGGTCGAGCAGGTGGAAGGCGCCGTCGCCGGCCAGCAGGAAGGCGTTGCCCGCGCAGGACGCGTCCGCCAGCGTCTCCAGCGCCTCGGCGAGCGGTGTGTCGAGGCGCCGTACCCGGAACAGGCCCTCCACGGCCGCGAGTGCGTCGGCGACCGGAAGCCCGTGCAGCAGGCGGTGGATGGCGCGGACCCGCAGCGGGTAGCGGGCGGTGTCGACGAGCAGGACCAGGCCGTGGTCCCAGGGGCTGGGGGAGGGGTGCTCGGCGCGCAGCCGCAGATAGGTGGCCCAGCGGTGGTGGCCGTCGGCGATCAGGGCCTGCTGGTGGGCCAGGTCGGACTGGATGCGGGCCAGGTCGGCGGGGTCGGTGACGGACCAGAGGCGGTGGCGGAAGCCGTCCTCGGTGGTCGTGGCCAGCAGCGGGGGCTTCTCCGCGGTGCGCTCGACGACCTCGGCCGCCGTGCCGTCGCCGCGGTAGGTCAGCAGCAGCGGCTCCAGGTTCGCGCGCGTGGCCCGCATCAGGGCCGCGCGGTCGGCGACCACGGGCGGCATGACGTCCTCGTGCGGCAGCACCACGCCCTCGGCCGGCTCCGAGACCCGCAGGGCGCCGATGACACCGCGCTGGAGCATCCCGCTCTCGTCCTGCTGCTCGTAGACGTACAGGCCGGGCTCCGGGTCCGCGGTGAGGATGCCCTCGTCCAGCCAGCGGCGCAGGGTGTCGGCCGCCTGCTCGGTGCGGGCGCTCGGGGTGCCGGCCTGGGGCAGGATCAGCCGGACGATGTTGTACGGGTCCGCGGACTGGAGGTGGTGCACCCCGTCGGGCCGTACGACGACGTCGTAGGGCGGGGAGGTGACGGAGGCGAGGCTGCCGACCCGGTCGGGGTCGTAGCGAAGGCCGCGGAACGGGGTGAGTTCCAGGCCCCGGCGCGCCGTTGCTTCCGAGTGACCTGCAGTGTTCATCCCGGCATCGTACGTGTGTCAGTGGGGTGCGGGATGATCGGGGGAAAGACGGTCGAACGAGGAGCGATGTGGAATGAGCCAGGCGGTCAGGACGAGGCCCGAGGGCAGTGGGCAGCCCCTGAGCGAGGCGTACGACACGGCGCTGCTCGATCTGGACGGGGTGGTGTACGCGGGCGGGAGCGCGATCCGGCACGCGGTCGACTCGCTGGCGGTGGCGCGTTCCGGCGGGATGCATCTGGCGTACGTCACCAACAACGCGCTGCGGACCCCGGACACCGTGGCCGAGCATCTGACGGAGCTGGGCATACCGACGGGCGCCGATGACGTCATCACCTCGGCGCAGGCGGTCGCGCGGCTGATCAGCGAGCAGGTGCCGGCCGGGGCCCGGGTGCTGGTGATCGGCGGCGAGGGGCTGCGGGTGGCGCTGCGCGAGCGGGGCCTGGTGCCCGTGGAGTCGGCGGACGACGATCCGGCGGCGGTCGTGCAGGGGTACGGCGGGCCGGACCTCACCTGGGGCCGGTTCGCCGAGGCGTCGTACGCGGTGGCGCGCGGGGTGCCGTGGTTCGCGTCCAACACCGACCTGACGATTCCCAGCGGGCGCGGCATCGCGCCGGGCAACGGGGCGGCCGTGGAGGTCGTACGGATCGCGACGGGCAAGGAGCCGCAGGTGGCGGGCAAGCCGCTGCCGCCGATGCACCGCGAGACGATCCTCCGGACCGGCGCGAAGCGGCCGCTGGTGGTCGGGGACCGGCTGGACACGGACATCGAGGGCGCGTTCAACGGCGGGGTGGACTCGCTGCTGGTGCTGACCGGTGTCACCGACGGCGTCCGGCTGCTCGCGGCGCCACCGCACCACCGGCCGACGTACGTGGACGCCGATCTGCGCGGACTGCTCACCGGGCAGCCGGACGTCAGCCCGCTCACGGAGGGCTTCCGGTGCGGTGGCTGGACGGCCACGGCCGGGGCCGACCGGCTGGAGCTGGAGGGCGGCGGGGAGCCGTTGGACGGGCTGCGGGCGCTGTGCGCGGCGGCCTGGACGGCGGCCGGCGACGGCAGCTGCGAGCTGGACGGGGGGAAGGCGCTGGCGCGGCTCGGACTGTGAGGCGTCCGCACCCGGGATCGAGATCGATAGCGAGGGTAGGCTAACCTAACCTCGTGTTGGTCGACAGTCCTCCGGAACAGCGCGCGGAGACCGCCCCCGCGTCCCCGACCCACCGGGCGGCAAGGCCCCTTGGGCTCCTGCTCTCCGCCGCGATCCTGGTGCTCGTCGCCCTGGCGAGCATCGCGATCGGGGCGAAAGCCCTCCCACCGGACCAGGTCTGGCACGGCCTGTTCCACGACACGGGGACCTACGGCGACGTCGTCGTGGACGAGCGGCTCGCGCGCACGGTCCTCGGCCTGCTCGCCGGTGCCGCGCTCGGCCTCGCGGGCGCGGTGCTGCAGGCGCTCACCCGCAATCCGCTGGCCGACCCCGGACTGCTCGGCATCAACGCCGGTGCCTCGGCCGCCGTCGTCACGGCCATCACCTGGTTCGGCGTCACCAGCCTCACCGGCTATGTGTGGTTCGCCTTCCTCGGGGCGGCGGCGGTCGGCGCGCTGGTGTGGTTCCTCGGCGGCAGCCGGGGCGCCACCCCGATGCGGCTCGCGCTCGCCGGCACCGCCATCAGCGCCGCCCTGTACGGCTATCTGCAGGCCGCGATGATCCTGGACGACGCGGCGCTCGGCAGGATGCGCTTCTGGACGGTGGGTTCGCTGGCCTCGGCCACGAACGCGACCATCCTGCAGGTGCTGCCGTTCCTCGCGGCCGGCATGGTCCTGGCGCTCGCCCTGGCCCGGCCGCTGAACGCCGTCGCGATGGGCGACGACACCGCCCGCGCCCTCGGCGCCAACCTGGGCCGCACCCGCGCCCTCGCCATGCTCGCCGCCACCGTCCTGTGCGGCGCCGCCACCGCCGCCTGCGGACCGATCGTGTTCGTCGGCCTGATGGTGCCGCACGTCGTGCGCTCCTTCACCGGCCCGGACCTGCGCTGGATCCTGCCGTACGCCACCGTCCTGTCGCCCGTGCTGCTGCTCGGCGCGGACGTCGTCGGCCGGGTCGTGGCCCGCCCCTCGGAACTCCAGGTCGGCATCGTCACCGCGATCATCGGCGGCCCGGTCTTCATCTTTCTCGTACGACGGCGCAGGACGGCCCAGCTGTGAAGACCCGATCCGTGAACCGGGCCGTCCGCACTCCCGGCGGGCTCTCCCTGCGCCTGGACCTGCGGGCCCTGCTCGTCGTGGTCCTGCTGCTGGCCGCCGCCTGCGCGGCGGGCGTCGCGCTGATCGGCACCGGCGACGCGAAGATCCCGGCGGCCGACGTGCTGCGGACCCTCGCCGGGAACGGCAGCGCCTACCAGGACTTCGTCGTGAACGAGCTGCGCCTGCCCCGCGTCCTGGTCGGCCTGCTGGTCGGCGCCGCGCTGGGCCTGGGCGGCGCGCTGTTCCAGTCCGTCTCCCGCAACCCGCTCGGCAGCCCGGACGTGCTGGGCCTCTCCCAGGGCTCGACGGCGGGCGCGCTGGTGGTCATCGTGCTGCTGTCCGGCAGCACCACGCAGGTCACCGTCGGCGCCCTGATGGGCGGCCTGGTGACCGGACTCGCCATCCATCTGCTCGCCTGGAAGCAGGGCGTGCACGGATACCGGCTCGTCCTGGTCGGCATCGGTGTCTCCGCGATCGCCACCGCGGTCAACGGCTATCTGCTCACCAAGGCCGACCTGGTCGACGCGGCCCGTGCGGTGGTGTGGATGACCGGTTCACTGAACGGCCGGGACTGGGACCAGGTCTGGCCGCTGCTCGCGCTGTGCGCCGTCCTCGTCCCGCTCGTCCTCGTCAACGCGCGCGGGCTCAGGATGCTGGAGATGGGCGACGACGTCGCGAACGCCCTCGGGGTCCGTGTGCAGTGTGTGCGGCTGGTGCTGACGGTCTGCGCCGTGCTGCTCACCGCCGCAGCCACCGCGGCCGCCGGACCCGTCAGCTTCGTCGCGCTCACCGCGCCCCAGCTGGCCCGGCGCCTGACCCGCTCACCGGGCCCGAACCTGGTGCCCTCCCTCTGCATGGGCGCCGCCCTGCTGGTCGCCGCCGACTGGGCCTCGCAGCGCGCCTTCGGCGCCGACCAGCTGCCCGTCGGCGTGGTCACCGGCGTCCTCGGCGGCGGCTATCTGCTGTGGCTGCTGGTCACGGAGCGCAGGGCGGGCCGGATATGAGCCGCACCGACACGAACACGACCGGGAGCACCGTGAACCGCCTGTCCGCGCAGAACGTCACCCTCGCCTACGACCAGCGCGTCATCGCCGAACGGCTGTCCGTGGAGATCCCGGACAACTCCTTCACGGTGATCGTCGGCCCGAACGCCTGCGGCAAGTCGACGCTGCTGCGGGCGCTGTCGCGGATGCTCAGGCCGAGCGAGGGCCGGGTGCTGCTCGACGGGCAGGTCATCCAGTCGATGCCCGCCAAGAAGGTGGCCCGGACCCTCGGCCTGCTGCCGCAGACGTCCATCGCGCCCGACGGCATCACCGTCGCCGACCTCGTCGGCCGGGGCCGCTACCCGCACCAGGGCCTGCTGCGCCAGTGGTCGGCGGAGGACGAACGGGTCGTGAGTGAGTCGATGCGCCGGACGGGGGTCGCCGAGCTGGCCGACCGGTACGTCGACGAGCTGTCCGGCGGGCAGCGGCAGCGGGTGTGGATCGCCATGGCGCTCGCCCAGCAGACCCCGCTGCTGCTCCTGGACGAGCCGACCACCTACCTCGACATCCAGCACCAGATCGACGTCCTCGACCTGTGCGCCGAGCTGCACGAGACCCAGGACCGCACCCTGGTCGCCGTCCTGCACGACCTCAACCATGCGGCCCGCTACGCCACCCATCTCATCGCGCTGCGCGGCGGCGAGGTGATCGCCGAGGGCGCCTCGAACGACATCGTCACCGCCGAGCTGGTGGAGCGGGTGTTCGGGCTGCGCTGTCAGGTCATCGACGACCCGGAGACCGGGACGCCCCTGGTGGTACCGGCAGCCCGGAAGGCACGAAGCGCAGCGGCTTCCTGAGCCGGAGGCCTACAGCAGCTTCCTGAGCCGGAACAGATCCAGCAGGCTCGCCTCCAGCCGCACCCGGCCCTTGCCCCAGGCGGTCGCGAAGTTCAGCGCGCCGCCCACCAGGGACACCAGGTCGTCCCCGGCCATGGCGAGCCTGATCTGCGCCTTCTCACGCGGCGGCCCGGGATGGGTCTCGTCCACCTCGATCCGCCCGCCCGTCATCCGGCCGGTGAAGGTGACGTCCAGGTCGGTTATGTGACAGCTCACCGAGCGGTCCAGGGCGGCGGCCGCCCGAACGTCGCCCTCGGCGCCCTGCATGTTGTCCGAAAGCTTTTCCAGTGCGGCGCGGCACTCCTCGATCGTGGCCATCGCCCACGACGGTACCGCAGCGGTTCGGGGTAGCGTCGGGGCATGAGCGACTCGGTTGCGGAGACGGAGATCCCGCAGGACTCGGTGCAGGAGGCGGTGGCGGCACCGGAGGCGTACGACCCCGCCGCGCCCGCCCCCCTGAACGTCCCGCGCACCCCCACCGGCAACGCCGAGGTCGACGCCCAGCTGGAGCGGCTGGCCGACGCCGACCACCTCGCCACCGACGGGCACGTCGAGGTGTACGAGGATGTACACCGGGGGCTGCGCGACGCGCTGACCGCGCTCGACGTCCGCCCGGGACCCCCGGGGCCCCCGCCTTCGCACCCACAGGCGCCCTCACCGGCGTACCGACACAGGAGCTGAACCGAACGTGGCAGGAGTCGCACGTCGCCGTCTGGACGCGGAGCTGGTCCGCCGGAAGCTCGCGCGCTCGCGTGAGCACGCCAGCCAGCTGATCGCCGCCGGGCGGGTCACCGTCGGCAAGACCGTGGCGACCAAGCCGGCCACCCAGGTGGAGACCGCGGCCGCGATCGTGGTCCAGTCCGACGACAGCGACCCCGACTACGTCTCCCGGGGCGGGCACAAGCTCGCCGGCGCGCTGGAGGCCTTCGTCCCGCAGGGGCTCGTGGTGGAGGGCCGGCGCGCGCTGGACGCCGGCGCGTCCACCGGCGGCTTCACCGACGTCCTGCTGCGCGCGGGCGCCGCGCACGTCGTCGCGGTGGACGTCGGATACGGACAGCTCGCCTGGTCTCTCCAGAACGATGAACGCGTCACCGTCAAGGACCGTACGAACGTACGCGAGTTGACGCTCGAGGCGATCGATGGAGAACCGGTGGATCTTGTCGTGGGCGATCTGTCCTTCATCCCGCTCGGACTGGTGCTGCCGGCCCTGAAGCGGTGCGTGAAGCCGGACGCCGACCTGGTGATGATGGTCAAGCCGCAGTTCGAGGTCGGCAAGGAGCGGCTGGGCAGCGGGGGTGTCGTACGGAGTCCGCTCTTGCGGGCGGAGGCCGTGCGGGGAGTGGCCGAGAAGGCCTGGGAGCTGGGGCTCGGGGTGCAGGGTGTCACCGCCAGTCCGCTGCCCGGCCCCTCGGGGAACGTCGAGTACTTTCTCTGGCTGCGGGCGGGGGCACCCCAGGTGGACCCGGCCGACGTCGACCGTGCAGTGGCGGAGGGGCCGCGTTGACACAGAACCTGGCGCGTACTGTTTTCCTGCTCGCCCACACCGGGCGGCCCGCGGCGATCCGCAGTGCGGAACTCGTCGTCAAGGGCCTGCTGCGGCATGGCATCGGGGTGCGGGTGCTGGAGGAGGAGGCGCTCGACCTGCCGCTGCCGGACGAGGTGCAGCTGGTCAAGGAGGCCACTCCGCAGTGCCTCGACGGGTGCGAGCTGCTGATCGTGCTCGGCGGAGACGGCACGCTGCTGCGGGGTGCCGAGTTCGCCCGGGCGTCCGGGGTGCCGATGCTCGGCGTCAACCTGGGGCGCGTCGGCTTCCTCGCGGAGGCCGAACGCGACGACCTCGACCGGGTGGTCGACCGCGTGGTGGCGCGGTCGTACGAGGTCGAGGAGCGGATGACCGTCGACGTCGTCGTGCACCGCAACGGGGACATCGTGCACACCGACTGGGCGCTGAACGAGGCGGCCGTGCAGAAGGCCGGCGCCGAGAAGCTGCTGGAAGTCGTGCTGGAGATCGACGGGCGCCCGGTGACGGGGTTCGGGTGTGACGGGGTGGTCCTGTCGACGCCCACCGGATCCACCGCGTACGCGTTCTCCGCGGGCGGCCCGGTGGTGTGGCCCGAGGTCGAGGCCCTGCTGATGGTGCCGATCAGCGCGCACGCCCTGTTCGCGAAGCCGTTGGTCACGTCGCCGGATTCGGTGCTCGCGGTGGAGGTCCTGCCGCACATTCCGCCGGGCGTGCTGTGGTGTGACGGGCGACGGACGGTCGAGCTGCCGCCGGGGGCGCGGGTGGAGGTACGGCGGGGAGCCGTACCGGTGCGGCTGGCTCGGTTGCACCACTCGTCGTTCACCGACCGGCTGGTGGCGAAGTTCGCGCTGCCGACCACGGGGTGGCGGGGGGCGCCGCACTAGCGTCGCGCTCGATACGACCTGGTCTTCCAGGGCGCTCCGCTCCCCGCCGGAGGCACCAGTGCCTCCGCCCCGCTGTGGCCTCTCTGATCGCCCGCATCAACGCCCTGCTGCCGGCGGAGAGGCAGCAGCGCTTCTTCACGCCGTTCCTCTACGACACCGGCACCAACGGCCGGCCGCTCGGCGAGGTCGCCTGCCGCGACATCGCCGCCGCCCACGACAACGCCTCGCACCCGCCCGCGGTGGGCTGTCCGGTGAAGTCCGGGTACGGCGCCGTCACCGGCTGGGGCGTGCCCGACGGCGTCGCCCTGCTCGAGGGACCGCACTGAGGACGCCACGCTCGGGGCGCCGCCCCGCGGACGCAGCACTCGCCCGGGTGACAATGCGGAACCGATCCGCATCCGTCACCTGCACCTTCACACAACCGGACCGGGGCCCGTCGCACTCAGGCCCTGCGACCTCGTAAGGTCTTCTCCGTGTTGGAGGAGATGCGGATACGGTCGCTCGGGGTCATCGACGATGCCGTCGTCGAGCTGTCGCCCGGGTTCACCGCCGTCACCGGTGAGACGGGTGCGGGCAAGACCATGGTGGTCACCAGCCTGGGGCTGCTGCTCGGTGGGCGGGCGGACCCGGCGCTCGTGCGGATCGGGGCCGAGAAGGCGGTCGTGGAGGGACGGGTCACCGTGCCCGCGGGTGCCGCCGCCGTCGTACGTGCCGAGGAGGCCGGGGCCGAGCTGGACGACGGCGCCCTGCTGATCAGCCGTACCGTTTCCGCCGAGGGGCGCTCACGGGCGCACCTCGGCGGGCGCAGCGTGCCCGTGGGGCTGCTCGCCGAGCTGGCCGACGACCTGGTGGCCGTGCACGGGCAGACCGACCAGCAGGGGCTGCTGAAGCTGTCCCGGCAGCGGCAGGCGCTGGACCGGTACGCGGGGGACGCCGTCACCGTACCCCTGGCCAAGTACACCGAGGCCTACCGGCGGCTGCGGGCCGTCGCCGCCGAGCTGGAGGAGATCACCACGCGCGCGCGTGAGCGGGCGCAGGAAGCCGACATGCTGCGGTACGGCCTGGAGGAGATCGCCGCCGTCGAGCCGCGCGCCGGAGAGGACGTCGAGCTGGCCGAGGAGGCCGAGCGGCTGGGGCACGCCGAGGCGCTGTCGTCCGCCGCGACGGCCGCGCACGCCGCTCTCGCGGGCAATCCCGAGGACCCCGAGGGCATCGACGCCTCGACCCTCGTCGCGGGCGCCCACCGCGCGCTGGAGGCCGTGCGCTCGCACGACCCGGCGCTGGCCTCCCTCGCCGACCGGATCGGGGAGATCGGGATCCTGCTCGGCGATGTCGCCGGGGAGCTGGCGGGGTACGCCGACGACCTGGACGCCGATCCGCTGCGGCTGGCGGCGGTCGAGGAGCGGCGGGCCGCCCTCAACGCGCTGACCCGCAAGTACGGCGACGACGTGAACGCCGTCCTCGCCTGGGCCGAGCAGAGCGCCGCCCGGCTGACCGAGCTGGACGGCGACGACGAGCGGATCGGGGAGCTGACCGCCGAGCGGGACGCGCTCCGTGTCGAACTGGGCGGTCTGGCACAGGCGTTGACCGACGCGCGGACGGAGGCCGCCGAGCGGTTCGCCGCCGCCGTGACGGCCGAGCTGGCCTCGCTGGCGATGCCTCACGCGCGCGTGTCCTTCGCCATCCGGCAGACCGAGGACCCGGAGGGCGTCGAGGTTGGCGGGCGTCCGGTCGCCTACGGGCCGTCGGGCGTGGACGAGGTCGAGCTGCTGCTCGCCCCGCACCCGGGCGCCCCGCCGCGGCCCATCGCCAAGGGCGCGTCCGGCGGTGAGCTGTCCCGCGTGATGCTCGCCGTGGAGGTGGTGTTCGCGGGCACCGATCCCGTGCCGACCTACCTCTTCGACGAGGTCGACGCCGGTGTCGGCGGCAAGGCCGCGGTGGAGATCGGGCGCCGGCTGGCCAAGCTCGCCAAGACCGCGCAGGTCGTGGTCGTCACCCACCTGCCCCAGGTCGCCGCCTTCGCCGACCGGCAGCTGCTGGTCGAGAAGACCAACGACGGCTCGGTCACCCGCTCCGGCGTCAAGGTCCTGGAGGGCGAGGAACGCATCCGCGAACTCTCCCGCATGCTGGCCGGCCAGGAGGACTCCGAGACGGCCCGCGCCCACGCGGAGGAACTCCTGGCGACGGCCAGGGCGGACCTGTAGCCGGTTCGGGTTCTAGAGTGGCGGGATGATCGCCGACCGTACGTCCCGCTCCTTCCTGCTGTCCGCCGCGCTCACCCGGGCCGGCCAGGCCGTGCTGCGCAAGGCGGCGCCCGGCGGGCGGGAGTCGTGGGAGCGGAAGAACCACGCCGGGCGCACCGTCGGGCTGTACGCCGGGCCCGCCTCGGCGCTCGGTACGGCTGTCGCCGCCGCGCGGGTGCATCCGGGGGCCGGGCTCGCCGTGCTCGCCGCCGGGGTCTGCGGGGCGTACGACGATGTCGCGGGGGACCATCGGCGCGGGTTCCGGGCGCATCTCGGGGCGCTGCGGGACGGGGAAGTCACCAGCGGGGCCGTGAAGTTGTTCGGGATCTCGGCCGCCGGGCTGGTCGCGGGGGCGGTGATGAAGGAGCGGGTGCCGGACAAGGTGCTCGCCGGGGTCGTCATCGCCGGTGCCGCGCACTTCGTCAACCTCCTCGACGTACGGCCCGGGCGGGCCGCCGGCGCCGTGCTCGCGCTCGGCGCCCCGGGGCTGTCGCGGAAGGGACCCGCGGCCGAGCTGTCGGCCGTCGCGATGGGTGGCGCCGCGGCCGTGCTGCCCGACGACCTCGGGGAGCGCGTGATGATCGGGGACACGGGGGCGCACGCGCTCGGCGCCGCGCTGGGGGCGGCCGTTGTGGCGGGCAACCGGCGCGCGGGACTTCTCGTGCACGCCGCCGCGGTCGTGGCCGCCGCCGTGTACGGGGACCGGGTGAGCGCGTGGGCGCGGGCGCTGTGAGCGTCTGACCTCGCCGGACGCGGTCGCACGGCGCTCGGCCGTGCCGCCGTTTCCCTCACTCGTGTGGGTGACGCGCTCCGGCGCATTGCCCCGGCCCGCCGCACAGTGCGCCCTGCGGATTTCCCGTAACGGCCGTTCACCCTGGCATGCTTGAGGACACACACCGGTCCGCGCGGGAGGCGCGCGGGGTATGTCCTTCCGCCCCCCTGAGCCCGCTACCTTCTGTACGTTTCCTCGTGACCGCCCACGCCGAACCAGGAGCCCCGGCCCCGTGAGCCCCCTGAGCAGCAACGCACCGCACGGCCAGTCGCCGCTGCGCACCGTGCAGGTGCTGGGCGGGGGCAACGCCGGCAGCAGCGCGCACGTGCGCTCGCTGGCCGAGGGGCTCGTCGCGAGGGGCGTACGGGTCACGGTGTGCGCCCCCGTCGAGGCCGACCGCGCCTACGACTTCACCGGCGCCGGAGCCGATCACGTGCACGTGCCGCGCAGCAGCGACCCCGTCGCCGTGGCCGCGCTGCGGACCGCCTGCGCCAACGCTGACCTGGTGCACGCGCACGGGCTGCACGCCTCCTTCCGGGCCGTCCTCGCGCTCAGCGGCCGGTCCACCCCGCTGGTGGTCACCTGGCACAACCGGGCCCGGGCGGAGGGTCCGCGGGCGCATCTGCTGCGGCTGCTGGAGCGGCGGGTGGTGCGGACGGCGGCCGTGGTCCTCGGTACCAGCTCCGACCTCGTTGACCGGGCCCGGGACACGGGGGCGCGGGACGCCCGGCTCGCCGCCGTCGGCCTGCCGGGGCAGCGGCGGCCGGTCGTCCTCGACGACCCCGACCGGCTGCGCCCCAAGGCCCGGGCCGAACTCGGCGCCATCGGCCGCCCGTTGCTCATCGCGGTCGGCTCCCTCGACCGGCACCGCGGCTACGACCTCCTGCTCGACGCGGCCCGCGCCTGGCGGGACCTGGACCCCGTGCCGCTGGTCGTCATCGCCGGGGAGGGGCCGTTGCGGGCGGCGCTGCAGCGGCGGATCGAGGACGAGGAGCTGCCGGTGCGGCTCATCGGCACCCGCGAGGACGTGCCCGAGCTGCTCGCCGCCGCCGATCTGGCGCTGCTGACGAGCAGTTGGGAGTCACGGTCCGTGCTCGCCCAGGAGGCCCTGCACGCGCGCGTGCCCCTCGTCGCGACCCGGGTCGGCGGCATCCCCGACCTCGTCGGCGACGCGGCCGAACTCGTCCCGTACGGCGACCCGGAGGCACTCGCGTCCACCGTCGTACGGCTGCTCGCGGACCCCGGGCGCCGGGAGGAGCTGCGTGAGCGCGGGGCGCGGCAGGCCGCGAGCTGGCCGACCGAGGACGAGACGGTCGCCCAAGTGCTGAGCGTCTACGACGAGTTGACCCAGCCCCGGCCGCTCGCCTAGGGCACGTGTCTGCGGGCCCGCAGGGCCAGGCTCAACGCCAGTACCGTCTGCGGGTCGTCGAGGTCGGTGCCCAGCAACTCCCCGATGCGGGCGAGCCGGTTGTACAGGGTCTGCCGGTTCAGGTGCAGTTCGCGGGCCGTCTCCGCCTTGCGGCCGGCGTGCGCCAGATAGGTCTGCAGGGTCGGCAGCAGCGGCGGCTTGGACCGGTTGTCGTGCTCGCGCAGCGGGCCGATCGCCCGGTCCACGAACGCGGCGAGGTCCGGGTGGTCGCGCAGCCGCCACAGCAGCAGGTCGATGTCCAGGCGGCGGGCGTCGTACCAGGGCCGGTCGGTCAGGCCCTGCGCGGCCGTCGCCGTCTCCGCCGCGTGCCGCAGCCCCGCGGAGGCGGCCGCCCAGCCGCCCGCCACACCGACCACCACGACCGGCGGCGGCGAGGCCGGCCGGCGCATCCCGGCCCGCTCCACGCCCGCCCGCAGCGCGGCCGCCACCCGGTCCGCGACGGCCGAGCGCTCCGACTCCGAGCGCAAGCCCAGCAGCACCAGCACCCGGCCCTCCACCGGCCGCACGCCCAGCAGCACCGGCACGCCCACCGCGGCCAGCTCCTCGGAGACCGCCCGCGCCAGCACCGCCCAGCCACCGCCGGGGGAGAGGCTGTCCCCGATCCGCATCACCACGGGCAGCAGGGGGCTGTCGCCGGGCTTGAAGCCGAGGACCCGGGCCTGCGCCGGGGCGTCCTCCGCGGTGATCCGGCCCTCGGCGAGATCGGTGAGGAAGTCACCGCGCCCGCGCGCCGCCAGCTCCTCCTCCTGCCGGGCCTGCATCAGCACCACCGCCAGGATGCCCGCGGCCCGCTCGGCGGCGATCCGGTGCACCGGGGCCAGCGGCGCGCGGACCGGCAGCAGGACCAGGCGGGCGCGCACCGAGCCCGCCGTACCGGGGCCGCCGCCGGGCACGTCCACCAGCACCGAACCGGCGGGCGGCGGCACGTCCTTGTGCGGGCCGCGCAGCCCCTCCCACACCTGGAGCGGGTCCGCGCCCTCGGGCCCCTCCCCGGCGGCGTACAGCAGCCGGCCGTCGGCCGTCTCCAGGAACACCGGGTTGCCGCTGAAGTCCGCCAGGATGCCCAGCACCTGCGGCACCCCGCCGCCGCCCAGCAGCGCCTCGGTGCAGCGGCGGTGCACCTCCTCGGCGCGCTGGAGCAGGGCGTAGTGGCCGTTGACGATCTCGGTGTGGATCTCCTCCGTCACCGTCACGAACGGCACCTCGCGGTGCAGCTGGACCAGCGGCAGCCCGGCGGCGCGCGCGGTGTCCACCAGGGCCGCGGGCAGCCGGCTGAAGCGCGGGCCCAGCTCCACCACCAGGGCGGCGATCCCGCGGTCGGCGAGGGTGCGCACGAACGCCCGCTGCTCGGCCGGACGCGTGCCGAGGCCGTAGCCGGTGGTGAGCAGCAGCTCGCCGCCCTTGAGCAGCGAGGCGATGTTGGGCACCTCGCCCGCGTGCACCCAGCGCACCGTGCGACCCAGCCGGTCGGCACCCGCCAGGATCTCCGGCAGCCCGCTGCGCAGCCCCGGCAGTTCCAGCGCCCGCCGAACGGTGATCCCGGCGCCCTGGGTGTCGAATCGGTTGTCCGTGCGGCTGTCCATGCAGCGGACGCTACCTGCGTAAACGCCCTCGGGACAGCTCCCGGTCAGACGGGCTTGATGTTGTGGTTGAAGCGGAAGACGTTGTCGGGGTCGTAGCGCCGCTTCACCTTCTCCAGCCGCAGCAGATTCCCGGCGCCCAGGCCCGCCCGGACGCGCTCGGGGCCCTCGTCGCCGACGAGGTCGAGGCAGACGGCACCGGTGCTCCAGGGCCGTACGTCGGCGCACGCGTCCCGTACCCAGGCCATGGCCCGCTCGTCGTCGGCCGGGTCCGCCCAGGAGGCGCAGGGGTGCACCATCCAGGACGCGTCCCGGTACGGCACCGGGTACGCACCGGGCCCGGCGGCGATCGCGCCGCCCAGCGGGAAGATCACGTGCCGGCTGCCGTGCGCCACGGGCATGCCGTCCGCGCGGGCCCAGAAGCGGTCCACCAGCTCCTCGGGCAGCTCCGTCAGGCACTCGGCCGACCAGTGGGTGCGGAGGCCGGTCAAGGGCTCCAGCAGGCCCTGCGCATCCGCGTACGGCAGGGCGCCGACGGCCTGCGTCTCGTGCGGCAGCGCCAGCAGCGGCTCGGCGAGCTTGCGCAGCCCGCTCTCGCCGCCGACGTACGTCAGCAGCGCGCCGCACAGCACCGTGTCCAGCGCCAGGTACATCACCGCGCCGCTCACCTCGTCGGGACCGGTACGGATGATCTCGCGGAAGGTGCGGATCACGTCGGGGCCGAACTCCGGCAGGAACAGCAGCAGCGCGACCGAGAACTCCGGCAGCTCGTGCAGTTCCAGGGTGAGCGCGGTGGCGATGCCGAAGTTGCCGCCCCCGCCGTGCAGCGCCCAGAACAGCTCCGGGTTCTCGTCGGCGCTGGCGTGCACCCGCTCGGCGTCGGCGGTCACCAGCTCCACGCCGATGAGGTTGTCCACGGCGAGGCCGAAGGCACGGTCCAGCCGGCCGGTGCCGCCGCCGAGGACGAATCCGCCGACCCCGGTGGCCGGAGTCCGGGCGCCGGGGGTCGCGAGGCCGTACGCCTGGGTGGCCCGGTCCAGGTGGCCCGTCGTGGCCCCGCCCTCGACCCGGACCGCCTCGGCCGCCGGGTCGACGGTCACCTCGCGCATTCGGCGCAGATCCACGACGAGCGCACCGTCGACCCGGGCCCCCACCAGCCCGTGCCCGCCGCCGCGGACGGCGATGTGCAGGTCCAGGTCGCGCGCGAAGCGCACGGCTCGGACGACGTCGGCCGCGTTCGCGCACCGGGCGATCACGGCAGGCCGCCGGTCGGTCATCGCGTCGAAGACGGCCCGGGCCTCGTCGTAGCCCGGGTCCCCCGGCGCGAACACGTCGCCGGCCAGATCCTCGCGGAGCGCGGCGAGGGCGGAGTGGGCCTTGGAACGGACAGCCATGGCAGCCCCCTTTCCGGCAGGGTGCCGCCTTCCAGCCTAGGCGGGCCGCTCAGCCCCCGTACGCCCCCGAAGCCGTCAGCCGCAGGGCCGTATCGATCAGAGGCACATGGCTGAACGCCTGCGGGAAGTTGCCCACCTGCCGCTGCAGGCGCGGGTCCCATTCCTCGGCGAGCAGGCCGAGGTCGTTGCGCAGCGCGAGGAGCCTCTCGAACAGCTTGCGGGCCTCGTCGACCCGGCCGATCATCGCCAGGTCGTCCGCCATCCAGAACGAGCAGGCCAGGAAGGCGCCCTCGTCGCCCGGGAGGCCGTCGACGCCCGCGTGGGCGCCCTCCGTCGGATAGCGCAGGATGAACCCGTCCGGGGTGGACAGCTCGCGCTGGATCGCCTCGATCGTGCCGATCACCCGCTTGTCGTCCGGCGGCAGGAAGCCCATCTGCGGGATCAGCAGCAGCGAGGCGTCCAGCTCCTGGGAGCCGTAGGACTGGGTGAAGGTGTTGCGCTCCTTGTCGTAGCCCTTTTCGCAGACGTCCCGGTGGATGTCGTCGCGCAGTTCCTTCCAGCGCTCCAGCGGGCCGTCCGCGTCCCCGGACTCGATCAGCTTGATGGTGCGGTCGACCGCGACCCAGGCCATCACCTTGGAGTGCACGAAGTGCCGGCGCGGGCCGCGCACCTCCCAGATGCCCTCGTCCGGCTCCTGCCAGTGGTCCTCCAGGTAGCGGATCAGCTTGAGCTGGAGCAGGGCGGCGTAGTCGTTGCGGGCCAGGCCCGTCATGTGCGCCAGGTGCAGGGCCTCGGTGACCTCGCCGTACACGTCCAGCTGGAGCTGGTGCGCGGCGCCGTTGCCCACCCGGACCGGGGCCGAGTGCTCGTAGCCCGGCAGCCAGTCCAGCTCGGCCTCGCCCAGCTCGCGCTCGCCGGCGATGCCGTACATGATCTGCAGGTTGTCCGGGTCGCCCGCGACCGCGCGCAGCAGCCACTCGCGCCAGGCGCGGGCCTCCTCGCGGTAGCCGGTGCGCAGGAGGGAGGACAGGGTGATCGCGGCGTCGCGCAGCCAGGTGTAGCGGTAGTCCCAGTTGCGGACCCCGCCGATGTCCTCCGGGAGCGAGGTCGTCGGGGCCGCGACGATGCCGCCCGTGGGGGCGTACGTCAGGGCCTTCAGGGTGATCAGCGAGCGGATCACCGCCTCCCGGTACGGCCCGTGGTACGTGCAGTGCTCGACCCACTCGCGCCAGAACTCCTCCGTCGCCTCCAGCGAGGCCTCGGGCTCCGGCAGCGACGGCGGCTCCTTGTGCGAGGGCTGCCACGAGATGGTGAAGGCGATCCGGTCACCCGGGGCGACCGTGAAGTCCGCGTACGTCGTCAGCGACTTCCCGTAGGTCTCGGCCTCCGTGTCGAACCACACCGAGTCCGGTCCGGCGACCGCCACCGTACGGCCCTCGTGCTTGTGCACCCAGGGGATGACCCGGCCGTAGGAGAACCGCATCCGCAGCGCGGAGCGCATCGGCACCCGGCCGGTGACGCCCTCCACGATCCGGATCAGCTGGGGCGCGCCCTCACGCGGGGGCATGAAATCGGTCACGCGGACCGTGCCGCGCGGGGTGTCCCACTCCGACTCCAGGACCAGCGAGTCGCCCCGGTAGCTCCGCCGGGCGGCCGTGGGCGGCGGACAGTCGGCGGCGTGGGCCGGTCCGAGCCGCCAGAAGCCGTGCTCCTCGGTGCCCAGCAGGCCGGCGAAGATGGCATGCGAGTCGAAGCGGGGCAGGCACAGCCAGTCCACCGTGCCATCCCGGCAGACCAGGGCTGCGGTCTGCATGTCTCCGATGAGTGCGTAGTCTTCGATGCGCCCGGCCACGTGCAACTCCAGTCGAACGGCCACGTCACCCCCGCGCAGGGGGGCTGTCGCTAGTGCGGTCAAGGGGTCGTTGTTATGCGTCGTTGAGCGGTGAAGCAAAGCAGCCCGCCGAGCCCTGAGGCAATACGACAGTCTTTGCTCAACGAACTGCCGCGCTCACGTTGTTCCGGGGTGATGGTGGCGGGGGTGTGCCGTCGTTCCGGCCGGGCTCGGCAGCGAGTGTCCGAGCAGGATACGACGCACGTAGATGATCTGCGCGCCGCTCCGGGCAACCTGTGTGGGCCGAACGGGTGAGCAGCGGGTGATGACCATGTGACGTTTGCGTGCCTGTGCCCAGTGTGGCGGATCGCCCCGTGCCCAGGCGAGCGCAGAGCGTGGCCGGAAGCCATCCGCGCCAGGCGCTGATACCCTGGTAGCCCGTGGACCGGTGGGCCCGAAACCCCCGAACCGCAGCGACGGCACCTCCGGAGACATCCGGGACGGCAGCCGCACCGCATCACAGACAGCGACCACGGGAGCCCCCTCTTGGCCATGCCGCCCAAATCCACGACGACCAAGCACATCTTCGTCACCGGGGGCGTCGCCTCCTCGCTCGGCAAGGGCCTGACCGCCTCCAGCCTGGGCATGCTGCTCAAGGCCCGGGGCCTGCGCGTCGTGATGCAGAAGCTCGACCCGTACCTGAACGTCGACCCGGGCACGATGAACCCCTTCCAGCACGGTGAGGTGTTCGTCACCAACGACGGTGCCGAGACCGACCTGGACATCGGCCACTACGAGCGCTTCCTCGACCGGGACCTGGACGGCACCGCCAACGTCACCACCGGCCAGGTGTACTCCACGGTGATCGCCAAGGAGCGGCGCGGCGAGTACCTGGGCGACACGGTGCAGGTCATCCCGCACATCACCAACGAGATCAAGCACCGCATCCGGCGCATGGCCACCGACGAGGTGGACGTCGTCATCACCGAGGTCGGCGGCACCGTCGGCGACATCGAGTCGCTGCCGTTCCTGGAGACCGTCCGCCAGGTCCGCCACGAGGTCGGCCGGGACAACGTCTTCGTGGTGCACATCTCGCTGCTGCCGTACATCGGCCCCTCCGGCGAGCTGAAGACCAAGCCGACCCAGCACTCCGTCGCCGCGCTGCGCAACATCGGTATCCAGCCGGACGCGATCGTGCTGCGCTGCGACCGCGAGGTGCCGACCGCGATCAAGCGGAAGATCTCGCTGATGTGCGACGTCGACGAGGCCGCCGTGGTCGCCTGCCCCGACGCCCGCTCGATCTACGACATCCCGAAGACCGTGCACGGCGAGGGCCTGGACGCCTACGTCGTGCGCAAGCTGGACCTGCCGTTCCGCGACGTCGACTGGACGACCTGGGACGACCTGCTGGACCGCGTCCACAACCCCGAGCACGAGATCACCCTCGCGCTGGTCGGCAAGTACATCGACCTGCCCGACGCCTATCTGTCGGTGACCGAGGCGCTGCGCGCCGGCGGCTTCGCCAACCGAGCGCGTGTGAAGATCAAGTGGGTCACCTCGGACGACTGCAAGACGCCGGCCGGGGCCAAGGCCCAGCTGTCCGACGTCGACGGCATCTGCATCCCGGGCGGCTTCGGCGACCGCGGTGTGCAGGGCAAGGTCGGCGCGATCAAGTACGCCCGCGAGAACAGGATCCCGCTGCTCGGCCTCTGCCTCGGCCTGCAGTGCATCGTGATCGAGGCCGCGCGCAACCTGGCCGACATCCCGGACGCCAACTCCACCGAGTTCGACCCGGCCACCGGCCACCCGGTCATCTCCACCATGGCCGAGCAGCTGGACATCGTCGCCGGTGAGGGCGACATGGGCGGGACGATGCGCCTCGGCATGTACCCGGCGAAGCTGGCCGAGGGCTCGATCGTGCGCGAGGTGTACGACGGCAAGGAGTACGTCGAGGAGCGGCACCGCCACCGCTACGAGGTCAACAACGCCTACCGCGCGGAGCTGGAGAAGAAGGCCGGCATCCTCTTCTCGGGCACCTCGCCGGACGGCAAGCTCGTGGAGTACGTGGAGTACCCGCGTGACGTCCACCCCTACCTGGTCGCCACGCAGGCCCACCCGGAGCTGCGCTCGCGGCCGACGCGTCCGCACCCGCTGTTCGCGGGCCTGGTGAAGGCCGCGGTCGAGCGGAAGATCTCGAAGTAACACAAGGGTTGTACGGTGGCCGGGGCGCGCGGGTTCAGAACGATCGCGCCCCGGCCGCTTGGCGTTTTGGGGAAGGACAGGGCATGACGATCAAGGACACCCCCGAGGAGTGGGAGATCCGGGCGACGGAGACCCCCTTCACGGGCAACAAGACCTCCGTCCGCACGGACGACGTGGTCATGCCCGACGGATCGGTGGCCCGCCGCGACTACCAGGTCCACCCCGGCTCGGTCGCCGTCCTCGCCCTGGACGAGGAGGACCGGGTGCTGCTGATCAACCAGTACCGCCACCCGGTGCGGCACAAGCTGTGGGAGATCCCGGCCGGTCTGCTCGACGTGCCCGGCGAGAACCCGCTGCACGCCGCCCAGCGCGAGCTGTACGAGGAGGCGCACGTCAAGGCCGAGGACTGGCGGGTGCTGACCGACGTCTACACCACGCCCGGCGGCTGCGACGAGGCCGTACGGATCTTCCTCGCCCGCGACCTGTCCGAGGCCGAGGGCGAGCGGTTCGAGGCGGAGCACGAGGAGACCGACATGGAGCACGCGCGCGTGCCCGTCGAGGAGCTGGTGCGCCGGATCCTGGCCGGCGATGTGCACAACAACTGCCTGGTCGTCGGCGTCCTCTCCCTGGTGGCCGCGCGCGGCGGCGACGGCCTCGACGCGCTCCGCCCGGCCGACGCGCAATGGCCGGCCCGGCCCTTCCAGTCCTGACCCGCACCCGCAGCCCGGTCCTGAGCCGCACCAGGAGCCTGGAACCGGACTCGACCGGCGTACTGGTGTGACGATCGCCTGATCCGATCAGGGGACCTGGCCGTCACGCTCCTCACGGCACCTCGCACAGCGTGAACTAGGCTCTTGCACGCCCGTAGCGGAAGATCCGGCGGGCTTGCGTGTGCGGTGGGACGGGAGTGTGGCCCGTGACGGATCAGGCGGTGGACACAGGCGGCGTGCGACTGTCGGCGCACGAGGGCGCACACGACCATTTCCTGGGCCGCACAAGGGAGTTGAAGGAGCTGCGCGCGGACATCGAGCGCGCGGGACTGGACACCCTCTCCGGCCGCAAGGCGCCACGCGCGCGCGTGCTGCTGATCGCGGGCCGCCCCGGCTCCGGCCGCACCGCTCTGGCCGAGGAACTCGTCCGGCAGATCGAGGACCGTTACCCCGACGGAGTGCTGCGGACCCGGCTCAGCGAGCCCGACGGCACCCCCCTCCCCGTCGGGCGCGCCGCCCGTGACCTGCTCGCCGCGCTGGAGCTCCCGGCCCCGGCCGGCGCCGCCGAGGACGACCTCACCGAGGCGCTGCGCACCGCCCTCGCCGGCCGGCGCGCCCTGCTGCTCCTGGACGACGCGGCCGGCGCCGAGCAGGTCGACGCGCTGCTCCCTGAGGCGCCGGACTGCCTGGTGCTGGCCGTCTCCGCGGGTCCCCTCACCGGCATCGCGGACGTCCGCCCCTGCACCCTGGGGGGCCTGGACACCAAGTCGGCGGTGGAACTCCTCACCCGCTACACCGGCACCGTGCGCATCACCGTCGACCCGCGCTCCGCCGAGAGCCTGGTGGAGGCCTGCCAGGGCCATCCGACCGCGCTGGTGCTGGCGGGCGGCTGGCTCGCCGCCCGCCCCAAGGCCGCCGTCTCCGACCTCGCCAAACGGCTGCACGCGGCCGCCGAAGACGGCCCGGAGGGCACCCCGCTCGCCCGGGTCTTCCGGCACGTCCTCGGCGACCTGCCCGGCCCGGCCGCCCGGATACTGCGCCTGCTCTCCCTCGCCCCGGCCGGCCTGATCGACCCGCACACCGCCTCGGCTCTCGCCGGCTGCTCGGTGAGCGCCGCCCGCGCCGGCCTGGACGAGCTCGTCGCCCTCGGCCTGCTGCGCGCGGTGGACTCCCCGCTGCCCCAGTACGACGTCCCCGGCTGTCTGCACCCGCTGCTGCGGGCCTGCGCCGAGAGCCAGGAGCGGCCGGCGGAGCTGCAGCTGGCCCGCGCCCGGATGCTGGAGCGGACGGTGCGGCTGCTGCAGTCGTGCCGGGCGATCACCGAGACGGACAGCCAGCAGGCCCGGGAGAAGCTGAGCGCGATGCCCCCCGAGGTGCGCTTCCCCAACCCCAGGGCGGCCGCCGACTGGCTGCGCGTCCGGCGCCCCGCGCTGCTGGCGTGCGCACGCCTGGCGGTGGCCGACGGTGAGCTGGACACCCTCGCCCGGCGGCTGATGTCCCAGCTGGTCAGGGCCATGGTGGCGCACGAAGGCACGCAGGCCGCCGCTCCCGACCTGTACGAGGTGCACAGCCTGGTCCTCGATGTCGCCAAGCGGCGGGGACTGGCCCGGGAGGAGGCCGCGGCCCTGCTGAACCTGGGCGACGTGGACGCGCAGACCGGCCGTACCCAGGACGCACTGGCACGGTATCGGTTGGCTCTGTCCGCCGGACGCAGAGCGAATGACCCGTACGCGACCGGCCGCGCAATGGAATCCGTAGGTGGTGCCTACCAGGAGCTCGGGGACTACGAGCGGGCCACGGACTGGTTCGGCCGGGCCCTCGCCGAGCGGCTGGCGCGCGGCGAGCGTGAGCAGGCCGCCCGGCTGTACGGCCGGATCGCCACCGCCCACACCTACGCGGGCCGCTACGACGAGGCCCTGCGGAACTGGCGGGCCGCCGTCGCCGGCTATCGCAGGGGCGGTGATGTCGCCGCCCACGCGCGGGCGTTGAGCGAGCTGGCCCGGGTGCAGGAGTACGCGGGACGGTTCGAGGAGTCGCTGCGCACCTGCCTCGAGGCGGTGGAGTGGGCGCGGCGCGCCGAGGACGTCCGGTTGCAGGCCGCGCTGCAGCTCCGGCTCGCCGACACGCTGGACCATCTCGGCGACCCCGCCGCCGCCCGTCTGCACCGCGCGGCGGCCGGGCGCATGCTGGAGGAGGAGGGCTCGGAGGACGGGACAAGCCCCAAACAGGACGCCGATGCCTGCGAAATCCGCAGTACATCCAGCGAAGATTGATGCAATGGAAGGCTAGACACTCGGAACACCTTCATTAAACTGGCTCTGCCGCACGTTCTCCTGCGGTGTCTCCCGGTATGCCCTTGCATGTCTGGGTACGTCTTGAAGCACCCCCATACCCTCTGAGCCAAGGACCGTGATCGACGTGAAGGTCGGCATCCCCCGCGAGGTCAAGAACAACGAGTTCCGGGTGGCCATCACCCCCGCCGGTGTGCACGAGCTGGTGCGCAACGGCCACCAGGTCGTCGTCGAGCGGGGCGCCGGCCTCGGCTCGTCGATCACGGACGAGGAGTACGTCTCCGCCGGTGCCGCGATCCTCGACACCGCCGACGAGGTGTGGGCCACCGCCGACCTGCTGCTGAAGGTCAAGGAGCCCATCGCGGAGGAGTACCACCGTCTCCGCAAGGACCAGATCCTCTTCACCTACCTGCACCTGGCCGCCTCCAAGGAGTGCACGGACGCGCTCATCGAGTCCGGCACCACGGCCATCGCCTACGAGACCGTCGAGCTGCCGAACCGCGCGCTGCCGCTGCTCGCCCCCATGTCCGAGGTCGCGGGCCGGCTGGCCCCGCAGGTCGGCGCCTACCACCTGATGCGCGCGGCCGGCGGCCGTGGCGTGCTGCCGGGCGGCGTCCCCGGTGTGACCCCGGCCAAGGCCGTGGTCATCGGCGGCGGCGTCTCCGGCTGGAACGCCACCCAGGTCGCCGTCGGCATGGGCTTCGACGTGACCTTGCTCGACCGCGACATCAACAAGCTGCGCGAGGCCGACAAGATCTTCGGTACGAAGGTCAAGGCGATCATGTCCAACTCCTTCGAGCTGGAGAAGGCCGTCCTCGACGCCGACCTCGTCATCGGCGCGGTCCTCATCCCGGGCGCCAAGGCCCCGAAGCTGGTCACCAACGAGCTGGTGGCCCGCATGAAGCCCGGAAGTGTCCTTGTCGACATCGCGATCGACCAGGGCGGCTGCTTCGAGGACTCTCACCCGACGACGCACGCCGAGCCGACCTTCCAGGTGCACAACTCGGTCTTCTACTGCGTCGCCAACATGCCCGGCGCGGTGCCCAACACCTCCACCAACGCCCTCACCAACGCGACGCTGCCCTACATCGTCTCCCTCGCCAACAACGGCTGGGTCGAGGCGCTGCGCCGCGACGCCGCGCTCGCCAAGGGTCTCAACACCCATGACGGCAAGGTCGTTTACAAGGAGGTCGCCGAGGCCCACGGCCTGGAGCACGTCGAGCTGGAGACCCTGCTCGGCTGACCCCCGTGACCTGCTGAGTCGCTAAGTCACCAGGTCGTAAAAGGCGATTCGTCAACACGGCTCGTCAATAGCGCGCACCCGGCCGGACCTTGCCCGACAAGGTCCGGCCGGATGTGTGTATGGTCACTTGGCGACTCTTGGTCAACTCGCCTCGAACGCAACTCTTCGACCGATTCGTACACCGGTGAAACCTGCTGTGCGACGGCCGTACGCCCTTGACAGCGAGATGTTTCATTGCCGACACATCCTGCCGGGTCCGGCGGATTGTGTTGCTGCGGACCGCCGACACGCCATAGAGTCGCCAACCGTCGGCATGGTGCCACGCTGACCTTGTCTAGAAGTTTCCTGGTCACCAAGGAGGTAAGACGACTTGTGAATGAGTCGACATTTTCTCCCGGGGGTGGTCAACCAGGAATGCCTGCACGGGGCCAGGGCCCCGCGGGATTCGAGGCTGTCGGCTCCGTAGCTGTGCGCACCTTCGCAGCCCACCAGAGTTCCGGTCCGCAGGCGGCCGGGACAGCACACCCGAGCATGGATGGCCATCACGTGAACGCCATGGCCGGCGACGGAAGTGGCGCGCCCCACAACCACTTCGCCGACTACGACGAACTGCCCGAGGGGCACTTCTACGACCCCGACGCCGAGTACGAGCCCGATCCGGAGTACGCGGCCACGCTCGCGCCCGACGCGGCCCGCCAGCGCCGCGAGCGCATCGGTCCGACCGGACGCCCGCTGCCGTACTTCCCGATCCCGGGCCCGCTGACCGACCACGGCCCCGCGAAGATCATCGCGATGTGCAACCAGAAGGGCGGCGTCGGCAAGACCACGTCGACCATCAACCTGGGTGCCGCGCTCGCGGAGTACGGGCGGCGCGTGCTGCTCGTGGACTTCGACCCGCAGGGCGCGCTGTCGGTGGGACTCGGCGTCAACCCGATGGAACTCGATCTGACGGTCTACAACCTGCTCATGGAGCGGGGCATGTCCGCGGACGAGGTCCTGCTGAAGACCGCGGTCCCCAACATGGACCTGCTGCCCTCCAACATCGACCTGTCGGCCGCAGAGGTCCAGCTGGTCTCCGAGGTCGCCCGCGAGTCGACGCTGCAGCGTGCCCTGAAGCCGCTGATGCCCGACTACGACTACATCGTGATCGACTGCCAGCCCTCGCTCGGCCTGCTCACCGTCAACGCCCTGACGGCCGCTCACAAGGTGATCGTGCCGCTGGAGTGCGAGTTCTTCGCCCTGCGCGGTGTGGCCCTGCTGACCGAGACGATCGAGAAGGTCCAGGAGCGGCTCAACCCCGAGCTCGAACTGGACGGCATCCTCGCCACGATGTACGACTCGCGCACGGTCCACAGCCGTGAGGTGCTGGCGCGTGTGGTCGAGGCCTTCGACGACCACGTCTACCACACCGTCATCGGCCGCACGGTCCGCTTCCCGGAGACCACAGTCGCCGGTGAGCCGATCACCACGTACGCCTCCAACTCCGTCGGTGCCGCCGCCTATCGCCAGCTCGCCAGGGAGGTGCTCGCCCGGTGTCACGCCGAGTGAGTCTGCCCGGGGCCGACGAACTCTTCCGTACGACAGGGGGGACGGCGCTTCAGCCGTCGACTCCTCGGCGCGCGGCGGGCGGTGAGGCCCGGGTGCCGGCTCCCGCGGGGGAGAGCGACGACGCGGCCGCCGGCGAGGACGCACCGCAGTCGGTGCCGGTCCAGGGCGGTGACGGCGAGGGAGCGGAGCACGCCGCGGCGGAGGCCGAGCAGGACGGGGCCGGCGAGTCCCGCACCCGCCCGGCGCGTCGGCAGGCGGCGCCGGACGGCTCTGTCGCACCCTCCGCCGCCGAGGCGCCGCGCAAGCGGGGGCGGGCGGCGACGCGGCGGCCCAGCGGGCGCGAGCGGCACGACGAGAAGATCACGGTGTATGTGTCGGCCGAGGAGCTGATGGATCTCGAGCACGCCCGGCTGGTGCTCCGCGGTGAGCACGGGCTCGCGGTCGACCGCGGGCGGATCGTCCGCGAGGCGGTGGCCGTGGTCCTGGCCGACCTGGAGTCCCGCGGTGACGCGAGCATCCTCGTACGCCGGCTGCGGGGGCGGTAGGGGTAGCCTGCGGGGGCCATGACCTCGAACGACGTTCCCCACCCCGGCGCCGGCGCCGGCCGTCGGCGTGCGCTGGGGCGGGGTCCAGGGGTCCCCC
The DNA here is from genome assembly GCF_050942335.1 of Streptomyces sp. CA-142005. Taxonomy (NCBI): domain Bacteria; kingdom Bacillati; phylum Actinomycetota; class Actinomycetes; order Kitasatosporales; family Streptomycetaceae; genus Streptomyces; species Streptomyces sp. CA-142005. Next base: position 2,723,619 of record NZ_CP192078.1, on the reverse strand, counting down.
GAGTGGCTCCGCCGGTCTCGCCGGAGAGCGATCCGGCGCCCGGGTCCGAGTCTCCGGCACAGCCCGATGGGCACGAAGGCCTCCCGGCAGAGACACCCGCAACCACCCCACCCGAGTCACCGGCGCCCACACCGCCCGAAGAACCACCGACCACCGAGCCGGAAGCTCCCGCAGTCGGCAGGGCGGAAGTACCCGTGGGTGGCGGCTCCGAGGGGCCAGTGCCCGCCGAGCGAGAAGGGCTGGTGACTGCCGAGCCGGAAGCTCGCCCAGCTGCCGAGCCCGACGCTCCCGCAGTCGCCGGGTCGGAAGCCCGCGCAGTCGGCAGGCCGGAAGCGCCAGCGGTTTCCGGCTCAGAAGGGTCCGTGCCCGCCGGGCCGGAAGGGCTGGGGGCTGCCGGGCCGGAAGCTCGTAAAGCCGCCGAGTCCGACGCTCGCGCTGTCGCCGGGGCGGAGGCGCCCGCGGTTTCCGGCTCCGAGGGGTCCGCGCCCGCCGAGCCCGAGGCTCCCGCGGTCGCCGCGCCGGAAGCTCGTACAGCTGCCGAGCCCGGGGTCCGCGCAGTCGGCAGGTTGGAGGCGCCTGCGGTTGCCGGCTCCGACGGGCCGGCGCTCGCCGAGCCGGGAGAGCGGGGGGCCGTCGAGCCCGAAGCCTTCACGGTCACCGGGCCGGAAGCTCGTACAGCCGCCGAGTCCGACGCTCGCGCTGTCGCCGGGGCGGAGGCGCCCGCGGTTTCCGGCTCCGAGGGGTCCGCGCCCGCCGAGCCCGAGGCTCCTGCGGTCACCGGGCCGGAAGCTCGTACAGCTGCCGAGCCCGGGGCTCTCGCGGTCGTCGAGCCGGAGGCGGCCGTGTTCGCCGATGCCTCGGTGCCCGGAGTCGGTGGGACAGGAGAGACCGTGGAGTCCCAAGGCTCCGTCGACGGTGTCTTCAAGGTGCGGCTCGCCAACTTCGAGGGTCCCTTCGATCTGCTGCTCCAGCTGATCTCGAAGCACAAGCTGGACGTCACGGAGGTCGCGCTCTCCAAGGTCACCGACGAGTTCATGGCGCACATCCGGGCCATGGGACCCGACTGGGACCTGGACCAGACGACCGAGTTCCTCGTCGTCGCCGCCACGCTGCTCGATCTGAAGGCGGCCCGGCTGCTGCCCGCCGCCGAGGTCGAGGACGAGGCCGACCTGGCACTGCTGGAGGCGCGGGACCTGCTGTTCGCGCGGCTGCTGCAGTACCGCGCGTACAAACAGATCGCGGACATCTTCAACCGGCGGCTCGACGAGGAAGCCCGGCGCTGGCCCCGTACCGTCGGCCTGGAGCCGCAGCACGCCGAGCTGCTGCCCGAGGTCGTCATCAGCATCGGCCCCGAGGGATTCGCCAGGCTCGCGGTCAAGGCGATGCAGCCCAAGCCCAAGCCGCAGGTCTATGTCGACCACATCCACGCCCCGCTGGTCAGCGTGCAGGAACAGGCCGGAATCGTGGTCGCGCGGCTGAAGGAGCTGGGCGAGGCCAGCTTCCGGGCGCTGGTCGAGGACACCGACGACACCCTCACCGTCGTGGCCCGGTTCCTCGCCCTGCTGGAGCTGTACCGCGAGAAGGCCGTCGCCCTGGAACAGGAGGCCGCGCTCGGGGAGCTGCTGGTGCGCTGGACCGGCGGCGACACCGACACGGCACCGATGGTCACCGACGAGTTCGACCGGCCGCCCGAGCAGCCCAAGGAGGAGAAGAAGGCATGAGCGAGACCACGGAACTCCCCCAGGGACTGCGCGGCGTCGCCGACCTCGACCTCAAGCCCGCCCTGGAGGCGATGCTCATGGTCGTGGACGAGCCCGCGACCGAGGAGCACCTGGCCAAGCTGCTGGAGCGGCCGAGACGGCAGGTCGCGGACGCGCTGCGGGAGCTGGCCGACGAGTACACCGTGCAGGGCCGCGGCTTCGAGCTGCGGTTCGTCGCGGGCGGCTGGCGCTTCTACACCCGCGCCGAGTACGCCCCCGCCGTCGAGCGGCTGGTCCTGGACGGCCAGACCGCCCGGCTCACCCAGGCCGCGCTGGAGACCCTCGCGGTCGTCGCCTACCGGCAGCCGGTCAGCCGCAGCCGCGTCTCCGCCGTACGCGGAGTCAACTGCGACGGTGTGATGCGCACCCTCCTGCAACGGGGTCTGGTCGAGGAGGCGGGCACGGAACCCGAAACAGGTGCGATCCTGTACAGGACGACGAACTACTTCCTGGAGCGGATGGGCCTGCGTGGCCTGGACGAGCTTCCGGAGCTCGCGCCCTTCCTCCCGGAGGCGGAGGCGATCGAGGCCGAGACCCAGGAAGGGGTGCCGTCGTTCGACCCGGACGCGCCCGACGCGCCCGGTGCTCAGGACGCAGACGACTAAGACGGAAACCTTGATGCGAAGCAGCGGCAGCGGCAGGAACAGCGGCGGGCGCGGTAACTACCGCGGCGCCGGCAACAACCGGGACGAGCGGCAGGGGCAGGGCCGTCCCCGCAAGCCCCGCCCCGAGGAGCGCCGCTACGACGTGGGCCCCGGGGCCACGAAGGACGGCCCCAAGTCCGGGCGCGGCGGCGCGGCCCGCGGTGGCGCCAAGGGCGGCCCCAAGCAGGCCCAGCAGGGCGGCGGGCGCGGCCGGACGGCCCCCGCGCGCTCGCGTGAGTACGAGGCGCGGGTCGAGGAGCGCAACCGGGAGCGCTACGCCGGCAAGAAGGACGTCAAGCTGCCCAAGACCTTCCCGGGCGCCGAGCAGGAGGGCGAGCGGCTGCAGAAGGTCCTCGCGCGCGCCGGCTACGGCTCGCGGCGGGCCTGCGAGGAGCTGATCGAGCAGGCGCGGGTGGAGGTCAACGGCGAGATCGTCCTGGAGCAGGGCCGCCGGGTCGACCCGGAGAAGGACGAGGTCAAGGTCGACGGCCTGACGGTCGCGACGCAGTCGTACCAGTTCTTCTCGCTGAACAAGCCCGCCGGTGTCGTCTCCACGATGGAGGACCCGGAGGGGCGGCAGTGCCTCGGGGACTACGTCACCAACCGCGAGACGCGGCTGTTCCACGTGGGGCGGCTGGACACCGAGACCGAGGGCGTCATCCTGCTCACCAACCACGGTGAGCTGGCGCACCGCCTGACCCACCCCAAGTACGGCGTGAAGAAGACCTACCTCGCGGCGATCGTCGGCCCGATCCCGCGCGACCTGGGCAAGCGCCTGAAGGACGGCATCCAGCTGGAGGACGGCTACGCGCGCGCGGACCACTTCCGGGTCGTGGAGCAGACCGGCAAGAACTACCTGGTCGAGGTGACCCTGCACGAGGGCCGCAAGCACATCGTGCGGCGCATGCTGGCGGAGGCCGGCTTCCCGGTCGAGAAGCTGGTCCGCACCGCCTTCGGGCCGATCACCCTCGGCGACCAGAAGTCGGGCTGGCTGCGGCGCCTGTCCAACACCGAGGTCGGGATGCTGATGAAGGAAGTCGACCTCTAGGCCGACCTCGAAAACGCCTTGCCGCGATCACCATCCCCCTTTATTGTCAGAGTGACGATAAAGGGGGATGGTGATCCTATGTCCAAGCGTGCGGCCACCGGGGCACTGCTGGGCCTCGCCCTCGGGGACGCCCTCGGCTTCCCGACCGAGTTCAACGACGTACCGTCGATCCTCGCCAAGTGCGGGCCCTGGCGGGAGATGGAGCTGCCGCGGCGCGCCTTCGTCTCCGACGACACCCAGATGACCCTCGCCGTCGGGCGCGCGCTCAGGACGGCCATGGACCGCGGGTTCCTCGCCCCGCAGCGGCTGGAGCGGCCGCTGCGCGAGGAGTTCGTGGACTGGTACCACTCGCCGGAGAACAACCGCGCCCCGGGCCGCACCTGCCTGACCGCGTGCGGCCTGCTGACGGAGGAGGGCCGCGCCTGGCAGGACGCCAGTCAGGTCGGTTCCAAGGGCTGCGGCGCCAACATGCGCGTCGCCCCCGTCGGGCTCGCCCCCGGTCTGAGCGACGAACAGCGCGCCGGCGCCGCCCAGTTGCAGTCCGCGCTCACCCACGGCCACCCCACCGCGCTCGCCGCCTCCGAGCTGACCGCCCACGCCGTCCACCTGCTCGCCCGGGGCACCGACCCCACGGGACTGGTCGGACAACTCCGCTCGTACGCCTTGGACCACCGCACGCACTACGACCACACCTGGCTAGGCGACCTGTGGACCCGCTCCCAGGACCCCACCCCCGAGCACTTCATCGCCCGTGGCTGGGACGAGTGCCTGGCCGTCCTCGACCGGCTGCAGCAGGCCGTGCGGACCGTCTCCCCGGAGACCGACCCGTGCCTGGCCACCGGCGCGGGCTGGATCGCCGAGGAGGCCCTCGCCACGGGGCTGCTGTGCTTCCTGCTCTTCCCCGACGAGCCCGTCACCGCCTTGCGCCGGGCGGCCTGCTCCTCCGGCGACTCCGACTCCATCGCCTGCCTCACCGGCGCGTTCGCGGGCGCGTGGCTGGGCGAGGACGCCTGGCCGGCCGACTGGACGGAACGGATCGAGTACCGGGGCGATCTGTCGGCGCTGGGCACGCTCTGGGACGCTTAGGCCCATGATCGACGACCTCGACATCGACCTGAAGCCGGTGGTCGCGCAACAGCCCGACCCCCTGCTGTTCGCGACCGTCTCCGGAGCCCATCTGTACGGCTTCCCCTCGCAGGACTCCGACGTGGACCTGCGGGGCGTCCATGTGCTCCCGGCGGCCGACCTCGTCGGGCTGCGCGAGCCGGAGGAGACCCGCTCCCGGACCTGGGTGCGCTACGGCGTCGAACTGGACCTCGTCACCCACGATCTGCGCAAGTTCGTACGGCTGATGCTGCGCCGCAACGGCTATGTGCTGGAGCAGCTGCTCTCGCCGCTGGTCGTGCACACCGGGGACGCGCACCGGGAGCTGGCCGCCCTCGCCCCCGGCGTCCTCACCAGCCACCACGCCCACCACTACCGGGGTTTCGCGGTGACCCAGTGGCGGCTGTTCGAGAAGACCGGCGAACTCAAGCCGCTGCTCTACACGTTCCGGGTGCTGCTCACCGGCATCCACCTCATGCGCAGCGGCGAGGTCCAAGCCCACCTGCCCACGCTGCTGGAGGACCTCGACGCCCCCGGCTATCTGTCCGAGCTGATAGCCGCCAAGGCGGAGCGGGAGCACGGCAGCGCGGATGTCGCGCACACGCGCGTGGAGGCCGATGTGGAGCGGCTGCACGCCGAGCTCGACGAGGCCCAGTCCGCCTCGTCCCTGCCCGACGCGCCCGGTGCGTACGACGCGCTGCACGACTTCGTGGTCCGGGTCCGCCTGGGCGGCTGACCGGGAGGTCCAGGCCCACCTGCCCACGCTGCTGGAGGACCTCGACGCCCCCGGCTATCTGTCCGAGCTGATAGCCGCCAAGGCGGAGCGGGAGCACGGCAGCGCGGATGTCGCGCACACGCGCGTGGAGGCCGATGTGGAGCGGCTGCACGCCGAGCTCGACGAGGCCCAGTCCGCCTCGTCCCTGCCCGACGCGCCCGGTGCGTACGACGCGCTGCACGACTTCGTGGTCCGGGTCCGCCTGGGCGGCTGACCGGGGCGCCGGGGCGCTGTGCCGGAGCGTTCAGCGCAGCGCCGAGGCCCGGCGGGTGCGGAAGAGGAAGTCGGCCACGCGTGCGTGGTCCGGCTCCGGCGGCAGCGGGCTGTGGCGCAGGGCCTGCTCCGTCTCCGTCCCCAGCCGGGCCATCCACCTCTCGACCTCGGCCCAGGAGACCTCGCCCCGCTTCACCGCGAGCAGCGGCTCCCGCTGGTCGCCGACGTCGATCCGCAGCTCGCCCGTGCGCAGCAGCTCACGGGCGCTCGTCAGCAGCCGCAGCAGATGCATGGCGTGCTTCCAGCGCGGGGCACCCTGCGTGCGGACGTCCGCGTCCAGCTTCTTGCGCTGGCCGAGGGCGTAACGGGTGAAGGTGTCGTGGGCCCGGCGGGAGAGGAAGGCCCCGCGCAGGGACAGCAGCTCCCGGCCGGTGTCGTCCACATGCTCCACCAGCGGCGAGTGCAGGCACTCCAGGATGTTCGGGTTGCCGCGCAGCGCCAGCTCGCAGAACCGCTCCAGCTCCCAGGAGAACTGCTCCTCGCCCGGCCCCTCCACGTGCGTTTGCGGCTTCTCGAACCGCCAGAACAGGGGGGTGGGGGCGAGGAACACGCCCCGCCGGTCGGTGTCGCTCGTGTCCGTCGCCAGACCGAAGGTCCGGGAACCCATGACGCAGGCGTAGACGGTGTGGTCGCGTACCAGGGTCTCGGGCTGCATTCCGGGAGCGTACGCCGACCCCTCACGTCAGTTTGATCGAATTTCCCTCCACCTTGATCGACTTCGCCGGGAGCGGCCTCTTCGCCGGGCCGTGGGCCACCGAGCCGTCGGCGACGTGGAACTTGCTGCCGTGGCACGGGCAGTCGATCGTGCCGTCGGCGACCCTGCTCACCGTGCAGCCCAAGTGCGTGCAGATCGCCGAGAAGGCCTTGAAGTCGCCCTTCTTCGGCTGGGTGACGACGACTTTCTGGTCCTTGAAGATCTTGCCTCCGCCTTCGGGGATGTCACTGGTCTTGGCCAGCTCCGCGCCGCCGCTCGTGCTGCCGCCGCCACCGCATGCCGCGACGGGTGCGACGACCGCCGCCGCGCCCGTCGCCAGAACCGTGCGCCGCGTCGCGCCCTCAGCCATGCCGACCTCCGTACAACACGTCGAAACAGGTACATACCGGATTCCGGATCCACCGCATCGTCTCAGCGGTCGGGCGCCGTGCGCTTGGTCCGCGCGTGCTGACTACGCTGGACGGACCAAGAAAAGATCCGCATGTCAGCAGGGAGCAGCGCCGTGGCGGTACGAGCGGTCCGGGGAGCCGTCCAACTCGAGCGGGACGAGGCCGGGCACATGGACGAGCAGGTAGGAGCCCTGCTCACCGCCGTCCTGGAGCGGAACGCACTGACCGCCGACGACCTGATCAGCATCTGGTTCACGGCCACCCCCGACCTGCACAGCGACTTCCCGGCCGCTGCCGCCCGCAAGCTCGGCATCGTCGACGTCCCCCTGATCTGCGCCCAGGAACTGGACATCGAGGGCGCCATGCCAAGGGTCGTACGGCTGCTGGCGCACATAGAGTCGGACCGGCCCCGTGCCGACATCAACCACGTCTACCTCGGCGCCGCGGCCGCCCTGCGCAAGGACATCGCCCAGTGAGAACCGCCCTCGTCATCGGCACCGGCCTCATCGGCACCTCCGCCGCCCTGGCCCTCGTCCAGCGCGGTGTCACCGTGCACCTCGCCGACCACGACCCCGCGCAGGCCCGTACGGCCGCAGCGCTGGGCGCCGGCACCGACGAGGCCCCCGAGGGCCCGGTCGACCTGGCGATCGTGGCGGCTCCGCCCGCCCATGTGGCCGGAGTCCTCGCCGACGCCATGCGCCGGGGCGCGGCGCGCGGCTACGTCGACGTGGCCAGCGTCAAGGGCGGCCCGCGCCGCGAGCTTCAGGCGCTCGGCCTGGACCTGTCGTCGTACATCGGCACCCACCCGATGTCCGGCCGGGAGAAGTCCGGCCCGCTGGCCGCGACCGGCGACCTCTTCGAGGGCCGCCCGTGGGTGCTCACCCCGACCCGGGACACCGACACCGAGGTGCTGAACCTCGCCCTGGAGCTGGTCTCGCACTGCCGGGCCGTGCCGGTCGTCATGGACGCCGACGCCCACGACCGCGCCGTCGCCCTCGTCTCCCACATGCCCCACCTGGTGTCCAGCATGGTCGCCGCGCGCCTGGAGCACGCCGAGGAGTCCGCCGTACGGCTGTGCGGGCAGGGCATCCGGGACGTGACCCGGATCGCCGCCTCCGATCCGCGCATGTGGATCGACATCCTGTCCGCCAACCCGGGCCCGGTCGCCGACCTGCTCTCCGACGTCGCCGCCGACCTGGGCGAGACCGTCGAGGCCCTGCGCGCCCTGCAGTCCTCCGACGAGGCCAAGCGGCGCGAGGGCACCGCCGGCATCGAGGACGTGCTGCGCCGCGGGAACGCCGGCCAGGTGCGGGTACCCGGCAAGCACGGCAGCGCGCCGCGCGTGTACGAGACCGTCGTCGTGCTCATCGACGACCAGCCCGGCCAGCTGGCCCGTATCTTCGCGGACGCCGGACGTGCCGGGGTCAACATCGAGGACGTGCGCATCGAGCACGCGACCGGGCAGCAGGCGGGTCTGGTGCAGCTGAGCGTGGAGCTGAAGGCGGCGCCGGTGCTGAAGGAGGCGCTGCGGGAGCGGGGCTGGGCGCTGCGGCAGTAGGGCGGGCCTGTGCGTCCGGACGAGTGACCCGCACCCAGTAACCTTGTGCAGGGCGCTCCTGCCCCCCGCACCCGCCCACACCGCACCCAGGAAGGTGTCCCTCCGTGGAAAACGGCGCCGCCCCGACCGCCAAGCCCGTGATCGTCGCGATCGACGGCCCCTCCGGCACGGGCAAGTCGAGCACGTCGAAGGCCGTCGCCGCGCAGCTCGGCCTGAGCTACCTGGACACCGGCGCCCAGTACCGGGCGATCACCTGGTGGATGGTGAACAACGGCATCGACCTGGAGGACCCGACCGCCATCGCAGCCGTCGCGGGCAAGCCGGAGATCGTCTCCGGCACCGACCCGGCCGCCCCGGCCATCACCGTCGACGGCGTCGACGTGTCCGGCCCGATCCGCACCCAGGAGGTCACCTCCAAGGTCAGCGCGGTCAGCGCGGTGCCCGAGGTGCGCTCCCGGATCACCGAGCTGCAGCGCTCCCTGGCCGCCGGCGCGGAGAACGGCATCGTGGTCGAGGGCCGTGACATCGGTACGACCGTCCTCCCGGACGCGGACCTGAAGATCTTCCTCACCGCCTCCCCGGAGGCCCGCGCGGCCCGCCGCAGCGGCGAGCTGAAGGGCGCCGACATCCACGCCACCCGCGAGGCCCTGATCAAGCGGGACGCGGCCGACTCCTCCCGCAAGGCCTCGCCCCTCGCCAAGGCCGGCGACGCGGTCGAGGTGGACACCACCGAACTCACCCTCACCCAGGTCATCGAGTGCGTGGTCACCCTGGTCGAGGAGAAGCGGGCCGGGAAGTGAGCCGTCCGTCAGCTGCTTCGGAGAAGCTTCCCTCGCTGCGGGGCGCCGAGGTCGGGCGGCGCATCGGCGTCGGCCTGATGCACGGGCTGTTCAAGCCGCGCGTGCTCGGCGCCTGGAAGGTGCCCACGAGCGGCCCGGTGATCTTCGCCGTGAACCACTCCCACAACGTCGACGGCCCGATGGTCATGGGCGTGGCGCCCCGGCCGACGCACTTCCTGATCAAGAAGGAGGCCTTCGTCGGCCCGCTGGACCCCTTCCTGACCGGCATCGGCCAGCTGAAGGTGGACCGCGCCGCCGCCGACCGCACCGCGATCACCCGGGCCCTCGGCGTACTGGAGGCCGGGGGAGTGCTGGGCATCTTCCCGGAGGGCACCCGGGGCGAGGGCGACTTCGCCTCGCTGCGGGCCGGGCTCGCCTACTTCGCCGTACGCAGCGGGGCGCCGATCGTGCCCATCGCCGTACTGGGAAGTTCCGAGCGGCGCGGCCGGTTGATAAAGGGGCTTCCGCCCCTGCGCTCCCGCATCGACATCGTCTTCGGCGACCCCTTCGACGCGGGCGACGGCAGCGGCCGGCGCACGCGCAAGGCGCTGGACGAGGCGACCGAGCGCATCCAGAAGCAGCTCACCAGCCACCTGGAAAACGCCAGGCGCCTGACCGGGCGCTAGGCGACACTTGAGTAGTGGATCAGCCCGCGAGGGTTCACCCCGGCAGGGCCACTTCCACCGATCACCACGAAGAACGACGAGGTACGGACTACATGAACGACGACATCCAGCCCGGCGACTCGGCTGAGCACGAGTACGACCACGGGGCTCTCGGCGACGCCGAGTACGCGGAGTTCATGGAGCTCGCCGCGGAAGAGGGCTTCGACATCGAGGACGTCGAGGGCGCCATCGAGGCGGCGGGCCACGGTCCGCTGCCCGTGCTCGCCGTCGTCGGCCGCCCCAATGTCGGCAAGTCGACCCTGGTGAACCGGATCATCGGACGCCGCGAGGCGGTCGTCGAGGACAAGCCGGGCGTCACCCGCGACCGCGTCACCTACGAGGCCGAGTGGGCCGGCCGCCGCTTCAAGGTCGTCGACACCGGTGGCTGGGAGCAGGACGTCCTCGGCATCGACGCCTCCGTGGCCGCCCAGGCCGAGTACGCGATCGAGGCGGCCGACGCGGTCGTCTTCGTCGTGGACGCCAAGGTCGGCGCGACCGACACCGACGAGGCGGTGGTACGGCTGCTGCGCAAGGCCGGCAAGCCGGTCGTGCTGTGCGCCAACAAGGTCGACGGCCCGAGCGGCGAGGCCGACGCGGCCTATCTGTGGAGCCTCGGCCTCGGCGAGCCGCACCCCGTCTCGGCGCTGCACGGCCGCGGCACCGGCGACATGCTCGACGCGGTCCTGGAGGTGCTGCCGGACGCGCCGCGCGAGACCTTCGGCGGGGCCGGCATCGGCGGCCCGCGCCGCATCGCGCTCATCGGCCGCCCGAACGTCGGCAAGTCCTCCCTGCTGAACAAGGTCGCCGGCGAGGAGCGCGTCGTCGTCAACGAGCTGGCGGGCACGACCCGCGACCCGGTCGACGAGCTGATCGAACTGGGCGGCGTGACCTGGAAGTTCGTCGACACGGCCGGCATCCGCAAGCGCGTCCACCTCCAGCAGGGCGCCGACTACTACGCCTCCCTGCGCACCGCCGCCGCGGTGGAGAAGGCGGAGGTCGCCGTCATCCTGATCGACGCCTCCGAGAACATCTCCGTGCAGGACCAGCGCATCGTCACGATGGCCGTCGAGGCGGGCCGTGCGATGGTCATCGCCTACAACAAGTGGGACACCCTCGACGAGGAGCGCCGCTACTACCTGGAGCGCGAGATCGAGACCGAGCTGGGCCAGGTCGCCTGGGCCCCGCGCGTGAACGTCTCGGCGCGCACCGGCCGCCACATGGAGAAGCTGGTCCCGGCCATCGAGACCGCCCTGGCCGGCTGGGAGACCCGTGTCCCCACCGGCCGCCTGAACGCCTTCCTCGGCGAGCTGGTCTCGGCCCACCCGCACCCGATCCGGGGCGGCAAGCAGCCGCGCATCCTGTTCGGCACCCAGGCCGGCACCAAGCCCCCGCGGTTCGTCCTCTTCGCCTCCGGCTTCATCGAGGCCGGCTACCGGCGCTTCATCGAGCGCCGCCTGCGCGAGGAGTTCGGCTTCGAGGGCACCCCGATCCACATCTCCGTGCGGGTGCGCGAGAAGCGCGGCGCGAAGAAGAAGTAACGGCGGGGAGAAACAAGGCCGTACGACGTGAAGGGCGGCGCCCGGAGATCCGGGTGCCGCCCTTCACCGTGTGCCGGTCACACGCCCCGGCGCGGCCCCGGAGGGAGCGCCGCCGGCACGTGCTGCATCCCGGTGTCCTGCTGGTGCCGCCCCAGCGTGCCCACCCGCTGCCACTGCGACTGCTGCCGTGCGCTGTACGCCCCCGCGCTGTAGGCGCTGTACGAGCTGCTGAACGACCCCGCCCGGTGGCCCCCGTAGGACACCGAGCGGTCCACGAGCTGCCCGAAGGGGCTGAACGTCAGCTCCTCCTCCCCGCTGCGGTCACCCGGCAGCGTACGGAAGGTCTTGACCCACTCCGCGTAGAGCGAGTCGTAGATGGGAGTGGCCGAGACCCCACCGCCCCCGTCCTGCGCCAACCGCGCAGAGGGAACAGAGACGAAGGCGGACCGGCGGGGAGGGGGAGCGTCGTATGCGTGCACGTATGTCCAAACGACGGCGTCCCCAAAGAGATGCGGCTGTGCGGCATGCCTTTGGGGGCGCGGGGCGGTGCCGATGTGCGGCTCCGCCGCGCGGGCGCGGACGGCCACGGCGCGCCGCCCTCGCGAACGCGCCGTGGCTCCCCACCCACTCGGTCGAAAGGAATCACGTACCCGCGAGAGGAAGCGCCGCAGCGACCAACTTCCCGCTGGCCGCGGCCCTGTCGAGAGACTCCCGCAGCAGATCCTCCCGCGGCTGACGGCCGATGGAACCCACCGGCGCCGCGAACATCAGCACCTGCTGGTGCTTGTTCGCAGCGGCCCGCCAGCTGTCCGTCACCTGCAGCGGCTGATGCGCCTGCCACCAGGCCACCTGCCCGCCGTTCGCCGAAGGCTGCAGCACCGCGTGCAGCTGGCCCACGGCGAGCAGCACCGACCAGCCGTGCAGCACCGGCGGCACGGACGCCAGCTCGGTCAGCGGCATGAACCCCTGCTCGATGAGCAGCGGGAGGAAGTCGTCGCCGATCCCGGTGGAGCCCGGGCGCACGATCGGCGAGGTCGGCTCGACGACGAGCGCGGGGTGCAACTCGCCCTCGATCAGGACGAGTCCGCTGGTCACGCCGAGCACCGCCTGCTCGGGCACGGCCCTGTGCGGCTCACCCGCGGCGGCGGAACCCGCGGCAGCGGAGCCCGCGGCGACGTCGCCGATGGACCGGACGGCGCCCCGCAGCTGCTCCTCGGTGACCTGGACGACCTGCGAGGGCAGGCAGCTGGCGTGGGCGAAGGCGAGGACGGCGGTCTCGTCGCCGACGAACAGAACGGTGCTGGTGCGCTCCTGCTCGGAGTCGCCCGGGGTGCGGCAGGACGTGCAGTCGTAACTGCCCGGGGCGTTCTCTCCGGCGAGCAGCCGGTCGGCTTCTTCGTCGCCGATCTCGGCGCGTACGGCGTCACTGACGTCGAGCATGCGCGGCACGGTGGCTCCCTCGGGATGCGGTGCTGGGTCGGCCGGGTGGCTCCCGGCCGCTGAGTCCCGGGGTTCCGGGCTCATGAAGAAGACAACGGACGTCCTGTGGTGGGAGTCACGCCCCGGCGGCAACCGGTTCGAACCGACCGGTGCATACGGTCACCAACGGTCCGGAATGCGCTACTCACGGTCAACTCGTCGCCGAGTCAAGGAACTTGGAGCGGTGAAGTGGGTCACAGATCGCTTCAGTCGTTGGTCGAAAAATCAGGAAATCAGGGGATGTAGTGGGTGGCCGAAAATCGCCGCTACCCGGGGTAATGGGCAACTGGCCTGGAATGACAGAGAGTTGGTTGATTCCGACCGCTCGTCCTCCCTACATTCCTCCGCCGTGTGCAGCGAGCACCGCTCGGGTACGTCCGACGCCCGGCACCGGCACAGCACCAGCGCCGGCACCGGTCACCCGGACGGGGCGGGCACGAGCAACCGCGGTCCTGCGCGGCGAGACGTGCTCCGCCTGGGGGAGCCCGGGTTCGTGGAGAGGGAATTACATGTCCGAATGTGCCGATACCACCCGCAACACCACCCGTCCCGAGGGCGCCCGCAAGGGCCGTACGGCGGCCGCGCTGGCCGGAGCCGCGCTGCTGGCCCCGCTGGGACTGCTGGCCGCCACCGGCAACGCCGCCGCGGCGGACAACGGAGTGTGGGACCGCATCGCCCAGTGCGAGAGCGGCGGCAACTGGCACATCAACACCGGCAACGGCTACTACGGCGGGCTCCAGTTCTCCGCCGGCACCTGGCGCGCGTACGGCGGCACCGCCTACGCCCCGACGGCCGACCAGGCCTCCAGGAGCGCCCAGATCGCCGTCGCCACCAAGGTCCAGCAGGCCCAGGGCTGGGGCGCCTGGCCGGTCTGCTCCGCCCGCGCCGGAGCCTCCGGCGCCGCTCCCGCTGCGGCGCACACCGGTTCCTCCGGTTCGGCGGCCCCGAAGAGCAGCGTGACGACGAAGTCCGCGCCCGTGAAGTCCGCTCCGGCGAAGACGCCGGAACGTTCGGCGGCCCACACCGGCCGCAGCGCCTCCCACGGTGACTACACCGTCCGCGAGGGCGACACCCTGAGCGCCATCGCCGAGCGGCACGGCACCACCTGGCAGCGGATCTACGCCGCCAACAAGCAGGTCATCGGCGAGGACCCGAACCTGATCGTGCCCGGCCAGCGCCTCGCGCTCTGAGCACCCCCGCAGAACAGCCGCTGTCCGTCGAGGACAGCGGCTGTCCGCATCTCCTGGCAGACTCGGACCATGCTGGAGACCTCGGCACGTCTGCTCCGTCTGCTCTCGCTGCTCCAGGCCCACCGCGAGTGGTCCGGCGCCGAACTCGCCGACCGGCTCGGTGTCACGACGCGTACGGTCCGCCGGGACGTGGACCGGCTGCGCGAGCTGGGCTACCCGGTCAACGCCAGCCCCGGCACCGGCGGCGGCTACCAGCTGGGCGCGGGCGCCGAACTCCCGCCGCTGCTGCTGGACGACGACGAGGCCGTGGCCGTGGCGGTCGGCCTGCGCACCGCCGCCGGGCAGGGCATCGAGGGCATCGGCGAGACCTCCGTGCGCGCCCTCGCCAAGCTCGAGCAGGTGCTGCCGGGCCGGCTGCGCCGCCGGGTGAGCGCCCTGGGCGCCTTCACCGTGCCGATGCTGCGCGGCGGCCCGCCGGCCGCGGACGTCGACCCGGCGCTTCTGACCGAACTGGCCAACCTGTGCCGGGACGCCGAGCGGCTGCGCTTCGAGTACCGCACGCACGACGGCGCGGAGAGCCGCCGTACCGTCGAGCCGCACCGGCTGGTGTGCACCGAGCGGCGCTGGTACCTGGTCGCCTGGGACGTCGACCGCGCGGACTGGCGGACCTTCCGCGTCGACCGCATCACCCCCAAGCCGCCGCACGGGCCCCGCTTCACCCCGCGCGAGCCCCCGGCGGAGGATCTGGCCGCCTACGTCTCCACGGGCGTCTCCACGCGCGCCTACGCCACGCACTCCGCCGTACGGCTGCTGGTGCCCTTGCACGCGGCCGCGGAGCGCATCTCGCCGTCGGCCGGGACGCTGGAGGCGGACGGGGAGGACGCCTGCGTCCTGCGCAGCGGAGCGCCGAACCTGGAGGTGATGGTCGTTCACATCATGATGACCGGCCTGCCCTTCGAGGTGATCGAGCCCGCCGGGCTGACCGAGGAGATCAGGAGGATCCGGGACCGGCTCGATGCGGCTCTGGCGCGGACCGCGGCGCCTGCTCCTTCGCCGCGTACTCCGGGTGGTGCAGGTCGAACGCCGGGGACTCCGAGCGGATCCGGGGGAGTGTGACGAAGTTGTGCCGGGGCGGCGGGCAGGAGGTCGCCCACTCCAGCGAGCGGCCGTAGCCCCAGGGGTCGTCGGTGTCGACCTTCTCGCCGTACCTGGCGGTCTTCCAGACGTTGTAGAGGAACGGCAGCGTCGACAGGCCCAGCAGGAACGCGCCGATCGAGGAGACCGTGTTGAGCGCGGTGAAGCCGTCGGCCGCCAGATAGTCGGCGTACCGGCGCGGCATGCCCTCGGCACCCAGCCAGTGCTGCACCAGGAACGTGGTGTGGAAACCGGTGAACAAGGTCCAGAACTGGATCTTCCCCAGCCGCTCGTCCAGCATCTTCCCGGTGAACTTCGGCCACCAGAAGAAGAAGCCGCCGAAGACCGCGAAGACGACCGTGCCGAACACGACGTAGTGGAAGTGCGCGACCACGAAGTACGAGTCCGTGACGTGGAAGTCCAGCGGCGGGGACGCCAGGATCACCCCGGTCAGGCCGCCGAACAGGAACGTCACCAGGAAGCCCGTGGCCCACAGCATCGGCGTCTCGAAGGACAGCGAGCCGCCCAGCATGGTGCCGGTCCAGTTGAAGAACTTCACGCCCGTGGGCACCGCGATCAGGAACGACATGAAGGAGAAGAACGGCAGCAGCACCGCGCCGGTCGCGAACATGTGGTGCGCCCACACCACGACCGACAGCCCGGTGATCGCCATGGTCGCGGCGACCAGCGTCAGATAGCCGAAGACCGGCTTGCGGCTGAACACCGGGATGATCTCCGTGACGATCCCGAAGAACGGCAGCGCGATGATGTAGACCTCCGGATGCCCGAAGAACCAGAACAGGTGCTGCCACAGCAGCGCCCCGCCGTTCGCCGCCTCGAACACCTGCGAGCCGAACCGCCGATCCGCCTCCAGCACCAGCAGTGCCGCCGCCAGCACCGGGAACGCCAGCAGGATCAGGATCGACGTGAACAGCGTGTTCCAGGTGAAGACCGGCATCCGGAACATCGTCATGCCCGGCGCGCGCATCCCGATGATCGTGGTGATGAAGTTGACCGCGCCGAGGATCGTCCCGAAGCCGGACAGCGCCAGCCCCATGATCCACAGGTCCGGCCCGACGCCGGGGGAGTGCAGCGAGCTGTTGAGGGGCGCGTAGGCGAACCAGCCGAAGGCCGCGGGCCCGTCCGGGGTGAACAGCGAGCCGAGCACGATCAGCCCGCCGAAGGCGAACAGCCAGTACGACAGCATGTTCAGGCGCGGGAACGCCACATCGGGCGCGCCTATCTGCAACGGCATCAGCTCGTTGGCGAAGCCCGCGAAGCTCGGGGTCGCGAAGAGCAGCAGCATGATCGTGCCGTGCAGCGTGAACAGCTGGTTGTACTCCTCGTTGCTCATGATCTGCAGTCCCGGCCGGGCCAGCTCCGCGCGCATCAGCAGCGCCATGACCCCGCCGGCCAGGAAGAAGCCGAACGCCGTGATCAGGTACAGATGCCCGATCTTCTTGTGGTCGGTGGTGGTGAGCCAGTCGACCACCAGCCGGCCGGCCCGGTTCCTGCCGCACACCGGCCCTGCCGTCGCTCCCGCGGTTTCGGTCCCCATCGCTCGCCCCTTCGCATCGTCGCGCCCGGGTCCGCCGGCCCGCGTACCCGCGTGCCGGCGCCATGATGCTCGCGGGGTGACCCGCTCCGACAGGGGGCGTACACCGCCGATGTGCTGAATTCGTGAAAATTTCTATGCGGCGTCAGATGCCCTGCCGGCCCCGCCGGATTGCGCGCGGAATCACCCCTCTGGACCAAGTGCGGATCCCGGCGGTGGAAGTTTCCGCCGGGTAATTCCGCGGGCCGCTCAGGAGTGCTGTGAATTCCGTTCGATTACCCCGGTGCGCCCCGTGGAAACGCCCGTACGTGTGACTCGGTTCGGGGGAAACGCGGGCCGGCGGCTGTGACAGAAGTGTGACGGGAGCCGGATACGACCCTTACCTTGCGCTGCGCGGTAGCGTGGCGGCATGGCACCGATTCCCACTCCGCCAGCGGAGCCCCAGGACAGTCCGGACGGGTACGTCGGCCTCGACGCGGCGCTCGCCGAGCGGCTCGCCCGGGAGCGGGGGTGGACGACGGTACGGTCGCTGCCGCCGGGCGCGATCATCACCATGGAGTACCGGGTGGGCCGGCTCAACTTCGAGGTGCGGGACGACGTGGTGACCCGCGCGTGGAAGGGCTGAGGGCCGCGCCTTCGGACACCCGCAGGGCGAAGGCCCCGCTTCCCTCCTCCGGGAAGCGGGGCCTTCGTCGTGGTGCGGGGCGGCTGTGCGTACCGGGCCCCGACGTCGGTCCGTGCCTCAGCCGCCGGTCAGCGGCCGGGCCGGCTGGGTGGTGCCGCGCGGCAGGCGGTGGTCGGTGTGCGACGGCTGCCCACCGGGGTGACCGGGGTGCGTTCCGAACGCGTCGTGTGCGGTCCCGGGGCCAGATGCGCCAGCCCTCTGGAGGCACGGGTCGACGCGGCCGGTTCGCGCGCCGGGGCGGGCTGCTCGGCCGGTGCGCGGGCCGGCCTGAGCACCACCGGCGTGACCGGGACGGCCGGTTCGGGCACGGGCCGGCTGCGGCGGGCGCGCCAGCGGTCGCGCAGGTCGAAGAGCGCCACCTCGGTCCTGGCGATCAGCGGCTCGAACCACGGCAGGGCGAGCAGGATCAGCAGGCCCGCGGCCCAGCCCAGCAGCACGTCGCTCAGCCAGTGCGTACCGAGGTAGACGGTGGTGAGACCGACGCCCAGCGCCGTGATCGCGGACAGCGCCGACAGCCAGCGGCGCGCTCTCGGGGTGGAGGCCAGATAGGCCAGAATGCCCCATGTCACGACCGCGTTGGCGGTGTGGCCGCTGGGGAATATATCGCCGCCCAGGCCCATCTCGTTCGAGCCGATCACGGTCGCGTAGTGCGGACCGAGGCGCCCCATGCCGAGCTTGGCGGCGCCGACCGTGATGTTCAGCAGCAGCAGCGAGGTGGCCAGGGTGAGCAGCGGGCGCAGGGTGTGCTGCCGCCAGGAGCGCCAGCCGAGCCAGGCCGCGACCATCACCGCGGTGGGGCCGCGCTGGCCGAGCACCACGTAGTAGTCGAGGAAGGCGTGGATCTGCGGCCACTGCTGGTACGGCCGGAAGAACATGACCTGCCAGTCGAGCCGGACCAGCCAGGACGTGATCACCACGGCCCACACGATCGCCAGGTAGAAAGCCAGGGTCGCGGTGAACAGAACGACCCGGTGCCGGCTCATCCTTGGCACATCGATGTGGGCCGGTCGTTCCGGCTCACGGTCGAGTCTGGCGAACACCCGGTCCAGACGCCGGGTGAGGTTTCGTTCGGTACGCACCCAATCGACGTTACAGCGAGTGAGCTGTGTTCCCGGTCGAAACAGCGGCTTTGTGATGACGATGTGATGTGGGAAACCTCTCAAGCGCGGCCCGAATTCACGGCATTCCGCAATCCTGCGAGGCGGTTCCCTTCAATTCCTTTGATCATGCCGGGCGTTGTTTATACGGCGCTTATGAATGTGTTAACCCGGTCCTGGCGTGGAATTTTCCGTGACGTCATCGGCCGGTCGCGTCGGTCACGGGGGACCGGAGCCGTTCAGCCAGAACGCCCCGTAGACCGCCGTGGCCACCGCCAACCCGGCCGTGACCAGCACCGCTCGGGACGTGCGCAGCCGGGCGAGGGCGCCGGCGAGCGGCAGCAGCACGGGGAAGGCGGGCATCAGCAGTCGCGGCTTGGAGCCGAAGTAACTTGACGCGCACAGGGCGAGAACGAGGACGACGCCCGTGTACACCAGCAGTTCGACCGGCTGGCGCTGTCGGACGCCGGTCACGTACAGCCACAGCAGCAGGGCCACTCCGATGATCAGACCGGCGCCGGCGAACGCGGACGGAATTGACGTGAACTTGTCGGCCACGAAGCGTGCGAACGCGTAGCCGCCGTCGAACCCATTGCGCCATCCGGCCTGAACGTCCAGGTATCCGAGCAATCCCTTCCCGGTCCGCCGCCCGACCCAGAGCACATAGGCGGCGGCGCCGAGCGGAGCGATCGCCATGCCGAGCGCACGGCGCCATGCGGGGGCGGGTGGGGTTGCGGGGGCTTGAGTGACTTTCGAGGGCTCGGTGTTCGGTGGGTTGTGTGAAGCGTTCTGCGCGCCTGGCGTGCGCGCGGGGGCGTGCGAGTCGTCCGATGCGCCGGGTGTGTGCGCTGGGGCGTGCCCGTTGTCGTATGCGCTGGGCGTGCGCACCGCGCTCCGCCCCCATACGAAGGAGAGCCCGCCCGCCACCCATACCGCCGCGACCACCGCCGCCCCCACCGGCCGGGTCAGCCCGGCCAGCGCCGCCAGCGTGCCCGCGGTGATCCACCGGCCGGTCAGCAGCGCGTACAGCGACCAGGCCGCCAGCGCCGTGAACAACGACTCGCTGTACGCCATCGACTGCACGATCCCGACCGGCAGCACCTCCCACAGCAGGACGGCGCAGATCCCCACCCGGGGGCCGTACACCCGGTCGGCGACGGCGAAGATCCCGCAGGCCGCGGCGAGCGAGGCGAGCAGGACGACCGCGAAACCGGAGTCCGCGTACGACAGCGGTGTGACCGCGTGCCCCAGCCGCTCCAGCCACGGCAGCAGCGGAAAGAACGCCAGATTGGAGTGGACGTCGCCGTTCGGCAGCCGCACCTCGTAGCCGTACCCCAGCTCGGCGACCCGGGTGTACCAGAGCGAGTCCCAGCGAGCGGTCAGCAGGGTGTACGCGCTCTTGCCGCGCGCGGCGCTCCACAACGCCAGCACGACCAGCCCCAGGGCGCGGACCGCCGCATAGCCCAGGAGGGCGGGGGCCGCCCGGCGCAGAAGTGGGGTGTGGGGCGGGGCCACACGCGTCTCAAGATCGGTCACGGACTCGATTATCGACGGGCCGGGCCGCGGAACCGGAACGGCCCCCGGGGCGTGGTCAAGAGGGAACGACGTGGCGTACGCCACACGGGTTCCGTCCCGTGTGTGAGAGGTCCGCCACGTGCCCCCGTGGCGAACTCGCGTACGCTGACGAGTCACCCGCGTGGGTTTGCGCGGGCCGGAGACCCCGCTCCTCTCCGGCCGTACGACAGGGAGTCCCCACCCCGTCGGTCCGCCCCGCGCGCGGCACATCTGGGAGGTACGTACATGTCCGGGACGACCACGGCTGCCGTACGGCCGCGCCGTCGGGCGGCCGGGACCGGTGCCGGGGCCAACCGCTGGGTCGTCCTCGTCGTCCTCTGCGTCAGCCTGCTGCTCGTCGCCCTCGACGCGACCGTGCTGCACGTGGCGGTCCCCGCCGTCACCGAGGACCTCAAGCCCAGTGCCATAGAACTGCTCTGGATCGTCGACGTCTATCCGCTGGTCTGCGCCTCGCTGCTGATCCTCTTCGGCACCCTCGGCGACCGGGTCGGCCGCAGACGCGTCCTGCTGCTCGGCTACGGCCTGTTCGGCGTCGCCTCCGCCGTGGCCGCCCTCGCGCAGACCGCCGAGACGCTGATCCTCGCCCGCGCGCTGCTCGGCGTCGGCGGCGCCATGATCATGCCGGCGACCCTGTCGATCCTGCGTCAGGTCTTCCCCGACCGGCGCGAGCGCGCGCTCGCGATCGGCATCTGGAGCGCGGTGGCCGCCGTCGGCGCGGCCGTCGGCCCGCTGCTCGGCGGCTTCCTGCTGGAGCACTTCTGGTGGGGTGCGGTCTTCCTCGTCAACATCCCGCTGATGCTGGTCAGCCTGCCGGTCGGCCGGATCCTGCTGCCCGAATCGCGTGGTGACGGCAGCGGTCCCTGGGATGTCGTCGGCGCCCTGACGGCGGCCGGCGGTCTCTTCGGCGTCGTCCTCGGCGTGAAGCGGCTGGGCGGCGGCGAGGCACCGGCGAGCCCCTTCACCCTGCTGCCGCTGCTGGCCGGCGCGGCCCTGCTCTTCTTCTTCGTACGACGGCAGCGCAGGCTCGCCCATCCGCTGGTGGACCTGCGGATGTTCCGCCGGCCCGCGTTCAGCACCTCGGTCGGCTGCATCGTGCTGGCGATGCTCGCGCTCGTCGGCCTGGAGCTGATCGCCGCCCAGTATCTGCAACTGGTGCTCGGGCTCTCCCCGCTGCAGACCGGTCTGAGGCTGCTGCCCCTGACCGTCGCGGCGATGGCGGCAGGCCTGGCGGGCGCGCGGATGCTGCGCCGCTTCGGGCCGCGCCGGATGGTCTGCTTCGGCTTCTGCCTCACCGCCGCCGCGGTCCTGGCGCTCACCGCGATGGGCGGCACGGACAACGCACCGCTGCTGCTCTCCGGTTTCGTCCTGCTCGGCTTCGGTCTGGAGACCACGCTCTTCGGGGCGTACGAGTCGATGCTCAACGAGTGCCCGGCCGACCAGGCCGGCGGCGCGGCCGCGATCGGCGAGACGTCGTACCAGCTCGGCGCCGGCATCGGCATCGCGCTGCTCGGCAGCGTGATGAACGCGGCCTACGCGCCGCATCTGCGTGCGGTGCGGGGCGTCCCCCGGGACGCCTCCGACGCGGCCGGTCACTCGCTCGGCGAGGCCTACGACGTCGCCGGCCGGCTGGGCGGAGCCACCGGGGCGGCGCTGCGCCGGGTCGCCCGGGACTCCTTCGTGCACGGGCTGCACGTGACGCTGCTGGTGAGCGCGGGGCTGTTGCTGCTGGGCGCGGTGATGGCGCTGCGGCTGCCGCGGGTCATGCAGTGCGCGGAACCCGAGACGGCGGTGGAGGCGGTGGAGCTGCCCGCACAGCGGGAAGTGGCGGAGCCCCGCGTCTCGGCCTGACGCGCCCGGCGTACTGGACGTGCGGGACACCGCGCCGTAACGTCGGCGGCACCCATGTGATTAGCAGTGCTAGTTTTCTGTGTGCCGGAGGGTGCCTCATGTCCGCGTCCGCGAAGTTGCCCCCGTTCGACCCCGCCGACCCGCTCGGCCTCGACGACCTGCTGGAACCGGAGGACCTGGCCGTGCGGGACACCGTGCGGTCCTGGGCGGCCGACCGGGTGCTGCCGTACGTCGCCGAGTGGTACGAGCAGGGGGAGCTGCCCGGCATCCGCGAGCTCGCGAAGGAGCTCGGCGGGATCGGGGCGCTCGGGATGTCGCTCAGCGGCTACGGGTGCGCGGGGGCCAGTGCCGTGCAGTACGGGCTCGCCTGCCTGGAGCTGGAGGCCGCCGACTCCGGCATCCGGTCCCTCGTCTCCGTGCAGGGCTCCCTCGCCATGTACGCGATCCACCGGTTCGGCAGCGAGGAACAGAAGCTCCAGTGGCTGCCCCGCATGGCGGCCGGCGAGGTCATCGGCTGCTTCGGCCTGACCGAGCCCGACCACGGCTCCGACCCCGCCTCCATGAGCACCCACGCCAAGCGCGACGGCGACGACTGGGTTCTGAACGGCCGCAAGATGTGGATCACCAACGGGTCGGTCGCCGGGGTGGCCGTCGTCTGGGCGCAGACCGAGGACGGCATCCGCGGCTTCGTCGTGCCCACCGACACCCCCGGCTTCTCGGCACCGGAGATCAAGCACAAGTGGTCCCTGCGCGCCTCCGTCACCAGCGAATTGGTGATGGACGACGTACGGCTGCCCGCTACGGCCGTACTACCCGAGGTCACCGGACTGCGCGGACCGCTCAGCTGTTTGTCGCACGCCCGGTACGGCATCGTCTGGGGTGCGATGGGCGCGGCGCGCAGCAGCTTCGAGGCGGCCCTCGACTACGCGCGGACGCGGGAGCAGTTCGGCCGGCCCATCGGCGGCTTCCAGCTCACCCAGGCCAAGCTCGCCGACATGGCGGTGGAACTGCACAAGGGGATCCTGCTCGCCCACCATCTGGGGCGGCGGATGGACGCCGGCCGCCTGCGTCCCGAGCAGGTCAGCTTCGGCAAGCTCAACAACGTCCGCGAGGCCATCGAGATCTGCCGTACGGCGCGGACGATCCTCGGTGCCAACGGGATCTCCCTCGAATACCCCGTGATGCGGCACGCGACCAACCTCGAATCGGTGCTCACCTACGAGGGCACCGTCGAGATGCACCAGCTCGTGCTGGGCAAGGCGCTCACCGGGCTCGACGCCTTCCGGTGAGGCCCGGGGCGGGCAGGGCCGGCGGGCGGCCCTGCCTCAGCTCTGGTTGAAGAAGCCGTCCTCGCGGTGGGCGGACGCCTCGCCGCTGATGATCTGGGTGTCGGCCGGCGTGAGCAGGAACACCCGGTTGGACACGCGGTCGATCGAACCGCGCAGCCCGAAGATGAGCCCCGCCGCGAAGTCCACGACGCGCTTGGCGTCGCCGGGCTCCATGTTGGTGAGGTTCATGATGACCGGGACACCGTCCCGGAACAGCTCGCCGATGACACGGGCGTCCCGGAAGCTGTCCGGGGTGACCGTGCCGATCCGGCGGCCCTTCTCCTCGGCCGTGTCCGAGGCCACCTTCACCCGGGGGTCGGTGACCCAGGCGTCCCCGGATTCGGAGCCCTCGGAGTACTCGTCGTCGTAGTAACGCTCGTCATCGTTGTCGTCGACGAGGCCGAGCCACGCACTCGCCTTGCGTACCGATCCCATGGACGCCTCCTCTCACAGCGGTCTCTTTCTGCTTTCCGCGTCCCTATGGTCATCCATGATGCGGACGGCGCGCCAAGTGGATAGACGCCGCGCGGGGGGTTTGTGACGGTACTGGTGCACAGCCGATCCGTCGAGAGTCCTTGTGCCCCAAGGGTCGCGACACATACGGCTGCTGACTGAGAGTGAAATATGATTGTCTGCGGCGGATGGGTGATCATCGGTGCGTACGGGTGAATGTCAACGTCGTACCACACCACGGGGGATCGTCGTGTTCGGAATCGTCAGACCGTGCTCTCATCGACTCGGCGAGAGTCTCAAGGCCGAGTGGATGGCGCACTTGTGCGGACTCTGCCTCGCCCTGCGCCGCGATCACGGGCAACTCGCGCGGATCGTGACGAACTATGACGGACTTCTCATATCGGTCCTGACGGAGGCTCAGACGGGCCGGACCGCCGACGGCCGCCGTACGGCCGGGCCGTGCGCGCTGCGCGGGATGCGCACCGCCTCCGTCGCCCAGGGCGAGGGCGCCCGGCTCGCCGCCGCCGTCTCGCTGGTGCTCGCCGCGGCGAAGGTGCGCGACCACGTCGCCGACCGGGACGGGCTGCTGGCCCGCAGGCCCCTGGCCGCCGCCGCGCGCCGGGTCGCCGCGGGCTGGGGCAGGGCCGGCGCCCACAGCGGCGCAGCGGTCGGCTTCGACACCGGCGTCCTGGTCGAGGCCGTCGACCGGCAGCTCGGCCTGGAGACCCTCGCCGGCCACGGCACCCCGATCCTGACGGTCACCGAGCCGACCGAGACCGCGACCGCCGCCGCCTTCGCCCACACCGCGGCGCTGGCCGGACGGCCGGGCAACGCGACCGTGCTCGCGGAGGCGGGCCGGCTCTTCGGCCGGCTCGCGCATCTGCTGGACGCCGTGGAGGACCAGGAGGCCGACGCCGCGGCGGGCGCCTGGAACCCGCTCACCGCCACGGGCACCTCCCGGACCGAGGCCCGCCGGCTCGCCGACGACGCCCTGCACGGCATCCGGCTCGCCCTGCGGGAGGCCGAGTTCGCCGACGGCAGGCTGGTCCATCTGCTGCTCGTGCACGAGCTGGAGCGCTCCGTGGACCGCGCGTTCGGCACGCGCGCGTGCGGACACGCCCCCGAGGCCTCGTTCGGACCTCCGCCCGGTCACCACGCGCCGAACGCGCCCGGCCATCCGTACGGCAACCCCTTCGGCGGGCAGCCGCAGCACCCGGACAAGCGGGGCTTCTGGGCCGGCTGCGCGGCCGCCCTCGGCCTGTGCTGCACCTGCAAGGTGTGCTGCGCCGACGAGTTCGAGGGCCCCTGGTCGCGGAAGAAGCGCGAGGGCTGCTGCGCCAACTGCGACTGCGACGGGTCGTGCTGCGAGGCCTGCCAGTGCTGCGAGTGCTGTGAGTGCTGCTCGTGCTGTGACTGCGGGCTGTGACCGTCCCGCTCAGTTCTTCAGCTCCGGCGGGCTGATCCGCGACCTGGCGATGGCCGAGCCCGTCGTGCCCCACTTCCTGAGGATCTTCTCGTACGTGCCGTCGGCCAGCAGCCTGTTCACCGCGGCCTGGAAGGCGGGCGCCAGCCTGGTGCCCTTCTTGAAGGCGAAGCCCACGTCCAGGCGGTGGTACTCGCCCAGGAACCTCAGGCCCGGCTGGTGGGCCACGGCGTAGCGCAGGCCGTTGATGGTGGACATCACCACGTCGCTGCGGCCCTGCTGCACCGAGGACCAGATCGCGCTGGGCTCGGAGTACGTCTGCACCTGGTACGGCTTCCTGCCCGCGTCGGTGCACACGTGCTTGTTCTCCTCCAGCGTGGCCTCGAAGGTCGTGCCGGCGCCGGTCGCCACGTTCAGCCCGCACAGCTGCCTCAGGTCGGTGATCCTCGTCAGCTTGCTGTCCTTGCGGGTGGCGAAGCCCTGGCCGTCGTTGATGTAGGTGACGAAGTCGACGGTCCTGCGGCGCTCGTCGGTGACGCCGAAGTTGGACGCGCCGAAGTCGTACTTGCCGCTCTCCAGCGCGGGCAGGATCGCCTCGAAGCTCGCCTGCTCCACCTTCAGCCGGATGCCGAGCACCTTGGCGACCGCCTTGGTGAAGTCGACGTCCTGGCCGGTCAGCGTTCTGCCGTCGGAGAGATACGTAGTGCCGGGCGGGGTGCCGCCGACGCTGATCGCGACGGTGAGGCGGGTGGTGCCGGCGGGCAGCAACCCGGCCGCCGCCGCGTCCTTCTTCTCCGTGGACACGACGTCCGTGGTGGGCACGTCGCCGGACTTCGCCGCCACCGCGGAGGCGTCCGTGCCGCCCGAGCCGGAGCCGCAGGCGGTGAGGAGCAGGGTGGCGGAAACAATGCTGACAAAAGGTGCAAAAAGCCGCGTGCGCATCGGTAGCGGTCTCCTGGGGTCAGACGGGGGTGCAGAGCGCGAGGGGAGGGGTGCGCGTGTGAAGGCGAGGAAAAGAGGAAGAGGGAGAACGCGAGGGCGCCCGCCCGGAGGGCAGGCGCAGGCAGGGGGTCAGCTCAACAGGAAGAGGACCACACGCGACCGAAGTCGATGTGGGAGCGGGTGACCAGCCACTGCTGTGGATGCATGGGCCAAGTGGAACAGGCATCCGGTTCCGCGTCAACTGACTTGAGACGTACGGCTCACAGTTCGGACAGCCTTGACAGCGGAGGCGAACGCCCACGTACTCTCGGTGGACGGCCCTGCTGAGGGGCTCGGCCGTACCCGCGCCGCACGGCGCGTCCGTGTGAAGGCACCACCCGTGTTCTGACGTCTCTTCGCGTCACGGAGCCTTCGCATGTCATCCGACACCCTCGCCAAAACCCCCACCCCATCGGGGATTCCCGAACCCGCGGACGCCCCGCGGATCGTCCCGCAGCGCCGCTACGGCCAGTGGACGGCGGCCGTCGTCGTCCTCGTGCTGCTCGGGTTCGCCGTCACCTCCGTCCTGCGCAACAAGGCGTTCCAATGGGACGTCGTCGCCGACTACTTCACCTCCGGCTCCGTCCTGCGCGGCCTCTGGCTCACCCTGTGGCTGACCGCGGTCGTCATGGTCCTCGGCTTCGCCCTCGGCACCCTGCTCGCCGCGTTCCGGCTCTCCGTCAACCCCGTGCTGCGCGCGGTCGGCTGGGGCTATGTGTGGCTGTTCCGGTCGATCCCGATCCTGGTGCAGCTGCTGCTGTGGTTCAACATCGGGGCGCTGTACCCGCAGGTCTTCGGTGTGAAGACCGTCAACCTGCTCACCCCGGTCGCCGTCGCGATCGTCGGACTCACCCTGCACGAGGCCGCCTTCGCCGCCGAGGTCGTCCGGGCCGGCATCCTCTCCGTCGACCGCGGGCAGATCGAGGCCGCCCAGGCACTGGGCCTGAGCCGGTCGCGGCGCTGGTGGCGGATCGTGCTGCCGCAGGCCATGCGCTCCATCGTGCCGCCCGCCGGCAACATGCTCATCGGCACCCTCAAGGGCACCTCGATCGTCAGCGTCCTCGCCGTCAACGACCTGCTGTTCTCCGCCCAGTTGATCTACCACCGCACCTACCAGGTCATCCCGCTGCTGATGGTCGCGACCCTCTGGTACGCGGTCGTCACCTCGGCACTCGGCCTCGGCCAGCACTACATCGAGAAGTACTACGCGCGCGGCACGGAGCACGCCCGATGAGGCCGCAGCTGGTGATCGTGGGAGCCGGGCCGCGGGGGACCGGACTGCTGGAGCGCATCGCCGCCAACGCCCCCGAGCTGTACGCCGGCCGCGGCCTCGACATCCATCTGGTCGACCCGCATCCGCCCGGCGGCGGTCGCATCTGGCGCCAGGCGCAGTCACCGCTGCTGTGGATGAACTCGCACGCCGAGGACGTCACCATGTTCACCGACGAGACGGTGACCATGGAAGGACCGGTGCACGAGGGCCCCACCCTGCACGAGTGGGCCGGCCTCGACGGCGGCACCTTCGCCGACCGGCAGCTCCAGGGCCGCTATCTGCGCTGGGTGTACGAGCGCGCCCGGGCCGAGCTGCCCGAGGGCATCACCGTTCGGCACCATCCCCGGCGTGCCGTGCGGATCGGCGGTCCACGCGAGGGCCGCCAGCAGGTGTGGCTGGAGGGCGACCCGCGTCCCCTCCCCGCCGACCTGGTGATCCTCGCGATCGGCCACCTGGACGCCCGACTGGACGCCGAACAAGGCGAGTTGGCCGCGTACGCACACGAGCACGGCCTGGTGCACCTGCCGCCCGACTTCACCGCCGACAGCGACCTGTCCCCGCTGAAGCCCGGCGAACCCGTCCTCGTGCGCGGCTTCGGGCTGGCCTTCGTCGACCTGATGGTGCTGCTCACCGAGGGACGCGGCGGACGGTACGAGGGCGACACCTACGTTCCCTCGGGGCGGGAGCCGGTGCTCTTCGTCGGCTCCCGGCGCGGAGTGCCGTACCACGCGAAGATCGGCTACGACTGGACCGGCGACCGGCCCCCGCTGCCCCGCTTCCTCGGCCCGGCCCAGGTCGAGGCCCTGCGGGCGCGTCCCGGCGGCCTCGACTTCCGGCGCGATGTGTGGCCGCTGGTGGAGAAGGAGCTGGGCTTCGCCCACTACCACCGCCTCTTCACCGCCCACGCCGAGCGTACGGCGACGGCCTGGACCGACTTCGAGGAGAAGTACGCGGCCGCGAGCGACGTCGCCGAGGTCCGGGCGCTGGTCGCCGCCGCCGTGCCGGATCCGGCCGACCGGCTCGACCTCGCCGCGCTCGACCATCCGCTGGACGGGGTGCGCTACGCCTCGCACGAGGACTTCCAGGAGGGCCTGCGGGAGTATGTCGAGGCGGACCTGAACCGCCGGCACGACGCCTCGCACAGCGCGGACCTGGGCGTCTTCCTCGGGCTGCTCTCCGTCTACGGGCAGCTCGTCCGCCTCGGGAACATCGGCCCCTGGTGGCACGGCTTCTTCAGCTACCTGGCGTCCGGGCCGCCCGGACCCCGGCTGCGGCAGATGCTCGCACTGTCCCGGGCCGGCCTGCTCAGGTTCGTCGGCGCCGACATGACCGTCACCGCAGAGGACGGGGTGTTCCGGGCCACGAGTCCCACCGTGCCGGGCTTCTGCGTCGAGGCCCGGGCGCTGGTCGAGGCCCGGCTGCCGGAGCCCACCGTCGGACGGGCCCGCGACCGCCTGCTGCGCGCACTGCACACCGACGGCGCCGCCGAGACCCCCGACGGACTGCTCCGGGTCGACCCCGGCGACGGCCGGATCCTCGATCGCGCCGGGCGTCCGCATCCCCGGCGCTTCGCGCTCGGCCCGTACACCGACGCCCGCACCCCCGGCGCCTTCACCCGGCCGCGCACCGGAGGGGCCGCGTTCCGGCAGAACGACGCCACCGCCCGGGCGGCGCTGGCCTTCCTGAGCACCTCACTCGAAAGGGAACTCGCGCGATGAGCGTCATGGTCGACATCAGGTCGGTGCACAAGAGCTTCGGCCCGCTCGCCGTCCTCAAGGGCGTCGATCTCCAGGTGCGCGCCGGCGAGGTGACGGTCGTGCTCGGCCCCTCCGGCTCCGGCAAGTCCACGCTGCTGCGCACCATCAACCATCTGGAGAAGGCGGACCGGGGCGAGATCAGCGTCGACGGCTCGCTGATGGGGTACCGGCGCGCCGGGGACAAGCTGCACGAGCTGCCCGAGCGCGAGGTGCTCAGGCAGCGCACCCGGATCGGGTTCGTCTTCCAGAACTTCCACCTCTTCCCCCACCTCACGGTCCTCGACAACGTCGTCGAGGCCCCGGTGTCCGCGCTGAAACGCCCCCGGAAGGAGGCGGTCGAGAGTGCGCGCCGGCTGCTGGAGCGGGTGGGGCTCGGCGACAAGGCCGACGCGTACCCACGGCAGCTGTCCGGCGGGCAGCAGCAACGGGTGGCCATCGC
The DNA here is from genome assembly GCF_050942335.1 of Streptomyces sp. CA-142005. NCBI lineage: Bacteria > Bacillati > Actinomycetota > Actinomycetes > Kitasatosporales > Streptomycetaceae > Streptomyces > Streptomyces sp. CA-142005. The sequence goes on along the minus strand of NZ_CP192078.1, from coordinate 2,694,094 downwards.
ACGGGCACTCGCGCTGGAGCCCAGGCTGCTGCTGTTCGACGAGCCGACCTCGGCGCTCGATCCCGAGCTGGTCGGCGAGGTCCTCGACGTCATCCGGGACCTGGCGGCCCAGGGCACCACGATGATCGTCGTCACGCACGAGATCGCCTTCGCCCGTGAGGTCGCCGACACGGTGGTGTTCATGGCCGACGGCAGGATCGTCGAACAGGGGCCGCCGGCCGAGGTGCTGGACCGGCCCCGGCACGAACGGACCCGGGCGTTCCTGGCGAAGGTGCTGTGAGACATGGGCGCCTCGTACGGCCGTGGGCCGCTGCACCTCGCCGCCGCCGTCGATCTGCCGGACTGTCCCGGTGCCGAACCGTACGTCGAACTGGTCCGGCTGGCCGAGCGCGGAGGGCTGGACTTCGTGACGCTGGACGACTCCTTCGCCCGGCCCGGACCCGATGCGCTCGCCGTGCTGGCCCGGGCGGCGCCCGCGACCCGGCGTATCGGCCTGGTCCCGACCGTCACCACCACCCACACCGAGCCCTTCCGGGTGCAGGCGGCGGTGGCGACGCTGGACTGGGTCAGCCGCGGGCGGGCCGGCTGGCGGATCGACGTGTCCGCCGGTGAGGACGAGGCCCGGCTCTTCGGCCGCCGGACCGCGGCGCCCGTCCGGGAGCTGTGGCAGGAAGCGGGCGAAGTCGCCGAGGTGGCGGCGAAGTTGTGGGACAGCTGGGAGGACGGCGCCGAGATCCGGGACCTGCCGACCGGCCGCTTCCTGGACCGGGACAAGCTGCACCACGTCGACTACACCGGCACCGCCTTCTCGGTCCGGGGCCCCTCGACCGTGCCCCGGCCACCGCAGGGCCACCCCGTCCGCCTGGTCGACGCCACCGAGCGCCAGGCCCGTACCGTCGCCGCCCGGTACGCCGACGTGGCCCTGGTCCGCGCCGCGACCCCGGCGCAGGCCACCGCCGTACGCGACGAACTGCGCGCTCGCGCGGCCGAGTCGGGGCGCGACCCGGACACCCTGCGGGTCCTGGTGAGCCTGCTGGTCGACCTCGGCGACGGGGAGCACGCGGCCGAGCCCGGACACGGGGGCGGAGGCCCGCGGGCGACCGGGCGGGGCCCGCTGTACCGGGGCGGCCCGGTCGACCTGGCCGAACTGGTCGCCGGCTGGCACGCCGACGGTGTCACCGACGGCTTCCACCTCGTGCCCGTCGAGCCACGCCGTGACCTGGAGCGGCTGGTCAACGGCACGGTGGCGCTGCTCCAGCACCGCGGCCTGTTCCGCACCTTCTACCCGGGCAGCACCCTGCGCGAGCACCTGCGCCTGGCCCGGCCCGCCAACCAGTACGCCGTGACCACGGAGAACACCGTGACCGGGAGGAGCGTCATGACCGGGGGAACGTCATGACCGCACGACCGCGGATGCATCTGGCGGTCCGGTTCCCGGCGGCCGAGGACACCGCGGTCTGGGCCGCTCCCCGCGCCGGCTCGCGGATCGCCTTCCCCGCCTGCGAACACCTCGCCCGCACCGCCGAACGCGGGCGGTTCGACTTCCTGCTGCTCGACGAGGGGCTGCGGCTGCCCGAGCACCGGGGGCGGCCGCACGACCTGGACCCGGTGGGATGGCCCGAGCCGGTCACCCTACTGAACGCCCTCGCCGCAGGCACCACATGGCTCGGGCTCGCCGCCACGGCGGACACCGCCTTCGGTGAGCCGTACGAACTCGCCCGCAGAATCGGCACGCTGGACCACCTGAGCGGGGGCCGGGCGGCCTGGCGGGTGGCGGCCACGCCGGACGCCGCCGGGAACTTCCGCCCCGGCGCCCCCCCCGGAGCGCGCCCCCCACTCCACGAGGACCGCCGAGTTCGTCACCGTGGCGAAGCTGCTGTGGGACTCCTGGACACCCGACGGGACGCCCCGGCCGTTCACGCACCGGGGCCGGCACTTCGACCTCGCCGGCGCGTTCGGGCCGCCGCGTTCACCGCAGGGGCGGCCCGTGGTGATCCAGGGCGACGAGTCCGAGGAGGCACGGGAGCTGGCCGCGGCCACGGCCGATGTGCTCCTCACCCGGCACGGCTCGTGGGAGACGGCCCGCGCCCGCCGTGCCGAGGTCCGGCGGCGGCTCGCGGCCCACGGCCGTGCGCCACAGGACCTGAGGATCATGCCCGCTGTCACCGTCGTCCTCGGGGACACCGCCGCCGAGGCGCACGAGCGGGCCGCCGGAATCAGACGGCGACGGGTCACCCCGCAGTACGCGCGGTACGTGCTGGAGCGGCTCTGGGGCGTGGACCTCTCCGGCCACGACCCCGACGGCCCGCTGCCCGGGATCGCTCCTCGGAGCGGGGACGCCGAAACCCTGGCACGCGTCGGGAGATGGCGGGCGCTGGCGGAGGCGAAGCGACTCTCCAGCCGGGAGACCGTGATCGAGGCGAGCGGCGGGCCGTCCTTCGTCGGCACGCCCGACTCGGTCGCCGCCGACCTCGACGCCCATGTCCGCGCGGGAACGGCCGACGGTTTCGCTCTCGCGGCCGACGGACTGGAGGAGTTCGTGGACCGGGTGGTGCCGCTGCTCCAGGAACGCGGCGTGTTCCGTACGGAATACCAGGGCACCACTCTCCGCTCCCATCTCGGGCTGGATCACCCGGTACGGGAAGCCCGACCGCAGATGACGCAGACGAAGGGAAAGACGGCATGACGACGGACGCAGCCGATGCGTGGAAGCAGTGGCACGAGCAGCGGGTCGAGAGGGTCTCCGAGCCCTACGGCCCGCTCGCGCTGACCGCCACGCACTGGGTCGAGGACTTTCCGGACGGGCGAATTCCGGCCATTCCCGGGACCTGGGTGGCCGATGGGGAAGGCGTGGTGCTCACCGCCGCCGAGGCCGACGGCCTGAGCGTGGACGGACGACCGTTCGCGGGTGAGGTCCGGCTCGCCGCCGACCGCGGGCCGGCGGCCGAGGCGCGCGTCGCGCTGGGGGAGAAGCGGCTGGTCGTGCTGGTGCGCGAGGGTGTGTGGGGGGTGCGGGTGTACGACCCCGGGTCCGCTGCCCGCCGCGCCTTCGACGGCATCGAGGCCACCCCGTACGACGCCCGCTGGTCGGTCCCGGGGCGGTTCACGCCGTACGACGACACCCGCACCGTGCGGGTCGGCAACGCGGACGGGCGCGAGCGGGGGCTCGCCCTCGCCGGTGAGCTGGCCTTCACCCTGGACGGGCGGGAGCTGACGCTGCGGGTCGCACAGCAGGGCGACGGGCAGCTGTGGGCGGTGTTCGCCGACGCCACCAGCGGCGACACCAGCTTCCGGTTCCGTTTCCTCCACCCGGCCCCGCCGGACGCCGAGGGGCGTACGACCGTCGACTTCAACCGCGCCCAACTCCCGCCGTGCGCCTTCGCCGACCACTTCATCTGCCCGTTCCCGCCGCCCGGCAACCGACTGGACGTGGCGATCGAGGCGGGGGAGCGTGCGGTGAGCTGACGTCGGCGTGCGCTGATCGGACGTCAGGGGACCACCGGGCAAAGGTGGTTTAAAAGCCAACGGCCGAAAGGCACTCTTGTGCCGACCGGTCGTTCGGCCGAATACTCCCCCCAGCGCTGGTCAGGGGGCATGCGTGTGCGGAACCCGGTCACCCCCTCCTGGCTGCGCCTCACGGGCCCCGACCCCACGCGGGCCCCCGACTTCCCTTGGGAGGGAACGACAAGTGAGGATCAAGCGCACCACTTCCGGCAGCGGCACCGCCAGACGGACCCGGCTGATCGCCGTGGCCACCGGCTTCCTGGCCGCGGCCGCCTTCGCTGCCCCCACGGCGAACGCGAGCGACGCCCACACGTTCAGCGCCGCCCAGCTCAGCAAGGCCAACTCCGCCGTTCTCAAGGCCGACATACCCGGTACGGCCTGGGCGGTGGACAGCAAGACCAACCGCGTCGTCGTCACCGTCGACAGCACGGTGTCCAAGGCCGAGATCGCCAAGATCAAGCGGCAGGCCGGCACCGACGCGGGCGCGCTCACCATCAAGCACACCCCCGGCACGTTCAACAAGCTGATCACCGGCGGCGACGCCATCTACGGTGGCCAGTACCGCTGCTCGCTCGGCTTCAACGTGCACAGCGGCAGCACGTACTACTTCCTCACCGCCGGTCACTGCGGCGAGGTGGCCTCCACCTGGTACAGCAACTCCAGCCACACCACGGTGCTCGGCACCAACGTCGGCTACAGCTTCCCGGGCAACGACTTCGCCCTGGTGCGGTACACCAACTCCTCGATCTCGCACCCGAGTTCCGTGGGCAGCCAGTCCATCACGAGCGCGGCCACGCCGTCCGTGGGCACGACCGTGTACCGGCGTGGTTCCACCACCGGTACGCACAGTGGCCGGGTCACCGCGCTGAACGCGACCGTCAACTACGGCGGCGGTGACATCGTCTACGGGCTGATCCAGACCACGGTGTGCGCCGAGGGCGGCGACAGCGGTGGTCCGCTGTACGCGGGGACCGTGGCCTACGGTCTGACCTCCGGGGGCAGCGGTGACTGCACCTCCGGCGGTACGACGTTCTTCCAGCCGGTGACCGAGGCGTTGAGCTACTACGGGGTCACGCTGCCGTAGCGAGTCCGACTCCGGCTTCCTCGGAGCCCCCGCACGCCTTGGGGTGTGCGGGGGTTTCTCGTCGGTGCGGGGATGTTCGGTTTCGGCCAGGCGGTGTCGTCGCCGTTCGGTGTGGGTTACGTGTGTGTCGTGTTTGCTGTGCGAACGTCCCTGGCGTGACTATCCACGGTCACGTAGAGAGGGGTGTGCAAGCCCTCTCTACGCGCGTCCTGAAGTCAACCTTGTGTGCTCCCTGTGTCGTTCGGAAGAGTGGGCGCTCGTCAACCAGCCTTCCGGCCTGTCAGGTCCCCCACGGTCTGGCCGGTCATCCCCCCACAGGAGGACGTGAGTTGAAGCACCGACGCATACCCAGGCGGCGGATCGCCGTGGCCGGCGCGGGAATCGCCGCACTGGTCGCCGCGGGTGTCACCTTGCAGAATGCGAACGCCAGCGAGCCGGCGAAGTCGGCTCCGGAACCGAAGGTCCTGTCCGCTCCGGCGGCCGGAAACCTCGCCTCGACGCTGCTGAAGAACCTCGGCTCCGACGCCGCCGGGAGCTACTACGACGCCCGGGCCAGGAGTCTCGTCGTCAACGTGCTCGACCAGGGCGCGGTGAGCGAGGTCGAGGCGGCCGGAGCCAGGGCGAGACTCGTGACCAACTCGCCGGCCGCCCTCGACGGCGCGCGGACCACGCTGAAGAAGGACGCGACCATACCGGGGACGTCCTGGGCGACCGACCCGGTGAGCAACAAGGTCGTCGTCACCGCCGACAAGACGGTCTCCGGCGCGGAGTGGGCCAAGCTGAGCAAGGTGGTCGACGGGCTCGGCGGCAAGGCGGCGCTGAGGAGGTCGAAGGGGGAGTTCAAGCCCTTCATCGCCGGTGGCGACGCGATCAGCGGGTCCGGCGGACGCTGCTCGCTCGGGTTCAACGTGGTCAAGGACGGGCAGCCGTACTTCCTGACCGCCGGGCACTGCACCGCGGCGATCTCCACCTGGTCGGACTCCAGCGGCCAGGAGATCGGGCAGAACGCGGAGTCCCACTTCCCGGGGACCGACTTCGGGCTCGTGAAGTACACGGCGCAGGTGGACCATCCGAGCGAGGTCGACCTGTACGACGGGTCCACGCAGAAGATCACCGGTGCCGCCGAGGCGACGGTGGGCATGAAGGTGACGCGCAGTGGGTCGACGACCCATGTGCACGACGGCACGGTCACCGGGCTGAACGCCACGGTGAACTATCAGGAGGGCACCGTCAGCGGTCTCATCCAGACCGATGTGTGCGCCGAGCCGGGTGACAGCGGCGGGTCGCTGTTCTCGGGGAGCAACGCCATCGGGCTGACCTCCGGGGGCAGCGGTGACTGCACCTCCGGCGGGGAGACGTTCTTCCAGCCGGTGACCGCCGCGCTGTCCGCCACGGGGGCGCAGATCGGCTGACGCCTTGTGGGTGTGCGTGCGTTTCGTGGAGTCCCGTCCCCCGGGTGCGTGGGGGCGGGGCTCCGTCGTATCCCCTGGTGGGCGGGGTTTGCGCAGGTGGCAGACGGTCGAGCGGATGTCGTACACGCGTTCGAGAATGAGGGGTATGGTGGGGGTGGAAGTAGGGAACTGATGTTCGAGAGCTGTTCGGGGCTCACGACTGCGGGAGGTGCGCGTGCCGGGCTTCGCGCATCTGCACACCGTCTCCGGGTTCTCCCTGAGGTACGGGGCATCCCATCCGGAGCGGCTGGCGGAGCGTGCCTCGGAGCGGGGGATGGACGTGCTCGCCCTCACCGATCGGGACACCGTCGCGGGGGCGGTGCGCTTCGCCAAGGCCTGTGCCGGGGTGGGGGTGCGGCCGGTCTTCGGGGTGGATCTGGCGGTGGGCGCGGCCGAGGCCGTGCCCCGGGCGGGAGTCCCCCCGCTCGAGCGGAGCCGGGGGGAGAGGCGGAAGGTGCCGGTGCGCGGTGGGGCCTTCGTGGACGAGTCGGCTCCTCGTGTGATCTTTCTTGCCCGGGACGGCGCCCGGGGATGGGCCGACCTGTGCCGGATCGTCACGGCGGCGCACGCGGGAGCGGGTGTGCCCCTGCTGCCCTGGCCGGACAATCACGGCGACGGCCTGACCGTGCTGCTCGGTCCGGAGTCGGACGTGGGTCGCGCGCTTGCCGCGGGACGCCCCGACCGGGCCGCGCGGCTGCTCGGCCCCTGGCGCGAGGTCTACGGTGACGCGCTGCGACTGGAGACCGTCTGGCACGGCCGTGGGGGTACGGGGCCCGGCTCGCTGCGGCTGGCCGCCCGTACCGTCGGGTTCGCCGCCGAACAGGGGATCCGGCCGGTGCTCGGCAACGCCGTCCGGTATGCCGATCCGGGGGCGGGGCCCGTCGCCGATGTGCTGGACGCCGCGCGGCGGCTGGTCCCGATCGACCCGCGCGGGGAGCTGGACTCCGGCGAGGCCTGGCTGAAGGACGCGCAGGCCATGCTGCAGGTCGCCGAGCGGGTCGTGGAGGCTGCCGGGTACCGGCGGGACACCGCCCGCCGGCTGCTGGAGCAGACCCTGGCCACGGCCGCCGAGTGCCGGGTCGACCCCGAGGGGGATCTCGGTATCGGGACCGTTCACTTTCCCGAGGCGCATCTGGTGGGTGCCGGGCGGCGCACCGCCCAGCGGGCCCTTGCCTCGCGGGCCGCGGCCGGGATGGTGCGGCTCGGGTACGGCGGCCGGCGCGCGTACTGGGAGCGGATGCACCACGAGCTGGACATCATCGCCCATCATGGCTTCGCCTCTTACTTCTTGACGGTCGCTCAGGTCGTCGACGACGTGCGGAGGATGGGGATCCGGGTGGCCGCTCGTGGTTCCGGGGCGGGTTCCCTCGTCAATCATCTGCTGGGTATCGCGCACGCCGATCCGATCGAGCACGGGTTGCTGATGGAGCGCTTCCTGTCCAAGGAGCGTGTGGTGCTGCCCGATATCGACATCGATGTGGAGTCCGCCCGGCGGCTGGAGGTCTACCGGGCGATCATCGACCGGTTCGGCGAGGAGCGGGTGGCGACCGTCTCCATGCCGGAGACCTATCGGGTGCGCCATGCCATCCGGGACGTGGGTGCCGCCCTGTCCATGGATCCGGGTGAGATCGACCGGGTGGCCAAGTCCTTTCCGCACATCCGGGCCCGGGACGCGCGCGCCGCGCTGGAGGAGCTGCCCGAGCTGAAGCGGCTCGCGAGGGAGGTTCAGCGGGAAGGGGAGCGGTACGGCAGGCTGTGGGAGCTCGTCGAGGCGCTCGATGCCCTGCCGCGCGGCATCGCCATGCATCCGTGCGGGGTGCTGCTGTCCGACGCCTCGCTTCTCGCCCGTACGCCGGTGGTGCCCACCAGCGGTGAGGGGCTGCCGATGTCGCAGTTCGACAAGGAGGACGTGGAGGACCTCGGGCTGCTCAAGCTCGATGTGCTGGGCGTGCGGATGCAGTCGGCCATGGCGCACGCGGTCGCCGAGGTGGAGCGGGTGACGGGCGAGCCGGTCGACCTGGACGCGCTGCCGGCCGGGGATCCGGAGACGTACCGGTTGATCCGGTCCACCGAGACGCTGGGCTGCTTCCAGATCGAGTCGCCCGGTCAGCGGGATCTGGTGGGGCGGCTGCAGCCGAGCACCTTTCATGATCTGGTCGTCGACATCTCGCTGTTCCGGCCCGGACCGGTCGCCGCCGACATGGTGCGGCCGTTCATCGAGGCGCGGCACGGGCGTGCGCCGGTGCGCTATCCGCATCCGGATCTGGAAGAGCCGTTGCGCGGGACGTACGGCGTCGTCGTCTTCCACGAGCAGGTCATCGACATCGTCGCCATCATGACCGGGTGCGGGCGGGGCGAGGCCGACCGGGTGCGGCGGGGGCTGTCCGACCCGGAGTCGCAGGGGCGGATCAAGGTGTGGTTCGCACAGCAGGCGGCGGCTCGGGGGTACAGCGCGGAAACGATTCGGCGGACCTGGGAGATCGTGGAGGCCTTCGGGTCGTACGGGTTCTGCAAGGCGCACGCCGTCGCCTTCGCCGTACCGACCTACCAGTCGGCCTGGCTGAAGGCCCATCACCCGGCCGCCTTCTACGCCGGGCTGCTCACGCACGACCCCGGGATGTATCCGAAGCGGCTGCTGCTGGCGGACGCGCGGCGGCGCGGGGTGCCGATCCTGCCGTTGGACGTGAACGTGTCAGGGGTCGCCCACCGGATCGAACTGGTGTCTGAATCGGGTGAGTGGGGACTGCGGCTCGCCCTCTCCGATGTGCACGGCATCAGCGAGGCCGAGGCGAAGAGGATCGCGGACGGGCAGCCGTACTCCTCCCTGGTGGACTTCTGGGAGCGGGCGCGGCCGAGCCGGCCACTGGCGCAGAGGCTCGCCCAGGTGGGGGCGTTGGACGCCTTCGGCGCCAACCGGCGCGATCTGCAACTGCACCTGACCGAGCTGCACCGGGGTGCCCGGAGCGGTGGCGGCGGTCAGCTTCCTCCCCCACTACCTAACGTGTGGGAGGTGCCCCCAGCGGGCGGGCGGAAGACCGCGCCGGCGGGGCTGCCGGACCTGACGTCGGCGGAACGGCTCAGCGCCGAGCTGGGTGTGCTGTCCATGGACGCCTCGCGCAATCTGATGGACGACCACCGGGAGTTCCTGAAGGAACTGGGCGTGGTCTCCGCGCGCCGGCTGCGCGAGGCGCGGCACGGCGAGACCGTGCTGGTCGCGGGCGCCAAGGCGGCCACCCAGACCCCGCCGATCCGCTCCGGCAAGCGGGTCATCTTCTCCACGCTGGACGACGGCACGGGGCTGGTCGACCTGGCGTTCTTCGACGACTCGCACGACGCGTGCGCCCACACCGTCTTCCACTCGTGGCTGCTGCTGGTGCGCGGAGTGGTGCAGCGGCGTGGTCCGCGCAGTCTGAGCGTGGTGGGGTCCGCCGCCTGGAACCTCGCCGAGCTGGTGGAACTGCGTGCCGAGGGCGGTCTCGACGAGGTGGCGGCGCGGCTCGCGGAGCCCGTGGCCGAGGGAGCGGGCGGCGATCCGACCGGTGGGCGGCGGATCCAGCTGCCGACCGGATACCAGATGCATCCGTGGGCCGACCTGCGGCCCGCGGGGCAGGAGGCCGCACAAGGGCCTGCTGCCGTACGGAAGTTGTGGCACCAGAGTCCGGGGAGTGCGGGATGACCATCCTCTGCCTACGTTTCCAGCTGCCGCCGATGCACGAGGCGGCCCTGCCGGGACTGCTCGGATTGCTGGAGGACTTCACCCCGGTCGTTCAGGCGCTGCCGCCGGACGGGGCGCTGGCCGATCTGCGCGGTGCCGAGCGGTACTTCGGGCGCGGCGCGGTGGAGCTGGCCTCCGTGATCCGGGTACGGGCCCTCGCGTTGTACGGCGTCGACTGTGTGATCGGCGCCGGTCCCGGCCCGATGCTGGCCCGCGTGGCGCTGCAGGACGCCCGGCCCGGGGTGACGTGTGCCGTGCCCGAGGACCCGGACGGCATCGCGGAGTTCCTCGCCGAGCGGCCCGTGTCCGCGCTGCCGGGCGTCGGCACGGCGACCGCCCGCACCCTGAGCGAGTACGGCCTGGACACCCTGGGCCTGGTCGCCGGTGCGCCGCTGTCCACGCTCCAGCGGCTGATCGGCGCGAAGGCCGGCCGCGAGCTGCACGAGAAGGCGAGCGGCATCGACCGGGGGCGGGTCGTACCGAACTCCGTATCGCGGTCACTGGTCACGGAACGCGCCTTCGACCTCGACGAGCTGGACCCCGGCCGGCACCGCAGGGCGCTGCTGTCCGCAGCCGAGGAGCTGGGCGCCCGGCTGCGCGCGGTGCGGAAGGTCTGCCGCACCCTGACCCTCACCGTGCGCTACGCCGACCGGTCCTCCACCACCCGCAGCCGCACCCTGAAGGAGCCGACCGCGCACTCGGCGGCCCTGACCAGGGCGGCCTACGGCATGTACGAGGCGCTCGGCCTGCAGCGCGCCCGGGTCCGCGCGCTCGCCCTGCGCGCCGAGGGCCTGGCCCCCGCCGACCAGGCCTCCTACCAGCTCACCTTCGACCCCGTGGACGAGAGGGTCCGCCGTATCGAGGAGGTCGCGGACCGCGCGCGGGCGAAGTTCGGGCCCAGGGCGGTGATGCCGGGAGCGCTGGGGCGTGGTGGCGGCTCCACGTCGGTCAGTTGGCCCAGGGCGGCGTGATGCGGGTGCCGTCGGCCAGCTCCGCCTGCAGGCCGACGGAGGTGGTGACCCAGGACAGCGCGGTGTGATCGGCCGGGTTCTCCACGGCGAAGGTCGTACCGGCGTTGACGATCACCGTGTCGCCCGCGCCGATGCGCTCGGTGCGGCCGTCGAGGGTGATCAGCAGTTCGCCCACGAGCAGATGGAAGATCTCCTCGCGGTTGACGGTGTGGGCGGGCGCCTTGGTGCCGGCCGGGATCTCCCCGCGCCAGGCGCAGAGTTCCTTGCTGCCGGTGAGCGGGGTGGCGTACGAGACGAAGCGGGCGCCGTGGATCTCATGGGTCGTGGCCTCGGAAGAGCGGACGACGGGCATGCCGGTGTTCTCCGTTCAACTGGTCAAGTGACTTGACTATATGGTCAAGCTGCTTGACCAACTTGTCAACGGTGTTTCAATGCCTCCGTGCAGAACTCCGAAGCCATGGCCCTGTCCGCCGCCCTGCTCGCCGCCGCCGGCGACCTCACGCAACGCATCAATGACGGGGTGGTGGCGCGCGGGTTCGCCGATGTGCGGCCGGCGCACGGCTTCGCCTTCGCGCGGCTCGCCCCGGACGGGGCCACGGTCACCGACCTCGCGGCGCACCTCAGGGTGACCAAGCAGGCCGCGAGCCAGCTGGTGGACGAGATCGTGCGGAAGGGGTACGCCGAGCGGCGGCCGCATCCGCGGGACGCGCGGGCGCGGCTGGTCGTGCTGACCGAGCGCGGCTGGGCCTGCACCCGGGCGGCGGAGGCGGCGGCGGCCGAGGTCGTGGGGCGATGGGCCGAACTGCTGGGCGAGGGTGAAGTGCGCGTGTTGGGGGAGCGTTTGGCGCGGATCGCTCCCTATGGTCCGGTGAGGCCGGCCTGGTGATGATCCGTCAGGGTCCGGTGGTGCTCCGGTTATCACTGGAAGTTTTTACTGACGCGTAACTTCACACGTGCGCTACTCGCCCGTAACTTGACGAATGAACAGCATCCTCGTGATCCGGATCACAGGGTAAGGCCCCCACCTCCCTTGAGCCGCAAGGAGATCACACGATGCTGCCTTGGAAGCGAGCGCTCAGACCGCTCGCCGCGCTGCTCCTCACCGCCGCCGTCGCCACCGTTCCCGCCGCCACCGCCGCTGCCGCCGACACGGCCCCCTCCAGTGGATGGAACGACTTCTCCTGCAAGCCCTCCGCCGCCCACCCCCGCCCCGTCGTCCTGGTCCACGGCACCCTGGGCAACTCGGTCGACAACTGGCTCTCCCTGGCCCCGTACCTGAAGGACCGCGGATACTGCGTCTACTCCCTCGACTACGGCCAGCTGACCGGCGTCCCCCTCTTCTACGGCCTCGGTCCCATCGACAAGTCGGCCGACCAGCTGTCGGCCTTCGTGGACAGGGTGCTCGCCGCGACCGGAGCCGCCAAGGCCGACCTGGTCGGTCACTCCCAGGGCGGCATGATGCCCCGCTACTACCTGAAGTTCCTCGGCGGAGCCGGCAAGGTGAACGCCCTCGTCGGCCTGGCTCCCGACAACCACGGCGCCACGCTGAGCGGCCTCACCAACCTGCTGCCGTACTTCCCCGGCGCCTCGGACCTGGTCAAGGCCACCACCCCCGGTCTCGCCGACCAGATCCCCGGCTCCGACTTCCTCACCAAGCTCAATGCGGGCGGCGACACCGTCCCCGGAGTGCACTACACGGTCATCGCCACCAAGTACGACGAGGTGGCCACCCCTTGGCAGAGCCAGTACCTGAGCGGCTCCGACGTCCACAACGTCCTGCTCCAGGACCTGTGCCCGCTCGACCTCTCCGAGCACGTCGCCATCGGCCTGTTCGACCGGATCGCCTTCCACGAGGTGACCAACGCGCTCGACCCGCCCCACGCCACCGCCACCACCTGCGCGTCCGTCTTCAGCTGACGCGCCGCCGGGGCCTGTCCGGCCTGAGCCGCCGGACAGGCCCCGGAACCTCAGCGGCGGTGGGCCCGTCCGCCGGGCGCCGCCGCACCGACAGGAACAGCGCCGCCGAACCGAGTGCCAGCGCCGCCGCACCGCCGATCGCGGGGTAGCCGGTTCCGGCGGAGGCGCCGGTCTCGGCGAGGCCGTGCGAAGCACCCGCCGCCTTGGGCTCGTTGGGCGCGGTCGAGGACTGCTGCGAGGGCTGCCGGGCCGGCGTGCCGGCGGTGTCGCCGACGTGACCGTGGTGCCGCATCGTCGACTTGTCGGCACCGGCCGCTGTCTGCCGGTCGGAGGGCGCGGAAGCCGTGGGGGGCGGGGCCGCCGCCCGCGCTTCCCGTGCCGGTGCCGCCGAAGTCCACGTCCGAGCAGGAGTAGAACGCCTCCGGGCTGTCCGAGCGCTGCCAGATCGCGTACAGCAGCTGCCGGCCGGTCCGCTGGGGAAGCGTGCCGGAGAACGTGTAGAAACCGCCCGCGGCGACCGGGTCCGTGACCGTCGCCACCGGGTGCTCCAGGTCCAGCTCGGACCAGGCCGGCGGCTTGGCGGGGTCGTAACCGGGCTTGGTGAGATAGACGTTGAAGGTGCCCTTGTGCGGCGCCGTCACCCGGTACCTGAAGGTGTACGGCCCGCTGTGCACGTTCGTCGCCGGCCAGTCGGCGCGGGGCAGGTCGAGGCCCTTGAACTCCTCGTTGTTCGCGCTGCACAGCTTGCCGTCCGGGATCAGCTTCCGGTGCTGCCCGGCGGCGTCACCGATCCGGATGCCGTTCCAGTCGTACAGCGCCTGCGTGCCGCCGGCCGCCACGGCCGCCTTGCACGCGGCCGACTTCGGGCTCTCCGGACCCTCCGCGTAGCACTGCGAGACCCGGCTGACGGGGTCGCCCATCGAACCGTGCGCGGACACCGGAGAGGCGGCGAGCACGGTCAGCGCGAGGGGCGGCAGACCGAGCACGGCGACGACGGCGGCCCTACGACGGGCGCGAACGGGCATGCGGAACTCCTCGGCAAACGGTCCATCGGTGGGGTCGGAACTCCGGGGGGAACCGGGGGAACTCGGGTGGAACCCGTAGGGGGTGATCCGAAACTAGCCCCAAGAAACCGCGAAATCGCCTGCCGGAGGCGGACGGAGGAGATCCTTATGGTGCCGTTAAGGCCGGACTAACCGGGGGCTCAGGAAGAGGGGGAGGAACCCGGTGGTCCACCAGCGCCCGAGCAGCGTGACTGTCCGCGCCCGTTCAGGTTCGTTCGCAGTCGGACGCCCCGGACGGCTCCCCGATTGGCTCGCGCCAGCGCGTGCACCGGGGAACCGTCCAGACGATGTCTCAAGCGTGCTGCCACCGATGACATGCGCCAGAAGCGCCCACCATGCGCCCTTGCGCCGAGCCTCACCACAGCGGCCCGAACCTGTCCTGTCGTCTCGGCGACCGGCTCGGTTCATACGGTCTGCTCGGTGCCGCGGCCGGCGGCTCAGAGCTCGTTGAACTGGCGCTGCGGGAGACCGTACTGCCGCGCTATGGGGTTCCACAGGGCGGCAGCCTTCTTCTTGGCGCGGGTCGCCTGGTCGCTGGCCGCGTTGCCCTGGTCGGTCTGGTCGGTTTTCGTCGCGTGGCCGTTATGGCAGCCGCTGGCGCCGGCCGCCTGGTCGGCCCAGGCGGCGTAGTGGTTGTCGGCGGCGGCGGACGCCTTCCAGGCCGTGGTGAGCTGGGCCACCAAGTCGCCGTGATCGGGTAGTTTGTCGAAGGTGAGCTGGGAGAGCTTGGTGACCAGGTCGTCGCGCCGGCTCGCGGCGGTGCGCAGGTCGGTCGCCGAACCAGCGAGGTCGCTGCACTGTTTGATGGAGGCGACCGCGCCGATCACCGCCGTGCGGCTGCTCTTGCTCGACTGCAGCAGCGCGTCGAGCGACTTCGCCTGGGCCTGCGCGGTGTCCGTCCCGGACTGGCCGCTGCTCGAGGTGGCGGAGGTGTCGGCGGTCGGCTGCTGGTCGTTGCCGCCGACGTCCAGCGTGTTGCCCACGACAATGCCGATCAGAGCGAGGCCGGCCACGCCGATGCCCATGAGCGCGGCCCGCGACAGACGCCGGTCTCCGGCAGGTGCCGGATCGGCGTACCCGGCGTCGAAGCCGGCGCCGCCCGGGCGGCCGCCGTCGTCGCTGTAGCCAGATGGTTGCGGGGGCTGCTGGACAAGCGCGGGACGCGGCTGCTGCAGCGTCGGCAGGGCGGTGGTCGGTGCGCTGTCCGCGTAGCCGCCGTACCCGTATCCGACGGCGCCGAGCGCGGCCATGGCGGCGACCGGCCGGCCGTCGAGGTGCGCCTCGATGTCCGCGCGCATCTCGTCGGCGGACTGGTAGCGGTAGCCAGGATCCTTGGTCAGCGCCTTCAGGACGATCGCGTCCACCTCGGGCGGGATCTCAGGATGGAAGAAGCTCGGCGGTTGCGGGGCCTCGCGTACGTGCTGGTAGGCGACGGCGACCGGGGAGTCGCCGATGAAGGGCGGCCGAACGGTGAGCAGTTCGTAGAGCAGGCAGCCGGTGGAGTACAGGTCGGAGCGGGCGTCAACGGTCTGGCCCATCGCCTGTTCCGGCGAGAGGTACTGTGCGGTGCCGATCACCGCGGCCGTCTGCGTCAGCGTCATGCCGGAGCCACCCATCGCGCGCGCGATGCCGAAGTCCATCACCTTCACCTGGCCGGTGCGGGTGAGCATCACGTTGGCGGGCTTGATGTCCCGGTGGACGATGCCGTTGCGGTGGGAGTAATCCAGCGCCTGGAGGATGCCGACGGTCATCTCCATGGCGCGCTCGGGCAGCAGCTTGCGACCGCTGTGCAGCAGCTCGCGCAGGGTCGAGCCGTCCACGTGTTCCATGACGATGTACGGGATCAAGACGCCGTCGACGAAGTCCTCGCCGGTGTCGTGGACCGCGCAGATCGCGGGATGATTGAGCGAGGCGGCTGACTGGGCCTCCCTGCGGAACCGGGCCTGGGACGACGGATCGCGGGCGAGGTCCGCCCGCAGCGTCTTCACCGCGACAGTGCGGCCCAGGCGGATGTCATGGGCGAGATGGACCTCGGCCATGCCACCACGGCCGAGTATCGTGCCCAGCTCGTACCGGCCGCCATGGCGACGCGGCTCTTCCATGGTGAGCCCCCCCTGCCTCTCCCCTTTACGGAGCCTCCCGGAGCCCGAACCTTCGGCCAACTGGGTTCAGGGAGGCGATGAAGCCCTCGCCAATCGCTTCGACGTGCGGTGACCGCAACGGCGATGGCGCGATCTTAGCCCGGCCTCCACCGTTCGGCTCGCCCCGGTGATCAGGCAGAGCCTCCGGCACAGCGCGTGGCGAGGCGGGACATCTCGGAAGCCTTCCGCTTACCGCTCGGCAGGCTTCCGGCCCATGGGTTGAGCTGGGAGGCGATGAACCCCGGACATCCCCATCGGCCGTGGCTCCTGGCACCCCTGGCTGGGTGTTCTCCGGCGGGGACTTGGCGCTGCGGACCGACGTCACCATCGAGGTCGTCGAGGCCGAGGCGTCGCGGCGCGTCGTCGAACACAACGTCAGCGCGGTCGGCCGGGCGCCGGGCCTACGGCATCACCTACGTCATCGACCCGCTGCCCGCCGGCGGGAGCCGCGTCTCATTCACGTACGCCTGGGTGCGCGCCCGCCGGCCGGCCGGCGGGCGGCCCCCGTCGTACGGACCACCATGCGGCGCGCCAGCCGCACGGTCATGCGGCGCCCGGCCGCCGAATCGGCCCGCCACCTGTCCGCCGCCGGCTCCTGACGGCGCGGGCCGCCCCCGCTGACCAAGGGGTGCCCGTGCCGGGCTCGGGCGGATAGCGTGCGTCCATGATCGAGGAGATCCCGGAGCGGGTGCGGCCGGCCCGCGCCGAGGACGTGCCGGCCGTCGCGGCCGTGACGGACGCCGCCTACCGCCCCTACATCGAGCGCATCGGTGTGGTGCCGCAGCCCATGGAGGCGGACCACGCCGCGAACGTGGCCGCCGGGAAGGTGTTCGTCACCGGAGAGCCCGTCGACGGGCTGGTCGTGATCGAGGCGTTCGCCGGCCACCTCTTCCTGGACAGCATCGCCGTCCACCCCGACGCCCACGGCACGGGCGTCGGACGGCGGCTGCTGCGTTTCGTCGAGGCACGCGCGCGTGAGCTGGGCCTCGGCGAGATCAGGCTCTACACGAACGCGTTGATGTGGGAGAACCAGGAGATCTATCCGAAGTACGGATACGAGGTCGTGGAACGCCGTGTCGACGGCCCCTACGACCGGATCCACTACCGCAAGCGGCTGGACTGAAACGGCCCTGGCGGGGTCAGCCGTCGGGCCACCAGGTGCGCGCGATGTCCTTGCGCACCTCGGGACGTTTCGCGGGGTTGTCGTCGGCCTCTTCGCGGATTCGGCGGCCGTCCGTCTTCTTCAGGGGCTTCTGCACGGTTACGCGGCGCATGGCTGCCTCCTTCAGTGCCTACCGTGTTTCCGTGTTGTCACGGTGGTAGACGCTTTTGGCGAGAGTTCCTCATCGGAGCCGGGTTGTCAGTGGCGGCTGTCACTCTTGGGGCATGACGGACGTGAATGACGACACAGGTGCGACGAGTACCCCGGAAGTCGACTGGGACGCCGAGGCCGGCGCCTTCGACGACGAGCCGGACCACGGCCTGCGCGACCCCGAGACCCGCGCGGCCTGGGCGGACCGGCTCCGTTCCTGGCTGCCCGAGCGCCCCGCCGACGTCCTCGACCTCGGCTGCGGCACCGGCAGCCTGTCGCTCCTCGCCGCCGAACAGGGACACCGGGTGACGGGCGTCGACTCGTCCCCGGCCATGGTCGAGCGGGCCCGCGCCAAGCTCGCCGGGCGCGACGCGGTGGTCCTACGCGGAGAAGCGGCCGCTCCACCGGTGGGGGAGCAGCGCTTCGACGTCGTCCTGGTACGGCACGTCCTGTGGACTCTGCCGCAGCCCGGCCGGGCCGTGCGGCACTGGCGGGACCTTCTGCGCCCCGGGGGCCGTTTCGTGCTGATCGAGGGCGTGTGGGGAACCCTGCACCCCACGGGAATCCCCGCCGACCGCCTCACCGCACTCCTGGCACCGCTGAGCCCGGACGTGCGCGTGGAGCGACTGTCCGACGACTCGCTGTTGTGGGGGAAGCCGGTGGAGGACGAGCGGTACGCGGTGGTCGCGGGGGTGTGAGGCAGGGGGCGCCCCTCTGACCGGGGGTGTCAGGTCAGCAACCGGTGGAAGCCGCCGGTGCGGGCCAGTGCCTCCAGTTCGTCGAGTGCGGCCACGGCGGCGGACGCGGCCCCGGGGTCCGTCTCCGCAAGGCCGCTCTCCGCGAACTCGTCCTCGTCCAGCCGCCGTACGTCCCTGCCGTCGGCGGACCGCCACAGGTCCAGGTCGAGGTCCTCCACGACCAGTTCACCATCGGTACGGACCGCCGGCCTGGTGATGTCGCAGTACCAGCCCTTCACGGTGCCGTCGGCGGCGCGCACCTCCTTCACCGAGTACCAGCGGTCGCGCCAGTAGTACTCGGTGAAGACGTCGCCCGCCTCGAAGCGCACGAAGCCGAAGTCGCGGACGCCGGAGCCCGCCCAGGGCGCGCGTACGGCGATGCGGGTGCCGTCGTCATCGAGCAGCTCGGCCGGGTAACGGATCTTCGTCCGGCCGGCCTTGACCAGGACGACGTCCAGCCGGGCCGTCGGTTCAGCCGAGTTCGCGGACATAACGCACCTCCGTGGCGCAGATCTCGTATCCGAGCCACTTGTTGATCGCGATCATGGGGCCGTTGCCGGTGTCGTTGCCCGTGAAGGCCTCGGTGATGCCGGCCGCCCGGGCCCGGTGCAGGGAGTGGATCTTGGCGAGCTTGGCCAGGCCGCGCCCGCGATGGGACTGTGCGGTGCCGGTCATCGCGGAGACGTAGCGGGTGCCGCCGTCGGTGTAGGCCACGCTGAAGGCGACCGGCCGGCCCTCGACACACGCGGCCACCGTCAGGTCGCGGTCCAGCAGCGGATGCTTCCAGTACTGCTCGACCCAGGCCTCGTAGTCGGTCAACTCGTGGTCGACGTCCCCCGGTTCGTCCAGCATCGTCTCCGCGTCCAGCTCGAACAGCGGGCGCGGGTCGGCCGCGAACTCCGCGGCCGTGCGCAGCTCGACGCCCGGCGGGGTCGGCGGGACGGGCGGGAGGGAGGCGCTCGCCAGGCCGAGGCGCAGGAAGTGGGCGGACCGGCTGCCCCGATAACCGTGGCGTTCGGCGAAGTCGCGGTTGGCCGGTTCGTCGAGGACCCAGCCGAGCAGCCTGGTCGCTCCCTGGGCGATGAGGTGCTCCTCGGCCGCCCGCAGCAGGAGCCCGCCGGCGCCGCGACCGGTCCGGTCCGGCCGGACGTAGATGTTCACCAGGCCCTGGCCCGGCTCGACGCTGTCGTGGGCCAGGTGGACCTGGGCGGTGCCGATCACCTCGCCGTCCTCCTCCGCGACCAGCGGGCGGTAGCGCGCCTCGGGCGGCATGTGGAGGGCGTCGTGACGGATCGAGTCCGAGGTGAACAGGATGTACGGAAGGGCGAGATGGCGGACCCGGACGAAGCCTTCGGTGTCGGCCGGGACGCCGGGGCGGAGGTCGCGCACGATCACAGTCATGGGGATGCACCGTACGGCGGTACGCGCCGGGGATGCCTCTCATTTTCCGGCGGGTGCGCGACAATCGCCCCGTGAACCTGAAGATCCGCATCGACGACAGCGCGCCCCCGTACGAGCAGGTGCGGGCGCAGATTTCCGAGCAGGCGCGGTCCGGGGCGCTGCCGGTGGGGTACCGGCTGCCGACCGTGCGGGGGCTGGCCGAGTCCCTGGGCCTCGCGGTGAACACGGTGGCCAAGGCGTACCGGGCGCTGGAGGGCGACGGGGTGATCGAGACGCGGGGGCGCAACGGCACGTTCGTGGCCGCCGCCGGCTCGGCCGCGGAACGCGAGGCCTCCCTGGCGGCTCAGGCGTACGCCGAGCGTGCCCGGCGGCTCGGGCTGACCGAGGACGCGGCGTCGGCCGCCGTGCGCGATGCCCTGCGGGCGGCCTACGAAGGGGGCTGAGGAGAGTCCCGGCACCTTCGCCACGGGAGAGGTCAGCGCAGGCTCGCCGGCTCCGGAATGCGCGTCACCCGCAGGCCCGCCCGGTCCGCCGCCCTCCCGAACGCCACCGCGTCCCGTACGGCCGCCCCGCCCGGGTCGTTGTTGAAGTACGCGTACACGTCCTCCCCACGCTCCCAGGTCGTCGCGATGCGGTCCACCCACGTCTCCAGGGACCGCTTGCCGTAGCGCGGCCAGGGGTGGGCGCGGCCCTGGTGGAAGCGGACGTAACCCCAGTCGGTGGTGCGCCACAGCGGGGTGACCGGGCGGGCCAGGACGTCCGCCCAGCACAGGGCCGCGCCCCGGGCCGACAGGACGTCCCGTACCTTCCGCGTCCACCAGGAGTCGTGACGCGGCTCGACCGCGACCCGCGTACCGGACGGGAAGCGGGCCAGGCAGGCGTCCAGCAGTTCCGGGTCCGCGCGCAGGGTCGGGGGCAGCTGGAGCAGGACCGGGCCCAGGCGGTCGCCGAGGCCCGCCGCGTGGCTCATCAGGCGGTGGACCGGTTCCTCGGGGTCCTTCAGGCGCTTGATGTGGGTCAGATAGCGGCTGGCCTTGACCGCGACCACGAAGTCCTCCGGGACCCGGTCCCGCCACGCCTCGAAGTTCTCGCGGGAGGGGAGACGGTAGAACGCGTTGTTGATCTCCACCGTCGCGAACAGGCGCGTGTACTCCTCCAGCCACAGCCGCGCCGGGACCCCGGCCGGATAGACGAGGTCCCGCCAGTCCTGGTACTGCCACCCGGAGGTGCCGACGAACAAGGTCACAGCACCATCAAAGCACTACAGGTACAGGCCCGCGTCCGCGCCGTCCCGCGCCCCCGGCACCGAGGTCGGTGCCGTGCCCCGGCGCAGCGCGAACAGCTCGGCCAGCGTCGCCCCCTCCCGCCCGACGGCGTCCTCCCGGCCGTCGGCGTCGCCGCCGAGCCAGTTCACCGCCTCCCGATGGGTCAGCTTGCCCACCTCGATACGGGCCAGG
The DNA here is from genome assembly GCF_050942335.1 of Streptomyces sp. CA-142005. NCBI lineage: Bacteria > Bacillati > Actinomycetota > Actinomycetes > Kitasatosporales > Streptomycetaceae > Streptomyces > Streptomyces sp. CA-142005. The sequence goes on along the minus strand of NZ_CP192078.1, from coordinate 2,673,340 downwards.
CAGCGGCCGGGGCGGACCACGGCCGGGTGCAGGCGCTCCAGGTCCTCGTTGGTGGTGACGCCGACCAGGACGTTGCGGCCCTGGCCGAGCAGGCCGTCGGTGAGGTTCAGCAGCCGGGACAGGGCCTGGCCCGCGGTGTGCTTGGCCTCGCCCCGGATCAGCTCGTCGCAGTCCTCCAGCAGCAGCAGCCGCCAGCGGCCCTTGCCGGGGCCGTCCTCCTCGCCGATCGCGATGTCCATCAGGTAGCCGACGTCGGAGAAGAGGCGCTCGGGGTCCAGGACGCAGTCCACCTGGCACCAGTCGCGCCAGGAGCGGGCCAGGGTGCGCAGGGCGGAGGTCTTGCCGGTGCCCGGAGGGCCGTGGAGGAGGAGCAGGCGGCCCGCGATGTCCTCCGGGGTCGTCTTCATCAGGCGGTCCATGGCCTCGGCCACGGGGGCCGTGTAGTTGGGCCGGACCTCCTCCCAGGTGCCCGCGGAGATCTGCCGGGTGGTGCGGTGCGGGCCGCGCCTGGGGGAGACGTACCAGAAGCCCATCGTGACGTTCTCGGGCTGGGGCTCCGGCTCGTCGGCGGCGCCGTCCGTGGCCTGGTCGAGGACCTTCTTGGCCAGTTCGGCGCTGGTCGCGGTCACCGTGACGTCCGCGCCGCGGTTCCAGCGGGAGACCAGCAGGGTCCAGCCGTCGCCCTCGGCGAGGGTGGCGCTGCGGTCGTCGTCCCGGGCGACGCGCAGCACCCGGGCGCCGTCGGGCACGAGGGTCGCGCCGGAGCGGACCCGGTCGATGTTCGCCGCGTGCGAGAACGGCTGCTCGCCCGTCGCGAAGCGGCCGAGGAACAGCGCGTCGACGACGTCGGACGGCGAGTCGGAGTCGTCGACGTTGAGCCGGATCGGCAGAGCGTCGTGTGGGTTCGCAGACATGCGGCCATGATCCGGCACGGATGCGCTCGGCGCACGGCATTTCCTCCCCTTGTTCCGGGTGTTCCAAGACTGTTCCGGGTGTTCCCGAGAGCTGCCGGAGGCGTTGCCTCCGCCGTTACTGTTGTCCCCGATGGGACGTCATGGGTGGGATTCGGATACTCGGCGGTGGCGGCTCACCGCCCTGCTCGGTGTGGGCGTCGCCGCGCTGGCCCTCGCGGTGACCCTGTTCAGCACGCTGTCCGACGGGCCCAGTACGGCCGGCACCACACGTGACGGCGACAAGGTGCACGGCACCCCCGCCCGTCCCGGCGCGAAGCCGGAGCCGTACGTCGGCTGGGGGTTCACGCACACCCAGTACAGCGCCGACGAAGGCGCCGGCGCGGCCACCGCGCGGGTGAGGCACCTGCTCGGACAGGACGCCGGGCTGGCGCAGAACCAGCACATCATGGGCTGGGGCGCCGACAATCCCGAACCGGTGCGGGGGCACTACGACTTCGGCGCCCTCGACCGCCGTGTCGACTTCATGCGCGCCTCCGGCGGCACCCCGGTGATCACCCTGTGCTGCTCCCCGGACTGGATGAAGGGCGGCAAGGCCGGGGCCGACAACACGAACTGGAGCCAGGCCGCCCTGGAGACGGCGCCCACCCCCGACCACTACCAGGACTTCGCCGACCTCGCCGCCACCGTGGCCCGGCGCTACCCGGACGTGAAGCACTTCATCGTCTGGAACGAGTTCAAGGGTTTCTGGAACGACGCCAAGTCCCGCTGGGACTACGAGGGGTACACGAAGCTGTACAACCTCGTGTACCGGGCGCTGAAGAAGGTCGACCAGGACATCATGGTCGGCGGGCCCTACCTGGTGATGGACAGCGTCGACCCGCGGGACCAGGACGCCTCCACCGCGCTGAAGGGGCCCTGGGGCGCCATGGACCAGCGGGTGCTCGACGCCTTCTCCTACTGGAACACGCACAAGGCGGGCGCCGACTTCACCGTGGTCGACGGCTCCAGCTACACCCGCGACGACGAGATGCTGCCCGACGAGTTCGCGGCCACCGACAAGCTGACGGCGGTCAGCGCCTGGGTACGGCGGCAGACCCACGGCCTGCCGCTGTGGTGGGCCGAGTACTACGTGGAGCCCGGCGACGGCAACGACGACCGCAAGGGCTGGTCCGAGCAGCACCGCGTCGCCGTACAGGCCACCGGGATGATCGCCATGGTCAAGGGCGGCGCCGGGTCCGGCTTCTACTGGAACCCGGAGGAGAAGACGGGCACCGGCTGCGCCGGCTGCCTGTGGACGCCCACCGACGGCTCCGACGGGGGCAGGGCCCTGCCCATGTACGACCTGGTGTCCCGGTTCGCCAAGGCGTTCCCGCCCGGCACCAGGTACGAGACGGTCCAGGTCGCGGCGGACGACGTGCCCAACGTCCGGGTCCTGGCCGACAGCAGGACCGTCCTGGTGGTCAACACCCTCGACCGGACCATCAGCGCACAGGTCGACGGCAAGCGGTTCGACCTGCGTGCGTACGAACTGAAGTGGCTCGACCGCTGACCGGCCGAGCCGCCCTCACTTCATGGTCAGGAACCGCTGCACCAGCGAGGCCAGCACCACCGCCAGCAGCGGCAGCGAGAACCAGAACGCGCCCTGCAGCAGCCGCAGCTGACGTACCCCGGGCGGGACCGCGACGCGTACGACCTCCCGGCCGGCCAGCAGCAGGATCAGCACGACGGCGGCCAGCGCGCCGACCACCGACCACGGGGTCCAGGTCACCTGGGGCCCGATCGGTCCCGGATGCGGCCTGGGCACCGCGCCGGCCGGCCGCTCGCGCAGCGCGAACAGGGTGACGTCGTCGTTGACCAGGACCTTCCTCAGCTCCTGCCGGTTGTCCAGGTTCTCGATCAGCCGGGGCTCCCAGGTCGCGGAGTAGCCCGCGTCCAGCTGCAGATAGGTCACCTGACTGCGGTTGATCATCAGATACGAGTTCAAGCCGGCGTCCTTGAGCGCCTTGACCAGGCCGGACACCAGCACCGGGTCGGTCGGGGCCAAAGTGGGCACGTAGTTCACCCGCTCCATGTCCTTCGCGCCCCAGGGCATGGCCGGGGTCACGTCGTTGACCGTGTCCTGGGTCAGCCACAGCAGCCGCAGTGTCGGTTTGTCATGGGCGTACACCCAGTTCATGGCGGCGACCTCGCCGGGCCGGGTGCGCTCGAAGGGCTCGTTGCCCCAGCGGGCCACCAGGAAGCCGCCCATCAGCAGCAGTCCGGCCAGCAGCGCGGCCAGCGGGGCGAGGCTGACCCGGTCCTTCTCGCGTTCCTTCTCGGTGACGCCGGTGCGCGGGAAGAGGGCGAGGGCGCCGAGCAGGGCCGCGCCGGGCACCGCGAACATGAAGACGCGCAGCGCCATCTCGCCGCCGTACGACTGCATGCCGAAGCCCAGGAACGGCACGAAGGTGAGCACCAGCAGCGAACGTTCGCGGTAGCGGTGGAAGCGCCGGCGCCACCAGCCCCAGCAGGCGAGGGCCAGCACGGAGCCGGCCAGCAGCACCCGGGTGTACAGCACCAGCTTGTGGGTCGAACTGCCGCCCTGGATCCGGCCGGAGACGGACGTGGAGACATTGCTGCCGACGCCGCCGACCCCGCCGAACAGGTCGTCGAAGTGCCCGGACCAGTACGGCTCGGCCATGAAGCCCACCCACACCGCGACCAGCACCGCGAACAGCAGCGGCAGCCCGCGCAGTTCGCAGCGGCCGAGCAGGACCAGGGCGGCGAGCACGCCGAGCATGACGAACGGGGTGAGCTGGTGCGCGGGCACGCTCGCCGCGTACAGGCCGATCAGCACCAGCAGCAGCACCGCCCGCCGGCGGCGGTCGGCCGGTTCCACCTCGGCCTCGCCCGGGCGGAACTTCGTCCAGATCACGCGCGGCGGGCGGAACCAGACCAGCAGGATCGCCACGAACATCAGGTACAGCAGGTAGGTGAAGCCCTGCGGGGAGAAGTAGTCCTGGCCCACCCAGCCGCACAGCACGAACAGCCACACGCCGGTCCACTTCGCCCGCCAGCTCGCCCGCAGGGACCGGGTGAGCAGGAACACCGGTGCCAGATAGGCGAGTTGGACGGCCGTCGGCCACCAGCGGATGACCTCGGTGAAGTCGGTGACCCCGCAGGCCCGGCCGACGAACGCGGCCACCGCGAAGAAGCCCGGCCAGCTCCAGCGGGCGTCCAGGTCCGGCACGGCGGACCCGGTGCGGTCGATGTAGTCGATGAACCCGAGGTGCTGCCAGGCCGTCGGGAAGCGCGGCTCGGTCTCGATCACCGCGGGCAGCGCGTGCAGCGACACGACGGTCGCCAGCAGGGTGAGCAGCAGCAGCGCCCGGTGCTCGCGGCGCAGCCAGAGCAGCGCGGCGAAGACGGTCACCAGCAGGGCCGCTCCGACCAGCGTCGGCAGCGGCAGCACCGAGACCAGCCCGAGCCCGCCCATCCGGTCGAGGTCGGCCTCGTCGAGCCGGAGCGCGGGCACCCAGTACAGCAGCAGCGCGGCGATCAGCAGACAGCCGAGGACCACACCGGTGCGGGTGGGCAGCAGCCGCTGCCGGAGCGACACCGGGGCGGGCGGTTCGTCGGGCATGGGCTCGTCCGGTACGGCGGGGTCCGCCGGCTCCTGCGCGAGAGGCGCGTCGATGTCCAGCCTGGAGTCGATCCCGCCGACGGACGCGTCGAGTTCCTCCTCGGTGAACGGCGCGTCGACCTCCGCCGCCTCCGCCTCCCGCAGCAGTTCGGCCTCGGCGGGACCCAGTGAGGCCTCGCTGCCGGGCTCCCGCTCCTCCACCGGGAGCCCCACCGGACGCGCGGGCGGGAGCACCGGCGTACCGGCGGGCGGGGTGCCGGGTCCCGGGCGGACGTCCGGACGGCGTTCCACGTGGTCGAAGTCGACGTGCACGCCGAGCGCGAGGGTGTCGGAGTCCAGCGCCCAGGCCGGGCTGTGCCGGCGCGCCGGGGCGGCGGCCGGGAGCTCGCGGGCCTCGCGCGCCCCGAGGTCGGCGAGGTCCCCGTCGGGTGCCGCCGTGTCGGGCACGGCGTCGGCCGCGGTACGGATCGTCCTGAAGAGCCTCGGCGCGGCGATCGCGGCGATCACCGCCAGGCTGGCGGCCTCGGCGAGACCCGCGCCGGTCAGCCCCATCCGGGGCAGGAGCAGCAGGGTCAGGCCGAGGGTCAGCACGCACAGCAGGCCCTGCAGCCAGGCGAGTCCGGCGGTGCGGCTGCGCGCCCGCAGCACCGCGAAGTACGTCTCGATCACGACCCGCAGCACCGAGCCGACCGCGAGCCAGCGCAGCAGCGGGGTCGCCGCGTGCGCGTAGCCCGAGCCGAACACGCCGAGGATCCAGGGCGCGCCGATGATCCACAGGGCCGCGATCGGCAGCATGATCCGGGCCATCCGCCTCAGCGCGGCCCGGGTGTTGGCGGCCAGCCGTCCCGGGTCGTGCGAGCCCTCGACCGTGAGGGACGCGCCCATGTTGATGGCGAGCAGGTCGGTGGTGCCGCCGATGGTGGTGGCGATGTAGAAGTAGGCGTTCTCGGCGGAGCTGACCTGCGCGGCGACGATCACCGGGACCAGGTAGATCACGGCGAGCGAGAACAGCGAACCGGTGTAGTCCCCGGCCAGGAACCTGCCGACCTGCTTCAGCGTCGGTGGCTCGGCGCGTCCCTCGGTCGTCCTGACGTGCCGGGGCACCAGCCGCCGGAACACCAGCCAGCCCAGCGGCACCACCGAGGTGGCGATCGCGGCCACCCAGGACACGAAGACACCGGTGGTCGGGATGGCGACGGCGAACGCGACGAGCAGGGCCAGCTTCACCGCCGAGAACACGGTGTTGCCGACCGGCACCCAGGTCGCGCTGCGCAGCCCGGTCAGCACCCCGTCCTGCAGGGTGAGCACGTTCCAGGCGACGACGGCCGCGATGAACCCGAGCCCGTTGACCGTCCCGTGCAGGAAGCGGTACGACGGCCCCCAGGTGTCCAGGGTCAGCAGGAAGACCCCCGCCGCGAGCGCCACCAGCAGCGAACTGCCCGCGTAGGTACGGAAGATGAGTTTGCCGGTGCGGTGCCCGGCGACCGGGATGAAGCGGGCCAGGGCACCGGTCAGGGTCACCGCGGTCAGCCCGGCGAGGAACTTCATGGCGGCGATGGCGGCCGAGCCCTGCCCGACCGCCGAATCGGAGTAGTAGCGTGCCGCGGCCAGCCAGAAGCCGAGTCCGAGGACGGCGGAGATGCCGGTGTTGAGCATCAGCGCGTAGGCGTTGCGGAACAGCGGGCTGCCGCCGGAGGACCGGCCGGTTCCGGGCAGCCGGAGGCGGCGCCCGGACTTCCGGGGCGTCTCGGCGCCGGTCGTCGTGGACTCGGTCGTGGTGGTGGTCGTGTCAGACACGGGAACGGATGGCCTTCCGGCGGACCTGACGGGCTCTGCGGACGAGGGCGTAGCCCTTGGTGAGGGCGCGGTCCCTGGCGAAGGTGCGGGCGAGGGCCCGGCCGTGGAGCAGCCGCTCGAACTCCTCCGCGCCGGTGGTGCGCCGGACCGTGACCCGCTGCAGCGCGTACGGCCCTTGGCGACGGCGGGCGAGACCGTTGCCGACGGCCAGGGCCTGGCCGTACCCGTGCTCGCGCACGGCCCGGCGGACCCTGCGGTCGGAGTGACCGTAGGGGTAGGCGAAGGACACCGGCCGCGCGCCGAGTTCGTCGGTGACGATCTCCGTGCAGCGGATCAGTTCCGTGCGCAGCGCGCCGTCGTCCAGCTGGTCGAGCTGGGGGTGGGTGTGGCTGTGCCCGCCGATCTCGACGCCGGCGGCGGCCAGTTCGCGCACCTGCCGCCAGTCGAGCATGGTGTCGAGGCCGCCCCCGGTGTCGTACGCGCCCCTGATCCAGCCGGTGGAGACGAACAGGGTGGCCGGGAAGCCGTGCTTGGCGAGGACGGGCAGGGCGTGCCGGTGCACGCCCTCGTAGCCGTCGTCGAAGGTGATCAGCACCGGCCGGGCCGGCAGCGGGCGCCCGGAGCGCCAGCGTCCCGCGAGGTCGGCGGTGCCGACCGGGGTCAGACCCAGGTCGCCGATGAGCGCCATCTGCTCCGCGAACGCCTCCGGCGCGACCGACAGGGCACGGGTGGCGTCGTTGGGTGCGGTGGCGACGGAGTGGTACATCAGGATCGGTACGGGAGTGTCACTCACCTGTGCCCCCTTCGGTCCGCTCACCTGTGCCCCCTTCGATCGGCGCCACCGAGAACGTCGTACCGCCCCGCCGCGCCCGCAGGCTGCCGAGCGCGTAGCCGCCGGCGGCGCTCAGCACCCCGGCGAGGATCGCGCCCGCGCGTCCGGCGCCGCCCGGCCGGGCCAGCAGGGCGTCCCGCAGGCCACGAGCGACCCCCGCGGGCAGCACCCTGGTGGTGTACCGGCGTTCGGACTCCAGGCCCTTGTCCGGGCCGACGCTCTTCGCGACCAGCGCCTTGGACAGGCCCTCGGCGTAGGTGCGGGTGCGGAAGTAGGCGAAGTGCTCGCGGGGTTCGGGCACCCGGTGGTGGATCACCGCGCGGTCGTCGATGAGCAGGACGGCGTCGGGGCGGGCGCGGGTGAGCCGGATGCACAGCTCCGTCTCCTCGCAGCCCAGCGGGCGGCGGTCGCCGTCGCGGCCGATGCCGGTCGCGAATCCGCCCGCCGCCGCGAAGGCCGTACGCCGGAAGGAGGCGTTTCCGCCGAGCACGTTGCGCACCCGGACCCGGCCCGGCGGCAGCCCCTTGTAGGTGCAGCCCACCACCCAGTCGAACTCCTCCGGGAACCAGGCCGGCCGCCGGCCCGAGGCCCAGACGGGCACCGTACGGCCGCCGACCGCCATCACACGCGGGTCGGCGTAGCCTTCGGCGAAGCGGCGCAGCCAGTCGCGTTCGGCCACGGCGTCGTCGTCCAGGAAGGCGATGACCTCGCCGTGGGAGGCGGCGATACCGGTGTTGCGGCCGGCGGACAGGCCGCGCGGGCCCGCGTTGGCCAGCACCCGGACGCCGCCGGTCTCCTTGTACTCGCGCTCCAGCCGGTCCCTCAGGGCCGGGTTGTGGTCCACGACCAGGAGCGTCTCCAGCGCCGGGTACGACTGCGCGCGCACCGAGGAGACCGCCGCGAGGATGTCCTCCCAGCGGTCCTCGGTGTACACGCAGATCACGACGGAGATGCCGGGATCTGTCAAGACACCTCTCCCCGGACCGTGTCGAGCATCGGCGAGTGGCGTTCCTGACGGCGCAGCTCACGCCGGTTGGAGCGTTCCCCGAGGATGACCTTGAGCACCCGGAACCCGTCGCGCACGGCCCGCAGATTGCTGGTGCCGTGGATGCGGAGGTACTCGTGGCTCGGGATCTCCTGGACCTTCAGGCCGGCCTTGACCACTCTGATGTTCATCAGCGTCTCGACCTCGAAGCCGGTGCAGTCGAGGTCGATCTTGTCCAGGCAGTGCCGCCAGAACGCGTTGTAGCCGTAGCAGAGATCGGTGTAGCGGGCGCCGAACTTGCGGTTGACGACGGTGCACAGCGCCCAGTTGCCGAGTTTGCGGATGAAGGTCATGTCGTCGGTGCCGCCGCCGTTGGCGAAGCGCGAGCCCTTGGCGAAGTCGGCGCCGGAGACCAGGGCGGAGACATAGCTCACGATCTCGCCGCCGTCGGCCGAGCCGTCCGCGTCGACCATCACGATGATGTCGCCGCTGCAGGCCTCGAACCCGGTGATCAGGGCATCCCCCTTGCCCCTGCCGCGCTGTTCGACGACCTTGACGTCCGGCCACAGGGACCGGGCCACTTCGACGGTGTCGTCCGTGGAATTGCCGTCCACCAGCACGACTTCGTGTATCCAGTCCGGGAGCGTCTTGAAGACGTAGGGCAGGTTCTCCGCCTCGTTCATGGCGGGAATGACCACGCTCACCGGCGGAGTGATCGCCAGGTGGGACGAGATCGGCCGGTAGTGCGCGGCGATTAAAGGATCTTGCCCCGAACTAGGCGGGCGCAGGACGGAACTCATGGGTCTTTTCCCTCTCGTCCGGTGGACCGCCCACCCCCGGGCGGCCCGGCTCTGTGTCCGGTTCGAAAGGGGGGTTCTCATCTTCGGCGCGGTGAACTGGTCTCCGTGCACGCCGATGAGCTGGCAAAGCTGGCCGGTCCGCCGGAGAAAGACGGCAGCCGGTCGCGCGGCACGACTCGGTCACAGTTGCGGTCACCGAGCACGGCACCCCCCTACCGCGCCCCGCGCCGGTGGACGTCGCGGCCCCTGAGCCCTCCCCTGGTGCCGAGTGCCGACGTGCCGGTGCGGGTGAGATGTACGACGGTATTGACGATTGAACCCTAAAGGCAACCCCTGGGGGCTGCCTCACGGTTTTGTTGGTTTGACCGTTACACAACTTTGGCCGGTGTTGCTCGGTCTTGTGTGCCTTTTCCGGAAATTCGTTCCCGGATCACGGCGAGGAGCAGAAGCAGCAGACTCAGCACGGTCACCGCGACCACCCCGCCGCGGACCGACCAGCGGTGGACCGCGAGCATGCCCTGGGCAACCAGCATGTTGACGACGACCGAGCCCGCAAGCGCGCAGAGCACACGGCCGAAGGGATCCAGCCCGCGCAGTGCCGCGGCGAGCGCCACGGCCGGCGCCGCGAACAGGAAGAGCAGGGTGCACGGGCCGCGCAGCGGAGAAGGGGAATCGATGAGTGCGAGCAGCGCGCCGGTCAGTGCCGCCGCGGTCGCGCCCCCCGCGAGCAGCGGCAATGAAGATGTCTTGATGCGTATGGTCTGCATTGGCGACTTTGCCCCCCGACGCGCCTGATGTCGGGCTTCAATGTGGCCCAGCCCCCGGGAGGGCGTCAAGACGGACGATCCGTCTTTAAACATTCATTCCCCCCTTTGCCGGTCACTGACGCCCTGTCAACGACCCTCGCACGCATGCACACCGGATGAGCGGTGAACGTTTCGCGTTGATCCCGTTGAGGCCGGAAAAGTCTTGGCATGGACACTTCCCGTCAACACGCGTAGTTGCTACGACAGTTGTGGCAGAGATCCTGCTAAAGGAGGTTCCATGAGACGTTCCCGACTTACCGGATTCGTTACTTCGCTCCTCCTCGCCGCCGGCCTCGGTCTCACGGGAGCCGGCCACGCGACCGCCGCCACCGGTGGCTACGTGGCCCTCGGCGACTCCTACTCCTCCGGAGTCGGCGCGGGCAGCTACATCAGCTCCAGCGGTTCCTGCGACCGCAGCACCAAGGCCTACCCGTACCTGTGGAACGCCGCCCACAGCCCGTCCTCGTTCGCGTTCAACGCCTGCTCGGGCGCCACGACGGACGACGTGATGGCGAACCAGCTCGGCTCCCTGAACTCCTCCACCTCACTGGTGTCCATCACCATCGGCGGCAACGACGCCGGATTCTCCGACGTCATGACGACCTGTGTGATCCAGTCCGACAGCGCCTGCCTGTCCAGGATCGCCACCGCCGAGGCGTACGTCGACTCCACGCTCCCCGGCAAGCTCGACACCGTCTACAACGCGATCAGCGCCAAGGCGCCCAACGCCCGGGTGGTCGTGCTCAGCTACCCCCGCTTCTACCTGCTCGGCCAGACCTGTCTCGGGCTCTCCGACACCAAGCGGTCCGCCATCAACGGCGCGGCCGACTACATGGACGCCGCCATCCAGAAACGCGCCCAGGCCCACGGCTTCGTCTTCGGCGACGTCCGCTCCGCGTTCTCCACCCACGAGATCTGCTCCGGCGCCTCCTGGCTGCACAGCGTCAACTGGCTCGACATCGGCGAGTCGTACCACCCCACCGCGGCCGGCCACTCCGGCGGCTATCTGCCGGTGTTCACGAACAACGCGTGACCCGAACGGGCTCGCCCCTCAGGGTGAACTCTCCGGCGAGCCCGACGCCGAAGCGGAGGCCCCGCCCGACGGGGTCTCCGTCGCCGTGGCGGTCGTGCAGCTCACCGTGAACGGGACCGCGTTCGACGTGGTCTGCACGGGGGCCCGCACCTTCACACTGATCTGGTCCTCGGTCGTCCCGCCGCCCCGGTACACCGTCAGGGTCACCCGCACCTGCCGGGACTTCCCGCCGCCGTCCGGGAACGACAGCGTGTGCCATCCCGGGTCGGACACCGATCCGCGGGTCGTCACCCACCGGTACTCCACCTGCGCGGGCAGCCGTCCCACCGTGAACGTCGCCGTGAACGAGGGCGTCTGCGCGTCCGGCGGCGGACAGCTCCCGGAGTACGTCGTGTTCGCGCCGGCCACGGTGACCCGCACGGACTGCGCCGGCTGGGTGCTCGCCGAGGTGCCGGCGCTCGCCGACGGCGGCGAGGTCGTGCCCGAGTGCGTGGTGCCGTGCGCGCTCGGCGTCCGCACAGCGCCGCTGGTCCGGGTGCCGTCGCCCGCGTTCGCCTCGCCACCGCCGTTGTGACGGTTCAGCAGCGCGTACGTCAGTCCCGCCAGCGCCAGTGCGACCAGGAGCAGGCCCGCCACCAGCACCGCGCCCGCCCGCCGGTCGCGGTGCGGCTCGTCGGACGCCGTGGACGTCGTGGGCGCCGTGGTGCCGGGCAGGGGCGGGGTGGGGGAGGGCTGTCGGTGCGGGGCCGCGACCGTCGGAGCGGTGTACGGCGGCACCGGCATCGTGGCCGCCCGGGGCGCACCTCCGCCGGCGGGGGCACCGCCGGCCGCGACGATCCGCAGGTCGTGCTCCGCCCGCTCGGCGGCCGGCCGCTCGGCGGGGTCCTTGCGCAGCAGCCCCTCGATGACCGGGGCGAGCGGGCCGGCCCGGTGCGCGGGCGGCAACTCCTCGTCCACCACGGCGCGCAGGGTGCTGATCGGGGTGTCGTACCGGAACGGCGAGACGCCCTCCACCGCCGCGTACAGCAGCACCCCCAGCGACCACAGGTCCGACTCCGGCCCCGGCGTCCGCCCCAGCGCCCGCTCCGGGGCCAGGAATTCGGGCGAGCCGATCACCTCGCCGGTCATGGTCAGCGCCGAGCTGCCCTCGACCGAGGCGATCCCGAAGTCGGTCAGCACCACCCGGCCGTCGTTGGCCAGCAGTACGTTGGCCGGCTTCACGTCCCGGTGCAGCACCCCGGCGGCGTGCGCGGCGCGCAGCGCGGACAGCACCTCGGCACCGATGTGCGCGGCCCGCTGCGGCGACAGCGGCCCCTCCGCCTCCAACTGGTCCGCGAGCGACAGCCCGCGTACCAGCTCCATCACGATCCACGGCCGGCCGCCCTCCATGGCCACGTCGTACACCGTGACCACATTGCGGTTGGCGACCCGGGCCGCCGCCCACGCCTCCCGCTCCAGACGCGCGTACAACCGCTCCACGTCGGAGGCCGGCAAGCCGGCCGGGGCCCGCACCTCCTTGACGGCCACCTCGCGGTGCAGCACCTCGTCCCGGGCGCGCCACACGGTGCCCATGCCGCCCTCGCCGAGCGGGGACAGCAGACGGTAGCGGCCCGCGATCACACGTTCGCGGCCCGGCTCTTCGGACACGGGCGCCCCCCAAGGCAAGGTGTGCGATTTCTCCCCGTCGCGTGATTTCACCCCAAGTTAGCTCAGCCGAGCGCGGATGCGGCCCCCTTGAGCACCAATCCGGCGCCCAGGGCCATGACGACCAGCGCGGACGCGAGCGGCACCGAGCGGCGCACCAGCGCTGCCACCGGGTGGGCGGTCCAGCGTGGACGCCGCTCCAGCACCCGGCTCACCCCCGAACCCAGCCGCACCACGGCGAACCCGGCCGCGGTGAGCGTCAGCGCGAGCCCGGCGCCGTAGGCCACGACGAGCAGCAGCCCGAACCAGGCCTTGCCGAGCGCGGCGGCACCGACGAGGACCACCACGGCGGAGGGACTGGGCACCAGCCCACCGGCGAAGCCGAGCAGGAGGGTGCCGCGGAGGGTGTGGCCTCCGTGGGTGTGGGTGTGGGTGTGGGTGTGTCCGCAGTGGGTGTGCTTGTGACCGGAGTGGCTGTGGCTGTGGCTGTGGGCGTGTTGGTGGTGGCGGGCGGACCACACCTTCCGTACGAGGCCCGCGCCGGCCGTCAGGACCAGCGCCCCGCCCGCGATGCCCAGCCAGGCGATCACCGAGGGTGTGGCGGCTGATCCGGCCGTGACGAGCAGGCCCAGGGCGACCACGCCGAGGGTGTGGGTCACGGTGACCGAGGCGGCCAGCGGCAGCACGTCCCGAAGCCTCGCCCGGCCCCCACGGGCCGCCGCCGCGGCGGCCATCAGGGTCTTGCCGTGGCCCGGGGCGAGCGCGTGCATCGCGCCCAGGACGACCGCGACGAGCAGCGCCAGCGCGGCGAAGCCGACGGTGAGGTCGTGGCGGGCCACGAGGTCGTCCAGCGCGCGGGTCCAGCGGTCGGCGCCCCGCGGCAGGATCGCGGCTCCTGGCTCCGTCTGCCGCTCCTCGGCGAGGGCCGGACCGCCGGGGCGCAGGCGCACGGAGGCGGCGGTGGTGTCGGCCGGCGAGGAGAGCAAGTCCTTCGGGTACGTGGTCAGTTCGTGCGAGACCGATGCCTTCGGCACGTCCGTCGCGGTCAGCGTCATACGGTCGCCGCGCGCGGTGATCTCCCGCCAGCCGGGGCCGCCGGTGGCGTCCGCGCTGTGGAAGCCGAGGGCCACGGTGGCGCGGCGGGGGAGCGGGGCGGTGAGCCGGCACTCCACGCGGAGGGTGTGCAGCCCGGCCTGACCGGGGCGCAGCCGCGCCGTGGCGCCGACGGCGGTCAGCGTGGCCGTACGGCCGTCGACCGTGAGCCTGCTGTCCTCGGCGGCCCGCGCACACCGCTGCCGGGCCCACTCGCCCATGCCGAGCCGCCTGAGGTCGGGCCCGGCCTGGGTCGCCGGGATCTCGGCGAGGTCCTCCACGTGGTCGACGCGGAGCAGGCCGGGGGCGGCGACCAGGCCGTCGTAGCGGTTGACGGTGAAGTTCCCGAGCGGGTGCGCGCTCGCCGGGCCGGCCGGCAGCAGCGCGAGTACGCAGCCGGCGAGGAGCAGGAAGGGCAGGCGGAGCTTCACTGCGCGGCCTCCAGGGCTTTGCGGGCCTCGGCCGCGCCGAGCGGGGAGAAGCCGGGGTTCAGGCGGAGGGCCGAGGTGAGGGAGGCGCGGCCGGCCGTGCGGTGGCCGGTGGCCAGCTCGATCGTTCCGCGGTGGTACAGGAAGGCCGCGTTGCGGTAACCGGTGGCGGTGGCCCGGCGGGCGTACGGCAGGGCCTCGGCGTCCCGGCCGTTCACATGCAGCGCCCAGGCCAGCGCGTCCGCGGTGTGCACGGTGTGCCGGCGGGCCCATTCGGCGCGGGCCGCGCGCAGGGCGGCCGCCCGGTCGCCGTGGTCGGCGGCGGCCAGCGCGGTGTCGAGGTCGGCGTCGACGCCGTTGGCCCGGGCCAGCGCGATCCACGCGTCCACGAGGGCGTACTGCCGCCGTGCCCTGGCCCGGTCGCCGGCCGCGCCCCGCGCCTCGTACAGCTCGCCCAGTTCGACCAGCGGACCGGGCAGCGGATACCGGGCCACCACGGTCTCCATCCCCTTGATCGCCGCCGCGCGGTCCCCGCTCGCCGCCTGCGCCCGCGCCCGGCCCTCCAGCGCCGGAAGGTAGGTGTCGTCGGCGGCGAGGGCCTGGGCGTAGCAGGTGAGCGCCGTCCTGTAGTCGCCCTGGTTCCAGGCGAGTTGGCCGAGCTGGGCGGACACGTACGCGATGTCACCCGGTGAGGTCGCACCCGCCAGCGCCTGCTTGAGGACCCGGCGTGCGGCCGCCACGTCACCCCGCAGCTCACGCACATACGCGTACCGGGTGAAGACCGGCACGCCCGGCTTGCGGGCGTCGGCGGTCTCGGCGGCCTTCGAGGCCTCGGCGTACCGGCCGAGTTCGACCAGGGCGTCGATACGGGAGGACAGCGCGCGCTCGCTGTACGGGTTCTGCCGCAGTGCCCTCTCCGCGTAGGTCAGGGCGTCCTCGAAGTCGTGCCGGGCCGCGGCGAGGGCGGCGCGGCCGGCCAGCGCCTGGTCGTTGTCCGGGACCAGCGCGAGGGACCGCCGCAGTGACTTGTCCGCCTGCGCGTACCGGGAGGGATCGCCCTTGGTCCGTGCCTGCTCGACGTAGGCCAGGCCCAGCGTGGCCCAGCTGCCGGAGTCCTTGGGCTGGGTCCGCAGATGCGTCTGCAGCGCGGTGATGCCCGCGTCCAGGTCACCGCCGCCGAGCACACCGGGATCCACGGCGATGGAGGCGGCCGGCACGGTGACGGCCCCCCGATCGGTCCCGAGGGCGATGGCCCCGCCGGTCAGCGCCATGGCCAGCAGGGCCGCGCATCCGACGAGTCGAGCGGCCCGCCAGCGCCGACCCGCCGTGACGAACCGCCGAACGGCGGCCACGCGCTGGTCGGCCCCGGGGGCCGGGGACCCGTCGACGCCGGGCGCAGGCGCTTGAGTGCCCGCGTCCCGGGACTCGCAGGAACCGGCTTCCGCGCGTTCGGCCTCGGAGCAGCCCGGGTCGGCAGCGTCCGGCACATCACCGTCGGCGGCGCCCACCATCGGCCCGGCGCTGCCCTGGCGCCCGCTGCTCGCCTCCTGCCCGGCGTCGCCCTTCCGCCCGTCCATGTCGTCGTCCTGTCTGCGCGGGCCCATGCCGTCTCCTGCGTGGTCGGTCGTGTGGAAGGCGCGGCCCGCCGTGGGGGAGGGGAAGGTACGGGCCGCGCCGGTCTGGGGTGGGGCGGGTCAGTACGGGCGCCGGATGCGCCGGCGCCACCAGCCGACGGCCGTGCCGAGGAGCAGGATCCCGGCCGCGCCCGAGGCCGCCGACGCCGCGATCAGCACCGTGTTGCCGGAACCGGCGCCGGAGGACCCGGCCGGCTGCAGGGCGTCGCCCAGCTGGCTGCGGACGTCCGTTCCCGCGGTCGTGCCCTTGGCGAGCCGGCCGCGCGAACCCGAGGTCGGCTCGGCGACGTACGGGAAGTACTTCTCGAAGCCCTTGTCGTTCTTGTCCACCGCGTCGCCCAAGTCGTTCTTCGAGCCGACCAGTTCACCCTCGACGACCTGCAACGCCTCGTCGATCACGTCGTCCGTGAGCCGGCGCCCGTTGGGGAAACCGGCGTTGTCGCCGTCGAGGACGCCGAGTCGCTTGGGATGCATGGCCGGCTTGATGGAGGTGTTCAGGCGCAGTTCCTCCGCGGGGCGCACGTTCGGCGGCTGGTTGAGGCCCTTCACGCCCTTCAGGAAGACGTCGACCAGGTCGTTGCGCGGCTCACCGGGCGCCTTGATCTTGTAGATCGACTCGATGAGCCTGGGCAGTTCGGGATTGGTGACGTTCTTCAGGAACTGGGCGTCGTACCAGGGCTGCGAGGCGTTGAACCTGTCCTTGTCCTTCTGCGGGTTGACGACCTCGTTGACCAGCGGGTTGCCCAGGCGGGAGACCTGGCTGTAGTAGCCCTGGGCGTTGCGGCGCTGGGTGGTGGACCAGATGCCGACGACCGGCTGCCCGGCCGACTCGCGGATCAGGTCGTTCGGCACCTGCAGGGCGATGGTGTTGACGTTGTAGCCCTTCAGGGTGTCCCGGCCGACCTCGCTGAGGTTGCCGCCGTACAGCAGGTCGAAGACGCGCAGGTCCGCGAAGAACGGGTCGTCCGCCTGCCCGGCGAAGGTCGCGGCGCCGCCCGCCGTCTTGTACACGGCCTGCGCACGCAGTTTGGCGTAGTCCGGCATGGACGCCTTGCCGACGTTCGACGGCGCCACCGGCACGTCGTCCGCGAGCTTGGTGTCCGACATCACGTGCTGGTTCTTCAGCCGGATCAGATCGATGTCGTACGTCTGCGTGATGTTGAGGTCGGGGTCGGCCAGGCTGGTGACCGGACCGGTGTTGTAGAGGAACGTGTTGCCGTTCTTCGTGTGGGTCTTGAAGGTGTAGCGGAACAGCAACTCGCCCTGCGCGTCACCGTTGTTGTCGACGTGGATGTCGTACTGCGCGTCGTCGGCGAACGTATAGAAGTTCGGTCCGCCCGCGGGCTCCTCGAACGGGATCCAGTTCGCCACGATGGTCGTCGTGTCGGGTTTATCCGGGCTGACGAACGCGTACAGGTCGGTGTTGTCGTACTGCGGGGTCCCCGAGATCAGCGGGGCCTCGCGGTGGGAGGAGGCGGAGGCCGCCCCGGGTTCCAGCACGGCGACGCCGGCGGCCGCGAGCCCTCCGGCCCCCAGCGCACCACAAAGGAGCACGGCCAGGCCCGCGCGTCCCGTGCCGCTCCTTGAGAAGGGCCCCCTGGAGAAGAGAGGTGTCATGCCGTCCGTCCTCAGTGCCGACTTGCCTTTGACGGACGGGTCTTCGGAGCGGGCCGGCCGATCGGATTGGTCGGCCGGAAAAAAACTTTTGGACACGTCCCGACCCGCGTTTTCGGCCCGCCGATCCGTATCTCCCGCGGGAGGTGTGCGGTCGTGCGGATGCGTGGAGTGCGCGGTAGGGCCGGCTGTGGCCACGGAGAGGGGGCCCGCATGCGGGCGGACGAGCTGCTGATACTCGTCGCGGGCGGCGACCAGCGGGCGTTCGAGGATCTGTACGCACTGGTGTCCGGGCCGGTGTACGGACTGGTGCGACGGGTGGTGCGCGACCCCGCCCAGTCCGAGGAGGTCGCCCAGGAGGTGCTGTTGGAGACATGGCGCTCGGCCGCCCGGTACGACCCCGGCCGGGGCAGCGCGCTGTCCTGGATCCTCACCCTCGCCCATCGCCGCGCCGTCGACCGGGTGCGCAGCGCCCGCGCGGCCGGCGAACGCGAGCAGCGGGAGGCCCTGCGGGCCGGGGAGCCCGCCTTCGACCAGGTCGCCGAGGAGGTCGAGGCGGGGCTGGAACGCGAATGGGTGCGCCGCTGTCTACGGCGGCTCACGGACCTGCAACGCCAGTCCGTGACCCTCGCCTACTACGACGGCTACACCTACCGTGAGGTGGCCGAGCGGCTCTCACTGCCGCTCGGCACGGTCAAGACGCGGATGCGCGACGGGCTCACCCGGCTCCGCGAGTGCCTGGGAGGCGCCGCATGAGCATCCTCGGCAAGCTGCTGCGCCGCGAGGACCTGCACTCCCTCGCCGCGCCCTACGCACTCGACGCCCTCGAACCGGGCGAGCGGCGCCGGTTCGAGAAACACCTGCAGGGCTGCGACCGCTGCGCCGCCGAGGTGCGGGAGCTGGCCGAGGACGCGGTGCGCCTCGCCTGGTCCACGGCGGCCCACGCGCCGCCCGCGCTGCGCGAGCGGGTCCTGGCCGCCGTACAGACCACCCAGCAGGAGCAGGGCCCGGCCCGGGAGCGCACGCCCCAGTTGCCGCCGCACGTCTGGGGCACCCAGCCCCCGCCGGGACGCATCCGTGCGCCCCGCAGGCGCCCCCTGTTCGTGCCGTTCGCCACGGCCACCGCTGCGGCGGCCCTCGTCGTCGCCTCGCTCTTCGCCGTGCAGGCCCGGCACACCCAGGACCGGCTGGACGCGGAGCGGGCCCGGGGACGTGAGATCGCCCACGTTCTGGCCGCGCCCGACGCCCGCGCCATCACCAGCAAGGACGCCCGGGGCCGCGCTGTCGGAGTGATCGCTTCCGCCTCGGAGGGGGAAGCCGTCGTCACCCTCAGCGGGTACGGCAGCCCGCCCGCCGGCCGCGTCCGGCAGCTCTGGCTCATGCGCCCCCGGGCGCAACCGCGCTCCCTCGGGCTCTTCGCGGGCGACACGCCCTTGGTCGCGAAGGGTCTCGACACGTCCTCGACGTCACTCGCCGTAACCGTCGAGCCTGACGGCGGCTCACCGCAACCCACCGGCCAGCCCATTGTCCAACTCACCCTGAAATCGGTCGGATTCGGAGAGTAGTCGAAGTGGGATGGTCAACAGCCTTGCGGGGAAGGTGAATCCTGTGGACGCGATACACGCGTGCCCCCCTGGGGCGATAGGGTTACTCTGCCCGGGCCGGGTGGACTCGTACGGGTGGGGAGTGACATGGAGCAGATAACAGTGCGCAGCAGGGCCAGGGTCCCTGCGATCACCTGCGGGAGCAGTGCGACGAGTTCGCGCCTCGACCGCCATCTGTCGGTGCTGGCGGGTCCCGCCATACCGCAGCGGGAGACGGTCGAGGCGACCTCCCTGATGCGCGAGCTGACGTCGCGTGACACCACGCACGAGCGTACGGGCCGGGGTGCCCGGGTGAGGCGGGTCTCGCTCTTCGCCCCGCTGCGTCGACTGCGCCGTTCGCTGTTCGGCGGCCACCGGCACTGAAGTGTGCCGCGCGCTCAGGCCGCCACACCGTCCCGGCGCATCGCTGCGATCTCGTCGTCCGTCATCCCCACGGCACGCAGCAGCGCCTCGGTGTGCTGCCCGAGCGCGGGCACATCACCCATCCGCGCCTCGTCCCCGCCCGGCAGTGTGATCGGAGGCAGCAGCGCTTTCAGCGGCCCGACCGGCGACCCCACCTCACGCCACCGCTCCCGGGCCGCCAGCTGCGGATGCCCGGCCAGTTCGTGCAGATCACGCAGCCGGGCGCAGGCGATGCCGGCCTTCTCCAGCCGGGCCATTGCCTCGTCGGCGTCCAGCACGCCGAGCGCCCGCGCCACCAGCTCGTCCGTCTTCTCCCGGTTCGCGACCCGTGACGCGTTCGTCGCGTATGCCGGATCCATCCCCAATTCCGGGCGCCCTATGACCTGTTCGGCCAGCCGCCGCCACTCCCGGTCGTTCTGCACCGACAGCAGCACGCGCCCGCCGTCCGCCGTCGCATAGGCGTCGTACGGCGCGATGACGGCGTGCGCCAGGCCCGTGCGCGCCGGGGGCTCACCCCCGTGCATCGCATGGTGCAGCGGATGCCCCAGCCACTCGGCGAGCGCCTCCAGCATCGACACCTCCACCGGTCCGCCCCGCCCGGTCGTGCCGCGCCGGACGAGAGCCGCCAGGACGCCCGAGAACGCGTACATGGCCGCCGCGATGTCCGCCGCCGGGACGCCCGCCTTGACCGGCTGCTCCGGCGTCCCGGTCACCGACACGAGCCCCGCCTCGCACTGCACGAGCATGTCGTACGCCCGCTTGTCCGCGTACGGGCCCGAGGAGCCGTACCCGGAGATGTCCACGGCGATCAGCCGCGGGTGCGCCGCACAGAGAGTGGCCGCGTCGAGGCCGAGCCGGGCCGCCGCCCCGTGGGCGAGGTTCTGCACGAACACGTCCGCGTCCGCGATCAGCCGCCGTACGGCCTCCAGGCCGCGCGGGTCCTTCAGGTCCAGCGCGAGGGACTCCTTACCGCGGTTGCACCACACGAAGTGCGAGGCGAGACCGCGGGCCGCCGTGTCGTACCCGCGCGCGAAGTCGCCGCCGTCGACCCGCTCCACCTTGATGACCCGGGCGCCCAGGTCGGCGAGCTGCCGGGTCGCGAAGGGCGCGGACACGGCTTGTTCGACGGCGACGACGGTGATGCCGTCCAGGGGCAGGGGCAGGGGCTGCTGATCCGTGGGCTGTTCCATGACCGGATCATGGCCCGTGACCGGCGGCTTTGTCAGCAGCGCGGCGGCTACCCCTCAGCGCTCCCCGTGTGCGTACCGGCGTACCGCGAGCGGCAGGAACACCGCGGTCAGGACCAGGCTCCAGGCCAGCGACCCGGCGACCGGGTGGGCCACCGGCCAGGCGGAGTCCGGCGGGACCGTCGCGTTGCCGAACAGGTCCCGCAGGGCGGTCGTCACCGCGCTGATCGGGTTCCACTCGGCGAGGGCGCGCAGCCAGCCCGGCAGGTTGTCGGTGGGGATGTAGGCGTTGGACAGCAGCGGCAGCACGAAGGAGGAGGCCCCGAGCTGCCCGGCCGCGTCCTCGCTGCGGGTGAGCAGCCCGAGGAAGATGCCGGCGCAGGTGCAGGCGAACCGGAAGAGCAGCAGCAGCCCCACCGCACCGGCCGCGTCGAGCGCGGACCCCTCGATCCGCCAGCCCACCGCGAGCCCGACCAGCAGCAGCGGCACGGTCCCGATACCGGTCACGACGAGGTCCGCGGCCGCCTGTCCGAGCGGTACGGCGGCCCGGCTCACCGGCATCGTGCGGAACCGGTCCATCACGCCCCGGTGGGTGTCCGCGGCGGCCTGGAACATGCCGGTCATCAGCCCGCCCGCCGCCGTCGCGACCAGCAGCCCCGGCACCAGGAAGGACCGGTACTCGCGGCCGGGCATGGCCAGCGCGCTGCCGAACACATAGCCGAAGAACAGCAGCATGTTGATCGGCATCATCTGGGTGAGGATCGCCAGGCCCGGGTTGTTGCGGACCCGGCGCAGCTGCCGGCCGGTCATCGCCAGTCCGTCGTACGTCAACGCAAGCGCGCTCATGCGGCAAGCTCCTTGGTCTGCGTCGGCTCTCCGGTGAGCCGGAGGAAGACGTCGTCGAGGGTGGGCGGGCGCAGGCTCACGTCGAGCAACGGCACGCCCGCCGCGTCGAGTTCGCGCACCAGGCGGGGGAGGGTCAGGGTGGAGTCGGTGGTGACGGCCCCGACGGCGTTGCGCTCACGGTCGAACGCCGGCTCGCGGCCCGTGAGCCGGTCCAGCACGGCCGCGGCCTTCGGCAGTGCGTCGCCGTCCGCGACCACGGCCTCCGCGTAGGAGCCGATGAGCGCCTTGAGTTCGACGGGCGAGCCGGTGTGCGCGACCCGGCCCCGGTCCACCAAGGCGATGTCGTCGGCGAGTTGGTCAGCCTCCTCCAGGTACTGGGTGGTCAGCAGCACGGTCGTACCGTCCGCCTTCAGGTCGCGCACCGCCTGCCAGACGCGGGCGCGGCTGGCCGGGTCGAGTCCGGTGGTCGGTTCGTCGAGGAAGAGCACGTCGGGGCGGCGGACCAGACTCGCCGCGAGGTCCAGCCGGCGCCGCATGCCGCCGGAGTAGGCCGACGCCTTGCGGCCGGCGGCCTCGGTCAGCCCGAAGCGCTCCAGCAGCTCGTCCGCCCGTGCGGCCGGCTCACGCACCCGGTGCAGCCGGGCGAACAGCCGGAGGTTCTCCCGGCCGGTGAGGTCGCCGTCGACCGAGGCGTACTGCCCGGTCACGGCGATGCGGCGGCGCACGGCGTCCGCCTCCCGGACGAGATTGTGCCCGGCGACCCGAGCCGAGCCGGCGTCCGGCCGCAGCAGCGTGGTCAGCAGCCGTACGGCCGTCGTCTTGCCGGCCCCGTTCGACCCGAGCAGCCCGCAGACCGTGCCCTCGGCCACGGCCAGATCCAGTCCCCGCAGGGCGTGCACGGCGCCGAAGCGCTTCTCCAGACCTTCACTAAGTACAGCGTACGTAGTAGCCATGCTGTGACCATACCGCACTGCGTACGCTGTACGTAACTAGGATGGTGACCGAGGTGATGACCGATGTCAGTCCGAGGGGCCGTCCCCGAAGTGATCTGGGCGCGCCCCGAGCGCACCGGCCGGGGTCCGAAGCCGGCGTACACCCGCGACGACATCGCGGCGGCCGCCGTCCGGATCGCCGACGCGCGGGGGCTCGACGCGGTTTCGATGCGGCAGGTCGCGGCCGAGCTGGGCTGCGGCACGATGTCCCTGTACAACTACGTCCCCCGCAAGGAGGACCTGTACGAGCTGATGATGGACGCGGTCAGCGCGGAACACGTCCTGTGGGAGCCGGGCGGGGACTGGCGGGCCGACATGCTCCGGGTGGCCCGCGAGACGCGCTCGCTGATGCACCGGCATCCGTGGATTCCCCGGCTGATGTCCCCGGTCTACGGCTTCAGCCCGCACGCTCTTCGGTATCTGGAGCACTGCCTGGCCTGCCTGGATCCGCTGGAGGCGTCCTACGGCACGAAGCTGGAGCTGATCGCGATGCTGAACGGCGTCGTGACGACGTACGTCCGCAACGAACTCGACACGGCCGAACGGGTGCGGGCGCTGCCGTGGTCGGAGGACGAGGAGAACGCGGTGCGGATCGCCTATCTCGGGGGCCAGGTCGCCTCCGGTGCGTATCCGAGGATGGCGGCGGCGTTCGCGGAGGACGCGGGGCCGATCGACCTGGAGGCCGTTTTCGAGCGGGCGCTGGGCAGGGTGCTCGACGGCTTCGACCCGGAGCGCGGAAGCCGGTGAACCACGAACGCGCCGGGCGTCAACTCCTGCTCGTCCAGCAGACGCTGGCGGCGGCGCGCCACGACGGCATCCGGCTCTGGCTGCGCGGCGGCTGGGCCATGGACTTCTTCCTGGGCGAGGTCACCCGCGATCACGGGGACATCGACTGGTTCGCCTGGTCCAAGGACTCGGCGGCCGTCGCCGCCCTGCTGACCCGGCTCGGCCACACGCCGGTCCCCGGGCCGCCGCCCGGTCTTCAGCTCGACTTCGTCCGGGACGGGCTGGACAGCAGTTTCACCCTGGTGGACCGGGACGCGGCCGGACGCGTGGTCGTCGCGGGCGGCCCCTGGGCCGGAACCCCTTGGCCGGAGGGCCTGTTGGACGCCGCGCCGGGTCGCATCGGTGCCGTCGAGGCGCCGATCGTCGGTCCCCTCGCCCAGATCGAGATCAAGCGCATGATGCCCGTCTGGGACCCCTCCCGGCCGCGCCGTGCCAAGGACGCGGAGGACGTCGCACGGCTGGAGGCCGCCCTGAAGCGCCGCTAGATCAGGACGAACTGGCCCTCCGGGCCCTCCTCGTGATGGTCCAGGACCGAGGCGGGGCGACGGGACGCCTCCGGCGCCGGAAGGACGCCCGCCTCCCGGAGGTCGGTCGCCGTGATCGCGGTCGTCACCTTCAGCTCGGCCCGCTGCGGCCGCAGTTCCGCCAGCAGGGCCAGGACTGTGATCAGTTCCAGCAGTTCCGACGTCCAGGGCTGCGGCCAGACGGCCGGGCGGATCGCGGCCAGAGTGCCCGGCTCGGCCGGTGCCGTGCGCGTGCCGAACCAGGACTCCAGGACCCGGACCCCGGCCACCTCGTACTCCCAGGCCTCCGGCGGGACGGGGGAGATGCGGCCCTCGTCCACGTGGAGGGTCTCCTCGTCCTGGTCGTAGTGCAGGGTGACGGGCCGGGCGGGCAGGGGTGCGCGGACGTAGGGGCGGCGGCCGCCGGGCAGTTTGGGGCGTTCGCCGTCGCGGCGCATCAGCCACAGCATGCGGCGGCCGACCTCGACGCCGGCCGACCAGAGACCGGGGTCGTCGGTGAGCGGGACGGTGAGGCCGGGAGCGGCGGCCGCCAGGATCCAGGAGAGGACGTCGACCGGAGCGGGGGACGCGCCCAGGCGGTCGGCGAGGTGGGCCGTGAGGCCCGGCGCGAGGTTCGGTTCCTCGCCGCCGGGGCGGCGGTACAGCGGGCGGACGCGGCCCGTGCGGAGGGTCGGCAGCAGCGAGGTCACCAGGAGCGGGGCGTGCTCGTCCCCCGACTCCACCGCGAAGACCTGCTGGGCGTCCGCCACCCGCCACAACTCCGGGCGCGCGGCGTCGATCAGCCGGTGGTCCGGGATCAGCCACTGCTCGTCGAAGGGTGCCGCGAGGACGCGGACCGGCTCGGCGCAGGGACCCTCGGCACGGGCCAGCCGCTCGGTACCGGTGGAGCAGCCGGGGAGTTGGCCCACCGCGGAGTTCGGCGTGCGGGCGCGGGTCGGCTCGAAGAGGGCCTCACGGTCCGGTCCCTCGGCCTTCAGCAGGGCCTCCCAGCGGGCCTTCAGGGAACCGGGATCGGGTGCCGTCGGCCAGGTGCGGCCGGGCCGCAGCGGTGCGACGGACCACGGCATGAGGTCCGCCAGCAGCGGAGCGTCGTCGTGCGTCACGCAGGGCATGGTACGACCTGTCCCCGACCCGGTATCAGGTCGCGTCCAAGGTGACCGTGAACGAGAACCGGTCACCCCGGTACTGGATCACCGCCACATCCAGCACGCGCCCGCCGCTGTCGTACGTGACCCCCGTGTAGTGCAGGATCGGGCTCAGCAGCGGCACCTGGAGCAGCCGGGCGGTCTCCGGGTCCGCGAGCCGTGCCTCCACCGTGTCCGTGATACGGCTGATGTCCGCCCCGACCACATCCCGCAGCACCTTCGTCATCGGCCAGCGCACCAGGTCGTCCAGGTCGATGCGGGCGGCGAGTTCGGGGCGGACGTGGTTGACGGCGTGGTTGGTCGGCTCGCCGGTCTTCTCGTCGCTGCGGAGGCGGTGGTACGCCGCCACCTCGGCGAGGTCCGGGAAGTACTCGGTGAGACCGGCGGGCACCGGTGTGCTGCCGTGGTCCAGCAGCTCGGTGGTCATCCCGGACTGCTGGGCCACGATCGCGTCCACCGAGCCCAGCAGGCGGACGGGCGCGCCCCGCCGGACGCCGGGCTCGATGAACGTGCCGCGCCGCCGGTGGCGGCTGATCAGTCCCTCGTCCTCCAGTTCCTTCAGCGCCTGCCGCATGGTCAGCACGCTCACGCCGTAGTGCTCCGCCAGCTGCTCCTCGGTGGGCAGCCGGAGCGGGTCCTCGGGGGAGCGGCCGAGTATCGAGGCGCGCAGCGACTGCGACACCTGGTACCACAGCGGCAGCTTGCGGTTCAGGACGATCGAATCCGGGGCGAAGGAGGTCACTCGGCTATCCGTACCTGTCGATGAACGTCAGGCGCAACACACGCGTCAGGCGCGGAAATGGCGCTGGAGCCCCTGCCACACGTCGTCGTAGCGCTGCTGGAGGTGGTCCGCACCCGCCGCGTGCGGGGTGAGGGTCACCGGCCAGCGAGTCTCGAACATGAACGCCAGCCCGTCGTCGATCTTCTGCGGCTTCAGCTCGGCCGCGCTGGCCTTGTCGAAGGTGTCCCGGTCCGGGCCGTGCGCCGACATCATGTTGTGCAGCGAGCCGCCGCCGGGCACGAAGCCCTCCGCCTTGGCGTCGTACGCGCCCTCGATCAGGCCCATGTACTCGCTCATCACGTTCCGGTGGAAGTACGGCGGCCGGAAGGTGTCCTCGCCCACCAGCCAGCGCGGGGCGAAGACGACGAAGTCGACCCCGGCCAGGCCCGGGGTGTCCGACGGGGAGGTCAGGACCGTGAAGATGGACGGGTCCGGGTGGTCGTAGGAGATGGTGCCGATCACATTGAAACGGCGCAGGTCATAGACGTACGGCACATGGGTGCCGTGCCAGGCGACCACGTCGAGCGGGGAGTGGTCGTAGGTGGCCGTCCAGAGGTTGCCGCAGAACTTGTTCACCACCTCCACCGGGCCGGTCACGTCCTCGTACGCCGGCACCGGTGCCCTGAAGTCCCGGGCGTGCGCGAGGCCGTTGGCGCCGATCGGGCCGAGCTCGGGCAGCTGGAACGGCGCGCCGTAGTTCTCGCACACATAACCCCGGGCGGTCGGGCTCTGCCCGCCATCGGACGCAGTGTCCATCAGCTCCACACGGAAGCGCACCCCACGGGGAATCAGCGCCACATGTGCCGGTTCCACGGCGAGCCGGCCGAACTCGGTGTGCAGGAGCAGTCCGCCGCGCTCCGGGACGATCAGCAGCTCGCCGTCGGCGTCGGAGAAGACGCGCTCCATCGAGGTGTTGGCGTGGTACAGGTGCACGGCCATGCCGGTGCGCTGGGTGGCGTCGCCGTTGCCGCCGAGCGTCCACAGGCCGGCGAGGAAGTCGGTGCCGGCCGGAGGCTCGGGCAGCGGGTTCCAGCGCAGCCGGTTGGGGTCGGGCACGGTCTCGGTGAAGGGGGCCGTGCGGATCGCGCCGTTGTCGGTGCGGGTGAACGGCGGGTGCGCGGCCGAGGGGCGGATCCGGTAGAGCCAGGAGCGGCGGTTGTGCGCCCGCGGCTCGGTGAACGCCGTACCGCTCAGCTGCTCCGCGTACAGCCCGAGCGGCGCCCGCTGCGGTGAGTTGCGGCCCTCGGGCAGCGCACCCGGCACCGCCTCCGAGGCGTGTTCGTTGCCGAATCCGGTCAGATACGACAGTCCCGCGGCAGTCTTCCGCGCGTCCCCGCTCATGATCGCTCCCTCGCGCTCCTGATTCCTATGCATCACCGTAGGAATAGGTGGAGGCGGGCGCAAGAGGACCGCAGGACTCCGCCGGCGGGCGGGAGACGCGAAGAGACCCCCTGCCCGGCACGACCGTGCCTGACGTGAGAGGGAGCGGTATCGGTGTGAGACTGGGCGCGGAAGGGGTGATCCCGTGCCGGACCCACCGCAGGCGTCCGCCGGCTCCGACGCCGCCGCCGTCGACGAGGGTCGGCTGGAAGAGCTGATCATCGAGGCGCAGACGGCCCTGCCGTTCGAACTGGCCGCCCTGGCGGACCGGGGCGCTTCGGCACTCGGCCTGGACAGTGCGCTGATCTACCTCGCCGACCTGCAACAACGGCTGCTCATCCCACTCGACGAGGCTGTGGAGCCGCTGTCGGTGACCGGCTCGTCGGCCGGCTGGGCGTACCGCACCATCTCCCCGCGCGTGGTCGACGCCGACGACGGCGTGATCGTCTGGATGCCTCTGGTCGACGGCGCGGAGCGGCTGGGTGTGCTGGCGGTGCGTACCACCTCGCTGGACGGGGTACGCATGCGCCGCAGCAGGATGCTGGCCCATCTGTTCGCCATGCTGATCACCTCCAAGCGCGCCTACAGCGACTGGCTCGCCGCCCGCATCCGCACCGCGACCATGGGGTTGCCCGCCGAGATGCTGCGGGCGTTCCTGCCACCCCGCACCATCGGCAGCCGGAGGTGCGTCTCGACCGCGGTCCTGGAACCGGCCTACGACATCGCGGGCGACGCCTTCGACCACTCGGTGGTCAAGAACGTGCTGCACACCATGATCCTCGACTCCATGGGCCACGATCTGGCCTCCGGGCTGACCACGTCGGTCGCCATGGCGGCGGCGCGGAACACCCGCCGCGGCGGCGGCGACCTGGCCGACGTCGTCGGTTCCGTCGACCAGGCGCTCGCCCGGTGGCTGCCCGACCACTTCTGCACCGGGGTGCTGTGCCGGCTCGACGCGGTCACCGGGGTGCTGCGCTGGGTCAACTGCGGTCACCCCGCGCCGCTGCTGATCCGTTCCGAGCGGGTGGTCCACGGCGCCCTGGACAGCCCCCCGCAGCCGCCGATCGGCCTGGCCGGCGAGCTCGCTCCGGCAGCCCGGCAGGTCCACGAGACGACACTGGAACCGGGCGACCAGATCCTGCTGTACACCGACGGGGTCGTGGAGGCACGCGACGCGAACGGGCTGGAGTTCGGCCTCGACCGGTTCACCGACTTCATCATCCGCTCCTCCGCCGCCGGGCAACGCCCCGCCGAGGTGCTGCGGTTGCTCATCCACGCCCTCCTCGACCACCAGCGCCACCGGCTGCGGGACGACGCGAGCATCCTGCTCTTCGAATGGCACCCGCCGTGACTCTTCGAATGGCACCCGCCGTGACTTCGCCCCGACGCTGACCGCGGGTGCGTCCGTACACGGCCGCGCGTACTCCGCCAGGGGGACCTCGCGGGGTGCGCGGAACCAGACTTCAGGCGGATTCGGGGGACCGGAGGGTTGTTCTACTCTCCGGGGCATGCCGAGGACGTCGTGGACCCGCAGGACGCTCGCCGCGCTCGCGGCGGGCGCCCTGCTGCCGCTCGGCGCGGTGGCCTGCACGACCGGGCACGCCCGCGCCGGCACGGTGTCGCCGTCGCCGGTCGGCAAGGTCCTGGACGACACCGACGACAGCGGCCGGCATCTGCGCGAGGTCGACAAGAAGAACGCGCCGGAGGTCGGGGTCGAGGTGACCCCGGACTCCGGCGGCGGCTGGGACGTCCGGCTGACGTTCCACCGCTTCCGCTGCTCCGCACCCGGTACCGGAGCCACGGCGGTCGGCGGGCGCGGGCTCGTGTACCTCTTCGTCGACGGCCGCCGGATCACCCGGCTGCGTACCCCCGCGTACCACCTGCCCGACGGTCTCGTCCCGCACGGCACGCACCACGTCACCGCCCGCCTGTACGCCGACGACGGCACCGTGTGGGCCGTGCACGGCAAACCGGTGCAGAGCACCGCCGACATAACGGTGTCCGGCGCGGAGACCTCGCCGGCCGAGCCCTCGGCCGGCACGGCGCCCCCGTCCGCCGGGACATGAGTGCACCGGCCACTCCTGCGCGTAGTGGAGGGCGAGGTTCACCCGATCCCGGCGGAGAGGCATCATGAAGTCCGTGCCCCACGCGACATCGCTCCGCCGCGCGCCCGTACAGCGGCGCAGCGCCGAACGGCTGACCAGGATCCTCGACGCCTGCGCCGAACTCCTCGACGAGGTCGGCTACGACGCCCTGAGCACCCGCGCGGTCGCCCTGCGCGCCGGTGTGCCCATCGGCTCCGTCTACCGGTTCTTCGGCAACAAGCGGCAGATGGCCGACGCCCTCGCCCAGCGGAACCTGGAGCGGTACACCGAGCGGGTCACCGAGCGGCTGAAGAAGGCGAGCAGGGGGGACTGGCGCGCCGCGATGGACGCGGTCCTGGACGAGTACCTGGCGATGAAGCGCACCGCACCCGGCTTCTCCCTGGTCGACTTCGGCAACCAGATACCGGTCGGCGCCCGCCACGCCGAGCCCAACACCCGCGTCGCCGACCGCCTCACCGACCTGCTCTCCGGCTACCTCGGCCGCACCCCCGACGAGGACCTGCGCCGGGTCTTCCTGGTCGCCGTGGAGAGCGCGGACGCCCTCGTCCAACTGGCCTTCCGCACCGACCCCGACGGCGACGAGGCGATCATCGCCGAGACCCGTGAGCTGCTGCGGGCGTATCTGGCGCGCGTGCTCGACTGACGTTCACCGCTCATCGTTCACGGGAAGAGCCCTCCCCTCCGTGCATACCGGTCGGTATGCTCGCCCCGAGCCGTTCCGCGCTCGCCCGGCATCGCCGCCCACCCCCGGGAGGACCCGTGTCCCGCACCGCCCTGCGAATCTGCCCCTTGTGCGAGGCCACCTGCGGGCTGACCCTCACCATCGAAGGCACCCGTGTCACCGGCGCCCGCGGTGACCGCGAGGACGTCTTCAGCAAGGGCTTCATCTGCCCCAAGGGCGCCTCCTTCGGGGCCGTCGACTCCGACCCCGACCGGCTGCGCGGCCCCCTCGTCCGCCGGGACGGCGAGCTGCGCGAGGCCACCTGGGAGGAGGCCTTCGACGCGGTCGCCGCAGGGCTCCGCCCCGTCGTGGACGGCCACGGCCCGGACTCCGTCGGCGTGGTCCTCGGCAACCCCAACGTGCACACCGTGGCCGGCGCCCTCTACCCGCCGGTACTCCTCGCCGGCCTGCGCACCCGCAGCCTGTTCACCGCCTCCACGGTCGACCAGATGCCCAAGCACGTCTCCAGCGGCCTGCTCTTCGGCGACGCCAACGCCATCCCGGTACCGGACCTGGACCACACCGACCACCTGCTCCTCATCGGCGCCAACCCGCTGGAGTCCAACGGCAGTCTGTGCACCGCCCCCGACTTCCCCGGCAAGCTCAAGGCGCTCAAGGCCCGCGGCGGACACCTCACCGTGGTGGACCCGCGCCGCACCCGCACCGCCAGGCTCGCCGACCGGCACCTCGCGATCCGCCCCGGCACCGACGCCCTGCTGCTCGCGGCGATGGCGCACACCCTCTTCGCGGAGGACCTGGCCGACCTCGCCCACCTCGCCCCGCACGTCCAGGGTCTCGACGAACTCCGGGAAGCCATACGCGACTTCACTCCGGAAGCCGTGGCCGAGGCCTGTGACGTCGACGCGCCGACCATCCGCACCCTCGCCCGCGAACTCGCCGCCGCCCCCACCGCCGCCGTCTACGCCCGCATCGGCAGCTGCACCGTCCCGCACGGCACCCTGGCCAGCTGGCTGGTGGACGTCCTCAACGTCCTCACCGGCAATCTGGACCGGCCCGGCGGCGCCCTCTTCCCGCAGGCCGCCACCGACAAGGCGCCCCGCCCGGCCGGCCCCGGCCGCGGCTTCACGCTCGGCCGCTGGTACTCCCGGGTCCGGCAACTCCCCGAAGCCAAGGGTGAGTTGCCGCTCTCCGCGCTCGCCGAGGAGATCGACACGGCGACGGACGCAGGCGAGCCGATCCGCGCCCTGATCGTCGTGGCCGCCAACCCGGTGCTGTCCGCGCCCGACGGCGACCGCCTGGACAAGGCGCTGGACTCGCTGGACTTCATGGTCAGCGTCGACCCGTATCTGAACGAGACCTCCCGGCACGCCGACGTCGTACTGCCCCCGCCCCCGCCCTCCCAGAGCCCGCACCACGACTTCGCCTTCAACACCCTCGCCGTGCGCAACCAGGTCCGCTACTCACGCCCCGCCGTCCCGCTGGAGCCCGGCCGCATGGCCGAGAGCGAGATCCTCGCCCGGCTGATCCTCGCGGCCACCGGCATGCACGGCGCCGACCCGGCCGCCGTCGACGCCATGGTCATCGACCAGACCCTCGGCAAGGCCGTCCAGGAGAAGCACTCCCCGGTGTACGGCCGTGACGCGCGCGAACTCGCCGCCGAACTGACCGGCGAGACCGGCCCCGAGCGGCGGCTCGACCTGATGCTCCGCCTCGGCCCGTACGGCGACGGCTTCGGCGTACGGCCCGACGGGCTGACCCTGGCCAGGCTGCTCGCCCACCCGCACGGCATCGACCTCGGCCCGCTGCGCCCGCGGCTGCCGCAGCCGCTGAAGACCCGCAGCGGCAAGGTGGAGCTGCTGCCCGGGCCGATCGCCGCCGACCTGCCCCGGCTCCACCAGGCCCTGCGCGAGCGCCCGGAAGGCCTCGTCCTCGTCGGGCGCCGCCACCTGCGCTCCAACAACAGCTGGATGCACAACGTGCCCGCGCTCACCGGCGGCTCCAACCGCTGCACCCTGCACATCCACCCCGAGGACGCGGCCCGGCTCGGCGTCCGGGACGGGGCGGACGTCCGCGTGAAGGGCGCCGGGGGAGAGGTGGTGGCGCCGGCCGAGGTCACCGACGCCGTACGGCCGGGGGTGGTGAGCCTGCCGCACGGCTGGGGCCACGACCGCGCCGGAACCCGGATGAGCCACGCCATGAAGAGCCCCGGCGTCAACGTCAACCAGCTCCTCGACGGCACCCTGCTCGACCCGCTCTCCGGCAACGCGGTCCTCAACGGCGTCCCCGTCCAGCTCGCCGCAAGCCTGTGACCTGGACTTTCGCGCTTATTGCTCACGCGTCAACATCTTGTTAACGCCAGTCGACGCGACCTAACGTCATCGCACCGCCGACCCTCAGGTGGGATGTTCAAGGGCGAACGTTAGGTATCCACTCATATGCTGACCATCCTCGGCTTCGCCATGATCGCGACCTTCCTGGTCCTGATCATGCTGAAGAAGATGTCGCCGATCGCGGCGCTCGTGCTCATACCCGCGCTGTTCTGCGTGTTCGTGGGCAAGGGCGCCAAGCTCGGCGACTACGTCATCGACGGCGTCACCGGCCTCGCCCCCACCGCGGCGATGCTCATGTTCGCGATCGTCTACTTCGGTGTGATGATCGACGTCGGCCTCTTCGACCCGGTCGTGCGGGGCATCCTCAGGTTCTGCAAGGCCGACCCGCTGCGCATCGTCGTCGGTACGGCCGTCCTCGCCGCGATCGTCTCCCTGGACGGCGACGGCTCCACCACCTTCATGATCACCGTCTCGGCGATGTACCCGCTGTACAAGCGCCTGAAGATGTCCCTGGTCGTGATGACCGGCGTGGCGGCCATGGCCAACGGCGTGATGAACACGCTGCCGTGGGGCGGCCCGACCGCCCGTGCCGCGACGGCGCTGAAGGTCGACGCGAGCGACATCTTCGTGCCGATGATCCCGGCGCTGGGCGTCGGTCTGCTGTTCGTGTTCTGCCTCGCCTACGTCCTCGGCCGCCGCGAGCGCAAGCGGCTCGGCGTGCTCACGCTGGACGAGGTGCTGGTGGAGGAGAAGGAGACCGCCCTCGTCGGTGCGGGCTCCGCCAAGTCCCCTGCGCCTGCCGGCGGTCCGGGGCGCGGCCTGCCCGAGGAGCCGGACGACGGCGAGGGCTTCCAGGGCCTCGACCCGAACCGCGCCACCCTGCGGCCCAGGCTGTACTGGTTCAACGCGCTGCTCACGGTCGTCCTGCTCACCGCCATGATCATGGAGTGGCTGCCGATCCCGGTGCTGTTCCTGCTCGGCGCGGCGCTCGCCCTGACCGTCAACTTCCCGCACATGCCCGACCAGAAGGCCCGGATCGCCGCCCACGCCGAGAACGTCCTGAACGTCTCCGGCATGGTCTTCGCCGCCGCCGTCTTCACCGGCGTCCTCCAGGGCACCGGCATGGTCGACCACATGGCCACGTGGCTGGTCGACAACATCCCCGCCGGGATGGGCCCGCACATGGCCCTCGTCACCGGTGTGCTGAGCATCCCGCTCACGTACTTCATGTCCAACGACGGCTTCTACTTCGGCATCCTGCCGGTGCTCGCCGAGGCGGGCCACGCGCACGGCGTCTCCTCCCTGGAGATCGCCCGCGCCTCGATCATCGGCCAGCCCCTGCACATGTCCAGCCCGCTCGTCCCCGCCGTCTACGTCCTGGTCGGCATGGCCAAGGTGGAGTTCGGCGACCACACCCGGTTCGTGGTCAAGTGGGCCGCCCTGACCTCGCTGGTGGTCCTCGGGGCGGGACTCCTCTTCGGCATCATCTGACTCTCCAGGGAGGGATCTTCCATGGCGCCCGGTGGGAACCGCGGCTGGCTGCTCCGCCTCGTCCTCGCCTTCGGCTTCGCGCAGGGGGCGGTGTCGATGGCCCGGCCCGCCGTCTCCTACCGGGCCCTCGCGCTGGGCGCCGACGAGCGGGCGGTCGGCGTCATCGCGGGCGTCTACGCCCTGCTGCCCCTCTTCGCCGCCGTACCGCTCGGCCGGCGCACCGACCACGGCCGCTGCGCCCCCCTGCTGCCGGTGGGCGTGGTCCTGATCTCCGGCGGCTGCGCGCTGAGCGGACTGGTGAACTCCCTGTGGGCGATGGCCCTGTGGAGCGGGGTGATGGGCCTCGGTCACCTGTGCTTCGTCATCGGCGCCCAGTCGCTCGTCGCCCGCCAGTCCGCGCCGCACGAACAGGACCGCAACTTCGGGCACTTCACCATCGGCGCCTCCCTCGGCCAGCTCATCGGCCCCGTCGCCGCCGGCGCCCTGATCGGCGGGCCGGACATGGCGCACAGCAGCGCGCTCGCCCTCGTGGTGGCGGGCGCGGGCGCGGCGGTCGCCTTCACCTCGCTGTGGCGCATCGAGGACCGTACGGCCGTCAAGTCCCGTACCCGGCAGGGCGATCCCGTGCCGGTGGGCCGCATCCTGCGCGCCCGGGGAGTGCCCGCGGGCATGCTGATCAGCCTGTCCGTGCTGTCCGCGACGGACATCCTCACCGCGTATCTCCCGGTGGTAGGCGAACACCGGGCCATCGCCCCCTCGGTGATCGGCGTCCTGCTGAGCCTGCGCGCGGGCGCCACGATCGCCTGCCGTCTGGTCCCCACCCCACTGCTCCGGCTGCTCGGCCGTCCCGCTCTCCTGACCCTGACCTGCTTCCTGGCGGCGGTCCTGTGCGCGGGAGTCGCGGTGCCGGTGCCGGTGTGGGCGCTCGGTCTGATGCTCACGGTGCTGGGCTTCTGTCTGGGGGTGGGCCAGCCGCTGTCGATGACGACGGTGGTGCAGGCGGCGCCGGGCGAGGCCCGCTCCACGGCGCTCGCGCTGCGCCTGACCGGCAACCGGCTCGGCCAGGTGGCCGCGCCGGCCGCGGCGGGCCTCGTCGCGGGGCTGGCGGGGGTCGCGGCACCGTTCGTCATGCTGGGGGCGTTGCTGCTGCTGTCCTCGGGGGTGGCGCTGCGGTCGCCGCGGAACCCGGAGGGGCTCGGACCGACCGCGCGTCGGGGGCCGTGGCGCCCGGGGTTGCGCCGCACGAGCGATCTCTGACGACGCGCCGGGTGTCGGATCGTCAGATGTCATGCTCATCAAGCACAGTCCAGACGAACAAGCGATTTATATGAAAATCGTCTGACGCGGAGGAATGTGCATGCCCACCCTGACCTCACCACGTGCCTTCGGCTCCCGCGCGGGCGCCACTGTCCTCCTCGCCGCCCTCGGCATCGCGGGCGCGTCATGGGTGGCGGCGCCGACCGCGGCGGCCATCGGGGAGAACGGCGACATCAGGATCCAGCCAGTGGGCACGCACCCCGGCGACGCGGAAGACGCGCCGGTGGTCTGCAAGTTCAAGCTGGACGCCATCAACTTCGACCGCCTGCCCACCATCGCCTACACGATCACGCCAATGCCCCCGCTGCCCACCGCGGCCACCACCACCGGTACCCTCCAGCTCGGCGGGGGTGCCGGTCGCACGGAGACCATCGGGCTGGCCGACGGGCAGTACACGCTCTCCTGGGTCGTTTCCGGCGCCACCAAGGAGAAGATCTTCCACGTCAACTGCCACGGCAGAAGGCACGAGGAGAGACACGACCCGGGCGGTCAGATCTCGGACGACCACCGGGACGACGGAGCGTGGGGACGGGGCGACCACTACGACCCGAGGGGCGGCGTGCACGCGGGTGGCGGCGGCCTGATCGACACGGCCGCGGCGTACTCCCCGGTGGCCGCCGCGGGCGTCGTGGGTCTGACCGCGGTCGGCGGTGCCGTGTACCTCCGGCGCAACCGCCGGCGGCCCCATGGCGCCGCGTAGGCGCAGACGCAGGCCCTGGTACCGGACCCGCGCCTACCGCCTCACCAGGACGGCCTTGCTGGTGACCGTCCTGGTGACGGCCGGGAACCGGTGCGGGGCACACGGCGGGTCCGGCCGGACCGGCGAGGCGGGCGGCCCGGACGGGGTGGCGGTCGCCGGACCGGGCCCCTCCCGTGCCGACGCACGCCCCGCGCCCCCGCCCCGCCCGCTGCCCCGGTCCCGGCCGACGTCCTTCCGCATCCCCTCGCTGGGGATCAACGCCCCGGTCGCGGGCGTCCGGCTGAACGAAGAACGGCAGTTGGAGACGCCGCCGGTCGACAAACCGAAGCTGGTCGGCTGGTACGAGGGCGGGCCCACACCGGGCGAGACCGGCACCGCGGTCGCCGTCGGCCACCGCGACACCAGGACCGGCCCCGCCGTCTTCGCCGCGCTCGCCTATGTCAGACCCGGCAAAACCGTCGAGGTCGGGCGCGCCGACGGTCGTACCGCCGTCTACACCGTGGACCGGGTGAAGGTCTTCGACAAGGCGGGCTTCCCGGACAAGGAGGTCTACGGCCGGACCCGGCGCCCCGAACTCCGGGTGCTCACCTGCGGCGGCCTCTTCAGCCGGCGGACGGGCTACACCAGCAACGTGGTGGTCTTCGCCCACCTGACCGCGGCCAAGTGACGGGCCGGGCCGCGCGATGTCTTCCCCCGGCCGGGTACATTCCGTTAACTTCCGTGACCCACAGGCCCCGTTCGACCCGCGCGGGGTCTTCGGACCACGGAGCAGCGGCGCTCCGGACAGCCCCCGGGGGCGGCAGGCATGACACGCGCCATCGAACTGCACGACGTGAGCAAGTCCTACCCACGCGGCCCGCGCGTGGTGGACGGGCTCTCGCTGGACATCGCGCCCGGCGAGTTCCTGGTCCTGCTCGGCCCGTCCGGCTGCGGCAAGTCCACCGTGCTGCGGATGATCGCCGGCCTGGAGGACATCGACGAGGGCGAGCTGCTGCTCGACGGCGAGTACGCCAACCACTGGCAGCCCTCCGAGCGGGGCATGGCCATGGTCTTCCAAAACTTTGCCCTCTATCCGAACATGACCGGCCGCGACAACATCGGCTTCCCGCTGCGCATCGAGGACCCCGGAGCCGACCCCGGCCCGCGTGTCTCCGCCACCGCCCGCATGCTGGGCATCGAGGACCTGCTCGACCGCTTCCCGAGCCAGCTCTCCGGCGGCGAGCGGCAGCGGGTCGCCATGGGCCGGGCCATCTCGCGCCACCCCTCCGCCTTCCTGATGGACGAGCCGCTCTCCAACCTCGACGCCAAGCTCCGCAACCACCTGCGCGCCGAAATATCCCAGCTCACCCGCGAGCTGGGGGTCACCACGGTGTACGTCACCCACGACCAGGCCGAGGCGATGTCCCTCGGCGACCGGGTCGCCGTACTGCGCGGCGGCGTGCTCCAGCAGGTCGGCACCCCGCGCCAGGTCTACGCCCTGCCCCGCAACGTCTTCACCGCCGCCTTCATCGGCACCCCGCGCATCAACCTGCTGCGCGGCCTGGTCCGCGCCCCGCTGGACGGCGCGATGACGATCAGCCTGGGCAAGCAGGCCCTGCGGCTGCCCGAACCGCTCTGCCTGGACCATCAGTTGCTGCGCGTGCAGCAGGGCCGCGAGGTGATCGTCGGGCTGCGGTCGGAGGCGGTGCGCATCGCCAAGCACAGCTCCGCCCGGCCGGGGGAGGTGGCGATCACCGGGCTGGTGGAACACGTGGAGTTCCAGGGGCACGAGATCCTCGTCCACTTCAGCACCGGCTCC
The DNA here is from genome assembly GCF_050942335.1 of Streptomyces sp. CA-142005. NCBI lineage: Bacteria > Bacillati > Actinomycetota > Actinomycetes > Kitasatosporales > Streptomycetaceae > Streptomyces > Streptomyces sp. CA-142005. Next base: position 2,636,069 of record NZ_CP192078.1, on the reverse strand, counting down.
CGGCCCGCCGTCGTACCCGAGCTGGAGGCCCCGCGCCCCGCCGCCCGGCCGGCGCGACGGCGACGCAGGGAAGGCCCCACCGCGCTGGACCGGCTGCGGGAACGGGCCGGTGCGCGGCGCGCCGGACCGGTGGTCGTGCTCGAACACGGGGCGGACGGCGGGCCCGAGCCCGCGCCCCCGGAGGGCCGTCTCCCCGGCGATCTGGTGGTGCGCACCACGCCGGACCTCCGGCTGCACCACGGCATGCAGGTCCCGCTCCTCGTCGACCTCGCCCATCTCTTCGTCTTCGACCAGCAGGGCGATCGCATCTGCCCGTCCCCCGACCGGCTGCCCGACCTGGACGAATGAGCACCCGCACCCGGGACCGGCGAACACAGGCACCCGGGCGCGTGCGGACCGGCACCCGGACGCATGCGTACCGGCCGGCCCGGCGATGATGTCCGGGTACGTCTGGCGCCAAAAAACTAACGCCGCTAGTTTGTGTGCCCGGACGACGCAGACCCGCCGGGAGGAAGCACCATGAAGGCACACGACGGCCTGTACATCGACGGCGCCTGGCGCCCCGCCGAGAGCCCGGATGTCATCGAGGTCGTGAACCCGGCCGACGAGCAGGTCATCGCCAGGGTCCCGGCGGGCGGCGCCCTGGACGTCGACAGCGCCGTACGCGCGGCTCGGGCCGCCCTGCCCGCCTGGGCCGCCACGCCGCCGGCCGAGCGCGCCGCGCGCCTGAGCGCCCTCCGCGACGTCCTCGTGGCCCGCAAGGACGAGATCGCCGAGACGGTCACCGCCGAACTGGGCGCCCCGCTGCCGTTCTCCCAGGCCGTGCACGCGGCCGTGCCGATCGCGGTCGCGGGCTCTTACGCCGAGCTGGCCGCGACCCACTCCTTCGAGGAGAAGGTCGGCAACTCCACGGTCCTGCACGAGCCGATCGGCGTGGTCGCCGCGATCACCCCCTGGAACTACCCCCTGCACCAGATCGTCGCCAAGGTGGCCCCGGCGCTCGCCGCGGGCTGCACGGTGGTCCTCAAGCCCGCCGAGGACACCCCGCTCACCGCCCAGCTGTTCGCCGAGGCCGTCCACGAGGCGGGCGTGCCGGCCGGTGTGTTCAACCTGGTCACCGGCCTCGGCCCGGTCGCCGGCCAGGCGCTCGCCGAGCACCCGGGCGTGGACCTGGTCTCCTTCACCGGCTCCACGGCCGTCGGCCGGCGGATCGGCGCGGTGGCGGGCGCGGCCGTCAAGAAGGTGGCCCTCGAACTCGGCGGCAAGTCCGCCAACGTCATCCTGCCGAGCGCCGACCTCGCCAAGGCGGTGAACGTCGGTGTCGCCAACGTGATGTCCAACTCCGGCCAGACCTGCAGCGCCTGGACCCGCATGCTGGTCCACCGCGACCGGTACGACGAGGCCGTCGAGCTGGCCGCCGCGGCCGCCGCCAAGTACGGCGACCGCATCGGCCCCGTGGTCAACGCCAAGCAGCGGTCGCGGGTGCGCGGCTACATCGAGAAGGGCGTCGCCGAGGGCGCCCGCCTGGTCGCCGGCGGCCCCGAATCCCCTCGGGACAAGGGCTACTTCATCAGCCCCACGGTCTTCGCCGACGTGACCGAGGACATGACCATCGCCCAGGAGGAGATCTTCGGCCCGGTCCTGTCCGTCCTCCGCTACGAGGACGAGGAGGACGCCCTGCGCATCGCCAACGGCACGGTGTACGGCCTCGCCGGCGCCGTCTGGGCGGGTGACGACGACGAGGCGGTGGCCTTCGCCCGGCGCATGGACACCGGCCAGGTGGACATCAACGGCGGCCGGTTCAACCCCCTCGCCCCCTTCGGCGGTTACAAGCAGTCCGGAGTCGGCCGGGAACTCGGCGCGCACGGACTCACCGAGTACCTCCAGACCAAGTCCCTCCAGTTCTAAGGAAGTACGCGAGTCATGGCCGTACGAGCCGCCGTCCTGCCCGCCGTCGGCGCGCCCCTGGAGATCACCGGCATCGACCTGCCCGACCCGGGCCCCGGCCAGGTCCGGGTCCGCCTCGCCGCCGCCGGTGTCTGCCACTCCGACCTGTCCCTGTCCAACGGCACCATGCGCGTCCCGGTCCCGGCCGTCCTCGGCCACGAGGGCGCCGGCACGGTCGTGGCCGTCGGCGAGGGCGTCACCCATGTCGCCGCGGGCGACCCCGTCGTCCTCAACTGGGCCCCGTCCTGCGGGAGCTGCCACGCCTGCGGGCTCGGCGAGGTCTGGCTGTGCGCCAACGCCCTGAACGGCGCCGCCGACGTCTACGCCCGCACCGCGGACGGCACCGACCTGCACCCCGGTCTGAACGTGGCCGCGTTCGCCGAGGAGACGGTCGTCTCCGCGTCCTGCGTGCTGCCCCTGCCGGAGGGTGTGCCGCTGGTGGACGCGGCCCTCCTCGGCTGCGCCGTCCTCACCGGCTACGGCGCCGTCCACCACTCGGCGAAGGTCCGCCCGGGCGAGACGGTGGCCGTCTTCGGCGCGGGCGGGGTCGGCCTCGCCACCCTCCAGTCGGCCCGCATCGCGGGGGCGTCCCGGATCATCGCCGTCGACGTGTCCCCGGAGAAGGAGGAGCTGGCCCGCGCGGCCGGCGCCACGGACTACGTCCTCGCCTCCGAGAACACTCCCCGGGAGATCCGGGCCCTCACCGGCAAGCAGGGCGTGGACGTCTCGGTGGAGTGCGCGGGCCGCGCCATGTCGATCCGCGCGGCCTGGGACTCCACCCGCCGGGGCGGCCGTACGACGGTCGTCGGCATCGGGGGCAAGGACCAGGAGGTCACCTTCAACGCCCTGGAGATCTTCCACTGGGGCCGCACCCTGTCCGGCTGCGTCTACGGCAACACGGACCCCGCCCGCGATGTGCCGGTGCTCGCCCGGCACGTACGGGAGGGCCGCCTGGACCTCTCGGCGCTGGTGACGGAACGGATCGCCCTGGAGGGGATCCCGGCCGCCTTCGAGAACATGCTCGCGGGCAAGGGCGGCCGGGCGCTGGTGGTGTTCTGACGCCGGTCGCCCGCCGCCGGCCGGTCCGGCGGCTCAGGTGACCTTCTCGGGTCGCGGCTCCTCACCGGCCGCGACCCGGACCGTCCGGCCGGCCCGCGCCCGGGACCGCGACACCGCCACGCCCGCGAGACACAGCACACCACCGCCCAGCGTGAGCACGCCCGGTACCTCGCCGAGCGCCAGCCACGACATCAGCACCACCAGCGCGGGCACGGCGTACGTCGTCACGCCCATCCGGCTGGCGGTCGTGCGGGCCAGGGCGTAGGCCCAGGTCGTGAAGGCCAGAGCGGTCGGGAAGACGCCCAGGTAGACCATGTTCAGGGTCGCCGACGCGGGCGCGTGGGCGACCTCGTGCGCCAGCTGCCCGGTGAACGGCAGACAGGCCACGGCGCCGACCAGGCACCCGAACGTCGTCACCTGCAGGGCACTGGCGTGTCCCAGGGCCGGCTTCTGCGCGACGACACCGGAGGCGTAGGCGACGGCGGCGAGCAGGCACAGCAGCACGCCGAGGACCGAGTTGCGGCCGCCGCCCGACATCGACAGCCCCACGGTCACCGCGCCCGCGAACGACACGGCCATCCCGGCCAGCAGCCGCGGCGGCATCGGGTCACCGAGCAGCCGGGCGCCGAGCAGGGCGATCAGCAGCGGGCCGACGTTCACGACGAGGGCGGCGGTACCGGCGTCCACCTGCTGCTCGCCCCAGTTCAGGGCGACCATGTAGAACCCGAACCACAGCAGCCCGGAGAGCAGGATCCCGCGCCAGGCCGCCCTGGGCGGCAGCCCTTCCCGGCGTATGGCCCAGATGACCCCCAGCGCGAGGGCCCCAGACGCCAGCCGCCCCAGGGCCAGCGCGCCGGGGGAGTACTCCTGTCCCGCACTCCGGATCGCCACGAAGGCGGACGCCCAGAGCACGACGGTGACTGCGGCTGCGCCGGCGGGCAGCAGGTGGTGGCGTGGGGCGGCGTTCATCATGCTCCCGAGGTTAGGCATCGACTGTTCTCCGGGCTGGCGGAAATCGGACGGGGCGCCGGGGCCGCACTCAGCACAGCTCTTCCCGCGAGATGCCCAGCAGGGACGCCAACTGCCGCTCCCCCGACGGAGTCACCTTCACCGCCCGCTCCGACCCGATCCGCACGCACCATCCCGCGTCCAGCGCGTGCCGGCACAGCGCGGCCCCCGCAGCCCCCGCGAGATGAGGCCGCCGCTCGGTCCAGTCCAGGCACGCCCGGGCGAGCGGACGCCGACCCGACACCTCCAGGGCGATCCCCGCCGCACGGAACCACTCCACGCCCGCGTCGGTGAGCGCGAACCCGGTGTCCTGCCGCAGCAACCCCCGCAGGGTCAGCGCGTCCGTGACCGCGATCCCGAGCCGCCCCGCGAGATGGTCGTAACAGGTACGCCCCCGAGCCATGGCCGACCCGGCGCTCGACTCACTCAAGGTGCGAGGAGGCCGTCGTACGGCCGCCGGGGGCACCTGCGCGGCGAGATCCTCGACCAGTGCCGCCACCCGCGCGTCGGCCAGTCGCACATACCGGTGGCGCCCCTGCCGTTCCTCCGCGAGCAGGCCCCCGGCCACCAGCTTGCCCAGGTGCTCGCTGAGCGTCGACGGGGCGACGCCCGCGCGCCGGGCCAGCTCACCGGCCGTCCAGGCCCGCCCGTCGAGCAGCGCCAGCAGACACGCGGCCCGGGTCTCGTCGGCGATCAGGGAGGCGAGCGCGGCCAGGCCGGCCGCCTGCGGATCCTTGGCGGTCATGCCGTCCAGGATGGGGCACGGACACTTCGGCCCCCACCGAATTATCGCTGCACGCCCTGCTGCGCCTGCTGCCGCACCTGCTCGAACTGCTGCGCCAGCCCGTCCAGCAGCGCCGTCAGGCCGGTCTCGAAGGCCCGCTCGTCGATCTTCTCCTGCTGTTCGGCGAGCAGATGGGCCTGGCCGAGATGGGGGTAGTCGGCGGGGTCGTACGCGCTCGCGTCGTCCACGAAGCCCCCGGCGAACGAACCGAGCGCGGAACCCATGATGAAGTACCGCATCAGCGCGCCGATGGAGGTCGCCTGGGCCGGCGGCCAGCCGGCGTCGACCATCGCGCCGTACACGGCGTCGGCCAGGCGCAGCGCGGCAGGGCGGCGCCCGGGGCCCCGCGCCAGCACCGGGACGATGTTCGGGTGGTCGCGCAGGGCGGCCCGGTAGGAGACGGCCCAGTCGTGCAGGGCGGTCCGCCAGTTCCGGCCGTCCTGGAACATCGACAGGTCGACAAGACCGCTCACCGAGTCGGCGACCGCCTCCAGGATCTCGTCCTTGGTGCGGAAGTGGTTGTAGAGCGAGGGCCCGCTCACGCCCAGTTCGGCGGCGAGCCGGCGGGTGGAGACGGTTGCCAGGCCCTCCCGGTCCACGAGGTCCCGGGCCGTCTCGACGATCCGGTCGGTGCTGAGGAGGGGCTTGCGCGGTCGGGCCATGGCGCACATAGTAGGGCTGCGACCGTAAACTAGCAGTGCTAATTTAAATGTACAGCTTTCAAGATCCGTCGACGGATCCTTTCTGTGTGGGGTGATCACGTGGTGAACCTGGAGCTGAGCGAGGAGCAGGCCGCCGTACGGCAGCTCGCCCGGGACTTCGTGGAGCGCGAGATAGCCCCGCATGTCGTGGCGTGGGACCGGGCCGAGGAGGTCGACCGGGGGATCGTGAAGAAGCTCGGCGAGGTCGGCTTCCTGGGGCTGACCATCGACGAGGAGTACGGCGGCTCCGGTGGCGACCATCTCGCGTACTGCCTGGTCACCGAGGAGCTGGGGCGCGGCGACTCCTCCGTGCGCGGGATCGTGTCCGTGTCCCTGGGGCTCGTCGCCAAGACGATCGCCGCATGGGGCGACGAGGAGCAGAAGCGGCGCTGGCTGCCGGGCCTGACCGCGGGCGAGTACGTCGGCTGCTTCGGCCTCACCGAGCCCGGCACCGGCTCCGACGCGGGCAACCTCACCACCCGCGCCGTGCGCGACGGCGACGACTACGTCATCAACGGCGCCAAGATGTTCATCACCAACGGCACCTGGGCCGACGTCGTCCTCCTCTTCGCCCGCTCCACCGACGCCCCCGGCCACAAGGGCGTCTCCGCCTTCCTCGTCCCCACCGACACCCCCGGACTGACCCGCCGCACCATCCACGGCAAGCTCGGCCTGCGCGGCCAGGCCACCGCCGAGCTGGTCCTCCAGGACGTGCGGGTGCCCGCGTCGGCGATGCTCGGCGAGGAGGGAAAGGGCTTCTCCGTGGCCATGTCCGCGCTGGCCAAGGGGCGGATGTCGGTGGCCGCGGGCTGCGTCGGCATCGCCCAGGCCGCGCTGGACGCGGCGGTGCGGTACGCCGGTGAGCGCGAGCAGTTCGGCAGGCCGATCGCTCACCACCAGCTGGTGCAGGAGCTGATCAGCGACATCGCCGTCGACGTGGACGCCGCCCGGCTGCTCACCTGGCGCGTCGCCGATCTGATCGACCGCGGGCAGCCGTTCGCCGTCGAGTCCTCCAAGGCCAAGCTGTTCGCCTCCGAGGCCGCCGTCCGCGCCGCCAACAACGCCCTGCAGGTCTTCGGCGGGTACGGCTACATCGACGAGTACCCGGCCGGCAAACTCCTGCGCGACGCCCGCGTGATGACCCTCTACGAGGGCACCAGCCAGATCCAGAAGCTGCTCATCGGCCGTTCCCTGACCGGGGTTTCGGCGTTCTGAGCATCTGAGTACGCGCCTGAGTACTTCGGCGGATGTGGCGCGGACCACGTCCGCCGATGCTCTTCTCCATGAGTGAGACACCGGTCAAGCAGCAGAGCACGGCCGCCTTCTACGGGCAGGCCGTCGCCTCCTTCTCCATCGCCATGGCGGCCACGGCCGTCGGCATCTACCAGCTCGACACCAACGCCTGGGTCCGGGCCTTCCTCGCGATCGCGGTCCTGTATCTCGTCACGTCCGCCTTCACCCTCGCCAAGGTGATCCGGGACCGCCAGGAGGCGGGGCGGATCGTCAGCCGCGTGGACCAGGCGCGCCTGGAGAAGCTCCTCGCCGAGCACGACCCCTTCGAGAAGATCTGAGCAGGCGCACTAAGCGCTCGCTCACCGACGGCGGTATGGTGGTGCTCCTGTCACCGAGAGGGGCGAGCGAGCGATGAGTACGGCGGAGGAGACGACCGGCGGCGAAGTGGAGCCGTGGGAAGAGGTCACCCCGGACGCGGCCCGGCGACTGCTCGTCGCCGCCGTGGAGGCCTTCGCCGAGCGCGGGTACCACGCCACGACCACCCGCGACATCGCGGGCCGCGCCGGCATGAGCCCGGCCGCGCTCTACATCCACTACAAGACCAAGGAAGAGCTGCTCCACCGGATCAGCCGCATCGGCCACGACAAGGCCCTCGACATCCTGCGCACGGCCGCCCAGCGGGAGGGCACCGCCACCGAGCGGCTTGCCGACGCGGTCGGCTCCTTCGTCCGCTGGCACGCGGGGCGGCGCACCACCGCCCGGGTCGTGCAGTACGAACTCGACGCCCTCGGCCCCGAGGGCCGCGCCGAGATCGTCGCGCTGCGCCGCCAGGTCGACGCCGAGGTGCGCGGGATCATCGAGGACGGCGTGGCCTCGGGCGAGTTCGACGTGCTGGACGTGCAGGGCACCACCCTCGCCGTGCTGTCGCTGTGCATCGACGTGGCCCGCTGGTTCAACGTGGACGGCCCGTTCACCCCCGAGGAGGTCGGCGCGCTCTACGCCGACCTCGTGCTGCGGATGGTGGGCGCCGGGTAGGGCGCCCTCCGGGTCACAGGTAGTACCGGGACACCGACTCCGCGACGCACACCGGCTTGTCGCCGCCCTCGCGCTCCACGGTGAAGGCGACCGTCACCTGTACCCCGCCGGTGACGTCCTCGACGCCGCTGATCGTCGCGGTGGCGCGCAGCCGGGAGCCGACGGGGACGGGGGAGGGGAAGCGGACCTTGTTCGTGCCGTAGTTCACGCCCATCTTCACGCCCTCGACCCGGATCAGCTGCGGGCCGAAGAGCGGGAGCAGGGAGAGCGTGAGATAGCCGTGGGCGATGGTCGTCCCGAAGGGGCCCGCGGCGGCCTTCTCCGGGTCCACGTGGATCCACTGGTGGTCACCGGTGGCCTCGGCGAACAGGTCGATGCGCTTCTGGTCGACCTCCAGCCAGTCGGTGTACCCCAGCTGCTCGCCGACGGCCGCCCTCAGCTCGTCGGGGGAGGTGAAGGTCCTCGGTTCTGCCATGGTTCCGGCCTCTCGCTCGCGTACCGCTCACGTCTCTAAGCAACTGCTTAGCATGGTCGGGTGAGGGGCGCCTGTCAACGGATCGCGGCCTTCACCGGGCGACTAGGCTCTGAGGGGTGCCCCAGATCCCCGAGAAGATCCACGAGCTGACCGTCGGCCAGTTGTCCGCGCGCAGCGGCGCCGCCGTCTCCGCCCTGCACTTCTACGAGTCCAAGGGCCTGATCAGCAGCCGCCGCACGCCCGGCAACCAGCGCCGGTACAGCCGCGACACCCTGCGCCGGGTCGCCTTCGTACGGGCCGCGCAGCGCGTCGGCATCCCGCTGTCCACGATCCGGGACGCCCTGGCCGAGCTTCCCGAGGAGCGGACACCGACCCGGGAGGACTGGGCGCGGCTGTCGGAGAAGTGGCGGTCGGAGCTCGACGAACGCATCAGGCAGCTGAACCGTCTGCGCGACCACCTCACCGACTGCATCGGCTGCGGGTGTCTGTCCCTGGAGACCTGCGTCCTGTCCAACCCGGACGACGTGTTCGGCGAGCGGCTGACGGGGTCGCGGCTGTTCGCGGAGGGGCGCTGAGGCCCGGCGCCGGCGCCCGGCCACGGCACCGGGCGCCCGGTCACTCGTACTCGGTGCCGCCCTTGCGCGTCAGATACGCCGGACTGACCGCCTTGGCGATCGCCCGGCCCCCGGTCACCGTGCTGTACCGCTCCACGGCGGGCCGTATCACCACGCCCTCCCGCAGATGCAGCCCCCGCCCGGACACCGTCTCCCGGCCGCTCGCGAACTCCAGCACCCGGTCGATGCCGTACGGCCCCGCGTACAGCCGAGGCACCACCGGCAGCTCCCCTTCCAGCAGTTCCGCCGCGTCCAGCCAGCGCACGGTGCCGGCCACGTCCGCCGAGACGTCGAACACCGCGTACCCCAGCGTGTCCCGCCGCCCGTCGGCGCCGTACGACAGGTCCTGCACCCCGGCGCCGTACACCTCACCGAAGATGCCGACCCGGCGTGCCCCGAGCCGTTCGGCCAGCCGGGCCGCCGCCTCCGCGACGCCGTGGCCCCGGATCGCCCGCCAGTACAGGTTGCGCGGATCCTCCCTCAGGGCCAGCGACTTGGCGCCGAAGCCCTTGGAGGACACGAACACCCGGCCCTCGTCGGCGGCATACGTCAGCAGGCAGGCCGAGCCGTGGAGCTTCTCGGTCAGGACGACCGGCTCACCCGGGGTGAAGATGTCCGGGTAACGCTGGATGTTCTCGATGTCGACCCAGGGCAGCAGGCCGGGAGCGGACTCCACCTCGCCGCTCATGGTCGGCGGGACCGGCGGCACCCACTTGGTGATGCCCAGCCGCCCGGCGAAGTCCGTCCCCTCGGCCGCCGCCCGCGCCAGATCGACGTCCGCCAGCGCCTTCGGCCGGCACACGATGCCCTGCGACAGCTCGCCGCGCAGCCGCACCGCCTTGACCCGGTTGGCCTCGCCGCCCGCCAGCCGTCCGGTCAGACCCAGCTCCTCGATCAGACCGGGCGGGAGCACGGACTGCTCGGGGATGTAGACGGCGGCCTCACCGGTGCGGTACGCGCCCTTGGCGACGACGGCCCGGTACAGACCCACCTGGGCCAGCTCCAGCGCGTCGGCGTTCGGATGCTCGTGGACGGTCAGCACTTCGGCGGTGACGCGCAGCGTCGACATCACAACTCCTGGGGTGAACGGGCGCGTTGAGGGCCCTCAGACGTGTGTCATCGCGTCCCACTCTCCGGAGCGGAAATGGCTGGAGCCAGTGGATTAGCGGCTGGTAGCGTCGTGATCTCCGGCCGGCGGCGACGCCGTGCGCGGAGTACCGACGGGAGCCCACTCCCATGCCCACGCCCGCCCTCGCCGCCGCCCTCGCGGACATCGACACCGTCTTCAACGGCTTCTCCAGCCCCGCCGAGACCGGCTGCGAGCGCTGTTTCGCACAGGAGGAGACGGCGTATCTGCGCACGCCGTACACCCGTCTCCGGGCCGACCTGCTGAGCCGCTTCGTCCGCAAGGTGCCGGACCACTTCGAGGACCACGCCGCCGTGATGCGGCGCCTGCTGCCCCAGTGCGCGCACGCGATGGCGGACGGCACACTGGACGATGTCGGCTGGGCGCCGCACGGGCTGAGCCGGGTGGACTGGCGGTCCTGGCCGGCCGAGCAGGCCGCGGCCGTCGAGGCGTTCACGCTCGCCTGGTGGCAGGAGGTGCTCGCTTCGCCGGAGCCGCCGTACAGCGCCGAGCACGTCTTCGAGACCTGCGCCTCCATCCTGCGCACGATGACCCCGCTGCTCGACCGGTGGGAGCCCGGTCCGGCCGCCGACGCCCACCTCGTCGCCTGCGCCCGCTCCTGGCTGTACGAGCTGGTCACCGATGACTGGCCGTTCACCTGGTGGGAGCCCGAGGACCAGGCCGCTGCCGTCGCCGAACTCCAGTCCTGGCTCGCCCGGCACGCCCCGCAGCGGCTGCGCGCCCAGGGAGAGCCGGACCTGGCGATCCGTGCCCGGCTCGTCGGGCTGCCCTACGGCGAGCGCTGGAACGACCCGTACTGGACCAGTGCCGCCGCGACCAACTGAGCGTTTCCCGCCGCCCGTCGACCGTCCGGCAGGAACAGGGTGTCCTCCAGACCGATCCGGGTGGCGAGGCCCAGCCGTCCGGCCAGCCGCAGCACCGGCCAGGTGCCGCCCTCCTCGCCGTGCAGGAGCACCGGGCGGCCGTGGGTGGTGCCCAGCCCGGCCAGCAGGGCCCGCGCCGAGGCCTCGGCCGTCGCCGGGTCCGGGTCCGTCACCTCCGCCAGCACGCGCAGCACCCTCGGCGCGAGAGAAGAGGCCGCGAACCGGGCCGCGCCGTCGGTGCCGGACCAGATGCCCGCCTCGACACCCACGCCCATGGCGAGGAGCTGCTCGGCGACCGCCTCGGCGCCCGGCTCATGCCAGTTGACCGACGCGAAGTCGGGCGGCACGGACCAGCCGCGCACCCGGGCGAGCCGCGCCGCCGGATCGGGCTCCGCCCAGGCACCGGTGGTCACCCCGACCGGCACCCGCACCCGCGACCGTATCGCCGCCAGGGTCGGGGCGAGGACGCGTGGGGAGAGGCTGTCGTGCCCGCACGGCGTCTTCGGGTGGACATGGACCGACGTGGCCCCGGCCGCCACGGCCTCGGCCGCGGAACGGGCCATCTCCTCGGGCGACATCGGCAGCCCCGCGCCGACAGCGGCCGAACGGCTTCCGTTGAGACACACCTGCACCATGCCCCGATGGTGACAGTCACCACCGACAACGGCCGCGCTCTCCGCGCTCGCCGCACGGCAGGGGGCGCGGCATCCCCTACACGCCCCCCAAGAAAAGCCCCCCGTTGTGATGCCGCCGCTCAGGCCGACATCAGCAGTGCGCCCCGGCGGGCGAACTCCAGCGCCCGCGGCGTGAGCACAGGACGCGGCACGAGGATGCCGCAGTCCGTGCAGACCGGGCCGGACGACGGCTCGTGGTCCAGGCCGTACCGCCAGACCAGGCGGTGCCCGCCGCACACCGGGCAGCCCGAGCCCGGTTCCCGCTCCAGGGCGGCGATCAGCCGGCGCAGCACCTCGGCCAGCGGCTCGTCGGGGTGGAGCCGCGGGTCGTCGCACCAGGCGACCCCGAAGCCTCCCCAGGTCAGCCGGTGCCAGTCGTCCACGCTGCCCGGCCGGCGCAGCCCGTCGTGCTTCTCCTTCCTGCGCCGCTCGGTGAAGTCGGTCTCATAGGCGAGCCAGACGGACCGCGCCTCCTCCAGCTCCTCCAGTGCGGCCACGAGCCGCGCCGGGTCGGGGGAGCGGTCCTCGGGGCCGAAGCCCGCCCGGGAGCACAGATGGTCCCAGGTCGCCCGATGCCCGTAAGGGGCGAACTTCTCAAGGCACTTGCGCAGTGAGTACCGCCGCAGTGCCAGATCGCAGTCCGGATCGCGTACCTGTCTCGCCAGACTCCGGAAACCGGCCATCGCCCTGCACCTCCGTCACACCTGCACCTGTACTTCGGTCACTTCGGCGTCGTCGCACGGACGTCGCCGAATAGACGTATCGACAGGCGATTCGGCTCCATCTCTTCTCGTGGTCCCGCTTGCGTACTCCGGAAAGTGACGCATGTTCATCTTTAAAGCTGGGGATACCGGCGGTAACGTTCGGCCACCTCTGTCGCTAGGAGCTGCCATGCCACGGCGAACCCCACGTACCACCCTTGACAGACTGAGAACGTCCCGCCGCTTCGCCGGGTTCCTGAAGACGGCGTCGATATGCGTTCTCGTCGCCGGACTTCTCTCCCCCCTCACCCAGACCGCGGCCGCCGCCACCGCCTCGAACGACTACTGCGGCGGCCAGTGCTCGGACATCCTGCCGCCCGGCGAGAACGGCAACGCCACGCTCGCCCAGATCCTGCTCAACCAGGCCTTCGGCACCCAGCCCTCGCACGCCGAGGACCAGCTCGGCCCGTACGCGGGCCTGGCCTCCGGCTACTCGGGCCTCACCGACTCCACCATCGGCAACTTCTTCAACGACGCCTCCTTCGGCGTCCCGTCCGACCAGGTCGCCTCCACCGAGAAGCCCGGCGGTCGCGGCGACGTGACGATCGTCCGGGACAAGAAGACCGGTGTGCCGCACATCACAGGCTCCACCCGGTACGGCACCGAGTACGGCGCCGGTTACGCGGCGGCCGAGGACCGGCTGTGGCTGATGGACGTCTTCCGGCACGTCGGCCGCGGGCAGCTGACCTCCTTCGCCGGCGGCGCCGCCGCCAACCAGGGCCTGGAGCAGGAGTTCTACCGCAACGCGCCCTACACCGAGGCCGACCTGCAGGCGCAGATCGACAACGCCGTCGCGAAGAGCGGCGCCCGCGGTCAGCAGGCCCTCGCCGACGTCAAGGCCTACCTCGACGGCGTCAACGCCTACATCGACGCCTCCGACAGCGGCCGTTACTTCCCCGGAGAGTACGACCTCACCGGCCACAAGGACCCGATCACCAACGCCGGCACCATCGAGCACTTCAAGGTCACCGACCTCGTGGCGCTGGCCTCCGTGATCGGCTCGCTGTTCGGCTCAGGCGGCGGAGGCGAGGTCAACAACGCCCTGTCGCTGCTCGCCGCCCAGCAGAAGTACGGCGTCGAGGAGGGCACCAGGGTCTGGGAGTCCTTCCGCGAGCGCAACGATCCCGAGGCCGTCTTGACCGTCCACGACGGCACGAGCTTCCCGTACGGCACCAAGCCCGCCGACGCCCAGGGCGAGGCCCTCCCCGACGCCGGCTCGGTCGCCCAGGAACCGCTGGTCTACGACCGTACGGGCAGCGCGGCCACCGCGGCCGCCCGGAGCACGTCCGCCAACGCCGCCAGGACCACGCTCGGCTCCGCCAAGCGCGGGATGTCCAACGCGCTCGTCGTCAGCGGCAAGTACACCGCGAGCGGTCACCCGATCGCCGTCTTCGGACCGCAGACCGGCTACTTCGCACCGCAGCTGCTCATGCTCCAGGAGATCCAGGGCCCGGGCATCAGCGCCCGCGGCGCCTCCTTCGCGGGCCTGAGCATGTACGTCGAACTCGGCCGCGGCCAGGACTACTCCTGGAGCGCGACCACCTCCGGCCAGGACATCATCGACACCTACGCCGTCGAACTGTGCCAGGACGACTACCACTACCTGTACCACGGCACCTGTACGGCCATGGACAAGGTCGAGCAGAAGAACTCCTGGTCACCGACCACGGCCGACAGCACGCCGGCGGGGTCGTACACCATGCGGGTGTGGCGGACGAAGTACGGCCCGGTGGAGTACCGCGCGACCGTCGGCGGCAAGAAGGTCGCCTACACCACACTGCGGTCCTCGTATCTGCACGAGGCCGACTCGATCATCGGCTTCCAGATGCTGAACGACCCCGACTACGTCAAGGGCCCCAAGGACTTCCAGAGCGCGGCCCAGCACATCAACTACACCTTCAACTGGTTCTACGCCGACTCCCAGCACACCGCGTACTACAACAGCGGTGACAACCCGGTCCGGGCGTCCGGCGTCGACGCCGAGTTCCCGGTCTGGGCGCAGCCGGCGTACGAGTGGCGGAACTGGGACCCGGCCACCAACACGGCCGACTACACCCCGGCCTCCGCCCACCCCAACTCCGTCGACCAGGACTACTACATCTCCTGGAACAACAAGCAGGCCAAGGACTACACGACCTCCTCCTGGGGCGACGGGTCCGTGCACCGGGGCAACCTGCTTCAGGACCGGGTGAAGAAGCTGGTGGCGGCGGGCGGGGTGACCCGTACGAAGCTGGTGCAGGCCATGGCGGACGCGGCCCTCGCCGACCTGCGCGCCGAGGACGTGCTGCCGAAGCTGCTCAAGGTGATCAACTCATCGCCGGTGACCGACTCCACGGCCGCCGCGGCGGTGGGCAAGCTGCAGGCGTGGGTGAGCGCGGGCGCCAAGCGCACGGAGACGTCGGCCGGTTCGAAGACCTACCGGGACGCCGACGCGATCCGCATCCTGGACGCCTGGTGGCCGCTGCTGGTCAAGGCGGAGTTCGAACCGGGCCTCGGCAGCGATCTGTACAGCGCGATCACCGACGACATCCCCGTGGACGAGGCCCCGTCCGCCGGACACGGCCCGACCGGCTCGCACGCCGGAAGCTCCTTCCAGTACGGCTGGTGGAGCTATGTCGACAAGGACATCCGGGCGGTGCTCGGGGAGAACGTGCAGGGCGGGCTCGCCGAGAAGTACTGCGGCGGTGGCAGCCTCGGCGCCTGCCGGGACGCCCTGATCGGCACCCTCGACCAGGCGGCCGGGATGACCGCCGCCCAGGTCTACCCGGGCGACGACCAGTGCTCGGCCGGCGACCAGTGGTGCGCCGACTCGATCGTCCAGCGCACCCTGGGCGGCATCAAGCACGGCAAGATCAGCTGGCAGAACCGGCCGACGTTCCAGCAGGTGGTGGAGTACACGTCGCACCGGTGACCAAGGGGTGGCAAACCGGCGTTGGCAAACGGCTGTTGGCCGGCGCCGGTTTGCCAACGGCGGTGGGCCACCGCCTGTTTGCCAACGGCGGTGTGCCAGCGCGGGTTTGCCAACAGCCGTAGGCCACTGCCCGTAAGGTCAACGCTTGTTGGCCAACGCTGGCAGCCAATGGCCGTGGGCCAGCACCAGCAGGCCCACGGCCGTTGGCGAACGCCGCCGGGCCGACTGCCGTTGGCGGCCGGTCACGTGATGCGGCCCGCGGCCAGCACCAGCCGTGCCAGTTCCGGATGGACGATGTCGCTGTGCGCCCCGGACGGCGGGCCGCCGCGGCGGACGACCGCGGCCGCGTCGACGTTCACGCACCCCGACGCGGGCAGCGCTCCGGCGAGGGCCGACGCGAGGTCCAGCCGGGCGGTGCCCGGTACCGCCTGCACTCCGTCGTGCCCCATGGCCCCCCACTGCGGCCCCAGCACGGCCGCGATCTCGCTGCCCGCACACGAGCGGTCGTCCCCGGACAGCCGGGAGGCCAGCGGATAGAACGTGCCGAGCGCGGCGTCGAAGTGCGAGTAGCAGCACACCAGCGGGCCGTCGACGCGCCGCTGCCGGCCCTTGAGCGCCCCCGCCTTGCCCGGGTCCTGCGGTAGCCGGTCCGCGAACGCGTAGTGCGAGAAGGCGCCTTGCAGGAGGGTCACGGACTTCACCGTGCCCACCCCGTCCGGCAGCCCGGCGAGCGCGAACGACACCAGCCGCCCGCCGAAGCTGTGCCCCACCAGATGCACCCGCACCCCGGCCGCCGCGTGCGCCAACTGCCCGATCACCGGCCCGAGCCCGTGCTCGCCGACCGTCCCGGCCCGCCGCTTCATGGTGTAGTACGTCGCCTGCCGCAGCAGTTCCTTGGCGCCCTCCCAGGGGTTGGGGATGCCGAACCCGGCCGGGGCGCCGGGCGATCGGACGGCGGCCAGCGCCTCGGCGAACTCGTCGCAGGCGGCCGCCGGGTCCTCGGTGAACACCGTGGGCTCGCCGTCCTCGTCGGTGTCGGCCGCGCCCAGCCGCCGCCCCTCGTCCAGCAGCAGCCGCACGAGCCGTCCGAACTCGGTCAGTCCCGCGTCCCCGACGGGCCGTTCGTCCAGCATCCGGGCCAGCTGGTCGATGACCGGAGCCCGCCCCGGGAAGGTCTCCAGCAGGGCCCGCCGGGTGTCCTTGTCCAGCGCCGGACCCGGTACGGTCCGATCCGCCACGGCCGCCACCGACGCCGGGAAGTCCGGGATCGGCTCGTCGCTGAACCGCATCGACGGCCAGATCACGCCGACGTACCCGAGCCGGGCCCGGGGCGCGAGCCCCGGGACCGGTGCGAGGAAACGCCGGTACAGCGCGGTCGCGCCGGACCGGTCGTTGTTCCAACCGTGCGCGAAGACGAGCAGGTCACGGACGCCGTACTCCGTGACCTGTGTCATCAGATGGTCGCGTTCGGGGCCGTCCACGTCCCCGTCCGCGTCGAAGGTCAGCTCCCAGTAGGGAGACACGCTCATCCCGGGATCCGCCATGCCAGGCTCCCTCGTCCCGCCTGCAACGATGCGTAACGATGTGCTGCGGACGCATCGTCCTGCTCCGGGGCAGGGTTGGCCATACACGGCGCCTCACCTGTAGAGGAGATATTCCTTTCGCACCCGCCGGAAGGCGGCCAGCTCCTCCTGCCAGGCGCCGACCACCTCGTCCGTGCCGGCCCCCGCGTCGATCATCGTGCGCACCCGGGTGGAGCCGGTGAGCTTGTCGATCCAGTTGTCCGACCGCCATGCGAAGCCGTCCCAGACCTTACGGACGGTCACCAGCAGCGCGATGCCGGTGCGGACGGGGTCGTAGGCGGCCCGGTCGTGCACATGGATCTGCACCCCGCCGACCGTCTTGCCTTGGAACTTGGAGAAGGTGGGCGTGAAGTACGCCTCTCTGAACCGGACACCGGGCAGCGCGAGTTCGTTCGCCGCGGCGGCCCAGCGGCCGTCGACGCCCTCGGCACCGAGCAGTTCGAACGGTCTGGTCGTGCCCCGGCCCTCGGAGACGTTGGTGCCCTCGAACATGCAGGTGCCGGAGTAGGCGAGAGCGGTGTCCGGGGTCGGCATGTTCGGGCTCGGCGGCACCCACGGCAGCCCGGAGGCGTCGTAGAACCGGGTTCGCCTCCAGCCCGTCATCAGTACGGTGTCCAGCGCGACCGGCCTGCTCAGGAACTCCCCGTTGAACAGTCGCGCCAGCTCCGCCACGGTCATCCCGTGCGCCTGGGCGATCGGCTGCCGGCCGACGAACGTGGCGAACTCCTTGTGCAGGACGGGGCCTTGGGCCTCGCGGCCGGTCACCGGATTGGGCCGGTCGAGGACGACGAACCGTTTGCCCGCGAGCTGCGCGGCCTCCATGCAGTCGTAGAGCGTCCAGATGTAGGTGTAGAAGCGGGCGCCTACGTCCTGGATGTCGAAGACGACGGTGTCGACGCCGGCGGCGGTGAAGACGTCGGCGAGCGGCTGTCCGCTCTTCAGGTACGTGTCGTAGACCGGCAGTCCCGTCGCCGGGTCGTCGTAGCGGCCCTCGGAGCCGCCGGCCTGGGCGGTGCCCCGGAAGCCGTGCTCCGGGCCGAAGACGGCCGTCAGATTCACACGGGGGTCGGCGTGCATGACGTCGACGATGTGCCGGACGTCGCGGGTGACGCCGGTGGGGTTGGTGACGATGCCGACGCGCCGGCCCTGGAGCAGGGAGTAGCCGTCGGCTGCGAGTCTCTCGAAGCCGGTGCGCAGTTCTTCGCGGTGTGCGGGGGCGGCCGGCAGGGCCGCCAACGAGGCCGATGCGAGCAAGTTCCGTCGAGACAGATGCATGGCTAGAGGTTGGTGCGGTGGCCCTTCCTTCACACATACCGACCGGTTAGTCTGGCCCGACCAGAGCCGATGCGCGCCGCGCTGAGTCGTGTCGAAGGAGACCGATGGTGGAAGCCGTGCAGGATGCGGGAGTGGTCGTCACCGGGGCCGGCGGGGGGATCGGGGCCGCGTTGGCCCGGCGGTTCGCCGCCGAGGGGGCCCGGGTCGTCGTGAACGACCTGGACGGCGAGAAGGCCAAGGCGGTGGCCGGGGAGATCGGCGGGATCGCCGTGCCGGGCGACGCCTCCGCGATCGTCGCCGAGGCCCGTGACGCACTCGGCGGCACCGTCGACGTCTACTGCGCGAACGCCGGTGTCGCCTTCGAGGACGGCGGCGCGGGCGGGCCGCTCGACGAGAAGTCGTGGGCGGTCGCCTGGGACGTCAATGTGATGGCGCACGTCCGCGCCGCCCACGAACTGCTGCCGTCCTGGCTGGAGCGGGGCGCCGGGCGGTTCGTGTCCACCGTGTCGGCCGCCGGGCTCCTCACCATGATCGGCGCGCCCTCGTACAGCGTCACCAAGCACGGCGCCTACGCCTTCGCCGAGTGGCTGTCGCTGACGTACCGCCACCGGGGTCTGAAGGTGCACGCGATCTGCCCGCAGGGTGTGCGCACGGACATGCTGGCCGCCACCGGCAGCGCCGGGGACCTGGTGCTGCAGCCGACCGCGATCGAACCGGAGGCCGTCGCCGACGCCCTGTTCCGGGGCATCGCCGAGGACCGCTTCCTGATCCTGCCGCACCCCGAGGTGGCCGAGTACTACCAGGCGCGGGCCACCGATCCGGATCGCTGGCTGAGCGGCATGAACCACATCCAGCGCAAGTGGGAGGAGGCCCGGTGACGGCCTCCCGGTACGCCGCACGGCCCTGGCTGGCCCTGCTCGACGAAGCCCAGCGCGGCCCGATCGACCCCGCCGACTCGCTGGTGCACGCCCTGCGGGCGGCCGTGGCGGAGGCGCCCGAGCGCACCTTCCTCGCCTACTTCGACGCCCGGCTGAGGTATCGCGAGGTCGACGAGCTGAGCGACTCCGTCGCCGCCCACCTCGCCGCGCGCGGGCTGGAGCCCGGCGACCGGGTGGCGGTGCTGCTGCAGAACTCCCCGCACTTCGTGCTCGCCGTCCTCGGCGCCTGGAAGGCCGGCGCGACCGTCGTCCCGGTCAACCCGATGTACAAGTCGGCCGAGATGGGCCACATCCTGCGGGACGGCGAGGTGGCCGCGCTGGTCTGCTCCGAGCGGGCCTGGGAGTCGTACCTCGGGGAGACCGCCGCCGGCTCGCCGGTGCGGATCGTGCTCACCACGAGCGAGTTGGACTTCCAAACCCGCAACGACGCGCGCGTGCTCGGTTTCGAGCGGCTGCCCCAGGCGCCGGACACCGACGACCTCGTGGCCGTCGCCCGGCAGGGCGGCAAGGCGCCCGAGGGCCGTGACCCGCGCCCGGACGACATCGCGCTGATCAGCTACACCTCCGGCACCAGCGGCACCCCCAAGGGCGCCACCAACACGCACGGCAACATCATGCACAACGCCGAGCGGCAGCGGACCGGGCTCGCGCTGCCCGAGGCGCCCGTCTACTACGCGCTCGCGCCGCTGTTCCACATCACCGGCATGGTCTGCCAGTTCGGTGCCTGCCTGAACAGCGCCGGCACCCTGGTGCTCGCCTACCGCTTCGAGCCCGGCCTCGTTCTGGAGGCCTTCGCCGAGCACCACCCGCACTACACGGTCGGGCCGTCCACCGCGTTCATGGCGCTGGCCGCCCACCCGGACGCCACCCGCGAGCACTTCGCCTCCTTCGTGAACATCTCCTCCGGCGGCGCCCCCGTGCCCCCGGCCCTGGTGGAGAAGTTCCGCGAGCGCTTCGGGCCGTACATACGCGTCGGCTACGGCCTGACCGAGTGCACCGCCCCCTGCGCCTCGGTCCCGCCCGGCCTGGAGGCCCCCGTGGACCCCGTCTCCGGGACGCTGTCGGTGGGGCTGCCCGGCGCCGACACGGTCGTCAGGATCGTGGACGAGCAGGGCGCGGAGGTGCCCTTCGGGGAGCAGGGCGAGATCGTGGTACGAGGACCCCAGGTCGTCCCCGGCTACTGGCGGCGCCCGGACGCCACGGCCGAGTCCTTCCCGGACGGCGAGCTGCGCACCGGCGACATCGGCTTCATGGACGCCCAGGGCTGGCTGTACGTCGTCGACCGCAAGAAGGACATGATCAACGCGTCCGGCTTCAAGGTGTGGCCCCGCGAGGTCGAGGACGTGCTGTACACCCACCCCGCGGTGCGCGAGGCGGCCGTCGTCGGTGTCCCCGACGGCTACCGCGGCGAGACCGTGAAGGCCTACATCAGCCTGCGCCAGGGCGCGGAGGCGGCCCCGGAGGAACTCGCGGTGTACTGCAAGGAGAGACTGGCCGCCTACAAATACCCGCGTCAGGTGGAGATCCTGCCCGACTTGCCCAAGACGGCTAGTGGGAAGATCCTCCGTCGGGAACTGCGTTCCCGCACGCAGGACATTCGGTAAGCATCACGGAAAGGCAGGTGGCGGCAGTGCCCAGGACGACGGACGGAGACGGTACGCCCGTTCCGCAGCGGCTGCTGGCCGCCGCCACGCGGCTCTTCGCCGAGCAGGGTTACGACCGCACCTCCGTGCAGGAGATCGTCGAGGCGGCCGGCGTCACCAAGGGGGCGCTGTACCACTACTTCGGCTCCAAGGACGACCTCCTGCACGAGGTGTACGCGCGCGTGCTGCGCATCCAGCAGGAGCGGCTCGACCACTTCGCCGGCATGGACGCGCCGGTGGAGGAGCGGCTCAGAGCCGCCGCGGCGGACGTGGTCGTCACCACGATCGACAACCTCGACGACGCGATGATCTTCTTCCGGTCCATGCACCACCTCAGCCCGGAGAAGAACAAGCAGGTGCGCGCCGAGCGCCGGCGCTACCACGAACGGTTCCGCGCGCTGATCGAGGAGGGCCAGAAGGCGGGCGTCTTCTCCACGGCGACCCCGGCCGACCTGGTGGTGGACTACCACTTCGGCTCCGTCCACCACCTGTCCACGTGGTACCGCCCGGACGGCCCCCTCACCGGGCAGCAGGTCGCCGACCACCTCGCCGACCTGCTGCTGCGGGCGCTGCGTCCGTGAGGTGACGGACGAGGGCCGCGGCGGCCGGGTTCCGGGGCTGTGGGCCGCGTCCCGCGAGAACGACCGTACGGCCGGGCTCCGGCTGCCGTATCCGCACGCACGGCAGCCCGGCCCGCTCGCCGATGGCCCGGGGCACGAACGCCACCCCGATCCCGGCCCGGACGAGGTCCACCAGCAGCCCGATCTGGGTGACATCACAGGTGATACGGCGGTCCAGGCCGCAGTGGGCCGCGAGGCGCCGTACGGCCGTCTCCAGGCCGGTTCCCGCACGGAAGTCCACGAAGGGCTCGTCGGCGAGGTCCCTGATGAGCGTGCGGCCCGCTTCGGCCAGCGGATGTCCCGGCGCGGTGATCAGCACCAGTTCCTCGTGCCAGGTGGCGTGCGCGTGCAGACCCTCGGGCAGGTCGCGCGCCTCCGGGGCGACGAACGCCAGGTCCAGCTCGCCGGCTCTCAGCGCCTCGGTCAGCTCGGCGACGGTCGCGTCCCGCACGGAGACCTGGATGCCGGGGAAATCCCGGTGGAAGCCGGCGAGTTCGGCGGGCAGGTCCACGCAGGTCAGGGTCTGGATCGTACCGATGGACACGCGGCCGACGGCCAGTCCCGCCACGGCCGCGACCGCCTCCCGGGCCGCATCGGCGCCCGCGAGCAGCGCGCGGGCCTGGGGCAGCAGGGCCCGGCCGGCCTCGGTGAGCACCACCCGGCGGCCTGCACGGTCGAACAGGTCGGCGCCCAGCTCCCGTTCCAGGTTCCGGACGGACGTGCTGAGCGCGGACTGCACGATGAGCTCGGCGCGTGCGGCGGCGGTGAAGCTGCCCTCGTTCACCACCGCCATGAAGTGGCGCAGCTGACGCATCTCCATCCATCTATTCTAGAGATGCGGTCCAGCGAAACCATCTGTTGGACCGGTGGACGGCCTGCGGGCCACGCTGGACGCATGACTCGCAGACCGAATCTCCTGCACCGGTTCCTGGCGTTCCTCCGCACCCTCGCCCGCGAGGACCACCATTACTCAGGCGGCTACTAGAGGCACCTCACAGGTACTTCTTCAACTCCCGCCGCGCCAGCGACCGCTGGTGCACCTCGTCCGGACCGTCGGCCAGCATCAGGGTGCGGGCGCTCGCGTACAGCTCGGCCAGCGGGAAGTCCTGGCTCACCCCGCCCGCGCCGTGCAGCTGGATCGCGCGGTCCAGGATGCCGACCACCGCGCGCGGCGTGGCGATCTTGATGGCCTGGATCTCGGTGTGGGCGCCCTTGTTGCCGACGGTGTCCATCAGCCAGGCCGTCTTCAGCACCAGCAGCCGCAGCTGCTCGACGGTGACCCGCGCGTCCGCGATCCAGTTCTGGACGACTCCCTGCTGCGCCAGCGCCTTGCCGAACGCCGTACGGGACACCGCCCGCCGGCACATCAGCTCGATGGCCCGCTCGGCCATGCCGATCAGCCGCATGCAGTGGTGGATCCGGCCGGGGCCGAGCCGGGCCTGGGCGATGGCGAAGCCGCCGCCCTCCTCGCCGATGAGGTTGGTGACCGGCACGCGCGCGTGGTCGAAGATCACCTCGGCGTGGCCGCCGTGCGAGTGGTCCTCGTACCCGAAGACCTGCATGGCGCGCTTCACGGTGACGCCCGGGGTGTCGCGCGGGACCAGGACCATGGACTGCTGGCGGCGGATGTCGGCGCCGTCCGGGTCCGTCTTGCCCATCACGATGAAGATCTTGCAGTCCGGGTTCATCGCGCCGGAGATGTACCACTTGCGCCCGGTGATGACGTAGTCGTCGCCGTCGCGCTCGATGTGCGTGGTGATGTTCGTGGCGTCCGAGGAGGCCACCTCCGGCTCGGTCATCGCGAACGCCGAGCGGATCTCACCGGCCAGCAGCGGCTCCAGCCACTGCTTCTGCTGCTGCTCGTTGCCGAACTGCGCCAGCACCTCCATGTTCCCGGTGTCGGGCGCGGCGCAGTTGGTCGCGGTGGGCGCCAGATGCGGGGAGCGGCCGGTGATCTCGGCGAGGGGCGCGTACTGGAGGTTGGTGAGTCCCGCGCCGTACTCGGCGTCGGGCAGGAAGAGGTTCCACAGGCCCTGCCTGCGGGCCTCGGCCTTGAGTTCCCCGACCACGGCCGGGGTGTCCCACGGGGAGGCGAGCGCGGCCCGCTGCTCCTCGGCGACCGCCTCGGCGGGGTAAACGTACTCGTCCATGAAGGCGAGGAGCCTGGCGCGCAGTTCCTCGGTGCGCGCGTCGAACGCGAAGTCCATGTCCGGATCAGCCTTCCTGAAGAGTGGTCAGTCCGTGGTCGATGAAGACGGGCACGAGGTCGCCGATCCGGTCGAAGCCGCGCCCGACCGTCTGGCCCAGCGTGTACCGGTAGTGGATGCCCTCCAGGATCACGGCGAGCTTGAACCAGGCGAACGCCGTGTACCAGGAGACGCCGGAGACATCGCGTCCCGAGCGCTCGGCGTACCGCTCGATCAGCTCTGCGGGGGACGGGTGCCCCGGGGCCTCGGCCGTGGTGGAGACCGGGGACTCGGCCATGCCCAGCGGCCGGCTGTACATCACCAGCAGGCCGAGGTCGGTGAGCGGGTCGCCGAGGGTCGACATCTCCCAGTCGAGGATCGCCTTGATCTTGTCGTCGTCGCCGATCAGGACGTTGTCGAGCCGGTAGTCGCCGTGGACGACGGCCGGGGCGGGGGAGGCGGGCAGGGAGCGGCCGAGGGCGGCGTGCAGTTCGTCGATGCCCGCCAGTTCGCGGTTGCGGGAGGCGTCCAGCTGCTTGCCCCAGCGGCGCAGCTGCCGGTCCAGGAAGCCCTCGGGGCGCCCGAAGTCCGCGAGCCCCACTGCGGCGGGGTCGACCGCGTGCAGTTCGACCAGCGTGTCCACCAGGGACAGCACGGCGTTCCGAGTGCGCTCGGGGCCCAGCGGGGCGAGCTGCTCGGCGGTGCGGTACGGGGTGCCCTCGACGAACTCCATGACGTAGAACGGCGCCCCGAGCACCTCGTTGGCCTCGGGGTTCTCGCACAGCAGCACCGGGCGAGGCACCGGCACCCGGGTCGGGTGCAGGGCGCTGATCACGCGGTGCTCGCGCTTCATGTCGTGCGCGGTGGCCAGGACATGACCGAGCGGGGGCCGGCGTACGACCCACTTAGAGGTGCCGTCGGAGAGCGCGTAGGTGAGGTTCGACCGTCCGCCCTCGATCAGCCGGCCGGTGAGAGGGCCGGTCACCAGCCCGGGGCGCTCGCGGTCGAGGTGGGCGCGCAGCCGGTCCAGGTCGAGTCCGGGCGGGTGGTCGGCGCTCATACATCACTCCTACGAACGGGTGAACAGGACTCGACTCATGATGCCGACCGGTCGGTATGTAGTCCAGTACGCGGAGCGATCAGAAGGTCAAACGTGACCGGAGCCACGATAGGCCGACGGCCCCCCGGAGCGCTGCCCGGGGAGCCGTCGGCCCTGTCGGGGCCTGGTGGTCAGTGGTCGTCCCAGTGGCCGTCGTGCTCGGCGTGCCGGTGGCCGCCGTGCAGATAGTCGATGTGATCGCCGTGCGGCACCTGCGCGTGCCCGCACTCGTCGTAGTGCACGTGCTCATGGCCCTCGTGGACGGTGTGCCCGGACGGCTCGCACTCGTCCCAGTGACCCTCGTGCTCGCGGTGCAGATGTCCGTCGTGTGCGTAGTCCAGGTGGTCGCCGTGCGGCACGGCGTTGTGCCCGCAGCCCGGACCGTGGCTGTGCGTGCCGTGTTCGCTGTGCTCCTGGTGAAGGGTGGTCATGGTGCTCACCTTCGGGGATACGGGGTGTCGGCGACGGACAGGCTATGGGGCGATGTGGTGCATATCGGTGCATACGGCTTGCGTGCCGTACGAGTACCCCGGAGGGTCGAGGGCATGAAGGCCATCAGTTACCGCCACTACGGCGGGCCCGAGGTGCTGGAGTACGGCGAGGTGCGCGACCCGAAGGTCGGCCCCGACCAGGTGCTGGTCAAGGTCCGTGCCGCGGCCGTCAACCCGGTCGACTGGAAGTGCCGCGAGGGATACCTCGACGCGGTCCTGGACGCCGTCTTCCCGGTGATCCCCGGCTGGGACGTCAGCGGTGTGGTCGTCCAGCCCGGCGCCGCGGTCACGGAGTTCGCCGTCGGCGACGAGGTCATCGGCTACTGCCGCGAGGACTTCCTCTCCCGCGGCACCTTCGCCGAGTACGTCGCCGCACCCGTGCGCACCCTGGCCCGCAAGCCGCGCAACCTGTCCTTCGAGGAGGCCGCCGGCCTGCCGCTCGCCGGACTCACCGCCTATCAGGTGCTCGTGAGGGCGCTGGAGATGGCGCGCGGCGAGACCGTGCTGGTGCACGCGGCGGCCGGCGGGGTCGGATCCCTCGCCGTCCAGATCGCCGCCCACCTCGGCGCCCGGGTCATCGGTACGGCCAGCGAGCGCAACCACGACCATGTGCGCGCCCTCGGCGGCGAGCCGGTGACCTACGGCGAGGGCCTGGCCGAACGGGTGCGGGCGCTCGCCCCGGACGGCGTGGAGGCCGTCTTCGACACCGTCGGCGGGGACACCCTGAAGACCTCCGCCAACCTGCTCGCCCCGGAGGGCCGGCTGGCGTCGATCGCCGACCCGGGGGTGGTGGGCCTCGGCGGCCGCTACTGCTTCGTCCGCCCCGACGCCCAGGACCTCGGCAGGCTCTCCGACCTCGCCGAGCGGGGCGTGATCTCGGTGCACGTCCAGGAGAC
The DNA here is from genome assembly GCF_050942335.1 of Streptomyces sp. CA-142005. Lineage (NCBI taxonomy): Bacteria > Bacillati > Actinomycetota > Actinomycetes > Kitasatosporales > Streptomycetaceae > Streptomyces > Streptomyces sp. CA-142005. The sequence goes on along the minus strand of NZ_CP192078.1, from coordinate 2,610,126 downwards.
CTTCCCGCTGGAGCGGACGGCGGACGCGCACCGGCTGAACCAGGAGGGCCGCACCCGCGGCAAGATCGTGGTCACGATGGACCGGGAGGAGGCGGAGGGCACCGTCTGGAACAGGGGGGAGGAGAGCACCCTCTACAGCACGAGTCAGGAGGGCACCTTCTAGACCACGGCAGGCCCTAGACCACGAGCACCGCCGCGCACAAAGCCAGCGCCACCGCGCACAGCGCCGCCGCCGTCGCGTGCCGGGGAGCGAGCGCCTGCGGGCGGGGACCGCTCGCGAGGGCCCGGATCCGGCGGTGGGCCACGGCCAGGAAGCCCAGGAAGAGCCCACAGCACAGGGCGCAGACGGTCACCCCGGTGGCCGAGGCGCCCCCGTGCAGGGCGGTCTTGACGGCGAGTACGGCGGCCACGGTGGCGGAGAGGGTCGTACGGCGCCAGGCCAGCCGGGTGCGCTCCGGCTGCAGCCCGGGGTCGCGCCCGGCCGGGCTCACCCCGCCCATCCGGCCAGCACCACCACGACCATCACCACCGCCACCACCGCGACGACCAGGCTCAGCAGCGCCGGGAACCGGGACGCGGGCAGGTCCTCACCGCGCCGGATCGCCCGCTCACAGCGCACCCAGTGGTTCACCGCGCGCAGCGAGCACAGCACCCCGGCGCCGAGCAGCGCGAGCGCGAGACCGACCCGCCACGCCCAGCGCAGGTCCGGCAGGAACTGGTCCACCGCGAATCCGCCGCCGATCAGTGCGAGCGCCGTGCGCAGCCAGGCGAGAAAGGTGCGCTCGTTGGCCAGCGAGAACCGGTAGTCGGGCGTGCCGCCCTCGTCCCGCACCTGCTCCGGCGCGAACCACAGCCGGATGTTCCGTACGAATTCGCTCACGCGGCCGACCCTACCCGGCGGTCACCTGGCCGCCCGGAACGCCCTCAGCCTCTCGTACGCCGCCAGCCCGTCCGGCACCCACTCCCACTCCCCGAGCCGCCACTCGACCTCTTCCTCGGGCAGGAAGGCGTGCCACTGGACCTCCTCCACCTGCGGCCGTACGGGCAGCTCGCAGCGCACCTCGTACACCGACGACCACCAGCTGTTCCCGGCCCCGTCGTCGTACAGGAACTTGAAGAGAAACGTCGGCCGGGGGAGGCCCGTCACCCCCAGCTCCTCCTCGGCCTCCCGCAGCGCGGCCTCGTCGTAGGACTCGCCCGCCCCGACGACGCCGCCGACGAACATGTCGTACAGGGCGGGGAAGACCAGCTTGGTGGCCGTGCGCCGGTGGACGAAGAGCCGGCCAGCCGCGTCCCGGGCCTGGATGAACACGCACCGGTGGCGCAGCCCGCGGGCGTACGCCTCACCGCGGGGGCACTGGGCGACGACCCGGTCGTGCTCGTCGACGATGTCGAGGATCTCGTCAGCAGGGTTCATGCCCTCATCCAAGCAGGCGGCGTCAGCGCCGCTGGAGGTTCCGGGCCGGGGGCTCGGACTCCGCCGAGCCGCACGGCATCGCCGGGTGCAGCCCGAGCAGCACGATGCCCGCGACCACCGCCGCGAGGCCGGCCGCCTCCCACGCCAGCGCCCCGGTGTCGGTGCGCAGCCGGTCACCGAGGAAGCCGACCCCGCACAGGATCCCGGCGAGCGGCTCGGCCGCGGTCAGCGCCGGCAGGGACATGCGCAGCGGGGCCGTCTCGAAGGCGCTCTGCACGAGGACGAGCCCGGTGACCCCGCACACCAGCACGCCGTACGGCTGCCAGCCGGTGAACAGCTCGGCGAAGCCGCCCTCGGAGAAGCGGGTCCCGCTCACCCGGGTCAGCGCGTCCTGTACGCCGTACAGCAGTCCGGCGGCGGTGGCCAGCAGCACCGGGCCCCAGCTCAGCCGGGAGCGCTTGCCGTACGTCGTGAGCACCAGGGCCGCGCCGACCATCGCACCGATGATCAGCCAGTGCCGCAGCGGATCGGCGATGGCGTTGCCGCCGCGCGGCTCGCCCGCCAGGATGAACGCGCTCACCCCGCCGGCGAGCAGGGCCAGCCCCGCCCAGCCCTGGCGGCCCAGGGGCTGCTTGGTCTGGTGCCGGGAGAGGGCGAGCGCGAACAGCAGATTGGTCGCGAGCAGCGGTTCGACCAGGGAGATCTCGCCCTTGCCGAGCGCGACCGCGCCGAGCACCATGCCGGCCACCATCAGACCGAGCCCGCCCAGCCAGCGCGGCACCCGCATCAGGTCGAGCAGCAGCCGGAAGGACAGGAAGTCGCTCAGAGGTGCCTTCTGCGCCGCGTTCTGCTGGAGCACGAACCCGAAGCCCAGACAGCAGGCGGCACTCACGGCGAGAAGGAGAACCAGAACGGACACGCTGCGTACCTCGATCATCCGGCCGGACCACGGGTGCGTAGGGGCCGACTGTAGCGTCCCCGGGACGGCATCGACCCGGAAGTGCGCGGAACAGGGCGGTTGACCCGCCATGCTGGAGGGCCGGCCGGCCCGGCGCCATGGCGTACGCCACAGCGGGCCGTCGGGTACCCCCGCCCCGGCCCCGGCCCACCTGCGCGGAGTTCCTCAACTTTCCTTTGTGCAACGGCAGTTGAACCCGGTAACAGCCCTGCTCCGCTTGACGCAAACCCCGGCTGGGGGTTTGCTGTGCGTGATCGGCCGATGGCAGCCCGAGAAACAGGAAGTTCCGCGGTGCCCCCTCTCCCATCCCTGCTCGGCGACCGCCGGGCCCCGACGGACCCGTCCGGCGACACCGCCCCGGACCACTCCGGCGCCATCGACGGCGGCTTCGACGGCACGTTCGACGACATGTTCGACGGCACCTTCGACGACGCCGAACTGCGCACCGCGCGCGCCGCGTTCACCCAGGGCCGGCGGCAGGCCGCCCGCTCCCTGCTCCGGCACACCGGCGACGACTGGGACCGCCGCGGCCACCGCCTCACCGTGCTCGCCCGGGAGCCGTACGCCGTGGCCTGGGCCCGCGACTGGCTGCACGCCGAACCCGGCTCCGCCGACGCCGCCGCGCTGTACGCCCTCGCCCGGGTCCAGCGCGCCCTGCGCGGCAAGGAGGACCCCGACCGGGCCCGCGAGTCCTGCGCCACCGCCGCCGCGCTCGCCCCCGCCGACCCCACCCCCTGGCTGGGCTTACTCCAGCTGGCCCGCACCCTCGGCCCCGAGCGCGAGGTGCTCGGCACCTTCGCCGAGCTGCGCCGCCGCCACCCCGAGCACCACCACGCCCACCATCTGCTCCTCGCCCGCCTCGCCGAACGGCCCTCCGGCGGCCGGGCCGCCGAGGACCACGAGGTGTACGACGTCGCCGAGCTGGCCGCCGCCGAGGCCCCCGCCGACTCCCCGCTCGCCGTCCTGCCGGTCGTCGCCTACGCCGAGCGCTACCGCGTCCTGGCCGCCACCGGTCTCGCCCCGGCCGGCCCCGCCGCCTCCGGCCACTGGTCCGGCCCCCGGGCCCGCCGCATCCTGCGCGCCTGCTTCGACTGGTGGCTGGAGTGGGAGCACGACGAACACCCCCGCCGTCACATCGACCTCAACCACCTCGCCTTCGCCCTGTCCTGCGCCGGACGCCCGGCCGAGGCGGCGGCCCTCTTCCGGCGCATCGGCCGGCACGCCACCCCGGCACCCTGGTCCTACGTCCACCGCGACCCCCGCGCGGCCTTCCGCACGGCCCGCGCCCGCGCGCTGGGGCACTGAACGGCATGCCTCCGCGCGACGTACGCAAGAAGTGATTACAGAACCCTGACCACTGACCGGATTCCCTGGCCCCCGGGGGCCCCGAGTGCTCGAATGAACGCGTGAACTCTGAACAGTCCGAGGAACGGGACGGCACACCCATGGGCCGCCGGGTCTTCCTCGGCACTCTCGGCCTGGGCGCGCTCGGCGTCGTCGCCGCGCCCACGCTGCAACGCGGCCTGGAAGGCGTCCTCGGCGCCGTCGCCGGCAAGGACCCCACGGGACTGACCGGGCTGCTGCCCAACGGCGGCGGATTCCGCTACTACTCCGTCGCCGCGTCGGTGCCGCGCCTGAACGCCGCCGACTACCACCTGAAGATCGGCGGCCTGGTCGACCGCCCGCACACCTACACCCTGGCCGATCTGCGCGCCCTCCCGCAGACCCGGCTGGTCAAGGACGTCCAGTGCGTCACCGGCTGGCGGGTCCCCGGCACCCCCTTCGAGGGCGTACGCCTCTCCGACCTCCTGGACGCGGCCGGGGTCCGTCCCGGGGCGAAGGCGATCCACTTCACCTGCTTCGACGGCACCTACACCGAGAGCCTCACCCTCGCCCAGGCCCGCCGCCCGGACATCCTGGTCGCCCTGCGCATGCAGGACAAGGACATCGGCCACGACCACGGCGGCCCGGTCCGGCTCTACGTCGCCCCCATGTACTTCTACAAGTCGGCCAAGTGGCTCTCCGGGATCACGGTCACCGACCAGGTCGAGCCCGGCTACTGGGAGCGCCTCGGCTACGACGTCGACGCCTGGGTCGGCCGGTCGAACGGACGGACCGATGAGCCTACGAGCTGACGCCCCGGCCCCGCCCGGCACCCGGATCCGCCGCTTCGGCCCGGTCCAGCGCTGGGTGCACCGCGCCACCGCCGCGCTGATGGGCGTCTGCGTGCTCACGGCGGCCGTCCTCTACATCCCCCAGCTCGCGGTCATGGTCGGACGCCGGGAACTGGTCGTCCGCGTCCACGAGTGCGCCGGACTCGCCCTGCCCGTCCCGGTCCTGCTGGGCCTCGCCTCCCGCGCCTTCCGCAGCGACCTGCGCTTCCTCAACCGCTTCGGCCCGCACGACCGGCTCTGGCTGCGCGCCGCCCTGCGCCGTGACAAGCGCCGCTCCTCGCGCCCGGCGGGGAAGTTCAACGCCGGCCAGAAGGTCTACGCCGCCTGGATCGCCGGCGCCACCCTGGTCATGCTCGGCACCGGCCTGCTGATGTGGTTCACCCACCTGGCCCCGCTGGAGTGGCGCACCTCGGCGACCTTCGTCCACGACTGGCTCGCCCTGACCATCGGCGTGGTCCTGGCCGGCCACATCGGCATGGCCCTGGGCGACCCGGAGGCGAGACGGGGGCTGCGCACGGGGACGGTGAGCAGGGAGTGGGCGAAGCGGGAGCACCCGCTGTGGCGTCCGTAACCCTTGTGGCGCGGCCACGTGTCAGCCGCTGTCGCCCCTCAGAATTCCAACAGCACCTTGCAGGACCGGCTCCGATCCGCGGCCAGCACGAACGCGTCCGCGGCCTGTGCCACCGGAACCACGGCACTGACCAGGATGTCGAACTCCGCCCGCGCGGCCAGCAGTTCCAGCGCGTCGTCGAACTCGGCGTCGAAGCGGAACGCTCCCCGCAGCTCGATCTCCCGGCTCACCAGCAGGTTCCCTGCGAACGGCGACTGTCCCGGCGGCAGCATCCCGAGCTGTACGACCACGCCACCGCGCCGTACCCGCCGCAGGCAGGTGTCGAGCCCGGCCGCGACCCCCGACGCCTCGACGGCCACGTCGACTTCCCCCGGCCACCCGGCATCGCCCGGATCGTCGGCCCGTACCAGCGTGTCCGCCCCGGCCCCGGCCGCGTGACCCAGCGCCTCCGGCACGAGATCCGTCACCGTCACCCGTGCCGCGCCGGCCGCCTTCGCCGCCGCGACCACCAGGCACCCGATGGGCCCCGCCCCGGTCACCAGCACATGCCGGCCGGACACGTCCCCGGCCCGCCGCACCGCGTGCAGCGCGACGGACAGCGGCTCGGCGAGGGCGGCCCGCCGCGGCCCGAGTCCGTCCGGCAGCGCCCGCAGCTGACCGGCCGGTACGGCGATCCGCTCGGCGAAGGCGCCCTGGACATGCGGAAAGCGGGCCGCGCTGCCCAGGTAGCGGGTGTCCCGGCACACGTTCGCCCGCCCGTCGGAGCACTCCGGGCAGTGCCCGCACGGTGTGGCGGGGTGCACGGCGACGGCCGTACCCGGCGCGGGACCCGTGGCCCCGGTGCCGTAGGACACCACCGTGCCCACCACCTCGTGCCCGAGCAGCATCGGCTCCCGGAGCCGGAAGTCCCCGACCCCGCCGTGCCGCCAGTAGTGCAGGTCCGAGCCGCACACCCCGCCGTAGCGGACGGCCACCAGGGCCTCGCCGGGCCCCGGTTCGGGCACCGGCAGCTCCTCCACCCGCAGATCGCCCGCGCCGTGGACCACACAACCCCGCATCGCCGCAGCCCCTTTCAGAGCACGCTCGTCATGCCGCCGTCGACGTACAGGATCTGCCCGCCCATGAAGTCGGAGGCCGGCGAGGCGAGAAAGAGCAGGCCGCCCACCAGGTCCTCGGTGCGGCCCCAGCGGCCCGCCGGGGTGCGCCGGCGAACCCAGGCGCTGAACTCCTCGTCCGCCACCAGCGGCCGGGTCAGCTCGGTCTCGATGTAGCCGGGGCCGAGGCCGTTGACCTGGACGCCGTACGGCCCCCAGTCGGCGCACATGCCCTTGGTGAGCATCTTCAGGGCGCCCTTGGTGGCGGCGTAGGGCGCGATGCCGGGGCGGACGACCTCGCTCTGCAGCGAGCAGATGTTGATGATCTTGCCGTGGCCGCGTTCCGTCATCCGCCGGGCGGCCTCGCGGCCGACCAGGAACGCGCTGGTGAGGTTGGTGTCCAGGATCCGGTGCCAGTCGGCGTCGGTGAACTCCAGCAGCGGGGCGCGCAGTTGCATGCCCGCGTTGTTGACGAGGATGTCGAGCGGGCCCACCCGCTCCTCGACGTCGGCGATCCCGGCGGCCACGGCCGGACCGTCGGTCACGTCGAACACCGCCGAACGGATGTCACCGGGGAGGTGCTCCGCGGCCTTGGCCAGCCGGCCGGGGTCGCGCCCGTTGAGGACGACCGTGCAGCCGGCCTCGGCCAGGCCCCGGGCCAGCGCGAGGCCTATGCCCCGGCTGGAGCCCGTGACCAGGGCGGTGCGGCCGCCGATGTCGAAGAGAGGGTGAGCCGTCATCGCCGTGGCGCTCCTAGATCACGAGGGACAGCAGCAGGACCAGACCGCCGGCGACCACGGAGATGATCGTCTCCATCACCGACCATGTCTTCACGGTCTGTCCGACGCTCAGCCCGAAGTACTCCTTCACCAGCCAGAAACCGGCGTCGTTGACATGGCTGAAGAAGAGTGAGCCGGCGCCGATGGCGAGGACGAGCAGGGCGGTGTGGGTGGTCGACATGTCGGCTGCGAGGGGGGCCACCAGGCCCGCCGCCGAGACCGTCGCCACCGTCGCGGAACCCGTGGCCAGCCGGATCGCGACCGCGATCAGCCAGGCCAGCAGCAGCGCCGGGATCGACCAGTCCTTGGAGATGTCCAGGATCATCTGGCCCACGCCGGAGTCGATCAGCGTCTGCTTGAAGCCGCCGCCCGCGCCCACGATCAGCAGGATGCCCGCGATGGGCATCAGGCCCTTCTCGACGGTCTGCTGCAGGCGCTCCTTGCTGAACCCGGCGGGCCGGCCCAGCGTGAAGAAGCCGACGAGCACGGCGGCGAGCAGGGCGATCAGCGGGGAACCGATGATGTCGAAGACCCGCTGGTTCAGGTTCGTCGGGTCGTCGACGACGATGTCCACCAGCGCCTTGGCCAGCATCAGCACCACCGGCAGCAGCACGGTGGCGAGCGTCGCGCCGAAGCCCGGACGGCGCTCCAACTCGTCCGAGGCGCGCTGCGGCAGCATCCGGTCGGGCGCCTGGACGTCGACCCAACGGGCGGCGACCTTGGAGAACAGCGGACCGGCGATGATCACCGTCGGTATGGCGACCAGGATACCGAGCGCCAGGGTCACGCCCAGGTTGGCCTTGACGGCGTCGATCGCGACCAGCGGGCCGGGGTGCGGCGGGATCAGGCCGTGCATCACGGAAAGGCCGGCGAGCGCCGGGATGCCGATGCGCATCAGGGAGTAGTTGCCGCGCTTGGCGACCATGAGCACGACCGGGATCAGCAGCACGATGCCGACCTCGAAGAACAGCGGCAGGCCGATCACCGAGGCGATCAGCACCATCGCCCACGGCATGGCGCGCCCGCCGGCCTTGGCGAGGATCGTGTCGACGATCTGGTCGGCGCCGCCGGAGTCGGCGAGGAGCTTGCCCAGGATCGCCCCGAGCGCGATCAGGACGCCCACGCCGGCCACGGTGGTGCCGAGCCCGGTGGTGAAGCTGGTGATGGCCTTGTCGAGCGGTGCTCCGGCGACCGCGCCCAGCGCCAGCGACCCGATGGTCAGCGCCAGGAAGGCATGGAGCTTGAACTTGGTGATGAGCAGGACGATCACGGCGATGCCCACCAGGACGGCGATGCCCAGCTGGGCGTGTCCGGCGGAGGTGATCGGCGGAGGCGTGTCCGCTGCCAGCATCTCGACGCTGAGTCTGGTCACGGGTGTTCCCTTGCGTTACGGGGGGACGGGGGTGAGTGCTACGCGGTGGTGTCGGGAAGCGCCTCGAGTGCCTTCACGGCACGCTCGGTGATCTCCTGGGGGCTGCCGCTGACGTCCACGGCGACTCCCGCCTCGTCCGGCTCCAGGGGCTGCAGTGTGGCGAACTGGGAGTCCAGCAGCGCGGTCGGCATGAAGTGCCCCTGCCGCTGCCTCATCCGGTCCTCGATCAGCTTCCGGTCGCCGGAGAGGTGCACGAACACCACTCCGGGAGCGGCGGCCCGAAGCCGGTCGCGGTACGACCGCTTCAGCGCCGAGCTGCTGACCACCCCGCCCAGTCCGGCCCGCCCGTGCGCCCAGTGACCGATGGCGTCCAGCCAGGGCCACCGGTCGGTGTCGTCGAGCGGGATCCCGGCCGACATCTTGTCGATGTTGGCCTGCGGGTGGAAGTCGTCGCCCTCGGCGTACGGGACGCCCAGCCGCGCGGCGAGCAAGGGACCGATGGTGGTCTTGCCCGTCCCCGCGACGCCCATCACGACGACGACCTGGGGGGTTCGCATCACTGCCTCGCTGTCTTCCTCGACATCCGACGCCGCAGCGGCGTCGCCACACTGAAACCCATTAGGTACGACGAATTCAAGAGTGTGTGACATATAAGTCTGACTTTTTCAGTCGGTGATCCACGCCGTACGCTGAGTGCATGACCACACCGGGCCGGGGGCTGCACGGCCATGTACTGGAGACCCTCGGCCCCGCGATCACGGCGGGCGAGTACCCGCCGGGCAGCGTGCTGCGCACCGACGAACTCGCACAGCGCTTCGAGGTGTCACGCTCCGTGATGCGTGAGGCGGTCCGGGTGCTGGAGTCGATGCACCTGGTGGAGTCCCGCCGACGCGTGGGCGTGACCGTCCGCCCCAAGTCCGAGTGGAACGTCTACGACCCGCAGGTCATCCGCTGGCGCCTGGCCGGCGCCGACCGCCCGCACCAGCTGCGCTCGCTGACCGTGCTGCGCTCCGCGATCGAACCGGTCGCGGCCGGCCTCGCCGCCAAGCACGCCACGGCGGAGCAGTGCGCCGAACTCACCGAGTGCGCGCTCGGCATGGTGGCCAACTCACGCGGCCACAAGCTGGAGAAGTACCTGGTCCACGACATCGCCTTCCACCGGGTCATCCTGAACGCCTCCGGCAACGAGATGTTCGCCCGGCTCGGCGACGTCGTCGCGGAGGTCCTGGCGGGACGTACCCATCACGAGGTCATGTTCGAGGACCCCGACCCGGCGGCGGTCACCCTGCATGTGCAGCTGGCGGAGGCGATCCGCGGCGGCGACGTGACCCGCGCCGAGCAGCTGACCAGGGAGATCACCGTGGGCGCGCTGCAGGAACTGGACATCCTGGCGCCCTAGTCCGGGCCGGTCCCGCACCTCTCAGTCCAGGAAGTCCCCGTCCACGTACACCCAGGCGCCGTCGACCCGCTCGAACCGGCTCCGCTCGTGCAGCGAGCCGCCCCGGTAGGAGGCGCGGAAGGTCACCGTGCCGGTGGTGTGGAAGGCCGACCCGTCGGTGGTGTCCAGGATCTCCAGCCCCGTCCACCTCGTCCGCGGGTCGAGGTCAAGCCGCTCGGGCCGGGTCCGCGGATGCCAGGTGCGCAGCAGATACCCCGCGTCCCCCTTCACGAACGCGCTGTACCGGGACCGCATGAGCGACTCGGCGCTCGGCGCGGCGGCCGCTCCCGTGTGGAAACGGCCGCAGCAGGCGTCGTAGGGCAGGGGGAGTCCGCAAGGGCAGTCACGGGAGGTCATGGGCCACATTCTCCCTGTACCAGGGGAGGCGTCCGACGTCGGCGGGGTGCACAGTGGAAGGGCGACGCAGCCCTGGGAGGCGGACTATGACTCGACCCATGACCAGCCGTCCTCCGGCCGTCAAGGAGTGGCGGCTGAATCTGTACCTGTCCGAGCACGACCCGGACACCACCGCCCGGATCGTCCTGGACACCGGCGACAACGTCCTGGAGAGTCACGCGGAGGCCCGCCGCAACCCGTACGACCCCGATGTGCCGGAGATAGGCGACGAACTCGCCGCCGGACGTGCCCTGATCGCCATGGGCCGCAGGCTGCTGCGCGCCGCCGACGGGGACATCAGGGCTGTGGGAGCGGCCGACACGGAGGAGGAGGAAGACCTCTCACCCCTGTGGCTGGACCGGGAGTGAGGCGCCTCACCTCCCCTTGCGCAGGAACCGCCGCAGCCGGGTCAGCGGCCAGGTGTTGATCACGTCGTCCCGGGTGAGCCAGCCCCGCTGCGCCGTGCCGACGCCGTAGCGCAACTGCGCGAGGTGCGGGACGGAGTGCGCGTCGGTGTCCACGGCGAACTTCACGCCCTGCTCCCTGGCGCGCAGGATGTCCTCGTCGCGCAGGTCGAGACGGTCCGGCTGCGCGTTGACCTCCAGCGCGGTGCCGGTACGCGCGCACGCCGCGAACACCTCGTCCCAGTCGGCGTCGACGCCCGGCCGCTTGCCGATCAGCCGGGTCGTCGGGTGCCCGATGATGTTGACGTACGGGTTCTCGCAGGCCCGCACCAGCCGCCGGGTCATCGCCCTGCGGCCCAGGTCGAAGTGCGAGTGCAGCGAGGCCACGCACAGGTCGAAGCCGGCCAGGAACTCCCCGGGCCAGTCCACCCCGCCGTCCGGGTCGATGTTGAGCTCCGTGCCGTGCAGCAGCCGCATCCTGTGATGGGCGCCGTCCAGCTCCCGCACCCGCTCCCGCTGGGCGAGGATCTTCTCGTCGGTCATGCGCTGCATGTACAGGTTGGGCGCGTGATCGGTGACCGCGTAGTACGTGTAGCCGCGCTCGGCGGCCGCCGCCACCATCTCCTCCAGCGGCGCCAGCCCGTCGGTGAGGTCGGTGTGGGAGTGCAGGTCGCCCCGGATGTCCTTCTCGGTCACCACCTCGGGCAGCTCGCCGTTCAGGGCCGCCTCGATCTCCCCGCGGTCCTCCCGCAGCGCCGGTGTGATCCACGGCAGGCCGAGCCGGGCGTACACCTCTTCCTCGGTGCGCGAAGCCAGGGAGTCCCCGCTCTCGGCGTCGAACAGGCCGTACTCGGACAGCTTCAGCCCCTGGTGCACGGCGATGGTGCGGGTACGGATGTTGTGCGCCTTGGAACCGGTGAAGTACTGCATCCCGGCGCCCCACGACTCCGGCGGCAGCACCCGCAGATCGACCTGGAGCCCTTTCGCGGTGCGGATCGACGTCTTCTTCGAGCCCCGTGCGATGACCTCCGCGGTGGCCGGCAGCTCGCACAGCGCCGCCATGAACGGCTCCGACTTCCTCGCCGCGACGATGACGTCCAGATCCCCGACGGTCTCCCGCATCCGGCGCAGCGAGCCCGCGTACGCGCAGCGCTTGCAGCCGGTCACCGCGGACAGCTCCGCGACGATCTCCTCCGCGGTGTCCAGGGCCAGCGACAGCGGCACCCGGGCGCCCGCCCGCTGGAGCAGCTCGATGCCGTGCCGGATGTTCTCCTGCGTCTTCTCGCCGAAGCCCTTCAGATCGGCCAGCGCGTCCGCCTCGATCGCCGCGGCCAGTTCGTTCACCGAGGAGATGTGCAGGTCCTCATAGAGCCGCAGCGCCTTCTTCGGGCCCAGGGTGGGAATGGTGATCAGCTCCCGCACCCCGGCGGGGATCTTCGCCCGGCGCTCCTCGACCACCGCCATCTTCCCCGTGCGCAGGTACTCGGCCACCTTGTCGGCGATCGACTTCCCCACGTTCGGGATCTCCTTCAGGCCGTCCTCGCCCAGCTTGGAGATGTCGGCCGGGTACCCGCCGATGGCACGCGCCGCCTTCTCGTAGGCGCGCGCCTTGAAGGCGTCGCCTCCGGTGATCGCGATGAGGTCCGCGTACTCCCGCAGGAGCGCCTCGACCTCGTCATTGGGCCGGGCCACCCTTCAAGTCTAGAAAGACCGCCACGGATCCGGGCAAACCGCTACGGAACGTTCCGGAGCACCGGCAGCGGCGGCAGCTTCGCCCCGTACACCCACTCCTGGAACAGCCCGTCCGTCGGCTCCTGCGCGAACCGGGCCACGTGCCCGGTGAACGCCTCCGTCGTCACCGACCCGTTCCGGTACAGCCGCACCCAGCCGCGCAGCATCCGGAAGAACGCCTCGTCGCCCAGCGCGCAGCGCACCGCGTGCAGGGTCAGCCCGCCCCGCTCGTAGAGCCGGTCGTCGAACATCGCCCTGCGGCCCGGATCGGCCAGCCTGAGGTCCTGCGGCAGCGTGGCCAGCAACCGGTGCGCCGCCGCGGCCAGTTGCTGGGCGCTGCGGCCGCCGGAGCGCTCGGACCACAGCCATTCCGCGTACTTGGCGAAGCCCTCGTTCAGCCAGATGTGCCGCCAGTCGGCGATGGTCACGCAGTTGCCGAACCACTGGTGCGCCAGCTCGTGCGCCACCAGCCGCTCCGAACCCCGGGCGCCGTCCACGTGGTTGGCGCCGAACAGCGACAACCCCTGTGCCTCGACCGGCACATCGAGCTCCTCCTCGGTCACCGCGACCGCGTAACCGTCGAACGGGTACGGCCCGAACAGCTCCTGGAACAGCTCCATCATCGCCGGCTGCCGCGCGAAGTCACGGGAGAACTCGGGCAGCAGCCGTGCCGGGATGTGCCCGTGCTGCGGCACGCCCCCCGGGCCGGGGTCGCCCAGCAGCACCGTCTGGAACCTGCCGATCACCAGGCCGACCAGATAGCTGGACGTGGGCGCGGACTGCTCGTACACCCAGGTCGTCGTCGACGCCTTGGTCGTCCGGGTCAGCAGGCGCCCGCCCGTGACCACCGTGTACGCGGACGGGGTGGTCACCGAGAGCAGATAGGACGCCTTGTCGGCGGGCCGGTCGTTGCACGGGTACCAGGACGGCGCCCCCACCGGCTGGCTCGCCACCAGCGCCCCGTCGGCCAGCTCCTCAAAGCCGAGCCCGCCCCACGGGCTGGCCACCGGCCTGGGGTTGCCGGACCACTGGACCTCCACCGTGAACGCGGCGCCGGCCCGGACGGGCTTGGCCGGGCGGATCCGCAGCCGTCCGCCGCGGTGCGTGAAGTGCGGCTGCCGGCCGTCCACCCGCACCCGGCCGATCCTGAAGTCGGCCAGGTTGAGCTGGAACTCCGTGAGCGGCGCGCGGCCCGCTATGGCGTTGATCCGGGCCGTGCCGGACAGCCGGTTAGGGCCGGGGCGGTAGTCCAGCGCGAGTTCGTAGCGGTGCACCCGGTAGCGGGGGTCACCGTTGTCCGGGAAGTACGGGTCCCGGTCGGCCGACTGCTGAACTGCCACTGCTGTGTCCGCTCCCTGCGCTGTGCCACCACTGGCTGCCGGTGCGCCCACCGGCCCCGCGCGGCCCGCGCTCAGGGACGCCATGCCTCGATCGGGTTGCCGAGCCAGCGGGTGTCGTCCGGGACGGACTCCGCGGCCATGACGAGCGACGCGGGCCCGAGGGTCGTACGGGCCCCGACCGTGCTGCCGGGCAGCACGATCCCGCCAGGGCCCAGCGTGGCGCCCTCACGGAGGACCACAGTATCCGTCCGCAAGATCCGGTCGTGGAAGAGGTGTGTCTGCAGCACACAGCCGCGATTGACGGTCGCCGCGTCCCCCAGGGTCACCAGGTCCGCCTCCGGCAGCCAGTAGCTCTCCACCCACACGCCCCGGCCGATGCGCGCGCCGAGTCCGCGCAGCCACGCCGTCATCACCGGCGTCCCCGGCACGGCCCCGGCCAGCCACGGCACCGCCAGCACCTCGACGAACGTGTCCGCCAGCTCGCCCCGCCACACGAAGGAACTCCACAGCGGATGCTCCCCGGTACGGTGCCGCCCCACGAGCAGCCACTTCGCGATCACGGAGACGACCGCCGCGACCACACCCGCCCCGAGCAGCACCGGCCCCGACAGCGCCCAGGCCCACGGACCCAGCGCACACAGCGCCGCCACCGTCGCCGCGGCCAGCGCCGCCGAACACAGCACCGGCACGATCCGGCACAGCTCCACAAGACCGCGCGCCCACAGCAGCCGGGCGGGCGGCTCGTACGTACGGCTCTGGTCCCCGCCGGCCGCGCTGCGCGGCAGCTTCACCGGCGGCAGCCCCAGATACGAGGTGCCCTTCTTCGCCTTCTTCGGCGTCGCCGACAGCACGCCGACCAGACCGCCGTCCGGCACGCTCCGGCCCGGACCGGTCATCCCGGAGTTCCCCAGGAAGGCCCGCCGCCCGATCTCCGCACGCCCGATCCGCACCCAGCCGCCCCCGAGCTCGTACGGCGCCGTCAGCGTGTCGTCCGCCAGGAAGGCCCCGTCGCCCACCGTGGTCAGGCTCGGCAGCGCGAGCACGGTCGACACCTCGGCGCGGCGCCCGATCCGCATCCCCAGCAGCCGCAGCCACACCGGCGTGACCAGCCCCGCGTACAGCGGGAACAGCGTCTCGCGGGACCGGTCCATCAGCTGCGTCACGGTCCACGCCTGCCAGCCGACCCGGCTGTGCGTCGGATGCGTGCCCTCGCGCAGCCCCAGACTGAGCACGCGTACGGCGACCAGGACCAGCAGCGCGTACGCCAGCCCGTAGGCGAGCGTGGCCGGCACCAGCCCGAGCGCGGCTCCGCGCAGCGCCCGGGTGAGCGAGCTTCCGGGCGTCACGAAGAGCCGGGCGACCAGCAGCGCGGCCACCCCCGCGAGCAGCGGCAGCGAACTCAAGCCGAGGCCGGTGATGCCGTACATGACCCGCCAGTGCGTGCCCCGCTGCGGCCGCTCCTTGGGCCAGTTGCGCTTGGCCTTGCCCAGCTTGACCGCGGGCGCGCCGGCCCAGCGCTGGCCGGTCGGGATCTGCCCGTTCACCGCCGAGCCGGGGGCCACCTCGGCCCGCTTGCCGATGCGGGCGCCCGGGAAGAGCATGCTGCGGGTCCCGACGGTGGCGTGCGCGCCGACCTTGACCGGGCCGATCTCCAGACGGTCGCCGTCCAGCCAGTGCCCGGACAGGTCCACCTCGGACTCCACGGCCGCGCCCCGGCCCAGCTTGAGCATGCCGGTGACCGGCGGCAGCGAGTGCAGGTCCACCTCGGGCCCGACCTTCGCGCCCAGGGCGCGGGCGTACCGCTCCAGCCAGGAACCGGTCAGCGAGGTGGCCCAGCTGAACTCGGCCAGCCGCTCGGCCGTCCACAGCCGCAGATGCACGCTTCCCCCGCGCGGGTACCGGCCGGGCCGCACGCCCCGCAGCAGCAGCCGCGCCCCGCCCGCCGCGAGGGCGATCCGGCCGGGCGGGGTGAAGAACAGCAGGGCCCCGGCCGCGAGCAGCCACCAGGGGGCGGTCGGCAGCCAGGAGTAGCCGGGCAGCAGGTTCCCGACGGCGGCCAGGACCGTCGTCCAGCGCAGCCCGAGCAGGGTGACCAGCGGGAGCAGCAGCAGGAGCTGGACGGCCTGGGCGCGGACCGGAACCGGCGCGATCGTGCGGGCCCGGCCGTCGTCCTGCGCCGAGGCGTCCAGCCGCCGGGCCAGCTTGCGCAGCGTGGGCTGCTGGTAGATGTCGAGGACGGCGGCGCTCGGGTAGCGGGTGCGCAGCCGGGTGGTGAGCTGGGCGGCGGCCAGCGAGCCGCCGCCGATCGCGAAGAAGTCGTCGGACGCGCCGGTCACCGGGATGCCCAGCACCTCCGCCCACTGCTCGGCGAGCCAGGCCTCGGTGCCGTACAGCTCGGCCTTGGGGGACTCCACGCCCTCCAGGGGCCAGGGCAGGGCGTCCCGGTCCACCTTGCCGGACGTCCGGGTCGGCAGCTCGGCGACGGGCGCGAGCAGCGGCACCAGCGCGGCGGGCAGCTCGGCGCGCAGCCTCTCCACGGCGGCCGCCTGGTCCCAGCCGTCCTGCGGGACCACGTAACCGACGAGGAGCTGGTTGCCGCCGCGGGCGGTGCGCACGGCGGCCGCGGCCCCGGCGACCCCGGGCAGGGCCTGCAGCGCGGCGTCCACCTCCCCGAGTTCGATCCGCCGCCCGCCGAGCTTGATCTGCTCGTCGGCCCGCCCGAGGAAGATCAGCCCCTCGGGCTCGGCCCTGACCAGGTCACCACTGCGATAGGCCCGCTCCCAGCCCAGCGAGTGCAGCGGCGCGTACTTCTCGGCGTCCTTCTCGGGATCGAGATACCGTGCGAGCCCGACCCCGCCGATCACGAGCTGTCCGGTGCCGCCCATGGGCACGGGCTCCTCGCCGTCGTCGACGACGGCGAGCTCCCAGCCGCGCAGCGGAAGCCCGATCCGGACGGGCTCCTCGCCGGTCATGAGCGCCGCACACGCAACCACGGTCGCCTCGGTCGGCCCGTAGGTGTTCCACACCTCGCGCCCCTCGGTGACCAGCCGCTGCGCCAGTTCGGGCGGGCAGGCCTCACCGCCGAAGATCAGCAGCCGTACGTCGCTCAGCGCCTCCGGCTCCCACAGCGCGGCCAGTGTGGGCACGGTCGAGACGACGGTGATCTCCTGCTCGACCAGCCAGGGCCCGAGATCGGCACCGCTCCTGACCTGCGACCGGGGCACCGGCACCAGACAGGCGCCGTACCGCCAGGCCAGCCACATCTCCTCGCAGGAGGCGTCGAAGGCGACGGAGAGCCCGGCCATGACGCGGTCGCCGGGTCCGATCGGCTCCTCCGTGAGGAACAGGGCCGCCTCGGCGTCCACGAACGCGGCGGCGCTGCGGTGCGTGACGGCGACGCCCTTGGGCTTCCCGGTGGACCCGGAGGTGAAGATGATCCAGGCGTCGTGCTCGGCGCCGGGCCGCGCGGCCGGGGAGCCGGAGGTGCCCATACCGGTGCCGCCCTGGACGCCGATGCTGTGCCCGGCGCCGATGACGGCCCGTACCTCCGCCTCCCCGAACACCAGCTCCGCCCGCTCGTCCGGGTCCTCGGCGTCGACGGGGACATAGGCGGCACCGACGGCGAGTACGGCGAGGATGGCGACGTACAGCTCGTTGGTCCCCGAGGGGACCCGCACCCCGACCCGGTCCCCGAGTCCGACCCCGGCGCTCGCGAGCCGTTGCCGCAGCCGCTCCACCTCGGCGGCCAGCGCACGGTAGGTGAGGCACGTCGTGCCGTCGTCCAGCGCCGGCTCGTCCGGGTGGGACCGCACGGTCGCGTCGAAGACGTCGACCAGCGTCCGCGGCGAGGCGGCGGGACCGGCGGAGAAGCGTGCCCGGTCGCCGAACTGCGTGCGGATCTCTTCGTCGAGCAGGCCGAGAGCGCTGCTCTCGTCTATGGCTGCCATCGGGTCCTCACGTCGGGTCCGGCTGAGTGACAAGCCGGAAATATTAGTACGACGCTAGGCTTCGTCCCTTCGCGCAGCCGCCCGGGAGGGCCGTTCGGGTGACCGCGGCGACCCGCCTCCGGGCCCCTGACCTGCCGACTTCACGCCGGGCGAGACATGCCTCACACACGGTCAACAAGGGGGTATCCCGGGGCAGTTGAGGTTTCCGCCGGCTCGCGGGCAAAGCGAAGGGCCCCTGCTGAGCAGGGGCCCTCACTGGTGTCCGAGGGGGGACTTGAACCCCCACGCCCGATAAAGGGCACTAGCACCTCAAGCTAGCGCGTCTGCCATTCCGCCACCCGGACAAGGTGTCTGTCGTGCTGTGGAACCCTTTCGGCGGGGTTTCCCTCGCGGCGACGAAGGAAACATTACCAGGCTTTCGGGGGTGGCTGATCACCCCCGCCCGCGGCGCCGGTCGTCCGTGAACGGTGTGTGACGGGCCGGGACCGGTCTTGGGCCGCGGCCGGGGGAGAGGGAGGATGTGGAGGACCACCAGCAGCGACAGCGCGGGAGGAAGCACGTGAGCGAGACGGACACGGCCAGGAGCGTCACCGGCGAGGACGAGGTCGTGGACCTCTGCCGCGAGCTGATCCGATTCGACACCAGCAACTACGGCGACCACTCCGGCCCCGGCGAGCGCAAGGCCGCCGAGTGGGTCGCCGAGAAGCTCGCCGAGGTCGGTCTCGAGCCGAAGATCTTCGAGTCGCACCCGGGCCGCGCCTCCACGGTGGCCCGCATCGAGGGGGAGGACCCGTCCCGGCCCGCGCTGCTGATCCACGGCCACCTGGACGTCGTACCGGCCAACGCCGCGGACTGGACCCACGACCCGTTCTCCGGCGAGGTCGCCGACGGGTGCGTGTGGGGGCGCGGGGCCGTCGACATGAAGGACATGGACGCCATGACCCTCGCGGTCGTGCGCGACCGGCTCAGGAGCGGGCGGCGGCCCCCGCGGGACATCGTCCTCGCCTTCCTCGCCGACGAGGAGGCCGGCGGCACGTACGGCGCCCGTCACCTGGTCGACCACCACCGCGAGCTGTTCGACGGCGTCACCGAGGCGATCAGCGAGGTCGGCGGCTTCTCGTTCACCGTGAACGAGCAGCGCCGGCTCTATCTGATCCAGACGGCCGAGAAGGGCATGCACTGGATGAAGCTGACCGTGGCCGGCACCGCCGGGCACGGCTCGATGATCCACCGCGACAACGCCATCACCGAGCTGTCCGAGGCCGTGGCCCGGGTCGGCCGGCACAAGTTCCCGGTGCGGGTCACCAAGACCACCCGGGCGTTCCTCGACGAGCTGGGCGACGCCCTCGGCACCGAGCTGGACCCGGAGGACATGGAGTCCACCCTCCTCCGGCTCGGCGGCATCGCCAAGTTCATCGGCGCGACCCTCAGCAACACCGCGAACCCCACCCAGCTCAACGCCGGCTACAAGGTCAACGTCATCCCCGGCGAGGCCACCGCGCACATCGACGGCCGCTTCCTGCCCGGCCACGAGGAGGAGTTCCTCGGCGACCTCGACCGGCTGCTCGGGCCGCACGTCCGGCGCGAGGACGTGCACACCGACAAGGCGGTCGAGACCAGCTTCGACGGGGCGCTGGTGGAGGCCATGCAGTCCGCGCTGGTCGCCGAGGACCCCACCGCCAAAGCGATCCCCTACATGCTCTCCGGCGGCACCGACGCCAAGTCCTTCGACGACCTCGGCATCCGCGGCTTCGGCTTCGCCCCGCTGAAGCTGCCGCCGGAGCTGGACTTCGCCGGCATGTTCCACGGCGTGGACGAGCGGGTGCCGGTGGACGGGCTGCGGTTCGGCGTGCGGGTGCTCGACCGGTTCATCGACGCGTCGTGAGGGCGTGGCCTGCGGACATTCGGGCAGCCGTACGACAACGACTGAGAAGGGTGAATGCGACCATAAGCTCGTAGCCTCATTACTCCCTCCTCGTTACAGGTGATGCGATCCCGCACCTTGGGGTCGCATTGCCAACAAGGAGGAAGAATGATCAAGAAGGTCGTCGCTGCTGCGGCTGCCACCGGTGGGCTGGTCCTCGCGGGAGCGGGCCTCGCCGTCGCCGACTCCGGTGCCCAGGGTGCCGCCGTGCACTCTCCGGGTGTCGTCTCCGGCAACGTCATCCAGGTGCCCGTGCACGTGCCGGTGAACGTCTGCGGCAACACGGTCAACGTGATCGGGCTCCTGAACCCCGCCTTCGGCAACACCTGCGTCAACCACTGACGCCGGCTCCCTGAGGGGGCGTTTGTCCCGAGGGGGCGTCTTCTACGAGCCGTCGGCCCCGGAGCGCGCGCCGTGCGCTCCGGGGCCGACCGGTCTTTTCACCCGGAATCGGATCCGGTCCCGAGGATCCGAAGGATCGAAACAACGAAGGCAGGGGGGAACTCACCATGCGACAGGGCACCCGCAAGGGCCTGATGACGATGGCGGCCGCCACCGGTGTGATCGCCGCCGCGAGCGGCTACGCCCACGCCGACGCGGGCGCGTCCGGCATCGCCGCCGGCTCACCCGGCGTACTGTCCGGCAACACGGTGCAGGCACCGGTGCACGTGCCGGTGAACGTGTGCGGCAACACCGTGAACGTCGTCGGGCTGCTCAACCCGTCCGCGGGCAACACATGCGCCAACCACGGCGGCGCCTCGGCGGGCCACGGCGGTTCCGGCGGCTCGCACGCGAGCGGCCGCACCGCCGACTCGCCGGGGGTCGGCTCCGGCAACACCGTCCAGGTGCCGATCGACGTCCCGGTGAACGTCTGCGGCAACAGCGTGAACGTCATCGGGGCAGGCAACGCCACCACGGGCAACGACTGCGGCAACGGGGGCGGCGATCACCAGCCGCCGGGCGGCCACGGCAACCCGCCGGGCCACCCCGGACATCCTGGCCACCCGGGCCACCCGGGCCATCCGGGTCACCCGGGCCATCCGGGTCACCCGGGCCATCCGGGTCACCCGGGCCATCCGGGTCACCCCAGTCACCCTGGCACCCCGCACCAGCCCGGCCACCCGGGAAGCCCGACGACCCCGCCCGGCAAGGGTGGCGACACGCCTCAGGGGTCCCACGGGTCCAGTCAGGTCAAGCAGACGGGCGGCCGGTCCGCCCAGCCCCTGACCAACGCGCAGCTCGCGCACACCGGCAGCGACCTGCCGGTCGGCCTCGCGCTGCCGGTCGGCGCGGGCGCACTGCTCGCGGGCGCGCTGCTCTACCGCAAGGCGCGAGCCGCGGCCTAGCGGGCAGCGTCGGGTGCGGAGCGGCCCCGCCTTGCCGGCGGGGCCCGCTCCGTCAGGTGGTCGGCCTCACCACGTGGCACGCACCTGGCGGATGATCCGCCGGCGCAACCGCACCTTGCGGCTGCCGTCGCGCAGCAGGCTCAGTCGGTCCAACTCCCAGTGTCCGTACTCGGCATGGTCCGTCAGCAGGCGTGTGGCCTCCTTGCGGGACACCCCGCGAGGCACGTACACGTCGACAAATTCGTATTCCGGCATCGCATCTATTGTGCGGGCTGGGGCCCGGTACGGATAGCGTCTGCACTATGTCTGATGCTGCGCAGCCCACCGCTGCCGAGGTACGCGCCGCCGCCGAGGCGATCAAGACCGCGCTCGACCGTCATCTCGCCGCGGTCGAACGCAGGTCTGGTGAGGACGACCCGGCCGTCCTGGAGGCGTTCAACCAGCTGGCCGCGGCCGCAGAGGCGTACGACGAGCTGCTCTACGACCGCTACGACGAGGTCACGCCCTTCGAGATCCCCGGTGCGGAGGAGCTGCCGCCGTACGCGGGCCCCGAGGAACCGAGTGCGATCAGCGTGCTGATCCGCCGCGACTACGCCGTGGTGGAACCCCAGCGGCTGCTGGCGCAGGCCGACCGGGTCGAGGCGGCGGAGTACGAGGCCGCGGGCGGCCTGGCCGAGGATGCCGCCGGCACGGTTCCGGGCGCGCTGGGGATCCTGTTCGGCGAGTTCGAACCGGACGAGATCGCCTCCCGGCACAAGGAGTTCGGCCTGGAGGAGGGCGACTCCACGCTCTGGGTGACCGCGTCGGACGAGACCCCCGAGGCGGGGGAATGGCTGGAGGCGCCGTTCGAGCACATCGATCCGCAAGGGGTGGTGTGCCGGTTCGACGTGAGCGCGGTGTTCGACGACGAGGACGAGTCCGACGAGGAGGACGACCTCGAGTTCGTCGAGGACGACGAGACGGAGGACGCCCGGAGATGATCTCCGCCCGGCGGTGCCGTGGGGCCCGAGGCCCGTACGGCACCGCCGGATCCCGCCGACGCGGCGGAAGGACGATCAGCTCGCCGGCACCTGTGTGCGCAGCAGCGTCTGCAAGCGGGTCGTGCGGGGCTTGGCCTGGATCTCCGCCACCGCCTTCGGCAGGGCCTGCTCCACGCCGTGCACCACGGACAGATGCCGCTCCGCCCGGCCGAAGGCCGTGTACACCCAGGGTCTGCTGAGCGCCTGCGCCGCGTCGCCGGGCAGCACGACGACCGCCGCCGGCCAGCGCGCGCCCACGGCCTGGTGCGCGGTCAGCGCCCACCCGTGCCGTACGGCACCCTCCACCCGCTCGCGCGGCACGACCACCGGGTCGCCCGCGCACGACAGGTGCAGCCCGTCCGCGTCCGCCTTCACCACCACGCCCGGCACCGTACGGCCCGGAGCGGGGGAGTAGGCGATCCGGTCGCCGGGGTCGAAGCCGCCGAAGCGGCCCGGGCCGGGGTTGAGGCGCTCCTTCAGCGCGGAATTGAGGGCGCGGGTGCCCGCGGCGCCGCCGTGCCCAGGGGTGATCACCACGGTCTGGTCGGCCGGGACGCCGAGCGCCCGCGGCACCGAGTCGGCGACCAGCTGGACGGTCCGGTGCACGGCCTCGCCCGCCTCCCGCACCGGGACGATGACGACCTCCTTGCCCGGAGCGGCGACCTGGTTCAGCTCGCCGATGCCGATGCCCGAGACCAGCTCGCCGATCGGACCCGGGTCGGGAAGGCGGGAGGCGAGCTGCGGGCAGACCCGGGCGGCGAGCAGGTCGGCGAAGACCCGCCCCGGTCCGGCCGACCACAGCACCGCCGGGTCGCCGCTGAGCACCAGCCGGGCCCCGTCGGGCAGCGACTCCACCAGCATCGCGGCGCTCTCCACGTCGAGCTGCGGCGCGTCCAGCACGATCAGCAGATCCAGCTCCAGCGAGCCGTCCGCGTCCCGGCCCGGTCCCTCGGCGCCGGACAGCAGACCGGCGACCGTGCCCACGCCGTCCTCCGCCGCGCCCGGCAGCGCGGCGAGGCGGTGGCGTCCGTCCGGCGTGTGGCAGACGGCGAAGGCGCGCAGGCCGGCGGCGCGGGCGGCACCGAGCAGCGCGGCCGGTTCGGCGCGGGCCGCCTCCCCGCCGGTGTGCAGCACCAGGCCGTGCCCGGCGACCGCGCGGACCAGTTCGGCCGCACCGCCCAAGGCGGCGCCGACCGCCGCCTGCCAGGCCTGCTCGGTCTCCTTGGACAGCGAGTTGACCAGCCGGGCCAGGCCGTCGGCGAGGCTCTCCTCGGCCAGTGCGTACCGCTCCAGGCCCACGAGGACCCGGACCGGCCGCTCCTCCTTGCCCTCGTCCTCGCCCTCCTCCGCCGGCTGGGGCGCGGCCGCTCCCGGTTCCTCCAGGGCGTCCTGGAAGGCCAGGGCCTCACCCTCCGCGAGCGTGCTCTGCACGGCCGCGTCCGGGTCCGGGACGCCCTGCCGGCCCAGCGCCGCGGCGAGCGTGGGCAGTTCCAGCGCGGTGTGCCCGGCCAGGGCGGCCTGCTCCAGCAACCAGACGGTGATCGCGCGAGCCCGCCGCTCGTCGCCCGGGCCGCAGGCGGCGCCGAGCAGGGCCCGTGCGAAGCCGTCGGCCTGGTCGGGCCGTACGCCGCCGACGCGCAGCAGCTGCCAGGGGTCCTCGCGGAGCGCCGCATCGGCGCCCTCGCCGAGTGCCGCGGCCACCTGGGCGGCCAGGGCCTCGGGCGCGCCGCCCTCGGCCAGCACCCGGCGGACGCCCTCCACCGTCTCCGGTGCCGGGGCGCCGGGTGTGACGGCGGCCGGGGCGGGCGCGGGCTGCGGCCGGCGCACGGGCTCCGGGGCCGGGCGGCGCGGGGCCGGCGCGGGCTCGGTGAACGCCGTGTCCACGGGCTTCTCGCCGCTCTCCACCGCCCGCACCGCCGCGAGCAGGTCGGCCGCCTTGCCGCTGAGCTTGGCGCCGCTCTCGATCGTGCCCTTCCTCTCCGCCTTGCGCCGCTCGATGCGCTCCCGCTCGATCCGCTGCGCGGCCAACTCGGCCTCGGCCTCGGACAACTGGGCGGAGTCAGCGCCTTCGCCCCCGGACTCGGAGGGCTGCGCGGCGCCGACCGGTTCGCCCTCGGGCTCGGACCCGGACTGCCCGGCGGAATCCGCCACTTCGCCCCCGGCCTCGCTCGCACCCTCGGCGCCGCTCGCCCCCGCGCCGCTCGCGCCCTCCGCGTCGCCCGCCTCAAGGCCGTTCGCACCGCTCCCCGCGGGCGCGGCCTCGCTGCCCGGGCTCTCCGGCGTGTCCGGCGTCCCCGGCCCGGCTTCCTCCGTGGTCTCCGGCTCCGTGCTCACAGCGTGCTCCAGTCGTGATCGGGATAGCGGTGCACGGGCGCCGACACATCGTCCAGCGCCCGGCAGATCTCGTCAGGAAGACTAAGGGCCTCCACTGACAACGCCGCCGTGAGCTGCTGAGTGTTGCGCGCGCCGACGATCGGCGCGGCCACGCCGGGCCGGTCCCGGACCCAGGCGAGGGCCACCTGCAGCGGGGTCACGGCGAGCCCGTCGGCGGCCGTGGTCACCGCGTCCACGATGCGGGTCGCCGTGTCGTCCAGGTACGGCTCGACGAACGGCGCCAGATGCTCGGAGGCGCCCCGCGAGTCCGGGGGAGTGGTGTGCCGGTACTTGCCGGTCAGCACGCCCCGGCCGAGCGGGGAGGAGGGCAGCAGGCCGACGCCGAGATCCAGCGCGGCGGGCAGCACTTCCCGTTCCACACCCCGCTGCAGCAGTGAGTACTCCATCTGCGTGCTGGCCAGCCGGGTGCGGATGCCCGGCGCCGCGAGCTGCCAGGTGGCGGCCTTGGCGAGCTGCCAGCCGCAGAAGTTGGAGACGCCCGCGTACCGGGCGCGGCCGCTGCTGACCGCTGTGTCCAGGGCCTGGAGGGTCTCCTCCAGCGGGGTGCCGGGGTCGTAGGCGTGGACGTGCCACACGTCGACATGGTCCGTGCCCAGGCGGGCCAGGGAGGCGTCGAGGGCGGCGAGCAGATGGCCGCGGGAGCCGTCGAAGCGGCGGTCGGGGTCGGGGACGCTGCCCGCCTTGGTGGAGAGCACCAGGTCCCGGCGCGGCACCAGGCCGTCCATCAGCTGCCCGAGCAGGTACTCCGCCTCGCCGTTGCCGTACACGTCCGCGGTGTCGACGAGGGTTCCGCCGGCTTCCCAGAACGCCTTCAGCATGTCCGCGGCGTCGTGCTCGTCGGTGTCCCGGCCCCAGGTGAGGGTGCCGAGTCCGATCCGGGACACGCGCAGGCCGGTACGGCCGAGATGCCTCTGCTCCATGCGGGCGAGATTACTGGCCAGAACCCCTGCGGTGGGTTGCCTGTGGATAACCCGATCGGGGTGTGGAGCCGTCTGTTTTCAGGTGCCCGGCGCCTGCCCCCGATCGCCGTCCGCGCGCTAAGGTCGCCCCAGCAGAACGTTACTCATGGGTAAGGGGATCGGCCATGCAGCTCGGTATCAACCTCGGCTACTGGGGTGCCGGAATGGACGGGGACAATCTGGCCGTGGCCCAGGAGGCCGACCGGCTGGGCTTCTCCGTGTGCTGGGCCGCCGAGGCCTACGGCTCCGACGCGGCGACCGTGCTGTCCTGGGTCGCCGCGCAGACCGAGCGCATCGACGTCGGCTCGGCCATCTTCCAGATCCCGGCCCGCCAGCCCGCGATGACCGCGATGACGGCCGCGACGCTCGACTCGCTGTCCGGCGGCCGCTTCCGTCTCGGCCTCGGCGTGTCCGGCCCGCAGGTCTCCGAGGGCTGGTACGGCGTCAAGTTCGACAAGCCGCTCGCCCGCACCCGCGAGTACGTGGAGATCGTGCGCAAGGCCATGACCCGGGAGCGGCTGACGTACGAGGGCGAGCACTGGACGCTGCCGCTGCCCGGCGGTCCGGGCAAGCCGATCAAGCTGACCGTGCACCCGCAGCGCGAGCACATCCCGCTGTACATCGCCGCGATCGGCCCGAAGAACCTGGAGCAGACCGGTGAGATCGCCGACGGCGCCCTGCTGATCTTCCCCGCAGCCGACCACCTGGAGGACACCACCCTGAAGTACCTGCGCGCGGGGCGTGAGAAGGCCGGCAAGAGCCTCGACGGGTTCGACGTCTGCCCGACCCTGCCGATCGCCGTCGGCGACGACAAGGACGTCGCCCGGCTCGCCGACACCTTCCGGCCGTACACCGCGCTGTACGTCGGCGGCATGGGCAGCGCCAAGCAGAACTTCTACAACCAGCTCGCCCAGCGCATGGGATACGAGAAGGAGGCCGCCGAGATCCAGCAGAAGTACCTGTCCGGGGACAAGCAGGGCGCCGCGGCCGCGATCCCGCAGGACCTCATCGACAAGACGACTCTGCTGGGTTCCGTCGACCGCATCGCCGACCGGATGAAGGCCTACGCCGCCGCCGGCGTCACCACACTCAGCCTGTCGCCGGCCGGATTCACCCTGGAGGAGCGGCTCGCCTCCCTGCGGGCCGGCAGCGAGGCCCTGGAGCGCGCCGGACTGGCCTAGGCCCCAGGAAGCTTCAGCGGCCGTGGTGGGGGCTCGGGGGTCTTCCCCGCCACGGCCGTCACCGGGAACAACGCTCCGGACGCCGCGCGGTTACGACCCCGGCGTTCCTTCTTTCGGCGGAGTCGCCGGACACCCGTGTTGCGGCTCGCCTCTGCCCGCATTTGACTCGTTCTTTGTGGAAACCTGCGGAATTGTTCGCGGAGTGCCGCGGAGTCCTGCGGAGAGGTGGCGTTCATGCTGTCGGCCAAGCGACTGTTCCAGGAGATCCTCGACAACGACGAGTCCTTCCGGCTCTTCTGCTCCATCGCCGCCGGCGGGGAGTCCCAGGGCGGCTGGGAGAACGGACGCATCGCCGCGCTGGTCCCGCACGGCGAACGCGCCCTCGCCCCGAAGATCGCCCGGCACGGCGCCGACGAGGACAAGCACGGACGCATCTTCACCGCCCTGATGAAGAAGCGCGGGCTCGCCCCCGTCGCCGTACCGCCCGAGACCGACTACACGATGCTGCTGGAGCGGCACGGCATCGGCCTCGCCCACGACAGGCTCAGGCGGGACGAGCCGCTCACGGAGCGGGACATCGTCGTCTACCTCTCCCACAGCCGCGTCACCGAACAGCGCGCCGCCGAGCAGATGGAGCTGCTGCTCAGGCTGTTCGCCGACCATCCCGAGGTGGGCAGGGCCGTCCGCATGATCTGCGACGACGAGGTCAACCACCTCGCCTACACCCATGAGGAACTGCTGCGGCTCGCCGCCGCCGGGCACGGCCGGCTGATCCAGCGCACCCTGCGCGAGTGCGCCCTCGCCGAGATCCGCATCCACCGGGACGTCAGCCTCGCCGTGATGGCCCGCATGGGCCGCATCCTGGGCTGGTCCACGGCCAGGTACGCCCTGCTCGCCGCCGGCATACACGCGGTGTACGCCTACGAGCGCCTCGCCGGCTGGCGCCGCATGGTCACCCTCCGCATGCCCGAGCGCCGCGACCCCCTCGGCGGCCCCGCCACCCCCGCCCACGAGTTCGCCTGAGCCGCGGACCCGAGTGGCGAACGCCTCACAGCCAGCCGCGATGCTTGAACAAGCGGTACAGCAGGACCTCCAGAGCCGCCATCGCCAGGATCACCGCCGGATACGCCCACAACCAGTGCAGCTCCGGCATGTGGTCGAAGTTCATGCCGTAGATCCCCGCGATCATCGTGGGGACCGCGGCCATCGCCGCCCACGCGGAGATCTTCCGCATGTCGTCGTTCTGCCGCACGCTCATCTGCGCCAGATGCGCCGACAGGACGTCCGACACCAGCCGGTCCAGGGCCTCCACGGACTCGTTGACGCGCGCCAGGTGGTCGCTCACGTCCCGGAAGAACGGGCGCGCCTTGTCGTGCACGAACGGCACCGAGCCGCCGCCGCCGAGCGCTCCGGTGCCGGCCAGCCGGGTCAGCGGCAGCGCCAGCGGGCCGGTGGCCCGCCGGAACTCCAGGATCTGCCGTTTGAAGCCGTAGATCCGGGACGCGGTGCCCCGCGCGCCGCCGCCGTCCGGCAGGAACACCTCCGCCTCCAGCTCCTCCAGATCGGTCCCCAGCTCCGTCGCCACCTCCAGATAGTGGTCGACGACGGCGTCGGAGATCGCGTACAGCACGGCGGTCGGGCCCTTGTCGAGCATCTCCGGCTCCTCCTCCAGCCGGTGCCGTACGGCGGCCAGCGGCGAGCCCTCGCCGTGGCGGACGGTGACCACGAAACAGCTGCCGACGAAGATCATGATCTCGCCTGTCGAGACGGTGTCGCTCCGCGTCTCGTACACGACCGGTTTCAGCACCATGAACAGCGAGTCGTCGTACACCTCCAGCTTGGGCCGCTGATGCGCGTTGAGCGCGTCCTCGACCGCCAGCGGATGCAACCCGAACTCCTGGGTGACCAGGTCGAACTCCCGCTCGGACGGCTCGTACAGGCCGATCCACACGAACCCGCCCTCGGCCCGCGCCTCGGAGAGCGCGTCGGACAGGTCCTCCGGCCCCTCGGTGCGGTGTCCGTGCCGGTAGATGGCGCAGTCGACGATCACGGAGCGCATTCTCCCTTCGCCCGTTCACCGGTGCATGTGCTGATACGCCTACCCTGGGCCGCATGCCCACGCTGATCCTCGTCAGGCACGGACGCTCGACCGCCAACACCTCCGGAATGCTCGCCGGGTGGACGCCAGGCGTCTCCCTGGACGAGCGCGGCGCCGCCCAGGCCGCCGCGCTGCCCGGCCGGCTCGCCGCGCTGCCGGTCTCGGAAGTCGTCACCAGCCCCCTGCAGCGCTGCCAGGAGACCGTACGGCCGCTGCTGGACGCCCGCCCCGGCCTGCGCGTCCACACCGACGAGCGGATCGGGGAGTGCCACTACGGCGACTGGTCCGGCCGCAAGCTGGCCGAGCTCAAGGACGAGCCGCTGATGGAGGTCGTCCAGGCCCATCCGTCGGCCGCCGCCTTCCCCGGCGGCGAGTCCATGCGCGCCATGCAGACCCGCGCCGCCGAGGCCGTACGCGAGTGGAACGCGCGCGTGGAGCGCGAGCACGGCGCCGACGCCGTCTACCTCATGTGCTCCCACGGTGACATCATCAAATCCCTGGTCGCCGACGCCCTCGGACTCCACCTCGACCTGTTCCAGCGGATCTCCGTGGAACCGTGCTCCGTCACCGCGATCCGCTACACCCGGCTGCGGCCGTTCCTCGTTCGCCTCGGCGACACCGGGGATTTCGCTTCGCTCGTCCCGCGCGAGGAACCTGCCGAGGGCGACGCACCGGTCGGAGGTGGTGCGGGCGCACCGTGATCGTCGGCCGCAGTAGGGTGAAGCGGTCCGCACCGTCGCGTATCCGCACCGGCCCGCACCGCTGAAACTCTCGAACCCACTCTCCGCACTCACTCTCAATGGAGACAGGACGTGTCCCGTCAGGTGTTCCTCTACGACCCGCCGGACCGCTTCGTGGCCGGCACGGTCGGACTGCCCGGACGCCGTACGTTCTTCCTCCAGGCCACCGCAGGCTCCCGGGTGACCAGCGTGGCTCTGGAGAAGACCCAGGTGGCCGCCCTCGCCGAGCGCATGGACGAACTGCTCGACGAGGTCGTACGGCGCAGCGGCGGCAGCGCCGCCGTCCCCGCCATGGCGCCCACCGAGATTTCCGACACCGCCCCGCTGGAGACCCCCATCGAGGAGGAGTTCCGCGTCGGCACCATGGCGCTGGCCTGGGACGGTGAGGAACAGCGCATGATCGTCGAGGCGCAGGCCCTGGTGGAGCTGGACGCCGACACCGAGGAGGACCTCGCCGAGGCCGAGGAGCGCCTGCTCCAGGACGAGGAGAACGGACCCCCGATGCTGCGGGTCCGGCTGACCGGCGCGCAGGCCCGGGCCTTCGCCAAGCGCGCCCTCGACGTCGTCAACGCCGGGCGGCCGCCGTGCCCGCTGTGCAGCCTCCCGCTCGATCCGGAAGGACACGTATGTCCGCGCCAGAACGGATACCGCCGCGGAGCGTGACGCCCACCGACGCCGCAGCCGACTCGGCCGCCGCCGAGCTGCTCGCGCGGGGTGAGCTGACCGTGCGCGGCCGGATCCGCGAGGCGTCCAACGCCGCACTGTTCTGCACCATCGCCCTCGACGGCCGGGAAGCCTCCTGCATCTACAAGCCGGTGGCCGGGGAACGCCCGCTGTGGGACTTCCCCGACGGGACCCTGGCCGCCCGCGAGGTGGCCGCCTACGAGGTCTCCGAGGCGATCGGCTGGGGGCTGGTCCCGCCGACCGTGCTGCGCGACGGGCCGTACGGCGAGGGCATGTGCCAGCTGTGGATCGACGTCCAGGCCGAGGCGGAGCTGCTCGCCCTGGTCGACGCCGAGGAACCGGAGCCGGGCTGGAAGGCGATCGGCCTGGCCGAGGTCGGCGAGGGCCGCACCGCGCTCCTCGTGCACGCCGACGACGAGCGGCTGCGCCGGCTCGCCGTCCTCGACGCGGTGATCAACAACGCCGACCGCAAGGGCGGCCATCTGCTGCCCACCACCGACGGCCGGCTCTACGGCATCGACCACGGCGTCACCTTCAACGTCGAGAACAAGCTGCGCACGCTGCTGTGGGGCTGGGCCGGGGAGCCGCTGACCACCGAGGCCGTCGACGTCCTCGGCGGGCTGCACGGGGCCTTGGCCGGGCCGCTGGGCGAACGGCTGACCGCGCTGATCAGCGCGGCCGAGATCGACGCCACGCGCGCGCGTGTCGAGGCGCTGCTCAGCACGGGAGTGCACCCGGAGCCGAACGGCGAATGGCCCGCCATCCCCTGGCCGCCGGTGTGAGCACCGCCGGCACATCCGGCCTCGAGGTACAAGACCGCGTAACCGGCCATCGGGCGCGATCCCGTTCGTATCCGCGGCGGGCGGCCGGTTAGGCTCATGTACATGCATGCCTGGCCCGCTTCCGAGGTCCCCGCCCTGCCTGGTCAGGGCCGCGACCTGAGGATCCACGACACCGCGACCGGCGGCCTCGTCACCCTCGACCCCGGTCCCGTCGCCCGTATCTACGTCTGCGGCATCACCCCGTACGACGCGACCCACCTGGGGCACGCGGCGACCTACAACGCGTTCGACCTCGTGCAGCGCGTGTGGCTCGACACCAAGCGGCAGGTCCACTACGTCCAGAACGTCACCGACGTCGACGATCCGCTGCTGGAGCGCGCGGAGCGGGACGGCGTCGACTGGGTCGCCCTCGCCGAGAAGGAGACGGCCCTCTTCCGCGAGGACATGACCGCCCTGCGGATGCTCCCGCCCCGGCACTACATAGGCGCCGTCGAGGCGATACCGGGCATCGTCCCCCTCGTGGAGCGGCTGCGCGAACTCGGCGCGGCCTACGAGCTGGACGGCGACATCTACTTCTCCGTCGAGTCCGACCCGAACTTCGGCAAGGTCTCGAACCTCGACGCGGCCGCCATGCGGCTGCTCTCCGCCGAGCGCGGCGGCGACCCGGACCGCCCGGGCAAGAAGAACCCCGTCGACCCGATGCTGTGGATGGCGGCCCGCGAGGGCGAGCCCAGCTGGGACGGCGGCTCCCTCGGCCGGGGCCGGCCCGGCTGGCACATCGAGTGCGTGGCCATCGCCCTCGACCACCTCGGCATGACCTTCGACGTCCAGGGCGGCGGCTCCGACCTCGCCTTCCCGCACCACGAGATGGGCGCCTCGCACGCCCAGGTGCTCACCGGCGAGTTCCCCATGGCCAAGGCCTACGTCCACGCCGGCATGGTCGCCCTGCACGGCGAGAAGATGTCCAAGTCCAAGGGCAACCTGGTCTTCGTCTCCCAGCTCCGCAGGGACGGTGTCGACCCGGCCGCCATCCGTCTCGCCCTGCTCGCCCACCACTACCGCGCCGACTGGGAGTGGACCGACCAGGTCCTGCGGGACGCGGTCGCCCGCCTCGCCCGCTGGCGCGCGGCCGTCTCCCGCCCCGACGGCCCGCCCGCCGACACCCTGGTCGAGGAGATCCGCGAGGCCCTGTCCAACGACCTCGACGCCCCCGCCGCCCTGGCGGCGGTGGACCGCTGGGCGGCCCGGCAGGAGGAGCAGGGCGGCACGGACACGGGCGCCCCGGGCGTCGTCACCCGCGCGGTGGACGCACTGCTGGGGGTAGCCCTGTAAACACCGCGAGGGGAAGCGCCCCACAGGGGCGCGGGGCTGTGTTTGATATGCGGCTACCGCCGCGTGGGCGCGAACGACCACAACGGACCCGCAGCCGCCCGGCAACCCGAAGCGGCGTCCCGTACCGCGTCGGCACCGCAAAGAAGGGGCGCTTCCCAACCCCGGGAACCGCCCCTTCGCCGTACCCCGGTGCCTCAGTCCTCCGTGTCGTCCTCGTCGTCCTTGGAACCGCCGGGGGCAGGACGCGGCTTGCCCCCCGGAGGGCCCACGTCCCGGCGCCGCAGATACCGCTCGAACTCACGGGCGATCGCCTCACCCGACGCCTCCGGCAGCTCCGCGGTGTCCCGGGCCTCCTCCAGCGTCTGGACGTACTCGGCGACCTCACTGTCCTCCGCGGCCAGCTGGTCCACGCCCACCTGCCAGGCGCGCGCGTCCTCCGGCAGCTCGCCCTGCGGGATGCGCAGGTCCAGCAGGTCCTCCAGCCGGTTCAGCAGCGCCAGCGTCGCCTTCGGGTTGGGCGGCTGGGAGACGTAGTGCGGTACGGCCGCCCACAGCGACACCGCCGGGACGCCGGCGTGCGTGCACGCCTCCTGCAGGACGCCGACGATGCCCGTCGGGCCCTCGTACTTGGTCTCCTCCAGGTCCATCCGCTGCGCCAGGTCCGGGTCGGACGTCACCCCGCTGACCGGCACGGGACGCGTGTGCGGGGTGTCACCGAGCAGGGCGCCCAGGATGACCACCAGCTCCACGCCCAGCTCGTGCGCGAAGCCGAGCAGCTCGTTGCAGAACGAGCGCCAGCGCATGGACGGTTCGATGCCGCGGACCAGCACCAGGTCGCGCGGCTTCTCGCCGCCGACCCGCACCACCGACAACCTTGTCGTCGGCCACGTGATCTTGCGCACACCGGCGTCCATGAACACCGTGGGGCGGTTCACCTGGAAGTCGTAGTAGTCCTCGGCGTCCAGCGCCGCGAAGACCTCGCCCTTCCACTCGCGTTCCAGATGCGCGACCGCCGTGGAGGCGGCGTCGCCGGCATCGTTCCAGCCCTCGAACGCGGCCACCATGACTGGGTCGATCAGCTCGGGAACCCCCTCCAGCTCGATCACCCAGTGCCTCCTTCCGACGTGCCCTCGCTTGACTCACCAACCTTACGGCGTCCGGCGGGGGCGCCCGCAGCCCCCTTGCGGGGGCCAGTGACCGGATCACTGCCCCGTTCGCCACCGCGGAACACCCCCCGTCAACCGGGAGCCCGGACGGATCCGCACAGGTGTTTCACCGCTTTCGCGGGCTGCGGCGCAGCACTTTCGCAGGGCGCCGCGAAGCATTTTCACAGCGTGCTGCGCAGCCACTGCTCCACGCTCGCGATGTGCACGGTCGCCCAGGAGCGGGCCGCCTCCGCGTCCCGGTCGCGCAGCGCGGCCAGGATCGCCCGGTGCTCGCGCAGGGTGCGGCCGACGGCGTCCTCCTGGGTGAGGCCCCGCCAGATCCGGGCCCTGGTGGTCGGCCCCGACAGGCCGTCCAGCAGCGAGCACAGCACCGAGTTGCCGGCGCCGCGCACGATGCCGCGATGGAACTCCAGGTCGGCGGCGACCAGCTCCTCCACCGAGGGTTCGGCACCGAGGGCGTCCAACTGGGCGGTCAGCGCGTCCAGTTGCTGTTCGCTGATCCGGAAGGCGGCCATCGCGGTCGCGGCCGGCTCCAGGATCCGGCGCACCGCGAGGAACTCAAGGACGGTGTCGTCGCGGTGGAAGTCCACGACGAAGCTCAGTGCCTCCAGCAGCAGTTGCGGATCGAGGCTGGTGACGTACGTGCCGTCGCCCTGCCGCACGTCCAGGATCCGGATCAGCGACAGCGCCCGCACGGCCTCCCGCAGCGAGTTGCGCGACAGCCCCAACTCGGCGGCCAGTTCACTCTCCTTGGGCAACCGGTCCCCGGGCCGCAGCGCACCGGAGACGATCATGCCCTTGATCTTCTCGATCGCCTCATCGGTGACTGCCATGACGGCCTCCCTGTCGCCCGCGCGGTGGCTCAGACATCGGATGTCTCAGGCCACATTATGCGGGCGGCGCGTCGAACCACTCCTTGCCGTCCGCCCAGTGCCGCACCCAGCCGGCGAAGCCGGGCTCGGCGGTGGTGTGACCGAACTCCGCCGCGAAGGGCAGCGCGCCCTCACCGGTGATCTGCCATATGTGACCCCGGTGCGGGCCGGTGACGATCAGATGCCAGTCCATGCCGCAGCCGTCGGTCCCCAGCCGCAGAGAACCGTCGTGGGCCACCCGCTCGATCACGGCCTCGGGGTCCTCGTACGGGCCGTCGTCCGCCTCCCACACCCACGTCCGGGTGAGCGGGAACGGCTCGGCGAGCCGCTGGTGCCCGGCGCATGCCAGGAGCCCGGCCATCCCGTACTCCGGCGGCCCCTGGTAGGACCCGTCGGTCACCTCGGCCACGAACGTCCGGTACGGCTCGGGCAGCACCACGTGGTGCTCCGCCTCGAATGCGTGCACGGCCGCCCAGCCGAGGGCGGACGTGCCGCCGTCGTCCACCGCGAAGGCCTTTCGCAGAGCCGCGAGGTCGGCGGGATCCGCTTGATCGTTGTTCATGCCCCCATGGAAGCACCCGGCACTGACAGTGCTCCCCCGGGCAGGCGAGAGGGGCGGCCCCATCGGCGCGGGGCCGCCCCTCTCGGTCGTCCGGACCCGGTGCGGCGGGGTCCGGCGCCGCGGTGGCGGCCGGTCCCGGTCAGGGAAACGGACCGGCCGCCACCGAGGCCTACTTCTTGTCGAGCAGGTCCTGCACCCTCGCGCGGACCTCGTCCGTGGCCAGGCCCCGGATCGTCAGGGTCGTACGGCGGCGCAGCACGTCGTCCGCGGTCTCGGCCCACTCGTGGTCGCGGGCCCAGACGACCTGTGCCCAGATCTCCGGCGCGTCGGGGTGGACGCGCTCGGCCAGCTCCGGGTTCTCGTTCGCCAGGCGGGCGATGTCGAAGGCCAGGGAGCCGTAGTGGGTGGCCAGGTGCTTGGCGGTGTCGGCGGCCATGCGCGGACCCGGAGCCGGACGGTCCACCAGCAGGCGGTGGGCGACGGCACGCGGGTTGGCGACACCGGGCAGCGGCAGCTTCTTCGGCAGCGAGGAGATCGGCTCGAAGTCGTCGCCGAGCGGGTGACCCGGCAGCGCCTCCAGCTTCTTCATCACCGTGCGGCCGATGTGCCGGAAGGTGGTCCACTTGCCGCCCGCGACCGACAGCATGCCGCCCTTGCCCTCGGTCACCACGGTCTCGCGCTTGGCCTTGGCGGTGTCGCCGGGGCCGCCCGGCAGCACGCGCAGGCCGGCGAAGGCGTAGGTGATGAGGTCGCGCCGGAGCTGCTGGTCGCGGACGGAGAACGCGGCCTCGTCCAGGATCTGCGCTATGTCCTTGTCGGTGACGGACACGTCCGCCGGGTCGCCCTCGTACTCCTCGTCGGTGGTGCCGAGCAGCAGCATGTCCTCCCAGGGGAGGGCGAAGGTGATGCGGTACTTGTCGATGGGGGTCGCCAGCGCGGCCTTCCACGGGGACGTCCGCTTCAGGACCAGGTGCGCGCCCTTGGACAGGCGGATGGACGGCGCCGCGTCGGGGTCCTCCATCCGGCGCAGGTGGTCGACCCACGGCCCGGTCGCGTTCAGCACCAGACGGGCGTTGACCCCGAACTCGTCGCCGGACGTGCGGTCCTTGAGGTCGGCACCGGTGACCCGGCCCCGGGTGAAGCGCAGGCCGGTGACCTCGGCGTGGTTGAGGACGACCGCGCCCGCCTCGACGGCCGCGCGGACCGTCATCAGCGCCATGCGGGCGTCGTTCATCTGGTCGTCGCCGTACACGGCCACGGCCTTGAGGTTCTCGGTGCGCAGCTCGGGCACGTCCTGCGCCGCCTTGGCGGGGGACAGGAGGTGACCGACGCCGTCACCGAACGCGGAGAGCGCGGAGTAGGCGAAGACGCCCGCGCCGAGCTTCGCCGCGCCGTGCGGCCCGCCCTTGTACACGGGGAGGTAGAAGGTGAGCGGGTTCGCCAGGTGGGGGGCCACCTGGCGGGAGACCGCACGGCGCTCGAAGTGGTTCTCCGCCACCAGCTTCACCGCGCCGGTCTGCAGGTAGCGCAGACCGCCGTGGAGCAGCTTGGAGGAGGCGGAGGAGGTGGCACCGGCGAAGTCGCCGGCGTCGACCAGAGCCACCCTCAGACCGGACTGCGCGGCGTGCCAGGCGGTGGAGATGCCCAGGATGCCGCCGCCGATCACCAGAAGGTCGTACGACGCCTTGGAGAGCTGCTCCCTGGTCTCGGCCCGGCTCGGGTTGGAGCCGGAGGCCGGGTGCGTCCCCAGGGCAGGCACGGAACTCAGGGTGGACTGACTGGTCATGTGGGGTACTTACTCCTCGTCAGAGATGTCTGAGCCGGTGTGGGCCGCTCAGCTCTCGTCCTCGATCCAGCCCATGGTCCGGTCGACGGCCTTGAGCCAGTTCTTGTACTCGCGGTCGCGGGTGTCCGCGTCCATCTGGGGGGTCCACTCGGCGGCCCGGCGCCAGTTGGCGCGCAGCTCGTCGGTGCTGGACCAGAAGCCGACGGCGAGACCGGCGGCGTAGGCGGCGCCGAGGCAGGTGGTCTCGGCGACCATCGGGCGCACCACCGGTGCGTCCAGGACGTCGGCGAGGGTCTGCATCAGCAGGTTGTTGGAGGTCATGCCGCCGTCCACCTTCAGGGCCACCAGCTCGTCGCCGGAGTCCTTGACCATGGCGTCGGCGATCTCCCGGGTCTGCCAGGCGGTGGCCTCCAGGACGGCGCGGGCGAGGTGCGCCTTGGTGACGTACCGGGTCAGGCCGGCGATCACACCGCGGGCGTCGGAGCGCCAGTGCGGGGCGAACAGACCGGAGAAGGCCGGCACGAAGTAGGCGCCGCCGTTGTCCTCGACCGAGAGCGCGAGCGTCTCGATCTCGGCGGCGGTGGAGATCAGGCCCATCTGGTCGCGCATCCACTGCACCAGGGAGCCGGTGACGGCGATCGAGCCCTCCAGGGCGTAGACCGTCGGCTGGTCGCCGATCTTGTAACCGACCGTGGTCAGCAGACCGGCGTAGGAGTTGATGATCTTGTCACCGGTGTTCATCACCATGAAGGTGCCGGTGCCGTAGGTCGACTTGGTCTCGCCCTCGGAGAAGCAGGTCTGGCCGAACAGGGCCGCCTGCTGGTCGCCGAGCGCGGAGGCCACCGGGATGCCGCCGATCAGCTCGCCGAGCTTGCCGCCGGTGACCTCGCCGTAGACCTCGGCGGAGGAGCGGATCTCGGGCAGGATCTGCAGCGGCACGCCGACGGACTCGGCGATCTTGTCGTCCCACTGCGTCGTGTGCAGGTTCATCAGGAGGGTGCGGGAGGCGTTGGTGACGTCGGTGACATGCTTGCCGCCGTCGACACCGCCGGTCAGGTTCCAGATGACCCAGGTGTCCATGGTGCCGAAGAGGATGTCGCCGGCCTCGGCGCGCTCCTTGAGACCGTCGACGTTGTCGAGCAGCCAGCGGGCCTTGGGGCCGGAGAAGTACGAGGCCAGCGGCAGGCCGGTCTCGCGGCGGAAGCGGTCCTGGCCGACGTTGCGGCCCAGTTCCTTGCACAGGGCGTCGGTGCGGGTGTCCTGCCAGACGATGGCGTTGTGGACGGGCTCACCGGTGTTCTTGTCCCACAGCACGGTGGTCTCGCGCTGGTTGGTGATGCCGATGGCCTTGATGTCGTCCCGGGTGATCCCGGCCTTGGCGATGGCCCCGGCGACGACTTCCTGGACGTTGGTCCAGATCTCGTTGGCGTTGTGCTCGACCCAGCCCGGCTTGGGGAAGATCTGCTCGTGCTCCTTCTGGTCGACGGAGACGATACGGCCGTCCCGGTCGAAGACGATGCAGCGGCTGGAGGTGGTGCCCTGGTCGATCGCGGCGATGAACGGGCCTGCGGTGTGGGCGTCGGTCACTGTGTGCTCCAAAGGATCCGTGGTGATAGGGCGGTGCGTACGGCGCGGTGCTCGGAGGTGATGTCTAAGCGAAGGCGACGTTGTAGATGCCTGCGGCGATCGCGCCGCCGATCAGCGGACCGACCACGGGGATCCAGGCGTAGGCCCAGTCGGAACCGCCCTTGTTGGGCAGCGGCAGCAGGGCGTGCACGATGCGCGGGCCCAGGTCACGGGCCGGGTTGATCGCGTACCCCGTCGGGCCGCCGAGGGAGAGACCGATCGAGACGACCACGAGCGCGGTGATCAGACCGCCGAGGACGCCGAGTCCGTTGCCCTTGTCGTTCAGGCCCTGCGTGAGGACCGCGAGGATCAGCACGACGGTGCCGATGATCTCCGTGGCGAGGTTCTGCGCCGCGTTCCGGATCTCCGGGCCGGTGGAGAAGATGCCGAGGACCGGGCCGGCGCCCTTCTCCTGGGCCTCGACCGCCTTGGCCGCGGTGGCCTGCGCGCCCGGACCGCCGACGATCTCCTTGTCGGTCAGGTGGGCGTGGAACTGGCCGTAGTAGGCGACCCACACCAGGGCCGCGCCGATCATCGCGCCGAGCAGCTGGCCGGCGAAATAGGTCGGAACGTTGCTCCAGTCGCTGTTCTTGATCGCCAGGGCGACGGTGACGGCCGGGTTGAGGTGTGCACCGGAGAGCGGTCCGGAGATGTACACGGCCGTCAGGACGGCGAAGCCCCACCCGAAGGCGATGGCGAGCCAGCCGGCGTTACGGGCCTTGGAGGCCTTCAGCGTGACGGCCGCGCAGACGCCGCCGCCGAGCAGGATGAGTATGGCGGTACCGATGGTCTCGCCGATGAAGATGTCGGAGCTGGACACCCGCGACTCCTTTGTCCTTCGTCCAGGGATAGCCGAACCCCGGGTCCCTCCGGTGGTTCTGGCGCCCTCGGGGATGAGAGCGATTGCCGGCCCTTGGCGTTGCCACACTCTAGCGCGTATTGCCGGTAGGTGTTCGACAATGCCGACCGATGGACGGGAGTCTTGCTTCGGCGTTACGCATGCGTCAAGGGTTCTGTTATCGAAAACAGGATCGTTATTGATCGCTGCCGGTTGTCACTCTTCGCGCGTTGACGTGGGTATTAGCCCTATATGCCGGTTTCAGGGTAGGGCGAGAACCGGAGCGCCGCCCGGCGTTCCGGTCGTGGCCTGAGGCGTCCCCAGGCGTGCTGACAAGGAGCGCCGAGCGCTCAGAACCGTCCCGCGCCCAGGTCCCTGGACACCGCGCGGGCGCAGTCGCGCACCGCCGCGATCAGCTCGGGGCGCAGCTCCCCGTCCGGGCGCAGCCGTTCCACGGCGCCCGTGATGCCGACCGCCCCCACGGGCATGCGGCGCCGGTCGTGGATGGGCGCGGCGACCGACGCCACGCCCTCCCAGGTCTCCTCGATGTCGGCCGCGTAGCCACGCGCGCGTGTGATGTCGAGAAGGTGCTCGAAGTCCTCGGCGTCGTACACCGTGCGGTCCGTGAAGGGCTTGCGCTCGGACTCCAGCGCCTCGCTGTGCGCGACCGGGTCGTAGGCCGCCAGCACCTTGCCGAGCGCGGTGGAGTGCAGCGGCTGCATGGCGCCGATCTCCAGCACCTGCCGGCTGTCGTCCGGCCGGAAGACGTGGTGCACGATCAGCACGCCCTGCTGGTGCAGGACACCCAGATACACGCTCTCCCCGCTGGAACGGGCCAGGTCGTCGGTCCACACCAGGGCCCTGGCCCGCAGTTCGTGCACGTCCAGGTAGGTGGTGCCCAGGCGCAGCAGCTCCGCGCCCAGCTGGTAGCGCCCGGAGGCGTCGTCCTGCTCCACGAAGCCCTCCTGCTGGAGGGTGCGCAGAATGCCGTGGGCGGTGCCCTTGGCGAGGCCCAGTGACGAGGCGATGTCCGACAGGCCGAGCCGCCGCTCGCCGCCCGCGAGCAACCGCAGCATCGCGGCCGCGCGTTCGAGCGACTGGATGTTCCGTGCCATCCCCGTCCTGCCTCCGTCCCTTCGACTGCCGCTGTGTATTCAACACCGTTCGGCAATGTCGAACACTACCGGTCCATGCCGACCTCCCGCTAACGGTCGGTCGGCACTTGTTACATCACAGGTGACCTGCGCGTGGCGCACCCGCCACCGGCGTCCGCCTCGTGGACGCAGGTGCCCATCCAAGCCGACTCCCGGCTACTCTGGCGCCGTGCGGCCTCCCCACCCGCCGGGGACACCGCATAGCCGACAGCCGTCGCACCTAGGGAGCCCCTTCATGGCCTCGTTGCCACCGTCCCCTTCCGCCGACAGCCGGACCCGTGCGTCCGCGCTCCGAGAGGCACTCGCCACCCGCGTGGTGGTCGCCGACGGAGCCATGGGCACCATGCTCCAGGCCCAGGAACCCACACTCGACGACTTCCAGCAGCTCGAGGGCTGCAACGAGATCCTCAACCTCACCCGCCCCGACATCGTCCGCTCCGTCCACGAGGCGTACTTCGCCGTGGGCGTCGACTGCGTCGAGACCAACACCTTCGGGGCCAACCACTCCGCGCTCGGCGAGTACGACATCGCCGAGCGCGTCCACGAGCTGTCCGAGGCCGGCGCCCGGGTGGCCCGCGAGGTCGCCGACGAGTTCACCGCCGGGGACGGCCGCCCCCGCTGGGTCCTCGGCTCCATGGGC
Organism: Streptomyces sp. CA-142005; assembly: GCF_050942335.1. Lineage (NCBI taxonomy): Bacteria > Bacillati > Actinomycetota > Actinomycetes > Kitasatosporales > Streptomycetaceae > Streptomyces > Streptomyces sp. CA-142005. The sequence continues at coordinate 2,569,402 of NZ_CP192078.1, read as the reverse complement.
CCCGGCACCAAGCTGCCCACCCTCGGCCACGCCCCGTACACCACCCTGCGCGACGCCTACCAGCGCAACGCCGAGGGCCTGGTCACCGGCGGCGCCGACGCGCTGCTCGTGGAGACCACCCAGGACCTGCTGCAGACCAAGGCCGCCGTCCTCGGCGCCCGCCGCGGCCTGGACGCCCTCGGCCTGGACCTGCCGGTGATCGTGTCGGTGACCGTCGAGACCACCGGCACCATGCTCCTCGGCTCCGAGATCGGCGCCGCGCTCACCGCGCTGGAGCCGCTCGGCATCGACATGATCGGCCTGAACTGCGCCACCGGACCGGCCGAGATGAGCGAGCACCTGCGCTACCTCGCCCGCAACGCCCGCATCCCGCTGTCCTGCATGCCCAACGCGGGCCTGCCCGTCCTCGGCAAGGACGGCGCCCACTACCCGCTGACCGCGCCCGAGCTGGCCGACGCCCAGGAGACCTTCGTCCGCGAGTACGGCCTCTCGCTGGTCGGCGGCTGCTGCGGTACGACCCCCGAGCACCTGCGGCAGGTCGTCGAGCGCGTCCAGGGCCTCACCCCGCCCGCCCGCGACCCGCGCCCGGAGCCGGGGGCGGCCTCCCTCTACCAGTCGGTGCCGTTCCGCCAGGACACCGCCTACCTGGCCATCGGCGAGCGCACCAACGCCAACGGCTCCAAGAAGTTCCGCGAGGCCATGCTGGAGGGCCGCTGGGACGACTGTGTGGAGCTGGCCCGGGAGCAGATCCGCGAGGGCGCGCACATGCTCGACCTGTGCGTGGACTACGTCGGCCGGGACGGCGTCGCCGACATGGAGGAACTCGCCGGCCGCTTCGCCACCGCCTCCACCCTGCCGATCGTCCTGGACTCCACCGAGGTGGACGTCATCCAGGCGGGCCTGGAGAAGCTCGGCGGCCGCGCGGTGATCAACTCGGTGAACTACGAGGACGGCGCCGGCCCGGACTCCCGGTTCGCCAAGGTCACCAAGCTGGCCCGGGAGCACGGCGCCGCCCTGATCGCGCTCACCATCGACGAGGAGGGCCAGGCCCGCACCCCCGAGAAGAAGGTCGAGATCGCCGAACGGCTGATCGACGACCTGACCGGGAACTGGGGCATCCGTGAGGAGGACATCCTCATCGACACCCTGACCTTCACCATCTGCACCGGTCAGGAGGAGTCCCGCAAGGACGGCCTCGCCACCATCGAGGCGATCCGCGAGCTCAAGCGGCGCCACCCGGCCGTGCAGACCACCCTGGGGCTGTCGAACATCTCCTTCGGCCTGAACCCGGCCGCGCGCATCCTGCTGAACTCCGTCTTCCTGGACGAGTGCGTGAAGGCGGGCCTGGACTCGGCGATCGTGCACGCCTCCAAGATCCTGCCGATCGCCCGGTTCGACGAGGAGCAGGTCACCACGGCCCTGGACCTGATCTACGACCGCCGCAGCGAGGGCTACGACCCCCTGCAGAAGCTCATGCAGCTCTTCGAGGGCGCCACCGCCAAGTCCCTGAAGGCCGGCAAGGCCGAGGAGCTGGCCGCGCTGCCGCTGGAGGAGCGCCTCAAGCGGCGCATCATCGACGGCGAGCGCAACGGCCTGGAGGCCGACCTCGACGAGGCCCTGCGGGACCGCCCGGCGCTCGACATCGTCAACGAGACCCTGCTGGACGGCATGAAGGTCGTCGGCGACCTGTTCGGCTCCGGCCAGATGCAGCTGCCGTTCGTCCTGCAGTCCGCCGAGGTCATGAAGGCCGCCGTCGCCTACCTCGAACCGCACATGGAGAAGTCGGACGCCGAGGGCAAGGGCACCATCGTCCTGGCGACCGTGCGCGGCGACGTGCACGACATCGGCAAGAACCTGGTCGACATCATCCTGTCCAACAACGGCTACAACGTCGTCAACCTGGGCATCAAGCAGCCGGTCTCCGCGATCCTGGAGGCCGCCGAGGAGCACCGGGCCGACGTCATCGGCATGTCCGGGCTGCTGGTGAAGTCCACGGTGATCATGAAGGAGAACCTGGAGGAGCTCAACCAGCGCGGCCTCGCCGCCCGCTTCCCGGTCATCCTCGGCGGCGCCGCCCTCACCCGCGCCTACGTCGAGCAGGACCTGCACGAGATCTACGAGGGCGAGGTCCGCTACGCCCGCGACGCCTTCGAGGGCCTGCGCCTGATGGACGCCCTCATCGGCGTCAAGCGCGGCGTGCCGGGCGCCAAGCTGCCCGAGCTGCGCCAGCGCCGGGTGCGGGCCACGGCCTCCGTCGAGGTGGAGGAACGCCCCGAGGAAGGGCACGTCCGCTCCGACGTCGCGACCGACAACCCCGTGCCCACCCCGCCGTTCTGGGACACCCGGATCGTCAAGGGCATCCAGCTCAAGGAGTACGCGAGCTGGCTCGACGAAGGCGCCCTGTTCAAGGGTCAGTGGGGCCTGAAGCAGGCCCGCACCGGCGAGGGACCGTCGTACGAGGAACTGGTGGAGAGCGAGGGCCGGCCGCGGCTGCGCGGCCTGCTGGACCGGCTCCAGACGGAGAACCTGCTGGAAGCGGCCGTCGTCTACGGCTACTTCCCCTGCGTGTCCAAGGACGACGACCTGATCATCCTGGACGAGCAGGGCAACGAACGCACCCGGTTCACCTTCCCGCGCCAGCGCCGCGGCCGCCGCCTGTGCCTCGCCGACTTCTTCCGCCCGGAGGAGTCCGGAGAGACCGACGTCGTCGGCCTCCAGGTCGTCACCGTCGGCTCCCGCATCGGTGAGGAGACCGCCAAGCTCTTCGAGGCCAACTCCTACCGCGACTACCTCGAACTGCACGGTCTGTCCGTCCAGTTGGCGGAGGCGCTCGCCGAGTACTGGCACGCCCGGGTGCGCGCGGAACTCGGCTTCGCCGGCGAGGACCCGGCCGAGATGGAGGACATGTTCGCGCTGAAGTACCGCGGCGCCCGCTTCTCCCTCGGCTACGGCGCCTGCCCCGACCTGGAGGACCGCGCGAAGATCGCGGACCTGCTCCGGCCGGAGCGGATCGGCGTCCACCTGTCCGAGGAGTTCCAGCTGCACCCCGAGCAGTCCACGGACGCGATCGTCATCCACCACCCGGAGGCGAAGTACTTCAACGCCCGCTGAGCCCTCCGGGGGTCTGCCCGCAGCCGCGGTGCCGTCGGCTTCACGGCACCCGGCAACGGCCCTCCGGCCTGCGTCGAGGGTGATTTTCGGCATACCCCCGGGCACGAGTGATAAACGAGGCGGTTCGGGCGCCGGAGACGTACACTGGTCGGTCCACCAGGCCGGTTCCCTGTGGCGGGAACCGGCCTGATCGTCCCTCAAGGAGGTGCGCCCGGATGACCAGCACGGTCCCCGCGCTCGGAACCCTTACGGCCGAAGGCTCCGCCCTGCAGGCGGTGCTCCTCGACATGGACGGCACCCTGGTGGACACCGAGGGTTTCTGGTGGGACGTCGAGGTCGAGGTCTTCGCCACGCTCGGCCACACCCTGGACCCGTCCTGGCGGCACGTCGTGGTCGGCGGACCCATGACCCGCAGCGCCGGCTTCCTCATCGAGGCCACCGGCGCCGACATCACGCTCGCCGAACTCACCGTGCTGCTCAACGAGGGCTTCGAGGACCGCATCGACCGGGCCCTGCCGCTGATGCCGGGCGCCGCCCGCCTGCTCGCCGAACTCCACGAGCAGTCCATCCCCACGGCCCTGGTCTCGGCCTCCCACCGGCGCATCATCGACCGCGTGCTGAGCGTCCTCGGCGCCCACCACTTCACCCTGACCGTCGCCGGCGACGAGGTCTCGCGCACCAAGCCCTTCCCCGACCCCTACCTGCTCGCCGCGGCGGGCCTCGACGCCCGGCCGGACAGATGCGCGGTGGTCGAGGACACGGCGACCGGTGTCGCCGCCGCCGAGGCCGCGGGCTGCCGCGTCGTCGCCGTACCCTCCGTCGCCCCCATCAGCCCGGCCGCCGGACGCACCGTGGTGACCTCTCTGGAAGAGGTCGACCTGGCATTTCTGCGCGGCCTGATGACGGACATGCTCTAGCCGTTCACCCAGCGTGAAAAGTCCATTGGCCCGGTTGGACAAATTTCCGGGGAAGTACACCCGAGTGGAATTCACAGTCGGCCATCCGGCCGAATTCCACTGACTCCCCGCACAGTTGGGAGTGTGACGTTCCCCACTCCGACTGCTCTCGACAACCCGGGCCAAGTGTGCTGAACGGGCCTGTTCGGCCCGGAACGACGAGTCTTTGTGTCCCGATTGATGGGATGCTGCACTAATCCTGCCGCTGTCGGGTTTTCGGTGTGTCCGCACCTGGTTTCACTGCGTGATGGGGGGTCAACTCACGGGGCCGTGAACCCTCCTGCGGGCGCGGACTAATCTCATCGCGAGAACATCGCCGCAACCCCCCGTGATCCGCCGCACCACCCCTGCATGCCGGATACACGGACCCGAACAGCTCTGGAGAAACTCCCGCATGAACCGCAAGACTTTGGTGCTGCCGGCGGTGGCCGGCCTGCTCACCCCGGTTCTCGCCGCGTGCGGCGGAGCCGACAGCGGGAGCAAGAGCGGTGACGCCATCGTCGTCGGCACCACGGACCGGTTCACCACCACCAGCGACGCCCCGGCGCCCCTCGACCCCGCCTACGCCTACGACGTCGGCACCTGGAACATCCTGCGCCAGACCGTGCAGACCCTGATGGCCCAGCCCAAGGGCGAGGGCGACCCCGTCCCGGACGCGGCCGAGAGCTGCTCCTTCACCGACAGCGGCAGCGAGCGCTACGCCTGCAAGCTCCGCGACGGCCTGAAGTTCGCCAACGGCGACCAGGTGACCGCCCAGGACGTCAAGTACTCCATCGAGCGCGCCCTGCGCATCAAGTCCAGCAGCGGTGTCTCCTCCCTGCTGAACACCCTCGACACCATCGAGACGCAGGGCGACCACGAGGTCATCTTCCACCTCAAGACCGCCGACGCCACCTTCCCGTACAAGCTGTCCACCCCGGTCGCGGGCATCATCAACCCGAAGGACTACGAGAAGGACAAGCTCCGCAACGGCTTCGAGGTCGACGGCTCCGGCCCCTACACCTTCCACGCCGACGTCAGCGGCAACGCGATCACCACCGCGACCTTCACCAAGAACCCCGACTACAAGGGGTACTTCAAGGTGAACAACGACAAGGTCGAACTGCGCTCCTTCGACGACGCCGAGGCCATGGGCGCGGCCATCGACAAGGGTGACATCGACGTCATGACCCGCACCATGTCGCCCGCCCAGATCCAGAAGCTGGACGCCGGCAGCGACGACAACGCCGACCTGGTCGACATGCCGGGCCTGGAGATCCGCTACCTCGCCTTCAACACCAACGCGCCGAGCGTGAAGTCCAAGGCCGTACGCCAGGCCATGGCCCAGCTCATCAACCGCGCGGAAATCGTCTCCAAGGTCTACGGCACCCAGGCCGAGCCGCTGTACTCGCTCGTCCCCGCCACCGTCACCGGCCACTCCAACTCGTTCTTCAACAAGTACGGCAACCCCAGCGTCGCCAAGGCCAAGAACCTGCTGACCAAGGCCGGCATCACCACCCCGGTCAAGCTGACCCTGCACTACACCACCGACCACTACGGCTCCGCCACCAAGAAGGAGTTCGAGGTCCTGCAGAAGCAGCTCAACGACAGCGGCCTGTTCGACGCCTCCATCCAGGGCCACCCCTGGGACACCTTCCGGCCCGCCGAGCAGAAGGGCCAGTACGACGTCTACGGCATGGGCTGGTTCCCCGACTTCCCCGACGCCGACAACTTCCTCGCGCCCTTCCTCGACAAGGACAACTTCCTCGGCTCCCCGTACTCCAACAGCACCATCCAGCGCACCCTGATCCCTCAGTCCCGCCGCGAGGCCGACCGGCTCAACGCCGGCAAGAGCCTCACGCAGATCCAGGACATCGTCGCCGAGGACGTCCCGGTCCTGCCCCTGTGGCAGGGCAAGCAGTACGTCGCCGCCCGGGACGACATCACGGGTGTCGCCTACGCCCTCAACTCCTCTTCGACGCTTCAGCTGTGGGAGCTCGGCCGCGGTGTGAGCGGCTGACGGCTCTCTCGTCCGGGGGCCGGGGACGGCCGCCCCGGACAACCCGAGGCCAGGACGGTGGTCCCGGGGGACGAACCGACGACAAGGCACATTTCAAGTGAACATGCGCAACCAGTGGCCAGTCCTGCCCATCGTGGCGGGGCTGGCCTCCGGCCTGCTGACCGGCTGCGGCTCGGATTCCGGTGATTCCGGGGGTACCGGCAACTCCGTGGTGATGGGGATGTCCGACGACGTCCTCGCCACGGACCCGGCCTCCGGGTACGACCCCGGCTCCTGGCTGTTGTTCGACAACGTCTTCCAGACGCTGCTCAGCTTCCCCAAGGGCGGCACCGAACCCCAGCCCGAACTGGCCAGGCAGTGCACCTTCACCGACTCCCGGGCCACGGTCTACCGGTGCACGCTCAAGGACGACCTGAAGTTCAGCAACGGTGACCCGCTCACCTCGAAGGACGTCAAGTTCTCCTTCGACCGCATGCTGAAGATCAACGACCCCTCGGGGCCCGCGATCATGTTCCCGATGCTCGGCAGCGTCGACACCCCGGACGCCAAGACGGTCGTCTTCCACCTGAAGTCCTCCGACGCGACCTTCCCCAGCAAGATCGCCTCCGGTGCCGGCTCCATCGTCGACCACCGCCAGTACGACGCCAACGGCCTGCGCACCGACCACAAGGCCATCGGATCCGGCCCCTACAAACTGGACTCCTTCGGCAAGGACCAGGCGGTCTTCACCGTCAACGGCAACTACCAGGGCACCGCCAAGGTCAAGAACTCCGGCGTCACCATGAAGTTCTTCCACGGCGACCGCGCCGCCCTGAAGAAGGCCCTCCTCGACGGCAACGTCGACATCGCCTACCGAGGCCTGTCCGCGTCCGACATCGCCGGCCTCGACGGACAGGACGGCAAGGGCGTCGACGTCATCGAGGGCAGCAGCGCCGAAGTCCAGCACCTGGTCTTCAACATGAACGACCCGGTCGCCGGAAAACTCGGGGTCCGCAAGGCCATGGCCTACCTCATCGACCGCGACGCCCTCATGAACAACGTCTACCAGGGCACCGCCACCCCGCTGTACTCGATCATCCCGGCGGGCATCGTCGGCCACAACACGGCCTTCTTCGACACCTACGGCGCCCGCCCCTCCCAGGCCAAGGCCGCCGCCGCACTGCGCGCCGACGGCATCACCGGCAAGGTCAGGCTCACCCTGTGGTCCACGCCGTCGCGTTACGGCCCCGCCACCGACGAGGAGCTGAAGGCCATCGCCGGACAGCTCAACGCCAGCGGCCTGTTCGACGCCGACGTCAAGTCGGTCGCCTTCGACCAGTACGAGAAGGACATCGCGGCCGGCAAGTACGGCGTCTACGTCAAGGGCTGGGTCCCCGACTACCCGGACGCCGACAACTTCACCGCCCCTTTCTTCGGCAAGGGCAACGTGCTGGACAACAACTACAGCAACCGCACCATCACCGGCATCCTCATCCCCGACACCGCCGCGCAGAGCGACCGGGCCGCCACCGACAAGGACTTCGGGCGACTGCAGAACATCGTCGCCACCGAACTGCCCGTCCTGCCCGTCTGGCAGGCCAAGCAGTACGCGGTCGTCCGCGACGGCGTCTACGGCCTGGAATACTGCCTGGACGCCTCCACGGTGTTCCGGTTCTGGGAACTCAGCAAGAGCTGACGCCACCTGACGCCAAGGGCGCCCATCTCCGCACGGGAGGGGCGCCCTTCGCCGTCGTACCGACGTGACCGCTCACTGCGCGCCGGGGCGCACCAGACCGCTCTCGTACGCGTACACCGCCGCCTGCACCCGGTCCCTGAGACCCAGCTTGGTCAGCACATGCCCGACATGCGTCTTGACGGTGGTCTCACTGACGAACAGGTCGGCCGCGATCTCCGCGTTGGACAGACCGCGCGCCACCAGCTTCAGCACCTCCACCTCGCGGTCGGTGAGGGTGTTCAGCGTGTCCGGCACCGGCTCCTCGCCGGAGGGCAGATGCGTGGCGTACTTGTCCAGCAGCCGGCGCGTGATGCTCGGCGCCAGCATCGCCTCACCCGCCGCCACCACACGGATCGCCTGCACCAGCTCGTTGGCGGGCGCGTCCTTCAGCAGAAAGCCGCTCGCCCCGGCCCGCAGCGCCTCCACCACGTACTCGTCCAGATCGAACGTGGTCAGCACCAGCACCTTGGCCGGACCGGACCGGTCGGGCCCGGTGATCTGCCGGGTCGCCTCCACCCCGTCCATCCGCGGCATACGGATGTCCATCAGCACCACGTCCGGCTGCAGGGCCCGCACCTGATCGAGGGCCTGCAGACCGTCGCCGGCCTCGCCCACGACCGCGATGTCCTGCTCGGCCTCCAGGATCATCCGGAAACCCGTACGCAGCAGGGGCTGGTCGTCGACCAGTAGGACACGGATGGCCACGTGACACTCCTTCGCTAGTCCGGGCCCATTCTGCCCTGCGGCACGCTCCCGGATTCGCGCGCCCTCACCGGGAGCGGATACGGCGGGGGAGTGCCGCCGAACTCCGGGCAGTGCGCCTGGTGATCGCACCAGCCGCACAGCTTCGTCGGGCGCGGCCGCCACTCCCCGCTCTCCGTGGCCTGCCGGATGGCGTCCCACAGCGCGTGCAGCTTGCGCTCCACCCGCTCCAGGTCGGCGAGCACCGGGTCGTACGTCAGCACATCCCCGCTGCCCAGATACACCAGCTGCAGCCGCCGCGGCACGACCCCCTTCAGCCGCCACACCACCAGCGCGTAGAACTTCATCTGGAACAGCGCGCCCTCGGAGTACTCCGGCCGCGGCGCCTTCCCCGTCTTGTAGTCGACGATCCGCACCTCACCGGTCGGCGCCACATCCACCCGGTCGATGATCCCGCGCAGCCGCAGCCCCGACTCCAGCTCGGCCTCCACGAACAGCTCCCGCTCGGCCGGCTCCAACCGCGTCGGATCCTCCAGCGTGAACCAGCGCTCGACCAGCTGCTCGGCCTCCTGGAGCCACCCGGTCATCCGCTCCCCGTCGGCGTCGTCCGCGAACAGCTCCATGAGCTCCGGCCTGCTCTCCCGCAGCCGGTCCCACTGGCCCGGGATCAGCGCCTTCGCCCGCGGCGCGGTCCGCTCCGCCGCGGGCGCGTCGAACAGCCGCTCCAGCACCGCGTGCACCAGCGTGCCCCGGGTCGCCGCCGCACTCGGCTTCTCCGGCAGCCGGTCGATCACCCGGAACCGGTACAGCAACGGGCACTGCATGAAATCGCCGGCCCGGGACGGGGACAGGGAGGTGGGCGGGATGGCGACGCGCTCGGCACCGGCCGCCGGCGGAACCGGCACGGCCGAGTCCGGCTCGGCGGCCTCCACGGCTGTCGCCGGCGCCGGCACCGAAGCCGCCGTGGGCGTCGGCTGCGGCGCCTCGGCCGGATCCGTCTGCTCGGCGCCGCCCGGCAGGGCTCCCGCGTCCTCGATGCTGCTGTCCATGTCCACAGACCTTACGGCCCACCACTGACAGTGACCCAGCCGCCGCCGCACCGGGCCGCGCGACCACTGGGCAAACTCGAAGGGTGCCGGGGCGAAACGCGTCACCAAGGCCGCATACCATCGACCAGAGACCCTTCCGTCCGGCAGGTACGGAAGACGCTTCGAACGAGGGGACACCGTGGACGTGAGCGGCGGGAGCGGGCAGCCGCGGTCCGGCAACGACAAGCCGGCCGAGCACCCCGCAGGTCCAACGGCCCCGACGGCCGACCGCACCGACCATGCGGCCCCGGAGCCGCAGCCCACCACGGACCACAGCCGGGCCGAGACCGACGACAAGGGACACACCCCCGACCACCCGGCCGACCCGCGCCCTGCCCAGACCGACACGGACACCACCGCGAACCCGCAGGGCGCTGCCAGCGTCGCCGACGACTCGGACTCCGCTGCTCCTGCGGAGGCCACGGACACCACCGGTGCCGCCGACGGCTCCGCGGCCACTGTGCCTGCGGGGGGTGCGGCCGACACCGGCGGCCGGGACGCCGAGGGGACCAACGACGGCCCGGCTGACGCCGGCGGCGCGACGGGCGACACCTGTGGGACCGGCGCCGAGGACCGCCCCGAGGCGACCGGCAGCGGCGATGCCGCGGGCGCCCAAGGATCCACCGGCGGCTCGCAGGCCACCGGCAGCGGCGCCACGACCGGCGCCACCGGCGGCTCGCAGACTCCGCACCGCGACACGACCGTCCCGCCCCCCACCCCCGACAACCCCACCGGACCCGAAGCCGCCCCCGCCCCCGACACCGGCACCCGGCACGCATCGCACCCCGACCAGCACCGCACCCTCGCCCACTCCGGAATCGCCAAGGGCGAGCCGCCCCAGCCACGGCCCAAGGAGCCCGGTGGCGGGATCCTCATGGGCCGCCCCTTCGGCGTGCCCGTGTACGTCGCGCCCAGCTGGTTCCTCGTCGCCGCGCTCATCACCTGGGTCTTCGGCGGCCAGCTCGACCGCGTGCTGCCCGAGCTCGGCGCCGCCCGCTACCTGGTCTCCCTGTTCTTCGCCGTCGCCTTCTACGCCTCCGTACTGGTCCACGAGCTGGCCCACACGGTCGCCGCGATCCGCTTCAAGCTCCCGGTCCGCCGCATCCAGCTGCAGTTCTTCGGCGGCGTCTCCGAGATCGAGAAGGAGGCCGAGACCCCGGGCCGCGAATTCGTCCTGGCCTTCGTCGGCCCGCTGCTCTCCCTCGTCCTCGCCGGACTGTTCTACCTCGCCATGAAACCCGTCCAGCCCGGCACCGTACCCGGCGTCCTGCTCGCCGGCCTGATGATCTCCAACCTCATCGTGGCGATCTTCAACCTCCTCCCCGGCCTCCCCCTCGACGGCGGCCGCATGCTCCGCGCCGTCGTCTGGGCCATCACCGGCAAACCCATGAGCGGCACCGTCGCCGCCGCCTGGGTCGGCCGCGCCCTCGCCGTCGCCGTCCTGATCGGCCTGCCGCTGCTCAACCAGTCCGGCGCCCTCGGCGGCGGCAGCGAGGACACGGGCGGCATGGACACCGTCACCGACGCCCTGCTCGCCGCCATCCTCGCCGCGATCATCTGGACCGGCGCCGGCAACAGCCTGCGCATGGCCCGCCTGCGCGAACACCTCCCCGAACTGCGCGCCCGCACCCTCACCCGGCGGGCCGTCCCCGTCCAGACCGACACCCCCCTCTCCGAGGCTCTGCGCCGCGCCAACGCCGCCGGCGCCCGCGCCCTGGTCGTCGTCGACGCCCACGGCAACCCCATCTCCCTGGTCCGCGAGTCCGCCATCGTCGGCGTACCCGAACACCGCCGCCCCTGGGTCGCCGTCAGCGGCCTCGCCCAGGAGCTCACCGACGGCATGCGCGTCTCCGCCGAACTCGCCGGAGAAGAACTCCTCGACGTCCTGCGCGCCACCCCCGCCACCGAATACCTCGTCGTCGAGGAAACCGGCGAGATCTACGGCGTCCTGTCGGCGGCGGACGTCGAGCGGGCCTTCGTCAAGGCGATGGCACGGCCCGCCCCGTAACGCCCCGTACCGGACGGACCACCGCCCGGTCCGCACGCACCGCCCCCATCCCTCCGTCGGCCAAACCCCCGGCAGGGACCCGGTACGCTGGTCACATGTCCGAACCGACCGGTGCCGCCCGCAGACGCGGGCCCTTCAAGGTCGGGGACCAGGTACAGCTGACCGACCCCAAGGGCCGCCACTACACGTTCACGCTCGAAGCCGGGAAGAACTTCCACACCCACAAGGGTTCCTTCCCGCACGACGAACTGATCGGCGCTCCCGAGGGCAGCGTTGTCCGCACCACCGGCAACGTCGCCTACCTCGCGCTGCGCCCCCTGCTCCCCGACTACGTCCTGTCCATGCCCCGCGGGGCAGCCGTCGTCTACCCCAAGGACGCGGGGCAGATCCTCGCCTTCGCCGACATCTTCCCCGGCGCACGCGTCGTCGAGGCCGGCGTCGGCTCCGGCTCGCTCAGCAGCTTCCTGCTGCGCGCCATCGGCGACCAGGGCATGCTGCACTCCTACGAGCGCCGCGAGGACTTCGCCGAGATCGCCAAGCAGAACGTGGAACGCTACTTCGGCGGCCCCCACCCCGCCTGGCAGCTCACCGTCGGCGACCTCCAGGACAACCTGTCCGACACCGACGTCGACCGCGTCATCCTCGACATGCTCGCCCCCTGGGAATGCCTGGAGGCCGTCTCCAAGGCACTCGTCCCCGGCGGCATCCTCTGCTGCTACGTGGCCACCACCACCCAGCTCGCCCGGACCGTGGAGTCCATCCGGGAGATCGGCTGCTTCAACGAGCCGACCGCCTGGGAGACCATGATCCGCAACTGGCACATCGAGGGCCTGGCCGTACGCCCCGACCACCGCATGATCGGCCACACCGGCTTCCTGCTCACCGCCCGCCGCCTCGCCGACGGCGTCGAGCCGCCCATGCGCCGCCGCCGCCCCGCCAAGGGCGCCTACGGCGAGGACTACGCCGGCCCCAACGCCGACGGCGGCGCCGGCCGCTGACCCACCCCGCACACGGCACAACGCAACGGCGCCGTGCCCGAGTTCCCGCCCACCGACGGGAACTCGGGCACGGCGCCCGTCCGTTGACGGAGCACCAGGACTCCCCAGCCCGCGTCTCGTACACCCTCACACGCGCGGGCCCCCGCCTGCGGGAATCCCCGACCCCGCCGTTCCCCCGCACTGTGACGTGTGGCACCATGCTGGCCACCCCCACCGGCACAGCCCTCACAGGAGACACTCCTAGTGCAGCAATCCGCCGTTCCGGAGCTCGCCCACACGCAGACCCGGCCCATCCACTGGGTCGCCACCGCCACGGCCGTCGCCGGCGTCGTCGCCCTCTCCTCCGTCGTACAGCCCGGATCGGCCACGGCCGCCCAGGCCCCCGGCGGCACACACACCAAGCCCGCCCCCGCGGCCATCGCCCCACCCGGCACCACCGGCGTGGACTTCCCCCTGCAGTGCGGGCCCGTCAAAGCCGTCGTCGCCAAGAAAGCCACCGGAGACCTCGACGGCGACGGCAGACCCGAAACCGTCGCAGTGGTGCACTGCGACTCCGCCATGGGCACACCGCCCGACGGCGTCTACGTCCTCACCCGCTCCACCGACAGCGGCCAACCACGCGTGGTCGCCACCCTCGTCGACCCCGAGGACCGGCTCACCGTCACCGACTTCTCGATCCACGCGGGCACCGTCGCCGCCACCCTGCTCGGCTACTCCTCCGACGCCGTCCCCAACTGCTGCCCCGACACGAAAACCCCGGCCAAGTGGCACTGGAACGGCACCGCGTTCATCCGCTCCACCCCCGCCGCCGCCCACAGCGTCTGACCCGGGGCCCGGCCCGGGCTCAGTCCGCGTCGGGCCCGTACACCTCGACCCTGTCCGAAACCCGGCGCACATGAATGCACTCGCCGGGACACTCCCGCGCCGAATCCACCACGTCCGCCAGCAGCGGCAACGGCACCGGCGCCGCCGCACCCACCGCCTGCAGCAGCTCCTCGTCCGCGCCCTTCACATAGGCCAGCCCGTCGATGTCCAGCTCGAACACCTCGGGGGCGTACTGGGCGCAGATCCCGTCACCGGTACACAGATCCTGGTCGATCCAGACCTCCAGCGCCTCCCCGCCCGGGGCCTCCTGCTGCACGGTCACCTCTCCTGCCGTCGGAACGCCGGACGGAGCCGGCACCACCAGGGCCAGCCGGGTCCGCACCAGCGGCTGTTGAACACCCCCGACCCTACCTCCGCCCGCAATCCGGCCACCTTCCGCAGGCACCGGGTTTCCACCCCCGCCCCCTCGGGTACCAGCGCTCGATCAGGACAGAGACAGCCCCCGGCCACGGCACCCACCACTTCAAGCCAGGCCGACCGTGACACCCCCCGCCCGAACCGTCGCTCTGCGTGATAAAACACGCGAGCGCCCCGCGCGCTGCCCACCACCGGGCCCACCCGCCCGGAGTGGACAACTCCGGCCACTCCTGAAGGGTTTTGACCACCCGATGCCCGGAACAAGCTGCTTCCCTATCACGTTGAGTGGGTATCCCCTCCGTGCGAGGGAGAGCGCAACGGGTGACCGACGACACACCTTGACAGTCTTTGTGATCTAGGGGTTTCAATCGACACCCACCCAGGTAGGGTCTGGAAGCGTCCAGCTCCCCTTGGAGGAGGTGAGGACCGTGGCAGCCCACGACGACGACATGAACCGCGGCATCCGCCCGGGACGAGGGTCCGACGACCCGGCCGGGCAGATCGCCTACCTTGAGCAGGAGATCGCCGTCCTGCGACGCAAGCTCGCCGACTCTCCGCGACACACGAGAATTCTCGAAGAGCGGATCGTCGAGCTGCAGACGAACCTGGCCGGCGTGTCCGCCCAGAACGAACGGCTGGCCAACACCCTCCGCGAGGCCCGCGACCAGATCGTGGCCCTCAAGGAAGAGGTCGACCGGCTCGCCCAGCCGCCCGCCGGCTTCGGCGTCTTCCTGCAGGCGAACGAGGACGGCACCGCCGACATCTTCACCGGCGGCCGCAAACTCCGGGTGAACGTCAGCCCGAGCGTCGACCTCGACGACCTCAGGCGCGGCCAGGAAGTCATGCTCAACGAAGCGCTCAACGTGGTCGAAGCCATGGAGTTCGAGAGCGTCGGCGACATCGTCACCCTCAAGGAAATCCTCGAGGACGGCGAGCGCGCCCTCGTACTGGGGCACACCGACGAGGAACGAGTCGTACGGCTCGCCGAACCACTGCTCGGCACCACCATCCGCGCCGGCGACGCCCTCCTGCTCGAACCCCGCTCCGGCTACGTCTACGAGGTCGTCCCCAAGAGCGAGGTCGAAGAACTCGTCCTCGAAGAGGTCCCGGACATCGGCTACGACCAGATCGGCGGACTCGGCAACCAGATCGAGGCCATCCGCGACGCGGTCGAGCTGCCCTACCTCTACCCGGACCTGTTCAAGGAGCACGAGCTGCGCCCGCCCAAGGGCGTCCTCCTCTACGGCCCCCCCGGCTGCGGCAAGACACTCATCGCCAAGGCCGTCGCGAACTCACTCGCCAAGAAGGTCGCCGAGGTCACCGGCCAAGCCGCCGGCAAGAGCTTCTTCCTCAACATCAAGGGCCCCGAGCTGCTCAACAAGTACGTCGGCGAGACCGAGCGGCAGATCCGCCTCGTCTTCCAGCGTGCCCGCGAGAAGGCCAGCGAGGGCACCCCCGTGATCGTCTTCTTCGACGAGATGGAGTCCCTCTTCCGCACCCGAGGCTCCGGCGTCAGCTCGGACGTGGAGAACACCATCGTCCCCCAGCTCCTCGCCGAGATCGACGGCGTCGAAGGCCTGCAGAACGTGGTCGTCATCGGCGCCTCCAACCGCGAGGACATGATCGACCCCGCCATCCTCCGCCCCGGCCGCCTCGACGTGAAGATCAAGATCGAGCGTCCCGACGCCGAGGCCGCCAAGGACATCTTCGGCAAGTACCTCACCGAGCGCCTCCCCCTGCACGCCGACGACCTCAGCGAGCACGGCGGCAGCAAGGAGACCACCGTCCAGAGCATGATCCAGACGGCGGTCGAGCAGATGTACGCCGAATCCGAGGAAAACCGCTTCCTGGAAGTCACCTACGCCAACGGCGACAAGGAAGTCCTCTACTTCAAGGACTTCAACTCCGGCGCCATGATCGAAAACATCGTCGGACGCGCCAAGAAAATGGCGATCAAGGACTTCCTCGAAAAGAACCAGAAGGGTCTCCGCGTCTCCCACCTCCTCCAGGCCTGCGTGGACGAGTTCAAGGAGAACGAAGACCTCCCCAACACCACCAACCCCGACGACTGGGCCCGCATCTCCGGAAAGAAGGGCGAACGGATCGTCTACATCCGTACCCTCATCACCGGAAAGCAGGGCGCAGACACCGGACGCTCCATCGACACGGTGGCCAACACCGGTCAGTACCTGTAACACCAGGGCGGCTGCGGGTGCCCTCACCGGGTACCCGCAGCCCTCGCGTTTTCAGGCCACGACCGGAGCAGCCAATGACGCAAATGATCTCCCCACCAGCACTAAGGCGTTCTAGGCTCGTTCCTACCGCCGAGTCGCGAAGTGCGGGGACGGGCACCGCACACGCACCGGAGCGCCAGCGGTACGTGAGCGGCGCCCACGACCGAGGGTGCCGCCGGGCAAGGAGGGCCGCATGACCGTACGGCGAGTAATGGGCATCGAGACGGAGTACGGGATCTCCGTCCCCGGCCACCCCAACGCCAATGCCATGCTCACCTCGTCCCAGATCGTCAACGCCTACGCGGCGGCGATGCACCGGGCCCGCCGGGCCCGCTGGGACTTCGAGGAAGAGAACCCGCTACGGGACGCACGAGGCTTCGACCTCGCCCGAGAAGCCGCCGACGCCAGCCAGCTCACCGACGAGGACATCGGCCTCGCCAACGTCATCCTCACCAACGGTGCGCGCCTCTACGTCGACCACGCCCACCCCGAATACAGCGCCCCCGAGGTCACCAACCCCCGCGACGCCGTCCTCTGGGACAAGGCCGGCGAACGCATCATGGCCGAGGCCGCCGAACGAGCCGCCCAGCTCCCCGGCGCCCAGCCCATCCACCTCTACAAGAACAACACCGACAACAAGGGCGCCAGCTACGGCACGCACGAGAACTACCTGATGAAGCGGGAAACCCCCTTCTCGGACATCGTGCGCCACCTGACCCCCTTCTTCGTCTCCCGCCAGGTCTTCGCCGGCGCCGGCCGCGTCGGCATCGGCCAGGACGGCCACGAACACGGCTTCCAGCTCAGCCAGCGCGCCGACTACTTCGAAGTCGAGGTCGGCCTCGAGACCACGCTCAAGCGCCCCATCATCAACACCCGCGACGAACCCCACGCCGACGCGGAGAAATACCGCCGCCTCCACGTGATCATCGGCGACGCCAACCTCTCCGAGATCTCCACCTACCTCAAACTGGGCACGACCTCCCTGGTCCTGTCCATGATCGAGGACGGCTTCATCGCCGTGGACCTGGCGGTCGACCAGCCGGTGCGGACACTGCACCAGGTGTCCCACGACCCGTCCCTGAAACGCCTGATCACACTGCGTAGCGGCCGGACCCTCACAGCGGTCCAGCTCCAGATGGAGTACTACGAGCTGTCACGCAAATACGTGGAGGAGCGCTACGGCGCCGACGCCGACGACCAGACCAAGGACATCCTGACCCGCTGGGAAGACACCCTCACCCGCCTGGAGAACGACCCCATGAGCCTGGCGGGCGAACTGGACTGGGTCGCCAAGCGCGAGCTGATGGAGGGCTACCGCCGCCGCGACGACCTCGACTGGGACGCCGCCCGCCTCCACCTCGTCGACCTCCAGTACGCCGACGTACGCGCCGAGAAGGGCCTGTACAACCGTCTCGCGGCCCGCGGCCGCATGAAGCGCCTCCTGGACGAGTCCGAGGTCGACAGGGCCCGCACCAAGCCACCGGAGGACACCCGCGCCTACTTCCGCGGCCGCTGCCTGGAGCAGTACGCCGACGACGTCGCCGCGGCGAGCTGGGACTCGGTCATCTTCGACCTCCCCGGCCGCGACTCGCTCCAGCGCGTTCCAACCCTGGAACCACTACGCGGAACGCGAAATCACGTCAAGGAACTGCTGGACCGCTGCCGCACCGCAGAAGACCTGGTCAGGGTCCTGTCGGGCGGGTGAGCGGGCCAGGGGGGTACTCGGTGCGGCCCGGGCGGCGGGGTGGAAATCCCGCCGCCCGGGAATCATCGAGATGGCCCCCGTACGTTGGAGAAACTGCGGGGCCGATGTCGGACCCGGCTTGTAGGGTCTGATCATCACCGATCGGCAGGCGAACTGAGCGGGGTGAGGGTTATGGCAACCAAGGACACCGGCGGCGGCCAGCAGAAGGCGACGCGCGCGACCGAGGAGGTCGAGGAGCAGGCGCAGGACGCGCAGGCTTCGGAGGACCTCAAGGAGCGGCACGAGAAGCTGAGCGACGACGTGGACTCCGTCCTCGATGAAATCGACGATGTCCTCGAGGAGAATGCCGAGGACTTCGTGCGCTCCTTCGTTCAGAAGGGTGGAGAGTAGCTTCTACCTTCGAATCGAAGGAAGGTGTCGGGGGCGGAGTTGGAAAGCGAAGAAGGTGTGAAACGCTGCTCGCGGTGCAAGCAGCACAAGCCGCGAGCAGCGTTCGCGCGAAACAAGGCCATGCGCGACGGGCTGCAGGCCTACTGCCGTGAGTGCTGGGCGGCGTACCACCAGGCCCGGCAACTGGCCAAGGGCAAGAACGTCAGGCCGCGTGTGGAGACGCCGGAAGGTCACAAGTTCTGTCGGAGTTGCGGAGAGGTCAAGCCGCACAGCGAGTGGCATCGCAACGCAACAGCGTCGGATGGCCTGTCAACGAGCTGCCAGGCTTGCCGCGCAACGAAGGGACGCGCTGATCATCTGAAGCGAAACTACGGCCTCACCGAAGCCGAGCGTGACGCGATGGTCGCCTCCCAGTACGGCCTCTGCGCGATCTGCCTGGCTGCCCCGCCCGCACATGTGGATCACTGCCACAAGACGGGTAGGGTCCGTGGCGTACTGTGCTTCAACTGCAATTCGGCCATCGGCAAGTTGCGCGACGACCCAGGCGCAGCTCGCCGAGCCGCCGCCTATCTGGAAGGAAACTTGTGGAAGCCAACTCTCGTGGCACCGGGCGTCTACCAGCTGCCTTCCTGACGCCTGGGTCGTCCTCCTTCATGGACTTCCTGTCCGAGCACCAGCCCGAGATGCTGCCCGGCAACCGGCAGCTGCCGCCCACGCAGGGTGTGGTCGAGGCGCCGCACGGCACCACCATCGTCGCCGTGACCTTCCCGGGGGGCGTGGTGCTCGCGGGTGACCGTCGCGCCACCATGGGCAATATCATCGCTCAGCGGGACATCGAGAAGGTGTTCCCGGCGGACGAGTACTCGGCCGTCGGTATCGCCGGCACCGCCGGTCTCGCCGTGGAGATGGTCAAGCTCTTCCAGCTGGAGCTGGAGCACTTCGAGAAGGTCGAGGGTGCGCAGCTGTCGCTGGAGGGCAAGGCGAACCGGTTGTCGACGATGATCCGGTCGAACCTGGGCATGGCGATGCAGGGGCTGGCCGTCGTGCCGCTGTTCGCGGGGTATGACCTGGACCGTGAGAAGGGCCGGATCTTCTCGTACGACGTCACGGGTGGCCGCAGCGAGGAGCACAACTTCGCGGCGACGGGTTCCGGCTCGATCTTCGCTCGTGGTGCGATGAAGAAGTTGTTCCGTGACGACCTGACCGAGGAGCAGGCGACCACGTTGGTGGTGCAGGCCCTCTATGACGCGGCTGACGACGACTCGGCGACCGGTGGTCCCGATGTCGCCCGCCGGATCTACCCGATCGTCACCGTGATCACCGAGGACGGTTTCCGCCGGCTGACGGAGGACGAGTCCTCCGAGGTCGCTCGTGCGGTGCTGCAGAAGCGCCTGGAGGAGCCGGACGGCCCGAAGGCCGCTCTGCTCTGAGTGCGGGCCCCGGTTCTTATCAGGTGATCCAGTGACCATGACAGAAAGGGACGGATAACCGGTGTCGACGCCGTTCTATGTCTCACCCCAGCAGGCCATGGCCGACCGGGCGGAGTACGCCCGGAAGGGCATCGCCCGTGGCCGTAGCCTGGTCGTGCTGCAGTATGCCGACGGCATTGTGTTCGTCGGTGAGAACCCGTCCCGTGCGCTGCACAAGTTCAGCGAGATCTATGACCGGATCGGTTTCGCGGCCGCCGGTAAGTACAACGAGTACGAGAACCTGCGCATCGGTGGTGTCCGTTATGCCGATCTGCGGGGTTACACCTATGACCGTGATGATGTGACCGCTCGTGGTCTGGCGAACGTCTATGCCCAGACGCTTGGCACGATCTTCTCCTCGGCCGCCGAGAAGCCGTACGAGGTGGAGCTGGTCGTGGCGGAGGTGGGGGAGACCCCGGAGGGTGATCAGATCTATCGGCTGCCGCATGACGGGTCGATCGTGGACGAGCACGGTTCGGTCGCGGTGGGTGGTAACGCCGAGCAGATCAGCAGTTACCTGGACCAGCGTCACCGTGACGGGATGTCGCTGGCGGAGGCTCTGAAGCTGGCGGTGCAGGCTCTGTCGCGTGACACCAACGGCAGCGAGCGGGAGATTCCCGCGGAGCGTCTCGAGGTGGCGGTGCTGGATCGTACGCGTCCGCAGAAGCGCAAGTTCAAGCGGATCGTGGGCCGTCAGCTGGCGCGTCTGCTGGCGGCGGAGGGTGCGGCCACCGAGGCGGAGAGTTCCGAGGAGGAGGACTCCGAGGAGGAGTGATCCGTCGCCCTTGCCCGCTCCTGTGTGCCCCGGCCGTTCTTGTGGCCGGGGCACACGGCGTTCCGGTGGGGCGGCTGGGGGTCTAGGTGGTGCGTGGCGGGGCCGTGGAGCCTCGTACGACCAGTTCGACGGGGATGTCCCCGCCTTCGGGTTCGCGGCCCTCCAGGACGGCGAGGAGGGCTTGCATGCCGTGTTCGCCGAAGCGTTCGGCGTCGAGTCGTACGGTGGTCAGTTCGGGGTCGATGGCGGTGGCGAGGCCGAGGTCGTCGACGCCGGTGACCGAGACGTCGTCGGGGATGCGCAGGCCGAGGCGGCGCAGGGCCTTGTAGGCGCCGGCGGCGAGTTTGTCGTCGTCGCAGACCACTGCGGTGGGCCGGGGGCCGGGGGTGGTGAGTGCGGCCTCGGTGGCGGCGAGGGCTCCTTCGATGGAGATGGGTGCTCTGGCTGTGCGCACCTGTGTCCCCGGTACGGCGGCCATGCGTGTCGCGAGTTCACGTGCGCGTACCTCGAAGGTCCAGGAGGGTACGTCGGCGGCGAGGTGGAGGATGCGGCGGTGGCCGAGGTCCAGGAGGTGTTGGGTGACCTGGCGGATGCCGTCGGTGATGTCGAGGTTGACGGTGGCGGCGCCGAGGCTGCCTTCGGGGTCGCTGTCGAGCATGACCAGGGGCAGTTGGTCGCCGCGGATGGCGGTGAGGGCGTCGGCGGCCATGGAGGAGGCGATGACGCCGTCGAGGGCGGCCTGTGCGGAGGCGAAGGGGTCGGGGGCGGGGCCGATGCCTTCGGGGGAGGGGTAGAGGACGACTCCGAAGCCGTGGTCGGCCGCCACGCGTGCGGCGCCGGTGTAGACGCCGGCGAAGAATTCGGTGGTGAGGGCGGGTACGACCAGCAGGACGGTGCGGGTGTGGCCGAGGCGGAGGTTGCGGGCGGCGAGGTTGGGGCGGTAGCCGAGTTCGCGGGCGGCGTCGCGGACTCGTTCGGCGGTGGTTTCGGAGACTCGGCCGCGCCATTTGTCGCCGAGGACGAGGGAGACGGCGGCCTGGGAGACTCCGGCTGCCTGGGCGACGTCCCGGCTGGTCGGGCGCGTACTGCTGCGTGCCACCGTGGGCCTGCCCTTCGTCTGGACCTCCGAACAGCGCACATGGTACGTATGACTGGGGACGTTATACGTAAAACTTGAGGCTGGAGGGCGCACATGGCCACGGGTTATCTGGAGATACTCCGGGCGCGGCACGCGCTGCGGCTGCTCACCGGCACCCTGGTGGGCCGGCTGCCGAACGCGACGGCCGCGATCGCCCTGGTGCTGTTCGTCCGCGCCGAGGGCGGCACCTACAGCCTCGCGGGCGCGCTCGCGGCGGTGTACGGCGTCGCCAACGCGGTGGGCCAGCCGGTGCTGGGCCGGCTGGTGGATCTGCACGGCCAGCCGCGTGTGCAGTTGCCGGCGGCGGTCCTCGCGGCCCTGTCCATGGCGGTCTTCGCGTTCTCCGGCACCGATCCGCTGCCGGCGGCGTACGCGGCCGTGGCGGCGGCGGGTCTGTTCACGCCGCCGCTGGAGGGGGGTCTGCGCGCGCTGTGGCCGTCGGTGCTGCGCCGGGAGGAGCAGGTGCATACGGCGTACGCCATGGACGCGATCGCGCAGGAGATCATGTTCACGGTGGGGCCGCTGCTGGTGACGTTGTGCGTGTCGCTGTGGGACGAGCGCGCCGCCCTGCTGGTGCTGAACCTGCTGGGGGTGCTGGGTGCGCTCTCCGTGGTGGTGTCGCCGCCCTCGCGCGCGTGGCGGTCGGCGCCGTGTGAGGCGCACTGGCTGGGTGCGCTGCGTTCGCCGGGTCTGCTGGTGCTGCTCGGGTCGTTCCTGTTCGTGGGGATCGCGCTGGGTTCGATCACGGTCGCGTCGGTGTCGTACGCCGACGGTCATGGCGGTGACGCGGTGTACGGCTGGATGATGGCGGGGCTGGGGCTGGGTGCGCTGGTCGGCGGCACGGTGTACGGGGCCCGTCGGTGGGGTGGTTCGCCCGAGCGGCGACTGAGCGTGCTCGTGGCGCTTCTGGCGGTGTGTTACCTGCCTTTGATGCTGACGCCGGGCGCGCCGGCCATGGTGCTGCTCACGGTGCTCTCCGGGGTGTTCCTCGCGCCGTGTATCGCCTGTGCGTTCATCATCGTGGACCGGCATGCGCCGAGCGGGACGGTGACCGAGGCTTTCTCCTGGCTTGTGACGACGTTCACCGTGGGTGCCTCGGTGGGTACGGGCGTGGCGGGGCCTGTGGTTCAGGCTGGTGGCACGGTGTGGGGGTTCGCGGTTCCGGGGGCGGCGGGGGCGGTGTCGTTGCTGGTGCTGCTCGTCATGGGGCGGGTCCTCGCAGCTCCCGTGCGGGGCGGGGTCGTTGCGTCTTCATCGGAAAATGATCCAAATCGTGCTGCCGAACCCCGTTTCAGCTCGGGGGATCGGGCGTAATGTTCACTCATGGACCGCCGCATTTTCGGGCTGGAGAACGAGTACGGCGTCACGTGCACGTTCAGGGGACAGCGCCGCCTGTCTCCTGACGAGGTGGCGCGGTACCTCTTCCGCCGTGTCGTGTCATGGGGCCGCAGCAGCAATGTCTTTCTGCGAAACGGCGCCCGGCTCTATCTCGACGTGGGCTCACATCCGGAATACGCGACCCCCGAATGTGACAACGTGATCGAACTGGTCACCCACGACAAGGCCGGCGAGCGCATTCTCGAAGGACTCCTGGTGGACGCGGAACGACGCCTGCACGAGGAGGGAATCGCGGGCGACGTCTACCTCTTCAAGAACAACACCGACTCGGCGGGCAACTCCTACGGCTGCCACGAGAACTATCTGGTGGCCCGGCACGGGGAGTTCTCCCGGCTCGCGGACATCCTCATCCCGTTCCTGGTCACCCGGCAGCTGCTGTGCGGCGCGGGGAAGGTGCTGCAGACCCCGCGTGGTGCCGTGTACTGCGTGAGTCAGCGTGCGGAGCACATCTGGGAGGGGGTGTCCTCGGCGACGACCCGTTCGAGGCCCATCATCAACACCCGTGACGAGCCGCACGCGGACGCCGAGCGTTACCGCCGGCTGCATGTCATCGTCGGTGACTCGAACATGTCCGAGACGACGATGCTGCTGAAGGTCGGCGCGACGGACCTGGTGCTGCGCATGATCGAGGCGGGCACGGTGATGCGTGACCTGACGCTGGAGAACCCGATCCGGGCGATCCGTGAGGTCAGCCATGACATCACGGGCCGGCGCAAGGTGCGGCTGGCCAGCGGCCGGGAGGCGTCCGCGCTGGAGGTGCAGCGGGAGTACTTCGACAAGGCCGTGGACTTCTGTGACCGCCGGGGGATCCGCACCGGCACGGTCGCGCAGGTCCTGGAGCTGTGGGGCCGTACGCTGGACGCGATCGAGACCGAGGAACTGGACCGGATCGCCACCGAGATCGACTGGGTGATGAAGTACAAGCTCATCGAGCGGTACCGGGCCAAGAACAACATGACGATGTCGCATCCGCGGGTCGCTCAGATAGACCTCGCCTACCACGACATCCATCGTCGTCGTGGCCTGTACTACCTGCTGGAGAAGAAGGGTCAGGCGGCCCGGGTCTGCAACGACTTGAAGATCTTCGAGGGCAAGTCGGTTCCTCCGCAGACGACTCGGGCGCGGCTGCGCGGTGACTTCATCCGGCGGGCACAGGAACAGCGCAGGGACTTCACGGTCGACTGGGTGCATCTGAAGCTCAACGACCAGGCGCAGCGCACCGTGTTGTGCAAGGACCCGTTCCGTTCGGTGGACGACCGGGTGGAGAAGCTGATCGCAGGTATGTAGTCGAAAGCGGGTGAGTCAAGCGTTTCGGGTGTGAAATGCCGGAACGCCACACGGGCGTCGTACGTTTCCCGTACGGCGCCCTTCTCGCGTCGTAGAGTTGCGCGCACGCCATCCGCAAGATCGATCGATTACGAGGCTCTTCCGTGCGCCGACGTTCACTTCTCCTCGCCGCCGTTCCCGCAGGACTGGTCACGCTCGCCGGATGCGGTGACGGCAAGTCCGGCTCCAGCAAGGCCGGTGTCTCGCCGTCGCCGTCGCCGTCGGTGTCGACGGTGCCTCCGCCGAAGATCGTGGAAGGGCCGTTGCCGGCGATCACGGCGGGCACGAAGTTCGGTGAGAAGCCGACCGTGGCCAAGGGGCCGGGTGAGCCGTCGAAGAACCTGGCGGTGAAGACGGTGATCGCGGGCAGTGGTCGTACGGTCGCGGAGAACGACTTCATCCAGGCGAACTACCTGGGTCAGATCTGGGACACGGGCAAGGTCTTCGACAACTCCTACGACCGTAAGCGTCCGCTGGTGATGCAGCTGGCCCAGGGCAGCATCATCGACGGCTGGCGGTATGGGCTGGCGGGGCGGAAGACGGGCAGCCGGGTGCTGATGGCGGTGCCGCCGACCTGGGGTTACGGCACGTCGGGCAATGCGCAGGCGGGTATCAAGGGCACGGACACGCTGGTGTTCGTCATCGACCTGATCGATTCGTTCAACTCCAAGAGTTCGGCCAAGGGCCGGGTGGTCGCGCAGGGGGACGCCGCGCTGCCCAAGGTGGCCACGAACACCGACGGCAATGTCCCGAAGGTGACCATCCCGAAGACGGACCCGCCGAAGAAGCTGGTGTCGACGTATGTCCTGGAGGGCGACGGCCCGGAGGTGAAGGCGGACCAGACGGTGCTGTGCCAGTTCCAGGGCCTGGTGTGGGACGGCGGCAAGACCTTCCAGCGGACGTACGGCTCGGGCCGGCTGAGCCAGTTCGGGCTGGAGCAGATGCAGCAGGCGGTCAAGGGCCTGGCGCAGGGTCTGGAGGGCAAGAAGGTGGGCAGCCGGGTGCTGATCGTGGTGCCGCCGGAGCTGGGTTACGGCGACACTCCGCCGAGCGGTGGTGTCATCAAGAAGGGTTCGACGCTGGTGTTCACGGTGGACGTCCTCGCGGCGATGTAGCCGGCGCCGTCCGCCGCGGGCGCAGGAAGCCGGTGTCCATGGCGGGCGGCGGGTCTGCGGAGATGAAAGACTGTCCGCGTTTCGTGTCGTACACACGCAGGAGCTTTTGACGTGAACATCGAGAAGCCCGAGATCGACTTCCCGGGCGGCGAGCCCCCGGCGGACCTCGAGATCAAGGACATCTGGGAGGGCGACGGGCCGGTCGCGCAGGCGGGCCAGAACGTCACCGTGCACTACGTGGGTGTCGCCTTCAGCACCGGCGAGGAGTTCGACGCCAGCTGGAACCGTGGCACTCCGTTCCGTTTCCCGCTGGGTGCGGGCCGGGTCATCGCGGGCTGGGACCAGGGTGTGCAGGGCATGAAGGTCGGCGGCCGTCGCCAGCTGACCATCCCGGCCCACCTGGCCTACGGCAACCAGAGCCCGACCCCGGCGATCAAGCCGGGCGAGACGCTGATCTTCGTGGTGGACCTGCTGGGCGTCTGATCGCCTGCGCGAGCCCTTCTGATCCACACCTGATCGACCGGCCGTATCCGACCGGTTCCGATCACCTGGGGCCCATGCCTGCTCGGGCATGGGCCCTCGGCTTTTGCCACCGCACCCGGGAGCGGTACGGTCATCGGTCGGAAGCACCATAGGAAAGGCGAAGGGCGTCGATGGCCATTGCCAAGGCCGAGCGGCTGATGAACCTCGCGCTGTGTCTGCTCGGCACACGGCGGCCTCTCAGCAAGCGCGAGCTGCGGGAGTCCATCGAGGCCTACCTGGAGGCGGGCTCGGACGACTCCTTCAACCGGATGTTCGAGCGGGACAAGGACGATCTGCGCGAGCTGGGTCTGGTCATCGCGACCGTGGAGAACCTCGACGGCGAGGTCGGCTACCTGGCCCGCCGCGACAGCAACCGGCTGCCGCCGATCACCCTGGACGCCGAGGAGGCCGCGGCGCTCGGTCTGGCCGCGAAGGTGTGGCAGCAGGCCCGCCTCGCCGGCGCGGCCAGCGGTGCCCTGCAGAAGCTGCGCGCCGCGGGGCTCCCGGAGGACGTCGACCCCTACGAGGCGCACGGCGCGCTGGAGCCGCGCATCCCGGTGCACGAGGCCGCCTTCGAGCCGCTGATGCTGGCCTGCCGGGACCGCCGCCCGGTCGTCTTCGACTACCGCAAGGCCTCCGCCGCCCGTCCCGAGCCCCGGCACGTGGAGCCGTGGGCGCTGGAGTGCTGGCGCGGCCACTGGTACCTGGCCGGTTACGACCGGGACCGGGGTGCCGAGCGGGTCTTCCGGCTCTCCCGGATCACCGGCCGGGTCCGCTCGCGCGGAACGGGCTTCACCGCCCCGGTGCCCGACGTCGTCACCGTGCGCGAGACCGTGGCGAGCTGGGCGGGGGAGATCGCCGACGGTACGGCGCTGATCCGGCTGCGTGCCGGGGCCGGTTACCCCCTTCGGGCGAAGGCCGGCAGGGTGCGGGAACTCGGCGACGGCTGGGACGAGTTGGAGATTCCGTACGGGCACGGCCTGGACGCCTGGCTGGTGGAGTTCGGGCCGGACGTGGTGGTTCTGGAGCCGGCCGAGCTGCGCGCGGACGTGGTGGACCGGCTGCGTGCCGTGGCCAAGGGCTGAGGGGGAGCAGGACTGTGGCAGGCAAACCGGTCAGGCCCGTGAACGCCATCGACCAGACCCGGCGGATGCTGTCCCTGGTGACCTACCTCAGGGAGCGCCCCGGCGCCCGGATCGCGGATGTCGCGCGCGCCTTCGGCATCACCGAGGACGAGCTGGTCGCCGACCTCGATCTGCTGCCGATGTGCGGCACCAGCTTCCGCGGCGGTGATCTGCTGGACATCGACACCGACGGCGAGCGGATCTGGTGGCACAACCCGGCCGCGCTGGGCGAGGAGGCGGCCGAGCCGCTGAGGCTGGCCGCCGACGAGGCCACCGCGCTGCTGGTGGCCGCCCGGGCCGTGGCGACCCTGCCGGGCCTGCGCGAGGGCGACCGTCAGGCCCTGCTGCGGGCCACGGCGAAGGTGGAGGCCGCCGCCGGTGAGGCCGCCGGCGCCAGCGCACGGCTGTCGGTGACCTTCGAGTCCGAGGGCGGGGTCTTCGCCGATGTCGACCGGGCGATCTCCGAGCGCCGCCGGCTGTGGATCCGCTACTACTCCCCGGCCCGCGACGAGGTCACCGAGCGGGAGATCGACCCGATCCGCCTGGTCAGCGTCGGCCACACCTATGTCGAGGCCTGGTGCCGCCGCTCCGAGGCGCGGCGCACCTTCCGGCTCGACCGGGTCGCGGAGATCCGGATCCTGGACGAGCCGTCCGCGCCGCCCGAGATGGAGCTGCGCGACCTCTCCGAGGCCCTGGTGCAGCCGGCCGCCGAGGACCCCGAGGTCGTGGTCGAGGTCGGCCCGGGCGGCCGCTGGGTGGCCGAGTACTACCCGCACGACAGCGCCGATGAGCTTCCCGACGGCGGGCTGCGTATCACTCTGCGCACCCCCGATCCGGCCTCCCTGCGCCGGCTGGCACTGCGGCTCGGCGCCGACGGCCGGATCGTCTCCCCACCGGAGCTGGCCGAGAGCGCCCGCAGAGCGGCCGCCGAGGCGCTGTCCGCCTATGACGCGGCGCGACCGGAGAGCGCCGGGGCGTGAGCGGGTGCCCCGCAAGGGGCGCGGGGCTGCGGGTGACCTACGGCTCCGCCGCGAGGGTGCGACCGGCCACGACGGCGCCGCGGACGAGGACGGCGATCGCCGGCGAACGACCAGGACAAGGAGCGAGGGCTGTGAGCGAGCGTGCGGGTGAGATGACGGTGGCGGCCGCCTTCGCCGGGATGAGGAGAGTGGTCCCCGTGGTGTTCCGGGCGGGCTGCCCGGACTGCCGGGGCCGCTTCGAGCTCGCCGCGAGCGCGCTGCGCCTCGCCATCGGGGCCACCAGCCGGACGACGTTCTACTCCTTCACCTGCCCCGAGTGCGGGGCGGCCGTCCGCAAGCCCGCCGGGGAGCGCATCGTCGAACTCCTCACCGGCGGCGGGGTCCGCACGCTGCGGCTGCACACCACGGTCTAGTCTCGACGTCATGTTCTGGCCGATGTTCGCGGTAGCGGTGGGGTTCCTGGGTCTCGCGGTGCTGGGGGTGCTCGCCGTCCGGGTTTTCCTGGAGGCACGGCGTCTGGGGCAGCAGGTCGCGGACTCCGCGCGCCGGATCAACCGGGCGGCCGAGGACCTGGAGCGGGCCGCGGTCAGCGCGGGCCGGGCCGTGGACGCGCTGTGAGCGGCGTCCGGGCGGCGCCCGTGTGTCCTGCGAGGCAAGCGCTTTGCGTCACTTCGCCCTGTCATGCTGCCCATGGGGCCAGGTACGCTGCTTGTCGCGGTGCGGAGAACGAGGCCCGCGTCGTGGACCGGGCGTACGCACGGGCATTGCCTCACGTTTACCCCTGAGCGTTACGATCGCTGTCAGCACGACCATCGGACACATGTCCGACCGGTCGGACAGCACCCACCCCAGCCGCCTCGGTGAGAAGGTAAAGACTTATGTTCGGAAGGCTCGGAGCCCCCGAGATCATTCTCATCCTCGTCGTCATCGTCCTGCTGTTCGGCGCGAAGAAGCTTCCGGACATGGCCCGCTCGCTCGGCAAGTCCGCGCGCATCCTCAAGAGCGAGGCCAAGGCGATGAAGGAGGAGTCCACCGCCTCCGCCCAGGCGCCCGCTTCCAACGAGCAGCCTCCGGCGCAGCGCACCATCCAGGCGGCCCCCGGCGACGTGTCCAGCTCGCGGCCGGTCAACGAGCCGACGGACACCACCCAGCGCTGACGCAGGGCCGGAAATCCCCGGCCTCCCGCACGAGATGAGGACGTGGGTTGCTCAAGTCTGCCCGCAAGAAGGAGAAGGATCCCGAGGGGCGCATGCCCCTTGCGGATCACCTTCGTGAGCTCCGCAACCGGCTCGCGAAGGCGCTGCTGGCCATCGTCATCGTCACGATCGTCGCCGCCTTCTTCTACAACGACATCATCAACTTCCTGACCAAGCCGATCCTCGACTCGGTCGGTTGCGCAGAGACCTTCGAACAGCTGGCGAAGGCCAAGAACAGCCACCAGTGCGCGGAGATCACCATCAACGGGCTCCTCGCCCCGTTCACGCTGGCCCTCCAGGTCTCGCTGATGGCGGGCGTCGTCGCCGCGTCGCCGATCTGGCTCTACCAGCTGTGGGCGTTCGTCGCGCCGGGCCTGCACCGGCACGAGAAGAAGTACGCCTACGCCTTCGTCTTCACCGGTGCCCCGCTGTTCTTCGCCGGCGCGTTCTTCGCGTACAAGGTGCTGCCCACCACCGCGAAGGTGCTGATCGACTTCACGCCGAACGGCAACATCAAGAACCTGCTGCCGCTGGACGACCTGCTCCAGCTGGTCACGCGCATGGTGATCGTCTTCGGTCTCTCCTTCGAGCTGCCGCTGCTGCTGATCATGCTCAATCTCACCGGGGTGCTGAGCGGCAAGCGCATGCTCGGCTGGTGGCGCGCGATGATCCTGGGCATCACGGTCTTCGCGGCCGTGGCCACGCCCAGCACCGACCCGCTCTCCATGCTGGCCCTCGCCGGACCGATCTGGGTGCTGTACTTCGGCGCGGTGCTGTTCTCCCTGGCGAACGACAAGCGCAAGCGCCGCCGCGAGGCCGCGGGTCCCGCCGACGACGAGGCCTCCGAGCTGGACCTCACCCCCGAGGACATCGGCGAGATCGAGCCCGTCGCGGCCAGCCGGGCCCTGCCCGAGCAGGCGGGCCCGGACCGGGTCAACGGCTACGACGACGTGACCTGAACCCGCTCCTCACCGCAGCACGCCGGATGCCCCCGCCCTGATGGACGGGGGCATACGGCTTTGTCGATCAGCCCACTTCCGGATAATGATCGTCCTGTTGTCAGTGGCGCCCGGTACGCTCGAAAGCACGATGACAGAGGACCTCTCTCCGGCCGAGCGGTACGCGGCAGCCCGCAGGCGGGCAGCCGAGCAGGCCACCGCGCTCGCGTCCTTCCGCGAGATGTACGACTTCGGCCTCGACCCCTTCCAGATCGAGGCCTGCCAGGCACTCGAGGAGGGAAAGGGCGTACTGGTGGCCGCCCCCACCGGCTCGGGCAAGACGATCGTGGGCGAGTTCGCCGTCCACCTCGCCCTGCAGCAGGGCAAGAAGTGCTTCTACACGACACCCATCAAGGCGCTGTCGAACCAGAAGTACGCCGACCTGTGCCGTCGCTACGGCACCGGCAAGGTCGGCCTGCTCACCGGCGACAACAGCGTGAACTCCGACGCCCCGGTGGTCGTGATGACCACCGAGGTCCTGCGGAACATGCTCTACGCCGGCTCCCAGACCCTCCTCGGCCTCGGCTATGTGGTCATGGACGAGGTGCACTACCTCTCCGACCGCTTCCGCGGCGCCGTCTGGGAAGAGGTGATCATCCACCTCCCCGAGTCGGTGACCCTGGTGTCACTGTCCGCGACCGTGTCCAACGCCGAGGAGTTCGGTGACTGGCTGGACACCGTCCGCGGCGACACCGAGGTGATCGTCGCCGAGCACCGGCCCGTGCCGCTGTTCCAGCACGTCCTCGCCGGGCGGAGGATGTACGACCTGTTCGAGGAGGGCGAGGGCCACAAGAAGGCCGTCAACCCCGACCTCGTCCGCCTCGCCCGCATGGAGGCGACCCGGCCGTCGTACCAGGACCGCAGACGCGGCCGTGCGATGCGCGAGGCCGACCGCGAGCGCGAGCGCAGACAGCGCTCGCGCGTGTGGACACCGGGCCGGCCCGAGGTCATCGAGCGCCTCGACTCCGAGGGCCTGCTCCCGGCCATCACCTTCATCTTCAGCCGCGCCGCCTGCGAGGCCGCCGTCCAGCAGTGCCTGTACGCGGGCCTGAGGCTGAACGACGAGGAGGCGCGGGAACAGGTCCGCGCCCTGGTCGAGGAGCGCACCGCGCACATCGCGCCGGAGGACCTGCACGTCCTCGGCTACTACGAGTGGCTGGAGGGCCTGGAGCGCGGCATCGCCGCCCACCACGCGGGCATGCTGCCGACGTTCAAGGAGGTCGTCGAGGAGCTGTTCGTACGCGGCCTGGTCAAGGCGGTGT
This sequence comes from Streptomyces sp. CA-142005, assembly GCF_050942335.1. Lineage (NCBI taxonomy): Bacteria > Bacillati > Actinomycetota > Actinomycetes > Kitasatosporales > Streptomycetaceae > Streptomyces > Streptomyces sp. CA-142005. Next base: position 2,537,952 of record NZ_CP192078.1, on the reverse strand, counting down.
TCGCCACCGAGACCCTCGCGCTCGGCATCAACATGCCCGCCCGCTCGGTGGTGCTGGAGAAGCTCGTCAAGTGGAACGGCGAGCAGCACGCCGACATCACGCCGGGCGAGTACACCCAGCTGACCGGCCGCGCCGGCCGCCGGGGCATCGACATCGAGGGGCACGCGGTCGTGCTGTGGCAGCGCGGCATGAGCCCCGAGCACCTCGCCGGCCTCGCCGGCACCCGCACGTACCCGCTGCGCTCCAGCTTCAAGCCGTCGTACAACATGGCGGTCAACCTGGTCGAGCAGTTCGGCCGGCACCGCTCGCGCGAGCTGCTGGAGACCTCCTTCGCGCAGTTCCAGGCCGACAAGTCGGTCGTCGGGATCTCCCGTCAGGTGCAGCGCAACGAGGAGGGCCTGGCCGGCTACAAGGCCTCCATGACCTGCCACCTCGGCGACTTCGAGGAGTACGCGCGCCTGCGCCGCGAGCTGAAGGACCGGGAGACCGAGCTGGCCCGGCAGGGCGCCAACCAGCGGCGCGCCGAGGCCGCCGGCGCCCTGGAGAGGCTGCGGCCCGGCGACGTCATCCACGTCCCCACGGGCAAGTACGCCGGTCTGGCCCTGGTGCTGGACCCCGGTCTGCCCGCCGGCCGCTCCAACGGCCACCGCGGCTTCGACCACCTCGACGGCCCGCGACCGCTGGTGCTGACCGCCGAGCGGCAGGTCAAGCGGCTGGCGGCGATGGACTTCCCGGTGCCGGTCGAGCCGCTGGACCGGATGCGGATCCCGAAGTCCTTCAACCCGCGCTCGCCGCAGTCCCGCAGGGACCTCGCCTCCGCGCTGCGCACCAAGGCCGGGCACATCCCGCCGGAGCGGGCCCGCAAGAAGCGCTCGCAGGCCGCCGACGACCGCGAGATCGCCCGGCTGCGGACCGCGATCCGCGCCCATCCCTGCCACGGCTGCAACGACCGTGAGGACCACGCCCGTTGGGCCGAGCGCTACCACCGGCTGCTGCGCGACACCTCCCAGCTGGAGCGCCGCATCGAGGGCCGTACGAACACCATCGCGCGGACCTTCGACCGGATCGTGGCCCTGCTGACCGAGCTGGACTACCTGCGCGGCAACGAGGTCACCGAGCACGGCAAGCGCCTGGCCCGGCTGTACGGCGAACTCGACCTGCTGGCCAGCGAATGCCTGCGCGAGCGGGTCTGGGAGGGGCTCAGCCCGGCCGAACTCGCCGCCTGCGTCTCGGCGTTGGTGTACGAGGCGCGGGTCGGCGACGACGCGATGGCGCCCAAGCTGCCCTCCGGCAAGGCGAAGGCCGCGCTCGGTGAGATGGTCCGGATCTGGGGCCGGCTGGACGGTCTGGAGGAGGAGTTCCGGATCAACCAGACCGAGGGCGTCGGGCAGCGCGAGCCGGACCTCGGCTTCGCCTGGGCCGCATACATGTGGGCCTCGGGCAAGGGACTGGACGAGGTGCTGCGCGAGGCGGACATGCCCGCGGGCGACTTCGTGCGGTGGTGCAAGCAGGTCATCGACGTGCTGGGCCAGATCTCGGCGGCGGCTCCCGTGGAGGGGTCGACCGTGGCGAAGGCGGCGCGCAAGGCCGTCGACCAGTTGCTGCGGGGAGTCGTCGCCTACTCCTCGGTGGGGTGACCGCCGCTTCACTGTCAGGGGTCGTACGAGCCGTTCACCTATCACGGTGAGCGGCTTTCGTACGTTCGTACGCCATCACCCAGCGTGTTCGAACGGATGCCCGGCGTGTAAATGGAGTCGAGCGTACTCCTGTCATGCGGCCGATTTCAGGTGCTTGCCGAATATGACACGGCGATGATCCGGTCGGACTAAGCTCGCCCGCGGCGCACCGAGTTGAGGTGAATTCGTGCGTCTGTTCCCAAACATGAGACAAATCCCGACAGTTCCATGAATCTTCCCCGCAAATGCTCCCCGACACCCAGCCGATTCATCCCAGAAGGCATCCATGGTGAGTGTTCAGAAGCCTCCCGGTGGCCGTGAACGTCCCTACGCACGCGTGCTGTTGCCGCCGGCCATATTGATGGTCGCCGCGACCGGTGCGGCCGTCGCCCTGGGGCCGGCGTCGGCCCGGATCGCCGTCGGCGTGGTCGGGGCCGTGGCCCTGCTGCTGATCCTCGTCACCGGCGCGGAAGCCGCCCGCCGCGGCCGCAGGCTCCGTGAGGAACAGGCCGAGCACGCCCGTCACACCGCGTACCTGGAGCACCGGCTCGCCGCCCACGACGATCTGATCGGGCGCTTCGCGTCCGACGTCATCCCCCACGGCCATCTGCGGCTGCGGGCCGGAGAACCGCTGCGGGACGTGATGGTCAACGGCTACGACGTCGACCCCGAACTGCGCGGCCTGCCCGACTCCTACCGCGAGTTGTTCCGCGCCGCGATGCGCGGAGCCGAGCGCGAGATCAACATGCGCGACGCCACCGAGCAGTCCTTCGTGAGCATCGCCCGCCGCGTCCAGGCCATCGTCCACCAGCAGTCCAACGAACTGCGGGAGATGGAGGAGGACCACGGCCGCAACCCCGAGGTCTTCGACGACCTGCTGCGCATCGACCACGGCACCTCGCTGATCGGCCGGCTCGCCGACACCATCTCCGTCCTCGGCGGCGGCCGGCCCGGCCGCCAGTGGCCGCTGCCGGTCTCCCTCTACAGCACGCTGCGCGGCGCCATGTCGCGGATCCTGGAGTACCGCCGCATCCAGCTGAACTCCATCGTCAACATCAACATCAAGGGCACCTCCGTCGAGCCGGTCATCCACGCCGCCGCCGAGCTCTTCGACAACGCCACCCGCTACTCGCCGCCCACGGCCAAGGTGCACGTCACCGCCACCGAGGTGCAGACCGGCATCGCCATCGAGATCGAGGACGCCGGCGTCAGCCTCAGCGAGGAGTCCCGCGCCCGCATCGAGAAGATGATCGAGGACGCCAAGAACCTCGACGACGCCCACAACCTCGGCGAGAACCCCCGCCTCGGCCTCGCCGTCGTCGGCCGCCTGTGCAAGATGTTCGACATGGAGGTCTCGCTGCGGGCCTCCGCCTACGGCGGCTGCCGCGCGATCCTCGTCGTACCGCGCGTGATGACGACCACCGAGCCCGGTGTCGGTGCCGCCCACGGCATCGGTGCCACCGGCACGCCGATCCCCGCGCTCGGCGCGGTCGAGGGCCCCAAGCGCCCGCCGAAGCGGCGCCGCCCCACCAGCCCCAAGATCCCGGCCGGCATCTCCATGGAGGACGACGCCCCGGTGGTCACCGAGTGGACGGCGGGCGGCCTGCCGCAGCGCCGCAGCCGGATGAAGACACCGATCAGCCAGCGCTTCGCCGAGCAGGCCGAGGTCGAGCAGGCCGAGCGCGAGGGCAGGCCCAGCATCTGGTCGCAGCCCAAGCCCGAACGGGAGCCCGAGATGGACCCCGAGCGCAAGAAGCTCATGGAGCGGCCGCTCGGTCAGGGGATCGAGGACTTCTGGAACGGCCTGCGCAAGGGCATGCCCGAGGGCGCCACCGGACCCGAACTGACCGACTTCACCAGGCACCCGGAAAAGTACGTGCACCTGCTCAACGACTACGCGGACGAGCCCGTCGAGGGCACCACCGAGGCCGACGACGAGGGGGACCACAAGTGATCCAGCAGCGAGGCAACATCGACTGGATGCTCAAGCAGCTCAACGACGGCGTGCCGGGCATCGAGATGATCGTGGTCCTCTCCGCGGACGGACTGCGCATCGCGCGCTACGGCAGCGACCCCGACGCCTGCGACCGGGTGGCCGCCGCCTGCGCGGGCGTACAGAGCCTGGCCGGCGCCATCATCAAGGAGCTTCCCGGCGCCGGCGACATGAAGGTCGTCGTCTTCGAGATCGACGGCGGCTACTTCTACCTCATGAACGCCGGCGACAACGCCTACCTCGCCGTCCTCGCCGACGTGACCTGCGAGCCGGGCCGGATGAGCGGCATGATGCGCGACCTCGTCGTCCGGATCGGCGCCCACCTCACCAGTCCGCCCCGGCGGAACGGGCAGAGCGTATGACTCCTCCGCGACGCAAACGGCGCGAGCCGAAGCCCCCGCCGCCTCCACAGCCGCAGCCCCCGGCGCCCAAGCCGGCGGACGGCGAGGCCGAACCCAAGAACCCCGAACGGCTCTACACCGTCGCCGGGTCCGAGGACGGCGCACGCGCCGACCTCGACCTCGTGACGTTGATCGTGGCGCGCGACGCGCCCCAGATGGCCGCCTCGCCGGAGCAGGCCGCGGTCCTGCGGCTCTGCGCCAACCCCCTGTCCGTGGCCGAGCTCTCGGCCTATCTGAACCTGCCGTTCAGCGCGATGACCGTCCTGCTCACCGAGCTGATCACGGCCGAACGGGTGCAGGTGCGCGCCCCGGTCGTCCGCCGGGCGCTCCCCGACCGTTCACTCCTCGAAGCGGTGATGCATGGACTTCAACGGCTCTGACACCATCCCCGGACCACGCACCGAGGACCATCTGCCGCACACGGCCGAGACCGCGGTGAAGATCGTGATCGTGGGTGGCTTCGGTGTCGGCAAGACGACCATGGTCGGTTCCGTCAGCGACATCAGGCCGCTGACCACCGAGGAGACCATGACCCAGGCCGGCATCGGCGTGGACGACAACTACGGTTCCGAGTCCAAGACGGCCACCACCGTGGCCATGGACTTCGGCCGCATCAGCATCACCGACAAGCTGGTGCTCTACCTCTTCGGCACCCCCGGCCAGGAGCGCTTCTGGTTCCTGTGGAACGGGCTGTTCGAGGGCGCGCTCGGCGCGGTCGTCCTCGTCGACACCCGGCGTCTGGAGGTCAGCTTCGACGTCATGGGCCGGCTGGAGGAGCGCGGCGTGCCCTTCGTCGTCGCCGTCAACTCCTTCCCGGACGCGCCCCGTTACCCGATCGAGGAACTGCGCACCGCGCTCGACCTGACCCCGGAGATCCCGATCATCGACTGCGACGTACGCCGCCGGGCCTCCAGCAAGGAGGTGCTGATGACCCTGATGCGCTTCCTGCACTCGATCGCCCTCTCCCGCGCCCTCGCCTGATCCCCGGCCGACCGACCCCCACACCCTTTCGTTCAGGAGCGACACCGTGACGTCTGAATCCCCGTCCCTGACCGACACAGACCCCACCCCCGGACCCCCGCCGGGCTGCCCCGCGCACCGCCTGGGCCCCGGCGGACTGCACCGGCTCTACGGCCCCGACGCGCAGGACCTCGGCGCCCTCTACGAGCGGCTGCGGGAGGAGCACGGCCCCGTGGCGCCCGTGCTGCTGCACGACGACGTACCGATGTGGGTGGTCCTCGGGCACGCCGAGAACCAGCACCTGGTGCGCAGCCCCTCCGTGTACACCCGTGACAGCCGCATCTGGACCCCGCTGGTCGAGGGCATGGTCAAACCCGACCACCCGCTGATGCCGCACATCGCCTGGCAGCCGATCTGCTCGCACGCCGAGGGCGACGAGCACCAGCGGCTGCGCGCCGCGGTCACCGCGGCCATGGGCACCATCGACCACCGCACCGTGCGCCGCCACATCGGCCGCCACACCCAGGGCCTGGTCAACAGCTTCTGCGAACGCGGCCGGGCCGACCTGGTCTCCCAGTTCGCCGAGCACCTGCCGATGGCCGTCATGTGCGAGATCCTCGGCATGCCCGAGGAGTACAACGACCGGATGGTGCAGGCCGCCCGGGACGCCCTGAAGGGCACCGAGACCGCCATCCAGAGCCATGCCTACGTCATGGACGCGCTCAGCCGGCTCACCATGCGGCGCCGCGCCCGGCCCGAGGAGGACTTCACCAGTCACCTCGTCACCCACCCGGCCGGACTCAGCGACGACGAGGTCCGCGAACACTTGCGGCTCGTCCTCTTCGCGGCCTACGAGGCCACCGTGAACCTCCTCGCCAACGCGCTGCGCATGGTCCTCACCGAGCCGGGCTTCCGCGCCCAGCTCAGCGGCGGCCAGATGACCGTGCCGGAGGCGATCGAGCAGTCCCTGTGGGACGAGCCGCCGTTCAGCACCGTCTTCGGCTACTACGCCAAGCAGGACACCGAGCTGGGCGGGCAGCGGATCCGCAAGGGCGACGGCCTGCTCTTCGCACCCGCGCCGGGCAACCTCGACCCGCGCATCCGCCCCGACCTGTCCGCGAGCATGCAGGGCAACCGCTCCCACCTCGCCTTCGGCGGCGGCCCGCACGAATGCCCCGGTCAGGACATCGGCCGCGCCATCGCCGACGTCGGCGTCGACGCGCTGCTGATCCGGCTGTCCGACATCCAGCTGGACTGTGCGGAGGAGGAGTTGCGCTGGCGTGCGTCCATCGCCTCCCGGCACCTGGTGTCCCTGCCGGTGCGCTTCGAGCCGAAGCCGCAGCAGGACGTCAACGTCCTGCCGAGGCCCGTGCCCGTCCCGCCGCAGCGCAACCGGCCGTCCGGCATTCCGGGCCCGGACCGGCCCGCGGTCGCCGAGCCCCGCCCCGCCGTGCCCGAGCCCGCGGCACCGGCACCGGCGGCGCGCCGCCAGGGCATGTGGCGGCGGCTGCTCAACTGGTGGCGGGGCGAGTAACCGCACCCGAGGCAGCGGCCTCCCGCCTCCTGCCGGGCGGGCTCAGCTCCGGCCGGCCCAGCTGTCGTACGACTCCCAGGCGCGGAGTACACGTCCGCTGACGAACGTGTGCTCCGCGCCGGTCACCGGATCGGTGAACTCCAGCCTGCGAGCGAGCAGTTGCAACGGGCGCCGGAAGTCGCCGGGCGGCACCGGGGCGGTCACCTCCGGATACAGCGGGTCGCCGAGGATGGGCACGCCGAGCGCGTTCAGATGCACCCGCAGCTGATGGGTCTGCCCGGTCGCCGGAACCAGCCGGTACCGGGCCGACCCGCCCCGGTGCTCGGTGAGCTCGACGTACGTCTCCGCGTTCGGCTCGCCGTCCACCTCCCGGGCCGCCTGCACCCCGCGCTCCTTGACGATCCGGCTGCGCACGGTCCGGGGCAGGTCCAGCGAGGGGTCGTACGGCGCGATCGCCTCGTACTCCTTGCGCACCCGCCGGTCCCGGAACAGCGTCTGGTACGCCCCGCGTTCCTCGGGCCGCACGGTGAACAGCACCAGCCCCGCCGTCAGCCGGTCCAGGCGGTGCGCGGCGGTCAGCGTCGGGATGCCCAGCTCGCGCCGCAGCCGGGCCAGCGCGGTCTCGGCGACATGGCTGCCGCGCGGGGTCGTGGCGAGGAAGTGCGGCTTGTCGGCGACGACGATGTGCGCGTCGCGGTGGACGACCTCCACCGGGAACGGCACCGGCACCTCGGCGGGCAGCTCGCGGTGGAACCACACGAACATCCCCGGCTCGTACGGCGCGTCCGGCGCCACCGCGCGCCCGTCGGCGCCGACGATCCGCCCGGAGCCGAACATCGACTCGATCATTCCGGGCGCCGCCCCCGTCAGCCGCTCCACCAGATGCTCCCGCACGGTGGCCCACGTCCCGCCGTACGGCAGCCGCACCCGCACGGGATCGACCCCGTCTCGCTGGGGGAGCGGGGCGGGCGGGGGTGGCGTACGGCGTCTCATCGGGGTCAAGGGTACGAGGCGGAAACCGCTGGGCCGGCGGCCGTGCGGTGGGCAGGATGTGGATCATGCCGTATCTCAACAGCCCGGTCGTCCCGGCCGGCACCCTCGCCCGTGTCCCCCAGCCCAGCCTTCCCGGCGGCGACGGGCTGCTGCTGCGCCCCTGGCAGGCGAAGGACGCGCCCGCCGTGTACGCCGCCTTCCAGGATCCGCTGATGCACCAGTGGCACATCAGGTCCGCCGACTCCGAGGAGGAGGTCGCCGGCTGGATCGCGCAGTGGCAGAGCTGCTGGAAGGACGAGAGCGAGGCCCAGTGGGCCGTCGTGGACGCGGACACCGACGAACTGCTGGGCCGCGTCGCGCTGCGCCAGATCCTGCTCGGCGACGGCTGCGCCGAGGTCGCGTACTGGACGGTGGCACGCGCGCGTGGCCGGGGCGTCGCGGTCCGGGCCACCACCACGCTGTCCCGCTGGGCGTTCGAGGAGATCGGTCTGCACCGTCTCGAACTCTCCCACGCCACCGCGAACGAGGCCTCCTGCCGCGTGGCCGAGAAGGCCGGCTTCGCGGCCGAGGGCACCAGGCGCAGCGCCCTCCTCCACCGCGACGGCTGGCACGACATGCACCTCCACGCACGCGTGCGGGGCGACTGACCGCGGCATGCCATCACTTCGCGATACGCGATACATGGAGGAGATCCAGCGCGGCACCCTCGACCGGTTCCTGACCACCCCGGTCAGCCGGGCCGCGCTGATGAATGGCAACGTCGTCAACAACGGCCTGGTCACGGCGTTCCCGTCGGTGGTCATCGTGCTGCTCGGCCTGCTCGGCGGCGCGGACTACCCCGGCGGCGCCGGCGGCATCGCGATCCTCGTGCTGTCGGCCGTCCTGCTCGGCACCGTCTTCGGGGCCCTGTCCAACGCGCTCGGCATGCTCGTGCGCGAACGGGAGTCGATCATCGGCATCAACACCTTCCTGCTGCTGCCGCTGACCTTCCTCTCCAGCGCCTTCATGGCACCCTCGCAGATGCCCGGCTGGAGTGAGGTCCTCGGCCGCGGCGGTGCGCTGCTCGTGCTCGCCGTCGCGGCGGTGTGGCTGTCGATCCGCACCTTCCGCTCCTACCAGCGGTCGGTGTGATGATGTAGGACATGCCGCCCTACGACCTCGCGAACCGGCTCGTCGTCGGAGTCGCCTCCAGCGCCCTGTTCGATCTGCGGGAGTCGGACGCCGTCTTCCGCGAGCAGGGCGAGGAGGCCTACCGGGCCTACCAGGAGGAGAACGTGGACAACGCGCTCCGGCCCGGGGTCGCGTTCGCGTTCATCCGCAGGCTGCTGTCGCTGAACGACCTCGGCGAGCCGGGAGACCCGCTCGTCGAGGTCATCATCCTCTCCCGCAACGACCCCGACACCGGCCTCAGGGTCATGCGCTCGATCGAGGCACATGAACTGCCGGTCAGCCGGGCCGTGTTCATGCAGGGCAAGGCACCGTACGCGTTCATGACCGCGCTGAACATGTCCCTGTTCCTGTCCGCGAACGGCGACGACGTACGCGAGGCGGTCGCGGCCGGCCTGCCGGCCGGGCACGTGCTCGGGTCGTCGTACGCGGACGACCCGGCCGACCCGGAGCTGCGGATCGCGTTCGACTTCGACGGGGTGCTCGCCGGCGATGCCGCCGAGCAGGTGTACCAGTCCGGCGGTCTGGAGGAGTTCCGCGCGCACGAGAGCCGCAACGCGGCGACCCCGCACGACCCGGGACCGCTGCGGGACTTCCTCGCCGGTGTGAACCGCATACAGCGCCGGGAGGAGGAACGGCGCAGGACCGACCGCGGCTACCCGACCCGGGTCCACGTCTCCATCGTGACCGCGCGCGCCGCGCCGGCGCACGAGAGGGCCGTACGGAGCCTGAAGCAGTGGGGCGTGACGGTCAACGGCGCCTTCTTCCTCGGGGGCATCGAGAAGGGCGCGGTGATGAAGGTGCTCAGGCCGCACATCTTCTTCGACGACCAGGTGACGCACCTGCAGAGCACGTCCCGGACCACACCGAGCGTGCACGTCCCGTTCGGCAAGATCAACGAGAGCTGAGCCGGGGGCCGCTGTCAGGCCGCCGCCGAGCCGCTCTCCTGCTCGGCCTCGATACGGGCGTTCCACTCCCGCTTGGAGGCCTGCCAGCCGTCCTCGTTGTGGCCGAGGCGCCAGTAGCCGGAGATCGACAGGTCCTCGCGCGGGATGCTCAGCTCGACCCGCAGCAGCCGGCGCAGTTCCTTCACGAAGCCCGCCTCGCCGTGCACGAACGCGTGCATGCGGCCCTCGGGGAACTCCAGGGCGCGTACCGCCTCCAGCAGCGCCTCGCCGACCGGCCGGTCCCCCCGGTGCAGCCAGACGACCGCCACGTCGGAGCCGATCTTCTGCTCCTCCTCGGGGCCGGACACCTCCACGAAGGCATGGGCGCGGGCGCCGGCGGGCAGCGCCTCCAGGGCCCGCGCGATCGCGGGCAGCGCGCTCTCGTCTCCGGCGAGCAGATGCCAGTCGGCCGCGGGGTCCGGGGCGTAGGCGCCGCCGGGGCCCATGAAGCGCACCGGCTCGCCAGGCCGCACCCGGCAGGCCCACGGGCCGGCCAGGCCCTCGTCGCCGTGGACGACGAAGTCCAGGGTCAGCTCGCGGTGTTCGGGATTCCAGGCGCGCACGGTGTACGTCCGGGTCACCGGCCACTGCTCCCGCGGGAACTCCGCCCGGATCCGCTCCAGGTCGAAGGGTTCCGGGTAGGTCACGCCCTCGGGGCCGAAGAGCAGCTTCACATAGTGGTCGGTGCAGGTGTCCGCCGCGAAGTCGGCCAGGCCCTCGCCGCCGAGCACCACGCGCTGCATGTGCGGGGTCAGCCGCTCGGTGCGGACCACGTGGGCGGTGCGGGTCTTGCGCGGCTTCCGTACCGGACGCTCTGCCATCACGACCTCCTGCAAGATGGTTAGGTTTACCTAAGTTAGCATCTCGCCCTGCGGTCACACCTCTTTCCCGGCTGCCGGCGGAGAGCCCTTTGCCGGAATATTCCGGTCGCGGTCACTCGGGTCCCACCGCGAGGGTGGTCAGCAGCCGCTGCAGGGAGCCGCCGAGCCCCCAGCGCTTGGCCAGCTGCTCCAGGGCCGCCGGGTCCCGCGGTGCCCGCGGCAGAGCCGTGTCGACGTCCGGCAGCGGTACGTCGTCCGCCACCCGCACCACCTTCGGCGCCACCGCGACATAGGGGCCGGCCTCGGTGAGCCGCCTGCGCTGCGACGGCGTGAGCTTCGTCCCCGGGTCGTCGACCGCCGCCATGATCCCGGCCAGGTCGCCGAACTCGGCGAGCAGCTTGGCGGCCGTCTTCTCGCCGATCCCGGCCACGCCCGGCAGGCCGTCGCTCGGGTCGCCGCGCAGCAGCGCCAGATCCGCGTACCCCCGCCCGTCGACCCCATACTTCTCGCGCAGCACCGCCTCGTCGGTCAGCTGCAGGGTGCCGACGCCCTTCAGCGGGTACAGCACCCGGATCCCGCGCGCGTCGTCCACCAGCTGGTACAGATCGCGGTCGCCGGTGACGATGTCCACCGGGCCCGTGGCGCGCGCGGTGAACGTGCCGATCACGTCGTCCGCCTCGTACCCCGCGACGCCGACCCGGGCGATGCCGAGCGCGTCCAGTACCTCCTCGATGACCGGCACCTGCGGGGAGAGGGTGTCCGGCACCTCCTCCACGTCCGGCGCGTCCTCGTGTTCCTCGGCGACCCGGTGGGCCTTGTAGGTGGGGATGAGGTCCACCCGCCACTGCGGCCGCCAGTCGGCGTCCATGCAGGCCACCAGATGCTGCGGCCGGTGGTCCCTGACCAGCCGGTCGATGAAGTCCAGCAGTCCGCGCACGGCGTTCACGGGCGTGCCGTCGGGTGCCTTCACGGAGTCCGGGACGCCGAAGTAGGCGCGGAAGTACAGCGATGCGGTGTCGAGCAGCATGAGTCGTCCGGTCACGTTCGCATCATGCCGTACCGCACCGACAGTCACCCGGCCGACGACAGCAGCCACCTCCAGCGCGGCCGCTCGGTGACGAGGGTCGCGCCGGCCAGCAGGGTCACGGGAACGGCGGCCCAGGCCGGCCACAGCCACCAGGCCGAGACCACGGCGGCCACCAGGTGGAGCAGGACGAACAGGATGGTGACGCCGCCCGGGACGGGGACGATCACGGTGGCCTTGTCGCCCGGTGTGGAGAACACCGTGGGCAGGCCGACGAGCACCACCAGCGCGAGCACGGCCAGGGTCCAGGAGTGCCCGGAAAGGGCCCACGGCGTGGCCACCCAGGCGACCAGTTCGGTGGCGAAACGCAGCGCGGACGCGTGTCTGTCGTCGGGTCGTTCCACGGTTGCCCCCCTCAACAGCGGTAGGCGGGCATCGTAGACCGCGCTGTGAGCTGAGCCACTTAAAAGTTTGACCATCTCGATCCCGGGGAGGCGCGGCCATTGTCCCGCCCCCGAGACGAGAGGTACGCGTGCACCCCAGGCTTGAGGCCGAGCACCTGTTCAAGGTGTTCGGCAGAGGACCGGACCGAGCGGTGGAACGCCTGCGACAGGGCGCGGACCGGAAGGAGTTGCGCGCCGACGGCAGCACCGCCGCCGTGATCGACGCCTCCTTCCGCGTCGAGGCGGGCGAGATCTTCGTCGTCATGGGCCTGTCGGGCTCCGGCAAGTCCACCCTGCTGCGCATGCTCAACGGCCTGCTGGAGCCGACCGCGGGCAGCGTCCGCTTCGACGGCCAGGACCTGACCGCGCTCACCGCCCGCGAACTGCGCGAGCTGCGCTCGAAGAAGATCAGCATGGTGTTCCAGCACTTCGCGCTGTTCCCGCACCGCAGCGTCCGCGACAACGCCGCCTACGGCCTGGAAGTGCAGGGCGTGCCCCGCGCCGAGCGCGAGCGCCGCGCCGACGAGGCGCTCGCGCTGTGCGGCCTGGCCGGCTGGGAGGGCTCCTGGCCTGACGAGCTGTCCGGCGGCATGCAGCAGCGCGTCGGCCTGGCCCGGGCCCTGGCCACCGACGCCGACCTGCTCCTGATGGACGAGTCCTTCAGCGCCCTGGACCCGCTGATCCGCCGCGACATGCAGGACCAGCTCCTGGACCTGCAGAAGACCCTGAAGAAGACCATCGTCTTCATCACCCACGACCTCAACGAGGCCATGCGCCTCGGCGACCGCATCGCCGTCATGCGCGACGGCCGCATCGTGCAGACCGGCACCGCCGAGGACATCCTGCTGCGCCCCGCGAACGACTACGTCGCCTCCTTCATCCAGGACGTCGACCGCTCCCGCGTGCTGACCGCCGCCGCCGTCATGGACACCGACCTGCGCGGCGACGAGGCCGACTGCGGCTGCGAGACCGCGGCCCCCGACACGCCGTTCACCGACCTGTGCGCCATCAGCGCGCGCGTGCCGCACGCGGTGGCCGTCCTCGACACCCGCCGCAGCCTCGTCGGCGTCGTACCCCGCCGCCGCCTCGTCGGCTTCCTCGGCGACGAACACGGCGCGCCGACGGCCTGCGACAACCAGCGCGACCAGGGCGGGAAGAAGGTGATCAGCCGTGCCTAGGATCCATCTCGGCGACTGGGTCGACTCCGGCGTCAACTGGCTGGTGAATCACCTCTCCTGGCTCTTCGACGCCGTCAAGGCGGTCATGGAGGGCATGTACGACGGCATCGACGCCGTCCTCGGCGCGCCCCAGCCGCTGCTGATGGCGGGCATCCTCGCCGTCATCGCCTGGTGGCTGCGCGGCCTCACCGCCGGCGTCCTCGCCTTCGCCGGATTCGCGCTGGTCGACTCGCTCGACCTGTGGGACCAGGCCATGTCCACCCTCGCCCTGGTCCTGGTGGCGACCCTGATCGCGCTGGCGGTCTCGCTGCCGCTGGGCATCTGGGCGGCCCGCTCCAAGGCGGTCGGCGCGGTCGTACGACCCGTCCTGGACCTGCTCCAGACCATGCCCTCGATGGTCCTGCTCATCCCGGCCATGCTGTTCTTCGGCCTGGGCACCGCCGCCGGTGTCGTCGCCACCCTGATCTTCGCGCTCGCCCCCGGCGTGCGCATGACCGAGCTGGGCATCCGCCAGGTCGACGCCGAACTGGTCGAGGCCGCCGAGGCGTTCGGCACCGCACCGCGCGACATCCTGTGGCGCGTCCAGCTGCCGCTCGCCCTGCCCACCATCATGGCCGGCGTCAACCAGGTGATCATGCTGGGTCTGTCCATGGTCGTCATCGCCGGCATGGTCGGCACCGGCGGCCTCGGCGGCGCCGTCAACGAGGCCATCGGCCAGCTCGACATCGGCTACGGCTTCGAGGCGGGCGTCGGCATCGTCGTCCTCGCCATCTACCTGGACCGCATCACCGGCGCCCTCGGCACCCAGCTCTCCCCGCTGGGCCGCAGGGCCGCCGCCAAGGCACCCACGCGCGCGTGGTCGTACCGCCCGCGCCCGGCCGTCGCCGTCGTCGGCGTGGTCGTGCTCGCGCTCGTCGCGGGCGGCATGGGGATCTTCGGCTCGCCCGCCGGCACCTCCTCCGAGGCCTCCGGCACGAACGTCGGCAAGGGCCAGGAGATCAGGATCGGCTACATCCCCTGGGACGAGGGCGTCGCCTCGACCTTCCTGTGGAAGGAGATCCTTCAGGAACGCGGCTTCAAGGTCACCACCACCCAGTACGCGGCCGGCCCCCTCTACACCGGCCTCGCCACCGGCCAGCTCGACTTCGAGACCGACTCCTGGCTGCCCACCACCCACGCCGAGTACTGGAAGAAGTACGGCAACCGGCTCGACGACCTCGGCTCGTGGTACGGCCGGACCTCCCTGGAGCTGACCGTCCCGTCCTATGTGAAGGACGTGAACTCCCTGGCGGACCTGAAGGACCACGCCTCCGAGTTCGGCGGCAAGATCGTCGGCATCGAGCCCAGCGCGGGCGAGATGGGCCTGCTCAAGAGCAAGGTCCTCAAGGAGTACGGCCTCGACGGCACGTACCAGGTCGTCGACGGCTCCACCCCGGCCATGCTCGCCGAGCTCGAGCGCGCCTACGCCAGGAAGCAGCCGGTCGTCGTCACCCTGTGGTCCCCGCACTGGGCCTACAGCGACTACGGCCTGAAGAAGCTCAAGGACCCCAAGGGCGCCTGGGGCGCCGGCGACGGCGTGCACACCCTGGCCCGCAAGGGCTTCACCCAGGACAACCCGCAGGTCGGCCGCTGGCTCAAGGATTTCTCCATGACCGAGAAGCAGCTCACCGGTCTGGAGGCGCGGATCCAGAAGGCCGGCAAGGGCAAGGAGCAGGACGCCGTGCGCGCCTGGTTGCGCGAGCACCCCGGCCTGATCGACAAGTGGGCCCCGGTCGCCAGGAAGGGCGCCAAGAGCCAGGCGGCCGGGTGACCTGACCGTCCCGGACCGCCACCCGAGGGGCGGGCAGCGCCGGACGCCGTCGAGCGTCCGGCGCGGCCCGCCCCTCGCGGCATCGGCGGGCAGCGTCGCCAACTCCTTCCCGACACGACAGGGATCCGGCCAACCACGGTGCGTGACGAACCTTGGCCCCCACCCAGGCGGCAGCCCCTGCTGGTCGGCATGTTCGCGTCGGCCCGGACTGCGCCCAGGACCGGCCCGTGGCCCCGTCACGGTGGCGCGAACCGTGAGGGTGGCGGCTCGGCAGCATGTCGGGTATGTGACAGCCGCGTGAAACGGTTTGCCGAACATGCGTAGGGTGCAGAGAAGTCATCGGAAGAGGTGTGTCCAGACCCGGGCACCCGGACAGCGGCACGACGAGCGAGGGAGGGAGCCGGAGCGATGGGCGACCACAAAGAACAGCAGCCCGTGCGGGTGGGCGCGGCCGTCCGGCGGCGCCGCCGTGCCCTGGAGCTGACCCTCGCCGTCGTGGCCGAGCGCAGCGGCCTGTCGGTGCCCTTCCTCAGCCAGGTCGAGAACGACCGGGCCCGCCCCAGCCGCACCTCGCTGGAGAAACTGGCCGACGCCCTGCGCACCACGGCCGTCGAACTCCTCGCCGCCGCCGACCCGGCGGCCAGCGTGGACGTCGTCCGCGCCGACCTGGCCGCCGAGGGCGACCTCGCGCCCCGGACCCGCTCCCTGGTGCGCGGCCACCACCAGCTGCACGCCTCCGAGTTCACCGGCGACCACGACGCCGGCCGCGAGTTCCAGCACCGCAACGACGAGCTGATGTACGTCGCCGACGGCGCGGTGGAGATCGAGGCCGAGGGGCGCGCGTACCGCCTCGGGCGAGGCGACACCCTCTATCTGACCGGAGGGGTACGTCATCGCTGGCGGGCGACGGTGCCGGACACCCGGGTCGTCGTGGTGGCGGTCGCCGAGCACATCGAGGCCGTTCAGGACCGGTCGCGCTGATGGTGGCGCGGATCGTCTCCCTGGTTCCGTCGTTGACCGAGGCGGTGGCCGTCACGCTGCCCGGCGCCCTCGTCGGCGCCACCGACTGGTGCACCCACCCGGCCGGCCTGGACGTCACCAGGCTCGGCGGTACCAAGAACCCCAAACTCGACCGCATCCTCGCCCTCGCCCCCGACCTCGTGATCGCCAACGAGGAGGAGAACCGCGCCCCCGACCTGGACGCCCTGCGCGCCGCGGGCCTCCCCGTGCTGGTCACCGAGGTGCGGAGCGTGCCGCAGGCCTTCGCCGAGCTGGCCCGGGTGCTCATCGCGTGCGGTGCGCCGGGGCGCCCGCGCTGGCTGGCGGAGGCGGAGGAGGCCTGGGCGGCGCCGCCCCGGCCCGAGGCCCGGACGACCACGGTGGTACCGATCTGGCGCCGGCCCTGGATGGTCCTCGGCCGGGACACCTTCGCCGGTGACGTCCTGGCCCGGCTCGGCGCCGGCCACCTGTACGCCGGCCACCCCGACCGCTACCCGCGCGTCCCGCTGGACGAACTGCGGGCAGCGGCCCCTGAGCTGGTGGTGCTGCCCGACGAGCCCTACCGCTTCACCGCCGACGACGGCCCCGAGGCCTTCCCCGGCCTGCCCTGCGCCCTGGTCAGCGGGCGGCACCTGACCTGGTACGGCCCGTCTCTGGCCGAGGCGCCACGGGTGCTGTCCGAGGCGCTGCGAGCAGCTCGCCGCTGAGCAGACCGCGCACGGTGCCGGTGGCGGCCGCCAGCCAGGCGGCGGCGAGCAGGGCGTACAGCCCGACGGCCAGCGCGTCGTAGACCGCGAGACCGGTGTGCCGGGCGAGCGCCATCGCGCCGGTGACACACGTGCCCACCGGGAAGGTGAACGCCCACCAGCTCATCGTGAACCGCATGCCCTGCCGGCGGGCCCGCACCACGTGCGCGGTCGCCAGCGCCAGCCACAGCAGCGCGAACCCCATGACCGGCACCCCGTACAGGACGGCGAAGACGGCGAGGCCGCGGGCGTCCGCGGCCGGTACGACACCCGGGGCGCCGTCCGCGATCTTGCCGACCGCGGTGGTGGACTGCCCGAGCGGGCCGAGGACCAGGAACAGGGTCGGGGTGAGGGCGAGCGGCAGTGGGCCCGAGACCAGCCGGGCGAAGACCAGCGACAGCATCAGCAGCGTCGCGAGCAGGCTCAGCCCGAACAGCGCGAGGCAGCCCAGCAGCAGGGTCTCGCGGGGCTGGCCCGCCGGCAGATACGGCACCAGCAGCGGGCCGAGCGCGGCCGACACCATGGGCGCGACCAGCGGCAGCAGCCAGGCCGGGCTCGCCTGCGCGGGCTCGACGCGATGCCGTACGGCCATCAGGTACGGCACGGCCACGGCGGCCGCGAGCCCGACCGCCGTACCCGCGGTGAACAGCACGGCGTCCAGGGCGACGGCGGTGCCGGTGCCGATCAGCGCGCGCCCTGCCGTCAGGGCGCCGCCGCCGACCGCCAGCAGGGCCATCGACAGGCAGCCGTAGAAGGGGGCCGTGGCCGGGTCCAGGAGATCCGCGCGGGCCCGGTCGCGATGGTGGACCCACCGCACGGTCCGGGCCGCGAGCAGGGCCACCAGCATGATCAGGGACAGGGCCCAGGCTCCGGCGAAGACATCGCGCAGACCTGTCGCGTGCACGGGCAGGGCGACGCCGGCCGAGCCGAGGATGGCGGTGCCCATGACGGCGGCGTACCAGTTGGGGCCCAGGTGGCGGACCCGTTCGGTGCGCAGGACGGAAGCGGTGGACAAGGGCTGGGCTGCGGTGACCATGGCTTCACCGTGCCGCCGCCGCTCTCCCCTGACCAGGGAGTTCATTTCTATCAGGGCATAAGCTGGTCTTATGAGCGAGGCGGAGGGGCGGCGGCGGGAGCGCACGGAACCGGAGCACACGGCGTCACTGGCGCACCGGGTGCCCGACCTGGCCGCGCTGGAACTGCTGCTGGCGGTGGCGCGGCTGGGCAGTCTCGGCGCGGCGGCGCGCGAGGTCGGCATCACCCAGCCCGCCGCCAGCAGCCGGATCCGCTCCATGGAACGGCAACTGGGCGTGGCCCTCGTGGACCGCTCGCCGCGCGGCTCCCGGCTCACGGACGCGGGCGCCCTGGTGACGGACTGGGCCCGCCGGGTGGTCGAGGCGGCGGCGGCCTTCGACGCGGGTGCGCGGGCGCTGCGGGACCGGCGGGACTCGCGCCTCAGGGTCGCGGCGAGCATGACCATCGCCGAGTACCTGCTCCCGGGCTGGCTCCTCGCGCTGCACGCCGAGCGGCCCGACACGGCCGTGTCACTGCTCGCGGGCAACTCGGCCAAGGTCGCGGAACTCCTGCTGGCCGGAGAGGCCGACCTCGGGTTCGTGGAGGGCCTGTCGGTCCCGACGGGCCTGGACTCCGCCGTCATCGCCCGCGACCGCCTGATCGTCGTCACCGCGCCCGGCCATCCCTGGGCCCGGCGTCGGCGCCCCGTGACGGCGCAGGAGCTGGCGGGCACCCCGCTGATCCTCCGCGAGCGCGGCTCCGGCACCCGGCAGGTCCTGGACGCGGCGCTCGGCGGCCTCGCCCGCCCCCTGATCGAGCTGTCCTCCACCACGGCGGTCAAGGCGTCCGCCGTCAGCGGCGCGGGCCCCTCGGTCCTCAGCGAGCTGGCCGTGGGCGAGGAACTGTCGATGCGGCGCCTGGTCAGCATCCCGGTGGAGGGCGTCTCCCTGCACCGCGAGCTGCGAGCGGTCTGGCCGACGGGACACCGACCGACCGGTCCGGCACGGGAGTTGCTGTCGCTGACGCGGGGGTGAGCGGGCGTCCCTCCGAGCACGGCTCGCTCGGGACCAGCCCGGGGCAGGTGAGCTTCACCTGCCCACGCCGACGGGACACCCCGAAGCCGACGGTACTGCAACTACCCAAGGAACACGGGCACTGCGCGACCAGCCCACCACGCGCCCGGACTCGGTAGATGGTCGTCGAACGGCGGCGTTGTTTCGCCGCACCGGCACTTGGCAGATGGCTGTTGAACGGCGGTGCTGTTCCGTCGGCACTCGCACTCGGCCGATGGCGGTTGAGCGACGGTACTGTACCGCTGGCACTCGCACCGGCAGTTGGCGGTTGAACGGCGGTGCTGTTCCGTCGGCACCCGCACTCGGCCGATGGCGGTTGAGCGACGGTGCTGTACCGCTGGCATTCGCACCGGCAGATGGCAGTTGAACGGCGGTGCTGTTCCGTCGGCACCCGCACCCGGCAGACGGCCGCTGAACCACGGCGTTGTTCCGCCGCACCCGCACCCGCACCGGGCAGAGACGCCCACTGAGCAAGGACGCTGCCCCCGGCATCCGACCCCCCGTAGGCGGTCCCCACCCCCACGGCGACACCCGCACGGCACCCCAGCCGGTCAAGGACCCGTACCCGGCAATCACGGCGAACTCCCCGGCGATGCATCGAAAATCCTTCGCCAAGCCGCGCAGCGGACCGGCACCATGCTGCGCATGACCGTCACCGCCCCGGCCGCCGCAGGCGTCCGCGCCCCCTGGGAAGACCTCCCGACCGCCGTCCGTGACGCCGTCGGCGAGATGCTCGGGGCGCCGGTCGTACGGTCGGAGACACAGCGCGGGGGTTTCTCGCCGGGCGTGGCCGCGCGGGTGCGGACCGCCGCGGGCGGCACCGGCTTCGTCAAGGCGGTGAGCGGCGCAGCCAACCCGCACAGCCCCGGCCTGCACCGCCGGGAGGCCCGGATCGCCGCCGCGCTCCCGGCCGCCGTACCCGCGCCGCGGCTGCTCGGGACGTACGACGACGGCACCTGGGTGGCGCTGGTCTTCGAGGAGGTGGCCGGGCGCCAGCCGCACGTGCCCTGGCGGCCGGACGAGCTGCGCCGGGTGCTCGACGCCGTGACCGTGCTCGGCCGCACCGGCACACCGTGCCCGATCGACGTCCCGCCCGTCGCCGAGGACCTGGCCGACGCCTTCGACGGCTGGCGCCGACTGCTCGACGGCGAGGCAGGTGAGGGCGGCGAGGTGCGCGACCGGCTCGGTGCCTGGACCGCCGGCCATCTGCCCGACCTCGCCGCGCTGGAAGCCGGCTGGGCCGAGGGCGCCTCGGGGGACACCCTGGCCCATGCCGACCTGCGCGCGGACAACGTGCTGCTCACGGCCGACGGGGGCGTCGCCTTCGTGGACTGGCCGCACGCCGTGCGCGCCGCGCCCTGGTTCGACCTGCTCGTCATGCTGCCGTGCGTGCGGGCGCAGGGCGGGCCCGATCCCGAGGAGGTGTTCACCGCGCACCCGCTGGGCCGGGACGCCGACCCGGACGCCGTGACCGCCGCACTGGCCGGCCTCAGCGGCTTCTTCCTGCGCCGCTCCCTGAACCCGGCACCGCCGGGACTGCCCACCCTGCGCCCCTTCCAGCGTGCCCAGGGCGATGCCGCCCTGGAGTGGCTCAGAAAGCGGCTGTGACTCAGGAAGCGGCCGTCACCAGCGCCGACATCACCCGCAGGTCCTCGCCCATCTCGGGGTGCCACTGGACGCCCAGCACCCAGCCCCGCTCCGCGGGCAGCTCGACCGCCTCCACCGTGCCGTCCGCGGCGTAGGCCGACGGCACCAGTCCGGCGCCGAGCCGGTCCACGGCCTGGTGGTGGTAGGTGGGCACGGTCGTCTCCTCCGGGACGATCCCGGCGTACAGGCTCCCCGGCACCGGCTTCACCGGGTGGCCGCCGAACACGCCGACCACCTCCGCGTGCCCCTCCAGGTGCTGGACCAGCGTCCCGCCGAGCGCCACGTTCAGCAGCTGCATGCCGCGGCAGATGCCCAGCACCGGCATTCCGGCGTCCAGGGCGGCTCCGATCAGGGCCAGTTCCCAGGCGTCCCGGGCGACGGCGGGCGGTCCCGTACGGGGCTCGCGCTCGGCGCCGTACCGGGCCGGGTCCACGTCCGGGCCGCCGGCGATCACCAGGGCGTCCAGCCGGGCCACCGTCTCCGCCGCGCGCTCGGGCGCGTCCGGCGGCAGCATCGCGGCCAGCCCGCCGGCCCGCTGCACCAGCCGCGGATAGCCGGCCGGCAGCAGCGCCGCGTCCAGCTCCCACACGCCCCAGCGCGCGCCGGTCTCCAGATAGGTGCTGATGCCGATCAGCGGTCGTACGGTCATGCCGCCCTCCCCGGAAGCAAAAGGTTTACTTTCACACCTTTACAAGGGTGCGCTCATGTCAGGAAGCCCCGCAACAGCGCCGCCGTGCCCGCGCAGTGCTCGCGCATCATCTCCCGCGCGCCGTCCGCGTGCCCGTCCAGCACCGCCTCGACCAGCGCGGTGTGCTGGCGCTGCGAGTGCTCCAGGTTGCGCACCAGCAGCGGGATGCAGTCGAGCAGGTCGTTCACCGTGGCCCGGACCGCCGCGTACTGCGCGGTCAGGGAGGGGGATCCGCACAGCTCGGCGAGGGTCAGGTGGAGCAGGGTGTCCAGGCGGCGGTAGTCGGCCAGCGGGGCGTCGTGCGTGCGGGCCAGCGCCTCGCGCAGCCGGTCCGCCCGCTCGTCCGTCAGCCCGTGCGCCGCGCACAGCCCGGCCGCGCCCACCTCCAGCACCTCGCGGAAACGCAGCACGTCCTCGACGTCGACCTCGGCGATCCGCCGCCGCAGTTCGTCCTCCCCGCCGGCGTCCGTGCGCGGCAGGACGAACGTTCCGCCGTAGCGCCCGCGCCGGGCCTCCACCAGCCCCTGGTCCTGGAGCACCTTCAGCACCTCGCGCAGCGTCACCCGGCTGATCCCGAGCCGCTCCGCCAGCTCCCGCTCGGCCGGCAGCCGTTCCCCGCCCGGCACCAGCCCCAGCCGCACGACCTGGAGGATCTGCTCCAGCGCCTCCTCGAAGCCGTTGCCCGCCCGCACCGGCCGCAGCACCGGAGCGAGTCGGTCGGCCACCTGCTGCGCATCCCTCTCCCGCGACATCCGGCCGTACCCCCTTCCCAAGCAATGGTTCTGAGCAATACCTTATGGCTCCCGGCCCGGCCGAAGAAGCGCGAAGGCGCCGAAGGAGGCTCTCCCGTGGCAGACCGCACACCCCCGCTCGGCGTCGAGGAACTGCACGCCCTCGTCGCGAGCGGCGAGATCGACACCGTCGTCCTGGCCTTCCCCGACATGCAAGGGCGGCTGCAGGGCAAGCGGTTCGCCGCCCGTTTCTTCCTGGACGAAGTCCTGCACCACGGCACCGAGGGCTGCAACTACCTCCTCGCCGTCGACACCGAGATGAACACCGTCGACGGCTACGCGATGTCCTCCTGGGACCGCGGCTACGGCGACTTCGCCATGCACCCCGACCTCAGCACCCTGCGCCGCGTCCCCTGGCACCCCGGCACCGCCCTGCTCGTCGCCGACCTCGCCTGGAACGACGGCTCCCCGGTCGTCGCCGCGCCCCGCCAGATCCTGCGCCGCCAGCTGGAACGGCTCGCCGAGCTCGGCTACACCGCCCAGGTCGGCACCGAGCTGGAGTTCATCGTCTTCAAGGACTCCTACGAACAGGCCTGGGACGCGGGCTACCGGGGCCTCACCCCGGCCAACCAGTACAACGTCGACTACTCGATCCTCGGCACCGGCCGCATCGAGCCCCTGCTGCGCCGGCTGCGCAACGACATGGCCGGCGCCGGCCTCACCGTCGAGTCCGCCAAGGGCGAGTGCAACCCCGGCCAGCATGAGATCGCCTTCCGCTACGACGAGGCCCTCGTCACCTGCGACCAGCACGCGCTGTACAAGACCGGCGCCAAGGAGATCGCCGCCCAGGAGGGCGTCTCGATCACCTTCATGGCCAAGTACAACGAGCGCGAGGGCAACTCCTGCCACATCCATCTCTCGCTCGCCGACGCCGCCGGCACCAACGCCATGGCGGGCCCCGAGGGGATGTCGGACGTCATGCGGCACTTCCTCGCCGGACAGCTCGCCGCCCTGCGCGACTTCTCGCTCCTCTACGCCCCGAACATCAACTCCTACAAGCGGTTCCAGCCGGGCTCCTTCGCCCCCACCGCCGTCGCCTGGGGCCACGACAACCGCACCTGCGCCCTGCGCGTGGTCGGCCACGGCCGCTCCCTGCGCTTCGAGAACCGCCTCCCCGGCGGGGACGTGAACCCCTACCTCGCCGTCGCCGGTCTCGTCGCGGCCGGCCTGTACGGCATCGAGCAGCAGCTGGAACTGCCCGAGCCGTGCCCGGGCAACGCCTACACCGCCGACTTCGAGCACGTGCCGACGACTCTCCGCGAGGCCGCCGACCTGTGGGAGAACAGCCCGATCGCGAAGGCCGCCTTCGGCGACGAGGTCGTCGCGCACTACCGGAACATGGCGCGCGTCGAGCTGGAGGCCTTCGACGCCGCGGTCACCGACTGGGAGCTGCGCCGCTCCTTCGAACGCCTGTGACAACGCCTGTGAAAGGTCATCACGTGTCCGACCCGCACGAGCTCGTCGTCCTCAACCCCGCCACCGAAGAGGTCGTCGCCACCGTCCCCGCCGCGAGCGAGCAGGACGTGGCCGCCGCCGTCGCACGGGCCACGCGCGCCCAGACCGGATGGGCCGCCCTCGCCCCCGCCGACCGGGCCCGGCTGCTGCGCCGCTTCGCCGACACCGTCGACGCGCACCTCGAGGAACTCGCCCGGCTGGAGGTCCGCGAGGCCGGCCACACCGTCGCGGGCGCCCGCTGGGAGGCCGGCAACGCCCGCGACCTGCTGCTGTACGCGGCCGGTGGCGCCGAGCGCCTCCTGGGCAAGCAGATCCCGGTGCCCGGCGGCTGGAACGTCACCTTCCAGGAACCCCTGGGTGTGGTGGGGGTGATCGCCCCCTGGAACTTCCCCATGCCGATCGCCGCCTGGGGCTCCTTCCCGGCGCTCGCGGCCGGCAACGCGGTCGTCCTCAAACCCGCCGAGACCACCCCGCTCACCGCGCTCCGCCTCGCCGAACTCGCCCTGGAGGCGGGCCTGCCCGAGCACGTGTTCCAGGTGCTGCCCGGTTACGGCCACACCGCCGGCCGCGCCCTGGTCGACCACCCGGACGTGGCGAAGATCGTGTTCACCGGGTCCACCCGCACCGGCCGCGAGGTCATGGAGCACTGCGCGAGGCTCGTCAAGCCGGTCACCCTCGAACTCGGCGGCAAGAGCCCCAACATCGTCTTCGCCGACGCCGACCTCGCCGCCGCCCTGGACCCCTTCTCCTTCCTGGACAACTCCGGCCAGGACTGCTGCGCCCGCACCCGCATCCTCGTGCAGGAGCCGGTGCTGGAGGACGCCCGCGCGTTCCTCGCCGACGCCCTCGCCTCCGTCGTCGTGGGCGACCCGGCCGACGACAAGACCCAGATGGGCCCGCTGATCTCCCGTCAGCAGCTGGACCGCGTACGGTCGTACGTCCCCGAGGACGCCCCCGCCCTGCGCGGCAGTGCCCCCGAGGGCCCCGGCTTCTGGTTCGCGCCGACGGTCCTGACGGGGGAGCGGCCGGACGGCCGGGCGGCCCGCGAGGAGATCTTCGGCCCGGTCGCCGTCCTGCTGCCCTTCACCGACGAACAGGACGCGATCCGCCTCGCCAACGACACCCCCTACGGCCTCTCGGGCTCCCTGTGGACCCGGGACCTCGGCCGTGCCCTGCGCGTCTCCCAGGCCGTGCGCGCGGGCAACCTGTCCGTCAACTCCCACTCCAGCGTCCGCTACTGGACCCCGTTCGGCGGCTTCAAGCAGTCCGGCCTCGGCCGCGAACTCGGCCCCGACGCCCTGACCGCCTTCACCGAAACCAAGAACGTCTTCATCAGCACGGAGGGCCCCGCACAGTGACCGACAACAGTGTTTGCCGCCGCCTGGTCGGCCGTACCGCCGTCGTGACCGGAGCCGGCAGCGGCATCGGCCTCGCCACCGCCCGGCGGCTCGCCTCCGAGGGCGCCCACGTGGTCTGCGCGGACGTGGACGAGGTCCGCGGCAAGGCCGTCGCCGACGAGGTCGGCGGACTCTTCGTGAAGACCGACGTCACCGACCCCGAGCAGGTCGAGGCGCTGTTCCAGGCGGCCTACGACACCTACGGCAGCGTCGACGTCGCCTTCAACAACGCCGGCATCTCCCCGCCCGACGACGACTCCATCCTGGAGACCGGCCTGGAGGCCTGGAAGCGCGTCCAGGAGGTCAACCTCACCTCCGTCTACCTGTGCTGCAAGGCCGCCATTCCCTACATGCGGCGCCAGGGCAAGGGCTCCATCATCAACACCGCGTCCTTCGTGGCCCGGATGGGCGCGGCGACCTCGCAGATCTCCTACACCGCGTCCAAGGGCGGCGTCCTCGCCATGTCGCGCGAGCTCGGCGTGCAGTTCGCGCGGGAGGGCATCCGCGTCAACGCCCTGTGCCCGGGGCCGGTCAACACCCCGCTCCTGCAGGAGCTGTTCGCCAAGGACCCGGAGCGGGCCGCGCGCCGTCTGGTGCACATCCCGGTCGGCCGGTTCGCCGAGGCCGAGGAGATCGCCGCCGCCGTCGCCTTTCTGGCCAGCGACGACTCCTCCTTCGTCAACGCCACCGACTTCCTGGTGGACGGCGGAATCGCTGGCGCGTACGTCACGCCCCTGTAGGCCGGCCGGTCAGAGGAAGGTCTGCCCCTCACCCCGGTAGGTCGGCACCGTCGCCGTCACCTCGTCGCCCTCGACGAGGTGCAGCGCGTCGAACCGCTCGCACAGCTCGCCCGCCTTGGCGTGCCGGAACCACACCTTGTCGCCGATGAGGAGGTCGTCGGCGGGCGAGCCGAGCAGCGGGGTCTGCACCTCGCCGGGGCCCTCCTGGGGGTCGTACTCCAGCCCCTCCGGCAGGTACGGCACCGGCAGCCGGTCGCGGCCGGCGGCCCCGGAGGCCGGATAGCCGCCGCCGAGCACGGTGACCACGCCGACTCCCGGGCGGCGTACGACGGGCTGGGCGAAGAGAGCGGCCGGACGGCCGGTGAAGGACGTGTAGTTGTCGAACAGGCGCGGCACGTACAGCCCCGAACCGGCCGCTATCTCGGTCACGGACTCCTCGGCGGCGGTGTGCTGCACACTGCCCGTGCCGCCGCCGTTGACGAACTCCAGGCCAGGCACGACCTCCCGTACCGCGCGCACCACCTCGGCCCGCCGCTCGGCCAGCTCCCGGCGCGCGGCCGCCTGCATCAGCCGGATGGCCCGGGACCTCAGCGGCCGCCCGGCCACCGCGTCCCCGACGCCCGCGATGTGCCCCTCGTACGCCATGATCCCGACCAGCCGGAAGCCCGGGCGCCGGGCCACCGACCGGGCCAGCTCGGCGAGTTGGGCGGGGGAGTGCAGCGGTGAGCGGCGCGCCCCGACCCGGAACCGGCCGCCGAGCAGCTTCAGCGAGGTGTCCAACTCCAGGCACACACGCACCACTTCGCGTCCGCCGTCGCGGGCGGCGTCGATGAGGTCGAGGTGCGCCGGGTCGTCCACCATCACGGTCACCGCACCGGCGAGCTTGGGATCGGCGGCCAGCTCCGCGAAGCCGCCGCGGTCGGCGGACGGATAGGCCAGCAGGACGTCGTCGAACCCGGAGCGGGCGAGCCACAGCGACTCGGCCAGGGTGAACGACATGATGCCCTGGAAGCCGTCCATCGCCAGGACGCGCTCCAGCAGCGCCCGGCAGCGAACCGACTTGCTGGCGACCCGGACCGGCTTGCCGGCGGCCCGCCGGACGAGATCGGCCGCGTTGGCGTCGAAGGCGTCCAGGTCCACGATCGCGAGAGGGGCGTCGAGATGGGCGGTGGCCCGGTCGTAACGGGCCCGGTCGGCGGCGCGCGCAGTCATGACGGAAGCCTGCCAGACAGGATTACCGCAGGGTAGGGGGACGTTCCGGGCAGATGCCCCGGCGTCCCGGACTGGTTCCGATTCCGGTCCGGACAACCCGTAGAGTGACGCGCACGTACGGCGGAAGGCGCCCGGCCGCTTCACCTGAACCGGGATGCCGGTCCAGCCGTACGGGTATGCGTGCCCGGGACGGCTTTCGCGCCGGGCGCGGCCGAGCAGCGCAGCGGCCCGCGTACGTGAGGACGGCCCGGGCACGAGGAAACGGGGGGTGCATGACCACCGAGGCACGCCACGCTCCGATCCCCCCACGCCCCTCGACCCCACCTCGCCCGTCCTCCCCGCCCGCCGACCCCGACGACGAGCCGTCGGTCTTCACACCGCGAGCCGGCCGCCCGTCCACCGCGGCCGGGGCACGCGAGGAGACGGCTTCGGCGAGGGCGGGCGCGGACGAGGCCCGACCGTCGGCCGGGGGCTTCGCGGGTGCGGGCCGGACCTCGGCAGGGTCCGCCGCAGGCGAGGGCCGGGCGTCGGCCGGGGCCTTCGCGGGGAGCAGGGCGCCTTCCGGCGCGGGGTCGGCAGGCGGCGGTGTGCCCTCTTCGGGGCGCTCCGAGAAGCGCGCCGCGGTCTCGTCCGGGCCGGCCGCCGGGAGCGGTCCCGCTTCCGGTGAGGCCGCCGGCCGGGACGGCCGGGCCCCCGGTGTGGGCTCCGGTACCGGTGCGGGGCAGGGGCAGCGCCCCGTCGTGCCCGCGGCCGGCGAGCCCGTGAGCCCGCCGCCACCACCGGCCTCCGCCCGGTTCCCCGACGCGCCGCCCGGCTCGGGGCGCGAGGCGCGCCGGGACGGCACCGGCGCGGCGGGATCCGCGGGCTCCGCCCACCGCCCCGGACGGCAGGCCGGCCGGCCGGAGGCCCCCGCCGAGACGACGGCCCGGCTCCGCCCCGTCACCGCGTCGGAGACGACGGCCCGGCTCCGCCCGATCACCGGCTCCCCGAAGGCACCGCGTCCCGGTACCGGGCCCGGCCCGGCCTCCGCTCCCGCAAGTCCGTCCGCCGGGACGGGCGGTGAGCGCCGCACCGCCTCCGGCGCCGGGCGGTCCGCGACCGCGTGGAGCCCGATGGCGCCCGCTCATCCCGTAGGCCCGCCACCACCCGCCGGCGCCTTCGGGCCGGACCCCGGGCTGTCCTGGAGCGCCGCCGCGGCCACGCGGCCCGTCGTGTCGTTCGGGGAGCCCGAGGCCTTCAGCGAGCGGCCCTGGCAGCGGGTGGGACCCCGTACCGCCGCCGCTGCCGCCTGTCTCGTGCTCGGTCTCGGTCTCATCGGCGGTGCGGTGACCGGGAGTTGGCTCACCGACGACGGCGCGGACGACGCCACCGGCGACCACTTCGCCACCGCCGGCGCGCTCTGGCACAACGTGCCCGTCGACCAGGTGTTCCCGCCCACCGTGCAGGGCACGGGTGCCGGACCCGGCGGCGCCGACCGCACCTGGACCAGGATCGCCGTGGCCCCGGACACCGGCTGCGCGCACGCCTTCGACCCGCTGCTGGCCAAGGTGCTGGCCCCGGTCGGCTGCCGGCGGCTCCTGCGCGCCACCTACACCGACGCCACCCAGAGCTATGTCACCACCGTCGGCCTGCTGTTCACCAAGGCCGACCCGGCCGCCATGACCGCGCTCGCCCACCGCTTCCGCAGCGAGCGCCTGGACCGGCGCGCCGACCTGATGCCCCGGCCGTACGCGGCCAAGGGCACCGCCGCGGCCGGCTTCGGCGACGAGCAGCGCGCCTCCTGGACCGTCTCCGTCCTCACCGACGCCCCCGTCGTCGCCTACGCCGTCTCCGGCTGGGCCGACGGCCGCAGCGTCGATACGCCCCAGCCCGCCGCCGACGCCGTCAGCTCCGGCGCCACCACCGCGCCGGCCCAGGCCGGGCTCGGCAACGAGGCGCAGGGCCTGGCCGACCGCATCGAACGGCGCCTGCGCCAGAACATCGGCACGGCCACGGAGAATCCTTCATGAGGCGATCGAGGCGATCGACACGCGGCCGCCACCGTGTGGAACCCGCCGGCGCGGCGCTCAGCCTGCTGCTGGCCGGCGCCCTGGCCCTGGCGCCGGCCACCACGGCCCACGCCGACGGCATACGCGCCCAGCAGTGGGGCCTGTCCGCGCTGCACCTGGACCAGGCCTGGCGGACCACCAAGGGCCGGGGCGTCACCGTCGCCGTGCTGGACACCGGCGTCGAGGCCGACCACCCGGACCTCGCCGGCAACGTCCTGCCCGCCAAGGACATGATCGGCTTCGGTGCCGGGCAGGGCGACCGCGACTGGGCCCGGCACGGCACCGCCATGGCCGGCATCATCGCCGGGCACGGCCACGGCCCGGGCCACGGTGCCGGTGTCATGGGCGTCGCCCCGGAGGCGAAGATCCTGCCTGTGCGCGTGATCCTGGAGGACGGCGACCCCGCCCGGGCCAAGGCCCGCACCAGCCGCGGCAACGCCCTCGCCGACGGCATCCGCTGGGCCGCGGACCACGGCGCCGACGTCATCAACCTCTCCCTCGGTGACGACTCGAACTCCGCGCACCCCGAACCCAGCGAGGACGAGGCCGTGCAGTACGCCCTGAAGAAGGGCGTGGTCGTCGTCGCCTCCGCGGGCAACGGCGGCGACAAGGGCGACCATGTCTCCTACCCCGCCGCCTACCCCGGGGTCATCGCCGCGACCGCCGTCGACCGCTACGGCACCCGCGCCTCCTTCTCGACCCGCCGCTGGTACGCCGCGGTCAGCGCGCCCGGCGTCGACGTGGTCATCGCCGACCCCGACCACAGGTACTACGCGGGCTGGGGCACTTCGGCCGCCTCCGCCTTCGTCTCCGGCGCCGCGGCCCTGGTCAAGGCCGCCCATCCCGAGCTGGGCCCGGCACAGATCAAGAAGCTCCTGGAGGACACCGCCCGGAACGCGCCGGCCGGCGGCCGGGACGACTCCCGCGGCTTCGGCATGATCGACCCGGCGGCCGCGCTGCGGGCGGCCGAGCGGCTCAAGCCGCACAGCCTGCGCGCGGCGTCGTACGGCAGGAAGTACTTCGGCGAAGGCCCGGACGCCCCCAAGGCCTCGTCCTCGACCGCCGACTGGGCGGGCCCCCTGGCCGGCGGCACCGGCGGGGTCCTGCTGGTGGCGGGCGTGGTGCTGTGGCGGGGCCGCAGGCAGCGCGTCTGAGGGCGTCCGGGCGGCCCGCTAACCAGCGATGTAAAGGATCTCCGGGTAGCGCGGCGACGCGCCCCGCAGCAGATGCCGCGTGTCCGGGCGGCCGCGCAGCTGGAGGTCGAAGAAGGCCCGCACGGTCGCCCGTACGGCGGCGACCGCCCGGCCGGCGGGGATCGCGCCGGCCTGCAACTGCCGCCGCACCGGCTCGGGCAGCTGCGGGGCGATGGCCACGATGTCGGTGAAGGAGTTGTGGTCAGCGTCCGCGAGCCGCAGACAGCGGTGCCAGTCACTCAGGTGCCGCCAGAACGGCGGCCAGGAGCCGTCCTGGTTCAGCCCGTCGTGGATCGCCGTGTCCATCAGCAGGAACGGCCGGTCGAGACCGCGCTCGACCACCGGGCCGTACAGGGCGCCGTCCAGGTCGACGCCGGCCCGCACCCGCTCGTCCAGATACATCACGAGCGCCGACGCGGCCCCGCCCCGGGAGTGCCCGAAGGCGCCGACGGTTCACACCGATCACTTACCGGCGAACGCCGACACCGCCGCCTTCGCCGCCGCCTCCACCAGCGCGATGCCCCGCGCCTGTGTCCGCGTGCCCTTCGACAGCACCGCCACCAGGTAGTCGGAGCCGTTCACGGTGATCCGCCCGATGCTGTTCACGTCCCACAGCCCGGTCGTGCTGCGCGGCAGCCAACCGTTCTTCAGCGCCCAGGAGTTGCCCTGCGCGGCGGCCGACACCCCCCACCGCTGGTCCGCCTCGACCGACTTCATCAGCCCCTGCACATAGGTCCGGGAGGCCGCGCTCAGCCTGGAGTTCGCCGCGAACACCTGCTGGAGCAAGGCGAGTTGGTCCGCGGCCGTGGTCTGCGTCAGCCCCCACAGCTCACCCTCGCCACCCCGGGTCGCGGTCAGGCCGAAGCGCTTGTTCGCCGCGTCCAGGCCGTCCGCCCGCCCGATCGTGCGCCACAGCGCCGTCGCGGAGGCGTTGTCGCTGTTCTCGATCATCTTCGTGGCGTACGCCTGCTCGGCGGCGGTCAGGCGCCTGCCCGCGTCCTGCGCCTGGAGCAGCAGCGTGGCCAGGATGTCGACCTTCACGATGCTCGCCGTGTCGAAGGCCGCGTCGCCGTACGCGGCGCTCTCCCCGGAGTCCACCGCCAGCACCGCCGCCGCCACCCGCGCACCCGACGGCACGCTCACCGTCGTCATCGCCTTGCCCAGCAGCGCCTCCCGGTCCACCGCCGGCTCCGTCACGGGCTCCACCGAGGCCTCCTCGCCCGCCCCGGCCGAGGGGGAGGCCGAGGGCGTCGCCGCCGACGATACGGCCGCCGAGCCCGAGTGCGCCCGCCCCTTCACATACACCGTGCCCCCGGCCGTCATCCCGCCCACGGCGACCACGGCGAGCACGACGGACAGCAGCGGACCGGGCCGGGACGGGCGCGCACGACGGCCACGGCGGGCTCTGGAGGACTCCATGCCCGCGATGCTCCTGGCGCGGACTGTGCGCCCCGTTAGCCGGACGTGAGATCCGGGTCAGGGAAAGCTGAGATTCCTGTGAAAGCGATGACGGCACTGTTTCCGGCCCCGCACAAGGCCTGCAGCTTCCCCCCTATAGGGTCGGTGACCGTGGCGAACAAGAACATTCCCGACCCCGGCTTCTCCGACGACGACGGCTCCGCCGACCCCCGGCTGAGCGCCGCGCTCGCCGCCTGGGCCGAGGACCACAGCGCCCTCGGGCCCGTCCTGGAGGCCCTCAAGGGCGCCCGCCTGCTGGTCCCGGTCGTCGCCGTGCTCGGCGAGGTCGAGGAGGACGAGAACGGCATGCGCCGCGAGAAGACCAGCGACATGGCCGTACCCACCCTGAAGGCCGGCCACCGCACCGCCCTGCCCGCCTTCACCTCCACCGACTCCCTCGCCCGCTGGGACCCCGGGGCCCGCCCGGTCGCCGTCCCCTTGCACCAGGCGCTGCAGGCCGCCGCCCACGAGAAGGCCGACACGGTCGTGCTGGACCTCGCCGGACCGGTGCCCTTCGAGCTGACCGGCCCGGCGCTGCTCGCCCTCGCCGAGGGCCGCACCAGCACCGACCCGCTCGCCGACCCGGCCGTGATCGAGGCCGTCCGTACGGCGGTGGCGGCGGAGCCCGCCGTGCTGCGCGCCCACCTCGGGCCCGGACAGGCCGACGGCACCCTCGCCCTGGTCCTCGACCCGGCCGCCCCGGCCGCCGAGGCCGCCCGCGCGGTCGCCGAGCGGCTCGCCGCCGACGAAACACTGAGGGCCCGCCTGGTGCGCGGCCTCGACCTGGCACTGCTGCCGGCCGGGACCACGCCTCCGGGCGAGCCCCTGTACGTGAAGTGATAGCTAGCCGTAGACCGGGCCGGTGTACTTCTCGCCCGGCCCCTGGCCCGGCTCGTCCGGGACGATCGACGCCTCGCGGAACGCCAGCTGCAGCGACTTCAGGCCGTCGCGCAGCGGCGCCGCGTGGAAGGAGCTGATCTCGGTCGTGCTCGCGTCCAGGAGGCCGGCGAGCGCGGTGATCAGCTTGCGGGCCTCGTCCAGGTCCTTGTACTTCTCGCCCTCCTCGCTCAGCCCGAGCTTCACGGCGGCGGCGCTCATCAGGTTGACGGCGACCGTCACGATCACCTCGACGGCGGGGACCTCGGCGATGTCCCGGGTCATCGCGTCGAAGTCGGGGCTCTCAGGAGGGGTCTCACTCATGCCCCACACGATAAGCGGTTCCCGCTTACGGGTTCTCGATTAGGCCTTGTCAAGCGATCCTGGTAACCTGGTTGACGACCGGCCGAACATTCACGTGTGCGGCCCACAAGTGGAGGCTCCGATCTCCCACCTGACCGTCCCCCGGGACGGCGGGTCACCCGGTCAGGCGGCCACCATCGTTCCGTACGGACGATGGAGTCGCCCGAAAGTGCGCCCCGCGGTCACCGCGGCGGTGCTCCGGTAGCCATTGGAGCCCCGCCTGTGATCGTCCGGGGCATTTTTTCTGCTTCGGCGCGGTTAGGTCTACTGAACAGACATACGCGGCTGTCCGCCAGACAACCGTGTGGTGCTACCGAGGAGGATCCATCAGCGCCGAGCCCCGCATCAACGACCGGATTCGCGTTCCCGAGGTGCGACTTGTCGGTCCCAGTGGCGAGCAGGTGGGCATCGTCCCGCTCGCTAAGGCACTGGAGCTTGCGCAGGAGTACGACCTGGACCTGGTCGAGGTCGCGGCGAACGCCCGTCCGCCCGTGTGCAAGCTCATGGACTACGGGAAGTTCAAGTACGAGTCGGCCATGAAGGCCCGTGAGGCGCGCAAGAACCAGGCGCACACGGTCATCAAGGAGATGAAGCTCCGGCCGAAGATCGACCCGCACGACTATGACACCAAGAAGGGTCACGTCGTCCGGTTCCTCAAGCAGGGCGACAAGGTCAAGATCACGATCATGTTCCGTGGTCGCGAGCAGTCCCGTCCCGAGCTGGGCTACCGACTGCTGCAGCGTCTCGCGGAGGACGTCCAGGACCTCGGTTTCGTGGAGTCGAACCCGAAGCAGGACGGCCGCAACATGATCATGGTCCTCGGTCCGCACAAGAAGAAGACCGAGGCCATGGCCGAGGCCCGGCAGGCGCAGGAAGCCCGCAAGGCGGAGGCGAAGGCCAACCCCGGTCGTTCGCAGAACCCTGCCGAGGCCGAGGCGTCCGCCGAGGAGCCCGCCGAGGCGTGATCCCGGGGGACCTTCAGGTCCCCGAGGATGTAACCGATACAAGAGAGCGACGCTCCACCGTGCCCGGTTTCGCGACCGGGCACCGGAGCGCCACCGACGAGGAGATAACGGCGCTATGCCGAAGAACAAGTCGCACAGCGGTGCCAGCAAGCGCTTCAAGATCACCGGCTCCGGCAAGGTGCTCCGCGAGCGCGCCGGCAAGCGCCACCTGCTCGAGCACAAGTCGTCCCGCGTCACGCGTCGCCTCACCGGCAACGCCGAGATGGCCCCGGGCGACGCCGCGAAGATCAAGAAGCTTCTCGGCAAGTGACCTGCGGCGCCGTCTGAGCGCCGTACGTCTGGACCGGGACCGAATCGTTTCCGGGTCGTGTGAGTACCCCCACGGCCCCGCTACAAGGAGTTAACAAGTGGCACGCGTCAAGCGGGCAGTCAACGCCCACAAGAAGCGCCGGGCGATCCTCGAGCAGGCCTCCGGCTACCGCGGTCAGCGTTCGCGCCTCTACCGCAAGGCCAAGGAGCAGGTCACCCACTCGCTGGTCTACAACTACAACGACCGCAAGAAGCGCAAGGGCGACTTCCGTCAGCTGTGGATCCAGCGCATCAACGCCGCTGCCCGCGCCAACGGCATCACCTACAACCGCTTCATCCAGGGTCTGAAGGCCGCGAACGTCGAGGTCGACCGCAAGATCCTGGCCGAGCTGGCCGTGAATGACGCGGGCGCGTTCGCCGCGCTCGTCGAGGTCGCGCAGAAGGCGCTGCCGTCGGACGTCAACGCGCCCAAGGCCGCGTGACGCTGCGCTGGCTTTAGCCGACGCTCACTGGACCCGCAGGCTTTTACGGCTTGCGGGTCCTGTTGTTGGCGTTCGTAAGGTGCTCGTTCGGCTGCGGGCGCGTCGTGGTTGCTCGCGCAGTTCCCCGCGCCCCTTCGGGGCGCGCACCCTGGACGGTGCCACAAAGAGAAGATCTTGAAGGTGAACACGAGGATGCCCCCCGTCAGCCCCGAGCTGATCTCCCCCCGGTCCGCACGCGTCTCCGCCGCCCGGCGGCTCGCCAAGCGGAACTTCCGGGGCAAGGACCGGCTGTTCCTCGCGGAGGGGCCGCAGGCCGTCAGGGAAGCGGCCGGGCATCGGGTCGACGGCACGCCCACCCTCGTCGAGCTGTTCGCCACCGTCGAGGCCGCCGAGCGGTACGCCGACATCATCGGGGCCGCGCGGGACGCGGGCGCCCGGGTGCACCTCGCGTCCGAGGACGTCATCGCCGACATCTCCACCACCGTCACCCCGCAGGGGCTGGTCGGGGTGTGCCGGTTCCTGGACACGCCCTTCGAGGACATCCTCGCCGCCAGGCCGAAGCTGGTCGCCGTGCTGGCGCATGTGCGGGATCCCGGGAACGCCGGGACCGTGCTGCGCTGCGCCGACGCCGCCGGCGCCGACGCGGTCATCCTCACCGACGCCTCCGTCGACCTGTACAACCCCAAGGCCGTGCGCGCCTCCGTGGGCTCACACTTCCATCTGCCGGTCGCCGTCGGCGTGCCCGTCGAGCGGGCCGTCCAAGGGCTGAAGGACGCCGGGGTGCGCATCCTGGCCGCCGACGGGGCGGGGGACCGCGACCTGGACGAGGAACTGGACAAGGGCACCATGGGCGAGCCCAGCGCCTGGGTGTTCGGCAACGAGGCCTGGGGGCTGCCGGAGGAGACCCGCGCGCTCGCGGACGCCGTGGTGCGCGTGCCGATCCACGGCAGGGCCGAGAGCCTGAACCTCGCCACCGCCGCCGCCGTATGTCTGTACGCGTCGGCCCGTGCACAGCGCGCCTCCGGAGGGTGCCGCTCCGTCACCCAGAGCTAGTAGGGTGACCAGCTCGGGGCCCTGCGCCGTCTGAGAGGTGGGGTACGGGGATGAGTGTGGCCGGCACCAGCACCACGCCGGAGGGGCGGGACGCGCGGCGTACAGCCGCGTCCCGGCACGGTGACCCCGACTGCGGCCTCGACCCCGACCAGCTGCCCGACGGCCTCGTCGTCGCCGACGAGCACGGCCGCGTCGTCTGCTTCAACGCCGCCGCCGCGCGGATCACCGCCGTACGCGCCGCCGACACCCTCGGACAGCCGCTGGAGAAGGCGCTGCCGTTGGAGGATCTGGAGGGCCGCCGCTGGTGGCAGCTCACCGATCCCTACGGAGGACTCGCGATCCGGGTGCGGCAGCCGGAGCGCAATCTGCTGCTGCCCGGCGGGCGGGAGGTGCTGGTCTCCGCCGCGTACGTGCGGGAGCGGCCCCTGGGGCCCGTCCGGCGGGTCGTCGTCTCCCTGCGGGACACCGAGGCCCGCCGCCGCACCGAGCGCAGCCACGCCGAGCTGATCGCGACGGTCGCCCATGAACTGCGCTCGCCCCTCACCTCCGTGAAGGGCTTCACCGCCACGCTCCTCGCCAAGTGGGAACGCTTCACCGACGACCAGAAGCGGCTGATGCTGGAGACCGTCGACGCCGACGCCGACCGGGTCACCCGGCTCATCGCTGAACTGCTCGACATCTCGCGGATCGACTCCGGGCGGCTGGAGGTGCGCCGGCAGCCCGTCGACATCGGGGCCGCCGTCTCCCGGCACATCCAGGCCTACGTCGCCGCCGGCCAGCCCGCCGACCGTTTCCTGCTCCGCATCGAACAGCCGCTGCCCGCCCTGTGGGCCGACCCCGACAAGATCGACCAGGTGCTCGGCAACCTGATCGAAAATGCCGTGCGCCACGGCGAGGGAACCGTCACCATGGACGTGACGCCCTGCGCATCCCCGCGCGAGGGCGAGGAAACCGGCACGTCGGTCACGGTGAGCGACGAGGGTCCCGGCATCCCGGAGGAGTCCATGAACCGCGTCTTCACCCGCTTCTGGCGGGGCAGCAAGCGCGGCGGCACCGGCCTCGGGCTGTACATCGTCAAGGGCATCGTCGAGGCCCACGGCGGCACCATCACGGTCGGCCGCGCCCCCGGCGGCGGCGCCGAGTTCCGATTTACGTTGCCCGTGGGCGCGCCGGCGTATCTCGCCTAGCGGCCCACGGGCCATTCGTCTATCTCCACCCCGTTAGACTCGGCCTTTGGCACCTTTGTGTCCTTCACGCGGCCCTCGCGAGTCGGTGACGGGGACCATCCGCCAGCTAATCGGAAGCACGGGAAGAGATGTCGGCACCCAATAAGTCGTACGACCCTGTAGAGGTCGAGGCGTTGAAACCGGAAGAGATCGAGCGCATGCGGGACGAGGCGCTCGCCGCCTTCGCCGCCGCGGACTCCCTCGACGCGCTCCACGAGGCCAAGGTCGCCCACACCGGCCCCGCCTCTCCGCTGGCCCTCGCCAACCGCGAGATCGGCGCCCTGCCCCCGCACGCCAAGGCCGAGGCCGGCAAGCGCGTCGGCATGGCCCGTGGCGCCGTGAACAAGGCCCTCGCCGCCCGGCAGGCCGAGCTGGAGGCGGAGCGGGACGCCCGCGTGCTGGTCGAGGAGGACGTCGACGTCACGCTGCCGTACGACCGCGTCCCGGCCGGCGCCCGCCACCCGCTGACCACGCTGTCGGAGCGCATCGAGGACATCTTCGTGGCCATGGGCTACGAGGTCGCCGAGGGACCGCAGGTCGAGGCGGAGTGGTTCAACTTCGACGCCCTGAACATCGGCCCGGACCACCCGGCCCGCGGCGAGGCCGACACGTTCTTCGTGCAGGGCCCGGACGGCGGCACCGAGTCCGGCGTCGTGCTGCGCACGCACACCTCGCCCGTGCAGATCCGCTCGATGCTCGACCGTGAGCTGCCGGTCTACGTGATCTGCCCCGGCGTCGTCTACCGCACCGACGAGCTGGACGCCACGCACACCCCGGTCTTCCGCCAGGTCGAGCTGCTCGCCGTGGACGAGGGCCTGACCATGGCCGACCTCAAGGGCACCCTGGACCACATGGTCCAGTCCCTGTTCGGCGAGGGCATGAAGACCCGGCTGCGGCCGAACTTCTTCCCCTTCACCGAGCCGAGCGCCGAGATGGACATGCTCTGCTACGTCTGCAAGGGCGAGTCCGTCGGCAACCCCGACCGGCCCTGCCGCACCTGCTCCAGCGAGGGCTGGATCGAGCTCGGCGGCTGCGGCATGGTCAACCCGCGGGTGCTCACCGCCTGCGGCGTCGACCCGGAGAAGTACAGCGGCTTCGCCTTCGGGTTCGGCATCGAGCGGATGCTGATGTTCCGCCACAACGTCGAAGACATGCGAGACATGGTCGAGGGTGACGTCCGGTTCACCCGGCCGTTCGGGATGGAGATCTGATGCGGGTCCCGCTTTCTTGGCTGCGGGAGTACGTCGACCTGCCGGCCACGGAGACCGGCCGCGACGTGCAGGCCAAGCTCATTTCGGCCGGCCTGGAGGTCGAGACCGTCGAACAGCTCGGCGCCGACCTCACCGGCCCGCTCGTCGTCGGCCAGGTCCTGACGATCGAGGAGCTGACGGAGTTCAAGAAGCCGATCCGCTTCTGCACCGTCGACGTCGCCCAGGCCAACGGCACCGGCGAGCCGCAGGAGATCATCTGCGGTGCCCGCAACTTCGCGGTCGGCGACAAGGTCGTCGTGGCCCTGCCCGGCGCCGTGCTGCCCGGCGACTTCCGGATCGCCGAGCGCAAGACCTACGGCCGGGTCTCCCGCGGCATGATCTGCTCCAGCGACGAGCTGAACATGGGCGACGACGGCACCCACGGCATCATCGTGCTGCCGCCGGAGACCGAGGTCGGCAAGGACGCCGTCGAGCTGCTGGAGCTGGTCGACGAGGTCCTGGACATCGCCGTCACCGCCAACCGCGGCGACTGCCTGTCCATCCGCGGTGTCGCCCGCGAGGCCGCCATCGCCTACGGCCTGCCGCTGCGCGACCCGGCCCTGATCGACGTGCCGGCCCCGAACGCCTACGGCTACCCCGTCCAGGTCTCCGACCCCTTCGGCTGCGACCGGTTCACCGCCCGCACGGTCACCGGCCTGCGCCCCGAGGCCCGCTCGCCGATCTGGCTCCAGCGCCGGCTGCAGAAGGTCGGCATGCGCCCGATCTCGCTCGCCGTCGACGTCACGAACTACGTGAT
Organism: Streptomyces sp. CA-142005; assembly: GCF_050942335.1. Classification (NCBI taxonomy): domain Bacteria; kingdom Bacillati; phylum Actinomycetota; class Actinomycetes; order Kitasatosporales; family Streptomycetaceae; genus Streptomyces; species Streptomyces sp. CA-142005. The sequence goes on along the minus strand of NZ_CP192078.1, from coordinate 2,499,263 downwards.
GATGGAACTGGGCCAGCCGCTGCACGCCTACGACCGCAAGCTGGTCCAGGGCACCATCGGCGTGCGCCGCGCCGAGGAGGGCGAGAAGCTCGTCACCCTCGACGGCGTCGAGCGCAAGCTGCACGCCGAGGACCTGGTCATCACCGACGACCGCGGCCCCATCGGCCTCGCCGGTGTGATGGGCGGCGCCAACACGGAGATCGCCGACCACGAGGTGACCGACGACGGGGTGAACGGGACCACCGACGTGGTCATCGAGGCCGCCCACTTCGACGCCGTCGCGGTCGCCCGGACGTCCCGCCGCCAGAAGCTGCTCTCCGAGGCGTCCCGCCGCTTCGAGCGCGGTGTCGACCCGCAGGCCGCCGCGGCCGCCGCGCAGCGCACCGTGGACCTGCTGGTGCTGCTCGCGGGCGGTACGGCCGACTCCGGCGTCACCGAGGTCGTCGCGCCCACGGCGCCGCACACCATCACCATCCCGGCCGACCACCCGGACAAGGTCGCGGGTGTCGTCTACGGCCGCGAGACGGTCGTCCGCCGCCTCCAGCAGGTCGGCTGCGACGTCTACGGGCAGGACGAGCTGACCGTCACCGTCCCGTCCTGGCGGCCCGACCTGGTCGACCCGAACGACCTCGCCGAGGAGGTCATCCGCCTGGAGGGCTACGAGAACCTGCCCTCCACGCTGCCCAAGCTGCCCTCGGGCCGTGGCCTGACCCACCGCCAGCGGCTGCACCGCCGGGTCGGGCGGGCGCTGGCCGGCGCGGGCTATGTCGAGGCGCCGAACTACCCCTTCCTCGGCGAGCAGGTCTTCGACCAGCTCGGCCTGGCGGCCGACGACCCGGCCCGCCGTGTCGTCAAGCTGGTCAACCCGCTCAGCGACGAGGAGCCCGCGCTGCGTACGACGCTGCTGCCGGGCCTGCTCGGTGCCCTGCGGCGCAACGACGGCCGGGGCTCGCACGACCTGGCGCTGTTCGAGACCGGGCTGGTGTTCCACCCCCGCGAGGAGCAGCGCGTCGCCACCCACCTGCCCGTCGACCGGCGTCCCACCGACGAGGAGATCGCCGTGCTGAACGCCGCGCTGCCCGTGCAGCCGCGGCATGTGGCCGTCGTCCTCACCGGCGCCCGCGAGCAGGCCGGCTGGTGGGGCAAGGGCCGTCCGTCGGACTGGGCGGACGCGGTGGAGGCCGGACGCGCCGTGGCGCGGGAAGCCGGTGCCGAACTGATCGTCCGCAAGGGCCAGTACGGCCCCTGGCACCCCGGCCGCTGCGCCGAGCTGGTGGTCGTCGCCGACGGTGCGGAGCAGGTCGTCGGCCACGCGGGTGAGCTGCACCCGCGCGTGCTGAAGGCCCTGGGGCTGCCCGAGCGCACCTGCGCGATGGAGCTGAACCTGGAGGCTCTGGAGGCGGTGGGCGACGGCGCTCCGCAGGCGCCGAGCATCTCCACCTTCCCGGTCGCCACGCAGGATGTCGCCCTCGTGGTCGACAAGCCCATCCCCTCCGGGGAGGTCGAGGCGGCGCTGCGTGAGGGCGCGGGCGAACTCCTGGAGTCCCTCCGGCTGTTCGACGTGTACGAGAACGCCGAGCAGCTGGGCGAGGGCAAGAAGTCGCTGGCGTACGCGCTGCGGTTCCGGGCCGGTGACCGGACGCTGACGGTGGACGAGGCGTCCGCTGCCCGGGATGCGGCGGTCGCCCTCGCGGGCGAGCGGACCGGGGCTGTGCTCCGGGGCTAGTCGCCGTAGGGGTTCTGTGCGCGGCCGGCCGCGGATCGTCCGTGGCCGGCCGCGCCCCTGCGGCGGAGCCGCATGGTGAGCACGGCCTGCGCCCCTTCGGGGCGCTACCCGGCCGGGACGAGCTGCTGGATGCCCTCCTGCGCCAGCGCCTCCGCGTGCTGGTTGCCGAGTCTCCGGGCCAGCTCAAGGGCCTCGCGGTGCAGCCGTAGCGCCTCGTCCGCAAGGCCCGCGAGGCGGCAGGTCTCGGCGTAGCCGTTGAGGAAGTGGATCTTCCAGTGTTCCTCGAACAGCTCGTCCAGGAGCGCGAAGGCCTCCCGGTGGCTGGCCAGCGCCTCCTCGTACCGGCCCATCTGCCGCAGCGCCACGCCCATGCAGTTGAGGCACCACGCCTGGTTGTTGAGGTGCCCGTCCTCGCGGGCCAGCGTCAGCGCCCGACGCAGCTGGTCCGCGGCCTCCTCGGGGTCCTCCGGGGCGACGGCCAGGCCGAGTGTGATCCGGGCCGTGAGACCGGGCGGCCAGCCGGGGTCGGTGGGCTGCAGATCCAGCACCTCCCGGGCCCGCCGGGCCGCCTCCGTACGGTGCCCCAGCTGGAGCATCGTCCAGGCCTCCGACGCCGCCGCGTGGGCCGCTCCCGTCGGGCAGCCGGCCTGCTCGTACAGCTTCCCCGCCAGCCGGAAGAGTGCGAGCGGCTCCTCGGCCTGTCCCGCGTCCCAGCTCAAGTAGCCGCGCCGGACGGCCAGTTCGGCCTCCGCCCGGGCGTCGCCCGCCTGGGCCAGCCGCAGTCCCGCCGCCTCGTACGCCGCGTACGCTTCGGCCGCCCGGCCCGCGTTGTAGCGTGCGTAGCCCAGATCGCTGTGGGCCTCGGCCAGTTGCACCGGGTCGGCCAGGCGCTCGGCGGCGGCCAGCGACCGCTCGAAGAGGACGTTGAGATGCGTGGTGCCGCAGCGCCGCGCGAAGTAGGCCCGCAGGAAGCGCGGCAGCTCGCACACGTGCGCATCGGCCCCGACGGCAGCCGCCGTCTCGAAGGCCGCCATCAGATTGCCGTACTCGGTGACGAACCAGGTGAAGGCCGCGTGCTTGTCCCTGAACTCGGGCAGCTCGGCCGGGCGCTGTCCGGCGGAGGGCGCCCGGCCGGGTGACAGGAACGGCATCGCGGCGTCGGCGGCCGCCGCCGCGTGCACGTAGTAGTCGAGCACCCGGCCGAGGGCGCGCTCCCGGTCGGCCGGCGCGTCCTGTTCCCCCGCGGCCCGCCGCGCGTGCTGGTGCACCAGGTCGTGCAGCCGGTACCGGCCCACCGTCGGCTGCTGGACGAGGTGCGCGTCGAGCAGGTCCTCCAGCATCGCCCCGGCGCTGTGCAGCGGCACGTCCGCCAGGGCCGCCACGACGTACTCGTCGAAGGACTCCCCGGGCAGCAGGCCCAGCAGTCGGAACAGCCGGGCCTGGGAGCGGTTCAGCTGCCGTACGGACATCGCCAGCGCCGCGCCGAACGCGGCGTCGAACCCGCCCGCGCCCTGAGCCATCCGCTCGGCGAGGACGCCCACGGTCCAGCCCGGCCGGTGCCGCAGCCGCGCCCCGGCCAGGCGCAGGGCCAGCGGCAGATGGCCGCACAGCCGCAGCACCTCGGCGGCGGCGCCGGGATCGCGGGCCAGCCTGCCGTCGGGCCCGTCGGGGTCGCTGCTGGCCCGGGCCAGCAGCCGGGCGCTGTCCTCGGGGCTCAGCACGTCGAGCGAGACCGGCGGCACCTCGTCCAGGCCGAGCAGCCGGTTGCGGCTCGTGATCAGGGCGACGGAGGGACCGGCACCGGGCAGCAGCGGGCGCACCTGCTCGGCGTCGGCGGCGTTGTCGAGGACCACGACGACCCGCCGGCCGGCCAGCTCCGACCGCCAGCAGGCGGCCAGTTGCTCCAGCCCGTCCTGCGGGACCTTCTCGGACGGCACGTCGAGCGCGCCGAGCAGCATGCGCAGCGCGGCGTCGGGGTCGAGCGGCGGCCGGCCCTCGGTGAATCCGTGCAGGTCCACATAGAGCTGCCCGTCCGGGAAGTCGGCGGCGAGCCGGTGCGCGGCGTGCACCGCCAGACAGGTCTTGCCGACGCCCGCCATGCCGTCGACGGAGACCGCCCGATGACTCGCGACGGCGGCCAGCACGGCGGCGAGCCGCTCCTCGCGCCCGGTGAAGTCGGGCACGTCGCGCGGCAGGTCGTTGCGGGCCGGCGGGCGGCCCTGGCGGGTGCTCTTCGGGGGCGCGGGCAACGGGTTCGAGGCCCGTTCCCACACCGGGCGCAAGGGGCGGGGGTCGCGCTTGACGAGCCGGCAGAGGGCCACCACGGCGGGCCAGGGCGGCGCGGTCTGCCCGTTCAGGTACCGCGACAGGGAGGAGGAGCTGAGACCGGTGTCCCGCGCGAGGGCCCGTACCCCCAGCCCGGACAGCTCCTGCAGCAGCCGCAGCCGGGCCGCCAGCTCCTCCTGCGGGCCGGTCGTCGTCGTCCGTGCGTGCGCTTCCACTGTCCCCCCGCTCTCCGTCCCGTTCCGGCTGAAGTCTTCCCAGCCAATTCGCCGCTGGTCAAGGCCCTTTCGGCTGTCCCACGGTGTCCCATCGCCATGGCCCGGGCAGGCCGCTGCGGCTGTCATGGAGTCACGCCCCCACGACAGGGGCACCGACCACAAGCCAAGCAGTGGAGGAGCGAACCGACATGCAGTCCCGTATGCAGAACCCCGCCGTCGTCCTGTCCGACGCCATGCAGCCCATCCAGCAGCTCTTCAAGGCCGTGCACTCCGGCGGAGCGGACGAGCAGACCCTGGAGCTGGTGCATCTGCGGGTCAGCCAGATCAACGGGTGCAGCGCCTGCGTCGACGCCGGCGCCAAGACGGCCCGGAAGGCCGGCGTGAGCGACGAGCGGCTGGCCACGGTCGCCGCCTGGCGGGAGGCCCCGTACTTCACCGACGAGGAGCGCGCGGCCCTCGCGCTCGCCGAGGCCGCGACCCGGCTCGCCGACCGTCCCGACGCGGTGAGCGACGAGGTCTGGGACACGGCCGCCACCTACTACGACGAGAAGCAGCTGGCCGCGATCATCCTGATGATCGGCGTCACCAACCTGTTCAACCGGCTCAACGCCACCACCCGCCAGATCGCCGGCGCGTGGGGCTGACACCCACCGTCCCCGCCCACCCCCGCGAGAACCGAAGGAGACCCACTGTGAAGGCCACGCAGAAGACGACCGGGAGGACCGCCGCCGCGTCCGGGGGATTCACGGACGAGGAGCGAGCGGCGATGAAGGAGCGGGCCAAGGAGGTCAGGGCGGCCACGCGCGGCGCATCGCGCGCCGCCAAGGCGGCGGAGGACGAGGCCGCCGTGCTCGCCAAGATCGCCGAGATGCGGGACTCCGACCGGCTCATGGCCGAACGGCTCCACGCTGTGGTCACGGCCGCCGCGCCCGGGCTCGCCCCGAAGCTCTGGTACGGGATGCCCGCGTACGCCCTGGACGGCAAGGTCGTCTGCTTCTTCCAGAGCGCGGAGAAGTTCAGGACGCGCTATGCGACCTTCGGCTTCAGCGACCGGGCGAACCTCGACGAGGGCACCATGTGGCCGGCCTCCTACGCCCTGAAGGAGCTGACCGCCGCCGACGAGGCGAGGATCGGCGAGCTCGTGAGGAAGGCCGTCGGCTGAGGGCCCAGGAAGCCGGTCACCCCCGCGGCGAGCTGCATAAATGCGGGTTGACCGGCCCGGGCTCACTCGTTCGGGTGGGAACTGACGGCGATCTGGTCTTCCCGGGCCATGCCCTCGACAGAATCGGACCGGCCTTTCGGGGTCGGTCCGTCCGCTCTTTCGGGGCCCACATGGGGGACCAGAGGCATGATCCGCATCAAGGCACGGGCACCCACCGCGCGGGGAGCCGTACTGCCCACGGTCTGGGGAGCCACGGCGGTCGCCTACAAGCTCGGCTGCCCGCTCGCCCAGCAGACCGGGCTCGGCGCGCGCATCGTCACCAGCGCCGTCTTCCTCGCCGTCGGCACCGGACTGATAGCCCATGTCCGCCGCGCGCTGCTGCGGGAGCTGCGACAGGCCCGCCGGGTGGCGCGGGCCGCGCAGAGCGTCGTACTGCGGCCCCTGCCGCCGCGCCTGGACGGGCTGAACGTCGCCGCGGCGCAGCTGTCCGCGGACCGGGGCGCGAGCGTCGGCGGCGACCTGTACGAGGCGGTGGCCACCGAGCACGGGGTGCGGGTGGTGATGGGCGACGTACGCGGGCACGGACTGGCCGCGCTCGGCACCGTCGCCGCCGTCCTCGGCAGTTTCCGTGAGGCCGCCCACGACGAGCCCGAGCTCGGCGGCGTACTGGGCCGGCTGGACCGCGCCCTCGCCCGGCACCTGCGCGAACGCGCCCGCGCCGAACACCCCGCGAGCGGCGGCCAGGAGCCCGACCACCCGGTCGCCGAGGAGTTCGTCACCGTCCTGCTCCTGGAGATCGACGGCGAGGGCGGACTGCGCGCCCTCAACTGCGGTCATCCGTGGCCCTATCTGCTCTGCGGCACCAGAGTCGAGCCGCTGACGCACGTCGACCCGCTTCCGCCGCTGGGCCCCTTCCCGCTGCCGACGGCCCTGGAAGCCCGCGCCTGCGGACAGCTGCTTCCCGGCGACTCCCTGGTCCTCTTCACCGACGGCGTGGAGGACGCCCGGGACACCCGGGGCCGCTTCTTCTCGCTGCCGGACGCGCTGCGCACGGCCGTACGCGATCACCCGGTGTCACCCCAGAGGGTCCTGCGTGCCGTCCTCACCGCCCTCCTTCACCACACGTCCGGCCGCCCGACGGACGACATAGCCCTCCTGGTGCTGCGCAACGACCGAAAAAGAGGTGTGGACGTCAGGGGCGCGGGGACGTGCGCGACCAGCCACGGGCCACCCGCGGCCGACAATGCGCCGCTGGCGACACCCCAGTAGTCGGCCCGGCCAAGCCACCGCTTTTCGAGGGGGAGCCGGCGGCTTGGCCGGCATCTAAGTCAACCGGGGCAGCACGCTGAGCGACAGCGCGTGTACAGGCCGGATGCACGTGTTCCGTTCACACCCCGTGTGAACCGCAGCACACTACGCTGAATCGGACCAGGCCACTCGGGGGGCATCCCATGCAGCCCAACACTCTGCTCGACGCGATCCTGGACGAGGCGGGGATCTCGCACGCCGGTCTCGCCGCCCACGTCAACCAGGCGGGACGCAGGCGCGGCCTCGCGCTCCGCTACGAACACACCGCCGTGGCACGCTGGTTGAAGGGCCAGCGACCACGCGGACAGGTCCCGGACCTGATCTGCGAGGTGCTCGCCGCCCGCCTCCGCCGTCCCGTCACCCTCGACGACATCGGCCTGGGCGTGCCCGGCGAGCCCGGCACCCCGCACGCCGGCTCGCTGAGCGGCTTCGTGGAGCGGGCGACCGCCCTGTGGCGCTCCGACGAACAGCAGCGGCCGCATGTGCTGGGCGCCCCCGCCGTCACCGGGACGCCGGCCGTCATGCCGGTGTGGGAGTGGGAGAACCCGCCCGAGGACGTCGACGTCTCGCGCGGCGGCCGGCACCGGGTCACCCCGGCCGACATCGAGATGCTGCGCGCCGCGCGGACGCACTACGAGCAGATGTACCGCAAGGCCGGCGGCATCGCGACCCGCACCCGGATCGTCGGCTTCCTGAACGCCGAAGCTGCGCCGCTGCTGCGCGGGAGCTACACCGACGCCACCGGACGCCAACTGCACCGGGCCACCGGCGGGTTGGTGGCCATCGCCGGCATCTGCGCGTACGACTCCGACGCCCACGGTCTCGCCCAGCGGTACTTCCACCAGGCGCTGCGGCTGGCAAAGGCCAGCGGCGACCGCGGACTTGGCGCGTACGTCATAGCGCTGCTGGTCAACCAGTCGCTGTTCATGCGGGAGTACCGGCAGGCCGTCGCCTTCGCCGAGGCCGCGCTGCGCGCGGCCGGCAAGCACATCACCCCGGCGCTCGCCTCCGACCTGTACGCGATGCAGGCCAAGGCCTACGCCCACCTCGGTGACTCCGCGGGCGCCCTGTCCTGCATCCGGCGCGCGGAGGCGGCGGCCGAGCGGATCCGGCGCGGATACGAGCCCGACGAGACCGGCTATGTCCAGCCGGGCCTGGTCAATGTGCAGGTGGCCGAGGCGCTGCTGAGCCTCGGCGAGCTGGCCGCCGCCCGGGAGCACGCGGCGGCGGCCGTCGACAACCCGGCCCACGACCGGGGGCGGGTGCACCGGCTCGCCATGCTCAGCACCATCGAGCTGCGCCAGGGCAACGCCGACAAGGCGGTGGTCACCGCCGTGCAGATGGCGGAGCAGGCACGCGGGATGGAGTCCCAGCGGCTGCGCGACAGACTCCGCGCGGTACGCGAACACCTGGCCCGCTGCGGCTCGGCCGGCACCGCCGAAGCCGCCGAACTCATCGACGGGGCACTGCGCGTACCGCTGTAGGCCCCCTGTAGGTGCACAGTCCCTGCTGCGATATTGCCACTTACTCGGCGGAAGGTGGCAGAACCGTGCAGTGGACGAAGCAGAACGAACAAACTGTGTATGCAAACCGCTGGTTCAGCGTCAATCTCGCAGATGTCGAGCTGCCGGACGGCCGGCACCTGGACCACTTCCTGATACGGCTGCGGCCGGTGGCCGTGGCCACCGTGGTCAACGAGGTGAACGAGGTGCTGCTGCTGTGGCGGCACCGCTTCATCACCGACAGCTGGGGCTGGGAACTGGCCGCGGGCGTCGTCGAGGACGGCGAGGACATCGCGAGCGCGGCCGCCAGGGAACTGGAGGAGGAGACCGGCTGGCGGCCGGGACCCCTGCACCACCTCATGAGCGTGGAGCCGTCCAACGGCCTCACCGACGCCCGGCACCACATCTACTGGTCCGACCGGGGCGAGTACATCGGGCACCCCGTGGACGACTTCGAGTCGGACCGCCGGGAATGGGTCCCCCTCAAACTCGTTCCCGACCTCATCGCCCGTGGGGAGGTCCCGGCCGCCAACATGGCGGCCGCGTTACTCCTGCTGCACCACCTCAGGCTCGCCGAGGGCTAGCGGCCCGAGCGGTTCCGGTGCCTAGCGGGCCAGTGCCTGCCAGACCGTCACGACGAGCGCTCCCAGCGTCGTGAGCGCGGCGACCGACGGCAGGGGCCAGCGCGCGTGCTCCAGGGAGACCATCCGGGAGTTCAGCTCGTCCACTTCCTTGGCGGTCTCCTCGGCGCGGTGATCGAGCAGCGCCAGCCCTCCCTCGACGCGTGCGTACGCGACGTCGAGGCGGCGACGTAACTCTGCGAGTTCCTCCTGGACCACGGAATGATCGGAATCGGTGGTCACGGTTTCATTCCTCTCTGTAGCCGAATGTGGTCCGCCACATCCGTTGCATGGGCATGAAGAGTGAACTCTGCTGGTGGGCGCGCGGGGAGCGTGTGCGCGCGGCATATGCGTGCCCGGCGCGCACACGGTGTGTGAAACGACACGGGCCCGGCACCGAGTGCGGTGCCGGGCCCGGAGGCGTAGCTCTGTGTGATCAGCCGTAGGTATAGAAGCCCGAGCCGGTCTTGCGGCCCAGCCGGCCCGCCTCGACCATGCGCTGCAGCAGCGGGGGAGCGGCGTACAGCGGCTCCTTGTACTCGGCGTACATCGAGTTGGCGATGGAGACGATGGTGTCCAGGCCGATCAGGTCGGAGAGCTTCAGCGGGCCCATCGGGTGGGCGCAGCCCATCTCCATGCCGTTGTCGATGTCCTCGCGGCTCGCGATGCCCGACTCGAACATCCGGATGGCCGACAGCAGGTAGGGCACGAGCAGCGCGTTGACCACGAAGCCGGAGCGGTCCTGGGCGCGGATGGCGTGCTTGCCGAGCACCTTCTCGGCGAAGACCTGGGCGCGGCTGAGGGTGCCCTCGGAGGTGGTGAGCGCCGGGATCAGCTCGACCAGCTTCTGCACCGGGGCCGGGTTGAAGAAGTGGATGCCGACCACGTGGTCCGGGCGGGAGGTGGCGACCGCCAGCTTCACCAGCGGGATCGAGGAGGTGTTGGAGGCGAGGATGGCGTCCGGGCGGGTCACCACCTGGTCGAGGACCTGGAAGATCTCCGTCTTCACCGGCTCGCTCTCCACGACCGCCTCGATCACGAGGTCGCGGTCCGCGAACTCGCCGAGGTCCGTGGTGAAGGTGAGCCGCTCCTGCGTGGCGTCCCGCTCCTCCTCGGTGATCTTGCCGCGCTCGGCTGCCTTGGCCAGGGAGTTGAACAGCCGGGTACGGCCTATCTCCAGGGCCTCGCCGGTGGTCTCGGCGACCTTCACGTCCAGTCCCGCGCGGGCGCACACCTCGGCGATGCCCGCGCCCATCTGGCCGCAGCCCACGACTCCGACGCGCTCGATGTCGGTCACATCGTCCCCTTCGCTGTTCTCCGGCTCGCTGGCAGGACCTCCGGGTTCGGCGCCTGCTCCGATCGAGCACGTTACCGTCAAGTATCGATGATCGATCGGCGGGGTGGGGGCATCCTGGGGCGCGGAACGATCCGTGACGGTGCGGATCCGGAGCGTATGGGATGTGCGGATGGGGCATCTGGCACGGCGGACCTTCGCCCTGGCGGCACTGTCGGCGCTCGTGACGGCGCCGGGTGCGGCTGCGGCCGCGGGGCACCGGCCCCGTGCGGCCGCCGAGATGCGGGGCGTGTGGCTCGCGACCGTGTCCAACCGGGACTGGCCGTCCCGGCCCGGGCTCACGGCCGCCGCGCAACGGCGGGAGCTGATCGCCCACCTCGACCGGGCGGCCCGTGACCGGCTCAACACGGTGATCTTCCAGGTACGGCCCACCGCCGACGCCCTGTGGCCGTCCCCGTACGAGCCCTGGTCCGAGTACCTCACCGGCACCCAGGGCCGCAGTCCCGGCTGGGACCCGCTGGGCACCGCGGTGCAGGAGGCCCACGCCCGGGGCCTGGAACTGCACGCCTGGTTCAATCCGTACCGGATCGCGAACCACACCGACCGCAGCCGGCTGGCCGCCTCGCACCCGGCCCGCAGGCACCCCGACTGGGCGGTCCCCTACGGCGGAAGGCTCTACTACAACCCCGGCCTGCCCGAGGTCCGCGCCTTCGTCCAGCGGGCGATGCTCGACGCGGTCGTCAGGTACCCGGTCGACGCCGTCCACTTCGACGACTACTTCTACCCGTACCCGGTCCCGGGGCAGACCTTCGACGACGACGACGCCTACGACCGCTACGGCGGCGGCTTCTCCAGCCGGGCCGCCTGGCGGCGCGGCAACATCGACAGGCTGGTGCAGGAGATGGCCGCCGGCATCAGCCGCGTCCGGCCCGGCACCCGGTTCGGGATCAGCCCCTTCGGTGTGTGGCGCAACGCCTCGACGGACCCGCGCGGTTCGGACACCCAGGCGGGCGTGCAGACGTACGACGACCTGTACGCGGACACCCGCACCTGGGTGCGCAGCCACTGGATCGACTACGTCGTCCCGCAGCTGTACTGGCACATCGGCTTCGCCGCCGCCGACTACGCGAAGCTGGTCGAGTGGTGGGCGGCGGTCGCGAAGGGCACAAAGACGCACCTCTACATCGGCGAGGGCCTGTACCGGGCGGGGGCCGCCGGGCAGCCCTCGGCCTGGCGGGACCCGGTCGAGCTGTCCCGGCACCTCACCCTCGCCGCCGGCTACCCGCAGGTGCGCGGGCATGTGTTCTTCGCCGCCGCGGATGTGGCGGCCGATCCGATCGGGGCGATGTCACGCGTGATCACCGACCACTACGGAGGAGCGGTGAAACCGCCGCGGTGACCTACCGCTGTCGCTCTTCCTTGTGCTTGACCTGGCAGTCGGGTCCGGGCGACAGGATCGCCTGGTGTCCGTCCTGGAACTGGACGCGGTAGGGCGGATTGCCCTCTTGGCCGAGGACTTCGAGGACTTCCGCTTCCTGGTCGTGTTGGCCGACCACCCTGCCATGCTGGACGAGGTGGTCACCCTTGGCTGCACGCATCTCGCAGGTCCTCCTCATGGTCACGACCGCTGTGTGACGGCGATGCACACGAGCACGGCGACGGCGGTCACCGGAGCGGCTGCCGTGAAGTGCTCGCCCAGCAGCAGCGCCGACCACACCAGTGTGAGCAGCGGCTGAGCCAACTGCAACTGGCTGGCCCGGGGGATGCCGATGACCGCCATGCCCCGGTACCAGACGACCAGGCCGAGGAACTGCGAGCCCAGCGCCACCCACAGCAGACCGGCGATGCCGTGCCCGGTGAGCTGGACGGGCTCGTACGTCAGTGCCACCGCGGCGGCCGGCACGGTCAGCGGCAGACACAGCACCAGCGCCCAGCCGATCACCTGCCAGCCCGGCATGATCCGGGCCAGCCGGCCGCCCTCGGTGTAGCCGGCCGCGCACACCAGCAGGGCCGCGAACAGATACCCGTCGGCGGCTGTCAGCGCGCCGCCGCTCTGCCCGGCGGTGAAGGCGGCCACGGCCGCGGCCCCCGCCAGCGCGGCCAGCCAGAACCGGCGCGAGGGGCGGCTGCCGGTGCGCAGCGCCGAGAACACGGCGGTGGTCAGCGGCAGCAGTCCCACCACGACGGCGGCGTGCGCGGTGGTGGAGGTCTGCAGAGCGAGCGTGGTCAGCATCGGGAAGCCGAGCACGACACCGGCGGCGACGACCGCGAGACCCGGCAGATGCCGGCGCTCGGGCAGCCGAACTCGCAGAACCAGGAGGCAGCCGCCCGCGACGAGCGCGGCGAGGACGCTGCGCACGGCCACCAGCGACCAGGGGCCGAAGCCCTCCAGTCCCCAGGCGGTGGCCGGGAAGGTCAGGGAGAAGGCGGCGACGCCGAGGGCGGCGAGACCCGTGCCGAGGCCGCGACGCTCGCGGGGAGCGGTGACCGCTATCGGGTTCGGAGCAGTAGCGCTACTCTGTGTTCTCATGCACGAGCGTAGCAGCGTCAGTGAACTGGCAGAACAGCTTCGCCGGGACCTCGACCGCTACTCTCCCGGTGGAAAGCTCCCGTCGAGCCGGGCGCTGGTCGAGCGGTTCCACGTGAGCCCGGTGACCGTCTCGCGCGCCCTCGCCCAGCTGGCCGCCGAGGGACTGGTGGTCACCCGGCCCGGGGCCGGCGCCTTCCGGGCCAGGCCGCGCACGACGGAGACCCCCGCCGGGGACACCTCCTGGCAGGAGGTCGCGCTGAGCGCCGACGGCGCCGCCGAACTCGTACCGCGCACGGTGGACGCCTCCGGGGTCACGGTCTCGCTGGCCGCGCCGCCGCCCGGCGTGCTGGAGTTCAACGGCGGCTATCTGCACCCCTCTCTGCAGCCCGAGCGGGCCATGGCCGCGGCCCTGGCCCGGGCCGGGCGGCGGCCGGGCGCCTGGGGGAGGCCGCCGCTGGAGGGCCTGCCGGAGCTGCGGGAGTGGTTCGCGCGCGAGATCGGCGGGGCCGTCACCGCGGCCGAGGTGCTCATCGCGGCCGGCGGCCAGCCCGCCCTGGCCACCGCCCTGCGCGCCCTCGCCCCGCCCGGCGCCCCCGTCCTGGTCGAGTCGCCCACCTACCCCGGCATGCTGGCCTGCGCCCGCGCCGCCGGACTGCGCCCGGTCCCGGTGCCCGTCGACCCCGACGGAGTGCGCCCCGACCTGCTCGCCGACGCATTCCGGGCCAGCGGCGCCCGGGTGTTCGTCTGCCAGCCCCTGTTCCAGAACCCCACCGGCGCCGTGCTGGCCCCCGGCCGGCGCGCCGAGGTGCTGCGCATCGCCCGCGAGGCCGGCGCCTTCGTCGTCGAGGACGACTTCGTACGGCGCCTGGTGCACGCCGACGCGGCCCCGCTGCCCCGCCCACTGGCCGCCGACGACCCGGACGGCGTGGTCGTGCACGTCGGCTCGCTGACCAAGGCGACCTCGCCCAGCTTCCGGGTGTGCGCCCTGGCCGCGCGGGGCCCGGTGCTGGAGCGCCTGCGCGCCATCCAGGTCGTGGACAGCTTCTTCGTCCCCCGGCCGCTGCAGGAGGCCGCCCTCGAACTGGTCGGCTCCCCGGCCTGGCCCCGCCATCTGCGGGCGCTGTCGGCCGAGCTGAAGGCCCGCCGCGACGCCATGACGGCCGCGCTCGCCCGGCACCTGCCCGAACTGGCCCTGCCGCACGTCCCGTCCGGCGGCTACCACCTCTGGCTGCGCCTGCCCGACGGCACAGAGGAGTCCGCCCTCACCGCGGCGGGCCTGCGCGCGGGTGTCGCCCTCACCCCCGGCCGTCCCTACTTCAGCGCCGAACCCCCCGCCGCCCACCTCCGTCTGAGCTTCGCGGCGGTCGCCGGCACCGGGGAGATCACGGAGGGCGTACGGCGGCTGCGGGCGGCCTGCGACGAGCTGTTCTAGCGCCTGCGCCGCGCCGAAAGCCCTTGGACCGGCGCCGCGTTGACCTGCGAGGATCACACCATGGACAGCACACCGCGACTCCCCGACGGCTACGAGTTCTCCGCCGACCCCGCCCGCGTCGACGTCGACCGGGTCCACGGCTGGCTGTCGACCGACGCCTACTGGGCGATCGGCCGGCCCCGCGACAAGCACGAGCGGGCGATGGCGGGGTCACTGAACTTCGGGGTGTACGAGCGGGCCTCGGGGGATCAGGTGGCGTACGCGCGCGTGGTCACCGACCAGGCGCTGTTCGCCTGGCTCGCCGATGTGTACGTGGACCCCTCGGTGCGCGGCAAGGGCGTCGGCACGGCCTTCGTCGGCCGCATCCGCGACCACCTGAAGCCGTACGGACTGCGCCGCATCCTGCTCGCCACGGAGGACGCGCACCGGGTGTACGAGAAGCTGGGCTTCAGCGCGCTGGACCGCCCCGACCAGTGGATGGTCCACCACTTCCAGTCCGAGTGAGCGGCCGCACACCCGCCGTAACGGACAGTGGTACCCCTTGACCCTGCACTCACCTGCGGCTCACCATCACCGCATGCCACTGAGGGTGACGTTCGTCGCCGCCGCGCGCAGCACCCCGCTGCTCGCGGAGCGCTTCGACGACGACCGGCCGCTGGACCAGGCCGGCTGGGACGAGGTGCAACGCGCCGCCGGGGATCTGCTGCCGCTGGCGGCCGCGGACCTGCGGTACTGCTCGCCGACCCCGCGCAGCCGGGCCACCGGCGACGCGCTGGGCTACGCCCCGCTGGCCCAGCTGGCGCTGCGGGACTGCGACATGGGCCGCTGGCGTGGGCTGACCCTGGGCGAGGCGATGGCCCGCGAGCCGGACGCGGTGGACGCCTGGCTCGCCGACCCGCGCGCCACCCCGCACGGCGGGGAGTCCCTGCTGGCCTTCATCTCCCGGGTCGGCGGCTGGCTGGACACCCGGCCGGCGGAGGACGGCGGCCGGATCGTCGCCGTCGCCGAGCCTGCCGTGATCCGCGCCGCCCTGGTCTACGCCCTGAAGGCGCCACCCTCGACCTACTGGAACATCGACGTGCGCCCGCTGTCCACGTCCACCGTCACCGGCCGCGCGGGCCGCTGGAACCTCCGTCTCGAGGCCGGTTCGGCTCAGCCGTCGCGGACATAGTCCGTGGTCAGCACCAGGTCCTTCGCCCGGGCCGCGCACCCGCCACTGGACGGTGAACTCGCCCCGGTAGAGGTCGGCCGCGCAGGGGTGCTTGGCGACGTGGCGTCCCGAGCAGGTCCAGCGCGTGGAAGGGCCGCAGGAATCTCCGTCTCGAGGCCGGCTCGGCTCAGCTCTCGCGCACGTAGTCCGTGGTCAGCACCAGGTCCTTCGCCGGGCCGCCGACCCGCCACACCGAGCGCCAGCGGTCGGCGTCCCGGACGGTGAACTCGCCTCGGTAGAGGTCGGCCGCGCAGGGGTGCTCGGCGACGTAGTGTCCCGAGGTCAGGTCCAGCGCGTGGAAGGGCCGCCCGTCCGCGAACCGCACGTCCGCCGTGCCCGGCCCGGGCCCTGGCAGAAACCGCAGCGTGCGGGTGGCGGGGCGCGCCACGCCCTGCCAGGTGAAGGTGCCGGACTCCTCGTGCAGCAGGCCGCCGGCCTCCAGCGCGGTGAAGACGGTCTCCCCTGAGAAGTGCCCTTCCGCTCCGCTCGCCAGGTCTCGCACGCTGCGCTCCACTCGCCAGCGGCCGGCCAGATAGGCCGGCACATCGGTGACCGGCCAGTACGGGGGCTGCAGATCCATGAGGCGAGCTTACGGCCGACCGCGTTCGCCCATTGACGTGTTCACACCCCTGCTCTTACCGTGCGTTCGAATCTTCGCCCGGTTCACACAGTTCCGCGCGGCCATCCAGGCCAAGTACCCCTACATGCAGGTCCTCTCCAACGCCGGCCCACGGATCGACCCTGCTCGGCGACGCCTTCTCGGTGGCGCCTCGCAGTGGACCCACACGGGCACCGGCAGCTGGAGCGTCCAGGACGGCCAGTACGTCCAGACCGACACCACCGCCCAGAACACCATGGTCTCCGCCGGCGACCCCGCTTGGCACGACTACGACCTGCATGCGAAGGCCACCAAGAGGGCGGGTCAGGAGGGCTTCCTCGTCGCCTTCGGCGTCAAGGACACCGGCACCTGCTACTGGTGGAACATCGACGGCTGGAACAACACCCAGACCGCGGTCGAGCAGGCTGTGGACGGCGGCAAGTCCACCCTGATCGCCAAGCCGGGCTCGGTCGACACCGGACGCGCCTACGACATCGACATCAAGGTGCGCGGCCGCCAGGTCACCCTGTGCCTCGACGGGCAGCAGTGGGGCAGCTTCACCGACGACAAGCCGGCCGAGCCGTTCCGCCAGGTCGTCACGCGGGACGCGAAGACCGGTGAGCTGATCGTCAAGGTCGTCAACGACCAGTCCTCGGCGGCGCGTACGGCCATCGACCTGGGCGGTGCGAAGACCGCCCCCGAGGCGAAGGTGACCACGCTCGCCGCCGCACCGGACGCGGTGAACAGCGAGACGTCCACGGCGGTCGCGCCGCGGACGTTCACCTTCACCGGAGTCGCGGACAAGTTCACCTACACCTTCCCGGCGAACTCGATCACGTTCCTCAGGATCAAGCAGAAGTAGTGCCGTCCGGCGCGGGCCGCTGTCCGAGCGGCAGCAGCCCGCGCTCGGCGAAGACCTTCTTCGCCACGAAGGTCGCGTTCAGCGCCTTCGGGAAACCGCAGTACCCGGCCGAGTGCAGCAGCGCCTCGACGATCTCCTCGGGCGTGAGCCCCACGTTCAGCGCCGCGTTGACGTGCACCTCCAGCTGGGGCTCGCAGCCGCCGAGCGCGGTCAGCATCCCCAGGGTGACCAACTGGCGGTCGCGGGGCGGGAGTCCGGGCCGGTCGTAGATCTCGCCGAAGCCCCAGGCGACGATCTGGTGCCCCAGCTCGGGGCTGACGTCGGCGAGCGAGTCGATGACCCGCTGCCCCGCCTCACCGTCGACGGACCGCAGGACCTCCAGGCCATGGGCGAAGCGTTCGTCACGGGTGGTGCTCTGGCTCATGTCCGTTCGTCCGTTCCCGGCCGCCCGTCGTGGAGCATCCCTTCGTAGTGCGAGATCTTGTCGTCCAGGGCGGACGCGTTGCGCCGCAGCGCCCGCATCCGGTCGGCCAGGGCGGCGCGGTGCTCGCGCAGCATCGCCAGCCGCTCGGCGAGCGTGCCGTCCCCCTCCGCCCGCAGCCGCGCGTAGCGCTGCATGTCGCTGATCGACATGCCGGTCTCGCGCAGCCGCAGCAGGAACTCCAGCCAGGCCAGGTCCGCCGTCCGGTAGCGGCGCTGGTTGCCGGTGGTCCGGCCGACCCGTTCGATCAGGCCGGCCTTCTCGTAGTACCGCAGGGTGTCCTGCGTAAGACCCGTGCGCTCGGCGACCTGGGCGATGGTCAGCGACGGTTCCCGATCGTCGGGGAGGGGCTGTCCGCTGGTCATGACAAGAACGGTAGAACCTGGAGCGCGCTCCAGGTCAAGCGCGGTCAGGCGATCAGACGCCGAAGTACGTCCGGGCCGCTCGCACGCCCTCCACCAGCGCGTCCACCTCGGCCGGCGTGTTGTAGACGTAGAAGCTCGCCCGGGTCGTCGCCGGGATTCCGTACCGCTTCACGATGGGCCGGGCGCAGTGGTGGCCGACGCGGACGGCGACGCCCCGCTCGTCCAGCACCTGGCCCACGTCGTGCGGGTGGATGCCGTCGACCGTGAAGGAGACCGCCGAGCCCCGGTCCGCGAGCTCGGTGGGGCCGACGATCCGGACGCCCGGGACCTCGGCGAGCAGCTCCAGCGCGCGGGCGGTGAGCGCCTCCTCGTGCGCCGCCACCTCCGCCATGCCGAGCCGCTCCAGGTACTCCACCGCCGCCGCGAGCCCGACCGCCTGCGAGGTCATCGGGACGCCCGCCTCGAAGCGCTGCGGCGGCGGCAGGAAGGTGGTGCGGTCCATCTCCACGATCTCGATCATCGAGCCGCCGGTCAGGAACGGCGGCAGTCCGGCGAGCAGGTCCGCGCGGCCCCACAGCACGCCGACGCCGTTCGGGCCGAGCATCTTGTGCCCGGAGAAGGCGAGGAAGTCCGCGCCCAGTTCCGTCACGTCGACCGGGCGGTGCGGCACCGACTGGGCGCCGTCCACGACCACCAGGGTGCCGAACGCGTGCGCCCGGTCGGCGAGTTCGCGCACCGGGTTGAGCGTGCCGAGCACATTGGACTGGTGGCCGAGGGCGAGCACCTTGGTGCGCTCGTCCAGCAGTTCCCCGGCCCGGGACAGGTCGAGCCGGCCGTCGTCGGTGAGCCCGAACCAGTCGAGGCTCGCCCCGGTCCGCTCGGCCAGCTGCTGCCAGGGGACCAGGTTCGCGTGGTGCTCCATCTCCGTCACGACGATCCGGTCGCCGGGGCCGAGCCGGCCGGCGTTGCCCAGCGCGTAGGCGACCAGGTTGATGCCCTCGGTCGTGTTGCGGGTGAAGACCACCTCGCCGGCGGCGGCGCCGATGAACCGGGCCACGGTGTGCCGGGCCTGCTCGTACGCCTCCGTCGCCTCGCCCGCCAGCTGGTGCGCGCCGCGGTGCACGGCCGCGTTGTGGTGCAGATAGAAGTCCCGCTCGGCGTCGAGCACCTGGAGGGGCTTCTGGGTGGTGGCGCCGGAGTCCAGGTAGACGAGCGGGGCGCCGCCGTCCAGGGTCCGCTCCAGGATCGGGAAGTCCTTGCGCAGCGCGTGCACGTCGAAGGCCACGACGGCTCACCTCTCACGGTCTTATCTCACGGTTTTCGCGATGGTTCTCCGTGAGACACGCTAAGCCTCCCTCACGGAGAACCGCAAGGATTACCATGAGAGCCGTGCATCACGAGGCCCCCGTCCACCTGCATCGGCTCCCGGTCCCCGGCGAGGACCGGTACCTCTCGCTGGCGCTGGTCAACACGCGCTTCACCGTCAGCCACGGCCAGGTCGACCTGCTCGACGACACCGAGGCCGCGCACCTCTGGCTCGTCCGGCACGGGCTGCTGCCCGACCAGGTGGTGATCAACGGCAGGCAGTCCGGCCGGCTGCGCACCCTGCGCGAGGCGCTGCGCACCCTCTTCGAGGCCCGCGTCCGCGCGGCACTCCCGCCCGCCGACGCCCTCGACGCCCTCAACGCCGCGCTCGCCGCCGCGCCCGCCACGCCCCGGCTCGTCTGGACCGCCGACGGCCCCCGCCGCGCCGACCTCCCCGACACCGGAAACCCGGCCGCCGCCGCGCTCTCCCTGCTCGCCGAGGACGCCACCGACCTGCTCACCGGCGCCGACGCCGACCAGCTCACCGAGTGCGCCGCCCAGGGCTGCGCCCGCTGGTTCCTGCGCTCCCACGGCGCCCGCCGCTGGTGCACCACGAAGTGCGGCAACCGGGTCCGGGCCGCCCGCGCCTACGCCGCCCGCAAGACCGGTCCATCCAGTTCACCTTAAAAACACCTCCCGGAAATCAAAGATTTCCCGGGACGTCATTAAATTCATACGGTGTTTCCCGTATTCGGAGGACGGCGCGTCACTTTTGGGTACGCGCACAACCAACCCGAAACACGGACCGTCTAAGTCGGCGAAAAAAGACGGGCACACCTTTGTGGGGGAACGCCGGAAAATGCAACAGGGTGTGACACCGATATCCCCTCCGAGGCGCGCCGCCGCCCTGCTCGCCGCGGCCGTCGCCGTCACCGCGTTCTGCGCGGGCGACGTCCTCGCCCGCAGCTACCCCTTCGGCCCCCGCACCCGCAGCGTCAACGACCTCGGCAACCAGTACGTGCCCTTCCACGCCCACCTGTGGGACCTGCTGCACGGCCACGCCGACGGCGGCCTCCTCGTCAACTGGCAGTCCGGGTACGGCTCCAGCTTCCTGCCCGACCTCGGCACCTACCTCGGCAGCCCCTTCGCCCTGCTCGTCGCCGTCTTCCCACGGGACCGGATCGACTTCGCCGTCTACGTCGTCACGGTCCTGAAGACCGCCTCCGCCGCGGCCGCCATGGCCTGGCTGCTGCTCACCCTGCGGCCCGGGCGCTGGTGGGCCGCCGGACTGCTCGGCGCCTCCTACGCGCTGTGCGGCTGGACCGTGGCCGACGCCGACTACAACCCGATGTGGCTCGACGGGCTGATCGCCCTGCCGCTGCTGTGCCTGGTCGGCGAATGGGCGGCCGCGGGGCGCCGGCGCCTCCTCGGAGTCCTGGTCGTCGCCCTCGCCTGGACCGCCAACTTCTACACCGCCTACATGGCCACCCTCGGCGCCGCCCTGGTCCTGCTGCTGCGCCTGCTGCTCGCCCGCCCGCCCCGCCGACAGGCGCTCGCGGCGGCCGGCCGCGCGACCCTCACCGTCGCCCTCGGCATCGGCCTCGCCGCCCCGCTCGTCACGGTGATCTACTTCGGCACCAGGTACGCCTACCCGGGCCGCGTACGGCCGTTCACCCCCGTGCCCGGCGAGGACCTGCCGGCCCGCCTGCTGCCCACGACCTACGGCTTCGGCTCCCCGGCCCTCTACGTCGGCATCACCGCCCTGGTGCTCGCCCTCGCCCTGCCCTTCCACCGCGCGGTCCCCGCCCCGGTCCGCACGGGCTGGACCACGCTCGTCCTCGCGGTCGCCCTGTCGCTCCAGTGGGCGCCCACCAGCCTGGTCTGGCACGCCTTCGCCACCCCGCAGGGCAGTTCCTACCGGCAGGCCTTCGTCCTGTGCGGACTGCTGGTCATCGCCGCCTGGCACGCCCTGTCGTACGGCCTCCCCGATGGGCGGACCCTCGGCGCCGCGACCGCGCTGCTCGCCCTGGTCACCGCCGTCGCGAGCCGCAGCACGCTGGTACGGCCGCACACCTGGCCGGTGCTGCTGCTCGCCGTCGCGGGCACCCTGACCGGACTCGTCCTCCTCGGCCGCGCCGGGCCGCGCACGCGACTCGCCGGCCTGGCCGTCGTACTCCTCCTCGGCGCGCAGGTCGGCGAGACCGCCGCCACCTCCGCCGTCGCCACCAAGCTGCGCCTGAAGCACCTGGACGACTACGCGCCCTGGGGCGAGCGGCAGCAGCGGCAGGCGGCGGCGATCGCCGAGGCCGACGGCTGGCCGCGCTACCGCACCGACCCCGGCCGCGAACAGATCGTCGGCAACGACCCGATGCTGGTCGGCGGCCAGGGCGCCCAGTACTACAGCAGCCTCACCCCGGACGTCCTCAGCCGTACCCTCACCGCCCTCGGCGGCGGCTGGACCTCGCGCGGGCGCAGTGTGCAGAGCCTGGACAACGCCGTCACGGACGTCCTCTTCTCCGTCGGCGCCCGGCTGCACAACCCGCCGGACCCGCACCAGGCGGCGCTGCCCGGGACCACCGGGCCGATCACCGTGATCCGGCGCGAGGTGCCGCCCCTGGTGACCGTGCGGACCGCGCCCGACGACACCCCCTTCGGCCCGTCGCCGTACCGCAACCAGGAACTGCTGCTCGGCAGCCGGGTCTACACCGTGCCGCGCGTCGCCGTGTACGACGACTTCGGGAAGCCGGTGAGCAGCCGCTATGTGGGCGCGGGGAACGCCATGACCGGGCCGGCGATCACCGCCCGCTGCCCGGCCGGGACGCAAGTGAACCTGTGGGCCCCGCACTTCTCCGGCACCGCGCGGCTCGCGGGCTCCGGCACAGGCGTCCCCTTCCGGTTCGAGTACGGCCGCAACCGCGCGGCCATGGAGCCGCTCGGCCGTACCCCGGCCTCCGGGCGCGTACGGATCGAGCTCACCCCGGACCGCCCCGGCCGGATCCCGCCCGGCGCGGTCGGCTGCCTGGACGCCGCGCGGCTGCACACCGCGGCGGCCCGGCTGAAGGCCACCGGCGCCACCGAGGTGGGCGTCTCCGACGGCACCGTCCGGGCTCGACTGCCCGCCGGCAGCAAGGGGATCGCGGTCGTCGCCGCACCCCGCATCGCCGGCTGGCGCTGCGCCACCGGGGACGGCGCGGCCAGGCCCGCCGAGGACTACCACGGCCTGATCGCCGTCCCCCTCGACGGCCGCTCGACCACTCTGACCTGCACCTTCCACCCACCCGGCCTGCGGCTGGGCACGACCGTCGGGCTCGTCTCGCTCGCGGCCCTCACCCTGCTCTCCGCCCTCACCGCCGTCCGCCGCCGGCGCGCCCCCGTGCCGCCCACGCCCACACCACCACGCGAGCGCGTGACCACCGCACCCTGACCGCGCCCCTGGGGGGATTCACCATGCTGATATCGATCGTCGCGCCCTGCTACAACGAGGAAGACGTCCTCGAACGCTTCCACGAGAAGATCCAGAGCGTCGCCGAGGAACTGCTGCCGCTCGGCCACGACATGGAGTTCGTGTACGTCGACGACGGCAGCCGCGACCGTACGCTCGCCGTCCTGAAACACCTGGCCGACCTCGACGCACGGGTCCGCTACGTCTCCTTCAGCCGCAACTTCGGCAAGGAGGCCGCCCTGCTCGCCGGCCTGCGGCACGCCTCCGGCGACTGCGTGATCGTCATGGACGCCGACCTCCAGCACCCGCCGGAACTGATCCGGCGGATGGTCCGGCTGCGCGAGGAAGGGCACGACCAGGTCATCGCCCGGCGCAGCCGCACCGGCGACGGTCTCGCCCGGACCCTCGCCGCGCGCCTGTACTACCGGCTCGTCAACCGCCTGGTCGACGTCGAACTCGTCGACGGCGTCGGAGACTTCCGGCTGCTGTCCCGCCGCGTGGTGGACGCCGTGCTGGCCCTCACCGAGTACAACCGCTTCTCCAAGGGCCTGTTCGCCTGGGTGGGGTTCCCGAGCACCACCTTCGAGTACGAGAACGCCGCGCGCGAGGCCGGCAACAGCTCCTGGAACCTGCGCGGCCTGCTCAACTACGGCATCGACGGGCTGCTGTCCTTCAACAACCGCCCGCTGCGCGCCGCCCTCTGGCTGGGCATGGGACTGCTGCTGTGCGCGGGCCTCTACACGGCCTGGATCGTGGGCGCCGCGCTGATCAACGGGGTGCAGACTCCGGGCTATGTGACCATCATCACCGCCGTGACGGCCCTGGCGGGGGTGCAGATGGTCATGCTGGGAGTGATCGGGGAGTACACCGGCCGCATCTACTACGAGGTGAAGGGCCGTCCGCACTTCCTGGTGAAGGCGACCAACGTGGAACGGACGAAAGACCTCATTCCTTGAAGCGACAGATCCTCACCTTCGCCGCGGTCGGTGTGATCAACACCGCCACTTATTACTGTCTCTACCTGCTGTTCCTGAACTGGCTGCCCTATCTCTTCGCGCATGTCATCGCCTTCGTGACCAGTATGATCGGCTCCTTTTTCCTGAATGCGCGCTTCACCTACCGGACGCCGCCGACCTGGCGTAAATTCCTGCTGTTCCCGCTGACGAACGTCACCAATTTCCTGGTCACCACATCGGGTGTCTACGTCATCGTCGACGTCCTGCACGCCGGGAGCCGTTTCGCCCCGCTGCTCGCCTCGGCGGCGGCGATCCCGGTCACCTTCGTCGTGTCCCGCTGGGTGATGCTTCCCCGGCAGATCGCCCGGCCGCCCGCATAGTCGTTGCATAAAACTGCAGCAGTACGTATAGTCATGCCATCACGAGGAGGATGGACATGGCGGTACGTGCGGCGGTGGCCGGAGCGAGCGGATACGCGGGCGGCGAGGCCCTGCGCCTGCTCCTCGCGCACCCCGAGGTCGAGATCGGGGCCCTGACCGGGAACTCCAACGCCGGCCAGCGGCTCGGCGCACTGCAGCCGCATCTGCTGCCCCTGGCCGACCGCGTGCTGACTCCGACCACGCCCGAGGCGCTCGCCGGGCACGACGTGGTCTTCCTCGCGCTGCCGCACGGGCAGTCCGCCGCCGTCGCCGAGCAGCTCGGGCCCGATGTCCTCGTGGTCGACATGGGCGCCGACTTCCGGCTGAAGGATCCGGCCGACTGGGAGAAGTTCTACGGCTCCCCGCACGCCGGCACCTGGCCGTACGGCCTCCCCGAACTTCCGGGCGCCCGCGCCGCGCTGGAGGGGTCCAAGCGCATCGCGGTGCCCGGTTGCTACCCCACCGCCGTCACCCTGGCCCTGTTCCCGGCCTACGCCGCACAGATCGCCGAGCCCGAGGCGGTGATCGTCGCCGCGTCCGGCACCTCCGGCGCCGGAAAAGCGCCCAAGCCGCATCTGCTCGGCAGCGAGGTCATGGGCTCCATGGCGCCGTACGGTGTCGGCGGCGGCCACCGGCACACCCCCGAGATGATCCAGAACCTCAGCGGGGCGGCGGGGGAGCGGGTCTCGGTCTCCTTCACGCCGACGCTCGCGCCGATGCCGCGCGGGATCCTCGCCACGTGCAGCGCGTCCGCGAAGCCGGGCGTCACCGCCGAGTCGGTCCGCGCCGCCTACCAGAAGGCCTACGCCGACGAGCCCTTCGTGCACCTGCTGCCCGAGGGCCAGTGGCCCGCGACGGCGTCCGTCTACGGTTCCAACGCCGTTCAGGTGCAGGTCGCGTACGACGAGTCCGTGGGCCGCATCATCGCGATCAGCGCCATCGACAACCTGACCAAGGGCACCGCCGGCGGTGCCGTCCAGAGCATGAACATCGCCCTCGGTCTTCCCGAGACCACCGGGCTTTCCACGATCGGAGTCGCACCGTGAGTGTCACGGCAGCCAGGGGATTCACGGCGGCGGGGATCGCCGCCGGGATCAAGGAGAACGGCAACCCCGACCTGGCCCTCGTGGTCAACAACGGGCCGCGCCGTGCCGCCGCGGGCGTCTTCACCTCCAACCGCGTGAAGGCCGCACCGGTGCTGTGGTCGGAGCAGGTGCTCAAGAGCGGCCAGGTCTCGGCGGTCGTCCTCAACTCCGGCGGCGCCAACGCCTGTACCGGCCCGAAGGGTTTCCAGGACACCCACGCCACCGCCGAGAAGGTGGCCGAGGTGCTCGGCCGGGGCGCCATCGAGGTCGCCGTCTGCTCCACCGGGCTCATCGGCGTCCTGCTGCCCATGGACAAGCTGCTCCCGGGTGTCGAGACGGCCGCCGCCCAGCTCTCCGAGCACGGCGGCGAGAAGGCCGCCATCGCCATCAAGACCACCGACACCGTCCACAAGACGTCCGTCGTGACGAAGGGAGGCTGGACCGTCGGCGGCATGGCCAAGGGCGCCGGCATGCTCGCCCCCGGCCTCGCCACCATGCTGGTCGTCCTCACCACGGACGCGGAGCTGGACGACGACGCACTGGACCGGGCGCTGCGCGCCGCCACGAAAGTCACCTTCGACCGCGTCGACTCCGACGGCTGCATGTCCACCAACGACACCGTCCTGCTGCTGGCCTCCGGCTCCTCCGGCATCACCCCGGAGTTCTCCGAGTTCGCCGATGCCGTACGGCAGGTGTGCGACGACCTCGGACAGCAGCTCATCCGGGACGCCGAGGGCGCCAGCAAGGACATCAAGGTCGAGGTGGTCAACGCGGCCAGCGAGGCGGACGCCGTCGAGGTGGGCCGCTCCATCGCCCGCAACAACCTCCTCAAGTGCGCGATCCACGGCGAGGACCCCAACTGGGGCCGGGTGCTCTCCGCGATCGGCACCACGAAGGCCGCCTTCGACCCGGACCAGCTCAACGTCGCCATCAACGGCGTGTGGGTGTGCAAGAACGGTTCGGTCGGCGAGGACCGCGAGAAGGTCGACATGCGCTACCGCGAGGTGCACATCGTCGCCGACCTGGCGGCGGGCACCGAGACCGCGACGATCTGGACCAACGACCTCACCGCCGACTACGTCCACGAGAACAGCGCCTATTCGTCATGAGCACTCGCAAGCACACAGCCCTGCCGAAGGCCCAGATCCTCATCGAGGCGCTGCCCTGGCTGGTCAAGCACAACGGCAAGACCGTCGTCATCAAGTTCGGCGGCAACGCCATGATCGACGAAGAGCTGAAGGCGGCCTTCGCCCAGGACGTCGTGTTCCTGCACCACGCCGGCCTCAAGCCGGTCGTGGTCCACGGCGGCGGCCCGCAGATCAGCGCCGCCCTCGACCGGCACGGCATCGTCAGCGAGTTCAAGGCGGGCCTGCGCGTGACCACCGAGGACGCCATGGACGTCGTACGGATGGTGCTGGCGGGACAGGTGCAGCGGGAGCTGGTCGGCCTGCTCAACCGGCACGGGCCGCTCGCCGTCGGCCTGACCGGCGAGGACGCCCACACCATCACCGCGACCAGGCACCAGCCCGAGATCGACGGCGAACTGGTCGACATCGGGCGGGTCGGCGAGATCACCGCCATCGACACGGGCGCCATCGAGGCGCTGCTCGCCGACGGCCGTATCCCGGTCGTGTCGTCGATCGCCCGCTCCCAGGACGACCACCATGTCTACAACGTCAATGCTGATACGGCGGCTGCGGCACTCGCTGCGGCACTGGGCGCCGAGACCCTCATGGTCCTCACCGACGTCGAGGGCCTCTACGAGGACTGGCCGAACTCCGACGAGGTGATCAGCCGCCTCACCGCTTCCCAACTGGAGAAGCTGCTGCCGGAGTTGAGCTCCGGCATGGTGCCGAAGATGGAGGGCTGTCTGTACGCCGTGCGCAACGGGGTGCACACCGCCCGCGTCATCGACGGCCGGGTCCAGCACTCGATCCTGCTGGAGATCTTCACCGACGAAGGCATCGGCACGATGGTCGTGCCCGACGAGCTCGAGGGGGACGCACAGTGACGGGCAACCAGGGCACCCAGGAGCACCGGGGAAACCAGGAGCTGACCCAGCGCTGGCAGGGCGTGCTCATGAACAACTACGGCACCCCCCGCCTGCCCCTCGTGCGCGGCGAGGGCGTGAAGGTCTGGGACGCCGAGGGCCGGGAGTACCACGACTTCGTCGGCGGCATCGCCACCAACGCCCTCGGTCACGCCCACCCGGCGATCGTGGAGGCCGTCAGCGGGCAGATCGCCTCCCTCGGCCACATCTCCAACTTCTTCATGGCCGAGCCCACCGTCGCCCTCGCCGAACGGCTGCTGACGCTCTTCGGCCGGGAGGGCCGCGTCTTCTTCTGCAACTCCGGAGCCGAGGCCAACGAGGCCGCCTTCAAGATCGGCCGGCTCACCGGGCGCACCCACATGGTCGCCACGACCGGCGGCTTCCACGGCCGTACGATGGGCGCCCTCGCGCTCACCGGCCAGCCCGCCAAGCAGGACCCCTTCCTGCCGCTGCCCGGCGAGGTCACCCACGTGCCCTACGGCGACGCCCAGGCGCTCGCGGCGGCGGTCACCGAGGAGACCGCTCTGGTGATCATCGAGCCGGTCCAGGGCGAGAACGGGGTGGTGGTGCCCCCGGCCGGCTATCTGAAGGCCGCCCGCGCCATCACCGCCGCCACCGGCGCCCTGCTGGTACTGGACGAGGTGCAGACCGGCATCGGCCGCACCGGCACCTGGTTCGAGTACCAGGCCCACGAGGGCGTGCTGCCCGACGTCGTCACCCTCGCCAAGCAGCTCGGCGGCGGACTGCCGCTCGGCGCCACCGTGGCCTTCGGCCGGGCCGCCGAACTGCTCCGGCCCGGCCAGCACGGTACGACCTTCGGCGGCAACCCGGTCGCCTGCGCCGCCGGACTCGCAGTGCTCGACACGATCGCGCACGAGGGGCTGCTGGAGAACGTCAAGCGGCAGGGCGAGAAGCTGCGCGAGGGAATCGAGGGACTGGGCCACCCGCTGATCGACTTTGTGCGGGGCGCCGGTCTGCTCCTGGGTATCGTGCTCACCGGGCCGCACGCGCCGCAGGTGCAGCAGGCGGCCCAGGAGGCCGGGTTCCTGGTGAACGCGCCCGCCCCCGACGTCGTACGGCTCATGCCGCCGCTGAACCTGACCGACGACGAGGCGGGAGCGTTCCTGCAGGCGCTGCCCGGCATCCTCGACGCAGCGAACCCAGTGGATGGGGACGGACGATCCGAAGAATAGGACGACGATGAGCCAGGCGCAGGACCACGAGCAGGCGGCGGGTACCGGACCGGCCGTGCCGCAGACCCGCACCGCGCGGCACCGCCGGATCGTGGACATCCTCAACCGGCAGCCGGTGCGGTCGCAGAGTCAGCTGGCCAAGCTGCTCGCCGACGACGGGCTGAGCGTCACCCAGGCGACGCTCTCCCGGGACCTCGACGAGCTGAACGCGGTGAAGATCCGCAACACCGACGGCGAGCTGATCTACGCGGTGCCGAGCGAGGGCGGGTTCCGTACCCCCCGTGCCCCCCTGGGGGAGTCGGCCAAGGAGGAGCGCATGCGGCGCCTCTCCCAGGAGCTGCTGATCTCCGCGGAGGCCTCCGCCAACCTCGTCGTCCTGCGCACCCCGCCGGGGGCCGCCCAGTTCCTCGCCTCGGCCATCGACCAGGCGGAGCTGCACGACATCCTGGGCACGATCGCCGGCGACGACACGCTGCTGCTGATCAGCCGGGACCCGAGCGGGGGCCAGGCCCTGGCGGACCACCTGCTGCGGCTGGCGCAGAACGGGCACTGAACCGGCATGCGGCGCCCCGCCCGTGGGCGGAGAATGACAGTGTGATCTTCCGCGGCGGGCGGGCAGGTGGGCGGGCAATCCCCTGGCGGCCGTCGGCCGTATACAAGGGTGTGTCGGGTTTCCGGTTCCGCGTGGACCGCCTCCCGGACGAAGCCCTGCTGGCCGGGCTGGCCACCGGTGATCCGGAACTCGCGGTGATCTTCGTACGCAGGTTCCAGCGCCGGGTGTTCGGGGTCGCCATGGCCGTCACCGGAGATGTGCAACTCGCCGAGGACGTCGCTCAGTCGACGTTCGAGCGCGCGTGGCGGCACGCCCAGATCTACGACTCGCGCCGCGGCTCGGTCACCACCTGGCTGACGACCATCGCGCACAACCTCGCCGTCGACGCCGTCCGCTCCCGGCGGACCGAGCCGATGGCACCTGAGGACCTCGACTCCGTCATCGGCGTCGTCACCGAGACCCCCGAGCAGTGGGCGCTGGCCGACGAGGCCTCCTCCCAGCTGCGGGCCGCCGTGGGGCGGTTGCCTCGGGAACAGGCAAGGGCCCTGGTGATGGCGGGTATCTACGGGATGACGGCCCAGCAGATCGCCGAGGCGGAGCGCATCCCGCTGGGCACCGCCAAGACACGGATCAGGGCCGCCATGGCGAAACTGCGCACCACGCTCGCGCCTTCGAAGCGAGGCGACCATGTCCAGTGACGCGAACTGCGACAAGCTGCGCGAGATCGGCGCCGAGCTCGCGCTGGGCGTGCTGCCGGCCCGGGAGCGCGCGGAAGCGGTCGCCCATCTGGACCGGTGCGCGGACTGCCGGGAGTACGTCCGCCGGCTCACCCTGGTCGGCGACCGGCTGATCGGCCTGCTGCCGGACGCCGAGCCCCCGGCCGGGTTCGAGACCCGGGTGGCGCGCAGGCTGGCCGAACAGGCTTCGGGGCCCGAGGCTCCCAGGGGCGCCTCCGGCCGTGCACCGGGGAACCTGCGCGGGCGCGCCCGGCGCGCCCGGCTGCGGCTCGCGGCCGTCGCCACCGCGCTCACCGTCGCCGTCGGCTTCGCCGGCTGGGGGATCGGCACCGTCGTCGAGACCGTCATCGCCTCGACCGCGCCCGCCACCGAGTCCGAGCCCGTGCTGCTCGGCGACATGACCTCGGCGACGAACGGCGGCAAGGTCGGCGAGGTCTACATCCATCCCGAGAACCCCGGCTGGATCTTCGTGTCCGTCGACTCCGCCGGGCCTCGCGGCGTGTACACCGGCAAGGTCACCTGTCTGCTGGAGCGCGCCGACGGCACGACCGTACGGGTCGGCGACTTCCTCCTGAGCGGCGGACGCGGCGAGTGGGGCGTGGGCGCTCCCGGCGACCTGTCGACCCTCTCCGGTGCCCGGCTGACGACACCCGGCGGCACCGTCATCGCCACGGCCCACCTGATGAAGGGGCACGTCGTGCAACCGAAGGAGGGAACAGTGGCCGCCTGATACGGCGAGCGGGCTTTTCCCGGGTGGTCAGCCCAGTCGCGCCGCCAGCCCCCCGGTGCACCGCACCTCGTCGCCGGCGGTGATCAGCAGTCCCTCCACGTCCGGCAGCGACTCCAGCCAGACCAGGCCCGCCCGGGAGCCCATCGCGAAGGCCGCCGTGGCCCAGCAGTCGATCCAGGTCAGACGGGGACCGATCACCGTCACTGCCACCAGGTCCGACACCGCGGACTTCCCCGTGCGCGGATCCACGATGTGCGCGCCCCGCTCGGCCGTCCCCGAAGTCGCCACCGACAGTTCGGCCACGCCCGCCGTCGAGACCACCGCCGCCAGACCACCCGGCCGCAGCGGATCCGCCACCCCCACGCGCCACGGCCGCCCAGGCTCCGGCGTGCCGAGGAGCTGGACGTCCCCGCCTCCGTTGACGCTCACCCCGCGCACCCCGGCCACCGCCGCCAGCAGCCGCGCGGCCCGCTCGGCGGCCCAGCCCTTGACGATGCCGGTGGGATCGAGCGAGCCCTGGTAGCGGGTGCTGAACCAGCCCTCGCTCACCCGTTCCGCCTCGGCCGCGAGGTCCAGCACCTCGGCCACCTCCGGCGCGCACTCCGCCACGGTCAGCTCGCCGCGGGCCAGCCGCGAGACCTCGCTGTCCTCGCGGTAGGTGCTGAACACCGCGTCCGCACGGTGCAGACCGGCGACGGCTTCGGCCAGCGCCTCGCGCACCGCACCGGGTTCCCCGCCGCGGACGTCGAAGGAGAAGACGGTCCCCATGACCTCCTCCGCATGACGCACCGCGGCGGGAGCATCGGCCGACTCGGTCACCGGGTCAGCCACCGGCCTGGTCCAGCGCCGACTGCAGCGACTGCTTGTAGCCGGTGCTGGTGTAGGTGGCGCCGGAGACGGCGTCGATGTTCGCGTTCCCGGCCGTGACGGCCTCCTGGTTGAGCTTGGGGACGGCCAGCGCGGTCTTCTGGTCGCTGAGTCCGCCCTTGGGCGCCTGCACCGCCTCGGCCTTGGTGATCTTGCCACCGCTGACCGTGATCCGCACCTGGACCGGGCCGTACTGCGTCTGCGCGACCTTGCCGGTGACCGTGCGGGCCTGTGCCGCACCGGAGGAACCGGAGGCCCCGGAACCGGAGGAGCCGGCCGGGGTGCCCGTCGAGGACCCGGCGGACGTCTTCATCTTGTCCAGCGCCGACTGCAGCGACTGCTTGTAGCCGTTGCTCGTGTACGTCGCCCCGGACACCGCGTCGATCCGCGCGCTCTGCGCCGCGACGGCCTCCTGGTTGAGCTTGGGGACGGCCAGCGCGGTCTTCTGGTCGCTGAGTCCGCCCTTGGGCGCCTGCACCGCCTCGGCCTTGGTGATCTTGCCGCCCGCGACGGTCAGCCGTACCTGCACGGTCCCGTACTGCGTCTGCGTGGCGTCGCCGGTCACCGTGCCGGAGCCGGTGGAGGCCTGGGCACCGCCCTGCGGTGACTCCTGCCCCGCGGCCGGCTGCTGCGGGGCCGCGCCCGCCGCCGAGGCCGCGGCCGGATCGGACGCCGGCTTCAGCGACAGCAGCAGCACGACACCGGACACGGTGGCGGCGGTGGCCAGCACGACCCGCCGAATGGGGTGGCTCTTCCTCATCAGTCCGTAGCTCCCGCTCACATCTCGAACGACTCGTGATGGATGCGGCGGGCGGGGACCCCCGCGCCGCGCAGTGCCTCGTACACCGACTGAGCGAACCCGGTCGGGCCGCACATGAACACGTCGTGCCGGTCGATGTCCGGGATCTTCCGCTGGAGGTTCTCCGCGGAGATGTCCGGCCGCTCCCCGTCGGGGCTGTTCACCGCGTACATCAGCCGCGCGCCCCGCTCGTCGGCGATCTTCGCCAGCTCGTCCCACAGCGCCAGGTCCTGGGTGCTGTTGGCCCGGTAGAGCAGGGTGATGTCACCGGCCGCCCCGGGCAGCGTCTCGAACAGCGCCCGCATCGGGGTGATGCCGACGCCGCCCGCGACCAGCAGCACCTTGCCCCGGCTGCGGCGCTGCGCGGTCATCGCGCCGTACGGGCCCTCCGCCCACACCCGGGTGCCGGGCGTGAGCTCGCGCAGCCGGGCGCTGTGGTCGCCGATCGCCTTCACCGTGATCCGCAGCATGTCCGGGCGGGGCGCCGCCGACAGCGAGTACGGATGCGAGCTGAAGCGCATCCCCGGCGCGAGGAACCGCCAGCGGAAGAACTGTCCCGCCTCCGCGCCCATCCGGTGCAGCTTGCGCCCGCCGATGAGCACCGACACGATGCCCGGCGTCTCCTCGATGACCGCCTCCACGCGCATCCGGTGCTTGAGGTTCAGCCGGATCGGGGTGAGGATCCGGTACCAGATCACGAGCGCGGTGACCGCGCCGTACAGGACGTACCAGAAGGTCTTCGCCATGGGCTCGACCGCGAAGTCGTTGCCGGTGGTGATCTGGTGCCAGAACGTCAGGAACACCGCCGCGTACGTCATCAGATGGACGTGGTACCAGGTGTCGTACGGCATACGGCGGCGGATCCCGCCGATCGACGTCAGCCCGATCAGCACGAACAGGCCCGTGCCGATGGCCGCCTTGCCCACATCGGGAAGCTGGTTGATGGAGTCGATGGTCTGCTGGACGATGTCGCCGAGCGACTTGCCCGCCTGGCGCGCGTACCCCCACATGGTGAGGAAGACGTGCGCCACGATCAGGCAGATCGTGTAGCGGCCGCTCATCGCGTGCCAGCGGGCCACCCGGTCCGAGCCGACCCGCCGTTCCAGCGCCGGCACGCGCGCCATCTGCAACACGACCAGCGCCATCAGATAGCCGGCCAGAAGGCCCGTGATTCGGCCGGCGTTGAGGATCCGGCCGGTGTCGTCGGCGATGGACGGTGTGTTGTGCCACCAGAGCCACAGCACGGCCGCCGCGCCCGCCCAGACGGCGAGCAGCAGCGGTACGGCCGGGGAGCGGCGCGGGCGGATGCGGCGCATCGTCTGTCGGCGGGCGGCACGTCCGCCTGCGAGCGTGGTGGTCACGGTTCCTCCGTGGGGACTTGACCCTTGGCCCACAGATACGTGCCGCGTGCGCCGAGTGTTCAGCGGTTCCGCCTCACAGTCCCGCCGAGTCCAGCGCGGACTGCAGGGACTGCTTGTAGCCGGTGCTGGTGTAGGTGGCGCCCGACACCATGTCGATGTCCGCGCTCTGCGCGGCCAGCGCCTCACGCCGCAGCTGGGGCAGGGCGTAGCTGTTGATCTCCTGGTCGCGCGGGTTGTCCTGCGGGTACTGCACCGCCGTCACCTCGGTGAGCTTGCCGCTCTTGATCGTCACCCGCACCTGGACCGGGCCCCAGCGGGTCTGGACGGTGTCTCCGGTGACGGTCTTGCTGACCTTCGAACCCGAGGCGGAGCCGCCGGAGGAGCCGCTCGATCCGCCCGACGATCCGCCCGATCCGCTCGACGGGGCCGAACTGCTCGACACGGTCGGCGACTTGGTGTCGGCCGTGGCCAGCGTGGGGCCCGTGTGCGGCTTGAGCGACAGCAGCAGCACCATCCCGGAGACGGTGGCGGCACTGGCCAGCACGATCCGGCGGAGCGGGCGGTTCTTCCTCAGGGCATGCACGTGGTCAGCCTCACAGTTCTCACGGTTCTCACAGTTCGAACGACTCGTGGTGGATGCGGCGGTCCGGCACCCCGGCCGCGCGCAGCGCCTCGTACACGTCCTGCGCGAAGCCGTGCGGCCCGCAGATGTAGACGTCGTGACCGGCGAGGCCCGGGAAGGTCGCGCGCAGCGACTGCGCCGTGATGTCCGGGCGCTCGCCCCGGGGACCGTTCAGCGCGTACAGCACCTGGGCGCCGCGCCACCGGGCGATCGCCTCCAGCTCCGCGCCGAGCGCCAGGTCCTCGGCGCGGCGCGCCCGGTAGAGCAGGGTGACCTCGCCGGGCAGCGTCTCGAACAGGGCGCGCAGCGGGGTGACGCCGACGCCGGCCGCGATCAGCAGGGAGTGGTGGCTGGTGGCCCGGTCGGCGGTCAGCGAGCCGTACGGGCCCTCCGCCCACACCCGGGTGCCGGGCCGCAGCAGGGCGACGGCCGCGCTGTGGTCGCCGAGCGCCTTGACCGTGATGCGCATCAGATCCGGGCGCGGCGGCGCCGACAGGGAGTAGGGCGTCGACGTCCAGCGCAGGCCCTCGCCGAGGAACCGCCAGCGGAAGAACTGCCCCGGCCGCGCGCCCAGCTCGTCCAGGTGCCGTCCGCGTACGACGACCGAGTACACACCCGGTGCCTCCAGGTGAACCGAGTCCACACGCAGCCGGTGGCGCCGGTTGAGGCGGACCGGGGCGAGGATCCGGAACCACAGCACCAGGGCCGCGACGCCCAGGTACAGCGCGTACCAGGCGGCGGTCGCCACCGGCTTGCCGTTGAACTCGTTCCCCAGCGTCAGCTGGTGGAAGAAGGCCAGGAACACGGCCGCGTACGTCAGCAGGTGGACGTAGTACCAGAACTCGTGGCTGGTGCGGCGGCGCACGGCCCGGGCCGAGGTGATGCCGACCGCGAAGAGGATCACCGTGCCGGCGGTGGCCTTGAGCATGTCCGGATAGTCCAGGACGACGGTCACCGCCTCGTGCCACAGCGAGGCCCGGTCCTGGGCGGCGTACCCGGCGAGGATCAGCACGATGTGCGCGACCAGCAGACAGACCGTGTACCGGCCGGCCATCGCGTGCCAGCGCGCCACCCGGTCCGAGCCGATCCGCCTCTCCAGCAGCGGCACCCGCGCCATCAGACCGACCAGCACCGCGCAGGCGTACCCGCACAGCAGCCCGGCGATCCGCCCGGCGCCGGTCAGCCACCCGGCCGAACCGACCACGGACCCGGTGTCCGCCCACCAGAGCGCGACCACGGCCGCCGCCCCGGCCCACAGCGCGGCCAGCACGGGCCCCGCGGGGGAGCGCCGTGCGGTCACGGGCGGTGCCGCCCGCCGCACATCCACGGTGGTCATCAGTCGCCGTCCCTTCGTCCGTCGTACCGGGCCACTGTGCGGCGGAAAGCTCTGAGACACCTCTGAGCAACCCTGTCACCAGGCGCTTTGAGAGCAGACTCAGAAGCTGTTCTCAGACTGCGTTCAGCGGGCCTGAGGGCTCTCAGAGAAAACTCAGAGCGGAGGCGGTGTCTCGCATTCCTCCCCATGGGTGATGCTGGAAGGCGCGATGAACACCACCCGTTCCGGCCGCCCGGCCCTCACCCGACCCGACGGCACCCCGCTGCGCGTCCTCGTCGTCGACGACGACCCCGACCTCGCGGAGGTGCTCACCGGCGCCCTGCGCTACGAGGGCTGGGAGGTGCGTGCCGCCGGGGACGGCGCGTCGGCCCTCAGCACCGCGCGCGAGCTGCTGCCCGACGCCGTCGTCCTGGACGTGATGCTCCCGGACACCGACGGCTTCGCCGTGCTGCGCCGGCTGCACGAGGTGAAGCCGGACGTCTGCGTCCTCTTCCTCACGGCACGGGACGCGGTCGAGGACCGGATCGCGGGCATCACGGCCGGCGGTGACGACTACGTCACCAAGCCCTTCAGCCTGGAGGAGGTCGTGGCCCGGCTGCGCGGCCTGCTGCGCCGGGCGGGCATGGCCCGGCAGCAGGAGGAGGGGCCCCGGCTGGTCGTGGGCGACCTGGTGATGGACGAGGAGGCCCGCGAGGTCACCCGGGCCGGCGAACTGATCGAGCTCTCACCCACCGAGTTCGAGCTCCTGCGCTTCCTCATGCGCAACCCGCGCCGCGTGCTCAGCAAGGCGCAGATCCTCGACCGGGTCTGGTCCTACGACTTCGGCGGCCGGGCCCATGTGGTCGAGCTGTACATCTCCTATCTGCGCAAGAAGGTCGACGCGGGCCGCGAGCCCATGATCCACACGGTGCGCGGGGCGGGCTACGTCCTGAAACCGGTGACCAAGTGAGCCGCCTCGGCCTGCGCGGTGCCCTGGCCCGGCTGCCCCGGCCCCGCACCCTCCGCGCCCGGCTCACCTTCGGTCTGGTGGTGCTGCTGGCGGTGAGCTGCGCGGCCGTGGGCCTGGCCGCGGTCGTCGAGCTGAACGGCTTCCTCACCCAGCGCCTGGACGAGCAGCTCGCCCAGGTCGGCACCCGGTTCCCGGAGAGCCTCGAACACAACGGCAAGCTGCCCGACGACCACGACGGGGACGAGCACGGCGACACCCGCCGGATGGCCACCGGCACCTTCGGCGCCCGTCTGCTGAACGGCACGGTCACCAACAAGGGCCTCATCCGCTCCGGTGACCCGGCGGCCGACCTGACCGTCGGCCTGACCGCGCAGGACGCAGCCCGGCTGGCCCGGACACCGGCCGACGGCCGGCCCCACACCGTCGAGCTGTCGGCCCTGCACGACTACCGGGTCGTCGCCACCGCCGGCCGGGACGGGGACGTGCTGATCGTCGGCCTGCCACTGGAACCGGTCGAGGCCACCGTCCGCCGGCTGGAGGCGGTCGCCGCGATCGTCTTCGGGCTGGCCCTGGTGGTGACCGGCGTGGCCGGCGCCCTCTGGGTCCGCTGGTCCCTGCGCCCCCTCAGCCGGGTCGCCGCCACCGCCACCCGGGTCAGCGAACTCCCGCTGGCCAGCGGCGAGGTCGCGCTGCCGCCGCGCGCCCCGGACGCCGACCCGGGCACCGAGGTGGGCCGTGTCGCCGCGGCCTTCAACCGCATGCTCGGCCATGTCGAGGACGCGCTGACCAAACGGCACGCGAGCGAGGAGCGGCTGCGCCGCTTCGCCGCCGACGCCAGCCACGAGCTGCGCACCCCGGTCGCCTCGGTCCGCGGCCACGCCGAGCTGGCCCTGCTGCACCCCGGCCCGGTACCGCCGGAGGTCACCCGCGCCCTGCAGCGCATCACGGCCGAGTCCGCCCGCATGGGCGAGATGGTCGACGACCTGCTGCTGCTGGCCCGGCTGGACGCGGGCCGCCCGCTGGAGCGCCGCCCGGTGGACCTCACCCACCTGGTCCTGGACGCGGTCACCGACGCCCGCGCCACCGGTCCCGACCACCGCTGGAGCATGGACCTGCCCGAGGACCCGGTGACGGTCCCGGGCGA
The DNA here is from genome assembly GCF_050942335.1 of Streptomyces sp. CA-142005. Classification (NCBI taxonomy): domain Bacteria; kingdom Bacillati; phylum Actinomycetota; class Actinomycetes; order Kitasatosporales; family Streptomycetaceae; genus Streptomyces; species Streptomyces sp. CA-142005. The sequence goes on along the minus strand of NZ_CP192078.1, from coordinate 2,462,124 downwards.
CGCCCACCGCCTCCAACAGGTGTTGGCCAACCTGTTGGCCAACGCGCGTTTGCACACACCCGTTGGCACCAAGGTGACGGTCACCCTGGAGGCCGGCACCGACGCGGCCCTCCTCTCTGTCCACGACGACGGCCCCGGCGTGCCCGAGGAGGTCCAGCCCGGCGTCTTCGAACGCTTCACCCGAGCCGAACACCGCCGCCCCACGGGCACCTCCGGCTCCGGCGCGGGCCTCGGCCTGTCGATCGTGGCGGCGGTGGTGGAGGCGCACGGGGGCGGCGTGCGGCTGGAGAGCAGCCCGGGCTCGACGACGTTCACGGTGCGGCTTCCGGCGAGCTGAGCCCTTCAGTACCGGGTGACGGCCGTGGCTCCGTCCACCGTCCCGATGGCCATGTGCGGCTTCTGGTCCGGCTTCGCCCACTGGAGGATGCGCCGCATCGCGTCCTGAGGCACCGACACGCATCCGGCCGTCGCCGCCTGCCCGTTCACATGGAGGAAGATCCCGGCTCCGCGTCCGCGCACCGGCCGGTCGTAGTTGAAGCCGATGACGAGCCCGTACGCGTACTGGGTGCTGTAGGTGATCAAGTGCTCGGACTCGGAGGCGCGGCAGTCGGCGGGCAGCGGATCCACCCAACGGTTGTACGCCGCCGAGTCGTTGTCCTGGCACCACCAGGAACTCTCCTTGACCGCCCGGTACTCCACGCTCGTCCCGCCCGGCGCTGCCCTGATCCCGAAGCCGAAGGGAAGGTCGTACAAGCCGGTCGGTGTCGTGTTCGTCCCCTGCTTCCGCGAGGTGCCCTCCGCCAGCCCGTTCGCCCCGAAGCGCGCCGGTGCCGAACCGGCCTGCACCCACTGCCCGCCCCGCAGGTCCCACCAGGTGACCGTCCCCGATGTCGAGCCGGCGTCCGGGGCCTGGGCGATGAGCAGCTGGCTTCCTCCGCCGGTGTCCGCCAGACGTGCGGGCAGCGGGCCGGACTCGGGACCCGGAGTGAAACCGAGCAGGGCGAGCGAGGAGGCCGACACGAGGGCGAGCACGACACCGGGGCGCATGGCTCAGACGCTAGACGGCGGAAGCGGCAACGGCAGCCCGGGTAGTCCGTCCAGGCTCGTCGCGACATGCTCCTTCTTCTCGAAGTACGCGTTCAGCGAGACGTCGTCCTCCCGCGCGAAACGCCTCCCGTGCAGGTCGCGGTCGCTCTCGTAGGCCATGTAGGGGACGGCGTACCCGCAGGTGTCCCGGACCAGTTCGGCGTGCACGACGATGACGGCGCGCAGCCCGTGCGCGCGCGGGTCGATGTCCGGGAAATGGCTCAGGAGCTCCTTGAAGCGCGGGTCGTCCCGGAAGACCGGCTCGCCCCGGCCGTGCACGCGCACGATGTTCGGCGGGCCCTGGAAGGCGCACCACATCAGGGTGATCCGGCCGTTCTCCCTGAGGTGCGCGATGGTCTCGGCGTTGGACCCGGCGACGTCCAGGTAGGCCACGGTCAGTTCGTCGAGCACGGCGAAGGAGCCCTTGAGGCCCTTGGGGGAGAGGTTGACCGTGCCGTCGCCGGACAGCGGGGCGGTCGCGGTGAAGAAGAGGGGTTGCTCCTCGATGAACGTCCGGAGCCTGCCGTCGATGCGCTCATAGGTCTTTCCCATGTCTAAGGATTATCGGCGCAGTTCCTTCGGCTGTCTAAGGATTTCACCGAAGAGCCCCCGTCCGGACCCGCGCTTGCGGACGCACGCGCCCGGACCCGTCGTGGCCGCCCCGGCCGGCGCTAGTCGGGGCGGCCACGCTGCCCGCTACCTCACTTCGTGAGCGTGCAGGCGGCCAGGGAGTCCAGCCCGGTGGGTTTGGTGGTGGTGCGGCCGATGGCGATGGCGATGCGGTCGATGGTGGAGGTCCGCTTGTCCTTGAGGGGTCCGAGGATGGCGTTGTTCACGAAGTTGGGTCCGCCTTGGCCCACGGTGGTTTGCAGGCGCTTGCCGACTTCCTGGATCTGGGTCTGGAGGAGGGCGAGGTTGCGGTCGACCTCGGCCTGGGCGGAGGCGGGGACGGCCGGGAGCTTGGCGGCGACGTCGGGGCAGGAGATGGTGCCGGGGCCGCCGCCGGCCGCCGTACTCGTACCGGTGCCCGACTGCCGGGTCGCGGCCGTGCTCGGTGTGCCGGCGCCACCGCCCGCCGCGCCGGTGCCGCTCGCGTTCAGGGTGCAGGTGGCCAGGGAGTCCAGCCCGGTGGGTTTGGTGGTGCGGCCGATGGCGATGGCGATGCGGTCGATGGTGGAGGTCCGTTTGTCCTTGAGGGGTCCGAGGATGGCGTTGTTCACGAAGTTGGGTCCGCCTTGGCCCACGGTGGTTTGCAGGCGCTTGCCGGCTTCCTGGATCTGGGTCTGGAGGAGGGCGAGGTTGCGGTCGACCTCGGCCTGGGCGGAGGCGGGGACGGCCGGGAGCTTGGCGGCGACGTCGGGGCAGGAGATGGTGCCGGGGCTCGCGAGGGTCCGGGCCTGCGCCGCCCCGCCGCTCTTGGCGGGGGTGCCCGCGAGGGCGGTGCCGGCGATCACCGCGCCGGACAGGGCCACGGCGGCGGCGCCCCCGAAGACCGCCACGCGACGCTTGTTGTACTTCGGAAGAGCCCTGGACATACGGATGCCTCACTTGGGTCAGGAGTGTCGTCGTCGGACGAACGCGGCGCCTGCGCTCGGCGGGAAGTACGAGAAAGCGGTTTCACATGTTCAAGGACCCGGCGCATTGACGAATCATGCAGAGCTCTGCATACTCATGCATGACAGCACGTGCAGTGTGAGGAGAAACCCGTGACCGAGCGCGTCGTACTCGCCTATTCGGGCGGTCTGGACACCTCCGTCGCCATCGGCTGGATCGCCGAGGAGACGGGCGCCGAGGTCGTCGCCGTCGCGGTGGACGTCGGCCAGGGCGGCGAGGACCTGGACGTCATCCGCAAGCGCGCCCTCGCCTGCGGTGCCGTGGAGGCCGAAGTGGCCGACGCCAAGGACGAGTTCGCCGAGGAGTACTGCCTCCCGGCGATCAAGGCCAACGCCCTCTACATGGACCGTTACCCGCTGGTCTCGGCCCTCTCCCGGCCGGCGATCGTCAAGCACCTGGTCGCCGCCGCCAGGAAGCACGGCGCCACGACCGTCGCCCACGGCTGCACCGGCAAGGGCAACGACCAGGTCCGCTTCGAGGCCGGCATCGTCGCCCTCGCCCCCGACCTGAAGTGCATCGCCCCGGTCCGCGACTACGCGATGACCCGGGACAAGGCCATCGCCTTCTGCGAGGCCAAGCAGCTCCCGATCGCCACCACCAAGAAGTCCCCGTACTCCATCGACCAGAACGTCTTCGGGCGCGCCGTCGAGACGGGCTTCCTGGAGGACATCTGGAACGCCCCAATCGAGGACATCTACGAGTACACCGCCGACCCGGCGGAGCCCCGCGAGGCCGACGAGGTGATCATCACCTTCGAGGCGGGCGTCCCGGTCGCCATCGACGGCCGGCCGGTCACCGTCCTGCAGGCGATCCAGCAGCTCAACGCGCGCGCCGGCGCCCAGGGCATCGGCCGGATCGACATGGTCGAGGACCGCCTCGTCGGCATCAAGTCCCGCGAGGTGTACGAGGCTCCGGGCGCGATCGCCCTGATCACCGCACACCAGGAGCTGGAGAACGTCACCGTCGAGCGTGAACTCGCCCGCTACAAGCGGCAGGTCGAGCAGCGCTGGGGCGAACTCGTCTACGACGGCCAGTGGTTCTCCCCGCTCAAGCGCGCCCTGGACGGCTTCGTCGACGAGGCCAGCCGGCACGTGACCGGCGACATCCGGATGACCCTGCACGGCGGCCGCGCGGTCGTCACCGGCCGCCGCTCGCCCGAGTCCCTGTACGACTTCAACCTGGCGACGTACGACACGGGCGACACGTTCGACCAGTCCGCGGCCAAGGGCTTCATCGACATCTACAGCCTGTCCTCGAAGATCGCCGCCCGGCGCGATCTCCAGGCATAGCCTGACGCACACCTCGCCCGACCGACCCACTTCCCTAGGAGCAGCGCAAGTGAGCAGCAACAGCGGTGACGTACGGCTCTGGGGCGGCCGTTTCGCCGACGGCCCCGCCGAGGCCCTGGCCAAGCTGTCCGCGTCCGTCCACTTCGACTGGCGGCTCGCGCCCTACGACATCGCCGGTTCGCGTGCCCACGCGCGCGTGCTGCACAAGGCCGGCCTGCTCACCGAGGACGAACTCCAGCGCATGATCGCCGGCCTCGACCAGCTGGAGGCCGATGTCGCCGACGGCTCCTTCGTGGGCACGATCGCCGACGAGGACGTCCACACCGCCCTGGAGCGCGGCCTGCTGGAGCGCCTCGGCCCCGACCTCGGCGGCAAACTGCGCGCCGGCCGGTCGAGGAACGACCAGGTGGCGACCCTCTTCCGGATGTACCTGAGGGACCACGCCCGGACCATCGGCGGCCTCATCGCCGACCTCCAGGACGCCCTGGTTGGCCTCGCCGAGGCCCACCCGGACGTCGCGATGCCCGGCCGCACCCACCTCCAGCACGCCCAGCCCGTGCTCTTCGCCCACCACGTCCTCGCCCACGTCCAGTCCCTGTCCCGGGACGCCGAGCGGCTGCGCCAGTGGGACGAGCGCACGGCGGTGTCGCCGTACGGCTCAGGCGCCCTCGCGGGCAGCAGCCTCGGCCTGGACCCGGAGGCGGTCGCCCAGGACCTCGGGTTCGAGCACGGCAGCGTCGGCAACTCCATCGACGGCACGGCCTCGCGTGACTTCGTGGCGGAGTTCGCCTTCATCACCGCGATGATCGGCGTGAACCTGTCCCGGATCGCGGAGGAGATCATCATCTGGAACACGAAGGAGTTCTCCTTCGTGACCCTGCACGACGCGTTCTCCACGGGCTCGTCGATCATGCCGCAGAAGAAGAACCCGGACATCGCGGAGCTGGCGCGCGGCAAGAGCGGCCGGCTGATCGGCAACCTGACGGGTCTGATGGCGACGCTCAAGGCCCTGCCCCTCGCCTACAACCGCGACCTCCAGGAGGACAAGGAGCCGGTCTTCGACTCCTGCGACCAGCTGGAGGTCCTGCTCCCCGCCTTCACCGGCATGATCGCCACCCTCACGGTCAACCGCGAGCGCATGGAGGAACTGGCCCCGGCCGGCTTCTCGCTCGCCACCGACATCGCCGAATGGCTGGTCAAGCAGGGCGTGCCGTTCCGCGTGGCCCACGAGGTCGCCGGGGAGTGCGTCAAGGCCGCCGAGGCCGAGGGCAAGGAACTGGACGAGCTGACGGACGAACAGTTCGCGAAGATCTCCGCCCACCTCACCCCCGAGGTCCGGTCCGTCCTCAACGTCCCGGGCGCCCTCGCCTCCCGCAACGGCCGGGGCGGCACGGCCCCGAGCGCGGTCGCCGTACAGCTGGCGGAGGTCAGGGCGGACGTGGCGGCCCAGCACGAGTGGGCGGAAGCCAAGAAGAAGAGCTGAGCTGCAGCGCCCCTGAAAGGGGCGCGGGGAACCGCGCGAGCGACCACATCGCACCCGCACTCGCCAAAGCACCGAACGGACCGCGTTCTCAGGCGGACCCGAAGGGCATCGCAGGTTACGTTGGTCGGAAGCCGTACCGGAGCCGACCGAACGGAACCCGCGATGCCCTTCTCCCGCCTCGCCACCGCCACCACCCCCACCTGCCACATCGGCCTCGGCCTGGCCGCAGTAGGTCGCCCCGGCTACATCAACCTCGGCCGCGAAGAAGACCTCGGAGAGAACCGCAGCGCGGATTCGCTGCGCACCCGCACCCACGAACTCCTCGACGCCGCCTACGCCCAGGGCGTGCGCTACTTCGACGTGGCCCGCTCCTACGGCCGTTCCGAGGAGTTCCTCGCCGACTGGCTGAACGCCCGCCCCGACATCGACGACGTGGTCGTCGGCAGCAAGTGGGGCTACACCTACACCGCCGGCTGGTCCACCGACGCCGAACGGCACGAGGTAAAGGACCACAGCCTCGCCGCGTACGAGCGCCAGCGCGCCGAGACCGACGCCGTGCTCGGCGACCGGCTCGACCTCTACCAGATCCACTCGGTGACCCCGGACAGCCCGGCCCTCACCGACAAGGACCTCCACGCCCGGCTCGCCGAGGCCGCCGCCCAGGGCCTGACCATCGGGTTCTCCACCAGCGGCCCCGCCCAGGCGGACACGATCCGCGCCGCCCTCCAGCTGACCGCCGACGGCGAGCCCCTCTTCCGTACCGTCCAGTCGACGTACAACGTGCTCGAGACCTCGGCGGCCCCCGCCCTCGCCGAGGCGCACGACGCCGGGCTCACCGTGATCGTCAAGGAGGGCATGGCCAACGGCCGGCTGGCCGCGCCGCACGCCCCGGAGATGCTCCGGGCCGTCGCCGAGGAGACCGGCCTCGGCTGCGACGCGGTGGCCCTGGCCTGGATCCTGTGCCGGCCGTGGGCCGGCGTCGTGCTCTCCGGCGCCGCGACGGTCACCCAGCTCGTCTCCAACCTGCACGCTCCCGCCGTCGACCTCGACGCGGACCAGCTGACCCGCCTCGCCACGCTCGCCGAGGACCCGCACGCCTACTGGGAGCGGCGCGCACAGCTGCCCTGGCACTGACCGGAACCGGCCCCGATCAGCGGCTATGAGCCACGCACGCCCACTGTGAGACACGATTGTCTCATCTGGGCTATCCTTGTCTCATGGCTCTCGACCGTGACCAGGTGCTGCGCAGCGCGGCCGCTCTGCTGACCCGCAAATCCACCGCGACCATGGACGAGGTCGCCAAGGCCGCCGGGATCAGCCGGGCCACGCTGCACCGTCACTTCGCCGGCCGCGATGCCCTCGTACGGGCGCTGGAGGCGCTCGGCATCGAGGAGTGCGAGGCGGCCGTGGACCGGGCCCGGCTGGACGAGGGACCCGCGAGCGAGGCCGTACGCAGGCTGGTGCGCGAGGTCCAGCCCGCGGCCGGACTGCTCGCCTTCCTGTACGGCGAGAGCCAGCTGTGGGAGGGCGAGCGGCAGAACGACGGATGGCTGCGCCTGGACACCCGCATCGGCGCGGTGTTCCAGCGCGGCCAGCAGGCGGGCGAGTTCCGTATCGACCTCACCCCGGTCTGGCTCACCGAGGCGCTGTACGGCCTGATCGCCTCCTGCGCCTGGGCCACCCTGGACGGCCGTGTGGCCGGCAGGGACTTCCCGACGATGGTCGCCGAGCTGCTGCTCGGCGGCGCTCTGCGAAGAGAGGAATCATGACCAGCACCCTGCAGCCGGCCGCGACGACGGAGGCGGTGACGCGCCCGGGCCGCTGGCTCGCGCTCTCCGTCCTCGTCCTGGCCGTGCTGCTGGTGGCCGTCGACGCCACCGTCCTCGGCCTGGCGACCCCCTACATCAGCGAAGACCTGAACCCCTCCGGCACCCAGCTCCTGTGGATCGGCGACGTCTACTCCTTCGTCATCGCCGGTCTGCTGGTCTCCATGGGCAGCCTCGGCGACCGCATCGGCCGCAAGCGGATCCTGCTCGGCGGTGCCACGGCGTTCGGCGCGATCTCGGTCCTCAACGCCTATGCCACCACACCGGAGTTGATGATCCTGGCGCGGGCGCTGCTCGGTGTCGCGGGCGCGACCCTGATGCCCGCCACCCTCGCCCTGATCCGCAACCTCTTCCACGACCCGCGCGAGCGCAGCCTCGCCGTGGGCATCTGGGGCGCGACCGCCTCGGCGGGCACGGCCGTCGGCCCGATCGCCGGCGGATTCCTCCTGGAGCACTTCTGGTGGGGCTCGGTCTTCCTGATCAACCTGCCGGTCATGGCGGTCCTGGTCCTGGTCGGCATCCGCACGCTGCCCGAGTCCCGCAACCCGAACCCGGGCCCCTGGGACCTGATCAGCGTCGTCCTGTCGCTGGTCGGCATGATCGCCGTCGTGTACGCGGTCAAGGAGGCCGCCACGCACGGGTTCACCTGGCCGGTGCTCGGCACGGCACTGCTCGGGGCGACGGCCCTCTACGGCTTCGTCCACCGCCAGCTCACCATGCCGGCCCCGCTGCTGGACATGAGGCTGTTCAGGCACCGTGGCTTCAGCGGGGCGGTCCTCGCCGACCTGCTGACCGTGCTCGGCATGTCCGGGCTGGTGTTCTTCCTGTCCCAGTACCTGCAACTCGTCCAGGGCAGGCGCCCGTTCGAGGCGGGCCTGGCCGAACTGCCCGCCGCGGCCGGCGCGGTGGCGGCCGGACTGATCGCGGGCCGCGCGGCCCGCCGGTTCTCGGTCCGAGCCGTGGTCTCGGGCGGTCTCGCGGCCGTCGGCCTGGCCCTGGCCGCGCTCACGGCACTCGGCCCGTCCACCGGCTACCCCCTGCTCGGCGCCGCGCTCCTGGTCGTGGGCATCGGCGCGGGCTTCTCCTTCACCGTCACCGCCGACGTGATCCTCTCCAGCGTGCCCAAGGACCAGGCGGGCGCCGCCTCGGCGGTCTCCGAGACGGCGTACGAACTGGGCGCGGCCCTCGGCATCGCTCTGCTCGGCTCCATCGTCACGGGCGCCTACCGCGGCTTCACCGGCCCGGCCGGCACCCCGGCCCAGGCCCACGAGTCCCTGGGCGCGGCAGTGCAGGCGGCAACAGAAATGCCCCCGCACACAGCGGAGGCACTTCTGAATGCATCCCGGGACGCCTTCCTCCACGGCCTGCATCTGGCATCAGGCGCGGGAGCGGCGGTCCTGCTGGGAACGGCGCTGGTGGCTTGGTTCTTGCTGAAGGGACAGAAACTGGAAAGTGCCGGATGAGCCGACCAAGTCAGGGGCGCGGGGAACTGCGCGAGAAACCACAACGCACCCGCACCCGAACAACCGGCCGAACTGCCAGCGGCGCTAGGCCGCCTTGGCCTTGGTCGCGTACATGTCCACGTACTCCTGCCCCGACAGCCGCATGACCTCGGCCATCACGGAATCGGTCACCGCCCGCAGCACATACCGGTCCCGGTCCATCCCGTCGTACCGCGAGAACTCCATGGCCTCGCCAAAACGGACGGTGACCTTCCCGGGCCGCGGGATCCCACGACCCCCCGGCTGCAACTTGTCCGTGCCGATCATGGCGAACGGAACCACCGGCGCACCGGTCATCAGCGTCAGCCGCGCGATACCGGTGCGCCCCCGGTACAGCCGGCCGTCGGGCGACCGCGTGCCCTCGGGGTAGATCCCGAAGATCTTGCCCTCCTCCAGGATCCGCCGTCCGGTCATCAGCGCGGCCACACCGCCGCTCGCGCCGTCCCGGTCCACCGGGATCATGCCGACGCCAGTGAAGAACCACGCCATCAGCTGGCCCTTGACGCCCTTGCCGGTGACGTACTCGTCCTTGCCGATGAAGAACACCTGCCGCTTGGTGACGAGCGGCAGCACGATCGAGTCGATGAAGGTGAGGTGATTACCGGCCAGAATGACCGGGCCGTCGCCGGGGATGTGCTCCACGCCCTCCACCTGTGGGCGGAACATCAGGCGCATGATCGGTCCGAGCACTGCCTTGATGAGCGCGAAGCGGGACAACGGGGCCTCCGATGTCGAGGGGTCGATATGAGTCTGTGCAGGTGAGGACATTACTCGCGGCCCCGGGCCCGGCGCACATCGGGTACGGCCGGTTCACCGAGGTCTTACGAAGTGTTGACGCGGGTTTACCTGCGGTGACGTCCCGGGGACGCGCCGTAACATGACTGCGACGGTGTGACGGAGATCGCGCGAAGCTCTCACCCGGTCGGCCGCACGGCCCCGGCCGCCGATGCGACGGCCCGTCACCACCCGCCCCCCACAGGACATACGGCGTCACCCGCGCGTTCCGTCGAGTGCCTCCCTGCGGTCATGTGCACGCCCCTACCATCGGCCCGGACCAAAGAGCCGACGGCAGGAGGGCGCTGATGGGCAGCGACCAGGCGAACCAGAAGACTCAGGGCACCGGGCGACGGGCGATCCTCGGCGCGGCGGTGTTCGGCGTGAGCGGGGCGGCCCTCGGGCTGCCGGGTGCGGCCGAGGCCGCCGAGACCCGGCCGGCCGGGCAGGGCGGCCGGGGCCTGAAGAGCCTGCCGGTGCCGACGATCATCGGCCACCGCGGCGCCAGCGGCTACCGCCCCGAGCACACCTTCGGCTCCTACAACCTGGCCCTGGACCTGGGCGCCGACGTCGTCGAGGCCGGCGACCTGGTGCCCACCAAGGACGGCCATCTGGTCTGCCGGCACGAGCCGGAGATCGGCGGCACCACGGACGTCGCCTCGCACCCGGAGTTCGCCGACCGCAAGACCACCAAGACGCTGGACGGCGTCGCGACGACCGGCTGGTTCACCGAGGACTTCACGCTCGCCGAGCTGAAGACGCTGCGCGCGGTCGAGCGCATCCCGGCCAACCGGCCGCACAACACCCTCTACGACGGGCGCTGGGAGATACCCACGTTCGAAGAGGTCCTGAAGTGGCAGGACGAGCAGACCCGCAAGCGCGGCAGGCAGGTCTGGATCTACCCCGAGACCAAGCACCCCACCTACTTCCGCAAGCTGGGCCTCGGCCTGGAGGAGCGGGTGGCGAAGCTGCTGCACAAGTACGGCAAGGACGGCCGGAACTCGCCGGTCATCCTGCAGTCCTTCGAGCCCAGCAGCATCCAGAAGCTGAACCAGCTGGTCGACAACCCGCTCGTCGTGCTGCTCTCCTCGGCCAACAGCCGCCCCTACGACTTCGTCGAGGCGGGCGACCCGCGTACGGTCGCCGACCTGATCACGCCCAAGGGCCTCCGGGAGATCGCCGGCTACGCCGAGGGCATCGGCCCGACCCTGGACCTGATCATCCCCAGGAACGCGGACGGCACCCTGGGCAAGCCCACGACCCTGGTGCCGGACGCGCACAAGGTGGGCCTGGTCCTGCACCCGTACACCATGCGCAACGAGAACCCCTTCCTCCCGGCCGAGTACCGCAAGGGCAGCGCGGCCGACGGCTACGGCGACTCCTTCGGCGCCTTCAAGACGTACTTCGCGACCGGCATCGACGGCGTCTTCACGGACAACGCCGACACCGGCCTGCTCGCCCGCGCCGACTTCCTGGCCGGCTGAGGCCGTCAACCCGCAGCCCTGTCGCCACTCCGTTCGGGGTGACTGTGCGCCGCCCCGGAAACCTGTTCCCGGGGCGGCGCGTCGTTCCGCATATGACGCACGACCTCGTAGCCGCCCTGGGCCCGCTGCTCACCGCCGAGGCCTCGGCCGAGGCATATGCCGCCGGGAGCGAGCCGGGCGACCTGGAGCAGGCCGTCTGGCTCCGCCTGCTGGAGCGGCTTGAGACCGAGGGGCCGCCGCCGGACCCGCAGGGCTGGCTGCGCAGGGCCGTCCGCGCCGAGGCCCGCCGCAGCCGCCGTACCACCCGCCGGGAACGCCCGTACGGCGCCGAGCCGCCCGACGACACCCGCGCCGACCCCGAGCAGTACGTCCTCACGGCGGCCCGGTACCGCGCGCTGCGCGAGGCGGTGCGCCGGCTGCCGGGCCGCTGCCCCCGGCTCATCGAGGCCCTGTTGTCCCCGAAGGACCTGACATACCGGGAGATCGCAGGGGAGTTGGGTATCTCACAGGGCAGTCTTGGCCCGGAACGCTCCAGATGTCTGGGATGTCTGCGCCGATTGCTCACGCCGGAGGTTGCGGCCCGCGAAGTGCGGGGATAGGAGTGAGGGACGACAGGTGATCAGGTGAGCGGGAGGCGTGCGCACATGGGCATGAGCGTGACCATCTCGGTGGCGACCGAACAGGACGCGGAGCAGATCTTCAGGCTCCAGTACCTGTGCTTCCAGAGCGAGGCGGCGCTGTACGGCAACTACCGCATCGACCCACTCGTCCAAACCCTGGACTCCGTCCGCCAGGAGGTCGTCTCCGACTGCGTGTTCGTCGCCCGGCTCGGCGAGGAGGTCGTCGGCTCGGTGCGCGGCAAGGTCGCCGAGGACGGCGCGGCGGCCATCGGCAAACTCTGCGTCCACCCCCGCCTGCAGGGTCACGGCATCGGCGCGCGGCTGCTGCGCGCGGCCGAGGCGGCGCTGGTGGAGGAGCGCGGCGCCACCCGCTTCCGCCTCTTCACCGGCCACCGCAGCGAGGGCAACCTCCGCCTGTACCGCCGCTCCGGCTACGAGACGGTGGGCAGGTCCAAGGGCGCGGACGGCGTGGAGATGATCGTCCTGGAGAAGCCGGCGGGGGCGTTCGTCCAGACGGCGTGAGCCGAAGCGCCCCGAAAGGGGCGCGGGGCCGTGTCAACGTACGGCTGTGCCGCGTGGGCGCGACGAGCCGCGGAGCACCCGCGGCCGCCGGCGCACCCTCAGGCGTCCCTGTTCTTGCGTGCCTTGCGCAACCAGTACATCGCGGAAACCGGCAACAGCACCGGAATGAAGATGTACCCCGCCCCGTAGTACGACCACACGGTCGCGTCCGGGAACGCCGAGCGGTCGGCCAGCGTCCACGTGCCGACGATCAGCACCCCCGCGAGCTCGGCGGCGCAGCACACCAACGCCGCCCGCCGGGCGGTCTCCCCGCCCCGGATCAGCGTGTACGTGATGAACCCGTACACCACGCCCGCCACCGCCGACAGCGAGTAGGCCAGGGGCGCCCGGTCGAACTCCGTGGAGATCTGGTACGCGGAACGCGACACCGCCCCGACCACCATCACGCCGTAGAACCAGACGAGCAGCATGCCCGGCCCGCTGATCAACCGGGCCGGCTTCTCCTCCAGCGCCGTCATCTCGGCCTCAGCCTCCCCAGATGTCATAGAGCCGCACCTCCAGCACGGCCAGCACCACACCGCCGGCGGCGACCGTCACCGAGCCCCAGCGGGTCCGCTCGGCCAGTGACATGAAGCCCGCCGCCGGAACGCACGCGAACGCGCCCAGCAGATACGCCACGAAGATCGTCGTGCCCTGATCCGGCCTCTCGCCCCGCGCCAGCTGCACGATCCCGACCACCAGCTGGACCACGGCCAGCAGTGACACCACGGCCATGCCGATGAAGTGCCAGTCCTTGGTCGGCTGGTCCCGGTAGGCGGCCCAGCCGCACCAGGCGGCGAGCAGCAGCGCGGCGACCCCGGTCACCAGCGTCAGGGCATTGAGCATGCGGTGACCTTATTACGGCCGAAACGGGCGCCGACCGCCGACCCCGCCCGTAGGTCATGGGGTCTAGACCACATCGTAGGGTCTGTGCATGACGATCCACGCGCACGCCCTCCTGTTCGACAACGACGGCACCCTCGTCTCCTCCCTCGCATCCGTCGAGCGCTGCTGGACGCGCTGGGCCCGGGAGTACGGGATCACCGCCGAGGAGTTCGGGCGCGTGGCCCTGCACGGGCGGCCCGCCGCCGAGATAGTCGCCGACCTGCTGCCCGCCCACCTGGTCGGAGAGGCGGTCGCCCGGGTCGAGCAACTGGAGGTGGACGACGTACCCGACGGCGGCGTACGGCTGCTGCCCGGCACACGGGACTTCCTGGACTCCCTGCCCGCGGAAAGCTGGGCCGTCGTCACCTCCGCCACCCGGCGGCTCGCCGAGGCCCGGCTGGACGCCGTCGGCATCCTGCCCAAGACGCTGATCGCCGCCGACGACATCACCCGCGGCAAGCCCGACCCCGAGCCCTACCTGCTCGCCGCCCGACGGCTCGGCGTCGACCCGGCCCGCTGCGTCGTCTTCGAGGACGCCCCGGCCGGACTCCAGGCGGGCCGCGCCGCCGGAATGACCACCGTGGCGTTGGCCACAACCCACCGGGCGGAGGAACTCGACGCCGACCTCGTGGTCAAGGACCTGTCGGCCTTGTCGGCACTGGTCACCGACGCGGGTGTGGAGATCTCCGTGCGCCACTGAGTGCCCGTCATCAGCTGTCCGCCGCTGTCCACTATCCGGACAGCGGCGACCGGTCAGGGCCATACGTCTGCTTTACTGATCGCATGACCACGACGAGCTGCCGCACCCTTGCGACCGAGGCGACCATGACGCCCGGTGCTCGTTGTATGTGTCGCCTGATGTGTCGAATGTGCGCCTTCTAGAGGGCCCCCGCATCAGCTGAGCCATGGGGGTCCCCCCGCTCGAGCGAAGCCGAGAGTGGGGGAGCCCCGAAGCGAGAGCCGTGGCATGTCCGTGCGCGCAGTCCGCACGAGACGCACCTCCACTTCCCATGCCTGAACCGCATGCACCCGTGCCCGGGCAGACCCACGCCCGCGCACTCGACAGTGACGGAAATCCTGTGATCACCACCTCGGGCCTGACCAAGGTCTACCGCTCCCGCGGCCGTGAGGTCACCGCCCTCGACGGCGTCGATCTCCACGTCCGCGAAGGCGAGGTCTACGGCGTCATCGGCCAGTCCGGCGCCGGCAAGTCCTCCCTCATCCGCTGCGTCAACCTGCTGGAACGCCCCACCTCCGGCACCGTGACCGTCGCCGGGGACGACCTCACCGCCCTCGCCGGCCGCGGCCCGCGCGCCGGCAAGGAACTGCGCCGGGCGCGCAGCCGCATCGGCATGGTCTTCCAGCACTTCAACCTGCTCTCCTCACGGACCGTGCAGGACAACGTCGAGCTGCCGCTGGAGATCCTCGGCAAGTCCGGGAAGGAACGGTCCCGCAAGGCGCTGGAGCTGCTCGACCTCGTCGGCCTCGCCGACAAGGCGCGGGCCTACCCGGCCCAGCTCTCCGGCGGCCAGAAGCAGCGCGTCGGCATCGCCCGCGCCCTCGCCGGCGACCCGAAGGTGCTGCTCTCCGACGAGGCCACCAGCGCCCTCGACCCCGAGACCACCCGCTCCATCCTCCAGCTGCTGCGCGACCTGAACCGGCAGCTGGGCCTGACCGTCCTGCTCATCACCCACGAGATGGACGTCGTGAAGGCGGTCTGCGACTCCGCCGCCCTCATGGAGAAGGGCCGGATCGTCGAGTCCGGCACGGTCAGCGAGCTGCTGGCCACCCCCGGCTCCGAGCTGGCCGCCGCGCTGTTCCCGGTGAGCGGTGAGCGCACGGGCGCCGACCGGACCGTCGTCGACGTCACCTTCCACGGCGAGGCCGCGACCCAGCCGGTCATCTCCCAGCTCTCCCGCACCTACAACATCGACATCTCGATCCTCGGCGCCGCCATCGACACCGTCGGCGGCCTGCAGATCGGCCGCATGCGCATCGAACTGCCCGGCCGTTACGAGGACAACGTGGTGCCGATCGGGTTCCTGCGCGAACAGGGCCTGCAGATCGACGTGGTGGGCCAGGAGGCTCCGCTGGTGAAGGAAGGTGCCAAGTGACCTGGTCCGAGATGCAGCCGCTGCTGTCCCAGGCGTGTACCGAGACGTTCCAGATGGTGCTGTGGTCCACCCTGATCGCCGTCGCCGCCGGTCTGCCGCTCGGCATCCTCCTGGTCCTCACGGACCGCGGCGGCCTGCTCCAGAACGTCGTCGCCAACAAGGTGATCGGCCAGATCGTGAACATCGGCCGGTCCATGCCGTTCATCATCCTGATGGTCGCCCTGATGAGCTTCACGCGCTGGGTCACCGGGACGACCATCGGCACCACCGCCGCGATCGTGCCGCTCGCCATCGGCGGCATCCCGTTCTTCGCCCGGCTGGTCGAGACGGCTGTCCGCGAAGTGGACAACGGTCTCGTCGAGGCCGTGCAGTCCATGGGCGGCAACACCTGGACGATCGTCCGCAAGGTCCTCGTCCCCGAGGCCCTGCCCTCGCTGATCGCCAGCACCACCACCACGGTCATCGCCCTCATCGGCTACTCCGCCATGGCCGGCACGGTCGGCGGCGGCGGCCTCGGCGACCTCGCCGTCCGCTACGGCTACCAGCGCTTCGAGACCGAGCTCATGTGGATCACTGTCGCGATCCTCGCCGTCGTGATCTCGCTGATCCAGTTCGCCGGCGACCTCGCGGCCCGCTCCCTGCACGCCCGCGGCGGCCGCTCCGGCCCGGCACCGAAGCTCCGCCTGCTGAAGGCGACGGAGCCCGCCGCGGCCGACGTCAGCAAGGCCGCCTGAGGCCCTCAAAGACTCCCCGTACACCCATACACGGGGTCGCACCACCCTTAAGGAAAGGCACTTTTCGTGCGTAACACCGCCAAGCTCACCACCGCCGTCCTCGCCGCCGGAGCCCTCACCTTCGGGCTGACCGCCTGCGGCTCCGGCAAGGACTCCGCCTCCTCCGACTACAGCGGCCCGCTGGTCGTCGCCGCGAGCCCGACCCCGCACGCCGAGATCCTGAACTTCGTCAAGGACAAGCTGGCGAAGAAGGCGGGCCTCGACCTGGAGGTCAAGGAGTTCACGGACTACATCACGCCGAACACGGCGACCGAGGACGGCTCGGTGGACGCCAACTACTTCCAGAACCAGCCGTACCTGGACGACTTCAACACCAAGCGCGGCACCCACATCGTGCCCGTCGTCACGGTGCACCTGGAGCCGCTCGGCCTGTACTCCCACAAGGTCAAGAAGGCCGACGCCCTGAAGAGCGGTGCGACCATCGCCGTCCCGAACGACGCCGTCAACGAGGCCCGCGCCCTGAAGCTGCTCGCCGACAACGGGCTCATCACCCTCAAGTCCGGCGTCGGCAACGAGGCGACCCCGCAGGACATCACCAAGAACCCCAAGAACCTCAAGTTCAAGGAGGTCGAGGCGGCCCAGACCCCGCGCTCCCTGGACGACGTGGACGCGGCCGTGGTGAACGGCAACTACGCAATCTCCGCGGGTCTGAAGCCCGCCAAGGACGCCATCGTCCTGGAGTCCGCGAAGAACAACCCCTACGGCAACTTCCTCGCCGTGAAGAAGGGCAACGAGAAGGACCCGCGGGTCAAGAAGCTCGCCAAGCTGCTCGTCTCGCCCGAGGTCAAGAAGTTCATCGAGGACAAGTACCAGGGCTCGGTCATCCCGTCCTTCTGATCCGCCCCGCACGGCTACGGGGTCCACTCCCTCACCCGGGGTGGACCCCGTCGTGCGGTTCAGTGGTTCCATGCTGCATGCTGGGCAGTTCAGCAGGCCCTGAATGTTTTTCAGAAGTTACGGAGCGGCGCATGACTGGCACCTTTCCCAACATCTCCATCAGCACGGAGCGGTTGGTCCTGCGCCCCTTCGAGGAGTCGGACATCGAGGCCTTCGCCGAGATGATGAACGACGAACTGGTCACCACCTGGACCTCGGTCCCCCAGCCCTACACCGAGGCCGACGCCCGGGACTGGATCACCACGCGAGCGCCCGCCGAGCGCGCCGACGGCCGCGGCATCGTGTTCGCCGTCGACGAGTTCCTCACCCAGCGCCTGGTCGGCACCGTCCATCTGAGCAACACCGACTGGCGGGTGCGCTCCGCGGAGATCGCCTACGTCGTCGCGCCCTGGGCCCGCGGCGAGGGCTACGCCTCCGAGGCCGCCCTGGCCACCGCCCAGTGGCTGTTCCACGACCAGGGGTTCGAACGCCTGGAGCTGCGCACCGCCGCCGACAACACCGCCTCCCAGCAGGTCGCCCAGAAGATCGGCTGCATCAGCGAGGGCGTCCTGCGCGGCGCCTGGATAGCGCGCAGCAGAACAGCGGACGGCACCTGGACGGATGTCCGCACCGACGTCATCGTCTGGAGCCTGCTGCCGGAAGACCTGGCCGGGGCCGGCGAGCAGCTGGCCGACACGGGCGGTTTCACGTCGTACTCCGACTGGAACTGAGCCCCGCGGCCTCACCAGGTACGCTCAGGGTGCCCGCTATGGGCCCGCACCCCTGACGACCTGCGAAGACCTGGAGAGAAACGACGATGGCCGACCGGGTCACGGTGATCGGCTGGGACGGCTCGCCGCTGACCGACGCGGCACGCGCCGCCCTCGGCGCCGCCACGCTCGTGGCGGGCGCGGCCCACCACCTGGCACTGCCCGAGGTCCCGCTCAGCGCCGAACGCGTCCGCCTGGGCAGCGTCGCGCTCGCCGCCCGCCGGATCGCCGCCCACCGCGGCAGCGCCGTCGTGTTCGCCGACGGCGACCCCGGCTTCTTCGGCGTCGTACGCACCCTGCGCGCTCCGGAGTTCGGCCTGGAGGTCGAGGTCGTCCCCGCCGTCTCCGCCGTGGCCGCCGCCTTCGCCCGGGC
Organism: Streptomyces sp. CA-142005; assembly: GCF_050942335.1. NCBI lineage: Bacteria > Bacillati > Actinomycetota > Actinomycetes > Kitasatosporales > Streptomycetaceae > Streptomyces > Streptomyces sp. CA-142005. The sequence goes on along the minus strand of NZ_CP192078.1, from coordinate 2,444,073 downwards.
CGGCATGCCCTGGGACGACGCCCAGGTGGTCGTCGCCCACCCGCGCACCCTGCGCCGGGCCGTGAACGTCTGCCGCGCCCACACCAAGGTCGCCGTCCTCACCGCACCCGGCGCCGGACCGGCCGAACTCGGACTGCTCCTGGAAGGCGTCCACCGGACGTTCGTCATCTGCGAGGAACTGGGCACCGAACGCGAGCAGGTCACCGTCGTCACCTCCGACAAGGCCGCCGACCACACCTGGCGCGACCCCAACGTCGTCATCGCCATCGGCGGACCCGTGGCGGCCGGCGGCAGCGGCGGCTGGATCGCCGGGCGCGACCCGGGCGCCGGCCCGCGCGGCTGGGTGCAGCCCGACGCGTCGTACGGCGACGGACCCGGTCGCCGTCTCGGCGAGGGCGAGACGGAACTGCTGCGCGCCGCCCAACTGGCCCGCCTCGGGCCGCGGGTCGGCGACCTGGTCTGGGACATCGGCTGCGGCTCCGGCGCGTTCGCCACCGAGGCGGCACGCGCCGGAGCGGCCGTCATCGCCGTCGACCGGGACCCGGGCGCCTGCGCCCGTACCGACGCGGCCGCGCGCCGGTACGGCGTCCAGCTCCAAGTGGTCCAGGGCATCGCCCCGCACGTCCTGGAGAACCTGCCCGAACCGGACGTCGTACGGGTCGGCGGCGGGGGCGCGGCCGTGGTCTCCGCGGTCGCCGACCGGCGCCCGCAGCGCATCGTCACGCACGCGGCGACCCGCGACGCGGCCGAACTCGTCGGCCGCGACCTGACCGAGCACGGATACCGCGTCGAGTGCGCCCTGCTGCAGTCCGTCGAACTCGACACCCGCGCCTGGACCGAGACCGAGCGGAGCGTCGCATTCCTGCTCACCGGGATTCTTCCGGATCGCGCCCCGTGATCCTGTTGTCGTACCGCGCGCGGTAGGCTGGCCGATCGTTGTGCCACACCGGGCGGCCCGGAACTTCGTTCGTCAATGTCCGGAAAGCGCGCCCGTTTTGGGGTGGGTGTGGTACTGCGGAACCGGAGGACGCGCAACGTGGCGCAGTCCACAGCGCGCTGTCGCGGATCATGCTGTCGCGACGGCGCAACGGCCGGGACAATGCCACTGAATGGCTTTGTCGCCTTTTCCGGAGGGTCGTTCGTGCCGCTGGGCACGGACGCTCGTTCTTCACTACGGGCGGTCGGTGCGCCGTTCCGGGTGAGCTGGTCGTAGGAGCACTAAACCGATGGGCGAGGGGTACGCATGACCGACACCGGCCAGGTCCCGGCCGAGGGGCAGCCGGAGAGCGCAGGCATGGTGGAGCAGCCGGGCGTCGCCGCGCACGGTGCGTACACCTACCTCTCCGAGGCACCCGCCGAGGACGAAGACCTGCTGCTGCCGGGTGCCCAGGGCGCGTGGGGCAACGAAGTGCCGCCACCCGCTCCGGAACCGGTCGTCGAGGCCGTCCACGAGCCGGGCCCGCACGAGACGGCCGGCCGCGACAGCGGCTCCGTCGACCTCAGCGGCGTCCGCCTGCCGAACCCGGCCCCGGCGTCCGTGCCGCCGTCACCCATCCTCTCGGCCCCGCAGGAGAAGCCGGCCGTCCCGCAGCCGGCGCGCCGTCCGCTGCACCTCGGCCCGCCGATCCCCGACACCTCCGCCAGCCCGGTCCGCTCCCTCGCCGACCGCGGCCCGGCCGGAGCGCCGGTACGGCAGCCCGGGCCCCAGCCGGCCGGCCCCGAGTACCTCGACGCCCAGCCACTGCGCGACATGGCGCCGCAGAGCGCGGCCCCCTGGGGTGCGGCGCCCGCCGCCGCGGTGGCCGAGGCCGCCGTACCGGCACCGGCCGCGGTGGCCCAGGTCGGCGTGCAGACGCCGGCTGCCGAAACGGTTGACCCGGCCGCCACCTCCACGGACGCCGCCGCCCAGGCCGACCCGTCCGGCGCCGCCCAGGCCGCCGTCGCCCGCCTCGCGAACCAGGCCGCCGCCCAGGCACCGGGCGCCGGGCAGGTGGTCCACGGCCATGACGGCATGCAGCCGGTGCATGACCACGACGGTGTGTATGCCGCTCCTCCCGGCGCGGTGCCCGAAGGCGTCCAGCCGCTTGTCGCGGGTCACGGGCCCGAGGGCGCTTTCGACCCTGTCGCGGCCGTAGGCCCGGAGGGTGTGCAGGGCGCGACCGGTGCGCAGCCGGTGGATGTCACGGCCGCCGTGGACGGTGACTTCGGCGCCGAGGACGGCACCGCCGGTGCCGGTGCGCCCCTGGCCCAGGCCGGCCTGGGTGCCGAGGATGCCGTGGTGGCGCCCGAGGCCGAGCAGGCCGCCGCCGTGGAGCCCGACGCGGCAGCCGATCCGGCTGCGGCTGCGCCGGGGGCCGACGCCGCCCCCGAGCCGGTGGACCCCGCCGATCCGGGTGCCGCGCACGCGGCCCAGGCCGAGGCGGTTCCGGGCGAGTCCGTGCCCGGTCACGTGTCGGAGGACGCGGGTGCGGCCACCGGCGCCGAGACGTCCGCTCCGGCTCAGTCCTCGGCCCCCGTCCATCCCGGCGAGGCCGCGGAGCAGGGCGAGGACACGCCGGTCGCCGACGCCGGGCAGGCCGCAGCGGCTGATGCGGTGGACTCCGATCCCGCACAACAGGTGCCGGGCGCGGCCCAGTTCGCCGAGGAGGCCGCCCCCGCCGCGGGCGGGGCCGCCGCCCCGGCACAGCCGGACCCGGACAGCCCCGTTGCCGCAGAGCCGCAGCCCGCCGCCGTCCAGGACGCGCCCGGCGCCCCCCAGGAAGAGCCCGCCGCCGAAGCCGTACCGGCGCCCGAGCCGTCGGCCGTGCCGGAGCCCGGCACTGTGGCCGATGCCCCGGAGCCCACACCGGCGGAGGACGCCACTGACGGCAGCGCCGCTCCGCAGCCCTACCCGGCGCAGGGCCCCCAGTTGGCCGAGCCGGTCGCGGCCACGGCCGAGACCGCGCCCGACACGGCGCAGCACCCCGTCGCGCCGCAGCCGACGGCTCAGGCCGAGCCGGCTGCCGAGGACGCGGTCCACCAGGTCGTTCAGGCCGCCGCAGCCGCCGAGACGACCCCCGCGCACGGCCTGGACCTGCCCGCCGGCCCGCAGGCGCAGCCCGCCGAGGCCGTCGCCACGCCGGGCGACGCCGCCGAAGGTTCCCCCGCGCACCCGGAGACCGCCGAGCAGGCCGAGCCGCTGCCGTCCAACGTTCCGCTCGAGGCGCACCCGGAGCAGCCGCTCGGGCAGTTCGTGCCGGTCGAGGGCCAGGTGCCCACGACCCCGCACCTGGCGCCGACCCCGCCGCAGCCCCTGGTCCTGCCCACGGAGGACGCGCAGGAGCCGGCGGCCGCGGTGCCGGTACCGCGCGAGGCCGAACTCGTGTCCGCGGCGGCCCCGGATGTCGTCCAGCACGCGGAGGACCTGCAGACCAGGGCCGCCGACCAGGAGGAAGAGGGCACGGTCGCGGTGGCGGAAGCACGACAGCCCAGCGGCCCCGCCGCGCCCGGCTACGCCGACGCCGAGCGCGAGGCCGTCCTGAAGGTCATGCGCGAGCGCCGGGACATCCGCAACGGCTTCCGCAGCGACCCCATCCCGCACGAGGTGCTGCTGCGCGTCCTGGAGGCCGCCCACACGGCGCCCTCCGTGGGCCACTCGCAGCCCTGGGACTTCGTCGTCATCCGCTCCGCCGAGACCCGGCGGGCCATGCACGAACTGGCGATGCGTCAGCGCGAGGCGTACGCCAAGTCGCTGCCGAAGGGCCGGGCCAAGCAGTTCAAGGAACTGAAGATCGAGGCCATCCTCGACACCCCGGTCAACATCGTCGTCACCGCCGACCCCACCCGCGGCGGCCGGCACACCCTCGGCCGGCACACCCAGCCGCAGATGGCGCCCTACTCCTCGGCGCTCGCGGTGGAGAACCTCTGGCTCGCCGCCCGCGCCGAAGGCCTCGGCGTCGGCTGGGTGAGCTTCTTCGACGAGCGGGAGATGGTCCGCGCGCTCGGTCTTCCCGAGCACCTGGAGGTCGTCGCCTACCTGTGCGTCGGGTACGTCGACGAGTTCCCGGACGAGCCCGAGCTGATGCAGGCCGGCTGGTCCAAGCGACGCCCCCTGTCCTGGGTGGTGCACGAGGAGACGTACGGCCGCCGCGCCCTGCCCGGAGAGGAACCCCACGACCTGCTTGCCGAGACCGTCGCACAGATCCGACCCCTCGACGCCAAGGCCCTCGGCGAGGCCTGGGAGCGCCAGAAGCGCATGACCAAGCCGGCCGGCGCGCTCGGCATGCTGGAGATCATCTCCGCGCAGCTGTCCGGCCTGTCCCGGCAGTGCCCGCCGCCGATCCCGGAGCCCGCCGCCGTCGCGATCTTCGCCGGTGACCACGGCGTGCACGCCCAGGGCGTCACCCCCTGGCCGCAGGAGGTCACCGCCCAGATGGTGGCCAACTTCCTGGGCGGGGGAGCGGTCTGCAACGCCTTCGCCAACCAGGTCGGTGCCGAGGTGTGCGTCGTGGACGTGGGCGTGGCCGCCGACCTGCCCGCCACCCCCGGACTGCTGCCCCGCAAGATCCGCGGCGGTACGTCCGACATGACCACCGGCCCCGCGATGACCCGCGAGGAGGCCAGGGCGGCCATCGAGGTCGGCATCGAGACCGCCCGCGACCTGGTGGCGGCCGGCAACAAGGCGCTGCTCACCGGAGAGATGGGCATCGCCAACACCACCGCGTCCGCCGCGCTGATCTCCGTCTTCACCGGCGCCGACCCGGCCGAGGTCACCGGCCGCGGCACCGGCATCAACGACGAGACCCTCGCCCGCAAGACCGAGGTGGTCCGCCGCGCCCTGGACGTCCACCAGCCGGATCCGGCCGACCCCATCGGCGTCCTCGCGGCCATCGGCGGCTTCGAGCACGCCGCGATGGTCGGCCTGCTCCTCGGCGGCGCCTCGCTGCGTACGCCGGTGATCCTGGACGGCGTCAGCGCCGGCGCCGCGGCCCTGGTGGCCCGCGCCATCGCCCCCGAGGTCCTCGCGGCCTGCATCGCCGGTCACCGCAGCGCCGAGCCCGGCCATGTGGCCGCCCTCAACAAGCTGGGCCTGCGCCCGCTGGTCGACCTGGACCTGCGGCTGGGCGAGGGCACGGGCGCCCTGCTGGCCCTTCCGCTGGTCCAGAGCACGGCGCGGGCGATGCACGAGGTGGCCACGTTCGACTCGGCCGGGGTCACCGAGAAGTAGGCGTCACCGGGGTCACAGGAGGTGTGGTCCGGCGTTCCAGCAGCCGGACCACCCCGTGCCCTCACCCCTGTCCACAGCTAAAATCCGCACGTCAGGGCCGCTCCGACGCCGCAGCGGGCCCACCGCACCGCCCTGCACGAGGAGCCGTCCCTCATGGCCGAACACCCCGCCTACCCCGTAGGCCTCCGCCTCTCCGGCCGCCGCGTGGTCGTCCTCGGCGCCGGCACGGTGGTCCAGCGCCGCCTCCCGGCGCTCATCGCGGCCGGCGCGGACATCGTCGTCGTGTCCCCCGAGGCGACCCCCTCCGTCGAGGCCATGGCGGACGCGGGCGAGATCACCTGGATCCGGCGCCCGTACCAGGACGGCGACCTCGCCGAGGCCTGGTACGCCCTCATCGCCACCAGCGACCCCGAGACCAACACCGCCGCCTCCGCCGAAGCGGAGCGCCACCGCGTCTGGTGCGTTCGCTCCGACGACGCCGACCAGGCGACCGCCTGGACCCCGGCCACCGGTCACAGCGAGGGCGTCACGGTCGCCGTGCTGACCACGGACGCGCGCGGCCGAGACCCCCGCCACACCGCCGCCATCCGGGACGCGGTGGTGGAGGGCCTGCGCGACGGCACCCTGGTGGCGCCCCACCATCGCACCCGCACCCCCGGCGTCGCCCTGGTCGGCGGCGGCCCCGGCGACCCCGACCTGATCACGGTGCGCGGCCGCCGGCTGCTCGCCGAGGCGGACGTCGTCATCGCCGACCGGCTCGGCCCGCGCGACCTGCTCGACGAACTCCCGCCGCACGTCGAGGTGATCGACGCGGCGAAGATCCCGTACGGCCGTTTCATGGCCCAGGAGGCCATCAACAACGCGCTCATCGAGCACGCCAAGCAGGGCAAGTCGGTCGTACGGCTCAAGGGCGGCGACCCGTTCGTGTTCGGCCGGGGCATGGAGGAGGTCCAGGCGCTCGCCGAGGCCGGCATCCCCTGCACCGTGGTCCCCGGCATCTCCAGCTCGATCTCCGTGCCGGGCGCGGCCGGCATCCCGGTCACCCACCGGGGCGTGGCGCACGAGTTCACGGTCGTCAGCGGCCATGTCGCCCCGGACGACGAGCGCTCGCTGGTCGACTGGCCGTCGCTGGCCAGGCTCACCGGCACGCTCGTGATCCTGATGGGCGTGGACAAGATCGGGAAGATCGCCGAGACGCTCGTCGCGCACGGCAAGTCCCCGCAGACACCCGTCGCGCTGGTGCAGGAGGGCACGACGGCCGCGCAGCGCCGCGTCGACGCCACCCTCGCCACGGTCGCGGAGACGGTACGGACCGAGGAAGTGAAGCCCCCGGCGGTCATCGTCATCGGCGAGGTCGTGCAGGTCGGCCCGCAGCCGGCCGCCCGACCTCTGGCTTGATCATGCGTAACCCGGGGTAACCCACCCCTTCCCAGCCGTTGGCAGCACACCCAGGACAAGGCAGTATCACCCTGTGGCCGATCTCATCACCGTCGAGGATCCCGACGACCCGCGCCTGCGCGACTACACAGGCCTGACCGACGTCGAGCTGCGCCGCAAGCGCGAGCCCGCAGAGGGCCTGTTCATCGCCGAGGGCGAGAAGGTCATCCGCAGGGCCAAGGAAGCCGGCTACGAGATGCGCTCCATGCTGCTCTCGGCCAAGTGGATCGACGTCATGCGCGACGTCATCGACGAACTTCCCGCCCCGGTCTACGCCGTCAGCCCCGAGCTCGCCGAGCAGGTCACCGGCTACCACGTGCACCGCGGCGCGCTCGCCTCCATGCAGCGCAGGCCGCTGCCCACGGCCGGCGAACTGCTGCGCTCCGCACGCCGGGTCGTGGTGATGGAGTCGGTCAACGACCACACCAACATCGGCGCGATCTTCCGCTCGGCCGCCGCCCTCGGCATGGACGCGGTGCTGCTGTCGCCCGACTGCGCCGACCCGCTGTACCGCCGCAGCGTCAAGGTCTCCATGGGCGCGGTGTTCTCGGTGCCGTACGCCCGTCTGGAGACCTGGCCGAAGGGCCTGGAGTCGGTCCGCGAGGCCGGCTTCGCCCTGCTCGCACTCACCCCGGACGACAAGGCCCGCGCCCTGGACGAGGCCGCCCCGCACCGGATGGAGCGGGTGGCCCTGATGCTCGGCGCCGAGGGGGACGGGCTGTCCACCCAGGCCCTGGTCGCCGCCGACGAATGGGTCCGCATCCCGATGTCCCACGGTGTGGACTCGCTCAACGTGGGCGCCGCCGCGGCGGTCGCCTTCTACGCGGTGACCACCGGGCGCCCGGAGGCCTGACCTTCCCCGGCCGGCTCCCGGACCGCCGGTTGCCTCGGGAAGTCCTGGCGCGGCGTGGCCCCGTACCGGTCGGACGTCGGACCGCCGAGGCCGCGGGCCGGGCCCTGGCAGCCCTGCGCCACCGCGATGCCGAGCGCCACCAGCAGGGTCACCACGACGAACACGAACAGCCGCTGGCGCAGCAGCCGGGGATTGGCCGGCCGCAGTCCGGTGCCCGTCGTACGCTGCGCCGGCCGCCCGGAACCGCCCCGGGCGGCGGGACGGCTGCCGCTGCCGGAGCGCGGTGTGCCGCCGCGCGGCGTCGGGGTCGGGCGCGCCGAGCCCGGCCGCGCGGGGGCCCCCGTACCGTTGCCGCGCGGGCCGCTGCCGGTCCGCGAGGGCGCTCCGCCGCGCGAGGGCGCACCGCCCCGGGCGGGGGTGCCGGCGCGCGGCACCGGGGTGCCGGGGGCGGTGCGCCGCTGGGTGCGCTGCTGCTCGGGGTAGGTGTCGGCGAGGCGCCCGGTGGGCCGGTCCGCATCCGCGGCCCGCGGCGCCGGCGGCCGTACGTCGGTCAGGCCCTGCGCCTCGCGGGCGGCGATCTCCTTCAGCCGCAGCGACAGCTGCAGCGTGCTGGGCCGGTCCTCGGGATCCTTCGCCAGGCATGCCCGGACCAGCGGGGCCAGCGCGTCGGGCACGCCGTGCAGCTGCGGCTCCTCGTGCACCACCCGGTACAGCATCACCTCGGAACTGCCGTGCCCGAAGGGCGAGTCACCGGTGGAGGCGTAGGCGAGGGTCGCGCCCAGGGAGAAGACGTCCGTCGCCGGGGTGACGGCCGCGCCGCGAACCTGCTCCGGCGCGAGGAACCCGGGGGAGCCGACCGCCGTGCCGACGTGGGTGAGCGTGGAGGCGCCGGTGGCCCAGGCGATGCCGAAGTCGATGATCCGCGGCCCCTTCGGGGACAGCAGGATGTTGGACGGCTTGAGGTCCCGGTGGACGACACCGGCCTCGTGCACCGCGACCAGGCCCTCGGAGAGCGCCGCGCCGACCGCCGCGGTGTCGGCCGCGCTCAGCGGACCCTCGTCGGCGACCTTGTCGTGCAGGGAGGGCCCGGGTACGTACTGCGTGGCGAACCAGGGCCGCTCGGCCTCCAGGTCGGCGGCGACCAGCCGGGCCGTGCAGCCGCCCCTGATCCGCCGGGCCGCCGAGACCTCACGGGCGAACCGCGACCGGAACTCCTGGTCCTCCGCCAGATCGGGCCGGATCACCTTCAGGGCGACCCGCTGCCCCTTCTTGTCGGAGCCGAGGTAGACCACGCCCATCCCGCCCGCGCCGAGCCGTCGGTGAAGCCTGAACGAGCCGACGACGCGCGGGTCCTCGCGCCTCAGGCGCATCATCGCCATGTTCATCCCCGCTGCCCGGTCCCTGTGACGTGGCACAGCTTACGTTTCCACGGCCGCCTGCGCGCAGAGGCCGCGCCCTCCGGGCCGGACGGATTGTGCGCACCGCCGGTACGACGTGAAACGCGGTCAGGAAGCAAGCGGGCACGGGGTTCTTGAGCCGACGGCACTCTCAACCGGCCCAGCAGAAGCGGGCGTTGAGGTCGCGAGACGGCAGGTGGTGCCGGTTCGGGAGGCCGTCCGGCACGCACCGCGCACCGCCCGCGGACCCGGGTGCGGGACGGGCCGGGCACCGGACGCGGCGCAGGTCCCACACTCGTCCGGAGTGATCGAAGTCACTCATTGTGGACGTCGGACCCTTCGGAAATGGCCGGACACAGCGGGCGGCCCCTTCCGGGATGACCCCGAGACCCTGACCCGCGTCTCCACCCAGGGGAGTACGTCCCGAGTTGTGGCTCATCCTCGGGGAGGCCCGGCAATCGATACGAGGGCATGACGCCGGTTGGCGGCCCCGCGCCTAGATTTGAGGTCAAGCGGCGGGTGCAGCACTCGTCCCCCGAGGTCAGACACCCGCCGCTGCCGACGACAACCGACACGGTCAGGAGAGGGACCATGGCCCACACGGCACCGCGACGCCCGGCGTTCGCACCGCGCCGGACGGGCCGCCGCCACCCCTTGGTGGCGACGCTCATGGCCCTTCCCCTGGCGGCCCTGCTCCTGCTCGTCTGCGACGGCTGGGAGACGGTGGCCACACAGGCGTCGTCCGTGGGTGCGATGCTGGGGCGCTGAGCGGCGACCCCAGGCCCGGAAGAGCGGTCCGGGCGGGGACATCCATCCAGGAAACCCCGTGGGGACGGGGGTGCGGCGGACGGCACAAATGCCGGCGCAGCTGGGGAGCTGCGCCGGCATGCGCCGTTTTCGGGGCGCGGGACGTTTCTCGGGCCCGGCAGCGGGGTCACGCCGTGGGGCGCGCTCCCGGCGGCAGTACGCTCAGGTCCGCAGCCCACCTTCCCGAGGCACCGTTGAACGCAGACAGCCCCGCCCTCATACCCGCGCTCACCGCAAAGGCCAGAGCCGCCGCGCACCCGGACGACGACGGAGCCCCCTGCGTCTGCGCGGCCGGCCCGGCGCTCCTCGCCGACCGCCCCGACGCCACCGTCGTACGGCACGCCGACACCGTCGCGAAGGCCCACGCCCCCGGTACGGACCGCGCGGAGCTGACCCGGCGCCTCTCCGTGGCCGCCCGCCTCCCGGACGTCCTCCTGGCGCCGCTGGCCCCGGCCCCCAGCCCCGTGCGGGACCGCCTGGTGACCTTCTGGCCGTACGGCGCCCCCGTGGACCCGGACGACCCGGACGCGGCGCCCTGGGAGGCCACCGCCGCCCTCCTCGCCCGTCTGCACCGCACGCCCCCGCCCGCCGGCCTGCCCCCGATGCGCGGCCCCGTCAAGGCCGCCCGTGCCGTCGCCCGGCTGCGCTCGGCCCTGCGCGCCGAGCCCCATACGGCGGCCGGTCCCGTCCTCGCCGCCTGGGCCGGCCTTCCCGCCTGGGCCCGTGCCGAGGCGCCGATGCCCGGCCCGCCCGCCCTCTGCCACGGCGACCTGCATCTCGGCCAGCTCGTCCGCCACCCGGCACCGCGCGGCCCGTGGCGCCTGATCGACGTCGACGACCTGGGCACCGGTGCGCCGGCCTGGGATCTGGCCCGTCCGGCCGCCTGGTACGCCTGCGGGCTCCTCCCGCCGGACGAGTGGACCCGTTTCCTCGGCACGTACCAGCGGGCCGGCGGCCCGGCCGTACCCGCGGCCGGCGATCCCTGGCCCGCCCTGGACGTCCCGGCCCGCGCGCTGACCGTGCAGACGGCCGCCCTCGCCGTCACCAAGGCCCTCACGGCCGGCCGTCCGCTGGACGAGGTGGAACAGGCGGTCGTCGAGGCATGTGCCCGAATGGTCCCAATTCCGCACCAGTTGGCGCCGGAAATCACGGACTAGGCTGCAACCGGCCAGGACTGGACGGAGTCTGTCCTGGGGAAGCACGAAGCGGGACCGACCGGCGAGGAGTTGAGCCGACCATGCATTGTCCGAAGTGCCACGCGCCGATGCACACCTACAACCGCAACGGCGTCCAGATCGAGCAGTGCAGCGGCTGCCGCGGCATCTTCCTCGACTACGGCGAGCTGGAGGCGCTGACCCAGCTGGAGGCCCAGTGGTCCAAGCCCGTCCCGCCCGCCCCGCAGGCGTACCCGGCGGCGCCCGCGCCCGCCTGGGGTGCCCCGCACGGCGGTCACCACGGCGGTCACCACGGTGGCCATCACGGTCACCACAAGAGCTGGGCGCACATGCTCTTCTCCAGCTGAGCGCACGAAGAAGCCCCCGGTCGCGAGACCGGGGGCTTCCTGGTGTGTGGACGATACTGGGATTGAACCAGTGACCTCTTCCGTGTCAGGGAAGCGCTCTCCCGCTGAGCTAATCGTCCGCAGCCGGTGACCCGCGGGTCACGGACAGTGCGCGATACTGGGATTGAACCAGTGACCTCTTCCGTGTCAGGGAAGCGCTCTCCCGCTGAGCTAATCGCGCGGGTAGGGATCTTCGAGAAGATCCATGGATCCTGCGAGAAGATCCAGTGGACGATACTGGGATTGAACCAGTGACCTCTTCCGTGTCAGGGAAGCGCTCTCCCGCTGAGCTAATCGTCCTTGGAGGTGGAGACGGGATTTGAACCCGTGTAGACGGCTTTGCAGGCCGTTGCCTCGCCTCTCGGCCACTCCACCAGGAGTGTAGGGGATCGGGATGACCCCTTCTTCCTTCGAGCGGACGACGAGGCTCGAACTCGCGACCTCAACCTTGGCAAGGTTGCGCTCTACCAACTGAGCTACGTCCGCCTGTCGTTTCGGTCGGCTTGCGCGTCCCGGCGACGTGTTGAACTCTAGCGGATTCCCGGGCCAGTACAAAAACGCGTTTGCGCAGCGTGCTGCGCTGCCCCCGGCGGACCCCGTCGTCACAGCCGCCCCCGGGACATCCCGGGGCCACCTGTCGGACACCCGACCTAGACTCGACCACGTGCTTCACCACCCTTCCGGACTCCCTCCCCTGGCCCGCTTCGGCGACCGCCTCGCCACCGGCCTCCTCGACGTGACCAGCGATCCGGCCGCCCTGGACTCCGCGGGCTTCTGGGCCGTATGCGCGGACTTCGAGGGCCGCCTGACCTGCGCCCGCTTCGCGGACGTACGCGAGGAGCCGGTGCCCGCCCCGGTGCCGGGCGGCTGGCGGGGACCGGCGGTGGGGGACTGGACCTCCTCCCTGGACCGGGCCGCGTACACGGCCGCCGTCCGGCGGATACGCGAGCACATCGCGGCCGGCGAGGTCTACCAGGCCAACCTCTGCCGGGTGCTCAGCGCGCCGGTCGCCCCGGACGCCGACGTGGACGCCCTGACCGCCCTGCTGGCCCGCGGCAACCCGGCGCCGTACGCCGGGACCATCCGGCTCCCGGAGCACGGCGTGGAGATCGCCACCGCCTCGCCCGAGCTCTTCCTGCGCCGTCACGGGCGTGTCGTGGAGTCCGGGCCGATCAAGGGCACCGGACGCACCGAGGCGGACCTCCTGGAGAAGGACTACGCCGAGAACGTGATGATCGTGGACCTGGTCCGCAACGACATCGGGCGTGTCTGCGCCACCGGCAGCGTGGCCGTCCCCGATCTGTGCGTGGTGGAGAAGCACCCGGGCCTGGTCCACCTGGTCTCCACGGTCCGCGGCGAGCTGCGGGACGGGGCCGGCTGGCCGGAGCTGCTGGCCGCCGCCTTCCCGCCCGGCTCGGTGACCGGTGCGCCCAAGTCGAGCGCCCTCACGATCATCGAGGCTCTGGAGACGGCCCCGCGCGGACCGTACTGCGGCGGCATCGGCTGGGTCGACGCCGACCGGGGCACCGGCGAGCTGGCCGTGGGCATCCGCACCTTCTGGATCGACCGCGCCGAGGCCGTCCTGTGCTTCGGCACCGGCGCCGGCATCACCTGGGGCTCGGACCCCGAGGGGGAGTGGCGGGAGACCGAGCTGAAGGCTGCCCGGCTGCTCGCGGTAGCGTCGGGGGCGTACGAGGCAAGTGGAGGGGTGTTGTCATGAGGATCTGGCTGGACGGCGGGCTGCGGGACCTGGAATCCGCCCGTGTCTCCGTCTTCGACCACGGGCTGACCGTCGGCGACGGCATCTTCGAAACGGTGAAGGCGGTCCACGGCAGGCCGTTCGCCCTCACCCGGCACCTGGACCGGCTGACCCGCTCGGCCCGGGGCCTCGGCCTGCCCGACCCCGACCACGACGAGGTCCGCGAGGCCTGCGCGGCCGTCCTCGAGGCCAACCCGATGCCGCTCGGCCGGCTGCGGATCACCTACACCGGCGGCCATGGCCCGCTCGGCTCCGACCGCGGCGAGCACGGCCCGACCCTCGTGGTCGCCCTCGGCGAGACCACCCGCCGTCCCGACACCACCGCCGTGATCACCGTCCCGTGGACCCGTAACGAGCGTGGCGCCCTCACCGGCCTGAAGACCACCTCGTACGCCGAGAACGTCGTCGCCCTCGCCCGCGCTCATGAACACGGCGCCTCGGAGGCGCTGTTCGGCAACACGGTCGGACAGCTCTGCGAGGGCACCGGGTCGAACGTCTTCGTCGTCCTGGACGGCGAGATCCACACCCCGCCGGTCGCCTCCGGCTGCCTCGCCGGCATCACCCGCGCGCTGGCCGTCGAGTGGACCGGCGCCAAGGAGACCGACCTGCCGCTGGACGTCCTGCTCCGCGCCGACGAGGTCTTCCTCACCTCGACCCTGCGCGACATCCAGGCCGTCCACCGGGTCGACGACCGCGAGCTGCCCGGCACCCCCGGCCCGGTGACCGCCAAGGCCATGCGGCTCTTCGACGAGCGGTCCGGGCAGGACCTCGACCCCTGAGCCCGGCAGGCCGGGCCGGCGGCACCCGGCTCCGGAAAACGGGCTGACTTGACGGTCGGCCGCGGGTAGAACACCGGTGATGACCACGACTCTGCGGCCGACCGAGCCGCTCCAGCGCAACGCCGACGGAACCCGGTCCCGCCGCTACCAGGTATGTGTGAACAGCCGCCCCGTAGGCGAGATCCACCTCGGCACCTCGCCGTCCCTCGGCGACTCGGTGGCCCGCGTCATCGAGCTGCGGATAGCCGAGCCCGACCGGCGGCGCGGCCGGGGCACGGTGGCCGCGCTCGCCGCCGAGGAGGTGGCGCGCGACTGGGGCTGCACGCAGATCGAGACCCTGGTCCCCGCCTCGGCCGGCATCGCCCTGCGGCTGTTCGGCGCCCTCGGCTACACGCTGCGCAACCGCGGCATGGAGAAGCGCCTCGGCACCACTCCGCCCGAACTGCCGGCGGGCAGCCGGGCGCGGCCCATGACCGAGGCCGATTTCGCCGCGTGGCAGGCCGACGAGAGCGAGCGTTACGCGCGCATGTGGATCGAGCGCGGTCTCCCCGAGGCCACGGCCCGCGCCAAGGCTCGCGGTGACCACGAGAGGCTGTTGCCACGGGGTCTGGCCACCGACGGCATGGTCTTCAGCGTCCTGGAGCACGAAGGGGCCCGGGTGGGCACGCTGTGGCTGGCCCTGCAGGACACCAAGGCTTTCGTGTTCGACGTCGAGGCCGACCCGGCCCACCGCGGCCGCGGACACGGCCGTTCGCTCATGCTGCTGGCCGAGCGCCAGGCGATCGAGGCCGGCCGGCCGGTCCTCGGCCTCAACGTGTTCGCGGGCAACACCCCGGCCGAGCGGCTGTACGAGTCACTGGGCTACGAGACGACGTCCCGCTCCCTCTCCAAGCCCCTGGTGTAGGTGCCGCCGGGATCCTGCGGTGGGGCTCAGGCCTCCTGGCCGCCGAGCAGCCGGTCCGCGATCTCCTCGATGCGCGTGCGCAGCCCCTCCTGGCTCTTGCCGCCGTCGAGGCGTTCGCCGCCGATGACGTACGTCGGGGTGCCGGTCACCCCGATCGCCGTGCCCTCGGCCTGGTCGGCGTCCACGATCAGGATGTGCCGGCCGTCGATCAGCGCGGTGTCGAACTCCTCGGCGTCCAGGCCGAGTTCACGGGCCACCTCGACCAGGAAGGGCTCGCCCTTGCGGTCCAGCTCCTCGACCCGCCCCAGCACGGCCTCCACGTACGCCCAGCCCTGGCCCTGCGCCAGCGCCTCCTCGGCGGCCTGGGCGGCGGCGAAGGAGTGCTTGTGCTTCTCCAGCGGGAAGTGCCGCAGCCGCAGTTCCAGCCGGTCGCCGTAGCGGGCGCGCAGGGCGCGGACGTCGTCCAGGGCGGTGCGGCAGTCGGGGCACTGCAGTTCGCACCAGACGTCGAGGACCAGGGCATCGGTGCGTGCGGGGGAGGAGTCGCTCATGCCGACCAGTCTTCCAGGCCGGACGCGGGCGACCCAATCGGGACGGTGCGGACGTACGGCACCGCACCGGCACTCCAGTAGGAGACGACCCGGAGATGTCCCTGATGTCCACCGGGGGCATGGCATCGCGAGGACGGGGAGGTGCAGGATGGAGGGGACGGAGGCGGGGCGCCGTGCCGGTGTTCCACGTCCGCCGAGCCTCGCCCCCCGACCGAGCCCGCCAGGAGGACCGGATGATTGCCGAGACCGTCTGCTCCGCCGTGTCCGCGGCGGGCCTGGGCATCGCGGTGGTCACGGCCTACCGCAAGCGTTTCCTCGCGGCGGCCCGCATCGCGGCCTATGCGCTGGTGCCGGTCGGCCTGGTGATGACCGGGGTCGTCGGCTGGCTCGCGGACACCGCCTTCAGCCCCACCGCGTGGGCCGGCTTCGGGGTGCTGGGCGCGGCCTGGCTCCTGTTCGCGGGCACCCGGACGGTCGAGCGCCGGCGCGGCGGCACCCGCGCCGAACGCAAGGCGGCCCGCGGCGACCGCTCCGGAGCCGTGGCCCCCGGGGCCTCCGCGCCTTCCCTGGGCCCGGCCACCCGGCCCGCGACCGGCTCCGCCCCGCGCGCGACGGGCGCCGGCGACGACTTCAGCGACATCGAGGCCATCCTCAAGAAGCACGGCATATGACCGGCGGCACGCCGAGGGGCGGCGTCACGACTGCGTCGTGGGTCTCAGGCTGACGCCCTCGGACTGAAACGACGCAGGGTGTCGCGCGGACGACCGGAACCGTTCACAACCGGAAGCAAGCCGGACGGAACGGCGCGATATCCGGCAACTCCCGCATCCACGTGTACCTAGATCGCGTTCGGGGCCCCTCCTGCGCCATGATCTGCGGCGAGATGCTGGACACGAGACAGAGCGAGGCCGCGCCGCCGAAGGACGAGCCGCGCGGGTGCCTTTTCGCCCTATCCCAGCCACCGCTGATGATCTTCCTTGCGGTGATCGGGTGTCTGCTCCTCATGGCTGCGCTGCACGACCTGCTGTTGCTGTGAGCCGTACACGTCCGTCCCGGCGCCACCCGCCGGGACCGACGTCGCCCCGGCCTCACGTCCGGAGCCGAACTGGCTCGGTGCAGGCCGGTCCGCCCGGCGACGGGTGTGCCGTCGGCCGGTACGCGGCGAGGTCAGCCCGTCGCCTCCTTGCGGCGGGCCCGGTACGCGGCGACGTGCAGTCGGTTGCCGCAGGTGCGGCTGTCGCAGTAGCGGCGCGAGCGGTTGCGGGAGAGGTCGACGAAGGCGCGCCGGCAGTCCGGTGCCTCGCAGCGCCGCAGTCGCTCCCGCTCCCCGGCCACCACGAAGAAGGCGAGCGCCATGCCGCAGTCGGCGGCGAGATGGTCGGCCACGGAGGCGCCGGGTGCGAAGTAGTGCACATGCCAGTCGTAGCCGTCGTGGTCCGTCAGGCGCGGGGTGGTGCCCGCCGCGGCGACCAGCTCGTTGATCAGCCCGGCGGCGGAGCGGGCGTCGGGCGCGGCGAAGATCGCCGCGAAGCGACCCCGGACCCTGCGCACCGCCGAGAGATCGAACTCCGACAGCACGCCGACATCGCTGATCTCGTGGTTTCGTACGAAATCCGCGAGAGCCGGGACATCGGGCAGTCCGTCGGCCGCCGCGTCGTCCTCCGGCGCGGTGTTCACCAGATCCACCACGGTGTCGAGGGCGCACCGGGTGTCGTGGGTGATCAGCACGTTTCGCTCCCTGGCCTGAGGGTCGGGCGGACGCCCGCCGATGCTGGCCGATGGTAGCGACAACGCCGCCCGCCGCACCGGTCCCCGCCCGACCTCGACTGCCGGTGGAACGCCTCAGCGCCCGAGCTGGTTCCCGCCCGCGGCGGAAACCGGCGTACAGACCGGCGCCGTCCCGCGTAAATCAGTCACGGTGACGGCGCCGGGCTGTGCCGTATGCGGTTGTCTTGGCCCGAGCCGTCTCCCCGAGTGGACGGCGCCGGGCTGCTTTTCGTAGGCCGCGACCTAGCTCTCCGCCAGGATGTGCGAGAGCTCCTGATCCAGATCGAAGTGCCGGTGCTCCGTGCCGGGCGGCACGGCGGCGTCGGTTCGCTTCAGGAAGGACTCCAGGGCCCGCGCCGGGGCCTCGAGCAGGGCCTCCCCCTCCGGGGAGCTTAGGGCGATGCACACGACCCCCTGACCATGGCTGCGCGACGGCCAGACACGGACGTCGCCGGTTCCGGTGGGCCGGTGAAGCCCCTCGGCGAGGAGGTCGCGGGCGAACACCCACTCGACGGTCTCCTCGGCTCCGGTGTGGAAGGTGGCGTGCACGGCGTAGGGGTCGGCCGTGTCGTACCGCAGGCCTGCGGGGACAGGCAGGGAGGACTCGCTCGACACAACGAGGCGCAGGTGCAGCTCGCAGCTGACCGTGGTGTTCATAAGCGCCAGGGCCTTTCGCTCAGTGTGCGCTCGGGGATTCGCACGTCGGCGAAATCGACATGCCACCTACGATGCCGTTGTAAACCCCTCTGAGGGTTTTGCGTGTGTTTACGTAACTCTTCCGGCCGAGAACTCGTACGAGATCTACGACCATTCCGGTGACTGGATTCACTCCGGTAGGGTTTGTCTGTATGAATACGGGGAGTGACGAGCCGGGCGAGGTCATCGTGGCGGCGGACAAGGCGAGGGCGGACCGGCAGGAATCCGGGCAGACCGGGCGCGAGACGGGTGGCGGGCTCGGCTCCCGGGCGCCGGAATTCATCAAGGCCCGCCGGCTGCTGCACCTGAGCTGGCAGGTCGGCGTCTTCGTGGTCGGCCTCGCCGTCGTCGGCGCCGGCATCGTCATGCTGCCGCTGCCGGGACCCGGCTGGGTGGTGATCTTCGGCGGCATGGCGATCTGGGCGACCGAGTTCGTCTGGGCCCAGCTCGTGCTCCGCTGGACGAAGCGCAAGGTCACCGAGGTCGCCCAGCGGGCCCTGGACCCCAAGGTGCGGCGCCGCAACATCACGCTTACCGTGGTCGGGCTGGCGATCGTTGCCGTGCTGGTCGGGATCTACATGTGGAAGTTCGGTCTCGTCATGCCGTGGAAGATCAAGAACCAGTGACCCGGCTCCGCGGCCCGGGCGTCCGGCGCCCCGCCCGCTGGTCGGAAGCACCACCTGACATGGGGTAATGTTCTTCCTGCGCCCGGGCGATTAGCTCAGTGGGAGAGCGCTTCGTTCACACCGAAGAGGTCACTGGTTCGAACCCAGTATCGCCCACCCGGACCGACGGCCCACCTGCGAAAGAGCAGGTGGGTCGTCGGCGTATACCCGTCCGAACGGCCCTGCGGACCCACGCGGGCCGACCCAGGGTGGGGCCCGGATCCGGGTCTCGTCGCGGGCTCGACGCCGAGCGTCGGCGTCAGCGCCTCGTGCGCCGACTCCGAGTGCGGGCTTCCGTTCTTGGCCGCGTGCAGGCTGTGGCGGCGTCAGCGGCGGTGTCGGGCCTTGTGTGGCGTCTTCGGGTGGGGGCTGCGGTTCCGGGTCTGCCGTGCGGGCTTGGTGGCGAGAGCGGCGGCGCTGGCGCCTTGTGTGCCGACTACCAGGTGTGAGCACCACCTCCGTCCCCTGCTCCGGCTCGGGGGGCGAGCGGCGCTTCCCAGCCTCCGTCGAGGTCGGCGATCGGCCGGGCTCATGGCGGCCGGTGCCCGAGTCGCCGAGCCCGCCTCGCTGGTCGCGGTCCCACCCCTGCGCGTCGGCGCGCCGCCCGCAGGGACGCCTGCACCGGCGCCCGCCGCCCGCAAGGTTCCGTGCGCCGAGGGCGCGCGAGCTGCCCGCCCTTTTGCCGAACCGGCAACATCCCTCGTGCCCACCGGTCCGTTCACCGCACCATCGTCGGAACCGGCTCAACCGCACCGGTACGGCCGTCCAAGTCGTCGTCGTACCGCATCCACAACCGGTGCACCGCCACCCACCCCGCATCGCTCGGGCCCTCTCATACCCGTCCCGACCAGCAGAAAGCCGAAGCAGCTCACCAGGCCAACGGCTCGACAGACCGACAAATCGACAGCCGGCTGCCCACACGCCCCAAGCCGACAAACCGACAGAAGCTCCAGAGCCCGCCGACCTGCGTCCCCCAGGCCGGCAGTCCGCCGACTCGCGCACCCGTGCCCGGCACCCAGGCACCAGCGACCCCAAGAGGCCCTGACCCTCGCCCCCGCGCCCAAAGAGCCCACGCCCCCAGCGCCAAGGAGCCCCCATGCGGCCCGAGCCCACCTCCCCGCGAGCCCCGATGCCGAAGCCCCCCGCCCATGCCCCCACCCCCACCCACCACCTGGTCCCCTCCCCAGCCGGACGCCTGCATCTCGTAGCGCAGGGTCACGGCCCCCTCGTGCTGCTGGTGCACGGCTTCCCCGAGTCCTGGTACTCCTGGCGGCACCAGTTGCCGGTCCTGGCCGCCGCCGGCTACCGCGCCGTGGCCGTCGACGTGCGGGGGTACGGCCGTTCGTCGAAGCCGGGGGCCGTGGACGCGTACCGCATGTTCGAACTGGTCGCGGACAACGTCGCCGTGGTGGAGGCCCTGGGGGAGGAGTCCGCGGTCGTCGTCGGGCACGACTGGGGTGCCACCATCGCCGCCACCTCCGCTCTGACCAGGCCCGACGTGTTCCGGGCCGTGGCTCTGCTCGGCGTGCCGTACGCCCCGCCCGGCGGCCCGCGGCCCAGCGAGGTCTTCGCGCGGATGGGCGGGGACGAGGAGTTCTACGTCTCGTACTTCCAGCAGCCGGGCCGGGCCGAGGCGGAGATCGAGCCGGACGTGCGCGGCTGGCTCGCGGGCTTCTACGCCGCCCTGTCCGCCGGCACCATGCCCCCGCCGGGCGCCCCCGACCCGCATTTCGTCGGCCGCGGCGGCACCCTGCGCGAACGCTTCCCGGCCGGCTCGCTGCCCGCCTGGCTGAGCGCGGACGACCTCGACTTTCTGGCGGGTGAGTTCGAGCGGACCGGGATGACCGGGGCGTTGAACCGGTACCGGAACATGGACCGGGACTGGGCGGACCTGGCCGGTCACGCGGGGGCCCCGATCACGCAGCCCTCGCTGTTCGTCGGCGGCGCCCTGGACGCCTCGCTCGCCTGGCTGGCCGACGCGGTCGAGGCGTACCCGAAGACCCTGCCCGGCCTGCTCGGCTCGCACGTCCTCGACGGCTGCGGCCACTTCGTCCAGCAGGAGCGTCCGCAGGAGACGAACCGGATCCTGATCGACTGGCTGGCCGCCCTGCCCAGCTGAACCCCACCCGCCCGGCCCCTCCGTTCG
The DNA here is from genome assembly GCF_050942335.1 of Streptomyces sp. CA-142005. Taxonomy (NCBI): domain Bacteria; kingdom Bacillati; phylum Actinomycetota; class Actinomycetes; order Kitasatosporales; family Streptomycetaceae; genus Streptomyces; species Streptomyces sp. CA-142005. The sequence continues at coordinate 2,423,545 of NZ_CP192078.1, read as the reverse complement.
GTCTGCCGGTCACACGCCGCTCACCTGCGCAAACGGCCGGCAGACCGGCTCCGGACCCGTGCCGTCGGCAAGAAAATCCTGTCCGAATCATTGACGCACCCCGGACCCCTCCGTAACTTGTGCCAGCAAGCGCTTACTTGAAACGATTCATGACCGCTTCATGATCGCGCTCATGACGGCTTCATGACGGCGGAGACGACGCTGCGGGGAGGGCCCCACCATGGGAACCAGCAGGAATCTTGAGAGGCGTACGATCCTGAAGGCGGCCGGGGCCTCGGCGGCCACGCTCGGGCTCGCCGCGACGACCGGGTGCGGAGGCGGAAGCGGCTCCGGGGACGGGACGGTGACGATCCGTTACTCCTGGTGGGGTGCCGAGGAGCGGGCCAAGAAGATCAACCAGACCATCGCGCTCTTCGAGAAGAAGTACCCGAAGATCAAGGTCAAGACCGACTTCCAGACGTACGCGTCCTTCTGGGAGAAGTTCCAGACCCAGGCCGCCGGCGGAAATCCCCCGGACGTTTTCCAAAATGCCGTCACCTTTCTCCGGAAATACGACAAGCGAGGAATTCTCCTCGACCTCAAGTCACAGGTCCAGGCAGGTAATCTGACCCTGAATCACTTCCGGGAAGGCGTGACGAAGGTCGGCGAGGTCGACGGAAAGCAGCTCGGAATTCCCGTCGGCTCCAACACCATGGCGCTCGTCGTCGACAAGAAGGTGTTCCAGAAGGCCGGCGTCGAGCCGCACCCGGGGTGGACCTGGGACGACTACTTCAAGGCCCTGAAGACCATCCACGACAGGACGAAGGTCCCCGGGGACACCGGCTACTTCACCATCATGTACCTGTACGACCTCTACCTCCGCCAGAACGGCAAGGCCTTCTTCACCAAGGACGGACTCGGCTTCGACAAGGCCGATCTGACGGAGTGGTGGACCGACGGCTACAACCGCGTCAAGGCGGGCATCGTCACCGACCCGAAGGCCGTCCAGCAGGACATGCCCAAGTCCTCCCTCTCCGCAGGTCACGGCGCCTCGGAGTTCACCTGGGACAACTTCACCGTCCGCTACTCGGCGGAGGGCGACAGCACCTACGGTCTCGCGCCGATCCCCACCACCGACGGCAAGCACACCGGGCAGTACCTCGCCTCCCTGATGCTCAGCGCCTCCGCCCGCACCTCCCACCCCAAGGAGGCCGCCCAGTTCATCGACTTCATGGTCCACGACCCCGAGGTCGGCAGGATCATGGGCTACGACCGGGGCATCCTCGCCGGCACCGAGCAGTACGACGCGTACAAGCCGACCGATGCGGTGAACAAGGAGATCGCCCAGTACGAGGTCGACACCGCCAAGGCGGGCGTGCTCGGCACGATCACCCCGCACCCCTCCGGGGCGGACACCGTCGAGGCCGCCTTCCTGCGCATCGGCGGTGACCTCGGACAGGGAAAGACCAAGGTCGCGGACGCGGTGAAGCAGTTCTTCACCGAGTCCGAGGCCGCCTTCCAGGCCTGATGGGACGTGCCGTGACGCTCGTCAAGGACTCCGTGCCCGCCACCCGCAAGGCACGCCCGGCCGCCACCGCCACCTCGGGGCGGCCGGGCCGCCGGCGCGAGAACCTCGCCGGCTACCTCTTCATGTCCCCGTGGATCGCGGGCTTCCTGCTGCTGACCGCGGGCCCCATGGTCGCCTCGCTGTACTTCGCGTTCACCGACTACAACCTCTTCAACACGCCGAAGTGGGTCGGGTTCGACAACTTCACCAAAATGTTCGACGACCCCCGCTGGGAGAAGTCGGTGGAGGTGACGGCGAAGTACGTCGTCATCGGCACCCCGCTGAAGCTGCTGCTCGCCCTCGGGGTCGCCCTGCTGCTCGCGCAGAGCCGCCGCGGCCAGGCCTTCTACCGGGCCGCCTTCTACGCCCCCTCGCTGATCGGGGCGAGCGTCTCGGTCGGCTTCGTCTGGCGGTCGCTGTTCTCCGACGGCGCGATCGTGGACCGTACCCAGACGTTCTTCGGCTGGCACGTCGGAGGCTGGGTCGGCAACGCCGACTGGGTGCTGTACTGCCTGGTCGCGCTGACGGTGTGGCAGTTCGGCGCACCCATGGTCATCTTCCTGGCGGGCCTGAAGCAGGTGCCGAAGGAGCTGTACGAGGCCGCCGAGATGGACGGGGCGGGCCCGTTCCGGAAGTTCTGGAACATCACGCTGCCGATGATCTCCCCGGTGCTGTTCTTCAACGTCCTGCTGGAGACCATCCACTCCTTCCAGATCTTCGGCTCGGCCTATGTCGTCTCCAACACCTCCTGCGGGCCGGCCGACGCCACGCTCGTCTACACCTGCTACCTGTACCAGCAGGGCTTCAAGAACGCCCAGATGGGCTTCGCCGCCGCCATGGCCTGGATGCTGCTGCTCGCCGTGGCCCTGGTGACGGCCGTCCTCTTCTGGTCCCAGAAGAAGTGGGTGCACTACGAGGAGGACGCCCGATGAGTGCGACCACCACCAAGCCCCTCGGCGGGGGACTCACCCGCAAGCGCACCCGCTCGCTCGCCTGGCACCTCGGCGCCCTGGCGATCCTGGCCGTCATCCTCTACCCGGTCGTCTGGGTGATCGGCGCCTCGTTCAAGCCCAGCAAGGACATCATCAACAGCCTCACGCTGGTCCCGTCCCACCCGATCCTGTCCAACTTCAAGGGCCTCGCCGACGGCATAGCGGATATCAGCGTCTGGACCTTCTTCCAGAACTCGCTCGTCTACGCGGTCGGTGCCGTCGTCGGCGTCCTGATCTCCTGCTCGCTGACCGCGTACGCCTTCGCGCGCATCAGGTTCGCCGGGCGCAACCTGCTCTTCTCCCTGATGATCGGCACGCTGCTGCTGCCGTACCACGTGCTGCTGATCCCGCAGTACGTGATGTTCCAGAAACTGGGCTGGATCAACACCTACGCCCCGCTGCTGATCGGCAAATACCTCGCCACCGAGGCGTTCTTCGTCTTCCTCATGGTGCAGTTCATGCGGAACCTGCCCCGCGAACTGGACGAGGCCGCCCGGCTCGACGGCTGCGGGCATCTGCGGATCTACTGGTCGATCGTGCTGCCGCTGTGCCGGCCCGCGCTGATCACCAGCGCGATCTTCACCTTCATCAACGCCTGGAACGACTTCATGGGCCCGCTGATCTACCTCAACGAGCCCGGCAAGTACACGGTCTCCCTGGGCCTGATGATGTTCCGCGACTCCGACGGCGTGGCCGCCAACTACGGCGGCATGATCGCCATGTCCCTGGTCGCGCTGCTGCCCGTGCTGCTGTTCTTCCTCGCCTTCCAGCGATACCTCATCGACGGGATGGCGACCTCCGGACTGAAGGGCTGAGGCGACCGGCATGGCCGAAGCACGTGTGAAGGCACGCAAGGAGTCCGTGTTCGCGGAGAGGTTCGCCGTCTTCGCCGAGTGCCTGCTCACCGGCGTGTGGATCGCGGTGGCCTGCATCGGAGTCGTCACCTACCCGGCCGCCTTCGCCGCCGGCGCCCGGCATCTGCGCCGACGCACCGGCCACCAGGGCGGCGGCCGGCGGGAGTTCGCCGCCGACTTCCGGGCCGCCCTGCGCGGGGGCTGGGCGGTGGGACTCGCCGGCTGGATCCTCGCGGCGCTGGCCCAGGTGGACGTACTGGCCGTACGCGCCGGGCTGCCCGGCGGGCCGGCGGCGGGGGCCGTGGGGCTGTTCGCGCTGATCGGGCTCGCCGTCGCCGGACTGCGGGCGGCGGCCGTCTGGGCACCGGGGGAGCGCTGGCGGGTGCTGCTCGCCGCGGCCGGGCGCCGTACCGTACGTGACCCCGCCGGATCCTTCCTGCTGGTCGGCGGGGCGGTCCTGGTCGTCTGTTCCGCCGTGCTCATCGCCCCGCTGGCGGTCCCGGTGCTCGGGGCCGTCGCGGCGGCGGCCGTCGCCGTGGAGGAGCGGTACATGCGCCGCTGAGCCGGCGGTGCCCGCGGTCGAGGCCGCCGCCCCGAGCGCCGCACCTCTCCCTGTCATGCCCCTGACCATTCACCCTGGATCACCCTGGAAGGAAGGCCATGTCTCCCATCCCCCGCAGGTCCCTCCTCAAGGCGGCCGCCGCGGTCGGCGCCGCCACCCAGGTCAGCTGGGCGCTCGGGGCACAGGCCGCGCAGGCCGCGCCCGCCGCAGCCGCCGGTGACGCCGACCCCGTCACCCTGGACTGGCTGGAGGACGGCGGCCTCGGCGCCGCGCCCGGCTGCACGGTCGGCGTGCCCTGGCCCATGGGCGCCCATCAGGACGACCGGACCTTCGCGCTCACGGACGCCGACGGCAAGGACGTCCCCGTGCAGACCTGGCCGCTCGCCTACTGGCCCGACGGCTCCCTCAAGTGGACGGCCCACGCAGTGAGTTCCGGCAGCGGAAAGCTGACGCTGAGCGCCGGGACGCCCGCCGCACCCGGCAAGAAGGTCACCGTCGACCGAAGCGGCGGCACCGTCGACGTCTCCACCGGGGTCATCACCGTGAGAATCGGCAAGGACGGCGCCACGCTGATCAAGTCCGTCACCTGTGGTTCCACCGAGATCGCGAGGAACGGCAGGCTCGTCCTCATCCGGCAGCCCGAGATCGAGGACGGGGACCAGGGCACGGTGAAGACCGAGCGGTTCGACGGTGCCCTCGACGAGGTGACCGTCGAACAGGACGGCCCGGTCCGCGCGGTCGTCCGCATCGACGGCAAGCACCGCAAGGGCGACCGCGCGTGGCTGCCCTTCTCCATCCGCCTGTACTTCTACGCCGGCGCGGACTCCTTCCGCATGGTGCACACCATCACCTACGACGGGAAGCAAGAGCCCGGCGAGAGCAGCGGCGACTTCGTCCGCGGGCTCGGCGTCCGCTTCACCGTGCCGATGCGCGACGCGGCGTACGACCGGCACATCCGCATCGGCGGCGAGGGCACCGGCCTGCTGCGCGAGGCGGTGCAGGGCATCACCGGACTGCGCCGCGACCCGGGCGCCGCCGTGCAGACGGCCCAGTACGAGGGCAGGAAGCTGCCCGACCCGTCCACCTGGGACCAGCGGGTCACCAGCCGCCTGCAGTACGTCCCGCACTGGGGCGACTACACCCTCGCCCAGCTCTCCGCCGACGGCTTCACCGTCAGGAAGCGCACCAAGAAGGGCCACGGCTGGATCGCCGCCGGCGGCGGCAAGCGCGCCTCCGGCTTCGGGTACGTCGGCGGCGCGAGCGGCGGACTCTCCTTCGGACTGCGCGACTTCTGGGAGAAGTTCCCCGCCCAGCTCGACATCCGCGACGCCCACACCGACGAGGCCACCGTCACCCTCTGGCTCTGGTCGCCCGAGGCCCAGCCGATGGACCTGCGCTTCTACCACGACGGCATGGGCCAGGACACCTACGCCGAGCAGCTCGAAGGCCTCAACGTCACCTACGAGGACTACGAGCCCGGGTTCGGCACCCCCTACGGCATCGCCCGCACCTGTGAACTCCTCTTCTGGGCCAACGACTCCACCCCCGACGCCGGCACCCTGGCCCGGCAGGTCCAGGCGGTACGGGTGCTGCCGCAGCTCGCGGCCCCACCCAAGCAGCTGATCAAGGCCAGGGTCTTCGGCCCCGGCCTGTTCTCCGAGCCGGACCGCTCCACCCCGGCCAAGGCGAAGATCGAGGACCACCTCGACTTCCTCTTCACCTACTACAAGGACCAGGTGGAACAACGCCGTTGGTACGGCTTCTGGGACTACGGCGACTTCATGCACACCTACGACACCGTGCGCCACCAGTGGCGGTACGACGTCGGCGGCTACGCCTGGGACAACTCCGAGCTCTCGCCGGACCTCTGGCTCTGGTACGCGTACCTGAGAAGCGGCCGCAGCGACCTCTTCCGCTTCGCCGAGGCACTCACCCGGCACACCGGCGAGGTCGACGTCTACCACCTCGGCAAGTGGGCCGGCCTCGGCACCCGGCACGGGGTCCAGCACTTCGGCGACAGCGCCAAACAGCAGCGCATCGCCAACACCACCTACCGGCGCTTCTACTACTTCCTCACCGCCGACGAACGCGTGGGCGACCTCATGCACGCCAACGTCGACTCCGACGAGACCTTCCTCGTCCTCGACCCCCAGCGCAAGGTCCGCACCGACCCCTACACCCCCGACCGGCACGCCCTGTCGATCGGCTTCGGCACGGACTGGAGCGGCCTGGTCTCGGCCTGGCTAACGGAGTGGGAACGCAAGGGCCCCAAGTGGGAGAAGGCCAAAGCACGCGTGCTGTCCACGATGGAGGGCATCGCCGCCCAGCCCAACGGCTTCGTCCAGGGCAGCGGGCTGTACGACCTCGACACCGGCGAGTTCGCCGTCGCCGACCAGCCGGTCGTCTCCGTGTCCCACCTCTCGGCCGTCTTCGGCCTGGGCGAGCTGTGCGCCGAGCTGATCCACCTCGTCGACATGCCCAAGTTCAAGGAGGCCTACCTGGACTACTGCCGCTACTTCAACGCCACCAAGGCCGAACAGAAGGCCCGTTACGGCACCGACTTCGGCAGCCTGCTGCTCTTCCAGGGCCACTCGCGCCTCGACGCCTACGCCGCCGTACAGACCGGTGACGCCACCCTCGCCAAGCGCGCCTGGACCAAGTTCTACGCCTCGGACGGCTACACCGAGTCCTCGCCGTGGAAGACCGAGAGGCTGACCGGCCCCGTCGCCCTGGTCGAGGGCGGCGAGGCGAGCTGGGTGTCCAGCAACGACACCGCGCTCTACGGCCTCGCGGCCATCGAGAACCTGGCGTTGCTCGGCGACAGGATGCCCTAGCGGGCGTAGGGGAGCGCCGTCGCACGGGCGGCGGCGCTCGCCCACCGAGTCTGGCCCGGCGCACGGCGCGGCACATGAGTACGCGTACTCAGATCGGCGGTCCCGCACGGGCAGACTCCACCCATGGACCCCAAGGACCCCATGGACTGGAACCACTACCGCTTCCGCAGCCTGTGGTCCCTGCCCGCCCCGCCCGCCGTCGTGTACGCGCTGCTGGAGCGGCCCGAGGACTATCCGGGCTGGTGGCCGCAGGTCCGCTCGGTGACGAGGCTGGACGGCGACACGGGGGTGATCACCATCCGGTCCGTCCTGCCGTACGACATGACCTTCACGGCACGGCGGATCCGCCGCGACCCCGACGCCGGTGTGCTGGAGGTCACCCTGTCCGGTGACATCGAGGGGTGGGCGCGCTGGACGGTCACCGCCCAAGGCCGCGGCACCCTGGCCCGCTACGACCAGGAAGTGGACGTGCACAAGCCGCTGCTGCGCCGGCTCGCCGTACCCGGCCGCCCGGTCTTCCGCGCCAACCACCGCCTGATGATGCGGTCCGGACGGCGCGGACTGCTGCGTCACCTGCAAGCGGTTTGAAGGATCGGCGCCGGGACCTGTATTGTTCAGTGCGTTCCCGGGCGATTAGCTCAGTGGGAGAGCGCTTCGTTCACACCGAAGAGGTCACTGGTTCGAACCCAGTATCGCCCACCGGGAAAGAGCCGGTCCGCCCAGCGGACCGGCTCTTTTGATGCCATGGGGGGCGTCATGGGCAAGGAACAGGGCGGGGAAGGACCGAGACTTGGCGGGCGGGTGCGCCGGCTCCGGGTCCGCAGTCTGATCAGGATCCTCCTGCTCGCACTGGTGCTGGGCGGCGTGGTGGCGCTGGCCAGGATCGCCTTCAACACCGAACGGGTCACCACGATGTGGGTCGGCGCACGGATCGCCGCCGACGGCAGCGCCCGGATCACCGAGGTCGTCGACTACGACTTCGGCTATCCGCACACGGAACGGCACGGCATCTACCGCGACCTGCCGGACCTGCCCTTCGACGAGGACGAGGCCCACATCGCCGTCAGCATGGACGGCCATCGCGTCCCGTGGGAACTCACCACGGGCGACTACTACACCGAGCCGAACGGCCACCGGGAGATCGCCACCCGCATCAAGATCGGCGACCCCGGCCGGGCCGTCACCGGCGTGCACCGCTACCGCGTCCAGTACACGCTGCAGGACGTCGTGAAGAAGGGCAGGCTGGCCTGGGACGCGGTCGGCACCGGCTGGCAGGTCGACCGGTCCCGCGTCGACATCCATGTCCTGGCGCCCCACCTGCTCACCGCACCGCGCTGTGTGCACGGCACCGACGGCTCCGAGCACCGCTGCGCCGTCGAGGCGACCGGCCCCGGCCTGCTCACCGTCGAGCTGAACCGGCTCAAGGGTAAGGAAGGGCTCACCCTCTACGCCGGCGAGGGCCACCGCATTTCCGGAATGGAGCCGCTGCTGCCCGCGCCACCCGCGGGGAAGGCCGTCGGCACCACCGTGAGCCATCCGCTGCTGAACGCCCTGCTCGCCGTCGGCCTCGCCCTCACCGCCGCCCTGGCCACGATCGGGCTGCTGCGCCTCCTCGGCCGCGACCGGCCCGCACCGCGGGGCGCCGACGCGAACCGGGGAACGCCGAGCACCACACCCCCGCAGGGCCTGAGTCCCGCCCAGGGCGGCATCCTGGCCGACGAGCGGGTGGAGCCCCGGCACCAGACCGCCTGGCTGCTCGGCGCCGTCGCCGACGGCCACCTCGTCCTCGGTGGCGAGGGGCACGCGCCGACCCTGCGCCGCAGCAGCAGGGGCGCGGGGTCCGACGATCCGGTCGCCAGGGAGGTCCTGCGGTACGTCTTCGCCGGGCGCGACCGGATCACCCTGGGCAGGTACGACTCGTCCTTCCAGACCGGCTGGCATGCGCTCGCCCGCCACCTGCGGCAATGGCAGACCGACTCCGGTCTGTGGGACACGGCGTCCGTGCGCCGGGCCCGCACCGGACGGTATGCCGGCATGGCCGCCGCCGTGCTCGGCTTCGTCACGGCCGCGGTGGGCGCGGGCCTCGGCGGCAGCCGCCTCGCCGCGGGAGGACCGGTGCTCGTCGCGGGCGCGGTCGTCTTCGGTGCCGGCCTCGCGCTGGCGCGGCGCGCCTGGGAGCTGCACCGCCGCACACCCGAGGGCAGCGCCCGGCGGCTGCGGGTGGAGGCGTTCCGGCGCTACCTCGCCGACCCGTCGGCGACTCCCGCAGAGCAGCCCCTCGACGACGAACAGGTCCGGCGCTACACGGCCTGGGCGGTCGCCCTCGGCCTGGGCGACACCTGGCGGCACGCCGTCGAGTCGTCCGCCGTGCCCACCCGGCAGCCCTCCTCGCCCGCCGTCCGGCTGGGGCCGGCGCTGGCCCTGGGACTCGTCGTCACCGCCGCCCTCTCCTCCCGGACGCCGTCCTCCAGCGGCGGTGGCTCCGGTGGCGGCTCCGGCGGGGGCAGCTCCTCCGGAGGTGTCGGCGGCGGAGCGGGCGGCGGCGGAGGCGGCTCCTGGTGACCGCCGTACCGGGTGCGGTACCCGCTCCTCCTCCTACGCCGCGGCCGGCAGCTCCGGCCTGAGCGGCCAGTCCGTGCTGACGATCTCCTCCGAGCCGCTGCGCGCGAACCACGCCTGCAGCCCGCGGGCCTGTGCCGCATGCCAGTTGGCCTGGAGGGTGTGCAGCTCGTCGGGGGTCAGACGCTCCAGCCGGGTCGCGAAACGCCGGCCCAGCGCCCGGACGACGTCCAGCGCGGCCAGGGCGTCCGCCGCCGCGTCGTGCGCGCCCTGCAGCGTCACGCCGTAGTGCGCGCACAGGTCGGTCAGCGTGCGGCGGCCCTTGCGGTAGCGGTCCAGATGCTTGTCCAGCACCCTCGGGTCCAGCACCCTCAGCGGCGTCGACTCGAACCAGCGGTCCAGGGACGACGCCCGGTGCCGGCGCAACTCCCGGTCCAGCAGCGTGAGATCGAAGGGCGCGTTCATCACCACCAGCGGGCGGCCCATCGCCGCGTGCTCCGCCAGCTGCTCGGCTATCTCGTACATCACCGGCGCCGGCCAGCGGCCGTTGAGGTGCAGGTGCTCCTCCGTCAACCCGTGCACCGCCGTGGCCTCCTCGGGCACCGGCACTCCCGGGTTCACCAGCCAGCGGGTGACCCGTGGCCGGGTCCCCGGCGCGTCCTGGACGACGACGGCGGCCGACACGATCCGGTCGGTCTCGACGTCCACGCCCGTCGTCTCCGTGTCGAAGCCGGCCAGCGGCCCCTCGTACCAGTACGTCATCCCAACCCAACTCCTCGTTCACCCAGGGCAGGTGACGTTCCGTCTTCTGCCCGTTTGGTGATACCCGGGCCGTTTGCGCCGTACGCCGGGAGGAGACAACAGGAGTACGGGTCTTTGCTGTTCAGCGGCCCACAGCGGGGAAACTCTTGGCTTGGAAGGCTGTTGGTCATGGCCATAGCGCAGCCCGAGCGGGGCGGGCTGCTGCCCGATCGCACGGGCCCCCTTCGCGGCACGCTCGCCACCACCGCCTGCATGGAGACACTGCAGGTCGGCTATCTGCACGCGGTCGCCGCCGCGGCCGGCTGCTCGCTGTCCCAGCCCTTCCCGGACAACGGCATCGACTGGCACGTCAGCCACAGCGCGCCCGGACACACCGTCGACGACGAGGTCACCATCAAGGTGCAGCTGAAGGCCACGTACCAGGTCGCGCCGAACCCTCCGGGGCGCACCTTCTCCTTCACCCTCGACAACGACCATCTGCGCAAGCTCGCCCGCACACCTGTCTCGGTGCACAAGATCCTGGTCGTCATGCTCGTCCCGCGCTCTCAGGACGACTGGCTGCGCGCCAGCCACGACCGGCTCGACCTCAGGCACTGCTGCTACTGGGTCAACCTCGCCGGCCACCCCGTCACGGGCCGGCACCGGACCACCGTGCGGATACCGACCACACGCATCTTCGACGACCGGGCGCTCTGCGAGATCATGACGCGGGTCGGGACGGGAGGCAGGCCATGAGGAGCCGTCCGTACGAGGAGCTGCCGCGCCAGGTCCGGCCGCATCCCGACGACCTCGCCTGGAACCGGCCCCCGGAGCCCGCCGAGGTCGACCCCGCCGTGCTCGGTGCCCTGCTGCACCGGCACGGCTGGCAGCGGCGCGGCGGAGCCCCCGGGCGCTACGGCCGCTGGACCCCGCCGGGGCCGGGCGCGGGAGGGACCAGCCTGCTGGTGCCCGAGAGCCGTGCCTTCCCCGACAGCGACGACCTGCTAGGCGAGGCCCTCGACGCCCTCGCCCGCAGCCACACCCCCGCCGCGCGCGAGGTGCTGATCTCCCTCGCCGTGCCCAGCGACGAGATCCGCTGGTGGCGGGACACCCCGAGCGGACCCGTCGGCGCCGCGCCCTGGTCGGCCGACGAGCAACTGCGCGGCGCCGCCCGGCAGATGCTGCTCGCCGCCGCACTCGCCACACGCGCGCGTGCCGGGTACTACGGCGCCCGCCACCGCCGTGCCGCTGCCGCACTGCTGCAGGACGTCCTCGTCGGCCCCGCCGCCGAGGGCCGGCACCTCACCGCCTTCGTGCCCGTGCCCACCGGCCGCTCGCTCGCCGTCCGCCTGCACCAGGCCCTGTACGCCGCCCGCGAGGCCGTCGACTACCAGCGGGCCACCGGCGGCATGGACGCCTTCGACGGCGCGGTCGAGGCCGGCGTCAGCCGCGAACTCACCGAGGCGCTGGCCGCGCTCGTGCGGGGCACCGAGGGCGCCCGGATCGCCGTCGCCTGGGCACCCGGCGCCGGGGTCCCCGAGGGCTGCGCCCCCTCCGCCGAACCCGTCGAGTTCTCACCCGGCGACCTGCCCGTGCTGCGCGAGGCCGCCGCCCGCTATGTGCGCGAGGAACCCTCCGTACCGGTCCGGATCACCGGCGCCGTCGTCCGCATGCGCCGCTCCGGACCCGGCGGCGAGGGCACCGTACGGCTGCGCGTCCTCGACGGAGCCGACGTCCCGCACGTCCGCGTCACCCTGGACGAGGAGGACTACCGCATCGCCGGCCACGCCCACCTCGTCGGACTCCCGGTACGGGTGCACGGCCGGCTGGAGCGCCGGGGCGGCTTCCGCCGGCTCACCGGCGCCTCCGGGGTCGTACCCGTGCAGGTGGACGAGGGCGAGCGCGACCGGCTGATGAAGTCCCTGCAGGAGAACCTCGACTTCTTCGAGGAGGCGTGCGGCGACAGGGAGCCAGGAGAGTACGGGGACGAGGACTGAGGGTGACCGTTTCGCGGTCGGCGCCGTGAGGTCGGTACGATCGCCTGTGCGCGCGCTCCTGGTATGGCGCCGCACCCCACCTTCAGTCAGGAGAGACCGGTGTCAGACGTCCGTGTGATCATCCAACGCGATTCCGAGCGGGAAGAACGCGTGGTGACGACGGGCACTACGGCCGCCGACCTCTTCGCGGGCGAGCGCTCGATCATCGCCGCGCGTGTCGGGGGCGAGCTGAAGGACCTCGCCTACGAGGTCAGGGACGGCGAGACCGTCGAGGGCGTCGAGATCTCGTCCGAGGACGGCCTGAACATCCTGCGCCACTCCACCGCGCACGTCATGGCGCAGGCCGTGCAGGAGCTGTTCCCCGAGGCCAAGCTGGGCATCGGCCCGCCCGTCAAGGACGGCTTTTACTACGACTTCGACGTCGAGAAGCCGTTCACGCCCGAGGATCTCAAGGCCATCGAGAAGAAGATGCAGGAGATCCAGAAGCGCGGGCAGCGCTTCTCCCGCCGTGTCGTCACCGACGAGGCCGCCCGCGAGGAGCTGGCCGCCGAGCCGTACAAGCTGGAGCTGATCGGCCTCAAGGGCTCGGCCTCCTCCGACGACGGCGCGGACGTCGAGGTCGGCGCCGGCGAGCTGACGATCTACGACAACCTGGACGCCAAGACCGGCGAGCTGTGCTGGAAGGACCTCTGCCGCGGTCCGCACCTGCCCTCGACCCGGCTCATCCCGGCGTTCAAGCTGATGCGCAACGCGGCCGCCTACTGGCGCGGCAGCGAGAAGAACCCGATGCTCCAGCGCATCTACGGCACCGCCTGGCCGTCCAAGGACGAGCTGAAGGCGCACCTGGACTTCCTCGCCGAGGCAGAGAAGCGCGACCACCGCAAGCTCGGCACCGAACTGGACCTCTTCTCCATCCCGGAGCAGATCGGCTCCGGCCTCGCGGTCTTCCACCCCAAGGGCGGCATCATCCGCCGGGTCATGGAGGACTACTCGCGGCGCCGCCACGAGGAGGAGGGCTACGAGTTCGTCTACACCCCGCACGCGACGAAGGGGAAGCTCTTCGAGACGTCCGGGCACCTGGACTGGTACGCCGAGGGCATGTACCCGCCCATGCAGCTCGACGAGGGCGTGGACTACTACCTCAAGCCCATGAACTGCCCGATGCACAACCTGATCTTCGACGCGCGCGGCCGCTCCTACCGCGAACTGCCGCTGCGCCTCTTCGAGTTCGGGACCGTGTACCGGTACGAGAAGTCGGGCGTCGTGCACGGCCTGACCCGTGCCCGCGGCTTCACCCAGGACGACGCGCACATCTACTGCACCCGTGAGCAGATGTCCGAGGAGCTGGACAAGACGCTCACCTTCGTCCTCGGCCTGCTGCGCGACTATGGCCTGACCGACTTCTACCTGGAGCTGTCCACCAAGGACCCGGAGAAGTTCGTCGGCTCCGACGAGGTCTGGGAGGAGGCGACCGAGACGCTGCGCCAGGTCGCCGAGAAGCAGGGCCTGCCCCTCGTCCCGGACCCGGGCGGCGCCGCCTTCTACGGCCCGAAGATCTCCGTCCAGGCCAAGGACGCGATCGGCCGGACCTGGCAGATGTCGACCATCCAGCTCGACTTCAACCTGCCCGAGCGCTTCAACCTGGAGTACACCGGCCCCGACGGCTCCAAGCAGCGCCCGGTCATGATCCACCGCGCGCTGTTCGGCTCCATCGAGCGGTTCTTCGCCGTCCTCCTGGAGCACTACGCGGGCGCCTTCCCGGCCTGGCTCGCCCCGGTCCAGGCGCTCGGGATCCCGATCGGCGACGCGCACGTGGAGTACCTGGAGAAGTTCGCCGCCGCGGCCCGCAAGCAGGGCCTGCGCGTCGAGGTGGACTCCTCCTCGGACCGCATGCAGAAGAAGATCCGCAACGCCCAGAAGCAGAAGGTGCCCTTCATGGTCATCGCGGGCGACGAGGACATGTCGAACGGCTCGGTGTCGTTCCGCTACCGCGACGGCTCGCAGGAGAACGGCATCCCGTTCGACGCGGCCATCGCGAAGATCGCGCAGGTCGTTCAGGAGCGGGCCCAGGTCTGATCCGGCGCCCGCCGCGTACGAAGGCCCCCGGGAGGTTCAGCGCCCCGGGGGCCTTTCGTCTCCCTCGCGGGTGAAGGTCTGCATCAGCCAGGACGAGAACGAGCCGGTCACCGCGCCGAGCAGGGCGAGACCGCCGATCATCATCCCGGTGGCGATCGTCCGGCCCATCGGGGTGACCGGGGTGATGTCGCCGTAGCCGACCGTGGTGAGGGTGGACGCGGCCCACCACACGGCGTCCCCGAACGTCCGCATGGTGGCGCGGGGCGCCCCGCGTTCCGCCTGGTAGACCGCGAGGGCACCGGAGAAGCCGAGCAGCAGGGTGGACAGGCCGGCGTAGGAGATCACGCGTGCGTGCAGCGAGAGCCGGGGTTGTCCGGCCTTCCGCTGAACGGCGTCGTACAGGGGAACGATCCGCAGCGGGCGCAGCAGCGGCAGGATGACCACCACGGTGTGCAGCATGTGCGCGGGGACGAACCGCAGGCCCTGTCCGCTGAGCCGCCAGCGCACCACGTAGTCCGCGGCGAACACCAGCCACAGGACGAGGATCACGGACAGGCACACGACATGCCAGAAGGCGGAGATACCCGTGGCCAGGACATGCGTGGCATAGGCGGCCAGGAAGACCAGCGACGCCACGAAGAGGGGGATCTCGGTGCGCTGCGCCCAGTGCACCGAACGGCTTTCGTCCACCGGCCAAGCTTGGCCGGTGCCCTTCTTCCCGCCGCCCCGGCGACACGCCGCGAACGGGCGAAGCCATATGCTGCCTAGCATGACGAGTGAGCCGGAGCAGCAGATCGGAGTGGGGACGCAGGACGCGTTCCAGCGCCTGTGGACGCCCCACCGGATGGCCTACATCCAGGGCGAGAACAAGCCGAGCGGCCCGGGGGCCGACGACGGCTGCCCCTTCTGCACGCTCCCGGCCAAATCCGACGAGGACGGGCTGATCGTCCGGCGCGGTGAGCACGTGTACGCCGTCCTCAACCTCTACCCGTACAACGGCGGCCATCTGATGACGGTCCCCTACCGCCATGTCGCCGACTACACGGACCTGACCGGTCCGGAGACCGCGGAGCTCGCCGAGCTGACCAAGCAGGCGATGACCGCCCTGCGCACCGCGTCCGGCGCGCACGGCTTCAACATCGGCATGAACCAGGGCACGGTCGCGGGCGCCGGCATCGCCGCCCATCTGCACCAGCACATCGTCCCGCGCTGGGGCGGCGACACGAACTTCATGCCGGTGGTCGGCCACACGAAGGTGCTGCCGCAGCTGCTGGCCGACACCAGGAAGATGCTCGCGGAGGCCTGGCCGGCATAGGCCCCGGGTGCCCTCGGCGGAGGGCACCGCTCACGCGTCGTAGAGGTCGGCCTTCTTCGGCAGCGGATCCTGCACCTGTGTGCTGAGGAACGCCGACCGCGTGCCGAACTTCTCCGTGTCCACGCCGTTCTCCTCCAGCACCCTCATCGCCGCCGAGTGCACCACCCGCAGCACCGGCGTGGCCGCGCGCAGCGCGTCGTCGGCCATGAAGCGGTGCCGCCAGGGCTGGTCGGCCCAGGCGTGCCGCAGACCGAACGGCTCGGGCAGGACGAGCGAGCCGCCGAGCCAGTTGAGCATCGGCGGGTACCAGGTCAGCGGGGCGCGCGCGGCCAGCCGTACCACCTCGTCGGTGGTGACCAGCGGCAGCATGACCTTCCTGGTCTCCCAGGGCTTGAGGGACTTGGCGACCTCCTTGCTCGGCGGCTCCGGCTTGGAGGTGAACAGCGGGTTCACCGGTCCCAGGGCGTGCCCGGTCACCTCAATGCGCAGCGTCTCGTGCAGCACCGTCACCGTGATCAGCATCGTGAGGACCAGCTGCCCGTCCCACAGCGTCCACTGCACGCCCAGGTAGTGCCGGTCGCCGCTGCCGAACTGCTGCTTGTTGCAGATCTCCTGTATCGCGTGCGGCTTTACCTGGAAGGCCTCGACGTCGGTGCCCTCGGGCCGGGCCACCTCGGTGGCCTTCTCACCGATCGGCGTGACGATCCAGTGCTTGATGGACGGCTTGGGGAAACCGCCGGTGTTCAGCGGGCCGCGCTCCAGCAGGGCGAGCTGGTCGTGGATCGCGCGGATGACGTCCCAGCTGCGGAAGGGGTGGATCTCCCGGGTCGGGTCGGCGGGCACCAGGTCCTCGGCGAGCTGCCAGGACCCCCAGCGGGTGCCCATGCCGAGTATGCCCTTGGGCCCGGCGTAGAAGACCGAGTTGGACTGCTGCTCGGCGCTGAGCCGGGCCAGCGACTGGCGCAGCTCCTCGGCCGCGGTCTGGCCGGGGCCGCGCGGCACGGCCTCGGGGACCTTCGCGCCGACGCTGGTGCCCGACAGCAGACCGCCCCAGCGGGCCCGCAGGTCCTTGGCGGTGCGCTCGCAGATCCGCTTGGCCCAGAACCAGCCGAGCACGGGGAGCACGACGCACCCCCGGGCGTACCACGCCCAGAAGCCGTTGAACGGCATCTTGACCAGGAACAGCGCGGCGAGCACGCCGACACCGAGGAGCAGGGCGGTGGCGAGCGCACCCACCCGTTTGTCCTCGCGCTTGGCGACGAACGTGCGCAGCTGGAAGACGAGCAGCCAGACGAGCAGCCCGGGCAGGAAGAGCACACCGCACAGGACCGTCACGGCGGTCAGGCGGTTGTCGCGCTCCCGGCGGATGTTGTTCGCCGCGAGACAGTGCTCCACGACGAACTGGGGCTCGGAGCCGAAGGACTGGATGAGCGGCTTGCGGCCGGGAGCGAGCATCCGGGCGACCACGGCCCGCGAGAACGCCTCACCGAGATTGGGCCTCAGCAGTGCGATCCTGCCGGGCTTGAGGGTCGACTCGTGCCACTCGTTGTCGGCCTTCTTGATCTCCTCCATCGGGCTGTCCCGGTACGCCGCTGAGGCCAGCGCGGAGGTCGCCGCCTGCCCCTCGTCGCCCGAGACGGGCACCTGGGGTCCGTCCCACTCCGTTCCCAACGACATTCCCGCCCCCATCGCCGCACGGCGTCGCTTCTGCGGCCTTCCCGACTTCCCTGCCCCGCACACCTGTTGAACAGCCGTCGCGTCGATTACCCGCCGACAACCGGACGACTGCGGCACGACCCGATCACGTGATCAGCGTATCCGCCGCCACCGACAACCGGCGGGCGGACGGCCGAAGCCGCCCGCCCACACACCCCCGTGACGGCACCGGACTAGCCGTTGTCGCCCGCCTGTTCGCGGATCCGTTCGGCGATCTGCGGCGGCATCGGCTCGTGCCGGGCGTAGGAGCGGTCGAACCGTGCCGTGCCGTGCGATAGCGAGCGCAGATCGACGGCGTACCGGCCGATCTCGAACTCGGGCACCTCGGCCTTGATCACGGTCCGCCCGGAACCCACCTGCTCGGTGCCGAGCACCCGGCCGCGCCGGCTGGACAGATCGCTCATGACGGCGCCCACGAAGTCGTCGCCGACCAGCACGGACACCTCCGCCACCGGCTCCAGCAGATGGATCCGCGCGTCGGCCGCGGCCTCGCGCAGCGCGAGCGCGCCCGCGGTCTGGAAGGCGGCGTCGGAGGAGTCCACCGAGTGCGCCTTGCCGTCCAGCAGCGTGACCCGCACGTCCACCAGCGGATAACCGGCGGCGACCCCCTTGGCGGCCTGCGCCCGTACGCCCTTCTCCACGGACGGGATGAACTGGCGCGGTACGGCGCCGCCGACCACCTTGTCCACGAACTCGATGCCCGAGCCGCCCGGCAGCGGCTCCACCTCGATCTCGCAGATGGCGTACTGCCCGTGCCCGCCGGACTGCTTCACATGCCGCCCGCGCCCGGTGGCCTTGTTCGCGAACGTCTCCCGCAGGGAGACCTTGTGCGGGACGACGTCGACCTGGACGCCGTAGCGGCTGCGCAGCCGTTCCAGGGCGACGTCCGCGTGGGCCTCGCCCAGGCACCACAGGACCACCTGGTGGGTGTCCTGGTTCTGCTCCAGCCGCATGGTCGGATCCTCGGCCACCAGCCGGGACAGGCCCTGCGAGAGCTTGTCCTCGTCGGCCTTGCTGTGCGCCTGGATGGCGAGCGGCAGCAGCGGGTCGGGCATCCGCCAGGGCTCCATCAGGAGCGGGTCGTCCTTCGCGGAGAGCGTGTCCCCGGTCTCGGCCCGGCCGAGCTTGGCCACGCACACCAGGTCGCCGGCGACGGCGTGCGTCACCGGGCGCTGCTGCTTGCCGAAGGGCATGGACAGCGCGCCGACCTTCTCGTCGACGTCGTGGTCCTCGTGGCCGCGGTCGGAAAGCCCGTGCCCGGAGACGTGCACCGTCTGGTCGGGGCGCAGGGTGCCGGAGAAGACGCGCACCAGGGAGACCCGGCCGACGTAGGGGTCGGAGGAGGTCTTGACGACCTCGGCGACCAGCGGGCCGCCGGTGTCGCACGGCTTCAGCTCGCGCGCCTTGCCGTCGATGGTGGTGACCTCGGGCATCGGGTGCTCGAACGGGGTCGGGAACCCGCCGGTGATCAGCTCCAGCACCTCCACCGTGCCGAGGCCCTGTTTGGCGCCTTCGGCGGCGGGGGCGGCCGCCAGGACGGGGAAGAACGAGCCGCGGGCGACGGCCCGCTCCAGGTCCTGGATCAGCGTCTTGACGTCGACCTGCTCCCCGCCGAGATAGCGGTCCATGAGGGTCTCGTCCTCGCTCTCGGCGATGATCCCCTCGATGAGCCGGTTGCGGGCCTCCTCCAGGTTCGGCAACTGGTCCTCGCCGGGTTCGGACTCCTTGCGCTCCCCGGTCGAGTAGTCGAACAGCTTCTGTGACAGCAGCCCGACCAGCCCGGTCACCGGCGCGTGCCCGTCCGGGCCCTCGGGGCCGCGCAGCGGCAGGTACAGCGGCAGCACGGCATCGGGATCGTCGCCGCCGAAGGCCTCCGCGCAGATCCGGGTCATCTCCTCGAAGTCGGCGCGGGCCGCCTCCAGGTGCGTGACCACGATCGCGCGCGGCATGCCGACGGCCGCGCACTCCTCCCAGACCATCCGGGTGGAGCCGTCCACCCCGTCCGAGGCCGAGACGACGAAGAGAGCCGCGTCCGCGGCGCGCAGACCGGCCCTGAGCTCCCCGACGAAGTCGGCGTATCCGGGTGTGTCGAGCAGGTTGATCTTGATGCCGTCCCATTCGACCGGCACCAGGGAGAGCTGCACCGAGCGCTGCTGCCGGTGCTCGATCTCGTCGTAGTCCGAGACGGTGCCGCCGTCTTCCTTGCGGCCCGCCCGGTTCACCGCCCCCGCGGTCAGCGCGAGGGCCTCCACCAGGGTCGTCTTGCCCGAACCGGAGTGGCCGACCAGCACCACGTTCCGTACGGATGCGGGCTGGTCGGCCTCCAAAGCCCTGCCGGCGGCCCCGGGGTGGTGCGTCTGAGTCTTGTCGCCCATGATCCTGCCTCCCGTGCACGGTGAGGTCACTGTGGGCGCGGACACGCGGGACCCGCGTGCACTGGCGGCTCCGGCGTCGCCCGCGGTTATTCGAGCTTTCCACTCCCGTCACGCTGCGTCCATACGAACGACAACCGCGCATGCCGAACGCGCCACGCGCGCCCCGCCCACGGCGGCGCGCACCGGTTCGCGCGACGGGCCGCGGGTGGCCCGCCCGCCGCGCGCACGCGCGCGTGGCTACGATGGGCCAGCCGGTGGCCACCAGGGGCCGCGGCGACACCGACCCTCGGGAAGGCCATGCTGAACAAGTACGCGCGTGCATTCTTCACGCGTGTCCTCACACCGTTCGCCGCGTTTCTCATCCGCCGGGGCGTGAGCCCCGACACGGTCACGCTCATCGGCACGGCCGGAGTGGTCGCGGGCGCGCTGGTCTTCTACCCCCGGGGCGAGTTCTTCTGGGGCACGGTCGTGATCACCCTGTTCGTCTTCTCCGACCTGGTCGACGGCAACATGGCCCGCCAGCTGGGCCGCTCCAGCCGCTGGGGCGCCTTCCTGGACTCCACCCTCGACCGGGTCGCCGACGGCGCGATCTTCGGCGGCTTCGCGCTCTGGTACGCGGGCAACGGAGACGACAACGTCCTGTGCGCCGTGGCGATCTTCTGCCTGGCCAGCGGCCAGGTGGTGTCGTACACCAAGGCGCGCGGCGAGTCGATCGGGCTGCCGGTCGCCGTCAACGGGCTGGTCGAACGCGCCGAGCGCCTGGTCATCTCCCTGGTCGCGGCCGGTTTCGCGGGCCTGCACAAGTTCGGCGTGCCGGGCATCCAGTGGCTGCTGCCGATCGCCCTGTGGATCGTCGCCGTCGGCAGCCTCGTCACGCTGATCCAGCGGGTCGTCACCGTCCGCCGCGAGTCCGCCGAGGCCGAGGCCGCCGCGGCCCGGCAGAGCCCCAGCGAGGCCGCGAAATGAGCGCCGCCGAACGGTTCACCGACGGTCTCTACGGGCTCGGCTGGAGCACCGTCAAGAAGCTTCCCGAACCCGTCGCGGTCCGGCTCGGGCAGACCATCGCCGACCTCGCCTGGAAACAGCGCGGCAAGGGCGTGCAGCGGCTGGAGAGCAACTACGCGCGCGTGGTGCCCGGCGCCGGCCCGGAGCGGCTGCGTGAGCTGTCGCGCGCGGGGATGCGCTCGTACCTGCGCTACTGGATGGAGTCCTTCCGGCTGCCGGCCTGGAGGCGGGAGCGCGTGAAGTCGGGCTTCGACCCCAAGGACATACATTTCCTGACCGACGGGCTGG
The DNA here is from genome assembly GCF_050942335.1 of Streptomyces sp. CA-142005. Taxonomy (NCBI): domain Bacteria; kingdom Bacillati; phylum Actinomycetota; class Actinomycetes; order Kitasatosporales; family Streptomycetaceae; genus Streptomyces; species Streptomyces sp. CA-142005. The sequence continues at coordinate 2,402,685 of NZ_CP192078.1, read as the reverse complement.
CCGCCGGCGGCGGCGTGATCCTGGCCCTGCCGCACATGGCCAACTACGACCTGGCCGGCGCCTGGGTCACCACCAAGCTGGAGACGCCGTTCACGACGGTCGCCGAGCGGCTCAAGCCCGAGACCCTGTACGACCGTTTCGTCGCCTACCGCGAGGGCCTCGGCATGGAGGTCCTGCCGCACAGCGGCGGCGCCGCCTTCGGCACCCTGGCCCGCAGGCTGCGCGACGGCGGCCTGGTCTGCCTGGTCGCCGACCGGGACCTGTCCGCCTCCGGCGTCGAGGTCGACTTCTTCGGCGAGAAGACCCGGATGCCCGCGGGCCCGGCCCTGCTCGCCCAGCAGACCGGCGCGCTGCTGCTCCCGGTCACGCTCTGGTACGACGACTCACCCGTCATGCAGGGCCGGGTCCACCCCCCGGTCGAGGTACCCGAGTCAGGCAGCCGGGGCGAGAAGACGTCTGTCATGACACAGGCGCTGGCCGACGCCTTCGCCACCGGGATCGCCGACCATCCGGAGGACTGGCACATGCTGCAGCGGCTGTGGCTCGCCGACCTCGACCCCGCGAAGGGACCCTCGTGAGAATCGGGATCGTCTGCCCGTACTCCTGGGACGTGCCCGGTGGCGTCCAGTTCCACATCCGTGACCTCGCCGAGTACTTCATCCGTCTCGGCCACGACGTCTCCGTGCTCGCCCCGGCCGACGACGACACCCCGCTGCCGCCGTACGTCGTCTCCGCCGGCCGTGCCGTCCCGGTGCCGTACAACGGCTCGGTGGCCCGGCTCAACTTCGGCTTCCTGTCGGCCGCGCGGGTGCGGCGCTGGCTGCACGAGGGCGCCTTCGACGTGGTCCACATCCACGAGCCGACCTCGCCCTCGCTGGGCCTGCTGACCTGCTGGGCGGCCTCCGGCCCGATCGTGGCCACCTTCCACACCTCCAACCCCCGCTCGCGCGCGATGATCGCCGCGTACGCCATCCTGCAGGCGGCCCTGGAGAAGATCAGCGCGCGGATAGCGGTCAGCGAGTACGCCCGCCGGACGCTGGTCGAGCACCTGGGCGGGGACGCGGTGGTCATCCCCAACGGCGTCGACGTGGACTTCTTCGCCAAGGCCGACCCGAACCCCGCGTGGCAGGGCGACACCATCGGCTTCATCGGCCGTATCGACGAGCCCCGCAAGGGCCTGCCGGTCCTCATGAGGGCGCTGCCGAAGATCCTGGCCGCCCGCCCGCAGACCCGCCTCCTGGTCGCCGGCCGGGGAGACGAGGAGGCGGCCGTGGAGGACCTCCCGAAGGAGCTACGCGCGCGTGTGGAGTTCCTCGGCATGATCAGCGACGAGGACAAGGCGCGCTTTCTGCGCAGCGTCGACGTGTACGTGGCGCCCAACACCGGCGGCGAGAGCTTCGGCATCATCCTCGTCGAGGCGATGTCGGCGGGCGCCCCCGTACTCGCCTCCGACCTGGACGCCTTCGTCCAGGTCCTGGACCAGGGCGAGGCGGGCGAGCTGTTCGCCAACGAGAACGCCGACGCGCTCGCCGAGGCTGCCATACGTCTCCTGGAGAACCCGGCCCGCCGCACGGAACTGCGCGAACGCGGCAGCGCCCATGTACGGCGCTTCGACTGGTCGACGGTCGGCGCGGACATCCTGTCCGTCTACGAGACGGTGACGGCAGGCGCGGCAGCGGTCGCGGCCGACGAACGCACCACAGGACTCCGGGCACGCTTCGGCCTGGCCCGGGACTGAGCCCGCGGACACGGATCGGGCTGCGGGTGGTGGCCGGCGGGCTCGGGGCCGCGGCGTGGGGTGGCGGGGGGAGCACCGGGCCGACACAAGCCGGACCCCAACCACGGGCCCCGGCCTTGGTGGGCCGTGCAGAGTCCCTGCCTTGGCTGGTCTGCCGGGCGTGTGGTGCCGGTCGGGTCGTGTGTCGTCCGGGCGTTGGCTGCGCCGGCCTTGGTGGGTCGTGCAGTGTCCGTGCTGCGGCTGGTCTGCCGGGCGTGTGGTGCCGGTCGGGTCGTGTGTCGTCCGGGCGTTGGCTGCGCCGGCCTTGGTGGGTCGTGCAGTGTCCGTGCTGCGGCTGGTCTGCCGGGCGTGTGGTGCCGGTCGGGTCGTGTGTCGTCCGGGCGTTGGCTGCGCCGGCCTTGGTGGGTCGTGCAGTGTCCGTGCTGCGGCTGGTCTGCCGGGCGTGTGGTGCCGGTCGGGTCGTGTGTCGTCCGGGCGTTGGCTGCGCCGGCCTTGGTGGGTCGTGCAGTGTCCGTGCTGCGGCTGGTCTACCGAGCGTCTGGTACCGGTCGAGTCTTGTGTCGTCCGAGTGATCGTTGTGCCGGCCTTGGTGAGCTGCGCTGAGTCCCTGCCTTGGCCGGTCTGCCAGGCGTCTGCTCCCGGCCGGGCCTTGTCCCGTCCGGGCCATGGCCGCGCTGGCCATGGTGAGCTGGGCAGAGCCTCTGCCCCGGCTGTTCTGCCGGGCGCCTGGCCCCGGTTCGGCCTTGTCCCGTCCGCATCCTGGCTGTGCCGGCCACGCTGAGCCGCGTAGCCGCGCACCCGGCCGGGCTGGGGCGGTGCGCCCCTCGCAGAGTGGCCGGATGCGGTGTGGGATCGCCGTGTGAGGTGCGTGTGCGCGGCCGATAGCCTTCGGCCGTGACCGCAACCCTCATCTGGATCCTCGTCGCGCTCGTCGCGATCGGCGTGTACCTGAGCTGGACGGCCGGGCGGCTGGACCGGCTGCATGTGCGGATGGACGCCGCGCGCGCCGCGCTCGACGCGCAGTTGCTGCGGCGGGCCTCCGTCGCGCAGGAACTGGCCACCTCGGGCGTGCTGGACCCGGCCGCCTCGATCGTGCTGTACGAGGCCGCGCACGCCGCCCGGCAGGCCGAGGAGGAGCAGCGGGAGGTCGCCGAGAGCGAGCTGAGCCAGGCACTGCGCGCGGTCTTCGAGGATCCGGCGCAGGTGGAGGCCGTCAGGGACGCCCCGGGAGGGGAGGAGGCGGCGCGTGAGCTGGCCGAGGCGGTGCGCCGCGTCCCGATGGCCCGCCGCTTCCACAACGACGCCGTGGGAGCCGCACGCAGGCTCCGCGAACACCGCAAGGTCCGCTGGTTCCGGCTGGCCGGCCACGCCCCGTTCCCGCTGGCGTTCGAGATGGACGACGAGCCCCCCGCGGCCCTGGTGGAACGCGTCTCCTGAACCCCGCGGGAACCCTCTCTGGACGAAAAGGATCCACCGGCTTGCCATTGGCCCTTGCTGTGGCCTGGTCCACTCGCGTTTCCTCGGTGAAGCATCAACCACCTTTCACTTCAGTGAGGTCACCCGTGTCCACCATCGAGAACCAGGCTCCCGAGACCGGCACCGCCCGCGTGAAGCGCGGTATGGCCGAGCAGCTCAAGGGCGGCGTGATCATGGACGTCGTCACGCCGGAGCAGGCGAAGATCGCCGAGGACGCGGGCGCCGTCGCCGTCATGGCCCTGGAGCGGGTCCCGGCCGACATCCGCAAGGACGGCGGCGTGGCCCGTATGTCCGACCCGGACATGATCGAGGGCATCATCGACGCCGTCTCGATCCCGGTCATGGCCAAGTCCCGTATCGGCCACTTCGTCGAGGCCCAGGTGCTGCAGTCCCTCGGCGTCGACTACATCGACGAGTCCGAGGTCCTCACCCCGGCCGACGAGGTCAACCACTCCGACAAGTGGGCCTTCACCACCCCGTTCGTGTGCGGCGCCACCAACCTGGGCGAGGCCCTGCGCCGCATCGCCGAGGGCGCTGCCATGATCCGCTCCAAGGGCGAGGCCGGCACCGGCAACGTCGTCGAGGCCGTCCGCCACCTGCGCCAGATCAAGAACGAGATCGCCAAGCTGCGCGGCTTCGACAACCACGAGCTGTACGCCGCCGCCAAGGAGCTGCGCGCCCCCTACGAGCTGGTCAAGGAGGTCGCCGAGCTGGGCAAGCTCCCGGTGGTCCTCTTCTCCGCCGGTGGCGTCGCCACCCCGGCCGACGCGGCCCTGATGCGTCAGCTCGGCGCCGAGGGCGTCTTCGTCGGCTCCGGCATCTTCAAGTCCGGCGACCCGGCCAAGCGCGCCGCCGCCATCGTGAAGGCGACCACCTTCTACGACGACCCCAAGATCATCGCGGACGCGTCCCGCAACCTTGGCGAGGCCATGGTCGGCATCAACTGCGACACCCTCCCCGAGACCGAGCGCTACGCCAACCGCGGCTGGTAAGGCACTGGATCACATGAACACCCCCGTCATAGGCGTCCTGGCCCTCCAGGGCGACGTACGGGAGCACCTCATCGCCCTGGCCGCGGCCGACGCCGTGGCCAGGCCGGTGCGGCGCCCCGAGGAACTCGCCGAGGTGGACGGCCTCGTCCTGCCCGGCGGCGAGTCCACCACCATCTCCAAGCTGGCCGTCCTCTTCGGCGTGATGGAGCCGCTCCGCGCGCGCGTGGCCGAGGGCATGCCCGTCTACGGCACCTGCGCCGGCATGATCATGCTCGCCGACAAGATCCTCGACCCGCGCTCGGGCCAGGAGACCATCGGCGGCATCGACATGATCGTGCGCCGCAACGCCTTCGGCCGGCAGAACGAGTCGTTCGAGGCCGCGGTCGACGTGAAGGGCGTCACGGGCGATCCTGTGGAGGGCGTCTTCATCCGCGCCCCCTGGGTGGAGTCCGTGGGCGCCGGGGCCGAGGTGCTCGCCGAGCACGACGGCCACATCGTCGCCGTCCGCCAGGGCAACGCGCTCGCCACGTCGTTCCACCCGGAACTGACCGGCGACCACCGCGTGCACTCCCTGTTCGTCGACATGGTGCGCGCCAACCGTGCGCCGGAGTCCTTGTAGGATCTCTGACGTTCGTACAGAGATTGGTTACGCGAAGGAGACAGGCAGATGTCCGGCCACTCTAAATGGGCCACGACGAAGCACAAGAAGGCCGTGATCGATGCCAAGCGCGGCAAGCTCTTCGCGAAGCTGATCAAGAACATCGAGGTCGCGGCGCGCATGGGCGGCGTCGACCTCGACGGCAACCCGACGCTCTACGACGCCGTCCAGAAGGCCAAGAAGCAGTCGGTGCCGAACAAGAACATCGACTCGGCGATCAAGCGAGGCGGCGGCCTCGAGGCCGGCGGCGCCGACTACGAGACGATCATGTACGAGGGCTACGGCCCCAACGGCGTCGCGGTGCTCATCGAGTGCCTCACCGACAACCGCAACCGCGCCGCCTCCGACGTCCGCGTGGCCATGACCCGCAACGGCGGCTCCATGGCCGACCCGGGCTCGGTGTCGTACCTGTTCAACCGCAAGGGCGTCGTCATCGTCCCCAAGGGCGAGCTGACCGAGGACGACGTGCTCGGCGCCGTCCTGGACGCCGGTGCCGAGGAAGTCAACGACCTCGGCGAGAACTTCGAGGTCATCAGCGAGGCCACCGACCTGGTCGCGGTCCGCACCGCCCTCCAGGAGGCGGGCATCGACTACGAGTCCGCCGAGGCCAACTTCGTCCCGACCATGCAGGTCGAGCTGGACGAGGAGGGCGCCAAGAAGATCTTCAAGCTGATCGACGCGCTCGAGGACAGCGACGACGTGCAGAACGTCTTCGCCAACTTCGACGTCAGCGACGAGATCATGGAGAAGGTCGACGCGTAACGCGCCGCGGGTTCAGCGGATTCCCGGCGGGCCGGTGGGACACGTCCCACCGGCCCGCCGTCATTGTCAGCGGCACCCGATAGCCTGCACAAACAGGTGATCGAGCCGGCGAAGGGAGGGGCCCGGTGCGGGTACTGGGGGTGGACCCGGGGCTGACGCGCTGCGGTGTCGGCGTCGTCGAGGGGGTCGCGGGCCGCCCGCTCACCATGCTCGGCGTCGGTGTCGTGCGCACGCCCGTGGACGCCGATCTCAGCCACCGCCTCCTCGCCGTCGAGCAGGGCATCGAGCAGTGGCTGGACGAGCACCGGCCCGAGTTCGTCGCCGTAGAGCGCGTCTTCAGCCAGCACAACGTGCGCACGGTGATGGGCACCGCCCAGGCCAGCGCCGTGGCCATGCTGTGCGCCGCCCGGCGCGGCATCCCCGTCGCCCTGCACACCCCGAGCGAGGTCAAGGCGGCCGTCACCGGCTCCGGACGCGCCGACAAGGCACAGGTCGGCGCCATGGTCACCCGGCTGCTCCGGCTCTCCGCGCCACCGAAGCCGGCCGACGCCGCCGACGCCCTCGCGCTCGCCATCTGCCACATCTGGCGCGCACCCGCCCAGACCCGGCTCCAGCAGGCGGTCGCCCGCCACACAGTCAACGCAACGAAAGGCCGTACGGCATGATCGCCTTCGTCAGCGGCACGGTCGCCGCGCTCGCCCCCGACGCCGCGGTCGTCGAGGTCGGCGGCGTCGGCATGGCCGTCCAGTGCACGCCGAACACGCTGTCCACGCTCCGCATGGGCCAGCCCGCCAAGCTGCACACCTCGCTCGTCGTCCGCGAGGACTCGCTGACCCTGTACGGCTTCGCCGACGACGACGAGCGGCAGGTCTTCGAGCTGCTGCAGACCGCGAGCGGCGTCGGCCCGCGCCTGGCCCAGGCCATGCTCGCCGTGCACACCCCGGACGCGCTGCGCCGCGCCGTCGCCACCGGCGACGAGAAGGCCCTCACCGCCGTCCCCGGCATCGGCAAGAAGGGCGCGCAGAAGCTGCTGCTGGAGCTGAAGGACCGGCTCGGCGAGCCCCTCGGCGCCCCCGCGATCGGCGCTCCGGTCACCCAGGGCTGGCGCGACCAGCTGCACGCGGCCCTCATCGGCCTCGGCTACGCCACCCGCGAGGCCGACGAGGCCGTCGCCGCGGTGGCACCCCAGGCCGAGGCCGCCGACGGCACCCCGCAGGTCGGACAGCTGCTGAGGGCCGCCCTGCAGACCCTGAACCGCGCCCGCTGACCCCACGACGATCGAGGCACACGTATATGAACTGGGACGACACCACCGACACCCCCGCCCCCGAGCGGCTCGTCGGTGCGTCCGCCGACCGGGAGGACCAGGCCGTCGAGGCCGCGCTGCGCCCCAAGGACCTCGGCGAGTTCATCGGCCAGGAGAAGGTCCGCGAACAGCTCGACCTCGTCCTGCGGGCCGCACGCGCGCGTGGCGCCACCGCCGACCATGTGCTGCTGTCCGGCGCGCCCGGCCTCGGCAAGACCACGCTGTCGATGATCATCGCCGCCGAGATGGGCGCCCCCATCCGCATCACCTCCGGCCCCGCCATCCAGCACGCCGGCGACCTCGCCGCGATCCTCTCCTCCCTCCAGGAGGGCGAGGTCCTCTTCCTGGACGAGATCCACCGCATGTCCCGGCCCGCCGAGGAGATGCTGTACATGGCGATGGAGGACTTCCGCGTCGACGTCATCGTCGGCAAGGGCCCCGGCGCCACCGCGATCCCGCTCGACCTGCCCCCGTTCACCCTGGTCGGCGCCACCACCCGCGCGGGCCTGCTGCCGCCCCCGCTGCGCGACCGCTTCGGCTTCACCGCGCACATGGAGTTCTACGAGCCCCACGAGCTGGAGCGTGTCGTGCACCGCTCGGCGAACCTGCTGGACGTCGAGATCCAGCCGGACGGCGCCGCCGAGATCGCCGGCCGCTCCCGCGGCACCCCCCGCATCGCCAACCGCCTGCTGCGCCGCGTCCGCGACTACGCGCAGGTCAAGGCGGACGGTGTGATCACCCGTGAGATCGCCGCGGCCGCCCTCGCCGTCTACGAGGTCGACGCGCGCGGCCTCGACCGGCTCGACCGCGCCGTCCTGGAGGCCCTGCTGAAGCTCTTCGGCGGCGGCCCGGTCGGCCTATCCACGCTCGCCGTCGCGGTGGGGGAGGAGCGGGAGACCGTCGAGGAGGTCGCCGAACCCTTCCTGGTCCGGGAGGGACTGCTCGCCCGCACCCCGCGCGGCCGGGTCGGCACCCCGGCCGCCTGGGCGCACCTCGGTCTGACCCCGCCCAGCTCGGCGAGCGGGGGAGCGACCGGCGGAAACGGACAACAGGACTTGTTCGGTACCTGACGGCGCGATGATGTCCTCGTGGCGGCGAGCACATTGGCCCGGTCAGGAACTCAGGTGCCATGCTGAGCGTTGTTCCATGCACGCGGACTCGCTTAGACTCCGCCGATGCCGCCTTTGTGGGCGGCGCCGACCCACACCCCCATCAACAGGCCGCTCTCCGTCGCGGTCGCGCGAAGGAAACCCCGTCCCGTGAATGCCTTTACCCTTCTCCCCTTCATCGTGCTCATCGCGGCCATGTTCCTGATGACGCGCTCGGCCAAGAAGAAGCAGCAGCAGGCCGCCACCATGCGGAACGAGATGCAGCCCGGCTCCGGTGTCCGCACGATCGGGGGAATGTACGCGACGGTCAAGGAGGTCAACGAGGACACCGTCCTCCTCGACGCCGGCCCGGGCGTCGAGCTCCTCTTCGCCAAGAACGCGATCGGCGCCGTTCTCACCGACGACGAGTACAACCGCATCGTCCACGGCATCGAGCACGACCTGAAGTCCGACGCCGACATCGTCCCGGACGACGCCTCCTCCCTCACCGAGACCGACGAGTCCGACTCGCCCGCTGCCGCCGCCTCCGACGACAAGGCCGTCGACCTCGGTAAGAAGGACGCCGACGAGGACGGCACCGACACGGCCGTGGCCGCCGAGGCCAAGGCGGAGGACGAGCCGAAGAAGACCGACGGCGACACCGACGCGAAGTAGTCACGCCCCGGTGGTGCGCTGCGCGGAATGATCGCGCCCCGCGCACCACCGGGCGTCTGTTTCCCGTACGGAACAGCCCGACACCATGTCATGGCCGACCGCGCCGACCGCGTGGGGCGGCCCGAGAGGGAGTACGAGAAGGTGGCAGCACCTAAGAGGGGCCGGAGCGCGAGCGCCCAGAGCAAGCCAGGGCGCTCGCTGGCCCTCATCCTGATCGCCATCGTGGCGCTCACCGGAGGCATGTTCCTGTCCGGGAACAAGACTCCGCGTCTCGGCATCGACCTCGCCGGTGGCACGAGCATCACGCTCAAGGCGAAGGCCGACCAGGGGTCCGCGGTCAACAAGGCCAACATGGACACCGCGGTCGACATCATGAACCGCCGTGTCAACGGCCTCGGCGTCTCCGAGGCGGAGGTGCAGACCCAGGGGACCGACAACATCATCGTCAACATCCCCAAGGGCACCAATTCCAAGGAGGCCCAGCAGCAGGTCGGCACCACCGCCAAGCTGTACTTCCGCCCGGTCCTGGCCAGCGAGCCCAGCGGTGGCGCCGCGCAGAGCCCGTCGCCGAGCGCGACCCCCAGCGGCAGCTCCTCGCCCCAGCCGAGCACGAGCCCCTCCGCCTCTTCCTCCTCCAGCGAGAAGGCGTCCTCGTCCTCCACCGCGTCCCCCACGGCCTCCGCGACCTCCCAGGGCCGCCCCGTCACCGACGCGCTGAAGGCCGGCTCCACCCCCACGCCGAGCCCGTCCGCCTCCGGCAGCACCAAGCCGTCGTCGACCCCGTCGGCGACCCCCTCGGCCTCCTCCAGCGCCGGCACGGCCGCCGCCAAGCTCCAGGCCCAGTACGCCGCCCTGGACTGCTCCAAGCCCGCCGAGCGGGCCAAGGTGGGAGGCGCCTCCAAGCCCAGTGAGCCCACGGTGGCCTGCGGCCAGATCCACAAGGTCTGGTACAAGTACGTGCTCGGCCCGGCCGCCGTCGACGGCACCGAGGTGAAGAAGGCGCAGGCCGTCTTCGACACCCAGGGCGCCTCCGGCTGGCAGGTCCAGATGACCTTCAGCAGCAGCGGCGCCAAGAAGTTCGCCGACATCACGGGCCAGCTGGCGAAGAACCAGTCCCCGCAGAACGAGTTCGGCATCGTCCTGGACGGCGAGGTCGTCTCCAGCCCGTTCGTGCAGGGGGCCATCACCGGCGGTCAGGCGGAGATCTCCGGCAGCTTCACGCAGCAGGACGCGCAGAGCCTCGCCAACATGCTGTCGTACGGCGCCCTGCCGCTGTCCTTCCAGGAGCAGTCCGTCACCACCGTCACCGCCGCGCTCGGCGGTGAGCAGCTGCACGCCGGTCTGCTCGCAGGCGCGATCGGCCTCGCCCTGGTCGTGATCTACCTGGTCGCCTACTACCGGGGCCTGTCGGTCGTCGCCATGGCCTCGCTGCTGGTGTCCGCGATCCTCACCTACGTGATCATGTCGCTGCTCGGCCCGGCCATCGGCTTCGCGCTGAACCTGCCGGCCGTCTGTGGTGCCATCGTCGCCATCGGTATCACCGCGGACTCGTTCATCGTGTACTTCGAACGCATCCGGGACGAGATCCGCGAGGGTCGCTCGCTGCGCCCTGCCGTCGAGCGGGCCTGGCCGCGCGCCCGGCGCACCATCCTGGTCTCCGACTTCGTGTCGTTCCTCGCCGCGGCCGTCCTGTTCATCGTGACCGTCGGCAAGGTCCAGGGCTTCGCGTTCACGCTCGGCCTGACCACCCTGCTCGACGTCGTCGTCGTCTTCCTGTTCACCAAGCCGCTGATGACCCTCCTCGCCCGCCGCAAGTTCTTCGCGAACGGCCACAAGTGGTCCGGTCTCGACCCGAAGAGCCTGGGTGCCAAGCCGCCGCTGCGCCGCACCCGCCGTCCCGCCGGTCCCGCCACCGGCTCTGTCGACCCGAAGGAGGCCTGAGCGATGTCGAAACTCGGTAACCTCGGCGCTCGACTGCACCGCGGCGAGATCGCGTACGACTTCGTCGGCAAGCGCAAGATCTGGTACGGCGTCTCCATCCTGATCACCATCACGGCCATCGTCGGCCTGGCGGTGCGCGGCCTGAACATGGGCATCGAGTTCCAGGGCGGCGCGGTCTTCACCACGCCGACCCACATGAGCACCTCGGTGGCCCAGGCGGAGACCTACGCCAAGGACGCCTCCGGCCACGAGGCGATCGTGCAGAAGCTCGGCAACGGCAGCCTGCGCATCCAGATCGCCGGCATCGACACCGACAAGTCCGACCAGATCAAGCAGGAGCTGGCCAAGGACCTGAACCTCAACCCCGAGAAGCTCGCCGCCGACCTGGTCGGACCGAGCTGGGGCGAGCAGATCGCCAACAAGGCCTGGGAGGGCCTGGCGATCTTCATGGTGCTCGTGGTGATCTACCTGGCCATCGCCTTCGAGTGGCGCATGGCCGTCGCGGCCCTGGTCGCGCTGATCCACGACATCACGATCACGACCGGTATCTACGCCCTCGTCGGTTTCGAGGTCACGCCCGGTACGGTCATCGGTCTGCTGACGATCCTCGGTTACTCGCTCTACGACACGGTCGTCGTCTTCGACAGCCTCAAGGAGCAGACGAAGGACATCACCAGGCAGACCCGCTGGACGTACAGCGACATCGCCAACCGGTCGATCAACGGCACCCTGGTCCGTTCCATCAACACCACGGTCGTCGCCCTGCTGCCGGTCGCGGGCCTGCTGTTCATCGGCGGTGGCTTCCTCGGCGCCGGCACGCTGAACGACATCTCGCTGTCGCTGTTCGTCGGCCTCGCGGCCGGTGCCTACTCGTCGATCTTCATCGCCACGCCGCTCGTCGCCGACCTCAAGGAGCGCGAGCCGGCGATGAAGGCCCTCACCAAGCGGGTCCTGGCCAAGCGTGCCCAGGCCGCCGCCGAGGAGGACCTCGCCGCGGACCGCGCCGACGACGACTCCGATGCAGCCCCCGCCGTCGTGGGCCCCCGCAACCAGCCCGCGTCCCGTGGCCGGGGCCGCGGCCGACCCTCCGGGAAGCGCCGATGACCGACATCAAGGAGTTGCTGCTCAGCCGCATCCGTGACGTCGCCGACCACCCCGAGCCGGGCGTGATGTTCAAGGACATCACCCCGCTCCTGGCGGACCCGGCCGCGTTCACGGCGCTGACGGACACGCTGGCCGAGATCGCCACGAACACCGGCGCGACCAAGATCGTCGGTCTGGAGGCCCGGGGCTTCATCCTGGGCGCCCCGGTCGCCGTCCGCGCGGGCCTCGGCTTCATCCCGGTCCGCAAGGCGGGCAAGCTGCCCGGAGCGACGCTGCGCCAGGCCTACGACTTGGAGTACGGCTCGGCCGAGATCGAGGTCCACGCCGAGGACCTGGCCTCCGGCGACCGGGTGCTGATCGTGGACGACGTCCTCGCCACGGGCGGCACGGCGGAGGCCGCGATCCAGCTGATCCAGCGCGCCGGCGCGGATGTCTCCGGCCTCGCGGTGCTGATGGAGCTGGGCTTCCTGGGCGGCCGTGCCCGGCTGGAGCCGGCGCTGGACGGGGCGCCGCTGGAGGCGCTGCTCCAGGTCTGAGCGGGTTGTCGCACAAGCGGCCTCGGCTTCGCCGTAGGCCGCTTTGTGTTTCCCCCTCGGACCGCGGGGGTGCCGGCCGCCGAAGGCCGGAACCACCTGCGGCCGAGGCCACCCCCATGACACCTCCCGCACGCCCCCGAATCACCCGGAATCCACCTCCCGGAATCCGGCCGAAGCCCCCCGCGTTGAACAGGTGGACGGTCCTCACTTCCGTCTGAAGGCGATGACCAGCCGCAGGATCGCTACCATGGGGTCTCCGGAGCCTGACCGGGGGACCCGGATCGCGCACGAGGAGCCCTCTTGCCAGACGAGGCCCAGCACCTGACCGCCGCAAAGCCCGAGTCCGCCTCGGCCGCCGCGGCGAAGCCCGCGCCGAACGTGTCCAACGCGAAGAACGACACCCGCGGGCCGATCGAGCACGCCCAGTCCGCGCCCGTCGAGAAGGCTGCCGAGGCCTCGCGTCCCAAGCCGGCCCCGCCCGAGCGTCCGGCCCAGCCGCCCGTGGTGCGCCCGCCCGTCGTCCAGCCCGGCCGCACCGGCTCCTCCAACCGGGTCCGCGCCCGTCTGGCCCGCCTCGGTGTGCAGCGCGCGAACCCCTACAACCCGGTTCTCGAACCGCTGCTGCGGATAGTGCGCAGCAATGATCCGAAGATCGAGAACTCGACTCTGCGGCAGATCGAGCGTGCCTACCAGGTCGCCGAGCGCTGGCACCGCGGGCAGAAGCGCAAGAGCGGCGACCCGTACATCACGCATCCGCTCGCCGTGACCACCATCCTCGCGGAGCTGGGCATGGACCCCGCCACGCTCATGGCGGGACTGCTGCACGACACCGTCGAGGACACCGAGTACGGCCTGGACCAGCTGCGCCGCGACTTCGGCGACACCGTCGCGCTGCTCGTCGACGGCGTCACCAAGCTGGACAAGGTCAAGTTCGGCGAGGCCGCGCAGGCCGAGACCGTGCGCAAGATGGTCGTGGCGATGGCCAAGGACCCGCGCGTCCTGGTCATCAAGCTCGCCGACCGCCTGCACAACATGCGCACCATGCGCTACCTGAAGCGCGAGAAGCAGGAGAAGAAGGCGCGGGAGACGCTGGAGATCTACGCGCCGCTCGCCCACCGGCTGGGCATGAACACCATCAAGTGGGAGCTGGAGGACCTCGCGTTCGCGATTCTCTACCCCAAGATGTACGACGAGATCGTCCGGCTCGTCGCCGAGCGCGCGCCCAAGCGGGACGAGTACCTCGCCATAGTGACCGACGAGGTCCAGGCCGACCTGCGCGCCGCCCGCATCAAGGCGACCGTCACCGGCCGCCCGAAGCACTACTACAGCGTCTACCAGAAGATGATCGTGCGGGGTCGCGACTTCGCCGAGATCTACGACCTGGTGGGCATTCGTGTACTCGTCGACACGGTCCGCGACTGTTACGCCGCCCTCGGCACCGTGCACGCTCGATGGAACCCGGTCCCCGGCCGGTTCAAGGACTACATCGCGATGCCCAAGTTCAACATGTACCAGTCGCTGCACACGACGGTCATCGGGCCCAACGGCAAGCCGGTCGAGCTGCAGATCCGCACCTTCGACATGCACCGCCGCGCCGAGTACGGCATCGCCGCGCACTGGAAGTACAAGCAGGAGGCCGTCGCCGGCGCCTCCAAGGTGCGTACGGACGTGCCCAAGGCCTCCGGCAAGGACAAGGACGCCATCAACGACATGGCGTGGCTGCGGCAGCTGCTGGACTGGCAGAAGGAGACCGAGGACCCGGGCGAGTTCCTGGAGTCCCTGCGCTTCGACCTGTCCCGCAACGAGGTCTTCGTCTTCACCCCCAAGGGCGATGTCATCGCGCTGCCCGCAGGTGCCACGCCCGTCGACTTCGCGTACGCCGTCCACACCGAGGTCGGCCACCGCACCATAGGGGCGCGGGTCAACGGCAGGCTCGTACCACTCGAATCGACCCTGGACAACGGCGACTTGGTGGAGGTCTTCACCTCCAAGGCGCCCGGCGCCGGACCGTCCCGCGACTGGCTCGGCTTCGTCAAGTCGCCCCGGGCGCGCAACAAGATCCGGGCCTGGTTCTCCAAGGAGCGCCGGGACGAGGCGATCGAGCAGGGCAAGGACGCGATCGTACGGGCGATGCGCAAGCAGAACCTGCCGATCCAGCGGATCCTCACCGGCGACTCCCTCGTCACGCTCGCGCACGAGATGCGCTACTCGGACATCTCCGCTCTGTACGCCGCGATCGGCGAGGGCCATGTCTCCGCACAGCACATCGTGCAGAAGCTCGTGCAGGCCCTCGGCGGCGAGGAGGCCGCCACCGAGGAGATCGACGAGGCGGTACCGCCGTCCCGCAGCCGTGGCCGCAAGCGCCGCTCCAGCGCCGACCCGGGCGTCGTGGTGAAGGGCGTCGACGACGTGTGGGTCAAGCTGGCCCGCTGCTGCACGCCCGTCCCCGGCGACCCGATCATCGGGTTCGTCACGCGGGGCAGCGGCGTATCGGTTCACCGCAGCGACTGCGTCAACGTCGAGTCGCTCTCCCGCGAGCCCGAGCGCATCCTCGACGTCGAGTGGGCGCCCACCCAGTCCTCGGTCTTCCTGGTCGCCATCCAGGTCGAGGCGCTGGACCGCTCCCGCCTGCTGTCGGACGTCACCCGCGTCCTGTCCGACCAGCACGTCAACATCCTCTCGGCGGCCGTCCAGACCTCCCGCGACCGGGTGGCCACCTCCCGGTTCACCTTCGAGATGGGCGACCCCAAGCACCTCGGCCACGTCCTGAAGGCCGTACGGGGCGTGGAGGGCGTGTACGACGTGTACCGCGTGACCTCGGGACGCACCCGGTCGTAGGCCCCGGTCCCACGCAGCATGGGAAAGGCCCCGTACGCGCCGTACGGGGCCTTTCCCATGTGCAACGGGGGGATCAGCCGCCGAACTCCTGCAGGCCCTTCAGAGCCTGGTCCAGGAGCGCCTGGCGGCCCTCCAGCTCGCGCTCCAGCTTGTCGGCCTTGGAGTTGTTGCCCTGGGCGCGCGCCTGGTCGATCTGCACCCTCAGCTTGTCGACGGCGGCCTGCAGCTGACCGGTCAGACCCTCGGCACGCGCGCGTGCCTCCGGGTTCGTCCGGCGCCACTCGGCCTCCTCGGCGTCCTGGATCGCCCGCTCGACCGCGTGCATCCGGCCCTCGACCTTCGGCCGCGCGTCCCGCGGGACATGGCCGATGGCCTCCCAGCGCTCGTTGATCGAGCGGAAGGCGGCCCGCGCGGACTTCAGGTCGCCGATCGGCAGGAGCTTCTCGGCCTCCTCGGCCAGCTCCTCCTTCAGCTTCAGGTTCTCCGCCTGCTCCGCGTCCCGCTCGGCGAACACCGAGCTGCGGGCGGCGAAGAACACGTCCTGGGCGCCCCGGAAGCGGTTCCACAGGTCGTCCTCGTGCTCGCGCTGGGCGCGGCCCGCGGCCTTCCACTCCGCCATCAGCTCGCGGTAACGGGCCGCCGTCGGACCCCAGTCCGTCGAACCCGACAGCGCCTCGGCCTCCGCGACCAGCCGCTCCTTGGTCCGGCGGGCCTCCTCGCGCTGCGCGTCCAGCTGCGCGAAGTGCGCCTTGCGCCGCTTGGAGAACGCCGACCGGGCGTGCGAGAAGCGGTGCCACAGCTCGTCGTCGGACTTGCGGTCCAGACGCGGCAGCCCCTTCCAGGTGTCCACCAGCGCCCGCAGCCGCTCCCCGGCGGCCCGCCACTGGTCGGACTGCGCCAGCTGCTCCGCCTCGGTGACCAGGTCCTCCTTGGCCTTGCGGGCCTCGTCGGACTGCTTGGCCCGCTGCTGCTTGCGCTCCTCACGGCGGGCCTCGACGGTCGCCACCAGCTTGTCCAGCCGCTTCCGCAGCGCGTCCAGGTCGCCGACCGCGTGGTGGGCGTCCACCTGCTCGCGCAGGTGGGCGATCGCGGTCTGGGCGTCCTTCGCCGACAGGTCGGTGGTCTGTACTCGCTTCTCGAGGAGGCCGATCTCGACAACCAGGCCCTCGTACTTGCGCTCGAAGTAGGCCAGCGCCTCGTCAGGGGAGCCGGCCGCCCAGGAGCCGACGACCTTCTCGCCGTCGGCCGTACGCACGTACACGGTCCCCGTCTCGTCGACGCGGCCCCACGGGTCGCTGCTCACAGCGCCTCCTCCACATGATGCCTGCGGGGGGCCTCAGCACCCCCGGGCATCGTCCACAGTTTCGTCACGGCCAACATAGGCGACCAGCGGGTTGCCTGTCCGCATCCAGCGCGACCGAAATTCCGCAGTTGGCCGTCTTGGTCTTCGGACGGCGTCAGGACTTCGTCACCGTCGCCTTGTTGATCACCACGGTCGCGTTGGGAGCGGTGTTGCCGGAGGTCGGATCGGCCGCCTGGGCGCCCGCGGCGGCGATCTTCTGCAGCACCTTCATGCCCGCTTCCGACACCGTGCCGAACGGTGTGTAGCTGGGCGGCAACGGGCTGTCCTTGTAGACCAGGAAGAACTGGCTGCCGCCGGTGTGCTTCTGACCGGTGTTGGCCATCGCCACCGTGCCGGCCGGGTACGTGTTGCTCTTCAGGCTCTTGTCCTTCAGGTTCTCGTCCGGAAGCGTGTAGCCCGGCCCGCCCATGCCGGTGCCCTGCGGGTCGCCGCACTGGAGCACGTAGATGCCCGTCGTGGTCAGGCGGTGGCACTTGGTGTGGTCGAAGTAGCCCTTGCCCGCCAGGAAGTTGAACGAGTTCACCGTGTGCGGGGCCGCCGCCGTCTTCAGCGCGACGTCGATGTCACCGCACGTCGTGGCGAGCTTCATCGAGTACTTCGCCGACGTGTCGATCGTCATCGCCGGCTCCTTCTTCCAGCTCATCTTCTCGACCGAGCCGGCCGCCGGCTTGCCGCACGGGTCCGGGGCCTTGCTGGTCGGCGTGGCGCTGGGCGTGACGTCCGCGGCGGCGTTGGCCTTCTTGTCGTCGCCCTTCAGCACCCCGGTCGTGTAGAGCGTGACACTCCCGATCACGATCACGCCCAGTACGGACGCGATCACGGAGTTGCGCACATTGGCCTTGCGGCGCGCCTGGGTACGCCGCTGCTGCTGCCGCAAGAACTTCTCCCGGGCGAGCTGACGCCGCCGCTGCTCCTGGCTGACCACCGGGTTCTCTCCTCATGGGTGTCGATGCGTGTCGTGTGCCGACCGGTACGCGTGCATGCTCGTGAGCCGACCGCTGTGTGTAGCCCCGTACCGTATATGGGTTGGCTGAGGAAACGGCAGCGCCGGTAGGCTCTGGACCACAGCTTGTGGTCACCCGTATCGACACAACGAAGGACGATCGTGCTCATTGCCGGGTTCCCCGCCGGGGCCTGGGGGACGAACTGTTATCTCGTCGCCCCCGCCGCCGGTGAGGAGTGCGTGATCATCGACCCCGGCCACCAGGCCGCCGAAGGCGTCGAGGAAGCACTGCAGAAGCATCGGCTCAAGCCCGTCGCCGTCGTCCTCACCCACGGGCACATCGATCACGTGGCCTCGGTCGTCCCGGTCTGCGGGGCGCACGACGTGCCGGCCTGGATCCACCCCGAGGACCGGTACATGATGAGCGACCCCGAGAAGTCGCTCGGCCGGTCCATCGGAATGCCCCTGATGGGCGAGCTGACCGTGGGGGAGCCGGACGACGTCCGCGAGCTCGCGAACGGCACCACCCTCGAACTGGCCGGTCTGGAGTTCTCCGTCGCGCACGCGCCGGGCCATACCAAGGGGTCGGTGACCTTCCGGATGCCCGAGACCGCCGACATCCCGTCGGTGTTCTTCTCCGGGGATCTGCTGTTCGCCGGCTCCATCGGACGCACCGACCTGCCGGGCGGATCCATGGAGGAGATGCTCGAGTCGCTGGCCCGCGTGTGCCTGCCGCTCGACGACTCCACCGTGGTGCTGTCCGGCCACGGCCCCCAGACGACCATCGGCCAGGAGCGCGCCACCAACCCCTATCTGCGGCAGTTGGCGGCCGGCCAGGGAGCCTCCCCGGCTCCCCGACGAGGAATGTGACGAGAGACTTCCGTGAGCACTTTCAAGGCCCCCAAGGGCACGTACGACCTGATCCCGCCGGACAGCGCCAAGTTCCTCGCCGTGCGCGAGGCGATCGCCGCGCCGCTGCGGAGCTCCGGCTACGGCTACATCGAGACGCCCGGTTTCGAGAACGTGGAGCTGTTCGCGCGCGGCGTCGGTGAGTCCACCGACATCGTGACGAAGGAGATGTACGTCTTCGAGACGAAGGGCGGCGACAGGCTGGCCCTGCGCCCGGAGACGACCGCACCCGTGCTGCGCGCGGTCCTCGAGGCCAACCTGTACAAGACGGGCAACCTCCCGGTGAAGGTCTGGTACTCGGGTTCGCAGTACCGCTACGAGCGCCCGCAGAAGGGCCGCTACCGGCACTTCTCCCAGGTCGGCGCCGAGGCGATCGGCGCGGAGGATCCGGCGCTGGACGCGGAGCTGATCATCCTCGCGGACCAGGCGTACCGCTCGCTGGGCCTGCGCGACTTCCGGATCCTGCTGAACAGCCTGGGCGACAAGGAGTGCCGCCCGGTGTACCGGGCCGCGCTGCAGGACTTCCTGCGCGGCCTGGACCTGGACGAGGACACCCGCCGCCGTGTGGACATCAACCCGCTCCGGGTGCTCGACGACAAGCGCGAGTCGGTACAGAAGCAGCTGACCGGCGCCCCGCTGCTGCGCGACTACCTGTGCGACGCCTGCAAGGCGTACCACGAGGAGGTCCGTGAGCTGATCACCGCCGCGGGCGTCTCCTTCGAGGACGACCCGAAGCTGGTGCGCGGCCTGGACTACTACACCCGCACCACCTTCGAGTTCGTGCACGACGGCCTCGGCTCGCAGTCCGCGGTGGGCGGCGGCGGCCGCTACGACGGACTGTCCGAGATGATCGGCGGCCCCGCGCTGCCGTCGGTCGGCTGGGCTCTCGGTGTCGACCGCACGGTCCTCGCCCTGGAGGCGGAGGGCGTGGAGCTGGACCTCCCGTCCACGACGTCGGTGTACGCCGTCCCGCTCGGCGAGGAGGCCCGCCGGCTGCTGTTCGCGAAGGTCACCGAGCTGCGCAAGGTCGGCATCTCGGCGGACTTCGCGTACGGCGGCAAGGGCCTGAAGGGTGCCATGAAGAACGCCAACCGCAGCGGCGCCCGCTACACGCTCGTGGCCGGCGAACGCGACCTCGCCGAGGGCGTCGTCCAGCTCAAGGACATGGACTCCGGCGAGCAGACGGCGATCGGTGTCAACGAGATCGTGGCGGAACTGGAGGCCCGGCTCGGCTGAGCCGCGCGACGACGGCAGGAGGGCGCCGGGCACCCCCGGCGCCCTCTCACTCTTCCAGCAGGCCGTGGCGCATCGCGCTCGTCACCGCCGCCGTGCGGTCGTCCACGCCCAGCTTCCCGAAGATCCGCAGCAGATGGGTCTTCACGGTCGACTCGCCGATGAACAACCGGCGCCCGATCTCGGCGTTGGTGCAGCCGTCGGCCACCAGGCGGAGGACCGCCGTCTCACGGTCGGACAGCCGCGGGCGTTCCGGCCTGGTGCGCAGCCGGTCGACCAGGCGGGCCGCCACCGAGGGGGCCAGCACGGTCTCGCCGCGGGCTGCGGCCCGTACCGCGTCCGCCAGTTGCCGCCGGGGCAGGTCCTTGAGCAGATAGCCCGCGGCGCCCGCCTCCACGGCGCGCAGGATGTCCCGGTCCGTCTCGTAGGTCGTCAGCACGATCACCCGGGACGGCAGCCCGGCCGCGGTCATCCGCACGATCGAGTCCACGCCTCCGCCGCCGGGCATCCGCAGGTCCATCAGCACGACGTCGGGCCGCAGTTCGGCCGCCAGCGCCTCCGCCTGCGGCCCGCTCGCCGCGTCGCCGACCACCTCGAGGTCCGGCTCGGCGCTCAGCATGGCGCGCAGTCCCTCCCGTACGACGGGGTGGTCGTCGGCCAGGACGATCCGGATCACGGGGTCGGACTCCTCACGGCGGCGGCCACGGCGGCGGGGACGGGCAGGCGTACGGTCACCGTCGTACCGCCGCCGGGTGCGCTGCGCACCGACGCCGTGCCGCCCACCTCGGCGGCGCGGGCGCGCAGCCCCGCCAGACCGTATCCCCTCGACACGGCGGCCGGGTCGAAACCGCGGCCGTCGTCGCGGACGGACACGGTCAGCGTCTCGCCGGCGTAGTCGAGCCGGACCTCGGCCCTGGCTGAACTCCCGGCGTGCTTGCGGGAGTTGGTCAGGGCCTCCTGGCAGGCGCGCAGGGCCACCACCTCCACGCCCGCGGGCAGTACGCGCACCGGGCCGGTCACCTCCAGCGTCGCCTCGTGCCGCGCGGCCAGGCGGTCCAGCGCGTCCGGCAGCGAGGCTCCCGCCAGGTCGGCGGGGGCGCCGCCGGCGACCAGGGCACGGGCCTCGGCGAGGTTCCGGCGGGCCGTCTCGTCCATCAGGGCCAGGTGGCGGCGGGCCTGCGCGGGGTCCGTGTCGAGTTCGGCGTCCACGGCCTGGACCAGCATCAGCAGGCTGGTGAAGCCCTGGGCGAGGGTGTCGTGGATCTCCCGGGCCAGCCGCTCGCGTTCGGCGAGGGCGCCGTGCGCGGCCGACAGCCGGGAGATCTCGTGCCGACTGGCGTCCAACTCGGCGATCAGCTCGGCCCGTTCCAGGCTCTGCTCGATGATCCGGATGATCCAGCCTCCGACGACCGCCGAGAACACCAGGGTCACCAGGGCGGACAGCGTGTTGACCAGCAGATCCTCGTCGCCCGGCCGCCACAGCAGGGCCCAGCCCGCGACAGGGACCACGTTGGTCGCGGTCACCGCGATCAGCGCGTCGCGCATGCGCAGGGTCATGAAGCACTGGGGGATCAGGGCGAAGGCCAGGATCCGGGTCTCGCCGGCCAGCACCGCGGACGGCAGGAACAGGGCCAGCGCGCCGGCCAGGTAGTACCGGGAGCGGCGCTCGTCCGGCGGGTCCTCGCCGAGGAGCCGGCGCCCCACGACCGCGTACCAGGGCACCAGCGGCACCAGAAGCCCGGCCGCGACGGCCCGGCCCGACCACACCGGATGCTCCGCGCCCAGCAGCATGGTCTGCGTGGCCAGCCAGGCCACCGCGAAGTACACGTCCCAGAGCAGGATCGAACGGTCCCAGGCGTGGACTCCGCGAGCCCTGTCACCCCTCACCCGTCGCGCCGGTTCTTCCACCGGAAGGTCAGCAAGCACAGCACCAATCCTCCGACGCACCAGGCGGCCAGCACCAGCGCGATCCGCCCGAACTCCCAGGCGTGCGCCTGCTCCAGGACCTTCGCCGAGTCCGGCAGGAACACACCCCGCAGCCCCTGGCACATCCACTTCAGCGGGAAGAGGGCGCCGAAGTCGAGCATCCAGCCGGGGATGGTGTCGACGGCGATGTAGACGCCGGAGACGAACTGCAGGACCAGGAAGGGGAGTACGACGACGGAGCCGGCGCTCTTCGCCGACTTCGGCACCGAGCTGACGGCGATGCCGAGCAGCGCGCACGCGGTCAGGCCCAGCGCGAAGATCCAGGCGAAGTGGAACCAGCGGCCCGGGTCGGACGGCAGGCGGACGCCGTAGCACACCGTGCCGACGGCCAGCAGGATCGCGGTCTCCAGGGCACCGGTGAACAGCACCAGCCAGATCTTGCCCAGGAAGTAGGCCGCGGGCGGCATCGGCGTGCCCCGCAGCCGCCGCAGCACCTTCTCGTCCCGTTCCACGGCGATGGAGATGCCGAGCGACTGGAAGCTCGTCGACATGATCCCGGAGGCCATCATCGCGGGAACATACAGCTGGGAGGCGGTGACGCCGGTGTGCCCGACGTGGTCGCGGAAGATCGACGCGAACAGGAACAGGAACACCACCGGGAAGGAGAAGGTGAACACCACCTGGTCCCGCAGCCGGAAGAACTGCTTGATCTCCAGGGCGCCCCGCAGCAGCCCGAGCGTCCAGGGGCCGGGGACGGCTCCGGCGGACCCGCGGGCGGTGGCCCGCACGGCGGTCGTGGTCATCGGGCGGCCTCCTGGCCGGTCAGCCGGAGGTAGACGTCCTCCAGGGTGGGGCGGGTCACGGTCAGTCCCGGTATCTCGCCGTCGAAGCGGTCCAGCAGCCGCGTGATCGTCCTCGTCGGTGTGCCGGTGAGTTCCGTGCGCGGGGAGCCGTCGCGTTCCGTCCACGTGACGGTGGCTTCGCTGCCGTACCGCTCGCGCAGCTCACCGGGCCGGCCCACGGCGACCACCCGGCCCCTGGCGACCACGGCGAGCCGGTCCGCGAGGGCCTCGGCCTCCTCCAGGTAGTGCGTGGTGAGCAGGATCGTCGTGCCCTCGTCGGCGAGCAGCCGGATCAGGTCCCAGAACTGCCGCCGGGCGGCCGGGTCGAAGCCGGTGGTCGGCTCGTCCAGGAGCAGCAGCTCGGGGTCGCCGATCACTCCGAGCGCCACGTCGAGGCGGCGTCGCTGGCCGCCGGAGAGGGCCTTGATCCGGCTGTTCGCCTTCGCCTCCAGGCCGACCAGGCGGATGACCTCCTCGGGGTGGCGCGGGCGCGGGTAGTAGCGGGCGAAGTGCCCCACCGTCTCGCGGACCGTCAACTCCGCGGGCGCGGATTCGTCCTGCCAGACGATTCCGACACGGGACCTCCACGCGCGCGTGCCCGTCGCCGGGTCCGCGCCGAGGACGGACACCTCGCCACCGTCCCGTTCCCGGTTGCCCTGGAGGATCTCCACCGTGGTGCTCTTGCCGGCGCCGTTGGGCCCGAGCAGGCCGAACACCTCACCGCGCCGGATGCCGAGGTCGAGCCCGTCCACCGCGGTCACGTCCCCGTACCGCTTGCGCAGCCCCCGGACGTCCACCGCGAGTTCGTTCGCGTGTGTTGTCATGCCCCCGAGCATCGGCCGGAACCGAACGATCCGTGACCACCGTGCGTACCTCCTTATGTCCATCGAACGGTGGACACACACGTGCGTGCGGCACAATGAACCGTGCCCGAAGATGGTCCAACTCTCAGTGACGGAATCGGCGTGATGAGCAAGACGACAGTCAACGACGTCTCCACGGAGTCGGGTCCCGAGCCTGCCGCCGACGCCTCGCGCGCGGTGGGCGGCAGCCGTGCCTTCGCCCTCCTGCTCGTGATCACCGGGGCGGCCGGACTGCTGGCCGCCTGGGTCATCACGATCGACAAGTTCAAGATCCTCGAGGCCAAGGTCGCGGGCAAGACCTTCACGCCCGGCTGCAGCGTGAACCCGGTCGTCTCCTGCGGCAGCGTCATGGAGAGCAAGCAGGCGGCCGTCTTCGGCTTCCCGAACCCCATGCTCGGCCTGGTCTGCTACGGCATCGTGATCTGCGTCGGCATGAGCCTGCTGGCCCGCGCCCGCTTCCCGCGCTGGTACTGGCTGACCTTCAACTTCGGCACGCTCTTCGGCGTCTGCTTCGTCACCTGGCTGCAGTTCCAGTCCCTGTACCGGATCAACGCGCTGTGCCTGTGGTGCTCGCTGGCCTGGGTCGCCACGATCACCATGTTCTGGTACGTGACCTCGTTCAACGTCCGCAACGACTTCCTGCCGGCCCCGCGCTGGCTGAAGTCCTTCTTCGGCGAGTTCACCTGGGTGGTACCCCTCACGCACTGCGGCATCATCGCCATGCTGATCCTGACCCGCTGGGGCAGCCAGCTCTGGGCCTGACCCCGGGCCCGGCCGCATTGTCAGTGCGGTGATTTAGGGTTTCGGACGTGGAACCCGACCTCTTCACCGCCGCAGCAGAAGAACGCCAGGAGAAGGACCCGGCAGCCAGCCCCCTGGCGGTGCGGATGCGCCCGCGCAGCCTCGACGAGGTCGTGGGCCAGCAGCATCTGCTGAAGCCCGGCTCCCCGCTGCGCCGACTGGTCGGCGAGGGCTCCGGCGGCCCGGCCGGGCCGTCCTCGGTGATCCTCTGGGGCCCGCCCGGCACCGGCAAGACCACCCTGGCGTACGTCGTCTCCAAGGCGACGAACAAGCGGTTCGTGGAGCTGTCCGCGATCACCGCGGGCGTCAAGGAGGTCCGCGCGGTCATCGACGGCGCCCGGCGCGCCACCGGCGGCTTCGGCAAGGAGACCGTCCTCTTCCTGGACGAGATCCACCGCTTCAGCAAGGCCCAGCAGGACTCCCTGCTCCCGGCGGTCGAGAACCGCTGGGTGACCCTGATCGCGGCGACCACGGAGAACCCGTACTTCTCGGTGATCTCGCCCCTGCTGTCCCGTTCGCTCCTGCTGACGCTCGAACCGCTCACCGACGACGACATCCGCGGCCTGCTGAGGCGCGCCCTGACCGACGAGCGCGGCCTGAAGGACTCCGTCGGCCTCCCCGAGGACACCGAGGAGCACCTGGTGCGCATCGCCGGCGGCGACGCCCGCCGGGCCCTGACCGCCCTGGAGGCCGCCGCCGGAGCCGCCCTGGACCAGGGCGAGGGCGAGATCGGCCTGGAGACGCTGGAGCAGACGGTCGACCGGGCGGCGGTGAAGTACGACCGCGACGGCGACCAGCACTACGACGTCGCCAGCGCCCTCATCAAGTCCATCCGCGGCTCCGACGTCGACGCCGCCCTGCACTACCTGGCCCGCATGATCGAGGCCGGCGAGGACCCCCGCTTCATCGCCCGCCGCCTGATGATCTCCGCCAGCGAGGACATCGGCCTGGCCGACCCGAACGCCCTGCCCATCGCCGTCGCCGCGGCCCAGGCCGTCGCCATGATCGGCTTCCCCGAGGCCGCCCTCACCCTCAGCCACGCCACCATCGCGCTCGCGCTCGCCCCCAAGTCCAACTCGGCGACCACCGCCATCGGCGCCGCCATGGAGGACGTCCGCAAGGGCCTGGCCGGCCCGGTCCCGCCGCACCTGCGCGACGGGCACTACAAGGGCGCCGCCAAGCTGGGTCACGCCCAGGGCTATGTGTACCCGCACGACCTGCCCGAGGGCATCGCCCAGCAGCAGTACGCGCCGGACGCCCTCAAGGACCGCGAGTACTACACCCCGGGGCGGCACGGCGCCGAGGCGCGGTACGCGGACGCGGTGGAGTGGACCCGGAAGCACCTTGGTCGCAGGCGGTCGTGAGCGCCCTGTAGACTTGCCCGAAGCGCTGAGTCCTGTGCAGTCAGAGCGGGACACCCAGCCGGAACCCACGGCCGCGAGGCCGTGACGTTCCAGGAGCGTCGCGCACCGTCGAACGGTGTCGCGGGCAGCCCACCACCACCCGGATTCCCGGGACGGTCGGTGGGCCACTCGCGTGCTGCACGTATGTGCCCAGACCAGGGAAGCGGCTGCCCGGCAGGTCCGGCAAGGACCCGGCGGGTTTTCCCGGCTGCGGATGCGACCTCCCTAACCCTGACGAGCCGAAATCTACGAAAGAGATTGAGACAGTGGCGAATCAGTCCCGCCCCAAGGTCAAGAAGTCGCGTGCCCTCGGCATCGCGCTGACCCCGAAGGCCGTCAAGTACTTCGAGGCCCGCCCCTACCCGCCGGGTGAGCACGGCCGTGGCCGCAAGCAGAACTCGGACTACAAGGTCCGTCTGCTGGAGAAGCAGCGTCTGCGCGCGCAGTACGACATCTCCGAGCGCCAGCTGGTCCGCGCGTACGAGCGCGCGTCCAAGGTCCAGGGCAAGACCGGTGAGGCCCTGATCGTGGAGCTCGAGCGCCGTCTCGACGCCCTGGTCCTGCGTTCGGGCATCGCCCGCACCATCTACCAGGCCCGTCAGATGGTCGTCCACGGCCACATCCAGGTCAACGGCCAGAAGGTCGACAAGCCGTCCTTCCGTGTCCGTCCGGACGACGTCGTGCAGGTCCGCGACCGCTCCAAGGACAAGACGCTCTTCCAGATCGCCCGCGAGGGTGGCTTCGCCCCCGAGGGTGAGACCCCGCGCTACCTGCAGGTGAACCTCAAGGCCCTGGCGTTCCGCCTGGACCGCGAGCCGAACCGCAAGGAAGTTCCGGTCATCTGCGACGAGCAGCTCGTCGTCGAGTACTACGCCCGCTGACCCCAGCCACGGCGTAATACTTCGGCCCGCCGTCTCCCCGCCCGGTCCTGCCGGGCGGGCGAGGCGGCGGGTTCGCGTTTCCCGGCCTCGTCACGGCGCAGGTCGGAGTGGGTCGGACGGCCCGGGCGCCCTACGGGGCGCGTGAGCCCCGCGTGGCGTCGGCGGCGCGCTCGGTGGTCGCAGGGCGGCTCGCGCCTCCGCCGCCCCGAAGCACCGGTCCCCGTGGAGTCGGCAGCCCGTCCAGCGGCGCTACCGGGCCCCGGCCCAGCGCCCGGTCCACCGCCGCCGCGCGGTCCAGCCGGGCCCCTTCTGCCACACACTCCTCGTACCGGGCGTCCCCCAGTGCCTGTCGCGCGATCGCCTCGCACTGCTCGTGCGGTGCGTTGTAGTACGCCGAGCCGAACAGGGGCAGCCCCACGGAGGGCCACATCCGGGCCGCCGCCCCCTGCAGCAGCGCCGCCTCGGCCGGATCGCCCTGGGCCGCCGTCACCAGGGCCAGCAGCTCCATCGACAGCACCGAACCGAGCAGGTCGTGGAAGGCGTGGGCGTTGCGCAGACAGTCCGAGAGCAGCTCGCGCGCCGTGTCCTGGGCGCCTTCCCGCCAGGCCGCGTACGCCAGCACATAGAGCGCGTACGAGCGGGCCCAGCGCTCCCCGTGGTCCTCGCACACCCGGCGCACGTCCTCGCACAGCCGTACCGCGTCCGGCAGGTCCCCCTGGAAGGCGCGCGCCATCGCCAGCTCCACCTGGCCCATCAGCACGTTGCTGTTGAGTTCGCCGATCTCCTGATAGCGGTCCAGCGCCGACCGCAGCAGCGTTTCTGCACGGGCCATGTCATCGGTGACCAGCGCCAGACAGCCGGTGCGGTGCTCGGCGTAGGCCACCGCCGCCGGATCCGCGACCCGCTCGGCCTGCTCCCGGCACTCCCGCAGCGCCGCCAACGCCGGCACGGTGTCGCCCTGGAGGATCGCCACATAGCCGAGCACCCACAGCGCCTTCAGCCGTGACTGGTCGTACTCCGACTCCAGCTCCACGCTGCGCGCCAGCCAGCGGCGGCCCTCCGCGAGCCGCCCGCAGCCGACCCAGAAGAACCACAGCGACCCCGCGAGGTACTGGCCGAGATGGGCCTCCTCCGGCTCGGTCAGGCAGAACTCCAGCGCCGCCCGCAGATTGGGCAGCTCCGCCTCGACCCGCGCGGCGACCTCGCCCTGCCGGGGCGAGAACCAGTCCAGCTCGCACCAGGTCGCCAGGCCCAGGTACCAGTCCCGGTGCCGCCTGCGCAGCCGGCCCGCGTCCCCGATCTGCTCCAGCCAGTCGGCGCCGTAGGCCCGGACCGTGTCCAGCATCCGGTAGCGGGGACCGGCCGGGCTCTCCTCGCGGGTCACGACCGACTGGGCCAACAGCTCCGACAGCACGTCCAGGACGTCCTCGGCGGGCAACCCGTCCCCGCTGCACACGTATTCGGCCGCGTCCAGATCGAAGGTCTGCGCGAACACCGACAGCCGCGCCCACAACAGCCGCTCGGCGGGCCTGCACAGCTCGTGGCTCCAGCCGATCGCCGTGCGCAGCGTCCGGTGGCGGGCGGGAGGGCCGCCGGGGACCGGGCGCGGGGCACCCTCCCAGCCGCTCGCGGCGAGCAGCCGGAACCGGTCGTCCAGCCGCTGCAGCAGCTGCGCCGGGGACAGCGCCCGCAGCCGCCCGGCCGCCAGTTCCAGCGCCAGCGGGATGCCCTCCAGCCGCCGGCACAGCTCGCGCACCTCGGGGCCGTCGGACACCTCCAGGCCCTGCTCCCGGGCCCGGTCGGTGAACAGCTCCACCGCCTCCTCCTCGCCGAGCGGCGCCAGCGGCCACAGCCGCTCGCCCGCCAGCCCCAGCGGACGCCGGCCCACGGCCAGCACCCGCAGCCGAGGCAGTTTCCGCAGCAGCTCCGCCGTCAACTCGGCGCAGGCCTCCACCAGATGCTCGAACCCGTCCAGCACCAGCAGGACCGGACGGCCGGCGAGATGCTCCAGCAGCGTCTGGCGGGGCGGCCGGGCGGTGTGGTCGGTCAGACCCAGTGCCTCCGCCACCGCGTACTCCACGAACTGCGCATCGCGCACCGGCGCCAGCTCCACCCGCCCGGCCCCGCCGGCCCATCCGGCGGCGAGCCGCGCGGCCAGCCGGGACTTGCCGACACCGCCGGCACCGGTCACGGTCACCAGCCGCGCCGCGCCGAGCGCGTCCGCCAACCCGGCGAGCTCGGCCCGGCGCCCGACGAACGTGGTCAGCTCCAGGGGCGGATCGCCGGGGGAGAGGGGATCTGGGCGCTGAGGACCTCGCATGGGACACGGAGCGTACTGAAGCGTGTTCAGTGCGTACAATCGCTTCCCGCAACTCCGTCCCCGTCGCCCGGTAATCCGGTACGGAGCCCTGGCCACGGCGCGATAGGCTCGGACACGACTTTTTCGATGGTGAGGCACGTTTCAGGGAGCGGGTGCGCACAGTGTCCGGTGGAGAGGTGGCCGGGATCCTGGTGGCCGTCTTCTGGGCGATCCTGGTCTCCTTCCTCGCGGTGGCTCTCGCGAGGCTGGCCCAGACGCTCAAGGCGACCACCAAGCTGGTGGCGGACGTGACCGACCAGGCCGTCCCGCTGCTCGCCGACGCCTCCCAGGCGGTGCGGTCCGCGCAGACCCAGATCGACCGCGTCGACGCGATCGCCTCCGACGTCCAGGAGGTCACGTCGAACGCCTCCGCGCTGTCCACCACGGTCGCCTCCACCTTCGGCGGCCCGCTGGTCAAGGTCGCGGCGTTCGGCTACGGCGTCCGGCGGGCGCTCGGCGGCCGCAAGGAGGACGTGCCCGCGAAGACGCCCCGGCGTACCGTGATCGTGGGCCGCACGGTCCCTGCCGCACGACGCAAGCGGAAGTAAGGACTGAGGCCGAGCGATGTTCCGCCGTACGTTCTGGTTCACCACCGGTGTCGCCGCCGGTGTGTGGGCGACCACCAAGGTCAACCGCAAGCTCAAGCAGCTGACCCCGGAGAGCCTCGCCGCCACCGCGGCGAACAAGGCCCTGGAGACCGGTCAGCGCCTGAAGGACCGCGCGGTGGGCTTCGCGCTCGACGTCCGCGACAACATGGCCCAGCGGGAGTCCGAGCTGGAGGAGGCACTCGGGATCCACGAGAACCCCGAACTCCCCGCACCGAGGCGGCAGGCCGCCATCGAGACCAAGCACAGGAACGACAGCAGCACACCGAAGTACATCGAAGCCCCGATGTACTCGTACAACCGGAATGAGGACCACTGATGGAGTCGGCCGAGATTCGCCGCCGCTGGCTGAGCTTCTTCGAGGAGCGCGGGCACACCGTCGTCCCTTCGGCGTCGCTCATCGCGGACGACCCGACTCTGCTCCTCGTCCCCGCCGGCATGGTGCCCTTCAAGCCCTACTTCCTGGGTGAGGTCAAGCCGCCGTTCCCGCGCGCCACCAGCGTGCAGAAGTGCGTGCGCACGCCCGACATCGAAGAGGTCGGCAAGACCACGCGCCACGGCACGTTCTTCCAGATGTGCGGCAACTTCTCCTTCGGCGACTACTTCAAGGAAGGCGCCATCAAGCTCGCCTGGGAGCTGCTCACCACGCCCCAGGACAAGGGCGGTTACGGCCTCGACCCCGAGCGTCTGTGGATCACCGTCTACAAGGACGACGACGAGGCCGAGCGCATCTGGCACGAGGTCGTCGGCGTCCCCAAGGAGCGCATCCAGCGCCTGGGCATGAAGGACAACTACTGGTCCATGGGCGTGCCCGGCCCGTGCGGCCCCTGCTCCGAGATCAACTACGACCGCGGCCCCGAGTTCGGCGTCGAGGGCGGCCCCGCCGTCAACGACGAGCGGTACGTGGAGATCTGGAACCTCGTCTTCATGCAGTACGAGCGCGGCGAGGGCACCGGCAAGGACAACTTCGAGATCCTCGGCGAGCTGCCGAGCAAGAACATCGACACGGGCCTCGGCATGGAGCGCCTCGCCATGATTCTGCAGGGCGTGCAGAACATGTACGAGATCGACACCTCCATGGCCGTCATCGACAAGGCCACGGAGCTGACCGGCGTCCGCTACGGCGACGCCCACCACTCGGACGTCTCCCTGCGCGTGGTCACCGACCACATGCGCACCGCCACCATGCTCATCGGCGACGGCGTCACGCCCGGCAACGAGGGCCGCGGCTACGTCCTGCGCCGCATCATGCGCCGCGCCATCCGCAACATGCGGCTGCTGGGCGCCACCGGTCCGGTCGTCAAGGACCTCCTCGACACCGTGATCCGGATGATGGGCCAGCAGTACCCCGAGCTGGTCACCGACCGCGAGCGCATCGAGAAGGTCGCCGTCGCCGAGGAGAACGCCTTCCTCAAGACGCTGAAGGCCGGCACCAACATCCTCGACACCGCCGTCACCGAGACCAAGCAGGCCGGTGGCACGGTCCTCCCCGGCGATAAGGCCTTCCTGCTCCACGACACCTGGGGCTTCCCGATCGACCTCACCCTGGAGATGGCCGCCGAGCAGGGCCTCGCCGTGGACGAGGAGGGCTTCCGCCGCCTGATGAAGGAGCAGCGGGAGCGCGCCAAGGCCGACGCCCAGGCCAAGAAGACCGGCCACGCCGACATGGGCGCCTACCGCGAGATCGCCGACACCGCCGGCGAGACCGACTTCATCGGCTACACCGACACCGAGGGCGAGTCCACGATCGTCGGCATCCTGGTGGACGGCGTGTCCTCTCCGGCCGCCACCGAGGGCGACGAGGTCGAGGTCGTCCTCGACCGCACCCCGTTCTACGCCGAGGGCGGCGGCCAGATCGGCGACACCGGCCGCATCAAGGTCGACTCGGGTGCCGTCATCGAGGTCCGCGACTGCCAGAAGCCGGTCCCGGGCGTGTACGTCCACAAGGGCGTCGTCCAGGTCGGCGAGGTCACCGTGGGCGCCAAGGCCCACGCCTCCATCGACCACCGCCGCCGCAAGGCCATCGCCCGCGCCCACTCGGCCACGCACCTGACCCACCAGGCGCTGCGCGACGCCCTCGGCCCGACGGCCGCCCAGGCCGGTTCCGAGAACCAGCCCGGCCGCTTCCGCTTCGACTTCGGCTCCCCGTCCGCCGTGCCGACGGCCGTGATGACCGACGTCGAGCAGAAGATCAACGAGGTGCTCGCCCGCGACCTCGACGTGCACGCCGAGATCATGGGCATCGACGAGGCCAAGAAGCAGGGCGCCATCGCCGAGTTCGGCGAGAAGTACGGCGAGCGGGTCCGCGTGGTGACCATCGGCGACTTCTCCAAGGAGCTGTGCGGCGGCACGCACGTGCACAACACCGCCCAGCTGGGCCTGGTGAAGCTGCTCGGCGAGTCCTCGATCGGCTCGGGTGTCCGTCGTATCGAGGCCCTGGTCGGCGTGGACGCCTACACCTTCCTCGCCCGTGAGCACACGGTCGTCAACCAGCTGACCGAGCTGCTCAAGGGCCGCCCGGAGGAGCTGCCGGAGAAGGTCTCCTCGATGCTCGGCAAGCTGAAGGACGCCGAGAAGGAGATCGAGAAGTTCCGCGCCGAGAAGGTCCTGCAGGCCGCCGCCGGTCTCGCCGAGTCCGCCAAGGACGTCCGCGGCGTGGCCGTCGTCACCGGCCAGGTCCCGGACGGCACGACCCCCGACGACCTGCGCAAGCTGGTCCTCGACGTGCGCGGCCGGATCCAGGGCGCACGTGCCGCCGTGGTCGCCCTCTTCACGGTCAACAACGGCAAGCCGCTGACGGTCATCGCCACCAACGAGGCCGCCCGCGAGCGCGGCCTCAAGGCCGGTGACCTGGTGCGCGCCGCCGCCAAGACCCTCGGCGGCGGCGGTGGCGGCAAGCCGGACGTGGCCCAGGGCGGCGGTCAGAACCCGGCCGCCGTCGGTGAGGCCGTCGACGCCGTCGAGCGTCTCGTCGCCGACACCGCCAAGTGACGGCGAAGCCGACGGCAAAGTAAGGAAACGGTCGGAAATGCGCAGAGGACGTCGACTCGCGATCGACGTCGGGGACGCCCGGATCGGGGTCGCCTCGTGCGACCCGGACGGGATCCTCGCCACCCCGGTGGAGACCGTCCCCGGCCGGGACGTCCCCGCCGCCCACCGCCGGCTCAGGCAACTGGTGGAGGAGTACGAGCCGATCGAGGTCGTCGTCGGACTCCCTCGCTCCCTCAAGGGGGGCGAGGGCCCGGCCGCCGTCAAGGTCCGCGCCTTCGCGCAGGAGCTGGCCAAGGGCATCAAGCCGGTGCCGGTGCGCCTGGTGGACGAGCGGATGACGACCGTGACGGCCAGTCAGGGACTGCGCGCCTCGGGGGTCAAGTCGAAGAAGGGACGCTCGGTCATCGACCAGGCCGCCGCCGTCATCATCCTGCAACAGGCCCTGGAATCCGAACGAGTGTCAGGTAAACCACCCGGCGAGGACGTCGAAGTGGTCATCTGATCGCGATACGGTAACGTTCCGCGCGATGTGCCGGTGTTCGAACAGCCGGCACACAGCAAGAGGCGGAACGGAAGCGGGCCCGCCGGCCGCGTGACCGGTCGGCCTCGCGGCTCTAGGGGATCGATGACTGAGTATGGCCGGGGCCCGGGCTCCGAACCGTGGCATCCGCAGGACCCGTTGTACGGGGACGGCGGATGGGAAGGGCAGCAGGCCCACACGGGCCAGCAGCCTGCCTACGGCGGCCAGCCGCAGCAGCACTACCCGCAGCAGCCGCAGTACGGCGACTGGAACCAGCAGCAGCACCCCGGGTACGGCCACGAGCAGTACCCGTACTACGACGAACAGGGCCATCAGCAGTACGTCGGCCACACCCCGCAGCAGTACCAGCAGCAGGGCGGCTGGGACGCGACAGGCGGCCACGGTCAGGTGCCGTACGGCGCCGACCCCAATGACCCGTACGGTCAGCAGCCCATGGCCTACGGCGGGCAGCAGCCCGACTTCTACGGCACCGAGGACGCCTACCCGCCGCCGGTGCCGCCCGGCCGCAGGCGCCCCGAGGCGGAACCCGATCCCGAGGACGCCCCCGAGGAGGAGCAGCACCCCTTCTTCACGGGCGGCGGCGATGACGATGACGACGAGGAGCACGAGCTCCAGAGCCGCAGCGACCGGCGCGGCAAAGGGAAGAAACCCGGCAAGAAGGGTCAGAAGCGACGGAACGGCTGTGCCTGCATGGTCGTCGTCCTGGTCCTCGGCGGCGGCCTCGCCGGGGCGGGTTACTACGGGTACCGGTTCTACCAAAATCGTTTCGCCCCGGCGCCCGACTACACGGGCGACGGCATCGACCAGACCGTGACGGTCGAGATTCCCAAGGGCGCGGGCGGCTGGGACATCGGCAACCGTCTGAAGGAGGCCGGGGTCGTCAAGAGCGCCGAGGCCTTCGTCCATGCGCAGAACGGCGTTCCGGGGGCCGATGGAATCCAGGCAGGCGCGTATGTCCTGAAGAAGGAGATGTCCGCCGCCAGCGCCGTGAAAATGATGCTCGACCCGAAGAGCCAGAGTTATGTCATCGTGCGACCGGGCGAGCGGAACGCGGGCGTCTACGAGGCGATCGACAAGAAACTCGAACTCGCCGGCGGTACCACCGAGAAGCTCGCCGACAAGGAATACAAGAGCCTCGGCCTGCCCACCTGGGCCCAGAACACGCAGTACGCCGGCGAGATAAAGGACCCGCTGGAGGGCTTCTTCTTCCCGGGCACCTATCCGGCCGCCAAGGGCATGAAGCCGGACGCGATCCTGAAGCAGATGGTCGCGCAGGCCAAGTCCAAGTACGACGCCTACGGCCTCACGGCGAAGGCCCGGGCCCTGGGCCTTGAAAACGCGTTCGAGCTCGTCACCGTCGCGAGCCTGGTGCAGGCGGAGGGCAAGACGCACGACGACTTCCGCAAGATGGCGGAAGTGGTCTACAACCGCCTGAAGCCCACCAACACCGAGACGAACCAGCTGCTGCAGTTCGACTCGACGTACAACTACCTCAAGGGCACCAGCAACATCCATATCTCCCTCAAGGAGATCCAGAGCAACACCAGCGCGTACAACACCTACCGGCACAAGGGACTCCCGCCCGGTCCGATCGGCAACCCCGGCGAGGACGCGCTGAAGGCGGCACTGAATCCGACCCACGACGGCTGGATGTATTTCGTGGCGACCGACGGAGTGAACAACACCGAATTCGCCAAGACCCTCGCCGAATTCCAGCGACTCAAGGACAAGTTCAATGCCAGCTCGGGCAACTGACGCCCGCCGCGCCGCCGTGCTCGGTAAGCCCATCGCCCACTCCCTCTCCCCGGTGCTGCACCGGGCCGCGTACGACGAACTCGGGCTCACCGACTGGTCGTACGAGCGCTTCGAGGTCGACGAGGCCGGACTGCCGAGCTTCTTCGAGAAGCTCGGGCCGGAGTGGGCGGGGCTGTCGCTGACCATGCCGCTGAAGCGTGCGGTCATCCCGCTGGTGGACGAGATCAGCGAGACGGCCGCCTCCGTCGACGCGGTCAACACGGTCGTCTTCGCCGAGGACGGCCGCCGGATCGGCGACAACACGGATATCCCGGGCATGGTGGCCGCCCTGCGTGAGCACGGCATCGAGCAGGTCGGCTCCGCCGCGATTCTCGGCGCCGGCGCCACCGCGTCCTCCGCGCTCGCCGCCCTCGCCCGGATCTGCACCGGCGAGGTCGTCGCCTACGTCCGCAGCGAGGCCCGCGCCGCCGAGATGCGGCAGTGGGGCGAGCGGCTCGACGTGGAGGTGCGTACGGCGGACTGGGCGGACGCCGAGCAGGCGCTGCGCGCCCCCCTGGTCATCGCCACCACGCCCGCCGGCACCACCGACGCCCTCGCCGCCGCCGTGCCCGAGCGCCCCGCCACCCTCTTCGACGTGCTCTACGAGCCGTGGCCCACCGAGCTGGCGGCCCGCTGGTCCATGTTCGGCGGTGCCGTGGTCAGCGGCCTCGACCTGCTGGTGCACCAGGCCGTGCTGCAGGTCGAGCGGATGACCGGCCGCTCCCCGGCACCCCTGGACGCCATGCGCCGCGCCGGCGAGAAGGCGCTCGCCGCCCGCTGATCGCTCCGTACGCGTCCGCCTTATGGACCTGTGGCCGGTTTCCGGCCCCGGACGTGGGAGGATCGGAGGTGGCGGACCGGGGTCGCGCACCCGGTCGCGCCGTCGCCGTACGCGAGGACGTGCGTACGCAGGGCAGGCAGTACCGGGCGCGAACACGACAGGAGCACCGTTGAGCAGGCTGCGTTGGCTGACCGCGGGGGAGTCCCATGGTCCCGCACTTGTCGCGACGCTGGAGGGGCTTCCCGCCGGCGTGCCGATCACCACGGAGATGGTGGCGGATCACCTGGCGCGGCGGCGGCTCGGCTATGGCCGCGGTGCGCGGATGAAGTTCGAGCGGGACGAGGTCACCTTCCTGGGCGGTGTCCGGCACGGTCTCACGCTCGGCTCTCCGGTCGCGATCATGGTGGGGAACACCGAGTGGCCGAAGTGGGAGCAGGTCATGGCGGCCGACCCGGTGGATCCGGAGATCCTGGCGGGTCTGGCCCGTAACGCGCCGCTGACCCGCCCCCGCCCCGGTCACGCCGACCTCGCGGGGATGCAGAAGTACGGCTTCGACGAGGCCCGCCCGATCCTGGAGCGCGCCTCCGCCCGCGAGACGGCGGCCCGGGTGGCGCTGGGCGCGGTGGCGCGGTCGTACCTGAAGGAGACGACCGGCATCGAGATCGTCTCGCACGTCGTCGAGCTGTGCTCGGTGAAGGCTCCGCGGGGGGTGTACCCCACGCCCGCCGATGTCGAGAGGCTGGACGCCGACCCGCTGCGCTGTCTGGACGCGGACGCCTCGAAGGCGATGGTCGCGGAGGTCGACCAGGCCCACAAGGACGGCGACACGCTCGGCGGTGTGGTGGAGGTGCTGGCCTACGGCGTCCCGGTGGGTCTGGGCTCGCACGTGCACTGGGACCGCAAGCTGGACGCCCGGCTCGCCGGTGCCCTGATGGGCATCCAGGCGATCAAGGGCGTGGAGATCGGTGACGGTTTCGAGCTGGCCCGGGTGCCCGGTTCCAAGGCGCACGACGAGATCGTCGGGACGCCGGAGGGCATCCGGCGTGTCTCCGGCCGGGCCGGCGGCACCGAGGGCGGCCTGAGCACCGGCGAGCTGCTGCGGGTGCGGGCCGCGATGAAGCCGATCGCGACGGTGCCGCGCGCGCTGAGGACGGTGGACGTCACCACCGGCGAGGAGGCCCAGGCCCACCACCAGCGCTCGGATGTCTCCGCGGTGCCGGCCGCGGGCATCGTCGCCGAGGCGATGGTGGCGCTGGTGCTGGCGGACGCGGTGGCGGAGAAGTTCGGCGGCGACTCGGTGGCCGAGACCCGCCGCAACGTGCGGTCGTTCCTCGACAACCTGGCGATCCGGTGAGCGCCGTGCCCGCGGTCGTCCTGGTCGGCCCGATGGGGGTGGGCAAGTCCACCGTCGGCCGTCTGCTGGCCGAGCGTTTGGGGCTGGGCTACCGGGACACCGACGAGGACATCGTCGCCGCCGAGGGGCGCACCATCGCCGAGATCTTCGTGGACGAGGGCGAGCCCGCCTTCCGCGCGATCGAGAAGCGGGCCGTCGACGCCGCGCTCGCCGAGCACGAGGGCGTCCTCGCGCTCGGCGGCGGGGCGATCCTCGACGCCGACACGCGCGCCCTGCTGGCCGGGCGGCGGGTGGTCTACCTCTCGATGGACGTGGAGGAGGCCGTCAAGCGCACCGGGCTGAACGTGGCCCGTCCGCTGCTCGCGGTCAACCCGCGCAAGCAGTGGCGCGAGCTGATGGAGGCGCGGCGGCACCTGTACGAGGAGGTCGCCACCGTCGTCGTGGCGACGGACGGCCGCAGTCCCGAAGAGGTCACCCGAGCAGCGCTGGACGCACTGGAGTTGAAGGAAGCATGAGCGAGGCAGTCACCCGGATCCAGGTCGCCGGCACGGCGGGCACCGACCCCTATGAGGTGCTGGTCGGGCGCCAACTGCTCGGCGAGCTGGCCGGGTTGATCGGTCCCAAGGCCAAGCGGGTCGCGGTGATCCACCCCGAGGCGCTGGCCGAGACCGGTGACGCGCTGCGCGCCGACCTGGCCGGGCAGGGCTTCGAGGCGATCGCCATCCAGGTGCCCAACGCCGAGGAGGCCAAGACCGCCGAGGTCGCCGCCTACTGCTGGAAGGCCCTGGGCCAGTCCGGCTTCACGCGTTCCGACGTCGTCGTCGGCGTGGGCGGCGGCGCGACCACGGACCTCGCCGGGTTCGTGGCCGCGACCTGGCTGCGCGGGGTGCGCTGGATCGCGATCCCGACCACGGTGCTGGCGATGGTGGATGCGGCGGTGGGCGGCAAGACCGGGATCAACACCGCCGAGGGCAAGAACCTGGTGGGCGCCTTCCACCCGCCGGCCGGTGTGCTGTGCGACCTGGCCGCGCTGGACTCCCTCCCGGTCAACGACTACGTCTCCGGGCTCGCCGAGGTCATCAAGGCCGGCTTCATCGCCGACCCGGTCATTCTGGACCTGATCGAGTCCGACCCCGAGGCCGCCCGGACCCCCGAGGGCCCGCACACGGCCGAGCTGATCGAGCGCTCCATCCGGGTGAAGGCCGAGGTCGTCTCCTCGGACCTGAAGGAGTCCGGCCTGCGCGAGATCCTCAACTACGGCCACACGCTGGGCCACGCCATCGAGAAGAACGAGCGCTACACGTGGCGGCACGGCGCGGCGGTCGCGGTCGGCATGCACTTCGCCGCCGAACTCGGCCGACTGGCGGGCCGGTTGGACGACGCGACGGCGGACCGCCACCGCACGGTCCTGGAGGCGGTCGGCCTCCCGCTGCACTACCGCTACGACCAGTGGCCCAAGCTGCTGGAGACGATGAAGATCGACAAGAAGTCCCGCGGCGACCTGCTGCGCTTCATCGTCCTCGACGGACTCGCCAAGCCGACCGTCCTGGAGGGCCCCGACCCGGCCGTCCTGCTCGCCGCGTACGGCGAGGTCGGGCAGTAAGTCCCCGACTGTTCCGTCCGTCCGATTCCCTTCCCGGACCGGGCACTTCGGGCCGCCCCCGACCGTTTCACCAAACGACGGCGGGGGACGGTACCGTTCGGTAGGCAGCGGGTTCCGGCCCGCTGCCGGCACGAATTGCCTGTACGAGACGGAGTGGCAACGGATGCAGCACGCAGTGGGGTCTCCGCTGCCGCCGCCCCACCGGCCGGGGCAGGTGCCGCACGCCGGCTGGGCGTCGGCCGCACACCACCCGGGCCCGCACCCGGGCGCCTCCCAGGGGCCCGTCCCCGTGCCCCCGCCACCGGGCTTCCCCACCCCCACCGGCGCCGTCCCGCCGACGCCCCCGCAACCCCCGGCGCCCCAGCCACCAACCCCCCAGCCCGCCGCCCCGCCGCCCCCCGACACCACCGGCCACGTCCCGCTGCCGCCCGGCGGCCCCGTCGGCGTGCCCACCGCGCCCCCGGCTCCCGCCGCCGCCCCGGACCCGGGGACCACCACCCTCGCCGTCCTGCTGATCGGCCCGGCGGGCGCCGGCAAGACCAGCGTGGCCAAGTACTGGGCGGACCACCGCCGCGTGCCCACCGCTCACATCAGCCTGGACGACGTCCGCGAATGGGTCCGCTCGGGCTTCGCCGACCCCCAGTCCGGCTGGAACGACAACTCCGAGGCCCAGTACCGCCTGGCCCGCCGGACCTGCGGTTTCGCCGCCCGCAACTTCCTCGCCAACGGCATCTCCTGCATCCTGGACGACGCGGTCTTCCCGGACCGGCCGGTCGTCGGCCTCGGCGGCTGGAAACGCCACGTGGGCCCCGGCCTGCTGCCCGTCGTCCTCCTCCCCGGCCTGGACATCGTCCTGGAGCGCAACGCCGAACGCACCGGCAACCGCCGCCTCACCGACGAGGAGGTGGCCCGCATCCACGGCCGCATGGCCGGCTGGTACGGCTCGGGCCTGCCGATCGTCGACAACTCCCAGCTGGACATCCCTGGGACGGCCCGCGTTCTGGACGAGGTCCTGGCCAGGGCGATAGCGAGCCCGCCGAGCTGGTGAACAGGGGAACCGCGGTGGCGTGAGGAGCGCGCCGGTACCCGGCAACGGCACCACCCCCCACCTGCCCCGCAGCCCCACTCGGCCCCCACAAATCGGCATAACCGCCATAAAACTCCTACGCTCATCTCATGTCAGAGGTGTACGCGACCCGCCGATCCCGGCTGAGAGACCACTTCACCGCGGCCGGCACCGCGGCAGCGCTCGTCACCCGCCCAGCCAACGTGCGCTACCTCGCCGCCGCAGCCCCGCAGGGCTCCGCGCTGCTGCTCGGCAAACGCGAGGACCTCCTCGTATGCATCGGCCAGCCCGATGACCGCCCCGCCGAGGGCCGCCCGGACGAGAACCTGCGCCTCCATGTCCTTTCGCCGAACGGCGTCGGCGCCGGCAGCGGCATCGGCGGCGACGCCGCGGTCGTCGCGGCGGGCCTGGCCGTGGCCCAGGAGGCCGACTCCCTGGCCGTCGAGGAACACCACCTCACGGTCACCCGGCACCGAGCGATCGCCTCGGCCGCTCCGACGCTCCGCCTCGGCGACCTCGGCGGAGCCGTGGAGCAGCTCAGGGTGGTCAAGGACGAGGAGGAGATCTCCTGCCTCCGCATCGGCGCCGAGATCGCCGACCAGGCCCTCGGCGAGCTGCTGGAGTCCATCCTGGTCGGCCGCACCGAACGGCACCTCGCCCTGGAGCTGGAGCGCCGCCTGGTCGACCACGGCGCCGACGGGCCGGCCTTCCCCACCTCCGTCGCGACCGGCCCGAACTCCGGCCGCCGCGGGCACCGCCCCACCGACCGGCGGGTGGAGGAGGGCGACTTCCTCTCGGTGTGCCTGGGCGCGACCTACCGCGGCTACCGCTGCGAGATCGGCCGTACCTTCGTCATCGGCACCTCGCCCGCCGAGTGGCAGATCGAGCTGTACGACCTCGTCTTCGCCGCCCAGCGCGCCGGACGCGAGTCCCTGGCACCCGGCGCCGCCTACCGCGACGTGGACCGGGCGGCCCGCCACGTACTGGACTCCGCCGGCTATGCGGAGGCACTGCCACCGCTGACCGGACACGGCGTCGGACTCGAAATCGACGAGGACCCGCAGTTGGCCCCCGCCGCCATGGGTAAACTGGACGCTTGCGTGCCGGTAACCGTCGAACCCGGGGTCCACCTCCCGGGCCGGGGCGGTGTCCGGATCGATGACACGCTCGTCGTACGCCCCGAGGCGGACGGCGGACCCGAGCTACTCACCATCACGACCAAGGAGCTGCTCGCCCTCTAGGCAGTGGCGTGCGCCGGGGTCGTACGTCAGTCCAGGAGATTCCGCAACCGTGGCTTCCACGAACGACCTCAAGAACGGCATGGTGCTCAAGCTCGAAGGCGGCCAGCTCTGGTCCGTCGTCGAGTTCCAGCACGTCAAGCCCGGCAAGGGCCCGGCCTTCGTGCGCACCAAGCTGAAGAACGTGCTGTCCGGCAAGGTGGTCGACAAGACCTTCAACGCCGGCGTCAAGGTCGAGACCGCCACTGTCGACAAGCGCGACATGCAGTTCTCGTACATGGACGGCGAGTACTTCGTCTTCATGGACATGGAGACCTACGACCAGCTGCACATCGACCGGAAGGCCGTCGGCGACGCCGCGAACTTCCTCGTCGAGGGCTTCACCGCCACCGTCGCGCAGCACGAGGGCGAGGTTCTCTTCGTCGAGCTGCCCGCCGCGGTCGAGCTGACCATCGCCGAGACCGAGCCGGGCGTCCAGGGCGACCGTTCCACCGGTGGCACCAAGCCCGCCACCCTGGAGACCGGTCACCAGATCCAGGTCCCGCTCTTCATCACCACCGGTGAGAAGATCAAGGTCGACACCCGTACGAGCGACTACCTCGGCCGGGTGAACAGCTAACCGTGGCTGCCCGCAACACGGCCCGCAAGCGCGCCTTCCAGATCCTCTTCGAGGGCGACCAGCGCGGCGCCGACGTCCTGACGGTCCTCGCGGACTGGATCCGGCTGTCCCGGTCCGACACCCGGCAGCCGCCGGTCAGCGAGTACACCATGCAGCTGGTCGAGGGATACGCCGAGCACGCGAAGCGGATCGACGAGCTGATCGCCCAGTACGCGGTCGGCTGGACGCTCGACCGGATGCCGGTCGTGGACCGCAACATCCTGCGGCTGGGCGCGTACGAGCTGATCTGGGTCGACGAGACCCCGGACGCCGTCGTCCTGGACGAGATGGTGCAGCTGGCGAAGGAGTTCTCCACCGACGAGTCGCCGTCGTTCGTGAACGGCCTGCTGGGCCGCTTGAAGGAACTCAAGCCGTCCCTGCGCCGGGACCAGGCGTAACCGCCCGGCACGCCAGCGCCTGAGGGCCCGCAGCACGCTTGTGCTGCGGGCCCTCAGGCGTTCTTCCGACGACCGCGAAAACGCCGCCGGGGTGGCCGGACCTTGCGGTTCCGGCCACCCCGGCGGCACGTTTCTGCTCAGGTGTCGAGCGGCTCAGGCCTCTTCGTGCGTGGCCACCGCGCGGCGCGCGTCCGCGTCCAGGACACCCCAGCTGATCAGCTGCTCGGTGAGGACCGAGGGGGACTGGTCGTAGATGACGGCGAGTGTGCGCAGGTCGTCCTGGCGGATGGAGAGCACCTTGCCGTTGTAGTCACCGCGCTGGGACTGGATCGTGGCCGCATAGCGCTGGAGGGGGCCCGCCTTCTCGGCCGGCACGCTGGCCAGCCGCTCCAGGTCCAGGACCAGCTTCGGCGGCGGCTCGGCGGCGCCGCCCGGCGTGGTGCCCGGCAGCAGCTCCTGCACCGGAACGCCATAGAAATCGGCCAGCTCGGCGAGCCGCTGCACGGTCACCGCACGGTCGCCACGCTCGTAGGACCCGACCACCACGGCCTTCCAGCGACCCTGGGACTTCTCCTCGACACCGTGGAGGGAAAGGCCCTGCTGGGTGCGGATGGCCCGGAGCTTGGCCCCGAGCTGTTTGGCGTATTCGCTGGACATATAGCTCCCCGGACACTGTGTCGACGCGGCCGGACTGGCTTCCCGCCGCGCGGCTGGTAACTCACTGTGAGGTTACGCAGCGTGACTCTCCTGCGTCAAGCCGAATGGTCCACACCGACTCTTCCGTGGTAGTGACGGCCCGCTGGGCCAGGGGGGTGAACGGGGGCCTCCTCATGACCTGCTAGGCTGGATGGCGCAAATCAGACGTCCTTTAAGGTCCGTCCCGTGAGGCGGAGAAGGAGGTCCTTTTCGTATGGACAAGCAGGACTCGCACGCCACTCCGCATGCGTCCGATGCGCGGCCCGTTCTCGAGGGCCCCGACATCGCGCGGGTGCTGACCCGCATCGCCCACGAGATCGTCGAGCGTGCCAAGGGCGCCGACGACGTCGTGCTCCTCGGCATCCCGACCCGGGGCGTGTTCCTCGCCCAGCGGCTCGCCGTCAAGCTGGAGCAGATCACCGACCGCAAGATGCCGGTCGGTTCGCTCGACATCACCATGTACCGCGACGACCTGCGCATGCACCCGCCGCGTGCGCTGGCCCGCACCGAGATCCCCGGTGACGGCATCGATCGCAAGCTGGTCGTCCTCGTCGACGACGTGCTCTTCTCCGGCCGCACCATCCGCGCCGCCCTCGACGCCCTGAACGACATCGGGCGCCCCCGTGCGGTCCAGCTCGCGGTCCTGGTCGACCGCGGCCATCGTGAACTGCCCATCCGCGCCGACTACGTCGGCAAGAACCTCCCCACGTCGCTGCGGGAGACGGTCAAGGTCCAGCTCGCCGAGGAGGACGGTCGCGACACCGTGCTGCTCGGTGTGAAGCAGACCGGCCAGTAGCAGATCCGGCGCAGGGCCGCTCCGGCGTGCCCACATGCGTAGCGGATTGCCTGAATTCTCCCGATTGAACTGCCTTACGGAGCCTGACAGATGCAGCGCCATCTCATCTCGGCCGCCGACCTCACCCGCGACGACGCCGTCCTGATCCTCGACACCGCCGAGGAGATGGCCCGGGTCGCCGACCGGCCGATCAAGAAGCTGCCGACCCTGCGCGGCCGCACCGTCGTCAACCTCTTCTTCGAGGACTCCACGCGCACGCGGATCTCCTTCGAGGCCGCAGAGAAGCGCCTGTCCGCCGACGTCATCAACTTCTCCGCCAAGGGGTCGAGCGTCTCCAAGGGCGAGTCCCTGAAGGACACCGCCCAGACCCTGGAGGCCATGGGCGTCGACGCCGTCGTCATCCGGCACGGCGCCTCGGGGGCCCCGTACCGCCTGGCGAACTCCGGCTGGATCGACGCGGCGGTCATCAACGCCGGCGACGGCACCCACCAGCACCCCACCCAGGCCCTCCTGGACGCCTTCACCATGCGCCGCCGGCTGATCGGCCGGGACGCGGGGCTCGGCCAGGACCTGGCCGGCAGGCGGATCACCATCGTCGGCGACGTCCTGCACAGCCGGGTCGCCCGCTCCAACGTGGACCTGCTGCACACCCTCGGCGCCGAGGTCACCCTGGTCGCGCCGCCCACCCTGGTGCCGGTCGGCGTCGAGACCTGGCCGTGCGAGGTGTCGTACGACCTCGACAGCACGCTGCCCAAGTGCGACGCGGTGATGATGCTCCGCGTCCAGCGCGAGCGGATGAACGCCGCCTTCTTCCCGACCGAGCGCGAGTACTCCCGCCG
The DNA here is from genome assembly GCF_050942335.1 of Streptomyces sp. CA-142005. NCBI lineage: Bacteria > Bacillati > Actinomycetota > Actinomycetes > Kitasatosporales > Streptomycetaceae > Streptomyces > Streptomyces sp. CA-142005. Next base: position 2,358,688 of record NZ_CP192078.1, on the reverse strand, counting down.
CTACGGTCTCGACGGCGACCGCATGGCCAAGCTGCCCGAGCACGCGATCGTGATGCACCCCGGCCCGATGGTGCGCGGCATGGAGATCACCGCCGAGGTCGCCGACTCCGACCGCTGCACCGCCGTCGAGCAGGTCGCCAACGGCGTCTCCATCCGGATGGCCGTGCTGTACCTGCTGCTCGGTGGCAACGAGCCCGCCGTCACCCACTCTCGTACCGAGGAGAAGTAAGACCCATGAGCAAGATCCTGATCCGTGGTGCGAAGGTGCTCGGCGGCGAGCCGCAGGACGTGCTGATCGACGGCGAGACCATCGCCGCCACCGCCCGGCAGGGCGAAATCGACTGGAGCGGCACCGGGCTGTCCGCCGAGGGCGCCGAGGTCGTGGAGGCCGGCGGCAAGGTGCTTCTGCCGGGCCTGGTCGACCTGCACACCCACCTGCGCGAGCCGGGCCGCGAGGACTCCGAGACGGTCCTGACCGGCACCCGCGCCGCCGCCTCCGGCGGCTACACCGCCGTCTTCGCCATGGCCAACACCTTCCCCGTCGCCGACACCGCCGGTGTCGTCGAGCAGGTCTGGCGGCTCGGCCGGGAGCACGGCTACTGCGATGTGCAGCCCATCGGCGCCGTCACCGTCGGCCTGGAGGGCAGGAAGCTCGCCGAGCTGGGCGCCATGCACGAGTCCGCCGCCGGGGTCACCGTCTTCTCCGACGACGGCAAGTGCGTGGACGACGCGGTGATCATGCGCCGCGCGCTGGAGTACGTGAAGGCCTTCGGCGGTGTCGTCGCCCAGCACGCGCAGGAGCCGCGCCTCACCGAGGGCGCCCAGATGAACGAGGGCGTCGTCTCCGCCGAGCTGGGCCTGGGCGGCTGGCCGGCCGTCGCCGAGGAGTCGATCATCGCGCGGGACGTGCTGCTCGCCGAGCACGTCGGTTCCCGCGTCCACATCTGCCACCTGTCGACCGCCGGGTCCGTGGAGATCGTCCGCTGGGCCAAGTCCCGCGGCATCCAGGTCACCGCCGAGGTCACCCCGCACCACCTGCTCCTCACCGACGAACTGGTGCGCACGTACAACCCGGTCTACAAGGTCAACCCGCCGCTGCGCACCGAGCGGGACGTGCACGCCCTGCGCGAGGCGCTGGCGGACGGCACGATCGACATCGTCGCCACCGACCACGCCCCGCACCCGCACGAGGACAAGGACTGCGAGTGGGCCGCGGCCGCCATGGGGATGGTGGGCCTGGAGACCGCGTTGTCAGTGGTCCAGGAGACCATGGTCGACACGGGCCTGCTGGACTGGGCCGGCGTCGCCGACCGGATGTCCGTCAAGCCCGCGCAGATCGGACAGGCCACCGGGCACGGCCGTCCCGTCTCGGCTGGTGAGCCCGCCAACCTCACCCTCGTCGACACGGAATACCGTGGCCAGGTGGACCCCGCGGGCTTCGCCTCGCGCAGCCGCAACACCCCCTACGAGGGGCGTGAGCTGCCGGGCCGTGTGACGCACACGTGGCTGCGGGGCAAGGCCACGCTCGTCGACGGGAAGCTCACGTGACACCTGTAATCCTGCTGGCCGAAGCCAAGAGGTCGGCCGAGGTCACCGACTGGCCGGCCCGCATCGGCTGGCTCGTCGGACTCGCGCTCTTCATCGCGCTCGTCTACTGGCTGATGCGCGAGGGCTGGAAGTGGCGCGGCACCCTCCAGAGCGACCTGCCCGCGCCGCCCGGCGCGCCGGAGGAGACCGGCCCGGCCAGACTGAGCATGAGCGGCCGCTACCACGGCTCAACCACGGCCGGCCAGTGGCTGGACCGCATCGTGGCCCACGGCCTGGGCACCCGCAGCCGGGCCGAGCTCACCCTGACCGACCAAGGGCTGGAGGTCGAGCGTCCCGGAGCGAGCGACTTCTTCATCCCCACCGCCGCGCTGCGCGGAGCCCGGCTGGACAAGGGCATCGCCGGCAAGGTCCTCACCGAGGGCGGACTGCTGGTGGTGACCTGGGAGCTCGGCGACAAGCTGATCGACTCCGGTTTCCGCTCGGACCGCTCGGCCGAGCACACCGAGTGGGTCGACACCCTGAACCACATGATCAACGACACGGAAGGCGCACGATGACGACCTCCACAAGGGGAGCTGCCAGGGTTCCCGCCGTACTCGTCCTGGAGGACGGCCGCATCTTCCGCGGCCGTGCCTACGGGGCCGTGGGGGAGACCTTCGGCGAGGCCGTGTTCTCCACCGGTATGACCGGCTACCAGGAGACCCTGACCGACCCGTCGTACGACCGGCAGATCGTCGTCGCGACCGCGCCGCAGATCGGCAACACGGGCTGGAACGACGAGGACGACGAGTCGAGCCGCATCTGGGTCTCCGGCTATGTCGTGCGCGACCCCGCGCGCGTGCCGTCCAACTGGCGCGCCAAGCGCTCCCTGGACGACGAGCTGGAGCGGCAGGGCGTGGTCGGCATCTCCGGCATCGACACCCGCGCCCTCACCCGCCACCTGCGCGAGCGCGGCTCGATGCGCGCCGGCATCTTCTCCGGCGAGGCGATCGCCGCCGAGTCCGAGCTCCTCGCGCGCGTGCTGGCCCAGCCGCACATGAAGGGCGCGAGCCTCTACGAGGAGGTCGCGACCAAGGAGGCGTACGTCGTCCCGGCGATCGGCGAGAAGCGCTTCACCGTCGCCGCCATCGACCTCGGCATCAAGGGCATGACCCCGCAGCGGATGGCCGAGCGCGGCATCGAGGTGCACGTGCTGCCCGCCACCGCCACGGCCGACGAGGTCTACGCGGTCGGCCCGGACGGCGTGTTCTTCTCCAACGGCCCCGGCGACCCGGCGACCGCCGACGGCCCGGTCGCGCTGATGAGCGCCGTCCTCGAGCGGAAGACGCCGCTGTTCGGCATCTGCTTCGGCAACCAGATCCTCGGCCGCGCCCTCGGCTTCGGCACCTACAAGCTGAAGTACGGCCACCGGGGCATCAACCAGCCGGTCCAGGACCGTACGACCGGCAAGGTCGAGGTCACCGCGCACAACCACGGCTTCGCCGTGGACGCGCCGCTCGACAAGGTCAGCGAGACCAAGTTCGGCCGCGCCGAGGTCTCGCACGTCTGCCTGAACGACGACGTCGTGGAGGGGCTGCAGCTGCTCGACCAGCCGGCCTTCTCCGTCCAGTACCACCCCGAAGCGGCAGCGGGTCCGCACGACGCCGCCTACCTGTTCGACCGCTTCGTTTCCCTGATGGAGGGCCAGCGTGCCTAAGCGCACCGATATCCAGTCCGTCCTGGTCATCGGCTCCGGCCCGATCGTCATCGGCCAGGCCGCCGAGTTCGACTACTCCGGCACGCAGGCGTGCCGCGTGCTCAAGGCCGAGGGCCTGCGCGTCGTCCTCGTCAACTCCAACCCGGCGACGATCATGACCGACCCGGAGATCGCCGACGCCACCTACGTCGAGCCGATCACCCCGGAGTTCGTCGAGAAGATCATCGCCAAGGAGCGTCCCGACGCCCTGCTGCCCACCCTGGGCGGCCAGACGGCCCTGAACACCGCCATCTCGCTGCACGAGAACGGTGTCCTGGCCAAGTACGGCGTGGAGCTGATCGGCGCCAAGCCCGAGGCGATCCACAAGGGCGAGGACCGCGACCAGTTCAAGGCCGTCGTGGAGGCCGTCCACGCCAAGATCGGGCACGGCGAGTCCGCCCGCTCGGTGATCTGCCACTCCATGGACGACGTCCTCAAGGGCGTCGAGCAGCTCGGCGGCTACCCGGTCGTCGTCCGGCCCTCCTTCACCATGGGCGGCGCCGGCTCCGGCTTCGCACACGACGAGGAGGAGCTGCGCCGTATCGCCGGCCAGGGCCTCACGCTCTCCCCGACCACCGAGGTGCTCCTGGAGGAGTCCATCCTCGGCTGGAAGGAGTACGAGCTGGAGCTGATGCGCGACAAGCACGACAACGTCGTGGTCGTCTGCTCCATCGAGAACTTCGACCCCATGGGCGTGCACACCGGTGACTCGATCACCGTCGCGCCCGCGATGACGCTGACCGACCGCGAGTACCAGATCCTGCGCGACATCGGCATCGCCGTCATCCGCGAGGTCGGCGTCGACACCGGCGGCTGCAACATCCAGTTCGCGGTGAACCCCGAGGACGGTCGTGTGATCGTCATCGAGATGAACCCGCGCGTGTCGCGGTCCTCCGCCCTCGCCTCCAAGGCCACCGGCTTCCCGATCGCCAAGATCGCCGCCAAGCTGGCCGTCGGCTACACGCTGGACGAGATCCCGAACGACATCACGCAGGAGACCCCGGCCTCCTTCGAGCCCACGCTCGACTACGTGGTCGTCAAGGCCCCGCGCTTCGCCTTCGAGAAGTTCCCGCAGGCCGACTCCACGCTGACCACCACCATGAAGTCGGTCGGCGAGGCCATGGCCATCGGCCGCAACTTCCCCGAGGCCTTCCAGAAGGCGCTGCGCTCGCTGGAGAAGAAGGGCAGCCAGTTCGCCTTCACCGGTGTGCCCGGGGACAAGTCGCTGCTCCTTGAGGAGTCCCGGCGTCCCACCGACGGCCGGATCAACACGGTCATGCAGGCCATCCGCGCGGGCGCCACGCCCGAGGAGGTCTTCGAGTACACGAAGATCGACCCCTGGTTCGTGGACCAGCTCTTCCTGATCAAGGAGATCGCGGACGAGCTGGCCGAGGCCCCCGAGCTGACCCGCGAGCTGCTCGCCGAGGCCAAGCGGCACGGCTTCTCCGACCAGCAGATCGGTGAGATCCGCGGCCTGCGCGAGGACGTCGTCCGCGAGGTCCGGCACGCGCTCGGCATCCGCCCGGTCTACAAGACGGTCGACACCTGCGCCGCCGAGTTCGCCGCGAAGACGCCGTACTTCTACTCCGCGTACGACGAGGAGTCCGAGGTCGCGACCCGCGAGAAGCCGGCCGTCATCATCCTCGGCTCCGGTCCCAACCGCATCGGCCAGGGCATCGAGTTCGACTACTCCTGTGTCCACGCCTCCTTCGCGCTGAGCGACGCGGGCTACGAGACCGTGATGGTCAACTGCAACCCGGAGACCGTCTCCACCGACTACGACACCTCCGACCGGCTGTACTTCGAGCCGCTGACGCTGGAGGACGTGCTGGAGATCGTCCACGCCGAGCAGCAGGCCGGACCGGTCGCGGGCGTGATCGTGCAGCTGGGCGGCCAGACCCCGCTCGGTCTGTCGCAGGCCCTGAAGGACAACGGCGTGCCGATCGTGGGCACCTCGCCCGAGGCGATCCACGCCGCCGAGGACCGCGGCGCCTTCGGCCGCGTCCTCGCCGAGGCGGGCCTGCCGGCCCCGAAGCACGGCACGGCCACCACCTTCGACGAGGCCAAGGCCATCGCCGACGAGATCGGCTACCCGGTCCTGGTCCGGCCGTCGTACGTCCTCGGCGGGCGCGGCATGGAGATCGTCTACGACGAGACCCGCCTCGCCGCCTACATCGCCGAGTCGACCGAGATCAGCCCGTCCCGGCCGGTCCTGGTCGACCGGTTCCTGGACGACGCGATCGAGATCGACGTCGACGCGCTCTACGACGGCGAGGAGCTGTACCTCGGCGGCGTGATGGAGCACATCGAGGAGGCCGGCATCCACTCCGGCGACTCGGCGTGCGCCCTGCCTCCGATCACCCTCGGCGGCTTCGACATCAAGCGGCTGCGCGCCTCCACCGAGGCCATCGCCAAGGGCGTCGGCGTGCGCGGCCTGATCAACATCCAGTTCGCCATGGCCGGGGACATCCTCTACGTCCTGGAGGCCAACCCGCGCGCCTCCCGTACGGTCCCCTTCACCTCGAAGGCGACCGCGGTGCCGCTCGCCAAGGCCGCCGCCCGGATCTCGCTGGGCGCGACCGTCGCCGAGCTGCGCGCCGAGGGCCTGCTGCCGAAGGCGGGCGACGGCGGCGAGCTGCCGCTGGACGCGCCGATCTCGGTCAAGGAGGCCGTCATGCCGTGGTCGCGCTTCCGCGACATCCACGGCCGCGGCGTCGACACCGTCCTCGGCCCGGAGATGCGCTCCACCGGCGAGGTCATGGGCATCGACTCGGTCTTCGGCACGGCGTACGCCAAGTCGCAGGCGGGTGCCTACGGCCCGCTGCCCACCAAGGGCCGGGCGTTCATCTCGGTCGCCAACCGCGACAAGCGCTCGATGATCTTCCCAGCGCGCGAGCTGGTCGCGCACGGCTTCGAGCTGCTCGCCACCTCCGGCACCGCCGAGGTCCTCAAGCGCAACGGCATCAACGCCACCGTCGTGCGCAAGCAGTCCGAGGGCACCGGCCCGAACGGCGAGAAGACGATCGTCCAACTGATCCACGACGGCGAGGTCGACCTCATCGTCAACACCCCGTACGGCACCGGCGGCCGCCTCGACGGCTACGACATCCGTACGGCCGCGGTGGCCCGCTCGGTGCCGTGCCTGACCACGGTCCAGGCGCTCGCCGCGGCGGTCCAGGGCATCGACGCCCTCAACCACGGTGACGTGGGCGTCCGCTCGCTCCAGGAACACGCGGAACACCTGACCGCGGCCCGCGACTAGCAGCCCCGAGGGGGACACCGGAAACGGTGTCCCCCTCTTCATGAGGACACCATGTACAAGATCTTTTTCAATCTGGTCTTCAAGCGCATGGACCCCGAGAAGGCCCACCACCTGGCCTTCCGCTGGATCCGCCTCGCAGTCCGCATCCCGGTGCTGCGCACCTTCGTCGCGGCCGCCCTCGCGCCCCGCCACAAGGAGCTGCGCACTCAGGCCTTCGGGCTGCGCATGCACGGCCCCTTCGGGCTCGCCGCCGGCTTCGACAAGAACGCCGTCGCGATCGACGGCATGTCCATGCTGGGCTTCGACCACGTCGAGATCGGCACGGTCACCGGCGAGCCGCAGCCCGGCAACCCCAGGAAGCGGCTGTTCCGCCTGGTCGCGGACCGCGCGCTGATCAACCGCATGGGCTTCAACAACGACGGCTCGCTGGCCGTCGCGGCCCGCCTCGCCACCCGGGAGCCGGTCTTCAGGACGGTCGTCGGGGTCAACATCGGCAAGACCAAGGTCGTCCCGGAGGCGGAGGCCGTCGGCGACTACGTGAAGTCGGCCGAGCGCCTCGCGCCGTACGCGGACTACCTGGTCGTCAACGTCTCGTCGCCGAACACCCCCGGCCTGCGCAACCTCCAGGCGGTGGACCATCTGCGCCCGCTGCTGACCGCCGTCCGCGAGGCCGCCGACCGCACGGTGGCGAACCGGCGCGTCCCGCTGCTGGTGAAGATCGCCCCGGACCTCGCCGACGAGGACATCGACGCCGTGGCCGACCTGGCCGTGGAACTGGGCCTGGACGGCATCATCGCCACCAACACCACCATCGCGCGCGAGGGACTCGGTCTGAAATCCCAACCCTCGCTGGTGAAGGAGACCGGCGGGCTGTCCGGCGCCCCGCTCAAGGCGCGCTCCCTGGAGGTCCTGCGCCGCCTGTACGCGCGCGTGGGCGACCGGATCACCCTCGTGGGTGTCGGCGGCATCGAGACGGCCGAAGACGCCTGGCAGCGCATTCTGGCCGGTGCCACCCTGGTCCAGGGCTACAGCGCCTTCATCTACGAGGGCCCCTTCTGGTCCCGAGCGATCCACAAGGGCCTCGCCGCGCGCCTGCGCACCAGCCCGTACGCCACCCTCGCCGACGCGGTCGGCGCCGATGTGAGGAAGCCCGCATGACCTCGTACGAGCCCTTCGGCGCCCGGCTGCGCCGCGCCATGGACGAGCGCGGCCCGCTGTGCGTCGGCATCGACCCGCACGCCTCCCTGCTCGCCGAGTGGGGCCTGAACGACGACGTGGCCGGGCTGGAGCGGTTCAGCCGCACGGTCGTCGAGGCGGTGGCCGACCGGGTCGCCGTGATGAAGCCGCAGAGCGCCTTCTTCGAGCGCTTCGGCTCCCGGGGCGTCGCCGTCCTGGAAAGGGTCGTCCAGGAGGCCCGCGCGGCCGGCACGCTGGTCGTGATGGACGCCAAGCGCGGCGACATCGGCTCGACCATGGCCGGGTACGCCGAGGCCTACCTGCACAAGGACGCCCCGCTGTTCTGCGACGCCCTGACCGTCTCGCCCTACCTGGGCTACGGCTCCCTCAGCCCGGCCGTCGCGCTGGCCCGGGAGAGCGGCGCCGGCCTGTTCGTGCTGGCGCTGACCTCCAACCCCGAGGGCCCCGAGGTCCAGCACGCCATCCGCGCCGACGGCCGCACCGTGGGCGCGACCATGCTGGCCCACCTGGCCGTCGAGAACGCGGGGGAGGAGCCGCTGGGCTCCTTCGGTGCCGTGGTCGGCGCCACCGTCGGCGACCTGTCGTCGTACGACCTGGCGATCAACGGCCCGCTCCTCGCGCCCGGCGTCGGGGCACAGGGGGCGACGGCGGCCGACCTTCCCCGGGTGTTCGGGTCGGCCGTGCGCAACGTCGTGCCGAACGTCAGCCGGGGTGTGCTGCGGCACGGGCCCGACGTGGCGGCCCTGCGCGCGTCCGCGGAGCGCTTCGTGGAGGAGATCCAGGCCGCCGTCGCGGGCGCCTGAGTCCTCCGAAGGGGCTTCGTAGTGCGGCGGGGCGGCGACTTGAGCATGAATACATTCTCAAATCGGGGGCATTATGTCTGAAATGTCCGGCCTGGCGGAGGCTGACCAGGACTTTTCCGCTGTTCTCGCTGACTCTGGCGGACTTGACCGCTAGTCTCCGAGCTGTGGGGACACCCCCACACCCATCAGGTAGTGGGGGAGAACGGGCGAAGCGTGTTGCTCGTAGCTCCCCAGGTGTGGGGCGACTAGGTTCCTCACCGGTCCGTATCCGACAGTTCGACATCCGAGGTGACGTAGGCGTGGCTCTTCCGCCCCTTACCCCCGAACAGCGCGCAGCCGCGCTCGAAAAGGCCGCCGCGGCTCGCCGGGAGCGGGCCGAGGTCAAGAATCGACTCAAGCACTCCGGCGCCTCCCTGCACGAGGTCATCAAGCAGGGCCAGGAGAACGACGTCATCGGCAAGATGAAGGTCTCCGCGCTGCTCGAGTCGCTGCCGGGCGTGGGCAAGGTCCGCGCCAAGCAGATCATGGAGCGTCTGGGTATCTCCGAGAGCCGCCGGGTGCGCGGTCTCGGTTCCAACCAGATCGCTTCCCTGGAGCGTGAGTTCGGCAGCACCGGCTCCTGAGTCCGGGCGCAGCCGGACCGGGAGTCCCGGGCACTCCGGGATTGCTGGAATAATCGCTGCATGAGTGAACGTCCGCGGCTGACCGTGCTCTCCGGCCCCTCGGGGGTCGGCAAGAGCACGGTCGTCGCCCATATGCGCAAGAAACACCCCGAGGTCTGGCTCTCGGTGTCGGCCACCACCCGCAAGCCGCGCCCCGGCGAGAAGCACGGAGTCCACTACTTCTTCGTCACCGACGACGAGATGGACAAGCTGATCGCCAACGGCGAGCTGCTGGAGTGGGCCGAGTTCGCCGGCAACCGCTACGGCACGCCCCGCGCGGCCGTGCTGGAGCGGCTGGAGAAGGGCGAGCCGGTCCTGCTGGAGATCGATCTGCAGGGCGCCAGGCAGGTCCGGGAGTCGATGTCCGACGCTCGGCTGGTGTTCCTGGCTCCGCCCTCCTGGGAGGAGCTGGTGCGCAGGCTGACCGGCCGGGGCACCGAGCCGCCGGAGGTCATCGAGCGCCGTCTCGAGGCGGCCAGGACCGAGCTGGCGGCCGAGCCGGAGTTCGATACGACCTTGGTCAACACCTCCGTCGAGGATGTGGCGCGCGAGCTGCTAGCCTTGATGGATGTTGTGTGATCACGAGTGTGTGATCGCGACTGATCTTTTCCCACCCATCGGAAGGTAGAGCGTGTCCTCTTCCATCACCGCGCCCGAGGGCATCATCAACCCGCCGATCGACGAGCTTCTCGAGGCCACCGACTCGAAGTACAGCCTCGTGATCTACGCGGCCAAGCGTGCCCGCCAGATCAACGCGTACTACTCGCAGCTCGGCGAGGGCCTCCTCGAGTACGTCGGTCCGCTCGTCGACACCCACGTTCACGAGAAGCCGCTCTCGATCGCCCTGCGTGAGATCAACGCGGGTCTGCTGACGTCCGAGGCCGTCGAGGGCCCCGCCCAGTAGGACCGCGGAGTACCGCGCAGGAGTACTTTCAGACTGCGAACGACTTATCCACAGGCCCGGCAGTCCGACTGCCGGGCCTGTGGTGTGTCATTGGGTGTGCAGGGTTCCGAGTCCGGGGAGTGAACGTGGACAAGCCGAGGGTCGTTCTGGGGGTCAGCGGCGGCATCGCCGCCTACAAGGCCTGTGAGCTGCTGAGAAGGTTCACGGAGTCGGGCCATGACGTCCGCGTGGTGCCCACCGCCTCCGCACTGCACTTCGTCGGCGCTCCCACCTGGTCCGCCCTGTCCGGCAACCCCGTCTCGACGGAGGTCTGGGACGACGTCCACGAGGTCCCGCACGTCCGCATCGGCCAGCACGCCGACCTGGTGGTGGTCGCACCCGCCACCGCCGACATACTCGCCAAGGCCGCCCACGGCCTCGCCGACGACCTGCTGACCAACACCCTCCTGACCGCCCGCTGCCCGGTCGTCTTCGCGCCCGCCATGCACACCGAGATGTGGGAGCACCCGGCCACCCAGGAGAACGTGGCCACGCTGCGCCGCCGCGGCGCCGTCGTCATCGAGCCCGCGGTCGGCCGGCTCACCGGCGTCGACACCGGCAAGGGCCGGCTGCCCGACCCGGCGGAGATCTTCGAGGTCTGCCGCCGGGTGCTGGCCCGCGGCGTCACCGAGCCCGACCTCCAGGGGCGGCACGTCGTCGTCTCCGCCGGCGGCACCCGCGAGCCCCTGGACCCGGTCCGCTTCCTGGGCAACCGCTCCTCCGGCAAGCAGGGCTACGCCCTCGCGCGCACCGCCGCCGCCCGCGGTGCCCGGGTCACGCTGATCGCGGCCAACACCGGGCTGCCCGACCCGGCGGGGGTGGACGTCGTCCCGGTCGGCACGGCCGTCCAGCTGCGCGAGGCCGTCCTGAAGGCGGCGGCGGACGCCGACGCGGTCGTCATGGCCGCGGCCGTCGCCGACTTCCGTCCGGCGGCCTACGCCACCGGCAAGATCAAGAAGAAGGACGGCCAGGACCCCGACCCGATCGTCCTGGTCCGCAATCCGGACATCCTCGCGGAGATCTCGGCCGAGCGCGCCCGCCCCGGTCAGGTGATCGTCGGCTTCGCCGCCGAGACCGACGACGTCCTCGCCAACGGCCGCACCAAGCTCGCCCGCAAGGGCTGTGACCTGCTCGTCGTCAACGAGGTGGGGGAGCGCAAGACCTTCGGCTCCGAGGAGAACGAAGCCCTGGTGCTGGGCGCCGACGGCAGCGAGACCCCCGTGCCGCACGGCCCCAAGGAAGCCCTGGCCGACACCGTCTGGGACCTGGTCGTACGGCGGCTGGGCTGACCCGGCGCACCCCGGCCCGTTCGCGAGGGCCCGTTGACGGCGGGCCCCACGGACCGATCAAATCTGGTGTGGCGACCCTGGCCAAGGCCGCCCGGCATTGTGCAGAATGCCCGTGCCGCTGGTCACAGCGCTCCCGAGAGGCGAGACGGGTGGCCCATCGGCCGAGTGCGACCGATAAACTGTTCACGGTCGACGCCGGGCGCAGCCCCGCGCGTCGCCGCAAATGATCAGCCAGCAGCCGCTGCAACCACAGGGAGCGTTGTGTCCCGTCGCCTGTTCACCTCGGAGTCCGTGACCGAGGGTCACCCCGACAAGATCGCTGACCAGATCAGCGACACCATTCTCGACGCGCTTCTGCGCGAGGACCCGACCTCCCGGGTCGCCGTCGAGACGCTGATCACCACCGGCCTGGTGCACGTGGCCGGCGAGGTGACGACCAAGGCCTACGCGGACATCGCGACCCTGGTCCGCAACAAGATCCTCGACATCGGCTACGACTCCTCCAAGAAGGGCTTCGACGGCGCCTCCTGCGGTGTGTCGGTGTCCATCGGCGCCCAGTCCCCGGACATCGCGCAGGGTGTGGACACGGCGTACGAGAGCCGGGTCGAGGGCGACGACGACGAGCTGGACAAGCAGGGCGCGGGCGACCAGGGCCTGATGTTCGGCTACGCGTCCGACGAGACGCCGACCCTGATGCCGCTGCCGATCTTCCTGGCGCACCGCCTGTCCAAGCGCCTGTCCGAGGTCCGCAAGAACGGCACGATCCCCTACCTGCGCCCCGACGGCAAGACGCAGGTCACCATCGAGTACGACGGCGACAAGGCCGTCCGCCTGGACACGGTGGTCGTCTCCTCGCAGCACGCCTCCGACATCGACCTGGAGTCGCTGCTGGCGCCCGACATCCGCGAGTTCGTCGTGGAGCCGGAGCTGAAGGCGCTCCTGGACGAGGGCATCAAGCTGGACACCGACGGCTACCGCCTGCTGGTCAACCCGACCGGCCGTTTCGAGATCGGCGGCCCGATGGGCGACGCCGGCCTGACCGGCCGCAAGATCATCATCGACACCTACGGCGGCATGGCCCGCCACGGCGGCGGCGCCTTCTCCGGCAAGGACCCGTCCAAGGTGGACCGCTCGGCCGCGTACGCGATGCGCTGGGTCGCCAAGAACGTCGTGGCGGCGGGCCTGGCCTCCCGCTGCGAGGTCCAGGTCGCCTACGCGATCGGCAAGGCCGAGCCGGTGGGCCTGTTCGTGGAGACCTTCGGCACCGCCAAGGTCGACGCGGAGAAGATCGAGAAGGCGATCGACGAGGTCTTCGACCTGCGCCCGGCCGCGATCATCCGCGACCTCGACCTGCTCCGCCCGATCTACGGCCAGACCGCGGCCTACGGCCACTTCGGCCGCGAGCTGCCCGACTTCACCTGGGAGCGCACGGACCGCGTGGACGCCCTGCGCGCCGCCGTGGGCCTGTAAGGCCCGAGCACCCTTCTCACCGAGGCCCGGTTCCCCTTCTCGGGGGCCGGGCCTCGGCGCGTCCGGGATCAGCCGGCCGGCGCCAGCCGGATCCGGCGCCGTGGACGGTCGATCTCCACGATCCTGACCCGGAGCTCCTGCCCCTCCTCGACGGCCCGTCCGCCCAGGTCGTCGACGTGCACCAGGCCCTCCACGTCCTGGGCGACGCGGACGAAGGCGCCGAAGGGCACGAGCTTGGTCACGACACCCGGCACGGCGTCTCCCACACCCGCGCCGAGACGGTCCCAGGGGTCCTCCTGGAGGGCCTTGAGGGAGAGCGAGACCTGGCCCTGCCGGGTGTCCGCGACCAGCACTTCGCCGGTGACCCGCTGCCCCGGCCGCACCACCTCCGCCGGATGACCGAAGCGCGACCACGACAGCTCCGGGATGCGGACGAAGCCGGTTCCGTCGTGGACCGGGTGCGGGGACTCGCCGTCGATCCGGACGAAGACACCGAAGGCGTGCACCGAGGTCACCGTCCCCGTGACCACGCTGCCGCGCTCGATGCCGAGCAGGAAGTGCCGCAGCGGCTCGTCCTCGCAGGCCTTCGTTGACAGCAGGACCCGGCCCTGCCCGTCCGACCCCATCACCTCACCCGTGATCCGTTGCCCCGTCCCGCAGATCTCCGACGGGTGCTCCACCCGACGCCAGGACAGCTCGTACCCGGGGACGCGGGCGGAGGCGACGTCCGGGTCGTCGTCCAGCCGTACGACCACGTCGTCCCCGTCGAAACCGACCACTGTGCCGGAGCGCACCTCCCCACGGGCCGCCAGGCGTTGTCGTAGGCGTTCCAGCGGGCTCGGCGTCGGCTCGGTCATGGCCGTGAGCCTAGGCCCCCGTCGCGCCGCCGGCAGCGAATTGACTGGCGGGGCCGGCCGGGCGGTACCTACGCTGACGCCGTCGACGCCGCCCGGTGCGAAGGCCGCGGTTACTTCGTGGAGTGCGCCCCTCGGGGCGTGCGGTGAAGCTGAATCCGTGCCGCTGCCGATCCGGATCTCGGGCGGGCGTCGGTTGTCGGTGCCGTTTGGTAAGAATGCAAGCGTGAGCAGCGAGAACGGGGCGCCCCGGGCAGACGGGGACGGCGGGGCCGAAGGGGCGCCGCCGGAGCAGCTCGCGCTCATCCGGGAGAGCGTGCGCAAGGCGAAGGTGCCGCGGGCCAAGCCGCGGACCTGGCGGGGTGCCGCGCTCGCCCCGCAGCTGCCCGTCGCCCGGGTGCTGGTCGACAAGGGTGTGCTGCACCTCGACCGGTACTTCGACTACGCCGTGCCCGCCGAGCTGGACGCCGATGCCCAGCCGGGCGTGCGGGTCCGGGTCCGGTTCGGGGCCGGGCGGGGCCGGGTGCGGGAAGGGCGCCGGGAGGGCGGCGGGCTCATCGACGGGTTCCTCGTCGAGCGGCGGGCCGAGTCCGACTACTCCGGTCCGCTGGCCGCGCTGGCCCAGGTCGTGTCGCCGGAGCCGGTGCTGAGCGAGGAGCTGCTGGGGCTCGCGCGGGCCGTGGCCGACCGGTACGCCGGAAGCCTCGCCGACGTGCTCCAGCTGGCCGTACCGCCGCGCAGCGCCCGGGCCGAACAGCGGCCCTCGCCCGCACCCCTGCCCCCGCCGAAGGCCCCGGAGGCGGCCTCCTGGGGCCGGTACGAGCACGGGGACGCATTCCTCCACGCCCTGGCCTCCGGCGGGTCGCCCAGGGCCGTCTGGAGCGCGCTGCCGGGCCCGCTGTGGAGCGAGGAACTGGCCCGCGCCGTCGCCGCCACGCTCGCGTCCGGACGCGGCGCCCTCGTCGTCGTACCGGACGGGCGGGCCGCCGCGCGGGTCGACGCCGCGCTCACCGCGCTGCTGGGCACCGGCCGGCACGTGCTGCTCACGGCCGAAGCGGGGCCCGAGAAGCGGTACGCGCAGTGGCTCGCGGTGCGCCGGGGATCCGTGCGGGCTGTGGTCGGGACCCGGGCCGCCATGTTCGCGCCCGTGCAGGACCTGGGGCTCGTCGCCGTCTGGGACGACGGCGACGACAGCCACAGCGAGCAGCATGCCCCGCAGCCGCACGCCCGGGATGTGCTGCTGCTGCGGGCCGCGCTGGACAAGTGCGGGTTCCTGCTGGGGAGCTGGACCTGCACCGTGGAGGCCGCCCAGCTCGTCGAGAGCGGCTGGGCCCGGCCGCTGGTCGCCGGGCGGGAGCAGGTGCGGCGGGCCGCCCC
Source organism: Streptomyces sp. CA-142005 (assembly GCF_050942335.1). Taxonomy (NCBI): domain Bacteria; kingdom Bacillati; phylum Actinomycetota; class Actinomycetes; order Kitasatosporales; family Streptomycetaceae; genus Streptomyces; species Streptomyces sp. CA-142005. The sequence continues at coordinate 2,343,548 of NZ_CP192078.1, read as the reverse complement.
CCTGGTCCGCACGGTCGGGGACGACGACCTCGCGCGCGACGAGGCCGCCCGCGCCGCCCGGCTGCCCACGCTCGCCTGGCAGGCGGCCCGCGAGGGGCTGCGGCACGGACCGGTGCTCGTACAGGTGCCGAGGCGCGGCTACGCGCCCCGCATGGCCTGTGACCGGTGCCGGGCGCCCGCCCGGTGCCGGCACTGCTCCGGGCCGCTCCAGGGGCAGGACGCGGGGGTTCTGCGGTGCGGCTGGTGCGGGCGCGAGGAGAGCGCGTGGCACTGCCCGGAGTGCGGTGGCTTCCGGCTGCGGGCCCAGGTCGTCGGGGCGCGGCGGACGGCCGAGGAGCTGGGGCGCGCCTTCCCCGCCGTCCCGGTGCGCACCTCGGGGCGGGAGCATGTGCTGGACACGGTGCCGGGCACGCCCGCGCTGGTCGTGAGCACACCGGGGGCCGAACCGGTCGCCGAGGGCGGCTACGCGGCGGCCCTGCTGCTGGACGGCTGGGCCATGCTCGTACGACCCGACCTGAGGGCCGGCGAGGATGCGCTGCGCCGGTGGATCGGGGCGGGCGCGCTGGTACGGCCGCAGAGCGAGGGGGGCACGGTGGTCGTGGTGGCCGAGCCGACCCTGCGGCCGGTGCAGGCGCTGGTGCGCTGGGACCCCGTCGGGCACGCGGTGCGGGAACTGGCCGAGCGGGCCGAGCTGGGCTTTCCGCCGGTGTCGCGGATGGCGGCGGTGTCCGGGGTGCCCGCGGCCGTCGCCGAGTTCCTGGCCTCGGTCGAACTGCCCCCGGACGCGGAGGTGTTGGGACCGGTGCCGATGCCTGCGACGCCGCCCGGCCGGCCCCGTAGACCCGGAGAGCCGCCGCCGGGCGAGCACTGGGACCGGGCGCTGGTGCGGGTGCCGCCGGGCAGCGGGGCGGCGCTGGCTGCCGCGCTGAAGACCGCGCAGGCCGCTCGTATGGCGCGGGGGAGCGGGGAGGCGGTGCGGGTGCGGATCGATCCGCCGGACATCGGGTGACGGCAGCGTTCCGGGTGTCTGGTGGTGGTGCATTCACGCCGGTTGTCCGTCCGAGCGCGTGTCTGCCCTCCCGGGTGTCCGTCCGGGAGGGCAGGGCGGAAGTGTCGGCCGTTGCTCAGCCGTTGCGCGGGCCGGGGAAGGCCGTCGGGCGGGCCTCGTCGCGGTCGCGCAGGGCCGGGCTGCCCGCGGTCGGCTGCGTGGGCATCGAGCGGGCCGCGGGGACCGTCGGGACCGCGGGCATGCCGGTGTTCACATTGAGCGTGCGGGTGCCGGACGGCTCCGCGGTGCGCTCGGCCTCGGCGGCCGCCTGGGTCGCGGCGCGGCGGGCGCCGTAACGGCGGTGCACCGCCTGCTTGGTGACGCCGAGCGCCGAGCCCACCGCGTCCCACGAGAAGCCGAGTGAGCGGTCGAAGTCCACCGCGGCCGTGACCAGGGTTTCGACACTGTCCCGGAGCTCCTGGGCGAGGCGCACCGTCGGGGCGGGGGCGCGTCCGTAGACGACGAAGCCCGTGGAGGGGCCGGAGCGGCGCGGGCGGTAGACGTTGCCCAGCTGGGCGGTGAGCGTGCGCAGGGCGTCCACCTGCCGGCGGACTCGCTCGATGTCCCGCACCAGCAAGTGCAGGCTGGCCCGGGCCTGGGCGTCGTGGGTTGCGTGGTCGGCCATGAACAAGCCTCTCGAACCGGCGTTGAAAGTAATCGGGCGGCGAAAGCGGCCCTATGTGGTCAACTCTTCCTTGACCAACGCGTGGGCGCTCCGCTGGTCACGGGCTGGGGGCGTACGGGCATATGCGTACGCCGGTATCGTCCGGATGTGCGCCGTGTGTGGTGAGGCTGGACAACCTGAGGGGGCTCCTCGCCGTCGGCGGCCGCGCGTCCGTTCGTGCGTATGGGGTGTGTGCCGTTCCTTGGTCATAGACTGGTGCGCTGCCCGGTCAACCCCCGCCCGAGAGGCCCGATCCCGCCCATGAAGCTCGTCTTCGCCGGTACCCCAGAGGTCGCCGTTCCCGCTCTGGACGCTCTGATCGCCTCTGGGCGGCACGAGGTGGCCGCCGTCGTCACGCGGCCCGACGCGCCGGCCGGGCGTGGGCGCAGGCTGGTCGCGTCACCCGTGGCCGAGCGGGCGGAGGAGGCCGGGATCGAGGTGCTGAAGCCGGTCAGGCCGCGCGACCCGGAGTTCCTGGAGCGGCTGAGGGAGATCGCCCCGGACTGCTGCCCCGTCGTCGCCTACGGCGCCCTGCTGCCCCGCGTGGCCCTCGACGTCCCCGCCCACGGCTGGGTCAACCTGCACTTCTCGCTGCTGCCCGCCTGGCGCGGAGCCGCTCCCGTGCAGCACGCCATCATGGCCGGCGACGAGATCACCGGGGCGTCGACCTTCCTCATCGAGGAAGGGCTCGACTCCGGCCCCCTCTACGGCACCGTGACCGAGGAGATCCGGCCCACCGACACCAGCGGCGACCTGCTCACCCGGCTCGCCTTCGCCGGTGCGGGCCTGCTCGCGGCCACCATGGACGGGATCGAGGACGGCACCCTGAAGGCCGTACCGCAGCCGGCCGAGGGCGTCACCCTCGCGCCGAAGATCACCGTCGAGGACGCCAAGGTCGACTGGGCCACGCCCGCCCTGCGCGTCGACCGGGTCGTGCGCGGTTGCACCCCGGCGCCCGGCGCCTGGACCACCTTCCGCGGCGAGCGGCTCAAGCTCATCCAGGTCACGCCCGTGCCCGAGCGCACCGATCTCGCGCCGGGGCGGATGGCCGTCGGCAAGAACAGCGTGCACGTGGGAACCGGCTCGTACGCCGTCGAGCTGCTCTGGGTGCAGGCCCAGGGCAAGAAGCCGATGCGGGCGGCCGACTGGGCGCGCGGCGTGCGCATCGCCGAGGGCGAGACGCTGGGTGGCTGAGCCCCGGGCGGCGGGGGCGGCGGTGCGCCGACGTAGGCTGGACACCGCAGCCCTTTCTTCACATCCGGAGCACCTTTTTCGTGAGCGAGCAGTCCCGGCGGCCTCGTAAGCCCGCCAAGCCCTACCGTCGTCCCCAGAAGGACCCCGTGCGCATCCTGGCCTTCCAGGCGCTGCGCGCGGTCGACGAGCGGGACGCGTACGCCAACCTCGTGCTGCCTCCGCTGCTGCGCAAGGCACGGGAGAAGGGCGACTTCGACGCGCGGGACGCCGCCCTCGCCACCGAGCTGGTCTACGGCACGCTGCGCCGGCAGGGGACGTACGACGCGGTGATCGCCGCCTGCGTCGACCGGCCGCTGCGCGAGGTCGACCCGCCGGTGCTCGACGTGCTCAGCCTCGGCGTGCACCAGCTGCTCGGGACGCGGATCCCGACGCACGCCGCCGTGTCCGCCTCCGTGGAGCTGGCGCGGGTGGTGCTCGGCGACGGGCGCGCCAAGTTCGTCAACGCGGTGCTGCGGAAGGTGGCCCAGGACGACCTCGACGGGTGGCTGGCGAAGGTCGCGCCGCCGTACGACGAGGACCCCGAGGAGCACCTCGCCGTCGTGCACTCCCATCCGCGCTGGGTCGTCTCCGCGCTGTGGGACTCCCTCGGCGGCGGGCGCGCCGGTATCGAGGACCTGCTGGCGGCCGACAACGAACGGCCCGAGGTGACCCTGGTCGCGCGGCCGGGGCGGGCCACCGCCGAGGAGCTGCTCGGCGAGGAGGCCGCGGTACCGGGGCGCTGGTCACCGTACGCGGTGCGGCTCGCCGAGGGCGGTGAGCCCGGCGCGGTGCAGGCCGTGCGCGAGGGGCGGGCCGGAGTCCAGGACGAGGGCAGCCAGCTGGTCGCCCTCGCGCTCGGGGGCGCGCCCCTGGAGGGCCCCGACACCAAGTGGCTCGACGGGTGCGCCGGGCCCGGCGGGAAGGCCGCCCTGCTGGCCGCCCTCGCCGCCGAGCGCGGTGCCACGCTGCTCGCCTCCGAGAAGCAGCCGCACCGCGCGGGCCTCGTCGCCAAGGCGCTGGTCGGCAACCCGGGGCCGTACCAGGTGATCGCCGCCGACGGCACCCGGCCGCCGTGGCGGCCCGGCACCTTCGACCGCGTGCTCATGGATGTGCCGTGCACCGGGCTCGGCGCGCTGCGCCGGCGTCCCGAGGCCCGCTGGCGCCGGCGCCCCGAGGACCTGGACAACTTCGCACCCCTCCAGCGCGCCCTGCTGCGCACCGCGCTCGACTCGGTGCGGGTCGGCGGCGTCGTCGGGTACGCCACCTGCTCGCCGCACCTGGCCGAGACCCGCGCGGTCGTCGCCGACGTCCTCAAGCAGCATCCGGAGGCGGAACTGATCGACGCCCGCCCGATGCTGCCGGGGGTGCCGGCGCTGGGCGAGGGCCCGGACGTACAACTCTGGCCCCATCTACACGGCACGGACGCGATGTACCTGGCCCTGATCCGCAGGACCGGCTGAACGCCGCGGGGGCCGGCGCCCCTGAAAGGGGCGGGGCCGTATCGATATGCCGCTCGGCCGCGGGGCGCGAGCAACCCCCACCGGCCCGCAGACGAACCACAACCGCAACGGACCGCCGTTACAGCCGAGCGCAGCGGCATGGCAGGCTTGGGGCATGGCCGTGCAGATCAACCCCAGCATCCTGTCCGCCGACTTCGCCCGCCTCGCGGAGGAGGCCAAGGCGGTCCAAGGCGCCGACTGGCTCCATGTCGACGTCATGGACAACCACTTCGTCCCGAACCTCACGCTCGGCGTGCCGGTCGTGGAGTCCCTGGCGCGTGCGACGGACACCCCGCTGGACTGCCACCTGATGATCGAGGACCCCGACCGGTGGGCGCCCCAGTACGTCGAGGCGGGCGCCTCCTCGGTCACCTTCCACGTGGAGGCGGCCGCCGCCCCCGTGCGGCTCGCCCGGGAGATCCGCGCCAAGGGCGCCCGCGCCTCCATGGCGCTCAAGCCGGCGACGCCGATCGAGCCGTTCGAGGACCTTCTCCCGGAACTCGACATGCTGCTGATCATGACGGTTGAGCCCGGCTTCGGTGGGCAGGCGTTCCTCGACATCATGCTGCCGAAGATCCGCCGTACCCGTGAGCTGATCGGCAAGCACGGCCTGCAGCTGTGGCTCCAGGTGGACGGCGGTGTCTCGGCCTCGACGATCGAGCGGTGCGCGGAGGCGGGAGCGGACGTGTTCGTGGCAGGCTCGGCCGTGTACGGGGCGAAGGACCCGGCGGAGGCGGTCCGGGCCCTGCGCGCGCAGGCCGAGACCGCAACCGCCAAGGCCTCCTGGGCATGCGACCACTGAGCCACAGGTACGTGAACGGTTAAGTCAACGGCCCTTATCAGGGCGGATCCGTAGCGCCGAATCTGCAAGGATGAACGGCGAATCCAGAGTGTGAACAGCAGTGAGGAGATCGCCGTGTCGGGTATGTCGGCGGGCCGGTCAGCCATGCGGATGGGACCCGCTGAGCTGGTGCAGGCGGCGGCCATGGCCCGCCGCTTCTACCTCGAGGGCAAGTCCAAGATCCAGATCGCGGAGGAGTTCGGCGTCAGCCGCTTCAAGGTGGCCCGGGTCCTGGAGACCGCCCTCGAACGGGATCTCGTGCGCATCGAGATCCGTGTCCCGGCCGAGCTGGACGCCGAGCGCTCCGACGCGCTCCGCGCCCGGTACGGCCTGAGGCACGCCGTCGTGGTCGAGTCCCCGGCCGAGGCCGAGGAGACCCCCGACCCCGAGAACCTGGGGGAAGTGGCCGCCGACCTGCTCGGCGAGCTCGTCAACGAGGGGGATGTGCTCGGACTGGCCTGGGGCCGGTCCACGATCCACATGGCGGCGGCGCTCGACCGGCTGCCGCCGTGCACGGTGGTGCAGCTGACGGGCGTGTACGACGCCGGGACGTCGGAGCGCGGGTCGGTCGAGGCCGTGCGCCGTGCCGCCCAGGTGTCGGGCGGCGACGCCCACCCCATCTACGCGCCGATGCTGCTGCCCGACGCGGCCACCGCGGCCGCGCTGCGCAACCAGACCGGGATCGCCCGGGCCTTCGAGTACTTCGACAAGGTCACGGTCGCCTGCGTCTCCATCGGTTCCTGGGAGCCGGGCATCTCGACGGTGCACGACATGCTCAGCGACGAGGAGCGGGCGCACTACGCCTCGCTCGGTGTCGCCGCCGAGATGGCCGCGCACCTCTTCGACGCCGAGGGGCGCCGGATCGGGCGGGACCTGGGGGAGCGGTGCATCACGGTCAAGGCCGACCAGCTGCGCCGTATCCCGGAGGTCGTGGCGATCGCCGGCGGTCAGCGCAAGGCCTCCGCGATCGACGCGGTGCTGCGGTCCGGGCTGGTCACCAGCCTGGTCACGGACACCTCCGCGGCCGACTACCTGATGACGGCCGGGCCCACCCCGAAGCCGACGCTCAGCCGCGCGGACCCCGACGGGCACTGACGGACTCCGCGGCGGGGACACAGCGGTCGGTCCTCGCGGCGGGGTCTGCGGGGTGCCGGCCGCCAGGCGTGCGCCGGCCTCATGGTGGTGGGTCGCCGGGCGGGTGGTCGTACGGCGTCCATGCCGTCCATGTGGGCGGTGACCGTCTGCGCGCCCGTGTGCCGTGCGAGGGGCGAGTGAGCACCGACGGCTCAGCGCCCGACACGAAGCGTCATGGAGCGCTGCGGCGGGCCCCGGCGGGTCGCGGCGGCGGAGGAGCGGAGCGGCCGTGGCAGCATCGTCGGCATGTCGCCCCGGCTCGACCCCCACACGACCAGACGGCCCCTGAGGCCAGCCCGCATCCCCGGACGGTCCCGGGCCTCGGCCCCTGGGCGGGCCCGGACGCCCGCCCGGGCGATCGTGGGGCTGTTGGCCCTCGTCCTCGCCGTCCTGCTCGCGGGATGCTCGTCCGGTTCGAGTTCGGGTCCGGGTTCCGGCGCCGGGGCGGGCACGGGTGGGCGGGTGTCCGGCACGAGTGCGTCCGTCCCGGCGTGGGCGCACGGAACGGGCACGGTCAGGGAGTCCCGGCTGCCGGCCGAGGCACGCAGGACGCTGGACCTGATCGGCAAGGGCGGGCCCTTCCCGTACGCCAGGGACGGCGTCGTGTTCGGGAACTTCGAGGGGCGTCTGCCGAAGCACCCGCGCGGCTATTACCACGAGTACACGGTCCCGACGCCCGGTTCGCATGATCGCGGGGCCCGGCGCATCGTCACGGGTCGGGGCGGGGAGATCTACTACACCGATGATCACTACAACTCGTTCCGGGCGGTGCTGAGATGAGCGAAGACCCGACCGACCTGACAGGGCGGCTCGTGGTCACCCTGGACCTGCACGGCGTCACCGACAAGGCCGGACTGATGGACCGCACCGCCCGGGCCCTGACGCTGCCCGACTGGTTCGGCCGCAACTGGGACGCGCTGGCCGACTCCCTCACCGACCACACCGTGTGGCCCGAGGGGGCCGTCGAGCAGGGACTGCTGATCGTCGTCCGCGGCTGGCGGCCGTACGCCGAGGCCCGGCCCGACGAGTGGCGGATCGCCCAGGAGGTGTTCGCCCAGGCCGCGGACCACACGCCCGCCCTGTCCGTCGCGCTGGCCCTTGGAGGATCCTCCTAGGTGATCGCCGCTCACCCTGGATGTTCCGTGAGGGCGTGACGGCCATCCCGACATGGGACAATGAAGTACGTGCTCTTTTCCCCCCGGCACACCTGTCGGGGGGTCACCTCTGATCGACTGGGATGTGCAGCACGTGCGTTTCCTCAATGACATCCAGCCCGCGTACGACCTGACGTACGACGACGTGTTCATGGTGCCGAGCCGCTCCGCGGTCGGTTCGCGTCAGGGCGTGGACCTCGCCGCGCCGGACGGCACGGGCACCACCATCCCGCTCGTCGTGGCCAACATGACCGCCATCGCCGGCCGCCGCATGGCCGAGACGATGGCCCGCCGCGGCGGTCTGGTGGTCATCCCGCAGGACATCCCGATCGACGTCGTCACCGACGTCATCTCCTGGGTGAAGAGCCGGCACCTGGTGCTCGACACGCCGATCGTGCTGGCCCCGCACCAGACCGTCGCCGACGCCCTGGCGCTGCTGCCCAAGCGGGCGCACAACGCCGGTGTGGTCGTGGACGAGGACGAGCGGCCCGTCGGCGTCGTCACCGACGCGGACCTGACCGGCGTCGACCGCTTCACCCAGCTCGAAGTGGTCATGTCCAAGGACCTGCTCCTGCTGGACGCCGACATCGACCCGCGCGAGGCCTTCAACACCCTCGACGCGCACAACCGGCGCTACGCCCCGGCCGTCGACAAGGACGGCAGGCTCGCCGGCATCCTGACCCGCAAGGGCGCCCTGCGCGCCACGCTGTACACCCCGGCCGTCGACGCGAACGGCAAGCTGCGCATCGCCGCCGCGGTCGGCATCAACGGCGACGTCGCGGGCAAGGCCAAGCAGCTGCTCGACGCGGGCGTGGACACGCTCGTCATCGACACCGCGCACGGCCACCAGGAGTCGATGATCAGCGCCATCAAGCTGGTGCGGGCCCTCGACCCGCAGGTGCCGATCGTCGCGGGCAACATCGTCTCCGCCGAGGGCGTGAAGGATCTGATCGACGCGGGCGCGGACATCATCAAGGTCGGTGTGGGCCCCGGCGCCATGTGCACCACCCGCATGATGACCGGCGTGGGCCGGCCGCAGTTCTCCGCGGTGCTGGAGTGCGCCGCCGAGGCGAAGAAGTACGGCAAGCACGTGTGGGCCGACGGCGGCGTCCGCCACCCGCGCGACGTGGCGATGGCCCTCGCCGCCGGTGCCTCCAACGTGATGGTCGGCTCGTGGTTCGCCGGTACGTACGAGTCGCCGGGCGACCTCCAGCACGACGCCGACGGACGCGCCTACAAGGAGTCCTTCGGCATGGCGTCCGCGCGTGCGGTGGCCAACCGTACGTCGGAGGAGTCGGCGTACGACCGCGCCCGCAAGGCGCTGTTCGAGGAGGGCATCTCCACCTCGCGCATGTTCCTCGACCCGGCCCGCCCGGGCGTCGAGGACCTGATCGACTCGATCATCGCGGGTGTCCGCTCCTCCTGCACCTACGCCGGTGCGGCCTCCCTGGAGGAGTTCGCAGAGAAGGCCATCGTGGGCATCCAGAGCGCCGCCGGCTACGCCGAGGGCAAGCCGCTGCACGCCAGCTGGAGCTAGGCCCTCCGCTCGGGGGCAGCCCCGCGCCCCGCCGGGGGCGCGGCGGGTACCGCGCAACGAATCCGCGCCCCGAAGGCGGGAACGCAATGATCTTGCGCATGCGTGCAAGGTTGCCGCATTACGCCCGTGAAGGCCTGCCTCATAGGGTGCTCGTCTGTACGTGACGTGGCGGGGACCCCGCTCGGTGGGTTCCTGCCCTCGCAGGGCTCCCCCCGGTCCCCGGACGCAATGACCGGCAGCATGAAGGAGCCAGCGCGTGCTCGACCAAGGCGCACCCCCGCACGACCGCACGGCGACCGCCCCCGCACCCGAGGGCCTCGCCGCGCGCCTCATGCGGCGCAAGCCCGTGGAACGCCTGGTCGCGGAGGGCGGCCAGGGCGAGGGAGGCTCGCTTCGGCGGTCCCTCGGCCTGTGGCAGCTGACCATGATCAGCATCGGTGCCACCCTCGGCACCGGCATCTTCGTCGTCCTCGGCGAGGCCGTGCCGAAGGCGGGCCCGGCCGTCGTCCTCTCCTTCGTGATCGCCGGTCTCACCGCGCTGTTCTCGGCCCTGTCCTACGCCGAGCTGGCGGGCACCATCCCGGTCTCCGGCTCCTCGTACTCGTACGCATACGCAACGATGGGCGAACTGATCGCCTGGGTCTGCGGCTGGTGTCTGCTGCTGGAGTACGGCGTCTCGGTCGCCGCCGTCGCCGTCGGCTGGGGCGAGTACCTGAACGAGCTGCTGAGCGGCACCATCGGCGTCACCATCCCCAACGCCCTGGCCAACCCGCCCGGTGTCGACGGCGGTGTCTTCAACCTGCCCGCCCTGATCGTCGTGATCCTCGCGATGGTGTTCCTGCTGGGCGGCGCCAAGGAGTCCGCGCGGGCCAACACCGTCATGGTGTGCGTGAAGATCGCCGCGCTGATCCTGTTCTGCTCGATCGGCTTCATGGGCTTCAAGTCCGGCAACTACTCCCACTTCATGCCGCTCGGCATGGCGGGCGTCAGCGGCGCAGGCGCCACGCTGTTCTTCTCGTACATCGGCTTCGACGCCGCCTCCACCGCCGGTGAGGAGGCCAAGGACGCCCAGCGCGACCTGCCCCGCGCGATCATGCTGTCGCTGGTGATCGTCACCGCCCTGTACGTGCTGGTCGCCGCCGTCGCCGTCGGCGCCAGGCCGTGGCGGACCTTCGACGACTCCGAGGCCACGCTCGCCCAGATCATGAAGGACGTCACCGGGCAGAGCTTCTGGGGCACGCTGCTGGCCTTCTGCGCCGTCATCGCCATCGCGAGCGTCGTCCTGACCGTGCTCTACGGCCAGACCCGCATCCTGTTCGCCATGGCCCGCGACGGCCTGGTGCCCAGGATCTTCGCCAAGGTGCACCCGAAGACCGGCGCCCCGCGCGCCAACACGGTCATCGTGTCGCTGTTCTGCGGTGTCCTCGCCGCCGCGATCCCGCTGGGGCAGCTCGCGGACGCCACCAGCATCGGCACGCTGTTCGCGTTCGCTCTGGTCAACGTGGCCGTCGTGGTGCTGCGCCGGACCCGCCCGGCCATGCAGCGCTCCTTCCGGGTCCCGCTGTCGCCGGTGCTGCCCGCGCTGGGCTTCGCCTTCTGTGTCTGGATGATGGGCAGTCTGTCCACCGTCACGTGGATCGTGTTCGGTGTCTGGATGGCCGTCGGGCTCGTGTTCTACTTCGTGTACGGCTATCGCCGTTCCCGTCTCGCGACCGGTGACGGCCTCGCGGTGACGGCAGAGAAGTGACCGGACCGAAGAAGTGAACCACCCCCTGTGCTGAACGATCTCGACGAACGCATCGTGCACGCCCTCGCCGAGGACGCCCGCCGCTCCTACGCTGACATCGGGCAGATGGTCGGCCTGTCCGCGCCCGCCGTGAAGCGGCGCGTGGACCGGCTGCGCGCCACCGGAGCGATCACCGGATTCACCGTGCGGGTGGATCCGGCGGCGCTCGGCTGGGAGACCGAGGGCTACATCGAGATCTACTGCCGGCGGAACACCTCGCCGGACACCATCCAGCGGGGGCTGGAGCGGTATCAGGAGGTCGTGGCCGCGTCCACCGTCACCGGGGACGCGGACGCGATCGCCCAGGTCTTCGCCTCCGACATGCGGCACTTCGAGCGGGTGCTGGAGCGGATCGCCGGGGAGCCGTTCGTGGAACGGACCAAGTCGGTGCTGGTGCTGTCGCCGTTGCTGCGACGGTTTTCTTCCGGGGCGCCGGGCTAGGGCGGATCCGGGACAGGGCGGATCACAGCTCGGGGCGCATGGTCGTGTGCCGGGTGCGGGTGATCTACGGCTTGTCGCGCAGTGCCTCGCGCCCCTTCGGGGCTCGGTTGCTGATCGTCGTCAGCATGCGGCGCATCACCGCCGCGTGGGCGCCGGTGCCGATCACCAGCAAGCGGTACAGCCTCCCGGCCGGGCCGGGGAACACGGCCCGGGTCTCCGCGCTCACGCGCGTGTGGCCCGGGCCTTCCGGTGTCAGGCGGAAGGTCAGGGTGTACGCCGAGAAGCGGTGGCGGCCCGTGAGGGCCAGCTCCCGCTCGGAATCCGCCGCCGTCACCCGGAAACCGCGGACCGTGGAGCCCACGGCGAGCGGGTGCGCGCCGGACGACGCTCGGTCGGCGGCGCCCACCAGCCGGGTGTAAGCGGCCCCGCCGCGTCCCGCGAAGGAGCGGCCCATGACCTCGCCGATCGTGCGCCAGACGACGTCGGCACCCGCCGGCACGACGGTCGTGTGCGTGTCCACGTACGGCAGCGGCACGGTCCGGACGTGGGTCACGCGCTCCCCCTTCGCACCGGCCTCAGTCCGCGGTCTTGCGGGCCAAGGCGTTGTTCCCGATGGAATTGTGCACGCTGAAGCTCACCGCGTCCGAGCGGTACCGGTCGTCCGACCACTCCACCGGGCGCCCCTCGCGGGTCGTCGTCACCCGGCGGACCCGCAGCAGCGGACTCGTGCGGCGGACACCCAGCAGCTCGGCGTCCTGCGCGCCCGCCGCGACGGCGTCGATGATGTGCTCGCCGTAGGCGAAGACCAACCCCGTGTCGTCGTAGAGGCGTTGGGTGACCGACGGGCAGTCCGGCTCGATCGGCTCGACCGCGGGGGAGATCCAGTCGGCGTACACCGTGCGCTCCAGCAGCACCGGCTCACCGTCCAGGCCGCGCACCCGGAGCACGTGCAACACCTTTGTTCCGAGGGGCAGTTGGAGGCGTACGGCGTCCTCGTGGGTCGCCGGGCGGTACTCCTGGGACACCACCCGGCCCGTGGCCTCGCGGCCCATCGCGCGGGCCCACTGGGCGAAGCTGCGCAGTTCCTCGAAGCTCTGGCTGCGGCGGCTGGCGAGCACGACGCGCCGCGCACCCTGGCGGGAGCCGATGAGCCCCTCGGAGGTCAGGGCCGCGACGGCCTGGCGGACCGTGCCGCGGGAGACGCCGTATGCCGCGGCGAGCTCCGACTCCGAGGGCAGCCGGCTGCCGACCGTGTACTCCTCGCGGTCGATCGCCCGCCGCAGCTCGTCGGCGATCTCCTCGTGTCGCGCGGTCATGCTTCCCCTCTGCTCGGGTCACTGTGCACAGCGTGACCAGCCTAATCGAGACCTGAGCGTGATCTGAAACGGTCTGGATTGTGCAGCCAAGCAGGGGTCAAAGTTTCGCTCCCGTTTACAGACAGGACACCGCGAGCGGGCGTACTGTGACGCAACTTGTTCAGACAAGTTCTCCGAACCCTCGTGCGCCCCCTGGAGAGACCGTGACCGTGTCCCTGCCGAGAAACGCCGTCCTCGGCGGCTGCATCGCCGTCGTCGCCGCACTCGCGCTGAGCGCCTGCGGCGCCGCCCCCGACAAGGCGTCGACCACCACCAAGGACGGCAAGAACGCCGCCACCGCCACCTCCGCGGCCGACTTCGGCGGCATGGACGCCCTGGTCAAGGCGGCCAAGAAGGAGGGCACGCTGCACATCATCGCGGTGCCCCGCGACTGGGCCAACTACGGCGCGATCATCGACGGATTCCAGAAGAAGTACGGCATCAAGATCCAGGACGAGAGCCCCGACGGCTCCAGCCAGGACGAGATCAACGCCGTCACCACCCGCAAGGGCCAGGACCGTACCCCCGACGTCCTCGACCTGGGCTCCTCGTTCGCGCTGAGCGCCGCCCAGCAGGGCCTGCTCGCGCCCTACAAGGTCGCCTCCTACGCCGACATCCCCGGGGCCCAGAAGGACCCGCAGGCCCGCTGGTACAACGACTACGGCGGCTATGTCTCCATCGGCTGCGACGCCAAGCGCGTGAAGACCTGCCCGACCAGCTTCAAGGACCTGCTCAAGCCCGAGTACAAGGGCCAGGTCGCCCTCAACGGCAACCCCACCAAGTCCGGTTCGGCCTTCGGCGGCGTCTACGCGGCGGCGCTGGCGAACGGCGGCTCCTTCGACGACATCCAGCCCGGCCTGGACTTCTTCGCCAAGCTGAAGAAGAACGGCAACTACACGCCCGTCGAGTCCACCCCGGCCACCGTCGAGAAGGGCGAGACGCCCATCTCCATCGACTGGGACTACCTGAACGCCGGCTACGCCGACGAGTTCAAGTCCAAGGGCCTCGACTGGAAGGTCGTCATCCCGAGCGACGGCCAGTACGCCCAGTACTACTCCCAGGCCATCAACAAGGACGCCCCGCACCCGGCGGCCGCCCGCCTGTGGCAGGAGTACCTGTACAGCACCGAGGGCCAGAACCTGTGGCTGGGAGGCTACGCCCGCCCGGCCCTGATGACCGCCATGGACAAGGCCGGCACCCTCGACAAGACGGCCGCCGCCAAGCTGCCCAAGGTCACCGGGGCGCCGTCCTTCCCGACCGAGGACCAGCAGAGCAAGGCCAAGACGGTCATCGCCCAGGGCTGGGGGAAGGCCGTCTCCGGATGACCGCCGCCCTCCCGCGCGCGGACGTGGCGCCCGTCGCTTCGCAGAAGCGGCGGCGCCGCGCCCCCGGCTGGCTCGCCGTCCTGCCGCTGCTGGTGTTCACGGCCGTCGCCTTCGGCCTGCCCGCGCTGGCCATCGTCAACGGCGCCTTCTCGGCCGACGACGCCACCACGGGCGCCACCACCTACACCGGCGCCAACATGACGACCTCGCTGCAGGGCCCGTACCTCACCGCCCTGCTCGGCAGCGTCAAGCTGTCCGCGATCTCCGCCGCGCTCGGCGCCCTGCTCGGGCTGCCGCTCGCCCAGGCCGTGGTCGGCTCCCGCTCGCGCCGGCTGCGCGAGGCCGTGCTGACCGCCTCCGGCGTGCTCGCCAACTTCGGCGGTGTCCCGCTGGCCTTCGCCTTCGTCGCCACGCTCGGCAACGCGGGCGTGCTCACGGTGCACCTGGGCCTGAAGGGCGCCGGCTGGGACCTCTACAGCTTCTGGGGTCTGGTCCTCGTCTACCTGTACTTCCTCATCCCGCTCATGGTCCTCACCATCACCCCGGCGCTGGACGGCCTGCGCGCGCAGTGGCGGGAGGCCGCGCTGAACAACGGCGCCACCGGTGTGCAGTACTGGCGGCACGTCGCCCTGCCCGTGCTCGCGCCCTCGCTGCTCGGCGGTCTCGTGCTGCTGTTCGGCAGCGCCTTCGCCGCCTACGCCACCGCCGCCGCCATGGTCGGCAGCGCGGTCCCGCTGGTCACCCTGCAGATCGCCGACGCCCTGTCCGGCAACGTGCTGGTCGGCCAGGAGAACGTCGCCCTCGCCCTCAGCCTCGACATGGTGCTGGTGGCGGGCCTGGTGATGGCCGTGTACCTGCCCCTTCAGCGACGGAGTGCCCGATGGCTCGACGCCTGACCCCGTGGCGGTGGCTCGTCCTCGGCCTCGCCGCCCTGTACTTCCTGGTGCCGCTCGCCGCCTCCGTGATCTTCACGGTCGACGTGCCCGGCCAGGGCCTCACCTTCGACGCCTACACCAGGATCCTCTCCGCCGACGGCTTCCTCTCCAGCCTGCTGCTCTCGCTGGAACTGGCCGTCGCCACCATCGCGGTGGTCCTGCTGCTGATGGTGCCCGCCGTGGTGGCGCTCCGGCTCGGCTCGCCCCGGCTGCGGCCGGTGGTGGAGGTGGTGTGCTCGCTGCCGCTGGTGGTGCCGCCCATCGCGTTCGTCGCCGGCATCGCCACCGTCCTCAAGTGGGGCCCGGAGCATTTGTCCCGTACCCCGCTGTTCCAGACGTTCGTGGTGATCCAGAACGACCGGTTCCCCGTCGTGCTGGTCCTCGCCTACGTCGTGATGGCCCTGCCGTTCGTCTACCGGGCCCTGGACGCCGGCCTGCGCGCCATGGACGTACGGACCCTCGTCGAGGCGGCCCGCAGTTGCGGCGCCTCCTGGCCCAAGGCCCTGGTCCGGGCCGTGCTGCCCAATCTGCGCGGGGCCCTGCTGAACGCGTCCTTCCTCACGCTGGCCCTGGTCCTCGGCGAGTTCACGGTCTCCCATCTGCTGGGATACGCGCCCTTCGCGGTGTGGATCTACAACGTCGGCGGCGAGCAGGCCCAGATGTCCGTCGCCGTGTCCGTGCTCAGCCTGCTCGTCACCTGGGCCCTGCTCCTCGCGCTCGCCGGTGCCGGCGGCGGGCGCAACCGAACCGCCGACTCCCGGGGATGACACACACCATGACCGCCACCACGCTTGAGAAGGCCGTCGCAGAAAAGGCGGCCACCGTCGAATTCAGGTCGCTGCGCCGGGAGTTCGGGGCCACCGTCGCCCTCGACGGGCTCGACCTGACCGTCCGCCCGGGGGAGTTCCTGGCGCTGCTCGGCCCGTCCGGCTGCGGCAAGACCACCGCGCTGCGCATGCTCGCCGGGTTCGAGCACCCCGACTCCGGTGCCGTCCTGGTGGACGGCGAGGACATCACGCAGGTCCCGGCCCACCGCCGCGACGCCGGCATGGTCTTCCAGTCGTACAGCCTCTTCCCCCATCTGAACGCCGTCGACAACGTCGCCTTCGGCCTGCGCATGCGCGGCGTCCGTACCGCCGAACGGCGCGCCCGCGCAAAGGAGTTGCTGGAGCTGGTCGGCCTCGCCGACAAGGGCGAGCGCTATCCGCACCAGCTCTCCGGCGGCCAGCAGCAGCGCATCGCGCTGGCCCGCGCCCTGGCCCTGCGCCCGCGCGTGCTGCTGCTCGACGAGCCGCTGTCCGCGCTGGACGCCAAGGTGCGGCTCACCCTGCGCGAGGAGATCCGCCGCCTCCAGCAGGAACTCGGCATCACCACCCTGTTCGTCACACATGATCAGGAGGAGGCCCTGTCGGTCGCCGACCGGGTCGCCGTGATGCGCGCCGGGCGCCTCGAACAGTGCGCCGAACCGGCCGAGTTGTACGGCCGCCCCGCCACGGCCTTCGTCGCCGAGTTCGTCGGCACCATGAGCCGGATCCCGGGCGAGCTGAAGGACGGCACCGTCGAGGTGCTCGGGCAGCGGCTGCCGGCCGACGGCGAGGTCCCGGCCGGCCCGGTGGACGTGCTGGTGCGGCCGGAGGCCGTCCGGGTGGGCGCCGACGAGCAGGGCACCGCCCGGATCCTCGCCACCGCCTTCCTCGGCGCGGTGGTCCGGGTCACCGTACGGCTCGCCGACGGCACGGAGGTCAAGGCCGACCTGCCCGCCCACGAGGCCACCGGGCTCGGCGCCGGATCCGCCGTCGGCGTGTCGCTGCCCGAGCGACCGGTGCTCGTGGCCGAACGTTTCCAGAAGTGAGGAATCTCCCGAACGTGACCCCCCACACCCCTCAACACCCGCTGCAGGCCGTTCTGTTCGACATGGACGGCACGCTCGTCGACACCGAGCGGCTGTGGTGGGAGGCGGTCGAGCAGGTCGCCGGTCGCCCGCTGACCGAGGCCGACCAGCCCGATGTGCTCGGCCGCCCGGTCGAGCACACCGCCGCCTGGCTCGCTACGGCGACGGGCCGGCCGGAGGCCGACATCGCGGCCGAGCTGCACCACGAGTTCGCCGCCCGCGTCCGCACCGGGATCGTCCCCCGGCCCGGCGCGCTGGACCTGCTGGACGCGCTGGCCGCCGCCGGCGTCCCGGCCGCCCTGGTCACCGCGTCCCCGCGCGCGGTCGCCGACGTCGTCCTCGACGCCCTCGGCGCCGACCGGTTCGCGGCCTCCGTCACCGCCGACGACACCGCCCGCACCAAGCCGGCCCCCGACCCCTACCGGGCCGCCTGCCGGGCCCTCGGCGTCGACCCCGCCGCCTGTGTGGCCGTCGAGGACACCGAGACCGGCGTGGCCTCCGCCGAGGCCGCCGGGTGCGCCGTCCTCGCCGTACCGTCCCTCGCGCCGATCGGCTTCGCGCCCGGCCGGACCGTGCGGGACAGCCTCACCGGGGTCACGGTCGAGGACCTGCGGCGCATGGTGACGCCCGAGCTGCGCGTCATGAGCTGGAACCTGTGGCTGGGCGGCAGCGAGGTCGACGACCACCGTGCCAAGCAGCTCAAGGTCATCCTGGAGAGCGGCGCCGACGTCGTCGGGCTCCAGGAGACCGGCGGCACCGCGGCCCAGGAGCTGGCCGAGGCGCTCGGCTGGCACCACCACCGGGCCGGCGAGAACCTCGGCGTCCTCAGCCGCCACCCCATCACCGCCCGCTTCGGCGACCCGGACGTGGGCTTCTACGGCGCCGCGGGCGTCCGGATCGCCGTGGCGCCCGGCCGCGAGGTGGACGTGTGGACCGCCCATCTGCACTACACGCCGTACGGCCCCTACGAGGCCGCCTTCGACGGGCTGCCGGCGCAGGAGCTGATCGCCCACGAGGAACTGCGGCTGGCCCAGATGCGGGACGCGCTGGCGCGTATCGGCGAGGCCTCGGCCGACGGCGTCCCGGTCGTCCTGGTGGGCGACTTCAACTGCCCCTCGCACCTGGACTGGCCGGACGTGGCCTGGCCGGTGACCAGGGCCGCCGAGGACGCGGGCTTCGCCGACTCCTACCGCGACGCCCACCCGGACCCGGCGACCGAGCCCGGCCACACCTGGTCGCCGATCCACCCGGTGCACGAGGACGGCAGCGGACGGCCCGAACCGCAGGACCGGATCGACTACGTCCTGCACCGGGGCCTGACCGTCCGGGACGCGCGGACCCTCGTCACCGGCAGCCCGCGGCCCTGGCCGGACGTCGCGGACAACGACTGGCCCTCCGATCACGCGGCGGTCGTCACCACGTTCGCGTTGACCAGGCCGTGACCAGGGGTTACCGCAGGTCACCATTGCGGTCGGGGTGACGGTCCCGTAGGTTGTGCCGCACTTCCTACTGACTGGTAACCGCGGCAGGTACCCCATGCGCTGGCCCCTCGGCCGTCCCACCACCGTCCGTGCGCGGATCGTGGCGCTCGCGCTCGCCCCGGCCGTCGCGCTGATGGCGCTGTGGAGCTTCGCGATGGTGTCCGTCACCGCGGAACTGCGGGGGCTGATCCGGCTCCAGGGGGTGTACGAGGACTTCGGCACCCCCGTGGACACCGCGATCGGGCAGATCCAGATCGAGCGCCGGATGTCCGCCGCCTATCTGGGTGCCCGCCTCGACACGGCGACGGCCGGTCGGCTGCTCGAACAGCAACGCCGTACCGACCGGGCCGTGGACGCCATGCGGCAGGCGATCCGGGGCGGCGATCGCGACCGGCTCACGGCCCGGCAGCGGCAGGCGCTGGACACCGTGGACGCGGCGACCGGAAAGCTGGACGGGCTGCGCTCGCGGGTGCTGGCCCGGCACATCACCTGGGACCGGGCCGTGGAGGAGTACAGCGCGCTGGTCGAGCCCGGCTTCGACGTGCAGTCCACGCTCACCGCCCTCCAGGCCGGACAGCTCGCCCGCGAGGCCCAGGTCGTCATCGAGCTGGTGCGGGTGCGGGAGTTCGTCTCGCGGGAGGACGCGCTGGTCGCCGGGGCGCGGGCGGCCGGCACGCTGACCGACCGGCAGTACGACACGCTGACCGCGACCATCGAGGACAGGCGGGTGTTCCAGCGGACGTACGTACCGGACCTGCCCGCCGACTCGCGCGCGCTGTTCGAGGACTTCCAGCGCGGGGACCTGTACGGCTCGCTGGTGCGCGGCGAGGACGCGCTGCTGCGGGCCGGCGCCGCGGGCGCCGGGCAGGCCGTCGCGGCGGACACCTGGCGGTCCACCACCGACCGGGCCGTGAAGCGGTACATGCAGCTGTGCACGCGGTCCGCCGAGAACTCCGCGGCACGCGGGCGGGCCTTCGCCTACCGGGAGCTGACCAAGTCGGCCGTCGTCGGCGTGGTGGGGCTCGCCGCCGTGGGGCTGTCGCTGTGGTTCGCGGTGCGCGGGGCCCGGCGCATCTCGCGGCGCCTGGAGACCCTGCGGGACGCGGCCGACGTCCTGACCCAGCGCCAACTTCCCGACGTGATGCGGAGGCTGAGCGCCGGCGAGGAGGTCGACGCGGTGGCGGAGGCGCCGCCGCTGGCCGCCGACGAGGTGCGCGACGACGAGATCGGGCAGGTCGGCCGGTCCTTCAACACCGCGCGGCTCGCCGCCGTCGAGGCCGCCGTCAGGCAGGCCGGGCTGCGCCGGGGCCTGTTCGCGGTGCTGCTCAACATCGCGCGCCGCAACCAGGCGCTGGTGCACCGCCAGCTGAAGCTGGTCGACACCCTGGAGCGGCGCACCGACGACCCCGACGTCCTGCGCGAACTGTTCCGCATCGACCACCTGACCACGCGCATGCGGCGGCACGCGGAGAGCCTGATCATCCTCTCCGGCGCCGCGCCCGGCCGCCGCTGGCGCCGGCCCGTGCCGATCGCGGACGTCGTCGCCTCGGCCGTCGGTGAGATCGAGGACTACGCGCGCGTGGTGGTGCCGCCGATGGCGGAGGTGGGCGTGGCGGCGGACGCGGTCGCCGACGTCGTCCATCTCATCGCCGAACTCCTGGAGAACGCCACGGTCTTCTCGCCCCCGCACACCCAGGTCACGCTGCGCACCGGCCGGGTCGGCAGCGGGTTCGTGCTGGAGATCGACGACCGGGGCCTCGGCCTCGACGCCGACGCCCGCGCCCAGGCCCACGCCACCCTCACCGACCCCGACGCCTTCGACCCCACCCGCCACGACCGCCTCGGCCTCTACGTCGTCGGCCGCCTCGCCGCCCGCCACGGCATCGAGGTGAGCCTCGGCGACTCGCCGTACGGGGGCACGACGGCGGTGGTGCTGTTGCCGGCGGGGGTACTGGCGGAGGTGGAGCCCGCCACCCCCGAGGACGCGCGGCCCGGATACACCCGGCCTGGGGCGGGCGCCCCGGTGGGCCGGACGCTGCCCGCGCACGGGCGCGCCGACGGCCTCGCGACCGTACGGGAGCTGCCGACAAGGGGCCGGCCCGAGGCGTCGGCGGATGCGGCCGAGCCGCCCTCGGGCAAGTCGGCCGATTCCGTTCCCGGTACGGACGTGCTGCCCACGCGGAGGCGGCCCGGGGCCCGGCCTTCCGGCGAACCGGGGAGTGCCGTCGCCCCGGAGCCGTCCGCCGGGCGGGAACGGGAACCGGCACACACCCCGGCTCCCGATCCGGAGGCTCCCGCCCTCCCGACCCGGGTCCGCCAGGCCTCGCTCGCCCGGGAACTGCGGGAGGACCCGCCCGCGCCGGACACGGCACCCGGGCGGGAGGTCGACGCCGAGGAGATGCGGACGATCTTCGGAGCCTTTCAGCGCGGCCTCGACCGCGGCCGCGAGGGCCTGCCAGCCACGGAAGAAGCGCCGGCCGACGCGACGGCCCGGAGCACCGGTACCGCGCAGCCGACGCAGCGGCAGCTCCCGAGGGGCGCGGGGAAGGCACCCGCCCGCCCCGCACCCGCCCACAACGCGCTCACCGACGCCGACCCCGACCCCCTGACCAGCCACGCCGACGAAGGGACCGACACCGATCATGAACGGTGACGACCAGACCCCGGAGCCGCAGGACCCGCCCGCCGGAGCGCCCGGCACGGACCTGGGCTGGCTGCTGGACGACCTCGTGGCACGCACCGGCCATGTCCGGCAGGCCGTGCTGCTGACCGCCGACGGTCTCCCGCTGAGCAGCTCGGACGGGATGCGCCGGCGGGACGTCGAGCATCTGGCCGCCGTCTGTTCCGGCTTCCACGGCCTGGCCCGCTCCGCCGGGGAGCGGTTCGCCGCGGGCGAGGTGCGGCAGACCATGGTGATGCTGGAGGACGCCTACCTCTTCATCACCCCGGCCGGGCACGGCAGCCGGCTGGCCGTCCTCAGCGAGGCCGGCACCGATGTCGGCCAGCTCGCCCACGAGATGGCCCTGCTCGTCCGCCGCCTCGGCCGCCACCTGGACGCCGCCGCCCGCACCCCCGAATGATCCAGCGGTGAGCGACGAGCACTGGTACGAGGACGAGACCGGGTCGATGGTGCGCCCCTACACGGTGACCCGGGGCCGCACCCGGCCCGCGAGCGCGCACGCCATCGACCTGATGTCCCGGGTCACCGCGCTGGACGCCGACGCTCCGGGACCGGATGTCGACCATGCCCGCGCCGCCCTGCTCGACCTGATCCGGCGCGGCCCGCGTCCCGTGGTCGAGCTGGCCGCGGATGCCGACCTGCCCCTGACCGTCCTGCGGGTCCTGCTCGGCGACCTGGCCGAGGCGGGTCTGATCCGCATCGACGAGCCCCGCCGTCACCCGGCCGGCGGCCCGGCCACCGATCCGGGGCTGCTGCGGGAGATCGTGCGACGGCTGCGGGAGCTCTAGCCGTTTGTCACAGCCGCGTACGAGAGCGGTGTCGATCGGAACGCGCCCACCGCGGTCGCTGTCTCATGGGTCAGCACGTCACCCGCACCGCCGAACCCGCACCGCCGAAGGGGAACCATGCGCGTCCAGAAGCTCTCGCTGCTAGCCGTCACCGCCGTCGCAGGCCTGTCGCTCACCGCCTGCCAGGGCGGTGACACGAGCTCGTCCGACGCGGGCGACTCCTCCTCGCCGAGCTCGCGGATCTCCACCTCCCAGGGCTCCGACGGCAGCGGTGCGTCCGGCGGCAAGGGCGCCCCCACCGCGTCCCGGACGGGCGGCGCCATGGCGTCCGCCTGCACCACGTCCCAGCTCGCGTTCAGCACCTCCGGTGGCATGGCCGAGGGCACCCTCATCGTCAACCTGAAGAACACCGGCTCCGCCACCTGCAGCCTCAAGGGCTTCCCCGGTGCCGACCTCAAGAGCAAGGACGGCACCGTCAGCGCACAGCGGAGCAAGCTCGCCGCGCCGCTGGTCAGCGTCAAGCCCGGCGAGGAGACCCGCTTCACCCTGCACTACCCGCCGAACAACTCCGGCGGCAGCGGCGAGACCTTCACCGGCCTCGTCGTGACCCCGCCGAACGAGACCCACTCCCGCACGCTGCCCGTCAGCATCAACGTGCCGGTCTCCGACGGCAGCGGCCCCGCCGTCACCGTCGACCCGGTCGGCACCGGCAAGTAGCCGGACCTGGAGCCTCGGCCGCAGGGCACGACCTTGTAGTCACCCGTGCCCTGCTTCACCTTCTCGAGGGGCGGGGGACACGCACGGCGGCAGATCCCTCACCCCCGGCAGGCCGGGGGCATCCCCCCGGCCGTGACCTGCGCCGCGGGAGGACGGGAACCGGACATGGGGGCGCGCAACGAATCGCCGTCCGACCCGCATTCCACGCAATGAACCGCGCACGGGCGCGCAACGGCTCCTTCTTGTCCGGCCGAGCGCGCCGACCGTACCTTCTTCGTGGCCCCCAAAAACGTCGAGGCCCGCCCCCAAAGCCACTTTCCGGTGAGGACCCGCATGCGCACCGCCCTGCTCCAGAGCTCCGGCCGCCCCGGCTCGGTCGCCGAGAACCTCAAGGTCCTCGACGAGGCCGCGGGGCGTGCCGCCGCCGCGGGCGCCGCGCTGCTCGCCGCGCCGGAGATGTTCCTGACCGGGTACGCGATCGGCGACGACATCGCCCGCCTCGCCGAGCCCGCCGACGGCGACAGCGCGGACGCGATCGCCGAGCTGGCCCACCGGCACGGTCTGGCGATCGTCTACGGCTACCCGGAGCGCGACGGCGACACGGTCCACAACTCCGCCCAGCTGATCTCCGCCGACGGCACCCGGCTCGCGAACTACCGCAAGACCCACCTCTTCGGCTGCTTCGAGCGCGACCACTTCACGCCGGGCGAGCAGCCGGTCGTCCAGGCCGAGCTGAACGGCCTCACCGTCGGCCTGATGATCTGCTACGACGTCGAGTTCCCGGAGAACGTCCGCGCCCACGCCCTGGCCGGCACCGACCTCCTCGTCGTCCCGACCGCGCAGATGCACCCCTTCCAGTTCGTCGCCGAGTCCCTGGTGCCGGTGCGCGCCTGGGAGAACCAGATGTACGTCGCGTACGTCAACCGGGTCGGACAGGAAGGGGAGTTCGAGTTCGTCGGCCTCTCCGTCCTCGCCGGTCCCGACGGTGTCGCCCGCACCCGCGCCGGCCGCGCCGAGCAGCTGGTGGTCGCCGACGCCGACCCCGCCTTCCTGGCCGCCTCCCGCGAGGCCAACCCGTATCTGCAGGACCGCCGCCCCGGTCTGTACGGGTCGCTCGGCTGAGCCGCCGCCCCAGAGCCTCCCCCCTGTTTCACCACGCGCAAGGAGTCCGTACCCCATGACGTCCACGGTGCCCAACGCCGTCGAGCACACCGACGAGCAGCAGCCGCCGATCACCATGTTCGGCCCGGACTTCCCCTACGCCTACGACGACTTCCTCGCCCACCCGGCGGGCCTCGGACAGATACCCGCGACCGAGCACGGCACCGAGGTCGCGATCATCGGCGGCGGCCTGTCCGGCATCGTGGCCGCCTACGAGCTGATGAAGATGGGCCTCAAGCCCGTCGTCTACGAGGCCGACCAGATCGGTGGCCGGCTGCGCACGGTCGGCTTCGAGGGCTGTGACGAGTCGCTGACGGCCGAGATGGGCGCGATGCGCTTCCCGCCGTCCTCCACCGCCCTCCAGCACTACATCGACATGGTGGGCCTGGAGACCAGGCCCTTCCCGAACCCGCTGGCCGAGGCCACTCCCTCGACCGTCGTCGATCTCAAGGGCGAGTCGCACTACGCCGAGACCATCGACGACCTGCCCCAGGTGTACCGGGACGTCGCCGAGGCCTGGAACAAGTGCCTCGACGAGGGCGCCGACTTCTCCGACATGAACCGCGCCATGCGCGAGCGGGACGTCCCGCGCATCCGCGAGATCTGGGCCAAGCTCGTCGAGAAGCTCGACAACCAGACCTTCTACGGCTTCCTCTGCGACTCCGAGGCCTTCAAGTCCTTCCGGCACCGCGAGATCTTCGGCCAGGTCGGCTTCGGCACCGGCGGCTGGGACACCGACTTCCCGAACTCCATCCTGGAGATCCTGCGCGTCGTCTACACCGAGGCCGACGACCACCACCGCGGTATCGTCGGCGGCTCCCAGCAGCTGCCGCTGCGCCTGTGGGAGCGCGAGCCGGAGAAGATCGTCCACTGGCCGTACGGCACCTCGCTGAAGTCCCTGCACGTGGACGGCGAACCGCGCCCGGCCGTGACCCGGCTGCACCGCACCGCGGGCAACCAGATCACCGTGACGGACGCGAACGGCGACATCCGCACCTACAAGGCGGCGATCTTCACCGCCCAGTCCTGGATGCTGCTGTCCAAGATCGCCTGTGACGACTCGCTGTTCCCGATCGACCACTGGACGGCGATCGAGCGCACCCACTACATGGAGTCCAGCAAGCTCTTCGTGCCCGTGGACCGGCCGTTCTGGCTGGACAAGGACGAGGAGACCGGCCGGGACGTCATGTCGATGACACTGACCGACCGCATGACCCGCGGCACCTACCTGCTGGACAACGGCCCGGACCAGCCGGCCGTCATCTGCCTGTCCTACACCTGGTGCGACGACAGCCTGAAGTGGCTGCCGCTGTCCGCGAACGAGCGGATGGAGGTCATGCTGAAGTCGCTCGGCGAGATCTACCCGAAGGTCGACATCAGGAAGCACATCATCGGCAACCCGGTGACGGTCTCCTGGGAGAACGAGCCCTACTTCATGGGCGCGTTCAAGGCCAACCTGCCCGGTCACTACCGCTACCAGCGGCGCCTGTTCACCCACTTCATGCAGGACCGGCTGCCCGAGGACAAGCGGGGCATCTTCCTCGCCGGCGACGACATCTCCTGGACGGCCGGCTGGGCCGAGGGCGCCGTCCAGACCGCGCTGAACGCGGTCTGGGGCGTCATGCACCACTTCGGCGGCGAGACCGACCCGGCCAACCCCGGCCCGGGTGACGTGTACGACGAGATCGCCCCGGTGGAGCTGCCCGAGGACTGACCCGAGGAGCGAGCAAGGACCAAGGCGCGGGCGGCCGGCCTCAGACTCCGGCCGCCCGCGCCTTTTCAAACACCTCCGCGGCGACGTCCGTGAGTTCCTGCGCGTCCCGCGCGCTGCCCTGGAGGTCGATGAGGATCTCGTCCAGGCCGATCCGCGCGTGCTCCACCAGGTCCTCGACGATCTGGTCCACGCTGCCCTGGAAGGGCCGGCGGTCCGCGCCCTCGTACGCCTTGGGCAGTTGGCCGGCGTTCACCCGCAGGACCGTCCGGATCGGCTCGGTGCGTCCCCGCTCCTCGGCCAGCTCCCGCAGCCGGCGCCACTGCGCGGCCACCTGGTCGGCGCCCATGCCCACCGGCAGCCATCCGTCGGCGTGGTCCACCAGCCGCCGCCACGCCCGCCGGTTGCTCGCGGCGAGCAGAATCGGGATCGGCCGGGCGGGCTTGGGCCCGACCACGGCGGAGGCGATCCGGGTCGACTCGCCTTCGTACACGACCGGATCCGGACCCCACACCGCCCGGCACACCGCGATGGTCTCGTCCAGGGCCACGCCCCGTTCTTCGAACGGCCGTACGGCCGAGGCCGCGTACTCGTCCAGGGACCAGCCGGTGCCGAGGCCCGCGATGACCCGGCCCCCGCTCGCCGCGTCCAGCGAGGCGAGGGCCTTGGCGAGCTGGAACGGGACGTGGAGCGGCGCCACCAGGACGCTGGAGCCCAGCTCCGCCCGCTCGGTGGCCGCGGCGGCCAGGGTGAGGGTGACCAGCGGGTCCGCCACGTTCCGGTACTGGTCGGGCCAGGGCAGGCCCTCGACGCCGTACAGACCCTGGGTCGCGGGCTCCGGGAACAGGGCGCGCTCGAAGACCCACAGGCTGTCGTAGCCGATCCGTTCGGCGGCGCGTGCCACCGCGGGCACGTCCGTGCCGATCGAGTACTGCCGCATCTGGGGAAGACTCAGGCCGAGGCGGGTCGCCATACCGCTGCTCCTCTGTGATGGGATCGGATACGCGCAGACAACGTACGGCGATCACCGGGCTGTTCCGCAGGCGGCTCGCGCAGGGGCGGAATCCGGCCAGGTTCAGTCGGTGAGCGGCGTCAGCAGCATCCGCCCCGCGAACCCCACCGCCGTGTCCAGCCGTTCGGCGAACTCCTCGGCCATGTCGGCGCAGCGACGCAGCGTCCACAGGGTCCGTGCCGCCACCCAGGCCGCGTCGCGGGCCCGCTCCAGGCTCCAGGAGCCCAGCAGATGGGTGAGCGGGTCGGCGATCTGCAGCAGATCGGGGCCCGGCATCAGATCCTCGCGGATGCGCTCCTCCAGCGCGACGAGGAGCTCGCCCACCCGGTCGAACTCGTCCTCGAGCTCGGGCGGTTCGCAGCCGAGCGTGCGGCAGGCGTCCACCACGGCGAGCGCCAGATCGTGCCCGATGTGCGCGTTGATGCCCGCCAGCGCGAACTGCAGCGGCCGTACCCCGGGGTGGCGGCGCAGTTGGAACAGCGGGCGCCAGCAGGCGGGCGGACGGCGGTCCACGGCCGCCGCGTCGACCGCCGCCAGATAGCGTTCGGCGAACCGCACGTCCAGCGCGATCGCCGCCCGTGGATCAGGGAAGGCCCCGCCGGCCAGGCGCCGGTCGATCTCCTCGGTGACGGTGAGGTAGACGCGGTTGAACACGGCGACGCCGTCCCGCTCGGGCAGCGTCGCGTCGAGGGCGCGCATCCGGGAGACGATC
The DNA here is from genome assembly GCF_050942335.1 of Streptomyces sp. CA-142005. Taxonomy (NCBI): domain Bacteria; kingdom Bacillati; phylum Actinomycetota; class Actinomycetes; order Kitasatosporales; family Streptomycetaceae; genus Streptomyces; species Streptomyces sp. CA-142005. The sequence continues at coordinate 2,316,443 of NZ_CP192078.1, read as the reverse complement.
GCGTCGACGGGAGTGGTGAGCTGTTCCAACTGCGCCATGGGGGAAGGGTCCCAGCCCTGGGCCGAGGGGCGGGCCGACCGGCCCGGCGCTTCGCTGGAACGGGGTAACGGACCGCCGTGGTGACCCCGGCCCGGCCGCCGACCCCGCACACCGGCGAGGCCCGGACCGACGGCCGGCCGGGGCGCGGCCGGGACGTTCATCCCGTCGTACGCCTACGACTTGGCGCGCGGAGCCACCTCGCCTTCGGCCTCCGTGTCGTAGGCGGAGGTGCCCTCGTCCAGTAGTGGCTCCTGCGTCTTCAGGTGGGCCGGGGCGAAGGCGCGCAGCGCGTGGTAGCCGGTGATGACGACCAGGGTGCCGAGGGCGATGCCGCTGAGCGAGAAGGTGCTGGTGAACTTGAGGCTGACGTTGCCGACGCCGATGATGATGCCCGCGGCGGCCGGCACCAGGTTCAGCGGGTTGCGCAGGTCCACCTTGCCGTGCAGCCAGATCTGGGCGCCGAGCAGGCCGATCATGCCGTAGAGGATCACGGTGATGCCACCGAGGACGCCGCCCGGGACCGCGGCCACGACCGCGCCGAACTTGGGGCAGACGCCGAAGAGCAGGGCGAAGCCGGCCGCGGCCCAGTAGGCGGCGGTGGAGTAGACGCGGGTCGCCGCCATCACGCCGATGTTCTCCGAGTAGGTGGTGTTCGGCGGGCCGCCCACCGCGGTGGACAGCATGGACCCGACGCCGTCCGCCGAGATCGCCGTACCGAGCCTGTCGTCCAGCGGATCGCCGGTCATCTCGCCGACCGCCTTGACGTGACCCGCGTTCTCCGCGACGAGGGCGATGACGACCGGCAGCGCGACCAGGATCGCCGACCACTGGAAGGACGGCCCGTGGAAGTGCGGCAGGCCGATCCAGTCGGCCTTGGAGACGCCGGAGAGGTCCAGGCGCCAGTGGTCGGTGACCTTGCCGCCGGGGCTCATGGAGTGGATCTTGCCGAAGATCCGGTCGAAGGCCCAGGAGATGCCGTAGCCGAAGACCAGACCGAGGAAGATCGCGATACGGGACCAGAAGCCACGCAGGCAGACCACGGCCAGTCCCGTGAACAGCATGACGAGCAGGGCCGTCCACTGGTCCTGCGGCCAGTAGGTGGAGGCGGTCACCGGGGCGAGGTTGAAGCCGATCAGCATGACGACCGCGCCGGTGACGACCGGCGGCATGGCCGCGTGGATGATCCGTGCCCCGAAGCGCTGCACCGCGAGTCCCACCAGGAACAGCGCCACACCGACGACGAACACCGCGCCGGTCACCGTGGCGCTCGTGCCGCCCTGGGCGCGGATGACGGCGGCCACACCCACGAACGACAGGGAACAGCCCAGATAGCTCGGCACCCGGCCACGGGTGGCGAGCAGGAAGATCGCGGTCGCCACGCCCGACATCATGATGGCCAGGTTCGGGTCGAGGCCCATCAGGACGGGCGCCACGAAGGACGCGCCGAACATCGCGATCACGTGCTGGGCGCCCAGGCCCACCGTGCGCGGCCAGGAGAGCCGCTCGTCGGGGCGTACCACCGCTCCGGGCGCGGGCGTACGCCCGTCACCGTGCAGCTTCCAGCGCACGCCGAGATCCATGGTGCAGTTTCGCTTTCTTACGTACGTGAAGACGGTCCGAACCATTGTCACGGGTAACGAGCGGTTCTACGCTCACACGGTCCTACTCATGAATGCAGTTCATATATCTGACCCACGCTGATCGAAGACAGATCGGAGTGCTCGATGAGTGGAAGATCCCGTGCGGCCGCGCTGCTGGCCGCGGTGGTGACGCTGGGGGCCGCGCTCGTCCCGTCCGCGCACGCCGCGTCCGCCCCCTTCGCGCCGAGGGCCCCGAGGACCGCCGTCCTCGACGGCGACCGCCTCCTGCGGACCCGCGCCAGCCTGGACCACGACCCCCGACTCCAGCGCGCGCTGCGGGACCTGACCACCCGCGCCGACACCTGGCTGGACCAGGGCCCCTGGACGGTCGTCGACAAGCCGAGACCCGCACCCGGCGGTGACGTCCACGAGTACCTGAGCCAGGCCCCCTACTGGTGGCCCACGACCACCCCCACCGCCGACAACCCCTGGGGCTGCCCGTACGTCCAGCGCGACGGGCAGCGCAACCCGGAGGTCGACAGCGGAACGGACCGGCAGGACGCCGAGAAGGTCTTCGACTCGACGTACGACCTCGCGCTCGCCTGGTACTACACCGGCAAGCGCGTCTACGCCGAGAAGGCCGGGCAGATCCTGCGCACGTGGTTCCTCGACCCGGCCACCCGGATGAACCCCGACCTGGACCACGCCCAGTTCATCCCGTGCAAGTACGACGGCCGGGCCATCGGCATCATCGACTTCTCCCAGTCGTACACCAGCGTCCTCGACGCCCAGGCGATCCTGGCCGCCGGCGCCCCCGGCTGGAGCGCCGAGGACCGTACGGCGATGGGCACGTGGAACGCCGACTTCCTGAACTGGCTGAAGAACAGCGACTTCGGCGCGCAGGAGGGCGCGGCCGCCAACAACCACGGCACCTTCTACGACATGCAGCTCGCCGCCCTCGCCTACGCCACCGGTGACACCGCCCTGGCCCGGCGGACCGTGCTCGACGCACGCGGCAGGCGCATCGACCCGCAGATCGCGGGCGACGGCAGCCAGCCGCAGGAGCTCGCCCGCACCCGCAGCTGGCACTACTCCACCTTCGACCTGGTCGCCTACACCCGGCTCGCGGCCATCGGCCGGCACGTGGGCGTGAACCTGTGGTCGTACCGGGGCCCGGACGGTCAGAGCCTGTTCAAGGCGGTCGACTACCTGCTGCCGACCGCGACCGGCGCCGCCGCGTGGCCGCACCCCGAGCTGGAGTTCCACCGGTACGCGGCCACCGACGTCGTGCACGCGGCCGCCGACGCCGGGGACACCGCGGCGAAGGCGGCCGTGACCAGGCTGGAGGCGCCGCCCGGGGGAGACCTGTGGGCGCTGCGGCCCGCCGCCGAGCAGCTGGACTCCATCGCGGGCTGACCGGCCCCCGGCCCGGGCTCCTGAGCGGTCGCTTAGTATGGATCCGTCCCAGCAGCGATGTTCAGGAGCCCGCCCCCGTGACCGCCGAAGCCCCGATCGCACCCGTCGTCTCCTACGGCCGGCTGATCCCCGTCGCCGTGCACTTCGACGACCTCGACGCGCTCGGCCTGCTGCACAACGCCCGCTACCCGCTGCTGGTCGAGCGCGCCTGGACCGAACTGTGGACCGCGCACGGCGTCCGCTTCGACGGCGACTGGCACGCGGCCGGCGACGCCTGCAACGCGGTCCGCGAACTGCGCATCAGCTACGAGGCACCCGTGACCAGCCCCGGCACCTACGCCGTCCACCTCTGGCTGGACCGGCTCGGCACCACCGGTCTGACCTACGGCTTCCGCCTCTGCTCGGCCGACGGCACGCGGACCTACGCCCAGGGCACCCGGGTGCTGGTCCGGCTCGACGCCACGACCCTGCGCCCGGCGCCCTGGTCCGACGCCTTCAGGGCCGTGGGTCGGGAACTGCTGCGGCCGGCCGGCTGACCTCGGTCCGGCCGCCGCGCTCGGCGCTGCGCAGGACTCCCGCGAACACCGCGAGCCCGCTCGCCAGCGCCGTCACCACGCAGAACGACACCACCAGGCTGGTCGCCTGGGCCACCCCGCCGATGAGGCTCGGCGCGACCAGGCCCGAGGTGTAGGTGATCGTCGCCACGCCCGCGATGGCCTGGCTGGGATTGGGTCCGGCGTGCCCGGCCGCCGCGAAGCACAGCGGCACGACCACCGCGATGCCGAGCCCCATCAGCGCGAACCCGCCCATCGCCACCGCCGGATACCCCGCGAACACGATCAGCAGTCCGCCCAGCACGGCCAGGACGCCGCCGGCCCGGACGGTGCGGACCGCGCCGAACCGGTTCACCACCGCGTCCCCGGCGATCCGGGCCACCGCCATCGTCAGCATGAAGCCGGTCGTGCAGGCCGCGGCCACGCCGGCGGAGCTGTCCAGCCGGTCCCGCAGGAACACCGCCGACCAGTCCAGGCTCGCGCCCTCCGCGAACACCGCGCAGAAGCCGACCGTGCCGATCAGCAGCGCCGAGCGCGGCGGCAGCGCGAACCGCGGTGGTGGCTCCTCGTCCTCGGCCGGCTGCAGGTCCAGCACCCAGGTGCAGGCCACCAGTCCGAGCACGGTCAGCACGGCCGCGGCGAGCGAGAAGTGCAGGCGGGCGTCCGAGCCGAGGTGCGCGGCGAGCGTGCCGGCCGCCGAGCCGGTCAGGGCGCCCGCGCTCCACATGCCGTGCAGCCCCGACATGATCGACTTGTCCAGCAGCCGCTCGACCTCGACGCCGAGCGCGTTCATCGCCACGTCGGCCATGCCGGCGCTCGCGCCGTAGGTGAACATCGCCAGGCACAGGGTGTACAGGTTCGGCGCGAGGGACGGCAGGACCAGCGACAGCGTCCACAGCGCGATCAGACCGCGCAGTGCCGTACGGCTGCCGAAGCGGTGGCTGATCCGGCCCGCCAGCGGCATCGCGCACGAGGCGCCGAACGCCGTGAAGGCCAGCGCGAACCCCAACTGGCCCGCGCTGAGGGAGGCGTGGTCCTGGACCCACGGCACCCGGGTGGCGAACGTGCCGGTCACGGCGCCGTGCACGGCGAACACGGCCGCCACGGCGTACCGGGCGCGCCTCACCTCGTCGCGTGCCAAGCCCACGTCACTCATGTTCCGTTCCCTCCCCGCAGCTCGCCCTCGTGGCACGCGCCGTAAACTATCAGGGACCCTGCCTGATAGATAGACGGTTTTACGGCCGCCGTCGGCGTTCCTCGGCGCGTCGATCTGGGAGGATTCCCGTCATGCCCGCATCACCCAGCACCGCCCGGGCCATCAACGACCGGCTGGCCCTGCGCCTGTTGCAGCAGGAAGGCCCGCTCACGGCCGGGCAGTTGAAGCAGCTGACGGGCCTGTCCCGGCCGACGGTCGCCGACCTCGTGGAACGGCTGACCGCCGCAGGGCTGATCACGGTGGTCGGCGAGTCCGGCGAGCAGCGCCGGGGGCCCAACGCCCGGCTGTACGGCATCGTCGCCGACCGTGCCCACCTGGCCGCGCTCGACGTGCGCACGGGCGGGGTCTTCGTCCTGGTCTCCGACCTGGTCGGACGGGTGCTGGCCGAGGCGTCCGTGCCGATCGGCGGCGACACCGGGACCGGTTCCGCCGTGGAGCAGGCGGTGGCCGCGGTGGAGCGGACCGCGAAGGAAGCTGGGGCGATGGGGGCGCCCCCGCGCGAGGGCGTTCGAGCGTGGGGGAGGCTGCACACCGTCGGCATCGGCGCGCCGGGCCTCATCGACCCGGCCACCGGCGACCTGCGCGACTCCGGCGGACTGCCCGAGTGGCACCGCAGCCTGGCCGCGGCCCTGCAGGAGCGGCTGCCCGGGGCCCGGGTCACCGTGGAGAACGAGACCAACCTCGCCGCTCTCGCCGAACAGCGCGAGGGCGCGGCCCGGGACCGGGACACCTTCGTCCTGCTCTGGCTGGGCCATGGCGTGGGCGCGGCGGTCGTCCTCGACGGCACGCTGCGCCGCGGCGCCTCGGGCGGCACGGGCGAGATCGGTTTCCTGCCGGTGCCGGGCACCGACTCGCTGCCTTCGGCGAGGGACTGCGACGGCGGCTTCCACTCGCTCGCGGGCGCGGCGGCGATCGGCGCCCTGGCGGCGGGGCACGGCCTGCCGGTACCGGCCACGATGGACGGACCGGGTACGGCGGTGGTGATCCGGGAGGCCGTGGCGGAGCTGACGGGGGAGGCGTCTCATACGGACGCCGAACGCCCTGCCGGTTCGGGCGCTTCAGGTGCCGAACGCCCCGCCGGCCGGTTTCTGCACGCCCTCGCCGACCGGATCGCCGTCGGCGCCGCGTCGGTGGTGGCCGTGCTCGACCCCGGCTGCGTGGTGCTCGGCGGAGAGGCCGGACAGGCCGGCGGCACCGTGCTCGCGGGGCTGGTGGAGGAGCGGCTCCGCCGCATGTCCCCCCTGCTCACGGAGGTACGGCCGAGCACTCTCGGCGGCACGGCGGTCCTGCGCGGCGCCCTGCTGACCGCCCGCGACCGCGCCCAGGACGAGCTGTTCGCGCCCCCGGACCGCAGCTGACCGCCCACCGGCCGTTCCTGGAGCGGCAACGCCTGCGCGTCCCCTTCGTCTTTGCCCCGGGCCGCCGTGTCAGCCGCCGAAGCGCCGCCCCAGATACTCCTCGAACGTCGTCTTCCCCACCGCCTGTTCCGGCGTCACCAGTCCGCCCTCCCGGCAGGCGCGATAGGCCCGGCCGAACAGCGGCACCCGTGCCACCGCCCGGCGCCGCCCGGTCGCGCGGAGATAGGCGCGGGCCAGCGAGTCCAGGGACCGCACTTCGGGGCCGCCCATCTCCGCCACCCGTCCGGCCGGCGCGGCGAGTGCCAGCTCGGCCAGGCGGTCCGCGACTTCCGTCACCTCCACCGGCTGGTCCGGGACCCCGGCCGGGACCAGCATGACGGGCGGCTTGGCCAGTCCGCCGAGGAGCGTGGCCAGCAGGTCGTGGAACTGGGTCGTGCGCAGGATGGTCCAGCCGAGGCCCGACGCCTCGATCCGGCGTTCCACGGCCAGCTTGGTCTTGTAGTAGCCGAGCGGGACCCGGTCGATGCCGACGATCGAGATGTAGACCAGATGGCCCACCCCCGCCCGCCGCGCCGCCGCGATCAGATGATCGGCGGAGGCCTCGTCCCCGCCCCGCTGGGTGGTCGCGCAGTGCACCACGGTGTCCACGCCTTCCAGCGCCGCGTCGAGCGCACTGCCGCCCACGCGCAGATCGACGGCGTACGGCTGCGTGTGCCGGCTGAGCACCCGCACCTCCTGCCCCTCCGTCCGCAGCCGCTCCGTCACGCACCGGCCGAGCGTGCCGGTCCCGCCGGTCACCAGGATCGTCATGCTGTTCCCGTCCCTCCGCACTCGGGTGCCCCGGTCGGAGCGCCCTCTCCCGCTTCAGACCAGGCAGCCCCCCGGAAATGTGACAGGCCCCGGACCGGCCCCGTTACGACCGCTTCAGCTGCCGCTGCACGTAGGAGAGCTTGTCCGGGTTCGTCACGGTGCGCACCTGGGTGATCAGGCCGTCCCGCAGCTCGAAGGACGCCACCGCGGCCAGTACGTCGCCCGCCCACGCGACCAGCGCGCTCGCGCCGTTGACCTCCGCCACCACGATGTCCAGGCCGCCCGCGAACCGCTCGGCCCCGCCCACCAGGAAGCGCACGACCTTCTCGCGTCCCTCGACCGGCCGCCTGACCGCGGACACCTTGCCGCCGCCGTCGCCCCAGTAGGTGACGTCCGCCGCGAGCATCTTCTCGAGACCGGCGAGGTCACCTTCGCGGGCCGCCGTGAGGAAGGACATGAGCAGTTCCTCCTGCCGCTCCGGCGCCGGCTCGAAGCGGCCTTCCGGCACGGCGACCCGGGCCGCCGCCCGCCGGTACAGCTGGCGGCAGTTGGACTCGCTCAGGGCCAGGACGTCCGCGATCTCCCGGTGGGCGTAACCGAACGCCTCGCGCAGCACGTACACGGCCCGCTCGGTCGGCGTCAGCCGCTCCAGCAGGACCAGCAGGGCCATGGAGACCTGCTCGCGCCGCTCCGCCGACTCCAGCGGGCCGAGCGTCCCGTCGGAGGTGGCCACCGGCTCGGGCAGCCAGGTCCCGGGGTACTCCTCGCGCCGCGCCCGGGCCGAGGTCAGCCGGGTCAGACAGAGGTTGGTGACGGCCTTGGCGAGCCATGCCCCCGGGTGCTCGATCGCCGCCCGGTCGGCGCCGCTGAACCGCAGATACGCGTCCTGCACCGCGTCCTCCGCCTCGTGGGCGGAGCCCAGGAGGCGGTAGGCCAGACCGAACAGCCGCGACCGGTGGGATTCGAACTCGTCGGAGAGCGGCGAAGGCGTCATGCGCCTCAGCCTGCCAGACCCCCCGGCGGCGTCCGGAGGTCCTGGCGGTCCGGCGGCGGGCAAGGGCCGTCGTCACCGCCACCGGACCCGCCCGCACGATAAGAGGACTAGACCAGTGTGGTCAATAGGTCTGGACCAAGACCAAAGCGCCCTGCACGTCCGGCAGTTGCGCGAGCCGGCCGTGGCACGCAAGGCCGGAGACACATGCTGTGAGGGAGCCCACACCCTCCGTCTGTCTGGAGCGCCGCCCGGCGTGGCACACTGGCCCTGTACCAGAAGCAGCGCACTCCGGGGTCGGTGAAAGTCCGAACCGGCGGTTACAGTCCGCGACCCGGTCGCTTCCAGCGGCCGGTTGACCAGGTGAAATTCCTGGACCGACGGTTAAAGTCCGGATGGGAGGCAGTGCGCGGCGGGCGGGCACGTGTATCCGTGCGCGCCGCCGTATCTGGGGCTTGTCCGCGTACGGACGGGCCTCTTTCGGCGTCGCCCGGTGTGCTCACCCGTACATTCTGTCGTCATCGACAGGCCCCGGAGTCCGTGCCCGAAGAGGCAGGAGGACCCGGGAAGTGTTCACCGGAATCGTCGAAGAGCTGGGTGAGGTCACCGCCGTCGAGAACCTCGGCGACGCCTCCCGCTTCCGGCTCCGTGGCCCCGTCGTGACCGAGGGCGCGCAGCACGGCGACTCCATCGCCGTGAACGGGGTCTGTCTCACCGTCGTGGAGCACGAGGGCGACGAGTTCACCGCCGACGTCATGGCCGAGACCCTGAACCGTTCCAGCCTCGGCGCGCTCGGCGTCGGCTCGCGCGTCAACCTCGAACGCCCCATGGCCGTGGGCGCGCGCCTCGGCGGGCACATCGTGCAGGGTCACGTCGACGGCACCGGCGAGGTGCTGGAGCGCAAGCCCTCGGAGAACTGGGAGATCGTGAAGATCTCCCTCCCGGCGGACCTCTCCCGCTACGTCGTGGAGAAGGGCTCCATCACCGTCGACGGCATCAGCCTCACGGTCGTGGACGCCGGCCCCGACCACTTCACCGTCAGCCTCATCCCGACCACCCTCGCCCTGACCACCCTCGGCCTGAAGCAGCCCGGCGACCCGGTCAACCTGGAGGTCGACGTCGTCGCCAAGTACGTCGAGCGGCTCCTCGGCGACCGTGCCCAGGGAGCCGCCAAGTGAACTGGCTGAACTCCGAGGCCTTCACCCTCTTCGGCCAGCGCATCATCTGGTCGGACATGGTCGGCAACATCCTCGGCCTGATCACCCTCGCCCTCGGCTGGCGCCGCTCCCTGTGGACCTGGCCCGTGCAGTTCCTCTCCGGCCTCGTCCTCTTCGCCGCCTTCTACGGCCATCTGACCGGCAGCGCCGGCAAGCAGACCGTCGTCATGGCCGTCGCTCTGTACGGCTGGTGGCAGTGGCGGCGCAACCAGGGCCGGGCCGAGGACGGGCACATCGCCCCCCGGTTCGCCAGCTGGCGCGAGCGCGCGGCGATGCTCGGCGCGGCCGCCGCCGGCACGGTCGCCGTGGCCCTGCTCTTCACGGCCTACCCGTCGCTGTCCTGGGACCCCTGGCCCGACGCCTACATTTTCGTCGGCACCGTCGTCGCCATGTACGCCCAGGCCAAGGGCATGGTCGAGTTCTGGATCGCCTGGCTGCTGGTCGACCTCGTCGGGGTACCCCTCAACTTCGCCAACGGCTACGCCTTCTCCGGTTTCGTCTACGTCATCTACGGCGCACTCGTCCTGTGGGGCATGCGCGACTGGTGGCTGCGCTCCCGCAGGAGCTCGCAGCCCGTCCTGGAAGGAGCCCCGGCATGACCTCGGCACCGCCCCTGTACGACACGGACGCCATCGAGAGCTTCGGGCTCGACCCCGTCGAGCAGGCCATCGCCGACATCGCGGCCGGCCGCCCGGTCGTGGTCGTGGACGACGAGGACCGGGAGAACGAGGGCGACCTCGTCATCGCCGCCGAGAAGGCGACCCCCGAGATCGTCGCCTTCATGATGAGCGAGTGCCGGGGACTCATCTGCGCCCCCATGGAGGGCGAGGAACTGGACCGCCTGCGGCTGCCGCAGATGGTCCAGGACAACACCGAGTCGATGAAGACCGCGTTCACCATCTCCGTGGACGCCTCGGCCGCTCACGGTGTGAGCACCGGCATCTCGGCCTCCGACCGCGCCACGACGCTCCAGCTCCTCGCGAGCGGCACGGCCGAGCCGACGGACTTCGTCCGGCCCGGCCATGTCTTCCCGCTGCGCGCCAAGCCCGGCGGCGTCCTCACCCGCAACGGCCACACCGAGGCCGCCGTCGACCTCGCCCGGCTCGCGGGTCTGCGCCCGGCCGGCGCCATCGTGGAGATCGCCGGCGAGGACGGCCGCATGCTCCGCCTGCCCGAGCTGATCCCGTTCGCCCGCAAGCACGGCCTGACGATCATCTCCATCGAGGACCTGATCGCCTACCGCCGCGGCAGCGAGCCCACCGTCCGCCGCGAGGCCGAGACCCGCCTGCCCACCAAGCACGGCACCTTCACCGCCTACGGCTACCGCTCCACCGTCGACGGCGTCGAACACGTCGCCCTCGTCCACGGCGACCTCGGCGACGGCGAGGACGTCCTGGTCCGCGTCCACTCCGAATGCCTCACCGGCGACGTCTTCGGCTCCCTGCGCTGCGACTGCGGCCCCCAGCTGGACACCGCCCTGCAGCGCATCCAGGACGAGGGCCGGGGCGTGGTCGTCTACCTGCGCGGCCACGAGGGGCGCGGCATCGGTCTGCTGTCCAAGCTCCGGGCGTACGAGCTGCAGGAGCGCGGCCGCGACACCCTGGACGCCAACCTCGAACTCGGCCTGCCCGCCGACGCCCGCGACTACGGCGCCGGCGCGCAGATCCTCGCCGACCTCGGCGTGCACAGCGTCCGGCTGATGACCAACAACCCGGACAAGACGGACGCGCTGCTGCGCCACGGCCTGCGGGTCACCGGCCGCGTGTCGATGCCCATCCAGGCGGGCGAGCACAACCTGCACTACCTGCGCACCAAGCGCGACCGCATGGGACACGACCTGCCCTGGCTGGACACGCCCGCCGTGACCGCTTCCGCGGCCGCGGTCGCGTCCGGCTGTGGCAACCAGTAAGCAAGAAGCACTTAGGAGACACGTGAGCGGCAAGGGTGCACCGGAACTGTCCGTACGCAACGCGAGCGACCTCAGGGTCGCCGTCATCGCGGCGCAGTGGCACGTGAAGGTGATGGACGGTCTGGTGAACGGCGCCCTGCGCGCCCTGCACGAACTGGGGATCGACGAGCCGACGCTGATCCGGGTCCCCGGCAGCTTCGAACTCCCGGTCGCCGCCAAGGTGCTGGCCGGGCGCGGCTACGACGCCGTGGTCGCCCTCGGCGTCGTCATCCGCGGCGGCACGCCGCACTTCGACTACGTGTGCCAGGGCGTCACCCAGGGCCTCACCCAGGTCAGTGTGGAGACCGGAGTGCCCGTCGGCTTCGGCGTGCTCACCTGCGACACCGAGGAGCAGGCCCTGGACCGGGCCGGCCTGGAGGGCTCGAACGAGGACAAGGGCCACGAGGCGGTGACCGCGGCGGTCGCGACCGCCGCCACGCTCCGCTCAGTATCCGAACCCTGGCACTGAGGCACCGGCCGGAGCGCGTAGGGTAAGGACCACCATGTCCAAGAAGACGTTCGAGGAGCTCTTCACCGAGCTCCAGCAGAAGGCCGCCCACGGCGACCCCGCCACCTCCCGCACCGCAGAGCTGGTCGGCAAGGGCGTCCATGCCATCGGCAAGAAGGTCGTCGAAGAGGCCGCCGAGGTCTGGATGGCCGCCGAGTACGAGGGCAAGGAGGCGGCCGCCGAGGAGATCTCCCAGCTGCTGTACCACATCCAGGTGATGATGGTCGCCCGCGGGATCTCCCTGGACGACGTCTACGCCCACCTGTAAGCCACCTGCTGCACAAGCCGCAGAAAACCCCTTCACGCAAAGGAAGCCGACCTCATGCTGCGCATCGCCGTCCCCAACAAGGGTTCACTGTCCGGCCCTGCGGCGGAGATGCTGCATGAGGCCGGCTACCAGCAGCGCCGCGAGTCCAAGGAGCTGCGGATCGTCGACCCGGTGAACGAGGTCGAGTTCTTCTACCTCCGCCCCCGCGACATCGCGATCTACGTGGCCTCCGGCCGCCTCGACGTGGGCATCACCGGCCGTGACCTGCTGATCGACTCCGGCGCCGATGCCGAGGAGATCCTGCCGCTCGGCTTCGCCCGCTCCACCTTCCGCTTCGCCGCCAGGCCGGGCACCGCGAACGGCGTCGAGGACCTCAAGGGCAAGACGGTCGCCACCTCCTACGAGGGCATCGTCGCGGGGCACCTGGAGGACAGCGGCGTCGACGCCTCCGTCGTCCACCTCGACGGCGCCGTGGAGACCGCGATCGAGCTGGGCGTCGCCGAGGTCATCGCCGACGTCGTGGAGACCGGCACCAGCCTGCGCAACGCCGGCCTGGAGGTCTTCGGCGAGCCGATCATGAAGTCCGAGGCGATCGTCATCCGCCGCACCGGCACCGACGGCGAGGAGCCGAAGGTCCAGCAGTTCCTGCGCCGCCTCCAGGGCGTCCTGGTAGCGCGGACCTACGTGATGATGGACTACGACTGCCGCGTCGAGCAGCTGGAGAAGGCCGTCGCGCTCACCCCCGGCCTGGAGTCCCCGACCGTCTCCCCGCTGCACAACGAGGGCTGGGTCGCGGTCCGCGCCATGGTCCCCGCCAAGGAGGCGCAGCGGATCATGGACGACCTGTACGCCATCGGCGCGCGCGCCATCCTCACCACGGCCATCCACGCCTGCCGCCTGTAAGGGGTACGCCGACCGATGTCCGACCTGCCCACCCTTCCCGTCACGTTCCGGCCGGGCCACACCCGGGCGATCCTGCTCACCGCCGGTGTCGTGATCTTCCTCACCATCTCCGGGATCTCGATGCTGCTGGAGCAGCTCGGCCCGGGGGAGCGGGCGAGCTTCTTCATCACCGGGGCGCTGATCTTCTGGGTGCTGGCCCAGATCTCCCGGGTGAAGGTCGTCGCCGACGAGTCCGGTGTCACCGTGGTCAACATCGCCAGCAGGCGGCGCCTGGAGTGGGCGGAGATCGTCCAGGTGAACCTCCGTCCGGGGGATCCCTGGGTGTTCCTCAACCTCAGCGACGGCACCAGCCTGCCCGCGCTCGGCATCCAGCCGGGCCTGGCCAAGCAGCGCGCCATCGCCGACGCGCAGGCGCTGCGGGCCCTCGCCGACGCCCGCTCCACGGCCCACCCGGTGGAAGATCAGGGCTGACTCGGGGGCGGATCGGGGCTGACTCGGGGGCCTTCACCCTGCCCGAGTGGCCCATGTCTTGATTAATCTGGTGACGGAGGCCGTTTCGCTGCGGCCCCGCCCCTGGCGCACCACCCGGTGCACAGGGGTTCCTGCTACCCGAGGAGTGACTCCCTCCAGCGATGGACGGATCGTCCTGTAGTACCTGCGCCGCCCCGACCCGACATACCGGGAAGGCGGTGGCAGCGTGACCGTCTCCCTGCTGCTCCTCGGAGCGGCTTTCCTGCTGATCCTCGCCAACGGATTCTTCGTCGCGGCCGAGTTCGGCCTGGTGACCGTCGAGGCGACGGACGCCGAGCGGGCGGCCGCCGAGGGCGACCGACGCGCCCGTAGGGTGGCCGAGTCGCTCAAGGAGCTGTCCTTCCAGCTCTCCGGCACCCAGCTCGGCATCACCATCACCTCCCTGGTCGTCGGCATGCTCGCCGAGCCGGCCCTGGCCCGGCTGCTGCACGGCCCGTTCGCCGCCGTCGGTGTCCCGGAGGGCGCCGTCTCCGGTGTCGCCGTGGTCGTCGGCATGCTGCTGGCCTCCGCGATCCAGATGGTGATCGGCGAGCTCGTGCCCAAGAACTGGGCGGTGTCCAAGCCGCTGCAGGTCGCCCGGTTCGTGGCCGGCCCGCAGCACCGCTTCGCCCGCCTGTTCCGGCCGGTGATCGCCGCGCTCAACACCGTCGCCAACCGGCTGGTGCGGGCCCTCGGCGTCGAACCCGCCGAGGAGCTGGCCTCCGCCCGCACCCCGGGCGAGCTCGTCTCCCTGGCGCGGCACTCCGCGCAGGCCGGCGCCCTGGAACAGGACACGGCCGACCTGTTCGTCCGCACCCTGGCCCTGGGCGAGCTGACCGCGCAGCACGTCATGACCCCCCGCGTGAAGGTCAGCGCCCTCCAGGACACGGCAACCGCCGAGGACGTCGTCAACCTCACCCGGGCCACCGGTCTGTCCCGCTTCCCCGTCTACCGGGAGAAGATCGACGAGATCGTCGGCATGGCCCATCTGAAGGACGCCCTCGCCGTCCCGGTGCACGACCGGTTGCGCACCCCGGTGGCACGCATCGCCCGCAGGGCGCTGCTGGTCCCGGAGACCCTGCCGGTCCAGCCCCTGCTGGCCCGGCTCCGCTCCGAGCAGCCCATCGCGGTCGTCGTCGACGAGTACGGCGGCACGGCGGGCGTGGTCACCCTGGAGGACATCGTCGAGGAACTCGTCGGAGAGGTCCGCGACGAGCACGACGCCAAGGACATCCCCGAGCTGGCCCCCGCCCCGCCGGAGGACGGACGGCCCGCCTGGGACGCCGACGGCAGCTGCCGCGTCGACATCCTCCAGCGCATAGGCCTCGACGTGCCCGAGGGGCCGTACGAGACGGTCGCCGGACTCGTCGCCGACCTGCTCGGCCGTATCCCGGTCCCCGGTGACCGGGCCGAACTGCCCGGCTGGCGCCTCTCGGTCCGCCAGGTCGGCCACTACCGCGCCGAACGGGTCCGGCTGGTCAGGACGGCCCCCGCGGTGAACGTGATGGAGGCCGTCCGATGAGCGTCCTCCAACTGGTCTTCGCCGCGCTGCTCGTGCTCGCCAACGGCTTCTTCGTCGGTGCCGAGTTCGCGCTCGTCTCCGTGCGCCGCAGCCAGATCGAACCGCTCGGCACCGCCCGGGCCCGCCAGGTGCTCTACGGTCTCGAACGCCTGCCCCAGATGATGGCGGCGGCCCAGTTCGGCATCACCGTCTGCTCGCTGACGCTGGGCGCGGTGGCCGAGCCGACGGTGGCGCATCTGCTGGAGCCGGTGTTCGCGGCGGTCCACCTCCCCGACGGCATGGTCCACCCGCTGGGCTATGTCATCGCGCTGGCCGCGGTGGTCTTCTTCCACCTGGTCATCGGCGAGATGGTGCCGAAGAACCTGGCGATGGCGGCCCCCGAGAAGGCGGCGCTGTGGCTGAGCCCCGGCCTGGTCTACTTCGCCCGCCTGTGCAAGCCGATCACCGTGACCCTCGGCGCCTGCGCCCAGGGCATCCTGCGGCTCTTCCGGGTCGAGCCCAAGGACGAGGTCGAGGCCGTCGTCACCAGCGAGCAGCTCAACCGCCTGCTGGAGGACTCCGGCCAGGCCGGCCTGCTCGACCCCGAGGAGAGGGAACGCCTGGAGGACGCCCTGGAACTGGGCTCCCGCCCGGTGACCGACGTCCTGCTGCGCCGCGAGTCGCTGGTCACGGTCAACCCGTCGGTCACCCCGGGCGAGATCGTCGAGCTGACGGCCCGCACGGGTTACTCCCGCTTCCCCGTCTCGGCGACGGACAAGGGCTCCTTCATGGGTTATGTCCACGTCAAGGACGTCCTCGATCTGGAGCACTCCGACCGCGCCGTCCCCCAGCACGTCTGGCGTCCCATGACCACCCTGCGGGCCGAGCTGCCGCTCGACGACGCCCTCACGGTCATGCGACGGGCGGCCACGCACCTGGCCCAGGTCGCGGACGCCTCCGGCAGGGTGCTGGGGCTCGTCGCTCTGGAGGACGTCCTGGAACTCCTGGTCGGCGAGGTCCGTGACCCGGCCCACCGGGAGATGCCGGAGCCACGGATGAGCGGGGAGCCCGAGCAGGTGCTCGCCTCCTAGCCCGGGTGGTGCGGGGAGCAGCGCGGCTGCCTGTGCGGTGTGGCTGGTCGCGCGGTTCCCCGCGCCTCTTCGGGGCGCGTCACATACCCGACGGATCCTGCGGCCCCCGCCCCGAGAGCACTTCCCCGTACGCCTGCATCAAGTCGGCCAACCGAAGCGTGGCCAAGTCCTCCCGCGACAGCGACCCCGCGTACGTCGACAGCCGAAGATCCCGGTACGCGCAGCTCTTCTCGTACAGCGTGCGCAGGAACCGTCCGTTGCCGAGCTCGTCGATCCACCCCTGCTCGACCACGTGCCCGGCGATCGAGCGCAGTTCCTCCAGCGCTTCCTCGTCCCACTGGTCCCCGTTCTCCGCGGCCAGCACCTTCCCGATCTCGGTGAGTTCCTGCGGCCGGTAGGAGGGGAAGTCGACGCGGGTGGTGAACCGGGAGGACAGTCCGGGGTTCGCGGCCAGCAGCCGGTCCATGCCCTCCGGATAGCCGGCGAGGATCACCACCAGGTGGTCCCGGTTGTCCTCGGCCCGCTTCAGCAGCACCTGCAGGGCCTCGTCGCCGTACGCGTCCCCCTTGCCGTACCCGGAGTTGGACAGCGAGTACGCCTCGTCCACGAACAGCACCCCGCCGATCGCGGAGTCGATCAGCTCGTTGGCCTTCACGGCCGTCTGCCCGAGGTACTCGCCGACCAGATCGGCCCGCTGGGCCTCCACCAGGTGGTCCCCGCCGAGCAGGCCCAGGGCGTAGAAGACCCGGCCCAGGATCCGGGCCACCGTGGTCTTCCCCGTCCCCGACGGCCCCGAGAAGACGAAGTGCCGCTTCGGCGGCTGCACCGGCAGCCCCTGCCCGGCCCGCAGCCGGGCCATGTTCAACTGCGCGGACAACGCCTTGACCTGGCGTTTCACCGGGTCCAGCCCCACCATGCGCTCGAGCTCGGCGAGCGCCTCCTCAAGGAGAGCGGGATCGGTCGGCCCGGCCGGAACGGGGGAGGAGACACCGGTCTTCACCCGCACCCCCGGATCGCTCACCGAGGGCAGGGGCCCCGTCGGCAGATCCGGCTCCGGCAGCCGCAGATCACGGCCCTCGGTGCCGAACAGCGGATCGAATCCGTCGGGCCCGTCCACGCTGTCCTGCCCGGCACCGGTCAGCGTGATCGCGGCCAGGTCGGCGGTGTCGTCGTACCCGTCGCCCTCGGCGATCGCCGCGAGCCGTGCCGAGGTGTCCATGAAGGCCGGGTCGACGCGGTGCACGGCCCGGTAGAGGGGGAGCGCGGCGGCGGAACGGCCCGTGCCCTCGTGCGCCCGCGCCAGCCAGTAGCGCAGCTCCTTGCGCTGCGGCTGCTCGCTGCGGCAGCGCATCAGCGCCGCCGACAGCAGGGGTTCGGCCTGCCCGTACATTTCCAGCCGTACCCTGGCCATGCCGCCGAACAGGCCCGCCTCGATGCCGAGCATGGCGTCGTCCAGCAGCGGGTCGGTGTGCCGTACCAGCTGCTCCCAGTCCTTGACCAGGTAGGCGCGGCAGGCGTGCAGGAAGCGGACCTGCGGGTCGGTGTCGACCGGGGGCAGCCCGGCCAGGGCCCGGTCCAGCTCGGGCACGTGCCGGCCGTCCAGCCAGTGCGAGGCGTGCGCGAGCAGCAGATCACGCGGGCTCTCCAGCACCGGCTGCACCCACCAGCCCAGCCAGTACCAGGAGTTGAGGGTCCGGCGGTGCCGGGCGCGCTGTTCGCCGAAGCGGTCGCGGTGCCGGAACATCCTGAGCAGCGCGGTCGTCGTGTCGACCCGGAGCGCGTGCAGGCCGAGCCAGCCGTCGGCCATCCCGGGGTCCATCCGCACCGCGGTGCGGAACTCCTCCTCCGCCTGCGGATAGGCGCCCATCGTGTAGGCGTCCACACCCCGCAGCCAGGCCAGGTCGGCCGGGGCCTCGGGGCCCTGCGTGCCGAAGTCCATCCCGTCCCCCCACAGACCGTGTCCCCGTGGTTCACCACCGGGCAGTCGCCCGACGGCCGCCGCGGTCGAACCGCCGTGCCGCGGACCGGAGTTACAGGTGCGCGATCAGCCTCGAAGGTCGCACCGAGGGCATCGTACCCGCGCCATGACCGCGCGCCGAAGGGTGCCGCACGGGACGTTTGGCGAGGTGGGGGCGGACGGGGCGCACACGGATCGGTGACCGAGGGTGAGCGGATCGGTGCGCCGGGCGCCCGGAAAGAGCGGCGCGGGCAGAACGAAGCCCCCGGTCACGGGGGAACAACCGGGGGCTTCGCGTCTGGGGGCGGTCCCGAATGACCGCTCATTGAGAACGTAAGACCTGTACGGCCCCCCGGTCAAGCGGAGTTGAGGCACTGGGAGAAGTTCCCCCGCAAGGGTCTTCACACGTTCACCACAACGCGGACGCTCCGTCACTCTGGGTCACGCCTTGGTCCGGTCCACGGGTCGTCTCAGGACCCGGCAGTACCTCGTACCCCTCGGGTTTCTGCAGTACCAGGAGGTCGGCATGGGGGCGCGTTGGGTCCGCGGCGAAGTGCGCGCGCTCCGCCTCGACCCAGCCCTCCCAGAACTCCCGCTGCTCCGCCCCGTCCCGCAGTCGGCCGCGCGTCCAGGACTCCTCCCGGGGCAGCTCCATCCACAGCAGCATGGCCAGATGCGGCCGCAGTGCCCGGCGGCCGGCACCGACCCCTTCGACGAGGACCACGGGCGCGGCCGGCAGCGGGCGCGGCGCGCCGAAGCCGCGGGCGCGCCAGTCGTAGGGCGTGTAGGACGCGTTCTCGCCCCGGGCGAGCGGGTGGATCACCTGGGCCATCAGCCGGTCGGTCCACTCGAAGAGCTGCTCGTGGCTGGCGATGTCGTCGAGGTGCAGCACCGGAGCCCCGCCGAGCGCGGCGGCCAAGTGCCCGGAGAACGTGGACTTTCCCGAGCCGGCGTGTCCGTCGACGCCGATCAGCCGGACCGGCCCCAGGGAGGGGGCGAGCCCGCGCAGCCGGGTGGCGAGGTCGCGAATGATGGTTCCCCCGGTTGTGGTCGGTGTGGGCGGTTTTCCGGAAACAGTGTAGTAGTGGTCGCGTTTTGAATCATCGGCTGGCAGCCAGTCAATGGCCCCGATAAACATTCGCGAATCCCCTGACCGATATGTCGAATTAGGCGTTCCGGGTGTGCCCGTCGCTGAGTAGGGTGCCTCCAGCGCAACCGCTGTGCGCCGCACGGGGACTGGCAGGGGGACATGGTCGCGGAGTTATTCGAAGGGCACTATGTGTGGCATCCGGCGGCCGACGACCGTGTCCTGGCGAGCGTATGCGTCGATGTGCGTGCCGGACGTTATCGATACGCGTGCGAGGCCCTCGCCGAGACGCGTACCGACCACGCCCTGCGCGCCCATCGCTCGCTGGTCCTCGCCTCGGAGGCGGCCGGCACCGATCTGGTCGAGCGCTGGCTCGCCGAGGAACCGACGCCCGAGGCGACGCTGATGTGGGCCCGGGTCGCCGTGCAGCGCGCCCTGCGGGCCGCCGACGCCCGCGACGAGCGCGCCGAGGCGCTGGAGCGGATCGCGCTGACCGCCTGCGACCGCGCCGCCGCCATGGCCCCCGAGGACCCCACGCCCTGGGTCGCCAAGCTGGCCATGGCCCGGCTGCACCGGCCGAGCGACCCGGCGCCGCGCGGCCTGCTCACCGCCCCGGCCGGGCCCTGGCGGCTGTTCGCGCACATCCTGTCGCTGGACCCCTGGCACCGCGAGGGTCACCACCGCTTTCTGTCGTTCTTCTTCACGCGGCACGGCGGTTCGGTCAACGCGGCCTGGGACGTGGCCGCTTTCCTCAGCCAGCGGGCGCCCGCCGACGCCGCCCTCCGGCTACTGCCGCTGGTGGCTCTGGTGGAGAGCTACAACCCCACCCAGCTGCTCGCCGACCGCGTCTGGGAAGAGCCGCAGTGGCGCGCCACGGCGCTGGCGATCTACCGGAACTGGCTGCCCGCGGTGGCCCGTTACCGCTTCACCCCGGTGCTCGACCTGGCCTACCTCGCGCACGCCCTGGTCATGGCCCAGCGCGAGTTCGAGGCCCGGGCGGTGTTCACGGCGATGGGCCCGTACGCCTCACGCATGCCCTGGAGCGCCTTCGGCGACCCCGCCGAGCAGCTCTCCCGGGCCCGGCGCGCCTGCGGCCTGCCCGTGCCACGGCCCGACTGACCCCTGCTCGTCCCTTTCATCCTCATCTCACCCCCATCTCACCCCATCGAGTTTCACCCCATCGAGAGAAAGGCCGAACTGTGTCGGAACGGACATCGACGCCACGGGCGAAGGCCCGCGCGGGTGAGGACGCGGTCGTGCTCGACGACGACGCGACCCTGCACGCGATGGGTTATCCGCGGAAACTCACCCGCCGCTTCCAGGCGTTCGACAATTTCGCGATCTCCTTCACCATCATCAATATCCTCTCGGGCATTTTCTCGTCCTTCGGATTCGGGATGAACGCGGGCGGCCCGCGCATTCTCGTGTTCGGCTGGATCGGGGTCTGCGTCATGGTGCTCCTCATCGGTGCGGCCATGGCGGAAGTCGCCTCGGCCTATCCGACGAGCGGTGCCCTGTATTTCTCCGCCGGTAAACTTGCAAAGCGCCACAAGGGCGCCTGGTCCTGGTTCACCGGCTGGCTGAACTTCGTGGGCCAGATCGGCGGCACCGCCGCCACCGGTTATGCGGCCGCCACCTTCATCCAGGCCTTCATCCACCTGCAGTGGCCCTCCTACCAGCCGACCACGCACCAGACGGTGCTGATCACGGCCCTGATCATCGTCGTGCAAGGCCTCGCCAACACCTACACCGTGCAACTCGTCGCCGTACTGAACCGCATTTCCGTGTGGTGGCTGCTGATCGGACTCGTGGTGATCGTGGGCGCACTCATAGTGATGCCCGATCACCACCAGCCGGCGTCCTTCGTGACGCATTTCGAGAACAACACCGGCTTCACGAGCGGACTTTACGGCGGCATGCTCGGCCTGCTGGTCACCAGCTGGACGTTCACCGGGTTCGACGGCAGCTTCCACATGTCCGAGGAAACGGTCCACGCGACGATCAACGCGCCCAAGGGGATCACCCGCTCCATCGGCTATTCGGCGATCACCGGTCTGATCCTGATGCTCGCGCTCGTCTACAGCATCGGCGACTACGCCAAGGTGGCCGGTTCGGATGCGCCGCCCGTCCAGATTCTCATCGACGGCCTCGGTCTCGGCACCGCCAAGGTCATGCTGCTCAGCGTCATCGGCGCGATGCTCTTCTGCGGTCTCGCCAACCTCACCAGCAACACCCGGCAGATCTTCGCCTTCTCCCGGGACGGCGCCATGCCCGGCTCCCGCTGGTGGCACTCGGTCTCGCCGCGCACGCGTACGCCCGTGAAGGCGGTGTGGCTCGCGGTGGCCTGCTCGGTCGCCCTGGTCGTGCCCGGCTGGTGGTCGCACACCGCGTTCACCGCGATCGTCAGCGTCAACGTGGTCGGCCTCTTCCTCGCCTACGCCGTGCCGATCTTCCTGCGGCTGCGGCTCGGCGGCGAGTTCCAGCCCGGGCCGTGGCACCTGGGCCGCTGGGGCCGGCCGGTCGGCTGGCTCGCGGTGATCTGGATCGTGCTCAGCAGCGTGCTGTTCATGCTGCCGCAGGCCTCGCCGATCACCGTCGACACCTTCAACTACGCGCCGATCGCGCTCGCCGTCGTCCTGCTCGTCGCGACGGTGTGGTGGTTCGCCACCGCCCGCCGCCGCTTCCAGGGACCGATCAGCTACGGCCGGCCCGACGAGGTCGCCGCGATGGATCTCGTCTGACGCCGAGCACCACGGCAGGAGGCGTCCGGTCCGGGTGGCTGCGGGGAGCTGTGCGGCTGCGGGCCGCCGCGCGGTTCCCCGCTCGGCGTCTCGAGCGGGCTCCGCTCTGCCGTTCCAGTGGACGAGACCAATATTGATGGCGCCGCATGTGCAGAAGTGCTGGCAGCGGCATGCCTCCTGCTCCATAGTTGGCGCACACACCGCACCGGATCATCGGACACCCGGGGGTAATCGCGCCCATGAGCAGAGCCCAACAGCCGTCCCGCAGAGCCGTCCTCACCGCAGCCGTCGCCGTGGCGGTGGCCGGTGGAACGGTCCCCGCTGCCGCCGCGCAGCGAGCCACCGCCGCGGACGACCCCGGCAAGGCGCCGGCCCGCCCGATCGACTACCACTCCTGGACCACCTACCGCGAGTGGCGCCTCGGCGCGGCCCAGGGTGTCCGGGCCGTCGCCGGAGCCCGCCCCGGCGTCCTCATCGGCGCCCCGGCCGATCGCACCGACTACACCGACCCGCACACCGGCACGACCGCCACCTGGGAGTACGCCACCTGGACCTCCCCGGTCCACCGGCTCACCGTCCCCGCCACCGAGGTCGTCTCCTCCTGGAACGCCCACACCCCCGAGGGCACCTGGCTCCAGGTGGAACTCCAGGGCACGTACTCCGACGGCACCGAGACCCCGTGGTACGTGATGGGCCGCTGGGCGGCCGGTGACCAGGACATCAAGCGGACCTCGGTGGACGGCCAGGCCGACGGCAAGAGCAGCATCTGGACCGACACGTTCGCCATCGACGACGCGAGCACCGGCCTGCGCCTGACGTCGTACCGGCTGCGCCTCACCCTCTACCGCAGGCCGGGGACGCATCTGACGCCGACCGTATGGCGGCTGGGCGCCATGGGGTCCGACATCCCCGACCGCTTCACCGTCCCCGCCTCCACCCCCGGCCTCGCCCAGGAACTGGCCGTCCCGCGCTACTCGCAGGAGATCCACAAGGGCCAGTACCCGCAGTACGACGGCGGCGGCGAGGCATGGTGCAGCCCCACCTCCTCGCAGATGATCATCGAGTACTGGGGCGGCCGGCTCACCCCCGAGCAGCTGTCCTGGGTCGACCCGACGTACGCCGACCCGCAGGTGGACCACGCCGCCCGCTTCACCTACGACGCCCAGTACGAGGGTTGCGGAAACTGGCCGTTCAACGCCGCGTACGCGGCCACGTTCGATGGCCTGCAGGGCGTGGTCACGCGGCTCGCCTCGCTCACCGACCTGGAGACCCTGATCGCCGCCGGCATCCCGGCCATAACGTCCCAGTCGTTCCTGAAGACCGAGCTGACCGGCGCCGGCTACGGCACCTCGGGCCACCTGATGACCGTGATCGGCTTCACCGCGGACGGCGACGTGATCGCCAACGACCCGGCCTCGCCGAGCGACGAGGCGGTACGACGGGTCTATCTGCGCCGGGAGTTCGAGAACATCTGGCTCAGGACCAAGCGGTACAACGCCTCGGGCAAGGTCGTCTCCGGCACCGGGGGAGTCTGTTACCTCTACTTCCCGGCCCACCCGAGCCCGAGCCAGCGCATGGCGCTCGCGGCGGTGGGTGTGCACTGACCGTGTGAGCAAGCTCATCGCCGCGGACGCCGTCGCGGGTGGCAAGGTGGACAAATGGATATGACCACGCACCTGGCCACCGCCACCCGCGCGCGCACCGGCGGCCCCCGCGAGGACGGCCCGAAGATCCTCGAGCACGTCATGGGGTGGGTCCTCGTGGCGGTCGTCGCCATGTTCGTGACCCGGCTCGGCCTGCTCTGACCTCCGGGCCCGGCCCGCTCCGCATCGACCCGCTCACGTGTGCGGCATGTTCTGACATACTGCGGTGGTCCCGCCGACCGCCTGGAACAGGGTCGACATTGAATATGCCGCATCAGCGTGCCGCCGTCCGTCCCCGGATGCGCGGCACCGAGCGCTCGATGGCCCGTCGCGCCGAACTCATCGCCATCGGGCGGAAGTTGTTCGCCGACACGTCCTACGACGCGCTGTCCATGGACGACATCGCCCGCCAGGCGCATGTCGCCAAGGGGCTGATCTACTACTACTTCCAGTCCAAGCGCGGCTATTACCTGGCGATCATCCAGGACTCCGTCGCCGACCTGGTCACCTTCGCGGCGAACGGTCTCGAGTTGCCCGCCGTGGACCGGGTCCACCGCACCATCGACGGCTATCTGCGCTACGCCGAGCACCACCAGGCCGCCTACCGCACCATCGTCAGCGGCGGCGTCGGCTTCGACGCCGAGGTCCACGCCATCCGGGACGGCGTCCGCGAGGCGATCATCGCCACCATCGCCGACGGGGCCTACGGCCGCAGCGACATCGCCCCGCTCGCCCGGATGGGCCTGCTCTCCTGGGTGTGCAGTGTCGAGGGCGCGACCCTGGACTGGATCGACCGCCCCGAGCTGTCCCGCGACACCATGCGCGAGCTGCTGGTGAAGACGCTCGGCGGAGCACTGCGGGCCGTCGAGGAACTCGACCCGGCCTACCCGGCGCCCCAGCCGGCCCGTCGCGACGCCTGACACACCGGGGGACTTCGGGCTCGTGGTCCTCCGCTCCCGAGTCCCCCTGGTGCCGGGCTAGTCGATGGCCTTGATCAGCTCGCCGTTCGCGGTGTCGCCGCTCAGTTCCCAGAAGAAGGTGCCGCCGAGGCCCTGCTGGTTCTTGTACGTCATCTTCGTGGCGATGGTCGCCGGGGTGTCGTAACTCCACCAGTCACTGCCGCACTTGGCGTAGGCCGTGCCGCCCACGGTGCCGGTCGCCGGGCACTTGGCCTTGAGCACCTTGTAGTCGTCGATGCCCTGCTCGTAGGTCCCCGCCGCCGGTCCGGTGGCCGTCCCGCCGGGCGCCGCCTGGGTGACCCCGGTCCAGCCGCGGCCGTAGAAGCCGATGCCGAGCAGCAGCTTGGACGCCGGGATGCCGAGGCCCTTGAGCTTGGCGATGGTCGCGGAGGTGTTGTAGCCCGCCTTCGGGATGCCCGAGTAGGAGGTCAGCGGGGAGTGCGGGGCGGTCGGGCCGCTCGCGTCCCAGGCGCCGAAGTAGTCGTACGTCATCGGGTTGTACCAGTTCACGTACTGCGCGGCGCCCGCGTAGTCCGCCGCGTCGATCTTGCCGCCGCCGGAGGCGTCCGCGGTGATCGCCGCCGTGACCAGCGCGCTGCCGCCGAACTTCGACCGCAGGGCCGCCATGACGTTCCTGAACGCCTCCCGGCCGCTGGTGTCGCAGGTGTTGCCGCAGGCGTTGGGGTACTCCCAGTCGATGTCGATGCCGTCGAACAGCCCGGCCCACTTGGAGTTCTTCACCAGGTCGTAGCAGGACTGGGCGAAGGCGGCGGGGTTCTTCGCGGCCTCGCCGAAGCCGCTCGACCAGGTCCAGCCGCCGAAGGACCACAGGACCTTCAGGCCCGGGTGCTTCTTCTTCAGCTTCAGCAGCTGGTTGAAGTTGCCGCGCAGGGGCTGGTCCCAGGTGTCGGCGACGCCGTCCACCGACTCGGCGGCGGTGTAGGCGCGGTCGGTGGCCGCGTAGGAGTCGCCCATGGCGCACTTGCCGCCGGTGACGTTGCCGAAGGCGTAGTTGATGTGGGTCAGCCGGGCCGCCGACCCCGAGGTCTCGACGTTCCTGACGTAGTACTTGCGGTCGTAGGTGCCCCATTCGGTGAAGTAGCCGACGACCTTCGAGCCGGCCTTGACCTGCGGCGCTGCCGGGGCCGCCGCGGTGGCGGTGCCCGCGCCGGCGAGCAGTCCGGCGCCGAGGACGGCGGTACACGCGGTCGCGACGAACGCCCGCAGCCGCGAGCGGTGGGGAGTGTGCATCGGGTGTCTCCTCGTGGGGGAGAGGGGAACGCGCGCCGATTGGCATGAACGCGGTAAAGCGTTGGTCATGCACAGTAGGAGGACTAGACCAGTGAGTCAATGGTTCGGACCAATTTCGAGGCGCCGGGGCGGCCCGAGTGGATTCTTGAAGTAAGCGGTCGTTAACTGGTGACTGGAGGTCGCTGATCGGGCATACTCACAGCGCACAGCCGCTGGTCAGCCGCTTCCGAGACCCGGGAGAGGGCGCCTTCGGCCATCCGGAAAGACCAGGCGGAGCCGCCCCCACCCCCAGGGCCAGACCGCCGGTGCCCGACCAGGGAGGAGACCGACGCCATGTCCGACCGCGACCCGCAGCCGGTGGAGCGTCAGCTGCCGACGGAGGAGGCGCGGGATCTGCTCGCTCTCGTCCGTGACATCGCCCAGCGTGAGATCGCGCCGAAGGCGGCCGAGGAGGAGGACGCGGGGCGCTTTCCGCGCGAGGTCTTCACCCTGCTGTCCGAATCGGGCCTGCTCGGCCTGCCGTACGACTCCGAGTACGGCGGCGGCGACCAGCCCTACGAGGTGTACCTGCAGGTCCTGGAGGAGCTGGCCGCGGCGCGGCTCACCGTGGGCCTCGGCGTCAGCGTGCACACGCTCGCCTCCTACGCGCTCGCCACCTACGGCACCAAGCAGCAGCAGGTCGAGCACCTGCCCGCCATGCTCGGCGGCGGCCTGCTCGGTGCGTACTGCCTCTCCGAGCCGTCCTCCGGCTCCGACGCGGCCTCACTTCGCACGAAGGCCGTGCGTGACGGCGACCAGTGGGTGATCAACGGCACCAAGGCCTGGATCACGCACGGCGGCATCGCCGACTTCTACACCGTGATGGCCCGCACCGGCGAGGAGGGGCCGCGCGGGATCACCGCCTTCCTGGTCCCCGGGGACGCGCCGGGGCTGAGCGGGGCGGCGCCCGAGAAGAAGATGGGCATGAAGGGCTCGCCCACCGCGCAGGTCCACCTCGACGGCGTCCGCGTCGGCGACGACCGGCGGATCGGCGAGGAGGGCCAGGGCTTCTTCATCGCCCTGTCCGCCCTGGACTCCGGACGGCTCGGCATCGCCGCCTGCGCGATCGGCCTCGCCCAGGCCGCCCTGGACGAGGCGGTCGCCTACGCCACCCAGCGCCGGCAGTTCGCCCGCCCCATCGCCGACTTCCAGGGCCTGCGCTTCATGCTCGCCGACATGGCCACCCAGATCGAGGCCGGCCGCGCGCTCTACCTCGCGGCGGCCCGGCTGCGCGACGCCGGCAAGCCGTTCGCCAAGCAGGCCGCCATGGCGAAGCTGCACTGCACCGACACGGCCATGAAGGTGACCACGGACGCCGTGCAGGTACTCGGCGGGTACGGCTACACCACCGACTTCCCGGCCGAGCGCTACATGCGCGAGGCCAAGGTCCTGCAGATCGTCGAGGGCACCAACCAGATCCAGCGGATGGTCATCGCCCGTCACGTGGCGGGACCCGAAGCTCACTGAACTGCCCCGTGCGGACCGTCGGGGCCGCCAGCCTGATCCACTCCGGGTCGTGGCGGCCCGGAAGGGTCCGGCCCCGGTCGGCCCAGGTCCGCATGAGGTCGCGGTAGATGGGCGGGTCCTGTGGGGCGGGCGGCGGCGGAACCGATTCTGCGGGTCGGGGGACGAGAATGCGGCGCTGACGCCCGGTGGTCGCGTGCATGGGGGTCATGCCCGATCAACGCGGCAGCGCCCGGGCAGGTCACCGCCCGGCGGAATCGAGCGTCAGTCCAGACCCGTCCCGTCCCCGCTCTGGCCTCCTCCGGTCATCTGACGTACCGTCAGCCGACGGACGCTCAGGAGGGGGGTTGAGGAGCATCGGAACGAAAACCGGCGCTAAGGATCTGTCGGCCCTGGTGGGCGGCTGACGGAGTATCGACGGCCGGACCCGTCCGAAGTCGTTCCGCAGATAACGCCCTATTGTCTGCGGGAACTTGGTTCGTCACCTGCGATGACGTTCTCCGGGCCGTACGTGAAGCGGCCCTGTTGTCTGCGGCAGGGGGGAGGCGGTGCCCACCGTCGTGCAACTGCCGGCCGGGAAGACGTTGACCGTCCGTGCGGCGGCGGACGCCTTCCTCGACTCGCTCGGCAACCCGAACACGGTCCGAAGCTACTCGACCAGCGTCGGCAAGACGGCCGAGCGGATCGGTGAGGGCCGCCCGCTCGGGTCGGTCGCGGACGACGAGATCGGCGAGGCCCTGGAGCTGCTGTGGGGCACCGCGGCGGTCAACACTTGGAACGCGCGTCGGGCGTCGGTGCTGTCGTGGCTGGGCTTGGTGCGAGGAGCACGGCTACGACGGGCCGTCCGTCCCGGCCTGGGCGACGCGGCTGGCGGTGCCAGACTCCGAGACCCCGGCCCGCTCAAAGATGGCCGTGGACCGGCTGATCGCCCGGCGCGAGGTACATCTTCGGGAGAAGACGCTGTGGCGGATGCTCTATGAGACCGCTGGCGTGGCTGGTCGCGGTGTCGCTGATGCGGACAGGGGTCATCGATGCGACGGCCTGGGCCTGGGCTGGGGATGAGTCGGCCGAGTTGCTCGCGCTGCCGTGAGGCAACTCGGCCGGAATCTTGTCGAGGTGCCGTCGTCAGCGGGTGCCCGCCTCGGCGCGCGCGTAGAACGCGGCGAGCTCGTGGGGGTTCTTGGTGTAGACGTCGATCTTGCGCACCGTGCCGTCCTCGACCTGGTGGATCTCGACCATGGTCAGCGGGAACTCCTCACCGGTGGTGTGGGCCGTGAGCGTTCCGGTGAGCCTTCCGATGACGCCGGCCGGGCCTTCGAACACCTCGGCATCGGTGATGGCGACGTTGGCGTAGCCCATCATCGCGCCCAGGATCGACTGCACGAACACCTCGCGGCCCTGGTGCACGCCGCCGTAGGGGAGCTGGGTCGGCTCGTCGACGATCACCTCGGGGGCGAGCTTGGCCAGGACACCCGGCACGTCGCCCTTGCTCAGCGCGTCATACAGCCCTCGCACGACCTGCGCGGGGCTCTCCGCCAGCGTCTTCATCTGGTTGCTCATCTTGCGTGCCCTTCAGTTTTGTTCCGGTACTGGAAAGGTCGGCCGGCCCGGGGGCACATGCGTCCTCGCACCGGTCGGGCCCCAGAGGATCGGGGCACGCACCATGCAACGGCAGAGGGGCGTGACGGGGGAGTTTCTGCTGTGAGGGGTACTGGCAGGGTCCCCCACCGCTCGCGTGGCCTGCCTACCCTGTCGTCATGGACAACCGGGACGCAGTCAGCGCTTTCCTCCGCTCCCGACGCGACAAGATCACCCCCGAGCAGGCGGGTCTGCCGGCCTACGGTCAGCGGCGGGTGCCCGGACTGCGCAGGGGAGAGGTCGCCACGCTCGCCGGGGTGAGCGTCGAGTACTACACGCGCCTGGAGCGCGGCAACCTCCAAGGTGTCTCCGACAGCGTGCTGGACGCCCTGGCTCGCGCCCTGCGGCTGGATGCCACCGAGCGCATGTACCTGTACGACCTCGCCCGCGCTGCCGGGCCGGCGCCGGGGGCGCGGGCACGGCAGCGGGAGGTCCGGCCGACGGTGAGGCCGAGCGTGGCGCGGATCGTCGAAGGCATGCCGGGGATGCCGGCATACGTGATGAACAACCGCCTCGACACGCTGGCCGCCAACCCACTGGGCCGGGCCCTGTACTCGGAGATGTACGCCGACCCGACCTGCGGGGCGAACGTCGCCCGGTTCGCGTTCTTCAATCCAGCAGCCAGGCGGTTCTACACCGACTGGGAGCGCATGGCCCGCTTCGCCGTGGGCGCGCTGCGCGTCGAGGCGGGGAAGAGCCCCTACGACCGGGAACTGTCGAACCTGATCGGTGAACTGTCCACCCGCAGCGACACCTTCCGCGTGATGTGGGGATCCCACGACGTGCATGTCTTCCGCGAGAGCACCAAACGCCTCAACCATCCGCTCGTCGGCGACCTGGAACTCGATCAGGAGACCATGAGCCTGCCGGACGAAAGCGGCCTGAGCGTGGTCGTCTACAGCGCGCCCCCCGAAACCGCCGCTGAGGACGGCCTGAAGCTGCTCGCCAGCTGGTCCGCCACAACCGGACTGGAGCAGAACGCGCAATCCACGAGCAAACCGTCGACCCGGCAGCCCTGACGGGCCACATCTGCCCGAAGAACCGCTCCACCCCGCTTGCGGCCACCTGCGGAGCACATGTCGCCCAGCCCTGGTGACCGGGGCTGGGGAATTCCGGGCTCTGTCGGAGATCTCGTTGTGCGCACCGCCGGACGTGCCTCCTGGTCATAGCTCCAGGGTCCTCCCATCCGGCGGCGCGGGGCCGGGTTATCCCTCGTCGGTGGCGTCCGGATCGCGCAGCGGACGCAGGCCGCCGGGCAGGTCGGGAAGCTGGAAGGAGTACCGGCCGAGCACGTTGACGTGATGCCGCACGAACGGCGCAAGCAGCTGGCTCACCGCGGCGTCCATGTACCGCGTGTTGAACAGCACCAAGGCGTTTAGGACCAGGCCCAGGGCCCCGATCTGGTCCTCCATGCCGTCCTGGCGGCACTCGCCCCGGGCGAGGTGGACCTCGGCTGGCTCGTCCATCTGCACCGCTTCTTCCGCGACCTCACGGTCGCCTCCGGACAGCGCGGACTGCCGGACTTCCTGCGCCGGGACCGCGTCGAGGCCCGCTACGCCCGGCTGACCGGCCACACCCCGCGGGACATGGACTTCCACACCCTTTACGCCGCCCTCCGGCACGCGATCGTCATGCTGCGCATCGCCTACCGGCAGGCTTACTTCGGGGAGGTCGCCGTCCCGGCGGACCCGGACACACTGATCCTGCACCACGACAGCCTGCGCGCCATGGTGCAGGGCACGTACTGGATGCGGTGAGGCGGCTCAGGCGGCCTGGCGGCGCATCGCCGGCACGCGCATCGGGCGCGAGCCCGGGCCACCGACGTGCGAGAACGGCTGCGTGCGCCAGTCCAGACTCTGGGGGAGCGTCAGCAGCAGGGCGGTGTCCTGCTCCTGCGGCTCGATGGACTCGTCCGCGGGGCGGGCCTCGGCGGCCGAACGGCCCGTGCCGGCACACACCGTGAGACCGAACGGGTTCCACGGGGAGACGCACAGCGCGTGCTCGGGAAGCACCTGCTCGTCCGCCAGCAGCGCGATCGGCTGGGCGCAGTCCGGGCAGATCACCCGGTACATCTCGAAGGTGTCGTAGGCGTCCAGCTCGTCGTCGAAGGCGTCGGGTTCGACGCCCTCCGGCTCGGGCTCGACGACCGGCTGCTGCCGCTTGGACGCGGATCGACCAGGGCGATGGACACTCTGCATGGGATTCTCCCCCTAAGGCTGGGCCGTTACGGCGCTGCGGCCTCGACCACAGCAAGCACTTCCCGTCCGCCCTCGGCGGTAATCACGAGAACATCACGGACCCCGCTCGGGATGTGTGGCGTTCGTCACATGCCGTGTGCAGGTGCGTGCTGCGGGCCTTGTGCGCCGCTTTTTGTATCGAACCGGCTATGACCTGCGCTCTCGGCTATCCCAGGAGATCAAGCGCCCTGTAGGTTTTGGCGCCATGGAGGAGCTGGACCGACAGATCGTGCAGCTGCTCGTCAAGGACGGGCGGATGAGCTACACCGACTTGGGCAAGGCCACGGGCCTGTCCACGTCCGCCGTGCACCAGCGGGTGCGGCGGCTGGAACAGCGTGGTGTCATCCGCGGCTATGCCGCGGTGGTCGACCCCGAGGCCGTCGGGCTGCCGCTCACCGCGTTCATCTCGGTGAAACCCTTCGACCCCAGCGCCCCCGACGACATCTCGGACCGCCTCGCCGGCGTCCCCGAGATCGAGGCCTGTCACAGCGTCGCGGGCGACGAGAACTACATCCTCAAGGTGCGCGTGGCGACACCGCACGAGCTGGAGGAACTGCTGGCGAGGCTGCGGAGCCTGGCCGGCGTCTCGACGCGGACGACGGTGGTCCTGTCGACGCCGTACGAGGCACGGCCACCCCGGATCTGATCACTGCCTCCCGGCACGCCCCAGGTGCAGGCCCTCCCCGGCGACAGGGGAAACTGTCCGCTATGAGCGACCGCACCGCCGACCCCCAGCCCCCCAAGACCGTCCTCCTGCGCCGAGGAGAGGTGCACAGCCCCGCGGATCCCTTCGCCACGGCGATGGTGGTGGAGCGCGGCCAAGTCGCCTGGGTCGGTTCGGAGGGCGCCGCCGACGCCTTCGCCGACGGCGTGGACGAGGTGATCGACCTCGACGGCGCCCTGGTGACCCCGGCCTTCACCGACTCCCATGTGCACACCACCGCCACCGGCCTCGCCCTGACCGGCCTGGACCTGTCGGGCGCCCCCACCCTGGAGGCGGCCCTCGCCCTGGTCCGCGACTTCGCCGCCGCACGCCCGGACGACCGCGTCCTGCTGGGCCACGGCTGGGACGCCGCCCGCTGGCCCGGCGGCCGCCCGCCGACCCGCGCCGAACTCGACGAGGCCACCGGCGGCCGCCCGCTGTACCTCTCCCGCATCGACGTGCACTCGGCGGTCGTCACCACCGCCCTGCTGGACCTGATCCCCGGCGTCCCCCGCGAGGACGCCCCGCTCACCGCCGACGCCCACCACACCGTCCGCGAGGCCGCCCTCGCCGCCATCACCCCGGCCCAGCGCGCCGAGGCGCAGCGCACCGCGCTCGCCCACGCGGCCTCCCTCGGCATCGGCTCGGTGCACGAGTGCGGCGGTCCGCGGATCTCCTCCGAGGACGACTTCACCGGCCTGCTGAGGCTGGCCGCCGAGGTGCCCGGCCCCCGCGTCGTCGGCTACTGGGCCGAGCGGGCCGACGAAGGCGTGGCGAGGGCCCGGGACCTGGGTGCCGTGGGCGCGGCCGGCGACCTCTTCGTCGACGGCTCGATCGGCTCGCACACCGCCTGTCTGCACGAGCCGTACGCCGACGCCGGCCACACCGGCACCCCCTACCTGGACGCCGCGGCCGTCGCCGCTCATGTCGTCGCCTGCACCGAGGCGGGCCTGCAGGCCGGTTTCCACGCCATCGGCGACGCCGCCGTGACCGCCGTCGTGGAGGGCGTGCGCGCCGCGGCCGAGAAGCTCGGCCTCGCCCGGATCCGCGCCGCCCGGCATCGCGTCGAGCACGCCGAGATGCTCACCCCCGAGACCGTCGCCGGCTTCGCCGAGCTGGGCCTGATCGCCTCCGTGCAGCCCGCCTTCGACGCGCTGTGGGGCGGCGAGGACGGCATGTACGCCCGGCGGCTGGGTGCCGAACGGGCCCGCACCCTCAACCCCTTCGCGGCCCTGCTGCGCGCCGGTGTGCCCCTCGCCTTCGGCTCCGACAGCCCGGTCACCCCGCTCGACCCGTGGGGCACCGTCCGCGCCGCCGCGTTCCACCGCACGCCCGAGCACCGGGTGTCCGTCCGGGCCGCCTTCACCGCGCACACGCGCGGCGGCTGGCGGGCCGTGGGCCGGGACGACGCCGGTGTCCTGGTGCCGGGCGCGCCCGCCGACTACGCGGTCTGGCGCACCGACGAGCTGGTCGTCCAGGCCCCCGACGACCGGGTGGCCCGCTGGTCGACGGACCCGCGCTCCGGTACGCCCGGCCTGCCGGACCTCACCCCGGGCCGTGACCTGCCGGTCTGCCTGCGCACCGTGGTCGGCGGACGGACCGTGTTCGTACGGCCGGGCGAGTGATCTACGGGGGTGGCGCGGCGGCGCTCGCTCGCCGCCGCCCCGCCGCCCGACCTGCGGATCCTCCCCCGAGGCCGCCCCTTTCGGGCCGTCGTCGCAGGCCAGAGGGCTGTTGACAGTCGACGGCCGAGGGCCGGTAGGTTCGTCCGAGTCCACCACCGGACGCCCGACCGGGGAATGTTCGCGGACTCGTCGCAGCGCTGCTGGGTCAGGGACGGTGTGCCGCACCGAGGCACCGTCGCTTGGGAGCCAGGCTCAGCGCCCGCGCCGCCGAGGGAACGGTCCGGCCGGTCGGCAAGGTGTGACCCGGGTGGGGCCCGTGCGCTCAGTAGACAACGGCTTTCGGTCGATCCGCAGCCAGCGGGTCCCAGGTCGGCCCGAAGGGCGCCGGGCCCCCATCCGCCGTGACGGGGAAGCGGTCCCGTGCGCCGTGAAGGTGCCGAAAAACGCATTCTTACCCCACTCTTGTGGAATCGACACCACCAAAGGCATGAGTCGGCACGTCATACCAGGCGGCGGCCACTATGGTGGACGCCTGCGTACGACCAGAAGGGGCAGCAGTGAACGACGGCGACGGGACCCTCGCGGCCAAGGCCCAGGGGAGGCAGTTCGGTCCGCTCGGCACGGCCTTGGTGATCATTCCGACCTACAACGAGGCGGAGAACATCAAGACCATCGTCGGCCGGGTGCGCAAGGCCGTTCCCGAGGCGCACGTGCTGATCGCGGACGACAACAGCCCCGACGGCACCGGCAAGCTCGCCGACGAGCTGGCGGCCGAGGACGACAACGTCCAGGTGATGCACCGCAAGGGCAAGGAGGGCCTGGGCGCCGCCTACCTCGCGGGTTTCCGCTGGGGCCTGGAGCGCGACTACGGCGTGCTGATCGAGATGGACGCCGACGGCTCCCACCAGCCCGAGGAACTGCCCCGGCTGCTCACCGCGCTCAAGGGCGCCGACCTGGTGCTCGGTTCCCGCTGGGTGCCCGGTGGCCGTGTGGTGAACTGGCCCAAGTCCCGTGAGTTCATCTCCCGCGGGGGCAGCCTCTACTCCCGGCTCGCCCTCGACCTGCCCCTGCGCGACATCACCGGCGGCTACCGCGCGTTCCGCCGCGAGACCCTGCAGGGTCTGGGTCTGGAGGAGGTCGCCTCGCAGGGTTACTGCTTCCAGGTCGACCTGGCCCGCCGCGCGGTCAAGGCCGGCTACCACGTGGTCGAGGTGCCGATCACCTTCGTCGAGCGCGAACTCGGCGACTCCAAGATGAGCAAGGACATCCTCGTCGAGGCGCTGTGGCGGGTCACCGCCTGGGGTGCGAGCGACCGGGTCGCCAAGCTCACCGGCAAGGACAAGCGGGCCAAGTAGTCCCGCGTCGGCCCTTGGCGGACATCGCCATCCCCTTATCCCGCGCTGAGCCGCCGCCAGGCACACTGGGGGCATGACGACTGGCGCTCCGACCTCTCCGTACACCGCCCGGCCCCCGCGTTCCCGGCTGCGCAGGTATCTGCCGCTGGGCGTTGCCGCCTGGCTGGTGCTGGAGATCTGGCTGCTGACCCTGGTCGCGGGGGCGGCCGGGGGGTTCGCCTTGTTCCTGCTGCTCGTGGCCGGCTTCGTGGCCGGCTCCGTGGTCATCAAGCGGGCCGGCCGCCGTGCCTTCCAGAGCCTGAACGAGGCGCTGCAGCGGGGCGGCTCGCCGGAGCGCGGCGGCGGCAACGGCCTGATGATGCTGGGCGGCCTGCTGCTGATGATCCCGGGCGTGGTCTCCGACGCGGCCGGCCTGCTCCTGCTGCTGCCGCCGGTGCAGCAGGCCGTGAGCCGGTACGCGGAGAACGCCCTGGACAAGAGGTTGCGCACGGCCGCCCCGGGCAGCTTCGGCGATGCCTTCCAGCAGGCCCGCATCCACCGTCCCGACGGCAAGGTGGTGCAGGGCGAGGTCATCCGGGAGGACCGGCCCGAGCCGGGGGAGCAGGAGCGTCCGCCGCTGACCCGCTGAGCACGCCGCCGGACATGCGGAAAACCGCGGGCGCCGTACGTGATTCACGTACGGCGCCCGCGGTTTTGTGTAGCTGTGTCTTCGCCCAGCCAGCAGGGACTAGGCCGACTTGCGGCTGTCCCGAGGGTGAACCGCGATGTTCATCGCCCCCGAGCGCAGAACCGCCAGGCGCTCCTCGAGGACCTCTTCGAGTTCCTCACGGGTCCGCCGCTCCATCAGCATGTCCCAGTGGGTACGCGCGGGCTTGGCCTTCTTCTCTTCAGGGCCGTCGCCGTCGACGAGGAGTGCCTGGGCCCCGCAGACCTTGCACTCCCACTCCGGCGGGATCTCCGCCTCGACCGAGAAGGGCATCTCGAAGCGGTGCCCCTTCTCGCATGCGTACTCCACGGCCTGGCGCGGGGCCAGGTCGATACCGCGGTCCGTCTCGTAGCTGGTCACCACGAGGCGCGTACCGCGAAGAGCTCGCTCACTCATGAATCGTGCCTCCCGGGCTTGTCGCCCACAGGACAGGTGTCGCTGTCGTCGTCATCCGGTCAACGTCCGGTCGGCGGTAAAGATTCCCGTTCCGTGTCCCGTTCCGGGTCATGCGTCGCCGTCGTAGCCGCCCCTTGTTCTACCCACCGGCGCCCGGTTTGTCACATCTGCTAGCAGATGTCACCCAGCGTTTCGGCATCTTTGACGCGCAGTAACGGTACGCCTGGCAGGCCAAAGGCGTACACTACCGCCCTTTGGCCCCGAGCGCTAAATCAGTCCTAAATCTTCCCCGGAACGGGATTGCCCGCCTCGCCGATCGCCCGCCGCACCGGCACGCGCGCCAGCAGCACGAAGCCGATCGCGAAGAAGGCCACCAGCGAGATGATCGCGGACCGGTAGCTTCCGGTCAGCTGGTAGGTCATGCCGAACAGCAACGGCCCGAGCCAGCTCATCCCGCGGTCGCTCAGCTCGTACGCCGAGAAGTACTCGGCCTCCTTGCCGGGCGGCACGAGATGGGAGAACAGCGACCGGGACAGCGCCTGGCTGCCGCCGAGGACCAGGCCGATACCGGCTGCCAGCACGAAGAAGAACACCGGAGCCTTCGCGGGCAGGAAGTAACCGGCCGCCAGGGTGAGCGTCCACGCCACCAGCGAGCCGAGGATCGTCCGCTGGGCGCCGTACGTCCGGGCCAGCCGCCCCATCGCCAGCGCCCCGGCCACGGCCAGCACCTGCACCAGCAGCACCGCCATGATGAGCGTCGACTGGCCGAGCCCCAGTTCCTGCGAGCCGTAGACGGAGGCCTGGGTGATCACCGTCTGGATGCCGTCGTTGTAGATGAGGTACGCCAGCAGGAAGGCGAGCGTCAGCGGGTGCCGGCGCATGTCCCGGACCGTCGCCGTCCACTGCCTGAGCCCGGCTGCCGAGGCGCGCTCCACGCGCGCGTGCCGGTCGCGCAGCCTGCGCAGCGGCACGAGCGTGAAGGCACCCCACCACAGACCCGCCGAGGCCAGGCAGACCCGGACGGCGGCCGTCTCGGTCAGGCCGAAGGAGCCGTGCGCCGAGTACAGGACCAGGTTGGCGACCAGAACCGTCGAGCCCGCGGCGTAGCCGAAGGCCCAGCCCCGCGAGGAGACCGCGTCGCGTTCCTCGGGCGGGGCGATCTGCGGCAGATAGGAGTTGTAGAGCATCATCCCGACCGACTGCGCCGCGTTGGCCACCACCAGCAGCGCCCCGCCGAGCAGATACCGGTCGCCGTCCAGGAAGAACATGCCCGTGGTCGCGGCGGCCCCGGTGTACGCCGCCGCCGCGAGCAGCGGCTTCTTGCGGCCGGTGCGGTCGGCCACGCCGCCCACGACCGGCATCACCACGACCGCCAGGATCACCGACAGGGACACCGAGTAGGCGAAGAAGGAGCCCGCCCGGACCGGGACGCCCAGCGGATGCACATAGCCGTCGGCGTCCGCGGCCCGCTCGGCGACCGCGGTGAGGTAGGGCCCGAGGAAGACCGTCACCACACTCGTCGAATAGACCGAGCAGGCCCAGTCGTAGAAGTACCAGCCGCGCTGCTCGCGCCGGAGGCCTGCGGTGTCGTCCGCCGCGTCCGTCCGCAGGGTGTCCGTGCCCACCCGTGCCCTCGCTTCCCCGCTCAAGTGCTCAAGCGCGAAGGCTCGGGCCGGGCGGCCGGGTGGTCAGACCCAGACGCCGCGGTCCTCCATGACCTTGCGCAACGTGTCGATGTGATCGGTCATGATGCCATCGACTCCCAGGTCCAGGAGCCGGTGCATGCGCGCGGGTTCGTTGATCGTCCACACGTGCACCTGCAGCCCGTAGGCGTGGGCGGCGCGGACGAAGCGATGGTCGACCACCGGGACGCCCGACTGGGCCTCCGGCACCTGCGCGGCGACGGCGGACCGGCGCACGGCGGCCGGCAGGCCCCAGGAGCGCAGTCGCAGGTTCAGCACCCCCCGGGTGCCGAACGAGGTGGCCAGCTTCGGCCCGGCCAGCCGCTGGGCGCGCAGCACACGCGCCTCGGAGAACGAGCCCACGCAGACCCGGTCCCAGGCGTTCGTGCGCTCGATCAGGTCCAGGAAGGGGCGCAGGGCGGGCTCCGCCTTGATGTCGACGTTCCAGCGGACCTCGGGGAAGGTCTCCAGCAGTTCCTCGAACAGCGGCACCGGTTCACGGCCGCCCACGCGCGCCTGCCGTACGTCCTCCCACGGCAGGTCCGCGATGCGGCCCGCACCGTCGGTGACCCGGTCCAGCGTCGAGTCGTGGAAGGCGACGAGCCGGCCGTCGGCCGTGGCGTGCACGTCGGTCTCGATGTAGCGGTAGCCCAGTTCGACCGCGCGCCGGAACTGCGCCACGGTGTTCTCCAGCCCGTCGGCGGCCCCGCCGCGGTGGGCGAAGGCGATCGGGCCGGGATGGTCGAGGTAGGGGTGGCGTATGGGCGGCGTCGCGAGGGTCACGGACGCAGTATCGCGCGTTCCGGTGAAACGCCGGCAACGAGCGTGCTGCGACTCGATGCCGACGGAACGGCGAACACCCTCAGGAACAGCTGCGCGAGCGGCCCGATGGACACCGCGTACAGCACGGTGCCGACGCCGATCGTGCCGCCCAGCAGGAACCCGGTGACCACCACCGCCGACTCGATCCCCGTCCGCATCAGCCGGATCGAGCGGCCGGTGCGCCGGTGCAGCCCGGTCATCAGGCCGTCGCGGGGGCCCGGACCGAAGCGCGCCGCGATGTAGAGGCCGGTCGCCGCGCCGTTCAGCACGATCCCCGCGAGCAGGAGCGGGACGCGTACGGCGAGGGAGTGCGCGTCCGGGACGAGCGCGAGCGTGGCGTCCATGGCCAGGCCGATGACGAAGACGTTCGAGACCGTGCCGAGCCCGGGGCGCTGGCGCAGCGGGATCCACAGCAGCAGCACCGCGGCTCCCACGATGATCGACACCACCCCGATGGTCAGCCCGGTGAGTTCGGCGAGGCCCTGGTGCAGCACGTTCCAGGGCTCCAGGCCCAGGCCCGCCTCGACGAGAAGCGCAGAACTCGCGCCGTAGAGCGCGAGTCCGGCGTACAGCTGGATCAATCGCCGTCCGAGACGGCGCCGAGTGGACACGAAGTACCCCCCTGAGTGGTGGCGGTGGCCTGACGCATGACACTCTGTGGCTTGGGAAGAATCGCCATCCATGGCCAATTCGGGGAAGGTGGACTGATCTTCATGGCTCAGTGGACCTCTGCCATGGGGGCCGCGCAGCTCGCCCGGCTCCTCAAGTCCCAGCAGGACCGCCCGGCCGGCCCCGGCACCCGCCGTCCGCCCGCCTACCGCGCCCTCGCCGACGGCATCCGGCTGCTGGTGCTCGAAGGGCGCGTCCCGGTGGCCGCCCGCCTGCCCGCTGAACGCGAACTCGCCCTCGCGCTGTCCGTGAGCCGTACGACCGTCGCGGCCGCGTACGAGGCGCTGCGCGGCGAGGGCTTCCTGGAGTCCCGGCGCGGAGCCGGCAGCTGGACCGCCGTACCGGCCGGCAACCCGCTGCCCGCCCGGGGCCTGGAACCCCTGCCGCCCGAGGCCCTCGGCTCGATGATCGACCTCGGCTGTGCCTCGCTGCCGGCCCCCGAGCCATGGCTGACCCGCGCCGTGCAGGGCGCCCTGGAGGAACTGCCGCCGTACGCCCACACGCACGGCGACTACCCGGCCGGCCTGCCCGCGCTGCGCTCGATGATCGCCGAGCGGTACACCGCGTGCGGGATCCCCACCATGCCCGAGCAGATCATGGTGACGACCGGTGCGATGGGCGCCATCGACGCGATCTGTCATCTCTTCGCCGGCCGTGGCGAGCGGATCGCGGTGGAGTCCCCGTCGTACGCCAACATCCTGCAGCTGATGCGCGAGGCGGGCGCCCGTCTCGTCCCCGTCGCGATGGCCGAGGGGCTGTCCGGCTGGGACGTGGACCGCTGGCGCCAGGTCCTGCGCGAGGCCGCTCCCCGCCTCGCCTACGTCGTCGCCGACTTCCACAACCCCACGGGCGCGCTCGCCGACGAGGACCAGCGGCGCCGGCTGGTGGACGCGGCACGTTCGGCCGGCACGGTGCTCGTGGCCGACGAGACGATGACCGAGCTGTGGCTGGACGAGGAGCTCGCGGCCGGCGGGATGCCGCGCCGGGTCTGCGCCTTCGACCCGGCCGGCTCGACCGTCATCACGGTCGGCTCGGCGAGCAAGGCGTTCTGGGCGGGCATGCGGATCGGCTGGGTCCGGGCGGCTCCGGACGTCATCCGCAGCCTGGTCGCCGCGCGGGCGTACGCCGACCTCGGCACGCCGGTGCTGGAACAGCTCGCCGTCAACTGGCTGTTCAGCACGGGGGGCTGGGAGCAGGCGGTGGAG
Organism: Streptomyces sp. CA-142005; assembly: GCF_050942335.1. Classification (NCBI taxonomy): domain Bacteria; kingdom Bacillati; phylum Actinomycetota; class Actinomycetes; order Kitasatosporales; family Streptomycetaceae; genus Streptomyces; species Streptomyces sp. CA-142005. Next base: position 2,276,354 of record NZ_CP192078.1, on the reverse strand, counting down.
CTGCGCAGGGCGCAGGCCCGGGAGAACCGGGACGCGCTGGTGGCGGCGATCCGGCGTGAGCTGCCCACGTGGGAGTTCGACCTCCCGAACGGCGGTCTGACCCTGTGGGTCCGCGCCGGCGGCCTGTCCGGCTCCCGGCTCGCCGAAGCGGGCGAGCGGACCGGTGTCCGTGTCCCGTCCGGCCCCCGCTTCGGCGTGGATGGCGCGTTCGAGGGCTATCTCCGGCTGCCGTTCACCGTCGGGGGAGCGGTGGCGGACGAGGCGGCGGTCCGTCTGGCCGCGGCGGTCCGACTGGTGGAAACGGGTGCCACGGGGGGTGTGGAGGCGCCGGGCACGTTCGTGGCTTAGGACGAGCGCCTGATGACTCCTCGCGGCGTGGTGTGGTTCGGCGGCTGCGGCTGCGGCTGCGGTGCGGGGCGGGGCGGGACGCACGAGTGGCCGACGCGCGACCGGCGGACGGCCCCGGCCCCAGCGGCGCTACCCCGCCGCCTCCGCGGTCGCCGGCGCCATGTCAACCGCCGGTTTCGTGAGATCCGTCGGCTCGGCCTCCACGGCAGTGCTCCGCGCGGGCAGCAACTCCAGCACCGCCTGCCGGTCGGCGTCGCTGGTCGCGTCGTCGTACGGATCTGGCGTGCGCGGCACCTGGAGCCGGTGCACGGGGCCCGATCCCAGCCGCGCGTACCCCCGCCCCGGCGGTACGTGCCCGAGGGGCGTCGTGTGCGGCGGAGCGCCCAGAACCGCCTCCACCTGCCGGGGCGTGGCGGGTCCGAGGACGACACGCGCGCGTGTGTGCTGCCGTACCGCGTCGCTCAGGGCCTCCGCGCTGTCGAGCTGCTCGGCCACGACGACGGTCACGTTCGCCGCGCGGCCGTGCCGCAGCGGCACCTGGAGCAGCGCCTGCGGGTCCTTGCGGCCGTCCGTCGCGGCGAGGTGGGCGAACACCGAGGGGCGGTCCAGCACGATCCATAGCGGGCGCCGGGCGTCGCCCGGCGGCGGGTCGCCCGCCTGCCGGGCGAGGTTGATGGCGATGAGCCGCCGCTCGGTCTCCTGCGCCGCCCACTCCAGGCTCGCCAGCGCACCGGGCAGCGCGCACTCCACGGACAGGACACCGTCCCGGCCGGTCAGGCACGCGTACTCGCCGGTGCCGCCGCCGTCGACGATCAGGACGTCGCCGTACTGGAGGGCCTGCAGGGCGATGGAGCGCAGCAGGGTCGAGATGCCGCTGCCGGGGTGGCCCATGGCCAGCAGGTGCGGCTCGGTGGAGCGGATACCGGTGCGCCAGACGACCGGCGGCACGTCGATCTGTTCCTCTCCGTAGGTGAGGGGAAGCGTGCGCTGGACCTCGCTGGGGTCGGTGAAGCCGAGGACGGTCTCGCCGGGCGCGGTGACGAAGTGCTGGGCCGGGATGTCGGCGGGCAGCGGAGGCAGGACGGTGACGGTGAGCTGGTTGCCCTCCTCGTCCCAGCCGAAGCGGTACTCACGCCCCCGGCCGGCCTTCGCCGTGAGCAGTTGCTCGATCCGCATGCGGGCCTCGGACTCGCCGTCCGGGAAGTACGCGGGGTAACGGATCACCAGATGGCCGACGCGTCCGTCGCCGTCGAACTCGTGGGCGGTGAAAGCCTTCTCCCACTCCCCGCCGTGCGCGTACAGCGGCGCCGGGTCCTCGGGGGTGGAGAAGTACGGCACCAGGGCCTCGTACAGGGACTGGAGCCGTTCGGTCTGGGACTCGTCGGGGCCCTCGGGGGCCGGCGGGGTGCGGTCGCGGCCCTGCCAGGCTGCCGCCGTCATCACGGTGACGACGGCGAGCAGCGGCCCGTACGGCATCAGCGCCACGGCCAGGATCACGGAGGCCGTCAGGAACAGCAGCGGCCCACGCTTGTCCTGGGGCGTGTCGGCCCATCGGCGCCTCCCGGCCGAGGCCAGCCGGCGCAGCCCGCGCGTGACGGTGATCAGCGGGTGGAGGACGTCGGTGGCGCTGTCGGCCGCCGTCCGGGCCAGCTCCCGGCTCCGTGCGAGCTGCGTCCGGGCGATCTGGGCGCTGTCCTTGCTCAGGATGCGGGGGAGAGGGCGCCGGGCCACTGCTGTCTCCTGAAGGTGCGTGCGGGCGGGACGGGCGGGGTCAGAACTTGATGCCGCCGAGGAGGCTCGCCAGGCTCTCTCCGCCGGCCCTGATGCTCGGGGCGATGCCCGTGCTGGCCAGGTAGAACCCGAACAGGGCCGAGGTGCAGGCATGTGTGCCCTTGAGGCCGTCCTTGCGGAAGAAGAGGAAGGTGACGGTGCCGAGCAGCATGACGCCCGAGATGGAGAGGATCATTTGGGGCCTCCTGGTGTCGAGGGGGGACAGTCACCATGAGTTCTTCCAGGATCACAGGATGTATCCATATGACTAAAGGAGCAACTGGGGGAAATCCATCAGATTTCACCCGATCGGTGGCGCGGTAAGGGCCCGGTCGAGCTGGGCGGTTGCCTCCGGTGGGGGCTGTTGGTGATCTTTACCTCGGGCACATCGGGTCATGTGCCGCGCGAGCCAGTACGCTGGCGATTCACTCGTACGGCCGTGCTCCGCTCTCGCTGCCGTACGCTCCCTGAAGTCCCCGAAGTTCGCAGGAGAGGCGGTCCGGCCGATGAGTGAAGCCCCCGACCCCGAGGTCGTGGAGCTGGCGACCAAGATCTTCGATCTGGCCCGGCAGGGGCAGACCGAGGCGCTGGTGGCGTACGTCGACGCCGGCGTTCCGGCCAACCTCACCAACGACCGCGGCGACTCCCTGGTGATGCTCGCCGCCTACCACGGCCACGCCGACGCGGTCCGCGCCCTGCTCGCCCGGGGCGCCGCGGCGGACCAGGTCAACGACCGAGGCCAGACGCCGCTCGCCGGCGCCGTCTTCAAGGGCGAGACGGAAGTGATCAAGGCGCTCCTGGAGAGCGGAGCCGACCCCGCCGCGGGGACGCCGTCGGCCGTCGACACCGCTCGCATGTTCGGCAAGACGGAACTCCTGGAGCTGTTCGGCGCGCACTGACGCGCACGTCCTGACCAGCTACGAAACGGAAAACGGGGGAGGCGGTAAAGGGCCGCCGGAAATACGGTCGCGGCAGCACAAACCGCCGGGTCATCATGACGACGTGATTCACGGACGCGATGGCTGGGCAGGTGATGCCGCACCGCGCGGGCCGTGATGCGGTCCGCATGGGCCACCGACGAGAGGCAGAGAGAGATGGTCTTCAGCAAGCAAGAGACGGCGGGCGCTCCGACGTTGTGTCACGCGGCCAGGTAGTGCGTGTTCTCCGGTTGCGTCGACGCTTGATGTGAGGCTGTTTCCCATGTTCGATCCGGTCATAGCGCCCAGCGGTACGCTGCTCGGCCTGCTTCAGCGCGGCCGTGGCGACGGCACGCTGCACGCGCTCACCGCGCCGCGCGCGGAGGCGCTCGCGGCCCTGAACCACTGTGTGCTGCGCGACCCCCGCCACGACTGGCAGGTGGAGAACCGCTCCCTCTACTACGCCCGGCTCTACCTCGACCTGAACGGCGAGCTGGACGCCATCGAGGCGCACCTCTTCGACCCCGAGGACGTCCTCGACACCGACGAGTCCCGTACCGGCCTCGCCCTGGCCGTCCTCGGGCACCTCGCCTCCTACGGCAGGCGGGACGCGCTCGAACTGCTGCGCAGGTACGCCGCCCACGGCTCCAACTGGGCCTGGGCCCTGGACGAGCTGGCGCTCAGGGACGACGACGCGGGCCTGCGCGCCCTCGCCGCACCCGTTCTGGCCCGCTTCGGCACCGACCCCGAGGGCGAGGCCGAGCTGGCCGCCGCCGTACGCGACGCCTTCGAGCCGCGGCCCTGGCGGCTGTGGGCCGAGGACCCGCGCGAATCGATCGCCACACGCGTGCGTGCCGCCCAGGAGACCGGCTGTTTCGACCGCTGGCAGCGGCAGATGCGGCCCACCGGCCCACGGCCCGGGTGGAGCGTGCGTGCCGTCTTCGAATGGGCCCAGCAGGGCATGGACCGCGGCGCCGCCCTCCATGTGCCGGCCGCCCGCTGTCTGGTCGCCGTGGCCGGCCCCGAGGACCGGCCGGAGATCGTCCAGGCCGCCCGGACCGGCATCGACGGAGCCCGCTGCACCGCGCTGCGCTATCTCGCCGACAGCAACGACCCCGATGCCCTCGGCCTGATCGAGGCCGCCGTCGCCGACGGGACGTCCGTCGTCGTGGAGGCGGCCGTCGACGCCTTCGAACGGATGCGCAGCGTCGCCGCCGTCGACCGCGCGCGCCGCTGGGCCCAGCGCCCCGACGCGCTCGGCGCCGCCGCCGGACGCATGCTCGCCTGCCGCGGCGGCGTCCAGGACCGCGACCTCGTCCTCGGCGCCCTCCGCGAGGCCGTGCGGGGCGACGGCCCCGACGCGCCCACGCTGTGGACCCTCGTCGACGGCACCGGACGCCTCGGCATCGCCTGCGCCGCCCCCGTACTGCGCCACATCTACCGCGAGACGGCCTCCTCCCATCTCCGCGGCCGTGCCGCCCGCGCCCTGGCCGCCACCGATCCCTCCTTCGCCACCGGCTTCGCCGTCGAATGCCTGTGGGACTGCGAGGAGACCACCCGCGAACTCGCCGCCCGGCACGCCGAGACCGGTGACGCCCGGGTCGTGGAGCGCCTGCGCCGCCTGGCCGCCGATCCGGCCGAGGAGGCGGAGGTGCAGACGGCGGTACGCAGCCGCTTCGGACCCGACGCCGCCCTCGGCTGACCCCACGCACGCACACGGCCCGGGCGGACGACCGCCCGCCGTGTGAACACCGGGTGTCCCGCAGGTCAGGCGGTCATGACGGCCGTCTGACCTGCTCGGGTGCGCAGCCCAACGCTCATGGGACGTTCCCCGGGCGGAAAGATCGAAGTTGACGCGGCCACGTTCGGCGCGGCGACAACACCCGTATGCGTGTCGTCATCGTGACCGAATCCTTTCCCCCCGATGTGAACGGCGTGGCCCACTGCGCGCTCCAGACCGCCCGGCACCTCGTAGATCGCGGTCACCATCCGCTCGTCGTCGCCCCCGCCCCCGCTCCGGGCAGCGGACCGGACACGGACGCCCCGTGCCCGGTCGTCCGGATACCCTCCCTCCCGCTCCCCGGCTACCCCCAGGTCCGTGTCGCCCTGCCCAGCCGGCGGCTCGCCGCCGCGCTCGTCGAACACCGGCCTGACGTCGTACATCTCGCCAGCCCCTTCGTCCTCGGCGTGCGCGGCATGGCCGCCGCCGCCAAGCTCGGCATCCCCGCCCTCGCCGTCTACCAGACCGACCTCGCCGGCTACGCCCGCACCTACATGGGTGCCGGCGAGGCGGCCGCATGGCGGCGGATCCGCTCCGTGCACGCCGCCGCCGACCGCACCCTCGCCCCCTCCAGCGCCGCCCTCGGCGACCTGGAGGCGCACGGGATACCCCGGGTCCGGCTGTGGCCGCGCGGCGTGGACACCGTACGTTTCCGGCCAGATCTGCGGGACGAGGCGCTGCGTCGCGAACTCGCCCCGAACGGCGAGCTGATCGTCGGCTACGTCGGCCGGCTCGCCCCCGAGAAGCACGTCGAACTCCTCGCCGGCGCGTGCGGCCTGGACGGCGTCAAGGTCGTGGTCGTGGGCGACGGGCCCAGCCAGGCGCACCTCACCGAGGCCCTGCCCGGCGCCGTCTTCCTCGGCCGCCGCACCGGCGGCGACCTCGCGCGGATCTTCGCCTCGCTGGACCTGTTCGTGCACACCGGCCCCTTCGAGACGTTCTGCCAGACCGTCCAGGAGGCCATGGCCAGCGGGGTTCCGGTCGTCGCCCCCGCCGCCGGCGGCCCCCTCGACCTGGTCGCCCACGGCCGCACCGGACTCCTGGTCCCGCCGCGCGACGTCAGCGCTGTCACCCAGGCCGTCCGCGAACTTGCCGCCGACCCGGTGCGGCGGACCGCGTTCGGCGACGCCGCGCGCGCGATGGTCGAGGGCCGCACCTGGGCCGCCATCGGAGACCAGCTGATCGCCCACTACGACGACGTCCTCTCGGCACGCAGGACGGTGGTGGCGGCATGACCGGTCAGTCCCTGCGCATCGTCCGGCTCGCCAACTTCGTCGCGCCGTCCTCCGGCGGCCTGCGTACCGCCCTGCGCGAGCTGGGCAAGGGCTTCAAGGCGGCGGGCCACGAACCCGTCCTGATCGTGCCCGGCGAACGGCACACCGACCGCGACACCGAGCAGGGCCGGGTCATCACGCTGCCCGGCCCGCTGCTGCCCGGCACCGGCGGCTACCGCGTCCTCACCGACAAGCGGCGCGTGGCCGCCCTCCTGGAGGAGCTGGCCCCGGACCGCCTGGAGGTCTCCGACCGCACGACCCTGCGCTGGACGGGCCGCTGGGCCCGCCGCGCGCGCGTGCCCGCCGTGATGGTCTCCCACGAGACCGCCGACGGCGTGCTGCGCACCTGGGGTCTGCCCGAGCACCTCTCCCGGCGGGCCGCCGACGCCCTCAACACCCGTACCGCGCACGTCTACTCGAGAGTGGTGTGCACCACCGAGTTCGCCGAGCGCGAGTTCGTACGCATCGGCGCGCGCAACGTCGTACGCGCCCCCCTGGGTGTCGACCTGACGGAACGCCACCCCACGCTGCGCGACCCGGGCCTGCGCACCCGGCACGCGCGCGGGGACGAGGTGCTGCTCGTGATGTGCTCCCGGCTGTCCGTCGAGAAGCGGCCCGGCACCGCCCTGGACGCCCTGGAGGCGCTGATACGGCGCGGGCGCCGGGCGGTGCTCGTGGTGGCCGGGGACGGGCCGCTCAGGGCCCGGCTGGAGCAGCGCGCGCGGGAGCACGGGCTGCCGGTGACCTTCCTCGGGCACGTCTCCGACCGGGCCGCGCTCGGCGCCCTCCAGGCGACCGCGGACATCGCCCTCGCGCCCGGGCCCGCCGAGACCTTCGGGCTGGCCGCGCTGGAGGCCATGGCCTGCGGCACGCCCGTCGTGGCGAGCAGGTCGTCCGCGCTGCCCGAGGTCATCGGCTCCGCCGGGGCGACCGCGGCCGACCGCGGCGAGGCGTTCGCGGACGCCGTGGAAGTGCTCCTGGACCGCGGCGAGCGCGCACGGCGGGAGGCGGCACGCGCGCGTGCGGAGTGCTTCGGCTGGGGTACGGCCGTGGAGGCGTTCCTGGCGGCCCACGACGCGGAGGTGCTCCGCCCGGCCGGCGTCCTTCGCACCGTGCCGGAGGGCGTGGCATGAGCCTCGTCCGCTTCGTCGCCCTCGGGGACTCGCTCACCGAGGGCGTGGGCGACCCCGTCGGAGACGGCTGGCGGGGCTGGGCCGCGCTGCTGGCGCCCTCCCTCGCCGAGACCCCCGAAGCCGTGGAGTTCACCAACCTCGCGGTCAGCGGCGCGCAGACCCGTGACGTGCTGGAGCGGCAGACCCCCGCCGCCCTCGAACTCCGCCCCGACCTGGTGTCGGTGGTGATCGGCGTCAACGACACGCTGCGCCGCACCTTCGACATCCAGGCGGTGGCCGCCCACCTCGACGGGGTCTACGCGGCCTTCACCCGGGAGGGCGCCACCCTGCTGACCGCCTGCCTGCCCGACCCCGGCGCGATGCTGGGCCTGCCCAGCGCCCTGGCCCGGCCGCTGGCCCGTCGGCAACGGGCCGTCAACACGCTCGTCCACGCGCTGTCCGAGCGCTACGGGGCCGTCCACCTGCACGCGGCGGACGGAGCCTGGATCACCGACCGGGCCCTGTGGAGCTCCGACCGGCTGCACCCGGGCGAACGCGGCCACCGGCAGCTCGCCGCGCGCTTCCACGCCCTGCTCACCGAGGCGGGCCGTCCGACGGGACAACCGCCCTCCCCCGAGCCGGAGTTCCCCGCGCCCACCCGGGCGGCGAGCCTGCTGTGGCTGGCCACGGCCGGCACCGCCTGGGTGGCCCGGCGCTGCAAGGACCTGCTGCCCCAGCTGCTGCGCCTGGCCGCGGACGAACTGCACCACCGGGCCCGGGGCACCAGCGCCCGCCTCGACCTGAGCGCCTCGGCAGCGGTGTCCGCCGCCCTGGCCGCCCTCGCGGAGAACCCCGACCAGGACGCCGAGGCTCAGCGGCGCCTTGCGGGCACGCATCCGGCGGGGACACCCGATCCCACCCGGGCGCGCACGAGGGCGGGTGCGGCCCGTGAGGCCGGAACGGCGGGCACGGTGCGTACGGCCATGGTGCGTACGGCCGCGGTGGAGGAGCCGGTCGGCGAGGCCGTCACGGCGGCGGATCCGGTCGGGGAGGCCGTCGTGCCGGGGTCGGCGGGTGCGGTTGCGGTGCCGGGTGAGGCGTGTGCGGCTGTGGGGGTGCAGGCGGTGCGGACCACCGTGGCCGCCGGGTAGCGGCCGACGGGTTCGATGGGCACGCCGGGAAGGTGACCGGACGCCTGTCCGAGGGGGGCCTGGTCCGTGTGGAGGTCCAGGCCCGCCGGTCGGCGAGGCCGGCACGGCGGACAAGGTCCGCGTGGCCACGGCGGCGGATCCGGTCGGGGAGGTCGTCGTGCCGGGGTCGGCGGGTGCGGTTGCGGTGCCGGGTGAGGCGTGTGCGGCTGTGGGGGCGCAGGCGGTGCGGACCACCGTGGCCGCCGGGTAGCGGCCGACGGGTTCGATGGGCACGCCGGGAAGGTGACCGGACGCCTGTCCGAGGGGGGCCTGGTCCGTGTGGAGGTCCAGGCCCCGCCGGGGGCTCACGGATGCGGCTGCGCGGCCGGCACGCACGCGTGCTCCCACCGGACCGAATCCGCCGTGGGGCGGCCTCAGACGATGCCGACCAGCCGGTACTGCTCGTCGCGGGCGTCGGTCAGGAGCATCCGGCCCGGGGCGTGGGTGATCGCGAACGGCGGCCGGGAGGCCATCACCGCCGCCTGCGGAGTCACTCCGCAGGCCCAGAACACCGGAATGTCACCGGGCTCGACGGTCACCGGGTCGCCGAAGTCGGGGCGGCTCAGGTCCTCGATGCCGAGGGCCAAGGGGTCCCCGCAGTGCACCGGACCGCCGTGCACGGCCGGCAACAGGCTGCTCTCCCGGATCGCGGCCCGGAGGTGCTCCGGCGGCACCGGCCGCATGGACACCACCATCGGCCCGCGCAGCCGGCCCGCCGCCCGGCACGCGCGCGTGGTGATGTACATCGGCACGTTGCGGCCCTGCTCGGCATGCCGGATCGGCACCCCCGCCCGGGCGAGCGCCCACTCGAAGGTGAAGCTGCAGCCGAGCAGGAACGACACCAGGTCGTCCCGCCAGTACGCGCGCACGTCGGTGGGTTCCCCGACCAGTTCGCCGTCCTGCCACACCCGGTAGCGCGGCAGATCCGTGCGCAGGTCGGCGCCCTCGGCGAGGACGGTCGACGTGGAGCCGGCGTCCGTGACGTCCAGCACCGGGCACGGCTTGGGATTGCGCTGGCAGAACAGCAGCATGTCGTACGCCCAGTCGGCCGGCACCGAGATCAGATTGGCCTGTGTGTGGCCCGCCGCCACCCCGGCCGTCGGGCCCGCGAGGCCGTCCCGGAAGCGGGCCCGGGCCGTTTCCGGACTCCACGCGTGCGCGCGCTGGTCGACTGCTGTGACGGGGAGGTCCTCGGTACGCGGTGTCTGCGTCATGCCGGCTCCTCGGGAACGTGAGCAGTGCCGTCCCGGGCGACGGTAGAGGATCGTTCAACGATCCTTCAATACCCATGTTGTTTCGTCCCGGAGTGTGCGATTGAATTCCGGGCATGGCAGAGCAGCTGACGGCACTGGCCGACGACCGTGCGCTCCTGGGGCGTACCAGCACGGCGGAGCGGGTCTCGGACATCCTCCGGACGCGTATCGCCGACGGGTACTTCCCGCCCGGCACCCGGCTGTCGGAGGACGGCATCGGCGGGGCGCTCGGGGTCTCCCGCAACACCCTGCGCGAGGCGTTCCGGCTGCTCACGCACGAACGCCTGCTGGTCCACGAGCTCAACCGCGGGGTGTTCGTACGGGTCCTGACCGTCGAGGACGTCGAGGACATCTACCGCACGCGCTCCCTGGTCGAGTGCGCCGTCGTGCGCGGGCTCGGCGAACCGCCGTACCGGCTGGAGGGAGTCGCCGCGGCGGTCGGGGAAGCAGAGCGGGCGACCGCGGAGAACGACTGGAAGGCGCTGGGCACCGCCAACATCCACTTCCATCGGGAACTGGTCGCCCTCGCGGGCAGCGAGCGCACCGACGAACTGATGCGCAGCGTCTTCGCCGAACTGCGGCTCGCCTTCCACGTGGTCGACGACCCGCGCCGGCTGCACGAGCCCTACCTCGCCCGCAACCGCAGGATCCTGCAGGCGCTGCAGTCCGGCGACAAGCGCGAGGCCGAACGACTGCTGGAGACCTACTTCGCGGACTCGCTGGAGCGGATCGTGGAGGTGTACCGGCGCAGGGTGGGCGAGGAAAGCGCCCCGTAGGCCCGCAGCGGCCCGGTCGGTCAAACCGGCAGAGCCTCTCGTTTGGGTCGATGTCAGACCCAGGACCTAGTCTGTGCACCGTGACTTCGCCTGCATCGACGGACAGCGTTCCGCCCCAGCTCAGCGCGGGGCCGCGCCCTGCTTTGGGCCCGGCCGCCGACGAGGGGCTGGCGCGGCGGCTGCGCGCGCTCGCCTGCACCGCGCCGCTGCACGACCTCGACGCGCGCAAGGCCAACCTGGCCGGTGAGTACTCGGTGTACGGCATGGCCGAGGTGGCCCTCGCCGCCATCGACCTGGTCACGCTCAACATGGACTTCGACACCGGCGCCGACCACGAGCAGATCGTGGCCCGCCTCCTCCCGCGCATCGCCGCCCAGGCCCCGCACCGCCCGACCGCCGAGCACGAGCGCGTGGCTCGCTGGGTCCTGGAGAACCTGATCAACGTCGGCAGCGTGGACCGCGGCTTCCGCGCCGTCTACGGCACCTTCGCGCCGGACGGCACGTACGTCCGCCGGGACTACGACTTCAAGCTGATCGAGGAGGTCCCCGGCCCCGGCGGCACGGTGTACCTGCGCACGACGGACGAGGCGGTCAACGTCCTGGTCGGCGCCCTCGACACCGACGTCACCAGCGCCCAGATCGCCGCCGAGGTCAAGCTGGAGGTGCTGATCAGCCGCGGCCGGCTCGCCGACGCCCAGCTCGCCGCCGAACAGGCCCGCTACCGCACGGTGCAGTACTCGGAGACCCTGCGCCGCGCCCTGGAGGCCACCCGGCGCAACGTCCGCGCGGTCGACTGGCTCAATGCCGTGCCCGACATGATCGCCGAGGCCCTGGACCACGTGGCCGACCGCTACCGCCACGAGAACGCGATCCTCACCAACATCCGCAGGGCCCGGGACGAGACCGAGGAGCCCGAGCACAAGCGCCGCGCCGCCGAGCTGGTCGACATCGTCAAGGACTGCATCCGGCGGCACACCCAGCTCCAGTCACGGCTGCTGGAGGCGGGCCCGCTGTTCCGCGCCGAGCAGGACCGGCAGGCCTTCGCCACACCGGCGACGACCTCCGGGATAGACCTGTACGGCCATCTCGTCGCCCCCGTCCTGCCGTTGCCCCTCGAGCAGGCGATCCGGGTCACGGACGCGTTCTTCGCGAGCGGCACGGGCCTGCGCACGCCCGTCTCCGTCCGGGTGGCGGACCTCGTCGACCTACTGCTGACGCCGCCGGTCGAGCGCGAGCACCTGGGCGCGGAGATGCCCGAGCCCGACCTCATCGCCACGCCCGACGACAGCCGGTTCAGCGAGGAGCAACTGGCCGCGGCGACGGAGCTGCTGGACCTGCCGGCCGACGCCCCGCGCAGACTGTCCGGACTGCTGGCCGAGGCCCGGCGCACCGGCGACCCCGACCTGGCCTATCTGGTAGCCCTGTTGGCGGTTCACGCGGCCAGTCCCGCGGTGGGCACCGCCTACCGGCAGGGCGAGGAGAAGCTGCTGTTCGCCGTGGACGACGGGACCGAGCTGGACGACCCCGAGTTCGGCGGGGCGGACCTGATCGTGGGGACCGCGCTGCTGGACGCGGCCGGGATGGCGGCGGACCGGACGGAAGCAGCATGAGTCAACAACAGCGCGACAAGGAGCCCCAACCGTGAGCGAGCACGTCGAGTGGAGTGAGGCGGAGTCGTCGGCACCGTCGGCGCCCGCCGCCGTCACCCCCGCCGACGCCGCCGACGCGGCGCGGCTCGTCGCCTTCGGGCTGCAGCCCAAGCTGCAGCCCGCGCGGGACCAGGAGTACACGGAGCTGCTGCGCCGCTACCGCGACGACCCGGCGTTCGCGCGGCTCGCCGACGCCGTCGCCACCGGCCTCGGTCTCGTCGTACTGGAGGTGTCCCCGCGCGCGGGGATGGCCGTGACGGCGGCCGAGGACTCGGTGTTCGCCGTCCGCATGGGCGACTACGCGCGTCGCACCGCCGCCGACTCCGGCGACCGCTTCCTGCACGGGCTCGCTCATCTCGCCGTCGCCGCACTGGCGTTCCCGCGCCCGGAGGACCTGGCCGACGACACCTACATCGGCCGCCTCACCGTCAACGGCGTCGACGCCTTCGTACGGCAGGCCTGCCGGCGCCTGGAGGAGCGGGCCGAGGAACTGGGCGAGAACACCGACCCGGCGACCGACGCGCCCGGCCTGGAGGCCGCCTGGCGCATCTGGGCCAGACGCAGTGCCACGGGAGCCACCAAGGACGCCCGCCGCCCGGCCGCCTCCACCACCGGCATCGTGGCCAAGGCCCTCACGTTCCTCACCGACTCGGGCTTCCTGCAGCGCACCGGCGACGACGGCGGCGGCACGTACCGCACCACGGCCCGCTACCAGCTCCAGGTCCGCGACATGGCCGGCAGCGCCGCCATGGCCGAACTGCTGGAGCTGGGCGTCGTACCGGTGACCGACGGCACGGCCAGCCTGCTGCCCGCCGAGGACACCGAGGACCTGGAGCTGGTCGCCGACGCCGGGCTGCCGTTCCACTCCTGAGGGCCGCCTGGCTCCCGCCGAATCCCGAACCACCGCACCTTTCACCAGACTTACGAGAGTCCGCCATGTACGAGCTGTCCCGGGTCCGCCTCTACTCCATCGGTCCCGCCGGTGCGCGCTACGCCGACACCGTGCTTGACCTGCGGGGCGTCGGCGAGCCCGTGCCCGACCCGGCGCCCACACAGGCGGAGTTCTTCGCGGAGGAGCCGTCCGGCCCGCCGCGCCGGCCTGCGCCCGCGGGAGTGCTCTTCCTGGAGAACGGCGGCGGCAAGTCCGTCCTGCTCAAACTGATCTTCTCGGTGATGCTGCCGGGCCACCGCAACACCCTCGGCGGCGCCAGCTCCGGTGTGCTGCGCAAGTTCCTGCTCGCCGACGACTGCGGGCACGTGGCGCTGGAGTGGCAGCACGTGCAGACCGGCGAGTGCGTCGTCGTCGGCAAGGTGAGCGAGTGGCGCGGACGGCAGGTGTCCAACGACCCGCGCAAGTTCGCCGAGGCCTGGTACTCCTTCCGGCCCGGCCCGGGACTGAGCCTGGACAACCTGCCCGTCGCCGAGTCCACCGCCGTACGGCCGCCCGTGGAGGGCACCTCGGGCGCCCAGGGCCGGCGCCGCACCATGAAGGGCTTCCGCGACGCCCTGACGGAGGCCGGCAAGGCCTATCCGCACCTGGAGGTGCACTGGGAGGAGATCCACGACCGCTGGATCGAACACCTCGGCGACCTCGGCCTCGACCCCGAACTCTTCCGCTACCAGCGGGAGATGAACGCCGACGAGGGCGAGGCGGCCGGTCTCTTCGCGGTGAAGAAGGACTCCGACTTCACCGACCTGCTGCTGCGCGCCGTCACCGACACCCGTGACACCGACGGCCTCGCCGACCTGGTCAGCGGCTTCGGCAACAAGCTGGGCCGGCGCGCCGAGCTGATCGCCGAACGGGACTTCACCGCCGGGTCGGTCGACCTGCTCGGCCGGATCGTCGAGGCCGCCGAGGCCCGCGCACGCGCGCGTGACATCCACGCCGGGGCTGAGCGCCGTACCCGCACCCTCGCCCGGCGGCTGTCCGCGCGGGCCGTCCAGGAGCGGGTGCGCGCGGCCGACCTCGCCCAGCGCGTCACGGCCGCCGCCTACGCCGTCACGCACTCCGAGGGCGCCCGCGAGCGCAGCGCGCTCATCGCGGCCGAGCTCGCCTACCGGCACGCCTCCCTGGCGCTCGCCGCCGCCGAGAAGGCCGCCGCCGCGCAGAAGCGCGAGCTGGCCGACGCCCGCACCCTGCACTCCGCCTGGCAGGCCGCCGAGGCCGTGCTGCGCCACCGTGCCGCCGCCGACCGCGTCGCGCGCGTGTCCGCCGCCATCCAGGAGGCCGAGCGGGACGCCGCGCCCGCGCTCGCCGCCCGCGCCAAGGCCGCCGTGGACCTGGTACGGGCCCTGCACGCGGCCGCCGAGAGCGCCGAGGCCCTCGCCAACGAGGGGGAGGAGCGCTCCGCCGCGCTGCAGGAGGTCGGCGAGTGCGCCTACCGCGACTCGACGACCGCCGCGACCGAGGCACAGCGCGCCCGCAGCGAGGCCGGGCATCTGCGCCAGCGCCTCACCGAGGTCGAGCAGGAGACCGCCGAGGCCGTCCGCGCGGGCTGGCTCGACGACAGCGCCCCGGACGCCGACCCGGCGCGGGCCGCGCTCGCCGCCAGCGACGCCGAGAAGAGTGCCGTCGCCGCCTGGGACACGGCCCGTGAGGCCGCCCGCAAGGCCACCGAGCACGCGCGCGAGGCGGCCTCCGCGGAATCCCGCGCGGAACTGACCGCCGCCCGCGCTGCGGACGCCGCGACGGCGGCCGAGCGGTCCTACGAGGCCGAGCGGCGCCTCGCCGAGTCCCTGGCCGCCGAGGAGCGGCTGGCGGAACTGCTCAGCCTGCCGGGCGCCTCCGGGACGGGCCGGGCCGACGTGCCAGGACCCCGGAGCGGAGCCGGCGACAACCCCGCCGGCCGGGCCGGTACGGCAGCCTCCCGTGAGGGCGCCTCCGGTGTCCGTTCCGAGGCGGGCAGGGCGCCGCACGGCCGTACGGGCGCGTCCCGGGACGCGGCTGCCGACGCCAGCGGCGCTGCCCGGCCCCCGGCCGAGGGACCTCTCACCCCCGAGGAACTCGACCGCTTCGCCGACGAGTTGCGCGAACTCCTCGACGACGCCGTCTCGACCGCCGAACGGCACCTCTTCGAGCTGCGCACCGCCGCCGCCGACGACTCCCGGATCCTCGGCGCGCTCGGTGACGGCGGACTGCTGCCGCCGGGACCCGATGTCCTGGCCACGGTGGAGTTCCTCGGCGAGCACGGCATCCCGGCGCTGCCCGGCTGGCGCTATCTCGCCCAGGCCGTCGACCCTGCCGACCACGCGCGCGTGCTCGCCGCCCGGCCGGAACTGGTCGACGGCGTGATCATCACCGACCCGGCCACGCACGCGCGTGCCCGCGAGGTGCTCGGCGACGCCGCCCTGCTGCCGCGCTCCGCCGTCGCCGTAGGCACGGCCGCCGCCCTGCTCGCCCCGCCGCCCGCCGACAGCGCCGCCTCCGGGGACGTCTTCCTCGTGCCGCCGAACCCGGCCATGCACGACGAGCACGCCGCCGACGAGGAACGGCAGGCACTGCGCGCGCGGGCCACCGAGCGCGACGAGGAGATCCGCACGCTGGCCGCGCGGCTGGGCAAGGACCGTGAACTGGCCGCCCGGCTCGCCTCCTGGCGCACCGGCTGCCCCGCCGGACGCCTCACCGAGCTGGCCCGGACCGCCGAGGAGACCCGGGCGTTCGCCGAGGAGGCCGAGGCCGAGCTGGCCGAGGCCCGCACGGTGCGCGCGGAGGCCGACGAGGCAGCCGCCGAGGCCGCACAGGTCCGCGACGAGCGGCAGGAGGCCGCGCAGAAGGCCCGCCGCGCCGCCGACGCCCTCGCCGGGCTCGCCTACCGGCTCCGCGAGCGCGCCGGCTGGCAGGTGCGGCTGCGTGAACTCGCCGACGAGGCCGCCGAGTCCGAGGCCCGGGCGCAGGCCTGCCTGGAGCGCGCCCGTGCCGCCGACGAGGACCGCCGCGCCGCCCAGCGCGCCGCCGACGACGCCCGACGCACCGCACGGGCCCTGCGCGCCGAGCGCTCGGAGATCGCCGGCGCCCCCGACGACGTACCCGTCGAGGACGCCGACACTCCCAAGGCGTCCCTGCCCGCGCTCCGCGAGGCCTACCGCGCCGCCTCCCAGGTGTACGAGAAGGTGGGCGTGGGCGCCGACCTGCGCACCGAGCAGGCCCGCGCGGAGAGCGACGAGAGTGCCGCCCGCGCCGAGCTCGACCGGCTCAGCAACAAGGTCCGCACCCGCGCCGAGCAGCTCCTTCAGTCGCCCGACGGCTCCGACGGGCCCTCCCGGCAGGCCGCCGCCGCCCGCGCGGAGGAGCTGGTGCAGCTCCTGGAGACCCGCATGTCCACCGCGAGCGAGCAGCTCGGCCGGCTGCGCGGCGAGGCCGAACGGCACGCCCCCGAGGACGGTGAGGCGCACACCGAGCTGCCCGAGGAGCTCGTCCCGCGCGACGCCGAGCACGCCCAGGCGCTGCTGCGCACCGCCACCGGCGAGCTCGCCGCCCGTACCGAGGCGCTGGCCGGGGCCCGCGAGGCCCACGCCGAGCTGCTGGAGGCCCACCGGGCCGCCGAGGACGCGGCCGGCGGCTTCGACGAGATCGCCGCGATGCTCCGCGACCTGCTGCGCGAGCACGCCCCCGAGGAGGAACAGGAGGAGCAGGAACCGTACCCCGGCAGCCTGGAGGAGGCCCGGCACTCCGCGGCCGAGGCCCGCCGCTCGCTGCGGGGCTGCGCCGCCGACCTGTCCGCCGCCGAGGCGGCCGTGCGCGAGGCGAGCGACGTCCTGGTCCGGCACGCCAATTCCACGCGCTACGAGCAGGTCCGCACCCCCGCCCGGCAGCAGATCCGCGAACTGCCCGCGTCCGCGCTGCCGGAGCACGCGCAGAAGTGGGCCGACGCCTTCGCACCCCGGCTGCGCGTCCTGACCGACGAGCTGGCCCAGCTCGAGCGCAACCGCGACTCGATCGTGGACCGCCTGAGGGGCCTGGTGGAGTCGGCCCTCGCCACCCTGCGGTCCGCCCAGCGGCTGTCCCGGCTGCCCGAGGGACTCGGCGAGTGGTCCGGCCAGGAGTTCCTGCGCATCCGTTTCGAGGAGCCCGACCAGGCCACGCTCACCGAACGGCTCGGCGAGGTCATCGACGACGCCACCCGTGCGGCCGTGAAGAAGAACTCCGACCTGCGCCGCGACGGCATGTCGCTGCTGCTGCGCGGAGTCGCGGCCGCGCTGCAGCCGAAGGGCGTGGCCGTCGAGATCCTCAAGCCCGACGCCGTACTGCGCGCCGAGCGCGTACCCGTGGGCCAGATGGGCGACGTCTTCTCCGGCGGCCAGCTGCTCACCGCCGCGATCGCCCTGTACTGCACGATGGCCGCCCTCCGCTCGAACGACCGGGGCCGGGACAAGCACCGGCATGCCGGCACGCTGTTCCTGGACAACCCGATCGGCCGCGCCAACGCCACCTACCTGCTGGAGCTGCAGCGGGCCGTCTCGGACGCGCTCGGTGTGCAGCTGCTGTACACCACCGGTCTGTTCGACACGACCGCCCTGGCCGAGTTCCCGCTGGTCATCCGCCTGCGCAACGACGCCGACCTCAGGGCGGGCCTGAAGTACATCAGCGTCGAGGAACACCTTCGGCCCGGGCTGCCCCAGCAGCCCCAGGCCGGAGAGGCGGTGCACAGCGAGATCACGGCGACGCGGATGTTCAAACGCCCGGCCACTGCAACCCCCTGAGGCGAAGGCGTCGTTGAACCCGGCTACCTCAGGAGTGCGACAACTGCCCGGTGCCGCCGCGCCGGCGTATGCGTTCCTGCTCGCGCAGCGCCGCGCGCTCCGCACGCCGGCGGGCGCGCCGCTCGCGGCGCAGTGCCCGGGCCGTGCTGCTCGGCTCGGAGACCACGCCGTACCGCTGGTTCCACACCTGGCGGGTCACCCACACGTCGACCACGGCCCAGGTGGCCACCACCGTGCTCGCCACACTGCTGATCACCATGGGGAAGGCCAGCCAGGACTCGGCCAGCGTGCACAGGAACGCCACCATCGCCTGGATCAGCGTCACCGCGATGATCAGGAGGGCCCGCACCGCCGCCGTACGCACCGGATCCGGCAGCGGGTGCCGCCGGGCCGGCTCCTCGACCCACAACGGCCGGTAGTACTCCCGCTGTTCGCCGGCGGACTCCCGGGCGCGCCCACGCGCCCGAATGTCGCGATCCGGTTCCTCCGGGCCCCGCCGCGCCGCCGAGCGCCCCGCCACGCTCTCCTCGGGCGCTTCGCGCCACTGTGCCGTGCCCATCACCGCGTCCCTCCCCACCGCCGGCAGGCCGCTCGCCCCGGTGTCACAAGACTCCGCTCCCCAGTGGCTGCCCGGCTTGCGCTGTTTTACGCCGCCCGGGTGCGGGATGCGGCTCCTGTGGCCCATTCCGCCCCCATTTCCCGTAGAGAAGGACGAACGACTTCGCCGGATGATTCCCGACCGGGGAAGAAATCCAGCCAACCGCCCGGTCGGCGCATCACCGTCCGACCGGGTGCGGGTGCCGGAACGCGGTGGCAATCTCCCGCAATGCCCGGACAACTCGCCATCTCTCGCCGCCGGAACGGAAGTTCACCCTCCGGACATGTCTTCGAGTTAACTGTGAGGCGGTAGTAGGCTCGCGCCGTTTGTTGACGCACATGCGCACCCCCGACCGGCGGGGGTCGAGCTGGGGGAGGCCATGCGCTTTCGCGGGAAGTCCATCCGCCGGAAGATCGTGGCGCTGCTTCTCGTGCCGCTGGTGTCCCTGACCGTCATCTGGGGCTTCGCCACGGTACTCACAGGGCGCGAGGTGGCCCGGCTGTTCCAGGTGTCGGACGTGAAGCAGGACATCGGCTACCCCGCCGAGGACACGGTCCGTGTCCTCCAGCAGGAGAGGCGCCAAGCCCTCGTCTACCTCGCCGACCCACGGGCCGCCGACGCCCTCTCCGCGCTCCAGCGCACCCGCGCCGCCACCGACCGGGCGATCGCGACGATACGCAAGAACGCCGACGGCCATCACGTCTTCGACGGCCTGGACGTGGCGGACGACGAGCGTCTCACCGCCGTCCTCGACGCCTTCCAGGGCCTCGGCTCCCTGCGCCGCAGCGTCGAGCAGCGCACGGTCACCCGCACCCAGGCCCTCGACCGCTACAACCACCTCGTCGATCCCTGTTACGCGCTGCTCGCCTCCCTCGAAGGCCTCGACGACGTCCAACTGGACGCGCAGGCCCGCGCACTGGTCGACATCAGCCGCGCCCGCGAGCTGCTCTCCCGCGAGGACGCCCTGCTCGGCTCCTCCCTCGTCGTCGGCCGGCTCACCCGCGACGAGACGCGGCGCATCTCCGACCTCGTCGCCCAGCGCACCGTCCTCTACGACGTCAGCCTGCCGCTGCTGCCCGCCACCGAACGCGACCGCTACCGAGACTTCTGGCAGAACGCCACCACCGCCTCGCTGCGCACCGCCGAACAGACCGTTGTCCGCACCGGCTCCGGTACCCCTCGCGGTGTCACCGCCCGGAGCTGGGACTCCGCGGCGGCCGGCGTCCTCGGCCAACTCGGCTCCCTCGACGACCAGGTGGGCGACCGTTTCCAGGACCGAACGCGCCCCGTGGCGATCGGCGTCATCCTGCAGGCGGTCTTCGCGGGCCTGCTCGGCCTGGTCGCCCTCGTGGTCTCCCTCTTCCTGTCGGTCCGGATCGGCCGCGGCCTCATACGCGACCTGCGCCAGCTGCGCCTGGAGGCGCACGAGGCCTCCGGCGTCCGGCTGCCCAGCGTGATGCGCCGGCTGTCCGCGGGCGAGCAGGTCGACGTCGAGACCGAGGTGCCACGTCTGGAGTACGACAAGAACGAGATGGGCGAGGTCGGCAAGGCCCTCAACACCCTCCAGCGGGCGGCCGTCGAGGCCGCCGTCAAACAGGCCGAACTGCGCTCCGGTGTCTCCGAGGTCTTCGTCAACCTCGCCCGCCGCAGCCAGGTGCTGCTGCACAAGCAGCTCACGCTGCTGGACACCATGGAACGCCGCACGGAGGACACCGACGAACTCGCCGACCTCTTCCGCCTGGACCACCTCACCACCCGTATGCGCCGGCACGCGGAGGGCCTGGTGATCCTCTCCGGCGCCGCGCCCTCCCGGCAGTGGCGCCGCCCGGTGCAGCTGATGGACGTCGTACGCGCCGCCGTCGCCGAGGTCGAGGACTACGAACGCATCGAGGTACGGCGGCTGCCCCGCGTCGCCGTCACCGGCCCGGCCGTCGCCGACCTCACCCACCTCGCGGCCGAACTCCTGGAGAACGCCACGGTGTTCTCGCCCCCGCACACCGCCGTCCAGGTTTTCGGCGAACGGGTGGCCAACGGCTTCACGCTGGAGATCCACGACCGGGGTCTGGGCATGACGGCCGAGGCGCTGCTGGACGCCAACCTGCGCCTCGCCGAGACCCCCGAGTTCGAACTGTCCGACACCGACCGGCTCGGCCTGTTCGTGGTCAGCCGCCTCGCCCAGCGCCAGAACATCCGGGTCTCGCTCCAGCCCTCGCCCTACGGCGGCACCACCGCGGTCGTCTTCATCCCCGACGCGCTGCTCAGCGACGACGTACCGGACACCAACGGCCTCGGCTTCCGCCTCGACCGGGAGCGTCCCGCGAAGGGGATCGGGCAGGCGGGCCGTGGAGCCGGACGGTCGGCGCCGGCGCAGCTGCCCGGCGTACCGACCTCGCTGCTGGACGGCCCGATCGAGCTGGAGGTGCCGGTGGATCTCGACGCCATCGACGACTACCCCGGCGTCCTCGGGGAGGAGGACAGCGAGCGCGGTGGACTGTTCCGGCCCCGCCGCACCCGCACCCGCTCCGACGACCAGGCGCCGTCCCCGTCCGCCGACCGCGTGCCGCTCGAAGAGGCCGGCGACCGCGGACCCATACCGCTGCCGCGCCGGCAGACCCCCAAACTGGTCAGCTCGCACGGCAGGCCCGTCACCGACCAGCGCCCTCGCCGCGACGAACCGGACAGGCAGCCCTCCGCCGCCTCCGACCGCCCCGAGACGGACGGACCGGCCCCACTGCCCGCCCACCGGCGCACCACCGCCTCCCACCGCCCCGCCGAACTCGCCGACCGAGGCCGGCAACACGACGCGGCCCCCGCCGACGACACCGGCCCGGCGCCCGGCGTCCCCGCCCTGCCCCGGCGTACCCGGCCGCCCGCGCCTCCCGTCGCCGAAGAGCCGGGTGCCACGGGCCTGTCCGGCGCCGGCCCGGTCGGGCGCTCCGGGGAGTCGTCCGGTGCCGGCGAAACCAGCGGCCACCCGGACACACGGCCCGCCGGCGCACCGGGCGACGACCCGGCCACCGGACCCCTGCCCCGGCGTATACGTCAGGCCAGCCTCGCCCCGCAGCTCAAGCAGGACACCACACGGCGCGCCGACCGCGCGCCGCAGCCCGCCGACCGCGACGCCGAAGAGGTCCGCAGCCGGATGGCCTCGCTGCAGCGCGGCTGGCAGCGCGGCCGGAAGGAGAACGCCGGCGGCGACGCAGACCACGACGGCACAGCACAAGGAACGACTAAGGGGGACGGTCGATGACCGCACCGAAGGCGACCGGCCACACGACGACCGACGACGGCGGGCTCAACTGGCTCCTGGACGACCTCGTCGACCGGGTCGCCAGTATCCGCAAGGCCGTCGTCCTGTCCGGCGACGGGCTCCCGACGGGGGTGTCCAAGGACCTGACCCGGGAGGACAGCGAGCATCTCGCGGCCGTCGCATCCGGCTTCCACAGCCTCGCCAAGGGCGTGGGCCGCCACTTCGACGCGGGCGGCGTCCGGCAGACGGTGGTCGAGCTGGACGACGCCTTCCTGTTCGTCACCGCCGCCGGGGACGGCAGCTGCCTCGCCGTCCTGTCCGACGCCGACTCCGACGTCGGACAGGTCGCCTACGAGATGACGCTCCTGGTCAAGCGGGTCGGCGTACATCTGGGCACCAGCCCGCGCACCGATCTGCCCGCAGGCGGGTAGTGGGATGTCATGAGCGCAGACGGTCAGGCAGGAAACCACTGGTTCGACGACGAGGCCGGACCGGTCGTCCGTCCGTACGCCATGACACGCGGCCGTACCACAAGTGCGGCCCAGCACCGGCTCGATCTGATCGCGGTGGTCGTCACGGAACCCCACGCGGGCGACCCGGAGACGGATCCGGCGCTGTCGCCCGAGCACGTGGAGATCGTCGGGCTCTGCCGCGGCGAACCGCAGTCGGTCGCCGAACTCGCCGCCGGCCTCGACCTGCCGATCGGCGTGGTGCGGGTGCTCATCGGCGACCTGGTGCACGCCGAACTCGTCCATGTCACGCGCCCGGTGCCCCCGGCCGAGCTGCCGGACGAGAGCATTCTGCGCGACGTGATCAACGGCCTCAGGGCGCTGTGACCCCGTTCGGCAAGACCTCTCGAGCAGGAGAAGAAACCGATGATCCTCGGGCGTTCGGAGCGTGGCGAGCCCCCGGTCGAGCCCGTCACACTCAAGATCCTGGTGGCCGGCGGCTTCGGCGTGGGCAAGACGACCCTCGTCGGCGCGGTCAGCGAGATCAGGCCGCTGCGCACCGAGGAATTGCTCAGCGAGGCCGGCCGACCGGTCGACGACACCAGCGGTGTGGAGGCCAAGCACACCACCACCGTGGCCATGGACTTCGGCCGTATCACCCTGCGCGAGGACCTGGTGCTGTACCTCTTCGGCACGCCCGGGCAGGAACGGTTCTGGTTCATGTGGGACGAGTTGTCCGAGGGCGCGCTCGGAGCCGTCGTCCTCGCCGACACACGGCGTCTTGAGGACTGCTTCGCCGCCGTCGACTACTTCGAGCGGCGTGGCATCCCCTTCCTCGTCGGCGTCAACTGTTTCGAGGGAGCGGCCCGTTACCCGGCCGAGGCGGTCCGGCAGGCCCTCGACCTGGACGCGGGCGTCCCCGTCCTGCTGTGCGACGCGCGCGACCGGGAGTCCGTCAAGGACGTGCTCATCGGAGTCGTCCAGCACGCGATGGACTACGCGGCCGACCGCCACCAGGCCACCCTCGGCTGACCCACGGGCACGGCCCGTACCCCCGCCGACCGGGGTACGGGCCGTGGTCCGGTGAGGAGCCCTCACGCGCGCGTGCCGCGGGAGGAGTCCTTACGCGCGCGTGCCATGGGATGAACCCTCACGCGCGCGTGCCGCGCGCCGTCACGCGCCGTCCTCCTCCTCCAGCCAGCCGAAGCTCTTCTCCACGGCCTTGCGCCAGTTGCGGTACTCGCGGTCGCGTACCGACGGCTCCATCGCCGGTACCCACTCCGCATCCTGCCGCCAGTGCGCCTTCAGCTCGTCCAGGTCGTTCCACACGCCCGTCGCCAGGCCGGCCGCGTAGGCGGCGCCCAGGCAGGTCGTCTCGGACACCCGGGGCCTGATGACCGGGACCCCGAGGACGTCCGCCTGGTGCTGCATGAGCAGGTTGTTCTTCGTCATGCCGCCGTCGACCTTCAGGGTGGTGATCCGCACCCCGGAGTCCTGGTACATGGCGTCCACGACCTCCCGGGTCTGCCAGCTCGTCGCCTCCAGCACCGCGCGTGCGAGATGGGCCTTCGTGACGTACCGGGTGAGGCCGGTGACGACACCGCGCGCGTCGGAGCGCCAGTACGGCGCGAACAGGCCCGAGAACGCGGGCACGATGTAGGCGCCGCCGTTGTCCTCGACGCTCCCCGCCAGCGTCTCGATCTCGTCGGCGCTGCTGATGATCCCGAGCTGGTCGCGGAACCACTGGACCAGCGCGCCCGTTATCGCGATGGACCCCTCCAGGCAGTACACCGGCGCCTCCCCGCCGATCTTGTAGCCCATCGTCGTCAGCAGCCCGCTCTTGGACGGCACCGGCCGGGTGCCGGTGTTCAGCAGCAGGAAGCTGCCGGTGCCGTAGGTGTTCTTGGCGGTGCCCACGTCGTAGCAGGCCTGCCCGAAGACGGCGGCCTGCTGGTCGCCGAGCGCGGAGGCCACGGGTACCCCGGCTAGCTGCCCGACCGCCGTGCCGTACACCTCCGCGGAGGACCTGATCTCGGGCAGCACCGCCTCCGGCACGTTCATGGCGGACAGGATGGCGGGATCCCACTGGAGCGTCTCCAGGTTCATCAGCATGGTGCGGCCGGCGTTCGTGACGTCGGTGACGTGCCGGCCGCCGTCGGTACCGCCGGTGAGGTTCCAGATCAGCCAGGAGTCGATCGTGCCGAAGGCGATCTCACCGCGTTCGGCCCGCTCCCTCAGGCCGGGCACGTGGTCCAGCAGCCAGGCCGCCTTGGGCCCGGAGAAGTAGCTGGCCAGCGGCAGCCCGGTCTGCTCGCGGAAGCGGTCCTGGCCGTCCGCGCCGCCCAGTTCGCTGCACAGGGCGGCGGTGCGGGTGTCCTGCCAGACGATCGCGTTGTGCACGGGCTTGCCCGTGGCGCGGTCCCACAGGACGGTCGTCTCCCGCTGGTTGGTGATGCCGAGCGCGCTCAGTTGGTCGGCGCGCAGTCCGGCCTTGGCGAGCGCACCGGCGACCACGGCCTGCACCTTGGACCAGATCTCGGTCGCGTCGTGCTCCACCCAGCCGGGCTTCGGGAAGATCTGGCGGTGCTCGCGCTGGTCGACGGCGACGATGGCGCCGCTGTGGTCGAAGACGATGCAGCGGCTGGACGTGGTGCCCTGGTCGATGGCGGCTACGTAGGTGTCGGCGGTGTCCGTCATGGCAGTCCCCTGGGTCGCTGGGTCGGGTAGCTGGTCAGAGGGGCGCGTGCGGGGGAGAGGAGGGCGGCGTACGGCCCGCGGAGGACGCGTACGGGCCGGGAGCGGGCGTCGGGGTCGGAAGTGCTGTACGGGGGGTCAGAAGGCCGCGTTGTAGATGGCGCCGGCCAGTGCCCCGCCGATCAGGGGCCCGATGACCGGGATCCAGGCGTAACCCCAGTCGGACGTGCCCTTGTTGGGGATCGGCAGGAAGGTGTGGACGATCCGCGGTCCGAGGTCGCGGGCCGGGTTGATGGCGTAGCCGGTGGGCCCGCCGAGGGAGAGCCCGATGCCGACGACGAGCAGGGAGACGATCAGCACGGTGGTGCCGGACTCGCCGAGCCCCTTGGTCAGTCCGAACGCGAGGATCGGCAGCACGAGCGCGATGGTCGCGATGATCTCGGTGATGAGATTGGCGACCGGGTTCCGGATCTCCGGGATGGTCGAGAAGATGCCGAGCGTGGGCACCGGTTCGTCGGCGGTGCCCTCCGTCGTGCCCTCCTTGCGGGTGTTGGCCTGGAACTGGGCGAGATAGACCAGGTAGGCCAGTACGGCCCCGAGCATCGCGCCGACGAGCTGGCCCAGCAGGTACACCCAGACCTTGCCCCACTTGCCGGTGTCGATGGCGATGCCGATGGTGACCGCGGGGTTGAGCTGGCCGCCGGAGAGGGGAGCGGCGGTGTACGCGCCCGCGAGCACGCCGAAACCCCAGCCGAACGCGATGACGACCCAGCCCGAGGCCCGCGCCTTGGAGTATCTGAGGGTGACGGCGGCGCAGACGCCGGCACCGAAGAGGATCAGGATCGCGGTGCCTATGACCTCGCCGACGAAGATGTCTCCGTTGCTCATGGCGGCTCCCT
This sequence comes from Streptomyces sp. CA-142005, assembly GCF_050942335.1. Taxonomy (NCBI): domain Bacteria; kingdom Bacillati; phylum Actinomycetota; class Actinomycetes; order Kitasatosporales; family Streptomycetaceae; genus Streptomyces; species Streptomyces sp. CA-142005. Next base: position 2,250,695 of record NZ_CP192078.1, on the reverse strand, counting down.
TGGCGCCGGTGGGGGCGGTCAGCCCCGGCCCTCCGTGCAGGAACGTTCCGTTGGCGTCTTCAGCCGTAGGCAGGGAGTCCCGCGCCCCGCCCGGCGTCCGTGCCGAGCGTGCCGTCGCAGCCGTATCGCCGGGGAGGGACGGGCCGTGGAACAGGACGGACCCGTGGCGCAGCGCGCCTGATAACGCCGAGAATGTACGGCGATGTCGACTGACACCGGGAAGTGTTCACCGGCGCCACGGGGGCGTCAAGGTTGCCGACGGCGACGGTGACGGCGACTTGCCCGGTGGTGCGGGCGCGTTCGTGCCGGCAACTCGGTCGCCGCCCAGGTCACCGCTGCCGGACCTCAACGGGGATGTCAGGGGAGGACGTTCACCACCCCGGCTCGACGGTCGCGTACCCGGCCTGCGCGGGTGCCGCCCCCGCGCCGCGCCGGACCTCGTGACCGGGCAGCCCGGCCCGGCCGAGCACCCAGCTCGCGCCCCGCAGCGCCTTCGCCGCCTGCTTCAGCGGGGCGAGCTGGGCGGCGGCCTGGCGGTGGTCGCCCACGCTTCCCGGCGCGCACACCACCGTCGCGAGGGAGAGCGTGACCGGCCGGTCTCCCGCCGACCACGGCACGTCGAGCACGGCCGTGACCAGCGGGTCGAGCGCCTCCTCCTCGGCCAGCACCAGGAAGTCGTCCCCGCCGATGTGCCCCACGCGCGCGTGCCCCGAGGCCGCCTGCTGCAGCGCTCGCCCGACCGACCGGATCAGCTCGTCGCCCATGGCGAACCCGGCACCGTCGTTGACCTGCTTGAAGTGGTCGATGTCCAGCCAGCTGAGCGCGAACGTCCGGCCGTCCGCGATCCACCGGTCCACCTCGCTGGTGATCGCGTCCGAACCGGGCAGCCGGGTCAGCGGATTGAGCCCGGCGGCCTCCTCGACCCGGCTCTCGGCCAGGGCCCGCACCAGGTCCGCGAGCCGTACGACGCCCACCCACCGGCCGTGCCGGTCGACCACCGCGACATCGTCGGAGGTCCGGTCCCGGCCGCCGACCGCGACGACGTCCAGCACCTCCCAGGCGGTGGCGTCGACGCCGACCGTGCGGGGCGCGTCCCCCAGCTTGAAGGCCGGCCGGTCGGCGTACAGGGCGTGCCCGTAGCGGCCGGACATCGACAGCAGGAAGCGTGAGCGGTGCACCGAGCGCACGGGCCGGCCGGCCTGGTCCACCAGCAGCACACCGGACACGTCCGGCGATCCGGTCAGCAGCGCCCGCACCTGCCCCGCCGAGGCGGTCACCGGCAGTACGGCGGCCGGGCGCACGAACTCCCGCACCGACGGCCCGGACCGGGGCACACCGACGGTACCCGGAACGCGGGGCGGAACGTATACGTCCGCGGCCGGGATCCGGGCCGGGGGCGCGAACAGCTCGCCCTGCCCCAGCTGCGCCCCGGCCGACAGTGCCGCGGCGTACTGCAGCTCGGTCTCCACGCCCTCCACCGCGACCAGGGCACCCAGCTCCTCGCACAGGGTCCGCATCGCCCGCACCGCGGCGGGCCGGGACAGCAGCGAGGCGTCGAGTTTGACCAGGTCGGGGGAGAGGTCGGTGAGCAGCCGGAGCGGTACGTCACCGTCCCCGATGCCGTCCGCGCTGATCCGGAAGCCCAGCTCGCGCAGCGCCGCCACGGCCTCCAGCAGGGCCCGTTGCGGCACGTGCGTGTAGGGCGGGACCACGTCCAGCGTCACCTCCCACGGCAGGCGCCCGGCCGCGCGCACGGCGTCGTGCAGCGGGGTGAGGCCGCCGAGGTCGGCGAGGGTGGCCGCGAACACGTTCAGGTGCAGCGGCAGCAGGGTTTCCTTGTGTGTCGCGGCGCGGAGCGCCAACACCGTGAGTCTGGCGTCGAGTTCGGGGTCTCGGCGGGCCTCGGCCAGGATGTCACCGGTCTCCGGGCGGGCGAGCGTCTCCAGTGCGGTGACCGCGCCCGTCCTCAGGTTGACCACCGGCTGGAAGGCGAAGCGGAGAGTATCCGTCCAGGAGTGCACGGGAGCATGATGGCGCTGCCTGCGTGCGCCCAGGGGCAGTTCATGAGACGTTCACGCAGGATTCCGGGGTGATCACACAGCGTGGAAAACCTCCGTGGCCTCCGGTGTCGTACGCCGCCTGCCCAGGCCGTCACCGCACCGCGACCACCGACGATCCGTGCCCGAAGAGCCCCTGGTTGGCGGAGATCCCCACGCGTGCCCCGGCGATCTGCCGGTCGCCCGCAGTGCCTCTCAACTGCCAGGTCAGCTCGCAGACCTGGGCGATGGCCTGGGCCGGGACCGCCTCCCCGAAGGAGGCGAGGCCGCCGCTGGCGTTGACGGGTATGCGGCCGCCCGGGGCCGTCGCGCCCTCCCGCAGGAGCTTCGCGCCCTCGCCCTCGCCGCACAACCCCAGGTCCTCGTACCACTGCAGCTCCAGCGCGGTGGACAGGTCGTAGACCTCGGCCAGGGACAGGTCGCCGGGGCCGACGCCGGCCTCCTCGTAGGCGGCCCGGGCGATGGAGGCCCGGAAGGTCTCGTCAGGCGCAGCCACCGCCAGGGTGGAGTCCGTGGCGATGTCCGGCAGGTCCAGCACCGTGTTCGGGAAGCGCGGGGTCACCGTGGAGACCGCCCGGATCCGCACCGGCCGGGTCGCCCCGCGCCGGTGCGCGAACTCCATGCTGGAGAGCACCAGGGCCGCCCCGCCGTCGGAGGTGGCGCAGATGTCGAGCAGCCGCAGCGGATCGGCGACCACCGCGGACGCGGCGACCTCCTCGGCGGTGACCCGCTTGCGGTAGCGGGCGTAGGGGTTGAGCGCGCCCATGGCGGCGTTCTTCACCTTGACCAGGGCGAAGTCCGCCGCTGTGTCCCCGTGCACCGCCATCCGCCGCCGCGCGTACAGCCCGAAGTACACCGGATTGGTGGCTCCCAGGACCCGGAAGCGCAGCCAGTCCGGATCGTCCGGCCGGTCGCCGCCCGCCGGCCGGAAGAACCCCTTGGGCGCCGCGTCCGCCCCCACCACGAGGACGACGTCCGCGAGCCCGGCGAGTATCTGTGCCCGGGCCGCGGCGATCGCCTGCGCCCCGGAGGCGCACGCCGCGTACACACTGGCGACCCTGGCCCCCTGCCAGCCCAGGGCCTTGGCGAAGGTCGCTCCCGCCACATATCCGGGATACCCGCCCCGCACCGTGTCGGCGCCCACGACCGAGCCGACGTCGCGCCAGTCCACGCCGGCGTCCGCGAGCGCCGCGCGGGCCGCCGCCGTTCCGTACTCCACGAAAGAGCGGCCCCACTTGCCCCACGGGTGCATGCCCGCGCCGAGCACCGCCACGTCCCTCGTCACGCCCTCACCCCCGTCGGCCGCCAGCGCCAGGTCGTCCAGGTCGTCTCCGTGTCCTCGTGGAGCACTCCGGGGACGACCTCCACCTCCATGCCCACCGTCAGATCGGCGACGGTGACCCCGGGAGCCGCCTGTCCCAGCACCACGATCCGCTCGGCCTCCAGCTCCACAGCGATCAACGCGTACGGCTCCCACGGAAGTTCCGGATCGCTCACATAGGGTGACGGCGGACGGTACCGGCTGTCCGTGTACGACCAGACGCGCCCGCTCCGCGACAGGGGCACCTCTTCCAGGGAGCCGCCGTCGCAGTGCGGATTGCGGCAGTGGACGTCCTCGCGCGGGAAGAAGACCGTGGCGCAGGACGAGCAGCGGGTGCCCAGGAGCCGGAAGCCGTCTCCCTCACCGGCGAACCATCCGTCGGCCACGGGTGTGGTTGTGTGCGGCAATGGCCCTCCCCAGCAAGTTTCTGACGAAGCGTCAGGAGTGTGCCACGGTCACCCGGAAATGGGCAGGGCGTCGGGGTGAATCCCTTCCGATCGCTTCCCGGCCGCAACACGGACCTGATAGATGCAGGAGACATGACACGACTCACCAGTGCAGTCCGCGGTCTCGTCACCACCTTCGCCGCCCTGCTGGCCGTGACCACCGTCCCCGCCACCGCGGGGGCGACGACGGAGCCCAAGGCGCCGAAGGACTTCGTGGCCCTGAGGACCGTGGATCCGACGATCGTCCAGGAGATGCGCTACTTCACCCCGCACAACTTCGTCGGCGAGCGCATCGACGGCTACGAGCAGCCGATGTGCATCCTCACCCGCCCCGCCGCCGAAGCCCTGCACAAGGCGCAGCTCACGCTGCTGCGCAAGGGCTACACCCTCAAGGTGTACGACTGCTACCGGCCGCAGCGGGCCGTGAACCACTTCGTGCGCTGGGCGAAGGACCTCGACGACCAGGCGACGAAGGGCGAGTTCTACCCGAACGTCGACAAGACCCGGCTGTTCGCGGACGGCTACATCGCCGAGAAATCCGGCCACAGCCGCGGCTCGACCATGGACCTCACGATCGTGAAGCTCCCCGCGAGGCCGACCCGGCCCTACCACCCGGGGCAGCCGCTCGTGCCCTGCTTCGCACCCAAGGAGGAGCGTTTCCCGGACAATTCCGTCGACATGGGCACCGGATTCGACTGCTTCGACACTCTCGCGCACACGCTCGACCCACGCATCCAGGGTGAACAGCGCGCCAACCGCCTGCTGCTCAAGAGCACCCTGGAGAACCTCGGATTCGTGAACCTCGCCGAGGAGTGGTGGCACTACACGTACAAGCCCGAGCCCTACCCGGACACCTATTTCGACTTCCCCGTGTCCTCGAAGTCGCTCGTCGGCGGCCAGTGAGCAACCTCCGGAAGATGTCCCTCCTCTGATCGGATACAGTCCGCGCGTGTCCGAAACTCAGCACTCAACTGACAACTCCGCACCGGACTCGCATTGTTCGAGTTGCGGAGCGCCCTATGGAGAGGGCGTTTCCGGCTGGCCGCGCACCTGCCCGTCCTGCGGGACGGTCGCCTACCGCAATCCGCTGCCGGTGGCGATCGCGATCCAGCCCGTGTACGACACCAAGGGCACGGCCCTGGTCGTCATCACCCGGACCGTCGCCCCCGCGCGCGGGGGCACGGCCCTGCCCGGCGGCTACATCGACGACCGGGAGGACTGGAAGCAGGCCGTCGTACGCGAGCTCAAGGAGGAGACCGGCATCGACGCGGCCGCCCGGGACGTGCGGCTCGTGGACGCCATGAGCTCGCCCGACGGTCACCTGCTGCTGTTCGGACTCCTCCCGGAGCGCCCGGTGGAAGGGCTCCCGCCCGCCGACCCCACGGAGGAGACCGAGGGCTGGCAGCTGCTGCGCAGGCCCGAGGAACTCGCCTTCCCGCTGCACACCGTGGCCGTGCGGGCCTGGTTCGAGGGCCGGTACGTCTGAGGCGCGGCTCAGCCGAGCCCCCGCACCCGCACCGGGCAGGGGGGCTCGGCGGAGCCGTCCTCCCGCTCCCGGGTGACGACCACCCTGGGGCCGTGCCGGCGGACGACGTAGCGCTCGATCTCCGGCTCGTCCCACGCGCCGTCCGCGTCCGGCACGACCAGACCGCCGCCCGTGCGGCCACGCGCGGGTGCCCACACCTCCAGTTCGAGACCGCCGTCGGCGCCACGCACGGGGATGACCGCACCCGCGCGCGCGAACACCGGTATCCGCGACAGCGGCGCGTCGACGAGCACCTGCGCCGGCCCGTCGTACGCCTCCTCCGTCACGGTGTCGTACCAGCGGCCCCGCGGCAGCTGCACCGCCCGCCGGTCGGCACCCGGATCCAGCACCGGAGCCACCAGCAGAGCATCCCCGAGCAGAAACGCGTCCTCACAGTCGCGCAGCGCCCGGTCCTCCGGCGACCCCCACCACAGCGGCCGCACATAGGGCGCGCCGGTGCGCCGCGCCAGATGCGCCAGCGTCATGAAGTACGGCAGCAGCCGCCGCCTCTCGAGCAGCGCCACGCGCGCGTGCTCCAGCACCTCGGCGCCGAACTCCCAGGGCTCCCGGCGCCCCGCCCGCAGACTCGCATGCGTGCGGAACAGCGGCAGATACGCCCCGAGCTGGAACCACCTCAGATACAGCTCCGCCGACGGACTGCCGTCGAAGCCGCCCACGTCCGGGCCCGAGTACGGCACCCCGCACAGCCCGAGCCCCAGCACCAGCGACAGCGAGGCCCGCAGCCCGGGCCAGCCGGTCGCCACGTCCCCGGACCAGGTGCCCCCGTACCGCTGCATCCCCGCCCAGCCCGACCGGGAGAACAGGAAGGGCCGCTCCCCGGGCGACAGCTCGCGCAGCCCCTCGTAGCCCGCCCGGGCCATGCAGAGCGCGTACACGTTGTGCGCCTCCCGGTGGTCGCCCCCGCGCCCTTCCAGGGCGTGCCGGGCCGACCGCGGCAGCGTGAGCTCCCCGAAGGCGTTGAACGACGTCGGCTCGTTCATGTCGTGCCAGAACCCGGCGAAGCCCTGCCCGAGGCGCTCCTCGTAGAGTCCGCCCCACCACTTGCGCACGCGCGTGTGCGTGAAGTCCGGATAGACCGACTCCCCGGCCCACACCACACCGCGCACCGTCCGCCCGGAGGCGTCCCGCACGAACGCGTCCACGGCCGAACCGCTGTCGTACACGGCGTTGCCCGGCGCCGCCTTCACGGCCGGATCGACGATCGACACCAGCCGGACTCCGTCCCGGCGCAGCTCCTCGGCGAGCTGCGGCAGCTTCGGAAACCGCTCCCGGTCGACGGTGAACACCTGGTGGTCGTCGAAGTGATCGATGTCCAGGTGCACGGCGTCCAGCGGCAGCCCGCGCTCCTGGTAGCCGGCGACGATCCGGCGGACCTCCTGCTCGCTGCCGAAGCCCCACCGCGCGTGCTGGTGGCCCAGCGCCCACGAGGGCGGCAGCGCGGGCGCCCCGGTCAGCGAGGCCCAGGTGTGCAGCACGCGCGCGGGAGTGCCCACCATCACCCAGCAGCGCAGCGGGCCGCCGTCCATCCTCAGCTCGCAGCGCCCCGCCCGGTCGTGCCCGGACCCGGCGCCCTCCTCGCCCTCGCGCAGCACGACGGTGCCGTCCCATGTGCTGTCGTGGAACACCAGATGCGTGCCGGCGTCGGCCACCACGAGCTGCACCGGCATGGTCACGTACAGCGGATCGTCGCCGGGGCCGAACGCCCGGCCGGGATCGGTGTTCCACAGCCGGTACGTGCCGTCCCGCAGCCGGGGCCCGGACGACCGGCCGCCCAGACCGAAGAAGCGCGCGTCCGCCGCCACCTCCGACCGCTGCATCCAGCGCGCCGTGCCCCCCTCGACCGGCTCCCACCACCGCGGCGGCAGGTCCCGTCGCAGGGTCACGCCGCCGGGCGTGCGCACCTCCACCGCGCCGTGCCGCGAGACGGTGACCGTCACCCGCTCGGCGACCACCCGCCAGCCACCGTCCTTGTCGGGCTCCAGCACCGCGCGCGGATCCGGCTCCGGACAACTCCCCGCGAGCGCGTACGATGGCTGCGGACCCGCGCCGTCCCACCCCCAGAACACCGCCCCGTTCACCGCGACGGTGATCCGCAGCTCGGACCGGCCGAACCGGATCAGCCCGCCGCCCGGCCCCGGCTCCACGCCCTCCACCTGGCCCGGGACCCGTGCCCGCTCGGCTCCCCGGCGCGGCAGCCCGGCGGCGTCGATCCGCCGCCTGCGCCACGCCGCCCGTACGGTACGCAACCCCCGAGCCGCCCTCCCCGCACCGACCACACCCACCGAACGCACCAGGTCACGACCGTCCATGCTGCTCACCCTGCCATTGAGCACCCCACGCGCGCGTGTCGTTCAACTGCCGTTCACCCGTGCCGGGACCACATCTTCACGACACCGACTATGTGGGGCGCACCCTGGTGCAGAAGTCGATCACATGGCATCGTCCCTGTCAGCCGCGTCACGCGCACACCCCAGCACGTGCGCGGACCGACGCACACGACGCGCACAGCCCGGGAGCCGCCCCATGTCGACCGCGAACCCCCAGCCGCTCTGGCAGCCCGATCCCGAGCGGATCGCCCAGGCACGCATCACCCAGTTCCAGGCATGGGCCGCCGAGCACCACGGCGCCCCGGCCGAGGGCGGCTACCCCGCCCTGCACCAGTGGTCCGTCGACCACCTGGAGACGTTCTGGGAAGCCGTCACCGAGTGGTTCGACGTCCGCTTCTCGACGCCCTACGCGCGCGTGCTCGGCGACCGCGCCATGCCCGGCGCCCAGTGGTTCCCAGGAGCCACCCTCAACTACGCCGAGCACGCCCTGCGCGCCGCCGGCGACCGCGCGGACGAACCCGCCCTCCTGTACGTCGACGAGACCCATGAGCGGCGCCCGGTGACCTGGTCCGAGCTGCGCCGCCAGGTCGGCTCCCTCGCCGCCGAACTGCGCGCCCTGGGCGTCCGTCCCGGCGACCGCGTCAGCGGCTATCTGCCGAACATCCCGCAGGCCGTCGTCGCCCTGCTCGCCACGGCCGCCGTCGGCGCCGTCTGGACCTCCTGCGCCCCCGACTTCGGCGCGCGCAGCGTCCTCGACCGCTTCCAGCAGGTCGAACCCGTCGTCCTGTTCACCGTCGACGGCTACCGCTACGGCGGCAAGGAGCACGACCGCCGCGAGATCGTCGCCGAACTGCGCCGCGAGCTGCCCACCGTGCGCGCCGTCGTCCACATCCCGCTGCTCGGCACCGAGGCACCCGAGGGGGCCCTGGAGTGGTCGGCGCTGACGGCGGGGGACACCGAGCCCATCTTCGAGCAGGTCCCCTTCGACCACCCGCTGTGGGTGCTGTACTCCTCCGGCACCACCGGCCTGCCCAAGGCCATCGTCCAGTCCCAGGGCGGCATCCTGGTCGAACACCTCAAGCAGCTGGGCCTGCACTGCGACCTCGGGCCCGAGGACCGTTTCTTCTGGTACACCTCGACCGGCTGGATGATGTGGAACTTCCTCGTCTCCGGCCTGCTCACGGGCACGACGATCGTCCTGTACGACGGCAGCCCCGGCTACCCGGACACGGGCGCCCAGTGGCGGGTCGCCGAACGCACCGGCGCCACCCTCTACGGCACCTCCGCCGCCTATGTCATGGCCTGCCGCAAGGCCGGCGTCCACCCCGCGCGCGACCACGACCTGTCCAAGGTGAAGTGCGTCGCCACCACCGGCTCCCCGCTGCCGCCCGACGGCTTCCGCTGGCTGCACGACGAGTTCGCGGAGAGCGGGGCCGACCTGTGGGTCGCCTCCGTCAGCGGCGGCACCGACGTCTGCTCCTGCTTCGCCGGCGGCGTACCGACCCTGCCGGTGTTCACCGGCGAACTCCAGGCGCCCGGTCTCGGCACCGACCTGCAGGCCTGGGACCCGAGCGGCAAGCCCGTCATCGACGAGGTCGGCGAGCTGGTCGTCACCAACCCGATGCCCTCCATGCCGATCCGCTTCTGGAACGACCCCGACGGCAGCCGCTACCACGACAGCTACTTCGACACCTACCCCGGCGTCTGGCGGCACGGCGACTGGATCACGGTCACCGCACGCGGCACCGTGATCATCCACGGCCGCTCCGACTCGACCCTCAACCGGCAAGGCGTGCGCATGGGATCCGCCGACATCTACGAGGTCGTCGAGCGCCTGCCCGAGATCAGGGAGTCCCTCGTCATCGGCATCGAGCAGCCCGACGGCGGCTACTGGATGCCGCTGTTCGTGCACCTCGCGCCCGGCGCCGTCCTCGACGAGGCACTCCTGAACCGGATCAAGCAGACCATCCGCGAACAGCTCTCGCCGCGCCACGTACCCGACGAGATCATCGAGGTGCCGGGCGTCCCGCACACCCTCACCGGCAAGCGCATCGAGGTCCCCGTCAAGCGCCTCCTGCAGGGCACGCCGCTGGAGAAGGCGGTCAACCCGGGCTCCATCGACAACCTCTCCCTGCTCGGCTTCTACGAGGAACTCGCCCGCAAGCGCGCCTGACCCCGGGCGGGTCACCCCCCGTAGGTGGCCTCGGACTCGCCCAGCACGGCGGCGAAGTCCGAGGCCAGCCGCGCGGCGTCGGCGGGCTCAAGCCCGGCCGCCGTGATCCGCACCCCCGGCCCGGAGGCCAGGCGGAACCGCGCCCCGGCCGCGACCCACCAGCCGTAGGACCGCAGCCCGTTCACGACCGCCGACTCGTCGCGCACGGGCACCCACAGGTTCATCCCGCTCGCACCGTGCGAGGTGACACCGCGTGCGGCCAGCTCGCCGGCCAGCGCGGTGCGCCGCAGCGCGTACGTCTCACGCGCGCGTGCCACCAACGCGCGCGTGCCCTCGTCCGTCATCAGCCCGTGCACGGTCTCCTGCAGCAGGTGACTGACCCAGCCCGAGGTGAGCAGCAGCCGGCCGTCGTGCCGGGCGAGCGTGACCGGGTCGCAGGCCGCGGCCGCCCAGCGCAGATCGGTCCCCAGGAACTTGCTGACGGTCCGCACGTGCACCCAGCGCGCAGGCCCCGCACCCGTCACCGTGTACAGCGGGGCGCCGGCCACCTCCGAGGCGTGGTCGTTCTCCACCACCAGCACTTCGGGCGCATCACGCAGCACCTCGGCCAGCGCGTCGCGACGAGCCGGGGAAAAGCATCCGCCGTACGGATTCTGCGCTCGCGGACTGAACACCACGGCCCGCACCCCGGCCCCGAGCGCCCCGTGCAGGGCCTCCGGGCGCATCCCCTCGTCGTCCACGGCGACCGGCACGGTGCGCAGTCCCAGGGCCGCGACCAGATCCAGCAGATGGTGATAACCCGGGTCCTCCATCGCCACGCCGTCCCCGGGACGCAACTCGACCGACAGCACCCGGCCGATCAGGTCCAGCGCCCCGTGCGCGAACGTCACGTGCTCCACGGGGACGCCGTCCGCGCCCAGCCACTCGCGCACCACGTCCTCCAGCCGGGCCAGCCGGGGCGCGGAGCGATGGGAGCGGGCGCCGGGGGAAAGGCGGGACGGCGGCACCAGAGCGGGCAGCAGCGCCGGATCGGGATGCCCGCCGGCCAGGTCCCGCAGCCCTTCGGGCACCCTGGGCGGCCGCCGCGACGCGACCGCGGGGGCCGGTGCGACCACCGTGCCGCCACGCCCGCGCGTGACGACGATGCCCCGCCGTCGCAACTCCTTGTAAGCGGTGGCGACGGTGCCCGGACTCACCCCCAGGTCGTCCGCGAGCCGTCGCACCGGCGCCAGCGCGGTCCCCGGTGCCAACGACCCCTCCGCCACGCCTCGTTCGACGGACGCGGCAATTCCCTTGGCCGTCGTACCACTGATCTCATATTGTGTTGCCACGTTAGTAATTATGTATCAGTACAAAATTCCGAGCAAGCTTCATTCTGAGGGGGAACAGTGGACGCGAAGCCCGAGGCCACCAACCGGCCCTCGCGCACACCAGGAGGCCGCGACGGACGCCGGATGCTCCTCATCACCTTCATCGACCGCATCGGCAGCGGCCTGTGGGCATCCGTCTCCGTCCTGTACTTCACCTACGTCTCCGGCCTCTCCGTCGCCCAGGTCGGCACCCTCGCGGCCGTCTCCGGCGCCGTCGGCATCGCGGGCGCACCCCTCGGCGGACGCATCGCCGACCGCTTCCCCCTCACCCGGATCCTGATCGCACTCCAACTCCTGCGCGCCCTCGCGTCCTTCGGCCTGCTCACCACCGACCACTACCTCCCGCTGCTCGCGATCTCGGCCGTCGGCAGCCTCGGCGACCGCGCCTCCAGCGTCCTCACCAAGCTCTACGTAGCCCGCATCGCGGGCCCCGACCGCGTCCGCTACCAGGCCGTCAACCGCACCGCCTCCAACGCCGGCTGGGCCCTGGGCGGCCTCGCCGCCGCGGCCGCCCTCACCCTCGGCACCACCACCGCCTACCGCTGGCTCCTCACCGGCGACGCACTCTCCTTCCTCGCGATCGCGCTCCTCACCCTCACCTGCGCCGAACCCCCGTCCAGCAGCCGCATAGCCGCCGCCGGCACCACATCCCACGCCGCCCGGCCGGCGAACCCCTGGCGCGACCGCACCTACCTCGCGTACGTGGCGACCGACACGGTCCTCTTCCTCGACGACTCCGTCTTCCAGATCGGCCTGCCCCTGTGGATCGCGCACAGCGAGGGCGTACCGCACGGCCTCGCACCCCTGCTGCTCGTCCTCAACAACGTGATGGTGGTCGCCCTCCAGGTGCCGCTCGCCCGCTACGGCACCACCACAGAGGCAGCCCGGAAACTGCTCCTCCCGCTGTCCGCCGCCTCCGCGGCCGGCGGCCTCACCCTCGCCCTGTCCGCCACCGGCGGCACCACCCGGGCCATCTGCCTGCTCACCGCGTCCGCCGCCCTCTTCACCCTGGCCGAGATGCTGCACGCCGTCGTGTCCTGGGAACTCTCCCTCGCCCTCGCGCCGGACACCGCACAGGGCGCCTACCTCGGCGTGCACGGCCTCGCCCAGTCCGGCCAGCGCAGCCTCGGGCCACTCGCCGTCACCGCCGCCATCGCCACCGGCCCCCTCGGCTGGAGCGCATTCGGCGCCACCATCGCCCTGACCTGCGCCCTCCAGCACCGACTGGTCCGCGACCGCCTCCAGCGAAGCCCGTTGTCAGTGCCGCCGGTTACGGTGAGTGAGCATTGATCAACCGCGCACTTTGGGGGAAACATGGCGCACACCGACCACCAGACCATGCGACGCGTCCTGCGCCGAGAGATCGCCGGCACCATCGGCCTGCTCACCGACGAACACGACTTCCGCGCCATGCGGCGCTACCGCAGCTTCACCTTCGACGACCACGCGACCTACCTGAAGCAGGTCGAGACCGTCCTCAAAGCCCGCGCCGCCCAGGGCACCCACACCACACTCGCCCTGTTCGACCCCGAGGACTACGCCGCGTACTGCACGGAAACCGGCCTCGACCCGGAAGCCCCGACCAGCCGGACCCGCTTCACCGCGGAACTGGCGGCCACCGGCCCCACCATCCCCTACGACGGCCGGCCCCTCGCCGCACTCGTACCCGCCCTCGTCGACGAAGCCGTACGACAGGCGACCTGGGAGTACGCCACCACCCTGCTGTCCCGCCTCGGACCCTGCCCCACCTGCGGCGAGGACATCGGCAGGGCGGCCTTCACCCGCGCCTCCGACCTCCTGGCCCGCATCCTCGACACCGCACCGCCCGGCGACCGGCACCTCGTGTGCAGCGTCTCCGGGCCCCCGGACACCCTCGTCTCCGTCCTGAACGGCGACCAGGACAGCGACGGCGCAATCCGCCTCGACGAGGCCGAGGTCCTGGAATTCACCAGCGTGCTCGCACTCGGCCTCGCGACCCGAAGCCCCGGCGGACTCGTCCTGCGCGCCAGCTCCCCGGACACGGCCGACCGCGTCTACGGCTGGCGACTGCGCTCCGGCGTCCTCGAACCCCTCACCGCCGCCGAGGTCTTCGACGCCTACTGCACCGACGTCGAATCCGGCGACCTCATCTCCCCGGAACCCGGCGTCGACTACTGCCCACCCCCCGACCTCGGGGACGAGAACCCGGAACTCGGCCACCGGCACTGACCGAACCGGAGCGCCGAAGGCGCCGACCGGGCCGGAAACATGCCGAACGCACCAGGGGCGCCCCACCCGAAGGCGGGACGCCCCTGCACCCGGCACACGCGACGCGCCGCCGGTACGGCTACTCGCCGGACAGCACCGCCTGAGCCGCGCTGCGCGCCTCCTCGGCGCTGTCCGCGGCACGCGCGGCCGCCGCCGCCCGCTCGCACTGCGCCAGCGTGTACTTCGCCAGCGTCGCCCGGACGTAAGGAATCGACGCCGCACCCATGGACAGGGAGGTGACACCCAGACCGGTCAGCACACAGGCCAGCAGCGGGTCGGACGCGGCCTCACCGCACACACCGCAGCTCTTGCCCTCTGCCTTGGCCGCCTCCGCGGACAGCGCGACCAGGTCGAGCAGCGCCGGCTGCCACGGGTCCTGGAGCCGCGACACCGCACCCACCTGCCGGTCGGCCGCGAACGTGTACTGCGCGAGGTCGTTGGTCCCCAGCGACAGGAACTCGACCTCCTGCAGGATCGAACGCGCCCGCAGCGCGGCCGACGGGATCTCCACCATCGCGCCGAACTTCGCCCGCAGCCCCGCCTCACGGCAGGCGCCGGCGAACGCCTTCGCGTCCGCACGGTCCGCCACCATCGGCGCCATGACCTCGAGGTAGACCGGCAGCCCCTCAGCGGCCCTCGCCAGCGCGGTCAGCTGCGTGCGAAGGATCTCGGGGTGGTCCAGCAGCGTCCGCAGACCCCGCACGCCCAGCGCCGGGTTCGGCTCGTCGGACGGAGTCAGGAAGTCCAGCGGCTTGTCCGCGCCAGCGTCGAGCACGCGCACGACCACACGACCCTCGGGGAACGCCTCCAGCACCTGCCGGTAGGCCTCCACCTGCTTCTCCTCGGAAGGAGCGTTCTTGCTGTCGTCCAGGAACAGGAACTCGGTACGGAACAGACCGACACCCTCGGCCCCGGCCTCCACGGCGGCCGGTACGTCCGCCGGACCACCCACGTTGGCCAGCAGCGGCACCTTGTGCCCGTCCGCGGTCGCACCCGGCCCGGTCGAGGCGGCCAGCACGGCCTTGCGCTCGGCGGCCGCGGCCTCCAGCTGCGCCTTCTTCTCCTCGCTCGGGTTCACGAAGATGTCGCCGGTGCTGCCGTCCACGGCGATCACCGTGCCCTCGGCCAGCTCACCGGCACCCGGCAGCGCCACGACCGCCGGCACACCCAGCGCCCGCGCCAGGATCGCGCTGTGACTGGTCGGCCCGCCCTCCTCGGTCACGAAACCGAGCACCAGCGAGGGATCCAGCAGCGCGGTGTCGGCGGGAGCAAGGTCCCGCGCCACGAGCACATAGGGCTGGTCGCTGTCCGGGACACCCGGCATCGGAACGCCCAGGAGCCGGGCGACGATACGATTCCGCACGTCATCGAGGTCGGCCACGCGACCGGCGAGGTACTCACCCGCACCGGCCAGCAGCTCCCGGTACGCCGCGAACGCGTCGTACACCGCACGCTCGGCCGTGCTGCCGACGGCGATCCGCCGGTCCACGTCCGCCATCAGCTCGGGGTCCTGGGCCATCATGGCCTGCGCCTCGAGCACGGCCTGGGCCTCGCCCCCCGCCAGATTGCCGCGCGCCATCAGATCGGCGGCCACGGCGTCCACGGCCTGGCGGGCGCGCCCCTGCTCACGCTCGGCCTCCTCCGCGGGGATCTGCTTGGCGGGCGGCTCCAGCACCGCCGTACCCATGTGCCGAACCTCGCCGATGGCCACGCCATGGCTCACGCCGACGCCTCGCAGCGTTGTCTCCATCTCACCCGTCTCCGATAGTGCGGCGGGTCCCGCCGCCGCGGTGGTTGTCCTGATCGCCGTCCGACGACGGCACTGTCGTCAGTTCCAGGCGAAGAGGCTGTCGCCGGCCTTCACGTCTCCGCTGTCACGGAGCTCGGAGAGGGACTCGGCCGTGGCTTCCAGGGCGACGACGGGGCAGACCGGGGACTTGCCGGCGGCCTCGACCGCGGACGGGTTCCAGCGCACGATGGCCTGGCCGCGCGTCACGGTGTCGCCCTTGTTGACGAGCAGCTCGAAGCCCTCGCCGTTGAGCTGCACCGTGTCGATGCCGAGGTGGGTGAGCACGCCGTGCCCACTCCCGTCCACCACGACGAAGGCGTGCGGGTGCAGGGAGACGATGACGCCGTCCACGGGCGCCACGGCCTCGGAGGGCTCACGCACGGGGTCGATCGCGGTGCCCGGGCCGACCATGGCCCCGG
>NZ_CP192078.1:0-2232500 GCF_050942335.1 Streptomyces sp. CA-142005 | reverse complement strand
ACGTGGGAGGCCGCGATAGTCCCCGGGGAGTCGTCAACCAGGCTTTGATCCGGGGGTTTCCGAATGGGGAAACCCGGCAGTCGTCATGGGCTGTCACCCACTGCTGAACACATAGGCAGTGTGGAGGGAACGCGGGGAAGTGAAACATCTCAGTACCCGCAGGAAGAGAAAACAACCGTGATTCCGGGAGTAGTGGCGAGCGAAACCGGATGAGGCCAAACCGTATGCGTGTGAGACCCGGCAGGGGTTGCGCATGCGGGGTTGTGGGATCTCTCTTCCACGGTCTGCCGGCCGTGGGACGAGTCAGAAACCGTTGATGTAGGCGAAGGACATGCGAAAGGTCCGGCGTAGAGGGTAAGACCCCCGTAGTCGAAACGTCAGCGGCTCGTTGGAGAGACACCCAAGTAGCACGGGGCCCGAGAAATCCCGTGTGAATCTGGCGGGACCACCCGCTAAGCCTAAATATTCCCTGGTGACCGATAGCGGATAGTACCGTGAGGGAATGGTGAAAAGTACCCCGGGAGGGGAGTGAAATAGTACCTGAAACCGTGTGCCTACAAGCCGTGGGAGCGTCGGGATCTTCGGATCCTCGTGACTGCGTGCCTTTTGAAGAATGAGCCTGCGAGTTTGCGGTGTGTTGCGAGGTTAACCCGGGTGGGGAAGCCGTAGCGAAAGCGAGTCCGAATAGGGCGCTTCAGTAGCACGCTCAAGACCCGAAGCGGAGTGATCTAGCCATGGGCAGGTTGAAGCGGAGGTAAGACTTCGTGGAGGACCGAACCCACCAGGGTTGAAAACCTGGGGGATGACCTGTGGTTAGGGGTGAAAGGCCAATCAAACTCCGTGATAGCTGGTTCTCCCCGAAATGCATTTAGGTGCAGCGTCGTGTGTTTCTTGCCGGAGGTAGAGCACTGGATAGGCGATGGGCCCTACCGGGTTACTGACCTTAGCCAAACTCCGAATGCCGGTAAGTGAGAGCGCGGCAGTGAGACTGTGGGGGATAAGCTCCATGGTCGAGAGGGAAACAGCCCAGAGCATCGACTAAGGCCCCTAAGCGTACGCTAAGTGGGAAAGGATGTGGAGTCGCACAGACAACCAGGAGGTTGGCTTAGAAGCAGCCACCCTTGAAAGAGTGCGTAATAGCTCACTGGTCTAGTGATTCCGCGCCGACAATGTAGCGGGGCTCAAGCGTACCGCCGAAGTCGTGTCATTGCAGCGTATAGCCCCAACGGGTGCTGTGATGGGTAGGGGAGCGTCGTCTGCCGGGTGAAGCGGCACTGGAAGGTAGTCGTGGACGGTTGACGAGTGAGAATGCAGGCATGAGTAGCGATTCACACGTGAGAAACGTGTGCGCCGATTGACTAAGGGTTCCTGGGTCAAGCTGATCTGCCCAGGGTAAGTCGGGACCTAAGGCGAGGCCGACAGGCGTAGTCGATGGATAACCGGTTGATATTCCGGTACCCGCTGTGAAGCGTCAAACATCGAATCCAGTGATGCTAAGGCCGTGAAGCCGCCCCGGAGCCTTCGGGCAAAGGGGAGTGGTGGAGCCGCCGGACCAAGCTGGTAGTAGGTGAGTGATGGGGTGACGCAGGAAGGTAGTCCATCCCGGGCGGTGGTTGTCCCGGGGTAAGGGTGTAGGACGCAGGGTAGGCAAATCCGCCCTGCACGTGTCTGAGACCTGATGCCGAGCCGATTGTGGTGAAGTGGATGATCCTATGCTGTCGAGAAAAGCCTCTAGCGAGTTTCATGGCGGCCCGTACCCTAAACCGACTCAGGTGGTCAGGTAGAGAATACCGAGGCGTTCGGGTGAACTATGGTTAAGGAACTCGGCAAAATGCCCCCGTAACTTCGGGAGAAGGGGGGCCAGTCCTGGTGATGAGCTTCGCGCTCTGAGCTGGGGGTGGCCGCAGAGACCAGCGAGAAGCGACTGTTTACTAAAAACACAGGTCCGTGCGAAGCCGTAAGGCGATGTATACGGACTGACGCCTGCCCGGTGCTGGAACGTTAAGGGGACCGGTTAGCTCCATTTCGGTGGGGCGAAGCTGAGAACTTAAGCGCCAGTAAACGGCGGTGGTAACTATAACCATCCTAAGGTAGCGAAATTCCTTGTCGGGTAAGTTCCGACCTGCACGAATGGCGTAACGACTTCTCGACTGTCTCAACCATAGGCCCGGTGAAATTGCACTACGAGTAAAGATGCTCGTTTCGCGCAGCAGGACGGAAAGACCCCGGGACCTTTACTACAGTTTGATATTGGTGTTCGGTTCGGCTTGTGTAGGATAGCTGGGAGACTGTGAAGCACGCACGCCAGTGTGTGTGGAGTCGTCGTTGAAATACCAGTCTGGTCGTGCTGGATGTCTAACCTGGGTCCGTGATCCGGATCAGGGACAGTGTCTGATGGGTAGTTTAACTGGGGCGGTTGCCTCCTAAAGGGTAACGGAGGCGCCCAAAGGTTCCCTCAGCCTGGTTGGCAATCAGGTGTTGAGTGTAAGTGCACAAGGGAGCTTGACTGTGAGACCGACGGGTCGAGCAGGGACGAAAGTCGGGACTAGTGATCCGGCGGTGGCTTGTGGAAGCGCCGTCGCTCAACGGATAAAAGGTACCCCGGGGATAACAGGCTGATCTTCCCCAAGAGTCCATATCGACGGGATGGTTTGGCACCTCGATGTCGGCTCGTCGCATCCTGGGGCTGGAGTCGGTCCCAAGGGTTGGGCTGTTCGCCCATTAAAGCGGTACGCGAGCTGGGTTTAGAACGTCGTGAGACAGTTCGGTCCCTATCCGCTGTGCGCGTAGGAGTCTTGAGAAGGGCTGTCCCTAGTACGAGAGGACCGGGACGGACGAACCTCTGGTGTGCCAGTTGTTCTGCCAAGGGCATGGCTGGTTGGCTACGTTCGGGAGGGATAACCGCTGAAAGCATCTAAGCGGGAAGCCTGCTTCGAGATGAGGACTCCCACCCACTTGATGGGGTAAGGCTCCCAGTAGACGACTGGGTTGATAGGCCGGATCTGGAAGCCAGGTAACTGGTGGAGGTGACCGGTACTAATAGGCCGAGGGCTTGTCCTCAGTTGCTCGCGTCCACTGTGTTGGTTCTGAAACCACGAACAGCCCCGCCCGGTGAGGGTGGTGCGGCGTTCACAGTTTCATAGTGTTTCGGTGGTCATAGCGTGAGGGAAACGCCCGGTTACATTCCGAACCCGGAAGCTAAGCCTCACAGCGCCGATGGTACTGCAGGGGGGACCCTGTGGGAGAGTAGGACGCCGCCGAACTCCTTTTACAGCTCCGGCTCTTGGGCACTGCCCAGGGGCCGGAGCTTTTTTGCGTTGAGGTAGGGTCAGGGGGCATCGTTGGCTCGTTTCGCACAGGAGGCCCCCGGGTGGAGGTCCAGGAGACGCGTGTCCAGACGGACCGGGTCCTCACCATCCCCAACATCCTCAGCATGGCACGGCTCGTCGGCGTACCCCTGTTCCTGTGGTTGATCCTCAGGCCCGAGTTCGGGGGCCCCAAGAGCGACGGCTGGGCTCTCCTCGTGCTGGCCTTCAGCGGGATCAGTGACTATCTCGACGGCAAGCTCGCCCGGCGCTGGAATCAGATCAGCAGCCTCGGCCGGCTTCTCGATCCCGCCGCCGACCGACTCTATGTTCTTTCCACGTTGGTCGGTCTCACCTGGCGGGAGATCCTGCCGCTGTGGCTGACCGCCCTCCTGCTCGCCCGAGAGCTGATGCTTCTGGTGATGGTGGGCATCCTCCGCCGGCACGGGTACCCGCCGCCCCAGGTGAACTTCCTCGGGAAGGCGGCCACCTTCAACTTGATGTACGCCTTCCCGTTGCTGCTCCTTAGCGATGGGAGCGGTTGGATCGCGTCACTCGCTGCTGTTTTCGGATGGGCGTTCGCCGGATGGGGTACAACGCTCTACTGGTGGGCAGGAGTGCTCTACGTGGTACAGGTCCGCCGTCTGGTTCGCGCGGACGCCATGGCCGATTGAGCTCGGCGATTGTCCGGACGTTACGCCACATGGCCCGCGGTGGAAAAGTGCGGGACAATCTGGACGGGTGAAGTCGGCTAGACCGTCGTTTCTTGGAGGAGGACGCTTCCGACATGAAGGCCGTCGTGATGGCCGGGGGCGAAGGCACCCGCCTGCGCCCCATGACCTCTAGCATGCCCAAGCCGCTCCTGCCCGTGGCCAACCGCCCGATCATGGAGCACGTGCTACGGCTGCTCAAAAGGCACGGGCTCAACGAGACCGTCGTCACCGTTCAGTTCCTGGCATCGCTCGTCAAGAACTACTTCGGCGACGGCGAAGAGCTCGGAATGGAGCTCACCTATGCCAATGAGGAGAAGCCACTCGGTACCGCCGGAAGCGTCAAGAACGCCGAAGAGGCGTTGAAAGACGATGCCTTCCTCGTCATCTCCGGCGATGCCCTGACCGACTTCGACCTCACGGAGCTGATCAATTTCCACAAGGAGAAGGGCGCGCTGGTCACGGTCTGTCTGACCCGGGTGCCCAATCCGCTGGAGTTCGGCATCACCATCGTCGACGAGGAAGGCAAGGTCGAGCGTTTCCTGGAGAAGCCGACCTGGGGACAGGTCTTCTCCGACACGGTCAACACGGGCATCTATGTCATGGAGCCCGAGGTGTTCAACTACGTCGAAGCCGATGTTCCGGTGGACTGGTCCGGTGACGTCTTCCCGCAGCTGATGAAGGAAGGCAAGCCGATCTACGGCTTTGTCGCCGAGGGCTACTGGGAGGACGTCGGTACCCACGAGAGCTATGTGAAGGCCCAGGCGGACGTTCTCGAGGGCAAGGTGGACGTCGACATCGACGGCTTCGAGATTTCCCCTGGTGTGTGGGTGGCGGAAGGCGCCGAGGTGCACCCCGATGCCGTACTGCGCGGGCCGCTGTACATCGGCGACTACGCGAAGGTCGAGGCCGGCGCGGAGATCCGGGAGCACACGGTCGTCGGCTCGAACGTCGTCGTCAAGAGCGGCGCGTTCCTGCACAAGGCCGTCGTGCACGACAACGTGTACGTCGGGCAGCACAGCAACCTGCGCGGCTGTGTCGTCGGCAAGAACACCGACATCATGCGGGCCGCGCGGATCGAGGACGGCGCGGTCATCGGTGACGAGTGCCTGATCGGTGAGGAATCGATTGTCCAGGGCAACGTCCGGGTCTATCCGTTCAAGACCATCGAGGCCGGTGCCTTCGTCAACACGTCCGTCATCTGGGAGTCCAGAGGCCAGGCCCATCTGTTCGGCGCCCGGGGCGTGTCCGGCATCCTGAACGTGGAGATCACGCCGGAACTGGCCGTGCGGCTGGCCGGCGCCTACGCGACCACCCTCAAGAAGGGCTCCACGGTCACCACGGCCCGCGACCACTCCCGAGGCGCCCGTGCGCTCAAGCGGGCGGTCATCTCCGCTCTGCAGGCCAGCGCCATCGACGTACGCGACCTGGAGAACGTACCGCTGCCCGTGGCCCGGCAGCAGACCGCGCGCGGCAGCGCCGGCGGCATCATGATCCGGACCTCGCCGGGTGTGCCGGACTCGGTCGACATCATGTTCTTCGACGGCAACGGCGCCGACCTGTCGCAGGGCAGCCAGCGCAAGCTGGACCGGGTGTTCGCGCGGCAGGAGTACCGCAGGGCGTTCCCCGGCGAGATCGGCGACCTGTACTTCCCGGCGAGCGTCTTCGACTCCTACACCGGATCGCTGCTGCGGAACGTCGACACGACCGGGATCGCCGAATCCGGCATGAAGGTCGTCGTCGACGCCTCCAACGGCAGTGCCGGGCTGGTGCTGCCCAGCCTGCTCGGCAAGCTGGGCGTGGACTCCCTGACCATCAACCCCGGTCTCGACGAGTCCCGGCCCACGGAGACGGAGGAGATGCGGCGCAAGGGGCTGGTGCGGCTGGGCGAGATAGTGGCGTCCTCGGGGGCCGCGTTCGGGGTCCGGTTCGACCCCGTCGGCGAGCGGCTGTCGCTCGTGGACGAGAAGGGCCGGATCATCGAGGACGACCGCGCGCTGCTGGTGATGCTGGACCTGGTGGCCGCGGAGCGGCGCAGCGGCCGGGTGGCGCTGCCGGTGACCACGACCCGGATCGCCGAGCAGGTGGCCGCCTACCACGGCACCCAGGTCGAATGGACGACGACGTCGCCGGACGACCTCACGCGCGTCGGCGGCGAGGAGGGCACCATCTTCGGCGGTGACGGCAAGGGCGGGTTCATCGTGCCCGAGTTCAGCAGCGTCTACGACGGCACGGCGGCCTTCGTACGGCTGATCGGGCTGGTGGCGCGCACGCAGCTCACGCTGAGCCAGATCGACGCGCGCATCCCGCGAGCGCACGTGCTCAAGCGGGACCTGGCCACGCCGTGGGCCGTCAAGGGTCTGGTCATGCGGCGAGTGGTCGAGGCGGCAGGGGATCGCTTTGTCGACACCACGGACGGTGTGCGGGTCGTGGAGACGGACGGGCGCTGGGTGATGGTGCTGCCCGACCCGGCCGAGGCCGTCACCCATCTGTGGGCCGAGGGACCCGACGACGCCTCGGCACAGGCCCTGCTGGACGAGTGGTCCGCCGTCGTGGACAGCGCCGGGAGGTAAGGCCGGGAGGCAAGGCCCGGCGGTGAGGGAGTACACGCCGCCGGGCGGCAAAACCCACGCACGCGCGCGTGCCGGACAAGTGTCCTCCAAGGGGGCCTGTCCGGCACGCCGGTGGGGCCATTCGGAGGTACTCCTCGCGACATGCGACGATGTGCGGCATGCCGCAGCAACCCCCCGTTCGGAGCAGCCCCACGCGGGCACGGCGCCCGGACGCCTCCATGTCGTTGATCACCAACGTCATGGACCACAGCCTCGACGACGGGTACGCCGAGGCCGCCGCCCGCAAGAAGTCCGAGGGCGAGGGCGGTCTGCCCAAGACCCTCCGGGCGAAGCTCGGCCTCGCGGCCGGCCTCGTCCTCGCTGCGCTCGTCGTGACCGTCGGGGCGGCACAGACACGGGCTGCGGCGCCCGTGGTGGCCAAGGAGCGGCAGGAGCTGATCGACCGCATCGACAGCGAGACCGCGAACGCGGACAAGCTGGAGGGTACGGTCGACAGGCTCCGGGACGACGTCAGCGCGCGCCAGCGGGCGGCTCTGAAGTCGAGCGGCGGCAGTGCACAGGCGGACCTGGTGGGCGTGCTGTCGGGCGCCACGGCGGTCCACGGTCCGGGCGTCAAGCTCGTCGTGAACGACGCCAAGGAGGCCAGCACCGGCGGTGACGGCACCAACCCGCGGGAGACCTCCGGGTTCTCCGACACCGGCCGGGTGCGCGACCGGGACATGCAGCGCGTGGTGAACGGGCTGTGGGAGTCCGGCGCCGAGGCCGTCTCCATCAACGGCCAGCGGCTGACCGCCCTGTCCGCGATCAGGGCCGCGGGGGACGCGATACTGGTCGACAACAAGCCGCTGGTGCCGCCGTACACGGTGCTGGCGGTGGGGGACGGGGAACGGTTGAGCACCGAGTTCCAGAGCAGTGCGGACGGCCTGTATCTGCACGCCTTGGAGCAGAACTTCGGCATCCGCGCCACCATCTCCGCGGAGGGCGACGTACGGTTGCCCGCCGCACCGAGTGTGATCGTACGCACAGCACAGCCGAGCACCGAGAAGACTGAGAAGGGCACATCGTGATCGCCGTACTGGGCCTCGTCGTGGGAGTCGTGGCCGGCCTGTTGGTCCGGCCCGAGGTTCCGGCGGTCGTCGAGCCTTATCTGCCGATCGCCGTCGTCGCGGCACTGGACGCCGTCTTCGGCGGTCTGCGGGCCATGCTCGACGGGATCTTCGACGACAAGGTCTTCGTGGTGTCGTTCCTGTCGAACGTGGTCGTCGCCGCGTTGATCGTCTTCCTGGGCGACAAGTTGGGCGTCGGTGCGCAGCTGTCCACGGGTGTGGTGGTCGTCCTCGGCATCCGGATCTTCTCCAATGCCGCGGCGATCCGGCGGCATGTGTTCCGGGCGTGATACCGATGAGCGAGCCGAACGAGGCGAACGAGCCGAACGAGCGGAACGAGCAGCCGGACAAGCCGGACCAGCCGGACAGGCCGGAACACAGGCTGCGCAAGGAGCTCCCCGAGGAGGTGCCCGCGCGGGCACCGGAGCCGGAGCCGGCGCCGGGACAGAACACGGAAGAGCAGCTGTCCGGTCGGCAGCGGCTGGTGAAGGGGCTGTGGCCGCCGCGGGTGAGCCGGGCCCAACTCATCGTCGCCCTGCTGCTGTTCGGGCTCGGCTTCGGCCTGGCCGTGCAGGTGGCGTCGAACAGCGACAGCGACAGCGCGCTGCGCGGCGCGCGCCAGGAAGATCTTGTTCGCATTCTCGATGAACTGGATTCGCGTACACAGCGTCTTGAGGACGAGAAGCAGGGACTCGAAAAGCAGCGCCAGGAACTGCAGAGCAGCTCCGACCAGGCGGCGGAGGCCCGCAAGCAGACGGCCGAGAAGGAGAAGCAACTCGGCATTCTGGCGGGCACGGTGGCGGCGCAGGGTCCCGGCATCACGATGACGATCGAGGACACGAAGGGGACGGTCAAGGCGGACATGCTGCTCGACGCGATCCAGGAGCTGCGCGCGGCCGGTGCCGAGGCGATCCAGGTCAATGGGGTCCGGGTGGTCGCGGGCACCTATTTCACGGACTCCGGCAAGGGCGTCGGTGTCGACGGGAACAAGATCAATGCCCCCTATCGTTTCAAGGTCATCGGCAAGCCGCAGGACCTGGAGCCGGCGTTGAACATCCCGGGAGGCGTGGTGCAGACGCTGGAGAAGGAGCAGGCCACGGTGACGGTCCAGCAGTCGGGCAAGATCGTCGTCGACGCCTTGCGACAGGCGAAGCGGCCTGACTACGCTCGGTCGTCCTCCCAGTGAACCGGTGGTGCATGGGGGACGTCGGGCAGGGGCATGAGGTTGCGGGGGGTCGGCGCACCGAAGGGGTGGTGCGTGGTGGAAACTGTCTGGTGGATACGGACGTTGTGAGAATGTCCGGCTCGGCCGGTGTAGGCAATCAGGGTTCGTCCTGCCCCACGGGCGGGTCTGTTTCGGTCAAGGGGAATCGCCCGTGAAGTTGTTTGCGAAGTTGTTCCGCAAGAGCGCGCGAGAGGGCAGCGACAACGCGACCGCTCGTCACCGCGCACAGCCTGACGCGGAGGGTCAGCGCCCGCTGTTCCGGGACCAGGTCGCTGGTCCGGGCGGTGACATTTCCGGAGGTCAGGGCGGGGCGTCGGTTGACCCTTCCCGGTCCGGCGGCATAGGTTTCGGGCAACCGTCAACCTCAGGTGCGGGTGGAGGGTTCGCCCCCGGTCCGTACGCGTCCAACGCCCCGGCGGGGCAGCCGCAGGAGGATCCGTCGATGTCGGTCCTGGTGTGTACGAGGTGCGGTAACCGCAATGCGGAGAACGCCCGCTTCTGTTCCAATTGTGGCGCGCCGCTGCGCCCCGGAGTGGCGCCGGAGCGTGCCTCCGAGACGACGTCCACGATCTCGATCTCCGGGCTCGAGGCCTACGACGCGGAGGTCACCGGCCAGACGCAGATGCCGATGCTGTCGCCCGAGGCGCAGGCCGCGGTGGACGCGCTGCCGATGGGCTCGGCGCTGCTGGTGGTGCGCCGGGGACCGAACTCGGGCAGCCGCTTCCTGCTGGACAGCGACCTGACCACGGCCGGCCGTCACCCGCAGAGCGACATCTTCCTGGACGACGTCACGGTCTCGCGGCGGCACGTGGAGTTCCGGCGCTCTCCGGACGGCTCGTTCACCGTGGCCGACGTGGGCAGTCTGAACGGCACGTACGTCAACCGTGAGCGGATCGATCAGGTCCCGCTGTCGAACGGTGACGAGGTGCAGATCGGCAAGTACCGGCTGGTGTTCTACGCGAGCCGGCAGGGCATCTGACCCGCCCCCGGACCCGGTGTCCGGGGGGACCCCCAGGGAAGGTCCATGCTTCAAACACCGAGCGGCGGTGCCGGAAGCGGTACCGCCGCCAGGGACAGTGGGCTGATGAGCATCGGCACGGTGCTGAACGTGCTGCGCGAGGAGTTCCCTGAAGTCACCGTCTCCAAGATCCGTTTCCTGGAGTCGGAGGGG
This sequence comes from Streptomyces sp. CA-142005, assembly GCF_050942335.1. Classification (NCBI taxonomy): domain Bacteria; kingdom Bacillati; phylum Actinomycetota; class Actinomycetes; order Kitasatosporales; family Streptomycetaceae; genus Streptomyces; species Streptomyces sp. CA-142005. Next base: position 2,222,410 of record NZ_CP192078.1, on the reverse strand, counting down.
CTCATCGAGCCGCAGCGGACCCCTTCGGGATATCGCAAGTTCAGCGCCGGGGATGTGGAGCGCCTGGCGCATGTGCTGCGGATGCAGCGGGACCACTATCTGCCGCTCAAGGTGATCCGCGAGCACCTGGACGCCATGGAACGGGGCGAGGCCGTCCAGCTGCCCGTGGTGGGCCGTCAGCGCACCGCCGAGGACGTTCCGGAGCCGTCCGCGGCGCGCACGGTGGCCCGGCTCGGCAGGGCCGAGCTGCTGGCGGCCGCGGAGATCGACGAGGGCGACCTCGAGGAGTGGGAGTCGTACGGGCTCATCGCTCCCCTGGAGGACGGGGCGTACGACGCCGAGGCGGTCACCGTGGCCTCGCTCGTCGCCGAACTGGGCCGGTTCGGGATCGGGCCACGCCACCTTCGGGTGATGAAGGCGGCCGCCGACCGCGAGGCCGGACTCGTCGACCAGGTGGTGGCCCCGCTCAGGCGTCACCGCAACCCGCAGACCAGGGCCCATGCCGAGGCCCGTGCGAAGGAGCTGGCGGCGCTCACGGTGAAGCTGCACACGGCACTGGTGCAGACCGCTCTCGGGGTGCGGCTGCCCTGAACAGCGGGGGCCGTGAGCGGCCGGATCGGCCACCTGTTCCCGGCCCGACTACCCAAACGTCCCGAGCACGGCCTAGGGTTGCTGTGTGAACGAGCTCGATGTCGTAGGTGTCCGGGTCGAAATGCCCTCCAACCAACCGATCGTGCTCCTGCGCGAAGTGGGAGGCGACCGTTACCTCCCCATCTGGATCGGGCCGGGGGAGGCGACGGCGATCGCGTTCGCCCAGCAGGGCATGGCCCCCGCCAGGCCGCTGACCCACGACCTGTTCAAGGACGTGCTGGAGGCCGTCGGCCAGGAGCTGACCGAAGTACGCATCACCGATCTGCGTGAAGGTGTCTTCTACGCGGAGCTGGTCTTCGCCAGCGGCGTCGAGGTCAGCGCCCGCCCCTCCGATGCCATAGCGCTGGCCCTGCGCACCGGAACGCCGATCTACGGCAGTGACGCGGTGCTGGACGACGCCGGCATCGCCATTCCGGACGAGCAGGAGGACGAGGTGGAGAAGTTCCGCGAGTTCCTCGACCAGATCTCGCCCGAGGACTTCGGCACCAGCAGCCAGTGAGTCGAACGGCCGGTGAGCGTCGGCGCACCTGTGCGCGGGCAATTGCCACCGGCCATTGAGAGCGTCCTGCGGCCTCCCCCGAACGCATTCGGCTAGCCTTTCCCCGCGGTGGGACACGGGAAACCACTCCCAGGGTGATTATCACTCGGCGTGCCGAGTGTGGCGATCGTTGACGCACCCCTGGTGACTGCCTACCGTCGTGAAGGCAGGTCAAGGACGGAGGTCGGCGTGAGCACCAGCGGCGACGGTACGGCTGGGGGTGCCCCCGGACGCGGGTTCGGGGAGAGCGGTCCGTACCCTCCCCCTAGCTCTCAGCTGCGTTCGAACAGCGGGTATCCCCAACCGAGCAGCGCGGTCGGTCACGCTCCGCAGCGGCCGACGGTGGTGCCGAACGGCGGAGGGGCGGCGTCCATGGCGGCGGAACACATCGGCTACCGCGGGCCGACGGCCTGCGCGGCCGCGGGCATCACTTACCGGCAGCTGGACTACTGGGCGCGCACCGGCCTGGTGGAGCCGAGCGTGCGGCCCGCGTACGGGTCGGGCACGCAACGGCTGTACAGCTTCCGCGACGTCGTCGTCCTGAAGATCGTCAAGCGGTTCCTGGACACCGGGGTCTCGCTGCAGAACATCCGCACGGCCGTGCAGCACCTCAGGGAACGCGGTTTCCGTGACCTGGAGCGGATGACCCTGATGAGCGATGGCGCCACGGTGTACGAGTGCACCTCGCCGGACGAGGTCCACGCCTTGCTCCAGGGCGGCCAGGGCATCTTCGGGATCGCCGTCGGCGTGGTGTGGCGGGACGTGGAGAGCGCGCTGTCCCAGCTGCACGGCGAGCGCGTCGACACCGGCGAGACGCTGGTCGGGCACAACCCCGCGGACGAGCTGGCGCGGCGGCGCAACCGGGCGGTCTGAGGGCGGTCCGGCCCCGGCGCGCTCCGCACCCCCGGCATTGTCAGTGCCGTGGTGCAGCATCGGAGATGTGAGAAACGCGCCCACGATCCTGCATCTCGACATGGATGCCTTCTACGCCTCGGTGGAGCAGGCATCCAAGCCGAGCCTGCGCGGGAAGGCGGTCGTCGTGGGCGGGCTCGGGCCGCGCGGGGTCGTGGCCACCGCGTCGTACGAGGCACGCGTCTTCGGGGTCCACTCGGCGATGCCCATGGCCCAGGCACGCCGGCTGGCACCCAACGCCGCGTACCTGGTGCCGCGCTTCACTGTGTACCGGGCGATCAGCGAGCAGGTGATGGCGCTGCTGCGGGAGCTGTCACCGCTGGTGGAGCCGCTCAGCCTGGACGAGGCGTTCGTGGATCTGGAGGCCGGGGGCACGGCCTGGGACGAGGAGTCGGCGCGGCTGGCCGGAATCAGGCTGCGCGCGGACATACGGGCGGTCACCGGGCTGACCGGATCGGTGGGGCTCGCCGCCTCCAAGATGCTCGCCAAGATCGCCTCGGAGCAGGCCAAGCCGGACGGCCTGGTGCTCATCCGGCCGGGCACCGAGCGGGCCCTGCTGGGTCCCATGCCGGTGCGGACCCTGCCGGGGGTCGGGCCGGCCACCGGGGACCATCTGCGCCGCGCCGGGATCGCGACGGTCGAGGAGCTGGCCGAGGCGGGCGAGGACGAGCTGGTCCGGCTGCTGGGCAAGGCACACGGGCACGCGCTGTACGCCATGGCCCTGGCCCACGACGAGCGGCCCGTGGTGGCCGAGCGCGAGGCGAAGTCGGTGTCGGTCGAGGACACCTACGACGTGGACATCCATGACCGGCTCCGGATCGGGCTGGAGGTGCAGCGGCTCGCCGACCGGTGTGTGGGGCGGCTGCGCGGGGCCGGGCTGTCGGGGCGGACGATCGTGCTGAAGGTGCGCCGGTACGACTTCTCGACCCTGACCCGCTCCGAGACGCTCAGAGGGCCCACGGACGATCCCGCGGTCGTGCGCGAGGCGGCCGCGCGGCTGCTGGACTCCGTGGACACCACGGGTGGGGTACGGCTGCTGGGCGTGGGTGTCTCCGGGCTCGCCGACTACACCCAGGAGGACCTGTTCGCGCAGGCCATGCCGTCACCTCCGGCGGAGGAGCCGGAGAGGAGTGAGACGGAGTCCGTTCTGGAGCGGCCGGAGCCGGTTGAACGTCACTGGCGGGCAGGCCAGGACGTAAGGCATGCGGAGTACGGCCACGGGTGGGTGCAGGGGAGTGGGCTGGGGCGGGTCACCGTGCGGTTCGAGACGCCGCAGTCCGCTCCGGGGCGGGTGCGGACGTTCTCTGTCGATGATCCCGCGCTGGAGTCCGCTGATCCGTTGCCGTTGGTCTCGGATCCTTCCCACCCGCCCGACCCGGACCCCGGAGAAGGTCACGTCTCCTCTGAACCCGCCAGCTTGCCGAAGTCGTGGTCCGGGGCCGCGGAAGGTGATGCCACGTCCAGGCCGTAGTGGTGGTACAGCTGCAGCTCCTGCTCGGGGGAGAGATGGCGGCCCACGCCGAAGTCGGGGGCGTCCTTGATCAGAGCGCGGTCGAACGGGACGTGGAGGGAGCCCTCGATCAGCTCGCTCGGTTCCAGGGGGACGAAGGCGTCGCGGGAGAACAGGCCGGTGCGTATCGCCGCCCACTCGGGTACGCCGGTCGCGTCGTCGAGGTACACCTCGTCGATGGTGCCGATCTTGGTGCCGTTGCGGTCGAACGCCTTGCGGCCGATCAGGTTGCGCGGATCGATCTCGGTCTGCACGGTCCCTCTCCCTCCACGTGGTCGCAACTCATCCGTAAGCACTACGAAAGAGCAGATTCAGGGAGGCGGCCACTCGAGGGCTCGCGCGCCGGCCTCGCTGGTAGGCTGACAGCGGCTGCTGACCCCGTGCGGGAGAGTCCTCCGACCACCTCGGAGGCGCCGAAGGAGCAAATCCTCCCCGGAATCTCTCAGGCTCACGTACCGCACGGACGAGGTCACTCTGGAAAGCAGGGCGGGTGTCGACGGCTTCCGCTCTCACCGACGGTGAAAACCGGGACTTCAAGGCCCCGGTGAAGCTCTCAGGTTGAGATGACAGAGGGGGAGGCCGTCCGGGCACCCGCGCCGTGGTGCCCTCGAAGGTCGCGTCAGACCAGGAGGCCTCCGCAATGACCGCCCATCGTATTCCGCTCTCGGAGCTCGAAGCGGGCATCCCGTTCGAGCAGCGCCACATCGGGCCCGACCAGGAGGCGCGGGCCAAGATGCTCGCGCACGTCGGCTACGGCTCGCTGGACGAGCTGACCGCCGCGGCGGTCCCGGATGTGATCAAGAACGCCGACGCCCTGGATCTGCCGGGCGCCCGCACCGAGGCCGAGGTGCTCGCCGAGCTGCGCTCGCTCGCCGACCGCAACCAGGTCCTCGACTCCATGATCGGCCTCGGCTACTACGGCACCTTCACCCCGCCGGTGATCCTGCGCAACGTCATGGAGAACCCGGCCTGGTACACGGCCTACACCCCGTACCAGCCGGAGATCTCCCAGGGCCGCCTCGAAGCGCTGCTGAACTTCCAGACGATGGTCGCCGACCTCACCGGGCTGCCCACCTCCGGCGCCTCCCTGCTGGACGAGGGCACCGCGGCCGCCGAGGCCATGGCGCTGTCCCGGCGCATGGGCAGGAACAAGAAGGGCCTGTTCCTCATCGACGCGGACGCGCTGCCGCAGACCATCGCCGTCATCCAGACCCGCGCCGAGCCGACCGGTGTCGAGGTGGTCGTCGCCGACCTCAGCGAGGGCATCCCGGCCGACATCGCCGCGCGTGAGATCAACGGCGTGCTGATCCAGTACCCGGGCGCCTCCGGTGCCGTACGCGACATCAAGCCGGTCATCGACCAGGCGCACGAGCTCGGCGCGCTCGTCACCGTCGCCGCCGACCTGCTCGCGCTGACCCTGCTGACCTCGCCGGGCGAGCTGGGCGCGGACATCGCCGTCGGCACCACCCAGCGCTTCGGTGTGCCGATGGGCTTCGGCGGCCCGCACGCCGGCTACATGGCGGTGCACGAGAAGTTCGCGCGCAGCCTGCCCGGCCGTCTCGTGGGCGTCTCCGTCGACGCCGACGGCAACAGGGCCTACCGGCTCGCGCTGCAGACCCGCGAGCAGCACATCCGCCGGGAGAAGGCGACCAGCAACATCTGCACCGCGCAGGTGCTGCTCGCCGTGATGGCCGGCATGTACGCCGTCTACCACGGCCCCGAGGGCCTGCAGACCATCGCCCGGCGGACGCACCGGTACGCCACGATCCTCGCCGCGGGCCTGAAGGCCGGCGGTGTCGAGATCGTGCACGGCGCGTTCTTCGACACCCTCACCGCGCGGGTGCCCGGCAAGGCCGCCGAGGTCGTCGCCGCCGCCCGGGAGCACGGCGTCAACCTGCACCTGGTCGACGCCGACCAGGTCTCGATCGCCTGCGACGAGACCACCAAGCGGGCCCAGGTCGCCGCCGTGTGGTCCGCCTTCGGCGTCGAGGGCGACATCGAGGCGCTGGAGGCGACGGCCGAGGACACCCTGCCCGAGGAGCTGCTGCGCACCGACACGTACCTCACCCACCCGGTCTTCCACCAGCACCGGTCCGAGACGGCGATGCTGCGCTACCTGCGCCGGCTGGCCGACCGCGACTACGCGCTCGACCGCGGCATGATCCCGCTGGGCTCCTGCACCATGAAGCTCAACGCGACCACCGAGATGGAGCCGGTCACCTGGCCGGAGTTCGGCCAGCTGCACCCCTTCGCCCCGGCCGGGCAGGCCGAGGGCTACCTCACGCTCATCCGCGAGCTGGAGGAACGTCTCGCCGAGGTCACCGGCTATGACAAGGTCTCCCTGCAGCCGAACGCCGGTTCGCAGGGCGAGCTGGCCGGTCTGCTCGCCGTGCGCGGCTACCACCGCGCCAACGGGGACGAGCAGCGCACCGTCTGCCTGATCCCGTCCTCCGCGCACGGCACCAACGCCGCCAGCGCCGTGATGGCCGGCATGAAGGTCGTCGTTGTCAAGACCGCCGAGGACGGCGAGATCGACGTCGCGGACCTGCGCGCCAAGATCGAGCAGTACCGTGACGAGCTGGCGGTGCTGATGATCACCTACCCCTCCACGCACGGCGTGTTCGAGGAGCACGTCGCCGACATCTGCGCCCAGGTCCACGAGGCCGGCGGCCAGGTGTACGTCGACGGCGCCAACCTCAACGCCCTGGTCGGCCTCGCCAAGCCGGGCCACTTCGGCGGTGACGTCTCGCACCTGAACCTGCACAAGACCTTCTGCATCCCGCACGGCGGCGGCGGCCCCGGCGTCGGCCCGGTCGGCGTCCGCTCGCACCTGGCGCCGTACCTGCCGAACCACCCGATGCAGCCGGCCGCGGGCCCGGAGACGGGCGTCGGCCCGATCTCGGCCGCTCCGTGGGGTTCCGCGGGCATCCTGCCCATCTCCTGGGCGTACGTCCGGTTGATGGGCGGCGAGGGCCTGAAGCGGGCCACGCAGGTGGCCGTGCTCTCCGCGAACTACATCGCCAAGCGCCTGGAGCCGCACTACCCGGTGCTCTACACGGGCCCCGGCAACCTGGTCGCGCACGAGTGCATCATCGACCTGCGCCCGCTGACCAAGGCGACCGGCGTGAGCGTGGACGACGTGGCCAAGCGCCTGATCGACTACGGCTTCCACGCGCCGACCATGTCCTTCCCGGTGGCCGGCACGCTGATGATCGAGCCGACCGAGTCGGAGGACATCACCGAGCTGGACCGGTTCTGCGACGCGATGATCGCCATCCGCGCGGAGATCGAGAAGGTCGGCGCGGGCGAGTGGCCTGCGGAGGACAACCCGCTGCGGGGCGCGCCGCACACCGCCGCCGCGCTCGGTGGTGAGTGGAAGCACGCCTACAGCCGCGAGGAGGCCGTCTTCCCGGCCGGTGTCTCGGCCGCCGACAAGTACTGGCCGCCGGTGCGCCGTATCGACCAGGCCTTCGGCGACCGCAACCTGGTGTGCTCCTGCCCGCCGCTGGACGCGTACGAGGACTGAGCAAGCCGTGCCACAGGGCCCCGTCCGGTTTCCGGGCGGGGCCCTCGCCGTGTCATGCCGTCGCCAGGGACACCTCGGTCGCCTTGATCAGGGCGATCACGTCGGAGCCCACGAAGAGGCCGAGGTCGGCGACCGCGTCCTTGGTGATCGCCGCGGTCAGTTCGCCGCCGTCGACGGTGACCTTGACGGTGGCCATGACGGTGCCGGTCGTGAGACGGGTGACCGCGCCGGGCAGCTGGTTGCGGATCGACAGGCCCTGGACCCGCTGGGTGGCCAGGGAGACCTCGGTCGACTTCACCAGCGCGCGGACGGGCGTGCCAGGGGCGAGGGAGAGCTCCTCGGCGGACTCCTTGGTGATGGCCGCCATGAGTTCCTGGCCGCCGTCCAGCCGGAGTCTGACGGTGGCCATGGCCTCGCCCGAGTGGACCTCGGTGACGGTGCCGGGGAGCTGGTTGCGGATGCTCAGGGTCATGGGCACCCACGGTAGAGCGCCCATCCGGTCAGGCCGGGTATGCGTGTGTCTGCGTCGCTTTGACCGTCGCCCAGACAGCGGCGCCGGGATGCAGGTCGAGCTCGGCGGCGGCGACCGTGGTGAGGTCGGCGGCCAGGGGGAGCTCGCCGGTGAGGTCGGCGCGGATCTGGTCGCCGTGCGTCTCCAGGCCGGCCACCTCGCAGCGCCAGAGGTTGCGGGCGCTGGCGCCGGTGGGGCGGTCGCGGAACAGGGTGACGGCGGACGGCGGGAACGCCACGAAGGCCGGACCGGACAGGTCCTCGGTGGTCGTGATCCGCGGGCCCGCGTCGAGTCGTACCGTGTGACCGTCCGCCTGGCCGCGGTAGAGGTTGAGGCCGACGAGCTGGGCGATGTAGTCGGTGCGCGGGTGGCGGGCGATGTCGGCCGGGGTGCCCTCCTGGACGACCCGGCCGTGCTCGACGACGACCAGCCGGTCGGCGAGCACCATGGCGTCCAGTGGGTCGTGCGTCACCAGGACGGCGACCGCCTCGAAGTCGGCCAGGTGGCGGCGCAGTTGGGCGCGGACCTCCAGGCGGGTGCGGGCGTCCAGGGCGGCCAGGGGCTCGTCCAGGAGCAGCAGCCTCGGGCGGGTGGCCAGGGCGCGGGCGAGTGCCACGCGCTGGGCCTGCCCGCCGGACAGGCGGCGCGGCTTGGCGCCGGCGTGGTCGGCGAGGCCCATGCGGTTCAGCCAGGCCGCGGCCTGTGCGCGGGCCTCGGTTTTGCCCGCGCCCTGGCAGCGGGGGCCGAAGGCGACGTTGTCCAGGGCGGACAGGTGCGGGAAGAGCAGGTAGTCCTGGAAGACGACGCCGACCGGTCGGGACTCCGGGGGAGTGCGCTCCAGCGAGGTGCCGTCCAGGCGGAGGTGGCCGGCGGTGAGCGGGGTGAGGCCGGCGAGGGCGCGCAGGGCGGTGGTCTTGCCGGCGCCGTTGGGGCCGAGGAGGGCGAGGACGTCGCCGGGGGCGGCGGTGAGGGTTATGTCCAGGCGGAAGGGGGCGCGCTCGACGACCAGGTGGGCGTCGAGGCCGGCCGTGGGCGGGTGCGGGAGCGTGCAGATCTCGTCGTCGGGCCGGGGTGCGGCTGGGTCGGTGGGGGCGGGTTGTCCCTGTGTGGGGCGGGGGTTCGTCATGGGGTTGTCATCCAGCGGTCTCGCAACCCCGCCAGCACCGCGATCGACACCGCCAGGAGAACCAGGCTCAGGGAGATCGCGGCGTCGGGGTCGTTCTGCAGGGCCAGGTAGACCGCGAGGGGCATGGTCTGGGTGCGGCCGGGGAAGTTGCCCGCGAAGGTGATCGTCGCGCCGAACTCGCCGAGCGCACGCGCCCAGGCGAGGACCGCGCCCGCCGCGATGCCGGGCGCGATCAGCGGCAGGGTGACGCGGCGGAACGCCGTGAAGCGGGACGCACCGAGCGTGGTCGCCGCCTCCTCGAAGCGCGGGTCGGCCGCGCGCAGGGTGCCCTCGACGCTGATGACCAGGAACGGCATCGCGACGAACGCCTCCGCGATCACGACCCCGGCGGTGGTGAACGGCAGCGTGATCCCGAACCAGGAGTCCAGCACCTTGCCGATCACCCCGTTGCGGCCGAGGGCCAGCAGCAGTGCCACACCGCCGACCACGGGTGGCAGCACGAGGGGCAGCGTCACCAGGGCCCGTACGAGGCCGCGGCCGGGGAACTCCGTGCGGGCCAGCAGCCAGGCCAGCGGCACGCCCAGGACGAGGCTGACGGCCGTTGCCGCCGTAGCGCTGACCAGCGACAGCTGGAGCGCCTGCCACACCTCGGTGCTGGACAGCTGGTCCGGCAGGCTGCGCCAGGGCGCGCGGATGATCAGCGCGACCAGCGGCAGCAGCAGGAACGCCAGCGCCAGCAGGCCCGGCAGCAGCAGCGGCAACGGCACCCCGCGCCGGCCCCCCGCGCCGACGCGGCGGCGCCGCGGCCGGTCCGTGCGGGGACCGGTCGCGGCGTCGGGTTTGTGCAGCGAGGTCACGGCTTGAGGAACCCCGCCTCGCCGAGCACCTTCTGTCCCTCGGCGGACTGCACCAGGGCGATGAACGCCTTGGCGGCCTGGGCGTTCGGCGCGTTCTTCAGCAGGACGATCGGGTAGTCGTTGATCGCGTCGGCGGACTCGGGGAACTCCACGCCCTCCACCTTGCCGGCCGCGGACTTCACATCCGTCTTGTAGACGACCGCGGCGTCGGCCTCCTTCAGCTCCACCTTGTTCAGGGCGGCCTTGACGTCCTGCTCGTAGGAGACCGGGGTCAGCGTGAGCTTGCCGGCGTCCAGGGCCTTCTGCGCGGCGGCGCCGCACGGCACGGTCTTGTCGCACAGCACGACCTTCAGACCGGACTTGGTGAGGTCCTTCAGGGAGGACACCTTGTCCGGGTTGCCCGGCAGGGTGGCGATCTCCAGCTGGTTGCGCACGAACGTGGCCGGGGTGCCGACCGCGTCCTTCTTGTCCGTCACGATCGCCATGGTCTTGGGGCTGGCGGCGGCGAAGACGTCCGCCGGGGCGCCGCCGGTGATGCTCGCGGCGAGGGTGTCGCTGCCGCCGAAGTTGAAGCTGACCTTGGTGCCCGGGTGCTGCTTCTCGAACTCCTTGCCCAGGGTCGTGAAGCTCTCCCTGAGGGAGGCGGCGGCGAACACGGTGATGTTGTCGGACAGCTTCGGGGAGGCGGAGTTCGAGCTGTCCGACGTCGTGTCCTTCGCGTCCGAGGACGAGGAGCAGGCGCTGAGGGCCATCAGGGCGGCGGCTCCCGCGCCGGCCAGCTGCAGCAACCGCCGGGTCCGGCGCACGGAACGGGTCATCACGGATCTACTCCTCAGTTCTGTGGAACGACTGTCGCGCCCTGTCACGGCCGGGAGTACCGGCCGTGCGGCGATGATACTGCCGCATCTGCCAGCCGTAAGTCTCCTGTCTCATCGCATGAGCTGCGAACTTGGGACTTGTAGCTTGCATGTGCGTTTGCACGGTGGACCGCGGCGGGTACGGTCCTGCGGGAGGTGGTCGCAGGTGACGCTCGCGCAACTGGCCCTGACCGGCGATCTGGCCCGGCCCGCCCGGCTGACCGTTCCGGACCTGCACCGCTGGCCGCAGCACCGGGTGGACGTCAGCTTCGAGTGCGCGACCAGCGGCATCCAGCACCACCGGTTCGCCGACCCCCGGCTGTACGACGTCCTCGCCGACGCGGGGCCCGGCTTCGACCCGGCGCGCCGCAAGGACCGCCTGCGCTTTCTCATCGCGGTGACCGGCACCGACGGCCATCACGCCGTGCTGTCCTGGGCCGAGATCGACCCGGACTTCGCGGACGCGCCCGTCCTGCTGGGCGTGCGCATCGACGACGCCCCGCTGGACGCGGCCGGCCCGCAGCTGGTGCTCCCGCAGGACCGGTGCGGGGCCCGGCACATCAGCGGGATCACGGCGATCCGGGTGGACGGCGGCTACCGCTGTGCGGGTCCAGCGCCCGCCACACCCGGTCACGCAGCAGCGGCAGCTCCATGACCCGCACGCCCGTGGCGTCCCGCGCAGCGCGTTGGCCAGGGCCGAGCGGTTCGTCTCGGCGCTGAAGGCCGCGAGCGCCGCCGCGCTGCTCACGGAGGAGGAGAGCCAGGGGAGCGTGCCGGACGACCTGGTCGAGGCGTGCGTACGCCACCGGGTCCGGGTGGCGTACGCGGTGCCGGCGCACATCCTGTTCCGGTCGAACACGGACACCGTGTACCTGCGCCAGTGGAGCGAGTTGAGCCGGCACCACGCGCTGCCGGCAAACACGCGCGTGCGACGGAGCCGGCTGCTCGCGCAGGAGGCGGGCCGGACGCCGTCCTCGCCGCGGCCTTCGCCCGCCCGGGCGGGACCGCCGCGTCGTCTTCACCCCGGCCGGGCGGACGGTCGCGGCCACGGTGGGCGCACCGGCCGTGTTCGCGCGGGAGGCGTCACGCTCGTCGTGGACGGGTCCGGGGTGACCGTCTGCGTCGACGCCGGCGGGGTGTCGCCGTACGAGCGCCGGCTGCTGTACCTGCCCGATCCCGACGCCGCCCCGCCGCGGATGCTGCACGAGGTCGCCGCCGTGCCGGCGCACGGTCAGGAGGCCGAGGCCCGGCGTCCGTCGGCCGGATCGCGCGCGGCGGACGATCTGGGTGCGCTGCTCGCCGTGCCGGTCGGCCGGGCGGACGGCAGGGTGCAGGAGGCGCTGCGCCGGTGCGGACTGCCGGAGGCGGGGCCGTACCAGGTGATCGTCGCGGATGCGCGGGCACGACCGTCGCAGGAGCGTGAAGTGCCCCTGACGGAAGCGGCGTCGAGGGAGGTCGCCGGGCATCTCGTGGGGCGGCCGATGGGGGAGGGGACACCGGATCCGCCGGAGGCTCACCGGGCGCGACTTGGGCCGGCTGCGGGACCGGCTCGACCTGTGGGCCGCGCAGCTGTGCCGGTGACGGCGGGTGTGTGACGGGTCAGACGCGGTCGATGTGCACGTTGGTGGACTTCACACGCGCGGTGGCCTCCATGCCGACCTCCAGGCCCAGTTCCTCGACGGCCTCCCGGGTCAGCAGCGACACCAGCCGGTGCGGGCCCGCCTGGATCTCCACCTGGGCGGCGACGTCACCGAGTTTGATCGCCGTGACGATGCCGGGGAAGGCGTTGCGGACGGAGGTGTAGGAGGTGTCCTCCTCACCGCCGCCCGCCTTGGCCAGTTCGACCGAGAACGCGGCGAGATCCCTTCCGTCGATGAGGCGCCGTCCGGAGTCGTCGCGATGGGTCGCCACCCGGCCCGCGTCGGCCCAGCGGCGGGCGGTGTCCGGGCTCACGCCGAGCAGCCGTGCCGCCTGGCCGATCGTGTAGGACTGCATGCCGGTCACGATAGGGCCACGCCCGGGGAACCGTGGACATGGGATTGGCCGTTGGGTATAACGCGATATAGCGTTAGTTCGTGATGTCGGGGCCCTGCGGGGACGTGCTGAATCGGGGTGAGGGTATGGCGGCCGAGCTGCTGCACACGGAGATGCCGTCCGGGCTGCGTGCCTCGCACGCGGACCGGGACCGGGTGGTGGACGTGCTGACGGGCGCGGCGGGCGACGGCCGGATCACGGCCGAGGAGCTGGACGAGCGGGTGACGGCAGCCCTGTCCGCCCGCACGCTCGGCGAGCTGGCGGCGCTCACCGCCGATCTGCCGGACGCGGGCGGCGCCGCACCGGCCAAGGACGTGGTGCGGATCGAGCAGCAGGGCGCATCGGCCGTACACGCGGACGGCTGGCCGGTGCCGCGCCGGATGGAGATCGCGTCCGCCTGGGGAGACGTGACCCTGGACTTCACCAGCGCGGTGATCACGCACGACACCCTGCGCATCGACCTCGACATGCGCGGCGGCACCCTGCGGCTGATCACCCGGCCCGGCGTCGTCGTGGACGCCGACGCGCTGGTGATCGGCTACGGCAAGACCAAGGTGCGGCCCGCCGGCGATCCGGGGGCGCCGGCCGTGCTCCGCGTGGAGATACACGGCCGGCTCAGCCTGGGGCGGCTGGAGGTACGGCCGCCCAGGCGCTGGTTCGGCAGGTAATCGGCAGGTAGACCGCGCGCAGGACCGAAGCGGGCCTGCCCTGCCGAAGCCGGTCCGGCCTCAGCCGGTGTGCACCCGCGGCCGGCGTTGCCGGTCGGGTTCCGCCTCGCGCAGGACCTCGCGGGTGACCGGGGCGACCTCGCCCTGGCCGAAGAGGAAGAAACGCAGGAAGTTGGCGAAGGGGTTGCCCTCGGTCCACTCGAAGTAGATGTGCGGGGTGCACCCGGTCATGTCGCGCACATGGAGCAGGAGCGCGGCGAGGGCGTTGGGGATGGAGGAGGACTCCAGGGTCAGCACGCGGTAGCGGTCGTGCAGGACCTCGCCGCGCACGGTCAGGCCCGCCTCGAACTCGGAGGGGTCGGTGACCGTGACCTCGACGAAGACGAAGTCCTCCTGCTCCGGCATGTCGTTGTCGGCCCGGATCTGCTCGACCTTGTCGCGGTACTCGGCCTTGTCGCGGTGGCCGGGCTCGTTGGCGATGAACCGTATCTTCCGGCTGGCCATGTCCCGGATGAAGCGTTCCGCCATCGGGTCGAGCGTCAGGCTGGTCACGCGCAGTTCGAAGGCACGGGCGAGCCGGGACAGCAGCGAGACCAGGATGATGCCGACGATGAAGCAGGCACCGATCTTCACACCGTCCGGGCGCTCGATGACGTTCACCACGGTCGTGTAGAGGAACACCGCGGAGATCACGGCGAACCCGATGGTCCACTTGCGCTGCCCCGCCTTGCGTGCGGCGATGGTCACCGCGATCGCCGCGGAGCTGATGAGCACCAGCACACCGGTGGCATAGGCGCCGCCCTGCGCGTCGACGTTGGCGTCGAAGAGCCAGGTGACCAGGAAGGCGATGAGCGTGAAGACGATGACCATCGGGCGCACCGCGCGCGCCCAGTGCGGCGCCATGCCGTAGCGGGGTAGATAGCGCGGCATCAGGTTCAGCAGGCCGGCCATCGCGGAGGCGCCGGCGAACCAGAGGATCGCGATGGTCGAGACGTCGTAGACCGTGCCGAAGGCATTGCCGAGGTACTCGTGCGCGAGGTACGCGAGTGCGCGCCCGTTGGCCTGACCGCCGGTCTTGAACTCGTTCTCCGGGATGAGCAGCGTGGTGATGAAGCTGGAGGTGATCAGGAAGGCGCTCATGATCAGCGCGGCCGTGGTGAGCAGCTTCTTCGTGTCGCGGATCCGGCCGGTCGGCTTCTCCTCGGTGTCCCCGGGATCACCCTGGACGTGCGGCATGACGGCGACGCCGGTCTCGAAGCCGGACAGGCCGAGCGCGAGCTTGGGGAAGACGATCAGCGCCAGGCCGATCATGACGAAGATGTTGCCGTGCTGGGCGGTCAGCGCGCTGGACCAGTCGGTGATCACATGTCCCGCGGTGACCACGTGATAGAGGCCGACGACCACGACGACGACGTTCAGCGCGAGGTAGACACCGACCAGCGCCGTCGCGACGCCGATCGCCTCCAGGAAGCCCTTGAGGAACACCGCGCCGAGCAGCGCCACCAGGATCAGGGTGATCAGCATCTGCTTGCCGTGCAGGGCGTCGGTCAGATGCGGGTTCTCGATCAGGTGGGTGGAGGCGTCGGCGGCGGACAGGGTGATCGTGATCAGGAAGTCGGTGGCGGCGAAGCCGAGCAGCGTCAGGACGAACAGCTTGCCCTTCCAGAAGGACAGCAGCCGCTCCAGCATGGCGATCGAACCCTCGCCGTGCGGGCTCTCCTCGGACACCCTGCGGTACACCGGAAGCGCGCCGGCCAGGGTGACGATGACGAGGACGATGGTCGCGATCGGCCCCAGCAGTCCCGCCGCGAGCGCAGCGATGCCCGGCTGGTAGCCGAGGGTCGAGAAGTAGTCGACACCGGTCAGACACATCACGCGCCACCAGCGCTGGCCCTTGTGCGCGGGTTCCGGCTCGGCGTGGGGCCCGGTGTGGCCGCCGTGCTTGCCCATGTCGGAGAGCCCCTCCAGCATCCAGTTGCGCAAGCGACTGGGAGGGGGGTGCTCGGTCGTGGCCATCGGTGGGCTCCTGTGTGCGGCTCAGCTCTTCTCCGGCCATCAAGCGGACGGCGGGCACCAGCGTATGCAGAGAGTGACGCCTGGGCCCACGGATCCCGGGTGGGGAGGCGTCAATCTTGCGTTAAGAATGGCGCGGGAGCGGCAGGGCCGCATCAAGAAGAGGAGGCCGGAGAGGCTTCCCGGGAGACGGCCGGTGGGCCGACGGCCCGCGGTGCGGTGCCGGGGACGGCCACCGAGTGTCATTGCCCTGGGAGCCGGGGAGGCCACCGAGTGTCAGGCGGGGCCCTTGGCACACCACCTCATTTCATGCCGGAGGCCCGGAACACCGCCAGAGCCGTCTCGTGGTCGAGGTGACGGGCGAGGCGGTGCAGGGCGGTCCTGCCGCACAGCAGGGTGCCGGCGGCCTCCGATCGCCGGGCGCCCTCGTCGAGCAGGTGCCACAGGGCCGGGTTGCGGACCAGGACCTCGGGGTCGATCTCGACCCGGTTGCCGAGGGCGTCGCGCAGGACCAGCCGCTGTGCGACGCCGTCCAGGGTCCGCACCGCGACGAGCTGATCGGTGCGGACCCGGCGGGTGCGCAGCAGACGGCGCGTGGCGAGCCAACCCGCGCCGGCCGAGATCCGCGCCGGGACCAGAACCAGGAACAGCAGCAGGGCGATGCCCGCCCACAGGGCACCGCGCCACCAGGCGAGGGTGCCGCCCGCCCAGTCGATGGAGAGCAGCATCCCGAGCAGCACGGCCGCGCACCGCAGCGACGCGCGCACCTCCGCTTCCCAGTCACGGTCGTGCGCAGTGCCGGCGGTGCCGGTCGGGTACGAGCCCGTGAGCGGGGCGTGGGTGTCGTCGCGGTGCCTCATGACCGCGACGGTAGACACGCCCGGGCCCGCCGAAGCACGGCCGCCGCACACCTTGACGGCGCCCTGACGGCCGACGGGCCGTTCTTGACGCGAACGCAGCGCACCCGGCGCATCGAGTGCGGGGACTCCATGGCGCCTCAACGCGCTTGTCAACGCTTTGGGGCCGGCCTCACAGGCCCCGGATGTCCATGCGCAGATGCCAGGTATTGCGCCGGTGGACGGACAGCAGTTCCGACTCCAGCGGCGACGGGGGCACCGCGAGCACCGGGCAGACAGCGTGCGCCAGGCAGTGCCGCGAGACACGGCCGGAGAAGGCGCGCTGCAGACCGCGCCTGCCCGCGCCCACCACCAGGACGTCGTCCTCCCGGTCCGCGGTCGCCACCAGCGCCGGGCCCGGAGCACCGCGGACGACGACGGCGTGCATCGGCACACCGGGGGCGTCCCCGCCGAAGATCTCCTCGAGCACCGAGGCCAGCCGCTGTCTGGCCAGCCGCTGCCAGTCCTCCACCAGCAGACTGGCGGCGGGGGAGCGGCGCGCGGCGGGGTCCCCGCCGGGTGGCTCCCAGGCCAGCACGGGCCACAGTTCCGCTCCCAGCCGGCGGGCCAGCGCGGTGGCCCGCCGCAGGGCCGTGACGCTGCCCAGGGAGCCGCTCACTCCGACCACCACCCGAGCGCTCGCCGAGCCGTCGTAACCGGACATCACTCCACCGTTCCTCGCGGGCGACGCCGGGGCGCCTCGCGCGCGGACGTGCCCGCCCTGCAAGGCCCTTGCTTCCTTCCATCCCACTCCCGTACCGGCGATTCGACCAGTGGGGCGGACGGTGTCTTTGCCGTGGGACGAGCAGCTGAACCCCAAGCCGGCGTACCAGGCCTGCGGGACGCACTCCGGTAGCGTTCGGCTACGGTCTGTAACCGGGCCCGGACACACGTCGGGGCCGGTGCGCACCGTATGTGTGCGGCCGGCCCCTCAGTTCGCTCGTCGTGCTCCGCTCAGGCGGCGGTCATCACCTGGTCCGCACCGAGCGGGCGGTGCGGGGCGATGACCCGGCCGTCGGGCAGCAGCTCACCGGTGTCCTCGAAGAGCAGGACGCCGTTGCACAGCAGACTCCATCCCTGCTCCGGGTGGTGCGCCACGAGACGGGCGGACTCCCGGTCGGCGGACTCGGCTGTCGGACACGGCGGCTGGTGCTGGCACATGGGTGGGATCTCTCGCTCTGTCGTGGTCATGGCCGTCCCCCGTGGTGATAAGTCGGTCGGAACCCAGTGTTGCCTTCTCGGCGTCATTCCGCAGGGATTTCGCAGCACCGCTTCTCACAGGTTCATGACGCGTCACCCGCGCGGACGGTTCAGTCCAAGTGCACTGTCAATTCGGGTGGTTCCCGGTGGCCGGATCGGGCTAGTCCCTGCAGGCCAGACCCCTGACATGGAGGTACCCCGCTCGCCGTCCGGGCAAGCGGGGTACACGGGCGGCAGGTCAGGCGGGCGAGCCCAGCACGGGCGGGCCGAGCAGCGGCAGCGGAGTCGCGCGATGGGTCAGCACCGGAAGCAACTCGGTGACCGGGAAGGGCCGGTGGGCCGGGATGCCGGGTGGCGCCGGCGCCAGCGGGACGAGCAGATCGGTGTCGGCCGGGTGTCCCACGGCTCCGTCGGCGGTGGTGTCGCCGTGCAGCCAGAGGGTGAGCATGTACAGGCCCGGCACCGACAGCAGCCGGGCCTGGTACGGCTGTTGCAGCGCCTCGGCCTGCTGCAGGGCGCGCTCGGTGGAGGGGACGTACGGGCCCTCGAAGAAGTGCGAGAAGGCCCAGCCGTCGGGAGTCAGCATGGTCTCCGCCGCGGCCACCGCCCGGTCGCCACAGCGGATCAGGAAGCGCCAGCCGGCCAGCCGGGTCGCGGACAGGCCCGGTGCGGTGATGCGGTCCAGTACGTGCACGGGCAACGGGAGTTCGGGTGTCGTCGGCCCCTGCGCGGCGCGCAGGGAGGGGGTGCGGGCCTCACGCACCGCGGTGGGGGAACCGAGGGCGGTGAGGACGGAACGCAGGGCAGGCGCGGGGGCAGGGGGCACGTGAAGCGGCATGTGGGTCGCCTCTCTCGTTCGACAGGCGCGGCGGCGCGAAGAGGGGTGGGGCGGACGGCGCTGTCTGCTCACGGGAAGGCCGGAAGGGTGGAGGCCCGGGTCGGTGAACATGGGTGCGGCTCGGCCTGCCGTCCGTCATCGGGACGGCCTGGACACGGCAGGAACCAGGACCGAGGCGTCAACCTTCTGCCTTGTGGGCGAAGTTTATATGACGCGTGTTCGGCCGTTGTTTCGTCTATCTCATCTCGGGAAGTCGCGCAAGGCGGTAATACGCCGACGATTTGCGGGACTCCTCCCGGTTCCCGGCCGCCCCGCCGCCGCTGACCTCGGAATACGCACCGGTAACGGTCGGCCGAATGTCGTCGGCGTTTTTCACGAGGTGCTCGGGGAACCCGAGGGGCGGGCTGACGCATGCCCCGTGAATGTGCCGCGGGGAACATTCCGACAGAGTAGCGGGTGTCCGGCTCGCGCGGGGCGTTATCGATCGCTTTCCACGGGGCATCATCCCCCCTGCACCCGGGAGCCCGGCGGCCGGACCGCCGGCCCGCCCATCCGAGGAGGGACACTTCGATGGGGGAGAAGGTCGTGGCGGGGCAGTTCGACCTGTCCGATCGCCAGCGCTACCGCGAAAAGCTCCAGAAGTGTCTCGCGGGACTGGAGCGACTGTTGCGGGAGAAGCGATTCGATCGTCCCAAGAACCTCATGGGAGTCGAGATCGAATTGAATCTCGCCGGGCCGGACGGTATGCCGAAAATGTTGAACGGCCAGGTGCTGGAGCGCATCGCGAGCCGGGATTTCCAAACAGAACTCGCCATGTTCAACCTGGAAGTCAACATAGCCCCACACCGCTTGGACGGCCGGGTATTCGACCGGCTCGCCGAGGAACTGCGCACCTCGCTCGCCTACGCCGACCGCAAGGCGCGAGAAGTGGACGCCGGCATTGTCATGATCGGCATCCTGCCCACGCTCGACCGCGACGACCTGGTCTCCTCCAACCTCTCCGAGGTGGACCGCTACACACTGCTCAACGACCAGATCGTGGCCGCGCGCGGCGAGGACTTCCGGGTCGACATCGAGGGCGTGGAGCACCTCGTCTGCACCTCCAAGTCGATCGTCCCCGAGGCCGCGTGCACCTCCGTACAGCTGCACCTCCAGGTCACCCCGGCCCGGTTCGCGGACGTGTGGAACGCGGCGCAGGTGGCCTGCGCCGCGCAGATCGCCGTCGGCGCCAACTCGCCGTTCCTGTTCGGTCACGAACTGTGGCGCGAGTCCCGGCCCCCGCTGTTCCTGCAGTCCACCGACACCCGCCCGCCCGAACTCCAGGCCCAGGGCGTACGGCCGCGCACCTGGTTCGGCGAGCGGTGGATCAGCTCCGCCTACGACCTGTTCGAGGAGAACCTGCGCTACTTCCCGGCGCTCCTGCCCATCTGCGACGACGAGGAACCGCTGGAGGTCGTCGAGGCGGGCGGCACGCCCCGACTGGCCGAACTGGTGCTGCACAACGGCACGATCTACCGCTGGAACCGGCCGGTGTACGGCATCGCCGACGGCGTACCGCACCTCAGGGTGGAGAACCGGGTGCTGCCGGCCGGTCCGACCATCACCGACGTGATCGCCAACGCGGCCTTCTACTACGGCCTGGTCCGCGCCCTCGCCGAGGAGTCCCGCCCGGTGTGGACCCGGCTGCCCTTCGCCGCGGCCGAGAAGAACTTCGACACCGCGTGCCGGTACGGCATCGACGCGCGGTTCGTATGGCCCCGGCGGGGACGCTACGGCGGCACGGGCGAGGTCGACGCGGTCACCCTGGTCCGCGACGAGCTGCTGCCGCTGGCCTCGGCCGGGCTGGACGCCTGGGGCGTGGAACCGGCCGACCGCGACCTCTACCTGGGCGTCATCGAGGAGCGCTGCCGGCGCCGGGTGAACGGGGCGTCCTGGCAGGCGGCCACGTTCCACCGGCTGCTGGAGCAGGGCCTGAGCCGGGAGGCCGCGCTCGCCGCTACGACGCGGCGGTATGCCGAGCTGATGCATGTGGGGGAGCCGGTGCACATGTGGCCGGTGGGACTGCCGGAGGCGGTTCCTCTCGGATGATCAGCGGATGAGGGGTGGGCCGGCGGCGTAGGAGAGAGATTCTGGTCTCTCATGTCCGTCTGCGATCCTTGCCAGGCAGAGGTGGGCCAGGGGCCCATGAGCCGCTTGGAGGCAGGGGTGCAGGTGGAGGCTGACTCGGTGGCCGATTCCGGGGCGCGGCGGCGCGACCCGCGGCGCATGCTGCGGGACGAGACGCTGCTCGTCCTGGCGCTGTCGCTGGGAGCGAGCGGGGTCTCCGCGCTGATCAGCTTCATCGGCGCGGTCACCAAGCCGGGCGGCTTGAAGGACCAGGCGGCCACCCTCAACGCCTCGGCCGCGCCCGGCCGCCCCTGGCTCGACCTGGCCTGGCAGCTGTTCGGCATCGCCAGCGCGCTGGTCCCCGTCGCCCTGGTCGCCCATCTGCTCATGCGCGAGGGCGGGAGTCTGCGGACGGTGGGCTTCGACCGCGCCCGGCCCTGGCCCGACCTGGGCCGGGGCGCCGGCGTCGCGGCCGTGATCGGCAGCACCGGGATCGCCTTCTACCTGGCCGCGCGCGGCCTCGGTTTCAACCTCACGGTCGTGCCCGAGGCGCTGCCGGACGTGTGGTGGAAGTTTCCGGTGCTGATCCTGTCCGCCCTGCAGAACGCGATCCTCGAAGAGGTGATCGTCGTCGGCTATCTGCTGCGCAGGCTGGGCCAGTTGGGCTGGACCCCGGGGACCGCACTGGTGGCCAGCGCCGTCCTGCGCGGCTCCTACCACCTCTACCAGGGCGTCGGCGGCTTCATCGGCAACATGGTCATGGGCGTGGTGTTCGTGTGGCTGTACCGCCGCTGGGGGCGGGTGGGCCCGCTGGTCGTCGCCCACTCCCTGCTCGACATCGGCGCGTTCGTCGGCTACGCCCTGCTCGCGGGCAAGGTGGGCTGGCTGCCGACGGCCTGAGGGCCGGGGACCGCCCGCTCAGGCGCGCAGTTCGCCCTCGACGACCGTGACCGCGCGGCCGGTGAGCAGGGTGCGCTCGCCGCGCAGGCCGGTGCGGACCAGCCCGGTACGGCGGGAGGCCTGCAGTCCGGTGAGGTCGTCGCGGCCCAGGCGCGCGGACCAGTGCGGGGCGAGCGCGGTGTGGGCGCTGCCGGTGACCGGGTCCTCGTCGATGCCGACGTTCGGGAAGAAGCAGCGGGAGACGAAGTCGTAGCCGCGGGACGGGTCGTCGGCGCGAGCGGTGGCAATGATGCCGCGCGAGGAGTAGGCGCCGAGGGACTTGTGGTCGGGCGCGAGGCCGAGAACCGTCTTCTCGTCGGCCAGTTCCAGCAGCAGGTCGCCGACGTTCGGACCGGTGTCGAAGGCGGCGACCGGTACCGCGCCGAGGGCCTCGGCGACCCCGGCCGGGATCTCGGCGTGCGTCAGCGGGGCCGTCGGGAAGTCGAGCGTGATCGAGCCGTCCTCGGCCGGCGTGGCGATGAGCACGCCGCTGCGGGTGGTGAACCGCACCGGGCCCTCGTGGGCGCCGGTGGTGTGCAGGACGTGGGCGGTGGCGAGCGTGGCGTGCCCGCACATGGCGACCTCGGCGACGGGCGTGAACCAGCGCAGCGCCCAGTCCGCCGCACCGCCCTCGGGCAGCCGGTGGGCGAACGCCGTCTCGGCGTGGTTGACCTCCATGGCGACGTTCTGGAGCCAGTCGTCGTCCGGGAAGACGTCGTCCAGGATCAGGACTCCGGCCGGGTTGCCGGCGAAGGGGCGGTCGGTGAAGGCGTCCACGATTCGAATGCGCATGACGTCGACGCTAGCGGCTGCGACGGACGCCCGCCCAAGGCCAATTCACGAACCCTGGCATGTTCCGCGCCCGGTGGTGGTGCGCAGCCCTGTCGCCCAGGGGGCGAGTTGGGCGAGTCCGAACGAGACCTCCAGCACGAGGAACGGCCACAGCACCCCGGGCCCTCCGTGCGCCAGCGCGTACGCCTGCCACAGGGAGAAGAGGGCGCGGGCGGTGCCGTCGAGCAGGCCGTGCAGGGGAAGGGGCCGTACCACGCGCAGCACGGACCAGACCACGACGACCGAGCCCATCAGGTTGGCGTACAGCGTCTGCACGGGGGTGAGCGCCGGCATGGTGCCGAGGCCGGCCGCGTCGCCCGCGGCCGACAGCAGACGGTGCAGCAGCGCGTAGGTCCACGGCGTGGCGAAACCGGCCGTCACGATCAGGTCGTACCAGCCGCTTACGCGGACAAGGCGCAGATAGGCGGGGGCGGCAGGGGTCATCGGGGGCTCCTCGGGAGGGCTCGCTCGGACGCCGCCCACGCTAAACAGCGGAGTACGCTCCAAGGTCAAGTCGGCCTGGCGGCGGGGGAGTCATGCGTATCGGAGAACTGGCCGCGCGTACCGGGCTGTCGAAGGACACCCTGCGCTTCTACGAGCGCATCGGCCTGCTCGACGGCGACCGTCTGCCCAACGGCTACCGCGACTTCCCGCCGGAGACCGTGATCTGGCTGCGCTACGTCCGCACCGCCCAGGCGCTCGGCTTCACCCTGGCCGAGATCGCCCGGCACGGCGAGGAGCTGCGCGACGCCCCGGACAGCGCCGAGGCCCTGTCCGCCCTCTTCGAGGACAAGATCCGGATCATCGACGCGCGCATGGCCGAACTGACCGCCCTCCGCGCGGACCTCACCTCGCGCGTCGGCACCGGCTGCCCGCTGAGGGCGGAGGGCAGGGGCGGCTGAGGTCCCGGGACACCTCATCCTGGCCGGCAGGAAGCAGGTTCGTGCCCTGGGTCGAGGTCGAGGCGGTGCAATGGTCGGCCGTGCGTCCGCCCGTCGGGCGCGTCAGCCACCTGGTGGTCCATCGCCGTGACCCTCGCCCCGGCCGCCGCTCGGCCCTCGGCCGCTGCCGGGCTGGAAGCGCTCGACACCTACCTCGCCACGCCCGTCCACCTGGCCGGCCTTCTCTGCCGCCTCGCTCCGCTCTCCCGGCGCCGCGGTGGGGCTTGTCATGCGATCGGTTCCGATATATCGTTGAGGCATCGCGAACGATACGCGATGCAGACGTGACAGATCATCGGTGGAATGGAGTGATCGTTATGCGTACCCACGGATTCGAGCACGGTCATCGGCACGAGGGTCACGGCCCGCGGGGCATGGGTGGATTCGACCGGCGGCGGGCCGCCTTCGGGCCCTTCGGCCCGGGTGGTCCGGGGTTCGGCCCCGGCGGCCCCGGTTTCGGAGCAGGCCCCTGGGGACCCCGGGGGCGCGGTGGCCCGAGGGGGCGGGCGCGGCGAGGTGACGTGCGGGCCTCGATCCTGGCCCTGCTCAAGGACCGCCCCATGCACGGCTACGAGATGATCCAGGAGATCGCCGAACGCAGTGGCGGCGCGTGGAAGCCGAGCCCCGGTTCGGTCTACCCCACGCTCCAACTGCTGGAGGACGAGGGTCTGATCGCCAGCGAGAGCGAGGGCGGCAAGAAGCTGTTCGCGCTCACCGAGGCCGGGCGCGCCGCCGCCGACGAGGGTCCGGACGCCCCCTGGGAAGAGGCCTCGCGCGGGGTCGACTGGGAGGCTCTCAGTGAAATCCGCCAGGCCGGCTTCGGGCTGATGGAGGCCTTCAGCCAGGTCTGGAAGACCGGCAGCAAGGAACAGCGCGAGAAGGCGCTGGCCGTCATCAACGACGCCCGCAAGAAGCTGTACCTGATCCTCGCCGACGAGCACTGAGACTCGTTACGACGGACCGGGCGCCCCGTGCGACACCGCGCGGGGCGCCTTCGCGTGCCCGGCCCGCCGGCGCTCGGGCGAACACGCCTGGGCCGCTCGGGGCTCAGGCGACCAGGCCGGCCAGCTTGCGCAGCGACTCGTTCAGCGCGGCCGTCGCCGAGTCCTTCAGCTTGCCCGCCATCAACGACACCGCAGCGCCGGTGAACTCGCCGTCGATCCGGACGGACGTGGCGTCGCCGTCGGGCGTGAGGGTGTAGCGGGTGGCGACCGTCACCGCCATCGGGCCCTTGCCGCGGATGGCGAACACCCGTGCCGGCTCCAGCTCCTCGATGGTCCAGTCGACCTCCGCCGGGAAGCCCATCAGCTTCATGTTCTCCTGGAAGGTCCCGCCCACGGCCAGGGTCTCAGGACCCCCCTCGGGGAAGCTGGTGTGGGTGGCGTTCCACTCCCCGTACGACGGCCAGTCGGTGAGCTGGTCCCACACCTTCTCGGCCGGTGCCTGGATGCGTGCCTCCGCGCTGACTTCGGCCATGCGACCACCCCTTCGGATCGGGCGTAGCGGGCTAAGGTGTCGCGGAACGTAGCCGCAGCGGCGTGAACATTCAATACTGATGAACCGTCAGAAGTTCCGCACGGCAAGGCGGCGCGCGCGCCTCGGGCCGGATCGGCCGAATCTCCTCCGTAAGGATGAGATCTCGAACACCCGGGTCCACTCTGTGTGGGACGCGAAGATGGTTCCCCTCGTGGATGACTCGGACCGTTGAGGCTGATGGGGTAGGGGTTGTGCAACCCCGTACAGCCCACTGGACCGCCCATGGCGAGGCGGCCGCGCACCCGGACGACGATGCCGTGCTCGGCGCCGAGCTGGCAGCGGTGGTCGCCGGTGCCCGCCGGAGGGCCGTCCGGGACGGGGACCGCCAGACCGACACCGCCCACCTGCTGCACTCCCTCCTGGAGCACGACCCCGAGGTGCGCGCCGCCGTCGGCGGCCCGCAGCAACTCGCCCGGGTGCTCGGCTACCTCGTGCAGCGCAGCATCGGCTACGGGCTGCGCTGGCAGGGCAGCGTCGAGGACTCCGGCGCGCTCGCCGTCGTCCCCGCCGCGGCCGTGCCCGGCGCGCGCGAACCCAGGGACACCGCCGGCTGGTCGCCCGCGGCCGCCGCCGCCCTCGCCGCCGCCCGCGACCGGGCCCGGCTGCGCGGCGAGCCCCGCGTCACCGGCCTCGACCTCCTCGCCGCGCTCACCGCGGACCCGGCCTCCCGCGCCGTCGAGGTCCTCGGACGCGCCGGCATCCGCGAGTTGAGCACCCCGGTCGAACCCGGCGCGGACGAGTACGCCGCCGGCTCGGGCCCGGCTCACTGACACCGTTGGACGTCCGGAGCCTGAGACAGGTGTCAACAGGGATGACGCTCATGTCGCCGCCTGTCATCATGTGCCGGTGCATATGTCAGAGAGCAGTCAGGACAGCCGCGGCAAGGGCGTCGGGCTGGGGCTCGCGCTCGCCTCGGCGCTGGCCTTCGGCGGGTCGGGAGTGGCGGCCAAGCCGCTGATCGAGGCGGGACTCGACCCGCTCCACGTGGTCTGGCTGCGCGTGGCCGGCGCCGCCGTCGTCATGCTGCCCGTCGCCGTGCGGCACCGCGCGCTGCTGCGCCGCCGCCCCGCGCTGCTCGCCGGGTTCGGACTGCTCGCCGTCGCCGGCGTCCAGGCCTGCTACTTCGCGGCGCTGTCCCGCATCCCGGTCGGCGTGGCGCTGCTCATCGAGTACCTCGCTCCCGCGCTGGTGCTCGGCTGGGTCCGGTTCGTGCAGCGGCGGCCCGTGACGCGCGCCGCCGCGCTCGGCGTGGTCCTCGCGGCCGGCGGTCTCGCCTGCGTGGTGGAGGTCTGGTCGGGGCTGAGCTTCGACGCGCTGGGCCTGCTGCTCGCGCTCGGCGCCGCCTGCTGCCAGGTCGGCTACTTCGTCCTGGCCGACCACGGCGGCGACGCGGGCGACGAGGCGCCCGACCCGCTCGGCGTCATCGCCTACGGCCTGCTCGTCGGTGCCCTCGTGCTGACGGTCGTGGCCCGTCCCTGGGGCATGCGCTGGTCGGTGCTGACCGGCTCGGCCGACATGAACGGCACCGCCGTACCCGCCCTCGCGCTGCTGGGCTGGATCGTCCTGATCGCCACCGTCGTCGCGTACGTCACCGGTGTGCTGTCCGTGCGCCGGCTGTCGCCGCAGGTCGCCGGGGTCGTGGCCTGTCTGGAGGCGGTCATCGCGACC
Organism: Streptomyces sp. CA-142005; assembly: GCF_050942335.1. Lineage (NCBI taxonomy): Bacteria > Bacillati > Actinomycetota > Actinomycetes > Kitasatosporales > Streptomycetaceae > Streptomyces > Streptomyces sp. CA-142005. The sequence continues at coordinate 2,196,252 of NZ_CP192078.1, read as the reverse complement.
GTGCTGGCCTGGGTGCTGCTCGGCGAGCACCTGTCGGCTCCCCAGGTGGCCGGTGGCGCGGTCGTCCTGGTCGGCGCGTTCATCGCCCAGTCCTCGGCCCCCGCGAAGGGCTCCGCCGAGCCGGTGGCCGCGGGCGGGTCCGAAAGGGAGTTGTCGGCCCGCGGTACGGCTGCCTAAGGTGCTGATCATGCCGTTGAACGCACTCGTCCTTCCGCCCCCGGCCGCCTGAGGCGGGCCTCCGGGACATCGGCCCCGCGCGGGTGCGCGCCGGGCCGGACGGTGCTGCCCGCAGACGAAGTCCGTGCGCCCCGCTGAGGCGGGCCGCCCCGAACTTCCGCACCTCGTGGTGCGCTTCTGCGGAGAGAATCCCTTGACGACGTCGAACGCCGCTTCCGGCCTGCCCGTGGGGCGTGGCCTGCTCTATCTGATCATCACCGGTGCCGCCTGGGGCACCGCCGGCGCCGCCGCCTCCCTGGTCCAGCGGACCAGTGACATGGGCGCCTTCGGACTGTCCTTCTGGCGCTGCGCGCTGGGTCTGGTCCTGCTGCTCGCCGGACGCGGACTGCGCCCGTGGACCCGGCCGGCCGGCGCCGAACCCCTGGTCCGCAGGGCCGGCCGGGTCCTCGCCACCGGTCTGGGCCTGGCGGTGTTCCAGACCGCCTACTTCGCCGCCGTGGCGTCGACCGGCCTGGCCGTGGCCACCGTCGTCACCCTCGGCGCGGGCCCCGTCCTCATCGCGCTCGGCGCCCGGCTGCTGTTCGGGGAACGGCTCGGCGCCGGCGGGGCGCCGGCCGTCGCCGGGGCGCTCGCCGGGCTGGCCGTGCTCACCTTCGGCGGCTCGGCCGCGACCGTACGGCCGGCGGGAGTGCTCCTGGCGCTCGTCTCGGCCGCGGGCTACGGCGCCATGACGCTCCTGACCCGCTGGTGGGGGAGGGCCGGGGCCACCGACGCCTCCGACACCACCGTGGGGGCCTTCGCGGTGACCGGCCTGTGCCTGCTGCCGTTCGCCCTGCACGAGGGACTGCTCCCGCACACCGCCCACCCGGCGCGGCTGCTGTGGCTCATGCTCTACATCGCCGCGGTGCCCACGGCCCTCGCGTACGCCCTGTACTTCGCCGGGGCGGCCGTCGTACGGTCCGCCACCGTGTCCGTGATCATGCTGCTGGAGCCGGTCACCGCGGCGGTGCTCGCCGTCGTCCTGCTCGGCGAGCGGCTCACGGCGGCCACCGCGGCCGGCACCCTGCTCCTGCTCGGCGCGGTCGCGGTCCTCGCGGTGGGCGAGGCCCGAGGGGCCGGCGGCCGGGAGGACGTCCCGGTGTAGGTCCTGTCCGGGGCCTACCGGGCCTTCAGGTAGTCCGGGAGCTCGACGCCCGGTGCCAGGTCGGCGTTGGGAACCGGCGCGCCGTACCCCCTGTGCACCGGGACGACGCCGGCCCAGTGCGGCAGGGCGAGGTCCTCCGGCTCGTCGTTCGCGCCGCCGGTGCGGACCTTGGCCGAGACCTCGTCCAGGTCCAGGCGGATCACCGCGGTGGCGGCCAGCTCCTTCTTGTTGGCGGGCCGGGAGTCGGCGGCGCGGCCCGGCACGACGTGGTCCACCAGCGCGTCCAGGGCCAGGCGCCGCTCCTCGGGGTCGGTGACCTGGCGTGCGACGCCGTGCACCACCACGGAGCGGTAGTTGATGGAGTGGTGGAACGCGGACCGGGCCAGCACCAGCCCGTCCACGTGAGTGACCGTCAGGCACACCGGCAGGCCCGGGTCGGTGTCGCCGGTCATCCGCAGCGGGCGGGAACCGGTGGATCCGTGCACGTACAGCCGTTCGCCGACCCGGCCGTACAGGGTCGGCAGCACCACCGGGGCACCGTCGCGGACGAAGCCGAGGTGGCAGACGTACCCCTCGTCGAGTATCGCGTGCACCAGTTCCCTGTCGTACGACGCCCGGTCCGCGGAGCGCGTGGGCACGGTGCGGTCGGTCGGGGTGTAGGCGGCGGCCCGGGCTTCCTCGGTCGTCCCCTGCATGACGGTTCCTCCATGGGCGAGCAACGGCGATCTGGCGATCTTGCGATTCGTATTGCACTAGTGCATTATGTTCTTTGTGCTAGGAGAGTATCCCATCGAGGGGCGCGGCGCAGCCGAGATCGCGGCCAGCGTCGAGCGCGCGGTCGGCACCGGTGAGCTGCGGGCGGGACAACCCCTGCCTCCCATGCGGGAGTTGGCGACCCGGCTCGGGGTGAACCCCAACACCGTGGCGGCCGCCTATCGCACCCTGCGCGAGCGCGGGGTGATCGAGACGGCCGGCCGGCGGGGCAGCCGGGTCCGGCCCAAGCCGGCCACCACCGGCCGCGAGGAACTGCGGGTGGAGGTCCCCGCCGGCGGCCGCGACCTGGCGGCCGGCAACCCCGATCCCGCCCTGCTGCCCCGGCTCGCCCCGGCCCTCGCCGCGGCGGCGGGGGAGGGCGACCGGCGGCCCGTCCTCTACGGCGACGACCCGGTCGACCCGGACCTCCTCCGCATGGCCCGCGCCGAACTCGACGCCGACGGCGTCCCGGACGGCCCGCTGACCGTGACGTCCGGCTCCCTCGACGCCATCGAACGCGTCCTCGCGGCGCACCTCCGACCGGGCGACGCGGTCGCCGTGGAGGACCCCGGCTGGGGCAGCGTCCTCGACCTGGTCCCGGCGCTGGGCCTGCGTACGGTCCCGGTCGGCATCGACGACGACGGACCCCGCCCCGAAGGCCTGCGCCGGGCCCTGGAGTCCGGGGCCCGCGCGCTGATCGTCACCGACCGCGCGCAGAACCCGACCGGCGCCTCGGTGACCGCCCCACGCGCGCGTGCCCTGCGGGCGGTGCTGCGCGAGCATCCGGGAACCCTGCTGATCGAGGACGACCACGGCCACGGCATCGTCGACCTCCCGCTGCACCCCCTCGCGGGGGTCACCCACCACTGGGCCGTCGTCCGCTCGGCCTCCAAGGCCTACGGCCCCGACCTGCGCGTGGCCGTCGTCGCCGGTGACCCGGTCACCGTGGACCGGGTACGCGGCCGCCAGCGCCTCGGCCCGGGCTGGGTGAGCCTGCTGCTGCAGCGGGCTGTGGCCCGGCTGTGGGCGGAGGGCGCGGTGGACCGGGCGGCGGTGGCGAAGGCGTACGGCGCCCGGCGCGACGCCCTGGTCGACGCGCTGGCGGAACGCGGAGTGGCCGCCCACGGCCGCAGTGGCATGAACGTGTGGGTACCGGTCCCCGACGAGACCGGCGCGGTGGCCCGCCTGTTGCAGGCGGGCTGGGCGGTGGCACCGGGGGCCCGCTTCCGCGTGGCCTCCCCGCCGGGAATCCGCATCACCGTCTCGACCCTCACCGAGGAGGACATCGGCCTCCTGGCGGACGCGGTGGCGGCGGCGGTACGACCGTCACCGGACCGCGTCTATGGATGACGGCGAGTGGGAAAGGGGCGCGGGAAGCGCGCGAGCGACCGCATGCGGCCCGCACTCGCGCCGAAACCGCAAGCCCCTCCCCTTCAGGCGGACTTCCGCCGCGCCTGGGTAAGCGCGGCCCCCGCAAGAACGACGACCGCACCCACCGGCGTCGTCCACCGCAGCGACTCCCCGAGGATCGCGACACCGGCCGCCGTGGCGATCACGGGAATGAAGTACGTGACCATCTGCGCGGTCGTCGGCCCGACCTCGGCGACCAGCCCGTACTGAATGAGAACCGCCAGCCCGGTCCCCAGCGCCCCCAGCGCGGCGATCGCCAGCATCGGGAGCAGCGAGACATGCGTGGGGAACCCGGCGAACAGCGGCGTGACGACGGCCAGTTGAAGCGTCGCCAACAGCAGCTGCGCGCCCGTCATGGACAGATGGGAGTTGCCCGTCCCCGCGAGGGTGCGCCGGACGTAGATCCAGCCGACCGGGTAGCTCAGCGACGCCAGCAGGGCCATCGCCGTACCCGTGGCGTCCAGGCCGTGGAAGCCCTGCCACGCGCCCAGGACCGTCAGCACCCCGAGGAAGCCGAGACCGAGGCCGGCCACGCGGACCCGGGTCGGCCGGTCCTCGGAGAGGGCGACCAGGGACAGGGCCATGCCCCACAGAGGCGAGGTCGCGTTGCAGATACCGGCCAGCGTGGACGGGATCGTCAGCTCGGAGTAGGCGAAGAGGGAGAACGGCAGGGCGTTGAGGAAGAACGCGGCGACCGCCATGTGCCCCCACAGCCGGGCCCCGCGCGGCAGCCTCTCCCGCTTCACCGCCATCGCCGCAGCCAGCACCGCCGTACCGAACACCAGACGCCCGAGGGTCACCTGGAAGGGCGCGTAGCCTTCCGTGCCCACCTTGATCAACAGGAAGCTGAAGCCCCAGATCAGGGACAGCGCGCCGAAGCGCAGCCGCCAGTCGAGGCGGGCGCGGGGGCGGGCGGGGGCGGGGGACTGGGTGCGGGGTGACGTGGCCGTACTCATGACCTCAAGGATGCTGGAGGCAACCTCGTAGCACAATCTACATTTCTCACCTGGTACCTCGTAGAATCCCTTACATGTTGAACCTGGAGCGCCTGCGCACCCTGGACGCCCTCGCCCGGCACGGCTCGGTGAGCGCCGCCGCGGACGTGCTGCACGTCACCACCTCCGCCGTCTCCCAGCAGCTGGGCAAGCTGGAGCGCGAGATCGGTCAGCAGCTGCTCGCCAAGAACGGCCGGGGGGTGCGGCTCACCGACGCCGGCCGGCTGCTGTCGGAGCACGCGGCGCGCATCCTGTCGCAGGTCGAACTCGCCGAGTCCGACCTGGAGGCGCATCGCGGACAGGTCGTCGGCGAGCTGCGGCTGTCCGCGTTCCCGACCGCCGCTCGCGGGCTCTTCCCCCTCGCGCTCGGTGCGCTGCGGGCCCGGCATCCCGGGCTGCGTGTGCGCTCCAGCGAGCTGGAGCCGGAGCAGGGCATCGCGGCCGTCGTCCGGGGCGCTCTCGATCTCGCGGTGGTCCTGGACTGGTACAACAAGCCGATGCCCGTGCCCGACGGCCTCGTCAAGGCACCGCTGCTGGACGACCCGGCCGAGGTCGCCATGCCCGTCGGGCACCGGCTCGCCGACCGGGACGAGGTGGACCTCACCGAGTTCGCCGAGGACGAGTGGATCACCTGGGGCGAGGGCGAGTTCTGCCACGAGTGGCTGATGTTCACGCTGCGGTCCAAGGGCGTCGAGCCGATCGTCGGCCACCGCGCCGGCGAGACCCACACCCAGCTCGGCCTGGTCGCCGCCGGACTGGGCGTGTGCATCGCGCCGCTGCTGGGCCGGCACCCGGTCCCGGAGGGTGTGGTTCTCGTGCCGCTCAAGCAGCGGGTGCGCCGGCACGTGTACGTGGTCTGGCGGGCGGACGCCGACCGCCGCCCGTCGATCCGGGCTGCGGTGGAGGCCCTGCGCACCGCCGCCCAGAAGGTCGGCTGACCCCTACTGCGGCCCCAGCTTGCGGAAGTCCCAGGAGACGATCTTCTCCGGGGTCAGCCGGGCCCAGGCGTGGCGGCCGTCGTGCGGCATCTCGTCCAGGCCGAAGTTCTTCCGCGCGAACAGCGTCTCGGGCGTGTCGAGCTCGGCGCACAACTCCCCGGTGCGCGGCACCTCGCCCACGAACTCCACCCGGCCGGACAGTTCGACGCCGCGCAACTGGTCGTACTCCTCGCCCGAGTCGACCACCACGGCCACCCGCGGATCGCGGCGCAGCTGCGCCCAACGCCTGCTGCGCACCACCGAGTACAGCCACAGCGAGGCGCCGTCCCAGGCGAACCACAGCGCGCTGACATGCGGAGTGCCGTCCGCCGAGACGGTCGCGACCCGGCAGGTGCGCTGACTGGTGAGGAACTCGTCCAGCTCGCCGGGCGTCATCATGATCTTCCGGCCCCGGCGCTGCTGAGTGACGGTCATGCGGCCCCCTCTTCTCCCACGTCGTGCCAGAGAACTATGGTGTGCTGATCCTCTGACACCACGTCAGAAAAGAAAACAGGTCTGCTCAAGTGGCCGGCTCCAACGGGTCGGCTTCAACGGGCCGGCTTCGATGGATCTGCTTCAAGGGGGGCGCGCGCCATGCCGTCGTACGAACAGCTCAGCGAACTCCTCGACCCCGCAAGCACCGTCCTGCTCACCGTGGAGTGCCAGCAGGGGGTCGTCGGCACGGACAGCGCCCTGCCGGAACTCGCCCGCGAGGCCCGCTCCTCAGGCGCGCTGCGCAATGTGGCCCGGCTGGTCGCCGCCGCCCACGAGACCGGTGTCCAGGTCGTGCACGCGATCGCCGAGCGCCGCCCGGACGGCCGGGGCGCGAGCCGCAACGCCCGGCTGTTCCGGGCCGCCGAGCGGCTTCCCGTGCAGCAGCTGAGCGGCAGTACGGCGGTGCGGGTCGCGGCCCCGATCGAGGTCGCCGAGGAGGATGTCGTCGTGCGCCGGCTGCACGGCCTGTCCCCGATCCACGGCACCGACGTCGACGCGCTGCTGCGCAACCTCGGCTGCCGCACCCTGATCGTCACCGGTGTCTCGGCCAACGTGGCGATACCCAACGCGGTGTTCGACGCGGTCAACCTGGGCTACACCGCCGTCGTCCCGGCCGACGCCATCGCGGGGGTGCCCGCCGACTACACCCCCGCGATGATCCGGCACACCCTCGCGCTGGTCGCCACGGTCGTGACCACCGACGAGGTGCTCGGCTGTCTCCGACGGCCGCGCGGACGGGGCTGAGAGGGCTCAGGCCAGCTTGATGTCCTCGCCGGAGACAGTGATCTTCGCCGCTGGCAGTGGCTGCGTCGCGGGGCCCTTCTTCACGCTGCCGTCCTCGGCGGAGAAGTGGCTGTTGTGGCACGGACAGACGATCACGCCGTTCGCCACACTGCCGACCGCGCACCCCTGATGGGTGCACTTGGACGAGAACGCCTTGAACGTGCCCGCCGCCGGCTGTGTGACCACCACGCCCTGGTCCTTGAAGACCTTCCCGCCGCCCTCGGGGATGTCGGAGGTCTTGGCGAGCGCGGTGCCCCCGGCGGAGCCGCCGCTGTTCTGCGACGCTCCCGTGGAGCCGGTGGTCCCTGTCGAGCCGGAGGAACCGGATCCGGTGTTGACGGTGTCCGACGAGTTGTCGCCCGAACCGCAGGCGGTCAGCGCGGCGGCGAGCCCCGCCGCTCCGGCGGCCGCCACGACGGTGCGGCGGGCCGGTCCGGCATGGGGCTGGGGCGATGCGCTGGTCATGTGGGTTCCCTTCCGCGGAGCTTGTCGTGGTCCGTCCAGGGGTACGGCGCCCGGGCGCCACCCGTTCAGACGGGCAGCCAGATCCTTGCCGTCCGGGCATGAGACGGCCGTAAGCCACAGCTGTGGGTTTGCTGTCGGCCGCCACCAGTAACCTGGGGCGATGCTCAAGGAAGTCACCGCGACCCGCTACGTCACGCCCCTGCGTGAGGGGGGCTCGCTGCCGGGGCTCGTCGAGGCCGACGACTTCGGGACCTACGTCCTGAAGTTCACCGGCGCCGGACAGGGCCGCAAGACACTGGTCGCCGAGGTGGTGTGCGGCGAACTCGCCCGCCGCCTCGGATTCCGCATGCCCCGGCTGGTCACCGTCCGGCTGGACCCGGTCCTCGGCCTCGGCGAGCCCGAACAGCAGGTGCAGGACCTGCTCAGGTCCAGCGGCGGCACCAACCTCGGCATGGACTTCCTCTCCGGCGCCCTCGGCTACGACCCGCTCGCCTTCCCGGTGAGCCCAGAGGAGGCCGGCCGGATCGTCTGGTTCGACGCGCTGGTCAACAACGTGGACCGGTCCTGGCGCAACCCGAATCTCCTGGTGCACCGCGGCGAGCTGTGGCTCATCGACCATGGCGCGACGATGATCTGGCACCACAACTGGCCCTCCGCCGAGGCCTCCGCGGCCCGCCCCTACGACGCCTCCGACCACGCCCTCGCCCGCTTCGCCCCGGACGTCGCCGCCGCGGCGGCCGACCTGGCACACCGGGTCACCGAGGACCTGCTCGCCGAGGTCACCGCCGAGATCCCGGACGCCTGGCTCACCGACGAGCCCGGCTTCGACACCCCGGACGACCTGCGCCGGGCCTACGCCGGGCCGCTGTTCGCACGCGCGGCCGTCATCGCCGAGCGCATCACCGGCATCGAGGGGACCAAGTGAGCGAGACCCACATCCACATGGCCGGCCATGTCACCGAGCGGCACATCACCCGGGCGGGCCAGGGCGGCGACCGGGACGTGTTCGAGTACGCGCTGCTCAAGGTCGTACCGCGCGTGGAGCGCGGCGAGTGCATCAACGCGGGCGTCGTCGTCTACAGCCGTGCGCGGGCCTACGTCGGCGCCCGCACCCACCTGGACGAGGCCCGGCTGCTCGCCCTGGACCCGGAAGCGGACGTGGCCGGCATCCGGGCGGCGCTGGGTGCGGTCGAGCGCCACTGCGCGGGCGGTGCTCAGGCCGGCCAGGCCGCCGCGGACGACGCCGGGCGCCGCTTCCGCTGGCTGATCGCGCCTCGCTCCACGGTGGTCCAGCCGGGTCCCGTGCACACCGGCCTGACCACCGACCCGGCGGCCGAGACGGAGCGGTTGCTCGACCTCTTGGTGAGGTAATGGATCACACGCACCCGGTGTGCCGTTGACACCGGGTGCCAGGGCTTCTAGCGTCACATGCACTGAAGGTACTAAGCGGTCGCTCACCGCACCAGGGGCTCCTTCCCAGGGCCCCGACAGGTTCTCTCAAGGGCGAGGAGAAGCAGCAATGTCCACCACTGAACAGCGGGTCGCGGTAGTCACCGGCGCGGCGCGCGGCATCGGCGCCGCCACCGCCGTACGACTGGCCGCCGAGGGCCGTGCGGTCGCCGTGATCGACCTCGACGAGGCCGCCTGCAAGGACACCGTCGAGAAGATCACCGCCGCCGGCGGCAAGGCGATCGCGGTCGGCGCCGACGTGTCCGACGAGGCGCAGGTCGAGGCGGCCGTCGCCCGGATCGTCGAGGAGCTGGGCGCCCCGACGATCCTGGTCAACAACGCGGGCGTGCTGCGCGACAACCTGCTGTTCAAGATGAGCGTCTCCGACTGGGACACCGTCATGAACGTGCACCTGCGCGGCTCGTTCCTGATGACCAAGGCCGTGCAGAAGCACATGGTCGACGCGGGCTTCGGCCGGATCGTCAACCTCTCCTCCTCCTCGGCGCTGGGCAACCGCGGCCAGGTCAACTACTCCGCCGCCAAGGCGGGCCTGCAGGGCTTCACCAAGACCCTCGCCATCGAGCTGGGCAAGTTCGGCATCACCGCCAACGCCGTCGCGCCGGGCTTCATCGCCACCGAGATGACCAAGGCCACCGCCGACCGGGTCGGCATGGGCTTCGAGGACTTCAAGAAGGCCGCCGCCACCCAGATCCCGGTGCAGCGCGTCGGCGAGCCCGAGGACATCGCCAACGCCATCGCCTTCTTCACCGGCGAGGCCGCCGGCTTCGTCTCCGGCCAGGTGCTGTACGTCGCCGGCGGACCGCTCAACTAAGGGATACGGGTACATGACTTCCGCTGAACTCCCCGAGCTCTCGGGCAAGGTCGCCCTGGTCACGGGCGCCAGCCGCGGCATCGGCTACGGCGTCGCCGAGGCGCTCGTCGCCCGTGGCGACCGCGTGTGCATCACCGGCCGCAACGAGGACGCGCTGAAGGAGGCCGTCGAGAAGCTCGGCGCGGACCGGGTCATCGGTGTCGCCGGCAAGGCGCACGACCTGGACCACCAGACCGAGGCCGTCGAGCGCACCATGGAGGCCTTCGGCCGCCTCGACTTCCTGGTCAACAACGCGGGCACCAACCCGGTCTTCGGCCCGATCGCCGACCTCGACCTGGACGTGGCCCGCAAGGTCTTCGAGACCAATGTGATCTCCGCGCTCGGCTTCGCCCAGAAGACCTGGCACGCCTGGCAGAAGGACAACGGCGGCGCGATCGTCAACATCGCCTCGATCGCGGGCCTCGCGCCTTCGCCGTTCATCGGCGCCTACGGCGTCAGCAAGGCCGCGATGATCAACCTGACCCAGCAGCTGGCGCACGAGTTCGCGCCGAGGGTGCGGGTCAACGCGATCGCCCCGGCCGTGGTCAAGACGAAGTTCGCGCAGGCGCTGTACGAGAACCGCGAGGAGGAGGCGGCCGCCGCCTACCCCCTCGGCCGGCTCGGCGTGCCCTCCGACATCGGCGGGGCCGCCGCCTTCCTCACCTCCGAGCAGTCCGACTGGATCACCGGTCAGACGCTCGTCGTGGACGGCGGCATCTTCCTGAACGCCGGCGTGGGCTGAGCCATCTTCCGGGCGCCGATTTTCGGACGGATCGGCGCCCGGAAGCCCCGTTGAATCCGCTCATCGGACTGACAACGTCGTCATCGCGAAATCGATCAAGAAGGCCTGTTTCCGGGGAGGTTCAGGGGCGCGAACGCTGCGGTATGGTCTGCCGACCCTTGGTATGGCAGATCGAGGAGCGTGCGCGTGTTCAACCGGAACCGATTCCTGCGGAGAGTCGCGGCGATCGCGTCCATATCCCTGGTGGCCGGCTGCAGTCTGCTGTCCGACGGTGACGGCGACAGCAAGGGCCCCATCGTCGTCGGTACCACCAGTGCCCCCAGCACGCTGGACCCCGCCGGCGCCTGGGACGGCTCCTGGGAGCTGTACCGCAACATCTTCCAGACGCTGCTGGCCTTCCCCAGCGGTGCCGCCGCCCCCCAGCCCGACGCCGCCGAGAACTGCTCCTTCACCGACTCGTCCAGCCGCACCTTCCGCTGCACGCTGCGCGCCGGCATGAAGTTCGCCGACGGCGACCCGCTGAACGCCCGGGCCGTCAAGCACTCCATCGACCGCATCCGCACGATCAACGCCCCCGGCGGACCCGCAGGTCTGCTCGGCAGCCTGGACCGGGTGCAGGCGCTCGGCGACCGCGAGGTCGTCTTCCACCTCAACCAGCCGGACGCCACCTTCCCGTTCGTGCTGGCCACGCCGGCCATGTCGATCGTCGACCCGGACGACTACCCCGCGCGCTCCCTGCGCAAGGACGACAACGTCTACGGCTCCGGGCCGTACAAGGTCCAGTCCTACGAGGAGGGCAAGGAGGCCGTCCTCGTCGCCAACGGCAACTACCAGGGCTTCGCCAAGCGGCAGAACGACGCGGTGACCATCCGCTACTTCCAGGACTCGGCCCAGATGGTCAAGGCACTGCGGGACAAGCAGATCGACGTCACCTACCGCGGCCTCGCCGCCGACGACATCCTCACCCTCCAGCAGCACGGCAACAGCAACCTGCAGCTGGTCGACGGCGCCGGCATCGACATCAGCTACCTGGTGTTCAACCCCAAGGACCCCTGGGCCAAGCAGCCGGCCGTCCGCAAGGCCGTCGCCCAGATCGTCGACCGCGGCGCCATCGCGCACAAGATCTACAAGGACACGGTCGACCCGCTGTACTCGATGGTCCCCAGGGGCCTGACCGGACACACCACCGGCTTCTTCGACGACTACGGCGACCCGAGCGTCCCCAAGGCCCGCAAGATCCTCTCCGACGCGGGCATCCACCAGCGCGTCCCGCTCACCCTCTGGTACACCACCGACCGCTACGGCTCCGAGACGGCGCTGATGTTCCAGGAGCTGAAGCGGCAGCTGGAGGCCTCCGGGCTGTTCACGATCACGCTCAAGAGCCGCCCGTGGAAGACCTACGTGGTCGGGTACCAGAAGGGCGAGTACCCGGTGTTCGGGCGCGGCTGGTTCCCGGACTTCCCCGACGCGGACAACTTCATCGCCCCGTTCGTCGGCGAGCACAACGCGCTCGGCACGCCCTACCCGTCCAAGGAGATCACCGACAAACTGCTGCCCCACTCGCGCGCCGAGAGCGACCGTGCCCAGACGGTCAAGGACATGGAGGAGGCCCAGCAGGTCTTCGTCAACGACGCCCGGCTGATCCCGCTCTGGCAGGGTCGGCAGTTCATCGCCGCCAGCGAGGACATCTCCGGCGGCGAGCAGGCCCTCGACCCGTCGACGATCATGATGATGTGGGCGCTGCACCGCAAGACCAGCTGGTGAGCGTCGCTGAACCGGCCTTGGCGTGCCGGTTGTCAGTGGTCGCCTGTAGGTTCTGAATCCTGCAAGTGACCGCACGACGTAGTCGATCGACCATGAGGACGTTGACGTGACCGACATCGCCATGCTGCCCGAGTCCTGGCGCGGGGTTCTGGGCGACGAGCTGCAGCAGCCCTACTTCAAGGAGCTGACCGAGTTCGTCGAGGAGGAGCGGGCGAGGGGTCCCGTCTACCCGCCGCGCGAGGAGGTCTTCGCCGCGCTGGACGCGACGCCGTACGAGCAGGTGAAGGTCCTCGTCCTGGGCCAGGACCCGTATCACGGCGAGGGCCAGGGCCACGGCCTGTGCTTCTCGGTCCGCCCCGGCGTGAAGACCCCGCCCTCCCTGCGGAACATCTACAAGGAGATGCAGGAGGAGCTGGGCCTGCCGATTCCGGACAACGGCTACCTGATGCCGTGGGCCCGGCAGGGCGTGCTGCTGCTCAACGCGGTCCTCACCGTCCGCGCCGGCGAGGCCAACTCGCACAAGGGCAAGGGCTGGGAGAAGTTCACCGACGCGGTGATCCGCGCCGTGGCCTCCCGCCCGGACCCGGCGGTCTTCGTCCTGTGGGGCAACTACGCGCAGAAGAAGCTGCCGCTGATCGACGAGGAGCGGCACGTGGTGGTCAAGGGCGCGCACCCCTCGCCGCTGTCCGCGAAGAAGTTCTTCGGCTCCCGCCCGTTCACCCGGATCAACGAGGCGATCGCCGCGCAGGGGCATGAGCCGATCGACTGGCGGATCCCGAACCTGGGCTGATGCCGCAGGGCCGGGAGGGCGCCTCAAAGGGGCGCGGGGCTTTGTCGATATGCGGCTCCGCCGCGTGGGCGCGACCAGCCACGACGGTCCCGCAGTGGCCCACCGGCCGAAGGTGCCACGGCGCCGCCTGACCGAGAATCCTCGCGGCGCCGTTTAGCGTCAGCACCAAACAACGGTCGAAAGCCCGGAGGGCAACCGTGGCGGAGCAACAGGAGCAGGCGGCACCGGATGCCCTGCTGACGCGGATCGGGCAGGTCGTGATGCTGCATCACGGAGGGGACCGCGAGGAGGCCCGCAGCCGCTTCCTGAACCTGTGGGCGGAGATCGGCGAGGACGGCGACCCGCTGCACCGCTGCACCCTGGCCCACTACCTCGCCGACACCCAGGACGACCCGGAGGACGAACTCGCCTGGGACCTCAGGGCGTTGTCCGCGGCGGAGGAGCGGGGCGCCCCGCCGAGCGCGCTGGGGCTGATTCCCTCGCTCCATCTCAATCTCGCCGCCGACTATGTGAAGCTGGGCCGGGACGAGGCCGCCCGCGGCCATTTGCGCCGGGCGCGCGATGCCGCCGCCGCTCTGGCCGACGACGGGTACGGCGACGGGGTGTGGGCGGCCATCGGGCGGCTGGAGCTCCGGCTGGGCGACTAGCGGCCACCGGGGTGCGCTGCGCCCCCTTCGGGGCGCCTTCAGTGGCCGTAGGTCCGCTCGCAGATCGCCGCCTCCGGGCTGTCGGCCCGCCAGCCGCCGTACCGCCTGCCCAGGGCGCACACGTTCGGGGCCTTGGGAACCGCGTTCGGCAGGTCGGGGACGGGGCTCTGCGGCCGCCGGGGGTGCTCGCGGGGACGCGGGGGAGCGGGCGGGGCGGCCGGGGGGCGGCGCACGACCGGGGGAGCCCCCACCGTGTGCTGCGGCGTGGCCGGTGTGGCGTGCTTCGGATGCCGCGACGGGCCCGTCATCTCCAGTGCCTCCTGGGCCGGCGCCTGTACGGCCCGGGGCTTTGCGCTGCCGTCCGGCCGGGGTGCCGTCGGGAGGGAGGGTGCCGTGTCCCTCGGCGGCGCGGGTGGCGCGGGGTGCTGTACCGTCACACAGCCGGAGAGGGCCGAGACGGCCACGGTGACCAGGAGCGCTGCGGTGGTCGTCGTTCGATGCACCCGCGCAACTCTGCTGGTCCGCGCCCGGGTTGGCACCAGAGAGCCGAGGTCGATACCCCCGCACGGGTGATCTCGTGCCCCGTACGGAGGGTTTCGGCGTGCCGGGGCTGACGTCAGTCGCCGGTGGCGCCGTCGATCCGCTCGCGGATCAGGTCGGCGTGGCCGTTGTGCCGGGCGTACTCCTCGATCATGTGGGTGTAGATCCAGCGCAGGTTGAACGGCTCGTCGCTGAACCTGCTCTTGCCCTTGGACAGATCGTCGAGCTCGAAGCCGGCCGCGTTCCGCCGGGCGATCCCGATCTCCGCCTGCCAGGTCGCGTACGCCTCCTGCCAGGTGTCGGCCTCGGTGAGATGGAAGTCGCCGTCCCGGTCCTCCTCCGTGCAGTAGACCGGGCCGGGGTCGTCGCCCACCAGGACCTTGCGGAACCAGCCCCGTTCCACCTCCGCCATGTGCCGTACCAGGCCCATGAGGGACAGCTCGGAGGGCGGCACGGACGCGGTCCGCAGCTGCTCGTCGGTCAGGCCCTCGCACTTCCAGGCCAGCGTCCGGCGGTGGTAGTCCAGCCAGCCCTCCAGCATGGCGCGTTCACCGGCGTTCAGGGCGGGCTCTCGGCGTTCGGTCGTCATGGTCGTATCCTCGTCGAAGAACAGGCGCACCCACCAGGGGTTTTCACCGGGCCAGCATCCCGGCGAGCAGCTCCCGCAGACCCTCGCGGATCTCCTCCAGACCCGGTTCCTCCGCGCTGAACGACCCCGCCGCGCAGGAGAACATCAGGCCGTCCGTCCAGGCCACCAGGGACAGCACATGCCGGGCCGGGTCGGGTGAGCCCACGGCGGTGAGCATCGCGGCCAGCTGCTCCTTGAAGACGGCACCGGTCCGGTCGTAGAAGGCGCGCAGCTCGGGGCGGCGGGTGGCCTCCAGGGCGAGTTCGTAGCGGGCGATCAGCAGATCGCGGCCCCGGGTCAGGGAGCGGTGCACGGCCAGGGCCAGCCCGTCGGCCAGCGCTTGGGGTCCGCCGGCGGGATCCGGCATCTCGGCCAGGTCCAGCACCCGGGCCTCGCGCTCGGCGTGCCGGCGTACCGCCAGTTCCAGCAGTGCCTGCCGGGTGCGCGCCACGTTCGACGTCGAGCCCAGCGGCAGCCCCGCCGCCTCGTCCACCGCCCGGTGCGTCAGCCCGCGCATCCCGCGCTCGGCGAGCAGGGCGAGGGCGGCGTCGGCGACGAGATCGGCACGGGGGGCGCCGGGGGTGCGTACGGACATGGGGTGACCCTATCTGTCTCACTACAGCTGTAGTAGAGTTGCACTCACTACAGGTGTAGTCTTCGGGGAACTCGGGAGGAGCCATGGTTCAGTCGGCGCGCGCGATCGTCATCGGCGGCGGCATCGGAGGCCTGGCCGCGGCGGCGGCCCTGCACCGCACGGGCCGGGACGTGACCGTGCTGGAGCGGGCCCGCTCCCTGGAACCGGTCGGCGCGGCCATCTCGCTCGCCCCGAACGCCCTGCGCGCCCTGGACGTGCTCGGCATCGGCGAGGAGATCCGCGACCTGGCCGCCTGGCAGGGGGACGGCGGGCTGCGCACCCCGAGCGGGCGGTGGCTGTCCCGGTCCAGTGCCGAGGCGACCGCCGCCCGCTTCGGCGGCCCGCTGGTCCTGCTGCCCCGCGCCACCCTGGTCGACCGCCTCGCGGGCCTGCTGCCGCCCGGTGCCGTCCGCACCGCGGCCACCGCGCACCTCGCCGACCCCGGCGACGGCCGGCGGCCCGCCCGGGTGGGCGTCGGCGACGACGAGCTGGAGGCCGAGCTGGTGGTCGGCGCCGACGGCATCGACTCCCGTGTCCGCCACGCCCTGTTCCCGGAGCATCCCGGCCCGCAGTACGCGGGGTTCACCACCTGGCGGGTGCTGATCCCGGTTCCCGGCGTGCGGTTCGCCCCGCACGAGACCTGGGGCCGGGGCCGCATCTGGGGCACCCAACCGGTCAAGGACGGCCGCGTCTACGCCTACGCGGCGGCCATGACCCCGGCCGGCGGGCAGGCCCCCGACGACGAGAAGGCCGAACTCCTGCGCCTGTTCGGCGACTGGCACGATCCCGTTCCCGCCGTGCTCGCCGCCGCCCGCCCCGAGGACGTGCTCCGGCACGACGTCCACCACATCGCCACGCCCCTGCCCGCCTACCACCTGGGCCGCGTGGCCCTGCTCGGCGACGCCGCCCACGCCATGCCGCCGACCCTCGGCCAGGGCGGCAACCAGGCCATCGAGGACGCCGGCGTGCTCGCGCACCACCGCGACGACCTGGCCGCCTACACCGCCGCCCGGCTCCCGCGCACCACCGCGATCGCCCGCCGGGCCGTCAAGGCCGCCCGCGTGAACATGGCCGGCAACCCCGTCGCCGCCGCCGTACGCGACACCGTGATCGCGGCCCTGTCCAAGGCCGCACCCGCGCTCCTCATGCGCGGCTTCGACAACATCGCCGACTGGCGGCCGCCGTATGCTGCCGGAGAGGCAACCAAGCGGTAGGGGAGAGCACGTGAAGGTCGGCTGCATCGGACTCGGGGACATCGCGCAGAAGGCATACCTGCCGGTGCTGGCCATGCGGCCGGGGGTCGAGCTCCACCTGCAGACCAGGACGCCTGCCACCCTCGACCGGGTCGCGGACAGCCTGCACTTGCCGGCCGGCCGGCGCCACGCCACGCTCGACTCGCTGCTCGGCGCCGGTCTCGACGCGGCCTTCGTGCACGCGCCGACCGCCGTCCACCCCGAGATCGTCACCCGGCTGCTCCAGGCGGGTGTACCGACGTTCGTGGACAAGCCGCTCGCCTACGAACTCGCCGACTCCGAGCGGCTGGTGCGGCTCGCCGAGGAGCGCGGGGTCTGCCTGTTCGTGGGCTTCAACCGCCGGTACGCGCCCGGGTACGCGCAGTGCCTGGAGCACCCGCGCGAGCTGATCCTCATGCAGAAGAACCGCATCGGGCTGCCCGAGGAACCGCGCACGATGATCCTGGACGACTTCATCCACGTCGTCGACACCCTGCGCTTCCTGGTGCCGGGAACGATCGACGACGTCACCGTGCGGGCCCGCGTCGAAGGCGGGCTGCTGCAGCATGTCGTGCTCCAGCTCGCCGGGGACGGCTTCACCGCGCTCGGCGTGATGAACCGGCTCAGCGGCTCCGCGGAGGAGATCCTGGAGGTCTCCGGACAGGACACCAAGCGCCAGGTGGTCAACCTCGCCGAGGTGATCGACCACAAGGGCCAGCCGACCGTGCGCCGCCGCGGCGACTGGGTGCCGGTGGCCCGGCAGCGCGGCATCGAGCAGGCGGTCCTCGCCTTCCTCGACGCCGTGCGCGCCGGGAAGGTGCTCAGCGCCCGGGACGCGCTGGCGACTCACGAGCTGTGCGAGCGTGTGGTACGAGCGGTTGTGGACCGTTCCGCCGCAGCCTGAGCGCCCGCAGGCTCTCGGTGACGCACAGCGCCGCCAGCACCAGCAGCGCGCCGTGCACCGGCCAGTCGCCGTAGCGGACGTACGGCGTGATGCCGTGCGCGAGCGGTACCTCGTACACGTGCGCGCCGCTCGCGTCGGTGCCGAGCCACGGACCGAGCCGCTGCCCGTCCGGACCGTACACGGCCGAGACGCCGGTGAGGGTGGCGTGCACCATCGGGCGGCCGGTCTCGGCGGCCCTGAGCGCCGCCAGCGAGGCATGCTGCTCGGGCGCCCAGCTGTCCTGGAAGGTGGACGTGGCGGACTGGCCGAGCAGGACGTCGGCGCCGTCCTCCGCCAGATGCCGGCTCATGTCGGGGAACGCGGTCTCGAAGCAGATCAGCGGGCCGATCCGCAGTCCGTGCCCGACGTTCATCACGACCTGCTCGGTGCCGCGCCTGCGGTCCTCGCCGGCCGCCTTGCCGACCGAGGTGGCCCAGCCGAGCAGCGAGCGGGCCGGTATGTACTCGCCGAAGGGCACGAGCCGCATCTTGTCGTACCGCTCGCCGGTCGGGCCGTCCGGACCGATCAGCACCGAACTCTTGTAGATCCCGGCCCGGTCCGAGCGGCGGGCGTCCACGTTCACCAGCACGTCCGCCCCGGTCGCGCGGGACAGCGCGGCGATCCGCCGGGCCAGGTCGGGCCGGTCGCCCAGGTCGTACCCCACGCTGGACTCGCCCCACACGACCAGGTCGAGGTGCTGCCCGGCGAGCGTCCGGGTCAGCTGCACTTCCCGCGCGAAACGCCGCCCGCCGCTGTGCTGCCCGTCCACGACTCCGGGCTGTACGACGGCGATCCGCACCTGCCCGTCGACCTCCGGACGCGGTGCCCAGACCCACGCGGCCGAGGTCGCGGCGGCGGTGGCGACCAGCGAGGCCACGGCCGGGACGCGGGCCTCCCGCACGGATATCAGCACGGCCGCCGCCACGTTGACGGCCACCACCAGAAAGCTCAACAGCCACACTCCGCCGACCGAGGCCAGGCGCAGCGCCGGCGACACCTGCCACTGGCTGGCGCCCAGCATGCCCCACGGCCCGCCGAGCCCCTGCCAGGACCGCACCAGCTCCACCATCAGCCAGCCGGACGGCAGCACCAGCACCGCGGCGGCACCCCGCCCCGGCGTCGGCCGCCCGCCCAGGAACCGGCGCACCAGCCAGCCCCAGGGCGCCCAGAGCGCGCCCAGCAGGACGGCTATCAGGAAGATGAACACGTGCAGGCTCGGCAGCAGCCAGTGGTGCACCGCCACCAGGAAGCCGAAGCCGCCGCTCCAGCCGTCGTACGCCGCGCGGCGTCCGGTCGGCGCCGAGCGGGCCAGCAGGATCCAGGGGACCAGGGCGACGTAGGCGAACCACCACAGGGCCGGCGCGGGGAAGGCGAGCACGGGGAGGGCACCGGCGACCGCGGCCACGCCGGAGCGCCGCCAAGGGGAGGTCAGCCAGTGGTCGATCGTCCTCATGTGGGCCCTCCCTACCCTGCGCTCACTCCAGTGTGCGCGTCCGGAGCGATCTAGGACAGGGGGCATCGGGTGTGCGCGGAAGAGCTCGGTGCGGGCGGTCGTCGAGCGGCTGCGGGCCGGTGTGCGCCTGCCGCGCCCACGCGGCGGAACCGCATGCCGAGACGGCGGCCCCTAGGGGGCCGGTGCAGACTTGGCCGGCAGCTGTCGCCACTTTTCCTCGACGACCACCTCGCGCAGCCGCCAGCCCTCCGGTGTGCGCAGCAGGGTGAAGCCGTAGCGGCCACCGCACACCAGGTCCGGCGCCGTCGGGCTGCCGTTGGTCGTGAAGCGCATCGGGTTGAGGTAGTCCGCCCGTACCGAGGCCGTGTCGCCGGTGTCGTGCTCCAGGAAGCCGAACCGGACCTGGCGGTTGACGATCAGGTGCTGGCGCATGGCGAACACCGCGAGGCTCTCCGCGAGCCATCCGGCGACCTGTCCCGCGTCGCCCTCGATGCCGCCGGCCGAACGGTAGTCGGCCCGGCCGTCCGCCGTGAACAGCATCCGGTACGCGGTCCAGTCCCCGTCGTCCACCGCCACCGCGTACGCGGTGATCAACTCGTCCACGGCCAGCCGGTCCATCACGGTCGCGAGCTCAGCGCGCTGGGTCATCGGGACAGTTTTGGGCATGGCGGGCGCGGAGCCAAGAGGCGTGCGGGGTTATTCGGTGGTGCGGGGCACGAAGACCACCCCGACCCGACCCCATGAACGAACAACCGATCGAGCCCGAACCGAAGTTCCGCAGTCCTCAGGCATCAGTCCACCGGCTCGCTGCGCGGTTGCGGTGGGTGGATGCGGTGGGTCGGGTCGGGGGCCTGGGTGGACTTGGCCGTTCGCCACAACAACAGGCAGCACAGGGCCGTCACCGTCAGACCGAGCAGCCATACGACTACCAGGCCGAACGTCACACCGAGTGACCGGTGGCCATGGTCCGTCGTGAACGCTGCGGGAGCTGCCGCTCCGAGGGCGAGCAGTGCCACCCCCGGATAGGTGACGAAGTACGCATAGATCCACAGCAACCCTGGTATGCCGAACCTGGCGGGGTTCTGGATGACCCAGGATTCCCAGCCGAGACCTCCCGGTATACGTGGACTCAGATGCTCGCGGATGTAACGGCCCAGCTGTCCGATACCGACGTGGTCCTCGACGAAGCGCGAGCACAGCATGTACGTGCTGACCGGAACGATCAGCAGGAACCCGCTCCTGGACGTACCGGTGAGGCCGAAACTGAAGACCGCTCCGGAGATGGTCAGTTGTAACGCGAGGACGTTGTGCTGAGTGGCCTGCCGCTGAATGATCTCCTGTCTCAAGGCGGCGAATTCCGCCAGCGGACCTTGGGCGTCGTCATCCCTTGATGTGCTCACCCGCTACCCCCGGTCATCCACCCGAAAGCTCACTCTGATCGCGCACAGGTCAGCATCACCAGGCAGAGGGAGCTCCGCAAGACCGACCGGCCAGGGCCGAAGAGGGCAGCGGGAAGCGGCAATTCACACGGGGACGGGTGACGGTCACTCGATACCAAGCGGTCCGATACCCAGGTCCTCACGCATGATGTGACGCATCTGCGCCATGGCCGCGCGCCGCCGCGCTATCAGGGGCGCTTCCTCGTCGGAGCCGACAGCCACGCCTCGGGCGTAGGCGTCGCGCAGGGCGCGCAGACCGTGGAACGCTTCGTTGGCCGCCGTCACGACCTGCGGCGGCCCCACGAGCCAGAGGCGTTCACTTGCTGTGTAGATGCCCGTGCCGCGGACGGCCTCCCGCACGGCCGCGTCACGTGCCGACGCGGACAGGTGATCGCCCAAGGCGACGGCGCGTATATCTTCACCTGCGGCTTTGAGGGCGGTAACGAACACGGTGTACACCTCGCGCCGTATCTCCAGCGCGTGCCTGGCTTCTTCCCGTCGCCACCGGTTGCGATCGGCGATCAGAGTGGCCGCGATACCGATGGCGGCACCGGCCAGTGTGGAGAGCAGGGGCATCCAGTCCATGTGCCGCAGCCTGTCCGAAAGGCCGCGCCGGCACCAGTGGGTCTCCAGACCTGACCGAGCCGGACCGAACCTGTCGCGAGCGCCGCTTCCGGGGCAGGTCACGCGGTGCACCTGGGCACCAGCGGTCTTCCGGTCCGAGGGGCCACCCTTCGGGTCGCACGCGGGGGTGCCGCTTGCCGCGAAAGGTGGCCACTCGGGGTGCCACCGGCCGGGAAGAGGTCTCGGCCGGGCCGAGTTCAGGAGACCGCCGACGTCAGGTATGTCACGTAAACCCCTCCCTCGCAGTCGGGCGTCTTCCGCAGCGTCCAGCGGCCCCGGACGGTCGCGGAGGAGAAGTCCGACTCGGCGTCGTCCTTCTCCACCTCACCGTCCTTCAGGGTGTATCCGGCCTCGGGGAGCTGCTTGTGCAGAAAGGCCAGGGTGGCGTCGAAGCCGCTCCGTACGACCGTGGCGACGATCAGCCGGCCGCCGGTGCGGTGCTCCACCGAGGTCACGACCGCGCCCTCGGGCACCGGCAGATCCGCCGGGAAGTCCTTGGGAAGCGGCAGTGAGGCGGCGGTGGGGCAGCCGCCGGGCGCGGAGGCGGCCGTGAACGGCGTCGCTCGCACGGGTCCGGCGTTCCGTGGCGCGGGCGAGCATCCGGTGACGGCCGCCAGACCGAGGAAGGCGCCGACCAGCACGGCAGCCGGGGTGAACGGCTTCACCTAGCGGCCTCCCTTGGAGTTCTTGTGCTTGACGGCGACCACGGCGTCGTACGCGCCGTACAGCGTGTTGGCGGAGGACTGGCGGGCGATGGAGGCCAGTGCGTCGTGGTTCTGCGCTCCGCCGGTGGCGCAGGTGCCGGTGCAGCCGTCGGCGTAGGCGGCGAGCACGCGGCCCTGGGCGTCGAGGGTGACGTCGATGAAGTCCAGGAGGTTGCGGTCCTGGCCGCAGGTGGTGCCGCCCGTGCAGATGGACCCCTTCTGCACCGGGTCGGTGGGGGTGGCGTCGACGGTGACCCAGGACTGGCCACCGTCGTAGGTGGTGGCCACGTACAGGTGCCAGACGCCCTTGAAGCCGGCTGTGTCCTGGTAGTCGCCCCCGGTGGTGGTGCCCAGGAAGGCGAAGGCGGCGCGGTTGTCGTCGCCCGCGGTCACGGCGGGGAAGACGATGTTCTTGATGCCCAGGGACGCGCCGACGTTCTGGTCGTACAGCCACGTCCTGCCCTTGTCGTGGCTGACGGCGATCCGCGCGGTGCCGTCGCTGTTCTGGTAGCCCATGTACACAGTGCCGCCGGCGCCGATTCCCACGCTCGGGTCGGAGTCACCGGGGGTGCTGGACGGGTTCTTGCGGACCGTCCACGTGAGCCCGTTGTCCTCGGAGACGGCCACGGCCTGGTTGCCGCCGCAGCCCTTGTTGGGCACGTACACCGTGCCGTCCGGGGCGACCTTCACGTGCCCGTGCAGGCCGCCGCAGTCCAGCAGCGAGTACATCGGAACGGCGGGCCCGTACGTCAGACCGCCGTCCCTGCTGACCGCGCAGGAGGCGTCGGCGATGTCCTGGGAGCAGTAGTAGACCGCGTTGGGGTATGCCGTGACGGGGCCCGGCTCGCCCGTGGCGAAGGGGCCGCCGCCGATGGTCTGGTGATCCACACCGGAGTCGATGCCCGAGCCGCCGGTCGGCGTCCACGTCTCGCCGTCGTCGTCGGTGTAGCAGGTCAGAGCGGTCTTGCCGGCGAGCTGCGACTCGAAGGTGCGGTGGGTCGCCGGGTCGGTGAACAGGATCGGGTCGAGGCTGGTGGTGCTGCCCTGGGGACAGCCGTTGGCCGCGTCGGCGCTCTTGTCCTGCCAGGTGGCGGCGCCGGCACTGTCGTAGGTGACCTTGAGCGTCGAGGTGTACGCCTGGAACATCGCGGCGCCGGTCGCGCGGTCGACACCGATGGAGGGTTCGCCGGCGTTGTGCGCGTCCTTGATGCTGCCGGGGGCCGAGGAGTTCGCGTACGTCGGCGGGGTCGCCGTACTCGGCGGCGGAGCGGCCGGGTCGGCGACCAGGCTCGCGGTGCCGGTGAAGCTGTCGCCGAGCGGGGCGTACGGCACCACGCGCACGGTGTACGACGCCGTCACCGCCGGAAGCAGCACGGTCTCCGGGTCGCTGGAAGAGGCGGAGGCGGCCACCTCGCGGCCGTCCGCGTCGAGGACGTACAGGTCGAAGTCGGCGGCCGGATCCGGCCACTTGACGTCGACGCGCAGGCTGTGACCGGCGTCGTAGCCCACGGGCACTGACACCTTCAGGGTGTAGTCGTCGCAGGGTTGCGCATTCCCGCAGCTCACCGTCCCGGTAGTGCCGGAGACGTTCGGGACGGCGAAGGGACCGGCGCTCCACGTGGTCGTGGGCGCAGTGTCGCTGACCGATCCGGAGGGCGGGGTGGCGGCGTCGGCCGACACACTCGGCAGGGTTCCGGCGATGAGTGCCAGCAACCCGACGACGAGACGCCCCCGCGACCGCGGGTGGCGGTGAAGACGGAGTGTCGAGAGGAGAGCCACAGGTACCTCGTAGGTTCGCGAGTCGGACCAAGGGTGGTGGTGCATAGCGGTACGGGTGGTGCCTTCCTCTGCTCTACGAGGAGACAGGCGGCGTCCGTCGCGAGAAACCGAACTCGTTTCGAACCGGGCCGGACCGCGCACACGGGATGCACCGGAGAGGGCCGTGAACACGGCTCGACCGTCTGCGGCACCCCTGTCCGTCGCGCCACGTGCCTGCCCTGCACGAGGACCGGGCTTCCTGGAAGCGGCAGTTGCGTCGGGCCCCGGCCCGGGTGCAGTGGGACCCGGAGCGGGATCCGCACCACAGTCCTTTGCCGCACCGGTCGTTGCGGCTCGGCCTGGCGGGAGGGGCGGCCGCGTGGTACGCCGACGAGTGGATCGGGGGCATCGAGGACGTGACAGCGCCGGCCACCGAGATCCATGGCCTGGTGCAGGCCGGTGAACTGGAGCGGGCGACAGGCGTGTTGCGCGAGGAGCGGCCGTAGCCGGTGGTGGACGAGGCGCTCGTACGTCTGCGGGCGAAGGCAGGCGGCAGCGGGTCGCCGGGCGGGTCAGGCCGCCTCGATGACCTCACCGCGGATCGCCTTGGCCCACTCGACCACCAACAGTTCGTACTCCGCGCGCTCCTGGGCCGACAGGGTGCCGCCCGCACGCAGCCACAGCGCCCGGATCTGCTCGTTCACCTCGGCGGCGGACCGCACGGTGCCAGAAGGCAGGACATCGGGGGACATGCGGACAGCCTAGGGGTAAGCACTGACACTGCGCTACCGCCCGGCTACACAGAAGGCCTGAGGTTGGTCACCGTCGCCGGCCGTCGCGCCCTCAGTTGACCCAGACCACCACGCACATGCCCCGCCGGGCCGCCTCGCGGAAGAAGGCGCGGGTGGTGGTGAAGTGCCCGGCCAGGTAGGCCCCTACGTCACCGCTGAAGCCGGGGAATCCGCAGGCGGCCGCTGCTGCGGGCGGGGCCGCGGGCAGCCGGGCGAGGACGGCGTCGAGGTCCGTGTCGTCCAGGGCCCGGGAGATGGCCGAAACAGCGGCGGCGGACAGGAGCCGGGGCGGACCGCCGAAACCGTCGTGTACGTCGGGGTGGTCGAGGAAGTCCATGTCCTGGTCGCCGCCTGTCAGCCGGTCGAGCACGCCCGCCGCGGCGGCGTCGGCACGCGGGCCGCGGCAGAACCGGAGCAGGCCCCACAGCGCCCAGTCCGTGTCCAGGGTGTCGGTCGGCGGCGGGGCCCAGCCCGGTGCGGTGTCGGGGGAGGCGAGGGCCGCCGCACGGCAGTGCTCCAGGTAGCGCGGGGTGACGCGGGCGAACTGCTGGGTGAGAGCCATGTGACGTGCCCGCGCTCAGCCCGCCGACTCCGCCGCGTGCGGGCTGAGAACGCCCGCGGAGACCAGCGCGACGATGACGATCCCGAGGGCCACGCGGTACCAGACGAACGGCATGAAGCTCTTGTTGGAGATCCACTTCATGAACCACGCGATGACGGCGTAGCCGGAGGCGAACGCGATGGCCGTCGCGAACAGGGTCGGCCCCCAGGCCACTTGCCCCTCGCTCACCGAGTCCTTCAGCTCGAACGCGCCCGAGGCGAGCACCGCCGGGATGGCGAGCAGGAAGGAGTAGCGGGCGGCCGCCTCCCGCTTGTAGCCCATGAACAGGCCGCCGCTGATGGTCGCACCGGAGCGGGAGACGCCCGGGATGAGCGCGCAGGCCTGGCACAGCCCGAAGACCAGGCCGTCCTTGACGCCGAGATCCTCCAGCGCCTTGCGCTGCTGGGGCGCGCGGTGCCGGCCGCCGGTCTCGTCGCGGGCCGCCAGCCGGTCGGCGACGCCGATGACCAGGCCGACGACGATGAGCATGGTGGCGGTGACCCGCAGATCGCGGAAGGGCCCCTCGATCTGGTCCTTCAGCGTCACGCCCAGCACCCCGATCGGGATCGAGCCGACGATCACCAGCCAGCCCATCTGCGCGTCGTGGTCCCGCCGCATCGCCTTGTCGGACAGCGAGCGGAACCAGGCCGCCACGATCCGGCCGATGTCCTTCCGGAAGTAGATCAGCACCGCGGCCTCCGTGCCGATCTGCGTGATCGCCGTGAAGGCCGCCCCGGGGTCCTTCCAGCCCGAGAACGCCGCGGTCAGCCGCAGATGCGCGCTGGAGGAGACCGGCAGGAACTCGGTCAGCCCCTGGACGAGTCCGAGGACGAGGGATTCAAACCAAGACATGGAGGTACGGCGTCCAAGTGCTGAGAAGGTAAAAGGATGATCAAATGCCGAGGGCAGCGTAGCGGGCCCGAGTGATGGCGTGGAAACGGGGGTTGGGCAGCCCCGGACGGTCCGTGGTATTGACCGGTCCCGGCCCGGCCGCTTACGTTGCAGCGCAGGAGAAAGCGCTTGCTGCATTGCTCGCCGTATCACTTCCGCACTGTCGGCCCGCGCGCCCGCCGTACCGGAGGAGTGCTGAACCCGCCCATGCCGCCCTCTCCCCTCCCGCCCAGGTCCCAAAGCCCGCGTCTGACAGCCCCGTTCACCGGCCGGCGCATCCGGGCCGCCGTCATCGGCACCGGCGCCATCGGGCGCGGCTCCCATCTGCCCGCATTGGCTCAGCTCGCGCGGGAGGGCGAGACCGAGGTCGTCGCCGCCGTCGACATCGACCGGGGCGCCGTCGAGGCCTTCTGCGCCGAGACCGGCATCCCGCACGCCTACACCGACCTCGACCGGATGCTGGCCGAGCAACGGCCCGACCTGGTCAGCATCTGCACCCCGCCCACCCTGCACCGCGCGCAGACCGTGGCCGCGCTGCGCGCCGGGGCCTGGGTGTGGTGCGAGAAGCCTCCGGTGCCCTCGCTCGCCGACTTCGACGCGATCGAGGCGGAGGAGGGCGCGGACGGCGGGCCGTACGCGGCGATCGTGTTCCAGCACCGGTTCGGCTCCGGATCCCGCCATGTGCGCAGGCTGCTCGCCGAAGGCGCCCTCGGGCGGCCCCTGGTGGCGCACTGTCAGACCACCTGGTACCGGGACACCGCCTACTACGCCGTGCCCTGGCGGGGCCGCTGGCACACCGAGGGCGGCGGCCCGGCCATGGGCCACGGCATCCACCAGACGGACCTGTTGCTGGACCTGCTCGGGCCGTGGAGCGAGGTACGGGCCATGGCCGGGCGGCTGGTGCACGACGTGGAGACGGAGGACGTCTCCACCGCGCTGGTCCGCTTCGCGAGCGGCGCCCTCGCGACCGTCGTCAACAGCGTGCTGAGCCCGGACGAGGTCAGCCGCATCCGCATCGACTGCGAGCGCGCGACCGTCGAACTGACCCACCTCTACGGGCACGCCAACGACGACTGGCGCATCGTGCCCGCCCCGGACGTACCCGCCGAACAGGCGGCGCGGTGGCGGGACTTCGGCCCGGACGTGCCCAGCTCGCACCTGGCCCAGCTGCGTGAACTGGTCGCGAGCATGCGCGCCGGTGAGCGGCCCCGCAGCAGCGGCGCGGACGGGCGTACGAGCCTGGAGCTGATCACGGCCCTGTACAAGTCGGCCTTCACCGACACGACCGTCCGCGCCGGCGAGATCGTCCCCGGCGACCCGTACTACACCGCCCTGCACGGCGGCGCCCCCGGCTGGGCGCCCGTGACCGCCGAGGAGGTCCCGGCATGACCGGCGGACTGCGGCTCGTCCACGCGTACGGCGACCGGATCACCGTCTCCGAACAGGCCACCGGTGTCGAGCTGTTCGCCTACGTCTACCGCCCCGAGGCCGCCTGGGAGGCTCCCCGGCCCTATCTCCACCCGGTCCGCACCCTCGCCGGAGCCGTCGTCACCGACTACCGCCCGAACGACCACCGCTGGCACAAAGGCCTCTCCTTGACCGCCTCGCACCTGTCCGGGGCGAACCTGTGGGGCGGCAACACCTATGTGCACGGACAGGGCTACCTCGAACTGCCCGAGCGGGTCGGCTCGATGCGCCACGCCGGCTTCGACGAGGTCTCCGCGGCCGACGGCCGGGCGGTGCTCGCCGAGCGGCTGACCTGGCATCCGTACGACGGCGAGCTGTGGGCCGAGGAGGAGCGGCGCATCGAGGTCCACGACGTCGACCCGGACTCCGGCTCCTGGGCACTGACGTGGACCAGTGCGATCACCAACCGGCGTGCCGAGCCGCTCCGCTTCGGCAGCCCGACCACCGCGGGACGTGAGCTGGCGGGCTACACCGGCCTGTTCTGGCGTGGCCCGCGTGCCTTCCGGGAGGGGCGGATCACCGGGCCTGAGGAAGAAGGCCCCGCCCTGATGGGCACCCAGGCGCCCTGGCTCGCCTACTGCGGTGAACACGACGGCATCGACGGCCACGCCACCCTGGTCTTCGCGCACGCCCCGGAGAACGACCACTCCGGCGCGGGCGGCACCCACCCCGCCCACTGGTTCGTCCGCGACGAGCCCTTCGCCGCCGTCGCCCCCTCCTGGTCCTTCTTCGAGGAGTTGGAACTCGCCCCCGGTGACACGCTCCGCCGCCGCTACCGGGTCGTGGTGGCGGACGGTGCCTGGCGGCGGGAGGACGTCGTGAAGTACCTGGAGGCGCATCCGTGGTGAGCGCCGGGGAGCACACGTTCACGGGTCTGCCGGGCGGGGTCGCCGTGTCCCGGCTGTGCGTGTACGACTGGCTCGCCCCCGACGGGGTGCGCGGCGGAACTCCCCATGTACACCTGGCCTGTTCGGAGGCGTACGTCGTCACCGGCGGCCGGGGCGCGGTCCAGACGCTGACCGCGTCCGGCTTCGCGGTCACCCCGCTCGTGCCCGGCACGGTCGCCTGGTTCACGCCGGGCACCATCCACCGGCTGGTCAACGAGGGCGATCTGCGCATCACCGTCCTCATGCAGAACAGCGGGCTGCCGGAGGCCGGGGACGCGGTGCTCACGCTCCCGC
This sequence comes from Streptomyces sp. CA-142005, assembly GCF_050942335.1. Lineage (NCBI taxonomy): Bacteria > Bacillati > Actinomycetota > Actinomycetes > Kitasatosporales > Streptomycetaceae > Streptomyces > Streptomyces sp. CA-142005. Next base: position 2,167,904 of record NZ_CP192078.1, on the reverse strand, counting down.
CGGAGTACCTGGCCGACCCGGAGACGTACGCCGCCGCGACCACGATCCCGGCCGGCGCGCCGGAGCCCGAGCGGGAGCGGATCGCCCGCGCTCGGCGTGACCTGGCCCTGGAGGGCTACCGGTCGCTGCGCGAGGCGTCGGGCCCGCAGGCGCTCGCCGCCTTCCACCGGGCCGCCGCCGCGCTGGTCGGGCCCCGGGTCGCCGAGTGGCGAGAGCGGTGGCGGCGCGGCGCGCTGGCGGCGGCGGAGGCGACGGGGCGGCATCTGGAGCGGCTGGCCGAGGGGGACGCGGCGCACCTTGCCGAGGCCGTCGTGCGGGTCGAGCGACCCTTCGAGGAGGGTCGGTTCGGGATGTGCGGGCGGCTCGATGTGTACGGTGCGCCGCTGTAGCGCCGCGCTGGACCGCCGGGCGTCTGGGGCGGTTGGCCGAGGGGCGCCGGCGCATCTTGTCGAGGCCGTCGTGCGGGCGGAGCGACCCTTCGAGGAGGGTCGGTTCGGGATGTGCGGGCGGCTCGATGTGTACGGTGCGCCGCTGTAGCGCCGCGCTGGACCGCCGGGCGTCTGCGGCTTCGTCGTGGCTGCTCGCGCCCACGCGGCGGTAGCCGCACATCGACCACAGCCCCGCGCCCCTTCGGGGGTGCCGTTACGCCGCCGCCGGTCCCGTGCGCGTCCACCCCGGTGCCTGCGGATGGGCCGTGAGGTCCTCGTGGCGGACCTCGTCGCCGCAGGCCCGGCAGGTGACGACCGGCACCAGTTCGTTGCCGCAGGCGTGCTCGATGGCCATGGGCAGGTCGGTGCCCTTGCGGATGTGGCGGTCGCCCCACTCCTTGAGCGTCATCAGGACCCCCTCCAGCTCCAGGCCCGCCTGCGTGGCCCGGTACTCGAAGCGCTGCGGGCGCTCGCTGTAGACGCGCTTGGTGAGGATTCCGGCGTCCACGAGCCGGCGCAGCCGGGTGGCCAGGATGTCGCGCGGCGCGCCGATGTTGCGCACGAGCTGGTCGAAGCGGCCGTTGCCCAGGAACACCTCGCGCAGCACGAGCAGGGAGTACTTCTCGCCGACCAGCGCGAGGGCGTCGGCGATGGAGCAGGGGCGCGGGTCTTTCGTGGCGGCCATGGGGCCAGTCTAGATGAGGGTTTGATTTTCCAACGCTCAGAGCTATCGTGAGTTTGGATTTCCTACTCACCGGTAGCTGCCGTGGCCCGCCGCGGACAGCCAGGCGGCCAAGGAGGCCCCGCCATGCGCGACGCAGTGATCGTCGAAGCCGTACGCACCCCCATCGGCAAGGGCAAGCCGAACGGCTCCCTCGCCCACGTCCACCCCGTGCAGCTGCTCGCCCACACCCTGCGCACCCTGGTCGAGCGTTCCGGCGTCGACCCGGCGCTGATCGACGACGTCATCGGCGGCACCGTCGACCAGGTCGGCGAGCAGGCCATGAACACCACCCGGTACGCCGTCCTCTCCGCAGGCTTCCCCGAGACGGTCCCGGCGACCACGGTGGACCGCCAGTGCGGCTCCTCCCAGCAGGCCGTGCACTTCGCCGCGCAGGGCGTCATGTCCGGGGCGTACGACCTCGTGATCGCCTGCGGCGTGGAGTCGATGAGCCGGGTGCCGATGTGGTCCAACGTGCCCGCAGGCAAGGACCCCTTCGGTCCCGGCATCGCCGAGCGCTACCCCGAGGGCCTGGTCCCGCAGGGCGTCAGCGCCGAGCTGATCGCCGCCAAGTGGTCCCTCACGCGCGCGCGGATGGACGAGTTCGCCGTCTCCTCCCACCGCAAGGCCGCCGCGGCCTGGGACAAGGGCCTGTTCGACGCCGAGATCGCACCGCTGGACGGCGTCGCCCGCGACGAGTGCGTCCGCCCCGGCAGCACCCCGGAGATCCTCGCCGGCCTCAAGCCCGCCTACTACGACCCCGGCTTCGCCGAGCGCTTCCCGCAGATCGAGTGGAACGTGACCGCGGGCAACGCCAGCCCCATCAACGACGGTGCCTCCGCCGTGCTGATCACCTCCAGCGACACCGCGGCCCGCCTCGGCCTGCGCCCGCTCGCCCGCCTGCACAGCTTCGCCGTCACTGGCTCCGACCCGCTGCTGATGCTGACCGGGGTGATCCCGGCGACCGAGAAGGTGCTGCGCAAGGCCGGGCTGGGGGTGGCCGACATCGACCTGTTCGAGGTCAACGAGGCGTTCTCCAGCGTGGTACTGGCCTGGCAGCAGGAGACCGGCGCCGACCTGGCCAAGGTCAACGTGCACGGCGGCGCGATCGCGCTGGGCCACCCGCTCGGCGCCAGCGGCACCCGGCTGACCACCACCCTGGTCCACGCCATGCGCGAGCGCGGCGCCCGCTACGCCCTGCAGACCATGTGCGAGGCGGGCGGACTGGCCAACGCCATGGTCCTCGAGGGCGTCTGACCGGTGCGGCCCTTACCGGCCGCGCAGGTGGTGACGCTTGCGCCAGGCCACCACCGCGCCCAGCAGCGCCGGTACGGCGATGGCGGCCATCGCGATCAGGAAGGCGGGAGACGTCGGCGCGGCGGCGCGGGCGCCGGCGACCGCGTAGGCGGCGGTGTTCGGGACCGAGCCGACGGCTGTGGCCAGCAGAAACGGCCACCAGCCCATGCGGGAGACGGCCGCGCAGTAGTTCGCCGCCCAGAACGGCACACCCGGGAAGAGCCGGGCCGCCAGCATGGACCGGAACCCGTGCCGGCTCAGCTGACCGTCGGCCGCCTTCAGCCAGCGGCCCCGCAGCAGCGGGCGCAGCGCGTCCTGGCCGAGAACCCGGCCGAGCCCGAAGGCCACGCCCGCCCCGAGCACCGTGCCCGCCAGCGCCGTCGCCAGCCCCAGTTGCGAGCCGAACAGCGCGCCCGCCGCCAGGTTGAGCAGGGGGCGCGGCACGAACGCCACGGTGCACAGCCCGTACGCCACGCCGAACACCGTGGCCGCCGCCGCCCCGCTCAGCTGCGGCGGCCATCCGTGCGTGAGCAGCCGCTGCGGCTCGAAGGCCAGCACGCACGCGGCGGCACCGGCGAGCAGAGCGAGCAACAGCGACAGCCGGGCATAGGGATGCGCCAGCGCCCGCGCACACCGACCGGCGAACCCGGTGCGCGGCAGGGGTGACACGGGTACGGCGAACTCCGTGGCGGCGGCCCGGGGAGAGGCCGTGGCGGTGCCAGAGCGGTTGGCATCGAGCATCCGGTGACATTAACCGACGAACGCGTGTGATCGCCGTCAAGCGTGCCGCATCGAGCGGGTCCGGGCACCTGGGGCGCCCGGACCCGTGAACCCTGGTCTCACGCGGCGAGCGCGTGACCGGGGTGCAGCACCACCTTGGTGTAGCCCTCGACCCGCTTGTCGAACTTCTCGTACGCCTGCGGCGCCTGGTCCAGCGGCAGCTCGTGGGAGACCACGAAACTGGGCTTGGCCCGCCCGGCGATGATCAGGTCGCGCAGCTGGCGGTTGTACCGCTTCACGTTGCACTGACCGGTGCCCATCTGCTGGCCCTTCTCGAACATCTTGCCGATGGAGACCAGCAGCTGTCCGTGCCGGGCGTGGTCGTCGGGACCGCCGGGGTCCGAGGGCACATACAGACCCGGCACGCCGAGCATGCCCGTCGGCCGTACCGTCATGACCAGCTCGTTGAGGACGATGGCGGGTTCCTCGTGGCTGGCGTCGTGCGCCTGGGCCTGGTAACCGACGGCGTCGACGCCCTTGTCGGTTCCCTCACCTCCGGTCTGTTCCTTGATCTGCTCCGCCGGGTCGCCCTTGGTGAAGTCGATGGGGATGGCCCCGATCTCCTCGGCCTTGGCGAGCCGCTCGGGCACCCGGTCGACGGAGAACACCTTCGCCGCGCCGCGCAGCAGCGCCGAGTAGGCGGCCATCAGCCCCACCGGTCCGGCGCCGTAGACGGCCACGCTCTCACCGGGGGACACCTGGGCAAGTTCGCAGCCGTGGTAGCCCGTCGGGAAGATGTCCGCGAGCAGCACGAAATCGGTCTCGAACTCGTCGCCCGGAGGCAGTTTCAAGCAGTTGAAGTCGGCGTACGGCACCCGCAGCAGCTCGGCCTGACCGCCCTTGTACGGGCCCATCGCCACATAGCCGTAGGCCCCGCCCGCGAATCCGGGATTGACCGTCAGGCAGAAGCCGGTCTTCCCGGCCAGACAGTTCTTGCAGAATCCGCAGGCCACGTTGAACGGCATCACGACCCGGTCGCCCTTGGACAGGGAGGTCACGCCGTTGCCGACCTCCTCGATGATGCCGAGATTCTCGTGTCCGAAGACGATGCCCGACTCGGCCGCCGTGCGGCCCTCGTACATATGCAGGTCCGAGCCGCATATCGCGCTCGACGTGACGCGTACGAGCACATCGTTCGGATGCTGGATCCGGGGATCCTGGACGTCCTTCACCACCACGCTGAAGGGCTCTTCGTAGACGACGGCCTTCACCTCTGTCACCTCCGCCGCTGCACCGCCAGTAATTCCAGGGAACGCCGGTACGAAAGGGGGTGCAACCCAGGTCCGCAGGGACCGCCGTGCCCGGTTTCGGGCCACATGGGTGAACGCGTATTCGATAGTAGAGTTCCTCCATGACCGTCACCGGCGCGGCTCCGCCGCACGTGCCGCGCAGCCTCCTCGCCGACACCGTGCTGGAGCGGGTGACGGCCGTGTTCGCGGCCGCCGCCGACGCCGGGCGGGCCGGCCCGATGCGGGCGTACATGAAGGACGTGGCGCCCTTCCTCGGCATCCCCACCCCGGACCGCCGCGCCCTCGCCCGCACCGTCCTCGCGGGCACCCCCCGCCCCGACGAGGCCGACTGCACCGCGATCGCGCTGCGCTGCTGGGCGCTGCCCGAGCGCGAGTACCACTACTTCGCGGTGGACTATCTGCGCCGGCACGCCGGACGGTGCTCCTCCGGTTTCCTGCCGGTGACCCGGCACCTCGTCACGACCGTCCCCTGGTGGGACACCGTCGATCTGCTCGCCGCGCACGTGGTCGGGCGCCTGGTCGCCGCCGACCCCCGGCTCACCGCCGACATGGACGCCTGGATCACCGACGACGACCTCTGGCCGGTACGCACCGCCCTGCTCCACCAGCTGGCCCGCAAGGAAAGCACCGACGCCGACCGGCTGTTCGCCTACTGCCTGCGCCAGTCCGGGCACCCCGACTTCTTCATCCGCAAGGCGATCGGCTGGGCCCTGCGCGAGTACGCCAAGACCGACCCCGGGGCCGTACGGGCCTTCCTGGCGGGGGAACGGGGCCGGTTCGCCGCGCTGACCGTCCGGGAGGCGCTGAAGAACATCGGCGCCTGAGCGGCCCCGACCCGCAGATCGCCGAAAATCGTTCGACGCCGGACCTCCGCTCGGCGATGATCGACCGCATGTCCCGGTACGCCTTCCTCCTCGCAGCATCCGCCGTCGCGGATGCGCCGAAGGCTGCCGTCCTGTTTCTCGCGGCCGCTGTCGACGGCGCCCGAAGCTGACCCTCTCCGGAACGTCCGGCGGACCCCGCAGGGGGAGGGTCGGCCAGTCCTCGGGGTCCCGCGTTTCTTCCCACGGCTGAGAGGCTTCGAGGTACAGCCATGCCCAAAACGGCCTACGTGCGCACCAAGCCGCACCTGAACATCGGCACCATGGGTCATGTCGACCACGGCAAGACCACCCTGACCGCCGCCATCACCAAGGTCCTCGCCGAGCGCGGCACCGGCACCTTCGTGCCCTTCGACCGCATCGACCGCGCCCCGGAGGAGGCCGCGCGCGGCATCACCATCAACATCGCGCACGTCGAGTACGAGACCGACACCCGGCACTACGCCCACGTGGACATGCCGGGGCACGCCGACTACGTCAAGAACATGGTCACCGGCGCCGCGCAGCTCGACGGGGCGATCCTCGTCGTGTCCGCGCTCGACGGGATCATGCCGCAGACCGCCGAACACGTGCTGCTCGCCCGGCAGGTGGGCGTCGACCACATCGTGGTCGCGCTCAACAAGGCCGACGGCACGGACGACGAGGAGCTGATCGACCTCGTCGAGCTGGAGGTCCGCGACCTGCTCACGGCCCAGGGCTACCCGGGCGACGCCGTGCCGGTCGTACGGGTCTCCGGGCTGCGGGCGCTGGAGGGCGACCCGCGCTGGACGGCGTCCATCGAGGCGCTGCTCGACGCGGTGGACACCTACGTGCCCATGCCGGAGCGCTACCTGGACGCGCCGTTCCTGCTGCCCGTGGAGAACGTGCTCACGATCACCGGCCGGGGCACGGTCGTCACCGGCGCCGTGGAGCGGGGCACGCTCCGCCTGGGGGACCGGGTGTCGGTGCTCGGCGCCGATGTGGAGACCGTCGTCACCGGACTGGAGACCTTCGGCAAGCCCATGGCGGAGGCGCAGGCCGGGGACAACGTGGCGGTGCTGCTGCGGGGCGTGCCGCGGGACGCCGTGGGGCGCGGACATGTCGTGGCGGCTCCGGGGAGCGTCGTGCCCGCCCGGCGGTTCTCGGCCCGGGTGTATCTGCTGTCGGGGCGCGAAGGGGGTCGTACGACGCCGGTGGCGACCGGGTACCGGCCGCAGTTCTACATCCGTACGGCGGATGTGGTGGGGGACGTCGACCTCGGTCCGGTGGGTGTCGCCCGGCCCGGGGAGACGGTGGAGATGAGTGTCGAGCTCGGGCGGGAGGTTCCGCTGGAGCCGGGACTCGGGTTCGCCATCCGTGAGGGCGGACGGACCGTGGGCGCGGGGACGGTGTCCACTGTGGAGTGAGGCGGGAGTGCGTGGGGGACCGCAGCGCCGGCGTGGCCGGTCGCGCGGTTCCCCGCGCACCCGGGCGGGTGCGGTCACCCACAATGGATGAGTGAACGATTCCATACCCGTCACCCGCACCACGGACCACGGGACCGCCAAACTCATGCCCGACGTCGACCGTGCGCGGGCCTGGCTGCTCACCGTCGACGGGGCGCCGCAGTCGTACGTCGATCTGGACGAGCCGGCGTATCTGGAGTTCGAGTACGCGCGGCGGCTCGGGTATGTGCTCGATGTCGTGGCCGAGGCCGGGCGGCCGCTGGACGTGCTGCACCTCGGGGGAGGGGCGCTGACGCTGCCCCGGTACGTGGCCGCCACCCGGCCCGGCTCGCGGCAGGATGTCGTCGAGGCCGACCGGGGACTGCTGGAGCTGGTCGCCGAGTACGTGCCGCTGCCGGCGGGCTCGGGTGTCGCGGTGCACGCCGCCGACGCCCGGGCCTGGCTGGAGGCGGCGCCGGACGATCACGCCGACGTGCTGATCGCCGACGTCTTCGGCGGGTCCCGGGTGCCGGCGCATCTGACCACGCTCGCCTACGCGCGGGAGGCCGAGCGGGTGCTGCGCCCGGACGGCGTCTATCTGGCCAACCTCGCGGACGCCGCGCCGTTCGGGTTCCTGCGCTCCCAACTGGCCACGTTCGCCACCGTCTTCGAGGAACTGGTGCTGATCGCCGAGCCGGCGGTGCTGCGCGGCCGGCGGTTCGGGAACGCGGTGCTCGTCGCCGCGCACCGGCCTGTCGACACCGCGGCGCTGGCCCGCCGTACCGCGGCGGACGCCTTTCCGGCGCGGGTCGAACACGGGGCGGCGGTACGGGAGTTCACCGGTTCCGCGCGGCCGGTCGAGGACGCCGACGCCGTACCGTCACCCGAGCCCCCCGACGGGGCGTTCGGCATCGGCTGACGCGGCCGGGGCAGCGGCCACCGGCCGGCCGCGCCGGGACAGCGTGCGGACGTCCGGGACCAGCAGCACCAGCGCGGTGACCAGCAGGACCAGTCCGGCGCAGCCCCACAGCGCGGCCGGGCGGCCGAAGGCGCTCTCGGCGGGGCCCGCCAGCGCCATCGCGAGCGGAATGAGCGAGACCGAGCCGAACCAGTCGTACGCCGAGACCCGGGAGAGCTTGTCCTCGGGGATCTCCTGGTGCAGCGCGGTCATCCAGGACACCCCGAACACCTCCACCGTCGCACCGGCGGCGAACATGACCACGTACAGCGCCTCGGCCGGTACCGGTACGGCAAGGGCGGCGGCGGGCAGGGCCAGCGGGAAGACGCAGAGGGTGCCGGCGAGCAGCAGGCGGCGGGGTTTCCAGCGGGTCATCAGCAGGGCGCCGGCCACCGTGCCCGCGCCGAACGCGGCCAGGGCCAGGCCCCAGGGTCGCGCGCCGCCGAGGCTGTCGCGGGCGACGAGCGGGCCGTAGACCGCCTGGGCCGCGCCGACCACCGCGTTGGCGATCGAGAACTGTACGACGATGCCCCACAGCCAGGGCCGGCCGATGAACTCCCGCCAGCCCTCGCGGAGATCGGCGAGCATGCCCCCGCCCGGTGTGCGCGGCGGGATGTGGCTGACGTCGAGGAAGGAGCGGAGGGCGCCGGCGAGCGCGAAGGCGGCCGCGTCGAGCGCGAGCACCCAGCCGGGGCCGACGGCCGCGACCAGGGCGCCGCCGAGGGCCGCGCCGCCGAGGGCCGCGCCCTGCGTGGCCATGCGGAAGACGGCGAACGCCCGGCCCGCCTGCTCGCCGTCCACGGAGGACAGCAGCATGCCCTCGGCCGCCGGTCCGAAGAACGCCTGCCCGGTGCCGCCGAGTCCGCTGAGGAGCATCATGTGCCACAGCCGGGGCTCGCCGAGCAGGACGAGCGCGGCGAAGGCGCCCTGGGAGAGGCAGTTGAGGGCGTTGGCGGCGACCATCACCCGGTGGCGGGGCAGCCGGTCCGCGACGGCGCCGCCGATGAGCAGGAACACCACCAGCGGCACGGTGCGCGCGGCGGCGACCAGTCCCACGTCGCCGCCGTCGCCGCCCGCACCCAGCACGGCGAACGCGGCGGCGACGAGCGAGCCGTTGGCACCGAGGCCGGCCACGACGGCCGCCGCGGTCAGCAGGGAGTAGTTGCGACCCGCCCAGGAGGGTCTGCGCGCGATGCGGGGAATGGACGGCGAGTTCACCGGGCGACTATCGCTCGCGGGCGCCGCGCGGGCAATCGGTTTCCGTCGCGGCGACCGGTTTCCGCCGGTGAACGCCCGGCGCCCCGACGCGCCGCGCCGCACGCTTCCCGAGAATCCCCGGTGTTCCGTCCCGCCGCGTCGCGGAGGGACGGAACATCCCAGGGGCTCACTGGTTCGTCGGGTCTCCGTGCAGCCGCACCGTGCGCAGGATCTTCAGGACGGTCGCCTTGGGCACCTCGCCGTTCACGCCCTTGGCCCCGTAAAAGTTGAACGACACATAGTCGTGCGCCGAGTTCTGGAAGCCGAAGGTGAGTGCCTTGCCGTCGCTGATGCACTTGCCCTTCTTCGGCGTGTGCGTCGACTGGGCCCACGCGTAGCTGCCCTTGATGCCCGAGGCCGTGGTGAAGGCGGTGGCCTTCTTGTCCCAGGAGATGGTCTTCTTGTCGGGCTGGGTGTAACCGCCGAAGACCCACCAGGCCGGCGTGTTGATCGCGATCTCGTCCGTGTCCTTGGCGCCGCTGGCACCCTTGACGCCCGCTGCCGCCAGAGAGGTGTCCTCGGTACGGCCGTCCTTGTCGTCGTCGGAGGTGCACCACTTCGGCTGGTACTCGGCGACGCCCGACATGACGATGCCCGTGTCCTGCTCGCTCTTCGGGAAGTCGAAGCCGATGGCCATACCCGGGGACTGCACCTCCCAGTCGGCGGGCACGTCGTAGGCCACGCCCCACTTGGGGTTCACGACGGCCTTCCAGCCGGCCACGGTGGGCTTCTCCGTGTCGACGCCGCGAGGGTCGTCCGTCGCCGACGGACCGGCCGTGGGCTGGGACGAGGGCGACTGGCTGTGCTGCCCGCCCTTGCCCTCGGCCTGGTCCTTCTTGTCGTCCTTGCCGCCGAGGACGACATAGCCGGTCACCGCGGCGGCCACCACGACCGCCGTGGCCGCGACGATCGCGATCAGCCTGGTGCGGCCGCCGCCTCCCTGCGGGGGCTGCGGGACGGGCGCGGTGGGCGGCTGCGGCTGCCCCCACTGCGGCTGCTGGCCGTACGGCCCGGCCTGCGGATACTGCTGGTATCCGGGCTGCTGGTACGGGTTCGGCTGCTGGTAACCCGGCTGCTGGTACGGATTGTGCTGCGGGTTGTTCTGCGGGTTCGGCGCGCCCCCTGGCGGCTGCTGATCTGGCCACATGGCCAGTAACCCTAGTGCCGCCGGGGACACGATTCGGTCACCGGTCCTCGTCAGGGTCGTAGCGATGCGGGGCGGATGCCGTGGTGAAGAGGGGCGGGCGACGGTTCGGGGCTGGCCCGATTCGGCTACTCGTGAGTAACATGGGGTCATGAGCGCAGACCAGATGTCGATCGGCGAGATGCTCGCCGCCACCGTGCCCATGGCCCGGACGCTGAACCTGGAGTTCCTGGAGACCTCTCCGGACAAGGCGGTCGTGTCCCTGCCGGACCAGGGTGCGTACCACAACCATGTGGGCGGGCCGCACGCCGGTGCGATGTTCACCCTCGGGGAGTCGGCCAGTGGGGCCATCGTGCTGGCCGCCTTCGGGGACCAGCTCTCCCGCGCGGTGCCGCTCGCCGTCCGTGCCGACATCGCCTACAAGAAGCTCGCGATGGGCGCCGTCACCGCGACCGCCACGCTGGGCCGTCCGGCCGCCGAGGTCGTCGCCGAGCTGGACGCCGGGCAGCGCCCCGAGTTCCCCGTGGCGATCGAGATCCGCCGCGCCGACGGCGCCGTGACGGGAGAGATGACCGTCGTCTGGACCCTGCGTCCCAACGGCTAGGGGATTCGGGCTAGTTGGCAGGAGAGGGGTCGGCCCGGCGGAGGGCGGGCCCCTCTTCGTGTGTGCGGAGTCGTGCCGGGGCGTGCACCGCGTCTCATCTCCGGTGTGACCCGTGCCCGGAGAAACCCGGGAACCGGCCGTGGAAGCGATACCGGCGGTAACTCTCATGTAATTCGCTGAATTTGAGGCCGAGTCAATCGAGCTTCTTGTTTCCTGTGAGCCGCGTGTGCGAGGGTGAGCCTTCCCGCGGGAGGGCAAAGGCAGGCGTCGAACGCCAAGGCCGGCCCGACAGGTATGCACCAATCGGCACTGCTTTCCGACAGGACGGCATTTTGCGTGCGGTCCTGCGGCTGGAAGGAAATGGTTCCGTGCAGTCCCCCCACCCCCCACGCCCGCCCTATCCGCCGCTGCCCGGTTCACCCGGGGAGTCCGACCGCGAACTCGCCGCCCGGCTCGGCGGCCCGCACCACGCCCACCATCACGCCGTCGCCCTGCTGCTGGCCCGCCACTGGCGGGCCGCCCACGACTACGCCGTCGTCTGCCTGGCCTCCGCCGGCCCCGCCCCCCAACTCGTGGCCACCGCCGCCTTCCACGAGGTCCTCGGCCGGATGACGGGCGGGGCGGCCGGCGGGGCCCTGCGCCCGCAGCTGCTGGTCGCCGTCCGCGACACCGTCCGCGCCTGGGCGGCGGACGACGTGGCCTGCGCGACACTGCCGGAATTGCGCAAACCCACCGGAGGCCGCGGACTGCGTGCGACGAAGCCCGGAACACCGGAAAGGCGACAACTCGCCGAACGCGCCTTCCAAGCCCTTCCCGGCGCCTCGCAATGCCTTCTGTGGCACATCGAGGTAGAAGCGGAACCGATAAACATACCCGCCGGTCTGCTGGGCATCGACCCGGCCACCGCCACGGCCGCCCTGGAACAGGCACGGGAGCAATTCCGGGCGGGTTGCGTACGCGCCCACCGGGAACTCGCGCCCTCCCGGGAATGCCGCTTCTACAACCGCCTCCTGGACGTCCCCATGCGCCGCGGCGGCGCCCTGCTGCCGGATGTACGGCACCATCTGACGGCCTGCGCGTACTGCCGGCACGCCGCCGAGACCTTCGCCCTGTTCGACGGCGGCCTGGGCCTCCTGCTCGCCGAGACCGTGCTCGGCTGGGGCGCCCGCCGCTATCTCGACTCGCGCCCCGGACGCGACGCCGCCGAGGAGGCGCCGCGTGCGCCGGTGCCCGAACCGGCGGGAGGCAGACATCGCACCGGGACCGCCGGCCGCCACCGCACGGCAGTGGTCATCGGCGTCGGACTGACCTCGCTCGCGCTGCTCGCCACCGTCCTCGCGGCCAGGAGCTGGTCCGATGACAACGGCGTCCCCAGGGTCGGCGCCACCTGGGGCGCCCCCGCCGGCCACACCACTCACCCGGGCGGCACCGGTGCCCGGGCCGCCACCTCCCCCTCCGCCGCCTCGCTCGGCGAAGTCGTCGAGGTGGCCCGCGGCGGCCTGCGCGGCCTCGCCTCCGGGCGCTGCCTGGACGTGCGCGGGAACGGCGTGCGGGCGGGCGCGGGCGTCGGACTCGCGCCCTGCTCCACCGCCGCCTCGCAGCAGTGGTCGTACCGGGACGACGGGGTGCTGCGCAGCGCCGCCGACCCGTCCCTGTGCCTGGCCGCCGACCCCGGGACGAAGACCGTCGTCCTGGCCGGATGCGTCGTGCACCCGGGTGAGGTGGTGTACGACATCACCGTCGGCGGCGAGATCCTGCCGCGCCGGCACGAAGGCCTCGCGCTCGCTCCCGGCTCCGGCGATGCGTTCGCGCGCGTCGCGCTGGTGCCGCGGGACGGCTCACCCGAGCAGCGGTGGGTGCTGGAGCCGGGGTTGGGTGGGACGGGACGGCCGGGCGCCGCGCCAGGGGGCCGGGAGCCGGGGTCTTCGAAGGGGGGTGCCAGGGGTCCGTCGTACGGGGACACCTCGCGTGGGAAGCCGGAGGGCGCGGGCGGCGATCCGGGCAGGCCGGGGGACCCGGCGCAGTCCGGTGAGGCGAACGAGACCCGGGTTGCCCGGGTCCGCGCCGGCCACGAGCGGCGGCGCACCGGATCCGTGTCGCCCGCCCGGGCGGTGCGGGCGCTGCACCGGGTCCTTCCGCCGGTCGCCGACGTGGTCGCAGGCGTACCGGCGACCACGGGCGCACTGCTTCGCTGACGCGCGATGCGGGATGTCCCCGGACCCCCGGCCGTGTTCGAGCCACGGCGCCGAAGTCATGCGGAATTTACAGACGTCCAGTGGATGTCCCGCCGCGTTGCGGTCGGATGAGTGCGCGGTGAAGCAGGCGGGCGTTTCGCCCGGATTGCGGTGGTGTGGCGCGGGGCCCGGGTGGTCCCGCGCCCGCACCGGTGCGGGGAATTACCGCGTTTTCCGGTTCTTGCGGGGAATTCGACCCGATGGCCGAATCGATGTCACCGGGCGCGAAAAGGGGGCGCCGTTATTGACCCGTGAGTAGGCCGAGGCTAGTTTCCGGTGCCCTCGCACCAGAGCGTTCCGCCGCACACCCCCCACCGTGCTGTCTCGCCGATCGTGCCGGAGCATCATGACCTCGCCTGTGCGCCCCCATGACCTCGTCCTGTGCCTCACCCCCTTCGGAGAACCCGACGCCGGCCTCGCCGCCGCGGCCTGCGCCGCCGGTGCGGTCGGCATCCTCGACCTCGGCACCGGAGACCGGAGATCCAGAGAAGCGCTGTCCCGGCTGAGACGGTCCGCGCCGGGCCCCTTCGGGGTACGGGTGACCGGACGCTGCGCGCTCGCCCCGGCCGAGGTCGCGGACGCCCCCGGCACCGTGGTCCTGACCGCGGACGCGACCTGGCCCCGGACCGAACTCCCTGCCGACTGCCGAGTGTTGGCCGAGGTCACGGACATCGGGCAGGCGCACACGGCCCTGCGCGCAGGTGCCCAGGGGTTCATGGCCCGCGGTCGTGAGAGCGGTGGCCGGGTCGGCGAGCCGAGCACCTTCGTCCTGCTGCAACAACTGCTGTCCGACGAGGAGTTGTGCCGTGTCCCGGTCTGGGCCTGCGGCGGCATCGGCCCGCGCGCGGCGGCGGCCGCCGTGGCCGGCGGTGCCGCCGGGGTGGTCCTCGACAGCCAGCTGGCCCTGCTCGCCGAATCAGGGCTGCCCGAGACGGTCCGGTCGGTGCTGCGCTCCCTGGACGGCTCGGAGACCGTCGTGCTGGGTGGCCACCGGGTCCTGCGGCGCCGGGGACCGGACGCCCCGCACCTGCCGGCCGACGACCCCGCGGCGGTCGCGTCCCTGCTGGGCGCCGACGACGTGCGCGGCCGGCTGCTGCCGGTCGGCCAGGACGGCTTCCTCGCCGCCCGGTTCGCCGAACGGTCCGGGGACGTACGGCGGTTGGTGCGGGAGCTGTCGGCGGCGATGCACTCCGTGGCCGACGGCGGCGCGGCCACCGCACTGCGTCCCGGTTCGCCGATGAGCCGGGCGCTCGGCACCCGGCTCCCCGTGGCACAGGGACCCATGACCCGGGTCAGCGACCAGGCAGGCTTCGCCGCGGCCGTCGCCGCGGACGGGGCGCTGCCGTTCCTGGCGCTGGCCCTCGCCGACGGCGAGCGGACCAGGTCGATGCTCACCGAGGCGCGGGCCGCGCTGGACGGGCGGCCCTGGGGCGTGGGCGTGCTCGGCTTCGCGCCCGAGGAGATCAGGAACGCCCAGCTGGACGCCGTACGGGAACTGCGGCCCACGCACGCCGTCATCGCCGGCGGACGGCCCGCACAGGCGGAGACGCTGGAGCGGGCCGGGATCCACACCTTCCTGCACGTCCCCTCACCGGGACTGCTGCGGCAGTTCCTGGACGCGGGCGCGCGCCGGTTCGTGTTCGAGGGGTCCGAGTGCGGCGGCCATGTCGGACCCCGGGCCTCCTTCCCCCTCTGGGAGGCCCAACTCGCCGTACTGCAGGACTACCTGGCCGACGCCGACGACGCGACCGCCCGGCGGCTGGAGGTGCTGTTCGCCGGCGGCGTCCACGACGAGCGGTCGGCGGCGATGGTCGCCGCCCTGGCCGCACCGCTCACCGCCCGGAGTGCCGCCGTCGGCGTGCTCATGGGCACCGCCTACCTGTTCACCGAGGAGGCCGTCGCGCACGGCGCCGTCCATCCGCTGTTCCAGCGGCAGGTGCTCACCGCCACCGCGACCACCCTCCTGGAGACCGCTCCCGGCCACGCCACCCGCTGCGTCCCGAGCCCCTTCACCGCCGACTACCGTGCGCGCGAGACCGCTCTACGCGCCCGGGGGCTGACCGACCGCGAGGTCTGGGAGGAGCTGGAACGGCTCAACGTGGGCCGACTGCGCATCGCCGGCAAGGGCGTCGAGCGCGGAGCGGACGGCGCGTTGGCCACCGTGGACGAGGAACGGCAGCTCACCGACGGGATGTTCATGGCCGGCGAGGTCGCCGTGCTGCGCTCGGCGACCACCAGCCTCGCGGACCTGCACCGCTCGGTCACCGACGGCGCCGCCGATCTCCTGACGCGGCACGCCGGCGATTTCCGGACGCGGCGGGCCGCCCACCCGAGCGTGGGATCCGCCGCCGAGCCGGAGCCGCCCGCACCGCTGGACATCGCCATCGTCGGCATGGCCTGCATGTTCCCCGATGCCCCCGACCTCGCCGCCTTCTGGTCCAACGTCGTCACCGGCCGCGACGCCGTCACCGAGGTGCCGCCCGAGCGCTGGGACCCGGCCGTGCACCACGCGGCCGGCAGCACGGCCTCCAAGTGGGGCGGATTCCTGCCCCGCATCCCCTTCGACCCGCTGCGCTACGGCATCCCGCCCGCCTCCCTCGGCAGCATCGAACCCGTCCAGCTGCTGTCGCTGGAAGCGGCCCGCCGGGCGCTGGAGGACGCCGGATACGGCGAGCGGGGACGGGCGTTCGACCGCGCGCGGACCTCGGTCGTCTTCGGCGCCGAGGCGGGCAGCGACCTGTCCAACGCCGTCACCCTGCGCGCGGTCCTGCCGTCGTACTACGGCACGGTGCCCGACGGGCTGGACGGGCAACTGCCCCGGCTGACCGAGGACTCCTTCCCCGGCATGCTCGCCAACGTCATCTCCGGCCGGATCGCCAACCGGCTGGACCTCGGCGGCGCCAACTTCACCGTGGACGCGGCCTGCGCCTCCTCCCTGGCCGCGCTCGACGTGGCCTGCAAGGAACTGGTCTCCGGCACCAGTGACCTCGTGCTGTGCGGCGGCGCCGACCTGCACAACGGCATCAACGACTACGTCCTGTTCTCCTCCGTCCACGCGCTCTCCCCGACCGGACGCTCCCGCGCCTTCGACGCCGCCGCCGACGGCATCGCCCTCGGCGAGGGCGTGGCCTGCCTGGTGCTCAAACGCCTCGCGGACGCCGAACGCGCCGGCGACCGGATCTACGGCGTGGTCAAGGGCCTCGGATCCGCCAGCGACGGCCGCTCCCTCGGCCTCACCGCACCCCGCCCCGAAGGCCAGCGGGCGGCGCTGGAACGGGCGTACCGCAACGCCGGCGTGTCGCCCGCGGACGTCGGCCTGGTCGAGGCACACGGCACCGGCACCGTCGTCGGCGACCGCACCGAACTCACCGTGCTCGCCGAGGTGTTCACCGAAGCGGGCGCGGGGGCGGGCGGCTGCGCGCTCGGCTCGGTCAAGTCGCAGATCGGGCACACCAAGTGCGCCGCCGGCCTTGCGGGCCTGATCAAGACGGCCCTCGCCCTGTACACCGGGGTCACCCCACCCACGCTGCACCTGAAGCGGCCCAACCCGGCCTGGGCGGAGGGCCACAGCCCGTTCGTCTTCCACACCCGCGCCCGGCCCTGGACGGCACCGGCCGCCGAACGCCTCGCCGGAGTCAGCGCCTTCGGCTTCGGCGGCACCAACTTCCACGCCGTGCTGGCCGCCCACACCGACGCCGTACCACCCCGCCAGTCCCCGGACGGCTGGCCGGCCGAGCTGTTCCTCTTCCGGGGCCGTGACACCGCGGCCGCCCTCCGGCAGGCCGAGGAGATCCTCCGGGCCGCCGAGGCCGACGGCCACTCCTGGCGCCTGCGCGACCTCGCCCTCGCCACGTCCCGCCGCGCCGACACCTCGCACGAACCGGTCCGGGCCGCCCTCGTGGCCCGCGACACCGCGGAACTCACCGCACAACTGCGGCGGCTCCTCGCGGGGGAGCGCGATCCGGGTGCCGGGATCCATGTGACGGACGCGGTGCCGGGGGCGGAGAGGGACAGGGGCCACCGTCCGGCGCAGAGCAAGGGCGTCGACCCCGGGCCGGGCAAGGTCGCCTTCCTGTTCCCCGGTCAGGGCAGCCAGCGGCCCGGGATGCTCGCCGAGCTCCTGGTCCACCGTCCCGAGCTGCGGTACTACCTGGACCTCGGCCGCGCGCACGCAGGCACCGTCCATCCGCCCGCCGCCTTCGACGACGCCGCGCGGGAGCGCCGGCGGGCCGCCCTGACGGACACCCGGGCCGCGCAGCCCGCCCTCGGCATCACGGGCCTCGCCGCCCACGCCTTCCTCTCCTCGGCCGGGGTCCACCCCGACCTGGCCGCCGGGCACAGCTACGGCGAGCTGGTCGCCCTCGCCGCGGCCGGCGCCCTCGACCCCGAGACACTGCTGGAGCTGAGCGCCGAGCGGGCCGCCGCGATCCTGGCCGCGGCGGGCGACGACCCCGGCACCATGGCCGCCGTCGGCGCCGGCGCCGAGACCGTCGTACACGCCCTGCGCACGAGCGGCGCACCGGCCTCCGTCGTCGTTGCCAACCTCAACTCGCCCGAGCAGACGGTCATCTCCGGACCCGCGGCGGACGTCGACACGGCCGTGCGGCTGCTGCGCGACGCCGGGCTCGGCGCGCGGCGCGTCCCCGTGGCCTGCGCCTTCCACAGCCCGCTCGTGGCCACGGCGGGGGAACGATTCGCCAAGGTCCTCGCGGACAAGACGGTCCGGGCCCCCGAGTTCCCCGTCTGGGCCAACCGCACCGCCGCGCCCTACCCGCTCGACCCCGACGAGGTGCGCGGCGAACTCGCCGCCCAGATCGGTGCCCCCGTCGCGTTCGCCGCCCAGATCGAGGCCATGTACGAGGCGGGCGCGCGCGTCTTCGTCGAGGCCGGCCCCGGCACGGTCCTCACCCGGCTCGTCGCACGGATCCTCGGCGACCGCCCGCATCGCACGGTCGCCTGCGAACCGGACGCCGACAGCGGCCTGCGCGGCTGGCTCGACGCCCTCGCCCGGCTCGCCGTCGCCGGAGTGCCGGTGCGCGCCGCCTGGCTCCTGCGGGGCCGCGACGCCGTCGACGCGCTGCGCGGTCCGGCACCGGAGCGGCCCGGCTGGACGGTCGACGGACACCTGGTCCGCACCGCCGACGGAGCACTCCTGCCCGGTGCCCTCGCGCCGGCCCGACGAGTCGTGGAGGCGACCGTGACCACCGACCAGCCGTACGGCGCCCCGGCCGACCGGGACGCGCTCATCTCCGAATTCCTGCGCACCAGCCGGGAGATGATCGCCGCCCAGCGCGATGTCCTGCTCACCTACTTCGGCGCGACACCCGGCGCCACACCGCCGGCGCCCGTCCCACCGATGCCGCTCGCAGTCGAACCCCCTCGTGCGGAGCCGCAATCGGCCGAGCCTGTCGGTGAACCGCCGGTGGGCGACCTCGAGCGGGTCGTCCTGGAGATCATCAGCGAACGCACCGGCTACCCCGTCGACATGATCGAGCCCGACCTCGACCTGGAGGCGGACCTCAGCATCGACTCGATCAAGCGGGCCGAGATAGCGGGCGAACTCGCCAAGCGCCTGGGCATCGCGGGCAGCGCCGCAATGCTGGACGACGCCGAACTGGAGGAACTGGCCAAGGCGCGTACGGCTGCCGCGGTGACGGGGTGGCTGACCGCGCGGGTGGGGGCGGCGCACTCCGGTGACGAGGGAGGCCAGGTCGGGAACGCGGAGGAGCGGACCGAGGGCGCGTCCACCGGCGTGCCGAGCGGGCGATCCCCGGAAGCGGCCGGGCGCACCCGGGACCGGGCCGACGCGGCATACGCCCCGGCCCCCGTCGCCGGCGTTCCGCCTAGGCGTTTCGAGCTGCGGCCCGTGCCCCTCCCGGAGCCGGGCCCGCCCGCCGCCGACGACCACCAGGACCACACCCTGTCCGGCCGGCGTTTCGCCCTCCTCGGGGACGGTGCGGGCGCGGCGGAGGAGATCGCGGCGCGGCTCGCCGAGCACGGAGCCGAAGCCGTGCTGCTCGACGCGGGCCACCTCCTCACCGCAGCCGACGGCCCGGTCGATGGTGTCGTCTACCTCGGCGCGCTGCCCGGCCCGGACGTCCCGGTGCTGCCGGACGCCTTCCCGGTGCTCCGCGCGGCGCTCGCGTGCGGCCCGCGCCGGCTGCTCGCCCTCAGGGCCGACGACCGTGGCGGCGCCCTGCGGGCCGAGGATCGCGCGGGCGCTCTCCGAGCAGCGGGCCTGGACGGCCTGTTCCGTAGCGTCGGCCGTGAGTACCCGGACCTGCTCGCCCGGGTCGTGGCCGTCGCGGACACCGCCCCGGCGGCCGTCGCCGACACCCTGCTCGCCGAACTACGGGCGCCCGCACCGGCCCCCGTCGTCCTGCGTACGGCGGCCGGTGCCAGGCACGGTCTCGCGCTGGTGCCCGCGCCCCTCGGCCCGCTCGCCCACACCGGCGCCGGACCCGCCGGGGACGGTGCCGCCGAGGCGGCGGCGCTCGGCCTCGACCGGGACTCCGTCGTCCTGCTGGTCGGCGGCGCCCGGGGCATCACCGCGAGGTTCGCGGCCACGCTGGCCGGGGCCTGCCGGTGCCGTATCGAGCTGCTGGGCCGTACGCCCGCGCCCACCGCACCCGAGGCCCCGCACACCGCCGCCGCGCGCACCCCCGTCGAGCTGCGGGCGGCGCTCGCCGCCGGACCCGGCGCGGTGCCCGGCCCCGCCGAGATCAACCGGGCCGCCGAACTGATCCTCGCCCAGCGGGAGATCACCGCGACCCTCGCGGAACTCGGCGCGCTCGGCGGCCAGGCCCGCTACCGCTCGGTGGACTTCCGGGACCCGGACGCCGTCCTGGGGGCGGTCAAGGAGATCCACGCCGAACACGGCCGGCTCGACGGGGCCGTCTTCGCCGCCGGGGTGATCGAGGACCGGCTGATCGCCGACAAGACCCCCGAGTCCTTCCAGCTGGTCTACGGCACGAAGACGGCCGGGGCCGCAGCGCTGTTCGCCGCCCTGGACGACCTGCCGGGCGCCCCCGCGTTCACCGTGCTGTTCGGCAGCATCGCCGCCGTCCTCGGCAATCGCGGCCAGGCCGACTACGCCGCCGCCAACGACGCCCTGGAAGTCCTCGGCGCCGACTGGGCCGCCCGGACGGGCGCTCGCGTGCTGACCGTCCACTGGGGACCCTGGGCGCCCTCCGCGACACACGGCGGCATGGTCGGCGCGGAACTGGGCCGCGAGTACGCCCGGCGCGGGATCGAGCTGATCGATCCCGACGAGGGCACCGCGGCCCTGCTGAGGGAACTCGCCTGGGGCGAACCGTCCGTCCGCGCCGTCGTCTACACCGCGTCGGGCTGGTGACATGACGGTACGTCAATCCCCCGTCGCCATCGTCGGGATGGCGGTGCTGCTGCCCGGCGCCCCCGGCCTCGACGCCTACTGGCGCAACCTGCGCGACGGAGTCGACGCGATCGGCGACGTCCCGGCGGGCCGCTGGGACGTCGACTACTACCGGCCCGGCTCGGCCACCGGACCCGCCGCCCCCGACCGGATCTACTGCAGGCGCGGCGGTTTCGTGGACGGCCTCGCCGAGGTGGACGTCACCCGTTACGGCATCATGCCCGCCTCGGTGCCCGGCACCGAGCCCGACCAGCTGATCGCCCTCGACGTGGCCGCCGCCGCGCTCGCGGACGCCGGCGGCGAGGAACGGCTGCCGCCTCGGGACCGGATCGGCGTGGCCCTGGGCCGCGGCGGCTACCTCACCCCCGGTCTGGTCCGCCTAGACCAGCGCGTGCGCACGGCCGGGCAACTGACCCGCACCCTCGGCGAGTTGTTACCCGACCTCTCCGGCGCCCAACTCGACCGCATCCGCGCGGCGTTCACCGAACGGCTCGGCCCCGACAGTCCGGAGTCCGCGATCGGCCTGGTGCCGAACCTGGCCGCCTCCCGCATCGCCAACCGGCTCGACCTGCGCGGCCCCGCGTACACCGTGGACGCGGCCTGCGCCTCCTCCCTGGTGGCCGTGGACCAGGCGGTCACCGAACTCACCACCGGCCGCTGCGACCTGGTGCTGGCCGGGGGAGTGCACCACTGCCACGACATCACGCTGTGGAGCGTCTTCGCCCAACTGCGCGCTCTGTCCCCGAGCCAGCGCATCCGTCCCTTCCACCGCCAGGCCGACGGCATCCTCATCGGCGAGGGCACGGGCGTCGTCGTACTGAAGCGGCTCGCGGACGCCGAACGCGACGGCGACCGCGTCTACGCGGTGATCCGCGGCACGGGCGTGGCCGGCGACGGCCGTACGGCGGGGTTGGCCGCGCCGGACCCGGGCGGGCAGGCCAGAGCCGTGCGCCAGGCCTGGCGGGCCGCCGGGCTCGATCCGGCCGCACCGGACTCCCTCGGCCTGCTGGAGGCCCACGGCACCGCCACCCCCGCCGGAGACACGGCCGAACTCGCCACCCTCGCCGAGGTGTTCGGGCCCGCCGAGGGCCAGGGCCTCCGCCCCGTCCTCGGCTCGGTGAAGTCGATGATCGGCCACATCATGCCGGCCGCCGGGGTCGCCGGCCTGGTCAAGGCCGCCCTCGCCCTCCACCACCGCACCCTCCTGCCCACCCTCCACTGCGACGACCCCCACCCCGCCCTCGCCGCCACCCGCTTCCGGACACTGGACCAGTCCCGCCCCTGGGAGTCGGACGTCCGGCAGCCGGTCCGCCGGGCCGCCGTGAACGCCTTCGGCTTCGGCGGGATCAACGCCCATGTGGTGTTGGAGGAGGCGCCGGGGCTCGGCTCCCTGCCGGGGCAGGCCGGGGGTGCGGGGGGTGCGCCTTACGGCCGCGCGGGAGCCACGGGTGCCCGACCGGTGCCGGACGAGGCGTCCGGTGCGCGCTCGGCGTCCGCTCGCGCGCAGGTCGCCGAGCCCGAGCGGGTCCTGCTGCTCGCCGCCGGGAGTGTGCCGGACCTCGCGGCCGTCCTCGGCGCCGGCGACTCTGTCGTCCTCGCCGCCGGTCTCGACCCGCACCGGACGCACCCCGACGCCGGTCCGGTGCGGCTCGGGATCGTGGACCCGACGCCGAAACGGCTCGCCCTGGCCCGCCGTGCGGTCGCCAAGGGGCGTGGCTGGCACGGCCGGGGCGATGTGTGGTTCCGGCCGGGCCCGCTGCTCGGCCCGGGCGGCGGCGGCCGGCTGGCGTTCGTCTTCCCCGGCCTGGAAGGCGCCTTCACGCCCCGCACCGACGACATCGCGGCCCACTTCGGCCTCACCCCGCTGCCCGGCGCGGACGTCCCGGTCGGTGACGTCGGCCGGCACGGCTTCGGGGTCGTCGGGGTGGGCCGCCTGCTGGACCAGGCCCTGCGCCGCATGGGCGCCGTACCGGACGCGGTCGCCGGACACAGCGTCGGCGAGTGGACGGCCATGGCGGTGGGCGGGCTGTACGCCCCCGACCAGGTGGATGCGTTCATGGCGGAGTTCGACCCGGACACCGTCACCGTCCCCGGGCTCGCCTTCGCCGCCCTCGGCACCTCCGCCGCGCACGTCCGCGCGCTGCTCGCCGAGTCCTGGGCGGGCTCCGGGATCGAGCTGTCCCACGACAACGCGCCCCGCCAGTCCATGGTCTGCGGGCCCGGCGCGGCGGTCGATGAGTTCGTACGATCCCTGCGCGCGCAGGGCGTGATCTGCCAGGTGCTGCCCTTCCGCTCCGGCTTCCACACGCCGATGCTGGAGCCGTACCTGGCGCCCATCCGGGAGGCCGCCGGCCGCTTCCGGCTCCACCCGCCGACCGTTGCGGTGTGGTCCGGGACGACCGCCGCGCCCTTCCCCCGGGCCGAGCGGGCGGTACGCGAGCTGTTCGTACGGCATCTGCTGGAGCCCGTCCGCTTCCGCGAGCTGACCGAGGCCCTGTACGCCGCCGGGCACCGCGTCTTCGTCCAGGCGGGCCCCGGACGGCTCACCTCCCTGATCGCCGACACCCTCGGCGACCGCGACCACCTGGCCGTGGCCGCCAACGTGCCCGAGCGCGGCGGCATGCCCCAACTGCGCCGTGTCGCCATGGCATTGTGGACCGCAGGAGCGGCCGTGGCAGCGGGGGTGCCGCCGCAGACCCCGGCGACGCGGGCCACGGTGCCGCCGCACACCGCGCCGACGGTGCCGGCCAGGTCCCCGCACCTCGCGCCGGCCACGCCCGCCGGGTCGCCGGCCGTCACGGCGACCACACCGGCCCACGGGCGCCGCGCACCCGTCCGGCTCGACCTCGGCGGGGCCCTCGTCTCCCTGGACGGACCAGTGCTGGACGCGCTCCGCGCAGAACTGCGCCAGGTACCACCTGTCGTGCGGCCCGCGGCCCGCTCGGTCGGCCCGGACCTCGGCGAACTGGACGACCATGCCCCGCACTTCCCGGCCGCCGCCGAGCTGACCGCCCTGCTGCGGGACACCGCGGACACGGCAGCGCAGTTGATCGCGGCGAGCGCCCGGCGCGACCGCAGCGGCGCCGCCCTCACGGCGACGGCCCCCGCGCCCGCCCCCACCACAGCCCCGCCCCCGACCACCACCACCGTCCACATCTCCCCCCACACCATGCCCCACCTCCTGGACCACTGCTTCTTCCCCCAGCGCCCCGACTGGCCGGACATCGAGGACCGTTGGCCGGTCGTCCCCGCCACCACGATCGTCCGGCACATGATGGACGCGGCGGAGGCGGCGGCCCCCGGCCTGCGGGCGGCCGCCGTGCACGAGGCCCGTTTCGACCGCTGGCTCACCGCCACACCACCCGTCGGCGTACCGGTCACCGTCACCGCGGCCCCCGGCCACCCGGCCCGCGTCACCGTCACCTTCGGCCCCACGGCCCGCGCCACGGTCGAGCTCGCCGCGCGTCACCCCGCACCACCCCCGCCCAGCCCGCTCCCGGACGCCCCGGAACGCCGTCCCGAGCACACCGCCGCCCAGCTCTACCGGGACCGCTGGATGTTTCACGGCCCCGGCTTCCAGGGCCTGACCGACCTCACCGCCATCGGCGAGCGGCACATCCGGGGTGTGATCACCGCGCCCGCCGCGCCCGGCGCACTGCTGGACAACGTGGGCCAGCTGCTCGGCTACTGGATCATGGCGACCCGCACCGAGCGGACGGTCGTCTTCCCCGTGCGGATACGGCACCTGCGGATCCACGGACCGCACCCGGCCCCCGGCACCGAGGTCGGCTGCGTGCTGCGGATCACCTCCCTCACGGACACCGTCCTGGAGGCCGACGCGGAGCTCACCGTCGGCGGCCGGGTATGGGCGGTGATCGGCGGCTGGCAGGACCGCCGCTTCGACAACGACCCCACCACCCGGCCCGTCGAACGCTTCCCGGACCGCAACACCCTCTCCCAGGCCATGCCGGGCGGCTGGACGCTGGTGCACGAGCGCTGGCCGGACCTCGCCTCCCGCGAGCTGATCATGCGCAACTCGCTCGGCGGCGCCGAACGGGCCGAGTACGCCGAACGCCCGCCGCGCGGCCGCCGCCAGTGGCTGCTCGGCCGGATCGCCGCCAAGGACGCCGTACGGCAGTGGCTCTGGCGGCACGGCGAAGGACCCGTCTTCCCCGCGGAACTGCGCGTGCGCAACGACGAGTCGGGGCGGCCGTACGTCACCGGCGTCCACGGCCGTGCCCTGCCCCCGCTGGACGTCTCGCTCGCCCATCGCGCCGAGGCGGCCGTGGCGGTCGTCCGGCCGCACACCCCGCGGCCCGGCCCCGGCATCGACATCGAAGAGGTCACCGAGCGCGACCCGGCGACCCTCGCCACCGCGCTCGGCCCGGCCGAACTGCGCCTGCTGCGCGTCCATGCGGCGCACGGCGCAGAGGCCGTGTGGTTCACCCGGTTCTGGGCCGCCAAGGAGGCGGTCGCCAAGGCCGAGGGCGGCGGATTCGGCGGCAGACCACGGGACTTCGCGGTACTGGAGGCCGCGCCGGACGGCAGCCGGCTCCTGGTCTCCGGCCGCCTGGAACGCGTCTACACCGTGCACTGCGCACCGGTGGCCAACCCGCCCGCCCTGCAACCGCGCACGTACGTGGTGGCCTGGACGACCGGGCCTGGCACCGACGGCGGCCGTCCCGACGATGACCATCCCGACGACGGACGTCCGGGCGCCGGACACCCCGACGAACCAGCCGAGGAGTACCCCCGATGAACCCCACCCAGCCGGCCCCGGCGCAGCCCACCGCCGACACCGTGCTCGCCGACCTCACCGGCATGCTCCGCACCGTGCTCGCCGAGTACGGCGACGACGACGTGGTCATCGGCATGTCCACCACCTTCAACCGCGACCTGGAGCTGGAGAGCATCGACCTCGTCACCCTGGCCGGACTGCTGGAGGAGCGCTACGGCCGGCGGGTCAACCTCGCCGAGTTCCTGGCCGGCATGGAGTTCGACGAGATCATCGAGCTGACCGTCGGCCGGCTCGTGGAGCACGTGGTGTGGAGCCTGAAGACCCCGCAGGCGGGCTGAGCCATGGCGATGGTCGACGCCGGCGGGATCCGGCTGCACGTCCAGCGCACGGGGCCGGCCGACGGCCGCGTCCCGCACGGCACCGTCGTCCTGGTGCACGGGCTGCTCACCGACAGCCTGGCCAGCTACTACTTCACCGTCGCGCCCGCGTTCGCCGGGGCCGGCCTCGACGTCGTCATGTACGACCTGCGCGGCCACGGCCGCAGCGAGCGCCCGCCGCGGGGCTACACCCTCGACCACAACATCGACGACCTGGAGGCCCTCCTCGACCGGCTGGCCGTCACCGGCCCCGTCCACCTCGTCGGCAACTCCTACGGCGGCACGATCGCCTTCGGCTTCGCCGCCCGCCACCCGGAACGCACGGCCAGTCTGACGCTGATCGAGTCCGAGCCCGCGACCGCGGCGTGGGCGGCGAAGCTCGGCCGCATCCTCGACCGGGTCATGGACCAGCTCGCCCACAACGAGCCCGACGCGATCGCCTGGATCACCGCCCACCGGGGCCACAACACCGCCCGGCTGGCCAAGGGCGCGGCCCGGCTCGCCCGCGAGACCACCCTCGGCCGGGACATCCCGGCCAGCCGGGTGCTGACCGAGGCCGCGATCAGGGCCGTACGCTGCCCGGTCCTCGGCGTCTACGGCGGCGAGTCGGACCTCGCGGACCTGGTCCCGCTGATGCGGGTGCTGCTGACCGACTACCGGGCGGTCGTGCTGCCCGGGCACGAGCACTCGGTGCTGGTGGAGGCGCCGACGGCCGTCGGCGGGCACGTCCTGGACCTGATCGGCGCCGGGGCGGGGATCCGATGAGCGCCTTCCTCTTCGTGGTGCCGCCGCTGACCGGTCACGTCAACCCGGCCGTCGGCGTCGCCGCCCGGCTGGCCGCGCGCGGGCACCGCGTGGCCTGGGTGTGCGCGGACCCCGCGCTGGTACGGCGGCTCGCGGGCGCCGACGCCGAGGTGTTCGGCTGCGCGGGCGCGGTGCCGGGCGCCGAGGGTGCCGTACGGCCGCCGGACCTGCGCGGCGCTCAGGCGCTGAAGTTCCTGTGGGAGTGGTACCTGCTCCCGCTCGCCGACGCCATGGCACCGGGGGTCCGGGCGGCGGCCCAGGCGTTCCGCCCGGACGTGGTGGTGGCCGACCAGCAGGCCTTCGCGGGCGCCCTGGTGGCCGATCGCCTCGGACTGCCGTGGGCCACCTCGGCCACCACCTCGGCGGAGTTCACCGGCGCCTACGACGGCCTGCCGAAGGTCGCCGCCTGGCTGCGGTACCGCCTGACCGAACTGCGCGCCCGCATCGGGGACCCGTCGGGGACCGCCGACCCGCGTTCCTCGCCGCACCTCCTGCTGATCTTCAGCACACCCGAACTCATCGGTCCCCAGGCACCGCTGGCACCGCACATCCACTACGTCGGCCCCTGTCTCGCCGACCGACCGGCGGGCCCCGCATTTCCCTGGGAACTGCTGGACCAGGCCCGGGCGAAGGTCCTGGTGACCCTGGGCACCGCGAACGCCGACGCGGGCGGCCGGTTCCTCGCCGAGTGCCTCCGCGCGCTGCGGGAGCGCACCGACCGGGTGCAGGCGGTGATCGCCGACCCGGGCGGCATGCTCGCGGTGCCGGCCGGCGACAAGGACGTCCTGGTCCTTCCGTCCGTGCCCCAACTCGCGCTGCTGGAGCGGATGGACGCGGTCGTCTGCCATGCCGGACACAACACCGTGTGCGAGGCCCTGTGGCATGGCGTCCCGCTCGTCGTCGCGCCCATTCGCGACGATCAGCCCGTGGTGGCCGGACAGGTCGTGGACGCCGGCGCCGGCGTCCGGGTCCGCTTCGGCCGGGTCCGCGCCGACCAGCTGGGTGCGGCCCTCGACACCGTCCTCACCGATCCCGCCCACCGGGCCGCCGCCGCCCGGATCCGCACGGCGTTCCGCGCGGCGGGTGGCGCCCGGGCCGCGGCGGCCCATCTCGAACGACTCGCAGCGGAGGGCCGATGAGCGACCACGGCGCCACGAAGGCCAACAGCGCCAAGAACAGCAAGAAGGCCACGAACGACAAGAGCGGCAGGGCGGCGCGCATCGCCGCCCTGCGCCCCGCCTATCAGGAGGACCTGGCCGCCGGCACGGACCGCTTCCTCGCGCCCAGGCGCACCCACTGCCCCTGGTGCGGCTCGGACCGCCTCACCACCCGCCTGCGCACCACCGACCTGCTCCAGCACAAGCCCGGCCGCTTCACCCTCGACCGCTGCGCCGACTGCGGTCACCTCTTCCAGAACCCCCGACTCACCGGAGAAGGCCTGGAGTTCTACTACCGGGACTTCTACGACGGTCTCGGCGAACAGCGCATGAGCGGCACCTTCGGCGGCCGTGGCGCCATGTACCGGGCCCGTGCCGAGGCGATGCTCCCGCACGACCCCGCGCCCAAGACCTGGCTGGACGTCGGCACCGGCCACGGCCACTTCTGCGCGAGCGCCCGGGCCGTCCTGCCCGGCACCGCCTTCGACGGGCTCGACTTCACCGACGGCGTCGAACTCGCCGCCCGCGAGGGCCGCGTGGACCACGCCCACCGCGGCGCCTTCCCCGATCTCGCCCCCGAACTCGCCGGCCGTTACGACGTGGTGAGCATGTTCCACTACCTGGAGCACAGCACCGACCCGGACCGCGAACTCCGCGCCGCGCACCAGGCCGTACGCCCCGGCGGCCACCTCCTCGTCGAGGTGCCGGACCCGGAGAGCCGCTACGCCCGGCTGCTCGGCCGCTGGTGGCTGCCCTGGCTCCAGCCGCAGCACCTGCATTTCATGCCGGTCGCGAACCTCCGGCGCCGGCTGACCGAGCTGGGCTTCACGGTGGTCGCCGAGCAGCACGCCGCGGCGCACGACCCGGTCGACCTGCTCGCCGCGGTCTGGCTGGCCCTCGACCACGCCGCCCCACGGGAGGACGCCCCCTGGCTGCCCGAGCCGCCCGGCGCCCTGCGGCGTACCGTGCGCACCGCGCTCCTCCTCGCGGGGGTGCCCGCGCTCATCACGGCGACGCTCCTCGACCGGTTCGCGATACGCCCCCTGTCCCACCGCCTCGGCCTGGCCAACGCCTACCGCCTGGTGGCCCGCCGTGAGTGATCCCGGCACGGCCCGGCACGGGCGCCTTCATGGGTACCTTCACGGGCACCTGATCACCACCGGTCAGCCGGAACCGGCTCACAGCACCTTGGCGCGGATCAGCGCGGACAGCGTCAGGGTGCCCGGCAAGAGTGGCACCCAGTCGGTCAGCACCCGGTAGCCGATGACCGTCGCCGTGGCCGCCGCCGGCGCGGCACCGAAGGTGATCAGCGTCCACACCAGCGCCGCGTCGACCGCGAACCCGCCCGGCGCCGGAACCGCCCCGACGGCCGTGCCCGCCGCGAGATAGGCGAGCACCACGTGCTCCCAGGGCAGCCCCAGACCGAGCGAGGCACCGACACAGGCCAGGGTGGTTCCCTGCACCAGCGGCATCGCCACCGCCCCGCCCCACAGCGCGACCACCCGGGAGGGCCGCGTGTGCACCTCCCGCGCATCGGCGAGGGCGGTGCGCAGCAGCCCGGTCACCGGCCGCCGCAACGGCCGTACGACCGTCAGCAGCACCCCCGCCACCGCGACGGCCCCGCCCACGACGACGGCGACCGGAACCACCAGCCGCCCGTCCGGGACCAGATCCCCAAGACGCCGCCAGGCCGGCGAGGCGGCGAGGAACGCCAGCAGCACCAGCGTCTTCGCGCCGGACTTGGCCAGCGAGTACAGCCCGATCGACGCGGTGGCCCGGGCCGACGGCACCCCCTGGCCCCGCAGGAAGCGCAGGGTGACGGCATGGGCGCCGAGCCCGCCCGGCAGCGCGTGGTTGGCGGCACCCGCGGCGAACTGCGAGGCCAGCAGCAGCCCGGGGGGCACCCGGTCGGGCAGGGCGCCCTGCCGGACGCAGGTGGCCGCCACACAGTTCAGGCAGGTGAAACCGGCCCCGGCCAGCAGCCACCCCGGGTCGGCCGCGACCAGCCGCCGGACCCCCTCGTACATCACCGGCCGGTTGGCGACGGCCCAGCCGGCGGCGAGCAGCAGGGGAGCCAGGCACAGGGCCAGCCGTATGTGCCGGGCCGCGAGGGGAGACGCGGGCCGGGGAGCGGAATCGGGACCGGTGTCCGCAGGGACACCGGAGCCGGCGGGGAGCGGATCCGCCGTCCGGGGACACGGCGGGGAGGGAAGAGAGGGGGACGGGAGCGAGGGGGACGGGGACAGTGAGGACACGGGGACGTCGTCCTTCCGCAGCGGGTCCCGCGGCGGGGACCTGGGGGAGGCGGGTCGGGCGATACCGCGGGGAGCCTTCCCCTCCCGCGTGACACGGGGATGTCCGGAAACCGAAGGCGCGAGGGCGGGACGGTGCCGCCGGGCGGGTGCGCGCAAGCCGCCGTTCACCGCCGACCAGGTAGCCTTCCCTTGGGACGCGCTTTACATGCGGCGGCCCGGAAGGCAAGGACAGCGACAGGGGAGGATCCCGCGGTGCACGTCCAGGAATGGCTCGACACGGTGCCCGCGGCCGCCGTCTACGCCGTGGTGGCCCTGGTGATCGGACTGGAGAGCCTGGGCATCCCGCTTCCCGGAGAGATCATCCTGGTCTCGGCGGCGCTGATGTCCTCCCAGCACTCGGGCGTCAACCCGGTCGTCCTCGGCGCGTGCGCGACCGCGGGCGCCGTGATCGGAGACTCCATCGGCTACGCGATCGGCCGCAAGGGCGGCCGCCAGCTGCTGGCCTGGCTGGGCGGGAAGTTCCCGAGGCACTTCGGCGAGGGCCATGTCGCCACCGCCGAGCGGTCGTTCGAGAAGTGGGGCATGTGGGCGGTCTTCTTCGGCCGCTTCATCGCCCTCCTGCGCATCTTCGCCGGCCCGCTCGCGGGCGTCCTCCACATGCCGTACTGGAAGTTCCTGATCGCCAACGTCCTCGGCGGCATCTGCTGGGCGGGCGGCACCACGGCCGCCGTCTACTACGTCGGCGTGGTCGCCGAGGGCTGGCTGAAGAAGTTCTCCTACGTGGGCCTGGGGGCGGCGGTGGTGCTCGGCCTCGCCACCATGCTGATCATCAAGCGCAAGGCGAAGAAGGCCCAGCAGCAGGCGGACCGAGAGGCAGAGCCGGTGAGCGCCGGGGAGTAAGGCGCCCCGACAGGGGCGCACGCACCCGCTCCCGCTCCCCGCGAACGCTTCTACTGATGCACGTCCTTGTGCGCCTTGGCCAACTCGGCGTACACCGTGCCATTGAGGGTGACCCCCTGCCGCTCCTCCTTCGTGAGCTCACGCCTCACCTTGGCCGGCACCCCGGCCACCAGCGACCCGGGCGGTACCACCATCCCCTGCGGCACCAGCGCCTGAGCGGCCACCAGCGACCCGGCGCCGATCACCGCCCCGTTCAGCACGGTCGCCCCCATACCGATCAGACAGTCGTCCTCGACGGTCGCCCCGTGCACCACCGCGTTGTGCCCGATGGAGACCCGCTCCCCGACCGAGACCGGAAACCCGGGATCGGCGTGCAGGGTGACGTTGTCCTGCACATTCGCCTGCGCTCCCACGGTGATCCTCTCGACATCGCCCCGAATCACCGCGCCGTACCAGACACTGGCCCCGGACCCGAGCGAAACGTCCCCGATCAGGGAAGCCGTGGGCGCCACGAACGCCTCGGGATCGACCTGGGGCTCCTTGCCCCCGATGCCCACGATCAGCGCCTGCTGTGTCATCACCGTCTCCTCGCATCCGTAAGTACCCGCACGGTACGACACCGCGTGGGGCAAAGATCACAGCAGCCCACCCTCTCGCCGAAGGCAACCGCTGAGTAACGTAAGCCCGTGCCGAAGCCCAAGAACACGTTCTCGTCCTGGCGCCGCCGCCTCGCCCAACGCGCGGTGCACGCGGCCTGGGCCTGGGCTCAGCGCACGGGTTCCGTCACCGCCGACCGTCCCGGCCGCCTGCGCTTCGGCGCGATCGGCGAGGCCACCCGGCTCGCCTTCCCGCTCG
Organism: Streptomyces sp. CA-142005; assembly: GCF_050942335.1. Taxonomy (NCBI): domain Bacteria; kingdom Bacillati; phylum Actinomycetota; class Actinomycetes; order Kitasatosporales; family Streptomycetaceae; genus Streptomyces; species Streptomyces sp. CA-142005. The sequence continues at coordinate 2,136,469 of NZ_CP192078.1, read as the reverse complement.
GCACCGTCTTCGGCGAGCCCTGGATCCACCTCGGCTCCCACTGCATCATCGGCGAACAGGTCACCCTGACCGCCGGCCTCATGCCGGACCTGGACCTGGGACCCGACCCGATCCTGCGCATCGGCGACGGCGTGGTCCTCGGCCGCGGCAGCCATGTCATCGCGGACACGACGGTCACCATCGGCAGCGACTGCTACTTCGGGCCGTACGTCTACGTCACCTCCACCAACCACTCCTACGACGACCCGCACCAGCCCATCGGCAGGCAGTGGCCGCGCATGGAGCCGGTGGAGATCGGCCCGGGCTGCTGGATCGGCACCGGCGCGGTGATCCTGCCGGGCGCGCGCATCGGCCGGAACGTGGTCGTCGCGGCCGGCGCGGTCGTACGCGGCACGGTGCCGGACCACGCTGTGGTGGCGGGGGCGCCCGCCCGGGTCGTCCGGCGCTGGACGGCCGAGCAGGGCTGGCAGCCACCGCTCAGGACACCGGCCCCGGTGCCCTTCCCGGCAGGGACGACGCCGGAACAACTGCGGGCACTGGCGGAACTGGACGACGCCGGGGTGGCCCGTCTCGCGGAACTGGAAACCGAGGGCTGAGCCGGGCGGGACGGGGAGGCAGGGGCGGGTCGGTCGGGGCTGGATTCCGTGGGCTGATTCCGGCGGGTCTGGGAGTCGTAGGTTGCGTCGGCCTGGGACCGGGTGACCGTAGGTCGGGTCGGTCGGGGTTGGAAGCCGGAGGTCGCTCGGAGCCGGAGGTCGGGGTCGGCTGGGCCGGGGCTGGCCGCCCTGGGCTGATTCCGGCGGGACTGGGAGTCGTAGGTCGGGTCGGCCTGGGGCCGGGAGCCGGGGGTTGGATCGGTCGGGGCTGGAAGCCCGGGGTCGGCTCGGTCGGGGTTGGAAGCCGGAGGTCGCTCGGAGCCGGAGGTCGGGGTCGGCTGGGCCGGGAGTGGAAGCCGGAGTTCGGTCGGTCGGGGCTGGGAACCGTGGGCTGATTCCGGCGGGCCTGGGAGTCGTAGGTCGGGTCGGCCGGGAGCCGGGGGTCGGGTCGGTCAGGGTTGGGAGCCGCAGGCCGGCTCGGCCCGGGACCGGAAGCCCGGGGTTGCTTGGGACCGGAAGCCGGGGTCGGCTCGGCCGGGGCTGGACGCCCTGGGCTGATTCCGGCGGGACTGGGAGTCGCAGGTCGGGTCGGCTCGGGACCGGACCCGAGGTCGGCTCGGCCGGGGCTGGACGCCCTGGGCTGATTCCGCCGGAAGCGGGAGTCGTAGGTCGGGTTGGCCCGAGACCGGGAGCCGGAGGTCGGGTCGGTCGGGGTTGGAATCCGTGGGCTGATTCCGCCGGGGGAGTCGTAGGCCGGCTCGGCCCGGGACCGGAAGCCCGGGGTTGCTTGGGACCGGAAGCCGGGGTCGGCTCGGCCGGGGCTGGACGCCCTGGGCTGATTCCGGCGGAACTGGAATTCGCAGGTCGGGTCGGTCTGGGACCGCCAACCGCAGGCCGGCTTGGCCGGGGCTGGAAGTCGCAGGTCGGGTCGGTCGGGGCCGGAAACCGTCGGCTGGTTCCGCCGGGACCGGAACTGCAGGTCGGCTCAGCCTGTCGCCAGCAGGAGTGTGCCGAGTAGCGCCAGTCCCGCGCCCGCCGCCTGGATCGCCCGCAGCCGCTCGCTGAGGAAGCCTCGCGCGGCCAGCGCGGTCACCACCGGATACAGCGAGGCGAGGACGGCCGCCACGGTGACCGGGCCGTGCTGGGCGGCCACCGCGTAGGTGCCGTTGGCGGCCACGTCGGCGAGCCCGACGAAGGCCAGCGCGGGCAGCGAGGCCCAAGGAAAGCCGCCCTCCGGCACGGCCCGGCCGCCTCGCCGGACGGAGACGGCGAGCGCGGCCCCGCCGACCGCGACGCTCGTCAGCCGCTGGACGAACAGGGCGAGGAACAGGCCCGTGACGGTGGTCGAGGCCTCCGTGATCAGGGCGAAGACCGTGCCGAAGCCCAGCGCCGCGACCAGCGTGAGCAGGATCGTCCGCCGCTGTACCGGCGCGCCGCGCAGCTGCGGACCGCCCGCGAGGACCACCCCGGCGACGGCGACCGCGATGCCCGCGAACTGGATCAGTCCGGGCCGCTCGCCGAGGAACAGGCCGACGCCGACCGGAACGGCCACACTCAGCGTGGCGAGCGGCGAGACGACCCCCATGGGGCCGAGCGCCAGGGCCTTGTAGAAGGAGAGCAGGGCGATCGGTCCGGCCAGCCCCGCGGCGAACGCGAACCACAGGCGCGGCCCGGCCTCGCTCCATCCGCCGGTCGCGACGACGATCGCGCCGAGGACCGTCGCCGCGATGGCCTGCGAGACGACCACGACCGTCAGCGCCGGCGTACGCCGGGTCAGCAGTCCGCCGCCGAAGTCGGCCAGACCCCACAGAAGGCTGGTGGTCAGGGCGAAGAATGCTGTCACGGCCGGCCTCGCAGTACAGTTCGATGAACGAGCGGGTACACCCCACCGTAGTTCAGTCAAGTGAACTCTGTCATCCCGTATATTGAACCCTCATCGATGGACGTGATGTGTCGGACCTCGACCTGCTGACCCAGTCCCTGGCGCGCAACGTCAAGCGCTGGCGCACCGAGCGCGGCTTCACGCTGGACGCGCTCGCCGCCCGCGCGGGCGTCAGCCGCGGCATGCTCATCCAGATCGAGCAGGCCCGGACGAACCCGAGCATCGGCACCGTCGTCAAGATCGGCGACGCGCTCGGCATCAGCATCACCACCCTGCTCGACTACGAACAGGGCCCCACCGTCCGCATCGTCCCCGCCGAGCAGGCCGTACGGCTGTGGCACACGGACGCCGGCAGCTACAACCGCCTCCTCGCCGGCACGGAGGCACCCGGTCCGCTGGAGATGTGGGACTGGCGGCTGATGCCCGGTGAACAGAGCCCCTCCGAACCGCACCCGGTGGGCACGGTGGAACTCGTCCATGTCACCGCCGGCGAGCTGACCCTCACCGTGGACGGCGTGAAGCACCTGGTGCCGACCGGCGCGAGCGCCACGTTCGAGGCGAGCACCTCGCACACCTACGGCAACGAGGGCGACGTACCGATGGAGATGGTGATGGCCGTCTCCGTGCCGCCCGTGCGCTGAACCGCGCCCCGGCGGGCTGTTAGCGTGCGGCCATGCGCGCACCCATCGGAGAGTTCGACACCGCCATCCCCGTCCCGGACTGCCTCCAGGAGCTGACCGCCCCGGTCGCCGACGCCGTACGCACCTGGCAGGGGACGGTCCCCGCCGACCGCGTCCTCTACGTCGAGACGGACCCGCGCTGGGCCGACACGGCCGTCTTCGTGGAGCACTACGGCCGCGAGCTGCTGGAGCAGTCGGCGAACTGCGTGGTCGTCGCGGGCAAGCGGGGCGGCGAGACCACCCTCGCCGCGTGCGTGGTCCTCTCCACGACCCGGCTCGACGTCAACGGCGTCGTCCGCCGCCGGCTCGGTGCCCGCAAGGCCTCCTTCGCCTCGATGGAGACGGCGACCGGCGAGACCGGCATGGAGTACGGCGGCATCACCCCGGTCGGACTGCCCGCCGACTGGCCGCTGCTGATCGACTCGGCCGTGGTCGACCTGCCCTACGTCCTCGTCGGCAGCGGCCGCCGACGCGGCAAGCTGCTGATCCCCGGCAAGGCCCTCGCCGACCTCCCAGGCGCCGAGGTGCTGGAAGGTCTCGGGGTCGCCTGAGCCCGGCGATCGGCAGGTCTGTTCCACGGTCCCTGGAGAGATCCTCAGGTCGGACCCGGCAGGGGACGCCGCGGCTGGAACAGACATGCCGATCACATCGCTGACTGCCGGGTGCCGGGTGCCGGGTGCCGGGTGCCGGGTGCGGGTCCGAGGCCGGTTGCGGGTGGCTCACCCTGCGGTACGCGTTCAGTAGGCGGTCGCCGTGCCGAGGTACTGTTCGGCGAAGGCCGCCGCCGCGGTCGGTGAGGTGAACAGGCGGCGCAGCCGGGCCAGTGTGGTGCCGGCGCGGAACGGGTCGCCGGACGCGACGCCGTGGTAGATGTCCGACAGCCACTGCGAGAACTCCTGGTAGTCCCACACCCGGCGCAGACACGCCGCCGAGTAGCCGTCCAGGCCGCTGCCGTCGCCCCTCGTCACGTGTGCCGCGAGCGCGTCGCCGAGGAGGAAGGCGTCGTGCAGGGCGAGGTTCATGCCCTTCGCGGCGATGGGTGCGACCAGATGACCGGCGTCCCCGGCGAGGAACAGCCGTCCGTGGGCGAGGGGTTCGACGACGTAGTGGTGCATGTCCAGGACGCGCTTCTCGATCAGCCGGCCCTCGGTGAGCGGGGGCGCTCCGGCCGCGCCGAGCCGCTCGCGCAGCTCGGTCCAGACCCTGTCGTGCGGCCAGTTGGCGGGATCGTCGCCCGGCGGGCACTGGAGGTAGAACCGGGTCAGCTCCGGGCTGCGCGGCATCTGACCGGCGAAACCGCGCGGATGGACGCCGAACAGGACGCAGTCCGTCGACGGCGGGACCTCCGCGAGCAGCGCCAGCCAGCCGATGCCGTCGTCCTGCCGCGCGATCCGCCTACGCTCGGCGGGTATCGCGTCCCGCGTCACCCCGCGCGCCCCGTCGCAGCCCGCCACGAAGTCGCAGTGCAGCAGCCGCCGTTCACCCGTCTCCGGGCACCGGTACGACACCGCTGGCCGGTCCGAGTCCAGGTCGTGCAGCGTGACGTCGCGCACGCCGAAGCGGATGTCGCCGCCGCGTACGTCGGCGTACTCCCGCACCAGGTCCGTCACCAGCAACGGCTGCGGGTAGACGTAGTGATGGCTGCCGGTCAGGTCGGCGTACGGGAAGCGGTACCGCTCGCCGTCGAAGCGGAACTCGCAGGCGCTGTGCGACTCGGCCCGCTCCAGGAGCCGTTCGGACAGTCCGCGCCGGCCGAGTTCGCGCACCGCCCATTCCTCGATGACACCGGCGCGCGGCCGGGTCTCGATGAACTGCCTGCTCTCGGTCTCCAGGACGACACAGTCGATGGAGGCGGCCCGCAGGATGCTGCCGACGGTGAGCCCGGCCGGCCCGGCGCCCACGACGACGACCGTACGGCGTTCCCCGGGCGCGGAGCCCAGGTGGGGGGAAGGGGAGATCATCCCCGCATTATGACGGTGTCCCGTCAGCCGGATCCGGCTGACGGGACACCAGGGGAGAGGCGGGGTCAGTGCGCCGGGGCGTCGGTGACCACGACCTCCTCGATGTCGCGCTCGATCTGCTCGGGCGCCGAGGCGGTCGCCTTGGCCCAGTAGTAGATGCCGAGCGAGAAGGCGGCGACGACCAGGATGTCCCACCACAGCGGCAGGTCACCGTTACCGCCGAAGGTGCTGAGGTAGGAGAGCACGCCGATGCCCGCCAGGTAGGGGAGCAGCCACTGCGCGGCCTTGAAGTCCAGTCGCGGCGCGTTCGGCAGGTCCTTGCGGATCGCGTACCAGGCGTAGGAGCCGAGCAGCACGTAGCCGATCAGGATCGCGCAGCCCAGGCGCCACAGGGTGTCCCAGCCGGACCAGAAGATGATCAGGTTGGCGACCACGAAGGACAGCGGCGAGATGAACTTGCCGCCGGGCAGCTTGTACGGACGCTCGTGGTTCGGCAGCCGGTCCTTGAAGACGCCGTAGGCCAGCGGGGCGCCGGCGTACATCAGCACGCTCGCCGAGGTGATGAAGCTGACCAGGGTCTGCCAGCTCGGGAACGGCAGGAAGCAGATCACACCCGTCACGAACGAGATCGCGAGGCCGAACCACGGCACACCGCGCTTGTCCGTCTTGGCGAAGACCTTCGGCGCGTAGCCGTTCTTGGCCAGGCCGTAGGAGATGCGGGAGGTGGCGGTGGTGTAGATCAGGCCGGTGCCGCCGGGGGAGATGATCGCGTCGGCGTACAGGACCCAGGCCAGCCAGCCCAGACCGACCAGCGAGGCGAGACCCGCCCAGGGGCCGCTGATGCCGGCGTAGGCCAGGTTCGCCCAGCCCTTGGCGAAGGTGGCGTGCGGCAGGGCGGCGATGAACACGACCTGGAGCAGGACGTAGATCACGGCGCCGATCGCGACCGAGCCGAGCGTCGCGCGCGGCAGGTCACGCTTGGGGTTGCGGCTCTCGCCGGCCAGCTGGATCGCCTGCTCGAAGCCGAGCAGCGCGAAGATGATGCCGCTGGAGCTGATCGCGGTGAGGACGCCCTTGGCGCCGAACGGCGCGAAGCCCTCGGAGGTGAAGTTGCCCGGGTGGAAGTTGCCGATCGCGATGACGAAGATCGCCGCGAGCGGGACCGCGATCTTCCACCAGGTGGCGGCGCTGTTGGTGTGCGCCAGGACACGGACGCCGAGGAAGTTGACCGCGACGAACAGGGCCATGAGGAGCACCGCGACGACGATGCCGCTGGTGGTCAGCGTGCCGTTGGCGTTCTGCAGTCCGTCGGCGAAGTGCCAGTGCTTGGCATAGCCGATCATGGCCTCGACCTCGATCGGGGCCACCGTCGCGGCCTGCAGCCAGGAGAACCAGCCGAAGGACATGCCGGCCAGGCCGCCGAAGGCGTAGTGCGGGTAACGGGCGGTGCCGCCCGCCACCGGGAACATGCCGCCGAGCTCGGCGTGCACGAGGGCGAGCAGCACGATCGCCACCGCGCCGATCACCCACGAGATGATCGCAGCGGGGCCGGCCGCGACGACGGCCTTCTCGGCACCGAAGAGCCAGCCGGAGCCGATGATGGAACCCACCGACGCCCACATCAGGCCGATGAGTCCCACATCTCGGCGCAGGCCGCCGCCGGTGTCGCTTGTGGCTACCGGCGTAGCAGCCTGGTCGACTTTCGCCATGTCTAGTGGCCTCTCAGATCTATACGCAGCGTTAACGAGCAAGGAGGCCACAGGCTAGAGATGCTTTCCGAGTCAGCAAAAGAGTGTTAACCAAAATTTGACCTGGGATCTCCGGTGTCTTGGGCGCACACTCGGTCACCGGGTTGTCACAGGTCAGGTGCCTGGCCGGAATGTCAATATTCAACCGACAATTGTGAGTAGAAGGAGAGATTCACTAGCCCAGACGGGGAATTTCGATCGCCGGACACCGGTCCATGACCATGTCAAGCCCGGCCGCCCGGGTCCGCTCGAAGGCGGCTTCGTCCACGACACCGAGCTGGAACCACACAGCCCGTGCACCCTTGGTCACGGCCTCGTCGGCCACCGCGCCGGCCAGCTCGCCGTTGACGAAGACGTCGACCACGTCGACCTCGAAGGGGATGTCCGCGAGGGAGGCGTACCCCCGCTCGCCGTGCACGGTCTCCGCCTTCGGATGCACGGGCACGATCCGCTTGCCGAACCGCTGGAGCACCTGCGCCACCCCGTACGCGGCCCTGCTCCGGTTGGTGGACAGGCCGACCACCGCCCAGGTGTCGCCCAGCTCGGTCAGGATCCTGCGGATCGTCGCTTCGTCGCCGTACACGGCGGCCTCCTCGGGGCTGCGGGAAACTGTTCCCCTGGGCAACAGCACCCCGGCGGGTACGGATTCCCGGCCCGCCCCCGCCACCATGTCCGGAATGGACACCAGATGCCTGCGTACGACCGTTCAGCCGCCTACGCTCAGCCCGTGCTGCGCATCCTCGACGCCCGAACCGGTGAGCCCGTCCCCGCCGCGCCCGCCCGCCGCGGCCTGACCCGCGTCGAGGCCCGCGCCTGTGGCGCCGACCCGACGGCCCTGCGCGTGCTGCTCACCGCCGACCTCCTGGTCCGCGCCCTGGAACTGGGCGGCACACCGGTCTGGGCGACCCTCGCCGCACCCCACGACCCCGCCGGCCTCCGCACCGCCGCGACCACCCTGTCCATCCGTCCCTTCGAGGACGCCCACGACGTCACACCGGGCCTGGGCGAGCGGCAGACGCTCCACGTGACGTCCGAAACCCCGGACGCCTCCGGTGGGGGGCCGGTGGTGTGGGTCGCGCCGGTGGAGTGGACGGGGGAGGTGACGGGCGGACAGGGAGCGGATTCTGCAGGCCATGCCCCCGAGTCCACTCTGAGCCCCGCCTCCGAGTCCGCTCCCGACCGCGCCCCCGAGCCCACCGCCCGGCCCCCTGCCCACCCCGCGCTCCTGGTCCTCCTCTCCGACCCCGCTGCCCTGCGGCTCGCTCTGCTCTCCGTCCCGCGTGGCGAGCCCGTGCGGCTGGACTCCGGCGTGCTGGAGGAGGCCGCCGGGCGGCTGGCCCGGTGGCGGCGGGCCGTGTCCGGATGGGCGCGGCAGCCCTCGCGGCCCGTGCCCGACGAGGTGCGGGCCCGGCTGCGTTCCGCGTGGGAGGACGACCTCGACCTCCCCGGAGTGCTGCAGGTGCTGCGGGACGTGGAGAGCGCACCCGAGCTGCCCGACGGAGCCCGCTTCGAGACCTACGTCTACGCCGACCGCCTGCTGGCCCTCGACCTCGCCCGCGACCTCGGGAGCCGGGCGTGACCGGGCGGGCGGGTACGGGCCCGCTGCGCCGGCTGGTGGTCCTGCGGCACGCCAAGTCCGCCTGGCCCGAGGGCGTCGAGGACCACCGCAGACCGCTCGCGCCGCGCGGCCTGCGCGACGCCCCGGCCGCCGGACGCGCCCTCGCCGAGGCCGACTGCCTGCCCGACCTCGCCCTGTGCTCCCCGGCGGTGCGCGCCCGCCGCACCTGGGAGCTGGCCTCCGCCGAGTGGGGCACCCCGCCGCCGGTGCGGTACGACCGGCGGTTGTACGCGGCCGGCGTGCCGGAGCTGCTGGAGGTGGTCCGCGAGGCGCCGCCCGAGGTCGAGACGCTGCTGGTGGTGGGGCACAACCCCGGTCTTGAGGAGCTGGTCCTGGAGCTGGCGCGGGACGGTCTCGAGGACACACTGGAGCGCGCGCGGACGAAGTTCCCGACGTCCGCGATCGCGGTCCTGTCCTGGTACGGCAACGGCTGGCCCGCCCTCGGGCCCGGAGTGGCCCTCCTGACCTCGCTGATCGTGGCCCGCGGAAAGAAGAGCGGAAAGAAGAACGGGAAGCCCGGGAAGAAGAAGTAGGCCCACGCGCGCGTGCCCGAGCCATGACGACCGGTACGCGCGCGTGCCCGGCTGCTCGTGGTCCCACCACCGGTATGCGCCCGTCGCCGCCCACTCCGCGTCACCACATAGGCTTGCGGGATGCAGGACGAGTACCGCACAGTCGCCCGCGCGGGCGTGCACGAGACCGAGATCAACCGCTCCCGCTTCCTGTGCGCCCTCGCCCCGGCCGCCACCGAGCAGGAGGCGCAGGACTTCATCGCCTCCGTGCGCAAGGAGCACGCCGACGCCACCCACAACTGCTGGGCGTACGTCATCGGCGCCGACGCCTCCGTGCAGAAGGCCAGCGACGACGGCGAGCCGGGCGGCACCGCCGGCGTCCCCATGCTGCAGATGCTGCTGCGCCGTGAGATGCGCTACGTCGTCGCGGTCGTCACCCGCTACTACGGAGGAGTCAAGCTCGGCGCCGGCGGACTCATCCGCGCCTACGGCGGCGCGGTCGGCGAGGGCCTCGACACCCTCGGAACGATCACCCGGCGCCGCTTCCGGCTGGCCACGGTGACCGTCGACCACCAGCGCGCCGGGAAGGTCCAGAACGACCTGCGCGCCACCGGCCGTGAGGTGCGGGACGTCCGCTACGCGGAGGCGGTCACCATCGAGATCGGCCTGCCGGACGCGGACGTGGACGCCTTCCGCGCCTGGCTCGCCGACGTGACGGCGGGCACGGCGGGGTTCGAACTGGGTGGTGAGGCCTACGGAGATGCCTGACACACCGTTCTAATTCGGGCAAACAATGCCAAAGTTGACCGGTTGTGCCGGGTCGATACGGGAGTAACCGCCCGTGATGTCAGACCCGGCCGTTAGTCTCGGGGATCATGAGACTCCTGCACACGTCCGACTGGCATCTCGGCCGGGCCTTCCACCGGGTGAACATGCTCGGGGCCCAGGCCGAGTTCATCGGTCACCTCGTCACCACCGTGCGCGAGCGCGAGGTGGACGCGGTGGTCGTGTCGGGCGATGTGTACGACCGCGCGGTGCCGCCGCTCGCCGCCGTCGAGCTGTTCGACGACGCCCTGCACCGCCTCGCGGACCTCGGCGTGCCCACGGTGATGATCTCCGGCAACCACGACTCGGCCCGTCGACTCGGCGTCGGCGCCGGGCTCATCGGCCGCGCGGGCATCCACCTGCGTACCCAGCCATCGGCCGCCGGCACCCCCGTCGTGCTGACCGACGCGCACGGGGACGTCGCGTTCTACGGGCTGCCGTACCTCGAACCCGCCCTGGTGAAGGACGAGTTCGCGGTGGACAAGGCCGGTCACGAGGCCGTGCTCGGCGCCGCCATGGACCGCGTCCGCGCCGACCTCGCCACGCGCGCGCCCGGCACCCGCTCGGTCGTCCTCGCCCACGCCTTCGTCACCGGCGGCCAGGCCAGCGACAGCGAGCGGGACATCACCGTGGGCGGGGTCGCCGCCGTACCGGCCGGGGTCTTCGACGGCGTCGACTACGTGGCGCTCGGCCATCTGCACGGCTGCCAGACCATCACCGAGCGCGTGCGCTACTCGGGCTCCCCGCTCGCGTACTCCTTCTCGGAAACCGACCACCGCAAGAGCATGTGGCTGGTGGACCTCGGCGGCGACGGCTCCGTCCGCGCCGAGCGCGTGGACTGCCCGGTGCCGCGCCCGCTGGCCCGCGTCAAGGGCGCGTTGGACGACCTCCTCGCCGATCCCGCGCTGGCCCGCCACGAGGACGCCTGGGTCGAGGCCACCGTCACCGACGCGGTCCGCCCCGCCGACCCCATGGCCCGGCTCACCGAGCGCTTCCCGCACATCCTCAGCCTCGTCTTCGCCCCGGAGCGCGCCCCGGACGACCCCCAGGTGTCGTACGCCCGGCGCCTCGCGGGCCGCAGCGACCAGCAGGTCGCCGAGGACTTCGTCGCCCATGTGCGCGGCGCGGGGCCCGACGAGCGGGAGGCGGCCGTGCTGCGCGAGGCCTTCGACGCCGTGCGCGCCGACGCCGCCGTGCGGGAGGTGGCCCGGTGAGGCTGCACCGGCTCGACGTCACCGCCTTCGGGCCCTTCGGCGGCTCCCAGAGCGTCGACTTCGACGCCCTGTCCGCCGCCGGGCTCTTCCTGCTGCACGGCCCCACCGGCGCCGGCAAGACCTCCGTCCTGGACGCCGTCTGCTACGCCCTGTACGGCTCCGTCCCCGGCGCCCGGCAGAGCGGCCAGGGCATGCACCTGCGCAGCGACCACGCCGAGCCGCGCACCCGCACCGAGGTTCGCCTCGACCTCACCGTCGCCGGCCGCCGCCTGGAGATCACCCGGCAGCCGCCCTGGGAGCGGCCCAAACTGCGCGGCACCGGCACCACCGTCGACAAGGCCCAGACCTGGCTGCGCGAGTACGACAGCGCGGCCGGCGCCTGGAAGGACCGCAGCCGCTCCCACCAGGAGATCGGCGAGGAGATCGCCCAGCTGCTCGGCATGAGCCGCGAGCAGTTCTGCCAGGTCGTGCTGCTGCCCCAGGGCGACTTCGCCCGCTTCCTGCGCGCCGACGCCGAGGCCCGCGGCCGGCTGCTGGGCCGTCTCTTCGACACCCAGCGCTTCGCCGACGTCGAAAAGCGCCTCGCCGAGCGTCGCCGCGCCACCGAGGCACGCGTGCGTGAGGGCGACGCGGCGCTGCTCGCCGACGCCCACCGCATGCAGCAGGAGGCCGGCGACGCCATGGAGCTGCCCGAGCTGGCCCCCGGCGATCCCGGCCTGGCCGACGCCGTGCTCGGCGCCGCCGCCGTCGCCCGCGCCACCGCCCGGGAACGCCTCACCGTCGCCCACTGCCGGCTCGCCGCCGCCGAGTCCGCCCACGCCGCGACCCGGCGCGCCCTGGACGAGGTACGCGAACTCGCCCGGCTGCAGAGCCGGTTCGCCGAGGCCCGGCAGCGCGCCGAGCGGCTCCAGGAGCGGGCCGGCGCCCACCACGAGGCCCAGCGGCGCATGGAGCGCTCCCGCAAGGCGGAGGCGGTCGCGCCCGCGCTGGAGCTGCGCGAGGCCGCCGAGGAGGAGCACCGCAGGGCGGCCGCGGCCGAGGCACGCACGCGTGGCATGCTCCCCGACTCCTACGCCGACGCGGGCGCCGCCGGACTGGCGGCCGCCGCCCGCCGGACCGCCGAGGAACTGGGCGGGCTGGAGGCGGCCCGCCGCGCCGAGCAGCGGCTCGCCGAACTGGCAGAGGAGCGGTCCGGACTCGACCGCCAGGAGCGCGCCGACGAGGACGTGCTCCGCGACGCCGAGGCCTGGCTCGCGGAGTGGGACGCCACCCGCGCGGCGCTGCAGTCCCGCGTCGACTCCGCACAGGAGGCCGCCACCCGGGCCGAACAGCTCGCCGTCCAGCGGGAGCCGATGCGCGGGCGCCTCGACGCGGCCCGCACCCGGGACCAGCTGGCCGCGGACCTCCAGGACGCCCAGCGCCGGGCGCTCACCTCCGAGCAGCGCGCCCTCGACGCCCGCGCCCACTGGCTGGACCTCAAGGAACAGCGCCTGAACGGCATCGCCGCCGAACTGGCCGCCCACCTCACCGACGGCGAGCCCTGCGCCGTCTGCGGAGCGACCGAACACCCGGCGCCGGCCCGCAAGGTCGCCGGACACGTCGACCGCGAGACCGAGGACCGGGCCCTCGCCGCCTACCAGCGCGCCGAGGAGCAGCAGACGGAGGACCAGCGGCGGCTCGGCGTCGTCCGCGAGGCCCTGGCCGCCGCCACCGCCGAGGCCGGCGACACGCCCACCGCCCAACTCGAAGAGGCGGCCGCTGAGTTGGAGCACGAGTACGCCCGCGCCCGCCGTGACGCCTCCGCGCTGCACGCCGCGCACGAGGAGCTGCGGCGCGCCGAGCACGAGCGCGAGCAGCGCCTCGCCGACCGCCAGCAGGCGGCCGTACGGGCCGCCTCCCGGCTCACCCGGCGCGAGACCCTGGAGCGTGAACAGGCCCAGCTGGAAACCGAGTTGACCAAGGCGCGCGGCGCCTCCGGCAGCGTGGCCGCACGCGCCGCACAGCTGGAGCGGCAGGCGGTGCTGCTCACCGACGCCGCCGACGCCGTACGCGCCGCCGAGGATGCCGCGCAGCGCCTGAAGGACGCCGACGCCCGCCTCGCCGACGCCGCCTACCGGGCCGGTTTCGACACCCCGCAGGACGCGGCCGCCGCCCTCCTCGACGCCGCCGCCCACCGCGAGCTGCAGCACCGCCTCGACGCCTGGCAGGCCGAGGAGGCCGCCGTACGCGCGGTGCTGGCCGAGGCCGACACCGCGGCCGCCGCCCAGCGCCCGCCCGCCGACCCGGCCACGGCCGAGCACGCGGCCGCCACGGCCGAACACCGGCTGCGTGAGGCGGCGTCCGCGCGCGACGCGGCGGCCCGCTGCTGCGCCGAACTGGACCGCCTTTCCGCGCGCGCCGGCCAGGCCGTACGCCGGCTCGCCCCGCTCCGCGAGGAGTACGACCGGGTCGCCCGCCTCGCCGCCCTCACCGCGGGCACCTCCGCCGACAACGAACGCAAGATGCGCCTGGAGTCGTACGTGCTCGCGGCCCGTCTGGAGCAGGTCGCCGCCGCCGCGACCGCGCGGCTGCAGCGCATGTCCTCGGGCCGCTACACCCTCGTGCACTCCGACGACCGCACCGGCCGCGGCCGCAGCGGGCTCGGGCTCCATGTGGTCGACGCCTGGACCGGACGCGAACGCGACACCGCCACCCTGTCCGGCGGCGAGACCTTCTTCGCCTCCCTCGCCCTCGCCCTCGGCCTCGCGGACGTCGTCACCGACGAGGCCGGCGGCATCCGCCTCGACACCCTCTTCATCGACGAGGGCTTCGGCAGCCTCGACGACCAGACCCTCGACGAGGTCCTCGACGTCCTCGACTCACTCCGGGAGCGGGACCGCAGCGTCGGCATCGTCAGCCACGTCCCCGACCTGCGCCGCCGGATCCACGCCCAGCTGGAGGTCGTCAAGGGCAGAGCGGGCTCGGCGCTGCGGCAGCGGGGAGTCTGACCGGGTACCGGGTCAGCGGCCCAGCGCGCGCCGGGGCAGAGGGGAGGAGTACACCACGCTGGTGGTCACCGAGCCCAGCGCGCCGATCTTCCCGGAGATCTCCTCCAGGTGCGCCATGGACCGGGCGGCGACCTTGATGACGAAGCAGTCGTCGCCCGTCACATGGTGCGCCTCCAGCATCTCGGGCGTCGCGGCCACCAGGTCGTGGAACGGCTTGTAGTTGCCGTTCGGATAGCGCAGCCGTACGAACGCCAGGATCGGCAGCCCGAGCCGCTCGGGGTCCACGACCGCCGCGTACCCCTGGATCACACCCGCCTCCTCCAGCCGCCGGACCCGTTCGGTGACGGCGCTCGGCGACATGGAGACGGCCCGCGCCAGCTCGGCGTAGCTGGCCCGTCCCTCCCGCTGGAGGACCTCGAGAATGCGCCAGTCGGTGGCGTCCGGGGAATACACGGTCATCCCGGATGGATAGCAGGGGAATCCCGGCCCGAGCAACGGCAAGGCCGTGGATTCTCCCTTCAGGCAGCACATTCGCGGTCGTAGATTTACCGCCATGATCACAAAGTCTTCCGTGAACCCCGTCCTGCGCGTCGCCCCCGCCGCCCCCGCCGAGGCCGCGGCCTACTTCCGGGCGAGCCTGGCCTTCCACGCCGACGTCTCCGACGTGGCCGCGGCGCTCGCGGCCGGCGGCGACCCCGGCTTCGTCGTCGTGGACTCCCGCTCGACCGAGTCCTGGGACCAGGGCCACATCCCCGGCGCCGTCCACCTGCCCACCGCGCTCATCCCCGAGCAGGCCGAGCAGCTCCTGGACAAGTCCGTGCCGGTGGTGACGTACTGCTGGGGACCGGGCTGCAACGGCGCCACCCGTGCCGCCCTCGCCCTCGCCGAACTCGGCTACCAGGTCAAGGAGATGCTCGGCGGCTTCGAGTACTGGGCGCGCGAGGGCTTCGCCTACGAGACCTGGCAGGGGCCCGCACAGCGCGCCGCCGATCCTCTGACCGCGCCCGTCGAAGGCGAGTGCGGCTGCTGATCGTCGCCCGTGTAGGTTCTCTGCCCATGGCTCGATACGCGGATCCAGGCGCGCTGGAGTGGGTGGAATCGGGCGGCGGCCCGCTGATTGCCGTCCCGGAGACGGTGCTGCCGTTCTGGACGGGCGCCGACAGCGAGGAACTCGACACGGACTACGACCGGGCGTGCGAGGTCGACGGCTACGTCGGCCTGCTGCCCGTCGGCGACAGCGCGGCCCTGGTGTTCGGCGACGAACCCGCCGCCACCTCGTACCTGCCGGACCACGCCACCTTCGTACGGTGGTCCGCCGCGAACTCCGAGGCGGAACTCCTCGCCGGTGTCCCCGCCGCCCTGGACGCGGCGGTGTGGGAGAGCGAGGTGCACTGGCGGGTGCCCGGCCCGGTGCTGCTGTTCGACTCGGCTTGGCCGGGGCAGGCGGCCGGCCGCAACGAGCACCTCCGGGTGCCGCTGGAGGCGGGCACGTACGCGGTGCGGGCCGCGTACGTGCAGCCGGGGCCGGAGACCTGGGTCGGGCTGGTACGGCTCAGCCGGCTCGCGCACTGACCGGGGTCAACGCAGGCCGTCGAAAGCGATGTCGAGGTGCCGGGGGCCGCGCAGCACCGCGTTCTGCCGGTACGGCGGGGGGTCCTCGACCAGACGGGGATTCTCCAGCCGCCGGGCCAGTTCGGACAGGGCGATCTGGGCCTCCAGCCGGGCCAGCGGCGCGCCGAAGCAGCTGTGGATCCCGCTGCCGAACCCCAGATGCTGGATGTCCTGACGGTCCGGGTCGAAGCGGTCGGGGTCCTTGAACCGCTCCGGGTCGCGGTTGCCCGCGGCCAGGACGAGCCAGATGCGTGAGCCCTTGGGAATGGTCACCCCGTGCACCTCGATGTCGGTGATGCAGGTGCGCTGCGGCAGGAGCTGCACCGGCGGCTCGTAGCGCAGCAGTTCCTCCACGATCCTGACCGACAGGCCGGGGTCGTCGCGCAGCCGCTCCAGGACCTCCGGGTGACGCAGCAGCGTGAGCATGCCGTTGGTGATGAGGTTGACGGTGGTCTCGTGACCGGCGATGAGCAGCAGCACCGCCGTGCTGAGCACTTCCATCGTCGTCATGGCGCCGACCGGACCCTTGCTGTCCACCAGGTCGGACAGCATGTCGTCGCGAGGCTCCTTGGCACGCTGCTCCACCAGCCCGTTGAGGTACATGCCGAGCTGCAGCCGTGCCTCCTGCGCGGTCCGCTCGGAGTCGGCGCTGGTGCGCGAGTCGGGGTCCAGGCCGGCGACGATCGGGTCCACCCAGGCACGGAAGCGGGGCTCGTCCTCGCGGGGCACGCCGAGCAGCCGGCAGATCACGGTCACCGGGAAGGGGTAGGCGAACTGGTCGACCAGGTCGACCTGCCGCGCGTCCCCGAAGCCGTCGATCAGCCCGGTGACGATCTCCCCCAGATCGCCCCGCAGGTTCTCGATCCGCCGCGGCCGGTGCGGTGGCCCGAAGGAGCTGTTGGCGATCCGCCGCAACCGGTCGTGCTCCGGCGGATCGAGCCGGATGAAGCTCGGGGGCAGCCCCGTGGCCTCCTGCCCGGACAGCTCGTCGTCGCCGCCGGCGGTCACGTTGACGGCGTCGGAGCTGATCCGCGGGTCGTGGAGCAGGGCCTCGATGTCGTAGTACGTGCTGATGACGTAGGGGCCGTCCTCCTCGTGGAGCACCGGCGTCCTGCGGAGTTCCTCGTAGATCGGGTACGGGTTGGCGCGGTTCGCGAAGTCGGTGATCTGGCGCAACATCGACGGCATGACAGGTCCTTGAAGCGTCGGAGCCGGGCGGCGGTCAGTGGCGGGCGGGATGGAAGAGCAGCTGCTGGTCGGAGGGCGAGTAGCCGCTGAGGGTCACCATGGGGCCGTGCGTCGGCAGGGACGGGTCGGGGAAGTCGGCGTCCACCGGCTGCCGGCCCTCGGGACGCCGGTCCACCGTCGGGAACTCCACGGGGAAGGGCGCGCCCCGCTCGATCTGCCGCTGGTAGAACTCCAGCCACCGCGTGTTGTCGAAGCTCACCGCGGCGACGATGCGGCCCTGATGGCCGTAGACACCGACGAACCTGCGCTCCGCCAGCGAACCCTGCGTGATCATGAGCTGCTCGCCCATGGGCGGCACGCCGACCGACTTGATGTTCACCCCGAACATCGAGGACCAGAAGGCGGGCATCCACAGGTGCGGGCGCCGGTCGGCGCCGTGGCAGATCATGTTGTGCGCCGCCGTCTCCGCCTGCGCCACGGCGTTGCCCCAGTGCTCCAACGACAGGAACTGGTAGCCGAACAGGGCGTGCGGGGACCGCGCCACGTCGCCCGCGACGAAGACGTCGTCGGTGACGATGCCCCGGAAGTCGAAGGCCCGGCACCCCGCGTCACAGGCGATGCCCCGGGGCCCCGCGCCGAGCCCCGACCCGGACAGCCAGTCGGTGTTACGCACCGACCCCAGCGACACGAGCACGACATCCGCCTCGACGCTGGTCTCGTCGGACAGATGGACTGCCCGCACCCGGCCGGCCGAGTCGCCCTCCAGCCCCGTCACCGTGACCCGCGTGCGCAGATCGACGCCGTTCTCGGTCTGCAGGTCGGCGGCGACCGCGCCGATCACTCCGCCGAGCGCGCCCACCAGCGGCGCACCCGCCCGCTCCGCCACGGTGACGGACAGGCCCATCTCCCGGCAGGCCGAGGCGACCTCCGAACCGGCGAAACCCGCGCCGATGACGAAGACCCGGCGCGGCCCTGCCTTCAGCCGCTGGTACAGATCGGCCGCGTCGTCCCGCGTCCGCAGCAGGCAGACGCCGTCCAGCCTGGCCTCCTCCTCCTTCGGCCAGGGCCGGGCGCGGACGCCGGTCGCGATGAGCAGCCGGTCGTACTCCACCTCGTCGCCGTCGGCCAGCCGGACCCGCTTGGCCGCCAGGTCCAGGCCGGTCGCCGGGACACCGAGCCGCCACTTGGCGTCGATCTCCCGGCGGTGCGGCAGCTCGGTGCGGTGCGGGGACGCCCGGCCCAGCAGGACGGACTTGGACAGCGGCGGCCGGTCGTACGGTTCGTACGGCTCGTCACCGATCAGGGTCAGCTCACCGGTGAAGCCCTCGGCGCGCAGCGTCTCGGCGGCCCGCAGACCCGCCAGCGAGGCGCCGACGACGACGATCCGGCCCTCGCGCCGTAGCCACTCGACGTAGTCAGC
This sequence comes from Streptomyces sp. CA-142005, assembly GCF_050942335.1. Taxonomy (NCBI): domain Bacteria; kingdom Bacillati; phylum Actinomycetota; class Actinomycetes; order Kitasatosporales; family Streptomycetaceae; genus Streptomyces; species Streptomyces sp. CA-142005. Next base: position 2,118,227 of record NZ_CP192078.1, on the reverse strand, counting down.
GGCCATCGGACGCCTCCTGGCCGTCTGCCATGTCGTCCAGCCCGTCCGCGGTGATCGCCTGCACCGGGCAGGCGGCGACGGCACGGGCCAGCCGTTCCCGCTGTTCCTCGGGGGCGTGCGGGTTGTAGATCAGCGCCTCTTCGCCGTGCAGGGCGAAGACGTCGGGCGCGAGGAACGCGCACTGCGCGTATCCCTGACATTTGTTGAGATCGACGACGAGCCGCATCGACGCTCAGCCCTTCCGGTGGCCAGGTCCGGCGAGCGCCGGCCGCTTCGCGCGGCATTCCCGGACGGCGGTCATGTCCCCTTGTCAGCATGAGTCCGGTGCGGCGAGATCGCCCGTCGGGGAACCCGTCCGGGGCGGCGGCCAGGCCGTGGCGCACCTCTCCGATCCGTCACGCACGGGGCGCGGGAGGCACCCGGGGGCGACCGCTCGCCAGCAGGATGTGGACGCTGAGCACCAGCGACCAGCCCGGGAAGACCAGCTCCGACCAGGGCACGTTGCTCGAGACGAAGAGCAGGGTCAGGGCGGTGAGGAAGCCCAGGGCGGTGAGCCTGCGGGGCAGCACCCCGAGACGGTGGCCGATCACCGACACGACCGACACGAAGACGGCCGCCATCCGCATCGCGTACCCCGTCATCATCGTGTACGCGAAGTGGCGGCCGAAGTCCCACGACGCGGGCGCGGGCGTGGTGCCGGCCGGGTGCGCGACCGAGAGCACGGCACCGGCCGCCGCTGCGGCGCCGAACAAGGTGGCCGTGAAGACCAGGCCGCTGCCCAGGAGCACGGTGGCCAGAAACCTGTCCTCGACCGCACCGACATGCGCCCGGATCGTGCCCATGAACCACAGGAAGAAGATGCCGGCGAACGGCACGAGCGCGAGGGCCGTCTGCAGTGCGCCGCGCCGCGAGGAGTCGGTGAACCCCTGGGCGGTGACCGCGTCGGCTCCCTCGGGCATCCCCAGCCGGACCAGGACGATCGTCGCCGCCAGCAACAGCGCGAACACGACTCCGGCCAGCCCGGCGGCCCGTGGCGTCTGCAGCGCCTGCTGCGCCGACCCCTTCTGCTGCATGCCGGCCCGCCTCCTCCGCCTCGCCTCCGGCACCAGCTAGCCCCCCACCCGGCCGCCCACGCCACCGGGGACGGCCGGACGGCCGATCGACGTGCGGTACGACGGGAAGACGCCGGGGACCTACGCCGCCTACTGGCAGCACCCGCCACGAATTCGCTCGCGCCCCGCTGCCCGGGCCCCCTAGGGTGATCCGTCATGCCTGCGAACAAGCTCCCCGCCCCGGAAGAGCTGCGCCGCGACCCGTTGCCCCTGCGCGGCCGTACCGCCCTTGTCACCGGGGCGAGTCGGCGGGCCGGGATCGGGCATGCCGTGGCCCGGCGGCTGGCGGCGTACGGAGCGAGTGTGTATCTGCATCATCATGTGCCGCACGACGCCGCGATGCCGTGGGGCGCCGACAGCCCCGAGGCCGTCGTCGCCTCCGTGCGTGCCGTGCTCGGCGACCCCGCGGCCCGCGTGGTCCGCGGACCCGGCGACCTCGCCGACCCGGCGGAACCGGCCCGGCTGATCGACACGGTCGTCGGTGAGTTCGGCCGGCTGGACATCCTCGTCGCCAACCACGCCCTCAGCGGCTCGGACGGCACCCTCGACGAGATCGACGCCGCGATGCTCGACGCGCACTGGGCGGTGGACACCCGCTCGGTGCTGCTGCTCGTCCAGGCCTACGCCCGCTCGCGCGCCCGGCTGCCCGAGAGCACTCCCGGCGGGCGGGTGGTGCTGATGACCTCCGGGCAGGACCTCGGCGGCGGCATGCCCGGCGAGATCGCCTACGCCCTCCAGAAGGGCGCCCTCGCCTCGATCACCCGCTCCCTGGCGGGCACGCTGGCCGGGCACGGCATCACGGTGAACGCCGTCAACCCGGGCCCCGTGGACACCGGTTACGCCACCGGCGAGGCCCATGCCGCCGTGGCCGCCCGCTTCCCCGGCGGCCGCTGGGGCCTCCCCGACGACCCGGCGCGCCTCATCGCGTGGCTGGCCACCGACGAGGCCGGCTGGATCACCGGGGAGGTCATCAACTCGGAAGGCGGCTTCCGGCGCTGACGCCAAGCGGTCAGAGCCGGGCCAGCTCGTCCACCAGGTCGTCCAGGCCCAGCGAACCCTGCGACAGCGCCGCCATGTGCCAGGCCTTCAGGTCGAACGCGTCGCCGTGCCGCTCGCGCGCCTTCTCCCGGCCCAGCAGCCACGCCCGCTCACCGAGCTTGTAGCCGATCGCCTGGCCCGGAATCGTCAGATACCGGGTCAGCTCGCTCTCCACGAAGTCCGCCGGCCGGCTGCTGTGCGCACCGAAGAACTCCTGTGCCAGCTCCGGCGTCCACCGCTCACCGGGGTGGAACGGCGAGTCGGCGGGGATCTCCAGCTCCAGGTGCATGCCGATGTCCACGATCACCCGGGCCGCCCGCATCATCTGCGCGTCCAGGTAGCCGAGCCGCTCCTCGGGATTGGTGAGGTAGCCCAGCTCGTCCATCAGCCGCTCCGCGTACAGCGCCCAGCCCTCGGCGTTGGCGCTGACCCCGCCGATCGTGGCCTGGTAGCGGGAGAGGTTCTCCGCCACGTGCGCCCACTGCGCGAGCTGGAGGTGATGCCCGGGCACGCCCTCGTGGTACCAGGTCGAGACCAGGTCGTAGACCGGGAAGCGGGTCTGTCCCATGGTGGGCAGCCAGGTGCGGCCGGGGCGGGAGAAGTCCTCCGACGGCGGCGTGTAGTAGGGGGCGGCGGCGCCGCCCGGCGGGGCGATGCGCGACTCCACCTTCCGCACTCGCTCGGCGAGTTCGAAGTGCGTGCCGTCCAGGTCCTCGATGGCCTTGTCCATCAGGCCCTGCAGCCACTCCCGCACCTCCTCCACACCCTCGATGTGCCGGCCGTGCTCGTCGAGGTGTGCCAGCGCCACCCAGGGGGTCTCGGCGCCGGGCAGGATCTTCTCGGCCTCCTGCTTCATCTCGCCGAGGATCCGGTGGAACTCCGCCCAGCCGTACGCGTACGCCTCGTCCAGGTCCAGATCGGTGCCGTTGAAGTAGCGGGACCAGCGTGCGTACCGCTCGCGGCCCACCGTGTTCGGGGCTCCCTCGATCCCCGGCGCGTACACGTCCCGCAGCCAGTCCCGCAGCTCCACCAGGGCCGCGGTGGCCGCGCGGGCCGCCTCGTCCAGCTCCGCACGCAGCGCCTGAGGACCGGCGGCGGCGAAGTCCTCGTACCAGCCACGGCCCTTGCCGTCCGTGTCCGTCCACTCGGTGAGCTGGCCGATGTACGTCGCCGTCGGCCGCGGCGCCGCGAACAGCTTGCGGTCCAGGCCGAGTTGCAGCGACTCACGGTAGCCGGCGAGCGCGCCCGGCACCGCGCGCAGCCGCTCGGCGATCGCAGCCCAGTCCTCGTCCGTCTGCGCCGGCGTGACGGTGAAGATGTCCCGCACCGAGTGGCCCGGCGTGGCCATGTTGCCGACCGCGCGCAGGTGCTCGTCCGCCTCGTGCACGGCGAGTTCGGCGGTCAGCCGCTCCCGCAGCAGCCGCCCGCAGCGCCGCTCCGCGTCACTGTCCGCCCCCGGCTGCCGCTCGGCCTCGTCCAGCTTCGCGAGCGTGGTCCGCGCCAGCTGCGCGAGGGCCGCCTGGCCCGCGGGCGAGTAGTCGGGCAGCCGGCTCGAACTCTCCTTCACACCGAGGTAGGTACCGGTGACCGGGTCGAGGGCGATGAGGTCGTCCACGTACGCGTCTGCCACCTGGCGGGGCAGCGGGCTCTTGGTCTCAGACATGGGCCCATCCTCGTACGAGAAGGATCACCGCGTCACCCACGTACGGGGGGATTCAGCTCTGGGCGTGGCCGGGCGGCAGCAGCGGCCCGCAGTCCCACTGCTGGAAGATCAACCGGGTCTCCACCCGGGCCACCTCGCGCCGGGCGGTGAACTCGTCGAGCACCAGCCGCTGCAGATCGGCCATGTCCGCGACGGCCACATGCACCAGATAGTCGTCCGGCCCGGTCAGGTGGAACACGGTCAGGGTCTCCGGCAGTGCCCGGATCCGCTCCACGAACGGCCCGACGAGCTCGCGCCGGTGGGGCCGCACCTGCACCGACAGCAGCGCCTGGAGCCCGCGCCCCAGCTTGGCCGGATCCAGTCGCAGCTGGTGGCCGAGGATCACGCCGGAGCGGCGCAGCCGGGTCACCCGGTCCAGACAGGTCGACGGCGCCACGCCCACCTGCGCGGCCAGATCGCGGTAGGTGGTCCGGGCGTCGTTCTGCAGCAGCCGCAGCAGATGAAGGTCCACCGGATCCAGTGCGACAGATTCGGCCATGGGCCGAACGTAGCACGGTGTTCGCCTCCGGAGAACCGCTCGCTGTTCACCCTTCCGCGCATGGACGCAACGAGCACCGGTGCCTACGACGGCGTACGCACCGCATCGAGAGCCCTGGCCACGGAAGCCGTGCACGCCGGTCGCGACGATCTGGCCCGCCAGGGCCTGCACGCCCCGCCGATCGATCTGTCGACCACCTACCCCTCGTACGACAGTCGCGGTGAGGCCGCCCGTATCGACGCCTTCGCCACCGACGGCGCCGACCCGGCCGGGCCGCCCGTCTACGGCCGGCTCGGCAACCCGACCGTCGCCCGCTTCGAGACCGCCCTGGCCCGCCTGGAGGGCACCGAGTCCGCGGTCGCCTTCGCCAGCGGGATGGCGGCGCTCAGTGCGGTCCTCCTCGCCCTCCCCCACTCTCGGCTTCGCTCGAGCGGGGGGACCCCCATCGCCATGGGCCTGCGCCATGTCGTCGCGGTACGGCCCCTGTACGGCTGCAGCGACCATCTGCTGACCGCCGGGCTGCTCGGCACCGAGGTCACCTGGACCGACCCGGCCGGCATCGGCGACGCGCTGCGCCCGGACACCGGCCTGGTGATGGTGGAGTCGCCGGCCAACCCGACCCTTGCCGAGCTCGACCTGCGGGCCGTCGCGCACGCCTGCGGCTCGGTCCCGCTGCTCGCCGACAACACCTTTGCCACGCCCGTGCTGCAGCGCCCGGCCGAGCACGGCGCCCGTCTGGTGCTGCACAGCGCCACCAAGTACCTCGGCGGCCACGGCGATGTGCTCGCCGGTGTGGTCGCCTGCGACGAGGAGTTCGCTGGCCGGCTGCGGCAGATACGGTTCGCCACCGGTGGGGTGCTGCATCCGCTGGCGGGCTATCTGCTGCTGAGGGGACTGTCCACGCTTCCGGTGCGGGTGCGGGCCGCCTCCGCGAACGCCGCCGAACTGGCCGGCCGGCTCGCCGCCGACCCGCGCGTGGCCCGCGTCCACTATCCGCGCATCGGCGGCGCGATGATCGCCTTCGAAGTGCACGGCGATCCGCACGAGGTCATCTCCCGGGTCCGGCTCGTCACCCCGGCGGTGAGCCTCGGCAGCGTCGACACGCTCATCCAGCACCCCGCCTCCATCAGCCACCGCATCGTCGACGCCGACGACCGGCGCGGCGCGGGGGTGAGCGACCGCCTGCTGCGGTTGTCGGTGGGGCTGGAGGACGTCGACGACCTGTGGGCGGACCTCGACCAGGCGCTGGGCGAACCCGCCACCCGCACCCCGGTGCCGCTGCGGGAAGTGGTGCGCTGAGTGGCGGCGGCCCGGTGGTGAGTGCGGGTGAGCGGGGGCCGCCCGAAACCGCCGTGGTGGCTGGGCGCCCTTACGGCGGGTTCATGGCGCGGCCGTCTTGCCAAGGGCGCCCGGGGACCGACCGCCGGCCCCCGGGCGCGTGGAAGCGTGGTCGCGGGTCAGTCGCGGTGGGCCGGAGCGCCGAGGTGGCGCAGGGCGGTGTCGTACGGGCGCGGGGCGGGGGTCGGTGCGGCGTCCAGGCGGGCGGTGATGACGAGCGTGCCCTCCTCGATCTGGTAGTCCAGCGGCAGGCCGAGGCGGCGCATCGCGGCGACCATGCCGGTGTTGGACGCCTGGGTCACGGCGTACACGCTCTCGCAGCCGGCCTCCACGGCCATCGCCACCAGCCGGCCGAGCAGTTCACCACCGATGCCGCGCTGCTGCCATTCGTCCTCGATCAGCAGCGCGACCTCGGTCTCGTCGCCGTCCCACAGCAGGTGGCCGAGTCCGACGATGCGGCCTGAGGTGGTCTGCGCGGCAAGCGTCCGGCCGAAACGGGGGCTGAGCAGATGGTTCAGATAGCGGTCCGCGTCGCCGACCGGGCCGTGGTAGCGCATGCCGAGGGTGCGCGGCGAGCACCGCTCGTGCATCGCCTTCGCCGCGGCCAGGTCTCCGGTGTCCGCCCGGCGGACGGTGATGTCGTTGCCCTCGGGCAGGGTCAGTACGTCCTTGCCGCGCGGGATCCGCGGACCGAGCCGGTTGTCGAGGTCCACCAGCGCCCGGGCCCGGGCGAACTCGGTGGGCGTGAACGGCAGGTACGGCCGCTCCACGGTGAGCACCCCGCCCTCCGGCGCCGGCAGTCGCATCACGGTGTCCTCCAGCACGCCCTCGACCGGCACCGGCTCGGGCCCGTGGCCGCCGCCGGCCGGTGTCCCGGGCAGCGAGCGGATCGTGCACCGGCCCAGCAACTGCCGTAGCGCCAGCGGCAGTTCGGCGGCGTCCAGCGCGGTGCGCGCGGCCAGCCCGAGCACGCGGGTGGGGGCGTCGACCAGGTCGTGCGCGTCGGCCCGCTCGATCCAGGTGGACTCCCCGCCGGCCTGCGAGACCGCCCGGGTGATCTCGGTCGCCTGGAGCACGCCCGGCGCCCGCAGCAGGAACTCGTCCACCGTGCCGTCGGCGAGCGGGTGCGTCTGGAGGCTCAGGATGTCGACGCGCCGCTCGGCCAGTGCCGTGCACAGCGCCGCCAGCGAACCGGGCTCGTCCTTCACGGTGGTCCGCATCCGCCACAGGGCACCGGTGTCGGTCACGTCGTCCGTGTCGTCGCCCGGCTGCCCGCAAAGCCCGGCCGACCGCCTCTCGGCGGTCGGCCGGGCGCCGGTATCACCGGCCGGCGGTGCATGTCCGTGGCGCCGTGCCCACCAGGTGTGGAAACCGGCCGTCCCGGCCAGCACGAGCGCCGAGATCACCAGTAGGGCGGGACCGTCGGGGCCGTGCCCGATCAGGTTCGCCACTCCGTCGGCCACGGCGACGGCCGTGAACAGTGCGGCGAGCTCGACGACGTCCCGTCGCCAGTGGTGCACGGGACGTCCGTGCTTCGCTCGGGTCACATCAGACATTTCTGCAGTCATGCAGCCACTGTGAAGGAACGGTGTTGCGTGATCACGAACTGATTGTGACCGATGGGTAAAGCATGCTCCGTCCGTTTTGTTGCATTTTCTAGGGCTGCCTGGCCCCGCACGGCCCGACCCCAGATCGTGGCGTTGTCGTCATCGAGTGCTCGCGTCATACGAAAACGGTAGAGGCGGCCACTGACAATCGGCCCGACCAGCGAGAAGGGCCGTGGAACGCAGGAGTTGACCGTGCCGCGCGCCGTGGGATGACGCCGGTGCGCGGCACGGATGAAGGGTACGGGACCGGCCGGCCCGCCCGCGTCTACTGGCCGACGCGGCCCGGCTGGAGCTTCTGCGTGAACAGCACGGTGCCGTCGTACTCGCGCAGCCGTACCGTCAGCTCACCGCTGTCGCCGTCGATGTCGACCTCGCCGAAGAACTGGTAGCCCTGGGCCGGAGACACATTGGACGCGGTGGGCGCCTTGACGAACACCCGGTCGGGACCGAACGTGCCGTCCAGTGCGCTGGCCGGGAAGGCGCCCGCGTTGAGCGGGCCGGAGACGAACTCCCAGAACGGCTCGAAGTCCTTGAACGCGGCCCGCGAGGGGTCGTAGTGCTGGGCGGAGGTGTGGTGCACATCGGCGGTCAGCCACACCGTGCCGGTGATCCGCCGGTGCTTGATGAAGCGCAGCAGCTCGGCGATCTGCAGCTCGCGGCCGAGCGGAGCGCCCGGGTCGCCCTGTGCGACGGCCTCGAAGTTCGGCTTGCCCTCGACCGGGTCGGGCACGACCAGCCCGAGCGGCATGTCGTTGGCGATCACCTTCCACACCGCGCGGGACCTGGCGAGCTCCCGCTTGAGCCACTCCAGCTGCTCACGGCCGAGGATGCCCACCGGGTCCGTGGTCTGGTTGTCGGGGGAGTTCGCGTTGCGGTAGGTGCGCATGTCGAGCACGAACACGTCGAGCAGCGGACCGTGGTGGACGACCCGGTAGATCCGGCCGTCCGGGCGCTCGCTGAGGGTCGAGATCGGGAAGTACTCGGAGAACGCCTGCCGGGAGCGCAGCGCCAGGTCGTCGAGCCGGGTGCCGGCCGGGTAGGGGGTGCCGGTGCCGATGACCTCGCCCGGGTACCAGTTGTTGCGGACCTCGTGGTCGTCCCACTGGATGATGTTGGGCACCTGGGCGTTGAACCGGCGCAGTGCCGAGTCCAGCAGGTTGTAGCGGAAGTTGCCCCGGTAGTCGTCCAGGGTGGTCGCGACGTGCGACTTCTCCTCGGTGGTGACGTTGCGGTAGACGCTGCCGTCGGGGAGGGTGGCGGTCGCCGCGATCGGGCCGTCGGCGTAGATGTTGTCGCCGCTGCACAGGAAGAAGTCGGGGTCGACCTTCGCCATCGCGTCGAAGATGCGGTAGCCGCCGATGGACTCGTTGATGCCCCAGCCCTGTCCGGCCAGGTCGCCGGACCACACGAACCGCACGCCCTGGCGGCGCCGGGCGGGCGCGGTACGGAAGGTGCCGGTCACCGGCTCGCTCGTGCGGCGCGGGTCGTCCGGGTCGGCGAGCAGCACGCGGTAGTGGATCTGCTCGCCCGACGGCAGGCCGTGCAGCCGGGTGGTGCCGGTGAAGTCCGTGCCGGAGCCCAGCAGCGGACCCTGCCATCTGCGCGGGTTGCGGAACGACTCGGTGGCCGAGGTCTCCACGATCATCCGGGCGGGCCGGTCCGAACGCACCCACACCAGGCCGGAGTCGGTGGTCACATCGCCGGCCTGTACGCCCCAGCTCGCCTGGGGGCGCCCGGAGCGGGCGAACGCCGGGGCCGCGCCGAGGCCGACGGGCAGGGTGAGGGCCGCCGACGCGACCAGGGAGCCGCGCAGAACGCTGCGGCGGCCGGGGAACGGACGGTCTGACATGGCTGTGCCTCCAGGAGCGGGATCCGGCCAGTGTGCAGAGCCACACCTACTGGGACGCTGCGGCGCGCGCGGAAACCCGAAGTGAACAACGGGCCTTGGGAAGGCGCCGCCGACCGGGGCCGCCGTGGTCGTGCATGGTTTGTCGTGCGGCGGTGCGGTCCCGAGCGCCGCCACCCGAATCCGCGCCTACGCGTACGTACTCGCGCGTACTGGCGTGCCGAGGCCGACGCGGGCCGGAGCCTGGCGGCTCGCCTGACCGGCCGGGCGGTGGTTTCCTGCCCACGCGCGCGTGCGGCGCGATGCCCACGGCCGGGGCAGGACGGTCCCGAGCGCCGCCACCCGAATCCGCGCCTACGCGCCTCTACGCGCACGTACTCGCGCGTACTGGCGTGCCGAGGCCGACGCGGGCCGGAGCCTGGCGGCTCGCCTGACCGGCCGGGCGGTGGTTTCCTGCCCACGCGCGCGTGCGGCGCGATGCCCACGGCCGGGGCAGGTCGCTTCGGGAAGGGCCCGCACCCGGCGGCCGGGCCGGGCCCTTCGGCGGGGCGCGAGCGGCTTCGGGCCCGGCGTTTGCGGTGAAGCGGCACGCCCGGCAACCGGCCCGGCGCCGTCACCGGGGCGCGTCGGTGGCCGGGCGCGACCCCTTCAGCGAGCCGGTACCGAGGGCCGGCTCCGCGCTACGCGCGAGGGCGACTTCGGCGCTCGGCCCGTCCATCGCGGCGAGCCCGACCCGGCCGGCCCGCCGCCCGTGCCGCCGACGTCGGCCCGTTCAGTGGCTGCCGTCCAGAATGACCCGCGCGACCAGCGCCGGATCGTCGTTCATCGGGCAGTGGCCGCAGCCGGGCAGCCGTACCAGGCGGGCGTGCGGGATCAGTTGCTTGGCGCGCACGCCCTGCCGGCGGACGAGGAGCCGGTCCCTGCTGCCCCAGGCCACCGTGACCGGCAGACCCGGCAGGGCGTCGGTGAACCGGACGGTGGTGCCCGCCCGCAGCGTCGCCTCGAACCCGGTGGCCCCCACCAGCGCGAGCGTCTCGGCGACCACGGCCTCCGGAGCGCGGCGCGCGGGTCGCGCGTAGATGGTGCTCGTCAGCGCGGTACGGCCGGCCGCGGTGCGCGACAGCCGCTCCACCAGCGGCAGCGGAAGCCGCTGGGCGATGCCCCGCATGGCGAGCAGCACCGTGAAGGCGTACCGGCGCTCGGCCTCCGTCCAGAACCCGGCCGGGGAGAGGGCCGTGACGGACCGTACGAGCTTCTCCCGGCCGAGCTCCAGGGCGAGCAGGCCGCCCAGCGAGTTGCCCGCGATGTGCGGCCGGTCCAGCTCCAGCGCCTCGAACAGGGAGCCGAGCACGGAGTTGGTGGTGGGCAGGTCGTAGGCGAGGCCGTCCGGCAGGCCGGGGGAGGCTCCGAAGCCCGGCAGGTCGACGGTGATCACGTCGCGCTCGGTGGCCAGGATGTCCACGACCGGGTCCCAGGCCTGCCGGTGATGGCCGATCCCGTGCAGCAGGACCAGCGGTTCGCCGCGTCCCACGCGCGCGTAGGACACGGTCACGTCCTTCGGGCCGTGCGGGGTGGGGACCTTGAAGGAGACGGTGGCGGACATGGGGGTGCTCCTCGGCTGGATGCTGACGACGCCGTAGACAGTTTGTCAGCAATTACTACCGGCCGGTAGCCCCCGGTGGCCGTACGTGCCCGCCCCTGCGGTGGTCAGTCCGCCCGGCGCACCTCGATGTTGAAGTCCGCCGTCCCCAACTGCCGCATCATGGCGAGCCACAGCGGCAGGTACATCTCCGTCGCCCGCGCCGCCTGGATCCCGCCCAGGTCCAGCACCCGCTCGGCCGGCCATCCGAACTCCCCGAGCAGCGCCGTCACCTGCTCCTTGGCCCCGGCGTCCTCACCGCAGACGAACAGGTGGTGCGCACCGGGCACCCGGCCCGGATCCACCATCACCTGACAGTTGACCGTGTTCAGCGTCTTCACCACGCGCGCGTGCGGAAAGGCCCGCTGGATCTGTTCGCCCACGCTGTCCGACTCCACCGGGTCCAGCCGCGGTTGGCCGTCCTCGAAGGCCAGCGGATTGCACACGTCCACCACCACCTTGCCGTCGAGGTGCTCCGCGCCGGCCGCCCGCAGGGCGTCGAGCGCCACCCGGCCGCCCACCGCGTTGATGACCACCTCGGCCGAGGCGGCCGCCTCCGCGAACGTGCTCGCGCGGGCCCGCTCCGCCGAGGCCGTGGCCCACTCCAGCGCCACCGGGTTGTCCTTGACGCGCGATCCCAGGGTCACCTCGTGCCCCAGCTCGAGCAGTCTGCCTCCCAGCGTGCGGCCCACCTCGCCCGTGCCCAGCACCGCGTATCGCATCGGCCACCTCCCGTTGCGGCCGCCGGCTTCCGGCGGTCCGCGGTCATTGTGGGCCGGACCGGCGTCGGACGGGCCCATTCCGGGTGGACAGCCGCGGCGCGTGTCGGCTGGGATGGAGCGGTGACCACCGAGACCGAGATCGACGTCTTCGAAGAGCACCGCCCCCTCCTCATGGGTGTCGCCTATCGCATGCTCGGCCGCGTGGCCGACGCCGAGGACGTCGTCCAGGACGCCTGGCTGCGCTGGTCCCACGCCGACCGGGCGGAGGTCCGCGCACCGCGCGCCTACCTGGTGCGCATCACCACCCGACTGGCCATCGACCGGCTGCGCCAGGTGCGGACACGCGGCGAGGTGTACGTCGGGCCGTGGCTGCCGGAGCCGTACCTCACCGAGTTCGGTGACGCCGCCCCGGACGCGGCGGAACGCGCCGTGCTCGCCGACAGTGTTTCCCTCGCCCTGCTGGTCGTCCTGGAGTCGCTGTCGCCACTGGAGCGGGCCGTCTTCGTGCTCCGGGAGGCGTTCGGCTACCCGTACGCCGAGATCGCCGGCCTGCTCGACCGCGGCGAGGCGGCGGTACGGCAACTGGCCGGGCGGGCGCGTCGGCACGTCGACGAGCGGCGGCCGCGCTACGAGGTCGACCCCGCCCAGCGACGCGAGCTGACCGAGCGATTCCTCGCCGCCGCGGCCGACGGTGACCTGGACGGGCTCATGTCCCTGCTCGCCCCGGACGTCCGCCTGGTCGGCGACAGCGGCGGCAAGGCCAAGGCGCCCCTGCGGGTCCTGCACACCGCCGACAAGGTCGGCCGGTTCCTCGTCGCCGTCGCTCAGCAGTCCGCGCCGGCCCTGTCCTACCGCTTCGTGGAGGCCAACGGCGGCCCGGCGTTGCTGGTCCTGCTCGACGGCAAGCCCGAGAGCCTGGTCCAGGTGGACGTCGCCGACGGCCGCGTCGCGACCGTGTACATCGTTCGCAACCCGGACAAGCTGGGGCACCTCGCCGACCGCTGAACCCCCACCCCGCCACCGCACGCGCGCCGCGAGCCCCCGTCCTGTGACGGGGGCTTTGCCGCGATGTCACACACACCGGCGCCCGCGAACGCCTCATGAACGCTCCGCGGCGGGTCGGCCGTGCGTGGCCCAGAGATCGAGGATTGGTCTTGACCAAGGGTGAAGGCCGCCCTATGGTCGCAGAGAAGTGCAACAACCTTTAATAAACAAGGGCGCTAAAAACCGCCGGACCACGGCTCTTGCGGAGGACAGGGTGGGGACCACGCAGCTGGAATCGGTGCCGGAACCGAAGTACTGGCATCTCAAGACCGTGCTCAGCGAGGCACTGGACTCCGAGTTCTCGGTCGGCGAGATCCTGCCCAACGAACGCGACCTCGCCGCCCGCTTCGGCGTGGCCCGCGCCACGCTCCGGCAGGCCCTCGAACAGCTCGAGCTGGAAGGCCGGCTGCAGCGCCGCCGCGGTGTCGGTACGACCGTCGCGCCCCCGCGTGTCGGCGTGGCCGTCGGCACCGAGCAGCACGTCTGGCCGGGCGCCGCCGCAGACGCCTGGCAGCCCGTCGACTGTGACCAGGCGGTGCCGCCCGCCGCCGTCGCCGCGGCCCTGGAGACCGGCGCGGACGAGCCCGTGCACACCGTGCGGCGCTCCCGGATGTCCCACGGCCAGCGGGTCGCCACCGAACTCCTCTACGTCCCGGCGGCCTCGGTCCCCGACCTTACCGCGATCGACGCCCCGTCCGGCCCGGCACGCGCGCGTGCGGTGCTGCGCGAGCTCCAGCACCTGACGCTCGAGGGGCAGGACCGCGCCGTCGAACTGGGCTCGGCCCGCGCCGACGACGCCAAGGACCTCGACCGGCTCCCCGGCTCCCCGGTCCTCGTCGTCACCACCCGCTTCTTCGCCGCGGGCCGCACCGCCGCCCTGTCCGTCGCCACCTACCGTGCCGACACCTGCCGGCTGACCTTCGGCGACTCCCCGGACGTGGAAATACACCACGACCCGGAACGCCAGGCCTCCTGACCTCCCGGGCCCAAGGGGCGCGGGGAACTGCGCGACCAGTCACGGCGCTGCCGCAGGGGCGAGACGACCGCTCCCGGCACCACGTGCGCAGCTTCCCGCGTCTCCGGTAGCCCCGCGACGCCGGCCGGGGCGAACCGCATGAGGGGCGCGGGTATCTGCGCGGCCGGCCAGGGGCGGTGCCGCAGGGGCGAGACGACCGCTTCCGGTACCACGTGGGCAGCTTCCCGTGTCTCCGGTGGCCCCACGACGCGGGCCGGGGCGAACCGCATGAGGGGCGCGGGTATCGGCGCGGCCGGCCATGGGCGCTGCCGCAGGTGCGAGACGACCGCTTCTGGTACCACGTGGGCAGCTTCCCGTGTCTCCGGTGGCCCCGCGACGCCGGCCGGGGCGAACCGCATGAGGGGCGCGGGGAACTGCGCGGCCGGCCACGGCGGTGCCGCAGGGGCAAGGCGACCGGCGCCCGCCGCTCAGCGTCGCCCCGTCGCCGACCCGTCCACCGTGAACAACTGCTCCTCGACGTGGTCCAGAGCCAAGCGCAGCGCCCCCGTGGCCACCGCCGCCTCGCCCAGCAGAGACAGCGTCACCTCGGGCGGACGCAGGCAGTAGCGGGCCAGTTCGCGCCGCAGCGGTTCCAGGACGCCGTCCAGGCCCGCAGCCCACCCGCCGATCACCACCAGTTCGGGATCCAGCGCCAGCACCAGCGCGGCCACGTCGTGCACCAGCCGCTGGATGAACCGCTCCACGGCCGCCATCGCCCGCTGGTCGCCCTCCCGGGCCAGCGCGAACACCTCCGCGACCGCCTGCTCGTCCAGCGGATGCAGCGGCTGGTCGGTGGTGGACAGCAGAGTCTCCGGAGTGGCCTCCCGGCCCAGCAGATGCAGCGCGCCGATCTCCCCGGCCGCCCCGCCGTAGCCGCGGTGCAGCCGCCCGCCGATCAGCGAACCCGCACCCGGGCTCAGCCCGGCCAGCACGAACACCAGGTCGTCCGACTCGGTGGCCGCGCCCTTCCAGTGCTCGGCGACGGCCGCCGCGTTGGCGTCGTTCTCCACCAGCACCGGGCACTTGAAGGAGCGGCTGAGCCGCTCACCCAGGTTCAGGCCGGTCCACTGCGGCAGAGCCGTGCTCAGCCGTACCGTGCCGTCGGCCTCCACGATCCCCGGCGTGCCCACACCCACGGCCCGCAGCGAGCCGCGCGCGACCCCGGCCCGGCGCAGCAGTTCGGCGACCGCGCCGCGCAGCCGCTCCAGCCGCTCGTCCGCCGGCGCCGTCTCGTCGACCTCCTTGGCCTGCGCGCCCAGCACCCGCCCGTCCAGGTCGGACAGCAGCGCGGCGACCCGGTGCGGGCCGATCTCCAGGCCCAGCAGATGCCCCGCCTCGGCCCGGAACCGGAACCGGCGCGCGGGCCGCCCCTGACGGCGCGCGGTGCCCTCGTCGGCCGCGGTCTCCACGACGAGCCCGCCCTCGATGAGCCCTTCGACCACACCCTCGACGGTCGGCCGGGACAGTCCGGTGACCCGGGTGATCTCGGTGAGCGTCGCGCAGTCCGTGGCACGCAGCGCGTGCAGCACCACCGCGGAATTGATCCTTCGCAGCAGCGAGGGATCGCCGCCGGTCAGCTGCCCCACCGTCCGTCCTTCCAGCTCGCGGGCGTGTTGGGCGGATCGTACTCGGCCTGGCGCGCCCCGGCGAGTGCCGGCTTCACCACGGCCGGCCCGGTTCACTCCGGCTCGACGAACCCCGACTCGTACGCCGCGATCACCGCCTGGGTGCGGTCGCGCGCGCCGAGCTTGGCCAGCACGGCGCTCACGTGCGACTTGACCGTCTCCGTGCCCACGACCAGCCGAGCCGCGATCTCCGCGTTCGACAGCCCGCGCGCCATGAGCCGCAGCACCTCCGCCTCCCGCTCCGTCAGTCTGGCCCGCTCCAGTGCCGCACGCGCCGGCCGGTCGCCGTCCCCGTACCGGGCGGCGAGGCGTCGCACGGAAGCCGGGAACAGCAGCGACTCGCCCTCCGCGACCAGCCGGACCGCGTGCACGATCTCGGCCGGCCGGGCCCGCTTCAACAGGAAGCCGTCGGCGCCCGCGCGCAGCGCCTCGTACACGTACTCGTCGTCCTCGAAGGTCGTCACCACGAGGATCTTCGGCGGCTCGGCCACCGAGCGCAGCACCACGCGCGTGGCCTCGATGCCGTCCAGCAACGGCATGCGGACGTCCATGGCGACGACGTCCGGCCGCAGTTGCCGCACCAGCGGGACGACCGCGGCCCCGTCGGCGGCCTCACCCACCACCTCGATGTCCGGCTGCGCCTCCAGCACCGCCCGCAGACCCGCGCGGACCAGGGGTTCGTCGTCGACGAGGAGTACGGTGACCGGCATCCGGCCAGACTAGATCAACTCATCGGCAGCTCCGCGCGCACCTGCCAGTCGCCCTCGTCCGGACCGGTTCGGGCACTGCCCCCGAGCAGTGCGGCGCGCTCCCGTATGCCTCGCAGGCCGCTGCCCCGGCCCGCGCCCGGTATCGGCCCGGGGAGCGGATTGCGGACCTCCAGGGCGAGCACATTGCCGGTGACCACGACCCGGACCCGCACCGGCACGGCTCCGGCGTGCCGCAGCACATTGGTCAGCGCCTCCTGCAGGATCCGGTAGCCCTCGCGGGACACCGGCCCGGGCACGTCCGCGACCGGGCCCGTCACCTCGGCGTCGACCTTCGCGCCGGAGGCCCGCGCCGACTCCAGGAGCCGGCCGGCGTCGGCCAGGGTGGGCCGGGCGCTCACCGGACGACCGGCCTCCCGCAGCACGCCCAGCACCCGCTCCAGGTCCTCCAGGGCCGCCCGGCCGGTCTCCTCGATGGCATTCAGGGCGCGGTCGCTGAACTCCGGGTCGCCTGCCGCCCGGGCCGCGCCGGCCTGCACCACGGCCACCGTCAGCGCGTGCCCGATCGAGTCGTGCAACTCCCGCGCGATACGGGTGCGTTCCAGCAGCTGCTCGGTGCGCTCCTCCAGGGCGGCCAGCCGCTCGGCGGCCGACGGGCCGAGCAGCCGGCGCGCGCAGACCGTGACCAGCTCGCCCAGCCCGACGACCGCTCCGTACAGGGCGAGCAGCGGGAGCGGCGTCAGCAGGGCCCACCCGCGGTGCGGCGGCAACCGGTCCAGCAGCGGTATCCCGGCAGGCGCCCGCCCCCAGGCGCAGCGGGCCAGTTCGAAGGCGGTGCCGAGCAGCCACACCGTGGCGAACACGGCCGCCGCGCCGAGGGCCATCCGCAGCTGAAGCCACAGCACCGTGCGCCATCGGTCCCGCCAAGTCGCCGACGGGGACTCGGAGATGCCCGGCTCCGCCTCACCGGGCGTGAGCAGCAGCCGCGCCTGCACGCCCTCGCCCCGGCGCACCGCGGGCACCAGACCGAGCGGGACGAGCACCAGCGCGGGCACCCACGGAGTCGACATGTCGATGAAGAGCCAGACGCTGACCACCAGCATCGGCACCCACAGATGCAACAGGCGTGTGTACGTCGTCCCGCGCGACAGCGGGCGCAGGAAGCGGAGCATCCGGGCCATGGCGCCATCGTCGCAGGCGGCACCGACAACGGACCTCCCCCGCGCGGGGGAGCGGCTCTCCACCGGCGGGGGAGGACCCGGGCTCCCGCCGTAGCCAGGCTGGTGGCCATGACCAGCATCGACGTACGCGACCTCGGCAAGGAGTACGGCGGACGGCGGGCCGTGGACCAGCTCACCTTCAGCGTGCGCCCCGGCCGCGTCACCGGCTTCCTCGGCCCCAACGGCGCCGGCAAGTCCACCACCATGCGCCTCGTCCTCGGCCTCGACCGGCCCACCTCCGGCACGGCCACCATCGGCGGCCAGGCCTATGCGGAGCTGCGTGAACCTCTGCGCCAGGTCGGCGCGTTGCTCGACGCCCGGGCCGCGCACGGCTCCCGCACCGCCCGCGACCATCTGCGCGCCCTCGCCGCGAGCAACCGCATCCCGGACCGCCGGGTCGACGCCGTCCTGGAGGA
Organism: Streptomyces sp. CA-142005; assembly: GCF_050942335.1. Classification (NCBI taxonomy): domain Bacteria; kingdom Bacillati; phylum Actinomycetota; class Actinomycetes; order Kitasatosporales; family Streptomycetaceae; genus Streptomyces; species Streptomyces sp. CA-142005. The sequence continues at coordinate 2,100,697 of NZ_CP192078.1, read as the reverse complement.
GACCGGGCTCGCCCGGGTGGCCCGGCGCCGGGTACGGACGTACTCCCTCGGCATGCGGCAGCGTCTCGGCATCGCCGCCGCCCTCCTCGGGGACCCCGAGGTGATCCTGCTCGACGAACCCGCCAACGGACTCGACCCGGAAGGGATCGTGTGGATCCGCACGCTGCTGCGCCGGCTCGCCGAGGAGGGCCGTACGGTCCTGGTCTCCAGCCATCTGATGGGCGAGACCGCCGCCTTCGCCGACCACCTCGTGATCCTGGGCCGGGGGCGCCTGCTGGCCGACACCCCGGTCCGGGAGTTCATCCACGCGCGCGTACGGCCGCACGTCAGGATCCGCACCACCGAGCCCGCGGCGCTGGACGACCTGCTCGCCCGCCACGGCCTCGACGCCGCACCGGCTGCGGACGGGGCCCGCACCGTGCGGCACGCGCGCGTGGACGACATCGGCCGGCTCATGGCCGAGGCCGGCGTCCCCGTCCTGGAACTCGCCGCGCACGAAGCCACCCTGGAGGAGGCCTACCTCGATCTGACCGCGGCCGAGGCCGAGTTCACCGCACTGTCCCAGGAGGCCTGACCATGCCGTTCGCACCCGTTCTTCGCGCCGAGTGGATCAAGATCCGTACGCTGCGCTCACTCGTCGGCGGTCTGGCCGCGATCCTCCTCACCACCACCGCGTTCTCGGCGCTCGCGGCCGCGGACGCCGACCGCTCGGACCCGCTCTACTCGGTGTTCTTCGGCGTGAGCCTCGGCCAGATCGCCGCGATCGCCTTCGGTACGACGGCCGTCTCCGCCGAGTTCCGGGGCGGCGCGCTGCGGCTGACGCTGTCGGCCGTGCCCAACCGACGGCACTGGTTCGCCGCCAAGGCCACCGCGATCGCCCTGCCCGTGCTGGCCGTCGGCCTCCTCACCGGGCTGGTCACCCTGCTCGTCGGCAAGTCGCTCCTCGGCACCTCCGGCCCGGCCTGGAGCGAAGGCCTGCGCGGCGCCGTCGGCTGCGCACTGCACCTGACGCTGATGGCGCTGTTCGCCGCCGGACTCGCCGCTGTACTGCGCAGCGGTGTGGCGACCCTGTCCGTGCTGATCCCGTTCCTGCTGATCGTCTCCTTCGTCATCGGCGACCTGTCCGCAGGCGTCGCCGACTTCCTGCCCGACCGGGCCGGCCAAGTCGCCCTGCACAGCGCCTGGGACGGCCCGCTCGGCCCGTGGAGCGGACTCGCGGTGACCGCGCTGTGGTCGGCGGCCGCCCTGGTCGCGGGCGCGTGGAACCTCGACCGCCGGGACGCCTGACAGACCGCCAATTGTCAGTGGCGCCCGCTTTACTGGATCACATGGACATCGCGACCCACCTCGCTGTGATCGACCGGCTGTGCGCCCAGGAGTTCCCGGCGGAGCCCTGCCGGTCCGAGTCGGGCACGGCAGGACCCGGTTACGCCACCGTGCCGTTAGAGACGAGCCACGGCATGCGAGTGGGCCACGCCTGGGTGCGGGAGCGGACCGTCACGGATTTCCAGGCGTACCGGGAGGCCATAGCGGAGCGGCTGCACGACCGCTGGGGCCGTCAGCCGCCGTGTGGCCAGCTCACGGTGCGCCTGCGCCTGAGCCGGGGAGAGCAGATACCGGAACCCTGGGCCACCCTCAGCCTGCTCACCGACGAGCTGGATGTGTGGCAGGTGGCGGGGGCGGGCCGCTGGGTCGCCCTCGGCGTCGCCGACCGGGACCGCGCGGACGAGATACGGCTCCTGGCGGTGGTCACGGAGATACCTCCGCCGTGACCACCGTCCGTGGCCGCTAGGCCTGCGCGGCGACCCGGAGCCGGGCGAACTCCTCCGCCATGCTCGCCGCCGTCCAGTGCGCGTTCAGCCCGCTGGGATTGGGCAGCACCCACACCCGGCTGTCCCCGATCGTCCGCTCCTGTGGTCCGACCTGCGCGGTGCGTTCGCCGAACGCGGCCCGGTACGCGGTCACCCCGACCACGGCCAGCCACCTCGGCGCGAGCGCCGTCACCTTCTCGGTCAGCAGCCGCCCGCCCTCGACGTACTCCTCGGCGGTCAGTTCGTCGGCCCGCGCGGTCGCCCGCGCCACGACGTTCGTGATGCCCAGTCCGTACGACAGCAGATCCCGCTGCTCGGCCGGCTTCAGCAGCCTCGGGGTGAAGCCCGACAGGTGCAGCACCGGCCAGAAGCGGTTGCCGGGGCGGGCGAAGTGGTGACCGGTCCACACGTGCCTGAATCCGAAGCATGTCCCGTCGCAAGAACGACCACCTCACCGACCGCCACGAGAAGATCATCAGGTTCATCCGCGCCTACGTCGCGGACGAGGGGGAGTACCCGACCATGGCGCGGATCGGCGAGGCCGTCGGGCCCAGGAGCAGGAGCAGCGTGCACTACACGCTCCAGGACATGGAGCGGCTCGGGGCCGTCGTCCGGGGCCGCGAGGGCCGGCGCGCCGTGTACCGGCTGACGTACTAGGGCGTCGCCGTCCAGGCTGTTAGGGTCCGCCGACGAGTTTTCCTCAGACGTATCGGCGAACTCCATCGGCGTTGCCATCAGCGTCTATTGGGTCTGTGTGTCAGCAGTCTTCGTTGCAGCGGTTCTATCCACGTGGATTCACGACTCGAGATTTCCTGTACTACAGTGCCTCTGCGCCGTGGTTTAACTAAACCGTGCGTCAAAGACCAGGGGCCCCGCCCTCCCGTCGGTCACCACCCGACGGACTGCGAGGACGAGGCCCATGGCATCCGGGATCGTAGGCCCTGGCTGATTGCTCAGCTGGGGCCTACGTCGTCAGAACCACGGGTTGTTCTTCCAGAGCCACACGGCCACGCGGATGATCCAGTAGGCCGTGCGAACGTGCTCCGGAGTCACACGCACGCGCTTCCGACGAGACCGGACCTTGTCGGGCTCGACCTCTTCGGTCGAGTCGACCTCCTCGTTGCTGTCGGTCTCCTTCAAGGTCCGCACTCCTTTCCGGCCGAAGCCGCAGAAGCGGGCGATGCCCGCACCGGCGAGGACGCGAATCCGCGCCCCCGAAACGAAGGTGCGGCTCGGTTCCCCGAAAGGAGTAAGAGGGACCATACAGCGCAACATGGGGATTGGCTGAATCGCCTCACGAGGCGTTGATTCCGGATGCTGGCCCCTCGCCGATTCACGCAGTTCAGGGCCGGTGTGAGGGGCTGTCAAGCGGTAGACAGCAGGTGGATAGGTTGAACCGTCAACCGCCGCACGGCGGTTATGACTCGTGGACCTTTTCGCAGACTCAGGAGGGTTACGGCTTCCCGCTGCCGAAGCAGCTGTCAGGGCTCTGGAAGCACGAGGCGAACGCAGAACTCGCCGCCGCGCTGATCTCAGGCCCGGACGGGACGGGCTCGGTGACGTGGGTGGGCAGCGGGCTCTGGCACCACTGCGACGTGGGATGAGAGGCGCACCAGGTTCCGGCCTTGAAGCTGGGGCTGGGTGACTTCGGCGCGCTCGCCGAGGGGGAGGCGGCCGGCGTCTTCCACAGAGGCGTGCTCGGCCGCGAAGTACTCGTGCCGCCGCCCGCCTTCGTCACCACCACCGCGACGATCGCCGCCGCGGCGTTGACCGCTGCCGCGGTCAGTCCCCAGGTACATTTCGCTCGCGCAGCCATGCGGTGCCACCTCCGGCGCCGAGGTTAGCGCGCCATCGGGGGAGGCGGCCCCTGTCTTGCAGCATGCCGCCGGGCGCCAAGTGGCGCCGCTGCCCGAGCGTTTGGAACGCTCATGATCGCTAGTGATAGCGCCGTCCATTACACCGTCCGGCAGGGCGACTGGCTCTCCAAGATCGCGCCGCGGTTCGGGGAGAGCTGGCAACAGCTGTACGCCGACAACCGCCAGGTCGTCGGTTCGAACCCCGATCTCATCTGCCCCGGCATGGTGCTGAGGGTCGGTCACCGCACGGCCGTCGTGCGCGGTCGGTCTGGCTCCGCCTCCGCCGTCTCTCACACGGCGGAGGCGAAGTCGTCGACCTCGCAGACGACGCGCGGGGCCGTCGCGGTTGCGTATGCCCGCTCGAAGATCGGTTCTCACTACCGCTGGGGCGCGACCGGCCCGAACGTGTTCGACTGCTCGGGGCTCGTGTACGCCGCCTGGCGGCACGCGGGTGTGACGCTGCCGCGCACCACCGATGAGATGTGGCACCACCTGCCGCGGGTGTCGATGAGCCACCTGAGGGTCGGCGACATCATCGCCTTCGGCTACCACTCGTCCTACGCCGACCACGTGGGCATCTACGCCGGGAACGGCTGGGTCATCGACACCTCCTCCCACCGCCCCCACGGCGCGGTGGGCATCCAGTCCCTGAAGTCACGCACAGGAGGCGGAGCATGGCATGTGCTCGGTGCCGTGAGGCCGGCCGCTGCGTCGTCGATGACTGCGCGGAGTGCGGCCACTTCGACCCGCGCTGCGTCCCGCAGGACCCCGATGGCCGCTGCTGCGTCTGCCGCTAGGGGAGCCTTGCCCGTCGACCCGATTTGGTTCGGTACGTTGTACCAGGACCGCTTCGGAATCTTCTGTCAGCGGCTCATGGACGAACGGCTCTACGACGCCGTCTGCTACGTCACTTCCTCGGCCGATGAGCCGTACCCGTTTGAACCGGTCGAAGGCCTCGACTGGCGCCACTTTGCCGCAGCCATAAACGCCCGCCTCAGCTTCCTGAGGGACCTCGGGATCCCAGGTGCTACGTCAGCGAGCAGCCTGTTCTGACAGCTCACCTCGTGGGCTCTGATGGACGGCGAGACTGCCGCGGTGGCGTGCTAGCTCATTCAGGAGTAGAGCTAGCCACTCAGCGTGAATTGAGCGCTCGTAGCGCCACGTTGATGGTGTTCTGAGCGTCAACTCCGTACACCGCTGACTGCTGCAAGGTCTTCCATGCCCTGAGGTAGGTCGCCACGGTGGCCTCGTCATCCATCCACAGCTCAGCGTGCCAAGTCTCGGTTACCACCTGGCGGTCGTCGTAGACCCAGAAGCCTGCGCCGGGCGGCAGCTTCATCGAGGCGCTGAACGGTACGATGCCCAGTTCGACGGTCTTCAGACCGATGACGCCGGACAGGTAAGAGAGCTGGGCGGCCAGGTCGGCCGGCGGGCATACCAGGTGCCGCAGCACCGACTCCGACAGGATGATGTGGTACTTGCGCCCCGGCTCGTACAGCAGCCGCTGACGCTCCATACGGGCGGCGACGGCGTCCTCAAGGTCGTCGAGCCGCGAACCGTGCAGCTGCGCGAAGTGGCGCAGGATGGCGCGGGCATAGCCGGGAGTCTGGAGGATGCCCACGACCCAGGATGATTCCCATGCGCGCAGCACCTTGGCTTTGGCCTGCGCGTGGTTATGGGCCGCCTGCACGGGGCGGTGGCCTGCGGCCAGCTGACGCCGCCAGGAACGTATCTGGGACTCAAACCCGCGCAATCTTGAGAGGAGTTCCTCGTACGCCCCGGGCTGGCCGACCGCGTCAGCGAACTGGCGCAGATCCTCAGGGGTGGCCGTCTGCTTCCCCAGCTCTAGCTTGGAGACCTTCGAGGCGGGCCAGCCCAGGCGTTCGGCGAGCTGTGCTCCGGTGAGCCGACCGTCAGGCGCGGTGAGCCGCAGCTCTCGCAGTCGCAGTCCCAGGCCCTCGCGCGCCTGCTGGTAGTCGGTGCTCAACGGTTGTGCCTGCCTAATCCTCCGCCGCCACCAGGGCCGCGAACTGCTCGTACGGGATCGCATAGTGCCATGCCGCGTCCCAGACCTGGAGGTAGCGGTTGACGGCCGCGGGCTCGGTGATCAGCTCAGCACCGATCAGGTTGTCTTCCTCGTCAAAGACGAGCCGGGCCACCAGACGCGAGTCGAAGACCCAGAAGTCCTCTTCCGGCAGGTGCAGGCGTTCCGCGTCCTCGCGCCACAGGTTATGGATCTTCTCGCCGAGCGCGGTGTTCTTTTCTGCATGCGCCAGCAGGTAGCGCTGCCCGTCGGTTGCCGGGCGGTCGACGATACGAACGCGCTCGACGCGTGCGCCCTGGGCCACCTTGCGGCGGATCGTGTGGCACCAGGGAGTGTCCATGTCCCACGTGGGAGTCTCGCCGCGGGTGAACTGGCCGTACGTCTCGGTGCTCTCGTCCGAGGCGTAACGGCGCCGGGTCTCGATCCGACGCGCGGTGTGCTTGAAGTTCTCGAACAGCTTGCCGAAGGCGGTGAGGTCGATGGACCTCGGCGTCTCGTCGCGAGGACCGAAGTCGACGAGCGTGTTGCGCGGCACGACGACGGCCACCTCCCGCTCGGAGTCAAAGTACTGAAGCTGGCTCAGGTCGGCAGGATCGGTAAGGGGGCGCCCCTGCACGATGACCTCGCCGGTGTCGAGATCCTCGTGGATCGCCGGACAGCCTCCCTCGCCGCTGCCCGTGCCGTTGAAGCGCAGCCGTCGGGCCATGGTGGTTCCCTTCGTTGGGGGATTGATCCACTAAGCATCGCCAGGCGCAGCCGCCCGGGACTACACCGCACTGCCAGCTTCGCGAGAAATTTCTAGACAGACAAGGGAAGTTGGGAGAAAGAATGAGAAATCTCTCTCGCGACAGGCAACGCCCCCTTCCTACCGTCCCGTTCATGGCCACGAAGAAGAAGTTGGACGTCGACCCGTACACGGCGGTAGAGACGCTCCGGACAGCCCTGACCGAAGTCGGGATCGTCCTCCCCTCCCTCGGCGTCGAACTCGCGTCACCAGACCTGAAGCTCGTCGAGCTGGGCCGGGTCCGCGCCGATGTGGCCGTGCAGCTGGCGGAGGCACTTCGGCGAGGGGGCTGCGAGTGATGGCAGAACGACAAGAGGAGCACCCGGACGGCACCCTGGTCGTCGACACCCAGAGCAACAAGCTCGGGTACGTCATGGGCCACGTGGGCCCGGCCGTTCAGCTGCGGCCAGTGGCCGGCGGGCGCGAGTGGGACGCCGACCCTGCTCGCGTCCGCCTCGCCACGGATGAGGAGCGGCTGGAGGCGATGCGCGAGCGAACCCGCGTGATGAACTCGGTGAGCAGCGGGTGGATCTTCCCGTGAGCGAGACCGCCATCGACACCTCGGGCATGTCTGCCGAGTGCGCGCTGGCTCAGCGGCCGGGCTATAAGGGTCTGCACAGCGACTGCCGTCAGACCCAGGACATCCCTCTTCCACATGGCGGTGGCATCTTGCTCGTCCACCGCTGCACCTGCCCGCATCATCCCTGGAACTCCAGGCCCAAGAACGCCCGCTCCGGTCAGCAGCCCCGAGCCGTCTGACCGAGCGGGTCCACTCGGCCCCGCTCGTCCGCCTCCCCCACCGGCGGACGAGCGGTGCTTTCTTCGTCGTACTGTGGCGCCTGTGACTGATGCCCAAGTAGCACTTACCGCGGCCCTAGGCGCCTCGTTCCTTACCGCTATGGGGTCGTGGGGTGTTGTGTGGTTTCAGGAGCGGCTGCGTGGCAAGGCGAGCGACCGAGACGCACTGCATGCAGCGGTCCTGGAGCTACTGACGAGGTCCCTAGCCGTGGCGACGCGGGCGCAGGCAATGGGTGAAACGATGAGACTGCGGTCGGGGCTCTCGGAGGGGCTAGATGTCGCCGTGCGCCTTCGGAAGCCCGTAGATCCTCTAGAACTGCATGACTGGGTAGCACAGGATCTTCAGCCGTTGCACGCGGCCCTGTCGCAACTGTGGACCCGGTGCGATCAGGAGGGTGTGCGGCTTGCCAATGATGTCGTCGGCAAGTGCATGGACCTCGTCGGTACCAGCACTGCCTCGCGGCCGGCGAGGAATGGCTGGCAGCGCGTCGTCGCGTGGGCCGTCGGCGAACGCTGGACTTCGGAGATGCGCGAGGAGCATCAACGGGCTATGGAGGCTCTTGCTCTTGCTCGCAAGAGGTTTACCGATTACGCGCGCGAGGCCCTTGGACAGGCCGTAGTGGACGTCTTCGCACAGGTTGAGCGACCCGACGGCGACGGGAGGCGCGCCCTGTCCAGTCAGAACAGCCAGGGCGGGCGCACGGGGAGCCGCCGGGATACGGCCCCACCGACCACGTAAGCGATGTCCCAGGGGCAAACGCGCTGCAGGACTCCGCCCGTCCGCCAACCCTCCACCGGCGGATAGGGCGGGGTCTTTCACGTGCCTGGATCACGGAGCGGAGTGTTGGTATTTCTCAGGGATTCAGCCCGCAGAAGAGCACCCGGAGGCCGTCCGCGACGACGTCCGGTACGAGACGGTCGCGGGCGGCCTCCAGTTCCGCCTGGGTGAAGCGGGGCGAACGGGGAGAGGGGGCAGAGGTGGTCAGAGGATCGCTCCGGGGGTGTACCCAGCGGCCTCCGGGTGCTGCTTGACGATCTCCTCGATCCGGCCGACGACCACGCCGACCTGATCGGCCGCGGCGCCCGTGAAGGACAGCTTGTCGGCCATCAGCGCGGCCAGCTGGTCGCGGTCGAGGGGCAGGCGGTCGTCGGCGGTGAGCTTGTCGAGCAGGTCGTTGCGCTCGGCGCCCTGCTCGCGCATCGCGAGCGCGGTGGCGACGGCGTTCTCCTTGATCGCCTCGTGCGCGACCTCACGGCCCACGCCGGCGCGGACGGCGCCCATGAGCACCTTGGTGGTGGCCAGGAACGGCAGGTAGCGGTCCAGCTCGCGGGCGACGACCGCCGGGAAGGCGCCGAACTCGTCCAGCACGGTCAGGAAGGTCTCCAGCAGGCCGTCGAGGGCGAAGAAGGCGTCCGGCAGGGCCACCCGGCGCACCACCGAGCAGGACACGTCGCCCTCGTTCCACTGGTCGCCGGCCAGCTCGCCGGTCATCGAGGCGTAGCCGCGCAGGATGACCATGAGGCCGTTGACGCGCTCGCAGGAGCGGGTGTTCATCTTGTGCGGCATGGCGGAGGAACCGACCTGGCCCGGCTTGAAGCCCTCGGTGACCAGCTCGTGCCCGGCCATCAGCCGGATCGTCTTGGCCAGCGAGGACGGCGCCGCCGCCAGCTGCACCAGGGCGGTGACGACCTCGTAGTCCAGCGAGCGCGGGTAGACCTGGCCGACCGAGGTGAACGCCTGCGAGAAGCCGAGGTGCCGTGCGATCCGGTTCTCCAGCTCGGCCAGCTTCGCCGCGTCACCGCCGAGCAGGTCCAGCATGTCCTGCGCGGTGCCGACCGGGCCCTTGATGCCGCGCAGCGGGTAGCGGCCGAGGAGCTCCTCGACCCTGCCGTACGCCACGAGCAGCTCGTCGGCCGCCGTGGCGAAACGCTTGCCCAGCGTCGTGGCCTGCGCGGCCACGTTGTGCGAGCGGCCGGCCATGACCAGCTCGGCGTACTCGCCGGCCAGCTTGCCGAGGCGCGCCAGCACGGCCACGGTGCGGTCGCGCATCAGCTCCAGCGAGAGCCGGATCTGCAGCTGCTCGACGTTCTCGGTGAGGTCGCGGGAGGTCATGCCCTTGTGCACGTGCTCGTGCCCGGCGAGGTCGTTGAACTCCTCGATCCGCGCCTTCACATCGTGGCGGGTGACCTTCTCGCGCTCGGCGATCGAGGCCAGGTCGACGGTGCCGAGGACACGCTCGTAGTCGGCGATCGCCTCGTCCGGCACCTCGATGCCCAGGTCCTTCTGGGCGCGGAGCACGGCGAGCCAGAGCTGCCGCTCCAGCTTCACCTTCTGCTCGGGGGACCAGAGCGTGGCGAGCTCGGCGGAGGCGTAGCGTCCGGCGAGGACGTTCGGGATGCGGGGCTTGGCGGGCGCGGCAGAAGTCACGTGACCAGATTCTACTGGCGATTCGTGCAGGCCAGCGCCACGCCCCTGTTCGGCGGAAGCTACGAGAGCCGCGTCACCTGTCGCTGCCGGCCGACTCCGCGGGGTCCTCGGCGTCGGCCAGCTCCGCCAGCACGTCCGCGTGGCAGAGCTCCGGCGCGCACCAGCACGCCAGCGTCTTTCCCCGCAGCTCTTCGACCGACTCCAGCAGCTCCGGGCGCTCCAGCAGATAGGCCCGGTACATGGCCATGACCTCGGCCCGGGTGCCGTCCCGCTTCTTCTTCGGGGTGTCGTACGCGAAGGGGTTGTACAGCCGGTGCCGGGGCAGATCCCAGCCGCCCATGGTCCAGCGGCGGCCGACGTACACGACATCCGCGGGTGCGTGTTCCAGCCGGGGACCGAACTCGTGGATCCGGCCCCGGACGTTGATCACACGGGTGGTCATGAGCGTGAGGCTACGCCTGGGCCTCGTACGGCAGCAGCTCCGGACGCTTCGGCGGGCGGCCGTCCCCGGAGGAGCGGCCGGTCAGGCGCCGGCCTATCCAGGGGAGCAGGTGCTCACGGGCGAACCGCGCGTCCGCCACCCGGCGCGTCACCCAGTTCGGCGGCATCGTGGCAGGCATCGGCACATGCCAGTCGGTGTCCTCCGGGTCGTACCCGAGCGTCTGCCACACGGCCTCGGCGACCCTGCGGTGCCCCTCCGCCGTCAGATGCAGCCGGTCCACGTCCCACAGCCGGGGGTCGCCGAGGGCGGGCGCCCCGTACAGGTCGACGACGACCGCGCCGTGCCGGCCGGCCAGCTCCTCGACGCAGGCGAACAGCTCCTCCATGCGCGGCCGGAACCGCTCCAGCACCGGGCCCTGGCGGCCGGGGCTGCGCATCAGCACCAGCTGCTTGCAGGCGGGGGCCAGCCGCTCCACGGCCTCGGTCAGCAGGCCCTTCACCCGACCCATGTCGCACTTGGGCCGCAGGGTGTCGTTGAGCCCGCCGACCAGCGTGATGACATCGGCGTTCATGGCCGCCGCCACGTCGACCTGCTCGTCGACGATCTGTCCGATCAGCTTCCCGCGCACGGCCAGGTTGGCGTACCGGAAGCCCGGCGTACGGGCGGCCATCCGCGCGGCGAGCAGGTCGGCCCAGCCCCGGTAGGAGCCGTCGGGCAGCAGGTCCGACATGCCTTCGGTGAAGGAGTCACCGACCGCGACCAGGCTGCTGTAAGGGGGAGGTGTGGGATTCGTCTGCATGGCGTGAGCGATGGTATCCCGCCTCCATACCCGCCGGTCGGTCACCCCGGAAACCCCTGGAACCGGCTCGCGGCCGTTCCCCGGGAGCGCCCGGCCTCACCACAGGACCGGGCCCGACCGGGCCGCCCGACCGGACCCCGGCCGGGCGGCCCGGTCGGAGCCGCCGGAGGCTCACGCGGGCTGGCCGAACAGCTCCCGCAGTACGTCCTCCATGGTCACCAGGCCGGCCAGCCGGCCGTCGTCGCCGAGGACCGCGGCGAGATGCGTACGGCTGCCGCGCATCGCGGTGAGCACGTCGTCCAGCGGGGTCCGCTCCCGTACGCGCGCGATGGGCCGCATGTCCCGCAGCCGGAACGGCACGTCCCGCGGTGAGGCGTCCAGCGCGTCCTTGACGTGCAGATAGCCCACGATCCGGCGGCCCACGTCGACCACCGGGAACCGCGAGAAGCCCGAGTCGGCCGACAGCCGCTCCAGCTGCTCCGGGGTGACGCCCATGTGCGCGTACACCACCCGCTTCAGCGGCACCACGACATCCCGCACCGGCCGGCTGCCCAGCTCCAGGGCGTCGTGCAGCCGTTCCTGCGCCCGGTCGTCGATCAGACCCGCCTGGCTGGCGTCCTTGACGATCTCGGCGAGTTCGGCGTCCGTGAAGGTGGCCGCGACCTCGTCCTTCGCCTCGACCCTGAGCAGCTTCAGCAGGCCGTTCGCGAAGGCGTTGATCGTGAAGATCACCGGGCGCAGGGTCCGGGACAGTGCGACCAGGGGCGGTCCGAGCAGCAGCACGCTGCGCACCGGCTCCGCCAGCGCGATGTTCTTCGGGACCATCTCGCCCAGCAGCATGTGCAGATAGGTCGCCAGGGTCAGCGCGATCACGAAGGACACGGCGTGACCCGCGCTCAGGGGCACACCGAGGGCGTGGAACACCGGCTCCAGCAGATGCGCGATCGCCGGCTCGGCCACGACACCCAGGACCAGCGTGCACAGCGTGATGCCGAGCTGGGCGGCGGCCAGCAGCGCGGAGACGTGCTGCAGGCCCCACAGCACGCTCCTCGCGCGCCGGTCGCCCTCCTGGGCCAGCGGCTCGACCTGCGAGCGGCGTACGGAGATCAGCGCGAACTCGGCGCCGACGAAGAAGGCGTTGACGACGAGGGTCGCCAGACCGATCAGCAGCTGTACGGCGGTCATCGCGCCCCCTCCGCGGTCTCGTCGGCCCGCTCGTCGTCCAGAGGCGCGTGCAGCAGCACCCGTGACGCCCGGCGGCCCGTGGCGTCCACCACGTCCAGCCGCCAGCCCGCGACCTCGACCGTGTCCCCGGTCACCGGTATCCGGCCCAGCAGGGTCGCGACCAGGCCCGCCAGGGTCTCGTACGGCCCCTCGGGCATCCGCAGTCCCACACGCGCGAGCTGGTCGGTGCGGGCGTAGCCGTCGGCCGAGTACAGGGCCCGGCCCTGCTCGTCCGCTCCGGCGGGGGCGAGGTCGGGCGTCTCGTGCGGGTCGTGCTCGTCCCGCACCTCGCCGACGACCTCCTCGACGATGTCCTCCAGGGTCGCCACCCCGGCCGTACCGCCGTACTCGTCGATGACGACGGCCATGGTGCGCTTGCCGCCGAGCCGGTCCAGCAGCCGGTCGACGGTCAGGGACTCGGGGACCAGCAGCGGCTCGCGCATCACCTGGGAGACGCGGCGGTGGCGGCGCTGCTCGGCCGGCACGGCCAGGACGTCCTTGATGTGGGCGACGCCGACGACCGAGTCCAGGCTGCCCTGGTAGACCGGGAACCGGGACAGACCGGTGGCCCGGGTCGCGTTCGCCACGTCCGCGCAGGTCGCCTGGGCTTCGAGGGCGATGACCTGCACGCGCGGGGTCATCACGTTCTCCGCCGTCAGGTCGGCCAGGTTCAGCGTCCGCACGAACAGTTCGGCGGTGTCCGGCTCCAGGGCGCCCTCCTTGGCGGAGTGCCGGGCGAGCGCCGCCAGCTCCTGCGGACCGCGTGCCGAGGCCAGCTCCTCGGCGGGCTCGATGCCGAACCGGCGCACGACACGGTTGGCCATGTTGTTCAGGTGCGTGATGAAGGGCCGGAAGACCGCGCTGAACCACCGCTGCGGATTACCGACCCGCTTGGCCATCGCCAGCGGCGCGGAGATCGCCCAGTTCTTCGGCACCAGCTCGCCGACGACCATCAGGAACACCGTCGACAGGGCCGTACCGAGCACCAGGGCGGCCGAGCTCGCGGTCGGTCCGGACAGTCCCATCGCCCGGAACGGGCCGGCGAGCAGCTTGGCGATCGACGGTTCGGCGAGCATACCGACGACCAGGTTGGTCACGGTGATGCCGAGCTGGGCGCCGGAGAGCTGGAAGGTCAGGTTCCGCACGGCCTTCAGGGCACCCGCGGCGCCGCGCTCGCCGCGTTCGGCGGCCCGCTCCAGCTCGCCGCGCTCCACCGTGGTCAGCGAGAACTCCGCCGCCACGAAGGCGCCGCAGGCCAGGGACAGCAGGATGGCCACCAGAAGAAGCAGCACTTCGGTCATCGGGTCACCCCCGTCCCATGATCGGACAGGGCGCGACGGGACGCGCGGTGGCGCGGACTGGGAGGCTCGCCCATCGGCGGACGCTCACAACCTTTCATAGAGGGCCGAGTGCTCCCTCTATGGTAAAGGATCGGCAAAGATGGGTGGGTTTCTCAGTCGGTGAGCGGCTTCACCCAGCGCCGCCAGTGCTCCTGCGGGCCGTAACCGGCGGCGCCCCAGGCGTGGTGCGCGGTCTCGTTGCGGACCAGCACCATCGCGTCCACGCGCCGCCCGCCGAGCCGTACGAACCGCTCCTCGGCGGCGGCCAGCAGCGCCGAGGCGATGCCCTGCCGGCGCCGCCCCGGATGCACCGCGAGCCGGTACAGATGGCAGCGCCAGCCGTCGAAGCCGGCGATCACCGTGCCCACCAGTTCGCCGTCTCGCTCGGCAAGAATCAGCGCTTCGGGGTCGCGGGCCACCAGCCGCTCCACCCCGTCCCGGTCGTCGCTGATGCTGGTGCCCTCGGCGGCCGTCTTCCAGAAGGCGAGCACGGCATCGAGGTCGTCATGAAGAGCGGGGCGTATCCGCAGGTCGGTCATGTGAGGATCGCATCACGGGAGCCGGGTCCGGGGCAGGGATTTCCATCATGCGGACTCCTCGCGCAACCGCTCCATCACCGGCGCGAAGGCCTCCATGTACGGCTCCAGCACGGTCAGATAGGAGAAACCGAACCGCTCGCGCTGCGCCCGCACCCGCGCCACGAGCTCCTCCAGCGGACCGGCCAGCACGATGGGCAGGGCCAGCGCGGTGTCCAGGGTCAGCTGGGCCTGCCGTTCCAGCAGCGGCTTGAGCACGGGCTCCGGATCGTCGGTGACCGCCACGAGCTGGACGAGCAGGTTCAGCTCCGTCGGCTGCGCCCGGTCCGCCGCCAGTCCCCGGTAGCGCGCCACCCGCTCGTCCAGCTCCTCGGCGGTGAGCGGCTCCAGCGATCCCGGGGCGGAGCCCGGCCGGGCTCCGGTGAAGGCCGCGATGTCCGCGTGCTCGGCGGTCAGCCGCAGCATCCGGTCGCCGTTGGCGCCGATCAGCAGCGGCACCCGAGAGCGGGGGAGTTCGCCGGAGCCGAGCAGCCGGCCGAGTTCCGCCACCGTGTGCCGCAGGTGGTCCACGCGCTCACCCGGCGAGCCGTACGGCAGGCCCGCGCTCTCGTGCTCGGCCGGCACGTACCCGGTGCCCAGTCCGAGTTCGAGGCGCCCGCCGGTGAGCGCGTCCGTGGTCGCCACCTCACGGGCCAGCAGGGCCGGGTTGTAGAACCCCGCGTTGAGCACGAACGTGCCGAGCCGGGGCCTGCGGGTCGCCTCGGCCGCCGCGACCAGTGCCGGGAACGGAGCGGGCATCCCGAGGTGATCGGGGACGAGGATGACGTCGTAGCCCAGTTCCTCGGCGCGCCGGCACTTCGCGCGCCATTCCTCCGCGGGCGCGGGCGTGAGCAGGTTGACCCCGAAGCGGAACGGACGTGACATCAACTCTCCCCGTGGACAAGCGGCTTGGCCTACCGCTGCGATTCCATCACTCGTGCGCGATCGCCGCCAGCACGTTCAGCCGCGACGCCCGCAGCGCGGGCAGCAGGGCCGCCACCACGCCCACCACCGCCGCGCCGATCACCACGGCGACGATCGTGCTCCAGGGGAACGCCAGCGCCGTCAGCCCGCGCAGGGCCAGCACCTGCTGCATGCACACGCCCCACACCAGCCCCAGCGCCAGCCCGAGGACCGCGCCGAACACAGCGATCACCACCGACTCCAGCCGGATCATCCGGCGCAACTGGCGGCGCCCCAGCCCGATCGCGCGCAGCAGCCCGATCTCCCGGGTGCGCTCCACCACCGACAGGGCGAGGGTGTTGACCACCCCGAGCACGGCGATGACGATCGCCAGTCCGAGCAGCGCGTACACCAGGTAGAGCAGGACGGCGATCTGGTCGTGGACGAGCTGCTTGTAGTCGGTCTGGTTGCGCACCTGGACCTGCGGGAACGGCCTGAGCGACCGCTCCAGGCGGGGCCGCAGGTCCTGCGGTTTCGTGCCGCCGGCCGCGTTGACGTAGAGCGCGGAGTCCTGGGCGGCCGGCGCGTACTTCTCGAGCGTGCCGAGGCCGAGGAAGAGGCCGCCCTGCGCGCCGAAGCCCTCGGCCGCCTCCTGCTTGGTGAGCGCGGCGACGGTCAGCTCGGTGTGCCCTCCGCCGGGGAAGTCGACCGGGAGGACGCTGCCGACACGCACGCCGTGGTCCCTGGCGTAGTCGGCGTCCATGGCGAGGTGCCCGTCCGCCAGAGCGGCCCGTGAACCGCCCTGCGCGTAGGTGATGTGCGCGACGTCGTCGAGCCGGGGGCCGTACGCGGCGGCTGCCGTCGTGACCCGGCCGCCGTTCGGCAGCCGTACGGCGACCTGGGTGAGCCGCTGCTGCACGACGAGCCCGACGCCGCGGGTGCGGGCCACGGTGTCCCGCACTTCCCTGGTGAACGGCGTGAAGTTGGTGTTCTGGACGATGAAGTCGGCGCCGAGCGTCTTGTCGATCTGCCGGTCGAACGACGCGGACATCGAGGCGCTCGCCACCGACATCCCGCCGACCAGGGCCAGACCCACCATGAGCGCGGCCGCGGTGGCGCCCGTACGGCGCGGGTTGCGCAGGGCGTTGCGCTGGCTCATCAGGCCGACCGGGCCGAACAGCGCGGGGAAGGCCGCGCCCAGCACCCGGATCACCGGCCGCACCAGCAGCGGACCGGCGACGACGGTCGCGATCAGGGTCAGGGCCACGCCGAGACCGAGCAGCGAGGCCGCCTGGGCGGTCTTCGTGGCCGCCGCGCACCCGGCCAGCGCCGCCGCGCCGACCGCCCCGATGACCGCACCGACGATCGCCCGTGTCCGCAACGGCTTGCCCACACCGGCGACTTCGGCGTCCACCAGCGCCGCCATCGGCGAGACGGCCGCCGCGCGCCGTGCGGGCAGATAGGCGGCCACGAACGTGACGCCGAGACCGACGACGTACGCCGCGACGGGCGTGCCCCAGCCGATGACCATCTCCGTGGCCTTCAGGTTCATCCCGAACGCGCTCATCAGCCGGATCAGCCCCAGCGCCAGCCCGATCCCGGCCGCGAGGCCGAGCGTGGAACCGACCAGCCCGAGCAGCAGCGCCTCCGCGAGAACCGAGCGCCGCACCTGCCGCCGGTCCGCGCCGAGGGCCCGCAGCAGACCCAGCTCGCGGGTGCGCTGGGCGATCAGCATGGAGAAGGTGTTGACGATGAGGAACACGCCGACGAGGAGGGCGACACCGGCGAAGCCCAGCATCACGTACTTGATCACGTCCAGGAACGTGCCGAGGCTGGCGGCCGCCGACTTGGCCTGCTCGTTCGCGGTCTTCAGGTCGTAGGTGCCGGTGCCGATCGCCCGGCCTACGCGCAGTTTGAGCTCCGCGTCGGACACTCCCTCGGCCGCGTCCACCGCGATGCTGGTCGCTCGGGCGGCGGACCCGAGCAGTTCACGGCCCGCCACCGCCGGGTCCAGGAAGACCAGGGCCGCGCCGGGGTTGGTGGTGGTGAAGGTGGCGATGCCGACGACCCGCACCCGGAACGTGCCCGGCTGCGCCTGCACGGTCAGCGTGTCACCGATCCGTACGTGCTTCTTGCCGGCCGTGTCGGCGTCCAGCAGCGCCTCCCCGGCGCCGTGCGGGGCGTGGCCGGAGGTGAGCTTCACCGGGCTGCGGTGGGTGACGTACCAGGCCATCGCGATGGTCGGGGCGCCGGTGGTCGGGCCGACGGACCTGTTGTGGCCGTCGACCACGACGGCGTTCTGCACCGACACCTCGGCGCGGGCCGCCGCGACGCCGTCGACCCTCGCCACGCGGTCCCGCAGCGCGGCCGGCACCGTCTGCACCGAACCGCTCACCCGGGCCGACCTCAGGTCCAGCTGTTTCGGCTGGACCGTCACATCGGCGGCGGTGGAGGCGAACAGCCGGTCGAAGGTACGCGTGACGGTGTCGGAGAAGATCAGACTGCCCGCGACGAACGCCACGGACAGGATCACGGCCAGCGCGGACAGCGCGAGCCGCCCCTTGTGCGCGAGGAAACTCCTCAGGGTCGCCTTGAGCACCCGGTCAGTCCTCTCGGACGGTGTCGTCGTCGCCGAGCCGGCCGCGGACCACGTCGAACCGCTTCATCCGTTCCAGTACGGCGTCCGCCGTCGGCCGTTCCATGCCGTCCACGATGCGCCCGTCGGCCAGGAAGAGCACCAGGTCGGAATGGGCGGCGGCGCCGGGGTCGTGGGTGACCATGACGACCGTCTGCCCGAGATCGTCCACCGCGCCGCGCAGAATCCCCAGCACCTCCAGGCCGGCCCGCGAGTCGAGGTTGCCGGTCGGCTCGTCGGCGAAGATCAGCTCCGGCCGCGAGGCCAGCGCCCGCGCACACGCGACCCGCTGCTGCTGACCGCCGGAGAGCTGGGCGGGCCGGTGCGTGAGGCGGTCACGCAGGCCTAGCGTGTCGATGACCTGCTCCAGCCACAGCGGGTCGGGCTTCCGGCCCGCGATGTCCATGGGCAGGGTGATGTTCTCGGCGGCGGTCAGCGTCGGGATGAGGTTGAACGACTGGAACATGAACCCGATCCGGTCCCGCCTGAGCCGGGTCAGGTCCCGTTCCCGCAGGCCGGTGATCTCGGTGTCGCCCAGCCACACCTGGCCCGCCGACACGGTGTCGAGTCCCGCCAGACAGTGCATCAGCGTGGACTTCCCGGACCCCGAGGGCCCCATCACGGCGGTGAAACGGCCGCGCGCGATGTCCACGTCCACCGAGTCCAGGGCGATGACGGCCGTCTCGCCGGAGCCGTACGCCTTGGTCAGTCCGCGGGCGCGGGCCGCGACGGCGCCGCCCGGCGCGTGCTGCGCAGCAGGTGTGGACAAGACCGCCTCCCGGTCGCCGAACCGCCCGTACCGGGCGAGCGTAGGCGACGAGCCGCCCCGGCGCACCGGTGCCGCGCGCCCTTGCTTTGCTAGCACGTCGGCGCTAGCTTCGAAGCATGGCGAAGACCCAGCTGAACGTGCGCGTGGACGAGGGCACCGCCCGCGCGGCCCGCGAACGCGCCCTGGCCCGCGGTATCAGCGTCAACCGCTATATCGAAGAGCTGGTCAGACAGGACACCGGTGAGGCCGGCCGTACGTTCGTCGAGGCCGCCGCCGACTTCATGAAGCAGTACCAGTCCGTGTTCGCCGAGGAGTTCACCGAGACCCGCGGCACCGGCACCGGCGTCGAGGGCGGCCGCTGATCCCTTGAACGAGCTCAGCATCGACCTCGCCTGGCTCCTCATGCTCGCCGAACAGAGAACCCCGGGTGACCCACAGGTCACCGACTGGGGCGCGCTCATCGCCGCCGTCGCCCGGCACCGCGCCGAGATATTCGGCGTGCCCGTCTACGACGACCCGCACACCCGCGCCGCCTCCCTGCTCCAGTTGCTGATCCACCTGCCGGCGCTGGAGCGCTCCAACGCGCTGTTCGCCTCGGCGGTCGCCTATGCCTACCTGGTCACCAGCGGTGTGAAGGTGGTCACCTCACCCGAGCAGGTGCGGGACCTCGCCCGGCTGGTGAAGGAGGGCGCGGCAGGCGTCGACGACATCGCGCGCGAGCTGCGCCGCTGGAGTCTGTGAGGCCGGTCGTCGCGCCGGGGCCCGTCACCGGAGCCGCCGCGCAGGGGGCCGTGATCAGCGCGCGTCCGGCTCGTCCGGCCGCCAGGCGACCCCGAGCGCGCAGTACGAGGACGGCAGTGCCGGACCTTTCTCCGGCATCATCACCTCACGCTGCGGGCCGAGCGTGAACCCGGCCTCGCGCAGAGCGGCCACCGGCTGCCGGGCCAGATGGCACCCGCCGGTCAGGGCGGGCCACAGGGTTCGGTCCAGCGTGCGCTGGGTCAGCCGCATCGCCGGGCCGCCGCCCTGGCCGTGCTCGAAGAACCGCACCTGCCCGCCCGGTTTGAGCACCCGCCGGACCTCGCCCAGCGCCCTTTGCACGTCGCGCACGCTGCACAGCACCAGGCACAGCACGACCGCGTCGAAGGCCTCGCTCTTGACCGGCAGCGCCTCCGCCGCGCCGGGCACCACGTCGACCGGGACCTGCGACCGCAGGGCCGACTCCAGTGCCAACTGCCTGAGCAGCGGCTCCGGTTCGATCGCGACGACCTCCGCGACGGTGCCCGGATAGTGCGCGAAGTTCAGCCCGTTGCCCGCGCCGATCTCGATCACCCGCCCGGACAGCCCGGCGAGCAGCCGCTCCCGTATCCCGGCCATGCCCATCCGGGTCTCGGCGCTCACGCTGAAGCGGGCGTAGTAGCGGGCGAACAACGGGTGGTGGACGGGACTCGGCGGCACCTTGCCGGGGCCGGACAGCAGCCGCATGGGAACCTCCAGGAACAGGACGGACTAGGAGGAGTCTCCCCAGCGCGGGGCCGTCGCACCCTCGGCGTCGGCGCCCGGCCGCCACTGGCCTCCGCCCCGGCCCCCGCCAGGCGCTCCGCCCCTGGACCCCGACCTCGCCCACCCGCCATCCGACTCGGTCGGCCGGAGAGCGGGTTTGTCATTCGACTCGCTCGGCCGGCAGCTGGACGAGACCGGACCGGCGGCAGCTGGTTGGCCGGAGGGGCGGGGGACTCGGTCCGGGAGGGTGCTGGCTCGGGCCGCCGGACGGCTCGCTCGTGCGGTCGGCCTGACGCGGCACTTGCCGGAGCCGGGCTCGTACGTCGGCCTGGTTGCGGTGCTTCTCGGACCCGGGCTCGTACGTCGGCCTGGTTGCGGTGCTTCTCGGACCCGGGCTCTCACATCGGCCCGGCTGCGGCACCTGCCGGACCGGGTCCACGCGGCACCCCGGCTGCGGCACCTGCCCGACTCACCCCCCTGCGTCACCCCGGCTGCGGTGCCATCCGTACCCGGAACGCCTCCGCGTCCCATGTGCCGTCCAGGCTGGGTGCGAGCCACGCCGGGGCCGTCCTGCGGAAGTCGGCCGGTGGCAGGGCTCCCGCCCCACAGGGGATCGCGCCGAGCAGCGGGGCTCCCGCAACCTCCGGCAGGTCCGTCACGTTGCAGCGGGTGGCGAGGTCGGGGGAGCCGGGCCAGCTGCCGATCACCACGCCGGCCAACTCCAGCCCCCGTCGCCGTAGTTCGAGCGCCGTCAGCTCGGTGGTGTTGAGGGTGCCCAGGCCTGCCTGGGCGACGACCAGCACCGGCGCGCCGAGCAGACCGGCCGCGTCGGCCAGGGTGCCGCCGGCCGCGTCGAACCGGACCAGCAGCCCGCCCGCCCCCTCGACCAGCACCAGATCGTGCTCGACGGCCAGCTTGGCCGCCCGGTCGGCCACCTCGTGCGGGTGGACCGGAGCCATGCCCGCCCGCCGGGCCGCCGTGCCCGGCGCCAACGGCTCGGGGTAACGGGCCAGTTCGGCGGCCGTGACCGGGCCCGCCAGCCGCGCGACCTCGTCGGCGTCCCCGCGCTCGTCCGGCCGTACGCCCGTCTGCGCGGCCTTCAGCACGGCCACCGAGCGCCCGGCCGCGAGCGCCGCGGCGGCGACGGCTGCGGTGGTGACGGTCTTGCCGACCTCCGTGCCCGTGCCCGTGATCACCAGTACCGGCATGTCATCCCTCCCGCGCCGCGGCGCACACCGCGCGCGCGATCCTCGCCAGGTCCTCGTCCGAGGTGATGTACGGCGGCATCGTGTAGATCAGGTCGCGGAAGGGGCGCAGCCACACGCCCTCCCGCACGGCCGCCGCGGTGGCCGCCGCCATGTCCACCTCGTGGTCGAGCTGGACGACGCCGATCGCCCCGAGGACGCGGACGTCCCGAACACCGGGCAGCTCGCGGGCCGGCGACAGGCCCTCCGAGAGGCCGGCCTCGATCCGCTTGACCTCCGCCCGCCAGTCCTGTCCCAGCAGCAGTTCGACGGAGGCGCAGGCCACGGCCGCCGCCAGCGGGTTGCCCATGAACGTCGGTCCGTGCGCGAGCACCGGAACCTCGCCGCGCGAGATGCCCTCGGCGACCCGCGCCGTGCACAGCGTGGCCGCCAGCGTCAGGTAGCCGCCGGTCAGCGCCTTGCCCACGCACATCACATCCGGGGTGACGCCCGCGTGCTCCGCCGCGAACAGCGCGCCGGTGCGGCCGAAGCCGGTGGCGATCTCGTCGAAGACGAGCAGCACGTCGTGCGCGTCGCAGGCCTCGCGCAGCACCCGGAGATACGCGGGGGAGTGGAAGCGCATCCCGCCCGCGCCCTGCACGACCGGCTCCACGATCACCGCGGCCAGCTCGTCGGCGTGACGGGCGATCAGCTCGCCCAGGTGGTCGGCGTACGACTCCTCGTACTCCGTCGGCGGCACGTCCGCGAACACCTGGCGCGGCAGGACGCCGGACCACAGCGCGTGCATCCCGCCCTCGGGGTCGCACACCGACATCGGGTTCCAGGTGTCGCCGTGGTAGCCGCCCCGCCAGGTCAGCAGCCGCTGCTTGCCGGGCCGGCCGAGCGAGCGCCAGTACTGCAGGCACATCTTCACCGCGACCTCGACCGACACCGAACCGGAGTCGGCCAGGAAGACGTGCTCCAGGCCCTTTGGTGACATGTCGACAAGGTGCTTCGCGAGCCGGACGGCGGGCTCGTGCGTGAGCCCGCCGAACATCACATGGCTCATCCGCCCGAGCTGCGCGTGCGCCGCCTCGTTGAGGACCGGGTGGTTGTAGCCGTGGATCGCCGACCACCACGAGGACATGCCGTCCACCAGCTCGCCCGAGCCGTCGGCGAGGCGCAGCCGGACCCCGCTCGCCGACTCCACGACGAGCGGTTCGGTACGTCCGGGCATGGGGCCGTACGGGTGCCACACGTGCCGTCGGTCCAGCTCCAGCAGCTCGGGCACGGTCAGGCCGGGCAGCTCAGGCATTGGGCGCGAGGTCCGTCCCGGCGCCCCGGCGGCGTACGGCGACGAGATCGGTGCGCGCCTCCTGCGCGGCCGTCGTACCGCACGCGTCCCGGCCTTCGTGACCGCACGCGTCCGCGCCCTCGTGCGAGCCGCAGCCCTCGTGCGAGCCGCAGACCGATCCGCAGCCGGCCGCGGCCTCGACCCGGTGCTCCGGGAGCGTCACCTCGCCGGCGCCCTCCACCTCGAACCCGGCGTCCGCGATCATCTCCAGGTCGGCCTTGCCGGCCTGGCCCTCGCTGGTCAGGTAGTCGCCGAGGAAGATGGAGTTGGCCAGGTGCAGCGCGAGCGGCTGCATCGTGCGCAGATGGACCTCGCGGCCGCCCGCGATACGGACCTCCACGTCCGGACAGACGAACCGGACCATCGCGAGGATCCGCAGACAGCGCTGTGGGGTGAGGTTCCACTCCTTGGCCAGCGGGGTGCCCTCGAACGGGATGAGGAAGTTCACCGGCACCGAGTCCGGGTCCAGTTCGCGCAAGCTGAAGACCACGTCGACCAGGTCCTCGTCGCTCTCGCCCATCCCCGCGATCAGACCGGAGCAGGCGGACAGACCGGCCGCGTGCGCCTTCTGCACCGTGTCCACCCGATCGGCGTACGTGTGCGTGGTCGTGATGTCCGCGTACGTCCCCTCGGACGTGTTGAGGTTGTGGTTGTAGGCGTCCGCGCCCGCCTCGCGCAGCCGCTCGGCCTGGCCGTCGGAGAGCAGACCGAGGCAGGCGCACACCTCGACCTGCTCGTTCTGCTCCTTGATGGTCCTGATGGTCTCCGAGACCCGGTCCACGTCCCGGTCCGTCGGGCCGCGCCCGCTGGCCACCAGACAGACCCGCTTGGCGCCTCCCGCGAGGCCCGCGGCGGCGGCCTTGGAGGCCTCGTCGGGCTTGAGCCAGGTGTACTTCAGGATGTCGGCCTTCGAACCGAGCCGCTGGGAACAGTAGGAGCAGTCCTCCGGGCACAGGCCCGACTTGAGGTTCACCAGATAGTTGAGTTTCACCCGTCGCCCGAACCAGTGCCGGCGCACCTTCCCGGCCGCGGCCACCACATCGAGTACGTCGTCGTCGGAGGTGGCCAGAACGGCGAGCGCTTCCTCGCGGGTCGGCAGCTCGCGCCGAAGCCCCTTGTCCACCAGCGTGTTCAGCAGGTCCATGAGGCCTGATCCTGTCCTACGGGACCGCCCCGGGCCAAGGAGAGTTTGCACAACGGAGACGGTTCACCGTGTGGGTATTGCCACACCCTGGGCGGCTGGTCGTGCCGCTAGGGTCTGTCCGCTACCTACAAAAGCCCCGGAGGACCCATGGCGTTCGGCTGGATCGACGAGCAGGCCGAGGCGCGCCGCCGCGCCGGACTCGTACGCACCCTGCGCCCGCGCCCCGCCGACTCGGCCCTGCTGGACCTGGCGAGCAACGACTACCTGGGCCTCGCCCACCACCCCGAGGTCACCGAGGGGGCCGCCCGGGCCGCCCGGACCTGGGGCGGCGGGTCCACCGGCTCCCGGCTCGTCACCGGCACCACGGAGCTGCACACCGAGCTGGAGCGCGAACTGGCCGCCTTCTGCGGCTTCGAGGCGGCGCTGGTCTTCTCCTCCGGTTACGCCGCCAACCTGGCCGCGGTCACCGCGCTCGGGCCGCACGGCTCGCTGATCGTCTCCGACGCCGGCAACCACGCCTCCCTCATCGACGGCTGCCGGCTCGCCCGGGGCGAGAGGCAGGTCGTCGGGCACGCCGACCCCGAGGCGGTGCGCAAGGCGCTGGCCACCCATCGGGGGCCGGCGATCGTCGTGTCCGACACCGTGTTCTCGGTGGACGGCGACCGGGCGCCGCTGGCCGGCCTCGCCGAGGCGTGCCGGGAGCACGGCGCGGGACTGGTCGTGGACGACGCGCACGGGCTCGGGGTCCTGGGCGACGGCGGCCGGGGCGCGCCGTACGCGGCCGGCCTCGCGGGCGCCTCGGACGTGGTGGTCACGGCCACCCTGTCCAAGTCGCTCGGCAGCCAGGGCGGTGTGGTGCTCGGCCCGGCCAGGGTGATCGACCATCTGGTCAACGCGGCGCGGACCTTCATCTTCGACACGGGCCTGGCCCCGGCGGCGGCCGGCGCGGCGCTCGCCGCGCTGCGGCTGCTGGTCCGCGAACCCGAGCGCGCGGCGCGCGCCCGGGCGGTGGCCGCGGACCTGCACGCGCGGCTGACCGCCGCGGGTCTGGAAGCGGTGCGTCCGGACGCCGCGGTGGTCTCCGTGCGGGCTCCGTCCCCGGAACAGGCGGTGCGCTGGGCGGCCGACTGCCGTAGCGCGGGGCTGGCCGTGGGCTGTTTCCGTCCTCCTTCCGTGCCCGACGGCATCTCACGGCTGCGGCTGACCGCCCGCGCGGACCTGTCCGGGGCCGAGATCGAACGCGCTGTACGGGTGATCGGCGAAACGCGACCATGAGTCGGCGTGACACGGCCGTGCTTCGCGCGTGGTCGTCTGTGGTCGGTGGGGGTCTTCGGGTCAGAGGGCGGTGAGGAAACCGGCCCAGCTCCCCGCGGAGAAGAGCAGCGCGGGTCCGGCCGGGTTCTTGGAGTCGCGCACGGCGAGCCGTCCGGCCCCGGGGCCGGAGCGCGGCCGGGCCGTCTCCACGCAGTTGTTGGCTCCCGTGCTGTAGCTGCTGCGCAGCCAGCGCACGTCGTGCAGGTCGGTACTGGCAGGGACGTTCCGAGGCAGAGCTGACATGGTGCCTCCTTACGCGCCGTCGCCTATCCCGGCGATGTAGTCCAACGTGTCCTCGGGTGAAAGGGCGTGCAGCCGAAGGGTGTCGAAGGCCTCCGCGTAGGCCATGAGGTCTTCTTTCCGCTCCAGGTAGAGGCTACTCGTCAACTGGTCGAGAACAACGACGTCCAGATCAGAAGTGCTCGGAAATGAGAAAATAACGAAAGCTCCGGTGAGGCCGACATGAGCCCCGGCACCGAACGGCAATATCTGGAGCCTGACTTGGGGCAGGCGGGCCGCCTCCATCAGCCGCTCCAGCTGCCGGGCCATCACCCCGGGGCCTCCGACCTCGCGCCGCAGCACCGACTCGTCCAGCACCGCGCTCAGCTTCAGCGGCGGGTCGGCGCGGAGCACGTCCTGCCTGGCCAGCCGCACCTCCACCAGCGCGTCCAGGCCTTCCTCGTCCAGGTCCGCGACGACCGCCCGGGTCACGGCGCGGGCGTACTCGGGCGTCTGCAGCAGGCCGGGTACGACCGTGGTCTCCAGGGTGCGCATCGTGCTGGCCTGCGACTCCAGGCTGATGAAGTCCCGGTACGTGGGCGGCAGCACCCCGCGGTAGGCGTGCCACCAGCGGTGCCGGTCGCCCGTGTCCTCGGAGCCCGCGAGCATCATCAGCAACTCGCGCAGTTGCCCGTCCCGCACCTCGTAGGCGTCGAGAAGTAACCGCACATCGGCTGGTTTGACGCCGCTGGCACCGGTCTCGATACGGCTGACCTTCGACTGGTGCCAGCCGACCAGCCGGGCTGCCTCACCGCTCGTGAGCCCAGCATCGGTACGCAGCGTGCGCAGTTCGGCGCCCAGTTTGCGGCGGCGCACGGCCGGCCCGTTCTGCATGGGCTCCTCCTTACTCCTTACGGGCCGCCCAAAAACGGTCTCGCGTCGTAGAGTTCACCGCTTCGGGCGACAGATATATGCATATCTTGGTGGATCGCTCCCCGTGACCGGCCCCGTGATGGCAGGCTGACGAGCAAGCACCAGTCCGGGACCGTACTCGAACCATCCGGCTCTGTGTCGGACCGCGGTCCCGTGGGAAAGGGACGACGTCGCCATGGCAGACCATCTGGAAGCATCCGTCACTCTGCCGAGCGATCCCGCCTCGGTCTCCGCGGCCCGCACGTACGTCGTGGGCACGCTCGCGGAGTGGGGCCTGCCGTCCGACACCGACGTGGCCGACACCGTGCGGCTCATCGTCTCCGAACTCGCCACCAACGCCGTACAGCACACCTTCGGTCAGTCACCCACCTTCACCGTCGACATCGCCCTGGACCGCGACGAACACCTCCGCATCGGCGTCACCGACAGTCATCCACGCTTTCCGAAGAGACTGCCCGCCGCCGTCCAACAGGACAACGGCCGCGGCATGGTCATCATTCGCTGGCTCACCGCGGAGTGCGGCGGCAAGCTCCGCGTCCGTCCCACCCGCGAGGGCGGCAAGACGGTCTCGATCGAACTCCCCTGGATCGTCCCGGTGGAGCCGGTCCCGGCGGCGGGCCAACAGGAACCGTAGCCCTCCGGGCGGGGCGGGCTGGTGGAAGGGTCACGTCGGGCACGCAGTGACCAGGGGCTCGGGGACGTCGGTGCGGGTGCGAGTGGCCGGTGCGTGAGGTGCCGAGGACGGCGGGCTGGGAGGTGGTGGCCGTGCCCGTTCTCTCCGGTGCGGAGCCAGGATGTCTGCCGGGGGTGGGGGCTTGGCTTCCGTGATCGCACGGTCCCGACGACGCGGTCTCGGGGCGGCTCTCGGACGGCCCGGGCGGCCGGTGTGGTTCCGTCCGCTTCGGGTAACGGACGTCGCGGGCCGATCCGCGGTGTGGCGGGACTTGGACGAAAAGACCGGGCCGCCGGACCACCGCGCGGCAGGCGACGGGAAAGGCGCCGCGATCGGAGCGCCTCGTCGGCGCCCGGCAGGTCTGTCGGTGCGCCCGGCGCTGCATGTCGTGGCCGAGACGACGTTGGGGAGTGCTTCAGTCGCCGAGGGCCGCACCGGTCCGTCGCAGGCTCCTCGCAGCGCCGCCCGAAGTGCTCCGCGGCGGACAGGGGCGCCGCCGCGCCGACCCCGGCCCGCCCGCGGGCTCCAGGCGGACACCGGGGTGGCGCTGAGGGCGCTCGGAGCGGCCCCGCTGCTGGAGCCGCTCCCGCTCTGACATGGGGTCAGTCGACCCCGCCGTGGAGGACCGGGTCAGTTGATCCGGCCGTACCAGACGCTCCTCGTCCAGATCTTCTGGAGCCGCACCACGTCCCCGGTCCTCGGCGCGTGCCAGATCTTCCCGTGGCCGGCGTAGATGCCGACGTGGTAGACGTAGGAGCCATAGTGGAAGAACACCAGGTCACCGGCCCGGCGACGGCTGGCGGAGATGTGGTGCGTCTTGTTGTACTGCGCAGCGGCGGTACGGGGCAGGATCTTGCCCGCCTTCTTGAACGAGTAGAGGGTCAGCCCCGAGCAGTCGAAACTGCGCGGCCCGGTGGCCCCCCACCGGTACGGCGCACCCTTCTTGGCGGCCGCGACCTTCAGTGCCTTTGTGGCGAGCGTCGCGGCCGAGGCATCGGGGGCGAGGCCGGGGACCACGATCGAGCCGCCGACGGCGGCGAGGGTGAGGGCCGAGGCCGTACCGGCCCGGGCCATGAGAGACGGGACACGATTGAGCGCAGTCATGCGCAACCCTTCGTCAGCCGCCTGTGAAGGATGACCTGTCGGATTCGGGCTGGCGAAGGTGCCCGGCCGCGTTGCCGCGGCTTCACCCCAAGGGCTGCGCGGAACCTCAGGCCGTCTGCGACGAGCAGACGAACATCCGTTCCCGCGACCCGTCTTGCCTGGGTCCTCCACTCCTGCCGATCCACTCCTGTCGACCGGTCATCCGGGCGGCGGCAGGACTCGGCGTCCGCCCGGACCGCCCCGCCGCGGCGGCGGGGGCTTGTCGTCGGACGGGATCTTCGCCCACACCGGTGCGAAAATCCCAATGCATCCGGGGATTTGTGGTGTTACTCACCACTCGCCCGTTCGGGTGGAGCGGGTGCTGTTCGAGACATCGTCACACTCCGTGCGTAGCCCCGGACCTGGGGCGACGCGCTCTCCCGCGAACGACGCGCCGGTCTGGAGCGCAAGTCGGCAGGCTCGCAGAACGATCCGGATATACACCGGACAGCGGTACGTCATTCGGGTCGTTTCAAGTCCCGGCCGAGCGGTAGCGGTCGACGACCGGGCCCCGGCCGGCTGGTCCGGCGTCCGGATCAGCCGACGCCGTCGGGCGGGAGCGCGACGCGCGCGGTACGGCGTTCACCGTCCAGGACCCGCAAGGCCCGTGCCAGCGTGTGCCCGTGCAGCTCCGTCTCGCCTCGCTGGTGCATCAACGCGAGGGCGTCGCGCAGCTCTGCGGCCTTGCGCACCAGGGCCTGGGCGGCGCGCAGCCCGCGATAGGTGTCCCCGCCGTGCGCGGGGTTGACGCGGCCCAGCAGGTCGGCGGCCTCCAGGTAACGGTCGATCAGGTCGCCCTCGGCATGTGTCAGTGCAGGCAGCGGCGGCAGGTCCGGCAGCATCGGCGGCTCACCTCGCGTCCGGTGCGCCGGGAGTGCTGCGCCTGCTGGGCACGACGGTGTCCACCAGGCCGTAGGCGACCGCCCCAGGAGCGTCCAGGACCAAGTCCCGCTCCAGGTCGAGGTGCACCTGTTCGGCCGTGCGCCCGGTGTGCCGTACCAGCATCTCCTCCGTGAGCGCGCGGACCCGGGCCAACTCCTCGGCCTGGATGAGCAGATCGCTGGGCTGGCCCTCCGTCGGCTCGGCGAGCCGGGGCTGGGAGAGGACCATGCGTGCGCCGGGCAGGGTGAACCGCTTGCCCGGCGTGCCGGCCGTGAGCAGCAGGGCGGCGTGCGAGGCGGCCTGGCCCAGGCAGTAGGTCGCCACGTCGCAACTGACGTAGCGCATCGTGTCGTAGACCGCCGTCAGCGCGCTGAACGAGCCGCCGGGGGAGTTGACGTACAGCGTGATGTCCCGCTCCGGGGCCGCGTGTTCGAGGTACATGAACTGCGCCATCACGTCGTTCGCGGCCGCGTCGTCCAGCGCGGTCCCCAGGAAGACGATCCGGTCCTCGAACAGCTTGCCGTAGGGGTCGAGCGTGCGCACTCCGCTGCTGGTGCGCTCGGTGAACTCGGGCAGGACATGACGGGCGAACGTTCGGGACATGGACACACCCCTTCTCATGGCACGGGCCTCCGGCGGGCCCGGCTCTGTAAAAAATGTACAGGACGTACATGACGTAAGGTTGGGGTATGGCCTACGAGATTCCGGTGACGCAAGCCAGGGCTGAGCTCGCCGAGCTGATCAACCGCGTGGTGTACGGCGGTGAGCGCGTCGTCGTCACGCGGCATGGCAAGCCGCTGGTCGCGCTGGTGTCGGCCGCCGATCTGGAGCGGCTGGACGCGCTGGAGGAGGCGGCCGAGGAGCAGGTCGTCAGCTCGGTCTCGGGCGTCCGCGAGGCCGGTTCCGCCACGCGCGAACAGCAGCGGTTCGGGATCGCCGCCGAGCATCGCGGCCCGGGCGTGTCCTGACCCGCGCGGGTATCGGGGGTCCCCTCGCGCGGTCAGGCGTGGATCAAGGTCTGGTTAACGTCGCTGAAACTCCGGCGTTCTAGCCTGCCGATCCACGCCATCAGGGGTTTTTCTGCCCGGATTGAGACGATCCGGGGATTTGTCTGAGTTTTACACCTATCCCCGTCGCGATGGCTGCGGCAACCGGACCCCGCACGGTCCGGAGCAAGGACTGTGAGGTGGGACGTGCAACTGACCCCGCACGAGCAAGAGAGGCTGCTGATCCACGTGGCGGCCGACGTGGCCGAGAAGCGCAGGGCCCGCGGGCTCAAGCTCAACCACCCGGAAGCGGTCGCCCTCATCACGTCGCACATCCTCGAAGGCGCGCGTGACGGCCGTACGGTCGCCGAACTCATGTCCTCCGGCCGCAAGCTCCTCACCAGGGACGACGTCATGGAGGGGGTCCCCGAGATGATCCACGACGTCCAGGTCGAGGCCACCTTCCCGGACGGCACCAAGCTCGTCACCGTCCACGAGCCGATCATCTGAGGGGGCCGCGATGATTCCCGGAGAGATCCTGTTCGCGGACGACCCGGTCGTCTTCAACGAGGGCCGTGAGGTCACTCGTCTCACCGTCCTCAACGCCGCCGACCGGCCGGTCCAGGTCGGCTCCCACTACCACTTCGCCGAGGCCAACCCCGGCCTGGAGTTCGACCGTGCCGCGGCCCGCGGAAAGCGGTTGAACGTCGCCGCCGGCACCGCCGTGCGTTTCGAGCCCGGCATCCCCGTCGACGTCGAGCTCGTGCCCCTCGCCGGCGCCCGGATCGTGCCGGGGCTGCGCGGGGAGACCGGAGGTGCCCTCGATGCCTGAGATCGTCCGCGGCGCCTACGCCGACCTGTTCGGACCCACCACCGGTGACCGCATCCGGCTCGCCGACACCGACCTGCTGATCGAGATCGAGGAGGACCGCTCCGGCGGACCCGGTATCTCCGGCGACGAGGCGGTGTTCGGCGGCGGCAAGGTCATCCGCGAGTCCATGGGCCAGTCCCGTGCCACCCGCGCCGACGGCACCCCCGACACCGTGATCACCGGTGCCGTGATCGTCGACCACTGGGGGATCGTCAAGGCCGACGTCGGCATCCGCGACGGCCGGATCGCCGCGATCGGCAAGGCCGGCAACCCCGACACCATGGACGGCGTCCACCCCGACCTGGTCATCGGCCCCGAGACCGAGGTCATCGCGGGCAACGGGCGGATCCTCACCGCCGGCGCCATCGACGCGCACGTCCACTTCATCTGCCCCCAGATCGCCGACGAGGCGCTGGCCTCCGGCATCACCACCCTGGTCGGCGGCGGCACCGGCCCCGCCGAGGGCTCCAAGGCGACCACCGTCACGCCCGGCCCCTGGCATCTCGCCCGGATGTTCGAGGCGATGGAGGCCTACCCGGTCAACGTCGGCTTCCTCGGCAAGGGCAACACCGTCTCGCACGAGGCGATGCTCTCCCAGATCCGGGGCGGCGCGGCCGGCCTGAAGCTGCACGAGGACTGGGGCTCGACCCCGGCCGTCATCGACGCCGCGCTGACCGTCGCGGACCGCACCGGCATCCAGGTCGCCATCCACACGGACACCCTGAACGAGGCCGGTTTCGTCGGCGACACGCTCGCCGCCATCGCGGGCCGGGGCATCCACTCGTACCACACCGAGGGCGCCGGCGGCGGGCACGCGCCGGACATCATGACCGTCGTCTCGCAGCCCAACGTGCTGCCCAGCTCCACGAATCCGACCCGGCCCTACACCGTCAACACCGCCGAGGAACACCTCGACATGCTGATGGTGTGTCACCACCTCAACCCGGCGGTCCCCGAGGACCTGGCGTTCGCCGAGTCCCGGATCCGGCCGTCCACCATCGGCGCGGAGGACGTCCTGCACGACCTCGGCGCGATCTCGATCATCTCCTCCGACTCCCAGGCCATGGGCCGCGTCGGCGAGGTCGTCCTGCGCACCTGGCAGACGGCCCATGTGATGAAGCGCAGGCGCGGGGCGCTGCCCGGTGACGGGCGTGCGGACAACCACCGTGTACGTCGATATGTCGCCAAGTACACGATCAACCCGGCGCTCGCCCAGGGCCTCGCCGCCGAGATCGGCTCGGTCGAGACCGGCAAGCTCGCCGACCTCGTGCTGTGGGAGCCGGCGTTCTTCGGGGTCAAGCCGCACCTCGTGGTCAAGGGCGGGCAGATCGCCTACGCGCAGATGGGCGACGCCAACGCCTCCATCCCCACCCCGCAGCCGATCCTGCCCCGCCCCATGTACGGCGCGATCGGCCGGGCCCCGGCCGCCAACTCGGTCAACTTCGTGGCCCCGTTGGCGATCGAGGACGGGCTGCCGGAGCGGCTCGGGCTCGGCAAGCGGTTCGTGGCGATCGCGTCCACGCGCGCGGTGACCAAGGCCGACATGCGCGAGAACGACGCCCGGCCCGACGTCCGGATCGACCCCGACAGCTTCGCCGTGCACATCGACGGCGAGCTGGTGGAGGCGACCGCGGCGGCCGAACTGCCCATGGCCCAGCGTTACTTCCTGTTCTGATGGGCAGGGCAGCACTTCTCGTCCTGGCCGACGGCCGCTTCCCCGCCGGAGGCCACGCGCACTCCGGCGGGGCGGAGGCCGCCGTCAAGGCGGGCCGGATCACCTCCGCCGCGAGCCTGGAGGTCTTCTGCCGGGGCCGGCTGCACACGGCCGGACTGGTCGCGGGCGCGCTGGCGGCCGCCGCCGTACTCGGCGTGGATCCAGGGGAGCTGGACGCGGCGGCGGACGCCCGTACGCCGTCGCCCGCGCTGCGGACCGCCGCGCGCAGGCTCGGGCGGCAACTGCTGCGGGCCGCCCGGGCGAGCTGGCCGTCGGCCGAACTCGACGCGCTGGCCCGGCAGTTCCCGAAGGGCGCGCACCAGCCGGTGGTCCTCGGTCTTGCCGCGCGGTCGGCCGGGCTGGGGCCGGACGACGCGGCCTACTGCGCGATGTACGAGAGCGTGAGCGGGCCGGCGACGGCCACGGTACGACTCCTGAGCCTCGACCCGTTCGACGCGACCGGCGTGCTGGCCCGGCTCGCGCCGGAGCTGGACCGCGTCGCGGATGCGGCGGTGGAGGCGGCGCGGAGGGTGCCCGACGAGGGAGTCGACGCGCTGCCGGCCGCGTCTGGACCCTTGCTGGAGGTCGGTGCGCAGTGGCATGCGGGCTGGCCCGTGCGGCTGTTCGCCTCCTGAGCCCGGCACCCGACCCCACACGACGTGTCAGACATTGGAGCCGTACATGCACCTCGACCACACCCACTCCGGCCCCGCCGCCCTCAGCGCGGACGCGCACCGGCCCGACGGATCGCGGCGCGCCCTGCGCATCGGGCTCGGCGGCCCCGTAGGGTCCGGGAAGACCGCGACCGTCGCCGCGCTCTGCCGGGCCCTGCGCGACGAGCTGTCGCTGGCCGTCGTCACCAACGACATCTACACCCGTGAGGACGCCGAGTTCCTGCTCCGGGAGGCCGTGCTGCCGCCCGAGCGGATCACGGCCGTGGAGACGGGCGCCTGCCCGCACACCGCGATCCGCGACGACATCTCCGCCAACCTCGAAGCCGTGGAGGACCTGGAGGACGCGGTCGGCCCGCTGGACCTGATCCTCGTCGAGTCCGGCGGCGACAACCTCACCGCCACCTTCTCCAAGGGGCTGGTGGACGCGCAGATCTTCGTGATCGACGTGGCGGGCGGCGACGACATCCCACGCAAGGGCGGCCCCGGGGTCACCACGGCCGACCTGCTCGTCGTCAACAAGACCGACCTCGCGCCCCACGTCGGCTCCGACCTCGCCCGGATGGCCGCCGACGCCAAGGCGCAGCGCGCCGAACTCCCGGTGGTCTTCCAGTCGTTGCGTAGCGAGAGGGGCGTCGCCGACGTGGCCGCCTGGGTACGCGAGCGGCTCGCCGCGTGGACGGCGTGACCGGCACCGGGGTGCGGGCCGACGCGCGGATCGTGGCCCGCGCCGACGGCCGGGGCGGCACCGCGCTGCCCGTACTGGACGGCGACGGCCCGCTGGCCCTGCGCCGCACCCGGTCCGCCGGCCGGGAGGCGAGGGTCATGGTCGTCGGCGCGATGAGCGGCCCGCTCGGCGGCGACCGGTTCTCGCTCACGGCGAGCGTGGCGGAGGGCGCCCGGCTGCACGTGGGCTCGGCCGCCGCCACCCTCGCCCTGCCCGGCCAGGCCAAGGGCGAGGCCCGCTACGACGTACGGCTCGACGTGGCCGACGAGGCCGAACTGCACTGGCTGCCCGAGCAGCTGATCTCGGCCCGCGGCAGTGACCTGCGTGTCACCACCCGGGCCGAACTCGCGGCCGGAGCCCGGCTCGTACTGCGTGAGGAACAGGTTCTCGGGCGGACGGGGGAGGAACCCGGACGGCTCACCAGCCGACTGACCGTACGGGTCGCGGGCCGGACGGTACTGGACCAGCAGCTGGCCTGCGGTCCCGGGGCTCCGGGAGGCTGGGACGGACCGGCGGTGTTGGCGGGGCGCCGGGCGGTGGGACAACTCCTCGTGGTGCGGCCCGAGTACGCGGTCCGACCGGTCGAGCCCCAGATGCTGGACGAGTGCGCCGCCCTGACGCCGCTGGCCGGCCCCGCAGCACTGGTGACCGCGGTGGCGTCGGACGCGCTCAGGCTACGACGACTCCTGGACGAGGCACTGGGAAGGCTCAGCTGAAGCGCCCCACGACGGGCGCGGAGTCGGAGGCCGACCAGCCGATGGCCGGGCGGCTGCCGGACGTCCCGCCACCGTGAGGGGTAGGCGCGACTCTTCGAGTGAAAAACCGGAGCAAGGCGACCTGACCACCGGTTCGCTCGTTGTTGGGAGGATCTTCAAAGCATACGTTCGGCTCGAGCGTTCACGGCGGGGGCACCCGTGCACAGACCTTCGTCCGCCCCGCCACAGACCGCAAAGCCGGGAGGAACAGTCATGCACCTGATCCGCGGCGTTCTCGCCGCTGCAACGGTGGCGGCTTCCACCTCAGCCGTCGGCCTGGCCTTCTTCGCGGACTGGATGCCCCGGAGTGCCGATGCCACGCAGGTTCGCATGGTCAGCGCCTCCGGCCTCTCGCGGGGCGAAGCGGAATCGTCCCAGTCACCCTCTACGGAACCGGTCCCGCAGCAGTCAGCGCTTCCCTGCTGGAGCTACGGCGGCCCTTACTGCGGCTGGGTGAGAACATACTGGGGCGGCTGCGACGAGGAGTTTGGCCTGAGCTTCGGGTTCAAGAACCCCGACTGGCCCTGTCCCCACGACCCGCTCCCGAGCGCCTCGGACTCCCTCAGCCCATCCGGCACCTCGGCCTCCTCGGGAGGCAACGCGGGAACCAACGAGGGAAGCAATGATTCCTCGGTCACGCTCAGCCGTTTGGCGAAACCCCGCCACTCGGCCAAGCCTCACTACTCGGCCAAGCCTCACTACTCGGCCAAGCCTCACCACTCGGCCAAGCCCAGCCCCACAGCCCGGCCCAGCGTCACGGCCACACCCAGCCACCTGGGTGATGCCAGTGACCACCCGATACAGCCTTTCCTCCCAACCGGTTCCTCGGAGAGACCTCCGGCGACCAGTGGCAGCGACGCTGCGCACCCGTCGGTGGCGGTCGAACCGCAGGGGATGCCGTCGGTGGAAGACGTGCTCGGCTCTCGCCCCGATCGCCACACCGGGGCCGGCCGGCCGGTACCGGACCGCGAGCCGGTCGTTGCCGGCCAGGTGGAGGACGAGGACGGCTGAACCAGGCCGGTCCAGGCCGAGTCTTCGCCGTGTCGGGTTCCTGACTTGGTGTCACATGCCGGAAAGACTGCCGCCGGTTCCTCTTCCGGTCGAGCATCAGTCGGCAGAACGACGTCGGCGAAGCCAGGCCACAGCCAGCGTTCCCGAAACCATCAGCAAACCGCCGGCCGCGATCGCGATGTTCTGCCCGCTCAGAAGGTTGGCGCTCCGGTCGGCGGCCGTGCTGAGACGCGGAAGAGGGGAAGGGGCGCCCGTCCGGGGGAGTGGAGAGCCGGACGGGCTCCCTTCTCGAGGTGTACCGCCGTGCGGACGAGCGCGGTCCTCGCGGCCTCCGCCGTCCTTGCCGCCGTTGCAGTGGGTGGCCGGGAAGGGAAAGACCCGCCGGTGGTCGTCGAAGGCCTTCACCACGAAGAGCGGGTGCACCCTGAAGAAGTCACGGATCTCGAACTGGTACTGGCCGGAGGAGTTGACGGGGTAGGTGGCGTCCAGATACGTCGTGACGGAAAAGCTGGTCCAGGGTGCCGCCGGTGACGAGGACGATCCCGGGTCCCCTTCGAGGACGACGGCCTCCGGCCCACGCCGGCCATTGGTCAGAATCGCCCTCAGGGTCTTGTCGATGAGCACGACACCTCGGGGACTGTGGCAGGGACGCCAGGGGCCGTGGGGCCCGTCGTCGTCTTCGTGCAGCCGCAGGGATGTGGACGCGTGCCGTGCGGACGCCTGGGCAGCGACACAGGGCGACGGAGGCATGACGGCGACAGCCGCAGCCGCCAGTGGCGCTGCAACCCAGGCACGAAGATTCATGCGATGACCTCCATGGGGGCCGCCCAGCAGGCGGCCGCCTGCTGGGCGACACATCCGAATCCCGGTAGAAGGTAAAAGAAATCAGCTCGTCAGATCGTGAGCGTCCGTGGATCCACGCTTCTTGTCACTCAACCGCAGTAGCGCCGACGGAGACTGAGGGGGATTCAGCCGCTGCACCCCGCAGAGCATGCGACGGCGACTGGAACCCCCGGCGCGAACATGACCATCCGTTTATCGGATTGGTAAAGATGGCAAACACCCCCTGTTCTCAGACGGCACACAGCGGAGAGGATCCTCCGAACCACTCGCAGTGATCCTGACGTAGGGGGAGGGGCCCACTTGAGGGACAACAGACCGAAGAGCCGCCTGCTGGCGCTCGGTTCGGCCGGAGCGCTCGTCACCGCCACCCTGATCGCCGGTGCCGTCTCGGCGCCCGCGGCCAGCGCCGCCGGCCGGCCCGGCCCGGACCGGGAGGCCAAGGGCGCCGAGATCGCCGCCGCCCGCGCCGCCAAGGCCGGCATCGACTGGAAGGACTGTCCGGCCGACTGGGGGCTGGAGAAGCCCATCCAGTGCGGCTGGGTGAGCGTGCCGCTCGACTACGCGCACCCGTACGGCAAGCAGATCCAGCTCGCCGTCGACCGCATCGGCAACACGGGGACCAAGGAGGAGCGCCAGGGCGCCCTCGTCTACAACCCGGGCGGTCCCGGTGGCTCCGGCCTGCGCTTCCCACGCCGGGTCACCACCAAGAACCCCGTCTGGGCGAACGTCTCCAAGGCCTACGACTTCGTCGGCTTCGACCCGCGCGGCGTCGGCCACTCCGCGCCCATCTCCTGCGCGGACCCGCAGGAGTTCGTGAAGGCGCCGAAGATGGACCCGGTGCCGGACACCGAGGCGGACAAGACGGCCCAGCGCAAGCTGGCCCGTGAGTACGCGGACGGCTGCCTGGAGCGCACCGGCCAGGCGATGCTCCAGCAGATGACCACGCCGAACACCGCCCGCGACCTGGACGTCGTCCGCGCCGCCCTGGGCGAGAAGAAGCTCAACTACCTCGGTGTCTCCTACGGCACCTACCTCGGCGCCGTCTACGGCACCCTCTTCCCGGGCCACCTGCGCCGCATGATCGTGGACAGCGTGGTCAACCCGGCCCGCGAGAACATCTGGTACCAGGCCAACCTGGGCCAGGACATCGCCTTCGAGGGCCGCTGGAAGGACTGGGAGGACTGGGTCGCCGCGAACGACGCCACCTTCCACCTCGGCACCACCCGTGACGCCGTCCAGGCCAAGTGGCTCCAGCTGCGCGCCACCGCCAAGAAGAGCCCCATCGGCGGGGTCGTCGGTCCGGCCGAGCTGATCGCCTTCTTCCAGAGCGCGCCGTACTACGACTCCTCGTGGGTGCCGGTCGCCACGGTGTTCGCCAAGTACGTCGCCGGTGACACCCAGGCGCTGGTCGACGCCGCCGCACCCGACATGTCCGACACGGCCGGCAACATCTCGGCCGAGAACGGCAACGCCGTCTACACGGCCGTCGAGTGCACCGACGCCAAGTGGCCCACCAGCTGGAAGAAGTGGGACAAGGACAACACCGAGCTCAACAAGAGCTACCCGTTCATGACCTGGGCCAACGCCTGGATGAACCTGCCCTGCGCCACCTGGCCGGTCAAGCAGCAGACCCCGGTCGACGTGCGGACCCACAAGGGCCTGCCGCAGGTGCTGATCGTGCAGTCGACCCGGGACGCCGCCACTCCGTACGAGGGCGCCGTCGAACTGCACAAGCGCTTCCAGGGCTCCCGTCTGATCACCGAGAAGGACGCGGGCTCGCACGGTGTGACCGGCCTGGTCAACCCCTGCATCAACCAGCGCGTCGACTCCTACCTGATCGACGGCAAGCTGGACGGCGCGGACGTGACCTGCGACCCGCACGCCACGCCCAAGCCGTAACCGGGATCGTCGGCGACGAGGGGCGGCCGGGCTCTCCGGCCGCCCCTCGCTCATGCCTTCGCTCTCGCGCGCTCACTCGGCGAACCGGGCGTCCTCGGCCGCGTAGTCGAACAGGTCCGGATACACCTGGGTGAGGAGCGGGAAGCACTCCCGCCAGTCCCGGCCGGAGAGCGCGTCCGTCAGCCACCCGACCGTCTCCGGCAGGCTCTCGGCGTACGAGACCACCGGCCGGTAGTCCAACTCCCGCTCGGCGGCGGACATGTCGAAGACGACCGGCAGCGGAACCGACCAGGGGGTCCGGCCGACGGAGCCGTCGGGAGGGCCGTCGAGGAGGGTCGTCTCCGTCTCCACGCCCATCACCGCGTCGACCGCCGAGCCGATCTCGGCCACCGTCGGCGCCTCGCCGTCACAGGCGTTGAGCACTCGCGCACCGGGCCGGGCCGCGGCCAGCCGGACCAGCTCGGCGATGTTCCGGGCACTCGACGGATGGAACCGGCTCTCGCCCTTGTACGACAGCACCCGCCTGCGCCTGCCGTCCAGATTCCGCTTGACGAAGTACAGCTCACGGGGCAGCGGGCTGTACGGCCCGTGCACCGCGCCCGGCCGCAGCACGGTCACCGGCAACCGGTCGGCGGCCGCGAGGAGTTCGCGTTCCAGCGCGGCCTTGCGGGTGCTGTACGACGCCTCGCCCGGAGCCACCGTCGGCTGGGTCTCGGGGACCGGCACCGGGTAGTCGGGAAATCCGTCCGGCTCGTGCAGCGTGTCGAAGTTCCGGCCCCTGCCGTCGTCGTACACGGACACGCTGGAGATCACGACCGCCGAGCCGACACGGCCCGCCAGGGACGTCAACTGCCGTGCGTGCGCGGCGTCGTAGGCGACCATGTCGACGACGAGGTCGCAGCCGTCGCCGACCACCGCGGCCAGGGCGGCGTCGTCGGAACGGTCCAGCCGGACCGTCCGTACCCCGTCGCCCCACGTCCGGTCCCGGCCGCCGCCCCGCGAGGCCGCCGTCACCTCCCAGCCGTCCCGTACCAGCGCCGCCACCGCCGGACGGCCGATCTGTCCGCTCGCCCCGATCACCACAGCTGTCCTCATGGGGCGAGCCTAGGGACACGGGCCGCCGGGGCGCTGGACCTTCTGCCGTCGGCAGAGGCGTTCAGCTCAGCGGCGCCCGGGGGAACCTGCGTTCCCTGGTGCCCTGCTCAGCGGCCGACCGTTCCTTGACGACGGCCGCGTACTCGTCGACGTACTCCTGTTCGGACAGCACCAGGATGGCGTACATGATCTCGTCGGTGACGGCCCGCAGGATCGCCTTCTCCTGCTCCATGCCGGCGTAGCGGGAGAAGTCGAGCGGCTTGCCGAAGCGGATGGTGACGGGGTGGACGTTCGGGATGACCTTCCCGGGCGGCTGGGCCTCGAAGGTGCCGATCATCGCGCACGGCACGACCGGCACGCCGGCCTTCAGCGCCATCACCGCGACGCCGACCTTGCCCTTGTAGAGCCTGCCGTCGTGCGACCGGGTGCCCTCCGGATAGATGCCGAGCAGCTCGCCCCTGCCCAGCACCTTCAGGCCCTCGCGGATCGCCGCCTGCCCGGCGTCCTTGCCCGAGCGGTCCACCGGGATCTGCCCGGCGCTGCGGAAGAAGAACGCGGTGAGCCGACCCTTGAGCCCGGGGCCGGTGAAGTACTCCGCCTTGGCGAGGAAGGTGATCCGGCGCCTGAGCATCGCCGGCATCAGGAAGTGGTCGGAGAAGGACAGATGGTTCCCGGCGACGATCGCGGGGCCGGACTCCGGCACGTTCTCCAGGCCCTCGATCCGGGGCCGGAAGACCAGTCTGAGCAGAGGGCCCAGCAGCACGTACTTGAGCAGGTAGTAGAACACGGCTCGCCCCTTACCTCGTCCAGCCCAAACCACGTGCGCCTGTCGTCATCTGTAACCGCAACTGTCCATGCTCATGCCCTTCGTCGAGTTCCTCGCCGGTGATGAGGCTCTCCACAGCCTGACGGTAGTGCGGACAGGCGGTGATGTCCTCGTGAGCGCAGCCGAGCGCGCACTCGAGCAGACCGAGTGAGGCCTGCGCCGCCGCGATCCGCCGGCGCAGCTGCGCGGCCTCGCCCTCCACCACGGCCCGCCTGGCCGCCGGATCCGCCGTCGCGGTGAGCGAGCGGATGACGTCCAGGGACAGGCCGGCCTCCTTGGCCAGCAGGATCACGGCGACGCGGGTGACGTCGGCGGGGCCGTAGCGCCGCCGTCCCGCCGGGTCGCGCGCGGGGGTGAGGAGGCCCGTGGCCTCCCAGTGCCGCAGCACATGCGGGGCCAGTCGGAAACGCTCCGCCAGCGCGCCGATGCTCAGGGGCGGTGAGCCGCCGGTTGACCTCATGCCGACATTAAGTCGCACTCTGGCCGGCATGACCAGGCCGACAGAGCAACAGCCGCGCTCCGGTGCGGAACTCGCCGCCGTACTCGACTCGATGGAACGGCGCCCCGCCGCCGGGCAACTCCGCCGCCACTCCTACGACCTGCTGCGCCTGCGCCCCGGCGCGCCGGTCGTGGACGTCGGCTGCGGCACCGGACGGGCCGTGGCGGAGCTGGCCGCGCGGGGTGCGCGGGCGGTCGGGATCGACCCCGCCGAGCCGATGCTCGCGATCGCCCGCCGGCGGTGGCCCGACGCGGATCTGCGGAAGGCGGACGCCTGCGCGCTGCCGCTGGCCGACGGTTCGATGGACGGATACCGGGCGGACAAGGTGTTCCACGAACTGGCCGAGCCGGAACGGGCGTTGGGGGAGGCGCGCCGGGTGCTCGCCCCCGGCGGCCGAATCGTGCTCCTCGGCCCGGACTGGGACACCGTCGTCATCGACTCCGACGACCCCGCGCTGACCCGCACCCTCGTCCACGCCCGCGCCGACCGGGTCACCGCGCCCCGGTCCGCCCGCCGCTATCGCTCCCTCCTGCTCGACGCCGGCTTCACCGAGGTGGCGGTCGAGGTCCGCACCGTCGTCTTCACCGACGCGCTCGGCCTCGCTCTGCCCGCCGGGCTGGTGGAGGGCGCCGGGGTGCACGGGGAGAGCCAGGTGCCGCCGGATCGCGCGCAGGCATGGCTCGCCGAACAGCGAGCCCGCGCCGCGTCCGACCGCCTCTTCGTGGCCCTGCCGGTCTTCATGGCCTCGGCGACGGCACCGGGCCGTCCATGACGCTCCCGGCCCCGCCTTGGGTCACAGCCGCACGATGACCAGCGCCGTGTCGTCGGTCGCGCCCCCGGGTGGCAGCAGTTCCAGCAGGACGGCGTCCGCGAGGCTCTCGGGGTCCTCCTCGCGATGTCGTGCGAGGGAGTCGGCGAGGCGGGCCAGACCGGTGTCGATGTCCTCGCTGCGGCGCTCCACCAGGCCGTCGGTGTAGAGGACGAGAGTGGCGCCCTCGTCGTAGGTCGTGCCCGCCTCGGGTCTCGGGGCCGGGTCGGGGCGGGCGTCGAGCGGCGGATCTGTGGCCTGGTCGAGGAACTCCGTGCGGCCGTCGGGGTGGACGAGCACGGGCGGCGGATGGCCGGCGCTGCTGTAGGTGATCGTGCGGCGGTCGCAGTCGATGAACGTCGTGACGGCGGTGGCCGATTCGGCGCCGTCGACGACGTGGGCATACCGCCCCAGGACGCTCAGGGCCTCCGCCGGCCCCGCGGCGACCCGGGAGGCGGCGCTCAGCGCGCTGCGCAGCTGGCCCATCACCCCGGCGGCCTCCAGGCCGTGCCCGACCACGTCCCCCACGGCCACGCCGAAGCGGTTGCCGCCCACCAGGTCGACGAGGTCGTACCAGTCCCCGCACACGTTCAGCGCGCCGACCGCGGGCCGGTAGCGCACCGCGGCGCGGTGGTGGCCGACGTGCCGGTGGGCCGGAAGCATGGCCTTCTGCAGGACGAGGGCCACCTCGCGCTCGCGGGCGTGGGCCTGGCGTAGCCGTTCGTTCACTTCCTGCAGTTCGCGGGCGCGCGTGTACAGCTCGGCCTCGAGGACACGGGCCCGGCCGCCGCCGGGGCGGCCGCGGGCCCGGATCAGCTCGGTGACCTCCTCGACCCGGTGCACCACCAGCACCACCCTCCCGTCCGGGCCGAACACCGGCGCGTTGACCGGGCTCCAGTAGCGCTCCTCCCACTCCCCGGGCCGGTCCGGGTGCTCGACGTCGTACCGCTGCAGGGCCATGGTGTCGCGCTCGCCGGTGGCCACGACCCGGGTCAGCGAGGCGGCCAGGTTGCGCATGCCCGATGCGCCGGGGTCGTTCGGGTTGTCCGGGAAGACGTCGAAGAGGTAGCGCCCCAGCACCTGCTCGCGGGTGCGCCCGGCCGCCCGCAGGAACTCCTCGTTGGCGTCCGCGAAGATCAGATCGGGCCTCAGCAGCGCCACCATGCCCGGCAGGGCCTGGAACACCCCCGCATAGTCGATGGCCTCGTCGTTCATGGCTACCGCCCGTCCGCGAAGTGACGCCGTTTTCCCATCGTCGTGCGACATACGCACGTTCCGTGTGGGTCAGGCGGGCGGGTCCGTCGTGGACTGCTCGGCCCAGATGATCTTCCCCCCGGGGGCGTACCGGGTTCCCCACCGCTCGGCGAACTGGGAGACCAGCAGCAGTCCGCGGCCGCCCTCGTCCGTGGCGCGCGGATGGCGCAGATGGGGTGCGGTGGCGCTGCCGTCGGAGACCTCGCAGATCAGGGCGGTCCGGTCCCTGATCAGCCGGAGCCGGACGGGGCCCTCCGCGTGCCGGATGGCGTTGGTGACCAGCTCGCTCACGACCAGTTCCGTGGTGAACACCAGATCCTCCAGCCCCCATTCGCTCAGCTGCCGGGCGGCCTCCTTGCGGGCGTCGGCGACCACGGCCGGGTCGGCGGCCAGGTCCCAGTCGGCGACCCGGTCGGCGTCGAGCAACCGGGTGCGGGCCATCAGCAGGGCCACGTCGTCGTGCGGCCGGTCCGGGACCAGCGCGTCGACCACGGCCCGGCAGCGCATGTCCAGCGTGGGGGCGCTTCGTTCCAGGGCGCGGCGCAGCCGGTCGTGGTCCACGGCATCGGCCCCGGCGTCGTCCGCGCCGTCCGCGTCGTCGGCGTGGACCAGCAGACCGTCGGTGTGCAGGGCCAGCGTGCTGCCCTCGGCCAGGGTCAGCTCGACCGCCTCGAAGGGCGGACCGCCGGCCCCGAACGGCGGCCCCTGCGGCAGTTCGACGAAGCTGACGGTGCCGTCGGGCAGGACGACGGCGGGCGCGGGATGGCCCGCGGCGGCCATCGTGCAGCGCGCGTTGACGGGGTCGTAGATGACGTACACGCACCCCGCCCCCACCGCCTGGATACCGGCGGCCTCCGGGTCCTCGGGCCGGATGCCCTCTTCCCGGGCCATCCGCCCCACCAGGTCGTCGAGGTGCGCGAGGACCTCCTCGGGCGGCAGATCGAGCGCCGCGAGGGTGTGTACGGCGGTGCGCAGCCGCCCCATGGCCGCCGCGGCGTCGATCCCGTGCCCCGGCACCTCGCCCACGATCAGGGCCACGCGCGCACCGGACAGCGGGATGATGTCGTACCAGTCGCCGCCGAGCCCGGTCAGCTCGTCGGCCGGCCGGTAGCAGGCGGCCACCTCCACCGCGTCCTGCTCGGGCAGCCGGCGCGGCAGCAGACTGCGCTGCAGGACCAGGGCCGCGTCCCGCTCGCGGGTGTAGCGGCGGGCGTTGTCCACACAGACCGCCGCCCGGGACACCAGGTCCTCGGCGAGACTCAGGTCGTCCTCGTCGAACGGCTCCTGACGGCGGCGGCGGAAGAAGGTGGTGACGCCCATCGTGACGCCCCGCGCGCGGATGGGCACGATCATCACGCTGTGCACACCGAGCTCCAGGAAGGTCGCCATCCGGCCGCCCGGGATGTCCGTCGCCCATTCCTTGGCCAGCGGGTCCAGCCGTTCCTCACGCCAGGACCGGCCCGTGGTCAGAC
This sequence comes from Streptomyces sp. CA-142005, assembly GCF_050942335.1. Taxonomy (NCBI): domain Bacteria; kingdom Bacillati; phylum Actinomycetota; class Actinomycetes; order Kitasatosporales; family Streptomycetaceae; genus Streptomyces; species Streptomyces sp. CA-142005. The sequence goes on along the minus strand of NZ_CP192078.1, from coordinate 2,056,509 downwards.
TGCGGATCGGAGGCGAACCGGCGAGGTAGGTGGCCACCGCGCCGATCTCGACGACGGCCTCCGGGACCCCGGGGTTCACCGACTGGTGCCCGGCCCGCCGCAGCGGCACCTGGTCCCTGTCGCTCGGCGGCTCGGGCTCCGCACCCCGCAGCACGGACTCCAGCAGGTCCACACTGACGAAGTCGGCGAAGTCCTGCACGGCCACGTCGGCCAGTTCCTGTGCCGTCCGCACGATGTCCAGGGTCCGGCCGATCTGCTCGCCGGCCCGGTCGAGCAGGGCCAGTCGCTGCCGGGCGCGGTGCCGGTCGGTGATGTCGACGACCGTGTAGTACACGCCCATCGGGTGACCCCGGTCGTCGTCGAGGCGGGTGAACGACATCATGTGCGCCGTCTCCCGGTGCGGCGCGGACCGCACATGGCCGACATGCTCGTACCCGACCACCGGCAGGCCGGTGTCCAGCACACGCCGCATCTGCGTCTCGATGTCGGCGGAGTCGATGCCCGGCTGGATCTCCGCCAGCCGCCGGCCCAGCCGCTCGATCGGGGAGCCGCCGCCGTACCGCTCCAGGGCCTCGTTCGACCACACGCACCGCAGATCGGTGTCCACGATGGCCATCCCGACGGCGGAGTCGGTCACCATCTGCTCCAGCACCCCGCGGCTCATGTCCCAGCCGCGTTCCCCGGCCACGTCGGAGACGAGAACCAGCCAGTGCGGCGCCCCGCCGGGTTCCATCGCCGGGGTGATCCGCACCATCACCCGTATCGGCCGGCCGTCCTTGCGCCGTGCGGTCAGCAGCCCCACCCAGCCGCCGTCCCTGCGGCACCGCTCGGCGAGTTCGGGCACCCGCGCGGCGTCCTCGGCGGACAGCAGGCCTGTCACCCTGGTGCCCACCACCTCGGTGGCCGTGTACTCCAGCAGGCGCTGGGCGCCCCGCGTCCAGCTCGTCACCACGCCCTGGGCGTCGAGCAGCAGGGGCGCGGCGTCGGCCACGTCGAACCGCCGCCCGGCCACGTCCTGCTCCTCGTGAGTGCTCACGGCCGACCTCTCTGTAGCTGAGAGTGGTCTACCCCCTCATGGCTCAATCTTCACCCTTCGGGCAGGCGAGCGATCGGTGTGGGGCGGCCTCGGCCGCCCCACACCGGCGTCACGAACCCAGCACCTTCTCCAGGGCCGCCAGTGCGGACCGCAGCTCCTCCGCCGTGATGGTCAGCGGCGGTGCCAGCCGGATCGTGGAGCCGTGGGTGTCCTTCACCAGGATCCCCTCCCGCATCAGCCGCTCGCTGATCTCCCGGCCGGTGCCGACCGCCGGGTCGATGTCGACGCCCGCCCACAGGCCGCGGGAGCGGAAGCCGAGCACACCCCGGCCGGCCAGCTCGGTCAGCCCGTCCCGCAGGACCGCGCCCAGCTCGGCGGCCCGGCGCTGGAACTCACCGGTCCTGAGCAGCTCGACCACGGCCGTGCCGACCGCCGCCGCGAGCGGGTTGCCGCCGAATGTGGAGCCGTGCTCGCCGGGGCGCAGGACACCCAGCACCTCGCGCCGGGCCACCACCGCCGACACCGGCACGATCCCGCCGCCCAGCGCCTTGCCGAGCAGCAGCACGTCCGGGACGACGTCCTCGTGCTCGACGGCGAGGGTGCGGCCGGTGCGGCCGAGGCCCGACTGGATCTCGTCGGCGATGAACAGGCAGCCCTTGCGGCGGGTCAGCTCCCGCACCCCGGCGAGATAGCCCTCGCTCGGGATGAGCACGCCCGCCTCGCCCTGGATGGGCTCGATCAGCACGGCCGCCGTGGTCTCGTCGACGGCCTCCTCCATCGCGGCCAGATCGTCGTACGGCACGATCTTGAAACCGGGCGTGAACGGGCCGAAACCGGCCCGGGCCGTCTCGTCGGTGGAGAAGCTGACGATGGTCGTCGTACGGCCGTGGAAGTTCTCCGCCGCGACCACGATCGTCGCCCGGTCGGCGGGCACGCCCTTCACGTCGTACGCCCACTTGCGGGCCACCTTGATGCCGCTCTCCACCGCCTCGGCGCCGGTGTTCATCGGCAGCACCATGTCCAGGCCGGTCAGCTCCGCGAGCTGCTCGGCGAACTCGGCGAGCCGGTCGTTGTGGAAGGCACGGGAGGTCAGCGTCAGCTGGTCGAGCTGGCGGTGCGCGGCCTCGATCAGCGCGGGGTGCCGATGACCGAAGTTCAGGGCCGAGTAGCCGGCGAGCATGTCGAGGTAGCGGCGGCCCTCGACGTCCTCCACCCAGGTGCCCTCGGCGCGGGCGACCACCACGGGCAGCGGATGGTAGTTGTGCGCGAGGACCGGCTCCTCCGCACGGATCAGGTCGTCGGACGTACGCGTGCGCGCGGGTGCGGTCATCAGCGGATCTCCTGGGTGCAGCACTTGATGCCGCCGCCGGCCTTGTGGAACTCGGACAGGTCGACGGGGACGGGGGCGTAACCGTGGCCGGCCAGGCGCTCGGCGAGCGCCTCGGCCTGGGGGGCGATGAAGACGTTGTGGCCGTCGGAGACGGAGTTCAGGCCGAACGCCATCGCGTCCTCGCGGGTGGCGAGCACCGCCTCCGGGTACAGCCGGCGCAACACCTCCCGGCTGCCCGCCGAGAACGCCTCGGGGTAGTAGCAGATGTTGTCGTCGTCCAGCACGAACAGCGCCGTGTCCAGGTGGTAGAAGTACGGGTCCACCAGGGTCAGGCCGATCACCGGGTGGCCGAGGAACTCCTGCGCCTCGCGGTGCGCCTCACGGGTGGTGCGGAACCCGGTGCCGGCGAGCACGTAGCGGCCCGTCCACACCAGGTCGCCCTCGCCCTCGGTCACCGACTCCGGGCGGTACACGTCGTAGCCCGCGGCCTTGAACCAGGTGTCGTAGTGCAGCGACTCCGGGCGCCGCTCCGGGGCGTGGAACAGGGAGCCGAAGACCCGGCCGCCGACCACGAACGCCGCGTTGGCGGCGAAGACCATGTCGGGCAGCCCGGGGACCGGCTCGACCGACTCGACGGTGTGACCGTGGGCGCGGTAGGCGCTGATCAGCGTCTGCCACTGCTCCCGGGCGAGGTCCACGTCGACCGGCTTGTCGGGGTTCATCCAGGGATTGATCGCGTACTGCACGGCGAAGTGTCTGGGTTCGCAGACGAGAAAGCGCCGAGGGCGCTGTACACGGCTTTCGGACACAGAGGGTTTCCTCCGCTTTGCTGTGTGTCACTGGGGGTGTACACCACGGTAGAAAGGGAGGCGGACGGCCGACAAGCAAAGAAAGCTGCTTAGATGCGCAGCATCGCTGCGTCTTTCAAGGCGCAGACGCACGACTCCTGCGCATGCCTCGGCTCATTCCGGTGCGGCGTGGGTCGCGCCCGCTTCGGGGCTTTCCGGGAGCAGGTGGGACAGCACCATCACGCTGATCGTCTTCCGGATGAACGGCTCGACCCGGATCCGCTCCAGCACCTCCTCGAAGTGCTCCACGTCCCGCGCCCGCACGTGCAGCAGCGCGTCGGCGCCGCCGGTCACCGTCATGGCCGCGGTGATCTCCGGATGGTTGCGCACGACCTCCGCCAGCCGCCGGGGCGGGGCCGCGCCCTCGCAGTAGACCTCGACGTACGCCTCGGTGCGCCAGCCGAGCGCCGAGGGTTTCACCGTCGCCGTGAACCCGGTGATCACCCCGGTCTCCCGGAGCCGGTCCACGCGCCGCTTGACCGCGGTGGCGGACAGCCCGATGCCCGCGCCGATCTCGGCGAAGCTGGTCCGGGCGTTCGCCATCAGCGCGGTGATGATCTTGCGGTCGAGGTCGTCGAACGAGGGCGTCCTGCTGTTCATGCGGGCACTGTAGTCAGCCCCGCCGGGCAGCCGGCCTCACGACTGGGTGACGACCATGGCCAGCGTCAGCAGCCCCAGCACCACCCATCCGAACCACAGCCAGCCGTTGCTGCCGAGCGCGACCGTGTAGGCGGTCACGACGACGAGCCCGCCGACCGTGAGAGCCCCCATCGCCTTGGTGGAACCGTTCGTGGAACCGGGCATCGCGACACCCTCCTCATGGTCCGTCCTCGACCATGGTGCCCCGGTTCCCGCCCGGAGGGGACGGCTCCGGCTAGCTCTCGCGTGCGTTCAGCGAGGCCAGATAGGCGTTGTACGCCTCCAGCTCCTTGTCGCCGTCCCGGTCCGCGGCCCGGTCCTTGCGCCTGGCCTGCCGCTGCTCGGAGCCGTACCACTGGAACAGCAGGGCGATCAGCACCAGCACGGACGGGATCTCGCTGAACGCCCACGCGATCCCGCCGGCCGCGTTCTGGTCGGACAGCGCGTCGATGCCGAGCGAGGCGGGCGGGTGCTCGAAGGTGCTCACCATCGGCGCCGACGCCATCATCAACGCGATGCCGAAGAACGCGTGGAACGGCATGCCGGCGAACAGCTCCAGCATCCGCATCACATATCCCGGGCGGTGCGGACCCGGGTCGACGCCCATGATCGGCCAGAAGAACACCATGCCCACGGCGAAGAAGTGCACCATCATCGCGATGTGCCCGGTCTTCGACCCCATGAGGAAGTCGAACAGCGGGGTGAAGTACAGGACGTACAGGCTCGCGATGAACATCGGGATCGTGAACGCCGGGTGCGTGACGATCCGCATGTAGCGGCTGTGCAGCAGCGCCAGCAGCAGCTCGCGCGGGCCCTTGCGGCCCCGGCCGGCGGTCGGCAGCGCGCGCAGCGCCAGCGTGACCGGGGCGCCGAGCAGGATCAGGATCGGCGACAGCATGCTGATCACCATGTGCTGCACCATGTGCACGCTGAACATCACCATGCCGTAGTCGTTCAGCTTGGTGCACATCACCAGGGCGACGGTCAGCACACCGACGGCGTACGACACGGTACGGCCGACCGGCCAGGCGTCCCCGCGCCGCCGCAGCCGCACGACACCCCAGCCGTACAGGGCGAGACCGAGCAGGCAGGCGACGAGGAAGAACGGGTCGGCGGACCACTCCAGCCCCCGTCCCAGCGTGAACGGCGGCAGATCCATCGTCATGCCGTGCCCGCTGTGATCCATCCGGCGGCTCCTGATTCGTGGGGGTTGTGCAAGTTGTCCGCCCCAAGAGTAGAACCGCCCCCGGTCACGACCGTGACCGGGGGCGGCTTGTCCGCGGCCGCACTACAGGACGCACTCCGCCTCGTCGTACCGCTCCACCGGGACGGTCTTCAGGGTCTCCACGGCCTCCGCCAGCGAGACCATCACGATGTCGGTGCCGCGCAGAGCCGTCATCCGCCCGAACTCGCCCCGGTGCACCGCCTCCACCGCGTGCCAGCCGAAACGGGTCGCCAGCACGCGGTCGTATGCCGTCGGCGTGCCACCCCGCTGCACATGGCCCAGGATCACCGGCCGCGCCTCCTTGCCGAGCCGCTGCTCCAGCTCGACCGACAGCTGCCGGGCGATGCCGGCGAAGCGCTCGTGGCCGTAGACGTCCTTGCCGCCCTCGTCGAAGTCCATGGTGCCGGGCTCGGGCTTGGCGCCCTCCGCCGCGACGACGATGGCGAACCGCTTGCCCGCATCGAAGCGCTCGCCGACCCTCGCCGCCAACTCCTCGATGTCGAAGGGCCGTTCCGGGACGACGATGGCGTGGGCGCCGGCCGCCATACCCGAGTGCAGCGCGATCCAGCCGGTGTGCCGGCCCATGACCTCCACGATCAGCACCCGCTGGTGGGACTCGGCGGTGGTCTTCAGCCGGTCCAGCGCCTCCGTCGCCACCGTGACGGCGGTGTCGAAGCCGAAGGTGACGTCCGTGACGGCGATGTCGTTGTCGATGGTCTTGGGCACGCCCACGATCGGCAGCCCGTTGTCCGACAGCAGCCGGGCCGCCTTCAGCGTGCCCTCGCCGCCGATCGGGATGATCGCGTCCAGGCCGAGTTCCGCGACATGGCCCCGGGCCCGCTCGACCCCGTCCCGCAGATGCTCGGGACGGACCCGGGAGGAGCCGAGGATGGTGCCGCCGCGCGCCAGGATGCCGCCCACGGCATCGAGGTCGAGCTTGAGATAGTCGCACTCCAGGAGGCCCTTCCAGCCGTCCCGGAAACCGATGACCTCGTCGCCGTGGTCGGCGACGGCACGGTGCACGACGGACCGGATGACGGCGTTCAGGCCGGGGCAGTCGCCGCCGGACGTGAGGACACCAATGCGCATAGCCCGAAATACCTTCTCAACGTGGGCCGGGTAACCGGACCACGTTGTCCGGCGGATTCCCGGCCACCCTACCGGCGTGAGGGGGTGGCTCCGTAGCGGGCGTCCGCCTGCTGGACGGGCCCGCACATGTGAGCGGACGGGCCGTCAGGCGGGCCTACCACGAGGCTGCCGGAGCGCGCTGAGACGGTGCTGGGATCGTGCCGTCGAGCCGCTTACGCGGGCTGCTGCGCCGCCGTGATGCGCTCGTTGCGCAGCGCCTCGTACCAGCGGTCGTCGGTCGGCGGCAGCGCGTTGACGTCGAGCGCCAGCTTCAGCAGCAGGTCGGCGATCTGCGGGTTGCGGGCGAGGACCGGGCCGTGCATGTACGTGCCGAAGACGGTCCCGTTGTACGCGCCCTCCGTGCCGTCCCCGGTGCCGTTGCCCTTGCCGATCTTCACCCGTGCGAAGGGGCGGGCGGTGGGGCCGAGGTGGGTGACGCCCTGGTGGTTCTCGAAGCCGGTCAGCTGCGGCAGGCCGAGCTGCGGGTCGATGTCGGCGAGCACGTCGCCGACGCACCGCTCGCCCTCGCCGCGCACCGACACCACGTCGAGCAGGCCGAGGCCCGGCTCGCGCTGGCCGAGGTCGTTGATGAACTCGTGGCCGAGGATCTGGTAGCCGGCGCACACCGAGAAGACGATCGCGCCGTTCTCCACGGCCCGGTGCAGATGCCCGTCACGGCGCAGCCGCTCGGCCGCCAGCCGCTGCGGACGGTCCTCGCCGCCGCCGATCAGGTAGATGTCGCCGGAGGTCGGGATCGGCTGGTCGCTGCGCACGTCGAGCCGGGCCACGTCCAGGCCGCGCTGCCGGGCCCGGCGCTCCACGACGAGGGCGTTGCCCTGGTCGCCGTAGGTGCTCAGCAGGTCCGGGTAGATCCACACCAGCCGCAGTTGGTTGTCGCTCATGAGGTGATCGCCCTTCGAGATCAGAAGATCAGTTGCCGACGCGGCGGCGCAGGTCCTGGAACGCGGTGTAGTTCGCGATGACCTCGATCCGGCCCGGCGGGCACATCTGCACGGCCTGGTCGAGGTTCTCGCAGACCTGGAAGTGCTGGTTGGCCACCTCCAGACGGACCGCGAGGTCCAGCTTCCGGTCGCCGATGACGAAGATCGGGTGGCCGGTCAGCCGCGTGTAGTCGACGTCCCACAGCCACGAGGTGTCGGTGCCGTCGGCGGAGCGGGCGTTCACGGACAGGATCACCGGGGCGGGCGGGGGGTCGATCAGGGAGAAGGTCTCCAGCCAGCCGGCCGGGTTCTTGGCCAGCAGCAGCCGCAGATCGCGGTTCTGGAACTGCACGACGTCATAGCGTCCGGCGACGGCCTGCACCTGGTACATCCGCTCCAGGGCGACCTGCGGCGGCACCCCGAAGACGGCGGCGACGGCCGCGGAGGAGGCGGCGTTCGCCTTGTTGGCGCGGCCCGGAAGCTGCAGGTGAATGGGCCAGGCGGACCCGTGCGGATCCAGCACGTGGTCCCCGGACAGCGCCCAGGTCGGCGTCGGCCGCCGGAACCCGCACTCACCGCAGAACCAGTCGTCGCCCGGGCGCTGCATCACGCCACCGCAGGACGGGCAGGACCAGGCGTCGTCCTTCCACATCTGCCCGGCCGCGACCCAGATCACATTCGGGGACGAGGAGGCGGCCCACACCACCAGCGGATCGTCGCAGTTGGCGACGACCACGGCCTTGGACCCGGCCAGACCCTCGCGCCAGTTCTCGGCGAGCATCCGGGTCTCGGCGGCACGGTCGAGCTGGTCGCGGGAGAGGTTCAGCAAGGCGATGCACTTCGGGTCGGTGTCCCGGGCCACACCGGCCAGGTACTTCTCGTCGACCTCTATGACACCGAACTTCGCGTCCGAGCCGCCCGCGAGCGCGGAGGTGATACCGGCCGGCATGTTGGCGCCCAGCGCGTTCGACACGACCGGGCCCGCGGCGCGCAGCGCCTCGGCGATGAGCCGGGTGGTCGTCGTCTTGCCGTTGGTCGCCGACACCAGGACGACGTCCAGGTTCTGCGCGAGCCGGGCGAGCAGGTCGGGGTCGAGTCTCAGTGCGACCCGGCCACCGATCACCGACCCGCTGCCGCGTCCCGCGGCGCGCGATGCCGCAGCGACCGCCTTGCCCGCGGTCACGGCCAGCTTGGCCCGCGGCGTGAGCGGGTCCGAGTTGCCTGCCATCAGTTCTCGATCCTCCTTGCGTACGCGCCGCGCCTGGGGCCATCCGGCAGCGTGGTGTGACCTCAGCCTATCGAGATCCGTATCCACACCCGAATCCCGGCCCACGCCTTGAGCGGCGGGCATGGGCTGAACGAACCGTACCCTTGCCGCCATGCGACACGGTTCCATTCCGGGCGCCCACGGGCGCGTCCGGCCCCTCACCCTGCTCGGCGACGCGCCGCTGCGCGAACAATGCCGGGAAGTCACCGAATTCGGCCCCGAGCTGGCGGCCCTCGTGGAGGACCTGTTCGCCACGATGTACGCGGCGCAGGGGGTCGGTCTGGCGGCGAATCAGGTAGGGGTGCCGCTGCGGGTGTTCGTGTACGACTGCCCGGACGACGACGATGTCCGGCATCTGGGACATGTGGTGAACCCGCGTCTGGTGGAGGCGGACGGGGTGGTGATCCGGGGCCCGGAGGGCTGCCTGTCCCTGCCGGGTCTGGAGGCGGGGACCGAGCGCTACGACCATGCGGTGGTCGAGGGCTGCACGGTGACCGGGGAGCCGGTCACCGTGCACGGCACGGGGTTCTTCGCGCGGTGCCTGCAGCATGAGTGCGACCACGTGGAGGGCCGGGTGTACGCGGATCACGTGACGGGATGGCGCAAGCGCAGACTGGCGAGGCAGATCGAGCGAGCCGCGTGGCGCCGGTGAGGGGATCCGCACGGGCGAACCCCGCGCACCCGCACGGGGAAACCGCCCGTCAGAACCCCGGACCTCCCATCTTGTCCCCCGCGGCCGCAAGCCGTCCCCACAGCAGATCGGCCAAAGACCGCACCAACTCGGCCCGGGAACAGGGACGTTCACCGAGCCACCAGTCCCCGGCCGCGTGCATCATCCCGACGATCCCGTGCCCCCACACCCGAGCCAGCTGCTGGCTCTCCGGCCCGAGATCCACGCGCTCCTCGATGACCTGAGCCAGCTCCTCGCCCATCCTGCGGAGCAACGGCGCGGAGTGCTTGCCGACATCGAACCCCTGGTCGCCCCCCGCGCTCGCCTCCGCCGGATGCATCAGGAACCGGTACACCTGAGGCCGTGCCTCGATTGCGGCGAGATACGTGTCCAGCGTCGACTCGACCCGCTCCCGCCGATCGGCCGGAGCGTCCAGTGCCGCCCGCAGTGAATCGAGCAGCGCATCCGTGTGCCGCTTGGCCAGAGCGGCGTAAAGGCCGCCCTTGTCGCCGAAGTGCCGGTAGAGGATCGGCTTCGTGATGCCGGCTTCCGCGGCGATCGCGTTCATCGACGCCTGCGGGCCGTCGCGCAGCACCACCCGGTCCGCGGCCTCGAGCAGCTCGCGCCGTCGGCGGTCGGCGGATCGCTGCTGATCGGTCCGCTGTGTGGTGTCCATGTGCTCTCCCCACCCGTGGTGATTCGGTGACGCCTGCGCAAACTAACACTGACCGTGCCCCTGACATCGAACGGGATGCCGGGGGTCATCACCGGTTGACTTTTCCTACCGGTCGGTAACAGACTCGGGTTACCGCTAGTAACATCGCACCACCGCCGCTGGAGGGGACATGGCCGAGTTCACCATGGAGCTGAACGACGAACAGAAGGAAGTCCGGGACTGGCTCCATGGCTTCGCCGCCGACGTGATCCGCCCCGCGGCCGCCGAGTGGGACGAGCGCGAGGAGACTCCCTGGCCGGTCATCCAGGAGGCCGCGAAGGTCGGCATCTACTCCCTCGACTTCTACGCGCAGCAGTACTTCGACCCCACCGGCCTCGGCATCCCGATGGCCATGGAGGAGCTGTTCTGGGGCGACGCGGGCATCGCCCTGTCCATTGTGGGCACGGGCCTGGCCGCCGTGGGCGTTCTCGCCAACGGAACCGAGGAACAGATCGGCACCTGGATCCCGCAGATGTACGGCGACGTCCATGACGTCAAGGTCGCCGCGTTCTGCTCCTCCGAGCCCGACGCCGGCTCCGACGTCGCCTCCATGCGCACGCGCGCCGTGTACGACGAGGCCAAGGACGAGTGGGTGATCAACGGCACGAAGACCTGGGCGACCAACGGCGGCATAGCCAACGTCCACGTCGTCGTCGCCAGCGTCGACCCGGAGCTGGGCTCCAAGGGCCACGCCTCCTTCATCGTCCCGCCGGGTACGCCGGGCCTGGCCCAGGGCCAGAAGTTCAAGAAGCACGGCATCCGCGCCTCGCACACCGCCGAGGTCGTCCTCGACAACGTCCGCGTCCCCGGCTCCTGCCTGCTCGGCGGCAAGGAGAAGCTGGACGAGCGGCTGGCCCGGGCCCGCGAGAGGGCCGCCAAGGGCGGTGAGCGTGTGAAGAACGCGGCGATGGCCACGTTCGAGGCGTCCCGCCCGGCCGTCGGCGCCATGGCGGTCGGCACCGCCCGGGCCGCGTACGAGGTCGCCCTCGACTACGCGAAGACCCGGGAGCAGTTCGGCCGGCCGATCATCGACAACCAGGGCGTGGCCTTCCAGCTCGCGGACATGCGGACGCAGATCGACGCGGCGCGGCTGCTGGTCTGGCGTGCGTCCTGGATGGCGGTCAACGGCAAGCCGTTCACCGCGGCCGAGGGGTCGATGTCCAAGCTGTTCGCGAGTGAGACCGCGAAGAAGGTGACCGCCCAGGCCGTCCAGATCCTCGGCGGCAACGGCTACACCCGTGAATACCCGGTGGAGCGGATGCACCGGGACAGCGCCATCTACACGATCTTCGAGGGCACGAGCGAGATCCAGCGCCTGGTGATCGCCCGCACCCTCTCGGGCATGCCCATCCGTTAACGGTGCCTGAGCGGCGTCAGCTGCTCGATGTCGTACTTGGCCCGCAAGGCCTCGATCGCCTCCTGGTCCGGCGGACCCCCGCTCCCCAGGATCTCCAGCAGTTCCTCGAAGTAGCGCTCGTGATCCGGTGGCGGACTCGCCTGGAAGAACATCTTCGCGGGCGTGTCCGTCGGATTGGCGAACGCGTGCGGGCACCCCGGTGGTACGACGATGACCGTGCCCGGCGTCGCCCGCACCACCCGGCTGCCCGAACCCGACTCCCACTTCTGCCAGTTGTCGGGAGTGCGGATGCGCGGCTCGAAGGCCAGGACGTCCAGTTCACCCTCCAGGACGTAGAACAGCTCCTCGCTGCGCGTGTGCACATGCGCGCCCACGTCGAAGCCCGGCGGGACCTCCACCTCGAAGGTGGAGGCCATCCGCGAGTGGGTGCCGGTGACCTTGAACGTCACCCGCTGGGCCGGTGTCTCGACGACACGGCCGTGGCCCGGCGGTACGTACAGTCCCTCGGTCTCCGTCATCGGTCACTCACCAGGTCACCGGAAGGGCCTCGGGACCCCGGATCAGCGCGCCCTTCTTGAAGGGCACCTTCTCCGGGGCCACAGCCAGCCGCAGGCCCGGGATCCGGTCCAGCAGGGCATCCACCATGAGTTCCTCCTCCAGCCGGGCCAGCATGTTCCCGGGGCAGAAGTGCGGGCCGAAGCCGAACGAGACGTGCGGGTTCGGGCTGCGGGAGAAGTCGATGGTCTCCGGGTCGGGGAAGACCTCCGGGTCGCGGTTGGCGGCCAGGTAGGAGTTGTAGACCGCGTCGCCCGCGCGGATCCGCACACCCCGGATCTCCACGTCCTCCAGGGCGATCCGGGACAGGCCGACCGCGTTGCGGTGCGGGATCCAGCGCAGGAGCTCGTCGATCGCCCGGGGGCGGATCTCCGGTTCCGCACGCAGCCGCTGCATCAGGTCGGGGCGGGTCAGCAGCAGATAGAACATCTGCCCGCTGTTGTTGGTGACCGCCTCGCCGCCGATCTGCAGCAGGCCGGCGAGCCCGACGGCCTCCTCGAGCGTCACCTCGCCCCGGCCCACCGCGGCGCCGAGCAGTGAGGTGACGTCCTGGCCGGTGCTGTTCTCGCGCAGCCCGATCAGGTCGGAGAAGTAGGCGGCCATCTCCCGCTTGGCCTTCTCGCTGACCTCCTTGCCGTTGGAGGAGGACAGGATGAGCTGGGTCCAGGTGTGCATGGTGTGCCGGTCGGCGGCCGGGACACCCATCATTTCGCAGATCACCGCGATCGGGAACGGGCTGAGGATCGTCGCCGTGAGATCGGCGGGCGGCCCGTCCTGGAGGAGTTCGTCGACCAGCTCCTCCAGCATGGCGCGCGCCTTCTCCCGTACCCGCTCCACGCCCTTCGCGGTGAACGCGGCCGCCACCGAGCGGCGCAGCCGGGTGTGGTCGGGCGGGTCGAGGAAGCCGACCGCGCCCGGATCGGGGATGAAGTGCGGGGCCAGCCGGGTCACCGGCTTCTTCATGACCTCCTCGCGGCTGAAACGGGGGTCGTTGGTCACCATGCGCACGTCGTCCATCCGGGTCACCAGCCACGCCCAGCCCTCGCCGTTGGGCAGCTGGATGCGGGTGACCGGACCTTCGCGCATCAGCTCTTCCAGCACCGGGTCGAAGTCCGTCCCGGTCAGGTCGAGCGCCGGCCAGTGCCGGATCGGGGGCAGGGTCTCGGTGAGCGTCTCTTCGGTCATGCCGTACTCATGCCGTCTCTCGGTCGGTGCGCCAGCGGCCCAGCGCCATTTCCGCGGTGATGCCGGGCCCGAACCCGGCGAGGAGCCCGCGCGCCCGGGGCTCGGCGCCGCCCTCGTCGAACATCCGGCGCAGCGCGTCCAGCACGACGCCGGAGGCGATGTTGCCGTACTCGGTGAGGGTGGCCCGGCTGAACCGGAACGCGTGCGGGTCGACCTGGAGGAACTTGCTGAGGTCGTCGAGGATGCGGGGCCCGCCGGCGTGGACGATGTAGAAGTCCAGGTCGGACGCGTCCCAGCCATGCATCCCGGCGAGGTCCTGCAGCGCCGGGGCCAGCGGCTCCATGGTGGTCGGCACCCGCTTGTCGAGCAGGAAGTGGAATCCGGTCGCCCGGACGTCGTACATGATCCACTCCTCCGTCTTGGGGATCAGGTACGAGCCGTTGCGCTCCAGCTCGATGCCGGTGCCGCCCTTGCCACGGACCACGGCGGCGGCTATGCCGTCACCGAACAGGCCGTTGGAGAGCAGCGAGCCGACGCCCAGGTCGGTGGGCTGGTAGCACAGCGAGCAGAACTCGCAGGCCACGATCAGCGCGTTGGCGTCGGGGTAGGCCGTGCAGAAGTCGTGCGCGCGGTTGATCGCGGCGCCGCCTGCCGCACAGCCCAGCTGGGCGATGGGGAGCTGTCGGGTGGTGGGGTCGAAGTCCATCTCGTTGATCAGCCACGCCGTGAGCGAGGGCATCATGAAGCCCGTGCACGAGACGTAGACGATCACGTCGATGTCGGAGGTGAGGAGCTCGGCGTCGTCGAGCGCCCGCTGGATCACCGCGGGGACCCGGGCCTTGGCCTCGGCTTCGTAGAGCTTGTTGCGCTCCTCGAAGCCGGGATGCTTCAGGGTCTCCTCGATGGGCTGCACTATGTGCCGGGTCTTGACACCCGTGTTCTCGATCAGCCGCAGCGCGAGCGGCAGTTGGGGGTGGTCGGCGTGCCGGGACCGCGCCAGTTCCAGCGTCTCCTCCATCGTGATCACGTGCTCCGGCACCGACACCGTGGGTCTGCACAAAGTCGCCATGAACCGTGCCTGCTTTCAGCCTTCCGGAAGGCCTGCGCCCGCCGGTCAGAGGGTCGTTCACCTCAGGAGGTGGTTCACCCACGATCACTCGACCTGGCGACGATCTCGCGCCGGACTACTCCAGACCGGGGACACCGGAGTCGAGGCCGGACAGGAAACCGCACGTTCGCGGGAGGGAGAACACCATGGCCCGATCGGCCATGACCTGCTGGAAACGACCACCAGGGCACTCGCCCCGGCCCCGGTCGCCCACCCCTTCGTCCCCCCTGCGGAACGCGGCGAGGCACGTCCTCGGACGTGCGGCCGTCCGGCCCTCGACGCCTCCCCGGCAGACGTCGTCCCTGGGCGACCAGGCGACGGCAGCGGTACGGACGGCCCTGGACGCCGGCCCCCCGAACACAAACAGCACGCACACCTACGGACGCCTTCTTCAGGCGTACGAGGGAGCGTTGTGGTCTTCTTGGGCTACGGCGCCCCACTGCTGTGCGCGATGCACGCCACGTCGATGCGATCCGCGAGCTTGGCCAGTTCGATGGTCAACGCGGCGACCGTGTCCTCGTCCAACCCCGGTTCCCCGGCCTCGACCAGCCGCAGCCACCGCCCGCCCACGGTCCGCAGCAACTTACTCACGTCGGCCGCTGCCACCTGCAAGGTACCGCGGTCGTCGACGATCAGAGGCAGGGTCACTTCGCGGTTCACAAAAGTGGATGGTAGCCGCGCAGCACTCACGCACCCTGCCAAACCGTGGTGATGTTGCAGAACTCGCGGATTCCGTGCCCGGACAGCTCACGCCCGTACCCGGACCGCTTGACCCCGCCGAACGGGAACGCCGGATGGGAGGCGGTCATCCCGTTGACGAAGACGGATCCGGCCTCCAGGGCGCGCGCGAACCGCTCCACCTCCCTCTCGTCCCGCGTCCACACATTGGAACTCAGTCCGAACAGCGAGTCGTTGGCGATCAGCAGCGCCTCGTCCAGGTCGCCGGCCCGGTACAGCGTGGCGACCGGCCCGAACGCCTCCTCCCGGTGGATGCGCATCTCCCGGGTGATCCCGGCCAGCACGGTCGGCGGGTAGTACCAGCCGGGCCCGTCCGGCCGTTCGCCGCCGCACAGCACCTCGGCGCCGCCGCGCCGGGCGTCGTCGACCAGTTCCTCCAGATCCTTCCGCCCCTGCTCGCTGGAGAGCGGCCCGACCTCGGTGTCCTCCTCCAGCGGGTCGCCGACCTTGAGTGCCTTCATGCCCGCGACGAACTTCTCGGCGAAGGCGTCGTAGACGTCGGTGTGCACGATGAACCGCTTGGCGGCGATGCAGGACTGTCCGTTGTTCTGCACGCGCGCGGTGACCGCCACCGCGGCGGCCCGGTCCAGGTCGGCGGAGGGCAGCACGACGTACGGATCGCTGCCGCCCAGCTCCAGCACCGTCTTCTTGATCATCTCCCCGCAGGTGGAGGCCACCGCCCGGCCCGCGGGCTCGCTGCCGGTGAGCGTCGCGGCCTTCACCCGCTCGTCCCGCAGGATGTCGTCCACCGCGCCCGAGCCGATCAGCAGGGTCTGGAAACAGCCCTCCGTGAAGCCCGCCCGGTGGAAGAGGTCCTCCAGGTACAGGGCCGTCTGGGGGACGTTGGAGGCATGCTTGAGCAGGCCCACGTTGCCCGCCATCAGCGCGGGCGCGGCGAACCGGATCACCTGCCAGAGCGGGAAGTTCCAGGGCATCACCGCGAGGACGGGCCCCAGCGGCCGGTACCGCACCCGGACCCGGGAGGCGCCGGAGTCCTTCACATCGGACTCGGCGGGCTCCTCGTCGGCCAGCAGCCCCTCGGCGCGTTCGGCGTACCAGCGCATCGCCTTGGCGCACTTCGCGGCCTCCGCGCGGGCCTGCTTGATCGGCTTGCCCATCTCGGTGGTCATGACCCTGGCAACCTCCTGCTGATCCTCGTCCAGCAGATCGGCGGCCCTCAGCAGCAGCCGGCCCCGGTCGACGAACGACATCGTCCGGTAGGTGCGGAACGTGGCCTCCGCGAGCTGGAGCCGGCGTTCCAGCTCTTCCTCACCCATCGGCTCGTACGTCTTGAGCGTCTCGCCGTTCGCCGGGTTCACCGTCGCGATGGGCATGGCTGACCTCCCTGGGAGCGGGCCTGTTTAGACCTTCGCGCGCGGTACGGCCGTCCGCAACGCGTAGGGTCCCTTCAGGCCGAGTGCTCCGCCAGCCGGTCGAGAAACGCGGTCTGCGCCGCGATGATCAGCTCACGGGCCCGGTCCAGGCCGAGCCACTCCACGCGGTCCAGCTCCGGGAACTCCCGCATCCGCCCGGACCGCGGCGGCCACTCCAGGGGGAAGGTGCCGGGGCTGAAGCCGCTCAGGTCCGGGTCCGCCTCGACGGCCCAGGCGGTGACGATCTTGCCGTTCTTCTGCGCCACCTCGCCCAGCGGTACGGCCGTCCCCTCGGGCGGCGCCAGTCCCAGTTCCTCCCGGAACTCGCGCCGGGCGGCCTCCCAGGCGGGCTCGTCGGGGTCGTACTCGCCCTTGGGGACGGTCCACGCTCCGGCGTCCTTCTTCGCCCACAGCGGACCACCCATATGGCCGAGCAATACCTCCAGTCCCTCATCGGTATGCCGGTACAACAACAGTCCCGCGCTGCGCTTCGTCGCACGCACCGTCACGGCTCGACCTCCGGATGGGCCGCCAGCAGGGCCTCCACGGTATCGGCCTCCTCGGGGCGTTTGTCCTCGCGGTAGCGGACCACGCGGGCGAAGCGGAGGGTGACGCCGGCCGGGTAGCGGGAGGAGCGCTGGAGGCCGTCGTAGGCGATCTCCACGACGAGTTCGGGGCGGACCCGGACCACCCAGCCGTTGTCCTCGACCGCCAGCTCCTGCAGCCGTTCGGTCTGCCAGGCGAGCATCGCGTCGGTCATGCCCTTGAAGGTCTTGCCCAGCATGGCGAAGCTGCCGTCGGGGTTGCGGGCACCCAGGTGGAGGTTGGAGAGCTTGCCCGTGCGGCGGCCGTGGCCCCACTCGGCGGCCAGCACCACCAGGTCCAGGGTGTGTACGGGCTTGACCTTCAGCCAGGCGGCGCCGCGCCGGCCCGCGCTGTAGGGCGCGTCCAGCGCCTTGACCACCACGCCCTCGTGGCCGCGGGCCAGGGTCTCGGCGAGGAAGCGTTCCGCCTCCGCGATGTCCGCCGGCCCGGAGGCGACCGTCCGGCGCACCCGCATCGGCTCGGGCACCAGCCGGGCCAGCTCCGCGTGCCGCTCGGCGAACGGCAGGTCCAGCAGCTCGGTGCCGTCGACCGACAGGACGTCGAAGAAGACGGGGGAGACCGGGACCTGGCCGGCCGCCTTGGCCACGTCCGTCCGGGAGCCGACCCGGCCCGCCGTCTCCTGGAAGGACCGGGGCCGCCCGGCCGCGTCGAAGGAGATCACCTCGCCGTCCAGGATGAACCGCTCGCCCCGCAATTCCCGTGCGGCGGCGGTCACTTCCGGCAGCCGGTCGGTGATGTCGTCCAGGGTGCGGGTGTGCACCCGGACCGTGTCGCCGTCCCGGTGGACCTGCACCCGGATGCCGTCCAGCTTCTCCTCCACCGCGCACGCGCCCAGCTTCTCCACCGCCTCCGCCACCGAGGACGCGCTGTGCGCCAGCATCGGCAGCACCGGGCGGCCCACGGTGAGCCGGAACCGGTCGAGCGCGCCGGTCCCCTCGCCGAGCAGGGCCTGGGCGACCGTCTGCAGCGACCCGGCGAGCATCACCGCCCGGCGTACGGCGGCCGGGTCGGCGCCGGTCGCCTGCGCGAGCCCCTCCACGGCGACCGCGTCCAGCGCGCCCTGCCGCACCTCGCCGGTGAGCAGACCGAGCAGGAAACGCTGCTCCTCCTCGGTGGCCGCGCCCATCAGCTCGCCGACGAGCCGGCCCCGCTCCGCCTGCGAGCCCGGCCCCGACACCTTGCCCAGCTCGCCGAGCAGGGCGTCGACCTCCCGGACCGTGAGCGTGGGCTCGCCGGCCGGCGGCACCGGGCGGCTCAGCACCTTCCAGCCGACGCCGAGCCGGCCCTGCGGCAGCCGCCCGGCCAGATACGGGATGACGATCGGCACGTCGTCCGCCTCCGCCTCCCGGAACAGCTCGGCGAGCAGCGCCGTCTTGCGGGACCGGGCCGCCGTCGCGGCGACCTCCCGGGACACCTGGGCGAGCCGGGTCAGCAGCATGCAGTCATCGTGCACCGTGGAAGCGGCGGTTACACCCGGACGGAGTCGAGGTCGGCCATCAGCAGCTCCCCGTTGATCGCCGCCCCGGCCCGGTATCCCCGGCTCGCCGCGTTGATCACCTGCTCGGCGAAGCCGCTCGCGTTGCCGGCCGCCCACAGGCCGGGCACGCTCGTCAGACCCCGCTCGTCGATCACCGGGTAGGCGCCGAACGGCGTCTCGCGCAGCTCGGCGCCCAGCCGCACCAGCAGCTCGTTGTTCGGTACGGCGCGCGGCGCTGCGTACAGGACCTCGCGGTCGTGGACCGTGCCGTCTTCGAGCCGGATCCCGGTGAGCCGGTCCTCGGCGACGAGGAGTCCCGCGACCTTGCCGGGTACGACCGCGACCCCGGCGGCGGCCAGCCGGCGCAGGTCGTCGTCCGTCAGCTCCGGCTCGTCCACCTCGTGCAGGAACAACCGCACGTCCTTGGACCACTGGGTGACCATGAGCGCCTGGTGCACGCTCAGCGGCGAGGTCGCGAGCACCCCGGTCGGCAGGTCGCGGGCCTCCCAGCCGTGGCAGTACGGGCAGTGCACCACGTCCCGGCCGAACCGCTCGGCGAGCCCCGGGACCTCCGGCAGCTCGTCCTTCAGGCCCGTGGCGATCACCAACTGCCGGGCCCGGACCGCCCCTCCGCTCGCGAGCACCACGGTGAAGTCCTCGTCCTTCGCCGCGTCCACGACTCGGTCCGGGACCAGTTCCACCCCGTACCGGGCGATCTCCTCGCGCCCGATCGCGAGGAACTCGGCCGGGGACATGCCGTCCCGGGAGAGGTAACCCTGCATGTGCGCGGACGGTGCGTTGCGGGGCTCGCCCGCGTCCACGACCAGCGTCCGGCGCCGGGCACGGCCGAGCACCAGCGCGGCGGACAGCCCGGCGGCCCCGCCACCGACGACGACTGCTTCGTACCTGTTGTTCTCGGTGTTCTGGGTCATGTGGCGACGGTGGCCCGGCGCCCGCGGGATTGACAAACATATTTGCCGTTCCTGCAATGGTCGCCATGAGCACAGACGACGTACTGGCCGAAGTGGGCGCCCGGCTGCGCCGCATCCGCAAGGAGCGGGAGGTGACCCTGGCCGCGCTGTCCGAGGCCACCGGCATCTCCGTCAGCACCCTCTCCCGGCTGGAGTCCGGCCTGCGCAAACCCAGTCTCGAACTGCTGCTGCCGATCGCCCAGGCCCACCAGGTGCCGCTGGACGAACTGGTCGGCGCGCCGCCGGTGGGGGATCCGCGGGTGCGGTCCGAGCCGATCGTGCGGGGCGGGCGCACCCACTGGCCGCTGACCCGGCAGCCCGGCGGCCTCCAGGCGTTCAAGGTGCTGGAACCGCAGCGGAAGCAGGAGCCGGATCCGCGCACCCACGAGGGGTACGAGTGGCTCTATGTGCTCTCGGGGCGGCTGCGGCTGGTCCTCGGCGAGCACGACGTGGTGCTGTCGGCGGGGGAGGCCGCCGAGTTCGACACGCGCGTGCCGCACTGGTTCGGCTCGACGGGGGAGGGGCCGGTGGAGTTCCTCAGTCTGTTCGGGCCGCAGGGCGAGCGGATGCATGTGCGGGCACGGCCCAGGCGGAAGTGACGCGGACGACTGTTCCCTGATCGGCAAGCGACCGCTTAGTATGCGAGTGGACCCGGTCAGACGAAGCAGTCCCGTGGAGGCCCCGCATGCAGGCATGGCAAGTGCACGAGAACGGCGAGCCGAGCGAGGTGATGCGCCTGGCGGAGGTGGAGCCGCCCACGCCGGGCGACGGCCAGGTGCGCTTGCGCGTGCGCGCCGCCAACATCAACTTCCCGGACGCGCTGCTGTGCCGGGGCCAGTACCAGGTACGCCCGCCGCTGCCGTTCACACCCGGCGTGGAGATCTGCGGCGAGACCGAGGACGGCCGCCGGGTGATCGCCAACCCCGCTCTGCCGTACGGCGGTTTCGCCGAGTACGCCCTCGCCGACGCCCGCGCCCTGCTGCCCGCGCCCGAGGCGCTGGACGACGCCGAGGCCGCCGCCCTGCACATCGGCTACCAGACCGGCTGGTTCGGCCTGCACCGCCGGGCCCGCCTGGAGGCGGGCGAGACCCTGCTGGTGCATGCCGCCGCCGGAGGTGTCGGCAGCGCCGCCGTCCAGCTCGGCAAGGCGGCCGGAGCCAAGGTGATCGGTGTCGTCGGCGGCGCGGACAAGGCCGCCGTGGCCCGCGAGCTGGGCTGCGACGTGGTGGTCGACCGCCGCTCCGAGGATGTGGTCACGGCCGTGAAGGAGGCCACCGGCGGCCGGGGCGCGGACGTGATCTACGACCCCGTGGGCGGTGAGGCCTACGCCCAGTCCGCCAAGCTCGTGGCCTTCGAGGGCCGGATCGTCGTGGTCGGCTTCGCGAGCGGCACGATCCCCAGCCCGGCCCTCAACCACGCGCTGGTGAAGAACTACTCGATCCTCGGTCTGCACTGGGGCCTGTACAACACCAAGAACCCCGAGCTGGTCCAGCGCTGTCACGAGGAACTGACCGAACTGGCCGCCCGGGGCGCGATCAAGCCGCTGGTGAGCGAGCGGGTGCCGCTGGGCGAGGCCGCCTTGGCGGTGCAGAAGGTGGCGGACGGCCGGTCCACCGGCCGGATCGCCGTGGTGATGGAGGAGGCAGCATGACCGACGCCGACGAACTGCGCCGCCGTACGAGGGAGTTGCTGGCGGCACATCCGCCCGCGGATACCGACCGCCTCGACTTCCTGCGCGCCCGCTTCGACGCCGGCCTTGCCTGGGTGCACTACCCGGAGGGCCTCGGCGGACTGGGCGCGCCCCGCCACCTCCAGGCCGTCGTGGACGCCGAACTGGAGGCCGCCGGCGCCCCCGACAACGACTCGCGCCGCAACGGCATCGGCCTCGGCATGGCCGCGCCGACCATCCTGAAGTACGGCACCCCGGAGCAGAAGCAGCGCTATCTGCAGCCGCTGTGGACGGGGGAGGAGGTCTGGTGCCAGCTGTTCAGCGAGCCCGGCGCCGGCTCCGACCTGGCCGCGCTCGGCACCCGGGCCGTGCGGGAAGGCGACACCTGGGTCGTCAACGGCCAGAAGGTGTGGACGTCCGGTGCGCACAACGCCCGCTGGGCCATCCTCATCGCCCGCACCGACCCGAGCGTGCCCAAGCACGCCGGCATCACCTACTTCCTCTGTGACATGACCGACCCCGGCGTCGAGGTGCGGCCGCTGCGCCAGATCACCGGCGAGGCCGAGTTCAACGAGGTCTTCCTCACCGACGTCCGCATCCCCGACTCCTGCCGCCTCGGCGAGATCGGCGACGGCTGGCGGGTCGCCCAGACCACGCTCAACAACGAACGCGTGGCCATCGGCGGTATGCGGCTGCCCCGCGAGGGCGGCATGATCGGCCCGGTGTCGAAGACCTGGCGCGAGCGGCCCGAGCTGCGCACCCACGACCTGCACCAGCGCCTGCTGAAGCTGTGGGTCGAGTCCGAGGTCTCCCGTCTCACCGCAGAACGCCTGCGCCAGCAGCTCGTCGCCGGCCAGCCCGGCCCCGAGGGCGCCGGCATGAAGCTCGCCTTCGCCCGGCTCAACCAGGAGATCAGCGGCCTGGAGGTCGAACTCCGCGGCGAAGAGGGCCTGTTGTACGACGACTGGACCATGCGCCGCCCGGAGCTGGTGGACTTCACCGGCCGCGACGCCGGCTACCGCTACCTCCGCTCCAAGGGCAACAGCATCGAGGGCGGGACCACCGAGGTCCTGCTCAACATCGTCGCCGAGCG
This sequence comes from Streptomyces sp. CA-142005, assembly GCF_050942335.1. Lineage (NCBI taxonomy): Bacteria > Bacillati > Actinomycetota > Actinomycetes > Kitasatosporales > Streptomycetaceae > Streptomyces > Streptomyces sp. CA-142005. The sequence continues at coordinate 2,034,578 of NZ_CP192078.1, read as the reverse complement.
GGTCCTCGGCCTGCCCGCCGAGCCGCGCACCGACAAGGACGTCGCCTGGAAGGACCTGGCCCGATGACAAAAGCGCCGGACCTGCTGTACTCGGAGGAGGAAGAGGCGCTGCGCGCCGCCGTCCGCGACCTCCTCACGGACCACTGCCCGCCAGCGGACGTCATCGCCCGCGTCGAGTCGGACGCCCCGCACGACCTCGCCCTGTGGAAGTCCCTCGCCGAGGGCATGGGCCTGGCCGGGCTCCTGGTGCCCGAGGAGCAGGGCGGCCAGGGTGCCTCCGCCCGCGAAGTCGCCGTCGTGCTGGAGGAGCTGGGACGCGCGGTCGCTCCGGTGCCGTATCTCACCAGCGCGGTCGTGGCCACCGAGGCCCTGCTGGCCTGCGGTGACGAGGAACTGCTGGGACAACTGGCCTCCGGGCGCACCATCGGCGCCCTCGCGGTCGGACTGCACGCGGCCCCGGGCGCCGCGTTCAAGTCCGTACGGCTGGAGGACGGCCTCCTGCACGGGGAGCTGACCGGCATCGCCGACGCGGCCGTGGCCGACGTCCTGCTCGTCCCGGCGGACGACGGCGGCCTGTACGCCGTGGCCGCGGGTGCCGCGACCGTCATCCCGCAGACCTCCCTGGACCTGACCCGGCCGCTGGCGACGGTACGGCTGGACGGCGCTCCCGGCCGTCGCGTCGGCGATGCCGAACCCGCCGTACGACGCGCCCTGCGCGCCGCCGCCGGACTGCTCGCCTCCGAACAACTCGGCGTCGCCGACTGGGCGTTGACCGAGACGGTCCGCTACCTGAAGGAGCGCAGGCAGTTCAACCGGCCGGTCGGTGGCTTCCAGGCGCTCAAGCACCGGCTCGCGCAGCTGTGGCTGGAGGTCGTCAACCTGCGGGCGGCCGCCCGTGCCGCGGCCGACGCGCTGGCCTCCGGCGCGGACACGGACGTATCGGTCGCCGTGGCCCAGGCCTACGCCGCACCGGTCGCCGTCCACGCCGCCGAGGAGGCGCTGCAGTTGCACGCCGGCATCGGGATGACCTGGGAACACCCGATCCACCTCTGTCTGAAGCGGGCCAAGGCGGACTCGATCGCCTACGGCACGGCCGGAGCCCACCGGGCGGCGCTGGCCGAACTGGTCGACCTCCAGGCACCCTGACACAACCCACGTGAAGCCCGCCCCACCTGGGGCGGGCTTTTTCGTGTGCATGCCCCGCAGAAGTGAACAACGCGCCAACTCCCCGCGAGACCAGGCCTCTTCGGTGCTGAGGCCACGCATACTCCCTTCGGTCCCATCCGGCACCTCAAGGGAGGCAGAGCATGGCCCTCACCACCCGACGCAGAGCCCTCACCACCCTCGGCGCCGCCCTCGCCGGCGCGGTCGTCCTGCCCGCGTCGCAGGCCTGGGCGATCCCCTCACAGCGCGGCCCGCACCCGCTGTGGAACGCGCACGCCCACAACGACTACGAGCACCCCCGGCCGCTGTTCGACGCACTCGACCACCGCTTCAACAGCGTCGAGGCCGACATCTTCCTCGTCGGCGACCAACTCCTCATCGGGCACGACAGCTCCGAGCTGGACCCCTCCCGCACCCTGGAATCCCTCTACCTCGACCCGCTCGCCGCCCGGGTCCGGGCCGACCACGGTTCGGTGTACGGGGGTTGGCGCAGGCCGCTGCAGCTCCTGATCGACATCAAGACCGAGGGCTCGTCGACGTACCTCGAACTCGACCGCCACCTGCGCCGCTACCCGCACCTGTTCACCCGGTACGCGCACGGCCGCGTGTACTCCGGACCGGTCACCGCCGTCGTCTCCGGCGACCGCGCGGCCCGCATCCCCATGGAGGCGCAGGACGAGCGGCGCGCCTTCTACGACGGCCGGCTCACCGACCTCGGCAGCACCGCCCCGGCCTCCTTCATCTCGCTGATCAGCGACAACTGGACGCAGAACTTCACCTGGTCGGGCGAGGGCGCGTTCCCCGACGCCGAGCGGCAGAAGCTGCGGAACATCACCGCCGCCGCCCACGCGCGCGGGCAGCAGGTGCGGTTCTGGGCCACCCCGGACGCCGCGGGCCCGGCCCGCGACGCCCTGTGGACGGAACTCCTCGCCGCCGGTGTCGACTACCTCAACACCGACGACCTGGCCGGCCTGGAGAACTTCCTCGACGCCCACCCCATCGCGTAACACCACACGTTTGGGGGACACGTCAGCCGCCCGGACGAACCCTCCGCTACGCCACACTTGCGGCCGGAACGCCACTCAAGGGGCGTGGCGGAGGAGGTTCCTGGTGGTCATTCCCGTCTCTGCGGTCCTGCTGCTCCTGATCCTGGCCGTGATCTTCATTCGCAACTGCTCGCTGAAGATCTCCCACGCCCTGGTCTGCCTGCTGCTCGGCTTCTTCCTGGCCGGCACGAGCATGGCGCCCACCATCCACAGCGGGCTCATGACGACCGCCGACCTGGTGAGCGGCCTGCGGCCCTGAGGTCAGCCGGCCGAGAACACCCCGATGCCGTTCGCGACGGGGCGCTCGGCGGCGCCGCTCGGATGGTTGCGGACCGTCACGGTGCTCGCCCCGGCGTCACGGGTGACCAGCTCCGTCGAGCCGCCGCCGTCGAGGTTGAACGCGTCGGACGCGCCCAGCGAGCGCATGGTGTCGGCCTCCTCCGCGACCGTCAGGCCGGCCCGGTACTCGGCGGCCCCGTCCAGCGCCAGGATCAGCAGCTGCCGTCCGCCGCCCTTGAAGCCCACGACCGTGCGCACCGCCGAGGTGCCGTTGTCCAGGCCGGACAGCGCCGCGCCGTCCTTGAGGACCGGGAAGCCGCCGATCGCGAAGGCGTACGGCACCCCGGACGAGGCCGCCACCAGGCCGTGCGTCACGCTCACCGCGTCCCCGACGGAGAGCTTGCGCAGCCGCCGCGCCCCCTCCTCGCGGCCCACGAGGACCGTGGTGCCCGCCGGGACGGGGCCGCTGCCCGGGGTGTCGGAGGCGGAGACCACATGGCCGCCCTGGACCTTCACCTCGTAGGTGTCGGTGCTGCACGGCGCCGACCGCTGGGTGTCGGTGCCGCACACGGCACGCATCCGGGAGGCGCTGCCCCAGCGTGCGGTGAAGGCGCCGACGGAGTTCTCCGCGAGCGCGTACTGGTTGAGGCCCTCGAGCGGGAACGTGCCGTCCGGCGTGTGCACGCTGCCGGAGAGGGAGAGGCGGTCCAGGCGGGCCCGCCGGTCGGTGCCCACGCCGAAGACGTCCCGTGTGCTCGTACCCGGCGGCAGGGCGGGCCCGAACCGCTGGCCGTTCGGCACCGCCGCCTTGAGCACCTGCCCGTCCGCGATCGCCGGTCCGACGCTCGCGCCGGTGGCCTCCACACCCGGATGCTGGGTCTCGGTGATGTTGAAGAAGTCACCGTTGACCCCCGCGACCGCCCCGGCGGAGTCCGCCATCCAGGAGACGGTGGCCCGGGCCGCCACCGCGCCCGGGTACAGCAGGTCCACGCGGACGTGCGGGTTGGCCAGGTCGACCGTGAGCAGATGGGCGTGTGCCGGGCCCGCGGCCGCGTCGACGTCGAACTGCCGGTAGGTGACACCCGGTGCGATGTGTCTGCCGGCCGGTACGGCGCCGGCCGGCGCCGCCCCCGCCAGGGCCGCACCGGCCAGCACACCGAACGCCGTGACGACCGTGAGAACCGCTCTGCCCGCTGCCGAACGCCTGTGACGTCTGATCACCGTGCCCCCTGATGCCTCGTCAACTGTCCCTGCCGTACGGGTCGTCGTACGGGTTGTACGGGGCAGTGGACCAGAGGGCGGCGACCGCCGGGCCGACTAGGCGTCGACTACGCGAGAACGAGTGAGAAAACGCACCCCCTCGGGTGCCTCCAGCGAGAATCCGCTGCCCCGTCCGGGGACCACGTCCACGATCAGCCGGGTGTGGGTCCAGGCCTGGTACTGGCTCTTGGACATCCAGAAGGTGACGGGCTCGGCCACACCGTCCACCGTCAACTCGGCCAGCAGCACGTCCGAGCCGCCCGTGCGGAACTCGCCGTCCGGGTAGCACATGGGCGCGCTGCCGTCGCAGCAGCCGCCGGACTGGTGGAACATCAGCGGACCGTGCTCGGCGTGCAGCCGTCGCACCAGGTCCGCGGCCTCGGGGGTGAGTTCGACGCGCGGGACTTCCTCATCCATGGGTCACCCTCCTGAACAACCGGGCGTTGGTCGTCGGACCCGCCCCAGTCTCACGGATCGTCAGGGACCCGTCCAGGTCGCCTCGTCGGCCCGGCCCGGCGGGGGTCGGCGATGGCTGAGCACGTTCACCACCCGGCCGCCCGGGTCCCGCACGAAGAACCGCCGTACGCCCCACTCCTCGTCGGTGAGCGGATGCACGATCTCCGCGCCGCGTTCCCGCATCGCCGCGTACGCCGCGTCCACGTCCTCGACCTCGATGCTCAGGTCGGGTACGACGGGCGCGGTGCGGTCCTCGGTCATCAGGCTGAGCTGTACGACGGGGTTCCCGGCGGAGGCCAGTGTCGTGATCCAGCCGAGGTTCATGACCTCCTCCAACCCCAGCACCCCGTAGAACTCGGCGGTCTGCGGCAGCGCGGTCGACTGGAGGTTGGGCACGACACGGCGTACATGCATCTCGCGGCTCCACTGGTCGGTCGGCGTGCGGGAGACGCCAGAGTAGCCCTGCGGCCGGCTGAGAGGATGGGCCCATGCCTCGTGGCGTGCCCGGGCTTCGAGGAGAACGACGAGGACGACGAGGACGAACGGGTTTACGTCGCGTTCGCGGACGGCTACGCACCTGACCGGGGACGCCGGACGCGCGTCCTGGTGGTGTGCCGGGGATGCCCGACCGGGCGACCCGGCCCATGTACCCGCTGGTGCAGGGGAGATGGACACGATTCACCGCCCCCGCCGCCCGAACCGCAAGCGCCGCGAGCCGCGCTGATGTGCCCGGTGCCGGGCCGCCGGAGCCGGCCTGCGATCATCCTCGGGTGCGAGAGATCGACGAACTGGTCCGGGTGGACGATCCCGCGTGGCCGGAACTTCGGCAGGCCTTCGCGGCGAGCGCCGTACCCGTGCGGGTCCTGCCCGCCGACCCCGACGAGGGCCCCCGCTGTCTGCTGCAGCTCCAGGTCACCGCGCGCTCGGTGCTCGGGGCGCTGACCCTGCACTGCGGCGGGGTCGTCCTGGACGACGGCTGGGTGCGGGTGTACGGCGCGGGGTCGGCCGCGAGCGGGCTGCCGAGCCTCGGCCGGGTCAACGCCTTCCCCGCGGAACCCGACCCCGGCTGGTACCCGGCGGACGGGCTCGTCGTCGGCCATGACGTGCTCGGCGGGGTGTTCTGCCTCAACGGCCACGACCCGGCCCGCGCCGGCCGCCCGGGCGCGCCCGGACAGATGACGTACTTCGCGCCCGACACCCTGGAGTGGGAGGCGCTGGACATGGGGCATTCCGCCTGGGTGTGGTGGCTGCTGTCCGGCCGGCTGGAGACGTTCTACGACGGGCTGCGCCGGCCGGGCTGGCGCGAGGAGGCCGCGGCCCTCGACCTCGGGCAGGGCATCACCGTCTTCCCGTTCCTGTGGACCGAGGAGGCGCACCGGGATCTCGCCGCGACCAGTCGGCGGGCGGTGCCGATGCGGGAAGTCCTCGGCGTCGCCGCCGACTTCGCCCGGCAGCTCGGTCCGGCCGACCCCGGCTTCCTCGGCGAGGTGTGAGCCCGCGGGCGGTGTCTCACCCGCAGACGCGGCGCCTGCGCATCAGCAGCGCGTACACCGCCGAGGACACGATCAGGCCCGCCGGCAGGGCCAGGTCGACACCGCCCAGGGCGGCGGCCACGGGTCCGGTGTAGGCGGTGTCGACGCACACCGCGGAGGCGGCCACGCCCGCCCCGAGGGCCAGCGCCCCGGCCGGGTTGAACCCGCCCGCGTACCAGAAGGGGCCGGTGCGGGACTCGTCGCCGAGGGCGAGGCCGTCGTAGCGGTTGCGGCGCAGCAGGATGTCGGTGGCGTAGACGGCCGTGCTCGGGCCGAGCAGGACCACGGTCAGCTGCAGCACGTTGCCGACCGTGTCGAGGAAGTCCGAGACGAGCAGCGCGTACAGGGTCAGGGCGACGGAGACGGTGCCGTCGACGAGGACGCTGCGGGAGCGCCGGATGCGCAGGCCGACGGCCTGGAGGGCGAGACCGGCGCTGTAGGCGGTCAGCGCGTTGAGGGCGACGGTGCCGAGGACCAGCGCGAGCAGGAACAGCGGGCGGAACCAGCCGGGGAGCAGCAGCTGCAGCGAGGACTCCGGGTCGTTCATGTCGACGGCGGTCGCGGCGAACGCGCCGATGCCGCAGACCAGGACGCTGGACAGGAAGCCGCCGAACGCCGTCCAGCCGGCCACCGCCGTGGCGGACGCGGTGCGCGGCAGGTAACGGGAGAAGTCCGCGCTGGTGGTGTACGACAGCGGCCCCGAGGCGATGAGGGCGACACCGGCCGACAGCGTCGCCCACAGGGCGGTGCCGGTCAGCGGACGGTCCGGGACGTAACCGAAGTCGGTATGCCGCACCACCACGAAGCCGACCACGGCGAAGACGGCGGTCAGGGCGAGGGTGATCGGCACATAGAGCCGGATGATCGCGGCGTGGCCCCAGACGCTGATGGCGAGGGTGACCGCGGCGACGAGCACCACGACGAGGGCCTTCACGCCGGTGTTCACCGGCAGGCCGGTCCGGACGACCAGCGAGAAGGCCGCGGTCGCCGCCGCGGCCAGGTTCAGGGCGAAGTAGCAGACGGAGATCATCCAGCCGGTGACCGCGTTGTTGACCCGGTTGCCGAGTACGCCGTACATGGCCCGGGTGATGACCTCGCTCGGCGCGCCCGCCGCGGGTCCCGGGATCGCGAGCAGCCCGGTGAGCAGCCAGAACAGGTTGCCGACGACGATCACCGTCATCGCCTGCCACAGGCTCAGGCCCATCAGCACCAGCGCGCCGCCGACGACCAGGCTGAGGTAGTTCACGTTGGCGGCGGCCCACACCGAGAACAGCTCGCGGGGACGCCCGCGCCGCTCGGAGTCGGGGATGTGGTCGATGCCGTGCGCCTCGATGCCGCCGGCCCGCTCCGGAGCCCCGGTCATGTCGGTGTTCTTCCCGTCCGCCGCCGTGCGGTGCGCATGTGCGTCGGGAATCGGGTCGGGGAGCGTGGACGCCATGGGGCCCTCCGGGAGCGGTGGGTTCGGTCCGGGCGCTTATTGGGCACCTGACCAGTTGCTTATTGGTCGGTTACTCAATAGCATCGCCGGTATGTCGTCAAGCGTTCAGCGCAAACGGATTCGCAAGGACCCGGCCGCCCGGCGGGCGGAGATCGTCGACGCGGCCGCCGCCATCGCCCTCGGCGAGGGCCTGGAATGCATCACCCTGCGCCGCATCGGCGAGGAACTCGCGGTGCGCCCGGGGCTGATCAGCCACTACTTCCCCTCGGCCGAGGACCTGGTCGCCGAGGCGTTCGGCAGCGCCGCGAGCGCCGAACTCGACCGTCTGCTCCCCGCCGAGCGCTCCACGGGCAGCCCCACCGGGCACCTCGCCCGCTTCCTCGCCCACACCTCGGGAGAGGCGTACGACGCCGTCAGCCGGCTGTGGATCAACGCCCGCCACCTCAGCCGCTACCGGCCGGTCCTGCGCGACCGGGTCGCCGGACAGGAGGCCGCCTGGCGCGGCCGGCTCGAAGACCTGATCCGGGACGGGGTCGCCGCCGGCGAGTTCCGTACGGACGACCCGCCGGCCGCGACCATCCAGATCCTCGTCGTCCTCGACGGCCTCGGCGCCCACGCCAACACCGTGACCCCCGAGCGGCCGGCCGCGGTGCTGCGCATGCCCCTGACGACCGCGGAACGGGAACTGGGCCTGCCGCCCGGCGCCCTGAACCACACCGACTGACCCGTCCTGCCCCACCGCCTTTCCGCAGAGGAGCTCCCGTGCCCGCCGATCTCGTCCTGCTCTCCGCCCGGCTGCTCGACCCCGGCACCGGCGAGCTGCTGCCGCACACCGCGCTCGCCGCGCGGGACGGGCGGATCGTCTTCCTCGGCGACGACCGGGACGCCCGCACCCTCGCCGGTCCCGGCAGCACGGTCGTGGACCTGCGCGGAGCGGTGGTGACCGCGGGCCTCACCGACGGGCATCTGCACCCGGTGTCCGGCGCCGAGCGCGCCATGGGCGTCGACCTGTCCGGCTGCCGCGACCTGGACGCCGTACGCACCGCGCTGGCCGCGGCGGTACGGCAGCTGAGGCCGGGCGCCTGGCTGCGCGGCTGGGGCCTGGACCCCAACGCCTTCGGTGCGGCCCCGGTCGGCAGCGTGGCCCTCGGACCGGTCCTCGACGGCGTACCCGCCCTCATCGACCTGTTCGACGCCCACTCGGCGCTCGCCAGCGAGCGCGCGCTGCAACGCGCCGGCGTCGACGGCCCGCGCCGGTTCGAGCAGGGTTCCGAGATCGTCTGCGACGCCGACGGCCGGCCCACCGGTCTGCTGCTGGAGGACGCCGCCTGCGAACTCGTCGAGGCCGTCGCCCCCCGGCCCACCGAGGCCGAGGTGCGGGCCCGGACCGCCGAGGTGCTGCGCGCCATGGCCGCCTCCGGCCTCACCGGCGGCCACGCCATGGACGCGAACGGCGACAGCCTCGCCGTCTACACCGCCCTGGAGGCCGAGAACGCGCTGCCGTTGCGGCTGCGGATCGCCCCCTGGTGCCGGCCCGAGACGGACGACGACGCCGTGGCCGAGCTCATCCGGCTCCAGGGCACCGGCGGTGCGCTGTGGCGGGTGGCGGGCGTGAAGCTCTTCATGGACGGCACCATCGACAACGGCACCGCCTGGCTGGAGACCCCCGACTGCCACGGCGACTCCGCGCACGCCTACTGGCCCGACCCGCAGCGCTACACCGACGTCATCGCCGCCCTCCACCGGGCCGGCGTGCCCACGGCCACCCACGCGATCGGCGACGCGGCGGTGCGCCATGTGCTCGACTCGGTGGAGAAGGCGCAGGCGGAGAGCCCGGGCGTCGTACGCCATCGCGTCGAACACATCGAGACCATGCCGGACGACACCGTACGGCGGTTCGGGCCGCTCGGCGTGGCCGCCTCCATGCAGCCCACGCACTGCTGCGAGTTCACCCGTGCCGACCACACCGACAACTGGTCGCGTCGGCTCGGCGAGGAGCGGGCCGGGCGTGCGTTCCGCTGCCGGGACCTGTGGGAGGCCGGGGCCCGGGTCGTGCTCGGCTCCGACTGGCCCATCGCGCCGTACCCGCCGCTGACGGTGATGGCCGGCGCCCGGCACCGCCGCCCCGCCGACCTCTCCCTGCCGCCCCACGGCCCCGACCAGGCCCTGACCGCCCTGCAGGCACTCCAGGGCATGACCGTCCTTCCTGCGTGGGCCGCGGGGGAGGAGGACCGGGCCGGTCGGCTGGCCGTCGGTCACCGCGCCGACCTGACGGTCCTGGCCGACGATCCGCTGAAGGTTCCCGACACCGATCTCGCGGAGCTGCCGGTGGTGCTCACGGTCGTCGGGGGCCGGGTCACGTACCAGGGGGCGGCGGGCTGAGAAGGGCGGGTGAATTGGCCGCGGTGGGGCAGCGCCCGAAGGGGTGCGGGATCAGGTCCGATGTGCGGCTGTCGCCGATGGGCACGACCAGCCGCAACGCCGCCGCAGACGGACGACGTCACCCGCGGGCACTCACAACGAGGCCTTCAGCGGCGGGCGCGCCCTTCGCGGCGTGTGCGGCGCGCCTCGAGCAGGAGGGGCAGCATCGACAGGACCACCACGACGGCGACCAGCGGCAGCAGATAGTCCTCGATGTGAGGGACGGACGTGCCGAGGGTGTAACCGGCGAGGACGAGCAGCTGCGACCACACCACTCCGCCCACGGTCTGCCAGAGCGTGAAGGGCCGCACGGGCACCCCGAGCACACCGGCCACGGGGTGCAGCACCGTCCGCAGCAACGGCACGAACCGGCCGATGACCAGCGCCTTCCCATAGCCGTACCGGGCCAGCAGGTCCTCGGCCCGGGTGGCCGCCGCCTTCACGCGCCGGCTGGAGGTGCGGGCCAGCAGCGCCCGTCCGCCGTGCCGCCCGATCAGATAGCCGACCTGCCCGCCCACCACCGCCCCGACCGCCGCGCACAGCAGCACCTGCCAGAGCGCCAGCCGGGGCGGCTGATCCGCACTGCCGGCGCACAGCACACCGGCCGGGAACAGCAGGGTGTCACCGGGCAGGAAGAAGCCGACGACCAGCAGACCGGACTCCGCGAAGATCACCACCAGGACGCCGATCGCGCCGAAGGCGGCCAGCACCGAGGCGCTGTTCATCGGATTGACGGCTATCACCTGGCCGCGCCTCCCGGCCTGCTCGCAGGGCTGCTCGCTCACCAGCATCGCCCGGCAGCCGCGAAAACGCCCGCCCCGGCGTCGTACCCGTGCGGGCCCGGCCCCACGTGAAGCGCCTGCCCCACACCGGTCTCCTGTGGTCGGCTGGCTCAGACGCTCTGGACATTCGTCAGCATGTCGAGCCTCGACCTGCCGCGGTGGTCACCCTGGGTGGCGACGCCGTGGCACTCGCAGCACCCAGCTCGGCACGATCACTGCGCGCGCACCCAGCAGCGTGATGTGCCACATCCGGTGGCTGAGGATCGCCTCCCTCTGCTCCAGCAGGCGTTCGGTGTTTTCCGGGGCCCATGGGAACGGGGCGGAGTAGGCGAGGCCGACCTCGCCCGGGATCCGTATCTCCCCGTTCCCTGGGGCCGACGTTCGGGCGCCCCTGATCAGGCACCCCTTTTCTGTGTCTAGAAGAAGCCCAGCTTCTTCGGCGAGTACGACACCAGAAGGTTCTTCGTCTGCTGGTAGTGCTCCAGCATCATCTTGTGCGTCTCGCGGCCGATGCCGGACTGCTTGTAGCCGCCGAACGCCGCGTGCGCGGGGTAGGCGTGGTAGCAGTTGGTCCATACCCGGCCGGCCTGGATCGCGCGGCCCGCGCGGTAGGCGGTGTTGGCGTCCCGGGTCCACACGCCCGCGCCGAGGCCGTACAGCGTGTCGTTGGCGATCTTTATGGCGTCGTCGAAGTCGTCGAAGGAGGCCACCGAGACGACCGGGCCGAAGATCTCCTCCTGGAAGATCCGCATGCGGTTGTCGCCCTCGAAGATGGTCGGCTGGACGTAGTAGCCGCCCTTGAGCTCGCCGTCGTACTCGATGCGCTCGCCGCCGGTGAGGACCTTCGCGCCCTCCTGCCGGCCGATGTCCAGGTAGGAGAGGATCTTCTCCAGCTGGTCGTTGGAGGCCTGGGCGCCGATCATCGTGTCGGTGTCGAGCGGGTGGCCCGGCTTGATCTGCCGGGTGCGTTCCACGGCCGCCTGCAGGAACTCCGCGTAGTGGCCGCGCTGGATCAGCGCCCGCGACGGGCAGGTGCACACCTCGCCCTGGTTGAGCGCGAACATGGTGAAGCCCTCGAGCGCCTTGTCACGGAAGTCGTCGTCGTGCGCCCACACGTCGTCGAAGAAGATGTTCGGCGACTTGCCCCCGAGTTCGAGCGTGACCGGCTTGATGTTCTCCGAGGCGTACTGCATGATCAGCCGCCCGGTCGTGGTCTCCCCGGTGAAGGCCACCTTCGCCACCCGCGGACTGGACGCCAGCGGCTTGCCCGCCTCCACGCCGAAGCCGTTGACGATGTTCAGCACCCCGGGTGGCAGCAGGTCCGCGATCAGGCTGACCCAGTAGTGGATGGAGGCCGGCGTCTGCTCGGCTGGCTTCAGGACGACCGCGTTGCCCGCGGCGAGCGCCGGCGCAAGCTTCCACGCCGCCATGAGGATCGGGAAGTTCCACGGGATGATCTGCGCGACGACCCCGAGCGGCTCGTGGAAGTGGTAGGCCACCGTGTCGTCGTCGATCTCGCCGAGCGACCCCTCCTGTGCCCGGATCGCACCCGCGAAGTAACGGAAGTGGTCGATCGCCAGCGGGATGTCCGCCGCCAGCGTCTCGCGGACCGGCTTGCCGTTCTCCCAGCTCTCCGCGACCGCGAGGGCTTCGAGGTTGGCCGCCATGCGGTCGGCGATCTTCAGCAGGATGTCGCTGCGCTCCGCCACCGGCGTACGGCCCCACGCCGGCGCGGCCTCGTGCGCCGCGTCCAGCGCCCGCTCGACGTCCTCCGCGGTCCCGCGCGCGATCTCGGTGAACGGCTGTCCGTTGACCGGCGACGGATTCTCGAAGTACTGCCCGCGCAGCGGCGGCACGTATTCCCCGCCGATGAAGTGGTCGTAGCGCGCCTGGTAGGAGACGATCGCGCCTTCGGTGCCCGGCGCCGCGTAACGAGTCATGCTGGTCTGCCTCCCGGTGCAGCGCTGCCCGCCGTTGGGCAGCTCTCGGGGGCGAGGCTAGGCGGGCGGACGTTGCAACCACGTTGCGCCACGGGCCCGCCCCGGCGCCTGGCCGGCCGGCGCCGCCAGCTCGGCCTCCAGCGCGGCGAGCCGCGACCGCACCGGCGCCGTGGGCCGCACCGCGGCCAGCGCCCGCCACACCTCCAGGTCGTCCTCGCCCCACGGCGCGTGCGCCCAGTCCGCCAGCAGGTCCGGGTCGCGGTGCGCGACGAGTGCCGTCCGCAGCTCGGCGGCAAGACGGTCCCGCAGCCGTACGATCGCCGGCGCCTGTGAACCCGGCAGCAACGGGCCGGTGTACGCCTCCGCCGCCGCCATGACCGCGCCCGCCCTGAGCCGCCGCTCCACCACCGTGACGTCCGACTCGACCGCGGCCGTCAGCCGGTACGGCCGCGAGGCGAGCAGGCCGGGGCCCAACAGCCTGCGCAGCCGGGCCAGTTCGGCCCGGAGGGTCACCGGTGTCACGGACTCGTCCGCATACAGCGCGCACAGCAGCTCGTCACCGCTCAGCCCCTCGGGGTGCCGGGCCAGCAGCACGAGGATCTCGCTGTGCCGACGGCTGAGCCGGATCCGCCTGCCGTCCAGCACGAACTCGGCCTCGTCCCGGCCCAGCGCGCCGAGCAGCGGCGTGTCCACCGCGCTCCCCGGTGGATCGAGCAGCGCGAGCTGCGCCTCCGCGGCCCGGGCCACCGCCTGCACGAACCCGAGGCTGTGCGGATGCGCCAGCCCGTCCCCGCCGGTGATGTCCACGGCGCCCAGGACCCGGCCGGTGCGCGGATCGTGCACCGGTGCCGCCGCACACGTCCACGGCTGGACCCGCCGTATGAAGTGCTCGGCGGCGAAGACCTGCACCGGCCGGTCCACGGCGACCGCGGTGCCCGGCGCGTTCGTGCCGACCGCGCTCTCCGACCAGCGTGCTCCGGGTACGAAGTTCATCCCGTCCGCCCGGCGCCGGGTCGCCGGGTGCCCCTCGACCCACAGCAGCCTGCCGTGCGCGTCGCACACCGCCAGCAGATGCTCGCCGTCGGCGGCGAACGTGCCGAGCAGCTCCCGGAACAGCGGCATCACCCTCGCCAGCGGGTGCTCGGCCCGGTACGTGCCGAGGTCGCCGTCGCTCAGCTCCACGCTGGCGGTGCCGTCCGGCCCGACACCGGCCCGCGCGCTGCGCCGCCACGACTCCGCCACCACCGACCGCACCGGGCGCGGCACCGTGCCCGCCGTGGTGAACGTCTCGTGCGCCCGGCGCAGCACACGGACCCGCTCGGCGGGATCGGCCCCCGGTTCCAGGGCCACCCACGGATCGGTCACATCGGCCTCCCCGGACGGTGAAACAGCGACATCGGCCCCCTGACCATCGTCTTCCGGCTAGGCGAAGTTGACCAGCCTCAGGTAGCGGACCCAGTCCCAGTTCGGGCCGGGATCGGTGTGGTCGGTGCCGGGCACCTGGTAGTGGCCGATGATGTGCTCCCTGTCCTTCGGAATGCCGTACTTGTCGCAGATCGCCGCCGTGAGCTGCGCCGACTGTTCGTAGAGTGCGTTGGTGAAGTAGGACGGCTGGTCCACCCATCCTTCGTGCTCGATGCCGATGCTGCGGGTGTTGTAGTCCCAGTTGCCCGCGTGCCAGGCGATGTCGGCCTCGCGCACGCACTGTGCGACGTGCCCGTCCGCCGAGCGCACCAGATAGTGCGCGGACACCTTCTTCTGCGGGTTGCCGAAGATCGCCAGTGTGTTGGCGTACGTCTCCTGCGTGACGTGGATGATCACGCGGTCGATGAGGTAGCTGCCGGGGCGGCCGGACGCGGTGTAGTTGGAGGAGCTGGCCGGCTGCCACTCGGCGGGCGGGTAGTCGACGCTCTCGGACTGCGCAGCGGCGCGTGGGTAGGGGAGCAGCGCGTAGGGCACGGCGGCGAGCGCCGCACCTTTCAGCAGCCGTCGTCTGCTCAGGCGCGGCCTGCCCTGGCTCGCCGGCCGCACCGGCTCTCTTCGCCGCGCGGGTCCGGCCGGGTCCATGTCGATGTCCGTGTCCATCGGCGGGTGCCTTTCGAGGGTGTGGGGGGTGTCAGGAGTTGTGAGGGCGTGACGGGTGTCAGGAGTTGCGGAGGTGTGGGCGGGGCGTCACGAGCCGGCGGTCCGTCCACGGGGACGTGGCCGCTGTCAGCCCCGCAGGGCCCGCGCGGTTTCCCGCAGCCGCGCGTGCACACCCCGGTATGTCTCTCGTGCCGGCAGCCACTCCTTGCGGAGCTTGGCCACGCACGTGTAGTTCGTGTCGCACACGTTGGCCAACGGCGATTCGACCGCCTGGGTTGCGAATTGGTACGCGTCCGGCTCACTGAACCCGTAGTCGCGCGCCAGCCACTGCACCAGGTCCAGCTGCGATATCCGGAACGCGTCCTCCAGCGGACGGGCCGAGCCGGTCGAGATGATGTGGGTGTCCGACTCCAGCCGGGGCCACGGCGTGGCGACGTCTTTGAGGAGTTCCACGACCACCACGGTGTTCATCGCGCACTCCACGGCCACGCCGCAGGTCTCGCCCTCGCCCTGGCGGGCGTGCCCGTCACCGAGGCTGAGCAGAGCGCCCTCGACGTTGACGCCCAGGTAGCAGGTGACGCCGGCCCGCATCTCGGGTGTGTCCATGTTCCCGCCGTGCGCGTCCGGCACCAGGGCCGAGCGCACCTCGAGATTGGCGGGGGCCACGCCCACCGTGCCGTGCATCGGGTCCATGGGCAGCTCCACCTCGATGTCGCTGTCCTGCGCCTGGAAGAGGGCGGTGCGCCGCGCGCGGTCCAGCTGCCAGATCCAGACGCGCTCCGGCAACGGGGGCTGCAGGGTGGCCGTGGTGTGCGTCGAGGTGAGTGCGCCGAAGAGGGGGACCGTCGTCGACGCCGCCCAGTCGCGGGCCGGTTCGATCGACACGAAGTGCACGGCCACGGTGTCGCCCGGTTCGGCGCCCTCGATGTGGAAGGGGCCGGTCTGCGGATTCAGGAACGGGAACTCGCAGACCTCGGAGACGAGGTCCTTCTCGGAGCGCACCCGGCCGCCGAAGCAGTCCTCCGTGTACAGATCGAGCACCGTGCCGGGCGCGATCCGGGCCACGGGCGGCGCGCCGCCGAACGTCCAGGCATAGCTGTCCGGTTCCGGGCGCACGGTGAGGATCCGGGGGTCGGTCATCGTCGGGATGGTCCCTTCTGACGGGAGCGGTCGTGGGAAGGGGTCGTGCCGAGGTCGGCGGAAAGCTCTCCGCACGGTGCCGGCGGATCAGCGGGGCACGGCCCCGTCCTGCCGGGGACCGGCCGGCTCGCAGGCGTCGAGGTGCACCCGAGCGGTCTCGGCTATGCGCTCGGGGTGCCGCCGTATCAGCAGGAGCAGGACCGCCACACCGGCCGCCATCCAGACGCCGACGATCGGACCGGCGTAGGACACCGGGGCCGTCAGTTCGGTGACGAAGTCGAAGACCGGCAGGCCGGCGGCCGTCAGCAGGGCGGGGATGAAGGCCGCGATGCCGAGGACCGGGAACAGCAGATGCCGTACCGGCTTGACGGCGGCCCGGCCGGCCCGCAGGAAGTACCCGGCGCAGGCGAGGTTCACGACGATGTAGACGCCGACGACGACCGTCACGATCACCGTGGCGAGCAGCAGGAACGCGGTTATGGGGTCGTAGCCGAAACCGAGTCCCAGGACCGCCCCGACCGCCACGATGGTCTGCAGGGCGATACCGGCCACGGGCGAGCGGTGCCGCGGGTGGAGCGTGGCGAGCAGACGGGGCAGGACCCGGATACGGGCCAGGGCGAAGGCCGTACGGGTTGAGACGTTGGCACACGCGTTGGCGTTGGCGATCGTGGAGTTGATCACCGCGAGGAAGACCAGCACCCAGAAGAGGCCGAAGGAGGCCCGGGCGACACCGTCCCAGGACGCCGCGCCCGAGGCACCGAACTTCGCGAAGCGGTCCGGGCCGAAGTAGACGGTCATCGCATACGTCGTGATCACATAGAACAGGCCGATGCCCAGGGCAGCTCCGAGGACCGCGCGGTGCATGGTCCGCCGGGGGTCGCGTGTCTCCTCGGCGAGCGGCGCCGCGGCCTCGAACCCCGCGAACGCCAGCACCGTGTACACCGACCCGGCGAACACACCGCTGATCCCGGCGTATCCGTCGGCGGTGTGCGAAGTGCCGAACACCGACAGGGAGTTGGCGTCGCCCGCCTTGCCGATGAGCAGGACCGCGAACACCAGGAAGACGAGGATCTCGAAGACGCCGAGGACGGTGCCGAAGCGGGCCGATGTGCGGACGCCCAGGTAACCGGCGACCGCGATGATGCCGGCGCCCGCCAGGGACCACGGCCACCACAGGTCCGCCGGATACGAGGACCACTCCTCGTGCAGCGTGCCCGCCGCCGTGAAGCCCAGCTGCAGGAGCAGCAGCGGTGGGACGAGCATCTCCACGAAGACGTAACCCCAGCCGACGAGGAACCCGACGGCGGGGTGCAGCCCCCGCGCCGCATACGTAGCCACCGAGCCCGCGGCCGGCAGCTCCCGGGCCAGCTCGGCCACGCACGACGCGGTGAACAGACAGGCCACCAGGGCGATCAGCACCGCCAGCGGCAGGCTGCCGCCCGCGAAGGCGGCACCGGCCGGGATCGACGCGGCCACGGCGGCCGCCGGCGCCATCGCCGTGACGCTCTGGAACAGCACCTCGCGCAGCCCGACGGCGTCGCGCCGCAGTGTCCCGGTCCTCTCCTCGTGCATGTGTGTCCCCCGATGCCGTCAGCCCACTGCCACCCGAACGCGTGTGAAATACCGTGAACCGTTCGGCACCCCGACGACCTTGACGACTCGTCGGGCGTGCCTCGCGTGAATCACGGTACGGCGCGGGCGGGTTGGGCAGAAGACCGCAGACCGCATCCGTGGAGAAGCCTCCACTTGTGGAAAACCCGGCCACCCGATCAGGTGAACACCGGCGGCCCCGACCGCCCCGGTTCCGGGCGGCGCGGGAGCCCCTGACGACTCGATCAGGGTCGTCAGGAACGTTCCGCCACCACCGCCGGATCGTCCAGCACAGCCCGGACGACCGAGTGCGCCGCGCCCAGCAGGGGGCCCTGGGAGCCCAGCCGGGACACCGTCACAGGGCAGGGCGGGCCCGCCGTGCGGCTCGTCAGCTCCGTCTCCAGGGACGGCAGCAGCCAGGGCGAGAGGCCGGCCAGGGCACCGCCGAGGACCACCGTGTCTGGGTCGAGGAGGTTCACCGCCCCGGTGAGGGCGATGCCGAGCGCCGTACCGGCGTCCCGCAGGGCTGCGCGTACGTCCTCGTCGCCCTGCTCGGCGCGCCCCGCGAGCAGGCCCACCAGGTCCTCGCCCGGCTCCAGACCCGCCGCGCGCAGCACCGCTTCCTCGCCCGCGTACTGCTCCAGGCAGCCCCGGCTGCCGCACGGACAGGGGGGTCCGTCCGGCCGCACCGGTACGTGACCGAGCTCGCCCGCGAAGCCGCGGGTGCCGCGCAGCAGTCCGCCGTCCACGACGACCGCGGCGCCGATGCCGATCTCGGCCGACACGTGCAGGAAGTCCCGCGGGGTGCCGTCACCGAGCCACAGCTCGGCGAGCGCGCCGAAGTTGGCCTCGTTGTCCACGGTCAGCTGCCAGTCGCCGGGCAGCAGTGCGCCGAGGTCGGTGTCCTGCCAGTCGAGGTTCGGGGCGCGCACGACGGTATGGCCGTCCCGCGCCACGAGTCCGGGCACGGCGACCGCGAGCCCGGCGGGCCACAGCGCCTCCTGCTCCGCCTCCGCGACGACCCGGCGGACCAGCTCGGTCAGTTCCTCGACCACCGGTCCGGGCGCCCGGCCCCGGTTCGCTCCGTGCCGCACCGCCCGCGCCCGGACCACGCCGCGCAGATCGACCGCGCACACCGCGAGGTGATCGACGCCGATCTCCGCACCGATCCCGGCCGGACCGCGGCCGCTCACCGCGAGCGCCGACCCGGGCCGGCCCACCCGGCCCGGCCGCTCCGGGCCCAGTTCCTCCAGCAGACCCCACCGGATCAGCTCGTCCACCAGCGTCGACACGGCCGCCCGCGTCAGCCCGATGCGCGAGGCGACCGCGGCCCGCGACAGCGGACCCTCCGCACTGACCGCGTGCAGCACGCGGGCCAGGTTGCGCCGGCGCATGCCCTGCTGGGTGTCCGGCAGGACGCGGCCGGCGCCCGGCGGACGGGCCTCGTGCAGGGGTGCGGTCATGCCTGAATTCAGTCCTCGGTGTCTGCGGCCCGGCTCATGCGCGCGGCGTGGTCTGCGTGCCCCGCTCCAGCAGCGGGGCCGCGTCGGAGAGTACCCCGCTGATCCGCTCCAGCGTCTCCTGGTCCCGTTCCACGGCGTCCAGCACCGGCCCCGCGGCCGTGTTCCAGCGGCGGGCCACCGCGGCCGGGTCCTCGCCGGTGAGCAGGCCCGCGGCCTGAGCCGCGGCTCCGAGCGCGACCAGTTCCCGGGCCTCGGGGACCTGGACCGGCCGCCCGGACAGCCGCCGTACCGTCTGCTGCCAGGCCGTCCCCCGGGCCCCGCCGCCGATCAGCAGCAGCGGGGTGCTGCGGTCCGCATCCTCGTCCAGGACCAGGTCGAGCGCGCCCAGCAGCGCGTGCACGGCACCGTCGTACGCGGCCTGCAGCAGCTGCCCCGCGGTCGTGTCGTGGCGCAGGCCGTGCAGCAGCCCGGAGGCGTTCGGCAGGTTCGGGGTGCGCTCGCCGTCCAGATACGGCAGCAGGGTCACGGCGCCGCCGGACTCCACCGCCTCGCGGTCCAGACCCACCAGCGCCGCGACGCGGTCCACGGCGAGCGTGCAGTTCAGCGTGCAGGCCAGCGGCAGCCAGTCCCCGTGCGCGTCTGCGAACCCCGCCACCGTGCCGGTCGGATCGGCCGGACGGTGCCTGGAGACGGCGTACACCGTGCCAGAGGTGCCGAGGCTGAGCACCGGGGTGCCCGGCCGCAGGCCGAGACCGAGCGCCGCCGCCGCGTTGTCGCCGGTGCCGGAGGCGACCAGCGTGCCCTTGGAGAACGGCAGGTCGTGGCTGTCGCGCACGGTGCCGGCCACCTCTCCCGGCCGCACCACCCGGGGCAGCAGCGCCGGGTCGAGACCGACGTGCGCCAGGGTCTCCGCGTCGTACGCCTCCGTGCCGGACGCCCACCAGCCGGTGCCGGACGCGTCGCCGCGGTCGGTGGTGCCCTGACCGGTCAGGCGCTCGGTGAGGTAGTCGTGGGGGAGCCGTACCGCCTTGGTCGCACGGACCGACTCCGGCTCGTGCTCGGCCAGCCATGCCCACTTCGTGACCGTGAAGGACGCGCCGGGCACGCTGCCCGTGCGCTCCGCCCAGGCCTTGGGCCCGCCCAGTTCCTCCACCAGCCGGCGGGCCTGCGGTGCGGAGCGGACGTCGTTCCACAGCAGCGCCGGACGCACCGGCTCGCCCCGCTCGTCCAGGGTGACCAGTCCGTGCTGCTGGCCGCCGATCGACACCGCGGCCGCCTCGTGGGCCGCGTCACCGCACTGGCTGAGCGCCTCGCACAGCGCGTCCCACCACTGACGCGGGTCGCTCTCACGGCCCGCGCCGGTGGACACCGTGTGCGGCGCCTGGCCGCTCGCCACCACCCGGCCGGTGGCCGCGTCGACGACCAGTGCCTTCGTGGACTGGGTGGATGTGTCCACGCCGACGACGAGCGGACCCTCGGCTGCTGACATCGGGCTCTCCCTTTTCCGCGACGTTCCGCGATTTCCGTGACTTTCAGTGACTCTGTGGGACAAAGACATCTTGTCTCTTCCCAGAGACGTGAGCGCATACTAATTTGTAAACCGCCATGACGAAATAGTCGCAACGCAGCAAGGAGCCGCGGCATGAGCTACCAGCCCACCCCCGAGGACAGGTTCACCTTCGGCCTGTGGACCGTCGGCTGGCAGGGAAGGGACCCGTTCGGCGACGCCACCCGCCGTGCCCTCGACCCGGTCGAGACGGTGCAGCGCCTGGCCGAGCTCGGCGCCCACGGGGTGACCTTCCACGACGACGACCTGATCCCGTTCGGGTCGTCGGAGACCGAGCGCGAGTCGCACATCAAGCGGTTCCGCCAGGCACTGGACGCCACCGGCATGACCGTGCCGATGGCCACCACCAACCTGTTCACCCATCCGGTCTTCAAGGACGGCGCGTTCACCGCCAACGACCGCGACGTGCGCCGCTACGCGCTGCGCAAGACCATCCGCAACATCGACCTCGCCGTCGAACTGGGCGCGAAGACGTACGTCGCCTGGGGTGGCCGCGAGGGAGCGGAGTCCGGCGCCGCCAAGGACGTACGCGCCGCCCTGGACCGCATGAAGGAGGCCTTCGACCTGCTCGGCGAGTACGTCACCACCCAGGGCTACGACCTCCGCTTCGCCATCGAGCCCAAGCCGAACGAGCCGCGCGGTGACATCCTGCTGCCCACCGTCGGCCACGCGCTGGCCTTCATCGAGCGCCTGGAGCGCCCCGAGCTGTACGGCGTCAATCCCGAGGTGGGCCACGAGCAGATGGCCGGCCTGAACTTCCCGCACGGCATCGCCCAGGCCCTGTGGGCGGGCAAGCTGTTCCACATCGACCTCAACGGCCAGTCCGGCATCAAGTACGACCAGGACCTGCGGTTCGGCGCCGGTGACCTGCGAGCGGCGTTCTGGCTGGTCGACCTGCTGGAGACCGCCGGCTACGACGGCCCGCGCCACTTCGACTTCAAGCCGCCGCGGACCGAGGACCTCGACGGCGTGTGGGCCTCGGCGGCCGGCTGCATGCGCAACTACCTCATCCTCAAGGAGCGCGCCGCGGCCTTCCGCGCCGACCCGGAGGTCCAGGAGGCGCTGCGTGCCTCGCGCCTCGACCAGCTGGCCCAGCCGACCGCGGCGGACGGCCTGCAGGCGCTGCTCGAGGACGGTTCGGCCTTCGAGGAGTTCGACGTCGAGGCCGCCGCCGCGCGTGGCATGGCGTTCGAGCGTCTCGACCAGCTCGCCATGGACCACCTGCTGGGCGCGCGCGGCTGAACGCACGGAGGGCCGGGGCGCGGCACGCGCGATCCCGGCCCTCCGTCAGTCCACGTTCCGGACTGCCCGGTCGAGGAACCTCACAGTCCCTCGGGCAGCCGGACGTACACGACGGTCGTCTTGATCCCGCTGTCGACCAGCCGGCCCTGTGCGTCGAACGCGCCCGCGCCGTCGGTCATCCCGAAGTCGTTGTCGTTGATCAAGGCGAGCGTGTCGTGATCCACGCGCGCGATGCCCTCGATCTTCTGCTGCACGCCGTCGACCTTGTTCAGGTCGACCACGAGCCGCTTGGCCAGCACCGGCACGCCGGCGGTCCCGGGATCGTCGAGCTGCTCCAGGGACGGCGAGGTCGTGTCGTCGTCCCAGGGGCCGCCCAGAATGCTCGACCTGCGCCCCAGCTGGACCAGTTGCAGCCGGGCCGCCTTGTCCGTGCGCTCCTCGACCAGCAGCCGGTCGCCGCCCACGGCCACCACCGAGGAGATCTTCAGTTCGGACGTGTCGTCCTCGCTCGGGTCGACCACGTTCACCGGGTCGAACCGGTAGGCGTACTCGGCGGTGACGGCCTTCTCGCGCGGCGAGAAACGCAGCAGCCGGGTCGTGAGCGAGGCATCCCCGGCGTCCGCGTCCGGCAGCGGCAGCGGGCTCTGCAGGGCCATCACCAGGTCGCCGTCGGGAAGCTGCGCCAGCCCCTCGAAACCCCGGTTCATCTTGCGGTGCAGGAAGACCGACGGCAGCGCCTCGACCACCGGGTAGTCCGCGCCCGTCAGACCGAGCCCCTTGGGCACGTACCGGGTGAGCACCTTCCCGTGCGCCGAGACGTGGATCAGCGAGGGGCCGTACTCGTCGACGAGCCAGAACGTACCGTCGGCGGCGCGCACGATGCCCTCGGTGTCGAGGCCGTTCGGGTCGAACGAGAGCGGCGTCTTCGCGTCGTAGGTGTACGGCGCCTCGTCGCGGCTCTGCTGGTCGGGCAGCCCGGTGACGGCCCTCCCGGAGGAGGTGGTGAGCGGGATCGCGTCGATGACCTGGACCGCGTCTCCGCAAACCCGGATCTTCACGATCGCGGGGTCGAATCCCGGCACGGGGAAGGTGCGGCGCTTCTTGCCGTCCACCTTGATCTGCCCGTTGGGGCCGCGGTCGGTCACCGTCCAGTACTCGCCCTTGCGGCCCGCCGGGTAGATGTCACTGCCGATGCCGCCGAGCTTCACCCCGTGGTCGTCGTCGACGCTGCCGGGCAGCAGCGCGTTGCTGAACGTGCCGAGCGGGATCTCGCCGAGCGTCGCCGTGCGGATGACGCGGGCGTCCCGGTACGGCGCCGCCGTGGCCGTTCCCGCGGCCACGCAGGCGGCCGCCAGGGCCAGGGGCAGGCCCGTGGCGACGGAACGGTGGACGCGGCGCCGGCCTGCGTCGTGCGGGGACATCGGGCCTCCTGAAAAGGACAAGTTCGTTGACAGCGGCCAGATTTGGGCCCCGTGAGGAACGCCGTGCGACCGCGGCGTGAACAGCCGGCATCAGCCGTTCATCGGAATCGCGGTGGTTTCGGGGATGACCAGTCGTCAGAAAGCGTCATTGTCTTCGGCTCGGTGACGAGCCGTGCCGTCGCGAGTGCCGTCGCCGGATCACGGTCCGGACCGCCCGCAGGAATCCACCGGCCTGCTTCGTCGCGATAGGGCCACCAGTGGCCGTCCCGGCCGAGGCGCAGCTGGACCCCTTCGTCTGGAACCGTCCACCGATTGCCGCTCGTGTGGAACGGCGGCCGCTCATCCTCCCCCCAGGCCGCTTCGAGCGCCGCACACGCGCGTGCGAGCGACACGCCTTCCACCTGCCACTTCTCGTCGAGCACCGTCAGCGCCGCCACGCCACCGGCGCGCCAGGCGCGGACAGCCGTGGCCAGCTCCTCGCGGCCAAGGCCCGACCGCTGCGCGAGCCGCTCGGTGACGGCGCCGGAGGGCGCGCCGCACGCGAGCCGCACGGCGTCCTGGGCGGGCGTCAGAGCAGTGCTGTCCCAAGGATCCGAGCGGAGGGTCTCCGCAAGGAGCCGGTACGCCTCCACTGCGGTGCGGCCCGCGAGGTGCTCCAGCGTCAGCGGGTCGATACCGGGCGTCGGTGCCGTCCCGGCGGCGAGGGACGGCGGCGTGCCCGGCGTCTGCGGAAGACCCGGCAGCTCGGGCAGCGGAGGCAGGATGTCCCGGGCCGCCCACGCCTCCGCCGCGTCCACGCCGCCGACGGCGGACGTGGAGGGTTCCGAGCGGGGCGCCGTACTGCGCACATGCAGGTCCGTCAGGAACGCCTGCTTCGCGCGTCCGCGCAGCAGCAGAAGCAGAAACGGATCCTCGTCCAGCAGGCGCGCCACCTGGTGACACAGCGCGGCCGTGTGCCCGCAGTGGTCCCATGTCCCGCAGTCGCACTCGGGCTCCAGATCGCCCAGGCCAGGCAGAAGCTCGATCCCGCCGGCCGCGGCGTCCTCGATCAGGTGCGGCGGCAGCTCGCCGTCGAGGAGCGCGGCCAGGTGCCCGGCCTGCTCCACGGCCAGGTCCAGGAACCGCCCCCACTCCTCGTCCGACAGTTGCGGCACCAGGACGTCGGCCCGGTGGGCCGCGCCTCCGCGGTCGCGTACGACGGCGGTGACCCGGCCCGGCCGCACGGTCACCGCGCCCACTCCGCCCGCCCGGGCGAGCCGGCGGCCCGCCTTGACCGCCGACGCGTCCAGTGCGGCGTCCTCCAGGGCCCGCAGCCATGCGCGGCCCCACCAGCTCTGTGCGAACTCCCGCGCGCGTGCGGGCGGCAGTGCGGCGAACGTGCGCCCCGCCTTGTTCTCCTGCCCCTGCTCGTCGTCGTAGCGGCTCATCGTGCCTCCCCGCGCAGCTCCACCAGTGCGGCCAGTTCCGCGTCGCTCAGTTCCGTCAGTGGCGCCTCGCCCGTTCCGAGCACCGCGTCCGCCAACTCCCGCTTGCGGCCGAGCAGATCCGCGATGCGGTCCTCCAGGGTTCCCTCGGCGATCAGCCGGTGGACCTGCACCGGGCGGGTCTGCCCGATGCGGTACGCGCGGTCCGTGGCCTGGGCCTCGACCGCCGGATTCCACCAGCGGTCGTAGTGCACGACATGCTCGGCCCGGGTGAGGTTCAGGCCGGTCCCGGCGGCCTTCAACGACAGCAGGAACACCGGTACCTCGCCGTCCTGAAAACGCCGCACCAGCTCCTCGCGCGCGGCGACCGGAGTGCCGCCGTGCAGGAGCAGCGACGGCATCCCGCGGGCCGCCAGATGCCGTTCGAGCAGCCGGGCCATGCGCACGTACTGGGTGAAGACGAGTACACCCGAACCCTCCGCGAGAATGGCGCCGAGCAGTTCGTCGAGCAGCTCCAGCTTCCCCGAGCGCCCTGCGAGCCGGGGTTCGTCCTCCTTGAGGAACTGCGCCGGGTGATTGCAGATCTGCTTCAGGCCCGTCAGCAACTGCACGATCAGGCCGCGGCGGGCCATGGCGTCGGCCGCCGCGATCCGCGCCAGCGTCGCGCGGACCAACGCCTCGTACAGTCCCGCCTGTTCGGTGGTGAGGGCCACCGGGTGATCGCTCTCGGTCTTGGGCGGAAGCTCCGGGGCGATACCGGGGTCCGACTTGCGCCTGCGCAGTAGGAACGGACGGACGAGCCGCGCGAGCCGCTGTGCGGAGGCCGGGTCGAGACCGCCCTCGACCGGCTGCGCATAGCGCGTGCGGAACGTGCCGAGGCGTCCGAGCAGGCCGGGAGTCGTCCAGTCCAGGATGGCCCACAGCTCGGTGAGGTTGTTCTCCACCGGGGTGCCGGTGAGTGCCACGCGCGCGTGTGCCCCGATGGAACGCAGCGCCCGCGCGGTCGCCGAACAGGGGTTCTTCACATGCTGCGCCTCGTCGGCCACCACCATGCCCCAGGGACGTGCGGCGAGCCGTTCGGCGTCCAGGCGCATCGTGCCGTACGTCGTCAGGACGAACTCCCCGTCCGCTACGGCTGCGAGAGCGCGTCCGGGACCGTGGTACCTGCGCATCGGCACACCGGGAGCGAACCGCTCGATCTCGCGCTGCCAGTTGCCGAGCAGGGAGGCCGGGCAGACGACGAGGGTGGGACCGGCGGCCGAGGCGTCCGTCTGCCGGTGCAGGTGCAGAGCGATCAGCGTGACGGTCTTGCCGAGGCCCATGTCGTCGGCCAGACAGCCGCCCAGGCCCAGAGACGTCATGCCGGCCAGCCAGTCGAGTCCCCGGAGTTGGTAGTCGCGCAGCGTGGCGGCCAGTCCGGGTGGCTGCCCGACGGTACCTGTCGTACCGGTGTCGGTGAGCCGTTCCCGGAGCCGGTCCAGCCATCCGGAGGGCCGCACGTCCACCGGGTGGCCGTCGACCTCCGCCGAGCCCGTCAGGGCGGTCGCCAGCGCCTCGACGGGGGCTAGGGAGCGGTCCTTCCGGGTGCGGGCGCGGTGCGCCTGCCGCGGGTCGACCAGGACCCATCCGTCGTGCAGCCGTACCAGGGGGCGCTTGGCCTCCGCGAGCCGGTCGAGCTCCTCCCGGGACAGCTCCCGCCCGCCCAGCGCGAACCACCAGCTGAGGGAGACCTTGGCGTCCGACGAGAGCAGAGACGCCGGTGCCGCCGCATCCCGCGGGCCGGCCGTACCGTCGTCCGGCGGGCCGACGGTCGCGTGCATCGTGAGGTCGTGCGCCAACTCCTTGGGCCAGTGCACGTCCATTCCCACCGCGGCCAGGGATCGTGCGCCCTCGCCCAGCAGCTCGGCGATCTCGTCGTCATCGAGGTCCACGGCGTCGGGTACGGCGGCGGAGAGCAGCGGGGTCAGCGGCGGCCAGGCGTGGGCGGCGCGGCGCAGCGCCAGCAGCGCGTCGGCACGCGCGCGTGGACCGACCGATTCGTGCACGTCTCCCGTGCCGGTCCACAGGGCGGCGGCATCGAGGACGTCCGCCGCTCCGCTCACGCCGTGCACCTGCAGCACCGCACGGAACCGGACGAACGCCTCGTCCTGCTGCGCGTCGTCGAGCCCGGGGGCCTGAACGCGCAGCGACAGCCGCACGCCCGCGTCATGACCGGCGGCGATCTCGTCGGCCCACGCCCGCAGTGCGGGCAGCCGCTGCGGCTCGGGCGCCGCGTACGCGGGGCCACCGGTCACCGCCTCGGCCGCGGGCGAGCGCGGCAGCACGTCGGCGACCGCGTCCAGGAAGGCGCGCAGCAGCCGCTCCGGATTCGGGAGGCGGGGCTGCCCCTGCACCGCGAGCGGCACCGCATGGGCCTCCGGGGGCATGGCGGCGGCGAGTTCGCGCACCAGCTCCGCGTCCCGCGCGGACAGCGGGCCCACCCGCCAGGCGTCGTGATCGCCGGGGGAGAGCCCCGGCAGCAGCAGGCCGCGCGCCAGGAAATGCAGGGCCAGGTGGCAGGCGGCGCCCCAGAAGCCGGCCGAGCGATGCCCTTGGCGCAGTTCACGCGCGCGTGTGAGCAGCGGCAGGGCGCGCTGCACGGGCAGCAGGAGCGCGGGCGTACGGACCGGTTCGACACCCCCGTCCGCCGTGGGCAGCACGATGTCCAGTTCCGCCGGGGAGCCGTCGGTGCCGCCGGGATCGGTTAGGGCGGGAGGGGCCTCGCCGTCCGGTCGCCAGAAGGCGATCCGGCCGGCGCGGGCCGGATCGGAGGGCAGGAACACCGCACAGCAGTGGGCCAGTTCGGAGAGCTCGGAGGGTGGTGCCGCGGGAATGGTCTGCACGGCTCTGGCGCACTCCTCAAATTTGACTACCTGGGGTTGGAGTCGCCGAGGGTACAGCACGCCGAAGGAAGCCCCGGCATAGTGGCGTCGTGATCCCGGGCATTTCACAATCTGTTCGAGTGGTGGCCAACGGTCGTGGCACTCGCGGGCACGGCATGCTGGGGAACTCTCCCGCCCAGGAGCAGGATGGGACGTGGAGTGCCGGTGCGGCGTCGTCCGGCGCGGATGAGGCCGCGCGTCGATGCGCACGGGCGGCGAGCCTCATCCACTAGGGGGTGGGGCTCAGGGATGTCTCAGGGGCGAGCTCTGGAACCGCGGGGAGCGGGGGGCCGTTCTCAGAGCAGAGAGCGGCAGTGGCCGCGAAGGAGGCGACGCTCATGTCCAACAATGCGAAGATCGCCGTCGGGGGTGTGGCGGTCGGGCTGATCCTGCTGATCTGGCTGCCCTGGTGGGTGGCGTTCCTGATCGTGGTCGGGGTTCCGGTCGCCGCGTATCTGGCGCTGGACCCCTCACAGCGGCGCAGGCTCCGCCGGGTCACGCGCAAGGAACTCGGCCGCTGACCGGACCGCCGGCGTCGCGGATGGATCCGGCTACTGAGACGTGAGAGCCGCGCGCTTCCCGGCGGCGTCCGCAGCCGGGAAGCGCGCGGAGGTGACTGCGGGGGCGGAGGGGCCTCTGGGCGGCACCAGGGCCCGCTCGCGGCAGGGCTGGGGGCTTGCCCTGAGGTCTCGCACTCGCACCGCGCGGGGCCACCAGGGCTCAGCGCCGGCCGCAGGGCCGTCGCTGAGCATGGCGGGCTGGGCGGCGGCTCCGGCCGCGCCGAGTCCTCGCGTGGGCGGTGCGGTCGTAGTTGGGCCTCGGGTTTCCGGGTGGGCGCCGCGGTCGCAGTTCGGCCCCGGTTCCTGGACAGGCGGTGCGGTCGCCGTCTGGCCTTGGTGGCGGCGGCTTGCAGTCGTCCGGCCACGATGGCGAGATTGCCGCCGCTTGCCCCCGGCGACCGTACGCGCGTCCGGCAACAGCGGGCAGGCGGCGGTGGGGGCCTGGCGTCAGGCGGTGGGCCCGAGCGGCGCCCCGCCTCGCATGCCGGCCCCGTCTCCCTGCCTCAGATGGGCCGTACGGCCATCTTGTCGAGTGCCTCCAGCAGGCCCGGCAGCTCGGGGCCCCGGCGCACCGGAAGGACCTCGCCGGGCTCCTCGTCGAGCAGGACGAAGGCGATGTCGTCGGTGCGGGCCACGATCGACCAGCCAGGGCCGTCGGCGCGCAACGTACGGGCGTCACCGGGGGCGAACGACGAGCGGACCCGGCCGAGCGGCGGCGGTGACTCGACGTAGGCGCGTGCCTCCGCGAGCACCCGCCTGATCCCCTGGTGGCGCGGCACGCCCTGCCCGCCCTCCGGCGACGACTGCTCGGCCGTCTCTGGCTCGCCCGGTTTCTCCTCGGCCTCCGGCTCCGCCTGCCCGCCCGGCGCGGCGAATTCCTCGTCCTTGAGCTGCTCCCGCCATGTGGCCCACTGCAGGGCTATCTCGTCGGCGCCCAGGCGGCGCTGGGCCGGTCCCCAGGAGCTGGTGTCCGGCGGGCTCAGCGCGGGCCGGTCCGCCACCTCGGGATCGGGGTCGTGCGGCGCGGGGACACCGGGAGCCGCGACGGCGACGGCCAGCGGCCAGCCCGGCAGGGCGGCCACGACCGCGCGCTCGTCCGGGGACAGCTCGTACTCCATGCCGCAGTCCCAGGACGCGATCGCCACGGCGACCAGCGAGACGTCGTCGATCACGACCGTCCAGCGCGCACCGTCGCCGTCCTGGCCCAGCACCAGCCCGTACCCGTCGGCGAGCGGCGCGAGTCCCAGCGCCGCACACGCCTCCGGGTAGTCGTCGCCCAGCACGCTCGGAAACTGTGCCGGCGTCAACAGCAGCGCCGTCAGTACGTACAGCGCATCGTCCGCGGCGGCGACGGCCTCATCGTCGGTCCCGGCCATCCCTGCCTCCCAGTGGTTGGTCCATCGGCGCGCACCCTAGTGCGAGCGGAAGCCGCTTGTCACGACTGCTCACACCACGCGGAGCTGCAGGTTTCCGCCTGGACGGGGGCGAAACGACCACGGCGGACCGAGAGCTTCCGCTCAGCTCGTGGGCAGCCCGAGGAGATCACGGGCCACCGCCGCGGGCGACTCGTCGCGCTCCCGGGCCAATGCGACGACGGCCCGGCAGGCGAGTTCGCTCACCCCGAAGGACAGTGCCTCCGGCGACACCCAGGCCGCCGCCTCCTCGATCCGGTCCTGGTCGTCCTCCGCTCGCGCCACGACATAAGTGGCCGCCGCTTCGAACAAGTTGTGCGCACGTCTCTCCCGAGTGCTCACCGGCTGCGCGTGCGTGGAGGCGCGGAGTCTGGCGGCGTACTTGCGTATCTGGCCGAACACGCGGACCACCCTCCCCCCGAACGGGGTCGTCGTCGATCGTTCATCTGCTGTCCTTCAACGTAGAGTTGTACTTTCCGCGGCAGAAGGGGGACGACGTCGTGAAGCGCTTCGAGCGGCTCGAGCAGATCCGGCGGCTGGACCCCGTGGCGGATGCCCTGGAGATCTACCGGCTCAGTGTGGCGTTCGAGTTCCCCTGGGACTACACCCGCGCCCTGGAGCTGGCCCTGTACCGCACGTACGCCGTGCCCAGCATCGGGCGGCTGCTCGCGCGGACGGCGGAGCTGACCGAGCGCACCCAGAAGCGGTACGACGACACCGCGCTGCTCCTCGACACCGTCGTCGAGCACGGTTTCGCCTCCGAGGAGGGCCGTACCGCGATCCGCCGCATCAACCAGATGCACCGCAGCTACGACATCAGCGACGACGACATGCGGTATGTGCTGAGCACGTTCGTCGTGATGCCGAGGCGCTGGATCGACGCCTACGGCTGGCGGCGGCTGTCGCGGCACGAGATCGTCGCCACCACCGAGTACTACCGCACCCTCGGCCGGCACCTGGGAATTCCCGCTGTCCCCGAGACGTACGAGGAGTTCGAGGCGCTCCTCGACGCGTACGAGGAGGAACACTTCGGCTGGGACGAGCAGTCCCGGCGGGTCTCGGACGCCACCCTCGACCTGATGGCGTCCTGGTACCCGCGTCCTCTGGCACCGTTGCTGCGCACCGCGACGCTCGCTCTGCTCGACGAGCCGCTGCTGCGCGCCTTCCGTTACACCCCGCCCGGCGCGGCCACCTCGGCTCTCGTGCGTCGGGCCGTACGCACGCGTGGCCGGCTCGTCCGGCTGCTGCCGCCGCGCCGTGCCCCGCACTTCGCACGGCAGAACTGGGAGATCAAGGGCTATCCGGACGGCTACCGGGTGGCGGACCTGGGCACCCGCCCGGTGCCCGGGCTGCGCGGCTGCCCGGTGCGGAGCCGGGACGGCTCAGCGCCCGATGTCGTCGAGTGAGGCGAGGGTGTCGCGCAGCCAGGCCAGCTCGGCGCGGCTCGTGGCACGCGCGATGGTGAGGACACCGCGCCGGAACGGGTCGTCCAGCTCCTCGGCGCGCAGCGGCCGGTCGCCGTCGTAGAAGAAGCTCGCCGGCTCCTCCAGAAAGGCCAGCCGGCGTCGCAGTACCGCCGCCTGGGCGGCGGGATCCTCCAGGTGCCGCAGGAACGCGAGCAGCGTGAACCACTGGTTCTCGTCGGTGATCTCGCGCTGCGCGGGCTCGGCGAGCCGGCGCCTGAGCTCACGCCTGCCCTCCTCGGTCAGCCTCAGTACGTGGCGCGGTGCGGCCACGGCGCCCGGCTCGGTGGCCCGGACCAGCAGACCCGCTTTCTCCAGCCGCTTGATCGCCGGGTACAGCGTGCTCTCGGCGATGGGCCGCACATGGCCGGTGAGGGCCGCGATGTGCCGGCGCAGGATGTAACCGTGCAGCGGGGCGTCGTAGAGGAAACCGAGGATGGCGAGTTCGAGCACGGTCGCATTCTCGCCCGGGGCGCTGTACCTCGCCAACCCGATACTTCCATGCGGTTATACATCGACGTCGAGGTATATTGGAAGCGTCGGAGGACACCAGGGAGGGCAACGTGAAGCAGGCCGTGTTCGACAGTGAGGACAGCCGGATCCGCTGGACCGAGGCGCCGGGGACGGAACCCGCGCGGGTGTATCTGCACGGGCTCGGGTCGATGTCCGCCGTCTATCACGCGCACATCGCCGCCCGCGCCGAACTCGCGGGCCGGCGCAGCCTGTTCGTGGACCTGCCGGGACACGGCCTCAGCGACCGGCCCGGGACGTTCGGCTACACGCTGGAGGAGCACGCCGACGCGGTGGCGGTCGCGCTCGACCAGGCCGGTGTCCGCGGCGCCGAGTTGATCGCGCACAGCATGGGCGGTGCCGTGGCCATCGTGCTGGCCCACCGGCGGCCCGACCTGGCCTCGCGGCTGATCCTCACCGAGGCCAACCTGGACGCCTTCCCGCCGCTCACGGCCGCCAGCAGCGGAATCGCCGCCTATGAAGAGGACGACTTCGTCGACGAGCAGCACGCGCGCGTGCTGCAGACCGTCGGTCCGCTGTGGGCGGCCACCATGCGGCTGGCCGACCCGCGCGCCCTGCACCGCAGCGCCGTCGGCCTCCGCCGGGGCTCGGAGCCGGTGATGCGTACGATCCTGGAAAAGCTGCCCGTCGAGCGGGTCTATCTCCAGGGCGAGCTGAGCGGCGAACTGGAGGGCCGGGAGAGCCTGGAAGCCGCGGGAGTGCGCGTGGTGACGGTGCCGGGCGCCGGGCACAACGTCATGTTCGACAACCCCGACGCCTTCGCGGCGGCCGTCGCCGGAACGGACTGACCCGCCCGGCTCTCGATGATGCGACGTTCAGTCCTCGCGCCGGCGCACCGCGAGCGCGAGGAAACGGGCGTCCTCGTCGACGTACGACGTCATGTTCCATCCAGAGCGGTGCAGCAGCGGACCGAGGTTGGTCTCGGCGCGTAGGTCGTCGGGGGTGATCTGCCGGCCCTGACGTGCCGCCAGAGCCGCACGACCGATGGGATGGAACAGCGCGAGCATGCCTCCGGGCCGCACCACTCGGACCAGCTCCCGCAAGTTCTGCTCCGGGTGCGGCAGATGGGCGATCAGGCCGGCCGCGAACACGGCGTCCAGCGAGCCGGAGCGCAGCGGCAGCGCGGCGACGTCCGCCCGCAGCAGGCGCGCGTTCCGATCACGGCCTGCCCGCACCGCGGCCTGGAGCATCGCAGACGTCAGATCGGCCCCCAGCACCACCCCGGACGCGCCCACGGCGGCCCGCAGCGGCGGCAGGGCACGCCCCGTGCCGCAGCCCGCGTCGAGCACACGGTCGCCCGGCCGCAGTCCGAGATCGGCTACCGCCGCGGCGTAGGCGGGACCGTCGTCCGGGAACCGGCTGTCCCAGTCGGCCGCGCGGGCGGTGAAGAACTCCTGCACGTGTGTGTGGTCGTCGCTCATGTTCCGCATGATTCCTCACCGTCGCGGGGGATACATAGGCGCACATGTTCGGGCCGGACCCGATCGTTCCGTCGCATCTGCCTGTCATATTCCAACACCTTTCGAAATGCGCCCCCTTTGTGCGACCGTGCCCCCCTAGCGTCCCTTGGCCATGGGACACCTGGACCACGCCGCCTTCGGCTGGCTGACCCCCGTACTGTCGTACGTCATGGCCTGCATAGGCGCCGCACTCGGACTGCGCTGCACCGTTCGCGCGCTCGGCACCACCGGCCGCTCGCGCCGCAATTGGCTCATCACCGCGGCCTCCGCGATCGGGACGGGCATCTGGACCATGCATTTCGTGGCCATGCTCGGCTTCCGCGTCAGCGGCACCGACATCCGCTACAACGTGCCGCTGACCATCCTCAGCCTCCTCGTCGCCATGGTCGTCGTCTGCGCCGGCGTCTTCGCCGTCGGCTACAGCCGCGACCGCACCCGGGCGCTCCTCGTCGGCGGCCTCACCACCGGGCTGGGCGTCGCGAGCATGCACTACCTGGGCATGGCGGCGGTCCGGCTGCATGGCGGCGTCAAGTACGACCCCGGCCTCGTCGGAGTGTCGGTGCTGATCGCCGTCGTGGCGGCGACCGCGGCCCTGTGGGCCGGGCTCAACATCAAGTCGCCCCTCGCGGTCACCGTCGCCTCCCTGGTCATGGGAGCGGCCGTCAGCAGCATGCACTACACCGGGATGTTCGCGGTGAAGGTGCATGTGAACCCGTCCGGCGAGACCCTGCCCGGGGCCACGGCGATGCAGTTCATCTTCCCCCTCGCCGTCGGCCTCGGGTCCTACCTGTTCATCACCTCGGCCTTCGTCGCCCTCTCGCCCACGGCCGACGAGCGAAAGGCGTCCGCCTCCGCCCAGCGGCCCGTCGAGAGCATCGCCCGCTAGCGGGAGCCCGGCCCGAG
This sequence comes from Streptomyces sp. CA-142005, assembly GCF_050942335.1. NCBI lineage: Bacteria > Bacillati > Actinomycetota > Actinomycetes > Kitasatosporales > Streptomycetaceae > Streptomyces > Streptomyces sp. CA-142005. The sequence goes on along the minus strand of NZ_CP192078.1, from coordinate 2,001,078 downwards.
CGCCCCGACCCACGTTCCGAGCGAGGAGGCCATGCGCCCACCCCGTACCACCCCGAAAGCCGGCACTCCCGCGCATCCGCCGCGCGGCCGCCGCGCACACGCCGGACCACCCGCCGCCGAGGAGGCCAACCGCCCGCTCGGCACGCCGGCCAAGGCACGCGCGCGTGGCAACCGCCGGTATCTGCGCCCCCGCACCGTGCGCGCCAAGGTGGTCAGCCTGCTGATGGTGCCGGTCGTCTCCCTGCTCGCCCTGTGGGCGTACGCCACCGTCACCACCGCCCAGGACGTGGCCCGGCTGCGGCAGTCCCAGCGGGTCGACGCCGAACTGCGCACCCCGGTGGCCGCGGCGGTCACCGCCCTCCAGGCCGAGCGCACCGCAGCCGTGCGCTACGCCACGGCCGGCACGGGCGACGGCACCGATCTGCGAAGCCTGGCCGCCCGCACCGACAGGGCGGTGGCCAAGCTGCGGCTCGGCGGCGACAACACCGTCGCCGACAGCCAGGAACTGCCCGCCGGTGTCTCCGAGCGCCTCGGCACCTTCGTCACCGGTGCCGAGCACCTGCGCACCCTGCGCACGGCCGTGCTCGACCGCAAGGCCGCCTGGGACACGGTGTACGCCCGGTACACGAAGACGATCGGCGCGGCCTTCACCGTGGACGGCGCCCTCACCGGCATCCAGCGGGACGACGTCGGCTCGGACGCGCGCGTGCTGCTCGAATTCAGCCGGGCCGCCGAGGCGCTGGCCCAGGAGGACACCCTGCTCGGCAGCGTGCGGAGCGCCGGTCAACTGCAGGGCGAGCGGCTACGGCTGTTCGGCGCCGCCGTCGCCGCGCGCCGTACCCTCACCGAGTCCGCGGTCGCCGATCTGCCCGACGCCCAGCGCGCCGCCTGGCAGGAACTGGCCGGCAGCGACACCTACACCGCTCTCGGAGCCGCCGAGGACAAGATCATCGCTGCCGGGCCCGGCGGCAAGCCGGCCGACGCGGCGCCGCAGACCGCCTGGAACGCCGCCCACGCGCGCGTGCAGGACGGCATGCAGGGCATCGCGGCGGACACGGGCCGGGCCGTCGCGGGCCGGGCCGACCCGTTCACCCGCGGCCTGCTCAGCCCCGCGGGCGCCGCCGTGCTCCTCGGCCTGGCCGCCGTCGCCGCCTCCCTCGTCATCTCGGTCCGCATCGGACGCGGTCTCGTGGTCGAGCTCGTGAGCCTGCGCAACGACGCCCTGGAGATCGCCCGCCGCAAACTCCCCGAAGCCATGCGCCGACTGCGCGCGGGCGAGGAGATCGACATCCAGGCGGAGGCGCCCGCCGGACCACCTGCCGAGGACGAGACGGGGCAGGTCTCGGAAGCGCTGACCACCGTCCACCGCGCCGCCCTGCGCGCCGCCGTCGAACGCGCCGAACTCGCCAGCGGCATCTCCGGCGTCTTCGTCAACCTGGCCCGCCGCAGCCAGGTCCTGGTCCACCGCCAGCTCAGCCTCCTGGACAGCATGGAGCGCCGCTCGGACGACCCCAACGAGCTGAGCGACCTGTTCCGCCTGGACCACCTCACCACGCGCATGCGGCGGCACGCCGAGAGCCTGATCATCCTCTCCGGCGCCGCACCCGGCCGGGCCTGGCGCATGCCGGTGTCCCTGACCAACGTCGTACGGGCCGCCGTGTCGGAAGTCGAGGACTACGCGCGCGTGGAGGTGCGTCAGCTCCCCGAGGCCCACGTCATCGGCACCGCCGTCGCCGACCTCACCCATCTGCTCGCCGAACTCGTCGAGAACGCCGCCCAGTTCTCCCCGCCCCACACGCGCGTACGCGTCACCGGGGAACCCGTGGGCAACGGCTACGCCCTGGAGATCGAGGACCGGGGACTCGGCATGGGCGCCGAGACCCTCGCGAAGGCCAATCGCCGCATCGAACAGTCCGAGGCCCTCGACCTGTTCGACAGCGACCGGCTCGGACTCTTCGTCGTCAGCCGGCTCGCCTCCCGGCACGACGTCAAGGTACATCTGCGGACCTCACCGTACGGAGGCACCACCGCGGTCGTCCTGCTGCCCACCGCCCTGCTGCACGGCGGCCCAGTGGAACGTTCCTCCCAGCAAGGTGAGCAAGCCCGGCAGGAGCCGGAACGCGAGTACGCGCGCGTCCCCGACAGTTCAATTCAGGAGGCCGTGGCCGCACGCTCGGACCGGCCCGCCCTCGCGGCCACCGTTCCCGCCCCGCACGGTGCCGCCGACGAGCCGGACCCAAACGGAACCGGCGACGAAACACCACCTCCCGGAGTCACCACCTTGAGGCTGCACCGACCGCCGAGCGACTCCGAGAGCAGCGACGACCTGCCACGCCGTGTGCGCCAGGCCAGCCTCGCACCCCAGCTCCGCCGGCAGCGTCCCGAAGCGCCCGCGCCCGAGACCGCACGGCACAGCGACGAACGACGCACCCCCGAACTGGTACGGGACCGCATGGCCGCCTACCGCGACGGCTGGGCTCGCGGCGGCGGCAGACAGCCCGGGCGCGGTGCCGCCCCGGAACCCGAAACGGGCAGTGACAGCAGCGAAGGAGACCCGGCATGATCCAGGACCCGAACACGAGTGCCGGCCAGCGCTCCGGCGAACTGGACTGGTTGCTCGACGACCTGGTGATGCGCGTGAGCGAGGTACGGCACGCCGTCGTGCTCTCCAACGACGGACTCGCCGTCGGCGCCTCCACCGCCCTCGCGCGGGAGGACGCCGAGCACCTCGCCGCCGTGGCCTCCGGGTTCAACAGCCTCGCCAAGGGCGCCGGACGGCACTTCGGAGCGGGCGGCGTGCGGCAGACCATGGTCGAGATGGACGACGCGTTCCTCTTCGTGGCCGCCGCCGGTGACGGTTCCTGCCTCGCCCTGCTCACCGCCGTCACCGCCGACATCGGGTTGGTCGCCTACGAGATGGCCCGCCTGGTCAAACAGGTCGGCGAGCACCTGTACACGCCGCCGCGGGTCGCCGCGCAGCCGCCCGCAGCCGGATGACCCGGAACAGGCGGCACAGATGACCGACAACCAGAGCGCCGGTCCGTGGGAGCCGGGCAGCCAGTGGTACGACGGCGAGGCCGGACCACTCGTGCGCCCGTACGCGATGACGGGTGGGCGTACCCAGCCGGGCCCCACCGGGGTGCGCTTCGACCTGATCGCCCTCGTCACCCTCGACCCCGCGGCACCGGCGCTCGAGGACGCCGCGCTCGGCCCCGAGCACCGGACCCTGATCGAACTGTGCCGCACGGAGACACAGTCCGTCGCCGAACTCGCGGCGGACGCCGACCTCCCCGTCGGCGTCGTACGGGTGCTCCTCGGCGATCTCCTGGAACTCGGCTGCGTGGTCATCAGCCGCCCCGTGCCGCCGGCCCACCTGCCCGACGAGCGGATTCTCCGCGAGGTCATCGCGGGACTGCGAGCACTGTAGATGAACGTTCCGAAGCCGCCGTACACCGCGCAGCGTCCCGATCCGTACGCGTTCCGCCCCCGACCGGACGCAAGTCAGTCACATCAGGTGCATTCCGGTCCAACAGCCCGGTGGTGCCGCTCCGTTGTCATGATGCTGCCTTCGCGCCCGCAGCAGACGGACGCCCACCGCAGCCGGCCCTCCCGAGAGAAGTGATCATGGTCACCGAGCACTCCGAAGCCGTCGGCGACAACGCCGCCCTGGCGCTGAAGATACTGGTCGCCGGTGGATTCGGCGTCGGCAAGACGACCCTGGTCGGGGCCGTCAGCGAGATCCGGCCGTTGCGCACCGAGGAACTCCTCAGCGAGGCAGGGCAGTTGGTGGACGACACCGACGGCGTGGACCAGAAGGTCACCACCACCGTCGCCATGGACTTCGGTCGCATCACCATCCGCTCCGGCCTGTCCCTCTACCTCTTCGGCACACCGGGACAGGACCGCTTCTGGTTCCTCTGGGACGAGTTGTCCCAGGGCGCCCTCGGCGCCGTCGTCCTCGCGGACACCCGGCGCCTGGAGGACTGCTTCCCCGCGGTCGACTACTTCGAGCACCGGCACATCCCGTTCGTGGTGGCCGTCAACTGCTTTCCGGGCGCCCGCACCTACGGCGCTCACGACGTCTCACGTGCCCTCGACCTGGACCGCGGCACCCCCGTGGTGCTGTGTGACGCCCGTGACCGGGACTCCGGCAAGGAAGTCCTGATCCGGCTCGTCGAGTACGCCGGGCGGATGCACACCGCCCGGCTCCTGGACTCGGTCGGCTGACCCCGCCGCTCAGGCCGCCAGATCCCTCACGGCCACCACCTGGTCGACCGGGACCCTGACCAGCAGCTCACCCGGAACGCCGTTGCGGGCGCCGTACTCCTCGGCGCGATCTTCGCCCATGTACCGGGCGGCGATCCGGGTGGCCCAATGCCGCAGCTCGTCCAGGTCCTCGGACAACCGCGCCCGGCCGTTCAGCACCACGAAGTGGAACGGCGGCCGATCGTCGTCCACACACAGGGCGACCCGTCCGTCCCGGGCTAGATTGCGCCCCTTCACCGTGTCCTTACCCGTGTTGAAGACCAGTTCGTCCCCGTCCAGGAGAAACCAGATCGGGGCCACATGAGGGCTCCCATCGGCGCGAACGGTGGACAGCTTGCCGGTCCGGGTGCCGTGCGAGACGAACGCCCGCCATTCCTCGTCGGTCATCTTCTGTGCCATGCGCCCATCCTGCTTGCCCGGACGCCGGACGTGGGGAAGGCTGGCGGGGAGTTCCTCCAGCCAGGGGGAGACATCACACGGGGAGACGGAGATGGCGCAGAACCAGGGACTCGGCTGGCTCCTGGACGATCTGACCGGGCGAGTGGACGACGTGCGGCACGCGCTGGTCCTGTCGAACGACGGATTGGTCACGGGCGCGAGCACGGGCCTACGCCGTGAGGACGCCGAGCATCTGGCCGCCGTTGCGTCCGGGCTGCACAGCCTGGCCAAGGGATCGGGACGCCACTTCGGCGCCGGCAGGGTACGCCAGACCATGATCGAGTACGACGACGCGGTGCTGTTCGTGACCGCGGCCGGCACCGGCAGCTGCCTGTGCGTGCTCAGCGGCGCTGAGGCCGACATCGGCCAGATCGCCTACGAGATGGCCCTGCTCGTCAATCGCGTCGGCGAACACCTCGGCGTCGACGCCAGGCAACCGGAGCGCACCCCCGTCACAGACGCCTGACCTGTAATTTCTCCTCGCGTCGCGGAGTTGTCCACAGGGCCGACAAGCCCTGGACCGAATTGGCTACGGTGTGTGCACGGCGAACGCACAAGGCGTGAGCCAGCGACTCCACGGGGGAGTACGACCATGTCGGCAATCACTTTCAGCCCGCCCCGGCCCGCCACCTGCGCCCCGAGCCACGCCGCCCGGGAACTGGGTCTCAAGCGAGGCGAGTTCGACCTCGCCGTACACCTCGGCCACATTCGCACCGTGCCCGACGAGGGCGGGGGAGGAGGTCGCAGGGTGGAACGCGCGGAGATCGACCGCGTTCGCGCACAGGAGGGCTACCCGGACACTCTGCATGAGCGCGTGCGGGTGGTGGGCACCGCCGAGGGCGCCGCGCTCATGGAGATCCCGGCCGGGCGGTTCACCCGCCTCGCCCGCCTGGGCCTGCTCGTGCCGGTGAAGTGGTACCTCAACCGCTACCGAGCCGTGGTCTGGCTGTATCTGGCCGAAGACCTGCGGGACTTCACCTCGGACGCCAAGAACGCCCACCTGCTCAAGGGGCGTACGCCCGAGAACCTGCGAGGCCAGCTGGAGACCGGGGTGGACCTGCGCGCCCGCAACTGGCGGGGACGCCGCCTCGGGTTTCTGCTGAGGCAGGCAGAAGAGCCGTGGGTTCGGGCCGGCGCCGTGGCAGCATTCCTCTCGCCCGTCGAGATCGCCGACCTCGTCAGGGATCCGTACGAGCGTGCCTGTCTGAACCGGTTCCGGCCCGCGCCACCCGGTCAGGGCACACCGGGATCGCCTGCCGCGCACCTCGCCGAGCGGATCACGATCGCGCAGGACGCGGACGAGATCGAGTGGCTCCGCAGCGAACTGGCCCATGTGCTCGCGGAGGCGCGCGCCCTCTCACCGGCCCCGCGCCCGGCCGCCCGTCGCACCGCGCCGACCATGCGAGCTGTCGCGCGGCCCATCCCGCCCATGGCCCGCACGGTCACAGGACCCATGGAGCCGACGGTGCCGGCGCCGTCGGAGCCCGGGGAGGAACCGACCGTGGCCCGGGCCCCCGAGCGGCCGCTGCTCGGACCGCCCGGGCCGGTGACGGTGGTGTCCGGGGCGAATGGCGAACCGTTGCCGGGGGCGCCTGAGCCGGAGGACGAGCCCGTGGTGCGAGCCTTCGCGTGGCACGGCACCCCGGCGTTGCCGGCGGCCGCGCCGTCGTCGGCCCACCAAGGACACCGCCGGCCCGAGCAGGCCGGGCCGCGCACCAACCGCGGTCTGCGCGCGTGGCTGCGGCGCAGAAGCCCGCGGCCCGCGCGGATCTGACCCACCGTGCCTCAGGCCGGCCCCCGGCCCGCTACAGGGACCTGAACAGGCCCTCCTGGACAACCGAGACGAGCAGACGCCCCTGCAGGTCGTAGATGCGTCCGCGGGCCAGGCCCCGGCCACCGGTGGCGATCGGCGACTCCTGGTCGTACAGGAACCACTCGTCCGCGCGGAAGGGCCGGTGGAACCACATGGCGTGATCCAGCGAGGCCATGTCGAAGTTCCGCGGCCCCCACAGCGGTTCGACCGGGATGCGGACGGCGTCCAGGAGGGTCATGTCACTGGCGTAGGTCAGCGCGCACGTGTGCACCAGCGGGTCGTCACCGAGCGGTCCGACCGCGCGCATCCACACGGCACTGCGCGGCTCGGCCCCCTTGATGTCCTCGGCGTTCCAGCGCAGCCGGTCGACATAGCGGATGTCGAAGGGCTGGCGGCGCGCCATCCGCTCCAACTGCTCCGGCAGCGCGCCCAGGTGCTTGCGGATCTCCTCGGAGACCGTCGGCAGCGACTCCGGGTCCGGCACCTCACGGGCCGGCGTCAGCTGGTGCTCGAACGGTCCTTCCTCAGGCTTGTGAAAGGAGGCGGTCAGATTGAAGATCGTACGGCCTTGCTGTACGGCCGTGACCCGGCGCGTGGTGAACGACCGGCCGTCGCGGACCCGCTCCACCTGGTACACGATGGGTACGCCGGGGCGGCCCGGGCGCAGGAAGTACGCGTGCAGGGAGTGCACCGGGCGGTCGCCGTCCGTGGTGCGGCCGGCGGCGACCAGTGCCTGGCCCGCCACCTGGCCGCCGAAGACCCGCTGCAGCGACTCCTGCGGGCTTCGGCCACGGAAGATGTTGACCTCGATCTGCTCCAGGTCGAGCAGATCGACCAGTCGCTCGGCCGGATTCGTCGTCATCGGTGGGATTCTCCTGGGCTCACAACTGGTCGACAAGGGTTCACAGCTGACCGACGTCGGTGACGCGCACGACCGCACGGCCCTCGGCGTCCGAGGCAGCGAGGTCGACCTCTGCGCTGATGCCCCAGTCATGGTCGTCGTTCGGGTCGTCGAAGATCTGGCGGACGCGCCAGATGCCGTTCTCCGGCTCCTCGTTGATGACCAGCAGCTTGGGGCCGCGGGCGTCGGGGCCGGTGCCGAGGTCGTCGTACTCGTCCCAGTACTTGTCCATCGCCTCGCCCCAGGCGTCGGCGTCCCAGCCGGAGTCGGCGTCCATCTCGCCGAGTTCCTCGACCTGGTCGAGGGCGGCCAGTTCCACGCGGCGGAACATGGCGTTGCGGACCAGGACCCGGAAGGCGCGCGCGTTGGTGGTGACCGGCTTGACCTCGTCGGCCTTCTCCTGGGCCTCTTCGGCGGTCATCTCCTCCGGGTTCGCGAGCTGCTCCCACTCGTCCAGCAGGCTGGAGTCCACCTGCCGCACCATCTCGCCGAGCCACTCGATCAGATCCTGCAGGTCCTCGGACTTGAGGTCGTCCGGGATGGTGTGGTCGAGGGTCTTGTAGGCGCTGGCCAGGTAGCGCAGCACGATGCCCTCGGTGCGGGCCAGCTCGTAGAAGGACACCAACTCCGTGAAGGACAGCGCCCGTTCGTACATGTCCCGGATGACCGACTTCGGCGACAGCGGATGGTCGCCGACCCAGGGGTGGCTCTTGCGGTAGGTGTTGTACGCGTGGAAGAGCAGCTCCTCCAGGGGCTTCGGGTACGTGATGTCCTGGAGGCGCTCCATGCGCTCCTCGTACTCGACACCGTCCGCCTTCATCGCGGCGACGGCCTCGCCGCGCGCCTTGTTCTGCTGGGCGACGAGGATCTGCCGCGGGTCGTCCAGGGTGGACTCGACGACGGAGACCATGTCGAGGGCGTAGGACGGCGACTCGGGGTCGAGGAGTTCGAACGCGGCGAGCGCGAACGTGGACAGCGGCTGGTTGAGCGCGAAGTCCTGCTGCAGGTCGACCGTGAGGCGGACGATACGGCCCTCGGCGTCGGGCTTGTCGAGCTTCTCCACGATCCCGCCGTCGAGCAGCGACCGGTAGATCGCGATGGCCCGGCGGATGTGCCGGAGCTGCTGCCTGCGCGGCTCGTGGTTGTCCTCCAGGAGGTGGCGCATCGCGCCGAACGCGTTGCCCGGGCGGGCGATCACCGACAGCAGCATCGTGTGCGTCACCCGGAAACGCGAGGTCAGCGGTTCCGGTTCCGACTCGATCAGCTTCTGGAAGGTGTTCTCCGTCCAGCCGACAAAGCCCTCCGGCGCCTTCTTGCGCACCACCTTGCGCCGCTTCTTCGGGTCGTCGCCCGCCTTCGCCAGCGCCTTCTCGTTCTCGATGACGTGCTCCGGCGCCTGCGCCACGACGAGCCCCGCCGTGTCGAACCCGGCCCGGCCGGCCCGGCCCGCGATCTGGTGGAACTCCCGGGCGCGCAGCGTGCGTACGCGGCTGCCGTCGTACTTGGTGAGGGCGGTGAACAGCACCGTGCGGATGGGCACGTTGACGCCGACACCGAGCGTGTCCGTGCCGCAGATGACCTTCAGCAGGCCCGCCTGGGCGAGCTTCTCCACCAGACGGCGGTACTTGGGCAGCATGCCGGCGTGATGGACGCCGATCCCGTGCCGTACGTAACGGGAGAGGTTGCGGCCGAACTTGGTGGTGAAGCGGAAGTTGCCGATCAACTCGGCGATCTGGTCCTTCTCCTCGCGCGAGCACATGTTGATGCTCATCAGCGCCTGGGCCCGCTCCACGGCCTGCGCTTGGGTGAAGTGCACGATGTACACCGGGGCCTGCCTGGACTCCAGCAGGTCGGTGAGCGTCTCGGTGAGCGGGGTGAGCTTGTAGTCGTAGGAGAGCGGCACCGGGCGGGTCGCCGAGCGGACCACCGACGTGGGGCGGCCGGTGCGGCGGGTGAGATCCTTCTCGAAGAACGACATATCGCCCAAAGTGGCCGACATCAGGATGAACTGCGCCTGTGGGAGTTCCAGCAGCGGAATCTGCCAGGCCCAACCGCGGTCGCCCTCGGCGTAGAAGTGGAACTCGTCCATGACGACCTGGCCGACGTCCGCGTCCTTGCCGTCGCGCAGCGCGATCGACGCCAGCACCTCGGCGGTGCAGCAGATCACGGGGGCGTCGGCGTTCACGGAGGCGTCGCCGGTCAGCATGCCGACGTTCTCGGTGCCGAACAGCTTGCACAGTTCGAAGAACTTCTCCGACACCAGGGCCTTGATCGGGGCCGTGTAGAAGGTGACCTCGTCCCTGGCCAGCGCGGCGAAGTGGGCGCCCGCGGCGATCATGCTCTTGCCCGAGCCGGTCGGCGTCGAGACGATCACGTTCGCCCCGGAGACCACCTCGATCAGCGCCTCCTCCTGGTGGGGGTAGAGGGTGAGGCCGCGCTCCTGCGCCCACGACTCGAAGGCTTCGTACAGGGCGTCGGGGTCGGCGGTCGGCGGCAGCTGATCGATGAGGGTCACGCACCCATCTTGCCTGGCCTCTACCCCGAGAGGGGAATCGGCTGCGGGCGGGAAGATCACGGCCGCTACGCTGTGGCGCCGACGACAGGTCAGCGCACCAGGTCAACTGGACAGCGGCACACGAGGAATGGGGCGGGAAGCGGCCATGATGGGACCAGCACACTCACTGTCGGGGGCCGCGGCCTGGCTCGGCGTCGGAGCGGCAGCCGCCGCGGCAGGTCACCCGATGCCCTGGCCGGTCCTCCTCTGCGGCGCGCTGATCTGCGCCGGCGCCGCGCTCGCCCCGGACCTCGATCACAAGGCGGCCACGATCTCCAGGGCCTTCGGGCCGATCTCACGCTGGATCTGCGAGATCGTGGACAAGCTGTCGTACGCCGTCTACAAGGCGACCCGGATGAAGGGCGACCCGCGCCGTTCCGGAGGTCACCGAACGCTGACGCACACCTGGCTGTGGGCGGTGCTGATCGGCGCGGGCTGCTCGGCGGCGGCGATCGCGGGGGGCCGCTGGGCCGTGCTGGCGATCCTGTTCGTGCACATGGTGCTGGCGATCGAGGGGCTGCTGTGGCGGGCGGCACGCGGCTCCAGCAGCGATGTCCTGGTCTGGCTGCTGGCGGCGACCACCGCGTGGATTCTCGCGGGCGTCCTGGACAAGCCGGGCAACGGCTCCGACTGGCTGTTCACGGCACCGGGCCAGCAGTACCTGTGGCTGGGGCTGCCGATCGTGCTCGGCGCGCTGGTGCACGACATCGGGGACGCGCTGACGGTGTCCGGCTGCCCGATCCTGTGGCCGATCCCCCTGGGCCGCAAGCGCTGGTACCCCGTGGGGCCGCCGAAGGTGATGCGGTTCCGGGCCGGGAGCTGGGTGGAGCTGAAGGTGCTGATGCCCGTGTTCATGCTCCTCGGCGGCGTGGGCTGCGCGGCGGCCCTCAACGTCATCTGAGGCACCCCTCGGATGCGAGGCACGCCGTGCATCCGAGGCGCCCGGCACCCGGCCGGAGGTACCCCTGCCCGAGGTGCCCCTGGGGATCAGGTCGCCTCGCCGGCCTCCGCCCCGCCGTACCGGCGCTCGAAGCGGGCGACACGGCCCTCGGTGTCGACCGTGCGGGCCTTGCCCGTGTAGAAGGGGTGGCTCTCCGAGGAGATCTCCACGTCGATCACGGGGTAGGTCTGGCCGTCGTCCCACTCGATGGTCTGCTCGCTCTGTGCGGTCGAGCGGGTCAGGAACGCGTAGCCGGCGGCCCGGTCACGGAAGACCACGGGGTGGTAGTCGGGGTGCTTGTCCTGCTGCATGGCTGCTCCTCCTGCGAGGCGGTCGGGCAGGGCGCGGGCGGGTCGACCGGAGCCAGCGGGTCAGCCGGGCAGGGAGTCCTCGTCGACGATGTGCATCGCGGCCTCCTCGGCGGAGGCGGCGGCGCCGTCGATGCCGACGTCATTGGCGACGAGGGCGGCCTCCTCGTCCTCGTGCGCCCCCTCGTCCGGGGCCACCAGCCGACCGGAGCGGAGGTTGCCGACCTCGTTGTCGAGGAGTTCCCCGTCGGTGTCGCGGTCACCGATGTCGTCGCCGTCGCGGGCGACGAGGTCGGGCTGCTCCTCGGCGAGCCGCTGGTCGAGGGTCTCGCCCGCCTGGCGTTCGGCCGCCGTCACCCCTGTGTGCTCCACCGCCCAGGGTCGCTCGGGCGGGGACCAGCCACGGTCGAGCGGGTCCGAGACGCCGTCGAAATCCAGTGTGTCCTCGACGTCGAGCACCCCCGAGTCCTCCCGGATCTCCGAGGGATCGGGCTGGTAGACGTCGTCCCCCCAGCCGTCGACGCTGTCCACGAGTACCTCCAGGTGGTGAGGACGGCCATGTGCCACCGCTATGGGGAGCGGGCCGCCGGCACGCGTGGCGCGAGGTTCACGCGTCGCGAACCGGATGGTTCGAGGGCGTTCCCCACACCGGTGCCGTTCTCCAGACTTCCACCCCTGCTCGGGACCGCGCAACGGCACGGGCGCCGGTCACTGCCCACGCCGGAGATCCGGCACCGGTCATACCCCACAGCGGGCCCGCTCGCCGTGGCCCGGCTGCCCGAGGTGCCGGCAGAGGCGGCGGCGCACCTGCCCGCCGTGACCTGGCTCGGTGCAGTGCCGGCGGGTCCTACCGGGCGCCCGCTCGCGATGGACCGGCTGCCCGAAGTGCCGGAAGGCGCGGCTGCCGACCTGTCCGGCCCGACCCGGCGGGGCCGAGCGCCGGCGGCGGCCCTCGCCGCGCGCCCGCCCGCCGCACACAGGTCGTCCGAAGATCCGGCAGTCGCGGTCACCGCACCCGGCGGTGCGCAACCGGTCACCGCCGGGAGCGGCGCCGCGAGCGCGGGGACCGGCCTTGACCGCAGTTGCTGCGCCTCGGTACCGGTCGCCCGCGTGCTCGCCGGAGCGTCAGCCGTGCCAGGACCGCCACAGCGCCGCGTACGCGCCGTCCGCCTCGACCAGCTCGTGATGGCTGCCCAGCTCGCTGATGCGGCCGTCCTCCACGACGGCGATCACGTCGGCGTCATGGGCGGTGTGCAGACGGTGGGCGATGGCGACCACGGTGCGGCCGTCGAGGACCCGGGCCAGGGAGCGCTCCAGATGCCGGGCGGCGCGCGGGTCCAGCAGCGAGGTCGCCTCGTCCAGGACCAGCGTGTGCGGATCGGCGAGCACCAGCCGGGCCAGCGCGATCTGCTGGGCCTGCGCCGGGGTCAGCGCAAGACCGCCGGAGCCGACCTCGGTGTCCAGGCCGTCGTCCAGTGCCCGTGCCCAGCCGTCCGCGTCAACCGCGCCCAGCGCCTCCCACAGCTCGGCGTCTGTCGCATCGGTGCGGGCCAGCAGGAGGTTGTCGCGCAGGGAGCCGACGAACACGTGGTGTTCCTGATTGACCAGGGCGACGTGCGACCGGACGCGTTCCGCGGGCATCCGGGACAGCTCCGCGTCGCCCAGGGTGATCCGACCGTCGCGGGGTGCGTAGATCCCGGCGAGCAGCCTGCCCAGGGTGGACTTGCCCGCGCCCGAGGGGCCCACCAGGGCCAGCCGGGTGCCCGGGGCGACCTCCAGGGACACCTGGCGCAGCACGTCGACGCCCTCGCGGTAGCCGAAGTGCACCTGGTCGGCCCGCACGTCCCGCCCGTCCGGCGCCAGCGAGGCGTCCCCGGCGTCCGGCTCGATGTCCCGCACACCGACCAGGCGGCCCAGCGACACCTGGGCGACCTGCACCTCGTCGTACCAGCGCAGGATCAGGTTCACCGGGTCGACGAGCATCTGCGCGATGAGGGCGCCGGTGGTCAGCTGCCCCACACCGATCCAGCCGTTCAGGACGAACGCCCCGCCGACCATCAGCACCGAGCCGAGCACGATGACGTGCACGGCGTTGATGACCGGGAAGAGCACGGACCGCAGCCACAGCGTGTACCGCTCCCAGGCGGTCCACTCCTTGATCCGCCGCTCCGACAGGGCGACGCGGCGGGCGCCGAGCCGGTGCGCCTCGATGGTGTGGCCCGCGTCCACCGTCTCGGCGAGCGCGGCGGCGACGGCCGCGTATCCGGCGGCTTCGGAGCGGTAGCCGGAGGGCGCCCGTCTGAAGTACCAGCGGCACCCGGCCACCAGCACCGGCACGGCGAGCAGCACCGCGGCAGCCAGTGGCGGAGCCGTCACGACGAGCCCGCCGAGCAGCAGCAGGGCCCACACGACACCGATCGCGAGCTGCGGCACGGCCTCGCGCATCGCGTTGGCCAGGCGGTCGATGTCGGTGGTGATGCGGGAGAGCAGATCGCCCGTCCCCGCCCGTTCCAGCACGCCCGGCGGCAGCCCGACCGACCGGACGAGGAAGTCCTCGCGCAGGTCGGCCAGCATCCGCTCGCCGAGCATCGCCCCCCGCAGCCGCACCTGACGGGTGAAGACGGCCTGCACCAGCAGCGCGATCACGAACAGCCCGGCGGTCAGGCCCAGATGAAGCTCACGGGACCGGTCGGACACCCGCTCGACCAGGTCGCCGAGCAGGTACGGACCCACCATGGAGGCGATCACGGCCACCGTGTTGACGCCGATGAGCAGCAGGAACGCCCGGCGGTGCCGGCGGAACAGCTCGGCGACATAGGCGCGCACGGTCGCGGCCGCGCCGACGGGCAGGGTGGTGGCGGTCGTCGGGGCCGCCGGGTCGTACGCCGGTGGCGCAATGCCGATCATGCGCTCTCCTCGATCTCTTCCAGCTCCGGGCGGGCGCCCACCAGGGCGGCCTCGTCGGTTTCGGCCAGTTCGTCGTCCGTCTCCCGGGTGACCACGGCCCGGTATCGCGGCTCGCTGTCGACCAGTTCGCGGTGCACGCCGACCGCCGCGACCTCGCCGTCGTGGACCAGGACGACCCGGTCCGCGCGGTCCAGCATCAGCGGTGAGGAGGTGAACACCACGGTCGTGCGTCCCGAGCGCAGCCGGCGCAGTCCGTCCGCGATCCGTGCCTCGGTGTGTGAGTCGACCGCGGAGGTCGGCTCGTCGAGCACCAGCACCTCGGGGTCGGTGATCAGCGACCGGGCGAGGGCGAGCCGCTGGCGCTGGCCGCCCGACAGGGACCGTCCGCGCTCGGTGATGCGGGCGTCCATCGGGTCGGCGGCGTCCAGGGATCCCTGGACGAGCGCGTCGAGGACGTCGTCGCACTGCGCCGCGGCCAGCGCGTCCGCTGCCTGTACGGCTCCCGAGGCGGGCACGTCGAGCAGTTCGCGCAGCGTGCCGGACAGCAGCACCGGATCCTTGTCCTGGACGAGGACGGCGGTGCGCGCGCTGTCCAGGGGAAGGTCGTCCAGGGCGACCCCGCCGAGCAGCACCGAGCGGCCCGGCTCGGTCGGATGGCCGCCGAGCCGCTCCGCGAGCCTGCCCGCCGCGTCCGGGTCGCCGCAGACCACGGCGGTCAGGCGGCCGGCGGGAGCGAGCAGACCGGTGCCGGGGTCGTACAGGTCGCCGCCCGGCACTTCCGCCTCGAGGGTGCCTTCGGTGGCCGTGGACCGCTCCAGTGACAGCACGCGGGCCGCCCGTTTGGCCGAGGGGCGGGAGAAGGAGTAGGCCATCGCGATCTCTTCGAAATGGCGCAGCGGATAGTTCAGGATCATCACCGCGCTGTAGACGGTGACGAGTTCGCCGACGGTGATCCGGCCCTGGCGGGCCAGGTGGATGCCGTGCCAGACGACGGCGATGAGCAGCAGGCCGGGCAACAGCACCTGGACGGAGGAGATCAGCGACCACATCCGGGCGCTGCGCACCGCGGCGTGCCGTACCTCCTGCGAGGCACGGCGGTAGCGGTCGAGGAAGAGCTCCTCACCGCCGATGCCGCGCAGCACCCGCAGCCCGGCGACCGTGTCCGAGGCGAGCTCGGTGGCCCGGCCCGCCTTCTCGCGCTGCACATCGGCGCGGCGCGTCGCCCGGGGCAGCAGCGGCAGCACCGCGAGCGCCACGACCGGCAGTCCGACGGCGACGATCACGCCCAGGGCGGGCTGGTAGACGAGGAGGCCGACACAGACCACCACGACCGTCAGGGCGGCCGCGGTGAACCGGGAGACCGCCTCGACGAACCAGCCGATCTTCTCGACGTCGCCGGTGGAGACCGCCACCACCTCGCCGGCGGCGACCCGCCGGGTCAGGGCGGAGCCGAGCTGGGCCGCCTTGCGCGCCAGCAGTTGCTGGACGCGGGCGGCGGCCGTGATCCAGTTGGTGACGGCGGTCCGGTGCAGGAAGGTGTCGCCGAGGGCGATGCCCGTGCCGCACAGCAGCATCAGACCGCCCGTCAGGGCGAGCCGGACGCCGGAGCGGTCGACGACCGCCTGGACGGCCAGGCCGACGCAGAAGGGCAGGGCAGAGACGGAGACGAAGTGCAGCAGGCCCCAGGCGAGCGCCTTCAGCTGCCCGCCCAGTTGGTTCCGCCCGAGCCACCACAGGAATCGGGGGCCCGAACGTGCGTCCGGGACGCCCGGATCGGAGTACGGAAGGTCTTGAATCTGCATGACGATCCAGTGGCTCGTGTCAGGAGGGAAAGGATGACGAGGGGGACGAGGGGATGGGGTGAAGTGGGGAGGCGGCGAAGAGCGGTGACAAGCCGTGAAAGGTTCGCGTCGCTCGGTGGTGAATTTCAAACGGTTTTCCCGGTGGAACGGCGAAGTCCACCGGCTTCCGGCCGCTGACACCGGGACCGGACCCGGTCGGGGTCGTGGTGGACGGCGTTCGCCGGACAGGTGGCCGGCCGGTCGAGCGCGTGCGTTCGGCCGTCACCCGAATGTCCGGAAGATCGCGCAATGGGCCGTTACGTGGTGCCACGATGGTCGCGTGTGGATCCACAGTGTGCGGCGAATGACGGTCGCGGTGACGGCTTTTGGGACTCTCCTGGCGACTCTGTCGGCGTGCGGCACCGATGCCTCCGGCCCGGCCCGCGCCGGCGGGGCGACGGGCTCCCGCGGCCAGGCCGGGCCGAGCCCGACTGTGTCGAGCGCGGCGTCGAGCGCGGCGTCGAGCGCGGCGTCGACCGCGGCGTCGACCGCGGCGTCGGCCCCGGTGTCGGCCGCCCCCACGACCGACGCGACCCGGATCCCTGGCGTCGGTGACCGGCTGGGCCGGCAGATCCCCCCTGACTCCAGTCAGGTCGTCGCGGTGTACGGCGAGGGCGAGGACTCGCCCGACTCCACGGTCGTGCTCTACACCCGGGAGGGCCCGGAGTGGCGGCCGGTGGCCGACTGGCCGGCGCACAACGGCCGGAACGGCTGGACCACGGACCACCACATGGGCGACGAGCGCAGCCCCGTCGGCGTGTTCGGTCTCTCCGACGCGGGAGGTGTGCTCGACGACCCGGGCACCCTCCTGCCGTACGACCAGGACGCGGTCGCCTACGCGCCGCCGGCCGACTGGGGTGAGGCGCACCAGCACGACTTCGACTACGTCATCGCCATCGACTACAACCGTCTCCCGGGCACCCCGCCGCACGACGGCACGCGCCCCCAGGGTGACGACAAGGGCGGCGGCATCTGGCTGCATCTCGACCACGGCGACGGCACGTCCGCGTGCGTCAGCGTGTCCAAGGACGCCATGGAGTTCCTGCTGCGCACGCTCGACCCGGCACAGCATCCGGTCATGGTGATGGGCGACCGGGCGGCACTGCGCGCCTGACGGACCGGCGCGGACGCCGTCCGGCAGCCAGAAGGGGCCTAGCGCGATCCGGGCAGCCGCATGCGTGAAGGGCGGCCCGGCGCCGATGCGCCCGGCGCCCGATCGCGCCGTTCCCCTGAGGCGTCATTGCGGGCCGGCCCCGACCGGCCGTAGAACACCGGCCATGAGAAGACGGATAGTCATGTCCATGCTTGCCGGAGCGACCCTCCTGGCGAGCGCGCTCTTCAGCACCGGCGCCGCTGCCGCCCAAGCGGCCGACGTCCCGGCCGAGTTCGGCACCGACTGGCACGACCCGGTCACCGCGGCGCCGCCCGTCGAGCGGCCGCACACCACGTCGTGCCAGGTTACGCTGGCCGACGCCCAGTTCCGCGACTTCACGCCGTACCGGGGCGCGTACACCCCGCCCCAGGGCTGCGGCGACCACTGGAGCAAGGTGGTGCTGCGGCTCGACGGCAAGGTGAAGGGCCGTCAGTACGACCGTCTCGGCTATCTGCACGTCGGTGGGGTGGAGATCCTGCGCACCTCCACCCCGGAGCCCTCGCCCGACGGCATCGAATGGCACGTCGAGAAGGACGTCACCCGCTACAGCGACACCTTCCGCAGCCCGCAGGACGTCGAGATGCTGATCGGCAACGTCGTGAACGACACCTACACCGGCGTCATCGACGTGCACGTCACTCTGACCTTCTACGCGGGCCATCCCCCGCGGCAGACCCCCGACCGCGTGCTCACCCTCGCCGACACACCCGACGGTACGACCCTTACCACCCCGCGCAACAGCGAGCGGATCGTCGCCGAGGTCTACGCGACCGGTTCGGGCGGCGGCTGCGAGGAGTTCTGGTACCTGACCGTGGCCGACCCGGCGTCGTACTCCTGCAAGGCCGATCACGGCCCCTACCGCGAGGTGCAGATCAAGGTCGACGGTCAACTCGCCGGAATCGCCGCGCCGTTCCCGAACGTGTGGACCGGCGGCTGGTCCAACCCCTTCCTGTGGTACGTCGTTCCGGCGCCGGGTGCCTTCGACGTCCGGCCGATCGAATACGACCTCACACCTTTCGCGGGCCTGCTCAACGACGGGCGTGCGCACCGTGTCGAGGTCTCCGTCGTCGGCGTGCCCGCGGGGCAGTCGGGCTGGAGCGCGCCGGTGAACGTCCTGGTCTGGCAGGACGCGCACCGCGCCCACGTCACGGGGGCGCTCACCGGGAACAGGGCGACGGACATCGCCAACTCCTCCACCTACACCCCCGGTTCGGAGAACCGCGTCAACACCGAGGCGGGACACCGGCTCACCGTGTCCGGATACCTCGACACCTCGCACGGCCGCGTGACCACCACCGTCACCCGGATACTCGCCAACACCTCCGTCCACCGCTGGACCGACGGGGAGAACACGGACGGGCTGGACGCGACCTGGTCCGACGACCAGACGGTCACCGTCGGCGGGCACGGTCCCGCGCGGACGACGCACACCGACCGGACGTACACCATGAACGGCACGACGACCATCGGCGCGGACGACCGGCTGCGCACCGTGCTGACGCTCGGCGACCGCGCGTCGGTCGTGGAACTGCGGGACGGCCGTCGCACCGCGTGGTCGCGGCTCGACGACACCTACAGCGGCGACGCGGCGTACACGATCAACGTTCCGCGCGACCAGCGGCACGCCGTCGGCACGTCGACCGAGCGCTACCGGCTGTACGGCTCCGACGGCTGCTACGACCGTTCGCTGACCACGGTCCAGGGAGTGCTGACGGAGGATCGCGAACGCTGCTGAGCACATACCGGCGGGCCGTCACCGAGGGTGGTGTGCGGCCCGCCGTGCCGTGCGCCGTGCCCGGTGCGCCGGATTCAGCAGCGCTGGCCGCCGTCCCCGTCGATGAGTGTGTCCAGCAGCACGCCGAGCACCTGGCGTTCCTTCTCCGTCAG
Source organism: Streptomyces sp. CA-142005 (assembly GCF_050942335.1). Classification (NCBI taxonomy): domain Bacteria; kingdom Bacillati; phylum Actinomycetota; class Actinomycetes; order Kitasatosporales; family Streptomycetaceae; genus Streptomyces; species Streptomyces sp. CA-142005. The sequence goes on along the minus strand of NZ_CP192078.1, from coordinate 1,982,070 downwards.
CGGAGCGAGGATCTCCTCGGCCGCCGAGCGGCGTGCGCCGCGCAGCTCGCGCAGGGTCGTACGCCCGTCGTCCGTCAGCTCGATCCGGGTCACCCGCCGGTTCGCCGGATCCGGCACCCGCCGTACCTTCCCGCTTGCCTCCAGCCCGTCGACCAGCGTCGTCACCGCGCGCGGCACCACCTCCAGGCGCTCGGCGAGGTCGGCCATGCGCGGGGGCGAGGCGTAGTGCGCGAGGGTGCGCAGCAGCCGGGACTGGGCCGGGGTGACGCCCAGGTCGTGCCGTTCCAGATGGCGTTTCTGGATGCGGTGCACCCGGCGGGTCAGCCGCAGCAACTGCTCGGCGAGCAGGCCGTCGGGATCGGGGGTGGTCATGCGGGAACAATATCAGGATGCCGTTCATTGTGAGTATAGGTAACAATGAGCTACGATCCGTTCGTCATCGCCGGCCGACCCCGACCGGCGCCCGTACACCTCCGTAGGAGCCCATGCATCCCGATCGAGAACCGTCCTGGACCCCGCCTGCCGACGCCAAGGAACAGCCCCGGCAGGTGCGCCGCATCTTGAAGCTCTTCCGTCCCTACCGCGGCCGGCTCGCGGTCGTCGGCCTGCTGGTCGGCGCCGCCTCGCTGGTCTCGGTGGCCACGCCGTTCCTGCTCAAGGAGACGCTGGACGTCGCGATCCCCGAGGGCCGCACCGGCCTGCTCAGCCTGCTCGCGCTCGGCATGATCCTCAGTGCCGTCCTCTCCAGCGTCTTCGGCGTGCTCCAGACGCTGATCTCGACGACCGTCGGCCAGCGCGTCATGCACGACCTGCGCACCGCCGTCTACGGCCGGCTGCAGCGCATGTCGCTCGCCTTCTTCACGCGCACGCGTACCGGCGAGGTGCAGTCCCGGATCGCCAATGACATCGGCGGCATGCAGGCCACCGTCACCTCGACCGCCACCTCCCTGGTCTCCAACGTCACCAGCGTGGTCGCCACGATCGTCGCGATGATCGCCCTCGACTGGCGGCTCACCATCGTCTCGCTGCTCCTGCTGCCGGTGTTCGTGTGGATCAGCCGCCGCGTCGGCAACGAACGCAAGAGGATCACCACGCAGCGGCAGAAGCAGATGGCCGCGATGGCCGCCACCGTCACCGAGTCGCTCTCGGTCAGCGGCATCCTGCTCGGCCGCACGATGGGCCGCTCCGACTCGCTCACCGCGTCCTTCGCCGAGGAGTCCGAGCGCCTGGTCGACCTCGAAGTGAAGTCGAACATGGCCGGGCGCTGGCGCATGGCCGTGATCACGATCGTCATGGCCGCGATGCCGGCCGTCATCTACTGGACGGCGGGCCTGGCCCTGCAGTTCGGCGGCCCCAAGGTCTCGCTCGGCACCATCGTCGCCTTCGTCTCGCTCCAGCAGGGACTGTTCCGGCCCGCCGTGAGCCTGCTCGCCACGGGTGTCCAGATCCAGACCTCCTTCGCCCTCTTCCAGCGCATCTTCGAGTACCTTGACCTGCCCATCGACATCACCGAGCGCGAGCGGCCCGTCCACCTCGACCAGGTCAAGGGCGAAGTCCGCTTCGAGGACGTCGAGTTCCGCTACGACAGCGACGACAGGTCCCGCCCCGTCCTCGACGGCGTCGACGTCACCGTGCCCGCGGGCGGCAGCCTCGCGGTCGTCGGCCCGACCGGTGCCGGAAAGTCCACGCTCGGCTATCTGGTGCCCCGCCTCTACGACGTGACCGGGGGGCGCGTGACCATCGACGGCGTCGACGTCCGGGACCTGGACTTCGACACCCTCGCCCGCGCGGTCGGCGTCGTCTCGCAGGAGACGTACCTCTTCCACGCCTCGGTCGCCGACAACCTCCGCTTCGCCAAACCGGACGCCACGGACGAGGAACTCCGGGCGGCGGCCGGAGCGGCGCAGATCCACGACCACATAGCCGCGCTGCCCGACGGTTACGACACGGTCGTCGGCGAGCGCGGCCACCGCTTCTCCGGCGGTGAGAAACAGCGCCTCGCGATCGCCCGCACCATCCTGCGCGATCCGCCCGTCCTCATCCTGGACGAGGCGACCAGCGCTCTCGACACCCGTACGGAGGCCGCCGTCCAGGAGGCGATCGACGCCCTGTCGGCCGACCGGACGACGATCACCATCGCCCACCGCCTGTCCACGATCCGCGGCGCCGACCAGATCGTGGTCCTCGACTCCGGACGGGTCGCCGAACGAGGCACCCACGAGGAACTGCTGGAACGGGACGGGCGGTACGCCGCACTGGTGCGCCGGGACGCGCAGCTGGAACCGACGAGCTGAACGCGGCCGAGCCGAACGCGCCGTGACCGACGCGCTGACGCTGCGAACCGACAGGCTGACCATATGTCGGGATTGGGGCGATATGCGTATTACCGTACCCGCATGCAGACGAAGATTCCGCCACGAGGCACGAGTCGACTGACACGCCGGGGGAAACTCGCCCTCGTCGTGGCCGGCGCCGCCGTGGTCGGCGCCGCCGTGGCGGTGCCGCTGCTGACGCTGGACAACGGACCCGAACAGACGCTGACCGCGGCACTGGTCGTCCCGGAGGGCTGGCGCGCGAGCCAGGTGTACGACGCGATCGACAAAGCCCTCCGGCTGCCTCCAGGAAGCACGCGCAAGTCCGTGGGGAAGGCCGGTCTGAAGCTGCCGAGCGACGCCGCGGGCAACCCGGAGGGCTATCTCTTCCCGGCGACGTATCCCCTGTACAAGGGGGCGACGCCCGAGTCCGTGCTGCGCTTCATGGTCGACACCGCCGACAGCAAGTTCAACGCGGCGCCGATCGCGGCCGGGGCGCAGCGCAACACGATGAACGTCTACCAGACCGTCACCATCGCCAGCATCGTCCAGGCCGAGGCCGCGACGAAGGCGGACATGAGAAAGGTCGCCCGGGTCGTCTTCAACCGGCTCAAGCGCGGGATGCCGCTGCAGATGGACTCGACGATCAACTACGCGCTGCGCCGCAGCACCCTCGACACCAGTCAGGACGACACACGCATCGAGAGCCCCTACAACTCCTACCAGCGCATGGGTCTGCCGCCCACACCGATCGGCAACCCCGGCGAGGACGCGATGCAGGCCACGCTCAACCCGGCGCCGGGCGACTGGCTGTACTTCGTCACGGTCAAGCCGGGAGACACCCGCTTCACCTCCGACTACAGGACGCACATGCGCAACGTGGCGGAGTTCAACTCCCTCCACCAGGGCGCGGGCGAGTCGCACAGCCCGAGCCGGACCCCGGCCTCCCCGCGGCCCTCGGTCAACTGACCCGGCGGGACGTCATGCGGCGACCGGCTGGTCCTCGCCGAGCAGTCGCCTGATGTCCCGGACGGCCGCGCGGCCCGCCCGGTTCGCGCCGATGGTGCTGGCCGACGGGCCGTAGCCGACGAGATGGACGCGTGGATCGGCCACCGCCCGGGTGCCCTCGACCCGGATCCCGCCGCCCGGCTCGCGCAGCCGCAGCGGACGGAGATGGTCCAGCGCGGCGCGGAACCCGGTCGCCCAGAGGATCACATCCGCGCTGACGTGCCGTCCATCGGCCCACTCCACGCCGTCCGGGGTGATCCGGTCGAACATCGGCTGCCGGTCCAGGACTCCGTCCGCGAGCCCCTGCCGGACGGCGTCGTTGAGGGGAAGCCCGGTGACCGAGACCACACTGCGCGGGGGCAGCCCCTGACGTACCCGCTCCTCCACCAGCGCGACGGCCGAGCGGCCCGCCTCCTCGTTGAACGGCCCCTCGCGGAACACCGGAGGGCGCCGGGTGACCCAGGTGGTCGCGGCCGCGTACGGGGCCAGCTCCAGCAGGTGCTGGGTGCCCGAGGCGCCGCCGCCCACGACCACGACGCGCTGTCCGGCGAACTCCTCGGGTCCGGCGTACTGCGCGGTGTGCAACTGCCGCCCGCGGAAAGTCTCCTGACCGGGATAGCGCGGCAAGAACGGCCGGTCCCATGTGCCGGTCGCATTGATCAGGGCACGCGTCGACCAAGTGCCGTCCGAGGTCTCGACGAGCAGCCGCCCCCCGTCGCCTTCCCGTACCGCCCGCACGTCGACGGGCCGTCGGACGCGCAGGTCGAAGGTGCGCTCGTACCGGTCGAAGTACTCACCGATCACCTCCGCCGAGGGCCGCGCGGGATCGGCGTCCGTCAGCTCCATGCCGGGCAGCGCGTGCATCCCGTGCACCTTGCCGTACGTCAGTGAGGGCCACCGGAACTGCCAGGCGCCGCCCGGCGCGGGGGAGTGGTCGAGGACCACGAAGTCGCGGTCGGGCTCGAAACCGGTGCGCCGCAGATGGTAGGCGCTGGACAGCCCGGCCTGACCAGCGCCGATGACGACGACCTCGACCTCACGCGATTCGTTCACGCTTCTACCAACCGGGATGGGGGCGTGGATCTTCCCGGGCGTGGATCTTGTAGGTTCTCATTTCGCTTGTCCTTTTCTCATGAGGCTTGGCCCATGTCCGACCCAAAGGACAGCACGGTAAGACGAATGCGCGTTTGATGGTTCACTCGCAGTAGTGCGGATCGTACTTTCGGCTGTGAAGGCGGTGTGCTCCGGTGTGACCCTGGGGCAGCTCAGCTGATTGAGGCCGGCTCTGATATCGCGCCCTTGTTGCTCGGGGGTGGGGCGTGTCGCGCGTCGTCGACGAAGTCTCCGTGAGTCTGCGTCGTACGGACGGGACGATCGAGGAGGACCGGCCTTGGCCTTCGACGGGCGTCGATGACCTCGGGCCGTCGAGGCCTTGGCGGACGTTTCGCTGGCGGCGCGAGCAGAAGCACTACTCGGGCACGTATTGGTCCTCCACAGTGCGGGATCACGACCCGGCCTTCCTTGTTCGGCGTGACGGGTACGTGCCGCTGGTCGTCGAGGTCAAGCCACCACACGACCCAGCAACACCGTGGCGCTCGTGACCGGCGCGAGCAGTGGGATCGGAGAGGCGACCGCCCGCAGCCTCGCCGCCGAGGGTGCGGCCGCCGTCCTCGGACGGCGGCGTGAGCGGCTTGAGCAGCTCGCCGACAAGATCCGGATCGATGGAGGCACGGCTCTCGTGGTGGAGGCAGACATCACCGATCAGCGGCAGGCCGCCGCCGCGGTGGGCACTGTGGTGGCCCAACTCGGCCGCCTGGACACCGTCGTCAACAACGCCGGCTTCATGGGTGTCGGGCAGATAGGGGACTCGCCGCTCGGAGAGTGGGAGCAGATGCTCGAGGTCAACGTCCAGGGCCTGCTCTACATTGCTCATGCCGCGTGGCCGCATCTCCTGCGCGCTGCGGAGGACTCGCCGCGAGGCGTGGCGGATCTGGTCAACATCAGCTCCACGGCCGGCCGGGTCGCACGGCCCGGCACGGCTGTTTACAACCTGAGGAAGTTCGGCGTCAACGGATTCACCGAGGCCCTGCGGCAGGAGGTCATGGAGAAGCACCTGCGAGTGAGCGTGGTCGAGCCCGGCACCCTGGACACCGAGCTGAGCACCCATCTCCGCGATGCCGTGCGGCAGGCCATCGAGCGTCAGATTCAGGGCATGGAACTGCTGCGCCCGAGGACATCACCGACACCGTGTCCTACATCGTCACCCGGGACCGCCGGGTCGCCGTCAACGAGGTCCTCGTACGAGCCAGCGAGCAGACCTGGTAGTAGTCGACGGACGGCCTGCATGACCGCTCGCTCCTGCATCACCGCTTCACGCCTTCCCGGGGCCGACGGTCGCCGGCCCCGGGATCCGCTTACACCCTAGGATGCCCTGAGGAGCAAGAGGTCGGCACCGCCTCCACCATCAGCTTCACGACGTCGCGATGTGGTACCACCACACCATGTACGACCGTCACTTCGGGAACGCTTCCCAGTCCCCGTAGTGCCATGCGCCTCGGCACATGGCGGCGAGGCCTCGCGGTCGCCGCACGAAGCGTCATGTCAGAGGCATTCCCCGTCCCTCGCGCAATGCTGCAAGCCGGGCCATTTGCTCACCCATACCGCGTGCTCCGGCCAACGGCGTGTGGACGTGCGGCCAGACGGAGCGCACGAGGCTGATGTGTCGTGCACCGCCGAGGGCCACCACCGGGTCAAGGCCCACGATGTCACGCACGGTTGCCTGTTCCAGAAGGACCTGGCTCGTTACCGCGTCGGCTGCGCCATGAGGTGTGTCGTACGGCTCGATGACGTCGTCGAGGTCGAGGAGCCCGTGGCGTGCGGAGAGAATGAGCAGCAGGTCAGGTTGCAGTGCGTCGGCCGCCTTGCGGCATGCCCGGTGGTAGGAGCCTACGTACATGTCTGCGGAGCGCGCGGGCGAGCCCAGTTTGCGGCTGCCGCACGGGATGACGACGAGTTGCGGCTTGAAGTAGTCGAGATGGTCGTTTGTGGTCATGTCTGTGGTCCTGCCTGTGCTGTGATGTGAGCAGTACTGGTCGTGTGCGCGCCCGGCGTGTTCTGGTGGAGACCCGCCTGCCGGGCGGTGGAGCCGGGGGATGGCCATGGCGGAGCGGAGTTCGAGAAGAACGGGGTCATGCCGGATGACCGTCCTGAGGCGTCCACGGGAGGGGCAGGGGAGGCGGCCGATGGAAGCTCAGACCCGGCAATGCCGCCGTCGCACGAACAGCTGGTGCACACTCGGCCTCTTCGAGCAGGCCCACTATGTCCCCTGACGCGCAGCGGCAGCACCGTTCCGCCAGGCCCGCCGCGGCCGCGGACCCTCGCTTTCGCCGCCGGCGGCACGTCAGACCACGCGCTCCTTGGCGTTGGTCCTCACCGTCGGAGTCTCGGCCGGTGTCGGGTGGATTCCGGCGAAGCCGAGGAACGCACCGAAGGCCGTCATGCCGGCGGCGATGGTGAAGCTGAAGGCGTAACCGTGCGCGGCGGCGGTCACCTGGTCGGCGCCCGCACGCCGCAGCACGGCGGCGTGGCCGGTGCCCAGTGAGACCAGGGCAGCCAGGCCGATGGCGCTGCCGATCTGCATGGACGCATTGTTCATGCTGGTGGCGATGCCCGCGTCCTCACCGGTGGCGCCGTCCACTCCGGCGACAGTGGATCCGACGAGGACGAGGCCGCCTCCCAGCGGCACGAGGATCAGTCCGGGCAGTACGTCGGCCACATAGGTGCCGTGGCTGCTGAGGCCGGCAAGGAGAACGTAGCCGACCGTGGTGACCGCAAGCCCTCCTCCGTTCAGGGCCCGCAGACCGAACCGGGGAAGGAGGCGTGGTGCCATCACGGTGGCGCTGAAGAGAATGACCAACCCGAACGGTACAAAGGCGAATCCGGTCGCCAGCGCGGAAAAGTGCAGTATGCGCTGGACATACAGGCTCAGTGAGAAGAAGAGGGTAGCGAACCCGACATAGTAGCAGATGCGCACGATGTTGGCGATGCTCCGGTTACGTGAGCGCAAGAATGCGAGGGGCACCAGGGGCTGGGCCACGTGAGCCTCCACCAGCACGAAGCCGATCAGGCAGAGCACACCGATCCCGACGCAACCCAGGACGGGGAACGAGAACCATACGTGACTGTCCTTCTCCAGGAGGCCGAACACGACCAGGAGCAGACCGAGGGTGACCGTGACGGCGCCGAGGACGTCGGGCCGACCGCGCTTGGTGGCCCGGCTTTCGGAGACGAGCCTGAAAGTGGCGAAAAACGCGAACGCGGCGATGGGCAGATTGATGAAGAATATCCAACGCCAGGAGGCGATGGTGGTCAGGATGCCCGAGAGCACGACTCCCAGGGCTACCCCAACTCCGGCCAGGCCGCTCCAGATGGCCATGGCCCGTGCCCTTTCCCGCCGCTGGGTGAACAGCAGCGTCACCAGGGACAGGGCTGCCGGGCTGACGAGTGCCGCACCGACGCCCTGTACGAAGCGGCCGGCGATCAGTACACCGGCTTGCTGGGCCACTCCCGCGCTCGCCGACGCCAGCGCGAAGATCGCCAAGCCGGTCAGGAAGAGGCGTCTGCGGCCGAGCAGATCACCCAGGCGTCCGCCAAGCATCAGCAGCCCACCGTAGGTGACGGTGTAGCCGTTGACGACCCATGCCAGGCCCGTGGTCGTGAAGCCGAGATCGTGCTGGATGGGGGGAAGCGCGACATTGACCACGGTCACATCGAGGAGCAGCATCACCTGCACGAGGCAGATGATCCCGAGCGCGCGCCACCTGCGCGGATCCGGCTCGGGAGTGGGACTGATCGGAGTCATCACTGATCGCCTTCTATACGGTCGGGCCGCCGCCGTCCCCGCGGACGCCGTCTCAGGAGGAGAGGCAGCAAGCGGGCCCGGCCCAACGGACGTTTCCTGAGGTTTTCAACTCGCAGGCGCCAGGTGTGCGTGGCCGCGGATAAGGACAGCGAAGGCGCACATTCGGTCTTCGCTGCGGGTTCGTCGCAGACCCCGGCGCCGGTACCGGAGCGAGGCTGAAGCACCTCCGGGTGCCGCCGCCTCCGGGGAGCGGCGCCGGCACTCGTGATGTCCCAGGCCGGCGGGAGGGTCAGCCCTTCGCCCGCCTCCGTTGGCGGGACCCCGGGTGCGCCCGATAGGCGCTGACGCTCGACTCGCCCAGCATCCAGAAGCGCCAGGGGTACAAAGCAGCAGGACCGCCCACCCCCGTCCGCGGCCCTCGACCGACCCGCGCGGACGAGACGCCCCCGGGTTCCGCGAGGAACAACTCCGCCGCCGCGTCGCATGCTGACCGCCCGTCATGATGCAGATCGGCGATGCCCAACGCTCGCGCGAGGTTGGCCGGGCCGCGCGCGAGATCGCGCGCCCGTACCCCAGGCCCCCGGCGTTCTCGCGCGACGTCTGCTCCCTCCACGACGGTGCCGGCGCGGAGCAGCACCGAAGCGGGACGCCGCCCGGGCCCGCAGACGGCGTTCAGGCACCGATGCACCGCGTGTGTCCGGTACACATAGAAGGTCCCCGGGGCCCCGAACTCCGCTCGATTGGTCCGGTTCGGGCCCCGGAACGCGTGCGAGGCCGGGTCATCGGGCCCCTCGTACGCCTCCACCTCGGTGATACGCACCGCCGTCACGCCGCGCTGCGAGCGCGAGACCACGAGAGCCCCCAGGAGTTCGGGAGCCACCTCGAGGGCGGGCCGGTCGAAGAAGTGCTCGCGCAAGGCGGACCGCCCTGCCGACGCAGCCCCTGGCTCATCGAACGCCCGCAACTGCTCGTGATCGGTCCCGGCCACGCCCGGGACCGTCCGGTTCTCTGCCAAGCCGCTGCCTCCTGTCGAGATTCCGGGACGCCGGATCCGACGCCCCCACCGTCCCAGCGCTCTCCTTGCGTCGCCCCATGGCCCGAGAAACTGCCGTGAGGCACCCGGATACGGACCTTCGAGCCGAACGCCCACCAGGCCGTTGGAGGAAGGAACACGCTTCAGGACGAGGTGACATCGAGGCGGAGCACGCGATCCAGGCTGCGGACGCGATGCCGGACCATCAGCAGTCGGGCGAACGTTTCCGGGGCCGCGAGACAAACGCGGCGGGCATCCGGCCGACCGGCGATTCACCCTCCTGCGCGTCACCGGCCACGCGCATGTACGGGTGAGCGAATGCGTCACCATCTACGACGGTGCGCCTTCGTACTCGGCGAGCGTCATGGAATTCGCCGACCAGCAGGTCGTGCACGAGACGCAGTACTTCGCCGGTCCTTTCGGCGCGCCCGCGTGGCGGGCGCGCTCGCCGAGCCGGTGCTTGGGACAGACTGTCGAGGAGGCCTGACCGGCCTCGTCCGGCACGGCCGGCCTGTCGGATTTCGGCGATTGTCCGTGCTCGCCGGATACCTCCAGGGCTCAGGCGCCCTTGCCGTCGACTCCGGTGTGCGTGGTGCGGAAGCGTGCCCGGTAGGCTCCCGGCGTGATGCCCAGGTTGCGCGTGAAGGCCCGACGCAGGGACTCCGGTGACCCGAAGCCGGTGCGCCGGGCCACGGTGGCCATGGGGTCGTCGCTGTCTTCCAGCATCGCCTGGGCGGCCTCCATGCGGACCTGCTCGACGTAGCGGGCCGGGGTCGTGTGCATCTCGTCGTGGAACAGGCGTGTCATGTGGCGGGTGCTCACACCTGCCCGGCGCGCCATGGCGGCAAGGGTGTGCGGGGCGGACGGGTCCTCGGCGACCGCGTCCAGGACCCGGCGCAGCATCTCCTGTCTCGCGCGCGGGGTGTGGGTGCGGACACTGAACTGGGACTGGCCGCCCGGCCGCTGCATGAACACGACCATGTCCTTGGCCACGGCGCGGGCGACGTCGGCGCCGAGGTGCTCCTCGACCAGGGCGAGCGAGAGATCGATGCCCGAGGTGACGCCTGCGGAGGTCATGATGTGGCCGTCGCGGACGAACAGGGCGTCCGCTTCCACGGTCACCTTCGGGTAGCGCAGGGCGAGCTGGTCGGCGAAGCGCCAGTGCGTTGTCGCCTTGCGTCCGTCGAGCAGTCCGGCCGCGGCGAGGAGGAAGGCGCCGGTGCAGATGGACGCCGTGCGGCAGCCGCGTGCGTCGAGCCCTCTCATGGCGTCCAGCAGCGCGTCGTCCTTGATGAGGGAGGGCCACTCCGGGCCGCCGGGGATGACGACCACGTCGCTGGCCGCCTGTACCTGCGCGGCAGCGAGGTCGACGCGCAGTCCGGTGCCGGCTGCGGTGACCACGTCGGCGCCGTCAGGGGAGACCGTGCGTACGCGGTAGCGGCCGCCGAATTCGTTGGCTGTCGTGAACACCTCGATCGGGCCGGTGACGTCGAGCAGCCGTACGCCGGGGAAGACCAGCACGGTCACCAGGAGCGGCTTCCTGCCTGACGGCCTGTCCTTCATCGTGCGCCTCCCGGACGGACTGGGGCCCACATCGGAGGACACCATCATCCGCCCGGCGATGCTGTGCCGCTCCCGTGCCGATTGTCGTCCGCGTCCCTGCGGCATGCTGCTGCCTTCCGTGGTGTGGAACGAGGCATCGGGCTTCGGCGCCTCGCCCGTGTTCAGCGGTCGCTTACCGTCTCGTCATGGCCACAGGTGTGGCCACAACACGCTCGGACAAGGACATCGGGGCATCGGGCCGGCACCCGGCAACCGGCCCGCACGGTGCTCGATGTCCTGGTGTGAGGGCGTCATGGCGCGTGCTGTTCTGTGGCGGGAGCCGCGCTTCGCCATAGCGTCGAGGGCGGACGCGGCCGACGGTCTCGGCCGCGTCCCTGAGCTGCTGGGTGTGGCCCGGCCAGTCGGCCGGGCCCGTCACCGTGGCTGGTCGTGGACGGTGACGAATCCGACACCCCAAGAGAAGGCACTCCGCGCCGTGACACCCCACCCCAGTACCACCCGAGCGGTCCCGTCCCAGGTCGGCCCGGCCCCGAGATCATCCGTGCTTGTACGTGACCAGCCGGACGAGGCGAACGGCAGGGAGCGTGGCCGGCTCGGTCCCGGTTGGTTCGCCGCCGTCATGGGCAGCGGGATCGTCACCGTCGCGGCCGCCACCCTGCCGCGCGGTTTCCCCGGACTCGGCGACGCCGCCACGGTGGTCTGGGCGGGGACCGCGCTGCTGCTGATCGTGCTTGCCGTCACCTATACCGGGCAGCGGGCGCTGCGGGTGCATGCCGGTGATCCGGTACTGGCCCAGTTCTTCGGGGCGCCGCCGATGGCTCTGCTCACCGTCGGGGCCGGGACGCTGCTGCTCGGCCGGCGGCTGATCGGGGAGCGTGCGGCGGTGGCTGCGGACTGGGTGCTGTGGTCGGCCGGTACGGTGCTGGGTCTTGCCACCGCTTGCACGGTGCCGTATCTGATGGTCACGCGGCACCGTTTCACGCCGGACGCGGCGTTCGGCGGCTGGCTGCTACCGGTGGTGCCGCCGCTGGTCTCCGCCGCGACGGGCGCGCTGCTCATCCCGCGGGCGCCGGCCGGGCAGGTGCGGCTGGCCCTGCTGCTGTGCTGCTACTCGATGCTCGGGCTCGGGTTGGTCGCGGTCCTGCTGGTGCTGGCCATGGTCTACAGCCGCCTGGTGCATCATGACGCGCCCGGCGGTGCGGTGGTGCCCACGATGTGGATCGGCGTGGGGGCGCTGGATCAGGCGGTGACGGCGCTGGGGACGCTGGCCACCGCGTCGCCGAGCGCGCTGCCCGCCCCGTACGCGCGCGGGAGCGGTGTCGCAGCGCTCCTGGGTGGGCTCGGGATCTGGGGCTTCGCCCTGCTGTGGCTGGTACTGGCCACGGCGCTGACCGTACGGGAAATCCGCAGAGGGCTGCCCTTCGCAGCCACCTGGTGGTCCTTCATCTTCCCCCTCGGTGCGTGCGTCACCGGCACGAGCGCGCTCGCTGCTCGTACCGGCTCGCAGCTGTTCGTCTGGATCGCCGTCGTCCTGTACGCCCTGCTCGTCGCCGCCTGGGCGGTGGTCGCCTGGCACTCCCTGCGCCATGCTGTCCGGCAGCGTGAACGCGCCCGCCGCTGACAGGCCCGTGTAACGCTCCGCATGACACGGACGCGTCGCGCGAACCCGGCTGTCTGCCGACGGGCAGCCGGGTTCGCGCCGCACCGCAACGCGTGCCTATGGCAGCGCCCCGGTTGCCGTCGAGGCCTTGCTCTGCGGGCGGGTCGTCCGCCCCGCACCGGCGGATCCGTGCGCGGTCGTGGGGCGGGCCCGGAGTCTGGCTGCCACCATGGCGGCGGACACGACAGCCCAGAACACCACGGCGATCCGGACCTCCCGGCGGCCCAGGCTCGTCCTCCACGAGGTTGCGGTCGCGCGTCCCAGCTCATGCGTGGTGACCGCATACATGCCGACCGGGAAGACGAGGTTCCACCAGCCGAGCTCGTAGCGCAGCGGGCCACGGCGCAGCGCGTGCCGCCAAACGCCCAGAGCCAGCAGGAGCGGAATCAGCCAGCTCGAGAACGCCCACAGGACGACGGACGTCCCGATGACGAGCGGGCGCGACAACATCGTGGTGCCTGGATGGAGTGCGATCAGCCGGACTCCGGCGAGTGCGGCGATCGCCGCCGCCCCCATGAAGATCCATACGGACGTCATGAGGCCTTCCGGCTGCACCGGCCGGGCCAGCAGCCGGGCCAGGACCAGCGCGGCGGTCGGCAGGTACTGCATCAGGCCGACGGCCCAGCACACCACTGCCAGGACGGCCAGTGCGTGTCCCCGGGTCACCCGGGCCAGCGATGCCGCCGCGACCGCCACCGACTCCGATCCCACCGACCACAGGAACCAGGTGCCGTTCACCTGGTCGAGCGAGGAGCCCCGCTTCAGCGTGGTGATGAGCGTGAGCGGGACGCCGTAGTCCAGCACCACCCACCCCAGCGTCCCGAACGCCAGGAACGCCCCGGCGACCGCGGTGTGTCCGGCCGGCACAAAGCGAGCAGCCAGCACGTTCGAGGAGATCGCGAGGGTGAGGAACGCGAAGGCACGCGGCCCGAGGAGATCCGCGGCGAACCGCTCGCGCCGGCGCAGCAGCCGCCAGCCGTAGGCGGGCACCAGTACGGCGTAACCGGCCAGGGCCACCCACAGCAGTACGGCGGACGCGGTGTCGGCGCGGTTGACGTACAGGGCCGTGGAGACGATGCCGGTGCCCATCACGAACGCGAGTGCGCCCGCGTTGAGATTGGCCACCGCGGCGGAGACGGCCGCGCGGTGTCCAGGCGGCGGGGACCCGGGAGCGGTACGTCCGTGCTCGGGAAGGGCGGCATCCGGGCGCCGCTCATCGTGAGAGCCGGGTTCGGTGCGCCATTCGGCCAGGACCGCGGTACGGCTGTGGTCCATGTCCTGGGTTCAGGTCAGCAGGGTGAGGCTGCGGTGTTGGGCCAGGTCCCGAAGCCGGGCAGCCGCGTATTTGTGCCGTTGATCGCCCAATTCGGTGAGATAACGGCGGCGGAACGCACCGAACCGCTGGGGGTGGTGGCCGTACCAGCGCTGCAGCTCGATGGATGGTGCGACCCCGCGGCCACTCGTCGAGCGGTGCGCCTTGCCGGCGCAGACCTTCCGGCCAGACCCCATCAGCGCGCGCTCGCCGACCTCGCCGTCCTCGCTTGGCGTCTGCTCGTCGATTCTGCGGCAGATGATCTCGGACATGACGCATCCTCCGGCCGCTTTCGCAGTAGAAGCATTTCACTCGTATGCGAATTCATTGCCTTTTGGGTGCGGGGATGGTGCGGGGACCGGTGGGTACCGCGGTGACGGCCGCGCGGGCCAGGGTCTGGGTGACGGTGTGCGCGATCGCCTGAGCGGTCAGGCCTGCTTCCGCGAGGATCTCGGCCCGGGTGGCCTGCCGGGGAAACCCGTCCGCCACGCCCACGGCACGTACCGGGGTGCGGATGCCGGCCTCCTGCAGGCCCTGGGCCACCGCTGCGCCCACTCCTCCGGCGCGCAGGCCGTCCTCGACCGTGACGACCAGGGCGTGCTCGGCGGCGAGCGCGGGCAGATCGCCGGGGAGCGGCTTGACCCACAGTGGGTCCACTACGGTGACCTCCACCCCCTGCTCGGCGCAGAGCTCCGCCGCTTCCAGAGCGACCGAGGCCGTCGTTCCGACAGCGACCAGCAGGACGCCGCCGCCGGGGGCCTCGCGCAGGACGTCGACCGCACCGGCGCGGCCGACCGCCGGGATCGCAGGGCCGACCGTGCCTCTCGGGTAGCGCAGGACCGTCGGCGCGTCGGCGATCGACACGGCCTCCCGCAACTGCCGCCGCAGCGTGCGCGCATCGCGGGGAGCCCCGATACGCAGACCGGGGACAGCTTGGAGCATCGCAAGATCCCACAGCCCGTTGTGGCTGGGGCCGTCGTCACCGGTGACTCCGGACCGGTCGAGGACCAGGGTCGCACCGAGCCGGTGCAGCGCGAGGTCCATCAGCACCTGGTCGAGGGCGCGGTTCAGGAACGTGCCGTACAGGGCGATCACCGGATGCAGGCCCGCCATGGCCATGCCGGCGGCCGAGGCGACCGCATGCTGCTCGGCGATCCCGACGTCGAAGAACCGTGCCGGGTAGCGTGCGGCGAAGTCGTTGAGACCGACGGAGCCGGGCATGGCCGCGGTGATCGCGACGACGTCCGGGTGCGCGTCGGCCAGTTCGACCAGTTCCCGGCCGAACACTGCCGTCCAGGTCAGACCAGCGGGCCGCACAGGGTGCCCGGTCTGCGGGTCGATGATGCCGATGCCGTGCAGGTGGTCCTCCTCGTTCTGCTCGGCCGGCGCGTATCCGAGCCCCTTGCGCGTGATGCAGTGGACGACGACCGGCGCGCCATGGGCCTTGGCCCGTTCCAGAGCTGCTTCCAGGGCGGTGATGTCGTGGCCGTCGACGGGCCCGAGGTAGTGCAGTCCCAGCTCGCAGAAGAGCGAGTGCGGCATCACGGCCTCCGCGCTGCCCCCTGCCAGGCCCGCTTTCAGGCCCTCCTTGATGCCTTCCTTGGCCGCGTGCAGGGTGCGGTGCAGCGCCCGGCCCGGCGCTCCGGCACCGTCGAGCGCCTGTCTGCCCCAGCCGGCCAGACGCTCGTAGCCGGCGTGGGTGCGCAGGGCCGCCAGGTGCCGGGCGAGTCCGCCCACAGTCGGTGCGTACGAGCGTCCGTTGTCGTTGACGACGATCACCACCGGCCGGTCCGGTGCCGCCGCGATGTTGTTGAGGGCCTCCCAGGCCAGCCCTCCGGTGAGTGCTCCGTCGCCGACGACGGCGACGATGTGCCGGTCCGACTCTCCTGCGAGCTGTGCGGCCTTGGCCATGCCATCGGCGTACGACAGGGCGACCGATGCGTGGGAGTGCTCGATGTGGTCGTGCGTGGACTCCTCCCGGCTCGGGTATCCGGAAAGCCCGCCACGCTGCCGCAGGCCGGAGAACTCACCGGCCCGCCCCGTCACGATCTTGTGGACGTACGCCTGGTGCCCGACGTCCCACAGCAGCCGGTCGCGCGGGGAGTCGAAGACCCGGTGCAGTGCCAGGGTCAGTTCCACGACGCCGAGGTTGGGCCCCAGATGGCCTCCCGTGGCCGCGACGTGGCGAACCAGGAAGTCGCGGATCTCCCCGGCCAGCCGGACCAGCTCTGGATGGCTCAGACCCCTCAAGTCCGCGGGCTGGTTGATGCGCGCCAGCAGGCTCATGCCGCTGCTCCTCCTCGATGCTGCCGTGGTGTCGACGGATACGCGCGGTGGGCAGCCGATGCGCACCGCGCGAGCCGCTGATCACTGGAAGGCCGATGTCACGAGAGCCTTCTGCTCCACGCCGTGCCGGCGGGCCGAGCCGACCGCGGGCGCGGGCGCCTCGGGCCGGCTCACGCACTCCACAGCGCGCCGGGTCAGCCGGTACAGACGCGGCGCGACGAACGACCACGCACCCTGGTTCTCCGGCTCCTCCTGCACCCACCGCACGTCCGCGGCCGCGGGGAAGCGGGCGAGTTCCGCCGCGAGTTCCTCGTCGGGGAACGGGTAGAGGCGCTCCACGCGGACGATCGCCGTGTCGGTCGAGCCCGCGGCGTGCCGGTGGGCGTCGAGGTCGTAGAAGACCTTGCCCGAGCACAGCAGCACGCGCGCGACACGGGCCGGGTCCGTCGTGTCGTCCGGCAGGACCGGGCGGAAGCCGCCCTGGGTGAACTCGGCCAGGGCGGAGACGGCCGCCTTCGACCGCAGCATCGACTTCGGGGTGAACACCACCAGTGGCCTGCGGCCGTCCAGCGCCTGCTGCCTGAGCAGATGGAAGTAGTTGCCCGGCAGGGAGGGCATGGCCACGGTCATGTTGTCCTGCGCGCACAGTTGCAGGAAGCGTTCGATCCGGGCGGAGGAGTGGTCGGGGCCCTGGCCCTCCAGGCCGTGGGGCAGCAGCATGGTCACTGCGGAGCGCTGGCCCCACTTCTGCTCGGACGAGGCGATGTACTCGTCGACGACCGTCTGCGCGCCGTTGGCGAAGTCACCGAACTGGGCCTCCCACAGCACCAGGGCTTCCGGACGGGCCTGCGCATAGCCGTACTCGAAGGCCAGCGCCGCCAGTTCGGACAGCATCGAGTCGTACGGTGCGAAGCTGGCGGCCTGCGGGCTGAGGGAGTTCAGCGGCGTGTGCTCCGCGCCGGTGCGCCGGTCGGTCAGTACGGCGTGGCGCTGGCCGAAGGTGCCGCGCCGGGAGTCCTGTCCGGCCAACCGTACCGGGACGCCCTCCAGCAGCAGCGCACCGATCGCCAGTGTCTCCGCGGTGGCCCAGTCGACGGTGCCCGTGTCGAGCGTCGCCGTGCGCCGGTGGAGCTGCGGCAGGACACGCGGGTGCACGGTGAAGCCCTGCGGCAGGTCGGTCTGCGATGCGATGACCTGACGGGCCGTCGCCTCGTCGATCGCGGTCGCCGTGCGCTGGGTGGCCGCCTGTCCGGCGTCGGCGCAAGGAAGGTCTTCGGCCGGTGCGGGAGCGGGCAGCGCCCGGGTCTCGGCGAAGGCCCGTTCGAGGTGATCCTGGTAGTTGCGGCGGGCACTGTCCACCTGCCGCTCGCCGATGTCCCCGCGGCGTATGAGGGCCGCGGCGTACAGCGTGCGCACCGAAGCCTTGGCGTCGATGCGTTCGTACATCATCGGCTGCGTGATGGACGGGTCGTCGACCTCGCTGTGCCCGTGGCGCCGGTAGCAGACCAGATCGACCACGACGTCCTTGTGGAACGTCTGGCGGTAGTCGAAGGCCATCCGTGCGACGCGGTCGACGGCTTCCGGGTCGTCGCCGTTGACGTGGAAGATCGGGGCCTCCACCATCCGTGCCACATGGGTGGCATACGTGCTCGAACGGCCGTTGGCGGGGAGGGTGGTGAAGCCGACCTGGTTGTTGACGACCACGTGGACCGTCCCGCCCGTGCGGTAGCCCGGCAGTTGCGACATGTTCAGGGTCTCGGCGACCACGCCCTGGCCGGCGAAGGCCGCGTCGCCGTGGAGGACGACCGGCAGTACGGGGAAGGGCTCGCCCTGGTCCCCGGCCAGGTCCTGCTTGGCGCGCACCACGCCCTGGGCCACCGGCCCCACGATCTCCAGGTGCGAGGGGTTCGCCACGACCGAGACGGCGATGGTGCCGCCGTCCAGGGCACGGTACGTGCCCTCCGCGCCGAGGTGGTACTTCACGTCCCCCGAGCCCTGGACCGACCGGATGTCCACCGCGTCCTCGAACTCGTCGAAGATCTGGCCGTAGGACTTGCCGATGATGTTGGCCAGGACGTTGAGCCGGCCGCGGTGCGCCATCCCGATGACGGCTTCTCGGACACCGTCTTCGATGGCGCGGAGCAACAGGGCGTCGAGCAGCACGATGGCCGACTCGCCGCCTTCGAGCGAGTACCGCTTCTGGCCCACGTACTTGGTCTGCAGGAACGTCTCGAAGGCCTCCGCGGCCCCCAACCGGTACAGGATCCGCAGCTGTCCGGCACGGTCCGGGCGGCGCTGCGGGCCCTCGACGCGCTGCTGGATCCAGCGGCGTTCCCCGGCGTCCTGGATGTGCATGTACTCGAACCCGGCGGTGCGGCAGTAGAACTCCCGCAATGCACCCAGCACTTCGTCGAGTGTCATCGTGGCGCGCCCGGCGAACCCGTCCACGGCGAAGTCCTCCGCCCGGTCCGCGTCGTCAAGTCCGAACGCGGCGATGTCGAGCTCCGGATGCGCTGCGGCGGGCCGGGCCATGAGCGGGTCCGTTCCGGCCATCAGATGCCCGCGCACGCGATACGCGTGGATGAGCGCCGCGACCCGTACCGCCTTGAGCGCCGCCTCGTCGGTGCCCTTGTGGTGTTGGGCTGAGGCGGTCAGGGAGGCCGCGGCAGCCGGGGACATCAGAGTGGCGAAGAAGTCCCTCCACGTCTGGTCGACCGAGCCGGGGTCCTGGAGGTAACGCCGCCGCTGCTCGTCCACGACCCATTCGTTGAGCCCGAAGTCCAGCCCGTGAGACGCTGCTCGAGCGGTGTCTGATTGCGACGCCATGGCGCGAACGCCTTCTTTCCTCTGCGAAGCCTTGGGATGGCGGACGCGGCTACGGCGGTCGTCCGCCTGCGTGTCAGGTGTTCGAGGACTTCGCAACCTTTGCGGAGACCGACCCGTTCGACCGCGTCGCACTTACGACGCTAGGACGCCGGGAGTGCGGAGACGGATGGCCGGGCGCGCCACGACGGCCTCACATCAGGACATCGGACGGGTGACGGCCTGCTGCCTGCCGTCGTCGCATATTCGGAGTGCGGGCGGTGACGCCGTCCTGATCCGAGGGCTTCGTGTCCGTCGGTCCCGGGATCGACGTCGTATGGAATCTGGTTGTGATGCTGCGGCCGCGGGCTTGCGGCCGGAGAACCGACCCCTGGGAAGGAATATGATCGACTGCGATTGGTCGGACACCACGCGGTGGCGGTTTCCAGGGGTCCTGCGGACCTTGGGTCTCGTGCACGGTGAGTTGCGGGTGCGGCACGGACTGTCACTCCATGACTACCTCATTCTCGGCGCGCTCGCCGAGGCCGCGAGCGGATCTGTGCCCGTTGCCAAGCTGGCGGCGTTCCTCCAGGAATCCGGGGACCGGATGTCCTACCTCCTCAGGGGTCTGCAGGCTGCCGGACTGATTGATCGCCATCGTCGTGCCGGAGACCGCAGGACGGTCGAGGCCACCCTGACCGAGGCAGGACGCTCCAGGTTCGCCGCCGCCGAGACGACCGCGCAGGCGCTGATGCGCCGGCACCTCGGTCCGGGGCTGGACACCCAGGAGCCGTCCGGCCGATCGTGTGACGTCACTTGATCTGCTCGTTTTCCACGCCACCGGCTGTGGACGGCGGACGGCACCTGGGCGCGGCTTCTGCGGCGAATCCAGCGCGTGGCCTACAGCGGGCGAGATCGACTGCGACGTCCTTGATCCGCGTTTCCCCTTCCGGACCCCGGGATCAGCAGGACGTCGCATGGCTCCCGTACATCATCGACCCGCACATCGGCGCCGAGGCGGGTCCCGGCGGAGGTGATCACGTCCGTACCCCTCGGACGCGATCCGCACCTGACACTGACCGCCGAACTCGTTGGCCGCAGCGAACCGATGTGCGGCTGAGCGCGCTTCTCTGCGAGGCACAGCGTCATGAGGGCGCTGTCCCGGCTACCATCGCGCAGGAGGTCCACCATGACGACGCTGTTGTCCGTCAACGTATGACTGCCCAAGGATGTGCCCTGGCAGGGAAGGACCGTGCACACCGGAGCCTGGAAGGGTCCTGTCCAGGGCTCCCGCATGGTCCGGCGGCTGAACGTCGATTTCTGGCCCAACTCTCAGGCGCCCGCGAGTACATCTACTACACCGGCGAAACCCCACGTTCCGACGAGCCCCACATCACTCACGGCCGCCCGACCGCTGCATCCCTCATGGCCATGGGCATCCCCGCCGAGGCCAACGCCTACCTGTGCGGCCCATCCGCCTTCATGGACGACCTCGCCGGCTTCCTGCGCGATCTGGGTCTGCGCCCCCAGCAGATCCATACGGAACAGTTCACCGCTCTCCCCGCCATCAATCCAGGCGTGACCGTCACCGCCGTGATCCGGCCGCACCAGCCACCCGGTCCCACCGCAACCGAGCCCCTCATCACCTTCGCCCGTAGCGGCATCTCCACCCCATGGTCACCCGCTCAGGCGACCCTCCTCGATCTTGCCGAAGCCTGCGACGTCCCCACCCACTGGTCCTGCCGCACCGGCGTGTGCCACACCTGCATCACCCACCTCGTCGCAGGCGACATCACCTACACCACCCCACCCCTCGAACTCCCCGAGCCCGGGACCGTCCTGGTCTGTTGCAGCAAGCCGACCACCGAGGTCGTCCTCGATCTGTGATCGGCCGACAAGGCGAGTGAGGAGCCGGCTGACCAGCCACGTAGCCGTGGTGGATCGCACGCCGGACGCAGACCCTCGATACCCATGGCGGCCGTCGGCCCGCGGAGCACCGAAACCGCGCAGGGCCGGCGTCCAGGACTGCATGAGCCTCGGCCGCACCTCTCTGATGAGTTCCGCCGTTGAAGCGCGGGCGGCGCGGAACCGACACCCGGCCAATGTCAGAGGATGTCGACCTGGTGCCGGACAGACGACCTGTCGCCCCCGACTTGCCGCCGCTCCGCAGGCGGTGTCAGCGCAGTGCGGCGACCGCCGTGCGATAGAGGACGTCCTCGGCACGGTCCCAGGACCAGCCGCTCTCGACCACCAGGGTGCGCCAGCCGGTGGGGCCGAACCAGTGCCAGAGCAGGTCGGCTGTCTCCTCCACCGGGTAGGAGGGCGGTGGAGTCAGGGTGTGCATATGGCGGGCGGTCGTGTGCAGCGCGTCACGGTAGTCCGCGGTGGCGCGCTCCCACAGGGCCTCGCCGTCCTCGTGGACGGGCAGCGCCTTGCGGATCGCCTCGTGCACGGTGAACTGACTCTCGTTGCCCATCCGCGTGCCATGAGCCAACGCTCGCAGCACCGACTCTGGTGTCCGTTCCTCAAGCAGCGTCTGCATCGCGCGTTCGTAACCTGATGCGTTCACGCCTTCGTCGACGATCCGGTTCAGGATGTCACTCTTGCTCCCGACGCTCGCGAAGACGGTCTTCGAGGCCACGCCCGCCGCCGCGGCGATGTCGGCGACGGTCACCCGCCCGTAGCCGCGCTCGGCGAACAGTTCTGTGGCCTGACGCAGGATCAGCTCGCGTGTCTGCGCGGCCGCCTGTTCGCGCAGCGGGGAGACGTAGGAGCGCTTGGACGGCATGATCGCAATTCTATCGCCGTGAATTCATTAGGTGTGCTATAACCTCAAATGCGCCGGTCGAACTCGGACCGAATGCGCGGCCACGCCGCCGGTCCCGCGGGCCGACCCGCGTGATCATCGCGACCGCACAGCCCACGAGAGGCAGCCGCATCATGGGAATGGACCCCACAGAACTGGCCCACGGACTCTTCCGCGTCCTCGAGACGGGTGCCCCGACGCTGGCCGCCGACGTGGTGCATGGGGACTTCTGTAACCGCGAGGCGGCCGTGGCACCCCCGGCCTGCGCTCTGCCCGGCCCGGCCGGGGTCCTCGCCTCGGGTGCGTGGATGCGCTCCGCCTTCAGTGATCTGCGTTTCCCGGTCCTCGGCATCGCACGCAATGACGACCAGGTCTGGGTGCGGCTGCGCATGCGGGGCCGCCACACGGGGCCCTTCGTCCGCTACCGCGACGGCGCACCCGATCAAGCCATACCCCCCACCGGTCATGACATCGATTTCGAGCAGATCCATGTACTCGGCCTCCGTGACGGCAAGGTGGTGAGCCATGAGGCGGTACGCGACGACATCACCATGCTCGGCCAGCTCGGTGTCTTTCCGCCGGCCCCGCCCACGGCACTCCGCATGATCGCCTGGCGCATGACCGGGAGAGCCGCACGCGCCGCCACCCGTGTCACGGCCGAGGCCGCCGAGGCGGCCGCGCTGCTGCGCGACAAACCGGCAGAAAGCCGCTGAGTCGACCGCGCCACGTCGGCTGAGAGGTCTGCGGTGCGGCACTCGCCCCAGGACCGTGGCCGCCAGCGGATGCGATCGACCTCCGCGCGCGAGACGGCGTATCCGCGTAACGGTTCCTCGTGCGGAACGCGACCAGTGCCCAGGTCGGCAGACAGGAGGAGGGTGATTGGGGGGACGAACCGAGACCGTTGTGCTTCGGTTCGCGCGCCGACCGGGCCGAGAGCCTCTCCCTGCATCGGCGTCCTACGGCCGCCCGAGGTTCGCTCGCTGAAAGTAGCCGACCGGTCGGTTATTTCGACGGCAGCCTCGACCTCGCCGTCTGCTGGGTGCGCGCCGAGGACCTCGAGCGGCTCGGGCTGCGGGCCCGGCTGATCGGCGCCGACCGCCTCTACGCCGTCGCGAAGGGCGGCGACACCAGCGACCCACCGGATATGGCGCCCCGCGACACCGATGTACTGATTGACGATGACATCACCTCCTGGGCGTCCTGGAACGTGTACGCCGAGGAACTGACGCAGGTCGCCGGGGCCCGCCCGGTGCGCATCTCCGATGGTGCCATCACCGGCCCCGCCTTCTTCGACCACGTCCGCCGCTGCACCCGCCCAGTCCTCAACTCGCCCAAGGGGCAGACCGCTCCGCTCCCGCCCGACCTGGTCCGCCGCGAGATCGTCGCGCCGAAGGTCTACTGGACATGGCCCCTGGTCTGGCGCGAGAGCGAGGACCGCCCCGGAATCCTCGCCGCCGTCGACGCCCTGAGCGACGGCGTAAGTGACCTCGGGATCCATGCCCCGGATGCCTGGTTGCCCGCCGACGATCCGTACGCGATCCCGGCCTGACGTGCGCTGGGAGGCTGTGCCTCCCAGGTGGTAGGAAGCCGGTCCTTCCACTGCCGAACCGCCCGGCCTATGGTCAAATAGTCGACCGGTCGGCTAGTGACCGGTCATCCTCTTTGGAAAAGGTCAGCATGAGCACACACCACCAGAAGGTAGCGATCATCACCGGCGCCTCGCAGGGCATCGGCGCCGCCCTCGTCCAGGGCTACCGCAAGCTCGGCTACGGCATCGTCGCCACCTCCCGCACCATCGTCCCCGCCGACGACGCCGACGTCCTGACCGTTCAGGGCGACATCGCCGAGCCGGCGACCGCCGAGCGGGTCGTCACCGCAGCACTCGAGCGGTTCGGCCGTATCGACACCGTGGTCAACAACGCGGGCATCTTCGTCGCGAAGTCCTTCACCGACTACACGGCCGAGGACTACGCCAGCGTGACCGGCATCAACGTCGCCGGCTTCTTCCACCTCACCCAGCAGGCCCTCCCGCACCTGCTCGCCCAGGGCGGCGGGCACATCGTGAGCGTCACCACCAGCCTGGTGGACAGTCCGGACGCCCGGGTCCCCTCCGTCCTCGCCTCGCTGACCAAGGGTGGCCTGCAGTCCGCGACCAAGTCCTTGGCGATCGAGTACGCCACCCGAGGCATCCGCGTCAACGCCGTGTCGCCCGGCACCATCAAGACCCCCATGCACCCCGAGGAGACCCACGAGTTCCTCGCCGCCCTGCACCCGGTCGGCCGGATGGGTGAAGTGAGCGACATCGTCGACGGAGTGCTCTTCCTGGAGACGGCACCCTTCGTCACCGGCGAGATCCTGCACGTCGACGGCGGTATGAGCGCCGGACACTGACCGTACGCCGAGTCTTGGACCAAGGAGTGGACATGACCGCCACGACCGACGACGCGGAGATCCTGAGCGGAGTGCTCGACCAGTGGAAAGCCGCGGTCGACGCCCACCAGCCCGACCGCGTCGCCGCCCTCTTCACCGAGGACGCCGTCTTCCAGGGGCTGCACCCCTACAGCGTCGGACGCCAGGGCGTCGCCGACTACTACGACTCCCAGCCCCTCGGCATGAAGGCGGCATACCGGATCCTCGAGACCAGGCGGCACGCCGACGACCTCGTCCTCGGCTACCTCGCCGTCGAGTTCTCGTTCACGGACCGGCCCCCGCTGGACGTGAAACTCTCCGTCCTCGTTGTCCGCACAGGGGACGACTGGTCCATCGGCCACTATCAGGTATCCCGCCTGGATTAGCCTGTTCGGCCAGATCAACCGACCTCGTCTCTGGCGCATGTTGACGCCCGCTCAACGGGCGCTTCGCACCCGAGTTGCGCCGCACCTTACCCCTGAGCGGGGTGACCGGTGTGGCGCACCTGCGCTGTCAGCGACGCCCTCTCCCACTGCGGAAGCGTGCCAGCGGCTCCTTCTCCGCGGTCCGAGTCTCACACACATGCCGATCACCGGATCGCGGCCGAGCATGCTGTCTGGCACGTCCGGGGCCAAGCGCTGGCTGTTCCTGCCAGCGTTCTGGTCCTCCTGTGGAATCCGTGCATCGGCCTCTCCTGCCTGGCCCGCCGCGCGGCGCCGCCACGGCCGACCCAGGTGTCCTGGAAGAGAGCGTCGCCGCCACTTCCGACCGATGGGCATCGTCACCGGTCTCGATGGTGATCCGGTCGACTACGTTGGGACGGAGGTCGGATGTCCTCGGGAACGGCGGTGTGGCGCTCATTCCGTCGTGAACGGGTTCTCGGTGATCGGCAGCGTCCTGCCCGGTTCCCCGGGAGCCGGGTCGACGTCGAGGTCTGTGAGATCAAGACGCGCGTTGTCCTCGGGAAACTTCATGCAGACCGTGCTTAAGTGGATGGACGTGGACGGGTCCTCCTCGTGTGGCGCTCGACGTCTCGCAGTCCGCTGGCACCACTGTCCCGCTCGACGGCCGGACTTGCGCCCGGAGAAGTCTCCGGCCGAGGGGCGGCCAGTGATTTTGCCCGATGATCGGCCGCCCCAGCGCCCCGACAGTGGAAATCATGCGCCACCCGCCGCGGTCCGTAATGCGAAACATCATCGAGAGCGAGGACCAGGCATGGCTTCCGCGAAGAAGATCGCCATCGTCACCGGCGCTTCCCAGGGCATCGGAGCAGCCGCGGTCGCCGCGTACCGCAAGCTCGGCTACGGCGTTGTCGCCACCGCTCGCTCCATCCGTCCCTCCGAGGATCCCGAGATGCTCACCGTGCCCGGCGACCTCGCTCGGCCCGGCACCGGCGCCCAGGTCGTGGATCAGGCACTGGCCCGGTTCGGCCGCGTCGACACGCTGGTCAACAATGCCGGGATCTTCATCGGCAAGCCGTTCACCGACTACACCGACGCCGACTACGACGCCGTGACCGGAGTCAACCTACGCGGGTTCTTCGACATCTCGCGCAGCGCCGTCGCCGTCATGCTCACCGCCGGCCATGGCGGCCACGTCGTGAACGTGTCCACCTCCCTGGTCGACCACGCCGACTCCCGGGTGCCCTCGGCACTCGCCTCCCTCACCAAGGGCGGCCTCAACGCGGTGACCAAGTCCCTGGCCGTCGAGTACGCCTCCCAGGGCATCCGCGTCAACACCGTGGCGCTCGGTGTCATCCGCACCCCGATGCACCCGGTCGAAACCCACGAAGCCCTGGCCGGCATGCACCCGCTCGGGCGCATGGGCGAGATCGACGACGTCGTCCAAGCGATCGTCTATCTCGAGCAGGCCCCTTTCGTCACCGGCGAGATCCTGCATGTCGACGGCGGTCAGAGCGCCGGACACTGAACACCGCTGCCGCCGTGCGCCGCCTGCGCCTGACAAGACGTTCCGCAACACGCCCACCGGCGACGGCGCGGTCTACGGACGAAGCTCACGGGCGAGTACGCCCACCGGACCCTCAAAGGAATCGGCCGCCCCCTGTCCCGGCAAGCCCCGAAGGCTTTCGCCCGGGTGTCCTCGACGTCGCCTGGTTCTGCCCGCTCCGTCACCGCCTTCGCTCCTCATCATCTTCGGAGCGGGCACGCTGCGGCTCAGGTGCCGGGGAGCGGCACGTCCACCGAAATGGTCTTGTCCAGCCGTTCGGGGAGCTGTTTCACATGTCCGCAAGAGCCTCCACGTAGAGGAGGCCACGGCCGTGCTCGGCATGGCGTTCCCCTCCCCGGAGAGCGCGAGGGGCGACGAACCGGCAGGTTGCTGTCCGCGTCCCGTACGACAGCTCGGCCAACCCCCAAGAGCTCAATCGGCCGAGCACGACGCCGTCCGCAGTATCCGCGCTGAACAGCAGATCGATGAGTGGAAAGAGCGTTACAAGATCCGCGCAGTGTCGAAGGCACCGTCTCCCAAGCCGTCGGGCGGTGCGGCGTGCGCGGATCCCGCTACCGCGGCCTGACCAAGAGCCAACCGGTGCAACGCGATTCCGTTTCGATTCTCGGTCGCCTCGAAGGGCGTCCGTCACGCTGCAGCGCCGGTAGTTGGCGCCGCACGAGCAAGACCACGCGATCCTCGGTCGTCCCGAAGGACGACCAGGACGTGGGGATCGCTGGTGATGGAGCGGTTCGGCACTGTCATCGGCGCGACCAGCGCGTGCGGGCTTGTGGCGGTCAGTGGTACGCGGGGAAGCCCAGGTCCGGGCCGGCCGGCGTCTCGGCCGGGTCCGGCCAGCGGCTCGTGATGACCTTGCCGCGCGTGTAGAAGTGCATGGCTTCGCTGCCGTACATGCGGTGGTCGCCGAAGGCGGAGTCCTTCCAGCCGCCGAAGGAGTGGTAGCCCACCGGCACAGGCATCGGCACGTTCACGCCGACCATGCCGGTTTCGACCTCCAGCTGGAACCGGCGGGCCGCGCCGCCGTCGCGGGTGAATATCGCGCTGGCGTTGCCGTAGGGGGAGCCGTTGATGATGGCCATGGCCTCCTCGTAGGTCTCTGCACGAAGCACGCACAGGACGGGACCGAAGATCTCGTTGCGGTAGGCGTCCGAGTCCGTGCTGACCTTGTCGAGGAGCGAGACGCCCATCCAGTGCCCGTTCTCCAGGCCCGCGACGGTGAAGCCCCTGCCGTCGAGCACCACGTCGGCTCCCTGGGCGGCCGCGCCCGCGACGTAGTCCGCCACCTCGTCGCGGTGCGCCTTGGTGATGAGCGGGCCCATGTCGGACGTGGGGTCGTTGCCCGGGCCGATCTTGATCTTCCTGGCCCGCTCGGCGATCCGGGACACCACCGCGTCGCCCGCCGAGCCGACCGCGACCACCACGGAGACTGCCATGCAGCGCTGACCCGCGGAGCCGTAGGCGGCGGTGACGGCGGCGTCGGCCGCCGCGTCGAAGTCGGCGTCGGGCAGTACCAGCATGTGGTTCTTCGCTTCGCCGAGGGCCTGGACACGCTTGCCGCTGGCGGACGCCCTGGTGTACACGTGGCGGGCGACAGGCGTGGAGCCCACGAACGATACAGCCGCCACGTCCGGGTGGTCGAGCAGAGCGTTCACCGAGACCTCGTCACCGTGCACGATGTTGAGCACACCGTCGGGCACGCCGGCTTCGGCCGCGAGTTCCGCGAGGAGCATGGACGCGGACGGAGCCTTGCTGCTCGGCTTGTGTACGAAGGTGTTCCCGCAGGCGATCGCCATAGGGAACATCCACATGCTGATCATTGCGGGGAAGTTGAACGGCGAGATGCCGACGATCACACCGAGCGGCTGGCGGACCGACACCACGTCGATCTGGCTCGACACCCCCGTGGACGTCTCGCCCTTGAGCCCCGTGCCGAGCCCGCAGGCCAGTTCGACGATCTCCAAGCCCCGGGCCACCTCGGCCAGTGCGTCGGCATGGACCTTGCCCTGCTCAGAGGTGATCAGCGCGGCGAGGTCGTCGCGGCGCGCGTTCAGCAGCTCGCGGTAGCGGAAGAGGATCGCGGTCCGCTGCGCGAGCGAGGACGTGCGCCAGGTGGCGTACGCCTCCTTCGCCGCGGCGACCGCGGCGTCGACCTCGTCGGCGCCGGCCATGGCGACCCGCGCGGTGACCTCCCCGGTCGCGGGGTCGGTGACGGGGCCCCAGGTGCCGTAGACGCCTGAAGCGGCTCCGAACGGCTTGCCCCCGATCCAGTGGGTGATGGTCTTCATCGACGGAACTCCTTCAAGGATGACGGCGGCGGGCTGCGAGGTTCTTGTCGCACACCACACGGGCCTCGACTGCGGTCGGCCGAGCCGGAGTCGCGGCCACGCGAACGCTCCACCCCGACCGTGCGGGTGGGACTGCTGACGTCGAAGCTACCGAGCCGATTTGCACGTGCAGGCGCTGCGGAGGCTCCCGGCCCGAAGTGCCTGCCTCAGGTCCCGTTCGGTCGTGAGGTGGGTCACTCGCCCCTGATACCTAGGCTGTGGCCGCAGTGCGGTAGAACTCGGTCGCGGTGACGGTGGGAGGGACGCCGAGTTCGGCGGCGACCGCGGTGATCGCCATGTCGCCGACAGCGAGGTCGGCCTGGCCGTCCGTGGTGAAGTACGGCGCGATGAACGTGTCGTAGTGGGCTCGGGCCTCTTCCGCGGTCTGTCCGCCGAGGAACGTCTGCATGTGTCGCACCGTGGTGTCGGGGTCGTCGTGGATCACCTGAAGGGCGCGCCGGTGGGCTCGTACGACGGCCTGGACCGCGGGGTCGTCCGGTGCGATGTAGGTGGGGTCGACGGCCACGCCCACGGTGGGGATCTGGAAG
This sequence comes from Streptomyces sp. CA-142005, assembly GCF_050942335.1. NCBI lineage: Bacteria > Bacillati > Actinomycetota > Actinomycetes > Kitasatosporales > Streptomycetaceae > Streptomyces > Streptomyces sp. CA-142005. The sequence goes on along the minus strand of NZ_CP192078.1, from coordinate 1,953,178 downwards.
TGGTCGCCGACCCAGGCCGGCACCTGCCAGCCGTGCTCGGCGGCCACCGCCTCCGGTGCCATGGTGCTGCCGACATAGGCGGCGTCGATGCTGCCGTCGCTGAGCCGGCGCAGATCCATGCCGTAGTCGCCGGGCGAGCGGACGATGGTCTTCACGTCACGGTCCGGGTCGAGGCCGGCCTTTCGCAGCACGATCCGGGCGAATGCGCCGGGCGGGGTGTGCGGGGCGTGGACCGCCAGCCGTCGCCCGGCCAGGTCGGCCAGGGAGGTCAGGCCGGGGCGGGCGAGGAACCAGAACAGCGGGCGGTGGGTGTTGACACTGAGTGCGACCCACGGGATGCCGTCGGTCAGTCGTGACAGCAGGGCGCGACCGAGCCCGATGGTGGCGCAATGGCGGAGCCGTTCCACGTCCCAGGTGCAGCCGTCGCGCAGCGCGACGTGGACACCCTCCTCGGCGTAGTAGTCCTGCTGGTCGGCGATGTAGGCGGCCAGCTCCTCGTGCAGGCCTCGTCCGACGTAGGCCAGGTCGATCGTGTGCATGAACGTCTTTCCTTGATCGTTTAAGGGTTCGGCCGCGTGTGCGGAGGTCAGCGGGGCGTCAGTACATGGCCATGCCGCCGTTGACCGCGGCCGTGGTACCGGTCATGAAGGAGTTGTCCTCGGCGGCGTAGAAGGCGACCGCCTGGGCGACATCGGCCGGGTAGGCCAGGCGGCCCAAGGGGGTGGCGGCCACCTGCCGCTGCCTCGTCGCGTCGTCGAGCACGGCGTCGGCGGTGCGGGACTCCACCGGGCCGGGCGAGACGACGTTGACCGTGATGCCCTGCGGGCCGAGTTCCTGGGCGAGATACCGGGCGAACTGCTCGAGTGCGGCCTTGGAAACGCCCAGCGCGATCATGCCCGCCCGAGGCAGGCGGCTGAGTCCGGTGCCGATGTAGATGAGGCGTCCCCACCCTCGTTCGGTCATCGTGGGCAGTACGGCTTTGGTGACCGCGAACGCCGCGTGCATCTCGGCGTCGATCTTGCCGCCCAGTTCTTCCCACGTCATGTCCCGGAACGGCTTGACCGCATACGGGATGAGCGCGTTGTGCACGAGCACGTCGATGCCGCCCCAAGCCGCCTGGACCTGTCCGACCATGCTCTCGACCGCCGCCTCCTCGCGCACATCGGCCTGCACGGCCATGGCCTGGCCGCCCGCGGCCTCGATGTCGGCCACGACCTCCTCGGCCGCCTTGGTGTTGCGGAGGTAGTTGACCACCACGCGCATTCCTCGCGCGGCCAGAAGTCGCGCCGTGGCCGCGCCGATTCCGCTGCTGGCCCCCGTCACCAATGCCACCCTGCCGGTCGTCCCGGTCATGGGCCCACCTCCTGATCGTCTCGCGGGCCGTCGGGATGACCGCCCGGGGTTGTTCGTCGTCGATGCCCCGGCCTGTCGGGCGGATCGCGCCGTACAGCACGGTGTCGACGGTCGCCCGCAGCAGATCGGCCGCGGTCCAGTCCACATCGCGCGGCAACTCCGACATGAGCAGCCGCTCCAACGCGCCGCGGGTGATCTCACTCAGCAGCTCGGGCGGCGCCGGCAGCAAGCCCTGCCGGTGTCCCTCCCGGAACAGCTCGTCGAGCCGCCGGTAGACCACCGCGTCCACACGCTGCTCCACGTACTGGCGCAGCATCGCGTCGCCCCGCCCCGTCGCGAGCTGAGGCGCGCCGATCCGCCCGAGCTCACTGCCCGCCGCGATCAGGAACCGCTGCACCCGCACACCGAACGGCCGCCCTTCTGCCTCCTCGGTGGCCGCCTCCAACGTGCGCTCCACCGTGGCGAACTGGCGGTCCAGCACCGCGGCCGGCAGGCTGCGCCTGTCCGGGAAATGACGGTAGATCGTCTTCTTGCTCATCCCGAGCTCACGAGCGAGATCGTCCATGCTCACCCGCGCGAAACCCGACCCGAGGAACAGCCGGTCGGCCGCCTCCACGATCATGTCCGCACGCCGCTCGTCACTGGGGGAAACTGAAGAAACTCAATTAGTTTCCATGGTTCCCATCGTTGCCCTCGGTCCCTGCGCTTTCAAGGCATGCCGTGCGGCCGCGGTGCCTGCCGTGGAAGCCCAGCCGGGGGCGCGCGCTACCCGGCGGTCGCGAGCCCGATGAGCAGCAGGGCGATGTCGTCCGTCCGGGGCGCGGTCTGCCGTGCATGGTCGATCAGGGTCGTGGCGAGCCGGTCCATGGGCTGGGTCGAGGCCCGGGCGACCTGGGTGGCGAGCCCGGACATGGCGTCGTCCATGTCGACCCCGGGAGTCTCGACGAGGCCGTCGGTGTAGAGGGCGAGGACGGTGCCGGGGGTCAGCGGGATCTCGGTGGGGGGATAGTCCGCGTCGGGGTCGATGCCGAGCAGCAGGCCGGGTCGGAGCGGAAGGACCTCGGCGTGCCCGTCCGGGTGACGCAGCACGGGCGGGGGATGGCCGGCGGTGGCGAGGACGGCTCGGCGGTGTGCGAGGTCGAGATGGGCGTAGAGGCAGCTGACGAAGCGGCCCGGGTCCATGGCGACCAGCTGGCGGTTGGCCTGCGCGAGGGCCTGTGACGGCGTGGCCCCCGAGGCGGCGTGGGAGCGGATGGCGGGGTGCACCCGGCCCATGAGCGCGGCGGCGTTGACGTTGTGGCCTTGGACGTCTCCGATGACCGCGGCGGCGGTGGTGTCCGGTACAAGCCGCGGGGCTGGACTGAGTCGCGACATCTTCCGGCTTCCCAGCTGAGCAGCGGGTGACGAAGAACGCCCGACTGCTGAGACTCGCTGCCTAGGGGTAACGGCACCCGCGTACCCGACCTCGGCTACCCGGGCTTGGTCGAGGATCTCCTTACCTTGCGTGTTTCATGGGTGGCCTGGAAGCGGGAAACGGCGACGGCTGTAAGGGACAAGATCGTGAGACAGAACTCGTGTCCCCTGCATGAGACAGCCCAGAGAAGCACAGGTCGTCACGCCGGAATGGGGCATTCCGATTGAGGGCCTGCAGATCTTCCCGAGAGCGGGCGGCGGGCTCCCCGAAGCCGGGCAGGGCCGGGCCCGCCCCCGGCCCGCCCTCGGCCCTCCACCCGCCGGACACCGGCGAGGGCGCCCGCCCCCGGCTCAGCGCCCGCCGGACACCAGCAGTGGCGCCCCGCCCCCGGCGACCGGAGCCACCGTACGGTCCAGCAGACCGCGTGCCGACAACTCCGGGATGACGCCCTCGCCGAACCAGTACGCCTCCTCCAGATGCGGGTATCCGGAGAGCACGAAATGCTCGACGCCGAGCGCGTGGTACTCCTCGATGCGGTCGGCGACCTCGGCGTGACTGCCGACCAGCGCGGTGCCCGCGCCACCCCGGACCAGACCGACGCCCGCCCACAGGTTGGGATGGATCTCCAGCCGGTCCCGGGAACCACCGTGCAGCTCCAGCATCCGCCGCTGCCCCACCGACTCGCTGCGCCCGAGCGCGGCCTGCGCGGCGGCGATCGTGCCGGCGTCGAGGTCGTCGAGCAGCCGGTCCGCCGTCGCCCAGGCCTCGGCCGAGGTGTCCCGGGAGATCGTGTGCAGCCGGATCCCGAAGCGGACCGTACGGCCCTCGCGCTCGGCCAGCGAACGGATCCAGTCGATCTTCCGCTGCACCTGGGCCGGTGGTTCACCCCAGGTCAGATACACATCCGCGTGCCGAGCAGCCACCGGACCGGCCGCCGCCGAGGAACCGCCGAAGAACAGCTGCGGCACCGGGTCCGGCGGCAGTGCGGTCAGCCCGCCCTCGACCCGGTAATGGGCTCCGTCGAAGTCGTACGGCTCCCCGCGCCACACCCCGCGTACGACGGACAGGAACTCGTCCGTGCGCTCGTAGCGCTGGTCATGGTCCAGATGGTCGCCGAAGCGCCGCTGCTCGGCGGAGTCGCCGCCGGTGACCACGTTGAGCAGCAGCCGTCCACGGGTCACCCGCTGATAGGTGGCCGCCATCTGCGCGGCCAGCGTCGGTGAGAGCAGCCCCGGCCGGAACGCCACCAGGAACTTCAGACGTTCGGTGTGCTGCGCGAGCGCGGCCGTCGTGAGCCAGGCGTCCTCGCACCAGGTGCCGGTCGGGGTCAGCACCGCCTCGAAGCCCAGCTGCTCGGCGGCCTTGGCGATCTGCGCCAGGTAAGCGATGTCCGGGGCCCGCACCCCCGCCCCCTTACGGGCGTCCTTCGGGCCGTAGGCGTGCCGGTCCACCAGGGTGCGGCCGTCGCCGCCGGTCGGAAGGAACCAGTGCAGTCGTACGGTCATGTCCGCTGTCCTCCGTTCTCAGCCCTTGGCCGGGGTGGTCGAGGGCGGCAGGTCGCCGTTGAACCGCGAGTCCACGAAGCCGCCGAAGTCCACCTTCTTCGGGATCAGTTTCAACTCGGCGAAGGTGTCGGCGATCTGCTGCTCGGAGGCGACGAGCGGCTTGTCGACGGCGACCGCGACCCGCGTGGAGTTGGTCCGTTTCACGGAGGCCAGCGCCACGTCGTACGGCAGCCCGGTGTCCTTGGCCCACACCTTGGCCCACTCCTGCTGATGGTCGTGGACCCAGGCCGTCGCCCGCCGCAGCCGGGTCAGGTAGTCCTTGACGGCACGGGCCTTCTCCGGGTCCTTGAGAGCGGCCGGCGCGGCCACCTGGAAGCTGAGCCCGTTGCTGATGCCCTCACCCGTGGTCAGCACCCGGCCCTGCCGGGCCTGGAGGATCTGGGAGGTGTACGGGTCCCAGACCGCCCACGCGTCGACCTTGCCGGAGGTGAACGCGGCGAGCGCGTCGGCCGGCTGGAGGTACTTGACGTGGACGTCGGACAGGCTCAGCCCGGCCGCCTTCAGCGAGGCGACCAGCTGGTAGTGCGCCGACGAACCCTGGGCCACGGCCACGGACCTGCCCTTGAGCTGGTCCGGCCTGGTCAGCTCGGAGTCGCCCGGCACCAGGATGGTGTCGCCTCTGGAGGTGCCGTGCCAGGCGGCCACGACGGAGATCTTCGAGCCGGCGCCGGCCGCGAAGACGGGTGGGGTGTTGCCGACGCCGCCGATGTCGACGGCACCCGCGTTGACGGCCTCCAACAGCGGTGGGCCGGAGCTGAACGTCGACCACTTGATCTTGTAGCTCAGGCTCTTCAGCTCCCCGGCAGCACGCAGAACGGCTTCCGAACCGCCCTTCTGATCGCCGACGTTCAGCGTGAAGGAGCCCTTGCCGTCGAGGTCGCCGTCCGTGCTCGCGGACGAGTTCCCGCCGCAAGCGGTGAGCAGGAGGGTGAAGGGGAGGAGCAGTGCTGCGGGGACGAGGCGTTGTCGCATGGCGCTTCCGTTCATGTGCGGGGTTTTCAGGGACGTTCACGGGCGTTCAGGGGTGTTCAAGCGGCTTCGGTGGCGGTGCTGACGCCGAGCCGCTGCAGCAGGCTGGCGCGGAGCTCGGCGAAACGGGGATCGGTGATCTCGCGCGGCCGGTCGAGGTCGATACGCTGCTCGTGGGCGATTTGGCCGCCGTCCATCACCAGCACGCGGTCGGCAAGCAGCACCGCCTCCTCGACGTCGTGCGTGACCAGCAGCACGGCGCAGCCACGGCGCTGCCACACCTCTCCGACCAGACGCTGCGCCTTGATCCGGGTCAGCGCGTCCAGCGCGCCGAACGGCTCGTCGAGCAGCAGCAGATCGGGTTCGCGTACGAGGGCGCGGGCGAGGGCGGCGCGCTGCGCCTCTCCACCGGAGAGCGTCTTCGGCCAGGCGCCGATCCGGTGGCCGAGGCCGACCTCGTCCAACACCCGCTCGGCCACGGCGCGTTCGGGCTTGCCGGGCAGGCCGAGCAGGACGTTGCGCCAGACCCTCTTCCAGGGCATGAGCCGGGGCGCCTGGAAGGCGACGGCTCTGCGGCGCGGGACCAGCGCGGTGCCCTGGATGTCGCGGTCGAGGCCCGCGAGGATGCGCAGCAGCGTCGACTTGCCGCAGCCGCTGCGGCCGAGCAGGGCGACGAACTCGCCGGGAGCGATGTCGAGTCGGAGGTCGTCGATGACGGCCCGTCCGTCGAAGGAGCGGATCAGCCCCTCGACGTGCACGGCCGGGGCCGGCTCGGCGGTCACCGGCCGGTGAACGTCGGTCGCCATTGCAGCAGCAGCCTTTCGAGAAAGCGGACGACGAAGTCGGCGAGGAGGCCGAGGAAGGCGTAGACGATCAGGCAGACCACGATCACGTCGGTCCGCAGGAAGTCCCGCGCCTGCACCATGAGGAAGCCGATGCCGGCGTCGGCGTTGACCTGCTCGGCGAAGACCAGCGCGAGCCAGGCGATGCCGAGCGAGTAGCGCAGCCCGGTGAGTGCGCCGGGCAGCGCGCCCGGCAGCACGACATGGCGCACCAGTCCCCACCGGGAGAGCCCCAATGACTCACCGGCCTCGATGAGTGCGGAGTCGACGCCGCGGATCCCGGCGTACACATTGAGATAGAGCGGGAAGGTCACTCCGAGCGTGATGATCGCGATCTTCGGGGTCTCGCCGATCCCGAACCAGATGATGAACAGTGGGATGAGACCGACGAACGGCACCGTGCGCAGCATCTGCACCGGCGCGTCCACCAGGTCCTCACCGATCCGGAACAGCCCCGAGACCAGGGCGAGTCCGGTGCCGATCACGGCCCCGGACAGCAACCCGAACGCGACACGCCGGAGGGAGGTCCCCATGGCCGACGGCAGCGAGCCGTCACTGACCAGGTCCCAGCCGACCTGGGCGATCCGGCCCGGCGAGGCGAGCACATCGGCCGTCAACGCGCCGGTGGCGCTGAGGAGTTGCCACAGGGCGAGCAGCAGGAGCGGGCCCGCCGTACGGCGCAGCCAGCGGGGGACGCGGAGGTGGCGGGAGGAGGCGGGGACGACGGGCTGGAGATCCGGGGCGGTTCGGCGTTCCGAATGCGACGTGCCGGGCCCATGGGACTTGGATATGCCGGAAATATCCGGCCCGGGAGAGCTGGGTGGGGCGTGGCTGACGCTCATGGTTGCTCCTCGGAGGGGGAGGGCAGGGGTGGGGAATGGCGGGGGATGGAGGTACGGGGACTCGGCTCTTGCGCCGACGTGTCATGCCTGCCTCAAGCGCAGACCGCAGCAGCGCAGGTCGGGCAGGACTCGGCAGTGCAGGCGTCAGTGGAGCCCGAGAGGAGAGGGGAAGCGGGAAAGAGCGTCAGCGGCCGCGGCGACACGCGGCGGAGGCCACCCGCAGCAGGTCGATATGACCGCGCGTGGTGAGCAGGGCTGAACGCAACATGCGGCAGAACGTAGTCAGATGACCGCGCCACGGTCAACGGTGTCTCGTCCTGTGGACCGGCCGTCTCGGTCTGTGCCCGTGCCACAGGGCGCGAAGCCCCGCGCATGGGCCAGGATGGGGGCATGCCCGATGCCTTCACCACCCGCATGCTGCACGTCTTCACCGGCTCCCGGGAACGCGTCGTCGATCTCACCGCCGACTGCGAGGAGTTCCTGCGCGAGGCGGCCGCCGGCCGCGACGGCCTGCTCAGCATCTTCGTCCCGCACGCGACGGCCGGAATCGCCATCATCGAGACGGGCGCCGGCAGCGACGACGACCTCCTCGCCGCCCTGCACACCCTGCTCCCGGCCGACGACCGCTGGCAGCACCGCCACGGCAGCCCCGGCCACGGCCGCGACCACGTCCTCCCCGCCATCGTCCCGCCCCACGCGACGCTCCCGGTGATCGGCGGCCGCCTGGAGCTGGGCACCTGGCAGTCGGTCTGCCTGGTCGACACCAACAAGGACAATTCCGAGCGCAAGGTGCGGCTGTCGTTCCTCGGGTGACGAGCAGTGCCGACAGTAGGCGGGAATCCGGCCACGCCAAACGTCGCTGACGCGACTCTGCGAGCCCCAGATCGAGCTTGCCCCTTTCCGCCAGCGGATCGTCGGCCGCGCTGCCGCCCGTCTCAAGGACCTCGCGAGGTGGGCCGGCACACCTAGTGCCGGGAGTCATGCCCACGAGGCAGGGACCGATATGGGCGCTGTCACCATCCTGGCGGGGTCGGCCACGCTGTCCCGTCGACTGGCGCGTCGAGAAGGCCGCCGAGCCGATGCCAGGTGCCCGGGCCGGTGCGACATGCGGCTTGCCGCGAACCGCTGCCACGCCGCGGCACAGTCTCCGAGCGCCTCGGTGACGTAGGCGGCGACTGCCGGATGAGTGGTGTCGTAGCGTGGGCCACGGGCCTTCGACACAGGCCGGGCAGGCAGCAGCCGGAGCAGCTCTGGTGGGCACTCGGGCCGGGCCAGCATGACCCGCGGTCGACCTTCCCCGCAGTTCGGGCCCGCCACCCAAACGCCTGCGCAGGTGCCGCGTGAGGTCGAGCAGTGTCTGTCGCGAGGCGGAGTGGCCGGCCAGTACGTCGTCGAAGGCGAGGGACCGTCGATAGGAGCGGGCGGCGAACGAGAGCAGCTTGCTCGGAGGATGAGCCGGCGATCGAACGCCACTGGGAGTTCGGCCATCCTTTCGTGCGGTACGACGACGGAATGGAGACGCTGAGCGACGAGACGCGCGGGCAACTCGATCGCCGCGAAGCAGGGTTTACGCCGGAGGAGCGGGAGAAGGCTGTCGCTGCCCTCCGGGTGCTGCTCACCGCACACTCCAGGGCCGGCGGCATGTGGGCTTCACTGGATGACGCCGGCAGTGTGATCTTCGCGGAGCCGTATGACTCTGACGGTTACTACATGACGGTCCAAGCGTCAGAACCCGGCGATGACAAGGCTTTCTGGGAGATCGAGGTCGGGCGTCGGGAGCCGGACGATCCCAACGAAGAGTACGGCGACCACACCAGTGCGACGGGCGTCCCCATGGTCGGCTGTGCTCTTCCGGTTGCGCCGAGCGCCGACGAAATCGCCCACTTGCTGAAGTCCGTGGACGAGAAGCCACTACTGCTTGGTGAGTGGGCCGAGGCGCCAGTGGGAATGGTTCTCGTAGGTACGAAGATGGCGGTGACCAAGCGCTACGACTCCTGATCGGGTCTGGCAACGGCGTCGTGAAGTCAGCGAGGCGGAGCAGCCATGGCCGACTTCCGCACGCCTCGCCGGCACTCCAGTCGCTGTGGTCATCCTGGAAGGGGATGACCACACATCAATCGGCGCCGATGGAGAGACGGGCAGGGGGGACGAGTAGCATCGCCACCTCTGCCACGCGGCCGCTACGGGGTGACACAGGGAACGTGGATCGGGCCGACTGCAGTCGGCTCCGAGTCTCGCCGCCCCCTCAGCCGGCCGAGAGGAGGCGCTCACGTTCCGCTGCCACGATCTCCCGTGCCAGTTCGGCGTCCGTGATGTCGAACGCTTCCGGGGCGCTGTCCGCCGTCGCGGAGACGCGGGCGAAATCTGCGAACAGTTGGTTCTTGCGTGCCAGGATCTCGACGATGCGCTGGTCCACGCCCTCTTCGGAGAGCAGGCGGTGTACTTGCACTGACTCCAACTGCCCCATCCGGTGAGCGCGGCCGATGGCTTGCCATTCCGTCGTCGGCTTCAGCTGAGGCTCACAGATCACGACGACCGATGCCGACTGAATGTTCAGGCCGACGCCGCCCGCCACGATCTGTGCGACGAGGACGGCCCCATCGGCGGCCCGGGAGAACTCATCGACCATACTCTGTCGCATCGCGGCGGGTACGGAGCCGGTCAGTGGCCCGAACACCTTCCCAGGGAGATTCGACGCCACTTCGTCGAGGACGTCACGGAAGAACGAGAAGACCAAGACCTTGCGTTGGTTCTCCTCTGCCTCCTCGACTATGTTGATGAGGCGTTGCATCTTCTCGGACTTGGCGCCAGCGCGCAGGGCGGCCTGGCGCATGGCCATGAAGTTGCTCTCGACGACGGCCGCTCGATAATGCTGCTCATCGGCGCTGGACATCGGCAGCCACTCATCGATGTCAAGCCGCTCCGGGAGCTCGGTGAGGACATCTTCCTGATTGCGGCGGAGGTAGGCGGGTGCCACCTGCTTCCGGAACTGACGAGGAGAGATTTCCGAGGCATCGATCGGAAGGTCCGGCCGGAGGTAGCCGATGAGATTGCGGAATTCCTCAATGCGGTTCTCCAGAGGAGTGCCGGTGAGGAAGACCGCTCGCTCGGAGCGCTGTATCAGGGCCGTGGAGCGCTGAGTTCGCTTGGCGTGCGGATTCTTGATGTAGTGCGCTTCGTCGAACACGAGGCACGACGGTTGGGCGCGTTCGGGAATCCGGCCTTCCAGCCATCCGAGGATGTCGTAGGTGGTAACCGCGACTCCGCCGCTTCGGATCCAGGACTTCAGCGCGTCGTCGCGCGCAGGTCCGTGGAGGCGATATGCCCGGAGAGCGGACTTGGCCTGGACTTCGCGCACCCAGTTGGTCACGACGGCGGCCGGGCACACGACCAGGAAGTGGGAGGAGCCTTTGGCCCGCAGGTGGGCGAGCACGGCGAGGGATTCGACGGTCTTCCCCAGGCCCATCTCGTCGCCGATGACGACCTTCCGCTGCACGATCGCGAAGCGCGCGCCGAAGGACTGGTATCCGCGTAGGGATGCCTTCAGATGGGTGGTGTCGAGGGTGAGTTCCCTGACCGCCTCGACGATCTCGGCCGGCAGGTCGCCTTGGCTCTTCTCGGCGTCGTCGGCCAGGAATCCGAGCTCCGCGAGCATCGCGTAGTAGTCGGCCGGCCGGGAGACGAAGTCCTCCCAGGGGTCGCCGCCCGGGGTGCCCTTCCCGCCGTCGAGCACCACCCCGCGTCGCTCGACGGCGGTCAGCGCGATACGCAACTCGGCGACGGACCGGGTCTGGGGGACGAGCACCACGTGGGAGGTCCGGGCACCAAGGTTCTCGAGGAGCGGTCGTACCGTGTCGGCAGCGGCGAGGTCCGCCGTCGCACTGCGGATCGAGCGCGCCGCGTCCCAGGCCCGCATCGCCGCGAGGAGATTCGTGGTGGCCTGTGAGCGGTTCTTGATGTCGATGCGGATCGGCATCTCGTCCATCGTGGTCTGCCAGATGGTCTGCGCGGCACCGACCATTCGGTTGCCCGTCGTGTCACCGACCCCCGGGAGCGACCGGATACGTGATTGCTGGTCGAGAACCTGCTGCACGTTCCTGATTCCGGCATCGATCAGCGCCGTGATACGCAGTTGGCCGCTGGTCGCATCCTTGAGCCGTTCGACGGGCATCTCGGCGACCAGTTTGCGCACCTCGGCTTGCCGGACAGTGTTGCCTGCGGCGTCGACGGCCTTTCTGAACTCGCTCTCGCGGTGCAGAGCCCGGTCGATCGCGGCGATCGCCGTCTTGGCGGCATCCAGCTCATGCCGACCGACAAGTTCGGCCCGGGTGCCGAGGCGCCGGCCGAAGCCGACCTTCTCGTCGAGGATATCCGAGGGACCGACTGCCGGGACCGCCTTCCCGTCCCACGCCGCCAGGCCTTCCATCGTGGGTACGAGTCGGGTGCTCGTGATCTCCTGATGGAGGGACAGAAGGTAGGCGGCAGCCTGCTCCGCATCTTCCTTGCGGCTCTTGCCCGAGAAGATCCGGCGGGCACCGAACAGTGCACGGACACCAGTCAACGCCCGCTCGGCGTCGTCGGTCAGTCGACGGATGCTTGCCTGGGTATCCGCGGTGATCGCTGGAAGGGCTTGGCGCCGGGCCAGGGCGGTCACCAGGCCGGCATCAGAGGGCGAGACCTACAGGACGCGCCATGACGTGGTGGTCTTGGTCCCGAGGGGGACCACGCGGTCGAGGAGCTGCCTGGCGGCGGCGTCCGCTGTTGACTCGACAGCCCCACGTCGCTCGGCGATCCCCGCCGCGAGCCGGTGCCAACCGCTGACCTCGTCCACCACACCACGCAGGTGATGACGTGCTTCTCGTTCCATTGCCCCCGCCGACTCGCATGACCTCTGGGAACATTAGCGACCCCGGTCGATCAAGTCGACGGGATCACGACATCGCCGGGACGTCCGAGTAGCGTTCGCAGGCTGCCAAACGGAGGTTGTGCACGTGTTGCTCGAGGAGCTCAGGCCGGGTCTGCGGATCGACGGACTGGTACCGGCGGAGGTCGTCACGCTCATCGCCGCCCAGCCGCACGGTCGGGACGCGGTCGAGCTGACCTTCAAGACAGCCGGGGGTGCTCTCGATCAGCAGATCGTCTTCCGGAGGGACGAGGGCAGGCTGAGCATCGCCCGCAGCGGCAGCCGCGCCTTCGACGCGAACGTACGTGACTTCAAGCTGGTCGCTGAGGCTCAGCGGATCTCGCTGGCCGGCCTGTTCGACCCGATGCTGGCCGTGGCGACCAGCGACGTGCAGCCGCTTCCGCACCAGATTCGCGCCGTGTACGGCGAGCTCGTGCCCCGTACGCCGCTGCGCTTCCTTCTCGCCGACGACCCGGGTGCGGGAAAGACGATCATGGCCGGGCTCTACATCAAGGAGCTTCTGCTGCGCGACGATGTCAGACGGTGCCTCGTGGTGGCCCCAGGAGGCCTGGTCGACCAGTGGCAGGACGAGCTCTTCTTCAAATTCGGCCTCCGCTTCGACCTGCTCACGAACCAGCTCGCCGACTCGCAGCTTCACCTCAATGTCTTTGAGGCCCACCCGCTTCTCATAGCCCGCATGGACCAGCTCTCCCGCAACGAGCAGCTGAAGGCACAGCTCCGGGAGACGGACTGGGACCTGATCGTCGTAGACGAGGCCCACCGCATGGGTGCTCACTACTTCGGTGGCAAAGTGGAGAAGACCAAGCGTTTCCAGCTCGGCGAGATGCTCGGGGAGATCACGCGCCACCTGCTCCTCATGACCGCGACGCCGCACTCGGGAAAGGAGGAGGACTTCCAGCTCTTCCTCACCCTGCTGGACCGTGACCGGTTCGAGGGCAGGCAGAAGAGCAGTGCCGACGTCGGCGGGATCATGCGGCGCATGATCAAGGAAGACCTGCTCACCTTCGAGGGCAGGAAACTCTTTCCCGAGCGACTGGCGGAGACCGTCCCCTACGAGCTCACGGCGCTCGAGTACGACCTCTACGAGGACGTCACCCACTACGTTCGAGAGGGGATGAACCGCGCCGACCGCATCGGCGGCACACGCAAGAACACCGTGGGTTTTGCACTCACCGTGCTGCAGCGACGGCTGGCCTCCAGCCCCGAAGCGATCTACAAGAGCCTTGTGCGGCGTACCGAGCGCCTGGAGCGCAGGAAACAGGAGATCCTCGCCGGCGCCTTTCGCGAGAGCATGCCCACCGTTGACCTTGCTACCTTCGACCACGACGACTTCGGCGCCCAGGAGATCGAGGAGATCGAGGAGGAACTGCTCGACGCCGCGACGGCGGCACGGACGGTCGACGAGCTCGATGCCGAGCTCGTCGAGCTGAGGACATTGGTGCGGACGGCGCAGCAGGTCCGCGAGGCAGGCACGGACCGCAAGTGGACGGAACTGTCCGCCCTTCTCCGCGACCAAGGGCTGGTGACGAACGCCGATGGGCACCCGCGGAAACTGATCGTCTTCACCGAGCACCGCGACACCCTTCGCTATCTGCAGGCCAAGATTAGCTCGCTGCTGGGAAGGGCCGATGCCGTCAAGGCCATTCACGGCGGTGTACGCCGGGCAGAACGCCGGCAGATCACCGAGGAGTTCACCAAGAACCGCGATGTTCAGTTCCTGCTGGCGACCGACGCCGCTGGCGAGGGCCTCAACCTGCAAGCCGCACACCTGGTGATCAACTACGACCTGCCCTGGAACCCCAACCGCATCGAGCAGCGCTTCGGCCGCATCCATCGCATCGGCCAGGAGGAGGTCTGTCGGCTCTGGAACCTCGTCGCTTCCAACACCCGCGAGGGCGAGGTCTTCATACGCCTGCTGGAGAAACTCGACCAGATGCGCGAGACGTACGGCGGCAAGGTCTTCGACGTTCTGGGAGAGGCATTCGCCGAGACACCGCTGCGAGACCTGCTTCTCGACGCGATCCAGTACGGTGAGCAGCCGGCTGTCAAGGGCAGGATGCACGAGGTCATCGACAGCAGCGTTGGAGACGGCCTCAAGAGTCTCCTGGACGAACGCGCGCTCGCTTCGGAGCACCTTTCGGATGCCGATCTCCGTGTTCTGCACTCCACCATGGACGATGCCCGCGCACGGCGTCTTGAGCCGCACGACATCGAATCGACCTTCAAGGACGCCTTCACCAGGCTCGGTGGCCGGATCGTCAAGCGGGCACAAGGCCGTCATGAGATCACGTACGTGCCGCAGCACATCCGATCGGCGGGCAACGGTCCCATCGCCACCAAGTACGACAACGTCACCTTCGACCTCGGCCAGGTCCAGCCCGACGACCGCGCCCACGTCGACCTGCTCGCCCCTGGCCATCCGCTGCACGATGCCGTTATGGCGGAAACCATCCGGAACTTCAGCGACGCCCTCAACCGGGGCACCGTTCTCGTCTCCTCGGCCCTCGACGAACCGCACCTCCTCGTCGGGGTCGTTGAGGAGATCTCGGACGGCACCGGCGAGTCGGTGGCCCGAAGGTTCTCGTATGCGTACGTCGACAGCCGCGGCACCGTGCATCAGGCCGGCCCCGCGCCCTACCTCGAATGCACCGCTGCTCCCGACGGCGTGGCCACCGATATAGCTCGCGGACTGTCCTGGCTCGCGGACGCCGAGTCCGAGGCGACCAGCTGGATCACCGCCAACCGGCTTCCCGCGTACCTGGCCGAGGTTCAGTCAGGTCGTCTGGCCGAGTTGGCCAGGACCAGGGAATTGGTGACCAAGCGCCTGACATCGGAGAGTGAACGGCTGCTTCTCGACGCCGCGGCGGCCTCCGAGAAGGAAAGGAGAGGCGAGAAGCCCAAGGAGTCGGCCGAGAGCCTCCGCCGCAAGGCTGTCGAGCTCGATGTACGGCTCCAAAGGCGTCTCGCGCTGCTCGACCAGCAGCAGCTGATTTCAGCGAAGCCACCGCAGATCCTCACCATGGCGCTTCTACTGAGCACCTCCGATCTACATAATTGCGAGTGAAGGTCGCCCACCTCCAGCAGCTTTCCAGGCCGGCACAGCAGCCCGCACACGACAACTCACCACCGGTTCCCACGTACCGCAGTACTGAGCCGTCCACCGGGACTGAGCGTGGAGACTCCTGGCTATGCTGCAGGTTGTCTTTACCGGAGGCTGGCGGACACGAATCGGGATAATGCCAACCGTGAGGTTCGGCTGAGCTTTCTCGGCTAGTGATTCGCTTCGGTGGGACTGTATGGGCAGGCCCGGCCGCTCCAAACGACCCGTGGAGCGTTGAGAAGTGCCCGCCTTCTTGAAGCGGCCGTCGTCGTGTACTCAAACGCGAGTGGCGGACCAGGACTCTGCGCGGTCGGGTGGTGACGCTTCAACGCGCGACCCCTTCGTCCCGAACGAAGGGCTGCCGATGGTCGAGGAAGCTGAAGGTGTCCTACGCGTGACGGGGCCGTGTGGCCGGCCGAGTGGGCCCGCGTCGAGGGCTGGTGCCACGACGAGTATCTGGCCGCTTGCCTGCGGTGGGAGGTCGCCGTCCGCGACAGCCATGGTGCCGAAGGCCGCGTCCTGGCGGCCGGCTTTCCCTTCCGCGAGTCGCCGCAAGAGCGAGGGTCCATTTTCGGAGTCGAGCACCAGGTGTGCGGTCGCAGCGCTGCTTCGGCGAGCCGTCCGCCGGTGAAGCCGTCGTGGGCTTGGCGGCCGCCCTCGACGATCTTCCAGTCGTCTCGCTCTGCCCTCGGTCCCGCTCAAGGCGTCGGGCCGACGTGTCGGAGGCGGGGCCGGGGATGCGCCGGTGTGGATCAGCGCGTCACGGCATCGATCACCCCGCGCAGCGGCACGTGCCTGTACCTCACCGGAGCCGGTGCCGCGGGCGCCCAGTGGTCCCCGCGGCGGTCGGCGCATCCTGGCGGGGCGACGCTCCCCGGCACGGTGAGCAGCGCCCCACCGGCCTCGGCATTCCCTCACTGTCCGTGTTCACCGGGCGATCCGCTGATGTGGGCGAAGCGACCCCCGGTGTTATTCAATGAGGTGTGCGGTCAGGGATCTCGGGGCCCGCCGCACGGGTCCGAGTACGGCCTCGGCGCTGCGCCGGGGATTGCTGAGAGAGCCGCATGGACTCTACCCCTTCCCCCTCGTCCTCTTCGCCGTTCGACCTGGTCAGCAGCGCCCTGGGGCGTTACATCCCGCGCGGTGCAGCGGCGGCGGCCGCCGGTCCTGCCGACGCGCAGGGCGAGCCCGCCGCCCGCCAGGCTGTTCCCGACCCGGCAGACGGCGGTCAGGAGCAGATTCTCGGCGTGGTCAACCTGGACAGGGATCTGAGAATTACCCGCTGCAATCTGACAGCCCCCGTGTTCGAGGGTCTGGACGCCGCGGCCGGGAGTCCCTTCGTCGATCTCCTGCCCCCCGGGGACGTACCGACGGTCACACGGCGGTTGCGGCAGGTCCTGGAGACCGGTGAGGCGCACGTCGCCCGGATCCAGCGCCTGCGGCGCGGCGACGGGTCGGAGCTGGTGGTCTCGATGAGCATCCTGCCCGCCGCCATGCCCCAGGAGGGGCTGACCGTCTCCCTGATCGCCATGGCCAGGAGGCTGCACCTGTACGCCGCCGAGACCGCGATCGGCACCTCGCTGGACATTGGCGAGACCGCGCAGTCGCTCGCGAAGTCCCTGCTGGCCTGGGGAGACGTGGCCGCCGTCGACCTCGACTTCGCCGTGTGGACGGGCGAGGGAGTGACCGGGCAGGCACAGGGGCGCATCCGGCTGCGGCGGGCGGCCCTGGTGCCGGACCGGGCGTGGCCCGACGGCTACGTGACTCCGGGCGACGATCTTCCCAGCGACGCGAGTCGACTGCTGGCGCAGGCGGTGCGGCGGAACGACTCCCCGCAGGCCATCGTCATACCCGACCGGGAGGCCGTGGAGCGCGTCCTCGGCAGCCCGCAAGTGATGCGCGCCCTGGTACCCGGCGACCGGTCGGCCGGTGTGGCGTGCATACCGCTGGTCCTGGACGGCACGCCGCCCGTCGTGCTGGGCGTGGCGGAGGTCTGGCGGCGGGCGGACGCCCCCTTCCGCGACAGCGAGCTGTTCGACCTGCAGGAGCTGGTGGCCAGGACCGCCCACCACATCGACCTGGCCCGTCAGCACCAGCGCGAGCACACGCAGGTGCTGGCGTTGCAGCGCCGGCTGCTGCCCCGGAGCGGCGGCGACACCATCGAGATCGCCAGCATCTACCAGCCCGCCACGCCCGACAGCGCGGGCGTCGGCGGCGACTGGGTGAACAGCTTTCCGCTGCCGGACGGCCGTACCGCGCTCGTGGTCGGTGACGTCGTCGGACACGGCCTGGGAGCCGCGGCGACCATGGGCCAGCTGAGCATGGAGGCCCGCGCACTGCTGTCCGCGGGGCTCGCGCCCGACGAGGTACTGGAGCACCTGGACGAGACCGTGTCGCTGCTGGACGACTCGGAGGCCGGGCTGGCGGCCGGATACAGCGCCCTTGGGTCGACCTGCTGCATCGCCCTCTACGACCCGGTCAGCCACCATGTGGCGCTGTCCAGCGCCGGCCATCTCCCCCCGGTCCTGGTCTCCCCGGACGGGCAGGCGGGCACGCTCGAGGTCCGCCCTCACCCCGGCCTGGGCGCCGAGTTCGCACTGCGTGAGCCGTTTGACGTGCACACGTTCGGTGCGCCCCCGGGCTCCCTGCTCGCCCTCTACACCGACGGCCTGGTGGAGGATCCGGCCGTGTCGATCGACGAGGGCATCGGCAGGCTGGCGGACGCCGTGTCCACGGTGCACCCCTGGGACTCCCTGCAGCAGGCCGCACGGCACGTCGTCTCCGCGCTGGCACCCGCGCGCCAGCGCGACGACGTGACCCTGCTGCTCGCGCGGATGATCGGCTACCGGAAAGGGGACACGGCGACCTGGCGGCTGCCCGCCCGCGACGACGCCCCCGCCCGTGCCCGCGCGCAGGTCTCCGCGCTGCTGCGGCGGTGGCGCACCAGGGACGACACCCGGGACAACGTCCTGTTGCTGGTCAGCGAGCTGGTCACGAATGCGGTGCGCTTCGCCACCGGTCCCATCACGGTACGGCTGATCAGGTCCGGTCACGGCCTGCTGTGCGAGGTGGGCGACACCGGCAAGGGCAGGCCGCTCCTGAGCCGGGGCGGCCTCCTGGACGACGGCGGTCGCGGCCTGCACATCGTGCACCGGCTCACCACCCGGTGGGGGGTGCGGTGGACGGACACCGGCAAGGTCGTCTGGGCGAAAGTCGCGAGGTGACGCGGGTGCGGGGCGGGGGCGCGGCCGTGGAGTGGGAGCGCGCCGAGGGTGCGGGCGGCCTACCCGTCACCCGCTGTCACCGACTGTATGCATGGTGCACTCGGCGGCACCGGTGGCGTGACCGGTGATGCCGACGACCCGTTTGCCGGTACGGGTGGCGCGGGCTCGCCCTACAGCCACTCGCCTTCCAGGGCGGTGGCGGTGAGGCCCGGTGCCGCCGCGTACAGGACGGCGCGACTGCCCGACTTCTGCCCGGCGTCGTGCGCCCGTCGCATGATGTCGAACACGGCGGCGCCGCCGCGGTTGCCGGTGGTGTAGCTGTCCCGGCTGTAGTCCAGCAGCCCCGACGGCCACGCCTCGGGCATCGTCTGCTCCATGTACTCCAGCACCCGGGTCCCGCCGGGGTGCGCCAGCAGCACGTCGGGGTGCCAGGAGTCGGGGTCGTCCTGGTAGCGGACGCGCAGCCACTCCCACATCGCGCTGACCGTCTCCTGGACGGCGCGCGGCCCCCGCCGGTCCATCACGAAGTGGGTGCCGTCCGCCCTGGTCTCCAGGCGGTGCAGGTCCTGGGTGCCGGGCAGGGTGTGGTGCCAGGCGGAGTCCAGCCGCAGCATCGACTCGCGCCGCGGGCGGCCCGTGACCACCGTGGCGACCGCCGTGTCCGCGAACAGCAGCCGGACGATCAGGGACTCGAGCGTGTCGTCCGCGGGCTGGTAGGTCGTGCTCAGCGCCTCCGCGATCACGACCAGGACCACCCGGTCGGGGTCCGCGGCCACGAGATCCGCCGCCAGCGCCAGGGAGCGGGTCCCCGCGATACAGGCCCACTGCGTGGCCGGCAGCATCATCACGTCGTTGCGGAGCGCAAGCTTGTTGGCCAGGGCGACGTCCAGACCCGGCAGCGCCGGGGTCGTGGAGTGACTGGTGATCAGGCAGTCGACGTCTGCGACGTCCAGTCCGGCGATCTGCAAAGCCCCGCGCGCCGCACGCTCCCCGTAGGACTGCACGGCCTCCCAGGCCGGCGCGGTGCGCTCCTGGACGGTCTGCGGCCCGGGTATCGACTCAAGTGTGGCGATCACGCGGTCCACGTCCTGCTGGCTGAACCCGTCGCGCGCCAGCGCCTCTTGGGCCGACCCGATGCCGACACCCTGCAGGGCGCCGCCGTTGCCGGGCGCGACGGCGGTCTCCAGCGGCAGCATCCAGCCGCGGGTCTCGATGCCCGTGCTGGCCGCGATGCCGTCGATCCGCGGCGCCCACGCCGCATGCGGATGCCGGTCACGCACCTCCGCCACGATCTCGCTGGTCTTCACGGTGTGCTCGCCGTGTATCACGGCAGGAGGGCAGAGGTAAGCGGCCATGATGGTGCACCTTTCCGGGGGGAACAAGCAGGAATGTCGCGAATGCTGTGTCGTGGGTCACTTTGTAACTTCGTGCCCAAGACGGTGCCGACAGGCTCCACTTCGGGAGTCGGTGTCCGTTTCGAGCATGGACGCTAAAGGGACATTTCCGCTGTGATGCAGACAACTTAGACGGCCTTGGGGTGCGTGACACGGCACACACCGCTGAAACAGGGGCCCCACGAGCGGCTCTTCAGGTCCGACCTGACTTGCTGTCAGTCGACGGCAGGGCAGGGCAGGCAGAGAGACGACGAGCGTCCGCCCGGTGGGGAAGGTGCGCCGGCGATGGGCGTAGGGGCCTGCGGGCACACGCACGAAGCCCTCAGCCGGCTTCCGGCTCGGCTGACAACCCTTCAGGAGAGCCCTGCTTCGGCGGATCGTTCCACGGTGACGAATCGCACAGGCCGGGCCGAGCCCAGGCTCAGAGTGGGCCGGGCGATGGCACCAGACCGAGTCGCTGGGCCCGCAGCACGGTGCCCAGACGGTCGCGGGTGCCCAGCTTGCGGTAGATGTTCTCGACGTGCTTGTGCACCGTGCGGACGGAGATGCCGAGGCGACGGCCGATGGCATCGGCGGTGAGCGCGTCGGTGAGCAGCAGCAGGACGGTCGTCTCGCGCGGCGTCAGCGCGCAGTCCGCCGCCCGTTCGTCCGGTGCCCCGCCCGGGCCGAGCCCGCGCCGCCACTCCTCCAGCAGCCGCCGCTGCCGCTCCACGGCCGCCAGCAGCGGCTGCGCGCGCTCCGCCATGGCGAGATGGTCGTCGGTGAAGTCCGTACCGGCGCGATAGACCAGGCACCCGGTGACCGGGGTGGTGCTGTCGGCCAGCGGTACGCCGAGCACGTGGTCGACGTCGAGCGCCTCGCCGAGCAGACGCGCCGTGGGACTGCCCGGCCAGCGCCGCCCCGCCGCCCGACGGGCGGTGACGGGCAGCCGGTCGGCCCTGTTCGCGTAGTGGCGGGCGAAGGGATAGCCCGCCCGGAGCAGGGCCAGGTCCGCAGGCCCGAGCCGCTGCAGCTCGGCGGCGGCGTCGTCGGGTGCCGCACCGATCGTGCCCGCGTGCGCGCTCCAGTCGTCGGGCTTGTGGACGACCGCCTCGCCGCCGCACAGGTCCGCCAGGGCACCGGCGAGCATCGGCCACAGGCGCGCGGGCTCCCGTTCGTGCAGCGCCGCCACGGCGACCGCCGTCATGCGTTCGTAGGCCTTGTCCAGCCCCACCTGATCCTCTCCCGCTGCCTCGCGGCGCGTCCTACCCCCGCGTACGTACTTGTACGCATACCCCCGCGGCCCCCGGCTGTCGCACACTGCAACCCGGCGGCACCGGCCTGTGCGGGCGGACGCCCGGCGGGCCGCCGGAACGGGGGAACGGCGGCCCGTCCGGTGCCGTATCTCTTCGCCCCCTCACTCCGAGTCCCCGCACTCCCACCGGGACTCTCTCGCGCTATCCCGCCCAGGCCGCGACGCAGAGCGCGCGGTCCACCTCCTCGGTGTAGCGGGCCGCCGCCAGCCAGGCGCGGGCGAAGCGGCCCGGGTCCGCCGGCAGGAGGCGGCCGAACACATCGCGGGAGCGCTCCGCGGCCGACGCGTGGAGCTCCTCCAGCAGACCGCCCGCGGTGGCCAGCCCGGAACGGCTCAGCCGCCGGGCGTCGGCGGCCGTGTCACCCGGGAAGGACAGCACCCGCCGACCGCCCGAGACCGCCTGCTGGACGCGGCGGCGCAGCAGATGGACCGGAGCCTCCTCGCCGCTCGGCGCCGCCTGCACCGGGGATGCGGGGGCGGTGGGGAGGTCCGCGCGTTGCAGCCGGTCCAGGCCCACGTCGACCCGGGTACCGGACCGCGCCGGATGCTCGGTGGCGAGGAGCTGGGCCCGGGGGTGCGGGGCCGGGGTGAGCCGCGCGACGACCCGGAGTGTGGCGCCGCGGGCGGCGGCCAGCAGACGCAGGTTGTCCCGGTGCGGAAGCGCGGGGTCGTCGTGGGCGGCGGTCAGCCGCAGTACGACGCCCCCGCTACCGGCGAGCAGACAGTCACCGGCCGCCTCCGCCGCCGTGCCGTGCAGGGTGACCTCCAGGAACAGCAGGTCATGGCCGCCGTTCAGCGCGCGGGCGAGCTGCTCGGCCACGGGGACCGCCCAGAGCCGGTCCAGCGGCTCCTCGCGCCAGCCGGCCCCGGACGCCCCGACCGCCCGTACGCCGGCGCCCGCCCCGAGCCGGCCGGTGGGGGAGACCGTGGCCCCCGACACCGCGAGACCCGCACGGGACAGCTCCCGGTGGGTCAGGGCCGTGTCACCGAGCCGGACCGCCCGGTCGGCCGCGCCCACCGCACGCCCGGCACCGCCCGGAGCGACATCGGACACCTGGTACAGCCGGCCCTGGGCGTCCGCGGTCCAGGTGACCGCGCCGGCATAGCCGCTCGCGGTGAGCACCGGCTCGGAGAACAGGCCGTACAGCCGCAGCGAGCCGTCCGGGCGGTACGGCTGCCGTGCGGTGCCGCGCAGCGCGGCCAGTTCGGCGCCGGCGGCGTGCGGGACGCGGTGGGCCACGGAAAGGACGTCACGCAGGCCGCCGACCAGGTCCGCGAGCCGGTACGCGGGGTCGGCCGCGCGGGCCGCGCGCAGCGCGGTGACCACCGAGACGGCCGACGCGGCGGCCCGGTGCAGGCCCGCGAGCCGCGCCGTGTGGGCGGCCCGCAGCAGCTCCGCCTGGAGCACGGCGCCCGCACCGTCCGCACCGGCTTCGAGTACGGCGGCCGCGGCGGCGTGGAGCGCGCGGGCCGCGGCGACCTGCCCGGCATCGGCCGTCTCCGATTCGGCCGGCACCTCATCGGCGGCGGCCGTCGATTCCTCCGAACCACCCTCATCCGCTTCGGGCTTGGTCTCCTCGGCGGCGGGAGCCGCCGAGGCGGCCGCCGCGCGGTGCAGGCAGTCCGGGGCCAGCAGACAGCCGCAGCGGATGGCGTCCGCTGCGGTCACCGTGCCGTCCGGGGCGTGCAGTTCGAGGTCGGTGTCGTCGTCCAGAGCGATGCGGACCGTGTCGCCGTCCCGGACCGCGGGCCGGTCGGCCAGCTTGGCGATGCCCGCGTCGAGGCGCTTGCGCAGCCGGGGCGACAGCGCCGCGACGAGTTCGGCGGTCACGGACGGGGCGACCGGAGGCAGTTCCTGCCTCATGCCCTGGCTCATGCGATCTTCTCCCCTACCCAGCGGGCGAGTTCGAGCGGACTCAGAGCGGCCACGGGCATGCCCGCGGACACCAACTGCCCGGCCACCCCGGTGGAGTAGCGGGGGCGGCCCGCGTCGTCGAGGCTCGCGCAGCCCAGCACATGGCAGCCGGCGCCGACCAGGGCGCGGACCTCGGCGAGCAGCCCGCCGACCGGGTAGCCCTCCTCGAAGTCGCTGACGACCACGACGAGCGTGCGCGAGGGCACGGTGACCAGTTCCCGCGCGTGCCGCAGTCCCGCGGCGATATGGGTGCCGCCGCCGACCCTGACCTCCAGGAGCAGGGAGAGCGGGTCCTCGACGTGGTCGGTCAGATCGATCACCTCGGTGGAGAAGGCCAGGAAGTGCGTGGACAGGGTGGGCACCCCGGCCAGTACCGAGGCGGTGAGCGCCGCCCAGATCGTGGACGGCTCCATGGACCCCGACACGTCGGTGACCAGGATCAGCCGCCAGTCGGCCGACCTACGGGCACGACTGCGAAAGACGGGCCGCTCGGGAACGACCCGGACCGTGCCGTCGGGCATTCGGCGGGCCGTGGCCAGGTTCGCCCGCAGCGTGAGGGGCAGATCGAGTCCGCCGCCGGGGCGCCGGCTGGGGCGGGGCAGGGCGGTGCCGTGCAGCGCGGGGCGCAGCCGGGTCGTCAACTGCCGGGTCAGGGCGTCCACCAGGCGCCGCACCAGCGGACGCAGCGCCGCCAGCCGGGCCTCCGGCAGGCCGCCGGCGTGCCGCAGCACCGAGCGCAGCAGGTCGACCGAGGGCCGTACGCTGTCCGGATCCAGCTCCGCGAACACATCCTGGCGGCCGGCCGCGGCAGCCGCCGCCAGCACCTCCTCCCGGATCCCCGGGCCGAACAGCGCCGCCAGCTCCTCGGACCACTCCCGCACCCCCGGGTACGGCGCCCCGCGCCCGCCACCGTGCCCGGCGCCGCCCCGGCCCGAGAGATCTCCACGGCTGCCCTCGCCGTGTCCACTGCCGTACAACTCGTCCAGAGCGGTCGCCAGGCGCTGCGCCGGGCCGGACAGCCGGCTGCTCCCGCGGCCCAGTACCAGGCGCCATCGGTCGGCCGGTGCGAGCCGGTGGCCGTCGTCGGCGGCGCCCAGGGGGACGGACGTCGCCGCATCCTCGGCCTTCGTCGTGGCGGTGGCCGCGGTGGGCCGCTGGGACGGAAGGAGTCCCAAGGCGGCCAGGGTCTCGCGGGCCGCGAGGTCGGCGCCGGTCCACACGGCGAGGGTCGCGGGATCGACGCCGCCGGTGTCGTCCGGACGCTCTCCGTCCAGACGCTGCTCGACGGTGGCCAGCAGTCGGTCGCGGGCGGCCGGGCTGAGTGTGTCGAAGCCGCCGCGCAGCGCCGGCAGCCGGTCGAGGAAGTCCCCGTCGGGCAGCTCCACGATCCGGCGCAGCAGCGGTTCCAGCGCGGGCGCCGCCGACTCCAGCAGCGGCCCCGCCGCGGTCAGCAGACCGGTCAGGCGGGCGGTGAGCGCCGTACGGGACCCGGCGTCGCAGGCACCGTCCACCCAGGAGGCGACCCGGTCGCCGAACACCTGGGCCTCCTGCTGTCCCAGCAGCACGCGTACGGCTCCGGCGGCGCCCCGCATCAGCGGGGAACCGTCGGCCGCCAGCCGGGCCAGCGCGTCCGTGAGCCGGATGCCGCCCAACGGGTCGGCTCGGTGCGCGAGTTCCAGCAGAGCGTGGGCGTCGGCCGGGTCCTCGGAGCCGGTGAGCCCGTCGACCTGGCGCACCGCGGCGGCGGTCAGCAGGTCGGCGACGGCCGCCGCCCGCGCCGTACGGTCCTCGTCGCCGCCGAGTCCGGCGATGTGCCCCGCCCGCAACCGGTCCAACAGCGCGAGCCCCGCCAGGAGTTCGGGAAGCGTCCCGGAGGCCGGCAGCACTTCGGCGGTGTCGGCCAGCCGCTCGTCCGCGAGCTCGGGCAGGCCGCACTCCGCCGCCTGCTCCAGCCCCCGCAGGGTCTGCGCCGCCGTGGGTCCGCCCTCGTCCCGCTCAAGGCGTCGGTCTTCCCTCAGCACACCCTCGGCGGCCTGCGCCGGAGTCACTCCGCGCAGCCCGGCCGCCGTCAGCATGGCCGCGGTGGCCGGTGTCCAGCGCACCTCCCAGCGTGAGGTCAGCGCGTCGGCGCCGCCCGCACCGACGACCGCCCTCGGCTCGCCGTACGGCACCGCGCACACCGCCAGGCGCCGCAGCAGGAGCTCACGGCGGCGGTCCAGCTCCGAACGCAGCGGGTCCAGACGCAGGTCCCGTGCACCCCGGCCCGAGTCCGCCGGGCCGGGCAGCCCCAGCTCGGCGAGTTCCGCCTCGACCGCCGGTGCCAGTCCGCAGCGCGGCGCGTCCGGGGCCGGGCGGCCGGTGCGCGTCCCGACGAGCACCCTCTCCATGGCCCGGGCCACGGCCCGCCCCCGCCCGTACGGCTCGCCCTGCGCCAGCACCGTCTGCACCGCCTCGACCAGTTCGCCCCGGCCCGCCGAGGGCAGCCCCCGCAGCCGGGCGAGATCACCGGCCAGCCGCGCGATCTCCCGTGCGTCGGCGGGCCCGGACGGATGACCCAGCGCCCGCAACTCGGCGCACACCCGCACGGCGGCCCGCGTCAACGCGTCCTCCAGCGCGACGGGATCGCCGGCCGCGTCCAGCACCAGGTGCTGCCACTCCGGGTCACGGATGCCGGCCGGATAGCCCGAACGTTCGTCGAGCAGGGCGTAGCTGTAGGGGATGAGGGAGGTCGTCCACGCCATGGCAGGGCCTTGTGCCTTCTCGGCAGCGGGAGCCGGTGCCGCCGCCACGGCGTCCGCGCCGCCGGGCGGGGCCAGCAGCGCCGGGGCGTGGAAGGCGCCGACGAGCACGGCGGCGCGCTCGCCGTTCGCCGTGGCCGCGGCGAGACACGATCGCATCCACCGCTCGCGCCGCAGGTCCAGCTCCGGCACCCCGCCCGAGGCCATCGCCTCCTGCCGCAGCGCCCACCCCGTCAGCAGCGCGGCCCGCCGCAGCGCCTCCGGCGCAGAACCGGGAGCGGCGGCCTCGACGAGCCGGTCCCACAGGTCGTCACCGGGGCGGCCGGTGAGCTGGGAACGCAGGGCCGCGGTGAGCCCGGCTGCGGCCGAACCGGCGGCGGTCCCGAGGACCTTCGCCGCCGGGGCACCGGGGGCTCCCGGCACCTCGGCTGGGCCCGGGGCCGGGGCACCGGGCGCCCCAGCATTCCCGTCGGCCTCCGGCTTCAGGGCGCCGGGTGCCGTGGCCTCTCCGTCGGCCTCGGGTGCCGGGACCTGAGGCGATCCCGTCGACCCTGCCTCCGCGTCCAGCTCCCGCGCTTCCGCCACCCGGCCCTGCCCTGGCGCCCCCGCCCAGGCCCGGTCCGCCAGCGGCAGATCGCACGCGATCACCGCTACCCCGTGCCGTGCCGCCCAACGCACGGCCGCCAGCTCCGGTGAGAAGTCGGCGAAGGGGTAGAACGCCGGGCCCCCGCCCCCGTTCCCGGGTACGGCGGCGAGGGCGACCGGAGCCCTGGTCTCCTCGTGGGCGAGCCAGGGCAGCCAGTCCTGCATCTCGGCGGGGAGCTCGACCAGCAGCACCTCAGGTCTGGCCGCGTCCAGCAGCGCTGGCACGGCCGCGGCGAGCGAGGGCGCGTGGTGCCGTACCCCGATCAGGTAGGGCACCGCCGGGTCGGTCAGGGCGGCTACGGCGGCCTCCGGATCGGCGAAAGCCGCCGCGCCGGCGCCGGGGTCGGCGAAAGCCCCGGAACCTGTGCCGGGAGCAGGGTCGGCCACGGCCGACGCGTCGATCGGAGAGACTGGGGACACAGCCGTCAGCCCTCCAGGACCGTGCGCAGGTCCCACAGCGTGCGCCAGGTGGCCGAACCCTGTTCGGCACGGCGCCGTACCGGGCCGTCCCAGTAGCCGCGCAGTCGCGCCGCGTCCGCCGGGTCGTCCTTGCGCACGACACCGAGGAGATGGCCGGGCAGCAGCCCGAGCACGTCCCGATCGCCCGGGAAGTACGCCGCGGCCAGCCCCAACGCACCCGCCACGGACACCGCCTCCGCGGTGCTCATCACCGTGGACGGCCGCTCCACCTCCCAGCCCTCCGCCGACCGCCCCTCCCGCAGATCACGGAAGACGGTGACCAGGGCCTCCAGGACGGCGTCGTCCACCTGGAACGGGGCACCCGCCCGTTCCACCGACGCCCGGGCCTGGCCGCGCACCAGTGCCGTCTCGGCGTCGAGGTCCGCAATGGGGCCGACGGTCTCGAAGTTGAAGCGGCGCTTGAGCGCGGCCGACATCTCCGAGACGCCCTTGTCCCGCAGGTTGGCGGTGGCGATGAGGTTGAAGCCCGGGGCCGCGTGCGCCAACGCGTCCTGGCCGCCCGCCAGTTCGGGTATGGCGATCCGGCGCTCCGACAGCAGCGACACCAGGGAGTCCTGTACTTCCGGCAGACAGCGGGTGACCTCCTCGACCCGGGCGATCGCACCCCGGGTCATCGCGGTGAGCACCGGCGACGGGACGAGCGCCTGCCGGCTGGGCCCCTGCGCGAGCAACAGGGCGTAGTTCCAGCCGTACTTGAGCTGGTCCTCGGTGGTACCGGCCGTTCCCTGCACCACCAGCCCACTGGTGCCGCACACGGCGGCCGACAGCAGCTCCGACAGCATGGACTTGGCGGTGCCGGGCTCGCCGACGAGCAGCAGGCCCCGCTCGCCGGCCAGCGTGACGACACACCGCTCGACCAGCGCGCGGTCGCCGACGAACTTGCCGGTGATCTCCAGTCGGCGCGGGACGCCCTCCGGCGCCTCCGCGTCCTCGGGCAGCCGCAGCGCCCGGCCGCCGCTGCCCATGACGAAGGTGACGACGGCCCGGGGCGTGAGCCGCCAGGCGGGCGGCCGCGGCCCGGAGTCGTGTGCGGCGAGAAAGGCCAGTTCGACGGCGTAGCGGTCCTCGGGCGGGACGATCTGACGGGTCGCGTCGGGCACGAGCGCGGTGGTCATCGGCGGGATTCCTTCGAGGTGCTGCGGGAGGAGGTGGGTGTGAGGACGCGGCCGGACGGCGCGGCGAGAACGCGGCACCCGGCGGCCGGAGCAAGCGGGCGGGTGGACGCCGGCGCGGCGGACCCCGATCCGGTGGGGACCGGCGCGGTCGAGCCGGGTGTGGTGTGGCCCAGCGGGGCCGAGCCCAACAAGCCCGAGCCCATCAAGCCCGAGCCCATCAAGGCGGAGCCCGACACGGCCGAGCCCGCCACGGCGGAGCCCATCGCGCTGGATGTCATCGCCGCCGCCCCCGTCCGTTCGCACGGGTGGTCAGCTGTTCGTACGCCGGGGCGTCGCCCGCGCGGACGCGGGTCCAGGCGCGTGTGAACAGCTCCGGCACCGGGACCAGCGGTATCGCGCGCTGGTGGCCCGGAATCGGGTAGAGCCCCTCCTTCCAGGTCTCCACCGGCAGCGCGGGCGACTTCAGATCGCGCCAGCCGCCCGGCAGGAACAGGGTCCGCCCGGCGCGCGGCCGCTTGGCCTCCACCACCAGGTCCGTCGCGGCCAGTTCGGCACGGGCCTTCTTCAGACGCGCGGGCTTCCAGCCGGTCCAGCGGGCGCAGTTGCGGTCCGTCGGATCGGGCAGGGCCAGCAACTGGAGGTAGAGAGCGGCCGCGTCCTCGCCCAGCCCGTGCGTGGCGGCCACCTCGGTGACGAGCGCGGGCACGCTGACCGTCGGGTCCTGGGCGTAACCCGTGGAGCCCTCGGTGCCCGCCGCGACGGCGCGACCCAGTTCCTCGCCGAGAAGCGTGCGGAGCGTGCGCAGGCCGTGGCCGCGCTGTGCACCCACCAGGCCTTCCAGCAGCCCGAACACCGCGTCGTCGGGTCCGGTCAGTCCGGCCGGGCGGATAAGGACGGTCTCGGTGTCGCGGTACGAGGGGCGCAGGGCGAGCGCCTCGCCGATCCGGGTGGTGCCGTGGGCGTCCGCCCCGCCGGTCGCGGGCAGTCCGTACACCTTGCGCAGCTCCACGGCGGTGGAGCCGCCCTTCTCCGTGAACTCCACGTCCAGGCCGAGCATCAGCTCCGGGTCGGACATCCGGCGCCGCACCGCGGCAAGGCCTTCCGGCAGGGCGGCACGCAACGGATGGCCGTACGGCAGGACGTACGCCAGCGCGGACAGCGCGCCGACGGCACCCGTCAGGGCGTAGGCGTTCGGCATCGCCTCTGGGTCCTCCGGGACGAGCGTGCCGTCCTTGTCGGGACGCAGGACCGTGCTGCGGCTCAGCCACGGTGTGAGGGACGGGTTGAGCACGTCCCCGGCGCCTCCGGCGCCCATGCCGGCCAGCTCGGCGCTGAGGTCCTCCGGCAACCGGACCAGCGAACCGAACCGGTCGGCCCACATCCCTCCCGCGGCCTGGGTGTCCGGGCCGGTCGTCCACAGGGCGGCGGGGTCGTCCGGCAGCAGCGCGCCCATCAGCGCCGAGCGCCGTTCCATGCCCAGCCCGTGCAGCAGCGCGGCGCCGAACTCCCGCTGCCGGGGCTTCAGCCCCATGGTGGCGAGGCCCTCGGCAGAGGGCTGCTGCGGCAGCCCGGCGAGCAGCACGCTGGACTGCAGCGGGCCCAGCGCGCCGCCGGTAGCCGCCTCCAGCGTCTCGGGCGCCGCGGGCTGCCAGGGCGCGGCGCCCTTGTCGCGGATCAGGCGGGTGACGGCGGTCAGGTCCTCCGCCGAGATCGTCGGCGCGTATCGCGTCTCCTGCTCCAGCGTGAAGTGCGCGACCGCGCCGAACGCCCCGGACGGATCGTGGTCCAGCGCCAGCCACTTGACCCGTTCCCGCTGCATGTCGACACCGTGGGAGCCGAGGATCACCACCGTGCGGCCGGCCCGGCGCAGCACCTGCCCGGAGCGCTGCTGCTGCTCCTCCTGCGGTTCGCTGAGCACGACCTCCCGCAGTGTGGCGCCCGCCTCGACGAGCGGACCCTCGGCCAGGGCCTCGGCCAGCAACAGCAGCGGTTCCCGCTGCGCGTCGGTCAGTACGGGCGAGGCGGCACGGTACAGCAGCGCCCGCAGGGCGCCCAGGACCGGCGGCCACACCATGCCGACCGCCGGGACGGTGTGCTCCTCGCTGGTCCAGCCGTCCGTGAGGGCGCCGATGCGGGCCAGGCCGGGCAGCGGCTTGCCGTCGGCGGGCCTGCCGGAGAGCACGTGGTTCACCGCGCGGATCTGGCGGAGGATGCTCCACCGCTCGCCGTACCATCCGCCGCGCAGCCCGACGACTCCGGACACGGCGGAGTACAAGGAGCGGTCATCACCGTGCACGGGGCTGTAGTCGGCGAACATGCCCTCGGTCCGGTTGCGCGCCTGCACCGGCCGTTCCTTCGGCGGAGTCGCGAAGGTGATGGCCGAGTCGGCGATGCGCAGCGCCGACCTGACGAGCGTGGCGACGCCGATGCGCAGCCGTTCGTCCGTCAGGGCCGGCAGGACGTGCTCGACGGCCTTCAGGGCCACGGCGTCCGCGGTCGGCACGGCGGCCTTGGCCGTCTCGTCCGAACCGGCCGCCTTCAGCGCCTCCTGGCGGAGCTTCAGCGCCTCTGCCGTGAGCCGCAGCAGCTCCGCGGCCTGCTCGTCGGACAGGGCGCGCAGCACCGCCGAGCCCTGTTCGTCGCGCGGACGCAGTGCGTGCCAGAAGGGCAGTGGGGGCACGAACCGGGTGCCGGCGGCGTACTCACCGCCGCGGTCGTTCGGCGTCAGCCGGCCCAGCAGACCGGTGTGCGCGGTGTCGTCGCCCGCATACAGCCCGATCATGCCGGTCAACTGGGCCCGGTAGCCGCCCAGTTGGGCGACGACCGGCTCGGCCCCCCCGGGCAGCCGCAGCGCACCGAGGGGAACACCCACCCGGCCCTCGTGGTCCACCGCGACCGACACGGTCCGCCCGTCCGGCGTCCCGGCCGTACGGCGCCCCTCGGCGCCCTCGCCCTCCTTGCGCACCCAGCGCCCCAGCACCATGCCGTCCGTACCGAACGGGCTGTGCTCCAGCCCTGGTTGCAGCGGAAGGACCTCGCACACGCCGGGCAGCAGTTCGGCGTCCTCGCGGACGGCCGAGCGCAGCAATGCGGGAAGTGACGCGCGGCCGTGTGTGCCGGTCACCGGGTCGTACTCCAGCCACACCGTCCGCCTGCCCTGCCGGCCCTGGCGCCACAGGGTGGTGCCGTCGCCGATGATCGCGCGGCACGGCGGCAGCTCCGTGTCCCCCGCGTGCAGGGTGCGGCCACCGGTGGCACGTCCGCCGCCGGCCAGCGGGACCGACGGCACGACGGCCTCCTGGCCGGACCACCAGGTGGGCAGCTGCTCGCCGCCGAGCTGGAACACGTCGGCGGGCCGGGCCGACCAGTAGCCGTACTGCCTGCCTCCGTGCCGCCACATCACGAGCAGCTCCCCGTCCACGTACCGGAAGCGGGGGCGCTGCCAGCGGTCCAGGTCATGGGGCAGCCGCAGGTCGTGGTCGAGCAGGATCCGCTCCGGGCCGACGACGACCGCCTTCCGACCGAGGCAGAGGATCAGCGCGGGCCAGGCCTCGTGCACGGTGAGCGAGTTGTCCTCGCCCTTCCTGCTCTCGCCGTCGAGCAGCGTCAGCGCCTCGTCGAGGGCGGGCCAGCCCAGCTCGTCGAGGATGCCCGCCCGCACGGTACGGCCGAGCAGCGGGGCCACCTCGCGGCCGGCCACCCGGGCCACCGCGTCCGGTGCGGCCTCGGAGGCGATCACCCGGAAGGGGCGCAGCCGGTCCAGCGCCGCACGGGCGCCCGGCAGGCCCGCCGCGCGCGTGAAGTCGCCGACGGCCTCCTCCAGCCACTCCCGCAGCACCTCGGACAGGACCGCATGGGCGGCGATCGTCTTCAGCATCCCCTCGCTGCGCTGATGGCCGCCGACCTTGTCCACGGCCTGGTGCAGCAGCCGCCGCAGCCGCGGGTCGGCCGCGACGGCGGCCAGGTCACGCCGGCCGGCGCGGGTGTCCAGCAGCCACTCGGGCAGCGGCAGATACACGGGGACGTCGGCGCCCGGCAGCGTCATCGGGACGCGTTCGGCCGCGCACAGGTCCAGCAGGTCGAGGTCGGCGCCCGCGTGCCAGCGTCCGGTGCACAGGTCCACCGGACGGCCGGCGGCCCGCAGCAGCGGAGCCATGCGCTCCACCAGCGCGAGCGTGGCCGGGCAGCGGCGGGAGTACGAGCCGCCGTGCTTACGGAAAGAGGCCCAGCGGGTCAGCCAGTCCGCCGGATCGGCGCCGTGCCCGGCCGCCGCCGACTCGTCCGTCAGCAGCCGGTCGGCCCCGGTCTCCGCGAGCAGGGTCAGCCAGAACTCCTCGTCCTCGGCGTCCCGGCCCAGACCTTCGGGCATGATCTCCAGCAACCGCAGCCGGATCTCCGGCCGTTCCTCCGCGAGGACCGGCAGCACGGCGCGGTAGGCGGTCCAGAAGGAGCGCGGCGCGCGGACCGCGGCGGGGGAGGCGATCAGGTCGGCGACCAGCGCGCACTCCTCGGTGACCCGGCTCAGGCCTGCCGCCTTGATCAGCCCCCGCGCGTCCTGCGGCAGCGAGGCGTACGGCGGCATCCCGGCCGCACAGCGCTCCACGATCAGCTGGCGGAACTGCGCCCAGGCCGCGGCCGGTTCGAGCCGCCCGGCGAGGTCCCGCACATGCTCCTTGAGGGCCTTCACGGTCAGCGCCCCGGCGAAGGCGAACTCCAGGAAGACCGCGCGCTGCCGCTCCTCGTCCACCGCGAGCGCGTGCACCCGCTCGGCCTCGCGGGCCTTGCCGAAGAACGCGGCGGCATACGTGGTGTTCTCATGCTCCAGGAAGACCCGCGCGGCCTGCTCGTAGAACGTCGGCAGGAAGTGCGGCACGGCCCGGCCCAGCCGCTCGCCGAGCGCCTCGAAACCCTCCTTGGCCGCGCCCGGGCGGGACTTGGCCTGCCTCGCCAGCCGCTCGACGTCCTTGACCAGTGCGAGCGCGTGGTGCCCGTTGGCCGGGTCGTTGACCAGTGCCCAGGCCGGGAAGCCCAGCGTCTCCCGGCGCACCTGCCCCACCTCGGGCGCCTCGGGCTCACGGGCGAGGCCCAGGAACTCCAGCGCCAGATCCTCCGCCTCGCCCAGCGTGCCCGGCACCAGCCGGACCACCTGCCGGCCGTCGAGGGCGGGGTGCGTGTAGGTGCGGACGGTGAGGCTGTCGGCGTCCTCGCGCACGGTGCTGCCCGGGGGCAGGACGGCGCCGGCGTCCAGCAGCGCGGCCACCGTGGTCTCGTCGTACGTCATGCCGCCCGCTCCTCGTCCTCGATGTCCCGCCCCGCATACAGCGCGGCCGCCATGCGCATGCCCTCCGACCAGGCGACCGGCCCCACCTGACCGAGCCTCAGCACCCGCCCGGCGGGGTCGGACCAGACCAGCGGGCCGGTCTCGGTCTCCAGGTAGCCGTCGTAGTCGCCGACCCACACCCGGGCCTCGACGGCCCGGCCGTCCTCCAGGACGGGACAGACTGCGTACCCGCCGCGCACCCGGTAGCCGAGCTGGGCGGCCCGGCCGTGCAGGAAGCGCAACTCCTTGAACGAGCCGCCGGCGTACTCCTCGACCTGGGTCCCCTCCGCGTCCAGCGCCGCCGGGCGGTGCCAGACCTCCCGGAAGAGCTGCTGCGCGCCCTGCTCGACACCCAGCTCGACGGCGAACTCCCGCAGCTCCTCCAGGTCTTCGAGGAGGACCGGGTGCGGGATGCGGACGAGGTCGGGCGCGATGCGGACGGTGTCGCCGTCGAGGTCGACCAGGCCGAGGCCGCGCTCGGGATCCGCGTCCCGCAGGAATCCGGCGACCTGTCCGTCGGCACCGGTGACCACGAGATCGCGCAGCGCCGCCCGCCACGCCGGGTCGGGCCACACACGCGAGACGACGGCGAGCGGCACCGGCAGCGAGCGGACCATCCACCGCTCGGCCGTGGCCAGGCACTGCCGTTCGTGCCGCTCCAGCCACTCGACGAGCTGCCTGAGGCCCACGACCGCGGGATCGTCGGCGATCTTCGGCGGCACCGACTTCAGCCGCCGCCCGGACGCGTTGCGGCACACCACCTTCCCGCCGTCGAGGGCGACTTCGTAGTCACCTGCCGACACCCACCCCATACGTGCCTCCCGCACCCGTGTTGATCAAGTGTCGGGAACTGTAGGGCAGGCCACTGACAACGCCCTCCGGGAGTCGGAGGGCGTTGTGGAGAAACGGTTCTGGAAGCACGGTGCCGTCAAACGGTGCCGTGAAAGCGACTCCGGAAAAGCCGCTCCGGAGAGGCGGAGAAGGCTCAGCGCCCGGCGCCGCGCTCCTGCTTCTCCTTCTTCAACTGCTTGATCCGCGCGGCCTCCTTGCGGACCTCGGCCTGGGTGGCGCGCTCCTTCTCCAGCCACTCGGGCCGCTCCTGCTTGAGCGCCTCGATCTGCTCGGTGGTCAGCGGCTCGGTGACGCCGCCGCGCGCGAGGCCGGCGATGGACACGCCGAGCTTCGCCGCGACCACCGGACGCGGGTGGGGACCGGTGCGCCGCAGTTCGCTCAGCCACTCCGGCGGGTTCGCCTGCAGCTCGTTCAGCTCGGCGCGCGTGACGACGCCCTCCTGGAACGAGGCGGGGGTGGCGGGGAGGTACACACCCAGCTTCTTCGCCGCGGTCGCGGGCTTCATCGTCTGGGTGCTCTGCTGCGAACTCATGAGGTCAAGGGTATCGGCCGCCTGCCGGGCCGCCGACCACGCCCGGTGACGGTGGGCCGACCACGGCCGGTGACGGAGCGCGGGCCAGGGCCGGTAGCCTGGCCTGGTGACAGGCTCGGAGGAATCACCGTCGTTCCGGCTCGCGTACGTACCCGGAGTGACGCCCGCCAAATGGGTGAGGATCTGGAACGAGCGCCTGCCGGACATCCCGCTCACCCTCGTCCAGGTCCCCGCCGCCGAGGCGCCCGAGGTGCTGCGCGCGGGCGAGGCCGACGCGGGCTTCGTACGGCTCCCCGTGGACCGTGCGTTCTTCAGCGCGATCCCCCTCTACACCGAGACCACCGTGGTCGTCGTCCCCAAGGACCACCTGATCACGGCCGCGGACGAGGTGACCCTGGCGGACCTCGCCGACGAGGTGCTCCTCCACCCCCTGGACGACGTCTTCGACTGGGACGCTCCGCCCGGCGAACCCGCCTTCGAGCGCCCCGCGACGACGGAGGACGCGATCGAGCTGGTGGCCGCGAACATCGGCCTTCTGATCGTCCCGCAGTCCCTGGCCCGCCTCCACCACCGCAAGGACCTCACCTACCGCCCGGTCACCGACGCCCCCCAGTCGAGCGTCGCCCTGTCCTGGCCGGAGGAGGCCACCACCGACCTGGTGGAGGACTTCATCGGCATCGTCCGCGGCCGTACCGTCAACAGCACCCGGGGCCGTACGAAGCCTCCGGCCGAGCAGCAACGCAAGCGCTCCGAGCCGGCCGGCACCCGACAGAAGCCCGCGCCGAAGCCGACGGGCCGCACCCCGCGCGCTCGCACGGCGGGGGGCAAGCCGGCCCCCAAGCGGGGCAAGCCACGCCGGAGGTCGTAAGACGTCATCTCATTTGGTCAGTCTGCGATAGCAGATGAGGGTGCAGGCGATGCTGGCGAAGGCCAGGAAGTGCTCGGCTTTGCGCTCGTAGCGGCGGTGTAGGCGGCGGGAGCCGGCGAGCCAGGACATGGTGCGTTCGATGGTCCACCGGTGGCGGCCCAGACGCTGCGAGGACTCGATCCCCTTACGGGCGATGCGGTGAGTGATCCCGCGCTGCCGTAACCATCGCCGCAGGTGGTCATAGTCGTATCCCTTGTCGGCGTGGAGCTTGCCCGGCTTGCGCCGTCGTCGGCCGCGGCGGGAGCGGATCGGCGGTATGCCTTTCACCAGAGGAATCAGGGCCTGGCTGTCGTGCAGGTTCGCTCCCGAGATCCCGACGGACAAGGGCAGACCGGTCCGCTCGGTGATCAAGTGGATCTTCGAGCCGTACTTGCCCCGGTCTACAGGATTCGGGCCTGTCAGGTCCCCCTTTTCAGGGCCCGCATGTTCACCGAGTCGATCGCACAGCGGGACCAGTCGAGCTCGCCGCGGGAGCCGAGTTCGTCCAGGACCAGGCGATGGAGCTTGGCCCACACCCTGGCCTTCGTCCACTCGGCGAAGCGTCGATGGGCTGTCGCGCCCGACGGCCCGAACGACGCCGACGGCAACTGCTGCCACGTGCAACCCGACGTGGCCACGAACACGATCGCGGCCAGCACCTCCCTGTCACCATGCCGACGCCGGCCACCACCCTGAGGCCGCACCGGCGCCTCCGGCACCACCCGCTGGAACAGCTCCCACAACTCGTCCGGCACCAGCCGCTCAACGATCCCCACCACGACCGACAGCCTACCCAGGCGGCCAAATGAGATGACGTCTAAGGGCCGGGTCCCGGGCGGCGGCCGCGAACGCGCCGGAGATCTGCCTCATGCCTCACGTCCGGCGCTGCGCTGCAACCTGGCCACACCGCCTGTGCCGTGCGGCCCGAGCCGGCCGGCACCCGACAGGAGCCCGCGCCGAAGCCGACGGGCCGCACCCCGCGCGCTCGCACGGCGGGGGGCAAGCCGGCCCCCAAGCGGGGCAAGCCACGCCGGAGGTCGTGAGGGCCGGGTCCCGGCCGCCGCTACGCCTCCTGCCGCGCCGCTTCCCTCCTCTGCTCCGGCTGGGCATGGACCCGGCGTTCCCGCAGGTCGGCGTAAGCGAGGCAGAGGGCCAGCAGGATGATGGCGACCGAGGTGAGCAGGCCGTACTGGAGCGCGGTGGCGGGGTTGGCGTGGTTGGCCAGGTGGGCGAAGTACACCGAGCCCACCACGGCCACACCGGCCGCCGCGCCGATGCGCTGCGCGGTCTGGAGTACGCCGCCCGCTGCCCCGCCCCGCCGGACGGGCACGAGGGACAGGGTGAGCGTGGTGTTGGGCGAGATGGTCAGGCCGGAGCCGAAGCCGGCGACGAGCAGCGGGAGCGCGGCGGCCCAGGCCACGCCCCGCCCCGGTACCCAGTGCACGGCCGCGACGACCCCGAGCATTCCCGCCGTCACCGTGCACAGCCCGGCGATGACCAGCTTGCGTCCGAAGCGCACCACCAGGCGGCCTCCCGCGGCGGCACCGGCCGCCGACCCCGCCGCGAACGGCATGGACGACAGGCCCGCCGCCAGCGCGCCGTAGCCCATGCCGTTCTGCAGGAACAGCGTGTAGACGAAGAACAACGTCGTGAAGCCGGCGAAGTACACCAGACTCAGCAGCGCGCCCAGCGTGAACGAGCGCAGCGAGAAGAGCCGCAGGTCGACCAGGGGTGCCCGGTCCCGCCGCGCCTGACGCCGCTCCCACGCCCAGAACGCGGCCAGCAGCCCGGCGCCCACCGGGAGCAGAGTCCACTTCAGCCGTCCCTGCCACTGCTGTTCCTGCACCAGGGGCAGCATCAGGGCGAGCACACCGGAGCCGAGGAGAAGGACGCCCGGCACGTCGAAGCACTCGCGCTTGCCCGGTGCGCCGGGGGAGTGGGGCAGCAGCCGCAGCGCAGCACAGAAGACGGCCACGCCGATGGGCAGGTTGACGTAGAACACCCAGCGCCAGCCGTCGGGTCCGCCGGCCGCCTGGATCAGCACGCCGCCCGCGAGCGGGCCGACCGCCGTGGAAATGCCGATGGTGCTGCCCATCATGCCGAACGCACGGGCCCGCTCCGCGCCCTGGAACATCTGCTGGATCAGCGCGGAGGTCTGCGGCGCGATCAGGCCCGCCGACGCACCCTGGACCAGCCGGAACAGCACCAGCCAGGCGGCACCGGTGGACAGCCCGCAGGCCGCCGAGGCGAGCGTGAACAGCGCGAGCCCGGTCAGGAAGGTCTGGCGTCGCCCGCGCATGTCACCGAGCCGCCCTGCCGGGACCAGGGCCAGACCGAGGGTGAGGGCGTAGCCGGACATCACCCACGACAGCTCGGCCGTGCTGGCGCCCAGTCCGCGTTCCACCGAGGGCAGTGCCACGTTCACGATCGAGGTGTCCAGCAAGGTCATGAAGGCGGCGGTCAGACAGACGGCGAGCGCCTTCCACCGTCGGTCGTGCGGGGCCGGTACGCCCCGGTCTGTGGTCATGGGATCACGCTAGGCAGCCACCGGCTCCCGCGCACGGCGGGAACGCTCAAAGAAGGACGGACCGACGGGTGCCGGTGCCGCTCAGTGGGACCGGGCCGTGGTCCGCAGCCATGCGTACGCCGACTGGGCCGTGAACTCCGTCTGCCCGCCGCGCAGCAGAAGGGCCGCCGTGGCGAATTCGGGCATGCCGGCCTGGGCGGCCACGTACGGGACGGCGATGCAGCGCATGCCGGCCGCGTGGGCGGCGGCCGCGCCCGGTGCCGCGTCCTCCAGGACCACGCAGTCACCGGGGTCCGCGCCGAGCCGCCGGGCCGCCTCCAGCAACACGTCGGGGGCGGGCTTGCCGCGCGGCACCTCCTCGGCGGACACCACCGTGCGCAGGTAGGCGCCCAGGCCCGTGCCCGTGAGGATCGCCTCGATCGCCTCCGGGGAGGACCCCGACGCGACGGCCATCGGTACGCCGTCGGCGGCCAGGAGCTCCACGAACTTGCGCATCTCCGGGTACACCGGCGTACGGGTACGGGCGATCTCCAGGTAGCGCCGGTTCAGCTCGGCGAGCAGGTCCTCGGCCGGCGCGCTGAGGCCGTAGCGCTCCTTCCAGAGCCGTGTCGCGTCGTGGTTGCCGATGCCGACGTAGGCCTCGTTGTCCGCCCAGGTGTAGTCCGGGACGCCGTGCCCGGCCAGGGTCTGCCGGCTCGCCTCGTAGTAGTTCGGCTCGCTGTCCACCAGCGTTCCGTCGAGATCGAAGATGACCGAGAGGGCGCCGAGATCGCTCATGCGCTCCAGCATGCCCGGCGTCAGGTGCGTGCCGCCCGCCCGATCGACTCCACCAGGGGCAGCAGCCGGTGCGGGACGCGCTCGCGCAGCGCCACCTCGGTCCGCGTGCGCACCACGCCCGGCAGGCTGATCAGCTTCTGGATGACGTCCTCCAGATGGGCGTTGTCCCGGCCCACCACCCGGGCGAGCAGATCGCCGCCGCCCGTGATCGAGAACGCCTCCACGATCTCCGGTACGGCGGCCAGCGCGTCCCCGACGTCGTCCAGGTGGCCCTGGGTGACCTCGATGTGCACGAACGCCAGCACCGGATGGCCCAGGGCGGCGGGGGACAGGGAGGGCCCGGTGCCGGTGATCACACCATCCCGCTCCAGTCGGTCCAGCCGGGCCTGGAGCGTGCCGCGGGCGACACCGAGGATACGGGCGTACTCGCGCACGCTGGTGCGCGGCTGTTCCAGGAGCAGTCGCAGGATGCGGGTGTCGAGTTCGTCCACGGCCATGATGGACGACTGTACCAATGGCTCAGCGGGCCGCCCTTCGCCCATGCCGTCCGACCTGGGCCGTTGGCACTCCGCCCGGCTGGACCAGCTGCGCCATGCTGGTCCAATGGCCCAGTGATTCGAGTCTCACTTGAGCCAGTGACCTCGGTGATGCTCTCATGGAGTCGTCGATGGCGCTGCGGACCCCCGCGGCGCCTTTTCTGTGCCGTGTTCCGTCCGGTTCCCCTGGGGAGGGCAGCAGTGCTGAAGAGGATGTTCGTGGCTCCGGACCCGGGGCGGGCGCGGTTGCGCTTCGCCGCGCGGGCCGTCCTCGGCATCGGCCTCGCGGTCGTCGTCTGCTTTCTCGCCGGGCACTCCCTGGTCGGCGCGGTCACCGGTGGCCTCGCCGCGCTGCTCGCCCTGTTCACCGTCGCCGACGCGACCGTGCGCGGGCAGGCCGTCACCACCGCGCTGCTGCCCGCCGTGGGCGTGCCGGTGCTCGCCGCCGCGGCCGAACTGCACGCCGTACCCGTCGCGCGCGACCTCGTCTTCCTGGCCGTCGTCGGCGCCGGCGTGTACGC
Source organism: Streptomyces sp. CA-142005 (assembly GCF_050942335.1). Taxonomy (NCBI): domain Bacteria; kingdom Bacillati; phylum Actinomycetota; class Actinomycetes; order Kitasatosporales; family Streptomycetaceae; genus Streptomyces; species Streptomyces sp. CA-142005. Next base: position 1,913,392 of record NZ_CP192078.1, on the reverse strand, counting down.
GCGCCGCTGGGGGCCGCGCGGGCACAGCCTCGGTGTGTTCGCCTTCATGACCTTCTTCGTGGCCCAGTTCCTGCACGCCACCCCGGCCCAGCTGCCCGAGCTGTACGCCGCCGTCCTGCTGTCCGTGCTCAGCGCGGCCGCGGTGCGGTTCGGCGTGTGGTGCTACGAGCGCCGGCTGCCCCCGGCCGTCGTGCCCTCCCCGCCCGCCGGCCGCGGCCTCGCCCGGGTGACCACGCGGCAGGCCGTCCAGGCGACCGCAGGCGCGGGCTTCGCGCTCGTCGTCGGGCAACTGGTGTCCGGACAGCGCTGGTACTGGGCCGTCGGCGCCACCTGGTGGATCTTCGTCAACACCGCCTCGCGCGGCGAGACGCTGGTACGCGGCTTCCGCCGGGTCCTCGGCACCGTGATCGGCATCTGCCTGGGCTTCCTCGTCGCCGTCCCCGTGGGCGGCGCGCCGGTCCCGACGGCGGTCCTGGTCGCCGTCGCCGTCTTCGGCATCTTCTACACGGCCGCCGTCTCGTACACCTGGATGATGCTCTGGGTGACGCTGCTCGCCGAACTGCTCTACGGCCTCCTCGGCGTCCTGAACCCCGGCCTGCTCGCGCTGCGTCTCGCCGAGACCGGTGTGGGCGCGCTCGGCGCCGCGCTCGCCGTGCTGTTCGTCCTGCCGGTCACCACCCACGCCATCACGGACGCCTGGATCCAGCGTGCCCTGCGCTGCGTCCACGCCTGCACGGCGGAGGCGGCGGCCCGGCTCGCGGGCTCCGCCACGGCCGACCCGGCGCCCCGCGTCGCCGAACTGGAGCAGCTGCTCGGCCGGGTCCGGCTGGCCGTGGCCCCGCTGGTGCACCCGCTGAACCCGATGCCGGCCCGCAAACGGCGCGCCCGCCGGGTCGTCGCGCTCCTCGACGACTGCGCCCGCGAGGTCCGTGGCCTGGTGGCGGTCGCCGCCGACCCCGAGGCCTCGCACGACGCCCGTCTGGCCGCCGCCTGCTGGCGCGTCGAGGCGGCCGTCGAGGCGCTCACCGCGGGCCGGCTGGAGCACGTCCGCGGCCCCGCCGAGCCGCCCGCCGAGCCCGCCCTGGCCCACCTGCACGGCCTGGAACGCGCCCTCGCCGACCTCGCCGAGCCCCTGCGGGCTCCGACGGGATCGCGGTTGGTGGGGGCCTGAGTCGGTCACGGCCGGGGTGCGGCCGGCTATGCGGACTGAGCCCGGAGGGCTCTTCCCTGAGCCGGGCACCGCTGGGGTGCGCAACGGCAAGGACACGGCCCCGTGAGGAAAAGAACCGCCGACAACCCCCGCCTCTTGGTCTAGACCGCCCCTGATCGGCTGCTACCGTCGGGCCCGGACGGGGTCGACCGAGAGGGGACAGCGGTGGCACAGGACGGCAGGTCGGGCAGGCGCCGGGCCTTCATCGGCTCGTTCACGGCGGCGGGCGGCCCTGGTCTCGTCACCGCCGAGGTCGCGCCGGAGGGCGGCCGCCTCCTCCTCGGTACCGCGGTCAACGACTTACCCGACCCGTCCTACCTGCTCCTTTCGCCGGACGGAGCCATGCTGTACACCGTCAGCGAGACGGCCGAGGGCGCCGTCGCCGCCTACCGCGTGAACGGCGGCCGTCCGGAGCCCGCCGGGCCGCCCGTGCGGGTCGACGGCAGCGGACCGACCCACCTCGGCCTGTACTCCGGGCATGTACTGACCGCCAACTACGGCTGCGGCAGCGTCACCGCCGTACCGGTGCACCCGGACGGCTCTCTCGCCGCCAAGCCCTCCGGACGGCTCCAGCACACCGGCTCCGGCCCGCACGACCGGCGCCAGCGCGGTCCGCACGCCCACCAGGTGCAGCCCGACCCGAGCGGCCGGTGGGCGGTCAGCGTCGACCTCGGCACGGACTCGGTACGGATCTGCACCCTTGAGGACGGCGTGCCCGCCCTGCACGGCGAGTTCGCCCTGCGCCCGGGTTCCGGCCCCCGCCATCTGGCCTTCCACCCGGACGGCGCGCACGCCTACGTCGTCAACGAACTCACCCCCACCGTCACCGTGTGCCGCTGGGACGCCGCGGCGGGCTCGCTCAGGCCGCTGACCGAGGTCCCCGTGCTGACCGGCGTCCCGGCCGGCGACGCCTATCCGTCCGGGATCGTGGTCTCGCCCGACGGCCGTTTCGTGTGGACCGCGACCCGCGGCGAGGACGTGCTGTCGATCCTCGCCGTCGAAGGCGAGTCTCTCCGGCTGATCGGCACGGTGCCGTGCGGCGGGCACTGGCCGCGCGCCCTCGCCGAGCACGGCGGCTTCCTCTACGCGGCCAACGAGCGTTCCGGCGACGTGACGTGGTTCGCGGTGGACGAGGCGACGGGGCTGCTCCGCTACGAGGGCTCCGTGCCGGTCCCCGCGGCCTCCTGCGTCGTCTTCGGCTGAGCCCCGCGGGGGACGGGGCGTCCACGCAAGGGGAAGGGCCCGCTCCCGGGGTGGGGAGCGGGCCCTGTGTCGTACGGGTGCCCTGCGGCGCCGGCGTGGGTCAGCGGACCGGCATGCCCTGCGGCTGCTGCGGGGCGATGCCCAGCGCCGTCGTGTACTTGGCGAGGGCCAGCTTGCCGATCGCCGGGTACGCGCCGAGCGCCTCGGCCGTGGCGCAGCCCGCCTCCTCGGCGGCCGCCGCCAGCAGCGCGGGGTCGATCTCCGGGCCGATCAGGTACGGCGCCAGGGCCAGCTGCTGCGAGCCCGAGGACCGCAGCTGCTCGGCGACGGAGGAGATCGAGCCCTCCTGGTCCAGGGCCGCCGCCATCACCGGCACGGCGAGGCGCGCGGCGAGCAGCATGCCGGTGATCCCGGCCGCCTGTACGGCCTCCTCGCCGCCCACCGACGCCAGGATGATGCCGTCGGCGGCGGTGGCCACGGTGAACAGGCGCGCGCGGTCGGCACGGGCCAGCCCCGCCTCGGACAGCCGCACGTGCAGCGCCTCGGCGAGCAGCGGGTGCGGGCCGAGCACGTCGGTGAGCTCGGCGGCGACCCGGCTGTCCATCACGGACTGGCGGATCTGCCGCAGCAGGGAGCTGTCCGGACCGGCCAGCAGCGGGACGACGACGGCGACCGGGCCGTCGGGCTCCTTGACGCCCTCGACCCCGGCGGCGACGGCCTGCTCGTAACGGGCCGTGCGCTCCTCGGCCGCGCGCACGAGCACGGCGCGGAGCGTGGGGAACTCGTCGTCGTCCCCGTCCAGGTATCCGATCCGGGCGTCCAGGCCGGGCAGCTCGGAGCGGGCGATGCTCACGACCTCCTCGGCGAGGGCGCGCGTGGCGGCACTGGGCGCACCGGGCACCGCGAGGGCGAGCGCGGGCGCACCCTCGGGAGCCACCAGCGGTTCCGGTCGGCGGTGCCGTCCGGGCTGGCGGGGTCGCGGCATTCGTACTGGCAGGCCGGACTCGGGCCCAGTGGGGGTGCTCATGGCGCCGCATGTTACTGGCTTCCCGGGTTACTCCGTTCGGGGAGGGTGCAGGTGAGCGGTATCCGTCCGGTTTTGTCTGATGAGTTACGCGCCGGGGACACGTGTTGCGGGCACGTGCCAGGAACATGCGCCGACAAAGCGGTGACAAGAGGGAACAATCCGCTTTTGCGCGGACCTCGCTCGGAGACCTCAATCGCCTTCCGCGGGGACCACGTAGAGCGTGGTCGGTTCACCCGGCAGAGTGAGCCGGCCGGCCGCCAGGTCGCTCGCGATCCGTACCGAGCCGTGCAGGGGATCGCCCTCGGCCGGCACCTGCCGGGCGTACGGCAGTCTGCTCGCCAACTCTTCCCGCAGGGGTGCGAGCAGGGGCTCGCCCAGCCGGAACAGGCCGCCGGTGAGCGCCATTTGAGGCGTGCCGTCCGCGGGGCACACGGCCTCGACCGACTCGGCCATGTGCCGGGCCGCCGCGCGCAGGATGTCCGCGGCGACCGGGTCGTGCGGGGCGCACGCGGCCACCCGGGGCGCGAAGGAGGCCAGTACGGCGGGCCGGTCGGAGCGCGGGTACAGCTGCCCCGGCAGCCCGCGCACCGGCCCGAACTGTTCCTCCGCGCAGGCCAGCAGCGGTGCGGAACCGCCGTCCCGGCCGTCGTGGGCGCGCAGCGCCGCCTCCAGGCCGGCCCGCCCGATCCACGCGCCGCTGCCGCAGTCCCCGAGCAGATGGCCCCAGCCGTCCGCCCGGCGCCAGGTCTTCAGATCGGTGCCGACCGCGATCAGCCCGGTGCCCGCGGCGAGCACCGCGCCCGGACGCGGCCCCAGGGCGCCGACGTAGGCGGTGACGGCGTCGGTGGCGAGCGCCACCCGCCGTACGCCCAGCTCGCGGGCGAGGGCGCCCGGCAGTTCGGCGCGCAGGGCGTCACCTAGGGTGGCGAACCCGGCGGCGCCGACAACGGCCGTGTCCAGCTCGTCCACGGCGGCCTCGGCGGCGGACGCACGGGCCAGCGGCACGAGTTGGCCCATCAGGTGGGTGGGATCGATGCCCCGGGTGCCCGTGCGCACCGGCTCCCGCGACTCCCGCCGCGCGGTGGGCGCCCGGCCCGGCACACCGACGGCGATCCGGAGACCGGAGCCCCCGGAGTCCACCGCCAGGTAACCGGGGACGGTCACGGCAGTCGCCAGTCCACCGGCTGTCCGCCCTGCTGGAGCAGCAGGTCGTTGGCCCGGCTGAACGGACGCGAGCCGAAGAACCCGCGGTCGGCCGACATCGGCGACGGATGCGCGGACTCCACCGCCGGCAGACTGCCCAGCAGCGGACGCAGATTCCGGGCGTCCCGGCCCCACAGGATGGACACCAGCGGCTTGCCGCGCGCCGCCAGGGCCCGGATCGCCTGCTCGGTGACCTCCTCCCAGCCCTTGCCGCGGTGGGCTCCCGGATTGCGCGGAGCCGTGGTCAGCGCCCTGTTGAGCAGCAGAACGCCCTGCTGGGTCCACGGCGTGAGGTCGCCGCTGGACGGCTGGGGCAGGCCCAGGTCGGTGTTCAGCTCGCGGAAGATGTTGATCAGGCTCGGCGGCAGCGGGCGTACCTCGGGTGCGACCGAGAACGACAGGCCCACCGCGTGCCCCGGGGTCGGATACGGGTCCTGACCGACGATCAGGACCCGTACGTCGTCGAAGGGCTGTTGGAAGGCCCGCAGGACGTTGGGTCCGGCCGGGAGGTAGGTGCGTCCCGCGGCGATCTCCGCGCGCAGGAAGTCGCCCATCTCGGCGATCCGTCCGGCGACGGGTTCCAGGGCCTTCGCCCAGCCCGGTTCGACGATTTCATGCAAGGGTCGTGGTGCCACGGGCGTCACCCTACTGCCGTACACGGCCCGGTGATCAACCGATGGCCGAAGCCGGCGGTGACGCACGCCCCCTGCCGCCCGCCCGCCTGTCTCAGCCGATCACCGCCGCCCGCACGCACAGCACGTCCGGCAGATGCGCCGCCAGCTGCTGCCAGCTGTCGCCGTCGTCGGCCGAGGCGAACACCTCGCCGTTGCGGTTGCCGAAGTAGACACCCGCCGGGTCGGCGTCGTCGGTGCACAGCGCGTCCCGCAGCACCGTGCCGTAGTGATCCTGCTCCGGCAGGCCCTTGGACAGCGGCTCCCAGGTCCGGCCCGCGTTTTCGGTGCGGAAGACCCGGCAGCGGTGCTCGGCGGGCACCCGGTCCGCGTCGGCGTTGATCGGGAAGACGTACGCCGTGTCGGATCGGCGCGGATGGGTGGCCACCGCGAAGCCGAACGTCGACGGCAGATCCGCGCCGATGTCCGTCCAGTGCGCGCCCGCGTCGTCGCTTCTGTACACCCCCCAGTGGTTCTGCAGATACAGCCGGTCCGGGTCGCCCGCGTCCTTGGCGATCTTGTGCACGCACTGGCCGAACTCCGGGTTCGGATCCGGCAGGAACACCGCGGACACACCGGAGTTGGACGGTGCCCAGCTCGCGCCGCCGTCGGTGGAGCGGAACACCCCGGCCGTGGAGACGGCGACGGTCACCGCCTTGGGGTCGCGGGCGTCAGTGACCACCGTGTGCAGGCCCTCACCGCCGCCGCCCGGCACCCACCGCGAGCGCGTCGGGTGCTCCCACAGCGGCCGGACCAGCTCGAAGCTCTCGCCGCGGTCCTCCGAGCGGTACAGCGCCGCCGGTTCCGTGCCCGCGTACACCACGCCGGGCTCGGCGGCGGCCGGGTGCAGCTGCCAGACGCGCTCCAGGGAAGCGCCGGTGTCCTTGGGGAACTTGACGGCCGGCTGCGGCGGTTCGGTCCAGGTGCGGCCGAGGTCGTCGGAGTGGAAGACCGACGGGCCCCAGTGCGCGCTGTCGCCGCCCGCGAGCAGCCGCGGTCGGCTCTCCCGGGTGTCGATCGCGACCGAGTAGACCGCCTGCGCGTTGAAATACGGACTGTCGTCGAACTCCCAGGTGCCGCCCCTGCGCCGCCCGATGAACAGGCCTTTGCGGGTGCCCACCGCCAGCAGTACCTCGGTCATGCCGATCACCTCCGGGACGTCTTCGTCCAGGTAGTCATGAGACAGGTAGTCGTCGGTTATCGGTCAGTCTGCACCCCACCACTGACAGTCACCCCCGATGTGCATGTTCTCGCAGGTCACGGCGGTGTCGTCGACCAGACACGAAGATCGGCCCCGGAGTCGTTGCGCCATGCGCCTGCGCAAGAGGGGCGTCTCGTGCGACCGTCGGGGAGACGGCTCGTCGTGAGCAACAGAGCGGTCTCCTGCGTATGGGAGGACGGTCCGGCCGGTCGGTGCGCTCGTGAGGAGGATGCCTTTGAAGGCGTTCCGTGGTCCGAAGGTGTGGCTGTGGCGCTGGCGGCGCAACCCGCTCAAGCGCCGGGCCGACGTGGTGGAGGCCTGGGTGGTGCTCGGCGCCTGGCTGCTGACGGTCCTGGCGGGGGTCTCGGCCGGTGTCGTGGCGGCCGGGTCGGTGGAGCAGGGACTCGCGAAGGAACGGGCGGACTGGCGACCCGTCGTGGCCCACGTGGTGACACGGGCCCCGGGATCCTCCCCCGCGCACCGCCAGGCCTCCTCCGCGGAACGCGTCTGGACCAAGGTGGGCTGGACCGTGGCCGACGGCTCCGCCCACACCGGTCAGGTCCGGGTGGAGCCCGGCAGCAAGGCCGGCACGCCGGTCACGGTCTGGACCGATCCGCAGGGCCGGCTCGTCAGCCGCCCCGCCTCCGCCGCCGAGGCCGCCTTCCGGGGCACCCTGCTCGGCTGCCTGGTGGGCGTGAGCGCGGCGGCCGTCCCCTTCGTCGGCGGCCTCGCCCTGCGCAGCCGTCTGGAACGCCGCCGCATGCGCGCCTGGGACACGGAGTGGGCACGGCTCGGACCGCAGTGGGGACGGATGGTCTGACCCGTGGCCCGCGGCCTCGGCTCCCCGTCCCGAATTCATCGGCTCGGGCGAGCGCCTGCGGTGACACCCCTACACCGTCGCCAGCACCTCCCGGCAGTCCTCGAGCAGACCCTCGTCCTCCGGTATGCCCCGCCCGCGGCTTCCGGGCACATGGGCCAGGTGGCGGCGCGGGGCGGCCAGTTCCTCGGCCGCCAGGTGCCGTAACGGTGCGGCTGCCGGGCCCATCGCGGTCAGGCACCGGGCGATCGGACGGCGGGTGCGCGGGTCCTGCGCCCAGGCCTCCCGGAACACCGGCAGAACCGGCTCCGGATCGGCGTCGATGCGCCACAGCGCGCACGCGGCCGGCACCCGCTCCCGCGCGAGATGCGACCGGGCCATGCGGCGCAGCGCGGGCAGCGCGGTGCGCCCGGCCGGACCCAGACGGCCGAGCTGAACGGCGGCCAGGCGCCGCCCGGCCGGATCACCCTGGGTCAACTCCCGCAGCAGCACCGGGAGTACGACGGAGGCGTCCTGCTGCGCCGACCAGAGCGCACCGGCCGCGGCGGCGGCATGTGGGGTGCCCAGAAGCGCGCGGAGGGCCGGTACCGCCCGCGCGGTGGCGCCCAGCGCCTCCAGCGTTTCGATGACCCGGCCCGTGACCCTGTCCTCCCGCGCCCCCGGTCCGCCGCGAGCGCCCGACAGCAGCCGCAGCACCTGCGGAACGGCCTCCTCGTCCCCGAGGGCGCCGACCGCCGCCAGCAGCGGGGCGGCGAGCGGGGCGGTGGTGGGGGAGGCCGGCGGCATCAGGCCGAGCCGGTGCCGCACCGCGGGAGCGAGCGGGACCGCGGCGGCGCCCAGGTGGGTCAGTGCGAACCCCAGGTCCACCGGTGCGGCAGGGCCGGCCAGCAGGTGGGCCAGGGCCGGGACCGCGCGCGGATCGCCGCTCCTGGCCAGTGCCTTGAGCGGGCCGCCCAGCGTGCAGGAGCCGCGCTCCCCGCGGTACGTCCACAGGTCGGGCCTGGCATACACGAGGGCGTGCAGGTCGTCCGCGGCGGGCGCGGCCAGCTCGAACAGCTCCGCCAGCACGGCGACCGCCGCATCCCGCAACCAGTCCTGTTCCGCGCCCAGTTGGGCGCCGAGCAGCCGGACCGTGCCGCCGTGGTCGGCGCGCCAGCCGCGCAGCAGCGCCGCCGCCATCCAGACGCCATGGCACCGGTCCACCGGGTTCGGACCGGTCAACTGCCCGCCGAGGAGCGCGATCCGGTCGGCCACGCGGTCGCCCAGCGCGATGTGCAGGGTGCGCAGCAGCCGGGAGCCCTCCCCGTCGGACGGACGCAGCCGCCGTATGCGCCCGACGAGGGAGTCGGCGGCGCAGGGCTCGGTGCTCCGGGCGCGGTGCGCGGAGCGCTGCCGCAGCAACCGGACCGCCGTCGGCACCAGGTCGGCGGGCAGCCGGGCGGGCGCGACCAGCGCCAGCTGACCGAGTGCGGCGAGCCGCAGCCCCGGCGCGTACGGCGGCGCGCTCTGCTCGGCCAGGAGGTCCACCGCGGCGTCGGCGTGCGCGGGGTACCGGCGGACGAACAGGGCGAGCGCCTCCGGAAGGGCGAACAGGACCCGGTCGTCCCGCTCGGCCCGCAGCCGCTGCCGTAACAGCTCCAGGACCCGGTCCGGCGCCGGCAGGAAGTGCACGAGGGCCGAGGCGGTCGCCCGGCGCACCGCGGGGTCCGGGTCCCCGGCGAGCCGGACGAACACCTCGGCGCCCGCGCACACGGCCTCGCGGGCGCGCGGGTCCCCGTCCGCGCTCTCCGCGCCGATGCCGACCAGCAGTTCCACGATGCCGCCCCGGTCCGGCACCTCCTCGCGGGCCACGAGCGAGAGCAGGAACGGGACGCAGGCCAGCGTCGAGTCGTACACACACCCCTGTTGGTGCAGCGCGCCGTACATCCCGTCGAGCGCGGTCGCCCGCTCGGCGGTGTCCGCTGACGCCAGCGCCCGTAACCAGCCGGGCATGTCCTCCGCGCTGCCGTGCGCGTGCCGCAGCGAGGCCCAGTCGACCTCGTCGATCCCCGTGAACACGTTGTCCTCCCGAGACGAGTGCCACCTGATCGCGAGTGTGCACCACGGCACTGACAACGGTCCGGAGTTGCGCGCTGACTGTGTGCGATCCGTCGGCCGTCACCGGCCAGGCCGCGAACCGCCCGGGCCCGCCCGCCGAGAAGGGCACCGGAACCCGGTGGGAACGGTCAGTTCAGGCCGGGCAGGGCCCGCTCCAGGATCGTGTCGAGGTCGGTCCCGGAGGGCAGCGTGCCGAACGCGTGCCCCCAGTCGCCGCCCAGCCGGCTCGCGCAGAAGGCGTCCGCCACCGGGTGCGGGGCGTGCCGTACCAGCAGGGACGCCTGGAGGGCGAGCGCCATCCGCTCGACCAGACGGCGGGCGCCCACCTGGTCCGTTTCGGCCAACTGGTCCTTCAGCGCGGCCACCGTCGTGTCCAGGCGGGCATCCGCCCCGCGCGCCAGGGCGAGTTCGGCGAACAGTGCCTCGACGGTGTCCGGTTCGCGGCCCAGGGCGCGCAGCACGTCGAGCGCGTTGACGTTGCCCGAGCCCTCCCAGATCGACAGCAGCGGAGCCTCCCGGTAGTGCCGCGGCATGCCGGAGTCCTCGACGTAGCCGTTGCCGCCCAGGCACTCCAGCGCCTCTGCCGTGAACGCCGGGCCCCGCTTGGTGACCCAGTACTTGCCGACGGCGGTGGCGATCCGCCGGAAGTCCCGCTCCCCGGCGTCCCCGCGCACCGCTCGGTCGGCCGCGCCGGCCAGCCGCAGCGTGAGCGTCGTCGCCGCCTCCGACTCCAGCGCCAGGTCGGCCAGGACGTTGCGCATCAGCGGCTGCTCGATCAGCCGGGCGCCGAACGCGCTGCGGTGCCCGGCATGGTGCCCCGCCTCGACCAGCGTCTTGCGCATCAGGGTCGCCGAGGACATCACACAGTCCAGCCGGGTGCAGTTGACCATCTCGATGATGGTCTTCACCCCGCGCCCCTCCGGCCCGACCAGCCAGGCCACCGTCCGGTCGAACTCCGGCTCCGAGGACGCGTTGGAGCGGTTGCCCAGCTTGTCCTTCAGCCGCTGGATGCGGAAGGTGTTGCGGCTGCCGTCCGGCAGCACGCGCGGCACCAGGAAGCACGACAGCCCGCCCGGGGCCTGCGCCAGCACCAGGAACACGTCGCACATCGGCGCCGAGGTGAACCACTTGTGCCCGCGCAGCGTGTACACGCCGGGCTCCCCGGTGGGCGTGGCCACCGTGGTGTTCGTCCGGACGTCCGAGCCGCCCTGCTTCTCCGTCATGCCCATGCCCGCCAGCAGGCCCGGCTTCTCGGTCGGCACGCGCAGCTGCGGGTCGTACTCGCGGCTGGTGAGCAGCGGTTCGTAGACCTTGGCCAGATCCGGCTGTGCGCGCAGCGCGGGCACGGCGGCGTACGTCATCGACGTCGGGCAGCCGTGGCCGGCCTCCGTGTGCCCCCACACCAGCCCGCCCGCGGTACGGACCACATGGGCGCCGGGCCGCTCGTCCGCCCAGGGTGCGCCGGCCAGGCCCTCGGCGACCGCGGTGCGCATCAGGTGGTGCCAGCTGGGATGGAACTCCACCTCGTCCACCCGGTGGCCGTAGCGGTCGTGGGTGCGCAGGACCGGCTCGTGCCGGTTCGCCAGCTCACCCCACTCCTGCGCCTCGGCGCTGCCGGCCCGCGCCCCCAGGCGCCGGATGTCGTCCTCCGCCCACCCGGCATCCTCCCGGCGCAGCCCCTCCAGCAGAGCGGCGTCGTCGGAGGCGTCGTACGGGGCCAAGGGCGGGGCCTGGTTGGTGACCTCGTGCGTGGCGTACTGCGGCTGGGACTGCGGCTGTGCGGGCGACTGCGCGGGAATCGAGACCATAGGAGCATGTTGCACTCTCCCTGCGACCGTAGCAATACTGCAACAAGGAGGTGGACGTACAGTACGTGCCCATGCGCATGAACGTCTCGCCCGAGCCGGCGGAGTCGGGGCTGCGGCCGCTGTCCGCGAGGTCGGTCGTGCTGAGCCTGCTCCTCGGCGCGCACCCGGCCGAACTGCCGGTGCGGGACCTGGTCCGGCTGGTGGAGCCCTTCGGCGTCGGCGGCTCCACGCTGCGGGCCGCGCTGAGCCGGATGGTGACCGCGGGGGACCTGCGCCGCACCGACGCCGTCTACCGGCTCAGCGACCGGCTGCTGGCGCGCCAACGGCGCCAGGACGAGGCGCTGATGCCCGGCACGCGCGCGTGGGACGGCGACTGGGAGATGGTGGTCATCACGGCGACCGGCCGCGGCCCCGCCGAACGCGCCGATCTGCGCGCCAGTTTGGCCGCGCTGCGCCTGGCGGAACTGCGCGAGGGCGTATGGCTGCGCCCGGCCAACCTCGACCGCGCCCTGCCGGACATGCTGGGCTCCGTCGCCCAGACCTACACCGCGCGACCCGACGAGCCCGCGCACGACCTGGTCGCCCGGCTCTGGCCGCTGGACGCCTGGGCGGCCACCGCGCGGACACTGATGGACCACGCGGCGGCCGCACGGACCCCGGCGGACCGCCTCACCGCCTACGCCGCGGCCGTACGCCACCTGCTCACCGACCCCGTCCTGCCGCCCGGACTCCTTCCCGCCGACTGGCCCGGGGAGGCCCTCCGCGCGGCCTACGCCGGGTACCAGCGGGAGTTGGCCGCGTCGGTCGGGCGAAGGGAGCGGGCCGCATGACCGCCTCGGTCCTCGAACTGATCCTGCGCGAGCGGTTCCAGGCCATCGGGCTCACCGCGCCGTCCGCTCCCGCAGCGGGGCCGCCTCACTGATCTCTTCCAGGACGCCGCTGAGGCGTCCCGGGCGGGGCGCTCGCGGGGTGCGGTGGCGCGGGAGCGGTGCGGGGCGTTCCCTGGGAAGTGGGCACCCCGGCAGAGGGGGAACGGGATGACCAGCGCGGAAGCGGGCACTCGGTGGGCACGCAAGGGGATCTCACCGGAGGAGAGTCATGGCTGAGCGGAAGTCGTCGTCGGCCCTCACGGCGCCGCTGCGCGGCGCGGCCTCGGCACTGCGCAGGGTGCCCGGCGCCGGGATGGTGGGCAGGGCGGCGGAGGAAACCCTGGACAAGGTCGGCGCGGTCTCGCCCCGCGGACGCCGCATCGCGGTGTACGCAGGGGCCGGCGTGCTCGGCGCCGCGGGTGTGGTCGAGTGGCCCGTGGCCCTCACCGGCGCGGCCGTGGCCTGGCTGACCCAGCCCCGGCCCAAACATCCGGTGAGCGGCGGGAACGGGACCGCGGAGAGTCCCGAGCCCGCCCATGACCTCGGCAGCGCGACCTTCGGGTCCGGCCACGGCGGCAGGTCCCGGGACACCCACCACGCGGGTGCGGCGAAGGCCGCCACGGACGCCGGTACTTCCGGCGGGGCCTGGGACGCCGGCGCCGCCGAGGCCGGGGTCGAGGCCGCCGGGGCCGCCGAGGCTTCCGGAGAGAGCCGGACAGCCGGCGCCACCCGGACACCCGGAAGCAGCCGGACGGCCGGCGGCACGGGGACACCCGGAAGCACCCGGACATCCGGCAGCGCCCGCAGTACCCGCAGCGCCGAGGACGCGGCGGGCAAGCCGTCCACCGGGCCGCTCGGTCCCACCACGCGGCCCGACCGCACCACGCTCTGAGGAGGGCCATGGCGCTCCGACTCCTGGCGGTGCCCTCGGCGGCCGTACGGCTGCTGCCCTCGGCACCGCGACTGCTGGCGCCGGCGGTCGGGGCGGCCGCCGGTGCCGCCGCGGGAACGGCCCGCGCCGGTGTGCGCAGCGCGGACGCCGCCGTACGGGTGGCGCGGGTCGCGCGCAACGCGCTGCCCGGCACCGGCGGCCACTGGCGGGCCGGCGCCCGTGCCCACCTCGCCCTGCGGCCGGTGGAGCACGAGCACGTGCGGCGCGCGGGCGGCACGGCGCAACTGGCGTGCCGGGTGGCCGAGAGGCTGGCCGAACGGCCCGACGTGCTGGTCGCCTACTGGGACGAGGGACTCGCGCGGCTGGTGGTGACCGCGACCGAGGAAGAGGCCACCGACCGGATCGTGGACCACGCCGCCGAACTGGCCGAGGGGCACGGACTGCTCCTGGCCGCCGCGGACGTGGACGAGACCACGCATCCGGCCGACCCGACCGGGGTGCGCGCGGCCGTGGCCGCACTCACCGCCGACACGGTGGGCATCGGCGTCGCGGTCACGGCGTACATGCTCCGGCTGCCGCCCTCGCCGCGCCTGGCGACCGCGGTGGTGACGCTGCTGCGGGAGAACCCCCGCTTTCGAGCCTGGCTGCGCGCCCGGCTCGGGAACACCCGCATGGATCTCCTGCTGGCCTGCGCGAACGCCACCGTCCACGGAGCCGGACAGACCCCCACCTCCCTCGTCCTCGACGGCGCCCTGCGGGCCTGCCAGGTGGCCGAGACGGTGGCGCGTGCCGCCGCCTTCGACGCGGTGCACGACCAGCTGTGCGCGCCCGGGCGGGTCAGTCTCCCGGCGGACGGCGCCCCCCGCCCGCCGCTGCGGGAGTCCCCGGCCCAGGAGTACGCCGAGCACGCCTCCGCGGGCAGCGTGCTGGGCGCCGCGGCCACCCTGCTGGTCAAGCACGACGGCGCCGAGGCGGCGGAGGCGGTCCTCGCCGGCTCGCCGAAGGCCGCCCGCTACGGCCCCGCCGCCTTCCACGCGCTGCTGAGCGCCGCCCTCGCCCGCACGGGCGTCCTGGTCCGCGACCCGGACCGGCTGCGGCGGCTGGAGATGGTCGGCACGGTCGTCCTGCACTCCAGCGCACTGTGCACCGACGAGGGCGAGGCCGACCCGTGGGCCGAACCGGTCCTGGACGCGGCCCGCCGGGCCCGCCTGCGCGTGGTGCTCGTGGACGACCCCGCCCTGGAGGACTTCACCGGACTCGCCGACCAGGTCGTCGACGCACGCCGGCCGCTGGACGACGTCGTGTACCAGGCGCGCGGCGACGCCGGCGCGGTGCTCGTCGTCGCCCGGGTGCGCACGGCCGACGACCACGACGTGCTGGCCGGGCTGCGCTGCGCCGACATCGCCCTCGCCCTCACCGACCACGACGGCGCCGTGGTCTGGGGCGCGGACCTCCTCGCGCTGCACGGGCTGTCCGACGTGTGGCGGGTGCTGACCGCGATCCCGGCCGCCCGCACGGTCGGCGGGCATGCCCAGATCCTGGCCCGTTCCGGCGCCGCGCTCTCCGGGCTGCTCGTGGCCATCGGCGAGTCGGGCGGCGGCCGCGGACGCCTCGCCGCGCTGCCGGGGCTGCGGCACGCCCCCGTCGACGCCGCCGCCGTGTCCGCACTGCTCTCCGGGGGCCGGGCCGCGCTCGGCGTGGCAGCGGCCCGGCCCCCGCATCCGCACGCGCGCGTGCACTGGCACGAGCTGGACCCCGAGGAGGCCAGGGAGCGGCTGGAGCACGAACCGGCCGCCGAGGGCGGCGCGTTCGAGCCGCTGACCGCCCGCGCGCGCAAGGCCGCCGCCGGTCTCCTCGAGCACCCGGTGGTCGCGCCCGTGCGCTGGTCCTACCGGCTCGGCCGGGCCGTACGGCGCGAACTCCACGACCCGCTCACCCCGGTCCTCGCCGTCGGCTCGGCGGCGTCGGCGCTCCTCGGCTCGGTCGTGGACGCCCTGCTCGTCGTCGGCGCCCTGGACCTGAACGCCCTGGTCGGCGGCATCCAGCGGCTGCGCGCCGAACGGGCGCTGTCCGGACTGCTCGCGGAGCAGAGGCAGAAGGCGCGCCTCGTCCCGCCGGACACCGAGGCGCCGGCCGGCGGCACGCGCACCGTGGAGGCGGGCAAGCTGCGTCCGGGCGATGTGATCCAGCTCAAGGGGGACGACGTGGTGCCCGCCGACGCCCGTCTGCTGTGGCAGGACGGACTGGAGGTGGACGAGTCGGCCCTGACCGGCGAGTCCCTGCCGGTGGAGAAACAGACGGACCGCACCCCGCACGCCCCGGTCGCCGACCGGCGCTGCATGGTCTTCGAGGGTACGACCGTGGTGGCGGGCCAGGCCCGGGCCATGGTGGTCGACATCGGTGACCAGACGGAGGCCGCCCGCGCCGTCCACCTGGCCGCGCGTACACCCCCGGCCGGCGGCGTACAGGCCCGGCTGCAGGAACTCACCCGCAAGGCACTGCCGTTGACCCTGGCGGGCGGCGCCGCGGTCACGGGCCTGGCGCTGGTGCGCGGCACCGCCATCCGGGAGGCGGTCAGCGGTGGGGTGGCGGTGGCCGTGGCGGCCGTACCGGAGGGCCTGCCGCTGGTGGCCACGGTCGCGCAGCTCGCGGCCGCCCGGCGGCTGAGCCGCGACGGTGTCCTGGTCCGTACCCCGCGCACCCTGGAGGCGCTGGGGCGTATGGACACGTTCTGCTTCGACAAGACCGGCACGCTCACCGAGAACCGGCTGCGCCTGGTGCGCACCTCTGACGCCGAGGGCACGGTGCGCCCGGTGAACGACGCCGGGTCGGCGGACGTCGTCCAGGCCGCCGTCCGCGCCTGTCCGCGCGTCGACGGCGATTCCGAGCGGCCGGTGCACGCCACCGACGAGGCCGTGCTGGCGGCCGCCGGTCCCGACCCGGAGTGGACACAGCTCGCGGACCTGCCCTTCGAGGCGGCACGCGGATACGCGGCCGCCGTCGGCCGCAGCGGGGACGGCCCGCTGGTGTTGGCGGTCAAGGGCGCCCCGGAGACCGTGCTGCCCGCCTGCTCCGGGCTACCGGAGCACGCCTCCGAGGCGGCCCAGGCGCTGGCGCGGGACGGCCTGCGGGTGCTGGCGGTGGCCGAACGGCGGCTCGGCGCGGACGAGCAGGAGGACGACGTCGTCGAACAGCCGCTGGGCGAGCTGGAGTTCATCGGGCTGCTGGCCCTGTCCGACGTACCGCGCGAGACCTCCACGGCGCTCGTGGCGGAGCTGCTGAGGGCGGGCGTACGACCGGTCATGCTCACCGGGGACCATCCGCAGACCGCGCGGGCCATCGCGGCCGAGCTGGGCTGGCCCGAGGACACCGTGGTGGTCACCGGCGACGAACTGGCGGCGGCGGACCGGGCGGCCAGGGCCCGGATGCTGCGGGACGCGGGCGTGGTGGCCCGGGTGGCGCCCGAGCAGAAGCTCCAGGTCGTGGAGGCGCTGCGGGACGCGGGCCGGGTCGTCGGCATGGTCGGCGACGGCGCCAACGACGCCGCGGCCATCCGCGCCGCCGACATCGGCGTCGGGATCAGCGCGCGCGGTTCGGCCGCCGCGCGCAACGCCGCCGACATCGTGCTCACCGACGACGACCTGACGGTCCTGATCGACGCCGTCGGCGAGGGCCGGGCGCTGTGGCACAGCGTGGCCGACGCCATCGCCATCCTGATCGGCGGCAACGCGGGCGAGGTCTCGTTCGGCATCCTCGGCACGCTGCTGTCCGGCCGGGCGCCGCTGTCCACCCGGCAGATGCTCATGGTGAACCTCTTCACCGACCTGTTCCCGTCGATGGCGGTGGCGGTGACCGAGAAGGAGGACGCGCCGGGACCGGGCCGCGGCAGAGCGCCGGAGGACGCCGAGCCCGGCACCGTGCGCGCCCGCAGCGGATCGCCGGAGGACGCCTCCGCCGTCCTGGGCGGGCCCCTGCTGCAGCAGATCCGGCACCGGGCGCTCACCACCTGCCTGGGCGCGGTGACGGCCTGGCTGATCGGCCGCTTCACGCCCGGCACCGCGCGCCGCTCCAGCACGATGGCGCTGTGCGGGGTGGTCGGCACCCAGCTCGCGCAGACGTGGCTGGACCGGCGCGAGAGCCGCCTGGTGCAGATCACCTGCCTGGGCTCCGCCGCGGCGCTGGTCGCGGCGGTGCAGATCCCGGTCGTCAGCCACGCCGTCGGGTGCACCCCGCTCGGCCCGGTCGCCTGGACCGGCGTCCTGGCGGCGATCACCCTGGCCCTCGCGGGCCAGCGGGTACTACCCCGCCTGGAGGAAACGATCGGCCGCCTGCTGCCCGACTGAACACCGGGTGGCGGCGCATGGGTCGGCTGGTGGTGGGGGTGGCCGTGGTCGGATCGGCTGGTGTCTGGTGTGGGGTGGCCGTGGTCCATCACCGGTGGTGGAGGCCATGGTCGGATCAGCCGGTGGTGGGGCGGTCATGGTCAGACCACCGGTGGTGGCGGTTGCCGTGCCGGATCCGCCGGTGGTTGCGAGTGGCGGCGCTCGGGCCGGCCGTGGTGGTGTGGGACCGGGCGGTGGTGGGCGGTGGTCGTTACATCGGCCGGTGGTGACGGTTGCCGTGCTGGATTGGTCGGTGGTGCCGGCTGGCCGCGGTTGGGCCGGCCCGTGGTGGCGGGGACGCCGGAGCTCGGATCGGCCCGTGGTCGTGGACAGTCGTCCTCGGACCGGCCGGTGGTCGTGGACAGTCGTCCTCGGACCGGCCGGTGGTCGTGGACAGTCGTCCTCGGACCGGCCGGTGTTTGCGGGTGGACGGGGTCAGACGGACCGGTGGTACTGGTCCGGTACCCGGATCTCGCCGCCCAGCTCGCGGGCGGCGTGCCGGGCCCAGGACGGGTTGCGCAGCAGCTCCCGGCCCAGCAGAACCGCGTCGGCCTCGTCGTTCGTCACGATCTTCTCGGCCTGCCCGGCCTCGGTGATCAGGCCCACGGCGGCGACGCGGAGCGGCGTCTCGGCCTTCACCCGGGCGGCGAACGGGACCTGGTAGCCGGGCCCGGTCGGAATGGTCACGCCGGAGGCGTTGCCGCCGGTGGAGACGTCGAGCAGGTCGACGCCGTGGGTGTGCAGGTCCCGGGCGAAGCGGACCGTGTCCTCCGCGGTCCAGCCGCCGTCCTGGAGCCAGTCGGTGGCCGAGACGCGGAAGAACACCGGCTTGTCCTCGGGCCACACCTCCCGTACGGCGTCCACGACCTCAAGGGCGAACCGGGTGCGGTTCTCGTACGAGCCGCCGTAGGCGTCGGTGCGGTGGTTGGAGTGCGGGGACAGGAACTCGTTGATCAGGTAGCCGTGGGCGCCGTGGATCTCGGCGATCTCGAAGCCGGCGGCGAGCGCCCGGCGGGCCGCGGCGGCGAACTGGCCGACGACTTCCTGGATCCGGTCCACCGTCAACGCGGTGGGCACGGGGTGGTGCTCGTCGAAGGGCACCGCGCTCGGCGCGACCGGCTGCCAGCCGCGCGCCTCCGGTCCGAGCGGAGCGCCGCCCTTCCACGGCTGGTCGGTGGACGCCTTGCGGCCACCGTGCGCGAGCTGGACCCCCGGCACCGTGCCGTGGGCGGTGAGAAAGCGGGTGATCCGGCGGAAGGCCTCCACCTGCGTGTCGTTCCACAGGCCGAGGTCGTAGGGGGAGATCCGGCCCTCCGGTGAGACCGCGGTGGCCTCCACGATGATCAGGCCGGTGCCGCCCGTGGCGCGCGCCGCGTAGTGCGCGAGGTGCCAGTCGTGCGGGGCGCCGGCGAGCGGGCCCTCGGGCTCGGCCGAGTACTGGCACATCGGGGGCATCCACACCCGGTTCGGGATGGTCACTTCGCGCAGGGTGATGGGTTCGAAGAGCGCGCTCACGACAGACTCCGTTCGTCACCGGACCGCTGGTTGGTCGGCTCGTACGATATCTCTCGTACTACGACAGGTGTCAAACTACGACGTCTCTCGTACAATGCCGGGAGCCGAGGAGTTCCGCGTCGAAGGGCAGCCGCCGTGACCGACACCGCCACCGCCGGCCGCGCGCTGCCACACCCGGAGCGGCAGCAGATCCGCCTGGAGGCCGTGCTGCACGCGCTCTCCGACCCGATGCGGCTGCAGATCGTGCGCGAACTCGCCGCCCAGGAGGTGGAGTTGACCTGCTCGCAGTTCGAACTGCCGGTGACCAAGTCCACCACCACGCACCACTTCCGGGTGCTGCGCGAGAGCGGGGTCATCCGGCAGATCTACCGCGGCACGGCGAAGATGAACGCGCTGCGCCGGGACGACCTGGACGGTCTCTTCCCGGGGCTACTGGACAGCCTCCTCGCCGCCGCCGACCGGCAGTCCGCCCGCCTCGGCGGTGCCTGAACCGGCCTTCACCGGAAAGTGGTTGAACAGCAGGTTGAGCGCGATCGCGGACAGACAGCCCGCGCTGATCCCGCTGTTCATCACCGTCTGGAACCAGTCCGGGAACTTCTCGTAGACCGTCGGCACACCCACCGGCAGCATGCCGATCGCCAGCGACACGGCCACCACGGTCAGATTGTGGTTGCCGTGGAAGTCGACCCGGGCCAGCGTCCGCAGCCCGCTCGCCGCGACCGTGCCGAACATGACCAGTCCGGCGCCTCCCAGCACCGGTGCCGGGATGGCCGCGACCACCGCGCCCAGCTTGGGCAGCAGTCCGAGCAGCACCAGGATCCCGCCGGCCGCAGCCACCACCCAGCGGCTGCGCACCCGGGTCATCCCGACGAGGCCCACGTTCTGCGCGTACGCCGTGTACGGGAAGGTGTTGAACACGCCGCCCAGCACCGTCGACAGACCGTCCGCGCGCAGCCCGTCCGCGAGCGGGCGCGGCTCGACCCTCCGTCCGGTCAGCTCGCCCACGGCGATCAGGTCGCCGGTCGTCTCGGTCATGGTCACCAGGGCGACCACCAGCATGGACACGATCGCGGAGGCCTTGAACTGCGGCGCCCCGAAGTGGAACGGCGTGCTGATGCCCACCCAGTCGGCGCCGGAGACCCCGCTGAAGTCGGTGAACCCGAACGGCACCGCGACCGCCAGGCCCACCGCGATCCCGATCAGGACGGCGATCCGGCCGAGGGCGGGCGGCGCGAACCGCTGCACGGCCAGCACCACCGCCAGCACGAAGGCCGCCAGCGCCAGGTTCCTCGGCTCCCCGAAGTTCTTCGCGCCGGCGCCGCCCGCCGCCCAGTTGCCCGCGACCGGCAGCAGCGAGACGCCGATGATCAGGATCACCGTGCCGGTCACCAGCGGCGGGAAGAAGCGCAACAGACGGCCGAAGACCGGCGCGAGCAGCATGATGGCCAGACCCGCGACGATCACCGAGCCGTAGATCGCGGGCAGCCCGCCGCCCGTCGTCCCGATGAGCACCATCGGCGACACCGCCGCGAACGTACAGCCCTGCATGATCGGCAGCCGCACGCCGAACCGCCAGAAGCCGACACACTGGATCAGCGTGGCGATACCGCACACCAGCAGGTCGGCGGTGATCAGATACGCCAGGTCGGCGGGCGACAGCTTCATGGCGCCGCCCACGATGAGCGGTACGGCGACGGCGCCCGCGTACATGGCGAGCACGTGCTGCAGCCCGAAGGCCGCCAACTGTCGTGCCGGTGGTATCTCGTCGACGGGGTGGACGGCTGCGGTGGTGGCCATGGGGACTCCAGCGGTGAGCGGGCGGGGGGGCGACATCCGAACAGGAGGAGACCGTAAGCTTCTTGAACAGTTTGTTGATTTCCGGTCTGTTGCCGCTGTGTGTCATGCCCGCCCGGCCCGTGCGGAATCCCTGGCTCCACCGGGATGCCCGGCTACCGGAGCCTTAAGCCCTCCGGGCCGCCGTGAGCAGCGCGTCCCACTCGGCCAGCTTGACCACGCCCCGCCCGAGCCGCGCGCCCAGCTCGGCCTCTGCCTGCTCGATCGCCAGCCACCCCGCCCACGGCACGGGATCGATCCCGGCCGCCCGCAGCACGGGCACCGGATCATCGGGCACCTGCCGGAGCGACAGCGCCGGAGCGTCCGCGAGCAAGGAGGTGACCGTCTCCTTGGCACAGGGCCGGTTGGTGCCGATGACACCCGTCGGACCGCGCTTGATCCACCCGGCGACGTACTCGCCGGGGGAGGCGACACCCTCGCGTACGACACGCCCTGCCGCGTTAGGCACCGTGCCGCTCGGCGCGTCGAACGGCAGCCCCTCCGGCGGCACCCCGCGGTAGCCCACCGAGCGCAGCACCAACTGGGCGGGCACGTCCACGAACCGGCCGGTGCCCGTCACCCCGCCCTGCCCGTCCGGTGCCGTCCGCTCGAAGCGCACCGCACCTACCCGGCCGGCGTCCGCGAGGAATTCCGTGGGGCGCAGGAAGAACCGCAGGCGGATGCGCCGGGCGGCGTCGGTGGAGGACCGGGCGGCCCAGTCGCGCAGCACCTCCAGATTGCGGCGCTGCACGGCGGACAGGGCGGCGGGGTCCGCCGGATCCAGCGCCAGGTCGGCCGGATCGACGCCGACGGCGGTGCCGGGCAGCGCGCCCAGCTCGCGCAGCTCCTTGGTCGTGAAGCGGGCCTGCGAGGGGCCGCGCCGGCCCACCATGTGCACCTCGGTGATCCCGCTCGCCGTCAGCGTGTCCAGTGCCGCCTGCGGCATGTCCGTCGGGCGCAGCTCCGCGGCACCCCGGACCAGCATCCGCGTGACGTCCACCGCCACATTGCCCACGCCGATGACGACGGCCGACCGCACTCCGCGCAGAAAGCCCGCGTCGGCCGCGTCCGGATGCGCGCTGTACCAGGCCACGAAGTCGGTCGCCGACCAGCTGCCCGGCAGTTCCTCGCCCGGAATCCCGAGCCGGCGGTCGGCGGCGGCGCCGACGCAGTACACCACTGCGTGGTAGAGCTCCCGCAGCCGCTCGACGGGCAGTCCGCCGGGACCGCCCACCCGGACCCCGCCGAGGAACCGCACCCGGTCGTGCTCCAGCACCGTCCTCAGGCTGCCCTGGAGGGACTTGATCTTCTCGTGGTCCGGGGCGACGCCGTACCGGACCAGGCCGTACGGGCACGGCAGCCGGTCCAGGACGTCCACGGACACCTCGGGATCCTGCTGAACCAGGGTCTGGGCGGTGTAACACCCGCTCGGACCCGAACCGACGACGGCGACACGCAGCACAGCGATGCTCCTCGGCCGAAGGAGGTGGTGTGCGGACGGCTCCAGCATGGCACCCGCCGGCCCATGACGGCAGGGGCCGGCGGGGTGACTGCGAAGCGTGTCCTTCGTATCGAATGTAATCATGCGGCTACGTTGCGTGCGTGCTGGAAGCATCCTTTCTTGATCTCTCCGAGCGGGACGCGAAGGACGGCGTGGTGTCCGTGCGGCCCGCGTGGAAGGTGCGGGAGAACGGCGAGGCCACGTCGTGGTTCCATGTGCGACTGGTCTTCCTCGACGGTGCTCAGGTCGACGCCCTGGCCGTCGTGCGCGAGGGCCGCGTGTCCATCGAGGACGTCAGGGCGCAGCCGGCCCTGTCCCTAGCCGACCTGGCGGTGCTCGCCGACTGGATCGAGGGGCCGCTGTTCGAGTCGTGCGGCGTGGAGCGGTCGCACGAGGGCGACGGCGAGGCCCCCGGGGAGCGGTACGAGCCGGAAGCCGACGACGAGGCCCCGGGGGAGCGGTACGAGCCGGAAGCCGACGGCGATGTCGAGGCAGAGGCAGAGGCAGAGGCAGAGGCAGAGGCAGAGGCAGAGGCAGAGGCAGAGGCAGGGGCCGAGGTCGGCGGGGAGGAGCACGGCGAGGAGGAGGACGCGCTCTGTGCCGCTCCGCGGCGCGCCCGGCCGGTCTGGCCGCGCGGCATCGAGGGCCGTCGGCTGGTGGCCCAGGAATACCGTGCCGCACAGGAGGAGGGGTGTGACCCGGTCCTCGCCGTGATGAGCGCGACCGGACACAGCCGCCGCCGCTCGCTCAGGCTGATCGCCCAGGCACGGGACGCGGGGTTCCTGACGCCCCGCCACGCGCGCCGCGACTGAGGGGGCTGCCGCCGCGGCGGCCCACGCGGCCCTCAGGGGCTGCTCGGCCGCTCCTCCGTCGCGAAGAACCGGGACAGGTCCTGCTCCCGCGCCTCCCTGCCCTGCTCGCTCTCCGGCGGCACCCCGGACTCCCAGTCGAGCCCGTAGCGCTGGAACAGTTCGGCCCGCAGCGCGGGAACGGGCATCGGCACCCCCGGCACCAGCGCCGCGTACACCGCGCCCATCAGCAGGGCGCGCAGCATCGGATAGTCGGCGCCGACATCCTGGGAGCCGTACCGGGCGACGGTGTCACCGAGCAGTTCCGACAGCCGGCGCTGCTCCGGGCACTGCACGAAGCCCTCCGCCTGCAGCAGCCCCGCCATGTGCTGCCGCATCAGCACGGGCCGGTCGCGGGCCAGGCCCAGGATCGCGTCGATGGCCCGGGCGAGGCGCTCCCGGCCGTCCTCGGTGCGCGGCTCCCGTTCCAGCGCCTCCTCCAGCGTGCGGTGCATCAGCCGGTGCACGGCGGACTGCACCAGCTGGCGCTTGCCGGGGAAGTAGTACGACACCAGTCCGCGCGCCGAACCGGCGCGGTCCGCGATGTCGCCGAGCGTGGTGGCCTCGAAGCCGTGCTCGTCGACCAGCTCTACGGCGGCCTGCAACAGCCGCTCCCGGGAACGCCGCCGCAACTCTTCATTGACCGAGGCGCTGCGCGGGGACATCCTGTAACTCCTGCGTTGACTGGCTGCCAGCCAACTATACTCACCGCAGTGGGCACCGCCATGCGCGTGCCCTGTCCAGGGCTGCCGTCCGTCTGGGGCGACGCGGGGGATCGTCTCAGGCGGACGGCGTGGCAGCGAGCACTTTTCCGCGTCGCGCTCGGCCGTGCCCGACCCATGCGCCGAGCGGTGTCGCAGGGCGGCCGTCGGCTCCCTAGAGTGGCAGCGGTGCCGAGGCGAGGAGGCGGGTCGTCATGGATCAGGACCAGCGGATCCTGAGCAGGATCTCGGAGATGGTCGAGGACGAGCGCAGGCTCCGCGCGGAGCTGGCCTCGGGCCGGATCGACAGCTCTGTCGAGCAACAGCGGCTGGGACAGCTGGAGCGTGAACTCGACCAGTGCTGGGACCTGTTGCGGCAGCGCCGCGCCAAGGCCGAGTTCGGCGAGAACCCGGACGAAGCGCATGTGCGCCCCGTCGGCCAGGTCGAGGACTACCAGGGCTGACCGGCCGCGCGGCCGGCGGGGCGAACACGGGGAGCAGCGCCGCGGGCCTCAGCTCACCAGGTCCAGCACGGGCAGCAGCGCGTCGGGCCGGTCCGTCACTGGCAGGTGGTCGACGAAGTGCACCCGGCAGCCGAGCGCGGCCGCGCCACCGTCCGCCTCCTTGCTGTCGCCCACCATCACCACCTGCCGCGGATCGGCGTCCAGCGCCGCACAGGCGACCGAGAACAGCCGCGGGTCCGGCTTCTGCACGCCGTGCTCGTACGACAGGACGTACGCGTCCACGTACCGGTCGAGCCCGTGCTCGCGGAACACCGGGCGCAGGTCCCAGCCGATGTTGCTGACCACGCCCACGCCGATCCCGCGCTCGCGCAGCGTGCGCAGCACCTCGGGGGCGTCCGGGTACGGGGCCCAGGCGGCCGGGGTCTTGTGCCGTTCGTACAGCGCGTCGTGCAGCCCGGGGTCGGGCAGCGGCACCCGCCGGGACAGGCCCGTGTAGGCGGCCCGGTGCAGCTCCGCGCTCTCGTCCCGCACCGCCCAGACGCCGGCCAGGTCCGCCGGCAGCTCCACGGGATCCGCCCCGCCCGGCAACGCGCCGGCCGTCTCCAAGGCCCGTGCGGTCGCCTTGAGTTCGGGTTCGGGCAGGGTGTGCCCCGTCTCGGCCAGCACCGCACGCAGCCAGGATTCGGTGGACTCGATGCGGAACAGCGTTCCGGAGAAGTCGAACAGCACTGCAGTCATGCGCCTGACCCTATCCGGGTCGATCCACGGCGGTGTTGGCGTGACGCGCTCGTGGCCACTCGTAGGCGACCACGGCCAGGGCTTCCACCATCGTGGCGACCACGGCTGTACGCCGGCGGACGCGATCGGTGCCGAAGCGGTGCGGCAGCCACGGCGGCAGGGCGCTGACCTATCCGGGCCTATGCGTACGGGTGTTGGCGGGCTCGTGGCCACTCGTAGGCGACCACGGCCAGGGCCACCACCATCGTGCCGAACAGCCAGCCGCCGAGGACGTCGGAGGGCCAGTGGACGCCCAGCCACACCCGGGTAAGGCCCACGCCCACCACCGAGACCACGGCGGCCGCCACGGCCGTACGCCGGCGGACGCGACCGGCGCCGAAGCGGTGCAGCAGCCACAGGAGCAGGCCGCACACCACCGTGGCCGTCATGGCGTGTCCGGACGGGAAGGCCGCGTAGCCTGCGGAGTCGACGGGGTCCGGCCACACCGGGCGGGGCCGGTCGACGGCGCTCTTCAACGACTGCTGCACGACCGCCGCCAGGCCCACGGTGACCGCCAGCCACAGCGCCGTCCACCAGGCGGCGTGCCGCCACACCAGCCACACCACGGCGACCGCGCTCACCAGACGCATCGTCAGCGGATCCCAGACCCAGTCGGTCAGCACCCGGAAGATGTGCGTGAGAGCGTGGTCGTGCACCGCCCAGTGGTGGGTCGCGCGGGAGACGTCGCCGTCCACGGTGAGCAGAGGGTGCCAGCGGACCACGACGAGGGCCGTCAGCAGCGCGCAGCCCATGCCGACTGTGGCGGCGAGGAGGGCCGCGGCACGCAGGCTCGGTGGGCGGGGCCGGCGCGGTGCGATAGCGCTGGGGCCGGGGCTCTGACTGGGGCTGGGGCTGCGGGGCATGTCGTGATCCTTGTGGATCGGGAGGCCGTCGGCCACCAGCGGGCCGGCCCGCGCGGCGTGCGGTGCCGACAGCCAAGGGTTGTCCCGCTCTTCGTCGAGTTCGACCAGCGCCGGGAGCCGGACAACGCACCCGCAAAGACCCCGCTCACATGGCCAGCAACATTGCCACCATGCCGATCCCCATCGACAGCCGGCAGGCCCGCGCCAGTTCCGGCCGGTCGCCCCAGCCGACCGGGCCGCCGCCGGCCCCGGCCACCGCGGCTGCGGCCGGCACCAGACGGGCGCCGGCGAGCAGCACGTAACCCGCGAAGTACAGCAGCAGCACGCTGGTCAGCAGGGGCATTCCCGAGCCGCCGTGTCCGTGGTGGGCGCCGGGCGGGGCCACGGCCATGGCCAGCGACATGTAGACCATCGCGCAGGTGCCCACCAGGTGGTGCAGGTGATGCGGGGCGGCGCGCGCGGCCCACAGCGCGCGCAGTGCCGCCGCGCCGAACACGGCCGCGTACACCGGCCACGCCCACCTCGGCGGCGAGAACGCGGCCGCCGGTACGGCCATCACGGCCATGCCGAAGCCCATCAGCGCCTCGCCGCCCGCGGATCTGCGCTGCTCCTCGACACGGCTGCGCATCCGCAGCAGGCAGTAGGCGCCGGTCGCCGCGCACAGGGCGACCAGCAGCCACGCTGCCGGTACCGGTCCGTGCACGCGCACCTCCCCGTTCGACGGTCGGTCGAGGATGCGATGCCCACGCCGTGCGGAGCGCACGCGAGCGCAAGGGTGTACACGGGGAGCATTCGTCGGAGCACGGCAGGTGAGCGGACCCTGGGGATCGAGGCGACGAGGAATTTTACGAGTAAAACACATGTTAATTTAGTGGTATGAGCAGTGCGACCCTCCATCGACTTCCCCTTGCCGGAGTGCTCCGCCTCGGGCGGCCCTCCGACATCTGGTTCAAGCCCGCGCTGAGCGTGGTCGCCGCCGTCGCGCCGGCCAACCTCATCCTGCTGGCGCTCGGCCGCCTCGACCTCGCGATGTACACGATGGCCGGGTCCCTGTGCGCGCTCTACGGCCACAGCCGGCCCTACGCCGCCCGCGCCCGGGTCCTGGCGTGGGTGGTGCTCGGCATGGTCGGCGGCCTCGCGGTCTCGCTGCTGGCCGCGTCGCTCACGAGCAACGCCGTCGTCCTCGTCACCGTCGGAGCCGTCATGGCCGCCGTACAGAAGACCGTGAGCGACGCGACCCGGCTCGGACCGCCCGGGAACGTGGTTCTGACCTTCATCAGCTCCGCCTCGCTGTTCGCGCCGCAGACCCTCGGTCAGGTGCCCGGACACGTCGGGCTGGCCCTGGCGGCCGGCGCCTGGGCCTGGCTGGTCGGCATGGCACCCGGGCTGCTCCGCCCGCACGGACCCGAGCGCCGCGCCACCGCCCAGGCCCTGAACGCGGCCGCCGCCTACGCCGACACGCGCGGCACCGCCGACGGGCACACCCGGGCCCGTGCCGCGAGCGCCGCCGCGATCCACGCCGCCTGGCAGTCGCTGCTCGCCCCCGGCACCCGCCCCGACCGCACCCGACGCGCCCTCGAACGGCTCCTCGTCCGCGCCGAGGTCGCCCTCGCCGCCCCCGCCGACACCGACCCCGCACGGCTGCGCGCCTGGGCCCGCGAGCTGCGCGGCACCGGGCGGATACCGCGCGTCGCGTCCCCGCGCGAGTCCGCCGACGAACTCCTGGGCGTCGACACCGAACGCTCCCTCACACGACGGCCGTTGCGGCATCGCCTGGCTCCGCTCGCCCCGATCGCCGCGCGCACCGCGATCGGCTGCGCGCTCGCCGGCTATGCCTCCCTCGCGCTCGGGGTGGGCCGTCCCTACTGGGCGCTGGTCACCGCGGCCTCCCTCTACCAGGTCAACGTCGCCCTCACCTGGAGGCGGGGCATCCAGCGCGTCGTGGGCAACGTGGTCGGCGTCCTCGTGTTCGCCGTCGTCGCCCCGCTCGCCCATCTCCACCCGGTGGCGCTGGTGCTGTGCTGCCTCGCCTTCAACTTCGGCGCCGAGGCGCTGATCGCCCGCAACTACTGGCTCGGCACTGTCTGCGTGACCCCGATGGCCCTGCTCATCACCGAGTTCGCCCGCGCCCAGAACCCGGCCGAGCTGATCACCGAGCGGGTGGCGGACACTCTGGTCGGCGCGCTGGTCGGCTTCGTCGCGGCCGTCGCCGTCACCAACCGGCGCGCGGGCGACCGCCTCGAACACGCGCTGACCGCGGCCGAACGCGCCCGCGAGAACGCCGCCCGGCTGCTGGCCGAGCCGCACCCGGCACCCCGCGCCCTGGAGTCGGCCCGCCGCAGCCTCGCCGCCGCCCTCGCGGACCTGCGTGCCACGGCCGATGCCGCGTCCGGCGAGTGGTGGCAGCGCGCCCTGCCCGAGGAACGGGTCGTGCTCGCCGAGCAGGCCGGACACCGTACGCTCGCGGCGACGGTACGACGGCAGGGGTTCGCGCCGCGGCACCGGGACCAGGATCCGGTCCACGACCCGGGCAGGACGACGGAGGACATACGGCCATGACGGCGAGGAACGGCGGACAGGCGCCGGCGGACGACACGGCCGACACGGGCCGGACGGGCGGCCACCGGCCTGCCGGTGCGGAACCGGCGGACGGCCGCGGTCGCGCCGACACCGACACCGACGCCGGCCGAGCCGTCCACCCCGGCGGACCGGTGACGACCCGGGACGGGAACACCCCAGGCGCCGACCCTGCCGCTCGCCATGACACCGTCGCGGCCGTCGTGCGGCAGTGGCGGGCCGTTCACCCGGAGCTGGACACCGGGCCCATGGAGGTCATCGGCCGCATCAACCGGTGTGCCGCGCTCCTCCAGCAGGCCGAGGACGCGCCGCTGCGCCGGGCCGGGCTCAGCCGTCCCGAGTTCGACCTGCTGGGCGCACTGCGCCGCACCGGCCACGAGCTGACCCCTGGGGAGCTGGCCCGCGAGACCTTCTCCTCCGGGGCCGCCGTCACCAAGCGGCTCAAGCAGCTCACCGAACGCGGACTGGTCGAGCGACGCGGCGACACCCGCGACCGCCGCGTCGCCCACGTCCGCCTCACCGACACGGGACGCGATGTGGTCGACGGCATCCTCCCGGAGCAACTCGCCTATGAGACAGCCGTATTGAGCGTGCTGGCTCCCGAGGGGCAAGGCGAGCTCGCCGCTTTGCTGGCCGAGTTGCTCGGCCGCCTGGAGGGCCGGATGGGGGCGTTGCGCGCGTAAAGGGTGGGTCGCCGCCCGGCTCGGCACAGGCGTCGTGCAGGCAAGCGCAGGGACTCAGCCCTCCTCGCCGGCCTGGTGCACTCCGAATGCCGCGCCCTGCGGATCCCGCAGGAGCGCGATGCGCGGACCGTCGGGCACCGACACGGGGGCGAGGACGACGGCCCCGCCCGCCCGCTGCGCGACCTCGGCCGTCGCGTCCACGTCGTCCACCGCGAAGTACGGCAGCCAGTGCGGCGGCACCTCGGGCGGGAACCGGTCGCCCATGTCGGACATGCCGCCGAAGTCGTCGCCGTCGATGCCCCATTGCGTGTACCAGTCCGAGGCGTTGACGCTCCAGCCGAACACCGTGGTGTAGAAGTCCCGGGCCCGCTCGGTGTCCCGGGTCGCCAGCTCGACCCAGCCGAGGGTGCCGGGCGCGTTGAACAGGCCGGCGCCGGGGAAGGCCCGCGCCTGCCACAGCTGGAACGCCGCGCCGGTCGGGTCGAGGGCCACCGCGAACCGGCCCACGTCGAACACGTCCATCGGGCCGAGGACCACCGTCCCACCGGCCTCTTCCACCCGCCGTACCGCCGCGTCCGCGTCGGTCACCGCGAAGGAGACGTTCCACGCCACCGGCTGGGACTCCTGGTAGAGCGGGGTGAGCGCGGCGACCGCCGCGTCTCCCAGGTGTGCCACGGTGTATCCGCCCGCCTCCTGCCGCGGGTCGGTCTCCGGCCGCCAGCCGAACAACTCGGTGTAGAACCGCTTGGCCCCCTCCAGATCGCTGGTCCCGAGCTCGGTCCAGCACGGTCCGCCGGTCACCGGCTTGTCGAACTTCATGAGGGGTTCCCTAAGAATGTTGGCGGTCCGGGAGGACCGGGTGTGGCTGATGATGGGTTGCCGTTGATGGCTCGGAAGGAATGGCCGCCCGGTCCTCCGGGACGCTCCGACCACTGATTGAGAACTGCGGTCATCGCTGGTTAGGGACCTGTCGGCGGGGTGTTCCTCGGGCCACGAAGGTGCTGGTCACGGTGGAACGGAGCGACGGGCTTGAGCACGCCTCACGCGCGGATATGGGTCGGCATCGACGCCGGCAAGGGACATCACTGGGCAGTCGCGGTCGACGCCGACGGCGAGACGCTCTTCTCGACGAAGGTGATCAACGACGAGGCCCAGATCCTCACGCTCATCGAGACCGCCCGCGAACGGGCTGAAGAGGTGCGGTGGGCGGTGGACATCTCCGGCCGGGCCGCCACCCTGCTGCTGGCCCTGCTGATCGCGAACGGCCAGCAGGTCGTCTACGTGCCCGGCCGGACGGTCAACCGCATGTCCGGCGCCTACAAAGGCGAGGGCAAGACCGACGCCAAGGACGCCCGCGTCATCGCCGACCAGGCCCGCATGCGTCCCCGGGACTTCACCCCGCTGAGCACGCCTGCGGAGCTGGTCACCACGCTCCAGGTCCTCACCAACTACCGGGCCGACCTGATCGCCGACCGGGTCCGGCTGATCAATAGGCTCCGCGACCTGCTGGTGGGAATCTGCCCCGCACTGGAACGGGCCTTCGACTACTCCGCGGCCAAGGGACCGGTGGTGATGCTGACTGAGTATCAGACCCCGGCCAGCCTGCGCCGGATCGGCGTCAAGCGGCTGACGACCTGGCTCGAGCGCCGCAAGGTCCGCGGCGCCGACACCGTCGCCGCCAAAGCGGTGGAGGCGGCCCAGTCCCAGATGACTGCGCTGCCGGGCGAGAAGCGGGCCGCCAAGCTGGTCTGCGACCTCGCCCACCAGCTTCTGGCCCTGGACGAGCGGATCAAGGACAATGACCGGGAGATCCGCGAGACGTTCCGTGCCGACGACCGCGCCGAGATCATCGAGTCGATGCCCGGTATGGGTCCCATCCTGGGCGCCGAGTTCGTCGCCATCGTCGGCGACCTGTCCGGCTACCGCGACGCGGGCCGACTCGCCTCGCACGCCGGCCTGGCCCCAGTCGCCCGCGATTCCGGCCGCCGCACCGGCAACTACCACCGGCCCAAGCGTTACAACCGGCGCCTGCGGCACATCTTCTACCTGGCCGCCCAGACTGCCATGATGCGGCCCGGCCCGTCCCGGGACTACTACCTCAGAAAGCGTGCCGAGGGACTGATCCACACCCAGGCCCTGCTTGCGCTCGCCCGACGCCGCGTCGACGTGCTCTGGGCGATGCTGCGTGACAAGAGACTGTTCACCCCCACCCCACCGGACACGCAGACGGCTTGACCTCATCATTGAGATTCCTTCCGGCCGGGGCGGGCCTGCCGCGCGCACAGAGCGCTCTCCCGGCACGCTAACCCCGGCTCTTCGCCCCGGCCAACCGGGACGGTCCCGGCGGGCGGGGAAATCCCTTGCCCGGCCGGAGCGGCGTGCGGGAGGGTTCCGGCCATGGACACCAGTAGGACGCCCGGCTGCGCACCGGCGCCGGGCGGCTGGAGTTCTGCGCCGGAGGCCGGTCGCCAGGGGAGCCCAGGGCCCGGAGAGCGGGACGCAAGTGGCCCGGAGGCTGGAACCTCCGCCGCCACGGGCACGGCTGCCAGCGGACCGGAGGCGAGCGGCTGGGCTGTAGTGGACCGGAGTACACAGGCCAGAGGCCGGCCGCCAGTCGGCCGGGGGGCCTGGCGCAGATGCCTCGCGCCAGGGGAGTCCAAGGGTCCGGAGGCGAGTGGCTCGGACGCTTGAGGCCGCAGCGTCAGGAGCCCGGCGCCAGAGGCTGGGCGCGACGCCAGGGGAGTCCGGGGGCCCGAGGAAAAGTGGCTCAGACGCTGGAGGGTCGGCGTCAGGGCCCGGAGTCCAGGGGGCGGGAGGCAAGCGGCCCGGAGGTAGAGGCTCCGCCGCCACTGGCTCGGCTCCCACAGGTCTGAGGCTCGGATGCCAGTGGCCCTGGAGGCCCAGCTAGAGGCTCCGTCGCCGCTGGTTCCGCCGCCACTGGCTGGGCTGCCCGTGGTCCGAAGCCCTGGCAGACTTCCTCCACACCTACAACCACCACCGCTGCCACACCGCACTCGGCGGCAGCCCAACGATCAGCCGTGTGAACAACGCTTCAGGTCAATACAGCTAGAGGCTCCGTCGCCGCTGGCTCGGCTGCCAGTGGCCCGGAGCCGCAAGCCAGAAGCTCGGCCGTCGGCGCCCGGAGGCCCGGCCGCCTGTGGCCGGGAAACCCGGCGCTGGATGCCCGGCGGGGAGGAGCCCGGCGCTGGATGCCCGGCGCCAGGCGCCCAGCCGCCAGAACCCCCGCCCTAAACGCCCGGCCGGTACCGCATCGGATGGTCCTCCGGTACCTCCACCACCGCGATGCGGATGCCGTCCGGGTCGGTGATCCACATCTCGACCAGGCCCCACGGCTCCTTCACCGGGGGCCGGACGATGTCGACGCCCTTGGACTTCAGCTCCTCGTGCGCGGCCGTCACGTCGTCGACCTGCAGCCACAGCCGGACCGCGGGCGACGGCTGCGCCTCGGACCTCCCGGAGACCTCCAGGAAGCCGCCGCCGAGGAAGTAGACCGTCCCGCGCTCGGGCCCCGTACCGAACTCGCGGTAGACGGACAGCCCCAGCTGCTCGCCGTAGAAGGTCCGGGAGCGTTCGGGGTCGGTCGGGGTGAGCAGGATCCGGCTGCTGAGTACGTGCACCATGCAGGCGCAGCCTAGTGGCAGGGTTACCCTCGACCCTGGCTCAGCCACGCCCGAGAATCGGAGACAGTTCCATGGAAAGCCCCTCCGCCGGCCCCACCTTCCGCGACGCCACCGACGCCGACGTCGACGCGCTGGTCGCGCTGATCGAGTCGGCCTACCGCGGGGACTCCAGCCGGGCCGGGTGGACCACCGAGGCGGACATCCTCCAGGGGCAGCGGACGGATCCCGACGGCGTGCTGGAGGTCATCAAGTCGCCCGAGAGCAGGCTGCTGACCGTCGAGCAGGACGGCCGGATCATCGCCTGCTGCCAGCTGGAACACCGAGGCGACCACGCCTACTTCGGCATGTTCGCGGTCAGCCCCACCCTGCAGGGCGCGGGTCTCGGCAAGACGGTCATGGCGGAGGCCGAACGCCAGGTCCGCGAGGCCTGGGGCGTCACCGAGATGCACATGACGGTGATCTCCGTACGGGACGACCTGATCGCCTGGTACGAGCGCCGGGGCTACCGCCGTACGGGAAAGATGTCGCCCTTCCCGTACGGCGAGGAGCGCTTCGGCATCCCGCAGCGCGACGACCTGCAGTTCGAGCTGCTGGTCAAGAAGCTCGTGTGACCGTCAGGCAGTGAAGCGCCCGGTGCGCTTGATCTCCGGGAAGTCGGTCGTCGCGCCGTCCAGCTCCAGGGCGCGGACCAGCCGGAGATGATCCTGGGTGTTGACGACCCAGCCGATGACCCGCAGCCCGGACTTGCGCGCGTGCTCGACGATCTCCAGGGTGAGCCGGCGGATGTTGAGACAGACGGTCGCCGCGCCCACGGCGACCGCGCGCTCCACGATGTCCGTGCCGTAGCGGCCCCCGATCAGCGCCGTGCGCACGCCCGGCACCAGGCGGGTGATCTCGGCGACCGCGTCGTCGTGGAACGAGGACACCTCCACCCGCCCGACCAGGTCTCGCTCGTGGATCACCGCCGCGAGGGCGCGGGCGGCCGCCACATCCTTGATCTCGGCCTGGAGCGGCGTGCGCACCGCGTCCAGGACCTCCTCGAACACGGGTACCCGCTCCCCGAGGCCCGCGTCGAGGGAGCGCAGCTCGGCCAGGGTCTTGTCGGCGATGGGCCCGGTGCCGTCGGTCGTGCGGTCCACTTCCGCATCGTGCATGACGACCAGGGCGCCGTCCTTGCTCAGGTGCAGATCGAGTTCGATCAGATCGAGGCCGGCGTCCTGCGCGGCGACGAAGGAACGAAGGGTGTTCTCGGGCTCGACACCCATGACCCCGCGGTGACCGATGGTAAGGAAGTTCAAGGTTCGACTCCGTTCCGTCGACGGCGGCTCGGCACGCGCGGAACGGGCGGACTCCGTCGTCCGCGCGGGCAGAGTCGCAGCCTAACGGCCGGACCCCGCGATGAACCCGCACGTGCACAAGGCATCCGGGTGCGTGGCGTCCGTCGGCCGGCCGGTACACGCCCTCGCCGGCACCCTGCCGTGGGCGAGTCCCCGCGCCTCGGCCGACCGGATCGCCGCGGCATCGGCAGCCGGGGAAACTCGGCGGAAGTGAGCGCCGTCACGGTTTACGGCAGGAAAAATGTCGGTGACCAAGGGGTTGGGCTGAAAGATTTCCCGATCTGCCTCTTGCTGGCTGAAACGGGGTATGCATACGGTGTCCTTACGCGAGCTTCTCCCGTGGAGGATGGGACATGACGGAAATTCTTGTGCAGGCGGGTGCGGAGGAACAGATTCCTTCGTCGACCAGGGTGGTTGAGCACCCGGCCTGGCCCGTGCTCAAGGATGCCGTGGAGCAGATCCGGCCATGGCAGTCCAAGGACGGATCGATCGACTTCGAGGCCGAAGGCGCCCCGGCCAGGGCGGACGCCGAGGCGGCCGTACGGCGTGTCGTCGACGCCGTCGAACAGCTGTCCCCGCTGCTCCCACACGACGAGGCCTACCACCACGCCCTGGTGAAGGATGTGCGCCGCTGGGCCGAGGGCGGCTTCCAGGTGCCGGACTTCCTGGACTCCCTGCTGGCCTTCCAGCCCGCCGCGAACCGCGCGGACGGACTGCAGCACCTGGTCGTCTTCCCGATGTACACGCAGAACGGCAACCTGGACCGCAACCTGGAGGCGGTCGTGCTGCGCATGGTCTGGCCGGACTGGCTGGCCGAGCTGGAGCGCACCCGCTACGACAACCCGCTGTTCTGCGGCATCACCTTCGAGGACTTCACGTCCGGCTACGACACCAACTCGGCCGTCCTCTTCCCGGAGACCATCGCCGTGCGCGAGGCGCCGGAACGTTTCTCCTGGGGTGGCATCTTCTGCGACCGTGAGGCCGCCCGCTTCCGCCGGGTGACCGACGCCGCCGTCGGCATCCTCGGCTTGGAGCTGCCCGAGGACATCGCCGCGATGGTCCACGACCAGAAGCGCTGCGAAGAGGCCTTCGTGCTCTGGGACATGGTCCACGACCGCACCCACAGCCACGGCGACCTGCCGTTCGACCCGTTCATGATCAAGCAGCGCCAGCCGTTCTGGATGTACGGCCTGGAGGAGCTGCGCTGCGACCTCACCGCCTTCAAGGAGGCCGTGAAGCTGCAGGCGGACGGCGTACCGCAGGCCCGTGACGTGCAGTACGCGGTGCTCTTCGACCGGATGTTCCGCTTCCCGGTCACCGGCGACCGCGTGCGCAACTACGACGGCCTCGGCGGCCAGCTGCTCTTCGCCTACCTGCACAAGCACGACGTGGTGCGCTGGACCGACAACAAGCTCTCCATCGACTGGGAGCGTGCCCCGCAGGTCACCAACCAGCTGTGCGCCGAGATCGAGAAGCTCTACAAGGACGGCATCGACCGCCCCAAGCTCGTGCACTGGTTCGCCGGTTACGAGCTGGTCGCCACCTACCTCGCCCCGCACCCCGGCTCCAAGTGGGCCAAGGGCCCGGACGCCCTGGACCTGACCCAGCCGCCGCGCAAGCTCGTGGACGACGTGCTTCCGGACGAGTTTCCGCTGAGCATGTTCTACGAGGCCCTGTCCAAGAAGCTGAAGAATGTGATCGCCTCCACCAAGGGCATCACGGCGGACAGCGCCGAGCCGGTCGCCGCGTGAGCGACCGCGTCCAGAACACTGCTTCAGAGGGGAAGAACGTGGCGAACAACGGGTCTCTCAGCGGTGCGGTGATCGCGGTGGCCGGCGCGGGCGGTCCCGCCGGACACGCGGCCCTGGTCCGGCTCGCCGAGGCCGGAGCGGTGGTCGTCGGCGCCGACAACAACCCCGAGCGCCTGGCCGAGTCCGTGGACGCGGCCCGCTACGCGCGCGGTGGCGCCACGGTCACCGGCGAGACGGTCGACCTGCTCGACCTGGACTCGACCCGGGCCTGGGCCGACCGCATCGAGAAGGAGCACGGCCGGATCGACGGTCTGGTCCACCTGGTCGGCGGCTGGCGCGGCAGCGCGAGCTTCGAGGAGACGAGCCTCGCGGACTGGGACCTGCTGGAGAAGCTGCTGATCCGCACGGTGCAGCACACCTCCCTGGCCTTCTACGACGGCCTGCGGCGCAGCGACCGTGGCCGGTACCTGCTGATCAGCGCCGCCGGTGCGTCGAAGCCCACCGCGGGCAACGCGGCGTACTCCGCGTCCAAGGCCGCCGCCGAGGCGTGGACGCTGGCCATGGCCGACGGCTTCCGCAAGGCGGGGGGCGAGGCCGGTCCGCGTGCGGCTGCTGCCATCCTGGTGGTGAAGGCGCTGGTGCACGACGCGATGCGCGCCGAACGCCCCAACGCGAAGTTCGCGGGCTTCACGGACGTCAAGGACCTCGCCGAGGCCATCGAGGGCGTCTGGAGCAAGCCCGCCGCGGAAGTGAACGGAAACCGTCTGTGGCTGACCGAGAAGCCGTGAACCCTCCCATGACCGACGCGCGTCGTCATCACGACCCCGAGGTCCGCGGTTTCGCCAGTGACAACTACGCCGGGGCCCACCCGGAGGTGCTGGCCGCCCTGGCCCTCGCCAACGGCGGCCACCAGGTGGCGTACGGCGAGGACGAGTACACCGAGAACCTCCAGCGGATCATCCGCAGCCACTTCGGGGCCACCGCGGAGGCCTTCCCGGTGTTCAACGGCACCGGCGCGAACGTGGTCGCGCTCCAGGCGGTCACCGACCGCTGGGGCGCGGTGATCTGCGCCGAGAGCGCCCACATCAACGTGGACGAGGGCGGGGCGCCCGAGCGCATGGGCGGCCTGAAGCTGCTCACCGTGCCCACGTTGGACGGCAAGCTCACGCCCGAGCTGATCGACCGGCAGGCCTGGGGTTTCGAGGACGAGCACCGCGCCATGCCGCAGGTCGTGTCGATCACCCAGAGCACCGAGCTGGGCACCCTCTACACGCCGGACGAGATCCGCGCGATCTGTGAGCACGCCCATGCGCACGGCATGAAGGTGCACCTGGACGGCTCCCGGATCGCCAACGCGGCCGCCTCGCTGAACGTGCCCCTGCGCACGTTCACCAACGCGGTCGGCGTCGACATCCTCTCGCTGGGCGGGACCAAGAACGGCGCCGTCTTCGGCGAGGCGGTCGTGGTCCTCAACCAGGACGCGGTGCGGCAGATGAAGCACCTGCGGAAGCTGTCGATGCAGCTGGCCTCCAAGATGCGCTTCGTCTCGGTGCAGCTGGAGGCGCTGCTGGCGAAGGACCTGTGGCTGCGCAACGCCCGGCACGCCAACGAGATGGCCCAGCGGCTCGCCGAGGGCGTGCGCGCGGTGCACGGCGTGGAGATCCTCTACCCGGTGCAGGCCAACGGCGTCTTCGCGCGGCTGCCGCACGACGTGTCCGAGCGCCTGCAGAAGCGCTTCCGCTTCTACTTCTGGGACGAGGCCGCCGGGGTGGTGCGCTGGATGTGCTCCTTCGACACCACCGAGGAGGACGTCGACACCTTCGTGGCCGCGCTGAAGGAGGAGATGGGGCGCTAGTCCCCAGCTGTGCATAGGTATGCGGTCACTCGAAAAGTCATTGACTGTCGAGTGATCGCTTTCCTATGCTCTGCGGGCATGGAGCTGATCCAGAACACCGCCGATCTGTCCGCTTATCTGGCCGCGGACGAGGTCATCGACCATCACCATCCCGTGGTCCGGGAGACGGCCGGGCAGCTGGCCGCCGGAGCGGCCGACTCGTATGCCTATGCACGGGCCGCTTACGAATTCGTCCGCGACACCATCCCGCACTCCCAGGACTCCGGCGACCTGCGCGTCACCTGGCGCGCCTCCGACGTGCTCGCTCTGGGCACCGGTATCTGCTACGCCAAGGCCCACGCACTGGCGGCCCTGCTGCGCGCCGAGGACATCCCGACGGCCCTCTGCTACCAGCGGCTGACCGACGACGAGGGCGGCCACGCCGTGCACGGACTGGTCGCGGTCCGCTTCCACGGCGCCTGGCACCGGCAGGACCCGCGCGGCAACAAGCCGGGCGTGGACGCCCGGTTCTCCCTGGACGGCGAGCGGCTGGCCTGGATCCCCGACCCCGCGGCCGGCGAACTGGACTATCCGGTGCTGTACGCCGAACCGCACCCGGTCGTCCTCGACGCCCTGAAGGCGGCTCCGGACCGGCCGTACCTGTGGAAGACGCTGCCCGACGCACTCTGAGGGCGGTGGAACCCCGTCGGACGCCGTCGCGATCGCGCGGAGGAACAGGCATCCGCCGGTCCGCTGGAGACAAGGGCCGCAAAGAACTGCCCGCCGCCACACACGCGTTGGTGCAGTACCCGGCGGCGGCGACCGGCGGCACGCTGTGCCGCGACGGCGGCCGCGTGCTCGGGCAGGTCGTGGACGCCACCGGCGCCTCCGGCTTCCGGCGCCGAGCCGCCCCGATCAGCGTGACTGGTCACCCGGCCGCAGGTGGTCGGCATCCTGCGTGGTCTGCCCGCCGCGTCCTCCTGGAGGTCGCCGAACTGGCCTACGTAGCCCGGCAGATCCTGCGGCAGGGGTATGTGCGCGAGAACCCCTGTTCCGGGAAGTCGGAGAAGAACCGGCCGTCCTGCTCGCCTCGCCACCACGTGCCGCCGGGTGCCGGTGCGTGCGCCGTGAAGCCGCGACGGCACTGCAACTTGTCAGGGTGAGCCCCGGCCAGGGCACCGCAGGTCGTCGCGCCGCGGGTCACATGGCCTCTGCCGCCCGCAGCTGCTCCATCGTCGGTGCCGTACCCCCCAGATGGGCGGGGAGCCACCAGGAGTCCGTGGAGTCCTTGGGGCGGCCCGGGTAGGCGCGCTGCGCGGCCTCCAGCAGCTCCTGGACGCCCTCGCGCAGCCGGCGGGTGATGGCGCCCGCGTACTGGTCGCGGGGTGCCTCGACCGCCTCGCCGACGCGGATGGTGACGGGCAGGTGGTTGCGCTTGAAGTTGCGGGGGTGGCCCTTGGTCCACAGCCGCTGCGTGCCCCACACCGCCATCGGGATCAACGGGACGCCGGCGTCCTGGGCGAGCCGGGCCGCACCGGACTTGAAGCTCTTCAGCGTGAACGACTGCGAGATGGTGGCCTCCGGGAAGACCCCGATGACCTCACCGGAGCGCAGCGAGTCCAGTGCGTGCGCGTAGGCCGCCTCGCCCTGCTTGCGGTCCACCGGGATGTGCTTCATGCCGCGCATCAGCGGACCGGAGATCTTGTGGCGGAAGACGGAATCCTTCGCCATGAAGCGCACCAGGCGCTTCTGCGGCAGGGCCGCCAGGCCGTTGAAGATGAAGTCCAGATAGCTGATGTGATTGCTCACCAGCACGGCGCCGCCCGAGCGCGGGATGTTCTCCGACCCCTGGCAGTCGATCTTCAGGTCCCAGACCTTGAACATCGTCTTGGCGAATCCGATGACGGGACGGTAGACCAGCTCTGCCATGGGTGGGACGGGCCCTTTCTGCTCTGCTCGGGAAAGGGGGGCTCCCGGCGGGAAAGTTACGCAGCCGTAGGTTTACGGCGTCTCGCAGATCGTGCCCGAAGAACGGACGGGTAGCCAGCCCTGGTGCCCGGTGGCGGCGAGATTCTCGTCACGTCGGCCTACATCCCGCCTCGGAACCTTGAGCCCGTGTTACTCCGCCCGTAAGGTGGCCCTTTTCAGAAGCAGGAACATCTCGCAGCCCAGGCAGTAGCCGAACGCCGCGTTCAGGAACGCGGCGGCGAGGGCGGCGCCCGTCGCGGCCAGGCCCAGCCACTGCGGTCCCACGGTGAACCCGACGAGCCCGAGCCCGGCGAACACCAGCCCCACGGCCTGTGCGAACCGCGGCGGTTCAGGCGCCTCGAACTCCTTCGGCGGCCCGAGCCGCGGCCGTACGGCCGTACGGAACGCCCAGCCGTACGGCGAGTGCTGCACACCCGCGGCCGCTCCCACCGCGAACGCCAGCGTCTGCCAGCCCAGTAGCCAGCTGCTCTCCAGGCTCAGTGCCACGGCCAGAACGGCCGTCGTCACGGCCGCCCCGAAGCGCGGCCCCCTCACGTCGATGTCCATGAATCCAGCATTCCGCAACGGAAACTCCCGCGGGAGGCGGGAATCTTTGCAGTCTCGTGAATGCTTGTGCAGATGATGACCGGAGTGGTGGTGTGCGTGGCGGTGCTCGTCGTGGCGAGCGCCGCCGGAGTGCTGCACAAGCGGCGGAGCGGGAGAGTACGGGTGCGCGGGCGGGACGAGGGCAAGCGGCTGGGAGCCGCCGAGCTGGGCGGCGACCTCGGCGAACGCGCCACGCTGGTCCAGTTCTCCAGCGCCTTCTGCGCGCCCTGCAGGGCGACCCGGCGAGTCCTCGGCGAGGTCGCCGGAATCGTCCCCGGGGTGACCCACATCGAGATCGACGCCGAGGCCCATCTGGACCTCGTACGCGAACTGGAGATTCTGAAGACGCCCACCGTGCTGGTGCTCGACGCCGACGGACGGGTCGTGCGGCGTGCCACGGGACAGCCCCGCAAGGCCGACGTCATCGCGGCACTCGGCGAGGCTGTGTGAGGGGGCCTCAGGACACCGGGCGCTGCCTTCCGCATCCCGGACCGTGCTTGACTGGGCGCACCAACTATCGTCAGCCTGACCGTATGCCGACCGAACTCCTTCTCCGGCGGGTCCACGTCGACCTCTCCCGCACCGCGAGCGCCATCTGTCCGGGCTGTTGAGACCCAACGGCCCAGCTCGCGACCTCCAGCAGAAGGACAACTCCATGACGGCCTCGCCCGAACTCGGCACTGTTCAGCTCGCCTCTCCCGACCTGTTGCGCTCCACCTTCCGCCGGCACGCCGCCGGTGTGGCGGTGATCACCGCGCGTGGCGCCTCCGGCCCGGTCGGCTTCACCGCCACCTCCCTCACCTCGGTCTCCGCCGAGCCCCCGCTCGTCTCCTTCGGCATCGGCACGGGCGCCTCCAGCTGGCCCGCGATAGCCGAGACCGACCACATCGGCGTCCACATACTCGGCGAGCACCAGAGCGAGCTGGCCGCCACCTTCGCCCGCAGCGGCGCCGACCGTTTCGGCGCGCCGACCGCCTGGCGCGAGGGCCCGGAAGGCGTACCGGTACTCGACGACGTGCTCGCCTGGCTGGTCTGCCGGGTCGTCGGCCGGGTCCCGGCCGGTGATCACCGGATCGTGCTCGCCGAGGTCGTCCTGGGCGACCCCACGGGCGCCGGCCGCCCCCTCCTCTACCACCAGGGCCGCTTCAACGGCCTGCGGGATTGATCACGTCCGCCTCGCCTGCGAAGCCGTCGAATTCCGGTTACGCTGCGTTGCGAAGGTCACAGTTCAAAGCGCTTGCTTAGCGGGCACGAACTGGGTGTACTGACGAGTAATATTTCGGTCGGAGCGCGCGGACGCCCCGACCGGAATCGGCCGCTTGAGGCGCCTATGCTGCGTGCAAGAGGCAGCCCGGAAATGACGATGCAGTAGGAGAGCCGGCGTGAGCTTGAGGATCGTTGTCACTGTGAAGTACGTGCCCGACGCCACTGGCGACCGGCACTTCGCCGATGACCTGACCGTCGACCGCGACGACGTGGACGGTCTGCTCTCCGAGCTGGACGAGTACGCGGTCGAGCAGGCCCTCCAGATCGCCGAGAACGCGGACGACGCCGAGGTCACCGTCCTGACCATCGGCCCCGAGGACGCCAAGGACGCGCTGCGCAAGGCGCTGTCCATGGGTGCCGACAAGGCCATCCACGTCGAGGACGACGACCTGCACGGCACCGACGCCATCGGCACCTCCCTCGTCCTCGCCAAGGCGATCGAGAAGGCCGGCTTCGACCTGGTCGTCTCGGGCATGGCCTCCACCGACGGCACCATGGGTGTCGTCCCGGCGCTGGTCGCCGAGCGTCTCGGTGTCCCGCAGGTCACCCTGCTGTCCGAGGTCTCCGTCGAGGACGGCGTGGTCAAGGGCCGTCGTGACGGCGACGCCGCCTCCGAGCAGCTGGAGGCCTCCCTCCCGGCGCTCGTGTCGGTCACCGACCAGTCGGGCGAGGCGCGTTACCCCTCCTTCAAGGGCATCATGGCGGCCAAGAAGAAGCCGGTGGAGTCCTGGGACCTGTCCGACCTGGACATCGACGCCGAAGAGGTCGGTCTGGACGGCGCGTTCACCAAGGTCGAGGCCGCGAACGAGCGCCCGGCGCGCACGGCCGGCACCATCGTCAAGGACGAGGGCGAGGGCGGCAAGCAGCT
The DNA here is from genome assembly GCF_050942335.1 of Streptomyces sp. CA-142005. Classification (NCBI taxonomy): domain Bacteria; kingdom Bacillati; phylum Actinomycetota; class Actinomycetes; order Kitasatosporales; family Streptomycetaceae; genus Streptomyces; species Streptomyces sp. CA-142005. The sequence goes on along the minus strand of NZ_CP192078.1, from coordinate 1,870,979 downwards.
GGCTGAGTTCCTCGCGAGCCAGAAGTTCATCTAAGGGCTCGCCCCCGCTGACCGCCCCTCAACTTCGTTACGCAGGAGAGCAATCCCATGGCTGAAGTCCTCGTCTACGTCGACCACGTGGACGGTGCCGTCCGCAAGCCCACCCTCGAGCTGCTGACCCTGGCCCGCCGCCTCGGCGAGCCCGTCGCCGTCGCCCTCGGCAACGGCGCCGCCGACACCGCCGCCGCGCTCGCCGAGCACGGCGCGGTGAAGGTCCTCACCCACGACGCGTCCGAGTACGCCGAGTACCTGGTCGTGCCGAAGGTGGACGCCCTGCAGGCCGCCGTCGAGGCCGTCTCCCCGGCCGCCGTGCTGGTCCCGTCCTCCGCCGAGGGCAAGGAGATCGCCGCCCGCCTGGCGCTGCGCATCGGCTCCGGCATCATCACCGACGCCGTCGACCTGGAGGCCGGCGACGAGGGCCCGGTGGCCACCCAGTCGGTGTTCGCCGCGTCCTTCACCACCAAGTCCCGCGTCATCAAGGGCACCCCGGTCATCACGGTCAAGCCGAACTCGGCCGCCGTCGAGGCCGCCCCGGCCGCGGGCGCGGTCGAGGCCCTGTCCGTCTCCTTCTCGGACAAGGCGACCGGCACGAAGATCACCGCGCGTACGCCGCGCGAGTCGACGGGCCGTCCGGAGCTGACCGAGGCCGCGATCGTGGTCTCCGGTGGCCGTGGTGTCAACGGCGCCGAGAACTTCGCGATCATCGAGGCGCTGGCCGACTCGCTCGGCGCGGCCGTGGGCGCCTCGCGTGCCGCGGTCGACGCCGGCTGGTACCCGCACACCAACCAGGTCGGCCAGACCGGTAAGTCGGTCTCGCCGCAGCTGTACATCGCCAACGGCATCTCCGGCGCGATCCAGCACCGTGCCGGTATGCAGACCTCGAAGACGATCGTGGCCGTCAACAAGGACGCCGAGGCCCCGATCTTCGAGCTGGTCGACTACGGCGTCGTCGGCGACCTGTTCGACGTCGTCCCGCAGCTGACCGAGGAGATCAAGGCCCGCAAGGGCTGAGCCCCACCCAGGCACACCCGAGGCCCCGGTGACCGACGCGGTCACCGGGGCCTCGGTGCATCCTGGTGACGATCCGCCGGGCGCCGCCCACGGTCCGGACGGGGTGTTGACCAGTGAGAACCGCACGGATAACTTCATTCTACGGATTGTTGATTCCGTACAGCGGAAAATTGGAGGGTGTGGGATGGGTCAGCAGGAGAAGGTGGCGACAAGCCTCGCGGGCGCCGTCAGCGAGGAGATCAGCGCCTCCCTCGCACCGGTCGACGCGGAGCTGGAGCGCCGCTACCCCGGGGACCCCGGCACCCGGCAGCCCGTCCACACCGTCTACGTCCCCGGCGACGCCTTCGCCGCCGACACCATCCGCTCCTGGGGCGACCAGGCCCTCGCCGCCCTCGACGAACACGCCCCCGACGCCGCCTCCTTCGCGGCCGTCCTGGGCCTCGCGGACGAGTTGGCCGAGCCGGTCTACTCCCGCGTCCGCGCCAAGCTGGAACGCGAGCCGATCGAAGACCTGCGCGTCGACTTCGAGGACGGCTACGGCCCCCGCCCCGACGCCGAGGAGGACCAGGCGGCGGCCCGCGCTGCCCGGCTGATCGCGCAGGCGTACGCGAACGGCACGGCGGCGCCGTACATGGGCATCCGCATGAAGTGCATGGAGGCGGCGGTACGCGACCGGGGCATCCGCACCCTCGACGTCTTCCTCACCGGCCTGGTCGAGTCGGGCGGCCTGCCCGAGGGCCTGGTCCTCACCCTGCCCAAGGTGACGTACCCGGAGCAGGTCACCGCGTTCGTGCGCCTGCTGGAGGCCTTCGAGAAGGCGCACGGCCTGGACGCCGGCCGGCTCGGCTTCGAGATCCAGATCGAGACCAGCCAGTCCATCCTCGCCACCGACGGCACCGCCACCGTCGCCCGGATGATCCAGGCCGCCGGGGGCCGCGCCACCGGACTGCACTACGGCACCTTCGACTACAGCGCCTGCCTCGGCGTCTCCGCCGCCTACCAGGCCAGCGACCACCCGGCCGCCGACCACGCCAAGGCGATCATGCAGGTCGCGGCGGCGGGCACCGGGGTGCGCGTCTCCGACGGCTCGACCAACGTCCTGCCCGTCGGCCCGACCGCGAAGGTCCACGACGCCTGGCGCCTGCACTACGGCCTCACCCGCCGCGCCCTGGCCCGCGCCTACTACCAGGGCTGGGACATGCACCCCGGCCACATCCCGACCCGGTACGCCGCCGTCTTCGCCTTCTACCGCGAGGGCTTCGAGCAGGCCGCGGCCCGCCTCGCCCGGTACGCGAACCGCGCGGGCGGCGACGTCATGGACGAGCCCGCCACCGCCAAGGCCCTCAGCGGCTATCTGCTGCGCGGCCTGGACTGCGGCGCCCTCGACATCGCCGAGGTCGCCCGCCTCACCGGGCTGACCCGCGCCGACCTGGAGGGCTTCGCCGCCCCCCGGCGCGGTGACCTGACGGCCTTTGCGAAGTAGAGGTCGCGGACCGGTCACGGTCCCCGGCCGGGGGTGAGGCCCGGCACCGCCGCCCCGTACGCTGGGTCGCCACGCATCGACCAGACGGACGCGACCAAGGACGACAGAGGAACGGGGCGGCGGTGTCTTCGGGGGAGCAGGGACCGGAGGAGTACGGGCGCGCGGACGACGGGGCCGGCCGGCTGCTGGCCGGCCGCTACCGCGTCACCGCGCGGCTCGGCCGCGGCGGCATGGGCGTGGTCTGGCGGGCGGTGGACGAGGTCCTCGGCCGCGAGGTCGCCGTCAAGGAACTGCGCACCTACACCGACACGGCCGGACCGGAACTGTCCGAGCTGCGCTTGCGCATGCAACGCGAGGCACGGGCCGCCGCCCGGGTCCGCCACCCCGGTGTCGTCGCCGTGCACGACGTCGCCGAGGTCGACGGGCGCCCGCTGATCGTCATGGAACTGATCGACGGGCCCTCCCTGGACGACGTCCTGCGCGAGCGCGGCACCCTCGACCCGTACGAGGCGGCGCGCATCGGCGCGGCGGTGACGGACGCGCTGGCCGCCGCCCACCGCGCCGGCGTCCTGCATCGCGACGTCAAGCCCGGCAACATCCTCCTCGACCGCTCCGGCCGCGTCGTCCTGACCGACTTCGGCATCGCCACCATGGACGACCCCGGCGACGGCTCGGCGACCCGCCTGACCCGCAGCGGCGAACTCGTCGGCTCCCTCGACTACCTGGCCCCCGAGCGCGCCCAGGGCGCCGAGCCGGGCGCGCCCGCCGATGTGTGGGCCGTGGGCGCCACCCTCTACGCGGTCGTCGAGGGCGCCTCGCCCTTCCGCCGTACGTCCACCTACTCGACGCTCACCGCGATCGTCTCCGAGCCCCTGCCCGAGCCCCAACGGGCCGGGCCGCTGGCGCCGGTCCTGCGGCGCCTGATGGACAAGCGCCCGGACGCCCGGCCGGACGCCGAGGAGGCCCGCGAGGCGCTGCGCGAGGTGGGTCGGACGCGGACCCCGGACGTTCCGACGACCACCCTGCGCGTGACGCCGCCCCCGGCGTCCGAACCGGCCCGGCACTGCGCGCCGTCCGTGCCGCCGGGGTTCGGCCCGGTACCGCCGGACCCGGCCGTGCGGACGTCCGCCCACGGCCCGGCTCCCCGCGCGGGAGCGCCCACGCATCCGCTGCCGTCGTACGCCGAAGGCACGGCCGCCGCTCATGGGCCCGGTGCCACCGGGCCCATGAACCCGGCGACCGGCTCGCCGCGCCGCAAGGGCCGCGCTCTGCTCGCCGCCGCTGCCGTCGCCGTCGTCCTCGCCGGGGGCGGGATCACCGTCGCCCTCGTGCGCGGCCAGGGAGCGCCGAAGACCGACTCGGCGTCGGCCGCGTCCCCCTCCGGGACCGGGGCCATGAAACGGGCCGGCACCGAGTGGTCCACGCAGCCGTCGCGTGGCGACGGGAAGAAGGGCGCCGAGCCCACCGGGACGACGGCGAGCGGCGCGGGTGACGGCAGGCCGTCCTCGCACACCTCCGCCGCCGCCTCGGCCTCCGCCACGGCGCCGGGCAAACCCACCGACACACCCGCACCGCCCGGAGGTTCGGGACGCGCCTCCAGTCCGGCGGCCGCCTGCCGGCCCATCGGCGGCGGTAAGTACGACTGCCAGGTCTGGCGCACCGCCAAGTCCTACACCGCCTCCGGCGCCGAGGCCGGGACCCTGAACGCGGGCACCGACTACTTCTACTGCCAGGCGAATCTGGGCCGCCGGGAGACCTACGGCCGGTGGACGAACGTGTGGTGGGCGAAGACCGACGACGACAGCGGCAACACCGGCGTCTACGTCAGCGACGTCTACCTCAGGGGCGGGAACAACGACGAGCCGGTGCCCGGGCTCCCGGTCTGCTGACCGTCGGCGTACGGCTCGAAACCCGACTCCGTCACCCACTTCTGCTCGGCGAACAGCCGGGTTCCCCGCGCGCACAGTCCGGGGTCGCGGCGGGCCCGCGCGCAGAACTCCTGCGGCGTGACCCGAAGAGCTCGCGTAACGCAGCCGATCCCACGAGGAGTTCGGTGAGCAGGGTGCGCTGGTCGTGGGGATGGCGGCGGGGCGCACCGGCGCCGTCGTGCAGCACGCCGTGCCGGTTGACGTAGGCGTACGCCCCGGTGAGCGCGCGACCGTCCGGCAGCTCGATCCGCACCCCAGGCGCGGGCAGCCAGGCCCGCCGGAAGTGGGGCTCGCCGGTGTCGACCGCGTCCAGCTGGCGCCGGTCCAGCCAGATGACGAACAACTCCCGTAACGCCTGCGGTGACCTGACGGGCGAGGCGGAGACATAGCCGAGTCGGCTGACGTGCGCCGAGATGCCCACGTCGAGCCCGGACACCCGCGACCGCACCATCGGTACGGGGGAGTCGATCCCGAACTCGGCCATCTTGTGCCGAAGTTGGCCGGGGCAGGCGTTGGAGCCGACGGCGAGCAGCGGCACCCGGTCGTCGTACACCAGGCGCTCCAGCGGGAACATCCGGTCGCCGTGCAGCAGCCCGGAGTCGGCGGGCCAGGCGCCGGGACAGGTCAGCGGATGGTCGCGGGGAGCGCCGGCGAGGCCGAGTTCCTCCAGGGTGCGGCCGGTCACGCGCGGCTCAGTCGGCCGGCGGCAGCTCGCCCGAGCCGCGCGTGATCAGCCGGGTGGGCAGCTCGATGCGCTCCGGTGCGACGAGGCTGCCGTCCAGCTGACGGAACAGGCGCTCGGCGGCGGTACGGCCGAGGGCGGCCGCGTCCTGGGCGACGACCGTGACGCCCGGCTGGAGCAGATCGGCCAGCTCGATGTCGTCGAAGCCGACGAGGGCGACCCGGCGGGACTGCTCGGCCAGCACCCGGATCACGGTGACCGTCACCCGGTTGTTGCCCGCGAAGATCGCGGTGACGGCGTCGGGCCCGGAGAGCATCTCCTCCGCCGCCCGGCGCACCCGCTCCGGGTTCGTCTGCCCGAGGGACATCCAGGCGTCCTCGACCGGTATGCCGGCGTCCTCCATGGCCGCCCGGTAGCCGCGCAGCCGCTCGGCCGCGGTGTGGATGCGCGGCATGTCGCCGATGAAGCCGATCCGGCGGTGGCCGTGGGCGATGAGATGGGCGACGCCGTCCCGGGCGCCGCCGAAGTTGTCGGAGAGGACCACGTCGGCGTCGATGCGCCCGGCCGGACGGTCCACGAACACGGTCGCCACGCCCGCCCTGATCTCCGGTTCGAGATAGCGGTGGTCGTCTCCGGCCGGGATCACCACCAGCCCGTCCACCCGCCGTGCGCACAGGGCCAGCGCCAGCTCCTGCTCGCGCTCCGGGTCCTCGGCGCTGGAGCCGTTGATCAGCAGGGCGCCGTGGGCCCGGGCCACCTCCTCCACGGCGCGGCTGAGCGGGCCGTAGAAGGGGTCGGCGAGGTCCTCCAGGACCAGGCCGATGCTCGCCGTACGGCCCTTGCGCAGCACCCGGGCGCTGTCGTTGCGGCGGAAGCCCAGCGCGTCGATCGCCTCCTGCACCCGGCGCTCGGTGTCGGGGGTGACACCGGGCTCGCCGTTGACCACCCGGGAGACCGTCTTCAGGCCGACCCCGGCCCGCGCCGCCACGTCCTTCATGGTCGGGCGGTTGCCGTAACGGGTGCCGGAAAGGCTGTCTGTGCGGCGGGTGGTCTCGGGCACGATGCGGCGTCCTGTCCTGTCGTCCGTCTCGGCCACGGAGCCGGTGCTTCCGGGCTGGTGCGCAGTGCGCGCGGGCTGCTGTACCCCGGGTAATGCGCCGATCCGTGGTTTGTATGAGGATGTGGCGTCGAGCATAGAGCCTGGACAACGTTGTCAGATGCGCGAGAGACTGTCCACAGCTGTCTGTCGGCCTGCGCCCCACCGTGTGACCGGCCTGCGTGTCTTTGGTTCTCGAGCTTCAACGGGGAGATCTGACTCTGATGCACACCGACCTCGTGGCGGCCCTGGACATCGGCGGCACCAAGATCGCCGGCGCTCTGGTGGACGGCGGCGGACGGATCCTGACCCGGGCCCAGCGCGGCACGCCCGCCCAGCAGGACGGTGAAACGGTCATGCGGGCCGTCGAGGAGGTCCTCGGCGACCTCGCCGGTTCGCCGCTGTGGGAACGGGCGGGTGCCGTCGGCATCGGCAGCGCCGGCCCGGTGGACGCCTCGGCGGGCACGGTCAGTCCGGTGAACGTGCCGGGCTGGCGGGACTTCCCGCTGGTCGACCGGGTGCGCGCGGCCACCGGCGGGCTCCCGGTCGAGCTGATCGGCGACGGCGTCGCGATCACGGCGGCCGAGCACTGGCAGGGCGCCGCCCGCGGCCACGACAACGCGCTGTGCATGGTGGTGTCGACCGGGGTGGGAGGCGGCCTGGTCCTGAACGGCCGGCTGCACCCCGGGCCGACCGGCAACGCCGGGCACATCGGACACATCAGCGTCGACCTCGACGGCGATCCGTGCCCGTGCGGCTCGCGCGGTTGTGTGGAGCGGATCGCGAGCGGCCCGAACATCGCCCGCCGTGCCCTGGAACAGGGCTGGCGTCCGGGCCCCGACGGCGACACCTCGGCCGCCGCCGTGGCCGCCGCCGCCCGCGAGGGCGACCCGGTCGCGGTGGCCTCCTTCGAGCGTGCGGCACAGGCGCTGGCCGCCGGCATCGCGGCCACCGCGACCCTGGTCGAGATCGACATCGCCGTGATCGGCGGCGGTGTCGGCAAGGCGGGCGAGATCCTGTTCACCCCCCTGCGCAAGGCCCTCGGCGACTACGCCACGCTGTCCTTCGTCCAGCGCCTCCGGGCCGTGCCCGCGCAGATGGGTACCGACGCGGGGCTGGTCGGCGCGGCTGCCGCCGCGCTGGCGCGGATGCCGGACGCGACCGCGGGGGTCTGAGCCGAGACTCGCTGAGCAGCCCGGACCCACCCGCAAGCGGGTCCGGGCTCAACCACCCCGACGGGTGGGCACCGTCAGCAACTCACTTGCGCGTCCGCCCAGTCCGCATGGTCGGAGTCGATGCCGTCGCCCGCGTCGGTGACGACCAGGCGGACCACCTGGGCGCCGGTGACGTCGGCGGTGAGGGGCTGGGCGGGCATCGCGTTGGTCAGGACCCCGGTCGAGGCGACCTTCGTCCCGTCGGCCCAGATCTCGAAGGTGACGGTGCCCTTGGTGCCCTTCTCGTCGTCGACGCCGACGTCCGCGGTGACCTTGCCGCAGGCCTTGCCGGTGTAGAAGGAGACCTCGCTCGGGGCGTGCACGCCGAGGCCCTTGGCGTACACGGTGCCGCCTATGGTGATGGGGCGGCCGTCGCCCGCCGCGCTCTCCCCGTTGCTGGTGTCGCGCTCCACCGGGCCCCAACCACTGGTCGCCGACAGCCAGTCCAGGTCGCTCAGGTACGACGTCCCGGCGGGCGGCCGGACCACGACGGACGCGGTGAGCGCAACGGTGCCGGTGACCTGTTGCCCGGCCGGCGAGAGGTAACGCGCCTGGAGGGTGAGGCCGTAGGAGCCGGTCGGTGTTCCGGCCGGCGCGGTGACGGTCCAGCCGGTGCGCAGGGTTTCACCGGTGGCGAGGACGTCGGCCGTGGTCGGTGACGCGGGCCGTACGGTCCACCCGTCAGGGCCGGTCAGGGTCACGGCCACCCGGCGTGCCGGGGTGCGGCCGAGGTCGGTGACGGTGCTGGTCAGCGTGGCCGGCGTACCCGCCTCCAGCAACGGGCTGCCGTCCAGGCCCACTTCGGCGGCGGGCGGGTGCGCGGCCCAGCGGGGGTCGGCCGAGACGCGCAGCAGGACCGTGCCGTGAGCGGGGACGGTGGCCGCGACGGTGCCGGCGGTGTTGTAACTCTTGTGCTGCCACAGGTCCCGCTGGGTGTACGCGGAGGCGTCGGGCAGGCCGACGGCGGATGCGGTGGTGGCGATCCGCTGAGCCGTGCCCGACTCGTTGAACAGGGCCACCGCGCGGCTGCCGTCCTTCATCTCCTTGGCGATCACCCAGCGTCCGCCGGCCGAGGAGACGACCGTGCCCTGCTTGCCCAGCGGGTCCTGGTCGACGGCGATGACCTCCTTGTTGTCCAGGATGTCGAAGGTCGCCTGGGTGGCCTTGCGCAGGTCGGTGCCGATGAGCAGCGGCGCGGCCATGACCGACCAGAGGGAGAAGTGCGAGCGGTACTCGGTGTCCGTCATGCCGCCGTTGCCGACCTCCAGCATGTCGGGGTCGTTCCAGTGGCCGGGTCCGGCGTACGGCGCGAGCGGCAGGTTCTGCTTCAGGATGGACAGCATCGAGGACCAGTTGTCACTGATGTCACCGGTGGTCCGCCACAGGTGACCCACGTCCGACGCCCACTCCCAGGGCTTGTTCTGGCCCCATTCGCAGATGCTGTAGACGATGGGCCGGCCGGTCGCCTTGAGGGCGTCCCGCATGGTGGTGTACCGCTTCTTGGCGTCGACGCCCTGGTTGTTGCAGTTGTCGTACTTCAGATAGTCCACGCCCCAGTCGGCGAACTGCTGCGCGTCGCTGTACTCGTGGCCGAGCGCGCCCGGGAAGCCGGCGCCGTCGCAGGTCTTGGTGCCTGCGCTGGTGTAGATGCCGAGTTTGAGTCCCTTGGAGTGGACGTAGTCGGCGACGGCCTTGATGCCGTTCGGGAAGCGGGCCGGGTCGGGCACCAGCTTGCCGTCGGCGTCGCGCTGCGGCAGCGCCCAGCAGTCGTCGAGGTTGACGTACTGGTAGCCGGCGTCCTTCAGGCCCTTGGCCACGAAGAGGTCGGCTATGCCCTTGACCATGCTCTCGTTGAAGTCCGCGCGGCAGTGCGTGGAGTTCCAGTTGTTGAAGCCCATGGGCGGGGTGAGGGCGAGACCGTCGGCCAGGGCGGGGGCGGCCGGGTCCTCGTCGGGTGCCGCCAGAGCGGGGCCGGCGAGGCTCGCCGCGCACAGCAGGCCTGCGGTGAGCGCTCCGAGCATTCTTCGGCGGGTGGTGCGGGTGTGAGGGTGACGCATCGTTGACGTTCCTCCGACTCGCGAAAGATGGCTGACGACTGGGCGGTGCCTGGGTGACATGCGTGTGTCAGCTGTGCGCGTTTACGGTAGGACGTGTCGGACTGTGTTGGAAGAGGCGTGCGCAGACTGATCGATATGCCGTCAGAAGGCTTGACGGCAGGCCTGTTTGGGGCAATGACTACTGTCAGGCGTTCGGATCTGTTCGCTTCTGCGGTTCATGTCTCGTCGACGCGGCCCCAGCCCGGCAGCGGAGACCGCGGCCAGGCGGGCGGGGCCGACAGGAGCCGGGCCGGGCCGTCGGTCGTCAGTACGCCGGCCGGAGTCCGCCCGCTGAGCCGGCCGAGCACCTGGTGTCCGGCCCCGGCGACCGAGGGTCCCTCCGGCGCCATGGACCAGCGCCGGCGAGATCCACGGCCGCCATCGAGGCGAGCGGAAAGGACTGGGCGCTCAGCGTGGTGAGGGTGTCGTCCAGCGCGGGGACCAGACGGTCCCAGGCGGGGGCGGGCAGCGCACGCGCCTGCGCCGCGAACCGGTCCAGGCTCTCGCGCAGCCGGGCCCGTGAGCCGCTCGGCGGACAGCGCCGCGTCGCGCTCGACCGCCGCGGCCAGGGGCGCCGCGTCCGTGCGGGGGTCCGGTGCGCGGCCCGTGTGCGCGAGCCGCAGCAGTCAGACATACGTGTCCACGCTGTGGGCGACGGGGGCGAGCACGTGGCCCCGCGTCCACCCCGGGAGCCCCGACCGGGCACGGAGTCCCGTGCCGGACAGGCCGGCCGCGGCCCGCACGAGCCGGCCCGAGCGCACGACGTTCTCGATGCGGCCGCCGCCGAAGACCGGGAGCCCGTTCACCGGAACTCCCGCACGACCTCGATCCGTCCGACGATATGGGCGTTGAACTCGTCCAACTCCTCTGCGGGCACCCATAGTTCGAGGATCGTCTCGCCACCGGCCCGCCGGACCGGATACCGGGCGAGGAACTCGGCGTCGACCTCGAACCGGGTCACGAAACCGGCGCCGTCGTGCTTGACGTTCCAGTCCCGGGCGATGCGGATCGCGTAGTCCTCGTTGAGGACCGGGTAGAAGATCGGCTGCTCCGGGAGCCGGGGCGGCCAGGCCCGCCAGTCGAGCGCGCGGACCAGCTCCAGCTCCTTGGGGCCTGTCGGGCGCCAGAGGGTCGTCGTCAGGGGCGGGCTGGTCATGATCGCGTGTCTCCGGTAGGGGCCTGCCCTGTCGCCGGGCAGGTCGGGAGGTCGGACGATAGCGGCCGCGCGCGTCGGCGGACCAGCGGATTTCGGCGGGGTCCGGCACCCTCACGGGGCCGCGAACCGCCGTGCCAGGTCGCGGTGATGGGCGGCTGCCCGCTCGACCTGCGTTCGATCCGCGGTCGGTCCGGCGAGCACCTCGAGCCGGTCGGCGAGCCGCCGGTGCCGGTCCCGGGCGTGCTCGCGGCACGGCAGGCACGTGACGCGCTCGGGGTGCCGTGAGACGCGGGCGCGCGGCACCCGCAGCCCGCACCCCGTGGTGGTCTCGGCGGACAGCGTGCCGACCAGACCGAACGTGGCGGCGATGACGTTGCGCACCGCCGCCGCGTCGCCCTGCGCCTCGACGTGGATGTGACCGTCGGAATTCTCCATACGCCCTCCCAGCCGGACGGTAACCCGGCCCTCCCACCGGGACGGTAACCCCTCTCGTCCGCTCGCGGGTATCCGCGTGACTCCTGGCCGGATCCGCAGTTGATCAGCGCATGAAGAAGCGCAGCATGCTCGCCATCGCGACCCTGGCCACCGGATTCGTCGTGGCCGCCGTCACCCCTTCCCACGCGGCGGACGCGGGACCCCTGAAGGACCTCAACGTCTCGGACACCCTCGACGGGGCGGGTCACCTCGTCAGCCAGGACAGCTTCGCCGTCGACGGCAGCGCCCTCGGCGGCGAGGAGTAGCTCCCACGGCCCACGGCCCACGGCGCGCGTGCCGGTGTTCCCGCCGCAGGGGGCACCGGCACTCCCGTTCCGGCGCCCTCACCGGGGCGGGGTTTCCGTGGCAGGGTGGAGCGGGCAAGCCTCAGGGGGCCAACACAAGAGGGGGAGTCCGTGACCGTCGTCTGGATCAACGGCGCGTTCGGTGCGGGGAAGACGACCACCGCACGGGAGCTGATCGAGCTGATCCCGCACAGCACGCTCTTCGACCCCGAGGTCATCGGCGCGGGGCTCACGCACCTTCTGCCGGCCAAGCGCCTCGCCGAGGTCGGTGACTTCCAGGACCTGCCGATCTGGCGCCGGCTCGTGGTCGACACGGCTGCCGCGATGCTCGCCGAGCTCGGTGGCACCCTCGTGGTGCCGATGACGCTGCTCCGCCAGGACTACCGCGACGAGATCTTCGGCGGCCTCGCCGCCCGCAGGATCCCCGTGCACCACCTGCTGCTCGCCCCGGCGGAAACGATCCTGCGCGAGCGGATAGCCGGCCGGGAGGTCCCGCCCGAGCTGCCCGACGGCGAGATACGGGTACGGCAGTGGTCGTACGACCACATCGAGCCCTACCGCGCCGCCCTCGCCTCCTGGCTCACCGCCGACGCCCACCTCGTGGACACCAGCGCCCTCACCCCGTACGCCACCGCCGTGCGCATCGCCGACGCCATCGGCAGCGGTGCCGTACCGCCCTGCGACATCGTGCAGACCCCCGAGCCGACCGCCGAGACCCTCGCCGCCGGGGTGCTGCTCTTCGACGAGCACGACCGGGTGCTGCTCGTCGACCCCACCTACAAGCCCGGCTGGGAGTTCCCCGGGGGCGTGGTCGAGCGCGGCGAGGCACCGGCCCGCGCCGGGATGCGCGAGGTCGCCGAGGAGACCGGGATACGGCTGCGGGAGGTGCCCCGGCTGCTCGTCGTGGACTGGGAACGGCCGGTGCCGCCCGGCTTCGGCGGGCTGCGGCTGCTGTTCGACGGCGGCCGGCTGGAGTCCGGCGAGGCGTCCCGGGTGCTGCTGCCGGGCCCGGAGCTGCGCGGCTGGCGCTTCGCCAGCGAGCAGGAGGCCGCCGAGATGCTGCCGCCGGTCCGCTACGAGCGGCTGCGCTGGGCCCTGCGGGCCCGCGAGCGGGGGACCGCGCTGTATCTGGAGGCGGGAGTGCCCGTCGGCTGACCGCCACTACGGCACGAGCCGACGGGGTTCAGCCACCCGTCCGGGTCCGGCCATGAGCCGGCTGCTGCGCTCCGGGGCCGCGCGAGGTCACTGAGGATGACGATGGCCCGCGCGGACGCGGGGTCAGGCCAGGCCCGCCGCCTTGCGCAGAGCCGTGGCGGCGTCGCCCACGACCGCGTCCCCGTGCCCGAAGCACGCCACCTCCGCGTCCAGGGCCGCCAACCGGGCGACGGAGGCGAGGAGTCGGGGCCGGTCGAGGTTGAAGACGCCCGGGATCACCGTGGCGTCGACCGGCGAGCGAGCCACCGTGTCCCCGGTGAACAGCACCCTCTCGTCCGGCAGGAACAGGGCGATGCTGCCGTCCGTGTGCCCCGGTACGTGGATCACCCGGGCGCCGCCCCCGAAGCCCAGCACATCGCCGTCGCCCACCCCGGTGACCTCGGCCGGAGGCACCGGTGTGCCCTCGGGCAGCTGCCGGGCGGCCTCCGCATGGATCGGCAGCTCCCACTCCTCGAAACGTGGTGGCGGGCCCTGGAGTTCGCCTCGTACGAAGGGCGCGTCAAGAGGGTGGGCCAGCACCTGTGCGCCGCTCAGCGCGGCGAACTCGCCCGCCCCGCCCACGTGGTCCTCGTGGAAGTGGGTCAGCACGATCCGCCGTACGTCCCCGGGCGCGTGCCCCAGCGCCCTGACCGCGTCGGCGATCGCAGGGCCGGCACCGATCGTGCCCGCGTCGATCAGCGTCAGCGCGTCGTCATCGCGCCACAGGTACGCCTGGCCGACGGGGAAGCGCAGGAGGTGGAGCCGGGGGAGCAGTCCGATGACGTCCATGCGCCGACGGTAGGCGGCGCCCCCGCCCGTGGGCGAGGGCGCTCTGCCGTGGGCAGAAGGGCTCAGCCCGCCGCGTAGTTCCGCAGGAACAGCGCCTCGGCGACCGACAGGCGCTCCAGTTCCTCGGGGGAGACGCTCTCGTTGACCGCGTGGATCTGCGCCTCCGGCTCGCTCAGGCCGATGAGCAGGATCTCCGCCTGCGGGTACAGGCCGGCCAGCGTGTTGCACAGCGGGATGGAGCCGCCCTCACCGGCGTACTGCATGGTCTCACCGGGGTAGGCGACCGCCATCGCGTCGGCCATCGCCTGGTAGGCCGGGCTGGTGGCGTCGGCGCGGAAGGCCTGGCCCTGGCCGATCTGCTCGGTGGTGACCCGGGCGTCCCAGGGGGTGTGGGCCTGCAGGTGCGCCTGGAGCAGCTTGGTCGCCTCCGCCGCGTCCACGCCCGGCGGCACCCGCAGGCTGATCAGCGCACGGGCGCTGGAGTGCACCGACGGGGTGGCGCCGACGACCGGCGGGCAGTCGATGCCGAGAACGGTGACGGCCGGGCGGGCCCAGAGGCGGTCGGCGACCGTGCCGTCGCCGATCAGCCCGACGCCGTCGAGCACCTTGGCGTCCGCGCGGAACTGCTCCTCGGTGTACTCCAGGCCGTCCCACGTCCCCGTGGCGTCCAGCCCGTCGACCGTGGTCGAGCCGTCCTCGGCGCGCAGCGAGTCCAGCACGCGGATCAGCGCGGCGAGCGCGTCCGGGGCGGCGCCGCCGAACTGGCCGGAGTGCAGGTTGCCCGCGAGGGTGTCGATGCGCACGCGGACCAGGGTCATGCCGCGCAGCGTGGTGGTCACCGTCGGCAGGCCGACGCGGAAGTTGCCCGCGTCGCCGATCACGATGGTGTCGGCCTCCAGCAGCTCCGGGTGCTCCTCGGCGTACCGCTCCAGGCCGCCCGTGCCCTGCTCCTCCGAGCCCTCGGCGATCACCTTGATGTTCACCGGGACGCCACCGTTCGCCTTCAGGGCGCGCAGCGCGAGCAGGTGCATGATCACGCCGCCCTTGCAGTCGGCGGCCCCGCGGCCGTACCAGCGGCCGTCGCGCTCGGACAGCTCGAACGGCGGGGTGGTCCAGCCGGCCTCGTCCAGTGGCGGCTGCACGTCGTAGTGCGCGTAGAGGAGAACCGTTTTGGCGCCCTCCGGCCCCGGCAGGTAGCCGTAGACGGACTGCGTGCCGTCAGGGGTGTCGAGCAGGGCCACGTCGACGAAACCCTCGGCGCGCAGCGCGTCGGCGACCCAGTTCGCGGCGGCCTCGCTCTCGCTCTTCGGGAACTGCGTGAAGTCCGCCACCGACTTGAAGGCGACCAGCTCGGCCAGCTCCGCCTTCGCCCGGGGCATCAGCGAGGCGACGGTCTCGGCGACCGGATTCGACGACATGGGCACGCTCCTCGTGGGTGCGACGTTGAACAGCTTGAACAGGGTATGTGCCCCCGATACTCCCACAGCGGCCTGCGACGATGTCCGCCGTAGGATGCGGGGGACACTACGGCAGCGGCTTGATCGGAGCGGTAGACCATCGTGAGCGGCGAGAACTCTTCGGCGGACGACGTGCAGCGGGTGTGGGACGTCGTCGTGGTGGGCGCGGGACCCGCGGGGGCCTCGGCCGCCTACGCGGCCGCGGTCGCGGGACGGCGCGTGCTGTTGCTGGAGAAGGCCGAGTTGCCGCGCTACAAGACCTGCGGCGGCGGCATCATCGGCCCCTCGCGCGACGCGCTGCCGCCCGGCTTCGAGCTGCCCCTCCGCGACCGGGTGCACGCGGTCACCTTCTCGAACAACGGCCGCTTCACCCGCACCCGCCGCTCCAAGCAGATGCTGTTCGGTCTGATCAACCGGCCCGAGTTCGACCAGCAGCTGGTCGAGCACGCCCAGAAGGCGGGCGCCGAGCTGCGTACGGGCGTCACGGTGCAGCGGGTCGAGCAGCACGGCTCGGCGGTCCCCGACCGGCGCACGGTCGCCGTGGTCCTGCAGGGCGGCGAGACGGTGCTGGCCCGCGCGGTCGTCGGTGCCGACGGCAGCGCCAGCCGGATAGGGGCGCACGTCGGGGTGAAGCTGGACCAGGTGGACCTCGGCCTGGAAGTGGAGATCCCCGTTCCGGAGCCGGTCGCCGAGGACTGGAAGGGCCGGGTGCTCATCGACTGGGGCCCGCTGCCGGGCAGTTACGGCTGGGTGTTCCCCAAGGGCGACACCCTGACGGTCGGCGTGATCTCCGCGCGCGGCGAAGGCGCCGCCACCAAGCGGTACTTGGAGGACTTCATCGCCCGGCTGGGCCTGTCCGGCTTCGAGCCGGCCGTCTCCTCCGGGCATCTGACCCGCTGCCGCGCCGACGACTCGCCGCTGTCCCGGGGCCGGGTGCTGGTCTGCGGTGACGCGGCCGGGCTGCTGGAGCCGTGGACCCGCGAGGGCATCTCCTTCGCGCTGCGCTCGGGCCGGCTGGCGGGGGAGTGGGCGGTGCGCATCGCCGAGGCGCACGACGCGGTCGACACCCGCCGCCAGGCCCTGAACTACGCGTTCGCGATCAAGGCCGGGCTCGGCGTCGAGATGAGCGTCGGCAAGCGCCTGCTGACCGTGTTCGAGCGGCGTCCCGGCCTGTTCCACGCCGCCCTCACCGGCTTCCGCCCGGCGTGGAAGGCCTTCCGCGACATCACCCAGGGCTCGACATCCCTGGGCGACATCGTCCGCACCCACCCGATCGCCCAACGCGCCCTGACCGCCCTGGACCGCGGACCGACGGTTCCATCCGAGGACCCGGCGACCCCCTGACCACGCCGGACGGGACCGGCGACGGGGCCTGCGTGGACCGGGCCGGACGGGGCCCGGGGGATCGGGCCGGTGGGGTGCGCGAGCCGGTTGGGTGCGGGGGAAGCACGTGGACCGGGCTGTACGGAGCCTGCGTGGACCGGCCGGTGGGGTGCGCGGGCTAGTTCGGTGTGGGGAAGCACGTGACCAGGGCTGTACGGGGCTCGTGTGGACCGGGCGGTGGGGTGCGCGAGCTGGGCCGGTTTGGGGTGCGAGGACCGGTCCGGTGCGGGAGAAGTACGAGCACCGGGCCGGACGGGGGTCCGTGTGGACCGGGCTGGTGGGGCGCGCGAGCCGGTTGGGTGCGGGGGAGCACGTCTGCGGTTCTGCGTGGGGTGCGCGAGCTGGGCCGGTTTGGGGGTGCGAGGACCGGTCCGGTGCGGGAGAAGTACGAGCACCGGGCCGGACGGGGGTCCGTGTGGACCGGGCTGGTGGGGCGCGCGAGCCGGTTGGGTGCGGGGGAGCACGTCTGCGGTTCTGCGTGGGGTGCGCGAGCTGGGCCGGTTTGGGGTGCGAGACCCGGTCCGGTGGGGGAGAGGCACGAGAACCGGGACGGACGGGGGCCCGTGTAGACCAGGCCAGTGGGGGACGCGAGCCTGTCCAGTGCGCGGGAAGCGTGAGGACCGGGCCGTGCGGGCCCGCGCCGGTGGGCGCGTGAGCTGGATCGGTGCGGGGAAGCACGTGAGCGGTCCGGTGCGGGGTGCGAGAGCTAGGCCCGCGTGGGTGTGCGAACGCCGGTCCGGTGCGGGAGAAGCAAGGAGAACCGGGCCGTACGGAGCCCGCGTGGACCGGGCCGGTGGGGGCGGCGCCGGTCCGCGCCATGGGGGGAACGGGTTTCGGTCAGTTCGTGACCGTGATGTGGAAGACCGGGTGGTCGGGGGCGATGCGTCGCAGGTCCTCGTCCGGGGAGTCGGGGCCGACGCCGTTGAAGAAGACCCCGACCTCCGCCTTCCAGCGCTTGAGGTAGGCCCGCAGCAGCGGGACCTTGTCGTCGTCGGCGACCTCGGTGGCGGTGAAGACGTCCACGTTCTTGCCGAGCCGCAGCTCGCCGCCGCCGGCCGCCCGCATGTTGTGGGTCCACTGGACATGGCCGCGCGGGGCCAGCAGATAGTGCTGCCCGTCCACCGTCAGCAGGTTCACCGGAGTGGTGCGCCACTCTCCGCTCTTGCGTCCGCGCACCGCCAGAACCCGGGAGCCCCAGATGCTGAGCCCGCGCCGGGTGAGCCAGGCCACGGCCCGGTTGAAGACGTTGACGGTGAACCAGCCCGGCTTCTTGACGTGTGTCGACATGGTGACCCCCACGATTTGGGAGAGCGGTGCTCTCGCGTGACTCGATTGTGGCGCAGACAGGTGCTCCAGAGCAAGAGCGCTGCTCTCGTTTTTGTTCGCCGCTCTCTTCTGTGTGCACCGCTCTCCCGCGTGGCAGACTGCAAGCATGAGCACCACACAGGGCGCCCGGGCACGGGCCAGGACCGAAGTCACCGCCGCCATCAAGGAAGCGGCCCGCAGACAGCTGGCGGAAGAAGGCGCGGCCAAGCTCTCGCTGCGGGCCGTAGCCCGCGAACTGGGCATGGTCTCCTCCGCGCTCTACCGCTACTTCCCCAGCCGTGACGACCTGCTCACCGCCCTGATCATCGATGCCTACGACTCCCTCGGCGCCGCGGCCGAGCAGGCGAGGGACGCCGCGGCCGGCACCGCTGCGGTGGCCCGCTGGACGGCGGTGTGCGAGGCGGTGCGCGGCTGGGCGCTCGCCCATCCCCACGAGTACGCGCTGATCTACGGCTCGCCCGTGCCGGGTTATGCCGCCCCTCAGACAACCGTCCCGGCCGCCGCCCGGGTCGGCCTGGTCTTCATCGGCATCGTCCGCGACACCCACGAGGACTCCGGCCTCGCCGACCTCCCCCTGCCCACCGGGCTGCGCCCCGAGGCCGAGCGCATGGCCGCCGACCTCGCACCGGATCTGCCGCCCGAGGCGATCACGGCACTGGTGGCGGCCTGGGCCCAGCTGTTCGGGCTGGTCAGCTTCGAGTTGTTCGGCCAGTTCAACAAGGTGGTCGAGGACCGGGAGGCCTTCTTCCGGCACGCGGTCACGGGGCTGGCGCACGGAGTCGGGCTGCGGTAGGCGCACAGCGGCCCCCGATGCCGAGCCCGCGGTGGTCGTCGTACTTCCCCGGGAGTACGCGTGATCACCCCGTCCGGCTGACGTCCCTGCCGCCCGGCGGCGTCTACCGTGGCCTGCATGGAAGACCAGCGCGCGCCGGGGCAGTGGTGGCGGCACGGGCCGCCGTGGCGGAGCGCCCCGGACGAGTCGGAGCCGAACCGGGCGCACTGGCCCTGGCGCAGCACCGCGCTGCTCACCGCGTTCGTCCTCATCGGCACCCACTTCGCGGCCCACGGCCAGGCCCACCGTGTGCCCCTGAACGCCTCCGCGCGCCTGCTGCTGTTCGTCGCCTCGGTCCTGCTGCTGTGGCGGCACCGGCACCCGGTGGCCGTGGCCTACGGCACCGCGGTGGCGACCCTCGTCTACCTGGCCGCGGGCTATCCCTACGGACCGGTCTTCCTGATCGTCGCCGTCGGCTGCTTCAGCGCGGTCGTCGCCGGGCACCGGCGGGCGGCCTGGGGAGCCGTGGGCCTGCTGTGGGCCGGGCACGCCCTGATCGCCCTGTGGCTCTACCGGTGGCTCCCGCCCGCGGGCGACCAGGCCGGGAGTGTTTATCAGGAGATCGGTATCGGCGCCTGGGTGCTGGCCGTCGTCGCCCTGGCCGAGCTGGTCCGGGTGCGGCGCGAGCAGTGGGCGCGGGAGCGCGCCGACCGGGCGGCGGCCGCACGGCGCCGCGCCGACGAGGAACGGCTGCGGATCGCCCGCGAGTTGCACGACGTCCTCGCGCACAGCATCTCCGTCATCAACGTCCAGGCCGGGATGGGGCTCGCGCTGCTCGACAGCGACCCCGAGCAGGCGCGGGCCGCGCTCACCACCATCAAGGCCGCCAGCAAGGAGGCGCTCGGCGAGGTGCGTCAGGTCCTCGACACCCTGCGCGCGCCCGGCGCCGCGCCGCGCGCCCCCGCCCCCGGCCTGGACCGGCTGCCGGAGCTGGTGGAACAGGCGGCCTCGGCCGGACTCACCGTGGAGATCGAGGGCGAGCCGCCGCGGCTGCCGCCCGGCGCCGACCTCGCCGCCTTCCGTATCGTGCAGGAGGCCCTGACCAACGTCGTACGGCACTCCGGATCGCGGCACGCGCGCGTGCGGTTCGCCCATGACGGCGAGGCGCTGCGGCTGCGCATCGACGACGACGGGCCGGCCACCGGCGCCGACGCCGGGGGCAGCGGCAACGGGCTGGCCGGTATGCGGGAACGGGCCGCCGCGCTCGGTGGCACCATCGATGCGGGCCCGCGCCCCGACGGCGGCTTCCGGGTGCTCGCCGTACTGCCGTCGCACCCCAGGGAGGACCAGTGATCCGGGTACTGCTCGCCGACGACCAGTCGCTCGTGCGGGCCGGTTTCAGGGCGTTGCTCGACGCCCAGCCGGACATCGCGGTGGCCGGCGAGGCGGCCGACGGCGAGGAGGTGCTGCGGCTGGTGCGCGAACTGCGGCCGGACGTCGTCCTGATGGACATCCGCATGCCCCTGCTCGACGGTCTCGCCGCGACCCGGCGGATCACCGCCGACGCGGAACTGAGGGACGTGAAGGTGGTCATGCTCACCACCTTCGAGCTGGACGAGTACGTCTTCGAGGCCATCCGCTCCGGCGCCTCGGGCTTCCTGGTGAAGGACACCGAACCGGAGGAACTCCTGCGCGCGGTACGGGCGGTGGTGCAGGGTGACGCGCTGCTGTCGCCGGGCGTCACCCGCCGGTTGATCGCGGAGTTCGCGGCCCGCTCCAAGGAACCCGCGGCGGCGGACGCCCTCGCCCGGCTCACCGAGCGGGAACGGGAGGTGATGGCGCTGGTCGGGATCGGCCTGTCCAACGAGGAGATCGCCCGCCGGCTGGTGGTCAGCCCGCTCACCGCCAAGACCCATGTGAGCCGCACGATGGTGAAGCTGGGCGCCCGGGACCGAGCGCAACTGGTGGTGCTGGCCTACGAGTCGGGTCTGGTACGGCCCGGCTGGCTGGGCTGAACCGCCCGCCGGAAGCGCACCAGCACGCTCACCACGCGGGCGACGAACACCACCGGTGCGACCGCCGTGCCGAGCCGCAGCAGGGACCTCGCCGAATCCTGTTGGGCCTTGCGGCGTCCCCCGTGTACGTACGTTCCCCCAGCTTCACAGACGGGCGCCCGGCAGGGCAATCGGCCCTGCCGGGCGCCCGGTTGGAGGCTTCCCCCTAGTCGCGGACCGGCACGCGCTCCGCTTCCGCCTCCTCCACGGTGGACCTGGCGACCACGAGGGACGGCTGCGTACGACGGCTGCGCAGACCGGTGAGGGTGATCAGCAGGCCGGCCGCCGCGATCCCCGTGACGACCGTGAAGCCGGGCCGGTAGCTGTCGAGGACGGCCTGCGGGGTGGCGTGCGCGGGGGCGCCCGCGGTCACCACTGCGGTGACCACCGCCAGGAAGATCGCGCCGCCCACCTGCACCGAGGTGTTCAGCAGGCCGGAGACCATGCCCTGCTCGTGGTCCTCGACCCCGTTGGTGGCCTGGATGTTGAGCGACGGGAAGACCAGCGCGCAGGCCGCGCCGATCAGCAGCATGGACGGCAGGATCACGGCCGCGTACACCGGGTCGAGGTCGACGCGCAGGAACAGCGCGTAGCCGAGGACCATGAAGGCGAAGCCGGTCGCGATCAGGCGCGGGGTGCCGAACCGGTCGACGATCGCGCCGACCTTCGTGGAGGACACCGCCACCAGGGCGCCCGCCGGCAGGAACGCGAGCGCCGTGTGCAGCGCGGACCAGCCGAGCAGGGACTGCATGTACAGCGTGGTCAGGAACTGGAAGCCGACGTAACTGCCGAAGAAGGCGATCGCGCCGAGCTGGGCGCGGACCTGGCTGCCCGAGCGCAGCACGCCCAGCCGGATCAGCGGGCTCGGCGAACGCCGCTCGACCAGGACGAAGACGGTCAGCAGCACGGCGACCGCGAGGAAGGACAGCAGCGTCCGGGCCGAGGCCCAGCCGGCCTCGGGCGCCTGGACGACGGTGAAGACCAGCAGCAGCATCGCCGCGGTGCCGAGGACGGCGCCGGGGATGTCGTAGCCGTCGTGGTTCTCCTCGCGGGCGCTGCGCGGCAGCAGCCGCAGGCCGGCGAGGAGCGCGAGGAGGGCGATCGGTGCGGGCAGCAGCATGGTGAAGCGCCAGCTGGCCTCGGTGAGCAGGCCCGAGAGGACCAGGCCCATGGAGAAGCCGGTGGCGGCGCAGGTGGTGTAGATGGAGAGGGCGCGGTTGCGCAGCGGGCCCTCCGGGAACGTCGTGGTGATGATCGACAGGCCGGCCGGAGCCGTGAAGGCCGCGCTCAGGCCCTTGATGAAACGGCTGGCGATCAGCAGCGGACCCGAGTCCACGAGCCCGCCGAGCAGCGAGGCGAGCGCGAAGACGCCGAGGGCGACGAGGAACACCTGACGCCGGCCGAGCAGGTCGGCCGTGCGGCCGCCGAGCAGGAGCAGGCCGCCGTAGCCCAGGATGTAGCCGCTGACGATCCATTGCAGCGTCGACGTGGACAGGTGGAGGTCGGAGCCGATGGACGGCAGCGCGACGCCGACCATCGACACGTCCAGCGCGTCCAGGAACATCGCCGCGCAGAGCACCAGCAGGGTGCCCCACAGTCGGGGAGTCCAGCGAACCGCCGGCGACGGGGCCGCGGAGGGGGTGAGCGGTGAGGTCATACCGAAGACACTACATGCGCATGCATCGAATGCAAATGCATTTAATTCCGATGCAATAATCTCGGTCCTCTGCTACGGTGCGCCCATGGCGTCGAACAGGGCCGAGCAGGCGCTCGTGGAGCAGTGGCGGGGCATTCTGGGGCTGCATGCCCGCACCCAGTGCGAGCTGGACCGGGCCCTGCACGGACATGGCCTGTGCGCGAGCGACTTCGAGGTCCTCGACCTGCTGGCCGAGGGCGCGGCGGCGGACGGCGGCTGCGCCTACCGCGTGCAGGAGATCTCCGAGCGCGTCCATCTCAGCCAGAGTGCGCTGTCCCGGCTGATCGGGCGTCTGGAGAAGGACGGCCTGGTCGAGCGCGCGATGTGCGCCGAGGACCGGCGCGGGGTGCGCGTGGTGCTCACGGCGAAGGGGCGCGCGCTGCACGGCGAGGTGCGGCCGGTGCAGCGCGCGGTGCTGACCCGGATGCTCGGCGAGGGGGACTGACCGGGCGTCAGATTCCGCTCTTCTCCCGCCAGAGGACGGCGAGGGAGCGATCACCGGACACGCTCGGCACGGGCTCCCGATTCCACAGGGCGAGATACAACTTGTCGGCGGGACCCGACAGTTCGGCATCGGCCTCGCCCGCCGCGTCCCGGACGGTCACCGGCGGTTCGGCTGTGAGCCGTACGGTCCACACCGCCTCCGGCTCCGCGTCCAGCGCGCGTACCCGCAGCACGCGCGGCTCCGGTGTGCGCACGCGGCTCCTGGGGCGGGCGTGGAAACCGCGCAGCAGTTCGTCGATGCCGTCCACCGCGAAGTCCGCCGCGATCGGCGATGCCGTACCGCCGCGCGCGGCCTCCGCGTCGTACCGGTGGACGGCCGTCTCGTGCGCCTGCCGGCGGGTCCAGAAGGCCAGCGCCGAGGGGTTGGGCGCCGGATGGAAGGTCCAGCACTCCAGGTCGGCGGGCGCGGCGGTCAGGGTGTCGACCAGCAGGCGGTGACTGTCCCGGTACCAGTCCACCAGTTCGTCGCCGTCCAGGTCCGGCAGGTCACCGAAGGGCCGCGGATCCGGCTGTCCGTCGGCGACGACGGCCGCGGCCCACTCGTGCACCGCGCCGATGTGCCGCAGCAGGTCGCGCACCTGCCACTGCGGGCAGGTCGGCACCTTGGCATCGGTACCCGCCGCGGCGGCGGCCGCCGCGAGCAACCGGCCCTCCCGGTCCAGGGTCTGAAGGAAGTCGGCAGTGTCCATGGGGTGAGTGTGCCGGATGGGGGTGCTTGCCGGGTCGGTAACGGTCGGTGGGGGACCCGCTGGGCCTTCGGCGCGGTGGCCGACCGGGCGTTCGGCGTGTGGAGTTGATCGGGCCGGTACGGATTCCGACCGGTACGGATTCCGACCGGAAGCGGGCGGCGCGAGGCCGACCAGGTGGTCGTGACGCGGGGCTGACCGGGCTCGTACGCCGGTCCGGGGAGTTCGTCCGGTGGAGGCGTGTGCGGCCGGTGCCGTGCTGAGCGGGGTCGCCGGGCGGAGCTGAGGGGGAGGTGCGGCGCGGCGTCGCCCGGCTGGTGAGGGCGTTGCCGCCGGCTTTCCTGGTGTGCCGGTCCAGTGGTCCGGCGGGAAGGCGGCCGTGCGCGTGTTGACGCGGCGCCGACCGGGCCGCTTGCGGTGAGCCGGCCGGCCGAGTGTGCTCGATGTGCCCAGGGGCCGGCCAGGTGCTGTCGGTTCACGCGCCCAGCGTCCGCCGCGTGGACACGCCGA
This sequence comes from Streptomyces sp. CA-142005, assembly GCF_050942335.1. Taxonomy (NCBI): domain Bacteria; kingdom Bacillati; phylum Actinomycetota; class Actinomycetes; order Kitasatosporales; family Streptomycetaceae; genus Streptomyces; species Streptomyces sp. CA-142005. Next base: position 1,847,124 of record NZ_CP192078.1, on the reverse strand, counting down.
TGGCCGTGGCGACGGTGGCCAGTGCCGCGACGCTGGTGAGCGCGGCCGGCAGGGAGAACCAGTCGGCCATGAACCCGATGGCGGGCGGCCCGAGCAGCATGCCGCCGTAGCCGAAGGTCGAGGCGACGGCCACGCCGGACGGACCGGTCAGCGCGCCGGCCCGCTCCACGGCGACCGGGAAGAGGTTGGCGAGGCCGAGTCCGGTGACGGCGAAGCCGATCAGGGCGGCCCACACGGACGGCGCGAGGGAGCCGAGCAGCATGCCCACCGCCGCGACGGTGCCGCCGGCGATCACCGTGCGGGCCCGGCCGAGGCGCTCCAGCAGGGTCGTGCCGGTCGCCCGGCCCACGGTCATGGCCAGCGCGAAACACGAGTACCCGGCCGCCGCCACGCCGGACGACGCCGCCAGGTCCTGCTGGAGGTGGAGCGCGCCCCAGTCGGCCATGGCGCCCTCGCCGTAGGCGGTGCACAGCGCGATCAACCCGAAGACGACGACCAGCCCGCGGCCACCGGTCCGCCGCGGGGCGGACCGGTGCGGTTCCGGAGGCGAGGAGAGGGTGCGGTCCGCCGGGGCGGGCGGTTCCTGCCGCAGCAGGGTGCGCCCGGCGACGGCCGTGACGAGCAGCCCGATCAGGGTCAGGCCGAACAGATGCCGCGTGGGGGAGAGCGCACCGGCGACCAGTCCGCCGAGCCCGGCGCCGATCATGCCGCCGAGGCTGAACGCCGCGTGGAACGACGGCATGATCGGCCGCCGCAGCGCGGCCACCAGGTCGACGGCGGCGCTGTTGAAGGCGACGTTGATACCGCCGTAGGCGGCACCGAAGACGAGGAGGACGGCGCCGAGGGCGGGCGCGGAGTGGGTCAGCGGGGGCAGGCTGACGCTGAGGCAGAGCAGGACGGCGCAGACCACGGTGACCGGATGGCTGCCGTAGCGGCGGCACAGCCGCCCGGTCAGGGTCATGGTGACGACGGCACCGGCGGAGACGCAGAGCAGGGCGAGCCCCAGGGCGCTGGCGGAGGAATCGGTCTGCTGCTTGATCGCGGGGATACGGACCACCCAGCCCGCGAAGACGAAGCCGTCGAGGGCGAAGAAGGCGGTGAGCGCGACGCGGAGCCGGGAGAGATCGCGGCTGCCACCCGGCACGACGCTGTGCATTCGGGGTTTGTTTATTTGCGGCACAAAGTCAGGCTAGGTGGGGGCACCGGAGTGGGGCAAGCGAAATGCCGAGGGGCGGGGCGGTTACGGCGGATCGATGGGTGCGAGGGGGCGTGACCGGAGCGCGCTCGCACCGGCGGTGGGGCGTGGCGGGCAGGAGACGGCGGTGTGCCGTGCCCCGCCCGCCTTGGCACACCGCCCTTCGTGTGCTGCGTGACGTGCCGCAGGTGCGGGCGCCGGCCCATCCGGCTCGGCGCCCGCGACCTGTAGGGGATGCGCCCCGCACCCCGCGGATCACACCGGCTCGATCCCCTTCCCCGTGACCTTCAGCACCGTCCGCCCGCCGTGGTCCTCGCCGGAGGCGATCGCGACGACGGCCCGTGCGACCCCGGCCGCATCGAGCGGCACCGGGAAGTGCTCCTTCAGATAGGCGTCGGCCGACTGGCCGGTCTCCGCGCCGTACGCGGCGGCCGCGGCCTCGCCGATCGCGGTTCCGGTCAGCAACTGGCCCGGGGCCAGGGCGACGAACCGGACACCGAGTCCGCGGGCGTCGGCTTCGCGCTGGAGGTAGCCGGCCAGGAACATCTGCGTCCGCTTGGCACCGGCGTAGCCGCCCGAGAGCGGTGAGCCGCCGAGCCCGGCGCCGCTGGAGAGGATCACCACGGTCGAGCCCGGCCGCAACGGCCGTGCGAGGGCGGCGCGGCCTACCTCGAAGGCGATCCTGACGTCGACGTGCCACGGGGCCGAGAACGACTCCCAGCTCTGCTCCCCGACCGGCGCCATGCGCGGCCGGGTGCCCGCGGCGACGATGACGAGGTCCGGGTCGGCCTCTGCAAGGAGTGCCGTGACCTGCGCGGGATCCGTGGCGTCCCGCTCGTGACCGGCGGCCAGGACACGGACACCGGCGGCGGTGAGGGCGTCGACGGTGGCGCGGCCGACGCTGCCGGCGGCGCCGATGACCAGGGCCTTGTGGATGTTCATGGGAATGCTCCTGATGCTCGATGGAAGGGGGATGCGGATGTGCGGTGTCCGGGCGGCGTCGTCAGGCGCCCTCCGGCGCGGGCCCCACGGCTCAGGAGCCGGTGGGGCGTGCCGCAGGCAGGCCGGCCAGCTGCCGTTCCAGGGCCTTCACCACGCCGCCGTGCCAGCCCTCGGCCAGGGACGCCGACAGCGGGTCGGGGAAGATGTCCTCCTCGTCCTTCTCCACACCGTCGAGGACGGCCCGCGCCACGGACTCCGCGGAGGCCTTCGGGATGTCGAGGGAGCGGGTCATGTCGGTGTCCACGGGCCCGGTCAGCACCGCGTGCACCCGCACGCCCCGACCCGCCAGCAGGGTGCGCAGCGACTGCGTCAGGGAGAACGCGGCCGCCTTCGACACCGAGTAGGCCGGGAGCAGCGGAAGCGCGGCGAGGCTGTTCAGTGACAGGTTGTTGACGATCGCCCCCTCGGAGCGGAGCAGCAGCGGCAGGAAGGCCCGGATCACGTCGTAGGTGCCGAAGAGGTTGACGGCGAGATGCCGTTCGAGCGCGGTACGGTCGTCCAGCTCGTCGGGTACGGCGATGCCGGCGTTGTTGACCACGACGTCGAGGGATCCGACCTCCTCGGCGGCCCGGCGCAGCCGGTCCGCGACCGTCATTTCCAGGTGCAGCGGCGTGACCCGTCCGTCGGGGTGGTCCAGTGGCCCGCGGGTACCGGCGTAGACCCGTGCCGCGCCCCTGGCCAGGGCCTCCGCCACCAGTGCCCGGCCGATGCCGCGATTGCCGCCGGTGATCAGAACGGCGCTGCCCGCGATGTTCGTCACGGTGATCTCCCTCGGTGCGTTGCGTAAGTCGGTCGCTTGTTGAGACACGGGCACTCACGTCAGGTCACCGATGACTTTCCGGCCTGGACGGTGTCCTTACCGAGAGGACCGGCGGAAGAGGCGAGGCGAGGGATGCCGTGGTGACCGAGACGACCCTGGAGCGTGCCCGGGCCGGTGACGCGGAGGCGTTCCGGGCGCTCACCGAGCCGCACCGGCGCGAGCTCCAGCTGCACTGCTACCGGATCCTCGGCTCCGTACAGGACGCGGAGGACATGGTGCAGGAGACCCTGCTGGCCGCCTGGCGCGGGCTGGACGGATTCCAGGGCCGGGCCTCCGTACGCGCCTGGCTGTACCGCATCGCTACCAACCGCTGTCTGAACGCCCTGCGCGACGCGGGCCGTCGGCCGCAGCCGCGCGAGCCGGCCGGCCCGCCGGTGGACGTGCCCGAGCCCACCCGCCGCTCGGAGGCCGTCTGGTACGAGCCCTACCCGGACGCCCTGCTCGCGGACCTGCCCGACACCGCGCCGGGCCCCGAGGCCCGTTACGAGACGCGGGAGGCGCTGGGGCTGTCGTTCACGGCGGGGCTGCGGCATCTGCCGCCACGGCAGCGCGCGGTCCTGGTGCTGCGCGATGTGCTCGGCTTCCGCGCCGCGGAGGTGGCCGAACTCCTCGACAGCAGTGGTGTGTCGGTGAACAGCGCCCTGCAGCGCGCGCGTGCGGCGCTGGACGGCCGGCGTCCCGCACCGGACCGGGACCGTGCGCCGCTGCCGCGCTCGGCACGGGAACGCGCGCTCGTCGGACGGTTCGTGAACGCGCTGGAGAACTCCGACATCGACGGGCTCGTCGCGCTGCTCACCGAGGACGCCTGGCTGACGATGCCGCCCGAGCCGCTGGAGTACCAGGGACACACGCCGATCGCCCGGTTCTACCGCGCCCTGCCCTGGTGGGGCGGCCGGGCGCTGCGCCTCGTACCCACGCGTGCGAACGGCCAACCCGCGTTCGGCAGCTATCTGCGCGAGCCCGGCAGTGCGGTCGCACACGCCTACGGGCTCGTGGTTCTCACACTGCGAGACGACCGGATCTGCGCCATCACCCGCTTCGGCGACAACGGACTTCTGCCGCGCTTCGGCCTGCCCCGGACGCTCCGGGACTAGATCCCGAGTGTCCAGGAATCGACCGATGTGGCCTTGACCTGCACCGACTTGTGCTCGTCCGGGCCGACGGCGGCGTCAACGCGGCGCGACGGACGCCTCGTTCGGTGTGCTCCGAGGGCGTCCCCGGCGTGTCCCGCAGCCGGATACAGGTCGGTTAATGCTTGCTCACGAGCTGGTTGCCGAGGGGTGAGCGGGCCATGATGGGCCCATGACGTTGGCCTCGCGCGCGCTCGCGCAACTGGCGACCTGGCCCGACCTGAGTCAGGCGGTCCCGAGCTGCGGCCTGGGACAGGCGGTGAGTTCGGCCCAGGGCGAGATCGCCCACTTCCACTCGGACCGCGATGTGGATCTGCGGCTGACCGACCGGGCGATCCGTCGGTTCGCCAAGGACCTCAGGGACTCGGGCGCGATCAGGATCGTGCCAGGTTCGCAGTGGGTGACCCTGCGCCTGGACGCGGCGAGCGACGTCGACCTGCTGCTGACCCTGGTGAGCGTGGCGCTCCAGGCCCAGCAGGCGGGGCCCGACCCGCTCGACCGGCCGGCGGTGGGCTGCAACGACCAGCGCGGAGCGGGGTTTGTGAAGGCCGACCTCGGCGGCATCTGAGACGGGCCGGCGTGGCGCGGTGGCATATGGGCCGAGCGGCGTGCCGCGGCGGCCGTGAAGGCCGACCACACCGCAGAACCCGCGCCCGCCGCATGCCTCGAACGGCGCCCCGCAGCGCGGCGGGCAGCCGGTGCCGGCGGACCGCTCCCCGCCCGAGCCGCCTCCGTCGTCGTCACACCGTGACGACCCGGACGCCCGCCTCCTCGAAGCGGTGTACCGTCTCCTGCCCCACCGCCGTGTCCGTGACGAGCGTGTCCACCAGCTCCGCCCCGCAGATCCGGGCGAACGCCCGCTGACCCAGCTTGCTGGAGTCCGCGGCGACCACCACCCGCTCGGCGCGCTCGCACAGCAGCCGGTTGATCGCGGCCTCCGCCTCGTCATGAGCCGCCGCGCCGTGCGTGACGTCGAAGGCGACGACACCGAGCACCGCGATGTCGAGCGTGATCTGACCGAGCACCCCGTCCGCGAGCGGGCCGATGAGCTCGTAGGACTGCGGGCGCGCCACCCCGCCCGTCACCACGATCTTGAACTGGGGTCGTACCGCGAGTTCGTTGGCGATGTTGAGCGCGTTGGTGACGATGGTCAGCGCGGGCGATCCGCTGGACAGATCACCGCGTACGGCCAGGGCACGCGCCACCTCCGTGGTGGTCGTGCCCCCGGTCAGCCCCACCGCCTCGCCCGGCGCGACGAGTTCGGCGACGGCCTTGGCGATGCGCTGCTTCTCCGAGGCGCGGCGGGCCGTCTTGTAGCGCAGGGGGAGTTCGTACGACACCCCGTGCACCACCGCGCCGCCCCGGGTGCGCACCAGCATCTGCTGCTCGGCGAGCTGGTCGAAGTCCCGGCGGATCGTCGCCGCCGACACCTCCAGCTCGGCCGCCGCCTCCTCCACCTCCAGCCGGCCGCGCTCGACCAGCAGTTCCAGCAGCGCCTTCCAGCGGGCGTCCCGGGACATCCGCAGCCTCCGTTCTCCGTGGTCCCGTGACCCTAACGCACCTGACTCCACGCTCGAATGCTTGATTGTGCTCGAAAGCTCGCTATATCTTGCAGGAACAATCAGCCAGGGGAGGGTGTGGGTCATGACCCATGTCGAGGACGAGCTGAACAGCCAGCCGGAGTGCTGGATACGGGCGGCCGAGGAGGCGGAGCGGTACCGGGACGCGCTGCCGGGGACGGGGGAGCGGGTCGCGATCGTGGGGTGCGGGACCTCGTACTTCATGGCGCAGGCGGTGGCCGCCCTGCGGGAGGGCTCCGGCCAGGGCGAGACCGACGCGTTCGCGGCGTCCGAGTTCCCGTACGGACGCGCCTACGACCGGGTGGTGGCCCTCACCCGCTCCGGCACCACCACCGAAGTGCTGGCACTACTGGGCGAGTTGCGGGGCAGGACCCGGACCACGGCCGTCACCGGCGATCCGGACACCCCGGTGACCTCGGTCGCCGACGACCTCGTGGCGCTGGACTTCGCCGACGAACGCTCCGTCGTCCAGACCCGGTTCGCCACCACCGCGCTCACCCTCCTGCGCGCCCACCTCGGCCTGCACACCGACTCCGTCGTCGCCGACGCGCGCACGGCCCTGTCCACTCCTCTTCCCGAAGGGCTGGTCGACTGCACCCAGTTCACCTTCCTCGGGCGCGGCTGGACCGTCGGGCTCGCGAGCGAGGCCGGGCTGAAGATGCGCGAGGCCTCGCTGTCCTGGACCGAGGCCTATCCGGCGATGGAGTACCGGCACGGCCCGATCAGCGTCACCACCGAGGGCACGGCCACCTGGATGCTCGGCGAGGCACCCGAAGGGCTCGCCGAACAGGTCCGCGCCACCGGCGGCCGGTGGATCGCCGGCGGGCTCGATCCGCTCGCCGAACTCGTCCGCGTCCAGCGGCTCGCGGTCGCCGTCGCCGCCACCCGCGGCCTCGACCCCGACCAGCCGCGCCATCTCACCCGCTCGGTGATCCTCGCCCCCTGAGCCCCGGCCCGCGCCCGGAAGGACACCTCACGTGCCCCTCGCGTCCACCGGCGAGCTGGTCACCGCAGCCGCCGCAACCAGATCCGCCGTCGCCGCGTTCAACGTCATCACCCTGGAACACGTCGAGGCCGTCATCGCCGGCGCCGAGTCGGCCGGCGCACCCGTCGTGCTGCAGGTCAGCGAGAACGCCGTCAAGTTCCGCTACGGGCGGCTGCTGCCGCTGGCCCGGGCCGCCGTCGCCGCCGCCGAACGCGCCGCCGTCGCCGTCGCGTTGCACCTGGACCACGTCCAGAGCGACCACCTGCTGCGCCAGGCGCTCGACGCCGGGTTCAGCTCGGTGATGTACGACGCGGCCCGGCTGCCGTACGCCGACAATCTCTCCGCCACCCGGGCCGCCGCCGACTGGGCGCACGCCCAAGGGCTGTGGATCGAGGCGGAGTTGGGCCAGATCGGCGGCAAGGACGGCAGGCTCCCGCTGGACGCCCACGCGCCCGGCGCCCGCACCGACCCCGACCAGGCCCGCGACTTCGTCGCCCGCACCGGGGTCGACGCCCTCGCCGTGGCCATCGGCAGCGTGCACGCCATGACGACCCGTACCGCCACCCTCGACCACGGCCTGCTGAAGCGCCTGTCCGCCGCGCTGGCCACGCCCCTGGTCCTGCACGGCTCCTCCGGCGTGCCCGACGACGGACTGGTCGCGGCGGTCGCGGGCGGTATCGCCAAGGTCAACGTCGGCACCGCCCTCAACGCGGCCATGACGGCAGCCATCCGGGACTTCCTCGCCGCCCACCCGGAGGCCGTCGACTCCCGCAAGTACCTCGCCGTGGGCAGGGAGGCTATGGCCCGGGAGGTCGCGCGCATCATCGGCGTCCTGGGCCGCGCCGGCACCTGACCGGCCGGCTCCGGGGCGGCGCGCCCGCCCCGCCGGGGCGAGGGCGCTTTCGGCGGTGCGCTGCCCGGAGCCCAACCCGACCGGCCGGCCGGGCGGAGCGGACGGGGCGTCAGACGAACTCAGCGGGCCGAGGCCGGCGGGGCTTCGCCGCCGGCCACGGCACCGCCCAACTGGCCTCGGGCCTGGGCCACTAGCCCGTCTTGACCGCCTTCAGCACCACGAACTTCGGGTCGGACGCGACCAGTTCACTGTTGCCGAACAACCGCCTCAGCTTCACGTGATACCCCAGGTGCCGGTTCCCGATCACCCACAGCTCACCCCCCGGCCGCAGTGCGCGCCGCGCCCCCGTGAACATCCGCCACGCCGTCGCGTCGGTCGTGGCCTGGTGGGAGTGGAAGGGCGGGTTGTTCAGGACCAGGTCCACACTGCCGGGCGCCACCCCGGCCAGCCCGTCGCCGACCCGGAACTCCGCGTGTCCCGGCACCCCGTTGGCCTTGTACGTCGCCTCCGCCGAGGCCACCGCCTGGAAGGACTCGTCCACGAAGAGCACCTCGGCCGACGGATCGGCGAGCGCCACCGCCGTACCGACCACGCCGTTGCCGCACCCCAGGTCCACCACGCGGCGCGCGCCCGGTCCGGGCAGGTGCTCGAGGAAGAAGCGGGTGCCGATGTCGAGGCGGTCGGCGCAGAAGACGCCGGCGTGGTTGACGACGGGTCGCCCGGAGACCGCGCCGATGCCGTCCGGGAGGGCATAGCTGTACGGCCACGGGTTCACCGGCCGCTCCAGTGCCGGGTCCGGGGTGCAGAAGATCAGCCGGGCCTTCTGCTGTGCGAGCGAGGTCCGGGTCGGGCCGAGGATCCGCTCGAACAGCTGCAGTGTGGAGGTGTGGATCTCCTTCACCATCCCGGTGCCGACGACCACCGTGCCGGCGCGCACGGCGGGCGCCAGCCGCAGCAGCTGGTCCTCCAGCAGCGCCAGGCTCTTCGGCACCCGCACCAGCAGCACGTCCACCCGCTGCGGCGGCGGGTCCTGGGTGGTCAGCAAACGGACGGCACCGGGCTCGACACCAGCCCGCGCCAGATTCGCCCGGGTCGCCTCCTGACTCAGGAAGGAGTCGGTGATCTGGGTCGGCCGGTGCGGCGCGAGCGCCGTGGCCAGCGCGCCCCAGCGGTCCCCGAGCACCACGACCGAACCGGTGAGCGGCACCTCCTCCTCGGCCAGGTGGCGCAGCAGGTACGCGTCGGAGGCGTCCCAGGCGCGCAGCCGGTCGCGGGGATCCTCGGGGAAGCGGGACAGGTCGACCTCGCCCCACGGTGTCGTCATTCGGTCGCTCATCGTGCCCTCCAGGCTAGCGGAGCCGCAGCTCAGGGCGGGTGGGGCGGGCCTGCGGCAAGATGGAGCGTGTGGACGCGGAGCTGTTTCCCCGGGAGCGCGCCCAGGTCGCGCCGGGCGCCGTGCACGTCCCGGACTGGCTGGACGCCGACGCGCAGCGCGACCTGCTCGCCGCCTGCCGCCGGTGGGCGCGGCCGCCGGCCGGACTGCGCACCGTGCGCACCCCGGGCGGCGGGACGATGACCGCCCGGCAGGTCTGCCTCGGCCTGCACTGGTACCCGTACGCCTACGCCCGCACGGCCGTCGACGGCGACGGCGCCCCCGTCAAGCCGTTCCCGGCCTGGCTCGGCGAGCTGGGCCGCCGCGCCGCCGTCACCGCGCTGGGCCCGCAGGAGCCGTACGCGTACGACATCGCGCTGATCAACTTCTACGACGCCGAGGCCCGCATGGGCATGCACCGCGACAGCGACGAGCGGGCGGACGCGCCGGTGGTGTCGCTGAGCCTGGGCGACGCATGCGTCTTCCGGTTCGGGAACACCGAGACGCGCGCCAAGCCCTACACGGACGTCGAGCTGCGCAGCGGCGACCTGTTCGTCTTCGCCGGGCCCTCCAGGCTCGCCTACCACGGGGTTCCGCGGGTGTACGGCGGCACCGCACCGACCGGGCTGGGCCTGTCCGGACGTCTGAACATCACGCTTCGGGTCAGCGGCCTGTAGGCCGCCGCACCTGCGGATCATGGGAGACTCCCCCTCATGAGCGGCAAGGCGGATCCCCGGACGGCGGGGGAGCGGACCACCTCGAGGGCGCGGCTGGACCGAGGGCGCGGAGCGCTCGGACCCGCGCTGGAGCTGGTGCACACCGGGCGGGCACCGACCCGGGCCGTGCTCACCGCGGAACTCGGGGTCACCCGGGCGACTGCGGGGGCGGTGGCCGCCGAGCTGGAGGCGCTCGGGCTGATCCGGGTGGACGCCCGGCCTGGCGCCGCGGCCGGTTCGCAGGGCCGCCCCTCGCACCGGCTGGAGGTCGCCGGGGACGGCCCGGTGGCGCTCGCCGCGCAGGTCCACGCCGACGGCTTCCGGGCCGCTCTGGTCGGCCTCGGCGGGCGGATCGTGGCGACCGCGCCCGGTTGCGAGACCGTCGACGCGGACCCGGCGAAGGTGCTCGGCTCGGTCGTCGAGGTGGGCGCGGAACTGCTGCGCACGACCGGCCGCCGCTGCGTCGGCGCCGGACTCGCCGTACCGTCCGCCGTGGCCGAGCCCGACGGTCTCGCCCTCAACCCGCTGCACCTGGCCTGGCCCGTCGGTGCCCCGGTCCGGCGGATCTTCGCGGAGTGCGTGCGCGCGGCGGGCATCACCGGGCCCGCCTTCGCCGGCAACGACGTCAACCTCGCCGCGCTCGCCGAACACCGGCACGGCGCGGGCCGGGGCGCCCGGGACCTGCTGTGCGTGGCCACCGGGCACCGCGGTGTCGGCGGCGCCCTGGTGCTGGACGGCCGCCTGCACACCGGCAGTTCGGGACTCGCCCTGGAGGTCGGGCACCTCACCGTCAACCCGGAGGGCCGGCCCTGCCACTGCGGCAGCCGCGGCTGTCTGGACGTCGAGGCGGACCCGCTGGCCCTGCTGGTCGAGGCCGGCCGCGAGCCGGGCCCCGAGGTGTCCCTGCTCCAGCAGGCCAACGACCTGCTGCGCACCCAGTACGACGACCCGGCCGTGCGCAGAGCCGCCGAGGCCCTGATCGACCGCCTGGGCCTGGGCCTGGCCGGGCTGGTCAACATCCTCAACCCCGACCGCATCATCCTCGGCGGCCTCCACCGCACCCTGCTGGACGCCGACCCCGGCCGGCTCCGCGCGGTCGTCGCCGACCGCAGCCTGTGGGGCCAGAGCGGCGGAGTGCCGATCCTCCCCTGCACCCTGGACCACAACAGCCTGGTCGGCGCGGCCGAACTGGCCTGGCAGCCGGTACTGGACGACCCACTGGGGGCGCTGAGCTGACGGCGGTCCGGCCCCCTCGGCACCACTTCACGGTCACCCGGCAGCAGCGCTCGGCACCTCGTGCGGCCGTGCCCCCTGCGCCCGGCGAACCGCCGACGGCGCCAGGAGGCCCCGCGCCGCCGCGGCACCGGACAGGCCGCGGGCGAGGAGGAAGACACCCTGACCAGCGAGCGGATGTGGGCTCGCCGAGCCTAACAAGCCCTGTCTGCCGGGCCGTTCACGGCCGGCGCCAGGAGGCCCCGCGCTGCCGCGACACCGGACAGGCCGCGGTCGTGGGGGAAGACACCCGAGTGCCGTCCCTGATCTGCGGCAAGAAGGCTACGCGGCAGTGTGATCCTCGCCGACCAGCGAGCGGATGTGGGCTCGCCGAGCCGAACGAGCCCTGTCTGCCGGGCCGTTCACCGCCGGTGCCGTCTCATGCGGCAGCGGCCGGTCTGCGGGGTCTCGCGACCAGTTCGCCGCCGCAGTTGGGGCAGATCTGACCCAGCGCCTCGCCGCACGCTTCGCAGAACGTGCACTCGTAGGAGCAGATGCGGGCCGGGCCGTCCGCGGGGAGCGGGGTGGTGGTACAGCGCTCGCAGCGTTCGCGCATCTCCAGGGCCATGGCCGTGTCGTCTCCTCGGGGCGGGGCCGGTGGTGGTCCGCCCCCCATTCTGTGGACGGCGGCCGGAGCGGGAACCGTCCGGTGGGACAGGCGTCGATGTGATCGGGCCGGATCCGCTCCGCTCACGTCCAGTCGACCGCGAACGCCCGCCCCGGATGCTCGGTGAGGATGCGATCCACCAGGTCCGCGTCCAGCGCGGCGTCCAGCCGGGGCCGTACCCGGCGCAGCAGGTACGGCATGCCGGGTCCGCCGTCGACCGAGCGGGCCCCGGCGACCACCGTGTCGCCGCCGAGCAGCAGCCGGTCGCCGAAACCGGCGTCCGCCAGGGCCCGCAGCGCGTCCGGCATCCGCCAGTCGGTGGCGTGATGGGCGCGGGAGGGCCCGTCGAAGGCCAGCCAGCAGCCTGATGCGGCGGCCTGGCGGTGCACCACCGGGTCGGGGAAGCGGTTGAGGTGGCCCAGGATCACCCGATCCCCCGGCACGCCCAACTCGCCGCACAGCAGGTCGAGTACGTCGAGCGCTCCGGTGCCCAGCTCCAGGTGCACGGCGATGGGCGCTTCGGTGGCGTGGTGTGCCTCGGCCGCCGCCGTCATCGTCCAGCGGGCGTGCGCGTCGAGTGCGTGGAAACCGCCCGCGACCTTGATCAGCCCCGCTCGCACCCCCGTCGTGCCGATCCCTTCGGTCAGTTCGGACACGAACAGCTCGGCGAGGCGGCAGCCGCGCAGCCGGTCGAGCGACTCGGAGTCGTAGTGCGCGGCTTGGTGCAGACCCGTGGCGCAGACCAGCCGCACCCCCGTGGCCCGGGACAGCTCCGGCAGGTCCGCCGCCCGCCGCCCCATGCCGTACGGCGTCCACTGCACGACGGCCGCTCCACCCGCGGCCCGGAACGCGGCCAGCTCGGCCCGCGCCGCCGCCGGGTCGTTCAGCTCCCGGCCCGGCAACTGCGGGCTGCGCAGGAAGAGATGGCCGTGCGCGTCGCACACGCCCAGCTCCTCGGGCCGGATGTCACCGAGGACCGTACGGACGCGGCTCACCACTGCCGCCCGCGCGGGAGCCGGTCGCGGCCCGGCGCGGACAGGTGCAGCACCTGGTAGAGGTCGCCGTCGGCCTTGGGCGTGTCGTGCTCCCAGAGCGAGAAGTGGACCAGCTCCCACGCGCGCGTGTCGACGGCCGCCGCCGCGAGGACCGCGCCGTCCGCCGCCGCCAGCCGCCCGGTCTCGGCCGCCGCGTCCGCCATGAACGCGGCCAGCTCCACGCCCTCCGGCACCGGCTGACGCCGCCGCACGGCGAACGCGGGCGCTGCTCCCGTCGCGGTGCCCTCCTCGAAGGCCAGGCCCGTCCACTGACGGACCGCCGGCCGCCCGAAGTCGTCGACGGGCCCCTGGAAGGCTCCTCCCCACAGGAAGCTGTTCATGCCCTCCATGGTGTTCCAGAGGTAGAACGGCCCGTACTCGTTCACCGGGGAGCCGTGCACCCCGCGCTCGCGCAGCACGTACGTCTTGATGCCGAGGCCGTCCCAGTCGTCCAGCAGGTGCCCGACCCGGGCGACACGGGAGCGGACGATGCCCATGTCGTAGTCGGCGGGCAGGGTGAACGCGTACTGCATGGCATGCATCTCGCGCATCCCTTTCTCAGGCGGGGTAGTCGGTCACGTGCGCGTGCCACTCGGCCGTCGTGCCGTCCTCGGCGGCCTCCACGACCGCGAGATGGGTCATGAAGGTGCGGGGCGCGGCGCCGTGCCAGTGCCACTCGCCCGGCTCGATCCACACCGTGTCGCCCGCGCGGATCGCCTCCACCTCGCCGCCCTTGCGCTGGACCAGCCCCTCGCCCTCCAGCACGTGCAGCACCTGCCCGTGCGGGTGCCGGTGCCAGGCCGTGTGGGCGCCCGGAGCGAAGTGGACGTTGACCATGCGCAGGCGCGAGGAAGCGGCCGGGGCGGCCACCTCGTCCAGCCAGACCGTGCCGGTGAAGTTCTCCGCCGGACCCTGCTGTGTGTCGGGACGCCGTCTGGTGATGTGCACCGACTCAGTTCTCCTGTCCGGTGGTTCGGGGCGCGAGCAGGGAGAGCAGCCCGCGGACACTGGCGTCGAAGGCGGCGGGGGAGCCGGAGGCGCGGGCGAGGACGTAGCCGCCCTGCACGGTGGCGAGGACGGCCGCCCCGATCTCCTCGCCGTCCAGCTCCGGCGCGAACTGTCCCTGCCGCTTGCCCTCTTCGACGAGCTCGGCGATCCGCTCGCGGATGGCGGCGATCGTCTCGTCGACCGGCGCGCGCAGTTCCTCTCTGGCGATCACGTCCGGGTCCATGGTCAGCCGGCCGACCGGGCAGCCGCGCAGGACGTCACGCTCGCGCAGCAGATATGCCTCGATGCGCTCGTACGGCGTGCCCGGACCGCTCAGGACCCCCTCGGCGGTGGCGCGCAGCTCCTCCGCCGTCCGCCGGATCGCCGCCAGGGCGAGATCCGGCTTGCCCTTGAAGTGGTGGTACATGCTGCCCTGGCCGGCACCCGCGCGCTCCAGGATCGCCTTGGGGCTCGTGCCCACGTACCCGCGCTCCCACAGCAGCTCACGGGTGGACTCGATCAGTCGTTCCGAGGTGCTCATACAAGAACTGTACATACTAGTAGTTACAGTACGCTAGCCCCCAGCGAGTCCGAGCCGGTCGCCACCGGGTCGTCAGGGCTCCCCCGGGGAGTCCCGAGGGAGCAGTTCGCCGCCCACGCCGTACTCCCCGCGAGGTACCCGCACTGCCGCCGGCCGCACGACGACCCGGACCCCCTCCGAGAGGGAGTCTCGGGGCATCCCCGAAGACCGGGGACCACGGAACCGACGAGGGAGATGACCCGAGATGCAGACCCTGGCCGACTGGGGCGGCGGCGGACCCGGCCCCTGGATCCTGTTCTTCCCGCTGATCTGGGCGGCCGTCGTGATCGGCGCCGTCACCTTCCTGCGCCGCACCGGATGGCGCGGACGCGGCGGCCCCTGGCGGCCCATGGACGGCTCACGCCCGGCGGGCGACTCGCCGCTCGCGGTCCTCGGCCGCCGCTTCGCCTCCGGCGAGATCGACGAGGACGAGTACTGGCGCCGCCTGTCCGTGCTGGAGGAGCAGTTCGGCCGTGCGAGCAAGGGAGGCGCGGCATGACCACGACCGCACTGCGGGCCGCGGCCCGCGTGGTGGACGCGGTGAAGGTGTACGGCGGTGGCGACACCGCCGTGCGCGCCCTGGACGGCGTCGACGTCTCCTTTCCCGCCGGACGCTTCACGGCGATCATGGGCCCCTCGGGCTCCGGCAAGTCCACCCTCATGCACTGCGCGGCCGGCCTCGACACGCTCACCTCCGGCGCCGCCTACATCGGCGACACAGAACTCGGCACGCTGGACGACCGGCGCCTGACCCTGCTGCGCCGGGACCGGGTCGGCTTCGTCTTCCAGGCGTTCAACCTGGTGCCGACCCTGACCGTCGCGGAGAACATCACCCTGCCCCTGGACCTGGCGGGCCGGCGCGGCGACCGGGAGTGGATCGAGGCGCTCGTCGACGTCGTCGGCCTGCGCGACCGGCTGCACCACCGTCCCTCGGAGCTCTCCGGCGGCCAGCAGCAACGCGTCGCCGTGGCACGGGCGTTCGCCGGGAAGCCCGACGTGGTCTTCGCCGACGAACCGACCGGAAACCTCGACTCCCGCTCCGGAGCCGAGGTGCTCGGCCTCCTCGGCTCCGCCGTGCGGGAGATGGACCGCACGGTCGTCATGGTCACGCACGACCCGGTGGCCGCCGCGCACGCCGACGAGGTGCTCTTCCTCGCCGACGGACGGCTGGTCGACCGGATGGAGGCGCCGACCGCGGACCGGGTCCTGGACCGCATGAAGGCCTTCGAGGTGCGGTCATGAACGCGTCGCTCCGGCTCAGCCTCACGTCCTTGCGCGCGCACCGGCGCCGGTTCGCCGGCACCTTCCTCGCCGTGTTCCTCGGCGTCGCCTTCCTGGCTGGCACCCTCGTCATGGGCGACACGCTGCGCGCCAGCTTCGACAGCATGTTCGGCGAGGCCACCAGCGGCACGGACGCCGTCGTACGCGGCGCCGACGCCATCACCACGCCCGGCGAGGCCCAGGGCGTACGACGGCCGGTGGACACCTCGCTGGTGAAGACCGTCGAGCGGGTGCCCGGCGTGGCCGCCGCGGTCCCGGACATCCAGGGCGCCGGCCAGCTCGTCGGCTCCGACGGCACACCGGTCGGTGGCCAGGGCCCGCCCACGCTCGCCGGGAACTGGATCACGGACCCCCGCCTCAACCCGTACCGGCTCGCCGAAGGCCGGGCTCCCGCCAGGCCGGGCGAGGTCGTGGTGAACCGGGGCGCCGCGAAGAAGGGCGGCCTGGAGATCGGTGACACCACGACCCTGCGCACCCCGGATCCGGTGAAGGTCACCATCGTCGGGCTCGCCACCTTCGGCGGCCAGGACGGCATGGCCCAGGTGACGTTCACCGGCATGACCCGGGCCGACGCCGAGAAGTACCTCACCGCGCGGCCCGGCCAGGCGGCGTCCATCGCGGTGCGGGCCGCACCCGGAGTGAGCCAGAAGGACCTGGTGAGCCGGCTGACTCCGGTGCTGCCGAAGGGGGTTGAGGCCATCACCGGTCAGCAGTCGGCGCAGGAGAACACCGACATGATCTCCAGCCAGTTCCTGACCATCTTCACCACCTTCCTGCTCGTGTTCTCCGGCGTCGCCCTGCTCGTCGCCACCTTCTCCATCCACAACACGTTCGCGATCGTGGTCGCCCAACGCACCCGCGAGAACGCCCTGTTGCGTGCCCTCGGCGCGGCCCGCCGCCAGGTGACCGCCGCCGCCCTCGCCGAGGCCTGCGTCGTCGCGCTCACCGCGTCCCTCACCGGACTCGCCGGCGGCATCGGCATCGCCGCGGGCCTCCAGGCGCTCTTCCCGGCGATCGGATTCCCGTTCCCCGACGGCGACCTGGTGATCAAGACTCTGTCGATGGTGCTGCCGCTCGTCGTGGGGATCGTGGTCTGCCTGGGATCGGCGCTCCTGCCGGCCCGGCGCGCCGGACGGACGGCGCCGCTCGCCGCCCTGCGCGAGACGGCCGTCGACACCTCCGGCGCCTCCCGCGTCCGCGCGGTCACCGGTGGTGCGCTCGGCGTGCTGGCGCTCGCCACGACCCTGACCGGCGTCCTCGTCTCCCCGTCCGTGTGGCTGGCGGGACTCGGCGCGCTGCTCGCCCTGGCGGCCTTCGTGGTCCTCGGCCCGGTCGCCGCCACCACGGCCGTGCGGCTGCTCGGCGGCCCCCTGGACCGGCTGCGCGGGGTCACCGGCTCCCTGGCCCGGCGCAACGCCCTGCGCAGCCCGAAGCGGACGGCGGCCACCGCGAGCGCGCTGATGATCGGGGTGGCCGTCGTGTCGCTGTTCACCGTCTTCGGCGCCTCGCTGAAGGCAACGATGGACCAGACGGTGGCCCGGTCGTTCGCCGGCGACCTCGCCGTCAGCAGCCCGTCCTTCGGCGCGGGCGGCAGCGGACTCAGCCCCCGGCTCGCGCCCGCACTCCAGCGGTTGCCCCAGGTGGACACGGCCGTGGGACTCGGCCGCGGGGTCGCCGAAGTCGACGGGAAAGGCAGGGCCTTGACCGTCACCGATCCGGCCGCGCTCGCTCGCACCTTCGACCTCGGCACGGTCACCGGCTCCCTGCGGGACCTGGGTTCCGACGGCATCGCCCTCACCCGGAAGGAGGCCGACCGGCAGCACCTGCGCACCGGCTTCACGGCCAGGCTGACCTTCACCGACGGCACGACGCAGAACTTCACCGTCCGGGCCCTGTACGGCCAGTCGGAACTCGCCGGCGACTATGTCATCACCCGCGCGGCCTGGGCTCCGCACCACACCCAGGACGCCGACACCTTGATCGCCGTCACCTTCAGGCACGGGGTGAGCGCGGACGCGGGCAAGGCGGCGGTGAAGAAGGTCGCCGCGCAGTACGGCAACCCCTCCGTGCAGACCCGCGACGAGTACGCGCAGTCCTCGGCGGGCGGCATCGACATGATGCTGACCCTCGTCTACGCGCTGCTCGCCCTCGCGGTGGTCATCGCCCTGCTCGGCATCGCCAACACGCTGACCCTCGCGCTGCACGAACGCACCCGGGAACTCGGCCTGCTGCGGGCCGTCGGCCAGACCCGCGCCCAGTTGCGCGCCATGGTCCGCTGGGAGTCGGTCCTGGTCGCCGCGTTCGGCACGGTCGGGGGCCTCGGCCTCGGCGCCTTCCTGGGCTGGGTACTGGTGAAGGCCTCCGACGGCGCGAGCGACAGCGCGTTCGCCTTCGCCCTCCCGCCCGCGCGACTGGCGGTGGTGGCCCTGGTCGGCCTCCTCGCCGGCGCACTGGCAGGCCTGCGCCCGGCCCGACGGGCGGCCCGGCTGGACGTCCTGGGGGCGATCGCGACGGAGTGACTGCGTCGCGCGGGCTGGGGCGCTTGTCCGCCGGGCGGGTTCGGGCCGTGGGCGACTGCGGGTGCGTGGTGGGGTGTTCGCGCGTACGCGTGGGGGGCGCGGGGCCGTGCGACCGCGGGTGCGTGCTGTTTGGCGGCTGGGGTTGTCGTGGCGAGTCGCGCGGCCGGTCTGCCACCTGCCCGCAGCCGCGCTCGGTCCGGACCGACCCGGTCCGGCGGGTGGGCCGGCTGGACGTCCTGGGGGCGGTTGCGATGGAGTGACTGCGTCGCGGGGGCTGGGGCGCTTGTCCGCCGGGCGGGTTCGGGCCGTGGGCGACTGCGGGTGCGTGGTGGGGTGTTCGCGCGTACGCGTGGGGGGCGCGCGGGGCCGTGCGACCGCGGGTGCGTGGTGGGTTGGTGGCGCGGTTCCCTGCGTCTGTTGGGCGGCTGGGGTTGTCGTGGCGAGTCGCGCGGCCGGTCCGCCACCTGCCCGCAGCCGCGCTCGGTCCGGACCGACCCGGTCCGGCGGGTGGGCCGGCTGGACGTCCTGGGGGCGATCGCGACGGAGTGACTGCTTCGCGCGGGGCGGGCGCCCACGCATCGGGTCGGGCCGGATCGTGGGCGACCGCGGGTGCGTGAGGGGCTGGTCGCGCAGTTCCCCGCGCCCCTCGGGGAACTGCAGCGCCGTCGGCTGCCATGGCTCCGTCGGCCGCAACTCCCCAGGGGTGCGGGGAACTACGCGACCGGCCACGACGTACCCGCACTCGCGTACGGCCCGGACCGCCCCGACGGTTGGGCGCCGCCACGAGGCCGAGCCCCCGTCACCGCCCGGTCGACCGGGAACGGTCGACCGGGCGGGAGCCTGCGCTCGCTCAGGCGGGAGAGCGAGCCGCGCCTGCCACGGGAGCCGCCGCCACGGGAGCTTCCGCACTCAGTGCGACCCCGGCACCCACAGGCGTCCCCGCCGGTGCCCTGGCCGCCGTGCCGACGCGTACGGGCTCCGGCGCGGGAGGCACGCCGGCGGCACGGCGCGAGGCATGCGCCGGCTGCGGCCGTACCACCGCCGGGGCGGTCAGCGTGAACCAGACGACCTTGCCGTTCTCGCCGTCCGGCCGGGCACCCCAGCTCTCGCTCACCGCCGCCACCATCGCCAGCCCCCGCCCGCAGGTGGCCAGCGGACCACCGTCCGGCAGATCCGCGACGTCGGCCGGTACCGGAAGCCGTGGGTCGTTGTCGCGCACCGAGACAGTGAGCCGGTCCGGCGCCAGCTCCAGCTCGACCGTGCACGACTTGTCGGGCCTGGCATGCCGGTGGACGTTGCTCAGCAGCTCCGTCACACCGAGCGCGGCCCGGTCTATCAACGCGTCCATGTGCCAGTACCGCAACTGTGCAGATACGATTCTGCGGACCTGGCCGATCCGCGACGGCAGGGCTTGGAGCTCCACCGTGCAGTGCCTGCTTGGGTGACTGATCACGGCTGCGACTCCCCGATGTAGAGGTCCGAACGGACCGGAAGAACACGGAGAACAACGGATCCAGCAGGGTGCTTGCGTCCAAACGTCCGCCTGCTGTCGTGGCCGGCGGGCTGGTTCGCAGCGTTATCGCCGGTAAACCCAGAGTGACGTGAGACCAGCGTGACCCAGCGGATGCGGTCCCGCAACTCGCCGCGACGGACCGCTGCTCGGAGTAACACGACCGGCCCGTCCCCGGGCCGGCGGCCGTACGGCGTTCAGCCGCCGCGTCCGGCGGCCCGGCGCACCGCCTCGATGAACCGCCGCGCCGCGGGCGGACCCGGCTCACCGGGGGCGGGGTCGTGCTCGCCCAGCGTCAGCAGGTACCGCTTGCCGTTGAGGTCGGCCAACGCCTTGTCGTCCGGCCGGAACCACGGCTTGGACGCGCGCACCGCCTGCACCGGGGCGCTGTCGATCTCGCTGCCGTAGCTGGTCAGCAACTCCAGCCTGCCGTCGTTGATCCGGACCTGACCGGCCCGGGTGAGCGAACGCAGCCGCTTGCCGATCCGCACGCCCGTGGCTGTGAACTCCGGCTCCGCCATCCTTCGCCGCCCCCTTGCCGTGTGCTCCCGCGATCCCCTGTGCGCTCGCGTCCCATCCAGTGTGCGCCCGCGTCCGACGACGGCGTGCGCCTGCGTTCGGGACGATCGTCCCGTCGCGTGCAGTCTGCCCCGATGCGGCCGGGAACACCAGTACGCGCGAGGCGCCCGCGGAAGCCGCCCGGAGCACTCCCGCCACTGCGCGCCCGCATGCCTTGCACGCCTGTGCCCCAGGGTGGCTTTGGGTGGCTCAAAGATGCGTTTATGCAGGTGGGAAGCGGTGTGAAAGATGCCTATGCTCAAGGTGCCGACTGTCCTAGGCGTCGTCGGCGCCCAGCCTAAGGAGCACCGCCGTGAGCACCACCGACCAGACCCGGACCGGCGCCACCCTCGACGTCGACCGCAGCGACGCCGCCTACCGCGACTGGCTGAAAGAGGCCGTCCGCAAGGTCCAGGCCGACGCCAACCGCTCGGCGGACACGCACCTGCTGCGCTTCCCCCTCCCCGAGCGGTGGGGCATCGACCTCTACCTGAAGGACGAGTCGACCCACCCGACCGGAAGCCTCAAGCACCGCCTCGCCCGCTCCCTCTTCCTCTACGGCCTCTGCAATGGCTGGATCCGCCCCGGCCGCCCGGTCATCGAGGCCTCCAGCGGCTCCACCGCCGTCTCCGAGGCCTACTTCGCCAAGCTGATCGGCGTGCCCTTCATCGCGGTCATGCCGCGCACGACCAGTGCCGAGAAGTGCCGTCTGATCGAGTTCCACGGCGGCCGGTGCCACTTCGTGGACGACTCGCGCAGGATGTACGAGGAGTCGGCCCGCCTCGCGGTGGAGACCGGCGGCCACTACATGGACCAGTTCACCTACGCCGAGCGGGCCACCGACTGGCGCGGCAACAACAACATCGCCGAATCGATCTTCCGCCAGCTGGAGTTGGAGCGCTTCCCGGAGCCGGCCTGGATCGTCGCCACCGCCGGCACCGGCGGCACCTCCGCGACCCTCGCGCGCTATGTCCACTACATGCAGTACGACACCCGTATCTGCGTCGCCGACCCGGACAACTCCTGCTTCTTCGAGGGCTGGACCACCGGCGATCCGGACGTCACCTGCGACTGCGGCTCCCGGATCGAGGGCATCGGCCGGCCGCGCATGGAGCCGAGCTTCGTGCCCGGCGCGATCGACCGGATGATGAAGGTCCCCGACGCGGCCAGCGTCGCCGCCGTACGGGCCCTGGAGCGGGCCATCGGCCGCAAGGCGGGCGGCTCCACGGGCACCGGGCTGTGGAGCGCGCTGAAGATCGTCTCCGAGATGGTGGCCGAGGGCCGCCGGGGCAGTGTCGTCACCCTGCTGTGCGATCCGGGCGACCGCTACCTCGACAAGTACTACTCCGACGCCTGGCTCGCCGGGCAGGGCCTGGACATCGCGCCGTACACCGCGGCGATCGAGACCCTGCTGACCACGGGCGTGTGGCCGGACTGAGCCGGCCCGGCCCTTTCGGGGGCCGGTGCCCAACGGGCGGGTGACGGGGTTGTGAGGGTTTGGTGACGTCTCAATTGGGGTTCGGGGTGTTCGTGCTCACCGGGAGCGGCGACGACTTCTGCCTCGGCGGGGACCGCGGTGAGTCCGCCCGGCATCTCGCCCACGACCCCACGGGCGGCGCATCCGCATGTCGGGGACCAAGGCACGGCGCGTCTGCGAGGCCCTGACCTCGAACCCGGCCGTCACCATCGCGCGCGTCCACGGCAAGGCCATCGGGGTCGGCTTCGCCCTCGCGCCGGCCTGCGATCTGCGGGTCGGATCCGAGGACGCGACCTTCCGGCTGCCCGAACTCGCACTCGGACTGCCCACCGCGTGGGGCGGCCTCCTGCCCCGTCTCATCAACGAGGTCGGCGCCGCCCGCGTCCGCGAGATCGTCCTCACCGGCCGGGCCGTCACCGCGGCGGAAGCCCAGTCGCTGTCCATCCTGCAGAAGGTCGTCCCCGCTCACGAGCTGGACAAGGCCGTCGCCGACTGGGCACGGCCCATCGTCCGCCGCCCCCAGGCGGCACTGCGCGTCACCAAGACCCTGCTCAACTCGCCGTCCGCGGCCTCGCGCCTGGCCGACGTCTCCGCACTGGACGCGGAACTGATGGCCGCGGTCGTGGCCGCATCGCAGCTCTCCCGCGGCGCCGGCTGATCAGCGGCCCGCCAGGCGCCGGTCCAGGGACGTCACCGCGTCGCGGAAGGCGCGCCCCAGGCCCGGCCGGGCCAGCCCGAGGACGAACCGCAACGGCGCCGGCCCGTCGGCGGCGAAGGTCCACTGCACCCGGGTGCCCGTGCCCCGAGGAGTCAGGCGCCACTCCTCGACCAGGGCGCGGACACCCGGTGCGTTGGTGGTGTCGACGCGGTAGGCGTACACCTCGGGCGCCTTCGCCACCAGGACCGTCTCCTCGAACCGCGTCCCGCCCCTGAGCCGGATCTCACGCCCGGCGCCGTCGTCGGTGGGCCGGGCGAGCCGTACCGCCGAGAACCACTGCGTCCAGCCGGGCACATCCTCCGCGAGTGCGCGGAAGACCTGCTCGGGGGACGCGGAGACCTCCCGCGCGAAGACCAGACGCACGGGCGCGGCCCCGACGAAGTCGAGATCAACCGGGCGCAGACGACGAGCCATGGACGTAACCCCCTTGTGCCACTCCCGCAGGGCGGGCGACCGGGCGGTCACCATAGCTGACAGGCCGTCAGATGTCTGCGTCGTCTTCCCCGGGCTCGCCCGCCACCACCACCCGCAGGTGCTCGGAGATCTCCGCGCGTGCCTCGGCGGGCAGGCCGGCATCGGTCACCAGCGTGTCCACCTGATCCAGCGCGGCGAAGGAACTCAGGCCCACCGTGCCCCACTTGGTGTGGTCGGCGACCACCACGACCCGGCGCGCGGAGTGCACCAGCCGGCGGTTCGTCTCCGCCTCGGCGAGGTTGGGCGTGGACAGACCCGCCTCCACCGATATGCCGTGCACACCGAGGAACAGCAGATCGAAGTGGAGGGCGGCGATCGCCTGGTCGGCCACCGGTCCCACCAGCGAGTCGGACGGGGTGCGCACACCGCCGGTCAGCACCACCGTGGCCGCGCCCTGCCGCTGGCTGCCCGAGGTGCGCTGTGCCGCGTGGAAGACGTCCGCGACCCGCACCGAGTTCGTCACCACGGTCAGGTCGGGCACCTCCAGCAGCTGCTGGGCGAGCGCGTACGTCGTCGTACCGCCGGACAGGGCGATCGCCGTGCCCGGGGTGACCAGCTTGGCGGCGGCGCGGGCGATGTCCTCCTTGGCGGTCAGCTCCAGACCCGACTTCGCCTCGAAGCCGGGCTCGTGCGTGCTGGCCTCGACCACCGGCACCGCGCCGCCGTGCACCTTCTCCAGCACCCCCTGGCGGGCGAGGGCGTCCAGGTCACGGCGCACGGTCATGTCCGACACGCCGAGCTTGCGGGTCAGTTCGTTGACCCGCACACCGCCCCGGCGCCGGACCTCGTCCAGGATCAGTGCGCGGCGCTGCTCCGCGAGGAGGTTCTGATTCTCACTCACGTACGCTCCGGTCCTTTCGCCGCCATCTCCGTCCGACACCCGGCGCACCGGCCCCGACCAGGACATTCCGGCCGACTCGGGTAGCGCGGGCGTCCCATCTTTTCACGGGTCGGCACCGGTTGCGCCACCACCTGTCACGATGTGCACATGCCACGTGCGCCCAGGCCGCCCCGGCCATCGTCACCCGGATCGGGGAGATTCCGTGACGAGAGGTGTACGACACCCCGGACCGGAGATCCTGAGCCCGCATCGACACGGTCCTTCGGCGCGTCACGGGGGTGCCACAACGGTGGACGGCGCAGAGGAACGCCGCAGCGGGCGACGACACGGCCGTCGTCTTCCGGCGCGCCGAGGACGCTGAGGACTCCGAGGACCCCGAGGGCAGGGAAGACGCCCGGGACGGGCCGGTCCAGGAGGCGTATGTCTGGTGCAACCTCACCTCCGGCGACAGCAGCCGCGCCCTGTGGCTGTTGCTGCTGCCGTTCATGGTGGTCAACCTCGCCCACTGGATGCGCCCTGCCGCGCCCGGCCGGCACCGCACGGTCCGCCTGTACGGCCTCCTCGTCCGGCTGGCCGCCCTCACCCTGACCGTGCCGCTGGTGGCCGCCGCCTGCGAGGTGGCCCTGGATCTGGTGTCCTGGCAGTGCGCCGGCGTCCGGTCCTGCGCCCACCGCAACTCCTGGCTGGCCTTCCTCGCGCCCCCGGCGTCCGCGGGCCCCGGCGGGCACGGCACCTGATACTGGTGCCGGCCGCGCTGACGGTCCTGCTGTGGTACCTCTCCCGCCGGGCCTGGAGCACGTACTAGGGCCTGTGTGATGTTGTGATCATCCAGTTGTCTTCAGGAGGTCGTTGATCCAGATCATCGACGCGCGGAGGTGGAGGCCGGCGAGGTAGCTCTCGGGCGTCTTGTCGTACCGAGTGGCGATACCCCGCCAGGCCTTCAACTTGTTGATGAGCCGCTCTACGGTGTTCCGCTCCTTGTAAAGATCGCCGTCGTGGCATGTGGGGCGGCCGCCCCGGCGGCCTTTCTTCTTCCGGTTGGCGGTCTGGTCCTTCTTCTCCGGGATGACTGCCTTGATGTTGCGTTTCCGCAGGTAAGAGCGGTTAGCGCGGGACGAGTAGGCCTTGTCGGCGGCGACAGCGTCGGGCCGGCTCCGGGGCCGACCAACGGGAAGACGGATGCGCACCTTCTGCAGCACGGGGACGAACTGCGGGCTATCGGCGGCCTGTCCTGCGGTCAGTACGAGGGACAGCGGACGGCACTTGCGGTCGGCGGCGAGATGGATCTTGCTCGTCAGTCCACCACGGGATCTGCCGAGCAGGGCCTGGGTCAAGCGGAGCTTGCGCCGCCGCCTGATCCGCCGTCGCTCTTCCTGCTCGGGGTCGTCCCTGCCGTCCTGTCCGTTCTGTTCTGGCGGGCCGCCCCTTTTTGCCGGGCCCGCTCCTGCTCGGCGGCGGCTTCCTCAAGGGCGTCCATGACGTCCTTGCCGATGCGCATCCCGGCCGCGTCGTGGTGAGCGCGGGCAGTGGTGGAGTCCACGCTGACCAGGGATAAGTCCGTCTCTCCCCGGCGGGCGGCCTCGGCGATCATGCCTTCCAGAAGAGCGGAGAAGACCCCGGCGTCCCGCCACACGCGAAAGCGCCCGTAAACGGTCGCCCACGGTCCGAACTCGGAGGGCATCTCGCGCCACTGAGCGCTGGACCGGAACCGCCAGATCACCCCCTCGAACTGCTCCCGCAGCCGCTCGGGGTACGGACCGTACTCGCCTATCGGCAGGTACGGCTCGATGAACTCCCACTGCTCGTCGGTGAGTTGCCTACGTGTCACACCCAGCGTCCTACCAGGTCCCGTCCCCACACGGGACGAGAACCCGAGATTGATCACGACCTCACACAGGCCCTAGTCCCACGGCCGATGTCCCACGACCCCGAGCCGGACTCCGACGGCAGCGCGCTGACCAGGCCCGCTTCTGGTACGGGCGCCGGCTCGTGACCCGGCTCCGCGCCGGCGCACACCGCGGCGGCCCTGCTGACCGCCGCCGCCGTCGCGACCCCGGCGGTCCGCTTCGACCACCGGCCCGGCGGATCCGTCACCCTGGACATCCTCGGCCGGCTGCTCACCGCGGCCCTGCCGGCCTGGGCGTCGCCTGCCGCCGGGGCCGCAGCGAGAACCGCGTCCACCAGCGACTCGACCGGCACCTCGTACGCCTCCTGCCGCTCGGCGCGCTCGCCCTGCTGCTGCTCAGCGTCGGCTACGCCGGCTGGGCCCGGCCCGGCTGGCGGTCCACCGGGCGGCTTCCGGGGGACCCGGCCTTCGGCGCCCTCATGCTGGCCCAGGGGCTGCTGGTCGTCGCGCTCGCCGTCGTGGCCGGGAGCCTCCACCGCCGCGGCCCCGACCCGCGCGCCTGCATGCGGGCCTGGGCGGACCGGCCGTCGCGCTGCTCGCCTGCGCGCTGGGCGGCGTGATGTCCGGCGGGGTCGCGCAGCGCGTCGCCGACTGGCTCGACGGCAGCCACGCCGCGCTCCCCGGGCCACCGGTGCCGCTGACCTGGCAGGCGTCCACGATCCCGCCGGTCCTCGCGGTCCTGCTGCTCCTCGCCGTCCGGCTCGGTCTCGGCACCGCACGGCTGGCCCGCGCCGAACGCGAACGGGTCCGCCATGAGCATCCCGGCGAACCCGAGGACCCGGGCCGTACCCGCGCCATCGCCCACGTCCGCGCCATGGCCACGCTCACCGACCGGGCACCCCTCGTGGTCGCCGTGCTCGCCGTGACCACCCTGCTGCTCGGCGCCGTGGCGCCGGCCGGCGCGCCGGCCACCGGCAAGACGCCCGGCGGAGCCGCCCGCCGCAGCCACGACGCCGTACAGGCCGTCGCCGGGACCTCGCAGGCGCTGGGTTCCTGGCTGGTCGGGCTCGGCTTCGTGCTCTTCGTGACCTGGGGCAGGCGCGCCTACAAGGACGCCTCGGCACGGCGCACGATCGGCATCCTCTGGGACGTCGGCACCTTCTGGCCGCGCGCCGCGCACCCCTTCGCCCCACCGTGCCACGCCGAGCGCGCGGTGCCGGACCTGACGTGGCGCATGGCCACCTGGACCGAGCGCACCGGGGGCCGTCTGGTCCTGTCCGGCCACTCCCAGGGCAGCGTCCTGGCCGCGGCCGCCGCCTGGCAGCTGCCCCCGTCCGTGCGCGGCCGGATCGCGCTGCTGACCTACGGCTCCCCACTGGAACGCCTGTACGGCCGCTGGTTCCCGGCCCACTTCGGACCGCCCGCCCTCGCCGCCCTGCACCGCGACGTCGCCTGCTGGGGCAACCTCTACCGCAGCACCGACCCCATCGGCGGCCCCGTCCGCGTCCCCGACGACTCCACACCCGAGGTCGACCACGGCCGGCTGCAGGACCCGCTCGCCTACGGCCGCACGCCCGCGCATCCCCTCCTGGCGCCCATCCTCGGCCACTCCGACTACCAGGCGGACCCCGTTTCCGCCCGGGAGCGCGCACGTCTGCTGGACCGCCTGAGCCCGGAGCTGCCGGGGCCACGGCCGCAACCCACCCAGTACTGGGCCGACGCCGGCCAGGCCCGTGCGGCCCGCCGCGTGTGAGGCGGGCCGGGGTGTTCAGGGCAGCTCGGGAAGATCCTCCGCGAACAGCAGGGTCAGATCGTCGGTGCTGGGGTCCGCCAGCTGGGCGACGCGGCTCGCGTGCCGCTCCACCATGGCCTCGAAGGTCTGCCGGGCGGTGCGGCCGTTGCCGAACGCCGGGCCCTTCGGGATGGCCGTGAAGTACTTCAGCAGTGCCTCGCAGGCGCCCGGCGTCAGCCGGTACTCGTGCTCGTCGGCCTGCTGCTCCACGATCCTGAGCAGCTCGTCGGGGCCGTAGTCGCCGAAGGTGATGGTGCGGGAGAAGCGGGAGGCGACACCGGGGTTGACGGACAGGAAGCGCTCCATCTCCGCCGTGTAGCCGGCGACGATCACCACCACCGCGTCCCGGTGGTCCTCCATCAGCTTCACCAGCGTGTCGATGGCCTCCTTGCCGAAGTCACGCCCGGCGTCCTCCGGGGACAGCGCGTACGCCTCGTCGATGAACAGCACACCGCCGCGCGCCCTCTCGAACGCCTCCTGGGTGCGGATCGCCGTGGATCCGATGTGCTCTCCGACCAGGTCGACCCGGGACACCTCCACCAGGTGCCCCTTCTCCAGCACGCCGAGCGAGGCGAGGATCTCGCCGTAGAGGCGGGCGACCGTCGTCTTGCCGGTGCCGGGGGAGCCGGTGAAGACCAGATGCCGCTTCACCGAGGCCGCCTTCAGGCCCGCCTGCTGCCGGCGCCGCCCGACCTCGATCATGTCGGTCAGCGCCCGCACCTCGCGTTTGACGCTCTCCAGGCCCACCAGGGCGTCGAGTTCCCCGAGGACGTCCTTCGACGTCCGCACCGGCTTCGCCGGCCCGGCGGCGACCAGCGGCTCCTGCTCCGTGCTGCGCTGCCCGGGGATCGAGCCGAGCAGCCCGGGGGCGTGCGACGCCGTCTGTACGGCGGTCTCGCGGATCGTGGGCGGCCGCATGCCGCCGCTCTCGTCGCTGGTGCAGTCCTCCACGACCGGGCCCGACCCGGACCCGGCGTCCGGGCCCCCGTCGGCGAACTCGTAACCACCGCGCGCGCAGCGCTCCGTACGGCACTTGCGCAGGGTCGCCCGGCAACCGTCGATCACATGGAAGCCGTAACCGCCGCTGCCGCTGACCCGGCAGTTCAGGAAGCTGCCGCGGCCGCCCGCCGAGACATAGAAGCCCGCCTCGGCGGGGGAGTCGACCGTGCACCGCTCGATGGTCGGGTCGGCTCCCTTGGTGACGATCACGCCGGTCTGGGTGCCGTCCAGAGTGCAGTTGTTCAGCGTGCCGCCGCTGCCGTGGTCGCGGAACCACGCTCCGGTCGCCGCCTCCCGGATCCGGCAGTCGTCGAGCTGCGCGGTCGCCCCGTCGCTCACCGACACCGCCGTGTTGCGCACCTGCGACAGGTCGCTGTCCACGACGTCCGCGCGCGAACCCCGGTCCAGTACGAACAGGGCGTCCGGCACGTCGTGCACCCGGCAGGAGTCGAGGACGGCGGTGGCACCGTCGCTGACCCACACCGCCGGATAGTCGCCGGTGCTGTCGAAGATCTCGCACTGATGGGCGTCCACCCGGGTCCCCGGATCCCACACCGACAGGCCGTTGCGCCCGAACTGACGGACCGTCGTCCGGGTCAGCGTGAGCACCGAACGGGAGCGCAGGTCGACCGCGTTCTCCGGGATGTCGTGGAGGTGGCAGTCGGCGAGCGTGAGCACCGCGTCCGTGTCCAGGGTCACGCCGTCGGCTGTGGTGCGGTGCACATCGCAGTCGGTCAGATGCGCCGTCGCCCGCTGGGTGACCTGCACGCCGGAGCCGCGGACCTCGTAGATCTCACAACCCACCGCCTCCAGCGAGGAGTTCTCGCCCGTCGCGGTCAGCCCGGTGCCCGACGCGTGGTGCACACGGCAGCGCTCCAGCCGCGGATGCGCACCGCCGCGGACGGCCACGCCCGCCTGCCCGGCCGCGACGACCTCGCACTCCTCGAACACCCCGCTGCCGCCGTCGATTACGGCGATGCCGATGCCGGCCGGGTTGTCGACGGTGCAGCGGCGCACGGTCGGCCGCGCCCCCCCGCGCACCTCGATGCCCGCGGCGGACCGGGTCACGATCCGCACGTCCATCAGCTCGGGCGTGCCGTCCTCGACCAGCAGCGCGGGCGCCGCCGCGTCCTGGCCCTCCACATGCAGGTCCTGCACCACGGCCGAGGCGCGCACGGTGAGCGGCACACCGTCCACGGGCGCGATCCGCACCGAACCGGGGGAGCCCTCCGGGCCACGGAGCGTCACCGCCCGCTGGACGACGAGGTTTTCCCGGTACGTGCCCGGGGCGATGGTGAGGACGTCGCCGTCGGCGGCGGCCTCCAGGGCGGCGGCGAGCGACGCGTACTCGCCTGTGCGGCGCCGCCACCGCGACGTACCGGTGTGCGTCACCTGGACCGTGCCCTGTGCCATGGCGTTGCTGTGCCCCCACATCGTCGTACTGATGGCTCGCTCCCTCAGGGGGCCTTGGCGCCGGTGCCGGGACCGCGACCGTGCTCAGCCCGTGGGGCTGGTGCGCGTTCGCGCTCCCGAAAACCTGCGCGCGCCCCTGCGGTTCGCTCACCCGCGGGTTGTCGCCGAAAGCACTTCGGCCGGACCACCGTAGCGTGTGCGTGCACGGTGGGTTGACCAGAGCCGGAAGGCCGTCAGCAGCCGGTGCCCGCCTTGCCCCAGTCCGGGCCCGCCCGGTCCCAGGCCTGGTCCCAGCGTGCGTACCGGCTGCGGACCATACGCCACACCGCCAGCCGCCGGCCGCCTTCGACCAGGCCCGCGACCAGCAGGGCCGCGCCGATCCCGGCGAGCACCGCGTGTGTCGTGGCGGTGGGGGAGTCCAGCGGGCGGGTCGTTATTCGGCCGTGCGGGTCCGTCCAGAGCCCGAAGTGGTCACCTGTGTGCGGTGACTTGAGGTCGGCCAGGGCCGGGCCGTGCCGGTGGGTGCCGTCGGGCGCGGTCCAGTCCGCGAGGACACGGCTGCGGGACTCGCGCGAAGGCGTGGTGTCGGGATCGGTCTCCAGCGGGGCGCCGCCCAGGTCACGCACCACCGTGGCCGTGACGAGGTGGCGTGTGTGCCGCTGCTCGCGCACCGACCGCTGCAGCGAGTCCTGGGCGGCGGCGCCCACCAGGCAGCCGACGACGGGCGCGGCCACGGCGACCAGCACCAGCGCCGCGAGCGCCACCCATGCCTCGGCCAGGTCGGTCGCACGGCGCAGCGGATTGCGCCGCCAGCGCCACAGGCCACGGATCGCCCGCATGTCCCCACCCCCTTACGCTCCGTCATAACCCCCGGCGCGGGAGCGCGTCCGCGACCCGGAGCAAGAGAGAGCGACATCACGTCCACCGCGGACGGTCACGCACGCGGCTTCTCACGAATCTCTCATGCCCTCCCAACGAGCGGGACCCGCCCCCGGTTCCCCGGCCGGCGAACCGCCGTCGCGCGCTACCGCACCACCCGCACCGGGTCCCCGACCCTGATCGTGCCGCGCGAGAGCGGCACGAGGTTCTGGCCGAAGAGCAGCCTGGATCCGACCTTGCGATGACGCGCCAGCGTGCGCAGCGGCTCCCGGCCGCGTACGGCGGTGTCCTGGTCGACGGTGGTGACGACGCAGCGTCCGCTCGCCTTCGCGACGCGGAAGACGACCTCGCCCATGGAGATCCGTGACCAGTGGTCCTCGGCCCAGGCCTCGGTGCCGGCGACGACGACGTTCGGCCGGAAGCGGTTCATCGGCAGCGGGCCCTCGGCGGCGTGCGCGCCCTCGGCGATCAGCGAGTTCAGGGCGTCGAGGGAGGCGGTCGTGGTGACCAGCAAGGGGTAGCCGTCGGCGAAGCTCACCGTCTCGCCGGGCAGGGCGTACTCGGGATCGACGGGGCGGCGGGCGGCCGGATCGTCCATGTGGACCAGGCGGACGTCCGCCCGCAGATAGGCGCTGCACCAGTCGTGCGCGGCAGCGGCGGCCGGCACGGCCTCGACCTTGGTGCCGAAGACGTTCACGGGCACGGTCCCGGCCGGCTCGGGCACGGACACCGTCAGGGGCGCCTGGCCGGGCGCGGACAGACGAACGCCGCCGCCGGCCCGAGGCTCGGCGGCGGCCAGCGCGAGGCGCGGCTGTTCGCGCTGTGTGACGACCTTTCCCCCGTCGTCGATCAGCGTCCAGCGCCGGTCTCCGGCCAGGCCCCAGGGCTCCACCACGGCCTCCCGCGGCGCGTGGCCCCGGAACGCCTTGACCGGATGAACGTGGATCGACTGCAGCACGGCGTTTCCCATGCCGCCATCGTGCCATCAGGCGCCGACGGCGACCGGTCGCCGATCAGTAGCCGCGGTACTGCTGGTTGTTGTACGGGTCCTGGTAGGGAGCCGGCGCGGGCCGCGGCGCGGCCGGGCGCATGGCCTCGTAACCCGTGCCCATGCCCATCGGGCGCTGCGGCTGCGGGGCCTGCGGGCCGGGGTAGCCCCGAGGGGCGGCGGCCTGCTGCGGGATGTACGCCGTGGGCGCCTGCTGCAGCGGAGCGGGCTGCTGCGCCTGCGGGTAGCCGTAGGCCGGAGCCTGCGGGGAGGGTGCCGCCGGGAGCGCGGGCAGGGCCGACGGCAGGGCGGGGAGGCTGCTGCCCGTGTCGTAGGCGGCGGGGACCCGGATCGGGGCGATCTGCGGGGTACCGCGCTCGGCGACGAGCGAGTCGTAGATCGGGGTGTCCGGGAAGGAGGCGGAGTAGTAGCCGCCACCATAAGTGGAGCGGGGGGAGGTCATGGCACATAAGTTAAGCCCACGATGTGCTCGTTGGGGAGACCGATAAGAGGGTTGTTTTCCGTGTCCGCAGTGACTCGGGATCCACAATCCGAGCGAACTTGGCAAAAAGGGACGTCGCTCCGCGCTTTAATCGTGTAAAGGGCGAGTTCCTGCGGGGTTACCGGCAGTTGACCGGCGATCTTCCCGCGCTCGTCGTGGGAGTTCGCGGTACCGGCGAATAGGTTGTGCGGGTAGGGATGACCTGGACGACCGAGGGTGTCGGGAAGCCGACACGGAGGGGGGCAGGCATGTCCATGCTTAAAGGGGCGAACACGCCGGTGCCGACCACGGCGCTGCGCGTCGTCATGGGCTGGCGCGCCGGACCCGGCGTGCCCGACGCGGACGCCTCGGCGCTGCTGCTCGCCACCGGCAAGGTCCGCTCCGACGAGGACTTCGTCTTCTACAACCAGCCCGCCCATCCCTCCGGCGCGGTGCGCCACGAGGGCAAGAGGACGGCCGCCGCGGGCGTCACCGACACCCTTTCCGTCGACCTCGCGCGCGTGGAGGGCGCGATCGAGCGGATCGTCCTCGCCGCCTCCGCCGACGGCGGGACCTTCGGACAGGTCCCGGGCCTCTACATCGAGGTGACCGACGCCGTGAGCGGCCAGGCGGTCGCCCGCTTCGACAGCCCCGGCGCGACCATGGAGACGGCCTTCGTGCTCGGTGAGTTCTACCGCCGTCAGGGCGGCTGGAAGTTCCGCGCCGTCGGCCAGGGCTACAGCAGCGGACTGGAGGGCCTGGCGACGGACTTCGGCATCACCGTGGACGAACCCCAGCACGCCGCACCACCCGCCGCACCGCGCCCGGCGACACCGCCCCCGCCCACCGCACCGGCCCCGGTGCCACCACCCCCGCCTCCCGCACCGACCCCGGCACCGTCACTCCCGCCCATGCTGTCCTCGACCATGCCGCCCCCGTCCGCGCCGACCGCGCCCCCTCCGGCACCCCAGCCCGTCCGCCTGTCCAAGGTCACCCTCACCAAGGCGGCACCCTCGGTCTCGCTCGCCAAGCAGGGCGGCACCTCGGGAGCGATGCGGGTGAACCTCAACTGGCAGATGCGCAAACAGCTTTCCGGCTGGGGCAGCCGCTGGGGCGGCGGCCGAGGAGAGATCGACCTCGACCTGTGCGCCCTGTACGAGCTCACCGACGGCCGCAAAGGGGTCGTACAGGCCCTCGGCAACGCCTTCGGCTCGCTGCACCGGCCGCCGTACATCCATCTCGACGGCGACGACCGCACCGGTGCCGTGGCGAGCGGCGAGAACCTCACGGTCAATCTCGACCGCAGGCAGGACTTCCGGCGGATCCTCGTCTTCGTCACCATCTACGAAGGCGCGAACTCCTTCGCCGACCTGCACGCCACCGTCACCCTCCAGCCGCAGCACGGCGCCCCGATCGACTTCTCCCTCGACGAGTGCACCGTGCCGTCCACGGTGTGCGCGCTCGCCCTGATCACCAACACGGGCGGCGACCTCCTCGTGCAGCGCGAGGCGCGGTATCTGGTGCCGGAGCGCGGAGTGAGCCCGCAGCGCACCGTGGACCGCGCCTACGGATGGGGGATGAACTGGACGCCCGGCCGCAAGTGACCGGGCTCAGCCCTCGTCGGGCACGGCATCGGGACGCGCGTACGTGCGGCCCTTCCAGGCGGCCCCGCGCCCCCGGTAGTGCTGCGCAGCCGAGTCGACCGTCATCAGGAGGTACAGCAGCGCGGTGAACGGCAGCAGCGGGGCGAGCCACAGCGGCTGCCGGTAGTAGCGCAGCATCGGTACGTACGTCCCCGCCATCACCGCCCACGCCAGAGCGCCGGCGACCGCCGTCGCCGCGGTGCCGCCCGCCGCTCCGGCGACCACCGCGGCGGGCGGCACCAGATACACCAGCGCCAGCCCGGCGACCGTCCCGAGGAGCAGCAGCGGGTTGTGCCGCAACTGGGCGTAGGCACTGCGCGAGACCATCCGCCACAGGTCGTGCAGCCGCGGATACGGCCGCACGCTGTCCACCCGGTCGGCCAGCCCCAGCCAGACGTGCCCGCCGGCCCCCTTCACGGCGCGCGCGAGCGCCACGTCGTCGATGACGGCGTGCCGGATGCCGTCCGGGATGCGTGCCTTCTGCGCCATCGCCGTGCGCAGCAGGACGCAGCCGCCCGCCGCCGCGGCCGTACGCGATTCCTTCCGGCCGATCCACCGGAAGGGATACAGCTGCGCGAAGAAGTAGACGAACGCCGGGACCACCAGCCGTTCCCACGCGCTCTCCACCCGCAGCCGCGCCATCTGCGACACGACGTCGAAGCCCCCGGCGTGGGCCGCCGCCACCAGCGCGCGCAGGCTGTCCGGCGCGTGCGCGATGTCCGCGTCCGTCAGCAGCAGATACTCCGGGTCACGCGCGCGTGCCTGGCCGATGCCGTGCCGG
The DNA here is from genome assembly GCF_050942335.1 of Streptomyces sp. CA-142005. Lineage (NCBI taxonomy): Bacteria > Bacillati > Actinomycetota > Actinomycetes > Kitasatosporales > Streptomycetaceae > Streptomyces > Streptomyces sp. CA-142005. The sequence continues at coordinate 1,812,791 of NZ_CP192078.1, read as the reverse complement.
ACCGCCCACAGCTTGCCCGTCCAGCCCGCCGGCGGCTCACCCGGAGAGCCCACGGTCAACGGCAGCCCGCCGTGCCGCCGGGACAGCTCGCGGGCCAGCTCCCCGGTGCCGTCGGTGCTCCCGTCGTCCACGAGGAAGACCTCCGCCCGCCCCGGATAGTCCTGGGCCAGCAGCGACGGCAGGCTCGCGGGCAGCACCGCGGCCTCGTCGCGGGCCGGTACGACCACACAGACCGACGGCCAAGCGTCCGGTTCCCGGCGTGGCGGCAGCCGGACGTCCGTGCGCCAGAAGAAGCCCTGGCACAGCAGCAGCCAGCACCAGGCGGCCAGCGACACGACGGTGATCCACAACAGGGCGCTCACGCCCGCAGTCTGCCCCACCGGAGGGGGCCGCAAGGCCCGATCGTCTATCGTGGCCGGGTGAAGATCGCGCTCATGGACTCCGGAATCGGCCTGCTCCCCGCCGCCGCGGCGGTACGGCGGCTGCGGCCCGACGCTGATCTCGTCCTCTCCTGGGACCCGGACGGGATGCCCTGGGGGCCGCGCACCCCGGAGGACATCACCCAGCGGGCCCTCGCCGTGTGCGAGGCCGCCGCCGCCCATGAGCCCGATGTCCTGATCGTCGCCTGCAACACCGCCTCCGTGCACTCCCTGCCGGTGCTGCGGGGCCGCTTCGAACCGGACCTGCCGATCATCGGCACCGTCCCGGCGATCAAGCCGGCCGCGGCCGGCGGCGGGCACGTCGCGATCTGGGCGACCCCCGCCACCACCGGAAGCGCCTACCAGCGGAATCTGATCGAGCAGTTCGCCGACGGTGTCGCCGTCACCGAGGTGGCCTGCCCCGGTCTCGCGGACGCGGTGCACCACGCGGACGAGAGCGCGATCGACGCCGCGATCGCCTCGGCCGCCGCCCGCACCCCCGAGGACGTGACCACCGTCGTCCTGGGCTGCACCAACTACGAGCTGGTCGGCGAGCGCATCCGGGCTGCCGTCCAGCGGCCCGGCCGTCCGCCGCTCGCCCTGCACGGCTCCGCCGGGGCGGTGGCCGCGCAGGCCCTGCGCAGGATCGGCGCGGAGCCGGCCCCCGCCGCCGTCGCCGACACCACCCTCACGGTGCTGCTCAGCGGCCGCGAGGCCACGCTCCCGGACACGGCGCTGTCCTATGCGGAAGGCCGCTTCCTGCAGGCGGTCAGCCCCGTCCGCTGACCGGCCGGGCACCGACGACCGCGCCCGGCCCGCTCGGGCCCACCCGGGGCACCCACCGTCTGCCACGCCCTACCCGCGCAGGGAAACCTGAGTAACCTCATAAACATGAGGGACCACCGCCACACCGACGACGGCCCGAACCCCGAGGTCTGGACCGGACGCGCCACGAACCGGGTTCAGTGGCTGCTGGCGCTGGTCGGCGCGGCCTGCATGGCCCTCGGCATCGAGCTGGCCGTGGACTCGGCATGGACCTCCGGCATCGCCCCGCTGGCGATGTCCGTCGTGGGCTGCATCGCCGCCGGTCTGCTGGTCCTCTTCGGCACGCTCGCCTTCGTGCACGTCGACCTCAAGCTCGACAAGGAGTGTGTCGAGGTGCGCTGCGGCCACATGGGGCTGCCGCGCCGCCGCATCCCGCTCTCCCACGTGGCCGGAGCCGACTTCACCGCCCTCGTCACCCCGCGGCACTGGGGCGGCTGGGGCTACCGGTGGCGCCCGGAGAAGGGCACGGCCGTGGTCGTACGCCGTGGCGAGGGCGTCGTGCTGCGCCTGTGGGACGGCCACACCTTCACGATCACCGTGGACAACGCCGAGTCGGCGGTACGGGTCATCAGGGACCGGCTGCGGACCATCACTCCGGGTTCGGCCCGCTGAGGCCACGCGCCGCGCGGGCCGCGTGGGCCGCGACACCGCTCAGAGCCGGGACTCCATACCGTCGCGCGCCCACGGCCGCGCCGTCGCCCAGCCGGCCAGCAGTCCGGCGCCCACGGTCACCGTGGTGAAGCTGAGCGCGTTGCTCACCGTGGCGAACACGGCCAGCGCCGTCAGGGCCGCGCCGGCGGTCAGGGCGACCGGGGTGGAGCGAGGAGAGCGCCACAGCGCGTGCAGCACCCAGCAGAACGCGGCGACGAACAGCAGCGCTCCGACGACGCCCTGCTCCGCCGCCAGTTGCAGCAGGGCCGAGTGCGGCTTGACGTCGGAGGAGAGCGGCTGCGGGGCCGTGCCGCCCAGCTCGCCGAACCGTCCCGGACCGACGCCGAGCCCCCGGTTCCGGCCCGCCAGACGCAGGGCGTTGTGCCACAGCGCGACCCGGTGCGCGGTCAGCCGGCCCTCGAGCACCCGGGCGAGTCCGCCGGGCAGCGCGTCGGCGGCGACAGCCCAGGCCGTCCCGGCCGCCAGCGCCGCCGCGACCGCCAGGCCCAGCAGACAGAGACCCCGGCGGGTCACCGAGCGCGCGGCGAGCGAACATAGCAGTACGGCCGTACTCGACACGCACCCGGCCACCGATCCCAGCACGCCCCCGGCCAGCACGATCCCGACGGCCAGCAGCCTCAGCACGAGCCGCAGCTCCGGTACGGACGTCGCCCAGGCGGCGCAGCACGCGGCACCCGTGGCCAGCGTCAGCAGGGCGGCCGTGCCACCGGCGTGACCGAGCGGGGCGGCGTACCGGGGACCGGCGGAGAGGCCGGGCAGGGCCACGGCGAGGGTCAGTCCTGCGGCGGCGCCGGCGCACGGAGCGGCCACCGGCAGCAGTGCCCCGGACACCCGGCCGACGGCGTGGCCGGCGGCCACGGCGAGAACCGCGAGCAGCACGCCCTCGGGCCGTCCGTCATGCGCCGCCGCGGTGATCAGCGACCAGCCGGCGCAGGCGCCCAGCAGGATCATGCCCGCCCCGTCGGAAACGTTTCGTCTGATGTCGACCGCGCCCGCAGCCACACCAGCCGCGGACCTCGTCCCCGTCGACCCCACCGCTGCCCCTCGCCCCCGGTCCCCACCCCTGCTCCAGGCCACGGCCGGGCACGACGCCGGATCCGGCCGCACTGCCGAGGCTGGGCTCACCGTAGCGGCTGATGACCGGCTTGAGCACGAGATGCGGCGAAAGTCGCGGTGGGGTGGGGGAGGTCGTGGAGAGGGTGGGGGTGGTGGGGCGGTGCCTGCCGGTCGGACGGGACGCCCGGCACAGCAGCGGCGCGCCGGTGGGCAGAGAGGGCGGCGACCAGGGACGACCATGGCCCGCGGCGCCGGTTCCGGCCCTCGAACCGCGCTGTCGGCGGCCGGGGAAGCCGCCGTACACTCACCCGGGTGACCGTCACCGCAACTTCCGTTGACCAGCCGGACCGGCTCCAGCCGTCCCCCGCGCCCAGCGCGTTCCGCGGCCGCCTGCTCCGTCTGGTCCCGGCCGTCGCCTCCGCGCTCTGCGGAGTGCTGCTCTACGTCAGCTTCCCGCCGCGCATCCTGTGGTGGCTGGCGGTGCCCGCCTTCGCCGGATTCGGCTGGGTGCTGCGCGGCCGTGGCTGGAAGTCGGCCCTCGGCCTCGGCTACCTCTTCGGGCTGGGCTTCCTGCTGCCGCTGCTGGTGTGGACCGGTGTGGAGGTCGGTCCCGGTCCGTGGCTGGCCCTCGTCGCCATCGAGGCGATCTTCATCGCGCTGGTGGGCGTCGGTGTCGCGGCCGTGTCCAGGCTGCCGGCCTGGCCGGTGTGGGCGGCCGCCGTCTGGATCGCGGGCGAGGCGGTACGCGCGCGTGTGCCCTTTCGGGGCTTCCCGTGGGGCAAGATCGCCTTCGGGCAGGCCGACGGCGTCTTCCTGCCGCTCGCCGCGGTGGGCGGCACGCCCGTCCTGGGCTTCGCGGTCGTGCTGTGCGGATTCGGGCTGTACGAGGCCGGCCGACTGATCGCCGAACGGCGCCGGACGCATGCCGTACGGCGCGGTGCGGCCGCTGCCGCGCTGCTGAGCGTGGCCGTCCCGGTGGCGGGCGCGGTCGCGGCCCGGCCGCTGGTCAGCGACAAGGCCGAGGACGGCACCCGGACCGTCGCGGTCATCCAGGGCAACGTGCCGCGCTCGGGGCTCGAGTTCAGCGCCCAGCGGCGAGCCGTGCTCGACTACCACGTGCGCGAGACGCTCAGACTCGCCGCCGACATCAAGGCGGGCAAGGCCCCGAAGCCCGACTACGTGCTGTGGCCGGAGAACTCCTCCGACATCGACCCCTTCAGCAACCCCGACGCCGCCACGGTCGTCAACGGCGCCGCCAAGGCGGTCGGCGTGCCCATCTCGGTGGGCGCAGTCGTCGAGAAGGACGGCAAACTGCTCAACGAGCAGGTCCTGTGGGACCCGGTCAAGGGACCCACGCAGACCTACGACAAGCGGCAGATCCAGCCGTTCGGCGAGTACCTCCCGCTGCGCGGGCTCGTCGGCGCGGTCAACAAGAACTGGACCGGCATGGTCCGGCAGGACTTCAGCCGCGGCAGCAGCCCGGGTGTGTTCGACATCGACGGCGCCAAGGTGGGCCTCGCCACCTGCTACGAGGCCGCCTTCGACTGGGCCGTGCGGGACACGGTCACCCATGGCGCGGAGATGATCTCCGTGCCGAGCAACAACGCGACCTTCGACCGCAGCGAGATGACCTACCAGCAGCTCGCCATGTCCCGGATCCGCGCCGTCGAGCACAGCCGCACCGTCACCGTGCCGGTGACCAGCGGCGTCAGCGCGGTCATCATGCCCGACGGGAGGATCACCCAGCGGACCGGCATGTTCGTGCCCGCCTACCTCGTCCAGAAGGTGCCGCTGCGCACGTCCAAGACCCCCGCCACCGAGCTGGGCATCCTCCCTGAGATCGCTCTGGTGCTGGTCGCCGCGGGCGGCGTCGGCTGGGCGATCGGGTCCGGACTGCGCCGTCGGCGCCCCGGTGGCGCGTAGCCGTACGACCGGCATACGTCCCCTGAAATGGTGCGTACGCCCGCTGCACCTCCAGGAGGACATGGGTCCGGCCCGTTAGGGTCGGGCCCATGGCTACTCCTGACTTCATCCGCACGCTCCGGGCCTCCGCCGGCCGGCAACTGCTCTGGCTTCCCGGGGTCACCGCGATCGTCTTCGACGACGAGGGCAGAGTGCTCCTGGGCCGGCGGGCCGACACCCGCAAGTGGTCGGTGATCGGGGGCATCCCGGAGCCCGGTGAGCAGCCCGCGGCCTGTGCCGTGCGGGAGGTCTTCGAGGAGACGGCGGTGCACTGCGTGGCCGAGCGGGTCGTCCTCGTCCAGGCCCTGCAGCCGGTCACCTACCCCAACGGTGACCAGTGCCAGTACATGGACATCACCATCCGCTGCCGGGCCGTCGGCGGCGAGGCCCGGGTCAACGACGACGAGTCCCTGGAAGTGGGCTGGTTCACGGTGGACGCGCTGCCCGAGCTCCACGAGTTCGGCCGCTTCCGGATCAAGCAGGCGATGTCCGAGGCACCCACATGGTTTGACCCTACGACTGTCGGCTGAAGTATGGGTGGTCGCCACATGTAGTGACGGGTGGGCTCCGCTTAGGGTCGGCACATGACCTCGTCCAGCCTCCCGCCCGGCCTTGGCCCCCAGCCCCTCGCCCTCGACCTCGGCGGCCGTACCGCCCTCGTCACCGGCGCCGCAAGCGGCATCGGCCGCGCCTGCGCGCTGCGGCTCGCGGCCGCCGGAGCGAAGGTGCGGGCCGTCGACCGGGACGCCGTCGGCCTGGCCGAACTGGCCCAGCACGCGGAACGGGCCGGCGACCTGCCGGGAACCGTCGAACCGCACGTCGTGGACCTCACCGACCTCGACGCCGCCGAACGCGCCGCCGCCGACGCCGATGTGCTCGTCAACAACGCCGGTCTGCAACTGGTGCGCCCCATCGAGGAGTTCCCGCCCGAGGTCTTCCACACCGTGCTGACCGTGATGCTGGAGGCGCCGTTCCGCCTCATCCGCGGCGCCCTGCCGCACATGTACGCGCAGGGCTGGGGCCGCATCGTCAATGTGTCCTCCGTCCACGGTCTGCGCGCCTCTGCCTTCAAGTCGGCGTATGTGGCCGCCAAACATGGTCTGGAGGGACTGTCGAAGACGGCCGCGCTGGAAGGCGCCGCCCACGGGGTGACCTCGAACTGTGTGAACCCGGCCTATGTGCGCACGCCCCTGGTGGAGAAGCAGATCGCCGACCAGGCGCAGGCGCACGGCATCCCCGAGGAGCGCGTGCTGTCCGAGGTCCTGCTGAAGGACAGCGCGCTGCGGCGGCTCATCGAACCGGAGGAGGTCGCCGAGGCCGTGGCCTACCTGTGCAGCCCGCAGGCGTCCTTCGTCACCGGCACCTCGCTGGTGCTCGACGGCGGGTGGACGGCCCACTGAAGCGCCCGGCGGCGCCGGGCCCGGGAGTTTTCCACAGGCCTGACGGGCCGCCCGGCCGATGCGGAATCCTGTGACCATGTCTCGCGATCACGTTCAGTCGGCACCCAGCGGCAGCGCCGAGGCCGCCTACCTCGAGCTGCTGGCCCGCGACGCCTCCGCGGAGGCGTACGAGCAGCCGGTGCTGCTCGCCCGCGCCGAGGGCGGACCCTCCGACCGGATCGCCGCGCTGGAGCGGGCCAAGCTGCTCGCCCTGCGGGTCCGGGCCGAGCTGGAGGGGCGCCGGCGCCGCGAGGCGGAGCTGTCCGCACTGTTCGAGACCGCTCACGACCTGGCGGGCCTGCGCGACCTCGACGCCGTCCTGCAGGCCATCGTGCAGCGCGCTCGCTCCCTGCTCGGCACGGACGTCGCCTACCTCACCCTGAACGACCCGGCGCGTGGCGACACCTACATGCGTGTGACGGAGGGTTCGGTCTCCGCCCGCTTCCAGCAGCTGCGCCTCGGCATGGGCGAGGGCCTCGGTGGACTGGTCGCCCAGACGACCCGGCCGTACGTCACGGACGACTACTTCAAGGACGCCCGCTTCCAGCACACCCGCACCATCGACGCCGGCGTCCGTGACGAGGGCCTGGTCGCCATCCTCGGCGTCCCCCTCATGCTCGGCCCGCACGTGATCGGCGTCCTCTTCGCCGCCGACCGCAGGGCACGCGTCTTCGAACGCGAGCAGATCGCCCTGGTCGGCTCCTTCGCCGCGCTCGCCGCGGCCGCGATCGACACCGCCAACCTGCTCACCGAGACCCGCGCCGCCCTGGCCGGCCTGGAGCGCGCCAACGAGATCATCCGGGACCGCAGCGCCGTCATCGAGCGCGCCTCCGACGTCCACGACCGGCTCGCCGAACTCGTGCTGCGCGGCGGCGGGGTGCACGACGTGGCCGCAGCCGTCTCCGAAGTCCTCGACGGCACCGTGGAGTTCTGCGAGGCCGACGCGGCACCGGCCGAGGCGCTGGAGGCGTCCCGCGCCGAGGGACACGCCGTACGGCACGGCGCCGACTGGATCGCCGCGGTCGCCGCGGGCGGTGAACTCCTCGGCGCGCTGGTCCTGCGCGGGCATCCCGGTCTCGACCCCGTCGACCAGCGCACCCTGGAGCGCGCGGCCATGGTCACCTCGCTGCTGCTGCTCGCCCGTCGCTCGGCGGCCGAGGCCGAACAGCGGGTGCGGGGCGAACTGCTGGACGACCTGCTGGACGCGCGCGACCGGGATCCGCGCCTGCTGCGCGAGCGCGCCGCCCGGCTGCACGCCGACCTGGACGCCACCCATGTCGTCCTCGCCGCACGCCTCGACGGCCCGGCGGCCGACGCCGACGAGGAGGCCGCGGCCCGCCGTCGCCTGTGGTCGGCCGCCTCCCACCTCGCCGCGACCCGGCACGGCCTGGCCGCCGCGCGTGACGGCGGCACCGTGCTGTTGCTGCCGCTGGCAGCCGGCCACACCGCCACGGAGCTGGCCCGGCGCACCGCCCGCCAGCTGGGCACGGCCGTCCACCAGCCGGTCACGGTCGGCGCCTCCGCCCCCGTCACCGAGCTCACCACCCACCCCGAGACCATCGCCACCGCCTACGCCGAGGGCCGCCGCTGCCTGGACGCGCTGCACCTGCTGGGCCGGGCCGGGGACGGCGCGGCGGCCGAGGACTTCGGCTTCCTCGGCCTCCTCCTCGCCGGCGATCGGGACGTCGCGGGTTTCGTCGACCGCACCATCGGCCCGGTCGTGTCCTACGACGAGCGACGCGGTACGGAACTGCTGCGCACCCTCGATGCGTACTTCGACTGCGGGATGAGTCCGGCCCGGACCAAGGACGCGCTGCACGTCCACGTGAACACGGTCGCCCAACGGCTGGAGCGGGTGGGCCGGCTGCTGGGCGAGGACTGGCAGACCCCGGCCCGCGCCCTGGAGATCCAACTCGCCCTGCGACTACACCGGTTGGCGGCCCCGGACAGACGCTGACCCCCGCACGGGCGCGCTGTGCGGGGGCGGGGAGCGGATGTGTGTGCGGCGACGCACGGCGATCGGGCGGAGCCCTGCGCCGGCGGCGCTCAGCCCCGCACCGGTCGGGCGGAGCGGGGCTGGCCCGATGAAGCCGCGCGCCGGCCGGGGGAGTTGCCGCTCCGGTCGGCTGGAGCTCTGCTGGTCGGGTGCAGCCGTGCTGGTCTCGTGGAGCTGCGCCGGTCGGGTGGAGCCGTGCTAGTTGGATGGAGCCGCGCGCCGGCCGGGGGATTGCGCTCCGGTCGGATGGAGCCGTGCCGGTCGGGCGGAGCCCTACCGTTCCGGCGGGGTTGTCGGCCGGGCGCAGCCGCGCTGGTGGGGCGGAGCCGCGCCCGGCCGGGTGGGGTTGCTTCGGGTCAGACCGTGCGTGCCTGCGCGGCCTGGCCGGCGGCGGCCGACTCGCCGCCCTCGGCCTCGACGTGGGCGAGATCCCGGTGCCGCGTCTCGCGGGCCACGCCCACGGCGATCAGGGTCAGTACCGCTGCGGCGATCACATACAGGGCGATCGGAGTGGAGCTTCCGTAGTCGTCGAGCAGCGCGGTGGCAATGAGCGGGGCCGGCGCGCCGGCCGCCACGGAGGCGAACTGGGCGCCGATGGACGCGCCCGAATACCGCATCCTCGTTGCGAACATCTCGGCGAAGAAGGCGGCCTGGGGCGCGTACATCGCGCCGTGCAGCACGAGCCCCACGGTCACGGCGAGGATCAGGTAGCCGAACGACCCGGTGTCCACGAGCGAGAAGAACGGGAACATCCACAGGCCCACACCGGCCGCGCCGAGCAGGTACACGGGCCGCCGCCCGACCCGGTCGGACAGCGCGCCCCAGGCCGGGATGACGGCGAAGTGCACGGCGGAGCCGATGAGTACGGCGTTGAGCGCGGTCTGCTTGGACACTCCGGCCGAGGTGGTGGCGTAGACGAGGATGAAGGCGGTGATGACGTAGTAGCTGATGTTCTCCGCCATGCGGGCGCCCATCGCCACCAGCACGTCCCGCCAGTGGTTGCGCAGCACGGAGACGAGCGGCAGCTTCTCCGCCTCCTGCGTCCGCCGGGACTCCGCCCGCGCCAGCGCCTCCTTGAACACGGGCGATTCGTCGACGGACAGCCGGATCCACAGACCGACGATCACGAGCACCCCGGACAGCAGGAACGGAATCCGCCAGCCCCACGTACCGAAGGCGTCGTCGGAGAGCACGGCGGTCAGCAGCGAGAGCACACCGGTCGCGAGCAACTGCCCCGCCGGCGCGCCGGTCTGCGGCCACGAGGCCCAAAAGCCGCGCCGCCGAGCGTCCCCGTGCTCCGACACCAGCAGGACGGCACCGCCCCACTCACCGCCGAGCGCGAAGCCCTGGACGAGCCGCAGCGCGGTCAGCAGCACGGGTGCGGCGGCCCCGACCGTGGCGTGCGTGGGCAGCAGTCCGATGGCGAACGTCGCCCCGCCCATCATCACCAGGCTCAGCACCAGCAGCTTCTTGCGCCCCAGCCGGTCACCGTAGTGCCCGAACACGAGGGCCCCGAGCGGGCGGGCGGCGAAACCGACGGCATACGTCAGGAACGACAGCAGTGTCCCGACGAGGGGATCGGAGTCCGGGAAGAACAGCTTGTTGAACACCAGCGCGGCGGCGGAGCCGTAGAGGAAGAAGTCGTACCACTCGATGGTGGTGCCGATGAGGCTGGCGGCGACGATACGGGGGAGACTGGCAGGGGTTGGGGGAGCGGATGTTGCTTCGGATGCCATGTGCGCCACTTCCTCGTGTGCGGTGGGGACGGGTACGTGTCGGCACACCGTAGAAACATGCAGGTGAGGCGCACATGTGGTGGGGCACCATAGTTCAGGGGTTGGCTATGCGTGCGGCCACCATGCCCGCTCACGGAAGGGCGGTTCCGGGGCTCGAAGATAGTCGAAACGAGTGCCGTCCGGGACGCGTAGTTCAGGGTGATTTGAGGGTGCGGTGCTGACTCCCGTGCTGGTTTCGTGCTGACGAAAAGCCCACGTCATCACCCGTGTTCACCCCTCCCGTGCTGACTTGGCGCTGACTACGCTCCGTTGAACTCGGACAACTTGGGGCTGATCGGCTCAGGGTCGTTGCGTGGTATGCGACGTGACTGAGGGGACCTGGCTTTGCCGCTCGGCTCTGCGGGCACGGACAAGGCGCTGCGCCCGCGCGTGGTGCGCGCTCGTCCCGGCTTGTGATGTCGCTGAAACCCAGGTCGCCTCTCAGAAGGTGAGTACCACCCGTCCCCGTAGGCCGCCCGCTTCCAGCAGTCTGCGTGCTTCGGCGGCGTGTTCGACCGGCAGGGTGCGTGCGACCCGCGGGGTGAGCCTGCCGTCCCCGGTCAGCTGCCGGAGGCGGTCGAGTTAAGCCCTCAATGGCATCGCCCTACGCCTGCTCACCGAAGACCTGGCACAACTGGGCCCAGGCCTACCGGAGAAGGGCCTCGTCGCCGATCACGGCCGAGGCGCGCCTCACGTCGTCGTCGGTGGTCCGGTGGAGTGGGGTCGGGGTGGACTCCGACACTTCCAGGAGGACGTCGGCGAGGTCGGCCAGAATGCGGTACAGCGCGGCACGAACGGCGTCGGTGTGGTGACGGCCCACCGGCAGGGGGTCCGTTCGGCGATTTCGTCCACGATGGCCTGCGCGGCGAGTTCGTCGAGAAGGTCGGGCTGTGGGAGGCGTTCCCGCGCCAGGGTTGCGGTAGCGCCCCATGCGAGGTCGTCGCGGGTCATGGCGGTGTCGCGAGCCAGCGTCCAGAGGTCGGCGGGGCCCAGGTCGTCGACCGTGTGCTGGATGCAGCGGGCGGCCGCGTCGGCCGCGGGCGTCACGTCGGCGTTCAGGAGGCCGGCGCGTAGCTCGGTGGCCGCGCTCACGTCGCCCGGTTGCAGCGCGCCCGGCGGCAGCGTGGCCGCTGCGTGGAGCACATGCTCGTGGACGTGCCGTGCCGGATGAGGGGTCCTGCGGGCGGCGAGGGGCGTCCTGACAGGGAGCACAGGGCGTCCAGCAGATCCGCCGGCACAACTCTCAGGTTGATGCACGTCCTCGGCAGACGGCCGTCCATCGTGTCCTCCCCTTTCTGCTCTCTGGTATGGCTGGCTGGTCCGGCGCGGTCCCGGGGCGCGCCGGACCAGCCTTGCGCTGTGGCGCTGTCAGTCGTCCAGCACCGCCAGGGCGTCGATCTCCACGAGGAGTCCCGGCGGGAGCTGCATGTAGACGGTGGTGCGGGCGGGGAAGGGCTCGCCGACGGCCGCCGCGTACGCCTCGTTCAGCTCGGGCAGGTGGGCGGGGTCGGTGAGGTAGACGCGGAGCATGACGACGTCCTCCAGGCCCGCGCCGGCGGCCTTGAGGACGGCGGTGACGTTGCGCAGGACCTGTGCGGTCTGCTCGGCGACGGTGGTTCCGACAACCTCGCCGGTGTCCGGGTCGAAGGGGAGCTGTCCGGAGACCTGCAGGACGGGGCCCTTGCGGATGCCCTGGGAGAGCGGGGCCGGCAGGGAGGGGGCGTTCTCCGTGGTGATGACGGTTCTGGTCATGGTGTTCCTCGTGGTGGCGGTGTCCGGTGGCAGGGGTGGGCAGGCGAAGCGCATGAAGGGGTGTCAGCTCCAGACCTGTCGTTCCTGGCTGCGGGGGTCGTCGACCTGGGTCCACTGGGCGTCGATGTGCATCGTGGCCCGGCGCTCGGTGTCGTAGCGGTCCCAGCCGGGGTCGCCGGTGGTGGCGAACCGGATCCAGGTCTCGTGCATGCGGGCGGCGAGATCCACGGGGGGCTTGTCGGGGCCGAGCAGGGCGGCGGGGCCGACAAGCTGCGGCAGATGTGTGAGATCGAAGACGAAGGGCAGCTCGACCGCGTGCGTGGCGCCGAGTTCGCCGTCCAGGGCGTGCGAGCGCCAGGCGAACTCGTAGGCGAAGGTTGCGGACTCGGGGTGGGCGGCGTGGGCGCCGGCCAGGGCCCGGGTGCCCGCGCCGAACAGCGCGTCGCCCATGATGGCGGAGCGCAGCTCGCCGTAGGACGCCTCGGGACGTGTCCTGCGGTAGGTCTCGACGAGCTGCGCCGGGTTCGGGTGCGAGCGGGCCGCTGTGTCGTCCACGTCCTCTGCGGTCGAGGAAGCGTACTTGTCCACGGGGACCAGGTACAGGAGGCCCTCTTCGGTGTTGGTGCCGACGAGCAGGTCGACGTCGGAGCTGTGCCCGGCGGCCACGGAAACGGCGGGCTGGGTGTCCAGGACCAGGCTGAAGGGGCTGAGGCCGATCAGCGGGTCGTGGTGGGTGGCGGTCTGCAGGTCGATGCCCGCGAGCTTGGAGGCGGCCTCCACAAGACGCTCGTCGGAGATCTCCGCGAAGGCGTCCACGTGCGGCTCGACGCCCAGGACCTCGGCGGCTGCGGCTGTGACACGGGCTGCCTGCTCGGTGGTGAACGCGCCCAGGCCGCTGCCGCTCTGCACGATCGCCCTGCGGAACAGTCCCGCGGCCTCCGCGGTGGCGAGGACGCCGCCGACGACGGTGGCCCCGGCCGACTGGCCGAAGAGCGTGACGTTGTCCGGGTCACCGCCGAACGCGGCGATGTTCTCCCGCACCCAGCGCAGCGCGGCGACGACGTCGAGCAGGCCGCGGTTGGCGGGGGCTCCGGGGAGGTCGAGGAAACCGGCGATGCCGAGCCGGTAGTTGAGCGTGACGAGGACGACGCCGTCCCGGGCGAAGGCGGAACCGTCGTACATCGCGGACCGAGTCGATCCGGCGACGAATCCGCCGCCGTGGACGAACACCATCACGGGCAGGTCGCTCTGCGCGGCGGCGGGCGTCCACACATTGACGGTGAGGTAGTCCTCGCCACGGCTCCAGCCGGTGCCGAAGTAGGGGGCCATGTCGATGCTGCCGAGCTTGCGCTCGGACTGCGGCGCGTTGGGTCCGGGGACAGTGGCGTCCCGTACGCCGTCCCAGGGCTCGTGCGGCTGAGGCGGGGCGAACCGGTCGGCTCCGCGGGGCGGGGCGGCGTAGGGGATGTTCAGGAAGGCGGCGGTTCCGTCGTCCTGGCGCAGACCGCGGACGGCTCCCTGCGCGGTGGTCACGACCGGTTCGGGGTGGTGGCTCATCTCTGGTGCCTTTCCGCGGGCTTCAGCCCTGCTCGGTGTACGGGGTGAAGGGCGCCCAGCCCTTGATGGCGAAGGTGCTTCCCTCGCGTACGACTTCGGTGGCGCCGTGGCCGCCGAGGTGGGCGGGAATCACGAGGGCGTTGTTGTCGGCGGCCCAGCCCAGCACCTTGCGGCGGGTGGCGCGGGCTTCGGCGGGGTTCTCGCAGAAGCAGCTGTTGGCGTCCGGTTCGAGGATCTGCACCGGGCTGTGCAGCATGTCGCCGACGAACACCGCACGGTCCGTGCCGGAGGTGAGGGTCAGCACGGAGGAGCCGGGCGTGTGCCCGGGAGCGGTGTCCAGGCGCAGGTTCGCGTCGATCTGGTGGCTGTGCTCCCACAGCTGCGTCTGGCCGGCCTGGTGCACCGGGGCCACGCTGTCCTCGAAGACGTTCTGGTTGCCGCGGCCGAGCAGCGGCTTGTGGCCGTTCTCCGGGTTCCAGAAGTCGAAGTCGGCCTTCGGCATCAGGTAGGTGGCGTTCGGGAAGGTGGGCACCCACTGCCGCCCGTCCAGGTAGGTGTTCCAGCCGACGTGGTCGATGTGGAGATGTGTGTTGATCACGATGTCCACGTCCTCGGGCTGGACGCCGGCCCGGGCGAGGTTGGCCAGGAAGTCCGTTTCGAGGTGGCTCCAGACCGGGGCGTAGGGACGCTCCTTGTGGTTGCCCACGCCGGTGTCGACGAGGATCGTTCTGCCCTCGCTGCGCAGCAGCCAGGTCTGGATCGCGGAATTCACGATGTTGGTCTCGGAATCCAGGAAATGCGGGGTCAGCCAGTCGGTACCGGCTGCCCAGACTTCCTTCGAGCTTTCCGGGAAGAAGGTCTCGGGCGGCATTTCGACAGAACCGAAGTATTCCCATACCCGGGTGATGGAGATATTGCCGAGGGTGATCTGTTCCATGGGGTTTCCTTGGAATTCGGAGGATTTACTCAACCGTACGAGCGGCCCCGGCGGGCGCGGTATCCGTCACGTGACTGCACCTGTGCGTGCAGCCCTGAGCGTGGCGTTTCCGCTTGTAGGCCAGGTGAAAGGCGAGGCGGCCCCCGTTCCGAGTTGCATTCCTGGATACCTCGCGGGCGAGCGCATGGCGACCTCGCTGCGGTCACGAGGCCGGAGCCGATCCGTCGGGCCGCTTGCCGGTCGTGTGGTGTGCGGTGGCCGTCCCGGGTCTCGTGTCGGCGGCTTCGACGACCTGCCGATCAGCGAAAAGCAAGGGTGGCCGGCCGCCCGGTAATGCGTTCCGCGGGGTGCTAGCCGGCTTGGACGCGTTCGCACCGGTCGGCGGTATCGGCGCAGCTCCCTGCGGCAGCCGGTGCCGGGACGTGCGACGACGGGATGTCCACGCTCTCGGCAGGGACCATGGTGGTGCGGTCGGGGTCCGAGGCGAGTGGGTCCAAGGCTCGTACGAGCGCGGTCAGGGTCGCGTCGAGGCGATTGGTGTGCAGCAGCAGGCGATGCTCCGGCGACGGCCGGTCAGGGCTCACGCGTTGCTCCTCCGAGAGCAGGGACAGCGCCCTGATGACCGTGGGGCGTGCCGTTTGTGAGGCGCTTTCCGGTCGGTGGCCGGTGACGCGGATCAGGTGGGTCACGGTCTCGTGCGCGCGGTCGGCAGCAGCTGTGAGACGGGCGGCGCACTCCCGGACGTGGCCCGCCGGGAGACGTTCGGCCGTGGCGGCCAGGCTCCGTGCGTGGTACGCGCCTGCCTCAAGAAGTTCCAGCAGGTGGCGGGCGTGGTGACGGCGGCGGCGCTGCGGATTGAACGGATGAGTGAGAGGCAGACAGGCCTTGCGGAAGGATTCCAGTGCCTGGTCGAGGTCGTGTGCCGCGCGGACCCAGCTCGTCGGGATCTGTGTGTCCGTGCTTCCTGCCGCGACGGCCCGAAGGAGGCGGTCGAGGACGTGCAGGAAGCCGACCAGTCCCTCGTCACTGGCCCGGCGGACCGTGGTGGGAAGGATGAGGACGGCGGCAAGGATCCCGCAGGACACTCCCAGTGCGGTCTCCTGGACGCGCACGAGCAGCACATGTGTCGAGAAGGTGTCCATCAGCGCGAGCAGCGTGCTGAGCGTGCCGGTGATGAAGAACGTCACGGCCCAGTAGGCCTGCGACGGGGTGTAGAACATCCCGAACATGCACAGCAGGAGCAGGATCAGGAGGACAGGGCCGTCTCCGCCGACCAGAGCGGCGAGGCCGTAGCCGAACACCACGCCGAGGACGGTGCCCGCCAGCCGCCGGACACTCTGCAGCAGCACCTCGCCGGTGCTCTCGTTCTTGATGAAGACGACCCATGCGGCCGCGACAGCCCAGTACCACAGGTGCGGCGACAGGAGATGACCGCCCGCGATGGCGAGGGCCGAGGCAGCCGTCACCTGAAACGCCTGACGGGTGGCTCCCCGCTTCAGGCTTGAGGTGTCGCTGCCCCTGTGCGGCAGCGCCCGGAAGGTGAGTGAGGCGGGCTTGCGTGGAGGCGTCCCGAGTCCTGCCGGGCGGCTCCGTGGGCCGAGAACCCGCAGGGCTTCGGCGAGTTCGTCGACCGCAGGGAAGCAGTCCAGCACGAGTGCGGAGCCTGTCGGCCGGTTCGCGGGGCCGCCTTCGTACTCCTCCTCGCACCGCTTGGAGGCACAGGCCGTTCCCACGGTGAGCTGGTGCCCGAGAGCCCTGATCCGCTGCGTGAGCCGATGTCGGGCCGTCCGTCCCGCCAGATCGTTGCGGGCGGCCGGGGTGCGCATCGCACGGACCGTGAGTACGGCCAGGCGCTGCGCGGCCATCTCCACCCGGCTGAGGTGCAGCAGCAGGACCTCGGTGTCCTCGTCGACGGCGCGCTCGTCGAGAAAGTCCTCGATCAGCAGCACGGATGCGTGCAGTCTGTCGAGGCGGTCCTGCAAAGCGTGGCTCCGGGTGTCGACGTCCTGCCCGGTGACGATCATCGAGGCCGTGTCCCGGAGGATGTCTTGCAGTCGCACGTCGAATGCGTGCCGCAGCCGCCGCAGAGTTCCGGACGCCGTGACGGGGCCGACGCAGTACCACATGGCTGTGGCGGCCCCGAATGCCACCAGTACCGATGCTCCGAGCTGCGGAAGCTGGTCTGCTCGGGCACGGGTGAACTGAGACAGCAGGAAGGCCATGAAACCGAAGATCCCCAGGCCCAGCCCTCGCGGCCCGAACCGGCGGGCCTGGACGGCGAAGTAGATCACCACCAGGAAGATCAGCTTGGCTGCCGTCGGGTACGGCGTCAGCACGGCTCCGGCGGCCAGGGACGCGAGGGCGAGCGGAGCGGCGAGTCCGAGCGTGATGCGCTGGTTGCGCGGGTGCAGGTCGCTGATGGCCAGTGAAGTCGTCATCGTGGTGAAGCCGCCGACCACCAGCGCCGTCTCGGGCGCTCGCAGCGCTGTCAGCACGCCAAGGGTCGCGGCGGTGCCGCACACGGCACGCATCGCGGAGGTCAGACGGATCAGTCCGGGGTCAAAGGCGGCGAAGCGGTCCCACAGCGATGTCGTTGTCCTTGCCACCATGGGGATCTCCGTAGGTCCTTTCGCGTGTGCACGGCCGTGGGAGAGCCTTGAGGTTCCGACCGGCCACGGCCCGCGTCACCAGTCTCGGCACCCGGGGTTCCGGCCGGTATGCGTCAGGTGACTGCTCCCGGAGGTTCTGCAGCACACAGGTGGGAGCCCTGAAGTAGCTCACGGTGGCCTGGACTGAGAAGCGAGACACAGGGTCCGTTGCCGGCGTCGGCGGCCGCGCAGCGCCTGACAGGCCTGCACCCGTTGACGATGGCTTTCGGTTCCAAGGGGCTACGCAGGGCACGGACTTGGGACGGACAGCCGCCAGGAACCCAGAAGGTCACGCGACATTCGACGCATCTCGACACAGCCGTCGTCGAGCCGCAGGTTTCCGCGCACCGCGCGTTCGCCCGGGTCGTTCGCCCGCTCAAGAGCAGCCCCGTGGGCCTGCTCCAGATCGGTCATGCCGTCGACGACGTAGAAGTGGCGTACGAGCCGACCGCACGGTGTACGGAACCCGAGTCCGACCAGCCACGAGCATTCAGTGGCCATGACAGCGCCTTCCGGTCGAGATGTACGGCTTACGCGATCCCCGTCTGTGATGGCAGGACGCCACCGGCGACGCACGACCGTGCCTGCCCGCCGACCCGGAAAGGCGCGGCCGTGCCCGCTTCACGATTCTGTGGCCGGACGAACAGCCGGGGGTATGCGTCACGTGACTGCATCGGTGCCGGTCGGCCGCGGGATGGGGCGTTTGCGCCTGCCGACCGGTTGTCCCGTCGTGGCGATCCCGATGCCGTGACGGTGCGGAGACGTACGGGTCGACGCATACGGAGGCCGGCGGTCTCCCCGCCACGATGGCCGTGCGGCGCGCGACTCCGCGGGCGAAACCCGCCCTCCGGGAGAACTCCATAGATGCCAGGGCCGGAATATCACGGACGACGACTGCGCTCGGGTGCGCTTTGAGCAGGTTCGATGCCACTCCCGCGGGCGCTGCCGCGGTTCTCCCACGCTAGTATCGGGGGTATCTCAAATTCCCTGGAGCATCCGTGGAAAACGATGGAAGGGCTCGTGGGGACCAGCGCTCGACGCCGAATTCTGGTCTGACGCTGGTGGGCCGAGAAACCGAGACATCGGAAATCATCCGACGTGTCGGCGCTGATCGGTCCCGCAGTGACGTGCTGGTCGTCACGGGTGACCCCGGTGCCGGAAAGAGCACCCTGCTCGACATCGCGGCCGATCACGCGCAGAGGGCAGGCGGCCGAGTGCTGCGAGCGGTGGGGAGCGAATCCGAGGCGCACCTTGGATTCGCGGGTCTTCATCAGATGCTGCGCCCGGTGCTCGGTGAGGTGGAGGGCCTGCCGTCGCGGCAGCGCGCCGCGCTCCGTGCCGTCCTGGGGCTCGACGAGTGTGCCGAGGCCCCCGACGCGATGGTCGTCGGCCTGGCGGTTCTGACCTTGTTGTCGGACCTGGCGGAAACGACACCGCTGCTGGTGGTGGTCGACGACGCCCAGTGGATCGATCGCGGATCACTGGACGTTCTCTCCTTCGTGGCGCGACGCATGGACAGCGAGCCCGTGACGCTGCTGGTCGGAGTCCGCACCGCGACCGCGCTTCCCGGCTTCGACAAGGAGTACGAGCGCCTGGAGCTCGGCCCGCTGGACGGTGAGGCGGCCAACCGGCTGCTCGACCGGCAGCCCATGCCGCCCACCGGCCGAACCCGCGTGCGGATCCTTGAGGAGGCGGCCGGCAACCCACTGGCCCTGGTGGAACTCGCCCACGCCACCGCGATCCGGCACCCCGAGGGCAGTAGCGTGGAGGGCCCGCTCCCGGTCACCGACCGGCTGGAGCGGATCTTCGCGGGCCATGCGGCGGACCTGCCGGAACCGACCCGCCGCATCCTGCTGCTCCTTGCGACCGCCGACGCGGCGGACGCGCAGGCAGCCGCCATGGGACTCCCCGAGGCGGACGACAAAGCATGGGAGCCCGCTGATCGGGCCGGCCTCGTACGCCAGGACGGAGCCAGGATCTCCCTCCGCCACCCGCTCGTCCGCTCCGCCGTCTACCATGCCGCGTCGTTCGAGGAACGCCGCAGGGCGCACCTCGCTCTCGCGGAGTTGCTGCGCGAGGAGCCCGACCGTCGCGCCTGGCACCTCGCCGCCGCGACGGTGCGCCCCGACCAGGAAGTTTCGACCGCCTTGCAGCAGACGGCCGACCGGGCCCGGCGCCGAGGCGGCTTCGCGGCCGCTGCCGCCGCCCAGGAGCGCGCCGCAGAGCTCAGCCCGCGTCGCGAGGACCGGGCGCGCCTGCTGACCGAAGCCGCTACCACCGCCGTCTTCACCGGCCAACTCGGCTGGGTGGAACACCTGGCCGCCGCAGTCCGCGAGAGCACCGACGACCCGGCACTGCTGGGCAAAGCCGCGCTGGCCACCGGCCAGCTCATGTCCCTGAGCCCCCACCACACAGCGGCCTTCGCCCTGCTCATGCGTGTTGCCGATGAGGCGGCGAACGCCCGGTCACCCCTCGTACTCGACGCGCTGGCCGCGGCGGCGGTGGTCCGCTACTACTCGGGCGAGGAATCCCAGCAGCGACAGATCCAGAGCCTGCTCTCCTGCACGCCCGACGATGCCGCCGCAGCCGCGCTGCACGCCTGGGTACTGGCTGTCTCCGACCCCAGCGGCGCAGGGGCGTCCCTCGCACCGGTGCTGCCCGGGCTCATCGCCGAGGCCAAGGGCGACGCCCGGCGCCTGACCGCGCTGGCCATCGTCGCCTGGCTGCTCGACCAGACCGCCCTCGCCGCCAGGACCTTCGACGAGGCGTTCGACCAGTGGCAGGCCCACGGCCCGCTCCCGGACGGACTGGGATGCGCGGCCGGCTGGACCCGCCTGGAGCAGGGCCGATGGCCCGAGGCCCGCTCGGTGGCGGCCGACATCGCGGCCATGGCATCGGCGGCCGGACTGGACCATGCCGAGGCCTGTGCCCAGGCACTCGACGCCACGGTGGTCGCCCTGCTAGGCGACGCGATCGCCGCACGCCGGCTCGCCGAGCGAGCCCTGTCTCTCGTCGATCCTCTGGAGAGCCGCTCCGTCGCGGTCTTCGCCCATCGTGCCCTGGGGATGGCGGCCGTGGCCGAGGGTGACTACGACACCGCGTACACACAGTTCCGCTCCGCGTTCACCGACGACGGCGATCCGGTCCACTACCACGTCTCCTACACCGTCCTGGCCGACCTCGCGGCCGCGGCCGTCCGCCGAGGACAGCAGGAGCACGCCGCCGAACTGCTGGAACAGTCGGCGCGACGCCTCGGTACGGGCATGTCGGCACGGGTGGCCGCTTTGATCGACCGAGGCCGCGCCCTCCTCGCGGATCCCGAGCACGCGGAGCCGTTCTTCCAGGCGGCGCTCGCACAGCCCGCGGGTGAGCAGTGGCCGTTCGAACGGGCACAGACCCGGCTCGACTACGGGGAATGGCTCCGCCGCCAGCGCCGTATCGCCGAGGCACGTCCCCTGCTGAGCGCCGCCCTGGAAACCTTCCAGCGCCTCGGCGCACGGCCGTGGATCGAGCGGGCACAGGCAGAACTGCGCGCCGCCGGAATCGAGGCGACCGACGTCGTGCCCAGCGCCTTCACCGAACTCAGCCCCCAGCAGCAGCAGATCGTCCAACTGGCGGCCCGCGGTCTGACGAACCGCGAGATCGGTGAGAAACTGTTCCTCTCACCGCGCACGGTCGGCTCCCACCTCTACCGGGTCTTCCCCAAGCTGGGCATCACCGCCCGTTCACAACTCCGCGACGTGCTCGAAGGCACCCTGTCAGGTACTGGCGTCCAGAGCTGAAAGCCGAATCTGCCTTGGAGGCACGCTGACGAGCATGCCGCCTGTCGGCCGACGGCCGTCGCCGTGCAGTCGGCCGACAGATACCGCGACCGGATTCCGCATGACAGATTCATAGAGCGCGACGACGAGACACCGCATGAACTCGTCGAACCGCACAGGGGATTCACCCGGGCGCCCTACCCCTGCGCCCGTGCCCTTGGGGGGCGTGAAAGCTGTCCGAGCCCTGGCCTGCCTTTCACGCCCCCAGACCTGCGGCCGCGACCGCGCCGAGAACTCCGGGCCACCAGCGCCCAGTGAACAGGCTTCGACCAGGAGGGCGTTGGCGTCCAGGACGGGCAGGAGCATCGGCCGGTCCAGCACCATCGGATTGATCGCTGATCCCGACGGGACCTGCGGCAGCGGTGCCGGAACGGCAGGATCAAGGGTCATGGACCAAGTTTGGCCGCCACCACTGACCTCGGCTGGGGTTTTCGGGACGCGGCGGCAGATCCCTTCACCCTGAAAGAACTGCGCACCCTGCAAGGGGCCGGAGCGTTCCAGCCTGGTTCACCGATTGGTGTACCGGGCAGAGGTCGCTGCTCATTGAAATGGAGAACCGGCCTCAACCAGGCGTGGGAGCCAGGCGCCCAGCTCAACTGGGAGCGTGCCGCTGACGCAGGATCATCCCTCCGGCGTCAGCCGCCGATCCCGGTGACATGGAAGGCCCGTCAGCCGCCCAACAGCGGTGCTGCCGATGGCGCTGGCCGCAACGCAGCTGATGTCCGGCGTCGCCGGCGGGCTCACCGTCTCGCCCAACCAGACCCAGGTACTTCAGCACGCTCCGGCGCAGGCCGCGGGAGTGGGCGGCGGGATCCTGCAGATGGCCCAGCGCATCGCGGCGGCCGTCTGCCTCAGCGCCGTCCCCGCGGTGTATCTGCACGCCGCTTCCGGTCCGCCGGGAGGCAGCCACCCCCGGGCCGGGTACGCGTTGGCCTCCTGCGTCTGCGCCGGCCTGCTCGCCGCCGCCCTGCTGCTGTCCCTGCTTCGCCGGACCGCCACGCCGCCCCGCCCGTCGGCATTCGCGCCGGCGAACCGCGCCGGCGTGGTCCCCTGCCCCAAGGAGACGACCTGACCACCCGTGGCGAGGGTGCCGCACCCCGTCGGCACCCTCACGTGGGCGTGTCCAAAGAAGCGGAGAAGCTCTCCGTGTCCGCAATGCAAGACCTGTCCGGGAAGTTCTTGACCGACCTGGTGGACATCTGCTGAACTCCCGACCCATGAACCCGCGCGTGGACCTGACCCGGCGGCGCCACATCGATCTGGCGCACGTCTCCAGCGCGTTTTGTTGTCGCTGATCCGGCAAGTGGTCCCCGGCAGCGGCCGGCGCGCGCCCATGGCGGGCGCCTGGCAGCGGCGATGCGAGGCCGCCCGCACCGCGATGCCTCCCCGCTTGATCGTCGTATCCACCTGCTGAGGGCTACCACCCCCTCTTCTTCTTCTCGCATTCGTATGAGCCGGAAGCCTGTGCGCGCACGCCGACGTGGTCGCTGAGAACGCGGCTGCAGCGGTCCTGCGACCACGCGCTCTCCCTCCGGCCCGCCCACCGGCGTTTCGCATGTGGTCGATCAGCCTTGCGCAGTACCAGCTTCTTCGCCCGACTCCCCGATCCTCAACACCCCTTGGTGTGCCCGTCTGTCCGGGAGGGACCCCCTCATGCCTGTGTCCATCCGTAAGCTCACCGGCCGCATCGGCGCGCTCGTCGAGGGCGTCGACCTCACGGCGACTCCCGATCTCTCGACGATCACGGCGCTCCGTGACGCCCTCAACGAGCACAAGGCGATCGTCTTCGACGACGTGAACCTCGACAACGCCGGCCAGGAGCGCGTGGCCCGGTGGTTCGGCGAACTCACCACCGCCCACCCGAACGTGCCGGCCACCGACGGGACGACGAACGTGCTCGCCGTCGACAGCGAGACGTCCAAGGCCAACGAATGGCACACGGACGTCACCTTCGTGGTCAACCCGCCGCAGCTCACCACGCTCCGGTCGATCGTGACCACGCCGTACGGCGGCGAGACGCTCATCGCCAACGCCGCCGCGGCCTACCGTGACTTGCCCCAACCGCTGCGCGCCCTCGCGGACTCGCTGCGCGTCGTGCACACCAACCAGTACGACTACGCCCGCTCCGCGGCCACGACCACACAACGGCAGGAGTACGACCGAGCCTTCGTGTCGACGCCCTACGAGGCGGAGCACCCGGTCGTGCGGGTGCATCCGCTGACGGGCGAACGCGGGCTGTTCATCGGCGGGTTCGCCAAGCGGATCGTCGGCCTGTCGGGCAGCGAGTCGGCCGATGTGCTGCGCCTCCTCCAGTCGTATGTGACGCGTCCGGAGAACATCGTGCGCTGGACCTGGTCCCCGAATCAGCTGCTGATCTTCGACAACCGGATCACCCAGCACTACGGGGTGGACAACTACGACGACCACCCGCGCCGCCTCAACCGGGTGACGGTCGCCGGAGAGGTGCCGGTCGGTGTCGACGGCCGCCGCAGCGAGCAGCTCGTCGGCGATTCGTCGCACTACAGCAGTGTGTTGGCGGTGGCGGCGTGACCGGGCTCAGCCTCAAGGCGGCGGCCGTCACCGAGGGCCCGGACGCCGAGACGGCGAGCGCGCGGGAACGCGAGGTGTTCCTGCCGCGCGACGCCCGCCGAAGCACATCACTCAGCAGACTCCGCGAGCGCCTGCGCTGGCCGCTGGGTATCTACACGACTCCGGTCGTGCTCCTCATCGCCTGGGAGGCGCTCGCCCGGGCCGGAGTGGTGTCGAAGACCTACGCCCCGGCGCCGACCTCGATCGTGAAGTCAGCCGCCGATCTGTGGCAACAGGGCGTCCTCGGGCCCGACTTGGCCATTTCGCTGCAGCGGGCCGGCATCGGTCTGGCGATCGGTCTGACGGTGGGGATCGTCACCGGCGTGCTCGGCGGAGTGCTGCGCAGCGGCGAGTACCTGTTCAACGGCCTCGTGCAGGTGCTCAACACGATCCCGCTCCTCGCCGTACTGCCGCTGATGATCGTGTGGTTCGGCATCGACGAACTCACGAAGGTGCTGCTGATCTCCTTCGGCGCCGGCGTCCCGATGTATCTCAACCTGTTCGCCGCGATCAGGGGCGTCGACCAGCGCCTGATCGAGATGGCGCGCACGACGGGCGCGGGCATCTGGCGCCTGGTGGCGCGGGTGCTGGTGCCCGGAGCCCTGCCGGGGTTCCTGGTCGGACTCCGGTTCTCCCTCGCGTACAGCGTCCTGGGCCTGGTCGCAGCCGAAACGGTCAACGCCGACAAGGGACTTGGCTTCCTCATCACTCAAGGGCAGACCTATCTGCAGACCAACCAGGTCTTCGTGGGGCTGGTGATCTACTCGCTGCTCGGCCTGCTCGCCGACCAGTTCGTCCGGGTTCTCGAGCGGGTGCTGCTGCGGTGGCGACCCAGTTATGAGGCGTCATGAGCAGCGCAGCAGCGACCGAGCTTCGCCGGCAGACCGGGGTCGTCGTCGAGCAGGTGGTCCGTCGGTTCGGTGACCGGGTCGTGCTCGACCACCTCGACCTCACCGTCGCCGACGGGGAGTTGGTGATCCTGCTCGGCCCCTCGGGCTGCGGCAAGAGCACCCTGCTGCGGCTGCTCGCCGGACTGGACCGGCCCGACGGAGGGCGGGTGGAGGTCCCGGCGCGGCGTGCCATCGTCTTCCAGGCCGACCGGCTGCTGCCGTGGCAACGGGTGTTGCGCAATGTCACCCTCGGCCTGCACGGACCCGACGCGGAACAGCGGGCCCTCGATGTGCTCGCCGAGGTCGGACTCGCGGGCCGGGAGAGGGCATGGCCCAAGGAGCTTTCCGGCGGCGAGGCCCAGCGGGTGTCGCTCGCGCGGGCCCTGGTGTCCGAGCCCGAACTCGTACTGCTCGACGAGCCGTTCGCCGCCCTCGACGCCATCACCCGGCTGCGCATGCACGACCTCGTACGGGCGCTGCGGACCAAGCACCACGCCGCGATGCTGCTCGTCACCCACGACGTCGACGAGGCGATCGCCCTGGCGGACCGCGTCGTCGTCATGAGCAACGGTCGCATCGGCACCTCGCACGAGGTGCACCTCTCCGCCGCGGACCGCGAAGCGAGCGTCGCCCGCGAGGAACTCCGCGCACGGCTCCTGGAAGACCTCGGCCTCGCCGGCCAGCACTGACCTCCCCGAACACCCTCACCCCAGCACAGAAAGCACGACAACCATGCGAAAGAGAACCACCAGACTCATCGGCGCCATCGGCTCACTCGCCCTCGCGGGCACCCTCGTCGCCTGCGGATCGTCGTCTTCGAACAGCGCCGCGCCGCTGAGCAACGCCGCCGAGGCGAGCGACGCCAAGCACCCCGAGTGGAGCAAGTACACCTTCACCATCGGCGACAACGGCGGTGACGGCAGCCAGGAGCTGGCGAAGATCACCGGCGTGTTCGACAACGCGCCGTACAAGGTGAAGTTCGCCCGGTTCACCTACGGCCCGCCGCTCGTGCAGGCCGCGGCCTCGGGCGACATCGACCTCGGCAGCGTCGGCGACGTGCCACCGATCACCGGTGCCGCGAAGGAGTACGGCTTCAAGGTCGTCGCCGTCAACCGCTCGCTCACGCCCGACCAGGCGGTGGAGAACATCATCGTGCCGAAGGGCTCGAAGCTGAAGACGGCCGCCGACCTCAAGGGCAAGAAGATCGCTGTTCCGCAGGGCAGTTCGGCCCACGGCCTGGCCCTGAACGCGCTGAAGAGCGTCGGCCTCACCCCCAAGGACGTGAAGCTGACCTTCCTCGACCCGGCGGCCGGCGCGACGGCGTTCAACACCGGCAAGGTGGACGCCTGGTCGATCTGGAACCCCCAGTCCGCGATCGCGGTCAAGAACGGCGCGCGGATCCTGGTGAAGGGGCTCCCACCGATCGACCAGACGAGCAGCTACTACGTCGCCAGTGACACGTCGCTGAAGGACAAGACCAAGCGCGCGGCTCTCACGGACGTCCTGAAGAGGCTCTCGCGAGAGTTCGCCTGGGCCGTCAAGAACCCTGAGCAGTACGCGCAGGCGCTCTCGAAGGAGCAGGGCATCCCGCTGGCCGACGCCAAGGCGTCCCTGGCCGCCTACTCGAACCGGGTGACCCCGGTGGAGCAGTCGGACATCGAGCTGGAACAGAAGCTCGCCGACGCCTTCCTGGAGGCGGGGCAGATCACCAAGAAGGTCGACGTCAAGTCGATCACCGACAACCTCTTGCCAGCCGGTTACGACAGCTCCAAGCTGAAGGTCACCTCATGAGCGCGAGACGGCGCCGGCTGCATCTCAACGCCTTCCTCATGGAGGCGGGTCACCACGAGGCAGCGTGGCGGCTCCCGCACAGCAATCCCCGGGCGGACTTCGACCTGCGGCACTGGATCGAGCTGGCGCAGCTGGCCGAGAGCGCCAAGTTCGACTCGCTGTTCCTCGCGGACGGCCCGGCACTCATCGGTACCGGCGAGTTCCGGCCGCCGGGCCAGCTCGAGCCGTTGACCCTGCTGACCGCGCTGTCCCAGGCGACCAGCAGGATCGGCCTCATCGCGACCGTGTCGTCGACCTACAACGAGCCCTACACCCTCGCCCGTCGGCTCGCGTCCGTCGACCACGTCAGCGGCGGCCGCGCCGGCTGGAACATCGTCACCTCCGCCGGAGCCGACGAGGCCGCCAACTTCGGCCTCGACGACCGTCCCGGCCACGCCGAACGCTACGCCCGTGCCGACGAGTTCCTGAAGGTCGCCAAGGCGCTGTGGGACAGCTGGGAGGCCGATGCCGTCCTCGCGGACAGGACCACCGGACGCTACGCCGACCCCGCGCGTCTGCACCGCCTCGACCACCGGGGCCGGTACTTCAAGGTGGCCGGCCCGCTCAACGTCGAGCGTCCCCCGCAGGGCTACCCGCTGCTCGTCCAGGCCGGCTCCTCCGAGGACGGCAAGGACTTCGCGGCCCGCCACGCCGAGGCGATCTTCACCGCGCACACGACGTACGAGCGCGCGGCCGCCTTCTACGCCGACATCAAGGCGCGGACCAGGGCCGCGGGCCGCGACCCGGACGGTGTGATCGTCCTACCCGGCATCGTCCCGTACATCGGGTCGACCGAGGAGGAGGCCCGGGCGCTTGCCCGGCAGTTCGACGAGCTGCGCGTTCCGGAGTACGGGCTGCGCCAGCTGGCCGCCGTGTTCGAGACCGAGCCGTCGGTCTTCGAACTCGACGAGCATCTGCCGGACTTCATCCTCGCCAGGCCGAAACTGGAAGGCTCGCAGAGCCGCTCCGACCTGATCATCGATCTTGCGGTGCGCGAGCAGCTGACGGTCCGGCAGATCATCTCCCGGCTGGGCGGCGGGCGTGGTCACTTCGAGTTCATCGGGACGCCCGAGCAGGTCGCTGACACGATCATCGCCTGGTTCGAGGACGGTGCCGCGGACGGGTTCAACATCATGGCGCCCGCCCTGCCGTCGGGCCTCGCGGCCTTCGCCGAGCATGTGCTGCCGATCCTGCGCGGCAAGGGCCTGTTCCGCGAGGAGTACGAGGGCACGACCCTGCGTGAGCACTACGGGCTCCCGGCCCCGGCGAACCAGTTCCATGGCTGACCAGCTCGCGACTCCCGCCGCTTCCCGGAGCGGCGGGAGTCCGCCCGCGCTGCGGGTCGAGGGCCTTCGCAAGACCTACGAAGATGGCTTCACCGCGGTGGCCGGGCTCGACCTGGAGATACCGGACGGCGCCTTCTTCGGCCTGCTCGGCCCGAACGGCGCCGGGAAGACCACGCTGATCGGCTCGGTGTGCAACATCGTCCGAACCACCGCCGGCGCCCTCTCCGTCTTCGGCCACGACCATCGCAGCCGTCAGGCCCGTAGGCTCCTCGGCCTGGCCGCGCAGGAGATCAACGTCGACGGGTTCCTGTCCATCCGGCAGATCCTGATCTACCACGCCGGATACCACGGCATCGGCCGGAAGGCGGCCGCCCGGCGCGCCGACGAACTGCTCGCCTGTGAGCGGGACTGGATGGCGCGCGTCCTCGACGAGACCCACGCGCCTCGCCGTCATCAAGGACCTGGCGAACGTCCTCGCCCTGCTCGCCGGCACCTACCGCTCCCCGGAGGGCGTCGAGGCGCACGTCGTGCCGGGGGAGGGCGCCGACGTGGAGGTGTGGATCCTGGGCAGCAGCGGTGGTCAAAGCGCCGCTGTCGCGGGCCGCAACGGTCCGCGGTTCGCGGCGAACTACCACGTCAGCCCGGCCACGGTCCTGGAGGCGGTGGAGGGTTACCGCTCCTTCTTCCAGCCTTCCGAGTTCCTCGACACGCCGTACGTCAGCGTCTCGGCGGACGTCGTCATCGCCGAGGACGACGCCACCTCCCGCGCACTCGCCACCGGCTACGGCCCGTGGGTCCGCAGCATCCGCACCGCCGAGGGCGTCATCGAGTACCCGACGCCGGAGGAAGCGCGCGCCCACCCATGGACCGACGAGGACCGGGCCCTCGTCCAGGACCGCCTCGACACCCAGTTCGTCGGCTCGCCGGGCCGGGTGGCAGACCAGTTGGAACAACTCCAGGAGGCCACGGGCGCCGACGAGCTGCTCATCACGACCATCACCCACGACCACACGGACCGGGTCCACTCGTACGAACTGCTCGCGGAGGAATGGCGCCGACGGGGTCACTCCTTCCAGTCGAGCTGACGTTCGGGAGTACCCCACCGACCGGCTGCACGCGACCGCTTCGGCGCGGCCCGCCTCGTCACCGCGCCGACAGCGGAAGACCTTTTTGCGTGAAGACGACCACGTGAAGACAACCATGCTGAGACGACCTCGTGTTCGTCCTTCGCCGTGGCTCTCCGCTCGCGGCCCGACGCCGCCTCTAGGACTCCGGGTCCCGGCAGCGAGGTGCTTGAACCGCCGGACCTACGCGACGACTTGGCCGAGCATGGTGCTTGCACAGCCGCACGGTACCGGTCAGCCCGATGCCAGGCCGCGGAGGAGCAGAGCCAGTGACTGTTGCGGGCTCTGTCCCGCGGTGTCGACGACGACGCGCTCGCGGTCCCACGGCTCGTACTCCCGGTCGACGACCTGCTGCCAGTCGGGCAGCGGCAGATCTGGAATGTCGGCCGAGCGCGAGGACAAGCGGCGCCGGTGCTCCGCCGGATCCGATTGATTCCGCGATCACGGTCAGCCCCTGCCGCAGATGTTCCTCGGCCAGGGCATATCCGACGGTGTAGCCCACGGGACCAACCGGGTGCCCGGCCACCCCGGAACGGACGATCGCCTGCTCGATGGTGTCGACCCGCAGATGGACCGCACCGATCCGGGCTGCCAGGAGACGGGCGAGCGTGGTCTTGCCGGTGCCGGGCAGGCCGCCCATGACGATGAGCACAGGATCATCCCTCCGTCAGCCGTCGCGAAGAAGTGCCGCACGCCTGGGCGTTGCGCACGAAGAGCTCGTGCAGGTCGCGGACCGCCCGCGGAACGGAGCCGGAGTGGCGGCGCTGCAGTACCAGCAGCACGTCGGTGGTATCCCCCGCGAGCGGCCGCACAGTGATCGCGCCCCGTCGCTCCAGCGGGTCGCCGACGACGCTGAAGTCCGGCAGCACCGTGGCCCCCAGCCCCTCGGCCACCATCAGCTTGCCCATCTCCGCGCCGTCGGTGGAGTATGAGAAGGACGGAGTCCGGCCGCGGAGCAGCCGGTGCACGAAACGGTGCATCACATAACCGGACCGCATCACGACCAGCGGCTCGGCCAGAAGACTGTCCGCGTCCACCGCCTCCAGGGCCGCCAGCGGACTGTCCGGACGCACGCACACCACCGGCCGGCCGCAGAGCAACTCCGTCGTCTCGAAGCCGGGCGGAATGTCGTCACCCCGGAGGTAGTTCACCAGTCCCAGGTCGAAGGCGCCCTCCAACAGGGCGCGGTGGATGTCGGCCTGCTGCGCGCCGACCAACTCCACCTGGGTGACGGGATGCGAGGCCCGGAACTCGCGCACGGTCGGGATGACCAGCGGCACGGTAGCCGTGTTCACCGTGCCGAGCCGGACCATGCGGCTGATGCGGTGCTGGTCGCCGGCCGCGCCCCGCAGCCGGTCGACCGCGTCCAGCACGCTCATGATGTGCGGCAGCAGCTCGCGTCCCTCGTCGCTGATCTTCGCCCCGGACCGCTTGCGCTCCAGCAGGTCCACGCCGAGCTCGCGCTCCAGATTGCGTACGGTCTCGCTGAGCGCCGGCTGGGACAGGTGGAGTTCCTCGGCGGCGCGCCGCAGCGAACCGAGCCGTGTGACGGCAGCGATGTATTCGAGCTGTTCGATACGCACGAACAGGAGACTGCGCCCTCCCGGGACCGGGTTCAAGGGAATCCCTGTCACAACCTCGTGAATACCGACTCTCACCATGTGGAATCACATCCGGGCATTCTTGACCGGCCGAACTCCCTCCTGGTTCGATCGGTGGCATGAAGCGACAGGACCTCACGCGGCGACTCCACGTCGACCTTGCGCGTGTTTCCAGCGCCTTCTGTCGCTGTCGGGTCTGAGCGCACCCGAGGGAAACCCTCCCACCCGCTCCCTCTGTGACTTCCTTCCGTGAATTCCGGTCCCGGCTCATTTCCGTCGTGACGACGGCTTTCCCGGAAACCCCGCTCCAGCGTGCCTGAATTCCGCGGAGCTCATTCGTCCTGCCCGCGCAGCATTCTCCTGCCAGGAGTTCCCATGCCCGCATCCTCCGCATACCCCGGATCCGATTCCGTCCGCTTCGCCTACTGGGTGCCGAACGTCAGTGGCGGTCTGGTCACCAGCACCGTCGAGCAGCGCACCGACTGGGGCTACGACTACAACCGCGAACTCGCCGTCCTCGCCGAGAACAACGGTTTCGACTACGCGCTCAGCCAGGTCCGCTATATGGCCAGCTACGGCGCCGAGTACCAGCACGAGTCCACCAGCTTCAGCCTCGCCCTGCTGCTCGCCACCCAGCGGCTGAAGGTCATCGCCGCCGTCCACCCCGGCCTGTGGCACCCGGGCGTCCTCGCCAAACTCGGCGCCACCGCCGACCACCTGTCGAACGGCCGCTTCGCCGTCAACGTCGTCAGCGGCTGGTTCAAGGGCGAGTTCACCGCGCTGGGCGAGCCCTGGCTGGAGCACGACGAACGCTACCGGCGCTCCGAGGAGTTCATCCGCGCCCTGCGGAAGATCTGGACCGAGGACCACGCCGAGCTCGCCGGTGACTTCTACCGGTTGCGCGACTTCTCCCTCAAGCCCAAGCCGCTGAACACCCCCGAGCGTCCGCACCCGGAGATCTTCCAGGGCGGCAACTCCACCGCCGCGCGCGCCATGGCCGGCCGCGTCTCCGACTGGTACTTCTCCAACGGCAAGGACTTCGACGGCGTCACCGAGCAGATCAATGACGTCCGCGCCTCCGCCGTCCAAGCGGGCCGTACAGCACCGAAGTTCGGCCTCAACGGCTTCCTCATCGCCCGCGACACCGAGGCCGAAGCCCGCGACACGCTCCGCGAGATCGTCGCCAAGGCCGACACGCAGGCCGTGCACGGCTTCCGCGACGCCGTCCAGCAGGCCGGTCCGTCCACCGGCGACGGCAAGGGCATGTGGCAGGACTCGACGTTCGAGGACCTCGTTCAGTACAACGACGGCTTCCGCACGGGTCTGATCGGCACCCCTGAGCAGATCGCCGAGCGGATCGTCGCCTACAAGCGTCTCGGCGTCGACCTCTTCCTCCTCGGCTTCCTGCACTACCTGGAGGAGGTCGAGTACTTCGGCAAGCGGGTGCTGCCCCTGGTGCGCGAACTGGAGGCACAGGACGCCGCGTCCGAGCCCGCCGCCGCCCACGCCTGACCGCGGGCCCGCACACGAAACGACGAACCGAAAGGTCCTCCCATGGCCACTGTCCTGTCCGTCTCCGGAAGCCCCTCCGCCACCTCCCGCACGGCTCGGCTGCTGCGCCACCTGGACGAGCGGCTCATCGCGCAGGGGCACGAGGTGATTGCGCTGGACGTTCGTACCCTGCCTGCCGAGGCGCTGCTCGGGGCCGAGTTCGCTCACCCGGCGATCGTCCGGGCCACCGCCCTGTTCGAGCAGGCGGACGGGGTGGTGATCGGTACCCCCGTCTACAAGGCCGCCTACTCCGGACTGCTGAAGTCCCTGCTCGACCTGCTCCCGCAGTACGCCCTGGCGGGCAAGACGGTCCTCCCGCTGGCCACCGGCGGCACCACCGCCCACGTCCTGGCCATCGACTACGCCCTGCGCCCGGTGCTGGCCTCCATGGGCCCTGCGCACATCACGCCGGGCTGGTTCACGCTCGACAAGGACATCACGGTGGGCGAGGACGGCACGCTGACCGTCGCGCCGGGATCGGCCGAGGCTCTGGCGCAGGTCACGGACCAGTTCTCGGCCGCGCTGGGCGGCCGTACGACGCTGCTGGCGGCCGCCGGATGAGCGCCGCGCACGTCATCGCGGACGACGCCGAGGCCCTTGCCGTGGCCGCGGAGCTGGCCGCGGACTTCCGCAAGGGCGCCGCCGAGCGGGACGCGCGGCGCAGGCTCCCGCACACGGAGCTGGAGCGGCTGTCCGCCTCCGGGCTGCTCGCCGTGACCGTGCCCGCCCGGTTCGGCGGCGCGGACGTCCGTGCGGACACGCTCGCCGAGATCTTCCGACTGCTGGCCGCCGCCGATGCCAGCCTGGCCCAGATCCCGCAGAGCCACTTCGTGTACGTCAACGTGCTGCGCCGGCAGGGGACCGACGAGCAGCAGGAGTTCTTCTTCGGCGAGGTACTGGCCGGCAAGCGGTTCGGCAACGCCCAGTCCGAGGCGGGCACCCAGCACGTCCAGGACATCCGCACCCGCCTCGCCCGGCTCCCGGACGGGTCGTACGTCCTCGACGGCGTCAAGCACTACTCCACCGGCGCGCTGTTCGCCCACTGGATCCCCGTCCTCGCCCGCACCGAGGACGACACCCTGCACGTGGCGTACGTCCCGCGCGACGCGCCCGGCGTCACGGTCGTGGACGACTGGGACGGCATGGGACAGCGCACCACCGCCAGCGGAACCGTCCGCCTGGAGTCG
Organism: Streptomyces sp. CA-142005; assembly: GCF_050942335.1. Lineage (NCBI taxonomy): Bacteria > Bacillati > Actinomycetota > Actinomycetes > Kitasatosporales > Streptomycetaceae > Streptomyces > Streptomyces sp. CA-142005. The sequence goes on along the minus strand of NZ_CP192078.1, from coordinate 1,779,874 downwards.
GTGCCCGTGCCCGCCAACCGCGTCGTGCCGCACCACCTCACCTTCCAGGGCCCCCAACTCCACGGCGCGGTGGCTCAGTTGCTGCACGCCGCCATCGACGCCGGGATCGCCTCCGGGGCGCTGGCCGAGGCGGTGGAGTTCGTCCGTACGAAGAGCCGCCCCTGGTTCGAGAGTGCAGCCGAGGGGCACGCGACCGCCGCGGAGGATCCGCTGCTGATCCAGCGGTTCGGCGAACTGGCGATCAGAGAAAGGGCTGCCGAAGCGTTGCTTCGCGAGGCCGCCCGCGCGGTCGACGACGCCCGCGCCGACCTGACCGACGACTCTGCCGCCGAGGCCTCGATCGCGGTGGCCACCGCAAAAGTGACGGCGGCCGAGGCCGCAGTGGAGGTCGCAAGCGCCCTCTTCGAGATCTCCGGCACCCGCTCGGCCCTCGACTCCCTGGGCCTGCACCGCCATTGGCGCGACGCGCGCACCCACACCCTGCACGACCCGGCCCGCTGGAAGGTCCAGCACATCGGCCGTTACGTGCTCAACGGCACCAAGCCGCCACGGCACGGCCTCCTCTGACGAACGCTGACGAACACCGATCGGAGCCCCCACGTGTCCCTCACCTTCCACTGGTTCCTGCCCACCAACGGCGACAGCCGCCACGTCGTCGGCGGCGGCCACGGCACCCCCGCCACAGAGTCCGGGCGCGACCGGCCACCGACGGTCGCCTACCTGAGCCAGATCGCCCGCGCCGCCGAGGACCTCGGCTTCACCGGGGCGCTCACCCCGACCGGCGCATGGTGCGAAGACGCGTGGCTGACCACCGCCATGGTCAGCCAGAACACCGAGCGCCTGAAGTTCCTCGTCGCCTTCCGCCCCGGCTTCGTCTCGCCGACGCTCGCGGCGCAGATGGCCTCCACCTTCCAGAGGCAGACCGGCGGACGGCTCCTGCTCAACGTCGTCACCGGCGGCGAAAGCCACGAGCAGCGGGCCTACGGGGACTTCCTCGACAAGGACGCGCGGTACCGCCGTACCGGCGAATTCCTGGAAATCGTCCGGGGGCTGTGGGAGGGCAAGACCGTCGACCTCGCCGGCGAGCACCTCCAGGTCGAGGACGCCAGGCTGGCCCGGGTGCCCGACCCGGTGCCCGAGGTGTACTTCGGGGGCTCCTCGCCGATCGCCGGAGAAGTTGCCGCCAGGCATGTCGACGTCTACCTCACCTGGGGTGAGCCGCCCGCCGCCGTCGCGCAGAAGATCGCCTGGATCAGGGCGCTGGCCGCGAAGGAGGGGCGCAGCGTCCGCTTCGGAATCCGGTTGCACGTCATCACCCGCGACACCTCCGAGCAGGCCTGGGCCGAGGCGGAGCGGCTGCTGGCGGGCTTCGATGCGGAGACTGTGCGGCAGGTTCAGGCCGGGCTTGCCCGCAGCGAGTCGGAGGGACAGCAGCGGATGCTGGCCCTGCACGGGGGCGGGAGCCGGGACGGGCTGGAGATCCATCCCAACCTGTGGGCGGGCATCGGTCTGGTGCGGGGTGGGGCGGGGACCGCCCTGGTCGGCAGCCACACCGAGGTTGCCGAGCGGATCAAGGAGTACGCCGCGCTGGGGATCGAGGAGTTCATCTTCTCCGGCTATCCGCATCTGGAAGAGGCGTACTGGTTCGGCGGGGCGTGCTGCCGAAGCTTCAGGGCCAGGGTCTGTGGCGGCACCCATACGGGCAGCAGGTGGCCCCCGCCGCCCAAGTCCCCTTCGCCGGCACCGGGGGCGTGCGATGACCCATGTGATCGCCGACGACACCGGCCCCGCTCCCACGGAGGCGCCGAGGTTCGACGGCTTCGACCTCGCCTACGTCACCACCCCTGGCTCCTTCGCCGACTTCGTCGACCTCGTCGTCCCGGAACTGGGCAGCCGCGGCAGGATCGCGGCCCTGTCCGGCGGCGCCACGCTTCGCGAACGCCTCCACGGCGCGGCCAGCAGCTCCCGGATCAGGGACGATCACCCGGCCGCCCGCCATCGTGAACTCGCCATCCGAGAGCGTGAATCAGCCGGAACACACCAGCTTCGCCATCTCGTTCGCGTGGCTGTCCAGCCAGGTGCCGGGCATGCTTTGCAGGCAGCTGCTGGACTCGCCTTGAGGGGCGTTAGTCATCACCGTCGACTTCCGGTGCTGGTTCCGTGCTGACGTCCGTGGCCAGAATTGCAGAAAGCCGCAGGTCCTAGCGCGGATCGAATGAGTTGTCGTACCACTCGATGGTGGTGCCGATGAGGCTGGCGGCGACGATTCTGGGGAGGCTGGCGGGGGGTGGGGGAGCGGTGGTTTCGGAGGCCATGTGCGCCACTTCCTCGTGTGCGGTGGGGACGGGTACGTGTCGGCACACGGTAGGAAGATGCAGGTCAGGGGCCCATGTGGTGGGGCACCATAGTTCGGGGCGTGGCTATGCGTGCGGCCACCATGCCGGCTCACGGAAGAGCGGTTCAGGGGCTCGAAGGTGACCGAAACGGGTTCCGTCCCGGATGCGTAGTTCAGGGTGATTTGACGATGCGGTGCTGACTCCCGTGCTGACTTGGTGCTGACTACGCTCCGTTGAACTCGGACATCTTGGGGCCGATCGGCGCAGGGCCGTTGCGTGGTAGGCGACCTGAACGAGAGGTCGACCCGGCTTTGCCGCTCGGCTCTGCGGGCAAGGGCAAGGCGTTGCGCCTGCGCGTGGTACGCGTTCGGCCCAGCAGATTCTTCGTCTGTTGGTGGTTCAGCGCTTGCGAGCCCCTGAACTGCAGGGTGTAAGCGGTGGCCTTTGCGTCTCGGTTGGTCCGCGTATGGTCTGGATCTTTCCTGTCCCTCGGCTTCGTGTGAGTGGGAGGGACTGAGGGCAGGAGGGGCGACGCCTCATGGGAGTCGCCTGCGTGTGCGGTACCACATGGCACAGGTTGTAATGGCCGTCCATGGGCGTCCAGCCACTCCAGTGCGGGCACGAAACCGCAGGTCAGGGCCTCCCGTCCGGGAGGGTCCGCCCAGTTCGTGATCGCTGTGTGATAGCGGGTGATACGGCGAAGCCCCTCCGGAAAGCATCCTGACGGGACTTCAGCGCGTGTCGTCGCCGTGAGATCGGGTGCGCTGGCGCGGACGATGTTGCGGTCGGCGCTTCATGCGATCCGTGTTCTGTGACGCTTTCGGGTGTGCGGGGATTTGCGACCGCATCCGCATACCCCTGCGTACAAGGGATCCGTTCCCCTGAGGAAGCCCCGCCCACGGATGGGCGGGAGCGCTCCCGAACCGCACCGGGGAAGCGTAGTGCTCAGGCGTGTGCATGCCCGGTACGACGGCGTGAGACCCGGCCGAGGACGACGTCCACCGCGAAGAAGCCGGCGAGCGGGACTCCGGCAAGCGCCCCGACAGCGCCCCCGCGCTCCCCAACACCACCAACACGACGGCCGATTGATCGGTTACACCATCACGTGGGACGCCATCCCGCACATCCGCACCGCAGCCGCAGCGACTACGTCAGCCGGGTGAGGGCAGCTGACAGGCTCACTCGCGGACTACGACGGCCTGCTGCGCCATGGAACACGGGGGTCGCGACACCGCCGGTCGCGGTGGTAGATCAGCCGGCCTCTCGGCCCCGGAGAGTCCCGGCTCCGACACCAGCCGCACCAGTCACACGTAGTGGTCAGACACGGACGGTGGGAGTGCCTGACGGGACTGCCGGGGCAGGACGCGTCCGCCAGAGCCTGCGCACCGCATCCGGCTTCTGCCATGCGGCGGGCGCCGTCTGGTCCGAGCCGCCGCCACGGCTGAGGTGCACACCGATCGCCGACGTCGCCAGGCTCAGTACGGCGGCTGCGCACCGGGCGATCCGGAAGTCGTGACGTGAGGTGGCACCGACGTGGGAGCCGACCATCGCGACCAGGACGGTGACGCCGATCGCGGCGGAGATCTGGCGGCCTGTCCGGGCACGTCGCGCGATGCGTGGGAGCGGCGCGCAGGAGTCAGGCGCAGTCTGGATAGTGGAGGTGGGTTGCCGTGGCGCACAACGAAGCCATTTCGCCCGTCGAGGGTGCGGCAGTACTGGAAGCTCTGTTCCACCAATCCCCGACTGGCCTGATGGTCCTGGACACGGAACTGCGGATCCTATGGAGCAATGTCAACAGGCCGGTCCTGAAATCGGGCCCCTCTGAAGAGATCATAGGCCGGCACTTCACCGACGTATATGACCTTTCCGCGCCCGGTGAGGTCGAGGCGATGCTGCACGGCGTGCTGGAGAGCGGCGCGCCCGCCCGGGGGCGACGAGTGGGGGTGCGTCCGAAGGGCGCGCCGGGGTCGGAGTACCGGTTCTCCGTCTCGGCATCTCGTCTTGAGGACGCGCAGGGGAGGATCTTGGGAGTGCTGACGGAGATACTTGGTGTCACCGAATGCGAGAAAGTACGCGCCCGTCTGCGCGTCCTCGGCTCGGTGCGCGAGCGCGTGGGACAGACCCTCGACGTGGTGGCCACCTGCGAGGATCTGGTGCAGGCGGTGGTGCCGGACCTCGCCGACATCGCCGTGGTGGAAGTGGTGGAGGCAGTGGTGCGTGGCGAGGAACCTCCGCCGAGCCCTCTCGGACGGGAGGTGCCGCTGCGCCGTGCCGCCTTCGCCCGCAGCGGCGGCGAGGACCAGGTCCAGGCACATCCGGTGGGTGACGTGCGCGCTCTGCCGTTCCCGACGCCCTACGCCCAGACGCTGACCGACCTCAAGCCACGCCTCGTCGCCCTGGGGCCCGAAACACCTTGGCTGGCGGCCGTCCCGCAGCGCGCCGAAGCGATCCGCGCCTCCGGTGCCCACAGCCTCATCACAGCACCTCTGACCCTGCGGGGAAAGGTGCTGGGACTGATGAGCCTGTACCGCACTAACCAGGGTGACGTCTACGACCAGGGCGACGTCGCCCTCGGCGACGCAGTGGCCGCTCACGCCGCGCTGTGCATCGACAACGCCCGCCGTTACACCCGCGAACACACCATCGCCCTGACGATCCAGCGCCATCTGCTGCTTCCCGAGGTTGCGACGCAGACGACCGTTGAAACCGCGCACATACTGGTACCCTCCGAAACCGGCGGAGGCGGCGGGTTCGAAACATTCGCCCTGTCCGGTGCCCGCACCGCAGTGGTGGTCGGCGAAGTAGCCGGCCGAGGCATCCACGCGGCCACCACCATGGGACAGATAGGAACCGCCGCACACTCCCTGGCCGCGCTCGACCTGGAGCCCGACGAGCTCCTCGCCCGCCTCAACGACACCGCAGTACGCCTGGCTCAGGAACGCGCCGCTCTGCCGCCCGGCGACCCCATGCCGCTCACGGGAAGCTGCGCGTACGCGGTCTACGACCCGCTCGCCGGGACCTGCACCATCGCCCTGGCCGGCCACCCCCCACCCGTCATCGCCCATCCCGACGGGAGCACCCAGATCCCTCACCTACCGAGCGGACCTCCCCTGGGCAGAACCGAAGGACCCCCCTTCGCTGCCACCACGGTCTCTCTCCCCGACGGCAGCGTCCTCGCCTTCTACACGCCATCCCTCCTGCACACCTCCCAGTCCCCGGAGACCCTCCAACGGGTGCTGGCCCACACTGACCGGCCACTGCAGGATCTGTGCGACGACGTGCTCTACCGGCTACGGAACGACACCCGCCACGGCGACGTCATCCTCCTCCTCGCCCGCACCCACACACTCCCCGCGGACCGGGTCGCCGCATGGCATCTCGACCCCCACCCCAAAGCCGTCGCCACGGCGCGCACCCACACCCAACACCAACTCACCCATTGGGGAGTGGACGAGGAAATCGCCTACACCACCGAAACGATCGTCAGCGAACTGATCACCAACGCCATCCGCTACGGCACACCGCCTGTGCAGTTGCGGCTCATCAAGGACCGCACGCTCACCTGCGAAGTCCACGACAGCAATGCCCTCGCGCCACGGCTGCGCCACGCGAAGACCATCGACGAAGGCGGGCGCGGCCTGTTCATCATCGCCCAACTCGCACAGAACTGGGGCGTCCGTTACTCCCTCGACGGCAAGACCGTCTGGGCCGAGCAGACTCTCCCGCCCGCAAACTCGCCCCGCCCCCAACAGCGGTGATAGCGATACCGAGGGCGCCCGGATCGTCGTCGGCCGACCGTGCCGACGAGAGCGCGCCGGTACAGCTGCAACTGCAGCTGCTCGGCCGGGTTTCGCCGAAGACGCCGCAGACGCCGCGAAGCACGAGCATCACGGCTCCGCTCTTGGCCAGGGCAATCGCCCGGATTCAGCAACGGGGGAGCCGCTGGCGCTGTCAGCCGGGGAACTCCGCCACGGCATTCGGTCGCGCTCGAGGTCACCAGGCGTCTGGAGGCCCCGGTTCGCGAGGTAGTCCGGGCGTCACGGCTTTCGGGCAGTGCGACCAGGCCGAGGAACGTGGCCATGCCGTTCGCCTCCATCGCAACCATAGAAGCGAAGGGCCGGGTCTCTGACCTGCGGCCATGTAAACGAGCAACGCTGCGACCTGCGACTTAGCTGTCGGCGGTTGTCAGCGTTGGTCGTCGTTGAGCACCCCCGCACTGCCCAGAGACGGCCCGAGCGGGGGTGTCGCGAGTGCCCTCGATGCGAACTATGGGCAGGATGGTCATCGAGGTCAGGTGGGCTGGTCAACTGGTCGTCAAGGACCGTTGGCGGTCGGTGGCGGTCGTGGTGGTTGCTGTACTTCACTGCTGTACTGCACTGGGTCGTTCCCCCAGGCCAGAAGTGCTGCGTGACCGCATATCGAAGGACTTCGAGACGCCGCACTCATCACAGGTCGATTGGTCAACCGATGGCGCTGTGCCGTCAGCGGGTTGACGCTTGATTGAGATCAAGGCGGCGTCGTCGTCGAGTCGGCCGCCGACGTGGTTGAGAAGGTCGCCGCGGAGGTGATTGAGGAGTGCCGTGGGATGGCGGTGGTGCTGGTGGGTGAGTCGTTTGGCGAGCGGGTAGAACTCGCCGTCGGTATTGCGGGCTTCGATGGCACCGTCGGTGTAGAGGAGGAGGGTGTCTTCGGCGCGTAGGGCGAAGGTATCGAGGTGGTAGGTGGTTTGCGTCAGTGCGCCCAGGCCCAGCGGGGGCGCGGGTTGGCCGGCTTCCAGGGGCACGACGTCGTGCGCTCGTAGCAGTAGCGGTGGGGGGTGTCCGCAGGTGACGCTCCGCACGAGGGGCTCGGCGTCGGGGATTTCGAGGAGAGTGGCGGTGACGAACGCCTCTTCGGTCTGTTCGGGGCTCACTGCTTCGGATGCGTTGCTGCGGACACTTGAATCCAGGTAGGCGGCGAGTTCCGGCAGCGTGGTCAGCCGGCGGGCGGCGTCGCGGAACGTGCTGATGGTGTGGGCAGCGATGCCGACCGCCGCCAGGCCCTTGCCTCGAACATCGCCGATGATCAACCGTGTCCCCGTGGGCGTGCGCACGGCGGCGTAGAGATCTCCGCCGATGCGTGCTTCGTCCTCTGCCGCCAGGTACGTCGAGGCCAGGCGAAGGGGGCCGAGTCGGTGGGGGAGGGGAGGCAGTATGGCGCGTTGCGCGGCCTCGGCGACTGCGCGCAGCTTGACCAGCTTTCGCTGTCCGTGTTCCGTCAGGTACCGGGCGATCGCGACGGCCACCGAGGTCGCAAGGAGGGCAGCCGCCTGTGGCGGGTTCACCGATTGGCGGACCAGGAAGATGGCCGTCAAAGCCGACACGGCCATGATGGCGACAAGTGAGGTCACCCGGGAGCTCGCGTACCAGGAAGTGAGTACAGGCACCATGATCAGCAAGTCGCCGAGATGAACTGCGCCAGGCACCTGAAGATCGATGAGCGTGATCGCCAGAATGAACAGCAAGGCGACTGTCAGCACGGATCGTGATTGCGGCAAGGTGCGCGAGAGAACGAGTGACGACCTCGCTCGGTGATGCATCAGGTGTGGCTCCTGCACGCAACCTGGAGCCGTACACGCAGGGTCGCGGAACGTGAATGCCATGTGCTGCTTCCTCTAGGATCATATCCTCGGTTCTGATGGTTCCATCAATTAAAACGGACATATATGGGCATGCAAGGTCATGTGCGGCAGGTCACAAGCATTGGGGATGTCGGCCGGGCTTGATCAGGGCGAGTCTCCGCCGCTGGGGTGACGACTGACCCGCCGTCCCTCGTGGTGCACGGAGCCGACCGCCCCGGCCACGATGGTTCTGACCTCATGCACTGTGTGCCCGCCCGGAGGAGCGAAGCGACAACGGGTGCTTGATGGGGTAGAGAAACCTGTAACGGGCTGCGGGGTTCAGCAGCGGGGTTCAGTTGCTTGTGCCACTGACGATCACCGATTACGCCTGGGCCGTGGTCTTCTGCTTGAAGCGTTCGTAGGGTGTTTGGCCGCCGAGGCCGCTGTGGGGGCGACGGTAGTTGTAGTAGTCCTCCCACTCGCGCAGTTTGTTGTTGAAGACCTGGGCGTCGTCGATGATGACGCCGTCCAGGAGCCGGTAGAACTCTTCTGCGTCGACCTTGCCGTTCAGCCGCGGTGTGCGGGGCTTGATGTAGGTGTGGGCGATGCCCTTGTCGAGCGCGTGCCAGTGGAAGGCGGACTGGAACTCGGCGCCGTTGTCGGTCTGGATGACCTCGACCTGAAACGGCAGGCGCTGCAGTACGTAGTCGAGGAACTGGATGGCGGTGTTCTGGTTCAGCGTCGGGTAGATCCGCAGGACGCGCAGGCGGGAGCAGTCGTCGCTCGCGGTGAACTGGAAGTACTTGTTGCCACCGCCGCGTCCGCCTTGGGGCATCGAGGCGAGCGGCTCGATGAACTTGACGTCGATCTGGACGCGGTGGCCGGGTAGTTGCTTCTCGTAGCGCCTCCATCGGCGGTCGTGGCGCTTGTAGCGCTGGGAGGCCGGCAGGCGGCCCATGTCCAGGCGGTTGAGGATCCGCCATACGCCGGACTTGCTGATGGTGACGTCGTGGTACCGCTTGAGGTACATGGCGATCTTCTCGGGGCCGAAGTGGTAGTTCTGCCGCAGCTGGATGATCTTCCCGGCCACCTCGACGTGCGTCGCGTTCGGGGACGTTTTCGGGGCCTTGGAGCGGGTCCGCAGGCCCTCAGCGCCCTCGGCCTGGTAGCGGCGGTACCAGGTGTAGTACGCCTGCCGGCTGATCCCGAAGTACCGGCAGGACATCACGACGTTCCTGGTGACCTCTTCGACGTGACGGATGACGGCCAGGCGCCGCTTGGCCTCACGGTCAAGCCGCGAGGTGGCAGGGATGGACTTCGGCATGTGGATCTCCGTAGTGATCGGAGACCCAGGTGTCAATGATGATCGTCAGTTTTAGACCGGCTCGATCGAGGTGCTGGTGGACGGAAAAGTCGTCGCCCGGGGCAGCGCCTCCCGGGCAGGTAAAACCGTCCTCTACGCCGAGATCCGTCGGGGATCCGCCGCGCCCCCTGAGCGTCACATTCGCGAACATGGGCGACGTGTCTCATGCGTCGCCGATCTTGCTCACCATTGTCAGGTCCGGGGCAGCGATGGCAGGGGCCGAGTGGCGATCTCCTGTGCCTCGGCGCGCGTCATGCCGAACATGCGCAGCAGGCGGAAGGCCAGCTGGTCGGAAACATGCGCGGCATCGAGGTCCGGGCGGGTCTCCAGTAGGTGGAGCACTCCGAGCAGGGCGCCGCCGACCATGGCCACGGAAGTGCGCGGGTCGTCGATGTCCAGCCGTCCGGTGTCGGCGGCGGCCCGCAGATCCCGCATCGCCTGCGGAGCCAATCCGCTGTCGGAAGTCAGATAGGACATGCCCGTACGGACGAGGATCCTGGCTATCTGTGTGTGGGTGCGCTGCAGCCGGCCGGTCAGGCGGACGCTGGCGGCGAAGATCTCCGCGGGGTCCTTCAGGTCTCCCACGACGGATTCCAGGAGTGCGCCGTGTTCCTCCAGGGTGAGAGCGACGGCCGCGTCGAACAGTTCGTCCTTGCTGGTGAAGTGGTTGTAGAAGGAGCCGAAGCCGACATCCGCCGCCTCGGTGATCTCCTGGATGCTCACGTCGGTCCGGCCCTGATCCGCGAGGAACCGCTGCGCGGCGGTGATCAGCGCGGCACGGGTGCGCGCCTTGCGTCGGTCCACGCGGTTGGGCGTGTGGCTGGGTGTGTTGGCCCTGCCCTGTCGATCGATACTCATCTCTCCACCATGATCAGGCGCAGCTCTGATTGTTTCATCATGACTGACTGCTGTTGACGGGGTCGTCATCTGGACTGATTCTCTCATCACTGCTGACTGGAGCTGCTCGCGGGAGCGTTCCGGTCGGTGCCTGTCCAGGACTCAGGAGAGCCGATGAGTATCCAGGTCGTCCGCACCACAGACGGCTGGTGGGTGGAGAGCGGCACAGGACGGCTGCACCGCGTCGACACCGACGCGGACACCACCGCCGGCCTGCTCGCCGACCGTTCCGCCGTGCAGCAGGCGGCTTCCCACGCCGCGGTTGACCCCACCGCCGGGGTTTCGGTTGGAGAAACCGAGCTGCTGTCGCCTGTCACCACGCCCTGCCGGGTGGTGGCGCAGATGGTCAACTACCGTTCCCACGCGGTGGACTCCGGGTTCGACCCGGACACCGTTCCGCCCGCGTTCTTCCGCAAGGCGTCCGGGTCCGTCAGCGGGCCCTACCAGGACATCGAACGTCCACAGTACGTGCGTTTCCTGGACTACGAGGTGGAGCTCGGGCTGGTGATGGGCGCCGATTTGCCGGTCGGCACCGAGGTTACCGATGCCACGCTGGCCGAGTATGTCGCCGCGCTGGTCGTTGCGGACGACGTCAGCGCGCGTGACCTGCAGCTGCCCAAGACGCAGTTCTACGAGTCCAAGTCGTACCCCTCCTTCACTCCGCTGGGCCCCCGGCTGCTCCTCGTGGACGCCGACGACCTGGCCCGCCTGCCGGACCTGCGGCTCACGCTGAAGGTCAACGGGGCCACCCGGCAGGACCGCACCACCACGGACATGATCGTCCGGCCCGCCCACGCCCTCAGTCTGCTCGCCCGCTTCCAGAACCTGCAGCCCGGTGACGTCCTGCTCACCGGAACCCCAGGCGGCACCGCCCTGAAGTCTCCGGGCAAGCTCCTGACCACGCTTGCCGCCCTGCTGCCCCCGCACAAGCGCTGGCAGAAGTTCTTCGCCCGCCAGCAGGCGAACCCCGACTACCTCAAGGACGGCGACGTCGTCACGGCCCGTATCGCGACCGACGACGGCGCACTCGATCTCGGCGAGCAGCGCACGGTGGTGCGCGCCCGCTGACGGCTCCCGGGACCCCCGCCCGGGACCGGCCGGCCCGGCATCCCCGTACCGGGCCGGCCACCTGAACCCATCCCTCACCCTGCAAAGGCGCACCGGTGACACGCACACCCACCGACCTGCTGTGGCCCGCCCCCGACAGCAGCGCGGACCTGTCCGCGATCGAGACTGTTCCGCTACATGAGCGCGGCCTGCCCGCCACGACCTACGAGACCCTGCTGCGCGCCGCCCGCCTGTGGCCCGACCGCCCGGCCCTGACGGTGCTGCCCGATGCCGCGCGCTTCCTGCGCCCCGCCACAGCCACCTTCGCGCAACTGCGTGACCAGGTGCATCGCACCGCCAATCTGTTGGGCTCTCTCGGCGTCACCCGCCGGGCCGCCGTGGGCCTGCTCGCGCCGAACACCGCGGAGCTTCCCGGCGCGTTGCTGGCCGCGCAGGCAGCGGGCGTCGCCGCCCCGGTGAACCCGGGCCTGGCGTCCGAGCACGTCGAGCAGTTGCTGCGGCGCGGCGGTGCGCGGGTGCTCATCGCCGCCGGTCCGCAACTGGATGCACAGGTGTGGGCCACGGCCCGGCAGGTCGCCGAGGCCTTGCGGCTGGACGCGCTGCTGGCGCTGGCCCCCACCCTGTCTGACGGCCCCGCGCCCGTTCTGGACCCCATCGAGGGCGTACGCGTCGGCTACCTCACGGAGCTTGCCGCGTCCCATCCCGCCGACCGGCTGGTGGACATCGAGCCCCCGACCGCCGACGACCTGGCCGCCTACTTCCACACCGGCGGCACCACCGGCGCTCCCAAGCTTGCCGCGCACACGCACGCCAACGAGGTCGTCGACGCCTGGATGGTGGCCGCGAGCATTCCTCTCGACGAGGACTCGGTGATGTTCGCGGCGCTGCCGTTGTTCCACGTCAACGCTCTGATCGTCACCCTGCTCGGCCCGCTGCTGCGCGGCCGGGGAGTGGTGTGGGCCGGGCCGCTGGGCTACCGCGACCCCGAGCTGTATCCAGTGTTCTGGAGGCTGGTGGAGCACTACCGCATCGCCGCCATGTCCGGCGTGCCCACCGTGTACTCCGTCCTCGCCCATGTCCCCGTCGACGCGGACATCTCCAGCATGCGGTTCGCCGCCGTCGGCGCCTCCCCGCTGCCGCCCGCCGTACGGGAGTCCTTCGAGAAGCACACCGGCATCCCGCTGTGCGAGGGCTACGGGCTCACCGAGGCGACCTGCGCCTCAGCCCTCGGCCTGCCCAGTCACACCCGCCCCGGCAGTGTCGGCCGGCGCCTGCCCTACCAGCAGGTCAAGACCGTGCGGATCGACCCGGACACCGGCGAGTGGCACGACCTGCCGCCGGGCGCCACCGGAATGCTCGCCGTCAGCGGCCCGGTCCTCTTCGCCGGGTACGTCGCCGAGCACACCGCCCACGGGCCTCGCCTGGAGAGCGCCGGGAAGATCCGCGACGGCTGGCTGGACACGGGCGACCTGGCCCGCATCGACGCCGACGGCTTCATCCATCTCGCCGGCCGCGCCAAGGACGTGATCATCCGCGGGGGCCACAACATCGACCCCGCCGGCATCGAGGACGTACTCCTCGCCCACCCCGAGGTCACCGCCGCCGCGGCGGTCGGCCGTCCCGACCCCCACGCCGGCGAAGTGCCCGTCGCCTACGTCACCCTCGCCCCCGGCGCCCGTGTGGGGCCCGAAGAACTGCTCACCTGGACCACCGAACGGGTCCCCGAGCGCGCCGCCGCCCCGCGCGAGGTGCGCGTGATCGACGCCATCCCACTCACCGCCGTCGGCAAGCCCTACAAGCTCGGCCTTCGCCTGGACGCCACCCGCCGCGCTGTCCACGCCGAACTGGCCGCCCAGGGCGCGGACTGCGACCGGGAACGCATCCTGTGCCAGCCGCACGACGGCGGCGTCCGTGTCACGGTGCCCGCCCTTGCCGACGAGGCGGTACGACGCAGGGTCACCGCAGCCCTCGACCGGTACCTCCTGCACTGGCAGTACGCCCCCAGCAAGCCACTTGAGAGAGAAACCCCATGAGCACCACCGCCATCGTTCTCGCCGTCCTCCTCGCCGGGATCTTCCTCCTGCTCGGGTCGGCCAAGCTCGCGGCAGTACCCGCGATGCGCCAGGCCGCGGCCCACGTCGGCATGACCACCACCCACTACCGTCTGCTGGGTGCTCTGGAGGTGGCGGCAGCGGCCGGTCTGCTGCTCGGCCTGCGGATCACTGCGCTCGGTGCTGCCGCATCTATCGGCCTGCTCCTGCTCATGGCCGGCGCCGTCGTCGTCCACCTGCGCAGCGGCGATCCGGCGGCCCGCTGCCTGCCGGCCGTCATCGCGGGTGCCTTGGCCGGAGCCCATCTCGTCGCGCTGGTCGGCGGCTAGCATCACCGCCGCCTGGGCTCCGAGGAGCATCACGATGAGCCGCATCGACGTCCGCCGGCATCTGCCGCCCTGCGCCTCCACGCGGTGGCCGGCCTAGCACAGCGTTCATACCCAGCCCGCCTCCGCAGGCCGCCTTTCGCACGGCTCGGACGGCACCCACCGCATCTCACCGCCTTGGCCGCCGAGGCCGGGTGCGGCCTCTGAATCGACACCACTGTTTCCGGCGTCCCCTCCGTGCCGTCCGGGCTGCCGACGCGCGCCCGCAGCGAGCGGGCGCCTCTCGGAACGACCAGCCTTTCGCATCCGTGCGCCGCCGCCAGCTCAATCCGCGGACACCCCGCCTCGATCAATCGACCGGGAAAACGCCCTTGGCGCTCTTCCCCCGCCGCTCCTGAGCCGTCCCCACCCCATGGCCCCGAGCCGTGACACCCCATGGAGTACCCATGAACGACATCGACGTCCCCGTCCTCATCGTCGGCGGAGGCGGTGCGGGGCTCACCGCCTCCATGCTGCTCAGCCGCATGGGCATCGAGTCCCTGCTGGTCACCGCCTGGCCCAGCACCTCCGTCCTGCCCAAGGCCCACGTCCTCAACCAGCGCGCCATGGAGATCATGCGCGACGCCGGCGTGGCCGCCACCATCTACGCCGCCTCCACCCCGGCCGAGCAGATGTCCCACACCGCCTGGTACGTCGGTCTGGCAGGCGACCACGAAGACCACGGCCGCAGGGTCGCCAGGATGGAGGCTTGGGGAGCCGGCGGGCACTCTCCGGAGTGGCTCGCGGCCAGCCCCGAGCGACAGGCCAACCTGCCCCAGATCCGACTGGAGCCGGTCCTGCGCACCCGCGCCGAGGAACTCGCCACGGGCCGGGTCCGCTTCCACCACGAGCTGACGGCACTCGCCCAGGACGCCGAGGGCGTCACCGCCGCCGTCACCGACCGCGAGACGGGCGAGACCTACCGGGTGCGGGCCCGCTACCTGTTGGGCTGCGACGGCGGCCGCACCGTCGGCCCCGCCGTGGGCATCGTCCAGGAGGGCGTGCGCAACCTCGCCCGCGTAGTCTCCTTCCACCTCTCCGCCGACCTGTCCCGCTGGGCGCGCGACCCTGACGTGCTGATCCGCTGGCTGTGGCTGCCCGACCTCGGTATCCCCGGTGTTCTCGTGCCCATGGGCCCCAAGCACTGGGGTCCCGAGTCCGAGGAGTGGGTCTTCCACCTCAACTACGGGCCCGATGACGGTCGCGCGCTGGACGACGAGTCCGTACTGGCCGACCTGCGCACGGGGCTGGGCCTGAGCGAGGAGGACGTGACGGTCCACATGATCTCCCGCTGGACCCTGGAGGGCGTGGTCGCCGACCGCTACCGCGCCGGCCGCGTCCTGATCGCCGGCGACGCCGCCCACCGGCATCCGCCAACCGGCGGCCTCGGCCTCACCTCCGCCATGCACGATGTCCAGAACCTCACCTGGAAGCTCGCCGCCGTGCTGAAGGGCCATGCCGGCGACGCCCTGCTGGACACCTACGAGGCCGAGCGGCGACCGGCGGACGCCACCAACGTCCAGCGCTCGCTGGAGAACGCCATGAACCACATCGCCATCAACGCCCTCTTCGGCGGCGGGCCCGAGGCCGGCGAGGAGGAGAACTGGCGGCAGGCCCGCCGCCTGTGGAGCGAGGACCCCGCCGACACCGACTTCCGCCGCACGTTCCTGGCGGCCGTGGCCGCCCAGTCCATGGAGTTCAACGAACTGGGCGTCGAGTTCGGCTACACGTACGAGTCCGCGGCCGTCGTCCCCGACGGCACTCCCGCACCCGAGAACCCCGACCCGGTCCGCATCTACCAGCCCGCCGCCCGGCCCGGGCACCCGCTGCCCCACGCCTGGCTTGAGGACCTGGACGGCCATCGCGTGGCCCTGGCCCGCCTGGTGCGCCCCGGCCGCTTGCTGCTGATCGCCGGGGAGGACGGCCAGGCTTGGTGCGAGGCCGCCGAGAAGATCGCCACCACCAGCGGGCTGCCGCTCGACGCCATCCGTGTCGGCCACCTCGACGGGGACTACCGCGACCTGCGCTCCACCTGGACCACCGTCCGCGGGCACACCCCGCAAGGCGCCGTCCTGGTACGCCCGGACCGCTTCATCGGCTGGCGCACCCACGGTGCGGCCACCGACGCGGTCGCCGAACTGACCACCGCGCTGGACACCCTGCTGGCCCGGTAGGTGAATCCGCCACCACTGGTGCCACCCGCTCCGCCCCCCTTCCACCCCTTACTTGTGTCTCGCGACAGTGCCGCACACCGCCGTCGTGGGAGAGCCGCCCGAAGGGAATCTCAATGATGAGGTCAAGCCGTCTGCGTGTCCGGTGGGGTGGGGGTGAACAGTCTCTTGTCACGCAGCATCGCCCAGAGCACGTCGACGCGGCGTCGGGCGAGCGCAAGCAGGGCCTGGGTGTGGATCAGTCCCTCGGCACGCTTTCTGAGGTAGTAGTCCCGGGACGGGCCGGGCCGCATCATGGCAGTCTGGGCGGCCAGGTAGAAGATGTGCCGCAGGCGCCGGTTGTAACGCTTGGGCCGGTGGTAGTTGCCGGTGCGGCGGCCGGAATCGCGGGCGACTGGGGCCAGGCCGGCGTGCGAGGCGAGTCGGCCCGCGTCGCGGTAGCCGGACAGGTCGCCGACGATGGCGACGAACTCGGCGCCCAGGATGGGACCCATACCGGGCATCGACTCGATGATCTCGGCGCGGTCGTCGGCACGGAACGTCTCGCGGATCTCCCGGTCATTGTCCTTGATCCGCTCGTCCAGGGCCAGAAGCTGGTGGGCGAGGTCGCAGACCAGCTTGGCGGCCCGCTTCTCGCCCGGCAGCGCAGTCATCTGGGACTGGGCCGCCTCCACCGCTTTGGCGGCGACGGTGTCGGCGCCGCGGACCTTGCGGCGCTCGAGCCAGGTCGTCAGCCGCTTGACGCCGATCCGGCGCAGGCTGGCCGGGGTCTGATACTCAGTCAGCATCACCACCGGTCCCTTGGCCGCGGAGTAGTCGAAGGCCCGTTCCAGTGCGGGGCAGATTCCCACCAGCAGGTCGCGGAGCCTATTGATCAGCCGGACCCGGTCGGCGATCAGGTCGGCCCGGTAGTTGGTGAGGACCTGGAGCGTGGTGACCAGCTCCGCAGGCGTGCTCAGCGGGGTGAAGTCCCGGGGACGCATGCGGGCCTGGTCGGCGATGACGCGGGCGTCCTTGGCGTCGGTCTTGCCCTCGCCTTTGTAGGCGCCGGACATGCGGTTGACCGTCCGGCCGGGCACGTAGACGACCTGCTGGCCGTTCGCGATCAGCAGGGCCAGCAGCAGGGTGGCGGCCCGGCCGGAGATGTCCACCGCCCACCGCACCTCTTCAGCCCGTTCGCGGGCGGTCTCGATGAGCGTGAGGATCTGGGCCTCGTCGTTGATCACCTTCGTCGAGAAGAGCGTCTCGCCGTCGGCGTCGACCGCGACTGCCCAGTGATGTCCCTTGCCGGCGTCGATGCCGACCCATATCCGCGCGTGAGGCGTGCTCAAGCCCGTCGCTCCGTTCCACCGTGACCAGCACCTTCGTGGCCCGAGGAACACCCCGCCGACAGGTCCCTAACCAGCGATGACCGCAGTTCTCAATCAGTGGTCGGAGCGTCCCGGAGGACCGGGCGGCCATTCCTTCCGAGCCATCAACGGCAACCCATCATCAGCCACACCCGGTCCTCCCGGACCGCCAACATTCTTAGGGACCCGTCATGAACGACCCGACACCCACACCCGCCCCCACGGCGGACGCCCACCAGGGCCTGCACAGCGAACAGGGCGCCCTGCGCGGGGAGCACCCCGGCCGCGCGGTCCAGCCCGTCATCAAGGTGGTCGACCTGGCCTGGCTCGAGTTCCCCAAGCCCGACCTGGACCGCGCCGAGACCTTCGCCCACGACTTCGGCCTGACCACCGCCGCCCGCACCGACGACGCCCTCTATCTCCGCGGCGCCCTGGCCGGCACCCACTGCCTGATCATCCGCCGCGGCCCCTCCTCCCGGTTCATCGGCCCCGCCTTCCAGGCCGCCGACGCCGCCGACCTCGACCGGCTGGCGAGCGCCACCGGCCACAAGGTCCGCCCCCTCACCGAGCACGGCGGTGGCAGCGCGGTCGACCTGCTCGATCCCTCTGGCATCCCGGTCCGCGTCGTCCACGGCGTCACCGAGCAGCCCGCACAGCCGCTGCAACAGCCCCTGGTCCTCAACACAGGCACCACCACCGCGGCCGGCCGCATCAACGCCACCCAGCGCCCGCCTCGCAAACCCTCCCAGGTGCAGCGCCTGGGCCACGTCGTCCTCTCCACCCGGGTTTTCCGGCGTGCCCTGGACTGGTACCTGCAGCACCTCGGCCTGATCGTCAGCGACTTCCTCTACCTGGACGGGCAGCGCGACCGCGGCCCCACCATGGCCTTCATCCGCTGCGACCGCGGCAGCGAACCCGCCGACCACCACACCCTGGCCATGCACCTCGGCCCCGACACGGGCTACGTCCACTCCGCCTACCAGGTCGCCGACCTCGACACGCTGGCCGCCGGAGGCGAGTACCTGCGCGAACGCGGCTACCACCACTCCTGGGGCATCGGCCGGCACATCCAGGGCAGCCAGATCTTCGACTACTGGCGAGACCCCGACCGCTTCATGCTGGAGCACTACGCCGACGGCGATGTCTTCGACAACACACTGGAACCCGGCTGGGCCGCCATGTCCGCTTCCGGCCTGGCCCAGTGGGGCCCGCCCGCCACCCGGGACTTCCTCGGCACCACCCCCTCGCCGG
This sequence comes from Streptomyces sp. CA-142005, assembly GCF_050942335.1. NCBI lineage: Bacteria > Bacillati > Actinomycetota > Actinomycetes > Kitasatosporales > Streptomycetaceae > Streptomyces > Streptomyces sp. CA-142005. The sequence continues at coordinate 1,761,424 of NZ_CP192078.1, read as the reverse complement.
GGGCGTTCATGCAGGCGATCTCCGCATTGCGCGAGGACAACGAGATCGACCGCGCCCGGCTGCTGGGCCTGATGAAAGCCCTGAGCAAGTGACCGCCGCCACCACCCCTGAGATGTACCCGTCGTGTTCATCGGTGCCGCGCCCACCGGGCTGACCGCCGCGACCCTCCTCACCCGTGCCACCTGGTCCGTGCATCCATCGGCTCCCGGATGCAGGACCTCGCCACTTCCCAGCAGTGGCTGGCGCATGCTCTGCAGCACCCAAAGAAGGGACGCTGTCGCCGAACTGAGCGGAGGCATTCAATCTGCTGCGCCAACCGTCCCAGCTGTCGCAGGGCTGTCGGGCGTTGTTCCGGGCGCTCCTCCCGCGGGCCGACCTGTCGGCGTGACCGCAGGAACCGCGATCTCCTGATCGCAGCAGGAGCGTTGCTCGGCCGGCAGGTGCTGCGTCAGCGGCTCGTGTCGGCGTCGCCGTCGTCATGGGAAGAACGCCGCGGTCTCCTGCCGCCCGGCGCCGAGTCGTCCTCTTGCTCTTGCAACAACTCAAGGAGTGCGGCATCCGCTCTTTTCTGGTCTTCCTTCGTCAGCTCGACCGGTGCGTTGTTGTAAACGGTGTAGCGATCTGGATCGATGATGTTGGCGGCCCTCAAGCTGAACGTCAGCAGGGGCCGCCAACCCTTGCGGTGGCCGACCCGCACCTGTATCTGGGCCTTGTAGTCACGGGCCTCCGGGAGGAATCCGGAAAACGGTGCCTCGAACTCGAGGAAGAGCTGTTGCGCTTCTCTGCCGGGCACGACGAATCCGGCGGGCAGCTTCGCCTCCTCGTCAGGCCCCGGTTGGAGCCGGGAAGGCGAGGACACCCACAGGAGGGGTAGATGAGAGGCGGGCTCATCAGGGAAGGTCAGGATGAGGTCCTGCACGACGATCGGCTTGGGACCGGTGTTGTGCAGGACGAGAGGCAGTCGTAGGCGTGCCGTGGAACCGTGGACGATCGCCGCGAAGGAATGAGGTTCCCACGCCTGCAGGCGTCCCTGTCGGGCGTTGAGCCACCAGAACGACGCGACGGTGAAGAGCAGTGCGCAGACTGATACCACACTGGCGCCGGTAAGCGATGAGGACGCGATCTGATCCGCCGCGACCGTCAGCGGAACCACAGAGTCAGTCTGCCAGCCCCGCCGTGGGCTCGCTAACAGGACGAGTGGCCGCCGACAGTCTCCCGGAACGGGTCAGAGGCCGGCGAGGAGTACGAGATACCAGGCGACCAGGGCCGCGCATGTCACCGCGGGGAGGAGTTTGGTCAGCCCGTCGCCCTTGCGTACGTGCGTGGTCACGGCACCGGCGAGCAGCATCAGCAGTCCAATGCCGGCCAGCCCGCCGCACAGCGGTACGACCGGGCCGAGGGCCACGCCGATGGCGCCCGCCAGCTCCAGGCCGCCGATGACCCGGTAGGCCGCGGTGGTGAAGCCGGCGTGGGCGGCGAGATCGGGCATCGGACCCAGGGCCAGGATCTTGGCCACGCCCAGCAGGGTGAAGATCAACGCGATGAGACAGGTCAGCGAGGCGGAGAGGATCACGAGACGCCCTCGGGGGTGTGCGGACGACGGGCCTGGCGGCGTTCGGCTCCCAGGCCGGCGAAGTAGGCGACGAGGTCCGGGTTGTCGACCGCCGAAGGGTTGAGGACCTCCTCGGCAGGGGCGCCCTGCAGCAGGCGCTTGACCGGGACCTCGAGTTTCTTGCCGGTTCTGGTGTGCGGGATGGCCGGTACGGCGAGGATCTCGTCGGGGACGTGGCGGGGTGAGGCGCCGGTGCGGATCGCGTCGCGGATCTTCTCGCGCAGGGCATCGTCCAGGACGTTCCCGTCCGCGAGGACGAGGAAGAGCGGCATCCAGTAGCCGCCGTCGGGTTCCTCCGCGCCGATGACGAGAGCCTCGGTGATCTCGGGGAGGCGTTCGACGATGTCGTGGATGTCGGCGCTGCCCAGGCGCACGCCGTTGCGGTTGAGGGTGGCGTCGGAGCGGCCGTGGATGATCACCGAGCCGTGACCGGTGAGCGTGATCCAGTCGCCGTGCCGCCACACGCCCGGGTAGGCGCTGAAGTAGGCGTCGCGGTAGCGGCTGCCGTCGGGGTCGTTCCAGAAGTACAGCGGCATGGAGGGCATCGGGCGGGTGACGACCAGTTCGCCGACCTGGTCGACGACCGGCCGTCCCGCGCCGTCGTACGCCGCGAGCGCCACGCCGAGGTTGGGAGCCGACAGCTCACCCGCCCACACCGGGGTGGTGGGGGCGCTGCCGGCGAAGGCGGAGACGACGTCGGTACCGCCGCTGGTGGAGGCCAACTGGATGCCTGCGCCGACGTGGTCGCGGACCCAGTGGTAGGCGGATGCGGGCAGGGTGGAGCCGGTGCTGCCGATGGCGCGGACGGCCGCCAGGTCGTGCACGGAGGGTTCGATGCCCAGCTTGGCCATGGCCAGCAGGTACTGGGGGCTGGTGCCGAAGACGGTGACCTTGTGGCGGGCAGCCAGCTCCCACAGGACGTCCGGGCGCGTCACCGGCGCGGGGCTGCCGTCGTAGGTGCAGGTGGTGGCGCCGGTCAGCAGGGTGGAGACGACGAGGTTCCACATCATCCAGTGGGTGGTGGTGTACCACAGCAGGCGGTCGCCGACGCCCAGGTCGCTGTGCAGGCCCAGGGTCTTGAGGTGCTCCAGCAGGACGCCGCCGTGGCCGTGGACAATGCCCTTGGGCAGGCCGGTGGTGCCGGAGGAGAAGACGATCCACAGCGGGTGGTCGAACGGCACCGGAGTGATCCCGAGGTACTCGGTGCGGCCGGCCGCGTCCTCCCAGGGAACCGTCAGGCCCGCGGCCCGGGTCTCGGACCACGCAAGGCCCAGGTGATCCACGACAACGGTGGCCTTGAGCGTGGGAAGGGCGTCGGCCAGTTCGAGGGAAGCGGCGCGGCGGTCGTGGCGGGTGCCGTTGAAGAGGTAGCCGTCCGCCGTGATGAGCACCGTGGGTTCGAGCTGGGCGAAGCGGTCGGCGGCGGCCTTGGGCGCGTAGTCCTGGCCGCACACCGACCACACCGCGCCCAGGCTGGCCGTGGCGAGGAAGGCGATGACGGCGTGGGGGGTGTTGGGCAGGTAGCCGACCACCCTGTCGCCCTGTCCGACGCCCAGGTCGCGCAGGGTGGCGGCGACGGAGGCGACCTGGGCGCGCAGCTGTCGGCCCGTGATCTCGTAGGCGGCTCCGGTCTCGTCCAGCGCGGTGATCGCGGGTGCGTCCGGGTGCAGGGTGCGCAGCGCGTGGTGGGCGTAGTTGAGGGTGGCGCCGGGGAACCAGCGGGCGCCGGGCATGGTCTCCTCGGCCAGCACCCGCTCGTACGGTGTGGTCGCCTCGATGTCGAAGTATTCCCAGACCGCGGCCCAGAAGCCTTCCAGGTCGGTGACGGACCAGTGGTGCAGGGCCTGGTAGTCGGTGGGGTCCTGGATGCCGTCGGCGCCCTGGTGCCGGGCGGCCCAGCGGGCGAAGTCCGCGATGCGGCTGCCGGCGGCCGCTTGGGGGTCGGGCGGAAGGAAGGGCTCCGGACAAGGCGTGGCGTGCGGGGTGGTCATGGTCTGGTGTTCCTCGTCAGGGTGCGGGCGGGGCTTCGGCGGGGCGGCGGGCCGTGTGCAGCAGGGGAGCCCAGGCGGCGGCGTCGGTGAAGTGGCCGGTGCCGGTGGGGACGGTGTCCAGTACGACGCGGTCGGGGCGCAGCAGGGCGGCGTCGGCCCGGCCGCGTGCCAGCCAGGCGGCCAGGGTGCCGTCGTCGTCCAGGTCGCCGACATGGATCACGGAGGCGTCCAGGGCCGTGGCCACGCCCGTCATGCGCGGGGTGGGAGGCACAGCGGTCAGGAGGGCGAAGGAGTCCCCGAGGATGTCGTCGAGGCGCTCTCGCCTGCCGTCGTACAGCACCCAGGGTTGTGGGCAGAAGGTGCCGGCCAGGGAACGGCCGGTCAGCCGGGGGCGGCGTCGTACCAGCGGATTGGCGGTCAGCGCGGGACTGAGGTCGCGGCTCACCGCCGCGGTCACGCCGGGGATGCGGCATACCGCGCCCACGACGGCCCGGCGGATGGCCGCTCCGCGGTCCTGTCCGCCGGTCATGGCCCAGCCGACGGCGACCGCGAGGCGGATCACATGGCGGGCGTGCGGCTTGCGCTCCTGCTCGTAGGTGTCCAGCAACCGGTCGTCCGCGCCCTGCTGGAGGACGCGGGCGAGTTTCCAGGTGAGGTTGCGGGCGTCGCGCAGGCCCGCGCACAGGCCCTGCCCGATGAAGGGCGGGGTGAGGTGGGCCGCGTCGCCCAGCAGGAAGACGCGTCCCCGGCGCCACCGGTCGGCGAGACGGGCCCGGAAGGTGTACCGCGCCTGCCGGATCACCTCGAAGTCGTCGCCCTCGTGGGCGGCGGACGGCAGGTCGACCCAGGGGGCGACCAGCTCGTGCAGCTGCTCCAGCCCTTCCGGGCCGTCCAAGGGCTCACCCTCGGCCAGCCGGAACTCCCAGCGGTAGCGGTCCTCGCCGACTCGCATGAAGGTGGCCGGCCGGGTGGGGCAGCAGATCTGCTCGGCGCCTTCCCAGGTGCGCACCGGGAGGCTGGTGCGTACGTCGATGACCCGCCAGCTCTCCTCGAAGTGCAGGTCCTCCCACACGGCGCCGATGGCGTCGCGGGTGAGGCTGCCGGCGCCGTCGCAGCCGAGCACCGCATCGGCCCACACGTGCTCGTCCTCGTCGCTGCCGTCGCGGCGGAAGGTGACCCGGACCGGAGCCGTTCCGTCGGTGTCCTGGCTGACGGACACGACCTCCACCCCGCCCTGCAGCTCACACTCGGGGCGACGGGCCAGGGCGTCGCGCAGCAGCCGTTCCAGCTCCGGCTGGTCGAACATGCTGGTCTGGGGGAAGCCGTGGTGTCCGTGCAGGGACCGCGGGAACTCGGCGATCACGCGACGCCGGGCGTCCAGCAGCCGCAACCCGGGCGCCGGTCGGGCGAGGGCGGCGAACTCCTCGTGGACGCCGACGCTCTGCAGGATCCGGCGAACCTCGTCGTCCACGACGACGGCACGCGGCAGCGGGTAGACGTCCCGGTGACGTTCGAGAAGCAGGCTGCGCACCCCGTACCGGGCGAGCAGGAGCGCGGCCGTGACGCCCACGGGTCCGGCACCGATGATGACCACCGGCCTCCTCGCTGCGGCGCTCACCTCGCGTCCGCCACAGCGGTCCGCTGCTCGCCCAGGTCGATCCGCCCGTCGGGGGTGGCGATCGTGGCGGTGACGAGGTCGCCGTCGCGCAGGTACAGGGGGTTCCTGGCCTGGCCGTTGAAGAACGCCTTCCACTTCAGCGCGGGCGGCAGCAGCGCGGCGATCTTCTCGACCGGCTTGGGCGGGGCCTTCAGGGCGGTACCGCCGGGCGTACCGGTCAGCAGCAGGTCGCCCGGGTCGAGGGTCTGGAAACGGGCGAGCAGGGTGAGCGCCTGCGCGGGCCGCACGATCATGTCGGCCAGGGTGCGGTCCTGACGCGTTACACCGTTGACCGACAGCCGCAGTCGCAGGTCGATCAGACGGTCGAAGTCCTCCGGCTCCAGCAGGGCCAGGTACGGGCCCGTCGGTGTGAAGGTGGGGTAGGACTTGCTCTCGTAGAACTGGGTCTTGGTCAGCTGGACGTCGCGGGCGCTGACGTCGTTGGTGAGGACGAGCCCGGCGACGTACGAAGGAAGGTCCTGCTCCTTCACGACTGTGCCCACCGGAAGCGTCGCGCCCATGACGAGGCCGAGTTCGACTTCGTAGTCGAGGAAGTTCACGTGTGCCGGGCGGACGATCGTGTCGTGCGGGCCGCTGACCGAGCCGGACGCCTTGCGGAAGAAGGTGGGCGGTATGTCGCCCGTGAAGCCCGAATCCTTGGCGTGGCTGCGGTAGTTGACCATCTGGGCGACCACCCGGCAGGGGGTGGTGACCGGGGGCAGCGCCACCAGGTCGGCGACCGGCGTGCCGCTCTCGCCGGAGGCGGCGGCCTCCCGGACGGCGGCCCGGTCGGCGAGCAGTTCGGCGGTGGTGACCGCCTTGGTCTCGATGCGGACGGCGCGCTCGTTTCGGACGGCCCACCAGCCGTCGGGGGTGCGCAGCACGTTGGTGCTCATGAGCTCATCGCTTTCATCAGGCCCAGCAGGCGTGCGGGGTCGAGTTCGTTGTCGCCACGCAGGGCCGTCATGACCTCGCGGAGCTTGGCGGGTGAGGGGCTGGCGCCCAGGAAGTCGCGGGTGACCGGCGGTCCCCACTGCGCGAGGCCGCTCGCCGACATAGGCGCCCAGCCGGGTTCGAGGTCGCAGGAGAACAGGTCGCCGTCGGCGAAGTGCTCCAGCATGAAGTGGTCGGGGTCGCGCCAGTAGTCGAAGAGCTGGCTGCCCTGGATGTGCCGGCCGATGCCCCAGCTGCGCTTGTAGCCGCGCTCGGCCAGGTACTCGCCGCCGGCGGCGATCGCGTCGAGGTCGGTGACCTGGTAGGCGGAGTGGACGTAGCCGGTGCCCGGCCCGAGGTGCAGGGCGAGGGTGTGGTGGTCCACGGGCAGGCTGCCCTGGTCGCAGCGGATGAACGCCATGGTCGGCCCGCGCTGGCGCTGCCCGTCCAGGAACAGGAAGTCGGACACGATCATGCCAAGGGTGTCCAGGTACCAGTCCAGGGTGCGGGTGAACGTCCGTGTCTCCAGCACCACGTGGCCGAGGCGCTGGATGCGGGACGGCTCACGGGGCGGGCGCTGGGTGGTGTTCGTACGACGGCCTTCGATGCCGGTGTTGAGGATCAGCGGCTGCTGCCCGGGCAGCGCGGGCAGCGGTTCGGCGCAGTGCACCACCCGGACCGGGAGTCCCGAGGGATCGAACAGGGCGACCGACCGGCCGCCGCCGGGGACGTCGATGTCCCGGACGGTGTGTCCGACGGCGGCGGCCAGCCGGTCCACATCGGCCCGCTCGGCCGCGCGGAACGCCGGCCCGAGGAAGCGGGACGCCCGCCCACGCCGGATGACCATGCAGGGCGAGCCCGCGAACGTGCCGCGCAGCCACAGCTCGTGATCGGTGCGGGCGGCGATCGCGAAGCCGAAGTCACGGGCGAACACCTCGGCCCGGTCCAGGTCCGGCTTCTCGAACTCCAGCCAGGCCAGGTCCGCCACTTTGATCAGGGGATTCCGGGCTCGTCCGGGGTGTTCACCGCGTAGGGCGCCCTGCTCACTGTGGAGGTCTTGGTGGGGCGTCAGAGGACCGCCCTTGTTAACGGGGATGTGGGACATGGTGTCCTCCAAGCAACACTGCCGTAATGAGGAAATCATCAACTCTGCTGTTTCTCGTCGTCAATAGGCACAGCCCAAATAATTGAGGATCTCATCAGTAATGGCAGCGTCATCGTTGCGACGGTTACACTGGCCGCATGCCGACGTCAGCCCCGCCCAAGAACCGCTTCGAGCGACGCCGTGCCGAGACCCGCCAGGCGCTCGTCCGCGCGGCCCGGCAGATCCTCGCGGAAACCGGGGACACGAGCGTGAGCATCCAGGCCATCGCCGAGCGCGCCGATGTCGGCTTCGGGTCCTTCTACAACCACTTCGAGTCGAAGACGGAGCTGTTCGACGCGGCGGTGACGGACGCCCTGGAGGAGTTCGGGCAGGTCATCGACGCGCGCGTGGAAGGCATCGACGACCCCGCCGAGCTGGTCGCGGCCGGCTTCCGGCTCACCGCCCGGATGGCCGACTCCCATCCGGAACTCATGCGGATCCTGCGCGACCGCGGCTTGGCCCACATCCACTCCGACCGCGGCCTCGCCCCACGTGCCCTGCGCGACCTGGAGATCGGCATCGCCTCGGGCCGTTTCTCCTGCGGCAACGCCACCACCGCCCTGTCCGCCCTGGGCGGCACCCTGCTGTCCCTGGTGGCTCTGCGGCTGGACCGCCCGGACCTGGACGGCGACGAGGCCGCCTCCGACCTGGCCGAGATGGTCCTGCGCATGCTCGGCCTCGCTGCGGACGACGCCCACGAGGTCACCCGTCGCCCGCTGCCCGAACTCGCCCGATGACCTCCTGCACCTGAAGCGCGGCCCTCTGTGGTGCTACGCCGGCGGCGACGAGGAACGCGGTTGCCGCGGCCTCACCAGTGGGGTCCGCCCACGGGCATGCGGCGTTCTCCTCGGCGAGGGCCAGCATGAGTGCCTCCAGTGCTTGGGCGAGCACGGGTGCTGGAAGGTGGTCCGCGAAGACGCCTTCGCGCTGACCGCGCCGTAGGGTTGCGACGGCTTCTGCGCGGGCCGGTGCCAGGGTGGTGCGGATCTCGTCCTCTCCCAGATGGCGCCGTCCCAAGGTGATGAGCATGCGGTAGTGGTCGCCCACCGTCCATGCCGCCAGCACCATCCGTGTCATCGCCTCGACCGGGTCGGCATCCGCGGTACGGGCTCTGGCGAACGCCTGCCGGAGTTCACGGCCTGCTTCCTGTGTCAGGTCGGCGATCAGCGCATGCCGGCTGGGGAAGTGTCCGTAGAGGGTGCGCCGGGCGACGCCGGCCGCCTGAGAGATGCTGTCGAGACTCGCGTCCGGGTCCTCCCGCAGTTTCCGCCGGGCGGTCGCGAGGATGCGTCGGCGGTTGGAGTGAGCATCCCTGCGCTGCACAGTACGGCCCGGGGTGTCGGTCGTCTGCATGGTTTTGTCTCTTCACGGTTGCCGGAAAGCCGTGGGCGCCGGTGTTCCCTCACGCACCGGCGCCCACTCACCCCTGCCCAGGGTGGTCTGTGGTCCTGCTGACGGGCGTCAGGGGACGAGGATGAGGCGGATGGGGTCGCCGATCTTGTTCTCCAGTCGGTGGACGGCGTCGGCGGCTTCGATGAGCGGGATGTGGTCGGTGATGGAGGGGGCCAGGTCGAGGCGGCCGGTCGCGGTCAGCTGTACCAGCTCGGTGACGGACTCGGGGAAGCCGCCGTAGTGGCCGCGGACCTGCTTCTGCAGGTAGTTGAAGGTCAGGCCCTCGGTGATGGTGAGCGGCCGGGGTGTGATGCCGACCAGGATGAGGGAGCCGCCGAGGCCGAGTACGGAGGCGGCCTGGTCGCGGACGGCGGGGACGCCGGCGCAGTCGAAGGCGAAGTCGAGGCCGCGTCCGCCGGTGGCTGCGTGGACCTGGTCGGCGAAGTCGGGGGCTGCCGGGTCGAGCGCGAGGTCGGCGCCGAAGGCGAGGGCGCGCTCGCGGGCGCTGGGCAGGGGGTCGACGGCGATGATCGGGGCGGCGCCGACCAGGCGGGCGAGGCGTACGTTGTGCGCGCCGACTCCGCCCACGCCCCAGACGCCGACGGACTGGGCGGCACGGACGCCCGCGGTGGCGACGACGGCGGCGTAGGGGGTGGAGACCGCGTCGGGGATGATCGCGGCCTGGTCGAAGGGGAGGCTGTCGGGGATGGGGATGAGGGTGTCCTCGCGGGCGATCACGTACTCGGCCCAGCCGCCGTCGTAGTCGATGCCGGCGGTGAGCATCTGGGTGCAGGGGCGGTGGCGCACGCATCCGGCGCACGTGCCGCAGGTCTTGCCGGCCTCCAGGGTGACGCGGGTGCCGACGGGCAGGCCGCGCTTGAGGTCGGGGCCGTGCGTGTGGATGACGCCGGAGACCTCGTGGCCGACGGTGATGGTGTCGGAGGTGGCGAACAGCGGGACGAGGGAGCCGTCGAGGAGGTGGACGTCGGAGAGGCAGACGCCGGCGGCCTTGACCTCGATGAGGACCTCGCCCGGGCCCGGCACGGGGATCGGGACCTCTTCCACGGCGAACTTCTTGCTGTCCAGGTGGAAGCGTCCGGCGAGCATGGTGTCCATGGTGATTTGCTTTCTGTGAGCGGCACGGCCCGGTGGTTCGGGCCATGGGTGCCATGGGGTGTCTGAATGGCTGGTGGGGCCGGGAGGCGTGCGGGGGAGGCAGGACGTCCGCACGCCTTCCGGCGGCTGGGGGTCAGCGCGCCTTGACGGCGTGCGACGGTCAGGCGAAGACGTCCTGCTGGTAGCGCTCGTCCGCTTCGAGCTGGGCGAGCCACTGCTGGGCGGTCTCGTCGTCGCTGCCGGTCTTCTGGCGGTGGATGGCGGCGAGGGCCTCGCGGACGGCGGGGGCCATGCGGCGGCCGTCACCGCAGACGTAGATGTACGCGCCGTGCTCGATGGTCTGCCACACCGCGTCGGCGGCATGGGCGATGGCGTTCTGCACGAACCGGGCCGGGTGGCCGGTGACCGCGGAGTAGGCGGTGTGGATCTGGGCGATGCCGGCCTGCTCCCAGTCCTGCATCTCCTGGCGGTAGAAGTAGTCGTGCTCCGGGTGGCGGCAGCCGACGAACACCTGGGACAGGCCGACCTGGGTGCCGTTCGCGTGCTGTGTCGCCCGCTCCTCCAGGAAGCCGCGCAGCGGTGCGATGCCGGTGCCGGGGCCGATGAGGATCAGTGGCGTGGCGGGGTCGGCGGGCGGGGCGAAGGTGGGGGAGGGCACGCGCACGTAGCCGTAGACGACGTCACCGGGCTCGAGGCCCGCGATGTAGGAGGAGCAGGTGCCGCGGTACTGGCCGTCGCCGGACAGGGCCGGGCCCTCCAGCAGGCCGACGGTCAGGCGCACATGGCGCGGGTTGGCCGACGGGGCGGAGGAGATGGAGTAGAAGCGCGGGCGGATGGGGCCCATCATCTCCAGGAAGACCGCCAGCGGCAGCTCGACGGCCGGGAAGCGCTCCAGCAGGCCCAGCACCGAGATGCGCTTGCCGAGGATCTCCTTGCTGTAGCGCTCCTCGGCCTCCTCCGTTTCGGCGATGTACGCCTGGAGCTGCGGCCGGGTCCACGGGCACTCGGTGTACTCGGCGAGCGTCTGGATCTGGGACCGGGTGGCCACGTCCTGCAGCTCCAGGAACTCGGTGAGCAGGATGCCGGCGGTGACCGGGGTGCCGACCGGCAGGTGGGTGCGGCCACCGGCCGGCTGGTCGAGCCGGAGCACCTGGTCGTAGTCGACGCCGAGCCGCCTCAGTGCGCGCTCCACCAGGGCGAGTTCGTTCTTGGCGAAGACGGCCAGGTGGTTGCCGGTGTCGTAGGTGACGCCCTCGGGCAGCTCGAAGGTGATGGACTTCGCGGACGGGCGCGGCGGCTCGATGGCGAAGTCCCACAGGCCGGTCGCGTCGGCCACGAGCTCGTCGTTGGCGACCACGGTGAGCGGGTAGGCCTGCTCGGAGACGATGGCGGGGCGCACGTCGGACTCGGTGAGCAGCTGGACCTGGTAGCGCGGGCCGCTCGCCTGGGAAGTGTCGGCGGCGTACTCCTCGGCCAGGGTCGCCCACAGGTTGTCCATCCACCGCGTGGCCATGCCGTCGAAGTCACCGGCGGCGTCCGCGATGCCGCGCTCGACGATGGGGGTTGCGCCGGCGGCCAGCAGACCTTCCTCGATCCGCTTGGGGAACGCCTGGTAGGTGGCCACCCACTGCGTGTTGCCCGCGCCGAGCAGGGCGTAGCGCACGTTGCTCAGGGAGCCTTCGGGCAGTCCGGCGGCGAGCAGGTCGTCGAAGCGCTGGGCGTTGTCGGGGGCCTTGCCGTTGTAGCTGGCGGCGACGACCACCAGCAGGCCCTCGGTGGGCAGGTTGTCACCCAGCTCGTCCAGGCTCACCAGCGTGGTGCCGAAGCCGGAGCGCTCACTGCGGTCGGCGATGGTGCGCGCCAGGTCCTCGCACGAGCCGAGGCTGGAGCCGTAGGCGACGGTCAGGTTCACCCCGACACCGCTGACCGCTGCCTGCGCCTGCGTGTCGCCGGTCTGCACGTCCGCGGCGCCGAAGACGGTCCGCTCGTGCTCCTGACGACGGCGGACGATCAGCTCGAAGTTGCCGGGCTTGCGCGTCAGCGCCTCCCGGGGGTCCATCTTGTAGTCGCTGGTGTCGGAGAACTTGAACTTCTGCAGCACCAGCGCCAGGGCCAGGCGGGCCTCGACGAGCGCGAACTGGCGGCCGATGCAGGCGCGTATGCCGTTGCCGAACGGCTTGTAGGCGTGCGGGTGCTGCTGGACGCGGTTCTCCGGCAGCCAGCGATCGATGTCGAACTCGTCCGGCCGCTCCCACGCCTTGGGGTGGGTGTGCAGCGGGCCCTCCAGGATGAGGACCTTCGCACCCTTCTTCAGCTCGTAGTGGCCGCCGATGACGGTGTCCTCCCGCGCCGTCTTGCCGAACGACGGGATGGGAGCCCACAGGCGCAGGGTCTCGTCCAGGATCCGCGGGATGACGTCCAGCTGCATGATCGTGTCATAGTCCGGGACCGTGTCACCGGGCATCAGCCGGTCCACCTCGGCGTAGGCCTGGGCCAGCACGTGCGGGTTGCGCATCAGCGAGTACGTGGCGAACGACAGCAGACCGCTGGTGGTCTCGTGACCGGCGATCAGGAACGTCAGCACCTGGTCGCGCACGTTGTCGTCGTACAGCCGCTTGCCGGTCTCCGGGTCGGTGGCCTCCAGCATCAGGCCCAGCAGGTCCTCCTCACCACCGCCCTTCCCCTCGCGGCGCTCCTTGATCACGCTCTCGACCAGCTCCTGCATCAGCCGGACGTTCTCGCCGTACTTCTTGGCATCGGCCTTGCGCAGCTTGGTCATCATCGGCAGCTCCTGCGAGCGCCGCAGCGACTCCACCAGCGCGCCCAACAGCGCGTTGAGGAAGGGGTGCAGCTCCTCCTTCTCGAAGGAGTCGAACCGGTAGCCGAACCCCGACAGGGCGATCGTGTCCAGCGTCAGCCGGGTGTAGTCGTCGGTGATGTTGACCGACTGACCCTCCTTGCGCTCCCACTTGCCCGCCAGGTTCTGGGCGATCTCCAGCATCTGCCCGAAGTAGTTCCTCATGGCCCGCTGACTGAACGCCGGCAGGAGGATCCGGTGCGCCATGCCCCATTCCTCCTCGTGCTGGTGGGCCGTGAACAGGCCCGCGCCCGCGAAGTCCCGGACATGCTGCAGCGGCGTCTTCTCGATCTGCTTGAAGAACCGCGTCTCGTCGGAGACCTCGGCCACCAGGTCCGGGTCGTAGACGAAGATCTGCTCGACACCGGCGATGTCCAAGCCGTAGATGCCCTCGGGGAACTGCTTGGACAGCTCGGCGAAGTACTCCACCGGGTTGGTGTCGGGGATCTGCGGCGTGTTGCCGAGGAGGGGGATCCCACGCGGGGACCGGATGGGGCGAAGGTCGTTCGCGGAGTGCGTGGTCATGACTTGCTCCTCTGCGTGGAGGGGGATGGGCAAGGGCGCGCTGCTCAGGCGATGCCGTGGCGCCGTACGGAAACATACGCCGTATGGAATTGGTACCGTACGACGTATGGAAATGTGAAGCAAGCCTGGCTGCCCCGGTGGGTGCTGTGATTCAGGTCATTTCCATACGGCGTACGGAACTGGTACCATACGTGGTATGGAAAAACCGAGGCGTCCCCCGCGGGGGACAAGGAAGAGAGACGTGCCTCTGACCGAGGCCGGAATCTATGCCGCCGCCCTGCGGCTGATCGACGCGGACGGTGTCGAGGCGCTCACCATGCGCAAACTCGCCACCGAGCTCGACGCGAACCCGATGTCGCTGTACCACCACGTGCCGAACAAGGAAGCGGTGCTGCGTGGCGTGACAAGAATGGTCGGCGCCCAGTTCCGCACCGTGACGCTGGAGGACGCTCCCTGGCAGGAGCGCATCCGCCTGCTTGCAACGGACTTCCGGACCCTGGCGCACCGTCACCCCGAACTGATGGCCTACTCGTTCAGCCATCAGCCCGACTTCATCCAGCCCGAGGACCCGTTCTGGACCGCGCTCATCGCGATCGTGGAGGCTGCCGGGGTTCCGCAGTCAGAGGTCTCGGAGATCGCGGCGGTGATGGTCGCCGTCGTCATCGGTGTCCTCGCCGCCGAACTCAACGGCTCGCTCCACAAGTGGTCGACCCTCAAGCCCCCCGGCTTTGACGATGGTGGCGACGGTGACGGGGACGCGGACCCTGACTCTGCGGACGTAGCCCCTGAAGGTCCTGACCAGGACCACATGTTCCGCCTCGTGATGGACACGCTGATCACGGGTCTGGAAAGCCGGCTCACCGGCGATCGTGGCGGCCGGGACGCCGGCCTTTGAGCCACACCTTCTGAGGCACTGCGCCCCAGGCACCGGCCCCTGAGTCGCGCCCTCGGTCGGGCGATCTCAGGCTGCGACATGTGGGAGCCACCCCTCGTCACATCGGGGAACACCGCCCGGCGGGGTGGTTCCACAGCCTCTGCACGGCAGCCGTATGACGCCGACCCGTGAAATGACCATGGTCGTCGGCTTGTTTCCGATCTCCCTCCCCGAGCGGGAGATCGCCGGCCTCGTCGGGCTGTATCACCCATCCGTTCACCCGGGCGGCCATGCCGCCGAGTACCACTGCCGTGAGCGCGAGGTGGCGCCCCGTGCCGGACGAGCCGTACCTGATCTCGATCGGTTCCTGTCTCTCTTCCGCCATCCCCCCACCTGCTGTCCGGAGGACTACCCCCATGTCCCAGAACGCCGCCGCCGCTGCTCGCGGCGCCGAGACCGCACCTGAGATTGTGCCCGAGCTGTCGCACCAGCGGCGCTGGTGGATTCTGCTGGTCATTTCGCTGTCCATGCTGATGGGTGTCCTCGACGGCACCATCGTGAACATCGCCCTGCCGTCCGCCCAGCACGACCTCGGCTTCTCCGACGCCGACCGGCAGTGGGTGGTCACCGCCTACGCGCTGGCCTTCGGCAGCCTGCTGCTGCTCGGCGGCCGCATCGCGGACCTGGCCGGTCAGAAGGTGACCTTCCTGGTGGGACTGGCCGGCTTCGCGGCCGCTTCCATGGTGGCAGGCGCGGCGAGCGGTTTCGCCCAGCTCGTCATCGCGCGCGCCGTGCAGGGGCTGTTCGCCGCGCTGCTGGCCCCGTCCGCCCTCTCGGTCCTGATGACCACCTTCACCGATCCGCGCGAACGGGCCAGGGCCTTCACCGTCGCAGGCTCGGTCGCCGGCGCCGGCGGAGCCATCGGCCTGATCCTCGGCGGCGTGCTGACCCAGTACCTGGACTGGCGCTGGACCATGTACGTCAACGTGATCTTCGCGGTGGTGGCGTTCGTCGGTGGGGCAGCCCTGCTGCACCGCACCCCGCGCGACACGTCCTCCAGGCTCGACGTACCCGGCACCCTGCTGGCCTCCATCGGCCTGTTCTGCCTGGTCTACGGATTCTCGAACGCCGAGACGCACGGCTGGGGTTCGCCGGCAACGTGGGGCATGCTGGCGACCGGTGCCGTACTGGTGGCCGTCTTCGTGTGGTGGCAGAACAGGGCGACGTATCCGCTGCTGCCCCTGCGAGTCCTGCTGGACCGCAACCGCGGCGCCTCCTTCGCCGCCCTCTTCGTCACCGGCGCGGGCATGTTCGGCGTGTTCCTGTTCCTGACCTACTACCTGCAGCAGAGCCTCGGCTACAGCGCCCTGAACACCGGCTTCGCCTTCCTGCCCCTGATCGTGGCCTCGTCGTCCGCCTCCGCCGTGGCCAACAATGTCCTGATGGCGCGAATAGGACCGAAGCCGGTGGTCCCGCTGGGCATGACCATTGCGGCCGCCGGGCTGATATGGATGACCAAGCTGGACCTGAACAGCGGATACGTGACGCAGGTACTGCCCCAACTGGTGCTCGTCGGCATCGGGCTGGGCACGGTCATCGCGCCCGCCATGAGCCTGGCGACCTCCGGCGTGGAGACAACCGATGCCGGCGTTGCGTCGGCCGCTGTCAACACCCTGCAGCAGATCGGCGGCTCCATCGGCATCGCCCTGCTCAGCACGATGGCATCCGACGCAGCCACCGGCTACCTCTCCGGCCGCAATCCCAAGAACCCCGGCGTCCTGGCCCAGGCCGGCCTCGCGGGCTACTCCACGGCCTACTGGTGGTCGGCGGCCGTCTTCGTCACCGGCCTGGTCGTCACCGCCCTGCTCTACCGCCGGGGCGTGCCCCAGCAGAACGAGAACGCGACACCTGTCGTGCACATGTAGCAGGACAGGTGGCTACCTGAGGGGTTCACCCCTCACCCCCGGGGCCGGACAAATGGACAGTACTCGCCTCTGCGCGCACATGAAATGCCGAGAGCCGTACCGACCCGACAGGAACTGACGCGGAGGCATGTGCGGCTGAAGAAGGCGTAAAAAGGCGTATGGCTGCGCGAGGTCTGCCGGAAGACCGCCTCTTGGAGCAGCGCGCGGGGCGCGGGCTGCTGGTGATCGCGCTACATGGGCAGCCCATGGCTACGGACATCGCCGATGAGAGCCCGGGTGCAGGGGGCAGCATCGGCACGGGCGACCGCCAACAGGTCGTCCCCGATCATGTCCCATGCCGGGGGATCTCCCCTGTGACAAGAGCTGTTGGATGCTGACCCTCATGGCCCAGGCACCGGTCGCATGGGAACTGTTGAGACGCACCGACTGATCCTCCCAGCCGGAGAGCTGCGGGACGCACAACGGCAGCCGGCGCGGGCGGCCCGGCGCTACCGGTGCCCGTCTGCAGCTTCGACTTGCACGGTCCGACCACCGTCCTCGACGAGGCGGCGGGAAATCGCACGCGCCGTCGCGCGCACGGCCGGTCCGTACCCCGGGTTCGGCGAACCGGTGCCGGGCGCCACGACCGACAACGCCGCGACCACCTCGCCGCCGTCACGTACCGGCGCGGCCACGGTGCTCACCTGCCATGGACGGTTCTGGTGGCCGACAGCGTGATCGCCGCGTCGTACCTCCGCCAGCACGCGACGCAGGTCGGCGGGGGTGCGGATGTCGTCGTCGCCGTGCTCCGGCGCATAGGCGGCGATGGCCTGCTCCTGGACGGCCGGCGGTGCGAAGGCGAGAAGCACCAGTCCTACGCCGGTGGATGCCAGAGGAAGGCGGCCCCCCACGCGGTAGCGCACGGGGCTGGCATCTCGCGCTGACAGCCGCTCGACGAGCAGCGCCTCCCCCTGGTCCCGCACGGCGAGCAGGACATGCTGACGCGTGACGTGGAAGAGATCCTCCATGAACGGCATGGCCACCGATCGCAGTCCGTGACCGCGCGGGGCCAGGGAAGCGGTCTCCAGCAGCCGAAGACCCACGACGAATCGACCGTCGCCGAGGCGTTCCAGAGCGCCCACGTTCATCAGAGACCGGGCGAGCCGGAGAGCACTGCTGCGGGGGATGCCGCTTCGCTGTGCGAGTTCGGCAAGCGTCTGCGCACGATGGTCACCGTCGAAGCTGCCGAGCAGAGCGAAAGCCCGGTCGATCACCGGTTGTCCCTCAGCCGGCCTGCCCCCGCGTCTCCTGGGGGGACCACCGTCGGCGGTCACCATTTCATTCATCGGAATCACCGCTGCCCATGTACGGCACGCTTCCTACGGTGGCTGGCACTGACAGGGACCCCGCAGAAAGGGAGAATTGTATGGCCGCGACCGGATTCATCGATGTGCACGCCCACTTCGTCACCGACAGCTATGTGGCGGCGGCTCGAGCCGCAGGTGTCGAACATCCCGACGGGATGCCGGGCTGGCCCGCGTGGGGCGTCGAAGAGCACCTCGACATGATGAAACGCTCAGGGATCGACAAGTCCTACCTGTCGATCTCCTCGCCCGGAGTGCACTTCGGGGACGACATCGAGGCCCGCGCCCTCGCACGTGAGGTCAATGAGTTCGGCGCCCGGGTCCGCACGGAGGACCCGCAGCGGTTCGGTCTCTTCGCCTCCCTGCCCCTGCCGGACGTCGAGGGCTCGCTCGCCGAGGCCGCCCACGCGCTCGACGTCCTCGGTGCGGACGGAGTGGTGGTGGAAACCAACCACCATGGCCTCTACCTCGGTGACCCCCGGTTCGAGCCGCTCTGGGAGGAGCTCGACCGCCGCAGCGCCGTCGTCTTCGTTCACCCCACGGCAGCGCCCCACGCCGACGAGCTTGCTCTGGGCCGGCCACGGCCGATGCTGGAGTTCCTCTTCGACGCTGCCCGCACTGCGAGCGACCTGCTCTTGCGCGGTGTCCTCGCCCGCCGCCCGCGGATCCGCTGGATCTTGACACACGGCGGAGGTGTGCTGCCGCTGCTCGCCGACCGGATGGAACTCTTCCGCAGCCACGTCGGCGGTGGCGCCGTCGACGGGCCGAGCGCCGTCGAGCAGCTCGGCCGACTCTGGTACGACATGGCCGGCACGCCATTCCCGCGCCAGGTCCCGGCCTTCGACGCGGCCTTCGGCACCGAGCGTCTCCTCTACGGCAGCGACTACTGCTGGACGCCCATTGACGCGGTGCTCGCTCAGGTCACCTCCATCGACTCCGCGGTGCAGCCGTCCGCCACCGTCAACTGGCGGGACCTCACCACGCGCAATGCCCGCCGCTTGTTCGACACGGACGCATGGTGACCGCCCGGCCTGAAGGAACGGTCGTGAGCAAGTGGGTCTGACGACCGCGGTCGTTACAGCAGCACCGCGGTCCGGGTTGCTGGGGCGGCTCTGCCGTCAGCCGGCGGAGCTGCGGCTGATCCGCCACGGCGTTCTGGTCTGCGAGGTCACCGACTCCAGCAGCACCTAGCCTCACCACTTTGAGCCCCCGAGCTCGTGGTCGACGCATCCGCTCACCGCAGAGCTCCGTCCGTCGTCGCGCCTACAGGGAATCCCATGCCGGGAATCCAGCGGACTCCTTCTCGCTCAGCTCGGCCCAGACTGTCTTGCCGTGTCGGGCGTGCCGCGTTCCCCAGTGCTCGGCGAACTGAGCGACCAGGAGCAGGCCGCGTCCCCCCACGTCGTAGGTGCGGGCCCGGCGCAGGTGAGGGGTCGTGCTACTCGTGTCGGAGACCTCGCACACGAGGGCACGGTCATGGATCAGGCGCAGCCGTATGGGAGGACGACCGTAGCGGATGGCGTTGGTGACCAGTTCGCTGACGATGAGCCCGGTGGAGAACTCGACCTCCTCCAGGCCCCAGGTGCTCAGCTGTTGAGCGACGTTCGACCGGGCCCGGGACACGCAGACGGGGTCACCGTCCAAGTGCCAGCCGGCGACTTGGCGAGCGCCCAGGACGTGGGTGCGTGCGAGGAGCAGCGGCAGCGCGACATCGTCGTGTGGTCGGTCAGCCGGCAGCAGGGCTTCGAGCACGGTGTCGCAGGTTGCTTACAGGGAGGAAGCGGGCTGTGCGAGGGCTTGGCGGAGCAGGGCGATACCCGCTTCGACGTCGTGGTCGCGGCCTTCGATCAGGCCATCGGTGTAGAGGGCAAGGGCGCTGCCTTCGGGGAGGTCGAACTCCGCCGCTTCGAACGGAAGGCCACCCAGGCCCAGCGGTGGTCCGGGTGGCAGTTCGAGGAGGTCGGCGGTTCCGTCAAGGCCCACCACGGCGGGCAGCACATGCCCCGCGCAGGCGAGGACGCACTGGCGGGAGAGGGGGGGGCGTAGACGGCGTACAGGCAGGTGGCGCCGTCAGAGCGCCGCGATGGCCTGCGGGGGCCGGCTGCGCATTCGACAGTCGACGCCAACGACCGAAAACGAGCACACGGTACCGTGGCCCGCCCCTGACCCCGGTCGTCGCCGCCACAGGCCACCGAGAGCCAGTTCCTCGGACTCGCCGTGTACGCGGCGCAGCTCTCCGACGGTTTCCTGACTGTGCCTCAATTACTAGTGGTAGCAGTTGATTTGCCGCTTCGACCGGCAGGTACGTACCAACGTGTTACGCGCGTAAATTCTGCCTCCGGCTTCTTGTCTGCCGACCGCGGGGCACGGAATACTCCCGTCCGAAACTTGTCAGGGACACGCAGCCCGCGATGGCTCGTGTGCCGCCCTGACGGGTCTCCCCTGACCCCACCCAGGAGGAACGAGTGAAGGTCAAGACCCTCCGCACCGCCAGACGCTGTGGGCTGATCGCCTTGGCGTCCGGGCTCCTCGCGGTGTCGCTCACCACGCCCACCGCCCAGGCCGCCCCCTCGGCCAAGGCCTCGCCCGAGGCCGCGGCCAAGCTCACCAAGACCCTCGGCACCACCTCGACGGCCGGCTCGTACTACGACGCCGAGACCAAGTCCGTGGTGGTCAACGTCACCACGCGGAAGGCCGCGGAGGCCGTCCGCGAGGCCGGTGCCGTGCCGAGGCTCGTCACCCACAGCTCAGCGCAGCTGGCCAAGGCCGGCGCCGCCACCAAGGCTGCCGACATCCCCGGCACCGCCTGGGCCGTCGACCCCAGGAGCAACAAACTCGTGGTGAGCGCCGACAGCAACGTCTCGCGCGCCGACCTCGCCGAGCTCAAGTCCGCCACCGCCTCCTACGGCGACGCGGTCACCGTCAAACGAGTCAACGGCACCTTCAGGAAGCTGCTCAACGGCGGCACCGCCATCTACGCCGACGCCGGCTGGCGCTGCTCCGTCGGTTTCAACGTCCGGAGCAGCAGCGGTGCCTACTACTTCCTGACCGCCGGTCACTGCACCGACGGTTACCCGAACTGGTACACCAACTCCGGCCTGAGCACCTACGTCGGCCCGACCATCGACTCCAGCTTCCCCACCAACGACTACGGCATCGTCCGCTACGACAACACCGGCGTCAGCCACCCCGGCACCGTCAACCTCTACAACGGCACCAGCCAGGACATCACGTCCGCCGCCAACGCCTACGTCGGCGAGTCGGTCAAGCGCAGCGGTTCCACCACCGGCGTGCACGGCGGGACTGTCCAAGCCCTCAACGCCACGGTCAACTACGGCGGCGGCGACGTCGTCTACGGCCTCATCCAGACCAACGTCTGCGCCGAGCCCGGCGACTCCGGCGGTTCGCTGTTCGACGGCACCAAGGCGATCGGTCTGACTTCCGGAGGCAGCGGCGACTGCACCTCCGGCGGTACGACCTTCTTCCAGCCGGTGACCGAGGCGCTGAGCGCGTACGGCGTCAGCGTGTACTAGGTCCTCCTCCCTCGCCCGAGCGTTGACGACGCACGTGACCGCCGCCCGGAAGGCGGCGGTCACACGCGGCCTGTGGGTGCGCCGTTCCGCCAACCCGCCCTACGCCTCCTGGGGGACGTTCGCGGGCGGCAACGGTGAGGACAACGCCGCGCACACGCCCTGAGCCTGGGACGACGGGGGCGACGGCAGCGATCTGCAGGACGGCTCGATCGCGCCTGACCCCGCGTACCTGATCTCGCAGTTCTTCGCCGACACCGCTCCGCTCAGCCTCACCTACACCCGCAACGCCTACCGGTCCTGACGGGCACACCGAAGAGAGGGCTCATGAACACTGCAGCAGACTCCGGCCGAGGCCTGGACCGGCGTACCATGCTCCGCGGCGCGCTGGGCCTGACGGCCGCGCTCGGTACGGCGGCGACCCTAAGCCTCGGGTCGGCCTCCCGCGCCTCGGCCTACGGATGGACCCGCACTCTTCAGCAGGGCGACAGCGGCTCCGATGTGAAGGAATTGCAGATCCGCGTCGGCGGCTGGGCCGCATCCAGCGCGCAGCAGACCTACGTCGCCTGGGACGGTGCCTTCGGTGCGGCCACCTACAACGCGGTCAGGCGGTTCCAGTCCGCGTACGGTCTCACGGCGGACGGCGTCGTCGGCCCGCAGACCCAGAGCGTGCTCAACAGTCTCGAAAGCAGCGACGGTTCCACCGCGCACTTCGACTGGAGCGAGTTCTACTCCCATGACGGGTCCGGCTTCAGCGGCGGGCAGGTGGGCGCCGCCGAGGTCAAGGAGAACGTGCGTCGGCTGATGTACAAGCTCGAGGCCGTACGCAAGAAGGCCGGCAACAGCGCGATCACGGTCAACTCCGGTTTCCGCAGCGTCTCCTACAACGCCTCGGTGGGCGGCGCGTCCAACAGCATGCACGTCTACGGCGTCGCCGCGGACATCGTCGTCTCCGGACACACCACCCTCCAAGTGTACAGGATCGCTGAGACCTGCGGATTCTCCGGGCTCGAGGCCTACACCCACTCCTGGCAGCACGTGGACAGCCGCGTCCAGTACCCCTCCTACGGCTCCGGTTCCTGGTGGTGGGAGAGCGGCGTCGTGTGACCTCCCTCCGCCCGCACGCGTCGACCCGCCCCGCTCTTCAGAGGAGTTGACGAATCTTGAAGTTCCGTGCCAAGGCCCTCACCATGGCGGCCACCGTGGTCACCGCGGTCGCCCTGCAGCAGTCCGCTGCCAGGGCCGACGTCCCGCCGCAGCACGCGGTCATCGTGTGCCAGACCGCCAGCTTCTACGCCAACTACGACAGCGCCTCGGGCCCCACCGGCTATCTGCGCACCCTCACCTACGGCAACAAGGTCGGCCACACCCAGGGCGTGCACCCTGTCTACAACGGCTGGGCCGCCACCTTCGACTACGGCCCCAACGACTGGGGCTACGTGCGCATCGAGTGCATCGGCGGCTACGACTCCTGGTGAGCCGTGACAGCCCCGTGTCCCCCGCAACGACAGGGAAAGGAAAGCCGATGTCCGCACTCCGTGCCGGCCGTGCGGCCGCCGTCGTCGCCGCGGTGAGCGCCGCGGTATTGATCGGCGCCGGGCCCGCCATCGCGTACTCGAACGGCACCGTGGGTGTCCGGGAGACCGTGTGCGCCAGTGACCTGTACGTCCGCACCGACCCGGGCGGAGCCTGGATGGGCACGCTCTACAAGGGCCAGACCTTCCTGGTGGAGAGCAAGCAGAGCGGCTGGGCGTACGGCTTCGCCTACGGCGACATCAACCGCCACGGCTGGGTCCAGGACGGCTGGTTCTGCTGACGTCTTCGCCGCAGCGCCGCTGACGGCCGCGCTGCTGTGCGCGGCGCCGTCACGGGAACGGTCGGGGTTTCCCGAACGTGTCCAGGGAAGCACCGACCGGGGGCGCGGGGCCCCGCACCCACGCCCCCGGTCGTCCTGGCCGGGACTGGACGGCCTCCTGGCGCTCGGGGTCGAAGGCGATACCAGTGGCCGGTCAGCCGACCCTCTTCCACTCCTGGCACCGGTTGGTCTTGAAGTACTCCCCTCGGTTGAGCGTGACCCGGCCCGGCCCTTCAGAGGGGTTCTCGGATCACTTTCCGTGCCAGGGCCCCGGAGGGTCACCACAACCGCGATCATGAACGGCCTCGCGCCGCCAGGAGGACCCGCTTGCGGAGCAGGTCGAAGTCGGCCCGGCCGAACCTCGACGCCGTGGTTGCCGGGCTGAGCCTGCGCTACAGGGCCGGTTGTTCATCAACTCAGCAAAGGCGCGGACGTATTCGGCGGTGTGGTCGAGTGCTGGGCAGCAGGCGAGGATCGAGACGTCCGTGCGCCTGCCTCAGGTCGCACCATGCCAGGACTCACCCTTTGGCGAGGAAGTGCGCCAGCAAGCGGTCGAAGTCGCTGTGGTCGAGCTCGGCCCCCCGGGGCACCACTGCCTCCGTTTCCTGCAGGAACGCCTTGAACTCGTGCGCTGGTGCCTTGAGCAGGGCCGTACCGGACGGCGGGTTGAGAAGGATGTACAAGTCGCGGCAGCCCTCCTCGCCGGTGGGCCATATGCGAACGTCTCCCTCGCCGGCGGGGCCCTCCAGGCCGTCGATCAGCAGATCGCGCCCTATGATCCATTCCACCGGCTCGTCGCTGTCGACATCGGTGGTGAATGCGGCATGGACCACATACGGATCACTCGGCTCGTACCGCAGATTCATGATCATGGGCAAGGACGTCGCATGCACGCCGACAAGCTTCACAGGTAGCCCCTGGATCACAGTTCTCAATGACTTCATCGGGTCTTACTCCTGGTGTTTCGAGTCATCCGGGGAGGGCCATCGGAAGGGCTGTCGTCGGATTCAAAGGGGCTGCACAGAGAAGCGGTTACTGCGAGGACCGGTGGCGGTCGGCACGAGGACACCCGCAGGAGCAGTTCTTCGTGCCGTCGCAAGGGCGCCTGGCCGACGGGAGCAGGCGAGGCCACTACTTTCGGCCGGGGCCATCACGGAGATATGGCCAACGGTGGTTGCCGGACAAAGGGTGCCCTTGGTTTCAGCGATCGACGCTGTACCGGTCGTGGTTGTAGTGAACCGACTCGTCACGGTCCCCACCTCGACGCCGGCCGTGGTTGCCGGAGCCCGGTCACGCAGGGCAGAGCCGTCCTTGGACCGGAACGGCACGCTGTCCGAGCCCGAGGAGACGGACATGACCAGACAGGTGACCTGCTTATGGGTCGGTGTCGATGCCGGCAAGGGCCACCACTGGTGGGTCGCCATCGAAGACACCGGAACCACCATTGCAGGGCCGCCGGATACCGGCCCTTCTGGCCGCGTCACTCGTCGCAGGCCGACCGTCAGCGCAAGGGTGAGTCCACGGTGGGAGTCAGGAGGGTCTCGTCGAGGCCGACGATCTGGCTGATGTCGAAGCCCTCCATGTCCGCGCGGAATTCAGGACTCGACAGGTATGCCTCCAGCCGCTCCCGCACGTCGTCGGCGTCCTTGTAGGAAACGAGGGCGTACAGCCGGGGAGTGTCGCTTCCGGGCGCCGCGGGCACCGTCCAGACGCCGTGGGTGGTGATCCGGTGCTTGGCCATACCGGGAATGTGCTGGGCCCAGATCTTCTCGTAGGCGGCGAGCGCGTCGGAGCTGCGCAGGGTGTAGACGCGAAGCTGGTACTGGGACATGAGACTGGTTCCTTTACTTGTGAGCATGGATGGTCGGCGGTCAGCCTTGGGGGAGGAGGTGTGCCCGTTCGGCATGCCAGTCGATGAGTCCGGACTCGGTGCCCCGTGGCACCAGAGCCTGGGTGTCCTGAAGGAAGGACGAGATGTCCTGCACGGGGACCTCGAGCAAGGCGGTGCCTGCGGCAGACCCGAGGGCGATGTAGATCGACTCGTCACCCCGCCCTGCGGCCGACCAGATCCGGACGTCCGCGTGGCCTGCGGAATCCTCCAGACCGTCAGCCAGAAGATCCCGCCCCAGGATCCATTCGACCGGCTCGTCGCAGTCGGCGAAGAAGGCGGCACGGACGACATAGGGATCAGCGGGCTCGTAGCGCAGACGTACGCAGAGGGGCAACGAGTAGACGTGCGAGACGACCAGTCGCACGGTCACCCGCCGTTCCACGGCTCTCAAGGACTTCTTCATCGGCTTCCGCTCCTGGGTATGGCTCGGCGGTGCCTCACACCGGCCTGTGGCGAAGAGGCAGCGCGGGCAGAGGCGGTACAGCGGGGCGCGGGCGCCGGACGGCACCGGCGCACCGCATGAGGAGTGGCGCTGCACTCGCTCGGCCGGCGGTCGGGGACGCCGCCCCCCGACCGCCGGACGGGTCCCCGCCGCCGGCAGGGACAGGGCTGAGGGGAACTGCTTGCGCACATGGCCGATACCCGTCTCACAGGTCGTCGCGGCTCAGGTCGTGGTGGTGCCTGCCCCGGCCGTCGTGCTCGCAGCGGTTGCCGTCGTGGCGGTAGGACCTGTCGGACGGCCGGCCGTGTCCCTCGCCCTCCCAGCGGTAGAAGTGACCGTCGCGGTAGTAGAGACCGTCGCAGTCGTGCCGGGTCTCGTGGCGGTCCTGGTGCCAGCCGCGGGTCTCGTCGCAGGAGTAGCCCCGCTCGAGCAGGTAGCCGACACCGTGGTCCCAGCTGTAGTCAGCGGTCACGGCCCCGGCGGTCGGGTGCTGGGCGTGCGCGGACGCAAGCGGCGCGGCCGAAGCAGTGCCACCGGCACCGAGAACGGCGGCACCGGCGACCGCGACGGAGGAGACAGTGAGGGCGATGCGCTTCGCGAGCTTGTTCATGATCTTTCCTTCCCGAGGGGGGTGATCTACGCCAACGGCGGTTCTGCCAGGCGATGTACGACGCCCGGTGTGGTCCGAGCGAGCAGTTCCATACGTCGTATGGAAGCGCGCTTTCATTGTTACCATACGTCGTATGGAAATGTCGAAGTGACGAAGGTAACCGTTGACCGGCTGGCACCAGCGCCAACAGATGTCGCTCTTCAGGGCGAGCTGCCCATTGCCGGCCCCTCGGCACGCCGGCCTTCCTCGCCTTGGCCGCGGCGGTGTGTCCTGGTGATCGGTGGCTTCACCGGCCCGGAGATCGCCTCAGCCCGGGGAGTGAGGGCTCGAGGTCACGGATGCATCCAGTTCGCCGCAGAGGCGGGTTTGCGCTCGCCGGAAGGCGGGATGAGTATTTTTTTAGGGCGTGACGACCGGGGCGCACCCTGATGCCGACACCGTCGATGCAGCGCCTCTTTCTGGTTACGCCCACGCTCACGCTCACAGCCGACAAGCGTCACGGTGAAGGAAGCGGCGCAGCGAACTGGACCGAACCTGCTCATTCGGTGGCCTGGCCGGGGCGGCGGGTGGGGCATCCGGCCCCGTCGCCTGACGGAAGGCTTGAGAAACCGGCCCTGGGTCTCATGATCGAGGCTGCATGACCGGGTCAATGGTCGCCTGGGGCGGAGGCGGAGCGGAAGGAGTCTGCCCATGCGGATCGTCGTGGACCTGAATCGGTGCCAGGGATACGCGCAATGCGTGTATCTGGCGCACGAGGTCTTCAGGTTGAACGGCCAGGAGGCGCTCACCTATGAGCCGAACCCCGACGACGAGCGGCGCCTGCAGGTCGAGCGAGCGGCTGCGGCGTGCCCGGTGCAGGCGATCGTGATCGACCGCTTGGACGGCGCGAAGCGGGGCGAGACGGCATGACTCTGCGGGCAACGGTCGCAGAGCTGGTGCGCGAGTTCCGGGCCAGCGGCCGGATCGTCATCGTGGGCGCTTCCCTGGCCGGGCTGCGGGCCGCGGAGACGCTGCGCGAGGAAGGCTTCACCGGTTCCCTGACCATCATCGGGGACGAGCCGTACGAGCCCTACGACCGTCCGCCGCTGTCCAAGCAGGTGCTCAAGGGCTGGGTGCCGGCCGACCACACCAAGCTGCCCCGCATGCGAGAAGTGGATGCGGACTGGAGGCTCGGGGTGGCCGCCGTCGGGCTGGACCGGGTCACCAAGCAGGTGCGCCTGGCCGACGGCGAGCAGGTGCCGTACGACCGGTTGCTGATCGCTACGGGCACCCGCGCGCGGCAGTGGCCGAACCCGGAGGAGGCCGCCCTGCAGGGGGTCCATACGATTCGCTCGCGTGACGATGCCGCTCAGCTGCAGAAGGCGCTGGCCGAGCCGCCGTCGCGGGTCCTGGTCATCGGCGCCGGGTTCATCGGGTCCGAAGTGGCTTCTGTCTGCCGGGAACTCGACATCCCGGTGACCGTCGTCGAGCGGGGTTCGGCGCCGCTGGTCGGCGCGCTGGGCGGGGTGATCGGGGAGATCGCCGCGCGGATGCAGCGCGATCACAGCGTGGACCTGCGCTGCGGGCTGGGCGTGTCGTCGCTGGAGGGCGACTCCGAAGGGCATGTGCGGCGGGCGCACCTGTCCGACGGAACCACTGTCGACGCCGATGTGGTGGTGGCCTCGCTGGGGTCGATCCGGAACGTGGAGTGGCTGGAGGGCTCGGGGCTGGCGGCCGGTTTCTGGGGCGTGGGGTGCGACGCCGGTGGCCGGGCCTTCGACATCAACGGTGTGGTCACCGACAGCATCTACGTGGCAGGCGACGTGGCGCGTGCGCCGCATGTGCTGTACGAGTACCAGTTCCTGGCGATGGAGCACTGGGACAACGCCGTTTTCGGCGCCGAGGTCGCGGCGCACAACATGGTGAACCTCGAACCGCACTATCGTCCGCATCTGCTGCTGCCCGGCTTCTGGTCCGGTCAGTTCGGCGTGAACATCAAGTCCGTCGGGGT
Organism: Streptomyces sp. CA-142005; assembly: GCF_050942335.1. Lineage (NCBI taxonomy): Bacteria > Bacillati > Actinomycetota > Actinomycetes > Kitasatosporales > Streptomycetaceae > Streptomyces > Streptomyces sp. CA-142005. The sequence goes on along the minus strand of NZ_CP192078.1, from coordinate 1,733,737 downwards.
GCCGCCTTTCGGTGACGAGATCGTCTTCACCCAGGGGTCCGTCGAGGAGCGCCGCTTCGCCGCCGCCTACGGCCACCGAGGCCGCATCGTCGCGGCCGTCACCTTCGATCACGGCAAGTGGCTCGAGTACTACGGGAAGCTGATCGAGCAATCAGGTCCATTCCCGCCTCCGCCGCCGGGCTGGGACCAGCCGCCCGACATGAAGCCGATGCCGGCCGAGTTCCCGGACCCCAGGGTCCCGACTGCGATCCCCGACGTCGTCCTGACCGGCCATGCCCCGAGCGAGCGGACGGCCGAGTTCCGGCCCCGGCGCCACTGACCCGGCCCGCCGGGCCGAGCGTGCAAGCGGACAGCACCGACAGGAAGAAGGAGGGGAGCCTCGTGGCCGAGGAAACCCCCTGGCAGCAGGCGCTGCGCTACGCCAACCGCGCCAACCCGTACCCCTTCTACGAGGAACTGCGCAAGACACCGGTGGCGCGGCAGCCGGACGGAACCTATGTCGTCAGCACCTACCGGGAGATCGTCACGCTGCTCCACGACCCCCGGGTCAGCTCGGATCCACGCAAGTGCCCCGTTCCCGCCGCCACTCCGGCCGAGGGAGCGGCGGAGGCGGAGGCCGAGCCGATCACGGAGGCGGTCATCTCCTTGGAGCCGAACATCATCACCCAGGATCCCCCCGAGCACGATAGGGACCGCCGGACGATGATGCCGCATTTCGTCGGGCCTCCCCGTTCCCCTCACCTGATCTCCGACCTGGAGCCCGAGATCCATCGCATCGTGGCCGGGCTCCTGGACGGCATGAAGGGCAAGAACCGGATCGACGCCGTCGACGACTTCGCCTACCCCCTGCCGGTGACGGTGATCTGCAAGGTCCTGGGCGTGCCGCTGGAGGACGAGCCACGCTTCCACCACTGGATCGAGACCGCCCTGGACGCCCTGGACTTCGGCCCCGAGGCCGCGTCCGAAGAGATCCGGAGCCGGCTGGCCGGCGGACGGCGGGCCGTGCAGGACTTCGGGCAGTTCGCAGCCGACCTGCTCGACCGGTACGCCGACCAGCCCGGCCCAGGCATGCTTTCGGCCATGGTGAACGAGGACGGCACGGAGGGACGGATGTCCAAGGGCGTGCTCGCCAGCAACGCCCTGCTCCTGATCTTCGCGGGACACGAAACCACGGTCAACCTGATCGCCCACAGCGTGCTCACGCTGCTGAGGCACCCCGAAGCGCTGGAGGAGCTGCGCCGCCGTCCGGAGCTGATCGTGCCCGCGGTGGAGGAACTGCTGCGCTTCGAGTCGTCCGTGCAGTTCTGGCACACCCGCTCCGCCCTGGAAGACATCGACATCGCCGGCACCACCATCCCCAAGGGGGCTCCGATCTTCCTGGCGTACGGGTCGGCGAACCGCGACCCGGAACGGTTCACCGACCCCGACCGGCTCGACCTCGAACGCCGCGACAACGAACACCTCGGGTTCAGCCAGGGCATCCACTTCTGCTTCGGCGCCCCGCTCGCGCGGCTCGAGGTCCAGGTCGCGGTCGGTGAGTTCGTCCGCCGGGTGCAGAATCCCCGGCTCGTCGAGGACCCGCCGCCGTACCGGCACAACCAGATCTTCCGCGGCCCGCGCCACGTCCTGGTCGACATCGACGGCATCCGCGACTAGCCAGTGTCTGCGTGAAGGATCGCTATGCGGGCTTTTCAACTCGTCGGATGGCGGCAGCCGCCCGAACTGCGCGAGGTGCCGGTGCCCGAGCCCGGCGCGGGCCAGGTCCTGGTGAAGGTCGCAGGTGCCGGTGCCTGTCACTCCGATCTGCACATCATGCAGGCACCTGCACCGCTACCCGGCTTCACGAATCCGCCCTTCACGCTCGGTCATGAGAACGCGGGATGGGTGGAGCGGCTCGGACCGGGCGTCTCCGGGTTCCAGCCCGGGGACCCTGTGATCGTCTACGGCTCCTGGGGTTGTGGCATCTGCCCAAGCTGCCGTCAAGGCCAGGAGAACTACTGCCAGAAGCGCGCGGGTGAGGGACCGGGCCTGCGCGGTGGACACGACGGCGGCATGGCCGAGTACCTGCTGGTCCCGGCGGCGCGCTACCTGATTCCGCTCGGCACCCTCGATCCCCGCCAGGCCGCCCCCCTCAGCGACGCCGGACTGACCAGCTATCACGCTGTGAAGCGGTCGCTGCACCTGCTGGGACCGGGCTCGACCGCGATCGTGATCGGGGTCGGCGGTCTGGGCCAGATGACCATCCAGATTCTGCGCGCGCTGAGCGCGGCGACCACCGTCGTCGCCGTGGACACCGACGCCGGCAAGCTCGAAACGGCCAGGCGCATCGGGGCCGACGAGGCTCTGCTCTCTGGTGACGAGGCGATCGTGCGCATCAGGGATATGACGGAGCAGCAGGGCGCTCAGCTCGTGCTGGACATGGTCGGCATGGACCCGACGCTGCGGATGGCTGCCCGGGTGGCCAGGGTGCTCGGGCACCTGACCATTGTCGGCCTCGGCGGAGGAGCCCTGCCCGTTGACTTCTCCAGCCCGCCGCATGAGTGCTCGGTCGCCTCGCCCTACTGGGGCTCCCTCACCGAACTGATGGATGTGATCACGCTCGCCCAGCAGGAAAAGATCAAGGTGCTGGTCGAGCACTTCCCCCTGCAACGCGCGAACGAGGCTTACCGGCTCCTGCACGACGGCAGGATCCAAGGACGTGCCGTCATCACTCCCCACGCGTGAATGCCGTCGTTCACCCGAACGAGACACGACGACTGTGCCTGGCCGCCGGCATCGGACGGTCCGGCCCCCGCCGAGCGACAAGAGACTGATCGGGTGACGATGGACATGTAGTGACGTGACCACGCTGCTCACAGAAGGAGGTAGGTGCCATGACATCTCCTTCCGATTCCTCCGGTTCCGTTCCGCCACGTGGCACCGAACCACAAGAAGGTCCTGCGGTCGAAGGCAACACCGCTCTGGCGAACATGGGCTGGCAGATCCTGCTCACCATGGGCTCGCCACCATCGCCCTGGGCGTCATCGCCCTGGTCTGGCCGGGCGAGACGCTCCGCGTCGTCGGCGTGCTCTTCGGCGTCTACCTGCTGGCCACCGGTGCCTTCCAACTCGCCGCCGCCTTCGGCACCCACGTCCCCCGGCATCTTCGCGTACTGCACTTCATCACCGGCGCGGCCTCCGTCCTGTTGGGACTGGTCTGCTTCCGGGGCCCCCTCGAGTCGGTCTTCCTGCTAGCCCTGTGGATCGGCTTCAGCTGGCTGCTTCGGGGCACCTTGGAGACGGTCGCGGCGGCCTCCGATCAGACCATGCCGGCGCGCGGCTGGCACGTGGCCTTCGGCATCATCGGCACCATGGCCGGCATCGTGATGATCGTCATGCCGTTCGCCTCCATCGCGACACTCACGCTGGTCGTGGGCGTCATGGCCATCGTCGTCGGTCTGACCGAAGTGGTCCGCGCCATCAGGACACGTGTCGAGATCGGTCATCTGGCTGCCGGCACGGCCCCCCAGCGGCGCCCCATGTTCCACGCACGTCCGCACCCCCAGCACTGACCGGCGGAGCCGGATCGACCGGACGCCGGCGAGCGGCGACATCCCGCCACCTCCGCTGGCCGTCGGCCGGCGAGCGGTCCTTCACGCGCATCTCGGCGCGGCTGTGATGGCGACGCAGGCGGCAGCCGAGGTATTCGGTCAGTCCGACGTCCACGTCCCGCTCGAACACTGACCGGGCGAGGGCGATCACCAACCCGCTCTCACCCCGGGTCCTCGCTGTCTGCCAGGTCCGTCCGTTCAAGCGGTGCCCTGCAACCCCGACCGGCCTGTCAAAGATCTTTCGCCTGACGAGGAAAGGCGCCGCCGTCGACCCGGGCGAACTCCTCGCTGCGCTTGTGGCGGCCGGATTCCACGGGGCCGTCATCTGGGGACGTCGCACCGGTCGGCGTTCTCGGGGCCGTTGTCTGCCCGTGTCGGCAGCCCCAGTGGGCGACCGCCGCGGTGAGCCCAGATGTCACCGAGGACGACCTGGATGATGCCGGTGACGGGAATCGCCAGCAGGGCACCGAGGATCCCGGCGACTTCGGCGGCGATCAGGGTGGCCAGCAGCACGGTGAGGGGGTTGAGTTTCACCGTCCGAGACAGGATGACCGGTTGCAGGAGGTGGTTTTCGGCCTGCTGATAGACGATGAAGAAGATGATGGCCCCGATGCCGGCCGGCAGGGAGTGGACGAACGCCACTGCGGAGGCGACGACAGCTCCTATGGTGGCTCCCACCAGGGGAATGAGGTCGGTCACTGCGACGAAGAGAGCCAGCAGGCCGGCGAACGGCACTCCGGAAACCAGCAGCACGACGTAGGTCAGAAGCCCGCAGATGACGCTGATCAGCAAGTTCCCGGTCAGATAGCCGTTGACGGTACGGGCGCACGCGGCTCCGACGCGGCGTATGCGGGCCGCGGGCGCCTCGTCCACGAGGGCCAGGGACCGGTCTATGGCCTTGGGGCCCTCCAGCACCATCAGATAGGCCAGCACGAAAATGGTGAGAGCGCCTGCCGCGGTGCTCGCTGCACCGCGGAGGAACTTCAAGGCGGGCGTGCTCAGTCCGGTGGCGAACGCGTGGATCTGCGCCTGATGGTGCCGGACATACTGCAGAGCGTGCGTCCGTTCCAGCAGGTTGCCGACTGGCCCGCGGCCGGCCTGGGCGTCCCTGATCATCGCGGGTAGGCGACCGGCGAACCGGCTTCCCTCCTGGGCCAGGGGGATGACGAACAGGGCGATCACCGCGCCGACGGCCGCGGCCGCAGCCAGGAAGACCAGCAAGGTGGCCACCGACCGTCGGCACCGCGGCGCCCGTCGCTGCAGGGCTTCGACCGCCGGATGAAGTGAGACGGCCAGGAACAACGCGATGACCGCCCAGATCAGGACCCGGCGAGCCTGGACCACCAGCTCGAGTACGACGTAGGTGGCGAGCACCAGGCCGATGGTGGCGAGGATGGTTCGCACCGGAACCGGACGCGTCGCCATGGGCATCGGGTGCCCAGCCCCGGTCACGGGAAAACGAGGAGACCTCTTCGCCCGGTGGGCGATACTTCCCGGCACTGTCGTGCTTGACCCCTTCCGACACGGGCTGCGGTGAGTCGCCACCGGCCACCAGGGACGGAGTCAGAGACAACCAATGGATGCTTCGGCCGTCCGCAACGGATCGCCCCCGAGGCTGCCGCGTCCGTCACGTCCTGGGCGTACTCGCCTCGGTGCGGCTGGCGCTGGAGAAGGGCCCCGGTCGGACTCTCAACCGGGGAGACGGCGTCGGCTCGGCGGTAGTGAAGGCGTTCGGGGCACCGCCCGTATCCCAGGTGCGGATCCCCAGGCCGAGCTGCAAGCTGATGCCGTAGGCCGCAACTGTCGAAGGAAGTGTCATCGTGGCGGTGGCCGCAGGCGCAATCGCCGGACCGTCGGCCCGGTGGGGGACGGAGCCGTCAGCTGCGGGCGTGATCGCGGCAGTCCTGTTGTCGCCAGTGAGGTGCGCGCGGCTGATGCATGTGGCTTTCGGGTACGCGCCGTGAGCGAGAACGCGGCGCGGCCGACGACCGGCGCGCGGCGGCCCTGGCTGATCGTGAATCCGCGTTCGGGGGGAGGGAAGGAGAGCCGGTTCCGGATCGCGGAACGCGCCCGCACGCTCGGAGCCCAGGTGTTCCTGATCGATCATTCCCTGCTCCGGGACCTGGCGACGGTCGCCCGACGTGCGGTGGACGACGGTGCGGATCTGCTGGGCGTGGCGGGCGGAGACGGTACACAGGCGCTTGTCGCCGAGGTGGCCGCGGAGAGCGGCCTGCCCTTCGTGGTCATTCCGGCGGGTACCCGCAACCACTTCGCCATGGATCTCGGTCTGGACCGTGAGGACCCCTCGGCCGCGCTGGAGGCGCTCACGGACGGCGTCGAGCTGCGCGTGGATCTTGGGTACGCAGGCGAGCGGGTGTTCGTGAACAACGTCTCGTTCGGTGCTTATGCCGCCCTGGTGCAGGACCCGGCCTATCGGGACGACAAGCTTGGCACGGCCGTGCGCATCCTTCCGGAATTCCTGGCCCGCCACGAGGGCCCGGAGTTGGTGGTCCGCACTGGGCCGCTCACCGTGGACGGGCCGGATGCCGTGCTGGTGAGCAACAACCCTTACCAAGCGGATGACCCGACCAGGCTCGGCAGGCGTGCGCACCTGGATTCCGGCCTGCTGGGAGTACTGACCGCCAGGGCAGAGACGCCCGCAGAGACGGCCGCGAGGCTGCGCAGCGGACAACCGCACGGCCTCACCCGCCTCGCCACGCCCGACGACGTCGTCGTGTACGCCGACGCCCCGGTCCTCCCCGCCGGGCTGGACGGCGAAGCCGTCAGCCTGCCGACTCCCGTGCGGTGCCGCATCAGCCCTCGAGCACTCCGGGTATGGGTTCCCCGGCATCGTCCCGGCGCCCAGCCTGCCGGGCGATCGCCAGGGTGGGCCGCCATCCGGCGGGTGGTCTGAACCTCGGGGAGCCGCTCCCACCCGCTGTGCATGCTCCGCGGAACCCGCTACCCGTCCGTTCACCTGTAAAGCCGTGACTTGGAGCCCCAGAATCTGAATTTTCGATCACCTATGAGGGACTTGACGCCCGAGCCATTACATCTGATGATTTCATCAGGAAGGGGCGAATTGCTCTGATATGACAGATATCGCACCGTGTGCCGCTCACCGGGACATCGCCGTTCACCACCGCTGCACACAGGGTCGCCGGGCCACAGGCCGACGCTCCTACTTCCGCACCGATGGGATTGGACCGCGAATGACCAACACTGACCACACCCTCCTCGCCGAGCCGGTGAGCATTCCTGAGGTGCCCGACGCCGCGATAGCGATGATCGATGCCGAGGGCATCGTCGTGGGGTGGACGCACGCCGCCCAGCAGCTCGTCGGCTATGCGGCCGGGGAGGTGGTGGGCCGGTCCGCCGCACACGTGCTGCCGCCTCCCGAGGACGCCCGAAGGGCTGCGGCGTTCTCCGAGCAGTGCCGTGCGCGGGGCGGCTGGTCCGGCACTGTCGCGATACGCCACCGCGACGGCCACACGCTCAGGATGACGCTGCGGGTCTCGCTGCTGCGGGGGCAGGACGCCGGCAGCCGGTGGCTGGTGTCCGTGACGGACATAGGAGCTCTGTCCTCGGGGGCGACCGGGGGACCGGTGCGGGAGTCGCTCCTTGCCCGAGCCCCGATCGGCATCGTCGTTTATGACGCGCAGCTGCGCTGTGTCTGGGTGAACGACGCCATGGAGCGGCACGACGGCGTGCCTCGCCACCGACGCTTCGGGCGCGGTCTGAAGGACTCACTGCCCGCCGTCGAGGCCGAAGCGCTCGAGGTGGTGATGCGGCAGGTGCTGGAGAGCGGCACGACGACGGTGCACGAGTACCGTGCGTGGCCGCCTGCGGACCGGCCCCGTGAGCACGCGTTCTCCGCCTCCTTCTTCTGTCTCCAGGGCGCGGATGGCACGCCACTGGGCGTGTGCTCCATGACCGTGGACGTCACCGGAAACAAGCGGGCGCGCGAGCGCCTTGCCATCCTGAGCGAGGCCAGCACGCACATCGGCAGCACCCTCGACGTGATGCAGACCGCCCAGGAACTGGCAGAGCTCAGCGTGCCCCTGCTGGCCGACCACGTCGTCGTCGACCTGCTGGAGTCGGTTCCGTTCGGACTCGAACCCTCCGCACGGATCGGCACGACGAGCGGACGCCGCCCCGTGTTGCGCCGTGCCGGGGTGGCCTCCGTCGACCAGGGTGTCCTGGAGTTGCCAGCGGTGCGTGAAGAGGTGATCCACGTCCCCCCGACCTCGTCGTTCGCCGCCGTCCTGCGCACGGGCAGGTCTCACCTGGAACCGGTGCTGGACACCCATGCCGGCCCCTGGGTCGACCACGATCCGACGCGTGCGCAGAAGGTACGCGACAGCGACGTCCACTCCTTGATGGTCGTACCCATCCGCGCCCGGCGCTGCGTGCTGGGACTGGCGCTGTTCGGCCGTTCCACGGAACAGACGCCGTTCCAGGAGGACGACCTGCTCCTCGCCGAGGAACTGGTCACCCGGGCCGCACTCTGCCTGGACAACGCGCTCCAGTACGCGCGCGAGCGCACCGCCGCCCTCACGCTGCAACGCGACCTGCTCCCTCAGCGGGTGCAGGGCGGTGCTGCCGTCGAGGTCGCCTCGCGCTATGTGCCCGCCGACATGGACCACGGTGTGGGGGGCGACTGGTTCGATGTGGTCGAGCTGTCCGGTGCACGGGTGGCCCTGGTCGTCGGCGATGTGGTGGGACACGGCATCAACGCCGCGGCGACCATGGGCAGGTTGCGCACCGCCGTGCGCACGCTCGCGGACCTCGACCTGCCCCCGGACGAACTGCTGGCGCACCTCGACGACACGGTCCGGCGACTGAACGACGAGGACGCCGACGACACCGACCGGGTTCCAGCGGTCGTCGGTGCCACCTGTCTGTACGCCGTCTACGACCCGGTCTCCCGACGGTGCACGCTGGCACGGGCCGGGCATCCGCCGCCCCTGGTCGTCGACGCACAGGGCGGGGTCACCATCCCCGACCTGCCGGCCGGAGCCCCGCTGGGCCTCGGTCTCGGCCTGGTGCCTTTCGAGTCCGTGGAACTGGAACTGCCCGAAGGAAGCGTGCTCGCCCTCTACTCCGACGGCCTGGTGGAGTCCCGCGGCGAGGACATCGACGTCGGCCTGCGGCGTCTGGGCGCCGCCCTGGCACAGCCCGGTGCCGCCCTGGAGGATCTGTGCTCGCGGGCGATGGAGACCTTGTCGGCGCAGGCACCGGCCGACGACGTCACCCTGCTCCTTGCGCAGACGCGCGCCCTGCCGCCTGCCCAGGTCGCGTCCTGGGATCTGCCGAACGAACTCGTCACCGTCCCGATGGCCCGGCGTCTGGCCGCCCGTCAACTCCGTGAATGGGGCCTGGAGCCGCTGGTGACGGCCGTGGAGTCGCTCGTCAGTGAACTGGTCACCAATGCGATCCGCCACGGCGACGGCCCGATCCGCCTACGGCTCATCCAGCACCGGGTGCTTACCTGCGAAGTCTCCGACACCCACACCGGTCGGCCACGCCCGCGCCATCCCGGCAATCTCGACGAGCACGGCCGCGGCCTTCACCTGGTCGGTCGGCTGTCGCGCAGGTGCGGTGCCCGCTCGCTAACAGACGGCAAGGTCGTCTGGGCCGAACAGGACCTGCCGTCCCCAACAGGCGCCCGCTGAGCGCCGAAAGCCGCCACAGGATCCCCATCTCCCGTAGCCGCGGAACCTCGTAAGGAAAGCCAGAGACATGGACGCATCGGATGTTGAAAACGCCGACCCGGCAGGCGCCTTTCGAGGTGCGACGAGCGTCTTCGGCGCCGGCCCCGGCGGCCGGCCGCCCGCCTTCGACGGTCTGGCCGCGGCCGTGCTCGACGATCGGGGCACGGTGGTCGGGTGGACCGGCACAGCACAGGACCTGACCGGGTTCTGCGCCGACGAGGTCCACGGCCGCCCCGTGCGGGAGCTCGTGGCCGACCTTCCGCACGACCCGCGCAGGGCCGCACATGTGCCGGCGACCGGCCGGGTACGACTGCGTCACCGGTGCGGCAACACGATCGACGTCACCTTCCGGACCACACGGGTGAGCGGCTCGGCGGACTTCCTCGTGCTCGCAGCCCCCACTCCTCATGTCGCCGACCACCGGCACGGCGCAGCCCTCCTGCGCGCACTGTCCGCTCAGAACCGGATCACGATCGCCCTGCACGACACGGATCTCACCACCGTGCAGACGAACGCCATGCCGGACGCTCCCGACGGCCGTCCCCTACAGCCCGGCGCCCGACTGGACGACGTGCTGTGCGCCCAGGATGCCGAGAGCATCGAGGCGGTACTGCGGCAGGTGCTCGAGACGGGCGTCCCGGTGATCCACAGGAACCAGCGAGTGAGCTGGCGACACCATCCGGCGCGGCGGCACGAGCTGTCGCTGTCCGCCTTCCGACTGGAGGACGCGCGAGGACGCCCCGCAGGAGTCGCAGCCCTGTACGTAGACGACACCGACCAACTGCGTGCCCGCCGACAGCTGGATCTCGCCCATGCGGTCGCCGAGCGTGTGGGGGGCTCCCTGGATGTCGTGCGGACCGCCCAGGATCTCGCGGACGTCCTTGTACCCGCCTTCGGTGACCTCGTAGCGGTCGACCTTGCGGAAGCCGTCTTCGACGGTGACGAACCCGCCGAGCGGCTGGGCGGAGGAGATCCGCATCGGCGCAGCGCGGCCCTGGCGCCCGCCACCGCGGACTGGCCGCCCGGCATCCAGCGCGGCAACCTCGTCCCACCCCTGTCCGACCACCCCCTCCTGCGCCGCTTCCAGCGCGGCGAGACGGTCGTCTACGGCCGGGACGACTACATCGCCCTGTTCGGCGGCCCATATTCGGCCGAGCGGTTCCTCCCGCACGACGTCCAGGCGGTGATGGTGGCACCGCTGCACGCCCGCGGCGTCACCCTCGGAGCGATCGTGGTCTGGCGCACCGGTCCGTCCGAACCGTTCACCGCGGACGAGGTGGATCTCATGAGGCAGATCGCCTCACGGGGAGCACTCGCCATCGACAACGCCCGCCGCTACACGCGCGAGCACAGAGCGGCCATGGCCCTGCAGCAAAGACTCCTTCCCCCGGCCACGACCGACACTCCGGCAGCCGAGACCGCCGGCGTCTACCTGCCCACAGACCGTGGGGGCGGCACCAGCGGCGACTGGTACGACGCCATACCCCTGCCCGCTCTCCGGCTGGCCCTCGTCGCCGGAGACGTGATCGGCCGCGGCATACCCGCCAGTGCCACCATGGGCCGTCTGCGCGCTGCCATCCAGACCCTCGCCGACCTCGAACTGGAGCCGGACGAGTTGCTCACCCGTCTCGCCGACGTGGTCCAGCGCCTCGCGGCGGAAGCACCTCCTGGCGACCATGACGTCATGGGCGCCACCTGTCTGTACGCGGTCTACGATCCGGTCGCCCGACGCTGCGCCATGGCCAGTGCCGGGCACCCGCCGCCCGTGCTCGTGCGGCCCGACGGGAGTGCCGAAGCCGTCGACCTAGTCCCGGGGCCGCCCCTCGCCGTCTGCGGCATGCCGTACGAGACAACCACGATCGACCTCGAACCGGGCAGCGTCCTCGCGCTCTACACCGACGGCCTGGTCCAGCAAGCCACACACGATGTCAGCGACGGGCTCCAGCGGCTGACCGATGCCCTCGCCACCTCGTGCCGCCCGGACCGCGCTCTGGAGGAGACCGGCAGGACCCTCCTCGACCATCTGGTGGACGAAGCACCACGTGACGACGTGACCCTGCTGCTCGCACGTACCCGCGCCGTAACGGCTCAGAACACCGCTCGATGGCAGATACCGGCCGATCCGGCCGCTGTCTCGGACGCTCGGGAATGGGCGACCCGCCAACTCACCGCGTGGGGGTTGGACGACCTCCTCTTCCCCACCGAACTCATCGTCAGTGAACTGGTCACCAACGCGATCCGCTACGGTCGTCCGCCGGCGGAGCTGCGACTGATCCGCCACCACGTTCTGGTCTGCGAGGTCACCGACTCCAACAGCGCCCAACCCCGTCTGCGCCGCGCTCGCACCACCGACGAGGGTGGACGCGGCCTGTTCCTCGTTGCCCAACTCGCCGAGCGCTGGGGCTGCCGCCACGGCCAGAACCACAAGACCATCTGGTCCGAACAGCCGATCGCGCGCGCCCACTGATCAGGCCCTGTGGCCATCTTTGCTCTTTCTGGCGGAACGTGACCTCCCGAGAGCGGTTTGCCGGAACTTGAAGAGAATTCGGCTGGGTTCCCCGCTCCGCTGATTGCGGTGGCAGGCGCGCTGCCGCCGCAGTTCGGCGGGCCGAACCAGTGCCCGAGGAAGGGTTTCAGGTCGTCGGCCCGTGGATTGGGAATGTCGGGCAGCCGGGGCGGTGTGTTCAGTGGGTCGAGGCGGTCCACGGTGGCTGCTGCCCAGCTGATCCATGCTTCGGCTTCGGTTCTGGTCTGCCCTGGTGGCATGGCCTCGACTCGTGTGCGTACCGCGCTCACGTACTCGGTCAGTCGCGTGGCGCCATGCCGCTTGCTGGGCTGGGAGGCGGTCCTGGGAGTGGACACGCACCGGGATGCCCATGTGGCCGCCGTGCTCTCCCTGGTCCGAGATGCGTAGTGCAAGGTGACTTGATGGTGCGGGTGCTGACTCCCGTGCTGACTCCCGTGCTGGTTTGGGGCTGACTGAAAGCCCACGTCAACCAGCAATGATTGAGGCGAGTGGCGAGTTGCTGGACCGGCAATGGTCCGGATCTTGGGCTGAGAGCCGGCCAAGCGGTGTCTGAACCCTCTCCGGCTCGGCAGCACGCAGCACGCAGCTCGCCGTCGATGCCGGAAGCGCCGGCCTTGCCGAACTCGCTCGCGTTCCCGACTGGTCAAGGGGCAGCCGGGGCCTATGGACGCGTGGAATGACATCGGCCCGGCTCTAGGGGGAGCCTGCGTAGTCCGTGTAGGTTCCGGCCCAGTGAGATGAGGTGCAGGAACGGTCGCTACGGAGTCCGGCCAGGTGAGCAGGAGGGCGCAGTGGAAGGCGCCTCCCCGGGCCTCGACGTGGCGACCGTGCCGGCGCGGGCGGCAGAACGTCCGAGTGCCCCGCGGTAACACCGGTCGCAGATGTCGGGCTGCCCGACGTCAGCTCGGGCCACGACATTCCCGGGGGGCAAGGGTGTCCGCGGTTCCGGAGCAGTCGCTGTCCGGCGGGATCAAGCCGGCTACCCACCGAGGCCGCTCGCACGAGCATGATGTCGCAGACCACCAACAGCCTGCAGGTGATGAACGCCCGGAGGGACGCCACCTCGGCGGTGGTGTCCCTCTCCGACGGGCATGACCGAGGTCGCTCGAGCATGGGGTTCGGCGGTCAACTGGTCTTGTGGCCCCACTGCGGCCCGACCAGGGTCCACTCCCTGTCCCACTCCTTGATGCGCCGACGGTCGAGGTACCCACGGCCGACGCTCCCGATCCCGAACACCACGCCGCTCAGGGCGAGGGCGGCGGAGGCTCCAAAGAGCCCCGCCTCGACCGCGGCCTTGCCGGGCGTCGGGGGCTGTGTGCTCAGCCTCCCCCGGGTATCGACCCAGATCCTGACCGTGGAGCCGGCCTTCTTCCCGGTGGTCACCAGCGTCATGCCGCTGCGCGTGGAGCCGTCGGAGTTCGTCCAGCGGACCCTTGCCGATGCCAGGTCTCTCCCCGTCGCCGAGGTCGCGGTGCGCGGGACGTCATCGAGGAGAACGGCGCGGACGGGGGTCCGTTCGGCCCGTTGGTGGGCGAAGACCTGGTCGGCTGCATGGGCCGTCACCACACCGACCGCCGTGCCACCCACCGCGATGAGCACCCATACGGCCAGCACGAGCCATGCCTCGAGGACGTCGTCGCGACGTCGGACCGGGTTACTCCGCCATCGCCACAGCGGTACCCTCGTTCGCTTGCGCTTCCTGTTCGCGGGCCTGTCCTCGCGCATCTCTCCGCACCTCCTCGTCGTCACACACACGAAGGTGACAGCGGCGGCCTTGCGGTGGCATGGGCCGGTCAGGTGGAGGCGGAGGGCCGATCGGGCCAAGTCCAGTCGGGTGGCGGGCCGTTCGGCCCAGCACCCGTACGGCTCGTTGACCCGCCGTGGTGCTGTCCTCGGGTACGGCCCGGAGGCTCGGCCACTCCGCGGCGTGCACGGGATCAGGTGGGGTGACGCTCAACGACCGGGCCGCTTGAGTAGCCGTGATCCTGGAGCGGCGGCCACTCCGAGGGCCTCGTGCGGTTGCGGGTTGCGCCCTCAGAATCATCAGCCCACTGAGGCGGTGAGGACCCCGCCGGGCACAGCGGCCAAGGCTTCGGGCAGGTGGTCGTATATCTCGAACACGCCATCCAGCCCCGCACCACGAAGAATTCGAAGGAACTGGTTGCTGTCAGTGACAAGCCGCAGCCGACCGTGCCGTTCCACGACCCTGTTCCGCGCCCGGCACAGCATCCCGAGTCCGGCACAGTCGACGAAGGACACGGCACGGAGGTCCACCACGAGGTCGGGGAGAACGACGGCCGTCAGATCGTCCAAGCGGGCTCCAAGAGGCGCTGCTGTGAGGATGTCGATCTCACCGCGCAGCTCCAGGACGGTCGTCCCGCCGACGGCACGCTCGGTGTGGCGGGGTGCGAACGAGATGAGGGTTTCGACCATGGTCAGAGGAAATCCGGTCCGATGTGCGTGTCGGAAGGGCCGTCCGGCCCCCCTTCGCCGCCACGCTTCCTCGGGCCGCTCTCCGGCCAAGGCGGGACCCGTGGCCCTCACCCGCGGCTGCCGGCGGGCTCAGCATGGAGTGTGATCCCCTCACCGGGCGAAGGACGGCCTGACTCATGTACCCGAACGATGGTTTCCGCGAACTCGGTCGTCACGAGTGCCTGCGCCTGCTCGCGACGGCGCCCATAGGCCGCATCGTCTACACGCGCAAGGCGCTGCCCACGGTCGTGCCGGTCAACTTCGGCCTCGACGCCGACGGAGCGGTGCTGCTGCGCACCTCGATGGCCTCCGAGCTGGCCCGCGCAGTCGACGGCGCGGTCGTCGCGTTCGGGGCGGACGCGGCCGATGTGGAGACGCACTCCGGCTGGAGCGTCGTCGTCACCGGCCGGGCCGAGACCGTGACGGATGCGGCCGAGGCGGCCCGCCTGGAGCGGATCGGCCCGCGCTCCTGGGCTCCCTCGCCCGAGGAGGTCTTCGTGCGCATCGAGCCTGAACTGGTCACCGGGCGCGAACTCGTCGGAGGCCGCACGATGTACGGCCTCAACCTCTCTGCCTGACTGCTGGTCATGCGCGTCGTGACCTGGCCCGAAGGGCCCAACGGTGCGGGGCCGGACGGCGCGGCGACGGGCTCCCGCCGGCCCTGCCCGGTGCCGTGGCACGCGAGGAGCATCGTCAGTGGAGCCGCTCACGGAACCGTCCGTGTGCGGTGTCGCGAACGATGCGGAGGCAGTGATGACCGTGGCAACCCGTCCGGACGTGGACGCACCCGCCGAGGCCTGGCGTGGATTCGCCGGCCGGCGCTGGCGCGAACGGATCGACGTACGCGACTTCATCCAGGCCAACTACACGCCGTACGAAGGCGGTCCGGAGTTCCTGACCGGCCCGACCGAGCGCACGCTCGCCGTCTGGCACAAGGTCAGCGCCCTGTTCCCCGAGGAGCGCCGCAAGGGCATCCTCGACGTGGACACCGCCACCCCTTCCACGATCACCTCGCACGCCCCTGGCTACATCGACCGGGAACGCGAACTGATCGTCGGACTCCAGACCGAAGCCCCGTTGAAGCGCGCGATCATGCCGAACGGCGGGCTCCGGATGGTCGAGAACGGCCTGAAGGCGTACGGCTACGAGCCCGACCCGTTCGTGACCAAGGTCTTCGGTACCCACCGCAAGACCCACAACGACGGCGTCTTCGACGCCTACACCCCCGAGATGCGAGCCGCCCGCAAGGCCGGCATCATCACCGGGCTCCCGGACGCCTACGGCCGGGGCCGGATCATCGGCGACTACCGGCGCGTCGCTCTGTACGGCACCGACCGGCTGATCGAGGCCAAGCGGGCCGAGCGCGCCCTGCTGGACGGCCGGCCCTCCGCCCCGCACATCATCCGTGACCGCGAGGAACTCGCGGAGCAGATAAGAGCGTTGGGAGAGCTGGCGCGGATGGCAGCCTCCTACGGCTGTGACGTCACCCGCCCCGCGTCCACCGCCCACGAGGCCGTGCAGTGGCTCTACCTCGGCTTCCTGGCCGCGGTGAAGGAGCAGAACGGCGCCGCGATGTCGCTCGGCCGCACCTCGACCTTCCTGGACATCTACCTCCAGCGCGACCTCGATGAGGGGCGTATCGACGAGACCCGGGCCCAGGAGCTGATCGACGACTTCGTGATCAAGCTGCGGATCGTGCGCTTCCTGCGCACACCCGAGTACGACCAACTGTTCTCCGGCGACCCCACCTGGGTGACGGAGTCCATCGGCGGCATCGGCACCGACGGCCGCACACTCGTCACCCGCAGCTCCTTCCGCTTCCTGCGGACCCTCTACAACCTCGGGCCCGCGCCGGAGCCGAACCTCACGGTGCTGTGGTCGCCGCAGCTGCCCGAGGACTTCAAGCGGTTCTGCGCCCAGGTCTCGATCGACACGAGCTCCATCCAGTACGAGTCCGACGACCTGATGCGCCCGCGCACCGGCGACGACACCGCCATCGCCTGCTGCGTGTCGGCGATGGCGGTGGGCAGGCAGATGCAGTTCTTCGGTGCCCGGGTCAACCTCGCCAAGGCGCTCCTGTACGCGATCAACGGCGGCCGGGACGAGATGACCGGAGAGCAGGTCGCACCCGAGATGCCCGCCCTGGCAGGGGAGTACCTGGACTACGAGGAGCTGTCGGCGGCGTACGACCGGATGCTGGACTGGCTGGCGAAGACGTACGTCAACACGCTCAACGTCATCCACTACATGCACGACAAGTACGCCTACGAGCGCATCGAGATGGCCCTGCACAACCACCCCGTCCACCGCTACATGGCATGCGGCATCGCCGGGCTCTCCGTGGCCGCCGACAGCCTGTCAGCCGTCAAGTACGCCCGCGTGAAGGTGGTCCGGGACGACACCGGGCTGGCCGTGGACTACAAGGTCGAGGGCGACTACCCGGCGTACGGCAACAACGACGACCGCGCCGACCGCCTCGCCGTCGACCTGGTGGAATCCTTCATGGCCAAGGTACGCAGGCACCCCACCTACCGGGACGCCGAGCACACCCAGTCGGTACTGACGATCACCTCGAACGTGGTCTACGGCAAGCACACGGGCAACACCCCCGACGGGCGGCGTGCCGGACAGCCCTTCGCCCCCGGAGCCAACCCGATGAACGGCCGCGACCGGCACGGTGTCGTCGCCTCGGCCCTGTCCGTGGCGAAGCTGCCGTACGAGGAGGCCCGGGACGGCATCTCGCTGACCACGACCATCACACCCGAGGGACTGGGCCACAATCCCACGGAGCGGGCCGGAAACCTGGTCGGCATCCTCGACGGGTACATGACCTTCGGTGGTTTCCACATGAACGTCAACGTGCTGAACCGGGCGACGCTCGAGGACGCCGTGGAACACCCCGAGAAGTACCCCGAGCTGACGATCCGGGTCTCCGGATACGCGGTCAATTTCGTCCGGCTCACGCGTGAGCAGCAGCTCGACGTGATCAGCCGCACCTTCCACGGGTCGCTGTGAACACCGCGGCGACCTCAGCGGCACGGCAGGCGGCCCCGGCGACGGGACCGCTCACGGGCCGGGTGCACTCCTGGGACCTGTCCACCGGCGTGGACGGTCCCGGGACCCGGTTCGTCCTGTTCGTCAGCGGCTGCCCGTTGCGCTGCCTGTACTGCGCCAATCCGGACACCTGGCACATGCGCGACGGCCGGGAGACCTCGGTCGACAAGGTCATGGGGGAGATCGAAAAGTACCGGGGTTTCCTGACCACTGCCGGGGGAGGGGTGACCATCACCGGGGGGGAGCCGCTGCTCCAGCCGGCATTCGCCGGCTCCCTCCTGCACCGCTGCAAGGAGGCCGGACTTCACACGGCCCTGGACACCTCCGGCTTCCTCGGCACGCGTGCCTCCGACGAACTCCTCGCCGACACAGACCTGGTGCTACTGGACATCAAGTCGTTCGACGCCGCCACTTACCGCGAGCTCACCGGCGGCCAGCTGGCCCCCACGCTCAACTTCGCCACCCGCCTGGACCGGCTGGCCGTCCCCGTGTACATCCGTTACGTCCTCGTCCCAGGCTGGACGGACGACCCGTCCGCCGTGGACGCTCTCGGCGCCTTCCTGGCCGGGCTGAGCAACGTCGACCGGGTGGACGTCCTGCCCTTCCACAAACTCGGCGCCCACAAGTACGACGCTCTGGGTATCGACTTCCCGCTACGCGACACGCCCGTGCCCGATCCGGAGCTGACGGAACGCGTGCGCGAGCAGTTCCGGGAGCACGGGCTGGGGGCGTTGTGAGTAGGCCCATCTCCTGCGCGCGTTCACCCACGCGTGGGCCACACGGCCTCCGCACAGGGACCTGAGGCCTCTCCTGTCCCAAGTACACGGCCTCGACACTGAATTCGAGACTTCGAAGGAGGCCGGGATGCCCCGCACCATCACCGCAGGCCTGGACGGATCCTCGGAGAGCCTGACCACCGCCGAATGGGCGGCCAGGGAAGCCCTGCTCCGAGACCTCCCGCTGCACTTGGTCCACGCCCTTGGACGGCAGCTCTCCGCGCCCCTGGGCGGGGTATCCCAGCCGTCCCTGGGCCCGGACGCGCGGATTCGCTGGGCGGACCACATGCTTCGCGAGGCCGGAGCGACGATCGCGCGGCGCCACCCGGGCCTGCGGATCACCACCGACCGTCTTACCGAAGAACCCGTCACCGCCTTGCTTGGCGCGGGTCGGACAGCCGACCTACTGGTGCTGGGCTCTCGAGGCCTGGGCGGTATGGCCGGATTCCTGGTCGGGTCCGTCGCCCAGGCGGTCATGGCGGGCAGTCGGCGGCCTGTCGTCCTCGTGCGAGGTGGCCTGCGCTCCGAGGGCGAACACCAGTCCGGCGCTGTCGGGTCCGGGGGCACAGCGTTCCGGGACGTCGTCCTGGGCCTCAACTCTGCGGCTCCGAACGACGGCGTGATCGAATTCGCCTTCGAAGCCGCCTCTCAGCGTGCCGCGAGACTGCGCGTCGTCCATGGCCGGAGCCCGGAACTGCCCTACTACGACGATGGCGGCGACCTCGACGCCGAACTGCACGACGAACTCACCGGTGTGATGCACCGTGCGCTGTCCGAGGCGCTGGAGCCCTGGCGGGACAAGTTTCCCGGCGTCGAGGTGACAGAGCAGGCCGTGATCGGCAAGGCCGGCTCGCACCTCGTGGAGGCCTCGCGCGACGCGTCCCTCGTCGTGATCGGCCGCCGCCTGCGCCGGACACCGATCAGCACGGTGATCGGCCCCGTCGCCCACGCGGTGCTGCACCATGCCACCGCACCGGTCGCGGTGGTCCCCCACGATTGACGGGTTGCCTGGCGAGACCGCGATCAGGCGGGATCGCCCTCCTCGTGCGCGGGGAGCCGGACCCCGGTGATCAGGTCGGGTCGGATGCGTACGGCATGGTCCATGGTCTGGTCCACCCAGGGGTGAGCAGTTCCTGGTAGCGGGCCAGCTCATGCGAGTCGGTCACCAGTTGGGCGTAGCCGGTGACCACGACGCTCCAGCCGAGGTGAGTGTCGGGGTCTATGGAGTCGGCTTCATATGCCACCACGACGCCGTGGCCGTCGGCCTGCCCGGCGCGTGCGGTCAGTGCCGCGCCCTCGTGGGTGCGGATGACGATGTCACCCTTGTCAAGAACGTGGTTGACCGGGCGGACGGTCGGCAGTGCCTGGCGGGTGAGGACGGTCCTGCCGAAGGAGACGCTGCCCAGCAGCCGCAGGGCTTCGTCGCTGCCCAGCTCTGTGCTCGGGCGCGGCCCGGTCGGGACAGTCTGCGTGGTGTCAGTGGTCATGGAGTGGCTTCCGTGCGGTTTCGTTGCTCACTGCTGTGTGTCTCCGGCTGGCGCGGCCAGGCGGATGCGTGATCTGTCACCGTGGCGACGGGCGGTGCGCCGGTAGGGCATGCGCGACGACCCTTCGAGGCCTGCGCGGCTGCCTGTCCGCGGCGCACCAGGTCGGGCGTCGCGGGCAGGCAGGTCATTGGAACGGCCTCGGTGCTCTTCACGCCAGGGCCGTTCGGACCTTGTCCGTGTCCGGCCGCCCCGCTTCGTCGCCGTAATAGGCCATGCACATGATCTCCTGCATGTCGTCGAGCATCGGCATGCGTGGGTTGGCGGGCGCGCACTGGTCCTCGTACGCGTTCAAGGCCTGTCGGGGCAGGGCGGCGAGGAAGGCGCGCTCGTCGACGCCGAGGGCCCGGAAGGACGGCTCGATGCCCACGGCATCGCGTAGCCGCTCCACCGCGCGGGCCAGCGACTCCACGCCCTCCTGCGCGGTGGAGGCGGGCAGACCGAGGGTGCGGGCGATGTCCTGGAAGCGTTCGGGGGCGCGGTAGTGCTCGTACTTGGGCCAGCCCGTGAGCTTCGCCGGAACAGCCCCGTTGTAGCGGATGACGTGGGGCAGCAGAACCGCGTTGGTGCGGCCGTGTGCGATGTGGAAGGTGGCGCCGAGGGTGTGCGACATGGCGTGGACGATGCCGAGGAAGGCGTTGCCGAAGGCCATGCCGGCGATCGTGCCGGCGTTGTGCATCCTCTCCCGTGTGTCGGGTCGGCCCCTGCGGTCGTTCACCGCCGCTTCGATGTTGTCGAAGATCAGGCGGATCGCGTGCAGGGCCAGGCCGTCGGTGAAGTCGTTGGCGTAGACGGACACGTACGCCTCTATGGCGTGGGTGAGGGCGTCGAAGCCGCTGTCGGCCGCCAGCGCCGGGGGCAGGTGCGCGGTGAGCAGCGGGTCGACGATGGCCACGCTCGGGGTGAGTGCGTAGTCGGCGAGCGGGTACTTCTTGCCGCTCGCGGGGTCGGAGATCACCGCGAAGGGGGTGACCTCCGCGCCGGTGCCGGACGTGGTGGGTACGCACACCAGGCGGGCCCGGGTGCCGAGGACCGGGAAGCGGAAGGCTCGCTTGCGGATGTCGGAGAACTTCTGCCGCATGTCGGCGAAGTCGACGTCCGGGTGCTCGTACAGCAGCCACATCACCTTGGCGGCGTCCATAGGGGAGCCGCCACCGAGCGCGATGATGGTGTCGGGGCCGAAGTCGCGCATGAGCTGGGCGCCGCGCTGCACGGAGTCGATGCTCGGCTCGGGCTCGACGTTGTCGATGATCTGGAGGGTGACCGGTTCGTGACGGCGTTGCAGGACGCGGCTGACGCGGTCGACGAAGCCGAGGCGGGTCATGGTGGCGTCGGTGACGACCGTGACGCGGTGGACGTCCGGCATACAGGACAGGTACCGCAGGGACTGCGGCTCGAAGTAGATCTTCGGCGGCACCTTGAACCACTGCAGGTTGTTGCGGCGCGCGCTGACCCGCTTGATGTTCAGCAGCTGGACCGCGGAGACGTTGTTGGACACCGAGGTGTGGCCCCACGAGCCGCAGCCCAGGGTGAGCGACGGCAGCAGGCTGTTGTAGACGCCGCCGATGGCGCCTTGCGAGGAGGGGGCGTTGACGATGATCCGTACGGTCTTCACGCGCCGGCCGTACGCCTCCGCCAGCGCCTGGTCCGCGGTGTGGATGACCGCGGTGTGACCCTGGCCGTGGAAGGCGACCATGTCCGCGGCGAGGTCGAAGCCCTGTTGCTCGGAGCCGGCGCGCAGCACGGCGAGCACCGGGCAGAGCTTCTCGCGGGTCAGCGGCTCGTCCGGGCCCACCCGTTCGGCCTCGACCAGGATCAGTGAGGTGTCGCCTGGGACGGTGAAGCCTGCCTGCTCGGCGATCCATGCCGGACTCTGACCGACGGCTCCAGCGTTGACCTTGGGCTCACAGCCCGCGTTGGCACGGCCGGTCGGGAACAGGAAGGCTTCCAGCTTCGCCTTCTCCTCGGCGGTCGCCAGGTGAGCGTGCAGGGTGTGGAGTTCGGCCAGTGCCGCGTCGTAGATCTCGTCGTCCAGGATGACGGCCTGTTCCGAGGCGCAGATCATGCCGTTGTCGAACGACTTGGACAGCACCAGGTCGTTCACGGCCCGGCGCAGCTTCGCGCTCTTGTGCACGTATGCCGGGACGTTGCCCGCACCGACTCCCAGGGCGGGCTTGCCCGCCGAGTAGGCGGCCCTGACCATGGCGTTGCCGCCGGTGGCGAGGATCAGCGAGACGCCGGGGTGGCGCATCAGTATGCCGGTCGCCTCGACCGACGGGGTCTCGATCCACTGCACGCAGTGCTCCGGCGCGCCGGCGGTGACGGCCGCGTCCCGCACGATCCGGGCCGCCGCCGTACTGCACCGCTGGGCCGAGGGGTGGAAGGCGAACACGATCGGGTTGCGCGTCTTCAGCGCCATCAGGGCCTTGAAGACGGTGGTGGAGGTCGGGTTGGTGACCGGCGTGATCGCGCAGACCACGCCGACCGGCTCGGCCACCTCGATCATGTCCTCGATGTCGTCGCGGGCGACGACGCCGACGGTCTTCATCGGCCCCATGCTGTGCGTGACGTGCTCGCACGCGAACATGTTCTTGGCCGCCTTGTCCTCGAAGACCCCACGCCCGGTCTCATCCACGGCCAGGCGGGCCAGCGCGGTGTGCTGGTCCAGCGCGGCGACCGACGCCTTCTTGACGATGTGGTCGACCTCCTCCTGGGTGAGGGCGTCGTAGTCGGCGAGCGCCTTGAGTCCGTTCGCGACCAGCTGGTCCACGGCGATGGTGATGTCGGACGGCGCGTCGGCGGCTGCTGGTGCCTGGATTCCGGCCTCATGACGGGTCATTGGGGAGCGCCTCCGTTGACGAGAGCCGTCGGCGGTGGCCGACGGTGTGCGGACGGGAGCGGCACCGCGGGGGATCGGTGCCGCTCACGCCTCCACTCTCGTCGTGCCTGATCCCGACTCCCAGGTGCCGATGGTCCCTTCCGGGGGCTGACTGGCACCGGTCCGGCTCGACCGGTCGACTCGGGCGAGCTGGTCCCTCGCCGAGGCGCAGGAACCACATGCGCACGAAGGCGGGTGACCGCCTCGCAACCGAGGACCGTGAAGGGCTCTACTCTCGGCCGCTGTCGGCACGGCCGCCGCGCCACGGAGGAGGGGTGGCCGACCTGCGGGCCTCCTCCTTGCGATGCAGGACACGGTTCATCTGGCTGCGCAGCCGGTCCTGCAGCCGGTCCGCCAGTTCGTGCCCCGTGGCTTCCTGGGCATGCACGACCACGAGCGTGTTCCCCACGACGAGCTCGGCCCCGGCGGACCAGGGTCGCTCGGCGTGGTGCGCCACCGCCCTGGCGATCCGCACCGCGCCGCTCACGGCTGGAATGCCGGGCCGGCCGAGGACCGCGTCGACCTTCTCCCGGAGGTATGCGACGGCTTCCTCGTCCACATCGCCTTCCACGCGCACCTCCACGGTGGCGGTGCTGATGACCTGGGTGCTGGTGTCCTTGGCAGTCATGTGCTCCGCTCCTTCTGATCGTTTCGCAGCGGCTCCAGACTTCTGCGAGCACTGGTCCTGGCCCAGGGCTGTCGGGCCCCGGCAGCGGGGCCATTGGACCTTCACTCTGTGGGGTGGCGTGATTCGGGTTTGGGCGGTGCGGCACCCCGCTCGGCGTATCAGAGTGTCAGGGCCATGACTGCCGACTGATGAGGGGATCGACGGGCCGATTCGTACCCTGGCGGCAGCGGCATCTCACGGCCGCGGGACACCATGGGTGGACAACAGGGCCGACCGGCCCTGGCTCTTCGGCCCGGACGCGAGAAAGGATCTCGGTGCCGTACGGGAAAGGGTCTCGGTACGGACGGCCGATCCCGTCGAGCGGACATCGGTACGGAACGCGGAACCAGGGAGCAGTTTGATGGCGGACAGCAAGCAGCCCGGCGCCGGCAACCCGATCCGGGTCTTCCTGCTGGACGACCACGAGGTGGTACGGCGCGGAGTGCGCGACCTGCTGAACGACGAGCCGGACATCGAGGTGATCGGCGAGGCCGGCACGGTGGAACAGGCGCTGGTGCGCGTCCCCGCGTTGCGCCCGCAGGTGGCGGTGCTGGACGTCCGGCTGCCCGACGGCGACGGCGTGACCGTGTGCAGGGAGCTCCGGTCACGCATGCCCGAGCTGGCCTGCCTCATGCTGACCTCCTTCGACGACGAGGAAGCGCTGCTCGACTCGATCATGGCGGGTGCCTCCGGATACGTCCTGAAGCAGATCCAGGGCTCCGACCTGGTGTCCGCCGTGCGCACCGTGGCCGGCGGCCAGTCCCTGCTCGATGCCAGTGCCACCACCAAGCTGATGGCCCGGCTGCGCGGCGGCCAGCAGGAGGAGCAGCAGCCCGACGGACTGCAAGGCCTGACCGAGCGGGAGCGGGAGATCCTGGCTCTGATCGGTGAGGGCCTGACCAACCGCCAGATCGGCCAGCGGCTGTACCTGGCCGAGAAGACGGTCAAGAACCACATCTCCCGTCTGCTGACCAAGCTCGGCGTCGAGCGCCGTATCCAGGCCGCCGTCATCGCCACCCAAGTCCAGGACCGACAGCGGCAGGAAGGGAACGGAAACCCCGGAACCGGCGCGGACGAGAACGAATCGCCGGGCAACGTGCTGAACGCCCGGGTTGTCGCCTCCTCCACCAGGTGGCACTCCGCGCCTGGCCGGTGAGACCGACCTGATGGGCGCCGGTGGTGGAGGGTTATCCCGGCCCGGCCAGGATCCCGCTGGTGTTCCGCAGGGAGTTGCCGGTCAGGCCGGAGACAGGGTTTCGCCGCCGTTCGCGGGAGCGGCGGTCGACTCCGTAGGGCCTTCGGCGCGCGTCAGCTCGAACTCCACGTCGACGACGCCCTCGACGGCCCGGACCAGGCGCGCGGCCACCGGGACCAGGGATGTGTCCCGGGTGTGGCCGATGAGCTTCACGACGCCGTTCCGCACCTCCACCCGCACGGCTGACACCGGCGCAGGGAAGAGATACGCCACAACCTCTCGCCGGACCTCCTCGGCGATCTCCTCATCCGTCCGCAGGAAGACCTTCAGCAGGTCCGCGCGGCTGACGATGCCCTGCAGCATGCCCACGCCGTCCACGACGGGCAGGCGCTTGACCTTGGCGTGCGCCATGGTCCGTGCGGCCTGGGCCAGGGTCGCGTCCGCGCGGATGGTGAGGGCGGGGGAGGTCATCAGGTCCTCGGCGGTGAGACCGCCGGCCTTGGCCAGATCGTCGAGACGGCGCAGCTGTGTGGCCCGGTCGGGGTCGCTGTCGCGGAACTCTTCCTTGAGCAGCAGGTCGGCCTCGGAGACGACGCCGACCATGCGGCCCTCTCCCTCCAGGACGGGCAGGGCGCTGACCTTCCAGTCCTGCATGAGCTGCACGATCTCCTTGAAGGCGGCCCGTCGGCCGACGGCGGCGACCGTGTGGGACATGACGTCGCTGACGATGTGTGGGGTGCTGGGCATGGTGACTCCTTCGTCGGGTCGGCCCGCTCACACGGTGCTTCCGGCGCCGTAGGGGGCGTAGAGGTCCAGCAGCCGGGTCCTGGTGGTGCGGAGGCGGTGGGCCAGTACGTCGCCTACCCACTGGGTGACGGCATGGCCGAGTGCAGGGTCGTCCTGGCAGAGGCAGCGGACGGCCGTGGCGTCGAACTCGTAGGACCGTACCGGTGTCGCCGCTGTGGCGCTCAGATGCCACACGTGCGGCGCGAACAGCCAGGAGAGTCCGACGAGTTCGTTGTGGCCGAGGGTCTCGATGATGGCCCGGCGCCGGCCGGGTACATGGGTGTCGAGGTCGATGGAGCCGGTGCGGATGATCCAGAACCGGTCCGCACGTCCACCTTCGTTGAAGATGCGCGCCCCCTGCGGGATGGTCACCTCCCGGGCGAGACGCATGAGCCGTTGCCGGTGCTGGGTGGGCAGCGCGCGCAGCATGCTCGGGGTGTTCATGGCCGGCCTCCCGGTCAGGGGGTGCGAACTGGCACCTCCAGCGTGTGGCGCCGACTCCTGTCGGGGGAGGGGCCATGGGGTCCGGAGCAGGACCGTCCGGCCCCGAGGCAGATGGCGGTGAAGACGGCCGCCGCCCCCATGTCGGCAGGGCGGCGGCCGTGACGCGAGGATCGTGCCTCCCCAACACGAGTCTCGCGCGGAAGCCCTCGCGGCTCATGGGGTGTGCGGGCCCCGTCTCGAACGAGCCGTAAGGACATGGCGGCGTCGGCCGGTTGGCATCGCGCCACGAGCCCGGCCGTAGTTCCTGACCTCGATTGTCGAGCTCGGAATGGTGCCGACGATGGGGCTGGCCGGACCATGTCGTGGACCGAACGGCCCATGTCCTGTGACCAGGAGCACCGGGAAGCGGGTGAGTTGGGCTGTCCAGGACTACGGCAGCGGGACCATCGGGGTCGCGCATGGGCCGTGTGGCCGCTGACCGTGCGCGGCTGAGGGGCAGAAAGATCAGTCGCGGATCCACTCACCCACACTGGTCCGTGAGGAGCCTCAGCCATGACCAGAACCACAGGAGGCGGAAAGGGGAAAGCGCCCACGGCGGCGCTCGGCCTTCCCGCCGCCTCCGCGCTCGTCATCGGCAGCATCATCGGTACCGGAGTCTTCGCGCTGCCCTCCGCCCTTGCCCCGTACGGGCCCATCTCCCTCGTCGCTTTCATCGCCGTCACCTTCGGCGCGCTCACGCTGGCTCTGACCTTCGGGGCGCTGTCCAAGCGGGTTCCGGCGAGTGGTGGGCCGTACGTCTACGCTCGCGAGGCCTTCGGGGAGTTCGCCGGGTTCCTCAACGCGTGGTCGTACTGGATCACGGCCTGGGCCGGCAACGCGGCCATCGTCGTGGCGTGGGTCGGCTACGTCGAGGTGTTCGTGAACACCGGGCACGACAAGTGGGTCTCGGTGCTTCTCGCGCTGGTCGGGCTGTGGATTCCCGCCGCGATCAACCTCAGTGGCATCCGGAACATGGGCGCGTTCCAGCTGATCACGACCGTGCTGAAGTTCGTTCCGCTGATCTTCATGGCCACCGTCGGCCTGCTGTTCATGGACTCCCGCAACTTCGGCCCGTTCAACGCCGGCGGCCAGTCGGCGCTGGGCGCGATCTCGGCCGCCGGTGCCATCGCCCTGTTCAGCTACCTGGGCCTCGAAGCGGCCTCTGTCGTCGCCGGCCGGGTCCGCGAGCCGGAGCGCAACGTCCCCCGCGCCACCGTCTACGGGACTCTCATCTGCGCCGTCATCTACATCCTGGGCACCCTCGCCGTCTTCGGCACCGTCGCGCACGGCAGGCTCGGCGGATCCACCGCTCCCTTCACCGACGCGGCGAACAGCATCTTCGGCGGCAGCTGGGCCGGAGACATCGTGGCCGTCGCCGCGATCATCTCGGGCATCGGCGCCCTCAACGGGTGGACCATGCTGTGCGCGGAGATGCCGTACGCGGCCGCTCGCGACGGGCTGTTCCCGCAGGCCTTCGCCCGGCTGCGCGGCGAGGGTGGCGTCCCGGCCTTCGGCATCGTCGCCTCGACGGTGCTGGCCTCGCTGATCACCGTGTTCAGCTATACGCGCTTCGACGATGTCTTCACCAAGATCGTGCTGCTGAGCGTGCTGACCGCCGTGATCCCGTACCTCTTCTCCGCCGCCGCGCAGCTTTACTGGCTCCTGGTGCGCGGCCGGGAGAACCTCAGCCCCCGCAGACTCGCCCGTGACATCACCGTCGCCGCGCTCGCCCTCGTCTTCTCGTACTGGTCGATCCAGGGAAGCGGCTACCAGACCGTTTACTACGGCTTGTTCGTCCTGCTGCTCGGCGTCCCCGTCTACGTCTGGCTGAAGCGGGGACAGGACACCTTCGGCGAGGCCAGGGCGCCGAGGACCGCGGCGACGGTGGACCGGTCGGAGCGCGCACCCGAGACGCCCCCGCCGGCCCGGCGGCTCTCCCGAGGGCTCCGTACCAGCCGCATCGGCGGAGCCCGGAAGCGCAACGACTTCCGCCACCACGACTGACCGCCCACAGCACAGAGGAACCTCCGCGATGAACACCTTCCACGTCGACTCCGAGGCCGGCCCGCTGCGCCAGGTGATCCTGCACCGCCCCGGCCTCGAACTCTCCCGCCTCACCCCGCGCAACGTCGACGCCCTGCTCTTCGACGACATCCTGTGGGCCAAGCGAGCCCGCGAGGAGCACGACGCCTTCGCCCAGGTCCTGCGCGACCACGGCGCCCGCGTCCACTACTTCGCCGACCTGCTGGCGCAGACCCTCGACGTCGCGGAGGCCCGCGACTGGCTCCTGGACCGGGTCATCACTCCCGGCACTGTGGGCCCGGCCCTCATCGACCCGGTGCGCGAACTGTGTGCCGAACTCGACGGGGAGACCCTCGCCGGCTATCTGATCGGCGGCCTCCTCAAGAGCGACCTGCCGCTCGCCACCCCGCACAGCCTGGTGTGGAACACGCTCGGCCCCGACGACTTCGCCCTCACCCCACTGCCCAACCACCTCTTCCCACGCGACAACTCCTGCTGGGTTTACGACCAGGTGTCGGTCAACCCGATGGCCAAGCCCGCCCGGCGACGCGAGAGCCTGCACGCGCAGGCCGTCTACCGGTTCCACCCGATGTTCGCCGGCGTCGCGCCCACACCCCTCCTCGGCGGCCCCGTCGGCACCCTCGAAGGCGGGGACGTCCACGTTCTCGGCAACGGCACCGTCATGGTCGGCATGGGCGAGCGCACCACGGCCCAGGCCGTGGAGAACCTGGCCGCCCGGCTCTTCGCGACCGGCACAGCGAGCGAGCTGATCGCCGTCCAACTGCCCGCAGCCCGCGCGTACATGCACCTGGACACCGTGCTGACCATGATCGACCGCGACGCCTTCGTCATCTACCCCGGCCTCGCCGACTCCCTGCGCTCCTGGACGCTGCGGCCCAGCTCCGAGCGTGAGACCGGGTTCGACGTCACCGTGAACTCCGATCTCGCGACGGCGCTCGCCGAGGCCCTCGACCTGGACAAGGTCCGGATGCTCTCGGCTCCCCAGGACATCCGCAACGCCGAGCGCGAGCAGTGGGACGACGGCAGCAACTTCCTCGCCGTCGCACCCGGTGTGGTCGTCGGCTACGAGCGCAACGTCACCACCAACACATACCTGCGTAAGCAGGGCATCGAGATCGTCACGATCGCCGGTGCCGAACTCGGCCGCGGCCGGGGCGGCCCGCGCTGCATGAGCTGCCCCGTCGAACGCGGCCCGATTGCCTGACCCCGTAAGGAATCTCAATGATGAGGTCAAGCCGTCTGCGTGTCCGGTGGGGTGGGGGTGAACAGTCTCTTGTCACGCAGCATCGCCCAGAGCACGTCGACGCGGCGTCGGGCGAGCGCAAGCAGGGCCTGGGTGTGGATCAGTCCCTCGGCACGCTTTCTGAGGTAGTAGTCCCGGGACGGGCCGGGCCGCATCATGGCAGTCTGGGCGGCCAGGTAGAAGATGTGCCGCAGGCGCCGGTTGTAACGCTTGGGCCGGTGGTAGTTGCCGGTGCGGCGGCCGGAATCGCGGGCGACTGGGGCCAGGCCGGCGTGCGAGGCGAGTCGGCCCGCGTCGCGGTAGCCGGACAGGTCGCCGACGATGGCGACGAACTCGGCGCCCAGGATGGGACCCATACCGGGCATCGACTCGATGATCTCGGCGCGGTCGTCGGCACGGAACGTCTCGCGGATCTCCCGGTCATTGTCCTTGATCCGCTCGTCCAGGGCCAGAAGCTGGTGGGCGAGGTCGCAGACCAGCTTGGCGGCCCGCTTCTCGCCCGGCAGCGCAGTCATCTGGGACTGGGCCGCCTCCACCGCTTTGGCGGCGACGGTGTCGGCGCCGCGGACCTTGCGGCGCTCGAGCCAGGTCGTCAGCCGCTTGACGCCGATCCGGCGCAGGCTGGCCGGGGTCTGATACTCAGTCAGCATCACCACCGGTCCCTTGGCCGCGGAGTAGTCGAAGGCCCGTTCCAGTGCGGGGCAGATTCCCACCAGCAGGTCGCGGAGCCTATTGATCAGCCGGACCCGGTCGGCGATCAGGTCGGCCCGGTAGTTGGTGAGGACCTGGAGCGTGGTGACCAGCTCCGCAGGCGTGCTCAGCGGGGTGAAGTCCCGGGGACGCATGCGGGCCTGGTCGGCGATGACGCGGGCGTCCTTGGCGTCGGTCTTGCCCTCGCCTTTGTAGGCGCCGGACATGCGGTTGACCGTCCGGCCGGGCACGTAGACGACCTGCTGGCCGTTCGCGATCAGCAGGGCCAGCAGCAGGGTGGCGGCCCGGCCGGAGATGTCCACCGCCCACCGCACCTCTTCAGCCCGTTCGCGGGCGGTCTCGATGAGCGTGAGGATCTGGGCCTCGTCGTTGATCACCTTCGTCGAGAAGAGCGTCTCGCCGTCGGCGTCGACCGCGACTGCCCAGTGATGTCCCTTGCCGGCGTCGATGCCGACCCATATCCGCGCGTGAGGCGTGCTCAAGCCCGTCGCTCCGTTCCACCGTGACCAGCACCTTCGTGGCCCGAGGAACACCCCGCCGACAGGTCCCTAACCAGCGATGACCGCAGTTCTCAATCAGTGGTCGGAGCGTCCCGGAGGACCGGGCGGCCATTCCTTCCGAGCCATCAACGGCAACCCATCATCAGCCACACCCGGTCCTCCCGGACCGCCAACATTCTTAGGGAAACCCACCATGACCGTCGACCTGCGAGGCCGCTCCTACCTGAGCGAACTCGACTTCACCGCCCGCGAGATCCATCATCTCCTCGATCTCGCCCATGACCTCAAGGCGGCCAAGCGCGCCGGTACCGAACAGCCACAGCTGACCGGCAAGCACATCGCCCTGATCTTCGAGAAGACCTCCACCCGCACCCGCTGCGCCTTCGAGGTGGCCGCCGCCGACCAGGGCGCCCGCACCACCTACCTCGGTCCCGGCGACACCCACGCCGGGCACAAGGAGTCCATCGCCGACACCGCCCGCGTCCTCGGCCGCATGTTCGACGGCATCGAGTACCGGGGCTCCGCCCAGTCGATCGCCACCGAACTCGCCGACCACGCCGGCGTCCCCGTATACAACGGTCTGACCGACACCGCACATCCCACCCAGAGCCTGTGCGACATGCTCACCATGCGCGAGCACAGCACCAAGCCGCTCGCGGACGTCAGCTACTGCTACCTCGGCGACGCCCGCAACAACATGGGCAACTCGCTGCTGTCGATGGGCGCGCTGCTCGGCATGGACGTGCGCATCGCCGCGCCCGAGGCACTGTGGCCGGACCCCGCACTGGTCGCCGCATGCCGTGAAGTCGCCGACCGGAGCGGGGCGCGTATCACCATCACCGAGGACGTCGAGACCGCCGTACACGGCGCCGACTTCCTGCACACGGACGTCTGGGTCTCCATGGGTGAACCGGCCGACTCCTGGCGCGAGCGGATCGAGTTGCTGCTGCCGTACCAGGTCAACGACAAGACGCTCGCCCTCACCGGCAACCCGGACGTGAAGTTCATGCACTGCCTGCCGTCCCTCCACGACCACCGCACCCGGCTCGGCCAGGAGCTCTTCGAGGCCTACGGCCTGAACGGCCTCGAAGTCACCGACGAGGTCTTCTCCTCGCGCGCCTCGATCGTCTTCGACCAGGCGGAGAACCGGCTGCACACCATCAAGGCCGTGCTCGTCGCCACCCTGGAGGACTGAACCATGCGCATCGTCGTCGCCCTCGGCGGCAACGCCCTGCTGCACCGCGGCGAACGCCCCGACGCCGCCGTCCAGCAGGCCAACATCGACCGGGTCGCCACCGCACTGGCCGCCCTCGCCCACGAGCACGAGCTGGTCATCACCCACGGCAACGGCCCGCAGATCGGCCTCCTCGCCATGGAGAGCGAGGCCGACCCCGCGCTCAGCGCCCCCTACCCGTTGGACCTGCTCGGTGCCCAGACCGAGGGCATGATCGGGTCCCTGCTCACCCGCGCCATGCACGACGCTCTGCCAGGGCACCGGATCGCCGCCCTCGTCACCCACACCCTCGTGCGGACCGACGATCCCGCCTTCGAACGGCCCACGAAGTTCGTCGGCCAGGTCTACTCCGCGCCGGCGGCCAAAGCACTGGCCCGCAAGCGGGGCTGGCACATCGCCCGGGACACCACCGGCTGGCGGCGCGTCGTCGCGTCACCCGCACCCGAACGCATCCTGGAGACCGACACCATCCACGAGCTCCTGAACAGCGGGACCCTGGTGATCTGCGCCGGCGGAGGCGGGGTCCCCGTCACCGCCGACCGCGACACCGGCGCACTGACCGGTGTGGAGGCCGTCATCGACAAGGACCTCACCGCAGCCCTGCTTGCCGAGGATCTCAAGGCGGACTTCCTGCTCATCCTCACCGACGTCCCCTGCGTCTACGAGGCCTACGGGACGCCCGACCAGCACCCGTTGCCCGACGCCACCCCCCGGGAGCTGCGGCACGGTGGTTTCCCTGCAGGCTCCATGGGCCCCAAGACCGAGGCGGCTGCCCGCTTCGTCGAGCACACGGGCGGTCTGGCCGCGATCGGCGCACTGGACGCGGCCTACGAGATCGTCCACGGCAGGTCGGGCACGCTGATCCGTCCGGACCTCACGGTCGGGTGACAGAGGGGGCGACCGGTCCCGCTCCGTGTCGCGCGTCCGGCACCGGTTCCTATCGCTCGCCGCTCCACTCGCGGTAGGCGGCCACCGCGGTGGGCAGCGTGGGGAAGATGAGGTCCGTGCCCACGGAGTCCGCCAGGCCGTACGCCTTCAGGTCGTCCAGCAGGTCCTGCTTGACCCGGGCCAGGGCGAACACAATGCCGCGGTGGGCGAGTTCGCGGCGCAGCTCGTCGACCGCGTCGAGCGCCGTGATGTCGACCTCGACGTTCGCCTCGGTGTTCAGCACGAACCAGCGGACGGGCACGGTCTGTTCGCCGGCGGCGGCCAGGGCCCGGCGCCGGAAGTCCTCCGCGTTGGCGAAGAACAGGGGCGAGTCGTAGCGGTAGACCAGCAGGCCCGGGATCGTGCGGGCCTGCGGATAGTCATCGATGTCGTGCATGCCCGCCAACCCGGGCACCAGCCCTTCGACCGCGTCGTGCGGTCGCGCCACCCGCGTCAGCAGTTCCGCCACCGACAGGCCGACCGCCACGATCACCCCGTACAGGATGTCCAGAGCGAGCACGCCGGCCAGGCAGCCGAGGGCGAGCACGAGTTCGCGGCGGCGGAAGGAGGCCAGTCGGCGGAACCCGGCCAGGTCGATCATGCGGACGGCCGCGTACACGACGAGCGCCCCCAGCACCGCCGAAGGCGTCCGGCTCAGCAAGGGGCTCAAGAACAGCAGGACGGTGAGGACCACCGCTCCGGCCACCAGCGAATAGCCCTGGCTGCGGGCGCCCGTCGAGGCGGCGAGCGCGGTACGGCTGGCGCTGCTGCTCACCGGAAAGCCGTGCAGGGCTCCCGCACCGAGGTTGGCCGCGCCCAGAGACAGGAACTCCTGGTTGGCGTCGAGGCCCGGCTCGTCGTCGCCGCGCCCGGTGAAGGCGCGCGCGGTGAGGATGAAGTCGGTGTATGCGACGATCAGTACGCCCAGTGCGGGCAGTACGAGGTGCGGCAGCTCGCCCAAGTCCGGCAGCGCGAGCGAGGGCAGCCCCGACGGCACCCCGCCGATCACCTGGATGCCGTACCGGTGATCGAGGTCGAAGACGGTGACGGCCACCGTGCCGAGGATCACCGCGAGCAGCGGTCCCGGCAGCGCCGGCACGTACCGCTTCACCGCGAACAGGAACACCAGCGCGACGGCGGAGAAGACGACCGTAGCCGCATCGACGTCCGGCAGGTGACGGACGAAGGACCACAGTTGGGAGAAGAACTGTGGCTCGGCTGTCCGCACGCCGGTGATCCTGGGTAGTTGGTCCACCATCATGATCAAGGCCACCCCGGCCAGATAGCCGAGCAACACCGGGCGGGACAGCATGTCCGCAAGGAAGCCCAGCCGTACCGCCCGCGCGACCAGGCACAGCAGACCGACCGTCACCGCGAGGGCCGCGGCCAGGGATGCGTAGCGCCCCGCGTCCCCGTCGGCGAGCGGGCCCACCACGGTGGCCGTCATCAGAGCGGTCGTCGACTCGGGCCCCACCGACAACAGCCGGGAGGACCCGAACAACGCATACAACGCGAGGGCGGGCAGGATCGCCCACAGCCCGGCGACCGGTGGCAGCCCGGCCACACCCGCGTACGCCATCACCTGCGGTACGAGATACGCCGCCACCGTCAAGCCGGTCAGCAGGTCGCCTCTCAGCCACGCGCGCCGGTAGCAGAGCAGGGCGTCGAGGCCGGGTAGCAGCCGACGCCACCACGAAGCCCGTCTGCCCGCGTACCGAGTCATATGCCGCCCCTCTCCGCCTGTGCTCAGCATCCATGGCCGCGCGATCAACCGCGACACTCGCCCGGTGTCCAACCTGCCCGGTCCGCCACCTCCAGCCCAACGGGCCTCGCGTGCAGGGACGTTCAGCCCAAGCGCTGGAGACCTTCGGCATCCGGCGTGGCGTCAGGCATCGGACGAGAGTGAGACACGTCAAGGAGTAGACGATGCATACGTTCCCGAAGGGATCACCATCATGGCCGTGCACGAGCACCCTCACCGGAGCCCGGGCTTTCACCTGTCGGCAGCCTTCCGTTGGCACCGGACCGGCTCCAAGTCCGCTGTGTCGGCACGTCTCGGCACGCGCACCGCGCAGGCTTACGCCCTCGCGTCGCTGCGCATCCTGACGGGGTTCGCCTTCCTCTGGGCGTTCCTGGACAAGGCCTTCGGCCTGGGATACGCGACCGCGTCCGGCAAGGGCTGGATCGACGGCGGGTCGCCGACGAAGGGCTTCCTCAGCTCCGTCGCCGCCGGGCCGATGGAGTCGACGTTCCACTCCTGGGCCGGCGACACGTGGGCGGACTGGCTGTTCATGCTAGGCCTGCTCGGCATCGGTGTGGCCGTCATGGCCGGTGTGGCGCTGTGGCCGGCCGCGGTGGCGGGCACGGCGATGATGGCGCTGATGTGGATGGCCGAGTGGCCGCCGGCCAGGCACCTGTCGGACGGCTCGCCGAGCATGTCGACGAATCCGTTCGCCGACTACCACGTGATCTACGCTGTCGCGCTGATCGCCGTGGCGGCAGCGGGCGCGGGCGCCACCTGGGGCCTGGGTCGGCTGTGGGCTCGCCTGCCGATGATCCGCGACCACACCTGGCTGCGCTGACCCGCGAGCGGCGGGACGGACCTCGCCACTGGCCCGTCCCGCCGACCCCGGTGCTGGGCCCATGGTCCCCGCTGAAGGACCAGCGGCCCCTGCCCCGCCATTCCCCCCAACGCGACGCTGAATCGGGCCCCTCGGGACCCGATACAGGAGGTGGAGAACATGCCCCGCACCATCATGGTGGGTCTCGACGGCTCGCCCGAGAGCCGCGCCGCCGCGGAATGGGCGGCCCGCGAGGCGCAGCTGCGCGGACTGCCGGTGAAGCTCGTCCACGCCTGGGAGCCGATCCCCGAGCACCTGGCCGAAGCCACACATGGCCGCGCCGAGACTCTCCAGCACTGGACCGAGCGGATTCCCCGCGAGGCCGCCGAGGGACTGCGGCTGCGCCACCCTGGCGTCGAGGTGACCACGGAGCAGCTCACCGGACTCCCTTCCGAGGCCCTGGTCCGGGCGGCGCAGGACGCCGAACTGCTCGTCCTCGGCTCACGCCGCCCGGGCGGCATCGGCGGCTTCCTGGTCGGCTCGGTCGGCCTCGCGGTCGTGGCGCACACCGAGCGGCCCGTGGTCCTGGTCCACGCCGGCGAGCAGGCCGCGGACGAGCACGAGATGGACCCCGCGGGCATCCCGTCCGCGGCCACGGGGTTCCGTCCCGTCGTCCTCGGGCTCGACGTCGCCGACCCCGACGAGGCGCTGATCGGGTTCGCCTTCGAGGCCGCGGCGCGACGCTCGGTGCCGCTGCGGGTCGTGCACGCCTGGAACCCGCCGCCCTACTACGCCTATGGCATGGCCCTGGAGCCCGCGGTCGAGCGGGAGATGGCGAAGGGCGACGCCGTAGTCCTGAGCGAGGCGCTGCGCCCCTGGCGACAGAAGTACCCCGACCTCGAGGTCGTCGAGCAGCCGCACTACGGCAGCCCCTCGCTCCTCCTGATCGACGCCTCCCACGAAGCCTCCCTGGTCGTCGTCGGCCGCCGCATCCGCCGCTCCTCCGTCGGCGCCCACATCGGCACCGTCACCCACGCCGTCCTGCACCACTCCACCGCCCCCGTCGCCGTCGTCGCCCACGACTGAGAGACCACCGACGCACCCCTCCAGAGGAGAGAACAGATCATGAAGGCAGCGGTCGTACGAGCCTTCGGCGAGCCCCTGGTCATCGAGGAGCGCCCCGACCCCGAACCCGGCCCCGGCCAGGTCCGCATCCGCGTCGAGGCCTCCGGGCTGTGCCACACCGACATCCATGCCGCCCACGGCGACTGGCCCGTCAAGCCCACCCCACCCTTCGTCCCCGGCCACGAAGGTGTCGGCGTCGTTGACAAGCTCGGCGAGGGCGTCACCCACCTGTCCGTCGGGCAGCGCGTCGCGGTGCCGTGGCTCGGCATGGCGTGCGGGCGCTGCGAGCACTGCCTGTCCGGCTGGGAGACCCTGTGCGAGCAGCAGATCAACACCGGCTACGGCGGCGACGGCGGATACGCCGAGAAGATGCTCGCCTCGGCCGACTTCGCCCAGCCTGTGCCCGACGGCGTCACCCCGTTCGACGCGGCCCCACTGACCTGCGCCGGCGTCACCACGTACAAGGCCCTCAAGGTCGCCGACGTCCGGCCCACCCAGCTCGTCGCGATCTCCGGCGTCGGCGGCCTCGGCCACCTCGCCCTGCAGTACGCCAAGATCGCCGGGGCAACCGTCGCGGCCATCGACGTCACCGACGACAAGCTCGAACTCGCCGCGCAACTCGGCGCCGACCTCGTCATCGACGCCCGCAAGCAGGACGTCGGCAAGGAGCTGAAGAAGCACGGCGGCGCCCACGCCGCGATCGCCCTCGCGGTGAACCCGGCCGCGTTCGAGGCGGTCAACTCCGGTCTGCGACGCGGCGGCAAGCTGGTCATGGTGGCCCTGCCCGCGCACGGCACGCTCCAGGTCCCGATCTTCGACACCGTGCTGAACGGCACCTCGGTGATCGGTTCCATCGTCGGCACCCGGCAGGACCTCGCCGAGGTCTTCCAGCTCCACGCCGCCGACCGGACCAAGGTCATCTACGAGACCCGCCCGCTCGCCTCCGTGAACGAGTCCATCGACGCCGTGCTGCGCGGTGACATCAGGGCCCGGATCGTCTTCGACCTGGACGCGGGAAGGTGAGCACGATGGAACTTCCCCTGGTCGTCGGCGTCGATGGCTCGGAGCCGAGCCTGCGCGCCGTCGACTGGGCGGCCGGCGAAGCCGCCCTGCGCGGGCTGCCGTTGCGGCTGGTGTACGCCTCGCTCTGGGAACGGTACGAAGGCATCTCACTCGCGGACGACCTCGGCAAGCCCTCGGACCAAGTGATGGCCGAGGACATCGTCGAGACCGCCGCACGCCGGGTCCGCACCCGCCGACCAGACGTGAAGGTCACCGCCGACGTGCTGCCCGAGGAACCCGAGTACGCGCTGGTACGGGAGAGCGACACCGCCGCTGCCATGGTTCTGGGCTCTCGGGGCCGGAGCAGCCTGGCCGAGGCGCTCCTCGGCTCCGTCAGCGTGACGGTGGCCGGCCACGCCCGCTGCCCCGTGATCGTGCTGCGCGGCAGCCGCGACCGGCCGTACCCGGCAGGCACGGCCGCATCGTCGTGGGCGTCAGCGAGAAGCTGGCGGACGCGGATGCGATGCGCTTCGCCGTCGAGGAGGCACGGCGCCGAGGCGTGCCGCTGGAAGCCGTACGAGCCTGGCGCTGCCCCGCGCACGAGACGACCGACCACCCTCTGCTGGCGGGTGAACCGGCCCGACTGCACGAGGAGCGGGCCGCGGAGGTGCTGGAAGTGGCGCTGCGGAACGTTCCGGCTGATGTGGAGGTGCATCGGCGTACCGTGGAGGGGCACGCCCGCCAGGTGCTGCTCGGTGCCTCGGCCGACGCCGACCTGCTCGTGGTCGGGGCCCGGCGCCGCGAGGGCCACCATGGCCTCCAACTCGGCCGTGTCGCCCACGCGGTGCTGCACCACGCCGTCTGCCCCGTCGCCGTCGTCCCTCAGCGGGCGTGAGCGAGGCGACCGGCTGCTCAGAGGCTCGCCGCGTGATCGGGCACGTAGGTCTGCAGATCACGCGGCGGGCACTCGTAGCCGGTCGACGGCGGCCGATGCGGAAGCTACAGCACCGGCGGCGACATCTCGTGATACGGGACCGAGCTCAGCACGTGGGCCATCCTGTTCAGCGGAGCCCGGCGCTTGTCGTCGCTCTCCACGACATACCAGGGCGCCTCGCTGATGTCCGTGTGGACCAGCATCTCGTCCTTGGCCCGCGAGCAGGCCTCTCAACGGTTGATCGACTCCAGGTCCATCGGCGACAGCTTCCAACGGCGCAGCGGATCCTCCAGACGACGCCGGAACCGCTCCTGCTGCTGAAGTACCACTGCGTGCGCTCACGCTCGGTCGGCCTGGGCAGCGCCGCGATCCGTGCCACCCGCGGGTTCAGGTGCTCGGCGACCCGCTTGATCGTGCCGCCCTTGCCCGCCGCGTCCCGCCCCTGGAAGATCAACGACCAGATGGACGCCCTCCGCCCGCACCCACTCCCGCGGCTTCACCAACTCGGTCTGCGGACACGGCAGTTCCGTCTCATACACCTCGCGCGGCAGCTTCGCCGCCTTCTTACCGGCCATGCCGCCTCCACCACCGACGACTCACCGAGTCGCTCACGACCCACGGTAGGCCCCCGACTGCAAAGGAGTTCCTCACCATGACCGTACGCGTCGGCATCAACGGCTTCGGCCGCATCGGCCGCACCTATCTCCGCGCGGCCCTCGACCGGGCGGAGGCGGGCACCCAGGACGTCCACGTCGTCGCGATCAACGACATCGCCCCGCCCGCCACCCTCGCCCACCTCCTTGAGTACGACTCGACGTTCGGGCACATCGGACGCGAGGTCGTGCACGACGACAGCTCGATCACCGTCGACGGCCGGCGTATCGCCGTCACCGCCGAGCGCGACCCGGCCGCCCTGCACTGGTCCGACTACGGAGCCGGCATCGTCATCGAGTCCACCGGCCGCTTCCGCGACCGCGACACCGCGGCCTTGCACCTGAAGGCCGGCGCCCACACAGTGCTGCTCTCGGCGCCCGGCAAGGACGTGGACGCCACCCTGGTGATGGGGCGTCAACGACGACACCTATGACCGAACCGTGACCGAATCATCTCGGCCGCCTCCTGCACCACCAACTGCCTCGCGCCGATGGTCAAGGTGCTCGACGAGAACTTCGGCATCGACCGCGGCCTGCTGACCACCGTCCACGGCTACACCAACGACCAGTCCCTGCTCGACGGCCCTCACAAGGACCTGCGCCGCGCCCGCTCGGCGGCATTGAGCATCATCCCCACCAGCACGGGCGCCGCCCGCGCTGTCGGCCTCGTACTGCCGGAGCTGGCCGGCGCGCTGGACGGGATCGCCGTCCGGGTACCC
The DNA here is from genome assembly GCF_050942335.1 of Streptomyces sp. CA-142005. NCBI lineage: Bacteria > Bacillati > Actinomycetota > Actinomycetes > Kitasatosporales > Streptomycetaceae > Streptomyces > Streptomyces sp. CA-142005. Next base: position 1,694,400 of record NZ_CP192078.1, on the reverse strand, counting down.
GTGGAAGACGGTTCGCTCACCGACCTCACGGTGGTGCTGAACCGAGAGGCCACGGCCGACGAGATCAACGCCGCCTTCGCCGAGGCCGCCGACGGCCCGATGAACGGCATCCTGCGCGTCTCGACGGCGCCCATCGTCTCCCGCGACGTCATCGGCGACCCGGCCTCTTGCATCTTCGACGCCCCGCTCACCCAGGCCAACGGCACCCTCGCCAAGGTCTTCGGCTGGTACGACAACGAATGGGGCTACACCAACCGGCTGCTGGACCTCACTGCGCTGGTCGCCGACGGCTGATGGACACGGGAGCGAGCGATGCCCCTGTGCCTCAAGCGTGGGGCACAGGGACGCCGGCCCGCTGCAGGCGCACCGAGATGGGGACTTGGCACCGCTGAGCAACGGCCAGCAGCTGTAGGTGGTCGCTGGAGCCCCGTCAACGAGACCGGCGAAGGACACGGGTCACACGGGCCAGGTTCAGCCCGTATCCGACGCCGAAGGCGTGCGGCGTGAAGAGGGCGTCGCTGTCGGGATCCCAGAACTCGCGGGACATCCTCTCCAGTGTGGGCCGCCGGAAGTCGTACGGGAGGCCGAAGACGCGCCCTGTCCAGGTGCGCGCCATTGAGGGTTTGCGCAGTTCCTTCGCCACGGCTGCAGCGACGACCGCGCCGACGGCAACGAGCACCACGCTCTTTCGCAGTTGCCTGTTCATGGTCGGACGCTACGCGGCGTCCAGGCACGAGGCCAAGGCCATGGCGCAGCGCAACCGGGCTGCCGCGTAGCAGGTGTTCCTGGTCGTTTGTGCCGGCAGCAGACTTACAGGACGTCGCCACTGGACAAGACGTGCACCTCGGCGCCGAGGCGGGCCGCCTCGATCTTGTTACCCCACCGCTGTCACCTCTCGCAGACGCGCGGTCGCGAAACGTGAGAACTCAGGGCCGACCGGCCCAGCGCCCAGCCCCGACAGCCCCTGGGACTGCCCTGCCGTCCGCTGGATGCTCGAACCATCGAGAAGCTTGGAGGAGATCCCTGATGTCGGACGCCGTGCTCAACCGACCCCCGGTTCACGCCCTGCTCGCTGACGGCACCACCGTGTGCATCCGTCCTGCGACCCCCGCCGACCACGACCAGGTGCAGGGACTCTATGAGGAGATGTCGCCGGAGACTCTCCGCCTGCGGTTCTTCTCGCCGAGCTCGCGGTCCGCCGCCCTGGCCGCCGACCGGGCCTGCGCCCCGGCGCGCTCCGGCTACCGGGCCCTGCTGGCCGAGATGCACGGTCAGGTGATCGGTCTAGCCGAGTATGACAGCGCGGGGGAGAAGGACGAGGCCGAGATATCCATCGCCGTCTGCGATGGGCTGCACCACCGAGGAGCAGGCACCCTGCTCGTCGAGCACCTGGTCTCCGCCGCCCGGGCCGACGGCATCACCACCTTCACCGCCGACGCGCTCAGCGAGAACCGCGAGATACTCCGGCTCTTCGCCGACCTCGGCCTGCGCACCGCCCGCCACTTCGAGGGCCCCGAGGTCCGCTGCACCATCCGGCTCGACACGGACGACGCCTATCTGTCGGCCGTGGAGGCCCGGGGCCGGGCCGCCGACGTGGCCAGCCTCAAGCCGCTGCTGTGCCCGAGCGTGGTCGCAGTCGTCGGTGCCGGACGCAAACCCGGCTCGGTCGGCCGGGCGATCCTGCACCATCTGAAGGCGGGCGGTTACACCCGCCGTCTGTTCGCCGTGAACCCGAGTGTCAACCACATTCTCGGCGTGCCGTCGTACCCGTCCGTGAGCGCGCTGCCGAAGACCCCCGACCTGGTGGTCGTGGCCGTCCCGGCCGCAGCGGTGCCGGTCGCGGCCGAGGAGTGCGGCAAGGCCGGCGTCCGGGCGCTGCTCGTCGTCACCTCCGGCCTCGACGCCGGCCAGGCGCAGGCGCTGCTGGCCACCTGCCGCACCCACGGCATGCGCCTGGTGGGACCCAACTGCCTCGGCATCTCCAACACCGAACCAGACCTGCGCCTGGACGCCACCTTCGCCGCCGACCACCCCCGACCCGGTACCGCGGGCGTCGCCGTACAGTCCGGCGGGGTCGGCATCGCCCTGCTCGACGGGCTGTCCCGGCTCGGCATCGGCGTCTCGTCCTTCGCCTCCCTCGGCGACAAATACGACGTCAGCGGCAACGACATGCTCCAGTGGTGGGAGAGCGACGGCCGCACCGGACTGGCGCTGCTGCACCTGGAGTCCTTCGGTAGCCCCCGCGCGTTCTCCCGCACGGCCCGCCGCGTCACCCGCCGCATGCCGGTGCTGACCGTCGACGCGGGTCGTACCGAGGCGGGTCGACAGGCCGCCGCCTCCCACACCGCGGCCGCCGCCACCCGCACCATGACCCGGCAGGCGCTGTTCAGCCAGGCCGGCATCACCGCCACCCGCTCGGTCGGCGAACTCCTCGAAACCGCCGCCCTGATGCACTCCCAGCCGCTTCCCGCGGGCACCCGCGTCGTGATCGTCACCAATGCGGGCGGTGCGGGCGTCCTCGCCGCGGACGCCTGCACAGAGGCGGGACTGGCTCTGCCGCCGCTGCCTGCTGACGTCGTCGACGACCTGCTCGCTGTGCTCCCGCAGGGTGCGGCGGTCGGCAACCCCGTCGACGCCACCGCGGCCGTCACGGAGGACCAGCTCGCGGACTGCCTGGACCGGTTGACGCGCCACCCGGGCTTCGACGCCGTCCTGGTGGCCCTCGTACCCACGGCGGTCGCCGCGGCGACCGGTGACGACCTCATCCGGGCACTCACCGACGCCCCCGCGCACCGGGCCAAGCCGGTTGCCGCCGTACGCCTCGAACAGGACCTGCCGGTCAAGCTGCTGCCCGCCGCCGACGCGGGTACCATCCCCTCGTACGCCGAACCCCAGGCGGCGGCACGGGCGCTGGCCCACGCCGCACGCCGCGCGGCCTGGCTCGCCCGGCCCGTAGGGACGGTCCCGGAACTCGACGGCATCGACACCGCCCATGCCCACGAGATCACTGACACCTTTCTGGCCGCGCATCCGGACGGAGGCTGGCTCGACCCGCGCACCTGCGCCGACCTGCTGACCTGCTACGGCATCCCGCAGATTCCGTGGGCGTGGGCGGAGACCGAGGACGATGCCGTCCGCGCGGCCCAGCGGCTGCGCGGCCCGGACGGGCGAGTGGTGATGAAGGCCCACTGGCCGGGACTGGTGCACAAGAGTGAGCAACATGCCGTGCATCTCGACCTCCAGGGCGATGCTCAAGTCCGGTCCGGCTTCCGGGACTTCGAGACCCGGTTCGCGGGGCTGCTCACCGGTGTGGTCATCCAGCCGCTTGCCGCGCGCGGCACCGAACTGTTCGCGGGCGTCGTCCAGGACGAGGTCTTCGGCCCGCTCGTGCTGTTCGGGCTCGGCGGCACCGCGACCGAGGTCCTCGGCGACCACGCCGCACGACTTGCCCCGATCACCGACCACGACGTGCACGACCTGATCACCGCGCCGCGCTGCGCGCCGCTGCTGTTCGGAGCCCGCGGCAACGGGCCAGTCGATCTCGAAGGCCTGGAGCAGCTGCTCCTGCGCCTGTCCCGCATGGCGGCCGACCTGCCGCAACTCGCCGAGGTCGACTTCAACCCCGTGCTCGCGACCACGGCCGACGTCTCCGTGCTCGACGCGCGGGTGCGGCTGGTGCCGCGCACGCCCCAGGACCCCTATCTGCGCCGACTCCGCTGAGGAGGAACCAGAGATGAAGCACGACAAGGTCGGCTCCGTGATGGCCACGGACGTCGTTCGCGCCTCGTACGGCACCCCCTTCAAGGAACTCGCCCGGCTGCTCGCTCACCACAGGATCAGGGGACTGCCGGTCGTGGACGAGGACGAGAAGGTCATCGGCGTCATCTCCGAGACCGACTTGATGGCCCGCCAGGCCGAGACACCCGACCCGTACGAGCCGAAGCGCCGCTTCCGGGCCGTGGCGTTGACACGCGGCGGAAGGCGGAGGGCCGCGAAGGCGGCGGCCCGCACCGCCGGCCAGCTGATGACCGAACCGCCCGTCACCGTGCGCGCCGAGGACACCATCGTCGAGGCCGCGCGGACCATGGCCCAGCGGCGGGGTGGAGCGGCTGCCGGTCGTGGACGAGGAGGACCGGCTCGTCGGCATCGTCACCCGTCGGGACCTGCTTCAGGTCTTCCTTCGGCCGGACACGGAGATCCGCGACGAGGTGGTCGAGGAAGTCCTTGTCCGCGCGCTGTGGCTGCCGCCGCAGAGCGTCGACGTCTCCGTGGTGGAGGGTGTGGTCACGCTCGCCGGTCAGATGGAGCGCAAGAGTGAGACGGAGATCGCCGTCTCCATGACCAAGCAGATCGACGGCGTGGTCGCGGTGGTCGACGACCTCACCTACCGCCTGGACGACAGCCACGTCCAGCCTGCCGGACAGGCCCTGCACGGCGTGGCCGATGACTGGCTGCGCAAACTGTGAGGGGGGCGGACCGCCATGACCGGCGAGGTCCTGATCGCGTACGCGACGACGAACGGATCGACCGCGCAGATCGCCGAAGCCGTCGCCCAGGTCCTGTGCAGGGAGGGGCTGACGGCCGAGGCACAGCCTGCACGATCGGTGGCGAGCATCGAGATGTACGACGCTGTGGTGGTCGGGGGCGCGCTGTACGCCGGCCGCTGGCACAAGGACGCGCGCGGCTTCGTTCGCCGCCACCGCCGCGCACTGGCCGAACGTCCGCTGTGGTTCTTCAGCAGCGGGCCGCTGGACGCTTCAGCCTCGGAGCGGAACATCCCGCCCGTGTCCGGCGTGAGGCGCGCCATGGACCGGCTCGGCGTGAGGGAGCACGTCACCTTCGGCGGCTGCCTGGAGCAGGGGGCGCGGGGCAGAGTCGCACGGATGATCCTCCGCAACGGCAAGGGCGGTGACTTCCGCGACTTCCCCGCGATCGAGGCCTGGGCGCAGCGGGTAGCAGAGGAACTGACGGCTGCTTAGGCCATCACTGACCTGCCTTAACCCGCCTACGCTTCCGGCATGATGGACACCGGACACCGGGCTTCGCGCAGCAAGGTTTGCACGAAGCCCGCGTCCCCGCCGGAGCCGCGTCCCACGACCAGGAGTGCGGCGCCCTCGGCATGGTGGATCAACGCATGGTCTTCCCAAGTGGCACGGTCCTCCTCGGGAACACCGAAGGGCGACCCGGCGGCGCAGGAGGGGAGTTCCCAGGCGTGTACGGCGTACAGCCGTACACCCCGGACCTGGGCGGCGTCGAAGGCGAAGTCGATGGCCCGCTCCGCTGGATGACGGGCGTCGATCCCGAGGGTGACCTGTGTGACCCGGCGTGCCGGACCTGCGACGGGGTCGATGGCGTCCGGTATGAGTACCACGGGGCACATGGAGACGCCTCGTGCGCCGCCCAGTCCACGGCCGTATGACTACGGCCTGTCCGGTTGGCGCAGGCAATGATGACTTGACGGGCGCAGGGGCCGGATGGACCTGCGAGAGCCCTTGCGGCCCATATCCGACCGGGTCCCCTCAGGAAGACGCTGGCAGTACCAAGCAGAACAAGCGCAGGAGGTGCGCACCATGCTGTCGCCCGTCATCGCCGGAGTAGACGGATCGACCGAGAGCCTCGCAGCCGCCGAGTGGGCCGCCCGTGAGGCCGTGCGTCGTGACCGACCGCTGCGACTGGTGCACGCCTGGAACTGGCATCCCCGCCAGACGGAAGGGGAGCCGGCGAACGCCGCGCAGCGGCATCTGGCGCGCCGCGTCCTGCGCCAGGCGGAGGAGCGCATCCGCATCGCCGTACCCGGCGTGCGCCTCACCGACGAGCAGGTCGAGGGCCCGGCGACCGCGGCCTTGCTGGAGGCCGCTGGACAGGCCGAACTGCTGGTCCTGGGCTCGCGCGGCCTGAGCGGCTTCACCGGACTTCTCGTCGGCTCCGTCGCCCAAGGGGTGGTCGCGAAGGCCACCCGTCCCGTGGTCCTCGTACGGACAGGGGAGGAGGCCGAGGACGAGCACGTCCCGGCGAACGACGGCAGCCCGTCCATCCGGACCGGATACCTCGATGTGGTGCTCGGCATCGACCTCGCTGACGCCTGCGACGAGGTGATCGAGTTCGCGTTCGAGGAAGCCAGGTTGCGGCAGGCCCGGCTGCGGGTCGTGTACGCCTGGCAGCCGCCTTCTGCCATCAGCCTCGGCCCCGGAGACATCGCTCTGGTCAACGATCCCGCGCGGGCCGAGGAGTGGCAGGCATTCCTGTCCGCTGTCCTGAAGGTGTGGCGTGACAAGTATCCCGAGACCGAGATCCTGGAGACCGTTGTGGAGGGCAAGGCCTCCACCGCGCTGGTCCGGGCCGCCTCCGCGGCGAGCCTTCTCGTCGTCGGCCGCCGCCTGTCCGAGCGGCCGACGGTTCCGCGCATCGGCCCCGTCACCCACGCCGCCGTCCACCACGTCGGCTGCCCGCTGGCCGTCGTGCCCCACGAGTGAGAGACCGGAGAGCGCGATGAGCACACCGACAACCTACGTGTACGCCTTCGCCGAAGGCAGCCGGGAGATGGCCGGCCTGCTCGGCGGCAAGGGAGCCGGCCTGGCCGAGATGACCCGGCTCGGACTGCCCGTGCCGCCGGGCTTCACCGTCACCACCGAGGCCTGCAAGGTCTATCTCGCCACGGGAGAGGAGCCGCCCGAACTCGGCGTCGAGGAGGCCCGTGCCCTGGCCGCCCTGGAAGGGGCCATGGGACGCACCCTCGGTGCGGCCGACGACCCGCTGTTGGTGTCCGTACGCTCCGGCGCCCGCTTCTCGATGCCCGGCATGATGGAGACGATTCTCGACATCGGCCTCAACGACCAGTCCGTCACCGGCCTCGCCAAGGCGTCCGGACGGGAGCGGTTCGCCTGTGACTCCTACCGTCGGCTCGTGCAGATGTTCGGCCGCATCGTGATGGGCGTGGACGGTGACCTGTTCGAACAGGCCATCGCCGCACACAAGGCGCAGCGCGGGACACGCGACGACCATGACCTCGATGCCGGGGAACTCGCCCTGATCACCGAGGAGTTCAAGGCGATCATCCGGCGGGAGACGGGTGAGGACTTCCCGCAGAATCCCGTCGAGCAGCTCCAGCGCGCCATTCGGGCGGTCTTCGACTCCTGGAACGGCGAGCGCGCCCGCCTCTACCGCCGCCGCGAGCACATCCCCGACGATCTGGGTACCGCCGTCAACGTCCAGGCGATGGTGTTCGGCAACCTCGGCCCCGACTCCGGCACCGGCGTCGCCTTCACCCGCGATCCGGCCACCGGAGCCCGCGGCATGTACGGCGACTACCTGCCCGACGCCCAGGGCGAGGACGTCGTCTCGGGAGTCCGCGACGCCGTACCCCTGAGCGAGCTGAAGATCCTCGATCCCCGCTCGTACGTCGAGCTCGGAGACCACCTGCGCACGCTGGAGAACCGCTACCGGGACCTGTGCGACGTCGAGTTCACTGTCGAGCGCGGCCGACTGTGGATTCTCCAGACGCGGGTCGGCAAGCGCACCGCCGAGGCGTCTTTCCGTATCGCCCACGACCTGCGCGAGGAGAAGACGATCACGGCCGACGAGGCACTGGCCCGCGTGGACGGAGCCGAGCTGACCCGGTTGATGTTCCCCCGCTTCGACACCACCCCCGCCGACGTGCCTCTCGCACACGGCGTACCGGCCTCACCGGGCGCAGCAGTCGGGGTCGTCGTCTTCGACTCCGCCGAGGCCCAGCGCCGAGCCGCTGACGGAGAGAAGACGATCCTCGTGCGACGTGAGACGACCCCCGACGACCTGCCCGGAATGATCGCCGCTCAGGCCGTCCTCACCAGCCGGGGCGGCAAGACCAGCCACGCCGCCGTCGTCGCGCGCGGCATGGGCAAGGTGTGCGTGTGCGGGGCCGAGTCGCTGACCGTCGACCCGATCGCCCGCCGGCTCACCACGGACTCAGGAGTCGTCGTACGCGAGGGCGACATCCTCTCCGTCGACGGAACCGCCGGCACCGTGCACCTCGGCGCCCTGCCGCTCACCGCCTCTGACGTCGGGCGCGCGCTGGAGACCGGTGAGAGCACGGGCTCGCTGACCGAGCCGGTCCTGACGGCACTCGCGCACGCGGACCGCGTTCGCCGCCTTCAGGTACGGGCGAACGCCGACACGCCCGAGGACGCCGCACGCGCCCGCCGGCTCGGCGCCCAGGGCATCGGCCTGTGCCGCACCGAGCACATGTTCCTGGGCGACCGCAGGACGCTGGTCGAGGCGATGATCCTGGCCCGCGACGACACGGCCCGCGAGGAGGCTCTCGCGACGCTGCTGCCGCTGCAGCGCGAGGACTTCATGGGCATCCTCACAGCCATGGACGGGCTGCCGGTGACCATTCGCCTCATCGACCCGCCGCTGCACGAGTTCCTGCCCGACCGCACCGCGCTGGCCGTCCGCGTGGCGAGCGCCACCCACCCGGACGTCCACGACCGCCAACTGCTCGATGCCGTCGAGCGCCTGCATGAGCAGAACCCGATGCTGGGCCTGCGCGGCGTCCGGCTCGGACTGGCCGTCCCCGGCCTCATGGCCATGCAGGTCCGCGCGATCGCCGAGGCCGTCGTCCACCGGCTGCGCGTGGGCGGCCGGCCGCACGCCGAGATCATGATCCCGCTCGTCGATACAGTCGAGGAACTGCGCCTGGCCCGGACGGAATCGGAGCGCGTGCTAGCCGAAGTCACGGCGGAGACAGGGGAGTCCCTGCATCTCCCGATCGGCACAATGATCGAACTGCCGCGTGCGGCCCTCACCGCCGGACGCATCGCCGACGCCGCCGACTTCTTCTCCTTCGGTACCAACGACCTTACCCAGACCACCTGGGGATTGTCCCGCGACGACGCCGAGGCCTCCTTCTTCCCGCTGTACCTGGGGAAGGGGATCTTCAGCGTGTCACCCTTCGAGACGATCGACCAGGAGGGCGTAGGCAAGCTCGTAGAGCTGGCCGTGGAGGCGGGCCGTGCCGTCAACCCCGGGCTGGAGACCGGGGTGTGCGGCGAACACGGCGGCGACCCGGAGTCCATCCACTTCTTCCACCGGGCGGGCCTCGACTACGTCTCCTGCTCCCCCTTCCGCATCCCGGCCGCCCGGCTGGAGGCGGGACGAGCAGCCCTCACGGAAACCGAAACCAGCGACAGCCGGTGACGGTCACGTCCGGCTTGGCGATCGGGGTCCCCAGGTATCCCGGCGCAGCCCGGGTGCTGCGCGTGCGGGGCGTGTGACCGGAACCGCATCCACCGGGGACGTGGGCCCGCACCCCACACCGGTCGTGGGCCGACTCGGCGACCAGTACGGCAAGCGCCGGAAGTTGATCGCGGGCCTCGCGGCGATGGTGGTCGGCGCGCTGGTCAGCGGGTGCACGAGCACTCTGCTCCGATGCTCGCCGGCCGTACCCGCAGTGCTTCGCCATGGGCGCGGTCGCCGAGCCCCGGGGTCGGTCGGCGTGTGAACAGGGACATCCGGCCCTGCCTGCGCCGCCTCCTCAGGAGTTCACTGACGCTTACAGGCGTCGGCATCCCGTCGGCGCTGCGCCGTGCGTGCACCGCTGCCGCCGCAGGGGCGGGACCGCTGCACGGCTCTTGACCACATTCGGCCGCCCGTGACAGCGGGCGACGGAACGGAGGGACGTCATGACCGACGCTCCGCAGCAGTCCCGGGCCTACCTCGTCGGCGGCGGAATCGCCTCTCTGGCGGCTGCCGCATTCCTGATCCGCGACGGCGGCTTCCCCGGCGGGAACATCCACATCCTCGAGGAACTCCCGCTCGCGGGCGGCTCGATGGACGGCCGCGGTGAGCCCACCGGATACGTCAGCCGGGGCGGCCGCATGCTGGAGGACGAGGCCTACACGTGCCTGTGGAACCTCCTGGAGACCATCCCCACCCTCACCGACGAAACCATGTCGGTGCGCGAGGAGATCCGTGAGTTCAGCGCCAAGTGGCCCACCGATGCCAAGGCCCGCCTGATCGGCAAGGGGCCAGAGATCCTTGACGCCTCCGACTACGGCCTCGACACCCGGGACCGTCTGGAGCTGACCCGGCTGCTCGTGCTCCCGGAGGCGGTGATCGGGGCGCGGCGGATCGAGGACTTCTTCTCCCCGCACTTCTTCGAGACCAACTTCTGGGCGATGTGGCGCACAACGTTCGCCTTCCAGAACTGGCACAGCGCCATTGAGCTCAGGCGCTACTTCCTGCGTTTCATGCAGGAGATCCCGCGCATGCACACCCTGGCGGGCGTGCGCCGCACCCGGCTCAACCAGTACGACTCGATCATCCGCCCGCTGCAGACCTGGCTGGAGGAGCGCGGCGTACGTTTCGAGCACGGCGTGCGGGTCACCGATGTCGACTTCGTCACCGAGGAGGACGGCATCCGGCGGGTGCGACGCCTCCACCTCGACCGCGCCGGACTGCCGGACGCGTACGACCTCGCGGACACCGATTACGCGTTCCTCACCCTTGGCTCGATGACCGCCGACGCCGCGTACGGCAGTGACGACACCGCTCCCGAGCTGATCCGCGACAAGCGCGACGGCGGATGGCGGCTGTGGGAGACGATAGCGGCCAAGGCGGACGACTTCGGGCGCCCGGCTGCCTTCTACGGCAACGTGGACGAGGCGAAGTGGGAGTCGTTCACCTTGACCATGCGCAGCCCTCTGCTCCTGCACCGCATCGAGGAGCTGTCCGGCAACCTTCCCGGCACCGGCGCGCTGATGACGTTCAAGGACTCCAACTGGCTGATGTCCATTGTCGTACCGCACGCCCCGCACTTCGAGGGACAGCCCGAGGACGTCTACACCCTGTGGGGCTACGGCCTCTTCGTCGACAACGAGGGCGACTTCGTCGGCCGGACGATGGCCGAGGCCACCGGCCGGGAGATCCTCACCGAACTGCTCAACCACCTCGGCCTGTGGGACATCGAGGAGCAGGTCGCGGCGACGGCGACCGTGATCCCGGTGATGCTGCCCTACATCACCGCCCAGTTCGCCCCGCGCACCACACATGACCGACCGCTGGTCATTCCGCGTGGCGCCGCGAACTTCGCTTTCCTCGGCCAGTTCACGGAGATTCCGGAGGACGTCGTGTTCACCGTCGAGTACTCCGTCCGTGGCGCCATGCACGCCGTCTACGGCCTGCTCGGCCTCGACGGCGAGATCCCTGGCATCTTCCACGCCCTCGCCGACCCGAAGACGGCCGTCGGCGTACTCAAAGCCGCCCTGGCCTGAGCTGTAGTCGGTCCGACCGCAGTTGAGGACACGTGGAGGGCCCAGGTTTGCTCCTGTTGCTGTGGGTGTCCCGTTCGGAAAGGCAGGCTCGGCCTCCGTCGAAGGGGCACACCGGGCTGCCGTCTTGTGACGGGCATCACGCCCCGCCGGGGGCCGGACCGAGGGGCCCAGTCCTCCGCTCCCGCACCGGCTACGGAAAACGACGGGGCGGTGGGCGGATCAGGGCCGGAGACCTTCACCCAACGCGTCGTACTGGGGGGCGTTCCATGGGGCAGCCTCTGCGTCGGCGGCGGGCCCGGATGGTGAGTCGGTCTCGTGAATTCCCTTTCCGGGGCAACGCCGCATCGAGACACAATGTCTTGTTCTAGGCAATCTGTATCTACAGCGTCGCCACGTAGACTGGCCTGGTGCCGAAGCTGTGGAACGAGACGATCGAGGAGCATCGCCGCGCCGTCCGAGATGCGGTGCTGGAGACCACGGCCGCGCTCGTGGCCGAACAGGGGCTGAGGGGCGTGACGATGTCCCGGATCGCCGAGCAAAGCGGCATCGGCCGGGCCACGCTGTACAAGTACTTCCCGGACGTCGAGTCGATCATGATGGCCTGGCATGAGCGTCAGATCGCCGGGCATCTCGATCAACTCGCCGAACTGCGTGACCGCGCCGGTACCCCTGGCGAACGGCTCGCTGCGGTACTGGAGGCGTACGCGTTCATTCAGCAGCAGCGGCACGGTCACGGAGGGGAGTTCTCGGCGCTCCTGCACCGAGGCGACCATGTGGCGCATGCTGAGCAGCATCTGCGTCATTTCGTACGGGGCCTGCTCGTCGAGGCCGCGGAGGCGGGTGAAGTCCGCGGCGACGTCAGTCCGGATGAGCTGGCCGGATTCTGTCTGCATGCGCTCGCGGGGGCCGGTGACCTGCCGTCCAAGGCCGCGGTAAAGCGGCTCGTGACCATGACTCTGGCGGGCCTGCGGCCGGAGGCGTGACCCTGCGCAGGGGATATCGCCTGGTAGGTCGGGCCCGCTCCCGTGCCACCCGTCGGGTGCCTCGCTGCACGGTCCGCGAGGTGGTGCGCGGCCGCGGCACGGCGGCCTGCGTCGGCCCGGGGTACCTCGGTCACGGTGAGCAGCTCCCACCGGCCCTGCGAGCGGCGGAGAGCACACCTGCCAGGGCACGGGTGTCCGTGACCCTGCTCCCAGTCAGCCTCCGGAACATCACCAGCGCGGCCCGCTGCCGACGTCGTACAGGAAATCGCCGCGGGCTTGGGCACCGTCTCCTCGAACGCGATCCGCGCGCCGAAGAGTGTCCCGACCGCGCCGACGGATCTGCGGGACCCTTTCACTGCCGTCGGCCGGGTGAGTGATTCTCCATCCGTGGATGGAGGTCGGTGGAGGTCTTCTCCATCGACCTGTGGGTGGTGGTGCTCCGCAGACTGTGCAGCGCAGTCTTGAGGCATGGGCTCTCTGCACTCGGCACTCGTGCTGATCATCGGCGTCTGTGCTCTGGTCTTCGTCGCGGCCTGGATCGCGGGCGCCGTCTACTTCGGCGTGAAGAGTCCGGCCGGTCCACGTGGCTGGGTCCACGGACTGCGCCGCACCCTGCCGCGCCGGCTGCTGCTGATCGCGGGCGTCTATGCCTTCTTCACTCTGGTCGGGCATTCCCGGGGCTTCTGGCGTCACCTGCAGTACTGGCAGCCTGAGCTGGCGCTCGTGGGTGCCGTCCTCGCCATCGCCTCGACCGCCCTGCTGTTGTGGGCCCGCTGGGTTCTGGGCACGATGTGGGCCAGTGTCCCGACCGTCCAGGAAGACCACGAGCTTCGCACGAGCGGGCCCTACCGGCTGGTCCGCCACCCCATCTATACCGGGCTGCTCGGCTTGATCACCGGCGGCATGCTGGCCTCCGGCTTCGGCGTCTGGACAGCCTTCCTGGCGGTCGCTGTTCCCTGGCTGCTGCGCCGGGTTCGGATCGAGGACGACCTGATGGCCCACCAGTTCGGTGCCGCATACGATGCCTACCGCGCGGAGGTCCCGGCGCTGATTCCCCACATACGTCCGGCCCGGCCGCGCCCCCGCCGGGCGGGCAGCGCGCCGCGTTAGCTTCCGCTGAGTCCGCATCGGAGGCCGTGGGCGGTGAGCCGCAGAGGGCGGCCCGACCGGTGATGGCATGGTGATCGGCGGCCGCACCGGGGCGGATCTCCCCGGAGGGAAGTGACGTGCGTGTGGCGGAGGAGGCATCCGGCGGCGTTGTGACGGGGAGCGGTTCGGCGTCGTGCCGGAACGTAGTGGCCGGTACTGCTGCTGCGCAGCCCCAAGCTGACCGGGGTCGATCACGCGGCGCAGACGGCGCGGCTGCGGGCGGAGGTACTGGCGCGCATCTCCGGCTGCCTCGACGTGTGCGACCAGGCCAACGGCATCGTCGCACAGCCGTCCACGCCGGCAGGGCCGCCGGTGCGCGGAACGTCCGGCTCGGGAGCGTCAACGATCCGGACGCGACCGAGCACATCGTCACCTGGGTGCGTGTCGGCGGCCCGGGCGTCGCTCCCTGCGAATGTTCACCCGGCGTCTGGTGGTGGCGGGCGCGTTCCTGATGCTCATCGCCACCGCGCTGCTGATCGCCTTCTTCTTCCTCGGCTCGGTCTACCTGCAACACCTATGCGGATTCAGCCCGTTGAAGACCGGCCTTGTCTTCCTGCCGGTGGCGGTGGCCACCGGTATCGGCGCCCACCTCGGATCGCGGTCGGTCGGCCGGATGGGCAGCCGTCCCACCGCAGTCGTCGGGATGACCATCGCTGCAGCCGGCAGCGTTCCTCTCACCTGGCTGTCGGCGGACGACAGCGTGTATGCGGGCTTGCTGCCCGGGCTGGTCGTCGCCTCCTTCGGCCTGGGCGCGGTCTTCGTCACAGCGACGACCACCGCGCTGGCCATGGTCGCCCATGATGAGGCAGGACTGGCATCTGCTGTCGTCAACACCTTCCGTGAGGTGGGTGGTTCGATCGGTGTGGCCGTGATGTCGACCGTCGCCGCGGCCGGTATCGAGCGAGGAGCGATCGGGGGTTCCACGGACGCCTTCGTCCTCAGCGCGGTAGCGGCTGCGGCGAGCGCGCTGGTCGCCCTGCTCCTCGTACCGCGAGGGAAGCCACAGATGACAGGTGGCCCGCACGTCCACTGACCGCCGCACAGGAGGCAGCGTCGCGGCAGGCGCTGCCCTCGTGGGTGACCAGTCGCCGGGCCTGCCTGTGCTCGGGCCGCTGGGATGGCTCAGCAGCGTGGCTGCCCGGTCAGTGTTCGTAGGTCGGCCCGACTTCGAGGCGCCGGGTGAACGTCTTGCCTGGCGGCATTCGTTGGGTGCTGCCCGATCTGCAACGACCTGGTGGTCCTGGCCATCGGGGTGAGCGGAGCCCTCTCGTACCGGGCCCCGCTCAGCCGCTCCTGACCGTGGCCTCGTTGACGCTCCTCGCACAGGTCCTGGTGCGTCGGCTGCGTACGGTGGCTTCCTGCCCGTTGCCGAGTGACTCCCCAGCCGCTGACGCCGGTAGCGGGCGGGATCTCACCGTCTACGATGACAACTCATCGGTACCGGACGTGTCGTGCTCCGGAAGTGAAGGGAGGGGCCGTGCGTCGGCTGGGTGAGCTGGAGGCGGAGATCATGGACCGCCTGTGGTCCTGGGGGCGTCCGGCCACCGCGCGCGAAGTGCGGACGGACATCAACAAGCAGCGGCCCATCGCCTACAGTACCGTCAAGACGGTGGCTGACATCCTGCACAGCAAGGGAATGCTGACCCGGCACAAGGAGGGCCGGGCCTGGGTGTACACCCCGACCCGCACGCGCCAGCAATACACCGCGGCGCTGATGCATGAGGCCCTCGGCAGTAACCCGGACACCACCGGCACCCTGGTCAGCTTTCTGGAACAGATCACGCCGGAGGAGGCCCAGGCACTACGCTTGGCGCTCCGAAGGGCGAACAGGCGGAGCGAGGCATGATCACAGCCGTGGCGCTGGCCGGATACGCGGTCCTGGTGGGCGTCGCGGTACCTCCCCGGCTGGCACGCGCGCAATGGCCCGTCCGTGCTCCGGCCGTCGCCGTTCTGGTGTGGCAGGGACTCATGGCCACGTTCGTCATCGCGACCGCCCTGGCCGTGTACCACCTGGTCCTCATCTAGCAGCATACGCACGACGGGGTCGTCGGGCTGCTCACCGCCTGCGGCCTGGCCGCTGACGCGCCCGCGGGCGGCGGCTCGCCGAACCTCGTCGACGTCCTCGCGATTGCTGCGCCGCTGGCGGTCATGCTGCTGCCGCTCGGATGGCTCGCTCGGTGCGCCTGGCTCGCCAGGCGAACCCGTGGCCGCCAGCTCGACATGCTTGCTCTCGTCGGCGAATCGGCCCCCGAATACGGCGCCACGGTCGTCGACCACGGCGTTCCGGCCGTCTACTGCCTGCCTGGGCGCCACTCCCGGGTCGTCGTCACCCGGGGGGCGCTGGACGTCCTCTCCGAAGCTCAGCTGCGTGCCGTGCTGGAGCACGAGCGCGCCCACATCGCAGGCAGGCACCACGTGCCGCGGGTACTCGCCGACGCCTTCGCCCGTGCCTTCCGCGGTCTGTCGCTCGCCCGGCATGCCAAGGATCAGACGTCGCTGCTGCTGGAAATGATCGCCGATGACCGCGCCCTTCGATATCACTCCAGGGACGCGTTGGCCACAGCGATGTGCGAGGTCGCGTCCGGGATGGCGCCGCAAGGGGCCCTCGGGGCCGGCGGGTCGGGTGCCGTCATCCGGCTGCGCCGTGTCCTCACTCCGCAGCCCCGACCTCATCGAGTCACCTGGCTGGGTATCCTCGCGGCTACCGTCGCGGCTCCGCTGCTGCCTCTGCTGGTGGCGTGCGGGCCCTGAACTCACCGGGCATGAGCCCGCACTTCCCCAACAGTTGCGCGCTCTTGCGCAGCACAACACCTCATCAGGGTCCCCTGTCGTCTTGCTGAAGGCTCTGGGTGCCCGGCAAGCGGTAGGGACCCCCGCGTTCCCTGAGGCGCTGAGGGGCGGCTTGGACGCCACTCCAAAGGCATCTGCTCGGGCGGCGGATCGTTCACCCAGGCGGCCTGACCGCATGGCGAAAGCAGGGCAGGGCGGACGTCACTTGTGTCGATCCTGGGAGGAGCCGGGGCCATGCTGGGTCAGGAAGGCTCGGCCCCGGCGGATACTCGCGCGGCCCAGGAGCACGTGACCGCTTACGAAGAGGATCTTCAGCACGACGAGAGCCAGGACGCCGCCTGCGGCCCAGCCTGTCCACGACGGGACGGTCAGTGCGGCTCCGACCACGCCCAAGTGCAGCGCGACGACCACTGCGCCGACCGCCAGTACGCCTGCCACCTTGGTGACGCTTCGGATTCTCCCCTTCCCGCCCTCGGCAGGCCGGGCCGTGCCGGGCCTCTCACCAGTGGGTGGCGCCGGGGTAGCCGGCGGGTGTTGCCAGGTAACCGTCAGACCGTCGCGCCGGCCGATCTTTTCGAGGCGCACAGTGATTCCGGTCTTGAGCCGCTGGAGGGCCTCTTCGTCGTCGGCCCGGACGCGCAGGGTCAGCGCGTCCGGTTCGGCTTCGAGGTTCCACTCGCCTTCGGTGAAGCGGACGGTTCCGTGGGTGTCGGACCATTCGACGTGGCGCACGTCCGGCATCTGGCCGCCACCATGGCCGACCGGTGACTGATGGCGCATCCGGCGCATCATGCCGGTGTGGCGGCAGAGTTGGACGAGGTACCGGCTCGCGCGGTCGGTAGTGACGCGGGCTTCGGCGATCGGCATGGGATTCCTTTCTCGGACACCCTGCGGGTCAGATCCTGGTCAGGGCGGTCAGCCAGGCCCGGATGCCCTCGGGGTCGGTGGTGATGTCGATCGTGGCCGGTTCGATCGAGTCGACCCGCCAGCCGTCGGCGAACGTCGACGTGATCTCGTCCCGCGTCACCCGCCTCGGCCCCTGGTCGCCGGGCTGCCGGTCGCTGAAGCAGAGCATGAAGTAGCGGCCACCCGGTCGTACCGCGGTACGCAGGCCGTCGGCGAAGGCGGCGCGGTCTTCGTCGCTGAAGATGTGGAAGAGGCCGCAGTCGAGCACGGTGTCGAACAATTCGCCGAGATCGCCCAGCCTGCGGGCATCTTGGTGGAGGAACCGGGCCTTGAGGCCCCGCTCCTGCGCTTTGTTCTGCGCGGTCCGAAGGGCCCGGGAGGCGAGATCGACGCCGGTGGCGTCCAGACCCCGGGCGGCACACATGAGCACGTGTTCACCGGTTCCGCACCCGACGTCCAGTACCCGGCCCTGCACGTCCCCCGCCTCGGCGAGTGCCAGGAATGCCGGCTGGGGTCGGCCGATGTCCCACGGCGGCGGGCTGGCGTACATGTCGTCGGGACGCGCCCACGGCGTGCCGGAACCGGCATGGGAGTACGGACTGGACATACGGCTGCCCTCCGTCGCGTTTGATCGTCCGGAGCGTGTTCCGGCCTCTGTGAGGCCAGCTTTATCGAGACACAGTGTCTACGTCAAGTCGGGATGTCGCGAAAACAGCGAGGGTGCCCGGCGGAAGGCCGGGCACCCTCGCTTCAACAGTGTGTCGTCGTTACTTGAACGTCCGCAGTCGGAGGCTGTTGGTGACCACGAGCGCCGACGAGAAGGCCATGGCCGCTTCCGCGATCACCGGGTTGAGCATGCCGAAGGCGGCCAGGGGCAGGGCGGCGACGTTGTAGCCGAAGGCCCAGAAGAGGTAGCCCTTGATGGTGGCCAGTGTCCTGCGGGACAGGCGGATCGCGTCCGCGGCTGCCCGAAGGTCACCGCGTACGAGGGTGAGGTCACCGGCCTCGATCGCAGCGTCGGTGCCGGTACCCATGGGCAGGCCCAGGTCGGCGGTCGCGAGGGCGGCCGCGTCGTTGACGCCGTCGCCGACCATGGCGACCGTACGCCCTTCGGGCTGAAGCCGCTTGACCACGTCGACCTTGTCCTGAGGCAGGACTTCGGCGACGCCTTGCCTTGCGTCGCGGTGACGGTGTGGGCGGCGGAGTCGTCGTTGACGACCGTGACTTTCTGGCCCGCTTTCACGGTCAGGGTCGCCGGGCTGAAGGCGAAGTTCTTCATGGTGACCTGCGCCGCGCCGGCCGCGGGCGACGATGCGGCTTGACTGAAGGGCGCTGTCGACGGGGAGTTCTCACTCCCGTAGGCGGATGCGGTTGCCAGTGACAGTGCTGCCGCCGTCGCCACCATGAGGGCGGCGGCGTGTCGGCCGTGATGGATGGTCGACATGGCCTGGCTCCTTCTTGGCGGTCGGCTGCTGTTTCCGCAAGGGGCGGAGGGGCTCATTGGAGACGATGGCTGGGCGCGGTCCAGGTAACCGCCGTCCAGTAGGTGTGAGCTAAATCGCTTGGCAGGTCCCATCCTGTCGCCAGGTGGTCATTCCGATCCTCGTCAAAGGCTGTCCAGGCCCGCCGGACGAAGGGGCCGCTGGATGGCACGGCAGCCAGTAATGACCCCAACGAGGTCGATGCTGGGACCCACCGGGCCGCATGCCTGAGCCCGCCGCTTTCACTGAAGCCTTCGCCCGCTCTGCGCAGAGGTTCAGGCAAAGGCTTCGTCATGTGCGGCGTTGCGAGTGAACAGCCGACAGTGCACGAACGTACTAAGAGCATCAGTAGATACAGGAGACATCAAGGGAGAAGTCCGTGTCCCGGCACCGTATCGCTCTTGCCATGGCATCGAGCATCGCCTCGGCGCTGCTGCTCGCCGCATGCGGCTCGTCCACCGACAACTCCGCCGGCACCGGTACCGGCACCAGCGCCGCGGCCGACACAGCCGCACCGACGGAGACCGCCACGTCCAGCGCGGGTAGCGGCATGCATATGGTCAGCACGAACATGCTGATGGCCAAGCAGATGTCCGGCATGGGGGCGGTCGTCACGGACGCCAAGGGCTGGACGCTCTACCGGTACGACAAGGACAAGGCATCCATGTCCATGTGCACCGGAAGCTGTGCGCAGACATGGATGCCGGTCGTGGCGGACGGCACTCCCAAGGCCATGGGACTCAAGGCCAAGGTCGGCGTGATCACCAGGGGCGACGGGATGAAGCAGGTGACGCTCGCCGGCTGGCCCCTGTACCGCTACATGGGTGACACCAAGGTCGGCGAGATGAACGGCCAGGGCAAGGGTGGTGCCTGGTACGTCATTACCCCCGCTGGTGCGAAGTCGGCCATGGCCAGCCATGCTTCGCCCTCGTCAGGAAGCAACTCCGGCTCGAACAGCGGGGGTTCGGGAACGAGTGCCACCATGTCGGGGATGCCGGGCATGTGAGGTCATCTGGCGCGCTGTGTCGGCTATTGGGTCCCATCAACCAGTCACTCCATTCGCTCTGCCTTCCTGCTCTGCTTCGGCTCGACCGTTACCCGGGCGCCGGCGGTTGGGGGTCCGACGTTGGGCAATGGCGTCCCGGTCTTCGCGGCGTGGATTCGCGGCCATCGCGGGCGCGGTGTGGGCCGAGGCCGCCTGGCCGGTACTGCGGCTGGTGTCCCCAGCAGACGTGGTCTTTGATCAGCTGAGTCGCGAGACCACCGGACTCACCCCTACGCCGGAGTCAAGCAGACACGGTACCCCACCCGGGTATAGTGGCGATCCTGTCGGACATAGCAGATGCGGAAGGCGATGACGGTAGCGACGCACTGGCGGATCAGCCCCCATGGCAGCGCACTGCGCTGGACTTGGGCCGCCGTCGTTGCGCTGCTCGCGGCTCTCGCCGTCTTGATCCACCACGACACCGTCGGCGCCGCCACCCCTGCAACCGCCATGGCCGCGATGCCCGGGATGGACCACACGGCGGCGGTGATGGCGCAGCCGGCCGCCCAGGCCGGGCACGACGTGGCCGCCCAGGCCACGACCCCGGACATGGACCATGACGATGGCGGAGCCTGCTCCGGTCCCGCCATGCAGCACTGCTCGTCCGGGGACGTGGGCACCCCGCAGCTGATCGCGCCGCCGTCCGCGCTGCCCAAAGCCGTCCAGGGCTCTCCCGCGCGCGGCGTCCTCGCCGGGCACAACCCTTCGGGGATCTCGCATCGCGCGCCGCCAGACCTCTCCGTCCTCTCTCGACTGCTGATCTAGGCCCGCCGTCCTGCGGACTGCTGCCGCATCCCGTAGGGGAGCGGAGCTGCCCGCATGCGCCTTGATCAACGGCACATCGAGCACATCGAGAAGAGGACTTCCCCCATGAACGGCATCAACCGCCGCTCTGCCCTGCTGGCCGGGCTCGGCGTCGCGGGCGCAGGGGCGCTCGCCGCGTGCACCAGCAGCTCCAACGGCACCACATCACTGGTCAGCCCCAACAGCGAGGTGATCGCCGCCACCGAGAAGAAGCGCAAGAGCACCGGCAGGGTGCAGAACGTCACCCTGACCGCCTCGTCGGGCATGCTGGACCTCGGCGGCGGGACGATGGCAAAGAGCTGGGCCTTCAGCGGCCGCACCCCGGGCAAGGAGATCCGCCTGTCGGTCGGCGACACCCTCGTCGCCGAGCTCTCCAACCAGCTGCCGGACAGGACGACGACATCCATCCACTGGCACGGCATCGCCCTGCGCGGCGACATGGATGGTGTGCCCCCGGCCACCCAGAGCGCGGTCCGGGCCGGGAGCAACTTCACCTACCGTTTCATCGCCGACGCTCCCGGCACCTACTTCTTCCACCCGCACGTCGGCGTCCAGCTCGACCGTGGTCTGTACGCCCCGCTGATCGTCGAGGACTCCAAGGAGCCGCTGTCCTACGACGACGAGTGGGTCGTCGTTCTCGACGACTGGGTCGACGGCGTCACCGGCACTCCCGACGAGGTGTTCGCCGAGGTCAGGCACGGGATGGGGGGCATGGACATGGGTGGCTCCAGTGCCAGCCCCAGCAGCTCCTCCAGCGATGACATGGGGGACATGGGCGGGATGGACATGAGCGGCGGGAGCATGGACGGGATGAGCGCCTCTCCCACGGCGTCCTCCTCCGGTGGCGGCATGTCGATGAAGTTCATGCTGATGGGCGCCGAGAGCAAGCTGCTCGGCGGAGACGCCGGTGACGTCAAGTACCCCTACCACCTGGTCAACGGCAGAATGCCGACCGACCCGGACGTCTACACCGGCAAGCCTGGCAAGCGGGTCCGGCTGCGCATCATCAACGCCGGCGGCGACACGGCGTACCGGGTCGCGCTGGGCGGCCACAAGCTGACCATCACGCACACCGACGGCTTCCCGGTCCAGCACCAGCAGGGGGACGCACTCCTTGTCGGCATGGGGGAGCGGTACGACGTCCTGGTCACCCTCGCCGACGGCGTCTTCCCGCTGGTGGCCCTCGCCGAGGGCAAGAACGCGAGCGGTATGGCCCTGGTCCGCACCGGCTCGGGCAGCGCGCCGAAGCCGGCCGTCCGCCCCAAGGAGCTGGACGGCATGATCATGACTGCATCCCAGCTGAAGGCGGCCGGTGATGTCCGGCTGGAGACGAAGAAGGCCGACCGCGTCCACCGCATAGAACTGACCGGTGGGATGGACACGTACGACTGGGGCGTCAACGGCAAGCGGTTCGACATGAACAATCCCACCGCGAACCCCATCCTGGTCAGGCAGGGCGAGCGGGTCCGGCTGGACTTCGTCAACAAGACGACCATGTGGCATCCGATGCACCTGCACGGCCACACCTACCAGCTCGGTACGGGCGGTCCGCGCAAGGACACCACGATCGTGCTGCCGAAGAGGACGGTGTCCGTGTACTTCGACGCGGACAACCCCGGCCAGTGGATGCTGCACTGCCACAACGCCTACCACGGCGAGGCGGGGATGATGGCGCTGGTGGCCTACCAGGCGTGAGTGCGCGAGGGGGGAGTGGGCCGGCCTGCTCGCTCCCCCCTCGGGCTTCGGGCGTCCTTCGATCGACAGGACTGCCACGGAACAGGCGCGCGGATGAACCCAAGGATCGGAAAA
Organism: Streptomyces sp. CA-142005; assembly: GCF_050942335.1. Classification (NCBI taxonomy): domain Bacteria; kingdom Bacillati; phylum Actinomycetota; class Actinomycetes; order Kitasatosporales; family Streptomycetaceae; genus Streptomyces; species Streptomyces sp. CA-142005. The sequence goes on along the minus strand of NZ_CP192078.1, from coordinate 1,672,184 downwards.
GCCGTCAATAAACACGTCGGCAATCACTCGATCCAGTGAAAGGCGTCCCGTGCCCTGGTACCGAAGACGGCGGTCGCGTATTTTGATCGCTCTTGCAACAGCCGTGACCGTTGTCCTGGTCGTCGCTGTCACCATTGCCCTGACGGTCACGACGTACGATCACACGTCGCCGCGCGCCGCCCGGGACAAGGCATCGGGATCCGTGACCGGGGCGGTCGACTGCCGAAAGGTGAAGTGCGTTGCCCTCACCTTCGACGGTGGCCCCAGTCCGACGACCCCCAAGCTGCTGGACATTCTGAAGCAGGAACATCTGCACGCGACGTTCTTCGTGCAGGGCGAGGGCCACATCGGGAAGTACCCCGAGATCCTCCGTCGCATCTCGGACGAGGGGCACGAAATAGGCAACCACACCTGGAACCACAAGATCCTGACGCAGATCGACACGGCCGACGCCCGTCAGGAACTGACCCGCACGCAGGACGCCATCGAGAAGATCACCGGCACCAGGCCCGTCCTGATGCGCCCGCCGCAGGGACGCACTGACCGCGAGGTGGCCAAGGTCTGCAAGGAGTTGGGCCTGGCGCAGGTGCTGTGGAGCGTCACGGCCAAGGACTACGAGACGACCGACTCAGCCCTGATCACCAAGCGGGTGCTCGATCAGACCGACCGCGACGGCATCATCCTGCTGCACGATCTGCACAAGGGCACGGTGCCCGCAATCCCGGGGATCCTCAAGGCGCTCAAGCAGCGCGGCTACACGATCGTCACCGTGTCGCAGCTGCTCGCCCCGGCCAGGCCCCAGCCGGGGATGGTCTATCGGCCCTAGCCAGGGTCAGACGCGGACGCCGAACATGAACGGTCCGCCGATGGTGTCCATCGACTCGTAGCGGACGACAGTGCCGGTGCGCGGTGCGTGCAGGATCTGACCGTTGCCCGCGTACAGGCCGACGTGGTGGAGGTCGTTGAAGAAGAAGACCAGGTCGCCGACCTTCAGGTCACTCACCGAGTAGACGCGGGTGCCTGTGTTGGCCTGCGCCTGGGAAGTGCGCGGTATGGAGACGCCGGCCTGCGCGTATGCCCATGAGGTGAGGCCCGAGCAGTCGAAGGAGCTGGGACCGGTGGCGCCCCAGACGTAGGGCGAGCCGATCCTGCTCCGGGCGGCCTGGAAGGCGGCGGCTGCACGGCCGGATGCGGTCGGGGCGTCGCCGAGGTTCACGCGGTCGGCAGGGGAGCGGCTGGCGCGCTGCTGCTCGGCGGCGAGCTGTGCCTTCTCCTTGGCGGTCAGGGAGTTGAGCAGCTTCTGCGCAGCGGCGAGCTTGCCCTGGACTTCCTTCTTCTTGTTGCCGAGCTCGGTTCGGGTGGCCGCGAGGTCCTTGAGCTTCCCGGTGGCCTCGGCGCGCTCCTGGGCGAGTTCGCGTTGCTTGCCCTGGACCTTCTTCAGGGTGTCGACCTGCTGGGCGCTCATCTGGTCGAGCGTGGACGCCTTGTCGAGGTAGTCGTCCGGGTTGGAGGAGAGGAAGAGCTGGACGGAGGGGTCGATGCCGCCGGAGCGGTACTGGGCGGTGGCCATTGAACCGAGGCCGTCGCGCAGCTTGTTCAGCTCCTGCTGGCCGTGAGCGACGCTGTCCTGGATGGCGGAGATCTCCTTCTGGAGTTTCGCCTGCTTTTCTTCGGCCCCGTCGTACTCCTCGGTGGCCTTCTCGGCCTCCTCGTAGAGCTTGTCGACTTTGGCCTTGACCTCGTCCTTGCCGAGCTTCGGCTGGAATACTAGGAGGCGTGCCCCGCATCCGACAGGGGGCGTGGTGCGGTCACCAGTCGGGGTTCTTCTCTTACAAGTAGCGCCATTCGGGTTAGTGGGCGAGGGGCGACTGTGCCGCCCGGTCTCCGGCATCAGCCAGCGTCCAATACACCCTGGGAATTCACCCAAACGTGGCTGAAAGCTGCCATATCGTTGCGAGCTGCCTACGATCCTTTGCATGCCGCAGGAATCGGTCGGCCGCCCGCAGAGGCGTACGTCGGCCCTTGCTCTCCTCGTGGGCCTGGCGCTGATGCTCGTGGCTCACGTCGTCTCCTGCGCCCTGCACCCTGCTGACGCCCACTCGCACACCATGGCGGAGACCATGGCGATGACGAGTGCGGCGCCGAGCGTCGGCGCCCCGCCGCTCGGATCCGACGCCGTGGCTCGTTCCGGGGATCATGACGCCGACGGGCACACCAACCACGGCATGGCCTGCTGCGATCCGGCCGACCGGCCCGCCGATCTCCGCGCATCTACAGCAGCGCTGGTTCTGGCGCTGCTCCTGCTCGTCCTCGCACGGACCGGCCGTGCGGGCGACGCGCTGCTGCCCGGCGCACCGCCGGGAGGAGCGGGCCGAGAGCCGCCGTCGTCTTCCGACGGGCTCCACTTGCTGCGTCTCGTCTGCGTCAGCCGTACCTGACAGTGCTGCCCCGGCCGCGGCCCCGAGGGTGTTCCCCGGAGTGCCACGCCGCCCGGTTCTCCGCATGCTCCGTACGGCACACACAGCAGCTCGTGGCTACCACGGGCCGCAGAAGGACGACTCCATGAGCACAGCTCTGCGCAGCATCTCCTCGCACGACATCAGCTCCTTCCTCGCGGCGCACAAACTCCCCGGACCGGCCGGAGCCCCGCGCCGGTCACCCGCGGGCATGGTCGGCAACACCCCCGTCCTCTGGGTGGGCGAGCCCTTCAGCCCGCCCGGGCGCGGCTTCTGGGCCAAGCTGGAGGGGGCGAACCCCGGCGGCCTGAAGGACCGGCCGGCCCTGCACATGGTCGCCGCCGCCCGCAAGCGCGGCGATCTCCTACCGGGCGCACCCGTCATAGAGTCCACCAGCGGCACGCTCGGCCTCGGCCTGGCCCTGGCCGGTATCACCTATGGCCATCCGGTCACCCTGGTCACCGACCCCGGCATGGAGCCGCTCATGGTGCACCAGCTCCGCGCACTCGGGGCGCACGTCGAGGTGGTCACTGAGCCGCACCCCGTGGGGGGCTGGCAGGAGGCACGCCGTCAGCGAGTGGGTGAACTGCTCGCGCGCACCACTTCAGCCTGGTGCCCCGACCAGTACAACAACCCTGACAACGTTGCCGCGTACGCGCCGCTCGCCCTCGAACTGGTCGTCCAACTGGGCCGGATCGACGTCCTGGTGGCCGCCGTCGGCACCGGCGGCCACTCGGCCGGCATCGCCCGCACCCTGCGTAGGTTCAATCCCGAGCTGCGGCTCGTCGGCGTCGACTCGGTGCACTCCACCGTCTTCGGCCAGCCGGCCGGCCCGCGCCTGATGCGCGGCCTCGGCAGCAGCATCCACCCCGGAAACGTCGATCACGCTGCCTTCGACGAGGCACACTGGGTAGCCCCCGGCGAGGCTGTCTGGAGCTGCCGCCAGTTGGCCCGCGGTCACTACGCCAGCGGCGGCTGGAGCGTGGGCGCGGTCGCCCTCGTGGCGAACTGGATCGCCCGTACACAGCCGGAACACACCCGCATCGTGGCGATCTTCCCCGACGGTGTGCACCGCTACTGGAACACCGTCTACAGCGACGACTACTGCCGCGCCCACGACCTTCTGGGAAGCCGCCCGGCCGCCGACCCGGACGAGATCGCACACACCGGTGAACGGGTGGTGGAGCGGTGGACCCGCTGTACGAACGTCACCGTGCCGGAAGGGGGCGCTCGATGAGGTCCCTCGTCACGCAGTTCCGCTCCTTCAACGGGTGCGCCCAGCTGCTGATGGTCCAGCAGTTCACCATCAACACCGCCTTCTACATGCTCATGCCCTACCTGGCCGTGCATCTGGCGGACGGACTGGGCATGGCCGCCTGGGCGGTCGGCCTGGTGCTGGGGGTACGCAACTTCACCCAGCAGGGCATGTTCCTCGTCGGCGGCACGCTCGCCGACCGGCTCGGCTACAAGCCCATGATCATGGCAGGGTGCCTGCTGCGCACCGCCGGCTTCGGCCTCCTCGGGTTCGTCGACGCCCTGCCCGCCCTCGTCGTGGCCTCGGCCGCGACCGGATTCGCGGGGGCGCTGTTCAACCCCGCAGTCCGGGCCTACCTCGCCCAGGAGGCGGGGGAGCGGCGCGTCGAGGCGTTCGCCGCCTTCAACGTCTTCTACCAAGCGGGCGTGTTCGTCGGCCCCCTCGTCGGGCTGGCACTGCTGGCCACCGACTTCCGGCTGGTCTGTTCCGTGGCGGCGGCGCTGTTCCTCGCCCTGACGGTCGTCCAATTGCGCTTCCTGCCCATTCACAAGGGCGGCGCGTCGGATGAGCAGGGCGGAGTGCTCGCCGACTGGCGCACCGTCGTCCGCAACCGTCCCTTCCTGCTGTTCTCGCTGGCCATGATCGGCTCCTACGTATTGTCCTTCCAGGTCTATCTGGCGCTGCCGCTCCAAGCCCATCGAGTGGTGCCGGGCAGCGGCGACGCGGTGACCACGGCTCTGTTCGCGGTATCCGCCGCCGTGGCTGTCGTCGGTCAGTTGCGGATCACCGCGTGGGCCCGGGGCCACTGGGGCCCGCAGCGTGCGATCGTCTACGGCATCGCTCTCATGGGCGCGGCCTTCTTGCCGCTGGTCCTGACGGACCGGGTGGCCGGCAGCAGGTCCGGTCTCCTGGACTGGACCCTGGCACTGCTGCCGCTGTTCGTCGCGGTGGCCCTGCTCGGGCTGGGCACGGCCGTGGTGTACCCGTTCGAGATGGACACCGTCGTCTCGCTCGCCGGCGGCCGGCTCGTCGCCACGCACTACGGGCTCTACAACACCGTCTCCGGGCTCGGCATCACCGTGGGGAATCTGACCACGGGCGCGGTCTGGGACACAGCCCATCGCCTCGGGCACCCGGAGCTCACCTGGTGGGCGCTGGCGTCGACGGGTGCACTCTGTGCCGGCTGCGTAGCGCTGCTCGCACGATCCGGCCGCCTCAACGCCCGGCCGAGGCCAGAACCGGTGGCGGTGGCCTCGTGACGGCGAGCACAACCGAGCTCCAGGCGGAAGGACTTGTGGCGAGCCCTCTGAGCACCACATGTGCCGAGATCCTGTCACAGGCCGACCATGCGTGCATCGGCGTCAGCCCCTTCAACAGCTACTTCTCGGTCGGCCGCATCCGGCAGCTCGCGGAGTGGGCCTCTGGGCGCTTCACGAGGGCCGACCCGGCCGGAGACGTTCTCCAAGGCGCCTCGTACCTGCTTCTCGACGCCACCGGCCAGGAGGCCGGACACGGCACGACCGACGCACAGGGGACGCTGACCTTCCCCGGCCTCACCCCAGGTGTCTACCGGCTGCAGGAAGCCGCCTCCGGCAGCCCGATCCACGACGTCGCCGCCGACCAGGACGTCATCGTCATCCCGGGCGTCACCATCCGGCTGGCGATCACCGACCCCTTCAAGGCAGCACACGTCCTCCTCAAGGCCAAGGACGCCAAAACGGGCAAGCCGCTGCCGGGCGCCACCATGAACATCGGATCGGGCGACACAACACTGCCGGCGCCCCGGTCACCGTGGTCATCACCAATGCCAAGACCGCCGCCACCACGGAACCCAACCCGACCAAGAAGCCCGCCCACACCGCGTCCACACCTGAAGAAGGGCCGAGCAGTGGAACCCCCGGCAGATCGGGGAACAGCACGGCAAACTCCGGCACGTCCGACAGCTCCCCTTCAGCCGTCCCGGTGCAGGACGCGACCGATCCTTCATCGCGCACGGCCCTGGTCGGCTCCCTGGCCCACACCGGCGCCGACGTGTGCCCGTGGCTCCTGGGCGGTGCCGGACTCCAACTGTTGCCGGCGGCACCGCCGTCGTCGTTACCGCTCGGCGCCGAGCGAGGACCGACAGCGTCGAGGAGGCTCCGGCTGACCACTGATCCGAGCTGAGCGCACGCCCATCTGCCCCCGGAACTTTTGTGGAGGCTGTTGGCGAATCAGCAGCCGGGGCTCCGTCCCAGTGACCCCACGGTCGGGACGGAGCCCCTGCGCATGCCTCGGCAGTGTTACGCCTGCCGAACAACGTTCTCCGCCTGCGGCCCCTTCGGCCCCTGCGTCACCGTGTACTCGACCCTGTCGCCCTCGTACAGCTCCTTGAACCCGGTGGACTGGATGGCCGAGAAGTGGACGAACACGTCCGGGCCGCCGTCATCCTGTGTGATGAACCCGAATCCCTTATCGGCGTTGAACCACTTCACTACGCCTGTTGCCATCGGTGAGTCTCTCCTTCAACGCCGCCGCACGAGCGACACCCAAGGCCGAGGCAGCCCGCTGCTGCCTGCTTTCACCCTTGAATACCCCTCATGGAGTGGATCTCCAAGCATCGGCAGACGGCAATTCGTCAGGAGCGTCCCCTTGTGGACCGGGGCCACCCGGCCGCCGTCGCGCACCGCGCGGATGGCGAGGCCGGCGACGCCCGCGGTGTCGACGAGTCCGTCGACACCGGTCGACACCGTCGTGCCGCTGTTCCGTATTTCGGCGATGTGCCGGTGGGTCGATGGCCATATCTGATCGGTGAGTACGCGACGCGGCCGGGCGTCCGGCACCCGTCAACCGCCCTACTCGATGCTCTTGCGTTGCCCATGCCAAGCCTCTATAACGTGTTCTGCAGGTATCGGCGGGGATGGCCGGAAATGGCAGTTGCCGCCGACCAGGGGGGTCCTCGGCTCCGCCGCGATCGGCATCAATGCCCGCTGACCGACGGAGATCGAACCGTGACCGACGACGCATATCGTGCTGCCCTGACCCGCCTGGCCGTCGACCCGGCCTTCCGCGCCGAACTCGACGGCGACACCGACGAGGTGGCGCGAAGACTCGGCATGTCGCCCGCGCAGGTCGCCGAACTCCGCTCCCTCCGCGTGGAGTCCGGCACCGCCGGGGGACCGGCCGTTCTCGACCCACGGCTGTCCAAGTCGTCCCTGTTCTTCGGAAGCGCGGCGCATGCGCTGGCGCACCACGACGTCCCGGCCGACCACGTCGTATCAACCGACCACGAGGTACAGGCGGACCAGGTCTCCGGCGACCACGACGCCGGGGGCTCGGCCTCTGCCGGCCACTCGTCGGAGCTGCCGGATCCCGCCGCGGGTCAGGAGGGCGTCGGCGGTGTCGACGTAGCGTCGACCGGCTCCCACAGTCTGCTCGGCGGCCCGCTGCTGGACCGGTCGCCCGTCGAATCGGCCGGTGGTCAGGGACAGTTCGGTGATTTCGGCGGCTTCGGCGGTTTTGACGAGCCTGGGAACGCGGGTACGGGCGCCGACCTCGGCGGGCTCGGTGGGCAGGTCGGCGGGGGTGCCGAAGGGGGCTTCGGTGACTTCGGCGCCGGGGGCGACGGCGGGTTCGGCGGAGCCGAGGGAGGCTTCGGCGGGTTCGGCGGCGGTGCCGACGGTGGCTTCGGTGACGGGGGGCCGGGCGCCGGTGGGTTCGGCGATGGTGGGTTCGGTGGCGGCGGCCTCGGTGGCGGCGGCCTCGGTGGCCATGGCGGCTTCGGCGGTGCCGGTGGGGACGGCGGCTTCGGCGGTGTAGGCGGTGAAGGCGGCGGTGACGCCGGTCACTTCGGTCACGGGGGCATCTACGACCGCGACGGCGGCGATGGTGGCGGTGACAGCGGTGGTGGCGGCGGTGGTGGTGAGGGTGGTGGTGACCCGGAGAACACCAATCGTCCCAGTGGTGGCGGTGGCCATGGTGGCGGTGACGGTGGCGGTGGTGGTGAGGGTGGTGGTGACCCGGAGAACACCAATCGTCCCAGTGGTGGCGGTGGCCATGGTGGCGGTGACGGTGGCGGTGGTGGTGAGGGTGGTGGTGACCCGGAGAACACCAATCGTCCCAGTGGTGGCGGTGGCCATGGTGGCGGTGACGGTGGCGGTGGTGGTGAGGGTGGTGGTGACCCGGAGAACACCAATCGTCCCAGTGGTGGCGGTGGCCATGGTGGCGGTGACGGTGGCGGTGGTGGTGAGGGTGGTGGTGACCCGGAGAACACCAATCGTCCCAGTGGTGGCGGTGGCCATGGCGGCGGTGACGGTGGGGACGACGGAAACGGCGCAGGCAGCCAGGAGAACATCGGTCGGCGTCCCGGCGGTGTCGGTGAGCCCGGCGGTGGTAATCGCATCATCGTCCAGGGCGGCCTGCCCGCCTCGGTTGAGGGTGGCAGCGGTGACCACATCATCGTCCAGGGCAGCCTGCCCGCCTCCGGCCCAGGAAACGCCGCCACGCACCTGCCGGACTCCGGCCCCGCCGCGGAAGCCGACGCAGGCTTCGACGGAGGAACGTTCGCCAGCGGTTCCGGCGCGGGCTGAGCCACCGCATGCTCTGCCACGTCTGCCGCGTCCACGTGCGGCGCGACTTCCCGTACTGCCTGTACTGCGGCACCCCGCGTCGGGGTGCCGCACCGACGTCGTACGCCGCGCCCCAGCTGCGCGGCCTCGACGACCCCACCCTGCTCGTCGCGTTGACCGGACCTGTCACCATGCTCGGCCGGGGCGAGGACAACGACGTCGTCCTGTCCGACGGCAGCGTCTCGCGCCGCCACGCCCGTATCGTCCGCACCGCCGAGGGTTTCCGGATCGAGGACCTGGACTCCTTCAACGGCATCGCGGTCGGCGGTGTCGAGCTGCACGGCGGCGCGGCCGGTCTCGCCGACGGCACCGAGCTGTCCGTCGGTGACGTACGCCTGGTGTTCGAGCAGCCCCGCGACGCCCGGATCGGCTCCCGCACGATGGTCGTCGGCACCCAGCTGACCCATCTGCCCACCGCCGGACAGGAGGAGGCCCCGGAGGCGAACGGCCCGCTCACCGCGCGCCCCCGACGGCGTTCCGGCTGGGCCCTCAAGCAGGTCCCCACCGAACGTGGCGCTCCCCGCTGGGTGCTCAGCAGCACCCGCACCGGCCGCTATCTGGAACTGGACGAGCGCCAGGTTTTCCTCTGGCACGCCGTCGACGGTGACAACACCGTACGGGATCTGCTGTTCGCCTACGCCGACCGCTACGGCGAACTCGCCCTGCCCCGCATCGAGTCCGCGCTGGCCGCGTTCGCGGAAGCCGGGTTGCTGCGCGGCCTGCCCGGCCGGCCGGAGGAGATGCGGCCGAAGGGCTGGCGGCGCGCGGCGAGTGCCGTGTTCCGGGCGCTGCTCAAGCTGGAGGTGTCCGTCCCAGGCCTGGACCGACTGGTGACCCGGCTCTACCGGGCCTTCGGCTGGCGGCTGTTCACCCGGACCGGGGTGCTGCTCGCCTGGCTGTCGGTAGCCGGCGGCCTCGTCGCGTTCTTCGCCGCCCAGGGCCGGCACCACCTGCTGGACTTCGGTGGAGCGGGCGTGTGGGGCCCGGTCCTGCTGGCCGCCGGATACGTGACCGCGCTGCTCGTCCACGAGCTGACACACGCGCTGGCCGTGAAGTCGTACGGCCGCAAGGTCCGGCGCGGCGGGTTCCTGCTGATGATGGGCATGCCGTTCGCGTTCGTGGACACCAGCGACATGTGGTTCGGCTCCCGCTGGTCACGGGTCGTGGTGGCCCTGTCCGGGCCGCTGTCCACGGCGGCGCTGGCCGGCTGGTGCGCCACGGGCGCGGCCCTGCTGCCCGCGGGACCCGTCTCGGCCATCCTCTACCACCTGGCCTTCGGCCTCTACCTGAACACCCTCTACAACTTCAACCCGCTGATGCCGCTGGACGGTTACCAGGCCCTGACCGACGCCCTGCGGGTACCCCGGCTGCGCGAGGAGGCGAGCGCCTACTTCCGCACGGGCCTGTGGCGCGACCTGCGCGCGGGCAACCGGCCCGGCCCGCGCCAGGCGGGCATGGCCGCCTACGGCCTCGCGGTCGTCGCGGGCACCTACGGCTTCCTCGCCCTCGCCCTGCTGGCCTGGCGCTCCCGGATCGGCGACCTGCTCGAGGGCCGGCTGGCCAAGCCGTGGACCACGGTGATCGAGGCGGCCGTGGTCGCCCTGGTCGCCTTCCCCGTGTGGGCCGCGCCCGTGCGCTGGCTGCTGCGCCGGGTACGGCGCCGGCGGGGCGCGAAGGACGTACCGCAGGGCGCCGGGCTCCCCGCACCAGTGGAGGGGACGGCATGACCCAGGACACACAGGCCGACGGCGGCTGGGTCGTACCCGGCTACGAGGCCGTCCGCACGCTCGGCGAGGGAGCAGGCGGCCGGGTCGTCCTCGCCCGGCACACCGCGACAGGCGTGCCCGTCGCCATCAAGTACCTCAGCGAGCGCCTGTGCGCGGACCGGGAGTTCTTGGCCCGTTTCCGGGCCGAAGCCCGGCTGCTCGGCGAGCTGCGGCACCCGTGCGTGGTGCGGCTGTACGAGTACGTCGAGGCACGCGCCGGTGCCGCGATCGTGATGGAGCCGGTGGACGGCGTCAGCCTGCGCCACCTGCTGCGCCGGCACGGGGCGACCGGCCCCGAGGCCGCGCTCGTCCTGCTCAAGGGCTCCCTGCTCGGACTGGGCGCGGCCCACACGGCCGGGGTGGTGCACCGGGACTACAAGCCGGAGAACGTCCTGGTCCGCGGCGACGGCACCAGCGCGCTCGCCGACTTCGGCATCGCGGTGCGCAGCGGCCGGGAGACCGAGGCCGTGGGCACGCCCGCATATATGGCGCCGGAGCAGTGGAACGGCGAGCCCGCCGGACCGGGGGCCGACGTCTACGCGGCGTCCGTGGTGTTCTTCGAGTGCCTGACCGGCCGGCGGCCGTTCCCCGGCGACGACGTGACCGCGCTGCGCCTGCAGCACCTGCGCGCACCGGCCCCCCTGGACGACGTACCCGCGCCGGTGCGTGTGCTGCTGCGCGCGGGCCTGGCGAAGGACCCGGCGGACCGGCCCGACGTCGAGACGTTCCTCGCCGACCTGGAACGGTCCGCCACCGAAGGCTATGGCGCCGGCTGGGAGGAGCGCGGCCGTCGCAGACTGGCCGAACTGGCCGCGCTGCTCGCCCTGTTGTTCCCGTTCACCACGACCGCCGCGTTCGACGGCTCGGCCAGTGCGCTGACCCTGCTGGGCCGACTGAAACGAGGGGGATGGAAGGCGGCGACCGGTGGGGTGGCCGCGCTGGTGGTCGTCACGGGCGGAGCGACGTACGCGACGGGCCGCCCGCACGACACATCGACGACGGTGGCGAGTTCGACCCCGTCGTCCCCGTCACCGGTCGACTCGCCCACCAAGCCGGGCGCTTCACCTTCCACATCCACCTCGCCGACCGTCGCCCCGCCCACGGCCGACGCACCACCCTCCGCCACGCCCTCGGACAGCCCGTCGCCCTCGCCGACCCCGTCCACGGAGACGACCGCACCGGCCGAGCCACCGGCCACCGCGTCCCCGAGCGTGGACACCCCCGGCACGGTCACCCTCACGATCGGCTCCTGGCAGCGCGGACAGAGACCGGGCACGCTCATCGCGGCGGTGTCGGTCGAGACGACGGGCACCGGTCCGCTGACCGTCACCGCGAACTACTACGTCGACACACCCGCCGACCCGTACGGCTCCCGATCCCAGACCTTGTCCGGGAGTACGCGGTACAACGTGACCTTCGAGGCCGATTTCTCCAACCACCCGTGCCGGGGCACCTGGGACGTCACGCTCATCAGCGACCCGGCGGCAGCGAACGGTCCCCAGACGGCCTCCCTGGACGCACCGCCGTGCTGACCATGCTCCCGAGGGGCGCGAGAGCCACCCCCTGCCGCGACGAGAACGGATCGACATGACGACAGCCACCACAGTGGCCGGCCGCCCCCTGTCCGGCTGGTCACGGCATACGCGCCACGGCACCTGGCATGCCCTGCTCCCCGCCCGGTCCGGCGAGCCCACCCTCGGCGCGCTGCGTATCGACCGCGCCCTGCTGGCGCCCGAAGGCACGCGCGAGCGCCTGGCGGCGGCGGTGCTCACCACGGCGAAGCTCAGGCTGCCCGGCCTGCTCGCTACGGTCGACCTCGTGGCGGAGGCCGGTGAGGTGTGGCTGCTGACGGCCCGGCCACCGGCCCCCACGCTTGCCGACGTCCTGTCGTCGGCCAACGGCCCTCGCCCGGACGCGGGCAGCGTGGCCAGCATCCTCAACGAGACCGCCCAGACCCTGCTCGCCCTGCATACAGCAGGCTTGACCCACGGCTCACTCGGCCCCGACACCGTCGTGATGGCCCCGGACGGGGTCGCCCTGCTGGCCGAGGCGGAGCTGGGCACCGTGCTGGGCGACGTGGCGGCAGTACGGGTGCCGGGCGACACTCCGCACGCCGGCCGCCAGGCAGGCGGCACCGCTGCCTGGGCCGCCCTGGCCCGCACCCTCGGCGCCGCCTGGACGCAGCCCGGAACCCCCGCGGCGGATTTGGTCACCCGCTGCTCTGCCACCGCCGAGTCGGACGGGCTGGCGGCGGCCCGGGCCGCCCTGGTGGGCGGGCGCGCGGCGCTGCCGGCGGACTTCCTGCGCCGCACGGCGCTGCGCGCGGCGACTGCCGCGTCGACCCCGGAGTTCGCGCCACCGAAGGGACCGGCACCGTCCGGTGGAGTGGCTCCCGACCGCCCGACTCCACCGACGGACCGTCACCCGGCGCCGACCACAGCTGACCCCGCTCCCCGCCCCACCGCCCCCGAACCCCCTGCTACCGCGCCCGACCGCGCGTCCCACCCTTCAGCCACCGCTGACCAACTCGCCACGTCGGCCCGTGCCCACAGCGCCGCGGGGCCCGACCCGCGAGTGCCCCTGCCCGCCCCCGGACCTCACCCACCAGCCGGCGCCGACCAGCTCACCACGGTCGGCCGTGCTTGCCGTCCCACAGCCCCGGACACCCAGGCGACCGTCCTCGGCAAGCGCAACCGTGCCACCGCGCGTCCGGTGGCGGCGGGGGAGGACTGGGGCGAGATCCTGCTCCGGTTCGGGCCCGGGGTTCCCTTGGAGGATCAGGACGCCCTGCGTGCACGATGGCGGACCGAGGCAGCGGCAATCGCCTCCCCACGCTCGCGCCGCAGACGCCGGGGCTGGATCGTCACCACCGCCGTCGTCGCGATCGCCGCCGTCCTGCTCTGGCTGCTGCTGCGCCCGGCCCCCGCTCCCGCGGTCGTCGCCGTGCGGGTCCAGGCCCCCGCCGGGCCGTTGCACTGCGATCAGACGGCCGACCTGATCGGTGTCGTCACCACCGACGGGCACGGCGGCCCTGTCACATACCGGTGGCTGCGCGCCGACGGCCAGGACTCGGGCGAGCTGGTCCGCACCGCCCACCGCGGTGAGCGCCAGGTCAGGGTGCACCTGCGCTGGACGGTCCGCGGTTCGGGGCGCTTCCGGGGGACCGCCCGACTGAGAATCTCGCACCAGTCGGCCCCGATGGAGGCGAAGGCGAGCTTCACCTACGTCTGTCCTTGAGAGCCACCACCGGGTTGCCCAGTGAGCCGCGTCGCATCGGAGCGGGCGAGGCTTGTTACTGGCGGCCCGCCTTCGACGCGTACGCGCACCTGCCCAACGCGACCCGCTTCCGCGAACAGGCCGACGCACTCTGCGTGTTCGTCGCCACGGCCGCCCCCGACGCGGAGCAGAGCCGCGACCTCGACCTCCTCCTCGCGGTCGGTCAGCTCTTCGCCCTCGTCGTGCACGGGCAGCTCGTCCTGGAGCAGGCCGCCTTGACCGGACTCGACGAGGACGTGCTCGACGAACTCTTCGCCGTCCTCGTGCGGGACTTCTCCGCGCACGCCGTCGAACTGCACGGCAAGGACTCGGCGACCGAAGAGCAGCAGGACTGGGCGCTGGGTTCGGTCCGGCGGCCGGTCGTCGACGAGGCACGCACGGAGCGGGTCTGGCAGCGGGTCGAGGCGCTGTCCGGCGCGTACGAGATGGCCCCGTAGAGACGCCGTACGCATCACCGGTGGCCGGGCCGTGTGGGCCCGGCCACCGGTCGGTCAGGGCTCAGCCCCGTGTGCCGCACGCAGCCGCGACGGGTGTCGCCGGGCGCGCGGCGGTGGCACGGCTGAGCAGGGTCACTCAGGGCTGTGCCGGGACCGCGCGCTGCCGAGGCTGATCCGGGTCCGCATGCGCGGGCCGGTGTTCGTCACCCATCACCGTCCCGGCCTGGGGAAGGCGGTCTCCCCAGCGCGCTGCCACGGAACCATCCTGGACCACAGCGGATGCCACAGGTCGGTCAGCATCCTTGACACCTGGTCGCGGGCGCTGCCTTTGGTGCATCAGGCCGGAACGCGCGCTTGGTGAACGACTCCGGCAGCCGGCTGCGCCACTCCTACGAATGCCCGTGCACCGGGAGGCGGTTCGGGGAAGCATGCGCCGGACGAGCGGACCGGCGCAGCAGGCGGTTCTCTGCCGACCCGGACTCACCTTCCTGGCGGCGTGGCGGGAAGGGGCGCCGACCGTGCGCGCTCGGCGGCGCTGGGAGCTGCCAGGGCGAGTCGCCGGTGGATGCGGCCGAGCATGGTGCGAGCCATGAAGGGGTGGACGCGCTTGACCACGGCCCAGTACAACCTGCCGCGCCGGTTGTGGATGCGCACCACCGTGCTGAGCGTGACCTGACGGTCGTCGACGAAGATCGAGGCGCGGAAGTCGAGGTGGTCGGCGTCCTCGCCCAGCAGCACCTCGCCGGGCTCGCGGCCCACCACCGGGAAGGACGCTCCACGCAGGACACCCCGCCAGGACTCGGGGTCCCGGGGCATCCCCGGACGCATCGTCATCCGCCACGCGTCGCTGTAGTGGGTCCGGTCGAAAGCGCCGCGGACCAGGCGAGCGCCCGTCGGGAGGTCGCTCGCGGCGGCCCTCTCCCACATCAGCCGGTGGAGCAGCCGGACCCACGGCGACCAGTGGACGGGGTCGGCCACCGTCCCGGTGGCGGCCCGCTCGGCGTTGTCGAAGAGCTCTTCGACCACCGTGTCGTGCATCCACCGCACCGCCAGGGCCCAGCCCAGAGCCATCGGGCCGCGGCGTTTCAGCTCCAGGCTGTGCCGCACGCGGCAGCGGTCCTGGCTCAGCGGCTCGATGACGAACTCATGGTGGCCGCTCAGGGGCGGGTTGAAGTCGAAGCGGGCGCGGCGGCCGGGCTCGTAGGCGGTGACGCGGTAGCGGACGAAGCCGAGACCCCCGTTTGCGCCGACGCCCAGGGGTCGGTCGAAGCGCATCGGGGGCCAGGCCGGCGTGGGCCAGATCGGGTCGGAGGGCGAGGAAAGGCGGTCGAGCAGGGCTCCGACGGACTGTGCGGGGGCCTCGATGGTGCGCTCGTGGACATTGCGGATCGTGCGGAATCTGCGCATAGCGCGCCTCCATACGCTGCCGTATGTTGTCTACCATACGGTAGCGTACGGTCATGGTGCGACGGCGTGACGAGGTGGCTCGCGAGGGCCGCCGGCAGCGGTTGACGGCGCAGGACTGGGCGGACGCGGCCCTGTCGGCCATGGGCGAAGGGGGTCTCGCGGCGGTCGCCGTCGAGCCGCTCGCCGCTCGGCTGGGCACCACCAAGGGCAGCTTCTACTGGCACTTCGCCAACCGTGAGGCGCTGATCGAGGCGGCACTCCACCGCTGGGAGCAGAAGGCGACCGAGGCGATCATCGCGGGGCTGGCGTCCGAGCCGGATCCGGAGCTGCGGCTGCGCAGGCTCTTCTCCGAGGCGTCCGAACTCGCCGCCCATGACCCGCTGGAGGTTTCCCTGCCCGCTTCGGCCGGACACCCGCAGGTCGCCGCCGTACTGCGCCGGGTGACAGAGCGCCGAGTCGGCTACCTGGCGCAGCTCTTCGTCGAACTGGGTTTCCCCCCGGAGCAGGCACGCCGCCGCGCCCTGCTGGCGTACACCGGCTACCTCGGGCACACCCAGCTGACCCACGCGGTGCCGGAGACCCTTCCGGCCGGCGAGGACGGCAGACGCTATCTGGACTCGGTGCTCGACACGCTGATGACGGCCGCCCCGGAGTCTTGAAACTCCTGCCGGCCCGAGCGCCGGCCTCTTTTCCCGGTGGGTCCGTCCCCAACGGGGCGGAGGGGATGAAGGGCCCGGTCAGGCGAGCCGGATCAGGCCGGCTTCGACGACGGCGCGGCCGAAGGGGCCCGCGAGTTCGGCGAGACGCTCACAGTCGGCGTGACCCAGGGCGGCGTAGGCGGGGAGGGCGAGACGGTCGGTGCGGTCCTCGACGTGCCGACGGAGGAGTGCCCCTTCCGAGCTGAGGGAGTCGCCGTCGAGGAGGCCTCTCTCACGTAGGCGCTCCCGGGTGCCGGCCCACTCCTCGTCGGGCCATGCGCGGCTCGCCTTGAGGAAGTCCCCGGGAACGTCACCTGTCGCGGCATGCAGAATCAGCGCCTCCAAGCCTCCGACGCCCTCGCTCAGCAGGCACGCGACATGGCCGTCTCCACGGAACTCCCGGAGCAGTGTCTGGGCGTGCCACAGCTGCAGTACCGGCTCCTGCGGCCATGGCAGTGCGGCGTGCGCGGCGAACAGCGGACGGCCCTGGGCGTGCTCGCAGGCCGCCTCGGCGGCCCGGCGGGTCAGCGTCAGAATCTCGTCCAAGTGGGGCAGCTTGTGGATTCCTGCCCGGCGCAGGGCTTCGCCCGCTGCGGCGTACCGCGCGTCCAGCACGTGCTGGGGCGTCGTCGCGTCCCAGACCCCGTCGACCGCACGCCGTACGAAATCGGGGTTGAAGTTGTAGAAGGTCGAGATGACCAACTCGGCGGACGCCCGGCCAAAGGCGGCGCTGCGGGAGGCGAAGTACCCCGAGCGTCCGCTCAGTCCGAGATCCGCGTACCGTCGCCTCGCCTCGGGGACGAAGTAGATCATGCCGTGTACGGGCTCGAGGCGGCGCCAGGCCGCACGGGCTGTCTTCACGCGGTTACCTTTCGGGGAGTCGACGAACGGGGTATCGGCCGCGGTTGCTCGCTGTGCGCTCGCAGGCGCGGGAGCGTCAGGCGGCTCGGCGACGCCCCGTCGACCCACCTCTTCATACCGACTGGTCGGTAGCCTCCAGGTGGAGGGGCGGGCTGTCAAGACCGTGAGCGTCCGGCGCCCAACCGGAAGAGGAGGTAACTGATGTCACCCCGTGGCCATGATCCATGTCATCGGTCAGCCGAGGGGTGCGGTCAGCACAACTTCACCGTCGACGACATCGGCATGCGGAACCCGACGAGGCCTTCGCTTCCCAGGTGTTGTACCGCCGCGGCGAACTGCCCATCGACCCGGTGCGGTTCAACGTCAACGGCGGCGCGAACCCCTGTCCATGGTCGCCCGGCTGCGGACGAACGCCCGGCGGCTCCCCGGCCACCGCTGACCCGGCGATCCAGCTGCACGCGGACACCGCGGCCCGCCTGGCCTGGCTGTGCCCGGACCGGTTGCCCGCCCTGTGCCGGGCGCTTCAGCCGGGCGGTGCCGACAGATGGATCAGGATGCCGCAGACCTCGTCCACGATTTCCCGGGCCTCCCTCTCGTCCCCGCAGTCGCCCAGCTCGCGCGCCGCCCCTCCGATGACCGTGGTCAGTACGCTCACCCGGACCCGGCCGGCGCGTCGCCGCTCGTCCACCTCCAGCAGCCGGGCGTTGCGCCGCACCCATGCGCGGTCCCACTGGCGGCGCAGCGCGTCGAAGCCCGCGGGGCCGTCGTCGTCCGCGAGGAGTCTGCCGAGCCTCCGGTTGTCCCAGGCACCTTCCAGGTATGCCCTGGCTCCCGCCACGAAGAGGGCGACGGGGTCGTTCACGCCACGTCCGCGCTCGGCGGTCAGCGTGGCCGCGGTCCGGTGCTCCTGCTCCTCCCGGAACTCCTCCCACAGAGCGAGGTACAGCCCGCGCTTTCCGCCGTAGTGCTGGAAGAGGGTGCCTGCCGGGATGCCGGAGCGTGCCGCGATCTCAGTGAGGCCGGCGTCGGTGTAACCGCGCTCGGTGAACACCTCCAGCGCGGCGTCCAGGAGCGCACGCCGGACCGTTCCGCCCTGCGCCGCGTGCTTCTCCGGCAGACCCGTGCCGTGCTGCCCGCCCGGCAGCCGACGTGCCGCCTCGGTCCCGGCGGATTCCACGATGCCGCTCACCGGCAATCCCCACCTTCCCCGGCGCCGTCGCGGATGGCGAGGGCGACCAGTAGTTCCAGGAGGTCGGCGATCCGGCGCGGATTGCGTCCGGTGCGTTCCTCGATCCGGCGCAACCGGTAGTGCGCCGTGTTGTGGTGCACCCGCAGCCGGTCGGCGGCCAGCCGCAGATTGAGGTCCGCCTCCGCGAAGGCCCGTACGGTCGCGGCCAGCGTGTCGCCACGTCGGTGGTCCTCCTCCAGCAGCACCCGCACCCGGGGATCGACCAGCTGGCGGGCGAGGTCGTCGGCGCGCAGCGCCAGGTAGTCGAACGGGGACAGCCGTGGCAGCGCCGCCACCCCGCCCCCGCTCGGCACCAGGTCGAGAGCGGCCCGCGCCTCCGTGTACGCGCGCGGCAGTTCCGACGCTCCCCGGGCGACCGTGCTGATGCCCATGCAGAGCATGGTTCCCTCCCGCGCGAGGCGCTCCTGCACGGCCTCGAAGTGGGCGCATATGCCGTCCGCGTCCATGCCGGCCCGGAGCACGGGCACGGCGACCACCTCGCCGTGGCGCACGACGACCAGGGTCCGGCCGGCCCAGGGCCCGGCGACACTGATCGACGCGCTGGTGGCGTACCCGTTCTCGGCCGAGGCGTGGTCCCCCGAGCGCGAGGCACCGACGCAGACGGCCACGACCGCCATCATCGGCGAGCGCGGTCCGATGCCGTACGCCTGTGCCGCGGCGAACAGCGGACCGCGCGACGGTGCCACGCCCGCCAGGAGCTGGTCGAGGAGATCCCGGCGCTCCCGGTCCGCGTCCGCCACCACATGCTGCTGGTACTCGACGTACGCCTGCGCGGCATGGGTGCTGGCGTAGTCGACGTACCGCATCAGCGGGGTGACGAGGGACAGCGCGGCCTGCTGGGCCTCGGCGGACGTGCCCGCGCAGTCCAGCATCGCGTCCCACATCACTTGCCGGCCGACCCGGAAGGCACTGATCCAGTCCTCCAGGGCGAACCCCGCGCGGGCTCGGCGCATGGCTGCCGCACGGCTGAACACCAGGTCTTCCGCAGCGATGTCGCGATCTCCGGCCAGCGCCGCCAGCTGCATCCGGTAGTGCTCGAGCACCTGCTCCCGCACCTCGTCGAAGAACCGTTCGTCCTGCAGTGCGTACGACGGGATCTCCGCGCGCATCACCTCGACGGCGGTCTCCGCCACCTCCTCGACCCGGTCGTGGACGGCGTGCAGGATCCGCCACCGCTCCCGGCGGAGGGATTCGGAGAGCTGGGGAGTGTCCAGGGCAGGACCGCGAGGCATGGCGCCGATCGTCGCCGTCCGCCTCGTGCTCCGTCAACAGGCCCGGCGTGAGACATCTCCCGGCACCTGTGCGCGGCGCACAGTCCGGTGACCGGCAAGTTGGGTGCTCACACCCAATGTGCGGCTGGAACGCCCCCACCTACTGTGACGCTCGCCCACCCCCCAGCACGTCGGAAGGGGCGTCACTCATGCTCGCGGTCGACGGTATCACCGTGCGTTTCGGCGGGATCACGGCACTGGACGGTGTCGCGTTCACCGTCGAGCCGGGCACCGCCGTGGGGCTCATCGGTCCGAACGGAGCCGGCAAGACCACCTTGTTCAACTGCCTCACCCGGCGCTGCACTCCCGACGGGGGAGACGTGCGGTTCGAAGGCGAGGACCTGCTCGCCCTCCCTCCGCACGCCGTGGCCGGGCGCGGCATCGCCCGCACCTTCCAGAACCTGGGTCTGTTCCCGCGGCTCACGGTCCGGGAGAACGTCATGGTCGGCGCCCACAGCCGGGGGCGTACCGGACACCTCGCCGCGGCGCTCCGGCTGCCCCGCGTCCGGCGGGAAGAGAGGGAACTACGTGACCAGGCGGATGACTTGCTGCAACGGCTCAGCCTGGCGGACGTCGCCGACCGCCCCGCCTCAGGGCTGCCGTTCGGCACGCTCAAACGCGTCGAACTCGCCCGGGCGCTTGCCGTACGGCCCCGGCTGCTGTTGCTCGACGAACCCGTCAACGGCCTCAGCCACGGTGAGGTCGGCCAATTCGCGGATCTGGTCCGGACGGTGCGCCAGGAGTTCGACCTCACGCTCGTCGTGGTCGAACACCACATGGGGTTCGTGATGGGCCTGTGCGACAACGTGGTCTGCCTCGACTTCGGCCGCAAGATCGCCGAAGGCCCACCGGAGGAGATCCAGCGCGACCCGGCGGTCGTCGAGGCGTACCTGGGGGCGGCCGCATGAGCGAGCCCACCACCGACCGCACCGAGGCCGAGGCGGGTGCGGAGCCGGACTTCCTGAAGATCTCCGGTCTGCACGCCGGGTACGGCCAGGCCCGTGTGCTGCAGGGCCTCGACTTCTCCGTCGCCCGGGGCGAGGTGTGCGCGATCCTCGGGCCGAACGGCGCGGGCAAGACCACGACGCTGCGGGCACTGAGCGGCATGGTCCGCGGCCGCGGCTCGGTCACCCTGAACGGCACCGAGCTGCTGGGCCGCTCGCCCGAGCGGGCCGCCAGGCTCGGCGTGGCGCACGTCCCCGAGGGCCGGGGCACCTTCAACGACCTGACCGTCGAGGAGAACCTGCGCATCGGCGCCCATCTGCGCACTCGCCACCGGTGGCGGGGCCGCGCCGAGCGTGCGGCCGTGGCCTCCGACCTGGAGAGGATCTACGGCCACTTCCCCCGACTGCGCCAGCGGTCGCGGCAGGCCGCCGGCAGCCTCAGCGGCGGCGAGCAGCAGATGCTCGCCATCGGCAGGGCGCTGATGCTGCGGCCCTCGCTGCTGCTCCTGGACGAGCCGTCCCTCGGGCTCGCGCCGCTGGTCACCCGGGAGCTGTTCGAAATCGTCCGTGCCGTCAACGAGGAGGAACGCACCACCGTGGTCGTCGTCGAACAGAACGCCCAGCTGGCGCTGGACATCGCGCACCGGGCCCACGTACTGGAGGCCGGCCGCCTGGTGTTGTCCGGACCGGCCGCGCAGATCCGTGAGGACGGGCAGGTCGCCGAGGTGTACCTCGGTGTCTCCGTCCGCTCCCGCAAGGCCGGGTGAGCGCCGTGACCGATCTTCTCCAGCAAGTGGTGGAAGGACTGGGATCCGGCGCGGTGTACGCGAGCCTGGCGCTGGCCCTGGTGCTGATCCACCGGTTCACGGGGATCGTCAACTTCGCACAGGGCGAGCTGGCCATGCTCTCCACGTACGTCGCCTGGCAGCTGGTGGCGTCCGGGATGCCGTTCTGGCTGGCGCTGCCGGTCACCCTCGCGGTGTCCTTCGCCGGCGGCATGCTGGTCGAGCGGATCGTCATCCGCCCCGTGCAGGGCGCGCCCGAGCTGACGGTGGTCATCGTCACGGTCGGACTGTTCATCTTCGTCAACGCGCTGGCCGGCCTCATCTGGTCGTTCACCGTGAAGGACTTCCCGCAGCCGTTCCCCGACGGCGGGCTCGACCTGGCCGGGGTGCGTGTGGACTGGTCGACGCTCGGGATCCTCGGCGTGGTGGCCGTCGTGATGGGCCTGCTCTATCTGCTGTTCCAGCACACCTCCGTCGGCCTGGTGATGCGGGCGGTCGCCTCCAACCCCGCCTCCGCCCGGCTGTCGGGCATCCGGGTGGGCCGGGTGCTGATGCTCGGCTGGGGACTGGCCGCGACGGTCGGCGCGGTGTCGGGCGTGCTCGTCGCCCCGGTGCTGTTCCTGGAGCCCAACATGATGGGCGGGGTGCTGATCTACGCGTTCGCCGCGGCCACCCTCGGAGGCTTCGACAGCCCGGTCGGTGCGGTTGTCGGCGGCCTGTTCGTGGGCGTCGCCGAGACGCTGACCGGGGCGTACGTGGACGTGATCGGCGCCGACCTGAAGGTGGGCGTCCCCCTGGCGATCATTCTCGCGGTGCTGCTGGTGCGACCCCAGGGCCTGTTCGGACGGGCGGCGGTGGAGCGCGCATGAGCACGATCACAGCGGCACCCGGCACCGTCCGGGCCCGGCGGCTGCGGGCCGCGCTCACCGTGCTGCTCGCGGTGGCGGTCGCCGTCGGCACACCGTTCTACTTCGCCCCCTTCCAGGTCTTCCAGGTGACCATGGTGCTCGAGTACGCCGTGGCGCTGGCCGGCCTGAACCTGCTGGTCGGCTTCGGCGGGCAGATCTCGCTCGGGCACGGCGCGTTCTTCGCGGCGGGGGCCTACACGGCGGCGGTCATGCTGGACCGGTACGACACCGGTCACCTGGCCACGCTGCCGGTCGCGGCCGCCGGGTGCTTCCTGCTGGGCCTCGGGTTCGGAGTGCCCGCCCTGCGGCTGCGCGGGCTGTACCTGGCCCTGGTCACCCTCTCGTTCGCGGTGTTCCTGCCACCCCTGCTCAAGCGGCTGGAACCGGTGACGGGCGGCTCCATGGGACTGACCGTGGACAAGCTGCAGCCGCCGGCGTGGAGCGGGCTGGCCGAGGACCAGTGGATGTACTTCGTCGTCCTCGCCGTCACCGCGGCGGCCCTGCTGCTCGCCCGCAACCTGCTGCGGTCCCGGGTCGGCCGGGCACTGCGCGCCGTGCGGGACGACGAGAGCGCCGCCGAGGTCATGGGTGTGCGGCTGTCGTTGCACAAGACCCTCGCCTTCGCGTGGAGCGCGATGTTCGCGGGTGTCGCCGGGTGTCTGTACACCTGGGTGATCGGCTTCGTCTCGCCCGACTCCTTCAGTTCCGTTCTGTCCATCACCCTGCTGGCCGGCCTGGTGGTCGGGGGGCTCGCCTCGCTGTACGGGCCCCTGCTGGGCGCGGCGTTCGTGATGTACGTGCCGAGCGTGTCCCAGGACCTGAGCGAGGCGGCACCGGGCGTGGTGTTCGGGCTGCTGATCATCACGGTGATGTTCGTGGCCCCGACGGGACTGGCCGGTCTGCCCGGCCGTGTCCTGGGGGCCGTCTCCCGTCGCCTGGTCACCACCGCCCTCGACCGTACGCCCGACGCCGAATGCGCGCCCGACGCGGAACCGGAGTCCCGGGCCGGATCCGGACCCTCCGCGACCCTCACCGCTGCGGACCCCGCAGTTGTCGACGCCGAACCCGTGGGCGCACCGCCCCGCACGGAAAAGGAATGAACCACATGCGTAAGACGACCGCTCTGCGGGCGACCGCGGCCGCGACCGCCGCCCTGCTCACCATGACCGCCTGCAACGGCCGGCGAGGCCAGGACGCCCAGGACAGCGCCGCCGGTGGCGCGTGCAAGGGCCAGCAGACCACCGGCATCACCGACAGGACCATCAAGCTCGGCGGGATCTACCCGCTGTCGGGGCCCGCCTCCGCGTACGGCACGATCAGCAAGGGCGTGGCCGCCTATTTCGAGTACGTCAACGACAAGGGCGGCATAGACGGCCGCAAGGTGCGGTTCATCGTCCGCGACGACGGCTACCAGCCGCCCAAGGCGGTCGAGGAGGCCCGCAGACTGGTCGAGCAGGACAAGGTCTTCGCCGTGTTCCAGACCCTGGGCACTCCCTCCACGGCGGCTGTGTGGGACTACCTGAACAAGCAGAAGGTGCCGCAGCCGTTCGTCGCCACGGGCGCCTCCGTCTGGGGCACGGACGACAA
The DNA here is from genome assembly GCF_050942335.1 of Streptomyces sp. CA-142005. Lineage (NCBI taxonomy): Bacteria > Bacillati > Actinomycetota > Actinomycetes > Kitasatosporales > Streptomycetaceae > Streptomyces > Streptomyces sp. CA-142005. The sequence goes on along the minus strand of NZ_CP192078.1, from coordinate 1,648,680 downwards.
GCATCCCTGGACCATCGGATGGCAGCCCAACTACGTGGCCGAGGCACGGGTGTACGCCAAGTACCTGAAGGATGCGAAGCCCAAGGCCAGGGTCGCGGTCCTCTACCAGAACGACGACTTCGGCAAGGACCTGCTCGGCGGGTTCGAGAAGGCCGTCGCAGGCAGCGGCGTCAAGGTGGTCGCCGAGGAGAGCTACGAGGTCACCGACCCGTCCGTGTCGGCACAGATGGCGAGCCTCTCCCGCTCCAGGGCGGACGTGCTGCTGGACGTCACCACCCCCAAGTTCGGCAGCCAGGCCCTCGCCGCCGACGCCAGGAACACCAAGTGGAACCCGCTGCACATCGTGAACAACGTGGCCTCGTCCGCCGCCGTGCTCCAGCCCGTCGGGTTCAAGAACGTGCAGGGCGTGGTCTCGGCGACCTACTTCAAGGACCCCGCCGACCCGCAGTGGGCGAACGACCCCGACATGAAGACCTACAGGACCGCCCTGCACAAGTACGCCCCCGACGCCGACCCGGCCAACCAGTTCAACGCCTACGGCTGGGCCGTCGCCTCCAGCCTGCACAAAGCCCTGGACGCGATGAAGTGCCCGACCAGGGAAGGGCTGCGGGACGCGGTGCGCGACCTGAAGGACGTGAAGGTGGGCCTGCTGCTGCCCGGTGTCACCATGACCACGGGCCACGGCGACGCCTTCCCGCTCGAGACGATGCAGCTGATGCGGTTCAAGGGCGCCCGGTGGCAGCTGTTCGGCAAGCCGGTGGACACCCGTAAGGAGTTCGGCCCGCTGACGAAGTGAGCCGGCGGAGGCGAGCCGGCGGGGGCGGTCCCGGTCGATGCCCTGACCTGTGGGGACCGCTCCCGCCCCGCGGAACCGGCGGCGCCACGTCATCAGACGGCGCTCAGCCCTCCGTCCACCACCAGGCTCTGCCCGGTGATGTAGGAGGCGCGGCTGGAGAGCAGGAAGGTGACGGCTTCGGCCACCTCCCAGGCTGTGCCCTGGCGCCCGAGCGGTATGCGGGTGAACGAGGCCGAACGCGACGCCCGCCGGGCCGAGGCCTCGCGGCCCATCGGCGTGTCGATCAGGCCCGGGACGACCAGGTTGGCGCGGATCCCACGCGGTGCACCCTCCTTGGCGACATGGCGGGTGAGACCGAACAGACCCGCCTTGGAGCTGTCGTAAGCGGGTGAGTCGGTGGCCGCGCGCAGTGCGGCCACGGAACCGACGAAGACGATCGATCCTCCGTCGGCGATCGCGGGCAGTCCGTACTTGGCGGCGAGGAAGGGAGCGCCGAGGTTGAGCGACAGCACGCGTTCCCACTGCTGCGGTGAGGTGTCGGCCAGGCCCGCGCCGAGTCCGATGCCGACGTTGACCACGAGCGCATCGAGGGCGCCGAGTTCGCGGAGGGCCTCGGCGATCACGGCCGAGGACTGGCCGGGATCCGTGGCGTCACCGACCACGGGCAGGCCACGGGCGCCCTCCTCAGCCACCAGGGCGGCGGTGGCCGCCGCGGCGGAGGGGGACACGTCGGCGCAGGCCACGGACGCTCCCTGGCGGGCGGCGAGCACGGCCACCGCCCGCCCGTTGCCCACCGGGGCCCTCGGATCGTCGCCTGGACGGGTGCCCGCGCCGATGACCAGTACGTTCCGGCCGGTCAGGGGGCCGTCCGGGCGAGTCGCGGGGTGCCGGGGCTCAGACATCGTCGTGTGCTCCTTCCGTCGCGTCCGCACCTGCTCCGGTGGGCTCGGGCAGGGTTTCCGACGCGTAGCCGGGCTCCAGCCGCGTACCGGCGGAGTTCAGGAAGAACGCGACCATGTGGTACTGACCCACGAGCATGGTGATTTCGATCAGCTGTGCCTCGTCGTGGTCGGCGGCGAGTGCGGACCAGGTGGCCGCGGACAGGCGTGCGTCCCGGTGCAGTTCGTCGGCGGCTCGCAGCAGACGGGCGTCGGCCGGCGACCACCCCTGGGCGTCCGGTCCCGCGCCGGCCCGCTCGATCTCCTCGTCGGTGACCCCGGCCGCCCTGGCCAGCGGTACGTGCCGCCCCCATTCGTAGTCGGCCCGGGTGTTGTACGCGGTGCGCAGGATCAGCAGTTCCCGGGTCCGGTCCGGCAGCCGCCCCTCGCTCAGCAGGTAGCTGCCGAACGGCAGGAAGCGCTCGAAGAGGCCGGGGTGGCGCACCAAGGTGGTGAACACGTGGGCGAGGTGGCCGTCGGCGTCCCGGGGAATCGGGGCGAGCAGCTCCCGGGTGAGCGGGTCCCAGTCGTCCTCGCACAGGGGCGCGAGGCGCGGGCCGGTGTCGGCGGCGAGGCGGTCGGGGCGGTGATGGTGCTCGTCGGGCATGGCGGTCTCCGCACTGGTCGTCCGGGTGGGGCGGTGGCGCGAGGGCGGGTCCGGGCAGAGCCGTTCGGCACCTTGCTGCGTGCGCGCCGAACAACTCCAACCTCCGTCGTGTCACTGTGCTTTCGGAGGCGGGAGGGTGTCGACGGCTCGCCGGCCAAGGGCGGAGGTCGGCATATTGTTCAGTTGGACAACGGCCGGTACCGGAGGGGCGGAGGTGAGATCCATGCCCGAACAGGTGGGCATGGCAGCGCCCCTCGAACGGGTCATCGCCGCGATGGCCGCGCAGCAGAGGCACGTGGGCGGGCGGTTGCACGCGGATCTGACGGACCGCATCCCGGCCTACCGCGCGGTCCCGCGAGAACTCCTGGACCAGATCTGGCATCGGCACTTTCAGCGGGCTCTGGCGGTGGTGCGAGACGGGACGGTGCCCGCGCCGGAGGACTTCGGCGAGGCCGATGTGGCCAGGGACCGGATCGCCCGAGGTGTGCCGCTCAGCGACGGGCTGGGCGCCTTCCGCCGGGCGCTGAGCGCGATACGGGATCTGTTCCTCGCCGAGGCGACCGAACGCGGTCTGGACCCCGGCCTCATCGTCGACCGCACCAAGTGCCTGTGGGAGCTCGCGGACGTCGCGAGCCTGCGGATCGCAGCCGTCCACCGGCAGGCGGAGGTCGACTCCGCCCTGTTCGACGCCCGCCGCCGCGCCGGCTTCCTGCGCGGACTGCTCTACGGGACGCTGAGCGCGGCGCAGATCCACAGCGGCGCGGCGATCTACGGACTGGACCCGTCGCGGCCGTACCGGGCCATCAGAGCCGTCCCGAACGGCAAAGCCGGTCCGGACGCGATCGAACGCGCCCTGGAGTCCCACGGGCACAGGAACGGTCGAGGCGCGCTGCTCACCGTGCTGGACGAGGCTGTCGCCGGAGTCGTCGAGGCAAAGCCGCAGACCGGTGACCTGGAGGTGACGGCGGGGCTCGGCCCGATGACGGACCTGGCCGCGGTGCACCGCTCCTTCCGCGCCGCCGGCAGGATGCTGGAGGCCGCCCGTGCCTACGGTCTGCGTGGCGTGTACGACCTGAGCGACCTGTCCTGGCGGGTGGCGGTCGTCGCCGAACCGGAACTCGCCGAGCTGCTGCTCGACCGCTATCTGCGCCCGCTGGAGGCGGAGGGGGAGTTCGGTGCGCTCATCGAGGAGTCGGTGCGGGAGTACCTGAAGAGGGGACGGCATATCCGCGAAGTCGCCCGCAGCGCACACGTCCATGTCAACACCGTCCGCTACCGCCTGCGCCGTTTCGAGGAGCTGACCGGCAGCAGCCTGGACGCCCCGGACACCGCGGTGGAGCTCAGCTGGGCCCTGGCGGCACGCGAGCTGGGGACGCCTCCACGAGGTCCGGCCCCTACCGGGTTTGAATAGGTCTGCCCGGCATCAGCGGGTTGGTGTGCATGGGGAAACTCCGAGCGGTGTCCAGCGGTGGAGAAGCGGATGACGGAGCTCAGCGAAGGCCATGACGATCCCTTTGCCCTGCACCTCGCCGCCTTGGCGGTGCTCGACGACCGTGGAGTCGTGGTCGGATGGAACCGACGGGCGCAGGAACTGCTCGGCCATCCGGACACAGCCCTGGTCGGCCGTCGGGCATTCGAGGTCCTCGTCGATCCTCGCGATCTTCAGACTGTCCGGGAGGCCGCGGCGAAGTGCAGGAGAGCCGGCGGCTGGTTCGGCGTGCTGAAGGTGCGGCACCGCGACGGGCGGCTGGTGGAGATGGGGATCAGGGTCTATGCGCTCTCCCGCGACGACCGGGTCCGTGAGTGGATCCTTGCCGGCGCACCCGCCGTCGACGTCCTGGAGTGGCAGAGAGACCGTGCGGTTCTCGACGGGTTGTACCGCCGGTGCCCGATCGGGCTGGTCGTCCACGGCCCCGATCTGAGGCTTCTGCGGGTCAACCGGGCCATCGAACGCTTCAGCGGCGTCCCGGCAGCGGACTTTCAGGGGTTGCCCACCGGCTGCTTCCTCCTCCCCGACGACGCACGCAAGGCCGTGGAACGTGTGCGCCAGGTGATGGAGACCCGAAGACCGCTGGTCTACTCCGAGCAGTTCGCTCGCCTGCAGTGGGATCCGACACGCGAGCGGGTCGTGATGGTCTCGTCCTTCCCGATGGAGGATCCCTCCGGCCGCGTCCTGGGTGTGGCCGAGATGATCGAGGACATCACCGAACGCCATCGGGCCCAGCGGCGGCTCGCGCTCCTCGACCAGGCGGGCAGCCGCATCGGAACCACCCTCGACGTGGCGGAGACCGCCCGGGAACTCGCCGAGGTGATGGTGCCTCACCTCGCCGACCACGCGTCGGTGGACCTGCTCGAGCCGGTGACGGGCGGTGAGGAGCCGGCACGCGCCCTTGCAGGGCCGGTGGTCCGACTGGGAGCCTGCAGTGTCGGCGCCCAGCAACCCGGCCCACCCCACCCCCAGGGCGAGCGCGTGGAGTTCGGGCCCGACACACCCCAGGCCAGGTCCCTGGCCGAAGGACGGCCCGTTCTGGAACCGGTGCTCCCGCCCGAGTGGTTCTCGACGGAGGGCCGTCAGGGAACCCACGCTCCTGACCTGGGCGTCCACTCCCTGATCGTGGTACCACTCGCCGCACGTGGCCTGGTGCTGGGCGTGATGACCCTGTGGCGTTCGCGCCGTCCCGATCCCTTCGAGGCGGACGATCTCACCCTCGCCCAGGAACTCGGCTCGCGTGCCGCCGTCGCCATCGACAACGCCCGGCGCTTCACCCAGCAGCAACAGACGGCGTTCACCCTGCAAAGCAGCCTGCTGCCCCGGGGCGTTCCGGACCAGTCGGCTGTCGAGGTGGCCCTGCGGTACCTGCCGGCCAGCGCGGCCCCGGGCCTGGGCGGTGACTGGTTCGACGTCATCCCCCTGTCCGGGGCCCGGGTCGCCCTCGTCGTCGGAGACGTGGTCGGACGCGGCATCCACGCCGCCGCGACCATGGGCCGGCTGCGCACCGCCGTACACACGCTCGCCAGCCTCGACCTGGAACCGGACGAGGTCCTCTCCCGCCTGGACGACCTCGTGAACCTGCTGGCGGCCGAACAGGAGGCAGCCGGCGAACGGCCCGTGGTCGAGCAAGTCGTCGGCGCCACCTGCCTGTACGCCGTGTACGACCCGGTCTCCGGGCACTGCTCCGTGGCCCGCGCCGGTCACCCGCCGCCGGTGGTGACCGCCGAGGACGGACAGGTGGCCCCGCTCGACCTGCCCGCCGGCCCACCGCTCGGCCTGGGCGGGCTGCCGTTCGAGTCCCGGGAGATCGAACTGGCCGAGGGAAGCCTGCTGTGCCTGTACACCAACGGAGTCATCGGCGAACGCCACATCGACGCCGACACCGCCCTGACCAAGCTGTGCGCAGCGCTCAGCCGCCCTGCGGACGCCCTGGAACGGACGTGCCAGGCGGTGGTCGACTCGCTCGTGCCCTCGCGCCCCAGCGACGACGTCGCTCTGCTGGTCGCCCGCACCCGCAGGCTGCCACCGGACGACGTCGCTTCCTGGCGGCTGCCTCCGGAGCCGGCCAGCGCGGCCCGGGCTCGGGAGCTGATCACGGCCAAGCTGACCGAATGGGGGCTGGAGCACCTGGCGTTCACCACCGAGCTGATCGCCAGCGAACTGGTCACCAACGTCTACCGGTACGCCGGCGGTCCCGCGACCCTGCGGCTGATCCGGGAACGGAGTCTGGTGTGCGAGGTCGGGGACACCAGCCACACCTCACCCCACCTGCGCCGCGCCCGTACCACGGACGAGGGCGGGCGCGGCCTGTTCCTGGTGGCCCAGATGGCCGAACGCTGGGGTACCCGCTACACCCGCGAGGGCAAGACCGTGTGGACCGAACAACCACTGACCGGCACGCTCACCTGACCGTCGCGGGCCGGGCGGACCACAGCGGCGGCCCCCCGGGACCGCTGTGGTTCCGCCTCCGCCGAGTGGTCACTCGGCCGCGGCGAGCAGCCGTGCCTCGCTCTCCTCGTACAACCGCCGGTTCTCGTGGCTGTGGGCGGGGCGCCGCCGGTGGTCCAGACGGCTGCCCAGCCATCCCGCCAGATATCCGAACGGGACGGAGACCAGTCCGGTGGACTGCATGGGGAACAGGTGGAAGTCGGCGTGCGGGAAGACGGCGGCAGGGGTGCCGGAAACGGCCTTGGAGAAGACCATGAGCAGCAGCGCGCAGGCCGCGCCGCCGTAAAGGGTGGCCAGCAGGCCGGTGCGCGTGAAACCTCGCCAGAACAGGGAGTAGGTGAGCGCGGGCGCGACCGCCGATGCGCCCACACAGATGGCCAGAGTGGTCAGCACGCCGACGTCCCAGTTCTGCACCAGGGTGGAGAGCCCGATGGCGACGATCCCGACGGCCACGCTCGTCCACACCGCCACCGTCATCTCCGTTCGCGGCTCGGCGTTTCCGCGTCGCGCCGCATGGGCGAACAGGTCGTGGGCGAGTGACGAGGCCGCGGCCAGGGTCATCCCCGCGACCGACGACAGCAGCGTGATGAACACCATGCCCGCCACCGCCGAGTAGAGAATGGTCGAGCCGACCGAGCCGGGGGCTCCGCCGAGCACCTGCGAGAGCATGAGCACCGACGTTCTGCCGTGCGGGTCGGTCGCGGTGATGTAACGCGACCCCACCAGCGCCGCCGCCCCCGTACCCATGACAATCACGAGCAGGCAGAACGTGGTGACCGTGCCCACCGCCCACGACATGGAGCGGCGCACGGCCGGCACGTCCTGCGCGGAGTACAGACGCATCGTGATGTGGGGCAGGCAGGCCACGCCGAGAACCACGGTGATCTGGAGACCGGCGAAGTCCAGCCGGTCGAGGGCCGAGGTGCCCAACTGGAGGCCCTGTTGCAGGAAGGCGGGGCCGGTGCCGCTGCCCTGCTGGGCCGCCCTGAGGACGTCGCCCGGGTTCCAGTCGAAGCGGTTCAGCACGAGGGCGGCGACGACGACGCTGGTGCCGAGCAGGAGCACGATCTTGATCATCTGGATGAGGGCGGTGCCTCGCATGCCACCGAGCGCCGCGTAAATGATCATCAGGCTGCCGACGATGACGATGCACGCCGTCCTGGCGCCCGCCACGTGCGGGATGTCGAGGATGAAGGTGAGCAGCGACCCGGCGCCGGAGAGCTGGACGACCAGGAAGGGCAGCGTCGCCGAGAGCGTCACCACGCAGGCGGCGACGCGCACGGCCCGTCCGGGCATGTTGCGGGCCAGGACGTCGCCCATGGTGAACCGGCCGGCGTTGCGCAGAGGTTCGGCCAGCAGGAACATCAGCAGCACCAGAGACAGGGCGGTGCTGACCGCCAGGACGTAGCCGTCGTATCCGGCGAGCGCGATGATGCCGGTGGTGCTCAGCACGGTGGCCGCGGAGATGTAGTCGCCCGCGATCGCCAGGCCGTTCTTGAGCGGGGTGAGGGAGCGGTAGCCGGTGTAGAAGTTCGTCAGGTCCTCCCGGTCCGGTCCCGCCATCACGCACATCAGCAGCGTGACCGTGACCAGTGTGGTGAACAGGACCAGGACGGTGGCCTGGGTACCGGAGCCGAAGCCGTTCATCTCGCCACCCCCGTGTGCCCGTTGGCGGGGGCCGCCTGCTCCCTGACGGCGCGGGCCAGCGGATCCACCGAGCGTTGTGCACTGCGTCCGTACCAGAAGACCGCCGCGAAGGTGACGATGAGCTGGAGTACCCCCAGGGCCATTCCCAGGCTCAGCTCTCCGGCGATCCTGGCGCCCATCAGGCCGGGAGCACCGCAGGACAGCACGACGTACACCACGAAGGAGCCGAGTGCGGCGAGCGTGGAGATCCGGCGGAGCAGGCGGTAGGCCGAGCGCAGGGCGGCGAGGTCGGCACCGTGCCGACGGGTCTCGGGCGCATACGGCTCGTCCCAAGGGGCTTGCGCGTACGGCTCGTACCAAGGGGCGCTGTGTTCTGGTGGCGGGTAGCGGTTCTCGTCGGCGAATGTCATCGCATGGCCTTCCGCTGCGGCTCGGGTCCGTGGAAGTGGACTGGCGGGGAACGATGTGGCGGCGCACGATACCGACCGGTTGGGATGTCTGTAAGGCGGCCGGGGGTCACGTTTTGGGGTCGGTGTGCTCACGCCGCCGTGTGGCGGACAACACATGTCCCGACATACCTACCGGTCGGTACCCTGCGGCGAAGCCGTGAACGACAGGAGGCGCGATGTCTGCGACCAACCGCCGGATCCGTCTGGCAGCCCGACCCGTGGGCGAGGTCAAACCCGAGGACTGGCAGCACTGTTCAGAGCCCGTCGACGAGCCGGGCCCGGGCCGGTTCGCGGGCCGGACGCGCGTCATCTCCCTGGACCCGGCGATGCGGGGCTGGCTGGACGACCGTCCCTCCTATCTGCCTCCGGTCGGCATCGGCGAGGTGATGCGCGCCGGATCGGTCATCGAGATCACCGCATCCAACCATCCCGACTTCCAGCCGGGCGATCACGTGGTCGGCACGTTCGGCGTCCAGGAGTACGTGGTCTCCGACGGCAAGGGCGCCATGAAGATCGACACCTCCCTCGCCCCGCCCTCGACGTATCTCGGTGCGCTGGGCATGCCCGGCATGACCGCCTACTTCGGCCTGCTGGACGTCGGGGCACTGAAGGACGGCGAGACCGTCGTGGTGTCGGGCGCGGCCGGGGCCGTCGGCAGCATCGCCGGTCAGATCGCGAAGGCCAAGGGGTGCCGGGTCGTGGGCATCGCCGGCGGGCCGGAGAAGTGCGCCCTGCTCATCGACGAGCTGGGATTCGACGCGGCGATCGACTACCGCGCCGAGGACGTCAGGAAGGCGCTGCACCGGGAGGCCCCCGACGGCATCGACGTCTACTTCGACAATGTCGGAGGGGACATCCTCGACGCGGCCCTGACGCGACTGGCGATGCACGCGCGAGTCGTGGTCTGCGGTGCGATCAGTCAGTACAACAACGCCACGCCGGTCAAGGGCCCGTCCAACTACCTCTCGCTGCTGGTGCGCCGCGCCCGCATGGAGGGCTTCGTCGTCTTCGACTACGCCAAGCGCTACGCGCAGGCCGCGCAGGACATCTCCGCCTGGATCGCGGCCGGTCGCATCAAGGTGAAGGAGCACGTGGTGAGGGGGAGCGTGGACGACTTCCCCGAGACACTGCAGATGCTCTTCCGCGGCGAGAACGTCGGCAAGCTCGTCCTGGAGCTGGCATGACCACCGTCGAGAGCGTCGCCGCGGCCCGGCCGGGACAGACGGAAGGCGCCGCGCTCCAGGGAAAGGTGGCCATCGTCACCGGAGGCGCCAGTGGACTGGGCCGGGCCACGGCACTGACGCTGGCGAAGGCGGGGGCACGCGTGGTCGTCGCGGACCTCGACGCCCGGGGCGGCCGCGAAGTGGCCGACATGATCGGCGGCCATTTCCGCGCCTGTGACGTCTCCGACCCGGACGCCAACCGTGCGCTGGTGGACTTCACCGAGGAGACCTGCGGCGGTGTCGACATCGCGTTGCTCAACGCCGGGGTGGCGACCGGATGCGGGCTCGGTGAGGACTTCGACCTGGCCCGCTACCGTCGCGCGATGGGAGCCAACCTCGACGGCGTGGTCTTCGGCACCCATGCGCTGCTGCCGGCACTGCGGGCCCGCGGTGGCGGGGTGATCGTGGCGACCGCGTCGCTGGCGGGCCTGGCGGCCGTACCGCTCGACCCCCTGTACGCGGCCAACAAGCACGCGGTCGTCGGACTCGCTCGCTCCCTGGGGCCCGCTCTCGCGCCGGACAACGTGCGGTTCAACGCCGTCTGCCCCGGGTTCGCCGAGTCGCGGATCATCGATCCGCTGCGCGACATGCTCTCCGAGCAGTCGATGCCGATCATCCCGGCTCAGGTCGTGGCGGACACGGTGCTGCGGATCGTCACCGGCGACGGCACCGGGGAGTGCTGGTTCATCCAGGCCGGCCGCGACCCGGAGCCGTTCCGTTTCCGCACCGTCCCCGGCCCGGGCAAGCTCGTCGGCACATGAGAACGGAAAGGCCCCGGGCGTCCGCCTTCGGGCGCTACCGGCGGGATCGGTGCGCGCGCACTCCCGCCAGCGCGGTCAGCACGGTGTCGTTGGCCTTCCGGTTGCCGACGGTGAGCCGGAGTCCCTCGCCGGTGTAGTGGCGTGCCTGGACACCGGCGTCGGTGAGCGCCGCCGCGCCCTCGTCGATCGGATCGGGCGCGGCGAGCCACACGGAATTGGCGTGGCCGGGGGGTACGCACCAGCCGAGGGACACCAGCTCACCCCGGAGCCGTTCGCGTTCGGCGACGATGGTGTCCACGCGTCGGCGCAGCTGGCCTTCGGCCCGCAGAGAGGCCTTCACCGCCGCCGTTGCCACCGCGTTGATACCGAAGGGAAGCTGCTGCCGACGGATCGCTGACACCAGGCCGCGCGCGCCGAGCGCGTAGCCGACCCGCAGGGCGGCGAGGCCGTAGGCCTTGGAGAAGGTGCGCAGCACCAGCAGGTTGGGGTGTGCGTCCAGGAGCGCGGGCGTGTCCGGCAGGTCGGTGTCGCGGGCGAACTCGATGTACGCCTCGTCCAGGAGCACGGTGACGCGCCGGGGAACCTGACGCAGGAACGCCGCCAGTGCGTCGGCGGTGACGAGGCTTCCGGTGGGGTTGTGCGGATTGCACAGCACCACGACGCGGGTGCGGTGGTCGAGCGCAGCGAGCAGCGCGCCCAGATCCTGGTGTCCGTCCGGCGACAGGGGTACGGGGACAGGCTGAGCGCCGACCATGGCGGCCAGCAGCGGGTAGGCGTCGAAGGTGCGCCAGGCGTAGGCCACGGCGTCACCGGGCCGGACCACTGCCCGGAGCAACTGCAGGGCCACGCCGACCGATCCGCTGCCGACCGCGACGCGGTCGGGGGTCACCCGGCACCACGCGGCGATCCGCTCGGTGAGGTCGTCGGGGTGGAACGGCGGGTAGCGGTGGGCCTGTGCGACGGCCCGCCGCATCGCCTCGCCTACCGAGGGCAGCGGAGGATACGGGCTCTCGTTCAGGGCAAGCCGGTGCAGCACGGGGAGGTCCATGGCTCAGTCCCGTCCGCCGTGCCAGCGAACGGCGACGGCACCGGCGAAGTCGCCCGCGTGGGCGAATCCCCCGAGCACGACCAGGTCGCCGTCCGCCACCTGCCGGGAGCCGATCGCGTGGTCCAAGGTGACCGGGATCGCCGCTCCGAACAGATTCCCGCACTCGTCGAAGGTGTTCAGGTGCCGTTCGGCCGGCAGTTGCAGCGCCTCTCGCCAGTTGCGCAGGAAGGTGCGGTTGGGCTGGTTGGTGATGAGGGCGTCGATATCGGTGCTCGCCACGCCGATCCGCCGGCACAGGTCGGTGACCACCTCGGGGACGAGGCGGTTCCCGCGTGCCAGGACCTTCGCGACGCTCGCGTCGGTGAACCCGATCCGCAGCTGGGACTCTCCCGGCTCCCAGTACTTGCGGCCGTCGTCGACCGCCACGGTCATGTCGCCGGCGTACGCGCCGATGTGCCGCGTCTCCACGTCGAGGACCGGCGACTGTGCCGACGTCGTCACGTACCCCACCCCGCAGCCGTCGCCCGGGATCGCGGCCTGGGCGAGTTTGCGCACCTCGGACTGGGTGAACCATTGCCCGGCGGCACTTTGCGCGTTGCAGATCAGCGCGGTCTTCGCGTCGGTGGAGGTGAGGATCTGCCGGGCCAGTTTCACCATGTACACGAAGGACGCGCAGCCGGCGTTGGCCACGTCGACGAGCCACTCCGGGTTCAGGCCCAGCCGGCGCGCCACCTCGGTTCCGGCGCCCACGAACGGCAGGTCCGGCAACTGGCTGTGCACCAGCAGCACGTCGACGCCTCGGATCTCGGCCGCGCCGTGCCGTTCGATCAGGGGCTGTACGGCGCGCTCGACCATGTCCGCGTTGGTCTCGTCCCTGGCCACGTGGTGCCGTAACGGCGGGACTTTGAACATGGGGTGGTTGCGGAGCTTGTCCTCGGCTCCGGGGAACTCCGTGTAGAAATCGGCGGGGACCGGCTCGCCGGGCAGGTAGCTCGCGACGTCGGTGAGGCTGACCGTGGTCACCGCGCCACCGCCTTCCGCGGAGCCGAGCCGACCGCCAGGCCGCCCCGGTGGCGGTGTTCCAGGATGGCCTTGAGGTTGTGCATCTCCACGGTGTGCCCGGCGTAGAAGAGGTCCCAGTAGTCGCCCACCCAGGGCCGGCCCGGGCGGGGAGCCAGGTCGGGATGCGGGTTGTCGTCGTAGTAGGGGTGCCGGCAGTTGGTCCAGGTGATCACCGAACCCGGCCTGTCGAGTACCAGCCGGGCCGGGACGACCCGCATCAGGTAGATCATCCACAGCTTCTCGCCCTGGTCCCAGGAGCAGTGGTAGTCGACGGTCATGGCCTCGGGGTTCGCGAGCACCTTGCAGTAGATCCTGGTGTCGTCCTCCAGCCGGTCGTGACCGACCCACAGCCCCGGGGTGCCGGTGGGCGCGAAGCCCCGCAGACTGCAGGTCCACTCCTCCAGATGGTGCCCCCGGCTCAGGTAGTCGTAGGCCTGCTCCGGGGGGCAGTCGACGTACTCGTGGATGGTGCAGTACCGCCCGTAGACCTGATGGTGGGGGTAGACCGCGTGGGTGAGTTCCATGCAGTGGGCGGTCAGTTCCTCCTTGCCGGTGTTCTCGATCCGGACCAGGCCGGGGATGTCAGCCAACGTGGACGACTCCTCGCTCATCTGAACCCTCCTTGCTGTCGGTGGCTTCGGTGAAGGACTGGAAGGGAAGGAACGGCGGGATCTCCCGCGGGTCGCAGTCCACCGCGACGAACGCCGGGCCGCCGCGCGCGTTGCCGCGCAGCAGTGCCGTACGCAGGTGCGCCGCGTCGGTGGCTCCCGTGGCCCGAAGGGACGGGAAGGCGGCGGCCACGCCGGCGGCGAGGTCGGTCCGGGCGAACAGGTCGTCGCCGCGGACGCCGCCCTGGAGGAACTGCTCCCGCAACGCGCACATGGCATGGGCGTTGTTGTTGAAGATCACGAACGTCACGGGTGCGTCGTACTCGACGGCGGTGTGCACTTCCATGCCGTGCATGAAGAAGGCCCCGTCGCCGGCGAGGACGTAGGTGCGCCGGCCGGTGGCGAGCGCGGCGCCGATACCGGCGCCGAAGGTGTAGCCCATGCCGCCCATGCCGACGGCCACCACGAAGCGGCCGTGGCGCGGTGCGGGGAGGAGATGGATCGCGCTGGCACCCGCGTTGCCGGCGTCCACGAAGACGTGTGCGTCCTGGGGGAGTGCCGCCGCCACCGCGGCGACCGCCTGGGCGTGGGGGACGGTTCGCTCCCGGGCCTGGAAGAGCGGACCCGGCATGGGTGTGGGAAGGGGGCCGGTGTGCGGCGGGCAGGGGCGTGGGCGCGACGGCAGCCGGAGGGTCACCGCGCGCAGCGCGTCCCGCAGGTTCCCACCCAGGGCGGTGCCTGCCACGAACGGCGGTTCGGGGCCCAGGGACACGACTTCGGTGGTGGCGAGGGCCTTGTCGAGACCGCCGCGTGCCAGGAGCGGCAGCCGGGTACCGACCAGCAGGCACAGGTCGGCCCGCCGCAGACAGTCCTCGACGTTGGCGTGGCCCATCACCCCGGCCACGCCCGCGAACCGTGGATCACGGTTGTCGAAGACGTCCTTGGCGTCCGGGGTGACCGCCACCCATGCCCCGAGGCGCCGGGCCAGTTCGGCCAGATCCCCACGCATGTCGGCGGCGGCGACATCCTCACCGGCGATGACGAGGACGCGACCGGCCCCGCGAAGGACGTCCGAAACGGCCCTCACGGCGGCTGCGTCGAGCCGCGCCGCGAATGCCGCCGCGGGACCGCCCGGTGTCGGGGCCGTGTCGCGGGAGGACACCAGGATCCGCGCCTGCTGCACATCCTTGGGCAGCAACAGCACGGCCGGCCCGCGGGGATCGGCCTGCGCCGCCGCGACCGCCCGGGGGAGCAACTCCCCGAGCGAGTCCGGGTCGTCGACCCGGGCGCAGAACCGGGAGACGGGCGCGAAGACCTCCCGTGCGTCGAAGGAGCCGGCCCTGCCGCTGGAGTCCTGGAACGCCCCGTGCCCCTCCTGGCCGGTCGGCGGCTGGCCCACCAGGGCCAGCACGGGCACCCGGGAGGCGTACGCCTCCGCCAGACCCGGTACGAGATTCATCGCCCCACCGCCCGAGGTGGCGGCAACGACGCCGAGGCGCCCGGTGGTACGTGCGTACCCGTCGGCCATGGTGACGGCGGAGAACTCGTGTTTGGCGACGACGCCCCGGACGGCGCCGCCGCGGTGCACCGCGTCAAACAGGTCCTCGATGTTCGCGCCGCCGACACCGAACATGTGGGTGACGCCGGCCCGGACGAGTTCCCCGGCCAGAAAGTCGACCAGACGTACCGTTTCCGCCTCGCGTAATCCCGAGGTCGTGGGGGTCATGCGGGGCTCCCCTCCCGCTCGTGGTGCCGGTCGATGAAGCCGCACGGCGAGATCACCTGGAAGCGGTGCCGGTACTCCTTGGGGGTGAGGCCCAGGGTTCGTCCGAAGGAGCGGAAGAACGTCTCGGTGGTGGCGAATCCGCAGCGCCCGGCTATCTGGCCGATCGTCAGGTCCGTGGTCTCCAGCAGTTCGCGTGCGCGGGCGATCCGCGTCCGCTCGACGTACTGGCCGGGTGTCGCGCCCACCTCGCGCCGGAAGACCCGGGCGAAGTTGCGCTGGCTCATGTTGGCCCGCCGCGCGATCTCGGCCACGGGCAGCGGACTGTCGAGGTTCTCCAGGATCCACTCCTGTGCCGCCCGGATCGGCGGATGGTCGGCCAACTGGGCGTCGAGGACGGCGCTGTACTGGGACTGTCCTCCGTGTCGCTTGAGGAACAGCACCAGAAACCGTGCCGTCTCCAGAGCGAGCGCCGATCCGTGATCGGCCTCCACCAGAGCCAGCGCCATGTCGATGCCCGTCGACACGCCCGCGGAGGTCACGAAGGGGCCGTCCCAGACGAAGATCGGCTCGGCGTCCACCGTCACATCCGGATAGCGGCACGCCATCGCCTCGCTGTACGCCCAGTGCGTGGTGGCGCGCCTGCCGTCGAGGAGGCCCGCCTCGGCCAGCAGAAAGGAACCGCCGCATACGGAGGCGACCCTGCGCGAGCGGGCCGCCGCCCGGCCGATCCAGGACACGAGCGCCTGGTCCCGGAGCGCCTCGTTGAGACTCCATCCGCCCGGCACGAGCAGCGTGTCGATCGGGCCCTGCCCCGCCTCCAGCGGCGAGGCCTCCACCACCACGCCCGAACTCATGCGCACCAGTGGTGCGTCGGCGGAGATGAACTCGGTCCGGTAGGGGGTGCCCGTGGCGCCCAGGAGCCGGTTCGCCGTATCGAACACTTCGATCGGTCCCGTGATGTCCAGGGCCATCGCGCCCGGGTACACCACCACAACAACACGTCGTTCCAACACGGTCACAGCCTGTATCGGATGTCGTACTGGCTGCAATGACAGATTATTGACGTATCCGGCCATCAAGTGGCGTCGCACGGGTACGCAGGCCGCTGGTGAGGCGGTTCGCGCGCCGGGCAGGCGGCGAGGGGTGAGGCAGCTCACAGGATGTCGGTGCGGAACCAGCCCGTGCGGCCTGGCGCACCGTGCGACGCTGCGAACGCCTGCGGCAGAAGGTCCAGGACCCACTGCCGCAGACGTCCGTCAGTCGTGCGTCTAGTCGCACGTCAGCGTCGGCATCGCCCAGTCGCCGTGGTCGTTGCCGTTGCCGTCGCCGGCGTCACCGACCTTGAGGTCGACCACCTGGGCGCCGCTGACGTCGACGTCGATCGGCACCGCGGCCTGTCTGCCCCGGATCGTCGGCGTGGTCACCAGGGTCTTGCCGTCGGCGATCACGGAGAACGTCACCGTTCCCGCGCCGCCTGTCTCGTCGTCGACACCGACGTCCGCCGTCAACCGCGAGCATGTTCCGGCGAGGTAGAGCTCGACGTCGCTGACCGAGTTGGTGCCCAGGCCCTTGGCATAAGCGGCACCGGCGATACGGATCGGTCGGCCGTCCCCGGCCGCCTGCTCTCCGACGCTGCTGTCACGCTCCACCGGGCCCCACCCGTTGGTGGACGACAGGAACGGCAGGTCGCTCACCGCGCTCTTCCCGGCCGGCGGAGCAGGCGGGATGCCACCGACGATGCGCTCGTCACCGCCGGCGGCCTGCCGTCCGTTCTGCAGGTAGTGCACCGTGGCGGTGAGTGCCGAGGCGGAGGGCAGTTTCCCGGCCGGCGGCTGCACCTTCCAGGTGAAGGCGGCCGATCCGCCGGGGTTCAGGCGCTCGACCGACGTGGGGCTCGTGGCGCTCGCGCTCCAGCCGTCGGGCAAGGAGAGCGAGGCCGTGAGCTGCGAGGCGGACGGCCGGTCCTCCGGCACCCGCACCGTCGCCTCGGCCGTGAAGGCCTTTCCTGACTGGGCGGTGTCCGGCACGTCCAGGGTGACATCCGCTCCCGGACGCTTCGGCATCGCGTACTTCCGGTGGTCGTAGCGGGGGCTGTCGTTCTGCGCGACGCGCAGGGACGAGGCGTAGCTGCCGTAGTCGGTCAGGGAGACCTTGCCGAGCCCGCCGGTGCTGCCGTCCAGGTTCCACACGGCGATGGCGATGCTGTTGTGGCCGTTCGGATCCAGGATCCCGTCGGGCACCGGGAAGGTGGTCTGCGGGCCGAGGTAGTTGACGTAGTTGCCGACCTGCCAGCCGTTGACGAAGACCGTGGCACGGTACTTGCGTGACGGGTCGTCGGTGAAGGTCAGCCCGAGCGAGGTGTCCTGGCCGTGCGGGAGGTCCAGGTCGACGTCGGTGCGGTACCACGAGACGCCGGGACGGGTGTCGGTCGTCGGCAGGGACACCTCGTTCCAGTCGTCGTCCGGGTAGCCCGGCAGGGACCAGCCGGCCCGCTCGCCGTACAGGCCGCCCGTCGACAGCGGGCCGCGCACCGGGTCCTGAAGGTCCTCGCCACCCCGTACGCCCTGCAGCCGCCAGGTGACGGAGGTCAGCGGCGCCCCGATGAGGGAGGCGCTGGTCAGGCCGCGCGCGGTCTTGTTGCCGTTGGTCGAGTTGTAGTCCTCCTCGTGCCCCATGTTCACGGTGAGCACGGAGATGACGTTGTCACCGTTCGACCTCACCGAACCGGCCGGGAAGGCGAAGTCGGCGCTGCCTGTGGTGGAGCTGCCCAGGAAGGTGCCGCCCAGCCAGGCGGAGAACGCCTGCGCCTTTCCACCGGAGTCCGAGACCAGATGGATGCCCGTCTCCTTGCCGGTGGCGCGGAAGCGGCCGCGGTACCAGGTGTTGCCGGTGTGGAAGCCGTAGTCGTCCGCGTAGAGCACCGGCAGCGAGTTGACGCCCGAGACGCTGTTGGTGGTCGTCTTGTCGGTGACCTGCCAACTGGAGTCGTCGAAGCCGGGGGCCGCTTCGGGGGACTCCTCGGCGTGCTTCCAGTTCGTCAGCGACGGCAGGTGCACCGGGGCGGCCACCGGGATCTCGCCGGTGAGGCTTCCTGTGTCGGTGGCCTGGGTGTCCACCGCCCTGCCGTTCCAGGTGACGTGGTCGGCGGAGGTGAACACCTCGATGTTCTTGTCGTCGGCGTTGTCGCCGGTGAGCGCCACGGTGTGGCCGCCGTCCAGGCTGGTCGCCGTCCGCAGCAGGTGGGTGCCGCGCACGAGCACCGGGCCGGTCGCCGTGTCCTGCCGCCAGAAGGTCTCCGCCGTGGGCTTGTCGCCGACGAGCAGCAGCATCGGGCGCGAGCCTCCGCCGCTGACGCCGATGCGGATCAGGCCCTTGTGCGTGTAGTTCAGCCGCAGGTCGCCGGTGGCCTCGTCCCAGGTGGTGGTGACCGTGCCGCCGCTGCTGGTCACGGTGGGCTTGGAGGAGTAGCGAAGCACGGTCTCGCCGTCGCTGCCCTCGTCGCCGTAGAGCACGGCGACGTCCCGGTTGCCGATGTTCGCGTGCGTCATGATCTCCGACGTCGAGTACCGCAACTGCGAGTCCCCGAGCCGGTAGTTCGCCGTGATCACGTGCGAGTCGCGCCCGTCGAGGGTGATCGCGGTACCCGGCTGCTGCGGCACGACCGGGTAGGTCGGCGTCGCGGTGGCGGCCGTCGGCACGTCGATGGCGTCGACGGCCACGTAGTTGTCCGTCGACCCCGAGCTGTGGTTCCCGTTGACGACGATCTTCAGCGTGTGTGCCCCGGCTGTCAGGCCGGTCTTCTGGAAGATCACCGCCTGGTTCTCGCCGCCGGAGTCGTCGACGGTGGCCACCTTGGTGCCGTCGAGGTAGACGTCGGCGTAGCCGTGGTTGTCGGTCTTCGAGCCGATCCAGCGGATCGCGGTGCCGTCGAAGGGGACGGTGAGCGAGTCACCGGCCTTGTTGGAGAAGGACTCGGTGTGTTTGTAGTCGCCGCCGGTGTAGCTCTGGTTGGCCACGTGCGACCACGAACCGGCGTACTGCAGCGCGGAGTCGGGGTCGTCCCAGGTGTAGGTGGTGTCCGCGGCCGGCTGTGCGTTGAAGTCCAGCGAGATATGAGTCTTGTCGACCGCCGTGGACGTGGAGTTCCCGTGCCGCAGGACGTGGAACTGCGTCCTGGTGTCGGGGTTCATCCGGGCGGTGTCGACGACTGCCGAGTCGTCCGGCGGTGTGGCCCTGATCGCCTCGGTCTTGGTCAGCGGGGCGACCGACTGCGTGAAGTACCCGATCAGCTTGTCCTCGTAGTACTTCGGGTCCAGTTGGCGGTTCTCGCGGATCGCGGCGCCGTAGTCGTAGGACGTGTAGTTCTCCGGCATGCCCAGCCAGCCCCAGTTGGTGCCGCCGTAGGTCATGTAGAAGCTCTGCGCGGTCGCGCCGACGGCTATGTTCTGCTTGTAGAACACGTTGGCGAACCGGTCGTTGATCAGCTGGGCGCACTTGTCGTAGCCCGGCCCGCCCCAGGGGTCGAAGGCGCCGCCCTGGAACTCCGGCGAGTACAGCGGCTTGCCGTCCGGGTGGTC
Source organism: Streptomyces sp. CA-142005 (assembly GCF_050942335.1). Lineage (NCBI taxonomy): Bacteria > Bacillati > Actinomycetota > Actinomycetes > Kitasatosporales > Streptomycetaceae > Streptomyces > Streptomyces sp. CA-142005. The sequence continues at coordinate 1,629,298 of NZ_CP192078.1, read as the reverse complement.
GTAGCTGATGTCCGGGACGCCGTTCCACTTCGAGGGGTTCGAGCAGTTGAAGCCCTGCGGATAGGAGTCGGGTCCGTCGACGTCCAGGGCACCGGTACCGGAGTTGAAGGTCCCGTTGTTGTTGCCGGTCAGCGGTACGGTGATGCCGTCGGCACGGGCCTTGTCCTCCAGGTGCTTCATGTAGGAGCGGCCGGCGGCCGAGCCGTTGTAGTACTCGTTCTCGACCTGGTAGGCGATGACCGACCCGGTGCCGTTGGTCAGCTGGTGGCGGGCGATGATCCGGTCGATCTGGGTCAGCCACTCGTCCGCGTACTTCAGGAACCGCGGGTCGTCGCTGCGGTTGTCGCCGGCCTTGGTGGTCAGCCAGCCGGGCAGGCCGCCGCTGTCGACCTCCGCGTTGATGTACGGCGCCGGGCGCGCGATGACGTAGAGCCCGGCCTCTTCGGCCATGTCGAGCAGCTTGTCGACGTCACGGACGCCGGTGAAGTCGTACACACCCGGCTTCGGCGAGTGGTAGCCCCAGTCGAAGTACAGCGAGGTGGAGTTGAACCCGGCGGCCTTCATCTTCTGGAAGATGTCGCGCCACAGGTCCGGACTCGGGAGCCGGAAGTAGTGGAACTCGCCGGACCACAGGTAGGTGCGCTTGCCGTCGACGAGGAACGAGTAGCCGTCGAGACTCACCGTGTGCGCCGGTGGACTGGCGTCGGACGCGGCGGCGGATGCCTGCCCGCCGACGTCCTGCGCCGCGGCGGGCGCGGTCATGCCCGTGGCCAGGGCGATGGTCGCGGCCGTCGCGAGGACCGCCCTCCACCACCGACGGCGACCGGGTCTCGCAACCTCTGGACCGATCCGATTACTCCGCACTGCGGCCTCCATACGGACTGAGCAATCAGCATCAAACAGACTCAGGCAAAGTCGAACAGTAAAGGGGCACAAGGCACAACACAATGGGGCGGGAGAACACGGTCGAGATGGCAGGGGCGGCGCGAAAGCCGTAGGGGCGCGTAGGCAACTGACCACTCGTCACGCAGGGACCGGCTCCCGGCGGGCGCACCGGGTGGCCACGTCATCGGCCGGCCGCGTGGTGGACCGGCCGTCGGCCCGCGACGGCAACAGGTGTCGTTACAAGGGCGGTTGCCACACAGGGTGCCGCACCGTGCTCACCAAGGGGCGGGGCCCCGGTCGCTGTGGATCTCCCCGGTGGAGCCGTCGTCGCCGAGGGTCGCGAACTCGACGACGACCGTGGCGCCCTCGGCGACGGTGCGCGTGTCCGTCGCGACCGACATGAACCAGGGACCTGGAGCGTCAGCATGTTGCGGCGGGTGCGCGGATCCACCAGTCCTACGTCGGTTCCTCGGCCAACCCCGGCTACCGCGACCACGCCGTCGCCGCCGAGATCGTCCGGGGCCGCCGCATCGCCGACGACGTGTCCTTCGACGTCAATCCGGCTTCCCGGCAGGCGCTGGCCCAACTCATCGCCGGGGGCGGACTGTCGGCGTTGGTGAACGCCGGCGCCCGTCTCCACCCGCCCGGCTGCAACGGCTGCATCGGGATGGGGCAGGCCCCGCGACCGGCCGCCGCAGCCTGCGCACGGTGCCGCGCAACTTCCCCGGCCGCTCCGGCGGCGGCGAGGACCAGGTCTACCTGTGCAGCCCCGAGACGGCGGCTGCCTCCGCCCTCACCGGCGTGATCACCGATCCACGCACGCTGGACATGCCCTACCCCCGCATCACGGAGCCCGACGCCCCGTCCTGCTACGACGGCCTCCTGCAACCCCCGCCCGACGGCGAGCCGACCCCCCTGGTCAAGGGCCCGGCCCACACCCCGCTGCCGGACTTCGACCCCCTGGAGGACGAGATGGAGCTGCTCGTCCTCGTCTCGGCCGGCGACGACGTCTCCACCGACGAGATCATGCCCGCAGGCGCCGAAGCGCTGTCGCTCTGGACCAGCCTCGACGGCATGAGCAGCCACACCTTCAGCCGCCTGGACGACTCCTGCACCGACCGCACCCGTGACACCGGCCCCCACGCCGTGGTCGGCGGCCGCAACCACGGCCAGGGCTCCAGCCGTGAACAGGCCGCCCTGGCCGCGCGCCACCTCGGCCTGCACCTGGCGCCGGCCCAATCCATCGCCCGCATCCACCGCGCCGACCTCGTCAACTACGGCGTCCTGCCCCTGGTCTTCGCCGACCCCGCCGACCGGGCCCGCTTCCAGCGCGACTCCGTACTGCGTGTGTCGGGTCTGCACGCGGCGCTGCGCGACGGTTCGGGCGAGGTCACGGTGGAGTGCGACGGCGACCCTTTCACCGCCCGCCACGACCTTTCGCCGCGCCAGGCCGACGTGCTGATGGCCGGGGGTGCCAGCGCATGGATGCGGCGGCGTCGGAGCGGCGGTCGGTGACCGGCGCGCTGAACCGGGTGGTGACGACGCCCCGTCAGTTCAGCTTCGAGACCTGGTAATGGGCGATGTGCCATTGCCCGTCGGCGCGCCTGAGGACCACACCGAGATTGACCCTGATGGCCGGCCGGTCGGTGAACGAGAAGTCCACATCCAGGTAACCGAGCAGGACGTCCTCGGCCAACTGCCGTGTCTCCAGTACCTGGTAGTCCGCCCGCATGCCGAGAGGCTGGGAGTCGTAGTACTCGGCGACCCCCTGACGGCCGAGGCTGTAGGGATGAAGGCCCTGGAAGACGGCGTCCTCGGTGAAACAGGAGGCGACCCGCTCAGGGTCGTGTGCGTCGACCGCGGACTTCCACCGGTTCATGACGCCACTCAGGACGTCTTCCCGCGCTGCTGTGCTGTTCATCAGTGTCTCCTCTCGTGAAGGGGCCGCACGGGCGGCACCCGTCGGTGAGCGTTGCCTCGCCGGATCAGGCGGTGCGGCCGGTCGGGCCCGGGTCGTTGGGGTGCGGCTGCAGGGCGGTGACCACCGCGGTCATCCAGGGCCACAGGGGCAGGGTTCCGAGGACCTTCTCGTGCAGGTCCGCCTCGTCGTCGGCGCGCCAGACACCGATGCTGCGGAGTTCGCCCGCCGGGCGCCAGAGCCGGACCAAGTGGCCCGCGGAGGCGAGCTCCTTCGCCCGGACCGCCTCGGCGGCGCGGCGCCGGCCGGCCTCGGCGGGGTCCGTGCCCTCGGGCACGGTGGTGGTGAGCTCGACCAGGAACTCGTTCATGGTTCTTTCCTCTCTCAATTCTGTGGGCGGGACGGGGCACCGCGCCGCCGAGGGCGGTGACGCTGCCCGTCGGGGCCACCGGGGCGGCCCCGACAGGCCTGCGTCGAGCGGGTTGATCAGGCTGCGGCCTTGAGGGAAGCGGCGATCTTGACGGCGCGCTCGGCCTGGATGCGGGCGGCGGTGCGGGTGGTGTCGTCCACGGGGTTGTTGCCCTGGGCGTCGACGTGCGAGGTGCCGTAAGGGTTGCCGTCGGTGAACTTGGCGGGGTCGGTGAAGCCGGGGCTGACGGTGATGCCGCCGAAGTGGTGGATGGAGTTGTAGAGGGCCAGCAGGGTCGACTCCTGGCCCGCGTGGGCGGTGGCGCTGGAGACGAAACCGCTGTAGACCTTGTCGGCCAGCTTGCCCTGGACCCAGAGGCCGCCGAGGGTGTCGATGAACTGCTTGAGCTGGGAGGAGACGTTGCCGAAGCGAGTGGGGGTGCCGAAGAGTACGGCGTCGGCCCACTCGATGTCCTCGGGGGTGGCCTCGGGGATGTCAGCGGTGGCGGCATGGTTGGCGGCCCACGCGGGGTTGGAGTCGATGGCCGCCTGAGGGGCGAGCTCGGCGACCTTGAGCAGGCGGACCTCGGCGCCGGCCTTGACGCCCGCGTCGCGGAGCTCCTTGGCGATCTCGGTGATCGTGCCGGTGGCCGAGTAGTAGACGACGGCGAGGTTGATGGGGGTGGCCATGGGGGTTCTCCGGTTCATGGGGTGTCTGTAGAGGCGGTCGTCAGCACGACCGGTCCGTGAATAGTAGACCGGTCGGCTAGTTTCGGCTACAGATGATCGGCATGGGTGTGCATTTTCGTTGGGCTTCTGCGGGCGAACGAATAGCCGTCGGTCACTCGGCCGCCCGGGCTTCGGCGGCGTCGGGGGAGTCCAGCCGGCGGCCGGCGGCGGGGTCCGGGCGCCGGGCCGCGTGACCCTGCGCCGGCATGTGGTGCGGGAATCCGATGCGGAGCACCAGGGCGGCGAGCGCGGCGGTCAGGACGACGGCGGCGGCCAGGATCAGGGCCTGGTGGTAGCCGCGGTGGAGCAAGGGGGCGGCGACCAGGGGGCCGAGGATCTGGCCGACCGAGTATCCGGCGGTCAGCAGGGCCACGGCGCGCGGGAACCGCAGGTGCGCGCCGGCCGCGAGGGCCAGTGTGCTCACGCCGATGAAGGTCGACCCGAAGAGCACCGCGGAGATCAGTGCGGCCGCGACCCCGCCCATCAGCGCGGGCAGGGCGATGCCCACGGCCTGCACGCCGAGCGCGGCGAGCAGCAGGTCGGGGCGGGACCATCGGCGTCCCAGAGCGGCCCACAGCGCCGAGGACGGAACGGCCGCCAGGCCCACCAGCACCCAGGCGCCGCTGCCGATCCAGCCGGGCGAGGTCTGCTCGATGGCCGCGACCAGGAAGGTGCCGGCGATGATGTAGCCGATGCCCTCCAACGTGTAGGACGCGAACAGGGTGCTGAACCAGCGATGGGTGCGCGGCCCGGCCCTGTTCCCCCGCGTTCCCGCCGTGGACGGAGCCGGCCCGGGGGCGGGCTCGGGTCGCAGGCCCCAGGCGACCAGGGTGAGTGTCGCGGCCAGGGCTGCGGAGGCCCACCACGCGGCCCGCCAGGTGCCGACCGTACGCAGCACCAGGACGAGCAGGCCCGACAGGGCGATCCCGGCCCCGACTCCGCCGAACGCCCAACCGGGCAGGTGGGCCGGGTGGTGGCGCAGATGGCTGAGCAGCGAACTGGCCGCGATGACGAAGATCAGCGCGCTGAAGACTCCTGCACCCAGCCTGAGCAGCACCCACAGGGTGGTGGAGTGCGCCAGCGGCATGGCGGCCAGCGAGGCGACCAGCGCCAGCAGGCTGCCGCGCAGCACGGCCGCGGAACGCACCAGCCGCGGCAGGAAGGTTCCGGCGAGAGCGCCCACCAGGTATCCCACGTAGTTGGCGGTGGCCAGGTTCGCCCCTGCCCCGGCCGACAGCCCGGCCTGTGCGTGCATCAGCGGGAGGATCGGGGTGTAGACGAAGCGGCCCACCCCCATGCCCGTCGCCAGCGCGGCCGCGGCCCGCACGACGTGGCCCCAGGGCGAACCGGTCGCGCCTCCCGCGGTGGCGGCCGGGTCTCGCGGCGGTGTTGCGGTCATGCGGTCAACCTCGGGGGATGCTCGATGCATTGCTCGGAACGGCGGGGCGAAGTCACGCGAGGCGGTCACCGACTGCGGGCCGCTGCCCGCGTCCTCGTGTTGACGCGCCGTCGGTTTCCCATGGGCCCAGACTGCGCCCACCGCCTGGGCGGACTCCAGGACCGGCTTCCTCCGTGCTGGGAGCCTGAGCCTCCCAGGGGGGCCGGAGCCTTCGGCGGGGCCGACGCGCCGGACAGCTCCCGGGGCGCGGCAGGATGCCGCGCCCTCGTGGTGGGGATGTGCCGGTTGGTGTCGGCGGTCAGTAGCGGGCGCCGACGGGGGCCGGGATGGCGTCGAGGTCGGCGAGGTCGGCCGCGGAGAGCCGGACGTCGGCGCCGGCGGCGTTGTCCACGAGGTACTTCGGAGTCTTGGTGCCGGGGATGGGCACCACGTGCTCGCCCTGGGCGACGAGCCGGCCCAGGGCGACCTGCGCCGCGCTGCCCCCGATGCGGTCGGCGACCTCGCGGACCTTCAAAGGCCAAGAGCGCCTGGGCTGAGACCTGTTTCCCCGCTGTGAGAGGCGCGGACTCCCAGTGCACGTCGGCGCCTCAGGCTCACCGCTTGTACGGATCGTCGTCCGGAAGCCAGGCGTCGGGGCCGTGGATGCCGAGGTCGCCGACGCCGTCCGTGAGCGCTTCGACGGTGTTCAGTACGGCCGTACGCGCCTCGCTGCGCCGCCACACCAGGGACCAGGTCCAGTAGACCTTGGGCCCGACCACGGGGCGCGCGACCAGTCCGGGCGGCAGCGGAGTGGACTGGCCCTTCGGCGAGTTGAGAATCGGCCGGCGCGATCGGCGCACATGATCGAAGAACGCCGGCCCTGTGACGCCACCGTCGGAGATGTGCGCCGCGTGAGCGCCGGTGTCGTGGACGAACTGCTGGGCGTAGGCGTTCCAGGAGGGCCATGTGGTGGTGTCGCTGTCCAGAAGGACGGTGATGTCCCGGGCGCGGACCTCATCCGCCTCCTGGCCGACGGAGACCGCGTACAGGCGGTCGGCGCCGATGAGCCGGGAACTCAGGTCCTTCGCGTCCAGGTCTTCGCGGCGAACCCAGCACACCGCGAGGTCGAGGCTGCCCTCCGCGACCCGGGCGGCCTGCGTGTGCGAGGGCGCGACCCAGGGGTCGACATGCACATGTGCCGCGGCCGAGGCCCGCGCGGTGAGGTCCGGGGGCAGCCAGCTGACGTAACCGAGCCGGACCGGCGCCGAGCCGGCCATCCTCGCCGCCCGCCGGCGCAGGTCGTCGGCGCTGTCCAGAAGGGCGCGGGCGTGCGGGAGGAGCGCTGCTCCGGCCGGTGTGAGGGCGACCGAGCGGCGGTCCCGGTCGAACAGGCGCAGCCCGAGGTCGCGTTCCAGCGCCTTGATCTGCTGGGACAGGGACGGACCCGCGATCAGGAGTCGGCCTGCGGCCCGACCGAAGTTCAGCTCCTCGGCGACCGCGACGAAATACCGCAACTGGCGCAATTCCACCCTCGCCATGCTACGCGCGCTGAGAGGACGAACCTACCAGTGCGCCTTGGCTGCCCGAGCCTCCTCTGGAGCCCGAGCGGTACGGACAAGTTTCCTCCCACCTGAGAGGCGCGGGCTCCCATCGCAGGTCGGGCGCCTGGCGTGGGATCCGCGGCCGGAAGCGCCCCGGAAGATAGCCGACCGGTCTACTGGTTCACTGTGACGACCGGCCGAGAGAGCCGGTCCCGCCAATCACTCGCAAAGAAGGTCATGATGAGCGTTTCCGCTCAGAAGGTCGTTGTCATCACCGGTGCGTCGCAGGGCATAGGCGCCGGGCTGGTGGATGCCTACCGCAAGCTCGGCTACGCCGTCGTCGCCACCTCGCGCGGCATCGCCGCCTCCGAGGACCCGAACGTCCTCACCGTTCAGGGCGACATCGCCGACCCGGCGACCGCCGAGCGTGTCATCGCCGCCGGGCTCGAGCGCTTCGGCCGCATCGACAGCCTGGTCAACAACGCCGGCATCTTCGTCGCCAAGCCGTTCACCGAGTACACGCAGGAGGACTACGACGCCGTCACCGGCGTGAACCTGACCGGGTTCTTCCGGATCACCCAGCTCGCGATCGAGCAGATGCTCCGCCAGGGCGGCGGCCACGTCGTCCAGATCACCACCAGCCTGGTCGACCACGCCTACTCCGCGGTCCCCTCGGTCCTGGCCTCCCTCACCAAGGGCGGCCTGCAGTCCGCCACCAAGTCCCTGGCCATCGAGTACGCCACCCGAGGCGTCCGCAGCAACGCCGTCGCCCTCGGCATCATCAAGACCCCCATGCACGAGGAGGGGTTCCACGAGACGCTCGCCGCTCTGCACCCGATGGGGCGGATGGGCGAGATCGGAGACATCGTCGACGCGGTCGTCTACCTCGAGAACGCGCCGTTCGTCACCGGAGAGATCCTCCACGTCGACGGCGGCCAGAACGCCGGCCACTGATGCGTCGTCCCCGGGCGCCGTACCAGGCGCCCGGGGACCGCGGCGCACCGGGCTAGACGACCGGTCGTACACTTGCCGTCATGGGACGCACCAGTGATGCGAGGGAGAAGATTCTCACCGCCGCGCAGTCGCTCATCGAGCTGCGTGGCTACTCGGCGCTGGGTGTCGCCGAGATCTGCAAGACCGCCGGCGTGCCCAAGGGGAGCTTCTACTACTTCTTCGAGTCCAAGGAGTCCCTCGCCCTGGCCGTCCTCGACGAGCACTGGGAGGCCCAGCGCAGCGACTGGGCCCGGGTGCTGAGCGGCGAGGGGGAGCCCCTGTCGCGGCTGCGCCGGCTGTTCGAGGAGACCGAGGCCGGCCTGCGGGCGGGGCAGCAGAGCTGCGGAACCGTCTCCGGATGCATGTTCGGTAACCTCACCCTGGAGCTGAGCAACCAGACCGAGCCCATCCGCGAGCGCCTCCAGCAGATCTTCGGCGCCCAGGTCGAGATGGTCGAGAAGGTCATCGCCGAGGCCCGGGAGCGTGGGGAGGTCACCGTCGGCGACACCCATGAGGCCGCCCGGTCGATCGTCGCCCAGCTGGAGGGGCAGGTGCTGTTCGCCAAGCTCTACAACAACACCCATCACCTGCAAGCCCTGTGGGAGAACTGCCTGTCGCTGCTCTCCGCGCGCGCGGACAAGGCCGCTGTCGGTCCCTGACCGCATCCAACGGCGAGGAAGCCGCAGGTGGAATGTCCCATCGGCGCGCGTCCGCGGGCGGCGGCTGGGATCCTGGCTCCGTGGCCATCGATGTGACGGTACGGCGTGTGATCCCGCTACCGCCCGGGCAGGTGGCCGCCTACGCCATGGACTGGCGCCACGACGCCGAGTGGACCCAGGGGATCCGCACGGCCGAGCTGACCCGGCCGGCGGACGGCGGTGGCTTCGGCGTGGGCGCCGAGGTCACGCGTACGGCGTACTTCCTCACCCGGCGCATCCACTATGTCCTGCGCGTGGCCGCCTATGAGCCGCCGCGGCTGCTCGACATGACCTCCGTCGCCGGCCCGATGCCCATGCATGTCACCTACTCCTTCGAGCCCCACTCGCGCGGCACCCTGGCCCGCATCCGTGTCCGAGGAGGACCCGGCGGCCTCTTCCGTCTCGCGGCTCCCCTGCTCGCCCGCCAGGTCCGGGCCAGCCTCACGAAGGACCTGCGCGATCTCGAGCGCCGGCTCACCGGACGGGAAGGGGACGCGTGATGGCGTACGACGAAGGGCTGGCCGAGCGCATCCGGGAGCGGCTGGTTACGGACCCCGGGATCACCGAGAAGCGGATGTTCGGTGGCATCGGGTTCCTCCACCGCGGCAACATGGCCGTCGGCGTGACCGGCGACGACCTCATCGTCCGGGTCGGCCCCGAAGCCATGGACGCGGCTCTGGCCCGGCCGGGCGCGCGGAACTTCGACATGACCGGCCGCCCCATGCGCGGCTGGGTCGTGGTCGCGGGCTCCGCTGTCGCGGAGGACGAGGTGCTCGGCCGGTGGATCGGCGAGGGCCACGCGTTCGCGGCGAGTCTGCCGCCGAAGTAGAGGCACGCCATCGCGGGGGATCCGCGGACGGACCGGCCGCTCGCTGGATCACCGGGGCAGGGGTACCCCTACCGGTGCTCGGGGTTCTCGTAGTCGCGTCGGCAGCCGGCGTCCCATGCGGTGCGCTGGTTGCCGTAGGCGGGAATGCCGCCCAGGTCCTTCAAGGCACGGGCGAGGTGGAGCAGATTCCAGGTCATGAAGGTGGTGTTGCGGTTGGTGAAGTCGTTCTCCGGGCCGCCCGAGCCGGGGTCGAGATAGGAGGGGCCGGGGCCCGCCTCGCCGATCCATCCGGCGTCCGCCTGGGGAGGGATGGTGTAACCCAGGTGCTGCAGGCTGTAGAGGACGTTCATGGCGCAGTGCTTGACGCCGTCCTCGTTGCCGGTGATCAGACAGCCGCCGACGCGGCCGTAGTACGCGTACTGGCCCGCCTCGTTGAGCAGGCTGGAGCACGCATAGAGGCGTTCGATCACCTGCTTCATCACGGAGCTGTTGTCGCCGAGCCAGATGGGTCCGGCGAGCACCAGGATGTCGGCCGCCATGACCTGCCGGTACAGCTCCGGCCAGGCGTCCGTCTCCCAGCCGTGCTCCCGCATGTCGGGCCAGACCCCCGTGGCGATGGCATGGTCCACCGCGCGTACGACGTCGACGTGCACCCCTTGCGCGTCCATGAGGGCGGTGCTGCGCTCGATCAGGCCCTGGGTGTTGCTGGTCTCCGGCGAGCGTTTGAGGGTGCAGTTGATCACCAGGGCCCGCAGGTCGTCGTACCGGGCAGGCGGTGTCTCGGTGGCGGGCGACGAAGCGGTCACACGGTCCTCCCAGAGCCTTGCCGCCGTCCCGTGCGCGGCGACTCGTCCAACCTCCCTCAGCGTGCGGGCCCGCCGTGGCGGCCGCCACCACAACGCCTCCGAATGGCCCCGGCGACCACGGGCCGAGAGTACGGAGCAGGCCGCACCGGGGAACGTGGCGGGGCCCGGGAGTCGTATCCAGCTCCCGGGCCCCTGGGGTTGCCACCCAATTGCGCACGCCGGCGGCGTTTAAGAGGACGGATCAGTCATCATGCCGTCGTGTTCTTCCTTTGAACTACCGCAGCACGTCAGAGCTGCAGGCGAGATTCGAACTCGCATCCGACGGCGTCAGCCCGGCCTCGGTCGATCCGGCGATCGGCGGCGATGCTGAGACTGGAGCGAGAGTCTGAGATTGACCGCGGCTGCCTCTGCCATGTTGGGCTACCCCGGCTCGTCGCACGTACTGTGCCGGGGGAAGGACTCGAACCTTCACTGTCACCGTGTCTTCAGGCTGAACTTCAGTGTCAGCTTGCGCTCATCACGCGGACCAGGCCTCAATCCGGCCCGCGCCTGTTGCGCACCCCCGCGCTCGCACGCGGGGGCGATCGTGGATGCTACCCGTGGCCGGCGTCAGCCGAGCAGGTAGCCGAACACCGCGTCGCCGACCCGCTGGTCGGTGACCTCGGCGCCGTTGGCCTCCTCGCGGGCGAACTTCACCGCCTGCTGGAGCTTCTCGACGCGCTCCACCAGCTCGTTCACCCGCCGCGCCGGGAGCGCTCCGGAGAACTTCACGGTCGTCCAGTACCCGATGGGCACGTCCTCGTAGTACACCTCGACCTGCGCCGGGTGCTTGTCGGTGGCCTCCGCCTTGACATGGTTGCGCGGCACCTTCTTGGTGCGGATCGTGCGCACCGCGTCCGTCTTCCACCAGTCCGTGGACGGGTCGTGCGACCAGGACTCGGCGGCGTCGAGCGTGGGGAGCTTCCTGACGAACGTGTGCAGGTCGGTGAGCTGCTTCTCCAGGAAGAGGAGATAGCTGACCGGGACGTCGGTGAGGATCGTCCGGCCGTCGACCGTGACGTCCGCGCGGGCCGTGCAGTTCGCCCAGTCCTTGGTGGCGGTCACGTCGAAGAGCCGGGTGAGCGACGCGGACATCTCCCGCAGCACGTCCTCCGCCTGCACCTGTACCCGCGTGGACTCCGGCGGCAGCTGCTCGCCCTCCTCGTCCTTCGGCTGGTACGTACGCGAGATACCGGCCAGCAGTGCCGGCTTCTGCACCTTGTGGTGCGCTGCGGTGATGTCCTGGAGCGACTTGCTCTTGACACCCTTCTCGACAGCGATGATCTGGTTCAACTTCGCCACTTCGGGTCCCCCTTCGAACAGGCAGGAACGTACCTGACCGGCCCGAAGGCGCGCACTTCCTTTTCGCGTGGCGGGAGGGGCGGGCCTTCTTCCTCAGCGCTCGGGCGACCTGGGCGACCTGTGCCACGCCTTCATCCTCATGGCGCTCGGGTGGCGTCCCGCTCTGCTCGACGCACCCCTCACACCCCTGCGGAGCATGTCGGAGGACCACCTCGGCCGGCCACCCGGGCTCGCCCGGCTGTTCCCGTCCCGCTCCCGCGGCCAGGCCGTGGACCGCACCACCGACTGGCGCGGCAGCGTGGGTTCCGTCGTGGCGCACGGCCCGACCGAGGAACTCGCCCTGTACGACGCGGCAGCGACGGCCCGTCCGGTACGTCCCCGCATCCTGTGACGGCCCACCAGGCCCGCGCCGCCGACGGCACCGGGCCGCTCGTCGTCCGCGCGTGCGTGGTGCGGAACGCCGGGCTCAGTCCGGCGTGCCGTGCCTGTCGAACGAGCCCGGCCTGCCACTCAGGCGTACGGCCTCGAGGGCGATGTACAGCTCGGCCGAGGCCTCCGCGTCGGTGGTGCGGCGGCCGGTCAGCTCGGCGATGCGGTTGAGGCGGTACAGGACCGTGTTGCGGTGGCAGTGCAGCCGGCCGGCCGCCGCCGTCGTCGACCCGCCGCAGGCGAACCAGGCGTGCAGGGTGTCCAGCAGGGTCGCCTGTTCCTGCCGGGGCAGGGCGAGAAGCCGGCCGAGGACCGCACGGGCGACCTCCTGCGCCATGTCGGGGGCGGCGGCCGCCAGGAGCGACACCGGCGCGCTGCCGTAGAGATGGGTGCCGCCCGTGCCGTGCGGCAGGCACTGCACGGCGAGTTGGGCCTGCCGCCAGGCAGCCGGGGCGTTCACGGGCGAGGTGAAGGCGCGGCTGACCCCGACCCGGGACAGCGCGATGTCGGACAGCCGGTCGACCGCATGTGCGACGGCCTGCTCGTTGGGGAGGGACAGCAGGCCCACCCAGGCCCCTATCGGCTGGATCCACTCGGAGCCGATTCCAGCGGCACCCAGCCGGCTTCGCACGCTGGGCAGGGGCTCGACCCCGTCGTGGACCTCGGCGCAGACCACCAGGAAGGGGCCCTGCCGGTCGAGGTCCAGGACCCGCGCGATCTCCCAGGCGCTCGCGCTGGTACCGGCCCTGCCGTCCAGCAGGGTGGTGAGCATCATGCTCCGGGCCGTGGTGTCGCGACGCGACTGTTCCTCGACGGCGGCCCGGTATGCCTCGGCGGCCGCGCTGGAGTAGTCGTCGACGGCCGCCCAGATGTCGGAGGCCATGTGCAGCAGCTGGACGGTGCTTTCCTCGTCCACGGCGGTCGCGAGCAGCCGGTCCCAGACGAAACGGCCGGCCAGCCGGTAGGCGTGCAGCAGTGCGGCCAGCGGGATGCCCTGTGCCGCCTTCAGCCGTCCGGCGGCGCGGGGCGCCTGAAGCGTCGTGGGCCGCCCCTGCAGTGCCGCGAACATCGTGGTCAGGTTGTCGCGCACCACGGCGCGCAACTGGTCCCGGACGAGCAGCGTGCTCCCGGCGTACGAGTGCTCGCCTCCGAGGATCTCGTCGGTGAGGTCCTCCGCGAGCCGGTCCACCTCGGTCAGCAGGCGGCCGACCAGTTCGACGACCCGGTCGGCGGCCATCGGCTGCGTCGTCACGCGCGCAGTGTAGTCCGGCGGGACTGTGCACCGGCACAGTCCGGCGTCGCCTTTTCCCGCCCCCTGCCTATGGCCGAAACCGGTTCCGAGCGGTGGAATCACCGGCGGCGTGTCTCACCGTGCTCACACGGATCGGGCATGTGCACAAGTCGTGGCGGATCGAAGGAGATCGCATGGACAACTGGGGGCACGCACCCGGTACGGCCGGGATGGGACGCCGGAGATTCCTCGGGTACGTGCTGGCCGCCTCGACCCTGACCGTGGCCGCCGAACTCGGTGAGGCCGTGCTCGCGCCCGAGGAGGCGGCGGCCGTCGTCCCCTCCGTGCCGGGCCCCGCGGAGATCTACGACCTCAACGACATGCTCACCGATGCGGCACTGCCGACGGCCAACCTGATCACGATCCGGATCGACGGCGACGGCACGGCCTCCTTCGCGCTGCCCCGGGCGGAGGTCGGGCAGGGCATCACGACGTCCAGCGCCATGCTGATCGCCGAGGAACTGGACCTGCCGCTGGAGCGGGTCCGGGTCACGCTCGCGGACGCGCGGCCGGAGCTGCTGTTCAACCAGCTCACCGGTGGCTCCAACACCACGATCTCGACGTTCACACCGATCCGGGTCGCTGCCGCGGTGGCCCGGGGCCGGCTGTTGCGGGCGGCGGCCCTGGAGCTGGGGGAGGCACTGGGCACCCTGACCGCCAAGGCCGGGGTCATCACCTCCTCGGCCACCGGACGCAGTCTCACCTACGGTGACCTCGCGGAAAAGGCGGCAGCGGTGACGTCCAGCCAGGTGTCGGTCGCCCTCAAGGAGGCCACGGAGTTCGAGATCATCGGCACCGCGCAGCGGCGCATCGACGCGCGGGACGCGGTGACCGGACGCAAGAAGTTCGCCATGGACCTGCACATCCCCGACGCCCTGCCGACGATGGTGTGCCGGCCGCCGACGATCAACGGCACCGTGCGCTCGGTGGACAACCCGGCCGAGGTGCGGGCCATGCCCGGCATCACGGACGTCGTGGCCGTCTCCACCGGAGTCGCCGTCCGCGGCCGTACGTTCGGCCAGTGCATCGACGCTGTGCGCGCGCTGAAGGTCACCTGGGGCCCCGGAACGGCCGACGCACACAGCGACGACACCGTCCGCGACGAACTCCGCGAGGCCGAACTCCCGCTTCCAGCCCTGGGCTTGCTGACGAAGTCGGTGGACGCCCGGTTCACCTTCCACTTCGCGAGCAACAGCGCACTGGAGACCAACTGCGCCATCGCCGACGTACGAGCGGACTCGGCCGAGATCTGGGGGAGCCTGAAGTCCCCGATCACCGCCCAGGAACAGATCGCGCTGAAGCTGGGGCTGCCTACCTCCGCGGTGCGGGTCCACGTCACCGAGGGCGGCGGCTCCTTCGGGCGGAAACTCTTCCACGACGCCGCCGCCGAGGCCGCCGAGATCTCCAAGGCGATGGGCAAGCCGGTCAAGCTCATGTGGCACCGCACCGACGACTTCCGGCAGGGCCGCACGCACCCGATGGCCACCTCGCGGGTGCGCGCCACCTACGCGCTCGGCCAGGTGCTCACCTACGACCAGCGGCACACCTCCGTCGCCACCGACTTCGGCCACGGCGTCGGCGAGATCATCACCGCGCAGGCCGCGCGGCTGCCCGTCGGCGATCTCACCTTCTCCGAGACGATCTTCGCGCTCAGTCAGCAGACCCCGTACGACTTCGGTGTCGTCACCCAGGTGCTGGGCGAGACCGACAAGGGCTTCAACACCGGCTCGATGCGCAACATCTACTCGCCCAACGTCCGCTGTGCGCAGGAGCTGGTCGTGGACGAGCTGGCCAAGCGGATGGGCAAGGACCCCTACCGGTTCCGCCGGGACTTCCTCAGGGACGAGCGGGCGCGGGCCGTCCTCGACAAGGTGGCCGACGCCGGGAACTGGGGCCGGGCCATGCCCGCCGGGACGGCGCAGGGCATCGCGCTGCATCCCGAGTACCACGCCTGCGTCGCCGTCCTCGCCGAGATCGACTGCCGCCCGCAGACCACCGGCCGCACGGTCCGCGACGCCTACACCGGTCCCCGCGTGACCAAGGTCGTGTGCGCCGTCGACGTGGGTCTGGCGGTCAACCCGCGAGGTCTCGAGGCGCAGATGATGGGCGGCATCATGGACGGCATCGCGATCACTCTCAGCTCCGGCCTCCATCTCGACCACGGCCACTTCCTGGAAGGAAGCTGGGACAACTACTTCTACACCCGGCAGTGGAACACCCCGCCCGAGCTGGAGATCGTCGTCATGCCGCCGACCACCGGGCAGCCCGGCGGTGCGGGCGAACTGGCCGTGGCGGGTGCGGCCGCCGGCGTGGCCTGCGCCTACGGCCGCGCCACCGGCACCATGCCGACGAGCTTCCCGCTCAATCACGGCGGACCGCTCGGCTTCGAGCCGCTGCCCACCACGCCGCCGATCCCCGCTTCCCCCACCGACGGCCTCGACCGCGCCTTCTAGGAGACCCCCGTGCCCGAACACACCTTCATCCTCAACGGCAAGCGGGTGACCGTCGACATCGAGGACGACGTCCGGCTGCTGTGGGTGCTCAGAGACGTCCTCGGCGTCACCGGACCCAAGTACGGCTGCGGGCTGGGCGTCTGCCAGGCCTGCACCAGCCACATCAACGGCAAGGCGTTCAACCCGTGTTCGGTGCCGGTGAAGGACATCGGCAGCGATGACGAGATCACCACCATCGAGGGCCTGCCCGGCACGGTCGGCGAGGACCTGCACCCCATGCAGGAGGCCTGGCTGGAGTACGACGTCGCCCAGTGCGGCTACTGCCAGCCCGGTCAGATCATGACCGCCGTCGCCAAGGTCCGCCAGGCCCGCGAGGAGGGCCGGGAGATCACCGAGGCCGACCTCGACGAGATCCGCAACGTCTGCCGGTGCGGCACCTACCACCGCATACGGCAGGCGATCACGGCCGGTGCCAAGAAGTACTGAGGCGCCGTGCCGTCTCTCGCCGGGCTACCGGCGCCAGGGAGCGGCGGGCCTATTGGGGGCCGGCGGGCTTCAGCTGGAGTGCGTTCTCCCAGATCTTGTTGAGCGTGGTCACCAGCCGTTCGAAGGGGATCCGCTGCCCGAGCACGAACACGCTGTAGGCCATGCGGCTCACCATGCCGGACAGGGCGTGGGCCGTCACCAGCGGATCGAGCGTGGGGTCGGCCTCGCCGTTGTCCTGCAGGGCGCGGATCATCTTGGCGTTGCGGCGCGCGAAGGCGTTGCCGCGCTCGATGCGCAGCGCCCGGAAGTTGTCGTCGATGTGGGCGACCTGCTCGAACAGGGCCATCAGGCGCGCGTTCTTCTTGTAGGAGCGCAGATAGTCGCGGTTGGCCGCGTCGATGAGCTGCCGGGTGTCCGTGATGCCGGTGCGCTCGCGCAGGTGCGGGTGGAGCATCTCCTCCTGCACGATCTCCACGAGCGCCCGGAAGACGTCCTCTTTGTCGTTGAAGTAGGTGTAGAACGAGCCGGACGCGACATGGGCGGCCGCGGTGATGTCGGTGATCCGGGCGTCGAGATAGCCGTCGCGCTCGAAGACCTCGCGCGCCGCGGCGATGAGCGCGCTGCGCGTACGCTCGCCCCGCCGGCTGCGCGGGGCGAGCGGTTGCCGGGAGCCGTCATGAGCCGGGGCCTGGGAAACCAATGCAGTCCATTCGCCGTCGTTCGCACACGTGCAGGTGGCAGCCGATGATAGTCGCCGCCGGGCGGATCGGCCCCGGCAGCCGCCTCACTCTCCCGGGCCGAGGGATCCCAGGAAGCGGAGCAGCGCCGCGTTGACCTCCTCGGGCCGCTCCTGCTGGACCCAGTGACCGGCGCCCTCCAGCACGACGTGCTCACGCAGGTCGGTGAGGACCGTCCCCAGGCTGTCGGCGGGCATGAACCTGGCGACGGGATCCCGGGAGCCGGTGAGGAAGAAGGACGGCCGCGTGATGGGGCGGCCCGCCAGTTCGCGGGTCAGTGCCCAGTTGCGGTCCATGGAGCGGTAGTAGTTGAGGCCGCCCGTGAAGCCGGTCTCCTCGAACGTCTCGACATAGTAGGCCAGTTCGTCCTCGCCGAGCCACGGCGGCGGCGCGAGTTCCGCCTCGTCGCGGGACGCCCACTCGGCGGAGTAGACCTCCCGTGCGACGAGGGTCCTGCGGACGTTCCGCGCCAGCGCCCGGTCCGCGACTCCGGGCTCCTGGAACCACACCAGGTAGAAGTCGTCGCCCAGACGCGAACGGAGGACGGGCAGCGGCGGGACGGGGGAGCGCGGGGTGGCGGGGACGCTCATGCCGGCGACGGCGCGCACCCGTTCGGGGTGCAGCCAGGCCATGTGCCAGACGACGTTCGCCCCCCAGTCGTGTCCCACGAAGATTGCGTCCTCGGCACCCACGTCGTCCAGGAGACCCGCGAGGTCGGCGCACAGGTTCACCACGTCGTAGGCCTCCGCGTCCTGCGGCCGTGAGCTTCCCCCGTAGCCGCGCATGTCGGGCGCGAGGACCCGGTATCCGGCCTCGGCCAGTGCGAAGACCTGATGGCGCCAGGAGAAGGCCAGCTCGGGGAAGCCGTGGCACAGCACGACGGGCGGTGTGCCGGGCCTGGGCTCGCCGTGCTCGAAGACGCGCAGGGTGATGCCGTTCGTCGCGACATCACGCGGCTCGAGGCGCTCCCAGTCCGCGAGTGAAGCCTTCGTCGTCATGTGCCAGCACACCGCCAATCGGCTGATCCCTTCGAGCCGAACGGGCCTGCTCAGCCGGGACTTGAAAGTATTGAACTTGACGTTGGATTCAAATATACAGGGTTGTGGCCCCACACATCGACGGGACGAGGAGGTCACATGGCGCCGTCCGGGACCCGCACCGCCGTCCTGTTCGACTTCGGAGGGGTGCTCACCACCAGCGTGCTCGCAGCCTTCGAGCGGCTGGGGGCCGACCTGGGCTGTGATCCACGGCTGCCGCTGCGGCTCCTGGCCGGGGACAGGGCGAGCGGCGCCCTGCTCGTGGCGCACGAGGAGGGCCGGATCGGCGAGCTGGAGTTCGAGCGGGGCTTCGCCGAGCGGCTCCGGGCCCACGGAGTGGCGATCGACCCTGCCGAGCCGGGCATCGTAGGCCGGATCCAGGGCGCGATGCGGCCCGACCGCGCCATGGTCGAGCTGGTGGCGCGGGTGAGAGGCGCCGGGTATCGCGTCGGGCTGCTGTCCAACTCGCTCGGCGACGACTGCTACGCCGGTTTCGACCTGCCGGCCATGTTCGACGCCGTCACCGTCTCGGGGGAGACAGGCGTCCGCAAACCCTCGCGCCGGGCCTACGAGATCGCCTGCGAACGGCTGGGCGTCCGCCCGCCGGACGCGGTGATGGTGGACGACCTGGAGCAGAACGTCAACGCCGCCGAACGCGCGGGTCTCGCGGGGATCGTGCACACGGACGCCGAAGCGACCGCCGCGGCGCTGAAGTCCGTACTGCGCCCGTCCGCGCAGACGCGGTGACCTTCC
Organism: Streptomyces sp. CA-142005; assembly: GCF_050942335.1. NCBI lineage: Bacteria > Bacillati > Actinomycetota > Actinomycetes > Kitasatosporales > Streptomycetaceae > Streptomyces > Streptomyces sp. CA-142005. Next base: position 1,610,586 of record NZ_CP192078.1, on the reverse strand, counting down.
TTCCGTGACCACCACGAGCCCACCGAGGTGAAACCGTGTTCCAGGCGACCGACAGGGCCAAGGCCTACCAGGAGAAGCTGCTCGCCTTCATGGACGAGCACATCTACCCCGCAGAGCCCGTCTACGAGACGCAGATGGCGCAGTCGGGTGATCCGCACTTCCATCCTCCCGTCCTGGAGGAGCTGAAGGCCGAGGCCAGGAAGCAGGGCCTGTGGAACCTCTTCCACCCGCATCCCGAGTGGGGACCGGGCCTGACCAACCTCGAGTACGCCCCGCTGGCCGAGATCATGGGCCGCAGCCCGCACCTGGCGCCGGAGGCCACCAACTGCAACGCCCCGGACACCGGGAACATGGAGGTGCTCACGCTCTTCGGCACCGAGGAGCACAAGGAGAGGTGGCTCAGGCCGCTGCTCGCCGGCGAGATCGCCTCCGCGTTCGCGATGACCGAACCGGCCGTCGCCAGTTCCGACGCACGCAACATCCAGCTGCGCATGCGGCGCGACGGCGACGACTACATCCTCGACGGACGCAAGTGGTGGACCTCCAACGTCCTGCACAAGAACTGCAAGGTCCTCATCGTCATGGGCAAGACCGACCCGGACGCGCCCAGCCACCGTCAGCAGAGCATGATGGTCGTGCCGCTGGACACCCCCGGCGTCACCGTCGTGCGCAACCTGCCCGTGTTCGGCTACCAGGACCGGGAAGGCCACGGCGAGGTCCTCTTCGAGAACGTGCGGGTACCCTCCACGGCCCTGCTCGCCCGCGAGGGCGACGGCTTCATGATCAGTCAGGCCCGGCTGGGTCCCGGGCGCATCCACCACTGCATGCGCACCATCGGCATGGCCGAGCGGGCGCTGGACCTGATGATCGACCGGGCCCAGCAGCGCACGACGTTCGGGGCCCCGCTCGCCGAGCGGGCCAACATCCAGGACTGGATCGCCGAGGCCCGTATCGAGATCGACATGGCCCGGCTGCTCACCCTCCAGGCGGCCCATCTGATGGACACCGTGGGCAACAAGGAGGCGCGGACGGAGATCGCCGCCATCAAGGTGGCCGCACCGGACATCGCCCTCAGGGTCGTCGACCGTGCCATCCAGGTCCACGGGGGAGCCGGCGTCTCCGACGACTTCCCCCTGGCCAGCATGTACGCCCACCTGCGCACCCTGCGCCTGGCGGACGGCCCCGACGAGGTCCACAAGCGGACCATCGCCCACCGGGAACTGCGCCGTCGCGAGGCCGAGCGAGGCCCGAGGTGAGCTGAGGACGTGTCCTTCCGAGGGCTGTGGGCGCTCGCGACGCAGCCCTCAGCCCTCGAAGTACCGGCGCGGGTCGACGCGGAGAATGGTGTCGACGTCGTCCTTCGACACACCCTTCGCCAGCAGGGCCTGCAGGACGTCCTCGCTGATGTGCCGGAAGTTCCACCGCGGAGCGAGCGCGGCGCGGTCCACGGCGCCGAACCAGTCGATGTGGCACGCGGCGTCGTGCGAGATGATGATCCGGTCGGTGTAGCCGCGACGCACCAGCTCGACGATGGTGTCGACGCGCTCCTCGGTGGACAGCACCGCCTCGACGCCGAACCGGTCCATACCGAGGAAGGAGCCGGCATCGGCGAGCCGCATCAGGTGGTCGAGGTCGGTGGAATCCCCGGCGTGACCGATGACGACCCGGGTCAGATCCACGCCTTCCTCGGCGAGGACACGCTGCGCGACAAGACCGGACTCGGTGTGCGCGTTGGTGTACACGGTGATCGGCGCGCCCGTGCGCACGGACCCCCGGCCCACCGCCCGCATCACCCGCTCGACCCCGGGCGTGAGGCCCGGCTCCTCGATGGCGCGCTTGAGGAACGCCGCCCGCACACCGGTGTCCGCGATGCCCTCGGTGAGATCCTTGACGAACAGGTCCACCAAAGGGTCCGGCATGTCGAACATCAGCCCCGGTCCGGTGTTGTGGAACTGGAACGGGACGTCGTTGTAGGTGTAGAGCCCGGTCGCCGGGACGATGTTGAGGTCCGTGCGGGCGGCGATCTTCTGGATCCGGGGGATGTACCGCCCGAGGCCCAGCACCGTCGGATCGAGGATGGTGTCGATGCCCAGCCCCTTGAGTTCGGTCAGCTGGGCGACCGCGGCGTCGACGACCGCCTGCTCGTCCCAGTCCGCGTAGTTCTGCCGGAACTCCTCGCCCACCACCACGACATGCTCGTGGACGAGGACGTTGCCGAGCTCGCCGGCGTCGACCGGGCCCCGGACCGTCCAGACCTCCGTCATCGATCCGCCCTTCCGGTGTTGACGTCGGGTTCAGGATGAGCCGAGCGTGCCGCCGCCGGAACAGGCCGTCAAGGATCGCGGCACGGATATTGAAGGTGGATTCACCTTCGAATACCGTCGACAGCCGAGCGGGCGGAGCCGTGTGACGAGGCGGTGCCCCGCGCGCTCCGCATCCGCAGATGCTCGCTGCCCTGGTGCAAGAACGGGCGACACGACCCACCGACACCTTGGAGCCGTCATGAGCACGATTCCGTCCGCCACGGACGAGTCCGCCACCACACCTGATTCCGCACAGGCCCGATCGAGCGCCGCCCTGAGACGCCTGTGGCGCCGCCAACTTCCCGCCTACCCGGCGCCCCTGGCCCGGTACAGCTGCCTCGCGATCGTCGTCCTGTCGACGATCGTCCTCTACTACGCGCTGTACATCCAGTACGGCGTCGGCACGTCGATCATGGCCGAATTCCACATGAGCTTCCTCTACTTCGTGTGGATGTCCGTCATCGGCAACGCCGTGGGAGCCGTCGCCTCACTCGTGGCCGGCCTGGCCGACCGGTGGGGCCGAGCCAATCTCGTCGTCTACGGCCTTCTGGTGGTCGGCGCCCTGATGCTCGCGCTGCCGCACGCCCCGGACAAGGGCATCTATCTGGCCATGTTCGAGGGGATCTACTTCGTCGAGGGCTTGGTGCTGGTGGCGACCCCGGCACTGATCAGGGACTTCTCACCCCAGCTCGGCCGGGCCGGCGCGATGGGTTTCTGGACGATGGGTCCGGTGGTCGGCTCCCTCGTGGTCACCGTCGTCACCAGCGCGACCCTCGACTCCACGTCCTGGCGCGACCAGTTGCGGTTCGCGGGTCTCGCCACGCTCGCCGTGTTCCTGCTCGCCCTGTTCGGACTGCGCGAACTCTCCCCGCGGCTGCGGGACCAGCTCATGGTGAGCGTGCGCGACCGCGCGCTGATCGAGGCGCGGGCGCGCCGGCAGCAGGCGACACCCGGCCAGGCTGGGCACTGGCGGCAGATGCTGCGTCCGGACGTCGTCGGGTCGGCGTTCGCGATCAGCGTCTACCTGCTCCTCTACTACTCCGCGGTCGGCAACCTGGTCATCTACTACTCGACCGTCTTCGGCTACACCGAGCAGCGGGCCAACGCCCTCGCGAACTGGTACTGGGCCAGCAACGCGATAGCACTGGTGCTCGTCGGCCTGCTCTCCGACAAGCTCGGCGTACGCAAGCCGTTCATGCTCGTCGGGGCGGTCGGGTCGATCGTGGTGACCTCGCTGTTCGCCCTCGCCGCGACGGACAAGGACACCGGCTACTACCACTTCGCCGCGCTGTTCGTCGGCATCGGCGTGTGCGCGGGACTCACCTACGCCCCGTGGATGGCGAGCTTCACGGAGACGGTGGAACGGCGCAATCCGGCGGCTACGGCGACGGGACTCGCGGTCTGGGCATGGCTCCTGCGGGTCGTGGTGACCGTCTCGGCCGCGTGTGTTCCCGTGGTGGTCACCTCGGTGACCCCGCTCGTGGAACACGGCGCCGAGGTGCAGGCCGCCGCCGGCGCGGCGGCACCCGCGCGGCGCGTGATCAGCGCGCATCCCGCCCTCTTCGCCGAACTGGAGAAGTACCCCGCGGGTGAGATTCCCGCCGGTCTCCAGGCACGGGCCCTGAAGGAGGTGGGCGCCGCGGACCTGGCGCTGGTGAGCGAGGCCCGGCCCGCGCTGCGCACGCTCCGCCTGCACGGAGCCGAGGTCGCGCAGGCGGCGGACGAGGGTCCCGGGCAGTGGCAGACCTGGTGGTGGGTGTGCGTCGGTGGCCAGGCCGTCTTCCTGCCGCTGATGTTCCTCATGCACGGACGCTGGAGCCCGAGACGGGCACGGCAGGACGCCGAGGAACACCGGCGGTCCGTCGAACGGGAACTGGCACTGCTGGAAAGCCCGGGCATGCGGATGGAATGAGGGAGGCGTCGCCCGGCACGGGCGTCGCGCGCGGTTCGTCGTCCGCACGCGTCGCCCGTGGCGCAGGCGGCCTCGGGACGACTGGTCAGGGTGGTGTCCGGTCGCGGAGTAGGGCTGGACCCCTGACCGGGACACGACCCGGGTTCAGCTCAGCTTCCTCAGCAGCTCGGCGGCGAGCGGGGCCGATGAGGCGGGGTTCTGACCGGTGATCAGATTGCGGTCGACGACCACGTTGGGCGCCCACGGCTCGCCGGCCCGGACGTCGACGCCCGCCTCTTCGAGCCGCGTCTGCAGCAGCCACTTGGCCCTCTCGGCCAGACCCGCCTGCGTCTCCTCGGCATTGGTGAACGCGGCCACCCGGTAACCGGCGAAGGCGTTGGAACCGTCGCTCTTCTCGGCGGCGAGCAGCGCGGCCGGGCCGTGGCAGACCACGCCCAGCGGCTTGCCGGAGGCGAGGGTGTCGATCAGGAGCCCGCCCGAGGTGGCGTTGACGGCGAGATCCTCCATGGGACCGTGGCCGCCGGGGTAGAAGACGGCGTCGTAGTCGTCCAGGCGGACGTCCTCCAGGCGGATCGGGTTCTCGATCTCGGCCATGGAGGCGAGGACGGCGGCGATCCGGTCGGCGCCCTCCTGGCCGCCGTTGACCTCGGGGGCGAGGCTGCCGCGGTCGACGGCCGGAACGACACCGCCGGGCGTGGCGACGACGATCTCGTGACCGGCGGCCTTGAACGCCTCGTACGGGGCGACGGCCTCCTCGGCCCAGAAGCCGGTGGGGTGCTTGGTGCCGTCGGCCAGCGTCCAGTGGTCGACGCCGGTCATCACGAAGAGGATCTTCGACATGGTGCTTCTTTCGTCAGGAGCTGACATCGGTCTCGAACGTAGGCCCCCCAGCCATTTGTTTCCAATGAGCATTCCAATGTCAGGCATTGGAACTTCTATGGCTACATTGGGAGTGTGAGCGATACCGACTCCGGTGACAGGTCCCCGGCTCCGCGCCCGGCCGCCGCCCCGCATGCGTTCGATCTGAACCTGCTGCGCACGTTCCTCGCGGTGTACCGGTCGGGTTCGTTCACCGGCGCCGCCCAGCTGCTGGGGCTGTCGCAGCCGACGGTGACGACACAGATGCGGACCCTGGAGCGGCAGACGGGGCGGGAGCTGTTCGAGCGGCTGCCGCGCGGGGTCGCGCCGACGGCCGTGGCCGACGAACTCGCGGTGCGCGTCGCGCCGGGGCTCGACATGCTCGCCGCCGTGGCCGGCCCGGACACGGCGGAAGGCCGTACGGCCGAACCGGTGCACCTCGCCGGTCCCGCCGAGTTGCTGTGCACCCGCGTGCTGCCCGCGCTGGCGCCGCTCGTGGCTGACGGGGTGCGGCTGCGGGTGGCGGCGGGGCTGACCGACGCGCTGCTCGACGAGCTGCGGGCGGGCCGCCACGACCTGGTGATCGCCACGCACCGCCCCCGGGGCCGTACGCTGTCCGCGGTGGCGCTGGCGGACGAGGAGTTCGTGCTGGTGGCCGCGCCCTCATGGGCCGAGCGCCTGAAGGAGCCGCTCGCCGCCGAGGGCCCGGCGGTCCTGCACTCCGTCCCGCTGGTGACGTACGCCGAGGACCTGCCCATCGCCCGCCGCTACTGGCGTCACGTCTTCGGTCGCCGGCTCTCCTGCCCCGCCGCCGTCACCGTGCCCGACCTGCGCGGAGTGAAGGCCGCGGTCGTGGCCGGCGCGGGCTTCACCGTGCTGCCCCGCTACCTGTGCGCCGACGAACTGGCCTGCGGGGCCCTCGTCCTGCTGCACGAGCCCGACGATCCCCCGATCAACACCGGCTACCTGGTCCAGCGACCGGGCGTCCCCGACAACCCGGACGTGATCCGCGTCCGCGACCACCTTCTGCGGGCCTTCCGCGGCGGGTGACGACCGGGACAGGGGGCACCGCCAGGTCCCGGACCCCGGCTCAGGGCTTGCCGTCCGGACGCCTCCCGCCGGCCATGGGCAGGGCAGGAGGGGTGCTCCCGGCGGAGGTCTCCTCGGCGACCGGAACCGGCTGCCGATAGCGCGTGGAGGTGTCGATCCTCGGTGCGGTCCGGCCGAGCCGCTGAGCCGTGGCCCGCGCCTCGTCATCGTCCGGCACGGACACCGCGAGGAGCCGGAAGGGGGCAGAGGGGCGCAGTTCGACGACCACGACGGGCCTGCCCGGCCGCAGGGCCACGAAGTCCGTCCCGCCGGGGTGAGCGCGCGTGCCGATGGACCAACCGCCCGGAATCCAGGTGCCGCGCTGCCGGACTCCGCGCAGGGCGCGCCACCACTCGGCTTCGGCCGTCACCCGGCACAGCGCCGTCAGCGGCACCCGCACATCACGGCGGCGGGCGGCCACCCGCTGCCACCACGCCAGGTGCAGGACCAGGTCGTCCCCGTCGACGAGAATGCGTGCCATCTTCTCAGCTCCTCCGTTCCATATTCGTCGCTCTTCCCGGCGGCCGCCGACACGGCCGCGGGCGCTGCCGCTGGTCACACGAGCGCGGAGCCGCAGTCCCGTCGGTGCGTCCGGTGTCGTGGCGGCCCGGCCCGGGTACCCGGCCAGGGCCCGGAGCGAGGTGCCGTGGTGTCCGTCCGGTCGTCCGAGTGCGAGCAGGCGCACCTGCCCCCGGGCGCGAGCCGTGGTACGACCGCACGCCGTGGCCCGGCGACGAGCACGGCGCAGGTGTGGAAGGAGTCGACGGGGCATGCGGTTTCATGATCGCGTCCATGCCGGCCGGGAGCTGGCCGAGCGGCTGCGCATCCGGCAGGAGGCAGGGGCGCTGACGCATCCGGTCGTGCTGGCCCTGCCGCGCGGCGGGGTGACGGTCGCCCGCGAGGTGGCGCGGGCACTGGAGGCACCGCTCGACGTGCTGGTCGCGCGCAAGATCGGCGCGCCCTTCCAGGAGGAGCTGGGCGTCGGGGCGCTCGCGGGTGACGATCCTCCGCTGTTCGACGACCGGACCCTGGACGAACTCGGTCTGGACGTGACGGCCCTGGACGACGTGGTGGAGCGCGAGCGGGCGGAGCTGCACCGCCGGGAGGAGCGGTACCGGCAGGGCCGTCCCGCGCCCGAGCTGCGGGACCGTACCGTCATCCTGGTGGACGACGGGGTGGCCACGGGGGCGACCGCGCGGGCGGCCCTGCGCTGGCTGCGCCGACAGGGCCCGGAGCGGGTGGTGCTGGCGGTTCCGGTGTGCTCCCCGCAGGCGTCCGAGCTGCTGCGCGGCGAGGCCGACGAGGTGCTGTGCCTGCAGCGGCCGACGGTCTTCCTGGCCGTGGGGGAGTGGTACGAGGACTTCGAGCAGCTGACCGACGACGACGTGCTCGCCGTGCTGCACGGGCAGTGACCCCCAGGCGCGCCGAGCCGGAGCGGAGACCGCGATGGAGCTGGTCGAGGAACGTTCCTTCCGCTACCGCATCGAGCCGCACGCGGGCATGCGCGTGCCCGGGGTCGTGTTCGCCTCCCGGGAGTTGCTCGCCGACGCCGAGCAGTCCCTGGAGCAGGTTGTGCACGTGGCCACCCTGCCCGGCATCGTCACCGCCTCCTACGCGATGCCGGACATCCACTGGGGGTACGGCTTCCCCATCGGCGGTGTCGCCGCCACCGACGTGGACGCCGGCGGGGTGGTCTCGCCGGGCGGCGTCGGCTTCGACATCTCCTGCGGGGTGCGGCTGCTGGCCGCCGACTGCGACGCCGACACGCTCCGGCCGGCACTGACCGCGGTGATGGACGGCCTCGACAGGGCGATCCCGCGCGGCGCCGGCCCCGGTGGCGTGTGGCGGCCGGACGGCCCCGGCGAGCTGGAACGGCTGCTGGCCGGGGGCTCCCGCTACGCCGTGGAGCGGGGCCACGGGGAGGAGCGCGACCTGCTGCGCTGCGAGGACGGCGGCGCGGTCGCCGACGCGGACGTGACACAGGTCGGGCAGAGGGCCCGGGAGCGGGGCCTCGGCCAGGTGGGCAGCCTGGGCTCCGCCAACCACTTCCTGGAGGTGCAGCGGGTCGCCGAGGTGTACGACGGCCCGGCCGCGGCCGCCTTCGGGATCGAGCCGGGTCAGGTGTGCGTGATGATCCACTGCGGCTCGCGCGGGCTGGGGCACCAGATCTGCACCGACCATGTGCGGCTCATGGACCGCGCCATGGCCCGCTACGGCATCTCCGTGCCCGACCGGCAGCTCGCCTGTACGCCGGTCGACTCGCCCGAGGGGCAGGACTATCTCGGGGCTATGGCCGCGGCCGCCAACTACGGCCGGGCGAACCGGCAGTTGCTGTCCGACGCGGCACGCGGCGTGTTCCGGCGCACCGCCGGTACCGGGCTGACGCTGGTGTACGACGTCTCCCACAACCTCGCCAAGATCGAGAGCCATCCGGTGGACGGTCAGCGGCGGCGGCTGTGCGTGCACCGCAAGGGCGCCACTCGCGCCTTCCCGCCCGGGCATCCCGAACTGCCCGAGGACATCAGGGAGTTCGGACAGCCGGTGCTGATCCCCGGCACCCTCGGGACGGCCTCGTACGTGCTGACCGGCGTGTCCGAGGGCGACGCCTTCCACTCCACCTGCCATGGTGCGGGCCGCACCATGAGCCGCCATCAGGCCGCGCGCAGCATCACCGGCAGCGAGCTGCGGTCGCGGCTGCGCGACGCCGGCATCGCGGCGCGCCCGAAGTCCTGGCGCGGCCTGACGGAGGAGACGCCGGAGGCGTACAAGGACGTCGACGCCGTCGTGACCGCGAGCGAGGGGGCGGGGCTGTGCCGGAAGGTCGCCCGGCTGGTGCCGCTCGGGGTGGTGAAGGGCTGACCGCGGTGGCCGGCGGCTCACGGCCTGGGCCGACGGGTGCCCGTACGGCAGGGGTGCGCGGGTGCGGTCACACGTCCACGATCACCGTGCAGGACCATCCGTACGCGTCCGGGGCGATGTGCAACTCCTGCCAGGAGACACCCTTGGGCGCGGCACCGATGACGGTGACGTCCGCGAGATCGGCGAGCGACAGCCGTACCGCCAGTCCACCGTCGTAGGTGGGCTCCGCCTCCACGTCGACGGGGATCCGGCCCGCCACCTCCAGCCGGTAGACCACCTCCTCCAGCAGCGCGACCAGCAGGTCCGCGTCGTCGCCGGGGGCGAGACGGACCCGTTCCATGGTGGCCGGATGCGCCCCGGACACATCGGCGAAAGCCTCGACCATGGCACGCACGGCCTCGGTCAGGCACTGTTCCCGGGTCGTGCCCCAGGCCTGCAGACGGGTGTCCGCGGTGTGCGGCATCGAGCGGTGACCGTTCTCGCCCTCGCGCCGTGCCCGTAGTTCGTCGCTGATGTCACCCACCATGGCCGCCGTGATCCCTTCTCCGGCCCCCCTCGGGTTCCATCGTCACTCGCCGGGGGCGGCTGCGCCATGTCTGCTCCTCTCCCACCGGTACCGGCGGCGGGAAAGGCGGTTTGCCCGCGCCGTCCCGGGCTACGCGGGCGGGCGAGGCCGAACGCCTCACCATCTCGGATCCGGGAGGTGCCCGATGACACGGCGGATACGCGAGGTCATGTCGCCCGGCGCGGTGGCGGTGGAGCCGATGACCACGGTGGAACGGGCGGCGCTCCTCATGCGGGAGCACGACATCGGCGACGTCCTGGTCGCCTACGACTGCGATCTGTTCGGTGTGCTCACCGACCGCGACATCGTGGTGCGGACGCTCGCCGCCGGACTGGACCCGCACACCACCACGGTCGGCAGGGTGTGCAGCCGGCCGCCCGTGGTGACCCTGACACCCGAGGACACCACGGACCAGGCCGCCGAGCTGATGCGCCGGCACGGCCTGCGCCGGCTCCCCGTCGTGGAACACGGCGGCTGCCCGGTCGGCTTCATCAGCCTCGGCGACCTGGCGGCCGTCGAGGACCCGCACTCGGCGCTGGGGGAGATCAGCACGGCGAAACCCAACCACTGAACCGTCGCCGGCCCGCGCTCGCTCTTCCACGGGGACCAGGGGGCGACCGGGCGACAGCCGGTCAGGGCGCGAGCACCCGGGACCGGCAGGCCGCCGGCGTGCCCCAGGAGGTCCGCAGCGCGCGCGCCTTGCGGATCCACAGGGACAGGTCCAGTTCCTCGGTGTAGCCGAGGGCGCCGTGCACCTGCAGGGCGGTGCGCGCCGCGGCGTACGCGGCCTCGCAGGCGGTGACCTTCGCCGCGGCGATGTCGCGCCCGCACCCGGCGTCGGCACGTTCCAGCGCCAACGCGGCGGCGTGGATCAGCGGCTGGGCGAACTCCAGGGCGATCAGCGTGTCGGCCAGCCGGTGCTTGACGGCCTGGAAGGAGCCGATGGGGACCCCGAACTGCCTGCGCTGCCGGGCGTATTCGACGGTCCGCTCCAGCAGGGCGCGGCCCAGGCCTAGGGCCTGCGCGGCGGTGGTCAGGGCCGCGACCTCGGTCGCCTGCGCGGCGGCGACGGCGACGGCCGGTCCCCGGGCCAGCACGGTGCCGCCGAGCGGGCGGGCCGGCCGCCGGGCCGGGTCGAGCGAGCGCTGTACGGGGCCGTGCGCCTCGGCCAGGCGCAGGGTGTCGCCCTCGACGACGAACACCGCGTCGGCGGTGTCCGCGTCCAGGGCGTAGGGACGGTCGGGGGAGACCGGACACAGGGAGGCGACGACCTTGCCGGCGGCGATCCCCGGCAGCCATGCCGCGGCCGTCGTCGCATCGCCCAGTCGGTCCAGGAGGGCCGCCGCCGCGACCGTCTCCGCCAGTGGACCCGGCACCGCGTGGCGGCCCAACTCCACGAAGGCCACCGTCAGTTCGACCGGCAGTGGGCCCAGCCCGGCGTGCCGCTCCGGTACGGCGAGCGCGAACACCCCGGCCTCGGCCAGCCTGGTCCACAGCGCGCGGCCGGGCTCGGTGTCCCCGGCGGCCCAGGACCGTACGACGGCCGGAGTGCCCGCCGCCGTCAGCAGGGCGTCCAGCGAGCGGGCGAAGTCGCGCTGCTCGGCGTCGAGGAGGAAGCGCATCACCGGCGTCCCTTCGGCAGGCCGAGCAGCCGCTCGGCGATGATGTCGCGCTGGATCTCGTTGGTGCCCGCGTAGATGGGTCCGGCCAGGGAGAAGACGTAGCCCTCGGCCCAGGCGCCGTGTCCGGGCGCGTCCGGGGCGTCGTCGGCGAGATCGCCGTAGGGGCCCAGCAGGTCGAGGGCGGTCTCGTGCAGGGCGATGTCCAGCTCGGACCAGAACACCTTGTTGAGGCTCGACTCCGCGCCGATCGAGCCCCCTGCCGCCAGGCGCGAGGCGGCCGCGTAGGTGAACAACTGATAGGCGCGGGCGCCGATCACCGCATCGGCGACCCGGTCGCGCAGCGCGGTGTCGCCCGGGTCGGCGGTGGAGCGCCACAGCGCGGTCAGACGCTCGGCGGCGGCCGTGAAACGGCCGGGGCTGCGCAGGGTGAGCCCGCGCTCGTTGCCCGCCGTGCTCATCGCCACCCGCCAGCCCTGTCCGGGCTCGCCGATGACGTCGTCGTCGGGCACGAAGACCTCGTCGAGGAAGAGTTCGGCGAAGGCGGGCTTGCCGTCGAGCCGCCCGATGGGCCGTACCGTCACCCCCTCCGCGTCCAGCGGGAACATCAGGTACGTCAGCCCCTGGTGCGGCCGCTCGGTGGCCGGGGCACTGCGGAACAGCCCGAAGGCGCGGTCGGCGAACGCCGCCCGCGACGACCAGGTCTTCTGGCCGCTCAGGCGCCAGCCGCCGTGGGTGCGCACGGCTGTGGAGCGCAGCGAGGCGAGGTCGGAGCCCGACTCCGGCTCGGACCAGGCCTGGGCCCAGATCACCTCGCCGCTCGCCATGGACGGCAGGACACGCGCGCACTGCTCCGGGGTCCCGTGCTCGAAGAGGGTGGGCGCGAGGAGGTTGATGCCGTTCTGGCTGACCCGGCCGGGCGCACCGGCCGCGTAGTACTCCTCCTCGAAGATCAGCCACCGGAGGATCGAGGCGCTCCGGCCGCCGTACTCCTCGGGCCAGGACACCACCGACCAGCGGTCGGCGAACAGGGTGCGCTCCCAGTCCCGGTGGGCCGCGAACCCCTCCGCCGTCTCCAGCGAGGGCAGCGGGGTGCCGGGCACATGGCCGGCGAGCCAGGCGCGGGCCTCGGCACGGAAGGCGTCGTCCGCGGCGGAGAAGTCGAGGTCCATCAACTGCGGGCCTTCCTGGTGCGGTTCCGGGCGGCGGGTATCCGCCCTCCTTCCCTAACAACTGTTTGGTAGGTTAACCTGACGAGCCGTCAGCCGTCGAGAGCCGACCCGAGCCCTAGTCGCCGAGCGCGTCCCCGGCCCGCCGAAGGAGGCCCGCCCGTGACCACGCCCCCGCCGCCCTACGTCCCCGGGCACGCCCTCCTGCACGGCCGTACCGCCGTGGTCACCGCCGCCGCGGGCGCCGGCATCGGCGGTGCGACCGCCCGCCGGCTGCTGGAGGAGGGCGCCCGCGTCGTGCTCTCCGACGCCCACGCCCGCAGGCTCAAGGAGTCGGAGGCGGCGCTCGCCGCGCAGTTCGGCGCGGACCGCGTCGCGGCCCTGCCCTGCGACGTCACCGACGAGGACCAGGTCGCGGCGCTGTTCGACTTCGCGGCGGAGCGGCACGGACGCCTGGACGTCGTCGTCAACAACGCCGGACTCGGCGGCACCGCCGACCTGGTCGAGATGACCGACGAGCAGTGGGAAAAGATCCTCGACGTCACCCTCACCGGCACCTTCCGGTGCACCCGCGCCGCGCTGCGCCGGATGAAGGCGGCGGGCGCCGGGGGCGTCGTCGTCAACAACGCCTCGGTGATCGGCTGGCGGGCACAGCGGGGCCAGGCCCACTACGCCGCCGCCAAGGCCGGGGTCATGGCCCTCACCCGCTGCGCCGCCGTGGAGGCCGCGGAGTACGGGGTGCGGGTGAACGCCGTCTCGCCCAGCCTCGCCATGCACCCGCACCTGGTGAAGGTCACCACGCCGGAACTGCTGGGGGAACTCACCGCCCGCGAGGCGTTCGGCCGCTGGGCCGAGCCGTGGGAGGTGGCCAACGTCATCGTCTTCCTGGCCAGCGGGTACTCCTCGTACCTGACCGGGGAGGTCCTGTCCGTCAGCAGCCAGCACGCCTGAGCCAGAAGGAGTCCAGGCACCGGATGAACCAGGGCATCGCCGTGCGCGCACGAGACCGCGGACGTCACCGATCCCGGAACCGATCCCCAAGGAGTGGCCATGGCCGAGGCATACATCGTCGAAGCGGTTCGCACCCCGGTCGGCAGGCGCGGAGGCGGGCTCGCCGCCGTCCACCCGGCCGATCTCGGCGCCCATGTGCTGACGGCGCTGATGGAGCGCTCGGGCGTCGACCCCGCCGCCGTCGAGGACGTCGTCCTCGGCTGCCTGGACACCGTCGGCCCGCAGGCCGGCGACATCGCCCGCACCTGCTGGCTGGCCGCCGGGCTGTCCGAGGAGGTGCCGGGGGTGACGGTGGACCGTCAGTGCGGCTCCTCCCAGCAGGCCCTGCACTTCGCCGCGCAAGGCGTACTCTCGGGCACCCAGGACCTGGTCGTCGCGGGCGGCGTGCAGAACATGTCGATGATCCCGATCGCCTTCGCCACCCGCCAGGCCGCCGAGCCTCTCGGGCTCACCCAGGGCCCCTACGCCGGCTCCGAGGGCTGGCGGGCCCGCTACGGCGACCGGCCGGTCAACCAGTTCGCCGGCGCCGAGATGATCGCCGACAAGTGGGGCATCTCGCGCCGTGACATGGAGGAGTTCGCACTGCGCTCCCATCAGCGGGCCGTCCGCGCCATCGACGAGGGCCGCTTCGACCGCGAACTCGTCCCCTACGGCGAGGTGACCACCGACGAGGGCCCCCGCCGCGACACCACGCTGGAGAAGATGGCGGGACTGAAGCCGGTGGTCGACGGCGGCCGGCTCACCGCCGCCGTCTCCTCTCAGGTCTCCGACGGCGCCTCCGCCCTGCTGATCGCGAGCGAACGAGCCGTACGGGAGCACGGTCTGACGCCCCGCGCCCGCGTCCACCACCTCTCGGTGCGCGGCGAGGACCCCATCCGGATGCTGTCCGCGCCGATACCGGCCACGGCGTACGCCCTGAAGAAGGCCGGGATGACCCTCGCCGACATCGACCTCGTGGAGATCAACGAGGCCTTCGCCTCCGTGGTGCTCGCCTGGCTGAAGGAGACCGGCGCCGACCCGGACAAGGTCAACGTCAACGGCGGCGCCATCGCCCTCGGCCACCCGCTGGGCGCCACCGGCACCAAGCTCATGACCACGCTGCTGCACGAGTTGGAGCGCACCGGCGGACGCTACGGCCTGCAGACCATGTGCGAGGGCGGCGGCCAGGCAAACGTCACCATCGTCGAGCGGCTCTGACAGACGGCGGCGTCGGACATCACCACCTCGGTCGGCCGGCGGCGGAAACGGGCAGCGCGCGGCGGATCAGCTCCCCCGGGAGGGACGGCTATGCCCGGGGCAGTCCGTGGAGCGTGGCCCGGGCCTCCGCCATGATCCGGTCGACGAGCTCGGCGCAGGACGGCAGATCGTCGATCAGTCCGGCGACCTGACCGGAGGCCATCACGCCGAGGTCGGTCCGGCCCTCGACCATCGAGGCCCTGAGCAGCATGGGGGTGTTGGCGGCCAGCAGGACCTGGCTCCAGGTCAGCTCCTTGCCGTGCTTCAGCGCCAGGCCGTCGCGGACCATCCGCGCCCAGCTCGTGCCGGACAGCGCCTTGAAGGACGCGGCGTGCCGTACCGCGCGCAGCAGTGCCCGCGCCCGGCCCGAGCGTTCGAGGGAGTCGACCAGCTCCGTGCGCAGCATCCGGTGGGGGAGTCCGTCGACCTTGGTCGTGACGGTGACGTCGTCCACCGTGGCCGCCAGGTACCGGGCCTTGACCGCTTCGGGAACGGTGCTGTCGGCTGTGAGCAGGAAGCGCGTGCCCATGGCGATCCCGGCGGCACCGTAGGCGAGTGCGGCGACCAGACCGCGGCCGTCGTGGAAGCCGCCGGCCGCGATCACCGGGATGTCCACGGCGTCCACGACCTGGGGGAGCAGGACGGTGGTGGCGACTTTCCCGGTGTGCCCGCCGCCCTCCCCGCCCTGCACCACCACCGCGTCGGCGCCCCACGCGGCGACCTTCTCGGCGTGCCGCCGGGCGCCGACGGACGGGACGACGACCACACCGGCGTCCTTGAGCCGGGCGATCAGCTCCCGGGAGGGCGCGAGCGCGAACGAGGCGACCTTCACCCCCTCCTCGACGATGATCCGCACCCGCTCGGCCGCGTCCGAGGCGTCCGCCCGCAGATTGACCCCGAAGGGCGCGTCGGTACGGGACTTCACCTCGCGGACCGCCGCACGGAGCCGGTCGGTCGTCATGGTGGCCGAGGCGAGGATCCCCAGCGCGCCGGCGTCGGCGGTGGCCGACACCAGACGGGGACCGGCCACCCAGCCCATGCCGGTCTGCACGATGGGGTGCCGCACGCCGACGAGCTCGGTCAGCGGGGTGGCGATCGCGACGTCGTTCACGCGGGGACCTCGCGCTCGCGCAGCGCCTTCGGGTCGATGACCTCGCGGATCAACCGCAGCTCCGCGGCGGTGGGTTCCCGGGTGTACGGCACCTGGTCCGGGATGTGGAGCGGGAAGCCGGTGGCCTCGACGACCTGTCCGACCGTGACGCCGGGGTGCAGCGAGCGCAGCCGCATCGTCCGGTCCGGCGCCGGGAAGTCGAAGACGCCCAGGTCGCTGACGACGCCCGCGATGCGGTGGTGGCGGGACGCGGCGGGACCGGCCGCGGCGGCACGGTCGTAGCCGACGCCGCACACCATGTCCACCCGCTCGACGAAGACCCGCTTCGAATGTCGTGGCACCCAGTAACTGGTCGGATTGTTGAGGGTGTTGACGGGGGCGCCGCGTATGCCCAGCAGCTGCCGGGCGGGCCTCGCCCAGTCGCCGATGCAGGAGATGTTCTGGTTGCCGTACCGGTCGAGCTGGCTCGCGCCCATCATCACGTGCCGCCGTCCGGTCGCGACCAGGGCCAGGTGCTGCCGGTACGGCAGCCAGCCCTCGACCACCTCGGCCCTGGCGCCGACCGCCGGGACGTCACCGATCAGCAGTGCCTCGCCGTCGGTCAGCAGCAGGTCGGGGGAGAAGGTCAGTCTCGCCAGCCGGGCCCCGATCGTCGGGACGGTGCCCATCGGAGCGGCCAGGACCTCCCCCGCATCGCGCCAGGCCTCGGCGCAGGCCACCACGCAGTACTCGGCGCGCGTCACCGCCGCCGTCGTACGGGTGCCGCTCATGCCGCCGCCTCCTCCTCGTGGAACGCCGCCACCGCGGCCTGGTACGCGTCCTCGTCCCCGGACAGGAACCGCTCGGCGAAGGCCCGCCAGGCCTCCGGCTCGCGGGCGGCTCGGGCGTAGGCCCGCTGGAACGCCTCGTCCCGGTCGTGGTCGGGCACGCAGGAGGTGAAGTGGGCGCCGTTCGGGGTCTCCACGACGCCGTTCACGAACGCGCGCTTGACCAGCAGGGTCTGCGGTCCCGCGTCCTTGAGCAGGTCGGGGCTGTCCACGATCCGCTCGCAGGAGACGTAGGCGGCGTCGGCGGCCTCGCAGAACAGGTCGTCGAAGTACGGGTCGGGGCCGAGGTACTGGGCGTTGCCGTGCACGTCCGCGCGGTTGAGGTGCACCAGCGCGGCGTCCAGGTGCAGGGCCGGTACCGCGACGAGCTCCTCGCCGTCCTCGTACGGCGAACGTACGGTCCGCAGGCGGGGGTTGACCCTCATCACGTCGGATCCGAGACCGGCCCGGACCGGCATGAAGGGCAGCCGGTGCGCGGCCGCCGTCAGTCCCCACATGAACATGGCCTCGTCCAGCTCCACCAGGTCCAGCGCGCCGCGCTGCCGGGCCGCCGTGAAGTGCGGCTCCAGGGGAATGGAGTCGAGGGTGGCGAAGGCCGCGACCAGCGTGCGGATCCTTCCCGCGGCGGCCAGCAGCCCGACGTCCGGACCGCCGTAGGACACGACGGTCAGGTCGGTCACGTCCGAACGCAGCAGCGCCCGCACCAGCGCCATCGGCTTGCGCCGCGAACCCCAGCCGCCGATGCCGATCGTCATGCCGCTCTCCAGCCGGCCGACGACCTCCTCGGCGGTCATCGTCTTGTCCCTGCTCACGACCGCTGCTCCCGGTCCATGCCGA
This sequence comes from Streptomyces sp. CA-142005, assembly GCF_050942335.1. Lineage (NCBI taxonomy): Bacteria > Bacillati > Actinomycetota > Actinomycetes > Kitasatosporales > Streptomycetaceae > Streptomyces > Streptomyces sp. CA-142005. Next base: position 1,593,190 of record NZ_CP192078.1, on the reverse strand, counting down.
AGGTGCCGTCGTCCCCGCCGAAGGTGCCGCGGACGCGGTCGGCGACGCCGCTGAGGCTGGCCTCGAAGGTGAAGCCCTGCTCGAAGCGGTAGCTGCGGCGCACGTCGACCGGGTCGATGCCGTTGATCGCCGCCTTGGCCAGCCGGATCAGGGACCCGTCCTTGGCGGCGATCTGGCGGGCCAACTCCAGTGCGGCATCCCTGAGTTGTGGGCGCGGGACCACCCGCCACACCGAGCCGTGCCGGTGCAGTTCCTCCGCGGTGACGGTGCGGGAGGTGTAGTACAGGGCCCGCATCAGGTGCTGGGGCACCAGCCGGGCGAGATGGGTGGCCGCGCCCAGGGCGCCGCGGTCCAGTTCGGGCAGGCCGAACACCGCGTCGTCGGCGGCGACGATCGCGTCCGCGTTTCCGGCCAGTCCGATGCCGCCGCCCAGACAGAAGCCCTGTACGGCGGCGACCACCGGGACCTCGCAGTCGTACACCGCGGCGAACGCCTCGTAGCAGCCGCGGTTGGCGCCGATGAGGGCATCGTGCCCGGCCGCGCGCCGGATCTCCTTGATGTCGACGCCGGCGTTGAAACCGCGGCCCTCGGCGGTGAGCACCACACACCGGACCTCCCGGTCGGCGCCGGCGGCGCGCACCGAGTCGGCCAGCGCGTACCAGCCGCGCACGGGAAGGGCGTTGACCGGCGGGAAGTCCACGGTGACAACGGCGACGCCCTCTTCGGGGACGGAGGTGGAGACACCCATGAGCCAATCAGCTACCTTTCCACCAAACGTTTGTTAGGCGAGAAGGTAGCAGCGGAGGGCGCGCTGCGGGAGGTGCCGGGTGGCCACGATCATCGATCTCAGCGGATGCGTCACGGTGGTCACCGGCGGAACACGCGGCGTCGGTGCCGGCATCGCCCGGGCGTTCCTGGAGGCGGGCGCCGACGTCGTGACCTGCGCGCGCCGTCCCCCGGACGAGCCGGTCGAGGCGGCCGGCCGCACGGCCCGCTTCCTCCCCGTCGACCTGCGCGACGCCGACGCGGTCGGCGCCTTCTTCGAGCGGCTGCGCACCGAGTACGGCCGCCTCGACACCCTCGTCAACAACGCCGGGGGCACCCCCTTCCGGATGCTCGGCGAGGGCGGAGCCGGACGGCACGCCCGGGTCGTGGAGCTGAACCTCCTCACCCCTCTCACCGCGTCGCTCGCCGCGTACGAGCTGATGCGTGGTCAGCGGAGCGGAGGGTCGATCGTGATGATCGGCAGCGTCAGCGGAGCGCGTCCGTCACCGGGCACCGCGGCGTACGGTGCGGCGAAGGCCGGGCTGGAGGGCCTCGCCCGGTCCATGGCTGTGGAATGGGCCCCGCGCGTGCGGGTCAACACGGTCGTCCCCGGCATGGTCCGGACCGAACTGTCGTACCTGCACTACGGGGACGAGGACGGCGTCGCCGCCGTGGCCCGCACCGTCCCGCTCGGCCGCCTCGCCACGCCCGAGGACGTCGGCGACGCCTGCGTGTTCCTCGCCTCCGAGCGGGCCGCCTACATCAGCGGGGCGAGCCTGCACGTCCACGGCGGAGGGGAGCGCCCCGCGTTCCTCGACGCCGCCGGGGTCAACACGTAGCACGCCCGGCGACACCCGACGAAAGGACCTCCACCCATGACCGTGACCGGACTGTGCACCGGACGCGTGGCCGTCGTCACCGGCGCGGGCCGCGGCCTGGGCCGTGCCCACGCGCTCGCCTTCGCCGCCGAGGGAGCCAAGGTGGTCGTCAACGACCTCGGTGTCGGCCTCGACGGCACGGGCGGCACCGCAGGACCGGCGCAGCAGGTCGTCGAGGAGATCCGCGCGCTCGGCGGCGAGGCGGTCGCGCACGGAGGCGACATCGCCACGACCGAGGGCGCGGCCTCCCTCGTCGCCACCGCCCTGGACGCCTTCGGCCGCCTGGACACCCTGGTCAACAACGCCGGGTTCCTGCGGGACCGCATGCTCGTCAACCTCGACGAGGACGCCTGGGACGCGGTCGTGCGCGTCCACCTCAAGGGCCACTTCCTGCCGCTCAGGCAGGCCGCCGCGCACTGGCGCGCCGAGGCGAAGGCGGGCCGGGTGCCCGAGGCCCGGGTGATCAACACAAGCTCCGGGGCGGGACTGCTGGGCAGCGTCGGCCAGGGCAACTACTCCGCCGCCAAGGCCGGGATCGTCGGCCTGACCCTGGTCGCCGCCGCCGAACTGGGCCGCTACGGCGTCCAGGTCAACGCCATCGCCCCGGCCGCCCGGACCCGGATGACCGAGCGGACCTTCGCCGAGACCATGGCCGCCCCGGAGAGCGGCCGTTTCGACGCCGTGGCCCCGGAGAACGTCTCCCCGCTCGTCGTCTGGCTCGGCTCCGCCGCCTCCGCCGGGGTGACGGGCCGGGTCTTCGAGACCGAGGGCGGCCGCATCACCGTCATGGAGGGCTGGCACCCGGGCCCGACCATCGACAAGGGCGCCCGCTGGACCCCGAGGGAGGCGGGCGAGGCGACCCTGAAACTCCTCGCCGAGACACGGGCCCCACAGCCCGTGTACGGCGCGGGATAGCCCCGACGGGCCGTCAGCGGCCCCGTGGTGCGCGCCTCGCGCGTGACCGATGGCCGCGACCAGTTCGGGCGCGCCGGCGGCCGTCCAGTGGTCTTCCGGGCACCACGGTCCCGGTTGCCTGCGGCAGCGCCGTGACCAGGTGGCCGGCCGAGGAGGTGGCACCGCTGTCGTCGGCGCCCACCGCGACGAGCGTGAGCACCGTGATCCGGCCGAGCTGCTCGGCCGGCGTGGCGACGAGCGAATCCAGCACACGGAGGAGCTCGACCGGGTCCGCGCCGCCGGAGCGGAGCCACTGTTCGGAGCGTTCCTCCGGCGATCCCGGCTCGAACGCCCCCCAGCCGGTCAGCAGCGGGCGCAGGGACGCGCCCGCCCCGCCGCCGGAGCCGAGCACCTGACGCAGGACCTGGCCCGCGACCACCGCCCGGCCGGGTGCCGCGCCACGCACCAGCATCCTCGCCACGATCCGGGCGCCGAGTGAGTAACCCCCGAGGTCGTACTCCCTCAGTCCGAGGTGCTCGACGAGGGCGAGGCCGTCGTCGGCCAGGACGTCCCGGGGGTAGAAGGCGGCGTCATGGGGTTTCTCGCTGCTGCCGTGCCTGCGGAAGTCCGGCATGATCACACGGTGACCGGCCGCCGCGATCGTCTCGGCCTGGCCGTTGAGCAGCCACAGCGTCGCGTCTCCGGTCATTCCGTGCAGGAGGATCAGCGGCCGGCCCTCACCCGTCTCCCGGTAGGCGAGGCGCACACCGTCACGGCCGGAGAAGAAGGACACGGCGGGATTCGGCATGGGCCGGAGCGTGTACCTGGCGGTTCCGCCGGTCGGCTCGGGTGTCGGCCGGCTGCCTCGGCGATCCGGAGGCCCCGCCGGTGCGTGCGGCGCACCGCCTCTGCCGGAGGAGTGCGCCGCATGCTTGAGGGGTCGGGGAGGTGCCTAGCCGAGCGTGAAGTCGTCGGCGTCGACCGCGGACTGGCCGTACCAGCCGTGGACGTACACGGTGACGGTTCCGCTGCCGCCCGTCGTGAAGTTGACGGTCAGCCGGTTCCAGCTCGTGCTGTTCGACCAGGTGCTGGCGGTGGCGCCGCCGCTGACCCCGATGTAGGCGTACGGGCCCTGGACCCAGCCGGTGAGCGTGTAGCTGTGGTTGGGGGACAGGGTGACGGTCTGATCGCATTCGCCGGTGCTGCTGGAGCTCGGGGTGACCTGGAGGGCGTGGCTGCCGCTGTGGACCGGGCTCGATACGACCGTGCTGCCGCCCGTGCAGGTCCAGGGGCTCAGGGGGCCCGTCTCGAAGCCGGCGTTGGTGAGTGAGCCGCCGCCACCGCCTCCGCCTCCACCGGTCGAGGTGACGGTCAGCGTGTAGGTCGCGCTGTGGCTGCCGCCGCCGCCGGCGGTGCCGGTGACGGTGATCGGGTAGGTGCCCGCGGCCACGGACGAGCCGACCGTCGCCGTCAGCGTCGAGGTGCCGCCGGACGTCACGGTCGCCGGGCTGAAGGAGACGCCGACGCCGGACGGCGCGCCGGAGGCCGACAGGCTGACGGATTCGGCGCTGCCGGAGGTGACGGCCGTGGCGACGGTCGCGGTGGCGGAACCGCCCTGGGCGACCGAGGCGGAGCCCGGTGACAGGGACAAGGAGAAGTCGCTCGTCGTGCCTCCGCCGCCGCCCGAGCCGCCCTCGTACGGCACGAACGCGTCCGTGAACGCGAGGCTGTTCTGGCTGATCTCGCTGCACGTGGGCAGCGAGTTGGCGCTTCCGCTGCACGGCTGGTCGCGGTTGACGGACCAGAAGGCGAGCCGTCCGACGCCGTTCTGCGCGGCGAAGCTCTCCACGGTCCGGGCGTCGGCCAGGGTGAACGTCGACCCGTCGTCGTTCTTGCCGATCATCGGGGTGATCCCGAGGTTGGCGTAGGTGTAGCCGGAGTCCACGGACTGCATCTGCGCCAGTGTGGCCCTGGCCGCGTCGATCGCGCCCTGGCCCATCTCGGTGCCGGTGCCGGCGTAGTAGTCCATGGCCATGATGTTGACCACGTCGATCTTGATGCCCGCGTTCTTGGCGGCCTTGAGAATGTTGACGCCGTCGTTGGTCAGGCCGCTGGTCAGGACCGGCAGGGTCATGGAGAACTGTAGACCGGGGTTGGACGCCTTGAGATCCTTCATCGCCTGCATCTGGCGGGCGGCGGCCGCGGTGTCCGCGACGGCGGCGCCCTCGACGTCGAAGTCGAGCCGGGTGACGCCGTAGTCGTTGATGAGGGCCTGGTACCCGGCGTCGATGCTGCTCTGGGTGGAGCACGTCCAGGCCAGCGGTTCGCCGCTCGCCCCGCCGGAGGAAATGATGACGGAGGCGCCCTCGGACTTCGCCTTGGCGATCTCGGGGTCGGTGTAGGGGTCGTTGCCGATGGGGAGGGTGTCGCCCCAGATCTGGTTGCAGCCTTCGCCGAGCACGAACGCCGCTGTGTAGGCCTTGAGTTGGTGTCCGGTGATGGCGGTGTCGAGGAGTCCTTCCTGACTGTTGGACATGTCGACGTAGGGAGCCACGGAGTAGACGCTGCTCGCCGCCGTCGCGGCGCCGGCGGCCGGGGCCGGGGCGACGACGGCGCCGGTGGCCGAGAGGACGAGCGCGCAGGCGGAAGCCGCATATCTTGCCAGGTACATGACAGTGCCCCTTCCGGGGATGCCTCGGGCGTGGAGTGGTGGTGTGGTGCCGTGATGTCGCGGGACCGAGTTGGTACATACCAAAGCGCCGGCGCGTCACCTCGTCAAGAGGACTAGACCAACTCGGTCCCTCCGGATTTCCGATGCCCGGGAGCGCGTGGGGGCCGGGAAGTTTCATCGCGCGCGGGTTGTTTAGGCTGGGTGACCGTGTAACCGGCAGGTCGACGACCGCGCCGGGCCCGAGCTTCAGGGAGTGACCGATGACCGTGGGAACCGAGCGGGCCGTCCTGGCAGGCGGTTGTTTCTGGGGCATGCAGGATCTGATCCGCAAGCAGCCCGGCGTGGTGTCCACCCGCGTCGGCTACAGCGGCGGCGACACGCCGAACGCCACGTACCGCCATCACGGTGACCACGCCGAGGCCATCGAGATCCTCTTCGATCCCACCGTGACGAGCTACCGCGACGTCCTGGAGTTCTTCTTCCAGATCCACGACCCGACCACGCGGGACCGCCAGGGCAACGACATCGGCCGCAGCTACCGGTCCGCCATCTTCTACGCCGACGAGGAGCAGCGCCGCGTCGCCGAGGACACGATCGCGGACGTCGAGGCGAGCGGGCTGTGGCCGGGCAAGGTGGTCACGGAGGTGGAGCCGGTGGGCGACTTCTGGGAGGCCGAGCCCGAGCACCAGGACTACCTGGAGCGCTACCCCAACGGCTACACCTGCCACTTCCCGCGCCCGAACTGGAAGCTGCCGCGGCGGGAGTCGTCCACGACGGACTGAGCGGAGGCCAGGGGGGACAGGGGCGGGGACCCGCGGTGCGCGCCGCCCCCGTCGCGGTCATGTGACGGGGATTTCCCCCCAGCTTCCGGGCCTGGATCAGTTCCCCGACGGTGGTGCTGGTTGAACCAGGGTCTGATCGGCCCGGCCTCGACCGTGAACGGCACGGTGACCTCGTAACGGTGGTAGTTGAACGGGGGGCTGGAAGCGCTGTACTCGGTTGGCACCGGCGTGAAGCCGGCAACAGGAGTGGGGCGATCACGGTGAGGGCGCGCACCCGGGGCCGGCTCCTGTGTCCGTGCCGGATTTCAGGACAGCCGTCGCCCGTCCTCGGGAGCCGGGGGCAGCGCGAGGTGCGCCAGGTCGCCGGGCCGGGGTGTGGTCACCGGCCACAGGGGAGCGGCTTTGCCGTCGGCGAGCGCGGCGGGCGCGTCGGTGAGGTTCATCCGCTCGCGCAGCCGGCCGTAGAAGTCCATCGGGCCCAGCCGGACCGCCTTCAGCCGGCGTGGTGCGGCGTACACGCCGATCCAGTCCCCGGGGCTGAGTACTCCGCGCAGCTGGCCGTCGATGCTGACGGCGGCCTCGCCCGACCGGTCGAGGATCCGCAGCGCGATGGGCTCGTCGGGGGCGGCCACGACCGAGCGGTTGAACACCATGTGCGGGGCGACCGGCGTGAAGACCAGGCCCTCCGCGCGCGGCGAGACCACCGGGCCGCCGGCGGCGAAGCTGTACGCGGTGGAGCCCGTGGGCGTGGCCACCAGCAGCGCGTCGGCGGAGTAGCTGGCCAGGAGCCGGCCGGCCAGATAGACGGCGACCGACACCTGCCGGTCCCGGGCGAGCTTCTCCACGACGACGTCGTTGAGCGCGGTGACGTTCAGCGCGACGCCCCACTCACTGCCGGTCTCGCACTCCCCGCGCACCCGGGGCGGCGGCAGCATCGGCCCGCGGCCGTACTTCAGCAGTGCCTCCATCTGCGCGGGCACCTCCAGCCGGCAGGACGCCCGCATGGTCAGCAGCATCCGGCTCTCCACGGTGATCCGCTCGGACCGGACCGCGTCCAGCGCCGAGCGCACCGCCGAGACGGGGACCTCGGTGAGGAAACCGACGCGGCCGAGGTCGACGCCGAGAACCAGGGCGTCGTTCTCGGCCGCCAGCCGGGCGCCGCGCAGGAAGGTGCCGTCCCCGCCGAGGGTCACGATGAGGTCGGGATCGCCCGCCGAGTCGACCTCCTCCCGGGCACTGTGCCGCGCTCCTTCCCGCCACACGTCGATGTCCGCGCATCCCACGGCGTGCTCCGCGCACCACTCGCGCACCACACCCGCGGCGGCCACGGCCTCGGCCCGGCCGCCGTGCACCACCAGGCCGATACGGTTCACCGTCATACCCACCTCCAGCCGGCTGTTCCCGCCCGCCATCCTCACCGCGTACCGCTCCGGCGCCGCACACGCCACGCCGCCGACACGGCCACCTGGGCAGGCCTGCGCGGAGCGTGAGGACAGCCGCTGCGGCCGCCGGAGCCTCGCCGGTGTGTTCGCGGACGCCCGGGCGCGCGTGTCAGCCGCACGGTCCCCGGCAGCCCGCGTCGGTACGCCGGCGGGATCGCCCTCGGACCGGCCGTCGGCGTCGGCGGTCTCGTGCGTCCGCTCATCGGCCGCCTTGCCGACGCCACGTCCCTGCGGACGGCCCTCGCCCCGCTCGTCCTCATGCCGGTCCTGAGCCGGCTGCTCCTGCGCACCCTGCCCGAGCCCGCAACTCCGCGATACCCGGCGGCAGTTCCTCCGGAACGGGCCGAGAAGAAGCCCGAACGAGCCGAGAAGAACGGCGAAACGCGCCCCCGCCGACGGCCCCGCCCCGGTGACCAGCGGCGATCCCCCTCATCGTGTCCGCCGTCGTAAAGCAGGCGAAACGGCGGGGTAATGGCGCGGCGCGAACCTTCCCTGCAACGCCCCGGGCCCCACCGGGGCGGACCGCAGGAAGAGGGAGCAGCCGTGACGGAGACCGTCGACAAGCAGGCGCCGCCAGCCCCGCCGTCCTCCCCGGGCGGCCGGACGTACAACGGGTGGGCCCGGAACGACACGCTGGAGGACTACTCGCTGCGTTACGCGCCCAAGTCCTTCCGCCGCTGGACGCCGTACGTCGTGGCCACCACGGCCCTCGGCGGCATCGCCTATCTCGCGGACTTCGCGATCGGCGGCTCGATCGCCGTCTCCCACGGCTTCTCCAGTGCCATGGTGGCGATCCTGACCGCGGCGGTGGTCATCTTCCTCACCGGCATCCCGATCTCGTACTACTCGGCGAAGTACTCCATCGACATGGACCTGCTGACCCGGGGCGCCGGATTCGGGTACCTGGGCTCGACGCTGACCTCGGTGATCTACGCGAGCTTCACCTTCATCTTCTTCGCCCTCGAAGGCTCGATCATGGCACAGGCCCTCGAACTGGGCCTGCACATACCGCTTCCCGTGGGCTACGTCATCTGCTCGCTGGTCATCCTGCCGCTCGTCGTCTACGGCATGACCGCGCTGTCGAAGATGCAGGTGTGGACCCAGCCGGTCTGGCTGGTGCTGATGGTCGCGCCGTTCGTGTCCATCGCGATCCAGGACCCGGGAAAGTTCGCGGAGTTCACGCACTTCGCGGGTGACTCGCCCACCGGGTCCGGCATCAGCATGCTCGGGGTCGGGGCGGGCGCGGGCGTCGCCCTGTCGCTGATCGCGCAGATCGGGGAGCAGGTCGACTATCTGCGCTTCATGCCCGACAGGACGGCCGCCAACGGCAGGCAGTGGTGGGCCGCGGTCCTCGGCGCCGGACCCGGATGGGTGGTGCTGGGCGCGCTGAAGCAGATCGGCGGCGCCTTCCTGGCCTTCTTCATCGCCGGGAGCGTGGGACTCACCAAGGCCAACGAGCCGATCCAGCAGTACGTCCACGGTTTCGGGACGTTCGCCGCGCCCGTCGCCCTGGGACTGGCCACCTTCTTCGTCATCCTGTCCCAGATAAAGATCAACTCGACGAACGCGTACTCCGGTTCGCTGTCCTGGTCCAACTTCTTCTCCCGGCTGACGCACCGTCACCCCGGTCGCGTCGTCTACATCTTCCTCAACGTGGGCATCGCCCTCGCCCTGATGGAGGGCGGCGTCTTCGGCTTCCTCAACACGGTCCTCGGGTTCTACTCCAACGTGGCGATCGCCTGGATCGGCGCGGTCGTCGCCGACCTGGTCGTCAACAAGCCGCTGAAGCTGAGCCCCTCGTACATCGAGTTCAAGCGGGCCCATCTCCACCACTTCAACCCGGTCGGATTCGGCTCCATGCTGATCGCCTCGGCGGTGTCCATCGCCGCGTACTTCGACGCCTTCGGTGCCTATGGCAAGGCGTTCTCGCCCTTCATCGCGCTGCTCCTGGCCATGGTGCTGTCACCGCTGTTCGCCGTGCTGACCAGGGGCAGGTACTACATCGCCCGCGCGGACGTCCTGGACGAGCCGCTGCTGGGACCCGACGGGCTGCCCTCGGCGGCAACGCTGACCTGCTCGGTGTGCGCGACCGACTTCGAACGGCCCGACATGGCCGGCTGCCCCTTCCACCAGGGCGCGGTCTGTTCGCTGTGCTGCAGTCTGGAGAAGGACTGCCACGACTCCTGCAAGACCGGGCAAGCCGGGGGCCCGGTCGACCTCGGCGTGCCCGCCGTCCGCGCCGTGGACTGAGCGCCGGCGCGAGTGCGGAGCGTGCGTCGGCCGGGGCGGTGTGCCCCGGCCGACGCACGGTCGTGATCGTCACTCGTTCTGGAAGACCGCCTTGCTCACCTCGGCCGGGTTCTGGAACTCCTTCTTCCCGAGGTGGGCGATGCGGTCGGTGATCTCCTTGGGCGCATGGTTGTCCTTGGCGACCTTCTTGAGCTGCTCCGTGTCGGCCGGGTATTCGGCGCCGGACAGGGCTTTCTGCAGATCTGGGGGCCTGATACCCGCCATGGCTCCTCCAGGCGGTGAGACGGTGCTGGGTCCGTACGCCGGCGCCGCATACTGCGCCGGGACCGGTCAGGTACCCATCCCCGTGCCGCGGATTCACGGATTCCGCCTGTCCATGCGAGGTGAGGGGGCTCCCCGGTCATGGGAGGCGGGACGGACGGGTACTCGGGGTCTTCGAAAACCGGCACGGACGCGTGTGGGAGGCCCGATGAGTGAGAGCACCCCTTCGCAGGCCGAGGGCGAGCGGGAGCCGGGCATCGCGGAGGCCGAGCAGCCGCCGCGTACGACTCCGTCCCAGGCAGAGGGCGAGGACACCGCGGACGAGAACGCCGAGGAAGGCGACGAGGAGTGAGGGAGGCGTCATGAGCACGGCACACACCAGCGTCCCCGAGGTGCTGGCGGCGCTGAAGGACGTGTCGTACCCGGCCGACAAGGACCGCCTGGTCACGGCCGCGCGTGAGGCGGGCGCGTCGGACGAGGTCGTCAAGGCCCTGCGCGGCATCCCCGCCGAGCAGTACAGGGGCCGTGACGACGTGGCGAGGTCCGTACGGGTCGATCCGGACTCGGACATCGGCCGCACCGCGGCACAGCGCGCGGAACAGGCACGGGAAGGCGGCAAGCCCGGCCTCTCCCAGCACCTGCGGGAGGAGCCCAAGACGCCCATCCAGGAGGAGTTCGACCGCTGAACCGCGAGCACCGCCGGGCCGTCGGGCAGCCGTCGTTGACGGCCCGGAGGGGGGTCTCTAGCGTGAGTAGACACGTCTAGACAGGTGGACAGGGGGCTCGGGGATGACGCAACCGCAGGACCCGACGGGAACAGCCGACGGCAGATCCACCGGCAGCCCGTTGCAGGTGGAGACGCACGGACTCGACGTGATCGGGGACGCCGAGCGCAAGGGAACCCCGCGGACGCTGTTCTGGCCCTGGTTCGGCGCGAATGTCTCCGTCCTCGGTCTGAGCTACGGCGCTTTCGCGCTGGGCTTCGGGATCTCCTTCTGGCAGGCCCTCGCCGCCGGCGTGCTCGGCATCGTCGTCTCGTTCCTGCTGTGCGGGTTCATCGCGGTCGCCGGCAAGCGCGGATCGGCGCCCACGATGGTGCTCAGCCGGGCGGCGTACGGAGTGCGCGGCAACCGGCTGCCGTCGGTGATCTCCTGGATGCTCACCGTCGGCTGGGAGACCGTCCTCACCGCGCTCGCCACGATGGCCACCGCGACCGTCTTCGGCCGCCTCGGCTGGGGCGGCGGCACGGAGACCAAGGTGGCCGCCCTCGTACTCGTGGCCGCGCTGACCGTCGTCGGCGGAGTCATGGGCTTCGACCTGATCATGCGGCTGCAGACGGCGATCACCGTGATCACCGGCGTCCTCACCGTCGTCTACGTCGGCCTCGTCGCCGACCACATCCACTGGAGCACGGTGAGCGCCGTCCCGCCGGGTTCCGCGCAGGAGTTCATCGGGGCGCTGGTGTTCATGATGACCGGCTTCGGCCTGGGCTGGGTGAACGCCGCCGCCGACTACTCCCGCTATCTGCCCCGGAGTTCGTCCGGCCGCGGGGTGATCGGCTGGACCACGTTCGGTGCCTCGGCGGCCCCGCTGCTCCTGCTGGTCTTCGGCCTGCTGCTGGCCGGTTCCTCGCAAGCGCTCAGCAAGGCGATCGCGGCCGACCCGATCGGCGCGCTCACCACGATCCTGCCGACCTGGTTCCTCGTGCCGTTCGCCGTGGTCGCCGTCCTCGGTCTGGTCGGCGGCGCCGTCCTCGACATCTACTCCTCGGGCCTCGCCCTGCTCTCGGCCGGCCTGCGGGTGCCCCGCTATCTGGCCGCCCTGCTCGACGGCGTCCTGATGATCGCCGGCGCGGTCTACATCGTGTTCTTCGCAGGTGACTTCCTCGGCCAGTTCATGGGCTTCCTCACCACGCTCGGCGTCCCCATCGCCGCCTGGTGCGGCATCGTCCTCGCCGACCTCGCCCTGCGCCGCCGCGACTACGACGACGGCGACCTCTACCGCCCGCACGGCCGCTACGGCGACATGCCCCTGCCGCCCCTGCTCCTCACCCTCGCCGCCACGGCCGTCGGCTGGGGCCTGGTCACCAACACCGCGGCGAGCTGGCTGACCTGGCAGGGGTATCTCCTCGGTCCGTTCGGCCTCGGGGGCAAGACCGGTGCCTGGGCGTACGCCAACCTCGGCGTCCTGGTGGCGCTGGCGCTGGCCTTCCTCTGCACCCTGCTGACGGGCCGGGGACGGGTCCGTGCCCAGGAGGCGCAGGCGCCGAGCCCGGTGACCGACGAGGGGGTGCTCCAGCCATGACCGCCGGACACCTCGCCGTCATCGACATGCAGCGCGTCTTCGCCGACCCGGCGAGCCCATGGGCCACCCCCCGGTACGCCGACGCGGTGGCGGGCGTACGCAGCCTGCTGCCGGCCTTCGCCGACCGCGTCACCTTCACCCGCTTCCTGGCCCCCGCGACACCGGCCGGGGCCTGGCGCGCCTACTACGAGGCGTGGCCCTTCGCCCTGCAGCCCCCGGACGCCGAACTCTGGTACCTCTCCGATGAGTTCGCCGACCCCGCCGGCCAGGTCGTGGACGCCACCACCTTCGGCAAGTGGACCCCGGAGCTCGCCGCCCGCGTCGGCCCGGAGGACCGCCTGGTCCTGGCCGGTGTCAGCACCGAGTGCTGCGTGCTCTCCACCGCCCTGGCCGCCGCCGACGCCGGCACCGAGGTGCTGGTGGTCGCGGACGCCTGCGCGGGCGCGGACGACGACTCCCACCTCAAGGCCCTGCAGATCATGGAGCTGTACCGGCCGCTGGTCCGGGTCACCACCGTCGACGAGCTGCTCGCCGAGGCCGGGCCGTGACCGGCGTCCCGCTCAAGCACCAGCGGATCAGCCGGATCCTCGCCCGGGAGATCCGCGCCGGCAGCCGCCGAGCCGGCGAGCGGCTGCCCGGCGAACACACCCTCGCCGAGCGGTTCGGCGTCAGCCGTACCACCATCCGCGCGGCCCTCGCCGAACTGTCCGAGGAGGGCCTGATCACCACCCGCACCGGAAAGGGCTCGTACGTCCTCTTCGACGGCCGCCCGCCGGACGACCGGTTCGGCTGGGCCCGCGCCCGGGTGGTGCGGGGCGCGGGCACCGCCGTGCGGACCCTCGCCGTACGCGAGGCGCACGAGGGCGCCCTCGCCACCGAACTCGGCCTGGAGGAAGATGAGTTCGTGTGCGTGGAGCGGGCCGGTGAACTGGTCGCGGACGGGACCGTGGTGTCGTACGAACGCCGTTTCCTGCCGCCGGTGCCGATGATCCGCGAGCTGCCCGCCCGCGGCCTCGGCCAGGAGTCGGTCGGCGAGCTGCTGCGGCGCGCGGGGCTCAGGCCCGACCACGGTGAACAGCGGGTCTCCGGGCGGCCGGTCGACGCCCGGGAGGCGGAGCTGCTGCGCCGCGCTCCGGGGGACTGGTTCCTGGAGACGCGGCGGACCAGCCGGGCGGCCGACGGCACCTTCGTCGAGCATGTCGTCGGCCTGCTCGACCCCGAGCACTTCGAGCTGACCCTCACGTTCGGCTGACGCCGACGCGTTGCCCCGTCAGGAGCGCCCCGTCCCCCGGTAGAGGTCCAGCTCCCCGTCGAGCACGGTGGCGTACTCGTTCGCGTCCCCCGCCGCCGGAGCGTCCAGCCAGGTCACCCCCGGTACCTCGTGCAGCCCGCCGGTGACCCGGTGGCCCAGCTCGGCGCCCGTCCCGAGCACGCTCACCCGGCGCACCCGGTTGCGCAGGCCGCGTACGGAGACGGTCTCGCGCGGGGGGTCGAAGCAGGAGAGGTACAGCGTCCGCCGGTCGGCCGACAGGGTGCTCGGGCCGTAGTGATGTCCCGGCGGCAGGCCGGCCACCGTGCCGTACACGGCCTCGGCGTGCCGGCCGATCCACGCCCCGAGCCCCGTCAGGCGCTCCGCCTGCTCCGCGGTGATCGTGCCGTCCTCGCGCGGGCCCACGTCGAGCAGCAGGTTGCCGCCCGCGCCGATCGTCTCCGTGAAGTAACGCACCAGCTGGCGCACCGACTTGTGGTTGTGGTCGCGGTGCTGGAATCCCCAGGAGTCGTTGACGGTCAGGCACAACTCCCTGGGGTCGTCGGGCGCTTGGAGCGGCACGCCCTGCTCCGGGGTGGCGTAGTCGCCGTGGCTCAGCATGCGCGCGTTGAGGACCGTCTCCGGATGGCCGGCCAGGATCCGCGCGGCCAGGGCGTCCAGCCCCCACTGCTGCTCCGTCCGCTCCCACTCGCCGTCGAACCACAGCAGATCCGGGTGGAACCGGTCCACCAGCTCCCCGACCTGACCGTCCCGGTAGGCGAGGAACCGCGCCCAGGCCGCCGGATCCTCCTCGCCGGGCCGGGCATGCGCCAGGGGGTTCGGGGGGATCCTCGTCCGGGGCCGGGCGCCGGGTGGTCGCGTAGTCGGGGTGGTTCCAGTCCGAGTGGGAGTAGTAGAGGCCCACCCGCAGGCCGCGCTCGCGCAGCGCGTCGGCGTACCCGGCGATCAGATCGCGCCCCGCCGGCGTACGGCGCACCACGTTCAGATCGCCGTGGGCGCTGTCCCACAGGGCCACACCGTCGTGATGACGCGCCGTGAGCACGGCGTACCGGGCACCGGCACGGGCGAACAGGTCCGCCCGGGCACGCGGGTCGTAGCGGGACGCGGTGAAGCCGTCGAGCTGCTTCATGTACTGCTCGTGGGACACCTGTCCGGTGTAGAACGACCAGGACTCCGGGACCCCGTCCACCGCGTAGACGCCCCAGTGGACGAAGATCCCCAGTTTGGCGTCGCGGAACCATGGCTGCATCGGCATACGGTCAAGCCAGGGCCTGTCCGGGCGGTCCCGCGCGGATGACGGCCATTCTCCCCGGCCGGCCTTCACCATCCCGGCCACCACCGGGCCCGACCGCCATCGGATCTCCCGCCGATCCTCACGCATGTCCCGCGGTCCACCGGGTACGCGAGGCGAAGCACGCCCGGGGGCGCGGTTTCGCCCCTGGTGTGGCCTGTACGACCGTCGCTACCTGGGGACCTGCCATGGAGACACCCGCACACAACGACCTGCCGACGCCGGCCCAGCAGGCGCTGGACGCGCTGACCGTGAACGCCGAGGACCAGGCCGCGCTGGACGTCCTCGCCCACAGTGACGTGCTCGTCCCCGTGCCGGACGACGCGGTCGACGGGGAGGGCGCCGACGCCACGACCGTGGCCCTGCCCGTCCTGGAACAGCCCGGAGGCGATCCGGTCGTCCCCGTCTTCACCACGGAGGGCGAGATGGCCGGGCTGCTGCCCTTCGTCTCCCGCTACCGCCTCATCCCGCTCGGCGCCCTGGCCTCGCAGTGGCCCGACGAGGATCTCTCGCTGGCCATAGACGGCAGCTCCACCCACGCCCTGACCCTCACCTCACAGGGGGTGCGTACGCTGCTGGCCCGCTGACCAGGCGCCCCGAAGGGGCACGGAGGACGGGGCGAGAGACCACGAGCGACCCGCACCCGCGCACGAAAGCGATCACCCCACCGCGTGGGCGACAAAAATAGGCCCATGGAATACATCGCCGGCGCGGCCGGGGCACTGGTCCTGGTGCTGGTCCTGACCAGCATCCTGCGCACCCTCGTGGTCCCCCGAGGCCTCTACTCCGCGCTGGTCTTCCGCCTCTGGTGGGTCCTGCGCCGGATCCTCCGGCTGACAGCCGTCCGCAAGGACTACGCATCCATCGACCGCGCCCAGACCTGGCTGGCCCCGCTGATGCTCATCGGCATGCTCACCACCTGGCTCGCCGGTGCGCTGCTCGGCTTCGGCCTCCTGCTGTACTCGTTGTCCCCGCTGTCCTGGACCGCCGCGTTCCGGGAGGCGGGGTCCAGCCTGTTCACCCTCGGCTTCGCCAGCGGCGCCCGGCTGAAGCTGTCGGTCCTCGACTTCGTCGCCGCGGCCACCGGGCCGGTCCTGATCGCGCTGCAGATCGCCTACCTGCCCACCCTGTACGCCGCCTACAACCGCCGCGAACTGGAGGTCACCCTGCTCCAGGCACGGGCCGGCGAGCCCGCCTGGGGGCCGGAGATCCTCGCCCGGCAGTGGCTGGTCGACACCGAGACCGAGCTGCCGACGCTGTATCGCGCCTGGGAACGCCTCGCCTCGGACATGGGCGAGAGCCACTCGACGTACCCCATCCTGCTGACCTTCCGCTCCCCCCGCCCGCACCGCAGCTGGCTGGTCGGTCTCGTCGCGGTGATGGACGCGGCCGCGATGCAGCTGGCCCTGGACCCGCGGCTCGCCCCGCCGGAGGCGCGGCTGGTGCTGCGGGCCGGCTTCACCGCCCTGCGCGACATCGCCCGCGCGCTGCGCCTCCCCTTCGACGCCGACCCGTCGCCGGACGCGACCATCCGGCTCACCTTCGCCGAGTTCGACGCGGCCGTGGCCATGCTGGAGTCGGCCGGGTTCCGGGCCCAGCGCCCGCCGAAGGAGGCCTGGCGGCACTTCCGGGGCTGGCGAGTCAACTACGAGGCGATCGCCTACGAACTGTGCCGGCGCTGCGACGCCGTCCCCGCGCTCTGGACCGGTCCCCGTGACTTCCCCGGTGCGTCGATCCCGCCCGAGCGCCCGGCGGACCGCAGACCGGGCGAAGGACGGCCGGAACTGCCCCCCGCCGCCGGATAGTCCCCGCCCGAGGCGGGAAGATCCAGCGAGGACAGGTCCGGACGCGTGTGAAGGAGCGGATGGTCGTGAGGGTCGTCCTGCTGGGCACCGCCGCCGGTGGCGGTTTCCCGCAGTGGAACTGCGCGTGCTCACCGTGTACGGCGGCCAGGGACGGCAAGCTGCCCTCCCGCACCCAGGAGTGCGCCGCCGTCACCGGCAACGGCCGCGACTGGTGGCTGCTGAACGCCTCCCCCGATCTGCGCACCCAGCTCGCCGCCACACCGGCGCTGTGGCCAGGCCCCGGCCCCCGGGACACCCCGCTGCGCGGCGTTGTGCTCACCGACGCCGAGGCCGACCACGTCACCGGCCTCGCCGAACTGCGCGGGGCCGCGGGCCTGAAGGTGTACGCCACCTCGCCGGTCCGCTCCGTGCTGGCGCCCGCCCGGGCCGCCCTGGACCGCTACGCGCCCTGGGAGTGGGCTGACAGCCTGGCCGACGGCGGGTTCGTGCTGGCCGGCGGGCTGGTGGTCACGGCCCATCCGCTGGGCGCGAAGATCCCGAAGTACGTGCCGGCACAGGCGCCGGGCCCGGCCGGCCCGTGGGTGACGGCGTACCGCGTCGAGGACCTGGCCAGTGGGGGAGTGCTGGTGTACGCGCCCTGTGTGGGCGGCTGGAGCCCGGAGCTGGACGAGCTGTGCGCCGAGGCCGACTGCGTGCTGCTGGACGGCACCTTCTACGCGGCCGACGAGATGGGCACGACCGTTCGGTCCGGGGCCGGGCAGGCCGCCATGGGGCACCTGCCGGTCACCGGCCCGGACGGCACCCTCGCCGCCCTGGCCCGGCATCCCGGCGCCCGCCGGATCTACACCCACCTCAACAACACGAACCCGCTGCTCGACCCCGCCTCACCGGCACGCGCGCGTGTGGCCGAGGAGGGCGTCGAGGTCCTGGCCGACGGGGCCGAGCTGGTGCTCTAGTGATCCCGTCCGGTGCTCCAGCGCTCCTGCCCGGTCAGCATCCGCTCCAGCACCTCGCGCTGCAGGGGCAGCACCTCGGCGTGCAGCGCGCGGCCCTTGGGGGTGAGGGCCACCCACACCCCGCGCCGGTCCTCCGCGCACACCGAGCGCTCCACCAGCCCGTCCTTCTCCAGCCGGCCGATCAGCCGGGACAGCGCGCTCTGGCTGAGATGAACCCGGCCGACCAGGTTCTGCACCCGGCACTGGTCGCCCTGCGCGGGCGACTCGGCCGCCAGGATGTCCAGCACCTCGAAGTCGCTGGCGCCCAGCCCGTGCGGGTGCAGGGCCCGGTCGATCTCGCACATCGTGCGCGCGTGCACGGCGAGTATGTCCCGCCACCGTTCCTCGAGCCGCGCGTCGGCCGTCTTGACTGCCATACCCGCACCGTAGCACCGATCCGGCCAATCGTTGAGTGTGCAACTAGTGCGGGTGCAAGCGGAGGTCGTGGTGCTCAGGCGGCCGGGTCCTGGAGGAGGCCGATCAGGTTGCCGTCGGGGTCCTTCACCGACGCGATCAGCCTGCCGTTGCCGACGTCGCGCACGTCCTGGACCACCTCGGCGCCCGCCGCCAGCAGGGCCGCGAGGCGCTCCCGGAGATCGGTGACGTGCCAGTACGGCACCGGCCCGGTCAGGCCCTGGGCATGTCCGTTCGGGTCGAGGCCGACGTCCTGCCCCTCGGCCTTGAAGCCGACGTAGTAGGGCTGGTCCGCGTACGGCTCGACACCCAGCAGAGCGGTGAACAGGGCCTTGGCGCGGTCCTTGTCCTTGACGGGGTAGATGATCGTCTGCACGCCGGCGGTCATGGGACTCTCCTTCTGAGGTGCGTGGCCCGACGGGTTTTCCGCCGGTGCACCTCACGCTAGAGCGGGGGAGCCCGCCGCGGCTTCTTCGATCCTGACCGGTTGCGGGCTCCCCGGTGGATCACTCGTTGTGCAGCACCTCCGCCACGGTGAGCCGGGCGGCACGCCGGGCGGGGACGAGGGCGCCCAGCACGGCGATCACCAGACCCGCCAGGGCCACTTCGGCCAGCCTCGGCGCGTGCCAGACGTCCGTCATGTACGACGGCAGGGTGATGTCGATCCCCGCGGCCATCCGCGGGACGACCACCTCGTAGGCGGCGATGCCCAGCGGGACACCCAGCACCGACCCGATCACGCCGAGCAGGGCCATCGACGTCACCGTCATCACCGTCACCTGGCGCGGGGTCATGCCGATCGACTTGAGCATGCCGAGGTCGCGACGACGGTCGTGGGTGTTGAGCACGGCCGTGTTGAACACGCCGAGGGAGGCGACCAGGGCCAGCAGCAGGGTGAGGGCGGTCGCCGAGTCGATGATGGTCTCGGCGCCGCTGCTCGGGCCGGTCAGCTGGGTACTGAGGCCCTTGTCGACGGCTCGGGCGGCCCGCGCGTACGCCGTCCCGTCCGCGTCCTTGCGCAGTTTGACGTGATAGGCGAACGCCTTTCCGTCCGGGACCAGCGCGGTGAACGTCGGCCAGGTACCGGCGATCACCCGGTCGTTGTCCTGCATCAGCTCGCCGACCACGGTGACCTCCTCCTCGCGGCCGCTCTTGCGCAGCCGGAGGTGGTCACCGATGTGCACCCCGTTGCGGCGCAGGAAGGCCGAGCCGACCACGACCTCTCCCGGACGGTGCATCCAGTGCCCCCGGACGAGCACGTCGTCCAGGGGCAGGTCCGGCCCCCGCCTGCCCTCGAAGATGATCCTCTGGGTGGAACCCTCGAGCCGCGCGTCCTCGTCCCCCCGGGCCGTCACCCGTGCCGCGCCCGGCAACGAGCCCAGCAGCGACTGGAGTTCGCGGTCGCCGTGGGCCGGCAGTACCTGTTTGCCGTGGACGTAGCTGCTTGCGTACACCGTGACGTCGTACGCACCCTCGCCGCCGTCTCCGAAGCGGGTCATCGTCGTCGCCAGCCCCGTCGCGAACGTCACCGTGGTCACCCCCAGGACCACCGCGGCCAGCGTGAGCGCGCTGCGCGCGGGCCGGGCGAACGGCAGCCCCGCGCCGAGGCTCATCGACCGCGGCAACCGCAGCCCCGCGAGCCGTCGCTGGATGCCGAGCGCCCTCCCGGCACGAGGTGCGCTGCCCGCGCTGATCGCCCGCGCCGCCGACAGCCGCTGGGCCCGCACGGACGGCCCGAGCGCGGCCAGCACACAGACCAGCGGCATGCCGAACAGGGCCAGCCCGTTCACCCAGGGCGCGATGCCGATCCGGTCGTGCAGCACCCCTGAGTCCGGTCCCGTGAACACGAACCGGAAGAACGGCCCGGCCAGCAGGTTGCCGACGAGCGTGCCGAGTGCGCAGCCCAGCACGGCCGGTACGCAGACCATCACGAGATAGACGCCCAGCACCTGCCCCGGAGTGAACCCGAGGGCCTTGAGGATGCCGATGTGCCGGAAGCCCGACACCACCGCGCCGCCGACCACGTTGGCGACGATCAGCACCGCCACCAGGATGCCGAGGATGCCGAAGGCCATGAGGTACGGGGCGTACGCGCGTGCGTTGCTGCCGATCCGTTGCTTGAGCGTCAGGTAGTTCTGCGATCCGCTCAGCGAGCCCTTGGGCAGCCCCTCGGTCACCCGGGCCAGCCCGGCGGCCAGCGCGCTCTGCGAGGACGCGTCCCGGAACCGGTACAACATCTGCGTGGTGGTCGGGTGCAGGGCCGCGATCTGGTCCGGGGCGACCCACACGTCCGTCGTGTCGCTCAGATCGAAGGCGAATCCGACGATGGTCAGGGTTGGCCCGTCTGGCAGGTGGAACGTCTTGCCGATGTCGTCACCGGTCCAGTCGGACTGGCGGTTGAGGACCATCTCGCCCGGCCGGGCCGGCCACCGGCCGGCCCACAGGTCCACCCGGTCCACCGCGCCGCCGGGTCCGGAACGGCCGACGACCGTGACCTCGCCGCCGAGTCCCAGATCCTCCATGCCGCGCGGCACGTCCACCGTCGCCTGCGGGAACGGACCGGCCACCGCCTCCACCCCAGGCTGCCCCGCGGTTCGTGCCAGCTGTGCGTGCGACACCTTGGCCGGATCGAACTCGGCGACCACATGCGGACCGTGCTGCGCGCCGAAGACATGGTCGAACGGCGCCGACGCCGCGTCCACCAACCCCAGCGCGACCACGATCGACCCCGTCGACACCAGCGTGACCAGCCAGATCACCAGCGTCTGAATTCTCCGCCTGCGCACCGCCGCCCGCGCGGCTTTCCACACCGCCCTCATACCGACGGCTCCAGGGTGTGCTCACCCGTCACCCGGCCGTCGGCCAGCTGCACCAGCCGGCTCGCACAGCGCTGCGCGAGCCGCTCGTCGTGCGTGACGATGATCAGGGTCTGGCCGATCTGGTTCAGGTCGATCAGCAGGTCCATCACCTGCTCCCCGGCCCGGCTGTCCAGCGCGCCGGTCGGCTCGTCGGCCAGCAGCAGCGCGGGCCGGTTCATCAACGCCCGTGCCACGGCGACCCGTTGCCGCTCACCACCGCTGAGCACCGCCGGGTACGCGTTGCGGCGGTCCGTGATGCCCAGCTCCTCGAACAGCTCCAGCGCCCGCCGCCGGGCCTGCCGGGCCGGTGTTCCGGTCAGCTGGGCGGCCAGCGCCACGTTGTCCAGGGCCGACAGATCGTCGATGAGGTTGAAGAACTGGAAGACCATGCCGATCCGGCGCCGCCGGTACAGCGCCAGCCCCTTCTCGCTCAACTCCCCGACGCTTTCGCCGTGGACGACGACACGGCCGGCCGTCGGCCGGTCAAGACCGGCGATCATGTTGAGCAACGTGGACTTGCCGCACCCCGAGGGGCCCATGACCGCGACCGCCTCCCCGGCCCGGATCTCCAGCGACACGCCGTCGAGCGCGACCGTCTCGCCGTACTCCTTGCGCAGACCGTCGAGTCGTACGACGGTGTCTCCCGTTCCCACCTGGGTAACCATGGGCAGGACGCTAGACGCGGGACGACGGCCCCGGCATCCCTCCCCGGATGGCACTGTGCCACCGGACTCATCCTCCGGATGCAGGGAGCTGAATCCCCAGGTCGATGCGGATGTCAGTGCCGTCTGCGACCATGCACGGCATGGGGGAGTACGACGTGCTGACGGCGGCGCTCGCGGTGGCGTGCGCGGCCGTTCTCGGGCTGGCGGTGGCGCTGGTGCGCATCCGGCACCGCTGGCAGGCGGCGGTCGGGGAGCGCGGCTGGCTGCTGGAGCGCGAGCGGGAGAGCGCCGCGGAGGCCGCGATCATGGCCGAACGCGACAGGATCGCCCGCGAGTTGCACGACATCGTCAGTCACAACGTCAGCCTCATGGTCGTCCAGGCGAGCGCCGCCCGCGAGGTACTGGGCACGATGCCGGACGAGGCGGCGACGGCGCTCAGGGCCGTCGAGGACGCCGGCCGGGGCGCGATGACCGACCTCAGACACCTGCTGGGATTGCTGGCCCCCGCACAGGACGGCACCGACGGCGACACCGCCCCCGGACCGGGCGCGGGCGCGGTGAGCACCCCGCTCGCCCCGCAGCCCGGCCTGGACCGGCTCGGTCCGCTCGTGGACCGGATATCCTTCGCCGGGCTGCCGGTCGAGGTCCGCATCTCCGGCGAACCGCGCCCGCTGCCCCAGGGCATCGACGTGACCGCGTACCGGATCGTCCAGGAGGCTCTGACCAATGCGCTCCGACACGGCGACGGCGGCGAGGCGAAGGTGACCGTGCGGTACGCCGACCACGCCCTGCGCGTCGAGGTCCTCAACACCGGCCCCAGCGTGCTGACCGGCGCCGCCCCGGCCGCCCCGAGACCACGGGCCGACGGCACCGGGCGCGGACTGATCGGCCTGCGCGAGCGGGTCGCCGTCTACGGCGGTGACCTGGACGCCCGGCGCAGACTCGGCGGCGGCTATCGCGTCCGCGCCCGCATCCCCCTGGACCGCCCGTGACGGCAAAAGCGCCCGAGCGTTCGCCCCGTGTGCTGATCGCCGACGACCAGACGCTGATCCGGACCGGCTTCCGGCTGATCCTCACCGCCCGGGGCATCGAGGTGGTCGGCGAGGCCGCCGACGGCGCCGAGGCGGTGTCCGCGGCATGTGAACTGCGCCCGGACGTGGTCCTCATGGACATCCGCATGCCGGCCATGGACGGCCTGGAGGCCACCCGCCGCATCCTGGAGCGGACTCCCGGCTGCCGGGTGCTCATGCTGACCACGTTCGACCTGGACCGGTATGTGTACGAGGCCCTCTCCCTCGGGGCCAGCGGCTTCCTGCTCAAGGACGTCACCCCGGAGCACCTGGCGGCGGCCGTACGGCTCGTCGGCACCGGCGACGCCCTCCTCGCCCCGCAGATCACCCGGCGCCTGGTGGAGCGGTACGCGGCCGGGACGGAGCGCACTCCGGAGGCCGTACCCGCCGACCTCGCCGTGCTCACACCCCGCGAGCGGGAGGTCCTCACCCTGCTGGGGCGCGGCCTGTCCAACACGGAACTGGCCGCCGAGCTGACCCTGAGCGAGGCCACGGTCAAATCGCACGTGGCCCGCATCTTCGCCAAGCTGGGCCTGCGCGACCGCGCCCAGGCCGTGGTCCTCGCCTATGAGACGGGGCTGGTCAGACCTGGGACGCGATGACGCGCCCCAGGGGCGCGGCCGACGCCGGACGGCGCGGCGCGGCACCCCAGCGTGCGATTCCGCTCAAGGCGACTCGCGCCGCACCAACTCCGCAGGAAGGATCACCGCCGCCGCGTCCTCCCCGCCGGTCTGCGCGCGCAGCACCCGCACCATCTCGTTGCCGATCCGGTCCCACGGCTGCCGGATCGTGGTGAGCTGAGGGGTCGCGGCCGTAGCCGCCGGGGAGTCGTCGAAGCCGCCGACAGCGATGTCATCCGGCACGCCCTTCCCGGCCCGGCGCAGCGCCGCCAGCACGCCCTGCGCCATCAGGTCGGAGGCGACGAACACCGCGTCCATGTCCGGGGCCTGCGCCAGCAGCCGCTCCGCGCCCGCCTCACGGCTCGCCCGGCTGTAGTCGCCGGAGACGATCAGGCTCTCGTCGACCCCGATGCCCGCCTCGGCCAGCTCTTCCTTGTACCTGGAGAGCCGCTCCACACCACCGGGGGTGTCCAGCGGACCGGTGACCACGCCGATCCGGCGCCGGCCCAGCGACAGCAGATGCCGGACCATGTCCCGGGCCCCGTCCCGGTCGTCCGCGGCGACGTAACTCACCTTCGCACCCGGCCCTATCGGCTTGCCGCAGGCGACGAGCGGCACGCCCGCCTCCCGCAGCTCCTTCGCGACCGGATCGCCCGAGTGGCTGGACACCAGCAGCACCCCGTCGACGTGCCCGGCGGTGATGTACCGCGTGATGCGCCGCCGTTCGTCCTCGGTGCCCGCCGGCATCAGCAGCAGCGGGATGTCGTGCGCGGCCAGCGTCTGGGTGCAACCGCGCAGCAGGACGTTGAAGTTGGGGTCCTCGAAGAACCGCTCCTGCGGCTCGGTCAGCAGGAAGCCCACCGAGTCCGAGCGGCCGATGATCAACGATCGGGCGTGCCGGCTCACGACGTACCCGGTGTTGCGGATGGCGGCGTTGACCGCCTCGGCCGCGGCGGGGCTGACGTAGTGCCCGCCGTTGAGCACACGCGAGACGGTGCCGCGCGAGACACCCGCCTCGCGCGCCACGTCGTGGATCGTCGGTGGTTTGCGCCGGCCCCCCGAATTGCGGCCCGCTCTCCGACTTCCGGACCACCCTGGACGACGCGGCCTCCCGCTACGGCAAGCCGGTGTTCGTCGCCGAGACGGCCTACCCGTTCACCCTGCCCCAGGACGACGCCCTGGAGAAC
The DNA here is from genome assembly GCF_050942335.1 of Streptomyces sp. CA-142005. NCBI lineage: Bacteria > Bacillati > Actinomycetota > Actinomycetes > Kitasatosporales > Streptomycetaceae > Streptomyces > Streptomyces sp. CA-142005. Next base: position 1,568,768 of record NZ_CP192078.1, on the reverse strand, counting down.
CAGATCGACACCACAGGCGAGCTGGTCTCCGGCTACCCGGCGACCGTGGCCGGCCAGACCAAGTGGATGAACGACGTGGAGAACCAGGCCCTGTTCGGCTACGACGACAAGGCGCTCTCCTCCATGACGTGGTTCAGCCACCGCTGAACCACCGGTGACGGGCCCGGCCGCAAGGGGCGGCCGGGCCTTCGCCGATTTTCCGGGGTCATATGCCCCGCCCTCGGCCGTACGGCCGTTCGGTACCGGACAACGACCGCCGAGTCCGGGACGCGGCGGAGTCGGCCGCGCGACAGTGGGAACACTGCGTAACGAGCAGGTCGGGACGGAGGCGGACGAATGATGGGAACTCCCTCGGGCCGGATGCGGCACACGATTCTGGATTGGCTCAAGGATCCCACGGCCCACTTCCCGGCGCCCCGTCGCCGCGACCTCGCCGAGAGGGGAGTCACCGCGCGTGCCGTGGCCGCCAAGCTGGGCGTTCCCCGCCGGACCGCCGTCGCCCACCTGGACTTCCTCACCCGCCTCGGCCTGCTGCGCACCCGCCGCAGCTGCCGGGGCACGTGCTACCGGCGCGACGAGATCCGCATCGCGGAGGTGGCCCGGGTTTTCGAGAAGGGGTGGTGAGGGGACGAAAGAGTCGGAACGGGCCGACCGACCGCGAAGGGCACGCGCATGGACCGACCCACAGAACTCGTCCCGCTCCACTACCTCTCGCTGGGCGCCCGTGGCCCCGAGGACGTGGTGGCCGACGCGGACGGGCGCGTGCTGACCGGAGTGGAGGACGGCCGGATCCTGCGCGTCCACGGCCTCGGCGACCCGCGCACGTCACGTGTGGAGGTGCTGGCGGACACCGGCGGCCGTCCTCTCGGGCTCGAACCGCTCCCGGACGGCGGTCTGTTGGTGTGCGACGCGGAACGTGGACTGCTGCGCGTCGACCCCGCGGACGACGCGGCCGGCACGGTCCGCGTTCTCGCGGACTCGGCGGCGGGGGAGCGGCTCCGCTTCTGCAGCAATGTCGTCGCCCTGCCGGACGGCAGCGTGTACTTCACCGTCTCCAGCCGCCGCTACCCACTGGAGCAGTGGATCGGCGACATCGCCGAACACACCGGCACCGGACGGCTGCTGCGCCTTCCGCCCGCGGGTGGAGAGCCCGAAGTCCTCCTGGACGGGCTGCAGTTCGCCAACGGCCTGGCGGCCGGCGCCGACGGCTCCTTCCTGGTGATCGCCGAGACCGGCGCCTGCCGCCTCGCCCGCTACCACCTCACCGGTCCGCGCGCCGGCCACGCCGATCTCTTCGCCACACTGCCCGGCATGCCGGACAACCTCTGGCGCGAGGGCCCCGACGGCCCGCTCTGGGTCGCGCTCGCCAGTCCCCGGGTCCCGCCGCTGGAGCTGCTGCACCGCACACCGCCCGCCGTGCGCGCCGCCGCCGCCCGGGCCGCCGTGCACGCCCCGTACCGCCCGAGCGGGACGATCGGGGTGATGGCGCTCGACGACAGCGGACGAACCGTCCGGCACCTCACCCGCCGCCGCTCCGGCTTCCGCATGGTCACCAGCGTCTGCGTGAGCGGGGACCACCTCGTCCTCGGCAGCCTGTGTGAGCAAGGCGTCGCGGTCTGCGCGCGGACCGCGGCCCGCTGACACGGCGGTACGCTGGTGCCCGGCCGTGATCACCCGTCGGGGCAGGCCGAACAGGAGACGCAACCGCATGACAGCCCCGGAAGCCCAGAGCCTCCGCGCCCGCCCCACCCCACGGCGGCGGTCCGAGTGGCGTGCCCAGACGCCCGTCGTCGCGGTGGTCGCCCTCGGCGGCGCCCTCGGCGCGTGCGCCCGCTACGGCCTCGCCCTCGCCTGGCCCACGCCACCGGGCGGCTTCCCCTGGGCGACGTTCCTGACCAACGTCGTCGGCTGCGCGGTGATCGGTGTCTTCATGGTGCTCATCACCGACGTCTGGGCCGCCCACCGTCTCGTGCGCCCCTTCTTCGGCACCGGCGTGCTCGGCGGCTTCACCACCTTCTCCACCTACGCCGTCGACATCCGCAAGCTGGTCGACGCCGGCCGCCCGGGCGTCGGGCTCGCCTATCTCGCCGCGACGCTGTGCGCGGCCCTCGCCGCGGTGTGGCTCGCCTCCGTCGCCGCCCGCCGGGTGCTGATCGGGAGGAAGCGATGACGTCACTCACCGGCCGGGCCTTCAGGCTGACCGTCTACATCGGCGAGGACGACACCTGGCACCACAAGCCCCTCTACTCCGAGATCGTGCACCGCGCACACGCGGCCGGACTCGCCGGGGCGAGCGTCTTCCGGGGCATCGAGGGCTTCGGCGCCTCCTCCCGCGTTCACACCTCCCGCCTGCTGTCCCTGAGCGAGGATCTGCCCGTGGCGGTCGTCGTCGTGGACACCGAGGAGCGGGTACGGGCGTTCCTGCCGCAGCTCGACGAACTCGTCGACGAGGGGCTCGTGACCCTGGAGGAGTGCGAGGTCGTCCGGTACGTGGGGCGCGCCGGCAGCACCCAGGGCACGGATCCGAAGGGTAAGAAGTCGTTGTGAACTGGCTGCTCGTCATCGCGGGAGCCGTGGTGGGCGCACCGCTGCGCTACCTCACCGACCGTGCCGTGCAGGCCCGCCACGACTCGGTGTTCCCCTGGGGGACCTTCGTGGTGAACGTCACGGGCTCGCTGGTCCTCGGGCTGCTCACGGGCGCCTTGTCCGCCGGGGCGGCCGGGCCCCATCTGCAGCTGCTGGTGGGCACGGGGTTCTGCGGAGCGCTGACGACGTACTCGACCTTCTCCTACGAGACCCTGCGGCTGACCGAGGCCGGCTCCGGCCTCTACGCTGCCGCCAACGTCGCGGCGAGCGTGGTGGCGGGGCTCGCCGCCGCGTTCGCGGGCGTCTCGATCGCCGGCGCCCTGTGGGCCTAGGCGCTTGCCAGAGCGCCGGGCGCAGCAAGTACTGTCTACAGCAATGTCGACCAACTCTCCTCAGAACTGGATCCCATGAGCGCCATCTCCGTCGGTCAGGCCGTCGTCCTCGGAGTAGTCGAGGGGGTGACCGAGTTCCTCCCGGTGTCCTCCACCGGTCATCTGAAGATCGCCGAGGGGCTCATGAGCATCCCCGTCGACGACAAGTCCGTCGTCGGTTTCTCCGCCGTCATCCAGGTCGGCGCCATCGCCGCCGTGCTCGTGTACTTCTTCAAGGACATCAAGCGGATCGTCTCCGCCTGGTTCCGCGGTCTGACCAACCGCGAGGAGCGCTACCACCACGACTACAAGTTCGCCTGGTGGGTGATCGCCGCCACCATCCCGATCGTGCTGGTGGGTCTGGCCGCCAAGGACCTGATCGACGGCCCGCTGGCCTCGCTCTGGGTGGTCGCGGGCTCGCTGATCGTCGGCTCGGGTGTGATGTGGGCCGCGGACCAGATGGGCCGGCACAAGCGCGGTGAGGACGACACCTCGTTCAAGGACGCGATGTGGGTCGGCTGCTCCCAGATCCTCGCCCTGCTCTTCCCCGGCTTCTCCCGCTCCGGCGCCACCATGTCGACGGCGCTCATCCTGGACCTCGACCGCGTCGCCGCCACCCGGCTGTCCTTCTTCCTCGGCATCCCGGCCCTGACCGGCGCCGGTGTCTACGAGCTCAAGGACGCCCTCGGCGCGGGTGTGGGCGCGGCGCCGCTGGCCGTCGGCACGATCGTGTCGTTCGTGGTCGCCTACGCCTCCATCGCCTGGCTGCTGAAGTTCGTCGCCAAGCACTCCTTCAACGCCTTCGTGATCTACCGGATCGTCATCGGCGTGGGCCTGCTCGGCCTGCTCGGCGCGGGCGTGCTCAACGCCTGACCGAACCCTCCTGATCACCCACGGGGTGCGGATGCCTGCATTCAGGCGCCGCACCCCGTGAATGTTTCCTTACGGAACGCCTTGACAGTCCCGGCACGCAACCCGCAGGATCACTCCCGTGAACCTGTCAGACAGCCAGACAGGTGGTCTGGGTCCCCGGCGTGTGAGCGCCATGGAAGCGGTCCTCGCCCACCTCCGCGGCGCCATCGAGCGCGGCGAGTACGCCGTAGGCGACAAGCTCCCCTCCGAGGCCGAACTGTGCCGCACCCTCGAGGTGTCCCGGCCCGTGCTGCGCGAGGCGCTGCGCGCGCTGCAGACGATGGGCCTCACGGTCTCCCGGACCGGCAAGGGCACCTTCGTCGTCGCGAACGCCGTGGAGGACCCCACGTTCGGCGACTACGCGGCCAGCGACCTGCTGGAAGTGCGCCGGCACATCGAGATCCCCGTCGCCGGCTACGCGGCCGCGCGGCGCACCCCGGAGAACCTGGACCACCTGGCCCATCTGCTCGACCGCATGGAGCGGGAGACGGACACCACGGCCTGGGTCGCGATGGACACCCTCTTCCACCTCGCGATCGCCGAGGCCGCCCAGAACCCGGTCTTCCGCCGGGTCATCGAGGAGATCCGCGACGCGCTGGCGCGCCAGTCGGCCTTCCTCAACGAGCTGGGCGGCCGACGCGAGCAGTCCAACCGCGAGCACCGGGCCATCGTCGAGGCGCTGATCGACGGTTCCGAACACGACGCGGTGGAGGCCATGAGCCACCACCTGGACCGCGTCGAGACGACCCTCACCGACATCGTGCGCCCCCAGCGGACGGACGATCTCCCCACGGAAGGCGGACCCGAGGCGTGAGCGAGCAGTACCTCAAAGACGAGACGCGCCCCTCGTCCGGCCATGTCGACGCCGGAGACGCCGGCTACAGCAAAGGCCTCAAGCACCGGCACGTCAACATGATCGCCATCGGCGGAGCCATCGGCACCGGCCTGTTCCTCGGCGCGGGCGGCAGGCTCGCCGACGCCGGACCCTCCCTGTTCATCGCGTACGCCGTCTGCGGCGTCTTCGCCTTCATGGTCGTACGCGCCCTCGGCGAACTCGTCCTGTACCGCCCGTCCTCCGGCGCCTTCGTGTCGTACGCCCGGGAGTTCCTGGGCGAGAAGGGCGCCTACACCGCGGGCTGGATGTACTTCCTGAACTGGGCGACCACCGGCATCGCCGACATCACCGCGGTCGCCACCTACACCCACTACTGGGGCATGTTCTCCGACATCCCGCAGTGGGTGATCGCGCTCATAGCCCTGGCCGTGGTCCTCACCGTGAACCTGATCTCGGTGAAGATCTTCGGCGAACTGGAGTTCTGGTTCGCGATCGTCAAGGTCGGCGCACTCGTCGTCTTCATGTGCATCGGCATCTTCCTGCTGGTCACCCAGCACCCGGTCGCCGGCCACCACCCCGGTCCGTCCCTGATCACGGACAACGGCGGCATCTTCCCCACCGGCCTGCTGCCTATGCTGCTGATCATCCAGGGTGTCGTCTTCGCCTACGCCTCCGTCGAGCTGGTCGGCGTGGCCGCCGGTGAGACCGAGAGCCCCGAGAAGATCATGCCGAAGGCGATCAACTCGATCATGTGGCGCGTGGGCCTGTTCTACGTCGGCTCCGTCGTCCTGCTCTCCATGCTGATGCCCTGGAACGCCTACAGCGCCGGCGAGAGCCCCTTCGTGACCGTCCTGTCGCACATCGGCATCCCCGCGGCCGGCGACGTGATGAACCTGGTCGTGCTCACCGCCGCCATGTCCTCGCTGAACTCCGGCCTGTACTCCACCGGCCGCATCCTGCGCTCCATGGCCATGAGCGGGTCGGCCCCGAAGTTCACCGCGCGGATGAGCCGCAGCCAGGTACCGTACGGCGGAATCCTGCTCACCAGCGGTATCTGTGTCCTCGGCGTGGGCCTCAACTACGTCGTCCCCGCCGACGCGTTCGAGATCGTCCTCAACTTCGCGGCGATCGGCATCCTCGCGACCTGGGGCATGATCATGCTGTGTCACCTGCTCTTCTGGCAGAAGACCCGGAAGGGCGAACTGATCCGGCCGTCGTACCGGCTGCCGGGCTCTCCCTGGACCGAAGTCGTGACGCTGGCGTTCCTCGCCTCCGTCCTGGTCCTCATGTACGCCGACGGCGGCGCCGGACGCACCACCGTGCTCTGTCTGCCGCTGATCGTCGCAACCCTGGTCGCGGGCTGGTACGGCATCCGCGGCCGGATATCCCGCACGTCCACCGGCGCCGACGCGTGATCCGCGTACCGGCCGACCCCGACCCAACGATGCAGGCAGTGATGTACAGCAGTTCCCCCGCGGACGCACCCGTCGTCCGCGAGCCCCTCCACGCCCCGGTCGCCCACCTCGTCCGCGGCGGAGTCGTCGAGGGCATCCACTACGGCTCCGTCGTCGTCCTCGGCGCCGACGGCCGGGTGGAGTTCCAGCTCGGTGACATCGAGGCCGCCTTCTACCCGCGCTCGGCCGTCAAGCCCCTCCAGGCCGTGGCCATGCTGCGGGCCGGGCTGCCGCTCGACGGCGCGCTGCTGTCGCTGGCCGCCGCCAGCCACTCCGGCGAGGAGCGCCACCTCGCCGGCACCCGGCGCATCCTCGAACTCGCCGGGCTCACCGAGGACGATCTGCGCAACGTCCCCGACCTGCCGTTCGACCCGGCCGTCCGGGACGCCTGGGTGCGCGAGGGCCGTACACCCTCCCGGCTCGCCCAGAACTGCTCCGGCAAGCACGCGGCCATGCTGTGGACCGCCAAGGTCAACGGCTGGTCCCTGGAGGACTACCTCGACCCCGGGCACCCGCTGCAGCAGGCCATCCAGGAGGTCGTCGAGGACCTGACCGGACAGCGGGTCGCCCGGGTCTCCGTGGACGGCTGCGGCGCGCCGCTGTTCTCCATCTCCCTGCACGGCCTCGCCCGCGCCCTGTCCCGGATCACCACGGCCGCCCCCGGCACGCCCGAGGCGCGGGTAGCCGACGCCATGCGCGCGCACGCCGAGATGGCCTCCGGTGCGGGGCGTGACGTGGCGGCGCTGATGCGGGCCGTGCCGGGGTTGCTCGCGAAGGACGGCTTCGAGGGCGTGCAGGTCGCTGCCCTTCCCGACGGCCGTGCCATCGCCGTGAAGATCGCGGACGGGGCGAACCGGGCGCGGATTCCGGTCGCGGCGGCGGCGCTCGTTCGCGCGGGCGTGGATCCCGAGTCGCTGACCGCGTTCGCGGGGGAGCCGCTGCTGGGCGGCGGGGAGCCGGTGGGCCGTGTCCGTGCGGTGCGTGCGCTGGACGCTGTCGAGCTTCCGGCCTGTGCGTAGGGATTCGCCGATTCCAGAAGGGGACTGCGGGCCGCCGCGGTCCGCAGGCCGTCCGAGGTCGATCGCGCCCACGCGGCGGTAGCCGCACATCGATACAGCCCCGCGCCCCTTTCGGGCGCTCTCATTTCCGTACCTCAGAAAGAGGACCGTTTCCTCATGACCGCCGCCACCACGCGCAGTGAGCACGACCTGCTCGGCGACCGTGACGTACCCGCCGACGCGTACTGGGGTGTGCACACCCTGCGCGCGACGGAGAACTTCCCCATCACCGGCACCCCGATCTCCGCCTACCCGCATCTGATCGACGCCCTGGCCGCCGTCAAGGAGGCCGCCGCCCTCGCCAACGAGGAACTCGGCCTGCTGGCGCCGGAGAAGGCCCGTGCGATCGTCGCCGCCTGCCAGGAGATCCGGGGGGGCAAGCTGCACGACCAGTTCGTCGTCGACGTCATCCAGGGCGGCGCCGGCACGTCCACCAACATGAACGCCAACGAGGTCGTGGCCAACCGGGCGCTGGAGCTGCTCGGTCACGCCAAGGGCGAGTACGCGTATCTTCACCCCAACGAGGACGTCAACCTCGGCCAGTCGACCAACGACGTGTACCCGACCGCCGTCAAGGTGGCGACGGTGTTCGCGGTCCGTGGACTGCTCAAGGCGATGGCCGTACTGCAGGACGCCTTCGCCCGCAAGGCCGTCGAGTTCCGTGACGTGCTCAAGATGGGCCGTACACAGTTGCAGGACGCCGTGCCGATGACGCTCGGTCAGGAGTTCTCCGCGTTCGCCGTCATGATCGAGGAGGACCGCAGCCGTCTTGCCGAAGCGGTCGAGCTGATCCATGAGATCAACCTGGGCGCAACGGCCATCGGTACGGGACTCAACGCGCCCGCCGGGTACGCCGAGGCCGCCCGCCGGCACCTGGCCGACATCACCGGCCTGCCGTTGGTCACCGCCGCCAACCTGGTCGAGGCCACCCAGGACTGCGGTGCCTTCGTGCAGATGTCCGGTGTGCTGAAGCGGATCGCGGTGAAGCTCTCCAAGAGCTGCAACGACCTGCGGCTGCTGTCCTCCGGTCCGCGGGCCGGCCTCGGTGAGATCAACCTGCCGCCGGTGCAGGCCGGTTCGTCCATCATGCCGGGCAAGGTCAACCCGGTGATCCCCGAGGTGGTCAACCAGGTCGCCTTCGAGGTGATCGGCAACGACGTCGCCATCACCATGGCCGCCGAGGCCGGACAGCTCCAGCTCAACGCCTTCGAGCCGATCATCCTGCACTCCCTGTCGGAGTCCGTCACCCACCTGCAGAGCGCCTGCCTCACCCTGGCCGAGCGGTGCGTGGCCGGCATCACCGCCAACACCGAGCGGCTGCGCGCCACCGTGGAGAACTCCATCGGCCTGGTCACCGCCCTCAACCCGCACATCGGGTACACGGCCGCCACCGAGATCGCCAAGGAGGCGCTCGTCACCGGCCGGGGCGTGGCCGAACTCGTCCTGGAGAAGGGCCTCCTGCCGGCCGAGCGCCTCGCCGGCCTGCTGCGCCCCGAGGTCGTCGCCGGCAGCGGGGCGCCTGCCGCCTGACCTGCGGTTACGGGCAGATATCAACCCGCATGCGAGTGGGCTCCAGGGCCGATCCGGAGGGACAATGGTGATCATGACAACGACGTCGTCCCTCACCTTCCTGCCGGTCCTGGAGCGCATCGCCGAGGAGATCGAGCGCACGCCCGGCCGCGGCCGGGCCGCCGACTACATCCCGGCCCTCGCCGCCTGCGATCCCCGCCGGTTCGGCATGGCGGTCGCCGAACTGGACGGCACGGTGTACGGGGTGGGGGAGTGGCGCGAGCCGTTCTCCACGCAGTCCATCACCAAGGTCTTCACCCTGGCCCTGGACCTGGCCCGCGAGGGCGACGAACTCTGGGAGCACGTGGGCCGCGAGCCCTCCGGCAACCCCTTCAACTCCCTGGTCCAGCTGGAGTACGAGAACGGCATCCCGCGGAATCCCTTCATCAACGCGGGCGCCCTCGTCGTCACCGACCGCCTCCAGACCCGTACCGGAGACGCGGCCGGCGAACTGCTGACCTTTCTGCGCACCGAGAGCGGCAACGTCACCCTGGACTTCGACAAGGAGGTCGCCGCCTCCGAGACCGCACACGGCGACCGCAACGCGGCCCTCGCACATTTCATGGCGTCCTACGGCAACATCGACAACGACGTGCCGACCCTGCTCGACCAGTACTTCCGGCAGTGCTCCATCACCGCATCCTGCGCCGACCTGGCCCTCGCCACCGGCTTCCTGGCCCGGCACGGCATCCGCGCCGACGGCGGCCGGCTGCTCACCCGCAGCCAGGCCAAGCAGGTCAACGCGGTGATGCTGACCTGCGGGACGTACGACGCCGCCGGGGACTTCGCCTACCGCGTCGGCCTGCCCGGCAAGAGCGGCGTCGGCGGCGGGATCATCGCCGTCGTACCGGGCCGGTGCACGCTGTGCGTGTGGAGCCCGGGCCTGGACGAGCGGGGCAACTCGGTGGTCGGAGTGGCGGCCCTCGACCGGTTCACCACGCTGACCGGGCTCTCGGTGTTCTGACCGGCCCGGGCCGGGGATCAGCGCGCGCATCCCGGCCGCGTGCCCGATCCGCGCGAAGTCCCGGCCGCCGACGACCAGCAGGGTGGGCGCCCGCAGCGCGCGCAGGTCCTCGGCGCTCCACGGCAGCGGGAGGCGACGACCAGCCGCCCGACCCGGTTCTGGGGTACCGCGAACCTCCAGCGAGGTCAGTGCGCCGAGCAGGTACGCCCGCGGGCAGGACGGCGCCGTGGGCGGAGCCGCTCGCCACCGTGATCATGTCTTTTCCCTGCGAAACGGGCGAAGAAGTGACCTCCCGTACGCCCGGAAGTCATCGTTGCTCACACGCCGGTCACATGCGGGCCGCCCGCCGGTGAGAGGAGCGTCGCCTTCCGGCCACCCGGCGTTGACACGCTGAAGCAGTGTTGGCCATGGCATTCCCCGTCGATCTCCGCCGCTGCCAGGTGCTCGGGCTGGCCGGCACCGCCTTTCTCGCGCTCGGCGGTGAGACGGCCGGTGCCCTGCCCGTGCAGGACCTCCTGGCACCCGCCTCGGTGCAGGCCGCGCTCGGCCTGGTCGGGGTGTACTTCGGTGTCGTCCTGCTGATAGCGGCCTGGGTGCTCCTCGGCCGCCTGGTGCGCGGCCCCCAGCCGCCCACCCCGCGCGCCCTGCTGCTGGTGCTCGCCGTGTGGACGGCACCGCTGCTGCTCGCGCCGCCGCTGTTCAGCCGGGACGTCTACAGCTATCTCGCGCAGGGCGCCATGGTCGACGCCCACATGGACGTCTACGCCCACGGCCCCGCCCAGCTCGGGGGCCCGCTCGCCGACGAGGTGGCCCCGATGTGGCAGCACACCGGCGCCCCCTACGGCCCCGCCTTCATGGCCCTGGCCTCCGCGCTCTCCGGCCTGACCCGCGGCCAGCTGCCGGCCGGCCTGCTCGGCATGCGCCTGGTCGCCCTGCTCGGCGTGGCCCTGATGGCGGTGGCGCTGCCTCGCCTCGCCCGGCACAGCGGCGCCGACCCGGCCGCCGCCCTCTGGCTCGGCGCCCTCAACCCGCTCGTCCTGCTGCACCTGGTCGCAGGCGCCCACAACGACGCCCTGATGCTCGGTCTGCTGGGGCTCGGCCTGGTCGCCGCGCGCGGGGAACGGCCGGCCGGCGGCGCCGTCGGAGCCGTCCTCGTCACCCTCGCCGCCCTGGTCAAGGCGCCGGCCGCGCTCGGACTGCTGGCGGTCGTGGCCCTCCAGGTCCGCTCCGGCCGCCGTCCGCTGCCGGCCGTCCTGACCGCGGCGGCCGCCTCCGCCGTGACGACGGTCGCCGCCACGGCCGTCGCCGGCACCGGCTACGGCTGGATCGGCGCCCTGGCCACCCCCGTCTCCCCGCACAACTGGGCCCTGACCAGCCTGCTCGGCCGCGCCACCGGCGCCGTGCTGGAGCACCTCGGCAGCAGCCTGGCCCCGCTGGCCGTGCCGGCCTGGCATCTGCTCGGCCTCGCCGCCACCGCCGTCGCCGTGGCGGCGATATGGCTACGGCTGCGCGTGAGACCGGTCTACGCCCTCGGCCTCAGCCTGCTGACGGTCGCCGTGTTCGGCCCCGCGATCCGCCCCTGGTACGTGCTGTGGGGCCTGTTCCTCATCGCCGCCGCCGCGCCCAGCACCTCGGTGCGGCACCGGGTCGCGGCCCTGGCCGGCGTCCTCGCCCTCGCCGTCCTGCCCAGCGGCGGCCCGGCCGACGCCGGGCAACTCGTGCTCGCCGTCTCCGGCGGCGTGCTCGGCGTGGTCGTCCTGTGGCAGGCCCACCAGGCGGCCCAGGCCCCGGCACCGGGACGCGTGGCGTGAGGGGGCCGCGTACGACCAGGGGCCGTCTGCTGCTGGTCCTCGTCCTCGGCGCCGCGGTCACCGTCTTCACGGCGACCGTGCCGCTGCTGCGCGACTTCTTCGACCTGCGCGTCTACTACGGCACCGTGCACACCTGGGCGCACCACGGCGGGCGCATCTACGACTACCAGGTGCCGGGCACCTCGTACGGCTTCACCTATCCGCCGTTCGCGGCGCTCGCCATGCTGCCGCTGGCGCTGCTGGGCCGGGACGCGGCGATCGTGGCGTCCCTGCTGGTCAACCTGGCCGCGCTGGCGGTCGTCCTGCGCATCCTGGCCGGACCGCGCTGGCGGCGGCACGGCTGGTACCGCTGGTCGCTGTGCCTGTGCCTGCTCGCGCTGTTCGAGCCGCTGCGGGACACCTTCAGCTTCGGCCAGGTCAACCTGGTGCTGCTCGCCCTCGTCCTCGCGGACTGCCTGCTGCTGGCGACGGGCCGGGAGCGCTGGGCGGGCGCCGGGATCGGGCTCGCCGCCGCCGTGAAGCTCACGCCCGCCCTGTTCATCGGCCTGCTGCTGCTCGCCGGGCGGCGCCGGGCGGCCGCCGTCGCGACGGCCGTCGCCCTCGCGGCCACCGCGCTGGCCGCCTGGGCGGACCCGCGGGCGTCGCGCTTCTACTGGACCGAGGCGCTGTGGGACACCAGCCGGGTGGGCCGGCTCGACTACGTGTCGAACCAGTCGGTCCAGGGTGTGCTGGCCCGTCTCGGCGAACCGGGCCGTCCGCTGTGGGCGACGGCGGTCCTGCTGACCCTGTGCGTCTGGGCGTGGCGGACCCGGCAGGCGGTGCGGGCCGGTGACTGGACGGCGGCCTTCGCGCTCACCGGGGCGGCTGCCTGTTTGGTCAGCCCCATCACCTGGGTGCACCACCTGGTGTGGCTGCTGCCGTCGTTCGCGGTGCTGGTCCGCGCCGGGCACCCGCGGATCGCGGGCGCCCTGTACGCGGTGCTGTGCACGAGCGTGGTCTGGCTGTGGTTCGACGACGCCTCCGGCATCGGCGGCTTCCTCGGCAGCAACACCTACACCTGGATCACGCTGGGGTTGCTGCTCGGCCTGCCGACGGGTCAGCCGCGCGGGGCGCGTCTGCTCCTGGCCCGCAGCGCCATCACCACGGCGGCCCGCAGCGCCACCACCGCGGCGCCGGCGACGAGCCCCGCGAGCCCCGCGACGACGGCGGGGTGCGGCCAGCCCCAGCCGTCCGGTGCCTGCGACGTGGCCGCGGCCACCGGCTTGGCCTTCGACGCCGGCCGCGACTTGACGCGTAGCCCGTCCAGCGAGCCGACCGGGTCCACCCGGCCGGCCGCGGCGAAGCCCCAGTCGAGCAGCTCGCGCGCCTCCTGGTACACCGCCAACCCGCCGCCCTCCTGAGGGTTCATCACGGTCACCACCAGCGTGCGGGCGCCGTGCCGGGCCGCGGCCACCAGGGTGTTGCCCGCCTTGGTGGTGTAGCCGTTCTTGATGCCGATCAGCCCGGGATACTTCTTCACGCCGCTCTGGCCGGTGAGCAGCCGGTTGGTGTTCCTGATGCCGTACGACGAGCGGTCACCGGGGAAGTACGCCTCGGCGGTCGAGCAGTACCGGGCGAAGTCGGGATTGCGCAGGCCCTCCCGGCCGAAGACCGCCAGGTCGTAGGCGGAGGACACCTGGCCGTCGGCGTCGTATCCGTCGGGGGAGACGACATGGGTGTCCAGGGCGCCGAGCGTGCGGGCCTTGGTCTGCATCTCGGCCGCTGTGGCCTCCCAGCCGCCGTTCATCGAGGCGAGCACGTGCACGGCGTCGTTGCCGGAGTTGAGGAAGACCCCGCGCCACAGGTCGGACACCTGGTAGGTGAGTCCCTCCCGGACGCCGACCAGGCTGCTGCCCTGGCCGATGTCCGCCAGCTCCGTGTTGCGCACGGTGTGCCGCATCCCGGCGGGGAGGGCGGGCAGCACGGTGAGGGCGAACAGGGTCTTCAGGGTGCTCGCGGGCGGCAGCTTGCGGTGCGCGTTGCTCGCGGCCAGCACCGCCCCGCTGCCGGCGTCGGCCACCACCCACGACAGCGCCGACACGTCCGGCACCTCGGGCGCGTCCCGGCGCGGCCGGACCAGGACGCCGGAGCGGTAGAGCTGGTTCGGCCCGGGCATCGCCGCCCGGGGCGCGGGCGGAGCGGGTTCCCCGGTACGGGGCCCGGCGGAGGCGGTGGCCGGGGCGAGTGCCAGCACGCCCGCCACGCACAGGGCACAAGCCGACTCGGCCACCCGATGAGAAAGTCCGGTGATCATGTGATCAACGTACGAACGGGTTCGCCGTCTCTCGCGCTGGAAGGGCCGTTCGGCCCACGCGAGCAACCCGTAAGCCGCACCCGGCCGCCCGCATACGGGCTCAGCCGGCGGGCAGGGTGGGACGGATCTGCCGCAGGAACGCGGCGTTGTCGGGGGTGGAGCGCAGCCGCTCCAGAAGGGTCTCCAGACCGGACGGACCGCCCTCGCGGGAGCGCAGGACGCGGCGCAGACCGTGTACGGCCGTCAACTCGGCCGGAGTGAGCAGGAGTTCCTCGCGGCGGGTGCCGGTGGCGTCGAGGTCCACGGCGGGGAAGAGACGCCGGGCGGCGGATTCCCGGTCCAGGCGCAGCTCCATGTTGCCCGTGCTCTTCAGCTCCTCGAAGTAGTAGCCGTCGGCGCGGGAGCCGGTGTCCACCAGGACGGTGGCGAGGATGGTCAGCGAGCCGCCCTCCTCGGCCTGGCGGGCGGCGCCGAAGAACCGCTTGGGGCCGAGCAGCGCGCCCGCGTCGACACCGCCGCTCAGGGTGCGGCCGCCGGCGGCGGAGGCGTTGTTGTGCGCCCGGCACAGCCGGGTCAGCGAGTCCAGCAGGATCACGACGTCCTCGCCGGCCTCCACCAGGCGCTTGGCCCGCTCCACGACGAGCTCGGCGAGGGCGATGTGCTCCTTGGGCGTCCGGTCGAAGGTGGAGGCGTACACCTCGCCGCGCACCGAGCGGCGCACCTCGGTGACCTCCTCGGGGCGCTCGTCCAGCAGCAGGACGATCAGCCGGCACTCGGGGTGGTTGCCGGCCACGGCGGCCGCGAGCTGCTGCAGCAGCACCGTCTTGCCGCTCTTCGGCGGGGCCACGACGAGTCCGCGCTGGCCCTTGCCGACCGGCGCGAAGAGATCGGTGACGCGCCCGGCCAGTCCCGACCCGGGGTGTTCGAGGCGGATGCGCTCGCGGGGGTGGAGCGGGGTGAGGTCGCGGAAGTGACGCCGGCCGCGCAGGTCCGCCGGGTCGTGTCCGTCGACGCGGGTGACCTCGGTCAGCGCGCGCCGGTCACCCCGGACGCCTTCGACGAGGTCGCCCTTGCGCAGCCCATGGCGCCGGATCAGGTTCGGCGGGACCTGGGGATCGGCGGGGGAGGCCAGCAGGTGCGCGGCCCGCAGGTACCCCTTCCCCTGCGCGTCGATGTCGAGGACACCGGTGACGAGCCGGGCGGCCGGGGCCTGCTGGACCGCGGGAGGGTGTTCGAGTGTGGTGGTCATGGTGGTGGGAGGTCCTTTCACGGACGGGGGAAGAGAGCGGGGGAGGGGGAGAGGCCGCGAGCGGGAGGCCTTGACAGCTGCCTCCGGGCGGCGGGAACGCCACCTCGGGTACGGCGGGAACGCCCTGGTCACGAGGTGGTGCGGAGAGGAAGCCCGGGCCGGCGGAAAGCCTCGGCCGAGGGGCTGATGGAGAGGAAGCGGCACCGGTGTCCGTACGACGGGACACGCACATGCGCTGATCGCACTATACCCGTGCGCTCGGTTGGGTCAACATGATGGCGTCCGCGTCTATTCCCGCCCCGAGCCGGCGGCGTTCTTCCGCCGAGCCACGCCGCGCTTCCGCCCGACCGTTAGGAGAAGAACCCGTGGAGACCTCTCCCGCCCGGCCCCCGCACCGACTCGACCCCGCGGGCGGCTGCCCGCACACCGTCAACGCGCGGCTGCTTGCGGGCGGTGCCGTGGCCCCGGTGGAACTGCCCGGCGGGATCGAGGGGATGGCCGTACTCGGGCACGAGGCGCTGAAGGAGTTCCTGCAGCATCCCGAAGTCGCCAAGAACGCACGCCACTTCACGGACCTGCGGGAGGGCCGGATTCCCGCGGGCTGGCCGCTGCTGACCTTCGCCACCGTGCCCGGCATGACCACCGCGGACGGCGAGGACCACCGGCGGCTGCGGTCCCTGGCCGGCCGCGCCTTCACGCCCCGCCGGGTGGAGCAACTACGGCCCCCAATCGAGCAGTTGACCGCAGCCCTGCTGGACGACCTGGCCGCCGCCGCGAAGGACGCGGACGGCGTCGCCGATCTGCGGCGGCACTTCGCCCTGCCCCTGCCGATGGGGGTCATCTGCGAACTCCTCGGCGTGGGGACCGAGTTCCGTGACCGGCTTCACCATCTCAGCAACCAGGTCGTGGCCACCGACATCGAGCCGGCCGAGGCCATCGCCGCCAACCGCGAACTCGTCGCCGTCCTGGGCGAGATCGCGGCGGCGAAGGCCGCGGCACCCGCCGACGACCTCACCAGCGCGCTCATCGCCGCCCGCGACGAGGACGGCGACCGGCTCGGCGACCAGGAGCTGATCGGTACCCTCCTGCTGATGATCGTCGCCGGACACGAGACGACGCTCAACCTGATCACGAACGCCGTACGCGCCCTGTGCGCCCACCGCGACCAGCTCGACCTCGTGCGCGCGGGCGAGGCGACCTGGGCCGACGTGGTCGAGGAGACCCTGCGCTGGGACGCGCCGGTCAGCTACTTCCCGTTCCGCTACCCGGTGCGCGACCTGACCGTGGACGGCACCCTCATACCCGCCGGCACCCCCGTCCTCGCCGGCTACTCCGCCGCCGGCCGTGACCCCGCCGCGCACGGCCCCGACGCCGACCGCTTCGACGTCACCCGTCCCGCCCGGCCCGGTGCCGTACGCCATCTGTCGCTCGGGCACGGTGCGCACTACTGCCTCGGCGCGCCGCTCGCCCGGCTGGAGGCGGGCATCGCGCTGGAGCGGCTCTTCACCCGCTTCCCCGACCTCGAACTCGCCGCGCCCGAAGCCGGCCTGGCCCCGCACGCCGGGTTCGTCGGCAACAGCGTGCGGACCCTGCCGGTCCGGCTCGCACCCGCCGGATCCCCCGGAGTCTGAGCGGCGTACAGTCCGACAGGTGCTGATCGGCTTCGCGTCCTCGCGGGCGCAGCCCGTCGGCCCGCGTTCACGCCGACCGCGCCTCCGCCTCCTTGGCTATCTCGTCGAACCGCGCGCCCATGGCCTCGGCGAGGGCGTGTGCCCCGGACAGCGGGCGGACCATGACCATGAACTCGTCGATCAGTCCCTCCTCGTTCACATGGAGGAAGTCGCAGCCGGTCAGCTCGCGGTCGCCCACCCGGGCGGTGAAGACCAGCGCGTGGTCGGGGGCGGCCGGGTCGCCGATCTCCCGGACGTAGCGGAAGTCCTCGAAGACCTGGGAGACCGCGCGCAGGATCGCCGCGGTGATCGCCTTGCCCGGATACGGCTTGAAGACGACCGGGCTGGTGAAGACGACGTCCTCGGCCAGCAGTGCCTCGACCGCATCGATGTCGCCGGCCTCGACCGCGGCACGGAACGCATGCATGGGATCACCTCGAAGAGTCGATGAGCTCAATGAGACTAGTCAATTAATTGAATAGGTGCGGATGAGATTAATCAACGGCTGCTAGCCTGTCCACATGTCGCTCAAGTACGCCGTCCTGGCCGCCCTGCTGGAGGGCGAGGCCTCGGGCTACGAGCTGTCGAAGTCCTTCGACGTCTCGCTCGCGAACTTCTGGCCCGCCACCCCGCAGCAGCTCTACCGCGAGCTGGAGCGCCTCGCTCAGGACGGACTGGTCCAGGCCCGGACGGTGCAGCAGGAGCGGCGGCCGAACAAGCGGATGTTCACGCTCACCGAGGCCGGCCGTGCCGAGCTGGCCGCCTTCGCCGCCGAGCCGCCGAAGCGGCCCACCGCCGTCCGCGACGAACTGCTCATCAAGATCCAGGCGATGGACGGCGGCGACCCGGAGGTCACCCGCGCGCTGATCGAGGAGCGCATGGGCTGGGCGCGCGGGAAGCTCGACCGCTACCGGCGGGTGCGGCGCCGCCTCCTGGACGGGCGGACCGAGGAGGAGTACCTGAGCACCACCGACCGTGTCGGCCCCTACCTCACCCTCATGGCCGGGATCGGCTTCGAGGAGGAGAACCTGCGCTGGTGCGAGCGGGTTCTCGCGGTCCTGGCGCAGCGTGTGGCCCTAGGCTGAGAAGATGTTCGGTCCCGAGGGTCCCAGCCTGCGCGAACTCGCCGTGCAGGCGCTGTCGTCCGTCGAGCACGGCTACGACCTGCTCGCCCCGAAGTTCGACCACACGCCCTTCCGGACGCCGGACGACGTACTGGGATCCGTGGCGAAGGCGCTCACCCCGCTCGGCCCGTTCGAGGACGGGCTGGACCTGTGCTGCGGCACGGGCGCGGGCGCCGAGGTGCTGACCGGGCTGTGCCGCCGGAGCGTCACCGGGGTGGACTTCAGCGCCGGCATGCTCGACGTCGCCCGGCACCGGGTGCGGCCCGCCGGCGGGCCCGAGGTCGCCTGGGTGCGCGGCGACGCCCGGGCCCTGCCGTTCGCGGACGCCTTCGATCTCGTGGTCTCCTTCGGGGCGTTCGGTCACTTCCTGCCGCGCGAACTGCCGGGGCTCTTCGCCCAGGTCCACTCCGTCCTGCGGCCGGGCGGCCGGTTCGCCTTCCCGGTGCTCGCCCCGCCCCGTCCGACCCAGGCCGGCTTCTGGATGCTGCTCGGCTTCGACGCGGTGATGCGGGTGCGCAACGCGCTGTGGCGGCCGCCGTTCGTCATGTACTACCGGGCCTTCCGGCTCGGCGGTGTGCTGGGCGAGTTGGGCCGTGCCGGGTTCTCCGTCGAGCTGCACGCCCTGCCCGAGTTCGGGCGGCGCGGCGACGGCGGCCCACGGGCCCGGCTGGTGGTGGCCCGGCGGGTTCAGCCGGCCGCGGGCAGTGTGAACTCGTAGACCAGCGCGTCCCGTTCGGCGTCCACCACCAGATCGGTGATCTCCAGCGGCCGGGCGTACTGGTCGTGCACCCGCCGGGTCACCCGTACCGATGCGGCGCCGTCGACCTGGGTGATGGCGTCGCGGTGGTGCAGGGACAGGCCGGCCTTGCGCATCCAGTCGTAGGCCCGGCGCAGTTGCGCGGGGGTGCTGCCGTCGGCCCGGCCCCGGTAGCGGGCCAGCTCCGCCACCTCGGCCAGCGCCACCGCCGAGAACGACGTCACCGCCGTGCGCAGCGACCGGCCGTCCGGCGTGGCCGACCGGTAGCGGTGCACGAGCGTCGGCCGGTGCGGGGCCAGACCCAGCGCCCGCGCGTGCTCCTCCGGAGGCGTCTCCCAGGTCACCGTGGCCCGGTCGACCGCGGACGGGTCCGCCGAGCGGGCGCCGAGCGGGAAGGCCGGCGTCCCCGGCGCCGCGACCGGCCGGGCGGGCAGCGTCGCATGGCTGCCCCGCCGGTCGGTGGCGACGGCACCGCTGCGCCGCAGCACCTCCAGCGCCTGCCGGACGGTCTCCCGGCTGACCTGGAAATACGCGGCCAAGTGCCGTTCGCCCGGCAGCCGTTCACCCGGCGGAATGCTGCCGGCGCGCAGTTCGTCGAGGAGCAGCGCCGCGATCCGCCCGTACAGGGGCCGGTCGTCGCTCTGCGCGGGTTCGTGCGGGGTGGTGCGGGCCATGCCGCGCCCTCCTGTGGTGACAAGACGTAGTCGTGCGGGCTCGTTGCGCGACCACAATTAGCATTGGTCTAAACCACGAGGGAAGAGCGGCCCGCCGGTTCGGCCGAAACCCACCCGCAACCGACCCGCAACGCACCCGGGCCGTCACGCCGTCACAAGGCGCTGTACAGGACGTCGATCAGCGCCATCTTCCGTGGGTCGTCGGCGATGCGCGGCCCCATCCGGTTCATCACGTACCCCAGCGACACGCCGGCCTCCGGGTCGGCGAGTCCGCACGAGCCACCGAAGCCGTCATGACCGAAAGCCCGCGGATTCGGGCCGTACGACCCGTTCGACCCGCTCAGCCACAGGCCGAGCCCGATCTCGGTCTCACCGTCCAAGCCCGCGCCCAGCACCAGATCGCGGCAGCTCCCCTGGCCCTCCCGCACCCGCTCCGCCGCCTGCGGTGACAGGATGCGCCGCCCGCCGTGGGAGCCGCGACCGGCGAAGACGCCGTACAGCGCGGCGACGGCGCGCGCGGTGCCGTGCCCGTTCGCCGCGGGGATCTCCGCCGCGCGCCACTCGGGCGTGTTCGCCTCCGCCGCCCCGACCACCGGATTGGTCAGCGCCGCCAGCGCGGCGGGCGTCAACTGGCTGAAGATCGCCGCCTGTTCACTGCGGGACGCGGCCGGTGGATGCACCATCTCGGCCGCCCGGCCCGCCTCCTTCGCCGGCAGCCCCACCGTGAAGTCGATCCCGAGCGGCCCGGTCACCTCCCGCTCCAGGAACGCCCCCGGCCGCAGCCCCGAGATCCGCCGGACGACCTCGCCGACCAGGAAGCCGTACGTCAACGCGTGGTACCCGGAGCGGGTGCCCGGCTCCCACCACGGCTCGGTCGCCGCCAGCCGGGCGGTCGTCAGCTCCCAGTCGTACAGGTCCGCCAGGGAGTGCTGCTCGCGCAGCCCGGACAGCCCGGCGCGGTGCGACAGCAGATGCCGTACGAGCACCTTCTCCTTGCCTGCCGCCGCGAATTCCGGCCAGTAGGCGGCGACGGGCGCGTCGAGGTCGAGCAGGCCCCGGTCGGCGAGGAGATGCGCGCACAGGGCCACCGGGCCCTTGGTCGTGGACCACACGTTCACCAGCGTGTCGCGTTCCCAGGGCCGGGTGCCGGCCGCGTCCGCCCAGCCGCCCCAGAGGTCCACCACCGTGGTGCCGTCGACGGTCACCGCCACCGCGGCGCCCAGTTCGCCCCGCTCCCGGAAGTTGTCCTCGAACGCCTCGCGCACCGCCGCGAAGCGCGCGTCGCAGTGGCCGTGGACCTGTGTCTCGTGCGCGGACATGGGACCTCCGTCGTCGCCGGAAACCCGGGCCGCGACGCTGCGACCCGGGTTCCCCGAACATACCGACTGGTCGGACTGGAGGGAAGTGCCCGGCGGACTCCGGTGCCCGCCCGCCGCCTCAGGCGTACGACCGCAGCCAGCGCAGCTTCTCCACCTCGTGGAAGGGGCCGCCGCCCTCGTGGTCGTTGAAGTCGTAGACCTCGATCGCCTTGTCCTCGTGCGCCCAGGCGTTGAACGCGGCGAACACGGTCGACGGCGGGCAGGTCTGGTCCTCCAGTGCCGCCGAGAAGAGGGCCGGGGCCCGGCCGCGGGCCGCGAAGTGCACCCCGTCGAAGTAGGACAGCGTGCGCAGTACCTCCGCCGAGCGGCCGCGGTGCGTCTTGAGGAACAGGCCGATCTCGCGGTAGGGGTGCCGGTCCGTCAGCGTGGTCGCGCGCGGGAAGTCGCACAGGAACGGCACGTCCGGCGCCACCGCCACCAGGTCGGGGACCAGACCGCCGACGGCGAGGGTGATGCCGCCGCCCTGGCTCGCGCCGAGCGCCACGGTGCGCGCCGCGTCGGTCAGCGGATGCGACCGGGCCGCCTCGACGGCGCGTACGGCGTCCGTGAACACCCGGCGGTAGTAGTAGTTCTCGGGCGCGTCGATGCCCCGGGTCATGAAGCCGGGGTACGCCGGGGCCGCGCCGACGGGGTCCGCCGTGCCGCCCCCGGCGCCCCAGGCGCTGCCCTGGCCGCGGGTGTCCATCACGAAGTGTGCCCGGCCCGTCGAGGCCCACAGCAGGCTCTCGTGCGGCAGGCCGCGCCCGCCGCCGTAGCCGACGAACTCCACGACCAGCGGCAGCGGTTCGGTCGCGCCGGCCGGCAGCCGGAGCCAGCCCCTGACCGGGTGACCGCCGAACCCGGCGAACGTCACGTCGTACACCTGGACCGTCGACAGCCCGGTGTCCACCGGCTCGAAGCGGGCGTCCAGCTCGTGTGCGCGTGCCTCCTCCAGGGTCTTGTCCCAGAAGGCGTCGAAGTCCTCGGGCTCGGCGGACGCGCTGCGGTGCTCGCGGAGTTCCTCCAGGGGCAGGTCGAACAGGGCCATCTACAACCACCTTTGCGAAGGGAGACTGAGTCAGCTCACCGTACGTGGGTGCCGGATGGCTGACCAGTAAGCGGTTGCCCCCTGCCGGCGGCCGGACACCTGTCACGCCCGCGGCTGGGTCCACCTCGGTCCCGTCCGCGCCCACTCCCGTTCCCACTCCGCCAGCCGGTGGCGCAGCGCGATCCGGCGCTCGACGGCGTGTCCGAGGAGCACGACGGCCGCCGTACCGCCCGCCGCCACCAGCCCGACGGTCACCGTGTGCTGCCAGACCGCCGCGTTGTTCGGCGGCGGCGCGACACCGCGGCCCCGGGCGTCGAGCCACACCGGGACCGTGTCACCGGTACGGGTCCCCGCCGGCACCCGGGTCCACGCCGTACGGGTCCCCTTGCCGGGCTCGGTCCAGCGGACGTGGGCGCGGTACGGGTACGCGCGGTCGCCCTGCGTGCCGGGCAGCCGCTCGGGCGGGTCGCCGAACACCTGCGCGCGCACCTGGTGGCGCTCGGCCCGCTGGGTGGCCGCGACGCTCCGGGCCGTGTCATGCGCGCGCAGACCCGCGGCCACGCCGACCAGCGGTGTGACCACGAACAGAAGGACGGCGACGATCAGCACCGTCCACGCCTCCACGACATCCGAGTGGCGCCGCAGCGGATTGCGCCGCCAGCGCCAGCCACGCACCCGGGTCCGCATGTCCACCTCCTCGCACCGTCGCAGCCGGAGAGCCGACGAGCCGGTCCTGTGGCCCGTCATCCCCTCCGCCGCTCACGCACACGAGCGTCCACACCCGTCTCGTACCCCGTACGGAGCACCTCGCTCACGCCGAGGAACCGCGAGTTCAAGCCCACCTGGAGCACGGAACGCGCCATGCGCCCCACGGTCGCGCGAACGACCCCGGCGCGCGACCGGGGTCAGCCGAAGCGCTCGATCCGGATCCGGTCCACCGGCTGGCCCGCCGCGACCAGCAGGCGGGACGCGTGCTCGGCGAACCCGTTGGATCCGCACACATAGGCCTCCCACCCACCGGGAGGCTGTTCGGCCAGGAGCGGCGTCACATGTGCGGTCGCCATACGTCCCACGGGCACACCCTGTGGGGCGCTGCGAGTGAAGACGGGCGTGGTCTCCGGGCCCAGCTCGCCCGCGTAGATCAGTTCCTCGGGGCTGCGCGCGGACACCAGCATGCGCAACGGCACGGTGAGAGCGCGGTCGCGGTGGTGCCGCACCATCGACATCAGCGGCACGATCCCGGAGCCGGCGCCGATCAGCAGCGCGGGCCGGTCGCCGGGCCAGGCGAAGAAGCCGCTCAGCGGCCCGCGCACCTCGACCGTGTCACCGGGGCGGGCGACCGTGTGGAACCAGCCGGACACCTCGCCGTCCGGCACCCGGTCCAGGGTCAGCTCGATGTGCCCGGAGTCGTCCGGCGCCGACGCGATCGAGTAGTGGCGCTGGGCCACGTAACCGTCCGGCGCGGTCAGGCGCAGCATCAGATGCTGGCCCGGCAGATGACCCGCCCATACCGGCACCGCCAGCCGGAAGGTGGCCGCGCGCGGCGTCTCACGCCTGATCTCCACCACCGTGGCGAGCTGCCACACGGCCGCCACCTGCTCATTCACCGCGATCCGCCCGGGCACGGCGAAACGCGCGGCGGGGGCGGCCGGGGCCTGAGGCATGGTCGGAATCCCCGATTCCGGGTGGGTGGCGTGGGTGTCCGGGTTCGTTGTCACCGTGTCAGTCACCGGAGTACCGCTGCTCCTGCCAGGGGTTGCCGCGTTCGTGGTAGCCGTTGCCCTCCCAGAAGCCCGGCTCGTCGTGGTCGAGGAGGGTCAGGCCGGCGATCCACTTGGCGCTCTTCCAGAAGTACAGGTGGGGCACCAGCAGCCGCGCCGGGCCGCCGTGCTCGGCCGGCAGCGGCTCGCCGTCGTACTCCCAGACGATCCAGGCCCGCCCGCCGGTGACGTCGGCGAGCGGCAGGTTGGTGGTGTAGCCGGTGTGGGAGCGGGCGACCACATGGGTGGCGGACACATGGGGCCGCACCACATTGAAGAACGCGTCCAGCGAGACCCCGCCGAAACGCACGCCGAACTTCGACCAGCCGGTCACACAGTGGATGTCGCCGTCGTACGCCGACGCCGGCAGCGCGTGCGCCTCGTCCCAGTCCCACGTGTGCGGCAGCTCGACCAAGCCGTCGATCCGGAAGGACCAGTCGGCCGGTGCGAGGTCGGGGGTGACCTCGGCGGACAGGACGGGCCAGTCCTCGCCCGCGTCGTACTGCCCGGGCGGAAGCCCCGGGTTGTGGACGCGCGGGCGGCCCGTGAAGCCTCGCGTAACGTTCATCCTTCAACCGTACGGTGTCCTTCCTTGTGCTCCGTCCCTCGTCACCGACGTCAGGGCCGGATGATTGCGGCCGTATGAACTCTTTCGGGGCCGGGGAATAGCTTCGCGGCGCTTCTCCTTTGCGCTCGATGCCGGCACCGGTACACCGGTGGCAGGGCGACAGAAGCGAGGGAAACTGCATGTCCAAGGCGTATGTCTACACGCGGCACGGGGGACCGGAGGCCGAGGCGCTGATCGATCTGGACCGCCCCGGTCCGGGCCGGGGCGAGATCCTGATCGCGGTCCGCGCGGCGGGCGTCAATCCCGTCGACTGGAAGCTGCGCCAGGGCTTTCGCCGCCCCGGCGAGGGCGAGCGTGTCTTTCCGGTGGTCTTCGGCAGCGAGGCCGCCGGCGTCGTCGCGGAGGTCGGCCCCGGAGTCACCGGCTTCGCCGTCGGCGACGAGGTGTTCGGCGGCGCCGCCCACGGCGCATACGCCGAGTACGCCCTGCTCACCGCCGACGTGACCGCCCACAAACCCGCCGCGCTGTCCTTCCGTGACGCCGCCACCCTCCCGGTCGCCGCCGCCACCGCCTACGACGGCGTCCGCCAGCTCGACCTGCCCGGTGGCTCGACCCTGCTGGTGACGGGCGCGGGCGGCGGCGTCGGCAGTGCGGCCGTGCAGATCGCCCGCGCCTTCGGACTGCGGGTCGTGGGCGTGGCGAGCGAGGGCAAGAAGGAGTTCGTGGAGTCGCTGGGCGCGGTGCACGTCTCCTCCGGCCCCGATCTGGTCGAGCGGGTGCGGTCCGCCGCGCCGGACGGGATCGACGGGGTGTACGACCTGGTGGGCGGCCCGGTCCTCACCGAGGCCGCGGAACTGCTGAAGGACCGCGCCAAG
Source organism: Streptomyces sp. CA-142005 (assembly GCF_050942335.1). Taxonomy (NCBI): domain Bacteria; kingdom Bacillati; phylum Actinomycetota; class Actinomycetes; order Kitasatosporales; family Streptomycetaceae; genus Streptomyces; species Streptomyces sp. CA-142005. The sequence goes on along the minus strand of NZ_CP192078.1, from coordinate 1,543,832 downwards.
CTGGTCACCGCGGGCTCGCCGCAGCAGGCCGTGGCCGCGCTCGGCGGCGCCGCCGTCCAGCGGGTCCGCACCGCCGCCGTCCTCGAGGCGGTGGCCGACCTCGCCGTACGCGGCGCCCTGAATCCGCACGTCACCCGCGTCTTCCCGCTGGAGCAGGCCGGCCAGGCGCTGCGCGCCGTCGAGGACGGGCACGCCCTCGGCAAGATCGTGATCGAGGTGGCCGCGTGAGCCTCATAGCCGGAGCGGGCGTCGGCGACGGGCCCGCCGCCGACGCCCCGCACGTCCTCGACAACCCCGCCCTCGCCTCGCTGACCGGACCGCACGCCCACTTCGCCCAGCGGCGCGGCCGTGTGCTGCGCTACCCCGTCGACGTCTCTCCCTGGCTGGCGCTGCCCGACGAACCGGACGCCCGGGACTGGGCGGACCTGGCCGCGCTGGCCGGTCCAGGCGCGGAGATCCCGCTGGCGGGCTACGGCGGCGAGGTGCCGGACGGCTGGGAGATCACCTTCCGGATCGACGGCGTGCAGTTCGTGGACGACGGCCTCGCCGCCGCGCCGGACACGGAGGCGGTGCGCCTCGGCCCGGCGGACGTACCCGAGATGCTCGACCTCGTGGCCCGCACCCGGCCCGGGCCGTTCCTGCCGCGCACCGTCGAACTCGGCACCTACCTCGGCATCCGCCGTGCCGGGGCGCTGATCGCCATGGCGGGGGAGCGGCTGCACCCGCCGGGCTTCACCGAGATCAGCGCGGTCTGCACCGACCCCGCCTTCCGCGGCGAAGGCCTCGCCACCCGGCTGATCCTCGCGGTCGCGCACGGCATACGGGAGCGCGGCGAGACGCCCTTCCTGCACGCCAGCGCCCAGAACACGGGCGCTATCCGGCTGTACGAGTCCCTCGGCTTCAGGCTGCGCCGCCGTACGGCGTTCCTCGCGGCGCGCGCCCCGGAGCGGCTGGCCGGCGGGCGGGCCGAGGTCCCGGTGGCGTGACCGGCACGGGCCGGGACGCGCCCGGGTCCCGGTGACCCTCAGCCGGCCCCGGTCTCCCCGGGATCCGCGTTGTACCGCTCCAGGTAGGCCGCGAAGCGCACCAGGTCCTCCTCCGGCCAGCCCGCGAGCCGCGCGCGGAACGCGGCCCGGCGGCTGCGGGTGACCTGGGCGAGGATCTCCCGGCCGGCCTCCGTCAGATGCAGCACCTGGACCCGGTGGTCCTCCGGGTCCAGGCGGCGCTCGATCAGCCCGGCCCGCTCCAGAGCGGCCACCTGGCGGCTGACGGTGGACTTGTCCAGCGCGTAGTGGGCGGCGAGATCCGTCGCCCGGCAGCCGCCCCGCTCCTCCAGGTGGCCGAGCAGGGTGTACGACACCAGGGACAGCTCGGGGTGCATACGGCCCGCCGAGGCCCGGGCCCGGCGGGCGAAGATGGTCATCTCGCGCTGGATCGTCTCGACGGCCGACTCCGCTGCGCTCACGGGAATACCTCCTCCGGCGTTCTAGTTGTATAGTACAACTTGAATGTAAAGTTGTATAAGCCAACCTTTGGAGGTTCGCGCGCGATGAGGTCACCGGCACTGCGCCATGTGCTCACGCACCTGATCACCCCGCTGCTGATGTGCATAGGCATGGGGCTCGCGTACATGGGGGCGTTCGTGACCCCGGAGCCGCACCACCTGCCGGTCGCCGTCGTCGGCAGCGCCCCGAAGGCCAAGGTCTTCGCTCAGACGGTCAAGGACACCGCCGGGGACAAGCTGGACGTCCGCACGGTCGCGACCCGCGCCGACGCCGTCGACCTGCTGGAGTCCCGCCAGGTGACCGGCGCCTATGTGCCCAGCGCCAAGGCGCCCGAGCTGCTGGTGGCGAGCGCCGCCTCCGACATGGGCGCGACGGCGGTCGAGAAGGTCTTCACGCCGGTCGCCGCCGAGCAGGGCGTGCCGCTGAAGGTCACCGACGTGGCCGAGCCGGTCGCCGACGACCCCACAGGCCAGGGCCTGTTCTTCCTGCTGATCGCCCTCAGCATCGGCTCCTACGCCTCGGTCGCCGCCCTCGGTGCCGCGGGCGCCGCCCTCTCGATGCGGGTACGGGCGCTGCTCACGCTCGGTGTCTCCGCCGCGGTCAGCGGCATCGGAGCGCTCCTCGCCGGACCGGTGTTCCACCTCGCCCGCCACGACCTCGCGGGCGTCTGGGGCATGGCCTGGCTGTACTCGGCCGGCATCCTCTTCATCGGCGTCGGCCTGCACACCTTCCTCAAGCGGTGGACCACGCTCACCATGATGGTGCTGTTCGTGATGCTCAACTTCACCAGCTCCGGCGGGTTGTTCCGCCCCGAGCTGCAGAACGGCTTCTTCGGCACGCTGCACGCCTTCTGGAACGGCGCCGGCTTCGTCGAGGGCGTCCGCAGCCTGCTGTACTTCGGCGACGACGGTCTGTCGCGCAACGTGTCGACGCTCGTGGTCTGGCTGCTCGTGGGCCTCGTCGTGACCGGGATCGCGGCCCTCTACGAGCGTCCCCGCCGGGCCCGGCACGCGGTCGGCCACCCCGGCACCGCTACGACCGAGGCCGAGGCGACCGTCACGCCGGCCGTTCTGCCCACCGAGCGGGAGGCGGCGCGGGCGGCCGAGGAGGAGGCCGAGGAAGAGGTCGAGGAAACGGTCGGCGTCTGACCCAGCCCTGTGCCGGTACTTCGGCGGCGCGGGTGCCGGCGTCCCACCCCGTCACCCCGCCGCCGACCCGATCGTCACCACCCGCGCCCACGCCGGCGGCGCGTCCGGCTGGTAGTCGGGACGGTTCTCGTCGTACGAGCCGCCGACCCGCGGAAACAGCCCCACCACCGTGCGGCACGGCGGCCGTTCGTCCGGCCACGGCGTCTGACCGTCGGTCAGGACCACGACGGCGTCGGGCCGGGTCCGCAGCGCGCGGGCGAACCCGGTGCGCAGATCCGTCCCGCCGCCGCCCACCAGTTCGATGCCCTCCGTCCGGCACAGTGGCTGCACGGTCTGGGCGGCGGCGTCGCAGGACAGCACGGAGACCAGGTCCCGCCGGCCGCCCACGGCCCGGCAGATCGCGGTCACCTCCAGCAGCGCGCTGCCCAGTTCGGCGTCGCTGACCGACCCCGAAGTGTCGATGACGACGCACACCCGGGGCGGCCTGCGCCGCAGACTCGGCAGGACGATCCCGGGCAGCGCCGCCGAACGCCGCGCCGGCCGGCCGTGGCTGTAGTCCTCGCCCACCCCCGGAGCGGAGACCGCCGACCGCAGTGCCGAGCCCAGCAACTGCCGCCACGGCTGCGGCGGATGGAACACCTCCTCCGCCCACCGCCGCCAGCCCTGCGGGGCGCTGCCCGGGTGGCCCTTGATGCCCTGCGCCACCCGGAACCGGACCGCGTCCCGCTCCTGCTCGCTCAGCCCGTGCGCACCGTCCGGCCCCAGCTCCCAGCCGCGGTCCCGCCCGTCGGCGCCGCTGCCGCAGTCCAGCCAGGCCAGCCGGGCAAGGCGCGGCCCGAGCCGGAACTGCCGCAGGTAGTCCTCCATGAGCTCGCCCGGCCGCAGCCCCAGCGTCCCTGGCGTCACGGCGTCTTCGGGCCGCACCAGCCCGTCGCCGTACACATCGTCGTTGATCTCGCAGTCGGCGGCGATGTTCATGCGCAGCCGCTCCGCCGGCCCGGTCAGCTGGTGCTCACGGGCGAACCGGTCGCCGCGCCCGTGATGGTCGCGCAGCAGATGCGCCACCTCGTGCACCCACACCGCCGCCAGTTCCGCCACCGGTGTGCGGTCCACGAACGCCGGGGAGACATAGCACCGCCAGTACCGGTCGACGCCCATCGTCGGAACCTCCCGGGACTCCACCGGCCGCAGCGCGAACAGGGCGGTCGCCAGGTAGGGGCGGGCCCGGGCCGCGTGCAGCCGCGCGGCGAACAGCTTGCCGCGGTCCAGCGCGGCGGGTGCGTCCGCCGTCATCGGCGTGCCCCGGCGACCCGGGCGGCCTGGTCGGCCCGCCGGGACAGCGACACCACCCCGGCGAGCCGCTCGACCGCCGCCGGCACGTCCCAGCCCTCCCGGCGCAGGGCGGCCAGCGTGGTCGCCGGGACGACCACCACGTCCGGTGCCCCGGTCTCCATCGCCCGCACCAGCAAGGCCCAGGCCGCGTCCCAGCGCGCCCGCTCGGGGCGCCCTCGGACCGCGTCCACCACGCCGTCGAGCACGGCCTGCCGCAGATCCCCGCGCTCGGGAAGTTCGGCACCCGCCGGGTCGGCGAGCAGCGTCTCGGGGTCGGGCAGGTCCATCCGGTCCAGACTCGCCAGCAGTTCCAGCCCGGGCCCGTCCCCCACGGTGCCCCGGACCAGCAGCGACAGCACGTCCCGCGACGATCCGGCGGCGGTCGCGAAGGCGATCAGCCGCAGGGTCGCCTCCCAGCTCCGGGGCGACGGCCATGCGCCGCCCCGGCGGCTCTCGCCGCTCGGCAGCCGGTGCACCAACCCCGGCCGCGCGACGAGGAATGCGCACACCGCGCGCCGGGCGAAGGCCACGGCCTCGGACAGCCGCTCGGGGTCGAGCGCGGGCAGGGCCGCCCGCGGCCAGGTCCCGCCGAGACCCCGTACGACGACGTCGTGGTCGTGGGCCCACTGCAGATGCACGAACCGGTTGGCCAGCGGCGGGCTGAGCTCCCAGCCGTCGGCCGCCGAGGAGCGCGGGTTGGCGGCGGCCACGATCCGCACCCCGGGCGGCAGCCGCAGCGCGCCGATCCGCCGCTCCAGCACCAGCCGCAGCAGGGCCGCCTGCACCGCCGGGGGAGCGGTGGACAGCTCGTCCAGGAACAGCAGGCCCCGCCCGGCCCGTACGAGCCGCACGGCCCAGTCCGGCGGGGCCATCGGGACGCCCTGCACCGCCGGATCGTCTCCGACGACGGGCAGGCCGGAGAAGTCGGACGGCTCGTGGACGCTCGCGATCACGGTCGTCAGCGGCAGGTCCAGGGCGGCGGCCAGCTGGGTCAGTGCCGCCGTCTTGCCGATGCCGGGCTCGCCCCACAGCAGCACCGGAAGATCGGCGGCCACGGCCAGGGTCAGCGCCTCCAGCTGTACGTCGGTGCGGGGTTCGGTGGTCGTCTCGCGGAGCAGGTCCAACAGGGCTTCGGCTACATCGAGTTGAGGGGCGAGGGAGACAGGAGCGGTGGCAGCGGTCATGTGGGATCACCTGAAGGATGTAGGAGGGGGTGAAGTCGGTGGAAAGAAAAGGGGTTCAGAAGAAGGTGACGGAGCGGGACTGCCGTCGGGTGGGGCGGCGGCCTCGGCCGGTGCGGCGGCCCGGGTCGGTGGAGGTGCCGCCGGAGCCGGTCAGACCGGCCCGGTACAGCCCGTAGGCGATACGCCGCTCGGCGGCCGCCGTGAGCTCGTCCCGCAGGGGTCCCTCGCGCAGCACCGCGCCGGGACCCAGCAGCCCCTCGACCACGACGAGGGCGCCTTCGGTGTCCCCGTGGTCCAGCCGTTCCCGGACACCGGCGAGGCAGTCGGGGCGCCGGTGCGCCTCGTCGATGACCCGCAGACAGGGCAGCGGCGGCCCGCCGAGCGCGGCCAGCAGCTCCTCCCGCCGGATCTCCTCCGGGTCGTGGTCCAGCGGCACCAGGACGCCGTCGACCAGGCCGATCCGGTGCGTGGCTCCCCGGCACTCCACCCGCCGCGCCTGTTCCACCGGATCCGGATCGCGGACCACACCCGGCGCCGAGTGGCCGGGCGACAGCGCGGCGGCGACCAGGGGATGCAGCCGGTCCGCGCCGAGCAGCCCGGCACGCAGCAACTCCAGATCGGGCGCCACCCAGGTCGCCGCATCGGGCAGCACCGGCACGGCGGACAGACCGCCCGGCGGAGGCTCGTCGACGATCCGCAGGCCCGGCGCGCCGCCACGGCCTGCGACCTGGTCCAGGAGCCCGCCCGGGCCCGGCGGCCCGCCGGCCGCGTCGGCCCCGCGCCGGTTCTCGGCCCGGTTCGGGGCGTTGCCCTCATCCGCGAGGTGGTGCGGTCGGCCATGGCGCCGGGGGCCGGCCGCCGGGTCCGTGGGCGGTCCGGCCGGGTCGGTCCCGCGTCGGTGTTCGGCGGGATCCTGCGCGTCGCTCCCGTCCGCCGCCACCGCCAGCACCAGACGGCGACGGCCGCCGAGTCGTACGGCGAAGGTTCCGCCGGAGTGTCCTTCGGCGCGCAGCAGGATGCCCGCCTCGGCCGTCCACCGGCCGACGGCACAGCCGTGCCCCGGCGGGACGAGACCCAGCGGATCGCGGTCGGGCGGCGCGGGACCGCCGGCGCCCGACCGGTCGCGCAGCTCGCCGGCCCTGGTCGCGTCCCACAGGTGCCTGTGCAGATCGAGCCGGTAGCGGCGGTTCGGGCGGGGATGCGGATGGCGGCCGGTGGGCGCCTCGGCCGGATCGAACAGGGCGAGGGTGATCCGCTGGCCGGCGTCCGCCCAGGCCGGTGGGGTACGGGCCACGAGATGCAGCGGGCCGGCCCGGCCGGGCCGCTCGTACCGGGCCAGCGTCAGGGTCAGGCCGGGGCGTAGCAGCCCGTCGGGCGCGATCCTCGGCATGTGCCAGCGCAGCAGGTCCGGGGCGAGACGGCGGAGGTCGGCGCGGAGCCGGGCCGCGATCTCCCGGCCGTGGGCGCGGGCAATGGAACGCAGATCGAGGTCGACGTCGATCCGGGCGGCGGCACAGGCCCCCGCCCAGTCCCCGGCGGCGCGGCGACCGGTGGCGAGCTCGATCATGGACGGTGGCACGGCATACGTCCGTACGCGTAGCCACAAGGAAAGCCGGGAATCCCCGTACGCGGTGGAAGGGAGCATCAGCGCTCACCTTGCGCGGACGGGACCCCCAATCTCTGCGAGGCGTGAGTCGTCATCGCGGCGAGCGTAGCCGCCCGCCCCGGCACCGCGCCACGTGTTTTTCCCGCAGGAAACCGGGTGCACCCCTTGCGGTATGGTGGCCGTCCGGTCGCGGACGGTGCACCGGCAGCGGTGACCGCGAGAGCGCCCTGAAGTCCCGCGCTCCGAAAGGCTTTCGGCGCCCATGTCGTCTTCTGGTTCCCTGTCCTCCTCTTCCCCTTCCTCCCAAGCCACCCTCGTCTCGGCGCTGCGCGCCGCCGGGTGCGTCTTCGCCGAGGACGAGGCGGAGTTGATCCTCGCCACCGCCGGCACGCCCGAGGAAGCGGCCTCGATGGTGGAACGGCGCGCCGCCGGGCTTCCGCTCGAACACGTCCTGGGCTGGGCCGAGTTCCACGGTGTGCGGGTCGCGGTGGAACCGGGGGTGTTCGTCCCCCGCCGCCGTACCGAGTTCCTGGTCGACCAGGCGCTGGCCCAGGCGCCGCGGGCGGGTGTCGTCGTGGACCTGTGCTGTGGCTCGGGCGCGCTCGGCGCGGCCCTCGCCGCCGCCCTGGACGGAGCCGAGGTGCACGCGGCCGACATCGACCCGGCCGCCGTACGCTGTGCCTCGCGCAACCTCGCCGCCTTCGACGGCCGGGCCCACCAGGGCGACCTCTACGACGCCCTGCCCGCCGCGCTGCGCGGCCGCGTCGGCATCCTGACCGCCAACGTGCCGTACGTCCCCACCGCCGAACTGCCCCTGCTGCCGGCCGAGGCCCGCGACCACGAACCGCGCGTCGCCCTGGACGGCGGCGCCGACGGTCTGGACGTGCTGCGCCGGGTGGCCGCCGGGGCGCCCGAGTGGCTCGCACCGGGCGGCTGTCTGCTGACCGAGACCAGCGAGCGCCAGGCACCGGCCGCCGCACGGATCTTCACCGACGCAGGCCTGACGGCCCGTCTGGCGGTGTCGGAGGAGCTGTCCGCGCACGTGGTGACCGGCGTACTGCCGTAACCGTCAGGGCAGTTCCTGCGCCCGCGCGATGAGCAGGGCGACGTCGTCGTGGTTGTCGGGGTGGTGCAGGGTGCGCAGCAGGAAGTCGCAGGTCTCCTCCAGGGGACGGGCCGGGTCGTCGAGCAGGGACAGCAGGAAGTCCAGGCGTTCGTCGAGGGAATGGCGGCGGGTCTCCACCAGACCGTCGGTGTAGAAGACGAGTTCGTCGCCGGGCTCGAAGTCGACGGTGACGGTGGTGAAGGCGACCCCGCCCACGCCCAGCGGGACCCCGGTCGGCAGGTCGAGCAGTTCCGGCGGGCGGCCCGGGCGGAGACGGGCCGGCGGCAGATGCCCGGCGTTGGCGATCCGGCACTCCCGCAGATGCGGATCGTGCACGGCGTACATGCACGTCGCGATGGAGTGGTCCAGGGCCGACGTCGTCTTGTCCAGGTGCTCCAGCAGCAGCGCCGGGTCGAGGTCCAGGGCGGCCAGCGTGGTGGTCGCCGTGCGCAGCCGGCCCATGGTCGCGGCCGCGCTGAGCCCACTGCCCATCACATCGCCCACCACGAGCGCGGTCTTGCCGCCCTCCAGGGGAATGACGTCGAACCAGTCGCCGCCGACCTCGCTGGTGGCCCCGGCGGGCTGGTACCGGGAGGCCACCTCCAGGCCGATCGTCTCCGGCGGGCGGCTGGGCAGCAGACTGCGCTGCAGCGTGAGGGCGGTGTTGCGGGCGTTCTGGTACCAGCGCGCGTTGTCGATCTGCACGGCCGCGCGGGCGGCCAGCTCCCGGGCGAGCAGGACGTCGTCCTTGTCGAACGGCGCCGGATTGCGGGTCCGTTTGAGGTCCAGGGCCCCGAGCACCTCACCGCGCGCGATCAGCGGTACCGCGAGATACGAGTGCAGTCCCGCGCGGTCCAGCAGTTCGGCCGACTCGGCGCAGCGGGCGATGCGCGGCAGGTCCTCGTCCTTCACCTGCGGCACCAGCACCGCCTCGCCGGAGCGCACGCACTCGGTGACCAGCCGGTCGGGTCCGTACCACGCGATCCGGCCGGGCGGGTCGGCGGCCCGTACCGCGTCCGAGTCGTCCTGCGGGCGCACCGCGAGGGCCCGGATCATCGCCGACTCCGACGGTCCCAGCGTGCTGCGCCGGCCGTCCACCACCGAGTCGAGCAGGTCCACGGCGGCCACGTCGGCGAGTTCCGGTACGGCGACCTCGGCCAGTTCGCAGGCGGTGCGGTCCAGGTCGAGCGTCGTACCGATCCGGGCGGATGCGTCGGCGATGACCGCGAGCCGGCGCCGTGCGGCCTCCGCCTCCAGGGAGGCCCGGTGCTGCTCGGTGATGTCGACGACCGAGACCGCGACGCCGAGCACATTGCCCATGGCGTCGTCGAGCCGGTACAGCGAGTGCGCCCAGGTGTGGTCCTCGTCCGGGTCGGCGGGGGTGCGGCCGACCAGCGTGCTGTCGATGACCGGCACGCCGGTGTCCAGCACCCGCCGGGCGCCGGCCTCCACCGGCTCGGAGTCCAGCATGGGCAGGACCTCGCGCATCGTCCGTCCCACGTGCTCGGCGGCCGGCACCCCGTTGATCTGCTCCAGGGCCGGGTTGACCGAGACGAACCGCAGCTCGGTGTCCAGGACGGCGTAACCGATCGGCGACTGCTTCACCATCCGCTCGGACAGCGCCACGTCCTGCTCGAGGCGCCGTACGGTCGACTGGTCGGCGCAGAGACCGAGGGCGTACACGTCACCGTGGTCGTCCAGCAGCCGCATGTTGCGGAACTCCACCAGGCGGGTGCTGCCGTCCTTGTGCCGGATCGGGAAGCCGCCGGCCCAGCTCTGCCCGGTGCGCATGACATCGGCGAAGAGCTTGCCGACCAGCTCGAAATGGCGTTCGTGGACCATGAGCCGGGCCGCGTACTGTCCGAGGGCCTCGCCCGCGCTGTACCCGAACAGCTCCTCCGCCTGCGGGCTCCACAGCACGATCCGCCCGGTGGTGTCCAGCACCACCGAGGCCACGCCGAGCACGTCGAGCAGGCCGCCCGGCCGCACCGGCCCGCGCACGGGCTCGCCGCCGTCCGTCACCGGAGCCTCGGCTGCACTCATGCCATGCACCGCCTTCGCCCGTCCGCACGGCACGCCGTCCCCCGTGCCGACTCCCCTTGATCCACCGCGCTCACACCCGACTCTCCGACGCCGTGCCGGTTACCTCCACCATCTCTCACCACAGCCGTGCGCGTCCGCCGAAGCCGTCACGCCGGGACCGAACTCCTGTCCCGGACATCCTGCACGCCCGTTCGGCGGACGGGGAGAGTTCACGCTCATGTTGCTGCATTGGCCTGTACATGACTAACGCGCCACGCCAGACTGTCCGCCGACCGAGTGGTTCCCGCCCCCCGCACCCCGCCCAAGGAGTCGGCCATGCCCGCGTCCGCCCGGCAACGTTGTCACGCAGTCCTCTGCGGACTCGTCACCCTCGCCACCGCCGCCGTCGTGTCCCTCGCCGCACCCGCGCCCGCCTCCGCCGCCGGCACCTGGACGGAGACCGGCTCCGACCGCGCCCGGCCGCTGGACGAGAGCCAGGGACTGACCTCCGTGGAGGTCCCCGCGAACAGTCCCAACCGCTACACCGGTATCGGCACCATTCCCCTCGGTGTCTCCAGCCGCGGCTGGAACCACGTCGGCGATCCCGACGCCTCGTACAACGGCTACTACATCGAGCCCTACCAGCAGGACTCCGGCAACTCGAAGATGTACCGCGTGCAGGCGCCCGACGGCACCTGGTCGGAGTACGTCCACACGCTGAGCCCGGGCGAGGCCCTGAACAACTCCTGGGACGCCGTCTCGCCCGACGGCCAGTGGATGCTCTCGGGCGAGTGGGGCACGATGAACCGGCTGCTGGTCTTCCCCACCCCCGGCGTCAACCCGTCCACCTCGCCGTCGGCGAACCTCCCGCAGGTGTCCGCGGTCGACCTCGACCACGCCGTCCGCGACGTCCAGGGCTGCGACTTCTCCGGCCCCACCACCCTGCTGTGCTCCTCCGACGACCCGGACGGCAATCTCTTCGGCCTCACCAAGCCGCTGCTCCAGATCGACCTGTCCGCCCCGCCGAACGGCACCGGGGACGTCACCGGCCACGTCACCGCCCTGCGCCAGCTGCCGCTGCGCAGCTCCTGCTCCGGCACCTTCGAGGCGGAGGGCATCGACTACGACCGCCGTACCGGGATCCTGCGCGTGATCGTGATGTCGCCGGGCTTCTGCATCCTGACGGACAGCAAGACCTACAAGTTCTCCCGCGGCTGAGCCCGGCTGGGGTGTGCCGACCGGCAGGTGGTGCTTTCCTGGGGGTGGACGCGGTTCGGCGGGGTACTCCCTTCCACCGCGGCGCGCCACGAAAGGAGCGATCAATGGCACACACGGAGCGGTCGCATCCCGAAACCGTCACGGTGGAGATCAGTGGTTCCAAGGAGGACGCCCGCCTCGTCTTCGACGCGCTGGGGTCCTGCTTCGCCTCCGACCGGGGCGCGGACGAGATCCCTCAGCAGCTCCACGAGGTCCGGCCGATGGTCTGGCTCGGCACGTACGACGTCGCGGACGCCCGGGGGCCGGGCTGCCCGCCGGTCCACCTCGACGCGTCCGTCCAGGCGGACGTGCAGGGCGGCTACTGGGCCGTGGACCGGTTCCGGCACACCCTGGACTCGATGTTCACCGTCGAGGAGACCTGTACGGCCTCCGGCGACCAGGAGAGGGACCTGCATCTGCGGCTGCGCAGCCGCTGACCCTCTCGCGCTACGAGTACGCCCCGGCCGGCTCCCCGCCGGCCGGGGCGTACTGCGCCTCGCCGTTGCCGAAGGACCAGTCGGCGGACGTGTTCTCGGTGACGGTGACGACGACATTGCGCGGCGCGGTGCCGGTGCGCTCGTGCACCAGCTCGGCGATCCGCCGGTAGAGCGCGCGCTTCTGCTCCGGGGAGCGCCCCGAGCGCATGGTGACGGCCACGAACACCACCGCGTCGTCCTTGCGCACGCCCAGGTGGTCGCCGTAACGCAGGGTGCTCGTGGTGCCGTCGTGGCCGGTCAGCACCTGGAAGCGGTCTTCGGGCGGGACGCCGAGCGTCTCCCCCAGGGCGTCCTGGACGGCCTGGCCGAGCGCGTCGAGCCGGGCGGGGTCGGAGCCGAGCGCGTCGATGCGGACGAAGGGCATGGTGTGGAGTCCTTTCGGGGCGGGCAGGGATCGGGCTCGTGCTGTACATACTAGTAGGTACAGAGTGGCCGGTGTCACCCCTCGACGGTTGTGCAACTAGTTGCATAAAGGCTCTCGCGTCCTCTACAACAAGAGGCGACGACACCGCGCACGGAGGGCCCGATGAGCCGTTACCCGCATCTGATGACCCCGCTCGACCTGGGCTTCACCACCCTGCCCAACCGCGTGCTGATGGGCTCCATGCACGTCGGCCTGGAGGAGGCCGAGCGCGGCTTCGAGCGCATGGCGGCGTTCTACGCGGCCCGCGCCCGCGGCGGCGTGGGTCTCATCGTCACCGGCGGCATCGCGCCCAACGACGAGGGCCGGCCGTACGAGGGCGGCGCCAGGCTCACCACCGAGGCGGAGGCCGAGCAGCACAAGGTGGTCACCGAGGCCGTGCACCGCGAGGGCGGCCGGATCGCGATGCAGATCCTGCACTTCGGGCGGTACGCCTACCACCAGGACCTCGTCGCACCCAGCCCGCTGCAGGCGCCGATCAGCCCCTTCGTGCCGCGCGAACTCACCGACGCCGACGTCGAGCGGACCATCGACGACTACGCCCGCGCCGCCCGCCTCGCCCGCCAGGCCGGCTACGACGGCGTGGAGATCATGGGCTCCGAGGGCTACCTCATCAACGAGTTCATCGCCGCGCAGACCAACCGGCGCACCGACCGCTGGGGCGGCTCCTACGAGAACCGGATGCGCTTCCCCGTCGAGATCGTCAAGCGGGTGCGCGAGGCCGTCGGCGAGGACTTCATCGTCATATACCGGCTCTCCATGCTCGACCTGGTCCCGGGCGGCTCCTCCCTGGAGGAGGTGATCACCCTGGGCAAGGCGGTCGAGGCCGCCGGGGCGACGATCATCAACACCGGCATCGGCTGGCACGAGGCCCGTATCCCCACCATCGCCACCTCCGTCCCGCGCGGCGCCTACACCTGGGTCACCAAGAAGCTCATGGGCGAGGTGTCCGTGCCGCTGGTGACCACCAACCGCATCAACACCCCGGAACTCGCCGAGGAGTTGCTGGCCGGCGGCTACGCGGACATGGTCTCCATGGCCCGCCCCATGCTCGCCGACCCCGACTTCGTCGCCAAGGCGGCCGCCGGGACGCCCGAGGCCATCAACACCTGCATCGGCTGCAACCAGGCCTGCCTCGACCACACCTTCAGCGGGAAGATCACCTCCTGCCTGGTCAACCCGCGCGCCTGCCACGAGACCGAGCTGGAGCTCTCCCCGACCCGGCTGAGGAAGCGCGTCGCCGTCGTCGGCGCGGGACCCGCGGGCCTCGCCTGCGCGGTGAGCGCCGCCGAGCGCGGCCACGAGGTCACGCTCTTCGACGCCGCGAGCGAGATCGGCGGCCAGCTCAATGTCGCCCGCAAGGTCCCCGGCAAGCAGGAGTTCGACGAGACGCTGCGCTACTTCCGCCACCAGCTCGACGCCCACGGGGTCGACGTACGCCTCGACACCTGGGTCACCGCCGAGACCGTGGCCGGCTACGACGAGGTCGTGGTCGCCACCGGTGTCACCCCGCGCACCCCGGACATCCCCGGCGCCGACCACCCGCGCGTCCTCGGCTACCTCGACGTGCTGCGGGACGGCGCGCCCGTCGGCGACCGGGTCGCCATCCTCGGCGCCGGCGGTATCGGCTTCGACGTCGCCGAGTACCTCACCGACGGCGGGGACAAGGCGAGCGAGGACCCCCGGACGTACTTCCGCAACTGGGGCGTCGACATGGACTACCAGGCTCCGGGCGGCCTCGCCGCGCCGCAGCGGCCCACCCCGCCCCGCCAGGTCCACCTGCTCCAGCGCAAGACCACCAAGGTCGGCGCGGGCCTCGGCAAGACCACCGGCTGGATCCACCGCACCGAGCTCAAGCACCGCGGCGTGACCATGGTCCCGGGCGTCCGCTACGACCGGATCGACGACGCCGGCCTGCACATCACCGTCGGCGAGGAGAGCACCGTGCTGGAGGTCGACACGGTGGTGCTGTGCACCGGCCAGGAGCCGCGCCGTGACCTGTACGAGGAGCTGGCCGCCGCCGGGCGCAGCGTCCATCTGATCGGCGGCGCGGACGTCGCGGCCGAGCTGGACGCCAAGCGGGCCATCAAGCAGGGCACGGAGCTGGCGTCGGCGCTGTAGGCCCCGTACGGGCGATCCCTAGGATGAGGCCATGTCACTCCCGCACGCGATCCTCACCGCCCTGCTGGAAAAGCCGTCGTCGGGGCTGGAGCTGACCCGCCGGTTCGACAAGTCGATCGGCTACTTCTGGTCGGCGACGCACCAGCAGATCTATCGCGAGCTGGGAAAGCTGGAGGCCGACGGCCTCATCCGCACCCTGCCGGCGCAGGCACCGGCCCGCGGGCAGAAGAAGAGCTACGAGGTCCTGCCCGCGGGCCGTGCCGAACTGGCCCGCTGGACCGCCGCCGGGCAGGACCCCAAGCCGCTGCGGGACACGCTCCTGCTGCGGCTGCGGGCCGCGGCGGTGGTCGGCACGGCGGGCCTGGAGACGGACCTGCGCCGCCATCTCGAGCTGCACCGGCGGCAGTTGGCCGAGTACCGGGAGATCGAGCAGCGCGACTTCCCACCGGACCGCGACGCCCCCGAGGACCGGCTGCGCCATCTCGTGCTGCGGGCCGGCATCGATCTGGAGACCTTCTGGACCCAGTGGCTCACCCACGCCCTGGCGGAGTTCCCCGAACTGCCCGAGCGCCACTGAACCGGGCCCGCGGCCGGTCCCTCAGAGCCGGTGCGGCTTCGAACGCCGGCGCAGATACCAGCCCGTGACGACGGCCCCGGTGCTCACCAGGGCCGCGCCGATGCCCAGCGTCAGCGTGCCGTAGTCCCGGGCGGCACCGCCGAGGCCGCCCAGCACACCCCGGGAGGGCGCCGGCGAGGCCGTGGAGGAGGTCGTCGGTTCCGAACCCGAGCCCGAGCCCGACGCGACCACGGTGTACGTGCCCGGCCGCACTCCCGTCCAGGCCGCGGACTGGCTGACGGTCGTGCCCGACAAGGCGGACTGCCGGCCCTGGGAGAAGTTCGCCTGCCTGCTGGTGAGCAGGGCCGCGTTGCCCCAGGTGCCGTTGATCTCGGAGCACGCGCCGGTGACCACCGAGACGGCCGACCCGGTGGTGCTGACGGAGATGCCCGAGGCCGCGGCGGACGGCACGGCGAGGGCGGCCGGGAGCGCCGCGGCGGCCGCCAGGGTCAGACCGCAGCGGACGAGGAGGGGCGAGGTGTGCATGGGTCGGCCTTCCGGCGGCACGGTCGGCGGAACGTCCCATGCGCCGCCGGGGATCGGGAAGCGTCCGTGCTGCCTGGGCAGCAGCCAACGGGGCGACGGGGGTGCCCGCACCCGGGAGGCGGCCGGTCAGGTGACGGTTTCCTTCGGGCGGCGGAGGTCGCCCACTCGTCTGCCGGGAGCCGTGTGTCGGCGGGTGCGCATGGTCTGCGCATGGTCCGTGGCTGGTCGCGCGGTTCCCGCGCCCCTGGGGTGGCTGCTGCGCCCGTCAGCCGCCCGTGGTCACCGTTCGCTCCGGCGACCACCCGCCCCACGTGCCGTCCGGCAGCCGTGCCCGCAGCCGCACCCGGTGCTCGTCCCCGGAGGCCCGGCCGACGTAGAAGCTGTAGGCCGCCCGCCCGGGCGGGGGAGTGCCGCCCCACACCAGCGAGGTCGCCGCGGCGCCGTCCAGCCGGATCTGGTACTCGGTGATCACGCCGTCCGTGCGCGGCGGATCCCAGGACAGGTCGAGGTAGTACGCCCCGCCGGCCCGGTGGGTCTGTGCGGTGAAGCCGGTGGGCGCGGTGTCCCGCCCGTCGTCGGTGCCCGGGGTCGTGAGGCGGACCGGGGCGCTCGCGGGGGAGAGGTTGTCGGCGGCGTCGCGGGCCCGCACCGTGAAGACGTAGCCGGTGCCGGGGCGCAGGCCGGTGACCACGGTCGCGGTCTGGCTCCCGCCGACGCTGTGGATCTTCGCCCCGCCCTGGTACACGTCGTACGACACCACGCCCCGGTCGTCGCGGGAGGCGCTCCAGGACAGCTGGACCTCCCGGGCGCCGAGCACCCGCCCGGCGGGATGCGACGGCCGGGTGGGCGCCGAGCGGTCCGCCGTCGCGCCGGGCGGGGTCCGCGCCCGCACGGAACGGCTCGGCGGCCCGAGCCGCCCCTCGGTGTCCCGGGCCCGCACGGTGAAGGCATACACGGTGGACGGCCTGAGCCTGGTGACGTCCACCATGTGCCGCGAACCCGGCACGTCCTGCACTTTCCTGGTGCCGCTGTACACCTCGTAAGTGCGGACACCGGGGCTGTCCGGCACCGCATTCCACATCACGTGCACGCTGGTGGCGCTGCCCGCCTGCGCGGTGACCCCGGTCGGAGCCCCGGGTGCCCGGCCCTCGTCGGCTTCGCCGCCCTGGCCCAAGGCGCAGGACGCGACCAGCAGCAGGGCCCCGCAGACCGGCACGAGCGGCCACGGAACGCGTCGCACGGCTCTGCCTCCCCGGGGGCCGGCGGCATGGGCAATCACGTAAAGGTCCGGACCAATATGGCGTGGCGGGTGCGGATGCGGCAAGAGGGCCGCACGGGTGACCTGTGGGGCCCGCGATGGTGACCATGCCGGAAAGTTTCGTATGCTGAGCTTCCTTACGGCTGAACTTCCCGAGAGGGCAGGGGAGTTCATGCCGCTGGCGCGGACACGCTGTCGTCGCCGAAGCCGCGCCGACGCGGGTGGCCGGGGGATCGGGGGCGGGCTTCGTTCCCGATCCCCGGCCCCTGTTGTCCTGATCTGTTCTTTTGTCCCTCATCAGGCGTCAGAAGCGTGCTCCATCCAGCCCCTTCCGGGCGACCGGTACGCACGGACGCCGGGACCCGCACCAGAGTGTGCTGGATGTCCGCCCGTCCCCGACGAGAGGGTCCCCTCATCGTGCGTGTCCCGTCGCTGACGCCTGCCCTGGCCGGCGTCGCCCTGCTCGCCCCGGCTGCCCTGCACGTCCCGACCGCACTGAACGCCCCGGCCGAACTGCACCACCCGGCCGCCCTGCACGACCCGGCCGCACTCCACCACCCGGCTGCCGTCGCCCCGCCCAGGGACCGGCCCGCGACCGCCGGCCGGAGCGCGGTGGCCGCCACCGCGCTGCTGGCCCGGCTGGGCGAATGCCACCAGATCTCCCGCGGCCGGTACCGCACCGACGCCGCCAGACCCGCGACCGTGCCCGTCTGCGGCACCGGGGACGCCGTCTTCTGGAAGGCCGACCTGGACATCGACTGCGACGGACGCTCCACCGCCCGCTGCAACCGCCGCACCGACCCGCAGTTCGCCACCATGACCGCCTACCGGCAGTCCGACGGCCGGCATCTCAACGCCGCGGCCCTGCCCTACATCGTCGTCCCGGCCCCCAGCCGCATCTGGAACCCCCGCGAGCACGGCGTACGGGGCGGCTCGGTCGCCGCCGTGGTCTACCGGGGCCGGGTGCAGTACGCCGTGGTCGGCGACACCGGCCCGCGCGACATCATCGGCGAGGCCTCCTACGCCACCGCCCGGGCCCTCGGCATCCGGGCCAACCCGCGCAGCGGCGGGGTGCCCTCCGGGGTCACCTACATCGTCTTCAAGCACTCCCGGGTGCGCCCCATCGAGGACCACACGGCGGCCGCCGCCGCAGGAGTCCGGCTGGCCAGGCTGTTCGTCGCGAACAGATGACCAGCCGGCCTGCCGCGGCCGTGTCACACCTTGCGGTAGCCGTACGCCTCCGTCGCCGCGGCCTCCACCGCGTCCAGGTCGGCCCCGGTGGCGGCGGTGACCACCGCCGCCACCGCTCCCTCGACGAACGGCGCGTCCACCAGCCGGGCGCCGTCCGGCAGTTCGTCACCCTCGGCGATCAGCGCCTTCACGGTGAGCACGGCGCTGCCGAGATCGGTGAGCACCGCCACCCCGGCGCCCCGGTCCACCGAGGCCGCCGCGGCGGAGATCAGCTCGGCGCTCGTGCCCATCCCGCCGCCCTCGGTGCCGCCCGCCGGGGCCACGGGCACCGCCGGGGCCCCGCCCGCCAGGCCCTTCGCCAACTCGGCGACCGAGGCGGCCACTTCCGCGCTGTGCGACACCAGCACGATGCCGACCACCTTCTCCTGACTCACCGTCCGCCCTCCGCCGCCTCTTCGAGACCGGCGACGAGCAGCGCCGACGAGGTCGCCCCCGGGTCCTGGTGCCCGATGCTGCGCTCGCCGAGGTAGCTGGCCCGGCCCTTGCGGGCCTGCAGCGGGGTGGTGGCCACCGCGCCCTCCTCGGCGGCGGCCCGCGCGGCGGCGAAGCCGTCGCCGAGCGCGTCCACGGCCGGCACCAGGGCGTCGATCATCGTCTTGTCGCCGGGGGCCGCCCCGCCCAGCGCCATCACCCCGTCCACGCCCGCGCGCAGCGCCTCCGCCAGCTGCTCCTCGCTGACCTCGGCGGCGTCGCCGAGGGCCTTGCCGGTCCGGCGCAGCAGCGTGCCGTACAGGGGCCCGGACGCGCCGCCGACCGTGGAGATGAGCAGCCGCCCGGCGAGCACCAGAACCGCGCCCGGGGTGTCCGGCGCCTCCTTCTCCAGGGCGGCCTGCACGGCGGTGAAGCCGCGCTGCAGATTGCTGCCGTGGTCGGCGTCCCCGATGGCCGAGTCGAGGGCGGTGAGCCGCTCCGCCTCACGGTCCACGGACGCGGCGGTCGCCGCCATCCAACGGCGGAAGAAGTCGGCGTCGAGCACTGGATCTCCTTGCGTGGTAGGGGTGATGACCGGCGTGCTACGGGTGATGGTCGCCTCGTCCGCCGTATCACATCCCCCACCGCAGCGCAGGAGTCTTCACCGGCGCGTCCCACAGCCGCAGCAGTTCCTCGTCGGCCTGGCAGAGCGTCACCGACGCGCCCGCCATGTCCAGGGAGGTGACGTAGTTGCCGACGAGCGTGCGGGCCACGGCGACCCCGCGCTCGCGCAGCACCCGCTGCACCTCGGCGTTGAAGCCGTACAGCTCCAGCAGCGGCGTGGCGCCCATGCCGTTGACCAGCACCAGCACGGGGCTGCGCGGCGGCATGTCCTCCAGGACCGCGTTCACCGCGAAGTCGGCGATCTCCCCGGAGGTCATCATCGGCCGCCGTTCCCGGCCCGGCTCGCCGTGGATGCCGATGCCCAACTCCAGTTCTCCGTCCGGCAGATCGAAGGTGGGGCTGCCCTTCGCCGGGGTCGTACAGGCGCTGAGCGCCACACCGAAACTCCGGGAGTTCTCGTTCACCTGACGCCCGATGGACTCGACCCGCTCCAGCGGCTGCCCCTCGGCCGCGGCGGCACCCGCGATCTTCTCCACGAACAGCGTCGCACCGGTGCCGCGCCGTCCGGCCGTGTAGAGACTGTCCGTGACCGCCACATCATCGTTGACCAGCACCTTGGCGACCTGGATGCCCTCGTCCTCGGCCAGTTCGGCCGCCATGTCGAAGTTCAGCACGTCGCCGGTGTAGTTCTTCACGACGAACAGCACACCCGCGCCGCTGTCCACGGCCGCGGCGGCCCGCACCATCTGGTCCGGCACCGGGGAGGTGAACACCTCTCCGGGACAGGCGGCGGAGAGCATGCCCGGGCCGACGAACCCGCCGTGCAGCGGCTCGTGCCCCGACCCGCCACCGGACACCAGCGCGACCTGCCCGGCCACCGGAGCGTCCCGCCGGACGATGACCCGGTTCTCCACGTCCACGGTCAGATCGGGATACGCGGCCGCCATCCCGCGCAGCGCGTCCGCCACGACGGTCTCCGGGACGTTGATCAGCATCTTCATGGGTGCCTCCTGGTGAGGTTGACAGATGGGCCTCTGACGCATGTCTTTGCTGGTCAGGCTGGGTAAGGTCGGTTATCGATCTTGGCGGTCCATGGTGAGTGGAAGCGGGTTCTGACGGTCCTGATGCTGACTTGATGCCGACTTGCCTGACGAAGCGTCAGGCAACCTTCGGTGATCGGCGGCCCTGTGGTCGAAATCCTGCTGTCGGCAGTATCGACCTTGCAGCAGCGAAGGTCACGTGGAGTGGAGCGGATGCCTGCGAGTGCCTACTGGTGTCGTCGGCCGGTCGCAGGTCGGTGTCGGCACTACGAGTGATCTTCTGCTGACGGCGTGGATCGCCGAGGAGAACCTGGCCAGGCGGCTTGCCGCTGCCCTCGACCGCTGGTGGCCGAAGACCCGGCGGTTCACGCAGCGGTCGGACGCGGTGTCAGCCGAGGCTGTTGCCCCACAGGGACGTGTCGGTGCTCTTGAGGCTGGGGACGCCACCGTACGTGCCGCCGTCGGCGGTGACGAGCGGGGCGGAGAGCTGGTCTTCCAGAAGTCCGTCGCGGGCCCGCACGATGGTGCTGTCGTGGTCGGTCTTGCCGGGCTTGAACGTCTTCCCGGCTATCGCGGCCTTCAGGTAGTACAGGGCGTACTTGGCGTAAAGGTTGGCCGGCTGGGACACGGTGGCGTCGATGGTGCCGTTGGAGATGCTCTTGAGTTCCCTGGGGATGCCGTCGTTGGAGACGACGAACACGTGCTTCTTGTCCTTGGGCCCGGCCAACAGCCCTTCCCGCTTGAGCACGTGGAGCGTGCCGGACAGGGCCAGGCTGGACTGCAGGTAGATGCCCTTGATGTCCGGGTGGGCTGTCAGGTCGTTCTGGAGCTTCTGCGCGGCGACGGCGCCGTCCCAGTTGGTGGCCTCGCCGAACACCTTGATGCCCGGGTAGTTCTTCCTCATGCAGTCGTTGAATCCCTCGGTCCGGTCACGGCCGTTGATCGATGCGAGGTCGCCCTGGAGCATCACGAGCTTGCCCTTGCCGTCCAGCTTGGTGCCCAGGTACCTGCATGCCTTCTCGCCGTAGGCGCGGTTGTCGGCGCGGACCACCATGTAGACCTTGCCGGTGTCGGGGCGGGTGTCGATGGTGACGACCGGGATCTTCGCCGCCTGCAACTGCGCCAGGATCGGCGCGATGGCAAATGTGCTCTGCGGGGCCATCGCGATGCCCTTGACGCCCTGGAGGATGAGTGTCTGTGCGTTGGCGGCGAGTTTGGCGACATCGTTCTGCGAGTTGGTGGTCTTGAGCGAGAGGCCGAGTTGCTTGGCGTAGTCTGGCGTGTACTTGATGTACGCGTTCCAGAAATCGGTGTCGGAGCGCGGGTAGTCGACGCCGACCAGCGGCTTGTCGTCGCTCGACGTGGCCGTGATGCCGGCGCCGCCGCTGCAGGCGCTGAGCAGCACCAGTGCGGAGAGGGCGGAGGCAGTGCAGCAGAGGACGGATCTGAGCCTCATCGGTATTTCCTCGCGCTGGGTCCCGAAGCGCCTGCCGTCTACCCCTCGGAAAGGCCGACTGTGAAATCCCGGCTCAGCCGGGCCAGGGGATGGTGGCGGGCTCACTTGGGCGGGAGCCACATCTCATCAATCGTGTCGAAATTTTGATCCACATCCGACCGACACCAAATTGCCTCTTTATCTAATATGCATACGGCGGAAACGTTCTCATTATATCTAGCCGTTGTCTTTGCATACCTGTTCCGCCCGTGCAAGTGTCAGGCACGCCCGTGCGCCTGCAGCTTGTGCCGGGACAGGGAGTCGATGACCACCGCGGTGAAGAGCACCCCGCCTGTGATCACCAACTGGACGGCTGTGGGCGTCTCGGTGAGGGCCATGCCCGAGGCGATCGACTGGATGACCAGTATGCCGAGCACTGCGGACCAGGTCGTACCGCGTCCTCCGAACAGGCTGGTGCCGCCGATGACGGCGGCAGCGATGGCGTTGAGCAGCAGGACGCCGGAGCCGGAGTTCTGGCTCACCGACGTGATGCGCGACGCCAGGATCAGGCCGCCGGTCGCTGCCAGGGTGCCGGAGACTGCGAGCACGGCCGTCTGTACGCCGGTCACGTTGAGACTGGCGCGACGGGCCGCCTCCACGCTGCTCCCCAGCGCGTAGACCTGCCGTCCGTAGGGCGTGCGACGCAGCATGATGTCGAGGCCCGCCACCACGGCGAGGAAGATGAGCAGAGCCAGCGGAAGGCCCTGGAACTGGTTCAGCAGATAGGCGGAGGCGAAGGCGATCACCGCCACCACTCCCGTGCGCACCCCGATGGTGGGCAGCGGATGGTGTGGCATGCCGACGGCCATGCGACGGCGCCTGTTCAGGTAGGAGGCGAGGAAGACCAGAGCTGTGGCGAGTCCCGCTACCGCGTAGGCGACGCCGGCGTTGCTGAAGTAGTAGCTGGTCAGCTGGGCGACGAGCCCGTTCTCGTCGAGGTTGACGGTGCCGCTGGTGCCGAGGATGGCGAGCATGAGGCCGTTCCATGTCAGCAGCCCGGCGAGGGTGACCACGAAGGCAGGCACCCGGGTTCTGGCGACGGAGTACCCCTGGAGGGCTCCTGCCACGGTGCCCGTCAGCACGGCGGCGAGCAGGGCAAGCCATTCCGGCACGCCGTTGTTGACGCTGAGCACGGCGAAGACTGCGGCGGCGAGCCCGCTGATCGAGCCGACCGACAGGTCGAGTTCACCGAGCAGCAGCACGAAGACGATGCCGACCGCGATGAGGCCCGTGCCCACGATGTCCACGCTGAGGTTGGACAGGTTACGGGGCGAGAGGAACGTGGAGTTGATGCACTGGAAGGTGATCCAGACCGCGGCGAGGACGAGGGTGACGGGAAGGTAGCCCAGCTCACCGGCGCTCAGCCTGCGCCGCCGGACGGCGATCCAGCGCGCCATGGCACGGGTGACGGCCCGCCCGGCGCGGCGCTGAGGGGCTTCTGCGGTGACTGCCGCGGGATCGGCCCGCATCTCGTCCGGCATGTTACGCATCCCTTTCACCACTCGGCCTCGGGGTGGGCCGGCCGGCGGGGCGCGTTGTCCGTGGCGCCCGTGATGGAGGAGATGATCTGCTCCTGGGGGGCGGTGCTCACGTCGAAGAAGCCGTTGTTGCGGCCGAGCCGCAGCACGGCGGCCCGGTCCGCGAGGGCCTTCACATCGCCCATGTTGTGGCTGATGAGCAGGATCCCCAGGCCCTGATCCCGGAGACGGTCGACGAGGTCGAGGACTTCGGTGGTCTGCTCGAACCCGAGCGCCGCGGTCGGTTCGTCCAGAAGAAGGACGCGCGGGTCGCCGAGGAGCGAGCGGGCGACGGCGACGGTCTGCCGCTGACCGCTGGACAGTGACACCAGGGGGGCGCGCAGATCGGGGACGCTCCGGGTCAGGCGCTCCAGCAGTTGCCCGGTGCGGCGCTCCATCTCCACCTCGTCGAGGAAGCCGAACCTGCGGAGCTCTCGGCCGAGGAAGAGGTTGCCGACGACGTCGAGGCCTCCGCACAGCGCCAGGTCCTGGTAGACGGTGGCGATGCCGAGGTCCCGGGCTTCTTGGGGACGCCGTATGTCAACGGGCCGGCCCTCCCACTCGATGGTCCCCTTGTCCGCGGGAGCGACCCCGGAGATCACCTTGACCAGGGTGGACTTGCCGGCTCCGTTGTCGCCGAGCAGGGCGAGGACCTGGCCGGCGTGGATCTCCAGCTCGATGTCCCGGAGGGCCTCTATGACGCCGAAGCGCTTGCACACGCCGTGCAGGGCGAGCAAGGGGGGCGGCAAGAGGATCACCTCCTTCCCGAGCCTGGGCCGGCCTCGCCCGTCAGGTCAGCCGGGCCTTGTGGCAGTCGCCCGCGAGTGGCGGGGTGCAGATCTGTTCGAGCGTGTACACGCCGTCCTTGACCAAGGTGTCCTTGATGGTGGCAAGCGTCACGGGCACCGGGGTGAGCAGCACGGCCGGAACCTCCGCGCCGCCGCGCGTTTTCATCCGCCTGGTGGTCACTCCGTCGAGGCGCTGACCACGGGCGGCGGCCACGGCCATGGCGCCGCCGGCGGCAGCCTCGGGTCCGAACGGCTTGTAGACCGTCATGTACTGATCGCCGCTGACAATGCGCCGTACGGCTGCGAGCTCGGCGTCCTGCCCGGTGACGGGGGGCAGCGGGCTCACCTTGTTGGCCTTGAGGGCGGCGATGCTGCCGGCGGCGAGGCCGTCGTTGGCGGCGTAGACGCCGTCGATGCTGCCGGCGCCCAGGGCGGAGATGGCTCCGGACATGTTCAGGTTCGCCGCCTCCGTGCTCCACTGGGGTGTGTCGTACTCCTTGGCGATCGTCACTTTCCCCTGGAGTTCGGACAGTGCGCCCTGCTTGAACGACAGCGCGTTGGGGTCGCCGGGGTCGCCGTTCATCATCACGATCCGGCTGCCGTGCGCCCTGGCGCTCATGCCCGTCAGCAGCGCCTTGCCCTGGAGCCTGCCGATCTCCTGGCCGTCGAAGGAGACGTAGCCCGAGATCGGGCCCTCGGCGAGGCGGTCGTAGGCGATGACCGGGACGTGTGCGGCAGCTGCTTTTCCGACCGAGGCGCCCATGGCCCTGGCATCGACGGCCGCCAGCACGATGGCATCGACTCCGTTGGCGATCGACGAGTCCATCTGTTCCTGCTGGATGGCCACGTCACCTTTGGCGTTGGCGTGCTCGATCGTGCAGTCGCCGCACAGCTGCCGGATCTTCTGCTCCAGCAGGGGCCTGTCGCGCGTCTCCCAGCGTGCGGTGGTGGAGTCCGGCAGCAGCACGCCGATCTTCCGCGCGCTCCCTGAGGTGTTCCCGGCGTCCGATCCGCAGGCGGTGAGGGACACGGCCGTCGAGACCGCGGCCAGGGCGAGGGCGGTGTCCCGAACGCAGACTTTCATGCGCGAGGCCTCCCTCCTCCCTGGAGCCACGCGGCTGCGACCGGGGTGCAACAGCGCAGCTCACCGGGGCGCCGCCGGGGCTCGGCCCGCACCCGCCCGGACCAGGTGAAAGTGGCAGAACGACCACGTCGTCAGTGTGACACCGGCCATGGTGAACTGCGAACTCGGTGCCGCGTAGCCGCCGCGACGCCGATCTGTCCGGTTCGTGCCTCTGTGCGATTCTGGTAGGGGGAGTTCCCAGCGGCAGCCGGTCGGCACCCCGGCACGTACGGGAGGTAGATGCGGACATGCCTCACGACGGCAGTGCCCGGGCCGGACTCTCGCAGCCGGGGACAGCCGAGGTCGGCGTCGCGGAGACCGGCTCACCACCGGAGCCGGAGAGCCCTGCGAGCGTCCGCGCCCTGACGTTCGCCGGAGTCGAGTCGGCAGTGCTCTATGTGCCCGGCGCAGGTTCTGACGACCTTCGATCGGCGGACACGGCCGGATGCGCCCCTGCCGAGTACGGACTGCCGGAGCGCCTGGCCCTGTCCGGCGGCTCGCCTGCGGCTCACGCCTTCCGTGCCCCCCATCCCGTGTGGCTGACCCCCGCGGCACTCGCCTCCTACCCCGAGGGATGTCCGGCGCCGCTGCGAGCTCGGACATCGCTCGGTGCGTTGCCCCTCGGCGCCGAGGGCAGACGGCTCGGCTGCCTCGTCGTCGTCGGCGCCGGTGAGAACGGCTTCGATGCCGAGCAACAGCGCTTCCTGGAATGCTATGCCGACGCGGTCGCCGACGTACTGGAGGCCGGGGCCGGGGGAGGGGCGCCGCCGGCACCCTTGAGTTCCGCACTGCGCCGAATGCGCGTCGGCTCCTTCGTCCTGGTGCCGGAAACCGGCGTGATCGACGCGGACGAGACGCTGCGCGAACTGGTCGGCATCGGGCCGGACGACTTCGACGGCATGGCGGACTCCCTGCTCGCGCACGCACTGCCGGAGGACTTGCACGCGCTGATGTCGGTGCTGGAGCCGTCCACCCGTTCGTTCGGCCGACGGGGACTGGACTTCCGCGTCCGCTGCCCCGACGGTGAGATGCGCTGGCTGAGACTGTGGTGCCGCGTCGCGGCGGGTGCCGACGACCGGCCGGAGCGGGTGCTGGGCGTGGTGACGGCCACCTCGGTCCTGCAACGGGGCGCCGCCGACGTCTCCAGGATCCAGTGGCTGACCGCCGCACTCGACAAGGCCACCACCGTGCGCGACGTCAGCCAGGTGGTGGTCACCGCCCTGCGCGAATCCCTGAGCGCCGACCGGGTGGCGCTCGCCGAGCTGCAGCACGAACGGCTCCAGTTCACCCTGCTCGACCCGCCGCAGCCCGCTGCCTGGCCGCAGTCATGGCGTCCCCACTGGCGTTCGGAGTGGCCCGACGCACCCCTCGGTGCCCTGCCCACCCTGCAGCTGGCCCTGCGCGACGGACGCATGGACCTGTGGCAGACAGGCACCGCCTTCGAACCGGGACTCGACGGCATCGGCCCCGGAGGCCTTGCGGTCCTGCCGCTGCCCGCCAGGGGCCGGGTCGTCGGCGTGTGCCTGATCGGCTGGGACCGGCCGCACGAGTTCGTCCCCGAGCAACGTTCGCTGCTGACCGCCACCGCCTCACTGGCCGGCCAGGCCCTCACTCGCGCCCACGCCTACGACGCCGAACAGGAACTCGCGACGATGCTGCAGCGCAGCCTGCTGCCGCGACGTCTGCCCGAGCTTCCCGGCGGGATCGCCGTCGCCCGCTATCTTCCCGCCCGGCGGGGACTGCAGGTGGGCGGCGACTGGTACGACGTGATCGCCCTCTCCGAGGACCGGGTGGCGCTGGTCATCGGCGACGTGCAGGGCCACAGCGCCGCAGCCGCGACGATCATGGGCCAGATGCGTACCGCGGTCAGGGCGTACGCGGTGGAGGGTCATCCGCCCGACGTGGTCGTCTCGCACGCCAACCGCCTCCTTGTCGGTATGGAGACGGATCTCTTCGCCACCTGCTGCTACGCCGAACTGAACATGGACGAGGGCGACGTCCTGTTCGTCCGGGCCGGGCACCTCGCACCGCTGCTGCGCCATCCCGACGGCAGCACCGAGGAGGTCGAGGCCGAGGGCGGCCTTCCGCTGGGCATATCCATGGAGGCGGAATTCCCGATGACGGCCGTGGCACTGACGCCCGGCACGATGCTCGCCCTGGTCACCGACGGGCTGATCGAGGCCGCCGACCTGTCCGTGGACGAGGGCATGCGCCGCACACGCGCCACCCTCGCCACGGCCGACCCGTCCGACCCTGAGCGGGTGGCCGACGACCTGCTGGGCGCCTTCGGCCCTCGCGAGGACGACGTGGCGCTGTTGCTGCTGCGCTACGACGGGATGAAGATCCGGCCGATCCGGTCGGGCTGGGTGGTGTGGCGGTTGCCCGACGCCGTCATGCACGCCCGCCGGTTCACCGCGCGCACGCTGCGCCGCTGGAAGGTCGAAGAGGCCATCGACCCGGTGCTGCTGGTCGTGTCCGAACTCGTCACCAACGCCTTGGTGCACACCCAGGGCCCGATCCGTCTCGACCTGGTGCTCCGCGGGGACCGGGTGCGTGTCTGCGTGAGCGACTCCTCTCCGCGGGCGCCCGCCAAGCCTGTGATCGTGGACTGGGAGTCGACCGGCGGCCGGGGTCTGCTCCTGGTCGAGGCGATGTCGGAGTCCTTCGGCACGGTGCCGGTGGCCGGCGGCAAGCAGGTGTGCAGCGAGATAGCGGTACCGCGTCGTGAACCGGCTTCGGTGGGCGCAGAACCGGGCGCAGGGACGGGGACCGATCATGACGTACCGTAGGAACTGCGTAACGCTCCGTACTCGGAATGTCGTCGGCGTGGTTGTCGCGGGCCTGCTGACCGTGCCCTCGGCCGCCTGCACAGGAGACGGAACAGGCACCACGGACAGCTTCACCGTCGGCCTGCTGCTGCCGAGCCGGGTGGCGCAACGCTGGGAGGGTTCCGACAAGCCGCTGATCGAGCAACGGGTGAAACAGCTCTGCCCGCACTGCAACGTCACCTATGCCAATGCCGACAACGACTCAGCGGCCCAGCGGCAACAGATGATGGCCATGATCACCAAGGGTGTCAGGGTCCTCATCCTCGGCGCCACCGACAACAGGGCGCAGCGCTCTACCGTCCAGGAGGCGCACGACGCGGGCGTCCCTGTCGTCGCCTACGACAGGCTCGCCGACGGCCCGATCTCGGGCTACGTCAGCTTCGACGGCCTACAGGTGGGCATGCTGCAGGGCCGGGCTCTCCTCAAGGCCATGCACGCCCCGCCCAAGGACAGGACCATCGTCATGATGAACGGCGACCCGACCAGCTCCAACGCCGCGTCGTTCAAGCAGGGCGCACTGTCCGTTCTGCGGGGCAAGGTGAGGATCGGCCGTTCCTACGACACCATGGGCTGGAGCACGAACAACGCGCACGCCAACATGGCCGCCGCCATCTCGGCCCTGGGCTCGGGCCGGATCGACGGCGTCCTGGCCGCCAACGACGCCATCGCCACAGGCGTCATCTCCGCACTCAAGAGCGCCCGCATCAGGCGCCTTCCGCCGGTCACCGGCCAGGACGCCGACCTCGACGCCGTGCGGCGCATCATCAACGGCGAGCAGTCCATGACGGTGTACAAGTCCTTCCGCGCGGAAGCCGAAGCAGCCGCTGCCATGGCCGTCGCCCTGGGCCGCGGCGAGAAGCTCCGCAGCATCGCCACGACGACGACCGACAGCGCCACCACCCAGCACATCCCGTCCGTGCTCCTCACCCCGGTCGCCGTGACCACCGCCAACATCAAGCAGACCCTAATCAAGGACGGTGTGTACACCATCGCCCAGATCTGCACACCGCAACTGCGGGCCACTTGTGCGAAGGCAGGGCTGACTCCGTAGGCGGGCGGGGATTGGTGTGAGGGGGCTTTGGCCGGCTATTCGCGGCACGCCCGTCCCTGCGCCGATTCGGTGCGCATCCACGTGACGATGGGCGCCGGCGTGACACCGCCATCGATGTCCCTGACGGCGCCGGTGACCCGGTCGGTCCGGTCCCACAGGAGCAAGGCGACGGTGGCGGCGACGTCGTCGGGGGCGACTCCTGGAACTGGCGTGGTCGGAGCACCGCACGCCCAGCGGCTCGAAGATCACCTGTGGCGGCACCGGCATCGCTGAGTGCGTCACCAGGTCCGCCGGACGGGCGCTTCTCAGGCGCGGCGAAGTGGACACCGAGCGCGGTGAGCGCCGCCTTGGCCGAACTGATGGCGGGCGGCCCCCGTTATGTTCTTCGCGGTCCTGCAAGAGGGCCGCTGGCCTCCGGGCCCGGCATGACTGTTCCCCCCTGTCGAACGGATGACCTGGGGGGTGGTGTCACCGGGCCCGAGGGGTGCCGTTGGAGACGCTGATGAGAGGTCCGACTACCGCCTGGCCTGGCGCAATGCCCGGCCGCCCGTGGGCGGCAGGTCTGCATAACGTGGATGCGCGCGTACGGCGCCAACTCCCTGGCCAGCACCGCAGCGAAGCAGTTGGGAGCACGATGTTCGACATCGGCGACGTGGGCGTCTTCCTCGGCCTGGACGTCGGCAAGACCGCTCACCATGGCCACGGACTGACCCCGGCCGGCAAGAAGGTCTTCGACAAGCAGCTGCCCAACAGCGAGCCGAAGCTGCGGGCCGTCTTCGACAAGCTGGCCGCGAAGTTCGGCACCGTGCTCGTCATCGTCGACCAGCCCGCCTCTATCGGCGCCCTCCCGCTCACCGTCGCACGGGACACCGGCTGCCAGGTCGCCTACCTGCCCGGACTCGCCATGCGCCGGATCGCCGATCTCTACCCGGGCGAGGCGAAGACCGACGCCAAGGATGCCGCGGTCATCGCCGACGCCGCTCGCACGATGCCGCACACGCTGCGCTCGCTGGAGCTCACCGACGAGATCACCGCCGAACTGACCGTGCTGGTCGGCTTCGACCAGGACCTCGCGGCCGAGGCCACCCGCACCTCCAACCGGATACGCGGCCTGCTCACTCAGTTCCACCCCTCGCTGGAACGCGTCCTCGGCCCCCGCCTGGACCACCCCGCCGTCACCTGGCTGCTCGAACGCTACGGCTCCCCGGCCGCGCTGCGGAAAGCCGGCCGCCGCAAACTCGTCGAGGTGATCAGACCCAAGGCCCCACGCATGGCCACCCGGCTGATCGACGAGATCTTCGACGCGCCCGACGAACAAACCGTCGTCGTTCCCGGCACCGGCACCCTCGACGTCGTCATCCCGTCCCTGGCCCGCTCCCTGGCCGCCGTCCACGAACAGCGCCGAGCTCTGGAAGCCCAGATCAAAGCCCTGCTGGAGGAGCACCCTCTTTCCAAGGTCCTGACCTCGATGCCGGGGGTCGCGGTCAGGACCGCCGCAGTTCTGCTGGTCACCGTCGGCGACGGCACCAGCTTCCCCAACGCCGCCCACCTTGCCTCCTACGCCGGACTCGCCCCGACAACGAAGTCCTCGGGGACCTCGATCCACGGCGAACACGCACCACGAGGCGGAAACCGGCAGCTCAAACGAGCCATGTTCCTCTCGGCCTTCGCTGCCCTGCACGATCCCGCGTCCCGCACCTACTACGACAAATGCCGGGCCCGGGGAAAGATTCACACCCAAGCCCTCCTTCGCCTCGCCCGCCACCGCATCAGCGTGCTCTTCGCCATGCTCCGCGACGGCACCTTCTACGAACCACGAGACCCCGAGCTGGCCGCCGCATGACCAGCTCAGCTTGACGAAGGACATAGAGGCACCCCCCGGGGGGCGGATTCCTCCTCGTCTCGCGGCCGTCCCGCCGATGGGGAACTCGCGCACACCGGACGGCGAACTCAATTGGGCCGAACGGCAACCGCCACCCAGCTTGGACAAGTCACGGGACCGGCGATGACGGCCGGTTGTCGCAGGTGCACTCCGAGATGTCCGAGGTTCACGCCTTGGCGTCGGTGCCCCTCGGAGTCGACGTGAGCGGCTTGGCGGGGCCATGCGGTGTGCCGGGCCGTGTGAGCAGGCCGCTGGACCGGAGGACGGCGTAGCCGATGCCGACACCCGCCGCAACCGGCCATTCGAGGGCGCCCACGACCGCCAGGACGCCGAGGCCGGCGTACAGGGGCAGGCCGTCTTTGGCGGGCAGCAGGCGGCGGGCTGTGGTCACGGGGACCGTCGCAGCGGTCATCACCCTGGTGGCCGCCTCGCCGAGCGCCGGCAGGGTGATGGTGATCGTGTGTCCGCCGGACGCCGCGGCGGAGGTCTTCGGTGGTTTCGTGGTCGGCC
The DNA here is from genome assembly GCF_050942335.1 of Streptomyces sp. CA-142005. Taxonomy (NCBI): domain Bacteria; kingdom Bacillati; phylum Actinomycetota; class Actinomycetes; order Kitasatosporales; family Streptomycetaceae; genus Streptomyces; species Streptomyces sp. CA-142005. The sequence goes on along the minus strand of NZ_CP192078.1, from coordinate 1,512,754 downwards.
CGGCGACGGACCGCTGCGTCGTGTTGGTCCTGGAGGCAGGGCGCGACGGGTCGGTGGCCCGTGTGCTCGGGCGTTTCGCAGCGGTCTTCGGGGTGGTCACGGTTCACATCCGTTCGTGGGTCCGGGACTTCGCCCCCCGTCGCGGCACACGCTACCGGCGGGCGCATGGCCCTGCGAGCCGGAAGCCGTTCGGATCAACATGGCGGGCGGGTGTGTCCGGGACGGGTGAGGATTTTCGCAGGGGGCGAGGGATCGGCCTGCTCCGGAGGTGGGACGCGGATGTCGCTGCTGTCAGAGGTGCGTCTGCCGCTGCCGCTGTCGGGGCCGATCACCAGGGGGCTCGGGGGCCAGGTGACCACAGGTGTACGCGCGGCCGCCGGTGTGGCCGCCATGCTGCTCGGGCTGGACCGGCGGGACGTGTGGTCCCGTTCGGGGCGTCGCCACATCGAGGTGCGGGGGGTACGGGGCCCGCGCGGGACGTGGGTGGGGCGGAGCGTGGAGCGTGCACTCGAGGCGCATCCCGGTGTGCTGTGGGCGCGAGTGAATGCCGCGGCGCATCGGGTCGTCGTGGAGCTTGCCTCGCCGCCACCGCCGCAGCGGGAGCTCATCGAGATCGTCGCCCGTGCGGAGGCGGATGCGGTCGCCGGCACCGCCGAGGCGGAGGCGTTCGACGAATGGTGTCCCCAACCGCACCATCCGTGTGAGGGGCCGCGCCGGCGCTCGGCGCTTCCGGTCCTGGCGGCGGACATCGCGGGGCTGCTGCTCACGGCGGCCGCGCGCCTGTCGCCGTGGACGCCGCTGCCGGCGGAGGTCGGGGCGCTGGCCAGTGCCGCCCTGTGCCATCCGGGGGTGCGCAGACTGGCGACGTCGGCGACATCGGCGCTCGCCGGGCATGAGCGCACCGAGTCCGTTCTGCCGGTACTGAACGCGATGATCCAGGGCGTGGCCACGCGCGGCGAAGGGCTGGTCCTCGACGTCGTGCAGCGCGTGGCGCAGTGGCGGGAGGCGAACGCGGCACTCGAGGCGTGGTCCCTGGCGGAGCCGCGGCTGGTACCGGGGCCGGAGCACGCGCAGGCCGAGCCGATCGTGGTGGAACGGCCGCAGGAGTACCAGGACATGACGCTGCGTTATGCCAGACGGGCCATGGGGGCCGGCGCGGCCGCAGGCGCCCTGACCACGCCGTACGCAGGGCCGCGGCGTGCGCTCGCGGTGGCCCTGTCCAGCGTGCCGAAGGCGCCGCACGCCGGACGGGAAGGTTTCGCCACGAGCCTGGGCCGGTTCCTCGCCCTGCGTGGCGTGGTGGTCATGGACCGCGGCGCGCTGCGCCGTCTGGGACAGGTGGACACCGTGGTCCTGGACGCGGACGTGCTGCGCAGCCGCCGCTACGAACTGACCGAACTGGTGCTGCTCGACGGCGCCGCACCCGAGCAGGTCTCCGACCGGCTGTTCGCCCTGTTCGACCCGGCCGCGCCGGCGCAGGTCCACCGCGACGGCGAGGGCTGGGTGCTCGGCCCGCTGGAGAACCTGGATCCGACCGCCAGCACCGGGCGCCGGGCCGCGGACCGGCTCCGGCCCGGGAGCGGTGAACGGGTACTGGGCCTGGCTCACCGGCGCCGCCTGGTCGCCGTGGTGGGGGTGGGGATGCAGACGCTTCCGGGCGCGCAGGCTCTGGCGGCGGCGGCCCGCCGCTCGGGTCTGCGCGTGGTCCTCGCCGGCGACCGGCCCTGTCCTGAGCTCGGATTCGTCGACGCGATGGTGCCTGCGGGGGGCCACCTGGTGGCGTCGATGCGCGCGTTGCAGGCGGACGGCGCCGTGGTGCTGCTGGTATCGGGGAACCGCCATGCCCTGGGAGCGTCCGACTGCGGCATCGGGGTCCACCGGGAGGGGGAGCCGCCGGCCTGGGGCGCACACCTGCTCGTCGGCACCGACCTGGACTCGGTCGCGCTGATCCTGGCCGGAGTCGGCGTGGCCCGCCGGGTCGACCGCGAGAGTGCGCTGCTGGCCGCGAGCGGCAGCGGCATCGGCGCGGTCGCGGCGATGCGGGCACCGGCAGCCCAGGCGTGCTCGCGCGGGCAGGCGGCGTGCAACACCGCCGGGGGAATCGCCTTCGGCCTGGGGGCCTGGCGCGCCCGGCAGCTGTGCTCCCGCCCCCTCACTCCCTCCGTCGAGACGGTGCCCTGGCATCTGATGCCGTCCGCGCGGGTCCTGGACCGACTGGGGTCGAGCAGCGACGGGTTGCCGGAGGAGGCGGCGGCACGGGCCAAGGGTCCGTGGCGAGACAGCGCGCCGCAGATCACCCTGCCGTCGGCGTTCATCGAAGAGCTGGCCAACCCGCTGACACCGGTGCTCGCCGGCGGGGCGGCTCTGGCGGCCGCCGTGGGATCGAGCGCGGACGCCGTGTTGGTCGCCTTGATCACCGCGGCTTCGGCGCTGGTCGGCGGAGTACAGCGGGTGAGGACCGAGCGCGCTCTCGCCGAGTTGACCGCCCGCTCCGCGGTCGGGGCACGGGTGCGACGCGGGGGATGCGTACGGCTGGTCACCGCCGAGGAACTGGTGCCGGGGGACGTCGTCCTGCTCGGACCCGAAGACGTGGTGCCCGCCGACTGCCGCGTGCTGGAGGCCGACGGACTGGAGGTCGACGAGTCGTCGCTGACCGGCGAGTCCCTGCCCGTGCCCAAGGACCCGGCTCCGGTGGTCGCCTCGCAGCTCACCGACCGCAGCTCGATGCTCTACGAGGGCACCACCGTGTCGGCCGGGAAGGCGGTCGCGGTGGTCGTGGCCACCGGGGCGGCCACCGAGGTCGGGCGCACCATGGCCAGTGCGCGGGAGGCGGCACCCGTGACCGGGGTCGAGGCACGGTTGTCGTCGTTGACCAGGGCCAGTCTGCCCGTGGCGACGGCCTCCGCGGCGGCGGTGGTCGGGGCCGGGCTGCTGCACCGGCGCCCACTGGCGGAGAGCCTGACCTCTGCGGTCAACCTGGCCGTCGCGTCGGTTCCCGAGGGGCTGCCCTTCCTGGTCAACGCGGCACAGCTGGCCTCCGCGCGCCGCTTGGCCGAGTACGGCGCGCTGGTGCGCAACCCGCGCACCATCGAGGCGCTGGGCCGGGCTGACGTGCTGTGCTTCGACAAGACCGGCACCCTCACCGAAGGCCATCTCCGGCTCGTCGCCGTCGGCGACGGCGAGCGGACCCTCCCTCTCGACCGGCTCGGCCCGCGCCAAAGGGCGGTCCTGGCCGCCGCGCTCCGTGCCACCCCCGCCGCCCGGCAGTCAGAACCCCTGGCCCACCAGACCGACCGGGCGGTGGACGAGGGGGCCCGCCGGGCCCGGGTGTCGGTCGGGCGCGGCGCGCCTCGCTGGCGGCGCACCGGCACCCTGCCCTTCGATCCGTCCCGCGCCTACCATGCGACGGCGGGCCGCACCGCCGGCTCGACCCTGCTCAGCATCAAGGGCGCACCCGAGACGGTGCTGGCCCGCTGCCGGCGCAGACGACTGGACGGGGCGGAAACCGTGCTGGACGACGCGGGGCACAATGCGCTCACTCTGGCGACCGAGGAGCTCGCCGCCGCCGGCCGCCGCGTCCTCGCCGTCGCCGAACGAACCCTGCGTCCGGGCGAGGAGCTTGCCGACGACGCGGTGCAGGACCTGGTCTTCGTCGGTTTCCTCGTGCTGGCCGACCCGGTGCGCCCCGGGGCGGCGCCGGCCACCGCCCGGCTGCGCGCGGCCGGGGTGCGCACACTCCTGCTCACCGGGGACCATGCCGCCACCGCCGAGGCCATCGCCGTCTCGGTGACCGGTGAGCCGGAGCAGACCGTGTGCACCGGGCCGGAGTTGGACGAGCTCGACGACGACGCGCTGGACGCGCTGCTGCCGACGGTGAGTGTGGTCGCCCGGTGCACTCCGCGCCACAAGGTCCGTATCGTCGAGGCGTTCCAGCGGCTGGGCCGGGTCGTGGCGATGACCGGCGACGGCGCCAACGACGCCCCCGCCATCCGCCTCGCCGACGTCGGCATCGCCCTGGGGCGGCGTGGCACTCCCGCGGCGACGGCCGCCGCCGATCTGGTCATCGGTGACGACCGACTGGAGACGATCGTCACGGCCCTGACCGAGGGCCGGGCGATGTGGACCTCGGTCAGGACCGCGCTGGCCATTCTGATCGGCGGGAACCTCGGTGAGGTCACCTTCAGCGTCCTCGCCTCCGCGCTGGCCGGCGGTTCACCGCTGAGCGCCCGCCAGATCATGTTGGTCAACCTCCTCACCGACCTCGCCCCCGCGCTCTCCATCGCCGTACGCACTCCGGCCGAGAGCACCGGGGAACAGCTGCTCCAGGAGGGCCCCCACCGGTCGCTGGGCACCGCGCTCACCGAGGAGACGCTGCAGCGCGGGCTCACCACGGCTCTCGGCGCGGGGCTGGCCTGGACGGCCGCCCGCTTCACCGGCTCCCGACGCCGTGCCGCCACCGCGGCGCTGGCCGCCGTGGTCGGTACCCAGCTCGCTCAGACACTGACCAGCGGTGGCGCGGACCGCCAGGTGCTCGCCGCCACGATCGGGTCGGCCGCCGTCCTCGTCGGCATCATTCAGACACCGGGCGTCAGCCGGTTCTTCGGCTCCACACCCCTGGGCCCCGTCGGCTGGGGCATCGTCGTGGCGGCCATCACCACCGCCACCCTCCTCCACCCCGCTCTGAAGCCGCTCTCGTGTCGCCTGGCCGACATGGGCCGGCTCCCCTCCCCGGCCGATGCGGCGGCCGGGGCCGATGAGCCGGCGCCGCTGCCGTCAGCCGCAGCGGCACTCGCCGCCGTCCCGCTCGCTTGGCTGAGCGGCGCGCTGTCCCGCCTCGCTCCTGGGCGTGGCATTTAGTCGAGCCGCGCCAGGAGAGCGGCCGTTTTCACGGCGCCGCACCATCTGTTCACCTGAGATCTATCGAAAGTACGCCTGCTGAGCACCCGGGGCGCAGGAAAAGGCTGCATTGTCTGGTTTCGGACATCCGCAATCCGAGAACAGAAAGTCAACCAACATGGCCGAGATACTGGCAGCCGTGGCAACGAAGATTCTCGCTGCGCTCGTCGAGGCGATCGTCCTGCGCCTCGTGTGGCAGCTGTGGTCCGCTTACTCGCCTTATCTGCGAAAGGCTTCCGCACCGGTCGCCGCCGTGTAACGCCCCGGCGCCCGGCAGCGCTCACGCCGCCGTGCGCCACTGGTTCCCGTCCGGAGAGCCTCCCCGCCGATCGACCGGCCCGGGCCCCGGATCGCCCCACGTCCGGACGCCTATGTCTGGGTGCCTGCTGCCTGCTTCTCCTCCTTCTCCTTCCGCCCACTGCGTACCAGCCAGGTGGCTCCGCCGACGGCGATGGCGACGGGCCAGTCCAGTGCCCCCGCCACGGCCAGTGCTCCGAGGCCGCCGTAGAACGCGAGATCCTTGACCGACGGCACACCGGGCATGCGCGCCGTCGCCGCCCGGGCCGTGTTCGTCACCTCTTCCTTGGTGAGGTACGGAATCGGCACCGGAGGATGCAGCGTGCGCATGCGCAGATGCAGGCCCGCGCCGTCGCCCTCATGGGTTTGCTGTTGCGGTGTCTCCGCTGTCTTGGCCATTCCCCCCTCCTCCCTTCATCGGAGTCGGTGTGGTGTGCCTCTTCAATTCTCGCGCGGTTCGGGCGGGGTGCGGCGATGGAAGGCGTTGCCGTGGAAACGAGGGGTCGGGTCCTGAAACGTGCACGTTGAGTGAGCGCATGACCCGGTCCGGTGTGTGGCCCGCGGCTGCGGCATGCCCTCCGTACGAATCGTCCCCGGCCGGCCGGGGAACCCGGGCGCCCGGAGACGGAAACCGCCGATGGGCGGAGGAGGTGCCGTTGCCGTGGACGACTGGGAGACGTGGGAGATGCACGACGAGGTACGCCTGTCGCCGCGCGAACGGATCGCGCTGCTGCAGATCGAGAGCTCCCTCAGGCAGGACCGCAGGTTCGCGCGCCGCATGGGCGACCCCCATCGAGAGGTGTGGCTGCCGGTCGCGGTGCTGCTGCTGGGCATCGCCTCGGCGTTCGTGGCGGTCATGGGGGTCCGCACTTCGGACCCCGCACTGCTGTGCTGCTTCGCGTTGCTCTGGCCCCTGACCCTCTTCCAGGCGTTCCGCCTCCTGTGCCGCGCGGTCCGCCACCGTTCCCGCTGCCGCTCCGGGGAAAATGTGCGGTCATGGCTCTGAGGGGCCGGGGACGGGGGGGACGTGCGGTGATGTGGGGGCGTCGCAGGGTGATCGGAAGAACAGTTCTCCGATCCCTTCGTGGCCCGGCCGGCCTGCGGCTCTGAAGTATGGCTGGCGGCTGGCGGTGAGCTGGTAACCGGAGCGGGGTTCGGCCGACGAGCCGTCGGCGCGTTGGTGATCCGGTGCTACGGCGTGCCTCGGCGCGAGGCGATCCCGTTCACGGATCCCGCACCAAAAACGCCGTGGACACGATCCCGATGCCGTCGTGCAGACCCCCGGCGCCCGACACCGTCACGGCCAAGCGGATGCGGCGGAGTCCGGCCCTGCGCGTCGGGACGCTCCACGCACGACCAGCCGGCACGGCACCCGCGTTGTGGCGCTGGGAGACAGGGGAAGCGGGCGTCCGATCCCTGCTGTCGGGGCGCCGGTCCGATCAGCCAGTGCCGGCGTTTGGCTGTGGGGGGCGGGAAGCGGGCGTCCGGGCGCTGCGTGTCGCGGCGTCCTCAGTCCGATCAGTCGGCGCTGGCGCTTGGGCGTGGGAAGCGGGCGTCCGGGCCGTGCGCGTCGGGCGTCCTCGGCCCGATCAGCCAGTGCCGGCGTTTGGCTGTGGGGGGCGGGAAGCGGGCGTCCGGGCGCTGCGTGTCGCGGCGTCCTCAGTCCGATCAGTCGGCGCTGGCGCTTGGGCGTGGGGAGCGGGCGTCCGGGCCGTGCGCGTCGGGCGTCCTCGGCCCGATCAGCCAGTGCCGGCGTTTGGCTGTGGGGGGCGGGGAGCGGGCGTCCGGGCCCTGCGTGTCGCGGCGTCCTCAGTCCGATCAGTCGGCGCTGGCGCTTGGGCGTGGGGAGCGGGCGTCCGGGCCGTGCGCGTCGGGCGTCCTCGGCCCGATCAGCCAGTGCTGGCGTTGAGTGTGGGGGGCGGGGAGCGGGCGTCCGGGCCGTGCGCGTCGGGCGTCCTCGGCCCCATCAGCCAGTGCCGGCGTGTGGCTGTGGGGGCGGGGGGAGCGGGCGGCCGATCCCTGCGCGTCGGGGCGCCCCCGGTGCGACCAATCAGCGCCGGTGTTCGGTTCCGGAGGCGCGGGGAGCGTCCGGTCCCTGCGCGCGCCAAAGCCCCGGCGCCTCGGCCCTTGGGCGCGGCGCCGGGGCCGGCGGATCGGGCCGGACGACCGGCCAGGCACCCTGGCTCAGGCGCCGGGTCAGCCGACCACGCTCCCCGGGCTCTGGGCGCAGCGGAACCGATCCAGCCGCCCCCCGCCCCGCCCTACCCTCAGCTCTCCTTGCCCCGCCCCGACAGCGCGTCGCGCATCCTGTCGACCAGGCCCGCTCCCGGAGCCAGCAGCTTGTTGGCCGGGGGAGTGTCCGGTGCCGAGGGGTGCGGACGGGTCGGAGCCATCTTCTTCGCGCGGCGCACCTTGTCGCCGAGGTCCATCAGCGCGTCCGCCGGGCAGACGGCCTCCATCTTCGGGAAGAGGTTCTGCTCCTCGTCCATCACATGGGACCGGATCTCGCTCATCAGCTGTGCCATGAGCGTGTCGAACCGGGCGTCGTCCGCCTGCAGGCCCTCCAAGTCCTTCATGATGCGCTCGGCCTTCGCGTGGTCCTCGATCTCCTTGTCGGCGATGGCGTCCCCGCCCGTGATGTGCTTGCGCACCGCCGGGTACAGATAGGACTCCTCCGCGACCGAGTGCCGTACCAGCTCGATCGTCGCCTGGTCGGCGAGATCCTTGCGGTCCTTGGAACCGGGCGGCAGCGCCTCGATACGGCCGAAGATCTCCTCCACCTCACGGTGATCGGTCGTCAACTCCTGGATGACGTTTCCGCCGTGACCCATGTCGTCACCTCCTGCGAGACATCGCGGCGGCCCATGAGCGGCCTGCCGTCGCCGCGTCGAGTGCCCCGCGCACGCCGCGCTACACGGCGCATCCGCGCGGGATCAGCGCACCGAGTGCCGGGCCGCGGCCAGCCGGCCCGCGCCCGACAGCGCCCACCGCCACCAGTGGTCCAGCACTTCCTCGCTCAGCGCCCCCGCGTCCACCAGCGCCGGCCAGCCCACCGCCCGTGCCTGGGCGCCGACCTTGGCGCCGCCCGCGACCGGATCGACGGCGATCACCGGCGTGCCGGTGCGCAGCGCCAGCACCAGGCCGTGCAGCCGGGTGGTGACGACGAGGTCGCAGCGGGAGACCAGCGCCAGGAACTGCTCGGCCGTGGTGCACAGCCGCCAGTCGTCCGCGGCCAGGCGGGTGTCGGCCGACAGGCGCGCGCAGTCCTTGCCGGCCAGCCAGCCGGTGAGCCGCGCGTTGACCTCCTCGTGCCGGCGGCGGGCGCCGTACTCGCCCTGTCCGCGGGAGAGCACCACCCCGGCCACGGGCGGCAGCGGGCCCGCCGCGGCCGTGGCCGCGAGGTCGCGCCGGGCCGGGGCCGCGGTGCCGTCCCGGGCGATGATCTCGTGGAAACCGGTGGCCGCGGGGTCCGCCGGATCGACGACCGAGACGCCGGCGGCGAGTCGCCGACAGGCCCTGAACCTGGCATGCAGCGCGGTGACTTGGGGTCCGTGCACCGGCCCGCACACGAAGAGCACCGTGTCGTACGCCTCCGGCCGGGCCGTCTCCAGCGACAGCTCGCCGGGACGGAAGCCCGGGCTCCACGCGGTGTCGTGCCGGATGCCCGCCCGGGTCAGCTCGGCCGACGCGTGCCGCTGGGCGAGCACGTCCCCGGCCGTCGCCTCCCCGTCCCGGAAACTGAACCAACCGGTCAGCAGCAGGCGTCCGGGAGACCGGCCGGGCTGCCGCAGAGCACACAGCAGTGCCGCGGTGACCTCGTCGTGCATGGCCGTCTCCAGCTCTTTCCGGGCGTCGCCGCCGGGCGGCTCCACCTGCTCTGACGTCGTTGAAGTCGCGCGAGTACCCGGCCTTCCGGACAATAAGAATGCAACGTGTGAAACCAACTGGCAGGGGAACACAGTGCCAGTGCCGTCCAGCAAGCGGCGGCCGAACAGGGCGGTCCTCCGGACCAGTGGGACCGAGCCCTGTCCTCATTTCCCCACACATTCCTCAGCGGGGCCGACGTGTTCGGGCCCGGCGACGCGGTACGCGCCGAACGCCCCAGGCAGGAGCGTTCCCGGGGCGCGACGACGTGGACGAAGGAACAGCCCCCATGACTGGTGACACACCGTTTTCCTGGCGGCGCGCCCTTGTGACCGGAGGCGCCGGCTTTCTCGGCTCCCATCTGTGCGAAAGGCTGCTGGATTCGGGGGTCGAAGTCGACTGTGCCGACAATCTCGCGTGCGGGCGGCGTGCGAACGTCGCCGCTTTCGCGGACCGGCCCGGTTTCCGGTTCGTCCGGCTCGACGTTTCCGCGCCCGACTGCGTGGACCTGCTGCCGGGGCCGTACGACCTCGTACTGCACTTCGCCTGCCCCGCCTCGCCGGCCGACTATCTGCGCCTGCCCCTGGAGACCCTGGACGTCGGCAGTCTCGGCACCCGCAACGCGCTCGCGATCGCCGAACGCGACGGGGCGCGTCTTCTGCTGGCGTCGACCTCCGAGGTGTACGGCGATCCGCAGGTGCATCCGCAGCACGAGGGCTACTGGGGCAATGTGAACCCGGTCGGGCCGCGCAGCGTGTACGACGAGTCCAAGCGGTTCGCCGAGGCACTCGTCACCGCGCACGCCGGCACCAGGAGCACCGACGCCGGGATCGTGCGGCTGTTCAACACCTACGGGCCGCGGATGCGGGCCCACGACGGGCGCGCGGTGCCCACCTTCATCTGCCAGGCCCTCGCCGGCGAGCCCGTCACCGTGACCGGCGACGGCAGCCAGACCCGCTCGCTGTGCTACGTGGACGACACCGTCGACGGCGTGCTGCGGGTGGCCGCGAGCAGGTCCGTGCGACCGGTGAACATCGGCGGCAGCGACGAGATCACCGTCGCCGACCTGGCCCGCCGGGTCGTCGCCCTCACCGGCTCCCGGTCCCGGATCGCGTTCATCGACCGGCCCGTCGACGACCCCGGCCGGCGCCGCCCCGACACCACCCTCGCCCGCGAACTGCTCGGCTGGTCGCCCCAGATCCCCTGGGAGGAGGGGCTGAAGCAGACCATCGCCTACTTCGCCGCGCAGCCCCCGCAACCGCCACGGCGCGAGGAGGACCCGGCCCCGCAGTCCTGACCCCCGACCGCCCGCGTTCTGGAGACAGCGCATGCACGTCCTCGGTATCAACGCACTCTTCCACGACCCCGCGGCCGCCCTGCTCACCGACGGCAGGATCGTGGCCGCGGCGGAGGAGGAGCGGTTCACGCGCCGCAAACACGGCAAGCGGCCCGTTCCCTTCTCCGCGTGGGAGCTGCCGGAGCTGTCCGCGCGCTGGTGCCTGGAACAGGCCGGCCTCGCGCCGTCCGACCTGGACGCCGTCGCCTACTCCTACGATCCCTCGCTCGCCCGCCCCGCCGAGCGGATGGGCCTCGACGACCCCTGGGACCACCTGCGCCAGCAATACGCCCGCCAGGCCCCCGACTTCCTCGCCGAGGCCCTGCCGGGGCTCGATCCGGCCAAGGTGCGGTTCGTCCCCCACCACGTGGCGCACGCCGCCTCCGCCGGGCCGGTCTCGCCCTACCCGGACTGCGCCGTCCTCGTCCTCGACGGCCGCGGCGAGTGCGGCTCCCACCTGGCCGGCCGCTACACCAACCGCGAGCTGACCGTCCTCGGCACCCAGCAACTGCCGGACTCCCTGGGCCTATTCTACGAGGACCTCACCCAGCACCTCGGATTCCTGCGCAGCAGCGACGAGTTCAAGGTGATGGCGCTCGCCTCCTACGGCACCCCGCGCTTCGCCGACCGCCTGCGGGAGTACGTCCACGCCGACGAGCGGGGCGGTTTCCGCGCCCGGCCGGTCCCCTGGGCCGATCTCGTCCCGGCCCGCCCGGCCGGCGGAGCCTGGAGCCGGGACCACGCCGACCTCGCGGCCAGCGCCCAGCTCTGCCTGGAGGAGGCCATGCTCGCCCTGGCCCGGTGGCTGCGCGAGCGCACCGGCGAGGACGCGCTGACCATGGCCGGCGGTGTCGCGCTGAACTGCGTCGCCAACACCCGGCTGTGGCGGGAGAGCGGCTTCCGGCACGTGTGGGTGCAGCCCGCCGCCGGAGACGCCGGTACCGCTCTCGGCGCCGCCGCGCATGTGGCCGGCCAGAAGGACACCCTGGAGCCGATGCGGACCGCGGCGCTCGGCCGCGGCTGGAGCGACACCGAACTGCGGCAGTGGCTGGAGCGGGCGGCCGTACCGTACGAGGAGCCCGCCGACATCGCCGAGACGGCCGCCGAGGCGCTGGCCGCCGACGGGATCGTGGCCTGGTTCCAGGGCCGCAGCGAGTACGGGCCCCGCGCGCTCGGCCACCGCTCGCTGCTGGCCCACCCCGGCAACGCCGCGAACCTGGAGCGGCTCAACGCGGTCAAGGGACGCGAGGAGTTCCGGCCGGTCGCGCCGATGGTGCTCGCGGAACGCGCGGCCGGGATCTTCGACGGACCGCTGCCCAGCCCGCACATGCTCTTCGTGCACGAGGTGGCCGCCGACTGGAAGGCCCGCATCCCGGCCGTGGTCCACGTCGACGGCACCGCCCGCATCCAGACCGTCGACCGCGCCCAGGAGCCCCTGGTCGCGCGGATGATCGACGGGTTCGAGCGGCGCACCGGACTGCCGGTGGTCGTCAACACCAGCCTGAACACCGCCGGTCGGCCCATGGTCGACGACCCGAGGGACGCCTTGGAGTGCTTCGGGTCCGCACCCGTGGACCTGCTGGTGCTCGGCCCGTTCGCGATACGCCGCGGGAAGGCGTTCGCATGACCGGCGCGCCCGCCTACACCGTCGTCGTCCCGACGATCGGCCGCCCCTGCCTCGCCGAGTGCCTGCGCGCGCTCGCCGGAGCCGAAGGGCACCCACCGCACGAGGTGATCGTCGTGGACGACCGGCCCGAGTGCGACGGCGACCTGCCGCTGGCGGCGGCCGGGCCCCTGCTGGACCGAATACGGACCCTGCGCACCGGCGGCAAGGGCCCGGCCGCCGCCCGCAACGCCGGCTGGCGCAGCGTCGCGACCCCCTGGACGGTCTTCCTCGACGACGACGTCCAGGTGCTCCCGGACTGGTCCCGGCTGCTCGCCCAGGACCTGCACGAGGCGGGAGAGGACGTCGGCGGCATCCAGGGACAGCTGCGTGTCCCCCTGCCCCTGGACCGCCGGCCCACCGACTGGGAACGAGGCACCAAGGGCCTGGAGAACGCGGCCTGGGCCACCGCCGACATGGCCTACCGCACCGAGGCGCTCGCCCGGACAGGCGGCTTCGACGAACGCTTCCCGCGCGCCTTCCGCGAGGACGCAGACCTCGCCCTGCGGGTGCAGCGGGCCGGCTGGACGCTGCGGCGGGGCCGCCGGACGACCTGTCACCCGGTCCGCCCGGCCCACTGGTGGGCCTCGCTGCCCGCGCAGCGCGGCAACGCCGACGACGTGCTGATGAACCGCCTGCACGGCCGCGACTGGTGGGACCGCGCCCAGGCCCCCCGGGGCCGGCTGCCCCGCCACCTGGCCGTGACCGGTGCCGCCCTCGCCGCGGCGGCCTGTGCGTCGACCGGTCGCCGGCGTGCCGCGGCCGTCTGCGCGGCCCTGTGGACGCTCGGTACCGCCGAGTTCGCCCTCGCCCGGATCCTGCCCGGCCCCCGTACCGCCCGCGAGATCGCCGGGATGCTCGGCACCAGCGTGCTCATCCCGCCCCTCGCCGTCCGGCACTGGCTGCGCGGAGTCGTCCGCCACCGGCACGCCGAACCCCTGGGGGGTGCCGGGTGATCCCCTTCAGCGCCGTCCTGTTCGACCGCGACGGCACCCTCGTGGAGGACGTGCCCTACAACGGCGACCCCGACCGCGTCCGGCTCCTGCCCGGCGCCGAGGCGGCCGTCGCGCTCGCACGTTCCCACGGCCTGGCCACCGGCGTGATCAGCAACCAGTCCGGCATCGGACGCGGACTGCTCACCGCCGACGACGTACACCGGGTCAACGAGCGCGCCGACGCCCTGCTGGGCGGCCTGGACACCTGGGTGTTCTGCCCGCACGCCCCTGACGCCGGCTGCGCCTGCCGCAAGCCCCGCCCCGGTCTGATCCTCACCGCCGCCGCGCGCCTCGGCGTCCCGCCCGCCGCGTGCCTGGTGATCGGCGACATCGCGGCGGACGTGCTGGCGGCCCGCGCGGCGGGCGCCCACGGCATCCTCGTACCGAACGAGGCCACGGCCCCGGCGGAGGCGGCACGTTTCGCCCACCGGACCGCCCCCGACCCGCTCACCGCGGTCCGCAGGGCGCTCGGGGGGACGGGGAGGCGGATCCCGCCGGGGGGCGCGACCAACCCTGATCAAAACTGCTCGTCCCCACTGGACATGCCGGGCCCGGCCGGGATGCGGCCGTCCTGGCAGGAGGCGGTCCGTGATCGGGCGTGGTCGCCTGCGCCGGACGCGGGGGACGCGGCCGAGGTGCGGCCGTCCTGGCGGGAGGCGGTCGGTGATCGGGCGTGGTCGCCTGCGCCGGACGCGGGGGATCCGGCCGGGATGCGGCCGTCCCGCCAGGACCCGGCGGCGCCGGGCCGGGCGTGGCCGTCCCGGCTGGACGCGGTGGTCCGGGGTCGGGCGTGGTCCTCCGAGGGGGACCTGGCGGACCGGTGGCCGGCGTGGGTGGCGCAAGGGCACCTCGCGGGGCCGAGGCCCGGAAGGAGGCGGTCGACGTGAAGGCCCTCGTCGTCCGGCTCGACAGCTTCGGTGACGTGCTGCTCGCCGGTCCGGCCGTGCGTGCCGTCGCCGCCCACAGCACGCACGTCACCATGCTGTGCGGTCCGCGCGGTGCCGACGCCGCGCACTTGCTGCCCGGTGTCGACGAGGTACTGGTCTGGGAGGCGCCCTGGGAGGGATTCGACCCGCCCGAGGTGAGCGTGCCGGACATCGACGCCCTGCTCGGCCGGCTGCGCGCCGGGGCCTTCGACACCGCGCTCGTCCTCACCTCCTTCCACCAGAGCCCCCTGCCCACCGCACTGCTGCTGCGGCTGGCCGGCATCGGCCGGATCGGCGCCGACAGCGTCGACCACCCCGGGCGGCTGCTGGACGTACGGCACCGGCGGCTGCCGGGCCGCCACGAGGTGGAGGCGGCCCTCGACACCGCCGCCGCCATGGGCTTCCGGCCGCCCCCCGGGGACGAGGGCCGGCTGCGCGTCCTGCCGCCCCCGGACACCAGCGGCCTGACCGGCAACGGCCCGTACGTCGTGCTGCACCCCGGAGCCAGCGCCCCCGCCCGCGCCTGGGATCCACGGCGCTGCGCGGACGCGGTGGCCCTGCTCGCCGACGCCGGGCACCGCGTGGTCGTCACCGGCGGCCCGCACGAGCGGGTGCTCACCCGGTGCGTCAGTGGGGACGCGGGCGTCGATCTCGGCGGGCGGACGAGCCCGCGCACCCTCGCCGGGGTCCTCCGCATGGCCGACGTCGTCATCAGCGCCAACACCGGGCCCGCCCATCTCGCCGCCGCCGTCGGCACGCCGGTCGTGTCCCTCTTCGCGCCCGTGGTCCCGGCCGAGCGCTGGGCCCCGTACGGCGTCCCGACCATCCTGCTCGGCGACCAGTCGGCGCCGTGCGCGAACACCCGGGCGCTGACCTGCCCCGTGCCCGGACACCCCTGTCTGGACGAGGTCACCGGCCAGGACGTGGTGCGCGCGGTGCACAAGCTCATCCAGGAGCGGCACACATGAACATCCTCGTCTGGCACGTGCACGGATCGTGGCTCACCGCCTTCGTGCAGGGCCCGCACACCTACCTCGTCCCGGTCACCGACGACCGCGGACCCGACGGGCTGGGCCGGGCCGTGACCTGGGACTGGCCGCAGACCGTCCAGGAGCGGACCCCGAAGCAGCTGTGGGACTGCGACATCGACCTGATGGTGCTGCAACGGCCGCACGAACTCGACCTCGCCCTGCGCTGGACCGGCCGCCGTCCCGGCGTGGACGTGCCCGCCGTGTACGTCGAGCACAACAGCCCCGACGAGTCCCCCGAGCGTCAACTCCACCCGCTGGCCGGGCAGTCGGCGATCCCGATCGTGCACGTCACCCACTTCAACCGGCTGATGTGGGACAGCGGCCAGGCCCCCACCGAGGTCGTGGAACACGGCATCGTCGACCCCGGCCACCGCTGGACCGGCACCGAACGCCGCGCGGCCGTCGTGGTCAACGAGCCCCTGCGCCGGGGCCGTACGACCGGCACCGACCTGCTGCCCCGGTTCGCCCGGTCCGCGCCGCTGGACGTCTTCGGCATGCGCACCGAAGGACTCGCCGAACACCTGGGCCTGCAGCCCGAACGCTGCCGCACCCGCGACCTGCCCCAGCACGAACTGCACCGCGAGATGGCCCGTTGCCGGCTCTATCTGCACCCGGTGCGCTGGACCTCGCTCGGGCTGTCGCTGCTGGAGGCGATGTTCCTGGGCATGCCGGTGGTCGCCCTCGACACCACCGAGGTGCGCGAGGCGGTACCCGACGGCGCCGGGGTGGTCTCGAACCGCCTCGACGTACTGGAGGACGCCGTCCGGGCCTTCCTCGCCGAACCCGAACTCGCCCGCCGCACCGGCGCGGCCGCCCGGGCCGCGGCACACGCCCGCTACGGAGAACGGCGCTTCCTGGACGACTGGGAGCGCCTGATCAAGGAGGTCACCCGATGAGCCGCATTACGCACACGGCCGGACGCATCGCCATGGTCTCCGAGCACGCCAGCCCGCTGGCCGCGCTCGGCGGACCGGACGCCGGCGGCCAGAACGTGTACGTGGCCCAGGTCGCCCGGCAGCTCGCCAGAAAGGGATACCGGGTCACGGTGTACACCCGGCGGGACTCGGCGGGCCTGCCGGACCGGGTGACCCTCATCGACGGCATACAGGTGGTGCACGTGCCCGCCGGGCCGCCCGTACCCGTCCCCAAGGACGAACTGCTGCCCCACATGGTCGAGTTCGGGACCTTCCTGGCACGCCAGTGGTCGCTGAGCCCACCGGACGTGGTGCACTCCCACTTCTGGATGTCGGGCCTGGCCGCCCTGTCCGGCGCCCGGGGGCTCGGCATCCCGGTCGTGCAGACGTACCACGCGCTGGGCACGGTGAAGAAGCGCTACCAGGGAGCCGCCGACACCAGCCCACCGCAGCGCCTCGCCATCGAGGAGGCCGTCGGCCACGAGTGCGCCCGCATCATCGCCACCTGCAGCGACGAGGTGGCCGAACTGAAGGCCATGGGCCTGAACGAGGACCGGATCAGTGTCGTGCCCTGCGGGGTCGACCCCGACCAGTTCGCGCCCGCCGCCCGCACCCGCCCGGCCGGCGCGCGCAGGCGGCTGCTGTCCGTCGGCCGGCTGGTCCCCCGCAAGGGCTTCGACCGCGCCATCCGCGCCCTGGCCGACATCCCCGACGCCGAACTGATCGTCGCCGGCGGCCCCGAGGCCGATCTGCTCGGCACCGATCCCGAGGCCCGGCGCCTCTACGCCGTCGCCGGCGAGTACGGCGTCGCCGACCGCGTCACCCTGCTCGGCGGGGTCGGCCGGGCCCGCATGCCCCGGCTGATGGCCGGCGCCGACCTCGTCCTGTCCCTGCCCCGCTACGAGCCGTTCGGCATCGTCCCGCTGGAGGCCATGGCCTGCGCCACGCCGGTCGTCGCCACCGCGGTCGGCGGCCAGCTCGACACGGTCGTGGACGGCACCACCGGCGTCCTGGTCCCGGCCGACGACGACCACGACCTCGGTGCGGTCGTGCGCGGGCTCCTTGCCGACCCCGACCGGCTCGCCCGGTACGGAGCCGCGGGCCGGCAGCGGGTGCTGAGCCACTACACCTGGGACCGGGTGGCGGACGGAGTGGCGGGGGTGTACGGCGCCGTCGCCTCGGCCCCCTGGCTCTCGGGGGTGATGCGATGAAGCCCGCCGGCGACGCCACGCACTGCGACGACCTCGCCAAGGCCCTGGACGCCTTCCGCGACCACGGCTCCCTCATCGAACGGTGGGGCACCGAACTCGCCCGCCGCCTGGGCGCCGGGGCCCGGCTGCTCGTCGCGGGCAACGGCGGCAGCGCCGCCCAGGCACAGCACCTGACGGCCGAACTCGTCGGCCGCTACCGCGACGACCGGCCGCCGTTCTCCGCGGTCGCCCTGCACGCCGACACCTCCTCCACGACCGCGATCGCCAACGACTACGGCGTCCAGGAGATCTTCGCCCGGCAGACCGTCGCCCACGGCCGCCCCGGAGACGTGCTCATGCTGCTGTCCACCAGCGGCGCGAGCGCCAACCTGCTGACCGCCGCCGAGCGCGCCCGCCACCTGGGCATGACGGTGTGGGCGCTGACCGGCCGGGCGCCCAACCCGCTTCAGCTCGGTGCCGACGACGCGCTGTGCGTGGACGCGCCGGTGGCCGCCACCGTGCAGGAACTCCACCTGGTGGCCGTGCACATGCTGTGCGAGGCCTTCGACCAGGCCGTCGAACGCGGGGACGCCGACCGGGCCGGCTGCGAGGCGGTGGACGGCAGGCCGGGCGTCGTCGGCCGGCTCGTCGGCCGGGCCCGAACCGTCGGCCGGTCCACGCCCGGCGGGCCCGTCGTCCACCGGAAGGGACGCGCATGACGAGCACGCGCACACCGCTGGTCGTCGTGGGCGACGCACTGCTCGACCACGACCTGTGCGGCCGGGCCGAGCGCCTGGCCCCGGACGCCCCCGTGCCGGTGGTGCACGGCACCCGGCGCAGCTCCCGCCCCGGCGGCGCGGCCCTGGCCGCCTGCCTCGCCGCCGCCGACGGCCGCCCGGTCACGCTGGTCACCGCGCTCGGCGACGACACCGCCAGCGACACCCTGCGGGGCCTGCTGGCCGGCCGCGTGGACCTGGTGGAGGTGCCGCTGGAGGGTGCCCTGAGCAGCAAGACCCGGGTCATGGCCGGCGACCGGCCGCTGCTCCGCCTGGACGACGGCGACGGACGCGCCCGCGCGGCGACGGGGGCCGCCGAGGACGCCGTCACCGGTGCCGCCGGCCTCCTGGTCGCCGATTACGGCCGGGGCACGGCCGACGTCCTGCGCGACGCCCTCGGCCGGACGACGGCCCCCCTGGTCTGGGACCCCCACGTACGCGGCCTGCCCCCGGTCCCGGGCGTCCGCCTGGTCACGCCCTCCGCGCAGGAGGCCCGCGCCTTCGCCCGGCATCTGGACGCCGGCGGTTCCGGCGACGAGGCCGGCCTGCGCACCGCCGCCCGGGACGCCCGCACCCTCGTGCGGGCCTGGCAGGCGCAGGCCGTCGCCGTGACCCTCGGCGAGCGCGGCGCACTGCTCTCCCACGGCGAGACCCCGCTGCTGGTACCGACCCCGGCCGCCGTGGCGGGCGACGCCTGCGGCGCCGGGGACCGGTTCGCCGCGGCGGCGGCCGGCGAACTCGCCGACGGCGCGCTCACCGAGGCCGCCGTACAGGCCGCCGTGCACGCCGCGACCCGCTACGTCGCCGAGGGCGGCGCCCGTGCGGTCGCCACCGAGGAGCGGCCGGACCCGCCCGAACCCGCCCCGGCGGACGGCGACATCACCGGCGACGCCGTGCGCCTGGCCGCCCGGGTCCGGACCGCGGGCGGCACCGTCGTCGCCGCGGGCGGCTGCTTCGACCTGCTGCACGCCGGCCACGTCGCCCTCCTCCAGGCCGCCCGCCGGGCCGGCGACTGCCTGATCGTCTGCGTGAACTCCGACGACTCCGTGCGCCGCCACAAGGGCGCCGGCCGCCCCCTGGTGCCGGCGGCCGACCGGGTCCGGGTGCTGCGCGCCCTGGAGTGCGTCGACGCGGTCGCCGTGTTCGACGAGGACACGCCCGAACGCATCCTCGGCGAACTCCGCCCGCACATCTGGGCCAAGGGCGGCGACTACGCCCGCACCGAACTGCCCGAACAGCCCCTGGTGGAGAGCTGGGGCGGCCAGGTCCTGCTGCTCCCCTACCTCGACGGCCGCTCCACCACGGGCCTGGCCCGCCGCGCCGCCCTGGCCCCCGCCCCCACCGCAGGACGCCCCCGGTGACCCCCGCCGCCCACCCGGCCCGGCACCCGCCCGGCACGCTTTCCCCGGCCACGACGTGGTACCCGCCCACCGTCCGGCCCCGCTCGCGACACCCCTGGGAGGAACCCGCTCGGTGAACCACACCCCGCCCCACCCCCCGACCGTGCTGGTCCTGCGCGCGCTGGGCCTCGGTGACCTGCTGGCCGGTGTCCCCGCGCTGCGGGGCATCCGCCGGGCGTTCCCCGGCCACCGGATCCTGCTCGCCCAGCCCCCGGGCCTGACCGAACCGGCCCTCGCCACCGGGGCGGTCGACGCCGTGTTCCCGGCCGAGGCGCCCGGACGGGCGGTGCCCTCCCTCACGCACTGGACCGGCCCGCCGCCCGACCTGGCGATCGACCTGCACGGCAACGGCCCCGAGAGCCGCGACGCGCTCGCCGCCGTGCGCCCGCGCCGGCTGCTCGCCCACGCCTGCCCGGACGGCCCGCCGTGGCAGGCCCGGGCACACGAACGGGACCGCTGGTGCGCCTTCCTGGACGCCTACGGCATCCGGGCCGACCCCCTGGACCTGCGTCTGCCCCGGCCCGGCACCAGGTCCCGGGCGCCGGGCGCCGTGGTCGTGCACCCCGGTGCGGCCTCGGGCGCGCGCCGCTGGCCGGGGGAGCGGTTCGCCGCCGTCGTACGGTGCCTGCGCGCGGCCGGGCACCACGTGGTGCTCACCGGCGGCCCCGGCGAGGAGGCCCTGGTGCGTTCGGTCGCCGAGCGCGGCGGACAGCGCGCCGGCGACGTGCTCGCCGGCGGCCTTCCCTACCAGGAGCTGTCCGCGCTGGTGGCCGAGGCGTCCCTGGTACTCAGCGGCGACACCGGCCTGGCCCATCTCGCGGTCGCCCACGGCACCCCCTCCGTCACCCTGTTCGGCCCCGTCTCCCCGCGCCTGTGGGGTCCACCCCCGAACCCCCGCCACCTGGCCCTGTGGAAGCCCGGCCCACCCGGCGATCCGCACGGCCGCACCCCCGACGCCCGGCTGCTGCGCATCCGCTCCGAGGAGGTCGCCGCCGCCTGCCTGACCCTGCTCCGGCCGGTCCGAGGCGGCGCGCGACCGGCGGGACCGGAGGCGGCGCATGTCCACTGAGTCCGCCACCGGCCTCAACCGCGGGGCCGCCGGTGCGGGCGATGCGCGGATCACCGTCGCCGTCATCACCCGCGACCGGCCGGCCAGCCTGCTGCGCACGCTCGACGCGCTGGCCGCACTGCCCGAGCGGCCACCGGTCATCGTCGTCGACAACTCCCGCGACGACAGCACCCGCAGGGCCGTGCGCACTCACCCGGCCCTCACCCGGCTGCTGCGACCCGCCGCCAACACCGGTGCCCTCGGCCGCAATCTGGCCGTGCGGCACGCCCGCACGCCCTACGTCGCCTTCTGCGACGACGACTCCTGGTGGGAGCCGGGCAGCCTCGGCCGCGCCGCCGACCTGCTCGACGGCCACCCCCGGCTCGGTCTGCTCGCCGCCCGCACCCTGGTCGGCGACGAGGCCGCCGACGACCCCCTCAACGCCGTCCTCGCCGAGTCGCCCCTGCCGTCGGAGCCCGACCTGCCCGGCCGCCCGGTGCTCGGCTTCCTCGGCTGCGCCAGTGTGGTCCGCCGGGAGGCCTTCCTCGATGCCGGCGGCTTCCACCCGCTGCTCTTCTTCGGCGGCGAGGAGACCCTGCTCGCCTACGACCTGGCCGCCGCGGGATGGGGCGTCGTCTACGAACCCGCCCTGCGCGCCCGCCACCTCCCGGAGACCGACGGCCGCACCGGCCGCCCCTTCCTCGTCCGGCGCAACCATGTGCTGACCACCTGTCTGCGCCGCCCCTGGCCCGTCGTCCTGCGGGCCGGCACCGACCTCGCCGCGGCGGCCGCGGCGGGCCGTCCCGGTGCGCGCCGGGCCCTGAAGGAGACCCTCCTGCGGCTCCCGGCCACCCTGGCCCGCCGCCACACCCTGCCCCCGCACGTCGAACACGCCGCCCGCCTGCTCGACCGGCAGGCGGCCGGACGCCCGTAGGAAGGCCCCGCGCGATGACCGGGACCAGGCCCGACGACCGTACGACCGTCGTCGTGATCACCCACGACCGCCGCGCCGAACTGCTGCGCACCCTCGCGCTGCTGCGCCGGCTGCCCGAACGCCCCCGCGTGATCGTCACCGACAACGCCTCGGCCGACGGCACCGCCGAGGCCGTCGCCCGCGACTTCCCCGAGGTGACGCTGCTGTGTCCGCACCGCAACCTGAGGGCCGTCGGCCGCAACCTCGCCGTCCGGCACGTGCGCACGCCGTACGTCGCCTTCTGCGACGACGACACCTGGTGGGAGCCCGGCAGCCTGCGGCGCGCCGCCGACCTGCTCGACGCCCGGCCCCGGCTCGCCGCCCTCACCGCGCGGATCGTGGTCGAACCGGACGGCACCGAGGATCCCGTCGTACGGGAGCTGCGCGAGTCCCCGCTGCGCGGACCCGACTGGCTCCCCGGACCGGCCCTCGGCTCCTTCCTCGCCGGCGCCTCCGTGCTGCGCACCGACGCCTTCCGGGCCGGCGGCGGCTTCCACCCCGGCCTGTGGCTCGGGGGTGAGGAGGAACTGCTCGCCTGCGACCTGCAGCGACAGGGCTGGTGGCTCGCCTACGCCGAGGACCTCACCGTCCACCACCAGGCCTCCCGGCTGCGCGACAGCACGGCCCGCCGGGTCCTCGGGATCCGCAACACCCTGTGGTTCACCTGGCTGCGCCGCCCCCTGCTGCCCGCCCTGCGCCGCAGCGGGCATCTGATGCGCACCGTGCCCCGGGACATCGCCTCCGCGCGCGCCTTCGCCCACGCCACCGCCGGGCTGCCGTGGGTGCTGCGCCAGCGCGACCCGGTGCCGCCCGAGCTGGAGCGGCGGCTGGCGGCGCTGGAGCGGGCCCGCCGAACCTCACCCGCCCGGCGGTATGTCGGCTGACCGGCCCCGGTGCGACACGCCCTTGGAGAATCGTTGCGTCACGCGTGGGGCGGGGGCAGAGTGAACTTCCCGGTCAAGACGCGGCTGGCTGATCCTTCTGCGCCCAGGAAGCCCGATGCCCATGGAAAAAGGTCAGCAGTCCCGCGCCCGGGTCCGCCCCGGCGGCCCGGCCCCGCTGCTCCTGCAGACCCTGCACGAGCACCGGCCCGAGGCCGGCACCGTCAGCGTCCTGAAGGCCCGGGGCACCGTCGACGCCACCAACGCGATGGAGTTCTCCGAGACGCTCGCCGAGCACATCGCCCGGGCCGAGCGGGCCGACGAGCACGCCGTGCTGGACATGACCGAGGTGTACCTCGCCTGCGCGGCCGCGGTGCGGGCCGTGGACCGGGCCACCGGGGTCCTGGCCTTCTCCGGCCGTACCCTGCCCGTCGTACAGCCCCGGCCCCATGTGCGGGAGGCGCTGCGCGCCGCGGGACTGCCCGGTGTCCGGGTGCACGCCACCATGGCGTCCGCCCTGAACTCCCTGGAGGCCCGCAGGCGGGCCGGCCCACGGCCCGGCGGCACCGGTTGGTGAGCACACCGGCCCGCCCCGGCCGGCGCGGTGGAGGGCGCGGCCGAGGGCCGCGCCCCTACCGTGCACACAGGTCAGGAAGAGGCCGCCGGAGTTCGTCATGCCGTCTTGTCCGGGTGATGCCATGAATCCCTCCTCCGACCCGTCCGCCGCCCCGGCGCCGCTCGTCATCGAGTCCTCCGTGGTCGACGGGCTGCCCGCCGAGGCCGCGCTGCTGCTGCGCATGTCCGGAAGCCTCGACGCCGCGGGCGCCCAGGCCTGGTCGGCGGAGCTGCGCGGCCACCTCGAACAGGCGGACCGCGCCGGGCTGCGGCCCGTCCTGGACATGGCCCATGTGCAGCTCGGCGGCGCCGCGGTGCTGCAGACGCTCAGCGAGGCGACCCGGGCACGCACCGGACGCCCGGACCTGATCATCGTCCGGGCCCGGCCCGGGGTGCGCGAGGCGGTGCACCTCGCCCGGCTGCACGGCGTCCAGCTCTACGCCACCCTCGACGAGGCGATGCGGGAGCTGGCCCGGGCCGCCTCCCGGGTCGACGAGCTGCCGGCCTGGCGGTCGCAGATGGCGGACCCGCTGCGGCCGAGCTACGAGGACCTGGGCAAGGAGGTCCGCGCGCTGCGCGCCCGGGTACGTACGGCGCCGGTCATCGGCATGGCGCAGGGCGTGCTCATGGTCCGCTACGGGCTGCCGGACTCCGGCACCGCCTTCCGGGCGCTGCGCGAGGCCTCCCAGCGGTTCAACGTGCCGTTGCGCGTCCTCGTCTCCGCCGTGGTCGTGGCCCGGCCGCCCGACGGCGAGGTGTGGTTCCCGGGCCGCCGCTCCCTGCCCGTGCCACCGCTGCGGATCCTGGCCCGCGACGGCCGCGACCCCCGCTACCGGCGGCAGATGATCGACGCCGTGCTGCACGAGGCGCTGGCCATCGGGCGGGCGCCGGCCGGATACGTACGGTTCGTGGACCCGGCGGTGAACGCCCTGATGCTGGAGACCCACTACGGCTGCGCGGACACGTTTCTCGACCTGCTCGTGCGCGGCCGGGACGAGGGCACGGCCGACGCGCTCGCCCGGCTGCGCGGACGCCGGGTGAGCGTGCCCGACGTGTCCGCCGACGCACTGCTCTCCGAGGAGGCCCGGCGTGTCCTGCTGAGCACGGGCACCGGCGCGCTGCAGAGCGTTCCCGTGCTGTCCTCGGCCGGCTCCTGCACCGGCGTGATCACCCTGCAGTGGCCGGACGCCGGGCGCCGGCCGACCGCCGCCCAGGCCGAGGCCCTCGGTCTGCTGGCCTCCGACACGGCGGCCTGGCTGAGCTGGTACCACCGCACGGTGCTCCTGGACGCCCTCGAACACCTCCACCGGACGGTGACCGGCTCAGCCGTGCCCGTCGAGGACGGGGCGGGTGACCCGCGCCGGCCTGGGAACCCGGAGCCCGTAGGCACCAGGCACCACCCGGAGGGAGTCCGGCGCATGTCGAATCCGCAGCAGCCCGAACAGCGGCGCAGTGACAAGGGGGGCGCCACCCCGCAGGACAGTGGCCAGATGAAGGCCCGGCAGCAAGCCGAGCGCGCCGCGGGCGGCCGCCCGCACGGCTCGGACAAGGGCGAGAAGGGCGGCGGCGAAGGCGGAGGCGTGCCTCCGGCGCAGCGGCCGGAGCACCCCTGACCGCACGGATCACAGCTCGGGGCGCAGGGCCGCATCCCGGGTGCGGGTGAGCTGCGGCT
The DNA here is from genome assembly GCF_050942335.1 of Streptomyces sp. CA-142005. Classification (NCBI taxonomy): domain Bacteria; kingdom Bacillati; phylum Actinomycetota; class Actinomycetes; order Kitasatosporales; family Streptomycetaceae; genus Streptomyces; species Streptomyces sp. CA-142005. The sequence goes on along the minus strand of NZ_CP192078.1, from coordinate 1,488,277 downwards.
GACGGCGCAGTTCCCCGCGCCCCTTCCGTTGGGACGCGTGGGCGCTCACCACGCCGCAGGCACTAACCTCACCGGTATGCGGATCTCCGTCTCCTCCGACATGGACGAACCCGTGGCCCGTTCACTCGTCGAAGACCTCCGGCGGCGCGGCCACGACGTGCGGACCCACGGCGCGCTGCGGCCCGGGGCCGACGCACAGTGGGCGGCCTGCTCGGAGGCGGCCGCCCGGGACGTGGCCGAGGGCGTCGCCGATCAGGCCGTGGTGTGCTGCTGGACCGGCACGGGCGCCTCCATCGCGGCCAACAAGGTGCCCGGCGTGCGCGCGGCCCTGTGCACGGACGCCGTCACGGCGGACGGCGCCCGCCGCTGGAACGACGCCAACGTGCTCGCGCTGAGCCTGCGCCTGACCTCCGGACCGCTGCTGAAGGAGATCCTCGACGCCTGGTTCGCCGGCGAGCCCAGCCAGGACCCCGAGGACCGGCAGAACGTGGCCCGCGTCGGCCGCCTGGACGCCACCCGGAATTCCTAGGAATCCCTAGGGGCGTACGGCGGACCGGCGCGGGCCGACCGGAGCGTCGCGGTGTTCGGTTTCGGTGGTCGACGGGTGTCGAGCGGGTGGGGAAGTCGGTCGTTTCCGGAGGGGATCAATGGGCGCCGAGTCCGCCGCCGCCGAAGGAGCCGCTGGAACCCCGGCTCCAGCGCGGACGCTCCTTCGTCGCACTCGGCCGGGAGTCCTGGTTCCTCAGGTCGTACGGGGTGAGCGGCCGGCCGCCCTTGGGGGTCTCGGGGACCTCCTCGTAGTCCCTGTTCTGCCGCACCTCGCGCACCGGGCCGTCCGGCGGCAGCTTGGGCTGTTCCTCGGGCCGCGGCCGAGGGGACTCGCGGTACTTGACGCGGGAGGTCATCCAGAAGCCGCCGGCGAGCAGCGCCAGGACGCCCACGGCCACGACGAACAGGACGAGGCTCATGAGGCCGCTCGCTGCGGCCAGCTGCATCGATGCGGTATCCATAGAACAGGAATACCCCGGTCAGAACCGGACGAACCGGACGCCGTCCGTGACCGGTGACGCACGCACGGCAACCTGGCCCCTGCCGGACACGCATACCGGGGCGCCATCCGGTGCCGCACGGTGGTTTGTGGGCCTGCGCCCCGGCTACCCGTACGGTGTGACAACGCCTACTTCGCAGCAGCTCTACCGGTTCCTGGAGGACCGATTCGCCTGTGCCCAGGCGTGCACGGAGTGCGCCCGGGCCTGCGCGGTGCGCGCGAGCCTGGTCGATCCCGACGGCACCGAGCGCCATGAGCGGGTGCGCAGGCTGGGCATCATGTGCGCCGAGGTGTGCGACGCGACGTGCCACGTGCTGTGTGAGGAGAGCCGGCAGGACGAGGGTGAGATCCGGGTCCGGCTGGAGTGGTGCCGCTCGGTCTGCCTGGAGTGCGCCCGCGCCTTCGACGAGCAGCCCGGCGCCGAGTCGGCGGCGGCCACGTGCCGGTCCTGCGCAGACGCCTGCTCGGAGTTCCTGCACAGCCTCGTGTGATCGTCGGCGGAATTCCCCCGGGGCGCGTCATTCCCTATTTCTGAAACACGTTCTACGGTGTGCGCCGTCAGGACCGCCCTTGGGGAGCCTGGAGGCGCCGTGCACCTCGACCACACGCCCGAGCAGCAGCGACTGCGCGCCGAACTGCGCGCCTACTTCGCACAGCTGGTCCCGGACAACGCCTACGCCCGGTACGCCGACCCGGTCGCGCAGAAGCGGTTCTACCGCGACACCATCCGCCGGCTCGGCGCCGACGGCTGGCTCGGCGTCGGCTGGCCCGAGGAGTACGGCGGGCGCGGCATGACGGCGATGGAGCAGTTCATCTTCTTCGACGAGGCCGCGCAGGCCGGCGTACCGCTGCCGCTGATGGCGCTGAACACGGTCGGCCCGACGCTCATGCGGTACGGCACCGAGGAGCAGAAGGCCTACTTCCTGCCGCGCATCCTCTCCGGTGAGATCGACTTCGCGATCGGCTACAGCGAGCCCGACGCCGGCACCGATCTCGCCGCCCTGAAGACCCGGGCCGTACGGGAGGATGGGGGCACCTCCCGCTCGAGCGAAGCCGAGAGTGGGGGAGAGTACGTGGTCAACGGCCAGAAGATCTGGACGACGAACGGGGACACCGCCGACTGGGTCTGGCTGGCCACCCGCACCGACCCCGCCGCCCCGCCGCACAAGGGCATCACCATGCTGCTGGTGCCGACCTCGGACCCGGGCTACTCCTGCACCGTCATCAACACGCTCGCCTCGCACGACACCACCGCGAGCTACTACGAGAGCATCCGCGTCCCGGTCTCCCGCCGCGTCGGCGAGGAGAACCAGGGCTGGCGGCTGATCACCAACCAGCTCAACCACGAACGCGTCACCCTCGCCGCGCACGGCACCATGGCCATCCGCGCCCTGCACGACGTGCAGCGCTGGGCCATGGAGACCAAGCTCGCCGACGGCCGCCGGGTTGCCGACCTGCCCTGGGTGCGCCGGCTGCTCGCCCGCACCCACACCCGGCTCGACGCGCTGAAGCTGCTCAACTGGCAGATGGTCGGCGCCGTCGAGAACGGCACGCTCACCCCGCAGGACGCCTCGGCCGTCAAGGTCTACGGCTCCGAGGCCCGCCGGGACGCCTACGCCTGGCTCATGGAGATCGTCGCGGCCGCGGGCCCGCTGAAGGAGGGCTCGGCGGGAGCCGTCCTGCACGGCGAACTGGAGCGCGGCTACCGCTCGGCGGTCATCTTCACCTTCGGCGGCGGCAACAACGAGATCCAGCGCGAGATCATCTCCTGGATCGGCCTGGGGATGCCGAGGGTGCGGCGCTAGCCTGCGGGCATGGGCGACCCCGGGCTGTTCACGCCGAACTCCGTGACCTGGCAGATGCACGGCGACCCCATGATGTGGGTCGCCGGCGTCCGCGCGCTGTACCTCCAGGCCCTGCATCCCCGCGCGGTCCGCGGCGTCATGCAGAACTCCGACTTCCGTCGCGACGCCTGGGGCCGGCTGATGCGCACCGCGAACTTCGTCGGGACGACGACGTATGGCACGACCGAGGCCGCCGAGCGGGCCGGCGCCCGGGTGCGGAAGATCCACAGCATGCTGACGGCGACCGACCCGGACACCGGCGAGCGGTACGGCGTCGACGAACCCGCGCTGCTGCTCTGGGTGCACTGCGCGGAGATCGACTCCTATCTGCACGTCCTGCGCCGCTCCGGCTTCCCGCTCACCGATCCCCAGGCCGACCGGTACATAGCCGAACACCGGGCGAGCGCCCGCCTGGTGGGCCTCGACCCGGAGACCGTGCCGGCGAGCCGGGACCAACTCGCCGCGTACTTCGAGAAGGTGCGGCCGGAGCTGGCAGCGGGACCCGAGGCACGCGAGGTGGACGACTTCCTGCTCCGGCCGCCGACGCATCCCGTTCTGGTCCCGGCGCGCGAGGTGCTGTGGCGGCGCGTGGCGCACCTGGCGTACGCCGCTCTGCCGCCGTACGCCCACGAGTTGTACGGCAGGCCGGCTCCCGCACCCGCCGTCGTCACCCGCCGGCTGCGGGCGACGGGCGCGCTGCTGCGGTGCGTTCCCGCACGTGTGCGCTGGCAGCTGCCGCCCAAACACATCCTGCGGGCCATGGCGCGGCTCGGACCGGGGGCACGTCCGGCACCGTACAAAGTCGGGCGATAGGCCGCCATACTGGACGAGCAGGGGGGTGTGGCGCGGATCGGGCCGGCGCGGTGGGGCGCGGTCCGGAGCCGGCCTCCCGGCGGCGGGGCGGACGGCGACGGGGGCGGCGGATCGCTATGGGGGAGAACAGGCTGGTTCAGGGCCGGTACCGGCTGCTCGACGTGATCGGGCGCGGCGGCATGGGCGAGGTGTGGCGGGCCCGGGACGAGTCCCTGGGCCGGCAGGTCGCGGTGAAGTGCCTCAAGCCGCTCGGCCCGTACCACGATCCGTCCCTCGCCCGTGTCCTGCGCGAGCGCTTCCGCCGCGAGGCCCGGGTGGCCGCCGGCCTCTCGCACCGCGGGGTGACCGTCGTCCACGACTTCGGCGAGTCCGACGGGGTCCCCTATCTGGTGATGGAGTTCCTGGAGGGCCGCGACCTCAGCCGGCTGCTGCGGGACAACAAGGGTCATCCGCTGCCGGTCGAGGACGTGGAGGACATCGCCGCGCAGGTCGCCGCCGCTCTCGCCTACACCCATCGACAGGGCGTCGTCCACCGTGACCTGAAGCCCGCCAACGTTGTCCGGCTGACCGACGGGACCGTGAAGATCTGCGACTTCGGCATCGCCCGCCTCGGCGACGACATCGGCTTCACCGCCCGGCTGACCGGCACCGGCGTCGCGCTGGGCACCCCGCACTACATGTCCCCCGAACAGATCGGCGGCGACGCGGTGGACCAGCGCAGCGACCTGTACTCACTGGGCTGCGTGCTGTACGAGATCGCCACCGGGGCACCGCCGTTCGACCTGGAGGACGCCTGGGCGATCCTCATCGGCCACCGCGACACCCCGCCGCGGCCCCCACGCGAACACCGCCCGGAACTGCCCGGTCACCTGGAGCAGATCATCCTCGACCTGCTGGCCAAACGGCCCGAGGAACGTCCGTACGACGCCGGGGAGTTGGTCCGCCGACTCCGGGGCGGGCGCACAACGGGCGCTTTTCCCGGGGCCGTCGAATCCACGCTCCCGGACGCCGGGGGCCGGCGCCGGTCTCCGGCCTGGACCCACGGCATGACCACCGGCCCCAAGGCGCTCGGCACCGGCCTCGGCCCGCTGCCGCCGGTCTCGGGGGCGATGCTGTCGTGCCGGTGGGCCGAGGCGGGCGAGGCGCACCGGGCCGTGGCCGCCGAACGAGCCGCCCTCCTCGGCCCCGACCACCCCGAGACCCTGACCGGCCGCTACGAGGCGGCCTTCGCCCTCGTCCGCGCCGGCCGGGTCGCCGAGGCGCTGGCCGCCTACACGGACGTCGCCGAGGCCAGAGCCCGCGTGCTCGGCGCCGACCATCCCGACACCCTCGCCGCCCGCCAGGAGACGGCCTACGCGCTGAGCCGGCTGGGCCGCCACTTCGAGGCCCACCAGGTGTACGCGGAGGTGCTGGCCGCCCGGGTGCGCACCATGGGCCCCAACCACCCCGACACCCTGCGCTGCCGCCACAACCTCGCCTGCACCCTCGGCCGGCTCGGCCGTCTGGACGACGCCTGCCGTACGGCGCTGGAGGTGGCCGCCGCCCGGGCCCGGGTGCTCGGTGCCGACCACCCGGACACCCTGGTCTCGCGCTGCGAAGTCGCCTACGTCCAGGGCCAGTCGGGCCGATGGCAGGAGGCGCTGCGCCTCTACCGCGAGGTCGCCGAGGCCAGAGCGCGCGTGCTCGGCGCCGACCATCCCGACACGCTCGCCGCCCGCTACGAGACCGCCCTCAGCCTCGGCCGCCTGGGCCGCAGCGCGGACGCCCTGCGCCTGTACCGCGAGCTGATCGAGGACCGCACCCGCGTCCAGGGCCCCACCCACCCCGAGACCCTGCGCGCCCGGCACGGCCTCGGGGTCAACCTCGGCCGGCTCGGCCGCTGGGAGGACGCCCTGACCGAGGCCCGGGACGTCTGTCTGCTGCGCGAGCAGGTCCTCGGGCCCGCCCACCCCGACACCCTCGTCAGCCGCCGCGAGATCGCGGTCGCCCTCGGCTGGCTGGGCCGCTGGGCGCAGGCCCTCACCGAGTACCGGCAGGTCGCCGCCACCCGTGAGCAGACCCTCGGCCCCGACCACCCCGACACCCTCACCGCGCGCGGCGACGAGGCCCACTGCCTGGAGCGCCTCGGCCGAGGCACCGAGGCCGGCGAGCTGTACCGCAGAGTCGCGGCGATCCACCGCCGGCATGCGTCGGGCGGGGGCTGAGGTCCCGATGCCGCCCGCACCCGGCCCGATGCCCCCCGCCCGCTACCGCCCGCCCCCGGCCCGTCGCCCCGGCAGCGCCGAAGCCACCCGGCCCCCCCAAGACGCCCCCCTCCAGCCGACGCCCCCCGGCCGCCGGACGGCACCCGCCGCCCGGCCGGGGCGTACCTCTGGCCGTAATGGATCACCACGTGTTACGAAGAACCATGCCTGCCAACGAGCACACCCGCACATACGACGCCGTCATCGTCGGCGGAGGACACAACGGTCTGGTCGCCGCCGCCTATCTGGCCCGGGCCGGCCGTTCGGTGCTGGTGCTGGAGCGGCTGGACCACACCGGCGGTGCCGCGATCTCCACCCGCCCCTTCGCCGGCGTCGACGCCCGGCTGTCGCGCTACTCCTACCTGGTCAGCCTGCTGCCACAGAAGATCGTGCGCGATCTCGGGCTCGACTTCCGGGTCCGCGCCCGCACCATCTCCTCGTACACTCCGGCGGAGCGGGAGGGCCGGCCCACCGGACTCCTCGTCGGCGGCGGGGAGGAGCGCACCAGGGAGGCCTTCGCCCGGCTGACCGGCGGCGAGCGCGAGTACCAGGCCTGGCAGCGCTTCTACGGCATGACCACGCGCGTCGCCGAACGCGTCTTCCCGACCCTCACCGAGCCCCTGCCCAGCCGCGACGAACTGCGCCGCCGCATCGACGACGAGACCGCCTGGCGGACCCTGTTCGAGGAGCCGATCGGTGTCGCCGTCGAGGAGAACTTCACGGACGACCTGGTCCGGGGCGTGGTGCTCACCGACGCCCTGATCGGCACCTTCGCCGACGCCCACGACCCCTCCCTCGCCCAGAACCGCTGCTTCCTCTACCACGTCATCGGCGGCGGCACCGGCGCCTGGGACGTGCCCGTCGGCGGCATGGGCGCCCTCACCGACGCCCTGGCCGCCGCGGCCCGTTCGGCGGGCGCGGTCCTCGCGACCGGGCACGAGGCGGTCCGGATCGCCACCGACGGACACACCGCCGAGGTCACCTACCGCACGGCCGACGGCGAGGGCGTCGCCGCCGCCCGGCACGTCCTGGTGAACGCCTCCCCGCAGGAACTGGCCGGCCTGACGGGGGACCCGGCACCCGAGCCCGCCGAGGGAGCCCAGCTCAAGGTCAACATGCTGCTCACCCGGCTGCCCAGGCTGCGCGACCCGGCCGTCGACCCGCGGGAGGCCTTCGCCGGCACCTTCCACATCGCCGAGGGCTACCGGCAGCTCGCCACCGCCCACGCCCAGGCCGCCGCCGGTGAACTACCCGCCGTGCCGCCCTCGGAGATCTACTGCCACTCCCTGACCGACCCCACCATCCTCGGCCCCGACCTCGCCGAGCGCGGCTACCAGACCCTCACCCTGTTCGGTCTGCACACGCCGGCCCGCCTCTTCGACCGGGACAACGACGCCGTGCGCGAGGAGCTGCTGAAGTCCACCCTCGCCCAGCTCGACGCCCACCTCGCCGAACCCCTCACCGACTGTCTGGCCACCGACGCCGACGGCCGCCCCTGCATCGAGGCCAAGACCCCGCTCGACCTGGAGAGGGACCTCAGGCTGCCCGGCGGCAACATCTTCCACCGCGCCCTGTCCTGGCCGTACGCCCAGGAGGGCACGGGCCGTTGGGGCGTGGAGACCCCGCACGCGAACGTCCTGCTGTGCGGCGCGGGCGCGGTGCGCGGGGGAGGGGTGAGCGGGGTGCCGGGACACAACGCGGCGATGGCGGTGCTGGAGGCCACCGCGTAACCGACGCCGAAGCCCTCAAAGAATCTGACGGAACGTCAGAAAAGCTCTTCCGTCGTCCGGCCGGCTGCGGCATCCTGCGCCCATGCAGACGGAGCTGAGCAGGAAACTGGGAGTCGAGCACGCCGTCTTCGGCTTCACGCCGTTCCCCGCCGTCGCCGCGGCCATCAGCCGGGCCGGCGGCTTCGGCGTGCTCGGCGCGGTCCGCTACACCGCCCCCGACGACCTCAAACGCGACCTCGACTGGCTCGACACGCACGCCGGCGGCCGGCCCTACGGGCTCGACGTCGTCATGCCCGCGAAGAAGGTCGAGGGGGTGACCGAGGCGGACGTCGAGGCGATGATCCCGCAGGAGCACCGGCAGTTCGTCCGGGACACCCTCGCCCGGTACGGCGTCCCCGAGCTGGCCGAGGGAGAGGCGTCCGGGTGGCGTATCACCGGCTGGATGGAGCAGGTCGCCCGCACCCAGCTCGACGTCGCCTTCGGCTATCCGATCAAGCTGCTGGCCAACGCCCTCGGCTCCCCGCCCGCCGACGTCGTCGCCCGCGCCCACGACCGCGGCGTTCAGGTCGCCGCGCTCGCGGGCAGCGCCCGGCACGCCCGCAAGCACCGGGAGGCGGGCATCGACATCGTCGTCGCCCAGGGCTACGAGGCCGGCGGCCACACCGGCGAGATCGCCACCATGGTGCTCACCCCCGAGATCGTGGACGCCGTCGACCCGCTGCCCGTCCTGGCCGCGGGCGGCATCGGCAGCGGACAGCAGGTGGCGGCCGCCCTTACCCTCGGCGCTCAGGGTGTGTGGCTGGGCTCCATATGGCTGACCACCACAGAAGCGGATCTGCACTCGACCGCCCTGACCCGCAAGCTGCTCGCCGCCGGGTCCGGCGACACCGTCCGCTCCCGTGCCCTCACGGGCAAGCCCGCACGCCAGCTCCGCACCGAGTGGACCGACGCCTGGGACGACCCGGCCGGACCCGGCACCCTGCCCATGCCGCTGCAGGGGCTGCTCGTGGCCGACGCGGTCTCCCGGATCCAGAAGTACGAGGTCGAGCCGCTGCTCGGCACGCCGGTCGGCCAGATCGTCGGCCGGATGAGCAGCGAACGCAGCGTCCAGGCCGTCTTCGACGACCTCACCCGCGGCTTCGAGAAGGCCGTGGACCGCATCAACCGCATCGCCGGAAGGAGCGGCACGTGACCAGCACGCCTCCCGCCGGATTCTGGGCGCAGGCCGCGCAGAACCCCGACCGCCCGGTCCTCGTCGCCCCCGAGGGCGAGGAGTGGACCGCCGGACGGCTGCTCGGCGCCGCCAACCGGCTCGTCCACGGGCTGCGCGCGGCCGGCCTGGAGCGCGGCGACGCCTTCGCCGTCGTCCTGCCGGGCGGCGTCGAGTTCGTCACCGCCTACCTGGCCGCCACCCAGGCCGGCCTCTATCTGGTCCCGGTCAACCACCACCTCGTCGGCCCCGAGATCGCCTGGATCGTCGCCGACTCCGGCGCCAAGGTGCTCATCGCCCACGAGCGATTCGCCGCCGCCGCGCGCTCCGCCGCCGACGAGGCGGGTCTGCCCCCCACCCACCGGTACGCGGTCGGCGAGGCCGACGGCTTCCGACCCTACGCCCAACTGCTCGACGGGCAACCGGGGTTCGCGCCCGAGGGCCGGGAACTCGGCTGGGTCATGAACTACACCTCCGGTACGACGGGACGCCCGCGCGGCATCCGCCGCCCACTGCCCGGCAAGGCCCCCGAGGAGGCCTATCTGGGCGGATTCCTCGGGATCTTCGGCATCAAGCCGTTCGACGACAACGTCCACCTCGTCTGCTCACCGCTGTACCACACGGCCGTCCTGCAGTTCGCGGGCGCGTCCCTGCACATAGGCCACCGCCTGGTCCTGATGGACAAGTGGACCCCCGAGGAGATGCTCCGCCTCATCCAGACCCACCGGTGCACGCACACCCATATGGTCCCGACCCAGTTCCATCGGCTGCTGGCCCTCCCGGACGAGGTGAAGGCCCGCTACGACGTCACATCCATGCGGCACGCCATCCACGGCGCCGCCCCCTGCCCGGACCACGTCAAACGGGCCATGATCGACTGGTGGGGGCACTGTGTGGAGGAGTACTACGCGGCCAGCGAGGGCGGCGGCGCCTTCGCCACCGCCGAGGACTGGCTGAAGAAGCCCGGTACGGTCGGCAAGGCCTGGCCCATCAGCGAACTGGCGGTCTACGACGACGACGGCAACCGGCTCCCGCCCGGCCGGCTCGGCACGGTCTACATGAAGATGACCACCGGCGGCTTCTCGTACCACAAGGACGAGGCCAAGACCCGCAAGAACCGCATCGGCGACTTCTTCACCGTCGGCGACCTCGGCTACCTCGACGAGGACGGCTATCTCTTCCTCCGCGACCGCAAGATCGACATGATCATCTCCGGCGGGGTCAACATCTACCCGGCCGAGATCGAGTCCGTGCTGCTGTCCCACCCGGCCGTCGCCGACGCGGCCGCCTTCGGCATCCCGCACGACGACTGGGGCGAGGAGGTCAAGGCAGTGGTCGAACCCGCCCCCGGCCACGAGCCGGGCCCGGCCCTCACCGCCGCCCTCCTCGACCACTGCGCCGAGCGGCTCGCCGGCTACAAGCGGCCCAAGAGCGTCGACTTCATCGCCGAGATGCCCCGCGACCCCAACGGCAAGCTCTACAAGCGGCGGTTGCGGGACCCGTACTGGGAGGGGCGCACGCGGCCGGTGTGACCTGGGCGCGAAACGGGGCCGCTGAGGTGCGTCTCCTCGGCGGCCACCGCCACGGGACCGGCGGTCTCCGCGTACAGATCGAGTGCCGCCGGTCCGCCGGCGCCTCCATACGGTCCGCGCCGGCGGGGACCTTGACCTGCCTCCGCGGCGGACCCAGGATCATGAGCCATGACCCAGGGACACGGCAGCACGGTCGACGGGGTGCTGCGCCGCAGCGCCCGGCGCACCCCGGCCCGCCGCGCGGTGGAGTACGGCGAGCGCAGCTGGACGTACGAGGAACTCGACGACGCCGTCTCCCGCGCGGCCTCGGTGCTCCTCGCGGAGGGCCTCACACCCGGCGACCGGGTCGGCGCCTACGGCCACAACTCCGACGCCTACCTGATCGGCTTCCTGGCCTGCGCCCGCGCGGGCCTGGTCCATGTGCCGGTCAACCAGAACCTGACCGGCGACGACCTGGCCTACCTCGTCGGCCAGTCCGGCAGCACCGTGGTCCTCGCCGACCCGGACCTGGCCGGCCGGCTCCCGGACGGCGTACGGGTGGTGCCGCTCAGGGACGCCGACGGCTCGCTGCTCGCCCGGCTGGCGGACGCACCGCCGTACGACGGGCCCGAACCACGCACCGAGGACCTGGTGCAGCTGCTGTACACCTCCGGTACGACCGCCCTGCCCAAGGGCGCGATGATGACCCACCGGGCGCTCGTCCACGAGTACCTGAGCGCGATCACCGCTCTGGACCTGAGCGCCGGTGACCGTCCGGTGCACGCGCTGCCGCTGTACCACTCGGCGCAGATGCACGTGTTCCTGCTGCCGTACCTCGCCGTCGGCGCGACCAACATCATCCTGGACGCGCCCGACGGGGACCGGCTGCTCGACCTGGTCGAGGCGGGCCGCGTGGACAGCCTGTTCGCGCCGCCCACGGTGTGGATCGCGCTGGCGGGCCGGCCCGACTTCGCCACCCGCCGGCTCGACGGCCTGCGCAAGGCCTACTACGGCGCGTCGATCATGCCCGTCCCGGTGCTGCGGCGGCTGCGCGAGCGCCTGCCGAGGCTCGCCTTCTACAACTGCTTCGGGCAGAGCGAGATCGGCCCGCTGACCACGGTCCTCGGCCCCGACGAGCACGAGGGCCGGCTGGACTCCTGCGGACGGACCGTGCTGTTCGTGGACGCACGGGTCGTGGACGAGCAGGGCCAGGACGTGCCCGCCGGCACGCCCGGCGAGATCGTCTACCGCTCACCGCAGTTGTGCGAGGGCTACTGGGACAAGCCCGAGGAGACCGCCGAGGCCTTCCGGGACGGCTGGTTCCACTCCGGGGACCTCGCGGTGCGCGACGCCGACGGCTACTTCACGATCGTGGACCGCGTGAAGGACGTCATCAACTCCGGGGGTGTACTGGTGGCTTCACGCCAGGTCGAGGACGCCCTGTACACCCACGAGGCGGTGGCCGAGGCCGCTGTGATCGGCCTGCCCGACGAACGGTGGATCGAGGCCGTCACGGCGGTCGTCGTCCTGCGCGGCGAGGTGACGGAGGATCAGCTCATCGCCCACGTGAAGGAGAAGCTCGCGCCCTTCAAGGCGCCCAAACGGGTGCTGTTCGTGGACGAGTTGCCGCGCAACGCCAGCGGGAAGATCCTCAAGCGCGAACTGCGGGACCGCTTCAGCGGCTAGCCGAGGCCGTCGGCGGTCTTCGACGGCAGCAGGGCGTCGGCCAGCGACCTCCACTGGGGCAGCGCCGATTCGCCCGGCTCCACGCCGATCACCTGTACGGCGACGTGATCGGCGCCCGCCTCCACATGCCCGTGCAGCTTCCGTACGACCGTGTCCGGGTCGCCCCAGAACACGAGGTCGTCCACGAACCGGTCGCTGCCGCTGCCTGAGAGGTCGTCCTCGGTGTAGCCGAGCCGGCGGAACTTGGCGATGTTGTAGGGGGTTTCGAGGTAGCCCTGCAGGTGCCGGCGTGCGAGGGCGCGGGCCCGGTCCGGGTCGGTCTCGAACAGCACGGCGTGCTCGACGGCCAGGAAGGCGTCCGGCCCGAGGACCTCCCGCGCCTGCGCGGTGTGGGCCGTGTTCACGTGGTAGGTCTGGGCCCCCTCGGCGCGGTCGCGGGCCAGCTCCAGCATCTTGGGGCCGTAGGCGGCCAGCAGGCGCCGGACGGGCTGTGCCGGGCGGGGGTTGGGCGTCTGCACGGCGTCCATCTCGTCGAGGTATCCGGCCATCGCGGCGAGGGGCTTGACCCCCGGGCGAGGCTGCCCGCCGAAGCCCAGGCCGAGCACATGCCGCCCCGGATAGGCGTCCGCGAGCAGCACGGCGGCACCCTGTGCCCAGGTCGCCTGCCGGGACCAGATCTGGGCGATGCCGTTCACGACCCCGAGCCGCCGCGTCGAAGCGAGCAGAAACCCGGCGTGCGTGAACGCGTCCCGCCCGAGCAATTCCGGGATCCAGACGGCCCGCCAGCCCAGATCCTCCAGCTCCTGGACCGAGTCCCGGATCCGCGCGGCCGGCTGGTGCTCGAAGTCGAAGGTGTAGATCCCGAACGTGCCGAGGTCCAGGCCGTTCTTCACCGCCATCGTGTCTCTCCCTACGCGTCGGCTCGGTGCGATGTTTCGAAATATCGCAGATTCTCGATATGAAATGCAAGGCGCGGCCGGCGCGGGTGATGCCGGGTGGGCTAGAGCGACCGCCCCAGCTCCGCGACCAGGTCGGCTATGCGCTGTTCGTCCCGCTTGTAGTGGGTCCACTTGCCCACGCGGGTGGCCCGGACCAGGCCCGCGCGCTGGAGTTCCGCCATATAGGCCGACACCGTCGACTGGGCCAGGCCCGCCTTGGCCTGGATGTGGCTCACGCACACACCCACCTCGGTCGGATCGGCGATGGCCGTCTCCATCGGGAAGTGCCGCTCGGGCTCGCGCAGCCAGCGCAGCATCTGCAGCCGCATCGGATTGGACAGCGCCCGCAGCGCGTTGACCAGGTCGGGGTCCGGGGTGGGGGCGGTGTCCGTCATGGGTTCGGAGTATACGGCCGCACCGATGTTTCGGGGTACGTCGATACGACCCACGCCGGGAGGTGGCCGGGAAGAGCGCCCCGCAATCCGCTCGGGCGCAAGCCCTCGGCGTGCCGGACCGGCCGCCCACGGAGGGCGAGGGTCGGCACCGGCACGGCGTGTGCCACGGCCTGGCTGACCCGGGCCCGCGGCGGTGCATCGGGGGTACGGCCGGCGCGTGCGGCACTGATCGTTCGGTGGATCGCCTCGCGCGGCTCCTGTGCCGTACGCGCCAGGCCGGCTGTCGCGTCGCGGAGCTGTGCGGGGCAGGTGTCGCACTGCCTCGGCGTCAGGCAGCTCCTCCACCGCCTCGGCCGTGCCCGGGCGGCGCAGGGTCCGGAGGAGGTACTCCACGGCCTGCCCTCGCCGCCGCACCCGTATCCGGTGGCCCGCGCTCTCAGGTCCGAGGCCGCAGGTCCACGATCCGGCGGATCTTGCCGACCGAGCGCTCCAGGGACTCCGGCTCCACGATCTCCACGTCGACGGACACCCCGATCCCGTCCTTGACGGCCGCGCAGATGGACCGGGCCGCCGCGTCGCGCGCCTCCGGGCCCGCGTCCGGGCGGGCCTCGGCCCGGACGGTCAGCCGGTCCAGCCGGCCGTCCCGGGTCAGCCGGAGCTGGAAGTGGGGCGCCACGCCGGGCGTGCGGAGCACGATCTCCTCTATCTGGGTCGGGAAGAGGTTGACCCCGCGCAGGATCACCATGTCGTCACTTCGCCCGGTGATCTTCTCCATCCGCCGGAACACCCGGGCCGTGCCGGGCAGCAGCCGGGTGAGGTCCCGGGTGCGGTACCGGATGATCGGCATGGCCTCCTTGGTGAGCGAGGTGAACACCAGCTCGCCCTGGTCGCCCTCCGGCAGCACCTCACCCGTGATCGGGTCGACCACCTCCGGATAGAAGTGGTCCTCCCAGATCGTCAGCCCGTCCTTGGTCTCCACGCACTCCTGCGCCACACCCGGGCCGATCACCTCGGACAGCCCGTAGATGTCCACGGCGTCGATCGCGAACCGCTCCTCGATCTCGCGCCGCATCTGCTCGGTCCAGGGCTCGGCCCCGAAGACGCCCACGCGCAGCGAGGTGCCGCGCGGATCCACGCCCTGCCGCTCGAACTCGTCCAGCAGCGTGAGCATGTAGGACGGGGTGACCATGATGACGGCCGGCTGAAGATCCTGGATCAGCTGCACCTGCCGGGCCGTCATACCGCCGGAGGCCGGGACGACCGTACAGCCCAGGCGCTCGGCACCGTAGTGGGCGCCCAGACCGCCGGTGAACAGCCCGTAGCCGTAGGCCACATGCACGATGTCACCGGGCCGCCCGCCGGCCGCCCGGATCGACCGTGCCACCATGTCGGCCCACATGGAAAGGTCGTTGTCGGTGTAGCCGACCACCGTGGGCCGTCCGGTGGTGCCGCTGGAGGCGTGCAGCCGGCGAATGCGCTCGCGCGGCACGGCGAACATCCCGTACGGGTAGTTCTCCCTGAGGTCGGCCTTGGTCGTGAAGGGGAAGCGAGCCAGATCGGCGAGGGAGTGGCAGTCCTCGGGGCGGACGCCGGCCTTGTCGAAGGACTCCCGGTAGAACGGCACGTTGTCGTAGGCATGCCGCAACGAGGTGCGCAGTCGCTCCAGCTGGAGCTCCCGCAGTTCCCCGGGCCCGAGCCGTTCGCCCGCGTCCAACAGGTCCGTCGCATCCGCCATCGAGTCGTCTCCCTCGCCGCACTCACATACCGGACGACCGATCATTCGGTCGATCCGTTCGGGGTCAGTAATTCAGGCCATGCGGCCCCAGGCAAGAGGGCTGCGAAGATTTTCTGCGCCGCTCGCACCGGAGAATGGGCACGTGGAGCCGCGAAGGCAACCGCGCGAGGAAGCGGCGCTGGTGAACCGCGCCCCGGACGGTACAACGTTGCGCCGCTCCAGGGCCGAGCGACATGATCAAGACCATGCCGACCCTCACCACACCCGACGGCACCCGGCTCGCCTACCACCTGCGGGGCGCCGGCGAGCCCCTCGCCGTCCTGCCCGGCGGCCCCATGCGCGCCTCCGCCTACCTCGGAGACCTCGGGGGGCTCACCGCGCACCGCCGCCTGGCCCTGCTGGACCTGCGAGGCACCGGGGACTCCGCGCCGCCGGAGGACCCGGCGTCGTACCGGTGCGACCGCATGGTCGAGGACGTCGAGGTGTGGCGTGCGCACATGGGCCTGGAACACATGGATCTGCTCGCCCACTCGGCGGGCGCGGCCCTCGCCATGCTCTACGCGGCCCGCCACCCGCAGCGGATACGGCGGCTGCTGCTCATCACGCCCAACCCGTCCGCCCTGGGCCTGCGGGCGACCCCCGAGGACCGGCTGTCCGCGGCCCGGCTGCGCGCGCAGGAGCCGTGGTTCGCGGAGGCGTTCCCGGCATTCCGGGCCTGGCTGGCGGGGGAGGCGGTCTTCGACGACGTGTTCCTGCCGTTCTTCTACGGCCGCTGGGACGACGCGGCCCGGGCGCACACGGACGCCGAAGTACAGCAGACCAACGAGCAGGCGGCGGACCGCTATTTCGCCGACGGTGCCTTCACCCCGGACGCGACCCGCACCGCCCTCGCCGAACTGACCGCCCCGGTCCTCCTCCACGCCGGGGAACTCGACGGCGGCCCCCGCCCGGATCTGGTCCGCCGCGCCGCCGAGGCTTTCCCGAACGCCGAGGTCGCCGTCCAGCCGGGCGCCGGTCACTACCCCTGGCTGGACGACCCGGAGTGGTTCCTGAAACGCACCCTCGCCTTCCTCGACCGGCCGGCGGGCGCCGCTCTGCCCTCGGCAGAGCAGGCGGCCGGGACCGAGCCGCCCCGCTAGCGTGCCCGGCATGGAGACCGCTGCGCCGTACACCGTAGAGGCGAACGGCATCACCCTGGCCTGCCGGTCCTGGGGGCCGGCGGACGCCCCGCCCGTCGTGCTGCTGCACTGCCGGGGCGCGGACGGCGCGGACTGGACGCACATCGCCCAACGGCTCGCGGCACCCCCGCGGCCGCGCCGGGTGTACGCCCCCGACCTGCGCGGCCACGGACACAGCGACTGGCCGGGGGACTACCGGGCCGAGGCGATGAGCGACGACGTCCTCGCCCTGCTGACCGCCCTCGGCCTCGGCGGAGCCGATGTCGTGGGTCATTCGCTGGGCGGCCTCGTCGCCTGTCTGCTGGCCCAGCGTCATCCCGGTGCCGTACGAAGGCTGGTACTGGAGGACGTCTGCGCACCCGTGCCGCTCGACCCGCCCCGGCCGCCCGCCGAACGGCCCGCGGGAGAGCTGCCGTTCGACTGGGCGATGGTGCGGGCCACCGACGAGCAGCGCAACGCACCCGATCCCGTGTGGTGGGACCACATGGACCGGATCACCGCGCCGACGCTGGTCATCGGGGGCGGCCCCACCAGCCTCATCCCGCAGGACCAGGTCGCGCAGCTCGCCGGCCTGATCCCGGACGCCTCGCTGGTGACGGTGGACGCGGGACACCTGGTGCACGAGACCCGCCCCGAGGAGTTCCTCGCCGTGGTACGGGAGTTCCTCGACCGATGACCGCCCACAGGGAAGCGGTCGACGACCACCCGCACGGACGCGGCCGATGACCGTCCTCACCCGTGGCTTCAGCCCGGTTGTGGTCCGAACGCCTTCAGGAACCGGTCGCGGAAGCCGTCCATCGGCCAGATGGGCGCGTTGGCGGCGGGCTTCAGGCCCTCGGTCCAGCCCCAGCCGGAGATCCGGTCCAGCACCTTGGGGTCCCGGGCGACGACGGTGACCGGCACGTCCTTGCGGGGGCTGTTCCCGGTCACGGTCGGCACGGGCTGGTGGTCGCCCAGGAAGACCAGGACCGTGTTGTCGTTGCCGTAGCGCCGCAGGAAACCGACGAGGCTGTTCAGCGAGTACTCGATGGAGGTGCGGTATTCGGTGCGCACGCTCTCCGCGTTCTTCCAGACCTCCTCCTGCGACTTGCCCTCACGCCTGATCTGCCGGAAGACCGACCCGTCGCCCAGCTTCGCCCAGTCGACCATCCGGGGCACGGGCGCCCAGGGGTAGTGGCTCGAGGTGAGGATGATCTCCGCCATCAGCGGGCCCCGGCCCCGCTTGCCGAACTCCCGCCGCTGGAACGTCTGCAGGGTGAACTGGTCCGGCACCTGCGACCAGCCGAAGGCCGGGCCATGATAGTCGAGGTGATGGCCGTCGTAGACGTGGTCCAGGCCGAAGAAGCGGCCCTCCGGCCAGGCCACCAGCACCCCCGGCACGACACCGACCGTGCGCCAGGCGCCGGTCCTGCGGAACGCGCCGGTGAGGGTCGTCCGGTCGCTGGAGGTGAGACTGCGGAACCGCTGCTGGTTGCTGATCCACAGGCCGGACAGGAAGGTGGAGTGGGCCAGCCAGCTGCCGCCACCGGTCACCGGTGAGCGCAGCCAGCCGCTGCGGGCGCGGAACCCGGCGGCCTTCAGGGCGTCGTCGCTCTCCTTGAGGACCGTGCCGATCCGCGGGCCCATCGCCGGGTCCTCGATCGCCGAACGGCCGTAGCTCTCGACGAACGTGAACAGCACGTCCTTGCCGCGCAGGCCGGTCAGCAGCTGGTCCGAGGGGGTGTGGGCGAAGGCGTCGTGGGAGGCCTGGCGCTGGAAGAGCCGGGCATCGGCGAGGGAGACGCGGACCTGCTTGGCGCGCTGGCCGAGGAGGCCGGCGTCGAGCGTGGAGGCGACGGGCCCGGCGCCCGTCTGCAGTCCGAGTACGACACAGGTGATCCAGGCGGTGCTCAGCACCAGGACGACGTGGACGGACCGGGCGCGGTGCCGGGCCATCAGGGTGGCCAGGCGGACCGTCGCCCCCGCGGTCAGGGCGAGGACGGTGACCGCGAGGAGCACGGCACCGGCGATGGCGAGCAGCTCACCGGCCCGGCCGGAGGTCTCCCGCAGATAGTCCGCCGCGTTGCCCAGCAGACCCCAGTCCAGCACCGGGTCGAAGGGGCGGTACAGCACCGAGTAGAAGCCGATGTCCAGGCACTTGAGGAGCGTGACCAGCCCGATCAGCAGGCCGAAGGCCGCCGCCCCGGCCCGCCTCGCCCGGGGCGGCAGCACGAGCAGCACGGCGGCGAGCAGGATGCCCTCGGCCGGCAGACGCGCGAATGCGGCCGGGGTGAGCCGGTCGGGCAGGTTCGGCAGCAGCAGCGCCACGAGCAGGACGGCGACGGCGAGGACGCCCGAGCCCATGGCCACGGACCGAGCGATGCGGGTCCGCCTGCCGGGGGGACCGGCGAGTGCGGCCAGGCCCCGCACGATGTGTCCCCGCCCCACGAGCCGGCCGGCCGTCGTGGCCGTGTCCTGCGGGCGAGGCTGGGGCCCGTCGGTCCAGCCGGCGCCGGTTCCCGAGCCCCGCCTGCCGTGGGCGCGCCCGCCGAGCCGGCCGGCCCTGGCCGCCAGCGCCAGGCCCCGCGCGACACGCGCGCGCATTCCGGTCCGGCCGGGTGCTCCGGCCGGCTCCGCCTCCCCGGCCGTCGGGAAATCCCCGGCCATCGCCGGATCCCCGGCCGTCGGAGGGTCCCCGGCTCGCTCCGGGCCACTGTCCCTATCGTCTGTGCTCCCCGGCAGGTGACCAGGCGTGTGATGAGACACCCCGAGATCCTTCCGTGCGTGGCCCGATGCCCGTGCGGAAGGCCGGGACCGGCACAACTCGACCCACCGACAGTCACCCAAAGTAGTCGAGTGGGGTCGATCGTGCGCACAGAGTAGTGCTACCGGGTGATGGGGGCGGTGGGACACCCCGGTGCGTCACCGCCGGTCGGCCGCCACCGCGACCTCGCGGGCCCACCGGTAGTCGGCCTTGCCGCTCGGGGACCGCTGGATGGAGTCGGTGATCACCAGCTGGCGGGGGATCTTGTAGCCGGCCAGCCGGGTACGGCAGTGGCTCTGGATGTCGGCCAGCGAGGGGTGCGAGGCTCCCTCGCGCAGCTGCACCACGGCCGCCACATGGTTGCCCCAGGTGGCGTCCGGGACCCCGGCGACCAGCGCGTCGTACACGTCCGGATGCGCCTTGAGCGCCTGTTCGACCTCCTCCGGATAGACTTTCTCGCCTCCGGTGTTGATGCACTGCGAGCCCCGGCCGAGCACGGTGACCACGCCGTCCTCGTCGACCGTCGCCATGTCGCCGAGCAGCACCCAGCGCTGCCCGTCCTTCTCGAAGAACGTCTCGGCGGTTTTCCGCGGGTCGTTGTAGTAGCCGAGCGGGACGTGTCCGCACTGCGCGACCCGGCCGGTCTCACCGGCCCGGACCGGCTCGCGGGTCACCGGATCCACCACGCGGGTACGGGAGTTGACCCGCAGGCGGAAGCCCCGCTCGGGGCCCGAGTCCTCCGTCGCCGTACCGTTGAAACCGGACTCGGAGGAGCCGAAGTTGTTGAGCAGCACGGCGTTCGGGACCAGCTCCCGGAACTGCCTGCGCACCGTCTCCGACATGACCGCACCCGACGAGGACACGCTGAACAGGGTCGAACAGTCCGTCCCCTTGAGCGGTCCGCTCAGCGCGTCGATCAGCGGCCGGAGCATCGCGTCGCCCACCAGCGACACGGCGGTGACCTTCTCCTTCTCGACGGTCCGCAGCACCTCCTCCGGCACGAACTTGCGGTGCAGTACGACACGTTGGCCGAAGTTGAAGCCGATGAACGCCGTCAGCGTGGAGGTGCCGTGCATCAGCGGGGGAGTGGGGAAGAAGGTGATCCCGGAGCCTCCGGCGGCGACCCGCTCGGCCAGCTCCTGCGGTGTCTTCACCGGCTCCCCGGTCGGCGCCCCGCCGCCGAGCCCGGCGAAGAACAGATCCTCCTGGCGCCACATCACACCCTTGGGCATGCCCGTCGTGCCACCGGTGTAGATGATGAACTGGTCGTCGGCGGAGCGGGCCGGAAAGCCCCGGGCCGGCGAGCCGGATGCCTCCGCCTCGGCGTACGGCACCGCACCGGGCACCCCGCCCGCCTCCGGGCCCACCCGCAGCAGGTGCCGCAGCTTCGGCGCCCGCGGCAGCGCCGCCGCGACCCGGTCCGCGAACTCCGCGTCGAAGACCAGCGCGACCAGATCGGCGTCCCGGTAGAGATAGACCAACTCCTCCTCGACATAGCGGTAGTTGACGTTGACCGGGACGATCCGCGCCTTCAGGCAGGCCAGCACCGTCTGCAGGTACTCGACGCCGTTGTACAGGTGGAGGCCGAGGTGTTCGCCGGGCCGTATTCCGCTGTCGATCAGGTGGTGGGCGACCCGGTTGGCGGCCGCGTCCAGCTCCGCGTAGGTCAGGCGCCGCTCCGCGCCGGTGCCGGGACGGTCGACGTACACGAGCGCCTCGCGGTCCGGGACCACGTCGACGACCGACTCGAACAGGTCGGCAAGGTTGTACTCCACCGCTCCTCCTGACCCCGGACGTCCTGGCGAACAAAGGCGCATCGGCCGGTACGCCGGTCATCAGAGCAAAGCGCGCGGCAACTGTGAAGGGCCGCACCAAATAAATCTGACTGCTCGTCAGAAAACCTCTGAAGCTCCCTTGAAGTGCCTCGTCGCCTACTGCAACCTGTTCTCGTTCTCACCGAGGGGAGACAAGCCCATGGGCGGGACGGAACACCTCACCGTGCGGCGCGAGGGCGCCACACTCGTGCTCACGCTCAACAGGCCCGACACCAGGAACGCGCTCTCGCTTCCCATGCTCGTCGGCCTGTACGACGGCTGGCGCGAGGCCGACGCGGACGACGAGATCCGCTCGATCGTGCTCACCGGGGCCGGCGGCTCCTTCTGCGCCGGAATGGACCTCAAGGCCCTGGCCGGGAAGGGGATGGCAGGGGAGCAGTACCGCCACCGGCTCAAGGCCGATCCCGACCTGCACTGGAAGGCGATGCTGCGCCACCATCGCCCGCGCAAACCGGTCATCGCCGCCGTCGAGGGATACTGCGTCGCGGGCGGCACCGAGATCCTCCAGGGCACCGACATCCGGGTCGCCGGCGAGTCCGCGACCTTCGGCCTGTTCGAGGTCAGGCGCGGGCTCTTCCCGATCGGCGGCTCCACCGTCCGGCTGCAACGCCAGATCCCGCGCACCCACGCCCTGGAGATGCTGCTCACCGGACGGCCGTACAGCGCCCGGGAGGCAGCGGACATCGGCCTGATCGGCCATGTCGTCCCCGACGGCACCGCCCTCGGCGAAGCCCTGGAGATCGCCGAGCGGATCAACGCCTGCGGCCCGCTCGCCGTCGAGGCCGTCAAGGCGTCGGTGTACGAGACCGCCGAGATGACGGAGACCGACGGGCTCGCGGCCGAACTCGCGCGCGGCTGGCCCCTCTTCGACACCGCCGACGCCAAGGAAGGCGCCCGCGCCTTCGCGGAGAAACGGCCCCCCGTCTACAAGCGCGCGTAGCGCTGGGCGCGACCTCGCCGCCCTTGCCAAGGAGGCAAGCCCCGATGCCCGAAGTCCTCAAAGCACCCCTCGTCGTCGAATTCCCCTTCACCCGCTCCCTCGGCCCCGTCCAGAGCGCCTTCCTCACCGGCCTGCGCGAACGCGTCGTCCTCGGCGTGAAGACGACCGACGGACGCACCCTCGTCCCGCCCGTCGAGTACGACCCCGTCACCGCCGGGGAACTCCGCGACCTGGTGGAGGTCGCCCCCACCGGCACCGTCACCACCTGGGCGTGGAACCACGAACCGCGCCGCGGCCAGCCCCTCGCCGCGCCCTTCGCCTGGGTCCTCGTCCGGCTCGACGGCGCCGACACCGCCCTGCTGCACGCCCTCGACGCACCCGGCCCCGGCTCCCTGCACACCGGCATGCGGGTCCGCATCCGCTGGGCCGCCGAGCGCACCGGCGCCATCACCGACATCGCCTGCTTCGAGCCGTACGACGGAGAACCCGAAGAACCCGTGGGCCACACCGGCGAGTTCGGCAACCCGCTCACCGGCATCGTCGCCCCCGCCCGCCTCGACTACACCTACTCACCCGGCCGCGCCCAGTCCGCCTACATAGGCGCCCTGTCCGAACAGCGGACCGTCGGCGAACGCTGCCCCTCCTGCCGCAAGGTGTACGTCCCCCCGAGGGGTGCGTGCCCCACATGTGGCGTGGCCACAGCGGAACAGGTCGAAGTGGGTCCCCGTGGCACCGTCACCACCTACTGCATCGTCAACATCAAGGCGAAGAACCTCGACATCGAGGTGCCCTACGTCTACGCACACATCGCCCTCGACGGCGCCGACCTCGCCCTGCACGCCCGGATCGGCGGCATCCCCTACGACCAGGTGCGGATGGGCCTGCGCGTGGAGCCGGTGTGGACCGAGGGCGCCCGCTACCCCGACCACTACCGGCCCACCGGCGAACCCGACGCCGACTACGACACCTACAAGGAGCTGCTGTGACACGGGAGATCGCGGTCGTCGCCTTCGCCCAGACCGACCACCGGCGCTCCACCGAGGAGTCCTCCGAGGTCGAGATGCTCATGCCGGTCCTGCACGAGGTGCTGGCACAGACCGGCCTGCGAACCGCCGACATCGGCTTCACCTGCTCCGGGTCCAGCGACTACCTCGCCGGCCGTGCCTTCTCCTTCACCCTCGCCCTCGACGGCGTCGGCGCCTGGCCGCCGATCTCCGAGTCACACGTCGAGATGGACGGCGCCTGGGCGCTGTACGAGGCCTGGACCAAACTGCTCACCGGCGACGCCGACACCGCGCTCGTCTACTCCTACGGCAAGTGCTCGCCCGGCTCCGTGCGGGACGTCCTCACCCGCCAGCTCGACCCCTACTACGTCGCCCCCCTGTGGCCCGACTCCGTAGCCCTCGCCGCCCTCCAGGCGCAGGCCCTCATCGACGCCGGCCACACCGACGAACCCGCGCTCGCCGCCGTCGGCGCCCGCAGCCGCGCGGACGCGGAAGCCAACCCGCACGCCCAGCTCAAGGGCCCCATGCCGCACGGCGACTACGTCGTACGGCCGCTGCGCACCGGCGACTGCCCGCCCGTCGGCGACGGCGCCGCCGCCGTGATCCTCGCGGCGGGGGAGCGGGCCCGCCGGCTGTGCGCGCGGCCCGCCTGGATCCGCGGCGTCGACCACCGCATCGAGGCCCACGGCCTCGGCGTCCGCGACCTCACCGACTCGCCGTCCACCCGGCTCGCCGCCGAAAAGGCCGGCGCCTTCGAGCGGCCCGTCGACACCGCCGAGTTGCACGCCCCGTTCAGCTCGCAGGAGCTGATCCTGCGCCGGGCACTGCGCCTCGGCGACGACGTGCGCGTCAACCCCTCCGGAGGCGCCCTCGCCGCCAACCCGGTGATGGCCGCCGGACTCGTCCGCATCGGCGAGGCCGCCGCCCGTATCCACCGCGGCGCGTCCGACCGCGCCCTCGCCCACGCCACCTCAGGCCCCTGCCTGCAGCAGAACCTGGTCGCCGTACTCGAAGGGGATCCGCGATGAGCAAGGAGCCCGTGGCCGTCGTCGGCGTCGGCCAGACCAAGCACGTCGCCGCCCGCCGGGACGTCTCGATCGCCGGACTCGTCCGCGAGGCGGCACTGAGGGCGCTGGACGACGCCGAGTTGACCTGGGCCGACATCGACGCCGTGGTCATCGGCAAGGCGCCCGACTTCTTCGAGGGCGTGATGATGCCCGAGCTGTACCTGGCCGACGCCCTCGGTGCCGTCGGCAAGCCCATGCTGCGGGTGCACACCGCCGGCTCGGTCGGCGGATCCACCGCGCTGGTGGCCGCCAACCTGGTCGCCGCCCGGGTCCACGGCACCGTGCTCACCCTCGCCTTCGAGAAGCAGTCCGAGTCGAACGCCATGTGGGGCCTGTCCCTGCCGATCCCCTTCCAGCAGCCCCTGCTCGCCGGCGCCGGCGGCTTCTTCGCCCCCCATGTGCGCGCCTACATGCGGCGCAGCGGCGCCCCCGACACCATCGGCTCCCTCGTCGCCTACAAGGACCGGCGCAACGCGCTGAGGAACCCCTACGCCCACCTGCACGAGCACGACATCACCCTGGAGAAGGTCCAGGCCTCGCCCATGCTGTGGGATCCCATCCGCTACTCCGAGACCTGCCCGTCCTCCGACGGCGCCTGCGCGATGGTCCTCACCGACCGCGTCGGAGCCGCCCGCGCACCCCGCCCGCCCGCCTGGATGCTCGGCGGCGCCATGCGCAGCGAGCCGACCCTGTTCGCGGGCAAGGACTTCGTCTCCCCGCAGGCCGGCAAGGACTGCGCCGCCGACGTCTACCGGCAGGCCGGCATCTCCGACCCGCGCCGGGACATCGACGCCGTCGAGATGTACGTGCCGTTCTCCTGGTACGAGCCCATGTGGCTGGAGAACCTGGGCTTCGCGGAGGAGGGCGGGGGCTGGAAGCTCACCGAGTCCGGGGTGACCGAACTCGACGGGGACCTGCCCGTCAACATGTCGGGCGGAGTGCTCTCCACCAACCCCATCGGCGCCTCGGGCATGATCCGCTTCGCCGAGGCCGCCCTCCAGGTGCGCGGCCAGGCCGGAGAACACCAGGTGGACGGCGCCCGCAGGGTGCTCGGGCACGCCTACGGAGGCGGCTCGCAGTTCTTCTCCATGTGGCTCGTGGGAGCGCGGCCACCGGAGACCTGAAAGTCCTCCCCACGTGGCCTGTTGGGCATCGTGAGCGGTCGCTAGGCTGAGCCGCGGACGACGAACCGGGAGGAGCACGGACGTGGCCGAGACCACCACCCAGCACAAGCCGCTCGCGGGCTGGGACAAGCCGGAGCTGGACCTCAGCAAGGCCCAGTGGCAGTCCAGCAGCCGAGGTCTGGGCGATGTCCAGATCGCCTTTGTCGAGGGCTTCATCGCGATGCGCAACAGCGGCCGTCCGGAGAGCCCATCCCTGATCTTCACGCCGGCGGAATGGGGTGCCTTCGTCTCGGGGGCGCGTGAAGGGGAGTTCGACCTCACCTGAGCCGGCCCCGCACCGAAACGGCACGGCTCGGAGGTCACAGCCGAACCGGGGGTGTTCCGCGCGGATTTCCGGACACGCGACCGGCAGGACCCCGCTGGGACGGATGCCTGCGTCAGGCTGGCCCCAGCAAGGGGAAGGTCGTGCTCCGGAAGGTGAGGGACGATGAGCACTGCGCCGGTCATCGCCGCGGTCGACGGCTCCGAGGACAGCCTGCGCGCGCTGGAGTGGGCCTTCGACGCCGCCCGCCGCCGTGCCGCGACGCTGCGGGTGGTGCACGTGCGGCAGTACGCCGCCTGGGGCCAGGCCGATGTGCTGGTCGCCGCACAGCCCGAGGTGGAGGGCGATCCGGTGCTGGACGACGTGCGCTCCCGGCTCGCGGGGCGCGGCGCGGGGCCCGCCGTCGAGTACGTCGCCCTGGAGGGCGTACCGGGCGCCGTGCTTCCGGAACTCGGCGCAGACGCCCAGCTGTTGGTCCTCGGCTCCCGGGGCCGCGGCGGCTTCGCCAGCCTGCTGCTCGGCTCCAACGGGCTCGCCGCCGCCCGGGACGCCGAGTGCCCGGTGGTCGTCGTGCCCCGGCCCGGCCGGCAGGTGCACGGCGAGGGTCCGGCCGAGCCCGGCCCCCGGGTGGTGGTCGGCCTGCACGCCGACAGCCCCGACGAGGCCACTCTCGCCCTCGCCTTCACCGAGGCCGCCCTGCGCGGCGCCCGCGTGCAGGTGATCGCCGCCTACCCGTGGCCGGTGCAGACCTGGTCCGCCCCCGGCCAGCTGGTGCCGCCCCAGATCGACCAGAGCGCCGTCGAGAACGAGACCCGCACCCTCGCCGAGGGCTTCCTCGCCCCGCACCGCGAGCGGCACCCCGAGGTCCGCGCCGACGCCGAGGCGCTGCCCGGCGATGCCGCCGGCCATCTCGTCGCCGCGTCCAAGGGCGCCGAACTGGTCGTCGTCGGCCGGCACCGGCGACGCCTGCTCGCACCGGCCCGCATGATGGGCTCGGTCACCCAGGCGGTCCTGCTGCACGCGGCGAGCCCGATCGCGGTGGTGCCCCCGGTGACGCCGGAGGAGTGAGCGCCGGGCGGACCGAGGCCTGGACGGCGTAGCAGACCGCACCGGGCCCCGCAATGCGCGCGCTGTCGACGGGCGTGGTCACGGCTGTGGTGTCCCGCGCCATGGTGGCGGCCCCCGCGCGTACATACGGTTCCGCCACGCCCGGCGCCGTGCCCGCAGCCTTGCGCACGAGCGGCCGGGACACGCGTTTCGCGAAGGAGCCGCCCATGTCACCGCCCCCGTTCGCAGGAGCAGCCGGAGCGCCGCCCCGCGCCCGCGTCCTGCCCCGTTTCCTGACCCGTCTGCTCGCCGTCGTCGCCGTCGTCCTCGGCACCGCGCTCGCCGGTCCCCTGCCCGCCGCCCGGGCCTCCGTGACGCTCACCCAGGTGAGCGACTTCGGATCCAACCCGGGCGCCCTCACCATGTACGTGTACCGGCCCGCGTCCCTGCCCGCGCACCCGCCGGTCGTCGTGGCCCTGCACGGCTGCACCCAGAACGCGCAGGTCTACGCCGACAACTCCGGCCTGCCCCAACTCGCCGACCGCGATGGCTTTCTGCTGGTGCTCGCGCAGACCGGCTCGGCCAACAACGCGAGCCAGTGCTTCAACTGGTTCCAGACCACGGACAACCGGCGCGGGCAGGGCGAGGCGCTCTCCATCCGGCAGATGGTGAGCCAGGCCGTGACCGCCTACGGCGCCGACCCCCAGCGCGTCTACGTCACCGGCCTGTCCGCCGGCGGCGCCATGACCGCCGTCATGCTCGCCACCTACCCCGAGGTCTTCTCCGCCGGCGCGGTCGTCGCGGGTCTGCCCTACGACTGCACCAAGGACAACAGCCCCTACACCTGCATGAACCCGGGCGTCGACCTGAGCCCGGACGCGTGGGCCCAGCGGGTACGGGACGCCTATCCCTCGTACACTGGGCCCTGGCCGCGTACGGCCGTCTGGTACGGCGACCAGGACACCACGGTCGTCCCGCGCAACGCCACGGAGCTGCGCGACCAGTGGACGGCCCTGCACGGCCTGTCCCAGACCCCGAGCCGCACCGCGACCATCGGCCCCGACGCCACCCGGCAGGACCAGTACCTGGCCGCCGACGGCACGGTGGCCGTCGAGGTCGACCGGGTGCCCGGCATCGGGCACGGCACCCCGGTGGACCCGGGCACCGGCACCCAGCAGTGCGGCAGCACCGGCGCGCCCTACTTCGCCGCCTCCATCTGCTCCAGCTACTGGATCGCCCGGTTCTTCGGCCTGGACACCTCCGATCCGGGCGGCGGTGGGACCGGCGGTGGCGGCAGCGGCGCCGCCTGCTGGACGGCGAGCAACTACGCCCAGGTGCAGGCCGGACGGGCCACCACCAGCGGCGGCTACACCTACGCCAAGGGATCCCAGCAGAACATGGGCCTCTACAACACGTTCGTCACCCACACCCTGAAGGAGTCACCCACGGGTTACTACACCATCGCCGACAGCGGCTGCCCCTGACACCGAGTCAGCCCCGGTCGGTCATGGTGGCCGACGACGCTGCCGGGGCCGTCTTCATGGCGGCCCCACACATGTCCGGCACGCCCACTCCACCCCTAGCCTCCAGCGCGTCCACCCACAGCCGGAGGAACCCGTATGCCGACCACACCGCACAGACGGCCCACCCGCCGAGCCGTTCTCCCCGCACTCTCGCTCACCGCGGCCTGCCTGCTCCTGGCCACCCCGGCCACGGCGGCACCCACCGGCACACCGGACGGCCACTGTGCCGGCCGCAGCCAGCTGCGGGTGCCCGGCGCCGCCTACCAGAAGGCCGACTGCCTGGAGGAGCTGACCACCGCCGGCACCGTGGCCTCCGGGCACACCGACCCCGCCGACTACGCCGGACTCACCCCCAAGGACCTGGCCACGCCCAGCGGCGTGCCCGGCATCCAGATCGACGGCTACTTCCCGGACACCTCCACCACCAACACCGACCACGGGTGGCACCACGACTCCCAGTTCGTCGTCCGCCTGCCCGACCACTGGAACGGCGGCCTGGTCGTCGCCGGGACACCCGGCAACCGCGAGCAGTACGCGAACGACAAGGCCATCTCCGACTGGGTGCTCGCCCGCGGCTACGCCTACGCGGCCACCGACAAGGGCAACACCGGCACCGCCTTCTACCGCGACGGCCGGCGGCCCGGCGACGCCATCGCCGAATGGAACACCCGCCTCACCCAGCTCACCCGCGCCGCCCGCGCCGTGGTCGCCGAGCGCTATCACCGGCCCCCGGCCCGCACCATCGCCACCGGTCTGTCCAACGGCGGCTACCTCGTGCGCTGGCAGCTGGAGAACCACCCCGAGCTGTACGACGGCGGGGTCGACTGGGAAGGCACCCTCTGGCGCACCGAGGGCCCCAACCTGCTCACCTTCCTGCCGCAGGCCCTGCGCCACTACCCCGTGTACGCCGCCGGCGGCCCCGGAGGCGCCGAGGCCCAGGCCGCCCTGCACCGGGCCGGCTTCCCGGCCGGCTCGGAGTTCCTGTGGCCGTACCACTACCAGGTCTACTGGGACCTCACCCAGCGCATCTACCGGGAGGAGCTCGACCCCGGCTACGACGGCGCCACCGAGGCCGGGACCCCGTTCTGCGCCTCCGGCACACCGGGCTGCGACGCCGACTACGACTACGCGGCCCGGACCGCGGCCGTCCACCGCGCCGTCGACCGGATCGCGCTCACCGGACGCATCGGCAAACCACTGATCACCCTCCAGGGCACCCTCGACGTGCTGCTGCCGATCAGCCAGGACTCCGACGTCTACGCGCGCATGGTGCACGCGGCCGGGCGCGGCGCCCTGTTGCGCTACTACCGCATCGAGGACGGCACCCACACCGACTCCCTGGTCGACGCCTTCCCCGGCCGTCTCCGCCCGATGCTGCCCTGCCACCACTCGGCCTTCGAGGCCCTGGAGGGCTGGATCACCGGCTCCGGCCTCCCGCCGGCCGACCACACCGTCCCCCGCCCGCCTGACGCCACCGCGTCCACGCTCCTCACCAGCTGCCCCCTGAGCTGAGCGGCAGCGCCCCTGGGCGGCGCCCCGCAGGGGGCGCCCCGACGGGGCCCGGGGAACCGCGCGACCAGCCGCAACGGACCCGCACCCGGCCGGACGGCCCCGTCACGGCCGATCCGGTGGAGCCGGACCGCACTTCCCGCGCAGCCCACGTACCATGGCCGCATGTCGTTCCTCCGCCGCCGCAGCGCCACCCCCGCCGGACCCGACTTCGACGTGCTGGCCATGGACCCGGGCGACTGGCCGGGCAACCTCGGCGCGGGCCTGCTGCCCGCGCCCGACGGCACCTGCCAGGGTGTCTTCCTGCGCTACGACCTCTTCGGCGGCCGCGGCCCCGCCATGATCATCGGCAACCTCCCCGAGGGGTCCCCGGCCCGCGAGGTGGCCGAGGGCGAGATCCCCTTCGAGGTGGGCCAGCTGCTGCTCGCGCTGGAGAACGACGAGGAGGTCACCGTCGTGGGCGTCGAGGACACCCCGGTCCTCCAGGGCGACAACCTGCTCATCGTGCGGCGGCTGAAGCTGTCCGAGTCCCGGATCTCCTGCGTCCAGTTCGACCGCAGCGACGGCGTCCTCGTCACCATCGCCGCCTGGGACCGCCCCATCACCGACGACCTGTACGCCCTGCTGAAGCCGCTCCCGGCGGAGCTTTTCCAGCAGGGCTGAGGCCGCCGCCGGCCGGGCTAGCCGGCCGAGCCCTCCAGGTTCACGTCCGCGGCGCGGACGAAGGCCACCCGGTGGCCGTACTGGATCTCGTAGTACAGGTCCTTGCCCACCACGACCCGGTGCGAGTCGGTGGTGAAGGTGACCGCGTAGTAGTACTCGCCCGGCACCACGTCACCGACCACGTACTTCTGTCCGGCCGGGATCGTGTACGGCAGCGGCACGACCGACTGCGCCGGTACGCCCGCCGGGTAGGCCTCCTTCTCCGGGTAGGCCCTGCCGTACACCGGGACACTGGCCAGGCCGTCCTTCGGGGTGATCACCACGCCGTTGGCGGGCACCGCCGCCGGCGCGGTGGGCGAGTTCTGGAACCAGGCCTTCTGGCCCAGGTACCAGATCGCGGTCCAGTCGCCCCAGTGGTCCGCGACCGCGTACTGCTGGCCGGTGGAGGCCCGGGAGGACAGGTCGTTCACGTCCTCGGTCGGGTCCTTCTTCAGCCCGATGTCCTTGATCAGCGGTGCGTTCACGTCGTGGTCCGAGTACAGCCGCACCTCGCTGGAGCCGTGCGACGTGCACGCCTCGCCGCTGGTGGTGCAGCCCGTGTACACCGGCTGGTTCCTGGCGTAGTCCGGCAGGATCGTCACCAGTCCGCCCTGCTTGCCGGCCGTGCGCTTGAAGGGGTGGCCCAGCAGCTGGAAGTAGTGCCGCCAGTCCCAGTACGGGCCCGGGTCGGTGTGCATGCCGGGGATGGTGGACGTGGTCGGGCCGGGCACGTTGTCGTGGCCGAGGATGTGCTGCCGGTCCAGCGGGATGCCGTACTTGCCGGCCAGGTACTTCACCAGCCGGGCCGAGGAGCGGTACATCGCCTCGGTGTACCAGGCGTCCGGGTTGGCGAGGAAACCTTCGTGCTCGATGCCGATGGACCGGGCGTTGACGTCCCAGTTGCCCGCGTGCCAGGCCACGTCCTTCGCCTTGACGTGCTGGGCGATCAGACCGTCCGTGGAGCGGATCGTGTAGTTCCACGACACATAGGTCGGGTCCTGGATCAGGTTCAGCACCCCGTCCCAGGCGCCCTCCGTGTCATGGATGACGATGTACTTGATGGCCTGTGACACCGGACGGTCGCCGAGGTCGTGGTTGCCGTAGTCGTCGTTCCCGAACTGCGCGTACGGCGCCCAGACCGCCTCGCAGGACACCGAGCTCGGGCACTCGACGCCGTCCGTCGGCAGCGTGCCCAGCCCGTCCTGCCGCAGCTGGGCGGTGTCGGCCGTCAGCTCCGGCTGCGCGGCGAGCGCGACCAGCTGGCCGTCGTCGGTGACGCGCTCCTCCCCGGTGCGCAGGACGTCGTACACGTCGTCGGCGTACGCCGCCGCGGTCGCCGCGTCGTCGGCGCCGGAGAAGCGGGCCACCGCGCCGTACCAGTCGGCCGGGTCGGCGCTCAGCGGCTCGCCCAGCTCCTTCTGCGCGGCGGCGAGCAGAGCGGCGCCGCCGGCCACGTTCGCCGTCGGGTCGGTGCGCAGCTCTTCGGCCGGCAGACCGGTCAGCTGCGCCGCCTTCGGCAGCGTCTTCAGGCGGGCCGGGAGCGCGGACTCGGCGGGCGCCTTGACGTCCGGGTGGACGGCCGCGCGGGCGGCGTCGCCGCGGGCGTCCTCCGTGCCCTCGGCGTAGTGCTCGGTGGTGGCGATGGCGGTGCGGGCGTCCGTGAGGTGCATCGGACCGTAACCGCCGGACACGCTGGGCGCCCCGGCGTGCCAGTCCCAGCGGGACTGGAGGTAGGAGACGGCCAGCAGGACGCTCTGCGGCACGTGGTACTCGGTCGCCGCGGTGGCGAACGCGTGCTGCAGCCGGCCGGCGGAGGAGTCGGTGGTGCCCTGGGCGGGGGCCGCGCCGAGCAGGGGCAGCAGCAGGGCCGCCGACGCCAGGGGGACGGCGGCCCTGCGCAGATGTCTGTGGCCGGGTGTGGACGGGGAATCGGTGGCGGAACCTCGCAATGCGGCCTCCTGTGACGGGTGGGCGTGGCGGGGCGTACGGCGCGGAGCAGGGTCAGTGGTACCGGGTTGCCGACGATCCGTCAATGATGCCTTCGTACAGGCGATTTCCCACGTCACGGAGGGTTTTCGGCGAGTTTCGCGGCGGCGGTGCGCGGGCCTGCGCGGCGTCACTGGCATACACCACTGGCCACAACCCCCCGGACACACGAAGGTCCGCGGTGCGCCGCCGCTCTGGCGCACCGCGGAACCGTCGTCCCCGTCAGCGAGTTCCGACCGCCGCTCGGACGGCCTTGCGGGCCATCTGGCAGTCGTCGTGCAGCCGCCTGAGCAGCAGCCGCTGTTCCTCGCCGGACGGCGCAGCACCCGGGTGGGCCACGCCCGGTGCCGCCGGGGCCACCTCGTGCATCGAACGCTGCACGGCCGTCTCGTACGTACGGATCTCCCGGGTCAGCACCAGCATCAGGTTCACCAGGAAGGCGTCCCGGGAGGCCGGGCCAGCCGACTGGGCGATCTGGCTGATCTGCCGCCGGGCCACCGGCGCGTCCCCGAGGACCAGCCACAGCGTCGCCAGGTCGTACCCCGGCAGATACCAGCCCGCGTGCTCCCAGTCCACCAGCACCGGACCGGCCGGTGACAGCAGGATGTTCGACAGCAGGGCGTCGCCGTGGTTGAACTGGAGCATGCCGTGCCGGCCCACCTCGTGGGCGATGCCGTGCAGCAGCTTCTGGAGGTCGCCGAGGTCCCGGTCGGTGAGCAGGCCCAGCTCGTGGTACCGGGAGATCCGGGCGCCGTAGTCCAGAGGCATGTCGAAGGTGCCCACCGGGGGCCGCCAGGCGTTCACCCGGCAGATGGCGCCCAGCGCCGCCCGGATGTCCGGGCGGGGCGGCGCCTCCAGCGGATGGCGCTGCAGCGCCGCCACCCGGCCCGGCGCCCGCTCGATGACCAGGGTGCAGTGGTCCGGATCCGCCGCGATCAGCCGGGGCACGCGGACCGGTGGCCGGTGCCGGACGAACGAGCGGTATGCGGCTATCTCGTGGCGGAACCGCTCGGCCCAGGCGGGCGAGTGGTCCAGCAGACACTTGGCCACGGCCGCGCCGCGCCCGGTCGTCCCGACGAGGAGGACGGACCGTCCGCTGCGCCGCAGCACCTGCACCGGGGTGAACTCCGGACAGATCCGGTGCACCGATGCGATCGCGGTGCGCAGCTGCGCGCCCTGGGGGCCGGACAAGTCCAGTCTCCCGCTGAGCGGTTGGGTACCGACCTGGCCCGGCACCCGCCGGAGCCGGCCGGCGACCGGCGCGGGGCCGCCCGGACGCGCCGCCGGGTCCAGGTACGGCCCGCCGCCCGCGGGGCGGGAGCGCAGCGGCCGGGGCGGGGCGGACACGGAGGACGATGCTGCGTACATGGGAGATACAGATCCCTTCGTGTGCCTGCGGTGCCTGCCTGTGGTGCGTGCTCGGGGCACATGCGCGGGGCCGGGGCTCGGCAGAGCCCGTACTCCGTTCGCATGCACTGTGAGCGTGCGCCTGCCCGGCCCGGCCGCCCGGGTGCACCCTGGGGAATGCACCCGTCAGCTCGGCGAGCCGAGCGGCGACCGGGTCGGGGTGGCGCGTTCCTACTCGACACCCGATGCCCAGTGGCACACCATCTGGCGGACCCTGGCGAACCCTGGCGAATAGTCGCCCGGCAACCTTCACCGGGCTACTGTCAACTCAGCCGAGAACCTGGGGGCTTACGTGAGCGGACAACCCAACACCCGCCTTGCGGACCTGTTCGGCCTGGCCGGCTGGTCCAAGGGGGAACTCGCGAGGCTGGTCAACAAGCAGGCGGCGGCCATGGGCCACCCCCAGCTGTCGACCGACACCTCCCGGGTCCGTCGGTGGATCGACATGGGAGAGATCCCGCGCGATCCGGTGCCGCGGGTGCTGGCGGCCCTGTTCACCGAGCGTCTCGGCCGTGTCGTGACCATCGAGGACCTCGGTCTGGTACGGCACGGGCGTACGGGGAAACGGCAGGGCGACGGGATCGAGGAACATCCCGACGGCGTGCCGTGGGCGCCCGAACGTACCGCCGCGGTCCTCACCGAATTCACGGGAATGGACCTCATGCTCAACCGACGCGGCTTGGTGGGCGCGGGTGCCGCGCTCGCCGCGGGATCCGCACTCAGCAGCGCCATGTACGACTGGCTGCACACCGACCCGGCCCTGAAGGCCGACGCCCCCGTTCTCGACGACCCCCTGCACGCCGACCCCGCTGGGTTCGACCGCTATGAGGCCGCCCCCATCGGGTCGCAGGAGATCGAGGAACTGGAGCGCTCGGTCGAGGTGTTCCGCGCCTGGGACGCCGCCCGTGGCGGCGGACTTCAGCGCAAGGCGGTCGTGGGCCAGCTCAACGAGGTGGGCGGCATGCTCGCCTACCACCATCCACCCCATCTCCAGCGGCGCCTGTGGGGCGTGGCTGCCAACCTTGCCGTCCTCGCGGGCTGGATGTCGCACGACGTCGGCCTGGAGCCCACGGCGCAGAAGTACTTCCTGATCGCCGCCCATGCCGCCCGCGAGGGCGGAGACCGGCCGCGTGCCGGTGAGGCCCTGTCCCGGGCGGCCCGGCAGATGGTGCACCTCGGCCGGCCCGACGACGCACTGGACCTGATGAAGCTCGCCCAGTCCGGCGCCGGCGACCGCCTGCAGCCGCGCACGAAGGCGATGTTCCACACCATCGAGGCCTGGGCGCAGGCCTCCATGGGCAAGGGCCAGGCGATGCGCCGCACGCTCGGGCAGGCGGAGGACATGTTCGTCGCCGACCGGGGCGAGGCGGAGCCGCTGGACTGGATGCAGACCTTCAAGGACGAGGATCTGTACGGCATGCAGGCGCTCGCCTACCGCACGCTGGCGGAGTTCGACCCGAGCGCGGCCACGCACGCCCAGTACTACGCGGAGAAGGCGCTCTCCCTGCGCGTCGACGGGCGGGAGCGGTCGAAGATCTTCGACCATCTGTCCATGGCCTCGGCCTGCTTCATCGCCGATGACCCCGAACAGGCCGACCGCTACGCACGGCTGGCCCTGATGTCGATGGGGTCGAACTCCTCCCGTCGCACCTGGGACCGGCTGCGGCAGATGTACCGGCTGACCGCGGAGTACTCCGGCTACCCGAAGATCCACGAACTGCGGGAGGAGATCCGGCTCGCCCTGCCCAAGCCGAGGTCCAAGGGCGCGGACAGCGCACAGGCGTGAGCGCACAGGCACCGGGCCTGTGCGCCGGACTTGATCAGCAACCTCAACTCATCGGTCACGTCGATCTCATGCGGTGACCCTGGCGACGAGCACGCAGGCGTCGTCCTCGCGTCCGGCTCCGCCGAACTCCTCGACCACCGTGCGCACGCAGTCCTGCGCGGTGCGCGCCGTGCCGAACCGCGGGGCAAGGCCGAGCAGGCGGTCCACGGCCGCGCCCGGGCTGTGCCCCGGCACCAGTCCGTCGGTGTGCAGCAGCAGGAGGTCACCCGGCCGAAGGGTCTCTTCGGCCTGCCCGTAGGCGGCGCCCGTGGTGGCGCCGAGCAGGACGCCGTCCGGTGCGTTCAGCCTGCGCCCCGTCCCGTTGCGGTACAGCAGCGGGGCGGGGTGTCCTGCCTGCGCCCAGACCAGGGTGCGGGTCCCGGGCCGGTAGCGGCAGCAGACGGCGCTGCCGAGGGCGGGCTGCACGGTGGCGTCGAGTAACTGGTTGAGCATGCCGAGCAGTTCACCGGGCGGGCTGCCGGCCAGCGCCATGCCGCGTACGGCACCGAGCAGCATCGCCATCCCGGAGGCGACGGCCACTCCGTGCCCGGTGAGGTCGCCGACGCTGAGCAGGGTGTCGCCGTCGGACAGTTCCAGCGCGTCGTACCAGTCGCCGCCGAGCGGTGAGGCCGTCGCCGCGGTCAGGCGGCGCGCGGCGAGGTCGAGGGTGTGTGGCCCCTGGTGCGGGAGCCGCAGGGAGCCGCGCCATGGCGGTAGCACGGCTTCCTGCAGCTCGGCCGCGATCCGGTGCTCGGTCTGCTCCTGCCGGCGCTGACGCTGCATCGAGTCACGGGTCTCGTGCACCGTACGCCGGCAGCGGCGCAGTTCGCTGACGTCGCGCAGCACGGCCCACATCGAGGCGGTGCCGCCGTCGGCGCCGAGCACGGGTTCGCCCATCATGTGCACCGCCCGCACGGAGCCGTCCGGCCGCAGGACGCGGAACTCGCCGTCGATGGGTTTGCCGTCGACCAGGCAGTCCGTCACCATCGCGGTCAGTTTCGGCCGGTCCTCCTCGACAACCAGCGAGGGCAGTTCGTCCAGGGTGAGGGCGGGGGCGTCCGGGTCCAGGCCGAGGATCTGGTAGAGCTCCCCGGACCAGGTCGCCTCGTCCGTCAGCAGGTTCCACTCCGCGCTGCCGACGCGGCTGAGCAGCGAGGCGCTCGAGGCGGCGGGCGCGGGCCGAGGCGCGGGTGCCTCGACCGGTTCCGTCGGCTCGGCGACCGGTCCGTCCCGGAGCTGGGCCAAATGGGCGTCCAGGTCCTCGAGTTGGTGCAGCGCGAGGTCGTACAGGGCGCGCTGCCAGCGTTCCTCCGGGTCCCCGCCCTCGCTCCGGGTGTCCCGCCGTACGGCGTCCACGTCGCCCTTGAGCCGTCGCGTCTGTGTTATCAAGGCCTCCACCGAGCCGCGTCCGGGTGGCTGGGCGGCTGGGTGGTCCGCGGAGACTGGGGACGGCATGACGCACTCCGTTGGGGGACGATACGGCCGGGGAGGACGGGGGGGCCGTTACGACTTTCGCACAGCCCGCGACGCCCCGTAAGGGATTTGGCACCACACGATACGGTGGTGCTTTCGGCATATGCCAGAGTCTTCCCCGAGTGATCCGCGCGCACGAATGACGTACGCGCCAGGCGGAGCAAGTCGTAGACGGGCTACGAGTGTTGCCCGTTCCGGGCCGCTTTTCCTCGGCGCTCACGCGTGTGTTCGTCGCTCCTGTGTTCCAGTGTGCGGGAAGCGTCTTGTACCTGTCGAACTCTGACCGGATTTCGCGGCATGTGAAGCGCCTTCGACGACTCCATTAAGGCATGGACGCCATCACTGTCGAACAGCCCGCCCAGGCCCGGCTCGTCACCGCCGAGGACCAGGAGATCCCGGTGTCGGCCACGCTGCGCTACACCACGGACGATCCCCTGGCCGTCTTCGTGGACTTCCCGGCCGAGGCCGCCCTGGACGGGGAGGAGGTCACCTGGGTCTTCGCGCGCTCCCTGCTCGACCAGGGGCTGCGGTCCCCGGCCGGCCACGGGGACGTGCAGATCTGGCCATACGGCCGCACCCGCACGGTCCTGGAGTTCCACTCGCCCCACGGCCTGGCCCTGCTGCAGTTCCCCGCGTCGGCCCTGCGCCGTTTCCTGCTGCGCACGTACGGGGTGGTGGCCGCCGGGCAGGAGGACCTGGCCGGAGTGGTGGAGCGGGGGCTGGGCGCCCTGTTCGGCGGGGTATGAGGCGGGCCCGCGGGCGACTTTGACTCTTGTTCACCTTCGCCTCACCGCTCCGGCATGGCCCCCGACGGCCGCCGAGGGGCACCCTGGCGCGCGGCGTGCCGCAGGGGCA
This sequence comes from Streptomyces sp. CA-142005, assembly GCF_050942335.1. Lineage (NCBI taxonomy): Bacteria > Bacillati > Actinomycetota > Actinomycetes > Kitasatosporales > Streptomycetaceae > Streptomyces > Streptomyces sp. CA-142005. Next base: position 1,450,584 of record NZ_CP192078.1, on the reverse strand, counting down.
CCGAAGGTGACAAGGACGGGGCGATGACACCGATCAGCCGAAGAGGCTTCGTGGGGCTCGGCGCATCCGTGGCAGCGGGAGTGGCACTGGGCGGCGCCGGCACCCGCAGCGCGGCGGCGGCCACCACCGCGACCGGCACGATCAAGGACGTACGGCACGTGGTGATCCTGATGCAGGAGAACCGCAGCTTCGACCACTACTTCGGCCGTCTGAAGGGCGTGCGCGGCTTCGGAGACCGCAGCGGCATCACCCTCGGCGGCGGCCACTCGGTCTTCGACCAGCCGAACGGGACGGGCCGCCAGTACCCCTGGAAGCTCAGCGCCACCCCGTCCGCCGGCGGCAAGGACGGCGAAACCCTGGCCCAGTGCAATGGCGACCTGCCCCACTCCTGGTCCTCGCAGCACTCCGCCTGGAACAAGGGCCGCATGGACAACTGGGTCGCGGGCGTCGGCAACGTCCGCTCGCTCGGCTACCTGGACCGCTCCGACATCCCCTTCCACTACGCGCTCGCCGACAACTACACCGTCTGCGACGCCTACTTCTGCTCCACGCTCAGCGCGACCGGCCCCAACCGCACCTACCTGTGGAGCGGCAAGGTCGACTCCACGAGCTACGACGGCGGCGACGAGTCCGGCCTGACCTGGCAGAACTACGCCGAGGCACTGCAGGCCGCCGGGGTGAGCTGGAAGGTCTACCAGAACGCGGCCGACAACTACGGCGACAACGGCTGCGCCTACTTCAAGAACTTCGCCAACGCGCGGCCGGGCAACCCGCTGTACGACCGCGGCATGTCCTCGGCGCCCAAGGTGACCGGCTCCACCCCCGACGACATCGCCGCCGCCATCAAGTCCGACGTGCTCGCGGGCACCCTCCCGCAGGTCTCCTGGGTCGTGCCCAACCAGGCCTTCTCCGAGCACCCCTACGCCCCGCCCGGCGACGGCGCCCACTTCGTCGGCCTCGTCTACCAGGCCCTCGCGGCCGACCAGGACGTCTTCGACTCCACCGTCCTGTTCCTCAACTACGACGAGAACGACGGCTACTTCGACCACGTGCCCCCGCCGGCACCGCCCGCCGGAACGGCCGGGGAGTTTCTGAACGGGGTGCCGTACGGCTTCGGCTTCCGCGTCCCGATGCTGGTCATCTCGCCCTGGACACGCGGTGGCTGGGTCTCCTCGGAGGTCTTCGAGCACACCTCGGTGCTGCGCTTCCTGGAGACCTGGACGTCCGCGCTCGGCAAGCCCGCCAAGTGCCCCGACATCAGCGACTGGCGGCGCAAGGTGAGCGGCGACCTCACCGGCGTCTTCGACTTCGCCAATCCGGTCTACGGCCCGGTATCCCTGCCCGCGACCAGCGTCATCGGCATGGGCACCTGCGGCCCGCTGCCCAACCCGGTGCCGACCGACAACGCCCTGCCCGCGCAGGAGTCCGGCACCCGCCCGGCCCGCGCGCTGCCGTACCAGCCGGGCGGCTACCTCGACCACCTGGAGTTCGGCGCCGCCGGCAAGATCCTCGCCTGGTTCACCATGACCAACCAGGGCGGCCCGGCCTCCCGCGCGGCCCACTTCTCCATCCACCCGAACGCCTACCGGGACACCACGCCCTACCAGTACACCGTCGACGCGGGCGGCACCGCCTCCGACTCCTTCAACATCGGCACGGGCTTCGGCGGCGGCACGTACGACTTCACCATGGTCGGCCCCAACCGCTTCCTGCGCCGCTTCCAGGGCGACGCGACCAAGGCGGGCAGGTCCGCGGAGGTGAGCACCCGTTACGCCGTCGAGCCGGGCACGGGCAAGCTGGCCGTCTACTTCAAGATGACCAACTCGGGTTCATCCCCGGTGAGGTTCACCATCACCTCGAACCACTACCGCGGCGACGGCCCGTGGACCTACACCGTCACCGCGGGCGCCTCGGCGGAGGACTACTTCAACGCCGTCGCCTACCAGAACGGCTGGTACGACTTCACGGTGACCGTCGACTCCGACGCGAGCTGGTCGCGCCGGTTCACCGGGCACCTGGAGACGGGAGCCGCGAGCGTCAGCGGCTGACCCCGGCGTACAGGTCCGGGCGCGGGGCGAGGCCGACGGCCACCCGGCCGCCGGTCTCCAGCGCCCGGACGCCCGCCTCGGCGACGACCGACGCGGCGTAACCGTCCCAGACGCTCGGACCGGTGACCTCGCCACGCCGGGTGGCGTCCACCCAGGCCTGCACCTCGCGGTCGTAGGCGTCGGCGAACCGGACGAGGTAGTCCTGCGCCACCTCCTCACGGGCGCTGCCCGCCGCGGTGACCACCATGGTGCGCTCGTCGCCGATCCGCGCGCTGCCCCGCTCGCACACGGCCTCGCAGCGCACCTGGTAGCCGAAGCCGCAGTTGACGAAGACCTCCACGTCGACCAGCGCGCCCCCCGCGGTCTCGAACAGCACGAACTGCGGATCGAGCAGGCCCTCGGGGGCGTCCGCGGACGGCGTGGGACGCACGACGGTCACCGCCGTCAGCTCCTGCCCGAGCAGCCAGCGGGCCGCGTCGATCTCGTGCGAGACGGAGCTGTTGATCAGCATGGCGCTGGTGAAGTGGCCGGGGGAGGAGACGTTGCGGTGGGTGCAGTGCAGCATCAGGGGACGGCCCAGACCACCGCCGTCCAGCAGCGCCTTGAGCCGGCGGTACTCGGCGTCGTAGCGGCGCATGAAGCCGATCTGCGCCAGCCGGCGGCCCAGCCGTGCCTCGGCCTCCACCACCCGCAGCGCACCCGTGGAGTCGGGCACCATGGGCTTCTCGCACAGCACCGGCAGCCCGCGGGCGAAGGCGGCGAGGAGCGCCTCCTCGTGGGCGGGCCCGGGCGAGGCGATCAGCACGGCCGCCACGCCGGGCGCGTCGAGCGCGGCCTCCGGGTCCGTGTGCACGGTCACTGCGTCGATGCCCGCCACGGCCTTCTCCGCCCGCTCGGCCTCGGGGTCGGCCACCGCCGCGACCCTCGCTCCGCTGACCACTTGGTCGAGGCGTCGTATGTGGTCGGCCCCCATGTGTCCGGCACCCAGTACGGCCACTCCCAGAAGGTCACCCATGTGTGCGCTCCCTTACGCCGACGATCACGCCGTAGCGTACGCCGGGCAGGGAGCGCTGCCGGGGGAGCGTCTCAGTACCGCAGGACCCCGGCGATCCCGTCGGCGTCGCCCAGCGTGCCGTCGGGCACGAAGCGGACCTCGGCGCCGGTCTCCAGGCACTGCTCGACGATCTCGTCCACGATGTCCTCGCGGGCGTCCAGGTCGCCGGGTTCGGCCGGTACCAGATGCTCGCCCAGGTCACTGACGGTCGCCCGGAAGTTCTCCTCCACGGCGAGCAGCCGTACCCGGCCCTCCCGGGCGCTCTGCCACAGCTCGTCGAGACCGGCCGCGTAGGTCCGGTGCCCGCGGGCCGAGGTCAACTCCCGGACCACGGCCGTGGTGTCCTTGCGGGCCTCCTGCTCCAGCACCGGCCGCAGCGCCTGCCACACCGCCTCGGGACCGGCGTGCGCGAGCCCGCCGTGCGGCACGTGGACCGCGGCCTTGGCCACACTGCCGACCTCGTCCAGCAGGGACAGCGCCGCCTGCTCTCCGGTGACGTACAGCGGCCGGGGCTGTTCGCGCAGGACCGTGCTCATGGCGGTGTCGGCCTCGCGCAGGAACTGCCGGGTGCCCTCTTCGCGGAAGGCGCTCTTCAGATCGCCGACCTGCATCTGGCGCTCGGCGTCGAAGTTCTCCCGGCTGCGCTCCAGCGGGAAGCCGCCCGAGCGGTCCTGCACCACGCGGCCCTCGCCACCGCTCCACAGGGTGACGTGGTCCGCGGAGACCGACAGCACCCAGAAGGGGCGCTCGGCGGCCTGTGCGGCGACCAGGTTGCGGGTGAGGAAGGTGTCCGACAGCACCACCCGTTCGGGGACGGCGCGGGCCAGGGACCACACCTGGTGCTCGCCCGGGGCGGCGAAGATCACCAGGCCGTCCTCGGCGTGCGTCAGATCCACCTCGGCCAGCGCCCGGTCGAGCTGCGCCACGACGTCGTTGCGCCGCTCACGGGTGACGGCGGGATCGGACTCGAGGCGCCTGCGGGCCTCGGTGACCACATTGCGCAGCCGGACGGGATCCTGGCCGGACTGGGGTTCGCGGCGGTGCGTGGGGGTCAGCACGGACACCGCCGGGTACGGACGCGGTCGCCGCAGTTCGGCGAGGGTCGCGGGACTCAGTGCGTGCTCCATGACAGCACGATAGGTCGGATTCACAGGTACGGCATTCGGGGTAATCCGGACCCGAGGTCACCGTCGGTCTCCGGGGCGGACGGTCGCGGACTTCCTTGGCGCACAACGGTGACGCGGTGCCCCGCGGACGGTTACCGTACCGGCCAGTAACCGGACCGCAGCGCACCCAGGAGGCCTGACATGCCGCAGCTCGAAGTCGACGGAGCGGCCCTGACCTACGACGACGAGGGGCCCCGTGACGCACCCGAGGTGCCCCTGGTGTTCGTGCACGGCTGGACCGCGAACCGGCACCGCTGGGACCACCAGATCACGCACTTCTCCGAAAGACGCCGGGTGATCCGGCTGGACCTGCGCGGGCACGGGGAGAGCACCGGGTCCGGGGTGCGCACGATCGCGGAGCTGGCCCAGGACGTCCTGACCCTCCTCGATCACCTCCAGGTCGAACGGTTCGCGCTGGTCGGCCACTCGATGGGCGGGATGATCGCGCAGACCATCGCCCTGGCCCACCCCGAGCGGGTGGAGCGGATGGCGCTGGTGGGCTCCATCGGCCGGATGACGTACAGCCGTGGCCGGGGCCTGCTCATGGCCGCCTCGACCCTGGTGCCGTACCGGCTGTTCGTGGCCGCCAACATCCAGCGCGCCTTCGCGCCCGGCTTTCCGCGCGAGGAGATCCGCGCGCACATCCGCGCCTCCGCCGCGACCCCGCGGGAGGTCGTGATGACGCTGTACGGCGCGATGCGCGCCTTCGACGTCCTCGACCGGGCCGGGGAGATCCGCACGCCCACGCTGATGGTGCACGGCTACCACGACGTCCAGTTGCCGGTGCGGCAGATGCTGCGGATGGCCAAGGCCTACCCGGACGCGGTCGTCCGCATCCTCGACGCGGGCCATGAGCTGCCACTGGAGAGGCCGGCCGAGCTGACCGAGGCGCTCGACTCGTTTCTGGCCGTGAAGGAGTAACGCCCGAGCTGTTTGGCCAAGTTTTTGCCTGTGGCCGGTTCGCTGCCCGTCGGCCCGCAGTCCCCGCGATCCGGGGATTTCGCGAAGGCAAAACCCGGCCGAAACCAGGGGGAGTGTGGGGCAATCGTGTTACGGCCGCGTTGACCGCGTCGAACGCCTGACGGAGGCTCGTCATATAGGTGCTCGATACAACTGGTTGGCTCTTGATGCGAGCCGGAGGCAGGAGGCAGCGCATGTGCGGCATCACAGGATGGGTCTCTTTCGACCGCGACCTGACCGCCGAGGCCACCACATTGCATGCGATGACCGAGACGATGGCCTGCCGCGGCCCGGACGACCGCGGCACCTGGGCCGAGGGCCCGGCCGCCCTGGGCCATCGCCGGCTCGCGATCATCGACCTCCCCGGCGGCCGTCAGCCGATGTCGGTGGCGACCCCCGAGGGAACGGTCGCCATGGTGTATTCCGGGGAGGCCTACAACTTCACCGAGCTGCGCCGCGAACTGGAAGGCCGCGGCCACCGGTTCACCACCGACTCCGACACCGAGGTCGTGCTGCACGGCTACCTCGAATGGGGTGACGCGGTCGCCGAACGGCTCAACGGGATGTACGCGTTCGCGGTCTGGGACGGCCGCCACGACAAGCTCGTGATGATCCGCGACCGCATGGGCATCAAGCCGTTCTACTACCACCCCACCTCCGACGGCGTCCTGTTCGGCTCGGAGCCCAAGGCGATCCTCGCCAACCCGCTGGCCCGCCGCCGGGTGACCCTGGACGGGCTGCGGGAACTGTTCGTCATGGTCAAGACGCCCGGACACGCGATCTGGGACGGCATGCACGAGGTGCAACCCGGCACGGTCGTCACCGTCGACCGCTCCGGCCTGTCCACCCGCGTCTACTGGCAGCTGAAGACCCGTCCGCACACCGACGACCGCGACACCACCATCGCGACCGTGCGCTCGCTGCTCGACGACATCGTGCGCCGCCAGCTGGTCGCGGACGTCCCGCGCTGCACCCTGCTCTCCGGCGGCCTCGACTCCTCCGCGATGACCGCGATCGCCGCCCGGCAACTCGCCCGGCAGGGCGAGAAGGTGCGCAGCTTCGCCGTCGACTTCGTCGGCCAGACCGACAACTTCGTCGCCGACGAACTGCGCGGCACCCCCGACACGCCCTTCGTGCACGACGTGGCCCGGCTCGCGGGCACCGACCACCAGGACATTGTCCTCGACGCGCAGTCCCTCGCCGACCCCGCCGTGCGCGAGCAGGTGATCCGCGCCCGCGATCTGCCCGCCGGCTTCGGCGACATGGACACCTCGCTGCTGCTGCTCTTCCGCGCCATCCGCGAGAAGTCCACGGTGGCCCTGTCCGGCGAGTCCGCCGACGAAGTCTTCGGCGGCTATCTGCAGTTCTTCGACGAGGAGGCGCGCCGCGCCGACACCTTCCCGTGGCTGACGACCATGGGGCGCCACTTCGGCGACGACGCCGACGTGCTGCGCGCCGACCTCACCAAGTCCCTGGACCTGGAGAGTTACGTCGCCGACGGCTACCGCGCCGCCGTCGCCGGCATCGAACGGCTCGACGGCGAGAGCGACTTCGAGTACCGGATGCGGCGGATGAGCCATCTGCACCTGACCCGCTTCGTGCGCGCCCTGCTCGACCGCAAGGACCGCATGAGCATGGCCGTCGGCCTGGAGGTCCGGGTGCCGTTCTGCGACCACCGGCTGGTCGAGTACGTCTACAACGCCCCGTGGGCGCTGAAGTCCTTCGACGGCCGGGAGAAGAGCCTGCTGCGGGAGGCGGCGGCGGACGTCCTGCCGCGCTCGGTGTACGAGCGGGTCAAGAGCCCGTACCCGTCCACGCAGGACCCGCGGTACGCCCGCGCCCTCCAGGAGCAGGCGAAGGAGCTGCTCTCCCGGCCCTCGCACCAGGTCTTCGACCTCGTCGACCGCGACCGGCTCCGCCGGGCCGCCGAGCGCGAGGCACCGGTCAGCACCCAGGCGGCCCGGCGCGGCCTGGAACGCGCCCTGGACCTCGCGCGGTGGCTGGAGGTCTACGCGCCGGAGGTGATCACCGGCTGAGGCCGATGGCCCGGTCCGCGGCCGCCCGCGTGGGCTGCCACCACGTCGTCACCGGCTCCCACACCAGGACGTGCCTGCCGGTGCCGAGCCGCGCGGCGGTGAAGGAGCGCCCCCAGTGGGCGGCCGAGGCGGCCACGGTCACGGTGTCCACCCGGCGGGCCTCGGGGTCCGCCGGGTCGCCGATGGTGCGGACGTCGGCGTAGGCGGTCTGGCCGGGCGCGAGCCGGTAGGTGCCGGTGCCGCCCTCGGGCGTCGGCAGCGCGGCGCCGTCGAGGTCCCCGAAGGTCACCGTGGGCACCCGGTCGACGACGCACGCCCCGGCGCCGCGGTGGGTGACACCGACCCGCAGCACGGTCGGATCGCCGGGCACGGCCTTCGCCCGCACCGTCAGCGACTTCTCGGCGCAGCGGACGGGCCGGGCCTGGTCCGCCGTGGCGGCCTGGCCCTGCTGCGCGGTCAGCAGCAGACAGGCCACGGCGGCCGAGGCGGCCGGTACGGCGATGGCGGCGCGGATGCGCATGATGGTGTCCCCTCTGTCGTGGTCGGGTACGGGGTGCGGAGGCCGGAGCGCGCTCCGCCCGGTGTGACGACCGGGTGGGCCGAGAGGTTGTGCCGGATTCGCGGCTGTTACGCGCTTGCGCCGCGACTGTCATCAGTTGGTGGAGTTCGTGGTGGCGCTCCAGTCGTTGCCGTCGGCCGGGCAGGAGCTGCCGCTCGGGGGCAGGGAGCCGTAGAGCAGGAAGTCGTCGATCTTGCGGTGCACGCACTTGGAGGAGGTGTAGCCGGTGTGGCCGTCGCCCTTGTTGTCGAGCACCACCGCCGACGAACCGAGCCGTGCGGCCGTCTCCACCGTCCACCGGTACGGCGTCGCCGGGTCGCCGCGCGTGCCCACCAGCAGCATCCTCGCCGAGTCGACGTTCTTCACCCGGTCCCGGATGAAGGCCGTGCCCTTGGGTCGGCCGTAGCACATGAGCAGCTGGGTCAGGCGGTAGCGGCCGAAGACCGGCGAGGCCCGGTCGTACTCGGCCCGCAGTCGCTTCAGATCCTTGGTGACCTGCGCCGCGCCGGGCCGGTCGGGGTCGTCGGCGCAGTTGATCGCCATCAGCGCGGCCTCGAGGTTGTCCACCGGCACGTCCTGCGGATCGACCAGACCGCCGTTCTTGTGGTGTTCGCCGCGGGGCAGACCCGAGCCCCCGGTGGCGAAGCTCAGGATCCGCCGTGTGTCGCCGTCCTCGACCAGTGAGGCCAGGGCGCGCTCCAGGGAGGGCCACAGCTGCTTGCTGTAGAGCCCCTGCCCGATGGCGCCGACCAGGTCCTGCCCGGAGAAGGAGCCGCCGAAGTCCGTCGGGACCGGGTTCTGGTCGAGCGAGCGCACGATCCGGAGCACCTGGTCCCCGGCCGCACGCCGGTCCTGCCCGAACGGACAGGCGACGTCCGTCGTACACCAGTCCAGGAAATCGTCCAGCGCGGTCTGCTGTCCCTGGGCGCCGGCCACCCCCTGTTCGGCCAGCGACTCGGTCAGGGTGTCCACGCCGTCGAGGGCGATCCGGCCGACCTTGTGCGGGAACTGCGCCGCGTACACCGCGCCGAGCCGTGTTCCATAGGAGAAGCCGAGGTAGTTGAGCTTCTTGTCGCCGAGGGCCTGGCGGATGATGTCCAGGTCGCGGGAGGCGTTCACGGTGCCTATGTGGGGCAGCACCGGCCCGGAGCTGCGCGCGCACTCGTCGGCGGCCTCGCGCAGCTTGGCGAGGAGCGCCTGCGGATGGGCGAGGCCGGACTCGTCGTCCATCGCGGTGGAGGCCTCGTCGCTGCCCTCGCCGCAGCTGACGGGGGAGGAGCGGCCGACGCCGCGCGGGTCGAAGCCGACCACGTCGTAGCCGTTGGTGAGGTCCATGAACTGCTTGCCGTCGGCGGCGAGTGCGGGGATGCCCGCGGCGCCGGGGCCGCCGAAGTTCAGCAGCACCGAGCCCCGCTTCTTCCCGGTGGCCTGGTAGCGGGCGAGGGCCACGTCGAGCGTGCCCGCGCGGGGCCGGGCGTAGTCGAGCGGGACGGTGACCTTTCCGCACTGGAGGTCCTTCGGCATGTCCGGGCCCTTGCAGGCCGCCCAGGTCACCTTCTGCCGGTAGAAGCGGGCCAGGTCGGGCTGCGGCCGGCCGGTCGCGGGCAGCCCGGCGCCGAGCAGCGCCAGGGCGAGGGCTCCGGTACCCGCACAGCGCCGCACGGCGGGCCGTGTGGACAGCTTGACCAGCATCGACAGCCTCCCGGGACGCCTGTCGCGGGCCGGCGGGCGGCGCCCTCGGATCACCATAAGCGGGCCCCGGACGGCCCGCCTCCCGGCGGGCAGGCCGGCGCCCGGTGCCGTATCCTGCGCATCCTTTTCGCCCGTCATCGATCATTCGGCGTCTTTACAGGGAGTTCGATAACACTGTCGCTCGACGGGGTGAAAGGTCGATAAGCCATAACTCGGATGGTGCACCTGCGTTTTACGGGGTGCGGGTGAGTGCCCGCGACGAAGTCTGGAAGGCAGGGAACCTATGAGACGGGCTACCCGTAACGGTGTGATCGCGGTCGTCACCGCCTCCGGAGCGATGGCCGTGGCGCTGCCGGTGTCCGCCGCCTTCGCCGCCGACGGTGCCACCGCAGACGGCTCCGCGGCCGGCTCGCCCGGGCTGATCTCCGGCAACGGCATCCAGCTCCCGGTGCATGTGCCGGTGAACGTGTGCGGCAACACCGTGAACGTGGTGGGGCTGCTCAACCCTGCCGCCGGCAACGCGTGCGCGAACGGCACGCACGACGGCGCCGGAACGGGCGGGTCGGCGACGTCCGGCGGCGCCTATGCCCACGGCGGCGCGAAGGACTCGCCCGGCGTGCTCTCCGGCAACGGCGTGCAGCTCCCCGTCGACCTGCCGGTGAACGTCAGCGGCAACAGCGTCAACGTGGTCGGGGTGGGCAACCCGGCCGAGGGCAACCGGTCGGTCAACGGCCCCGGCGACCAGCCCCGCACCCCGCACAACCCGGCCCCGAAGCCCACGGCCCCCACCAGACACCAGCCCCTCCCGTACACACCGAGCCTGGTGGCCCAGCCGACGACGCCCGTACTGGCCCACACCGGTACGGACGTCACCGTGCCCGCCATCGCCGGCAGCGCCGCGCTCCTGCTCACGGGTACGGTCCTCTACCGCCGCTGCCGCCCGGTGCGCACCCACTGACCCCCTCCCCCTCCCAAAGCCCCACCGGACGCCGGCCCGGTGGGGCTTGGTCTGTCCGACGGATCACGCCACCGTCGGGCAGCGGCCGATCAGTCGGGGAAGGGCGGCCGACCGCCAGGCGCACTACGCCCGGTGCCCGGCGCCCGCCGATCTCGGCGTGGAGCCCGCGCGGCCGTCGCCGCCTCGCCACCGCCCGGAGCGAGAAGCGGCGAACGACACTCGTCCCCCCGGCCCACGAGCCAGAAGCCGCCGTCGGGACCGGCGATGCCCGTCGGTGGGGTGCCGGGCGTGGGGGACGGGGAAGTGGGCGGCGGCGCCGCCGACACCGATGCGTCCGAGCCGTCCCGGCCGTGTGAACCAGGCTGTCGAGTGATCGTGGGTCCGGCATGGATCCCAGAGTGACCTTGCCCGTCCGGCTGAGGCGCCAGGCCCAGATGTCCGTCGTAGACCTGAGCGCGCCGTCGGGACCGGCGATGCCCGTCGGTGGGGGTGCCGGGCGTGGGGGGACAGGGAAGCGGGCGGCGGCGGCGCCGACGCCGATGGGTCCCAGCCCTCCCGGCCGTGTGAACCAGAGGGCGCCGTAGGGGACGGCGATGATGCTGTCGAGCGATCGTGCGTCCGGCATGGATCCCAGAGTGGGCCTGCCCGTCGGGGTGAGGCGCCCGGCCCAGGGCGTCCGTGTCGTCCGGGCCGCGCACGCAACGGCCGATCTCCCCATGGTGCGGCCCCCGTTGATCCGGAAGGATGCGGCACGGCAGTCCGGTCCCGACTGAAATGGAGCGCATCGATGACCTCTGCGGCCCCCCACGACCTCGTCGTCACCCAGGCCACTCTCGCCGACTGGCCGGTGATCGCCGGATGGGCGGCGGCGGAGGGCTGGAATCCCGGACTGTCCGACGGGCCCGCCTTCTTCGCGCAGGATCCCGACGGGTTCTTCCTCGGTCGTCTCGACGGGGAGCCGGTGTCGGCCATCTCCGTGGTGAACTACGGCGCGGAGTACGCTTTCCTGGGCTGCTACCTGGTCCGGCCCGACCTGCGCGGCCAGGGCCACGGCCTCACCACCTGGAAGACCGCCCTCGCCCACGTCGGCAACCGCACCGTCGGCCTGGACGGGGTCGTCGCCCAGCAGGACAACTACCGCCAGTCCGGGTTCGAACTCGCCTACCGCACCATCCGGTTCACCGGTACGGCACCGCGGCGCGAGACGCCCGCGGGCGTCCGGCCGGCCGGGCCCGCCGACCTCGCCGCGATCACCGCCTACGACAGCGCCTGCTACCCGGCCGACCGTCCGCGCTTCCTCGCCGAGTGGCTCACCGGCCCCGGGCACCGGGCCTTCGTCCGCCACGACGGCGCCCGCCTCACCGGCTACGGCGTGATCCGCCCCGGCCACGACACCCTGCGCATCGGCCCCCTGTTCGCGGACACCGCCGACGACGCCCGCGCCCTGTTCGCCGCCCTTACGGCCGACGCCGCAGGACGCGAGGTCGCCATCGACGTGCCCGAGCCGAACGCGGCCGGTGTCGCGCTCGCCGAAGAGGCCGGACTCCAGGCCTCGTTCGAGACCGCCCGCATGTACACCGGACCGGTCCGCGGACACGCCCGGCACCGGGTGTTCGGCGTCACCACGCTCGAACTCGGCTGATGCTCAGGGGCGTTGGGTGCGGTCTCCGCCCTTCGCCCGGTTGCGGTCCTCGGCCCGGCACCCGGCCGTCCCCGGCCACCAGCACCGACCGAACGGCTCGTCACCGACCTCGAGCGCGTCGACCGCCGGCTCCACACAGCGGCGCAGGTACCGCAACTCACCGTCCCTCGCCATCGGCCACCGACACCGGCTCGCCCGGCACCTTCGCCTCCGGGGCAAGGGCGTGCCGCACGCGCGGGAAGGCGTGGCGCCGGGCCGCCGCGACGATCGTGAGCGCCAGCACGGCCGGCGCCAGGGCGGTCCAGGGCAGGGCTCCGGGGCCCAGCGCATCCAGCGCCACGCCGCCGGTCAGCGAACCGGCGGCGATGCCCGCGTTGTACACGGTCGTCTGCAAGGAGGTCGCGGCATCGGCCTCGGCCGGCCCGGAGGCGTCGACCAGCGCGGTCTGGATCAGCGTCGGCGCCCCGCCGAAGGCCACGCCCCACAGCGCCACCGCGCCGACCAGCAGCGCGTGCGCCCGCGCGCCCGCGCCGAGCGTCAGCAGTACGCCGGTGAACAGGGCCAGCGCCGCGAGCAGCGTGGGGCGCGGATGCCGGTCGATCAGGATCCCGGTGACCCAGATCCCGGCCACCGTGGCCGTCCCGAACACCGCAAGCAGCAGGCCCGTACGGCCGTACCCGGCGTGCCCCGCGAACGGGGCGAGGTAGGTGTACACGACCTGGTGGCCCAGCAGCAGGAACAGGGTCACCGACAGCACCGGGCGGATGCCGGGGCGCAGCGCGACCCTGGCGAGCGGCACGCGCGCGTGCGCCGGTTCGCCGGGGAAACCGGGCACCCGCAGCCGTATCCACCCCACGAGCAGTACGGCGAGCACGGACAGCATGCCGAAGGCGGCCCGCCAGCCCACCGCACCGGCCAGCGCGGTACCGGCGGGCACCCCGAGCGACAGGGCCAGGGTGATGCCGGCCAGCGCGATCGCGATGGCCCGCCCGCGCCGCCCGGCCGGCACCATCCGGGCCGCACAGCCGGCCAGCATCGCCCACAGGGTGCCGCCCATCGCGCCCGCCAGCAGCCGGGCCGCGAAGGTGAGCGGGTACGACGACGACAGCGCGACCAGCGCGTTGCTGACGGCGAAGCCCAGCAGGGCGCCGCACAGCACCGGCCGCCGCGGCAGCCCGCGCAGGGCGGCGGTGAGCGGGACGGCGGCCAGGAAGGAGGCCGCCGCGTACGCGGTGACCAGGAAACCGATCCGGGACTCGGTGACGTCCAGCGGGCGCGCCATCGCGGGCAGCGTGCCGGCCGGCAGGAGTTCCGTGAGGACCGCGGTGAACGCGGCACAGGACAGGGCCAGCAGCCCCGACCACGGCAGCGGACCAGCCTTGACCTGGGAAGACGTGGAGGACAGGGTCATGGGACCATGGTCGGAGTCTGACATCAGTGTGAAGGTCAAGCGGACGTGGGAGGCGGCCATGCGGATCGGTGAACTGTCGCGCCGCACGGGCGTACCGGCCCGGCTGCTGCGCTACTACGAGGAACAGGACCTCCTCCATCCCGGGCGCGGCGACAACGGCTACCGCAGGTATCCCGAGTCCGCGGTCGCCGAGGTCCAGCAGATCCGCGGCCTGCTGGACTCCGGTCTGACCACCGAGATGATCCGGGCGATCCTGCCGTACCTCTCGGGACCGGGCGAGCTGCACCCGCCGGCCGCGTGCGTGACCCCGGAGACGGCCGCCCTGCTCCAGGGGCACATCGACCGCATCCAGTCGCGCATCGACTGCCTGGCCCGCAACCGCGACCGGCTCAGCGCCTACCTGGCCGCCGTACGCCCGGAGGCGGGTGCGGAGTAATCCCGTTGCCCCGGGCCGGTCCGGCATGATCGAGTCGGGGCATGGATCACTCGGCGGTGCTCGCCCTCTTCGACCGTGACCTGCGTGAGAACGCGGCTCCCGACGGACCCGGTGCCCGGATCGAGCGGTCCGGCGCGGTGGTGCGTCAGATCGCGGACGCGCAGGGGTGGAACGGCGTGCTCTGGTCCCGTCTGGACGCGGCGGGCGCGGACCGGGCGATCCACGACCAGGTCGCGTACTTCACCGGCCTCGGCCGCGACTTCGAGTGGAAGCTCTACGGCCACGACCGGCCGCACGACCTCGGCGCCCGGCTCGTCGCCGCCGGATTCCGGGCCGAGCCCGAGGAGACGTTGATGATCGGCGAGACCGGCCGGCTCGCCGTGGACGCCGAACCTCCCGAGGGCGTCCGCCTCGTGCAGGCCACCGACCCGGCCGGCGTCGACCTCGTCGTGGACGTCCACGAGAAGGCCTTCGGCACCGACGGCGGCCGGCTGCGGCACCGGCTGCTGGCCCGCCTGGCCGCCGACCCCGGTACGGTCGTCGCCGTGGTCGCGCTCGCCGGGGACGAACCCGTGAGCGCCGCCCGGATGGAGCTGGTGTCCGGCACCCGGTTCGCCGGGCTGTGGGGCGGCGGCACCGTCGAGGCCTGGCGGGGCCGGGGCGTCTACCGCGCCCTCGTCGCCCACCGCGCCCGCGTCGCCGCCGCCCGCGGCTACCGCTACCTCCAGGTCGACGCCTCACCCATGAGCCGCCCGATCCTCGAACGCCTCGGCTTCCACGCGTTGAGCACCACCACCCCTTACCTCTACGGCGGCTGACCCCGCGTCAGCGACGGACGCGGGACCGGTCCAGCGCCGCGATCCCGACCGCGGCCAGGGCGACCTGGATGAACCACTCGATCCAGTCGGGACCCTTGGTGTCCGCGACCCCGAACCCCGCGGCGATCGCCGAGCCCAGCAGTGCGGCCACGATGCCGACGACGATGGTCCACAGGACGCCGATGTGCTGTCGCCCGGGGACGACCAGGCGCCCCAGGACGCCGATGACGAGGCCGATGACGATGGCGCTGATGATGCCCGAGATCTCCATGTCCACCCCTTTTGGTATTGCCTCCCGCTAAGCATGTGCCCGCTGTAAGCGGAGGCACTCCGCTCCGGTTATTGCCGGGACTTTCTGTTCACCCGGCTTTCATGCCATGTACCTTTCAACCACTCGACGCGTGTAGAACCCTCAAGCGGGCTCTACGCGCGCAGACTTGGCGCCGCACCGCCTCTCCCCACCCCTCATGGAGGTTCGCCGGATGCTTGGATCCAGGAGATCCCGCCGCAGACTCACCACCGCCCTGGCCGGTTTCGGGCTGCTCCTCACCGGAGCCGCCGTCCAGGTCGGCAGCGGCACCGCCGCCCACGCGGCGACCACGCACCGCATCCTGTTCGACAACGCGCACGCCGAGACGGCCGGCAACGCCGACTGGATCATCTCCACCAGCCAGCCCGACCCGCTCGGTCAGGACTCCTCCCCGTCGGCCGAGACGGACTGGACCGGCGCCCTGTCCTCCTGGGGCGTGGCGCTGCAGAAGACCGGGAGCTACAGCCTGAAGACACTGCCGTCGGGCTCCAGCCTCAGCTACGGCGGCTCGTCCTCGACCGACCTGTCGAACTTCGACACGCTGGTCCTGCCGGAACCCAACACGCTGTTCACCAGCGCCGAGAAGACGGCGATCATGAACTTCGTGAAGAACGGCGGCGGGCTGTTCATGGTCTCCGACCACACCGGAGCCGACCGCAACAACGACGGCAACGACGCGGTCAAGATCCTCAACGACCTGATGACGAACAACAGCGTCGACTCCACCGACCCGTTCGGCTTCTCGATCGATTCGCTGAACATCGGCTCCGACCACCCGGCCGCGATCAGCGACAGCACCGACCCGGTGCTGCACGGCTCCTTCGGCACGGTCACCAAGAGCCTCATCGCGAACGGCACCACCGCCACGCTCAAACCGTCGGACAACCCGAACGTCAAAGGCCTGCTGTACCGCACCGGTTACTCCGGCAACACCGGCGCCTTCTTCCTCACCAGCACCTTCGGCAGCGGCCGCGTCGCCTTCTGGGGCGACAGCTCGCCGATCGACGACGGCACCGGCCAGTCCGGCAACACCCTCTACGACGGCTGGAACGACTCCAGCGCCACCGACGCCGCCCTCGCCCTCAACGCCACCGCCTGGCTGGCGGGCTCGGGCACCAGCGGCGGCGGAGGCGGCGGCACCTGCACCGCCGCCCAGCTGCTCGGCAACAACGGCTTCGAGTCCGGCAATACCACCTGGAGCGCGTCCAGCGGGGTCATCACCAACGCGACCGGTGAACCGGCTCACTCGGGCTCGTACTACGCCTGGCTCGACGGCTACGGCACCGCCACCACCGACACCCTGTCCCAGTCGGTGACCATCCCGTCCGGCTGCTCGACGGCGACGCTCAGCTTCTATCTGCACATCGACACGGCCGAGACCTCGACCAGCACGGCCTACGACACCCTCAAGGTCCAGGTCCTGGGCAGCTCGGGCACGGTCCTCGGCACCCTGGCGACGTACTCGAACCTCAACGCCGCCTCCGGTTACACCCAGCGCAGCTTCAACCTCAGCAGCTACGCCGGGCAGACCGTCACGCTGAAGTTCACCGGCACAGAGGGCTCCCAGTACCAGACGTCGTTCGTCGTGGACGACACCGCGCTCAACGTCGGCTGAACCGCCCGGGGGTGGGCCGAACCGGTCCACCCCCGCTGTGTCAGGCCGCCGGCACCGTCCGCTCCGGGGTGTTCCAGCCGGAGATCCGCACCCCCGGCGCCGAGCCGTGCAGATCGGCCGTCCGGCAGGTGGCGGTCAGCGTCACCGACTCGCCCGGCCACAGGCTCACCTCGTTGTCCGACCAGCGCACGGGCAGCACCGGCTTGCCCCGTGCGTCCACGAGGTGGACGTCCGTCAGCAGAGCCGGGGTCTTCCCGCTCCCGGTGTTCCGCAGGGTCACCGTCGTGGTGGACGTGCCGTCCGACGACTCCGTGGCCGCCGTCGCGGACACCGGCACCCGCGCCATCGAGGCGAGCCCCTTGAGATCGGCGTAAGTCGTCGTCGGCGTGTAGTACCAGGTCGTGCCGGACCAGTCGAGGGTGTCGGGCCGGGTGGACAGCCAGTACACGTTCCGGCTCACCTCCTTGCCGTCCGCGCCCGTCAGGACCAGGCGGAGCAGATACGTCGACGACGACAGCCCGCCCACCGAGGACGGCAGGGTGAGGGCGGTGCCGTGCGCCCCGTCGCCGCTCACCGTCAGCCCGCCGACCTTCTTGTCGTACCTCTGCGTGCCGTCGGGGTCGAACAGCGTGGCCCGCGCGGTGAGTCCGGTCGCGGAGCCGTGGAGGTGGTTGACGACCACGACCGACCGGTCGTCGTACGAGTACTGGATGTGCAGCGGCTCGCCGGCCTTCTTCGCGCCGAAGTAGGCCCCGCCCTGATCCAGGTAGCGGTCCATCAGCTGCCAGTGCAGGGATGTCCAGCCGCTGTCGAACATCCAGTGGATCACTCCGGTCGAGGGCTTGGCGGAGTCCGTGGCGTTGCGCTGGTACGCCTCGAACTGGGCGCGGACGTTCTCGTACTGGGCCAGCTGGGCCCTGCGTACATAGTCGGCGAGGCTCTTCGGGGCGCCGTAGCGGCCGGTGAGTGCGGCGTCGTAGATCTTGAGCGTGCCGAAGACCGAGGACGGCGAGCGGTGGTACTGCCTTGCGTCAGGGTCCTTCCAGAGGGTGTCCAGCTCGGCCGGGCTCAGCATGCGGCGCAGGGTGTCGAGGGTGGGGATGGCGGGGCCCGCGCTGGTCTCGGAGTTGAAGCCGGTGGCCCCGCCCTCGCGCTTGGCGTACCAGTAGCCGGGCGGCACCCAGTCGTACGGCCCGGTCATCTTCATGCCAGAACTGCCCAGCTGAGGCGAGGAGTTGTCGGAGGCGGCGGAGACCACCGGGTCGGGCCAGTCGGCGGCCTGCAGGGCGTCCAGGTAGGTCTTCTCGATCCTCGCGTCGGGTGCGAAGTCGCTGCCGATCAGGAAGGAGACCACGCTCGGGTGGTCGCGCAGCCGGGCGGCCTCGGCGGCCATGGACGCCCGCGCCACCGGATAGTCGGCCTCGGTCCACGGCTCGCCGGTCTCGCTCCCGTTGACCTGGCCTTCCCACTTGTCGCAGCACTCCCAGCCCGGCAGCGTGAGGATGCCGTAGCGGTCGGCCAGGTCGAAGAACTCGTCCGGCTCCAGGTGCCCTTCCAGCCGGATCGTGTTCAGGCCCAGGTCGAGGGCGTACTTCAGCCGGTCCTCGACGTAGGTGGTGTCCCAGCGCAGGAACTCGTCCGGTGACCAGCCGCCGCCCTTGATCAGCAGCCGGCGGCCGTTGATCCGGTACTGGCGTGCGCCGTCCGCGTTCAGCGGCGCCTGGACGTCACGGACGCCGAAGCTCTCGTGCGCGGTGTCCGAGGTGGTTCCGGCCACGGACGCGGTGAGGTCGAGGTCGTACAGCGGCTGTCCGCCCATCCCGGCCGGCCACCACACCTTCGGCGAGGTGAGACGCAGGCCCGGGGTGTCGGCGGGGGAGAAGGCGACGGTCCTCGTCTCATGGGCGGCGAGCGGAACCCGCCGGGTGAACGTGGTCGCGCCGATGCGTCCGGTGACCTCGGCGGTGACGGCGGAGCCGGTGTCGTTGCGGACCCGCGCCTTCACCGTCAGGTCGGCGGAGGCGAGCGACGGCACGGCGAGCCTGGTGACCACGTGTGCGTCACGGAGCGCCACCGGGCCGCCCCGGCGCACCAGGACGTCCCGGACGATCCCCATGTTCCGGTCGGGCGGCGGCTGGAGCCAGTCGATCCAGCCCATGGTGAGGTCCTTGTCCGGATCGTTGGGCCGGATGCGGAAGGCGACCGTGTTGGTGCCGGACCTGACCAGCGAGGTGATGTCCCGCTCGTGGTGCGTGTAAGCGCCGGTGACGTCCGCGGCTTTCGCCACCTGGTGGCCGTTCACATAGACGTCCGCCGCCGAGATCACCCCGCTGAAGTCGAGGAAGGTGCGCTGCGCGGTGTCCGAGACGGTGAAGTCCGAGCGGTACCACCAGGGCACCTGGAAGTCGGCCCTGGGGACCTTCTGCTGGTTGGTGGAGTAGAAGGGGTCGGCGTACACGCCGTCGTCGAGCAGCGCGGCCAGGACGGTGGAGCGCGGGCCCGCCGGATACCACCCCGTCGCCGGATAGCCCGGGGAGGAGATGGCGGCCGGCGAGTCGCCCACCTTCGCCGAGGACTGGATGGCGTACCCGGCGAGCGGTGTGCCGGCGCCGGCCGCGGAGGGGACCAGGGTGGTCCGGACGGGCCCGTGCGGTGGTGCCGGTTGCCGGGCGCCGGTCCAGGCGCCGCCGGTGAGGGAGCCGAGCAGGCCGAGGACCAGCGCGGGGACGGCGTACCGGCGTCCGAGGGCGGGGCGAGGGAACATGGGGGCTCCGGGTTCGTAAAGTTAGGAAACTTTACTAACCTGGTTCAAGCTAGGGGGCCTCGCGGGCCGTGTCAACGAGCGTGGCCACCGTGGCCGTTGACGGCGTCAGGTTCCGGCCGTCCTGCGTTCGAACACCAGGTCCCGCGCCGTGTCGAGCGCCGTCGCCACCGCGCCGAGCAGCACCGCGTCCTCGCCGAGCCGGCTCGGCGCGATCCGCGGTCGCAGCGGGGTGAGGACGCGGACCTGCTCCTGGACCGGACGCAGCAGCAGGTCGACGCTGTGGCCGACCCCGCCGCCGAGCACCACCAGATCCGGATCGAGCACGGCTGCGGCCGCGGCCACGGTGTGCGCGATCCGCTCGGCCTCCAGCTCCACCGCCCGCAGAGCGGCCGGATCGCCCCGCCGGGCCGCGTCGAAGACGGCCTTCGCCGTGAGCTGCCCGCGCATCCCGAACTCCCGGGCGGCCTCCACCACGGCCACCCCGGACACCGCGTCCTCCAGCCGCTCCGGCTTCTGCCGGCCCGGCCAGGGCAGGAATCCGATCTCGCCGGCCAGCCCGTGCGCCCCCGTGAACAGCCGTCCCTCGCTGACGACGCCCATGCCGAGGCCGGTGCCGATCAGGATGTACGCGAAGAGCCGGCTGCCGGTGCCGACGCCGTACGTGTACTCGCCGAGCGCCGCCAGGTTGGCGTCGTTGTGCACCTCCAGCGGTACGCCCAGCTCCTCGCGCATCCGGTCCACGAGCCCCGCGCGCCCCCAGCCCGGCAGATGCATCGCGTACCGCACCCGCCGCTGCTTCTCGTCGTAGACGCCGGGCGTGCCGACCACCCCGTGCACCACCTCGGCCGGGTCCACACCCGAACCCGCGATCACCTGCCGGGCCGTGTCCACGACCAGGTCGGCCAGCGCGGCGGAGGCGCGGGTCCGGTTGCGTACGTCCGTGCGGGCGACGACCGTGCCGTCCAGGTCGACCACCGCCACCCGCAGCCAGCCCCGCCCGATGTCCACCCCGAGCGCGTACCCGGCGGCCGGGTCGGGGGCGTAGAGCACGGCGGTGCGCCCGCGCTCCGGGGCGTGGGTGCCGACCTCGTGCACGAGTCCGGCCGCCTCCAGGGAGGCCAGCGCGCTGGAGACCGTCGGCTTCGATAGGCCCGTCTCCCGGGCCAGTTGGGCGCGCGACGCCGCGCCGAGGGCGCGCAGCCGGTCCAGCAGCAGACGCTCGTTGGTGCTGCGCAGCCGTCGGCGGCTCCAGGGCTGATCCTGCTGCTCTTCGGCGTCACTGACGGTCATCGGACCATTCTCATGTATTCCCGGCGCGTACTTGACGGCTCTAGTAAGGCTCCTTAACTTTATCGGCCAGTCAGCCCGCCGGGTGCCGTCGAGCGCGCCCGTGGCGTCAGGAGTCCCCATGTCCGGTAGCCCGCCACCCTCGGGTGGTTTCGTCCGCCGTGTAGGCCTGTTCCAGGCCACGGCCATCAACATGAGCCAGATGTGCGGCATCGGGCCGTTCGTGACGATTCCGCTCATGGTCACCGCGTTCGGCGGCCCGCAGGCGGTCATCGGCTTCGTCGCGGGCGCCGTCCTCGCGCTGTGCGACGGACTGGTCTGGGCCGAACTGGGCGCCTCGATGCCCGGCTCCGGCGGCAGTTACGTCTATCTGCGCCAGGCCTTCCAGTACCGCACCGGCCGGCTGATGCCGTTCCTCTTCGTGTGGACGGCGATGCTCTTCATCCCGCTGATCATGTCCACGGGCGTGGTCGGCTTCGTCCAGTACCTGGGCTATCTGGCCCCGGATCTCGGGCAGACGGCCGGCGACCTGATCGGCCTCGGCATCATCGCCCTGGTCGTGCTCCTGCTCTGGCGCGGCATCGAGCACATCGCCCGGATCACCGCCGTGATGTGGGCGGTGATGATCGCCTCGGTGCTGCTGGTGATCGTCGCCGCGGCCACCGACTTCAGCCCGCACCTGGCCTTCACCTACCCCTCGGGCGCCTTCGACCTGACGAGCGACCACTTCTGGCTCGGCTTCGCCGCGGGCCTGACCATCGGCATCTACGACTACCTCGGCTACAACACCACCGCGTACATGGGCGCCGAGATCAAGGACCCGGGCCGTACCCTCCCGCGCTCGATCCTCTTCTCCATCCTCGGCATCATGGCGATCTACCTGCTCCTCCAGATCGGGACCCTCGGGGTCATCGACTGGCACCGGATGGCCGACCCGCACGACATCGCCGCCACCTCGGTCGCCTCGGCGGTGCTGGAGAAGACCTGGGGCAAGGGCGCCGCCGACACGGTGACCGTGCTGATCCTGGTCACCGCGTTCGCCTCGGTCTTCACCGGGCTGCTGGGCGGTTCCCGGGTGCCCTACGACGCCGCCCGCGACCGCGTCTTCTTCCGGCCGTACGAGAAGCTGCACCCCGAGCACCGCTTCCCCATGCTGGGCCTCGCGACGATGGGCGTGATCACGGCGATCGGCTTCCTGATCGGCCGGCACACCGACCTCGCGACACTGATCCAGTTGCTCACGACGGTCATGGTGATCGTGCAGGCGCTCGCCCAGATCGTCGCCCTTACCGTGCTGCGCAAACGCCAGCCGGGCCTGGGCCGGCCGTACCGGGTGTGGCTCTACCCGCTGCCGAGCATCGTCGCCTTCGCCGGCTGGTGCGTGATCTACGGCTACGCGGACAAGAACTCCCCGGGCCGCCATCCCATCGAGTGGTCCCTGGCCTGGCTGGCCCTCGGCTGTGTGGCCTACGTCGTGTGGGCGCGGCTGGAGAAGGTGTGGCCGTTCGGGGAGCGGGAGATCAGCGAGGAGTACCTGGCGGGCACGGACCCGGACGTCGCCCCCGTGGCATGACCGGCACAGCCGCCGCGTCATGACCAACTGGCCCGCGATGGGCTAGAGTTACGGCAGTCTTCGCAAGCCTCCCCGGCCCGGACCCGCGTCCGCCGGGGAGGCTTTCGTTCATGACCGACACCGTCCTTCCCGATGTCACCGTCCGCCCCGCGACCGCCGAGTACCGGCCCACCGTGGAGCGGCTGTGGCTGATGTTCCGGCATGACCTCTCCGCCTTCCGATGCGGCCTGCCCGCCCCCGACGGCACCTTTCGCGACGAGCGGGTCGAGAGCGCCTTCACCCGCCCCGGCTGGGCGCCCTACCTGTTCGAGTGCGGCACGCACCCGGCCGGCTTCGCGTTCGTGCGCGGACTCGACGGCCCGGTGCGGGTGCTGAACAGCTTCTTCGTGGTGCGCGGGGTGCGGCGCAGACGCGTCGGGCTGCAGGCCGTGCGCGCGGTGCTCACCCGGCATCCCGGGCCGTGGGAGGTCGCCTTTCAGCGCGACAACCCGGCCGCCGTGGCTTTCTGGCACCGGGTCGCCTCGGACCTCGCCGGGGACGCCTGGACCCGCGAACTCCGGCCGGTGCCGGAGCGCCCCGAACTGCCTCCGGACGTGTGGCTGTCCTTCCGCTTCGAAGCGGGCGTACCACCGCGTCCTTGACATGCAAGTAATTGCCTGCATAACGTTGAGTGTGCAATCAGAAGACGACACCGGGATGGACAAGGTCTTCAAGGCGCTGGCGGACGACACGCGCAGACGCCTGCTGGACCGGCTCCACGAGAACAACGGCCAGACCCTGGGTGAGCTGTGCGAGCGCATCGCCATGACGCGCCAGTCGGTGACCCAGCATCTGGCGGTCCTGGAGGCCGCCAATCTGATCAGCACGGTGCGGCGGGGGCGGGAAAAGCTGCACTACCTCAACCCCGTACCGCTCCACGAGATCCAGGAGCGGTGGATCGAGAAGTTCGAGCGCCCGCGCCTGAGTGCGCTCGGCGCCCTGAAGCGACGAGCCGAGGAAGCCATGACCGACAAGCCGAGTTTCGTGTACGTCACCTATATGCGAGCACCCCCGAGAAGGTGTGGGAGGCGCTCACCGACGCCGACCTGACCGGCGCCTACTGGGGGCACCGCAACGAGTCCGACTGGCGGCCCGGGTCCCGCTGGGCGCATGTGCGCACCGACGGCTCCGGCATCGCCGACGTGGTCGGCAAGGTGGTGGAGAGCGAGCCGCCGACCCGGCTGGTCACCACGTGGGCCGCGCCCGACCAGGAGGGTCAGGAGGAGCGGCACTCCCGCGTCACCTTCGAGATCCGCCCGTACGAGGACATCGTCCGGCTCACCGTCGTCCACGAGGACCTCAACGACGAGGGCGAGCGCTCGGACGTCGCCGCCGGCTGGCCGGCCGTGCTGTCCAACCTCAAGTCCCTGCTGGAGACCGGCCGGACCCTGCCGCAGGAGCCGTGGCTGGTGGCGGGGCGCTGAGCGGACGCGATGGGGGCCGGTCCGCCCGGGCGGACCGGCCTCACGTACTGCCGTTCTTCCTGTTCTTCCTTTCCGTCTCCTGTTACGGCCTGGGGGTGCTCCGCGCCGCCGTACCGGCGCAGACCAGGCCGAGTACGAGCGCCAGTGCGCCGATGATGACGTTGTTGATGATCACGCCCTGGTCCGGGCCGCTGCCCACGATCCAGGGGGCGATGATCAACCAGATGCCCATGGCGCACATGGCCCAGCTGAGGCCGTACATCCGCTCGGGGGCCCGGGTGAATCCCAGTGCCAGCAGACCTATCGCTATGCCCATGATCAGGTTGTGGGTCATGAGTGCGGGCTGGCTCGTCGTGTAGTGCACTATCCACGGAGATGCCGCGCAGTAGAGGCCGAGCAGGAAGACCGGGCCGTCCACGAGCGCCACATCACGACCGCCGAGCATGCGGGCGTAGCGTTCCCGCATTTCGGAGACATCGGGGTGGGCTGATATGTCACCCCTGTGCAGGTTGGCCATAACTCGTCTCCTTTGACTTGCAGGCCAGACCGCGTCTGGTGCGGTGTATGCCGTTACCACCACGTGTTCCCAGTTTGCTCTTATTTTTTCTTTATGTGTAGGCCTGTGCGCATACCCGGATGTCAGTCCGCCGTCAGTCGGCTGCCTCGGCCCGGGTGCCGTTCGCGTCCTGACCAACAGGCCCTGGCACACTGCGGGTTCATGACACGAGAACCGAACGAGGTCACCGGGGCCGTCACCTGGGGTCTGCTGGCCGCATGGGCCGCGCACGACACCGAGGAAGTGGTCATGGTGCCGCGGTGGGTGCGCACCCAGGTGCCGGAGCTGCGCAAGAGGTTCCCCCGGATGCCGGAGACGGTGTGGCGGCGGCTGGAGTCCGTCGACGGGCGGGAGTTCACCACCGCCGTCGGCGCGATGGCGGTGGTGCTGGCCGCCGCGTGTGCCGACGGCCACCGGACCGGGGGCCGGTCCGCCGTCTACCAGACCGCGCTCAACGCCTTCGGGGTGCACGGCCTGGTCCATCTGGCCCAGGCTGCGGCGATACGCGGCTACACCCCGGGCTCCGCGACCACGCCCCTCGTGGTGCTCCCGTTCACCCTGTGGGCCCGCGGCCGGCTCCGCCGCTCCGGCGCCCTGCGCCCCACCCGCGCACGGCAGCTCGCCGAGGGCCTGGCCTTCGCGGCGGCGGCCACGGTCGTCACCCACACAGTGGCCCAGGGCGTGCTGCGCCGGCGGTGACG
Organism: Streptomyces sp. CA-142005; assembly: GCF_050942335.1. NCBI lineage: Bacteria > Bacillati > Actinomycetota > Actinomycetes > Kitasatosporales > Streptomycetaceae > Streptomyces > Streptomyces sp. CA-142005. The sequence goes on along the minus strand of NZ_CP192078.1, from coordinate 1,425,535 downwards.
GCAGTACTCCCGGCCGGCGGTGATGCCGAGGCCCCGGCTCAGGTGCCGCCCAGCGCCCGCAGATGCGCCGACCGCGTCTCCGCCGTCTGCCCCTGCACCAGCAGGAACAACGCCTCCCGGGCGAGGCGCTGGGCGCGGCTCGTCAGGGTCATCGAGCGGCCACCCCCGGCCACCACCGCCGCCGTCGTGGCCGTGCGCAGCACCTCGTACGCCTCGGCGCGCACCGCCAGTCGTTCCGCGACCCGCCCCAGCGGCGCCGGGTCGTCCGTCAGGGCGTAGGCGCGGCGGCGGACGTCGGACAGCCGGGCGGTGAGCGGGGCGGCCGTCTCCGCGTCCAGCAGGGACAGGGCGGCCTCCGCGACGCCGAACACCGCCGGGCTCGCGCTCAGAGTTCTGGCCCGGTCCCCGGGCGCCCACCGCTCGTACGGCATCCGCAGGGCCACCGCCTCCTCCGGCAGCCACAGTCCGGCCAGCTCCAGCGACACCGTGCGCGCGGCCGTGAGCGCCGCGAGACGCATCGGCTCCGAGGCCCGCAGTCCCGGTTGCTCGCGTGCCTCGGTGAACGCGAACAGCACCTCGCCGGCGTCGGTCGTCCCGGCGAGCAGCATCACGTCGTTCAGGCCCCAGCCGGTGTACCAGGGCACGGTCCCGTCGAACCGCCAGCCGTCGCCCTCCCGGCGGACCCGCACCGGGACGCGCGGATACGACCGCAGATGCGCGTAGGCCACCCCGGACAGCGACTCCCCTCGCGACAGCGGGCCCAACAACCGCTCACGAACCGGCAGTTCACTCTGGACCAGGGTCTGCACCGGCGTGTGGTGCTGGGTCTGCACGAACCATGTCGCACAGCACGCCCCGGAGAGGATCTCCGCGATCCGGCGGACCACGTTCGGTGGCGCGCCGGAGCCTCCGTACGCGACCGGAGCGCCCGCCCCGAGCAGCCCGGACCGCTTCACCGCCTCGATGTGACTCGCGGGCACGCCCTCTTGGTCGACCCGCTCCGCCTCGGGGATCAGCAGGTCCGTGGCGAGCCGGTGGGCGCGGTCGAGGAGCGGATGCGGCGTGGTGGCTGTCATACGGAAGATTCTTTCGAAGATTTCTTCCGGCGCCGTGTCGAATCCGGGGGCGGCCGTTCGTGTAGGAGGTGTCTGGCAACCGAGAGACCCTGAAGTCACCGAGGAGGACACCATGAAGTACTACCTGCTCAGCGTGGTCCAGCCGGCCGGCGTGACCCCGCCCGCCCCCGACGCGCTCGCCGCGATCATGCGCGACGTCGAGGCCTTCAACGACGAGCTGCGCGCCGCGGGAGCGTGGGTGTTCGCTGGCGGCCTGCACGGTCCGGAGACCGCCACCATGCTCCGCCCGAAGGACGGCGATGTCCTGATCACCGACGGGCCTTACGCCGAGGGCAAGGAGTATCTGGGCGGTCTGTGCCTGATCAGGGCCGCGGACCTGGACGAGGCGCTGGAGTGGGGCCGCAAGGCCGCCCTGGCCACGACGCTGCCCATCGAGGTACGGCCCTTCGTGGACCAGCACTAGCCTCGTCCCTGCCGGGGCGAGGCGTCTCCCGCGCTTCATGCCAGCCTTTCGTCCTTGACCGCCAGCAGCTGGTCGCCCCGCCGGTAGCCCACGCTGCGGATGCCGAGCGCGTCCTTCAGCTGTCGGGCGGGCACGACCTGGGGAGTGGGGGCGGGCGCCCGCCCCGGCTTGGGCAGCGGGTAGGCGGTGGTCGTGGCGGAGTGGAAGGTGATGTTGCCCTCCGTCTTGGTGAACAGCTGGTGCACGTGCCCGTTGAGGCAGGTCACCGAGGAGAAGCGGCGCAGCAGTGCGATCACCTTCAGCGCGTCGTCCGTGCTCCAGCCCCACTTCGGGTACATGGCGAACAGCGGGATGTGGCTGAAGACGACGACGGGGGTGTCCGACGGCAGGCCCGCGAGGTCCTTGCGGACGAAATCGATCTGCTCGGTGCCGAGGTGACCGAGCTTCTCCAGGCTCAGGGTGTTGACCAGGGCGAGGAAGTGCACACCGTGGGTGTCGAAGCTGTACCAGCCGTCGCCGAGCGTGCCCTTGCCGAAGATCCGCCGGTAGGCGCGGCCCGCGTCGCCGATGGAGTCGTGCTCGCCCGGGACGGTGAAGACACGGTCCGTCCGCAGCCCGGTCATCATCTGCCTGACCTGGTCGAACTGTCCTGCCGTGGACAGGTGTGTCAGGTCGCCGCTGTGCATGACGAAGTCGGGCCTGAACCCGAGCCCGTTGACCTGGTGGATCGCTTCGGTGAACGAGCCGACCACGTCCGTGTTGGCCGGGCCCTGGAAGCCGATGTGACTGTCGGAGACCTGCACGAACCGCAGTGGACCGCCGCCCGGTGCCGCGGCGGCCCCGGCGAGGGCGTCCCGGGAGCCGGCGACATGGCTGACCACCTCTCCGCCGGCCACGGTGAGCACGACGGCCCCGCCGAACCACCCGGCGTGGCACATGAGTTGACGGCGCGTCATGCCGTGTTCGGAGGTGGGTCCGTCGGCGTCAGCGATCGGTGCCGGGCTCTGGTGGTCGTCGTACGAGGTCATGAGGTCACCTCCACGGTGCCGGTCATGAACGCGGACCACGACGCCCTCCGGTTGGCGCTGGGAGGATATGTCCTGGGCACGCTGTCCCCGGCGGAGGCGGAACGGGTGCGTGCGCACCTCGCGGAATGCGACGAGTGCAGGGCGGAGCACGCCGAGTTGGCCGGACTTCCGGCGCTGCTCGCGACGGTCACCGCAGCGGAAGCCGAGGGCCGGCCCGTGCCGGTCGGCGACGAGGACCCGGCCGATCGGCTGGTGCGGCGGGCGGCGGAGAGCGCCGGGGGCCGGCCCGAGGCGCCGTCCGGTACGGCCGCGGCGCCCCGGGACTTCGGGACGGGACTGCTCGACCGGATGCTGCAGCAGGCCGCCGCCAGGCGCCGCAGGACCTGGCGGCTGCAACTGGCCGGTGCGGCCGCCTCGCTGGCACTGGTCGCCGGGGCGGCGGTCGGCGGCACATGGCTGGCGATCGGTGGATCCGTGGTCGGTCAGGGGACACCGCCCGGACCGACGGCGCCGGCTCCGACGCGCACCTTCTCGGGAAACGATCCGGCCACCGGCGTCACCGCTTCGGTGCGGGTCTCCCCCTCGGCCTGGGGCAGTGTGCTGGAGGTCTCCGCCCATGGGGCACCCGCGGGAATCACCTGCCGGCTGCAGGCGGTCGGGCCCGGTGGCACCAGGGCGGACGCCGCCACCTGGCGCGCCGGCACCTATCCGCCCGGAACCACCGTCCCCGGGGCTGTCCCCCTGTCCCCGGGCGCCATCGAGCACTTCGAGATCATCGCCGGCAACGGCCAGAAACTGGTCACGATCCCGGGCGTGAGAAGGGCCGGGCCGCACGGACCACCGCCGAGTAGCCGACGCACGCCCAAGAAGCGGAACAAAAAGAGCGAATCACTCGAACCATCTGCGCTCGTCGCCCGTAGAACTGAATGAGTGCTCACACACAGGTTCCGACGCAGAAGAGCCAGATGACCATGTACGTGACCGATTCCGCCCGTGCCGGCTCACTTCCCGCACGGTCCTGCCGCCACCAGGCGATGCTCACCCTGCCCGCGCAGGTGGCGCACGTCTCCGCGGCTCGTCATCTCACGGCGGACCTGCTGGAGTGCTGGCGCGTGCCGCAGAGCGAGCGGGACTCCGCCGTCCTCATCGTCGACGAACTCGCCGCCAACGCGGCCCAGTACGGCCGCGAATGCATGACGCTGCTGCTCGTCCTCGACGACGGCACCCTGCAGATCGTGGTCAGCGACTCGGGAACCGCGGTCGAGCACGGTCACCGCGAGGTCGCACCGGACGAGCACGGCCGAGGCACCGGCATCGTCGACTCCCTCGCCCAGTCGACCGAGATCCATCAGACGCGCGGCGGCCGGGAAGTCCGCGCCTGTCTGCGCTGCTCGGCATGATCGGGCCCCTACGCTTTCGGCGACCGGTCACGGCAGGACCGGTCGCCGTCCACCGGGCCGCACGCCACCGCACGGCCGACGTCGTCCGGGTCGCGGCCTGAACGCACAGGAGGACAGGGGCGCCCATGCCGGACACCGGCGATGTCGAGGCCGTCTTCCGCGCCGAGTACGGGCGCGCGGTCTCCGTCCTCGTCCGCTTCCTCGGCGACATCGACCTCGCCGAGGAGGCGGTGCAGGAGGCCTTCACCACCGCCGTACGCACCTGGCCGGAATCCGGCGTGCCGCCGAGCCCGGCCGGCTGGATCATCACCACCGCACGCAACCGGGCCATCGACCGGCTCCGCCGCGAGTCCTCCCGGGACGCCCGGCACGCCGAGGCCGCCCGGCTGTACGCGCCCCACCCGTACACCCCCGACCCGCATGCGTCCGCCGAGCCGTCCGAGGAGGGCCCGGTGCAGGACGACCGGCTCCGCCTGATCTTCACCTGCTGCCATCCCGCGCTCGCCCTCCAGGCCCGGGTCGCCCTCACCCTGCGCCTGCTCGGCGGCCTGAGCACCGCCCAGATCGCCCGTGCCTTCCTGGTGCCGGAGCCGACCCTCGCCCAGCGGCTGGTACGGGCCAAGGCCAAGATCCGCGACGCGGGCATCCCGTACCGCGTGCCCCGCGACGCCGACCTGCCCGAGCGGCTCGGCGGCGTCCTCGCCGTCGTCTACCTGATCTTCAACGAGGGCTACACCGGCGACCCCGCCCTGTGCGCGGAGGCGCTCCGCCTCGGCCGGCTGCTCGCCGCGCTGATGCCGGAAGAGCCAGAGGTCACCGGCCTGCTCGCGCTGATGCTGCTGACCGAGTCGCGGCGGCCGGCCCGGCAGGGCGCGGACGGCGTCCTCGTCCCGCTGCCCGAGCAGGACCGCACGCTGTGGGACCGCGAGCTGATCGCCGAGGGCCAGGAGCTGGTCCGCCGCTGTCTGCGCCGGAACCGGCCGGGCCCCTACCAGATCCAGGCCGCCGTCAACGCCGTGCACAGCGACGCGCCCAGCGCCGAGGACACCGACTGGGACCAGATCCTGCGCCTGTACGACCAGCTCATGGCCGTGGCGCCGTCCCCGGTCGTCGCCCTGAACCGTGCGGTCGCCCTGGCCGAGGTCCAGGGGCCGGCCAGGGCGCTCGACCTCGTCGACGCCCTGGACCTCGGCCGGTATCACGTGCTGCACGCCGTCCGCGCCGACCTGCTGCGCCGCCTGGGCCGCACCGCCGAGGCGGCCGCGGAGTACGGCCGGGCCGCCGAGCTGGCCGGGAGCGAGGCCGAGCGGGCCTACCTGGAGCGGCGCCGACGGGAGACCGACCCCACGACGACCTGACCCACGTCACTGCCAGCCTCCGCCTTCGTCTATCACGTGCTGCACGCCGTCCGCGCCGACCTGCTGCGCCGCCTGGGCCGCACCGCCGAGGCGGCCGCGGAGTACGGCCGGGCCGCCGAGCTGGCCGGGAGCGAGGCCGAGCGGGCCTACCTGGAGCGGCGCCGACGGAGACCGACCCCACGACGACCTGACCCACGACACCGCGAGCCTCCGCCTTCGTCGACGACCGCGACAAGCCGCTCGCGCCGTACGTCTTCACCGTCGGAGCGGACCGCGAAGGCATCGCCGCCGAGACCTCCTCCGGCGGCCCGGGCCACGGCCTGTCGCCGGCCTGAATTCACTTGCGTGGCGGGCCAGATGTGCGAAACTCCGCCGAATGACCGCTGACCCGATCACCGCGGATGCCTCCGGCACCTTCAAACTCGGCGACCTGCCCGTCCACCGCATCGGCTTCGGAGCCATGCGGCTGACGGGCAGCGCCGCGTTCCACCTCGGTACGCCCAGCGACCGCGCACGCTCCATATCCGTGCTGCGCCGGGCCGTCGAGCTCGGCGTGAACCACATCGACACCGCGGCCTTCTACTTCTCCGCCACCCGCTCCGCCAACGAGCTGATCAACACCGCCCTCGCCCCGTACCCCGAGGACCTGGTCATCACCACCAAGGTCGGCCCCTTCCGGGACTACCACGGCGAGTGGGGCGAGGCGGCGCGCCCCGACCAGCTGCGCGGCCACGTGGAGGAGAACCTGCGCCAGCTCGGGCGCGACCACCTCGACGTCGTCAACTTCCGCCGCCAGGAGCAGGATTCGATCGCCGAGCACTTCGGCGCGCTCGCCGAACTGCGCGAGGCTGGCCTGATCCGCCACCTGGGCATCTCCGGCGTCGGACCGCGCCACCTCGCCGAGGCGCTGGAGATCGCCCCGGTGGTGTGCGTGCAGAACCGCTACGCCTTGGACCGGCCCGACCCCCTCGACGACGAGATGCTGCGCCTCTGCGGCGAACACGGCATCGCGTTCGTCCCCTTCTTCGCCGTCGCCGGCCAGGCCGGACCGCAGGCCGCGACCGACACCCACGACGACACGGTGCGCGACATCGCCCGCGCCCACGGCGTGAGCCCCGCGCAGCTCCGCATCGCCTGGACCCTGCACCAGGGCCCGCACGTGCTCGCCATCCCCGGCACCGGCAACCCGGACCACCTCGCGCAGAACGTCGCGGCGGGCGCGCTGCGCCTCGCGGCGGACGAACTGACCCGCCTGAACGCCCTCCACGTCCGCACGGACTGACCCGCCCGGGCCGCCGCCCCGGGGTCCCTCTCCCGGACGGCGCCCCCCGTACCAGCGGTCCTCCCATAATGGGTGCGGGGGCACAGCCGTACCAAGGCTCGACTGACTACTATCGTGTAGACGGTTGCCGGGGCCGCACACGAACACGGGGTGAGGGACGTTCCATGACGGAGGCGAAGGACGAGCGCCGGCCGGCCGGTGAGCTCGAGGCGAGCGTCATGGCCGCACTCTGGGCCGCGGGCGGACCGCAGACGCCCGGCCAGGTCCAGCTGCGCCTCGGCGCCGACCTGGCCCGGACGACGGTGACCACGATCCTCACCCGGCTCTACGACAAGGGCGTCGTCGAGCGGCACCGTCAGGGCCGCGGCTACGCCTACCTCCCGGTTCGCGACGTCCAGGACGCGCACGGCCTCACCGCCCGCCGGATGCACAGCGAACTGGACCGGGACAGCGACCGTGAGACCGTCCTCGCCCGCTTCGTCGCCCAGCTCAGCCCCGACGACGAACGGATCCTGCGGGACCTGCTCGAATCCGACGAACGATGACCGCGCTCCTGCTGCTGCCCCTGCTGCTGCCGTTGGCCCTGCCGGCCCTGGCCCGCCGGGCCCTGGACCGGCTGGCCCCGGTCGCCGCGCTGTGGGCCGTCACCGGCTGTGCGGTCGTCCTCGCCGGCAGCTCCCTGGCGGCGCTCGGCTCGTTCGTGCTCATCGGGCTGCTCAAGGTGCCGCTGTTCGCCGCGCTCGGCGAGCTGATCCACCCGCTGCGCACCGCCTCGGACCTCGTCGTGCTGCCGGCCGCCGCGACCTCCGTGGGCGCGCTCGCCGTCTGCGGCTGGACCCTCGTGCGCTCGGTGCTGCACCAGACCCGTGCCTTCCGCGCGGCCCGCACCGAGGCCGGGAGCGGCCCCTCGGCCGGCGACCTGTGCGTGGTGGACTCGCCCCGCCCGGACGCCTACGCGCTGCCCGGCCGCCCGCACCGCATCGTCGTCACCACCGCGATGCTGCGCAGCCTGGACGGTCCCGAGCGAGAGGCGCTGTTCGCGCACGAGCGGGCGCACAACGACGGCCACCACCACTACTTCCTCGCCGCGGCCGAACTCGCCGCGCACTGCCACCCCGCGCTGCGGCCGGTCCGCGGGACCATCCGCCTCGCCGCCGAGCGCGCCGCCGACGAGGCCGCCGCCGCCAGCGTCGGCGACCGGCGCCTGACCGCCCGGGCCATCGCCCGCGCGGCCCTCGCCGGACAGGCGGCCCGCTCGGCCCGCCCCGGGCGTCCCGACTTCGCGCCCGCCGCGACCACCGGACCCGTCCCGCAGCGCGTCCAGGCCCTGCTCGCCGCTCCGCTCGCACCCCGGACCGGTCGGGCGATCGCCGCGCTCCTCATCGCCTGTACGGCCCTGTCCTGCGCCGCCTCGGTCGCCGGCCTGGCCGATGTCCACCACCGGGTGGAGGTCGCCCAGGGCGACGAGCGGCCCTGAGCGAACCCGTCCCCGGACACCTGGACGACGCCGCAGGGCAACGCGCGTAGACCGGGACTGGCGCCGGTGGGGTTTTACGTATAACCTCACCGGCTAACCGCCCACACCGGAAGGTCCCGATGCGACGCGTCGCCCTGGTCACCCTCGTCGTCGACGACTACGACGAGGCCATCCGTTTCTACACCGAGGCCCTCGGCTTCCGGCTCGCCGAGGACGCCCCGCGCCCCGACGGCTCCCGCTGGGTCGTCGTGGAACCGGGCGGCCCCGACACCGGCACCGGACTGCTGCTGGCCCGCGCCAAGGACGAGGCCCAGCGGGCCCGAGTCGGCGACCAGACCGGCGGACGCGTCGGCTTCTTCCTGCACACCGACGACTTCGCCCGCGACCACGCCCGGATGACCGCGGCCGGCGTGACCTTCCTGGAGGAGCCGCGGCACGAGCCGTACGGCACCGTCGCCGTCCTCCAGGACCTGTACGGCAACCGCTGGGACCTGCTCCAGCCCGCCGCCCACTGATCAGCACCGCACCACCTGCCGAGGAACCCACACGCCATGACCGCGCCCCGCATCGACACCGAGACCCTCCGCCGGCTGCCCAAGGCCGTGCTGCACGACCACCTGGACGGCGGACTGCGCCCCGCCACCGTCGTCGAACTCGCGGCGGAGATCGGTCACACCCTGCCCACCACCGACCCCGACGAGCTGGCCGCCTGGTACTTCGAGGCCGCCAACTCCGGCGACCTGGTCCGCTACATAGCCACCTTCGAGCACACCCTCGCCGTCATGCAGAGCCGTGAGGGCCTGCTGCGCACCGCCGAGGAGTACGTGCTGGACCTCGCCGCCGACGGTGTCGTCTACGCCGAGGTGCGCTATGCCCCCGAGCTGAACACGCGGGGCGGGCTGACGATGCGCGAGGTCGTGGAGACCGTGCAGCAGGGGCTGGCCGCCGGTATGGCCAAGGCGGCCGCCGCCGGCACCCCCGTACGGGTCGGCACCCTGCTGTGCGGCATGCGGATGTTCGACCGGGTCCGCGAGGCCGCCGACCTGGCCGTCGCCTACCGCGACGCCGGTGTCGTCGGCTTCGACATCGCCGGCGCCGAGGACGGCTTCCCGCCCGCCGACCACCTGGAGGCCTTCGAGCACCTGCGCCGCGAGAGCGTGCCCTTCACCATCCACGCCGGGGAGGCGCACGGACTGCCCAGCATCCACCAGGCCCTGCAGGTGTGCGGCGCCCAGCGCATCGGCCACGGTGTGCGCCTGACCGAGGACATCGTGGACGGCAAGCTCGGCCGGCTCGCCTCCTGGGTGCGCGACCGCCGGATCGCCCTGGAGATGTGCCCCACCTCCAACCTGCAGACCGGCTGCGCCACCTCGATCGCCGAGCACCCGATCACGGCCCTGAAGGACCTCGGCTTCCGGGTCACCCTCAACACCGACAACCGTCTGGTGTCGGGCACGACGATGACCCGGGAGATGTCCCTGCTGGTCGAGGAGGCCGGCTGGACGGTCGAGGACCTGCGCACGGTCACGGTGAACGCGCTCAAGAGCGCCTTCCTCCCGTTCGACGAGCGCAAGGCCCTCATCGAGGACGTGGTCCTGCCCGCTTACGCCGCCGCGCTCTGAATCAGCCCCCTGAGGTAGGCGGCCTGTCCGATGTGCTGAAGGTCGTCGGACAGGACGCTCACCAGGCGGACGCCCAGGCTGACCGGGGGATCCCAGCGCTCGTCCACGATCCGCTCGAGGTCCTTGGCGGCGAGGCCGCGCAGGACGCCGAGGGTCTGCTCGTGCACGGCGTCGTAGTACCCGGTGAGCAGGTCGGCGGACTCGACCCGCACCTTCGCGACCTTGGCCGGGCTGTGCCCGTACCCGGTGTCGTGGCGGGGCAGGTCGAGGCCGAAGCGCTTCTCCCAGCCCTGCGACAGCCACACCTGGTCGAGGTCGAAGGCGTCGGCGATGTGGTCGTCCTGCACCCGGGTGAGATGCCAGACGAGCCAGGCGACGGAGTTGGCGTCGGGGGCCGGGCGGTGGTGCAGCGCGTCCGGTCCGAGGCCGTCGAGGGCGGCATGGACTTCTTCCTGGATGCGGCCGTAGCCGTCGATGAGGATGTCCTTGGCATGCATACCGTCCACCATCCCAAACAGCGGGCGCTCACGCGTCCGGAATCCAGCTCCCGTGGAAGCCCAGCGGCACCCGCCCGGGCAGGTGCACCCGTGCCACCGGCTCGCCGGTGAAGTCCTGGGCGGCCAGGATCACCAGGTCGGCGGCACCGCGGTCCGGGTTGTGGACGTAGGCGATCGCGTATCCGTCGTCCTCGTCCGCCCGGTGGTCGCCGGCGTCCCGCGGCACGAACACCGCCTCGCCCGCCGCCGCGTCCTTCGGCAGCCGGTGCACCTGGGTGGCGCCCCGCAGCAGGTCGTGCTTGACGAGCGCGTTGGAGAAGGCGTCGTCGGGCGGGGTGCCGCCGTCCGGCGTCAGATAGGCGGCCGTCAGCCCGGCCGCCGCTGCCGCGTAGCCGTAGCGGTGCCGCCGGGACACCAGCGACTCGTTCACCCGCGGGAATTCCTGCGGCCGGTCGTCCAGCACCCGCTGCCGTACGCGGCCGTGGTGCAGATCGATCGTCCAGCGCTCCAGTTTCGTGGTGCCCGTGGCGTACGGACCGTCCGAGCCGCGCCCGGCGACGTGGAACGGCGCCGGGCAGGTCGTCAGGTCGACCACCACGGACCCGCCCTCCTCGTAGGCGTTGAGCGTGTGCGAGTAGAAGACGGGGTCGATCCCGAACCAGCGCACCGGCCCGCCGGTCCGCCGCATGACACCGACCCGGGTCGGATGGTTCCGGTTCCAGACGTAGGGCACCGGGACGCCCCGCCCGCCCGCCGCCGCGTCGAAGGTGACCGGGATGTCGAAGAGGACGACGTGCCGCTCGGTCAGCGCGAAGTCGTGCATCATCGGGGCGTCCGCCACCGGGATCCTCGTCGTGCGGGAGACCCTCCCGGCGCGGTCCACGACCAGGTGCCGGACGTGGTCCCAGGTAGCGTGGTAGGCGACGGCGTGCAGCTCACCGGCGTGCACGTCGAACTTGGTGTGCGCGGCGAACGCGCCCTCCAGCGTGCCCGCGAAGTCGTACGTACCCGAGGTGCCCAGCTCGCCGTCGAGTTCGTGGCAGCGGACCCCCCTCCTGGAGCGTGAGGATCCGTCCCCGGTACGGGATCACATGAGTGTTGCACGCGAAGTCCTCCTCCGGCACCGGCCCCGGATACGCCTCGCCCAGCTTCCGCGCGACCTGCGCGGAGCGCACCCAGCGGTTGCGGTACCACTCGGCCCGTCCGTCGCGCAGCCGGACGCCGTGCACCATGCCGTCGCCGAGCATCCAGTGATGGGCCCTGGGGTCCTCCAGGCCCAGGACGTTGGGTCCGTTGCGCAGGAAGCGGCCGTTCAGCTCGCGCGGAACGCGGCCCGTCACCGACAGGTCGAAGGCCGTCAGTTCCTCGGTGACGGGAGTGAACGCCCCTTCCAGGAACGGAAAATGACGCTGCGTCACCTCACCTGTGAGGCGGGCCGCCGCCCGGCCGGTGCCCAGGCCGGTGAGCGCGCCCGCCGCCGCGAGTCCGGCCGTCCCGCGCAGCACGGTCCGCCGTGTGTGTTCCGCCATGACGTGTCCTCCTGACCGTCGTCGTCCTGGCCGACGGTCCCGAGTCTGCGGTGGCGGACGCCCGGAATCAGGAGGGCTGGGACCCCTCCTGGGGTGGTGCCAGGCCCCCCGCCTCGTCGCCGGTCTCCAGGAGCGTGACGAGCGCCCGGGCGGCGGGACTGGTGGCCCGGTCCGGCGGCAGCAGCGCCACGGTCTCGTACTCCGTCTCGCCCGTGCCCTTCAGCGGCAGCGCGGTCAGCGAGGGCCGCTTGTGCCGGAAGTGCCGGGGTACGACCGCGATCCCCAGGTTCTCGTCCACCAGGTCCAGCAGGCTGTGCACGTCGTTGACCTCCAGCGCGACCGTGCGCCGGACACCGGTCGCGGCGAACGCGGCGTCGGTGGTGCGGCGCGGCCCCCAGTCCGGGTGGAAGTCCACGAAGACCTCGCCGGCCAGATCGTCCGGGGTCAGCACCGCGCCCGTCGAGGCCAGCCGGTGCCCGGGATGGCACAGCACGGTCATCGGCTCGCTCGTCAGCGCCACCGAACGCAGCTGGTCGCTGTCGGCCCGGGTGCGGTAGGCGAAGGCGAGGTCGAGCCGGCCGGCCGCCACCTCTTCGGCCAGCGCGCCCGAACCGGCCTGCCGCAGCCGGATCTCCACGTCCGGATGCCGGCCCCGGAAGGCGGCGAGCAGCCGAGCCACATGCACCCCGGCGATGCACTGCTCGGTGCCCAGCGCCAGCGTGCCGCGCAGCACGCCCTGCACCGCCGCGACCGCCTCGTGCGCGGCGCGGACCTGCGCGAGGATCCGCTCGGCCTCCGCCAGCAGCGCCCGCCCCGCCTCGGTGAGCGTCACCCGCCTGGTGGTACGCACGAACAGGGGCGCGCGCAGCTCCCGCTCCAGCGCCCGGATGGACGCCGACAACCCCGACTGGGACACCATCAGGCGTTCGGCGGCCCTCGTGAAATGCTGGTCCTCGGCGACGGCGACGAAGTGCTGAAGATGGCGCAGTTCCATGATTGAGAAGCCTAGCCGCTGAATTCCATCGGATTCTTCTGTTGGACCGCTGCCCGCCGGGCGGGAAAGAGTGGAAGCGGTCCCAGGAGCCGCAGGCTCCCGGAGCCGGGAACACCGTGTGCCAACCCCTCTGGAGTCGCGTTGTACACCGCACACCCCGACCGTTACGCCGACATGCCCTACCGGCGCACCGGACGCAGCGGACTGAAGCTCCCCGCGCTGTCCCTCGGCCTGTGGCACAACTTCGGCCCGGACCGGCCCGCCGAGACCCAGCGGGCCATCCTGCGCCGCGCCTTCGACCTGGGCGTCACCCACTTCGACCTCGCCAACAACTACGGCCCGCCGCCCGGCGCCGCCGAGTCCGCGCTCGGCGAGGCCCTGAAGGCCGACTTCGGGCCGTACCGCGACGAGCTGATCATCTCCACCAAGGCCGGCTACCTCATGTGGCCCGGCCCGTACGGCGAATGGGGCTCGCGCAAGTACCTGCTGTCCTCGCTCGACCAGAGCCTCGCGCGCATGGGCCTGGACTACGTCGACATCTTCTACTCGCACCGCCCCGACCCGGACACTCCGCTGGAGGAGACGATGGGCGCCCTGCACTCGGCCGTGCAGCAGGGCAAGGCGCTGTACGTCGGCGTCTCCAACTACTCGGCGGAGCAGACCCGGGAGGCCGCCCGCATCCTCGCCGACCTCGGCACCCCGCTGCTCATCCACCAGCCGCGCTACTCGATGCTCGACCGCCGGCCCGAGGACGAGGGCCTGCTGGACGCCCTGGACGAACTCCAGGCCGGTTCCATCGCCTACTCCCCGCTGGAGCAGGGCCTGCTCACCGGCCGCTACCTCGACGGCATCCCCGAGGACTCGCGGGCCGCGAGCGACAGCCCGTTCCTGAACTCGGACGCGGTCACCGAGGACCTCGTGGGCCGCCTGCGCTCCCTCGACGAGATCGCCAAGTCCCGCGGCCAGACCCTGGCCCAGCTGGCCCTGGCCTGGGTGCTGCGCGGCGGCCGGGTCACCTCCGCGCTGGTCGGCGCGAGCAGCCCGCAGCAGCTCGAGGACAGCGTCGGGACGATCCGCAACCTGGACTTCGACGCCGAGGAACTGGCGCGGATCGACGCGATCGTGCAGGGCTGAGCACGCCCGGGGCCGGTGGCCGCGGTCAGGAGGTGAGCCGTTCGCTCACCTCCCACAGCCGGGCCGCCGCCTCCGGGTCGACGGCGTACGGCAGCACGCCGGGCCGCCCCGGGTCCGCCCGCCACTCGGCCTCACCCTCCGGGCTCACCAGGGGGCTGATGTCACAGTTCTCGCAGTAGACACCGCCGAGCCCGTCGAGCCGCGGGCTGGTGGCGCACCACACGCCGGTCGCCGCTCCCTGCGCGACGGTCTTCTGCTGCCGGGAGGGGTCGCGCACCGGGCGGCCCTCCTCGTCGATGGCCCCGGCTGCCCTGAGGGCTTCCTCGGTGAGGTGCTTGGCGAGGCCGGTGTCGATGATCTGGCCGGGGTGGACGGAGAAGGCCCGCACGCCCTCCGCCCGGCCCCGCCGGTCGAGCTCCACGGCGAAGAGCGCGTTGGCGGTCTTCGACTGGCCGTAGGCGAGGAACGGCTCGTAGGGCCGGTGCTCGAAGTGCAGGTCGTCGAAGACCACGGGGGAGAAGCGGATGCCCCGCGAGGACACCGAGACCACGCGCGCCCCGCGGGCCGCCACCAGAGCGGGCCGGAGCCGGGCCACCAGCCGGAAGTGCCCCAGGTGGTTCGTGGCGAACTGGGCCTCGTAGCCGCGCGCGTCCCGCCGCAGCGGGGTCGCCATGATTCCGGCGCTGTTCACCAGGATGTGCAGGGGGCGCCCGGAGGCCAGGAACGTCTGCGCGAAGGCGTCGACCGACGCCGGGTCGATCAGGTCCATGTGCTCGACCTCGACGCCCTCCACCTCCTTCAGCGCGGCGCGGGCCCGCTCCGGATCCCGGGCCGGTACGACGACCTCGGCGCCCGCCGCCCGCAGGACGCGGCTCGTCTCCAGGCCGATGCCGGAGTAGCCGCCGGTGACGATCGCGACTCTTCCGGTCAGGTCGATGCCCTCGATGACGTCCTCGGCGGTGGACGCGGGGCCGAAGCCGGAGCGCAGGGGCTGTTGTGCGGTGGTCATGTGGGTCTCTCCTCGGTATGAGCCGTGAGACCACCGTAGGTCCGTGGTTCCGAACGATGAATGCTTGAGAATGCGCACTACTTGCGTGATAGTTCGAGCATGTCCACCGATCCTCTCTCCGACGCCCTCGCCGTCGCGGACGCGCGCGGCGTGTTCTCCGGGGGCTTCACGGCCGGCGGGCGCTGGGCGATCCGGCTGCGCGGGCGCGACAAGCTGAAGGTGAACGTCGTGGCGCGGGGCGGCTGTCTGCTCGTCGCCGAGGGCGGCGCCCACCCCGTCGCCCTGTCCGAGGGCGATGTCGTCGTCTCCGACGGGCGGCGGCCGTACGTGCTGTGCAGCGAGCCCGGACTGGAGCCCGTCGAACCGGCTCAGGTCGCCGTGGACCCGCGCACCCGCATGGGAGCGCTCGGTGGGGGAGAGGAGGTGGTGTGCGTCTCCGGGCACATCGACCTCAGCCGGCACGGCGGGGACCTGCTGCGCCGGGCCCTGCCCGAGCTGATCCACGTGCGCTCCACCGCGGCGGAGGCGCCGGTGCTGCGCTGGCTCACCGCCCAGCTGATGCGGGAGATGGCCGGGGGCCGGGCCGGTTCCGCCTTCTCCTCGGACCACCTCGCCCAGTTGATGTTCCTGCAGGTGCTGCGGGCGTGCCTGAGCGAGGCCGCGGGCCTGCCGGCCGGCTGGCTGCGGGCGCTGGCCGACGAGCGCCTGGCCCCCGCCCTGCGCCTGATGCACGCCGACCCGGCGCACCCCTGGCAACTGGAGGAGCTCGCGCGCGCCGCCGCGATGTCCCGCACCACCTTCGCCGTGCGCTTCCGGGAGGCCGCGGGGGTGCCGCCGCTGACCTATCTGCAGAATTGGCGGATGAGCCTGGCCGCCCGTGCCCTCAGGCAGGACTCGGTGCCGGTGGCGGAAGTGGCCCGCTCGGTCGGCTACGGCTCCGAGAGCGCCTTCAGCAACGCCTTCAAGCGCACGGTCGGCGTCGCACCCCGCCGCTACCGGGAGTCGGTCGTCAGCTGAGCCGCTCCGCCAGGCGTACGGTCACGGTGTCGCCCTCCCGCTTGCCGATCGCCTTGCGGATGCCGGCCTGCACGGGGAGCTTGTGCCGGCCGTCGCCCAGGGCCATGAACGAGCTCCGGAACGGGTGCCCGTCGACCGCGCCGCGCACCTTCACCAGGCCGCGCGTGCCGAAGAGCTCTGCCGAGCGCGGCCAGACCACATAGGTCCAGCCGCCGGTCTGCGGGCTCTTCTCCAGGACCGTGGTGAACTCCACGTCCACCGGACCGCTCGTCCGCATGATGCTCCTCCGTCCTGCTCCGCGCGCGCCGAGCTCTGCCGGGTCGTCGTTCACCGGGGCAGACCGCCGCGCGCGGTGGAACTCATCGCGGCCAGGCGGTGTCAGGCACCGGCCGGCACCCGGTCCAGAAAGCCCAGCACCTGCCGGATCCGGCCCTCGTCGTCCAGCGTGACGACGTCGAACCCGGCCACCGGCGCCGAGCTGTCGGCCTGGTTCACGAGCTCCCAGCCGAAGCGCGCGGTGTCGTGGTGTCCGTCCACCGCACCGAGCGGGCGGAAGAGGAACCCGGGGAACTGCTCGTGCGCCGCCGCGATCACGGCCGCGACGGCCTCGTGACCGCGGACGTCGGCGAGCGGGTCGGTGTAGCCGCCGTCGGCGGTCCAGGCGGCGGCGACCGCCTTCTTCAGCGCCTCCGGCTCGGTGGCGTTCCAGGCCTCGAAGTAACGGGCGACGGCGCTCTCGTAACGGTCGGTGTTCACGGACATGGTGAATCAGCCTCCATCGAGGTCGTGACTGCTGGTAAGTGCTGGTCAGAGCCGGATCCGGGGCTTCGCCGATCCGGTGTGACCACCATGCCGGAGCACCGAGGGGCGGGTCGATTACCTGCCTGGTAATGCCCGGGGTGCGAACACGCCGCTGCGTTCCGGCCAGAACCGGCGGTGAATATGCCAAGAGACTGGCCGGAAAGTCGTGGTGACTGTGTTTCGGGAGTGGCGATACTCGACATCAGGGGCACTTCACCGCACAGCAGCCGCACGGAGAGCGAGGCCGGGCCGGGCGCAACCGGCGAGGCGACGGGGGAGTGAGACGTGCACGACGAATTCCTGTGCCATGTCACGGCGTACGGCATGTGCGACGGCCGGCGCGTGGGGGTGCCGCTCGGTACCTATCGCGCGCCCACGCTGGCCCTGGCCATGTGGTGGCTGCGCGACCGCGCGTCCTGGATCGCCGAGCGGCTGGACCCGAGCCCGCAGGACTCCGCCTTCCCGGTGGGCGCGCTGGTGCCGGTCGCGGACACGGTGCCCGACGTGCCCGCCCTGCTGCGCGCCTGGTGCGCCGACGACGTCCGGCAGGAGCTGGTGGCCGACGAGCTGGCCGGCGGACGGCTGGTGCGGATCGCCGCCAGTGACGACACCACCGAGTACGAACTGCTCGCCGAGTCCGTCGACGCGCTGCGCATGCAGCGCACCCTGCCGGCGCTCGTCGTGCCCGTCGCCTGACACCTGTCCGCCGCCGGCATCGCCCCTCGACTCCGGGCGCGTATGTGGACGAATCGGTAGAATTCTGGCCATGGCGGAGCGGCCCATCGCCCCGACGGCGCCCGAACTCGTCCTGGAGACCGACACGGGCTCCACGGTCATGAGCCCGGGCCACGACTACCACGTCGGACGTGACCCCTTGAGCGACATCGTCCTCGACGATGCCCGGGTCTCGTGGCACCACGCCGTGCTGCGCTGCCGGCACGACCACTGGACCCTGACGGACCGGCACAGCACCAACGGCACCTACGCCGACGGCCGCAGGATCAGCGAGTGGGGCGTACGCCCCGGCAGCGTGATCCGCTTCGGCAATCCCACCGACGGCCCCCGCGCGGTCCTCGCCGATGCCCCGCGGCCCGCCCCCGACCGCCCTTCCGCGGTGTCGCTTCCCCAGCTGACCGGCACCTTCCGCCGGCCCAGCAGTGTCCGTCCGCTGCCCGCGCGCTCGATCCGCATCGGCCGGGCCGCCGACAACGACCTGGTGGTGGACGACCTGGTCGTCTCCCGCCGCCACGCCGAACTGCGCGCCCACGGCGACGGCACGTACGAGATCGTCGACCTCGGCAGCCACAACCGCACCTACCTCAACGGCCGGCCCGTCACCCGCGCGCCCATGGTGCCCGGCGACATCGTCGGCATCGGCCACTCCGCGTTCTGCCTGGTCGGCGACGAACTCCAGGAGTACGTCGACACCGGCGAGATCTCCCTCGACGCCCAGGACCTCACCGTCGCCGTGGACGGCGGACGCAAGGTGCTCCTCGACCGGGTGTCCTTCCCGGTGGGCGAGAAGTGCCTGCTCGCGGTGGTCGGACCGAGCGGCGCCGGCAAGTCCACGCTGCTGAACGCGCTGACCGGGCAGCGGCCCGCCGACCGCGGCACCGTCCTGTACGACGGCCGCGACCTCTACCGCGACTTCGCCGAACTGCGTCAGCGCATCGGACTGGTCCCGCAGGACGACATCCTGCACCCCCAGCTCACCGTGCGTGCCGCCCTGACCTACGCCGCCGAACTGCGCTTCCCCGAGGACACCGCCGCGTCCGAGCGGCGGGCCCGGGTGGACGAGGTGATCGGGGAGCTAGGCCTCGAACAGCGCGCCGACCAGCCCGTGCACAGCCTCTCCGGCGGACAGCGCAAGCGCGTGAGCGTGGCCCTGGAGCTGCTCACCAAACCCTCGCTGCTCTTCCTGGACGAGCCGACCTCCGGCCTCGACCCCGGCATGGACCGGTCGGTGATGAACATGCTGCGCGGCCTCGCCGACGACGGCCGCACCGTCGTCGTGGTCACCCACAGCGTCCTCAGCCTCGGCGTCTGCGACCGCCTCCTGGTGCTCGCCCCGGGCGGCAAGGTGGCCTACTACGGGCCGCCCGACGACGCCCTCGCCTTCTTCGGCTTCGAACAGTGGCCGGAGGCCTTCGAGGCCTTCGACCGCGACCCGGAACGCGACTGGGCCCGGGAGTACCGCGAGTCGCCGTTCCACCGGCACTACGTCGCCGAGTCCACCACCCAGCCCCACCATCCGGGCCCGGCCCCCGTCTCCCCGGCACCACCGCCCCGCCCGCGCGGCTGGGGCGCCCAACTCGGCACCCTGGTCCGCCGTTACGCGGCCGTCCTCGGCTCCGACCGCACCTTCCTGCTCGTCATGATCGCGCTGCCGTTCATCATGGGCGCCATGGCCCGCGCCCTGGCCGGCGGCCGGCTCGCCCGGGACACCGCGATGAACGCGCTGCTGATCCTGTGCGTCGGCGCCGTGCTGACCGGTGCCGCCAACGCGGTGCGCGAACTCGTCAAGGAACGCGTCGTCTATCAACGCGAACGCGCCGTCGGCCTGCCCCGTTCGGCCTATCTGATGTCCAAGATCGTGGTACTCGGCACGATCAGCGTCGTCCAGGCCGTCGTCCTCACCCTGGTCGCCCTGCTCGGCGTCGACCTGAACACCCCCGGCGGCCGTGGCGTCCTGCTGCCGCCGCTCGTCGAGATCGCCCTGGCCGCCGCCTTCCTCGCGTTCACCGCGATGATGCTCGGCCTGCTGGTCTCCGCGCTGGTGCGCAAGGAGGAGGTGACGATGCCGCTGCTGGTGCTGCTCGCCATCGTCCAGGTCGTCTTCTGCGGTGCCCTGCTCCCGCTCAACGGTGTGCCGGGCTTGGAGCAGCTGTCCTGGCTGGTGCCCTCCCGCTGGGCGCTCGGCGCCATGGCCGGCACGGTCGGGCTGTCCCGGATCGTCCCGGGCAAGCTGACCGCCGACCCCCTCTTCCGGCACTCGACGGGCGTCTGGCTGCTCGATATGGCCATGCTGGTGGTGCTCTCCGTCCTCTACGGGCTCATGGTCGCCCGGCTGCTGCGCCGGCACGAGCCCGCCGTGATGCGGAAGTAGGCGAACGCGATGGCACACACGCGGAAGCAGGCGCCCCGATGAGCAGAGCGGCCAGTACCGGATTCCAGCCCACGCACGTCGTGCCGCGGCGCGGCATGCCCGCCTGGGAGTCCCCCGACCCGGCCCGGCCCACCGTGCCCCTCGACCCGCTGCTGCCGGTCGAGCTCGTGGAGCGGCGCGGCGACTGGGGATACATCCGCTGCGCCAACGGCTGGGCCGCCTGGGTGGACGGCCGCCGGCTCGTCGCCGTACCCGAGGACCCGCCCGCCGCCGGCGGACCGGCCGGCACCGCCGATCCGCGGCCGCTGCTGACCCGTGCCGAACAGGCCCTGGCCGACTACCGGTCCGCGGTGGAGGAGCTGGCCGCCGGCACCCTGGACGGCGAGGACTTCGAGGACCGCACCCGGGGCCTCAGGCTCGGGATCGTCGTCGACGGCGAGTCCATGTGGCTGTACGACCCCGAGGAGGGCCGCTGGGTGTACGGCGACGGACGGCGGCTCAGCACCTACGCCACCGACCGCGAGGTCACCGGCGAGGACGCCGCCGGGCACGCCCCGACCCGGCTCGTCGCGCCCGAGGGTGAGCGCTGATGGCGGGCGAGACCAGCCTGTTCTCCGGCCGGCCCTCGGAGCTGATCGGCCGGAGAATCGCGAGCTACCGCATCGAGAGCGAGATCGGGCGCGGCGGCATGGCCGTCGTCTACCGCGCCCGCGACCTGCGCCTGGACCGCACGGTCGCCCTCAAGCTGCTCGCCCCCGAACTCGCCCGCAACGACACCTTCCGCAAGCGCTTCACCCATGAGTCCCAGGTGGCCGCGGCGATCGACCACCCGCACATCGTCCCGGTCTTCGAGGCCGGCGAGACCGACGGGGTGCTCTACATCGCCATGCGGCACGTCTCCGGCAGCGACCTGCGCCACGTCCTCGACCTGCACGGACCGCTGCCGTTGCCCGATGCCGTGCGGATCGCCGCGCAGGTGGCGTCCGCTCTCGACGCCGCCCACGAGCACGGACTGGTGCACCGGGACGTCAAACCCGGCAACATCCTGGTCGCCGAGGGCATCGACACCGACCACCCCGAGCACGTCTACCTCACCGACTTCGGACTCACCAAGAAGTCGCTGTCTCTGACCGGCTTCACCAGCGTCGGCCAGTTCGTCGGCACCCTCGACTACGTGGCCCCGGAGCAGATCTCCGGCCGCCCGGTCGACGGCCGCTGCGATGTCTACGGACTGGCCTGCGTCGTCTACGAGAGCCTCGCGGGTCGGCCCCCGTTCCTGCGCGACGACGACATGGCGCTGCTCTGGGCCCACCAGTACGACGAGCCGCCCCCGCCGAGCGAGGCCCGCCCCGGACTCGACCCCGCGGTGGACCCGGTCTTCGCCAAGGCCCTGGCCAAGAACCCCGACGCCCGTTACGACACCTGCCTCGCCTTCGTCGCCGCCCTGCGCGCCACCATGGCGACCGGCGCGGGCCCGGCCGGCGTCCGCCCGGCGCACCAGCCCCACACGCAGACGGACCACACGGTGGCGGCCGAGCCTCCGAGCCCGCCGCACTGGGCGGACCCGGTGTACCGGGCGGACGAGACAGCGCGGAACCCCGCCTGAGACCGCCCACCGTGCCGCCTCCGGCCGGAAGCCCTCGGTGATCCGGCCGCCGACCAGGTGGATCACTCGCCCGGCCCGCCCACCTCGCCCCGCCGCCGCACCCGCCGGGCCAGCAGGCCGCCCAGGAACCCGGCGGCCAGCCCCCACAGCGCGCCCAGGCCCACCGCCCCCCACAGTTGGGGCCTGAGGAACAGTTCCCCGGACAGCCCGCCGCCGAGGTCGCCGATGCCGAGCAGGGAGAGCCCGTAGTGCGCCGAGATACGGCCCGTCAGGCAGATCATCAGCACCGTCAGCGCCAGCGCCACCGCCAGGTGGACGGCGTGCTGCCACAGGCGGATCCGAGCCGGTGAGCTCGCTGCCATCCGGAAGGCCACGGCAAGCAGCAGGATCGCGTCCACGGCCACCAGCCACCACCACCGGCCGTCGTAGTCGGTGAGCGAGCCGAGGTTCAGCGCGGAGACGTCCGGGGTGCGCAGGATGACGTCCAGGACGTGCGGCACCGGCAGTCCGAACGGCCCGTCCACGCGGCCGTTCCAGGTCGCTCCCATACCGATGGTGAGAGCCGGCCAGGCCAGATTGGGCAGGCCGAGCAGGATCAGGGCGAAGGTCGCCGGGGCGTGCCCCCGGGTGGCCGCCGCGATCAGGGCGGCGACCAGGCCGATGACGACGTACGCGAGGAGCAGCACCACCATCGCGTGCGCCGCCGGGCGCACCGACTCCTGGAACCGCAGCAGCCGCCCCGGCAGCGGCGCCCCGCGCGCGACCAGCAGCGCGAGCACCAGCACCCCGGCCAGCCACAGCAGGCCGAACAGCACCGTCAGCGGCACGTCCGTGCGGAAGCCGACCCGGGGGGCGGCGTCGAACAGGCCGGTCAGGTCGCTGAGGGTGCCGCTGCCCACGTCGACCGCGAAGGTCTGCCGGGCGCCGAGGGCGAGGCCGATCAGCGCGAGCAGCCACAGCACCCCGATCCGGGCGGCCCAGCCGGCCAGTTCTCCGGCCGAGGCGACCGCCCGGTGCCGCAGCGGCCGCAGGAAGCCCCCGCCGATGACCAGCGCGCCGACCAGGGTCACCGACAGCGGGATCACGGTGACCCCCGCCCGGGTCTGCGCCAGCGCGCCCGCGTTGCCGGAGAGTTCCACGCTGCCGCCGACCGCCGTGACCAGGGTCGCGGCCACCACCCGCGGGAACGCGCCGTCCGGCAGGTCACCCGCTCCGGCCGCCCACAGTCCCAGCGCCGCCACCAGCGCCATGACGGCCAGCCCGGTCAGCACCGTGGCCACGGCCCGCGCCCAGCCGTGACGGGCGGCGGGCCGCTGGGAGACGGACGGAACGCTCACGGTTGACACGCTATGCAGCGGCCGGGCACCCCGCCCGCCGGGTGGGCCGTTCGCGTCGGCTTGCGAGCCTCGCCGTCCTGAGACACACAATGGGGTCAACGTGCAGCTAAATGCACTAAACGGGACTTGACCGATAAAAGCCGCGTATCGCACCGCGTATCGCGACGATCGCGACGGGAAGAAGTGCTCGTGAGCGCCGAACCTCCGTCCTCGGGCCGTCCGACCGGGCCGCCCTCCGGCCCGCTGTCGGGTTCCTCCCGGCCCCCGTCCGGGCCCCCGCCCTCCCAACCGCCGGGTGGCGGCGGAGCCCAGGGACCCCACGGGCCGTGGTGGAAGTCCGTGCCGCGGGTGGCGGCCATCAGCGCCGCCGTCGTCGCCGCCGTGGTCCTCGCGGTGGTCTTCACCCGGCCGGGCGGCTCCGGCAAGGGCGGCGAGGTCTTCCTGCAGTCCGCGAACAGCAGTGGTCAGGACCCGTTCACGGAATCCACCGCGAAGCAGAGCTCCGCCCCGCCCCCGCCCTCCGCCTCCGCCGCTCCCACCGGCACCGCCAACACGCTGCAGGGAGTCGACGGCGGAGCGCCCGGCCTGTACGGCGGCACCCGTCGCACTCCCGCCTGCGACGTCGAGAAGCAGGTCAAGTACCTGCAGGCCGACCAGGGCAAGGAGAAGGCCTTCGCCTCCGTGGCCGGCGTCCAGCCCTCCGGCGTACCCGCCTATCTGCGCTCGCTGACCCCGGTTCAGCTGCGCGTGGACACCCGGGTCACCAACCACGGCTACCGCGACGGGGCCGCCACCAGCTACCAGTCGGTCCTCCAGGCGGGCACCGCCGTGCTGGTGGACAGCCACGGCGTCCCCCGCGTGCGCTGCGCCTGCGGCAACCCGCTGAACCCGCCGGTCGCGCAGAAGAGCACGCCGAAGCTGGTGGGCCACCCCTGGCCGTCGTACCGGCCCTCGAACGTGGTCGTGGTGACGCCGGCGCCGACGGTCGTCAACGTCTTCGTGCTCTACGACAGCCACCACAAGGAGTGGATCCAGCGTGAGCGCGGTGACCAGTACGGCCGGCACGACGAGCACGCCGAGCCGCCGAAGCTGCCGAATCCCTGGAACCCGCCCCGGCCTCCGTCCCCGACGTGCCCGCCCGGCTCGAAGAACTGCCCGTCCACACCGGGCCGGCCCAGCCCGTCGGCGTCGTCCTCGTCGCCGTCCCCGTCGAAGTCCTCCTCGTCCTCTTCGCCCTCCTCGTCCTCGCCCTCGTCCCCGTCGTCGTCCGAGTCCTCGCCTTCGGAATCGAAGTCACCCTCGGAATCGAAGCCGTCGGAACCGAAGTCGTCCGAATCCCAGTCGTCGCAGTCGCAGTCGTCGTCGACCAAGCCGTCCTCCGCCGAGCCGGCGTCGCCGTCCGCGGGCTCTCCGTCGGCCCAGACCACGAGCGAGAAGACGTCGGAGCAGCAGACGACCGGCACCGCTCAGGTGTCCTCGGAGAGTTCCGCTCCGGGCCCGGCGACCACTCAGACGCCCGGCGAGTCGGGGGCGATCACGCCCACGCAGCCGGAGCCGCAGGGCTCACCTGCTCAGTGAGCGGTCGCGGCTTCCGGCGGCGTGACCATCGCCACTGTGCGCGGTGGGGCGAACGCCCGGGGGACTGCCGCGCCCGGCACGGGGTACGAGGACAGGTGCAACAGGCGACCGGCCGGGCCGGGCTTTCCGAGAGAGACAGCATGACCAAGCACCTGGGCGGGGCAGTGATACCGACTGGCTTCGACGTACCCGTGGAGCCACTGTGGCGCGCGGCCCACTACACCGGCGAACCCGGATGCATCGCCGAGGCGCGCGCCTTCGCCGCCCGGTTTCTGGAGCAGTTGCGCACCGAGTGGTGCGCAGTCGCCGACCGCCGCGCCTGTGGTGAGCTGCTGCTCGTCGTGACAGAACTCGTCACCAACGCCGACCGGCACAGCAACGGCCCCTACATCCTGGAACTGGAAGGCACGGACAGCGCCGTCACGGTGGGCGTCTACGACAGCAGCGCCGCCCTGCCCCGCAGATACCCGAGGGACCCCGAGCGCGTCGGCCGGCACGGTATGGAGATCGTGTACGCCCTGGCCTCGGAGGTCGTCGCGGAGCGCGTACCCGTGGGCAAGCGGGTACGCGCCCGCTTCGAGCTGAACCGCTGAACCGGACCAGGGCGCCGTCTCAGACGCGGTCGAGTTCGCCGAGCATCCCCTCGCGCAGCCGGGTGATGATCCGCTTGATCAGCCGGGACACATGCATCTGGGAGCAGCCGAGCCGTTCCCCGATCTGCGCCTGGGTGGCCTCCTCGACGAACCGCAGATGGATGATCTGCCGGTCCCGTTCGCTCAGCTCCGCCATCAGCGGGGCGAGCGCCTGGAAGTCCTCGACGAGCCGCAGCCCCTCCTCCTCCACGCCGATGAAGTCGGCGAGCACCGCCTCGCCGTCCTCCGGGCCGTCGCCGGTGAGCGCGGCGTCCAGGGACGCGGAGTTGTACCCGTTGGAGGCGAGCTGGGCCTCGACCACCTCCTGCTCGGAGATGTTCATCAGGGTCGCCAGCTCGGCCACCGTCGGGTCCCGGTCCAGCCGGCTGGACAGCTCCTCGCGCGCCTTGGCCAGCTCCACCCGCAGCTCCTGGAGCCGGCGTGGCACGTGGACCGCCCAGGTGGTGTCCCGGAAGAACCGCTTGATCTCACCGACGATGTACGGCAGCGCGAAGGAGGTGAACTCCACCTCGCGGGCCAGCTCGAACCGGTCGATGGCCTTGATCAGGCCGATCATGCCGGTCTGGACGATGTCCTCCATGTCGTCGCCGCGGCCCCGGAACCGCCCGGCCGCGAACCGCACCAGCGACATGTTCATCTCGATGAGGGTGTTGCGCGCGTACTGGTACTCGTGCGTGCCCTCCTCCAGCTCGGTCAGCCGGCGGAAGAACTGACGGGACAGCTCGCGTGCGTCACGTGGTGCGACGGACGCAGGGTCCGCGATGCCAGGCACTGATACCGCTCCCTCGCCCGTCCTGCCCTGCGCGGTGCTCTCGGAGACTTCTGCGTCCGACCGGATCCCGGCGGTATTCATTACCTCTCCCACGAAAGTCACGGTGCTGAGTCTGCCTCGACATCCTATATGCGGGTATTCGCTGATGTTTGTCTGCTTTACCCATAACCCGGCGTTTCATGCGTACCGGCGGGTGCCGCTCACCGGGCGGGTACCCCCCGTCACGCCACGCATGCACACCCGATGACGATCCGGGAACCGGCCGGCGCCCGCCCGGAAGGCCCGTTTCCCCTCAGGGCGCAATGCCGGGCCCTTGCCCCACGGCCTCCGGCTCCTAGGCTGACGGGGATGAGCAACCAGGTGAGCGACGAAGCCCGAGTGATCCCCCTGCGACCGGCGCCGGCCCGACCCGCGAAGCCCGGGGCCGAGCCCGCGGTGGACAAGGAGCCGCTGTGGCGCGATCTGGTCGGCGAGGTGCTGCGCCGTGAGCGGCGGGCACAGGACCGCACCCTCAAGGACGTGGCCGACGCGGCCAGGATCTCGCTGCCCTACCTGTCCGAGATCGAGCGCGGCCGCAAAGAGGCCTCCTCGGAGGTCCTCGCCGCCGCGGCGCACGCCCTCGGCCTGGGCCTCGGCGACCTGCTCTCACTGGCACACGGCGAGCTGACCAGGCGCACAGGCGCGCAGCACCGGCCGGCCGCCGCGCCGCACCGCCCCTACAACGGCCTCTGCCTGGCCGCCTGACCCGGCGGCGGCCGGGTCACTTCTCGCGGAGCTGCCGGAAGAACGCCCGGACGTCGTCGATCAGCAGGTCCGGCTCCTCCAGGGCCGCGAAGTGGCCGCCCCGGTCGAACTCCGTCCAGCGCACGAGGTTCTCGGTCCGCTCCGCCTTGTGCCGCAGCGGGATCTGGGGGTCGGCCGGGAACACCGCCACCGCGGTCGGCGCCGTCGACGGCTCGGCCGGCTGCCACGCCCGGTCGCCGGTGACGTGGGCCCGCTCGTAGTAGATACGGGCGGACGAACCGGCCGTACCGGTCAGCCAGTACAGCATCACGTTGGTCAGCAGCCGGTCCCGGTCCACCGCCTCCTCCGGCAGTTCCTCGCAGTCCGTCCACTCCCGGAACTTCTCGACGATCCAGGCGAGTTGGCCGACGGGCGAGTCCGTCAGGGCGTAGCCGAGGGTGTGCGGACGGGTGGACTGCAGGCTCGCGTACCCGGCGCCGTCCCGCGACCACGCGTCCCAGCGGCGCCAGGACCGCAGGGTCCGCTCCCGCTCCTCGGGACCGAGCGCGGCCAGCTCCTCCTCGGTCGGCTCGGTGGCCGCCTGCGCGCCCGGCAGCAGATTGAGGTGGACGCCGATCACCCGCTCCGGATGCACGCGCCCCAGCTCGCGCGAGATCGCCGCGCCCCAGTCGCCGCCCTGCAGCCCGAACCGCGCGTAGCCGAGCCGCCGCATCAGTTCCGCCCAGGCGTCGGCCACCCGGCGCGCCTCCCAGCCCCGCTCGGTGGTGGGCCCGGACAGCCCGAAGCCGGGGATGCCCGGCACGACGACATGGAAGGCGTCCGCCGCGTCGCCGCCGTGGGCCACCGGGTCGGTGAGGGGGCCGACCACGTCCAGGAACTCCGCGATCGAGCCCGGCCAGCCATGGGTGATCACCAGCGGCGTGGCATCGGGCTCCGGGGAGCGGACGTGGGCGAAGTGGACCTTGGCTCCGTCGATCGTGGTGGTGAACTGCGGCCACCGGTTCAGCTCGGCCTCGGCGGCCCGCCAGTCGTACTCGTGCCGCCAGTACCGGACCAGCTCCCGCAGATAGCCGGCCGGGACGCCGTACTCCCAGCCGGCTCCCGGCAGCTCGGCCGGCCAGCGGGTGCGGTCGAGCCGGTCGTGCAGGTCGTCGAGGTCGCTCTGCGGTACCGACAGCCGGAAGGGCTCGATGCGTTCGGCAGGTGTGGAGGTCATGATCGGGATGCTAGGCGGGTGCGCCGTTCACCCGCCCGGATTATTTCGGTGGCGCGGCCGATGAGTTCGGCCGCGAGGACAGGTCGACACTGGAGACCGCGTTCCCCCGCCAAGGAGGTACCCATGACCACCGACGGATTCTCCACCTGTCTCTGGTTCGACGGCCAGGCCGAGGAGGCCGCCGAGTTCTACGTGTCGGTCTTCAAGAACTCCAGCCTCGGCCGGGTCAGCCGCTGCACCGACTCCGCCCCCGGCGAGACCGGCTCCGTGCTGACCGTCGAGTTCACGGCCAACGGCCAGAAGTTCGTCGCGCTCAACGGCGGCCCCCAGTTCAAGTTCAACGAGGCCATCTCCTTCCAGATCCTGTGCGCCGACCAGGCGGAGATCGACCACTACTGGGCCAAGCTCACCGAGAACGGCGGCGAGGGCGGCCCCTGCGGCTGGCTCAAGGACAGGTTCGGGGTCTCCTGGCAGGTCGTCTACGACCGGATGCCCGAGATCCTCCACGACCCCGACCCGGAGAAGGTCGACCGCGCCATGAAGGCCATGATGGGCATGGGCAAGCTCGACGTCGCCGCGCTGGACAAGGCGTACGCGGGCGAGTAGCGGACCCCCGTCGGACCGCGACCGTCACCCGGTCTCGGCGAGGATCTCGGTGATCACATGCCGGGAGTTCTCCGCCAGGGCCGGGTTGGTGTCCCAGTAGTACGGCAGCGCGATCAGGGAGATCGACAGCGCCCAGCCCCGCCCCCGGGCCCACTCGGCGTCGTCGGCGCCGACGGCCTTGCGGAAGGTG
Organism: Streptomyces sp. CA-142005; assembly: GCF_050942335.1. Lineage (NCBI taxonomy): Bacteria > Bacillati > Actinomycetota > Actinomycetes > Kitasatosporales > Streptomycetaceae > Streptomyces > Streptomyces sp. CA-142005. The sequence continues at coordinate 1,397,040 of NZ_CP192078.1, read as the reverse complement.
TCCCGGACGGCGGCGGGCAGCAGGTTCCAGGCCACGATCAGATCCACGGCAGGGTCCCCCACCCCCGCACAGCCGAAGTCGAGGACCGCGCTCAGCCGGCCCGCGTCGACCAGCACGTTCCCGGGGGAGAGGTCCCCGTGGGCCCACACCGGCGGCCCCGCGTGCTCCGGGGCCCGCAGGGACTCCTCCCACAGCGCCGTGACCGCGCCGGCGTCGACCCGTGCGCCCAGCTCGGCGACGGCCGCCCGGGTGGACTCGTCCCGGTCCCGCAGCCGACCACCCCGGTAACCGGGCGGTCCGTCCTGCGGGTCGATCCGGCGCAGCGCGCGCACGAACGCCGCCAGGTCCTCGGCGAGCCGTTCCGGCTCCCGCACGGCGCCCGCCACCGGATTGCGCCCCCGAAGCCAGCGGTAGACGGACCACGGCCACGGATAACCCTCGTCCGGCGCGCCGATGCCCACCGGTTCGGGCACGGCGACCGGCAGCAGCGGCCCGAGCCGGGGCAGCCAGCGCTGCTCCAGCTTCACGTCCGGTACGGCGCCGGGCCGCCGGGGCAGCCGTACCAGCAGCTCGGTGCCCAGCCGGAACATGGCGTTCTCGGTCCCGGAGGACGGCAGCCGGCGTACCGGCAGCGCCGCCCACTGCGGGAACCGGCGGGCGACCAGGCGCTGGACCAGCGGGGCGTCGAGGTCGATCTCGTCCGCGTGCATCCTCGGCGGAGTGGGGCTGTCGTGGGCGCTCATGGCGGCCCATCCCAGCGCCTCGGCGCCCTCGCTGTCGACGGAATTTCCGCCGGCAGGCCGGGCTCAGACCCGGTCGGCCGCGATCAGCAGGTACTGGAAGCTGCCGTTGCGGTAGGCGTCCAGGAAGGTGTCCTCGATGCCCGTCACCAGATGGTCGGCCTCCCTGCGCAGGTCCCAGTAGGGGATCGTGGCCTCGGTCAGGTCCTCGACGTGCACCGGCACCAGGCGGTTGCGGGCCATCGCCTTGAAGTACTCCGAGCGCGGGTGGATGTCGCAGATGTAGTGGGCGTTGATGAGCGACACCTCGCGCGAGGCCCGGCCGTAGGTGTCGTTGTAGCAGCCGGTGATCACCACGTAGCGTCCGCCGCGGCGCAGCAGCCGGGCGTGCTCGGCGAACAGCAGGTCCAGCTCGACGTACATGGTGGACTCGTTGTTCCAGGAGGCCGCGTACGCGCCGGTCTCGAAGCCGGTGTCGAGCATGTTGCGGTGGTGGTAGCGCACCTTGTCGTCGATGCCCCGGGCGCGGGCCTGCTCGTTCGCGAACTCGGCCTGTTTGGCGGAGATGGTGACCCCGTCGGCGTGGCAGCCGTACCGCAGATGCGCCACGACACTGCCGCCGCCCCGGCCGCAGCCGGCGTCGAAGACCCGGTCGGCGGGGGCCAGCGGGCCGAGATGCGCGGCGAGCAGCTCGGCCTGGGCGTGTTCCAGGCGGTGCAGCTCGGCGGTGACGCGTTCCCGGCGCCGGTCCGGATCGGGCTCGTCGAGCACCGACCGGTCGGCCTCTCCGATGCCGTAGTGATGGTGGTACAGGTCGTCGATCTTGCCGAGTTCGAGGTTGACCGGGTTCTCCTCGGCGTTCCAGTAGTCCGCGACCCGGCTCTGGTAGACGGACTGGGACGGGATCGCAGCGGAGGTGGTCCGGGCGACGGGGGCGGTGGTCAAAGGTGGCTCCTCGCGCATGTGGCGGTGTTCGTCGTGCATGTGACGGTGTTTCGGGTCAGGGCGGTCACCAGTAGTCGGGCAGGTGGTAGCGGTGGGTGTTGGTCGCGTGCCACTCGTGGTTGCCGGACACCCAGGCGGCGAGCCCCCGGGCGTAGCGCTCCACCAGGGGCGAGGTGGCCGACAGCAGCGCCGACTCCTCCTCGAAGGCCGCCATGATCCGGTTGTGGATCTCGACGGACTTCAGATAGGCGGCCTTCAGCCCGCGCCGCTCGTTGGCGGCGACGACCTGCGGCAGGTTCAGATGGCCGGGATCGCCGGCCAGTTCCTTGGTGAAGGAGTACAGGTCGTTGACGATCGTGGTGGCGTTGCAGGCGAGGGCCGTGATCCGCTGGATCTCGGGCCGGGCGTAGATCTGCTCGGGCAGCTCGTAGCCGTCCACGGCGTCGACGATCGACAGACAGGGCCGGAAGTTGTTGAACTGCCGCATCACCAGGTACTCCCAGACCCTCGGCATGTACCGCGTCTCCGCCCAGGCGGCCTCCGCGAGGTAGCCCAGGTGCAGCCGGGCGATGTCGTGCACGAACCGGTCGGTCTGGCTGGGCGTGGCGAAGCCGGCGAAGTCCTCCAGGGCGAAGTGGTACGAGCGCAGCGGACCGTCGGCCCGCATGCCCTGGCGCCACTCCTCCTCCAGCTCCGGGACGCCGTGGTAGGAGTCGAGCGCGGACTGGGCCATGACCAGCCGGCCGCCGAGGCCGCGGCGCGCCGCGCCCCGGCCCTCGTCCTCCTCGCAGTAGCAGGAGTCGACGATGTTCTCGGCGAGCAGCAGTTTCCCGGCGGCCGTGAGGCGGTCCAGGTCCAGCGCGCCCGGATGCTGCAGGACGACGGCCCGGCCGAACTGGAAGCCGGAGAAGTCCCCCTTCCACGCCTCCGGGAACAGATCCAGGCCACGGGCCCAGGTCTCCAGCCGGCGGTCCACCTCGGCCGCCTTCACCGGGTCGGCGGGCACGGCCGGCTGGTGGTGCAGTCCTGGGACGGCCCCGGTGCGGCGGGGTCTGCGCAGGCTCGCGGCGACGTCCGGCGGCCCCGGCAGGGTGTAGGAGGGGGCGGGCGAACTCGTGGTCCGCTCGGAGGTCATTCGGGGAACCGGCCGATCTGGACGTTCTCCAGGATCCCGGCCGCGTCGGGCACGAGGATCGCCATCGAGTAGTAGGCGGTCACGAGGTAGCTGATGATCGCGGCCGAGTCGATGCCCATGAACCGGACGTTCAGCCCCGGCTGGTACTCCTCCGGGATGCCGGTCTGGTAGAGGCCGATCACGCCCTGGTCGGCCTCGCCGGTGCGCAGCGCGATGATGCTGGTGGTGTGGTCCTCGCTGATCGGGATCTTGCTGCACGGGAAGATGGGCACCCCGCGCCAGGCCGGCACCTCGTGTCCGTCGACGCTCGCGGTGCCGGGCACCAGACCGCGCCGGTTGCACTGCCGGAAGAACGCCGCGATCGCCTTGGGATGGGCGAGGAACACCTTGGTCTTGCGGCGCATCGACAGCAGCTCGTCCATGTCGTCCGGCACCGGCGGGCCGGTGAAGGTGCTGATCCGCTGGCCGTAGTCGACGTTGTGCAGCAGCCCGAACTCCCGGTTGTTGACCAGCTCCCACTCCTGGCGCTCGCGGATCTCCTCGACCGTGAGCCGGAGCTGTTGCTGGGTCTGGTCCATCGGGTGGTTGTAGAGGTCGGCGACCCGGGTGTGCACCCGCAGCACGGTCTGGGTGAGGGACAACTCGTATTCGCGCGGGGCGAGTTCGTAGTCCACGAAGCCGCCGGGCAGGGTCGGTTCGCCGACGTGACCGGCCTGCACCGGCACCTCGGCCTCGCCCTTGCGGTTCATCGGCCGCTGCTGCCGCTCGACATAGGCCCGCAAGTGCGCGGCGAGGGACGGCACCCGCTCGGTGAACTCCTGCACGACGGCCCAGGGCAGCGCGAGCACCACCCCCGCGGTCTCGGCCCGCACCGAGGTCAGCCACAGCGGGTCGGACTGCCCGACCGCCTCGTCGCCCATCTGGTCGCCGTCGGTGACGACCCCGGTGATCTCCTCGTCGCCGTACTTGCCGGCGGTGTAGCGGGTGAACCGGCCGTGGACGACCAGGTAGGCCTCCGTCACGGGCTGTCCGGCCTCGAACAGCACCTGCCCGGCGCGCACCTCCCGGGGCTGGAAGCGGCCGGCGATCTCCCGCAGCACCTCCCCGTCGGGGTAGCCGCGCAGGATCGGCAGCTCGGTCAGCGTCTCCGGGACGACCCGGATGTCGTCGGCGCCGTTCTGCTCGAAGTGCACCCGGCCGCGGCCCGTGCGCAGCGTCAGGCGGCGGTTGACCCGGTAGGTGCCGCCCCTGACGTCCACCCACGGCAGCGACTTCAGCAGCCATCGCGAGGTGATGGCCTGCATCTGCGGTTCGGACTTGGTGGTCGTGCTGAGCTGGCGTGCCGCCCGGGTGCTCAGGCTGGTGAGCTGCCCGTCGGCCGCCGGGTCGGGGGCGGGTTCGTCGACGGCGGAACCGGTGGCGGTGTCCGGTGTGGTCACATTCCCTCCAGCGGAGCTGCGTGCGAACAGGGGTGGCTTGGATCGCCGGGTGGTGGGCGTGGTGATCCAGCACCCGGGCCAAGCCAAACAGTCCTCGTGAAGTGCCCGATACAGCGCGAAGGGGGCTGATCATGACGCTCAGGTGCGTAAACCTGCTGATCGGGGCACGACCGGCAAACGGTGTGATCGGGCGCCGGTGCACTGCGCCCCCGGCCGGCGTCCGCGCGCGCCGGTGTGGTGCGCCCCGGGCGCAGGGGAGAGGCCGCCTGCGAGCGCTCGGGAGAGGCCGTCGGCCAGGGCTCAGGACAGGTCGTCGACCAGGACGGCCGCCCCGTCGAACCGGCCGGCCTTGAGGTCGCGGAGCGCCTGTGGGGCGCGGGACAGCGGATAGGCGTGCGTGGTCGCGCGGACGCCGTGCCGGGCCGCCAGGGCGAGGAACTCCCGCCCGTCGGCACGGGTGTTGGCGGTGACGCTGCGCAGCTCCTTCTCGTAGAACAGCTCGGTCGCGTAGTGCAGCGGCGGTACGTCGGTCAGGTGGATGCCGGCGAGGGCCAGCACGCCGCCCCGGTCGAGGGCGCGCAGCGCCACCGGGACCAGCTCGCCGGCCGGGGCGAACAGGATCGCCGCGTCCAGCGGCTCCGGCGGCGCCTCGTGCAGGTCCCGCGCGGAGGCGGCGCCCAGCTCCAGGGCCAGCCTGCGGGCGGCCGGCTCCCGGGTGATCACATGCACGGTGGCACCCTCGGCGAGCGCCACCTGCGCGCACAGATGGGCGCTGCCCCCGAACCCGTACAGGCCGAGCCTGCCGCCCTTGGGCAGCCCGGTCCGCCGCAGCGCGCGGAACCCGATGATCCCGGCGCACAGCAGCGGCGCCGCCGCCACGTCGTCCAGGGCGCCGGGCAGCCGGTAGGCGAACGCGGCCGGCACGGTCGTGTACCCGGCGTATCCGCCGTCGGCGTCCCAGCCCGTGTACTCCGAGTACGGGCACAGGTTCTCGGCGCCCCGCGCGCAGTACGCGCACACCCCGTCGGTGCGCCGCAGCCAGGCCACGCCGACCCGGTCGCCCGCCGTGAAGTCCCGCACCCCGGCCCCGGCCCCCGCGACCTCGCCGACCACCTCGTGTCCGGGGGTGACCCCGGCCCGGTGCACCGGCAGATCGCCCTCGGCGACATGCAGATCGGTCCGGCACACCCCGCAGGCCCGCACCCGCACCAGCAGCTCGTCCGCCCCAGGAACCGGCACCGGCCGCTCCACCAGCCGCAGGGGATGCCCTTCGACCGGCCCCGGCAGGACCACCGACCACGCCCGCATCGTGCCCGTCGTCATCGCTCCGTCGCCTCCACTTCCCATTGTCCGGGCGTCTCCGCGGTTCGGCGCGCGGGCCGACGGCGGGATGGCTAGCGTGAGCTTCGGGACGTAAGCCTCGAAGGCGGGGGACCATCCGTACGGGATCGAAGACCAGGAGGGCCGCGAGCATGGCCGTGCAACCCGAGGGAACGCCCTGTTGGGCCGATGCGATGTTCGGCGACGTCGAGGGAGCCAAGCGGTTCTACGGCGAAGTCCTCGGCTGGACCTTCGGCGAGTCGTCGTCGGAGTACGGCAACTACACGCAGGCCTACACGGAGGGCAAGGCGGTGGCGGCCGTGGTCCCGCCCATGCCCGGCCAGGAGGGCCAGTCGCAGTGGTGCCTGTACTTCGCCTCACCGGACGCCGCCGCCACCGCGGAGAAGATCCGGGACAACGGCGGCGAGGTGCTGATGGAGCCGATGCAGGTCGGGGACTTCGGCACGATGTGCCTGGCCCGCGAGCCCAGCGGGGCCGTCTTCGGGGTCTGGCAGGCCGGCACCCACGAGGGCTTCGAGGCGACCGCGACCCCGGGCGCCTACTGCTGGGCGGAGGTCTTCACCCGTGAGCCCGAGAAGGCCGACACCTTCCTCTCCGCCGTGTTCCCGTACCGGATGAAGGACATCGTGGACGACGCGGTGGACTTCCGGATGTTCGACGTCGGCGAGGACACCGTCCTCGGCCGGATGCGCATGACCGACGACTTCCCGCCCGAGGTGCCCTCGTACATCAACGTCTACTTCACCGTCGACGACTGCGACGAGGCCGTCTCCCGGGCCACCAAGCTCGGCGGCATCCTCCGCTTCGGGCCGATGAGCAGCCCCTTCGGCCGGTTCGCGGCGCTCAGCGACCCGCAGGGCGCGAACTTCTCCGTGATCGACATCACGACCACGGAGGGCGAGATGCCCAAGGTCAAGGAGGCCTGACCGGCATGTGACGGCGCCCGCCGCGGCCGTGGCATGATCGGGCGTATGCGTGAACGTGTGGTGGCCGCGTGCGACGGGGCTTCGAAGGGAAACCCCGGACCGGCCGGATGGGCATGGGTGGTCTCGGACGGCGACGAGCGGACCCCCGCCCGCTGGGAGGCGGGCCCGCTCGGCCGGGCCACCAACAACGTCGCGGAACTCACCGCCCTGGAGCGGCTGCTCACGGCCGTCGAGCCGGACGTGCCGCTGGAGATCCGCATGGACTCCCAGTACGCGATGAAGGCCGTCACCACCTGGCTTCCGGGCTGGAAGCGCAACGGCTGGAAGACGGCCGCCGGCAAGCCCGTCGCCAACCAGGAGCTGGTCGTCCGCATCGACGCGCTCCTGGACGGCCGCACGGTCGAGTTCCGCTACGTCCCGGCCCACCAGGTCGACGGCGACCCGCTGAACGACTTCGCCGACCGCGCCGCCAGCCAGGCCGCCTTGGTGCAGGAGGCGGCCGGCAGCGCGCTCGGCTCCCCGGTGCCGCCGCCCTCGCCCGGCACCCCGAAGGCGGCCGTCTCGCGCGGGAAGGCGCCCCGCCGCACCGGCGGCGGAGCGTCCTCGTCCCGCACCATCAAGGCGAAGTTCCCCGGCCGCTGCCTGTGCGGCCGCGCCTACGCGGCCGGCGAGTCCATCGCCAAGAACGCGCAGGGCTGGGGCCACCCGGAGTGCCGTACCGCGGAGGCCTGAGCACCGCGCGGTCCGCTCAGCTGTCGAAGGTGTAGTACTTCGTGTGGTCCAGCAGGTCCGCCGGGCGCACGTCGTTCCACGGTTTCATCGCCTCGTCCAGATCGACGACGTCCGGCGTGCCGCCGGCCGGCACGTACCCGGCGTCCGGATGCCGCCGCTGCCACTGCGCCCAGAGCTTGTCGACATAGGCGTGGTGCAGCCAGAACACCGGGTCGTTGGGGGAGACCCCGGTCGCCATCTGCCCGCCGACCCAGACGTGGACCCGGTTGTGCAGATTGACCCCGCGCCATCCCTCCAGGTGGTTGCGGAAGCCGTCGGAGGCGCTGTTGTACGGCGCCATGTCGTACGTCGCGATCGACAGCACCGACTCCACTTCCGCGCGGGTCGGTAGCTCGCGCACGGCCGTGCCGAGCGAGCGGCGCAGGAAGGTACGGCCGTCGACCCGTATGTTCATCGGCCAGTCGCCGGCCGCCGCGGCGAACGGCCCGTCCATCACCCGGCCGTCCGAGCTGCGCCCGGTGCCGCCGAGGAAGTCCGGTCCCCACAACGAGGCACGCACCGTGCGGTCGGTGCTCCAGTCCCAGTACGGCAACGCGACCGAGGAGTCCACCGACTGCAGCGCCTGCTCGAAGTCGAGCAGGAATCTGCGGTGCCAGGGCAGGAACGACGGTGAGCGGTGGCCGGTCCGTTCGCCGGTGTCGGTGTCCGACATGATGAACGCGTTGTGCGTGCGGACGAACTCGTCATAGCGCCCGTTGCGCTTGAGTTCGAGGACGGCGGACACGAACCGCTTCTTCTCGTCGGCGGTCAGGGTGGCCTGGTTCTTGCGTACGGTCATGGTGCGCGATGCTCCGGAGTCCTTGCGGGGGCGGTCAGTTGGCGGGGAAGGGCAGCAGCGGGGCGCCCTGCAGCTCGTCCACCGCGGCCCGGGCGGCGGCGCGTGGGGTGGGCACCGGGTCGTAGTGGCTGACGACGCTGATCCAGCTGCCGTCGGCGTTGCGCATCACATGCAGCTGTACGCCGTCGATCAACACCTCGTAACCGCCGCCGTGTTCGTGGTGGTGACCGCCGGGGCCCGTCATGGGCCGGCCCTGTATCCGGCGGCCCCGGTAGACCTCGTCGAAGCTCTCCGGCATCGGCATGGGCCGGCCGTGACCGGCGGCCGAGGCGGCGGGTGCCACGAGGGTGGTCACGGCGGCCGTCGCGGCGAGGGCCGCCGTCGCGGTCAGCGCGCGGCGCCGGGTGATGTCGGGCATACGGGTCCTCCAGGAGGGTGTTCCGGTGGTGACGACGTATGCCTATCGGGGGCTCCGGTACGGGAGGAAATCACCCGGAACCGGTTGGCTGTGATCCGGACAATTGACCACATGCCGTACAGAGTTGAACCAGGATGATCTTGCCGCGGCCGGGGGGTGACGCACCCCGGAACGGGGAAATCCTTGCCGGGCCCGCCCCTTTTTCCGGCGATCCCTCTCGTCCGCCCTCCGTCCGAGTGGCCCGGCTCACCACGCCAGAGTGACGCGATAGGGCGGGGTGGGTGCGCTGCTACCCTGCGGTACCGACCGAGCGCATCGGGTGACTGTCAGGGGTGCACGTGAAGGTCGTCCGTGTCGGAGGCGGGCCCACGGGCCTGTACCTCGCCATCCTGCTCAAGCGGCAGAACCCGTCCCATGGCATCACCGTCCACGAGCGCAACCCCGAGGGCTCGACCTACGGCTGGGGCGTGACGTACTGGCGCGGCCTCCTCGACAAGCTCCAGGAGCCCGACCCGGCCACGGCGCGGGCGATCGAGGAGGCGTCCGTCCGCTGGGGCGACGGCATTGCCCACGTACGCGACCTGACGACCCGTCACCACGGTGGCGAGGGCTTCGGCATCGGCCGCCCCCGGCTGCTCGACCTGCTCGCCGAACGGGCCCGAGCCCTCGGCGTCCGGCTGGAGTTCGAGAGCGCGATCACCGAACCGCCGGCCGGCGCGGACCTCGTCGTCGCGGCCGACGGGGTGCACAGCGCCCTGCGCACCCGGCACGCGGCGTCCTTCGGCACCCGGATCACCTCGGGCCGCGACCACTACATCTGGCTCGGCACCACCAAGGCCTTCGACGCCTTCACCTTCGCCTTCACCGAGACCGAGCACGGCTGGATCTGGACCTACGGCTACGCCTGCAGCGAGGTGACGGGCACCTGCGTCGTCGAGTGCTCCCCGGAGACCTTCACCGGGCTCGGCCTGGACCGGGCGACCGAGGCGGACGGCCTCGCCCTGCTGGAGAAACTCTTCGCGCACGTCCTCGACGGCCACCCGCTCATCGGCCGCCCCGGCGCCGGCCGGCTGAACTTCCGCACCCTCACCAACCGCACCTGGCACCACGGCAACCTGGTGCTGCTCGGCGACGCCGCCCACACCACCCACTACTCCATCGGCGCCGGCACCACCCTCGCCCTGGAGGACGCCATGTGCCTCGCCCGCGCCCTGCACGAGCACACCGGCCTGTCCGACGCCCTCGCCGCCTACGAGCGCCGGCGCATGGCCGAGCTGCTGTCCGTGCAGAGTGCGGCCCGCTACAGCGCCCGGTGGTACGAGAACCTGCCCCGGTACATCCACCTCCCCCCGCACCGGATGTCCGCGCTACTCGGCCGGCGCCACTCGCCTCTGCTGCCGTACGTCCCGCCGCAGCTGTACTACGGCCTCGACAAGGCGGCCGGCCGGCTGCAGGCCCTGCACGGGTTCAAGCGGTGGCTCGGCCCCAGGGCGGTCACGCGCCCTGCACGCCCGGTCCTCGGCCCACCGCGGCTAGCCCCCGCCCGTTCCCGCCGCGGCCGGTCCACCCCGGTTTCCCCGCCCCCACACCCGAGGAGTCCGCCCATGGCCGTACCCGTCTCGTTCGACCAGATCTCGACCGGCTACAGCCTGCAACGGGCCTACTGGCTGGCCCGCGCAGCCGACCTGGCCCACAAGGACCGTGCCGACATCGAGGACCAGGCCGCCAAGTGGGGCTTCGACCAGGTGCGCCACCACGAGACCCGCTTCACCCCGCCCTTCCCGCTGCCGGACACCCAGGCGTACACCCTGGCCGGCGAGCGGATGATCGTCACCGCCTTCCGCGGCACCGAACCCACCCGGATCAAGGACTGGCTCACCGACGTCACCACCCCGCCCTGGCCCGGACCCGGCGGCAACGGATACGTCCACCACGGATTCGCCGAGGTCCTGGAATCGGTCTACCCGGCCGTCCACAAGACCCTCGCCGAACTGCGCACCAACGGGCAGACCGTGTACTTCACCGGGCACAGCCTGGGCGGTGCCCTCGCGATGCTGGCCGGCGCCCGGATGTATCTGGAGGACCCGCACCTGGCCGCGGACGGCGTGTACACCTACGGGCAGCCGCGCACCTGCGACCGGCTGCTCGCCGAGGCGTTCCACGAGGGATTCGGCGGCCGCATGTACCGCTTCGTCAACAACAACGACATCGTTCCCCAACTGCCGCCCGAGCCCGCCTTCACCCATGTCCGCGCCCTGCGCTACATCGACTCCTACGGCCGGCTGCACGAGAGCATGCCGATGCTGGCGGCGCTGACCGACCGGGCGGCCGGACCGACCGTCGACGCCTTCGCACCCACCTCCGACGGCATCCGCGACCACTTCATGCACAACTACCTGACGGCACTGGAGAAGAACCTCGACTGAGGGCCCCGCGCCGGCGCCGGGCGTGTTGGTGAATGGCCATTCACTCGATAGGGTGAATTGCCATTCACCGGCCAGTCGCATCTTCCACAGGAGCCCCGGATGGACCAGCCCGCCCCGATATCCCAGCCGCTCGGCCCGGCCGTGGCGCCCCCGCTGCGGGACCGGCTCACCATCCCGGTGCTGGCGTCGGGCGGCATCCTCATGGCGGTCATGCAGACCGTCGTCGTCCCCCTGCTGCCGGACCTGCCCCGGCTCACCGGCGCGTCCGCCGCGGCCGTCTCCTGGACGGTCACCGCGACCCTGCTCTCCGGCGCCGTCCTCACCCCGGTGCTCGGCCGGGCCGGCGACATGTACGGCAAACGGCGCGTGCTGACCGGTGCGCTCGCCCTGATGACCATCGGGTCGGTGCTGTGCGCGCTGTCCTCCGACATCGGCGTGCTCATCGCCGCCCGCGCACTCCAGGGCGCCGCCGCCTCCGTCGTACCGCTGTCCATCAGCATCCTGCGCGACGAACTCCCGCCGGAACGGCGGGGCTCGGCGGTGGCGCTGATGAGCTCCACCGTCGGCATCGGCGCCGCCCTCGGCCTGCCGCTCGCCGCGCTGGTCGTCCAGTACGCCGACTGGCACACCATGTTCTGGCTGACCAGCGCCCTGGGCGCGACGGGTGTCGCGGCGACCTGGTGGGCGGTCAAGGAGTCGCCGGTGCGCGAGCCCGGCCGGTTCGACGTGCTCGGCGCGCTGGGCCTGGCCGCCGGGCTGGTGTGCCTGCTGCTGGGTGTCTCGCAGGGCGGCTCCTGGGGCTGGGGGAGCGCCCGCGTCCTCGGGCTGTTCCTCGGGGCCGCCCTCGTCCTCGCCCTGTGGTGGTGGCAGCAACTGCGCGCCGAACGGCCGCTGGTCGACCTGCGGTTGGTCAGCCGGCCACGGGTCGGCCTGTCGCATGTGGCCGCCCTGCTGACCGGATTCGCCTTCTACGCCAACTCGCTGGTCACCGCCCAGCTGGTGCAGGCGCCGAAGGCCAGCGGCTACGGCCTGGGCCTGTCGATCGTCGCCACCGGTCTGTGCCTGCTGCCCAGCGGCGTGACCATGCTGCTGTTCTCACCGCTGTCGGCCCGTATCTCGGCCGCCCGCGGCCCGCGGATCACCCTCGCCCTGGGCGCCGCCGTCATCGCCTGCGGCTATGCGGTCCGCATCGCCGACAGCCGCGACCTGTGGATGATCATCATCGGGGCCACGGTCGTGGCGACCGGGACCACGCTGGCCTACTCGGCGCTGCCGACGCTCATCCTGCGGGCCGTCCCGGCCGGGCAGACCGCCTCCGCCAACGGCGTCAACGTCCTCATGCGCACCATCGGCCAGGCCACCTCCAGCGCTGCCGTCGCCGCCGTCCTCGTGCACCACAGCGGCCCGGTCGGCGGCGTCCCGATTCCCACCCTGCACGGCTATCTGCTCGCCTTCGCGATGGCGGGCGCCGTCGCCCTCGCCGCCTGCGCCGCCGCCTTGGCCATCCCGGGCGACGGCACCCCGGACGGCACCCGGCGTGCCGAGGACACCACCCGCGGCGCCCGCGACCAGGCCATGGAGGGAGCATAGGAGGCGTGAGCACGCCACCCGCACCGAGCCTGTCCGCCCGTCGCGACGCCGAGGCCACCAAGGCGGCCATCCTCACAGCGGCCCGCCACCTCCTCGCCCGGCACGCGCACGCCGACATCACGCTCAAGGCGGTCGCCGAACGCGCCGGCGTGAGCCCGCCGTTGATCGTGAAGTACTTCGGCAACAAGGACGCCCTGTTCGCCCGCGTGATGTCCTTCGACACCGACGCGGACGCCCTGCTGGACGCGCCGCTCGCCGATCTCGGCCGGCACATGGCCCGGCACGTCCTCGCCAGCCAGCGCGAGCGCGGCGCCGACCCGCTGCTGCGCATCGCCTTCGCCCCGCTGCACGGCGACCACGGCGACATCCTGCGCGCCAACTTCCGCGCCCAGGTGACCGAACGCCTCGCCGCGCGGCTCACCGGCCCCGACGCGGGCCTGCGCGCCGAACTCGCCGTCGCCGCACTGGTCGGCCTCGGCGTGATGTACGGCATCGCACGCGGCCCGCACCTGCGCGAGAGCGACATCGACTCCATCGCCGACCGCTACGGACCGCTGGTGCAGGCCCAGTTGACCCCCGGACCTTGACTCACTCGCCGGCCGGCCGGTGAGCAGGGCCCGCGCCGACCCGCGGAAGGCCGCGTAACAGGCGGCCGTCGTCGCCGGCGCGCGTCGCCAGGGCGACCTGGCCCGAGGCGACGAGCTCGGACTCGTCCTCGAAGTCGTCGGCAGGCACCGGCGGGCAGCCGGCTGCCCACCACCGACGAGGAAGGGCCGCCGTTCCGGGCCATCGCCGAGGTCGTCGGCCTGCCCCCGGACGTGCCCGTCACCGGGAGCGCTCCCGGTGACGGGCGAGGAGCGCTTCGGCTTCCCCGGGTGGGAACCGGCAGCTCGCCCGCAGGAGCGGCTCATTCCACGAGCCCCGGTGCCGGATGACACACTGGCGCCATGGACGAACGCGTAATCGGCAGGTCGGGTCAGTGGGCATCGGTGATCGGTCTCGGCACATGGCAGCTGGGCGCCGACTGGGGCGACGTGGACGACAAGGAAGCCCTGTCCGTCCTGGAGGCCGCGGCCGAGGCGGGGGTCACCTTCTTCGACACGGCCGACGTGTACGGGGACGGACGCAGCGAGGAGACCATCGCCTCCTTCCTGCGTAGCCGGCCCGACCTGCATGTCCTGGTGGCGACCAAGATGGGCCGCCGGGTCGAGCAGGTCCCCGAGAACTACGTCCTGGACAACTTCCGTGCGTGGAACGACCGCTCCCGCCGCAACCTCGGCGTCGATCGCATCGACCTGGTCCAGCTGCACTGCCCGCCGACGCCCGTCTACTCCTCCGACGCGGTGTTCGACGCGCTGGACACCCTGGTCGAGGAGGAGCGCGTCGCGGCGTACGGGGTGAGCGTGGAGACCTGCGCCGAGGCGCTGACCGCGATCGCCCGGCCGCACGTGGCGAGCGTGCAGATCATCCTCAACCCGTTCCGCATGAAGCCCCTGTACGAGGTGCTCCCCGCCGCCCGCGAGGCCGGCGTCGGCATCATCGCGCGCGTGCCCCTCGCCTCCGGCCTGCTGTCCGGCAAGTACACCAAGGACACGGTGTTCGCGGCCAACGACCACCGCACCTACAACCGGCACGGCGAGGCCTTCGACCAGGGCGAGACCTTCTCCGGAGTCGACTACGAGACCGGTGTCGAGGCCGCCGCCGAGTTCGCCGCGCTCGCCCCCGAGGGCTACACCCCGGCCCAGCTGGCGCTGCGCTGGATCGCCGAGCAGGACGGCGTGACCACGGTGATCCCGGGCGCCCGCAACCCCGACCAGGCCCGTGCGAACGCGGCCGCCGCCAAGCTGCCGCCGCTGCCCGCGGAGACGTTCACCGCGATCCGTGAGCTGTACGAGTGGCGGATCAAGGACCAGGTCGAGCACCGCTGGTAGTCACCGTGTCACCCGTCGTTTGAACGAACGGCAGGGCGGTTACACGCAAGCGCATGAAAGAGGAAGGACCGCGCCGGGGGCGGGACGAGACCGAGGAGGAGCGGGCCGACCGGATGTGGGTCGAACTCATCCAGGAGGTCCGCGTCGCCCAGACGGGTGTGCAGATCCTGTTCGGCTTCTTGCTGACCGTCGTCTTCCAGCCGAAGTACGCCACGCTGCCCGACGCCGACCAGGCCATCTACATCGTGACCGTCGTCCTGGGCGCCTGCGCCACCGGCGCCCTCATCGGCCCGGTGTCCCTGCACCGGCTGGTGGCGGGCCGCCGGATCAAGCCGCAGACGGTGCGGATCGCGGCCCGGATGACGTTCGTGGGCCTGATCCTGCTCCTGGCGACGATGGCGTGCGCCCTGCTGCTGATCCTGCGGGTGGCCACGCAGGGCGGCTATGTGCCGTATCTGCTGGCGGCCGTCGTCGTCTGGTACCTGGTCTGCTGGTACGGCCTCCCGCTGTGGGCCCGGCACCGGCACACGACCGCGTCGCCTGCCGATCACCCCGGGCCGGGGCAGGCTCCTCCAGCGCGCGGAGCCGACAGTCGTGGACACGACTGAGCAGCGGCACCGTGGCCGCCGGTCTCCGCGGCCGGCACTCTTCAGCAGAACGCCGGGCAGGCGCACACGGTGAGCGGCTCAGCAGCTCGCGCACCGGCACCGCCGGCACGAAGCCAAGCCCTGCGCCAGGTGCCCGAACCAGCGCGTGCGCGGTCAGCGGCCCGCACAGCAGCCCCGTCAGCGGGAAGCGCCGCAGCGGCAGCATCGCGAGGGGCAGGCCCATCAGCGCCCGCCACGTGAGCGAACACGGCGGGCGGTACCCGGCGCGGCAACGGGAGACCCTCAGCCCGCGGCGAGGATCTCGGCCGGCAGCGCGTCCGCCGGGACGCGTTCCCGCCCCGGCGGCACGATCCGGTGGGTCTCCCGCAGGAACGCCGCGACCGCGGGCGCCCAGGCGAACACCACCGCGTGCGCGGTCAGCAGCCCGTACGGTAGCCCCGTCAGCGGGAAGCGCCGCAGCGGCAGCATCGCGAGGGGCAGGCCCATCAGCGCCCGCCACGTGAGCGAACACGGCGGGCGGTACCCGGCGCGGCAACGGGAGACCCTCAGCCCGCGGCGAGGATCTCGGCCGGCAGCGCGTCCGCCGGGACGCGTTCCCGCCCCGGCGGCACGATCCGGTGGGTCTCCCGCAGGAACGCCGCGACCGCGGGCGCCCAGGCGAACACCACCGCGTGCGCGGTCAGCAACCCGTACGGTAGCCCGGTCAGCGGGAAGCGCCGCAGCGGCAGCATCGCGAGGGCAGGCCCATCAGCGCCAACGCGGTCCCCAGCAGCCAGGTCGTGCGGTCGTGCGTGCCCCGCGCCGACAGGGCGAGACCGGGCGGCCGCCACGCAGGCGAACACGGCGGGCGGTACCCGGCGCGGCAACGGGACGCTCAGCCCGCGGCGAGGATCTCGGCCAGCAGCGCGTCCACCGGGACGCGTTCCCGCCCCGGCGGCACGATCCGGTGGGTCTCCCGCAGGAACGCCGCGACCGCGGGCGCCCAGGCGAACACCACCGCGTGCTGCCGGCCGCCGTCCGGGCGGACGTCCCCGAGGAACTCCATGCGCAGCTCGTGCCACGCACCGGTCGCGGCCGGCCGCAGCCGTACGTCCCCGACGCCGACCGGCCGCGTAAGACCCTCGGACAGCATCTCCCGGTCCAGCCGCCAGCAGGCCAGCACCCGGCCGTCGTGGCCGAAGACGGCGGTGACGGCGAACGGGTCGTCGGCGTCGTAACTGAGATGGGCCAGCACGGGACACCGGCCGGTGCCTTCCGAACGAAGCTGTACCACCAGGGTGTTGTGCACGAACGCGGTCACGAGAGGGCCTCCGGTGACGAACGGCTCAGGGCCCTCTAGTACCCCCGTGAGGGCCGTGATGCTCACTCGTCCGAGGGATTCCCGCCGGATCCGCGCAGTGCGGCCAGGCAGCTGCCGATGGCCTGCTGGAGTTCCTCCAGGCGCCGCACCATGTCGTCCTCGTAGAAGTCCTGGGCGTCGTCGAAGGTCAGCTCCTCGAACGCCCTGGTCGCCTTCTGCAGGCTGCTGTAGAACTTCGTCCGCCGCTCCTGGACGCGCAAGCGGGGATCGGCCTCGACCGCCTCGGCGACGAGCGACTTCATCGTGTCGTAGGCCTCCGTCGCCCACTCGCCGGTGTCCTCGTCGCCCTCCAGCTCGTCGATCAGCGACAGATGGCGCTCGGCCTCCTCGCGCAGCTCGGCCGGGGCCTCGACGGTCTGTCCGGCCGGGGTCCTGATCTGCCCGGACTCGGCGATCTGCCGGACATACCCGATCCGGTCGGCGGCCCGGCTCTCGGTCGCGACGGCCTTCTTCAGGTCGTCGGTCCGTACGACGTCACGCGCCAGCTCCGCCTGCAGCTCGGGGTCCTCCCGCAGCCGGTCCAGCAGGGCGGCGCGGGCCGTGCGGGCGGTGGAGGGATCGGCGAGGATCGCGGCACGCAGGGCGGTCGGGTTCTCGGCGACCTCCAGCGCCTTGGTGGGGCGGATGCCCCCGGCCTCGGCGGCCTCGGCGATCGCCGTGCCGCGCTCGGAGGTCGCGCTGGTGCGCGAGACGTAGTAGCTCAGCCACACGTCCGCGTCCGGCAGCGCGACCTGCCGGCCCGGCTGCAGGGCCTCGAAGTGCGGCACGAGCCCGTCGTCGGCGGCCCGGTCCCAGGCCTTGTAGTAGCGCATGACCCGCTCCGGGGAGCAGCCGGCGAGTCGAGCGAACTCCTTCGCGGACACCTTCGGCGTCTCACCGGCAGGCTGTCCGCCCGGCCGCACACTGCGGGCCACCATCAGCGCGAAGGCCCAGCTCCCGGCGCGTGCGTAGGCGCCGAACTCACGGGCGTCGCGCGCCACCAGGTCGGACAGCGGCTGCGGCGCCGGGGCGGACGTCTCGGACGGGTCGATGACCAGGGTCACGGATGACTCTCCTGCAACAATGCTCAGGGAACCGCACCCGGAAGCGGGCGCAGGCAGGAAAGCCTATATGGACGCATTGGCCATGTTTGGGCCGACCCGTCAGGTCGCCGTCTCCGCGCCTTTGCCGAACGCCTCCCGCAGCGCGGGCAGCAGGGTCTTCGCCGACCAGTCCAGGTACTCCGCCTGCGCGTCGCCGCCGATCTGCACGAGCGCGATCTCCCCGAACCCGGCCTCGACGTACGGCCGTACGGCCTCGACGAAGGCATCGGGGTCGTCGCCGCACGGGATCGAGGCGGCGACGTCGTCCTCGTCCACGAATCGGGTCGCGGACTCGAAGGAGTCGGGGTGCGGGAGTTCGGCGTTCACCTTCCAGCCGAGCCCGAACCAGCGGAACTGGGAATGGGCGCGCTTGACCGCCGTGTCCCGGTCGGGGTCGTAGCACACCGGCAGCTGGCCGACGCGGGGTTTGCCGCTGCCGCCGTGCCGGTCGAAGGCCTCCAGCAGACCCGGCTCCGGTTCGGTCGCGATCAGCAGGTCGGCGAGGTGCCCGGCGAGCTCGCAGGACTGGTCGCCGGAGACGGCGATGCCGATCGGCGGGGGCTGGTCCGGCAGATCCCACAGCCGGGCCGAGTCCACGTCGTAGTGCGGTCCGTGGTGGGTGACATGGCCGCCCTCGAACAGCGCGCGGATGATCCCCACGGCTTCCTCCAGCATCTCGTGGCGCACGTCCACCGGAGGCCAGCCGCCGCCCACCACATGCTCGTTGAGGTTCTCGCCGGCGCCCAGCCCGAGCCGGAACCTGCCCTGGGACAGCAACTGCACGGTGGCCGCCTGCTGCGCCACGATCGCCGGGTGGTAGCGCAGGATGGGGCAGGTCACATAGGTCATCAGCGGAATCCGCGAGGTGGCCTGGGCAGCGGCGCCCAGCACGCTCCACGCGTACGGGGAGTGGCCTTGCGAGCGCAGCCACGGAAAGTAGTGGTCGGAGATCACCGAGAAGTCGAACCCGGTCTCCTCGGCCCGGACGACGTGGCCCACGAGGTCCCGGGGCCCTGCCTGCTCGGTCATCATCGTGTATCCGATTTGCACCATACGTGGCGAGTCCCCGGGGTGGCGGCCGGAAAACGAACCACCGGCGCCGGTCAGTGCTCCGGCACCCGGAACGTCTGCAGGAACGTCCTCAGCGCCAGCCGGCTCGCGGCGTCGCCCCAGGTCGCGGCCGGGGCCGTGAAGCGCAGCGAGAAGGCGTCGCCGCCGCCGGTCAGGAAGCCGCGCCCGAAGGTGTGCACCCGCGCGTCCCCCGTGCCGGCCAGCCACTCCAGGTCGGCGGCCCGGTACCCCTGGTACGTGGTGGCCCGGACGTCGCCGACGCGGTGGTAGCCGGCCAGCCGCCGCAGACCGGGCTCGACGTCGTCCCGCCAGACGGCCACGGGATCCGGGCCGACCTGCTCGCTGTGCGTGACGGCGAGGGTGGGGGAGGTGCCGTCCCGCCCGAACGTGACGCGGTAGGCGCCGGTGACGCGGGTGGTGGTCAGCCGCTTCCAGCCGTCCGGCAGGGCGACGGAGAAGCCCTCCGGGGCGGTGTAGCGGTGATAGCCGGCCGGCAGGACGGGCGCGGTGCTCGGTGCCGGGGTCGGGGTCGGGGAGGAGGTCGCGGTGCCTCCGGTGCGACTGCCTGCCGGGGTGGCCGAAGTGGTGGGGCGGACCGGTGCCTGCGCGGTGCCGACGCCCGGCAGCTGGTGGGTCGCGGCCAGGACGGCGGCGGCCACGGTGACCACGGCCAGCGCGGTGCCGGCCGCGAGCATCCCTCTGCTCCGCTCCCGCCCGGCGCGGCGTACGCCGGCGCGGACACCGGCGTACGCGGCGCGCAGCCGGGGCACGGGGGCCGGCTCCCGGTCTGCGTCGGCGTCCTCGTCGAGGGCCCGGATCAGGGCCTCCCTGACCACCGGCCGGGTCAGCCGCTCCCGCGAGTTCTTCCGCAGCAGCCCCTGCACGGCCTGGGTGAGCGGGCCCGTGCGCAGGGGGGTGCGCAGCGGCAGCCGGTCCACGGCCTTCAGGGTGGCGTCGGGCCGGCCGCGGTCGCGGAACGGCGGTCGGCCCTCCGCCATCGTGTACAGCAGCGCGCCCAGCGCCCACAGGTCGGCGGCCGGTCCGATGCGCTCGTCGCGGGCCTGCTCGGGCGAGGCGTACGACGGTGCCGTGAGCCGCGGCACCAGGGTCGCGCCGGCCAGCCCGAACCCGGTGACCACGACCGGGCCGCTGTCCCGTACGAAGACCTGGCCGGGGCTCAGCTCGCCGTGGGTGATGCCCCCGTCGTGCGCGGCCCGCAGCACGTCGAGCAGTTCCACGCCGATCCGGGCCGTCCGCGCGACGTTGAACCCGCCCTCGCGGTCGAGGAGTTCGCCGAGAGGCGTGCCGTCGATCCACTCGGTGACCGTCCACAGGGTGCCGGCCTCCACCACGGCGTCGACGACCGTGGCGACCTGGCCGGGGCACAGCAGCCGCATGGTCTCGGAGGTCCGCACGACGCGGGCCGTGATCCGGCGCGCGGTGTCGTCGGCGGAGGGCTCCGGCAGGGCGGTCTGGGCCACGAGCCGGGGCTGCTCCGCCGCCACGTCCTCGGCGTACCACCACAGGCGGTTCGTCTCGCGGGCGAAGACCTCCAGGAGCCGGTACCGTCCGGCGACCAACTCGTGTGCGGAGACGTGCGCCTTGGTCATGGTCATCCCTCGCTGGAACCCCTGTTGCGTGTCTCACAGAGGTACGAGGGGCGTGCGGGGGTGCGTTCAAAGAATCCGCGAGTCCGGTGCCGTTCCTGCCTTTCATTCAATTCTTCGAAAGGGCTTGCGAGTTTGGGATGGTCGCACCCGGGGGGCCTTCGACCTGCGGGTAACCGAGGGTAAATTCACGGGTGCGGCCGCGTGTCACAGCAGCCCGAACCGCTCGGCCCAGCCGGTCAGTTCCCGTGGTGTCGTATTGCCGCCGCACACCACGAGTCCGATCCGGGCGCCGTCGCCGACCCGGGCCACGACCTGGCGGGCCGCCGGCAGCAGACAGCCCGCGGCCGGCTCGGCCCACACCTTCGCGTGTTCGGCGAGGTCCAGCGAGCCCCGCACCGCGTCCCGGTCCGGCACCACCAGCACCTCCTCGACCAGCGCCGACACATGGTCGTACGTCAGCTGGGACACGGAGGGCGCGCTGAGCGTGGTGACCAGGGACGACAAGGGCACCGGCACCGGTCCGCCCGACTTCAGCGCGCCGGACATGGCCTCGGCGCCCTCGGTCTCCACACCCCAGACGCGGACCCCGGGACGCCGGGCGGCGAGGGCCGCGGCGACCCCGGCGATCAGCCCACCGCCGCCGATGCTGAGCACGACGTCCGTCAGGTCGCCCGGCGCGTCCTCGGCCAGCTCCAGACCGACCGTGCCCTGTCCGGCGATCACCACCGGGTCGTCGAACGGGTGGACCAGGGTCAGCCCCTCGTCCCGGAGCCGCGTCACCAGCGCGAAGGCGCTGTCCATGCCATCGGTCAGCCGCAGCTGCGCCCCCGCCCGCTCGACGAGTGCGACGGAACGCTCGGGCGCGGTGCGGGGCATGACCACGGTGGCCTTCACATCGAGGGCCGCGGCCATCACCGCGAGGGCGATCCCGTGGTTGCCGCCGCTGACCGCGACCACGCCCGCCGCCCGCTCGGCCGTGCTCAGCGACAGCAGCTTCGCCGTCGCCCCGCGAGCCTTGAACGAGCCGGTGCGCTGCAGCAGTTCGAGCTTGGCGGTGACCGGCACGCCGAGCAGCTCGGTCAGGCCCGGACTCGGGACGGTCGGCGTCCGCACCACATGTCCGGCGATCCGCTCCGCCGCGGCTTCGATCTCCGTGATGCCGATCAAGGTGCTTCACCCTTCCGGCGCGGGGAGTTGGGCCGCGCCGTTCGCACCCTGACCCGCGCAGACTGTCGAGGTCAACACGGTTTCACAGCCGCTGGCCACTCGCGGCCCACCCGGACGCCCAGCAACCGGAACAGCTCCCCGGCTGCCTCCGCGATCAGCGCCCGGGTGGCGGCCGTGTGCGCGCGGGCCTCGGCCAGGGCCGCCGTGCGGCCGCCCGCTGCCTCGATCAGCGTGGCGGCCTCCGTGGCCTGTCTCGGCGACTCGAGTGGCTCCCGGGTCGCGGACGGTCGTGTGGGGTCACAGCTCGCGGTCCATCAGGTGATCGAGGAGCCGGAGGAGCTGCCCGGCGGCTTCGGTGGCCAGGGGTGCCTCCGCGATCAGCGCCCGGGCGGCGGCCGTGTGCGCGCGGGCCTCGGTCAGCGCCGCCGTGCGGCCGCCCGCTGCCTCGATCAGCGCGGCGGCCTGCGCCGCCCGTCCCGGCGTGTCGAGCAGCTCGGGCAACCCACGGGCCGCCGGGGAACCGAGTGCGGCCAGCACCGGATAGGTCTTCTTGCGCTGTCGCAGATCGCCGCCCACGGGCTTGCCGGTGACGGCCGGGTCGCCCCAGATGCCCAGCACGTCGTCGACCAGCTGGAACGCGATGCCGAGATGCCGTCCGGCCCGGTCCAGCGCACCGGCGGTGGCCGCGTCCGCGCCGCCGAGCACGGCGCCCAGCGCGGCGGCACAGCCCAGCAGCGCGCCGGTCTTGCCCTCCGCCATCGACCGGTACTCCTCGGGTGTGACCCGCTCCGGGCCGGTCCAGGGGCGGGTGGCGAACAGCAGGTCGTCGGCCTGCCCGCGCACCAGGTCGGCGAGGGCCGCCGACAGCAGCCGTACGGTGCCGGCTCCCTGCGGTGCGGACGCGAGGGTCTCCACCGCCAGCGCGAACAGGGCGTCCCCGGCGAGCACCGCCGGGCCCGTGCCGTACGCCTTCCACACGGCGGGGCGGCGGCGCCGGGTCGCGTCGCCGTCCATGACGTCGTCGTGCAGCAGCGAGAAGGCGTGCACCAGCTCCACGGCGACCGCGGCCGGGACGCCTGCCCGCCGGTCGGCGCCCGCCGCCTCGGCGCCGAGCACCGCCAGCGCCTGCCGTACGCCCTTGCCGCCCGGCGCGGCGGCGGGTGCCCCGCCGACCTCGCACCAGCCGAAGGAGTACCCGGCCATCTCGGCCACCCACGGATGCAGCCGCCCGACCGCCTCCCGCAGCGCGGGCTGCGCCAACCGCGCACAGCGGCCGAGGAGTTCGGGAACAGAGGACGGAGCTTGTACGGTGGTCACCGGACCACCTCCGCATCGAGGCCGAACTCCTCCTGGGCCCGGGCCACCATCTCCCGGGCGTGCTTCAGTCCGCTCCGCTCCAACATCCGTGCCAGATCGGCGAGTTCGGCCGCCGTCTCGGACCGGTCGCGGCCGAGCCGCGCCAGCGACTTGGCCAGGCCCAGCCGGGCCAGCGCCTCGCCCCGCGGCTCGCTCATCGCGCGGAACTCCCCGAGCGCCAGCTCGTACAGATCGCGCGCCTCGGCGTAACGCCCGGCCCGGTACAGGACGTTGCCGCGCATCTTGTGGTTGTAGGCGAGCGCGCTGGAGAGGTTCATCGCCCGGCAGGAGGCCTCCGCCCGGGACAGCAGCTCCAGTGCTCCCTCGGTGTCCTTGTCGCGCACCGAGAGGATGTCGGCGAGTCCGCGCAGCGCCCAGGCGTGCCCGCGCCGGTCCTCCGCGCGCTCGGCTATCTCCGCCGCCTCCTCGAACAGCGCGAACGCCCGGTCGTGGTCGCCGGTGTTGCGGTGCATCTGCGCGATGCCCTCCAGCGCCCACACGGTGTGCCGGGCCTCGCCGCGCCGGCGCGCCTCGGCCAGCAGCTGCTCGTGCAGCCGGCCGACCGCCGCGTAGTCGCCCTGGATCCGGCCGGTCTCCGCCAGGCCGGCCAGCGAGTAGCCGCGGACGACGATGTCGCCGCCGCGCTCGCCGAGTTCGGCCGCGAACCCCAGCAGCCGCCAGGCCAGCGGGAAGGCCCCGCGCTGCCGGGCGAGGGTGCCGCCGCTCCACAGCGCCCACGCCATCGCGGCCGTGTCGCCTGCCGCGCGGGCGGTGCGGTAACTCGCCTTCCAGGCCTGGTCCGCGGCCGCCGTGTGGCCGAGCCGCCGGTGCGCCTCGGCGACGGCGATCCCGCAGCGGGCCGCCTCGGCGGGGCGCCCGGACCGCTCGGCCTCGCGCAGCTTCTCGGTGCCCTCCGCCAGCACATCGACCAGCGAGGAGTTCACGGACAGGGTGGTCAGGGCGCCCTGGTACTCCGGGGCGAAAGCCTTGCCGTACATGCGTACCTTTCTATACTCGACGTGTATACACGATGCGTATACATGGCGTGTATAGCGTCTCGAAAAGACGCCCCGGCCGAGGGGACCGGGGCGTGTCGGTCTGTCGCCGATCAAGACGCGGGTACGGCGACGGGGGTTGCCCGTGCGATGCGGATCACCCTGTGAAGGTTCAGTGCTGCTGGGCCTTCTGCGGGGTCAGCTCGCTCGGGCGCACCACGACGAAGCCCTCGCCCTGGAGCATCAGCTGCACGGCTTCGCCGGAACCGCCGCGCAGCATCGAGCCGATGGACTGGGAGCGGTGCAGCGAGGTCTGCAGATGCGCGGTCCAGCCGACCACCGCGTCCGTGTCGACGTACACCGGGGACTGCGCGGAGACCGGTATGACCAGCGGGTTGCCCTCGCAGACCAGCCCGAGCCGGCCCTGCCCGCTGAACACGCTGTTGAACAGGCCGCCGCCCGCGATGCCCGACCCCTTCACCGTCTTGATGTCGTACGACAGCGAGGCGTCGAAACACAGCACGTTGCGGCCGTTGACGGTGAACTGGTCGCCGGGCTCGACCTCGACGATGAAACAGTTCTGCGCCTCGTGCGCGAACCAGGCCTCGCCCTGCCCGCGCACGGCCATGAGGGGCAGTCCCTCACCGGTGACCGCACGCTTCAGCATGCCGCCGACGCCCTGCCCCTTGCGCTCGAACTTCAGGTTCCCGCGGTAGGCGACCATCGCGCCCTGGCGGGCGTACATCTCGCCGTTCACCGCGTACTTGACGCACTTGGCGTTCTCCACGGACATCCCCGGCTCCACGGCCGGCTGCACCACGTGCGTACTGGAAAAGAGATCACCCTTCATGCGGGGCATGGTGTCCCGGAGGATGTCGTTCCGACAAGATCACGCAAAGTGCCCGCTCAACCACCGAACAGCTGGGTCCAGTACGTGCCCGCCCGGCCGCCGCCCGCGAAGCCGACGCCCAGGTGGCCGAACTCCCGCTTGAGGATGTTGGCGCGGTGCCCGGGACTGTTCATCCAGCCGTTCACGACCTCGGCGGGGGAGCGCTGGCCGCAGGCGATGTTCTCGCCGATCGTGCGCATCCGGGATCCCGCCGCGGCGGCCCGGTCCCAGGGCCGGGAGCCGTCGGGCGAGGTGTGGTCGTAGAAGTCGCGGGCCACCATGTCCCCGCAGTGCGCCTGCGCGACGGCCGTGAGCAGCGGGTCCTCCGCCAGCGGGGGCAGGCCCGCCCGGCCGCGCTCGGCGTTGGTGAGCGCGAGGATCTCGGAGGCCGTGCGCGACAGCGCGTCCGGGGTGAGCGGAGCGGCCCACAGTGCGGTCCAGTACCGGTGGCCGGCGTCGGCGTGGGCCAGGGCGGCATGCCGGAAGGCAGGGTCGAGCAGGGTACGCCGGGAATGCGCCGATTCCAGGCAGTACTCCACGAACTCCGCCGGGCTGCGCGGCCCGGAGACGAGGTGTTCGCCGACCGTGACGTACGTGTATCCGGCGATGCTGATCCGCTGGTGCACCGAAACTCCGTCCCGGCCCTCACCGTCGAGCCGCCCGGCCTCCGCCATGGCCCGGACATGGGACCGCGCGGCGGAGACGAGCCGTGGATCGAGGGCGACCAGGGGAGAACCGGCCCGCGCACGGGCCGAGTTGACCAGGCGGAGGAAGCCGTCGGCGCCGCCGGGTGCCTCGGCGGGCGGGCTGGACGGCGGGTGTGGGCGGGGCGTGGCCGGACCGGCGGATGGAGGTTGTGGGCGGGCCGTCGGGGCCCGGGCGGACGGAGGGGGCGGCGGCGAAGGCGGGTTGGTCGTGGTCGGCGGGACGGAAGGGGTGGCTGCTGGGTACGGCATGTGATGCGACATCGGTCACATTCCGGCCTCGGAACCTGGGGGACGGAGTCCACGTCTCCACAGCCGACACACAGTTGGTCAGTCCGTGATCACTCTGTGGCGCCCATTCGTAAAGGATTGCCATAGAAGTTCGCGAAATCGATCATTCCGCCTTTACGTGGACATGACTGATCCGTAAGGGTTACGCCCTGGGGCCCGACCAGCCCCCGTGACGCGGAACCGCGTCATGCGTCAAGGCGGTTGGTGATCCCCGCTGCCTTAGAACGAAGGAACCCTGATCCTTGCGTAGACCTCACATACGCAGCGTTGCCGTCGCCATCGCGGTGACGACCGCTGCCACGGGTCTGGCCGGTACGGCTTTCGCGGGTCCGTCCACGGGGGTGGAGCGGTCCTCGGCGTCCGCCACCACGAACGCCACCGCGGTGGTCGAGGCGGCGCGCACCGCGGCCTTCGCCCACGCCTCGGCGACCGGCGTCTCCCGGGGCGACGAACTGCACGCGCAGGACGTGATGCTCGACCCCGAGGGCGCCCGGCACGTCCGGTTCGTCCGCACGCACGACGGCATGCCCGTGCTCGGCGGCGACCTCATCGTCCACCTCGACCACAAGCTGGCCTACGCCGGCGTGACCCGCGCCGCCGGCCACGCCGTCGAGCCGGCCACGACCAAGGCCAAGCTGACCGCCGACCAGGCCGCCGCCAAGGCCGCCCAGGCCGCCAAGGGCGACGCGGGCACCGCCCGGCTCGTCGTCGACGCGCGCGGCGGCTCCTCGGCCCTCGCCTACCAGGTGACCGTGACCGACGGGAACGGCACCAACACCGTCGTCGTCGACGCCGTCACCGGCAAGGTGCGCAGCAACACACCGGACAGCGACGAGTTCCTGTCGCCGAAGCTGCTGGACAGCCTGCGCAAGCACCACGAGACGATCGACCCGGCCACCGGCATCGGCTCCGCCTCCCCCGAGGCCGGCCTGCTCGGCTCCGGCGTCTCCGGTGCCGCGGCGAGCTACCCGTCGGCCGCCAAGGGCACCGGCAAGACCCTCTTCGTCGGCAGCGTCGGCCTGACCACCACGCAGACCTCGCGCGGCCACTACCAGCTCAAGGACCCGAGCCGGTACGGCACCGAGACGCGGGACGCCAAGGGCTCGTACACGGAGAAGTTCAGCGCGGGCACGAAGTTCACCAACACGACCAACGTGTGGGGCAACGGCGCGACGAGCAGCCGTGCCAGCGCCGCGGCCGACGCGCAGTACGGCGTCACCAAGACGCTGGACTTCTACAAGAGCACCTTCGGCCGCAAGGGCATAGCCAACAACAGCAAGGCCGCCCAGGCGATGGTGCACTGGGGCAGCAAGGTCGCCAACGCCTTCTGGGACCCGACCTGCAACTGCATGCTGTACGGCGACGGCGACGGCCAGATGTTCAAGAAGCCGCTCGTCGTCCTCGACGTCACCGGCCACGAGCTGACCCACGGCGTGGTGGACGCGACCGCGAAGCTGGAGCCGACCTACGTCGACTCCGACGGCAACCAGTACGGTGAGCCGGGCTCGCTGAACGAGTCGCTCGCCGATATCTTCGGCTCCAACGTCGAGTTCTTCACCAAGAACTCCAAGGACGTCGGGGACTACCTCATCGGCGAGAAGCTGGGCCTCGCGCAGAAGTTCCTGCGCCGTCTCGACCACCCGTCGCTCGACAAACTCGAGGGCACGATCGACTACTGGTCGCCGGACACGTACTACACCGAGGTGCACGCCGGTTCCGGTGTCTCCTCGCACGCCTACTACCTCCTCGCGGAGGGCAGCGGCAAGAAGACGATCAACGGCGTGAACTACAACTCGCCGACCTACCACAACGCCACGGTCAAGGGCATCGGCCGCACCAAGGCCACCGCGATCTTCTACCGTGCGCTCACCCGCTACATGGTCTCCACGACCGACTTCCACGACGCGCGCGTCGCGACGCTGAAGGCGGCCAAGGACCTGTACGGCGCGAGCAGCACCGAGTACAAGACGGTGGACAAGGCGTGGGCCGCGGTCAACGTCACCGCCGCCAACACGCCGGCCGCCCGTCACTGACGGAACCGCCGCACCACCGGATGCCCCGCCTCGCGCGGGGCATCCGCATGTCCGGGACCCGCGCGAACCGCCCATGGCCGTCCGCTTGACCCACGGCGAGGCCGGGGGTGGCGCCCTTGGTGTGAGCGCTGTCCGGCAACTACCGTACGCCGGTGGCGGATCCGGTTCGGGAGGCCGATTTCGGAGTGGATGTCCCCGGAGGACCTCGGCGCGAACGGCCCGGCGCCTCGCCGACCGGGGCCGGGGACCCGCTGCGGGCCCCTCCCCGGCCCGCAGCGGCGGGAGCGGAGACCCACCGAGGTGCGCGACCGCGGCGGTGGCGGGACCATGACGTCCGTGGGGTACGCAGGCATGTCCCGGACGGTCCGCGTGCGACCCGGCGGGTCCGGCACGCTCCGGGAGCCCGCGTGAAGACCGGCCGGTTCCGACGCCTCCGCCGCGTCGCCGCCGTCCTGCTCACGGCCGTCGTCTGCCAGTCCGCGCCGGGCAGGGCGGCCGCTCTGCCCGCGTCCGCCGAGCAGGCTTCCGGGGTCGTCACCTGGGCGGCGAGCGCCGACCGCATGGGCGAGGGCACCGCCGGCCAGGGCTACCGGATGATCGTGCACACCAGCGTCGGCGGCGACGATCCGCGCGTGCGGCTGAGCAACGCCTTCGGCGACCGGCCGCTGACCGTGGACAGCGTCTACGCCGGGATGCGCGGCGAGGGGGCCGCCGTGCGGCCGGGCAGCAACCGGCGGCTCACCTTCGGCGGCGCCCGTACGGTCATCGTTCCGACGGGTGCCACCGCCTGGAGTGACCCGCTGCCCGGCCGGCTGCGCGCCGGCACCGATCTGGTCGTCAGCCTGCATACCCCGGCCGCGGCAGGTCCGGCGACCGGCCACTGGCTGGCGATGCAGACCTCCTACACCGGACAGGGCGACCACACCGCCGAGGAGAGCGGCACCAACTGGACGCAGACCACCGGCTCCTGGTGGTACCTCGACGCCGTGTCGGTACGGCCGGCCGGCCGCGGCACCGGGGCCGTGGCCGCGCTCGGCGACTCCATCACCGACGGCTGGCACTCCACCCTGGATCTGGACCACCGCTGGCCCGACTATCTGGCGAAGCGCCTGCGCACAGCCCGCGCGGCCGTGCGAGGCGTCGCCGACGAGGGCATCTCGGGCAACCAGGTCCTCGCCGACAGCGCCGGGCAGAGCGCGCTGAACCGGCTGGACCGGGACGTGCTGTCCCTGCCCGGTGTGCGCACCGTCTTCCTCTTCGAGGGGGTCAACGACCTCAAGGCGCACACCGGCGTCACCGCGCGGGACCTGATCGCCGGGTACCGGAAGATCGCCGAGCGGGTGCACGCTGCGGGCAAGTGCGTGGTGGCCGCCACGATCGGCCCCTTCGAGGGTTGGCCCGAATGGGATCCGGCCGCCGAGACCGTACGCCGGGAAGTGAACCGATTCATCCGCGGCAGCGGGGAGTTCGACGCGGTCACCGACGTCGACCGCATCCTGCGCAGCCCCCACGACGCCGTACGGCTGCTGCCGTTCCTCGACGGCGGTGACCACCTGCACCCCGACGACCAGGGGATGCGGGCGATCGCCGGCGCCGTCGACCCCGGCACCCTCGACTGCACCCGCCTGACCGGGGACCGGCCGGCTCACCCCGCCCCGGTCGGCTCCGGCGCGATCAGCCCCCGGCGGTAGGCGACCGCCACCGCCTCCGTACGGCTCGCTGCGCCCAGCTTGGCCAGGATGTTGGAGACGTGCACGCTCGCCGTCTTGACGCTGATGAACAGCTCCTCGCCGATCTGCCGGTTGCTGCGGCCCCGCGCGAGGAGCCGCAGCACGTCCTGCTCCCGGGCGGTCAGCGGCGCGGCACCGGCCGGGTCCGCCGCGGTGGCGGCGGTAAGACGGCTCCGGCGGGTCAGCACGTCGATCCGCTCCAGCAGCGGTGCCGCACCGAGCGTGGCCGCTGTCGCCCGCGCCGCACGCGCCTGCTCCGCCGCCTCCGCGCGCCGCTCGACGGCCAGCAGCGCCTCCGCCCAGCGCACCCGGCAGCGCGCCTGCTCGTACACGTCGCCGTACGCGAACGCGGCGACCGCCTTGTCCCAGGCCGCCGGATCCGGGCCGGAGGTGGCCGTCGCCCACTCCGCCTCGGCGCGCGCCAGCCAGGCCTGGCCCTCCGGGCCCTGCGGACGCCCCTCCTCGTCCCGTGCCGCCGAGGCCCGCGCCTGCTCCACCAGCTCGGTCGCGGTGTCCGCCCAGCGGCGCAGCGCCGGCGCGTCCCCGGTACGCCGCGCTTCCACCGCCCGGTCGGCGACCGCCGTGAGACAGAGTGCGGCGAGCCGGACGGTGACGTCGGGCCGCCGCTCCGAGCCGTCGCCCAGCGCGGCGAGGGCCGCCCGCATCCGCTCCTCGGCCGTCTCCGGGTCGCCCCGTAGGGCGGCGGCGTCGGTGAGGACGATGCCGGCGACCAGCGTGCCCATCCAGTTGAACGGCCCCTCCAGCAGGGCCTCGGCCCGCTGGACGGCCCCGGCGTCGCCCCGCGCCGCGGCCGCGTACAGCGCGGGCCCCGCCGCGAAGGCGCCCGTGGCCGGCAGGGCGGACGCGGCCTCGGCCGCCGTGCTCAGGCACTCGTCCCACCGGCCGAGCGTGTACAGCGCCAGCAGCTGGAGATACCGCATCCCCAGCGGATACGGCGAGGACAGCAGTCCGGTCCGGCGGGCCCGCTCCAGCGCCTCGGCCAGCACGGGCAGGCACGCCTGGAGATCGCCGGCCTCCAGGCGGCTGATCGCCTGGTTGAACAGCGCGCGCATCTCCACCGGACCGTGCCCGGCGGACCGCGCCAGCTCCCGGGCCCGCCGCAGCTTCTCCTGGCCCTCCGGGGAGCGCCGGCCGCCTCCTTCGAGATTGGCCAGGGAGATCAGCAGATCGGCCCAGGCATCGGCCATACCCAGCTCCTCCGCGACGCGCAGGGCGCGGTGGGCGATGCTCAGCGCCGTCTCGTCCGCGCCGAGGTGACGGGCCGCCACGACATGGGTGGCCGCCGCCCACACCCAGGTCGGCGAGGGCGGCTCGGCGGGGATGAGCGCCAGCGCCTCACTGCTGTACCGGAAGGCGGCCTGCAGCCGGTCCACGCTGATCAGGTTGCCGGCCAGGGTGTAGCGGATCCGGGCGGCGAGCGCGGAGTCGGCGTCCTCGCCGACCTCGGCGAGCGCGGCCCGCGTCAGGGAGACCGCCCGATGGGAGTCCCCGGCCTGCACGGCCGCGACGGAGGCCCGCAGGGTCAGGGTGACGGGCGCGATGCCGTCGGCGCTCGGCCGTGCCCCGGCCGGCACCGACGACCACAGGTCCAGCGCCGTCTCCAGGTGCCGCAGCTCCTCGGCCGGCGCACCCAGCCGCCGGGCGTGGTCGGCCGCCTCCAGACAGGCGGCGAGCGCCGCCGGCAGGTCGTGGCTCTCGCGCGCGTGGTGGGCGCGCTCGGCGGCGGTCTCCGGGGCGCGGCCGCGGGCGGCGAGCAGCCGGGCGTACGCCCCGTGCAGCCGGGACCGCTCGCCGGGCAGCAGATCGGCGTAGACCGCCTCGCGGGTCAGGGCGTGCCGGAAGGCGTAGGTGTCGCGGTCCCCGGGGACGAGCAGCTGCCGGCCGACGGCCTCGCGCAGCGCCGCCTCCAGCTCCTCCTCGGGGAGCCCGGCCGCTTCGCGCAGCAGGTCGTGCTCCACCCGGCGCCCGGCCACGGCGGCGGTCCGCAGCACCTGCTGGCCGGTCTCCGTCAGCTGCTCGACCCGGATGAGCAGCAGGTCCGCGAGCCCGCTGGGCACGCCGCCGGCGTCCGCGCCGGCCGCAGCGAACAGCTCCTGCGCGTAGAACGCGTTGCCCTCCGCGCGGGCCACGATGCCCCGTACGACGGCCTCGGGCAGCGGGCGGTCCTCCAGGGCCCGCACCAGCCGCGCGACCTCGGGATCGGGCAGCGGCCGCAGCTCCAGCCGCTCCACGGCCGGCAGCCGGACCAGTTCGGCGAGCAGCGGGCGCAGGGGGTGGCGGCGGTGCAGATCGTCCGCCCGGTAGGAGGCGAGGACCGCGAGGCGCCGCTCGGGGCCGCCGCCCGGCCGGTGCAGCACGCCCCGGCTGAGCAGGAAGCGCAGCAGGTCCCGGGAGGACTGGTCGGCCCAGTGCAGGTCCTCCAGGACCAGCAGCAGCGGTGCCACGGCGGCCAGTTCGGCCAGCAGCCCGGCGACGTCCTCGAACAGTCGCAGCCTTCCGTCCGGGCCGCCCGCCGGATCGGTGCCGGCGCCCAGCAGCCTCTCCACCGCCGGATGCGCGGCCAGCACGGACGTGAAGCGTGCGTCGGCGGCGAGCACGCCGAGGATCTCGGTGAACGGCAGATACGGCAGGCCCACGTCACCGAGGTCCACGCAGTGCCCGGTGACCACGGTGCCCCCCGTCCGCGCCGCCCGCCCCGTGACCTCGTCCAGCAGCCGTGTCTTGCCGACCCCGGCGTCCCCGGCGACCAGCACCGCCCGCGCCTCCCCACCCCGGGCGCGCTCCAGCACGCCGAGGAGCCGGGCCAGTTCCTCGTCCCGCCCGATCAACGGCGGCGAGGAGAAGACGATCTGCGACACGCCCCCATCCTGGCACGCCGGGCGCCCCGAAGGGGCGCGGGACCGTGCCGATGGGCGGTCCCGCCGCGCGGGCGCGACCAGCCACGACGCACCCGCGGTCGCCGTCCGCGCAGAACCCGCCGAGCCGGCGGACGCTCAACCCCTCAGCACCTGCGCCCAGTTCCTCGGCACCCGCCCGGCAGGCCCCGGCACCGGCTGTTCGGCGGGATGACTGACCGGCGGGGCCAGCTCCGGACCCGAGGTGTACAACTCGTCCGTCGCGTAGTCCCAGAACCACTCCTCACCCGGCTCGAAACTTTGGATCACCGGATGCCCCGTGGCGTGGTAGTGCGCGGTGGCGTGCTTCGCGGGTGAGTCGTCGCAGCACCCGATGTGCCCGCACTGCGCGCACCGGCGCAGATGGAACCACCAGCCGCCGGCCTCCTCGCATTCCACGCAGCCGGTGCCGCTGGGCGGGACGCCCGGGTCGATCGCGTCGGCCTTGTCGCTGGTGCTCATACGGCTTCCTCCGCTTGCTCGATGGACGTGTCAGGCAGCTCGGCGGTGAGCGGCAGCAGCACCTGGAAGCGGGTGTCGCCGGGCACCGACTCCACGCGCAGGCCGCCGTGGTGCTTGTTGAGGACGATCCGCCGGGAGATGTCCAGGCCGAGCCCGGTGCCCTCGCCGACCGGTTTGGTGGTGAAGAACGGGTCGAAGATCCGGTCCTTGATCTCGGGCGGGATCCCGGGTCCGGTGTCCCGGAACTCCACCAGCAGCCGTTCGTGGTCGAGCGCGGTCCGCACGGTCAACGTGCCCGTGCCGCCCGCGCCGTTGATGGCGGACACCGCGTTGTCGATCAGGTTGGTCCACACCTGGTTCAGCTCCGCCGGATAGGCGGGCACCGGCGGGAGCGTGCGGTCGTACTCCTTCACGACCTGGATGCCGCCGCCGATCTTGCCGGAGAGCATCAGCAGGGTGCTGTCGAGGAGTTCGTGCACGTCCACCGCGCGGTAGGGCGCCCGGTCCAGCTGCGAGTACTGCTTGGCCGCGTCGACGAGATGCGAGATCCGGGTGGTGGAGTCCTCGATCTCGTTCATCAACAGCTCGGTCTCGATGGTGTAGTTGAGCCAGGCGACCGCACCGGGCAGGATCTCCTCGTCCACGGCGGCGGCGACCTGGTCCAGCCAGTCGACGTCGAGTCCGGCCTGCACGAAGGCCGGCGCCAGCTGCCAGGCCTGGCCGACGCCGTGGTCCTCCAGCCAGTCGGTGAGCAGGTCCTCCCGGTCGGAGGCCTCCAGCGGACTGAGCACCGGAGCCTTGGCGACCCGTTCGGCGGTGCGCTCCTGGATCTCGACCAGACTCGCCAACGCGTCGCGGGAGAAGGGGCCTTCGGCGATCATGGCGAGCTTGCGCCGCATCTTCGCGACCCGTTCGCGGAGCGTGGCCGTCGCCCGTACGGCCGCCGCCGCGGGGTTGTTCAGCTCGTGCGTGAGCCCCGCCGACAGCGAGCCCAGTGCCAGCAGCCGCTCCTGCTGCCCGATCACCGCCTGGGTGCGCTTCGCCCCGAAGAACAGGCCCTCCAGCAGATGCACGGCCATCGGGAACCACTCGTTCATGACGTCCGCGAAGATGTCCGCCGGCAGCACGAAGAACCGCGACGGCTCCGTCACCCGCATCGAGTTGTTGTAGGCCTGCCGCACTCGGTCGCCGATGTAGGCCTGCATCGCGCCCGCGTACACCCCGCGCTGCGAGGTGCGGGTGACCTCCACGTCGTCGCCGCCGACCCGGCGGGAGAGCACGACCGTGCCCTCGATCAACACGAAGAAGCAGGTGGCCGGGTCGCCCTCGGTGTACACCGGACCGGGCTGGAACAGCTCCACCCGACCCTCGCAGCACAACCGGCCCAGCTGTTCGGGGCTCAGCTTCTCGAAGAGGAACAGCGAGCCGATCTCCTGGGGACTGCACGGCATGATCTGCCCGCTCATGACTGCTCCAGATCGTTCATGACTGTTCCAGATACCGGTGGACGAGCATCACGGCCATGGCTCCCTCTCCGACGGCGGACGCGACCCGCTTGGCGGACTCGGCACGGGCGTCACCCGCCACGAACACGCCGGGGACGCTGGTCTCCAGGTGGTACGGCGGCCGGTCCAGCTCCCAGCCGGCCGGCGGCCGCCCGTCGGCCGTCAGATCGGGCCCGGCCAGGATGAACCCGCGCTCGTCGCGCAGCACGGCGTCGCCGAGCCAGTCGGTCAGCGGGGCGGCGCCGATGAACACGAACATCCACTGCGCGTCGACCCGTTCGCTCTCGCCGGTCACGGTGTCACGCAGCGTCAGCTGCTCCAGGTGGTCCGTGCCGTGCGCCGCGTCCACCACGGTGTGCGGGCGCACCGAGATGTTCGGCGCCTCGTTGATCTGCTGGATCAGGTAGTGCGACATCGAGGCCGACAGGTCGGGGCCGCGCACCAGCAAGGTCACCGACTTCGCGCCCCGGGACAGGTACATCGCGGCCTGGCCCGCCGAGTTGGCGCCGCCGACGATGAAGATGTCCTGCCCCTGGCAGGAGGCGGCCTCCGTCAGCGCCGAACCGTAGAACACCCCGCAGCCGGTCAGATCCAAGCAGCCGGCGGCCTCCAGCTGCCGGTACTGCACGCCGGTCGCGAGGATCACGCTGTGCGCGGCGATCGCCGAGCCGTCCGCGAACCGTACGACCCGGGCGGCGCCGTTGACCTCGAGTCCCGTCACCTCGCGGGCGGTCAGGATCTCCGCGCCGAACTTGGCCGCCTGCCGGCGCGCCCGGTCGGTGAGCTGGGCGCCGGAGACGCCGTCGGGGAAGCCCAGGTAGTTCTCGATCCGCGAGCTCTGCCCGGCCTGCCCGCCGGTCGCCGACCGCTCCACCAGCACGGTCCTGAGCCCCTCGGAGGCTCCGTACACGGCCGCACCGAGCCCGGCCGGCCCGCCGCCGATCACGATCAGGTCGTAGAAGTCGGCCGTCGGCGTGGTCGCCAGCCCGACCCGCGCGGCCAGCTCCGGCGCCTCGGGCTCGACCAGTACGGTGCCGTCCGGCGTGATCACCAGCGGCAGCCGCCGCGCGTCCTGCCCGGCGGCCGCCAGCAGCCGCTGCCCCTCGGGCTCCTCCACCGAGTACCAGCGGTACGGCACCTGGTTGCGGGCGAGGAACTCGCGCACGTCCGACGACCGCGCCGACCAGCGGTGCCCGACCACCTTGGTGCTGGGCACGGGCCGGTAGGCGCTGGAGCGCCAGGCCTGCAGCAGATCGTCCAGGACCGGGTAGAGCTTCTCCTCGGGCGGGTCCCAGGGCTTGAGCAGATAGTGGTCCAGATCGACCACGTTGATCGCGTCGATCGCCGCGTTGGTGTCCGCGTACGCGGTCAGCAGCACCCGGCGCGCCCCCGGGTACACGTCCAGCGCCAGTTCCAGGAACTCGATGCCGTTCATCTGCGGCATGCGGTAGTCGGCAAGGATCACCGCCACCAGGTCGCCGCGCAGCTTCAGCTCGCGCAGGGCCTCGAGCGCGGACTCCCCCGACTCCGCGCGCACGATCCGGTACGACTCGCCGTAGCGGCGCCGCAGATCGCGGGCGACGGCGCGGGAGACCCCCGGGTCGTCGTCCACGGTCAGGATGACGGTCCGCGCTGCGTCGGCGGCCTGTGCCATACGTCTCCCACCCCGAGCGTTGGTTCCGCGGGTCGGTGTCGTGGGGACCACCGCACCGGTTCGCAGCCATCGTATGTTCGATCGCCCCGATTCGCCCTGGGATACGGCAGGGGGCGCGATCAGCCCGGGTGCCGCTCCCCGAGCACACAGAACTCGTTGCCCTCGGGACCCGCGAGCACCACCCACTGCCACGGCTGCTCGCCCTGCCCGATCTCCGCGCGGCGGGCGCCGAGCGCGAGCAGCCGGGCCACCTCGGCCGCCGGGTCGTCCGGGTGAAAATCGAGATGCAGCCGGTTCCCGACCGTCTCCAGCTCCGGCACCGGCACGAACAGCAGCCCAGGCAGCCGGTCGGGCGCGGGCCGGGTCCCGTACGCGTCCGCGGCGTCGTTCACCACGGCCCGGCCCAGCGCCTCGGCCACCAGCGCCCGAGCGCCACGGGGCCGGCCGCGTCGACGACCAGCTGGTCCCACTCCGGAGTCGTGCCGGAAGCGTGGTCAGCGGGCGGCCGTGCCGGTTCTCGACCGTCTCCGGCGCCGGCACGAACAGCAGCCCAGGCAGCCGGTCGGGCGCGGGCCGGATCTCGTACGCGTCCGCGGCGCATTCACCACGCCCCGGCCCACCAGCGCCCGAGCGCCACGGGGCCGGCCGTGTCGAGGACCACCTGCTCCCACTCCGGAGCCGTGCCGGAAGCGTGGTCAGCGGGCGGCCGTGCCGTCCTGTTCCCTTTCCGCCTCCGCGAAGCCGGCCAGGGTCCGCAGCGCACCCAGGAAACGCTCGGCGTCAGCGTCGGAGAGGGCCGCCAGGAACCGGCGCTCGGCCTCCGGGCGGGCCTCTTCGGCGCGGTGCAGGTCCTCCTGGCCGTGGGTGGTCGGCTCGACCGTGTTCCGGCGCCGGTCCTCGGCGTTGCGGCGGCGCGCCACGAGTCCCTTGTCCTCCAGGGCGACGACCAGTGCGGTCATCGTGGTTCGGTCGGCCCCGATCCTGTCGGCGGCCTCCCGGCTGGGGCGATCGCACCCTGCGGCTGGTCGCCGGACACGCGGACATCTGGAACATCCCCCCGGGGTATCGCCCGACGGCTCGTGGAGGAGATCGTCGTGCCCGTGCGCGACGGTGGCCGATAGTGGGCACCAGCACCACGACAGCGGCGACGACGAGGAGGCCCACGGATGACACGCCCGATCACGGCAGGGGTGGACGGCACCCAGGAGAGCCTGGCCGCGCTGGACTGGGCGGGCCGGGAGGCCGTACGCCGTGGGCTGCCCCTGCGCGTGGTGCATGCCTGGCGGTACGCCGAGTCGCTGGCCGTCGCCGACCGGACCACCCAGCAGGTCTGGGTGTCGGAAGGGGTGGCGGAGGCCGTGCGGGGCGTCTCCGCGCGGCATCCGGAGCTGGAGGTGAGCGTCGACGTGGTCGAGGGCGAGCCCGTGCGCGCGCTGGCCCGTGCCGCGGCGGAGGCGGAGATGATGGTGCTGGGTTCGCGCGGGCACGGCCCCGTGCTCGGGTTCCTGCTGGGCTCGGTCGGGCAGCAGGTGATCACCGAGGCGGCCCGGCCGGTGGTCCTGGTGCGCGCCGGGGACCGGCCGGCGGCCGAGGCGGCCGGGCGGGAAGTTGTGGTCGGCCAGCACGGCGACCCCGAGGACAGTGCGGCCACGCTGCGGTTCGCGTTCGAGACGGCGGCGGCCCGTGGCGCGGCCGTCCGGGCCGTACGGGCGTGGACCCTGCCGCCGGTCTTCGCCTACAGCCCCGGCTCGCTCAAGCTCCTCGACGACTCCGGCGGTCTCGAACCCTACGAGCAGCAGGCGCTGACCGAGGCCCTCCGGCCGTGGCGGGAACGGTTCCCGGACGTGCCCGTGGCCGAGCACCTCGAGATGGGCAGCGCGGGCCAGGTGCTGCTGTCGGTGGCCGACCGGGCCCAGCTGATGGTCGTCGGGCGCCGGGCGCACCGTACGGCCGTGGGCGCCCGGATCGGCTCGGTCGCGCACGGGATGCTGCACCACGCCGAATGCCCGGTCGCGGTGGTCCCGCACGAGTGAGCTACTCGGCCTCGGTCGGCTCCAGGCCGGCCCGCGCCTTGGGCAGGACGTTCGCGATGTAGTCCTCGACGGCCGTGTCGAGGCCTATGTCGTGCTGGGCGCGCTCGGACAGGTACCAGCGGTGTTCCAGGAGTTCGTGGTAGATCTCGGCCGGGTCCATCGAGCCGCGCAGCTGTGGCGGCACGGCCCGTACGGTGGGCCGGAACACGTCCCGCACCCACCGGTGGGCCAGGACTTCCGGACGGGCGGCGAGCGGATCGCCGGGCGCGTAGTCGTCCTGGGTGGCCATCCAGCTCTCCAGGTCGTTCAGCAGCCGCCGCGCCTGGTTCTCCTCGGTGTCCAGGCCGGTCAGCCGCAACAGCTGCCGTTGGTGGTGCCCGGCGTCGACGACCTTCGGTACGAAGGTGACCGTGTCCCCGTTGGAGGAGTGCTCGATCTGCATCTCGGCCACGTCGAAACCGAGGTCGTTCAGCCGGCGGATCCGGCGCTCGATGTAGTGGTACTTGCCCGCCGGGTACACCGAGGTGCGGGTCAGCTCCTGCCACAGGCCCTGGTAGCGGGTGCAGATCTCGTGCCCGAACTCCACCGGGTCGACGGAGGGGTGCAGCGCACCGGACGCCTCCAGGTCCAGCAGCTCGCCGCTGATGTTCACCCGGGCCAGGTCCAGGTCGTACTCCCGCTGCCCCGGGCTCAGCCGCGGGTGCAGATCGCCGGTCTCGGCGTCGACCAGATACGCGGCATAGGCGCCCGCGTCCCGCCGGAAGAGGGTGTTGGACAGCGAGCAGTCGCCCCAGGCGAACCCGGCCAGGTGCAGCCGGACCAGCAGCACGGCGAGGGCGTCCATCAGCCGGTGCATGGTCGCCGGACGCATGGTCGTCTCGAACATCGACCGGTACGGCATCGAGCCGCGCAGATGCCGGGTGATCAGGACCGGCTCCAGCGGGGCGCCCGAGCGGTCGGTGCGGCCGGTGACCACGGCGAGCGGGTCGACGGCGGGGATGCCGAGCCGGTCGAGGTCGCGCAGCAGCCCGTACTCGCGCAGCGCGGGCCGCTCGGCCAGCTCCTTGACGGCGATCACCTCGTCGCCGGCGTGCGCGTACCGCACGACGTGCCGGGAGATGCCCCTGGGGAGCGGCACGAGGTACTCCTCGGGCCACTCCTCCAGGGGCACGTCCCAGGGCAGGGCGAGCAGGAGCGCGGGGTGCTCCGGGTTCGTGGCGTTGATCTGCAAGGCCATGGCACGAACCCTAAGGCCCCGCCCGCGTGTTCTAGGAGGCCCGGTCCCGCGCCTGCTCGGCCGCCGCCCGCACCGGACCCCGGTGGACCGGCCCGTGACCGGGCAGCAGGGTGTCGCCGTCCAGCGCGCCGATCGTCTCCAGGGAGGCCAGGACACCGGAGCGCTCGTGGTGGAAGAAGTCGAGCAGTATCTGCGGTCCCCTGACCCGCGAGGTCGCGTGGCCGCTGACCAGGGCGTCGCCGGAGATGACGATGCCCGCCTCGGGGAGGTGGTAGACGCAGTGGCCGCCGGTGTGGCCCGGGGTGTGCACGGGCACGGGGCGGCCGGGCAGGTCCAGGGGGCCCTCGTCCGGGAACGGCTCGGGAGCGGTGACGGGGTTGTGGTCGGTGCCGCCGACGCGGATCACATGGGCCGCCCAGGGCAGGACGCCCGGCCGCCAGGCGTTGCGGACCACGTCGCCGATGGAGGCCTGCTGCAGGAACTCCCGCCGCGCGTGCGGCACTTCGGCCGGGTGCAGGTAGACGGGCGTGCCGTGGGTGGCGCGCAGGTACTCGGCCGAGCCCAGATGGTCGTTGTGCGCGTGGGTGATCAGAACGGCGGCGACCGCCTCCGGGGAGCTGCCCACCTCGGCGAGGGATTCGAGAACTCCCTGGCGGTCTCCCGGATAGCCGGTGTCCACCAGCGTGACGGCGTCCCCGTCCTTCAGGATCACCCAGTTGACGTGGTTGCCGTGCACCAGATAGGTGCCGTCGGCGACGTGGTGTACCTCTGCCCGCATGATCTCCCCGAACCCTGTGACCGACCGTCCGGGACAGCCAACCAGATGTGCCGGTGCTCCCGCACCGGTGGGTGGCGTCACTGCACGCCGTGCGGCCGGAACTGGATGCTGATGCGCGGTCCCGTGGCCCGGGCCGTCTTCGGTACGCAGTGCTCCCAGGTCCGCTGGCAGGAGCCGCCCATCACGATCAGATCGCCGTGGCCGAGCGGCCGCCGCAGCGTCGTACCGCCGCCGCCCGCCGGACGCAGCAGCAGGTCCCGGGGCGCGCCGACGGAGAGGATCGCGACCATCGTGTCCTCGCGGGCACCCCGCCCGATCCGGTCCCCGTGCCAGGCCACGCTGTCCCGGCCGTCGCGGTAGAAGCACAGCCCGGCGGTCGTGAAGGGCTCGCCCAGCTCCTCGGCGTAGTGCCGGGACAACGCGTCACGGGCCTCGTCAAGCACCGGATGGGGGAGCGGGTCGTCCGCCTTGTAGAAGGCCAGCAGGCGCGGCACGGCCACCACGTTGTCGTACATCTTGCGGCGCTCCGCCCGCCACGGCACGTCCGCCGCCAGCTTCTCGAACAGGGCGTCGGCCCCGCTCAGCCAGCCCGGCAGGACGTCGATCCAGGCGCCGGCGCCCAGCTCGGTCCGGGCCGGCCCGTCGAGCGGCCCGAGCCGGAGCTCGTCGGTCTGGTCGAAGAGGGAGCCCTGGAGGTGCGTGGACATGGGTCCAGCGTACTCCTTAATCGAAAATGTGTTCCCCTTTGATCGGACCTTTCGATACATCGATGTATCGGATACATTCCTGTATCGAACTCGGGAGGGCCGGATGGAGGACACACCCAAGCGCGTCACCCGGCGCCGGGTCCAGACCCGAGCAAGGCTGCTTCAGGCCGCGTTCGAGGTGTTCGCGGCCAAAGGCTTCGGGCGGGTCTCCATCGAGGAGGTCTGCGAGGCCGCGGGCTTCAGCCGCGGCGCCTTCTACTCGAACTTCGCCACGCTGGACGAGCTGTTCTTCGCCCTCTACCAGGAGCGCGCCGACCTCATCGCCTCCCAGGTCACCGAGGCGCTCACCCAGGACGGGCCCGGACTCGACGTACCGACGGCCGTGGACCGCGTCACCGAGGTGCTGCTGCTCGACGTGGACTGGCTGCTGGTCAAGACCGACTTCCTGGTGCACGCCGCCCGCGACCCCGAGATCGCCCGGGCCCTCCTCGACCACCGCGCCCGGCTCCGCGAGGCGGTCGCCGACCGGCTCTTCCAGGCCGGCAGCCACACCGAACTGCCCGCCGTGCTCGGTGGCGTGGACGGCGCCGCGCACGCGGTGGTCGCCGCGTACGACGGCGTCACCGTCCAGCTCCTGCTGGACAAGGACGTCGACGCCGCCCGCGCCTGGCTCAAGCAACTGGTCACCGCCCTGCTCACGGACGGCAGCCGCACCCCCGCAGCACCCCGCACGACCCCCGCATGAGGACCCTCAGGAAGGACACAGTCACGATGGACGCGGACGTCATAGTCGTCGGAGCGGGCCTCGCCGGCCTGGTCGCGGCGCACGAGCTCACCAGCCGGGGCCGCCGGGTGGCCCTGGTCGACCAGGAGAACGCGAACAACCTCGGCGGACAGGCGTTCTGGTCCTTCGGCGGGCTCTTCCTCGTCGGCTCCCCGGAGCAGCGCCGCCTCGGCATCAAGGACTCCTTCGACCTCGCCTGGAGCGACTGGCAGGGCAGTGCGCGGTTCGACCGGCACGACGACGAGGACTCCTGGGCGGTGCGCTGGGCCCGCGCCTACGTCGAGTTCGCGGCCGGCGAGAAGCGGTCCTGGCTCAAGGGGCACGGCATCGAGCTGCTGCCGACCGTCGGCTGGGCCGAGCGCGGCGACCTCAGGGCCGGCGGGCACGGCAACTCGGTGCCCCGCTTCCACATCGCCTGGGGCACCGGCACCGGCGTGGTCGAGCCGTTCGTCAAGTACGCCCGCCAGGCCGCCCGGGACGGACTGCTGACCTTCCACCACCGCCACCAGGTCGACGAGCTGGTCATCGAGGACGGCACCGCGCGCGGGGTGCGCGGCACGGTGCTCGCCGAGGACCGCTCGGCACGCGGAGTCGCCTCCAACCGCGAGCGCGTCGGCGACTTCGAACTCACCGCCCAGGCGGTCGTCGTCACCACCGGCGGCATCGGCGCCAACCACGACATCGTCCGCCGCCACTGGCCCGCGCGGCTCGGTACCCCGCCGGCCGAGATGGTCACCGGCGTCCCGGCCTACGTCGACGGCCGGATGCTCGACATCAGCGCCGAGGCCGGTGTGCGGCTGGTCAACCGGGACCGCATGTGGCACTACACCGAGGGCCTGCAGAACTGGGACCCGATCTGGCCCGGCCACGGCATACGCATCCTGCCCGGCCCGTCCTCCATCTGGCTCGACGCCCTCGGCCGCCGGCTGCCCGACCCCTGCCTGCCGGGCTACGACACCCTCAACACCCTCAAGTACCTGCGCACCACCGAGGACATCGCCGGATACGACCACTCCTGGTTCATCCTCACCCGGAAGATCATCGAGAAGGAGTTCGCGCTCTCCGGCTCCGAGCAGAATCCGGACATCACCGCCAAGGACCGCAAGGCCGTCCTGCGCGACCGGCTGCTCGGCAAGGGTGCGCCCGCACCGGTGCAGGCCTTCCTCGACAAGGGGGCGGACTTCGTGACCGCGGGCAACCTGGAGCAGCTGGTCGGGAAGATGAACGCCCTCACCGACAAGCCGCTGCTGGACGCGGTCGAGGTGCGCCGCCAGATAGAGGCCCGCGACCTGCAGATGGCCAACCCCTACAGCAAGGACTCCCAGGTCCAGGGCATCCACAACGCCCGCCGCTACATCGGGGACCGGCTCGGCCGGGTCGCCACCCCGCACCGCCTCCTCGACCCCGCCGCGGGCCCCCTCATCGGCGTCCGGCTGCACGTGCTGACCCGCAAGACCCTCGGCGGCATCCAGACCGACCTCGACTCCCGCGCCCTGTCCGCCGACGGCACCCCGATCGAGGGGCTGTACGCGGCGGGCGAGGTGGCCGGCTTCGGCGGCGGCGGGGTGCACGGCTACAACGCGCTGGAGGGCACCTTCCTCGGCGGCTGCCTGTTCTCCGGCCGGGCCGCGGGCCGGCACGCGGCCAGGCACACGGGTTGACCGGATCTCTTGAGTGCAGGCCCCGTCCTTCAGGACGGGGTCAGCTCATCCTTGGCGCGGAGCCGCGCAGCGGCGGAGTTCTCTGCGTTGTCGGTGGCGTGCACTATGTTGATCCACCAGCCGAAGGGGGGTGTGCTCATGCTGTCCGGTCGCCGGTACCTGCTCGATCTCTCGCCCGAACAACAGGAGATGTGCGAGGAGTTCGGCAACATCTGCCGGTCGGTGTGGAACACAGCCTTGGAGCAGCGCCGGGAATACCGGCGGCGCGGGGCGTGGATGAACTGCGCGCCGCAGTGTGCCGAGCTGGCCGACGCCAAGGCTGAGCACCCGTGGTTGAAGGCGGCACCGTCGCACGCGTTGCAGCAGACGCTCAAGGATCTGGACCGGGCCTGCCGGGATCACGGCACGTTCCAGGTGCGGTGGCGGTCGAAGGCACGTTGGTCGCCGTCGTTCCGGTTCCCGGACGCCGAGCAGATCAGCGTGGAGCGGCTGGGGCGCAAGCGGGGCCGGGTCAAGCTGCCGAAGCGGGGCTGGGTCCGTTTCCGCTGGTCCCGGCCCCCGGGTGGTGAGATCCGTTCCGCGACCGTGTCCCGCAAGGGCGGCCG
Organism: Streptomyces sp. CA-142005; assembly: GCF_050942335.1. Classification (NCBI taxonomy): domain Bacteria; kingdom Bacillati; phylum Actinomycetota; class Actinomycetes; order Kitasatosporales; family Streptomycetaceae; genus Streptomyces; species Streptomyces sp. CA-142005. The sequence goes on along the minus strand of NZ_CP192078.1, from coordinate 1,353,342 downwards.
GTGGTTTGTGTCGTTCCTCGTGGACGACCAGGCCGCCACTTGCCGGCAGCATGCCATGCCCGGTACCGCCGTGGGTATCGACCGGGGGGTCAAGACCGCCGTCGTCACCTCGGACGGCGACTTTTACGACCGCCCGTTCATCACGGCCGGCGAGATCGTCCGGTACCGGCGTCTGCAACAGCGCCTCGCCCGGTCGAAGCGCGGCAGTGCGAACCGGCAGAAGACGATCGCGGCTATGGGCCGGATCATGTCCCGGGTGTCGGACCGGCGTGGGGACTTCTGCGCGCAGACCGCCGCCCGGATCGTCGCGAAGAACGCCCTGGTGGTCCTCGAAGACCTGCGGATCAAGAACATGTCCGCCAGCGCGTCCGGTACCGTGGCCGAGCCCGGCCGGAACGTCCGTCAGAAGGCCGGGCTGAACCGGGCCATCCTGGACAAGGGATGGCACCGCCTCGAACTCGCCTTTACCAACGCCGCCCGGTACACGAGCACGCGCGTGGTGAAGGTCAACCCCGCGTACACGTCGCAGCGGTGCTCCGCCTGCGGCTTCGTCACCGAAGAAAACCGCGAGAGCCAAGCGGTCTTCCGGTGCAAAGCCCCAGGCTGCGGACACCGCGACCATGCCGACGTGAACGCCGCGAAGAACATCAAGGCCGCAGGACATGCGGTCTCAGCCTGTGGAGACCTTGGCACCAGCCGGTCCGTGAAGCAGGAACTCGTAAGCCGGGCGACCGGCCGAACCCCCTCATAGGGGAATCCCCGGGTTTCCACCCGGGGAGGAAGTCAACTCAGCCCTTCAGCAGCTCCAGCAGGACCTGCGCGTGGCTCTGCTCCGGCGTCTTGGACGCGGTCAGCAGGGTCACGCGCTTCCCGCGGGCCGCCTTGCGCAGGCCGTCGAGGAGTTCGGCGGACTCGGGGGCGTCGAGCTCCGCCTCGTAGCGGCCCCGGAACTCCTCGTAGGAGCCGCCCCTGTGGTACCACTTGCGCAGTTCGTTGGACGGCGTGAGCGCCTTCGGCCACTCGTCCACCCGGGCCGCGTCCTTGGCGAGGCCGCGCGGCCACAGGCGGTCGACGAGGACGCGCAGGCCGTCGTCGGCCTCGGGCGGGTCGTAGATGCGGCGCACACGCACGCTCACGGTCGGGGCCCCTCTCGGATCGTGGACGGTCCCGCGAGCCTACTGCGGCGGATCCCGGCCACCCGGTCGCGACGCGGGGCGAGTTGTCCTGAACAAGACAGAAACCGGGCGCTCGCCGCCCCTAGTCTGTAGCACCCGGCACTTCCTCCAGGAGCCGCATGTGACGCCACCCAGCAGACCGCACCTCCGACGCCGCACCGCCGTCCTCGCCACCCTCCCCGTCGCCCTCGCGACACTCGTCGGCGCCGCCGGAGCCACGGTGCCGGGCAAGGCCGGCGCCTCCGGCACGGGCGACCCCTACTTCCCGCTCAGCGGCAACGGCGGCTACCACGTCCGGCACTACGACCTGACGCTCCGCTACGACACCTCCGCCCGGCACCTCGACGGCCGGGCCGCCCTCTCCGCCCGCGCCACCGAGAACCTCAGCCGCTTCGACCTCGACCTGAAGGGCCTGCAGGTCACCCGCGTCACCGTCGACGGCGCGCCCGCGGCCTTCCGGCGCGACGGCCAGGAACTCGTCGTCACCCCGCGCCACACCCTGCGCGCGGGCCGGGACTTCCGGGTCACCGTCACCTACGCCGGCACCCCGAAGCCGGTCACCGACCCCGACGGCAGCGCGGACGGCTGGATCCCCACCGACGACGGCGCCTTCGTCGCCGGCGAGCCCCAGGGCGCGATGACCTGGTTCCCGGCGAACAGCCACCCCAAGGACACGTCGTCGTACGACATCACCGTCACCGTCCCCCAGGGGCGCACGGCCGTCTCCAACGGCGTGCTGCTCGGCCGGCGCACCGAGCACGGGCGTACGACCTTCCACTGGCGCGAGACCCAGCCCATGGCCGCCTACCTGGCCACGGTCACCATCGGAAAGTTCGACGTCGAGCAGTACACCACCCACGACGGCGTCCACGTGTACAACGCCGTCGACCCGCGTGAGGCGAGCGCGGCCGCACCGGTGCTCAAGAAGCTTCCGTCCGTCCTGAGTTGGGAGAGCAAGCTGTTCGGGCCGTACCCGTTCCGCTCCGCCGGGTCGATCGTCGACCACGCGAACGTCGGCTACGCCCTGGAGACCCAGACCCGGCCGCTGTACGACTCCGCACCCGACATCGGCACCCTCGTCCACGAGAACGCCCACCAGTGGTTCGGCGACTCCGTCTCCCTGACCGCCTGGAAGGACATCTGGCTCAACGAGGGCTTCGCCACCTACGCCGAGTGGCTGTACACCGAGCAGCACGGCGGCGACAGCGCCCAGAAGACCTTCGACGCCCTCTACGCCCGCCCGGCCGGCGACCACCTGTGGGCGTTTCCGCCCGGCGACCCGGGCAGCGGCGGGAACATCTTCGACACGCCCGTCTACGCCCGTGGCGCCATGACCCTGCACGAACTGCGCAAGGCCGTGGGCGACCGGCACTTCTTCCGGATCCTGCGCGCCTGGACGGCCGGACACCGCGGCGGCCACGGTACGACGGCACAGTTCGAAGCGCTGGCCGAGCGGATCTCCGGGAAGCGGCTGGACGGGCTGTTCCACACCTGGCTGTTCACCAAAGGCAAGCCGAACAGCGCCTGAACCCTGACCGGTTCCAAACATGTGTCGGCCAGGGTCGACACCATGATCCATCGCAGAACCGCCGTCGCCCTCCTCGCCTCCCCGCTGCTGCTCACCGGCTGCGGCGGCGGTGTCGAGGCGACCGGGCGCCGGACACCCCCCACCCGCCCGGCACCCACCGCCACGCCCGCCTCCGCGGTCCAGGCGGAGCAGGCACACCAGGGCATACCGGGCCTCGGCCCCGCCAGGTCGGCGGCGATACCCGAGCGCTGCGAGCAGGCCGTCGTCGTCACCGGGCGCGGGAAGGACTCCCCGCTCTGCACGGTCGCCCTGCACCAGCGCACCACCGCCGGCTGGCAGACGGGCCCCCGCTGGCCCGGCCACAACGCCCTTCGCGGCTGGAGCGCCCACCACGTACTGGGCGACCTGCGCTCCCCGCTCGGCGTCTACACCCTCTCCGACGCCGGCGGCCTCCTCCCCGACCCCGGCAGCAAACTGCCGTACCACCGCTCCGGCGGCTTCCACTCGCCCGGCACCGGCTTCGAGGGCGAACCGCTCGAGGGCTGCTTCGACTACGTCATCGCGATCGACTACAACCGCCGGCCCGGCACCTCCCCGCTGGACTGGACCCGGCCGCTCGGCCCGAAGCGCGGCGGCGGAGTCTGGCTGCACGTCGACCACGGCGGGCCCACCCACGGCTGTGTCAGCGTCGCCAAGGGCCACATGAGGGAACTGCTGCGGACCCTCGATCCGGCACGGCATCCGGTGGTCGTCATGGGACACGCCGACTGGCTCGCCGTCTGAGCCGCCTAGGATCCGAACCCGTGTGCGCACATGTACTGGTCGCCGAGGACGACGAGAAGCAGGCCGAACTGATCCGCCGCTCCCTGCTGGCCGAGGGACACACCGCAACCGTGGTGCACGACGGCGCCGCCGCGCTGGAGGCGGCCCGCGGCCTCAGACCCGACCTCGTCGTCCTGGACCTGATGCTCCCGGTCGTCGACGGCTTCGGGGTGTGCCGGGCGCTGCGCGGCGGCGCGGACCCGGAGATACCGGTGGTCATGCTCACCGCCCGGTCCGCCGAGGACGACGTGCTGCTGGGCCTCGAACTCGGCGCCGACGACTACATGACCAAGCCGTACAGCCCACGCGAGCTGATGGCCCGCATCCGCACGGTGCTCAGACGCAGCGGGCGCGGCGTCGGCACCCGGGACGACGACCCGGTCGTACGGGCCGCCGGGATCAGCGTCGATCCCGTACGGCACGAGGTGCGCTGCGACGGCGCGGTCGTGGACTGCACGCCCGCCGAGTTCCAGATCCTGCTGTCGATGGCCGCCGGGCCGGAACGGGTGTTCACCCGGCGGCAGTTGCTGCAGTGCACCCGCGGCTTCGACCGGGCGTCCACGGAGCGGGCGATCGACGTCCACATCATGAACCTGCGCCGCAAGATCGAAACCGACCCGCGCCGGCCGGTACGGCTGCTGACCGTGTTCGGCGTCGGCTACAAGCTGAGCGGAACCAGGCCGTGAGGCGGCGGTCCCGAGCGGGGCGGGAGGCGTCCGTGACGTGCGGGCGGCTTCGGGACGGGCGGAGGTGTCCGTGAAGCGTCGGTGGCTCCGGGTCCGGCCGGGCATGCCCGGGCAGCGCGAGCAGGCGGGCGCCGGCCCGCAGGCGCCCGTGAGGCGGCGGATCCCGCTGCGCAAGCGGCTTCTCGTCCGGCTGCTGTCCGTGTCCGCGCTGATCGCGGTCTGCTCGGTGGCCGCCACCGCCTGGCTCGCGGTGACCACCACGACCAGCGCCCTGAAGGAGGAGCAGGGCCAGGACCTCGCGGCCGACAACAGCATCCTGGCCCGGCTCAGCGGATACGCCGCCACCCACTCCGACTGGACGGACGTCCGCCGCACCGTCCGGCAGCTGGCCGCCGAGACCGGACGCCGGATCGCGCTGACCACCGCCGACCGCACCCTCGTCGCCGACTCCGCGCCCCGCGGCACCCCGCTGCCGCCCCGGCCCGCGGCCACCGTCGACCCGCTGCGCACCGACACGTACAGCGAGAGCGGCGCCCAGCTCAGCGGCATCGACCCGCGCGTGGTCGGCCCCTACCGGCTCCCGGCGAAGGAACGCGCGCAAGTGAAGGCGCTGGCCGCCAAACGCAGGCAGTGCTACGAGCACTACGGCCTCCAGCCCGGAATCGTCCGCTCGGCGAGCGGGCGGACCGTCGTCACGCTCCCCGACGGCACCGATCCGGCCGCCTACGGCGCGGCGGTGTGCGAGGACGGACGGCTCAACATGCCGACACCGACGGAACGCAAGGCCCTGGCCGACCTCACCGACCTCGCCCGGCCCTGCCTGAAGCAGGCCGGCCTGGACTTGGGCGGGCAGCTCTTCCTCACCTTCGACCCCAGCGGCAAGGACCTCTTCGGCGGCGGCTACCTCGTCGCCAAGTTCGCCAGAGCGGGCAAGGAGGCGACGGCGCGGGCCGCCCAGCACTGCATCCTGACCGCCCGGCGCACCCAACTGGAGCCCTACGTCGCCCCGGTGGCCGACCTGTTCCTCGGCATCGGCGACCAGAACACGTCCCGCTTCGACATGTCCCCGGCCAACAAGGCCAAGGTGATCGGCGCAGCCGGACTGGTCCTCGCCGTCACCGTCGCCGTGACCGCCCTCGTCGCCATCCGGCTGGTACGGCCGCTGCGCGCGCTGACCGAGGCCGCCCAGCAGCCGCCCGAACTGCACGTACGCGTACCGGTGACCACCCGGGACGAGACCGGCATCCTCGCCGAGGCCTTCAACGACCTGACCGAGCGCCGCGCCCGCCTGGAGGCGCAGCGCAAGGCGATGGTCAGCGACATCGCGCACGAGCTGCGCAGCCCGCTCACCAACATCCGCGGCTGGCTGGAGGTCGTCCGCGACGGAGTGGTCGAGCCCGACCCGCCCCTGCTGGACTCGCTGCACGAGGAGGCGCTCGTGCTGCAGCGGATCATCGACGACCTGCAGGACCTCTCCGCCGCCGACGCCGGCACCCTGCGGCTGCACCGCGAGCCGCTGCGTGCGGGCGACCTGCTGGACCAGGTGGCCGCCGCCCACCGGGTCGCGGCCAGAGCCGCCGGGGTCGCCCTGCGCACCGAGACCGACGCCGGCGCCTGGCTCGACGCCGACCCGGTGCGGATGCGGCAGGCCCTCGGGAACCTGGTCTCCAACGCGCTCAGGCACACCCCGGCCGACGGCACGGTCACGCTCGCCGCCCGCCGGGACGGCGACGACGTCGTGCTGACCGTCAGCGACACCGGCTCGGGCATCGCTCCCGAGGACCTGCCGCACGTCTTCGACCGGTTCTGGCGTGCCGAGAAGTCCCGCAGCCGCCGCACCGGCGGCAGCGGCCTGGGCCTGCCGATCGTGCGCCACCTGCTCGCCGCCCACGACGGCACGGCCGAGGCCGCGAGCGAGCCCGGCCAGGGCGCCGTCTTCACCCTGCGGCTGCCCGCGGCAGGCCCACCCGCGGACCCCGCCTGACCGCCTCCGATTCCCCTCGCGCACCAGGGGTACTCCGGTCGCGCGGCGCAGTCGAGGGAGGTCGGGTCATGAGCGCAGCGGAGAACCTGCCGGTCGTGTCCACGCTCGCGGACGTGGCCCGCCTGGTGGACGAGCAGCAGGGCCTGTACGTCCGCTGGTCCCTGGGGCCCGGCACCGACCTCGCCGAGGTCTCCAGCACCGACGACCTGACCGGTGTGTCCATGCCGGGGCTGTCCGCCAGTCCGCTCGACATCGAGAGCTGGTGGGCGGACCGGTCGGTGGAGCTGTGGGTGGCCCGCCGCCTGTACGACTACGCACACCTGCCGCACGACAAGGGGCCCGGTGTCCGTCCCTGGGTCCTGCGGGGCCGGGAGGCCGGCCGGGGCCCCGACAACGAGCCCCTCGTGACCGATGCCGAGCCGTTGTGCTGGATCGCGGACGAGGTGATCGACGCGGCGAAGGCCGAGGTGGCGCGGCAGGAAGCGGAGTGGGGGACGCTGCGCCGCGGTGGCCGCTGAGGCCCGGACCGCGGCGCCCGGCTCAGCCGGAGCGTGGCCGGGAGCGGGCGCGGCGGTGCAGGGCCCGGCGCTCCAGCTCGGTCGTACCGCCCCAGATGCCGATGCCCTGCCCCGTCTCCAGCGCCCAGTCCAGGCACTCCTCCCGGACGGGGCACCGGCCGCAGACCGCCTTGGCGCGCTGGGTCTGCACATGCGCCGGACCGGTGGTGCCGATGGGGAAGAACAGGTCGGGGTCCTCGTGACGGCACGCGGCATGGTCGCGCCAGTTGTCCATGGAAGTCTCCCGGATCCGATCGAAGTCGTCCGTGCCTGTCGAATGCGTACTGCGTGCTTGCGGGTTCGGGTGACCGGTCGCGGCGGCGTGAAACGGCGTGTGCGACAAGGGATCGCGTGTGGGGGGCGATCCGGCCACGGGCGCGCGTACGGCCGGGGCGAGCCGTGCGCGTTCAACGGGCCGGGAACGGTGCGGACGGGCCACCGGGCCGTGGGCACCCGTACCCGACCGGGCACCGGGGGCGCGGAGTTGGGGCGGGAACCGGCCGGGACCGCCGTCCGCCGCGCCACCGCCCGACCACCGTACTCCGCGGGGCCCTTCCGCCGGCGCGAAACGGATAATCCGAAACGGTTAATCCGAAACGGACGTAGACGGATGAAACGCGGACGGGGGACCGTGACGGGGGCGTCAGCGGCGCAGCGCCTCGGCCGCCGTCGCCGTCACCGCATCGGCGAAAGCGGCCAGTGCGGGGGAGTCCAGCCTCCACTGCTGCCAGTACAGCGTGACGTCCATCCACTCCTCGGGAGCGAGGAGCACCAGCCGGTCCTCCACCAGCAGCGGACGCGCCTGGACCTCCGGCACCATTCCCCAGCCCAGCCCGGCGGCGACCGCGTCCAGGAAGCCCTCCGAGGTGGGCACGAGGTGCCTGAGCGGGCCGGCGGCGTCCCGGCCCAGCCGGCGTACGAAGGCGTCCTGGAAGTCGTCCTTGCGGTCGAAGACCACGACGGGGGCCTCGGACAGCGCCTCCGGCAGCGGCCGCCCGCCCAGGTGGGCGGCCGTGAACTCCGGTGTACCGACCGGCAGATACCGCATCCGGCCGAGCGGCCGGACGGTGCAGCCCGGCACCGGGTCGGCGGCGGTGGTCACCGCCGCCATCACCAGCCCCTCGCGCAACAGGGCCGCCGTGTGGTCCTCGTCCTCCCGGTGGAGTTCGAAGCAGAGCCCCGCCACCCGGGTCAGCGCCGGCAGGAACCAGGTCGCCAGCGAGTCCGCGTTCACCGCCACCGACACCCGCGTCGGCTCCCCGGCGCCGCTCAGCCCGAGTTCGCCCCAGGCGTCCCGTTCGAGCCGGGCGAGCTGCCGGGCGTACCGCACCAGCACCGCGCCGGACTCCGTGGCCCGCACCGGCTTGGTGCGCTGCAACAGCACCCGGCCGGTGCGCTGTTCGAGCGCCTTCACCCGCTGGCTGACCGCCGACGGGGTCACGTGCAGGGCGGCCGCGGCGGCGTCGAAGGTGCCCTCGTCGACCACGGCGAGCAGGGTCCGTACCTGCTCAAGGGGAAGCTCCGTCATCACGAGCGCTAAGGATACGTAAGAAACATTAGCTGTACTTGACTCGGCCGCCTTCCTAGGTTCGGGGGCATGACCCACGCCCTGACCGCCGCGGCCGCTGGATTCGGCACCGGCCTCTCGCTGATCGTCGCCATCGGCGCCCAGAACGCCTTCGTCCTGCGGCAGGGGGTGCGCCGCGACGCGGTCCTCGCCGTGGTGGGGATCTGCGCCCTGTCCGACGCGGTGCTCATCGCGCTCGGCGTCGGCGGTGTGGGGGCGGTCGTGGTGGCGTGGCCGGGCGTGGTCCGGACGGTGGGGATGGTGGGCGGTCTCTTCCTGCTCTGCTACGGCGTCCTCGCGGCCCGGAGGGTGCTCCGGCCGGGTGCGGACGGACTGAGCACCGAGGGGGAGGCCGCGGGCTCCCGGCGCCGGGCGGTGCTCACCTGTCTGGCGATGACCTGGCTGAACCCGCACGTCTACCTGGACACCGTGTTCCTGCTCGGCTCCCTCGCCGCCGACCGGGGCGCGCTGCGCTGGACCTTCGGGCTCGGCGCCGCGCTCGCCAGCCTGTGCTGGTTCGCCGCGCTCGGCTTCGGTGCCCGGCTGCTCGGCCGCTTCCTGACCCGCCCAGCGGCGTGGCGGGTGCTGGACGGCCTGGTCGCCGTCACCATGCTGGTGCTGGGGGCCACGCTCATGGCCGGATCCTGAGACCGGGGCCCGGCGAAACCCGTTCGGTGTGCACAGGGTCCGCTGAGATAGTTAGGCTCTCGAATCGAAAAGATGTAGCGAGCAACCTCTATCGGCAACAGGACACCCGTGGACACGAGCGAGAGCAGCACCACCGAACCCGACGCCGCGACGGACGCGGCGGCTCCGCCCCGGCGCGGCTGGCGCCGCTGGGCGATGGACACCCGTCCGCTGGGCATCCCGGCCTACCGGCGCCTGTGGACGTCGACCATCGTCACCGCCGTCGGCAGCCAGCTCACCGCCGTGGCCGTGCCCAAGCAGATCTACGACGTCACGCACTCCTCGGCGTGGGTCGGCTATGCGAGCCTGGCCGGTCTGGTGCCCATGGTGGCGTTCGCGCTGTGGGGCGGCGCGGTCGCCGACACCGTGGACCGCCGCAAGCTGCTGCTGGTCACCAACACCGGTATCGCGGTCACCTCGCTGCTGTTCTGGGCACAGGCCGTCACCGGGATGGACTCCGTCGCCGTCCTCATGGTGCTGCTCGCGTGCCAGCAGGCCTTCTTCGGCCTCAACGCCCCGGCCCGCAACGCCTCCATCGCCCGACTGGTCCCCGCCGGGCAACTGCCCGCCGCCAACGCGCTCGGCTCCACGGTGATGCAGACTGGCCTGGTCGCCGGCCCCCTGCTCGCCGGTGTGCTGATCCCGGTCATCGGGCTGCCCGAGCTGTACCTCATCGACGCCGTGGCGCTGTGCGTGACCGTGTGGGCCGTCTTCCGGCTGCCCGCGCTGCCACCGCTCGGCGCGGCCGCCCGCCGGGCCGGGGTGCGCGAGATAGCCGCGGGCTTCCGGTACATCTCCCGGCACAAGGTGCTGCTGCTGTCCTTCCTCGCCGACATCGTCGCCATGGTCCTCGGCATGCCCCGCGCGCTGTTCCCGCAGCTCGCGGCGCAGACGTACCACTCCTACGGCGAGGGGCTCGCGCTCGGCGTGCTGTTCGCCGGCATCCCGGTCGGCGCGGTGCTCGGCGGTCTGTTCTCCGGGGTGTTCTCGCGGGCCCGCCGGCACGGCTGGATGGTCATCGGGGCCGTCGTCGGCTGGGGCGTGGCCATCGCCGGGTTCGGGCTGAGCCGCGACCTCTGGGTGGCCCTGGCCTTCCTCGCCGCGGCCGGTGTCGCCGACATGGTCTCGATGGTGTTCCGCGGCGCGATCCTGCTGTCGGCCGCGACCGACGAGATGCGCGGCCGGATGCAGGGCGTGTTCACGGTGGTCGTCGCGGGCGGGCCGCGCCTGGCCGACGTGCTGCACGGCACGGCCGGCTCGGCCTTCGGCCCGCGCGCCGCGGTGGCGGGCGGCGGCGCGCTGGTCGTCGTGGTGATGCTGGCCCTGGCCGCCGCGGTGCCGGCGCTGCGGCGCTACCGGATCTGAGTCACACCAGACCGCCGCGCCCCTTGGTCGTGTACTGGTCCATCAGCTTGCCCCGGGTCGTCTCCAGGCGGTGGGCGAGGATCTCGGCCACCGTCCGCACCAGCGAGAGCCCGAGCAGCGGGTCCTCCACGCACAGCGCGAGCACCGAGGGCCCGTCGAACTCGTAGGCGCGTACGTCGGTGAAGGCCACCGCGCCGAAGTCCCACCGGTACGGCGGGAACAGCCAGGACCAGCCGAGCATGTCGCCCGCGCCGAGCGTTGCCACGGTGACCCGCTGCCGGGAGGTGACCTGCTGGTCCAGGTGGACCGCGCCGGAACGGATCACCCAGAACCGGTCGGCGGTGCCGCCCGCCTCGAAGATGCGGGTGTCCTCCGGGAACGAGACCTCCTTGGCCAGTTCCATAAGGCGCTCGCGCTGCGCCTGGGGCAGGGCGGTCAGCAGTTTTATCGCTTTGGTCATGGCCGGGGCTCCTCGCCGAGGGTCCGGGGGTGCTTTCCCTAAGCCCATTTCAGCCGCTGCCGCCCCTGCGGGCACCTCGAAGGACGCGGATTTCCCGCTGCGTGCCCGGTTTCGCCGCCGTTTCCGGGCAGCAAGAAGCCCTGGCTGGACGGGGGAAGCCAGCCAGGGCCGTCTGCGGTGACGCCATGGAGGGAGGAAGGACGGTTCCGGTCACCTCCGGCATCACGTATGTATGAATGATAAACCATCCGCCGGGCTTTCTACCAATCGGTAGCGAGTCACGTGACCTGCTTCACGCCTTCCGCCCCGACCGGCCTCCCCCCCGGGCAGACGATCTCCTCCAGCACCCGTGTCACCGCCTCGAACGCCCACGCCCGGGCCGTCGCCTCCCGCGCGCCGTCCGGATCCGTCGCCGTCAGGTTCTGTGCGCGTTCCCGCCACGCCCGCTCCTCCGCGGCCGCGTGTTCCCGGCCTCGCTGGATGCGCCGCAGCAATTCGTCCGCGTCCACGACATCGGTCATACCCCTCTGGTACCCGCGAGGCCGCGGTGATGACACGGGAGCGCGCGGCGTTTGACGGCTCCGGATGAGGTGAGGCGAAAGGGAGGAACCCGGCAGCCCGGGCATCGCTCAGGGAGGAAGGGATGCGCGACAAGCACCGCACCAGCTGTTCGGCGACACTGCGGGAACCGCGTCGCCAGCCGTGCCGGCCGGCCGAGGCCCGCAGAACCGTCGAGCGCGTGGTGGCCGAACGGTGCCGGGCCCGCGCCATCCCCTGCGGTGAAGCGACCATGGAGGACGCACTGCTGGTCACCTCGGAGCTCACCACCAACGCCATCCTGCACGGCGGCGGCATCACCGGCTTCGACGTCGACGTGGACTCCGGGGGCGTACGGGTGTCGGTGAGCGACAACAGCGACGAGCTGCCGGTGGCCGCCGCGCCGGTCGACGAGCGCGGCCCCACCCGGCTCGGCGGCCGGGGCTGGCCCATCGTCTGCCGCCTGTCCCGGGACATCCGGGTGGCGCAGTTGCCCTGCGGGGGCAAGCGCATCACGGCCGTCGTGCCGCTGCACTGAGCCGTGCGGAAGTTCCGCCCTTGGGGTGTTTGCTCCCCGTAGCGAGGGGCAGGCGGAATCTCGTGCTTCGGACCGGAGGCGCGCGCCCGGCAGGAACCGTACGAGCGCCCGAGTCCCCCTCTCGGCGGACCGGGCGACCGACCCGCGGCGAACCCTGACACCACCGTTCGGGCCCGGCCCAGAAAGCCTCTTGCGGCCGTGTGCCCTGAAACCACGTTCGGGAGCGATTCCGCATGCTGACCGACATGTCGACAACCCGTCCCGGCACGCCCACCACGGACCCGGCCGCCGCCGCTCCCGCGCGGCGGTCCCACGACGACGCCCCCGACACCGCGCAGCTGTTCACCCGGCTGGCGGAGCTGGACGACGGCCCCGAGCGGGACGCCGTACGCGACGAACTCGTCGCCGCCTGGCTGCCCATGGCCCACCGGATCGCCGGCCGCTTCCGCGACCGGGGCGAGTCCGTCGAGGACCTGCGGCAGGTGGCCGCCCTCGGCCTGGTCAAGGCCGTCGACCGCTTCGACCCGTCCCGCGGGGCCTTCGAGAGCTACGCCGTACCCACCATCACCGGCGAGGTCAAGCGCCACTTCCGGGACCGGATGTGGGCCCTGAGGGTGCCGCGCCGGGTGCAGGAACTGCGCAACCGGGTGCGCGTGGCCCGGCGCGAGCTCGCCCAGCACCCCGGCAGCCCCGAACCCACCCTCGCCGCCCTGGCCGCACACACCGGACTCACCGAGGAGGAGGTCGGCGCGGGCCTGGAGGCGCTGGAGAGCTTCAGCACCCTGTCCCTGGACGCCGAACTGTCCACTGGCGACGACGGCTACAGCCTCGCCGACACCCTCGGGGCGACGGACACCTCCTACGACGTCGTGGTCGACCGCGAGGCCGCCAAGGAGGGGCTGCGCCGGCTGCCCGAGCGGGAACGGGCCATCCTCTACATGCGGTTCTTCGAGGACATGACACAGAGCCGGATTGCCGACCGCCTGGGCATCTCCCAGATGCACGTCTCCCGGCTGATCAGCCGCAGCTGCGCCCGGGTCCGCGACGAGGCCATGGGCCGGCGCGCGTGCGGCGCGGACCCGGCATGAGCGCACGGCCGACGGACCGTCACCTCGTCGGCCGCTCCGCGCCGGTGGTGAGGCCCAGCGGCCGGGCCAGGCCCGAGACCGCCTCGTCCAGCCGCTGCAGATGGCGCAGCACCCGGTCGGTGACCCGGCCGTAACGCGGGGTGCGCAGAGTTCCCGGCTCCAGCATCGAGGCGATGCTGGGGCCGGTCTCGATCTTCGCCGTGGCCCGCGGGTCGGCGACATGCGCGGCGATCGCCTCGATGTTGTGCACGATCCGCGCGCCCGCCCCGCGCAGCCGGGGATCGGCGGCGATCGACGGGTGCGTCGGCAGCAACTCGGCCGTGGCCGCGAGCGAGCGCCCGTGGTAGGCGCAGGTCTCCAGCAGCGCCACCACGTACCGCGCGGTGTCCCGGCGCGAGCGCAGCGGGGTGATCGGATGGGTCAGCGGCTGGGTGGCCCCGCGCAGATCGGCCAGAGCCTGGTCCAGATCGCGCGCCTGCTCCACCAGATCGGCACCCGCCCCGCCGCTCAACTGGTCGACGGCGGCCCGGGTGACCTCGGCGAGCCGGTCCAGGACCGTGACGAGGAGTTCGTTCGTACGGCGGTCGGTGTGGACCGGCAGCACCACCGCCGCCGCGATCACCCCGCAGGCCGCGCCGAGCGCCGTCTCCTCCACCCGCAGCACCAGCACCGACATGCTGTAGGTGTTCAGCAGCGTGTACAGCAGCCCCAGCATCGCCGTGACGAAGAACGACATCAGCGTGTACGACAGGGGCGCGGTGTAGAACATCGCGAAAATGAACAACAGCACCAGGCCGAACGCCGTCCAGGTGTGGTGCCCGACCAGACCGGCGAGCACGATGCCGGCCACCACGCCGAGGACCGTGCCCACCAGCCGCCGGTAGCCCTTCACCAGGATCTCGCCCGTCGAGGCGGTGTTGATGAACACGATCCAGCAGGTCAGCACCGCCCAGTACCAGCGCTGGCCGGACAGCAGTTCGCCGCCCGCGATGGCCAGCAAGGAGCCGACGCCCACCTGGACCGCGGCCCGTGTCGTGGGCCGCTTCAGACCGCTCGGCCCCGGCTCCTCGGCCTCGGCCTCCTCGCCCGCCTCGATCGCGGCGTCCTCCGCGTCCAGCTCCTCGCGCGAGCGGGCCGTCGCCGGGGTGTCGTCGGACTCGTCCTGCGGCCCGTCCAGCGCGACCCGCAGACCCAGCGCGGCCCGGGCCGCCTCGCCGAGCCCGCGGAAGACGTCCTGCACGGCCGGCGAGGCCTCGGGCAGGTTCTCCTCCTCGCGGTAGCCGAGCAGCCGGTTGCGCACCTGGGCGAGCGCGCTGCCCCGGGCCTCGCCGACCGGCCGCAGCATCAGCAGCCGCAGCGCCTGCAGATCCCGGCGCAGCGCCGTCGCGGCCTCGTCCCGCACCGGCAGCTCCCCGCCGGAGGGCAGCGCGGCGCCCGGCAGATGCAGGGTGAGGGTGTTGGTCCGCTCGGCGCTGCGCGCGGTGAGCAGCAGCAGCCCGAGCCGCTCGGAGGCGATCTCGGCGTCCGCGACCCGGCGCTGCAGCAGCCGGGCCACCGCCGCGTCGGAGGTGCCGTCCTCCAGCCGCCCCTGGATCAGCAGCGCCGTCTCGTGCAGCCGCGCGGTGGCGGTGCGCAGATCGTCCAGGACCTTGTCCACCTCGTCCGGCCCGGCGTCCAGCAACTCGGTCTGGACGGCGATCAGCTGCGCGAGCCGGGCGCGGAACGCCCGCCGCAGCCGGTCCAGGGTGCCCGCCGGGGTCTGCGGCAGCAGCACGAAGCGCGCGGCGGCACTGCATGCGAAGGCCACGCAGATGACCCCGTACAGCGCGGGCAGCGCCGCGGTGGTCGCGCGCACGAACAGGGAGAGGAAGTAGATCTGAAAGCCGATCAGGCCGAGCGCCGTGCCGCGGTCGCCGAACCGGCGGCTGTAGACGGCACAGACGATGAGGACGACGAAGAACAGGTCCCCGACGACGACCCGTTGGTTCAGCAGCGTGCCCAGCGACACCGACGCCAGCGCCACCGGCAGGCCGAGCGCGAGCGTCACCGCCTGCGCCGAGCGCTGCTTCTCCCGGATGGCGAAGGTCGACACCATCGCCGCCATGGCACCGGCGACCAGTTGGGGCACCGGCACCCGCAGGGCGGCCAGGACGGCGAGGGTGAGCGCGATCGCGGTGACCGTGCGCAGTCCCGCGGTGAGCCGCAGCAGTCCGGGATCGTACGCCGCGAGCCTGTCCCACATCCGCACCCGCCCAGACCGTCCCGCTGTGCTCACGCCGCCGCGCTCTCTCCCGTGCCAGAAATCGATCTCCGACCCAGCATCGCACGACGGTGCGGACTACCTGCCCTCGGCGAGGGTGGCGGCCACCAGGGCATTGGCGTGTCCGGGCCCGAGACCGTGCTCGGACTCGAGCCGGCCGACCAGCTCCATGTGCCGCGTCAGCGGCGAGGAGCGGATCAGCTCCTGCCACTCGGCGACCGGACGGCCGTACGTCCTCTCGATCGAGGGCAAGCAGCTCGCCGGGCCCTCACATCACGGACTTCCCGCCGCCCCGCTCTCGACCCGCGCCCGCACCTGTTCCGGGGTCAGATACGCGTCGGTGAACTCGAAGTCCTTCAGCCGGGCCGGCTTGCGGGCCTGGAACCCGGTGCGGACGAAATCGTCGCCGGCGACCGCGTTCAGCAGCCAGTTGGTCATCACCCGGGTCTTGGCGACATTGGTACGCAGCGCCGACCAGTGGTAGCCGCGGGCCACCGCCTGGGCCGGCAACCCGCGCAGTTCGACGCCGAGCGGCTTGGACACCGCGTCCTTGCCGCCGAGGTCGACGACCAGGCCCAGGTCGTGGTGCACGTACGGCGTCAGCGGCTGCGCCCGCAGCGTCGCGATGACGTTGTCGGCGACCTTCTTGCCCTGGCGCATGGCGTGCTGCGCGGTGGGCGGGCAGATCGCGCCCGGCTCGCCCTTGGCCTCGTCGGGCACGGCGGCCGCGTCCCCGAGCGCGAACACGCCGTCGTGACCCGGGAGACACATCTCGGCGGTCACCGCCAGCCGGCCGCGGACCGTCTCCGCGCCGAGCGTGGCGATCAGCGGGCTGGCGACCACGCCGGCCGTCCAGATCAGCGTGTGCGTCGGCACCACCCGGCCGTCGGTGAAGGTGACCTCCTCCGCGCCGGCCTTGTCGATCGACACGCCCAGCGACACCTCGATGCCGCGCCGCCCCAGGATCTCCTGCGCGCTGCGGCCCAGCTTCTCGCCCAGCTCCGGCATCAGCTTGGGCGCGATGTCGATCAGATGCCACTTGATCAGGCCGGGATCCAGGCGCGGGTAGCGCTGCACGGCGGCGTGCGTCAGCCGTTGCAGACAGGCGGCGGTCTCGGTGCCGGCGTATCCGCCGCCCACCACTACGAACTGCAGCCGCGCGGCCCGCTCCGCCGGGTCGTCGCTGGCGTCCGCGAGGTCGAGCTGCGAGATGACGTGGTCGCGGATGTACGCGGCCTCGGCCAGGGTCTTCATCCCGAAGGCGTGCTCGGTCAGCCCCGGGATGTCGAAGGTGCGGGTCACGCTGCCCGGCGCCAGCACGATGTAGTCGTAGGGCTCGTTGACGATCTTGTCGGTGATGGTGCGGACGACGCACACCTTCGACCTCAGGTCCACACCGATCGCGCCGCCCGGGATGATCCGGGTGCGGTACTTCTTGCTGCGGCGCAGGCTCAGGGCGATCGACTGCGGCGTCAGCACGCCGGAGGCGACCTGGGGCAGCAGGGGGAGATACAGCTGGTAGGAGTACGGCGTCACCAGGGTGACGTCGGCCTCGGCGGGAGCGAGTTTCCGCTCCAGGCGGCGCACGCACGCAACTCCGGCGAAGCCTGCGCCAACCACCAGGATCCTGGGTCGTGTCACGGTGTTCATCCCTTTCTGCGGCTCCGGGCGGTCCGACTCGACGCCGTTCGTTTGCCCTGGACCGGTGCGCGCCACCTTTGATCCCACCGTGCCCCGAGTCCTTCCGCCAGCCAGGCGCGGCAGGCAGACGAACGCATGGGCACCAGCATGCCCCCGCCCAGGGATGGAGTAACCGGTTGTCGCACAGATACACGTCGTACACACGCCGCCGTCACCAGGGCAGGAACACGTGGATGTCCTTGCCCTCGTCGTCGACGACGACGCTGACCTGCGTGCACAACGTGTGCACCAGGTGCCAGCCGATGCCGCCGCCGCCCGTGCGCGGCTGGAAGGGCCGCGGTTCGGGCTTGATGGTGCTCGTGTCGTGCATCGTCACGTGCACGCCGTCGAAGGTGCGGCGCATCCGCAGACCGAACGGCCCGGGCGCGTACTGGATCACGTTGGCGGCCAGCTCCGTCACGACCAGCAGTATGTCGTCCCAGTACTCGGGCGCGGCGGGCGGCGCCTGGGTGGCGAGCGCGCAGAGGAAGTCCTCCGCGGCGAGCCGGGCCTCCGTGACGTTGCGCAACTCACCCGCGAAGGAGAAGGTGCGCTCGTACCCGTCCTCCGAGGGCGGTGTGTCGTCCCCACGTGGCTGCGTCGCCATCTCGCAATCCCCGGTCCTGGGCGGTCGGGGGCGTGGCGGGGCCCTCCGGCCAGGACGGCTGTCGGTGCTGATCTCATTCTGTGCCTGCGAGTTCCCGCCCCCGGGCCGGATATCCGTCCGCCCCGGCCCGCGCCCCTGCGGATACCCCCACCCGGTGTGGACGTCAGCGGAAGACATCGTCCGGCTCGTCCCACTCCGCCGGCTCCTGCGCGAGACGCGCCGCCCGGGACCGCGCCTGGTACATCGCGTCGATCTCGGCGGCGTAGTGCCGCACGATGGCGTCCCGGCGCAGCTTCAGCGACGGGGTGAGCAGTCCGTTGTCCAGCGCGAACGGCTCCGGGAGCACACGGTAGACCCGGATGGACTCCGCGCGGGAGACGGCGCTGTTGGCGGAGGCGACGGCCCGCGCGATCTCCTCCCGCAGTGCGTTCTCCTCACGGCTCTCCCGGCCCTGACCGTCGCCCTGGAGCGCCAGGGAGCCCCGCCAGTGCGCGAGGAAGTCCGGGTCCAGGGTGATCAGGGCGCCGACGCACGGCCGGTCGTCGCCGATCACGACCGCCTGGTGGACCAGCGGATGCATACGGAGCCGCTGCTCCAGGGGCGCCGGGGCGACGCTCTTGCCGCCGCTGGTGACGATGACGTCCTTCTTGCGCCCGGTGATCGTCAGATACCCCTCGGAGTCCAGCCGCCCGATGTCCCCGGTGGCCAGCCAGCCGCCGCGCAGCGCGGCCCGCGTCGCCGTCTCGTCGCCGACATAGCCCTGGAACACCGACGGGCCGCGCACCAGGATCTCCCCGTCGTCGGCCACCTGGACCTCGGTGCCCGGCAGCGGCCGGCCGACCGTACCGGACTTCTCCCGGCCGAGCGGCTGCATGGTGATCCCCCCGGAGACCTCGGTGAGGCCGTACCCGTCGTGGATGTACACCCCGATGCCCTCGTAGAACAGGTTCAGTTCGCGGTTCAGCGAGGAACCGCCGGACGTGCCGCGCACCACGCGTCCGCCGAGCGCCGCGCGCAGCCTGCGGTACACCGTCCGCTCGTACAGGGCGTGTTGCAGCCTCAGCTCGAACCCGGGCCCCGGCCCGGCGCCCAGCCGGTGGCGCTCCTGTGCCTGGGCGAAGTCCCGCGCGGTCTGCGCCGCCCGCTCGAACAGGGCACCCCGGCCCGCCTGTTCGGCCGCCTGCAGGAACTTCTTGTAGAGCCTCTCGAACACCGACGGCACGCCGTACAGATACGTCGGCCGGAACGTGGTCAGCGCCGAGGCCAGCGACGCCTCGGTCAGCTCCGGCTCGTGCGCCATCAGGACGCCGCCGCGCACACACACCAGCATGATCATCAGGCCGTACACATGGGAGAACGGCAGAAACGCCAGCACGGACGGCTGCTCGCCGGGCGGAGCCGCCGTGTGCTTCCAGCCGGCCAGGTACGTGTCGCAGGGATAGGCCAGGCCCCGGTGGCTGAGCGCGCAGCCCTGGGGACGGCCGGAGGTGCCGGAGGTGTAGACGACCGCCGCGGTGGCGTCCGGCAGCACGATCCGGCGCAGCGACTCCACCGTGGTGTACGGCACCAGCGCGCCCTGCTCGACGAGTTCGGGCAGCGCGCCCGCGTCCAGCTGCCAGACGTGGCGCAGCCGCGGCAGCCGGGCGCACACCGTGCCGACGGTCATGACGCCCTGTTCGTCCTCCACGACCACGGCCACACAGCCGGCGTCCCGCAGGATCCACTCGACCTGGTCCCGCGAGGACGCCGGATGGATCGGCACGACCTCGGCGCCCACGGCCCACAGCGCATGGCTGAACACCGTCCACTCGTAGCGGGTGCGGGACATCAGGGCCACCCGGTGGCCGGGGGAGATCCCGGCGGCGATCAGCCCCTTGGCCAGGTCGACCACCTCGTCGCGCAGCTCGACGGCGGTCACCTCCCGCCACACGGTGGCGGCGGAATCCACGCGATGGGCGAGCACCGGCAGGGTGGGACTGCGCTCCGCGGTGTCGAAGACGCTGTCGGCGAGGCCGCCGGTGAGCGGCGGGGCAACGGCGGGAGCGAGGGCGACGTCGCGCATGCGCTGCTCCTGGATGTACAGAGGGTCACACCGCCGATCGGCTCAGTGTCGGCGGTGCTCGAATGTAGCCCAGCGGACCGCATTCGGTGCCGGGAACGTGGAAGTCGTGATCGACTGATGATGCGGGCGTGTCCTGGGGACTCGGCAGACATGAGTCATGTGAACCCCGATCCGGAACCCGAGCGGACCACCGGGCTGGAGCCCGGCGGCTCGGTACCGCCCGGCGAGACGCCGCCGGCCGAGAGCAGCATGCCCGAGGCCGGGCCCCGCGAGACGCACAACCCGACCCGGGGCTGGGCCAAGGCGCCGCTGACGCTGATCCTCGTCGTCGTCGCGCTGGTCGCGCTGTTCTTCCTGGTGTACGCCCTGGTGCTGATCGTCTGACCTCGGGCGGTCAGCTCTGGGTACGCCGGACGCACTCGGTGACGACGTCCCTGAGGTCGCCGCCGTGCTCCAGCAGCATGCGCTGCTCGCGCGCACCGTTGCCGCGCCGCAGCAGCTCCGTGATGCCCTGTTCGGCGCGCTCGGCGTCGCCGGTGGCGGTGAGCGCGTCCCCGGTGTGGGCGAGCAGCGAGCGCAGCACCTGCGAGGCGGGCTCGGGCCGCATGGTCGCCGGGTCGAGCAGGTTCTCCTCCAGGCCGAACCGGGCGGCCTGCCAGTCGGCGAGCCGCAGCAGGCTCACGCTGTGGCCGGGCGCCGGCCGGCCCGCCCGCCAGTCCCGGGCGGCCGTCTCCACGAGCGCGCGGGTCAGCGTAGCGATCAGCACGGCGGTTTCCGCGCCGAGGCACACGTCGGCCACCCGGACCTCCACGGTCGGGTAGCGCACGGACAGCCGCGCGTCGAAGTAGACCATCCTGTTGTCCAGCAGGGCACCGGTGGCCACCATGTCCGCCACCCGCCGGTGATACCGCTCGGCCGACTCGAACGGCTCGGTCGGCCCGGCCGACGGCCAGCGGTTCCACACCCGGCTGCGATAGCTGGCGTAGCTCGTGTCCCGTCCCTGCCAGAACGGCGAGTTCGCACTGATCGCACGGAGCACCGGGAGCCATGCCCGGATCCGGTCGAGGACGGCGATGCCCTCCTCGTCGGACTCCACGCACACGTGCACATGGCAGCCGCACACCAGCTGCTCCCAGGTCGGTATCCCGTAATGCTCGGCCAGCCACTGGTAGCGGTCGTTCACGCTGAGGGAGGGGCTGACCGGCAGGGGAGAGGTGGCCAGCGCCGCGACCGCGCAGCCCAGCTCCCCGGCGTGCCGCGCCGCCTCCTTGCGGCAGCGCACGATCTCCTCGCCGAGGTCCGCCATGTTCGCCTGCGGATGCGTGGCGAACTCCAGCATCTGCCGGAACAGCTCCTTCTCGAAGACGCTCTGCCCCGGATCGTCGTGGGCGACCCGGGCGAGGACGGCCGCCGCCAGCGCCTTCGGTTCGCCGCTGTCCGGGTCGACCAGAAGGAGTTCCTCCTCCACTCCCACGGTGCGCACCTGGTGCCACCCTTCCGTGTCCACGCCACGACGGGCAGTCGAGGCTCTGTTACGACCCCCGACTGCCCCTGGGCGGGCCGCCGACACCTGGTTTTCAGTGCTCCGGCGTCAGCCAGACCGTCGCGAGCGGCGGCAGTGTGAGCTTCAGGAACCCGTCCTCGGGCTTCATCAGCCCCGCGTCGCCGACCCCGCTGCCGCCGTAGCGGACGTCGTCGGTGTTCAGCTCCTCCTGCCAGGCGGGGATCTCTTCGCCGACCCACAGCCGGTAGTCGTGCCGGACGACCGGGGAGAAGTTCGACACCGCGAGCAGCGGGGAGCCGTCGGCCGCGAAGCGCAGGAACGCGAAGACGTTGTCGTCGGCCGCGTCGCAGAGCACCCACCGGAACCCGCCCGGGTCGGAGTCCCGCTGCCACAGCGCCGGCGTCGCCCGGTACACGGCGTTCAGGTCCCGTACCAGATCCCGCACGCCGCGGTGGTCCCCGGCGGAGTGGTAGTCGTCGTCCAGCAGCCACCACTCGGGGCCGTGCGTCTCGGACCACTCGGCCCCCTGGGCGAACTCCTGTCCCATGAACAACAGCTGTTTGCCCGGATGGGCCCACATGAAGCCCAGGTAGGCGCGGTGGGTGGCCCGCCGCTGCCACCAGTCGCCGGGCATCTTCGACACCAGCGCCTGCTTGCCGTGCACCACCTCGTCGTGGGAGATCGGCAGCACATAGTTCTCGCTGTAGGCGTACACCATCGAGAAGGTCATCTCGTTGTGGTGGTACTTGCGGTGCACCGGCTCCTTCTGGATGTACTGCAGCGAGTCGTGCATCCAGCCCATGTTCCACTTCAGGCCGAAGCCGAGCCCGCCGCTGTCCGTCGGCCGGGTCACCCCGTCCCAGGCGGTGGACTCCTCGGCGATGGTCACGACTCCGGGACAGCGCCGGTAGACGGTGGCGTTCATCTCCTGCAGGAAGGCGACCGCGTCCAGGTCCTCCCGCCCGCCGAAGACGTTCGGCTCCCACTGGCCGGAGTCCCGCGAGTAGTCGAGGTAGAGCATCGAGGCGACGGCGTCCACGCGCAGCCCGTCGATGTGGAACTCCTGGCACCAGTACACCGCGTTGGCGACGAGGAAGTTGCGCACCTCGGTGCGGCCGAAGTCGAACTCGTACGTGCCCCAGTCCGGATGCTCGGCACGCGTGGCGTTCCCGGGTTCGTACAGCGGATCCCCGTCGAACCGGGCCAGCGCCCAGTCGTCCTTGGGGAAGTGCGCCGGCACCCAGTCCATGATCACACCGATGCCGGCCCGGTGCAGCGCGTCCACCAGGTACCTGAAGTCGTCCGGGGAGCCGAGGCGGGGCGTCGGCGCGTAGTAGGAGGTGACCTGGTAGCCCCAGGAGCCGCTGAACGGATGACCGGCGACCGGCATCAGCTCGACGTGCGTGAAGCCCATCTCCTTGACGTAGGGAGGCAGTTCGTCGGCCAGCTGCCGATACGTCAGTCCCGGCCGCCACGACGGCAGATGGACCTCGTACACCGAGAACGGCGCCTGGTGCACGGGCCTGTCACCCCGGTGCGCCATCCACTCCGCGTCGCCCCACTCGTGCCGCGAGACCGTGACGACCGACGCGGTGTCCGGCGGCGTCTCCGTGCACCGCGCCATCGGGTCGGCCTTGAGGAAGCGATGGCCGTAGCGCGAGGTGATCTCGAACTTGTAGCGGGCGCCCTCGCCGATCCCGGGCAGGAACAGCTCCCACACACCCGACGCGCCGAGCGACCGCATCGGGTACTGCGTGCCATCCCAGTACGTGAAGTCCCCGGCCACCCGCACCCCCTGGGCGTTGGGCGCCCACACGGTGAAACGGGTGCCGGTCACGCCCTGGTGGGTCATCGGCTCCGCGCCGAGCGCCTGCCAGAGCTGTTCGTGCCGGCCCTCCCGGATCAGATGCAGGTCCAGCTCGCCGAGGGCGGGCAGGAAGCGGTACGGGTCGTGCACCTCCTGCTCGGCGTCGTCGTAGGTCACCAGGAGCGTGTACGACGGGATCTCCGGGTACGGCAGGACCGCCGCGAAGAGGCCGTCGCCCTCCGAGCACAGGGGGCTGCGCATTCCGTCGACCACCACGTGCACCGCGCGCGCGTTCGGGCGCAGCGCCCGGAACAGGGTGCCGCCCGGCACCGGGTGGGCGCCGAGCAGGGCGTGCGGATCGTGGTGGGCGCCGCCGAGCAATCGGCCGCGATCGGCCGCGTCGAGGGGCAGGGCCCGGGCCGGCGCGCGGCCGGCGGCCTCGGGGAGCGAGGTGTCGCGCAGAGCCATGACGTCATCCTCCCCACACGGCGAGCCGCTTGATCGCCGCCATCGGTACCGGCAGCCAGTCGGGCCGGTGTCTTGCCTCGTACAGCACCTCGTAGACCGCCCTGTCCGTCTCGTGCGCGCGCAGCAGCGCGTGCTTCTTGCGTGGATCCCAGCCGGCACGGGCCGCGTAGCCCGCGCAGAACGCCTCCCGGCAGCGGCGCGCCCATTCGGGTCGCCAGGGGCGGCGCTGCCGGGCCGCGTAGTCGAAGGAGCGAAGCATCCCCGCCACGTCCCGCACCGGGGACTGCGGAACACACCGCTCGGCGAGCGGCCGGGACGGCTCGCCCTCGAAGTCGATCACGAACCAGTCGCGGCCGGCCCGCAGCACCTGCCCGAGGTGCAGATCGCCGTGGATGCGCTGGGCGGGCGGCCCGGAGTCGCAGGTGGCCAGCGCCCCGAACGCGGCCCGCAGCCCCGGTACGAAGGGCAGCAGCGCCGGAACGGCGTGCGCGGCCGCGTCCAGCCGTGCGCACATCGCCTCGGCCGTACGGCCGTTCTCGCCCGGCCCGGCCGACGGGAACGCCCCGGCCAGCGCGAGGTGCACCTCGGCCATGGCTCGGCCCAGTTCCCGGGCCTCGGCGGTGAAGTCGTCGCCGGCGGCGAGCGCGCGCAGCGCCAGCGTCCAGCCGTCGGTCGCGTCCGGCAGGAACGGCTGCAGCACGCCCAGCGTGGCCGGCTCCGGCGCGGTCGTACCGAACCAGGCCACCGGTGCCGGCACCCGGGTGCACCCCTGTGCGGCCAGCGCGGCCGTCACCTCCAGGTCCGGGTTGACGCCCGGCTGGATCCGGCGGAAGACCTTCAGGATGTACGCGTCGCCGTACACGATCGAGGAGTTGGACTGCTCGGCGTCCAGCAGGCGCGGCGGCAGACCGCCGGGCAGATGGGCGTCCGGGTCGGCGTCGAACCGTAGCGGGCCGGCCGCGCCGGGCTGCCGCAGCCGCTCCAGCAGCAGGTTCGCCGAGCGGGGGTCGTGCAGCGCGTCGTAGACCGCGAGCCCGGCGAACGGGCCCTGTTCGGCCCGCCCGAGGTACGCTCGCTCCAGTCGTGGGGCGAGGTGTTCGCGCAGCCCGAGCAGCAGCTGGTAGCAGTCGCCGGGCGGGGGAGTGCCGCCCGGCGTGGGCACGGGCGCGTGCGAGGCGTGCACCAGCAGATGCAGACATCCCGGGAACAGCTCGGTCACGGAGAGCACGGTCAGATCGGTGACGGGCCGGTCCTTGCCCGCGAACCAGCGTTGCCTCGGCAGCCACTGGCGCAGCAGCCCACCCAACGAGACCAGGGGCCCGTCGAGGCCGACGGCCGTTCTCGGTCGGACGGTGATGGTCTTCGGCATGGTGACGCGTCCTTTCCTCGGCGCCGGTCGTTCAGCGACGGCGGCCGATGCGGGATGCGACTCGGGTGAGCCGGAACCAGTAGAAGCCGTGGCCCTGCAGGGTGAGCAGGTAGGGAAGTTCACCGATGGCGGGGAAACGCACCCCGCCGATCAGCTCGACCGGGTGCCGGCCGTCGTAGGCCCGCAGGTCGAGCTCGGTGGGCTGCGCGAAGCGGGAGAAGTTGTTGACGCACAGCACCAGGTCGTCGCCGTACTCGCGAAGGAACGCCAGGACCGCAGGGTTGGAGGACTGCAGTTCGGTGAACGAGCCGAGACCGAAGGCGGGATTCTGCTTGCGGATCTCGATCATGCGGCGGGTCCAGTGCAGCAGCGACGACGGCGACGACATCGACGCCTCGACGTTGGTGACCTGGTAGCCGTAGACCGGGTCCATGATCGTCGGCAGGTACAGGCGTCCCGGATCGGACGTCGAGAAGCCGGCGTTGCGGTCGGGGGTCCACTGCATGGGGGTGCGCACGGCGTCCCGGTCGCCGAGCCAGATGTTGTCGCCCATGCCGATCTCGTCGCCGTAGTAGAGGATCGGCGAGCCGGGCAGCGAGAGCAGCAGCGCGGTGAACAGCTCGATCTGGTTGCGGTCGTTGTCCAGCAGGGGCGCGAGGCGGCGGCGGATGCCGATGTTGGCGCGCATCCGCGGGTCTTTCGCGTACTCGGCCCACATGTAGTCGCGCTCTTCGTCGGTGACCATCTCCAGGGTCAGCTCGTCGTGGTTGCGCAGGAAGATGCCCCACTGGCAGCCGGAGGGGATGGCCGGCGTCTTGGCCAGGATCTCGGAGACGGGGTAGCGGGACTCCCGGCGTACGGCCATGAAGATGCGCGGCATGACCGGGAAGTGGAAGGCCATGTGGCACTCGTCGCCGCCGGAGCCGTAGTCGCCGAAGTAGTCGACGACGTCCTCCGGCCACTGGTTGGCCTCCGCCAGCAGCACGGTGTCCGGGTACATCGCGTCGATCTCACGGCGGACCCGCTTCAGGAACTCGTGGGTCGCCGGCAGGTTCTCGCAGTTGGTGCCCTCCTCTGCGTAGAGGTAGGGGACCGCGTCGAGCCGGTAGCCGTCGATCCCGAGGTCCAGCCAGAACCTGAGGGCCGCCAGGATCTCCTCCTGCACGGCCGGGTTCTCGTAGTTGAGGTCCGGCTGGTGCGAGAAGAAGCGGTGGAAGTAGTACTGGCCGCGCACCGGGTCGAAGGTCCAGTTGGAGGCCTCGGTGTCGACGAAGATGATCCGCGCGTCCTCGTACTGCTTGTCGTCGTCGGCCCACATGTAGTAGTCCCCGTACGGGCCGTCGGGGTTCTTGCGGGACTCCTGGAACCACGGGTGCTGGTCGCTGGTGTGGTTCATGACGAAGTCGATGATGACGCGCATGCCGCGCTGGTGGGCGGCGTCGACGAACTCCACGAAGTCGGCGAGGTCACCGAACTCCGGCAGGACGGCGGTGTAGTCGGAGACGTCGTAACCGCCGTCCCTCAGCGGTGACTTGAAGAACGGCGGCAGCCACAGACAGTCCACGCCGAGCCACTGCAGATAGTCGAGCTTGGCGGTCAGACCCTTCAGGTCGCCGATGCCGTCGCCGTTGCTGTCCTGGAAGGAGCGGACCAGGACCTCGTAGAAGACGGCGCGTTTGAACCACCCCGGGTCCCGGTCCTTGGCGGGAGTGTCCTCGAAGGTGTCGTGTACGGGTTCGTTGACGGTCATGAGGCCGCGGGCCCTCCGTTCTGGGGCGTCGATCGCCCGACGTGGAGCACGTGCGCCGGCCTGCTGCCGGGCGTCAGGCGCACGTAGTTGGTCCTGCCCCAGTGGTACGTCTCATCCGTCAGTTCGTCGTGCACGGACAGGGCGGAGTCCCATTCCAGGCCGAGTTGCGGCATGTCCAACGAGACCGTGGCCTCCTGGGTGTGGTGCGGATCGAGATTGACGACCACGATGACCGTGTCGGCGCCCGTGCTCTTGCTGTAGGCGAGCACGGCATCGTTGTCCGTCTGGTGGAAGCGGAGGTTCCGCAGGCGCTGTAGCGCGGGGTGCTGCCGTCGGATGTCGTTGAGCTTGGCGATGAGCGGCGCGATGGTGCGGCCCTCACGCGCGGCCGCCTCCCAGTCCCGTCGCTTGAGCTGGTACTTCTCCGAGTCCAGGTACTCCTCGCTGCCCTCCCTGAGCGGGGTGTTCTCGCACAGCTCGTAGCCGCTGTAGATGCCCCAGGCGGGGGAGAGGGTCGCGGCGAGCACGGCCCGCACCTCGAAGGCGGGACGGCCGCCGTGCTGGAGGTAGGCGTGCAGGATGTCCGGGGTGTTGGCGAAGAGGTTCGGCCGCATGTAGGCCGCCGCCTCACCGGACAACTCGCTGAGGTACTCGGTGAGTTCCTGCTTGCTGTTGCGCCAGGTGAAGTAGGTGTACGACTGCTGGAAGCCGATCTGGGCGAGGGTGTGCATCATCGCGGGCCGGGTGAACGCCTCCGCCAGGAAGATCACGTCCGGGTCCTTGCGGTTCACCTCCTCGATGACCCGCTCCCAGAAGACCACCGGCTTGGTGTGCGGGTTGTCGACGCGGAAGATGCGCACGCCGTGGCTCATCCAGTGCCGCAGGATGCGGACGGTCTCGGCGATGAGCCCGTCCATGTCCGCGTCGAAGGCGATCGGATAGATGTCCTGGTACTTCTTCGGCGGGTTCTCGGCGTACGCGATCGTGCCGTCGGGGCGGTGATGGAACCACTCCGGATGCTTGTGCACCCACGGATGGTCGGGGGAGCACTGCAACGCGAAGTCCAGCGCCACCTCCAGGCCCAGCTTCTCCGCCTCGCCGACGAAGAAGTCGAAGTCCTCGATGGTGCCGAGGGCGGGGTGGACGGCGTCGTGCCCGCCCTCGGGGGAGCCGATGGCCCAGGGCACGCCCACGTCCTGCGGCCCGGCGGTGAGCGTGTTGTTGGGCCCCTTGCGGAACGTCGTGCCGATGGGATGGATCGGCGGCAGATAGACGACGTCGAAGCCCATCTCCGCGATCGCCTCCAGCCGGCGCGCAGCCGTGCGGAAGGTGCCGTGCGGCTGCTCGGCCGTGCCCTCGGAACGCGGGAAGAACTCGTACCAGGAGCCGTACAGGGCCCGCTCCCGCTCCACCAGCAGCGGCATCGCATCGGAGGCGGTGACCAGCTCCCGCAACGGATAGCGGTCCAGCAGCGCGTCCACCTCGGGCGACAGCGCGGACTTCAGGCGCTCGTGCACCGACAGGGAGTCGTCGCCGAGGGCCTGAGCGGCGGCGAGGACGACGTTCCGCTCCGGGCCCTTCGGCACTCCGGCGGCCGCACGCTCGTACAGCTCGGCGCCCTCCTCCAGCACCAGCCCGATGTCGATCCCGGCCGGCACCTTGACCGAGGCGGTGTGCCGCCAGGTCGCCAGCGGATGGCTCCAGGCCTCCACCCGGAAGGTCCAGCGGCCCGTCGCGTCCGGGGTGACGTCCGCACCCCACAGGTCACTGCCGGGGGACAGCTCCCGCATCGGCGTCCACGGGCCACGGCGGCCCTTGGGATCGCGCAGGACCACATTGGCACCCACGGCATCGTGCCCTTCACGGAACACGGTGGCCGTGACCCGGAAGGTCTCCCCGGCCACCGCTTTCGCCGGGCGCCTGCCGCACTCCACGGCCGGCCGGACGTCGCGTACCGGTACACGGCCGATGGCCGGGGTCCTGCGCATGTATCTCACCTCCGCCGTGCGCGAAGCCGGGCACCCGGCCCGGCTTCGCGATCCGAGAGGGGCCGGCTCACGCCGGCCCCGAGGGGAACGCCTTGTACGGTGCCAGCTCAGGGGCTTGGCGCCGTGGAACGCCGCTCCGATGGCGGCGCTCTTCTGGCCGATCGGCGCGGCCGCGGCCGGCCGTCCTGCTCGCGCAGGTAGGTGACCAGATTCGTGCGCAGATAGCGTTCGGCTGCGTCCGCGGCCTCGCGGGCGCAGCGTTTGCCCATCAGTACGCACAGCGTGTAGCCCGAGTCCTCGAAGGTGGCCCGGACCGTGCGGTCGTGGGGCGAGGCGAGCATGACGCGCTCCCACGCCCGGAAACGCCGCAACGCCCGGGCCACTTCGGCCTTGGCGGGTAGCAGCATCGCCCTCTTCACCTTCCACGCTCTCGACTGGGCGCGTTCCCGACGGTCGGGTGGTGTCCGCGCACGGAAGGGCACGGCACCGTTACGGCGATCGAGGCTTTCACTTATGGTGCACGGACGACGACGCAGCGTCTTGTTGGATCTTCAACGACGGATGTGTGTCGTGCCCTCGTGTTGCACGAATGGCGTAGTGCGGTCACCGTGGAGGTGACTCAGAAGCGATCAGCGCTCACGCTATGTGTCCGGGATCCCTCCCGGACGGACATCCGGGACCTCTCCCGGACGGGCGAGGGGAGCGAGAGCTTCGCCGGTGAGGAGCAAGCGACGATGAAGACCGCAGTGCCCTGCTACTACCACCTCGACGTGGAAGTCAGCCCGGAACGGGTGGGACAGGTCAGCCGCATCCTGGCCGCCCACCTCCGCTACTGGGACCTCGAGAACCTCTCGGATCCCGTGTGCCGCGGCGCCGAACTGCTGCTGCGGGCGATCGACGAGCATGCGACGGACAAGCACACCTCCATCGAGATGTGGTGGAACGGCCAGCACCTCATCACCGCCTTCGGCGGCGACGACCCGGACCTGCGCCCCGACCAGGACCTGCGGTCCTGCCTGGCGGACATCGCCGCCATGAGCGACGGCTGGGGCTGCTGCGCCTCGGACACCGGCAGCAAGATCATCTGGTTCTCGCAGCGAGCCCGCGCCGGTCAGCGCGTCCCGCTGGTCCCGACCGCCCCCGCGCCGACGCTGCGGCAGGGGCTGCAGGTGCCGCGCGAGACGCCGGTGGCGGTGCTGGCCGCGCCCGCGGGAGCCATGGACGACATGCTCGCCGCGAAGGCTGCTCCGGACGACGCCCTGGAGGGCAGCCGGTGACCGCCCGCACGAGAAGGAAAGGGCTGCCCGTGTGGAGCGGGCAGCCCTACCCGTTGGGGGCGGCGTTCGACGGACAGGGCACCAACTTCGCCCTGTTCAGCGAGGTGGCCGAGCGGGTCGACCTGATCCTCGTCGACGAGGCCGGCACCCAGACCCCGGTCCGGATGCACGAGGTCGACGGATTCGTCTGGCACGCCTACCTGCCCGGCATCGCGCCGGGCCAGCGCTACGGGTACCGGGTGCACGGCCCCTGGCAGCCCTCGCTCGGCCACCGCTGCAATCCGGCGAAGCTGCTGCTCGACCCCTACGCGCGCGCCGTGGACGGCCAGATCGACAACCACGCCTCGCTGTACGAACGCGACCCGGACGGCCCGGCCCCGGCCGACAGCGCCGGGCACTCCATGCTGGGCGTGGTCACCGACCCGTACTTCGACTGGGGCGACGACCGCCCGCCCCGCACGCCGTACTCGGACTCGGTGATCTACGAAGCCCATGTGCGTGGCATGACCCGCACCCATCCCGACGTCCCCGAGCGGCTGCGCGGCACCTACGCCGGTCTCGCCCACCCCGCCGTCATCGAGCACCTCACCTCGCTCGGCGTGACCGCGGTGGAGCTGATGCCGGTGCACCAGTTCGTGCAGGACGGCGTGCTCCAGGACCGCGGCCTGTCCAACTACTGGGGCTACAACACCATCGGCTTCTTCGCCCCGCACAACGCCTACGCCGCCTTCGGCACCCTCGGCCAGCAGGTCAACGAGTTCAAGGCCATGGTGAAGGCGCTGCACGCGGCCGGCCTCGAAGTCATCCTCGACGTGGTCTACAACCACACCGCCGAGGGCAACGAGATGGGCCCCACGCTGTCCTTCCGGGGCATCGACAACGCGTCCTACTACCGCCTGGTCGACGGCGACTGGGCGCACTACTACGACACCACCGGCACCGGAAACAGCCTGCTGATGCGGCACCCCTACGTGCTCCAGCTGATCATGGACTCGCTGCGGTACTGGGTCACCGAGATGCGTGTCGACGGCTTCCGCTTCGATCTCGCGGCCACGCTGGCGCGGCAGTTCCACGAGGTGGACCGGCTCTCGGCGTTCTTCGACCTGATCCAGCAGGACCCGGTGATCAGCCGCGTCAAGCTCATCGCCGAGCCCTGGGACGTGGGGGAGGGCGGCTACCAGGTCGGCAACTTCCCGCCGCTGTGGTCGGAGTGGAACGGCAAGTACCGGGACGCCGTACGGGACTTCTGGCGGGCCGAGCCCGGCTCGCTCGGCGAGTTCGCCTCCCGGCTGACCGGCTCCTCCGACCTGTACCAGCACAGCAGGCGCCGGCCGCGCGCGAGCGTCAACTTCGTCACCGCGCACGACGGTTTCACGCTGCGCGACCTGGTGTCGTACAACGACAAGCACAACGAGGCCAACGGCGAGGACAACCGGGACGGCGAGAGCCACAACCGGTCCTGGAACTGCGGCGCCGAGGGCCCCACCAAGGACCCGGCCGTCCTCGAACTGCGCGCCCGCCAGCAGCGCAACCTGCTCGCCACCCTGCTGCTGTCGCAGGGCATCCCGATGCTCTGCCACGGCGACGAACTCGGTCGCACGCAGCAGGGCAACAACAACGCCTACTGCCAGGACAACGAGATCTCCTGGGTGAACTGGGGGCTGACGGAGGAGCAGCGCAGCCTCGCGGACTTCACCCGGCATCTGATCGCCCTGCGCGCCGCGCACCCCGTGCTGCGCCGCCGCCGCTTCTTCCACGGCGAGACCGCGACCCATGCGAGGCAACCGCTGCCCGACCTGATGTGGCTCAGGCCCGACGCCCGTGAGATGACCGGCCGGGACTGGCAGCGCGGCGACGCGCACTCGGTGGGGGTGTTCCTCAACGGCGATGCCATCGCCGAACGCGACGCCTACGGCCGCCGGATGGTCGACGACTCCTTCCTGCTGCTCGTCAACGGCTACTGGGAGCCGGTCGACTTCCGCCTGCCCGACGGCACCTTCGGCGAACGCTGGACCACCCTGATCGACACCGCCGACCCGGACGGCATCCCCGACGAGCGCGAACGCAAGGCCGGCACGCGGCTTCGGGTGGAGGCCCGGAGTCTGATCCTGCTGTCCAGACCGTCGCGGGTGGCGAGCTGACCGCCCGTCCGCGCGTGCGTCGCGGTCAGCGAGTGCCGCGTGCCGTCACCGTGAACTGCGCGCCGTCGGCGTCCCGCAGGATCGCCTCCGTCTCGTCCTCGCGCAGCACGCTGCCGCCGTGCTTCTCCGCCGCCCGGGCGCAGTCCGTGACGTCCGCGACAGTGAAGTGGATCTGCCAGTGCGGGCGTACGGAGGGATCCGGTGCCGACTCCACCGCGCCCGAGTCGATGCGCGCCACGATGTCGCCCTGGCTGCGCAGCACCACCTCGCCGCCGTCGTACTCCACCTCGCAACAGCCGGGCAGCCCGGACGCCCAGTCGAGGATCTCGCCGTAGAACATCGCGGCGTCGAAGGCGTCGCGGGTGTGCAGCCGGATGAAGGTGGGCGACGCCCGCCGCCAGGCCTCCCAGTTGGCGACCAGTTCCCCCTGCCAGATGCCGAACGTGGCCCCGTCCCGGTCGGCGAGCAGCGCGGCACGCCCCGGCGGGAAGGACAGCGGCCCGACGGCCGCCGTACCGCCGCGTTCGCGGACCCGGGCCACCGCCACGTCGGCGTCCGGCACGGCGAAGTACGGCGTCCAGGCCACGGCCATCTGCCACATGGCGGCGACGGCGGCGATACCGGCCACCGGCACGCCGTCCGCCAGCGCGATCCGGAAGTGCTCGCCGAGTTTCGCGCCGCGCCAGCGCCACCCCAGGACGGCCGTGTAGAAGTCCTGGGTGGCCTCGAGGTCACGGCTGGTCAGGCTGACCCAGCACGGGGCGCCGAAGACGGAGTGCGTGGAGACGACGTCTCGCCTCCGCGGTCCACCACTGACGGGTGCGTTGTGGTTCATGTCGGTCGCGTCCTGCTCTCGGGGCCGGGCGGCCACCGTTCTCGCTCCAGTGTCCAACCGGAAGGGGGTCGGGTGCCTGTCGAGTACCCCCGGTGGCATCGCCCCAGGCAGGCGAGCACGATGGGGACATGGGAGCGAACGAGCCCGACCGTCTCTCCGAGCTGCAGGCCGAGGTCGACCAGATGAAGGAGGCCGTGATCTCCCACGCGGTCGTCGACCAGGCGATCGGGATGGTGGTGGCCCTGGGCAGGGTGACGCCGGACGAGGGCTGGGAGGTGCTGAGGGAGGTCTCGCAGCACACGAACATCAAGCTGCGCAACATCGCGGAGCTGATCCTGATCTGGGGCCGCCGCGGCGACATCCCGCCCGAGGTCTGCGCCGAGCTGGAGGACGCCCTCGACCGGTACGGCCCCACGCAGATGCCCGGGACCTGGGAGGGGTGAGCCTCGACGGGGGCGGGGGACGCGCCGGCGGATTCGGCGGGCGTGGATTGGCGGATCTCAGCGGGCCCGGATTCAGTGGGCCTCGGCGAGCAGTTCCTCGCGCAGCCGGTCGAAGCAGCTGCTGAGCAGCCGCGAGACGTGCATCTGCGAGATACCCAGCTGCTGGGCGATTCGGCTCTGCGTCATCCCGCGGAAGAACCGCAGGTAGAGAATGACGCGCTCGCGTTCCGGCAGCGCCGCGAGACACGGCTTGACCGCGGCCCGGTCGACCACGAGGTCGTATCCGGGGTCGGGGCCGCCCAGGGAGTCCCCGAGGGCGTAGCCGTCGGTGCCGGCCACCTCGGCGTCCAGTGACAGCGCGGAGAAGCACTCCAGCGCCTCCATGCCGGTGCGCACCTCGTCCTCGCTGAGCCGCGTGTAGGCGGCGATCTCCGCCACGGTGGGCGGACGCCCCGAGGTGCCCTGGGCCAGTTCCTTGCCGGCGGAGCGGACCCGGTTGCGCAGGTCCTGCACCCGGCGCGGCACGTGCAGGGTCCACATGTGATCACGGAAGTGCCGCTTGATCTCACCGGTGATGGTGGGCACGGCATACGCCTCGAAGGCACGGCCACGCCCGGGGTCGTAGTGGTCGACGGCCTTCACCAGACCGAGGGCGGCCACCTGATACAGGTCCTCCAGCGTCTCCCCGCGGCCACGGAACCGCACGGCGATCCGCTCGGCCATGGGCAGCCACAATTCGACCAGTTCATCGCGCAACGCCCGCCGTTCGGCGCCGTCGGGCAGCTGCGCGAGCCGCTCGAAGGACTCCGCCGTGTCGGGGGCGTCGTCGTGTGGGTGGGGACGTGAGGTCGTGCTGCCGGTGACAGGCATGATGCGCACCTCTCTCAGCAGGTGCTGGGTGTACAGACACCGTGGGAGGCGCGCGCTCGGACCAGAAAAAGGGGAAGCGGGGCGTACGGCGAAGAGCCGACTCCCACGGACGTGCCTACGGTCCGAAGCACTGTCCATCGCATTCCCCCTCACGGACATCGCAAACCAATTAAGTACAAATGGGATGAGACCGGGCCGATCTTTGACTTCCGCTTGGCCATATATCTCTGTTACAGAGGTAATCTTCTGGCGTGGAACCCGATAGGGCGGCTGCGGCGCAGCGAGCGGCAACGGAGTCCGAGACGTTCCAGGAGGAGCTGGCGGACGCGCTGGTACGCGTCCAGCGGCTGATCCGGCGACGGCTGCGCGGCGGTCTGAGCGTGCCCCGGCTGCGCGGTGCCGAGGTGGAACTGCTCCGGCTCGTCGAGTCCCGGCCCGCCATCGGCGTCTCGGACGCGGCGAAGGCCCTCCACCTGGCGGGCAACTCCGTGTCGACCCTGGTCAACCAGCTGGTCCGGGGCGGATATCTGCTCCGCGAGACCGACCCCGCCGACCGGCGCGCGGCCCGGCTGCAGCTGACCGAGGCAGCGGAGAAACGGCTCGGCGACTGGAAGCGGCGCCGGGCCGAACTGGTCGGCCGGCACGTGGCCCGCCTCGACGACACCGACCGCGAGGCCCTCCGCGCGGCCCTCCCGGCCCTGCGCAAGCTGGCGGCCGGCCTGCACGAGGAGGCCGAGGAAGCATGACGGAGGTCCAGAGCGCATGACGGGAGACGGCACCGAAACCCCGGACAACGCGGCCGGCACCAAGGACAGCCCCGGCAACTCGATGGACACCCTCGGCACCCCTGACGACGCCGTCGACACCACTGACGGCTTCGGCGCGGGAACGGTGAGTGTGGCGCCCGAGTTCGCCGCGGCCACCGACGTTCCCGGCGAAGCGGTCGGCGCCGATGCGGCCCGTGGGGCGCCCGCCGAGGCTCCCGCCGCACCGACCGCTGTTATGGGCTCGGGGGAAACGGTGGGTGCGGCGCCTGGATCCGCCACACGCACCGACGTTCCGGCCGAAGAGGTCGGTGCCGATGCCCCTGGTGCGCCCGCCGAAGCGCCTGGCGCACCCATCGCTGCCACTGGCTCTGGGGGAACGGTGAGTGTGGCGCCCGAGTTCGCCGCGGCCACCGACGTTCCCGGCGAAGCGGTCGGCGCCGATGCGGCCCGTGGGGCGCCCGCCGAGGCTCCCGCCGCACCGACCGCTGTTATGGGCTCGGGGGAAACGGTGGGTGCGGCGCCTGGATCCGCCGCACGCACCGACGTTCCGGCCGAAGAGGTCGGTGCCGATGCCCCTGGTGCGCCCGCCGAAGCGCCTGGCGCACCCATCGCTGCCACTGGCTCTGGGGGAACGGTGAGTGTGGCGCCCGAGTTCGCCGCGGCCACCGACGTTCCCGGCGAAGCGGTCGGCGCCGATGCGGCCCGTGGGGCGCCCGCCGAGGCTCCCGCCGCACCGACCGCTGTTATGGGCTCGGGGGAAACGGTGGGTGCGGCGCCTGGATCCGCCGCACGCACCGACGTTCCGGCCGAAGAGGTCGGTGCCGATGCCCCTGGTGCGCCCGCCGAAGCGCCTGGCGCACCCATCGCTGCCACTGGCTCTGCGGGAACCGTCGGTGTGGCCCCCGAGTCCGACGCACGCACCGACGTTCCCGCCGAAGTCGTCGGCGCCGATGCGGCCCCTGGTGCGCCCGGCGAAGCGCACCGCGCACCCACCGCGGCCATCGGCTCCGCGGGAGCCGTCGGCACGGCTCCCGAGCCCGCCGACGCCGTCGGTACTGCCGCCGAAGCCGTGCGTCCCCCGGCTGCCTCGGCGCCCGACGCCGATGGCGTTGCCGTGCGCTCCCCAGTTGCCTCGGCACCCGGCAACGACGGCGTTGCCGCGCGCCCCCTGGCTGCCTCGGCACCCGATGGCGACGGCATTGCGGCCCGCCCCCCGCTCGCCTCCGCACCCAGGACGGACCCTGTAGCCGCACCTCACGTGGTCACGCCCGCCCCCGTCGCCGAGGCCGTCAGCTGTACCCGGCTCGTCTATGCCTTCGGGGACACCAATGCCGTCGACGGGCTCGAACTGGCCGTCTGGGAGGGTGAGGTGTTCGGGCTGCTCGGGCCGAACGGTGCCGGGAAGACCACCGCCATCCGCTGCATCACCACCCTGCTGCCCGTCCCCGCCGGCATGGTCGGCGTCTTCGGGCACGACGCGGCCAAGGAGCGGATGGCGGTGCGCCGGCTGCTCGGCTACGTCCCGCAGCAGCTGTCCGCCGACAGCGGGCTGACCGGCCGGGAGAACGTCGCCCTGTTCGCCCGGGTCTTCGACGTCCCCCGCCGCGAGCGTGCCGCACGGGTCGGCCAGGCGCTGGCCGCCGTCGGCCTCGCGGACGCCGCCGACCGGCTCGCCGGGACCTACTCCGGCGGCATGGTCCGCCGCCTGGAGCTGGCCCAGGCCCTGGTGAGCGCGCCTCGGCTGCTGATCCTCGACGAGCCGACCATCGGGCTCGACCCGATCGCCCGCACCGGCGTCTGGGAGCACATCAACGCCGTCCGCGCGGCCACCGGGATGACCGTCCTCGTCACCACCCACTACATGGACGAGGCCGACCAGTACTGCGACCGGGTCGGCCTGATGCACCGCGGCCGCATCCGCGCCCTCGGCACCCCCGCCGAGCTGCGCCGCGGCCTCGCCGAACGCCAGGGCACCGACACCCTGCCCACGCTGGAGGACGTCTTCCGCGACGTCGCCGGCAGCGGCCTCGACGCCCACTCCGGAGGAGGTTTCCGCGATGTCCGCAGCACCCGCCGCACCGCGCGCCGAGTCGGCTGACCGCGCCCCCGGCAGCGACACCGCCCTGCTGCTCAGCCCGCCCGTGCCGCGCGCCGGCTGGCGGCTGCTGCCAGCCCGGGTCGTCGCCATGTGCGCCGTAGAGCTGCAGAAGCTGCGGCACGACCGCACCGAGCTGTACACCCGCGCGGTCCAGCCCGCCCTGTGGCTGCTGATCTTCGGTCAGACCTTCACCCGGATCCGGGCGATTCCCACCGGCGGCGTGCCGTACATCGACTTCATGGCGCCCGGCATCATCGCCCAGTCGGCGATGTTCATCGCGATCTTCTACGGCATCCAGATCATCTGGGAACGCGACGCGGGCATCCTGAACAAGCTCCTCGTCACCCCGACCCCGCGCTCGGCACTGATCACCGGCAAGGCGTTCGCCGCCGGGGTGAAGTCGCTGATCCAGGCGATCGTCGTGATCGTCATCGCCGCCGTGCTCGGCGTCGCCCTCACCTGGAACCCGCTGAAGCTGCTCGGCGTCGCGTTCGCCGTCGTCCTCGCCTCGGCGTTCTTCTCCTGTCTGTCGATGACCATCGCCGGCATCGTGCTCAGCCGCGACCGCCTGATGGGCTTCGGCCAGGCGATCACCATGCCGCTGTTCTTCGGCTCCAACGCTCTGTACCCCATCTCGGTGATGCCGGGCTGGCTCCAGGCCGTCAGCAAGGTCAACCCGCTGAGCTATCAGGTCGACGCTCTGCGTGGCCTGCTGCTCGGTACGCCCGCGCACCTCGGCACCGACTTCGCCGTCCTGGCGGTGGCCGCCGCGCTCGGCATCACCGCGGCCTCCGCGCTGCTCGGCCGGCTGGCCCGGTGATCTTGCCGCGGACGTGATGTGCGGCACGCACCCCTGCCCCCGTCACACGCGCCGCGAACGCATCGTTCCTGCGCAGCGCTTGATCACTGATCAAAGCGGGCGAACCCGCTGGCCACAGCGCATTCTGCTCATTTGACAGTGCGCTCGGCGCACAGATAGACAGCAGCTCTCGAAGGTCGAGAGGGGCACTGTGTACGAGCCGAACGTGGTCGGGGACTGGCACGAGTACGACGAGCATGCCGGTCTGCGGATCCGCGTCCACCGCCTGGAGGCAGCCGAGCCGCCGCGCGGACGCGACGACGCCGCCGCCGGGCTGACGTACTTCAGCGTCCGGGTGACGGTCGAGAACCGTGGCGCCCGGCACTACGGCATCCACCTGGAGGACGGCCAGATCGACGTCCGGGTCGGCCCGGACGGCGAGGGCGCGTTCATCGACTGGCGCAACTCGCAGTTCATCGAGGGCTTCGACGTCTACCCGCTGCGCCGGGCCACCGCCGTGATCTACGCGGCCGCTCCCGAG
Organism: Streptomyces sp. CA-142005; assembly: GCF_050942335.1. Lineage (NCBI taxonomy): Bacteria > Bacillati > Actinomycetota > Actinomycetes > Kitasatosporales > Streptomycetaceae > Streptomyces > Streptomyces sp. CA-142005. The sequence goes on along the minus strand of NZ_CP192078.1, from coordinate 1,315,082 downwards.
GCCGCCCTGAGCCACGTGGACGTGCAGGTGCAGCTGCGGGTGGAGGAGGAGTGGGCCGACCGCCGGCTGTGGACCGGCGGCATCGGCGTCCTGGAGGCGACCACGGCGGCCGCCCCCGCGGCCGCCGGGCAGGGCAGCCTGGCCCATCAGGTCAGCGCCTTCCTGAAGGACCAGACGGAGCCGGGCACCGCCTGATCCGGGCGGCGCCGACCTCGGCGCCTACGGTCAGTGCGGGATGCCGTCGATGATCTCCCGCGCGCCCTGTCGCAGCAGCGCCACCGCGACCGAGGTGCCGAGCGTGGCCGGATCGAGCCGGCCCGCCCACTCGTGGGCGTTCAGCCTGGTCTTGCCGTCCGGGGTGAACACACAGGCCCGCAGGGACAGTTCCCCGCCGCGATCCACGCGCGCGTAGCCGGCGATCGGGCTGTTGCAGTGGCCCTGCAGCACATGCAGGAACATCCGCTCGGCCGTCGCCTCGCGGTAGGTGTCCGGATCGCCGAGCCCGCTGACGGCGTCGATCAGGGCGGTGTCGTCCTCCCGGCACTGAAGGGCGAGGATGCCCGCGCCGATCGGCGGCATCATCGTCTCGGTCGACAGCACCTCGCTGATCACGTCCGTGCGGCCGATCCGCTCCAGACCGGACACCGCCAGCAGCAGGGCGTCCGCGTCCCCGGCGGCCAGCTTCTCCAGCCGGCGGTTGGCGTTGCCGCGGAACGGCACGCACTCCAGATGCGGGTGCGTGGCCGCCAGTTGGGCCACGCGGCGCACCGCGGAGGTGCCGATCCGGGTGCCGGCCGGCAACTCGTCCAGGGTGAGCCCGCCCGGGTGGATCAGCGCGTCCCGGATGTCGTCCCGCTTCAGGAAGGCGGCGAACACCGTCCCGGCGGGCAGCGGCCGGTCGGCGGGCACGTCCTTGACGCAGTGCACCGCGAGATCGGCCTCCCCGGCCAGCAGGGCCGCGTCGACCTCCTTGGTGAACGCCCCCTTGCCCTCGACCTGGGACAGATCGCCGAGCCACTTGTCGCCGGTGGTCTTCACCGGCACCACCTCGGTGCGCACACCGGGGTGCAGCACGGCCAACTCGGCGCGGACTCGCTCGACTTGGGCCAGGGCCATGGGGGAGTCGCGGGAGACGATACGGATCAATTCCGGGACGGACATGGGGACACGATAGACCTTCGGACGCGACGCCCGGTCAGGGACCGGTCGAACACCGCTGTCTCCTCGAAGCACGCCGTCCCGATACCCGCGCCCCCGAGGAGCCGCGGACACAGCTCCCGGGCGGCGGCCGGTGCCCGGTTCAGGCGCCGGCTTCGCCGACCGGAAGGGTGTAGCGCAGCTTCTCCTTCGCGCGGGCGCCGAGCCGGTCGTAGAACCGGACCGCGCCCTCGTTCCAGGCAGGCGTCTGCCACTGCACCTGAGCCACGCCGAGCCGCCGCGCCTCGGCGACCACCGCCTCCATGAGCAGCGGGCCGAGGCCGAGGCCGCGGTGGCCGGGGGCCAGGAACAGGCAGTCCAAGAGCAGATACTCCCGTCCGTCCCAGGTGGACAGTTCGGGCGCGCAGGTGGCGTAGCCGACGATCTCGCCGTCCGGGGCCTCGGCGACCAGGCAGCGCAGCCGCGGGGTGGGCGTGTCGAACAGCAGGCCGGCCAGCCGGGCGGCGAGGTCCGGCGCCGGCGGGGCGGCGCGCTCGTACTCCGCGTGCTGGGCGGCCAGTTCGGCCACGCGCGGCAGATCGGCGCGGCCGGCGGGCCGCACCGGCGGAGTGCCGGTCATCGGACCTCGCCCTCCAGGGTGTCGGTGCCCCAGGCGGTCAGGCGCTCGGCGAGCGGGCCCGTGCCGTCCAGGACGTGCCGGGAGAACGCCTCCCGCTCGTGGGCCAGCAGCGCGGCCTCCCAGACGCACGGCGCGAGCCCCGCCCGGCCCGGCCGCAGCTCGGCCGGCCGCCCGGCCGGGCCCGTGAACACGGCCAGGTCGGACATGTGTCCCTCGATCCAGCTGTGGACGAGGACGTAGTCGCCGTCGCCGCCCGCGTGCACGATCAGCACCGCGAGGCCCAGCGAGCCGCGTACCCGTCCCAGGGTCAGATGGCCCGCGGCCAGGTCCAGCGCCGTGTCCACGGCCTGCGGACCGACCGTACGTCCCGGCGCCTGCAGCGCGTACACCTTGACGAGGTGACCGGCGGCTTCCCGGACACCCAGCGCCCGGGCGACACGGCCGTGATGCCCCTCGGCGAGGGCAAGCAGTCCGGGCGCGTCGATCGCAGGGGGCAGCTCCACGTGAAGATCCATCCGGCCATGATGGGGGCTCGGTGCGCGGGCGTCCATGGCGGCGTTCCGCACGCGGCGCGCACCGTACGGCATCGCGGCGCACGGTGCGGCAGGGCGGCTGCCGGCGTGTCTCCTCAGCCGAAGCCCTCCGGCAGGTCCGCCGCGGATTCCTCGGGGGCGAGGTCCGGGCGGAACCGCAGCCAGGACGGCTGGCGCAGCAGTCCGGCACGGGTACGGGTGCTGTAGCTGACCTCGCCGACCAGCCGGGGCAGCACCCAGCGGGCGCCCGGGACACGCGGCACCGGATCGAAGGGGCACCGCTCGCTCGCCGCGTCCCGCAGCAGCGCGGCCAGCTCCGTCCGCTCGGCCTGGTTCCAGCCGGTGCCCACCCCGCCGACGTACCGCAGCCGGCCACCCGCGTCGCGCTGTCCGACCAGCACCGCGCCGGGCAGCCCGCTCAGCCGTCCTTTGCCGGGCAGCCAGCCACCGACGATCACGTCCTCGGCGCGCATGTTCCGGATCTTGATCCAGGCCCGGGAGCGGACTCCGGGCTCGTACACCGAGTCCAGCCGCTTGCACACCAGACCCTCCAGGCCGTGCTCCCTGGTCGCGGCGAGCGCCTCGGCACCATGGCCGGTCACCGCACCCGGAGTCGACCAGTACGGCCCGGCCAGGCCCAGCTCCGTCAGCCGGGCCCGCCGCCGTGCGTACGGCTGCCGCAGCAGGGGCTGATCGAGGTACGGCACGTCGAACAGCACCAGATGCACCGGCACCTGGGCGGCCCGGCGTGCCGCCCGCGCGGGGGCGTGCGCGAGGCCCATCCGGCTCTGCAGCAGCTGGAAGTCGGCCCGGCCGTGTTCGTCGAGGGCCAGCACCTCGCCGTCCAGTACGGCGGGCGTGGTGCCCAGCGCGCCGCCGAGCGGCCGCAGTTCGGGATAGGCCGCGGTGATGTCCTCACCCGAGCGGGCGCGCAGCAGCAGGCTGCCGTCGCCGGGCAGATAGACCATCACCCGCTGGCCGTCCTGCTTGGTCTCGTACGCCCACCGCTGGTCCTGGGCGGTGGGCGGCAGGGCGCCGGGAGTGGCGAGCATCGGCGCGATGAGCGGCAAGGGCGCGGCGGTCACGGCTGAAGATCTCGACCGCTCCCGGCGCCCTCACGCCCCTTCGGCCGCCGGTTCCCCTGAACGGGCCCGGGCCGGGCACCGGTCGAAGGGAACCGTCGGCCTCGTGCTCTCCGCTCCCGGGCAGCGCCTGGCTCAAGGTCGCTGCCGGCGACGCCCGCCGCAGCCGACCGTCTCCGCCGAGGGCTCCGTGGGCGCCGGCACGGGGGCCGGGGTGGCCGGGCGGGGCCGGGGGAGGAAGGACGCGAGGGCGAAGGCCAGGATCGCCGCGCCCGCGCCGATCGCCATGACGGCCTTGAAGCCGTTCTCGGAGGGCAGCGTGTGGCCGCCGAGGCTGATCGTCATCTGCGCCAGGATCACCCCGGCGGCGGCGCTGGCCACGGACGTGCCGATGGAGCGCATCAGCGTGTTGAGGCTGTTCGCGGCGGCCGTCTCCGACGGCGGGACCGCGCCCATGATCAGGGCCGGCATGGCGCCGTACGCGAAGCCGACGCCCGCGCCGATGACGCAGGAGACCAGGACCAGTTGCCAGACCTCGCTCATCATCACGATGTTGAGGCCGTATCCGGCGGCGACGATCAGCGCTCCCAGCATCAGGGTGGTCTTCGGACCCCGGGCCTTGGTGATCACGGCGGACATGGGCGCCATGGCCATCATCACCAGGCCCTGCGGGGCCATGACCAGCCCCACGGCGAGCATGGACCGGCCGAGGCCGTAGCCGGTCTGCGTGGGCAGCTGGAGCAGCTGCGGCAGGACCAGGGACATCGCGAACATCGAGAAGCCGAACGCGACGGACGCCAGGTTGGTGAAGAGCACCTGGCGGCGGGCCGTGGTGCGCAGGTCCACCAGCGGGGCGCTTGTGCGCAGTTCGAAGACGCCCCAGGCCGCCAGGACGACGACCGCCAGCGCGAACAGGCCCAGGGTGGTGCCGCTGTCCCAGCCCCAGTCGGCACCCTTGGAGACGGCGAGCAGCAGCGAGACGAGCCCGACGGCCATGCCGAGCGCCCCGACGAGGTCGAAGCGGCCTCCCGTGCGCACGCCGGACTCCGGCACCAGGGTCAGGACGAACGCGAAGGCGACGACGCCGAGGGAGGCCGACGTCCAGAACAGCACATGCCAGTCGAAGTGGTCGGCGATGAACGCGGCGGCGGGCAGCCCGAGCGCACCGCCGACGCCGAGCGAGGCGCTCATCAGCGCGGTCGAGCCGGCCAGCTTCTCCGGCGGCAGCTCGTCCCGCATGATGCTGATGCCGAGCGGCACGACGGCCGCGGCCAGGCCCTGGAGGGTACGCCCGACGATCATCGGGACCAGGGCGTCGCTGAGCGCGCACACCACCGAACCGGCCACCAGCAGCACCAGGCTGACCAGCAGCAGGCGCCGCTTGCCGAACATGTCACCGAGCCGGCCCGCCACCGGAGTGGCGACGGCGGCCGCCAGCAGGGTGGCCGTGACCGCCCAGGCGGCGTCGGACGCGGAGGCGTGCAGATAGCCGGGCAGCTCCGGGACGATGGGGATCACCAGGGTCTGCATCAGCGACACGGTGATACCGGCCAGGGCCAGCATCGCGACCACGGCGCCGGGCCGCGACGGAACGGATCTGCCGGCCTCGGCGGGCCGGGCGGGGGCATCGGACATGAGAAGAGGGACCTTCCGAGGAGCGGTTCATGGACGAACGGACACCGGCCGGGGGTCCGGCCCACGTTTAAGTCAAATGCTTGACTTACTTTAGTGAGACGACAGGGCGCCGTGCGCGGGGCCGTCCCCGGCGGGGTGCGCGCGCACCGTAGGCTTCTTCGGCTGGACCTCGCCGCCCCGGTCGAGGCTCCCGGGGGGTCGTGCGGGACCGGCCGCCCCGGGGTGGTGCACAGTCCCGGAGCGGTGGTGGGCATGGCGCGCAGGACGGCGCGGGCCGAGCAGGTGAGCGCGACGCGGGAGGCCATCCTCACCGCGGCGGAACGGCTGTTCGCCGAGCACGGCGTGTACGCAGTCTCCAATCGCCAGGTCAGCGAGGCCGCCGGCCAGGGCAACAACGCGGCGGTCGGCTACCACTTCGGCACGAAGGCCGACCTGGTCCGCGCGGTGGCCCGCCGGCACGCCGAACGTATCGAGGTGCTCAGGGAGCGGGCCCTCGCCGCGGCCGCCGACTCCCGCGACGTACGGGACTGGGTCGACTGCCTGGTGCGTCCGGTGACCGAGCATCTGGCCGGGCTCGGCAGCCCGACCTGGTACGCCAGGTTCTGCGCCCAGGTCATGACCGACCCGGCGCTGCACGAGACCATGGTCGAGGAGTCCATGGCCTCGCCGGCGCTGCGGCAGGCGATCGAGGGGCTGGACCGCACCCTCCCGGAACTGCCGCCCGAGGTCCGCGCCGAACGGGGCCAGATGGTCCGCCTGCTGATCCTGCACACCTGCGCCGAGCGGGAACGCTCCCTCGCCGAGGGCACCCCGACCCCGCGAGCCACCTGGTCGGAGGCGGCCATGGGCCTCACGGACGCCATCCTGGGACTGTGGCTGGCCCCGGTCGGGCCTGCTCGCTGAGCCCCGGGCTTCACGCATCGAAGGTCACCACGACCTTCTCCGCCGCCCCCGGCGTCAGCGCCAGCCCGAAGGCCCGGTCCGCCTCGGCGAACGGCACCCGGTGGCTGATCAACTGCGCGAAGCGCTCGTGGTGCTCGACCAGCTGAGGCGTCACCTCGAAGATCTCCGTGGGATACCCCTGTGACGCGATGAGGGTCAGCTCGCTGCGCACCATCCCGCCGAGGCCGATCTCCGGACCCTTCTTCTGCACGGCCACCATGACCAGCCGCGCACCCCACCTGGCCGCGCCGACCACGGTCGGCTTACCTGAGTCAAGCAAGTGATTGCCCGCAACGGCCGGCCGGTGCTTCCGGCGCCCCGGCGGGGCCGTGTCAGGGGGAGCGTGGCGGTCTGACCCAGCCCAGTGACCGTTCGACGGCCCGCTGCCAGTTGTCGTACTCCGACTCCCGCAGTGCGGGGTCCATGTCGGGCAGCCACTGGGCGGCCCGGTGCCAGTTGCGGCGCAGCACCTCCAGATCGGGCCAGTAGCCGGCGGCGAGCCCGGCCGCGTAGGCGGCGCCCAGGGAGACCGTCTCGGCGACCATGGGCCGTACCACGGGCACGTCGAGCACATCCGCCAGGAACTGCATGAGCAGGTTGTCCGCGGTCATGCCCCCGTCCACCTTGAGCTGCCGGAGGGAGACCGAGGAGTCGGCGTTCATGGCGTCTACGACCTCCCGGGTCTGCCATCCGGTGGCTTCCAGCACGGCACGCGCCAGGTGCCCCTTGGTGATGTACGAGGTGAGGCCGACGATGACCCCGCGTGCGTCGCTGCGCCAGCGGGGGGCGAACAGGCCCGAGAACGCGGGCACGATGTAGCAGCCGCCGTTGTCCTCGACCGTCCGCGCGAGCGTCTCGATCTCCGGGGCGCTGCTGATCAGGCCCAGCCGGTCACGGAACCACTGGACGAGCGCACCGGTGACGGCTATCGACCCTTCCAGGGCGTAGGCCGGCTCCTGGTCCCCGATCTTGTACGCGACGGTCGTGAGGAGCCCGTGCCGGGACCGCACCAGCTCGGTGCCGGTGTTGAGCAGCAGGAAGCTGCCCGTGCCGTAGGTGCACTTGGCCTCGCCGGGGGAGAAGCAGGTCTGGCCGAAGAGCGCGGCCTGCTGGTCGCCGAGGGCGGCCGTGATGGAGACCCCGGGCAGCAGCGAGCGGGCTTCGCCGTACGTCTCCGCGGAGGGCCGGATCTCGGGCAGCATCGCGCGGGGCACCCCGAAGAAGGCCAGCAGCTCGTCGTCCCAGGTGAGTGTGCGGATGTTCATCAGCATGGTGCGGCTGGCGTTGGTGGCGTCGGTGATGTGCAGGCCGCTGTCGGCGCCGCCGGTGAGATTCCAGATCAGCCAGCTCTCCATCGTGCCGAACAGCACCTCGCCGTCCTTGGCGCGCTGCTCGACCCCCTTGACGTGGTCGAACAGCCACCGGATCCGCAGCGCGGAGAAGTAGGTCGAGGGCGGCAGAGCGCACCGCTCCAGGAAGAACCCCTCCCCGGGGCGCTGCATGAGGTCGTCGACGAGCGGAGCCGTGCGGGTGTCCTGCCAGACGATCGCCCGGCCCAGGGGGACGCCCGTCCGCCGGTCCCAGAGCACCGTGGTCTCGCGCTGGTTGGCCAGGCCGATGGCGATGACCTGCTCCTTGCCGGCACCGGTGTCGGACAGCGCCTCGGGCACGATGTGCCGCAGGTTCTGCCAGATCTCCGTGGCGTCGTGCTCGACCCAGCCGGGCCGGGGGAAGTGCTGCTGGTGTTCCTTCTGCGCGACCGAGACCAGCCGCCCACGGTGGTCGAACAGGATGCATCGGGTCGAGTTGGTGCCCTGATCGATGGACATTACATACCGTTCGGCCATGATCGGGTCTGCCTTCCGACGGATCGATGGGCGGCTGTCCTACCAGCGGGCGGCTCCCAGGTCCCTGGAGATCGCCCGTGCGGCTTCCCGGATCAGCGTGATCAGACTCGGGCGGGGGTGGCCCTGGCTGTCGCAGATCCGCTCGACCGGCCCGGACAGCCCGATGGCGCCGACGACGAGGCCGCCGTGCCCGCGGATCGGCGCGGCGAGTCCCGCCTCCCCCATGGTCATTTCCTGTGTCTCCGCCGCCCACCCGACCTCCCTCACCTCCGCGAGCGCCCGGGCCAGCTGCTGGGGATCGACCAGGGTGTGCCGGGTGTACGCCTCCAGCCCCGGCCCTTGGCCCGGCTCGACACTCGCGGTCCCGTACGCCAGCAGTACCTTGCCGAGCGAGGAGGCGTGCAGGGGCAGCAGCGCGCCCACGTCCAGGGTCTGGAAGGTGTCGTCCGGCCGGAACACGTGGTGGACGACGAGGACGCTGCCCTCCAGCGGCGTCCCCAGGCGTACCGCCTCCCCACTGCGGGCGGCCAGGGCGTCGGCCCAGTTGAGCGAGCGTGAGCGCAGCTCGTTGACGTCGAGGTAGCTGGTGCCGAGGTGCAGCAGGGCGGCTCCGAGCTGGTACTTCCCGGTCGCCGCGTCCTGCTCCACGAAGTCCACGTGCTGGAGCGTGCGCAGAATGCCGTGGGCGGTGCCCTTCGCCAGCCCGAGCGAGGCCGCCACCTCGCCGAGGCCGAGCCGGCGGGGACCGCCGGCGAGCAGACGCAGAATCGCCGCCGCCCGTTCGATGGACTGGACTGGGCCGGCCATGAACCGAGCCTATTACCCGCGCGGACGCCGTGCCCGTGGGGCGAGGGAGCGGGGGCGTTCGGTAATGGCGACCCCCATTCATTGACCGGCCCGATTTGTCTCCATAACGTGCTTGCCAGCCCGGAACACGCCGAAATGGCGGCGCTGGACCGGTCGTACACCACCGGGAGAGAACATGGCGGCACAGCTCAAGACGCTGCTTCAGGCGGCATGCGAACACGTGTGTCCGGTGCCGCCCGCCGCCGGCGCCGTCTCGGCCGTACGCCGCCGTGCGGCGGCGGTCCTCGCGGACTGGAGCGTGTGTCCGCGCCTCGTCGACGACGCGCTGCTCATGGTGTCGGAGCTCGTCACCAACGCGATCGTGCACGCCCGGCCCCCGGCCGTGCTGCGGCTGTCGTGGGTGCAGGGCGACGGCGGCCGCACCCTGCGCATCGAGGTCAGCGACGCGGGACCCGCCCTCGCGGCGGGCGGGGCACTCGACGGGATCGACCCGGACGAGCACGGCAGGGGCGAGGCGATCGTCCACGCCCTGGCCACCCGCCATGGCATACGCACCCACCTCGGCGGAGTCACCCGGTGGGCCGAACTCGTCGCGCCCTAGCCGGCCTGGAGCGGACGACCTACAGCGCGGCCTCGCACCATGCCGGCACGTACGCCGGCTCGTCCTCGGTCGTCTTCTTGAGCAGGAGCAGGGCGGCGTCGTCGTGCAGCCGGCCGCCCACATGGGCCAGCAGTTCGTCGTGGAGCGCGGTCAGGGTGCGCGCCGGCTCGTCGCACACATGGCGGGCCACCCCTTCGGCCAGCGGATAGAAGGCACGCGCGTGGTCCCGGGCCTCCGTGACCCCGTCGGTGTAGAGCAGTAGCTGGTCTCCCACCGCGAAGGGCAGCCGCTGCAGGCGGGGAACCTGGCCCGAGAGGGCCCGCAGCCCGAGGGGCGGAGCGGGATGATCGGACTCCACCGCCCCGACCTCGCCGGAGGCGGACACCAGCAGCGGCGGAGCATGTCCGCAGTTGACGATCTCCAGGTCTCCCGACCGGGGGTATCCGGCGACCACGGCGGTCACGAAGTCGTCCGGACCGAGGTTGCGTGCCAGGCTCCGTTCGATCCTCGCGACGACGGCGAGCAGGTCGGGCTCGTCATGGGCAGCCTCGCGGAACACCCCGAGCACGAGGGCGGCGGTTCCCACGGCGGGCAGCCCCTTGCCGCGCACGTCGCCGACGATCAGCCTGATCCCGTGGGGCGTGGCCACCAGGGCGTAGAGGTCCCCGCCGATGCGCGCCTCCGCCGCCGCGGCGCTGTAGCGGACGGCCACCTGGAACGGGCCGACGGTGTCCGGGACCGGCTGGAGCAGGGCGTGCTGGGCGGCCTCGGCGACCGAGCGGACGGCCGCGAGGACCCGTTCACGACGACCGCGCAGCGCGCCGGCCAGGCCGCTCGCCCCGGTGACGGCCAGCAGGGCGGAGAGCACGGCCGCGAGTTCGCCGGCGGGCACCCCGTACCCGATGCCCAGCGCCGCGCCCGTCGCCATGGCGAAGGGACCGACCCACAGCACACCGCGCGGCTCGTTGGTGGCGGCCGCCAGCGCGGGTCCGGTCGCCAGCAGCGGCAGCCAGATCGCCCCGCCGCCCAGGGCGGCGCCGACGAGCGCGACGACGGCGACGACCAGCACGGGCAGCACCGGAAGCAGGTGCGGCCCGGCGGCCGGCTGCCCGGCCGCGCGTCGGCGGACCGCTCCCCGGGCGCCGGCCACTCGGTTCCTGAACAGCCGTATCGGCGCACGGTCGCCGTCATGGTGTCCGGTCTGGCTCATGGTTGGTCAGCAGTCCTCGTCCGTACGGGGCACACACCCGGAATGTCCGTTTCGTCAAGAAAACCGGGCTGGGCGAGGCGGCCACAAGGAGGGGAATTTCAGATAGTGAGTGAGAGGCTCCTGGTCACCCGGCTCGCGATCGGCAGGAGCCGTGCCCGGATCTCCGGGAGCCGGGCCTGCCGGTCCGCCGGCAGGGAGACGCCGAGCGATCCGGGCGTGCTCCCGCGGTAGACGGGAACGGCGACGCACACGGTGCCGAGCGCGTACTCCTCCAGGTCCGTGACGGCCGGTGCCAAGGGGGGCGCCTCGATCCTGCGGAGCAGCTCCGGAAGACTGGTGATCGTGCGCGGTGTGAGTTCGGCGAGCTGGTGCCTGGACAGGTAGTCCTTGCGGGCGTCCTCGTCCAGCTCGCGCAGCACGGACTTGCCCAGCGCGGTGGCGTGTCCGGCGTCCTCGAATCCCACCCAGAGATCCACCCGGGGCATACGGGGGCTGTCCACGATCTCGGCCACCCTGATCTCGCCCTCCTCGTAGAACGTGAGGTAGGCGGCGCTGGACAGCTCGTCCCGCAGGGCGGCCAGCGTCGGGCGCACGCGGCTGAGCAGCGTCTGCGTGCGGCCCGCTGTGTGCAGGGAGTTCAGCCTGTCGCCCAGGATGAAGCCGCCGTCGTCCAGCTTTCGCACGTATCCGTCGTGCACGAGGGTGCGCAGCAGGTGGTAGGCGGTGGCCAGCGGCAGCCCCGTCTCGCGTGCCAGCTGTTTCGCCGGCGCGCCGTTCTCGTGCGCGCTCACCGCCTCCAGCAGCCGGAAGGCCCGCTGCACGGACGTGATGAGGGTGGGGCCGTCCTGAGCACCCATGGGACCAGCCTGCGCCTGGACGACTGACTCGGGCAAGGCAAGGCCGGCCTCGCCGCCCGCCTGGCGAGCGACGCGCCCGCGCCCTCCGGCGACGGCTGTGGTCCGTGCCGCACCTCCCACAGCCGCATGAGCAGCCCGCCGAACCGGGCCGACGGGCGCAACGGACCCGCCGACGGGCCCTCGCGCCGCGCCCAGCGGGCCGTGATCGCGCCGCCCACCTGCGGTCGTCCTCAGCGGTGCGTGCTCGCGATGCTCACCGTGTTCGCGGCCACCACCGCTGCGATCCCCGCCCACTCCGGCACGCCCAGACTCTGTCCCAGCACCACCCAGCCGACCACCGCGGCCAGCACCGGATTGACGCTCATGAAGAGGCCGAAGGTCTGGGCCGGTACCTTGCGCAGCGTGAGCAGATCGGCGAGGTACGGCACGGCGGACGACAGCACACCCGCCGCCATCGCGCACAGCAGGGCCCCGGCCGTCGGCGGGTGCCGTATGGCGACGACGATGCCGATCGGCAGGAAGGTCAGCGCCGACACGCACGCGGCCGCGGCCGACCCCTGGGCGCCCGGGATGCGCCGCCCGACGATCCGGTTGAGCAGGATGTACGAGGCCCAGCAGCAGGCGGCCACCAGCCCCAGGCCCATGCCCAGGTAGTCGGTGGACGGCTGAGGGCGCATGAGCACCACGACGCCGGTCCCGGCCAGTGCCGCGCACGCTGCGTCCAGCCGGCGGCGCGAGGCGGCCAGCGCGATGCCGAGCGGGCCCAGGAACTCCAGGGTCACCGCCAGCCCCAGGCCGATCCGGTCGATCGCGCTGTACAGGGTCAGGTTCATGGTGCCGAAGACCCCGGCGAGCAGCAGCACCGGCCACCACTGCCGCCGGGTGAAGTCGCGCAGGCGCGGCCGGCCGACGGCCACCAGCACCAGCGCGGCGACGTACTGGCGCACCGCCACCACGCCGAGCGGACCGAGGACCGGGAAGGCCAGCGCGCCGATCGCCGCGCCGGTCTGGTTCGACAGGCCGCTGCCGAACATGGCCGCCACGCCGGCCGTCCGCCCCGGCGCGGGGGTGTGGACCACGGGTGGCGCCGTCGCGGCGGGGTTTCCGAGAGCTCGTCGCATGGGAGGAGCGTCCGCCCGTCCGGTGCTTGCGCAAAATGCATGCGGCTCGCCATCTATACGCTGAGCGTATGGATGAAGTCGAGCTCCGGCAGCTGCGCTGCCTCGTCGCCATCGTCGACGAGGGCACCTTCACCGACGCGGCGATCGCCCTCGGGGTGTCCCAGGCGGCCGTCTCCCGCACCCTGGCCGGGCTCGAACGAGCCCTGGGCGTACGGCTGTTGCGGCGAACCTCGCGTGAGGTGACCCCGACGGCGACCGGGCTGCGGGTGGTGGCACAGGCCCGGCGGGTGCTGGCGGACGTCGCCACCCTCGTCAAGGAGGCCACCTCGGGGCACACCCGGCTGCGGATCGGCTACGCATGGTCGGGCGTCGGCCGCCACACCGTCGCCTTCCAGCGGCGCTGGAGTGCCGCCCACCCCGGGATCGATCTGCATCTCGTCCGCGTCAACACGGCGTCCGCCGGTCTCGCCGAAGGCGCCTGCGACCTCGCGGTGGTGCGCCGGCCGCTGCGGGACCGGCGGTTCGACACCGCCATCGTGGGCCTGGAGCGGCGCCTGTGCGCGCTGGCCGCCGACGATCCGCTGGCCCGCCGCCGGTCCGTACGGCTCGCCGAACTCACCGGCCGCACCCTCTGGGTGGACCGGCGCACCGGCACCACCACCCCCGAGCTGTGGCCGCCGGACTCCCGCCCCGCCGTCGAGGAGACGCACGACGTCGACGACTGGCTCACCGTCATCGCCGCCGGACGCGGCATCGGCGTCACTGCGGAGTCGACCGCCAACCAGTACCCGCGACCCGGCGTCGTCTACCGGCCGGTCCGGGACGCCGAACCCGTCGCCGTACGGCTCGCCTGGTGGCGCGACGACCCGCACCCGGCCCTCCAGGCGGTCCTCGAACTGCTCAGCGAGCTGTACCGCGAGAGTTGAGGGGACCGGGGCGACCGCACCAAGAAGCGCGAACAAAATTGTTCACAATGTTGTCTGGCTGGATTTAGGTTCGACAAGCACTCACTCACGGAGGGCACGATGCCGAAGGAAGCCCGTCCGACCACCGTGGAGAACGAACTCGCCGAGCGGTTCGGTGTGACGCGGGCCAGCATCCCGCGGCGTTGATCGATCTCGAGGCGCAGGGACTGGTCGAGAGAATCCGCAACCGCGGTTCGCGGGTGCGGGTGGTGACCGTGGAGGAAGCGGTCGCCATCACGGAGTGCCGCATGGTCCTTAGGGACTGTGTGCGGCCAAGGCCGCCGTCGCGGCCAGTGACGGGCAGCTGACCGAGCTGGCCGACCTCGGCGCGGCGATGGAGAAGGCCGTCGCCGACGGCGAGCCGGTGACGTACTCCGACCTCAACCACCAGCTCCACGACCGGATCCGGGTCATCTCCGGACAGCAGACCGCGGTCGAGCTGCTGGAGCGGCTGAACGCCCAACTGGTCCGCCACCGCTTCCAGCTGGCGCTCCGGCCCGGGCGTCCGCAGCAATCCCTGAGCGAGCACCTGGCGATGATCGAGGCGATCAGGGCCAGGAATCCCCAGGCGGCCGAAGCGGCCGCCCGCGCCCACCTCGCCGGCGTGATCGAGGCGCTCCAGGACTGAGCGCGCGGGACGCGGGCCGGGCGCGCACCTGTCCACCGAGGCGCGGGCCCCGCAGACACGCATGTCTGCGGCGCGCCGGGCCCGGCAAGGGAGAACTCCGCCGGCATCGTCGGCATGCTCATCGCCGGCCGCGCCTCCGACCGGTTCGGCGCCCCGCGCATCTCCGCGATCTGGTTCGCGCTCACCGCCGCCGGTGTCTTCCTGCTCAGCGTGCGCATGCCGCTCGGCCTGACCTTCCTGGTCGTCTTCCTCACCGGCGTGTTCCTCAACAGCGCCCAGACGATGATCTGCGCGACGGTATCCATCCGCTCCACCCCGGACAACCGCGCCACCGCCGTCGGCTGGACCTCGGGCATGGGTCGCTTCGGTGCCGTCTTCGGTCCGTGGCTGGGCGGCCAGTTGCTCGCCGCGGGCGACGGCGACTGGGGCTTCACCGCCTTCGCCCTCGCCGGCGTGTCGTCCATGGTGTTCCTCGGCATCGCCGCCCCGCGCTCCTCGCGGCGCCCCGAGCACAGCGGCACCGGGCGGCGGCTCGTCACCGCCGGCTGACCCGGACCCGCCCCGCGCACGGCGCGCACCTCGCTCCGGGGGGACGGCGCCGTACGGGTTTCACGGTGTCACCCCTGCGCGGGCTCCACGTCCAGGCCCGTGCAGGCCAGTTCCCCGGCCACCTCCCCACACGCCTCCACGCCTCGCGGCGAGGACACCGAGAGCATCGGGCTGCTGACCCCGGTGGGATCGTCCGCCGGATACCCGGCCGACATCACCTCCTGACCCGCGCGCACCGACACCTCACGGGCCCTGGGCGACCGCGGCCACACCTCGGACCAGGCGGCCCCGCAGGCCGGTGACCAGCGCAGCCGGACGGTGTAGGCGGGACCGGTGACCGTGCTCGTGGTCCGCGCGTCCCGGGCACACACCGAGGCGTCGGGCAACTCGCCCTGACAGGAGCGGCCGTGACAGCGGTGCACCCCCGGCAGGGTCTGCGCGGCGGGCGCGGTAGCCGACCGCCCGGAGAAGGCGACGGCGACGGCCACCGCCGTCACCGTGCCGAACAGCGCGAACACGGACAGCGCAAGCCACGACGGGAGCCACCCGAACCACCGCTGTCGACCGCGCTGCTCCGGCACGACGGCGGGCTGGGTGATGCCGGCCGCGTCCCACAGCGCAGGCACGGCCTCGGGATCGACGCCGGCGATCCGGCAGAGTGCCTCCACGGCAGGCCTCGGCGGCGGTGTGCCGCCGGACAGATAGCGGTGCCACGCGGACTTGCTGTACGGGGTGCGCGCGGCCAGCGCCGCCAGGCTCAGCCCCGTACGGTCCTTCAGCTCGCGCAGTCGCACCACCAGTGCCTCGTCCGGCGTGGTCGGCGCTTGGGGGTGCCGCATCGTGCGTCCTCGACTCCCGTTCCGCTATGGGCGGTTTCGCCCCTGTTGTCGGAATGGCTTCCCGTGTGGACGGCGACTGGAACACGCGGTGAGGTATGAGCAAGGTGAGGTGTGTGCGTACCGAAGGCCCGTTCGGGGGTCGTCGAACGGGCCTTCGGCGGCAGGTGGTGGTGCGGTGACGTGCCGTCAGCACCAGGGGAGCGGGCGATGGGTGCGCACGTAGTGGGCCGAGACATAGCCCGCGTGGTGCCGCAGCCGGTACCAGGTGCGGTCGCCGTACACCGCGGAGCCGCGCGTCCTGCAGACGAGCATCAGGTGGCGGCCCGTGCTGCGATGGCCGATGATCCGGTAGCCGGTGCCCGGGCCGGAGCGGACGTTGAGCGGGGCGTGGCGGGTGACGACGCGGCCGGTGACCAGCAGGACATGACGGTACGTCGACGGCTGTGCCGCGAGCCGGTACTGCGGGCGGTGCGCGACGAGGCGGTACGGGGCGGCGTGCGCGGCGAGACGGTAGGCCACCGTCCGTGGCATGGAGCGGTACGCCTCTCGCCGGGCCGTGAGGCGGCGCATCCGGTGCACTCGGCCGGTGCGGTGCTGGGCGAGGTGGGCGTGGTGCTGGGTGGTGGCCCGGGGGACCGGGCGCGGTGCGGCGGCGCTCGCCGTGGTGGCACCGGCCGCCGTGGGCAGGAACGCGAGCACCGCCACCGTGGCCAGGATTCCGCTTTTGAGGGTCCGTCGGATCATGGAAGCCTCCGGCTGTCGTTCTCGTGACCACGAGCAGTGATCACGACAGCCAGGGTTTCCGTGACGAGTCGCCGGAATGCCGTTCCGGCGTCCCCGGGGACGGCCGGGACGTCCCGCGGGACGGGCGCCCGCGGCGAGGGCCAGCCCGCCCGGTCCGCGGCGCGGAGGCGTCCCGCCGTCCCCGGCCGTGTCCGCGCACGTCCGGGTGACGTGTCCCGGGGGGCGCGCCCTGGGCGTCCGGGGCCGTCAGAGCGTCTCGGCGAAGGTGATGGTCCGCTCCTTCAGCAGCGGGAACACCGTTCCCCGGATCAGCTCCGCGAAGTGGTCCGTCTCCTTGTGCGCCTCGAAGCCGGCGCGGTCGGTGTAGCGCTCGTACAGCACGAACGCCCCCGGCCGGTCGACGACCTCGTGTGCCTCGTAGGCGAGGTTCGCGGGCTCCGACGGGACCAGTTCGCGCATCTTCCGCAGCGCGTCACGCACGGTGTCGGCGTCGGCGGGGGCGCACTGGTACTGGGCGACGACGGCGAAGGCCATGGCATTCCTCCGGGTTTCAAAGGCGGGTGGACTCGCCGATTCCAGCACGCTCCTGCCGTGGCGCGGTCCGTACGACACGCGGCCGTACGCGAGGCGACCATGTCCGCGGACGGCCGGCCGTCGGGGAGGACCGGGAGCCGGGCTGGAAATTACTTGACTTACGCAACGAGCTGCTGAACTGACGGGTATGCCCACGGAATCGCTGTCCGACCTGCCCGTCGCGTCCCCCGAGGTCACCGAGATAGAGCGCGCCCTGACGCGCATCACCTACCTCGGCAGCCGGGCCCGGCAGCACGAGCGGCTGATGGCGCTGGCCGGGGTGCCGCTGGACCGGGCCGCGGTGGCCCTGCTGCGGCAGATCGCCGACTCCGAACCGCTGCGCCCGGGGGAGCTGGCACAGCGCCTGGGCGTGGAGGCCTCCCATGTGACGCGGACCGTGCAGCAACTGCAGAAGGCCGGATACGTCACGCGCGTCCCCGACCCCGTCGACCGGCGCGCCCAGCGGATCCGGCTGACCGACGCCGGCCGCGAAACCGTCGAGCGGGTCCGCGAGGCCGGGGCCCGGGGCATGCAGCTCGCCCTCGCCGACTGGCGGCCCGAGGACCTGCGGCAGATGGCCACCCTGTTCCACCGCATGGTGGACGACTTCCTCGCGTACACGACCGACGAGGACTCCGGCCGGGAGGCGGACGACACCGTCACGGAGTGACCTCCGACATCCTGGGCAACGGCCCACCCCCGCGCCTACCGTCCAGTAATATCCGGCGGCAGGCCATCAAGGAGGAACCGTGCCCCGGTCCGAACGCTCACCCCTGCTGCTCGCCGGCCTGCCGGCCACGGCCGGGGTCGCCCACTTCGCCACACCACGCCCCTTCGACGCGCTCGTACCGCGCGCGCTGCCGGGCTCGCCCCGGGCATGGACGTACGGCAGCGGCGCCGTGGAGCTCGCCCTGGCGGCCGGGATTGCCGTACCCCGGACACGCGCGGTCGCCGCGAAGGCGGCCGCGGCCTTCTTGGCCGGGGTGTTCCCGGCGAACGTGCAGATGGCCGTGGACTGGCGGCACCGGCCCGCGCCGCTGCGCACGGCCGCCCTCGCGCGGCTGCCGCTGCAGCTGCCGCTGGTGCTGTGGGCCCGGGGAGTCGCCCGGAACGGGAAGGGACGGTCATGACGGAACGCATCGAGGTCGGGGACAAGGCCGAGGACTTCGCCCTGCCCGACGAGACCGGCACCACCCGCCGGCTCACCGAACTGCTGGCCGACGGGCCGGTGGTCCTCTTCTTCTACCCGGCCGCCCTCACCCCCGGCTGCACCGCCGAGGCCTGCCACTTCCGCGACCTGGCAGCCGAGTTCGCCGCCGTCGGCGCCCGGCCCGTCGGCATCAGCGGCGACACCGTCGACAAGCAGCAGGAGTTCACCGGACGGCACGGCCTCGGCATGCCGCTGCTCTCCGACGTCGACGGCACGGTCCGCGAGTGGTTCGGCGTCAAGCGCGGCTTCTCCCTCGCCCCCACCAAACGCGTCACCTTCGTGATCGCCGAGGACCGTACGGTGCTGGAGATCGTCCGCAGCGAACTGCGCATGAACACCCACGCCGACCGGGCTCTCGCCGCCCTGCGCGCCCACCAGGGCTGAACGGCGCCCGCCCCGCGGGGCGCACGGGAACATCCGCGCGCTTGATGTGCCGGACCAATCGGAACATCCTTGGGCATATGAAGCATGGCGCCGCCGTGGCGATCATCGACGCCCTGGGTACGGTGACCGGGTGGAGCGAGGGCGCGCGGCGGCTCACGGGCCACCCGGCCGAGGACGTCGTGGGCCGGCCCGCGGCCGGGCTGCTCGCCGGGGACCTCCCGGACGACACGCTCGCCGCGCGGGCCGGCACCGTCGCGCTGCGCCACCGTGACGGCCACCGCGTCGACGTGGCCCTCACCGCCTGCCCCGTCACCGGAGCCGACGGCGAGCCCACCGCATTCGTCGTCACCGCCTGCCCGTCCGGGAGCACCCTGGCCGGCGAGGCCTTCGAGCAGGCCTCCATGTCCATGTCGGTGTTCGACCGGGAGCAGCGCTATCTGCGGCTCAACGACACCGCCTGCAAGGTGATGGGCGTCCCCGAGTCCGCGCTCACGGGCCGGTTCTTCCCCGACACCGTGGAGGAAGCCGAATACAACGTGGGCTTCCTGCGCCACCTCCGGGAAGTCGTCGAGACCGGCCGGCCGGTCCGCTACGAGAGCACGGCCGGCGCCCCCGCACTGAACCGGGAACATCCCTGGAGCATCGAGATGTGGCCGCTGCGCGCCGGCTCCGGCGAACTGACCGGGGTCGCCATGGCGGCCTTCGACAGCAGCGAGCAGTACTGGGCCCGGCGCCGCCTGGCCCTGCTGAACGAGGCGTCGACCCGCATCGGCACCACCCTGGACGTGGTGCGCACCGCCGAGGAACTGATCGACGTCCTCGTCCCGGACTACGCCGACTTCGCCAGCGTCGACCTGCTCGACTGGGTGCTCGGCGCGGACGAGCCGCCGATGGTCCCCGGCGGCGGTGTGGTCCTGCACCGCATCGCCCACGGCTCCACCCGCGAGGGCGACCCCGGCGCGGCCGTCCCCGTCGGCGAGACCGACGTCTATGCGCCCGACTCCCCGCCCACCCGCGCCCTGCGCGAGGGCCGGGCCGTGCTCAGCCAGGCCGGCGAGCCCGGGTTCGTCAAGTGGCTGGCCGAGCGCAACGCGCGCTCACCCGAAGGCCGTGCGTACCGGCAGGGCGCCCACTCGCTGATCGCGGTGCCCCTGCGGGCCCGCGGCACCACCCTGGGCGTCGCGGTCTGTGTCCGCATGGCCCACCCCGAGGACTACGGCCCCGACGACGCCGTCTTCGCCGAGGAACTCGGCAGCCGCGCCGCCGTCTGCATCGACAACGCCCGCCGCTTCGCCCGCGAACGCAGCACCGCCCTCGCCCTGCAGCACAGCCTGCTCCCGAGCGGCCTGCCCCGGCAGGCGGCGGTCGAGGTGGCCCACCGGTATCTGCCGTGCGGATCGCTGGCCGGCATCGGCGGCGACTGGTTCGACGTCATCCCGCTCTCCGGCGGCCGGGTCGGCCTGGTCGTGGGCGACGTGGTCGGCCACGGCATCACGTCCTCGGCCACCATGGGCCGGCTGCGGACGGCCGTCCGCACCCTCGCCGACGTCGACCTGCCGCCCGACGAACTCCTCACCCACCTCGACGACCTGGTCACCCACCTCGCCGCCGAGGACAGCCGCGAGGAGATCGCCGAACTCGGCGCCACCTGCCTGTACGCCGTGTACGACCCCGTCTCCCGGCGGCTCGGCCTGGCCGCCGCCGGCCACCCGGCGCCGGCCGTCGTCCTGCCGGGCGGCACCGCCCAGACCATCCCCATGAGCGCCGGACCGCCCCTCGGCGTCGGCGGGCTGCCGTTCGAGGCGACGGAGCTGGAACTGCCCGAGGGCTCCGTCGTCGCGCTCTACACCGACGGCCTGGTCGAGGACCGCGACCGGGACGTCGACGGAGCCACCGAGGAGCTGCGCCGGGCCCTCAGCGTACGCACCGGCTCCCTGGAGACGCTGTGCGACGACGTCCTCAAGGCCGTCCTGCCCGACCAGCCCGGCGACGACGTCGCCCTGCTGCTGGTGCGCACCCGCGCCCTCGGCGCCGACCGGGTCGCCACCTGGGACGTCCCGCCCGACCCCGCCCAGGTCGCCGTCCTGCGGCAGGCCGCCGGCGAACGGCTCGCCGCCTGGGGACTGGACGAGGCCGCCTTCGTCACCGAACTCGTCGTCAGCGAACTCGTCACCAACGCCATCCGCTACGGCGAACCGCCCATCCAGCTCCGGCTGATCCGCGACCGCGCGCTCATCTGCGAGGTGTCCGACGCCAGTTCCACCTCACCGCACCTGCGCCGGGCGCACGCCTACGACGAGGGCGGCCGCGGACTGCTGCTGGTCGCGCAGCTCACCCAGCGCTGGGGCAGCCGGCAGACGGGCCGGGGCAAGACGATCTGGGCCGAGCAGGCGCTGCCCTTCACCTGACCGTCCGCCCCGGCACCGATCACTGGAACGGGCAGCCCGGGTTCGGCGCGTCCTCCGAGAAGGGGGCGCCGTGCGGCAGCACGTACAGCACATCGAGCACGAGCGGGGTGTCGCCGAGGTTCCGCCCGATGTGGACATGGTCCGCACCGGCCGGCTCCTGGATCGTCGCACCCCTGCGGTACACGCCGTCCGAGGCGCAGCCGGAGTCGAAGTGGCTGAGGGTGCCCTGCTTCACCACGCCGTACAGCGGGCCGTCGTGGTAGTGCCAGCCGGTGCTCTGACCGGGCGGGACGGTGATCTCCCGCAGGGTGTAGTCGGTGCCGCCGATGGTGGTCTGACTGATGATCCGGGCCGTCACACCCGGCCCCGGCGGGGTCGCCTGCGCGGTGCCGCAGGTCAGAACGGTGGCGACGGTCAGCGCGCCGGTGACGGCGGCACGGAGGGCGGTACGCATGCGGGACCCTTTCGGGAGGCGAGCGGGGTGTCGCCGTGAACATAAGGGCACCGCAGGCGGGTTGGGGGCGGAACCCGGTGATCCGTATGCGTACGTGACCGCGGGTGTCAGGCCGCGGCGCGCTCGCGGACCACGTCCCGTGGCCGTTTGTCCTCGCGCAGCCCCAGGAAGCGGGGATGCCGCAGCATCCCGTCCCGGGTCCACTCGGTGAAGGCGATCTGCGCGACCAGCTCCGGCCGCACCCAGCGGGCGCGGGCCTCGCGGACGGCACCGCTGAAGGGCGAGGCGTCCCGGCGCAGCCCGTCCAGCCGCCCGCGCAGATCCAGCAGGGTGCGCCGGTCGAAGCCGGTGCCGACCTTCCCGGCGTACCGCAGCCGGTCACCGTCGTAGAAGCCGAGCAGCAGCGCCCCCAACCCGACGCGGCTGCCCGCCGGTTCGGTGAAGCCGCCGACCACGAACTCCTGCCCCTGCGCGCACTTGAGCTTCAGCCAGTCCGGGGACCGGCGCGTCCGGTACGGTCCCTCGGCCCGCTTGGCGATCAGCCCCTCCCAGCCCCGGCCGCAGGCATCGGCCAGCAACTCGGCACCTCCCGCGTTGCGATGCGGGGTCAGCCGCAGCGGGGCGCGAAAGGACAGCGCCCGCCGCAGCAGCGACTTGCGGACGCGCAAGGGGAGTTGCCGGGTGTCGGCGCCCTCCAGGCGCAGCAGGTCGAAGAGGTAGTAGGTCACCGCGACCCCGGACGCCTCGATGTCCCGGCGCCGGGTCAGCCCCATCCTCCGCTGCAGCCGCGCGAAGTCGGTACGGCCGCCGCTGAACGCGACGACCTCGCCGTCCACCGTGAAGTCGGTGCACTCCTGCGCTTCTAGCGCCTCGACGATCTCGGGATAGGTGTCGTTCAGCCGCTGACCCGTGCGTGACAGCAGCCGTACCCGGCCGTCCTCGCGCACCGCCAGCAGCCGGACACCGTCCAGCTTCCGCTCGAACAGCCAGCCCTCGCCGAAGTCGCGCCGGTCGCTGAGCGTGGCCAGCATCGGGGCCGCCGCGAGTTCCGCGCCCGGCCCGGCCGGGCGCAGCAGCTCCCGCCGCTCGGCCGGCAGCGCCTCCAGCAGCCCCGGCACCGCCCCTCACTCCTCGCCGTCGGCCGCGACCTGCGCGAGGGTGCGTCCGCTGCGCACCGAGCGGGCCCGCCGGGGATCGGGGGTGCCGTGCCCGGCAGACCGCGCCGGCCCCTTGCGCACCAGCAGCCAGGCCTCCTGTTCACCCTGCTCTCCCCGGAAGCGGGTCAGGGCGTACTCGCCGCGCAGTTTGCTGCCGTGCAGCCGGAAGGTGGCGTGCCCGCGCTCCAGCGACTCCGCGAAGTCCACCGGGCGCCCCTTGCGGTCGTGGCTGAGCGGCTCGTACGTGCCGTTGTCCCAGACGATCACGGTCCCGCCGCCGTACTCGCCCTTCGGGATCACTCCCTCGAACTCCTCGTACTCCAGCGGATGGTCCTCGGTGGGCACGGCCATCCGCTTGTCCCCGGGATCCGTGGACGGGCCCTTCGGGATCGACCACGACTTCAGGACGTCGTCGACCTGGAGCCGGAAGTCGAAGTGCATCCGGCTCGCGTCGTGGATCTGCACCACGAAATGCGGCTCGGCACCCCCGGCCCGGGGTTCCTGCCCCGACGGCTCGCGGGTCCGCTCGAAGTCGCGCTTGCCGCGGTACGTCCGCAGCCGGTCCTCCGCTGCCACCTGCGGCTCCTTCCGTACGTCCGCCCCACGGCCCCCGGGTACCCCGCGGCGCGCCGTTCAGCCCGCGATGCCGTCCAGCTCGGCGACCGCGTCGTCCGGCAGCACCAGGGACGCGGCGGCGATGTTCTCCCGCAGGTGCTCGGGCGAGGAGGTCCCGGGGATCAGCGCGATGTTCGGCGACCGGCGCAGCAGCCAGGCCAGCGCCACCTGCTGCGGCGAGGACCCCAGCCGGGCGGCGACCTTCGCCAGGGTCTCGGACTGCAGCGGGCTGAAGCCACCGAGCGGGAAGTACGGCACGAAGGCGATGTTCCCGGCCGCCGTGCGCTCCACCAGGGCGTCGTCCTGCCGGTTGGCCAGGTTGTACAGGTTCTGCAGGGTCACCACGGGCGCGATCGCCAGCGCCTCGTCCAGCTGCGCCGCGGTCACCGTGCTCAGCCCCAGGTGCCGGATCAGCCCCCGCTCCCGCAGCTCGGCCAGCGCGCCGAACTGCTCGGCCAGGGAGTCGTCGTTCGGGGCGTCCACGTCGCCCACCCGCAGATTGACGACGTCCAGCGACTCCACGCCCAGGCTCCGCAGGTTGTCGTACACCTGCGCCTTGAGGTCCTCCGGGTGCCGGGACAGCATCCAGCTGCCGTCGGCCCCCCGGCGGGCACCGACCTTGGTGACGATGTGCAGTTCCTCGGGGTAGGGGTGCAGCGCCTCCCGGATGAGCTCGTTGACGACCACGGGCCCGTAGAAGTCGGCGGTGTCGATGTGCGTGATGCCCGCCTCGACCACCGCACGGAGCACCGCCACCGCCCGGTCACGGTCCTTCGGCGGACCGAAGACGTGCGGCCCGGCCAGCTGCATGGCGCCGTAGCCGACGCGGGTCAGGGTCAGGCCGTCGGCCGGGGTGAGGGTGCCGCCGAGCTGTGCAGTCATGTCGTACCTCTCCAGATGGTGCTCAAGACGTCCTGGCCACCGGTCCCGCCGGCGGCCTCGCTCTCCACTCTGCGCCCCTTCGCGCCCGCCGTTGCAGTACCCCGTCGATCCTGGGAGTGACAGGGCCAGTCACCGTCGGCCTGGCCGCCGTACGGTGGGGCCATGGACCGAACGAACGCGCTCGGCGAGTTCCTGCGCGCCCGCCGGGCGCTGGTGCGGCCCGAGGACGTGGGGCTGCCCGGCGGAGGGCTGCGCCGGGTGCCGGGGCTGCGCCGCGAGGAGGTCGCGATGCTGGCCGGCATCAGCTCCGACTACTACCTGCGGCTGGAACAGGGCCGTGACCGCAATCCCTCCGTGCAGGTCCTCCAGGCCATCGCCGGCGTGCTGCGGCTCGACGCCGACGCCACCTCCCACCTCGTCGGCCTCGCCCAGGACCGGCCCAGCCCCGGCGTACGCTCCGGGCGCCGCACCCAGCGGGTCCCGGCGAGCCTGCTCCAGCTCATCGACGGCTGGCCGCGCAACCCCGCCTACATCCAGAACCGCTACACCGACTGCCTCGCCGCCAACGCCCTCGCCACCGCGCTCACCCCGAACTACCGGCGCGGCGTCAACCTGCTGAGGGCCGTCTTCCTCGACCCGGCCGAGCGCGAACTGCGCCGGGACTGGGAGGACCTCACCGAGGAGGGCGTGGCCGTACTGCGCTCCGAGGCGGGCGCGGACGCGGACGACCCGCGGCTGCGCGACCTGGTCGGCGAGCTGTCCCTGGGCAGCGAACGTTTCCGCACCCTGTGGGCCCGGCACGAGGTGCGGCCCCGCCGCGGCCGGGTGAGCCACCTGACCCACCCGCAGGTCGGCGACCTCGACCTGCAGTCGGAGAAGCTGTCCGTGGACGGCACCGACGGACTCACCCTGGTCGTCTTCCATGCCGAGCCCGGCAGCCGCAGCGCCGAACTGCTGGACATCCTCGGCAGCCTCGCCGCGCCGCCCGGCCACCGCGCCCGGCCGGACGGCGCGCAGGAACGGATCGAGGAGCAGTAGCGGCCCGGTCGGTTCAGAACTCCTCGTGCCTGTCGGGGTCGCCGCCGAGCCTGCGCGGGGAGCGGTGTCCGATGGCCGCGAGCTGGTCGGAGTCCAGCTCGAACCCGAAGACGTCCAGGTTGGCGCGCTGCCGGCCCGGGTCGGCCGACTTCGGGATGGGCAGCGCGCCGACCTGGAGGTGCCAGCGCAGCAGCACCTGCGCCGGGCTCACCCCGTGCGCTTCGGCGACCTCCGCGACCCTGGGGTCGTCCAGCAGGGCGGTGCCCCGGCCCAGCGGGCTCCAGCTCTCGGTGACGATGCCCTTGTCCGCGTGGAAGGCGCGCAGCTCCTCCTGCGGGAACAGTGGGTGCAGCTCGATCTGGTTCACCGACGGCAGCACCCCGGTCTCCTTCTCCAGCCGCGTGATGTGCTCCGGAGTGAAGTTCGAGACGCCGATGGAGCGGACCAGCCCGTCCTCGCGCAGCTTGATTATCGCCTTCCAGGAGTCGGCGTACTTGCCGACCCGGGGATTCGGCCAGTGGATCAGATACAGGTCCACGTACTCCAGGCCGAGCCGCCGCCGGGACTCCTCGAAGGAGGCGAGCGTCTCCTCGTAGCCGTGGTGGCGGCCGGGCAGCTTGGTGGTGACGACCACCTCCTCGCGGGGCACGCCGCTGCCCGCCACGGCCCGCCCGACACCGGTCTCGTTGCGGTAGTTCGTCGCGGTGTCCACCAGCCGGTAGCCCAGGTCGAGCGCGGAGCGTACGGCCTGCTCGGCGGCCGTATCGTCCAGTGGCCAGGTGCCGAGGCCGATGGCCGGGATCGTCGTACCGTCGTTGAGCGTGTGCGCCGGAATGCCGTTCACGATGGGACCTTCCCTCGACTGTGTCGTCCTCCCAGCCTCACGGATAGGGCGAGCGGTGATCAACCGCACGGGTGGGAGAGCGCAGCGGACGGCCCCGGCCAAGGAGGACGCGGCCGTCGCCGAACTCCTCACGGCATCGACCCGGACCGCAGGCCCACCGGCGTCTTCTGCTGCAACGACCGGGTCGGGATCGTCGGAGTTCGCCGTGTGAGGCCCGGGCTGCCAGGATCGATGCGGAGCCGGTTCGGACGAGCATCGGAGCGCGCATGACGACGCACAGGGCCACCGCGGAACAGACGGAGCGGGTCGAGGGCGTGGAGGTGAAGCCGGTCGCCGGGCACATCGGGGCCGAGATCACCGGCGTCGACCTCGCCGGGCCGCTCGACGACACCGTGGTGGCGCTGATCCGGCGGACCGTGCTGCGCTGGAAGGTGGTGTTCTTCCGCGGACAGGACCTGGACCACGCCGGGCACGTCGCCTTCGCCCGCCGCTTCGGTGAGCCGGTCGTACTGCCGCGCCGCGGTCCGCACTCGCCGCCGGACTTCCCGGAGGTCGAGACGACGGCCGACCGGCTGGAACTGGCCGGACGCTACGGCATGGAGCACGACGAGTGGCTGCACCGCCGCCGGCACACCCTGTTGCGCGGCTGGCACTGCGACTACGGGACCCGTGTCGACCCGCCGGCCGCGACCATCCTGCGCGCCGAGACCGTCCCGCCCTACGGCGGCGACACCACCTGGGCCAACCTGGCCGCCGCCTACGCTGGCCTGTCGGCGCCGGTCCGGGCCTTCGTGGACGGTCTGCGCGCCGAGCACCGGCTCGGCGTGGGCTACCAGCCCCGGCCCACAGACGACGCCTACGTCCGTCACCTCCTGGACCACCAGGTCGTCTCCGAGCACCCCCTGGTGCGGGTGCACCCGGAGACGGGGGAGCGGGTGCTGTTCGTCAACGGCTACTACGTGGAGGAGATCGTCGGCCTCTCCCGTCCGGAGAGCGCGGCGATCCTGGAGATGCTGGTGGAGCAGGCGGTCCGCCCCGAGTACACCGTCCGCTTCCGCTGGGAGCCGGGCAGCGTCGCCTTCTGGGACAACCGGGCCACCATCCACCTCGCCCCCGGCGACAGCGCCCACCTGGGCTTTCCCCGGATCATGCACCGGGTGATGCTCGCGGGGGACGTACCGGTGGGGGTGGACGGCAAGCCTTCGGAGGCGGTGGTGGGCACGGAGCCGGGCCGTTGGTGACACCGGCTCGGCGCGGGCAGCCGGGGTGTGCGCCGGGCAGTGCCGGAGGCCGGCGGTCAGGCCGCAGGCCGCCACCCCAGGGCGGGGCCCAGCTTCGTCGCCATGTCCGTCAGGATCTGTACGTAGTCCTCGTGCCCGAAGGTGAACGGCAGCGCGAACGCCACCTCGTCCACCTCCCGGAACGCGGCGTGTGTGCGCAGCCGTTCGGCGATCTCCTCGGAGGTGCCGACCAGGTCCGGGGCGAACAGCAGTCGGCCCGGACCCTGCGGGGAGGCCGTGCGCGGCAGGCGCTGCGCCGCGTACGCCTCGTACTTGGCGCGCTGCTCCGGGCTCGCGGAGTCCGTGGGGATCACCACGAGGCCGTGCGAGACCCGGGCCGCCTCGCCGTCGGGGTGATGGGCGCGGAACTCCCGGACGAGGGCCAGCTGGATCTCGGCGAAGTCCCAGGGCCCCTCGGGGTCCTCCGCCTTGACCACGCTGCTGGTCAGCAAGTTCATGCCGTGCTGGCCCGCCCAGCGCGCCGAGCGGAGGCTGCCGCCGCCGTACCACATCCGCCGGCCGAGTCCGGGGGAGTGCGGCTGGACCACGTCGGAGAAGACCTCGAACCCCTCGACCCCGCTGAAGTCGCTCGCGGGCTTGCCCCGCACCAGGTCCAGCAGCCTCCGCACCCGCTCGTACCCAAAGTCCTCGGCGTCGGCCGTGTCCGGGTACAGGGCGTCCTTGACCTGCTCGAAGTGCATCGGCGGCCCCACGCTGACACCCGGGTTCAGCCGGCCCCCGGACAGGACGTCCACCGTCGCCAGGTCCTCGGCGAGGCGCAGCGGGTTCTCCCAGCCGAGCGGGGTCACCGCGGTGCCCAGCTCGATACGGCGGGTGCGCTGAGAGGCGGCGGCGAGGACGGCGACCGGGGAGGAGATGCCGTACTGCAGATGGCGGTGGCGCAGCCAGGCGCTGTCGAAGCCGAGCCGCTCGCCCAGCTCGATGATCTCCAGCGTGGACTCGTGGCCCCGGCCCGGACGCGCAGGGTCGAACAGGCCGATGGTGAGGAAGCCCAGCTTGCGCAGCGGGCGGGCGGTGGGCGGCACGGGCTCCTCCAGCGGTCGTACGTCGCTTCCCTCCGACGATTCTTGCAGGCGAGTGTGACAACCGTGTGATCAGTACAGCGGGATGACGATCTCGTCCTCGACCGGCGGATGGACTTCCTGGGCCCGGTTGCCGGTCGCGGCGAAGCAGCGCAGCCGGACCGTCTCCGCAGTGACGTCCAGCCGCAGGAAGCTCTTGAAGAACGGCGGGCTGTAGGTGGCCGAGCCGGGCGAGAACAGCTGGGTGTAGACCTTGCGCACGGGCAGCCGGAACCGGGACGTACGGTCCGGGCGGCCACCGGTGCCGAGGAGGCTCGCGACCAGCCGGGTGCGCCGGGTGATCCGGGTGTCGGGGCCGGGCCTCCGGCCCGGCTCGATGCCGAGGCGCTCGGCGACCACCGCCGTCGCCTCGGCCTCGGTCAGGGTGAAGAAGCGGCGCAGCCGCAGCCGGTGGCCGTACAGGCGGCTGTAGAAGGCCAGGGAGTCGCCGCGCAGCGGATAGCAGCGGAAGTCCCGCTCGGTGACACCCGCGACCGAGACGCGCGGGATGGTGTGCGTGGCGTGCATGAACGCCCCGCCGCCGCCCGCGACGACGTACTGGATGGTCCGCCCGTCCACGTCGACCGGGTAGCGCTGGTAGTTGTGGATGTCGCCGCCGATCGCGGCCACATAGCGGTGCTCCGGGTCCCGGACGATGTCGTCCACCGTCCCGCCGCCCTCGATCGCGCACGGGTGGTGCTCGCCGTCGACGTACAGCGGCGACCCGGTGACGAGGATCTTCGGCCGCGGTCCCCGGGACACCTCGCGCAGCCAGGCGCCCTGTTCGGCGTCGATCGTGCCGAGCAGACCGGTGTCGATGCCGACGATCCGCAGCGGGCCCGCGTCGATCGCCCAGTACGGCCCCGGCTGGACGGCCTGCCGGCCGGGTGCCGCCCGCAGGCTCCGTGCGGCGGCGAGCCGTTGCTCGTCGGCCGGCCGGGGCCGGTGCCACAGCAGGTGCCGCCACCAGCCGCGGCTGAACGGGCGCGGCCGGGGCTCGGGTTCGAGCGGTGGGGTGTCGGCGCAGAAGACGCGCATGAACGCGCCCAGGTCCTCGTACCAGTCGTGGTTGCCGGGTATCGCGTAGATCGGCGCCGGATAGTCCTGGTAGGGCCGGAAGAACTTGCTGCCGTAGTCGTCCGCTCCGCCGACCGGATAGATCACATCGCTCGCGATCACCGCGAAGTCCGTACCCTGACTGGCCTTCAGGAACCCTGGCACGACGGCGTATTGCGAGTCGTCCCCCTCGCCGGTGTCCCCGATGACCATGAAGGAGAACCGGTCCGCGGTCTCCCGCTGGATCACCTTGTCCGCGGGCGCCCCGGCCGCCGTCCGGCGGGCCACCCAGCGGCTGCGGGTACGGCCGGTCGGGTCGCCGAACCAGGACGCCAGCACGCCGTTGCGGGCGGCCCACAAAGTCCGTGGACTCAGCCACGACAGCTTCTCGACGTGGTCCGGCATCAGCTGCTTGTAGGTGCCGGGCTCGGCCGAGCCCCAGCCGGCACCCTGTGCGGTATCGCGTGAGGAGTCAGACACGCGGTGCACGGTAACAACGAACCGGCCGACGGCGGTTGGCGGGACCCGGCGTACATGAGCGCCGCACAGGTCGTTCACCACCGGCCCCCGAACAGCCGGGGCGCCTCGGGTGCGCCGGTACGCTGGGGAGCCGCTGCGGAAGGGAGCAGGCCATGGAACTCGCCTTCGCCGGACGGGTCGTGGAGTGGCGGGGTCCGGCGCCGTACTACTTCGTCGCCGTGCCGGACGCGGAGTGCGCGGACATCCGCGACGTGGCCGCGCTGGCCAGTTACGGCTGGGGCGTGATCCCGGTCGAGGCCAGAATCGGCGGCACGGACTTCACCACGTCCCTCTTCCCCAAGGACGGCGGGTATCTGCTGCCGCTCAAGAGCGCCGTGCGCCGGCCGGAGGGGCTCGCGGCGGGTGACGAGGTCAGCGTCGCGATGACCGTACGTCTGTAGGCCTTCGGCGAACCCCTGACGCGTGACCTGACGGCCCGTCGCTACTCGTAGCTTCGTGGGGTGTCGAGTCGGAGAGCGGTGGATCGCCATGATCACGATCCTGGCACGGCTCCGCGCGCGAAGCCGTGCCCCGCAGTCCCCTTCGGTCTCAGCCCGGGTCGTACGGCGGCGTCCGGTTCCAGACAGCGTCGAACCGACCGACGATCCGCCGGAGTTCGCGTGCGCTTCGGGGTGACATCGCCCGCATCACGGTGTCGAGGAGAGCGCGGGCTTCGAGGGGGTCGGGTTCGCAGCAGTACCAGTACGGGTTGCCCCACTCGTAGTCCCGCCACAGTTCACGCTCGGGGCGGTGCACGTAGTCCCGCCACAGGCGCAGGGCCGCGCCGACGTCTCCTGGCTGGAGATAGTTGCGGGTGTGTTCGAGGCGGCGGATCTCGAACAGCGCGCGGGACGGCAGGCCGTCGATGTCCGTTCTCGCGTTTCGTGTCCGGTGGTGGCGAAGGCCTCCCCGGAGCTGTCCCGGCCGTCTACGCGGCACAGGCCTTTCGGTTGGTCGTCATGGCGTCCATGGTGCCACGCTCACGAACGGGGGAGAACCGTTCGGGATCACGGACCTGATCATCCCGCAGGTGATCCACCGGCGAGCACGCTGCCCGCGTAACTGAACCCGCACGACGCCCCTCTCACTCGTCCGGAGTGGTCCGGAGCCGGCAGGACGCTATCTCGGGACCGCAGTTCGAGCCAAGCCGAAAATCGAATATGTGTACGAGAGTGGGTCTGGGGGAAGACACCGGAACGTGCGCCCCGATCTCCTCCCCGCCCAACTCGTCCGCACGGCCCGCTTCACCCGCGGTGTCCCAGGCCGGTTCACCGTGACCGCGGACGGCGGGACCGTGCTGTATCTGCGGGGTCGTACGGGGGACGACCCCGCTGCCTGTCTGTGGCGGCTCGAACTCGACTCGGGTGCGGAGCGGTTGCTGGCGGATCCGGTGCGCCTGCTCGGTACCGGGCTCAGGCCGCGCGGGATCGAGGGGTATGCCACCGCAGAGGCCACCGGGACCGTCGTCTTCCCGCTGGGCGGCGGGCTGTGGACCGTGCCGATCGGCGGCGGCGAACCCCGGGCGGCTGCCGGCCGCTCGCCCCGCCGCCGATCCGCGACCCGATCCCACCGGTCGTCGTATCGCCTACCTCTGCCGCGGTGCGCTCCGCGTCATCGGAGCGGACGGGAGGGGGGACCGTCCGATCGCCCAACCCGATGCGGCGGAAGTGGAGTTCGGGGTCGCGGCGCACACCGCCGCCACGCTTCCCGACGGTCCGCGCGGACACTGGTGGGCGCCCGACGGCACCACCCTGCTGTGCGCCCGGACCGATCTCCGGCGCGTACGGCGCTGGTTCAGCACCGACCCGGCCACCCCGGACAGCCCGCCGACGGTCCACCACCACGCCTTCGCCGGCACGCCGAGCCCCGACGTCACCCTCTGGCTGGCCCCGGTCGAGCCCAACGGTCCGCTCATTCCGGTCCGCTGGGACCGTGACGCCTTCGAGTACGTCGTCGGCGCCGGCTGGGACGCGCACGGTCCCTTCGCGGTCGTGCAGTCCCGTGACCAGCGCACCGTCCGGCTGCTCGGCATCGACCCGGCGGACGGCCGCACCACGGTCCTGCACGAGCAACGGGACGCCCGCTGGGCGGAATTGGTGCCGGGGCTGCCGGCCCGCACCGCCTCCGGTGTCGTCCTCGCCCACGCGGACCTGCGGGGCACCCGGCACCTCACGGCCGACGGCGAACCGGTCACACCGCCGGGCCGTCAGGTGCGGGCCGTCCTCGCCGTCGACGGGGACGAGGTGCTGTTCACGGCGTCCGACGAGTCCACGGAGGTCGATCTGTGGTCCTGGCGGCCGGGGACCGAACCGCGCCGGCGCAGCACCGGTCCGGGGCTGCACGGGGGAGTGCTGCGCGGCGGCGCCCTCGTCGTGACCAGAGGCGACACCACGGGCCCGGCCCCGGCCGCCGAGGTGCTGCGCGCCGGGCGGAGGGCCGTGTCCGTCCCGTCGTACGCGGAGTCATCCGTGCTCGGCGTGCGCAGGACCATGCTGCGGCTCGGCCCGCGGGAGTTGCGGGCCGCCCTGTACCTGCCCTCCTGGCACCGGCCGGCCCAGGACGGCCCGCTTCCGGTGCTGCTCGACCCCTATGGCGGCGCGGGCGGGCAGCGGGTCACCGCGGCCCACGACTGGAAGACGCTGGTGTCGCAGTGGTTCGCCGAGCAGGGCTTCGCGGTGCTCGTGACCGACGGCCGGGGCACCCCGGGGCGCGGGCCGGACTGGGAACGCGAGGTGTACGGCGATCTGTTCGGGCCCGCGCTCGACGACCAGGTGAGCGCGCTGCGGGCGGCCGCCCGCGCGCACCCCGTGCTCGACCTGCGCAGGGTCGGCATCCGCGGCTGGTCCTTCGGCGGCTCGCTCGCCGTGCTCGCCGTGCTGCGCCGCCCGGACGTCTTCCGCGCCGCCGTGGCCGGCGCCGGCGTGACCGACCAGCGGCTCTACGACGCCCACTGGCGCGAGCGGTTCCTCGGTCATCCGGAGGCCTACCCCGAGCGGTACGAGGCCAACTCCCTGCTCCGCGAGGCGCCCCGGCTCATCCGTCCCCTGCTGCTCGTGCACGGCCTCGCGGATCCCAAGGTCCCGCCCACCCACACCCTCCGCCTGTCCGACGCGCTGCTCGCCGCGGGCCGGCCGCACGAGGTCCTGCTCCTGCCCGGCGCGGGGCACCAGCCCGTCGGCACCGACGTCACGCACGACCTGCTGCGGCACCAGGCGCGTTTCCTGCGGCGCCACTTGGCGGCGGCGCCGCCCGATCCCGGACCTCTCCGCTCACCGGAAGCCCTGTAGGCGGACCGCCGTACGACCCCGCGTGAGCAGTCGCGGTCGGCCGACCCGCGCCCACCGGCATAGGGAAAACCCTCGAATGACCTCCCGATGACTGACATGCGCGGGACAAGCTGGAATCCTTCCCCCACGCACTGCACATCCCCGGTGTGTTCAAGGATCACGGTCCCGCACAGCTCAGCTCGCCCGGGCAGCAGACCCGTCTGCCCGTCTGTCACCGGTCGCGACCCGGCGGCCGCAGCAGGAGGAGTACGAGTGAGACCCCACAGACGCCTTCCCCACAAGCGTGCCACGGTCGGAGCCGCCCTGGTCTCCACCGCGACGTTGCTCACCCTCGGCATGCAGGCCACCCCGGCCCTCGCCAAGCCTGCCGCTCCCCACCCCAGCCCGCTGCGCACCGGCGGCCTGGAGGCCAAGCTCAGCCCGGCCCAGCACCAGGCACTGATCAAGAGCGCCCAGCAGCGGATCGCCGCGACCGCCCGCACCCTGGGGCTCGGCGCGAAGGAGAAGCTGGTCGTCAAGGACGTCGTCAAGGACAACGACGGCACCGTGCACACCCGGTACGAGCGCACCTACGCCGGCCTGCCCGTCCTCGGCGGCGACCTCGTCGTGCACACCCCGCCCGCCTCCCTGGCCGCGGGCACCGTGAGCACCACCTACAACAACAAGCACAGGATCAAGGTCGCCTCCACCACCGCGACCCTCACCAAGTCGGCCGCCGAGTCCAAGGCGCTGAAGGCCGCCAAGTCCCTCGCCAAGAAGCCCACCACGGACAGCGCCCGCAAGGTGATCTGGGCCGGAACCGGCACCCCGAGGCTCGCCTGGGAGACGGTGATCGGCGGCTTCCAGGACGACGGCACGCCCAGCAAGCTGCACGTCATCACCGACGCCACCACCGGCAAGGAACTGCACCGGTACCAGGCGATCGAGACCGGCGTCGGCAACACCCGGTACAGCGGGCAGGTCACGCTGACCACGACCCAGTCGGGTTCGACGTACACCCTGAACGACCAGACGCGCGGCGGTCACAAGACCTACAACCTGAACCACGGCACCTCGGGCACCGGCACCCTGTTCTCGCAGAGCAGCGACACCTGGGGCGACGGCACCAACTCCAACGCCGCCACCGCGGGCGCCGACGCGCACTACGGCGCGCAGGAGACCTGGGACTTCTACAAGAACACCTTCGGCCGCAGCGGCATCCGCAACGACGGCGTCGCCGCCTACAGCCGCGTCCACTACAGCAGCAACTACGTCAACGCCTTCTGGGACGACAGCTGCTTCTGCATGACCTACGGCGACGGCTCCGCCAACAACGACCCGCTGACCTCGCTGGACGTGGCCGGCCACGAGATGAGCCACGGCGTCACCTCCAACACCGCGGGCCTGGAGTACAGCGGGGAGTCCGGCGGCCTGAACGAGGCCACCAGCGATATCTTCGGCACCGGGGTGGAGTTCTACGCCAACAACAGCTCCGACGTCGGTGACTACCTCATCGGCGAGAAGATCAACATCAACGGCGACGGCACCCCGCTGCGCTACATGGACAAGCCGAGCAAGGACGGCGGCTCGGCGGACAGTTGGTACTCCAGCGTCGGCAACCTCGACGTGCACTACTCCTCCGGCCCGGCGAACCACATGTTCTACCTGCTGTCCGAGGGCAGCGGCACCAAGGTCATCAACGGTGTGACCTACAACAGCCCGACGTCCGACGGCGTCGCCGTCACCGGCATCGGCCGGGCCGCCGCGCTGCAGATCTGGTACAAGGCGCTGACGACGTACATGACGTCGAGCACCAACTACGCGGGCGCCCGCACCGCGGCCCTGAACGCGGCCACTGCGCTGTACGGCGCCAACTCCACCCAGTACGCCGGAGTCGCCAACGCCTTCGCCGGCATCAACGTCGGCAGCCATGTCACCCCGCCCGGCAACGGGGTGACGGTCACCAACCCGGGCAGCCAGTCCTCCACCGTCGGTACCGCCGTCAGCCTCCAGGTCCAGGCGAGCAGCACCAACAGCGGAGCTCTGACCTACAGCGCCTCCGGCCTGCCCACGGGCCTGTCGATCAACAGCTCCACCGGACTGATCACTGGTACGCCCAGCACGGCGGGCACCTACAACACCACGGTGACGGTGACCGACTCCACCGGCGCCACCGGCACCGCGACGTTCACCTGGACGGTCAGCACCAGCGGCGGCGGCTGCACCTCGGCCCAGCTGCTGAGCAACCCCGGCTTCGAGTCAGGAAGCTCCGGCTGGAGCGCCACGAGCGGCGTCATCACCAACGACACCGGTGAGGCGGCCCACAGCGGCTCGTACAAGGCCTGGCTCGACGGCTACGGCACCACGCACACCGACACCCTGTCCCAGTCGGTGACGATCCCCGCGGGCTGCAAGGCGACGCTGACCTTCTACCTGCACATCGACACCGCGGAGACCACCACCAGCACCCAGTACGACAAGCTGACGGTGACCGCCGGTTCGAAGACCCTCGCGACCTACTCGAACCTCAACAAGGCCTCCGGCTACAGCCAGAAGACCTTCGACCTGTCCTCGCTGGCGGGCCAGACGGTCACCCTGAAGTTCAACGGCGTGGAGGACTCCTCGCTGCAGACCAGCTTCGTCGTGGACGACACCGCCCTGACGACCGGCTGAGTCACTCCGTTCCGCGCGGCCCCGCACCCGAGTGGTGCGGGGCCGTGGCATGTCAGCTCAGCGGATCCAGCGTCAGATACGCCTGCTGCGGATCGCCGTCGTGGACCAGGGACTCCTGGTTGCCGACGTCGTCGAAGGCGAACGCGTAGGCCTTGCCGTCGGCCATCTGCGCATGGACCGCACGCGCGTACTGGTTCGTCACCGCGTCCTGGTAGAAGGCGGCCGCCGAGGTGTCCGGCTGGTT
Source organism: Streptomyces sp. CA-142005 (assembly GCF_050942335.1). Lineage (NCBI taxonomy): Bacteria > Bacillati > Actinomycetota > Actinomycetes > Kitasatosporales > Streptomycetaceae > Streptomyces > Streptomyces sp. CA-142005. Next base: position 1,279,260 of record NZ_CP192078.1, on the reverse strand, counting down.
CGGGTTGACCAGGAGAGTCGAGCGATTGAAACCGGCGCACAGCGTACGGGAGATGGGGCCCCGCACAGTGTCGTTGGGCGCGTCGAGCAGCTTGTGGCAGCCGAAGACACTGTCCGCGTCCGGCTTCTGGAAGCTGGTGACGACAGCGCCCGAGGCGTTGGTGAAGTTCATGACGTTGCCCGAGACCCGGCCGTAGTACTTGGTGTTCGGCTGGTCGGCGAACGGCGTGACGGTCAGCGTCGACGTCGTGTACTTCTGCCAGACCCGGTTGACGTAGTCGTCCATGACGCTCGCCGGCAGGGCGCCGGTCTCCACGCCGTACAGCGGGGACAGGGCGCGCAGCACCGTGCCGTCGGAGCGGGTCTGGATCAGTCCGGCCCAGCCGTCCGACCGGCCGCGCAGCGCGTTGAAGAAGCCGTTGTAACCACCGGACTTCAGGTGCCCGGTATTGCTCACGCTGCCGTCGGAGCGCTGCGCGCCGACCGCGTACGGCGCCGAGAACATGTCCACCTGGGTGCTGTTCAGCCACAGCCCCGAGTCGTTGAGGGTGTACTCGGACCAGTTGAACAGGATGTTCCGGTTGGGGTCGGAGGGGTTCTGCACGGCCGGTTGCACCAGGCCGCCGGTGGTCAGCCGGAAGTCGAGCTTCTGGCCGTAGGAGAAGTAGATCCGGCCGGAGAACTTCGGTATCCGGATGGTCTTCGACTGTCCGGGGGCCGGGCCGGCGATCGCCGCGTCCGGGGCGGGCGTCGGCGGGTTGCCGCCCGCCGGCCAGGCGTGGAAGCCCCCGTTCGCGTCGGCCCAGCCCTGCTGCCCGGAGGACAGCTGGGTGCCGAGGTCGTAGACGTAGACCGGTTCGGAGCGGCCCGAGTTGTTGGTGATCTTCAGCGGGATGGTGTCCGGTACGGCGGCACCGGCGTGGTCCGGGGCGCCGAGGACGAGCACTCCGCCGACCAGGGCCGCGGCGGCGGCCAGGGGCAGTGCGGGCCGGGTGAGTTGATGTGGCACTCTCTTGCCTCCGTGTGGGGTCGGGGTCGTACGGATATTGGTCCGTACCTGTTTGAGAGCGCTCTCAGACTCGTACCGAGACGCGTGCATGTCAATGCAGGGAGCGGACCGGCTTGCGGCGCCCGCCGTGCGGCAGGCGCCGTGGCCGGTGTCAGAAGGTGCGGTCGAGCAGGTCGAGCAGGGCCGCCCAGTGGCGCTCGTCGGCCTTGCGGTCGTACGCCGGGGTGTCCGCCTGGGTGTAGCCGTGCGAGGCGCCCGGATAGACCTCGCAGGTGTGCCGGACCCCGGCATCGGTCAGGGCCTTCTCGAAGCGCTCGATCTGCTCCGGGGGCAGCGACGGGTCGTTGTCGGCGTGTCCGAAGTACAGCTCCGCGGTGATGTCCGGGGCACCCAGGTGCGGGCTGGTCGGCTGGTCGGTGGCGAGGCCGCCGCCGTGGAAGCCGGCCGCCGCCGCGATCCGGTCCGGGTGCGCGGCCGTCGTCCACAGGGTCAGACGGGCACCCATGCAGTAACCGGTCACCGCGACCGGCCCGTCGGTGACCAGCGGGCTGTCGGCCAGCCATCGCAGATAGGCGCCCGCGTCCCGCTTGACCAGGTCCGGGGTCAGCGAGGCGACGACCGTGCCGAGCCGCTCCCAGATCGTCGGATCGGCGTCCGGGTCGATGAACTCGGGCAGTTCGACGACCGGGGTGCGGCCGAGGCGGTAGAAGACGTTCGGCACCAGCACGGTGTACCCGGCGGCGGCCAGCCGGTCGGCCATCGACCTGAGGTGTGGCCGCAGGCCGTAGGCGTCCTGGTAGAACAGCACACCCGGGCGGGGGCGGCCGTCGGCGGGATGGGCGAGGTAGGCGTCGGCGACGCCGTCCTCGGTCGTGATGTCGACATCGATTGCCTGGACATCGGTCATGGTGGGCAGGCCTCCCTGGGGACATGGGCGTCGGGCGGCGCTGGGCCCTCGACGCCACGGCTGTGGCCCATGCTGTCATGCAAGATCCGCAGCCCCGCACCGGGACTGCCCCGCGCTCACTCGAAACGGCTGGTGTCCCCGGCGCCCCGCCGCACGATCTCCGCCTCACCACTGGAGAAGTCCACGACCGTCGTCGGCTCGGTGCCGCAGTCGCCGGAGTCGACCACCGCGTCCACCACGTGGTCGAGCCGGTCCTTGATCTCCCAGCCCTGCGTCAGCGGCTCCTCCTCGTCCGGCAGCAGCAGCGTGCTGGACAGCAGCGGCTCGCCCAGCTCCGCCAGCAGCGCCTGGGTGACCACATGGTCGGGGATGCGCACGCCCACGGTCTTCTTCTTCGGGTGCAGCAGCTTGCGCGGCACCTCTCGGGTGGCCGGCAGGATGAAGGTGTAGCTGCCCGGCGTCGACGCCTTCACGGCCCGGAACACGTCCTTGTCCACCAGCACGAACTGGCCGAGCTGCGCGAAGTCCCGGCACATCAGGGTGAAGTGGTGCCGGTCGTCCAGTTGGCGGATGGAACGGATCCGGTCCATGCCGTCCCGGCTGCCCAGCCGGCAGCCCAGCGCGTAACAGGAGTCGGTCGGGTATGCGATGAGTGCTTCCGAGCGCACCGCGTCGGCGATCTGGGTGATGCTGCGCGGCTGCGGGTTCTCGGGGTGCACGTCGAAGTACTTCGCCATTCACCGAGCTTATGCCGTCAGCGGGCGGAGGGCGTGCATCGCGGGACGGCGTCGCGTCCACGCTCGCCGACTCCGTGCCCACGCCGCCCTGCGCATGAAGCCCGGCAACGTCAGCGCGCCGGTCTCCCGGCCGACCGAGCAGGGTCTGCCGGAGCGCAGGCAGCACAGCGCAGACAAGCGGGCCGCCCGGCTGCGCCTCCTGCCGGTAGCCCGGCACCGCCCGGCCCGAGGAGCACGTCACGGGGAGGCGGCCTTCCCCAGCGGACCGCCTCGTGAAGTGGTGGTGTACTTCCCGGTTTTCGGGGCATGCGCCCCGTGAGCCGTCCTAGGCCTCCCCCCCGGCCCTGGACGCGGCATCTCCGCCGGTGGCCCATCCCCCCCGGGCCGCCGGCGGAGCCGTGCCCGGCGCGGGAGCGCGCCGCGTTCGGGTAACGTGCCGATGCGTAAGCCCAGGTCGACACGGAGGCGAGGAGAGGGGGGCACGTGGCCGGTCGACCGGACGGGGCCCCGCCGTTCCAGCAGCCGTACGGCGGGGACGGCGCCTGGGCGCAAGAGTTGCTGGACCAGCTGCGGCCCGCCGGGCGTGATCTTCGCCGGCTAGCCGACTGGCTCGCCCGGACCGTGAGCGCGGCGGTGAGCCTCCAGGACGACCGCGGGGTCCTGCTGGCCGGCGAGCGGCTGCCGCTCGACCCCGCCGTCGTCGCCGACGTCGCCACCGGCCGGGCCTCCGCCGCATCCCTCGACGACGGGGCACGGATGTGCGGCTGGTCGGATACGGCATCCGGGGCCCGGCCCGGCGCCGCGAGCCGTCCTCGCGGTGGCCCGCCCCGAGCCCTTCGAGCGGCGCACCACCGAGATCCTCGGCCACACCGTCGGCGTACTGGAACTCCTGCTTAAGGAACGGGATTCGGACGAGTCCTGGCGGCGGCTGCGGCGGGCCACGGCCGGTCTGCGGCCGGCGATCCTGCAACTGCTCATGGTGGAGGCCGCGGGGCACGACCGGAACGGGGGACCGGTCGCGGCCCCGCGTGCCGCCTCATCCGGTGCGCGAGACCGGCAGGTTGTAGACGTGCGCCGGAGAGATGATCTTCGTGATCGCCTCGACCAGGACGGTGCTGGGCTCCTGGGACCGGTAGCCGGTGTCGGTGTTCAGCAGTGCGACGAGTGTCGTCCGTGTCGACGGCAGGTAGATCGTCACCGTCTCGTAGCCGGGCAGGGAGCCGTTGTGGCCGATCCATCCCCGCACGTCGAAGATGCCCAGTCCGTATCCGGCGCCCTTGATCGAGCCGGTTTCCGGGGTGATCAGCCGCTGCTTCTGGGTGGCGGAACCGATCATCCGGGTCCCGTCGGGGAACCGGCCCGTGGCGACCGTGGGCGCCCAGGTGTGCAGGTCCCGGAGGTTCGAGATCATCGCGCCGGCCGCCCAGCCCCAGGAGGGATTCCAGTCGGCCGCGTCCGCTTCCTTGCCGTCCGCCGTCTGCACGGTGTAGCCCTGCGCGTGCGGGGCGGGGAACTCGTTGCCGGTCGGGAAGAGCGTGTGCTTCATGCCGGCCGGATCGAGGACGTGCTGCTTGATGTAGTCACCGAGGTGCTGCCCGCTCTCCTTCTCCACCACCAGTCCGAGCAGGATCAGGTTGGTGTTGCTGTAGGAGAACTTCTGCCCCGGCGGGAACAGCGGCGGACGCTTGAAGGAGTAGGCGAGCAACTGCTGGGGAGTGAAGGGCCGTTGCGGGTGCGAGGTGAGCGCCTTGTCGAAGTCGGGGTCCTCGGAGTAGTTGTACAGTCCGCTGCGCATGCCGGCGAGCTGACGCAGGGTGATCTCGTTCCCGTTGGGCACGCCGCCGATGTACTTGCCGATCGGATCGTCCAGGCCGACCTTCTTCCGGTCCACCAGCTGCAGCAGCGCGGTCACGGTGAACGTCTTGGTCTCGCTGCCGATGCGTACGTACAGGTCCGGCGTCATCCTCTGCCCGGTGCTCTTGTCGGCGACCCCGAACGAGCGGACGTAACTCGGCCGTCCCGGCGTCCAGATGCCGACGGTCACGCCGGGTATGTTCGCCTCGTGCATCACCTCCCGCACGGCGCCGTCCAGTTGGCGCGCCACGCCGGGGGTCAGGTCACGGACGGCCGGTCCCGAGGGAGTCGGGCTGGGCGAGCCGGCGGCGACGGCGGCCGGCACAGAGGCCGGTGAGGCCAGGACCGGGCCGGCGGCGCAGGGTGTCATCAGCGTACCCACCGCGACGGCGACCGCGGCCCCCCGCAACAGGCGTGCGGACGTATGCGACATGGGCTGACTCCAAGCACGTGGGTGGTGAGCGTGCGATGGGCGGGACGTCGGAGCCCTGACCGTCCCAGGATAGGAGCGCACCCGCTGCCGCGCCCGTCGGGCTGCCGCTCGGTTCGCGGCTGTCGGCGGGATGCTTGTCCGACGAATGGAAGGCCACGTTCCGGCGATGGCCTCACCCGACCCGGTGAGCCTGCGGCGCAGGGCGTACCGGTGACGGCCCATGGGCGTTGCCCCGGCATGAACCGCTTGGACCCGGCGAACCGCTTGGACTGGCTGGACCGGATCGAACGGCTGGACCGGATGCGCCGGTCGGGCCGGCCGGCCCGGGTGGACCGTGCCCGGGAGCCGATCTACGCCCGTCTCGTCACCGAGTGGCGGGCGCAGGGACGCACCGTGCCCGCGGAACCCGAGACCCGGTCCGCCGCCCGCCCCGGGACCGGCTCGGGCGGGCGTCCCGCGCCCGAGCGCGCCTGAACCGTCACTGCCCGCACAGCGGCGCGAGGACGGCGAGGGTGCCGTTGGCCTGCCGCAGCGCCTCCTCCAGGGCGCCGGGCAGATGGAGCGCGCCGGAGCCGTCGGGAGGCACGAGCCACTCCAGGGATCGCGCGGGCCGGTACGGCGGCGGTACGGCGACCCAGGCCCCCTTGGTCGCGTACCGCAGGCCGGCTCCCACCCAGCCCCCCGAGGGGTCCGGCGGCAGGAAGAATCCGACCCGGCCCGCCGCCGTGTCGACCAGCGTCGGCCCCGGCACGGGCATCCCGGGCCGCCACAGCAGGTCGAGCGTGAGCAGGCCAAGCCGCTCGGGGACGCTCAGCACGTCCCAGAAGCGTCCCGCCTCCAGCAGCGCGATGCCCTCGCCGTGATCCCACTCCCATTTGCACGAGCGCGGGTCCACCGACGCCGCGGCCAGCCACTCCACGCCCCGCATCCACATCGTGTTCGTCATGCACTGCTCCGGCTGTCCTCGTCCGCCTGCCCTCGGCAGATGCATGATCGTAGATATTTCTACATGGCGGAAGGGGTGGCGAACCCTGGCGTTTGAGCCGGAACGTTCGAACTCCGGCCGTGGGTTCGTCAGTTGAGGGAGGGGGGTGCGTCACCCTCCTGGTGGTGGTACCCCGGGTGGGTGCGCTCGATCCGATTGCCCGGGCAATCGATTCACGCGTGAAGTGTTGAAGTAGTCGCCGTTTCGATCGTAGAGTCACCGCATTCGACACCTTCTCCAGCGAGGTACTCCATGGACCGCACGCGTCTGCACGCCCTCCTGGCCCGCGAGAGCGCCGAGGCCGAGCGCCGCAACCCGCGCTCCCGCGCGGCCTATGCGGGGGCCGACCACCTCTTCGGCCGGGTACCGATGACCTGGATGAACAAGACGGCCGGGGCCTTTCCCCGCTATCTGGCCGGTGCGCGCGGCGCCCGGGTCACCGATGTGGACGGGCACGAGTACATCGACTTCTGCCTCGGCGACACCGGTGCGATGGCCGGCCACTCGCCCGCCCCGGTCACGGAGGCCGTGCGGCTGCGCTTCGCCGAGCTGGGCGGGGCCACGGCGATGCTGCCGACGGAGGACGCGGAGTGGGTCGGCGCCGAGCTGACCCGCCGGTTCGGCCTGGCGCGCTGGAGCTTCTCGCTCACCGCCACCGACGCCAACCGCTGGGCGATCCGGCTCGCCCGGGCCGTCACCGGGCGCCCGAAGATCCTCGTGAACAGCTACTGCTACCACGGCAGCGTCGACGAGTCCCTGATCGTCGTCGGCCCGGACGGCGCGGGCACCCCCCGCCCCGGCAACGTCGGTGCCCCCTGCGACGTGACCCTGACCAGCCGGGTGGCCGAGTTCAACGACCTCGCCGCACTGGAGCGTGAACTCGCCCACGGTGACGTGGCCGCCGTCCTGATGGAACCCGCCCTCACCAACATCGGCATCGTCCTGCCCGAACCGGGCTACCTCGCCGGGGTCCGCGAGCTGACCAGGCGCTACGGCAGCCTGCTCATCAACGACGAGACCCACACCTTCTCCGCGGGCCCCGGCGGCTGCACCGCCGCCTGGGACCTGGAACCCGACCTGCTGACCATCGGCAAGGCCATCGGCGGCGGCATCCCGGCCGGCGCCTACGGGCTGTCCGCCGAACTCGCCGAGCGGCTGCTGGCCCGCGCCGACCTGGACCTCGTCGACATGGGCGGCGTCGGCGGCACCCTCGCCGGCAACGCGCTCTCGGTCGCCGCGATGCGCGCCACCCTCGAACACGTTCTCACCGACGAGGCGTTCGCCCGGATGACCAAGCTCTCCGAGCGCTTCGAGGCGGGTGCCCGGGCGGGCATCGAGGCGCACCGGCTGCCGTGGTCCGTGAGCCGGCTCGGCGCCCGCACCGAGTACCGTTTCACCAGCCCGGCGCCGCGCACCGGCACCGGGTCCGCGGCCGTCTCCGACCCGGAGCTGGAGGACTTCCTGCACCTCTACCTCGCCAACCGGGGCATCCTGCTCACGCCGTTCCACAACATGGCCCTCATGTGCCCGGACACCACCGAGCAGGACGTCGACACCCACACCGAGGTCTTCGCCGCCGCCCTCGCCGAACTGGCGGACCGGTAGCCGGGACCGTAGCCGCACGAAAGGACACGCGTGGACGAGATCGACCGGGCCATCCTGCGCGAGCTGCAGACCGACGGCCGTATCGCCTACGCCGACCTCGGCCCGAAGGTCGGCCTGTCGGCGTCGGCGGCGCGGCAGCGGCTGCAACGCCTGCTGGACTCCAAGGCCGTCCAGGTCGTCGGGGTCACCGACCCGATGGCCATGGGCGGACAGGCCATGGCCCTGCTCGGCATCGGCGTCGACGGCGACCCACGCGCCGTCGCCGACGCCCTCGCCGAACGCCCGGAGGTCGTCTACTCGGTGCTGACCTCGGGCGGATTCGACCTGTTCGCCGAGGTGGTCGCCCCCGGCCCGAAGGCCCTGCTGGACTTCGTCAACGACGTGGTACGGCCCCTGGAAGGCGTCCGCGAGATCCAGTCCTTCCCGTACTTCGGCATCCACACCCACCGCTTCCTGTGGGACGTGGGCTGACCGGCGGGGCGGTCAGGCCGCCGGGGGCGCGGGCGCCAGCACCAGCATGGTGACGTCGTCCCGGACCTCGTAGCCCCGCCCCACCAGCTCCGTCCACACCGCCCCGGGCAGTTCGGCGGACGCCGTGCCGGTCAGGGTCGCGAGGCGCGCGGGCAGCGGATAGAAGGCGCCGTCGGCGTCCCGTGCCTCCCACACCCCGTCGGAGGCCAGGAACAGCCGGTCGCCCGGCCCGAGCGTCACGGTGACCTCCTTCGGCGGGCCCACGCCGACCAGCCCGATCCCCAGCGGCGGTCCCGGCACGACCGTCAGCTCCAGGGCGTCCTGCTCGTGCAGCAGCACGGGCGCCGGATGACCGCAGGTCACCAGCCGCACGGCCCGCCCGTCGGGGGAGAACTCCAGCAGGACCCCCGTGGCGAACAGCTCCGCATGCCGCACGGCCGCCGAGTCCACCGCCAGCCTGCGGTCCATCCGCGCGGCGACCGACTCCAGGTCCGGCTCGTCCAGCACCGCCTCGCGGAACGCGCCCAGCAACGACACCACCGTCGAGACCGCCGACAGCCCGTGCCCCTGCACGTCCCCCATCACCGCGCGCACACCGTACGGCCCGGCCCGTACGTCGAAGAAGTCCCCGCCCACCAGCGTCCCGTCCTGCGCGGCCCGGTAGAAGCCCGCGCAGCCCACGTTCCCGACCCGCTCCGGCAACAGCGGCATCACGGCCCGCTGCACGGCCTCGCCGATGGCCCGCTCCGTGTCCAGCTGGGCGTCCCGGCGGCTGCGCACATAGGACACGAACACACTCAGGACGGCCACGAACACGATCGTGAGCAGATCGGTGTTGCCGGGGCGGTTGAGATGGGTGGCCGGGACGTTCAGCACCGCGACCACTCCCGCGCCGAGGAGTGCGGTGGCCAGCGGGCCGTACGACAGGACGGCCAGCGGTGGAATCGCGCCCAGCACGAAACCGGCGTCCCGCGCGTCGGGAGTGATCACCGTGGCCGCGGTGACGCCCCCGAGCAGCAGCACGGGCAGCACCCGAACCCACCACGGCGGTGGCGCGCCCCGCAACCAGCCGCGATTTTCGAGCTCCCGATGCGACAACCCGCCGCACACCGATCTCACATCCCCAAGCTACGCCGCCCTCCGCGCCCAGGCCTCCCGCCGGATATGCGCGGTCTGCGCGGGTCGGTGCCGAGAGGAGAGCAGCAGGCGGCGAACGTCCCGGGCGCCGTCGGCGAAAAGCGGTGGACGCCCCGTGCGCGGCCCGGATAGCCTCAGCCGGCACGCCCGAGACGGACGGAAGGAGGCGAGCGTCATGGCCACTGTCATCCTGCGCTCCCACCTCCCCGTCACCCGGGTGTGCCACGCCTGACCGGGAGCGCATCCCCGCCGCCGTCGTGCGGCACGCCTCCCGGAGGAATCCATGACCACCCTGGTCGTCCGCGCGCTCGACGAGAGCAGCGCACACCTTTTCGACACCATGCCCGACCCGCTGGCACTCCGCGACAAGCACCGCGACACCCGCTACCGCCCCGACTGGCAGCGCATCGCCGTACGCGACGGCCGCACCGTGGCCCGGGCCGCCTGGTGGGGCCGTCCCGAGGACCCCGAGCCGCTCGTGATCAACTGGTTCGACGTGGCCGAGGGCGAGGAGGAGGCCGGAGCCGAACTCCTGCGGACGGCGCCCTGGCGGACCGACGAACTCGAACTCGACCTGCCCTCCGGCTGGCGCGACGACCCGGGACTGCGCGCCGCCGTCGACCTCCGGACCGCCGTCGCACGCGCGGCCGGATACGCACCGCTGGTGGAGCGCTTCCTGTACCGCTGGACTCCGGACCGGGGCCTGCCCGAGCGCCCCGGCCGCCTCGCCTTCGCCGCCGAACCGGACGACGCCGTCTTCTACGACCTGCTGCGCCGCATCCACTCGGTCACCCTCGACGCCCACGCCCGCCGGGCCGCCGCAGAGGGCGGGCCGGATTTGGCCGCGCAGCAGGAACTGGACGTCTTCCACTGGTTTCCGTCCCCGCGCGCCTGGTGGCGGATCGCCCACACCCCCGAGGGCGAGCCGGTCGGCATCCACATCCCCGCGCGCAATCCGTCCGGACCCTGTGTCGGCTTCATCGGCGTCGTGCCGGAACAGCGCGGCCACGGCTACGCCTACGACCTGCTCACCGAGTGCACCCACTTCCTGGCGGCCCAGGGCGCCGACTTCATCGCCGCGGCCACCGACCGGACCAACTTTCCCATGGCCGCGCACTTCACCAGGGCCGGCTATCCCGTCGTACGGGAGCGCATCAACTTCTGGACCGATGGCGTGTCAGTGCCGGGTGACATGCTGGGCGTGGGTGGTGACCGGCCGTGAGACGGCCGTCAACGGCCGCCCGACGACAGGAGATTGGATGACCACGTTACGACCCACACTGATCGACGCCGCCGACGGACTCGCCGCGAACTCGGCGGTCGACGCGGACTCCTGGTGGCTCAGCGCCAGGCTGCACGACCACGAGAAGGTCTTCTGGGTGAAGATCCACGCGATGGAGATGAACGGCGCCTGTCTCAGCACGGTCGCGCTGCTCCGGGAACCGGACGGCCACACCGACGGCAAGCACGCGATCGAGGTCAAGGACAGCGTGACGGTGTCCGCGGACTCGCTCGACGTGAAGACGTCGGTCCTGAGCCTGAGCGGGGACCTGGACCGGCTGGAGATGTCCGGTGCCACCGACACCGCCTCGATTCGGCTCGGCCTTCGGCGCGAGGGTCCCGTGCTCTACAACGGAGGCGCCGGTGTGTTCCCCTTCTTCGGCGGGACGACGGGGCAGTACGCGCTGCCCGGCCTGACCACGTCGGGAACGATCACCGTGGAGGGGACCACACACCAGGTCGGCGGACGCACCTGGTTCGACCGCCAGTGGGTCTCCGGAGCCACCGAGGTGCCGCGGTTCACCTGGCTCGGGCTCGATCTCGGCGCGGGCCGGTATCTGAGCGTCTGGGACGCGGGGGAAGACGGCACCTCCTGGCTCACCGAGCTCAGGCCCGACGGCTCGCATCTGATCACCCAGGCCCGGCGAACCGACCGGGACGGGCACTGGGTTCTGACCGTTCCGAGCCTCGACGCCTCCCTCGCCATCACCCATCGCGAGCTGTTCGCCACGCAGGGCGCCTACACGGGTGCATGCCGGGTGACGGGCACGCTCGCGGGAGAGGACATCGCCGGGCACGGATTCACGGACGTCATCGGCTGAGCGTCTGGGTCCGGGGTGAGCCGGAACGGTTCGGCTCACCCCGAGCGCCGGCACCGGAGGCCGGCGGCGCGCGTCCGCCGGCCCCGGTCGCCGGTCACCGGTCAGTCGGTCGGGCTCAGCTCCCTGCCGTCCGTCAGGCGGGCCTGCGCGGTCGCCAGGATCTCGGTGACGCGGAGGCCGAACGCGGCGTCGCAGGCATGGGGGCGACCGGTGCGGGCGGCCGTGAGCAGGGCGTCGGTGGCCCGGGAGAGCGCGGGGACCGCCCCTTCGGAGCTTCCCGGCATCAGCGTCACGCCCGCCTCGCCCCGCAGTTCCACATCGGCTCCGGCCGCCGCCGGCGGCGCCGTCAGGCTCAGCGTGAGGCTGCTCGAGGCGCCGGTGGCATGGTCCAGGACCAGGTGCACGGTGTCCGCCGGACCGTGCGCCGCCGCCACGACCTGCCGTACGTCGCCGAGGACCGGCAGCAGCACCGACAGGGCGTGCGGACCGACGTCCCACAGCGCGCCCTTCTCCCGCCGCCACGGCGAGGCCGCGAACGGGCTGTCGGAGGTGAACACGGCCCCCAGCCACTGTGCGCGGGCCGTGAACCAGCCTGCCACGGCCGCCTGTTCCTCGATCCAGGCGTCCGGCTCCTTCTGGAAGCGCGCGGTGAAGAAGACCACCGCGGCCACCCCGGCCCGCTCGACCGCGGCCACCACGGCCCGCCCCTCGGCCACCGACAGCGCGAGCGGCTTGTCCAGCAGCAGATGACGGCCCGCCCGGGCCGCACGCACCGCCAACTCGGCCTGCACCGACGGTGGCAGGGCCACGGCGACGGCGTCCACGTCGGCGAGCAGCGCGTCCACGTCGTCGTACGCGGGGACGTCGTACTGTCCGGCCAGCGCCGTGGCGGCCTCCGGCCGGCGGCCCCACACCCCGGCGAACTCCACGCCGGGGTGCCCGGCGAGGGCGGGGGCGTACGCCGCCTGGGCCCACGGGCCCGTCCCCAGCAGTCCGATACGCATGTGGCGTTCCTCTCTCAGAGCCGATCCCCGCACCTTCAAGAGCCTGCGCTCCCCTCGGCCTCCGCACACCTGCCGTCCGGATCCCCGTCCGCGGCGAGCCATTTGGCGATCGTGGCGGCGATGGGCTGACCTGTGTCCATCTCGACGAAACCGAACTGACCCGACTGGTTGCACTCCAGGAACCACCAGATCCCGTCGGCGTCCTCGGCGAAGTCGAATGCGCCGTAGGCCAGTTCCGCGCCGCTCATGTACCGCCGTACGCCCTCGGCGACGCGCGGGGGCACGTCCGCCGGGAGCCAGGGGGAGACCGACGGGGTGAAACGGACGTCCACGTCGTCCGGGTGGGCGTCCGGGTCGGCGGGCTTGCGCGCGGCCAGCAGCGTGTCGCCGACGACGGTGAGCCGGATGTCGGCCCGTTTGGCGATCCGCCGCTGCAGCAGCGTCGGACCGAAGGCCACCGCCGAGAAGTCGGTGTCCGGTGCGACCCTGCTGGTCGGCACGGTGCGCGGCGGCTCCTGTGGATGCGCGCCGGACACCGGCTTGACCACCAGGTCCGGGAAGCGCTCCGCGAACTCCCGGGCCGCCTGCGGGAAGGTGGTGATCAGCGTGGCCGGCACGGCGAGGCCGCTGCTCTGGGCGAGATGCAGCTGCCAGGGCTTGTGGCGGGCGCGGCGGGCCGCGTCCGGATGGTTCATCCAGCGCGCGTCGGTCGTGCGCAGCATGCCGTACAGCGCCTGCGACGACTCCTCCGTCAGCCAGGCGGACGGCTGGGCGGCGCGGGCGGCGGCCTCGCCCGGCCTGCGCACCCAGACGGAGCGCAGGCCGTCCATGCTCACCAGGCGCCCGCCGACGGACAGATGCCCACGGCAGGCGCCCCGCACGTACTCGCCCGACAGCGCCACCCCGTTGGTCAGATCGGCGGGATCGAGCCGGACGACGGGCACACCGGCCTCGCCCAGCCGGAGGACCACCATGTCCGCCGTCACGTCCTCTTCACTGGTCAGGATGAGCACGGTCATCTTGCAAGGCCCGCGCTCAGTCGTCGAAGTGCGTCTTGGAACCCGCCGTCGAGGTCGTGGTCCCCAGAGCTCTCAGGGTCGCGTGGTCGGTGGCGGCGATCCGCCCGTCCGGGAGGACGTTCAACTGCAGTCCGGAGTCATACGCATACGGAGTGGTGACGTCCAACTGCACAGCGGGCCGCGCGTAGTTGAGCGTGAACGGTTGCATGGTCTCTCCCTGATTCGGCTTTCACGTCCTTATACGAATCGAACGGGTGATTGGTTTCCTCACGCTGAGTAACCACAGGCCGGAGGGGATGCCCCGGTGGGCACCGCAAGACGGTGTGCCTGCATGGCCCATGACGCCGGAGAAGCGCCGGACGTTGCGCTTCCGGCGGGGGAAAAGAAGCGGTCACCCTGCGAGCGACAGCGCCCTCCGGGCCGCCGTCAAAGCCTGATCGGCGTATCCCCGGCCGAACAGCACGGCGTGGACCAGCAGCGGGAACAGCTGGTGCACGCCCACGCGGTCGCGTCGGCCGGGCGCGAGCGGGGCCGTCTCCTCGTACCCGGCGAGCACCCGCTCGAGATGAGGACAGCCGAAGAGCTCCAGCATCGCCAGGTCCGTCTCCCGGTGACCCCCGTGCGCGGCCGGGTCGATGAGCCGGACCTCGCCGTCGGCGCCCCACAGCACGTTCCCGTTCCACAGGTCGCCGTGCAGCCGCGCCGGCGGCTCGGCCGGTCCCGCCAGATCCGGCAGGCGCGCGCAGAGGCGCTCGAACACGGCCGCCTCGCCCGGGCGGAGCGTGCCACGGTCGACCGCGCCGCGCACATACGGCAGCACGCGGTGCTCGGCGTACCAGCCGGGCCAGTCGCCGCCCGGCACGTTCCGCATGGGTGCGAGGCCGATGAACGCGTGCTCGGGGCCGCCGGGCGGCGCGGCTCCGAAATCCGAAGCACCCGCGGCGTGCAGGGCGGCCAGGGCCTGGCCGAAACGATGCGCCGCCTCCGGGTCGGGCCGCCCGGTCGGCACCCGCTCCGTCACCATCCAGCGCTCGTCGTGACCGAGCACCGCCGGCACCCGGACCGCCTTGGCCGCGGCCAGCCAGCGCAGCCCCGCCACCTCCGCACGTACGGCCCCTGGGGCGTCACCCCGCTTGACCATCACCGAAGTGCCGCCGTCCAGCGTCACCTCGGCCGGCGACCCGGGGACCGCCCGTGCGCCGGTGACCGGGCGTCCGGTGAGCCGGGACGCCACCTCTCCCGGATCCTCGCGATGCTCGTCTCGGTCGGTCACGCCCCCAGCGTATGTCCCGCAACGGGGGCCCGCAGGAGCGGACTTCGACCATTGCTATGACTGTTTTCGGTCAAACCCAGGTGGTAACTACCCGTGCTGAATCCGTACTAGCGTGAGGGCGCCGCGTCGCCACACCAGGGGCACAGGGCCCGACCGGGACTAGCGCGCGGCGGAGGATTTCCCCTTGACCACAGCATCCGTGCTGATGGCCGACGTCATCGAAGTCCAGCCGTACACCTCCCACTGCGAAGTCATCCTGGGCGAGGGCGCGCACGCCGTGATCGGTGTGTCCCCCGGGCAACAGCTATTTCTCCGCCCGCCGCCTGCACGACCTCGCCCGCTGGGGACTGGACCACTTCGACAGGGTCGACTTCGTCCACACCGATCAGTACGTCGCCGAGATGTACGAGGCGTCCGGCTACCCACCGGACGAGGCCCGGCGCAAGGCGGTGAAGAACGTGCGCGGTGTGCGCGCCAAGGTCCGTGACGCGGTGTCGGCGGCCGACCCGCAGGGCCTGCGGACGGACTGGCACCGGATGTCCGAGTTCCGCACCAACCCCGCCTACCAGGACATCCATCGGCAGCTCAAGGCCCGCCTGGCCTCCGACGGAGTCTTCCGGGCCGTGTGCGACGCCCTGGTGAATCGTTTCCTCAGTGCGCGTGGCGAGACGCCGACCGAGCGGCAGCGGGCCGTGTGCCTGGAGTACGTGTGCGCCGAGGCGCCGCTGTTCCTGGACACCCCCGCCATCCTCCAGGTGCCCTCCTCGCTCAACTGCTACCACCAACTGCTGCCGATGGCCGAGCTGTTGTACTCCCGTGGCGCCGGCCTGCGCGCCTCCCGCGACCAGGGCCACGCCATCGTCACCCCCGTCACCTGACCCGAGGCCGGGCGGTGGGCTGCCGGTGCGCGCCCGGCGGCGGTTCCCGGCGGGCGCGTCCGGAGTTCCGTCAGTGACCGGCCGGGTGCGTGCCCCGGGTCAGGCCCACCGGATTGCCCGGCGGCAGGAGGCCCGAGGTCTCGACCATGTGGGCCAGCGGGTCCAGCAGGTCGGCCAGGCGCGTCGTGCGGTCGGTGCCGAGGGCGGTCCAGGGTCGTTCGGCCGCCGCGTCCGTCAGTGTCTCCACCTCCGCGCGCACGGACGCGCCGCCCGGAGTGAGGGAACCGTCCTCTTCGAGCAGGCCCTGCTCCCGCAGGCGTGCCCCGGCCGCATCCCAGTCCGCCTTCTCCCACTTGCGCGTCTCCCGCAGGAACGCCCCGTCGGATTCGCCGGCGGCCGCCTTGAGCACCATGGCCTCGACCGGCCCCAGCCCCTGACTCACCAGCACCGCGACATGCGCGTCGCCCCGGTGCTCCCGCAGGGTCGTCAGGCCCTGCCACAGTCGTGCGGTGGGCCGGTCGGGACGCTCCAGCGCCTGGTTGGCGGCGGCCAGCACCCGCCCCGCGGTGTCCGCCGCCGCGGCGGCCTCCCAGGCGAGGTCGGCGGCCTCGGCGAACTCGGCCGAGCCGACGGTGTCCGGTCCGAACAGGCCGGTCATCGCCGCGTCCAGGGCGTCCTGACGGGCGGCCAGCACCTCGGCGGGAGTCGCGTACGCCCAGGCGTCCGGCAGGGCCCGGGCCACGCGGGAGGAGTGGAAGACGTAGAAGCAGCTCGTCACGACGGACGGCGGGACCGCGCCGAGCGGTGCGGCGCGCAGCGCGAAGTACCCCATCCAGAAGCCGCGCATCCCGAGCGCGTTCGCCGCCCGGTGCACCTCCGGTGCGAAGTACACGAGATCGTGCACCGGTTCGTACCTCTCCCACAGGACCCGCGCCATCGCGTCCGCCACCGCTTCCTCCCGCCGCGTCGAGCCGTCGGCACCAGCCTGCGTTATGACGGCGGTCATAACAAGAGGAACGGGACCTCCCGAGCCGGACCGGCCGGATCTCACCCGCGCAGCGGCCGGACGCGGCCGATGGCGTTGCCGATCAGTTCGGTGAACCACACGGCCCGGTCGGGGCCCGTCGCCACACGGAAGGGCACCTGGCGGCGCCGTCCGGCACCCGGAAGGTGGTGATCGTGCCCCGCGCGGTGATCCTGCCGATCCGACGGGAGCTGTCGGCGTACCGGATCAGGCCGTCGGGCGGGCCGGGTCGCAGGGGTGCTGCCGGAATTGATGGAGTGTCGGATTCAGACCAGGAGTCCCCACACGGCCGTACGACCCGATCGATCCGGTGGGAGTACGTCGCTCGGGGGACCGGCCGCCGACCCCGGGCGAGGGCAGTGCGACACGCCGGGAGATTCGCCCGGACGGCGGGCCACGAAGGCGTGATCGCTGGGACAGACGGGTGGCGCGGTGACTCGGCTGGGTGGCTCGAATGGTGTGAGCATGCGTACTCGCTGACGGTGGTTCATGTCGAGGACCGGTCTATCCAGCTGATGACGGATCCGCTGCCCGGCCACGACGGAAGGACATCGCTATGCGTTCTGCCCGCATGATTCTGGCCACGGCGGCCGCTACCGCCGCACTGGCCTTCGGCGCGCCCGGCGCCGCCTTCGCCGTTCCGGCGGGCGACGACGGGGGCCGAGACGACTCCTCCTACAACCAAGGACACGACTGGGGCTCCGACGAGGACCAGGGTCGCGACCACGACGATGATCACGGAGACGACCACGGCGGGGACCGTGGACACGACGAGCCGCGCGGTGGAATCCACACCGGTGGCGGAGCACTGGCCATGGTGCGAGGTGACGACCGGGGCGATGACGACGACCACGGTCGGGGTGAGGACCACGGCCGGGGCGACGACCACGGGAACGACGACGAGCCCGGCCGGGGCGACGACGACGGGTGGGACGGCGACCAGGGCGGGAGCGACCACGACAGGGGCCGCGGGCACCACGGGCCGCGTGGCGGTGTCCACACCGGTGGCGGTGCGCTCGCCACGGTGCGCGGTGACGACTGGGGCCCGGGCGGCGACGGCGGCGGGTACGGCGGTCGTGACGGCGGCGGCTACGGCGGTCGTGACGGCGGCTGGGACGACGGTGGTGACGGCGGCTGGGACGACGGTGGTGGCGACCACGACAGGCCGCACGGTGGCATGCACACCGGCGGCGGCGCGCTCGCGACTCCGGGTGTCACTGCGGGCGGCCTGGCCGTGCTGGCAGTGGGCGCAGGCGGCATGTACCTGCTGCGCCGCAAGAAGGCCGGTCAGCCGGCGTCCTGACCGAACGATTCCCCAGAGAGGCTGCGGCCGCCGTCGGCGCGCCCATCGCGTCGGCGGCCCGCACCTGCGAGCTTTCCCCCACGTCTGTGCGCACTCCGTCTCTTCGTGCAGGCGCCCCAGTACGTCCCTCCCCGCGCGCCCGGAGACGTTCCGGCGCCCTTGTCCAGATCCCCGTGCTGCCGTGCCCGAGTGAGGTGGTGTCCGATGGCAGCAGATCCCTCCTCCCCGACCTCCGCGAAACCGCAGGAAGACGGGCGGAGTTCCGGCCGCGGCGGGCGGCTGACGCTGTTGGGCGTGGCGATCGTCCTCCTGACCGTCAGCGTGTTCGGCGGCAACCACACCTCGGACGGCTCGCCGCCGGCGTCCCGTACCGCGGGTGCGGGCGGGGGCACGAGTGTCGCCGCCCCGGCCGATCCACAGCAGGTCGATCCGCAGCAGTTCGCCCCGGAGCAGGGCGCCCCCCAGCACGCCGAACCGCAGCACGCCGAACCACAGCAGCCCGGCACGGGGCTGCCCAGGTCCAAACCGACCCGTCTGCGCATTCCGAAGATCGCCGTGGACGCCCCCTTCACCACCCTGACGCTCGCCGCCTCGGGGCAGCTCAACCCGCCACCGGCGGGCGACACCAACCTCGTCGGCTGGTACGCCGGGGGCGCCTCGCCCGGGGAGATGGGCACCGCGATCATCGCCGGGCACGTCGACACGAAGACCTCCGCGGCCGTCTTCGCCCGTCTGAACGAGCTGAAGCCCGGCGACCACTTCACCGTGGAGCGCGCCGACGGACGCGACGCCGAATTCGTCGTGGACGACCAGGAGACCTTCGCCAAGGACGACTTCCCCAGCAAGCGGGTGTACGCCGACGCCCGGCGCCCCGAGGTGCGGCTGATCACCTGCGCGGGGCAGTACGACCACGCCGCGAAGGACTACAAGGACAACCTCGTGATCTTCGCCCACCTGGTGTGAGCGGGCCCGTACGGATCAGGCGACGCCGCCCGTGAAGGGGCCGCCCGGCCCGAACGCCAGCGCCGCGAACCGCTCGCCGATCCGGCGGTGCGCGGCGGCGTCCGGGTGCAGGCCGTCGGGCAGCGGCAGCTCGCCGAAGTCGGCCTCGCCGTACAGCTCACGGCCGTCGAGGTAGTGCAGCCGCGGGTCCTCCGCGGCCCGGTCGCGCACGATCCGGGCCAGTTCCTCCCGGACGACTCCCAGGGTGAGTTTTTCGCTCGCCTTCTCCGCCGGGTCGCCGGCGGCCCGGAACCGCAGCCGCCCCTCGCTCAGGCCGGCGAAGTCCGGGAGGCTGGGGCCCGGCGTGTCCTCGTGGATGGGGCACAGGATCGGCGAGACGACGAGCAGCGGCGTGTCGGGGTGCCCGTCGCGGATGGTGTCGAGGAAGCCGTGGACGGCGGGACCGAACGCACGCAGCCGCATCAGATCCGCGTTGACCACGTTGATGCCGAGCTTGACGCTGATCAGATCGGCCGGCGTGTCGCGCAGGGCGCGCGCGGTGAACGGGTCGAGCAGGGCGCTGCCGCCCAGCCCGAGATTGATCAGCTCCGCCCCGCCGAGGGACGCGGCGAGCGCCGGCCAGGTGCCGGTCGGGCTCGCGGCGTCCGAGCCTT
The DNA here is from genome assembly GCF_050942335.1 of Streptomyces sp. CA-142005. Lineage (NCBI taxonomy): Bacteria > Bacillati > Actinomycetota > Actinomycetes > Kitasatosporales > Streptomycetaceae > Streptomyces > Streptomyces sp. CA-142005. The sequence goes on along the minus strand of NZ_CP192078.1, from coordinate 1,259,904 downwards.
GGCTGATGGAACTGCCGTGGTGCAGCCACACCTTGCGGCCGTGGTGCGGTACGGCTGCCACGGGCGCGTCGGTGCGCAGGGCGACGAGTTCGGTCGTCTCGTTGTGCGGCAGCCAGATCTCCACGACCTTGGCGGTGTCGGGCAGCCCGGAGAAGCGCACGGTGCCGACCGGGCCCGGCCGGTGCTCGGCCGTACCGGCGGTCATGTCGATGGTGAGCGTGTTGCCGCCGGCGACCCGGCCGCTGCCGGCCGGACGTCCGTCGACGAGCAGGTCGTACACGCCGTCCGGGCGCGGCGGTGCGCTGACGTAGACCCGCTTGGTGGGCAGGGTGTCCAGCTCGACGGTGGTCGCGCGGGTGCGGAAGACCAGCCGTACACCGGAGGGCTGGGACTCCGCCATGGCGAGCTGAGGGTCGGCGCACTGCGCGCGGGCGCGGGCCGGCAGCCGGTGCGGCAGCAGGCCCCGGTCGGTGCGTTCCAGATCGAGGGCGCCGCGCACGAGTTCGGGGGTGAGCGGGGTGGTGTGCATGGTGTCGGCCTGCGTTTCCGGGGTCAGGGGGTGGGCCAGTTGCGCAGCAGGGAATCGAGGGCGTCGAGGACGCGTGTCCAGGACTCCTGCGAGTCGGGGGCGCTGTGGCTGAATCCGCCGGCCGTCTCCAGGCTGACGTAGCCGTGGAAGACGCTGCCGAGGAGCCGGACCGCATGCGTCTGGTCGGGCTCGGCGAGGTCGTAGCCGCGCAGGATCGCCCGCGTCAGCTGCGCGTGCCGGGGGCCGGCGCTCGCGGCGGCCGTCTCGGGGTCCAGCGGGTGCCGGGCCGCCGCATAGCGGCCGGGGTGCCGGTGGGCGTAGTCGCGGTAGACATCGGCGAAGGCGGCGAGGGCATCCTTGCCGGACCGGCCGGCGAGCGCGTCGGCGGCGCGGTCGGCCAGCTCCTCCAGGGCGAGCAGCGCGATCCGGGTCTTCAGGTCCTGGGAGCTCTTCAGGTGCGAGTACAGACTCGCGACCTTGACGTCGAAGCGCCGGGCCAGCGCCGACACGGTCACCTGGTCGAAACCGACCTCGTCGGCGAGTTCCGCGCCCGCACGGACCAGGCGCTCGGTGGTCAGGCCTGCGCGCACCATGATGTCTCCCTCCTCTGCCATAAGCGATTATGGAGGTTCCTAAAAGCTTTAGGCAAATGGAGGGGCGATTAAGGGATCAGTCGCCTGTGGACTCACGGATCACCAGGGAGAAGGGTCCGACGAACTCCTCCTTCTCCGCCGGCGGCCCCGCCCCGTTCAGTCGCGCGACGAGCAGGGCGACGGCCCGCTCCGCCATCAGGTCGTGGTCCGGGTCCACCGTGGACAGCGACGGGACGAGGAACGCGCTCTCGTCGACGTTGTCGAAACCGATCACCTTGACCTGCTTCGGCACCCGCACCCCCGCGTCCGCGAGACCGCGCAGCACGCCCATCGCCACGGTGTCCGTCACACAGAACACGCCGTCGAAGTCCAGCCCGTCCGCCACCATCGCGCGCGCCTGCCGGGCCCCCGCCTCCATGGTGAGCGCGGCCACGCTCCGCACCAGCTCCGGATCCCCGGGCAGACCGGCGGCGGCCAGCGCCTGCCGGTAGCCGGAGTGCCGCAGGCTCGACACGTCGATCTCGTCCCGCAGCCGCCCGCACACCAGGGCCACCCGCCGGCAGCCCCGCTCGACCAGATGCCGGGTGGCCGCCGCCGACGCCTCGACGTTGGGCATGGCGACATGGTCCACCGGCCCGCCGAAGATCCGCTCGCCGAGGATCACCACCGGGTGGTCCACCTCGAGCGCCCCGACGTCGGCCGGGCCCATGCCGACGGTGCTCAGGATCAGCCCGTCGTAGAGCCGGTTGCGGGACTGGGACAGCGCCGCCAGCTCGTTCTCCCGGCGGGCCCCGGTCTGCTCGATGCCCACCCGCAGCCCGTGCCGGCCCGCCGCGGCGATGATGGCCTCGGCCAGCCTGCCGTAGTACGGGCGGTTCACCTCGGGCACCGCGAGGCCGATGGTGCCGGTGCGGCCCTTGCGGAGGTTGCGGGCCGCCACGTTGACCCGGTAGTCGAGCCGGGCCATCGCCGCCAGGACGCGCTCGCGGGTGGCGGGGCGGACGTGGGGGTGGTCGTTGATGACGTTGGAGACGGTCATCGCCGACACGCCGGCCGCCTTCGCCACGTCCTGGATCGTCGCCACGCTCACTCCTGCCCGGTGTCCTGCGAGGAAGGACGCACGCCGTCCTCCGCGAGACGACAGAGCGCGGCCCCATGGGCGGGCAGGTCGACCGTCAGGCACCGGCCGTCGTGCGCCACGCCGGTACGGGTCCACAGCTCGCGGACGCGATCGGCCGGGCGGGCATCGATCGAGCCGAGCGGCACCTCGTACCGGCGGGGCCCGTCGGCCAGGGAGAACACGGCGGCGTAACGGGTACGGCCGTCGGTGTCACGGGCGGTCCACAGCACCAGGTCGCCCTCGCGCAGCACCTCGCGGTTGCCGGTGCCGTGCATGAGCACGGCCAACGCCTCGTCGTTGGTGAGGAGTTCGACGGTCTTCGGCGGGCTGCTCGGCAGGTCACCGCCCATCATCAGCGGCGAACGGGAGATCAGCCACAGGGTGAGCAGGCTGATCTGTTCGGGCCGGGTGAGCCGGGACAGCCGGTCCTCGCCGCGTTCGGCGCGGATGCCGATACGGCCGAGCGGCAGCATGTCGGCGTCCGCCCAGCCGCCTGGGCCCTGCCAGGGTGCCCATCGCGCCATCCGGGCGAACTGGGCCTCGACGTCCTCCCACCGGTCCCACAGGTCGTCGCAGACCCGCCACATGGTGGCGTGCTCCCGCAGATGCTCCAGCCGGGCGAGGGACACGTCGGTGCCGGGGGACAGGCTCAGCTCGATCGGCCGGCCGCTGCGCTCGATCGGCCGTGCGTAGGCGGCGATCTCCCGCCCGTGGTACGGGAAGAGCATGTCGTCGGCCTTGACGAAGTCCACGCCCCAGGAAGCGAATTGGGCGACCTGGGAGTCGTAGTAGGCCTGGGCGCCCGGGTGGTCGTGGTCCAGGCCGAAGTTGTCGGAGTTCCAGGGGCAGACCGAGCCGGTGTCGGCGATCTCGTCGGCCGTGAACTCCGTGCCGGCGACGGGCAGTCGGGCGGCCACGGCCCGGCGCGGTATGCCCCGCATGATGTGCAGACCGAAACGCAGCCCGAGGTCGTGCACCCGCCGGGCCAGCGGGGCGAAGCCGGCCCCGCCGGCGGCGGAGGGGAACCGGTTCGGCGCGGGGAGCTGGCGGCCGTACGCGTCCAGGACCAGGGGCGCGTCCGCGTTGTAGCCGTGGGCACGGGCCGTGGGCTCGTACCACTGGATGTCCACCACCACCATGTCCCAGCCGTGCGGAAGCAGGTGGTCCCGCAGGAACTCCGCGTTGGCGAGGACCTCCCGCTCGGTGACGGTCGTGCCGTAGCAGTCCCAGCTGTTCCAGCCCATCGGGGGACGCAGTCGCCGGTCGGGGAGGGGTCGGTCCACGGTCGCCTCCGCTCAGCTCGCCACGGTCATGGGTGCCCGGACGGTCACGAAGGAGTGCGGCGGCAGGGTCAGCGCCAGTCCCCGGTCCGTGACCCGGACGCCGTCGCCGTCGAAGGCGCGCGGCGCCACCGCCTCCGGTGTCTGCGGGGTGTTGTGCGCCTGGGGCTTGTCGGCGGTGAGGATCCGCGCCCGTGCCTCCCCGATCCGGCCGCCGCGCAGGTCCAGGGTCACCTCGGCGGGCTCCTCGGCGTCCAGGTTGCTCAGCGAGATCAGGAGCGTGCCGTCCTTGACACTGGCCGAGACGGACACCGTCTCCAGCTCGGTCTCGCCGACCCGGCGCCGCGCGCCGTCCACGCGCAGATGGACGGGGAGCGAGGTGGCGTCCTGATGGCCCTTGTTCATCTCGAAGACGTGGTACGTCGGGGTCCGCACCAGCGCGTCCCCGTCGGTGAGCAGCATGGCCTGCAGGACGTTGACCGTCTGCGCGATGTTGGCCATCACCAGACGGGCGGCGTGCCGGTGGAAGACGTCGAAGTGGGTGCTCGCGACGAGCGCGTCACGCAAGGTGTTCTGCTGGAACAGGAAACCGGGGTTCGTGCCCGGCTCGACGTCCCACCAGGTGCCCCACTCGTCCAGTACGAGACCGACGGTGCGCCGGGGGTCGTAGCAGTCCATGACGGTGGAGTGACCGGTGAGAACGCGGTCGACGCGCCGGGCCGAGACCATCGTGCGGTAGTAGTCGTCGGTGTCGAAGACCGTGGCGCTGCCCTTGGCCTCCCAGGGCCCGGCCAGCGTGTAGTAGTGGACGGACAGGGCCTGGTAGTAGGTGCGTGGAGCGGCCTCGCAGCCGAAGCAGTTGATCTGCCGCATCAGCGTCTCGGTCCACTGGTAGTCCTCGTCGGAGGCGCCCGAGGCGATCCGGTACAGCTTGTTGTCACCGTGGTCGCGGCAGTACGTCGCGTACTGGCGGGCGAGGTCCGCGAAGTACTCGGCGCGCATGTTGCCGCCGCAGCCCCAGGTCTCGTTGCCGATGCCCCAGAAGCGCACCTGCCACGGCTCCTCGCGCCCGTTCTCCTTGCGCAGCCGCACCATCGGGCTGTCGCCGTCGCGGGTGAGGTACTCGACCCACTCGCTCATCTCCCGGACGGTGCCGCTGCCCACGTTGCCGCTGATGTACGGCTCCGCGCCGAGCAGTTCGCACAGCGCCATGAACTCATGGGTGCCGAAGTGGTTGTTCTCCTCCACGCCGCCCCAGTGGGTGTTGACCATCCGGGGGCGCTCCTCACGCGGCCCGATGCCGTCCTTCCAGTGGTACTCGTCGGCGAAACAGCCGCCCGGCCAGCGCAGGTTGGGGATGCGCAGGGCGCGCAGCGCCTCGACGACGTCCAGGCGGATACCGCCCGCGTTCGGGATCGGGGAGTCGTCGCCGACCCAGAACCCGCCGTAGACGCAGCGCCCCAGATGCTCGGCAAAGTGCCCGTACAGATGACGGCTGATCCTCGGACCCTCGATGTCGAGGTTGATGATCGCGGTGGCGGTGGGCACGCACGTACTCCAATCCGAGATCGTTCGCATCGTTTGTATCGATAAAAATTCGCATCGGGACGGGGGAGCGTCAAGGGGGAGCGCCAAGGGGGCGAAGAGGCGCCGGCGCGGGCCGAAATTGACTCGCAGACGGCGGGAGCCGGGACCTACTCTCCCCGGCATGGCAAAGGCACCCGTACTCACACCCCGGGCGGACGACTTCCCGCGCTGGTACCAGGACCTGATCACCAAGGCGGAGCTGGCCGACAACGGCCCGGTGCGCGGCACCATGGTCATCCGACCGTACGGGTACGGCCTGTGGGAGCGGATGCAGCAGGAGATGGACGCCCGGATCAAGGCGACCGGCACCCAGAACGCCTACTTCCCGCTGCTCATCCCTCAGTCGTATCTGACGAGGGAGGCCGAGCACGTCGAGGGCTTCGCGCCCGAGCTCGCGGTCGTCACCCATGCGGGCGGCAAGGAGCTGGAGGAGCCCGTCGTGGTCCGCCCCACCTCCGAGACGATCGTCAACGAGTACTTCGCCAAGTGGGTGCAGAGCTACCGCGATCTGCCCCTGCTGATCAACCAGTGGGCGAACGTGGTGCGTTGGGAGCTGCGCCCGCGTCTGTTCCTGCGCACGACCGAGTTCCTGTGGCAGGAGGGCCACACCGCGCACGCCACGTACGAGGAGGCGCGCGCCTTCGCGGCTCGCGTCCAGAGCGAGGTCTACGGCACGTTCCTGCGCGATGTCCTCGCCATGGACTTCGTCTCCGGACGCAAGACGGCCAGGGAACGGTTCGCCGGAGCGATCAACACCCTCACCCTCGAGAGCATGATGGGCGACGGCAAGGCCCTCCAGATGGTCACCAGCCACGAGCTGGGCCAGAACTTCGCCAAGCCCTTCCGCACCCAGTTCGTGACGCAGGACGGCCGGCAGGAGTACGTCTGGCAGACCTCCTGGGGTTCCACCACCCGCATGATCGGCGCGCTGGTCATGACGCACGGCGACGACGACGGGCTGCGCGTCCCGCCCCGTCTGGCGCCGGTCCAGGCGGTGGTCATCGCCGTCAAGGGCGACGAGGAGGTGCCGGCCCGCGTCCGCGCGATCGGCGAGCGCCTGAGGGAGGCGGGCGTACGCGTCCACGTCGACGACCGTACGGACGTGCCGTTCGGCCGGCGCGCCGTCGACTGGGAGCTGAAGGGCGTGCCCGTGCGGATCGAGGTGGGGCCCCGTGATGTGGAGCACGGCAGCGCCGTGCTGGTCCGCCGGATCCCGGGCACCAAGGAGCCGGTCGCGGCCGAGGCACTGGCCGCGCTCCTGCCCGGGGTGCTGGAGGACGACCAGGCGCTGCTGCTGGAGCAGTCCCGCCGGCGCCGCGAGGAGCGCACGGTCGAGGTGACCTCCGTCGAGGAGGCCGCGGAGGCCGCCGCCACCGGCTGGGCCCGCATCCCCTGGGCCACGCTGGGCCCGGAGGGCGAGGCGAGGCTCGCCGAACGGGGCGTGTCGGTGCGGTGCCTGCTCGCAGCGGACGGTTCGGCGCCGGAGAGCGAGGACCAGCCGGGGAATGTGGCGGTGGTGGCACGGGCCTACTGAGGGGAGCGGGCGCCCCCGGACGGCCGCGGTGCGCTCGTCCGCTGGACGGGGCGGGCCGGTCCGTCCGTGCCGGGCGCCTGACCGTCGGATGTGGCCGGTGGTGCGCCGGGCGTCGTCGGCTGCGCGGGCCGCTTGGCGATCGAGGTGAGGGGGCGGCCGGCGTCGGGCAGCAGGTCGCGGGCGGCGAAGGCGTGGAAGACGAGCCTGCCGCCGGGGGTGGTGTCGGCGACCGTCATGAGACCTGTTCCGGGCGGCGGTGGCCGGCTAGGCCCACGCCGTGGCGTTCGCCCGGGCCGAGGGCGTCACCGGCGGGGAGCTCGCACCCTTCGCCCAGGGCATCGGCGCGATCCGGCCGCGGCTGTTCGCCAAGCTCGCGCGGGACGCCGACGACGGCTCCTACTCCGGGGCGGTCAACCCCCTTGCCTCGGCCGCCTCCACCATGGCCCATGTCGTCGACGTCTCCGAGGCCCACGGCATCGACGCGGGCGTGATGCGCGCCGTGGGAGGCATGGCCCCGCGCGCCATCGGCCTCGGCCACGGCGCGGACGACTTCATCCGGGTCGCGGAGGTGCTGGGCCGGAACTGAGCGGGTCGGGGCCGGGGGTGGGCCGGGGCGGCGGCGGACCCGGCGGGTCCGGAGCCATGGGGAGGGACGGCACCGCGTCGTCCCGTACGCCCCGGCCGGCCGCCTCACCCACCCACCCGCCTGGACGGATGTCCCTCCGCACCGGACGAGTCGAGCAGGGGATCGTCGGCGCGCCAGCACGGCTGTGGCTCGGGCTCGACGACGCCCTCGGCCGCCGCTGAAACCCCACCGCGGCGGGACCGTGCGGCCCGGACGGGCGCAGCGGGTCGCTGAGTTGCTCGGACCTCACGCGAGGGACGGTCAGGCCCTCGAACCCGGCGTCCCCCAGGTCGGCGGACCTGCGACTTGTGCCCGGCGCGGCACAGTGCGACGCTTCCGTCCGCCGGTCGCGACCACGGCCGGCCGCGGCCGTGAGCACCGGTTTCACCGGAGAGGCGGACGATCTCCCGGGACCGGCCGGGGACGGAGACGGGGAGTGGAGCGATGGAGCTGGAGCTGCGGCACCTGCGGGTGCTGTGCGCGATCGCCGACGCCGGCAGTGTGGGTCGCGCCGCGGCACAGCTCGGCTACTCGCAGCCCGCCGTGAGCACCCAGCTGCGGCGCATCGAGCGCCACCTCGGCGAGCCGCTCTTCGAGCGCGGCACGAGCGGGGTGCGGCCCACCCCCTACGGCGCCGAGGTCGTCGCCCAGGCCCGTGACGTGCTGACTCGCGCCAATGCCATCGGTCACCGCCCGGCAGCCGCGCGGGCCCGCCGTACCCTGCGCGTGGCGGCGACCAACTCGCCCATGCTGTCCGGCACGGTCTCCCGTGTCCGCACCCGGCTGCCGGAGGTGTCCCTCGCCGTCACCAGCGTCTACGCCTCCTCGCGGATCGTGGAACTGCTGGAGCAGGGTGCGGTGGACGCGGCCATCGCCGCCGACTACCCGGGCATGGAGCTGCGCCACTCGGGCGCGGTGCGGCACCGGGGGATCGTCACAGAGCCGACGTTCGTGGCCCTGCCCTCCCGGCACCGGCTGCGGCAGTGCGCCCAGGTCCAGCTCGCCGACCTGGCCGAGGACGCGTGGTTCGTGACCCCGGACGACGGCGCCGGCTGGCCCGGAGTGTTCTACGACGCCTGTGCGGCGGCCGGGTTCACACCGGTCACCGTGCACGAGTTCCTCGGCGACCAGACCCAGCTGCAGAGCATGATCGCCGACGGCCTGGGCGTGTCGCTCGTACAGCCGACGCTGCGGCCGATCCCGCATGTCGTGGTAAGACCGTTGGTCGGTTCGCCGCTGTGGTGCCGCTATGTGCTGGCCTGGCGGCCCGACACCGTCACCGAGGAGGTCGTGGAGGCGCTGTCCCAGTCCGCGACCGCCGCCTACCGCGACCTCGTCGCGCAGGCCCCCCATCTGCGGGCCTGGGCCTCGCGCACCTGGAGCGGCACCCGGGCGTAGCGCAGGTCAACGGCACACCGCGATGTTATGTGCGGGCAGTGTCATGTGCTATGTCACACGGCATTGTTGGGGCGGGTCGCCCGCTGAGACAGTGCCTCACACGCCTCAACACCCCACAGAGGCGCATCCCTTCGTGGAGGAATCCAGATGCGCTATCGCCTCGCGCTGCCCAGACGCGTGCCCGGCCGCAGCCACCCGCGTACGGCCGCACGCCTGGCCGGCGCCGCGGTCGTCTGTGTCACCGTGGCGGGCCTGCTGTCCGCCCCGGCGGTGGCGGCACCGCAGGAGCCGCACGACCAGGCCGTCACCGCGCCCCGCCAGCACGCGTCCAAGCCGTCGCCGACCGGTGCGACCACTTCCGTCACCGAGCACCCCGCGAGCCGGGCCCGGCGGCTCAGCGCGGCCCAACTCCCGCCGCTGCAGCCCCTCGCGGCGCATCCGGCCCGAAGGGCGGCCTTGGCGGCCTCCTGCACTCCGGCCGACTTCGGCAGCCGTAGCGGCTCCGCCCTCGTGTCGTTCGTGAAGGCCTCGTCCACGGACTGCGTCAACACCCTCTTCCCGGTGACCGGCAAGGACGCGCACGACGTCTTCCGGCAGGCCCAGATGCTCAGCGTGGCGGCCGCCTACACCCGCACCGCCAAGCTGTACCGCGGCGACGACTCCGGCGGCCTGGAACAGCTGGTCCTCTTCCTGCGGGCCGGTTACTACGTGCAGTTCAACCACCCGGGGGACGTGGGCCCCTACACCGCCCGCCTCACCACGGCCGTCACGGCCGGTCTGGACGCCTTCTTCGCCCGCTCGCACTCGCGTGACGTCACGGCGGTCAACGGCGACATCCTCGGCGAGACCGTCATCCTCACCGACAGCGCCGACCAGCAGGGCCGCTATCTCCCGGTCTACCGGCGGCTGCTGAACGACTACGACAGCACCTACGACTCCGTGGACAGCATGGTCAGGGCCGTCAACGACGTCTACACACCGCTGTGGCGCGGCAACTGGAACCCCGACTACGTCAAGGCGGTCGAGGCCGACACCCGCATCATCGACACCCTGGACGACTTCGCGCTCGCCAACACGGATCTGCTCGGCACCGACCGGGCGTTCCTGGACTCCAACGCCGGGATGAACCTGGCCCGTTACGTCGAGCACCCCGAACTGCGGGACGTCGTCCGCCCGTTGACCAAGGACCTGCTGGCCGAGACCGCGATGACCGGCCCCACGGCCGGGCTCTGGGTGGCCGTGGCCACGCAGGCGAACGCCTACGACAGCGCCAACTGCGCCTACTACGACATCTGCGACCTGCCCGCCAAGCTGACCAAGGCCGTCCTGCCGGTGAGCCGCCAGTGCGACGCGGACGTCGCCATCCTCGCCCAGTCGCTGACCGCCGCCGACCTCGACGCGGCCTGCGCGAGCGTGCTTGGCCAGAGCGCCTACTTCCGCGGCGTGGTGAAGGCCGGCGCGGCGATACCCGGCCAGTACGCGTCCACCATCCGGCTCGTGGTCTTCGCCGGCCGCGCCGACTACCAGACCTACGCGGGCCCGATCTACGGCATCAGCACCGACAACGGCGGCATGACCCTGGACGGCGACCCGTCCGACCCGGCCAACCACGTCACGTCGATCATGTACCAGAAGAACTACGACGACGGTTTCCCGGCCCGGATCTGGAACCTGAACCACGAGTACACGCACTTCCTCGACGGCCGCGACGACATGAAGGGCGCCTTCGACCAGCAGATCTCCGTGCCGGACATCTGGTGGATCGAGGGCGTGGCCGAGTACGTGTCCTACACCTACCGCGGCCTCGCCGACGACCAGGCAATCCAGGAGGCAGCCAGGCACACGTACAAGCTGAGCACCCTGTTCCAGAGCACCTACGACAACAGCGACGTGGTCCGCACCTACCCGTGGGGCTACCTCGCCGTGCGGTACATGACCGAGCGCCATCCCGACGACGTCCAGCGCATGCTCGCCCGCTTCCGCGTCGGTGACTACGCCGGCGGATACGCCGTCTACCACGACGGCATCGGCACCCGCTACGACGCCGACTTCGACCAGTGGCTCACCGCGTGTGCCGCGGGCGCCTGCGCCAGGCCGGCCAAGGCCTGACCGCGCGCCCCAGCACGACGGCCGCCGACCGGAAGACCCCGGTCGGCGGCCGTACACGTGTGGGCGAAGGGGATCAGACCGCCGTCGCCGGGTACGTCGGGTACTCCACGCCCGACACGTGCTGGACGACCCGGACCACCTGGCAGGAGTAGCCGAACTCGTTGTCGTACCAGAGATAGAGGATGGCGTTGTCGCCGTCGACCTTCAGGGCGCCGGCGTCCACGATCGAGGCGTGGCGCGAGCCGATGAAGTCGCTGGAGACCGCGTCGGGCGCCGTGATGAAGTCGATCTGGCGCTTGAGCGGCGAGGTCAGCGACACCTCGCGCAGGTAGTCGTGGACCTCATCGCGGGTGGTCTCGCGGGCCAGCTGCAGGTTGAGGATCGCGATCGACACGTCCGGCACGGGGACGCGGATCGAGCTGCCGCTGATCTTCGCCTTGAGGTCCGGCAGCGCCTTGGCGACGGCGGAGGCGGCACCGGTCTCCGTGATCACCATGTTGAGCGGCGCGGAGCGGCCACGGCGCTCGGACTTGTGGTAGTTGTCCAGCAGGTTCTGGTCGTTGGTGAACGAGTGCACGGTCTCCACGTGGCCGCGCAGCACACCGTACTCGTCGTCCATCGCCTTCAGCGGCGGGACGATGGCGTTGGTGGTGCAGGAGGCGCAGGACAGGATCTGCTCGTCCGGCTTGATGGTGTCGTGGTTGACGCCGTGCACGATGTTCGGCACGTCACCCTTGCCCGGCGCGGTCAGCACGACCTTCTCGATGCCGGGGCGCAGGTGCTTCGACAGGCCCTCGCGGTCGCGCCACTTGCCGGTGTTGTCGATGAGGATGGCGTCCCGGATGCCGTACTCGGTGTAGTCCACGTGCGACGGGTCGTCGGCGTAGATCACCTTGATCTCGTTGCCGTTGGCGACGATCGTGCTGCTGTCCTCGTCGACCGTGATCGTGCCCTGGAACTGCCCGTGGATGGAGTCGCGGCGCAGCAGCGAGGCGCGCTTGACGATGTCCTGGGCGCCGCCGCCGCGCACCACGATGGCGCGCAGGCGCAGGCCGTTGCCGGAGCCCGCCTTCTCGATCAGCAGACGGGCGACGAGCCGGCCGATGCGGCCGAAGCCGTACAGGACGACGTCGCGCGGCTCACGGCGCTCGATCTTGTTGGCGCCGGTGGCACCGGCGACGGCCTCGGCGGTGAACTCCGCCACGCTCAGGCCGCGTTCGTCGGCCTTGTACCGCGTGGCGAGCATGCCGAGGTCGATCTGGGAGGGCCCGAGGTCGAGGGCGGTGAGGGCCTCGAGGAACGGCATGGTCTCGGTGACCGAGAGCTCCTCGCCGGCGATCTGCCGGGCGAAGCGGTGCGTCTTGAGGATGCTGACCACCGACTTGTTCACCAGGGAGCGGCTGTGCAGCAGGACGGTCACGTCCCGCTCGCGGTGCAGCTTCCCGATGAGCGGGATCATCGACTCCGCGATCTCCTCGCGGATCTTCCAGTTGGTGAACGAGTCGTCGTTGACAGTCACGGATCCATCTTTCGAGCTAGGCAGCGCTCATATGGTAACCACACCCCTCACCTGCTCCTTCCGGGGGTGGCGGAGTAAGGGATTTGCACCCGTTCCTTGACTGATTCCTGAATCAGGGTGGAAGTGCGTGAGAAACCCGAGTCGCGGATTGCCCGTCTTACCTGGCGTGCCCAAGGTCAACAGAGTGAGCACCTCCTCAGTACCGCGGCCCGAAGCGGCTGCCCCGTCCCGTCCTTTCCGTCCCCCGAACCTGCCATGGATCGCCCGGCGCGGGATCCCCGAGGGGGCACTGCCGGCCCTCGCCCTGTTCGTGGCCGTGCGGCTCGCCGGGGTCCTCATGGTGATCGTCACGAACGCCGTCAGGGGCCACTCGCTCGTCAGAAGCCTCGCCCACTCCTGGGACTCCCGCTGGTATCTGCACATCGCCGCCCAGGGCTACGGCCACAAGATCTGGATCACCCCGCAGGGCGCCGTCCAGAGCGACTGGGCGTTCTTCCCGCTGTACCCGGGGCTGATCAGGGCGCTGACCGTGCTGCCGTTCACCCCGGGCCAGGCCGCCCTGCTCATCGCCTGGACCGCCGCGGTGGTGGCTGCGTACGGCGTGTACGTCATCGGCCACCTCCTCTACGGCCGCGGGGTCGCCACCGCGCTGGTCGCCCTTTGGGCCGCCATGCCCCACTCCGTCGAGCTGACCATCGCCTACACCGAGTCGCTGTTCGCGGCCCTCGCCGTCTGGTCCCTGTACTGCGTGCTCAAGGGCCGCTGGCTGTGGGCCGGTGCGCTGGCCGCGCTGGCGGGCCTGTCCCGGCCCAGCGGTTTCGCGGTGGCGGTGGCCGTCTCCCTCGCCGCCGCCCACGAGGCGCTGCGCCGGCGCGGCCGGGTCCCGGTGAGCCTGTGGGCCGGTGCCGTGCTCGCCCCGCTGGGCTGGCTCGGGTATGTGCTGTGGGTGGGCAGCCAGACGGGGGACCTGCTCGGCGGCTACTTCAAGGTGCAGAGTGCCTGGGACTCGCGCTTCGACTTCGGTGTCGGCTCGGCACGCTTCCTGAAGGCCCTGCTGCTGCACGGCGGGGGCGCCGTCTATCCGGCGGCCCTGGTGATCGTCGCGGCCGGTGTGCTGCTGTTCGCGCTGCTGTGCCTGGAACGCGCCCCGCTGGCCCTGGTGGTCTTCGCCGGCGTCCTGATTCTGCTCGTGATCGGCGGCTCGGGCTCCTTCTCCTCCAAGCCGCGGTTCCTGCTGCCCGCCTTCCCGCTGCTCATCCCCATGGCCAGGGCCCTGACCCGCACCTGGCGGGTCCGGCCGGCCCACGCCGTGGTCGTCTTCGGCGGTCTCACCGTCGTGTCCCTGCTGTTCGGCGCCTTCGTGACGGTGGTGGCCCGCTCCCCCCTGTGAGCCACCACCCCGCTCACCGCTCCCGCTCGCGTACGGCGCCCGGGGCGGCGACCGCCGTGACCGCCGGCACGGCGCCCGTCGAGGCGCCGCGGGTCCGGCTCTTTCTCCTCCAAGCCGCGGTTCCTGCTGCTCATCCCGATGGCCCGGGTACTGACCCGCACCTGGCGGGTCCGGCCGGCCCACGCCGTGGTCGTCTACGGCGGCCTCACGGCGCCCGGGGCGGCCACCGCCGGTCGAGGTGCCGCCCGGGGCCGTACCCAGGGCGACGTCCACGTTCAGCGCCGACGTCGCGCGCCCGGACCCGGGCACGTCCGTGATCGGCGGTGAGAGGAAGGTGAGGGCACAGCAGGCGGCGCGGCGAGGCGGTGGTCAGCGCGGGTCGAAGACCACGCTGGCGAAGGGCGGGTCGATCGGCGCCGCCTTGCCCGGGGCCAGCCGCAGCGCCGACCCCTTGCACCTCTTCCGCGAGTAGACGACCAGCGGCTTCTTCGTCGCGTTGCCCGCTCCGCGCGCTTCCTGGGCCATGTCGAAGCACCTGTGCTCCGGCGGGTCGTCGAGGGCGAACGTCTTGTTCCCGGCGCCCACCCAGAGGAACGTGCCGTCGGCGGCGAGGGCGGCTCCCGAGGTGGTCATAGCTAGGGCGAGCCCGCCGAGAACGGCGACGAGCGGACGGCGCGGGCGCATGAAGACGGCTTTCCTGAGCAGTGACAGGGGGGATGTGGGGGGAAGCGGACCGAAGTCGCAGCCGTAATCTCCCACTTCGGCCCGGTGCCGCCTCGGCCCCGACACGGGCCCGTACGCCGTACGGCCGACGGACGGCGTTGTGCGAAGTGCCGTGAATCGGGGTAGGCGGGGGGACGCCCGAGGAAAGGATCGTCATGACGACCTACGTGATCAGCGTTCCCGGCACCTTCACCGCGGACATCGGGACGGACACCCGGACCCGCCTGGCCAGGGCGCTCAGGCCCGCCGATCCGCACGGCACCCGGATGGGCAACGCCGAGGGCCTGGACGTGCTCCGTGTCAATGAGGACAACACCTTCACCCTCCGGCTGACCGTGCAGGCGGACACCGGCCGGCACGCCGAGCAGGAGGCCCGCCGGCTCGCCGGCTCCGCCCTCCAGGACGCAGGACTGGACGAGCGGAGCGCGGCGCTGGGGCCCGCCGTGATCACCGGGATCGACTCCGAGGTGCGCTGACCGGGGGCCGTACCACGACCGCTCGCGGGGCGCGATCATCCGATATAGGTAAAATCTAGACGTTTGCCGAAAATTCAGGCGGCTGGTCGTCGTCGGCCACCGCCCCGCCGGAAGTGATCGATGCCCCGCAAGCGCTCCACGGACGAAGGCGATGAGCTGCTGGCCAGACTCGGCTCGCTCACCGCCCAGGCACGAGAGCGCGCGGAACAGCAGCGCACCCAGGTCGAGCTGGCCATCGCCCTGCAGCGCGGCATGCTGCCCCGTGACCTGCCCACCGCACCGGGCCTGCACCTCGCCGTCCGCTACACACCGGCCAACCTCGGTCTGAACGTGGGCGGCGACTGGTACGACGCCTTCGCCCTGCCCGACGGGCGGATCGGGCTGGCCATCGGCGACGTCCAGGGCCACAACATCGAGGCCGCCGCGTTCATGGGCCAGGTACGGGCCGGGCTCCGCGCCCTCGCCTCCGTGACCGGCGAGCCGGGCGAACTCCTCGCCCGCACCAACGACCTGCTGCTGGCTCTGGGCACCGACCTGTTCGCCACCTGCACCTTCATGCGCCTCGACCCGGCCAGCGGAGTGCTGGAGAGCGCACGGGCGGGCCACATCCCGTTCGTGTGGGCCACGGCGGACGGCAAGTCCGGCGTCGTCGACGACGAGGGCGGGCCGCCGCTCGGCATCGACAAGGGCATGGAGTTCCCGGTGAGCAGGCACCGGCTCACCACGGGCGGCGTGTTCGTGCTGCTCACCGACGGCGTGGTGGAGGGCCCCTCGCTGAACATCGAGGACGGCCTCGAAAAGGTGGTCCGCCTCGCCGGCATCGCCGCCGTCGCCGGCCTGGAGGCCCACGCCCTGGCCGCCGCCGCGATCAAGGGCGCCGAGAGCGTCGGCCACGAGGACGACGCGGCCGTCCTCGTCGTGGGCCTGGACGGCCCCGGACACCACCCCTGACCGGCGGGCCGGCCACGGCCGGCGCGGGGTACCGGGTGTGGATCCGGCGCCGACCGGCCTCACGCGAACCGCGAGGTGATTCAGCCATAGGGCCGGACCGGACCCGCTCTCGCCTCGCCGACCCGGGGCCGTCGGTGTGAGATGGCAGCTGTGGTGGGTATCGACGATCTGCGCCGGCCGGGCCGCTACGCCGTCCAGGTACTGGCCGTCGCGGCCGGCTACTACGCCGCGGCCCGGCTCGGGCTCATGCGCGAGCTCTCCGTCGAGGGCGCCGTCGTCACCCCCATCTGGCCGCCGACCGGCGTCGCCGTCGCCGCCCTCATGATCCTCGGCCTCGGCTGCTGGCCCGGCATCACGATCGGCGCCCTGTTCGCCGTGATGTCCCTGACCACACCGCGCATCGAGGTGCTCGGCACCCTCGCGGGCCAGACCGGCGCGCCCGTGTGCGCGGCGCTCCTGCTGCGCCGGGCCCGCTTCCACACCGATCTCGGCCGGTTACGGGACGGGGTCGCCCTGGTGTTCCTGGGCGCGCTGACCGCCATGCTGATCAGCGCGACCGTCGGCGCCGGACTCCTGGTCCTCATGGACAAGCTGAACGCAGACACCTTCTGGCCCGTCTGGCTGGCCTGGTGGGTGGGCGACGCCATGGGCGTGCTGCTCGTCACCCCGCTGCTGCTGTTGCTGCACGGCGCGCGCTGGCCGCCGCGCCTGGGCCGCTGGAAGGAGGTGACCGCGCTGGCCGTCGTCACCTTCGTCGTCGTGCCCGTGGCCGTCTACAGCTCGATCAGCGTGCTCTACCTCGTGTACCCGCTCATCATCTGGGCCGCCCTGCGTTTCCAGCTCGCGGGCAGCGTGCTGTGCGCGCTCCTGATGTCCGTGCTGGCCACGGTCGCGGCGACGGACCGTGCCGGGGCCTTCGCGGGGCTGAGCCAGATCGAGATCATGGCGAAGCTCCAGGCGTTCAACGGCGCGATGGCCCTGACCGCGCTGCTGCTGTCCGCCCTGATCACCGAACAGCGCAACACCCGGAGCTCGGTGGAACGGGCCTGCCAGGAACTGGTCGAGGTCCTGGAACACCTCACCGCGGGCGAGGCCCCACGACCCCGGGCACAGCCGGACACCGAGGGCGTGGACGACCGGCCCGGACCGGCCGCACCTCCCTGATGCCGGTGCCGTGTCACCGGCCGGACCGGTTCACCGGCCCCTCGTCGTCGCCGCCCGGCTCCGCGGCGCCCTTGCGTGCTCCGACGTCCCGCGGAGTGGGGGTCGGCGGGTGTGCGGCGCCGGTGGCGCCGGGCTGACCTCCGCCGGTCGTGCCGTAGCCGCCCGGGATGCCCGGTGGCATGTCCGCGGCCGCCTCGGCCTCGCTCACACGGCGCCGGGCCCTGACCCCGGCCCGGCGCTCCGGGTAGGGGTACTCGAACGGCTCGGCGGAGGCACGCTCGCGCTCCGCCTCACGCTGCCGGCGTGCGGCCTGCTCGGCGGCCGTCGCGCTCTCACCCCGCCGGCCGCGGTCCTTGCCGTGCGTACGGTCGTCGTCGTGCATGCGGTCCTTGTCCTTCATGCGGCGCCGAGTACCCGGGCGGTGGGCGGCGCCAACACCCTCCCGGCGTGTCGAACTGCCGGTCCGGGGCACTGGGAGACGATGGGCGGAGCCCGGACGGGCCCGGGCCGGACGGGAGGGACAGGGGCGGCATGGAGCAGCGGACGGCGAGCGCTACGGACCGGCGCCCCGGAGCGGCCGGGCCCGGCTCCACCCACGCGGAACCGCGCGACGACACGGCCGTACGGCCACAGGAGGACAGGCGGCCCCCGGACGACACCGACGCCCGCCGCCGCATCCCGCGCACCGACCGCCTGCTGCGCGACCCCCGGCTGTCGGCGGCGGTGGACCGGCTCGGTGCCGGTGTGGTGAAGGCCGCCGTACGCGCGGCGCAGGACCGGGCCCGGGAGGGCGACATCCCGCCCGAACAGGTGCCCGAGGTGGCCGTGGCCCTGCTGCCCGGTACCGCGAGCGGACTGCGCCCGGTGATCAACGCCACCGGGGTGCTGCTGCACACCAACCTCGGCCGGGCTCCGCTGTCGGCCACCGCCCGGCAGGCCGTCCAGGAGGCCGCAGGGCCCACGGACGTCGAACTGGACCTGACGACCGGGGTACGGGCCCGCCGCGGCCGTTCCGCCCTCGCCGCCCTGCACGCGCGCGTGCCGTCCGCCGGGGCCGCGCACGTCGTCAACAACGGCGCCGCCGCCCTCGTGCTCGCCGCCACCGCCCTCGCGGCCGGCCGGGAGATCGTCGTCAGCCGGGGCGAGATGGTGGAGATCGGCGACGGCTTCCGGCTGCCCGACCTGCTCGTCTCGACCGGCGCCCGGCTCCGCGAGGTGGGCACGACCAACCGCACGACCGCCGCCGACTACGCCGCCGTGCTCGGCCCGGACACCGGGTTCGTGCTCAAGGTGCATCCGTCCAACTTCCGCATCACCGGCTTCACCCGGTCCGCCGAGACCGCGGAACTCACCGGTCTCGGCGTCCCCGTCGTCGTCGACATCGGCTCCGGACTGCTCGACCCGCATCCGGCGCTGCCCGGGGAACCCGACGCCGACACCGAACTCCGCGCGGGGGCCGCCCTCGTCACCGCGAGCGGCGACAAACTCCTCGGCGGCCCCCAGTGCGGACTGCTGCTGGGAGAGGAAGACCTGGTCCGCGCCCTCGTCCGGCACCCGCTGGCCCGCGCCCTGCGCGTCGACAAGCTGACCCTGGCCGCCCTGGAGGCCACCCTCACCGGACCGCCCACCCCGACCGCCCTCGCCCTCACCGCCGACCCGGCCGGCCTGCGCGCCCGCGCCGACCGGCTGGCCGGCACTCTCGCCGCCGACGGCATCGACGTACGGGCCGTCGCCTCCGCCGCCACCGTCGGCGGCGGAGGCGCCCCCGGAGTCACCCTGCCCAGCGCGGCGCTCTCCCTGCCCGAGCCGTACGCCGCCGCGCTGCGCACCGGCCCCGTCCCCGTCGTCGGACGGCTGGAGGGGGGCCGCTGCCTGCTGGATCTGCGCGCGGTGCCCGAGCAGGACGACGCACGGCTGGCCGATGCCGTGCTCAGCGCCCGGCCGCGAGAGGAGAGCCGGACGTGATGCGGGTGCTCGCCACCGCCGGCCATGTCGACCACGGCAAGTCCGCCCTGGTACGGGCTCTCACCGGCATGGAACCCGACCGCTACGAGGAGGAGCGTCGCCGGGGACTCACCCTGGACCTGGGCTTCGTGTGGACGCGGCTCGGGCCGGACGGGGACCACCTCGCCTTCGTCGACGTGCCCGGACACGAACGCTTCGTGCCGACCATGCTGGCCGGAGTGGGACCGGTGCCCGCCGTGCTGTTCGTGGTCGCGGCCGACCAGGGCTGGCAGCCCCAGTCCGAGGAGCACCTGGCCGTCCTCGACGCGCTCGGCGTCCGGCACGCCGTCCTCGCCGTGACCCGCAGCGACCTCGCCGACCCCGAAGCCGTACGCGTCGACGCCGTCGAGCGGCTGGCCCGGACCTGTCTCGGCAAGGTCCCCGCGGTCGCGGTGAGCGCGGTCACCGGCGCGGGACTGGACGAGCTGCGCGGCGAACTCGCCCGGCTGGCAGGTGAGTTGCCCGACCCCGACCCGGACGCCGACGTACGGCTGTGGCTCGACCGTGCCTTCACCATGCGCGGCCACGGCACCGTGGTGACCGGCACCCTCGGCGCGGGCACCCTGCGCGTCGGCGACCGGCTCGTCACCGGGGACGGCTCGGCCGTGCTCCGGGTGCGCGGGCTGCAGACCCTGCACGAGGAGCGGACGGCGGTGGGCGGGGTGGCCCGGGTGGCGGTCAACGTGCACGGCCGGGGCGCCGACGGACTGCGCCGGGGACAGGTACTGCTGACCCCGGACCGCTGGCTGGGCAGCGAGGTGCTCGACGTACGGCTCACCGGCGCGCCTGCCCAGGACCTGCCCCGCTCGGTCACCCTGCACATCGGCACCGCCGCCGTGCCCGTGACCGTCCGCCCGCTCGGCGAGGACACCGCACGGCTCACCCTCGCCCGGAGCCTGCCGCTGCGGGTCGGCGACCGCGCGGTGCTGCGCGAACCGGGCGGCGGCCGGATGCCCTGCGCCGCCACCGTCCTCGACGTACGGCCGCCCCGGCTGACCCGGCGCGGTGCCGGGAGGGCCCGAGCCGCCGAACTCGCCGCCCTGTCCGGCCGCCCCGACGGCGCCGCCGAACTGCGCCGCCGCGGACTGATCCGGCGCGCCGACCTGCTGGCGATGGGCTTCCCGGCCCCCGCCGAACCCGTCGCGGGGGGCTGGCTGGCGGACGGCACCTACTGGACCGCCCTCAAGGACCGGCTGGCCCGCGAGGTGGAGCGGCATGCGAAGGAACACCCGCTGGAGCCGGGCCTGCCCGCCGAGGCGGCCCGCCGGCTGCTCGGCCTGCCCGACCGGGCCCTCGTCGACGCCCTGGCCGACGCCACGCCCCGACTCCGCAGCGAGCAAGGGCGGTTGTACTCCTCCGGCGATGACCGCCCCGGCCTGCCCCCGTCCGTGCGCGCCGCCGTGGCTGCCGTACGCGAGGACCTCGCCCGTACGCCGTTCCGCGCCCCCGAGGCCGGCCGGCTCGCCGAACTCGGCCTGGACCGCAAGGCGTTGGCCGCCGCCGTCGCGGCCGGTGCGCTGCTGCGGATCGCCGACGGCGTCGTGCTGCTGCCCGGCGCCGACGCCGAGGCCGCCGCCGTGCTGCGCACCCTGCCCCAGCCGTTCACGCTTCAAGAGGCCCGGCGCGCGCTGGACACCACCCGGCGGGTCGCCGTACCCCTGCTGGAGTTCCTGGACGCCCGGGGCCACACCGAGCGCGTCGACGACCAGCGCCGGCGCTTCCGTGCGGACGCGGTGAACGGAGGCGGACGGGAATCGAACCCGCCGGCCCGAGATCCTCGGGCCCCTCGGTTTTGAAGACCGGGAGGGCCACCAGGCACCCACACGCCTCCACCGCTCGTCAGGCTACTGCCCCAGGAGACCGCCGCCATGACATCGACATCCCCGCCGATCCACCCGGCCCCCGTCCGGCTCACCCAGTACGCGCACGGCGGCGGCTGCGCCTGCAAGATCCCGCCCGGGGAACTGGAGGAGGTGGTCGCCGGGCTGACCGCGCCCCAGCTCGCCGGGGGCGACACACCGCTGCTCGTCGGGCTCTCCACCGGCGACGACGCCGCCGTGGTCACCCACCGGGGCACCGCCGTCGTCTGCACGGCCGACTTCTTCACCCCGGTCGTGGACGACCCCTACGACTGGGGACGTATCGCCGCCGCCAACGCGCTGTCCGACGTGTATGCGATGGGCGGCCGGCCGGTGCTCGCCGTGAACCTGCTGGCGTGGCCGCGCGACCGGCTCTCCTTCGACCTGGCGCGCGAGGTGCTGCGCGGCGGCCTGGACATCGCCACCGAGGCGGGCTGCCATGTCGGCGGCGGGCACAGCGTCGACGACCCGGAACCGAAGTACGGCATGGCCGTCACCGGCCTCGCCGACCCCGAGCGGCTGCTGCGCAACGACGCCGGCCGGCCCGGACTGCCGCTGTCGCTGACCAAGCCGCTCGGCGTGGGCGTGCTGAACAACCGGCACAAGGTCACCGGCGAGCGGTTCGAGCAGGCCGTCGCCACGATGACGGCGCTCAACCGGGATGCCGCCGAAGCCGCCCTCGCGGCCGGCGCCGGCTGTGCCACCGACGTGACCGGGTTCGGTTTCCTCGGCCATCTGCACAAGCTGGCACGGGCCTCCGGCGTGACCGCCGTGGTCGACACCGCCGCCGTCCCGTACCTGGACGGGGCCCGGGAGGCCGTCCGGGACGGGTACGTCAGCGGCGGCACCCGGCGCAACCTCGAATGGGTCGCCCCGCACACCGACTTCGGCGACAGCGACGCCGACACCCGG
Source organism: Streptomyces sp. CA-142005 (assembly GCF_050942335.1). Classification (NCBI taxonomy): domain Bacteria; kingdom Bacillati; phylum Actinomycetota; class Actinomycetes; order Kitasatosporales; family Streptomycetaceae; genus Streptomyces; species Streptomyces sp. CA-142005. The sequence continues at coordinate 1,238,131 of NZ_CP192078.1, read as the reverse complement.
CTGCTGCTGGCCGACGCCCAGACCTCCGGCGGGCTGCTCGTCGCGGGCGAGGTGCCCGGCGCGCCGGTGGTGGGGGAGCTGGTGCCGCGCGGCTCCCACTCGATCGTCCTGCGCTAGGGCGGCTACGGCTCCGTTCCCGTGTGCTCGTCGATGCCCGCCCGGGCCCGGTAGGCCCGCACCAGCTGCACCGACGCCGGACCCCGGGGCCGGCGGCCCGGGCGGATGTCCACGGCGAACGCCTTCGACTCCTGGATGTGCGTGTTCGGGTCCAGGGACAGATGCAGCAGCTCGTTGGCCGCGTCCCCGGTGCTGTAGCCGTTGGGGCCCCAGTGGTACGGCAGCCCCACCTGGTGCAGCCTGCGGCCGTGCACCGTCAGCGGAGCCATCCGGTCCGTCACCAGCACCCGCGCCTCGATCACCGCGCGAGCGCTGACGATCGTCGCCCACCCCGTGTGCTCCAGGCCCCGCTCGGCCGCGAGCTCCGGGGAGACCTCGCAGAAGAACTCCGGTTGCAGCTCGGCCAGATACGGCTGCCAGCGGGACATGCCGCCCGCCGTGTGGTGCTCGGTGAGCCGGTAGGTGGTGGCCACGTACGGGAACACCTCGGAGCCGGGCTCGTCACCGCTCGGCTGGTAGCGGTTGTCGGGGATCGTGGGCATCAAATGCCGTACCGGGTTGCGCTGTTGGTCGTAGAGCAGGTTCGTGAACGGCGAGTCCTGCGGCTCGTAGTGGGCCGGCAGCGGGCCGTCGGTGAGCCCGGAGGGCACATACAGCCAGGCCTTGCCGTCGGCCTGCATGATGAACGGGTCGCGGCCGGTCAGCGCTTCCGGGCCGGTCGCGTCCTCGGGCGGCTCGTGATCGGGCGACTTGTCCTTCTTGAAGTCCGGTACGTCGTGCCCCGACCACTCGCCCTTCTCCGGGTCCCACCACACCAGCGCCTTGCGCTCGCTCCAGGGCCTGCCCTGCGGGTCGGCGGAGGCGCGGTTGTAGAGGATCCGCCGGTTGGCGGGCCAGGCCCACGCCCACTCCGCGGCCACCCAGTCCTGCTCCCGGCCGGGCTTGCGGCGGGCGGACTGGTTGACGCCGTCGGCGCGGACACCGCAGTAGATCCAGCAGCCGCAGGACGTCGAGCCGTCCGGCCTCAGCTCCTCGTAGGAGGACAGCGGATCGCCCTCCGCGTCACGGCCGTTGATCTCGGCGAGGACGGCCTCCGCGTCCGGTTCGGCGAGCCGGCCCTGCGTCGGATAGTCCCAGGCCAGGTCGAGCACCGGCCGGTCCATCTCCTCGGTGGACCCGGCGAGCTTCTCCCGGATGATCCGCCCCAGGTGGTAGGTGAACCACAGGTCGCTGCGCGCCTCGCCGGGCGGCTCGACCGCCTGGTGGTGCCACTGCAGCAGCCGCTGGGTGTTGGTGAAGCTTCCGTCCTTCTCGGTGTGCGCGGCGGCCGGCAGGAAGAACACCTCGGTGCGGATGTCCTCGGTGCGCAGCTCACCGGTCTCGATCTCCGGCCCGTCCTTCCACCAGGTCGCCGACTCGATCAGCGAGAAGTCCCGCACGACCAGCCAGTCCAGGTTCGCCATGCCGAGCCGCATCACCTTGGAGTCGGCGTTGCCCACCGCCGGGTTCTCGCCGTACAGGAAGTAGCCCTTGCAGGTGCCCTCCAGCTGGGCCATGGCCGTCTCGTAGGCCGAGTGGCTGCCGGTCAGCCGGGGCAGGTAGTCGAAGCAGAAGTCGTTGTCGGCCCTGGCCGCGTCGCCCCAGTAGGCCTTGAGCAGACTCACCAGGTACGAGCGCATGTTGCCCCAGTAGCCCTTGTGGGCCGCCTCCGCCTGTACGAAGGCGTCCAGGTCCTGGTTCTGGTGGGCGTGCGGCATGGGGATGTAGCCCGGCAGCAGGTTGAACAGGGTCGGGATGTCCGTGGAGCCCTGGATGGAGGCGTGTCCGCGCAGGGCCAGGATGCCGCCGCCCGGCCGGCCGATGTTGCCGAGCAGGGTCTGCAGGACGCAGGCCGCCCGGATGTACTGCACGCCCACCGTGTGCTGGGTCCAGCCGACCGCGTACGCGAACGCCGTCGTCCGGTCGCGGCCGGAGTTCTCCGTGACCAGCTCGCACACCTGGCGGAACAGATCCTGCGGCACTCCGCAGACCTGTTCGACCATCTCCGGTGTGTAGCGGGCGTAGTGCCGCTTGAGCACCTGGAAGACGCAGCGCGGATGGGTCAGCGTCTCGTCGCGCTCGGGCTCCCCCTCGGGGATCACCGCGCCGCCGGACCCGTGCGCCTCGCCGCGTGCCGCCTCGGTCACCGAACTGCCCCGGCCGGTGCGCTCCTCGTACTCCTGGTCACGCTCCCCGGAGGCCGCCTGCACCTCGGTGCCCTCGTACTGCCAACTGCCGTTGTCGTAGGAGCGGTTCGCGGCGTCCAGGCCGGAGAAGACACCCGCCAGGTCCTCGGTGTCGCCGAAGTCCTCCCGGACGATCACCGGGGCGTTGCTGTAGGCCACGATGTAGTCGCGGAAGTACTTCTCGTGCTCCAGCACGTAGTTGATGATCCCGCCGAGGAACGCGATGTCCGAGCCCGCGCGCAGCGGCACATGCACATCGGCCAGTGCGCTGGTGCGGGTGAACCGCGGATCGACGTGGACCAGCTTCGCGCCGCGCGCCTTGGCCTCCATCACCCACTGGAACCCGACCGGATGGCACTCGGCCATGTTCGAGCCCTCGATGACGATGCAGTCCGCGTTCTGCAGGTCCTGCTGGAAGGTGGTCGCGCCGCCGCGTCCGAACGAGGTTCCCAGACTGGGAACGGTGGAGGAGTGTCAAACGCGCGCCTGGTTCTCGATCTGGATCGCTCCGAGCGCCGTGAACAACTTCTTGATCAGGTAGTTCTCTTCGTTGTCGAGCGTGGCCCCGCCGAGGCTCGCGATGCCGAGGGTGCGGCGGGTGCGGGTCTCGTCGACCTCCCACTGCCAGCCCGCCCGGCGCGCCTCGATCACCCGGTCGGCGATCATGTCCATCGCGGTGCCGAGGTCCAGCCGCTCCCACTCGGTGCCGTGCGGGCGCCGGTAGAGGACCTGGTGCTCGCGGGCGTCCCCGGTGGTCAGCTGCAGGCTCGCCGCGCCCTTGGGGCACAGCCGGCCACGCGAGATCGGGGAGTCCGGGTCGCCCTCGATCTGGGTGACCTTCCCGTCCTGGACGTACACGTTCTGGCCGCAGCCCACCGCGCAGTACGGGCAGACGGACTTCACCACCCGGTCGGCCGTGGCCACCCGGGGCTGAAGCCGCTCGCTGGGCCCGCTCTTCGCCGCGGCGCCCCGGCCCAGCGGATCGGTGCCCGTCAGCTGGCGGTAGACCGGCCAGGAGTCGATCCAGGTGCGTACGCCCACAGCCACTCCTTCCGCTCGGTGCCTCGCCGGTCCCTCGATCTTCCCGCATGTGCGCGGCCACGGCATCTCTCGCGCCGGTGGGCGGCGGAGTACCCCCGGCCGGGCGGGGCCAAACGGGCCCGGCGGGTGTGAGGGGGCCGATCCGGGGGACTTCGCCGCTGCGGTGTGCGACGGCGTGGCGCTGACCTTCGCCGGAGGCCACGCGTCCTTCGCGGCGGTCGCCGGGGACGGACTGCGGGCGCTCGCGGCCGGTGAAGCGGGCGCCACGGACCCGGAGCAGGCGGCGGCACACGTCCTCGCCGGTCTCCCGGAACTGCCCCCGCACCCGGACGTGCCCGCCGGGGTCCGGGCCCAGCGCGCGTCCGGGTACCGGCTGGCGACCCTGACGAACGGTTCCGCCGGCACCACCCGCGCGGTCCTCGAACGGGCCGGACTGGCCGACTGCTTCGAGTCCCACCTGGACGTCGAGGCCCCGGGCCGCTGGAAGCCCGCGCGGGAGGCCTATGCGTACGCGCTGGACGCCCTGGGCGTGCGGGCCGGCGCGGCACTGCTGGTCTCGGTGCACCCGTGGGACATCGACGGCGCCGCCCGCGCGGGCCTGGCCACGGCCTGGCTGCGCCGGACCGCACGCCCCTACCCCTCGACGGCACACCCCGCCGACCTGACCACCACCGCACTGCCGGACCTGGCGGCCCGGCTCGGCGCCATGTGACCGTGGCTGGGCATGCAGTGCGCCACCGTCGGCGTCGCGCCCGAGGCGTTGCTCGAAACGAGCGCGGTCGTGCCGGCGGCGGCGAGCGCGACGGCCGCCGCCGCGCCCAGACGTGGGGATCGAGGCGTCGGCACCACCCTCTGGAGGCCCGCAGTGAGACGTCTTCGGGCGCGGACGGAAGGCCGTGGAGGGGCGCGACCGTGCCGTCGCTCCCGTCGGTGGAACGAAGACCTCAGGTCTGCCGGGAGTGCATGGGGTTGTTGGCGACCTCCTGCGGGCACTTCCCGTGCGGCCGGGGCCTTCGCCGGTCGCGCCGGAAGTCGAACGTCGCGAGCACCAGGGAGGCCGCCATGCCGACGAGGGCGGCGCCCAGCGCGACGGCGAGGGCGGCGCGGTAGTCGTGGCTCCGGCCCAGCACCAGGTAGAAGATGCCGGGCAGGGCGGCGGTGCCCACCGCGGCACCCAGCCGCTGCCCGGTCTGCAGGGCGCCGCCCGCCGCGCCCGCCATGCGCACCGGCACGTCCCGCAGCGTCATGGTGATGTTGGGGGAGACGACGAAACCGCTGCCGGCGCCGGCCAGCAACAGGACCGGGGCGGCGGCCCAGGGCGCGATGCCGAGCGGCCCGAGGCGGAGCAGCAGCGCGGTGCCGCCCAGGCCCACCATCACGGCGGCGAGGCCGCACACGGTGAGCAGCCGTCCGAACCGGTCCACCAGCCGGCCGGCGAGCACGGCCGAGCCCGCCGAGCCCAGCGCGAAGGGAGTCACGGCGAGGCCGGACCGCAACGGGGAGAAGCCCAGGCCGTGCTGGTAGAACAGCGCGAAGACCAGCCACACCCCGCTGAACCCGATGAAGTACAGCGTGCCGACGCCGGCGCCGACGGCGTACCCGCGCACCGTGGTGAACAGTCGCGGGTCCAGCAGCGGCTGGACACCCCGGGCGACGAGGCGGCGCTGCCGGCGGGCGAAGCCGGCGAGGATCGCCGCACCGGCGCAGAACAGCCACCACACGCGGCCGATGCCGCCGGAGTCCGCCTGGACCAGCGGGTACATCAGCGCGAGGACACCGAGGCCCAGAAGCAGGATGCCGGGCACGTCCACGTGCCCGCGGCCGGACCGCCGGGTGCGGGGCAACAGACGGCGGCCGAGGAGCACGGCCAGGATGCCGATGGGGACGTTGACGTAGAAGATCCACCGCCAGCCCTGTTCGCCGGAGGCGAGGGCGAGGATGGCACCGCCGGTGATGGGCCCGGTGGCCGCCGACAGGCCGACGGTGGCGCCGAAGAAGCCGAAGGCGCGCCCGCGCTCGGCGCCGCGGAACATCTGCTGGATGAGCGCGGAGTTCTGCGGGGCCATGAAGCCCGCCGCCAGTCCCTGGGCGAGACGGGCCACCACCAGGAGGGTGATGTCCGGGGCGGCTCCGCAGGCCGCGCTGAAGATCACGAACCCGCTGAGGGCCAGCAGGAAGATGCGGCGCCGGTCCAGCGCGTCACCGAGGCGGCCCGCGGTGACGAGGGCCAGGCCGAAGCTCAGTGCGTATCCGGACACGACCCACTGCACCTGCGCGGGGGAGGCATGCAGATCGCGCTGGATCGTGGGCAGGGCGACCGCCACGATCGTCACGTCCAGCAGGCTCATGAAGCCCGCCACCAGGGTGACCCACAGGGCCCGCCACCGTTGCGGATCCGGCTCGTATCCCGCCTCCCGGGCGCCCGCGTGCCGACCGTCCGCGGCTGACGTAGTCACATGGGCTCCTCTCACCGGGGCCGCACACCCGGAAGGACGAAGTTCCCCTACCAGGACGCGGACACACACCGAGCCGTGCCGCCGGCCGGCGTGCCGTCAGCGGTCCCGGAAACTCACCGAAAGACGCCGGCCGTCACCCTGCGTACCCGTGCGATCCGTTCCGTTTGAGGCGGCGAGATCTGCGCAGGCGGTGTGTCTGAGAGGACGTACGGCGGAGGGAACACCCCCATGGCGGTGACCGGCGACGACGCGTCGGTGGACCCCGCGGCCGTGAGACGGCACCGGATGCTGTTCCGCGCGATCGAGAAGCGACGTCACCCGAAGCTGCGCCGCAGCGACATCACCGTGACCGACGAAGCCGTCGTCAGGCGCGCCACCAAGGCCGCCGCCCTCGGCAACGCGATGGAGTGGTACGACTTCGGCATCTACAGCTATCTGGCCTCGACGATCGGGAAGGTCTTCTTCCCCTCGGGGAGCGACACCGCCCAACTGATCAGCTCCTTCGCGACGTTCTCGGGGTGGCCTTCCTGGTGCGCCCCCTCGGCGCCATGGTCTTCGGGCCGCTCGGCGACAAGGTCGGCCGCAGGAGCATCCTCGCCATCACCGTGATCATGATGGCGGTGGGGATCTTCGCCATCGGTCTGATCCCCTCGCACGCCGCCATCGGCGTCGTGGCCCCGGCCCTGCTGATCTTCTTCCGGCTGGTGCAAGGCTTCTCGACCGGTGGGGAGTACGGGGGCGCGGCGACCTTCATCGCGGAGTACGCGCCCGACAAACGGCGTGGTTTCTTCGGCAGTTTCCTGGAGTTCGGCACACTCGCCGGGTACGTCGGGGCCTCCGGCCTGGTCGTGGCCTCAGCGGTGCCCTCACCCGGGACCAGATGCTGCACTGGGGCTGGCGCATCCCCTTCCTGGTCGCGGCCCCGCTCGGTCTCATCGGCCTCTACCTGCGGCTCCGGCTGGACGAGACGCCCGCCTTCCAGAAACTGGAGGGAGGCCAGGTCAGGGCGGCCGAGGACGCCGCCGTGGAGACCTCGGCCACCGCCGACCTCGGCGAGATCTTCACCCACCACTGGCGGCCGCTGGTGCTGTGCCTCGCGCTCGTCGCGGCGTACAACGTCACCGACTACATGCTGCTGTCGTACATGCCGGCCTACCTGTCCGACGAACTCGGCTACGACATCGACCGCGGGCTGCTGATCCTGGTCATCGTGATGGTGGTCCAGATGTGCGTCATCAACCAGGTCGGGCGGCTCTCGGACCGCTTCGGACGCAGACCGCTGCTGATGACGGGGATGCTCGGCTTCCTCGTCCTCTCCGTGCCGTCCTTACTGCTCATCCGGGAGGGCAGCGTCCTCCTCATCGGCCTGGGCCTGCTGCTGTTGGGGCTCTCCCTGGTGGGGCTGCTCGGCACGATGTCGGCGGCGCTCCCCGCGTTCTTCCCCACCCACGTCCGGTACGGCTCCCTCGCGATCGCCTACAACTTCTCCACCTCGCTCTTCGGCGGCACGACCCCCCTGGTCATCACCGCTCTGATCAGCGCCTTCCACAGCACCCTCATGCCCGCCTACTACGCTTCGGCCGCCGCGGCCGCCGGCGTCGTCGCGGTGCTGTGCATGCGGGAGACCGCCAACAAGCCGCTGGCCGGTTCCCCGCCCTGCGTGGAGACGGAGGAGGAGGCGGCCGAGCTCGTCCAGGCCCGGTCGGCGCGCCCCAGGTTCTGAAGGCCGTCAGCGCGCGCGCCGCTCCAGGCGCTCCCGCTGCGGGACGATCGTGTACTTGGGATCCTCGGCGGAGGCCACCCCGGCGTGGAACACGCCGAAGCGCAGGGCCGCCGAGCCGGTGAGCAGCGCGGCTCCGGCCGCCAGGGCCAGACGCCGGTCCCGCCCCCCGAGGAGCGCCAGGGCCGCGCCGCCCGCCGTCAACGCCTCCGCCGCGCGCAGCAGCAGGTGCGGCCTGCCCCGTTCGAAGGGCTCCGCGGTCAGGCCCATGCGCCCCTTCATCGCCTGGAACGCGCCCAGTCCCAGGGCGGCCCCGAGCACGGCCAGCCGGCGGGCCGGCCCGGCCTGAGCGGTCGGGGCGGCGGCCAGGGCCAGACCGGAGGCCGCGGTGGCGGCGGAGCCCGCGAAGACGAACGGCAGCTCCGGGTAGCCCTCGTGCCAGGACGGCACCGCCGTGTCCGAGAGCAGCACCGCCGTGTACGTGGCCACGGCCGGGCCGAGGACGGCGGAGGCCGCTGTGGCGGTGGAGCCCAGCAGCCGGTACCGGCCCGCCACCTCGGTCGCCGCGGCGGTCAGCGTCAGCGGCGCGTACCCCGCCAGTAGCCACGAACCCACGCTCATGGGGGACGTGGGCTTCAGGACGCGCAGCATGTTCAGGAACCGGGCCGGCCTGCCCAGGTCATGGACGAGCGCCGCCAGCGACAGCGAGATGGCCCCGGCCGCCCCGAACTTCGCCGCAGCCGCGAGCCCCGGCCGCCCGGTGACCTGGCCGCCGGCCGCGAGCAGCGACGACGCCCCGGCCAGACCGCCGAGATACAGGTATCCGGCGATGTCCAAGGGCTTCCATGTCGGCTTCTTCAGCACCGGTTTGCCGTAGTACGACGAGAACGCGGCGTCCGGAACCAGCGGCTGCTCGCCCCGCCCGCGCCGACGCCGGCGGCGCCTCCCGCCCGCGCCCGTGGGCGCCTCCCTGCCGGGCCGTACGCCCTGTACGCCGTCCCGGGTGACGTCCGACTCGCTCATCGAGGCCTCCTGGCGAAGCTGCCCAGTGCCATGGCCATCAGCGCGCCGGCGGCGAGCGCCGCATGCCGCCACATGTCGGGCAGGTCCCGGGTGGTCACCACCGGGTCGGGCGGGAGGCCGTAGACCTCCGGCTCGTCCAGCAGCAGGAAGAACGCGCCGTCGCCGCCGACCCCGTCGTCCGGGCTCTCGCCGTACAGCCGTGCGTCGGTCACGCCGGCCGCGTGCAGCTGCGCCACCCGGCCCTGCGCCCGCTCCCGCAGCTCCTCGAGCGGGCCGAACTGGATGGAGTCCGTGGGGCAGGACTTGGCGCAGGCGGGCTCCATGCCGGCACCGAGCCGGTCGTAGCACAGCGTGCACTTCCAGACCCGGCCGTCGTCCTTGCGCTGGTCGATGACGCCGTAAGGGCAGGCGGGCACGCAGTACCCGCAGCCGTTGCAGATGTCCTCCTGGACGACGACCGTGCCGAACTCGGTGCGGAACAGCGAGCCGGTGGGGCACACGTCCAGACAGGCGGCGTGCGTGCAGTGCTTGCACACGTCCGAGGACATCAGCCAGCGCAACTCGGTGCGGCCGTCCGGGGCCAGGGGCGAGATCTGCCCGGCGGGCGCGCCCTCGGGGGCCTGCCCGGGCGGGGGAGCGGTGGCGCCCGGGCCGGGGGAGGAGGCGTCGGTGCCGAGGCGGGCCGCGGCCGCGAACACGTCGACGTCCTCGTGCGCGACCCCGGATTCCTGCCCGCCGAACGGCCCCCGCTGCTCGATGAAGGCCACATGCCGCCAGGTGTCGGCGCCCAGGCTCTGGGTGTTGTCGTACGACATGCCGGTCAGCACGAGCCCGTCCTCCGGGATGGCGTTCCACTCCTTGCACGCCACCTCGCAGGCCTTGCAGCCGATGCACACCGAGGTGTCGGTGAAGAAGCCCATCCTCGGCGGAGCGTCCGGGTAACCGGAGTCCCCGGCCACGTCCGGCTGCGGGCCGTACCACAGATGTCCGCGGCCCTCGTCGCCGTCCCTCATCGCCGTACCTCCTCGCTCATGACTTCTCGGCCCCCTCGGACACCTCGCCCGGCGCCGCCCGCACGAACGCCACCCGGCGGCGCTGCCAGGCGGTGGCCGGCATCTCCACGCTCTTGCCGAAGTACCAGCGGCTCAGGGCGTTGCGGAGCCGGTGCCGGTGGAACCAGCGCCAGGCCTCCGTGCCCTCCGCACACGGCCGCGGCGTGTCGCGCACGAGGATGCGGTAGGCCTCCTCGCGGGACAGCAGGGTGTGCGCCTCCTCGTAGCCGCCGCCCGCCGTGCGCCGCACCTCCGCCGTCGTCTCGCCGTCCAGCAGCCGCCGCCGGTCGGCGGCCTGCAGGCCGAGGCAGGCCCGTTTGGTGGCGTGGTAGGTCAGGAACGGCAGCACGAACAGCGCCGTGCGGAAGGAGCGGGTGAGCAGTTCCACCGGCACGAGGAGGCTGTACAGCGCCCACTCGCCCAGCAGGAACGACCAGTGGTCCGGGAACGACTTGCGCAGGAACTCCTTGCCGGCCGCGGAGACCGGCAGCCGCTGGTCCAGCGCGGACGCCAGGCGTTCACCGCGCCCCTCGCCCCGGGCCGGACGCCGCTCCTCGGACACCGCCACCGTGTGCTCGCCTTCCGCCCGTGCTGGGGCCCTCACTCTCGGTGCTCTGTCTCGAGCGTGGCACGGGTGCCCCGGCTCCGCGCGGCCGAAACGGCGGCCGGGCTCGTTCGCCGCCACCGGCGCGGGGCTACCCGGTGCCGCGGACATCGGCCGGGTACGAGGAGGCGGGCGTGGTGAACGTGCCCGAGGCCGTCGCGGCCCGGCTGCGGGCCTGGGGCGTGGAACGCGTCTACGGCGTGCCGGGCCTGGAGGTCGACCCGCTGGCCGGCGCCCTGCTCGGCGGGCCGGAGGCGCCGTGGTTCGTCCAGGCGCGCGGTGCGGAGTCCGCCGCCCTGATGGCGTGCGCCGACGCCAAGTTCACCGGCCGTCTGGGCTGCTGCCTCGCTCCGCCCGGGGCGGTTGCGCTACGGCTGCTGGGCGGGCTGTACGACGCGGCGGCGGACCGGACGCCGGTGCTCGCCGTCGTGGGCGGGAAGCGACCGGCCGGCCGCCCGGCGCAGGCGTGATACGTCATCTGGCGGAGGTCTCCGTGTTCTGTGAGGAGCTCTCAGGACCGGAGTCGACGGGCGACGCCCTGGACCGTGCCGCGCGGGCCGCGCTCACCGACCGGGGCGTCGCGAGCCTTGTGGGTGCCCCGCCCTCTCCTCACGGTGACGGCGTCCACCGGGCTGGGCGACGCCGTACGTGTCGACTTCAGCCCGTGCGCGTGCCGGACGACGGGGACGTCCGGCGTGCGGCCGAGGTGCTCGACGGCGCAGGGAAACCGGCCGTGCTCGTGGGCAGCGCCGGTCGCGCCGCGGCCGGGCAGGCCGTGGGCGTCGCCTCGCTCCTCGGTGCCGGTGTGGCCACGACGGCCCTGGCCCGCGACGCCCTGCCCGACTGGGCCCGTGACACGGAGGCCCGGCAGGCGCCGGTGACGGCACACGCGCCGCCGACCGGTCCGGTCGCGTCGTCGCGGTAGGCGTACAGCTCGCCCGTGAGGGCGCTCACGTCTTCTCGGCGGTGAGCGGCACGGTGGCGGTGATCCGTTTGCCGTGGGGCAGCCGGGTCACCTCGAGGGCGCGGGAGAGCATGCCGACGAGGTGCAGCCCGTGCCCGCCTACGCGGCGCGGATCGGGAGGGCGTGGCTGGGGCGGGTCGGTGGAGGTGTCCGACACCGTGATGGACAGGGCATCGGCGTCGGGGAGCACCTCCAGGCTCAGGGTGCACGGGCCGGGAGCGTGTTTGGCCACGTTGGTGACGAGTTCGCTGGCGACGAGCCGGGCGTCCTGGACCGAGCGCCGCGGGGGCGCGGGCCGCACCCGCGCGAGCAGCGCGGCGACGGCGTCTCTGGCCTCGCCGATGCCGGCCACGGCGTCGTCCCAGGTACGGCTGTGCCGCAGGAGCGCGGGCCGGGCCTGCGTCCTCGTGTGCGTCCCGAGCGGGATGTCCATACGTCGTTGCCCTTTTCGTGCGGCGCCGGGAGCCCTTCCTGTGCAGACGGGAGCGCCCCGTCCCTGCGCGGATACCCGCTGAACCGTCGGTCAAGGGGACGTAGGCCGCGGATCCTCCGGTTCCCCGCGAACCCCTGGCCAAAGGCCGCGGACCGGGTGTGCGCACGGCGGAACGGGTCCGGGAAACCAGCGCCCGCCGGATGTCCCGGACCCGTTCGGAGTCGGGGGAGCCGCCGTCGTGGCGCGGCTCGGTGCTTGCACGCGACTCAGTGCTTGAAGGTGTCCTTGGCCTTCTCCTTGGCCTGCCGTGCGTCGCCGCGCGCGCCTTCCATACGGCCTTCGGCCTCCATCCGCTCGTTGCCGACGGCGCGGCCGACGGCCTCCTTGGCCCTCCCCTTGGCCTGCTCCTTCTTGGCCTTGGCCTTCTGGCTGCCTGCCATCGAGTCTCACATCCCAACGTTGTGCGGGTCCGTCCACAGTCGGATTGCCCTTGAACCGCCGCCCAAACAGGAAATTACAGACATCCCTTGCCGCGGATTACTTACCCTTGGTTGAACAGTCCAGACTGATAAACCTATCGTTAGTAATCATGGACACGGTTGCACTCGCCGCCGCACTGCGGCTGGCCATGGGCCGGATCGTCCGCCGACTGCGCCAGGCGCACGCGGTCGGCGACGTGACACTGTCCGGCGTCTCGGTGCTGGCCCGGCTGGCCCGTACCGGTCCGGACTCGCCCGGCTCGCTCGCCGAACTGGAACGCGTCCGGCCGCAGGCGATGGCCAGCACCCTCGCCGGGCTGGAACAACGCGGACTGGTGAGCCGCACCCCCGACACGGCCGACGGCCGCCGGGCCATCGTCTCCCTCACCGAGGAGGGACGGACCATGCTGGAGCAGCGCCGCTCCGAGTCCGTGAGCCGCCTCGCCCACGCGCTGGACGAGTTCACCCCGCAGGAACGGCAGGCCCTATACGACGCGTTGCCTCTGCTCGACCGGCTGGCGGACCGGCTGTGACCGGCCACGCGCCCACCACGGGCATACGCGGCAGCCTCCTCGCCCGCTCGGCCCGTCTCAGGGACACGCCCCCCGGCCCCGGCTACAAGTGGGTCGCGCTCTCCAACACCACCCTCGGTGTCCTGATCGCCACGATGGACGCGTCCATCGTGATCATCTCGCTCCCGGCGATCTTCCGCGGCATCGGCCTGGACCCGCTCGCGGCCGGCAACATCGGCTACCTGCTGTGGATGATCCTCGGCTATCTGCTGGTCTCGGCCGTCCTGGTGGTCGTGCTCGGCCGGCTCGGCGACATGTTCGGCCGGGTCCGCATCTACAACCTGGGCTTCCTGGTCTTCGCGTGCGCCTCCGTCGCCCTGTCCCTCGACCCGTTCCGGGCCGGTGCGGGCGCGCTGTGGCTGATCCTGTGGCGGATCGTGCAGGCATTCGGCGGCTCCATGCTCACCGCCAACTCGGCCGCGATCCTCACCGACGCCTTCCCGGCCCGGCAGCGCGGCATGGCCCTCGGCATCAACCAGATCACCGCGCTCGCCGGGCAGTTCCTCGGGCTGCTCGCCGGCGGCCTGCTGGCCGCGGTCGACTGGCGGGCGGTGTTCTGGGTGAGCGTCCCGGTCAGCGTCACCGGCACCGTCTGGTCGTACCTGAGCCTGCGCGAGACCTCGGCCGGCGGCCGCGGCAAGATCGACTGGCTCGGCAACCTCACCTTCGCCTCGGGCGCGGGCATCCTGCTCGCGGGCATCACCTACGGCATCCAGCCCTACGGCGGCCACCCCACCGGCTGGACCAACCCCTGGGTGCTCACAGGCCTGATCGGCGGCGTGTTCCTGCTGCTGGTGTTCTGCCTCGTCGAGACGCGGGTCGCCGAGCCCATGTTCCGCCTGTCGCTGTTCCGGGTGCGGGCGTTCGCCGCCGGCAACCTGGCCGCCCTGCTCACCGCGATCGCCCGCGGCGGACTGCAGTTCATGCTGATCATCTGGCTGCAGGGCATCTGGCTGCCGCTGCACGGCTACGACTTCGCGGACACCCCGCTGTGGGCCGGCATCTTCATGCTGCCGCTCACCCTCGGCTTCCTGGTCGCCGGGCCGCTCTCGGGCTATCTGTCCGACCGCTTCGGCGCCCGTCTCTTCTCCACCGCCGGACTGATCGTCGTCGCCGGGTCCTTCCTCGGCCTGCTGACCCTCCCCGTGAACTTCGGCTACGGTGTCTTCGCGATGCTGCTGCTGCTCAACGGCCTCGGTCAGGGCATGTTCTCCTCGCCCAACACCTCCTCCATCATGGGCAGCGTGCCGGCCCGTTACCGGGGCGTGGCCTCCGGGATGCGCTCCACCTTCCAGAACTCCGGCACGGCCCTGTCCATCGGCGTCTTCTTCTCGCTGATGGTCTCCGGCCTCGCGAGCACCCTGCCGAAGACGCTCGGCAGCGGACTCCAGGCGCACGGCGTGCCCGCCTCGACCGCGCACGAAGTGGCCTCGCTGCCGCCCGTCAGCACCCTGTTCGCCACGTTCCTCGGCAACAACCCCGTCGGCCACCTGCTCGGCGACAGCGGCACCTTGGACCATCTGACCGCCGCCCAGCGGGCCACCCTGACCGGCCACACCTTCTTCCCGGAGCTGGTCTCCGGGCCCTTCCACCACGGCCTGACCATCGTCTTCGGCGTGGCCGCGGGCATGGCCCTGGTCTCCGCACTCGCCTCCGCGCTGCGCGGCGGCCACGAGCGCGCCGACGACGACCCCCGGCAGGCGGGGGCCGACCGAGCCGCGAAGGCCCGGCCCACGCGCACCTCGCGCTGAACGTCGCCAGTGGGGCGCCGGAGCCCGGACACGGCGAAGCTCCCCCAGCACTGTTCCGAACCGGGGGAGCCCCGGACCATACGACCTCGGGCCGCGGTCTTCTCTCCAGTGTGCGCCGCCCGCCCACGGGCAAACCACCGTGACACGCCCCTCGGGCCGGGCGGGCCCTCAACGCGCCGGGCGGGTTGCTTGCCTTTTCGTCGCGCGAGGGAACAAGGTGGAGGAAGCGGCGCTCAGAAGACGGCGGGGGCGGCGAGCCGATGTCGGTGGGTGAGGCCCTGTGACGGGAGAAGCCACGGTCACCGTGCAACCGGTGACCGAGCAGGCGGTGGTGCTACGACTGTCGGGGAGGCTCGACGCCGACGTGGCCACAGTGCTCGGCCGCGAGCTGGACCTGAGACTGAGGCGGGCCGACGAACGGGGCCTCCAGCTTGTCCTAGACATGTCCGAAGTGCGCCACGTGAGCAGCACGGCGGTGCACACCCTCGACGTCCACACCCGGCACCGCGCCGCCGGCCCCGTCCTGATCACCGGAGCCACCCCTCAGGTCCGCCGCGTGCTCACCACGACACCTCTGCCGGGCATCCGTCTGTACCCGAGTCTGGAGGGGGCCCTGGCCACCGTGGGCAGTGTGCGCACGAGCCGGACCCCGCAGCCCGAGACGTACCAGGCCGAGGACACTCCCGGCGAGGTCTTCGGCCTGCGGGCCAAGGCCCGCACCAGCGGGATCATCGGCATCGCCCAGGGCATCCTGATCGCCCGTTACTCCCTGCCCGCACCGGCCGACGCCTTCACCCTGCTGCGCGCGGCCTCCCAGCAGTACAACGTGCCGCTGCGGGTGGTGGCCTCGGCCGTGGTGACCGCGCCGCCGCCGCTGTCGGAAAAGCTGTGGTTCCCCGGCCGCCGGCGCACCCCGCCGCCCGCACTGGGACTGTCCCAGGCCGACCCGGTCGACCTGCGGGACCGGCGGCAGGTGCTGAGAGCGGCCCTGTACGCGGTGGTGACGCTGGGGGACGCCGACGCGGCCGAGATCCATCTGACCGACAGGGTGCAGGACGAGGCGCTCGCGCTGGAGGCCCACCACGGACTGGACGCCGCCTACCGCGACTGCCTCGCGCTGGTGGCCGGACCGCCGGCGGTGTGCGCGCGGGCACAGGCCGAAGGCCGGCCGGTGACCGTGGCGGACGTGGCGGCGGACCCCGAGCTGGCCGGTCACCCGGCGGGCCGCGCGGCGCTGGCGGTGGGCAGCCGTGCGCTGCACAGCGTGCCGATGACGACGGACGACGGCGACTGCAACGGAGTGATCACGCTGCACCGCGTCGAGCCCGGCGCATGGCTGCACCCCGGTCAGGAGGCCGATCTGGAGGGCCTGGCCCATGATCTGGCCGCCTGGCGGTCCTGGTACCGGCGCACCGTGGTGCAGGACGCGCTGGAGTACCTGCACGCCCAGGGCTCCGGGGGCGGCTGAGCGGCCCGAGCGGAGCGGGTCAGGCCTCGCGGCGCCGCCGCCGCAGCAGGTGCCGTACGACGAGGGCGGCGATCAGCACGCCGGCGGCGACCAGGACGTAGAGCTGGTACCGCGAGATCTCGTCGTAGACGGCCGTGATGTGGCTGCCCACGAGGTAGGCCAGGGTCGTCCACAGACCGACCCACAGGGCCGCGCCCAGCGCGTTGAAGGCGAGGAAGCGGCGCCAGTGCATGCCCGTGGTGCCGGCGATGATGCCGTTGGCCTGGCGCAGGCCCTCGACGAACCGGGCCACGGTCACGATCTTGCCGCCGTGCCGGCCGAAGAACTCCTCGGCCGCCTGGAACCGCTTCGGCGTCAGGAAGACGTACCGCCCCCACCGGTGCACGAAGGGCCGCCCGCCGAGCCGGCCGATCCCGTAGCCGATGTTGTCCCCGACGACGGCCGCGGCGAACGCGATGACCGCCACGGCCACGACGTTCAGCCGCCCTGTGCCCGCGTACACCCCCGCCGCCAGCAGGATCGTCTCGCCGGGCGCGGGCACTCCGAAGTCCTCCACCAGGACCACGGCCCCCACGGCCCAGTAGCCGTAGTGGCCGAGCAGCGGCGCCAGATGCGCCAGTGGACCCGGAAGCGGAGGGGCGGCCATGCTCACGAGCGGGGGCGGACGGAGCCGTCGTCATCGGGCACGCCCTGGCACATATGGCACAGTTCGTGGTCCCCGTCGCGGGTGACGACGGTGCCCCAGCCGAGACACACCTCGCAGTCGCGGGCGAGGCTCAGGTCGGGGCGGGGAGGCAGAAGGGGGCTGCGGTGGGCTCCGTGTGCCATAGAGGAAGCGGCTCCTTGGAAGTCACGCGAGAACACGAGGGCGCTGTCGTCCGCGCTGACAACGCTGCCTTTTATGACGTCCATTATGTCTGCTTTATTCCGAACTCTGTGACGATTCTCACTGAATTTCGCTTCCCGGTGGAATCGCCAGCCCCCCTTACCCCAGCTGTCCCAGTCGCGCCTCACGCCACAGATCCACGCCGCCGTCGGTCGCGTACTTGTCGATCTCGGCCAGCTCCTCCGCGTCAAAGCGGAGGTTCTCCAGCGCGGCGACGTTCTGTTCCAGCTGCTCGGTGCGGGAGGCCCCGATGACGAGGCTCGTCACCCGCTGGTCGCGCAGCGCCCAGGCCAGCGCCATCTGCGCCAGCGTCTGGCCGCGTCGCGCCGCGATGTCGTTCAGGGCGCGCAGCCGCTGCAGCATGTCGTCCGTCAGCCAGGAGGCGTCGAACGACGTACCCCGGGCCGCCCGCGAGTCCTGCGGCACGCCCTCCAGGTAGCGGCCGGTCAGCAGGCCCTGGGCGAGAGCCGTGAAGCCGATGACGCCGAAACCCTCCTCCTCGGCCGCGTCCAGCAGGCCGTCGGTCTCGATCCAGCGGTTGACCATGCTGTACGACGGCTGGTGGATCAGCAGCGGGGTGCCCAGCTCCCGCAGGATCGCCGCCGCCTGCCGGGTGCGCTCGGCGTCGTAGGAGGAGATGCCGACGTACAGCGCCTTGCCCTGGCGCACGGCCGTGTCGAGCGCCCCCATCGTCTCCTCCAGCGGCGTGGTTGCGTCCAGCCGGTGGGAGTAGAAGATGTCCACGTAGTCCACGCCCATCCGGCGCAGCGACTGGTCCAGCGAGGCCAGCACGTACTTCCGGGAGCCGCCGCCCTGCCCGTAGGGACCGGGCCACATGTCCCAGCCGGCCTTGGTGGAGATCACCAGCTCGTCCCGGTACGGCGCGAGGTCCCGCTGCAGCAGCCTGCCGAAGTTCAGCTCGGCCGCGCCGTACGGCGGACCGTAGTTGTTGGCCAGGTCGTGGTGCGTGATCCCGAGGTCGAAGGCGCGCAGGGCGATCTCGCGCTGGGTCTCGAAGGGACGGTCGTCGCCGAAGTTGTGCCAGTAGCCCAGGGACAGGACGGGCAGGTCCAGCCCCGAGCGGCCGGTGCGCCGGTACTGCATGGTGCCGTCGTAGCGTGTGGGGTCCGCGACGTGGGTCATCGGGTCCTCTCCGGGTGGTGGTGCCGTAGGAGTCGCCCCTCCGCGCGCGGAAGGGCCCGTCCACCCTGCTCCCGCGCGCCGCGCAAGTCCAACCGCCGTACCGGATGGGATTGAGCGGTTCCGTTTCTGAATCGACCGTCGGGGCAGGCGGTGACCGGTGGCGTGAGGGAAGGAGGCGCTCGTGAGCGGTGCCGGTTCGGAGCGGCAGCGGCAGCGGCAGGGTCGGGGCGGCCCGGACACGCCCCAGGCCGTGGCACGGCTGCCCCGCCAGGTCCGCGAGGAGCTGGCCCGCAGGCTCCGCCGCAACCAACGCGCGTTCGGCAAGGACGACGTGCAGGTCGTCGAGCGGCCGCTGCTCCGGCGCGCCGTGGGCGCCTCCGCGCTCGGGAACTGCATGGAGTGGTTCGACTTCGGTGTCTACAGCTACCTCGCCGCCACCATCGGCAAGGTGTTCTTCCCCGGCGCCTCCCCGGCCGCGCAGGTCATCTCCTCGTTCGCGACCTTCGCTGCCGCCTTCGTCGTCCGGCCGCTCGGCGGCCTGTTCTTCGGGCCGCTCGGCGACCGGGTCGGCCGGCAGAAGGTGCTCGCCACCACTATGATCATGATGGCGGTCGGGACCTTCGCCATCGGAGTCGTCCCCGGGTACGCCACGATCGGCATCGCCGCACCCGTACTGCTCCTGCTGGCCCGTATGGTCCAGGGCTTCTCCACCGGCGGGGAGTACGGCGGCGCGACCACCTTCGTCGCCGAGTACTCGCCGGACCGCAGGCGCGGATTCCTCTCCAGCTGGCTCGACTTCGGCACCTTCGTCGGCTACGCCCTCGGCTCGGCCCTGGTCACCGTGCTCAACCTCGCCCTGACGGATGACCAGATGCTGTCCTGGGGCTGGCGCATTCCCTTCCTGATCGCCGGACCGCTCGGCGTGATCGGCCTCTACATGCGACTCAAGCTGGAGGAGTCCCCGGCCTTCCGGCAGCAGCTGGACGAACACGAGAAGGCCGTGGCGCAGGAATCGGCGCGCAGCGAGTTCAAGGACATCATCCGCAGCCACTGGGGCGAACTGCTCGTCTGCGTCGGTCTGGTGCTGCTGTACAACGTCACCAACTACATGGTCACCGGCTATCTGCCGACCTATCAGACCGAGACGCTGCACCGCTCCAGCGGCTCCGCGGACCTCCTGGTGCTCGTCGGCATGCTGTGGATCGTCGTGCTGATCACCTTCATCGGCCGGCTCAGCGACCGCGTCGGCCGGCGCCCGGTCTACGCCGTGGCCGCCGCCGCGATGATCGTGCTGGCCGTTCCCGCGTTCCAGCTGATCAAGGCGCACGGCACCTGGCCGCCGATCCTCGGTGTGCTGCTGCTGGCCACCCTGCTGGCGTGCTTCGCCGCACCGAGCGCGGCCACGCTCCCCGCCCTGTTCCCGACCGCCGTCCGCTACGCCGCGATGGGTATCGGCTTCAACTTCGCCGTGTCCGCTTTCGGCGGCACCACCCCGTTGGTGACCGCCGCGCTGGTCACGGCCACCGGTGACGACCTGATGCCGGCCTACTACCTGATGCTGGCCGGGGTCATCGGCCTGCTGACGGTGAAGTTCCTGCCCGAGACCGCCCAGGTGCCGCTCAAGGGTTCGCAGCCGATGGTCGGTTCGCGGGAGGAGCGGGGCGAACTGATCACGGCGTCCCGGGAGTTGTACGCCTTCGTGCAGCAGCGGGACGGGGCGCGGCGCACCTGAGGCGTGCCTGTCCGAGCCGGCCTCGTTCGATCGTACGAACTTCTGGCGAGCCTGGTTACCGAGCCGTCGCGTGTTTGATAGGAAACTTTCCTACCAATGTCTTGGGACGCGGATCAGCCGGACCAACTACCCACCCCCCACTCCCGCTTGGAGCCCTGTGGTGAACGCAGACCGCGAGACCGCAACCCCCGCCCGCATATCCCGCCGGACCCTCGTCGCCCTGCTCGGCGCAGGCGTCGCCTCCGGCGCCCTGCTCGCCACCCAGCGCGCGATCGCCGCCCCGGCGGCGGCATCGGGCCTCGACGACCCGGCGAAGAAGGAGATCGCCATGGAACTGGTGTCGAGCGCGGAGAACTCCTCGCTCGACTGGAAGGCGCAGTACAAGTACATCGAGGACATCGGCGACGGCCGCGGCTACACCGCCGGCATCATCGGCTTCTGTTCCGGCACCGGCGACATGCTCGACCTGGTCCAGCTGTACGCCGACCGCAAGCCCGGCAACGTCCTCGCCAAGTACCTGCCCGCCCTGCGCAAGGTCAACGGCACCGACTCCCACAGCGGCCTCGACCCCAACTACCCCAAGGACTGGCGCAAGGCCGCCCAGGACACCGTGTTCCAGCAGTGCCAGAACGACGAGCGCGACCGCGTCTACTTCAACCCGGCGGTCGCCCAGGGCAAGGCCGACGGCCTGCGCACCCTCGGCCAGTTCTGCTACTACGACGCCATCGTCATGCACGGTGACGGCGACGACCCGACCAGCTTCCGCAACATCCGGGGGCGGGCCCTGCGCAGCGCCAAGCCGCCGGCGCAGGGCGGCGACGAGACGACGTACCTCAACGCCTTCCTCGACGCCCGGGTCTGGGCCATGAAGCAGGAGGAGGCGCACAGCAACACCAGCCGTGTCGACACCGAGCAGCGGGTCTTCCTGCGCAAGGGCAACCTCGACCTGCGCACCCCGCTCGACTGGAAGGTGTACGGGGACAGTTACCACATCGGCTGACCGGCGGCCGCTAAGAGGCGTGGGGCAGGCCGGCGGGCGCGGGCACCGGAGTCACGGTCCGCCCGGCGGCCTGTCGCGCTGTGATGCGCTGGATCAGGACGATCGCCAGGACGGCGGCCAGGACGTCGAGGGTCTGCGCCACCACGAGCAGCGGCAGCGAGGCGCCGCCGCCCAGGCGCGCGCCCGCCAAGTTCAGCACCCCGTGTCCGATCCAGGCCGCCCACCACACGTTCACGAGGGCGTCCGAGCGGCCGGGGCCGGCGCCGTCAGGCGCGCTCGCGCGGTGAACGTCCTGCACCAGCCCGCGAGGCACCCAGAGGTTGAACACCGGTATCAGCCAGGCGAGGACCGCCCAGGTGACGGAACCGGGAACCCGGCCGGGCGAGAGCAGTTCGGCGTTGCGCCGGCAGCGGGCGAACCACACCAGGAACAACACGATCGCCGCCGTTTCCACGTTCACGAAGATCATCGACACCTGCCCGAAATCGGACGCCGTGGTCGTCTCCGGATGCAGCAGATGAGCACGGGCCGTCAGCGCCCGGACCAGTTCGCCGCCGGCCGCCGCTGCCACGGCGAACTGGGCGCAACGCGCGAGGAACCAAGGAGCCTGGGCGGCGAATGCGGTCACGGCTGAAGACCTGTCTGTGGAAGGCGCCCGGCACGGGCGGCGGAACGGCGCGAAGATCCGAGCACTGGATCATAGGCCGGTGCCCACTCGCGTGTCAGGGCCCTGACGAGGAAAGATGGGCGGTGAGCGATCGATCCGACGACTCGGAGGAACGGACTCATGCCGCACGAGCGAGCCGGCCGGCCGGCCGGTCCAGAGGATCTTGTCGACGTGGCCCGGCTGGTCACGGCGTACTACGCACTGCACCCGGACCCGGCCGACCCGGCACAGCGGGTGGCGTTCGGCACCTCCGGGCACCGGGGCTCGTCCCTGGCGACTGCCTTCAACGAGGACCACATCGCCGCCACCAGCCAGGCCATCTGCGAGTACCGCTCGGCGCAGGGAACCGACGGCCCCCTGTTCCTTGGTGCCGACACCCATGCCCTGTCCGAGCCCGCGAAGGTCACCGCGCTGGAGGTGTTCGCGGCCAACGGCGTCACCGTGCTCATCGACAGCGCCGACGGCTACACGCCGACCCCCGCCGTCTCGCACGCGATCCTCACCCACAACCGGAACCGCACCACCGGACTCGCGGACGGCGTGGTCGTCACCCCCTCCCACAACCCGCCCGCCGACGGCGGCTTCAAGTACAACCCGCCGAGCGGCGGCCCGGCTGCCTCCGACGCCACCTCCTGGATCCAGGACCGGGCCAACGAGATCATCACCGGCGGCCTGAAGGACGTATGCCGACTGCCGTACGCACGGGCGCTCGCCGCGGAGACGACCGGGCGGTACGACTTCCTCGGCGCGTACGTCGGCGATCTGCCGAGCGTGCTGGACCTGGACGCGATCCGCGCGGCCGGTGTGCGCATCGGCGCCGACCCGCTCGGCGGGGCCTCCGTCGCCTACTGGGGGCGCATCGCCGGACAGCACGGCATCGACCTCACCGTGGTCAACCCGCACACCGATCCCACCTGGCGGTTCATGACGCTGGACTGGGACGGCCAGATCCGCATGGACTGCTCCTCGCCGTACGCGATGGCCTCCCTCATCGAGCAGCGCGACCGGTTCCGCATCGCCACCGGCAACGACGCCGACGCCGACCGGCACGGCATCGTCACCCCGGACGCGGGCCTGATGAACCCCAACCACTACCTCGCGGTCGCCATCTCCTACCTGTACCGCCACCGGGACCAGTGGCCGGCCGGTGCCGGCATCGGCAAGACGCTGGTCTCCTCCACGATGATCGACCGGGTCGCCGCCGACCTCGGCCGTCGACTGGTCGAAGTTCCGGTCGGGTTCAAGTGGTTCGTGGACGGACTGGTCTGCGGTGCCATCGGGTTCGGCGGCGAAGAGTCCGCCGGCGCCTCCTTCCTGCGCCGCGACGGCTCGGTGTGGACCACCGACAAGGACGGCATCATCCTGGCCCTGCTCGCCTCCGAGATCACGGCCGTCACGGACCGGACCCCCTCGGAGCACTACGCCGACCTGACGGCCCGCTTCGGCGAACCCGCCTACGCCCGCATCGACGCGCCCGCGACCCGCGAACAGAAGGCGCTGCTCGGCAAGTTGTCACCCGCTCAGGTGACCGCCGACACGCTCGCCGGGGAGGCCGTCACGGGCGTCCTGACCGAGGCGCCCGGCAACGGCGCCGCGATCGGCGGTATCAAGGTCACCACGGAGAACGCCTGGTTCGCGGCCCGCCCTTCGGGCACCGAGGACGTGTACAAGGTCTACGCCGAGTCCTTCCTCGGCCCCGACCACCTCGCCCGGGTGCAGCAGGAGGCCCAGGCCGTGGTGCTGGGCGCGCTCGACGGCTGAGTCAACTGCGGGCGGCCTCCGCGAAGGGGCCGGGCCGACCCGGTGCGCGTGCCGGACCGACGGCAGGTGCCGAGGGCGGCCCGGCACGCGGCGACGACCCTTGCGGCGCGCCGGGGCCGGGTGCGCCGGCGGCGCGGTCCGGCCCTGACAACGGGTCCGGCCACGACCCGGGAGCCCCGGCCCCTGCGACGAGGCCCAGCCCTGCCAAAGTCCGGCCCGGCCTCGCGGGGCCGTCCCGCTCCGCCACAGAATCCGGCCCGGCCCGGTCAGTCGCGGCCCCGGCCCTCCTCCAGCCTGTTCAGCACCGCCTGTGCCATGGCTTGCTCTCCCTTGGCGTTGGGGTGCGCCGGGGCGGCGGGCGCGGCCGGCTGGAGGGGTTCGATCCAGCGGTCCGCGGGCGCCTTGCACATGTCGTGCCCGACCGTGGGGCCGTAAGTGTCCACGTACTCGGCCCGGTTCACCCCGGCCACCAGGCGCAGCATCAGGTTCAGCCGCTTCTCGGTGTCCCGCAGGTAGGGGAAGTCCTTCTGCGCGAACGGCACCTGCGGGAAGCAGCCGCTGCCGTCGTCGGGCAGCAGGTCCGGGTAGCCGACGACGACCACGCGCGCGTGCGGCGCCCTCGCGTGGACGGCCCGCAGCACCCGGTCGACCTTGGGCGCGGCCTGTGCGATCGCGAGGGCCAGCTGGTCGTAGCCGGACGCCTTGTACGAGCGCTCGCAGGGGTTGCCCGTCGGGTCCTGGGCGGCCAGGTGGGCACAGGTGTTGATGATCGGGCCGAAGCCGACGTCGTTGCCGCCGATCTGCACCGTCACCAGGTCCGTGTCCCGGTGCACGGCGTCGAGCTGGGGTGCGTTGGTGCCCTGCGCCTGCCACATCTCGGCGGTCGTCGCTCCGGCACAGCTGACGTCCTCGAAGGTGCTCACCTGACGCCCGTCCGCCACCAGCGAGGGGTAATCGTGGTCGGAGCGGGCGCAGTTGGCGTCCGCCTGCTGCGGGATGCCGGGACCCGAGGTGTAGGAGTCGCCGAGGGCGACGTAGTCGATGCCGTGTCCGTGTCCCGCGGAGTGCGCGGAGGCCGGTGCCGTGGCGGCCGCGACGAGGACGCAACCGCCCAGCGCCGCCCCCACTACGGCGGCTCCCCGCCGGCCTCTCGCCCCGCCCGCCGCACCCGTGCCGTTCGCCATGGATCCTCCCCCTGAGGCCGTTTCATCGCACGGCGCCGGCTCCGCGGAGCGGCCCTCGCGCTTTCGACTGGGTCTGTATACCGTCCGGTAGGTCTCGCGGACCAGAAGCGGGAAGCAATGAGTTCAGGCGCTGTCGGGGAGCAGGTCATGGGATTCGGGTACAAGACGTCCTGGCTCGGGGTGCGCGGTGCCACGGTGGCGGAGGTCGCCGACGCGCTCGCGCTGGGCGGTCGGCGCGAGGTCGGCTGGACCGAGGGCACCGAGGCCGCCTACCGCGAGGGCGTCTACGTCGCCGGTCCCGTCGACGGCTGGACCCTCGCCCACGGTCGAGTCGATCTCACCCCGGGTCGGGGCCCCGAAGGCCCGGACTTCCCCGACTGGCTGCTCGCCCTCGCGGCCCGCCTGGGCGACCTGCAGTTCTTCTGCACGGACCGTGTCGGCGACTGCCACGCCTGGGCCAAGGTGGAGGAGGGCCGGCTGGTCCGGGCCTACTGCTATCACGGCGCACACGGCGACGTGCCCTTCCACCTCGGCGAACCCACTCCCGTCGAACGGGAGTCGGGGGTCGGGACGCGTTGGCTGGAGGACGGCTGGGAGGAGTGGGAGGAGTCCGACTGGGACGAGTGGCACGCCGCCATGCCGAACGAGCAGGACGTCATGACCATCGCCCGGGACTGGGGAATCTGCCCGCTCGACATCCCGGACGACGACGCCCTCGCCGGGCCGGGCGTCCACGGGTTTCCGGCGGGAGGGAGGGCAAGGAGGTGAGCGGCGGGCTCGGCTTCCAACGCCTTTCCGCGGAAGGGCTGTTGGGTGAACCGCGCGATTCCTGGGCCGAGTTGAGCCCATCGCCGACCGCGGCGGGCGGATGACGTGCGGGAACGTGTGCGAGGCTGGTGCGGGTCAGCATCCGTACCACGGAGGAGCCCTGCCGGTATGGCCATCATCCACCACACCACGCTCAAGCCCACAAAGCTGGAGCTGCTCACCGACTGGCTGCCCTCGCGCCCCTGGTACCGCGGCGGTCCGGGCGCCCCGGTGCTGACCAAGTCCGGTGGCTTCCGGCTGGACGACCCGGAGGGCGAGGTCGGCATCGAGTTCATGGTGACCACCGACACCTCCCCCCCCGAACCGACCGCCTACATGGTCCCGTTGACCTATCGCGGCGCGCCGCTGGAGGGGTCGGAGCACGCACTGGTGGGCACGTTGGAGCACGGCGTACTCGGCAAGCGCTGGGTGTACGACGGCTGCCACGACCCGGTGCTGGTCGCCGAGTTGCTGTCGCTGATCGAGGGCAGGGCCCAGGCGCAGGCCCAGAGCGTCGACGGTGCCCCCGACCCCGAGGTGATCCGCTCCTGCACCGGCGGCCCCTTCACCCTGGACGGCTTCAGCGCCGAGCCGGCCGACGACCAGGAGGGCACCCGCATCCCCGCCCCGCACGGCACGGTCCTCCACGTCCACCGGGTCCTGGACCCCGTCCCCGAGAACACGCCCCCGTGCCCGGTGGGAGCGGTCGGCCATGTGGCGCGCGGCTGGCAGGACCCGCAGGGCACCGTGCTGACGGCGGTCTTCGTGACGTTGCGCACCGACTGACCGGCGCCTTCACGCAAAGCGCCGCCACGCTTCTGGCATGGTCCGGTCAAATCTGGCACTCTCTCAAAAGTCCGGCATCCCGCGCCCGACCCCATAAGGGCGCGGCGCACCTGCCGGTGCAGCGATCGCGCAACCCCCGTCAGCGGCCGCCCCGGCGTACCCCAGCCGGCCGGCGGCCATCGAGCAGGCCGGGAATCCCGGCCGCCGCAAAGGAGTAGCGTGTGAGATCGACCCCCCACAAGGTCCTCGGCGCCGGTGCGCTCACCGTCGCCGTCGTGGCCGCCCTCGTGCTCCCCGGCACGCCCGCCGCGGCCCGGCCGGCCGCGGCACCCGCCGCCTGTACTCCGGCGCAGGTCGTCGGCAACGGCGGCTTCGAGAACGGGACTTCGCCCTGGTCGGCGTCCTCCTCCACCGTCATCACCAGCCGCTTGGGACAGACCGCCCACGGCGGCAGCTCCTACGCCTGGCTGGACGGAGTCGGCGGCACCCATACGGACACCCTCAGCCAGAGCGTCACCATCCCGGCCGGCTGCGACGCGGCCACCCTCACCTTCTGGCTGCACATCGACACCGACGAGACCACCTCCTCCGTCGCGTACGACAAGCTCACGGCCAAGATCGGCAGCACCACGCTGGCCACCTACTCGAACCTCGACGACACCACCGGGTACGTCCGGAAGTCGATCGACGTGTCGGCGTACGCCGGGCAGAGCGTCACCCTCTCCTTCACCGGGACCGAGGACTCCAGCCTCCAGACGAGCTTCGTCCTCGACGACGTCGCGCTCGACACCTCCGGCGGCAGCGTGCCCCCGCCGGGCGACTCCACGCGCACCCCGGCCTCGCCCTCGTACACCGTGAACCTCAGCAGCGACACGAGCGGCACGGTCTGGACCGGGCACGAGAGCGCGACCTTCAGCAACGCCTCCGCCACCGCGCTGAACGAGGTCTATCTGAGGCTGTGGGACAACTACCACGGCACCTGCGACGCCATGCCGATCCGGGTCACGAACGTGACCGGCGGCACCGCGGGCGCGCCCTCCGTGGACTGCACCGCGCTCAAGATCGCTCTGCCGGCCCCGCTCGCCCAGGGCCAGAGCGCCACCATCGGCTTCGACCTCGGCATCACCGTGCCCAGCGGCGCCGACCGGTTCGGCCACGACGGCGCCTACAGCTTCATCGGCAACGCCCTGCCCGTCCTCGCGGTCCGCGACGGCGCCGGCTGGCACCTCGACCCGTACACGGACAACGGCGAGTCGTTCTACTCCCTGGCCGCCGACTTCAAGGTGACCCTGGACCACCCCAGCGGCCTACTGGTGCCGGCCACGGGCACCTCCGCCGACACGCCCGGTTCCAGCGGCCGTACGGTCACGACGGCGACGGCGCCGAAGGTCCGTGACTTCGCCTGGGCGGCCGGGCCCTTCGCCAAGATCTCCGGCACCTCGGCGGCCGGTGTCGCGGTGAACGTCTACTCGGTCTCGGGCATCAGTTCCTCCAGCGCCCAGTCCATGCTGAGCACCGCCAAGAGCGCCGTGGACGCCCACGCGGCCCGCTTCGGCGCCTATCCCTACGGCGAACTGGACGCCGTGATCGACAACAACTACTGGTTCGGCGGCATGGAGTACCCGGGGTTCGTCCTGGACGTGGTCAGCACCACCGCCCTCACCCACGAGATCGGCCACCAGTGGTGGTACGGCATCGTCGGTGACGACGAGTACAACAGCCCCTGGCTGGACGAGGCGTTCACGGACTACGCCACCGACCTCGCCCTCGGCAAGACCGGCGGCAACTGCTGGAGCAGCGTCTCCTGGGCCTCCAGCGCCGAGAAGATCACCAACTCCATGGCCTACTGGGACGCGCACTCCTCGCGCTATTCCACCGTCGTCTACGGCTACGGCAAGTGCGCCCTGCACGACCTGCGCCGCGTCCTCGGCGACACCGCGATGAGCAAGCTGCTGAAGGACTACGCGACCGCCCACTGGTACGGCGTGTCCACCACGGCCGAGTTCAAGGCCGCCGCCCAGGCCGCCACGAGCACCGACCTCACCTCCTTCTGGACCCAGCACCGCATCGACGGCTGATCCGGCGAGGGGCCGGTCGTGGGACGCACCCCCGGGTGACTCCCACGACCGGCCCGTACGCCACCCGGGGGCCACCCATACGGACCAAACGCGGCCGAAGATGGCTTCGTTGGCGGTACCCGGAGTGCGGTACGGCCCGACCACGGGTCAGATGGTTTCCGTGCGAAGCTCCATATCCCTTCAGCGCGGCCGCTCACGCCTTGCCCTCACGGGCACCCTGACCGGCCTCCTCCTCGCCCTGTCCAGCCCCGCGGCCCAGTCCGACTCGGCCCCGGACACACCCCCGCGCGGCAGCGCGTACATGGGCATGGGCGTCCTGGCCCATGACGGACGCGGCCCCTACGAGTCGGCCACCACCCGGGGGAGCCAGACCGAAGGAGTCGACGTCTCCAGCCACCAGCGTGACGTCGACTGGCCGACCCTGTCGGCCGACGGCACCACCTGGGCGTACGCGAAGGCCACCGAGGGCTCCTCTTACACCAACCCCTACTTCGCCCAGCAGTACGACGGCCCGTACAGCCTGGGCATGGTCCGCGGGGCGTACCACTTCGCCACCCCCGACTCGGCCGGCGGTGCCGCGCAGGCCGACTACTTCCTGGCGCACGGCGGCGGTTGGACCGCCGACGGCAGGACATTGCCGGGCGCGCTCGACATCGAGTGGAACCCCTACGGCGACGCCTGCTACGGCAAGTCCAAGAGCGGCATGGTCGGCTGGATCCGCGACTTCCTGAACCGCTACAAGTCCCGCACCGGACGGGACGCCGTCATCTACACGGCGACCAGCTGGTGGACCCAGTGCACCGGCGACTACGCCGGTTTCGGCGGCAACCCGCTGTGGATCGCCCGCTATGCCTCGACCGCGGGGACGCTGCCGTCGGGCTGGTCGTCGTACACCATGTGGCAGTACACGTCCTCCGGCAAGACCGTCGGCGACCACGACCGCTTCAACGGCCCCTTGGACCAGCTGAAGTCCTTCGCGGCCAGCTGACGCCGCGCCGGGCACCCCCGGCGCGGCGTCAGGATCGGGCGCAGAGGGCAGCATTCGAACCTGCGCGGACCGTTCCGGCCCAGGCACGCGTACCCACCTGTCATCCCTGGTGGCCGTGTGCGAAGAGCACGCGAAGGGCCAGTGCCGTCATGACGGCACTGGATGCCAGGGCCGTGAGGAGCCGCCCGCGGCTGCCGGTCAGGAGCCGGCCGAGCAAGGCTCCGCCGCCGGCCAGGAGGAGTTGCCAGCTGGCCGACGCCGCGAAGGCGGCCAGGACGAACACGGCCCGTTCGAGGTGGTCCGGTGCCGCCGAGGTCTGGCTGCCCAGCACCAGAGCCGCGAAGTAGACCACGGTGAGGGGGTTCATCATCGTGACGCCCCACAGACCCAGGAAGGCCCGGGCGGGGCGGAGGGGAGTCTCGTCGGCACGGGAGGCCGTCCGCGGCGTGCGGTGGTGGGCGATCGCCGTTGCCGCGCCGTGGACCGCCAGCACGACGAGCACCGCTCCGGCGGTCCAGCGCAGGGGATGCACGATCGGCTCGACGGCGTGCGTCAGCGCGGAGCCGCCGAGCACGGCGATCAGCGCGTAGAGGCCGTCGGCCGTAGCGACCCCCAGGGCGGCACACGCGCCGATCCGCAACGAGGTCCGAGCGGTCAACGCCACCAGATACGTCCCGACGGCCCCCACGGGCACGGCGATGCCGTAGCCCGCGAGAAGCCCCGCGACCAGTGCCGCGGTCATGCGTGCGCGGGCGTAGGCCTCCGCCGGGGGCCGCGCTGCTGTCGGCCGCTCACCGATCGGTCGGCGGCGGTGGACGGCAGGAAGGCGGTCAGCGAAATCATGCGCTGATCGTGGCGGCAGTGCGGCCGCCCGGACAACTTCTTTTCGGCGGTGGCAGGCGCAGGGTGTCCCGCTGCGACCGCCCCGCCTCAGCGGCAGGCCGGCGCCGTCGTAGGCTCGCTGTGTGTTCCAGGTCGAAATCCTCCAGCTGCTGGTCTCCCCGGTGCACCGGCTCGCGGGCCGGCCGGGCGACGGAATGCCCGAACTGCCCTCCGGGGAACTGGTGACGACCGCAGAGGTGCGCGCCGGGCTGGGGCTCGTCGGCGACCGGTACTTCAACCAGGCCGCCCACCGCAACGCCTCGATCACCCTCATGGCCGTCGAACGGCTTCCGCAGTCGGGTCCGCACCCGGCGGACCTGCTGCGCACCCGGCGCAACGTCCTGCTGCGCGGCATCGACATCGACGCCTGCATCGGCGCGACCGTCTTCCTCGACAGCGGCACCGGTCCCGTGGAACTCGAGGTGCGCAGCGCGGCCAGGCCCTGTGCCTGGATGGACAGCACCCTCGGCCCCGGCGCGCAGCGCGCGCTGCGCGGCGGCGGGGGAGTGCGCTGCCGCCCCCTGACCGACGGCATCCTCACCGTGGGGCCGGCCCTGTTCGGGGTGCGCGAGCCGGGCCACGCCTAGGCAGCCCTGCTCGATGAGCCGGTGATGCCGGAACCGCCTACCGTGGGTGCGGGGGGCCGACCCGGACAAGGACCGCCATGGACCTCCAGCTCAAGGACAATGTCGCTGTCGTCACGGGAGCGAGCAAGGGCATCGGCCTCGCCCTCGCCGAGGCGTTCGCCCGTGAGGGCGTGCACGTCGTCGCCGGCAGCCGAAGCGTCACCCCGGAACTCGAAGGGCTGCACGAAAAGCACGGCGTCACCGCGGTCCCGGTCGACCTGGCCACCGCGGACGGACCCCGCACACTCGTCCGCGTCGCGGTGGAGCGGTACGGCGGGGTCGGCATCCTGGTCAACAACCTGGGTGCCGCGACGCCCCGGCAGAGCTTCCTGGACATCGACGACGCCGAATGGCAGCGCATCTTCGACCTGACCCTGTTCAGCGCGGTCCGGACCAGCCGCGCGGCGCTTCCCCACCTGCTGGCCGCGGACGGCGGCTCCATCGTCAACATCAGCTCCATCAACGCGCGCCTGCCCTTCCCCGCGGTGGTGGACTACTCCGCGGCGAAGGCCGCGCTGGCCAGCCTGACGAAGTCGCTGTCCGAGGAGTTCGCGCCCCAGGGCGTCCGGGTCAACGCGATCGCCCCGGGGCCGGTTCGCACTCCGTTCTGGACCGCGCCGGGTGGCTTCGCCGACGCCACGGCGGCCCAGGCCGGCACCACCGCGCAGGAAGCCATCGACGTCGTCGTGCCGCAGAGCATGGGCATCTCCACCGGGCGGGTCACCGAGCCGCACGAAGTCGCCGACCTGGCACTCTTCCTCGCCTCCCCGCTGGCGGGCAACATCACGGGAGCCGAGTTCACCATCGACGGCGGTCAGGTCAAGACGCTGTGATCGCCCTGCCCGCCCCCCGGCCGGGCGTCCCGCCGGCGGTCTCGCCCGCTTGGTGACCGGGCCCGGTCAGGTGCCCGAGACGGCCAGTTGATCGGCCAGCCGGTGGGCCTGGGCGAGCAGGGCGCCGTACGTCGCGACCTCGTCCGGGTCGTCCCTCGTGGCACGGACCAGGTCCCGGCGCAGCTCGTTCAGCGTCGCGCGCAACCGCGCCACGGCCGCGCTCAGCTCGTCCTCGTCCCCGTCGCGGTCGTCACCGAACCGGCTGTGGCTGTAGAGCCGTAGCGCGTGTGCCGTGCGGCGCAGGAACTCGGCGTAGCGGTGCGCGAGTTCGGGGTGCGGCCGGGGTGCCGCGAGATGCTCGGCGGCGGCCTCCAGCACGGTGCGGGTCACGCCCGCCGTGTGCACGGCCGCGTAGTCCAGCACCAGGATCGCGTCGTCGTACCCCTTGCCGGGCGGTGGCGCGGCGCCGGTGCGCCGGCGCAGGTTGCCGCGCAGGCTCTCCCGGCCCCACTCGACCGAGGAGCGGGCCTGCTCCACGAGCCGGTGCAGCCGCAGGGCCCGCTCGTGCCGGGCATCGGCCTCCTCGGCGTCCCAGCGTCCCTTGGCCAGCCCCTCGGCGACCGCCAGCAGGATGTCGTGGGCCTCCTCGGTCGCGTCCTTCAGCACGGCCCTGCTGTCCCGCAAGTACAGCGGCGGCCGCACCAGCGCGTTGACGGCGATGCCGACCACGGCCCCGAACAGGGCCTCCGCGAGCCGGGCCGCGGAGGTGGCGACGGTGACGGATCCGCCGGTCAGGACGAAGAGGGCGCCGGTGGCCGCGTAGATGCCCTGACTGCCCAGGCGCCGCCACTGGCCGAGCAGCATCGCGAGGGGCAGGACGACGGCCATCGCGGCCACCGTGTCGCGCAGCGGCAGCGCCACCGCAGTGGCCACGACCGTGCCGGCCGCGATCGCCGCGAGCTGCTGCAGCCCGTGCGCGATCGACCGGTACACGGTCGACTCCACCAGGACGACCGCCACCCAGGGCGCGACGAACGCCATCGGAGCGTGCAGCCACCAGCCGGCCACCGCCCAGGCCAGCCATGCGGCCAGGGCCGCCTTCACCGCCTGCGCGGCCAGATCGCGCTCCCGGCACGGTCCGGCCCACGCTCGCGCCAGACCGTGCGCCGCGGCCGTCGCCTCCCGCCCCAGCGCCTGCCACGTCACTCGCACGCGCCGGGTGCCACCCTGGACACGCCCGCGCACCGTCCGCCCGCATCGCATACCTTCCGGGTGACCAGCGGCCTACCCCCCTACGCGCCTTCACCGCCCGTCGGTCCTGTTCAGGTGGCGTGGCGGCCGCGTGCGCCGAGACCTCGCCCCGCAGGATCACCGTGCCGGCCGGCCAGGAGCAGCCCCGCCGGTTGGGCGACCGCCGCCCTGGAGAGGAACCGGACGACATGCCGTGAGCAGCCGGGGAGGCGGGCGATGGGCTGGGGCACGCGGAGAGCGGAGGCCGACGAGGAGGCGCTGGGCAGGGCCGAACGGGCTGCGGCAGTACGCGGGTTGGGGGAGCGTATCCGTGGTCGGCACGCGGGAGCGTCGGCGGGGGCCTGCTGGGCGGTCCGTACGGCGCCGGTGTGAAGGCCGTCGCCGGAGGTCTTCCTGTCCTGGCCCGAGGTGAGGATCACCGAGAAGACCGAGCACACGGCGTACGGCCGGAACAGCCACGGACCCACCGTCCACTGGCTGTGCCGGATCGTGGTGTCCCGGGGCATGCTGCGCCGTCTCGGCGACGGCGAGCGTGAGGCCCTGCTGGCGCACGAACGAGCCCATCCGCGCGGACGGCACCACCTCTTCCTGGGCCTGTGGCGGCCCACGGCTGCCCTGAACCCGCTGCTGCGTCCCCTGACCGACACCGGCGCCTTCGTCCTGGAGCGCTGGGCCGACGAGGAGGCCGCCGCGCAGGTGGGCGACCGCGTGGTCGTCGCCCGCGCCGTCGGGCGCGCCGCACTCGCGTCAGCCGGTGCCTCCCGGCCCGCCTCGCTGGCCGTGACCGGTGGGGAAGTGCCCCAGCGCGTTCGGGCTCTGCTGGCGCCGCCCCCTGCCCGCCGCAGCCTGCCCTTCCTGGCCGGCGCCCTCTTGCTGACGGTGTGCCGGGCGAGCCTGGCCGACGCGGCTTCCGACAGCGATCGCATGGTCGACAGCGCGAAGCGGGCGCGGTGTGCGGTGCCGGTGGGCACGGCGAGCACGGCGCCGAGGGGCGACCACCGGCACGGGCCCGCCTTCTGCTGCGGCCCGCGCCATCGGGGTGAGCGCGGCGAACACCGTCCGTAGAACCGCGTGTCCGCACCCGCCCGCCGACACGTCGGCCTGGGATCGGTTCGGCGGGCCGGGACGAGCAGGGCGAAGGTCGCCACGCCGCCGCCCGCCCCGCTTCGGCGCCCGATCGGGGAACAGCGGCGCTGCCCGCGCCCACTGCGCGTCGGTCTGAGGCACGCCCGCACCGACGATCCGATGACCGGAGGAAACGCCCTGGGCGCCCCCCGCGGGCAGGTCAGCCCAGGCTGGGCGGCGTCCAGTCGGCGTGCCGGAGGATCGCCCGCATCGTCACCCGGGACGGGGTGAGCCGCAGCGCGGTGTTGCGCAAGGCCACGGCCAGCGGATGGGACAGCCGCTGGCCCATCCGGCCCGCCTGCCGGGCCGCACGGGCGACCGCCTGCGAGCGCGGGCGGCGCTCGGCGTCGTAGCGGGCCAGCGCCGCGGCGACCGAGGGCTCCGTGGCGAGCGCGGCGGCCAGCGTGGCCGCGTCCTCCAGGGCCTGGCAGGCGCCCTGGCCGAGATTCGGTGTCATGGCGTGCGCCGCGTCGCCGAGGAGCACCACCCGGCCCGCGACGAACGACCGCACCGGCGTGACCAGTTCGTGGATGTCGTGGTGGAGCACGTCCTCCGGCCGGGTCGCGTCCAGGAGGGCGGGGATCGGCTCGTGCCAGCCGCCGAAGCGCCGGCGCAGCATGCCGAGCGGGTCGGCGTGGCGGACACCGGGTGGAGCGGTGAGCACCGCGTGCCACTCGGCCCGGCCGTCGGAGAAGCAGATGTGCCCGAACTCCGCACCCTCGCCCCACGTCAGTTCGAAGTCGGTGCGCAGGTCCAGCGGCCGGTCGGTCACGGCCCGCAGCACCGTCGAGCCGGCGTGGACCGGGCCGGGATGATCGGGGAACAGCAGTCCGCGCAGCCTGCTGCCCACCCCGTCGGCCGCGACGACCAGGTCGGCGTCCAGCACCCCGTCCCCGACCGGCACGCCCACCCGGTCGGGGGCCGAGCGGTCCAGTGCGGGCACGGTGACGCCGATGAGCAGGCTCTCGGCCAGCAGGGCCTCGCGCAGCAGACGGTGCAGGACCGCGCGCCGGATGCCGACGATCGGCGTGCCCAGCGCGCGTTCGAGGGCGAACCCGTCCATCCGCGCCAGCCGGCGGCCCTCCGGGGTGCGGGTGCCGCCGGTGTACTGCGGGCGTGCCGCCGCGCGCACGGCCGCGCCGACGCCGAGGGCGTCCAGGGCGCGCAGGCCGTTGGCGTGCAGCGAGATGCCCGCGCCCGCGTCGGCGCGGGTGCCGGCCCGCTCAATGACCCGTACGTCCCAGCCGATCCGGCGCAGGCCGATCGCCGCCGCAAGCCCGCCGATGCCACCCCCGACCACCACCGCCGTACCGCCCATGCCGGACCCCCTCGGTTCGCGCCCGTCCTTCTACAGATGTAGAAGCATCGGCGAAGACCCTACAGCGGGTTCTACGGCTGTAGAAGCGGGGGTGTAGAACGTGGGGGTGTCCACAGACCGACGTACTCTTCTCGCCGACGCGGCCATCGGCGTCCTCGCCGACGCCGGCCTGCGGGGGCTGACCCATCGTGCGGTGGACCGGGCGGCTCAGCTGCCGCCCGGCACCACATCCGCCTATTTCCGCACCCGCCAGGCCCTGCTCACCGCGTTGGTCCGGCGCCTGGTGGGGCTCGACCAGGCCGAACTGCAGGAGATCGGGGCGCGGACGCCGCCCTTGCGGACCGCCGGTGACGTGGTGGCGGGACTCGCCGCCTTCACGGCGGCGCGGCTCACCGGGGACGGACGCCGACGCTCCCTGGCCCGCTACGCGTGCGCCGTCGAGAGCGCGCGCCATCCCGAACTGCGCGAGATCCTGGTCCCGCGCGAGAACCCGGCGCGGCAGGCGTTGTGCGACTTCCTCGCCGCGCAGGGCGTCGCCGACCCGGAGCAACGGACGGTGACGCTGCTGACCTGCGTGGACGGCCTGGTCTTCGACCGGCTGGTGAACGGCGGCGGTGTGTCGGAGGAGGAGATCTGCGGACTCGTGGCGGCGGCCCTGAGCTGAGCGGTACGACGACGGCGGCGCCGGTGGTGGAACCGTGCTCGGATATGTCCCTCGAGACCCAGGGCAGCTGACGGTGGCCTGGGGTCATGGCGGCACCGCTCGCAGGGCGCGCAGCACGGCCCAGACCACCGACACCAGCGGCACGGCCACCACGGCGCCGATCACCCCGGCGATGATGCTGCCGGCGATCACCGACACCGCGACGACGAGCGGATGCAGCCGTACCGCCCAGCTCATCACCAGCGGATGCAGCACATGCCCCTCCAGCTGGCCGATCACGACGATCAGCGCCAGCACGGCCAGAGCCGTCAGCGGCCCCCGCCCGGCCAGCGCGACGATGGTCGCGACGGCGAGCGCCACCGGCGAGCCCACCAGTGGCACGAACGCGGCGAAGAACTCCAGCAGCGTCAGCGGCAGCGCGAGCGGCACCCGCAGCACGAGCAGCGCGATACCGACGAGCACGGCGTTGGTAGCGGCCACGATGATGATGCCGCGGGTGTACCCGGCGAAGGCCCGCCAAGCGGCCCACCCCGCCCGGTCCCACGCCGGACGGGCGCCGGTCGGCAGGAGCTGGTCGCGGATCCAGTGCCACAGGCGTTCGCCGGAGTGGATGAAGAACACCGAGGCGAACAGCGCGAGCGCGCCCCCGGTGACCAGCTCGACCACCCGGCTGAGCCCGCTGACGGCACGGTTGAGCAGGCTGGACCGGTGTGCGGCCAGGTAATGCGTCACCTGGTTCTCCAGCTCGGACAGCCGACCGGGACTCAGCCGGAACGGCGGCCGCTGGAGCCACTGCTCGATGCGGTGCACCCCGCCCCGGAACTCGCCCGTCAGTCTGGCCGACTCGCCCGCCACGGCGTTGCCCACCAGGGCGAGCAGGGCCAGCAGGAGCAGGATGCTGCCCAGCAGCGCCACGGCGACGGACAGCGGCCGCGGCAGGAATCGGTTGAGCAGGTCCGTCAGCGGCCGCAGCACGGAGGTGACGACCAGCGCGAGGAACAGGGACACGGCGATGAGCTGGAAGCTGCCGAGGATGCTGAAGACGCCGTAGACGACGACCCCGATGAGGATGAGCCGCCAGGCGTAGGCCGCCCCGACCCGCAGCCACGGCACCGTCCGCTCGGCCGCCGGCACCGGCTCGGTGCGCGGGACGGCCGGGAGCCGCACGGTGTACGCCGGCCGGCTGCCCAGCACCCGCCCCCTGCGGCGCCGGCCGTCCGGCCCGGCCGCCCGCCGACGCGCATCGCCCACCGCTCCGGCTCCTCTCCGTCACCCCTGATGACGGTCGGTCACTTGTAGAGAACCGTAAGCGGACGTCGCGAGAGGGGCGCGCGCAACGCGCCCGCGCGCGGGTTCCCCCGAACGGGCACGTTCCATGGCCGGATCGTCGTCGTCCTGCGCGTCGACGAGGAATGTGACGACCTCCGCGAGCGGCGCCCGGTCGATACGGGGGAACGGCGCCGGGGGATCCTTGTCGGCCCACCGCGCCGCGCCCATGTCCCGGTCGAGGTGGCACAGCAGGAGACACGGAGCTCCGAAACGGCGCCAGTTCGCGGCGACGGCCGTCCGGCGGGCCTCCGCGTCCGCGCGCCGGATCCCGAGCGCCCGAAACGCTGGGCGGCCGCCGCGGAGCGCCGCTCCCGGTAGGGAGACTTCGGCTGCGGTGGATACATCCGGTACTGCCGCTCGTCCCCGGGATCACCGGCCGCCGCACGTGCGGCGGTGCGCTTCTTCAGCTGGGCCGGTGGGGCACCCGTGAGCACATGGCTGTGCCACGGCTGGAGATTGCCGCCCGAGGGCGAGCGCGCGGCGGCGGTCAGGACCCGCACCAGCGCCGCGCGCGGGACAGGCTCGTCCGTGAAGGCCCGCCCGCCCGCCGGCTCGCCACCACCTCGTACACATCCACCTGCATGGCCTCCGGGCCGACTCCGCCTTCCGCAGCATTGACGCGGGCCGACCGTCGCATGTGACCGAAGGCCGTCCCACCCGGCCTCGACCTGCCGATCCTGCCCGAGGAACACGCTCGACGGCCTGGCCGACCGACGGCACGGCACGCCCGGCCGCCGCCTCCGTGCCGATCCCCGCCTCCACATGTCCCCCCTACGAACACCTGCTCGACACGGCGGCCCCACCTGCGCGCTCACACCACAGATCTCCGTCGGCGACCGGTGCCGGCAGCAGGCGCTCACAGGACATTCACAACCGCCGTGGATGGCCCGGCAGGGGCGGGGCACCCGGAGGGCGTCGTCGGCAGAAGGGATCAGCCAGTGATCACTGTCGCCGTGCTGCTGCTTCCCGTCCTCACGATCCTGCTGTTCGGCCTCGACCAGGTCGAGGACCGCTGGATCCTGCGTCCCCCGACGGCCCGCCGCACCAGGCCCCGCCGGCACCGCCGTCTGAGGGCGGGCCGCCGCTGATCCGTCGCCGGCGGGCTCTTATCGGCCCGTCGCCGTGCGGTCGTCCAGGCCGGTGCAGCGCCGGTAGCGGAGGATCGCCTTGCCGAGCTCGATCCGCTCCGGTTCGGGGAGTGTGCCGCCCTGCACGTAGTCCAGGATGTGCTCGGCGACCATCCGCAGTTTGGTGTTGGTGCGCTGGGAGACGTCCCTGAGCGCCCGCCAGGCCTCTTCCGGCGCGATCTGCCCGACGACGACCACGGCTCCGATGGCTTGGTCGATCACCGCGTGCGAGGACACGGCGCGCTGCAACTGCTCGTTCTCGATCACCAGCCGGTCGTACTCCGCCGCGAGCTCGGTCGAGGAGAGCAGGACCAGCGGCTGCTGCCGGGAGAGAGCGAAGAAGGCCATGGAGCACCTTTGCGGGGTCGGAAGCGTTACTGCCACGGCTGCCCTCGATGGGCGCTTGCACACAATTGAACCAGCAGGGCGGCGCACTATCACGCCGCCTGAGCCATGCCGCAGGGCGTGAACACCCGTGCGCCGGACCCGGCCCCGCCGTGCCTCTCCGGTTCGCCGGATTCCGGCCCGGCCAGCGCGCTATCGTCCCTCCGGGCCGCCGCGGCCGCTCTCGGCCGCCCGGCCCACCGGAAGCAGGTCACGGATGTCGGCGGGGAGGGCGCCGGCCATCCGTTCGGTCAGCTCCGGGGCCAGCGCGGCGTCGAGCACCTCCATCACCGCGGCGGCGTCGCGCAGGGCCGTGTCCTCGTCGGTGCCCGCCCGGTCGGCGATGCGTCCGGCGAAGACGGTCAGCCCGAACCGCTCGCCCGACGCGCCGGAGTCGGCCCCGGCCGACGCGTCGGCCGCCTCCCGCATCGCCGCCGCCATGTCCGGCGGCAGCTGTGCGGCCACATGCCGGGCCAGCCCGGACGGCAGCCGCTCCGACAGCGTGCTCACGACGGCGTGCGCGGCCCGTTCGGCCGAACCCCGGTCCGGCAGTTGGGCCAGCGCCTGCACCTTTCCGATCATCTCGTCGTGGTGCATGAGGCCGGTTCCTTCCTCACGAAGTCCTGACGGCGGTGCCCCCTCGCCGCGGGCGGGGCAGCAACCCGCTCCCGGCCGACGGCGCCGTCACCGGAGTCGGCCGGGGCCTCCCACGGCCCCGGCCGAGTACCCGGTCGCCGCCGCCGGTACCCGGCCCGGTGGAGTCGCGGTCCCGTCGCGGGGTAGGCGTGCGCGGCGGAACAGAAGGGCGCCGGACCGCGCACGCACACCCCGGTCGGCGACCTGCACCCGGCTAGGTTTGCGGATCAGGCACGGACGACGCGGCCCGCGTGCTGCTGGAGCCGGAGGGCGCCGAGGATCCGGCGGGGCCGGCGTCGCACGACGAGCGGGTACTGCCGTCCGCCCGGGCCGCCGGCTCAGCTCTCGGCGTTCTGCTGGGTCCAGGTCCAGGCGTACTGCAGCCAGTCCGCGACCGTCAGCGCACCGAGGCCACCGCAGACCAGGCGGGTGAGGCGGGGAGCGGCCGCGTAGGAGCACACCAGGGCGCCGGCGGCCCATGCGGAGGTGCAGAACGGGCAGGACAACAGGTCACCGACGGCCCGCCGAAGCCCGTCGCCGCGCGGTTCGTCGACGACCTCGCTCGCTTCGCCGTCATCCGTACGGCGGGTGAACGGCGCCCGCAGAAAGCTCGTGATCTTGTCCCTCGTCAGCAGCCGGGACGCCTTGTAGGTCGCCGTGC
Source organism: Streptomyces sp. CA-142005 (assembly GCF_050942335.1). NCBI lineage: Bacteria > Bacillati > Actinomycetota > Actinomycetes > Kitasatosporales > Streptomycetaceae > Streptomyces > Streptomyces sp. CA-142005. The sequence continues at coordinate 1,198,358 of NZ_CP192078.1, read as the reverse complement.
CCAGCAGCACCACGTCCCACGCCGGAAGCTCCTGCGGCAGGCGGACACCCCGGCGGCGGGCCAGCACCGCGTACGTCCCGGCGCTCGCCGTGAAGACGGCGGCGAGGACGGCGTACCCGGCGAGAGGGACGTCGCCCTGGTCGTCGTACTGCCCTGTGTCCGGCATGCCCTCACCTCCGGTGCGTGTGCTGCCGTGGCCAGCAACGAGTTCCCCGGGGCCGCGGAGCGACACGGGGACAAGGGGCGGGGTCACGCGGCGGAGGTGGGCCGGCGTGGGGGATACCACATATGACCTGGTTCGCACACTCTCCCTGTCCTGCCCGGTGCCGGGCTACCGTTGCGTCGAGCCCCTGTTCCCCTTTCGCCTCCCGGACGGCCCGGCTGTGCTCACTGATCTGTCCCCCCTCATCGCTGCGACGTCGCGCTGGCTGACGGTCGCCTATCCGCCGAGCGGCGGCGCGCTGGCCTGCGCGCTCTGCGAGGCGCAGGCCCGGCAGGCGGTGACCGTCGCCGCACGGCTGCGCTACCCGACCGAGATCGACGCGGCGCTGGTCACGATGGCCGGTCCCGGCGGCGCCGCCCGGCTGGACTGGGTCACGGGTGCCGAGCGCACCGGCGAGGAGGACGCGGACGGCGACTGGGCCTGGCGGACCTGGGTGGACGAGGTCGTGGCCAGCTGGGCGGCCGGCCTGCTCACCGATCCCGAGCTGGCGGGCCTGGCCGTTGCCGCACTCGCCGACGGGGAGCACGGCCCGGGCTCGCCGGCCGAGTTCCGGCGCCTGCTCGCCCCGGACGACGGCGACCGGCGCGCCGCCGCCCTGCTGCGGCACCCCGACCTCCTCGCCCCCGTGGCCGAGCTCCACCTCGACCAGCTCCTGGACCGGCTGGGACCGGGCCGCACCCTCGCCGCCTGAGCCCGCGATCCGCCGGACCGTCCCGGTGTCGTATGCCCCCCGCGGGGGTACTGCGGAGCTGATCCGGGGTCGTGGCCGGCAGAGCGGCCGGCTCCGGGCGACGGCAGGGAGGCGAAGGCGATGCGCGTGCCAGTCGACGGCAGGGCGAACCCTGCCGGATCCGGGCCGTGGCCGAGGCCGCCGTACGACGGCCCGGCGGTCCGCGGGACGGTCCCGCCCACCCCGGGGTGAGGCTCGGCCATGGCCTTCAAGAACCCCGTGCACCGCGGCGGGACGGGCCGCGGCCGGTTCGAGCAGTTCGCGGAGTACGCCTCCAGCTTCACCAGCTCGCCGGTGTTCTTCTTCTTCTGCCTGCTGCTCGTCGGCTTCTTCGTCGCCGCGCACGTCGCGCACCTGCGGCTCGAACTGCTCCTGCTGGCGGGCGAGTCCATGACCGCGGTCACCCTGCTGCTGCTCGCCCTGCTGAAGAACGCCGAGATGCGGGCCGAGCACGCGATCCAGCGCAAGCTCGACGCGATCGCAGGCGCGCTCCTGGAGGCCCACGCCGAGGACGGGAGCCGGGCCTTCGAGGAACTGCGGAACGCGATCCGAATGGAGGAAGAGACCTGAGAGACCCGACGGAGGCGGACAAAAGGGCGCGGCGGTGCTTCACGTCACCCCCGCGAGGGACGACGATGCGGTGTCATGGACATTTTGCTGGTCGCCAGCGCGTTCAACAGCCTCACCCAGCGCGTGTACGCCGAACTGACGGACCACGGGCACCACGTGGACGTCGTCCTCGCCTCACAGGGCACCGAACCCGTCCGGGACGCCGTCCGGGAACTGCGGCCGGACCTGGTCATCGCACCGATGCTCAGGACGGCGCTGCCCGAGGACGTGTGGCGCGCACACACCTGCCTGATCGTGCATCCGGGTCCGCCCGGTGACCGCGGACCGTCCTCGCTGGACTGGGCCATCGCCGAGGGGGCGCGGGAGTGGGGCGTGACGGTCCTGCAGGCCGAGGCGGCGATGGACGCGGGCGCGATCTGGGCGGCGGAGCCGTTCCCGGTGCCGCCCGTCGGCAAGAGCGACCTGTACCGCAACGAGGCCTCCGACGCCGCCGTCACCGCCGTCCTCACCGCCGTACGGCGCTACGCCGAAGGCGCCCACAAACCCCGGCCGCAGTCCGACGGCTCGGTCAGGGTGGTCTGGCGCGACGCCTTCCGGCAGCAGCGGCGCCGCATCGACTGGGAGCGGGACGACACCGAAACGATTCTGTGCAAACTCCGCGGCGCCGACTCGCAGCCGGGCGTCCTGGACGAAGTCCTCGGCCGGGAGGTGTTCCTGCACGGCGGGCACCCCGAGGACCGGCTGCGCGGCCGTCCCGGCGAACTCCTCGCGCGGCGGGCGGGCGCCGTCTGCCGGGCCACCCGTGACGGCGCGGTCTGGATCCCGGAACTGCGCCCCCGCAAGAACTCCGGCGACCCCGCGCCCTTCCGCCGCCCGGCCGCCTCCGTGCTCGCCGCTTGGGAGCCCTCCCTCGAACTCCCTGAAGCCACCGTTCCGTTGGAGCTGCCGTCCGACCGGCGGACCTGGACCGACATCCGCTACCGGCAGCACGGCGACCTCGGCTTCCTCGGTTTCTCCTTCCCCGGCGGTGCGATGAGCACCGACCAGTGCCGCAGGCTGCTCGCCGCCTACGAGTACGCGCTCTCCCGGCCGACCCGCGTCCTGGTGCTCGGCGGGGACCGCGACTTCTTCTCCAACGGCATCCATCTGAACGTCATCGAGGCGGCACCCGACCCGGCGCGTGAGTCCTGGGTCAACCTCAACGCCATGGACGACCTGGTCGAGGCCGTGCTGCGCACCACCGACCGGCTGGTCGTGGCCGCGCTCGCCGGCAACGCGGCAGCGGGCGGCGCCATGCTCGCCCTCGCCGCCGACGAGGTGTGGTGCCGTACCGGCGTCGTCCTCAACCCGCACTACCGGCGCATGGGCCTGTACGGCTCGGAGTTCTGGACGTACACCCTGCCCCGCCGCGTCGGCGCGGAAGCCGCCGAGCGGCTGACCACCGAGGCCCTGCCCGTCAGCGCCGCGTCCGCCGAGCGGCTCAGGCTCGTGGACCGGCTCGTACCGGCCGCGCCCGGCGAATTCCCGGCTGCCGTACGGCAGTTCGCGGCCGAGCTCGCCTCCTCGCCCTTCCTGGACGTGCGGATCGCCGCCAAGGCCGCCCGCGCCGCAAAGGACCACGAACGCCCGCTGGCCGGCTACCGCGAGTCCGAACTGGCCCGGATGCACACCATCTTCCACGACCCCGAGGCCCCCTACCACGCCCTGCGCTCCGCCTTCGTCCGCAAGACACCGACCGGCTCACCCCGGCCCCTTGCCGTGCCCGCCGGAGCCGTCCGGTGACGCCGCGGCTGCTGGTGGCGGGCGTCGGCAACATCTTCCTCGCCGACGACGCCTTCGGCCCCGAGGTCATCCGCGCCCTCGGCGGGCGCCCGCTGCCACCCGTGGTCCGCGTCCACGACTACGGCATCCGCGGCATGGACCTCGCCTACGACCTCCTCGACGGGTACGACACCGCCGTCCTGGTGGACGCCGCGCGGCGCGGTCACGACCCGGGCACCCTCTCCCTGATCGAGGCCGAACCGCCCGACGGCAGCGTCGTGCCCGAGGCCCACGGCATGGACCCCGCGAAGGTGCTCGCCCTCGCCACCCACCTCGGCGAGGAGCCCCTGCCCCGTGTCCTCGTCCTGGCCTGCGAGCCCGAAGTGCTGCCGACGGGCGACGAGGACCTCCTGCCGGGACTCAGCACACCGGTGCGGGAAGCCGTCGGCCGGGCCGTGGACGCCCTGCACACGCTGATCCCGGCCCTGCTCGCCGACCCCGGCGCGCCCGCGCCCCCGTTGGGCCGCCCGGTGGAATCCGGGCCCCCCCGCCCGGCTGCGCTGCCCGGCACGGCGGGCGGCTGAGCGGAAGATCGGTGGAGCCCGGGCCGCAAGGACGCGGACCGGGCTCCACCGCCGTATCCGAGGAGCAGCGCCCATGTGCCGGTCCGACGTCAAGCAGGCCGTCCTGGCGAAGAACGACGACCTGGCCGCGGAGCTGCGCGGCGATCTCGCCCGGCAGGGCGTGACCGTCGTCAATCTGCTCTCCAGCCCCGGCAGCGGCAAGACCGAACTCCTGGGGAGGGTCCTGGCCCGCGCGGTGCAGCGGGAGGTGCCGGTGGCGGCGCTGACCGCGGACCTGGCCACCGAGAACGACGCCGTCCGGCTCGCCCGGTCCGGCGCCCCCGTCCAGCAGCTGCTGACCGACGGACTGTGCCACCTGGAGGCCCGCCAGGTGCGGGCCCGGCTGGCGGGCTGGCTGCCCGCGGACACCTCCGTGCTCTTCGTGGAGAACGTCGGCAACCTCGTCTGCCCGGCCGCGTACGACCTCGGCGAGACCCTGCGGGTCGTGCTGATGGCGGTCACCGAGGGCGAGGACAAGCCGCTGAAGTACCCGACCGCGTTCGGCTCCGCCCATCTGGTCGTGATCACCAAGACGGACCTCGCCGAGCCGGCCGGCTTCGACGAGACCGCCTTCCGGGCGAACGTGCACCGGGTCAATCCGGGCGTGGAGATCGTACGGTCCTGTGCCCGCACCGGCGTCGGTGTCGGCACCCTCCTGGACCGCGCCCTGGCCGCCCGGGACGGCGTCCCCCACCAGCCACCGCTCGCGCCGCACCCGCACGGCCACGACCACACCACGCCCGCCCCCGCCGTATGACGGCCCCGGCGACCGGCCTGGTCCGCCGCCGGCTCACGGTGCGCGGCACCGTGCAGGGAGTCGGCTTCCGGCCGTATGTGCACCGCCTGGCCGCCGGCCTCGGCCTCGCCGGGTTCGTCGGCAACACCGGCGACGGCGTGATCATCGAGGTCGAGGGCCCGGCGGACGAGGTCGACCGCTTCTGCGCGGCGCTGGCCGAGCAGCCACCGCCCCTGGCCACCGTCAGCGGCATCGCCGGCGAGGACCTGCCCGCCACCGGCGACGACGGCCCCTTCGCCATCCGCTCCACCGAGCGCGCCGACGGCCGCACCCAGCTGCCGCCCGACACCGCGACCTGCGCCGACTGCCTGCGCGAACTGGCCGATCCGGCCGACCGCCGGCACCGGCACCCGTTCGTCACCTGCACCCACTGCGGCCCCCGCTTCACCATCGCCACCGCGATGCCCTACGACCGGGCGGCCACGACCATGGCCGGCTTCCCCATGTGCCCCACCTGCGCCCACGAGTACGGCGACCCCGCCGACCGGCGCTTCCACGCCCAGCCGGTCGCCTGCCCCGACTGCGGGCCGCGGCTCACCCTGATCCCGGCCCTCGGCGGCCTCCGTCCGGCCCGGGACGCGCACGCCCTCGCCACGGCACGGGCGCTGCTGGCGGCCGGGCGGATCGTCGCCGTCAAGGGCGCCGGCGGCTACCACCTGGCCTGCGACGCCACCGACGACCGGGCCGTGGCCGCCCTGCGCGACCGCAAGGAACGCGGCGGCAAGGCCTTCGCGGTGATGTGCGCCGACCTCGCCACCGCCGAGCGGATCGCGGTCCTCACCGCTGCCGAACGGGCCGCGCTGACCAGCGCCCGCCGCCCCATCGTCCTGCTCCGCGGGCGCACCGCGCCCGACGGCCTCCGTCTCGCCGACCAGGTCTGCCCGGGCAGCCCGTACGTGGGTGTGATGCTGCCCTACACCCCGGTCCACACCCTGCTGTTCGGGCTGCCCGGCGATCCACCCGGCCCCCGGGTGCTGGTGATGACCAGCGGCAACCGCTCCGGCGAACCCATCGTCACCGACGACGCCGAGGCCCTGACCCGGCTCGCCGGACTGGCCGACGCCTGGCTCGCCCACGACCGGCCCATCGCCTCGCCGTGTGACGACTCCCTGCTGCGGGTCCGCCCGGACGGCACCGAACAGGTCCTCAGACGGTCCCGCGGCTACGTGCCCCGCCCGCTGCGGCTCCCGGTGCCGGTACCGCCCGTGCTCGCGGTCGGCGGCGACCTGAAGAACGTCCTGTGCCTGGGCGAGGGCGACCAGGCGTGGTTCGGGCCGCACATCGGCGACATGGGCGAGCTGGCCACCCTGGAGGCGGCCGAGCGGGCCGAACGGCACCTGACCCGCCTCACCGGGGTCACCCCGGCCATGGTCGCGGCCGACCGGCACCCCGGCTACCACTCGACCGGCTGGGCCCGCCGCCGCGCCTCCCGGATGACGGGCGGCTCCCCGCGGCTGGTCCAGCACCACCACGCCCACATCGCCTCCGCGATGGCCGAACACGGGCTGGACGGCACCACACCGGTGATCGGAGTCGCCTTCGACGGCACCGGGTACGGCGACGACGGCACCGTGTGGGGCGGCGAGATCCTGCTCGCCGACTACACCGGCTACCGGCGCTTCGCCCACCTCACCCCCGCCCCGCTGCCCGGCGGGGACGCCGGTGTGGCCAACCCCTGCCGGCTGGCGCTGGCCCGGCTGTGGGCGGCCGGCCTGCCCTGGACCCCGGACGTGCCGAGCGTCACCGCCTGCTCGGACATGGAACTCGCCGTGCTGAAGCGCCAGTTGGACCGCCAGGTGGCCTGTGTGCCGACGTCCGGCATGGGTCGGCTCTTCGACGCGGTGTCGTCCCTGGCGGGGGTGTGCCACCGGGCGGGATACGAGGCGCAGGCCGCGATGGAACTGGAGGCGGCGGCGCTGGAGGCCGGGGACGCGGACGCGGTGGCGTACCCCTTCGACGTCACCGGTACGGGCGTCCTCGCCTGCGACCCCGCGCCGATGCTCGCAGCGCTGCTCGCGGATCAGCGGCGCGGCACCCCCGCACCGGTCCTCGCGGCCCGCTTCCACCGGGGTGTCGCACGGGCCGTCGCCGAGATCTGTCGCCGTGCCCGCGCGGAGACCGGGCTGACCACGGTCGCCCTCACCGGGGGCGTCTTCGCCAACGCCCTGCTGGAGGAGGAGTGCACCGCGCAGCTGGCCCAGGACGGCTTCACGGTGCTCCGGCACGGCGAAGTACCCCCGAACGACGGAGGGTTGGCGCTCGGTCAGCTCATGGTCGCGGGAACAGCAACCCACCACGAGACGGAGTGACCCATGTGTCTGGCCGTGCCCGGCAAGGTCGTGTCCATCGACCGGAGCACCGACCCCCTGACCGGGCTGATCGACTTCGGCGGAGTGCGCAAACAGGCGTGTCTGGAGTACCTGCCCGATGTCCGGGTGGGGGAGTACGTCATCGTCCACGTCGGCTTCGCCCTGCAGCGCCTGGACGAGGAGTCGGCCCGGGCGTCCCTGGAGCTGTTCGAGCAACTGGGGCTGCTGGACGAGGAGTTCGGGGACGCCTGGGAGCAGGCGGCCCGGCAGGAGAGCGGGAGTGAGGCCCGGTGAAGTACATCGAAGAGTTCAACGACCCCGATCTGGCGCGCCGGCTGCTGGACGAGATCCACGCCACGGTCACCCGGCCCTGGGCGCTGATGGAGGTCTGCGGCGGGCAGACCCACTCCATCATCCGTCACGGCATCGACCAGCTCCTCCCGGACAGCGTGGAGTTGATCCACGGCCCCGGCTGCCCGGTCTGCGTCACGCCGCTCGACGTCATCGACAAGGCCCTGGAGATCGCCGCCCGCCCCGAGGTCATCTTCTGTTCCTTCGGAGACATGCTGCGCGTGCCCGGCACCGACCGGGACCTGTTCCGGGTCAAGGGCGAGGGAGGCGACGTACGCGTCGTGTACTCGCCGCTGGACGCCCTCGACCTGGCCCGCAGGAACCCCGACCGCCAGGTCGTGTTCTTCGCCATCGGTTTCGAGACGACCGCCCCGGCCAACGCCATGGCCGTCCACCAGGCCCGCCGCCTGGGCATCGCGAACTTCAGCCTGCTGGTCTCCCACGTCCGGGTGCCACCCGCGATCGAGGCCATCATGACGGCACCGGAATGCCGGGTCCAGGGCTTCCTGGCCGCCGGTCACGTGTGCAGCGTCATGGGCACCGCCGAGTACCCGGAGCTGGCCGACAAGCACCGGGTGCCGATCGTCGTCACCGGCTTCGAGCCGCTGGACATCCTCGAGGGCATCCGCCGTGCCGTCCGCCAGCTGGAGCGCGGCGAGCACCGGGTGGAGAACGCCTACCAGCGCGCCGTGCGCGAGCAGGGCAACCCGGCGGCCCTGCGCATGCTGGAGGAGGTCTTCGAGGTCACCGACCGCAACTGGCGCGGCATCGGACGCATCCCCGCCAGCGGCTGGCGGCTGTCCGACGCCTACCGTGCCTACGACGCCGAACACCGCTTCGACGTCACCGGCATCCGCACCGAGGAGCCCGCCGTGTGCCGCGCCGGCGAGGTGCTGCAGGGGCTGATCAAGCCCACCGAGTGCGAGGCCTTCGGCAAGGCCTGCACCCCGCGCACCCCGCTCGGCGCCACCATGGTCTCCAGCGAGGGCGCCTGCGCGGCCTACTACCTGTACCGGCGCATGAACACCCCGGCGGCGCAAGGGTCGCGTATCCCGCAGGTCTCACAGGAGGAGATGAACCCCGTTGGCTGACCTCGCCCCACCCGAGGCCCCGGTCGTCGACCCCGCCGACTGGACCTGCCCCGCCCCCCTGCGCGACCAGCCCGTCGTCGTCATGGGGCACGGCGGAGGCGGCGCCCTGTCCGCGGAGCTGATCGAGCAGGTCTTCGCCCCTGCCTACGGCAATCCCACCCTCGCGGCCCTCACCGACTCGGCCGTCCTCGACCTGGGCGGCGCCCGGCTGGCCTTCTCGACCGACTCCTACGTCGTACGGCCGCTGTTCTTCCCCGGCGGCAGCCTCGGCGACCTCGCCGTCAACGGCACGGTGAACGACCTGGCGATGAGCGGCGCCCGGCCCGCCTACCTGTCCACGGCCTTCGTGCTGGAGGAGGGCGTCGAACTGGACGTCGTCGGCCGGATCGCGCGGGCCATCGGCGCGGCGGCCGAGGCCGCCGGCGTCACCGTCGCCACCGGAGACACCAAGGTCGTGGAGTCCGGACACGGCGACGGCGTGTACGTCACCACCGCCGGCGTCGGCCTCGTCCCCGACGGTGTCGACATCCGCCCGCAGCGCGCCCGGCCCGGCGACGCCGTCATCGTCAGCGGTCCGATCGGCCTGCACGGCGTGGCGATCATGAGCGTGCGGGAGGGCCTGGAGTTCGGCGTCGAGATCGCCTCGGACACCGCGCCCCTGGCGGACCTCGTGGCGGCCATGCTCGCGGTCACGCGGGACATCCACGTCCTGCGCGACCCCACCCGCGGTGGACTCGGCGCGTCCCTGAACGAGATCGCCCGCGCCTCCGGCACCGGAGTGCGGCTGCACGAGCGTGCCATCCCGGTCCCGGACGAGGTGGCGAACGCCTGTGGCTTCCTCGGTCTGGACCCGCTGTACGTCGCCAACGAGGGCCGACTCGTCGCCTTCGTGCCCCCGGAACACGCGGAGGCCGTCCTGGCCGCGATGCGGGCACATCCGCAGGGCACCGGTGCCGCCGTCGTCGGCGAGTGCGTGGCCGAGCACCCGGGCATGGTCGTCGTCGCCACCGGTCTCGGCGGCACCCGGGTGGTGGATCTGCCGCTGGGCGAGCAGTTGCCCCGCATCTGCTGAGCGGACCCCCGGCCCCGCCGTCAGCGCGGGGCCGGGACCGGTTCGACCCGAGTGATCTCCAGCTCCCGGCCGCTGCGCAGCTCCTGCGAGGCCCGGTCGCAACGCGGGCACCAGAAGAACGGCGGCATGCCCACCGCGAACTCCTCGGCGCACGGCGCGCAGTAGGCGTGCGCCGTGACCTGCTCGACGACCAGCTCGGCCGTCGCCAGCGCCGTACCCTCCCGGGCCACCTCGAAGGCGAAGTGCAGCGCGTCGGGCACGACGCCGGCCAGCTCGCCCACGCGGACGGTCACCGCCGAGACGGCGTCCGCGCCGTCCGCGCGGGCGAGTTCGCCGGCCTGCTCCACGATCGCGGTCGCGATCGACAGCTCGTGCACGGCCGGCTCAGGGGTAGCGGCGGTTGGCCCGCATGCCACCGGTCATCCGGTAGATGCGCAACTCGCGTACGATTCCGGGGAATTCCTTGACAAACAGGGTCATGGCCAGGCCGCCGATCATGGCCGCCTGTACGACGAGCAGCTGACGTCCGGACATGCCGGACCGCGTGGTGGTCCTTCTTCTCATGCCAACCTTCATGGCGCTCTCTTTCCGCTGTCTCATCCGGGCGAGATGTTCGGCATGTCCTGTACCAGGGCGTCATGCCGTTTCCAGTGGATACCGGTGGAGCGGCGCGCGTCGGAGCTGCCGTCCTTGTGGTGTCCGGGCTGGTGCTTGTAGGGGCCCTTGTTGCCCTGGTGCAGTCCGCGCACGTGACTCGGTGTGTCGGGCTTCGCCTGGGCGCGGCCCACTCGAATGCTGCCCACGTCGGTTCTCCTTCCGGGTCCTCAGGACCGTTCGGTCAGCTCCCTGAAGAACTGTTCTACGGCCGGCCAGACCCGGCCGCCACCGGAGAGGCCCCGCCACTCGCGGCGGACCAGGGCGATCATCCGGTAGCAGTCGTCGACCGGCACGATCCAGTGCTCGTCGAGGCCGCGCACGGTGTTGACCAGCAGCGCCTCCACATCGGGTGCCATGGCGGCGAGCTGCGGAACCGTGGCGGCCAGCCGCTGCCAGGCCGCCGCGTCCACCTCCCATCGCATGGCACCGGCCGGGCTCGGCCCCTGCGCGGTGACCGTGCCGTCGCGGCGCGGCACGAAGAACACCAGCCCCACCGGGACGCCCAGCAGCGCCGTGTCGACCGGCGGCAGCCGCAGCCGGCGCCGGGGCACGAGCCGGTAGCGGCCCTCGCCCGCCCCGTCGTCGGCGAACAGCACCGAGCAGGGGCCGCACACGCACCGCACCTCGGCGGCACCCGTGTCGTACAGGTGGGGATGTTCGACGGCCAGGCGGGCGGCGCACATCTCGCACACCTCGGCCTCGGCCGTCGCCGCGCGGTCGGCCGTGGAGCGGATGACCCGGGCGAGTGCTCCGTCCACCCTCACCGCGCCTCCTCGGGCACGGCCCGTCGCCTGATCGTGTTCAGCGGTACGAACGCGGGTGCCGGCTTTCGCTCGGCGGCATCCGGCACCGTCTCCACCGAGGTCAGCTCGGGAGCGACGGCCAGCACCGCCGCCCGGACCGCCTCGGTGACCTCCGACGAGCCCCCGCCGCACCCGGAACCGCACCCGCCGCCGGAGGTCAGCCGCACCCGGGCCACCTGCCCGTCGACGCCGGCCCACTCCAGGTCACCGCCGCGCTCGCGCACCGCCGGCCGCAGCTTCTCCACCGCGCGGGCGGCCCTGCGCTCCGGGGACTCCGGATGCACGTCGTGCAGCACCAGGAGATGCCCGAGCAGCTCGTCGTCGGCGAGCCGCTCCCGCAGCGGTTCGTCTGCGTGGTCCAGCACCCGGGCGAGGGCCTCGCCGTAGACCTCGGTCAGCAGCCGCACCGCCTCCAGCGCCGGGCCCGGAGCGGACTCCAGCCCGGCCAGCACCTCGTCGAGACGGGCGAGCCGCGCCTCCACCGCCGGGTCGGGGAGCCGTACGCCGCCGTCAGCCATGGTTCGCTCCGTACGTGGGCGAGTGCACGGTGGTCAGGGTCTTGCCCTTGCCCACGTACATGTGGACACCACACGGCAGACAGGGGTCGAAGCTGCGCACGGTGCGCATGATGTCGACGCCCTTGAAGTCGTCGGGGCCGTTCTCCTCGAAGATCGGCTGGCCCTGGACGGCGTCCTCGTACGGGCCCGGGGTGCCGTAGCTGTCGCGGGGGCTGGCGTTCCACGGGGTCGGCGGGTACGGGTGGTAGTTGGCGATCTTCTTGTCCCGGATCACCAGGTGGTGGGAGAGGACCCCGCGCACGGCCTCGTGGAAGCCGCAGCCGATCGACTCGTCGGGCACCTCGAAGTTCTCGAACACCTTGGTGTCGCCGTTCCTGAGCATCCCCATGGCCTCCTCCAGGAACTGCAGGGCCATGGCGGCGGCGTAGGCGATGAAGTACGGCCGGGCGCGGTCCCGTTCGAGGGTGTTGCTCCACTTCGGGATGCGCCATTCCAGGGTCTGCTCCGGCAGCCTCTCGCCCTTGGGCAGGGTGATGCGGACGCTGCCGCCGGTCGCCTTGACGTACGGCGTGTCGACCAGGCCGCTCAGGGCGGTGGACCACAGCCGGGCCAGCGGCCCGCCGCCGGTGTCGAGCGCGAGGTGCTCTCCGGTCTGCGGGTGGTGCCAGCGCGGGCTCATCACCCAGCTGTAGTTGCCGTCGAAGTCCCGCTTCTGCGGCACCGGTACGGTGGTCTGGTTCCACGGGTGGCGCATGTCGACCGGGTTGCCGAGCGGGTCGTGGGTGACGAACGGATCCTCGTTCACCCAGTCCTCGTAGAAGGAGCTGCCCAGCATGACGCGCAGCCCGAGGTTGATGTCGATCAGGTTGTTGGTGACGAGCTTGCCGTCCACGATGATGCCGGGGGTGACGTACATCGCCCGGCCCCACTCGTTCATCGTCGCGTAGCGGTAGTCGACGACGTCCGGGTTCTGGAAGGCGCCCCAGCAGCCCAGCAGGATGCGGCGCTTGCCGACCTCCTCGTAGCCGGGCAGCGCCTCGTAGAAGAAGTCGAAGACGTCGTCGTTCATCGCCACCGCCTTCTTGATGAAGTCGATGACGCGCATCAGGCGGCTGAGGTAGTCGGTGAAGGTGTTCGGCTGCGGCATCGTGCCGACCCCGCCCGGGTACATCGTGGAGGGGTGCACGTGCCGCCCCTCCATCAGGCAGAACATCTCCCGGGTGATCCGGCTGACCTTCAGCGCCTCCTTGTAGACCTCGCCCTCGAAGGGGTTGAAGGCCTTCATGATGTCGGCGATCGTCCGGTAGCCGTGGACGTCCCCGCGCGGTGCGTCGGTGCGCTCGGCGCGGGCCAGGACACCGGGGTTGGTGGCCTTGACCATCGCCTCGCAGAAGTCCACGAAGACCAGGTTGTCCTGGAAGATCGTGTGGTCGAAGATGTACTCCGCCGCCTCGCCCAGGTTGGTGATGTGCTCGGCCAGCTTGGGTGGCTTGACGCCGTAGGCCATCTGCTGGGCGTAGTTGGAGCAGGTGGTGTGGTTGTCGCCGCAGATGCCGCAGATCCGCGAGGTGATGAACCCGGCGTCACGCGGGTCCTTGCCCTTCATGAACACCGAATAGCCGCGGAAGAGCGACGAGGTGCTGTGGCACTCGACGACTTCCCGGTTGGCGAAGTCGATCTTCGTGTAGATGCCCAGGTTGCCGATGATCCGGGTGATCGGATCCCAGGACATGTCGACGATCTGGGCGGGTTTGCGTTCCGTGGGCCGGGACTCGGTGGTGGTCATCTGCGGTACTGCCCCTCGCTGTTCGGGTCGGGCGGTTCGGTGGCGGGACGGGGACGGACGGCGTCAGGCACGCCAGTGCGGGTCGTAACCGCTGGTCAGCTTGCGCTTGTTGTGGCGCCACTTGGGCTCGTGGTTCACCACGTCGTTGGTCAGACCGCGCAGTCGGCGGACGACGGCTCCGTACGGCTTGACGAGCATCGTCGACAGGGTGCCGCCCGGGGGTTCGTCCATGAACGGCATGAAGGCGTCGGGGAAGCTGGGCATCGTGCAGCCGATGCAGATGCCGCCGACGTTCGGGCAGCCGCCGATGCCGGCCATCCAGCCGCGCTTGGGCACGTTGCAGTTGACGACCGGGCCCCAGCAGCCGACCTTCACCTGGCACTTGGGGGAGTTGTAGTCCCTGGCGAAGTCGGCCTGCTCGTAGTACGCGGCCCGGTCGCAGCCCTCGTGCACGGTCTTCCCGAACAGCCACTGCGGGCGCAGCATGTGGTCCAGCGGCGGCGGGGGAGCGGCACCGGCCGCGTGCTGGAGCACCCAGACGAGGGTCTCCATGAAGTTCTCCGGCTGGATGGGACAGCCGGGCACATTGACGACCGGAAGCCCCGACCGCGCCTTGAACTCCCAGCCCAGGTAGTCCGCGAGGCCCATGCAGCCGGTCGGGTTGCCGGCCATGGCGTGGATGCCGCCGAAGGTCGCACAGGTCCCCGCCGCCACCACCGCCCAGGCCTTGGGCGCGAGCTGGTCGATCCACCAGTTCAGGGTCTGCGGCTCACCGGTGTCGGGGTCGTTGCCGAACGACGTCCAGTAGCCGTCGCCCCGGATGATGTTCTGGTTCGGGATCGAACCCTCGATGACGAGGATGAACGGCTCCAGCTCGCCGCGTGCCGCGGCACGGTAGGGAGCCAGGAAGTCCTCGCCGCCCAGGCTCGGCGAGAGCACCTTGTTGACGAGGTTCACCTTCGGCAGGCCCGGGATGACGCCCAGCACGACGTCCTCGATGGACGGCTGACCGGCGGCGGTCAGCGACACGGTGTCGCCGTCGCAGCTCATGCCCTCCGAGATCCAGAGGATGGTGATCTCGTCGAATCCCTTCCGCGCCTCGGCTCTGCTGGGCTCGCCGTGGACATCGGTGGTACCGCTCTGTGTGGTCATCGCTGCGGCCTCCGTCGCTGCCGGTCTCGGAGTCGGTCGTAGGGGGTGGCCGGGGTCACGAGGGCCCGGGCCCGGGCGCGGCCGAGGGCGGCGGCGTGGTCGCGCGACGACCGCTCGGCCATGGGGTGGTCGTGCCGCGGCCCGTCAGGGGCATCCATCGAACCGTCCCTCCTCCGGCCGGTCGGCCGGACGTTCGGGGGGCCGCGGGGACTGCGGCCGGGGTGAGTGGACCGGACCCGGTCCGTCGGAGTCGCCGATCGGCTGGACCTCGTCGGGCCGGAAGTAGTGGAAACGGCCGTACCAGCCGTGCAGTTCGGCCGCGGGATCGTCGTCCACGGTGACGGCCAGGTGCACGCTGCCGTCCACGTCGTGGCGGACGGCGGCGACCTGAGCGGTCCGTCCCTCGAGGAACATGTCCTGGGCGTCGGCGCCCCGGACGCGCGGACACAGCCGGACCCGGCTGCCGCCGCCGACGGGCACGCCGTCCACGAGCACCGTGTCGGTCGCCGGGGACAGGCCGGCGTCGCCGCCCTCCTGCCACCAGGCGGGCCGCTCGGTGCCGGACCGGCTCGGTGCCGGGGCCAGGGAGCGGATGGCGCCGTGCAGTCGGGCGAAGACCTCCCGGGGCATGGTGTCGACCCGGTCGAGGATCTCCGCCGCCCGGGGATCGGTGGCCCGGGCCTCGGCCTTCTCCTCGTCGGTCAGCAGCATCGTGCGCAGGGTGAGGATCTCGTCGATCTCCGCCGCGTCGTGCAGATCGCCCGGGCTCTCCGGCGCCACCTGGGGCCAGTCCGGCAGGATGATGGGAGCGGAGAGCATCACGGCGCCCGTCCTGCCCTGCTGGGGCGGACCGGCGAGCACCGGGAACGTGAACGCGCTGCGGCAGCCCCGCGCGTGCGGGACCAGATCCTCGGGCGGATCGATCAGCGAGGCGAACTCCAGGCCGTCCCCGCCGACGAGGGTGTGCGTGGCGAGCAGCGCCTGCCGCAGAGCCTGGGTGCGGGGGGCCCGCGGGTCCGTCACCGCGCCGGTGTTCTCGGTGCGCACCCGCAACCGGTACAGCTCCGGCGCGAGCGGCTCGGCCTCGACCGTCGTCACGGCCCGCAGCTCCCGGCGCCGCCGTACCGTCCGCCCGGCCCCGCCCGGCAGTTCCTCGGCATCCGTGCCGGCGGGCGCACCCACCAAGGCGGTACGACCGCCGAGCAGCAACTCCCGCAGGGGCATCGCCAGCTCGGTCTCGCGCGGCACGGCCTCCTCGAACGACAGATGCGTCGTGCCGTCGGCCGTCCGCAGCGACTCGACCGGGCGGTACCGTCCGTCCGGGTCGGCGGCCTCGACCTGCTTGTCCTGCATCTGCAGACAGCGCACCCGCACCCGTACGACCGCGTCGTCGGCGCGCGGTGCGCGCAGCAGGCACTCGGTCTGCTGGTACCAGGAGTCCGCGGAGCCGGCGATCCCCGGCACGACCGGTCCGTCCCGCTCGACCCAGTCGCGGGGCAGCAGCACGCCGAACTGCCAGCGGACCCGGTTCTTCGGTGAGGACCGGCGGTACGGGTAGAGCAGGTACCCCTCGTACAGCACGGCGTCCGCGACGGCGCCGACCCGCTCGAAGACGTGGCGGGACGTGCCGACGCCGTCCTCGTCCAACACGGCGGCGAGTCCCACGCCACCCACGCCGGCCCGGTCCGACATGCCGCCTCCTCGTCACCGGTTCACTCGCGCATTCCTTTGACCACCGTCACACCCGTCACGGCTTCGCGCTCGTCCGACGCACCGCCATTGCGCCGCCCAGGGGACGGCGAGCGGGTGGGCCCCGCGAACCACCGGGGTCGCGCGCGTGGGGATCACGGTCACGGTCGGCTCAGGCGACCGACGGAGAGGAAGGACACGTGTTCGACGCCGTGAAGAACCTGTGGGACAAGGCCGAGGACATCGGCGCGGTGCGCGGGGAGAAGATCATCGAGGGCCTGGAGAAGGCCGGTGACGTCATCGACGTCTTGTTCGGGGCCGCCCCGTCCCGTCACACCCGTCGCGCGAGGTCCAGGCAGCAGCGGACGAAGTCCTGCACGACAGGGTTGCGGTCGTCGGCCGGGGCCCAGGCCACGCCCACCCGTGTCGGGCTCACTCCCGTGACCGGCCGGTACACCACGCCGGGGCGAGCGTAGAACCGCGCGGCGGATTCGGGGGCGAGGGCGATGCCGTACCCGTTGGCGATGGCGCTGAGCCAGTCGTCGGGCTGTTCGGTGACCGCGCCGACGCGGACCGGCCGGCCCTCGCGCTCGTCGGCGGCCAGCCAGTGGTCGCGCCAGGCGCCCGTCTCCTCCGGCGCGGCCACGAACGGCTCGTCCCACAGCTCGCGGAAGGCGATCTCGGTGTGCTCCGCGAGCCGATGCCCGCTCGGCAGCGCCACCCACCGCGCCTCGCTGAACAGCGCCTCCACCCGCAGGGCGTCCTGGCCCGGGAAGGGCAGCCGCAGCAGCGCCGCGTCCACCTCGCCGTCGGCCAGCCCGGCGCTCGGGTTCGACCAGGCGGCCTGCCGGAGTTCGACCCGCCAACCGGGCCGCCGCCGGGCGAACTCGGCGACGATGTCCTGGGTCGCCTCGTTGGCCGCGCTCGCCACGAACCCCACGCGCAGGATCCGCGCCGCCTGCCGGTCCGTGGCCTTCGTGGCGCGCAGCGCGTCGTCCCAGCGGGCGAGCATCTCGGGGGCCCGACGCGCCAGTTCACGGCCCGCGTCCGTCAGCGCCATACCGGCACGCGAGCGCTCGAAGAGACGTACGCCGAGCTGGGTCTCCAACTGCCGGATCTGCTTGGTCAGCGCCGGCTGGGACACGAACACGCGCTCGGCGGCGCGGGTGAGGCTGCCGTCCTCGGCGACGGCGAGGAAGGAGCGCAGCAGACGCGTGTCGACATCCATTCCTCCAGGTTATAGACGCTGGTATTGGACGTCATGGTGGTCTGCCGGTGAGGGTGGGGCCATGGAAATCGCCTATGTGGCCGTCACCTGTGCGGCCGTCCTGGCCAACGCGGGCATCGCGGCGGCAGACCTGGCGAAGGCGCCGTTCGTGCTCGCCAACTCGGCCGAGGTCGGCGTGCCCTCCGCCTGGATCCCCGCCCTCGCCGTGCTCAAGGCGGCCGGCGCGGCCGGGCTGCTCCTCGGACTGCTCGGCGCACGCCCCCTGGGCGTCGCGGCCGGTACCGGGCTGGTGCTGTTCTACGTCGGGGCCGTGATCACCCATGTGCGGGCGCGGGTGCTCCACAACATCGCTTTTCCGGGCGTGTTCCTCGCGCTGGCGGTAGGGGCGCTGGCACTGGCGGCCGCCCGGTGACGGGCGGGCGGCGCCCTCGCGGCAGCCGCTCCCAAGTCCCAGCGGAATAGGCGCGGTTCGAGCCCCTGTCAGGTCGGCCCGCGGACCCGTAAACTGCGGGTCCGCAGCCATGGGGGCGCTGCTGACCGGGGGGAGCGATCATGTCCGTGGGTCCGTACGGTCCGAGCCAGGGGTTCCCGGGACCGCCGCTGCCGCCCATGCCGTCGAGCCCGCCACCCGCGCCCCCGGACGCCTGGCGCGCCGTCGCCGTCGCCCTGCTCAACCTCAGCGGTCTCGGCCTCGGATACGCGCTGCTGCGGCGCTGGGTCCCGGCGGCGCTGTGCTGGGTGGCGACGGCGGTGCTGCTGCTCGTGGCGCTGCCCGCGGACGCCGACGGCATCCCGGGGGCAGCGCTCGCCGCGTACGCCGTACTCCTGCTGCTCGCCGCCCTCCACGGCGCCGCCGCCGGACTGCGCACCCGGCTCGCCTGGCCGGCCCGAGCGCCGCTCGCCCTCGTGCTGGGTGCGCTGCTGCTCGCCGTACCGGCGGGTGGCACGCTCTGGTACCGGGACGCCCACGACGAGGCCGTGGAGCAGGCGCTCCTCGACCGCCTCGGCCAGGCCGACCAGTTGGTGGCGACGAGCGGCCGCCGGACGTTCACCTCCGTCGAGTCGGACTACCGGTCGGCGCTGGAGGTCTACCGCGACCTCGCGGAGCACCACTCCGGCTCCCGCGCGGCCGGGCGGCTCCCCGACAGCCTGCGGACCTACTACACGACCGTCGGCGCGGCCTACGGCCACCGGGACTACTGCGACGCCGTCGAGCCGCTGAAGTACCTGCGCACGGTGCCCGGCACCATGCCGAAGGAGCAGCTCGGATCGCTGGCCCGCTGGCCCGACGACCGGCTCGCGACCTCGCTGTACGAGTGCGGGTCCCAGCGCCTCACGGCCGGCGGGACGGACTGGGACGCGCGCTTCGGCGACCTGCTGAACACCTTCCCGCGCTCCGAGGCCGCGACGAAGGTCTCGCCCGCCGTCGACGCGGCCGTGCGGGATGCGGAGAAGGCCGTCGGCCGGAGCGAACCCTGCACGGCCGTGGCGCGGTTGCGTGACCTGGACACCCGGATCGGCGGACTGTCGAAGTCCTCGGGTGACGCGGACGGCACGCTGGCCAAGGCCGCCGATCGCGCCGGCACAAGCGGTGACGCGGGGGAGTACGCCTGCGGAGTCGACCAGTACAAGGACGGCGACTTCGACGCCGCCCAGAAGACCATGGAGGAGTTCGTCTCCGGCGACGGGCACGACAGGAACCGGGCGCGCGCCAAGAAGATCGCCATAGCCGCCGAGGTCGCCCAGACGCTGCCGAAGGCCGGCAGGAAGCTGCCCACCACCGCCTCCGGCGGCAGCATCTCCGTCACGGTGAAGAACGACGGCCCGCACGACATCACCGTGCTCTACACCGGCCCGGTCACCGGCAGCTTCACCCTCAAGGGCTGCGGCGGCTGCACGGCGTACACACTCGCCGACACCCTGATGACCGGCTTCAAGCCGTGCAGCGACAGCGGCAGGCACTACCCGCAGCGCACCATCAGCCTCCCGGCGGGCACCACCTACTTCGTGCACAAGTCGAACGGCCGCAGCACCGCGACCCCGGCCTCCGACACGGCCGTGCTGCGGCCCGGCTACATCTACACGGAGTGCGCCTACACGACCCGGACGCTCGGGTCCGATTACTGACCGGCGGCCGGGACACCCTTTGTCCCGTCAGTGGAAAAAGGATCGGGAGCTCGTGCGCGGCTTCTTCCGCAGGTTCGGTGGCCGCTGATACGTTCCCTGTCGAAAGCCCGATACTGGTGGCCGAAACCGACGGGGAGGGACACGTGAGACGCATGACGGCTCGACCGGCGAACGCGCACCAGGCGCGCCTGCTGAAGCTGCTGCGTGACGGCGGCCCCAACTCCCGCGCCCAGCTCGGCGACCAGGTCGACCTGTCCCGGTCCAAGCTGGCCGTGGAGGTGGACCGGCTCCTGGAGACCGAACTGGTCGTGGCCGACGGACTCGCCGCCTCGCGCGGCGGCCGCCGTTCCCACAACGTCCGGCTCAATCCGGACCTCCGGTTCCTCGGCGTCGACATCGGCGCGACCTCGGTCGACGTCGCCGTCACCAATCCCGAACTGGAGATCCTCGGCCATCTCAACCAGCCGATGGACGTCCGTGAGGGCCCGGTCGCCGTCTTCGAGCAAGTCCTGGACATGGCAGGGAAGTTGAAGGCCGCAGGTTTTGCCGAGGGCTTCGACGGCGCCGGCATCGGCGTGCCCGGACCGGTCCGCTTCCCCGAGGGCGTGCCGGTGGCCCCGCCCATCATGCCCGGCTGGGACGGCTTCCCCGTGCGGGAGGCGCTCAGCCAGGAACTCGGCTGCCCGGTCATGGTCGACAACGACGTGAACCTCATGGCGATGGGGGAGCAGCACGCCGGAGTCGCCCGCACCACGGCCGACTTCCTGTGCGTCAAGATCGGCACCGGTATCGGCTGCGGCATCGTCGTCGGGGGCCATGTCCACCGGGGCACCACCGGCAGCGCCGGCGACATCGGCCACATCCAGGCCGTGCCCGACGGACACCCCTGCGCCTGCGGCAACCGGGGCTGTCTGGAAGCCCACTTCAGCGGTGCGGCACTGGCCCGGGACGCGGTGCAGGCGGCCGCGCAGGGCCTGTCCGCCGAACTCGCCGCCCGGCTGGAGGCGAACGGCACGCTGACCGCCGTGGACGTCGCCGCCGCGGCCGCGGCCGGCGATGCCACCGCGCTGGACCTGATCCGTGAGGGCGGCACCCGAGTCGGTCAGGTCATCGCCGGACTGGTGTCCTTCTTCAACCCCGGCCTGGTGGTGATCGGCGGCGGGGTGACCGGCCTCGGCCACACCCTGCTCGCCGCGATCCGCACCCAGGTCTACCGCCAGTCGCTGCCGCTCGCGACCGGCAACCTGCCCATCGTCCTCGGTGAGTTGGGCCCGACCGCCGGCGTGATCGGCGGAGCCCGGCTGATCAGCGACCACCTCTTCTCACCCGCGTAGGCCGACCCCGGCCGGCTCGGGCCCTGTCGGCACGCGACCTGGCGGCCCTGCGCCGCCGAGGCCCACATGACACGCGGGCCTCCCCGGTGTGTCCGGGGAGGCCCGCGCACGCCTAGGCGTTCCCTGGGCGTTCGCCCTTGGGGCCGCGCCCCCGTTCCGTCTTCGGGCCCCGGCTCCGCCACTGCGGATCCTCCTGCAGGGACTCGTTGGCCGCGGTGTTCGCGTCCTGGTCGGACACACCGGAGTCTTCCGCGTCCTTGCGCAGCCGCGCCCTGCGGGTGTCGTACTTCTTGCTGCCGGGTTCGGGCACGACGATCACCTCCAGCCCTCCGGGTCCCCAGCGCTTCGCGGAGGCAAACAGGGCTTCCCGTGCAGGGACCGGCAGCTCAGCCGGGCGTGTTGTCGACACGCATGCGCACCTGCGCCTCCAGGCGCCGCAGGCTGCCGTCGAGCGCGTCGAACACCGCTTCCTCGCCGGGATCGTCACCGGGGTCGAAGAACGACAGGTGCACGGTCACCTCGCTGGCCCCGCTGCCGATGCCGGACACCTGCAGCCAGCCGGTGTAGCTGTCCTGCTCCCGCGTGCCCCACTCCAGGCGCATCTGGTCGGGCCGGGCCCGCAGCAGGGCGGCCATGTCCTGGCCGGAGCGGTCCTCGTGCACCGTGACGGCGGGCGGATCCTCGGCCTCCACGTGCAGGGCGGCCGGGAGCCATGCGTCGAGCTGGCCCAGGTTGGACGCCTGGTCGAACACCTGCTCGGGCTGTGCGGGCATCGTGCGGGACCATTCGTACTCGGTCATGGTGATACCGCCCTCCGCTCGGAAGTCGTACCCCGACCGCGTGCCCCTTTCCGCGGCGACCGAAAAGCCCGCCCCGGCCCGTGGTGCGATCCGGCCTCGCCCGCCGTGAACTTGTCTGGTCAAGTTTGGTCGTGGTTCTTCCGTTGGACAGTGGCCACCAGTACTCATGTGCCGTTCGTTGTGCACAGTCAGGCCGTGCGGGCGCCGACCTGCAGGGCATCCTCACCAACGGGACGAGGTACCACGTATGCGACTGCGCTGGAGATCCCTCGGCGGGCTTGTCGCCCTCCTCGGCACACTGATCGTCGCCGCCCCCGCCCCCGCCGGGGCGGCCGGGAGCAGCGGCAACCTGATCGTCAACGGCGACGCGGAGGGCGGCGGCTCCTGCACCTCCGACTGGGCGGCCGCCACCACGGTCCCCGGCTGGACCACCGAGGCCGGCGGCCCGGACGTCATGTGCCACAGCGTCGCCTCCTTCGGGCTGCCGAGCGACGGCAGGACACCCGGCAAGGGTTTCTTCGGGCCCGGAAACTTCGGCGACGGAGCGATGACGCAGACCGTCGACGTCTCCTCGGCCGCCTCGGCCATCGACGGCGGGGGAGTGCACTACAACCTCTCCGGCTGGCTCGGCGGCTGGACCACCTACGGCGGCTACGTCGCGGTCGGCCTGCACTTCCACGACGCCGGCGGCCGCCCCGTCGGCGCCGCCGCCAAGCTGCCCACCGTCTCCGCGGGCGACCGGGGTCTGGCCACCAGGTTCCTCTCGCGCAGCACCACCGGCGCGGTGCCGGCCGGCACCCGCTCCATCCAGGTCGAGGTGCAGTTCCTGTCGACGAGCAGCGAGACCGGCTACCTCGACAACCTCTCCCTCACCCTGGACACCCCGGTCACCGCACCCGCCCCGCTCACCCCGCCCGTCTCCGAGGTCCCCGGCTACGACCACGTCTTCATGGTCATGATGGAGAACACGGACTACTCCGAGGTCGTGAACGACCCGGCGGACACGCCGTACATGCACAGCCTCATGGGCCAGGGCGCCACACTCACCGACTTCCACGGCGTCTACCACCCGAGCGACGAGAACTACCTCGCCATAGCCGGCGGCGACACCTACGCCAAGGGCGCCACCTACTTCCCCGACATCAACTCTCCCGAGCGCAACCTCGGTGACACCCTGGAGGCGGCCGGCAAGACCTGGAAGGCCTACGAGCAGGGCATGGGCACCCCCTGCAACACCAAGAACAACTACGACAGTTACTACGAGCCCGACGACGCGCCCTTCATCAACTACACCGACATCAGCGGCGACGCCCAGCGCTGTTCGGCCCACCTGTTCGACACCACGCAGCTCACCACCGACCTGAAGTCCGCGGCCACCACCCCGAACTTCTCCTGGATCGCCGCCGACGACTACTACGACGGCGAGGCCTCCGGCAACGGCAGCACCACCAGCCTGAAGACCCAGGACGGCTGGCTGAAGCAGACCCTCGCCCCGGTGCTCGCCTCCCCCGCCTGGACCCAGCAGCGCTCGCTGCTGATCCTGACCTGGGACGAGAGCCAGAACGAGGCCTACAACCACGTGGTCACCACGGTCGTCGGCTCCCAGGGCACCGTCCCGGCCGGGACCAGCAGCCCCCTCCACTACGACCACTACGGCATCGGCCGCACCATCGAGGCCGCCCTCGGCCTGCCCGGCCTCACGGCCAACGACACCTACGCGACACCGCTCAACGCCGCCTTCGCCCCGTCCACCGCGAGCACGCCGACCCTCACCGGCGACCTGAACGCGGTCTCCGACGGCGGCAACGTCACCTTCCGCTACTCGGTGGCGTCGGCGGCCCAGGTGAACGCCAAGAACTGGATCGGCGTCTACCCGGCGGGCGTCACCCCGGGCAAGCAGTCCTCGCTGACCTGGTCCTACGCGCCGAACGCGAGCGGTGCCCTGACCTTCTCGACCGGCAAGCTGCGCGGAGCGGGCACGTACGACGTGTACTACCTCGCCGACGACGGCTACTCGGTCCTCGCCGGACCGTTCTCCCTGACCGTCGGCTGACCGGCCACCACGCGGGGTTCACAGGCCCAGGGCTATGGCCATACGGGTCAGTTCGGCGGTGTTGGTGATGTTGAGCTTGGCCCGGATGCGCCGCAGGTAGGCGTCCACGGTGTGGGTGGAGAGGCCCATGTGGCGAGCGGTCTGGAGGTAGGTGCGGCCGGCGGCGATGTGCCGGAGCGTCTCGCGCTCGCGCGGAGCCAGCGCGGGGGCGGGGGCTTCGGTGCGGGGAGTGGCGAGAGTGGCGCTCATGGTGCTGTCCTCCGGCGAGGTATCTGACCGTTTAGGGCGATTTGCCCTTGTTCCTTCAGATTGCTCGCCGGACGTCATGGCCGTGTCCGCCGACTGTCACAGGGGCGTCACAGGGAAAAGGGGAATGGTTTGAACCACTGAGCGGCGGGAGGCGGTGCGGTTCGCCTCCGCGGCGGTCATGCCCGGCATGCGTACGTCCGTCAGCACCATGTTCGGACGGCGCGCCACCGCCAGGGGTGGCCGCCTCCTCGCCGCCGCCGGCGGCAGGCCCGCCGCTCGGGGGCACTGCTCATGAACCTGCGTCCCTGTGCACGGCGTAACGACGGTCTACGACCGCATGGGGGACGCCTGAGGCGCTACGCGACGGACGCGCGCGCCGTCCGCTCCACCAGGGAGACACCGTCGCTCATCGAGGCGCTGCCGTTCGACAGTACGGCCACGAGGTAGCGGTGTCCCTTCACGGTGACCTGGCCGACGCTGTTGACGTCCCAGAGGCCGGTGGTGTTGCGCTGCAGCCAGCCGTTCTTGAGCGCCCACGCGCCGCCGGAGCCGCAGGCGGCCGAGACCCCCCAGGACTGCTCGGCGATGACCTTGCCCATGAGGCTGCGGATATAGGTCCGGGACTTCGCGTTCAGGGCGGACTTCGTGCCGGAACCGGCCTTCGCCGTCGTGTCGCCGTCGAACACGGCCCGCAGCAGCCGTATCTGGTCGCTCGCGGTGGTCCGGGTCAGTCCCCACTTCACGCCCGGCCCGCCCGTCGTCGAGGTCAGTCCCAGTCGCTTGTTGGCCGCCGCCAGCCCGGAGGCCTGGCCGATCTCGCGCCAGAGCGCGTTGGCCGCCGTGTTGTCGCTGCGCTCGATCATGGGCTCGGCATGGCCCCGCTCCTCGGCGGTGAGCTGCCGTCCCGCGTCCTGGGCCCGGAGCAGCAGCGCCGCGAGGATGTCGACCTTGACGATGCTGGCGGTGTCGTACGCGCTGTCCCGTCCGTGCAGCACCGGGGTGCGGCCGGTTCCGTCCAGGTCGAGCACGGCGGCGGTGGCGTGCGGGGAGGGGGCCGGAGCGGAGGCCGCCGCGGCTGGTGCCGGGTGCAGCGCGCCGACGGAGACGAGGGTCGCGACCGAGGCCAGCAGGGCGCCGGTCCGTGTGCGTGCGGTGGTGGGGGAGGGGCGAGACGGCATGGCGCCGAACGTAGACAAAGCGTGCGCCGGGCGACGTGGTGGCGGTCACCTTCGGGCCTGTTCGCGGCGAATTGTGAGAAGAGCCACCTGCGCCGCTCAATGGGGCGCATCGCGACATCCGGGTCGGTCGGACGGTGGCCGTCCCCGTCGGTGCGCCGTCCGTACGCCGTATCCGGCCGTGGCCGCTCGCCGCCGCCCTCGTGGTCGCCCTGGTGATCGCGCTCGGTGCCGTCGCCGTGCTCGTCCTCGACCCGGCTCGTCCAGCTCACGGGCTTCGTCACGGCACCCTCGGCACCAGGGCCGCGCGGGTGGCCCCAGACGTCAAGGGCACCCGCCCCATCGCCCAGCCGGTGAACGCCTACACCGACGACCTGCCGCTCACACCGTCCTGGCCCTCGTACCGGAACGACCCGGCGTCCGGCGCGCCCGCCGCGCGGTGCCCTTCGCGGGACCGGCCGGTGCGTCGGTGAGGAGCACGCCCGTCACCAGGGAGGGGCGGATGCGTACGGCCTGGTCCATGCCCTCATCCGGCGCCCAGGGGGCGAGCAGCGTCCGGACCCGGGCCAGGTCCGCGGGGTCCGTGACGAGCCGGGCGTAGCCCGTGACCACCACGCTCCAGCCGAGATGCGTGTCCGGGTCGATCGCGTCGGCCTCGTAGGCGACCACCACGCCCTCGCCTTCGCTGCCCTGCTGCGTGTGCGCGGTCAGCGCAGCACCCTCGTG
Source organism: Streptomyces sp. CA-142005 (assembly GCF_050942335.1). NCBI lineage: Bacteria > Bacillati > Actinomycetota > Actinomycetes > Kitasatosporales > Streptomycetaceae > Streptomyces > Streptomyces sp. CA-142005. The sequence goes on along the minus strand of NZ_CP192078.1, from coordinate 1,172,535 downwards.
GGTGCGGATCACGATGTCACCGCCGTCGAGGACGTGGTTGACCGGGCGGACGGTGGGCAGCGCCTGCCGGGTGAAGACGATCCGCCCGAGGGACACGCTGTCCAGCAGGCGCAACGCCTCCACGGGGTCCAGGTCGATGCGCCGGTGCGCCGGCTCGCCGTAACGGATCATGGCTGGCTTCTTCGCGAGTGCGTGACATCCCCCGTCTCCGCCGGCTCCTGGCGCGCGGCGGCGATCCCGGGGGCGGAGCGACACCGCGGGGGATCGGCGCCGCTCCTGACCCCCCACTCTCGCGCGTCCCACGCCGTCCCCCCAGTGTCCTTCGGCCCACGGCGGGAGGGCCGGACGTCCCGATTCCGCCCGTCGGCAGGGTGCGGCGCGAAGTCCTCACGAGCCTGTTCTCCTCTCACCCCGCCGATATCCGGATTGAGGTGCACGATGGTGTGGTGGCACTCGACGGCCGGGTCCGGGACACCGCCCCGAGCCCGCTCGCCGCCCGCCCGGCGCGATCCTGCCCGGCGAGAGGTACGTGGAGTGGGGGCGCGGCGAAGCCGACGGTGCGCGAGAGGAGGCGGTGACGATGAACCGGACACCTCCCACGACGGTCACCCAGGTACGGCTGTGGCGCTGGCGACGCAATCCGCTCAGGCGGCACAGCGACGTCGTCGAGGCCTGGATCGTCCTGGTGACCTGGGTGCTCGCCGTCCTCGGCGGATTCGCCGCCGGTCTCGTGGCGGCCCAGACCGCCGGCGCGGCGTTCTCCGCCCGCGAGGCCCAGGTGCACGCCGTGTCCGCCGTGCTCACCGACGCCGGTGCGCGGACCCCGGCCTCCGGGACCGGCTACGACGACGGGCGGGTGTGGGCCACCGTGCGCTGGACGGGCGCCCACGGCACCGTCCACACCGACCGGGCGAAGGTCATGCCGGGCGCCCCCACCGGATCCCAGGTGACCGTGTGGACCAACCGCGCGGGCCACGTGGTCTCGGCGCCCGTCACGGGAGCCGCCGCCGATCTGCAGGCGGCCCTCACCGGCGTCCTCGTCGCCCCGTCGGCCGCCGCGGCGGTCTGGGGCGCGGGCTGGGTGGTGCGCAGCCGGCTGATCAAGCGGCGCATGGCCGAGTGGGACGAGGAGTGGAAGCAGATCGGTCCCCGCTGGGGGAACTTCAGCGGCGGACGAGGCTGAACACACGCTCCGGGACTGCCTGCGCACGGTCGCAGGACGGCCGGTGCGAGGAGACGGGAGACGACAGGGCGGGAAGGGCCATCCGCTTCTCGCGGATCCGGATTGCGCGGTGCACGGCTCCGGGCCGCTTCCCCGCGTCTGTTCTCGGTCCTTCCCGCCACTACCAGCACACCACGGAAACCGCCGTCCCACCAGGCCCCGCAACCCTCCGCCTTCGCACTCCCCGTCCGCCTGTCACCCGAAAGGGTCGTTCCCGCACCTCACGGGCCTCCCGGCGCATGACAGGACCCGAGCCGGTCAGACATCGCTCATGGAGAGACAGACTCCCGGCAACCCGCTCCCGGGTCCCCGCCCCCCGGCTCGGCACGAGGTCGTGTTCACGGCCGACTTCGGCTCCGCCAGGCAATGGGTGGCGGGCCGTTCCCGGCGTATCCGGACGGAGGCCCGGTGAACCCGGGCGACGACAAGCTGGACCACCTGGTTCCCGACGCCTCCTCCGCGCGCTCCGGTGTCTTCCGGGCCACGCGCCGGCCGACGGCTCCTGGGACACCGGCCTGCTGACGACCGAGGGCAGCCAGGAGGCGTTCACGGTCCGCTCGGGAGACGTGCTGCAGGCCCGGGTACGGCTGCCCGGCGAGATCGGGGCCTGGCCGGCGATCTGGACCTGGCGCGACGGCGACCAGGAGATCGACGTGTTCGAGTACCACCCGGAACACCCGGACCGAGTTCGGGGCACGCTCGGTCGTCTGGTCGGTGAACGGCGTTCAGGTCTTCGCGGACCGGCGGGGAGTGGGGCACCGCTGGCACGCCTTCCTCATCGTCAACCTCTCGGTCTGCGCGGGCCGTTATCACCCGGCGCCCGCCGCGGCGACGACCGAGATGTCCTTCGAGGCGAGCAGTCTCGTCGTACGACGCCCGGCTCCGCACGGACACCCACCGGGCGGGGCGGCCTCCGCCGGGGCCCAGGACCGCGCACCCGGGACGGGCGCGGTCACCTGACCGGGGCGTATCCATACCCTCGGCGGGCCCCTTGGCTCCCGGGTGCCCGTACAACCCTCATGGCTCTCCGAGTGTCCAGTACATGATCAGCCGACCCGGCAGGCCGGGACATGCCCTGTACCACCGAGGAGAGACCCATCGTGCGCCCAGCCCTCCGTCCCGCGGCGGCCTGCGTGGCCGCCGCAGCGATCGGCATCGGCTTCCCCGTGTTCGCCGCACCTGTGGCACACGCCGAGGACCCGGCCCCGGATCTGGTTGTCTCACGGTGGCGCCGGCGGTCGTGCCGTGGGCGACCACGGCCGTGAGCGGGAAGTGCCGCTCGGCCGTGGCGTCCCCGTGGGAGTGGCGTCCGGAACTGGGCAGCCGGCGCAGCAGCATCATGAAGCCGAACGCGGCCACGATCAGCACGACCGCGCACGCCGCCCAGGCCGAACTCCGCACCCCTCCCACCACGTAGGAGGTCCAGGCGACGAGTCCGGCCACGGCGAGGGCCACGTGCCCGAGCACGAGCCACAGCGGCAGCCGCGTCACCCCGGGTGTGCGCTGCCGCAGTCCGCCGTGGCGGACCCACACCGTGCCGAGGTATCCGCCGAGCCCGGCGGTCAGCAGCCACGCGCACAGAACGAAGTCAGCACACCGCACAGGCCGGGCGGAGTCCGGACATCCATCCACTGATTCACCCGTAGGCCCGTAGGGATAAAAGTGGCCTGGGTCCCCCCGGGCCGTCCGAAGGGTGCAAGGGCGTGTTCGCAGTTCAGGCCAGGGTGTCCCGCTGAACGCGCGGCACCGCCGGTGCGGCGGCCGCGGCCGCCGCCTTTAGCGCCGGGATCAGGCCGGCGACCCGTTCGAGCTGGTCGCGCTGGGCGGCCAGGCCCAGGGCGCCCAGGCGGACCACGAGGTGGCGGGCGCCGGCCTCGGCGAACCGGGTGAGCCGTGCGCGTACCTGCTCGGCGGAGCCGGTGACGACCGCCTGGATCCGTTCCAGCTCCGCCAGTGGCATGCCGTAGACGGCCCGCGCGTACGCGTCCAGCTCACGCCGGCCGCCGTCCGTGTCCTCGCCGTCCTCGGTGACCCGCACGGAGACGAAGAGTGCCGGCGTGACGTCCTGCGCCCTGCGCCCGGCGCCGGTCGCCGCCGCGCGCACGTTCAGCAGCCCGGAGGCGTAGTCGGCCGGGTCGGGCGGGTACGGCAGCCAGCCGTCGTACAGCCGGCCGGTACGGGCCTGCGCCGCCGGGGTCCCGCCGCCGAGCCAGACCGGCGGGCCACCGGGACGGTACGGCGCGGTCGCGGGCGGGATGCCGTCGAACCGGAGGATCTCGCCGTGGAAGGAGTCCGCGCCGGCCCACAGGGCCCGCCACAGCGCCACGGTCTCGTCCAGCCGCGCGAAGCGGCGCTCCCAGGGCACCTCGGACAGGTCGTAGAGGGGCCGTCCGAAACGGCCGGGGAAACCCGCGCCGACGGCCACGGTGAGCCGGCCGCCGGACAGCAGGTCGAGGGAGGCCAGGGTCTGCGCGGTCTGCACCGGCCGGCGCAGGAACGGCATCAGGGCCGCCGTGCCCAGGGTCACGCTCTCGGTCGCCGGGGCCAGCGCGGCCAGCATGGTCAGTGCCTCGATGCGCGGACTGATCAGGGAGTCGTTGACGAAGAGGGAGGAGAAGCCCGAGCGCTCGGCCCGGCGGCCGAAGACGACCAGCTCCCGCGGGTCGTCGCCCGGACCCCACTGCGCGGTGCCGGTCGGAAGGAGTACGCCGATGTCCATGCCGCCGATGCTCCGGTGCGGGCTCGTGGCGCGACAATTCCCCGCAGGGAATGGCCGGGACGCCGCGCCGGGCGCTAGAACGGGCGCGTGGACTTCCCCCGCGCCCTGCGCGCCCGCCGCACCAGCCGTCGCCTCAGCCAGCTCGACCTCGCCCTGCGGGCGGGCACCACACAGCGCCACCTGAGCTTCATCGAGTCCGGCAGATCAACCCCCGGCCGCACCATGGTCGTACGCCTCGCCGAGTCGCTGGAACTGCCGCTGCGTGAACGCAACGAGCTGCTGCTGGCCGCCGGGTACGCGCCCGCCTACCCCGAGAGCTCCCTCGACGACCCCGAGCTGGCCCCGGTGCGGACGGCGATCGACCACATCCTGCGCGGGCATCTGCCGTATCCGGCGCTGGTCGTGGACCGGGACGGTGATCTGATCGCCGCGAACGAGGCGTTCGGCGTGCTCACCGAGGGCGCGGCCCCGGAACTCGTCGGCCCCGGCACGAACGTCTACCGGCTGGCACTGCATCCGCAGGGTCTGGCCCCGCGCATCGGCAATCTCGCCGAGTGGTCCCGGCACATCCTGGCCCGCCTCGGCCACCTGCCCGAACTGCGGGACGAACTCGGTGGCTACCTGCCCGAGTTGGAGCCGTCCGCCGATCACCTGGGGTTCGCGGTCCCGCTGCTCCTGCGCTCCTCGTACGGCGAACTACGGCTGATGACGACCGTGACGACCTTCGCCACCGCCGTCGACGTGACCCTCGCCGAGCTGAAACTGGAGGCGTTCCTGCCGGCCGACCCGGCCACCCAGCAGGCCCTGACGGAGCTCGCGGCGCACCGGGACATCGAGGAGCCCGATCAGTCCGCCGCGGTCTTGTCCCCGGGTCGCCCCACCCACTTGAATGCTCCTACCTCCCACAGGAGAACACCTGTCCCACACACGAAGTGAAGGGGTTCTTCTTGACCGCTCTACGCGTCACCGCCGTCACCGCAGCGGCCTGCGCCACCGTGCTCGCCGTCGCGCTGCCCTCCTCCGCGATCAACTCGTACAACGCCACGCCCGCACCCGAACGCACCGAGGTCGGGGCGCTCGTGGCCACCTGGGACGCCGACAACGACCCGGCGACCCCGGACCGTGTGGACTGGGTGTGTTCCGGCACGATGATCGACGCCGACACCTTCCTGACCGCGGCCCACTGCACCAGCGACTGGCCGGCCGGCGTCCGGTTCTACGTCTCACTCGACCAGGACGTCCAGGCCGGGCTCGACGCCGCCGCGAAGAAGTACCCGGGCGACCCGGCCGCCCAGGCGAACGCCGTGGCCGTCGAGGGCGTCGCGCACACCCACCCCGGCTATCCGGGCCCCGCCTCCGACCCGCACGACATGGCGGTGATCGAACTGCCCGCCGCCAAGGTCGCCTCCCGCTGGTCCTTCACTCCGGCCACCCTGCCGACCGAGAACCAGCTGGGCGCGCTCGGCCCCCAGGGCCTGAACTCCACCGACTGGTTCGTGGCCGGGTACGGCACGCAGGAGGCCGCCAGGGGTCCGGGCGGCCAGACCCATCCCGGCGGAGGCGTCCGCATGAAGGCACCCGTGACCTTCGACGCCCTCAACGCGGCCTGGGTCAGGCTCGCCATGACGGCTCCCCAGGGCAACGGCGGTGCCTGCTACGGCGACTCCGGCGGGCCCAACTTCGCGGTCGTCGGCGGCAAGAACATCCTGGCTTCCACCACCATCACCGGCGACACCCCCTGCTACGCCACCAACGTCACCTATCGCCTCGACACACCCGAAGCCCGAGCCTTCCTGGCACCGTTCGTCAAACTGCCCTGAGGGTGAACGGCCCGCCCCGGGCGGGCCGTTGGCGGATCTCCTCCTGCCGGGGCACGTTCTTCCGACCGGGTGGGTCAGTCGCGGGAGTTGCCGAACAGGAGGCGGTAACCGATGAGCAGCACCAGGGAGCCGGCGATCGCCGCGCCCCAGGTGTAGAGGTCGAAGAAGTGCTTCTCCACCGGGCGGTCCAGGAAGCGGGCGGAGAGCCAGCCGCCGATGAAGGATCCCGCGACGCCGATGAGGGTGGTGCCGATCAGCCCGCCCGGGTCGCGGCCGGGCAGCAGGATCTTGGCGATCGCTCCGGCGAACAGGCCGAGGATGATCCAGCCGATGATGCCCATGGTCTTGTTCCTCCTGTCGGGTCGGGATCCGCGCCGAGTGCACCGGAGACCGACACTTCGTCTGCCTGCTCGCGCAAGCCTAGGGGCGGGTCGAGCCGTCCTGACAAGGGCCGTTGGCCTTCGGCGGGCCTCTGGTGATGTCCCGTCGAGGTTCTGCTACATGATGAAGACATTGGGCAATCGAGGAAGTCGGAGTGGGCTGGGCCGCCAGGCGGACACCGGGTATGAACCGGACGCGCGAACCGTGGCCAGGCCTTCGGGCAGGCGCACCGCGCGCACATTGGCGTCCTCGACAGCACGGCCCCGCCCCGGACCGGGTCGCCGCCCGCAGACGGGTCCCGGCGCCGATGTGCCGCTCGCCGTGCCGAAGCCTCCGGTCGCCGCCCCGCCGGCCCCGGCGTTCACCGTAACCCCGTTCAGCACCGGGAGTTCCAGCGTGACCTGCTCCTTCGACGAGCCAGAGATGATCAGCAACTTCTTCCCGGGCGCCGGAACCGGGCGCCTACACTGGGTGGGCGCGTGTGCGTCGGCTGTGACGAGGGCGGGGACGGGAGAGGGCTGTGACGGAGAGCGCCGCCGGCTTCGGGGACCCGCCCGCCGAGGTGCTGGCCGAGGCCGCCGTGGCGTTCGGCCTGCTCGCCTCCTCCGCCCGGCTGCATCTGATGTGGGCCCTGTCGCAGGGGGAGAGCGATGTCACGCATCTCGCCGACCGGGTGGGCGGAGCGCTCCCCGCGGTCAGTCAGCACCTGGCCAAGCTCAAGCTCGCCGGACTCGTCCGCTCGCGCCGTGAGGGCCGACGGCAGGTGTACTACATCGACGACCCCGACGTCGTGACCTTGGTCCGGATGATGGTGGGCCAGCTGACCGCGCGCTCGACGCACACCGCCGCCGCTGCCCACGGCCTGCGCTGGACCGGCGGCTGAGAGCACTGCGCGAACCGTCGGCGCTGTTCCGATCCTTTCTTTATGCCGCCTATGCGCCGCTTTTGCGCAAGGCCTATATGTCGCTCTTATATGAGGCGCGTAGACTCCCGCTCCCATACCGCCCCAGGCCCGCACGGCGGTCCATGAGATGCCTCACCTGTGAATCATGTGTGTATCTGTGCAGTTCGGGCCACAGGTTTGTTAGATTGCGCAACCACGCAAGCAACGGTGGAGCGACGCGCTCCGTCCGCCCGTACATCGCCGCGCGGGCCGGGCCGTACACCCCACGGCCCGGCCCGCAGGGCCCGACCGTTCATGGGAGTGGGAGATGAGCGACCCGTGGGACGGGCCCACCGGGCAGGCCACGCGCAGCCGTAGCGCGCGGGTGCCCGGACAGCGAACGGCCGAACCCGACGGGCCGCCTCGGCCGGGCGGCCGGGCCGCGGCCCGGGCGGCTGCCCGCGGACGCGGCAGGCGGGGGCGCCGGGCCCGTTCGGTGGGCCGCGGCAGGAAGGCGCTGAAGATCCTCGGAATAGGCCTGTCCGTGATCATCGTGGTTACTGCCGGTGCGGGCTGGTGGTTCTACCAGCACCTGAACGGCAACATCCACAGCGTCGCCCTCGACGGCAAAGGCGGCAACGAGAAGGCCGACGCCTTCGGCCGCACCCCGATCAACATCCTGGTCATGGGCTCGGACGGCCGTACCAGCCAGGCCGACTGCAAGCTCGGCGGCGGCTGCTCGAGGACCGGGGTGCAGAGCGGCAGCAACGCGGACGTGCAGATGGTGGTGCACATATCCGCCGACCGCTCCAACGCGACGGTCATGAGCATCCCGCGCGACACGATGACCCAGGTCCCGGCCTGCAAGGACACGGAGACGGGCCAGTCCACGTCGGGCTACTACGGTCAGATCAACAGCGCCCTGCAGTACGGCCCCGCCTGCCAGGTGGCCACGGTCCACCGGCTCACCGGCATCCCGATCGACCACTTCGTCAAGCTCGACTTCTCCGGCGTCGTGAAGATGTCCGACGCCATCGGCGGCGTCTCCGTCTGTGTCAGCGACAACGTGTACGACACCTACTCCCATCTGAAGCTGTCCAAGGGCACCCACACCCTCAAGGGCAAGGCGGCGCTGGAGTTCGTCCGCTCCCGCCACGGCTTCGGCGACGGCAGCGATCTCGGCCGTACGATCTCGCAGCACATCTTCCTCGGCTCGATGATCCGCAAGTTCAAGAGCGCCGGCACGCTCACCGACCCCACCGCGGTCTACGGGCTGGCCGACGCCGCCACCAAGGCGCTGACCGTGGACGACGGCCTGGGCAGCGTGAAGAAGCTCATCTCGCTCGCGTCGGACGTGGACAAGGTGCCGACCAAGCGGATGACGTTCACGACGATGCAGACGGCCCCCGACCCGAACAACAAGGACCGGGTGGTCGTGGGCCAGGGTGCCAGGACCCTGTTCTCCACCATCGCCAACGACCAGTCGCTCACCACGGGCTCCGGCAAGAAGTCCGCGGCGGCCTCGGCGACCGCGAAGGCCACCGCGTCGGCCGTGCCCGCCTCGCAGATCGCCGTCACCGTCGAGAACGGCACCTCGGTCACCGGCCGCGCCTCGGCCGTCGCGACCGCGCTGACCGATCAGGGCTTCAGCTCCGGCACGACCACGGCCAACGCGCCGAGCCCGGCGACGACGACCACGCTGACCTACGGCACCGATCAGAAGGCGCAGGCCACGTCGGTCGCCAAGGCGCTCGGTCTGCCCTCCTCGCACCTGAAGCAGGGCACCGGCAGCGGCCTGACCCTGGTGATCGGCAGCGACTGGCCCAGCGGCACCGGCTTCCCGGGCGGCACCTCCTCACCCGCGCCGGCCGACACCCAGGCCGCCGTCGGAGGCGCCCACGCCTCCACCGCCGACCAGGCCAAGACCTGCGCCAAGGTCAGCCCCTACAGGACGGTCAGCCTCAACGGCGTCGCCATGACACCGGCCCAGGCGTACGCCGCGGCGCGCGGTAAGCCCGACTCCGACGCCTGACCGCCGGCGACCGAGCGGGTGACCCGGTTGTACAGTTGCGCAAGACCGCAAGTCGGAGAGGGGTGGGCGCGATGTTCCGCAACGGACTGGAACCCTGGCACCTGCTGATCGTGGCGATCGTCGTGATCGTGCTGTTCGGCTCGAAGAAGCTGCCCGAGGCCGCCCGTGGACTGGGCAAGTCCATGCGCATCCTCAAGAGCGAGGCCAAGGCCATGAAGGAGGACGACACCGCGAGGCCGTCCACCGCTCCCACGGTCGCGAGCGGGCCGGCCGACTGAGCCGCGTCCACCGCGCGGATCAGGGGCTGGCGACGTCGAAGCCGTACCGCAGGGGCTCGCTGGTGACGGTGTAGTCGCGGCGGTACAGATACACCGCCTCGGCGCGTACGCCACCGTGCGGTGCGGCCTCGACCGGGCAGGGGTACGTCACCTGGATCACGCGCGGCCGGTCGGAGACCTTCATCCGCAGCCCGTCCGCCGGCCCGCCGTCGAGCACGGCGGTCTCCCAACCCGTCACCTCGGTAGTCTCCACGACGGAAAGTTTAAGGGTTGCGCAAGTTTCGGGCCCGTGAGCCGGGTCACGGGGCGCCCCGCCTGCGCGGTCGGTCCTGCATCAGCGCGCGTGCCGGCTCGCCGAAACCCGGGCCGGGCTACGCGGGCCGCTGGGAGGCGGCCGCTTCGGGGCGCAGGTCGGAGAGGGTCAACGGGTATGCCGGAGGGTCGGGCACGGCGATGCGGGAGGTCACCCGCAGATCGGCGGCCACGTGCAGCAACTCGCCGGGAGACATGAGCTGCCACTGCGGGCTCTCGTCCATGGGCTCGCTGGCCACCACGACCGCCGGACGCTCACCCAGATGCGCGGAGCGCACCCGCAGATGACCGTGCCTGCCGGCGTGGTCGAGATGCCGCGATCCGTGGTGACCGCCTGCCGGGCGCCGTAGCACGTACAACTCGTGGGTGGCGGGATAACGCAGCGCCCAGAGCTCTCGCGCCGTGACGAGGACGATGTTGAGGGCGTACAGCGGCAGGTTCCCGGCGACCCAGCGGGCCGCCGACTCGATGCCGGCGGACACGTCCCCGCCGTGCGCCGCCGTCTCCCGCGTGACCAGGGCGAAGAAACGCTCGGAGTCGGTGTCCCCGTGCACCAGCGAACGGTCCTCGCCGAGCCGGAGGTCGAGTCTGTCCAGCCCCTCGATCACACCGTTGTGCGCGAACAGCCTTCCGTCCTGCTCGAAGGGGTGTGTGTTGCGCACGTCCAGCCCTCCGGTCGAGGCGTAGCGGATGTGCGCGAGGAAGGTGGCCGACTCCACCTCCCGGGCCTCCCGGGCGAAGGCGCGGTCCTCGTACGCGGCGATCGCGGCCTTGTGCACCTCCGGCGTGCCTGCCGCGTCGAAGAACCCGAGCCCGGTGCCGTCGGGCTCGCGGCGGCTCTGCACGCTGAGACTGTCGGGGGCGTCCAGCAGCCAGAACGTGGCGTGAGTCCGCAGCGGGGAGCTGATCAGCCCGAACAGTCGGCACACGGCTTCCTCCTCGTCGCCCGTCTTCCGCCGAGCCCGGTCGTCCGGCGCCCTGCCCGGACGACCATGGTCCCGCGCGCCGGACGTTGACGCACTCGCGCCACGGACGGAATCCGGCGCGCCCTCGCACCCCTCGGCCCCGTCGACGGCTTCCTCAAGCGGCCGGTCGCAGCACCGAGTCGAGCGCTGCGTCGATCGTCGGATGAGCGAAGGAGAAACCCGCCTTGTGCAGGGCGGCCGGTAGGACGCGTGCGCTGCACGTGATGCTCGCGGCGAACTCGCCGAGCGCCGCGCGCAGGGCGAGGGCCGGGACGGCGGCGAGCGCCGGACGGTGCAGGGCGCGGCCCAGCGCCCGCGTCACCTCGCGGTTCGTGAGCGGTTCGGGCGCCGTGAAGTTGACCGGCCCGGACAGCTCCTCGGTGCCGAGGGCGAACCGGAGCGCGGCGACGTGGTCCGTCAGCGAGATGAACGGCCAGTACTGCTCGCCGGAGCCGAGCCGGCCGCCCAGGCCGAAGCGGAAGAGCGGGAGGAGCCGGCCGAACGCCCCTCCGTCGGCGGAGACGACCAGGCCGGTGCGCGGGTGCACCACGCGGATGCCGGCCCGTCGAGCCGGATCGGCGGCCGCCTCCCAGTCGGCGCAGACGGCGGCCAGGAAGTCGTCTCCGGCCGGCTCGCTCTCGTCGACGATCCGTTCGCCGGTGTCGCCGTAGTAACCGGTCGCGGACGCGGACACCAGGACACGCGGCGGGTCGGCGGACGCGGCGCAGGCTCGCGCGACGGTGTCGGTGCCGCGCAGCCGGCTGTCGCGGATCTCCCGCTTGTAGGCGGCGGTCCACCGTTTGTCGCCGACTCCCGCGCCGGCCAGGTGCACGACGGCGTCGGCGCCGTCGAGCGAGCCGGGTTCGACCCGGCCCGCGACCGGATCCCAGTGCGCGGACTCGCTGCCGTCGTCAGGGGTGACGGCGGACCGGTCGCGGACCAGGCGGATCACCTGGTGGCCGTCGGCGAGGAGGGAGCGGGTGAGGGCGGAGCCGATGAGTCCGGTGGACCCGGTGATTGCGACGCGCATGGCGTCCTCCCGAGGAGCCTTGTGTTTCAAATTTGAACCATGGCGCACGATACACGGGTTGCTTGTAGTTTCAAGTAAACCGGCGGGGTCGACCCGCCAGGGTTCGCGACGACCTGGCCCGCCGTACGAGGTCCACGGCGGCCGGCTGCCACTCGGGGTGGACGAAGTCGAACCCGGCCGCCCGCAGTCGCCCCGGGACCACCCGGCGACTCTTGAGCAGCAACTCCGTGTCCGAGCGCAGCGCGAAGGCCCCCAGCTCCGCCATCCACCGGGTCGCCGGCAGCCCCACGGGGACGCCCCGGGCCGCGCGCAGCGTCCGCATGAACTCCCGGTGCGGGAGCGGGCCCGGGGAGGCGAGGTTGACCGGGCCGTCGATGTCGTCCCGGTCGATCAGGAACTCCACCGCACCTACGAAGTCCTCGTCATGGATCCAGGAGACGTACTGCGCACCGCCGGCGACCGGCCCGCCCAGCCCCAGCCGGACCAGTCCCAGCAGCACGTCGAAGACACCGCCCCGGTCCGGGCTCATCACCATCGCCGAGCGCAGCGCCACCTTCCGCGTCGCCGGTGTCGGTGCCTCGGCCTGGGCCCGTTCCCAGTTCCTGGCGATGTCGACGCTGTAGGCCCAGTAGTCCGGAACTCCGGTCTCCGAGCCGCCGATCACGCCGGACGCCTCGTCGTTCGCCGCGTCGAAGCGGTGGGCGTAGATCGTCGCCGTACTCATCTGCAGCCAGACGCGCGGCGGTTGCGCGGCGGCGGCGATCGCCTGCCCCACCACGCGCGCCGAGTTCACCCGCGAATCCATCATGGCCCGCAGGTTCTCGGTCGTGTAGCGGCACGAGACGCTGCGTCCGGCCAGGTTGACGACCGCGTCGCTGCCGTCGATCACCCGGGCCCAGCGGCCGAGCGTGGCCCCGTCCCAGCCGACCTGCCGCTCTCGCGTCGGACGCCGGGTGAGCACGGTGACCTCGTGACCGGCCGCCGTCAGCGCACGGTCGAGAATCGCGCCGACCTGACCGGTTCCCCCGGGCAGAACAACCTTCATCGAGCCCCCTCGGTTCGGTACGCACAGCGTAGCCGCATATTTGAACGCGTTCAAAAGAGGGGGTCGAGGGTCTGGGTAACTGCCCCAGAGCGCCTCTCCGTTGACAGGCGCTGCGGTAAGGTACGAGCTGTTTGGTTTAATTTTCAGCTTGAGGAGGGTCCATGGCTCAGCAGGAGCGAGCTGTCCGGACCCGGCGTGCTGTTCTGGAAGCCGCCGCCGCGGTGTTCGCCGAGCGTGGCTACGCGGCCGCCACCATCGCCGAGATCCTCCACCGGGCCGGCGTGACCAAGGGCGCCCTGTACTTCCACTTCGACTCCAAGGCCGCGCTCGCCCGCGGTGTGCTGCAGGAGCAGATGGCGACCGAGTACCACGTCCCCCGGGAACTGAAGTTGCAGGAATGGGTGGACGCGGGCATGACGCTGGCCGAGCGGCTGCCCCGGGAGCCGATGCTGCTCGCGGGGGTCCGGCTCTCGGCCGACCTTCAGGGCCGCGATGTGTTCGGCAGCGCCTGGCCCGCCTGGGCCGAGATGACGGGCTCGCTGCTGGCGGAGGCCAAGGAGCGCGGTGAGGTACTGCCGCATGTGGTGCCGGAGGAGACCGCCCAGGTCTTCCTCGGCGGGTGGATCGGCGTGCAGTTCGTCTCGCAGGCCGTCGCGAACTGGGCCGACCTCGACCACCGTATGTCGGACCTCTTCAACCACCTGCTCCCCGCCGTCGCCGCGCCGGCCGTCCTCGTCCGCCTCGACACCGCACCCGACCGGGGCGCCAGGGTGATCGCGGAGGTAGGGAGGAAGCCGGCGGCGTCATTGGCCGGCGTCAACAGCTGAGTCCGCGCGCGGCGCGCCTGTGGCACCGGTTGAGGGCGGCTGCTACCAAACCGTCGGGTCGGTTTCCTGGCCGCGCCCTGGCCGCCGCCGTGCCAGTAGGTTGAGCGGATGACGCCGATGCCCGTGATCCTGCTGCTGTCCGGGAGCCTGCGGAAGGGCTCCACCAACGAGGCGGTGCTGCGTACCGTGCAGGCGGTGGCGCCGTCCGTGGGCGTGGGCACGGCGATGTACGAGGACCTGGTCCGGCTTCCGCATTTCAACCCCGATGACGACACCGACCCGTTGCCGGCCCAGGTCGCCGCTCTGCGGGCCGCGCTGGACCGTGCGGACGCCGTCCTGATCTGTACCCCCGAGTACGCGGGCACGCTGCCCGGCTCGTTCGGACTGGACGGTCGGGGGAACGGAGATCTGCGGCAAGCCGGCCGGATGGATCAACGCGGCCGCCCCGGGCCGTGGCCGGGGCGCGGGGGCCACGCTGCGGACGGTGCTCGGCTTCACGGGCGCGGCCGTCGTGGAGAAGGCGTGTGTGCGGATCCCGGTGGGACGGGACAGCTCGACGGCGGCGGCCTCGTCGCCGATCCGTCGGTACGCCGCCAACTGGGTGAGGTACTCGCGCTGTTGACTCGGACGGCCGGTTGAGCCGGAGGCCCGCGTGCTGGTGGACGCCGTCGAGCCGCCGGCTCGGCATGGCGTGGACCGCCGTCGGCCGGTGCTGGGAGGCACGAGTGCTTGCGGTACCGGCCGACGCTCCGCTCGGGTCGGGGTCCTTGACCACCAGCAGGGAGGGATCGTTCGTGGCGGCCCCGTCGGTGGACGCGGCGTACGGGAGGTCCTACGTGCCCTGTGCCAGGGTCTGGACCTCGGCCGCGGTCAGCGTTGTGCCGTAGACGCGGAAGTCGTCGACCGCGGCCTTCAGGTACGGATCCGGGTACTGGGACCTGCCGACGTACGCGGCCCGGATGTGGTTGCCGAAGTAGCGGGGTTCGACGGTGACCGCCGTGTTCCGGCCCGCCTCGCGGCCGTCGACGTAGAGCACGGCCGTGCCGGAGCCGTAGGTGACCGCCAGGTGCACCCAGCGGTCGGTCGGCAGTGGGTCGGCGTCGATGCGCTGCTCGGCACCGCCGCCGCCCGTGGTGATCGCGTAGCGCAGCGTGCCCGCGCCGCTCAGCGGGGTCAGGAACATGTTGGCGCTGACCCCGGTGCCGAAGTCGAAGATCCGGCTCCAGGTGGCGGGCTGCCCGGTCAGGTTGACCCAGGTGGCCACCGAGTAGGCCGACGCCCCGGCCAGCAGGTCCTCGGCGAGCGTGACATGTCCGTCCTGGCCGTCGAGGGCCACGGCTCCGCCGATGCGTCCCTGGGCCCAGGCGGCCCCGCTCGCCAGGGTCGCCGTCCTGCCGTTGCCGGTGGCGTCGGAGGCCGTGCTGCCGGAGGTCTCGTCGAAGCGGTCCCAGGCGGCGAACTCCGGTGGCGGCGACGGGGGTTGGCCGGTCAGCCAGTAGACGTCGTAGTACTGGTGGTGGACGCGGGTGATGGCGTGTCAATGGCACGCGGGAGACGTGAGCGTGCGGCGGTAATTCGCTGGACAACTCCATTGCGGAAGGTCAGCGTTGATGGAATGGATCAGGAGAAGATCTGGGACACCGCCGTCGCTCAGCGCTACGACACGCCCGGTACCGGCATGTTCGCCCCCGAGGTTCTGACGCCCACGGTGGAACGCCTCGCCGAGCTGGCGGACGGTGGAGCGGCACTGGAGTTCGCGATCGGGACCGGCCGGGTCGCCGTCCCGCTGGCCGGGCGAGGAGTCCCCGTCACCGGCATCGAGCTGTCGGGGCCGATGGTGGAGCAGCTGCGGACCAAGGCCGACGAAGCCACGATCCCCGTGGTCATGGGTGACATGGCGACGACCCTCGCCCCGGGGACGTACAGCCTCGTCTACCTCGTCTACAACACGATCTCCAATCTGCTCACGCAGGCCGAGCAGGTCGAGTGCTTCCGCAACGCGGCCCGCCATCTCACGCCCGGCGGCCGGTTCGTGATCGAGCTGTGGGTGCCGGAGCTGCGCACGCTTCCGCCGGGCAAGGAGGCCACCGTGTGGCGCGCCGACGCCGGGTACGTGGGGCTGGACACCTACGACGTCCTCAACCAGCGCGTCGTGTCACACCACTTCCGCATCGACGAGACCGAGGAGGCCCGGCTGTACCGCAGCCCGCACCGCTACATCTGGCCGTCCGAACTCGACCTCATGGCCCGACTGGCCGGATTCGAGCTGGAGTCCAGGCACGCCGACTGGTCCGGCACCGAGTTCACCGCCGACTCGCGTTCCCATGTCTCGGTGTACCGGCTGCGGCTGACGGACTAGCCGGGGAACGGCGCGCATGCCCGCGTGGTGAGCGCCGATCGCCACCGCGTCGCCGTGGACGCTCAGGAAGGCAGCAGCCGCAGGGCGTACAGCGCGGCGCCCAGGTCTGCGAGGGCCATCGGGTCGGTGAGCGGACGCCCGGTCAGCTCCTCCACGCGGCGCAGCCGGTAGCGCACCGTGTTGGGGTGGACGAAAAGCCGTTCCGCCGCCCCGGCGGCGACCCCGCCCGAGGCGAACCAGTGACCGAGGGTCTGCAGCAGCCGCGCCCGCTCCGCCTCCGGCAGTTCGAGGAGCGGGCCCAGGGCGACCTCGACCAGCCGGCTCGCCTCCGCCGGAGCGGCGGCCACCAGCATCGCCAGCGGGCTGTCGTCGAACCGGTTGACCCCGTGTCCCTCGCCGGGCAGTCCGGCCAGGGCCAGCCGGGCGAACCGCAGCGCCTGCGGCGTGTCGCGCAGTGAGTCGAAGCGGGGGCTGACGCCGACCCGGGCGCGCCGGCGGCGCAGCGCGCGCAGGCTGACCGTCTCCGCGTCCCGGTGCCCGAGCGAGACCAGCCCGATCTGCTGGTCCGGCAGCAGCCGCCACACCGACGGCACACCGGAGCGGCGCAGCGCCGCCTCGATCCCCGGCAGCGGCTCCTGGCCGGGATCCGGCACCGAAGCGGCCACCACCGCGTACGGCCCGCGCTCCGGCAGACCGAGCTGCCCGGCCGCCTCCCACAGCGTCGTACGATCCGCGAGGGCGCCCGTGAACAACGCCTCGGCCAGGGCCGACCGGCGGGCCTCGCGCTGCAGCGCCAGCTCCGCGCTGGCCTCGCGGTAGGCGGCCGCCACGGCCTCCGCGTACCGGCCGAACAGCGCCCAGATCTCCGAGGAACCGGCCACCAGTTCCGCGTCCGTGACCTCCGGGTGCCTGCGCGCCTCGTCGACCATCTCCGACCAGAGCAGCTCGAAGCCGACCCGGTACGCGTGCAGGGTGTCCGCGAGCGGCACGCCCTGCTCGGCGCGCAGCCGGCCGGTCTGCTGAGCGGCTCCGACGCCCGGTTGGGAGCCGTAGGCGAAACGTCCGAGGAGCTGCTCGGCGTTGCCCTCGCAGGACTCCCTGAGCGACGCCAAGGGGATGAGCGAGTCGTCCGCGTACGACTCGACCTCCGCACGGATGCGCTCGGCCATCCGCCCGCCCAGCTCCGGAAGGCGCCCACGCAACGCCGCGCCCACATTCGACAGACCCACACCCGCAGCGTACGGCGCTCCCTTTGTTCGGCAGAACAAGTCCGGAACAGGCGAACTGTGGGCGTCGCCATGGACGCCCCTGACCGTGCACGCGACCATGCCGGGAACGCTCGCGACGGGACCCGCGGGCGTGGCGGAGCATGCGTGCGAGGAGGCATCATGGCCAATCTGGCGGAATTCCTGGTGGAGACGGCGCGACGGCTGCCGGACCGCCCGGCGCTGCGGCTCGGCACGGCGACCACCACCTACGCTGACCTCGACCGGCTCAGCGCCCAGGCCGCCGCGCTGCTGCGCACCGAGGGCCTGCGCACCGGCGACCGGGTCGCACTGATGCTGCCGAACGTGCCCGAGTTCGTCGTCCTCTACTACGCCGTCCTGCGCGCTGGCGGCATCGTGGTGCCGATGAACCCGCTGCTGAAGGAGCGCGAGACCGAGTACCACCTGCGGGACTCCGGCGCCGTGCTGCTCTTCGAGTGGCATCAGGCGCCCGGCGAGGGCGCAGCGGGCGCGGCCGCCGCCGGCGTACGGCACCTGAGGGTCGAACCGGCCGCCTTCGCCGCCGAACTGGCGCGCCTGGAACCGCGGTACGAGGTGACGGCCGCCGCCGGCGACGACATCGCCGTGCTGCTCTACACCTCGGGCACCACGGGCCGCCCCAAGGGCGCCGCGCTCACCCACGCCGGGCTCCGTCACAACACCGAGGTCAACGTCACCGAGGTGCAGCGGCTGACCTCCGACGACGTGATTGTCGGCTGTCTGCCGCTGTTCCACATCTTCGGGCAGACCTGCACCATGAACGTCGCCGTCCGCAGCGGCGCGTCCCTCACCCTCGTCCCCCGCTTCGAGCCGCAGACCGTGCTCGACGCCATCGCCCGCGACCGGGCGACTGTCTTCGAGGGCGTCCCCACCATGTACGCGGCGCTGCTCCAGCATACGGACGCCGCCGCGGCCGACGTCTCCAGCCTGCGCATGTGCGTCTCGGGCGGCGCCTCGCTGCCCGTGGAGATCCTGCACGGGTTCGAGCGGCGCTTCGGCTGCATGGTGCTGGAGGGCTTCGGCATGTCCGAGACCAGCCCGGTCGTCTCCTTCAACCACCCCGACCGCCCGCGCAAGCCCGGCTCCATCGGCACCCCCATCCGCGACGTCGAGGTCCGGCTGCTGGACGACTCCGGCCGGGACGTCGCACCGGGCGAGGTCGGTGAACTGGCCGTGCGCGGGCCCAACGTGATGAAGGAGTACTGGCACCGCCCCGAGGAGACGGCAGCCGCCATCCCCGACGGCTGGCTGCGCACCGGCGACCTGGCCCGCAGGGACGAGGACGGCTATCTGTACATCGTTGACCGGAAGAAGGACCTCATCATCCGCGGCGGCTACAACGTCTACCCGCGCGAGATCGAGGAGGTGCTGCACGAGCATCCCGCCGTCGCCCTCGCCGCGGTCCTCGGCGTGCCCGACGAGCGGCTCGGCGAGGAGGTGGCCGCCGCGGTTGTCCTGCGCCCTGGAGCCCAAGCGGACACCGAGGAGTTGCAGCGGTTCGTCCGGGACCGGGTCGCCGCGTACAAGTACCCGCGCCGGGTCTGGGTGACGGACGCGCTGCCGATGGGACCGAGCGGCAAGATCCTCAAACGGGAGATCACCGCGCCGGCCTCCTGAAACGACCTCGCATGAACAACCTGTTCACCGTAATCAGTTGACACCACTTCGTGTTGAACGCAACCCTGGCCGCATGTCGTCAACCGCCGATCACACCGACCCCTTCAACCCTCCACAGCCGGAACAGGCGCGCGCCCAGCGGGTCCACGCCTCCCTCTTCCGCATCGCCGAGCGGCACGCGGCGACGGACGGGCAACGCCGTCGGCAGACCCACCCCTCGGTCCTCGCCCCGCACGAGGCCGTCCGGCTCGTGACGTTCCTGCTGAGCGGGGCCGCGCTGCTCGACGAGGGCGAGCCGGAGGTGGACCGCGCCGACATCACGGCCGCATTGAGCCTCGTGCCGCTGGTGCGAGCGGAACTGGACGAACTGGAGGCCTCACTGCTGCAGATGGCCCGCGGCCGGGGCATGACCTGGCCCGAGATCGCCTTCGGCCTCGGACTCGGCACGCCACAGGCCGCCAGACAGCGTTACGAACGACTGGCCGACCGCACCGCCACCGACGCCGGGGACGCCTGACACCGCGGCCGGCCGCAGGCCGTATGCCGAGGGCTTCGCGGGGCAACACCCCTGCGGGCTATGGTGAAACGACGCGGGCTGAAGCGACGGGAGACTTCGGTGGGGGAGCCGGGCGCAGAGCGGGGCGAACGGATCCGTGCGCGGCTCGCGGTCCCGGCACCGTCGGGGCCCGAGGAGCTGCCCTCGGTGGCGGACGCGGACGGATATGGCGAGGCGATTGCGCTCCGGCGACCCGGAGCCGGCACCCCCGGGGGCATACGGCGCCGGCTGCATGCTCGAACGGCGCGGGGACTTCCGCGGCCCCCGCGACGCCTTCCGCCAGGCCGCCCGCTCCGGGCATCCGCTCGTGGCCGCGCGGTCCCTGATCCCGCCGAGCGACGTCCCGGTACGCCTGGCGGATCCGCAGGGTGCCGGGTCCGCCCTGGAACGCGCCGCGCGCTCCGCCGATCCGGACGTACGGCAGGCCGCCCTGGAACGGATCGACCGCCTGCCGCGCGGCCCCGGACCCGACGGCACAGCAGCGAGCACCACCGGGCCACCGTACGGGGATGTGTGACATCGACGTGAGCAACGACAGTGCGCTGGACTCCGGCGGCCGCGCGCGAGCCGGCCGGTCCGGCCTGGAGGCACGACTCGGCGAGCTGACCGAGACCCTGGGCACCCACGGCTTGAGCGTCGTACGCCGGAACCTCTACCACGACGAGAGCGGCGACGGCACCGGAGACCTGCTCTGGCTGTGGCTGTGCGCCACACCGCGCCGGTTTCCCGAGGAGACGCACGATCTCGTGGTCCGGTACAGCACGGCCGACGGCGACTGGCAGGTCTCCGCCCCCGACGGCCGGACCCGGCGGATCCCCGCGGACGCCGGCGCGGCCCCGCCCGCCGCCGCGATCGCCGACGTCCTGTCGCCCGAACCAGGCGGCGCGCCGCCCGAACCGCCGGCGCTGCGCGACATGCCCGACTGGGTGTCGCTGGTGCTGAGCGGGACCGCCACCGCGTTGATCATCCCGTTCGTGCAGGCCGTCGCCGGCAAATCGGCCGACGACGTGTACGCGGGCCTGCGCGCCCGCCTGACCCGGCGCGGCAGCCCCGCCGCAGACCCGTCCGCCGCCGACTCGGCCGGTTCCGGCACGGGCACCCCGGACCCCCAAGTCCCGCACGACGCCTCCGGTTTCGTCAGCATCCAGGACCCGGAAACCGACCTCCAGCTCGTCGTGCCCGACCCCATCCCACCCGACGCGGTACGGCAGTTGATGGCCATGGACCGCTCGGAGCTGCGCGGCCGCACGCTCGTGTGGGACGACAGCAGGCAGGAGTGGTTCCGTTGCCGCCGGACCTGAACCCCGCCGGTCAGGACACCGGTTCCGGCGGCCCCGAGACCGATGCGCTCGCCGGCCGTCTCAAGGCCTACACGGCCACCCGCGATCCCGCCGTCCTGCTCGCAGCCGGAGCCGAGCGGGAAGCCGCCGCCCTCCTCGATTCGGGCGTACGCTCCGTCGTGCGGGACATGAGCATCGACGTGCAGCCCCGGCTCCGGCTCCTCCACGACACCGGCTGGCTGTTCTGGCTGCGTGCCCTGTCCGACGGGCGGCGCAACCCGCTGAACGACCGGGATCTCTCGCTCGCCCTCGCCCTCCTCGCCCCGCTGCGCGACGCCGAGCCGCAGTCCGTGCCGGAGGCGGTCGTCGCGCAGATCCACGCCCCGACGCCGGGCGCTCCCCAGGTGGGCGTCTGGAACGACTTCGCGGGACTGCTCCTGGAGGAGGCGGGACCGCACGACCGAACGGCGCTCCTCGCGGCGACCGCTGTGCTGCAACTGGGCATCGTCATGGCCGAGGACAGACCGGGCCGGGCCCGGTGCATGGGCAACACCGTGCACAGCCTGCTCTTGCTGCACGAGCACCACGCCGAGGCGGAACTCCTCGCCGGGGCCGTCGACCTGGCCCGCAGGCTGGTGGCCGAGACTCCGCGGGACGCGCCCGAGCACCTCCACCATCTGGCCCGGCTGTGCGAGGCCCTTCGGCACGCCTACACCCTCCACCGCGAGCCCGAAGTGCTCGCCGAGGCCATCGACCTGGCCCGGACGGTGTCCAGTGGGCTGCCGCCCGGCCACCCCCGCAGGCCCGACGCGGTGACCAACCTCGCCGGACTGCTGCATCTGCGCCACGACGACGTCGGCGACTCGGAGTCGCTGCGGGAGGCCGTCGCCCTCTCCCGTGCGCTGGTCGACGGACTGCCCCCCGACCACCCTGCCCGCGCCCGGGAGCTGAACAACCTCGCCCATCAGCTGGAGACGCTGGCCGAACTCGACGGCGAGAACGCGGACCCGGCCGCGCTGGACGAGATCATCGATCTGGGCCGGGCGGCCCTCGCCGCCCTCACCCCCGACGCCGACCCGGAACTGCGCACGGCCGTCCGGGCCAACCTCGGCCGCCGGCTCGGACAGCGTGCCCGGCGCGGCGGCCCCGGACAGGATCCGGCGGCCGACCTCGCCGAAGCCCTCCGGCTCGCCCGCCAGGCCCATACCGGCTCGGCGGGCCGGCCGACGGAAGTGGCGTTGGAGGCGCTGGCCGGCGGTCTGGCCGAGCAGTACGCCCGCACCCGTGACCCCGCCGTGCTCGCCGAGTCCATCGCCGTGCTGCGGGACGGCCTGGCCGCCGCCGTCAGCCCCGCCCACCTCGCCTCCCGCCGCTACCTGCTCGGTGCGGCCCTCAACAACCGCTATGTGGAGTACGGCGAGCCGGCGGACGCCCGCGAGGCGGCGACCCTGTTCCGCCAGGTCGCGAGGGCCGCCACCGAAAGCGTCCCCAGACGGCTGGAGAGCGCCTGGCACGCCGGCAAGCTGGAGATCAACCTCGAGGACTGGCCCAGCGCCGCCGACGATCTCTCCCTGGCGGTCCGTCTGCTGCCGGACCTCGCCGGCTGGCAGCTGCGCGCCGGTGACCGGGAACGCCGGCTGCCCGCCTACGCGCCGCTGCCCACACTGGCCGCCTCCTGCGCGCTGGCCACCGGCTCACCGGCCCGCGCGCTGGAACTGCTGGAACAGGGACGCGGGGTGCTCCATGCGGAGGCATCCGCCGTGCGCGTCGATCTGGAGCGGCTGCGCGTCCACGCCCCCCGGCTCGCCACGGCCCTGGCGGAGTTGCCGACCCGGCTGCGGTCCGAGCCGGACGCCGACCGGCGCCACCGACTGGCGGACGAACGACGGCACTTGATCCAGGAGATCAAGGGCGTGCCCGGGTTCGAGGACTTCCTCCAGCCGCCGCGCCTCGAGGAGATCCTCGACGCCTGTCGCGAGGGCCCCGTGGCCGTCCCGATGTTCGGCCGCTACGGCTCCGACGCCCTGCTCGTCACCCGGGACGGCGTCCGCCGGCTGCCGCTGCCCCGGCTCACGTTCGACACCGTCCGGCGGCTCGGCCGCGATCTGTTCGGCGGCGCCGAACTCGCTCTGGACCACGGGGCCTCCCCGGCGCGCCGCAGCCACGGCGAGTACTCCCTGCGCACCGGTCTGGCCCTGCTCTGGGACGCCGTCGTGGGGCCCGTCCTCGACGCTCTGCGGGACGACCTCGGCGGCCTGCGGGAGGGCACCGCACCGCCCCGCATGTGGTGGTGCCCCACCGGGCCGCTGAGCCTCTTCCCGCTGCACATGGCCGAACGCCGCGAGGAGGGCAGCGCGTTCGCCCTCGTGGTGTCGTCCTACACGCCCACCGTCCACGCGCTCCGCCGCCTGAGCGCCTGGCGGCCGGGGCCGGACAGCCGCCCCCTGGTGGTCGCCCTGCCGCGCACCCCCGGCGCCCCGGATCTGCCGGCCGCGGACGAGGAGGCGGCCCTGCTCACCGGCTCGTTCCCCGGCGCCCGCCTGCTGCGGGGGCCGGCCGCCACCCGTGAGCGACTGTTGACGGCCGTGCCGGACCACGACATCGTCCATGTGGCCTGCCACGCCGGACACGACGCCGACCGTCATCACGAGGGCCACCTCGTCCTGCACGACGGCCGGCTGCACATCAGCGACATCGCGGCCGCCCGCACCGACCGGGCCGGCCTGGCCTTCCTGTCCGCCTGCGGCACCGCCCGCAACCGCCTCGACCTGCCCGACGAGTCCCTGAACCTGCTGTCGGCCTTCCAGCTCGCCGGCTTCAGCCACCTGGTGGGCAGCCTCTGGCCGGTGACCGAGCGGATCAACACCCGGCTGGTACAGGCGTTCTACGAGCACCTGACCGCGCATCGGGACGCGACGGTCGCCGAGTCCCTCCATCACGCCGTGGCGCGGGTGCGCGAGCGGGAGCCCGAACGGCCCTCGCTCTGGACACCTCATGTGCACATCGGTCCCTGAACCTCGGCGCTCAGGTCGCCGCCCGCCCGGCTGCCGGTGACCGGCCCCCGGTCATCCGGGTACAGGTGCGGAACGCTCCCCGGCGCCAGCTCGCGCTGCGGACCCGACCGGCACCCCGTCTGCCGTTTCCGTTCGGCGAACTGCACGGAGAAACCTCACCAGCCCGTCAGCAGCAGGTGGTTGAGGAGCAGGGCCAGTATCGCCTGGGCCGCGAGCCAGGGGCGGGGGCGGGGGAGGAGGGCGCAGGCGGGCAGGAGCCAGAGGGCGAACGGCAGCCAGATGCGTTCCGTCTCCGCCTTGCTCATGCCGGACAGGTCGGCGACCAGAAGGGCGAGCAGCGCGGCCGTGACGAGGAACGCCAGGCGGGTGTCCGCGGGGCGCCGGGGGCCGGTCCCGGGGAGCAGGGTCGTGGTCGTCCGGCGCAGGCCGGCAGCGGTGGCCGGGCCGGTGATGACGGCGGTGCAGGCGAGGTTGGCCCAGACCCAGTAGCCGTAGGGGCGGGTGCCGCCGACGCCCTGGTAGTAGCGCGTGACGAGGAGGTGGTAGGCGTGCCACCAGTCGAAGCCGGCGAGCGTGAACACCACGGGGAACACGGCCAGTCCGGCGAGCAGGGACAGCAACAGGGCAGGGCGTTCCCGCAGTTCACGGCGTGCCCGCGCGACGACCGCCGCGCCGATCAGGGCGAAGAGGGTGAGGCCGTAGGAGAGGTAGCAGGTCAGGCCGAAGAGGAGGCCCGAGGCCACCGCGTACCCGTGGGACCGTCGGGTCAGGGCCAGGGCGAGCAGCGCCAGGGACCAGGCGGCGACGGCCGCGAAGTAGCCGTCGGCGGAGGTGCCCTGCCACACCGCGGCCGGGGCCAGCACCAGGAACGGCGCGGCCCGGCGCGCGAGCGTCTCGCCGGTCAGCGCGCGCAGCGCGATCAGGACGGCGACGCAGCCCGTCGCGCCGATGGTGATGCACCACATCCCGGCCCAGCCGCCGCCCCGCAGCCCGATCCGGTCCAGCAGCACGAAGGTGAGCGTGGCGGCCGGCGGATGACCGGCGATGTGCGCGGGCCAGGGGTCCGGGGTGCCGCTGACGATGTGGTGGGTGAAGTCGCGCAGGGTGGCCGGGATGTCGTGGAAGCGGCCGATGACACTGAGGTATTCGTTGCGGGTGGTCAGCCTGACCGCGATGCCCTGGTGCCAGCCGTCGACCAGGGCGAGGGACAGGATCCAGGCCAGGGCGGCCGCCCAGGCCGCCGCGAGCAGCCCGCGCCACGGCAACCGGGCCGCGAGGGCCGGGCCGCAGGTCACGGTGGCCGCCGCCACCGCCATGGCCGCCGGGGTGCCGGGGCCGAGGTGCGGGTCCCAGTCCGCGAACAGCGGCGGCCAGTGCACGAACAGGGTGTGGCGGGTGTCCTGGATGTGCCGGCCGACGAGGACGGCCGCCGTCACGAGGAGGGCGGCGGCACCGGCGGCGTACAGATCGCGGCGGAGGGATCGGGTCACACCGGAACGCTAGGCCGGGAGAGCGGCACACAGCCGCCGTGCGGGCCGGACGTCAGCGTTTCGTCACCGGTCGCGGCCCCTTTTCCGGGGGTCACCCGGCCTACGGTCGGGACATGCGCGACCATCCCCGGCTTCCCACCTCCGCAGGCTTCTGGCGCAGTCCCCTGCGCGGCCCCTGGTTCACCTCGGTGCTCGGCCTCGTCCTGCTCGTCGGCATCACCGTGCTGTTCGTGACCGGCCTGGTGTCGTACGCCGCCTACAACCCGGGCCTGTCCCGGGTGAACGACCAGACACCGGACAAGGGCGTCCTGGGCTTCTACCTCTTCGCCTGGCCCACCGACCCGGTGTGGCTGTACCGGCTCACCCAGGGCGTCCACGTCACCCTCGGCATCACCCTGATCCCCGTGTTGCTGGCCAAACTGTGGTCGGTGGTGCCGAGGCTCTTCACCCTGCCGCCGGCCCGCTCCCTCGCCCACGCGCTGGAGCGGATCTCCCTGGTACTGCTGGTCGGAGGAGGACTGTTCGAGTTCACCACCGGAGTCCTCAACGTCCAGCTGGACTACGTCTTCCCCGGCTCCTTCTACCCGCTGCACTTCTACGGGGCATGGGTGTTCTTCGCCGCGTTCGTCGCACACGCCGCGCTGAAGACGCCCACGGCGGTACGGGCCGTACGGCGGCGCCGTGAGGTACAGAGCGACCTCGTCTCCCCGCGCCCCGCGGCGCCCACCGTCTCCCGGCGCGGCGCGCTGGGGCTGGTCGGCGGGGGTTCCCTGCTGCTGTTCCTGACCACCGTCGGGCAGAGCCTGGGCGGACCCTTCCGCCGTACGGCCCTGCTCGCGCCGCACGGCACCGCCGATCCCGGCGGCGGCCCGAACGGCTTCCAGATCAACAAGACGGCCGCGTACGCCGGCATCACGGCGGCCGACACCCACGAGGACGCCTGGCGGCTCGTCGTCACCGGCCGCGCCGGAACCGTCCGGCTCAGCCGCGCGCAGCTCCTCCGACTGCCGCAGCACAGCGCTTCGTTGCCCATCGCCTGTGTGGAGGGCTGGTCGACCGCCGACCAGTGGTGGCGCGGGGTGCGGCTGCGGGACCTCGCGGCGCTCGTCGGGTACGACGGCGACCCGCCGGACGTGCTCGTGGAGTCCCTGCAACGGCACGGAGCGTTTCGGCGTGCGGCCCTGCGCGCCAACCAGGTGGCCGACGGACGCTCGCTGCTCGCGCTCTTCGTCAACGGCGAGGAACTGTCCCCCGACCACGGCCACCCGGCGCGGATCATCGTCCCCGCGGCACCCGGTGTGCTCAACACCAAGTGGGTGGCCCGGCTGACCTTCGGAGACCTGTGATGCCGAGAAGCCTGAGCCTGGGCAGTCCCTTCCAACTGCTGCTGCTCGCCTGCTCCTTCACCCTCGCCGCGTACGCCGGTGTGCGGCTGCTGGCCGGGGACTGGTTCGGGGTGGCGCTGTGGATCGTGGGCGCCGCCCTCCTGCACGATCTCGTCCTGCTGCCGCTGTACACGGTGGCCGACCGGGCGGTCACCGGCGGTCTGGGGGCGGCCGGACGGCGCGGCTGGACGTTGTACGTGCGCGTTCCGGCCCTGCTGTCCGAGCTCCTCCTGCTCGTCTGGTTCCCGCTGATCAGCGGGATGGTGGACCGGCGCTACCGGTCCGCCACCGGTCTGTCCCCGGACGGGTTCCTCGCCCGCTGGCTGCTGATCACCGCCGTGCTCTTCGGCGGCTCGGCCGTGCTGCTGGTGTGGCGTGTGCGCAGGGCGGCGAAGCACCGGCCGCCCGCCGACCACTGAGCGACGGACCGCCACCCGGCCCTGCGCGCGTACCGCAGCAGGGCCGGGGTGCCGAGGCGCGCCCACGGGAACGGCGCCCCGGCGGCCCGGGCGCCGCCGACCGTGTCGACCACCTGGACCCGGGCGCGCTCGTCGACGTGTCCCGGCACGGTCTCGGCGATCAGCAGCCCGCCCGGGCGCAGCAACGCGGCCACCCGCTCCAGCAGCGCGGACGGCTCCCCGCCGATGCCGATGTTGCCGTCCATGAGGAGCACGGTGTCCCAGCGGCCCTCGCCGGGCAGCGGCTCGAAGACCGAGCGCCGCAGCGCCTGCCCGCCGAGCCCGATGGTGTGGTCGACGGCGGCCTCGCTGACGTCGATGCCGAGCACGGTACGTCCCCGGGCGGCGAGCTCCGCCACCAGCCGGCCGGGACCGCAGCCGACGTCCAGGACGGCGCCCTCGCAGCGGTCCAGGACCGCCACGTCGACGTGATCGGCCCGGCCGCACCAGCGCTCCACCTCCAGCGGCAGCAGCCAGCCGTCGGTGCGGCGCAGGAACAGCGGACCGCGGCCGGTGCGCAACGCGGCCGCGTAGGGGTCGGCGGCCGCCCAGGCGACGGAGGTGCCCCTCATCGCGGGGTGACCGGCGTACAGCGGGCCAGCTGGGCGGCGAACCGGCCGCGCGGGGCCAGCGCGGCGACGGCGTGGGCGTCGGCGACGGTGTCGACGTCCCGCAGCCGGGGCAGCTCGCGCACCCGCAGCCCGGCGGCCAGCAGCCGCTCCCGCTGCACGGCCCCGGTCACCGGCGTCGACATCGGCACGCCCCGCAGCAGCGCGGGATCGGGCTCGGCCAGGCCCAGGGCCCAGAAACCCCCGTCCTCCGCCGGTCCGTAGTAGGCGTCGCAGCCCGCGAAGTCCACGGTGAGCAGCCGAGGCGTCACCTGGGGGGTGTCCATGCCGATGAGCAGCGCGGGTCCCGAGCAGTGCGCGAAGGCGTCCGCCAGCCGCTGGTCCAGCCCGCCCGCGCACTGCGGACGCACCTCGAAGCCGGCCGGCAGCCAGTCTCCCGGCGTCCCGTCGAGGACGAGGACCCGCCGGGTCGCGGGCGCCGCCGCCACGGCGTGCAGGGTGTCGGCGAGCGCCGCCTGCGCGAGACGCGCCGCCTCTTCCGGCGTGAACGGCGGGCTGAGCCGTGTCTTGACCCGCCCGGGCAGCGGTTCCTTGGCGATGACGAGCAGCGTGGTCACCGTACGAGCCCCCCGTCGGCCGGGGCCTCCGCCAGCACACGGCTCATGTCCCGCACCGCCTGCCAGGTGCCGCGCCAGGTCCCCGTCACCTTGGAGGCGCCGGTGCGCGGGCGGTAGGGCACGTCGTGCTCGGCGATGCGCCAGCCGGCGTCGGCCGCGCGGACGACCATCTGCAGCGGATAGCCGCTGCGGCGGTCGGTGAGGCCGAGCGCGAGCAGCGGCTCCCGGCGGGCGGCGCGCAGCGGGCCCAGGTCGTGCAGGCGCAGCCCGGTACGCCGGCGCAGCATCCGCGCCAGCGCGAGATTGCCCGCGCGGGCGTGCGCCGGCCAGGCGCCCCGGCCCTCGGGACGCCGACGGCCGAGGACCAGGTCGGCCGCGCCGTCCCGGATCTCCCTCACGAAGGGAACGAGCAGCGCGGGGTCGAGGGAGGCGTCGCAGTCGCAGAAGCACACGATGTCGCTCGTGGCCGCGGTCAGTCCGGCGTGGCAGGCGGCGCCGAAGCCGCGCCGCGGCTCGTGCACCACCGTCGCGCCGAGCGCGCGGGCGAGGTCGGGGGAGCCGTCGGTGGAACCGTTGTCGACGACGAGGGCGCGCCAGCCGGCCGGGATCCGGCCGAGCACCCAGGGCAGGGCCTCGGCCTCGTCCAGGCAGGGCAGCACCACGTCGACGTCCGCTGAAGTGGTCGTCACGGTCTCACCCTACGAACGCCAATGGGGCATAACGGACTCGTGCTCCTTACGAAACGCGGACGCCCGCCCCGCGGCCCCACGACGGAGGCCGAGCGGTGCGACGCTGGAGACATGCAATCGCTGTACGAGCCCCACGGGACCGAAGCCGCAGGCGAGACGGCCCGGATCCTGGTCGTGGACGACGATCCCACCGTCGCCGAGGTCGTCACCGGATACCTGCACCGCGCCGGCTATCTGGTCGACCGCGCCGACGACGGCCCGACCGCCCTCACCCGCGCTGCCGCCCACCGGCCCGACCTCGTGGTGCTCGACCTGATGCTGCCCGGCATGGACGGCCTGGAGGTGTGCCGGCGGATGCGGGACGGCGGGCCCGTGCCGGTCATCATGCTCACCGCCCGCGGCGACGAGGACGACCGCATCCTGGGCCTGGAGGTCGGCGCCGACGACTACGTCACCAAGCCCTTCAGCCCCCGCGAACTGGTCCTGCGCGTGGAGTCGGTGCTGCGCCGAAGCCGCCCGGTCAGCACGGGGCACCGGCTGGCCGCGGGCGGACTCACCGTCGACCCCGACGCCCGCCGGGCCACCAAGAACGGCACCCGGCTCTCCCTCACCCTCCGCGAGTTCGACCTGCTCGCCTTCTTCCTGCGGAACCCCGGCCGGGCCTACAGCCGGGAGGATCTGATGCGCGAGGTCTGGGGCTGGGACTTCGGTGACCTGTCGACCGTCACCGTCCACGTGCGCCGGCTGCGCGGCAAGGTCGAGGACGACCCCGCGAGGCCTCGACTGATCCAGACCGTGTGGGGCGTCGGCTACCGCTTCGAGCCCGGCGGGGCGGTGCTCTGACCGTGAGCGCCACCCTCTTCATCGTCCTGTACGCCTTCGCCGGCGCCGCCGCCGCGGGGATCACGGGCGCGGGCGTGCTGCGCCTGATCCGGCGCCGCTCGCTCACCGCCTCCATCGCCGTGGTCGCCGCGGTCGGTGTCGTCGCCATGCTCGCCGGCACGCTCGCCGTCGCCTGGGCGATGTTCCTGTCCTCGCACGACCTGAGCGTGGTCACCACCGTCGTCGCCATGGCGGCCGTGGTCTCCCTGGCCACCGCACTGCTCCTGGGCCGCTGGGTGGCCGCCCGCAGCCGCGAACTCGCCGACGCCGCCCGCTCGTTCGGCGACGCCGGCGCCTTCGCCGCACCGCACGGCCCGGCCACCGCGGAACTGGACGCCCTCAGCCGCGAGTTGGCCGCGACCAGCGCACGGCTCGCCGAGTCCCGCGAGCGGGAGCGGGCGTTGGAGAAGTCCCGGCGCGAACTGGTCGCCTGGATCTCGCACGACCTGCGCACCCCGCTCGCCGGACTGCGCGCCATGTCGGAGGCGCTGGAGGACGGCGTGGCCGCCGATCCCGGCCGCTACCTCAAGCAGATCCGCACCGAGGTCGAACGGCTCAACGACATGGTCGGCGACCTCTTCGAACTCTCCCGCATCCACGCGGGCACCCTCCCGCTGAGCCCGTCCCGGATCTCCCTGTACGACCTGGTCGGCGACGCACTGGCGGGCGCCGACCCGCTCGCCCGGGAACACGGGGTACGGCTGGTGGGCGGCCGCGTCGAGCCCGTACCCGTGGAGGTGGACGGCAAGGAGATGACCCGCGTACTGGGCAACCTCCTGGTCAACGCCATCCGCCGGACCCCACCGGACGGCACTGTCGCGGTCGCCGCCGAGCGCACCGACGACGGCGTGGTGCTCTCCGTCACCGACGGCTGCGGCGGCATCCCCGAGGAGGACCTGCCGCGCGTCTTCGACACCGGCTGGCGCGGCAGTGACGCCCGTACCCCGCCGGCGGGCGCCGGTCTCGGCCTCGCCATCGTCCGGGGCATCGTGGAGGCTCACCAGGGCCGGACCACCGTCCGCAACATCCCGGGCGGCTGCCGCTTCGAGGTGACGCTGCCTGCGGCGCCTTAGAGGGGGCAGGGGGTGCCGCGTCCCGGGGCCCGAGGGCTGGGGCATCCCGAGGAGTCCGGGCGGCCGCGGCATCGTTCGGAGTCTGCGGGGTCTCCGCGTCCCGGCAGTCCCGAGGTGCCGCGGCCCGAGGCGTCCACGGACTGCGGCCTCCTGGGGGAGTCTGGGCGGTTGCGGTGACCTTTCAGGGTCTTGGGGTGCCCGCGTCATGGGCTGTCGGGGGATTGCGGCCTCCTGGGGGAGTCTGGGCGTCGCGGTGTCCTTTCGGGGTCTTGGCGGCGCCCCCGGCATGGGCAGTCCGGGAACCGCGGCACCCTGGGCTCGGGACGCCGCGGCATCCTGGGCCCTCCCGGCCGTCGCCGCCCTCCGGGCGGGTGCGCCCTCCGGCCGCGACTCGGTGGGACTCCCCGGCTGCTGGGCCTCGGGCAGGTTCGCCTGCGCCGTTCCTGACTCGCCCGGCGCGAGTTCCGTGTGACCCCGCGCGTATGCGCTCTGCGGCGCCGCGACTCGGTGGGACTCGCCGGCCGCTGGGCCTCGGGCAGGTTCGCCTGCGCCGTTCCTGACTCGCCCGGCGCGAGTTCCGTGTGACCCCGCGCGTATGCGCTCTGCGGCGCCGCGACTCGGTGGGACTCCCCGGCTGCTGGGTCTCGGGCAGGTTCGCCTGCGCCGTCCCTGACTCGCCCGGCGCGAGTTCCGTGTGACCCCGCGCGTATGCGCTCTGCGGCGCCGCGACTCGGTGGGACTCCCCGGCTGCTGGGTCTCGGGCAGGTTCGCTTGCGCCGTCCCCGACTCGCCCGCCGCGCATTCCGTGTGACCCGCGCGCATCCGCCCTGC
Source organism: Streptomyces sp. CA-142005 (assembly GCF_050942335.1). Taxonomy (NCBI): domain Bacteria; kingdom Bacillati; phylum Actinomycetota; class Actinomycetes; order Kitasatosporales; family Streptomycetaceae; genus Streptomyces; species Streptomyces sp. CA-142005. The sequence continues at coordinate 1,140,936 of NZ_CP192078.1, read as the reverse complement.
GGCGCACAGGGCCCTACACGGGCCCGGCGCCCGCGAACTCCCGCATCCCTTCCGCGAATCCGACCTGCGGCTTCCACCCCAGCTCGGCCCGCAGCCGCGACGAGTCGGCGGTGATGTGCCGTACGTCGCCCAGCCGGTACTCCCCGGTGACCACCGGTTCCGGCCCGCCGCACGCGGAGGACAGCGCCCGGGCGAGTTCGCCGACGGTACGCGGCTCACCGCTCCCGGTGTTGTACGCCGCGAGCACTCCCGGGGCCGCCTTGGCCTCCAGCGCCGCCACATTGGCCGCGGCCACGTCGCGTACGTGCACGAAGTCCCGTCGCTGCCGGCCGTCCTCGAACACCCTCGGGGCCTCGCCGCGGGCCAGGGCCGAGCGGAAGAAGGACGCGACGCCGGCGTACGGGGTGTCGCGTGGCATGCGCGGTCCGTACACGTTGTGGTACCGCAAGGACACCGCCGACCCGCCCGTGCTGCGGGCCCAGGCCGCGGCCAGGTGCTCCTGGGCCAGCTTGGTCGCGGCGTACACGTTCCGGGGATCGGCCGGGGCGTCCTCACCGACCAGTCCGGGGCTCACCTCCGCACCGCAGTGCGGGCAGGAGGGCTCGAACCGGCCCGCGTCCAGATCGGCGACGGCGCGGGGGCCCGGCCGTACGACCCCATGGCGCGGGCACTCGTAACGCCCCTCCCCGTACACCACCATCGACCCCGCCAGCACCAGGTGCCGTACCCCCGCCTCCGCCATGGCCGCGACCAGCACGGCCGTGCCGAGGTCGTTGCGCGAGACGTACTCCGCCGCGTCGGCGACACCGTTGCCGAGCCCGACCATCGCCGCCTGGTGGCAGACGGCGTCCACCCCGGCCAGCGCCCGGGCGACGGACGCCGGGGAGCGCACGTCCGCGCCGGGGTCCTCACGGACGTCGTACACGAGCGGCTCGTGCCCGTGCGCCCGGAGCGCCTCGACGACATGGGACCCGATGAACCCGGCACCGCCGGTGACCAGTACACGCATACGGCCACGCTAGAGGCGGACGGCACCGGGGCCGGGCGACGCGACCGGCACGTCATGACTCCGTAAGGCGTGGACGAAGCGAGTCTTTCGGATGAGGCAAGGACGTGGGCTCGGCTCCGGTCGTGGGTCGGTCGTGGGTTTTTCAAGAATCTGTGTCAACAACGTTGACGCCCCCGGTGGATGCCCGCACATTACCTACCAGTAGAACTCAGCGGTAATCCCGCGAGCCGGCACCCCCACGCCGGTACCTCTCCTTGCTCCGAGCCGCCGCATTCTCGCGCACAGCACACACGCGGGCACAGCCATGCCCGCCTGCTCCGTGTCCCCCACCCGAGAAGAGGGAGCACCCGCCCATGCCCAAGTCTTGCCTCCGGCATGTCATGGCCGCGACATCCGCACTCGCCGGCGCGCTGGCCCTCGGCCTCACCGCCGTGCCCGCCAGCGCCACGACACCCCTGAACTACGCCGCGCTCGGCGACAGTTACAGCGCCGGCTCCGGGATCCTGCCGGTCGACGCGAGCAACCTGATCTGCCTGCGCTCCACGGCCGACTACCCCCACGTCCTCGCCGCCCGCACCGGCGCCCGGCTGACCGACGTCACCTGCGGCGCCGCCCAGACCAAGGACTTCACCGAGTCCCAGTACCCAGGAGCCGTCCCGCAGGCGGACGCCGTCACCGCGGACACCGACCTGGTGACGCTGACGATCGGCGGCAACGACAACGGCACCTTCGTCAACGCCATGCTCGCCTGCGGCACCGCGGGCGTCCTCGGCGGAGGCAAGGGCAGCCCGTGCAAGGACACGTACGGCACCTCCTTCGACGACGCGATCGACGCGAAGACCTACCCCGCGCTGAAGACCGCGCTGCGCGCCGTGCGGGCCAAGGCACCGGACGCCCGGGTGGCGGTGCTCGGCTACCCGTGGATCACGCCGGCCGAGGCCGACCCGTCCTGCTTCGTCAGCATGCCGATCGCCTCCGGCGACGTGCCGTACCTGCACGCGCTGCAGGCCCACCTCAACGCCGTCGTGCAGCGCGCCGCCGCCGAGAGCGGGGCCACCTACGTGGACTTCTCCCAGGTGTCCCAGGGCCACGACGCCTGCCGGGCCGCCGGCACCCGGTGGATCGAGCCGCTCCTGTTCGGGCGGAACATCGTCCCGGTCCATCCCAACGCGCTCGGTGAGCAGCGCATGGCCGAGCGCACCATGAACGTGCTCGGACTCGGCTGACCCCGCACCGGGCGTTCAGGCCCGTGCGCCGCCGTCCACCCGCAGCACCGTGCCGGTCACGAAGGAGGAACGGTCGCTGAGCAGCCATGCGGCGGCCTCGGCGATCTCCTCCGGCACAGCCGCACGGCGCAGCGGGGTGAGCGCCGTGAGCCGGTCCTGAAGACCGGGAGCCTCCGCCTCCCAGGCCCGGATCATCTCCGTCAGGGTGTTGCCGGGCGCGATCGCGTTGACGCGGATCCCCTCGGGACCGTACGTCACGGCGGCCGACTCCGTCAGGCTGTTCACCGCCCGCTTCATCGCACCGTACGCGGGCAGTTCGGGATTGCCCCGCAGACTGCCGATGGAGGAGTTGTTGACGATGGCGCCCGTCCCGGCGGTGGCCCGGATGGCGGCGACCTCGGCGACCATGGCCAGCCAGACGCTCTTGAGGTTCACCGTGTACACATGGTCGAACTCGGCCTCCGGCAACTGGTCCATGGGGCCGGGCGGCTGGATCGTCGCCCCGTTGTTGAAGGCGATGTCGAGTCGGCCGTAGAGGTCGACGGTACGGTCCACGGCGGCGCGCACGCTCGCCGTGTCGGCCAGGTCGCACACCACGTAGTCCGCGGTGCCGCCCGCCGCCCGCACCTCCTCGGTGACCGCCTTCAGCTGGGCCTCGGTGCGGGCCGCGAGCAGCACCCGGGCCCCTTCCCTGGCGAAGAGCCGCGCCGCGGCGGCGCCGATCCCGCGCCCGGCACCGGTGACGAAGGCGACCTTGCCGGCCAGCAGGCCGCAGGGAGGCGTGTCCTTGTGTTGCTCGTGCGATGTGTTGTCCATGGCAGCGAGCCTGCGCCCGGGAGCCGGGCCCATCCAGGCACCGGGAGTACCTGGATGGTTCTCGCGGCACACCCGCACACTGGGGGTGTGGACAGAGCAGAACTCGCGGGATTCCTCCGCAGCAGGCGCGAGCGGATCAGCCCCGACGACGTGGGCCTGGCCGCCGGGCCGCGCCGCCGCACACCGGGGCTGCGCCGCGAGGAGGTGGCGCATCTGGCGTTCATCTCGACCGAGTACTACACCCGGCTGGAGCAGGCCCGCGGCCCGCGCCCGTCCCGTGAGGTACTGGCCGGGCTGGCCCGCGCCCTGCGGCTGTCGGACGTCGAGCGCGAGCACCTCCATCTGCTGGCCGGTGCCCCGCCGGAGCCCCCGCCCGGCCCCCCGCGCGAGGTGCGGCAGAGCATCCTCGACCTGATCCACCGGCTGCCGCAGTCCGCCGCCTTCGTCACCTCGGCCACGCTGGAGGTGCTCGCCTGGAACGAGCTGGCGGCCGCCCTGATGGAGGACTTCTCAGCCCTGCCGCGCCGCGACCGCAACCTCGCGCGGCGCGTCTTCCTCGGGCCGCGCGCCGCCGGGCAGCGGCTGTACGGCGTGTCCGACGCCGACGCGTTCGCCCGGCACGCGGCGCGCCGGCTGCGCACGGCCGCCGCCCGCTACCCCGACGATCCCGAGGTGACCGGGCTGATCCAGGAACTGCGCACCGGCAGCGAGGAGTTCGCCAGGCTGTGGGACTCCCACGACGTGGACGGGGGACCCACGCTCCGCAAGACGTTCCGGCATCCCCTGGTCGGGCCGGTCACCGTCAACTGCGACGCCCTCGACCTCACCGACCGGGACCAGCAGGTCGTGATCTACACCGCCGTCCCCGGCACACCGTCGGAGGAGGCACTGCGGCTGCTGTCGGTCATCGGCACCCAGCGCATGGACGCCGCCCGCTGAGCCGAACTCGCCGTACCGTGTGTGGCTGGGCAGATCGGCGCGCACGGTGCCGACCGGCCGGTGCACCGCCCCTCCTGCGACGCGGTGCACCGGTGAGCAGGGGCTGACCAGGTCAGCAGTACAGGTTGCCGCCCGGCGAGACGCCGAGGATCTGGGTGAAGCGCTGGTAGGCGTCGACGCGGCTCTGGACCTGTGCGGGGTTCTTGCCGTCGCATTCCAGGGAGCCGTTGATGCTGCGGATGGTCTGGCCGAATCCGGCGCCGTTGACCATGGCGTTGTGCGGGGTCATCGTGCCCGGTCCGGACTGGGTGTTCCAGTACCAAAGGCCCGTCTTCCAGGCGACGGCGGGGTTGTTCTCCACCTGCCAGGGGTTGTTCAGCAGGTCGATGCCGAGTGCGTCACCGGCGGCCTTGTAGTTGAAGTTCCAGCTGAGCTGGAGCGGGCCGCGTCCGTAGTAGGCGGCCTGCCCGGCCGGGCAACCGTACGGCCGGCTCCAGTCGCAGTAGGTCGGGTAGTTGGCGGTGTTCTGCTCGACGACGTAGACCAGGCCGCCCGTCTCGTGGCTGACGTTGGCGAGGAAGGCGGCGGCCTCCTGCTTCCTGACCGTGTCGCTGCCGGTGTTCGCGAAGCCGGGGTAGGCGCTCAGGGCCTGGACGAGGCCGCTGTAGGTGTAGAAGCCGTTCCGGTTCGGGAACATCTGGTTGAACTGGGCCTCGGAGACGGCGAATCCGGACGGTGTGCCGCTTCCGCCGCCGGCCGGAGCGTTCCACTTCTGGTTCGCGCCACCCGTACAGGTCCAGATCTGCAGGCGCGTACCGTTGGCGCTGTTGTTGTCCCGCACGTCCAGGCACTTGTTCGCGGCCGGGTTGACGATGTCGTGGGCCGAGGTGACCACCCACTGCTGGTTGGCGCCGCCGGAGCAGTCCCACAGCTGGACCGCGGCGCCGTCGGCGGTGCTGCGGTCGACGACGTCCAGGCACTTGCCGAGCGCCCGCAGGGTGCCGTCACCCGGGTTCGACCAGATCTGGGCGCTGGTCCCGTTGCAGTCGTAGAGCTGTACGGCGGTGCCGTTGGCGCTGTTGGCGCCGGCCACGTCCACGCACTTGCCGGCCAGCCCGGTGATCTGGCCGTCCGCGGCCCGGGCGGGTGCGGCGGCGAACAGCGCGGCGAGGAGGGCGGCGACGACGCCGCCGGCCAGGAAGCGTCCGAGACGCCCCGGGCGTAGGGGTCTGTGAGGGAGTGCGGCGAGGCGGAGGTGCATCGGCGGGTGCTCCTGTCCTGGTCGGGTGGATGGGTTCATGCCGGTGGTGTGGGTACGGGGCCGTCAGCCGAGGACGGTCTCGGTGACGACGATGTGTCCGGCGTCGGGATCGAGGCTTCCGCCGAGCCGGCCGAAGGCGCCTTCGGTCAGGTCAAGGCACTTGGGCACCTGCGGAGTCCAGGCGAACGTGCCCCGGTCGTTGATACGGACCACCAGTGACCTGCCGTTGGCGGTGTTCGTGACCTGCACCCGGGTGCCGAAGGGCAGTTGGGGCTGACGGCTGAGCGAGGTCGCGGCGGTGTCGGCGTTGTTGTCGAAGAGTTCGCCGCTGGCGGTCAGGGCTCCGGGCGGCTGCGGGCCGTAGTGGGTCGCCCAGCAGGTGTCGGATGCCGGCGCGGCGGGCGCGTCCGTGCCGGCCTGGGCCGGGGAAGTGGTGAGCAGGTATGCGGAGAGGCCCAACGCGGCAGTCAGGACGGCGGCGGAACGGGACCTGGCCATGAAGGGGGGTGGCCTTTCGGGTTGGGGGGGTGGGCATCGGGCACGGTGCACCCCTGGCAGCGACGGCCAACGGTGAGCACGGGCCACGATGTGTGGCTGGGCTGTGAAACTAGAGGTACAGACCATTGGGGGTCAAGGTGTGAAGTAAGCCATGAGGAAAGCGAGTTGAGGCGCGTTCCGTGGCGCAGGGGGTGAGGTGTGACCCGCCGACGGTATGAGGGAAAATAGTTGGCTAGTGAAACTACGGGGAACGCGTGAAAGGTCCTCCATGCCGTACCTCACCATCGACTACTCCTCCCGCCTGGCCGGAGCCTTCGACGCTTGCGCCCTTGTGAAGGAGTTGCATCCGCTCGTGGTCGAGGAGTCCGGTACGTCGGGCGTGTGCAAGACGCTGCTCCGGCCGGCGGAGACGTATGTCGGGCACGGGGCGAGCGGGCGGGTCGTGTTCGTGCACGTGGAAGTCGGCCTCATGCCCGGCCGCCCCGAGACGCAGAAGGCCCGGCTGTCCGAGGGGGTGCTGGCCCTGCTCGCCAAGCATCTGCCGGCGGACGACCGTGGCCAGGAACGGGTGGTCCTCTCGGTGGAGGTGCGCGACCTCGCCGCCTCCTACCGGCTTTCGCCGTCCGTGCGATGAACCGCCGGGCGGACACGGCTCATCGGAATTCGGTTGTCCGTCCCGCCGGTCCCGCACTAGCTTGCCGCCGGTGGATCTCTTCTCACGCTCTTGGACGGCACTGCGCGCAGCCGTCGCGGAACTGCCGGACGAGGACTTCGAGCGGCCGTCCGGCTGCACCGGCTGGCTGGTACGGGACCTGGTGTGCCACCTGGTCATCGACGCGCAGGACGTCCTGATCACCCTGGTGACACCCGTCGCTACCGCACCGACCGTGGACGCGGTCACGTACTGGAAGCTGGTCGAGCCCCCGACCGGCGAGGACCCGCTCGACGCGCTGATCCCCCGACTGGCCGCCGCCTACGGAGAGCCGCGGTGGCTGAAGTTCCACCTGGACGACGTCGGTTCCGCGGCGGGCCGCGCCGCCGCACTCGCCGACCCGGCCGTCCGCGTCGGCACCCGGGACGAGGTGCTGACCGTCGGTGACTACCTGTCGGCTTACGTCGTCGAGTGGACCCTGCACCACCTCGACCTGATCGCCCATCTGCCGTCGGCCGCCGAGCCGCCCGCCGAGACGCTCGCGGCGACACGCGCGTCGCTGGAGGAGATCGCAGGGGCCGCGTTCCCCGCCGCGCTGTCCGACAAGGACGCGCTGCTGATCGGCACCGGACGCCGTGCGCCGACCGGCGAGGAGCAGGCTGTGCTGGGCGACTTGGCCGACAGGCTTCCGTTCGTTCTGGGGTGAGCGGCCCGTCGCCGTTCCCGGACGAGTGCTCAAACCTCCCCCCGGGCACTCCTCCCTGGCCCGAACCTGACCACTTGATGAGATGATCTTCGCCCCCGGTCACTACCATGTGGCCGCAAGACAACCGTTCGACCGGCCCGTTGGACACGGGCCGTACGGGGTCGCCGATGCCAGGGACCGCTCCCCGGGCTGCGGTGATCTTCCTGTCCAGGAGGACCTTCCGCATGTTCCGACGTATTGGCACCACCGTCGTCCGACATCCCGTGTGGACGATCGTGGCATGGCTGATTGCCGCGGTGGCGATTGTCGCCACCGCTCCGAGTCTGCCCTCGAACAGTGACGAGAGCAGCTTCCTGCCCAAGAGTTACGAATCCATCAAAGCGGCGGATCTCCAGCAGAAGGCGTTCCCCAGCGCCTTCACCCCGTCCGCGATCGCGCTCTACCAGCGCACGGACGGCGGCAAGCTGACCGCCGCCGACAAGCAGGACGTCGCCCGGATCAGCACCGAGCTGGGCGACAAGCACATCGACCAGGTGCAGAAGGTCGTCCCCGGCCGGCCGTCCAAGGACGGCAGGTATGACCTGACCCTGGTCCAGATGGACAGCAAGAACGCCGGCCAGCCCAAACAGGCGGACGCGGCCAAGGTGTTGCGCGACGACGTCAAGGAGCTGGCCAAGGGCACGCATCTCGACGTCAAGCTCGGCGGCTCCGCCGCGCAGGCGCTCGACCAGCAGGACTCGTCCAAGCGTGGACAGGCGCTGATCGGCATCGGCACCTTCGTGATCATCCTGGTGACCCTGCTGATCATCTTCCGGGCGCCGATCCTGGCCTTCCTGCCCCTGGTGCTGATCGGCCTGGTGTCGGCCATCGCCAACGGCCTGATCGCCTACGCCACCAAGCTGTTCGACCTGCAGGCCAACAGCTCGATCTCGTCCATCCTGATCGTCGTGCTCTTCGGCGTGGGTACGGACTACTTCCTCTTCCTGATGTTCCGGTACCGCGAACGCCTGCGCGCCGGAGACGAACCCAAGGAGGCGATGATCAACGCGGTCGGCCGGGTCGGTGAGGCCATCGCCTCGGCGGCCGGCGCCGTCATCATCGCGTTCCTCGCGCTGGTGCTGTCCACGCTGGGCTTCCTCAAGCAGATGGGCCCGGCGCTGGCGATCGCGGTGGCCGCCACCCTCGTGGCGGGCCTGACCCTGATCCCGGCCGTGGTCTCGCTGATCGGACCAAAGGTCTTCTGGCCCTCCAAGTCCTGGCAGAAGGAGCCGGAGAACGCCCGGTTCGCCGCCCTCGGCCGCGGTGTGCAGCGCCGCCCCGCGTTGACCGCCGGGGCGTCCGGTCTCGTCCTGATCGCGCTGTCGCTCGGCATCTTCGGCTACAACGCCACGTTCGACCTGGCGTCCGGCTCCATGCCGAAGACCAAGGAGTCCATGGTCGTCCAGGACCAGATGCAGAAGGCGTACTCGGCGGGCGCCGCGGCACCCACCGACGTCTATCTGTCCAGCACCGACGGCAAGCCGCTGGACAGGGCCGCCTTCGACGCGTACGCGAGCCAGCTCGGGGCCGTGGACGGGGTGGCGAGCGCCCGTATGACGCAGGTCAACAAGGAGGGCAGCACCGCGGACTTCACCGTCACGCTCAAGTACGAGGCGTCGACGGACAAGGCCATCGACACCGTGGGCCGGGTGCGGGACGTGGCACACGCCGACGCCCCTGACGGCACCACGGCGGTCGTCGGCGGCATGTCCTCGATCTACAAGGACATCGACGCCGCGGTGAACCACGACTACAAGACGGTCTTCCCGGTGGCCGCCGTCCTCATCATGGTGATCCTCGGTCTGCTGCTGCGCAGTGTCGTCGCCCCCTGGTACCTGATGGCATCGGTGGGCCTGGGCTTCGGCGCGACGCTCGGCGCCACCGTGTGGATCTTCCAGAAGGGGCAGGGACACTCGGGTCTGATGTTCATGCTCCCGGTGATCATGTATCTGTTCGTGGTCGCCATCGGCACCGACTACAACATCCTCATGATCGCCCGGCTGCGCGAGGAGGCCCGCGAGGGCCGCGAGCCGCGTGAGGCGGCCGGCATGGCCCTGCGGCACGCCGGTCCGACGGTCGCCGCGGCCGGCTTCATCCTGGCGGCGACCTTCGCCACGATGATGCTGGCGGGCAACTCGCTGCTCACGGAGATGGGTTTCGCGGTGTCCTTCGGCATCGCCGTCGCCGCGTTCGTGATGGCGATGTTCTTCACCCCGAGCCTCACCGCGCTGATCGGCCACGCCGCGTGGTGGCCGGGGCACGGGGACCGGGCCGAGGCCGCGCCGGCCGGCGCGGCCACCGGTGCCGGCGGTTCCGTGTCGGCGCCGGGCGGCGAGCGGGACTCCGTCGCCCACGACGCCGCGGGGCGCGGCAACTAGCGGCAGTGCTGGTCGTGACGGGGCGTCCCGCCGGGTCAAGAGGCCTGGCGGGACGCCCCGTCCGCGCGTCGCGTGGGACGCGGCCGGCGATCCCACGCTCACGTGCGGTGCCACTGCGAGCCCGGCGTGAAGATTCACCTACGAGTGGCGCGGCGCGTTCGGCAACGCGGCCCTGGACGCGCTGCACCCCGCCGGGTTCGGCCACCCGGTGGGCCGGACCGACCGGCGGACGAGACTGCGGCGGCACAGTCCGGCCGGGTCTGCGCAAGGCAGGACAGGATGCCGGCCCCCGGCCCGCCGGCCCCGCCAACTCGATCCACGTTACCGGCAGTTAACCGAACCGGGACCGGGGCATCAACCGCCGCACGGGTAAACGTCCGCATCGACCAGCACCCTCACGTGCATGGCATTCACCTCGTACAGACCCGGCATGACCCGTGCCGCGACGCTCACCGCGGCCGCCCTGCTCCTGCTGCTCGCGCCGCCCGCCGGCCGGGCGACCGCCGCCGAGGCGACGCTCCCGCTCGGCGAGCCCGGCCTCGCGGAGACCCGTACGACACAGACCCTGGCCGACGGTGTGACCCTCACCCGTATCGTCCGCGGGACCGAACCCGCCCCGGCCGACCAGATCAACACCACGACACGCGGCCCCTGGGTGGTCGAGGTCCTGACCATCGACCCGCGCAGGGCGCGCGGGCAGTTGGAGGCGACGTACGGCCCCGACCTGGCCCACACCGAGAAGACGACCGACCTGGTGCGCTCCTCGCAGGCCCTGGCCGGCGTCAACGCCTCCTTCTTCACCTTCACCGCCAGCGCCCAGTACCCCGGCGACCCGGTGGGGCTCGGCCTCTACGACGGCCGCCTCCTCAGCGAGCCCACCGGCGATCCCGCGGAGGCCGACTTCGTCGTGGACGCCCACGACAACCGCGCCCTGATGGGCCGGCTCAGCTGGTCGGGCAGCCTGCACAACCGGCGGACCGGCGCGACGCTGCCGCTGAAGTACGTGAACCACCCGCCCGTCGTACCGGCGGGCTGCGCCGACCTGACCGATCCGACCCAGTGCGCCGTGCCCGGCGACGTCGTGCGCTTCACCCCCGAGTTCGCCGACACCACGCCCGCCGGCGCCGGCGTCGAGGTGGTCCTCGACCGCAACGGCTGCGTCGTGCGCACGCAGACGGAGCGCGGCACCCACCTGACCACCGGCCAGACCTCGGTACAGGCCACGGGCGCCGACGCGGCGGCCCTGCTGCACACCGCCGACGGGGGCTGCCTGCGCACCGACTCGGTGCTCACGGACGAGCAGGGCCGGCAAGTCCCCGTCCGGCCCGGACTGTTCGGCGTGAACGGCCGCTATCGCCTCACCGCGCTCGGGCGGATCGTGGTGCCGGCCGGCACGGGCAGCTTCTTCGACCGCAACCCGCGCACGATCGCCGGTACGACCCGCGAGGGCAAGGTCGTCCTGGCGACCGTCGACGGCCGCATGACGACCAGTGTCGGCACCACGATGGACGAGACGGCGGCGGTCGCCGACGCCCTCGGCCTGACCGACGCGGTCAACCTGGACGGCGGCGGTTCGACCACCATGTCGGTCGAGGGGACGCTGGTGAACCACCCCAGCGGCTCCACCGAGCGGTCCGTGGGCGACGCCCTGGTCTTCGTACCCGGCCCGTACCGTCCCACCGAGGGCTGAGATCCCTCCGCTCAGCCGCCCGTGCTCTCCCGCACGATGATCCGGTGCCCGGCCACATGGTCGTGCACGGCAGTGGCGTCCGGGTCGTCGATCCGCTCCAGCAGCAGTGCTACGGCGACCCGGGCGATCTCCCGCTTGTCGGGGGCGACGGTGGTCAGGCTGGGCACGCTGAACCGGGAGGCCTCGATGTCGTCGAAGCCGATCACGTCGAGGTCTCCCGGCACCGAGCGGCCCTGCTCGTGCAGGGCGCGCAGCGCGCCGAGGGCGAGATGGTCGTTCAGGCACAGCAGCGCGTCAGGCCGGGCCTCCCGAGCCATCAGCGCGGTGGCGGCGCGCAGCCCGTCCTGCCAGTGGAAGGCCTCCACCGGCACCACGAGATCGGCGTCGAAGGGCACCCCCGCCGCCTTCAGGGCCTCGCGGTAGCCGTCGGTCCGCAGCCGGTCGGTGCCCTGGCGGCCGCGCAGCGCGCCGCCGATGACGGCGATCCGGCGGCGCCCGCGGGCCAGCAGGTGCTCGGCGGCCTCGCGGGCCGCCAGCACGTTGTCGATGCCGACATGGTCGGTGCTGCCCTTGGCCGAGCGCTCGCCCAGCAGGACGACGGGCAGGCGCCGGTCCCGGGTGACCAGGTCGCGGGGGAGCAGGGAGAGCGGGCTGAGGATGACGCCGTCGGAGAACTGCGCGTCGAAGCCGTGCAGTGCCGCGAGCTCGCGTTCGCGCACGGCGCCGGTCTGGTGGAGCAGCACCGTACGGCCGTGCCGGTCGGCCTCCGCCATGACGTGTTTGGCCAGCTCGGAGAAGTAGGCGACGTCGAGTTCCGGGACCGCCAGGGTGATCACGCCGGTACGGCCCTGGCGCAGCTGCCGCCCGGCGATGTTGACGCGGTAGCCGAGGGCGTCGATGGCCTCCTGGACGGCGGCGCGGGTCCGCTCCGACACGTGCTCGAAGTTGTTGATCACGTTGGAGACGGTCTTGGGGGAGACGCCGGCGTACTCCGCCACGTCCTTGATCCTCGGTCTGGCCGCCACGCTGCTCCGTCCTTCCGCTTGCCGTGATCGTACCGACCGTCACGCACGGGGGTTTCGGGCCCGGTCTTCTCTCCCGACATCTTTACATCGATGTAAACCCATGGTGCCATGTGTCGCGCACCGACCCGCACCCTCGATGCAAGGAGCCCCATGCCCGTCCCGCACGCCCCGGACACGCCCCGTCCCGAATACCCCAGGCCGCAGTTCGTCCGCGAGGCCTGGCTCAATCTCAACGGCGAGTGGCAGTTCGAGATCGACCGGTCGGACACCGGCCTGGAGCGCGGCCTGGCGGCGCGTGAACTCGCCGGCACGATCCTGGTCCCCTTCTGTCCCGAGTCGGCGCTGTCCGGGATCGGGGAGACGGACTTCCTGGAGGCCGTCTGGTACCGGCGGACGGTGACCGTGCCCGCCGCCTGGGGCGACGCCCGGGTGCTGCTGCACTTCGGGGCCGTGGACCACGACACCACCGTCTGGGTCAACGGCAGCGAGGTCGCCCGGCACCGCGGCGGCTTCACGCCCTTCACCGCTGACCTCGGCGAAGTCGCCGTTCCCGGCCAGGAGTTGACGATCGTCGTACGGGCCCGGGACAGCCGGCACGGCGTGCAGGCACGCGGCAAGCAGTCCACCTGGTACGCCAACTCCCACTGCCACTACACCCGGACGACGGGGATCTGGCAGACCGTGTGGCTGGAGCCGGTCCCGCGCGCCGTCGCCCTCAAGCGGCCCCGCATCACCCCCGACCTGGCCTCCGGCTCCTTCCTGCTGGAACTCCCGTTGACCGCCAACCGGCCCGGCCACCGGCTCCGGGCCACGCTCGCCGACGGCCAGGGTGACATCACCGCCGCCGAGACCCGCGCGGACCTCGACCTGTGCCCCCGGCTCGTCCTGCCCCTGCCCGCCGACCGGGTGCGCCCCTGGTCCCCGCAGGACCCGCATCTGTACGACCTGACCCTGGAACTCCTCGACGCCGACGGCACGGTCGCCGACGCCGCGCGCTCCTACGCCGGCCTGCGCTCGGTCGCCGTCGACGGCAAGCGGCTGCTGCTCAACGGAGAGCCCGTCTTCCAGCGCCTCGTGCTCGACCAGGGCTACTACCCCGACGGCCTGATGACCGCACCGAGCGACGCCGACCTGGTCCGCGACATCGAACTGGGCCTCGCCGCCGGCTTCAACGGCGCCCGACTGCACCAGAAGGTCTTCGAGGAGCGCTACCTGTACCACGCCGACCGGCTCGGCTACCTGGTGTGGGGCGAGTTCGGCGACTGGGGCTGCGAGGTGGGCGTCCGCGACGACAACCAGCGACCCGACGCGTCGTACGTGGCCCAGTGGCTGGAGGCCCTGGAGCGCGACCACTCCCATCCCTCGATCGTCGGCTGGTGCCCGCTGAACGAGACGTACCAGCCGCTGCACGACCGCATCACCCAGCTCGACGACGTCACCCGCGCGATGTTCCTGGCCACCAAGCAGGCCGACCCGACCCGGCCCGTGATCGACGCCTCCGGCTACGCCCACCGGGTCGCGGAGACCGACGTGTACGACTCCCACTGCTACGAGCAGGACCCGGCGGTCTTCGCCAAGGCCATGGACGGGCTGGCCGAGGGCCGGCCGTACGTCAACGCGGCGCCGGACGGGCGGCCGTGGTCGGTGCCCTACCGCGGACAGCCCTATTTCTGCAGCGAGTTCGGTGGCGTCTGGTGGGACCCGAAGGCGGCCGCCGAGGCGGCCGGGAACGAGCCCGGCACCTCCTGGGGCTACGGCGAACGGCCGGGCACCGCCGAGGAGTTCATCGACCGCTTCACCGGCCTCACGGGCGTCCTGCTCGACGACCCGGACATGTTCGGCTACTGCTACACCCAGCTCACCGACGTCTTCCAGGAGCGCAACGGCGTCTACCGCTTCGACCGCTCCGAGAAGGTCGACACCGCCCGGCTGAGGGACGCCCAGCAGCGCCCGGCGGCCTACGAAGCGGGGACGCCGTAGCACGTTCGCGAGGCTCTGCCTGAGCGCGAGCAGCACATCCTGCCCGCGATTTACATCGATGTATATCCATGGGGAAAGGAGCCATATGACCGGCATACCCGCACCCGTCCGGCCTCCCGGCCTGACCAGGCGCCGCGCCCTGACCGCGGCCCTCGCCTCCACAGCCGCGGTCCTCGGCGCCGGCGCGCTCTCCGGCTGCGGATCCGCGCTCGCCGCCGACGAGTCCACCGTCCGCCTCTGGGACCTGTTCAGCGGCGCCGACGGCGGCCTGCTCAACGACATGGTGCGTGCCGCGCGACCCGACATGCCGGGTACGCGCATCGAGCGCACCGTCCTGGAGTGGGGCACCCCGTACTACACCAAGCTCGCCATGGCCTCCGCCGGCGGCCGGGGCCCGGACGTGGCGGTCGCGCACATGTCCCGCCTCGCCGGATACGCGCCCACCGGTCTGCTCGACCCGTGGGACCTGGACACCCTGGCCGAGTACGGCATCCGGCGCGAGGACTTCGCCGACGCGGTGTGGTCCCGTACCCAGTTCGAGGGCCGGACGTACGCGGTCCCGCTGGACACCCACCCGTTCATCGTCTTCTTCCATCCCGAACCCGCAGCCAAGGCCGGCCTGCTGACGAAGGACGGCACCCTGGACGCGGAGGCGTTCAGCTCGCCCGACAAGTTCCTCGCCGCCGGCCGGGAACTGGCCAAGGCCTCGGGCAAGCAGGGCATCGCCTTCGGCTATGTCACCGACACCGCCCAAGGCTGGCGCCTGTTCTACGGCCTGTACCGGCAGACCGGCGGCGCCTTCCGGCTCCCCGCGGGCGGACCCGCCGAGGTCGACGTGGACCGCATGGCGGAGGTCATCGCGTTCATGGCCAAGCTGGTCGACGGCCGGGTCAACCCCAGGCAGCTCGACTACTCGGCGGCCATCGCCGCGTTCGCCAACCGGCAGACGGCGATGATCCTGTCGGGGGAATGGGAGCTCGGCACCTTCCGGGCCGCCGACAAGAACGTGGGAGCGGCGCCGTTCCCCACCGTGTTCGGCACGCCCGCCGTGTACGCCGACTCGCACTCCTTCGTCCTGCCGCACCACCCGCACCCGGACACCGAGCACCGCCGCCGTGCCCACCGCGCGGTCGCCGCCCTGCTCAAGGCCGGCCAGATCTGGGCCACCGCCGGGCACATCCCCGCCTACCGCCCGGTGACCCGTACGAACGCCTACCAGAAGCTGCAGCCGCAGTCCCACTACGCGCAGGCAGCGAGCCACGTCGTGCTCGACCCCGCGGTCTGGTTCGCCGGCGCCGGATCCGACTTCCAGAACGCCATGTCCCAGGTCCTCCAGCAGGCCCTCCTCGACGGGCTCGCCCCCGACCGCGCGGCGCGCGCCATGGTGCGGCGCCTGAACACCTTCCTCTCCAAGCCCAGCCCGGCCTGACCGGCTGCGAACGATCCGCGCAGGAGGCACAACGATGTCCTCACCCCGCAACGGCGCACTGCCGGCGCGCCGACTGCTCCCACCCGGCCTGCTCTTCGCGCTCCCCTTCCTCGTGCTGTTCGCCGTCTTCATGCTCTGGCCCCTGGTCCAGGGACTGTGGATGAGCCTCACCGACACCTCCCTGTCGGCCCACGCCCCGTCCTTCATCGGCCTCGACAACTTCACCGAGGCCCTGAAGGACGCCGAGATGTGGCGGGCCCTGGGCCACACCGTGTGGTTCACCGCCCTGTCGACCGTGCCGCTCGTCGTGGTCGCCCTCGGCATGGCCCTGCTCGTCCACACGGGCCTGCCCGGACAGTGGGTGTGGCGGCTGGCCTTCTTCGCTCCCTATCTGTTGCCCGTGGGCGTCGTCAGCCTGCTGTGGCTCTGGCTCTACCAGCCCGACCTGGGCCTCTACAACCACCTCCTCGATGCGCTCGGCCTCGGCCAGGTGGCCTGGCTCAGCGACCAGTCGGTCGCCATGTGGGCGATCGTCCTGACCACGCTGTGGTGGACCGTCGGCTTCAACTTCCTGCTCTACCTCGCCGCGTTGCAGTCCATCCCGGACCACCTGTACGAGGCGGCGGCCATCGACGGCGCCGGCGCGTGGCGGCGGCTGTGGTCGATCACCCTGCCCCAGCTTCGCCGGATCACCGCCGTCATCACGGTGCTGCAGATCCTGGCCTCGCTGAAGGTCTTCGACCAGGTGTACCTGCTGACGAAGGGCGGCCCGGACAACAGCACGCGTCCGGTCGTCGAGTACGTCTACGACGTCGGCTTCACCGGCTACCGGCTCGGCTACGCATCGGCGATCAGCTACATCTTCTTCGCCCTCGTCGTCCTCGCCTCCGCCGCCCAGTACACCGCCCTCCGCCGCCGGGAGAAGTGACATGGCCTCCACCGACCTGCCCGTCCGCACCGCCCCCGCGCCCCGAGTACCGCCGGCCGTCCGGGAGGTGGCGGCCAGGCGCCGTGCCGCACACCTCTCCCTGGGCGAGGGCCGGACCACGCGCATCCTCGCCCTGACCGCCCTCACGGCCATGGCGCTGGTGTGGCTGCTGCCCGTGGCCTGGGCGCTGCTGACGGCCTTCAAGTCCGAGCAGGACGCCAGCGATCCAGTGCACTGGTTCTGGCCCCGGCACGGCCTCACCTTCCACGGCTTCAGCACCGTCTGGGAACGCGGGGACCTGCCGCTGTGGATGCTCAACAGCTTCCTCATCGCCGCCGCCGTCACCGTGATCACGGTCCTGGTCTCCGCGATGGCCGGTTACGCCTTCTCCCGCACCCTGTTCGCCGGCCGCCGCGGACTCTTCGCGCTCACCGTGGCCGCCGTGGTCGTCCCGCCCCAACTGCTCATCGTCCCCTGGTTCCAGCAGATGCTGAGCCTGCACCTGCTCGACACCTACGCGGCGGTGATCCTGCCGCAGACCGTGGCACCCGTGATGGTCTTCATCCTGAAGAAGCACTTCGACTCGCTGCCCCACGAGCTGGAGGAGGCGGCCCGTATCGACGGCGCCGGCCACTGGCGGATCTTCTGGTCGGTGCTGCTGCCGCTGTCCCGGCCGATGCTCGCCGCCGTGGCGATCTTCGTGTTCATCGGGGCGTGGAACAACTTCCTGTGGCCGTTCGTGTCGACGTCCGACCCGGACCTGATGACCCTGCCGGTCGGCATCACCTCGGTGAAGGACGCCTACGGCATCCAGTACGCCCAGTCGATGGCCTCGGCCGTGCTGGCCGCGCTGCCGCTCGTCGTGGTCTTCATGTTCTTCCAGCGGCACATCGTGAAGTCCGTGGCGACGACCGGCCTCGGCGGCCAGTGAGCCGGCCCGACCCCTGTTCCGCCCGACGACATCCACCCAAGGAGCCGCTCATGCGCACAGGCCCCCGCACTCCACTCCTCGCCCTCCTCCTGGCCTTACTGCTGGGCCTCGCCACCGTCCCCGCGGCCAGCGCGGCCACACCACCGCACGCGCCCGCGGTGAAGGCGAGCAACGGAACCTTCCGCAACCCGCTCAACCCCGGACCCGACCCCTACATGACCTACTGGAAGGGCGCCTACTACCTCACCACCACCCAGGGCGACAGCATCCGCATGTGGCGCTCACCGTCCCTGGGCACCCTGCTCACCGCCGACCCCGTCACCGTCTGGACCGACACCGACTCGTCCCGCGACCGCGACATCTGGGCACCGGAGTTCCACCGCTTCGGTGACCGCTGGTACCTGTACTACACCGCCGACGACGGCGTCGACGACCACCACCGTGTCTACGTCCTGGAGTCCGACCGGGACGACCCCGCGGGCCCGTACCACTTCAAGGCCAAGCTCGCACCGCCCAACCACGCCTCGGACTTCGCGATCGACCCCAGCGTCTTCCAGCACGACGGCCGCCTCTACCTCGCCTACAGCGGCATCAACCCCTACCAGCACAACGGCCTCAACATCGCGCCGATGTCCACCCCGTACACCGTCTCCGGCGACGCGGTCGCCATCGACGCCGCCGGCGGCTGCCCCGAGGTCCGCGAGGGACCCGAATTCCTCAACCGCAACGGCCGTACCTGGATGACGTATTCGACCTGCGACACCGGCAAGCCCGACTACCAGCTCTGGATGATGTCCCTGCCGAACGGCGCCGACCCGCTGGTGCCCGCCAACTGGACCCAGCACTCCGGCCCGGTCTTCTCCCGCGCCGACGACCACGGTGTCTACGGCCCCGGCCACCACGCCTTCTTCCGCTCGCCCGACGGCACCGAGGACTGGATCGTCTACCACGCCAAGACCACGTCGGCGTACACCTACACCGACCGCACCACGCGCGCCCAGAAGATCACCTGGAACGCGGACGGCAGCCCCGGCCTGGGCCGGCCGCTTGCCCTCGGCGCGACCCAGGACCTGCCCTCCGGCGACCCCGGTTCCGGCACCTACTGGATCAACGACGACGGCCGCGCCGGCGGCGCCGGAACCGTCGCCTACACCGGCACCTGGAACTCCGGCACCGGCTGCGCCACCCAGTGCTTCTGGGGCGACGACCACTGGAGCGACCAGACCGGCAACACCGCCACCTTCACCTTCACCGGCACCCGCATCGCCCTGCTGTCCGTCCGCGACACCGGCAACGGCATCGCCGCCGTCGGCGTCGACGGAGCGGCGGAGCAACGCGTCGACTTCTACGGGGCGATCCGCACCGGCGAGACCCTCCAGTACGTGAGTCCCCGGCTGCCGTACGGCCGTCACACACTGCGGATCCGCGTGACGGGCGAGCACAACGCCCAGTCGCAGGCCGCGTTCGTGAGCGTGGACCGCGCGGAGGTGTACACGAACTGACGGGCGCCAGCTGGGGGCAGGCCACCCGGAATACCGCCTCGCGGACGGGAGTTGATCATCACATGACTCAAGGACCCGCACCCCGGCCCCTGTCCGACGAAGCCCTCTCCGATCTGCTCGCCAGGCAGCGGTTCGGCACGCTCGCCACGGTCGGGCGGAGTGGTCACCCCCACCTCACCACCATGCTCTACGCCTGGGATCCCGAGGCCCGCGTCGTGCGGCTGTCCACGACGGCCGACCGTGTGAAGGCGAAGCAACTGCGGCGCGATCCACGGGCGGCGCTGCATGTGCAGGGCGGCGACGTGTGGTCGTTCGCCGTCGCCGAGGGATCCGCCGAGGTCTCCGAGATCACCACGGTGCCCGGTGACGCGGTCGGGCGGGAACTGCTCGCGATGCTCCCGCCGGCCGCCAGGCCCGAGGACGAGGACGCCTTCCTCGCCCAGCAGGTGGCAGAGCGCAGGGTCGTGATCCGGCTGCGGGTGGACCGGCTGTACGGGACGGCCCTGGACATCGAGGGCTAGCCCCCGCCCACGCTGTCACGCTCCTCACCGGCCCGCTGTCAGTGGGCTCCGTTATCTTCGGACCCATGTCGATCACTGCCCACCTGCGGGGCTCGGTCCGCCTGCCTGGCGGACACGCCCTGGTCAACGGCTTCGCCTTCGAGAGCCGCGGGACGGACTCGCGCCGCGCCCTCCTCCTCAACGGCCATGAGCTGGAGGTGTACGACCTGGACGAGGTGTTCGCCGGAGAGCGGGCGCCCAGTGCAGTCTTCCCGCTGCCCTGGACGGGTTGGGACCGCGGTGTCCACTCGGTGAGTCCCGACGGCACGTTCGCCGTGTTCTCGGGACAGCGCGCGGTGCGGGCCGTGAGTACGAGCGGTGAGACCCTGTGGGAGTACCGGCACAGCTGCTGGGGACCGGAACTGGGCCACCCGCACACCGGGGACGAGCAGGAGGTGTGCGCGGGGCTCGAGCATGGCTCCTGCCGGGTCTCGGACGACGGCAGACTGGTGTGGGCGCACATCGTGACCCAGCCGGAGGAGGACCACTGGGAGGAACGCTGGGTGGTGCTGGACGCCCTCGACGGACGCGAGCTGGCCGCGCTGCCGCTGGACAGCGCCGCCGCCGGATCGCACCACCTCTCCCACCCGGACGGCGTTCACATGGGCCTGTGCATCGGCATGGGTCAGGACGGCATCCTGCTGCACTGGGCACGCTGGGACGGCAAGGAGCTGACCGGCTGGGATCTGAACGAGACCATGGACCGCATCCTGATGGACGTCCACGCGGGACACGAGGGCTTCCTGACGGCCGAGCACTACGGCGCGGACCTGCGCCTGCACGCCCTCGACGGCACCGTGCTCGCCGAGAGAGAGGCGGAGCCCTCCGACGAGGAGGACCCGCACTCCTGGAACTACTTCTGCGGCTTCGTCGACGACGGCACCGTCATCGGCTCGACGGTCGACTCCGAGGAGGACGAAGAGAACAACAGCCACTGGATCCTCGACGCCCACACCCTGGAGATACGTGGCACGGTGACCTATCCCCAGGGGCCCGCCGGCCCCGACGTGCGTCCGCTCGGCGACGGCACCTGGCTCACCTACGACGCCGGCACCGGGACGCTCAACCGCTGGACACTACAGACACCTTGAAAGACCGACGGCGCCGGTCCGGCACGAGCCCATGTGTGTCCTCCTGCGTGAGGATCTGTGAGCCCTCACAGCGGCTGGCTGGCGAGGGCCGCCAGGTAGGTGCCGTAGAGCAGGGACACGGCCGTGAGGCCGGCGCACACCAGGCGGGACCGGGCCGACGGGTTTGCGCGCCACGCCCGCACGAGGGCGCGGGCCGGCGGGATGAGCAGGGGGAACGCCGGGAGGAGGAAGCGCGGCTTGGACGAGAAGGGTCCGGACACCGCGACCGCCGACAGCAGCAGCATGCCCGCGAAGACCACCAGCGGCAGCGGGGCGCGCTCCAGACACAGCACGCAGAACGACACGATGCCCGCCACGACGAGGGCCACGGACACCGGATAGGTCACCCAACTGCCCTGCAGCGGCATCGACTCCAGGAACCGCAGCGGCCCGACCGCGAGGTCCAGGCGGGAGTTCCAGGCGCTCTGCACCTGCTGGTAGCCGTGCCACAGGTCACCGGTCCGCCGTCCCACCCACAGCACATAACCCACCCAGCCCAATGGACCGAGGACCGCGCCGGCCAGGAGCCCCGGGGAGGCGCGCCCGCGCTGCCGTACGACCTCGTGCGCGGCCGCGGCGGCCACTGCCGCGGCGACCGCGACACCGTTCGGCCGGGCGAGGCCCGCCAGCAGCGCCAGTGAGCCCGCGGTCAGCCAGCGGCGGTGCAGCACGGCGTACAGGGACCAGGCGGCACATGCGGTGAACAGCGGTTCGGTGTAGGCCAGGGTGAGGGCGACCGACTGCGGCAGTACGGCCCACAGGGCCACGACGGCGGTGGCGACCGTCCGCCCGTAGAGATGATGGGTGATCGTGTAGATGCCGTACACGGCGAGCGCCGCGAAGCCCCAGGCGATCAGCAGTCCGGCCTGCCCGGCGGTCAGGGGGACCAATCCGCACAGGGCTCGGATGAGCCCCGGATACAGCGGAAAGAACGCCCAGTCGGTCTGGACCGCGCCCGTGCTGGTGATGCGCAGCTGGGTGCCGTAGCCGTGCTCGGCGATGTGCAGGTACCAGACCGAGTCCCACGCATGGACCAGGCTCTTCCCGAACGGGCGGCCGGCCACCGCGTCGACCATGATCAGCAGAACGACCCCGGCGAGCCGGACGGCCCCGAAGACGGCGAGGGCCAGGAGAACGCCCGGGGCACCCTCCACCCGGCCACGGCCGGTCTCACGAGGGCTGTCGGGCGACCGCAGCGCGGGTGGCATGCTCACCCTCCGACCATGAGCGGCCGCAAACCCGAGCGCAATCCGGAACACACCCGTATGGAAGGCCCGCGTACGGCAAGCCGTTCAACAACACCCGGGCGGGTCGGCGGAGTGGCGCCGTAGGTGTCACGGGAGTGCCCCGACGGCAAGGCACTCCCGTGACATGGCATGAGATCCGGAGGCCGTCCGAAAGGCTGAAACGGCTCTGACGGCGGGACTCTTCCTCTCGACCTCAGGCCGCGGCGTCGCGCAGTTCCGCCAGGGTGTCCGGTGTCAGGTGCCGGTGGCTGTCGCCGGCGTCGAGCAGGACGACCGTGCAGGGGGCGCTGTGCGTGAGCGCCGTGGTGAGACTGCCGTCGGCGAACTGGGCGAGCGGGCCACGCGGAGAGCGGCCGACGGCGACCGCGCGGGCGCCCACGCGTGCCGCGTGCTGGGCCAGCGCACGGCCCGCGGCCGCGTGATCGCCGACGCTGCCGAGGATCTGACCGGTGGCGGCGACGCCCTGGCCCGCGAGGCGGTCCAGGTGGGCGACCACGGCGGCCCGGGCCTGTTCGGTGGTCTCGGTCTCGACGGCCTGCTCCTCGACCACCGCCGTCTGCTGGACATGGACGACCTCCAGCGGGCTGCCGGTGTCCCGTGCGAGGCGGGCCGCCGCGTCCACGATGGCGGCGGCCCGGTCGTGCGCGCCGACGGCGACGATGACCGGCGGGGTGTCCGTGGCGGCCGGGGCGCCGACGGGAGTCAGCGCGGGCGCCATCGGTTCGCTCTCACCGGTGTCCGTCTCGGCCCGGCGGAGCAGGCCGTGCCCGCTGGCCAGGACGGGGACGGCCAGGACGAAGGTGCCGGCGCCGAGGTAGAAGGGCACGCTCAGGTCGGTCGCGTCGGCGAGCTTGCCGGCGACGTAGGGCGCCAGGCCGCCGCCGATGAAGCGCAGGAAGCCGTACGCGGAGGAGGCCACCGGGCGCTCCACCGGCGAGACGAGCATGACGGCCTGCGTGGTGAGGGTGTTGTTGATGCCGATGAAGGCCCCGCTGACGATGACCGCGACGATGACCACGGCCGGCGTCTGCACGCCGGCGGCGATGACGGCCATCACGACGGCGAGAGCGACGAGGTTGGCGTAGAGCACCGGAGCGGTGCCGAAGCGGGCCTGCAGACGCGGGGCGACGAACACGCTGAACAGGGCCACCAGCAGGCCCCAGGCGGTGAAGACCAGACCCAGCTCGTGGGCGCTCAGCTTCATCGGATAGGGGGCGTAGCCGAGCATGGTGAAGAAGCCCCAGTTGTAGAGCAGGGCCATGATGCCCATGGTCAGCAGACCACGGTGGCGCAACGCCTTGAGCGGCGCCATGGGGGAGGTGCGCCGGGCGGGCTTGGGCAGGGACGGTACGAAGGCGAGGGTGGCAACGAGGGCTATGGCCATGAGGACGGCGACGCCGAAGAACGGGCCGCGCCAGCTGATGGCGCCCAACTCGCCGCCCAGCAGCGGCCCTACCGCGATACCGAGGCCGAGTGCGGTCTCGTAGAGGATGATCGCGCCGCCGAAGCCGCCGCTGGCCGAGGCGACGATGACCGCGAGCGAGGTGGCGATGAACAGGGCGTTGCCCAGGCCCCAGCCGGCGCGGAAGCCGACGATGCCGTTGATGGAGCCCGAGGAGCCGGCCAGCGCGGCGAAGACCACGATGACGGCAAGGCCGATGACCAGAGTGCGCTTGGCGCCGAACCGGCTGGAGAACCAGCCGACGACCAGCATGGCCACCGCGGTGACGATCAGATAGCTGCTGAACAGGAGCGAGACCTGGCTGGGCGAGGCGTGCAGGCTCTCGGCGAGGGCGGGCAGGATCGGGTCGACCAGGCCGATGCCCATGAACGAGATCACGCAGGCGAACGCCACGGCCCAGACGGCCCTGGGTTGCCGGAACGGGCTGGCGGTCCTTCCGTGCGGTGCGCTCATGAACGCTTCATCTCCAGTTCTCTCCGGGGAGCTTGCGAGGGGACGGGCAGGTTCAGGAACGCGCCTGGCGGTCCTGGATCACGCGGGCCAGCGCGGGGAGCGCGATCGCCACGGCGTGCCGCTCCGGCCCGGTCAGCTCCTCCATGAGCTCCCCCAGGGCATCGGCGCGCTCGGCCCGCCGTCGCCGGAACACCTCCAGGCCGGTGTCGGTCGCCTCCACCAGCACCCCACGGCCGTCGGTGCGGTCGGCGGTGCGGCGCACCAGCCCCGCGCGTTCCAGGCGGGTGACGAGCTGGGTCATGTTGGGCTGGGAGGCGTTCTCGGCGCGGGCCAGTTCGGTCAGCCGCTGGGGTCCTTCGCGCCCCAGCCGGCCGAGCGCTGACGAGGCCACGGTGCTCAGGCCGCCGGCCGTGGCGCTCCGGCGCACGTACCGGACGATGTCCTCCACGGCGAGCATCAGGCGCTCGGCCGATGCGTCCACCGGGCCGACAGGGTCCATAACCTGCTTATGCATAAGCTCATTATGCAGATACGTGTACTACACATCAAGTGGGTTCCGGCGGCGCGCACATCGGTTCCGGCACTTCGGGAGCTCGACGGGGCTGGATGAGCCTGGCGGGGGTCATGGTGCTGCTGTGCAAGACCGGCCCGGGGCGAGTCCCGCCCGTGCGGTTACGGCACGTCGGAGGCCCCTCGCCGCTGGACCTGCCGCCGGCGCGGGGCCTCGTCGTCGGGGACGTCCGGCGAAGCGAAGTGGAACGGCACCCCGAGATGGTCGGCCAGGGTCTGTCCCGCCTCGGAGGCGGCAGTGGCCGGCGGAGGGCCGACGGCGCGCTGGTGGACGGTCGCCAGATGTCCTTCCCCGTCCGGCTCCTCCAGGACCGCGACCAGGCACACGAACCAGTCATGGACGGTGTCGCCCTCCCAGACCGCCTCGATCGCGGCCACCCGGCCCGGGTGCGCGGCCGCGCGGGCCGCGAGTGAGGAGACGTCCAGCGGATCGGGCTGCCTGCGTCGCACCCGGTCGCCGAGGGCGTCGTAGCGGGCGTGGACAACCTCCTCCGCCTCGCGCAGGCCGCCCCCGAGCGGACGCAGCGCGTCCCAGGCGGCTTTGACCGCCATGAGCCGGCGGTCGTGCAGCACCTCAGAGTCGATCTCCCGACGGGTCTGTTCCTCCAGCGAGGACCACCAGCCGCTCATCGCCTCACCAGGGCCGATGTCGTTACGTGCCGCATGCGGCGAAGCTACCTCACCCCCGGACGGCCGCGAGGGGTGGCCGACCCGGCAGGCGGCTTTTCGCGCGGATATGGTGGGTACGCGGTGATACGCCAGGATGTCCGCGATCCGCTGGTTCGGCAGCGTGGAAGAAGTGATGCCGATGATCTCCGACATGGTTCTGGTGCCCACCAGCGACGCCACGCTCTCCGGGGACCTCGTGGTCCCGACGGCGGCGCGGGCCGTGGTGCTCTTCGCGCACGGCAGCGGCAGTTCCCGGCACAGTCCGCGCAACCGGATGGTGGCCGCCGAACTGCGCACCGCCGGGTTCGGCACGCTGTTGATGGACCTGCTGAGCGAACGGGAGGAGCGGCACGACGCGCTGACCGGCGAGCACCGCTTCGACATCCCGCTCCTCGGCCGACGGCTCGTCGCAGCGATCGACTGGATGGACACACAACCCGACACCCGCGGCCTCCCGGTCGTCCTGTTCGGCGCCAGCACGGGCGCCGCCGCAGCGCTGGTGGCCGCGGCCGAACGCCCCGACCGGGTGCTGACCGTGGTCTCGCGAGGCGGCCGGCCCGATCTTGCGGGTGACGCCCTCGGACGGGTACAGGCCCCGGTGCTGCTCATCGTCGGCGGCCAGGACCAGCAGGTCCAGGAGCTGAACGAGGAAGCGGCCCGGTACTTGCGTGTGCCGCACAGCCTGCACATCGTTCCGGGCGCGACCCACTTGTTCGGCGAGCCCGGAGCCCTGGAACAGGTCGCCGAGGTGGCCAGGCAGTGGTGCGACGAGCGACTGACCAGGACGACCGACTGACCAGGGAGACCGCCCAACAGGACAAGTGACCGCTCGCGCCGGCACCCACCGGCGCGAGGCGGTCCGCGAAGTCCCCCGCCGGCGCGGTTTCCGTCAGCTCAGGTCGGGCCTCCCGAAGAACTCCGCGTAGCGGGCCGGCAGCCCGGACAGGAGGTGGTCGATCTGCCCGGCGGGCACCGCGTCGGCCACCGTCGACAGTACGGCGTCCGCGTCCCACTCAGCCGTACGGGGCCGGGCGCCGGTCTGCACGGACACCCGCCGGAGGAACTCGTCACAGTCGAACGCCTCGGGACGCCCACGGTCCAGATGCAGGGCCTCGTCCAGCGGGGCGGGCAACCGAGCCGCCAGTTCGTCGGCCTCTTCCGGGGCGATCCGGGTCGCCAGCACCCACAGGACCGCCTCACAGACGTGCTCGGTCTCCTCGCGGCTGCGGTACTCGCCCCGGTCGCGGACCTGGTCCAGGAATTCTTCCAATTGCACGGCGGCCTCCACTGTCGTCGCAGGCCATCACAGCGAGCTGCACCCCTGCCGTCCAGCGCGGCCGCCTCCGGGACGGCCGACGGACACGGGTGATGTCGTCATTGTAGGTTTTCGGGTGGTCTCGGGCCGCGAGGAA
Organism: Streptomyces sp. CA-142005; assembly: GCF_050942335.1. Taxonomy (NCBI): domain Bacteria; kingdom Bacillati; phylum Actinomycetota; class Actinomycetes; order Kitasatosporales; family Streptomycetaceae; genus Streptomyces; species Streptomyces sp. CA-142005. The sequence goes on along the minus strand of NZ_CP192078.1, from coordinate 1,114,424 downwards.
GCGGAGGCGGGACACGATCGTCACGCGGCGATCCGGCGCCCGGCACCCCGATCCGGCGGACAGCGGGCGGCGGCCGCACAAGAGCCGGGACCGAGCGCCATCCGGTCCGGGAGCACTCGAGACCCTGTCCGCAGAGGGGATCGTCACCCACGTCCCCGCAACTCGGCCGAACTCCCTGGAGGCCGAGGCGGAGACGAACGCGACGGCCCGGCTGCGGCCCGAGGAACGACCGTCACGGCAACGACCGGCTCCTGCGCCTCGTCCCGTAGTTGCGGGAGGCACTGGAGCCGCACCGGACCCCGTCCCACCGCCGCGCCACGGCCGCCGGTGGCCTGGCATGGGCCGAGACGATCTCGCCGACCGCGACGGTATCGTCACCGCCTTCCACACCGGCGAGCCCCGCATGCGCCGCACCGGCCGGCCGAGCGCTGCGCGGCGGGCCGAGGCGAAGCCGGTCGGGTGATTGGCGGGCCGGTCTCGGCTCGGGTGCGGCCTGTCGCGGGCTCGGCCGGAGAGACTGCGGCCATCCCAACGGAGGTGGCGAAACATATGCTCAGCGACAGCACGGCGACGATCCTTGACGAGAGGCCGAGCGTGGCGGCGGTCGTCGCCGGTGCTGCGCGCGTGGCGCAGATCGCGGCGCGGTGCAGCGACGAGACGGAGGCCGCCCGGCGCCTCGCGCCCGAGGTGGTCGAGGCGGTCCGGGAGGCCGGGTTCGCCCGGCACTTCGTGCCCGTGGCCTTCGGCGGCACGGAAGGCCGGTTCGTGGACATGACCTTGGCGGTGACCCTGGTCGGCGAGGGCTGCGCCTCGGCCGCGTGGGCCGCCTCGCTGTCCGCCTACGCGGCCCGGTACGGCGCGTACCTGCCCCCGGAGGGACAGGCGGTGATCTGGGCCGACGGGCCGGACGCCCTCATGGCGGGCGCCCTCATGCCGGCCGGGAAGGCCGAGCCCGTCTCCGGTGGCTGGCGGCTCAGCGGCGAGTGGAAGTACATCAGCGGGGTGCGCTTCGCCGACTGGGTCTTCGCCTGCTCCGCCGTACCCGGCGAGGTGGGCCCCGACGGGCGCGGCGAGGTGCGGTTCTTCGCGGTGCCACAGGCGGACGTCACCGTGAAGGACACCTGGTTCACACTGGGCATGCGCGGGACCGGCAGCGACACCATGGTCCTGGACGACGTCTTCGTGCCCGACTATCTGACCCTGTCGAGGTTCGACATCAACGCGGGCCGGGCGACGGCCTCCGCGGCCCGCTGCCACACGGTCCCGGTGAACGAGGTGAACGCGCTGCCGCTCGCCGTGCCCGTGGTGGGTGCCGCGCGGGGCGCGGTGCGGGCCGCCGCCGAGCAGAACCTCCGGCGGGTCGACCGGCGGGGCGCCCCGGTGCGCGAGAAGCCGTCGGTCCAGATCGACCTGGCACGCTCGGCCGCGGAGGTGGACGCCGCGGAACTCCTCGTCCAGCGGGCCGCCCGGGTCGCCGACGGCACCGAGGAGACCCAGCAGGGCGAGGCGGCGGTCCGCGGACCGCGGGACTTCGCGCTGGCGGTCGAGTTGTCGGTGTCGGCCGTCGAACGGCTCTTCCGGGGCACCGGGACGACGGGCCATTTCGACTCCGACCCGGTCCAGCGGTTCTGGCGCGACGTCAACACCGCCGCCTCCCACATCATCTTCTCCTTCGAAACCACCGGGACGGCCTACGGGGCCTGGGCACTCGGCGTGGAGAGCGCGCAGCCGAGGCACTGACCTCGCCGCCACGGCGCGAACGGTACCGGGCGCCGCCGTCGGGCAGCCGGGTCCGTCACCTCACGAAGGGGTACTTCAGGTGGGTGGCCAGGGGCGTTTCGGCCACCCTGACCTGCTCGACGCTCCGCTGCCCGGTACCGACGCCCTCGAACAGCCGCAGGCCGTCCCCGAGGAGCGCGGGCACCACGTGGAGCTGCAACTCGTCGATGAGCCCTTCCCCGAGGTACTGCTGCACCGTGCTCGCCCCACCCGCGATGTCGACGTTCTTGCCGCCCGCGGCGGCCTTCGCCTGGTCGAGGGCGCTGTGGACGCCGTCGGTGACGAAGGTGAAGGTCGTGCCGCCCTCCTTCACCAGGGTCGGCCGGGGGCGGTGGGTGAGCACGAAGACCGGGGTACGGAACGGCGGATTGTCGCCCCAGAACTCCTCGCCCGTGTCGTACATCATCCGGCCCATGACCACGGCTCCGGTGGCGTCGAACCACTCACGCATCAACTCGGAGTCGCGGTTGTCCTCCCCGCCGGTCATGCCCTGGCGTTCCCTCCAACTGGCCAGGTTGTGGATCCACTCGAAGACCGGCTCGGCCCCGTCGCCGCCCGGGTTGTCGACGCTGACGTCGGTGCCGGCGACGTAGCCGTCTAGGGAGATGGCCATATCCGCGGTTACGGTCACGATGAGGTGCTCCTGAACTTCCTGGGATGTGCTGCCTTCACCCTCACGTCGAACGGGGCGCGGCGTATTCGACAGCTCCCGATCGAGGGTTTCGCACCATCCGCTCAGAGCAGCGCCATGCGGGAAGCCGCCGGCGGACACGATGTGGAGTGGAAACATGTGGTCCCATGCGCGCTGCGTACATCGAGGAGCTGGGTTCCGCCGACGTCATCCGGTACGGCGAGATTCCCGCGCCCCGGCCCGGGCCCACCGACGTACTGGTGGACGTCCTGGCCACCACGGTCAATCCGGTGGACACGTTCGTGCGGTCCGGGCTCTACCCCACGCAGGTCGACTTTCCCTTCGTCGTCGGCCGTGACCTGGTCGGCACGGTCGCGGAGACGGGCCCCGGTGTCACCGGGTTCCGCGCGGGGGACCGGGTGTGGTGCAACAGCCTCGGGCACGGCGGGAGGCAGGGTGCGGCGGCGGAGCAGGCGGTGGTGGCGGCCGACCGGCTGTACCACCTGCCCGCGGGAGTCGATCCGTACGCGGCGGTGGCGGCGTTCCATCCGGCGGCGACCGCCTATCTGGCTCTGTTCATCCACGGGCGGCTCCGGGTGGGGGAGACGGTGCTGGTCGGCGGCGCCGCGGGCAATGTCGGCAGTGCCCTGGTGACGATGGCGGTGCGGGCCGGTGCCCGCGTCATCGCCACGGCCGGCGCCCGGGACGCGCGGTACTGCGCCGAGCTGGGCGCGGCCGAGGTGTTCGACTATCGGGATCCGGCACTGACCGAGAAGATCCGCGGCGCGGCGCCGTCGGGGCTCGACCTCTACCTCGACACCGCCGGCGTCAACGACTTGCGGACCACGGTCGACCTGCTCGCCCGCAGGGGCCGCGTGGTGCTGCTGGCCGGCGCCCGGACCCGGCTCGTGCTACCTGCCGGGGCGCTGTACATGAACGACCGTTCCATCGTGGGGTTCGTGATCTCCCACGCGACACCCGACGAACTCGCCGAAGCCGCCACGTACATCAACGACCTGCTCGCCCGGGGTGCTCTGCGCGCGCGCAGCATCGAGGTCTTCCCCCTCGGAGCGGCCGCGGAGGTGCACGCCCGGATGGACAAGGGCGAACTGCACGGACGGCGGGCCGTCCTGCGTACGGACCTCACCTCCACCGGCTGACGTCTGGACCGCTCGCCGCCGGTCAAGTGCCGCCGGGCCCGCCGTATGTTCAGGTGATGTGCCGCAGCAGCGCCGCGACCGCCGCGGGAGGCTCACCGTGCGGCCGTACCACCATCACCTTCCAGCTCGGTGCATGCCGGGTGAACCGATACGTCGTCAGGTCGGGGAAGCGGTCGGCGATGGACCGGGGCATGACGCAGACACCCAGGTCGTTGCGGACCAGTTCGGACGCGGCCACGATGTCGTTCACCTCGAAGGTCGTGGTGCGCTCGACGCCGGCGGCGCGGAAGGCCCGGTCGACGGCGTGGCGGATCGCCCAGCCCGGGGTGAAGTCCACCAGGGGCAACCGCGCGACCGTGTCCGGTTCGACGGTGCCCTCGGGAGCGCCCTCCGCGAGGTCCCGGCCGGGGGCCACGACCAGGACCATCTCCTCGCGGGACAGCAGCCGGGTCACGAGCCCCCGCTGCTGCTGGCGGTCCAGTGCCACCACCGCCAGGTCCACCGTGCCCTCGCGCAGGGCCTGCCGGATGTCGGTCACCGCCGCCTGCCGCAGCCGGACCACCACTCCCGGGTGCTCCGACCGCAGTGCGGCCAGGGCGTGGTGCAGTCCCGCCCAGACGCCCTGCATGATGCCGACGGTCACCCGCCCACGCAGTTCCCCCTTGGTCGCGTCGACCGCCTCGCGCGCCAGTTCGGCGGCGCGCAGGGCCGCTCGTGCGGCGGGTACGAAGGCCTCCCCGGCCGGGGTGAGCGCCACCCGGTGGGTGGTCCGGGTGAACAGCGGGGTGCCCAGCTCGCGTTCGAGGGCGCGGACCGTGCCGGAGACGGCGGACTGGACCACGTGCAGCCGCCTCGCCGCGGCCGTGAACCCGCCCGCGTCCGCCACCGCGACGACGGCTTCCATCTGCCGCAGGTCCATCATCCGCTCCCGTCAGGACGCAGTGCCCGTGCCTTGGGCATCATGGATCTTCGTTGCATGGTATGCGGGCGCCCGGCGGGCGGACGCCGTTCGCCGGGGCCTGGACCTTGGCGGGAACCCTCATGCGGCGTCCGGGGCATGACTCCGGTGCTTCTTCCGGTGCTCGGTGAGCCAGTACAGGAGGGCGAGGACGGGGAGGCCGGCGCCGAGGGCCGTCACCGCCGTCCAGCCACCGGAGTGGTAGGTCAGCGAGCCGAGCTGCGAGCCGAGGGCGCCGCCGAGGAAGAAGGTGGCGATGAAGGCGCTGTTGAGGCGGGCCCGGGCGTGGGGGTCGAGCTGGTAGATGGTGTGCTGGCCGAGGATCAGCGTGGCCTGGACCGCCATGTCGAGCAGGATGGCGGCGAGGGCTATCAGGACGATGTGGTGCCGGCCGAACCCGGCGACGGCGAAGGCCAGCGCGGCGAGGACGAACGCGGCGCCCGTCATGGGCCGGGTCAGCTTGCGGTCGGCCCACCGTCCGGCCAGCGGAGCCACGCCCGCGCCGGCCGCTCCGACCAGGGCGAAAACGCCGACGCCGATGGCGGAGTAGTGGAACCCGGGGCCGGTCAGAAGGTAGGAGACGGTGGTCCAGAAGGCGCTGAAGGCGCCGAACATCGCCGCCTGGTACAGGCCGCGGCGCAGCAGTGCGGGGTGGGTGCGGACCAGTTGCAGGGTGGAGTGCAGCACGCGGACGTACGGGATCGTCGTGGTGGGCGCGTGCCGGGGGAGGGCGGAGCGCAGGGTGACGGCGAGGACGGCCATCAGGACGGCGGAGCCCAGGTAGACCACGCGCCAGCCGGCGACGTCGGAGACCAGGCTGCTCAGGGTGCGCGAGAGCAGAATGCCGGTGAGCAGGCCGCTCATCACCCGGCCCACGATCCGGCCGCGGGAGTGGTCGGGTGCGAGGCTCGCGGCGAACGGGACCAGGACCTGAGCGACGACCGAGGTGGCGCCGCTGACCAGGGACGCGATCAGCAGCACGGGGAAGTTCGGGGCCAGCCCCGCCGTCACCAGGGCGACCGTGGTGACCGTCAGCAGAGCCGTGATCAGGCCCCGCTTCTCCAGCCGGTCGCCGAGCGGCACCAGGAACAGCATGCCGATCACATAGCCGACCTGGGTGAGCGTGATCAGCCAGCCGGCCGCCGCCGTACTGGTGTGGAAGACCTCGCGCAGCGAGGAGAGCAGGGGCTGGGCGTAGTACAGGTTGGCGACCGTCATGCCGGCGGCGACGGCCAGCAGCGCGATCAGCCGGCCCGGCACACCGGGTGCGGGCTCGGCGCTGGTCGCACCCTGACGTGGGGTCCGGAGGTCGGGGGACTGGGGCACGGTGACCTTCTTCTGGGCCGGGAGCCGGTGAGGCCGGCTCGGCGGGATGCCTGGCGACGATCGGGCAGCTTCCTCGCTGCTCGCACAGTCACAAGCGCCGAGCCGCCCCCGTCCGCTTCCCTCTTGATCGCGATGGTTCGGGATATCGGTCATCTCCAATGGAGATGACCGGTGGGTAAGCTCTCCCGTTCACGGAGTACGCATCGGATGATTTCTGCCTAAACGCGTAATTTGGTCAGCATGACGAGCGGCGGGCCCGGCCGGGAGCCGGCATGGATGGGCATCCCGTGCCGGGCGACTATGATCATGGCACTATAGTTGAATATAGAACTACCCATCCGGGAGGCGGTCCACGGTGAGCAACGTCGAAACGAAACCCACGGAACTGCGGTGCGGTGGCACGGTGGACGCCGAGCGGTCCATCCAGGCCGCACGGGTCGACGTACTGACCCCGCGCGACGTGCCCCTCGGCGGTCCCCGGGCGATGACCGTACGCCGCACGCTGCCGCAGCGGGCCCGGACCCTGATCGGCGCCTGGTGCTTCGCCGACCACTACGGCCCCGACGACGTCTCGGTCACGGGCGGCATGGACGTCGCCCCGCACCCCCACACCGGGCTGCAGACGGTGAGCTGGCTGTTCACCGGGGAGATCGAGCACCGGGACAGCATGGGCAACCACGCCCACGTACGGCCCGGCGAGCTCAACCTCATGACGGGCGGGCACGGCATCAGCCACTCGGAGGTCTCCACCCCGCGGACCACCGTCCTGCACGGCGTACAGCTGTGGGTCGCGCTGCCGGAGGAACACCGCCACACCGAACGGGACTTCCAGCACTACGCACCCGAGCCGCTGCTGACCGGCGAAGCCGAGATCAGGGTCTTCCTGGGCTCCCTCGCAGGCCGGGTCTCCCCGGTGCCGACCTTCACGCCCCTGCTCGGCGCCGAGATCGTCATCCGGCCCCGCGCGACCCTCACGCTCGCCGTGGACGCCGCCTTCGAGCACGGCCTCCTGGTCGACCAGGGGGAAGTGCGCCTGCTCGACACCCTGGTGGAACCTTCGGAGCTGGGCTACGTCCCGCCGGGCGCCGAGGTGTTGACGCTGACGAACGAGTCGGACGACATCGCGCGGACCGTGCTGCTGGGCGGCACCCCCTTCGATGAGGAGATCGTCATGTGGTGGAATTTCATCGGGCGCAGCCACGAGGACATCGCCAAGGCCCGGGAGGACTGGCAGAACTCCTCGGATCGCTTCGGCGCCGTCGAGGGGTATCCGGGAGACCGTCTGCTCGCCCCCGCCCTGCCGAACGCCGTCATCACGCCCCGCAGGAATCCGCCGCGCCACTGACCCGTTCCACCGCGTGCACCGAACCCCATCCGAAAGGCATCCCATGAGCCAGCCCTCCGCCGCTCCGACCGTCGAGCGCAACGAGGTCAAGCACCGGTACGAGATCCTGGTCGACGGCAAGCGCGCCGGACTGACCGCCTACCGCGACCGCGGCGAGCAGCGCGTCTTCTTCCACACCGAGGTCGACGAGGCCTTCGCCGGACAGGGCCTGGCCTCCCGGCTGGTCCAGGAGGCGCTCACCGACGTGCGCGAGGCCGGCAAGCGGATCGTGCCCGTCTGCCCGTACGTGGCCAAGTTCCTGAACAAGCACGAGGAGTTCGCGGACATCACCGACCCCGTGACCCCCGAAGTCCTGCGCTGGCTGGACACCGAACTGGGCTGAGCGCGGGTTCCGGCCGGCCGCCGCACCCGGCGGCCGGCCACCACGTGCCTGAACGCACCGACGGATGCGCGCGAGGACTCGGACGCTCGGTGTCGGTGCGGACGCCCCGGCCCGGCGGCGTACACCCTGCCGACATCCGCCGTACGCCTCGGCGCGGCAGCTTGGGCCCATGACGTACGACCCCCTGCCGTCCGTGGCCGAGCTCATGGCTCTGCTGGCCGACTGCGCGGACGTCTGGGACACCCCGGACCGCTCCGGCGACCCGGTGGACATCCTGGACCACGGGCTCCAGGTCGCCGCCCTGCTCGCCGTGAGCCACCCGGACGACGAGGAACTGCAGGTGGCCGGGCTGGTCCACGACATCGGCCACTACCTCGTGCCCGCCGACGAAGCGGGACACGGCGGGCACGCCGCGGCCGCGGTCGAAGACCTGCTGGGGGCGCGGGTCGCCCGCCTGGTCGCCGCGCACATCCCGGCCAAACGCTACCTCGCGGCCGCCGACCCGCGGTTGGCGCTGTCGCCGGAGAGTGCCCGCACACTCGGCTGCCAGGGCGGTCCCATGACCCCGGCGGAGGCGGCTGCCTTCGAGGCGGACCCCGACTTCCCGGCGGCGATCGCGCTGCGCCGCGCCGACGACGCGGGCAAGGTCGTCGGACTGGCGGTGGCTGCGCTGGAGTCGTGGCGACCGGTCGTGGAGCGCGTCGCCGCCCGCCGTCAGCAGGGTGCGCAGTGCGCGGGTGCGGGAATTCGGTGGCGATGAGGGGGCCAGGCCGCCGGTGAATCCATCCCTTGTCGGATCGTTCAACAATCGATTACGTTCTGACCGTGATCGACCTCAACGCGGACCTCGGTGAAGGCTTCGGCCGCTGGACCCTCACCGACGACGACGCCCTGCTCTCCGTCGTGACCAGCGCCAACGTCGCCTGCAGCTTTCACGCGGGCGACCCCGCGGTGATGCGCCGCGTCTGCGACCTCGCCGCCGAACGCGGCGTCAGGATCGGCGCACAGGTGTCCTACCGGGACCTGGCCGGCTTCGGCCGCCGGGCCATGGACGTACCGGCCGACGAACTGGCGGCCGAGACGGCGTACCAGATCGGGGCACTGCGGGTCTTCGCGCAGGCCGCCGGAGCCGAGGTGGCCTACGTCAAGCCGCACGGCGCGCTCTACAACCGCACCGTGCACGACGCCGAGCAGGCCGCGGCCGTGGTCGAGGGCGTGAAACTGGCCGGCGGCGCCCTGTCGGTCCTCGGCCTGCCGGGGTCGGAGCTGCTCGCCGCGGCCGAGCAGGCGGGTCTCACCGCCGTACCGGAGGCCTTCGCGGACCGCGCCTACACCTCCTCGGGCACGCTCGTGTCGCGGCGCGAGACGAACGCCGTCGTGACCGACGAGGAGGCGGTGGTCCGGCGCGCGCTGGCGTTCGCGGTGGACGGCGCGGTCGAGGCCGTGGACGGTACGACGGTCGTCGTCACCGCCCGCTCCCTGTGCGTCCACGGCGACACCCCGGGCGCCGCCCGGATCGCGGCGCGGGTGCGCGCGGCCCTGGAGGCGGCCGGGATCGAGGTCGGGGCGTTCGCATGACGGAGAGCCGGTCCCCGAAGGTGCGCCTCGCCGGGCGGCACGCGGTGCTCGTCGAGCTGCCGGACGCCGAGCACACCGGAGCCTTCCACGCCGAGCTCCTGCGGCGGCGCGCGGCGGGTACCCTGCCGCCCGTCGCGGAGATCGTGCCGGGCGCGCGGACCGTGCTCCTGGACGGCGTCACCCACCCGGAGGAGCTGGCCCGCCACATCTCCCACTGGGACGTGCCGGCCCGGGCCGCCGACGACAGGGGAGTCGTGGAGATCCCCGTACGCTACGACGGACCCGACCTGGCCCATGTGGCCGCCCTGTGGGGCGTCGCCACGCACGAGGTCGCCGCCCGCCATTCCTCCTGCACCTTCCGCGTCGCCTTCTGCGGCTTCGCCCCCGGCTTCGGCTACCTCACCGGCCTGCCCGCCGAACTGCACGTGCCGCGCCGCGACACCCCCCGCACCCGGGTCCCGGCCGGCGCGGTCGCGCTCGCCGGCCCCTACAGCGCGGTGTACCCGCGCGCCACCCCCGGCGGCTGGCAGCTGATCGGAACGATGCCGGACCCGACCCCGCTGTGGGACCTCGGCCGGGAGGAACCCGCACTGCTCACCCCGGGGACGCGGGTGCGGTTCGTGGCGGCGGAAGGCACGCCATGACCGTCGAGCTCACCGTCGTGCGCTCCGGCGCCCTGACCACGGTCCAGGACAGCGGCCGTCACGGCCACGCCCACCTGGGCGTTCCCCGCTCCGGCGCGCTCGACGCCGCCGCCATGAGGCTGGCCAATCTGCTGCTCGGCAACGCCCCCGGAGCCGCCGTCCTGGAGACCACCCTGACCGGCTGCGCCCTGCGCCCCGACCGGGGCGTGAGTGTCGTGGTCGGCGGAGCGCCGTGCCCGGTGACCGTCGACGGCCGGCCGGTGGCCTGGGGCGTGCCGGTACGGGTGCCCGCCGGCGCCGTACTCGACGTGGGCGGGGTGACCGCGGGCGTGCGCTCGTACGTCGCCGTCGCCGGCGGCATCGCCGTCGAGCCCGTCCTCGGCAGCCGTTCCACGGACCTGCTCTCCGGACTCGGCCCGGCGCCGGTGCGGGCCGGGGACGTCCTCCTGCTGGGCGCCCCCGCCCCGCAGCCGGCGCTCCCCGACAGCGCCCCCTGGCCGGCGCCGCCGACCGAACTGACCCTGCCGCTGCGGCTCGGCCCCCGCGCCGACTGGTTCACCCCCGGCGCGCTGCGCACCCTCACCTCGGCGACGTTCCGCGTGTCGCAGCACAGCAACCGGATCGGCCTGCGCACCGAAGGACCGGCGCTGGAGCGCCTGTCGAACGGTGAGCTGCCGAGCGAGGGCATGGTCCTCGGCGCCGTGCAGGTGCCCCCGGACGGGCGCCCGGTGGTGTTCCTGCACGATCATCCGACCACCGGCGGCTACCCGGTGATCGGCGTCGTCACCGAGGCCGCCCTGGCGGCTGCCGCGCAGGCCGCGGCCGGTACGCCGATCCGCTTCACCCTGGGCTGACCGGAGTGCCGGGCCCTCGGGGGTGGGTGATCCTGTAGGGGTGGGTGGTGTCCCAGCCCGCCGGATCAGGGCGGACTACGCCGTCTCGGGCCGCCGGGCGGTACGCGTGACGCTGGTCGCCGCGGCCGGTTTCTACCTCTTCCGCTACGGCCTCGGCCGTCCCGTGGCGGCCACCTACGCCCTGTTCGCGGCCGTGGCACTGGGCGGACTCGCCAAGATCCCGGGCACCGGCCGGCAGCGGGCCGCGACGGTGCTCCGCCTCCTTCCGGTGTGCTGGCTGCTGGTCGCCGTCGGCACGTATCTGTCCGTACGGACCTGGAGCGCCGTCGTCGGCATGCTGGCGGTCGGCTTCGCGCTGGCCTTCGCCGCCGTGGGCGGTCCACGCCCGGCAGGGGCGGCGCCAGGCCTGCAACTCCTCTACATCCTCCCGTCGTTCCCCCCGTACGACCCCGGCACGCTCGGCGAGCGCCTGACCGGGACCAGCACCGGACTGATCCTCTTCGTCGTCGTCGAGGCGCTGGTCTTTCCCGAGCCCGGCCCGCCGTCGTACCGGGAACGGGCCGCCGACGCCGTGCGGATCGCAGCCCACGACGCGACCGTCCTCGCCGCACCGCCGTACGCCCTGACCGAACCCGACATCCGGGCTGCCTGGGAGGCCAGCCGGTCGCTGCGGTCCCTGACCGTGCCGGAGGCGGAACGCCCGGCCGGGGCGGGCCTGCGCGACCGCGCCCTCGCCCACACCGGTCTGGCCACGCGCACCCTCCTCAGCCGCCTGGCGCAACTGCCCGGACCGCCGGGCGGGCGGCCCGGACCCGAGGTGAGTGCCGTACTGCGGGCCGTCGCCCGGCTGGCCACAGCGACCGCGGACTGCCTGGGGACCGGGCCGTCACCGGTCGCCCCGTACGAGGACCTGGTCAGGGCACGCGCGCACCTGTCGGCCGTGTCCGCGGGCCCGGCCCCCGCCGGGGATCCGGCGCCCGCGACCGCTCGCGCGCCGGACTTCCCGCCCGCGGTACTGCGCCGGCACGCCGCCGTGTTGGAGATCGCCGACGCCGCGCTCGCCATGGCCCCGGCGGCCGATCTCGCCGTACGCGGAAGACATGCGGCGGTGGAGACCGGGCACGGCCGCTTCTGGTACGCCGGGACGTGGGCGCCGATCCTGTGGTGGCACCGGCTGCGCGGCCACGCCGGGCGCCGGTCGGTGTGCTTCCAGAACGCGGTCCGTATCGCGCTGGCGCTGACGGCGGCCCGGCTCGTGGCCGGGGTGGACACGCTGCCCCATGGCTTCTGGGCCATGCTGGCGACGCTCACCCTCACCCGGACCACCATGGACGAGACCTGGCACACCATCCGTCTGGCGCTCACGGGCACCCTGGCCGGTGCCCTCGTCACCGCCGGGGTGCTGACCCTGGCCGGGACCGACACCACCGTCTACGCCGTCGTCCTGCCGGCGTGGATGCTGTTCGCCTTCACGGTGGGACCGGTCAAGGGTGTCGGCTGGGCACAGGGCCTGTTCACCGTGCTGGTGGCCCTGGTCTTCGCCCAGCTGGCCCCGCCGACCTGGCGGCTGGCGGAGGTGAGGGTGCTGGACGTGCTGGTCGGCAGCGCGATCGGCGCCGTCTTCGGACTGCTGGCCTGGCCGCGCGGCGCCCATGACGAACTGCGCTACGCGGCGGCGGAACTCCTGCGCCGGGCCGCCGAGATCGTGGTGGCGACCGGCGCCTCGGTGGCGGGCGGCGGTGCGGTGGCCGTACCGTCCGGGGCGTCCGGACACCGGTCGTTGCAGAGCGCGGTCGTCCTCGCCGAGTCCGCGTATGCGCAGTTCCAGAGCGAGCCGACACCCTTCGGCGGCGCGGCGCGCAGGCCCGCCCCGCGCACCGTGGACTGGCAGGCCACGCTGATGGCCGGGCATCACACCCTGTGGGGCTCCGAACGGCTGTTGGCGCCGCCGCCGACGGGCCTCGGCTCCGTGGCGGCCGAGTCCGTCAGCGGGCTGGGGGACCGGGTGGCCGCACGAATGCTGCTGGTCTCGGCCGCCCTGGATCCCGGAGCGGACACCCCGACCGGGCGGTTCCCGCTGATCGATCCGGCGCTCGGGGGTTCTGTCACCGAGCCGCCCGGCGCGCCCCGCCTGTACTACGCGACCGTGTCGTGGCTCGACTCGCTGATGACCGACCTGACCCGGATCGCACATGGCGGCGCGGAGCCCGTACCGGGCCCACCCGCGCGGTGACCGCGCCGCCGGACCCGGACGTGGCCGGGGGCGGCGCCGTTTGGCCCATGTCAGGGCGGGGGACACGGAGCGACATGTTCCGAACCATGGCGCGTGGCTGTGCCGCCGGGGCTGCCGGCACCACCGCGTTGAACGCCGTGAGCTATCTGGACATGGCGTTGCGCGGCCGGCCTTCGAGCAGCATCCCCGAGGCCGTCGTGGAGAAGATCACCACCAAGGCGGGACACCCGGTCCCCGACGGGGAGGGACGGGACAACCGGCTCTCCGCACTGGGGGCGCTGTCGGGCACCGCCGTGGGAGTCGGCACGGGCGTCCTCGTGGCACTGCTCCACCGCGCCGGCCTGCGGCCGCACGCCTGGCTCGGCGCCGTGCTGACCGGAGCCCTGGGGATGGCGCTGGCCGACGTGCCCATAGCCGGCCTGGACATCAGCGATCCGCGCACCTGGTCGCCCGCCGACTGGGCCTCGGACGCGATCCCGCACCTCGCCTACGGCCTGGTCACCTACGGGGTCCTCGCGTCGGCGTGAGGGGGGCCGCAGCCGGCGGGTAGGGGCTTCGCGGGTGTCCTGGCTGAGCGGCGCCCGTGGTGCGAAGGTGTCGTAGCCGTGGCGGCCGCCGGGCCAGACGTGGAGTTCCGCCTGGCCACCGGCCCGGCAGAGCGACCCGCGCACCTGGTCGCCCGTCCACTGGGCCTCGGACGCGAGCCCGCACCTCGCCTATGGTCGTCGCGTCGGCGTGAGGGCGGGCCGCAGCCGGCGGGTAGGGGCTTCGCGGGTGTCCTGGCTGAGCGGCGCCCGTGGTGCGAAGGTGTCGAAGCCGTGGCAGCCGCCGGCCAGACGTGCAGTTCCGCCTGGCCACCGGCCCGGCAGAGCGCCTGCGCGTAGGCCACGGCCTCGTCCCGCAAGGTCTCGGCCGACCCGGCGTCGACATAGGCCGGGGCAGCCCGGAGAGATCGGTCGCGCGGGCGGGAGCCGCGTAGGGCGGCAGGTCGGCGGCACCGTACCGGTTGCCCAGCAGCGCCTGCCACGCGGTCGCGTTGGAGGTCCGGTCCCAGGTGTCGATGCCGGCCATCTGACGGCTGGAGAACGTGTCGTTGCGGTCGTCGAGCATCGGGCACAGGAGCAGTTGTCCGACCGGGCAGGGCCCGCCCCGGTCACGGGTGAGCAGGGCGAGCGCAGCGGCGAGTCCACCGCCGGCGCTCTTCCCCCCGACGACGACACGGCCGGCGTCGATCCCCCAGCTCCGCCGCGTGCGCGGCCACCCAGACGAGCCCCGCGTAACAGTCCTCCACCGCTGAGGGATACCGGGCCTCGGGCGCGAGCCGGTACTCGACGGAGACGACCGCCAACTCCAGGGTGGTGTCCCATTCGCGAAGGATCCGCGGCAGCACGGGCCACGCGTTGCCCGTGATCATTCCGCGCCGTGCATGTAGTGCAGCAGGGGCACGGGCCCGGCGATCTACGCGGGCCGTGCGCTGACCAGCGTGGCGTCCGGCCCGTCCGGCGGCCCCGGCACCCGCAGCTCCGCCACGTCGAAGCGGCCGCCGGCCCGGAGATCGGCCACCGTCGGCCTGGGGCGCCCGGCAGCATCCCGCGCCTGCCGGGCCGCCAGCTTCCCCGGGGTGAACGGCTCCCTCATGTCAGGCCCCAAACCCGCTGGCGCGAGCGCCAGTTGGGGAGCGAGCGGTGGCGCGCCCCCAGCCGTCGAGACAGGGCCCGGCTCGCAGCGCATGGCGTCACCGGCGTCCACGCGGCGCGGTCCGTCACCCGCCGGGCACGGGCCGTCGGGGCGGGCCCCGCCATGGCTCATCCGAGTTCCCGTGGCCCGTACAGCGCACTGCCGGCTTCGGTGGACAGCGCCCAGTACCGGTCGCCGAAGGACCAATGCCACCATTCCGTGGGGTAGTTGACCAGGCCGACGGAACTGAGCGCGGCACCGAGCACACGCCGGTTGGCCCGCGCTTCGGGGCCGATCGTGGCGGCGTCCGTGTAACAAGCGCCGTCGCTCTCCTCCGGGTTGGCGTTCACCCGCGTCCCCATGTCCAGCTCCCGGCCCTCGGCGTCGACGAGCGTGAGGTCCACCGCGGCACCGGCGCTGTGCGGCGCTATCTCCGGCGGCGACACATACCGGCTCGCGGCCTCACGCACCCGCTCCGCCGGCCAGTCCGGGTGCGCGGCCCGCAGCGTGCCGGAGTACTGCTCGAAGTACCGCCGCTGCAGCGCGGGCGGCCGGTATCCCTCGACGAACAGCAGACGCAGGCCGTCCGGGAGCAGTTGCTGAGCCCTGAGTAGACGGATCAGCACCCCTTCCCGCAGATGCGCGAACGCCCCCGACGGTTCGGCCCGGCGCGCGTCCACGGCGAGGGAACCCCGCGGCCGGACGTCGACGAGCGGTTCACCGCAGTCGGTCACGGGGACGGCCGCGACCCTTGGATCCGACATCAGCACGATCTCGTTCATGCACCGATCCTTGCCGGTCTTACCTGCGACAGGCGGCCACCTGGGCGGCCTTGGCCGAAAGCCGTCGGCCCTGGTAGGCATGGCCTGTGCGATTCGAGAGTGTTCCCATGCCGGCCGCGGTCGAGGCACGGCCCCGTGACGCCCGTGGGTATCCGGTGCCGGCGATCACTCCCTGGGAAGGTGAGGAGCCGCAGTTCGCGCTGACCGACTACGAACGCAGCGCCGCATGCGCGCGGAAGCGTCTGTGCTCGGTGTGCAACCAGGGCATGCCGCAGGGACCGGTGTGGCGTGTGGTGGGGGCCGTGGAGAGCGCGGCGATCGGGGAGGCACTGGCCGCCGGACGGCCCTACCGCAATCTCGCGCCGACCCTCGAAGGACCGGGCCACCGTGCGTGCATGCTGTACGCCTCGATGGTGTGCCCCTATCTCGCCCGGCCCAACGCCCGGCGCGGCATGTCGGCGGCGGAGCCGGACGACATGACCGCCCATGTGGTGCGGGGCGCCGTCCGGGGCGCCATGGGCGCGGTGGTGGGGTTCGCCGAGTACGAGTACGCCGTCACCGGCAGCCGGGTGCTCTTCCGGTTCCTCGACGTCGTCGAGTTCCTGCCGCACGACACCGCCGACGCGCACCTGGACGAACTGCGGGCCGAGCTCGCCCGGATCGCGAAGTGACCCGCACTTCGCGCCCTGGGCGCGCCCGGCCCGTCGCCTTGTACGACTCGTACGACGTCAGGGGCGGTACGCCGCCAGGCCGACCGTCGAGGTGACCTTGACCGGATGACCCGTGCCGTCGGCCGGCAGGGTCATCGTGCCGGACGGGGTGCGCACCGCGAGGGTCTTGCCGTCGGGGGACCAGGCCGGCTCGGTGTAGTCGGTCGTGGCGTGCGGGGTGAGGTCCTTGATGTGGTTGCCGTGCGTGAAGTCCTCGACGAGCACGTGGTCGTGACCGGCGACCGAGCGCACGAAGACGACCTCTTCTTCGTTCGGGGACAGCGCCGGCTGGGAGCCCTGGGTGAGCTTGCCGCCCTGCTGGCGCAGGTAGTCGTCACGGATGTACACGGCGCCGTTGCCGACGTTGGCGTAGACCGAGGTGCCGTAGTGGCCGGCCGCGTTCGGCCAGACGTTGCCGGTCTGCGGCAGCGCCCCCGGATCGGCGTTCAGGGACAACGTCTTGGGCGTGCCGTGGACCGCCTTGGCGGAGATGTACTTCAGCCGGGACACACCGCCCGCGCGCGCCGCGAAGACGAGGTTGTCCTTGGCGGGGATGTTGTACCGGGTGTCCTTCGCGGTCACCTGCCAGGTCGGGTGGGACCAGTTCTGGTTGCCGGGGTTCTTGGCCACGACCACACGCCCGCTGCCGTCGGGGTTGGCGATGTCAAGGTTGCCGGAGCCGTCGACGAAGGCCGCCTTGGCGCCGTCCGGGGACCAGGCTAGGTCCCTCACGGGCACCCCGAAGTTCACCTTGTGGCCGTTGATCAGCACGTACTTGGTGCCGTTGCTGATGGTCAGGGTGCCGTGCGAGGCGCCGGCGGCGGCCGAGGCGCCGGAGACGCCCAGCAGTGCCGTGCCGGTGACGGCTGCGGCCACGGCGATGGCGGCCGCCATGGTGCGGGTACGGGTGGTCATGGCTCGGTTTCCCCCAGAATGTACGGGTCAGGTCATTCGGTGAAGCCGAGCTTGACAGGGCCTGATCTTGGAAGTGTCAGCTCGGTGTCACAGGGTCGTAACATAGCGTCCAACTCACTCCCGATCGCTTCCCGCAGCGCGTCGTGCCGCGGACCGAGACGGAACCGCTCGTCCCGCCACCGGTCCGGCGGATACAGCCATACGGGCTTCCCCACCACCTCGGGCCGCTCCCACTCGAACCGGGGCCAGACGTGGGCGTGCAGGAACGGGTCCGTGTTGCCGAGGATCTCCAGGTTCACCCTGCGGAAGGCGGGATCCAGCCGCCGGCAGGCCCGTTCCACCGCTTCTCCGAGCCGGTCCATGTCGGACAGGAACGCCAGCCGTTTGGCCCTCGGCAGCTCGGACAGCCGCTGAACACCCGGCTCGTCCACCAGGAGGACCGAGTAGCCCGGTAGGAACTGCACGTCGCCGATCACCGCGAATCCCGCCTGGAGCCGCCGTAGCACCGTCGGGTTCTCACCCCGCAGAGCAGCCCCGATCCGGTCCGTGCGCCAGTCGTCACTCATGGCCCCAACCTATGGCCTGGCCGTACGAGCGAGGGTGCGACCTGCGCCATCGCTTCAGACGGTCGACAGGTCGACGGCCCGGTCGACGTCCCTCGGCCGCAGCACGCGCAGGATGCCTTCGAGCAGGTAGTAGTCGGCGTAGGGAAGGGAGACCTCGATTCCGTCCTCGGCCGGCCGGTTGCGGGTGCAGCGGGCGACTATCGCCTCCGCACGGGCCGAGTTCCGCGTCAGGCAGGTCTCCGACAGCGCGATGAGGATCCGCAGGGCGGCCTGCCGGTACTCGCGCCGGCCGGTCGCGGCGGACAGGTCGAGCAGTCCGCACGCCATGACCGCGCCGGCCGAGGCGTCCTTGATGTCGTACGGCGCCTGCGGCGCCTTGTAGTCCCACACCGGAACGTGATCCGGACTCAGCGCTCCCACGGCGAAGCCGGCGAGTTTGCGTGCCGTGGAAAGAAACCCCTGGTCTCCGGTGCGGCGATACATCGTGGTGAACCCGTAGACGCCCCAGGCCTGCCCGCGGGACCAGCAGGAGGACGGGCTGTAGCCCTGGACGGTGTTCGGGCCGATCGGAGCGCCGGTTTCGGGGTCGAAGTCGAACACGTGGGGGGTGGAGCCGTCCGGGCGGGGAAAGACCCGTTGTGCCGTCTGGGCGTGCTCCACGGCGATGTTCAGGTATGTGTCGTCGCCCGTCTGCCGACTGGCGAAGGCCAGCAGGTCGAGGTTCATGATCGTGTCCATGATGACCCGGCCCGCGTTGTTCGGGTCGTTCAGCGCTCCCCAGGCCCGGATGAAGCGGCCGCGCGGGTTGTAGCGCTGGATGAGCGAGTCGGCCGCCTCGATCGCGCCCGTGCGCCAACTGTCGTCGCCGGTCAGTCGCCAGGCGGTGACCCAGGACGGATAGAAGAGGAAGCCGAGGTCATGGGTGGTGGTGTCGTGCCGGCGCGGAGCGAGTTTGCGGGCGGTGTCGAGCGCCAGCGTGCGGAACGCGTCGTCTCCGCTGTGGAGATACGCCATCCACAGCGTCCCCGGCCAGAACCCGCCGACCCAGTCACCGTTCTGGGAGTAGGTCCACTTCTCGAACTTCGTGCCGACGGGAAAGCCGGTCACTCCGGGCGCGACGGCGTGCAGTTTCTCCACCGCGTAGTCGGCCGCCGCGCGGAGCGCTCGTACAGCCGATGCCGGGCTCTGGTCGCCGGACGCCTCCGCGGCGTCGGCGGGTGAGACGGCGGTTGCCGTGGCTCCGGCTGCCACGGCGAGCACGGTGCGCCGGGACATGCTCATGGACGGGCCTCCAAGTAGGCAATGGAGCAGGGGCGTTGAGGGAGTCTGGCACGGCAGTGCGCTTCGCGTACACCCACATGTGTGATGTTCATGAACGTGAACACTGGTGAACGCCAGGCCTGCCTGCGGAGCACACCTCCGGCCTGGGTACGGTGCGGAGCGACCCGTTCATCCGGCCGGCGTACCCGGAGATCCCGGGGACGGCCGGGCGGGTCGGACCCGATCCCCATCCGGAAGGTGACCGCCGATGTCCCAGCCCGCCCTCACCACGCCCGTCGCGAGCGCGCCGAGTGCCCCGGTCCTCGCCGAGGTCGTCCGCTCCGGATTCGTCGAAGGGCGGCACCGGGGCAGCGTGGTGCTGCTGGCCGCGGACGGCTCGGTGGAGTGGTCGATCGGTGAGGTGGCCTTCCCCGTGTTTCCGCGTTCCTCGAACAAGCCGATGCAGGCGGCGGGCATGCTGCGGGCCGGCCTCGATCTGCGGGGAGAGCGGCTGGCCCTGGCAGCCGCGAGCCACTCCGGCGAGCCGTTCCACCGCGACCTGGTGCGAGCGATGCTCGACGAGCACGGGCTGACCCCGGAGCACCTCCAGTGCCCGCCCGCCCTCCCGCTGGACCAGGAGGAGCAGGAGGCCTATCTGGCGGCCGGCGGACGGCGCGACCGTGTGGCCATGAACTGCTCCGGCAAGCACACGGCGATGCTGGCCGCCGCCGCGCTCCGGGACTGGCCGCTGGAGTCCTACCTCGACCCGGACCATCCGCTTCAGCGCCTCATCCGTACGGTCGTGGAGGAGGCGGCCGGTGAACCGGTGGCCGCCGTCGGCGTGGACGGCTGCGGGGCGCCGCTGATGGCGATCAGTCTGACCGGCCTCGCCCGTGCCTTCCGCTCCTTCGTCCTCGCCGCACCCGGCACCCCCGAACGGCGGGTCGCCGACGCCATGCGCGCCCACCCCGAGTACGTCGCCGGCACCCACCGCCACGACACCTGGCTCATGAGGGAGATGCCGGGCGTCCTGTCGAAGGTGGGCGCGGAAGCCGTACAGGCCCTCGCCCTGCCCGACGGCCGTGCCCTGGCCCTCAAGATCGAGGACGGTGGTGTCAGGGCCCTCGGCCCGGTCCTGGCCCGTGCGTTGCGCCTGGCGGGGGTCACGGCGCCGGTCGTGGACCGCATCGGCCGTACGCCGGTGCTGGGGCGGGGGGAGACGGTGGGGGAGGTGCGCGCGGTGTTCTGACACGTGTCACTGACGCAACGTCAGCTACCGCGGAAGTTCAAGGGCGCAGGCGCCCTCCTCCGGCTGTGGACGCGGCGAACGGCTGTCGGCTTCCGTTCCTTGAGCGTTTAACTGGCGATTCCTGTGCGTACGGTGTGCCCTCCCTAGGGTCCATGAGGCTTTCGAAAGAAGGGGCTCATGGACTCACTCCTCGCGATCCGGGCTCGCGGGATCACCAAGTGTTTCGGCGATGTCGTCGCGCTCGACGGCATCGACCTCGATGTGGCGCAGGGACAGATCCACGGACTGGTCGGTCCGAACGGCGCCGGCAAGACGACGCTCCTCGGGCTCCTGCTCGGGCTGGCCGTGGCCGACAGCGGCAGTCTGGAGATCCTCGGTTCCCCGGTGGGCAGGACGTTCGCCGCTCCCGACGGTGTCGCCGGGTTCGTGGACGGTCCCGGCCTCTACCCGTCGCTCACCGCCAGGCAGAACCTCGCCGCGCTCGCCGCTCTGCGCGGCCAGGACGCGCGCACGGCCGGCATCGACGACGTCATCGGCCAAGTCGGACTCACCGATGTCGCCGACGACCGGATCCGCGGCTTCTCCCTGGGCATGCGGCAACGGCTCGGGCTCGCCGCCGCCTTGCTCACCAAGCCCCGGCTCCTCGTGCTGGACGAGCCGTCCAACGGCCTCGACCCGGCCGGCAAGAAGCACGTCCACGGCGTCCTCGCCCGGCTCGCGGCGGAGGGAACCAGCGTCGTGCTGTCGAGCCACCGCATGGACGACCTCGAGGCACTGTGTTCCGAGGTCACCATCCTCGCCACCGGACGGGTCGTCTTCTCCGGCCCGCTGCGCAAGCTGGCCGCCGAGAACCGTGAACTGGACTACCGGCTGATCGCCTCCGGTCCGCGGACCGCCCGCCGGATCGCTGCCGACACGCCCGGGATCCACCTCGTCGACGACGGACGTCCCGGCGGCGACGAGGTGCTCGTCATACGCGCCCTCGTGCCGGCGCTCGACGAACTCGTGGTGCGGCTCGTGCAGTCGGGCACCGCCTTGCGTGAACTCGCCCCCGTGGTCTCGCCGCTGGAGGCCGCCTTCCTCGCCCTGACCGAACATCAGGAGGCGGAGAGCGAAGGGAAGGAGTCCGGCGCCGAGCGGCCGGAGTCCGCCGTCGAGCAGCAGGAAGCCGGCGCCGAGCGGCAACTGCAAGCCGCCGCCAAGCCGCAGGACACCCACGCCGAGCAGCAGGAGGCCGGCCGATGACCGCCACCGCGACCGCCCTCGCCCCCGACCGGTCCACCGGCACCGGCCGCGTCTCGGTGGCCCGCGGCTACCGCTTCGAACTGGTCAAGCTCGTCTCGCAATGGCGGATCCGCCTGCTGGTGCTCGCCTGCTGGATCGCCCCGGCGCTGTTCGTCGCGGCGGTGAGCCAGCAGAGCACACTCCCCTCCGACACCCTCTTCGGCCGCTGGATGCTCGCCACCGGGTGGGCCGGACCGCTGGTGATGCTCGGCTTCGCGGGCACCTGGGCGCTGCCGCTGCTGACCTCGGTGGTCGCCGGCGACGTGTTCGCCTCCGAGGACCGGCTCGGCACCTGGCGGCACCTGCTGGTGGCGGTCCGCTCGCCGCGGCGGATCTTCGCGGCGAAGGCGCTGGCCAGCCTCACCGTCATCCTGCTCCTCGTGGCCGGACTGGCCTGCTCCAGCGCGGTCGGCGGCCTCGTGACCGTCGGCAACCGGCCACTGGTCGGCCTCGACGGCCACCAGCTGACGCCATCGGACGCGGCCGGCCAGGTCGCCCTGGCCTGGGCGTGCGCACTCGCCCCGACCCTGGCCCTCGCCGCGATCGGACTCCTCGGCTCCGTCGTGCTGGGGCGGTCCCCGATGGGGCTGCTGCTGCCCGCGCTCGTCGCGCTCGCGATGCAACTCGCCCAGATGCTGCCGCTCCCGGTCGCCGTACGCCTCGCGCTGCCCGGCTACGCCTTCATCGCCTGGAACGGCCTGTTCACCAGCCCGGCACAGCTCGCCCCGCTCCTGATCGGCGTCGTGGTCAGCCTGGTGTGGGCCCTGCTCGCGACAACGTTGGCATACCTGCTGTTCCTGCGGCGCGACTTCACCAATCTCACCGCCGACGGATCGGGGCGCCGCGCGGTCGCCGTCGGTCTCCTGCCGCTCGTCGCACTGGCCGGCGCGACCGTCGCCGTCGTCGCCACGGCGACCGGGGCCACGGGCTCCGGCATCACGCAGGACAAGGTGCAGCGCTCCCTCGCCACGGAGTTCGCCCACCTCTACCGCATGCAGACCAAGCAGCTCAACCGTCCCGACGTCACCGAAGCGCAGCTGAAGGCCACGGCGACGTGCGACAAGGGCAGCGTCAGGGTCGCCGCCGAGGGACCCGGCAACGACTGGCGCTGCGTCGTGTCCTGGCATCTCCCCGACGTCGAGGCCACCGGGACGGCCATCTACCAACTCGACGTCACCTCAGACGGGCGGTTCGTCGCCGACGGAGACGGACCGAAGGAAGTGAACGGCTACTTCCTGGTGCGGACCCCGACCGGCGACGCACCGAACCCACTTTGGCAGTTCGACGGCAACGTCGAACTTCTCAGCACCACGAAGGGATGACTCCAGTGCAGGTAACACGCCATCGCAGGCCTGTGGAGACGGAGTTCCGCGGTAGACGAACCGGGCGCCGCAGCGCCCTCACGGCAGGCGCCACCGCGGTGGTCCTGGCCGTCACCGCCGGCGTCGGCTACGCCCAGACGCACCAGTTCGGCACCGACCAGGTCGGCCAGACGACCGACCGCGGCCAGGTGATCTCCAGCGACCAGTACATCGCCCCCTACGGCGACCGCCTGGTCATCAACAACGGCAAGATCATGTCGTCCTCGCCCAGCCCGGACGGCACCCACATCGCGGCCTCCGTCACCGACGGCGGCAGCGCGCTGGCCATCGTCGACGTGAAGAACTGGAAGGTGCAGCAGGTCGTCGGCACCGCCGCCTCGTCGACCCCGCGCCTGAGCAGCAACTCCGTGGGCCAGGAAGGCCCCACGTACTCGCCCGACGGCAAGCAGCTGTGGCTGGGTCAGACCGACGGCTACACGAAGTTCACGGTCAACCCGGACGGCACGGTCGCCAACCCGACCTCCATCAAGATCCCGGCGGACGGGTCCAAGCACGCCCTGGTCGGCGAGGCCGTCTTCTCGGCCGACGGCTCCACCGTGTACTCCGCGGTCAACGGCCAGAACCGGGTGGTCGCCATCGACGCGGCCACCGGCGCCATCAAGCAGAGCTGGAACGTGGGCAACGCGCCGCGTGACATGGTCCAGGTCGGCGACAAGCTCTACGTCAGCAACGAAGGCGGCCGTCCGGCCAAGGCCGGCGACACCACCATCAACTCGTACGGCACCCAGGTGCCGGCCGACCCGAAGACCGGCGCCACCACCACCGGCACCGTCAGCGTCATCGACCTGGCGAACCCGAGCGCGGACCCGTCGAGCATCGACGTCGGTCTGCACCCGACCGCCCTGTACGCCAAGGGCAAGGCGCTCTTCGTCACCAACACGGCCAGCAACAACGTGTCGGTCATCGACACCGGCAAGAACAAGGTCGTGCAGACCATCAACACCCAGCCGTGGCCGGAGGCGTCGGTGGGCTACGAGCCCAACGCGGTGACGCTCACCGACGACGGCCGCCTGCTGGTTACGCTCGGCCGCGCCAACGCGGTCGCCGTCTACCGGTACAAGAGCCCGCTGGAGCCGGTGAGTTACGTCGGCCTGCTCCCGACGGACTACTTCCCCGCGGAGATCACGACCGTCGGCGACCAGGTACTGGTGTCCAACACCCGTGGTATCGACGCCCGCCGCCCGAACAACCCCGCCGGGCACGGCACCCACGACACCACGTCCAGCCTGCAGCGCTTCACTCTGCCGGACGACAGCGTCATCCGGTCCGAGACGGCCAAGGTCTTCCAGCAGAACGGCTGGACCCCCGGCTCCGTCTCGATGGCCAAGGACGGGAGCAAGGCGCGGCCGGTGCCGGTCCCGCAGCGGCTCGGCGACCCCTCGACGATCAAGCACGTCTTCCTGATCGTCAAGGAGAACCGGACCTACGACCAGGTCTTCGGCGACATGCCGCAGGGCAACGGCGACCCGTCGGTGACGCAGTTCGGCGAGAACGTCACGCCGAACCAGCACGCGCTGGCCAAGCAGTTCGGCCTGTACGACAACACCTACGACATCGGCACGAACTCCGCCGAGGGCCACAACTGGCTGATGCAGGCCGACGACCCGGAGTACACCGAGTCCTCCGCCGGTGAGTACCAGCGCAGCTACGACACCGAGAACGACGCTCTCGGCCACCAGAAGACCGGCTTCATCTGGAGCGGTGCGCAGGCGGCCGGGAAGACCGTGCGGGACTTCGGCGAGTTCCAGTCGATCGAGAGCAAGCCGGCCGGCGCGACCTGGCAGAACCTGTACTGCGACGCCAAGAACATGGACGCGACGGGCCAGCCGACCGCCTACCCGATACAGACGGGCTCGGCGATCCCGTCGCTCAACTCGGTGTCGGTGCCCGGCTTCCCCATGTTCGACCTCGACGTCCCGGACGTCTACAAGTACCAGATCTGGAAGCAGGACTTCGAGAAGAACGGTCCGGCGAACCTGAACATGTTCTGGCTCTCCAACGACCACACCGGTGGTCCGGCGAGCGCGGCGGCTCAGGTGGCGGACAACGACCTCGCGGTCGGCAAGATGGTCGACGAGATCTCCCACAGCAAGTACTGGAAGGACTCGGCGATCTTCGTCGTCGAGGACGACTCCCAGGCCGGTCTCGACCACGTCGACGGCCACCGTGCCCCGATCCAGGTCATCAGCCCCTGGGCCCAGCACGGCACCGTCGACAGCCACTACTACTCGCAGATCACGATGATCCGCACCATCGAGCAGATCCTCGGGATCCACCCGATGAACCAGAAGGACAGCGCGGCGACGCCGATGCGCGGGGCGTTCACCCAGCGCCCGGACTACACGCCGTTCAAGGCGGTGCCCAACCGGACCTCGCTCACCGACGGCCTGAAGACCCCGCCCTCCTGCGGTGTCGACACCCCGGCGGCGCAGGACCCGAAGGCGGCGGCCGTCCCGGCGGCCAAGGTCCCGGCGGACATGCAGAAGCTCGCCGCCGAGTGGGACAGCTGGAAGTCGAAGCAGCGGCTGACCGGGCCGCACGCGGTGCCCGACTTCGCCAACCCCGCGCAGATGAACCACTTCACGTGGTATCAGACGCACAACTGGAGCACGCCGTACCCCGGTGAGAAGAAGATCTACGCACCGAACGACGTGCCCGGCGCCTACATCCCGTCGTCGGAGTCCGACGGCTGACGCAGGCTGATTCGTCGAGGACCCCTGGCCGGCCGCACGCCTGTCAGGGGTCCTCGGCGTTCCGGCGTGTCACGCCCCACGCGAGGGATCCCGCGCCGGTTCCCGAGCCGGCCCGAGCCTCTCGATGACCTCGCGCATCTCGTCCGCGTCGGCTTCGTAGACGGTCTCGCCCATGCGGGGGTCCCGGGCGTGGAGGGTGTGGATGAGAGGGCCGTGCGGCGTGCCGAGCCGGACGAGAGACGCGGAGGGGCCGTGTACGGCGCGTTCGGTGCCGGGGCGGGCGGTCAGGTCGACACGGCTGACGACGCCGGGCGTGACCCAGACGGTGGCCTGCTCCAGACGGCCGAGCAGCTGGAGGTGGAAGTGGCCGCAGAGGACCAGCCGCACATCGGTTCCGCGGATCGTCGCCGCCAGTTCCGGGGCGTTGTGCAGCCCGAGCGCCTGCTGCACGTCGACGTCCAGGGCGACGGGCGGGTGGTGAAAGGCCAGGATCGTGCCCTGTGCGGCGGGGGTGGCCAGTACGTCGCGCAGCCAGCGCAGTTGAGCCCGGCCCAGCAGGCCGTAGCCCTTGCCCGGCACCAAGGTGTCCAGGGTGACCAGCCGCCATCCGCCGAGCGTGCTCGCGGCGGCCCGCTCGCCTTCCGGCCCTTCGTACACGGTGTCCGGGTCTTCGTGACCGCTGCCGAGCACATCGCCGAAGGCGCCGCGCTCGTCGTGGTTGCCGGTCGTGTAGAAGACGGCCGCGCCACGCTCGCGCGCGAAGCCGCCCAGAAGGTCGCGGGCCCGCACATACGCCTCGCGGGAACCGTCGTCCGCGACGTCCCCGGTGACCACGACGGCGTCCAGGTCCCGCAGATGGTCCAGGCCTGCCAGGATGCGGACCAGTGCCGCGGTACCGTCGGCACCGTCGGCGTCCGGGTCGCCGGCGCGGTCGAGGTGTGTGTCGGACAGGTGAAGGATCCTCATGGCGTCAACCTAGCGCCATGGCAAGGGCGTTGATCGGGCCTTGCTGGGTGGCCTCGTCGCTGTCGGGGGTGGGCATGGAGCGGTATGTGTACGAATCCGTCAGGTACTGCGAGATGTGCCGGGACTGCGGTGCGGAGTTGGAGTGCCGTGGCGTACAGGCCCTCGTGGACGGTCGTCTGCGGTGGGATGTCGAGTCGGCATGTTCCGCCTGCGGGTTCGCGGTCGCCGTGTGCGGTGGGGATCTGCCGAGCGAACGGCGGGATCAGCTGCTCGCCGAGCACGGTCCGGCGACGCTGCGCGTGAGCGGACCGTCGGCGAAGAACGCGGTGATCATGCGGGTGCTGCGCGCGGAACTCGGCGTCGATCTGGTGAGCGCCAGGGTTCTGCTGGGCCGGGTGCTGAGCGGCGACTGCTCCGGAACCCTCCCGGAGATGGAGCTACTGGCTCGCGGCCCGCGGGCGTCCGGCATCGCCGCCGCCGTCACCCGGCCGTAGCTTCGGCAGCCGTTCCACGTTCGTGAGGTGCGGAGATCCCGATCGGGCATAGCCTGGCACATGGGTGGTTTCGCCGGTCGTGTCCCAGCACCCCCGGTGAAGCTCGCCGCAGCTCACCGGCGAGGGAGGAAACATGTCGGTTTCCCAGGAGCGGCAGGCACCACCGGATCCCGCCAGGCAGCAAGCGTTCGCCGCCGAGATGGTCGACGTCCTCAACAAGGCGGCACTGGCCCTGCTCACCAGCGTCGGCCACCAGTGCGGCCTGTTCGACACCCTGGCCGGCCTGCCCCCGTCGTCCAGCGCCGGCATCGCCGAGGCGGCGGACCTCGACGAACGGTATGTGCGGGAGTGGCTGGGCGGCATGGTCGTCGGCGGACTCGTCGAGTACGACCCGGCGCGGGACACGTACGCGCTGCCGGCGGAGCACGCCGCATCGCTGACCACGGCGGCGGGCCCGGACAACGTGGCGGCCATGATGCCGTACGTCGCGCTCATGGGCGAGGTCGAGCAACAGGTCGTGCGGTGCTTCCGCAGGGGCGGCGGAGTGCCGTACTCGGCGTATCCCCGCTTCCAGGCGCTGCGGGCCGAGGAGACCGCCCGGATCTACGACCTCGCGCTGGTGGATGTGATCGTGCCGCTGGTGCCGGGGCTGCCCGAGCGGCTGCGGGCCGGCATCGAGGTTCTCGACGTGGGCACCGGGCAGGGCCATGCCCCGCTCGTGCTGGCGAAGGCGTTTCCCGCGAGCCGCTTCCACGGGCTGGACCAGTCGGAGGCCGCCATCGCGACCGCCCGGGCCGAGGCGGCCGTCGCCGGTCTGCACAACCTGACGTACACCGTCGCCGACGCGACCCGGATCACCAGCGAATACGACCTCATCACCGCCTTCGACGTCATCCACGACCTGGCCCGGCCGGCCGAGACGCTCGAGGCGATCGCCCGCGCCCTGCGCCCGGCGGGCACGTTCCTCATGGGCGACATCGCCGCCTCCAGCAGGCTGGAGCGGAACATCGGCCGTCCCTTCGCCCCCGCGCTCTACGGATTCTCCGTCTTCTACTGCATGACGACCTCGCTCAGCACCGGCGGAGCAGGCCTGGGCACGGCGTGGGGCCAGGAGACGGCCGTGCGGATGCTCGGGGAGGCGGGGTTCAGGACCGTAGACATCAAGTCCGTGGAGGGCGACCCGATCAACGTCTACTACGTGGCGACCAGGCGCTGACCAGCTGCACGACTCGTACCTCGGAAAAGGCACTCGGCCATGAACTCCATCGACGAAACGGCTGCCGGCGGTCTGCGCGAGGCACTGCGGGGATCCCTGATCACACCGCAGGACCCCGGCTACGACGCGGCCCGCAGCATCTACAACGCCATGATCGACCGGCGGCCGGCCGCCTTCGCCCAGTGCGTGGACGTGGCCGACGTGCAGACGGTGATCTCCTTCGCCCGGGGCACCGGAGCCGAGCTCGCCGTGCTCGGCGGCGGCCACAGCGGCCCGGGGCTGTGCCTGGTCGACGACGGACTCGTCCTCGACCTGAGGCCGATGCGCTGGGTGAGGGTAGACCCGGAGACGGACACCGTCCAGGTGGGCGGCGGCAGCCAGCTCGGCGACCTCGACCACGCGACACACGCCTTCGGACGCGCCGTACCGGCCGGGATCGTGTCGACCACGGGCGTCGGCGGTCTGACCCTGGGCGGCGGCCACGGCTATCTCACCCGCAGGTACGGCCTGACGATCGACAGCCTGCTGTCGGCCGACGTCGTCCTCGCCGACGGCAGCTACGTCACCGCGTCGGCGGACAACCACCCGGACCTGTTCTGGGCGCTGCGCGGCGGAGGCGGCAACTTCGGCGTGGTGACGTCGTTCACCTTCGGGCTGCACCCGGCGTCCACGGTCGGGGTCGCCGTGACGGTGTGGCCGGTCGACCGCACGCCCGAAGTGCTGCGCTGGTACCGGGAGTTCCTGCCTGCCGCGCCGGACGAGCTCTACGGGTTCTTCGCCCTCCTCGTCGTACCGCCCGGCCCGCCCTTCCCCGAACCGATCCACGGTCAGAAGATGTGCGCCGTGGTCTGGTGCTACACGGGCGACCTCTCCGAGGAGCGCCTGGCGGAGACCTTCGCCGTGGTGAACGAGCCGGCGCCGCCGGCCTTCCACTTCGCCGCTCCGATGCCCTACCCCGCCTTGCAGAGCATGTTCGACGGACTGCTTCCCGAGGGACTGCAGTGGTACTGGCGCGGCGACTTCTTCGAGACCGTCTCCGACGCCGCGATCGAGGTGCACCACAAGTACGGCGAGAACATTCCGACCGGCCTGTCGACCATGCACCTGTACCCGGTGGACGGGGCGGCCCACCAGGTCGATGACGCGGACGGCACGGCCTGGGCCTACCGGGACGCCGTCTGGTCCGGCATCGTCGCCGGCATCGACCCGGACCCCGGCAACGCCGAGGCGATACGGCAGTGGTGCGTCGACTACTGGACCGACCTGCACCCGCACTCCATGGGCGGCTCCTACGTCAACTTCATCGGCCCCGGGGAGAGCCAGGAACGGGTCCGCACCACCTACCGCGGCCACTACGACCGCCTGGCCGCGGTCAAGCGCGCCTACGACCCGGACAACCTGTTCCACGCCAACCAGAACATCCCGCCGGCGCCGGACTGAGCCGCGTCAGCGGCCGGTGTCGTGTTCGCCGATCCAGCGGGCGGCGAGCAGGCCGGAGCCGGCGGTGAGCGCGGCGGCGGCGACGACGGTGGCGTTCAGGCCGAGGGCGTCGGCCAGGACGCCCGCGACGAGGGCACCCACGGCGTAGCCGATGTCGCGCCAGAAGCGGTAGGTGCCCAGCGCGCCCGCCCGCCAGGCCGGGTGCGCGTGGTCGGAGACCGAGGCGATCAGGGCCGGGTAGACCATGGCGGTGCCGAGTCCGAGCGTGACGGCCGAGAGGACGCCCGCCAGGAGCGGGGTGTCCAGCAGGGCGAGGGCCAGGACGAATCCGGCGGCCTGGGTCAGCATGCCGACGACGATGAGCGGTTTGCGCCCGATCCGGTCGGAGAGGTGGCCGGTGGGGATCTGGCCGAGGCCCCAGAGGATGGGGTACAGGCCCTTGACCAGGCCGACGGCGGCGAGGCCGAGACCGTGGTCGGTGAAGAGCAGCGGGAAGACGCCCCAGGTCAGGCCGTCGTTGAGGTTGTTGACCAGGCCGGCCTGGCTGGCGCCGCGCAGGGAACGGTGGTGCCAGGAGGTCCGGGCGAAGGTGGCGGCCAGGGCGGCGCTCTCGCCGGACGGCAGGGGCCTGGGGTGCTGGGCGAGTTCGAGGGCGACGTGCGCGGCGGTGTCCCGCACGACCAGAGCGAGGCCGAGCCCGGCGGCGACGAAGACCACTCCGATGAGTTCCGGGACCGGGCGCAGGCCGTAGGCGGTGGCGAGATAGCCGGTGACCAGGGCGGTGGTGCCGACGGCGGTGTAGCCGGCCGCCTCGTTCAGGCCGGTGGCCAGTCCGCGCCGGGCGGGGCCGACCAGGTCGATCTTCATGTTGACCGTCATCGACCAGGTCAGGCCCTGGTTGAGGCCGAGCAGTACGTTCGCGGCGACGATCCACCCCCAGGACGGCGCCCAGGCGAGGGCGAACGGCACGGGGACGCCGATGAGCCAGCCCGTCACCAGCAGCTGCTTGCGGCGGAAGCGGGCCGTCAGCGCGCCCGCGGCGAGGTTGGTGAGGGCCTTGGTCAGGCCGAAGGCGATGATGAAGGAGAAGACGGCCAGGTCATTGGTCAGGCCGAAGGTGCGGGCGCCGATGAGCGGGACGGTCGTGCGTTCCAGGCCGACGAGGCCGCCCACGCAGACGTTCACGACGACGAGCAGCGTGAACTGCACCCAGTTCTCGCGCAGCCCCAGCCGAACGGGCGCGGCCTCGGAGTCGACGGTCGTGCTCACCGGGCGGCGCCCATGGTGAGCCGGCGGCCGTGGGCGGCGGCGTAGTCGCCGGGGCTGCCGTTCAGCACGGTCAGGTCGGTGCGGCCGGCGCGCTCCAGCACACTGGCGGCGGTCATGGCCCGCTCCCCGTGCCCGCAGGCCACCACCGCACCCCCGGGGACCTCGGCGGTGTGGGCGGCGAGGGCGCCGAGTTCGAGGTGGACGGCGCCCGGGACGTGTCCGGCGGTGTACTCGGCCGTCTGCCGGACGTCGAGGTACGGGGCGGCCGGCGCCTGGTCCGGGGTGACGAACGCGGTGGCCGAGGTGGGAAGGCCGGCCTCCTGCCAGGCGGTCATGCCTCCGAAGAGACGGCCGGCGAGCCGCTCGTAACAGATCTTGTACGCCTGCCACACGATCTCCGAGAGATCCTGGTCCTCTTCGGTGACGAAGGCGATGGGATCCCCGGCGGGCAGCAGCCAGCCCAGCCAGGTGGCGAACGTGCCGCGCAGCGGGATGGAGATCGACCCCGGTATGTGGGCGGCGGCGAAGCGGGCGGCGGGACGGACGTCGACCACATGGCCGCCGTCGGCGAGCAGCGCGCGCACCCGCTCGGTGTCCAGGGCGGGCAGCGTCGGTGTGGCGGTCAGGACGGCGGGGCCGCGCCGGTTGAGTGCGGCGAGCCGGTCGAAGTAGGCGGGATAGCTGCCGAGGCTCGCGATCAGCCGGGACACGAAGGTGTTCTCGTCGGGCGCGGCGAGCAGCGGGTTGGCCCGCTTCTCGGTGCCGATGGTGGTGGTGCGTTCGGCGCCGGGCGGAGCCGAGCAGAACGAGCCGGCTCCGTGGGTGGGCCACACCGCGGTCTCGTCCGGCAGCCGGGTCAGCCGCCGCAGGGAGCGGTACTGCGCACGGGCCAGCTCCTCGGTGCGTGAGGCGCCGAGCAGGTCGGTGCGCGCGGCCGAGTTCACGATCAGCGAGCCGCCGGTGAACACCCCGAGCGGGCGGGCGCCGTCCAGCAGCAGGAAGGACAGGTGTTCGTCGGTGTGCCCGGGGGTGGCCAGGGCCCGCAGCGTCAGCCCGCCCAGGTCGACCTCGTCGCCGTCCGCGAGGCCCTGGTGCGGGAAGACGCGACGGCCGGCTGCGGAAGCGAGCACGGCGGCGCCGTGGTCGTGACCGAGCTGGACGGCACCGGAGAGGAAGTCGGCGTGCAGATGGGTGTCGGCCGCGAACGCCACGCGCAGCCCGCGCCGGTCGGCGGCGGCGCGCAGGGCGCGCAGATCGCGGCTCGCGTCGACGGCCAGGGCACGGCCGTCGCCCAGGTCGACGAGGTAGGCGCTGTTGCCCAGTCCCTCGTCCACGAGCGGAATCAGATGGTCCTCAGCGAAACCCATGGCCGTTCCTCCGACATTCGGTACTCCCCTGTCACCCCGCATCCTCTACGATATTCCATGGATATATGGAGGATGTGCATGGCGGAGACCACGGCAACCGGCTCCAAGGCGGAGCTGTACGACGCGTTCGCGGCCAGCGGCAAGGCGCTGGCCAGCGGAAAACGTCTGGAACTGCTCGATCTGCTGGCCCAGGGCGAGCGGACCGTCGACGCCCTCGCGAAGGCGGCCGGGCTCAACCTGACGACCGCGTCGGCGCACCTGCAGACGCTAAAGCAGGCCGGATTCGTCGCCACCCGCCGGGAGGGCGTGCGCATCCACTACCGGCTGGCCGGCGACGACGTGGCCCGGCTGTTCGCGCTGCTGCGCAAGGTCGCCGAGAAACACCAGGCCGCCGTGCCGGCCGCCCGCGACGCCTACCTCGGCGACGACGGTGCCGTGGAGGTCGGCCGCGAGGAACTCCACGCCCGCGTCGCGGCGGGGGACGTGGTGGTGCTCGACGTGCGACCGGTGGAGGAGTACCGCGCCGGGCACATCCCCGGCGCGATCTCCATCCCGGTCGGCGAACTGGCCGACCGCATCAGCGAGTTGCCCGAGGACACCGAGATCGTCGTGTACTGCCGTGGCGAGTACTGCGTCCTCGCCTACGACGCGGTCCGCCTCCTCACCGACCGCGGACGACGGGCCATCCGACTCAACGACGGCATGCTCGAATGGCGCCTGGCCGACATGCCCGTGGACGCGGCGGAGCCGACGTGAGCGAGGCACTCCCGGCGCGTCCGGGGCCGGCCCACCTGGACTGAACGCCGCTACGCCTGCGCCGCGGTCCTCTGCCGCTCGCCCGCGGCCTCGGTGTCCGCGCCGGGTCAGGGCGTCTACCGCTTGGCCGGGACGATCTGACGGCCCGTGAGGCTCGTGGGCCGGATCGACACCCACATCTCGCGCTCACCGCCGGCGAAGGGCGGGGTGTGGGCCTGCCGCGCGAGGCTGCGGACGGTGTCCGGGTCCGTCACGACGGTCGCCGGGCCGACGGCGAGGACACTCCACCCCTGGCCCAGAGCCTCGTCCAGGTGATCGACCTCGAAGGCGACCTCCCGTTCGGCGGCCGCGGCGGCCACGGAATCGGGCGCCGTCCGGTAGACGATGGCGTCGTCGACGACGTCGTAGTTGACCGGTATGACCGCCGGGCGGCCGTCGGACGTCGTCACCGAGACGCGGCCCACGCCGTACGCGGAGATCAGCGTGCGGCATTCCTCCGGGGAGAGGTCGCGCAGCTCGGGATGGAGCAGGGCGTAGCCCTGACCAGGTGGCAGATCGATGCCTCCGCCGCGCAGGGCGGCGACCGTGGTGCCGAGCGCGTCGGCCAGTCTGACGAGCGTCGTCAGGGTCGGGTCGGCGGGCCGTTCCTCGAGGTACGCCAGATAGTCGGGCGACATCCTGGCGCGGCCGGCCGTCTCCTCGCGGCTGAGGCCCTGCCTCTCGCGTTCGAGGGCCACGCGCCGGCCGATGTCGCCGGGGTTGGCCGCCCCTCGCGGTGGGACGGCGGGGGACACGGCGGTCGCTTCACCCGTGACCTGCCGTGGCTCGTGCGGGGCCGCGGCCTGCTCGTGGTGCAGCGGACGGATGTGCGCGTCGGGTCCCGGGAACACCAGGGTCACTTCGTCCGTGTCCGACCAGCGCACCTCGTAGGGAGGCGTCCCGTCCTGGTGGTGGAGCCCGACGATCTCGCCGTCGCGCCGGGCGGCACCGGTCGCCGGACTTTCCACGATGAGCTGGTCGCCGAGGTGAGCTCGCATGATCGCCGCCCTCTCCGCAGAATCGTGCTCTCTCCAACGTGCCACGCGGGACACAGCGCCGCATCGGGGGCGCGAACCCTGGCGCGGCACAGGTTCACACGGGCCGTGCAGAGGGCTGACGGCTGCTCTGCCCGGGCGCCTCCACCGCCCGCATGTCGCGTTCGGCGGCGCTGAGCAGCTGATGGGCGAGGTCGACCATGGCCCGGCCCGCCGCCAGTTCGTCGCCGATCTCCGGCACGTTCGCGTCCGCCGGATGGCAGCGCGCTCTTCCGTGGGCGGAGAGGGCGGTGCCGCCGGCCTCCAGCACCGCATCTGCCTTCGTCGTTCCGTCGTCGTCCTCGAAGAGGTGGAGACGGACCTGCCACTGCGTCGTGTGCGACATGACGTTCCTCCTCGTCCCGGCGAGCCGCTGGTCGGATTCCCCGCTCCCTCCCACCGTCGGTCGGTGGCGGCCTCAGGGCCCAGGGCCGAACGTCCCTGGGGGACCGGCGTCCGGCCCCGGGGAGACCGACCGGACGCCCGCTCGGGCCGTCTGCGCGGCCCGGTTCACAGTCGGCACCTGTCTGAGACGATGAACGGGCGGGTTTCCCGGGAGGTGACGGGTATGCCGCCTCGGTTCCGGCTCACGCTGCTGGGCGTGGGCGCCATGGCGTCCCCGCGTTTCGCCCCGGCCGGACTGCTGCTCGCCTACGGCCGCCGGCGCGTCGCGTTCGACGGCGGGCCCGGCGCGGAGCCGCCCGAGGGCCGGCTGGACGCCTGGCTCGTGACCGACGAGCACGCCGAACTGCGTTCCGCCCTGCGGCGTCTCGCCGCCGAGCGCGGCCTGGTGCCGCGCATGGCGGACGCGGACTTCGGCGAGCTGCGCATCCGCGCGCTGCCGGTCGCGCACACCTCGCATCCCACCTGCGGTTACCGCATCGAGGGAGAGCCTGGGGCGGTGGTGTGGGCACCGGAGTTCTGGGCCTTCCCGGCCTGGGCCGCGGACGCGGACCTGATGTTCGCCGAAGCCTCGTCCTGGAACCGCCCCATCCGCTTCCGCGGCGGGGTGGGCGGGCACGCCCCCGCGCGGGACGTGGGCGCCGAAGCGGCCCGGAACCGGGTCGGACGCCTGGTCTACGCGCACATCGGCCGCCCCTGCCTCCGGGCCATGGACGCCGGTCTGACCCCCGAGCACGGAGAGTGGGGCCGTGAGGGCCGTACGTACGTCCTGTCCACAGCCCACCGCACGCGCTGATCGCCATGGATCCGCCCGCCATGGCGGCTCCGGATCCGCAGCGTCCGCCCGGCTGCGGCCAAGGGACCGATCGGCCCGGCGTGACCGGCCGCATGGCTCTGTCGGCGCGCGGCCGCACCGGAGATGCTGCGACCGTGGGGCTGAAAGGCCGGTCACGAGAGGCGGAGACCATGTCCGGAACCGTCACGGCAGGCATCGACGGCTCGCCCGAGAGCCGGGCCGCGGCCGAGTGGGCGGCGCGCGAGGCGCTGCTGCGCCGCCTGCAGCTGAAGATCGTGTACGTCAGGGAGCCGGTGCCCAGGCGCCTGGCCCAGAACCCCCTGCTGGACCCCGAGGCCTACCGGCACTGGGCCGAGCAGACGGTGCAGGAAGCCGCGGAAGGCATCCGGCTGCGTCACCCCGGCCTCACGGTGGTCACCGAGCAGCTCACCGGAACCGTGGCCGACATCCTCTGCGAGGCGGCGGGGCCCGCCGAACTGCTGGTGCTGGGCTCACGGGGCCTCGGCGGGATCGGTGGATTCCTGGCCGGCTCGGTGAGTCTGGCCGTCGTGGCCCGCGCCGAGCGCCCGGTGGTGCTGGTGCGGGCGGACGAGCGGGCTGCGGACGAGCACAGGACGGATCCCGCGGGCGTGCCGTCCGCCGCGACGCCCTTCCGGCCCGTCGTGCTCGGTCTCGACATCGACGATCCGGACGACACCCTGCTGGAGTTCGCCTTCGAGGCCGCCGTACGCCGGAAGGCCCCCCTGCGGGCCGTCCACAGCTGGCCCGAGCCACCGACTTCCTTCTACCGCTTCGCCGGCGACGCCGAGCTCTACGACTCGCTCGCGCGCGGACAGGCCGAGCTGCTGAGCAAGGTGCTGCGGCCCTGGCGGCAGAAGTTCCCGGACGTCGAGGTGATCGAGTCGAGCCGGTGCGGCAGTGCCGCGCAGAATGTCGTAGAGGACTCCCGCGACGCCTCGCTGGCCGTCGTCGGCCGGCGCATCCGCACCGGCTTGTTCGGCGACCGGATCGGGCATGTCACGCACGCCGCCATCCATCACGTGACGGCCCCCGTCGCGGTCGTCCCACACAGCTGATCCGGCCAGTGGCCCCGGCAAGGGCCATGCGGCCCCCTGACAGGGGCGCCACACCGGCGCCGCCCGAGAGGCATGACCGGGACCGGACGCCCGGTACGAGGAGGCAACCGTGGACGAGCGAATCGCGGTACGGAGCCTGATGGATGCCGCTCCGTACTCGATCGGTGAGGACGAGAGCGTGCTGATGGCCTGGGAGGTCATGGAGAGGTCCGAGCAGCGTCAGCTCCCGGTGGTCCGCGGGGACGGCTGCTGCGCCGGGGTCCTGGACCGCGCCGAACTCGCCGTGGCCTGCGCCGCCGCGGCCGTGACGCTGTCCCGCCGCACCGTGCGCGAGCTCGTGCACGCCCGCCGGACCGTCACGGTCCACCCCGAGGAGTCGATGCTCCGGGCGGCAGCCGTGATGACCGAGGAACACCTCGACGCCCTGCCGGTCACGGATCCGCGCGGACGGCTGGTCGGCCTGCTCACGGCCCGGGACTACGTGGCCGCCGCCGCAGGCCTGCGCACCCCCGCCGAGACGGTCAGCCGGAGTCCCGAACGGGCCACCCTGGACGGGCTGCCGCCCCGCCACGCACCACAGGCGCGCGGCATCCCCATTCCGTAGCCGTTCCGCTCACCGGGCCGTTCAAGCGGCCGCTCACTCAGAAAGGAAGGCTGACGTCATGGTCTGGGCATCATGGACCACCCCCGGAGTCTTCACCGGCCGGGGTGGCGCACGAACCAACGAGGCGGGAATCGTCGTCGGCGACCTGACCGTCCACACCACC
Organism: Streptomyces sp. CA-142005; assembly: GCF_050942335.1. Lineage (NCBI taxonomy): Bacteria > Bacillati > Actinomycetota > Actinomycetes > Kitasatosporales > Streptomycetaceae > Streptomyces > Streptomyces sp. CA-142005. The sequence goes on along the minus strand of NZ_CP192078.1, from coordinate 1,077,394 downwards.
TGGGACGGCAACGAGGCCGACGTGGCGGTCCAGTACACGGGCACCTCCGAGTGGTTCACCCTCTCCGGAAGCCCCGTGCCCTGCCGTTCCGAGGTGCTGAGCCGGCAACTGCACCAGGCCGCCGTGGAAGCGGTCAAGGCGGGCGGCGGCTCCACCGTCCCCCACCTCTGAGCATCCGTACATGCCGGCCCCCAAGTGCCCCGGGCGTAAATGCGATTGCCCCTCCGCCGCCGGGTGCGCATCCTGCTGGGATGCGCTTTTCCGTCAACATCCCGAACTTCGGCGACTTCGCCGATCCCCGTAACGTCGCGATCGTGGCCGCCGCCGCCGAAGAGGCGGGCTGGGACGGGCTGTTCGTCTGGGATCACGTACTGCACCGACAGCACCAGGGCCGTCCCTTCGGGGACCCCTGGATGCTGCTGACCGCCGCAGCGCTGGCGACCTCCCGGATCCGGCTGGGCACCCTGCTGACGCCGGTCCCGCGTTACCGTCCGCAGCAACTCGCCCGCCAGGTCGCCACCCTGGATCACCTCAGCGGCGGCCGGGTGATCTTCGCCGCGGGCCTGGGAGGCCCGATCGAGGACGAGTACGGCAGCTTCGGCGATTCCACCGATCCGCGCCTCCTTGCCGAGCGGCTGGACGAGGGACTGCGGCTGTTGCGGCGGTTCTGGTCCGGCGAGCCGGTGGACCACCACGGCCCGCACTACGAGGTGCGGGACGTGGCGCTGGTGCCCGCCACCGTGCAGCGGCCCGGTCCGCCGGTGTGGATCGGCGGGTTCTGGCCGCGCCGCCCGCCCATGCGCCGGGCGGCGCGGTGGGACGGCGCGGTGCCGCTCTTCGAGACGGCCCGGCACGGGCACGTACCGGATGCGGCGGAGGTACGGGAGCTGGTCGGCTATGTGCGCGAGCAGCGTACGGCCGGACCCGAGCAGCCCTTCGAGTTCGTGCTCGGCGGTGCCACACCCCCGGAACCGGCCAAGGCCAGGGACGTCATCGGTCCGCTGTACGACGCCGGCGCCACCTGGTGGGACGAGCGACAGGTGCAGACGGGCCCCGACCTGGACCGTCTGGCACCGGTGCTGCGCCGCATCGAGGCGGGCCCGCCGCAGTTCTGAACGGCCGCCCCGCCCCCGCCGCAAGACCCTCCCTCGAACCGTCTTCATCGTCGCCTTGCCCGAGGCGCGAGGGGTCCCGTCACGCCGTGAGCCTCCGCGAGGCCTCCGACGCGGCGTTTCCGGCGGCCGTGCCGAGGGGGCCGCCGGCGCACAGGACGGTCATGGCGATCGCGGCGCGTTCAGCGGGGGCGAGCCGTTCGGTGCGGGCGTAACCGAGCGCGCAGGGAGATCCGCTGCGGGAGCCCGCAGCGAGCGACTCGGCGCCCCCTTGGACAGCCCGTGGCCTGGCAGGCCGCGGACTGTCCGACAAGGCTCTGACGGCCGCCCGTTGTTTCGCTACGGCTTCCGGGCGAGCCCGCCGTGCTCGGCGACGATCTCCGGGGTGGGCGAGCCGGGCTCCGGACGCCACTGCGTGACCGAGACGACGCCGGGCTCGATGAGCTCCAGGCCGTCGAAGAACGCGGTGATCTGGTCGACCGTGCGCAGGTTGTACGGGACGGCGCCACTGTCGTTGTAGGCGTCCTGGGCCTGCTCGAAGACCGGGTCGATGCCGCGTGAGCCGTCGTTGACGGAGAGGTAACTGCCCGACGGCAGGGCGGCCATCAGCCGCTCGGCGATGGAGCGGGCCTGGTCGTAGTCGGCGACGTGGCCCAGGATGTTGCTGAGGATCAGCGCGACGGGGCGGTCGAAGTCCAGTGTCTCCGCGGCGGCCTCGAGGATCCGTTCCGGAGCGGTCACGTTCGCATCGATGTAGGCGGTCGCGCCCTCGGCCGAGGAGTAGAGCAGGGCGCGGGCGTGCGCCAGGACCATCGGGTCGTTGTCGACGTAGACGATCCGCGCCTCGGGGGCGAGCCGTTGGGCGACCTCATGGGTGTTCTCGGCGGTCGGCAGGCCGGTGCCGACGTCCAGGAACTGCCGGATGCCCGCCTCATGGACCAGATAGGTGATGTTGCGGCGCAGGAAGGCACGGCTGCTGCGGGCGATGGTGACGATGCCGGGGAAGACCGCGGTGTACGCGTCGCCGGCCTGCTCGTCGACGGGGTAGTTGTCCTTGCCGCCGAGCCAGTAGTTCCAGATACGGGCGGAATGCGGCACCGACGTGTCGATCTTCTGGCCCATCGCCGTCTCGGGCGTCGTCGCGGGGTCGGTCATGAGTCGTGTCCGTCTTTCGTGAGGGCGTGTCAAGGCGTGGATCACTCACCGCACAACCTACGTCCGAACGCTCGCCTTTCGCCTGTGAGTTCGGGTTACTCCCCGGCGGACAGTGCCGTGGGGTCGGCCGGGCGAGAACCCCCGGGGCATGGTGTCCCGGGAGTTCTGCGCGGTCCGGACGGTCCGTTTCGCGTGGTGTCACCCGAGCTGGAACGTCGCCTCGACCGGGTAGTGGTCGCTGGGAGCGTCGGTGTCGATCTGGCCCGTGGTCCAGCCGGGCTGCGGGTCGAAGTCGACCTTGACGGTGGACATCGCGGCCGGCGACGGGCGGCCCGGCGCGTCGAGATAGCCGATGTAGTCGAGGTCGTCCCGGTAGTCCTTCGGGAAGGACTCGATGCCGGACATGTACTGGCACCAGGCGGAGACCGGGCAGTCCGTGGTCCTCAGGGTCTGGCCGGGGTCGGCGGCCGGGGTGCCGAGCACGCCGTTCACCGCGGTCCGGGCGCCTGCGTAGTCACCCCGCGACCGGCCGCCGTAGTACTCCACGTTCAGGTCTCCGCCGATCAGCACCGGCGCCGTCGAGCCGACGATGCCGTCCACCCAGGTGCGGATCTCGCCGAGCTGCGCGAGCCGGGTGGACTGCGTGGTGTCCGTGGAGGTGCCGGACTCGTCGGCCTGCAGGTGGGTGCCGACCACCCAGCTCCGCACACCGTCCTTCTCGATCCGCACCAGTGCCGCGCCCTTGTTGGCGTGGTAGTCCCAGGTGCCGTAGGTGGAGTTGGCGAAGACGTGGGCGTACTGGGCGGTGATCGGATACTTGGAGAGGATCATGGTGCCGCCGTTGATGACGAACCAAGAGTCGGAACAGTCACCGCTGATGCCCGTCCAGCCGCCGCCGGAACAGCTCCGGCCGACGACGGGGGTGTGGTACGGGTAGAGGTCGGCGAGCTTGCCGACGATGTCGGCGGTCGAGCTGTTGTTGAAGTCCTCGTCCAGCACGACCACGTCCGCGCTGTGCTTGCGGATGATCGACTCGATGGCCGGGGTGCGCTGCGCGGCCCTCTCGTTCTGGGTGCTGTCGACGATCGCGGTGCCGAGGTCGACGTTCCACGCGAACACCGAGAGGCCGGTGCCGGTGCCCGCGTTCGCGGTGGGCGCCGCGTAGCCGCTGAAGCCGAGCAGCAGAGCTGCCGCCGCGGAGGTGAGGGCGGTAGCGGTACGACGCGAGACCATGCGCTCTCCTGGGGAAGTGGGTCGTCCCTCGGCCGCGACCGTACGGTTCGGTCGCGTACATGACAGCGCGACTCTAGAGTGCTCGCCGCTATGGCCGGGGGAACTTCGTCCGATCGCCTCATGGAGAGAAGGTGTCTGGACAAGTTCGGCCCATGCGGAGCGAGTCCCACCGGTCGGCGCCTGGTGTTCGGATGCTGCCTGTTCACACGGATGCCGGGCGGCCCATGGCAGTAAGACGCCGCCTAGAAGGCTCATGAAGATCTTGGTTGGGGGGTGTCCGGCCGTAGGCCGGGCAGCCCCTGTTCGCTATGCGGTGGCCGGGGCGAGTTGCCAGCTGCCGCCGGTGTGGGTGAGTCCGAGGTTGACCAGTCGCCGGAGGTTGAGGGCGGCGGCTCGGGTGTGGAGCCAGGTGTTGTTGACGATGGCTCCGCGGTAGCGCAGGCGGCGGTTGCCGTGCTGGACGAGCCAGGCGACGGCTCGTTCGACCGGTGGTCGCCAGCGCCGGTAGTCGGCTTGCCATTCGGGATCGGTGGTGGCTTGGTGGCGGGCTGCGGCCTGGAGGTCGTGGTGGGGGCGGATGGTCAGGATGCGGCCGGCCTTGGCCTTGGTGCACCGCTCACGCAGCGGGCATCCGGTGCACAGGTCCTTGAAGGCGGCCTTGCGCTGGTGGTGCTGTCCGCCGGGGTCCGACAGGGGGACCGTGTGCCCGGCGGGGCAGGTCACGAGGGCGGCGGTGGTGTTGATGGCGAAGTCGTCCAGAGTGAAGCCGCCGGGGACGGCGGGCCGTAGCGGGGCGGGCTTGAAGAACAGCCGGTGCCCCGCCTGGCGGAGGGCTTGGCGCGTGTCGCCGGCGGAGTAGGCGGTGTCACCGAAGGCGTCCACCGGGCTCTCCTCGTCGGCCAGCAGGTCCAGGCCGACGGTGGCCTCGTGGTGCTCGGCTCCGGCGCCGGGCCGCAGAGCCACGGCGGTGTATAAGCCGGTCTCGGGCTCGATGGCCAGGTGGGCTTTGTATCCGTCCTGCTGGTGGGTTCGGGTCTTGTGGATGTGCCGGGACTCAGGGTCGACGGTGGAGACCATCCGGTCCGGCGCGGTCCCCTGGGTGATGCGCCAGCGTCCGTCGCGGCCGTCGGAGTCCTCGGCGGGCTCGACATCCTGCCCGGCGACCAGGGCCAGCAGGCCGACCGCGTTGGCCGCTTTCTCGCCCAGTTCCTGCTCGGGCAGGTGGCCCAGCAGCCTGAGTGCGTCGGTGACCAGAGCGTCGACGAGGGCGGCGCGGGCCTGTTCGTCGTTCCAGGCGATACGGGGCTTGCCGGGATCGGTGTAGTCATGCGCAGTGCACTGGACCGCGGCCACCTCGCCGGCCCCGGGGACCTCGCGGATCACCGCACGGACGGCGGCGATGAGCTGAGTGACGGTGTCCTGGGTGGCGACCGCGTCGTCCAGCACGGTGGAGTCCAGCGCCCGCCGCTGCTTGCCCTTGAGGACACCGGTGGCCTTCACGACCTCGCGCACGGCTTCGAACACGCGGTTCGGCCGAACCGAGCGGGAAAGGCGGCGGCGGAAGTAGGCCAGCAGCGACGCATCGAACGCCATGTCGTGCAGACCCAGCCCGCAGGCGGCCTTCCACCGCAGGTCACACCGCAGTTCCTGGACCGTCTCGAAGTCCGACAGCCCGTGCAGGGCCTGCAGCGTGACCGCCGCGGCCAGGATCTGCGGCGGCATGCTCGGCCGCCCGTTCGCCGACGGGTACATGTCCGCGAACATCTCAGCCGGAAACAGCGCGCCACGGTGCTCGGCCAGGAACGCGAACACACTCCCGGCCGGGATCAACTCCCGGCACGTCTCCCACACATCCGGCCCGACCGTCTCCCCGGCCCATTCCCCCATCACCACGAAACGAGTCTGGCCCCGCCGCTCACGCGGCGGGGCCAGAACCCCAAGATCTTCATGAGCCTTCTAGGGTGGGTGTATGAGCGGCGGTGTGGTGACGCTGTTTCTCTGCGGTGACGTGATGCTCGGACGCGGCGTCGACCAGATCCTCCCGCACCCCGGAAACCCGGAGCTGCGCGAGGGCTACGTCACGGATGCCCGGACGTACGTGGAACTGGTCGAGGCGGCCAGCGGTCCGATCCCGGCACCGGTCGATCCCGCCTGGCCGTGGGGCGAGGCGCTGCGGCTGCTGGAGGAGGTCGGGCCGGACGCGCGGATCGTGAACCTGGAGACGTCGGTCACGCGCAGCGACGCGTTCGCGCCGGACAAGGCGGTGCACTACCGGATGCACCCGGCCAACCTGCCGGCCCTGACGGTGGCCCGGCCCGATGTGTGCGTCGTGGCCAACAACCACGTGCTGGACTTCGGCCGGTCCGGTCTGGAGGAAACCCTGGACTCGCTGGCCGGTGCGGGTCTGCGGGCCGTGGGCGCGGGGCGCGACGCCGACGAGGCCTGCGCGCCCGCGGCGGTCCCTGTCGGTCCCGGCCGCCGGATTCTGGTCTTCGCCCTGGGGACACTGTCCAGCGGCATTCCGCCCGACTGGGCCGCGACCACGGACCGTTCCGGCGTCGCCTACGCCCGCGAGCCGTCCGCGGCGGTGGCCGAGGCGGCCGTTCATCAGGTGCGGCGGGACAAGCGACCGGGTGACATCGTGGTCGTGTCGGTGCACTGGGGCTCCAACTGGGGCTATCTCGTCCCCCGCGAGCAGACCCGTTTCGCCCGCGCCCTGGTCGACGGCGGTGTGGACATCGTCCACGGGCACTCCTCGCACCACCCCCGCCCCGTCGAGGTGTACCGCGACCGGTTGATCCTCTACGGCTGCGGCGACTTCATCGACGACTACGAGGGCATCTCGGGCTACGAGGAGTACCGCGACGACCTCCGGCTCGGCTACTTCGTCTCGGTGGAGGCGGACACCGGGCGCCCGACCGGCGTGCGGATGGTCCCCTGGCAGGCGCGGCGGATGCGGCTGGAGCCCGCCGAGGACCGGGACCGCGCGTGGCTGCGCTCGACCCTCGACCGGATCTGCCACGGCCTGCACATCGCCATGGAGGCCGACGGCACGCTCAGTGTCGTGGCGGGGTTCGCGGGCACGGACCGGTGATGCGCGGGGCGCCGCACGTCACGCGGTGCGGTGAGGGTCCGCCGGAGAGTCGCGGGTACCCGAGGCGGGCAGACGTTTGCTGAGGAGATGACCCGGATGCTGTTCCTCGGACTGCTCCTGCTCGCGGGCTCGGGTGCCTTCACGGCCCTGGCGATCGTCGGCAACCTGTCCGGCGGGCCCGCGTACACCGTTTCCGTTCTCGACCACCACGTCGCCACGATGAACGGCCTCGCGCTGTTCGGCTCGGGCCTCGCGCTGGCGCTGGTCTTCTGCCTGGGTCTGGCGATGACGACCGCGGGCGGCACCCGCCGGCACCGCCACCGCCGCCACAGGGGTCTGTGGGGGGCGCAGGACGCGGGACGCCACGCTGGGCGGGATGACCGGGCCGACGGGACCGGGGCGCGGGCCTGACTGCCGGGGATCGTGCGGCGCATGGCGCAGCGAAGCTGCTTGGCCCTCTGCGCAGGCCGCACCGAGGCTTTCGAGGACGGTTGCGGATCGCACCGAGGTTCCGTAGCCTTCCGCGGCTCGTCGGGCGCGGATTGAAAGGCCAACAGGACAGCGCCCCGTGCCTCGGGCACGATGGCTGAAGGCCTTGTTCGGGCAAGGGACGTGGTCGTGCGCCGCGGCATCGGCGCCATTACCGGAAGTCCGCCGAGCCCCTGGGATGGTGAACCCACCATGCTGCTACCGGCGAAATCCGAAGTACGCCGCCTGCTGCGACGCTACCGGGTGTGCGAGCGCGCCACTGTCGCGGCACCCGCCGATCTCGCGTCGCGTGCCGCCTTCGAGGACTCGGGCTACACGTTGTGCGTGCTGATGGGCGAGCGCAACCCGCGGGAGGCGGCCGCCGCCGCCCGCCGCTACCTGTGCACCGACCTGGTCACCTACCTGAGGGAGCGGAACGGGCGGATACGGGCGGCGGCCTCCGTCGGCCGGCGGTCGCGTCGCTCCACTCCGACGACCCAGGACTCCCGGGCGGGCTGACTGCTCGCACGGGCACCGCCGTGAAGGGACGAGCGATGACGACTGCCAAGGACATCATGAGCCCGGGCGCCCAGTGGATACCCCGGCACGAGACGCTGGACCGGGCCGCGCAGATGATGCGGGACCACGAGGTGGGCGCACTTCCGGTCAGCGACCCCGACAACGGTGACCGCATGTGCGGCATCATCACCGACCGCGACATCGTGGTGAAGTGCATCGCCGCCGGTCGCGACCCGGCGCGGATGACGTGCGGTGACCTGTGCGAGGGCACGCCGCGCTGGATCGATGCCGCTGCTGACATCAGGGAGGCTCTGCGGGAGATGGAGAGCCACCAGATCAAGCGCCTCCCGGTGGTCGAGAACAAGCGCATGGTCGGGATGATCAGCGAGACCGACATCGCCCGGCACCTCACCGACGACCAGCTCGCGGAGTTCGTCCACCGGGTGTACGCCCCCGCCTGATCGCGCAAGAGAGTCGAGCACCCCGTCGCCGGAGATTCGGCCGCGAACGCCGGCTCCTGTCCCAGGAGTCGGCCGGCCGAGTCCTCGGCGAAACCTTTGACGGCTGACGAATCCTTGACCGCTGCTTCGGCCTCCGCGATGCTGTGTTGCGAAACGTGAGAGGTGTGCCGTAATAGGCAACACCTCGATCCTCTGTGAGCCGAGGAGTGGCCATGTCTCAGCAGGTCCGTGGAGTCGTCGCGCGGAGCAAGGGCGCCCCCGTCAGCCTGGAAACCATCATCGTTCCCGACCCCGGCCCCGGCGAGGCGCTGGTCAAGATCGAGGCCTGCGGGGTCTGCCACACCGATCTGCACTACCGCGAGGGCGGTATCAGCGACGACTTCCCCTTCCTGCTGGGGCATGAGGCCGCCGGTGTGGTCGAGGCGGTCGGTGCGGGGGTCACGGACGTGGCGCCCGGTGACTTCGTGATCCTCAACTGGCGTGCGGTGTGCGGCCAGTGCCGGGCCTGTCTGCGCGGCCGCCCCTGGTACTGCTTCAACACGCACAACGCGAAGCAGAAGATGACCCTGACCGACGGTACGGAGCTCTCGCCGGCGCTGGGTATCGGCGCGTTCGCCGAGAAGACGCTCGTGGCGGCCGGCCAGTGCACCAAGGTCGACCGGGCCGCCTCGCCCGCCGCCGCCGGGCTGCTCGGCTGCGGCGTGATGGCCGGCATCGGCGCGGCCATCAACACCGGCAACGTCGGTCGCGGGGACACCGTCGCCGTGATCGGGTGCGGCGGTGTGGGAGCCGCGGCGGTCGTCGGATCCAAGCTGGCGGGCGCGGCGAGGATCATCGCGGTGGACATCGACGACCGCAAGCTGGACACCGCGAGGAAGCTGGGCGCCACCCACACGGTCAACTCCAGGGAAGCCGACGCGGTCGACGCGGTGCGCGAGCTGACCGGCGGCTTCGGCGCCGACGTCGTCATCGAGGCGGTCGGCCGCCCGGAGACGTACCGGCAGGCCTTCTACGCCCGCGACCTCGCCGGCACCGTCGTCCTCGTCGGCGTCCCCACGCCCGAGATGAAGCTCGAACTGCCCCTGCTGGACGTCTTCGGCCGCGGCGGCGCCCTCAAGTCCTCGTGGTACGGCGACTGCCTGCCCTCCCGTGACTTCCCGATGCTCATCGACCTCTATCTGCAGGGCCGCCTCGACCTGGACGCCTTCGTCACCGAGACCATCGCGCTGGACGAGGTCGAGAAGGCCTTCGAGCGGATGCACGGCGGCGACGTGCTGCGTTCGGTGGTGCTCCTGTGACGGCGGGCGCCCGCATCGAACGTCTCGTCACGTCGGGGACGTTCTCACTCGACGGCGGCACCTGGGACGTCGACAACAACGTGTGGATCGTGGGCGACGACACCGAGGCGGTCGTGATCGACGCCGCCCACGACGCCGAGGCCATCGCCCGGGCCCTCGGCGGTCGCACCCTGCGGGCGATCGTGTGCACCCACGCGCACAACGACCACATCGACGCCGCACCCGACCTGGCCGCCCGGACCGGCGCCCCGGTCCTGCTGCACGCCGACGATCTGCCGCTGTGGAAACAGACCCATCCCGACCGGGCACCCGACGGCGAACTGACCGACGGGCAGCGCCTCACGGTCGCCGGAGTGGAGCTGGCCGTGCTGCACACCCCGGGACATGCCCCGGGCGCCGTCTGTCTGTACGCCCCGCGCCTGTCGGCGCTGTTCAGCGGCGACACGCTGTTCGCCGGCGGGCCGGGGGCCACGGGACGGTCGTACAGCGACTTCCCGACCATCATCCGGTCGATCAGGGAACGCCTCCTCGCTCTGCCGGAGGACACCGTCGTGCACACCGGCCACGGTGACACCACGACCATCGGCGCCGAGGCGCCGCATCTTCAGGAGTGGATAGAGCGCGGCTTCTGACCGCCCGGCGAACAGCGGCCCTGCCCCGGTGACGGACCGACGTGGACGGCACCGGCGGCAGGGCCGTCGTCGCACCTGTGCCACCACCCCTGTTCTGCTTCCTGACCTGCGCTTTCGAGGTCGCTCCGGCATGCCCGGAAACCGGTCGCCGGACACCGCGCAAAGGGCCCTTGCGACGCCTTGACAACGCTTCAGAGCGGCCCGCAGACTGACGTTGCGCTAATCGCAATCCGTTTCGCTATACGCACCGAGGTGTCATGATGATTCCCGCGTGCCGACTCGCGGATCTTCCGCGGGGCGAGGCCCACCGGCTCGACATCGACCCGCCGGTCTCGGTGTTCCACACCGATGACGGCGAACTCTTCGCCATCGACGACACCTGCACCCACCAGGACGCGTCGCTCGCCGACGGCTGGCTGGAGGGCTGTGAGGTGGAATGTCCCCTGCACGCCTCCAAGTTCGACCTGAGGACCGGAGCCGTGGACGCACCGCCGGCCAAGCTCCCGGTCCGCACCCACGAGGTCGTCGTCGAGGACGGCGTGGTCTATGTGCGGCTGTCCACCGAGGCGCCCAACCTGCCGCCGTGCGTCGCCGCCCGCCTGGCCGGAGGCCCCGCGTGAGGACCGTCGCCGTGGTGGGCGCCTCGCTGGCCGGACTGTCGGCCGCGCGCTCGCTGCGGAAGCGGGGGTACGACGGCCGGCTGGTCGTCGTCGGCGACGAGCTCCACCGCCCGTACGACAGGCCGCCGTTGTCCAAGGAGTTCCTGGCCGGTGCCATCGGCGAAGCGGAACTGGCACTGGAGAGGGACGACGAGGAACTCCGGGCGGAGTGGGTGCTCGGCGCCCGCGCCACCGGACTCGACCGCACCGAGCGGGCGATCCGGCTCGCCGACGGCCGCGAGATACGCGCCGACGGCGTGGTCATCGCGACCGGCGCCGCCGCCCGCACCCTGCCCGGCACCGAGGGCCTCGCCGGCGTCCATGTGCTGCGCACGCTCGACGACGCCCGCGCCCTGAGGGACGACCTCGCCCGGGGCGGACGGCTGGTGGTGATCGGCGGCGGGTTCGTCGGCGCCGAGGTCGCCTCCACGGCGTACGCCCTCGGTCTCGACGTGACCGTCGTCGAGGCGGCTGCGACACCGCTGGCCGGGCCGCTCGGCGAGGCCATGGGCAAGGTCGTCTCCGCCCTGCACGCGGATCACGGCGTACGGCTGCTGTGCGGCGTCGGGGTCAAGGGGCTGAGCGGCGAGCGCCGGGTCGACGCGGTGCTCCTGGAGGACGGCCGCAGCATCCCCGCCGACACCGTCGTCGTCGGTGTGGGGGCGCGCCCCTGCGTCCAGTGGCTGGAGGGCTCCGGCGTCGCACTCGACAACGGTGTGAAGTGCGGTGCCGACGGCCGCACGAGTGTCGCCGGGGTGGTCGCCGTGGGCGACTGCGCCAACTGGTACGACCCAGACACCGGGGCCCACCGCAGGGTCGAGCACTGGACCGGCGCGCTGGAACGGCCGGACGCCGCCGTCGCCGTGCTGCTCGCCCACGGTGCGACCGAGCCGGCCGCGCCCCGGCCGCCGTACTTCTGGTCCGATCAGTACGGCGTGAAGATCCAGTTCGTCGGCCACGCCGCCGGGGCCGACAGTGTGACGGTCGAGGAGGGCTCGACCGACGACCGCAGTTTTCTGGCCGTCTACCGCAGGGGCGGTCGGCCGGTCGCCGTGCTCGGCATGAACCAGCCGCGGCTGTTCACCCGCCGGCGCAAGCAGTTCGCGTCCGCCGCATCTTGACACCACCCCTGCGGCAACTCATTCTGCGTTGCACATGAAACGCAGTGTTGCTCCATACACAACGCCGCCCGAAGTTGCTCTTCCCGGCGCGTGACCTACCGATCCACGACGTCTCCCGAGGAGTGCACCGTGACCTCGACCAGCCTGCCGGACAGCCTGATCGCCACTCTCCCCGGCTCCGCCTACACCGATCCCGGCATCTTCGCCCAGGAACAGGAGCGCATCTTCGAGGCGATGTGGTTCTGCGTCGCGCGCTCCTCCGACCTGGCCAAGCCGGGCGCCTTCCGCACCGTGGACGTGGGCCGCGAGAGCATCCTCGTCACCCGGGCCCGGGACAACGCGATCCGCGCCTACTTCAACGTCTGCCGGCACCGCGGAGCCAAGCTCTGCACCGAGGAGACGGGCGAGGTCAAGCGGGCCTTCCAGTGCCCGTACCACGCCTGGACCTACGACCTGAACGGCAAGCTCGTCGCGGCACCCAACCTGACCAAGATGCCCGATGTCGGCCGCACCGAGTACGGCCTGGTGAGCGTGGCCGTGCGCGAGTGGCTCGGCTATGTCTGGGTCTGTCTTGCGGAGAACCCGCCCTCCTTCGAGGAGGACGTGATCAGCGCGGCCGTCGAACGCCTCGGCGACGTGGAGTCGATCGAGCGCTACGGCATCGAGAGCCTCTCGGTGGGCAGGCGGATCGTCTACGACGTCAAGGCGAACTGGAAGCTCATCATCGAGAACTTCATGGAGTGCTACCACTGCGCCACGATCCACCCCGAACTCACCGAGGTGCTGCCCGAGTTCGCCGACGGTTACGCCGCCCAGTACTACGTCGGCCACGGCGCCGAGTTCGGCGCGGACGTCCAGGGCTTCACCGTCGACGGTTCCGAGGGCCTGGACCGCATTCCGGGGGTGTCCGAGGAGCAGGACCGCCGGTACTACGCGATCACCGTCAAGCCGCAGGTGTTCATCAACCTCGTGCCCGACCACGTGATCTTCCACCGGATGTACCCGGTGGCCGTCGACCGCACGGTCGTCGAGTGCGACTGGCTCTACCTTCCGCACGTCGTGGAGAGCGCCAAGGACGTCAGCCGGTCCGTGGAGCTCTTCGACCGGGTCAACCGCCAGGACTTCGACGCCTGCGAACGCACCCAGCCGGGGATGAGCTCACGGCTGTACGCCAAGGGCGGGGTGCTGGTGCCCAGCGAGCACCACATCGGTGCCTTCCACGACTGGGTGAACGAGCGTCTCGGCACGCCGCGGCCGGAGTGACGCGGGGGCGGTTGTGCCGTGCGGGAGGAGCGCCCGTGGCCCGCGCGGGGGGCGTACGCGGGCCGTACGGCGGTGGTGCTCGGGGCGCTCAGCCGAGGTACCCCATCCGGTGGCTGATCTCCTCAGCGCCCTTGACCAGCACCGGAGCCAGCTCGTGCATGCGCTCCTCGGTGAACCGGTAGGAGGGACCGGAGGCGCTGATGGACGCGATGACATGGCCCTCCCGGTCGCGGATCGGGGCGGCCATGGCGTGCAGCCCGATCTCCAGCTCCTCCAGCGTCCAGGCGTAACCGCGCTCCCGGGCCTCGGCGAGGTTCTTCTCCAGCTTCGCCTTCGCGGAGATCGTGTGCGGGGTCAGCTTCTTCAGGCCGGTCTCGGTCAGCAGCGCCGCGCGTTCCCCGGCCGGCAGGTGGGCCAGCATGATCTTGCCGCTGGAGGTGGCGTGCAGCGGGGTCAGCTGGCCGACCCAGTTGTGGGCGGTGACGGCGGACTGGCCGCGCACCTGGTAGAGGTTGATCGCGTAGCGCTCCTGCATCACGGCGATGTTGACCGTCTCGCCGATCTCCTCGGCCAGGCGCTCGCACACCGGACGTCCCTGCTGGGTGATGTCGATGCGTCCCGTGACGGCGCCCGCCAGGCGTACGATGCCGAAGCCGAGCCGGTACTTGCCGCGCTCGGTCGCCTGCTCGACCAGGCCACGCGCCTCCAGCGCCCCGAGCAGCCGGAACGCGGTCGACTTGTGGACGTCGATCTCGGCGGCGACCTCGCTCACGCCCGCCTCGCCGCGCTGGGCGAGGATCTCCAGGACGCTGATGGCGCGGTCGACGGACTGTACCCCGCCGGGTGGTGATCCGTTTGTTTCGGTATCCGGACTGTAGTTGCTCATAGCGGAACTATACGCGCAGTAAACAACACACATGCAAGCAACGCAGTGTGAACAAAGATCTTACAAGTTGCGCCGTCCGCAACCTAGTGCGTATAGCGATACCCGTACTAGCATGCCCGCACATCAACGGCCCGAGCGAGACGAGGCACCATGGCTCCCTTGCAGTACGACTTCGTCATCGTCGGCGGTGGATCAGCCGGCAGCGCACTGGCGAACCGGCTCTCGGCCGACCCCGGCAACCGGGTGCTCGTCCTGGAGGCCGGCCGCTCCGACTACCCCTGGGACGTCTTCATCCACATGCCCGCGGCGCTGACCTACCCCATCGGCAGCCGCTTCTACGACTGGAAGTACGAGTCCGAGCCCGAGCCGCACATGGGCGGCCGGCGCATCTACCACGCCCGCGGCAAGGTGCTCGGCGGCTCCAGCAGCATCAACGGCATGATCTTCCAGCGCGGCAACCCCATGGACTACGAGCGCTGGGCGGCCGATCCCGGCATGGAGACCTGGGACTACGCCCACTGCCTGCCGTACTTCCGCCGGATGGAGAACTGCCTCGCGGCCGACCCGGACGACGAGTTCCGCGGCCATGACGGCCCCCTGGTCCTCGAACGCGGTCCCGCGACCAACCCGCTCTTCACCGCCTTCCTCAAGGCCACGCAGGAGGCGGGCTACGCGCCGACGGACGATGTCAACGGCTTCCGGCAGGAAGGATTCGCCAAGTTCGACCGCAACGTCCACCGCGGGCGCCGGCTGTCGGCCTCGAAGGCGTACCTCAAGCCCGCGATGAAGCGGCCGAACCTCACGGTGAAGACACGTGCCCTCGTCACCCGGGTGCTCTTCGAGGGCAAGCGGGCCGTCGGTGTGGAGTACCGGCGCGGCAAGGGGGCGCCCCAGCAGGTCCGCGCCGGTGAGGTCATCCTGTGCGGCGGCGCGATCAACTCCCCGCAGCTGCTGCAGCTCTCCGGCGTGGGCAACGCCGCCGAGCTCTCCGCCCTCGGCATCGACGTCGTCCACGACCTGCCGGGCGTCGGCGAGAACATGCAGGACCACCTGGAGGTGTACGTCCAGTACGGCTGCAAGCAGCCCGTGTCCATGCAGCCGTACATGGCGAAGTGGCGCGCCCCCTTCATCGGCCTGCAGTGGCTGTTCCGCAAGGGTCCCGCGGCCACCAACCACTTCGAGGCGGGCGGCTTCGCCCGCAGCAACGAGGGCGTGGACTACCCCAACCTGATGTTCCACTTCCTGCCGGTCGCCGTGCGCTACGACGGCTCCTCGCCGGCCGGCGGCCACGGTTACCAGGTGCACGTCGGGCCCATGTACTCGGACGCCATCGGATCAGTGAAGATCAAGAGCAGGGATCCGCGGGTCAAGCCCGCGCTGCGCTTCAACTACCTCTCCACCGAGCAGGATCGCCGCGAGTGGGTCGAGGCGATCCGCGTCGCGCGCAGGATCCTCAACCAGCCCGCCCTCGCCCCCTACAACGACGGCGAGATCTCGCCCGGACCCTCCGTCGAGACCGACGAGGAGATCCTCGCCTGGGTGGCCAAGGAGGGCGAGACCGCGCTGCACCCCTCGTGCACCTGCAAGATGGGCACCGACGAGATGTCCGTCGTCGACCCGCTGACCATGCGGGTGCACGGGCTGGACGGGCTGCGGGTGGTGGACGCCTCTGTGATGCCGTACGTCACCAACGGCAACATCTACGCGCCGGTGATGATGGTCGCCGAGAAGGCGGCCGACCTCATCCTCGGCAAGGAGCCGCTGGAGCCCTCCAAGGCCGCGTACTACCGGCACCGCGACGCCCAGAAGCAGGCCGGGTGAGCCATGGGCGCCGAGGCCCTGCGCGCGCTGCTCGGCCGCGTCCGCTACGAGGTGCTGCCGGCGAGGGCGACCGAGGAGAAGGTCCTCGCCCACGTGCCCCGCGACGTCGTGGTCACGGTCACGGCGTCGCCGGTCAAGGGGCTGGAGCCGACGCTCGGCCTCACCGAGCGGCTCGCGGCGCACGGTTACCGCGTCGTCCCCCATGTGCCCGCGCGGCTGCTGCGGGACGACGCCCACCTGAAGGACGTGGCCGAGCGGCTGCGCGCGGCAGGCGTCGACGACGTCTTCGTGCCGGCCGGTGACGCCGATCCGCCGGCCGGCCCGTACGACGGCGCGCTGCCGGTGCTGCGCGGGCTGAGCGACCTGGGCAGTCCCTTCGCCGACCTGGGCATCACGGGCTATCCGGAGAGTCATCCGCTCATCCACGACGACGTCACCATCCAGTCGATGTGGGACAAGCGGACGCACGCGACGTACATCGTCAGCAACCTGTGCTTCGATGCGCGCGTGCTCGGCGACTGGATCGCCAGGATCCGGCGCCGTGACGTCACCCTGCCCGTGCACGTGGGCGTCGCCGGGCCCGTGCAGCGGGCGAAGCTGCTGGCCATGGCGACGAAGATCGGGGTGGGGGAGTCGACACGTTTCCTCACCCGGCACCCCTCCTGGTTCCTGCGGTTCGCGGCACCCGGCGGATACGCCCCCGAGCGGCTGCTCAGCCGCTCGGCGGAGGCGTTCTCCGGGCCCGCGGCCGCGGTGGCCGGCCTGCACCTCTTCACCTTCAACCAGATCGCCGAGACGGAGCGCTGGCGCCGTGCGGCACTGGACCGGCTGGGCGGCTGACGCGCGCGGGGAGCGGCGCGGCGGCGGCCAAATCGAGATACACCGACCCCTTGACGGGTCTCGGCCGATTCGGCCAGGGTGTTCCACCACAAGCAATTCAATGCACGATGCGCAACGAATTGATCCGAAGGGCGCGGCCGTGGCAGATCTGTATGTGGACGGAGAATGGCGCGGCGCGGTGGCCGGCGGCCACCGGGAGATCCGGTGTCCGGCGGACGGCACGCTGGTCGCCGCGGTCGCGGAGGCGACCCGCCCCGACACCGAGGCGGCGATCGCCGCCGCCCGGCGCGCCTTCGACGAGGGGCCCTGGCCCCGCACCCCCGAACGGGAGCGCGGCGCCCTGCTGCTGCGTACCGCCGACGTCATCGAGCGCGACGCCAAGGAGTTCGCCCGCGCCGAATCCCTCGACACCGGCAAGCGGCTGGTCGAGAGCGAGTACGACATCGCCGATGTCGTCTCCTGCTTCCGGTACTACGGCGGGATCGCCGGCACCAGCGCGGGACGGGTGGTCGACACCGGCCGCGACGACGCCCTCAGCCGGGTCACCTACGAGCCCGTCGGCGTCTGCGGACTGATCACCCCCTGGAACTACCCGCTGCTGCAGGCCAGTTGGAAGGTCGCCCCGGCCCTTCTCGCGGGCAACACCGTCGTCCTCAAGCCCAGCGAGCTGACGCCCTCCACCTCCGTTCTGCTGATGAAGGCCCTTCAGGAGGCGGGACTCCCGGCCGGTGCCGCCAATCTGGTGCTGGGCGCCGGAGCCGAGGCGGGCGCGCCGCTCGCCGAGCACCCGGCCGTGGACATGGTGTCGTTCACCGGAGGTCTGCAGACCGGGCGGCACATCATGGCCACCGCCGCCGCGACGGTGAAGAAGGTCGCGCTGGAACTCGGCGGCAAGAACCCGAACGTGGTCTTCGCCGACGCCGACTTCGCCACCGCCGTCGACTTCGCGCTCACCGCCGTCTTCCTGCACTCCGGGCAGGTCTGCTCGGCCGGCGCCCGGCTGATCGTCGAGGACTCGATCCACGACGCCTTCGTCGACGAGGTCGTACGCCGGGCCCGGCTCATCCGCCTCGGCGGCCCCTTCGACCCCGACGCCGAGACCGGTCCGCTGATCTCCGCACAGCACCGCGAGAAGGTCGAGGCGTACGTCGCCGCGGGGCTCGCCGAGGGCGCCGTACTGCGCTGCGGCGGCGCACGCCCCGACGACCCCGAGCTCGCGAACGGCTTCTACTACCCGCCCACCGTCCTCGACGAGTGCCGGCAGGACATGCGCGTGGTGCACGAGGAGTCCTTCGGGCCCGTGCTCACCGTCGAGCGCTTCCACGACGAGGACGACGCCGTCCGCATCGCCAACGACACGGAGTACGGCCTCGCCGGAGCCGTCTGGACGCAGGACGCGGGCAAGGCCCAGCGGGTGGCCCGCGGGCTGCGCCACGGCACCGTGTGGATCAATGACTACCACCCCTATGTGCCGCAAGCGGAATGGGGTGGTTTCGGGCACTCCGGCGTGGGCCGTGAGCTGGGACCGACCGGCCTCGACGAGTACCGAGAGCCCAAGCACGTCTGGCAGAACATCCAACCCCGGCCGCAACACTGGTTCCGCGGCTGAACGCCGAAAGAGGTCGATCATGACCCCAGCACAGACCGAGGTGTCGCAGCGGCGCGACACGTCCCAGGATCCCAAGGACCGTACCCCGGTCATCTCCGTGCGCCGGCTGTGGAAGGTGTTCGGGCCGAAGGCCGACGAGGTGCCGGGTTCGGAGGAGTTGTGCGGACTCAGCCGCCGCGAGCTCATGGACCGCACCGGATGCACCGCCGCCGTACGCGACGTCGACTTCGAGGTGTCGCCCGGCGAGGTCTTCGTCGTCATGGGCCTGTCCGGCTCCGGCAAGTCCACTCTGGTGCGATGTCTGACCCGGCTGATCGAACCCACCGCCGGAGAAGTCGTCTTCGAGGGCGAGGACATCCGGGGCGCCGACGCCCGCCGGCTGCGCGAACTGCGGCGCAGCAAGTTCTCCATGGTCTTCCAGCACTTCGGGCTGCTGCCGCACCGCAAGGTCGTCGACAACGTGGCGTTCGGCCTGGAGATCCGCGGCATGGGCAGGGCCGAGCGCACCAGGAAGGCCCTGGAGGTCGTCGAACTGGTGGGCCTGGCCGGATACGAGAACTCCTACCCCGACCAGCTCTCCGGCGGTATGCAGCAGCGCGTCGGCCTGGCCCGCGCCCTCGCCGGCGACCCCGACGTCCTCTTCTTCGACGAGCCGTTCTCCGCGCTCGACCCGCTGATCCGCCGCGACATGCAGAGCGAGGTCATCCGTCTGCACCACGAGGTCGGCAAGACCATGGTGTTCATCACCCACGACCTCTCCGAGGCCCTGAAGCTCGGCGACCGCATCCTGATCATGCGCGACGGCAAGATGGTCCAGTGCGGCACCGGGGACGAACTCGTCGGTGCCCCCGCCGACGACTACGTACGCGACTTCGTCAAGGACGTGCCGCGCGGCGACGTCCTCACCCTGCGCTGGATCATGCGCCCCGCCGAACCCGACGACGCCCTCGACGGGCCCGAGTTGGGACCGGACGTCGTGGTGCGCGAGGCCACCCGCACCGTGCTGGCCGCCCACAAGCCGGTCAAGGTCGTCGAGAACGGCAAGCTGCTCGGCATCGTCGGCGACGAGGAGATCCTCTCCGTCGTCGCCGGGCAGGCGGCCGGTCAGGAAGGCGGTGCGTGATGGCCGTAGCCGCCGATGCGACCGCTCCGGTCGCGACGATACGTCAGAAGGTCAGCCGCCCCATGGTGGTGGCGGCGATCCTGCTCGCCTGGCTGGTGCTCTTCGCCGTGCTGCGCGGCCGGCAGACGCTGACCCTCGCGGCGGCCGACCTCACCGGTCTGCACCGCCGGCTGAACGACCTCAACGACAGCATCGGGGCCAACCGCAACTCCAACCCGCTCTTCCTGTACTTCTTCAACGAGATCCGGCTGGTCATCGACAACCTGGTGACCTTCGTCCAGTCCCTGATCTCCCAGCCCACGGGCAGCCGCCCGGTCCCGCAGATCGGCTGGCTCGGCGTCGTCGGACTCACCGGCTACGTCTCCTGGGCCGTGGGCAACTGGCGGGTCGCGCTGCTGGCGGTCGCGGGCTTCACCTTCTTCGGGCTGCAGGGCCTGTGGCAGGAGAGCATGGACACCCTCGCGCTGACCCTGTCGGCGGTCCTCGTGGCCCTGCTCATCGGCATCCCGCTGGGCGTGTGGGCCGGTCTCTCCGACCGGTTCAACCGGATCATGACGCCCTTCCTGGACTTCATGCAGACGATGCCGACCTTCGTCTACCTCGCCCCGCTGACCCTGATCTTCCTCATCGGGGGGGCCTCCGCCGTGATCACCACGGTGATCTACGCGGCACCGCCCGCCATCCGCATCACCGCACACGCCATCCGCTCGGTGCCCGAGACCACCGTCGAGGCCGCCGACTCCCTCGGCACCACACGGTCGCAGCAACTGCTGAAGGTGCTGCTGCCGATGTCGAAGCGCACCGTGGTCATGGGCGTCAACCAGACCATCATGGCCGCCCTGGCCATGGTGACCATCGCCGCCCTGATCGACGCGCCCGGCCTCGGCAAGACCGTCGTCCAGGCCCTGCAGTCGCTCGACGTCGGTACGGCCTTCAACGCCGGCCTGGCCATCGTGGTCATGGCCATCGTGCTCGACCGGGTCACCACCGCGGCGGCCGCACGCGCCGACGCGGCCCGGCGCAGCGGCGACCGCCTGCGGAAGTGGCGCCGTCCGCTGCTGGTGGCGGGCGGGATCGCGGCCGCCGTCCTGGTCTATCTGTCGCACACGTACGTCTGGGCGGCCGAGTTCCCCGGCAACGGCAGCACCGGCAGCCACATCGCGAGCGCGGCCGACGCGACGACCACCTGGCTGCAGGACCACCTCTCGGGACTGACGAACGGCATCCGGGACGTCATCACCAACGGTCTGCTCAATCCGTTCCAGTCACTGCTCACGGACTCCCCGTGGTGGCTCGTCGGCATCACCCTGGTCGCGCTGGGCGCGGTCCTCGGCGGCCGGCTCGCCGCTGTGACGGCCGCCGTGTGCGTCGGGCTGCTCGTCGGCACCGGGCTGTGGTCGGACAGCATGACGACCCTCGCCTCGACCGCGGTGGCCACGGTGCTGGTGATGCTGTTCGGCGTCGTCTTCGGGGTGTGGATGGGGCGCAGCGGGCTCGTGGACCGGATCGTGCGGCCCAGCCTGGACGCCGCGCAGGTCATGCCGCCGTTCGTCTATCTGGTGCCGTTCCTGGCGCTCTTCGGCGCCACCCGGTTCACCGCGATCGTCGCGGCCGTCGTCTACGCGGCGCCCGTGGCGATCAAGATCATCGCGGACGGTGTGCGGAACGTGTCCGAGTCCACCGTGGAGGCGGCCACCTCCGCCGGGTGCAACACCTGGCAGATCATCACCAAGGTCCAACTGCCGATGGCACGCAGTGCCCTGACTCTGGCGACCAACCAGGGCCTGATCTACGTGCTGTCGATGGTTGTGGTGGGCGGCCTGGTAGGGGCAGGCGCCCTCGGCTACGACGTCGTGGCCGGATTCTCGCAGGGAGAGCTGTACGGAAAGGGGCTGGCGGCGGGAGTCGCCATCGTACTGCTCGGAGTCATGTTCGACCGGATCACTCAGGCTGCGGCGCGACGCACCAGGGCATAAGGAGCACGACACCATGGCAAGACACTGGCGAGCCGGCGCGGCCGGCCTGGCCGTCCTCGGTCTCACCCTCACGGCCTGCTCGGGGGCGAAGGTCGGCGACAGCACCTCCGCCGGCTCGAAGTCCTCGGGCGGCAAGTGCGGCACCTTCAACCTGGCCGTCAACCCGTGGGTCGGCTACGAGGCGGACGCGGCGGTCGTCGCGTACGTGGCGCAGCACGACCTCGGCTGCACGGTCAACAAGAAGGACCTGAAGGAGGAGATCGCCTGGCAGGGCTTCGGGACCGGTGAGGTCGACGCCGTCCTGGAGAACTGGGGCCACGACGATCTGAGGAAGAAGTACATCACCGAGCAGAAGACCGCCGCCGAGGCCGGCTCCACCGGGAACAAGGGCGTCATCGGCTGGTTCGTGCCGCCGTGGCTGGCCAAGGCCCACCCGGACATCACCGACTGGAAGAACCTCAACAAGTACGCCGACAAGTTCAAGACCTCCGAGTCGGGCGGCAAGGGCCAGCTGCTCGACGGCGACCCGTCGTACGTCACCAACGACGCCGCCCTGGTCAAGAACCTGAAGCTGAACTTCAAGGTGGTGTACGCGGGCAGCGAGACCGCGCTCATCCAGGCCTTCCGCACCGCCGAGAAGAACAAGCAGTGGATGATCGGCTACTTCTACGAACCGCAGTGGTTCCTGTCGGAAGTGCCGCTGGTGAAGGTCAACCTGCCCGCGTACACCAAGGGCTGCGACGCCGACGCGGCGAAGATCGCCTGCGACTATCCCGTCTACGACCTGGACAAGATCGTCAGTGCGCAGTTCGCCAAGTCGGGCAGCCCGGCGTACAAGCTGGTGAAGAACTTCCACTGGACGAACGACGACCAGAACACCGTGGCCAAGTACATCGCCGTGGACAAGATGTCGGACGACGCGGCGGCCAAGAAGTGGGTCGAGGCCAACCGCGACAAGGTCGACGCCTGGCTGAAGTAGCACGTCGGAAAAGGCCGGCCGAGGACGCCCGGCGGGCGGTGCGCACCCGTGCGCACCGCCCGCCGGGCGTCGCCGTGTTCCGGGCCGTTTTCCGACGTCACCGACCCCTTGACACCCTCCATGGCGACAGGCACATTGAGTTGCGCAACCTGAATCAAGTTGCGCAACAAGCAACTGAACCGGTCTCAAGTTCGGAGGTTGGGCGATGGCGGGACCCCGAGTGGTCATCATCGGAGCGGGCGTCGTGGGAGCCGCCCTGGCGGACGAGATCTCCGCACGCGGCTGGACCGAGGTGACCGTCGTCGACCAGGGCCCCCTCCCGGCCACCGGGGGCTCCAGCTCGCACGCGCCGGGCCTGGTCTTCCAGACGAACGCCTCGAAGACCATGACGGAGCTGGCCCGGTACACGGTCGAGAAGTTCTGCTCCCTGGAGGTGGACGGCAAGCCCTGCTTCCTCCAGGTCGGCGGCCTCGAGGTGGCGACCAGCCCGGAGCGTCTCGCCGAACTCCGGCGGCGGCACGGCTGGATCAGCGCCTGGGGCATCGAGGCGCGCCTGCTGACCCCGGACGAGTGCGTGGAGAAGCACCCGCTGGTCGACCGCGACAAGGTCCTCGGCGGCCTCCTGGTCCCCACCGACGGCCTCGCCAAGGCCGTCCTGGCCGTCGAGGCGCAGATCCGCCGGGCCGCCGAGCGCGGCGTGCGCTTCCTCGCCCGGCACGAAGTCCTCGACGTCAGGCAGAGCGAGGGCCGCGTGACCGGCGTGGTGACCGACCAGGGCGAGATCGAAGCCGACATCGTCGTGTGCTGTGCCGGCATCTGGGGCCCGAAGATCGCCCGCATGGTCGGCATGAACCTGCCGCTCACCCCGCTCGCCCACCAGCTCGCCTGGACCGGCCCGGTCCCCGCTCTCGCCGGCCAGACCGAGGAGGCGGTCCGTCCGATCCTGCGCCACCAGGACGCCGACCTCTACTACCGCGACCGCTTCGACGGACTCGGCATCGGCTACTACGGCCACCGCCCGATGCCGGTCTCCGCCGACGACATCCTCTCCGTGGACGAGGCCGAGGAGATGCCCTCGGTGCTGAAGTTCACCGAGGAGGACTTCGAGGACGCCTGGACCGAGACCCAGGCCCTGCTCCCGGCGACCAAGGAGGCGAAGGTCGAGGAGGGCATCAACGGCCTGTTCTCCTTCACCACCGACGGCTACCCGCTGCTCGGCGAATCCCCGGACGTCAAGGGCTTCTGGGTCGCCGAGGCCGTGTGGGTCACCCACTCCGCGGGCGTCGGCCGGGCCGTCGCCGAGTGGCTGGTCGACGGCTACTGCTCCTCCTTCGACCTGCACGAGTGCGACGTCAACCGCTTCGAGCCGCACCAGCTCTCCCCGGAGTACGTCCTGGCCCGCGACTGCCAGAACTTCGTCGAGGTCTACGACATCCTCCACCCCCTCCAGCCGGCCGGGAAGCCGCGCCCGATCCGCACCAGCCCCTTCTACGCCCGCCAGCAGGAACACGGTGCGTTCTTCCTGGAGGCGAACGGCTGGGAGCGCCCCCAGTGGTACGAGGCCAACGCCTCGCTGGTCGAGCGCCGCGACATCCCCACCCCCAACGACTGGGCCGCCCGCTACTGGTCGCCCATCGTCGGCGCCGAGGCCCAGGTCACCCGCGAGAGGGTCGCCCTCTACGACATGACCGCCCTCAAGCGCCTGGAGGTCAGCGGCCCCGGAGCCGCCGACTTCCTGGAGGGCCTGGTCACCGGCAAGGTCGCCAAGTCCGTCGGCTCGGTGACGTACACGCTGCTCCTGGACCACGACGGCGGCATCCGCAGTGACATCACCGTCGCCCGCCTCGCCCGCGACCGCTTCCAGGTCGGCGCCAACGGCAACCTGGACCTCGACTGGTTCACCCGCCACCTGCCCGCCGACGGCCGCGTCCAGGTCCGCGACATCACGGCCGGCACCTGCTGCATCGGCCTGTGGGGCCCGCTCGCCCGCGAGGTGCTGCAGCCGCTCACCGACGAGGACTTCTCCAACGAGGGCCTCAAGTACTTCCGCGCCAAGCACGCCTACATCGGCTCGGTGCCGGTCACGGCGATGCGGCTGTCGTACGTCGGCGAGCTGGGCTGGGAGCTGTACACCACCGCCGACCAGGGCCTGAAACTGTGGGACACCCTGTGGGCCGCGGCCCAGCCGCTGGGCGGCATCGTCGCCGGCCGGGGCGCCTTCAACAGCCTGCGTCTGGAGAAGGGCTACCGCTCCTTCGGCACCGACATGACCTACGAGCACGACCCCTACGAGGCCGGCGTCGGCTTCGCCGTCAGGCTCGACAAGGGCGACTTCATCGGCAAGGCGGCGCTGGAGCGGCGCAAGACCGACGTGCGGCGCAGGCTGAGCTGCCTCACCATCGACGACCCGCGGGCGGTCGTCATGGGCAAGGAGCCGGTGTACGACGGCGACCGGGCCGTCGGTTACGTCACCAGCGCCGCGTACGGCTACACGATCGGCAAGGGGATCGCCTACGCCTGGCTCCCGGCGGAACTGGCCGAGCCCGGCAGGACCGTGCACATCGGCTACTTCGACCAGCGGATCGAGGCGGTCGTCGCCGAGGAGCCGTTGTTCGACCCGGCCATGTCCCGCCTTCGCGGCTGAGCGTTCGAGGGGAGTACCGCACATGACCGCACAACTTCTCGACGGCAAGGCCACCGCTGCCGCCATCCGCCGCGAACTCGCCGAGCACGTCGCCAAGTTGACGGCCTTGACCGGCCGTCCGCCCGGCCTCGGCACCGTACTCGTCGGCGACGACCCGGGCAGTCACGCCTACGTCTCCGGCAAGCACCGCGACTGCGCGCAGGTCGGCATCGCCTCCCTTCGCCGCGAGCTGCCCGCCGACGCCACCCAGCGGCAGGTCGAGGACGTCATCGACGAACTCAACGCCGATCCGGCCTGCACCGGCTACATCGTGCAGCTCCCGCTGCCCCGCCACCTGGACGCCAACGCCGTCCTGGAGCGCATGGACCCCGCCAAGGACGCCGACGGACTGCACCCGGTCAACCTCGGCCGGCTCACCCTCGGCGTCGAGGCGCCCCTGCCGTGCACCCCGCGCGGCATCGTCGAACTGCTCCGCCGCCACGACGTCCCGCTCGCCGGAGCTCGGGTGTGCGTCGTCGGCCGGGGCATCACGGTGGGACGGCCCATCGGACTGCTGCTGACCCGCAGGTCCGAGAACGCCACCGTCACCCTGTGCCACACCGGAACCAAGGGCCTGGCCTGGCACGTACGCGAGGCGGACATCGTCGTCGCGGCGGCCGGCTCGCCCGGACTGATCACCAAGGACATGCTGCGCCCAGGCGCGGCCGTCCTGGACGTCGGCATCACCCGCACCGAGCACGGGCTCGTCGGAGACGTCCACCCGGAGGCCGCCGAGGTCGCCGGTTGGCTCGCGCCGATGCCCGGGGGAGTGGGACCCATGACCCGAGCCATGCTGCTCGCCAACGTCGTCGAGGCCGCCGAGAGGAACGCGACCACCGTATGAACGCGCTGAACACGCCCCTGGCGGAGCTGGACCCCGAGGTCCACGAAGCCCTCCGCGCCGAGCTGCACCGCCAGCAGTCCACCCTGGAGATGATCGCCTCCGAGAACTTCGCGCCCACCGCCGTGATGGAGGCGCAGGGCTCGGTCGCGACCAACAAGTACGCCGAGGGCTATCCCGGCCGCCGCTACTACGGCGGCTGCGAACACGTCGACGTCACCGAGCGGCTGGCGATCGAACGCATCAAGTCCCTCTTCGGCGCCGGCTACGCCAACGTCCAGCCGCACTCGGGCGCCCAGGCGAACACCGCCGTGTTCTTCGCCCTGCTCCAGCCCGGCGACACCGTCCTCGGCCTGGACCTCGCGCACGGCGGCCACCTCACCCACGGCATGCGCATCAACTACAGCGGCAAGATGCTCAATGTCGTGCCCTACCACGTCTCCGAGGGGGACAACCTCGTCGACATGGACGAGGTGGAGCGGCTCGCCAAGGAGCACCGCCCCAAGTTGATCATCGCGGGCTGGTCGGCGTACCCCAGGCAGCTGGACTTCGCGGCCTTCCGCCGGATCGCCGACGAGGTCGGTGCGCTCCTCATGGTCGACATGGCGCACTTCGCGGGTCTGGTCGCCGCCGGACTGCACCCGAGCCCCGTCCCGCACGCGCACGTGGTCACCACCACCACGCACAAGACGCTCGGCGGTCCCCGCGGCGGGGTGATCCTCACCAACGACGCCGACCTCGCCAAGAAGATCAACTCGGCGGTCTTCCCGGGCATGCAGGGTGGCCCGCTGGAGCACGTCATCGCGGCCAAGGCGGTCTCCTTCAAGGTCGCCGCGTCGCCCGAGTTCGCCGAACGCCAGGCCCGCACCCTGGCCGGCGCCCGCATCCTCGCCGAACGCCTCACCCGGCCCGACGCGGCAGCGGCCGGGGTGAAGGTGCTGACGGGCGGCACGGACGTCCACCTCGTCCTCGTCGACCTGCGGGACTCCGAACTCGACGGCAAGCGCGCCGAGGACCTGCTGCACGAGATCGGCATCACCGTCAACCGCAACGCCGTTCCCTTCGACCCGCGCCCGCCCATGGTCACCTCCGGCCTGCGCATCGGCACCCCGGCGCTCGCCACCAGGGGCTTCACCGAGGCGGACTTCGCCGAAGTCGCCGACGTGATCGCGCTCGCCCTCCAGCCCGAGCCGGACGTGGCCGCACTGCGCGTCCGCACCGAGGCGCTGGCCGCAAGGCACCCGCTCTACCCGTACCTCTCGCACGACGGAGACGCCCGATGAGCCCCCGCACCCCCGGCGCCGACCTGCCCGACCACCCGGACTGGCTCTGGCGCACCCCAGCGCCCAAGCGGTCGTACGACGTGGTGATCGTGGGCGGCGGCGGCCACGGCCTGGCCACCGCCCACTACCTGGCGAAGAACCACGGCATCACCAACGTCGCGGTCCTGGAGAAGGGCTGGCTGGCGGGCGGCAACATGGCCCGCAACACCACGATCATCCGCTCCAACTACCTGTGGGACGAGAGCGCGGGGATCTACGAGCACGCGCTCAAGCTGTGGGAGGGGCTGGAGGAGGAGCTCGACTACCCGATCCTCTTCTCCCAGCGCGGCGTGCTGAACCTCGCCCACAGCCTGCAGGACGTCCGCGACAGCGTCCGCCGGGTCGAGGCCAACCGGCTCAACGGCGTCGACGCCGAGTGGCTCGACGCCGGGCAGGTCAAAGAGGTCTGCCCGATCGTCAACACCTCACTCGACGTGCGCTACCCGGTCCTCGGCGGCACCTACCAGCCGCGCGCCGGCATCGCCAAGCACGACTACGTGGCCTGGGGCTTCGCCCGTTCCGCGGACGCCGCCGGCATCGACATCATCCAGAACTGCGAGGTCACCGGGCTGGACGTGGTCGGCGGCCGGGTGGTCGGCGTACAGACCACGCTCGGCCCGATCGCCGCGGGCAAGGTGGCCCTGTGCTCGGCCGGCCACACCTCGGTCCTCGCCGCCATGGCGGGCATCGAACTGCCCGTCCAGAGCCACCCGTTGCAGGCCCTGGTCTCCGAACTGCTGGAGCCGGTGCACCCGACCGTGGTGATGTCCAACGCCGTCCACGTGTACGTCAGCCAGGCGCACAAGGGCGAACTGGTGATGGGCGCGGGCATCGACGCCTACAACTCCTACACCCAGCGCGGCGCGTTCCACATCATCGAGGAGCAGATGTCGGCGGCCCTGGAACTCTTCCCGGTCTTCGCCCGCGCCCATGTGCTGCGCACCTGGGGCGGCATCGTCGACGTCAGCCCGGACGCCTCGCCCATCGTCGGCCTCAGCCCGGTCGACAACCTCTACCTCAACTGCGGCTGGGGGACCGGTGGTTTCAAGGCCACCCCGGGCGTCGGCTGGGTCTACGCCCACACCATCGCCCACGACACCCCGCACGCCCTGAACGCCCCCTTCTCGCTCGACCGTTTCACCACCGGCGCGCTCGTCGACGAGCACGGCGCGGCCGCGGTGGCCCACTAGGGAGCCGAACCATGCTGCTCATCCCCTGCCCGTGGTGCGGGCCCCGTGACGAGGCCGAGTTCCACTACGGTGGCCAGGCCCACGTGCCCTACCCCGAGGACCCCGCCGCCCTCACCGACGAGGAGTGGGCGCGGTACCTGTTCTTCCGCGACAACCCCAAGGGCCCGTTCGCCGAGCGGTGGAGCCATGCGGCGGGCTGCCGCAAGTGGTTCAACGCGGTGCGGAACACGGCGACGAACGAGATCCTCGCGGTGTACCGGGTGGGGGAGACGCGCCCGGAGACGCTGGAGCCCCGTCCGGAGCAACCAGCCTGTCTGGGGGTACCCCCTCTGGGGGAGTTCGCGGGCGAGGCCCGTTCAGGGCCGACGGGGGTCCAGGGGGCGGAGCCCCCTGGCGGGGTCGAAGGGACAGAGCCCCTGGAGGACGGGACGGGTAGGGGCGGCGGAGGCGACCATCCCTTCCGCACCCCCACCGGCGGCCGCATCGCCCGCGACACCCCCCTCACCTTCACCTTCGACGGCATCGAATACCAAGGTTACCAGGGCGACACCCTGGCCTCCGCCCTCCTCGCCCACGGCGTCGTCCAGGCTGCCACCAGCATCAAGCTGGGCCGCCCCCGAGGCATCTTCTCGGCCGGGGTGGAGGAACCGAACGCGGTCGTCCAGATCGAGGCACCCTTCCCCGAGCCGATGCTCCCCGCCACCACCGTCGAGCTGTACGACGGCCTGGTCGCGAGCAGCCTCCCGGGCCAGGGACGCCTCGCCACCGAACCGGACCCCGCCCGCTACGACGCCGTACACGCCCACTGCGACCTGCTGATCGTCGGCGCGGGCCCGGCCGGCCTCGCGGCGGCAGCGGCGGCGGCGAGCACCGGCGCCCGTGTCATCCTCGCCGACGACCAGCCGGAACCGGGCGGCAGCCTGCTCGGCACCGGCGAGCACCTCGACTGGGTCGAGGCGACGCGCGCGCGGCTCGAAGCGGCGCCCGAGGTGCGCGTCCTGCGCCGCACGACCGTCTTCGGCCACTACGACGACAACCACCTCCTCGCCGTCCAGCGCCGCACCAACCACCTCGGCGCCGAGGCCCCGGCGAACGTCTCCCGCGAGCGTGTCTGGCGGATCCGCGCCCGGCGCGTGGTCCTCGCGACCGGCGCGCACGAGCGTTCGCTGGCGTTCGGCGACAACGACCGGCCCGGCGTGATGCTGGCCTCCGCGGCCCGGACGTACCTCCACCGGTACGGCGTGCGGCCCGGCCGGCAGGCCGTCGTGTTCACCACCAACGACAGCGCCTACGCCGCCGCGCTCGACCTGGTGGCGGCGGGCGTGGACATCGCCGCGATCGTCGACACCCGGCCCGAGCCCGGGGAGTGGGCCGAGCGCGCCCGGTCCGCCGGGATCCAGGTGCTCGCCGGACACGCGGTCACCGGCACCCAGGGCACGGACCGGCTCACCGCCGTGACGGTCGCCCCGTACGGGGAGCCGTCCGGACAGCGGGAGACCACCGGACAGCGGGAGTTCGCCGCCGACCTGCTGCTGGTCTCCGGCGGCTGGAACCCGGTCGCGCACCTGTTCAGCCAGGCGGGCGGCAAGCTCCGCCACGACGACGTGCTCGGCACCTTCGTGCCCGACCACGGCCGGCAGGCGGTGGAGGTCGCGGGCAGCGCGAACGGCGCCTTCGACCTGGCCACGGTCCTCGCGCAGGGCGCGGCCGCCGGGGCCCGGGCGGTCGAGGCGGAGGGGTACACCGCCGAGGCGCCCGCCCTCCCGGCCACGGCCGCACAGCCGTACACCCCGCCCATGCAGGTCTTCACCATCCCCACCGACACCGGCGCCCCCCGGTTCGTCGACCTCCAGCGTGACGTGACGGTCGACGACCTGGCGCGGGCGACGGGGGCGGGTCTGCGCTCGGTGGAGCACACCAAGCGCTACACGACCGCCGGAACCGGGGGCGACCAGGGAAGGACGGCCGGCGTTCTGGCGAGCGGAGTGGTCGCCGAACTGCTCGGCGTGGACATCTCGGCGCTCGGCCTGCCGACCTTCCGGCCGCCGTACACCCCGGTCTCCTTCGCCGCCCTCGCCGGGCGCGACCGCGGCGCGCTCAGCGACCCGGTCCGCACGACGGCCCTGCACGCGTGGCACGTGGCGCACGGGGCGCTGTTCGAGAACGTCGGCCAGTGGAAGCGCCCCTGGTACTACCCGCAGGACGGCGAGGACATGGAGAGCGCCGTGCTGCGCGAGTGCCGCGCCGCCCGCGAGGGCGTGGCGTTCATGGACGCCTCCACCCTCGGCAAGATCGATGTGCAGGGCCCGGACGCGGCGCTCTTCCTCGACCGGCTCTACACCAACATGATGAGCACCCTGAAGGTCGGCATGATCCGCTACGGCGTGATGTGCCGCCTGGACGGCATGGTCTTCGACGACGGCACGGTCATCCGGCTCGCCCAGGACCGGTTCCTGGTCACCACCACGACCGGCAACGCGGCGGCCGTCCTGGACTGGATGGAGGAGTGGCTGCAGACCGAGTGGCCGGAACTGCGGGTCCACTGCACCTCGGTCACCGAACAGTGGGCCACGGTGGCCCTCGTCGGCCCGAAGTCCCGCGAGGTCCTCGGCTCGCTGGCACCCCGACTGGCCGTGTCCAACGAGGACTTCCCGTTCATGGCGTGGCGGGAGTCGACCGTCGCCGGCATCGACGCGCGCGTGTGCCGGATCAGCTTCTCCGGCGAACTCGCCTACGAGATCAACGTGTCGCCGTGGGACGCCCTCGCCCTGTGGGAGGCGCTCTACGAGGCCGGCGCCCCGTACGGCATCACCCCCTACGGCACCGAGACCATGCACGTGCTGCGTGCCGAGAAGGGCTACCCGATCGTCGGCCAGGACACCGACGGCACGGTCACCCCGCAGGACCTCGGCATGGGCTGGGCGGTCTCCAAGAAGAAGCCCGACTTCATCGGCAAGCGCTCCTACGCCCGCGCCGACACCGTCCGCCCCGACCGCAAGCACCTCGTCGGGCTCCTCACCGAGGACCCGGCCGTCTTCCTCCCGGAGGGCACGCACCTGGTCGCCGACCGCGAACTGCCCGCCCCACCGGTGCCGATGCTCGGTCATGTCACCTCCAGCTACCGCAGCGCGGCACTCGGCCGGACCTTCGCGCTCGCCCTGATCAAGGGCGGCCGGGACCGGATCGGTGACCGTCTCTTCGCACCCGTCGGCGACCGGCTGGTCCCGGTGACCGTCGCAAGCCCCGTCCTCTACGACCCCGAGGGAGCCCGCCGCGATGGCTGACACCGCCCTGACCGCACGGCAGCGCAGCCCCCTGGGCGACGCCGCCCCCCGCCTGGCCGCCGCGACCCGCTCCTCCCGGGGCGCGATCCGGCTGGCCGAACTCCCCTTCCTGGCCCAGGTGAACGTCCGCCTCGACGCCAAGGGCCCGGCGGCGGAAGCCGTCGGACTGGCCCTGGGACTCCAACTGCCCCTGGAACCCAACACCGCCGTGCACGCGGGGGACGTGACCGCGGTGTGGCTCGGCCCCGACGAATGGCTCGTGGTGGGCCTGCGCGGCACCGAGCGGGATCTGGAGAGCCGGATCCGCTCGGCGGCGGGGGACGAACCGGTCTCCGTCACGGACGTCTCCGCCCAGCGCACCACCCTCCTGGTCGGCGGACCCCGGGCGCGCGACCTGCTGGCCCACGGCTGCTCGCTGGACCTGCACCCGCGTGCCTTCGGCCCCGGCCGCTGCGCCCAGACGACGCTGGCCCGCACCCAGGTCGTCCTGGTGGCCCGCGACGAACCCAGGGCCGGTTTCTGGGTCCTGGTGCGCTCCTCCTTCGCCGGCTACCTGGCGGACTGGCTGCTGGACGCGGCCGTCGAATACAGGTGACCGGCCCGGCAGGGCGGCAGAGATGACCCGGCGGTGCCGGGCCGACCCGGACGGTCGGCCCGGCACCGCCGTTCCAGTCGCGGGCCGGGCGGCGAACTCCCGTGAAAGCCCGGGCGACTTCTTGACAAGGATGGGGGCCGACCTCAGACTGACGTTGCGCTAAGCGCATTAAGTTTCGTAATACGCACCGAGGTGGTCCCGATGATTCCCGTGTGCCCCATCGCCGATCTGCCCCGAGGCGAGGCGTTCCGGCTCGAGAACGACCCGCCCGTCGCCGTGTTCCACACCGAGGACGGCGAGGTCTACGCGATCGACGACACCTGCACCCACCAGGACGCCTCGCTGGCCGACGGCTGGCTGGAGGGGTGCGAGGTCGAATGCCCGCTGCACGCTTCGAAGTTCGACCTGCGCACCGGCGGCGTGGACGCTCCGCCGGCCCGGCTCCCCGTGCGCACCCACCAGGTCCTTGTCGAGGACGGCATGATCTACGTCAAGCTCTCCGACGCCCCGCCGAACCTCCCGCCCACCTGCGCCGCCGCCCGGCTCGGAGGCGCCGCGGTCACCGGAGGCGGCGCATGAGGACCGTGGCGGTCCATGGCGCCGCGCTCGCCGGGGCGGCGGCGCGCAGGACGGGGTCCCCGTGACCGCCGCCGGGGCCTGCGCCACCTCAACCCGTCCTGGCATCCCGGACGTTCATCCGTACGGACTGCCGCGGCCCGGCCGGACGCTGGTCATGGGCGTCGTGAACGTCACGCCGGACTCGTTCTCCGACGGCGGGCGGTCGTTCGCCCCGCAGGCCGCCGTCGCGCACGGACTCGCCCTGCTGGAACAGGGAGCCGACATCGTGGACGTGGGCGGCGAGTCGACCCGCCCCGGCGCGGCGCGCCCGCCGGCCGAGGAGGAGCTGCGGCGCGTCCTGCCCGTCGTCCGGGAACTCGCGGCGGCGGGCGCGACCGTCAGCGTCGACACCATGCGGGCCGAGGTGGCCGCCCACGCCCTCGACGCCGGTGCCCGGTTGGTCAACGACGTCTCGGGCGGACTCGCCGACCCGGCGATGCTGCCGCTGATGGCCCGGGCGAACACGCCGTACGTGCTGATGCACTGGCGTGGCCACTCCGCCGGCATGCAGGCCAACGCCCGCTACGACGACGTCGTCACCGACGTGGTCGACGAGCTGCGGCTGAGAATCGACGCCGCGCTGGAGGCGGGAGTCCAGCCCGGCTGCCTGATCGTCGACCCGGGGCTGGGCTTCGCCAAGACGTCCGGGCACAACTGGGAGCTGCTGGCCCGGCTGGGCGAGGTGCGCGCGCTGGGCCGTCCCGTTCTCGTGGGCGCGTCCCGCAAGTCGTTCCTGGGGCAAGTGCTGGCCGATCCGACGACGGGCCGGCCGCGCCCGGCGCCGTCGCGGGACGCCGCGACCGCCGCCGTGTCCGTCCTCGCCGCCGCGCAGGGCGTCTGGTGCCTGCGTGTGCACGACGTGGGCTCCACCCTCGACGCGGTGCGGGTGACGGCCCGCTGGGGTGCCGAGGCGGTGGCCACGGCGCCGCTGTCCCCACAACGCCTGGGCGTGTGACGCCCTCGGCGCGGACCTGTGCGGGACTCAGCCCACGTACCCCATCCGGTGGCTGATCTCCTCCGCGCCCTTGAGCAGCAGGGGCGCCAGCTCGTGCATGCGCTCCTCGGTGAAGCGGTACGCGGGCCCGGAGGCGCTGAGGGCGGCGACGACCTCGCCGTGGTGCGAGCGGATCGGAGCCGCCATGGCGTGCAGCCCGATCTCGAGCTCTTCCAGGGTCACCGCGTATCCGCGGTCCCGCGCCTGGTTGAGGTTCTTCTCCAGCTTCGTCCTCGCGGTCAGGGTGTGCGGCGTGAGCTTCTGCAGCCCGGAGGCGGCGAGCACCTCGGCGCGCTCCTTCGCCGGCAGGTGCGCGAGCAGGATCTTGCCGCTGGAGGTGGCGTGCACGGGGGTGAGCTGTCCGACCCAGTTGTGGGTGCCGACGGCGCCGGGGCCGCGCACCTGGTAGAGGTTGACGGCGTAGTGCTCCTGCAGGACGGCGATGTTGACGGTCTCGCCGATCTCCTCGCTGAGCCGCTCGCACACCTCCCGGCCCTGCTGGGTGATGTCGAGGCGCCCCGTGACCGCACCGGCCAGGCGCACGATCCCGAAGCCGAGCCGGTACTTGCCGCGCTCGGTCGCCTGCTCGACCAGACCGCGCGCCTCCAGCGCCCCGAGCAGCCGGAACGCGGTCGACTTGTGGACGTCGATCTCGGCGGCGACCTCGCTGACCCCCGCCTCCCCGCGCTGGGCGAGGATCTCCAGGACGCTGACGGCGCGGTCGACGGACTGCACGCCGCTCACCGCCGGAGCTGTTGTTTCGCCATCTGCGGTGTAGTTGCTCATAGCGCAACTATACGCTTGGTTGGTCGCCGGGCCCCGTGGCTCGCAGAGGGAGGGTATACGACGGCTCCTCGGGCAGGGGAGCCGTCGTCGCCGGTGGTTCTCGCGGGCCGCGCGAACCGCGGTGTCAGCGGAAGACGACCGTGCAGTTGCCGTTGGCCAGCACGCGGCTCTCGCTGTGCCACTGCACGGCGCGCGACAGGACCCGGGCCTCGACATCGCGGCCCATGGCGACCAGCTGGTCCGGGGTGTGGGAGTGATTCACACGGACGACGTCCTGTTCGATGATCGGGCCCTCGTCGAGGTCGGGGGTGACGTAGTGCGCCGTGGCTCCGACGAGCTTGACTCCGCGCTGGTGCGCCTGCACGTACGGCCGGGCGCCCTTGAAGCTCGGCAGGAAGGAGTGGTGGATGTTGATGGCCCGGCCGTCGAGCCGCTTGCACAGGTCGTCGGAGAGGATCTGCATGTAGCGGGCGAGCACCACCAGGTCGATGCCGAGTTCGCCGACGAGCTCCAGCAGCCGGGCCTCGGCCTCGTCCTTGGTGTCCCGGGTCACCGGGATGTGGTGGAAGGGGATGCCGTAGTTGCGGGCCAGCGGCTCGAAGTCGCGGTGATTGGAGACGATCGCCGGGATCTCGATGTTGAGCGAGCCCGTGGACTGGCGGAACAGCAGGTCGTTCAGGCAGTGGCCGAACTTCGACACCATGATCAGCGTGCGGGTCGGGGTCGAGGCGTCGTGCAGCTGCCAGGTGATCCGGTAGGCCTCGGCGACCGGGCCGAAGTCGGTGCGCAGCTGCTCCAGGGTCGTGGCCGGATGCGAGACCTCGAAGTGCACCCGCATGAAGAAGCGGTCCTGCAGGCGGTCGTCGAACTGCTGGCTCTCGAGGATGTTGCCTGAGTGGCTCACGAGAAAGCTGGTGACGGCGTGGACGAGGCCGGCCCGGTCGGGGCACGAGAGGGTGAGGACGAACTCGCGGCCGGGCTGCGGGCGAGGGGTCATGACATCCTCCATTAGTGCGTAATACGCAACGATAAGAGTGATACGCAACATCGTCCGGTGCGAACGGCGGCCGGTCAAGAGGCTTGTCCCCAAAGGCGCGAGAAGATGCGCCATGCGCAACGAACGGGCGCCGGGGTCAGCCGAGGTGGCCGAGCCGGCCGGAGATGTCCTGGGCCGCGGTCCGCACCAGGGCGGCGACCTCCCGCAGCCGCTGCACGGTCAGCCGGAAGGACGGCCCCGAGGCGCTGAGCGCGGCCACCACCTGCCCGTTGAACGCGACGACCGGTGCGGCCACCGCGTTCAGACCCCGTTCGAGCTCCTCCACGCTGTAGGCGAAGCCGGCCGTGCGGACGTTCGTCAACTGTGTCCGCAGGGCGCAGGGATCGGTGACGGTGTGCGGCGTGTAGCGCTCCAGGGGTGCCGAGAGCCGTCTTTCCCGCTCGGGCTCGGGCAGATGCGCCAGCAGCACCTTGCCGCTGGAGGTGGCGTGCAACGGCGTACGCCGGCCCAGCCAGTTGTGCGTGGTGATGGCCGAGGGGCCGAGCACCTGGTCGATGTTGATCGCGGCGTTCCCGTCGAGGATGGCGAGATTGATGGTCTCCGCGACCCGTCCCGCCAGGTGCTCGCAGACCGGCCTGCTCTGCCGGGAGAGGTCCAGCCGGACGGAGGCGGCACCGGCCAGGCGGATCAGGCCGAGGCCGAGGCGGTACTTGCCGCGCTCCTCCGACTGCTCGATGAGTCCGCGCAACTCCAGGGCGGCAGCGAGCCGGGACGCCGTGGACTTGTGGACGCCGAGTTCGGCGGCGATCTCCGTGACGCCCGCCTCTTCCTGGCGACCCAGGAACTCCAGAATCCCCGCGGCCCGGTCCACCGACTGAACGGGGGACGGCGGCGGATGCGAGAGGCCCGCCCGCTCGCTCGGGCGGCCGTCGGCGCTGTCGCTCATGGGGCTACCGGTCGTCTCCTCTTTTACAGCGATGACGTCTCTTAATTCGAAACTAGACTCGCAATACGCAACATGATGGAGGGAAGTGCGGGGAAGTTACAAGAGCTTCGGCTCTGTGTCTTGACGTCGAAACGCTGCCTATGTTCGGTTGCGTATACAGAGACGCGTTTTACGCAGCGCAACCCGGTCCCAGTCCCCAAGACCAGGAGGTCCGATGTCGATCCGTGCCATCGACGAGGCGCCGCTCAGCAGATTCCATCGCAAGCTCACCTGGGCCTGCGCCGGGGGCCCCTTCCTCGACGGCTATCTGCTGAGCATCATCGGCGTCGCCCTCGTCGGCATGAGCAACGAACTCAACCTGACCACGGGGGATGAGAGCCTCATCGGTGCCGCCGCCCTGGTCGGCATCTTCGTCGGCGGCCTCTTCTTCGGCGCCGTCACCGACAAGCTCGGCCGCGAGGCGATGTACACCATCGACCTGGCGGTGCTGGTCGGCGGATCCATCCTGTCGGTGTTCGCCACCGAGACCTGGCAGTTCGTCGCACTCCGCTTCGTCCTCGGCATGGCCATCGGAGCCGACTATCCGATCGCGACGTCCCTGCTCGCCGAATGGGTGCCGAACCGGCATCGAGGCCGGCTGCTCGGTGTGCTCATCCTGGCCTGGTACGTCGGAGCCGCGGCCGCCTATGTGGTCGGCTACGCGCTGGCCGAGATCGGCGGCGCCGGCACCTGGCGCTGGATGCTCGCCTCGGGCGCCGTACTGAGCGCCGTGATCCTGCTGCTGCGCATCGGCACACCCGAGTCGCCCCTGTGGCTGGTGAACAAGGGACGCACCGCCGATGCCCAGAAGTCGATCGAGAAGGCCCTCGGCCGCACCGTCCCCATCCGGCAGCTGGTCGCGGCCGCCGCCGAGGAGCAGTCGGCGGAGCACAGCCGCTTCCGCGATCTCTTCCAGGGCACCTATCTGCGGCGGACCCTCTTCTGCGGGCTGTTCTACATGTGTCAGATCACGCCGATGTTCGCCCTGTACACCTTCGGCCCCGCCATCCTGGGCTCCTTCGGCCTCGGTGAGGGCAACGGCAGCAACCTGGGCTCGGCGCTGATCAGCATCGTGTTCGTCCTGGGCTGCATCCCCGCGCTGCGGCTGGTGGACCGGGTGGGACGCCGTCCCGTCATCGTGTGGTCGTTCGCCCTGATGGTGGTCCCGCTCGCGGTGCTCGGCGGCGGCTCCGCACTGCCCATCGCCGTGGTCGTCGCGTGCTTCTGCGCCTACGCCCTCTTCTCCGGCGGCCCCACGGTGTTGGAATGGACCTATCCCAACGAGCTGTTCCCGACCGGCATCAGGGCCACCGCGGGAGGGGTGGCCACCTCGATCAGCCGTATCGGGGCCGCAGCGGGCACCTATCTGCTGCCCATCTCCCTCGACAGGCTGGGCATCGGCACCACCATGCTGATCGGCGCCGGCATCACCCTGGTGGGCTGGCTGGTGTCCTTCGCATGGGCCGAGGAGACCCGGGGCCGCACCCTTGCAGAGACAAGTGCCCTGCCCGGAGCCTCCCGGCCCGCGACGGCCGAAAGGGACCGAGACCTCGAACGATCCTGACGGCGCCCGCGCGCCGCACGGCCCGACCGTGCAGCCGGCCGCCCCCCGGGGCGGCCGGCTGCACGCGTTCTGCGCCTGCCTCTTGACACCGGTCACTCACGGGCATGACAGTGTGACTGTTGCTCATGATGAATATCATCGCATAATACGCAACAGTCTACGGCGGCTCGTTCTCGGCCTTCCCCAGGCTCCGGGCACGTCGATCCGGATATCTCTTCTCCCTCCAGAACGCCGGCCGAAGCCCGCACTCGGCCACCCCTCAGCTAGGAGATCGGCAGTGACACACGAGGTACGCGCCGTCGTCGCCCTGAAGAAGGGCGCCCCGGTCTCGGTGGAGACCGTCCTGGTGCCGGACCCCGGCCCGGGAGAGGCGCTGGTGCAGGTGCAGGCCTGCGGCGTCTGCCACACCGACCTGCACTACCGCGAGGGCGGGATCGGCGACGACTTCCCGTACCTGCTCGGTCACGAGGCGGCCGGCGTGGTCGAGGCCGTCGGCGAGGGCGTCACGGATGTCGCGCCCGGCGACTTCGTCGTCCTCAACTGGCGTGCCGTGTGCGGGAAGTGCCGTGCCTGCCGCAAGGGCAAGCCGTGGTACTGCTTCGCCACCCACAACGCCGCCCAGCCGATGACGCTCACTGGGGGCACACCGCTGTCCCCGGCCCTGGGCATCGGCGCCTTCGCGGAGAAGACCCTGGTCGCCGCCGGCCAGTGCACCAAGGTGGACCCGACCGCCTCGGCCGCGGCGGCCGGGCTGCTCGGCTGCGGCGTGATGGCCGGGTTCGGCGCCGCCGTCCACACCGGCGGCGCCGGCCGCGGTGACTCCGTCGCGGTGATCGGCTGCGGCGGCGTGGGCATGGCCGCCATCGCCGGCGCCAAGGTGGCCGGCGCCGGCCGCATCATCGCCGTGGACGTCGACGCGCGGAAGCTGAAGTGGGCCGAGAAGTTCGGCGCCACCGACACCGTCGACTCCTCCAAGACCGACGCCGTCGAGGCCGTCCGCAGCCTCACCGGCGGCTTCGGCGCCGACGTCGTCGTGGACGCGGTGGGCCGCCCCGAGACGTACAAGCAGGCCTTCTATGCCCGTGACCTCGCCGGTACCGCCGTCCTGGTCGGCGTACCCACTCCGGAGCGGACCGTCGAGCTGCCCCTGCTGGACGTCTTCGGACGCGGCGGGACGCTGAAGTCCTCCTGGTACGGCGACTGCCTGCCCTCCCGCGACTTCCCCGCCCTGATCGACCTCTACCTGCAAGGCCGCTTCGACCTCCAGGAGTTCGTCACCGAGACGATCGCCCTGGACGAGGTGGAGGCGGCGTTCGCCACGATGCACCGCGGTGAGGTCCTGCGCTCGGTCGTCGTCCTGTGACCGCGCGGATCGAGCACCTGGTCACCTCCGGGACCTTCGAACTGGACGGAGGCAGCTGGGAGGTGGACAACAACGTCTGGCTGATCGGCGACGACGACGAGGTCGTCGTCATCGACGCCGCGCACGACGCCGACGCCATCGTCGCCGCCGTCGCGGGGCGGCGCCTGGTCGCCGTCGACTGCACCCACGCCCACAACGACCACGTGAACGCCGCACCGGAGCCGGCCGCCCGCACCGGGGCACCCATCCTGCTGCACCCGGCCGACGCGGTGCTGTGGAAGGCGGCACACGCCCCGTCGGAGCCCGGCTACCGGGAACTTGCCGACGGCGAGGAGCCGACCGTGGCCGGCACCCCTCTGCACGTGCTGCACACCCCCGGGCACTCGCCCGGCGCGGTCTGCCTGTGCGCGCCGGAGCTGGGAGCGCTGTTCGCCGGCGACATCCTCTTCAAGGGCGGACCCGGCGCCGCCGGCCGCTCCTACTCCGACTTCGACCCGCGCTCGACGGGATCAGCGAGGAGACGGTCGGCCGCAGGCTCGTCCCGCTGGTGGTCCAGGACCGGCAGTCCGTGGTGATGGGCCACGAACCGGTGTACGTGGACGGCCGTCCGGTCGGCTACGTCACCAGCGCCGCCTACGGCTACACGATCGGGGCGCCGATCGCCTACGCCTGGCTGCCGGCCGGGCACAGCGCCCCCGGAACCCCGGTGGAGATCGAGTACTTCGGCGCCCGGGTCCCGGCCGTCACCGCCGCCGAGCCGCTGTTCGACCCGGAGATGTCCCGCATCCGGCGCTGAACCGGCCCCGGCCCCGACCAATCCACCACGGCACGACTCCCAGGAGATGGACATGGCCTCTACGTACGACGTGATCGTCGTCGGTCTGGGCGGGATGGGCAGCGCGGCCGCCTGTCACCTCGCCGCCCGCGGTCAGCGCGTGCTCGGCCTGGAGCGCTTCGGCCCGGCCCACAGCTCCGGCTCCAGCCACGGCGGATCCCGCATCTACCGGCAGGCCTACTTCGAGGACCCGGCCTATGTGCCGCTGCTGCTCAGGGCCCGCGAGCTGTGGGAGAAGCTGGCCGTCGACTCCGGCCACGAGGTCTTCACCGAGACCGGCGGCCTGATGATCGGCCGCGAGGACAGCGCGGCGTTCGCCGGTACCCTGCGCAGCGCCCGGCAGTTCGGCCTGGACCACGAGGTGCTGTCCGCCGCCGACCTCCGCCGCCGATTTCCCACCTTCACCCCGGCGGCCGAGGACGTCGCCTTCTACGAACGCAGGGCCGGCGTGGCCCGTCCGGAGGCGACCGTCACCGCTCACCTGGAGCTGGCGGCGGCCCACGGCGCCGAACTGCGCTTCGCGGAGATGGTCCTCGGCTGGGAGGCCGACGGCCCCGGCGGCAAGTCCTGGGTGGTGACCGACCGGGGCTGCTACACCGCCGACCGGCTCGTCTTCGCCCCCGGGGCCTGGGCGCCGAAGCTGCTCGCCGGCCTCGGTGTGAAGGTCACGGTCGAGCGCCAGGTCATGTACTGGTTCCAGCCCGAGGGCGGAACCGGCCCGTTCACCGCCGACCGGCATCCCGTCTACATCTGGGAGGACCCCGACGGCACCCAGATCTACGGTTTCCCCGCCCTCGACGGCCCGGACGGCGGCGCCAAGGTCGCCTTCTTCCGCAAGGGCGTCCCCAGCGACCCCGACGCCCTCGACCGGGAGATCCACGCGGACGAGATCAAGGCCATGGCCGCCTACCTGCGCCCGCGGATCCCCACCCTGCCCGGCCGCTTCCTCAAGGGCGCGGCCTGCATGTACAGCAACACCCCGGACGAGCACTTCGTCCTCGCCCGGCACCCGGACCACCCGCAGGTGACCGTGGCCTGCGGTTTCTCGGGTCACGGGTTCAAGTTCGTCCCCGTGATCGGCGAGATCATCGCCGACCTGGCCATCGACGGCACCACCGAGCACCCCATCGCCCTTTTCGACCCGCGCCGCGTGCGCGTCTGAACACATTCCGAGGTGATCACGATGACGACGATCAGCCTTCCCCCCAGCCTGATCGCCACGCTGACCGGGGAGTACTACACCGACCCCGAGGTCTTCACCCTGGAGCAGGAGCGGGTCTTCGAGGCCATGTGGTTCTGTGTGGCCCGCGCCTCGGACCTGGCGAAGCCGGGCCGGTTCCGCACCTGCCAG
Organism: Streptomyces sp. CA-142005; assembly: GCF_050942335.1. NCBI lineage: Bacteria > Bacillati > Actinomycetota > Actinomycetes > Kitasatosporales > Streptomycetaceae > Streptomyces > Streptomyces sp. CA-142005. Next base: position 1,035,737 of record NZ_CP192078.1, on the reverse strand, counting down.
GTGGGCCGCGAGAGCGTGCTGGTCTCCCGCTCCCGGGACGGCTCGATCAAGGCGTTCCTGAACATCTGCCGGCACCGGGGCGCGAAGCTCTGCCTGGAGGAGTCCGGTGAGGTCAAGCGCGCGTTCCAGTGCCCGTACCACGCCTGGACCTACGGCCTGGACGGCAAGCTGGTCGCGGCGCCGAACCTGACGTCGATGCCGGACATCGACCGCACCGAGTACGGCCTGATCAACATGCACGTCCGCGAATGGCTCGGCTATGTGTGGGTGTGCCTGGCCGACACCCCGCCGTCCTTCGAGCAGGACGTGATCGGCGCGGTGGTCGAGCGGCTCGGCGACACCGAGTCGATCGAGAACTACGGCATCGAGGACCTGCAGGTCGGCCGGCGGATCACGTACGACGTGAAGGCCAACTGGAAGCTGATCATCGAGAACTTCATGGAGTGCTACCACTGCGCGACCATCCACCCCGAACTGACCGAGGTCCTGCCGGAGTTCGCCGACGGGTACGCGGCGCAGTACTACGTCGGCCACGGCGCGGAGTTCGGTGAGGAGGTCAAGGGCTTCACGGTCGACGGCAGCGAGGGCCTGGACCGTATCCCGGGCGTCGCGGACGACCAGGACCGCCGCTACTACGCGATCACGGTCAAGCCGCAGGTGTTCATCAACCTCGTGCCCGACCATGTGATCTTCCACCGGATGTACCCGTTGGCGGCCGACCGCACGGTGGTGGAGTGCGACTGGCTGTACCTGCCGCACGTGGTGGAGGGCGGCAAGGACGTGGACCGCTCGGTGGAGCTGTTCCACCGCGTCAACCAGCAGGACTTCGACGCGTGTGAGCGCACCCAGCCGGGCATGAGCTCACGGGCCTACGCCAAGGGCGGCGTCCTGGTGCCCAGCGAGCACCACATCGGCGCCTTCCACAGCTGGCTGCTGGACAGGCTCGACGTCCGCCCCGCCCGCTGACCCCGGCCCACCCGGGTTCCGCGCGTCCACCTGCCGCTCGGTCTTCCGGCAGGTGGACGCGCCGTCCGTAGTCCGCCTCGGCCGGGTCCTGCGGGCAGCCACCCATACTGGAGGTATGGCCAGGCAACGGCGTGCGACCCGAAGGCCAGGCCCCACACAGGCGGCGGGGCCCGGTGACGAGGGGCAGGCCTCGCGACGGCCACCGGCACGGCTGCCCTCCGTCCTGAACGTGCACAGCATCGCCGGCCAGGTCCTCATCCTCCAGGTGGGCGTCGTCCTGCTGCTCGTCGTCGCCGCGGTGGCGGCCCTGGTGCTGCAGGCCCGCAACTCCAGCCTCCAGGCGGCCCGGGCCCGCTCGCTCGTGGGCGCCGAGACCTTCGCGCACGCCCCGGGGACGGTGGCCGCCATGAAATCCGCCGAGCCCAGCGCGGTGCTGCAGCCGCGTGCGGAGGAGGCCCGGAAGCTGGCCAGGGTCAACTACGTCATCGCCTTCAGCCCGACCGGCATTCGCTGGACCCACCCCGACCCGCACCTCATCGGCAAGCGTGTCGTCGGCTCCTACGCCGACGCGCTGGCGGGCAAGGTGCATCAGGCCACGTACAACACGCCCGGGGTCGGCCGGGCCGTGGACACGATGGTCCCGGTCACCGACGCCGACGGCAAGGTCGTCGGACTGGTCTCCGTCGGCATCTCGGTCCAGAGGGTGGACCGCATGGTGATGAGACAGATGCCGCTGCTGTTCGGATCCGCAGCCGCCGGGCTGGTGCTGGTCACGGGCGGGTCGGCCCTGGTGAGCCGGCGACTGCGCCGGCAGACGCACGGGCTGGAACCGGCCGAGATGACGCGGATGTACGAGCACCACGACGCGGTCCTGCACTCGGTCCGCGAAGGCGTGCTCGTCCTGGACGGCGAGGAGCGGCTGCAGCTGGCCAACGACGAGGCCGGCCGCCTGCTGGACCTGCCCGCGGACGCGACGGGGAAGCGGATCACCGAGCTCGGTCTGTCCCCGCGTGCCGTGGCACTGCTCGCCTCGGACCGGGCCGTGAGCGACGAGGTGGTCCTGGCGGGCGAGCGGCTGCTGGCGGTCAACGTGCGTCCGACCATCCCGCACGGCGGGTCGGGCGGCAGCGTGGCGACCCTGCGGGACACCACCGAGCTGCGCGAGCTGGCCGGCCGTGCCCGGATCGCGCGGGAACGCCTGCAACTGCTGTACGACGCGGGGGTGCGGATCGGCACGACACTCGACGTGGTGCGCACGGCGGAGGAACTGACCGAGATCGCCGTACCCCGGTTCGCGGACTTCGCCACCGTCGCGCTGCTGGAGGCGGTACGCCAGGGTGAGGAACCGGACGGTACGAGCCTCGCCATGCACCGTACGGCGGTTCGCGGCGTCCGCGACGACCATCCGCTGTACCGCGTGGATCAGATGATCACCTGGCTGCCGGAGATGCCGCAGGCACAGGGGCTGCGCCGGGGCCACGCCGTACTGGAGCGCGATCTGCGTGCCTCGCGAAGCTGGCGGGCGCAGGATCCCGAGCGGGCGCGGCGCATGCTGGACTTCGGTATCCGCTCGCTGGTCAGCGTGCCGCTGCAGGCCCGCGGCATCGCGTTGGGAGTGGCCGACTTCTGGCGCTCGGACCAGGAAGCCTTCACCGAGGAGGATCTGGCCGTCGCCGAGGAGCTGGCGGCCCGTGCGGCGGTCGCGATCGACAACGCCCGCCGCTACACCCGTGAGCACACCATGGCGGCCACCCTGCAGCGCAGCCTGCTGCCCCGCGCCCTGCCCGAGCAGTCGGCCCTGGACGTGGCCTACCGCTACCTCCCGGCGCAGGCGAAGGTGGGCGGGGACTGGTTCGACGTCATCCCTCTGCCCGGGACCCGGGTCGCCCTCGTCGTCGGCGATGTCGTCGGCTACGGACTGCACGCCGCCGCGACCATGGGCCGCCTGCGCACCGTGGTCCACAATTTCTGCGCCCTCGACCTGTCACCCGACGAACTCCTGAGCCACCTGGACGAACTGGTCGCGCAGATCGACGAGACCGAGACCGCCGAGGGCGAGGGTGACGGCGCCGGCATCACCGGTGCCACCTGCCAGTTCGCGGTCTACGATCCCGTCTCCGGCCGCTGCTGCATCGCCCGGGCAGGTCACCCCGGACCCGCCCTCGTCAGCCCGGACGGCACGGTCACGTTCCCCGACGTTCCCGTCTCACCGCCGCTGGGCCTCTGCGCCGGGATGCCCGTCGAGACCGCCGAACTGCACCTGGCCGAGGGCTCCCGGCTCGCCCTCTACACCGACGGACTGGTCGAGAACCGCGACCGGGACCTCGACGCCGGCCTCCGGCTCCTCGCCGGCGCCCTGGCCGCGCCCGACCGGACACCGGAACAGGACTGTCAGGCCGTGTTCGACGCCCTGGTGCCCGACCGCCCCAGCGACGACATCGCCCTGCTGGTCGCCCGCACCCGGCTCACGGACCCGGACCGGGTCGCCGACTGGGACGTGCCCTCCGACCCCGCCGCCATCGCTCCCCTGCGCGCCGCCTGCGCCCGCCGCCTGGAGTCCTGGGGTCTGGACGAGATCTCCTACACGACCGAACTCATCCTGAGCGAACTGGTCACCAACGCCATCCGCTACGGCGGCGAGCCCATCCGGCTCCGTCTGCTGCTCGACCGGGACAGTCTGATCTGCGAAGTCGCCGACGGCAGCAGCACATCGCCGCACATGCGCCGCGCGGCCACCACCGACGAGGGCGGCCGAGGCCTGTTCCTGGTCGCCCAGTTCGCCCGCCGCTGGGGAGTGCGGTACACCGCTCGCGGCAAGGTCATCTGGTGCGAGCAGTCACTGGAGACCGCCGAGGGCGGGCCTGAGGAAGCCATGGGCGAGGCACTACTGGACGAGTGGGACGAGTCCGCCCTCTGACATCGGGCCCCTGCCCGCTTCGGCGCCCCTCTTCTGTTGCACATCGCGCAATTTTCTTCGCCATGGGGGACTGGTGCACGCCGTCCCCTTGACAGTGGTCCGAGGCGGCGGAAAGCATGTTGCGTATAGCGAAGGTTGTTGTGCCATTCGAGACAGTTTCCCGGGGAGCCCGCATGAGGAGCATCACCGTCGTCGGCGCGTCGCTGGCCGGCCTGAGCACGGTCCGCGCGCTGCGCGCAGAGGGCTACGACGGCGAGATCGTCGTCGTCGGCGAAGAGCGGCACGCTCCCTACGACCGCCCGCCGCTGTCCAAGGACTTCCTCAAGGGCGACCTCGACGCCGACGCCCTCGCGCTCGGCGACGCGGACGAATATGCGGACCTGGACGTGCAGTGGCTGCTCGGCGAGCGCGCGGTGGCGCTCGACCCCGCCGCCCGGACCGTCACTCTGGCCGGCGGGCGGCATGTGCGCACCGAAGGCGTCGTCGTCGCCACCGGCGCCGCTCCCCGGACGCTCCCCGGCGCGGACGGACTGGCCGGCGTCCACACCCTGCGCACCCTGGACGACGCCCAGGCCCTGCGCACCGAGCTGTTGAACGGTCTGCCCCGGGTCGTCGTCATCGGCGCGGGATTCATCGGCGCCGAGGTGGCCTCCACCGCCCACCGGCTCGGGCTCCACGTCACCGTGGTCGAAGCGCTGAACGTGCCGCTGGAACGCCAACTGGGCCGCGAGATGGGGCTGGTGTGCTCCTCGCTGCACAGCGATCACGGGGTCGGCCTGCTGCGCGGAACCGGCGTGGCGGGACTCACCGGCGACGGCCGGGTGACCGGCGTACGGCTGACGGACGGGCGCGTGCTGCCCGCCGACGTCGTCGTGGTCGGGGTGGGCGTACGGCCCGCCACCGACTGGCTCGCCGGTTCCGGCGTACACGTGGACGACGGCGTGGTGTGCGACGCCGGCTGCGCCACCAGCGTCCCGGGCGTGGTCGCCGTCGGAGACGTAGCTCGCTGCCCCAACCCCTTCACCGGGCGGCACGCCCGCATCGAGCACTGGAGCAACGCCACGGAGCAGGCGAGGACCGCCGCCCGCACGCTGCTCTCGGGCGTGTCGGCCCCTGCCCCGGTCACCGCGCCGTACTTCTGGTCCGACCAGTACCAGGTGCGCATCCAGCTCGCCGGACACGTCGCTCCCGGCGCCGAGCCCCAGGTCGTCGACGGTGACCTCGACAGCCGTTCCTTCACCGCCGTCTACCGCCGCGAGGACACGCCGGTCGCGGTGCTCTCCCTGAACCAGCCGAAGCTGTTCAACCGGCTCCGTCGCACCCTCGCTCCCGCCGCCGTGCCCGTCACCTCATGACCCTGCGCGTCAACCGCCCCTCCAGCCCGGAGACCGCCATGAGGATTCCGCGGCACCTGCGGTACACCTGGGACCACGAGTGGCTCGTCGTGGACGAGGGCAACGCCACCGTCGGCATCACCGCGTTCGCCGCCGGGGTCCTCGGCGAGGTCGTGCACCTCCGGCTGCCCGACGTCGGCACCTGGGTCGAGGCCGGGGAGGCCTGCGGGGAGATCACCTCGTCGACGGGTGCGGGCGCCCTGTACGCCCCCGCCACCGGCCGGGTCCTGGAAGTGAACCCCGCGCTGGCCGACGATCCCGGAGTCGTCAACTCCGCGCCCTACAGCCGTGGGTGGCTGTTCAGGCTGCGGGTCGAGAACATCGCCGGCGAACTGTCCGCCGATGCGTACGCCGCCCACTGCGCCCACGTTCGAGGAGAGTGCCGATGACCCCGCGACACGTACGCCGAGGGCTGCCCCGGCCTCCGCGGCGCGACAGCGAGGCCCTGACGGCCCGCGCCGCGAAGCACCCCCGCTCCCCAGCCCTGTAACCGACAACCCTCCCACCGGGGCGCCCGGGACCATGCCCGGCACACCCCGCCCACCCCACGGAGTATGGCGTGGCAATCAGCGTCTTCGACCTGTTCTCCATCGGCATCGGCCCGTCCAGCTCGCACACCGTCGGCCCGATGCGCGCCGCCGCCATGTTCGCCGCCCGGCTGAAGAAGGACGGCGTACTGGCCCAGACCGCCGCGGTACGAGCGGAGCTGTTCGGCTCCCTCGGCGCCACCGGCCACGGCCACGGCACCCCCAAGGCCGTCCTGCTCGGCCTGGAGGGCAACGAACCGCACACGGTCGACGTCACCCAGGCCGACCTGGACGTGGAGCGGATCCGCGGCACCGGGCGTATCCGCCTCCTCGGTGCCGAGATCGGCTTCGCCCACGAGATCGACTTCGACGCCTCGACCCAGCTGGTCCTGCACCGCAGGCGCGCACTGCCGTACCACGCCAACGGCATGACGCTGTTCGCGTACGACGCCGACGGACTGCCGCTGCTGGAGAAGACGTACTACTCGGTCGGCGGCGGTTTCGTGGTCGACGAGGACGCCGTGGGGGCGGACCGGATCAAGCCCGACGACACCGAGTTGGCGCACCCGTTCCACACCGGTGACGCACTGCTCCGACGCGCCCGCGACACGGGCCTGTCCATCTCCGCGCTGATGCTGGAGAACGAGAAGGCCTGGCGCACCGAGGACGAGATCCGCGCGGGTCTGCTGGAGATCTGGCGGGTCATGGAAGGCTGCGTCTCCCGCGGCCTGTCCCGCGAGGGCATCCTCCCCGGCGGCCTGAAGGTCCGCCGGCGGGCCGCCGCGGCGGCCCGGGCGCTGCGCAGCGAGGGTGACCCGGCGAGCCGGGCGATGGAGTGGGTGACGCTCTACGCGATGGCGGTGAACGAGGAGAACGCGGCCGGCGGCCGGGTGGTGACCGCCCCGACGAACGGCGCGGCCGGCATCATCCCGGCGGTCCTGCACTACTACCTGAACTTCGTCCCCGGCGCCGACGAGGAAGGAGTGGTCCGCTTCCTCCTCGCCGCCGGCGCGATCGGCATGCTCTTCAAGGAGAACGCCTCCATCTCCGGCGCCGAGGTCGGCTGCCAGGGCGAGGTCGGCTCCGCCTGCTCGATGGCCGCGGGCGGCCTCGCCGAGGTCCTCGGCGGCAGCCCCGAACAAGTGGAGAACGCCGCCGAGATCGGCATGGAGCACAACCTCGGCCTGACCTGCGACCCGGTCGGCGGCCTGGTCCAGATCCCGTGCATCGAGCGCAACGGCATGGCCGCGGTCAAGGCCGTGACCGCCGCCCGCATGGCCCTGCGCGGCGACGGCCGCCACCACGTCTCCCTGGACAAGGTCATCAAGACGATGAAGGAGACCGGCGCCGACATGAAGGTCAAGTACAAGGAGACCGCGCGCGGCGGACTCGCCGTCAACGTCATCGAGTGCTGAGGAGGCCCTCCCGCGCGGTCGGAGTCCGATCCGCGCGGAGCGCCGGGGTGACGCCCCGGGACGTCACGGGTCCGGCAACCAGCAGCTACGGAAGCGGGAGTGAGGCGATGGTACGGGTCATCGAGCGAGGAGGCGTGCCGCGCATCGACCTGCCCGGGCCGCGGCCGTCCGGCGCCCACAGCCGCCCCCGGCGCGTCGCGATGCTCAGCGTGCACACTTCACCGCTGCACCAGCCGGGCACCGGCGACGCCGGCGGGATGAACGTCTACATCGTCGAACTCGCCAAGCGCCTCGCCGCCATCGACATCGAAGTGGAGATCTTCACGCGGGCCACCTCGGCCGCACTCCCGCCCAGCGTCGAACTGGCACCCGGAGTCCTGGTACGGCACGTGACCGCCGGACCCTACGAAGGTCTGGCCAAGGAGGACCTGCCCGCCCAACTCTGCGCCTTCACGCACGGAGTGACGCAGGCCTGGGCCGACCACCGCCCCGGTCACTACGACCTGCTCCACTCGCACTACTGGCTCTCCGGCCACGTCGGCCGCCTCGCCGCCGAACGCTGGGGCGTGCCGCTGGTGCACGCCATGCACACCATGGCCAAGGTCAAGAACGCCGCCCTCGCCGAGGGGGACACCCCCGAGCCCGCGCACCGCGTGACCGGCGAGACACAAGTCGTACGGGCGGCCGACCGGTTGATAGCGAACACCGAGAGGGAAGCGGAGGAGCTCCGGCGCCACTACGACGCCGACACCGGCCGGGTCGCCGTCGTCCACCCGGGCGTCAACCTGAACCGGTTCCGGCCCGACGCGTCCGGCATCGCGCTCGGCCGGGCCGCGGCGCGGGCCCGCCTCGGCCTCCCGCGGGACGCCCTGATCCCACTCTTCGCGGGCCGCGTACAGCCGCTGAAGGCGCCCGACATCCTGCTGCGCTCGGTGGCCAGGCTGCTCGCGGACCGGCCGCTGCTACGGGAGCGGATCAGGGTGCCCGTGGTGGGCGGCCCGAGCGGCAGCGGCCTGGCCGAGCCGGAAGGACTGCAGAAGCTGGCGGCCGGGCTCGGCATCTCCGACGTCGTCCTGTTCCGCCCGCCGGTCGGCCAGGACCAGCTCGCCGACTGGTACCGGGCAGCGTCCGTTCTGGTCATGCCGTCCCACAGCGAGTCCTTCGGCCTCGTCGCCGTCGAGGCGCAGGCCTGCGGCACGCCGGTGATCGCCGCCGAGGTGGGCGGTCTTCCGGTGGCGGTGAGAAACGGCGTGAGCGGCGTTCTCGTACGCGGGCACGATCCGGTGGACTACGCGCGGGCGCTGTGCGCCTTCGCCGACGACCCGTCACTCTCCGCCCGGATGGGAGCGGCCGCCGCCCGGCACGCCCGTCGCTTCGGCTGGGACACCGCCGCAGCGACGACGGCGGACGTGTACGCGGCGGCGCTGCACGAACGCCGCCACCACAGGTGAACGCCCCGCGCAGACACCGCCTGTGGCTCAAGTGGCTGAGAGCCAACTGAGAGGTGGCTGTGCCAGGCTGGCGCGCGCCCACACCCCCCTCAGGAGCCCCTGGATGACTCTGATCAACGGTCTGCCCGCCCATGTCCTGCTCGTCCATGTGGTCGTCGTGCTGATACCCCTCTCCGCACTGGCCCTGGTGACGGCCGCGCTCTGGCCGCGCGCCGCCCGCCGTCTGGGCCTCCTGCTCCCGGTGCTCGCCTTCGTCGCCCTGGTCAGCGTGCCGTTGACCACGCAGGCCGGAGAGTGGCTCGAACGGCACGTGGACGACGACGCCCTGGTACGCCGGCACACCGAGCTGGGCGACGGACTGCTGCCGTGGGCCCTGGGCCTGTTCGTGCTGGCGGCGGTCGTGTGGTGGGCGGGGCGGCGCGCTCCGGCACAGCCCGGGCAGGGCAGCGGAATGCGCTGGTCCGCCCTGCCGGTACGGATCGTCGTCGGCGTGTTCTCGCTGGCCGTCGCGGTGGGAGCGGTCGTGGACGTCTACCGGATCGGCGACTCCGGAGCGAAGGCCGCCTGGCACGACGCCTACTCGAAGACGGCGACGGGGCCGAAGGACCACGACGACTGATCCGGCGCCCGTCCGCCGAGCCCGGCCCCGCCGAGAGGACTGCCTCCGGTGGGGCCGGACGGCTTCCGGCCATGGCCGGTGCCCGTGGATGGTCCCGCTCGGGGCCGAAGGACCCCAGGCCCGGCCCGAGTGGCCCGTGGCGGCCTCGGCCCGGCGCGCGCACGCTGGGAGCAGAAGCCACGAAGGGAGTCGGGGCGATGACCTCCACCACCACCATGAGCGCGGCTCTTGAGCCCGTCGACCGCGAACGGCTGATGCGCCTGGCCCACGAGGTCTCCTTCGCGGCCGGGTCCCGTCTGTTCGAGGAGGGCCGGCACGCCGACCGGTTCTGGATCGTGCGCACCGGCACCATCGCCCTCGACCTGCACATTCCGGGCCGCCGGGCCGCCGTCATCGAGACCCTCGGGCACGGCGAACTGGTCGGCTGGTCCTGGCACTTCCCGCCGTACCTGTGGCACCTGGGCGCCGAGGCCCTCAGCCCGGTGCGTGCCTGGGAGCTCGACGCCGAGGCGGTGCTCGCGATGTGCGCGGCCGACGCCGAGTTCGGCCGGGCGATCGCCGTCTGGGTCGGGCGCGTGGCCGCCCAGCGGCTGCATGCCGCCCGGGTCCGGCTGCTCGACCTCTACGCCCCCTACGGCAGCGGTGCTCTGGCCTGACCCCGGTCCGGTGAGGAGAACGCCATGGACAGCAGCCCGCACCGGGTGAGTGACGTGATGACGCGAGCCGTCGTCGCCGTGGGCCGCAAGGCTCTGTTCAGGGACGTCGTCGAGCGCATGGAAGAGTGGCAGGTCAGCGCCCTGCCCGTGCTGGAGGGCGACGGCCGGGTGGTCGGCGTGGTGTCCGAGGCCGATCTGCTGCCCAAGGAGGAGTTCCGGGACAGCGATCCGGACCGGTTCACGCAGCTGCGCCGGCTGCCGGACCTCGCCAAGGCGGGGGCCGTGTGCGCCGACGAGCTGATGAGCACCCCGGCCGTCACGGTGCACGCCGACGCCACGCTGGCCGAGGCCGCACGCATCATGGCGCTGCGGCACGTCAAGCGGCTGCCCGTCGTGAACGCGGAGGGCGTGCTGGAAGGCGTGGTCAGCCGCGGGGACCTGCTGAAGGTGTTCCTGCGGACGGACAACGACCTCGCCGACGAGATCCGGCGCGATGTCGTCGACCCGCTCTTCCCGGCCCCGGTCGAACCGGTGCACGTCATGGTCGCCGAAGGCGTCGTGACCCTGACCGGGCGGGTGCGGGACGGCGCGCGGATACCGCTCGCCGCACGCATGACGCGCGCCGTGGAGGGCGTCGTGGGCGTGGACTGCCGGCTCACGACCGCGGGCGCCGGGTGAGAGACGAGGACGAGTGAACGCGCCCAGTGAATGACGAGTGAACGCGCCCAGTGAATGACGAGTGAACGCGCCCAGTGAATGCGGCCGTCTGCCAACGGCCGTATTCACTGGGCGGGTTCAGCCCCGCCCTCCGTTCAGGTTCCTGGTGCGCCCGACGCCGTCTGTCAGGGCGTGTGCGCCCTGTGGGGCTCGGGGAGGTCGGGGTCGAGGTCCGGACGGCGGGGCGGCCCGGCCAGTGCGCACCGCACGTCCACCACACCCGCCACGGCCCGCGCGAGCCGCGCCGCGAGCGGGATCAGGGCCGTCTCACGCACCCCGCCGGCCAGGGTGACGACACCGTCGCGCACCTCGACCCGGACGGTGGTGGTGTGCGGGCCGAAGAGGCGCACGACGACCTCGCGCCGGACCTCCTCCGCGATGTCCTCGTCGTCCCGCAGAAAGACCTTCAGCAGGTCGGAGCGGCTGACGATGCCACGGAGCCTGCCGTCACGGCCGACGACCGGCAGCCGCTTGACCCTTGCGCGGGCCATGACACGCGCGGCCTCGGCCGGCGTGGCGTCGGCTGCCACGGTCACGGCCGGGGAGGTCATCAGCTCGGCCGCGGTCACGGCGTCCGCCTTGCGGACCTCGGCGGGATGGCGAACCCGCCCGTACCGGCCGATGTCACCGTCCTGGTACTCCTCCTTGGCCAGCAGATCGCCTTCGGACACCACGCCGACGACACGGCCGGCGTCGTCCAGCACCGGCAGGGCGCTGACCTGCCACTCACGCATGACCTTCACGATGTCCTTGAAGGTCGCCCCGGCGCGCAGGGCGACGACCCGGTGCGTCATCACGTCGTTCACGAGGGCCGGAGTGCCGTTCATGGCCTCCTCCAGAGGCGTGGGTGCCGTCGTCGGACACCTTCAGGCTGCGGCGGCGGATCCGTGCGGGCCATGGGCCGAGTGGTCCCGATCGCGTGCCCCGTCGGCCCTGCGCTTGCCGCGGCGAGGGTGCCGGGGACGGACGCGGCCTACTCGGCGTCGGGCAGCGGGACGTGCCAGTCGAGTGCGGTGCCGCCTCCCTCCGGGCTGGTCACCTCGAACCCTCCGCCGAGGTCCTCCGCCCGGTCGGCCATGTTGAGCAGTCCACTGCGCCGGCCGCCGGAGGGGATGCCCACGCCGTTGTCCGAGACCCTCAGGCGCACCTCGCGGCCGTCGGCCGTGAGGACCACCTGGGCCCGGTCGGCGTGCGCGTGCCGGGCGATGTTGATGAGGGCCTCGGTCAGCACGGCCACGACGTGCTCGGCGGTCTCGGGCGGCACATCGGTGTCGACCAGGCCTTCCATGCGCACGCTGGGGGCGAAGCCCAGCACGGGGGTGGCCTCGCCGGTCGCGCGGACGACCCTCGCCCGCAGACCGCTCCCGGCGGTGCCCGTGCGGGCCCGCAGCCCGAAGATCGTCGACCTGATGATCTTGATGGTCTCGTCGAGGTCGTCCACGGCCCGCAGCACCCGCTCGGAGGCCTCGGGATGCTCGATGAAACGGCCCGCGCTCTGCAGGGTCATCCCGGTGGCGAACAGCCGTTGGATGGCGAGGTCGTGCAGGTCACGGGCGATGCGGTCGCGGTCCTCCAGCAGCGCGATCTGCTGCGCGTCCTGCCTGCGGTCGGCCAGCTCCATCGCGATCGCGGCCTGGGCGGCGAACCCCTGGAGCAACTCGGTCTCCTTCTGGAGGAAGACCGGCCCGTCGGCTTCGCGGGCCACCAGGACCACGCCCCGCACTCCGCTCTCACCCGTGCCGATCGGGACGGCCACGGCGGGGCCGAGCCCCTCGAAGCGCGGCGGCTCAGAGGTGATCCGCGCGTCGTGGATGACATCGCCGCTGGTGACCGGCGCGGTCGCGGTGTACGCCAGCCCCATGAGGCTTTCGCCCATGGGCAGCACCAGTCCCCGGTGTGCCTCCGCGTCCACGCCGACGGCGATCTCCACGGTGAGCGACTTCGTGCCCTCCATGGGCATGGCGACCGCCGCCAGGGCCGAGCCCGAGATCTCCCGGGCCCGCTCGGCGATCAGGCCCAGGGACTCGGCCCGGTCGGAGCCGGACATCAGGCTGTGGCTGATTTCCGCGTTCGCCCGCTGCCAGCGCTCGCGCAACCGTGCGTCCTCGTACAGGCGCGCGTTGTCGATGGCCACGCCGGCGGCCACGGCCAGCGTGGACAGCACGGACTCGTCCTCCTCGTCGAACTCCACGCCGCCGCGCTTCTCGGTCAGGTAGAGATTGCCGAAGACCTGGTCGCGGACCCGGATCGGGACCCCGAGAAAGCTCTTCATCGGCGGGTGGCCCGGCGGAAAGCCGTACGAGGCGTGGTGCTGGGAGATCTCGGGGATCCGCAGCGGCTGCGGGTGCCGGATCAGCTCGCCGAGGATGCCGTGGCCCTCCGGGAAGGGCCCGATCGCCGCGATCTGCCCCTCGGTGAACCCCACCGTGTGGAAGGCGGACAACGTGGTGCCGTCCGGCCCGATGACGCCGAGGGCTGCGTACGCGGCGTCCACGAGCACCGCGGCGGCCTCCACGATGGAGTGCAGGACCTGCTCCACGTCCAGCTCCCGGCCGACGGAGAGGACGGCCTCCAGCAGACTGTGCACACGGTCCTGCGTGCCACGCACCGCGTTGATCCGGGCCTGCAGCTCCTCCAGCAGCTCGTCGAGCTTCAGCTGCGGCACGCGTACGCGGGGTTCCTCCGTACCGTCCACCAGGTCCTCCAGTTCCCATCAGCACCTGGCGTCGAACCGATGGGTTTCTCACACGGTATCCCCTCCAGGCCCGGGCGGAGAGGCGATCCGGCAACCGATCGCCGGGCGCGCGCCGGCCACGCCGTGCACCGGCGCCTCGGCCGACCGGCCCGCCCGGGCTCGGCGGCAAGAGCACCGACCCGGCCTGGACGGCCCGGCTGAGCCTGCCGGACGATCCCCTGCTGCTGTCCGTGCGCTCGGGCAGGCACCGCGACACCGTGCCCCTCGCCGAGAAGACAGCCACGCACGCGTACCGGGCAGACGCCATCTCGGCTGCGCCCGCCCGGGCACCGGTCCGGCCGAACTCGCCTGCGCCGGTGCGTGGTTGACCGCCACCCGCCGCAGCGGCCCCCAGCCGCTCTCGGACCGTGATCCGACGCCCCGTCACCGTCCGGGGCTCGCTGCGCACCCACACCGCACGCGCTCCGCCCGCCCAAGGAGCGCTGCACGCCTGCTCGCTGAGCGGTGTGCGCCGGGCGGCCAGGCGGTGGTCCGGATCGGCAGGCGGTGCCCCGGTCGACGCGTGCGCGGTCGTCCGTTCGGCCGTGGCCGTCGTGCCGCTTCTGCGTCAGGCCGCGGGAACGGCCACTTCCGCGTGCTGCTCGACGCCGAGGACGATCTTGAGCGCGCCGGTCTCGGCGGCCTGGGAGAAGACGTCGTAGGCCTCCTCCATGTGGTCCAGCGGGAAGGTGTGGGTGACCAGTTGCCGGGTCGGCAGCCGGCCGGCGGCGGCCATCCGCAGCAGGGTGGGCGTGGAGGAGGTGTCCACCAGGCCGGTCGTGATGGTCACGTTCTTGATCCAGAGGTCTTCGAGGTGCAGCGTGACGGGCTTGCCGTGCACCCCGATGTTGGCCACGTGCCCGCCGGGGCGGACCATGCGGGTGCACAGCTCGAAGCTCTCCGGGACACCCACCGCCTCCATGACCACGTCCGCGCCGAGCCCGTCGGTCAGATCGGCGACCAGCTGGCCGGGTTCCTCGCGGACGTCGGCGACGGCGTCGGCACCGAGCCGCCGGGCGGCCTCCAGCCGGGCCGGTGCCAGGTCGACCGAGATGATCCGTTCCGGGGCGACCAGGCGCGCCGTGGCGACGGCCGCGAGTCCGATGGGTCCGGCGCCGACGATGGCTACGGTGTCGCCGGGACGCACGTGCCCGTTGAGGACGCCGACCTCGTAGGAGGTCGGGAAGATGTCCGCGAACAGCACGGCGTCCTCGTCGGCAACGGTGGCGGGCAGCGGATGCACGGAGAGGTCGGCGCAGGGCACGCGGACGTACTCGGCCTGCGTGCCGTCGATCAGGTGGCCGAGGACCCAGCCTCCGCCGCCCCTGCACTGGCCGTACGAGCCGTCCCGGCAGAACCGGCACCGGCCGCACGAGGTGATGCAGGAGATCAGCACCCGGTCCCCGGGGCGTACGGTGCGCACGTCGCCGCCGACCTCGACGATCTCGCCGACCGCCTCGTGCCCGAGCACCGTGCCGGAGCGGACCTCGGGCACGTCGCCCTTGAGGATGTGCAGATCCGTCCCGCAGATGGTCACGGCGCCGACCTGCACGATGACGTCGGTGGGTTCCTTGACGGCGGGGTCCGGGACGTCCTGCCAGGACGCCTGCCCCGGACCGTGGAACACGAAGCCCTTCATGGCAGCTCCTCGTCGCCTCGTCGTCGGTCCGCCGCGGGAACGCGTTTCCGGGGCACGGCGCCGGAACGGCCCGCGCCTTCAGCTTCCTCGGCAAGGCAGCGGTGCCGCTTGGGCCGTCCGGCCCTCGCCCGCGGCCGGACGGTGCCCATCGGGGTCCGCGGCCGTAGCGAGCCGGGCAGTGACCCGTACGGACCCGCAGTCTGGGCCGGATGGCCCTACCGCTCCGCCCGGAACGCCGGGTTCGCTCGTGTCATGTCCGAGAACGACTCGGCGCACGTGGCAGAGCACGACACCGCACAGGAAGTGCATCTGGCCCACCGCGTGGCCGGCGGAGCGACCGTCGTGTCCCTGCACGGCGTGATGGACGTGCTGACCGCCCCCGCGCTGTCGCTACGGCTCGACGCGCTCACCACCCGCCACGAGCTCGACCTCGTACTCGACCTGCGGCCCGTCACGTTCATCGACTGCGCCGGACTCGGGGTCCTGTGCCGCGCCCGCAACCGGACGCTGGCCCGCCAGGGCCGGCTGCGGCTGATCACGGAGAGTGCGAGCCTCCGGCGCATGCTGCTGGTCACCGGGCTGGGGAACGTCTTCGAGGTGCACACCCGACTCCCTCATCCGCTGCCGGGGTCCCAGGGCTGAGCGGCGTGATGAACGCGAAGCCGGGGCTGTGGCGTCGGCGCGGCAATCCGCTGTGGCGACGCGAGGACGCCGTGGAGGCGTGGCTCGTCCTCGCCGTCTGGATCGTGGTCGTGGTCGGCGGGACCGTTGCCGGGGTGCTGACCGCACGCGCAGCCGGGGACGTCTTCGCGGCGCAGCGCGCCCACCGGCATCCCGTCCGTGCCGTACTGCTCGCCGACGCACCACAAGACAGCACGGCCGCCTGGCCGGTGGACGGCCTGGTCCGGGCGACGGTGCGCTGGACCGCACCGGACGGCATCGACCGTACCGGTGCCACGCTCGTCGACAGCGGTCTGAAGGCCGGCGCCCGGGTGGTGGTCTGGCAGGACGACCGGGGCGGCCTCGCCCCCGCCAAGCCGACGAACCCCACCGAGGGCGCGATCGAGGCCGGCCTCTTCGGCGCAGCGGCCGCCCTGGCCGTCGCCGCCCCGGTGTACGGGGCAGGAGCGCTCGGACGCGCGTGGCTCGACCGGCGGCGCATGGCCCGCTGGGACCGGGAGTGGGACCGGGTGGAGCCCCGCTGGGGCCGCGGGTCGGGCTGACACGGACCGGCGGCGGTGTGCGGGCCGGGAAGGTCAGGCGGGTTCCGGTACGACGGCCACCGGGCAGGCCGCGTGGTGCAGCACCCCGTGGGCGACGCGGCCGAGTTGGAGGCCGAAGTGAGCGTGCCTGCGCCGGGCGCCGACGACGAGCAGGTCGGCTTCGCGGGAGACGGCGACCAGGGCGTCGCGGGCATGGCCCTCGACGGTGCGGCGGTCCACCCGCAGCTCGGCCGGTGCGTCCCGCAGGGCCTGCTCCAGCACCTCGACGGCCTGCTGCTGTGCCGGCTCGCCTGTGAGCTGGGCGTCCGGTTGGACGACGTCAGGGGGACGGTGACCCGCGTGCCCCGGCCGCCGCCAGGCCCGTACGGCTTCCAGGCGGGCCCCGTGCAAAGCCGCCTCCTCGACGGCGAACCGTACGGCGGCCGAGCCTGCCGAGCCGGCCGGGTCGCGGCCCACCCCCAGCGCGATCCGCCCCCGGATGCCGGTGCGGGCCCGGTCGTCGGGGCCGTCGCGCAGCACGATCGCCGGGCAGTGCGCGTGCGCGGCGACCGAGAGGCTGACGGAACCGAGCAGCGCCTCGGCCATGCCGCTGCGGCCACGACACCCCAGCACCACGGCGAGGGCGGTACCGCTCTCCCGTACGAGTCCGTACTCCGGGTCCTCGGGCAGCACATCGGTGGTGATCCGCAGTTCCGGCCGGCGTCGCCGGGCGCGCTCCTCGGCCGCACCGACGACATCCCGGGCCATCACCTCCTCCAGCGGCTTGTCGAGTTCCTGCGCGAGCAGGGCGCCTTCGTAGCGATCCCAGAGGGAGGCGTACACCAGCCGGAGCGGGGCCCCGCGCAGGGCGGCCTCGTCGGCCGCCCAGTCGACGGCCCGCAGGCTCGGGCCGGAACCGTCGATGCCGACGACGATCGGAAGGTCCATCGTGCTCACCGCTCCCTCGGGAATCAGTCGTGCGGAACCACGGCGACCGGGGCCACGACATGGTGCAGCACGGCGTGCGCGACGTGGCCGATGTGGGCGCCGAGCGGGCTGGTGCGGACGCGCCGGCCCACGACGACCAGGGAGGCCTCGCGGGAGGCGTCCACGAGAACCTGCGCGGCGCTGCCGCACCGGCTCGCCTCGATCACTTCCACGTCCGGGAACTTCTGCCGCCAGGAGCGCAGTAGTTCGGTCAGGGCCTTGGCCTGCCCGCGGGCGAGCTCGTCGTGGAGCCCGGCGTCACCGTGGAAGCGGTGGAAGGAGGTGGGCGGCCCGCTCCAGCCGTGCACGACCCGGAGGGACGCGCCGCGGCGGGCTGCGGCGTCGAAGGCGAACCCGAGCAGCGTCTCGTCGGGGGTGCCGAGGTCGAGGCCGAGGACGACGGGCCGGAAGGGGGCCGCGGCGGACGGTACGCCCGCCGGGTCCGCCTTGTGCTCGTCGGCGGCCTGCTCCCCGGCGCGGACCAGCACCACAGGACGTTCGGCGTGGGCGAGGACGGCCAGGCTGACCGAGCCGACCACGAAGCCGGTGATCCCGCCGAAGCCGCGTGAACCCAGCACCATCAGCTCGGCGGAGTCGGCCGCCTCGGTCAGGGCGTCGACCGGACTCCCGGTGAGCCGGTCGGTGACGACCCCGACGCCGGGATGACGCAGCCGCAGCCCTTCGGCGGCCTCACGGGAGACCTCCTCGGTCCAGCGCTGCCGGGTCTCGCCACCGATCAGCGGGGTCTGGGCCACCGGCTGCGGCACCGGCTGCCAGACGTGGACGATCTTCAGCGGCAGGCCGCGCAACGCTGCTTCGCGCGCCGCCCATTCGGCCGCGGCCCGGCTCTCGGGCGACCCGTCGAGACCAACCGTGACCGTTCGGGTCATCGTTTCCACCTCCCGGCACGACGCGTCCACTGTCCAGCATGGCGCCACAGCGTGGATCCGGACGGGCGGAGAGCCGAACGGCCCACCGCGGGGACCGGTGGCCCCTGGCCGGGTCTCCGGCACCGGCACATGCTGGGAACGGACCGGCCGCCACGGCCGTACGGGAGGTCACCATGGACGGCACCCCGCACATCGTCAGCGATGTCATGACCCAGACGGTCGCCGCCGTGGGGCGCCACGCCCCCTTCAAGGAGATCGTGCGGCTGCTGCAGGACTGGCAGGTCAGCGCCCTGCCCGTGATCGAGGGCGAGGGCCGGGTGGTCGGCGTGGTCTCCGAGGCAGACCTGCTGCCCACGGAGGAACTGCGGGACGAGCCGCAGGCCGGCTACCTCCAGTTGCGCCAGCCGGTCGACCTGGCGAAGGCGGGCGCCCTCACCGCGGAGCACCTCATGTCGTCGCCCGCCGTCACGGTCCGGGCGAACGCCACCCTCGCCGAAGCCGCGCGCATCATGGCGCGCGAGGGCGTCAAGAGGCTGCCCGTGGTGGACGCGGCCGGACTGCTGGCGGGCATCGTCAGCCGCGCCGACCTGCTCAAGGTCTTCATGCGCGACGACGAGGACATCGCCGAGGAGGTCCGGCGCGAGATCGTGTCGTACCTCTTCCCGCCGCCGAGCTCGGCCATCCAGGTGGACGTGCACGACGCGGTCGTCACGCTGACGGGCCGGATCCGCGACACCGCCCTGGTCCCGGTGGCCGCGCGCCTGGTGCGGGCCGTGGAAGGCGTGGTGGACGTGCGGTTCGACCTCGCACACGACGACCACGGGGTGACTGGGGCCGCTCGGCCCTAGTCCGTACGGCACCGCCGGACGGATGATCGGCCTCGTGGGCGGCCCGCATTCGGTTTTCCCCCGGGCAACGAGAGGTCGTCATGACCGAGACACACACCTTCACGGAGCACCATCCGATCCGGGTGTTCCTGCTGGACGACCACGAGGTCGTACGCCGCGGCCTGGCCGACCTGCTCGACGCCGAACCGGACATCCGCGTGGTCGGTGACGCGGACACCGCCGAGCACGCGCTCACCCGCGCGCCCGCGCTGTGTCCGCACGTCGCCGTGCTCGACGTGCGGCTTCCGGACGGGGACGGCATCTCGGTGTGCCGGGAGCTGCGCAGCCGGATGCCGGAGCTGGCGTGTCTGATGCTGACGTCGTTCGACGACGAGGACGCCCTGCTGGACGCCATCATGGCCGGAGCATCCGGCTATGTGCTGAAGCAGATCAAGGGCTCCGATCTCGTCTCCGCCGTGCGTACCGTCGCCTCGGGACAGTCCATGCTCGACCCGGCGACCACGGCCCGCCTGATGCGCTCCCTGCGCACCGACCCGGCGCAGACCTCGTCGGTGCCGGCCGAGCTGGCGAGCCTGTCACCGCGCGAGCGCGACATCCTCGCCCTGATCGGCGACGGTCTCACCAACCGCGAGATCGGCAAGCGGCTGTACCTGTCGGAGAAGACCGTCAAGAACCACATCTCGCGGATGCTGGCGAAGCTGGGAGTCCAGCGCCGGGTCCAGGCGGCGGTCCTCGCGTCCCACCTGGAGCCGCGGAACTCCGGGGAGGGCCCGGACCGCTGAGATTCCCGCGCAGCGCCGTGCACCGGCGTGCCCGCAAGGAGCCCGCCGGTGCGTGAACGGACGGATCAGCTGCCGTGCCTGACCTGGACGTGCCTGGCCTCGGCCTTCTCGGAGCTCAGACCGACGCTGACCGTCAGCATGCCGTCGGTGTAGTCGGCCGTGACGTCGTCCTCGTCGGCGCCGGGCGGCAGCGTCACACTGCGGCTCATCGTGCCGTACCGGATCTCGCTGTGGTTCTTGTCCACGTCCCGTTCGGCGCGCTCGGCCTTCACCGTGAGCACCCCGTCGCCGATGACGACGTCGATGTTCTCGGGGGACATGCCCGGAAGCTCGGCTCGCATGACGTAACGGTCGTTCTCCGTGTAGTCCTCGATGCGGACAGAGGACATCGCGAACTTGCTCGGAATGGTCTCGAACCACTCCGGCATGTCCGGGAAGGGGATCCTCTGCATGCGGGTGAGTGTGCCCATGGCCGTACCTCCTCGGTCTTCGCCTGATTCCAGTGCACCGCGCCCGGCGTTCCCGTGTTGAGGCCGAACAGCCCATGTCATGGGTCTCAAAGTCCTATTTGCCCGTTCCGGGCGAGGTCACACTGGCGGCGAGGAAACGGCCCCGCGATCCGGTCCGGGCGGTGCATCACGGGCGCTGGAGGGGCCGGGCCACCGAGGTGCGGACTCCGGCCGCCGATGAGGCCGACCCGCCCGAGGCAGGGACCAACGGCCCCTGGCACCCCGCACGGTGCGCGACTTGCATGGAACGGGATCGCCGCGGCAGGACCCCGGAACGGGCCTGCGGCGGCACAGAGCGCGCCACCGCGGCAAGGAGGCGAGGACCATGACCACGCCCGCACCGCCCGAGCGAAGCGACACCACGGCCGGCGACGTGGCCCACGACGAGCGCCGGTCCGACGGCGGACGAGTCACCCCGTACTTCCCGGCTGGAGGCGATCATGTCCGTGCCGAGTGAGCGCCGGCCGATCGTGGTCGGTGTGGAGACCGATCCCGCCCGGCGGACGGCGCTGGCCTGGGCGGCCGACGAGGCGGCCCGCCGGCGGGTGCCGCTGCGGCCGGTCCGCGCCGAGGGCGTGCCGACCAGGGGGGAACGCGGGCCGGACGTCCCGCCGTCCTGGGAGGAGTGGAACGAGGGGCTGCACCGGAGCGGCAAGCAGGTCCTCGCCGAAGCCGTGGACTTCATCGCGATGCGGCATCCCGAGGTCGAGGTGGACGCCGTACTCGCCGAAGGCGACCCCGCGTGGGTGCTGGGCGAGGAGAGCCGCACCGCCACGGCCGTCGTGCTGGGCTCGCAGCACCTCAGCCGGGCCCAGGAGGCCTTCGGCTCCGCCTCGGTCGCCCTGCCGCTGATGGCCCGGTCGCACTGCCCGGTGGTCGTCGTCCCGGAAGCGGCCGAGTACGTCTCCCAGGAACCCGCCTTCTACGTCGTGGGCGTCGACGGCAGCGAGCACTCGGCCGCAGCCGTGGACCTGGCGTTCGAGGAGGCTTCGCTGCGCGGCGCCGAGGTGCGGGCACTGTATGTCTGGCAGCCCGGACTGCTGAGGATCTTCGACGAGTTCGGGGCCCAGCAGGAGTGCCGGCGGCTGCTCTCGGAGACCGTGGCCGGCCGCCATGCCCGCTATCCCGACGTGGATCTGCGGCACGAGCTGGTCGTCGGGCATCCGGTGCAGGCGCTCACCGACGCCTCCTCCCACGCACTGGGCCTGGTGGTGGGCACGCGAGGGCACGGTGGCTTCACGGGGATGCTGCTGGGCTCGGTCAGCCAGGGAGTGCTGCACTACGCCCGCTGCCCCATCCTCGTCGTTCCGCCGACGCGGTCCTGAACGTCCGCGTACCCGAACCGCGCGCGACGGGCCCGGGCTGCGACGCCGCGCCACCCCCGAGGGAGAAGCCGCGTGAAGGTGTCCGAGGTGATGACCGCTCCCGCGGTGGCCGTCCCACCGCACGAAACCCTGACCGAGGTGACCCGGAGGATGTCCGGGTCCGGCGTGGGCTCCGTCCTCGTCGTCGAGGACGGGACGCTGCGCGGCATCGTCACCGACCGCGACATAGCGGTGCGCGGGCTGGGCGCCGGGCTGCCCCCGACCGCAGCGGTCGACGCGGTGATGTCGGCGGAGGTGGTCACCGTGGACGCCGCGGACGACGTCCAGACGGCCTATCGCACCTTCCGCCGCAGCGGCGTGCGCCGCCTGCCGGTGCTGGACGGACACCGTCTGGTGGGTGTGGTGACGATCGACGACCTCCTGCTGGACGTCTTCCGGCGGCTGGCCGACCTGCTCGGTCCGGTCGCCTGGAGCGTGCTGCGGGAACCACCGGGACCGCCCTCGCACGCGCCCTGAACGGGCCGGGCGGCGGATGCCGGGCGTCGGGTCACTGCTTGTGGGGATGCACGATCACGACCGGGCAGCTCGCGTGCTGCGACACGTGGCGGCTGACCGAGCCGAGCAGGGCGGCGGCGAACCCGCCCCTGCCCCGGCCGCCGACGACCAGGGCCTCGGCTCCCTCGGCGGCCCGCAGCAGCACGTCGGCGGGGTTGCCGTGCACCACATGGGTGCGGACCGAGTCGGCCGCGTCCGCGCCGAGCACGTCGGTCAGTTCCTTCTCCACGCGCTGCCGGGCCTCGTCCTGGTCGAAGTCCTTGTCCACGGCGGGCGCCGACCAGCCGTAGAGCCCTGGCAGCTCCCACACCGCGACCGCGTCCACGACGGCGCCGATCAGGCCCGCGTACCGGACGGCCCAGCGCAGGGCGTCGTACGACGACGGCGATCCGTCGACACCGACGACCACCCGGGGCTCGGAGGCATCCCTGTCCATGTGTCCCACCTTCCTACGGCCCACCCCTTCGAACGGCCACGTTCGTTTCCACGCTGCACGCGGTCCCGCGATCTCGCCAGGGCAACGCGTCCGAGGGCGATCCGCTGAGAAAAGGACGAAGATGTTTGGGGGTGCTCATGCAGGCGAACGCGAGTGACGTACCGCGCTTCATGCCGCGGGAGGAGCCATGAGCAAGATGACGTTCGCCCGGCCGCAGGCCGGAGCACAGGGCTGTGGGTCCCGGCTGCCGACGCGCAGGGCGGCACGGCCCGCCGTCGTACGCCGGGCCTCGTCGACGAAGGGCGACTGGCTGCTGCTGCCCGGCGGCTCGTGGCGGCACGTGGAGACGATCAGGGTGCGCAGTCTGTTCGGCTGAGAACGGCCACGGAGGCCCCGGGCTGCGGCGCGTGGACCGCGAGCGGACACGGGTCCGATCCGTCGACGCGCGCGACCAGTGGGGGCATCGCGACGGTCCGATGTCCGGGCGCCGCGGGCCGTACGCCCGAGGACCGAGCGGGAACAACTCCCGCGCGCGAAGCGCTGTTCCTCATACCCCACCGGGTATGAACGGCCGCAGGTGTGGCGACCGCTGGGGACGGATGCGAGCGGCGGAGGAGTGTGACACCGATGGCGACGGCAGCGGAGGACCGGCTCTGCGGTACCGAGGAGAGCGGTAGCGAGGAGATCCTTCTGGTGACGAGGTGCGGACGCAGGATCGAGGTACGGTCCCTGCTCCTCGGACACCCGGACCGGCCCGTCAGCCGGATAGCCCTGGACGTG
The DNA here is from genome assembly GCF_050942335.1 of Streptomyces sp. CA-142005. NCBI lineage: Bacteria > Bacillati > Actinomycetota > Actinomycetes > Kitasatosporales > Streptomycetaceae > Streptomyces > Streptomyces sp. CA-142005. The sequence continues at coordinate 1,012,388 of NZ_CP192078.1, read as the reverse complement.
GGGGCGGACCAGGGCGGCGTACCGGGAGTCTGGGCGGCGCTCACCCCGGACGAGGCACGCGGTCTGGCCCGCCTGCTCCTTCAGCGGGTCGGTGCGGCCGAGCAGCCCGCCGGTGCCCGGCCGCGGAACAGCGGTTCCTGACGAGGGAGCCGTCCTTCCTCTGCCGGGGCGCCGGCGCTCAGCCGCGGCGCAGTGCGGCGAGGGTCGCGGCGAGGTCCGCCGTGCGGGGGCGGTTGTGGGGCAGCTTGCCCAGCACCACGGCCATGCCGCAGGTGTCGGTGAGTGCCGAGAAGACGAGGCCGCCCGCGATGCCGGCCGAGAGGAGCTGGAAGGCCGGATGCACCAGCAGGCCGAGGAGCAGGCCCAGGAGTACGACCGTGCCCGCGGTGAAGCGAACCTGCCGCTCCATGCTCCAGCCGGCCCGGGTGTCGCAGGCGGCCGGCCGGTGCAGGTCGAGTCCGGCGTCGGCCCAGGCGCTGGTGCCGCCGGTGAGGGTGGCCGTGGGGATGCCCTCCGCGGCCAGGAGCCGGCCCGCGCTCTCCGAGCGGGCGCCCGAGGCACACACCATGAGGATGACGCCGCGCCCGGCGGCATGCCGTATCTCGGGCAGCGCGCGCCGGATCCGGTCCAGGGGGATGTTGAGGGCACCGGGCAGGTGGCCGGTGGCGTACTCGCCGGGGGTGCGCACGTCGATGACGGTGAGTTCGGCCAGCCGGGCGTGAGCCTGGTCGGTGTCGAGGGTGAGGGGGGTCGTGGTCATGGCAGATGTGATCCTTGATGGTCGCCGCCGTCCCGAACCGGGACGTACAGTACCCCTAGGGGTATTTTTCGAGGAGTGATCGTGGAACTGGAGCTTGAGGGCGCGTCCCTGAGGGCGGTGCTGAACCGGCTGCGGCGTGCGCAGGGCCAGATCTCCGGCGTGATCCGGATGATCGAGGAGGGGCGGGACTGCGAGGACGTCATCACGCAGCTGGCCGCCGCCTCGCGGGCCCTCGACCGGGCCGGCTTCGCGATCATCGCCACCGGCCTGCAGCAGTGCGTGGCCGACATCGAGTCGGGCCGCAAGAACGGCGAGGACACCGAGGCGATGCGCGCGCGACTGGAGAAGCTGTTCCTCTCGCTGGCGTAGGCGATCTCGCCGGCGTGGGCGATCGCGGTCGCGCGGTCATGCCACCACCGCGTCGACCAGCATGAAGCCCGCCACCGCCAGTAGGACGAGGGCGAAGAGGCGTTGCAGGGTGTGCCCGGACAGCTTCGCCGACAGGCGCTTGCCGTCCCAGGCGCCAAGGATCGCCGCTCCGGCGAACGGCCCGATGACGGACCAGTCCAGACCCTCGGCCGTGCCGGCGCGCATCGCCAGCGCCGCAAGCGAGTTGACGGTGATGACGAGCAGGCTGGTGCCGACGGCCGCTCGCATCCGCATGCCGAGGACGTCGACCAGGGCGGGGACGGCGAGGAAGCCGCCTCCCACGCCGAGCACGCCGGTGACCGCGCCCAGTCCGGCACCGGAGGCCGCCGCCCGGCCCGGCCGCACAGGGACCGTGTGGTCCGATGCGGAGCGGGGCCTGAGCATGCGCACCGCGGCGACGGCCGCGACCACGGCGAAGGCCACGGTCAGCACGGCCGCCGGCACGCGTCCGGCGAGCGCGCCGCCCAGCATGGCCGGGCCGATCCCGGCCGCCGCGAACAGCAGCCCCGTACGCCAGCGGACGTGACCGTCGCGGGCGTGCGCCGACAGGGCGGTGGCGGAGGTGACGGTGACGATCACCAGACTGGCCGTGGTGGCCGCGACCGGGGTGAAACCGAGCAGGTAGATCAGGGCGGGCACGGACAGCACACTGCCGCCGCCGCCCAGGGCGCCGAGCGCCACGCCGATGACGGCCCCGGCGACCAGGGCGAGTATCACAGCGCTCACGCGACGGTCCCGTTCCCGCCCCGCGCGTCCACGACCGGCAGGCCCGCCGCGGCCCACTCCTGCATGCCGCCGATGACGTCGACGGCCTCGACACCCCTGGCCTGCAGCAGTTCGACGGCCTTCAGGGACCGGCGACCCGAACGGCAGATCACGATGACCGGCCGCTTCGGCGCCTCGGCCGGGAGCCCTGCTCCGGCGGCCAGCGCCGTGAGGGGCAGGTGTACGGCGCCGGGGGCGTGGCCGGCCTGCCACTCGTCGGCTTCGCGCACGTCGAGCAACAGGGCGGAGGCCCCGCTGGTCCGGGCCGTCTGCCGATGGTCCGTGCGGGCGGCGGCTTCCCGCGCGGTCACCCGCGCCGGGCCGCCCCGGCCGCGTCCGAAGAGGCTCATCGTGGTTCTCGCTCCTGTTCGTCTTCTCGGCTGCGGTGTGGTGCGGCGGACGCCGTCACGGGGTGCGGACGGTGAGCCCGGCCCGCTCGGCCGAGTCGAAGCGGTCGTCGACCGCGACGACGTCACGGCCCGCGGCGTCCAGCAGGGAGGCGGCGATGGCGGCGCGCATGCCGCCGGCGCAGTGCACCCACACCTGCCCGGCGGGCACCTCGTCGAGGCGCCGGTGCAGGGCGTGGACGGGGATGTGGACCGATCCCCGCACATGGCCCGACGCCCGCTCCGCGTCCCGGCGGACGTCCAGGACGACGATGCCGTCCCCGGGGTGCTCCGCGAGGTCGGCGAACGTGGCCCGCGGGAAGGTGGCGAGGGCTTCGCCCTCCCGTGTCCAGCGCGCCGGGTCTCCGGTGGCCGCGGCGGCCGGGCGGTCGATGCCGACCCGGGCCAGCTCGCGCTGGGCGGCGGCGAGTTGGTCGGCGGACTCGGCGAGCAGGGTCACCGGCTTGCCCCACGGGATCAGCCAGGCCAGGTAGGTGGCGAGCTGTCCCTCGGCCTCGAAGTTGAGCGAGCCGGCGACATGCCCTGCGGCGAAGGCGACCCGGTTGCGCAGGTCTACCACCCACTCCCCGGCGGCGAGCCGGCCGGCGATCTCGCCGGCGTCCGCGAGGGCGGGCGGGGTCAGGTCGAGGGGTGCGGGTCCAGCGGCGTTGGCCGGGCCCATGTGGGCGTAGTACGCGGGAACGGCGTCCAGACCGGCGAGCAATTCGGCGACGAAACCGTCCACATCCCGGGTCAGGGCCGCGTTGGATGCCTTCTCCTTGCCGATCGTGGTGGACGTGCCCTCCGCCTGGCCGGCCGAGCAGAAGCTGCCGAAGCCGTGCGTGGGCAGCACGGTGGCGTCGTCCGGCAGTTCGGTGGCCAGACGGTGCGCGGAGGAGTGCTGGGCCCGGGCGAGGTCTTCCGTCAGCCGTGGTTCGACCAGGTCGGGCCGGCCGACGGTGCCGATCAGCAGTGAGCCGCCGGTGAACACGGCGACGGCCGTGCCGTCCTCCTCCAGTGCGTACGAGGTGTGGTGCGGGGTGTGGCCGGGCGTCGCGATCGCGCGCAGCACCAGTCCGGCGCCGGCGTCGATCTCGTGGCGGTCGCCGTCGCGCACCGGGACGCGCTCGTACGAGACCCGGGCCGCGGCGGGGACCAGATAGCCGGCGCCCGTGACCCGGGCCAGCTCCAGTCCGCCGGTGACGTAGTCGTTGTGGAGGTGTGTCTCGACGACGTGGGAGATCCGCACCCCGCGCCGCGCGGCGGCGGCGATCACCTGGTCGATGTCGCGGGGCGGGTCGACCACCACGGCCGTCCGCTCGCCGCCCGCCAGATAGCTGCGGTTGCCGAGCCCGGCCACCTCGATCGTGTCGACGAAGAACACGGGGACTCCCTTCTGGTGCGATTACCCCCCGGGGTATATGTCGACGGTAGCACGAGTACCCCCGGGGGTATTTGAGCCCGGGGTGCGGAGGTGCCCGACAGGTCCTGCGATGAGGCCGAAGGGCCCCTGCCGCCGTTCTCCGCCGCCGGGGGACAGTGGGAGCAGGACCCGAGCAGGACTCCTGGGCAGGTGAGCTGCGATGATGTACTGGGATGGCGGCTGGGCGTGGATGGCCTTCATGCCGTTGCTGTGGATCGCGCTGATCGCTCTCGCCGTGTGGGCGGGGATCCGCTTCGCGCACCACCCCGCCACGCATGGCGACAGCGCCCACCGCGCTCCGGAACCGCGAGAAACGCCGGAGGAGATCCTCGACCGGCGCTTCGCCAAGGGCGAGATCGACGCGGACACCTACACCGAGGCCCGCCAACGCCTCGCCGCTCACAAGCCAGGGCCCCGATGACCGGGTCTGCGCGCCGGGGGGTCTTCCTGGCGGTGCTGGTCGCCGCGGTGGCCGCGCTCATCGCCTCGCTCTTGTGGGTCATGGGCGTCGGTTCCGGGCCCTGGCGTCCGGGCCCGGGGGTGATGACGGGCGCCGTCTCCCGCTCGGGCCCCGTCCGCGGCATGGCCGACGCGGACCGTGCCGCCGGGCGCTTCGCCGACCGGTGGGGCCTGCGCGTCGGTGAGGTCATGCGGTTCAGCAACGGCTACTACGCCGAACTCCTCGACCGCGCCGGGCGGCCTGCCACCGAAGTCCTCATCAACCCCCACAGCGGCACAGTGCACCCGGAGTACGGCCCGGCCATGATGTGGAACACGGTCTACGGCATGATGCCCGCACCCCACCGGACCGGCGCACCGGCGGTCGGGCCCGGCCAGGCGGTACGGATCGCCGACCAGTGGCTGAGCCGGCACCACACCGGTCTGCACGCCGCCGAAGCGGACCGGTTCCCCGGCTACTACACCCTGCACACCCTGCGCGATCACCACGTCGTCGGCATGCTCTCCGTCAACGCGACCACCGGCACGGTCTGGTATCACACCTGGCACGGCCGCTTCCTCCAGATGCGGGAGACCCCCGACCGCACGGTGCCAGCGGCGCCTGCCACGACCCCCTCCTCGAAGTGATCGGTCTGCGTGTCGGCACACGCCGATTCGAGCGGACGCGCCGTCGGCGTCAGGATGGTCTTCGTGACCGGCTCCCGCTCACGCACGCAGGCAGGACATGCACCAGCCCCCGACCGCTCCCTGCACTGGCAGCCCGGCTTCGCCGTGGACGCGCGGCTCACCCTGGAGAGTCTGCGCCGCGGACCCGACGACCCCACGCACCGCGTCGAGGCGGACGGCACCCTGTGGCGCACGGCGCTGACCGGCTCCGGACCGGTGGCATACCGCATCCGGCAGCGGCGCCTGGACGATCTCGACATCGACGCCTGGGGAGCCGGGGCCGCCGAACTCGTCGACGGCATCCGTACCGAGCTGGGCGCGGGTGACCGGCCCGACCTGTTCCGGCCCGGGCATCCGGTGCTCCGTGCCGCCTCCCGGCATACGCCGGGCCTGCGTGTGCCGTGCACCGGGCGACTCTTCGAAGCGATCGTCCCGGCAATCATCGAACAGCGTGTGATCGGCCTGGACGCCGCCGCGTCCTTCACCCGCCTGGTCCGGGCCCATGGAGAGCCGGCGCCCGGTCCGGCGCCCGTGGGCATGCGGGTTCCGCCTTCACCCGAGGTCTGGCGGAACCTCCCGAGCTGGGAATGGCGCCGGGCCGGCGTCGACCTGCAGCGCTCCCGCACCGTCAGCCAGACCGCCCGCCACGCCGCACGGCTCGACCGGGCCGCCGGTGACCCGGCCCGGGCGTACGAGTTGATGGCGAAGCTGCCCGGGATCGGCACCTGGACGGCCGCCCAGGTCGGTCACCGCGCTCTCGGCGACGCCGATGCGCTGCCGCTGGGCGACTACCACCTCGGCCGCATGACCGGCATGGCCCTGCTCGGCCGGCCGCTGGCTGACGACGAGATCGAGGAGTTCTACGAGCCCTTCAGGCCCCACCGCTACCGGGTCGTCCGGCTGATCGAACTCAACACCTGGACGACTCCGCGCCGGGCGCCCCGCGCACCCCTGCGAGGGCCGCTGCACTGAGAATGCGAGGCGGTCGGGTACCGGTGCACGGTGTGGACGCCGTACCCCAAGAGTGGTCCTGCACCTCCAGTCGGAGCTCGTCACCGGGCCGGCGCCCCGCGGTGGACGGACGCTGAACGGGGTGGACCTCAGTCCTGAGCCGGCCCCAAGGGGCCGCCTTGCCGGCGGCCGTGGACCGAACGGCCCTGTCGGGTACCCGGCGGTCCGCCGCAGGGTGGGTGCCGTGCCCGCCCGGGCATGCGTCACGCCCCGACCGCCGTCCGATCCGGAAGGAATCCCGATGTCCGTCGACACGCAGCAGGCGCCCGCCGGGCTCACGGACGAGGAGCTCGCCACGCTGGACGCCCACTGGCGCGCCGCGAACTACCTCTCCGTGGGCCAGATCTACCTCATGGCCAACCCCCTGCTGACCGAACCGCTGCGCCCGGAGCACATCAAGCCGCGCCTGCTGGGTCACTGGGGCACCTCACCCGGCCTCAACCTCGTGCACACCCACCTCAACCGCCTCATCAAGGCCCGCGGCCTGAACGCCCTGTGCATCTGGGGACCGGGCCACGGGGGCCCGGCCGTCCTGGCCAACTCCTGGCTGGAGGGGTCGTACACCGAGACCTATCCGGACATCACCCGGGACGCCGCGGGCATGGCCCGGCTGTTCAAGCAGTTCTCCTTCCCCGGCGGGGTGCCCAGCCATGTCGCGCCGGAGACCCCGGGCTCGATCCACGAAGGAGGCGAGCTGGGATACTCCCTCGCCCATGCCTACGGCGCCGCCCTGGACAATCCGGATCTGCTGGTCGCCTGTGTGATCGGCGACGGCGAGGCGGAGACCGGACCGCTGGCCGCCTCCTGGCACTCCAACAAGTTCCTCGACCCGGTCGACGACGGCGCCGTCCTGCCGATCCTGCACCTCAACGGCTACAAGATCGCCAACCCGACCGTGCTGTCCCGGCTCCCCGAGGCGGAACTCGACGACCTGCTCAGGGGCTACGGCCACGATCCGATCCATGTCACGGGCGACGACCCGGCCGCCGTACACCGCGCGATGGCCGAGGCCATGGACATCGCCGTCGACCGCATCACCGCCCTGCAGCGGGCCGCCCGCGAGGACGGGGCCACCGACCGGCCCCACTGGCCGGTGATCGTGCTGCGCACGCCGAAGGGCTGGACCGGCCCGGCCGAGGTCGACGGCCTGCCGGTCGAGGGCACCTGGCGCTCCCACCAGGTGCCGCTCGCCACCGTCCGGGACAACCCCGAGCACCTGCGCCAACTGGAGCAGTGGCTGCGGTCCTACCGGCCCGAGGAGCTGTTCGACGAGCGCGGCGCCCCGCGCCCGGACGTCCTCGCCTGCATCCCCGAGGGATCCCGGAGGCTCGGGGCCACGCCGCACGCCAACGGCGGACTCCTGCTGCGCGAGCTGCCCCTGCCGCCACTGGAGAGGTACGCCGTGGCGGTCGACAAGCCCGGGGCCACCCTGCACGAACCGACGCGTGTCCTCGGCGACATGCTCCAGGACGTCATGGCCGCCACCGCCGACCGCCGTGACTTCCGCCTGGTCGGCCCCGACGAGACGGCCTCCAACCGGCTGCAGGCCGTCTACGGCGCCAGCGGCAAGGCCTGGCAGGCCGCCACCCTGCCCGTCGACGAACACCTCGACCGGCACGGCCGGGTCATGGAGATCCTCTCCGAACACACCTGCCAGGGCTGGCTGGAGGGCTACCTCCTCACCGGCCGGCACGGCCTGTTCTCCTGCTACGAGGCGTTCGCGCACATCGTCGACTCCATGGTCAACCAGCACATCAAGTGGCTGCGCACCACCCGCCGCCTGCCCTGGCGCGTGCCCATCGCCTCCCTCAACTACCTGCTCACCTCCCACGTGTGGCGCCAGGACCACAACGGCTTCTCGCACCAGGACCCCGGTTTCGTCGACCACATCCTCAACAAGAGCCCCGAGGCGGTACGGGTCTACTTCCCGCCGGACACCAACACCCTGCTGTCGATGGCCGACCACGTGCTGCGCAGCCGCGACTACGTCAACGTGATCGTGGCCGGCAAGCAGCCCTGCTTCGACTGGCTGTCGATGGAACAGGCGACGGCCCACTGCGCGCGCGGCGCCGGAATCTGGGACTGGGCCGGCACCGAGGACGGCACCCGTGAGCCCGATGTCGTACTGGGCTGCGCCGGCGACGTGCCCACACAGGAGGTGCTGGCGGCGGCCCAACTGCTGCGCCGCGAACTGCCCGAGCTGGCGGTGCGCGTGGTGAACGTCGTCGACATCGCCCGCCTGCTGCCGAGCGAGGAGCATCCGCACGGTATGACCGACTTCGAGTACGACGGCCTCTTCACCACCGACAGGCCGGTCATCTTCGCGTACCACGGCTACCCGTGGCTGATCCACCGCCTCGCCTACCGGCGTACCGGCCACAAGAACCTGCACGTGCGCGGCTACAAGGAGATCGGCACCACGACCACACCCTTCGACATGGTCGTGCGCAACGACCTGGACCGCTACCGCCTGGTCATGGACGTCATCGACCGTGTCCCCGGACTGGCGGTACGGTCGGCCGCCCTGCGCCAGCGCATGGCGGACGCCCGGCAGCGCCACCACGACTGGATCCGCGAGCACGGCATGGACATGCCCGAGGTGGCCGACTGGTCGTGGGAGGGCTGAGCGGCCCGGGGTCGCAGGTGGAGTCCTCCGCGCACGGTGGGGGTGTCACAGCTGCGCGGTGTGGTCGGGGACGTACGTCTGCAGATCACGTGGCGGCCGTTCGTAGCCGGTGGACGGCGGCCGCTCCGGCAGCTCCAGCACCGGTGGCGGCACCTCGTGGTACGGGACGGACGACAGCAGGTGGGCCATCATGTTCAGCCGGGCGCGCCGCTTGTCGTCGCTCTCCACGACGTACCAGGGCGCCTCGGCGATGTCGGTGTGCACCATCATCTCGTCCTTCGCCCGGGAGTACGCCTCCCAGCGGGTGATCGACTCCAGGTCCATCGGGGACAGCTTCCAGCGCCGCAGCGGATCCTCCAGCCGGTGCTGGAACCGCTCCTGCTGCACCGCGTCGCTCACCGAGAACCAGTACTTGCGCAGCAGGATCCCGTCCTCGACCAGCATCCGCTCGAAGATCGGGCACTGGCGCAGGAACAGCTGGTACTCCTCCCTGGTGCAGAAGCCCATCACGTGCTCGACGCCGGCCCGGTTGTACCAGGACCGGTCGAAGAGGACGATCTCGCCGGCGGCCGGCAGGTGCTCGACGTAGCGCTGGAAGTACCACTGGGTGCGCTCGCGTTCCGTCGGCTTGGGCAGCGCCACGATCCGGGCGACACGGGGGTTGAGATACTGGGTGACCCGCTGGATGGTGCCGCCCTTGCTGGCCGCGTCCCGCCCTTCGAATACGACGACCAGCCGGGCACCCTCGGCTCGCACCCACTCCTGCAGCTTCACCAACTCGATCTGCAGCCGCAGCAGTTCGGCCTCGTAGGTCTTGCGTGACAGCGTCGACGCCTTCTTGTCGGTCATGCGGCCATTGTCTCCCGGCCCCGCGGCCGCTGCGGCGCCATGGGACCGGGTACGGGGCCATCGTCACCGGGAGAGCGTGCCGCCGGACGGACGGCACGCTCTCCGGTCGGTGCAGCTGCGAAGGGGAGTCTCACGCCGCGACGGGCTGACGTTGTGGTGCGGTGAGGCGCCCCGTTCGGGCGAGCGTCGCGACCGCCGCGGCGCAGGCCGTGCCGGTCGCCGTGAGAGCCGCCCAGGTCAGCCAGGTGGCGTCGTGGCGCTCCGCGAAGTCCCACAGGGCCCCGGTCCCGAGGTTGCCCAGGGTGATGCCGAGTCCGGAGACGGTGTTGTAGAGACCGTAGTGCGTGGCGACCAGGCGGTCGCCGGACAGGGCGACGACCGTGTCGATCTCGAAGGGGTAGACGATCGCGGATCCGGCCGCCAGCAGCACCACGGTCACGACCAGGGACACGAGGACGGCCACCGAGGATCCGCGCGGGCTGAGGGCGAGCGGCACGAACGCGAGCCCCATGGCCGTCAGTCCGCGCACCAGCGCCTGACCGGGCTGCCAGCGGGCCTGGGCCCAGCCGGTGGGCCGCAGTTGGCCCACGACGGCGACCGCGGCAGAGACGACGAACAGCCCGCTGGTGACCGCGGTCCCCTTGGCGCCGAGGGCGTCGGACGCGGCGAGCGGCAGCGCGAGGTAGGCCTGGAAGGTCAGGACGCACGAGCCGATCATCGCGGCGGAGAAGAGGAGGAACGGCCGGTTGGCCACGACGCAGCGCCACTGCGCGAGGACCCCGTCCTGCCGGCCGCCCCCGGTGTGCCGGTGATGACGTGCGGGCAGCGCGCGCCATTGCAGGAGGGTGAGGACGGCGAAGACGGCGGCGGCGACCGTGCACACGAGCCGGAAGTCGGCGGCCAGCAGGGCGAGTCCGGCCAACGGGCCGAGCGGCATGCCCGCCTGGTAGTGGACGTTGAAGACGGCGAAGGCGTCCACGCGCCGTTCGCCCGCCTCGGCGGCGAGGTAGGCGCGCACGGCTGGGTTGAACAGGGCACCGGCGAAGCCCGTCGCGGCGGAGGCCGCGAGGAGTGCCGGGAGATTGCCGACCCAGCCGAGCAGCCCGAAGCCCAGGGTGCGCAGCAGGCAGCCCGCCATGATCGGGGCCTTGTAGCCGAGGCGGTCGGCGAGAGTGCCGCCGTGAGGAACATGCCCTGCTGGGAGAAGGTGCGGACGCCGAGTACGAGGCCGACGGCCCAGGCGGCGAGGCGCCGCGGGCGGGAAGGAGCGGGTCTGCCGCCACACCTGGTTCATCGGGTGGCTCCCACGAGGTCGTGCCGTCCGGGACCGGCGAGGGGGTCGGTGATGCGGGTCCAGCGGGTCCAGCGGGTGACGGTGCGCTCCCGGGGGTCGGCGATCTCGTCGGGGTCGTCGGCCGGCCGGGCTCCGAGGAGACCGTGGCGGCGGCAGTAGGCGTCGTCGAAGACCGTGCCCGCGTAGCGTTGCGGCCCGTCGGGGAAGACGGCGACGATCCGGTTCTCCGGGGGCAGGGTGCGGGACAGCCGGCGTGCGACGAGGGCGACGGCGCCGACGCTCCAGCCACCGCTGGCGTAGTGGTGGCGGGCCAGGCGCCGGGCGGCCCACACGGCTTCGGGGGCGGCGACCCAGTGCACCTCGTCGAAGAGGTCGTAGGCGACGTTGCGGGGGTGGATGCTGGAGCCCAGGCCGCGCATGAGGCGGGATCCGGCGGGCTGGCCGAAGATCGTCGACCCGGTGGCGTCGACCCCGACGATCCGCAGGCGGGGGAAGAGGCCGCCGAGCTGGGCGACCAGTTCGTGGGCGAGCGCGGCGTAGGCGGCGACGTTGTCCGGGTTGTCGTACTGGTCCGGGCACCAGGCGTCCGGATGGACGGCGAGCAGCTCCTCGACGCGCTGTCGGCGGGCCTGCTGCCAGCCGCCTTGCGGATGGGGCGTGGTGACGACGTCGACCTCTGCCCCGTACGCGGAGAGCAGGCCGGTCATCAACGGCTCGATGCCGGGGTCGGTGACGAGGGTGACCGGATGGCCGTACGTCGCACCGGCCAGGGCCAGGGCCAGGGCCAGGCCGAGGCCGAGGGTGCCCGAGGTCGACTCGACGATGCGGGCACCGGTCCGGAGCCGGCCTCGCCGCCCGGGTTGTGGCCCTCGAGTTTGGCCCGGAAGCCGCGGCCGGCGGCGGTGAAGGGTGCGCCGATCCACAGGACGGGGGTGTCGCCGACGAGGCCGGCCGGGGTGTGCGGAGGAAGGGTGGCCTCGGCCGGCGCATGGGTCTCAGGCGTCGACCGGGCGGTACGGGTGGGGTGGTTCATGGCGTGCTTCTCCTGCGACCGGCGCCGTGTCCGGCAGCCGGCCGATGGGTGGGAAAGGGGGCGGAGTCGATCGGTCGCCGTGCGCTCGAGTGGTGCCGGGCACGGCGCGGTGCCGATCAGGTCCGCCACACGCCCAGGAGAGCCTGCGCGTGTCCCGCGGAGAAGGCGGCGGGGACGGTGGGGAGTGGCGATGTGCCGACGGTGGGATGGCCGGTGCGGGCCCGGGAGGCTCGGACCACAGGACGTCAGGGAGGGGCGGTCCGGTCGGACCGGGGTGGCGCGGCGGCTGTGCGGTCGGCTCGTCCACGGCGCAGCGGTGGGCGTCGTCGTCGTGCGCGGGGGTGCTCTGTCCTGCCGTGGTCTCCTGATGCCTGTCACCCCGCTGCTGTTCGCAGCTGACGGGCGCCGCCCGCGCGGCCCGCGGCACGGAGCGGCTGCTTCGGGGGAGGGCCGGACCAGCTCGCACGAACACACACCGTAGTCGGATATCTGCACATCGCCCCGGGTGATCCCGGTTCGCGTGTGTCCGTCCGCATTCCGAGGTGCCACCCGCACCGTCACCAACTCCCCATGCTTCTCGGGCGCTTGACGACCTATTGGTCCGTACCTATGGTCATCGGTCAGCGCTTCATTCAAGGGGGCGCATTTCATTCACATATGAGGACGTGTCCTATGCAGGGAACACCCGCTCCACGTCGTCGCAAGTCCCCACGCCGCTCCGCGCTCGCGCTCACCGCAGCAGCCGCCCTGCTGACCACCGGACTTCTCTCCTGGCCCGGCGCCCAGCGGGCGCAGGCCGCTCCCGCCGACTTCGTCCACCCGGGTGTCACCGTCTCGCGTGCCCAACTCGACTTCGCGCGCGGCAAGGTCCTGGCGGGCGCTCAGCCCTGGAAGGCGGCGTACGACCAGATGATGGCGAGTCCGTACGCAAGCCTCGGCCGAACCCCCAAACCCCGCGCCGTCGTCGAGTGCGGCCCGTACTCCGACCCCAACTACGGCTGCACGGACGAACGTGAGGACGCCATCGCGGCGCACACCGACGCGCTCGCCTGGTACGTCACCCGCGACGAGCGGTACGCGAGAAAGGCGATCGAGCTCATGGACGCCTGGTCCGCCACGCTCACGGACCACACCAACAGCAACGCGCCACTGCAGACCGCCTGGGCGGGAGCCTCATGGGCCAAGGCCGCCGAGCTCATCAAGTACACCTACACCGGCACCTGGGCCGACGCCGGCCGGTTCGCCACCCTGCTCCGCAACGTCTACCTGCCCAAAGTCATCAACGGCTCCAATTCCAACGGGAACTGGGAACTGACGATGACGGAGGCCGCGGTCGGCATCTCCGTCTTCCTGGAGGACAAGGCCTCCTACGACTCGGCCATGGCGCGCTTCCGCACCCGCACGGCCGCCTACGTCTACCTCTCCTCCGACGGGGACCTGCCCAAGACCGTACCGAGCCAGAACCTGAACACCCGGGACAAGATCGTCGCGTACTGGCAGGGCCAGTCCACCTTCGTCACCGGCCTCACCCAGGAGACCTGCCGCGACTTCGTGCACACCGGATACGGCATCTCCGCCATCTCGCACGTCGCCGAGACCAGCCGGATCCAGGGGCAGGACCTCTACGGCACCGACGTCGGCGAACGGCTGCGGCAGGCGCTCGGCTTCCAGTCCAAGTACGAGCTCGGCGCCGCGGTCCCGAGCTGGTTGTGCGGCGGATCCGTGAAGCGGGGGCTCGGTCCCGTCACCGAGGTCGGCTACAACGCCCTGCACAACCGCCTGGGCATCGCCATGACCAACACCCAGGCGCTGACCGAGCAGAACCGCCCGGCCGGCACCAACAACCTGTTCGTGGCGTGGGAGACCCTCACCAACGGTGACAATCCCAACTGACCCACGGCGGCCGAGGGGCGGCGTGCCGAAAGACTCCGGGGGACGTTCATCCGCCCCAGACCCTGCGGTACGCCTCCCGGTAGCCAGGTGGGTCCCAGGTCGTGGCTCCGGCGCTGTTGGCGGCAGTCGAGACGTGGACGGGGGCGACGTAGCCGCTGGCGGGACGAGCGGAGAAGGCGCGGTTGAACTCGTCGACGATCTGCCAGCCCTGCTGCGACAGCGGCTCGGGAACGGTGGCGGCCTGGTACCGCCTGGTGTTGATGCGCTGGAAGGCGGACGGGTCACCGTCGCCGGCACCGATGTTGAAAGGCGGACCCGCCCCCTGCTTGCCGGCCGCGCGGAAGGCGGGGGCGGCGTCGGCGAAGTACAGGTCGTTGATGGCGACGGAGTACGTCCACCTGCTCTGGAAGCGGGAGAGCAGGGTGGAGATCTCACGCGGGGTGCGGCTGCTCGCGTCCGGGATCGGGATGTTCTCGTACGCGAGCAGCCGCACGCCGGCACAGGTGGCGAGTTCCTTCCGGATCAGCTCGGACTTCTGCCTCGCGAAGGGAATCGAGGCGTCGGTGATGAGCACGACCCCGGCCCGGCCGTTGGAGAGCGAAATGATCCACTGTGCGCTGATGCGCGCCACGTCCTCGACCCGGGTGGTGACGTTGGTGAAGAGCTCGGGCCGCCTGCTGGGGCCGGGGGAAGCGACCGCGTGCCAGCCGACGAGCGGGATGCCGGCCGCGTTGGCCTGAGCGACCTGCCGCGAGGTCGAACCGGGGTCGAAGCCGCCGATGACGATGCCCGAGGGTCTGAGAGCCACGGCCTCGCTCATGGCCGCCTGGATGCCGGCGGGGCTGCCGCCGCCGTCGATCACGCGTACGTTCCAGCCGATGACTCTCGTGGCGTCCCGCACTCCGTTCGCGACGCCTGCGACTCCGGGGTTGGTCATGGTCTGGGCGACGTAGACGATCGTCTTGCCGGACACCGCCGCAGGGCCGCTGGTCGGACCGTTCCAGGCGGTGCCGGTCCGCTCCGCTCGTGCGACGGCGGCCCGGGCCCCGGCCTGGGCCGCGGGGCAGCCGCCCGGGCCGTTGGTGGACGCCGTGGGGCCGTTCGACGAGCCGCGCTCGCAGCCGGTCAAGGCGGTTGCCGCGACCAGCAGCGCGATCGCGACGGACCGGGCCGTGACGGCACGGGGGGCGGCCTTGCGGTTTCGGTGCACGGGAACTCCTCCCGGAGGGACGAGCGTCAGGGCGCGGCCGGAGGCCGGAGTCCGGCCCTGGAGCAGCTCATGGAGCGATGCCGGCGGTTCCGCCTCCGGGTGCCGACGGCGGCGGCTGCGCGGCGGCCGCCGCGTCGCGGGCCGCGTCGGCCCCGGTGCGCAGCCGGCGGGCGGAGTAGCCGGCCAGCCCGACGGCGAGCAGCAGGGTGCCGCCGTAGAACAGCGGGATCGTCCAGAAGTCGGCGCCCATCTGTCCGATGCCGGTGAGGCCGACGGCGAGCACGGCGACGGCGACGACCGTGCCCAGGGCGTTGGGACGGCCCGGTTTGATCGCGGTCGAGCCGAGGAGGGCGCCGACGAAGGCGGGCAGGAGATAGTCGAGGCCGACGCTGGGATTGCCGATCTCCTGCTGGGCCGCCAGCAGCACACCCGCGCAGCCGACGATCAGCCCCGACGCGGCGAACGCGTAGACGGTGTACCGGCGGGTCGGGACGCCGGCCAGATCGGCGGCGCGCGGATTGGAGCCGATGACGTACAGGTACCGGCCCAGCGGCAGCCGCTCCAGCACCACCCAGAGGGCGACGGCGAGGACGAGCACGTACAGGGCGGGCAGCGGGATGCCGAGGACCTTGGAGTCGTAGATGCCCGTGAAGGCGGCCGGCAGGCCGTGCGGGCCCGGGACGATCCGGCCGCCGCCCGTGACCCAGCCGGTCACGGCGTACAGCATGCTGCCGGTTCCGAGGGTGGCGATGAAGGAGTCGATCCGGCCGAACTCGACGACGACACCGTTGAGGACGCCCACGACCGCGCCTCCGGCGAGCACCACGAGGCAGGCCCAGGGCCAGGGCCATCCGTCGTTGACGACGAGTTGCAGCACCATGACGTGTGCCAGGCCGAGGCCGTAGCCGAGGGAGAGGTCGAACGAGCCGGTCACGATGGGGACCATGGCGGCGAGCGCGAGGACGGCCGGGATCGACTGGTTGGACAGGATCGAGTCGACGGTGTCCTGTGTGGGAAAGGTACGCGGCAGCGTGAGGGAGAAGACCAGGAAGAGCAGGGCGGTGAGGACCAGGAGGCCGTAGGCGCTCACGAGGTGCCAGGCCGGGCCCCGTCGGCGCGGCCGGGAACGGCGTGGGAAGGGCGAGGGCGGGGAGGTCATGAGTCCGTGGCGGTGCCGGAGGCCGGCAGGGCCGAGGCCGCCCGGGTCAGCCCCGCGACCGTGAGGCCCGCACCGCTCAGCTCGGCCGTCACGGACCCGCGGACGAACACCAGGGCGCGGCGGCACACGTCCGCCACCTCCTCGAAGTCGGTCGAGACGAGCAGGACCGCGAGGCCGGCGGCCAGCGCCTCGTCGAGCAGGCGGTAGACCGCGGCCTTGGCCCCGATGTCCACGCTCGCGGTCGGCTCCTCCAGGATCAGCAGACGCAGGTCCGCCCGCAGCCACCGGCCGATCAGGACCTTCTGCTGGTTTCCGCCGGACAGGGTGGCGAGGGGGGCCTCGGTGTCGCGGGGCTGCACCGCGCACCGTGCGATCAGCTGCGCGGCCCGGGCGCGTTCACGGCGGGGACCGATCCAGCGCGGTGCGGGCGGACCACCCGCACCGGGATTGGCCATGAGGTTCTCGCGTACGGTCAGCCCCGCGGCGCAGCCCTCCCGCTGTCTGTCTCCGGGCACGAAGCCGACGCCGCGAGCGACGGCGTCGGCGACCGTGCGAGGGCTGTAGGGCCTGCCGCCGAGGAGCACCCGCCCGCCGAGGAACGGCCGGGCTCCCGCGAGAGCGCGGCCCAGGTCCACGTGCCCGGCGCCCGAGAGGCCCACCAGGCCCAGGACCTCCCCGGCCCTCAGCTCCAGGCTGACCGCTCCCGTGCCGACGGTCCGCGCCCCGTCGAGGATAAGCACGGCGGGGCCGCCCGCGAGGCCGGCAGCGGGGCGATGGCGGGTCGGTTCCTCGCCGACGATGTCGTGCATCAGCCGGGCGGGGCTGTGGCCCGCGAGCCGGCCGTGACTGACGAGCCGGCCGTCGCGTAGGACGGCGAAGGCGTCCGCGACCTTGTACACCTCGTCCAGGCGATGGGTGACGTAGAGGATGCCGTGCCCCCGGTCGCGCAGGTCATGCAGGACGCGGAAGAGCCGGGCGCAGTCCGGGGCGGGAAGACGGGCGGTCGGCTCGTCGAGGACGACGAGCTTCGCGCGGGCGGCCAGGGCGCGGCCGATGGCGACCAGCGAGCGTTCCGCGGGGCCGAGCCGGGCGACCGGCATGTCGGGATCGAGGTGCCCGGCGACGGTTCCCAGGGCGTCGGCGCACTGCTGCCGGGTCCGCTGCCAGGAGATCAGTCCGCCGCGGCGCGCGTATCCGATGGTCAGGGCGAAGTTCTCGGCGATCGTCATCCACTCCACGAGCCCGAGGTCCTGGTGGATGAAGGACATGCTGCGGGAGGCGGCGCGCGTGCCGAGCGGATGCCCGTCCACCGTGATCCGGCCCGCATCGGCGTGGTGGACGCCCGCCAGCACCCTGATGAGCGTGGACTTCCCGGCTCCGTTGGGGCCGAGCAGGGCGAGCACGCTGCCGGTCCGGACGTCGAGATCCACGCCGTCCAGTGCGAGGGTCCCGCCGAACCGCTTGGCCAGCCCGCGGATGCGGACCAGCGGGTCGGCCTCAAAGGCCCTGACCGCGTTCGCAGAGGTGTCGGGAGGGTCGTGCACGGACATCTCCGGGGGTCGGCATGGCGATTGCTTCCCGACTTTCGCCAGTGATGCTAGTCGAGCACATCCGGGTATTCCGGATTTGCCGCCTTGTGTGACACCAACGGGTCAGTCACGCCGGTGGCCTCCGGCGCCGTCGAGTTCCCACTCGGCCCAGATGACCTTGCCCTGCCGGATGTAGCGCGTACCCCAGCTCTGTGCCAGCTGGGCCACGAGGAACAGTCCGCGGCCGCCCTCGTCGGTGGTGGCTGCCCGGCGCAGGTGCGGAGCGGTGTTGCTGGTGTCGGAGACCTCGCAGATCAGGGTGCGGTCGCGCAGCAGACGTACGCGGATGGGCCCGGAGCCATGGCGGATGGCGTTGGTGACCAGCTCGCTCAGGACCAGCTCCGCGGCGAAGGAGGCCTCCTCGAGTCCCCAGTCGGCCAGCTGCCGGAGCGCCGAGGCGCGGACCTCGCTGACGAGGGAAGGGCCGGCGGGCAGGTCCCAGGTGGCGATGCTGTGGGTGTCCAGGGCGCGGGTACGGGCGACGAGCAGGGCGATGTCGTCGCGGGGGTGAGCCGGCGCCACCGTGTCGAGGACCGCCTCGCAGATCTCCTCGGGCGTGCGTTCCGGATGGGCCAGGGCGCCGCGCAGCCGGTCGAGGACCACGTCGACGTCGCGGTTGCGGTCCTCGATGAGTCCGTCGGTGTAGAGCACCAGCCCGCTGCCCTCGGGGAGGTCGATCTCGACGGCTTCGAACGGCAGGCCACCCAGGCCCAGCGGGGGCCCCGCGGGCAGGTCGGGGAAGGACACCGTGCCGTCGGGGCGGACCAGGGCCGGGGGAGGATGACCGGCGCGGGCCATGGTGCACTGCTGTGCGGTCGGGTCGTACACGGCGTAGAGGCAGGTCGCGCCGATGATGCCCGGTTCTCCTGCGGCGGGGTTCTCCCGGTCGAGGCGTCCTACCAGGTTGTCGAGGTGGGTGAGGACTTCGTCCGGGGGGAAGTCGAGTTCGGCGAAGCTGCGTGCGGCGGTGCGCAGCCGGCCCATGGTGGCGGCGGAGAGCATGCCGTGGCCGACGACGTCGCCCACCAGGAGGCCGACACGGGTGCCGGAGAGGGGGATGACGTCGTACCAGTCCCCGCCCACGTCGGACTCCGCGGGCAGGTAGCGGTGCGCCACCTCGACGGCGTCCTGGTCGGGCTGACCCTGTGGGAGCAGGCTGCGCTGCAGGGCCAGCACCATGGTGCGCTCGCGCGTGTAACGCCGGGCGTTGTCGATGGACAGCGCGGCGCGGGTGGCAAGGTCATGGGCGAGGGAACGGTCGTCGTCACCGAACGGTGCGGGATCCCGCCCGCGGTAGAAGGCGGCCACGCCCAGGACGACGCCGCGGGCGACCAGGGGGACCGCGATGAGGGAGTGGACGTGGGCCAGCAGCTCCTTGGTGTGCTCGGGGTCGTGGGCGAGCGAGCCCGCGGCGGTCTTCAGGTCCGGTTCCAGCACCGCCTGGCCGCTGGTCAGACAGCGCAGTTGCGGAGCGGTCGGGCCGTAGTCGACGCTTTTGCCGACCGGGTGGAACGGACAGTCGTCGCGGATGCCGTGGACCACCGTCCGGCACAGGTTGGTGAGGGGGTCGGCGGCCTCTTCACCCCTCAGTACCGCCTCGGGCAGGTCGATCGTGACGTAGTCGGCCAGTCGCGGCACCGCTGTGTCGGCGAGTTCCTGGGCGGTACGGCGCACGTCCAGGGTGGTGCCTATGCGGGTGCTCGCGTCGGTCAGCAACTCCAGGCGGCGGCGCGCGGCGAGGGCGTACCGCCCCACGTGCGGCTCGCCCACCAGCACGAGCCCTCTCGCCTGGGGGGTGGCGCCGGGGTGACCGCGCGCCGTGCCGGCGGGCCCGCCCCCTGCCGCGCCTCTGCCGGTCGTGTCGGCCCGGCCGGCCACGAGGCGGGGTGCCGCGGCGCGGGGAGCGGCCCTCGACGGAGGGACGGCGGAGACGGCGGAGACAGCAGAGGCGGTGGCCGGGGCTGCGGTTTCGGCGGCGAGGCGCAGTGGCTCCTCCGCCGACCGCGGTGCGATGAGGGGCTCGTGCGGTGAGGGGCCGGGCAGGATGGCCTCGATGGCGAAGCCCTCCACCCCGGTGGCACTCATCGGATGGCTCACCAGTGTCACGCACCGGCCGTCGGACAGGGGAACGCGGACGGCGGCCAGCTGCGCGCAGGAGATCAGCTCGGCGGCCTTTTCCATGAGGACCGCCCGGTCAGGGGGGTGCAGCCCGAGGGCCAGATCGCCGACCCCGACGCTGTGGTGCGGGCCGGCCGCGGTTTCGGCCCTGGTGCCCAGGTACGCCCGCAGCAGGGCGCGCTCACGTTCGGAACTCTGTGCCAGCAGCCGCCTCTCGATGGCGCGGGCCGCTTTGCGTATCACGGTGGCGAGCGCCGGGTCCTCGGCGCTGCGTGGATAGCCGAGGCACAGGACGCCCTCGATGCGGCCGCTGACCGGGTCGCGGACGGGAAGCGCGCGGCAGGCGTTTCCCTGGGACCGCTCGGCGAAGTGCTCGGCGCCGTAGACCTGGACGAGCTGCCGCTCCGCCAGGGCGAGACCGATTCCGTTGGTGCCGGCGTACTGCTCGGCGAACACGAATCCGGGCTCGCGCTGGAACGCGGGGAGGCTTCTGGTGAGGGACGCCTCTCCGAAGCGGCGCAGGAGGACCGTCCCGCTCGCATCGGCGACGGAGATGTTCATCTTGCTGCCGGCGAACCAGGCCTCCAGCCGGTCGAGCACCGGCACGGCCGCCCGGACGATACGGGGATCACGCTCGAAGTCGGCCCGGAAGGGCGGGCTGGACTGGTCGGGCGACAGCCCCAGCGCCCGGCAGCGCTGCCACGAGTTCGAGATGGAGGTGCGCACGCAGGCCTCGACCGGCTCACCCGCCAGGAAATGCTCACGGGAACGGGCTGGCCCCGTGCCGTCTGTGGCACGCGCTGTCGATATCGCTTTCCCACCGAGCCGAACCATGCTTCGCCTCACTCGCGGCTGCAAGAGTCCGTTTTTCCAAAACAATATGACATAGATGAGAATACGGACATCAGGTGCGTGTAGTCATAGAACGGCGACAGGATTGACGGGCGAACCCGTCCCGCCCGGGACGTTCAGCGGTGCCACGACGAGCAGGAACTCATGCCGGCCCGCCGCCGTCGCGGCCGCCAGCGCCTCCAGATCCAGGTTGTCCAGCAGCGGCGCCCCCATCGCGGCGACGACCAGCGCATGGACGGGCGAGTGCACGCCGTCGACGGGTGAGGGCCGTACGTCGCTGTCGCCGTCGCCGCCGAGCAGCGCGATGCCGCGCTCGGCCAGCAGCGGTACGGCGTCCACGTGGAAGCCCGCGCTCGCCGAGTCGGCGTCCCAGGCACCGAGCTCCCGGCGGCGGCGGACGTGCCCGGAGCGCAACAGCACCGCGTCGCCCTCGCCGATCCTCACACCGAGCGCCTTCTCCGCGGCGAGGACGTCCTGTGCGTGCACCGCCTGCCCCGGCTCCAGCCAGCGGATCCCCAGGACGGCCGGGAGGTCGAGGAGAACTCCCCTCGTGACGAGGGGGCCGAGCGCCGACACCGCTCCGAAACGCGCACCAGACGCGCCGACGAACTCCTTCGCCGTCCGGCCGTCGTAGAGCCGGCCCCGGTAGGCGACATGGGACAGGGCGTCGAGATGGGTGACGGCCTTGCCGTGGTAGTCGGCGGCGATGAAGTCCTTGTGCGTGGAGGGTTCCGGGCTCTGGACGTCACCGAGATCGGTCATGTGGTGCAGAGCGGGCCTGGGGTTGTCGGGGCCGGGCAGGGTGTTCCAGGGCAGCGCCAGCGGGACGACCCGCCCGGACCGCACCGCGGCCGTGGCCCGCCGCACATGCTCCGCGGTCACCCGGTTCCAGGCACCGCGGTCGGCCGGGGTCCAGCGGCCCCATGTGCGGACCGCCTCGAACAGCGCGTCGAACTCCCGGCGGGAGACCGCAGGCCCGTTGCCGGCACCGGTCGGTCCGGGATCCGGACCGTTCGCGGAGCTCGGGCTCATCCGTACTCACCGTTCCCAGCGTCGACCGGATTCCCAGCTTGGCACGCCCCGCACCGGATCGCTGGTTCACGGTGGCCCGTCCGGTCGGCGGTGGATCAGGCGGTACCGGCGAGCTCGAGGAGGCAGCGGGTCGTGCCGGCGGGATCGACGACCTGGTGGAGGTGCTCGCCGGGCAGGTGTTCCACACGCCAGCCGCGTGCGCCCGCCTCGGCGGCCAGGTCGTCGTACGGAGGGCCGAACAGCACGTAGGAGCAGGGGTGGTCGTCCCAGCCGTCGGGGACCGGGACGCGCTGCTCGTAGTAGGACAGGGGCAGGGTGGGCTGCTCGTCGACGACCGTCCGGCGCATCGTCGGATCGGAGAACATGGGTGCGACGTCGGCTTCGTCCCACCAGTCGGTCCAGCGCGGCAGCCTGCCGTTCACGGCCATCGGGCGGAGGAAGTCCAGCATCTCGGGCGAGGCGACGGGAGTGGTCCCGGTGCGCGCCGGCAGCGCGGCGTCGACGAAGACCGAGGCGGTGACCGGATGGTCGAGTCCGCAACGGATGGTGGGCAGGAACAAGCCTGCGTTGCTGTGGACCACCAAGGTCACGGGGCTGTCGGCCGGGACCTGCCGGAGGTCGTCGCGGACCGCGTCGGCGATACGGGGCCAGAAGGGCGGGGCGCCGGCGCCGATGTGCAGCAGAGACGGCACCCGTACCTGGTACCCCTCCGCCCTCAGGCGTTCGGCCACGGGGTGCCAGGTCGAGGGGCCCACGGACGGACTGTGCACGAGAACGAAGACCGGCTGCATGCGACGATGCTGCCCCACCCGCCGTCCGGGACGCGACAACCTCGGCCCACAGCAGACTGCTGTGCCCGCCGGTTTGTTGCTCACTGCACGAGGCTGCTGCGGACGAGACGGAACGCGGCCGCCGGGTCCGCGGCACGTGTGACCGTCCGCCCCACGACGAGGTGCGAGGCGCCGGCGGCGACGGCGGCGCGTGGCGTTCCGGGACGAGCGTGCTCGGCCGGAGAGTCACCGGGCAGGGTGACTCCCGGAGTGACGATCAGGGGATGGGGCCCCAGCGCGTTCCGCAGGGCCGCGACGTCCCGAGGCGAGGCGATCAGACCGTGACAGCCGGCCTTCCCCGCCAGCCGGGCCAGTCTGAGCACCTGCTCCTCGGTCGAGCCCGCGATCCCGATGTCCGTGAGGTCCTCGTCGGTCATGCTGGTGACCACGGTCAGCGCGAGAATCCGCAGTCCGGGGAAGGCGCGGGCGGCGTCGACAGCGGCAGCCATGATGCCCAGGCCGCCCATGCCGTGCACCGTCACCATGGAGACGCCCAGCGAGCCCGCGGCACGGACCGCTCCGGCGACCGAGTTGGGGATCTCGAAGAGCTTGAGGTCCAGGAAGACCTCCTTGCCCTGCGCGACAAGGTGCTCGACGAAGTCGGGGCCGGCTACGGTGAGCAGTTCCAGGCCGACCTTGTAGAAACGGCACTCGTCGCCCAGCTGGTCGACGATGCGCTGGGCGGTGGCCCGGGTGTCGCAGTCCAGCGCGACGATGATCAGGTTACGCGTATCCACGCCGGCATTGTGCCCGCCACCGGCTGCCCCCTACTCCACCAAGCGTTCCGCGTCCTCCGGGACCCACGGAAAGGGCACGTCGGGCCATCGTGCGGTGGCCCATGCTTCGAGGTCGACGGCGAGGACGGCGTCGACGAAGACCTGCGGCGGCCGGTAGCCGTGGGCGGTGACGTAGTGGGAGATGAGGAACGGGGCGGCGTAGGCGATGCCGGGCTCGCCCGGGATCCGTATCTCCCCGTTGCCCTCCGGGGCCTCTCCCGCAGGACACAGGTCGCACTCGTGCACGCCCAGGCAGTCGTTCATCCACTGGACCTTCTGAACGGCTTTCAGCTTCTCCACGAACGCCGCGGAGACGGTTCCCGTCGGGTACGGCGTGCCCGCTTCCAGCCAGCCGATGTTCAGCCGGGTGTAGGCCGGGCGGTACCAGAGCCCGTAGAAGCCCGACTCCCTGTCGGTGAACGAGTCGTCGTCCAGGTAGTCGTACTCGCTGAGATCTTCGTAGAACATCCCCACATCATCGCCGCACGGTCAGAGGAAGCTGTGCGTCATCGTGCGGCAGTCCCTCCGACCGAGGCGGCCGTTCCCCCTCCGAGTTCGGCCCACGGCGATGTCAGTGGTGGCTGCGAGGCTGGCCGTATGGACAGGAACGATGAGCAACTGCTGCGCGGTCGGGTCTACGGTCAGGACCACGACCATCCGGGCCCGCGGCCGGGACGCCGGTACGCCGAACTGGTCGGCGGGCCGCTGGACGGGCTCCTGCTCGACATAACCGGCTGGACGCAGGCCGAGATCGGCACCGGCGCGGCCCTGCCCACCGAGTTGGGGCAGTTCGGTGCCGACGGCCGGGCGATGTACGCCCCACGCCCCGGCGACCCCCGCCACTTCGACTGGGACGGGGACGCACCGTGACGCCCGAAGGGTTTCGCCGCCGCACTGGTGCTCACCAGCGTCCTCACCGGCGTCCGCACCCGCTGACGGCCGCTCAGGCACGCGCTCCGGGGCGGCGCCGAGATGCGTGATCATGCGAGAATTCCGGTCACGGTGCCGGCGATGTCCATACGGCTCCCGGTGCCGATCCCACCACGAGGAGGGCCGCGATCATGCGTGAACTGGCCGAGACGGCACGGCAGTGGGCGGCTCAAGGACGTACCGGCGTCCTCGCCCGTCCCCTCACCGAGCGGGGCTTCGGTCCCCGGCGCCCCGCCGACGCCCTCCTGATCGACGAGGCCGGTCACTGTCACGGCACGCTGTACCGCGGTGCCTTCGACGCGTACCTGGCGGCGGAGGCCGCTGCCCTGCCCGCGGATCACACCGCGGGCGTGCGCGAGGTCTCCGTCCACGACGACGAGGTGAAGCGGGCGGGCCTGACCTGCGGCGGCCAGGCCGAAGTGCTGCTGCAGTCCCTCGACACGGTTCCCGTCCGCTGGTGGGATCTGCTGGCGGAGGGTGCCGACGCCGCGCTGATCACCCGGCTGGACGCCGCGCGGACCCGGGGCACCAGCGCCGTCGCGACATCCGCGCCGGAGCGCGGTGAGGGGCCGTCCGAGGCCGTCGAACGCGCTCGGGAACTGCTCGACCGCCGCCGGGCCGGCCGGGACATGCGCTCCACGGACGACGGACTCGTTCTCATCGAGACGTTCCCCGCCGTACCCCATCTGGTCATCGTGGGAGGAGGGGAACTCGCCGAGCTGCTCGCCGCGCAGGCCCACCTGCTGGACTGGGACGCCACGGTCGAGTCCGCCGCCGAGGACGCCGCCCGGCTGCTCGCCCGGCGCCCGGCCGCCGCCTGCTTGATCGTCCTCAGCCATGAACCGGACGTCGACGTCCCGGTCCTTTCCGCCGCGCTGAACACCGGCATCCCCTACGTCGGCGCCCTGGGCTCACGCCACACCCAGGCCCGCCGTGCCGCGGATCTCGTCAAGGCCGGCCTCGACGAGGGACTCCTCGGGCGCATCCACGGCCCCATCGGCCTCGACCTGGGCGCCCGCACCCCGGCCGAGACGGCACTGGCCATCTGCGCCGAGGTGCTCGCGACCCTCGACGGCAGCGAGGTCCGCGTGGTGCGCTAGGGGCCCGGCTCCATCCCCGCCTGACCGGCCCTCGCCCATACATGTGCATGTGGCTAGGAGGACGCGCCCCGTCCGTTCCTCGCGCGCGGTTCGTGCCGGCCGGTGAGCCTCCTCGCTACTCTGCTCCGCGTGGCCGACGACATCACGCACGCACGACGCGACGACAGGCCCGAAGAGTCCCGGCGGGTGCGCCTGAGCCGGACGTTCGACGAAGACGCGGAGCTGTACGACCGGGCCAGGCCGGGATATCCGCCGGAGCTGTACGACGACCTGGCGGAACTCGCGGGCGCACGCCCCGGCAGCCGGGTACTGGAGGTGGGCTGCGGAACAGGCCAGGCGACCGTGCCGCTGGCGCGGCGGGGCTGTCGGATCACGGCCGTCGAGGCGGGGCCGAGCATGGCCGCGCTCGCCCGCCGCAACGTGGCCGGGGCCGGGAGGGTGGAGGTGGTGACGGCGGAGTTCGAGACGTGGCCGCTGCCTGACGAGCCGTTCGACGCGGTCGTCTCGGCCACGGCGTTCCACTGGATCGACCCGGCGGTGCGGGTCGCCAAAGCGGCTGACGCGCTCCGCCCGGGTGGCGCGCTCGCCGTGGTGCGCACCCAGCATGTGCGGGGCGGGACCGAGGAGTTCTTCGCGGAGGTCCAGCGCTGCTACGAGCGCTTCGACCCCGAGACGCCGCCCGGGCTGCGGCTTCCCGCGGCCGCCGACGTCGACGGCTCGGACCATGCCGAGGAGGTGGCCCGCAGCGGCCGGTTCGCTTCCACCGTCTTCCGCCGCTACGAGCAGGACCTCACCTACACCACGGCGGACTATCTCCGACTGCTGCGGACCTACTCCGGCCACCGGGCTCTTCCCGAAGCCGCCAGAAGCGGGCTGTTGCAGTGCATCTCGGCACTGATCGACCGGCGGTACGGCGGCCGGGTGACCAAGCGCCATCTCATCGAACTGGGGGTGTCACGGCGTCGGTGACTCTCCTGGGCCGCGCACCCGGCGGTGGGCGTCAGGTGCGCAGGAGCCGCAGGTCTATCGCGTCGGCCATGGCCTTCATGCCCTCGTCGTTGGGATGGATGTGGTCGCCCGCGTCGTAGGCCGGGTTGAGGGCGGCCGGGTTCGCGGGGTCACGCATGGTCCGGTCGAAGTCGATGACGCCGTCGAAGGCTCCGCTGGCGCGGATCCACTGGTTGACGCTCTGGCGGATCGCCTCGGCGGCAGGCGTGTAGTACCCGTTGCCCTCGTCGGGCATGAGTGTCGCGCCGATGACGTTGACGTGGGCGGCATGTGCCTCGTCGATCAGGGTGCGGTAGCCGTTGACGAGGTCCTCGGCGGTCAGCGGACGGCCGTCGGGGCCGGCGTTGTTGCCGATGTCGTTGATGCCCTCGAAGAGGATCACGTCCTTGACGCCGGGCTGGCCGAGGGCGTCATGCCCGAACCGCTTCAGGGCGCTGACCCCCTGCCACAGGTTGGGGACGTCCGTGAGGACCCGGTTGCCGCCTATGCCGGCATCGACGACGCTCAGCTTCTGCAGACCCGGTCCGGCGCCCAGCCGGCGCCCGAGGAAGTCGGGCCACCGGCTGTAGGTGCCGGTCGAGGAGTGGTAGCCGTCCGTGATGGAGTCGCCGAAGGCGACGACGGTGCCCCGCGCGGTCGCCGACACGACGTCCAGCCCTGCCAGGTAGTACCAGGACGTCGTGGTGGTGCCGAACGCGGCGGCACCGTCGTCACCGCTGTGGTTGCCGGAGGCCAGGTAGGTGGTGTCGAACGCGTCGGAGTGCCAGGTCGACATCCCCGTCGTGCCGGGCACGTAGAGGCTGACGAGCAGGTTCTCCCCGGCGCTGACCGAGATCGGGACGACGTCGCTGACGGCCTCCTCACCGGCGGGGATCGTGACGTGGCGGGATCCGCCGAAGGTGATGTTCCGCGTGGTGCCGCGCGTCGCCTCGCCGCCGCTCTCCTGGACGGCCACGTCCACGGCGCCGACATCGAGCGGGGTGGTGCTGTAGCGGTTGGACAGGGTGATGCGGGCGCCCGAGCCCGAGACGCTGCTGTGCACCACCATCCGGATCGTCTGGTCGGTGAAGGACGGGCCGCCGGTCGTCATGCTGGGCGACCAGGCGCTGACCCGTGTGCCCTTGCTCTGCGCCACGGGCGTGGCGGCGCTTGCGACATGCGCGGTGCTCAGCGGAACTGCCGTCAGGGTCAAGCCGGTCAGGGCGCCGAACACGGCCAGCAGGGTTCTGCGACGCGGTCGGCGACCCGCCGTCGTGCTTGTCTTTTCCGGGGACATCGTCGATCTCTCCACTCTTCTCGTGGTCCGCACCGTCAGCCGAAGTTGCCCAGCGTGACGGACTCACCGGGCTTGAGGCTGATCCTTCGCGCGGTGCCGCCCGCGGACACGGTCGTGTCACGGCCGCCGACGCTCCGCAGCGTCACCTGTGTGACCTTGCCGTTCTTCCAGGCGAGGTCGGCCACGAAGCCGCCGCGGACTCCGACGCCGGACACCGAGCCGGACGCCGCCCAGGCGGCCGGCAGCGCGGGCAGCAACTCGACGTGACCCGGTCGCGAGTAGACGAGCATCTCGATCATCGCGGAGGGGGTGCCGAAGTTGGCGTCGATCTGGAAGATGCCGCGGCCTTGCCCCACGTCCATGATGTCGAAGAGGTTCGGCGCGGTGCCGTTGCTGCCGTTCACCGACGGCTTCAGGTTGTTGACGACGAGTTGGTAGGCGTTCTTCGCGTTCTTCAGCCGGGACCAGCACAGGCTGCGCCAGGCGTTGGACCAGCCGTAGCTGTTCATGCCGCGGGCGGTCAGGAGGGCCGTCGCGCCGGCGAGGATGTCCTTCGGTGTGGAGTCGTCCGGGCGGATCCGGTCGCCGGGGAAGAGGCCGATGAGCGGGGAGAGGTGCCGGTGCGTGGTCTCGCCGAGGTTGTCGGGGGACATCCACTCCTCCAGCCAGCCGGTCTTGGGGCTGACCACGGGCAGGTACAGGCGTCCGCGCAGACCGTCGACGGTCGCGCTGTAGGAGGTGTCCCTGGCCAGCACCTGGGTCGCGGTGTGGTAGTTCCCGAAGAGGTTCCACACCAGTTCCTGGGCGTAGGTGATGCCCTTGGCGTCCAACGGCCCCTGTTCGGGCGACCAGTCGCTGTCGGCGATGAGGACCTCGCGCGAGGCTCCGGAGGCGTCGGTGACGGTCGTGGTGATGAGACGGGCCTCCCAGAACTCCACGGCGCCCTTGAGCAGGGGGTAGATCTTCTGCAGGTAGGCGCGGTCCTGGGTGTACTCGTAGTGCTCGAACAGGCTCTGGCAGAGCCATGCGTTGCCGGCCGGATGCCACCACCAGCCGCCACCGCCGTAGGGGTTGGTGGAGATGGCCACGGTCCAACCGGCGAGCTTGCCGCTGGAGTTGCGGTATCTGTTGGTCGTGCTGTTGAACAGTCGCTGCGTGACCTCCGTCCAGGAGGGCAGCTGCGCGAGGCAGTAGTCCGCGAAGGCGTCGAAGCACCCCGACAGGCCGGCGCGGTCGGCCATCCAGTAGTTCATCTGGATGTTGATGTCGGTGTGGTAGTCGCCCATCCAGTCCGGGTCGTTGCCGTCCAGCCACGGACCCTGCAGGCCCATCGGCAGGGTGCCCCGCGATCCCGAGATCATCAGGTAGCGGCCGAACTGCAGGTAGGAGGCCTCGAGTTCGGGGTCCGGAACGTCGTCCCGATAGCGGGCCTGCACCCGCTGCCAGGTGTCAAGCCCGCGCTGCGCGGCCGATGACGTGCCGAGGTTGATGTCCAGCTGCTCGAAGACCGGGCGGAAGTCGGCGACATGGGTGTGCAGCAGGGTGCTCGCGGAGTGGCCGGCCGCCCCCTGGACCTTGGTCCGCGCCAGGCGCTCCGGGTCCAGGGACGGGTCGCGGAACCCGGTGGCCGCGTCGGGTGCGTAGTTGGTGCCGCCGCTGACCACGACGGTGAGGTCCTTGCAGCCGCGGAAGGAGATCGACGTTCCGTCGACGGCGATCGTGCCGCTGCTGCTGCGGGCCGTGACGGCGGCGCCGTACTTCAGCCCGTTGGCGAGGGAGGCGCCGAACGAGGCGTAGCGCCCGGCGCTGTCGGCCGTGGTGGTCTCGCCGTGCGTGCCCGCGAGGGTCACGGTACCGGTGTAGGTGCCGCCGCCCTGCTGGGAGAAGTACACGACGATGACGTCGTCGGGGCGGCTGGCGAAGATCTGCCGCTGGTAGGTGACGCCGGACAGGTCGTAGGAGGCACTGACGAGGCCCTGCGCCAGGTCGAGGGAGCGGCGGTAGTTGTCGACCGATCCCAGGTCGTGCCCGGGGAGGTCGACGGTGAGCTCGGCCAGCAGGGTAAGGGAGCCGAAGTCGTCCCGGCCGTAGGGGAATTGGCCGTCGCTCTGCAGGGTGTCGTTGAGGCCGCCGGTCCATAGGGTGGCGTCGGTGATCGTCAGCAGTTCGCCGGCGGGGTCGTTGCCCGCGAGCGCTCCGAGGCGCCCGTTTCCCACTGGCAGGCCCTGCTGGATCATGGAGTTGGCGGAGCCGGGAGCCTGCCACCACAGCTGGTTCTTCGCGGCGGCGGCCGCGGACAGCAGGGGCGAGGAGGTGGGGCGGGCGGGGGCCGCCGAGGCGGTGAAGGCAGGCAGACCGCCGAGGGCGGCGGCCGCGCCGGCGGTGGCGGCGAGAGCGAGAAAGCCCCTGCGGCTCGGGTGGTTGTCGCGCGATTCGGTGTGCTCGGTGTCCACGTTGTGCACTCCAGGTCGGGGGAACGGCGCATGCGGGCGGAAATGCGGGCGGAAATACGGGCGGTCGGGCGTGGGCGTGCCCGGGCGCTGCGGAACCGGATGGCGGCCCGGCGGGGCCCGGGGGTATGTCGCCCCCGAGCCCGGCGCGAGGTGTCAGGCGGACTTGGGTACGTCGATCCTGTCGATGTCGGGGGAGTAGTCCCAGCCGCTGTCGAACGTGATGGTGTTGGAGCCTGCCTTCAGCGCCAGCTGGACGCTGACGGTGTCGACCGTGCCCCAGTCGCCTGTGGAGGGGAACCTCAGGCTGGTGCCATGGCCGCTGTTGGAGTAGACGGTGACCGAGCGGGGGTCACCGCTGACGTAGGCGACGTTGACGGTGTAGATGCCGTCCTTCTTCACCGTGATGTCGTTGAACTGCAGCTTGCTGTCGAGATAGAGGTTGCCGACCTTCTTGCCGCCGGAACAGGAGTCGCATCCGGCGACGGAGGCGTTGCCGGTGAGGGTGTTGTTCGCGGACTCGGCCTCGTAGCGGGTGGTCGCCAGCGGGGTGCCGGCGGGCTTGACGGTGAACAGCCGTGAGCCGTGCGCGGGCAGCGTCGCGGTGATCTTGTTCTTGTACGTGCCGAGGTTCTCGTGGTTCCACAGGTCGCGCACGGAGGCCGCGCCGGTGAAACCGAAGGACGCCCAGTCGGCGGTGACGGAGGCCGACGAGCCGCCGAGGTTGAACAGGGCGACGGTGTAGGTGCCGTTGGGGTTCTTGGTTGCCCAGACCTGCTGGTCGCCCAGCGGCGTGACGGGACGCGCCACGGGGGAGTCGTTCTGGTCGACGGCGATGACTTCCTGGTTGGTCAGCAGGGAGAGGCCGTAGCTGTCCAGCTTGGTGAGGTCGTCACCGGTGAACAGCGGCGACTTGTTGATGGCCCACAGGGTCATGTAGCTCTGCCGCTCGGCGTTGGTCAGACCGTCCATCGCGCCGTTGCCGACGTCGATCGCGTCGAGGTCGTTCCAGCCGCCCGGGCCCGCCTTGTGGCTCCATGCGGGGGCGTCGTTCCACCGGTCGTTGACCGAGTTCTCCCAGGTGACCAGGGTGTTGCAGTAGCACTCCACATCGGTGTCGATGCGCCAGCCGTTGGAGTACTTCTTCCAGTCGGCGGCGTGGCCGATGTCGAGCGACCAGGACAGCTCCAGATGGATCGGGCGCCCGGTGTCGGCGATGGCCTGGTGCCAGGCGGCCACGTCCGGGACGTTGTCGTAGTTGTCACCGGACTTGAACGAGCCGGGTCCCACGCCATCCAGTTTGAGGAAGTCGTAGCCCCAGTCCGCGAGCATCTGTGCCTGCGAGTCGATGTACTTCTGCGCGCACGGGTTGCCGAAGTTGAGCTTGTAGGCGCTGTCCCAGCCATTGGTGGTGCGCAGATCCGGGTAGACGATGTCCGCCGTGGTGCAGCCCGGGGCGTTCCATATCGGCACCTTGCCGTCGCCGTACGCACCCTTCTCCAGGCCGACGGGCAGATAGATGCCTGCCTTGAGACCCTGGGAGTGGATGTGGTCGGCGACCGACTTCATGCCGTGGGGGAACCGGACCGGGTCGGGTGTCTGCCGGCCGTACTGGTCGAACTCGGACGTCCAGTTCTTGTCCATCCACCAGCCGGCGTCGATGTTGACATGGTCGTAGCCGTACTTCTTCAGGGTGGCGGCCAGGGCGTCCGTCTGCTTCAGGACGTTCGCCTCGGTGAGGTAGCTGTAGTTGCCGTCCGGGTTCAGGCCCGGGTACTGGGAGGACTGCATGCTCCAACTGGACCAGCCCATGTAGGGCTTGGCCGCGAGGCCGGAGGCGGCGTCGCCGGTGGTCGCGGCCGAGGTGGCGGCTGCCGGGACCACCGTGGCGAGTCCGGCCGTGACGGCCAGGACCAGCGTCGCTCTGAGGGTGCGGCGCGGGAAGCCGGTGACGGCTCCGCGCAGGACTCGGTACGGGAATGACCGCATGGGTCGCCTCCTGAGGTGAGGTGAGGGGGAGTGTGCGGTGGCACCCGGTGGGGGACGGGCGTGCTGCTGGTCGGACGGGGGGCCTGTCAACAGGTCCGGAGCCGGGCCGAGGAGGTCGGCCGGCCGTTCGGGGAGACATCGGTCCGGCGGCTGCCCGAGCCGATGGGGAGCCCGCTGATGAACCTGCGCTGCACGGTGCAGCGCGTCAGGGGCGTGGGGAGGGCGGTCAGGAAAAACCCCTGCCGGGATGGGGACGTTCGTGGGGGCTGCGGCTCTGCGGCGTCATCGCTACTCCTTCTCGCTCTCACATGCCCGATCCCATGAAGGACTGGATGGCGGTGGCCGCGGCCCCGCGTGCCCACTCCTCGAAGGGCAGGGGTCGTGTCACCAGGTCGCACTGTGCGGCGGTGCCGAAGGCGGAGGCGGCGAACGCGTCCCGGATGCCCTCGGCGACCAGGTCGTAGGCGGCCAGACCCTCGCCGGAGATGACCACCCGCTGGGGACCGAGGATGTTCACCAGGAAACCGATGGCCTTGCCGATGGCTTCGCCGGCTCGTGCGTAGACCTCTCTCACACCGGGGTCTTCGCCGTGGGCCAGCTCCAGCGCCTCGGCGGCATCGGTCACCTGCTTGCCCGTGGCCGCGCGCACCGCGCGGAGTATCGCCGGATCCGCCGCGATCGCCTCGACACAGCCGCGGTTGCCGCAGTGGCAGAGTGGCCCCAGCGGGTCGAGCGACAGATGCCCGATCTCGCCGGCCACGCCGTGCGCGCCCGAGACCACCTGCCCGTGCACCACCAGGCCGCATCCGATGCCGGCGCCCACGGTCACCAGGGCGAAGTCCGAGAGACCGACCCCGGCCCCGAACCAGTGCTCGGCCACCGTGAGCGCCCGCACGTCGTTGTCGACCGTGACCGGCAGCCCTGTTGCTGTCCCGGCGATCTCGGCCAGGGGAACGTCCCGCCACTCCAGGAAGGGCGAGTAGCGGACCACCCCGTCCGCGCGGTCCACGTCCCCCGAGATCGCGATGCCCAGGCCCCGCACCTGCACACCGAATCCGTCGGCCTCCGTGAGCAACTCCTGTACCAGCGCGGTGATGACGGGCAGCACCGCCTCCGGCTCGCGTCCCGTGAGCCGGACGTGCCGGGACAGCCGGATACGGCAACACAGGTCGGCCAGTACGGCGATGACCTCGTCGCCCGTCACCTTGATCCCGATGAACAGCGCCCTCCCTCCGTCCACCCACACCAGGTTGGCCGGACGCCCGACCGCGGGCCGCGCCCCTTCGTCCACGCCCTCGACCAGATAGCCGAGCTCCATGAGCGGACGGACCGCCTTGGTGACGGCGGCCGGAGAGAGCTGGGTCCGCCGTCCCACCTCGGCGCGAGTGAGCGGACCGTGGGAGAGCAGCGTGGTGAAGACGAGGGAAGCGGCCGGCGTCATGTCCGGGGCCGCTTGGGGGGAGGGGGCCGAGCGCATGGCCGGAAACTTAGAGAGGTTCTTTTTTGCTGTCAATGAATAAAGCAGGCTCCTTTGTATCGCTGTGAGTTGGTGGCGATTGGCCTGGAAAACACAGGCAACACACAGGAGTTGGGTGCGCGATGAAAGCCATGGGTCGGCGGCGTCTATGGATGGCTGTGGTGGTCCTGCGTGCCCTCGGTGCCGTACGGGGCGGATCCGTGTTTGTCGGAACGTCCTGACAAACCTATTGACACCACCCCTGGGGCGCTTCATGGTACGGGCACTCGAGCGCGACGACGGCGACTGCATACGCAGGTGCGACGGCGCGGCACCTGAACAGGCGTGTGGGAGACCGGCCTTGGGCACGGTTCCCCACACGCCTGGGTGTCGTCAAGCCGTAAGCCAGGAGAACCACGACGAGCGGTCGCGGGCTCCTGCTGTGCGGGGTCTCTCCCCGCGAGGCCGTCAGGACTCGGCCGGGGCCTCGTGCGGTCGCGGCAGGAGTGATTGCAGGGCCAGCCGGGTCAGTTCCGCCTCGACCGTGTCGCGGTCCGGGACGACGGCCGCGCGGAAGGAGCGGCCGGCCAGGAGCGAGACGAGCCACCAGGCGGCGGTGTGGGGCTCGATGTCGGAGCGGACGTCGCCGGCGGCCTGGCCGCGGCGGAGCAGGTCGGCGAGCGCGTCGGCGAGGTGCTGGTGGACCTGGCGGAGGGCTTCGCCGAGATCCGGGTCGTGGGCCAGGGCGGTGGCGTCGGCGAAGAGGAAGCCATGGGAGCCCGGCCGGTGGAAGGGGTCCATGTGGGCGGGGTCCAGGAAGGCCGCGAGCACCTCGGGGACGGGCCGGCCCGCGTCGGCCGCCTGGTGCAGGAGTGCCGAGACCGCGCCGGTGGCATGGTCGAGGACCGCCCGGTACAGCGCGGACTTGGAGCCGAAGTTCTGGAACACGACGGGCTCGGTGACACCGACCCGCCGGGCGATGTCGGAGACCTTGCCGCGCTGGTAGCCGGCCTCGGAGAAGACCTGGGTGGCCGCGGCGAGGATCGAGGCACGGCGCTCTGTCGCGCTGAGACGGGTACGCGTGCGGGATCGGGGCTCGGTCACACGATCATCGTATGCCCCCTTGCCGTTCTTCTTAGTCGGAACTAAGTTGGGACCGAGCTTAGTCATGACTAAGTTGTGGAGGAGGGCCATGCCTCTCGGACACCTCATGCAGGGCAAGCCGCACGCCGACACGCCCGGCGTGACCATCGCAACCCCGCGGGCGTACGAAGTCTTCGGCGCCCTCTGCTTCGCCGGCCGCCGCGGCCGCGTCTTCGCGCGCCTCGCGGAGCTGAGCGGCGCCGTACCGGGCGACCGCGTCCTGGACGTGGGATGCGGCACCGGCTACCTGACCCGGCACATGGCGGCCCGGATCGGCCCGGGCGGCGCGGTGACCGGTGTGGATCCCTCCCCGCCGGTCCTCGACTACGCCCGCGGCAGGAACCGGCGCCCGGACAGTGCCCCCTGTGACTACCGTGAGGGTGTCGCCGAGGCCCTCGGCTTTCCGGACGCCTCCTTCGACACCGTCGTCACGAGTCTGATGCTGCACCATCTGCCGGAGGAGCTGCGGCCCACGGCCCTGCGCGAGATGTACCGCGTGCTGCGGCCCGGCGGCCGGCTGCTGGTCGCGGAGTTCCGGCCGCCGAAGAGCAGGATCGGCCGGCACCTGGTGCACGGCGGGGTCGGCGACGCCATGGCGCACCACCGGGTCGATCTGCTGGACGCCCTTGTCACGGATGCGGGCTTCGAGTTGACCGGCCGCGGCGACCTGCGGCCATGGCTGTCCTACGTCCAGGCACGACGGACGCGGTAGCGAGGGAAACCGATCCGGCCTGCGGGTCGCTCCCGGGGCGTCGTCCGGCGGTGGAGTGGACGGCGTCTTCAGTCCGGCTGAGCGTCCTTCAGGCGGACGGACCGTTCTCAGCAGGACGGGGCGTTCGGCAACTGTTGCTCCGCCCAGATGGTCTTGCCCGTGGCGGTGTACCGCGTGCCCCAGCGCTGAGTGACCTGCGCGATGAGGAAGAGACCCCGCCCTCCCTCGTCGGTGGTGCGGGCACGGCGCAGATGGGGGGAGGTGTTGCTGGCGTCCGACACCTCGCAGATGAGGGTCTTCTCGTGGATCAGACGCAGGTTGATCGGTCCATAGGCATGCGTGATGGCGTTGGTGATCAGCTCGCTCACGATCAGTTCGGTGGTGAAGGCGAGGTCCTCAAGGCCCCACGCGGCCAGGCAGCGGGCGGTGTTG
Organism: Streptomyces sp. CA-142005; assembly: GCF_050942335.1. NCBI lineage: Bacteria > Bacillati > Actinomycetota > Actinomycetes > Kitasatosporales > Streptomycetaceae > Streptomyces > Streptomyces sp. CA-142005. The sequence continues at coordinate 976,732 of NZ_CP192078.1, read as the reverse complement.
TCGCGCGTTTCGTGCACCGCCCGGGGATCGGCGGGCACCTCCCAGGACGCCACCCGGTCGGGGGCGAGGGCGCGCGTGCGGGCGATGAGGAAGGCGACGTCGTCCTGCGGACGGTCCGGAAGGAGAATGCGGACCATCGTGTCGCAGATCTCCTCCAGCGGCCGGTCGGGGTGGGCCAGGGCGAAGCACAGCCGCTCGAAGCCGACGTCGACGTCACGGTCCGAGGCCTCGATCAGGCCGTCGGTGTACAGGGCGACGACGCTGCCCTCCTCCAGCTCGATCTCGGCCGACTCGAAGGGCAGACCGCCCAGTCCCAGCGGGGGGCCGGCGGGGATGTCGGGCAGTTCGACCGGCTCACTCAGGTGGGCGATGGCAGGGGTGGGGTGTCCGGCGCGCGCCACGCTGAGTTTCCGTGAGATCGGGTCGTAGACCGCGTAGACACAGGTCGCGCCGATCACCACCGGCCCGTGCTCGGACGCTTCCGCCTCGTCGGCCAGGCGCAGCACGAGATCGTCGACGTGGGCGAGGAGCTCGTCGGGGGGCAGATCCATGTCGGCCAGTGTCTGTACCGCCGCACGCAGCCGGCCCATGCTGGCCGCGGCGTGGATGCCATGGCCCACCACGTCCCCCACCACCAGGGCGATGCGGGCGCCGGAGAGCGGGATGACGTCGAACCAGTCGCCGCCCACGCCGGCCTCGGCGTCGGCCGGCAGATAGCGGTAGGCGACCTCGACGGCGCAGTGATCGGGCAGGTCCGGGGGCAGCAGACTGGTCTGCAGGGCGAGGGCCGCATTGTGCTCGCGGACGAACCGCCGGGCGTTGTCCACGCAGACCGCGGCCCGCGCCACCAGCTCCTCCACGAGCAGCAGGTCGTCCTCGTCCAACGGGCTGGGGTTCTCCCAGCGCAGCAGCGTGACCACTCCCATGGTCACGCCCCGCGCCCGGAGCGGCACCACCAGGTGGGTGTGCACGCCGAGACTGACGATCTTGGCCTGGCGCTGCGGGTCGTCGGCCAGCCACCACGTCGTCGGGTCCAGCACCGGATCGAGGATCGGCCGGCTCGTGGTCAGACAACGCCGTTGCGGGGACTGCGGCGGGTACCCGGCGGGCTCCCCGATGGGAATGATCGCCTCCGGCACCTCCTCGTGGATCGACAGGTGCACCGCCCGCTGGAGCGTGCCGCCGGTGACCGGCCCCGGGTTGAGGTCCCTGGCCGCGAGGACGCCCTGGAAGAGGTCGATCGCCACGAAGTCGGCGAGCTGCGGCACGAGGACCTCGGCCAGTTCCCGCACCGTGCGGTCGAGGTCCAGGGTGGTGCCGATGCGCTGGGCCGCCTCGTTGACCAGGGCGAGCCGTTCACGTGCGCGGTCCTCGGCGGTGAAGTCGACGGCGGTGTGACACACCCCGAGCGTCTTGCCGTCGGTGTCCCGCAGCGGGAACGACGAGCGGAGCCTGAGCCGTCCGTACGAGTTCCGGCGTGACAGGCCGTGCCGGGGCGCGACGTGCTCCACCGTCGGTGTGACCCGGCCCGATGTCAGCGCCTGGCGCGCCTGCCAGTCCACGGCCGAGGGCACCTGTTCCAAACCGACGGGCGCGGACGCGCGCGAGGCCGTGGGGTCGGCCGGCAGGCCCTCCATGGCGGCCAGTGCCTGGTTCACCCATTGGCAGCGCAGCTCACTGTCGAGGACGGCGATGCCGATCGGCGACTCCTCCAGCAGGCCGCGCACCACGGCCTGATCGAGTTCCCATCGGCGCGAGTCGATGGCCTCGCAGGCCACGGCGAGCCAGGCGGAACTCTGCTCCGCATGCAGCGCACACACCCGCAGAGCCAGTTCGACCGGGTGGCCCGCCCGGTGACGCGCGGTGATCATCCCCTCCCAGCCCTTCCCGACCTGCTGCGCCGCGGCGACCAGGGACGCCGGTGAGCGGTCGCTGGTGAGGAGGGAGGTCACGGGCCGCCCCAGCACGCTGGACGCCGGATACCCGAGGATGTCTTCCGCCCTGCGGCTCCAGTAGCGGATCAGGCCGTGTACGTCCACGAGGGCGACGGCGGCAGATGTGATGCCGAACGGGTCGCCCCCGGGCTTGTCGGCCAGATCTCTGAGATCCATCGTGTCGGCCGCATCCGCAGAGGAGGTTGCTCACACCACGGTCTCACATGGACCCGGGTGTGTCCTCGGACGGACCGCCGTGGCATATGCACAGGCCACAGACGATCACGCAGCCGTCCCCCGGCGCAGCAGGCCCCCGGCGGGGTGCCGGTGACCTGCCCGGACAAGGCCGGACGCGTGCCTCCGCCCCGTCCCGCGCCGTGCCGGGGCGGCTCCGCGCGTTACTGCCGCGGGCGCTCGAAGGTCAGCAGCAGTCCTTCCACGGCTCCGGGCCCTATGCGGCCCTTGACGTCGGCGGAGGTGATGGCCTTCAGGCCCCAGCCGTCCTCGGCGTGCTTGTTCAGGACCTTCTCCAGCTTGTCGCTGTCCAACGCGTCGCCGATCAGCGACTCCCGGAAAGTGACGACCTTGTACTCGTACGCGTAGCCACTGCTCATGGTGCGGACTCCTCCTGACTGCCGGGCGGATGATGGCGCGAAGGCCGGGGCAAGCTAATCACCATCGGGCCCCGCGACAAAGGACGTAGCGTGGTCGGCGGCAGAAGCGGAGGCCCGTGACGGACCGCTCGGCGGCGACCCCTTGGCGGCGTGATGTGCTGGAGTGCGACGGCGGACCTCGTGGCAGGCAGCGGTGTCGCCGCGGTGGGGGTGGCTTGTGTGGCGCTCGTGCGCAGCGGACGGGAACTCCCGCTCGCGGCACTGCCGTTGCTGCTGGGAGCCCATCAGATCGTCGAGTCCGTGGTGTGGCACTCGGGCGGGGGAGGCGGACCCGCGACCGTCGCATGGGCCGTCATCGCCCTGCCGCTGCTGGCGATGTGGGTTCCGGCGGCAGTGATCTGTGTGGCCCCGCCGTGTGCCCGGTTCCGGCTGCTCGTCCCGCTCGCCGCAGGAGCGATGACCGCCGCGGTGCTCGCCCGCGGCCTCGCCACCGAGCCGGTGACGGCCGAGATCCGCGGCCACACCGTCGGATACGTCCTGCATGTCTCCCCCGCACCGCTGCTCGTCGCGGGCTACTTGCTGGCCACGGTCGGCTCGCTGCTGTTGTCCGGTGACCGGCGGCTGCTCGTGCTGGGGATGCTCGTCGCCGTTGGCGCGACGGTGTGCTGGGTGCTCTGGCGACTGGAGTTCGTGTCGACCTGGTGCGCTGTCGCCGCGCTGTGCTCGGTGGTGCTGTTCGGCTGGGTGCGCGCTCGCGCGCACGACGACGTCGTCGGTCCCCGCGACCGAGCCGGTGGCCCGGTCCCGTACAGGACCGGGCCGGACCGGCCGTAAGGGTGCTCAGCCGCGAAGACCGGTCGTTCCAGCGACCCGCCTGAGGGCCACTCGTGCATGAGGATGATCCGGCCGTTGCCGAGCCGGGCGTCGGCCTGCACCATCAGGCCGTACTCGGCCTCGACCGCCGGCGACCAAGCGCACCGGGATGGACGCTCGGGACAGGAACGTCACCCGCTCACCGTGATGTTGGAGTTCCCGCTGCTCTGGTATCCCTCGGTGGCGAGGATCATGTAGTAGCTGAAGCTGCCCAGCGGCATGCCGTAGCGGGCCCACGCGTCGAAGTGGTTGCCGGTGGTGATGGTGCCGCCCGTCCGCTTCGACTGCCGGACGCTCCAGTACTGGTTGAAGGTCTTGGTGCCCTCCACGGAAGGGGCGTTGTACCGCGTCGTCTGGTAGACGTCGTAGGTGCCGCCGTCGGAGCTGACCGTGCCCTTGTAGGTCCCGGTGGGCCGGTAGGTACCCCAGGTGTCGACGATGTAGTACTCGACGAGCGGGTTCGAGGTCCATCCGTACAGGGACAGATAGCCGTTGCCGGACGGGTTGAAGCTGCCCGAGTACCGCACACTCCTGCGTCCGCCGTTGCTCCAGCCCTTGCCGGCGACGAAGTTCCCGCAGTTCGTCCACGAGGTGCTGTAGTTGCCGCCGGAGCCGAGGGTCATGGAGACCGACCCGCCACCGTCGGTCCAGAACGAGTAGTAGTAACCGTTGTTCGTGCCGGTCTGGTTGGTGGTGATGGTCGTGGCGGCGTGCGCGGTGCCGGGCAGCAGCAGCCCGGACGCGGATGTGGCCAGTGCCAGTGCACCGGCACGGCCGATGAAGCCTCTGCGGCTCATCGGGTGGTCGAGCGCGTGGTCCATGTCCATGCTTCCTCCTGGCGAAGGCCGATGGGCAGGCCCGGCAGCGTGATGGATCGGGCGGAGTGGCGCCGCTGCGGGCGTTCGAGCGCCTGAGAGTATGCGCCCGGCTCGGAACAGCGGTCAACGCCCTTGTTTCCGAAACTCCAGCGAAATTGCATTCGCTGTCCCAGGGGATATCCGCGAAAGTTTCGACTTGGGGTTCAGTCTCCGCCTTGTGACCGTTTACGACTCTTCCCGGGCTCCCTATCGCGTGGTATCCGGCACCCTTTCCCTCTCGAATGCATTCGCTGGAAAGCGACGAAACTTTCCAAGGATGCTGTTCACCCTTGTGCGGGCGGCGCGGTGCTCTGCCGGACCACGAGGTGCGTGGCCAGCTCGATGCGCGAGGCGGACTTCTTGGCGTCCGTGGGCTGCAGCAGCATGCGGGCCGCTTCCTCGGCCATGCGCTGGAGGGGCTGCTGGACCGTGGTCAGCGGAGGGCTCGACCACTGGGCCGGCGGCACGTCGTCGTACCCCACCACCGACAGCTGCCCGGGCACGCTGAGGCCCAGAACGCGCGCTGCCTCCAGGACTCCGAGAGCCTGCAGGTCGCTGCCGGCGAAGATCGCCGTGGGCCGGTCCTGGTGCTGCAGCAGGTCGAGTGCGTGCTCGAAGCCGCCCTGGACGTGGAAGTCACCGAAACGTATCAGCCGAGGGTCCGCCTCGAGACCGGCCATCGCCATCGCCGAGCGGTAGCCGTCCAGGCGCGCCAGCGAGCACATCAGGTCCTCGGGGCCGGTGATGATGGCCACCCGGCGGTGGCCCTGGTCGGTGAGATGGCGCGTGGCGGCCAGCCCGCCGGCCCAGTTGGCCGAGCCGACGGACGGGACATCGGGATCCGGATCACCGGCCGGGTCCACGATGACGAACGGAATGGCCCGCGAGGCGAGTTGCCTCTTCACGTCCTCGGGCAGGGTGGAGAAGACCAGGAGCACGCCCAAGGGCCGGCGGCGCAACACCCCCTCTATCCACTCGGGTCCGGGAGCCTGCCGGGTCCCGCTCTCCGTGAGCGCGAGGGTCGCGTTGTGCTGCTTGGCGACGTTTTCCACGCCGCGGATCAGCTCCATGGCCCAGACGCTCTCCAGCTCGTGGAAGACGATCTCGATGAGGGGGGTCGGCGTCGGGCCCTGTGTGCGCCGGCGGTAGCCGTGGACCTCCAGGAGGTGCTCGATCTTGGCTCGGGTCGTGGGTGAGACATCCGAACGACCGTTGAGCACCTTCGAAACTGTCGGAAGCGAGACGCCGGCTTCTGTGGCCACGGTCGCCAGCGTGACTCGGCGGGCCACCTGGTCTTCTTCACGCATGGGCGCAGCATAGGCCATGGCACGCGATAACGGTTTGGCCGCGTGGATGCACGACCGTTGACCGATTCTTCCCGCTGGGCCTACTGTCCAGCCGCTAGTACTTTCGGCGAAGGCGCCGAAACTTTCGGAAGGTGGATGATCATGCGTACACGGATGTCCCGGGTGCTCGTCTGCGCCACGACGCTCGCTCTGGCGGCGAGTCTCGCGGCCTGCGGGAACGGCAGCGGGGGAGGTTCCGCGAACGACGGCAAGATCCACGTGCTGGTCTATGGGGACGCCAGCAACAAGGTCGAGAAGCAGATCGTCGACACCTTCAACAAGACCTCGGACGTCAAGGCCGTACTCGACACCATCCCGGGCGCCGACTACCAGCAGAAACTGCAGACGATCATCAGCACTCCCAAGGCGCCCGACATCTTCTTCAACTGGGGCGGCGGCAGCATCCAGCCGTTCGTCAAGGCCGGTCTGCTGATGCCGCTGGACGACTTCATCAAGAAGGACCCCGGGCTGAAGGACAAGTTCCTGCCCGCCGTCTTCAACAGCGCGGTCGTCGACGGCAAGGCCTACGGCGTTCCCATGCGCGGCACCCAGCCGGTCCTGCTGTTCAACAACAAGAACGTGCTCGACAAGGCGGGCGTGCAGCCGCCCCAGACCTGGGACCAGCTCCTCGACGCGGTGACGAAGCTGAAGGCCAAGGGCGTCACGCCGATCGCCCTCGGCGGCGGCGACCAGTGGCCGACCCTGATGTGGTTCGAGTACGTCTACGACCGGGTCGCCGGGCCCGAGCTGTTCCAGAAGGCCCTCGACGGCGACAAGGAGGCGTGGGCCAGCCCGGACAGCAAGAAGGCGCTCGGCATGCTCAAGCAGCTGGTCGACACCGGAGCCTTCGGCAAGAACTACGACTCGGTGAAGTACACCAACGGCGCCTCGCCGGCGCTCGTCGCCTCCGGCAAGGCCGGCTTCGAGCTGATGGGGTCCTGGTACTACGCACAGCAGCAGCAGGACGCGAAGGACTTCGCCGCCAAGGGGCTGGGCTACAGCACGTTCCCGACCATCCCGGGCGGCAAGGGCGACACCTCCGACGTGGTCGGCAACACCAACAACTTCTACTCCGTGCTGAAGCGGACCAAGCACCCTGACGCCGTCGCCAAGTTCCTGAAGCTCATGTACTCCGACGAGTTCGTCAAGGCCCAGATGTCCATCGGCAACCTGCCGACGACGACCAACACCCCGCAGTTCCTGGACCAGTCGGCCAGCCCGGCGTACTCGCGCTTCCAGTACGACCTCGTCGCCAAGGCCAAGTCCTTCCAGCTCTCCTGGGACCAGGCCTACCCGCCGGCCGCCAACACGCCCATCCACCAGGCCGTCCAGCAGTTCTTCAACGGACAGATCGACGCCGACGGCTTCATCAAGGCCATGCAGGCCCTCCCTGCCAAGTGAAACCCCTCATGAGCACACAGACCACCAGTGCTCCGCCCGCCGCCGCGGCCCCCAAGGGGGCCCGGCGCCGGCCGGAAGACACCCGCGCCGCCCGTGGCACGCGCCCGACCTTCCTCTGGGCGCTGCCCGCGACCGTCTTCTTCGCCCTCTTCGCCCTCGTCCCGCTCGTCGCGGTGGCGGTGCTGTCCTTCATGAGCTGGAGCGGCCTGGGGTCCCCCCAGTTCGTCGGCCTGGACAACTGGCACCGCATCCTCGACGACCCGGTGATGATCAAAAGCATCTGGCTCACGCTCCTGCTCACCACCCTGGGCGTGGTCCTGCAGACACCGCTGAGCATCGTGCTCGGCGTGTGGGCCGCCGGGCACCAGCGCAACCGCGCGGTGCTGTCGGCGATCTACTTCGTCCCGCTGCTGCTCTCCTCCACCGCGGTGTCGGTGCTCTGGCGGGCGCTGCTCGACCCCAACTTCGGCATCCCCGCACGGATGACCTGGCTGTTCGGCGACGGCAACCTGTTCGGCAAGCAGGCCACCGCCATCGGCGTGCTCGCCTTCGTCAGCACCTGGCAGTTCACGCCGTTCCACACGCTGATCTATCAGGGTGCGGCCCGCGCCATACCGCAAGTGCTCTACCAGGCGGCCGAGATCGACGGCGCGGGACGCTACCGCCAGTTCTTCCACATCACCCTGCCCCAGCTGCGCAACTCGATGATCACCTCGATGATCCTCATGGTCGTCGGCGGGCTCACCACGTTCGAGACGGTGCTCATCCTGACCCAGGGCGGCCCCGGCAGCGACACCACGATCAGCGCCTACTACATGTACCAAAAGGCCTTTCAGGGCTTCGACTTCGGCGCGGGCTCGGCCATCGCGCTGTGCCTGGTCATCGCGGCCACGATCATCTCGCTGATCGTCGTCCGCGTCTCCGGCTACGACAAGATGCGCAGCGACATGGAGGGTGTCTCATGAGGCGACGCCCCAACTACCTGGCAGGAGCGGGCTCGATCGTCTGGCTCGTCCTGGTGGGTCTTCCGCTGTACGTGATGCTCGCGGCGACCCTGCGCACCCGGCAGGACTACGCCAAGAACGGACCGCTGTCCTTCCCCCACGACTTCACCCTGCACAACTACACCTCGGCCTTCGACTCGGGCTTCGGCCGGTATTTCCTCAACACCATCATCGTCACCGTCTGCGTCGTCGGCGTGGTCCTCCTGCTCGTACCGCCGCTGGCCTACGCCATCGTCCGCAGCCGCGGCCGGGTCACCTCGCAGATCTTCCGGCTGTTCCTGCTGGGCCTGGCCATCCCCGCCCAGGCGGTCATCGTCCCGATGTTCTATCTGATCAGCGAAGCGGGCCTGTACGACAACCTCCTGGGCATCATCCTGCCCACCGCCGCGTTCTGCCTGCCGATGTCGGCCCTGATCCTCAGCGGCGCCATGCGCGACATCTCACCGGAGCTGTTCGAGGCCATGACGGTGGACGGGGCGACCCCGCGGCGGATGTTCTTCCAGCTCGTCGTCCCGCTCTCGCGTGGCGGCCTGTCCACCATCGTGGTGTTCTCCGCCCTCCAGGCCTGGAACGGCTTCCTGTTCCCGCTGGTCCTGACCCAGTCCGACTCGACCAAGGTGATCACCCTGGGTCTGTACAACTTCCAGACCGAACACGGCATCGACATCCCCGGCCTGCTGGGCGCCGTGATGCTGTCCATGGTGCCCGTCCTGCTCGTCTACCTGTTCGCCCGCAGGGCCCTCGTCCAGGGTCTGATGGGCGTGGGAGGAAAGTGACCACCAACGTGGCCGTAGAGACCACCCCCGAAGCCCCCCTGTGGAACGACCCCACCCAGGACATCGCCGTCCGTGTGTCCGCACTGATCGACGCGATGACCCTGGAGGAGAAGATCGGCCAACTGTACGGCGTGTGGGTCGGCGCCTCCGCCGAGGGCGGCGAAGTCGCCCCCCACCAGCACGACATGGAGGAGGCCGTCGACCTCGACGCCCTCCTGCCCGCCGGTCTGGGACAGCTCACCCGCCCCTTCGGCACCGCACCCGTCGACCCCGCGCTCGGCGCCCTGTCCCTGTCGCGCACCCAGAAGCGGATCGCCTCGGCGAACCGTTTCGGCATCCCCGCCCTGGCACACGAGGAGTGCCTGGCCGGCTTCGCCACCTGGGGCGCCACCGCCTACCCCGTGCCCCTGTCCTGGGGCGCCACCTTCGACCCCGGCCTGATCCGCCGGATGGCCGCCGCCATCGGCCGCGACATGCGGTCCGTCGGCGTCCACCAGGGCCTCGCGCCCGTCCTCGACGTGGTCCGCGACGCACGCTGGGGGCGCGTCGAGGAGACCATCGGAGAGGACCCCTACCTGGTCGGCAGCATCGGCACCGCCTACGTCCAGGGCCTGCAGTCCACCGGCGTCGTCGCCACCCTCAAGCACTTCGCCGGCTACTCCGCCTCCCGCGCCGGCCGCAACCTCGCACCCGTCGGCATGGGCCCGCGCGAGCGGGCGGACATCATCCTGCCGCCCTTCGAGATGGCGGTGCGCGAGGGCGGAGCGGGCTCCGTCATGCACGCCTACACCGACACCGACGGAATGCCCTCCGCCGCCGACGAAGACCTTCTCACCGGCCTGCTGCGCGACACCTGGGGCTTCGACGGCACGGTCGTCGCCGACTACTTCGGCATCGCCTTCCTCAAGACCCTGCACGGCCTCGCCGCCGACTGGGCCGAGGCCGCGGGTGCGGCCCTGCGCGCGGGCGTCGACGTGGAACTCCCCACCGTGAAGACGTTCGGCACGCCCCTCGCGGAGGCCGTCAGGGCGGGCCGGGTGCCCGAGTCGCTCATCGACCGCGCGCTGCGCAGGGTGCTCACCCAGAAGGCCCGGCTCGGCCTGCTCGACGGCGACTGGAACCCGGTCCCGGCCGCGCTCGACGGAGCCGACCCGGACGACCCGGACACGCTGCGCGGCACGATCGACCTGGACTCGCCGGCCAACCGGGAACTGGCCCGCACCGTCGCCGAGGAAGCGGTCGTCCTGCTGACCAACGACGGCACCCTGCCCCTGGACCGGCCGCGCCGCATCGCCCTGGTCGGCCCCAACGCGGCCGAGGCCACGGCCGTGCTGGGCTGCTACTCCTTCCCCCAGCACGTCGGAGTGCACCACCCGCAGACGCCGGCCGGCATCGACCTGCCCACGCTGCACGACGCCCTCCGGCACGAGTTCCCCGACGCCGAGCTGACCGTCGTACGCGGCACCGGCGTCGACGACGGCGACGTGACCGGCATCGCCGAGGCCGTCCGCGTGGCGCGCGAGGCCGACGTCGTCGTCGCCGCCCTCGGGGATCGCGCGGGCCTGTTCGGCCGCGGAACCAGCGGCGAAGGCTGCGACAGCGAGTCGCTGACCCTGCCGGGAGCCCAGCAGCACCTGCTGGACGCCCTGCTCGACACCGGCAGGCCGGTCGTCGCGGTGCTGCTCGCCGGACGGCCGTACGCCCTCGGCCGCGCGGTGGACGAGGCGGCCGCGATCGTGCAGTCCTTCTTCCCCGGCGCCGAAGGGACCACCGCGATCGCCGGCGTGCTGAGCGGCCGCACCAACCCCTCCGGCCGCCTGCCCGTCAGCGTGCCGCGCGGCTCCGGCGCTCAGCCCGCCACCTACCTCGGCGCCCGGCTCGCCCAAGTCAGCGACGTCTCCAGCATCGACCCGACGGCGGCCTTCGCCTTCGGGCACGGCATGTCCTACACGTCCTTCCACTGGGACGACCTGTCGGTCGATCAGGCGGAGGCGGACACCGCAGGAGAGTTCTCCCTGGCCTTCACCGTCCGCAACACCGGGGAGCGGCACGGCACCGAGGTCGTCCAGCTCTACCTGCACGACCCCGTCGCCTCCGTCGTCCAGCCCGTGCAGCGCCTCGTCGGTTACACCCGGGTCCCGCTCGCCCCGGGCGAGGAGCGCCGCCTGCGGGTGACCGTGCCGGCCGACCTCGCCTCCTTCACCGGCCGTAACGGACGACGGGTGGTCGAACCGGGTGAACTGCACCTGCGTCTGTCGGCATCCAGCGCCGATGTCCGCCTGACGGCGAGAGTCGCCCTGACCGGGCCGGAACGCCACGTGGACCACACCCGGCGGTTCCACGCGCGCTTCGAACAGGGGACAGGGCACGGGCCCGGAACGGAGCCCCGAACCGCCGGCTGACCCACACCGTGCCGCGGCCTGCCCTCGGGAGGGGGCGGGCCGCGGCACCGTCCCGTTTCAGGGCGCGGTGTTCGGACGCGTACGGGGGAACAGCGACCGCCGAGTGAAACACACCACGGGCATACCCCGTAGGCAGGGGCGGCTTCGACGGGTAGGTTCCCACGGCCGACGTCCTCCGGGAGGAGCCCTGGGGACGTCCTGTGATCGCGGATGGTCCGTCAACCCCTCCTTCCGGGAGAGAACACGAGAAATGTCTGCACAAGAACCTGCCCACCCCACCCCTCGGCGCGTCGGCGTGGTGGCCGAGTCCGTCTCCGGTGAGACACGCGTCGCGGCGACGCCGGCGACCGTGCGTCAGCTGCTCGGCCTCGGTTACGAGGTCGTGGTGGAGTCCGAGGCCGGCGCGGCGTCCGGCTTCAACGACCAGGCCTATCTCGACAGCGGCGCCGAGATCGGCGAGGCCTGGGACGCGGATGTCGTCCTGAAGGTGAACTCCCCCTCCGACGCGGAGATCACCCGGCTCCGGCCGGGCGCCACTCTGGTCGCCCTGCTGACGCCGGCACAAAGACCCGAGCTGCTTCGGACGCTCGCCGGTGCCGGGGTGACCGCTCTGGCGCTGGACGCGGTGCCGCGCATCTCCCGCGCGCAGTCGATGGACGTGCTGTCGTCCATGGCGAACATCGCCGGGTACCGGGCGGTGATCGAGGCCGCGCACGTCTTCGGCCGGTTCTTCACCGGCCAGGTCACCGCGGCGGGCAAGGTGCCGCCGGCGAAGGTGCTGGTCGCCGGCGCGGGCGTGGCCGGTCTGGCGGCGATCGGCGCGGCCTGCAGCCTCGGCGCGATCGTGCGGGCCACCGACCCGCGGCCCGAGGTCGCGGACCAGGTGAAGTCGCTCGGCGGCGAGTACCTCGCGGTGAACGTCGTCCAGGAGGCGAGCACCGACGGCTACGCGAAGGCGACTTCAGCCGACTACGACCGTGCCGCCGCCGAGCTCTACCACGAGCAGGCGGCGGACGTGGACATCGTGATCACCACCGCGCTGATCCCGGGCCGGCCGGCGCCGCGTCTGCTGTCCGCCGAGGACGTGGCCGTCATGAAGCCGGGCAGCGTCATCGTGGACATGGCCGCCGCCCAGGGCGGAAACGTCGAGGGCACCGTGCCGGGGCGCGCGGTGGTCACCGACAACGGGGTGACCATCGTCGGCTACACCGACCTGGCCTCCCGCTTGCCCGCCCAGGCCTCGCAGCTGTTCGGCACCAACCTGGTGAACCTGCTGAAGCTGCTCACCCCCGGCAAGGACGGGCGGCTGACGATCGACTTCGACGACGTCGTACAGCGCGCCGTGACGGTGGTGCGCGACGGCGAGGTCACCTGGCCGCCTCCACCCGTGGCGGTATCGGCCGCGCCCGCCGCGCAGCCCGCCGCTGCGCCCGCCGAACCTGCGCCCCTGCAACCGAGGCTGACGCCTGCGCGGCGCATGGGCCTGATCGGGCTCGGCATGCTCGGCATGTTTCTGCTGGTGGCCTTCGCCCCCGCGCAACTCGCGGAGAACTTCACGGTGTTCGCGCTGGCGGTGGTGATCGGCTACTACGTCATCGGCAAGGTGCACCACGCGCTGCACACACCGCTGATGTCGGTGACCAACGCGATCTCCGGGATCGTCGTGATCGGCGCCCTGCTGCAGATCGGGCACGAGAGCCGGATCGTCACCGCGCTGTCCTTCGTGGCGATCCTGCTGACGAGTGTCAACATCTTCGGAGGCTTCGCCGTCACCCGCCGCATGCTGTCCATGTTCTCGAAAGGCTGAGCCCAGATGACCTCCCTGACGGCCTCCCACGCTGCCGACCTGGTCGCCGCCCTGTTGTTCATCCTCAGCCTGGCCGGCCTGTCCCAGCACCGCACCGCCCGCGCCGGCGTCGTCTACGGCATCGCAGGCATGGCCCTCGCCCTGGTCGCCACCATCGTGGTGGCGGCGCAGAGCATCACCGCGGGCGCGGTCGCGCTGATCGTGCTCGCGATGGCGCTCGGCGCGGCCATGGGCCTGTGGCGGGCCCGCCGGGTCGAGATGACGCAGATGCCCGAACTCATCGCGGTGCTGCACAGTTTCGTCGGACTCGCCGCGGTGCTCGTGGGCTGGAACAGCTACCTGGAGGTGGAGGTGCACGGCACGGCGCAGACCCGGATCGGCGCCGACCTGCTGGGTATCCACCACGCCGAGGTGTTCATCGGCATCTTCATCGGAGCGGTCACCTTCACCGGTTCGATCGTCGCGTTCCTGAAGCTCTCGGCGCGCATCAAGTCCCGACCGCTGATGCTGCCGGGCAAGAACGCGCTCAACGTCGGCGCGCTCGCCGCGTTCGCCGTGCTCACCGTCTGGTTCACCATCAGCCCGAACCTGCCGCTGATGATCGCGGTCACCGCGCTGGCGCTGGCCCTCGGCTGGCATCTGGTCGCCTCGATCGGCGGCGGCGACATGCCCGTCGTCGTCTCCATGCTGAACAGCTACTCGGGCTGGGCGGCGGCCGCGGCAGGCTTCCTGCTCGACAACAACCTGCTCATCGTCACGGGCGCGCTCGTGGGCTCCTCCGGCGCCTACCTGTCCTACATCATGTGCAAGGCGATGAACCGGTCCTTCCTCTCCGTCATCGCGGGCGGTTTCGGCATCGAAGCTCTCACGGGCGGGGGCGAGGAGCAGGGCGAGCACCGCGAGGTGCGGGCCGCGGAGGCGGCCGAGATGCTCGCGCAGGCCCGCTCGGTGATCATCACGCCCGGTTACGGCATGGCCGTCGCCCAGGCCCAGCACCCCGTCGCCGAGCTGACGCGCCGGCTGCGCGACCGGGGCGTCGAGGTCCGCTTCGGCGTCCACCCCGTCGCCGGGCGCCTGCCCGGGCACATGAACGTGCTGCTGGCCGAGGCGAAGGTGCCGTACGACATCGTCCTGGAGATGGACGAGATCAACGACGACTTCGCCGACACCTCCGTCGTGCTGGTCATCGGCGCCAACGACACCGTCAACCCGGCCGCGACCGAGGACCCGAGCAGTCCGATCGCCGGGATGCCGGTCCTGCGCGTCTGGGAGGCGGAGCAGGTCATCGTCTTCAAACGCTCCATGGCCTCCGGATACGCGGGCGTGCAGAACCCGCTCTTCTTCCGCGAGAACAGCAGCATGCTCTTCGGTGACGCCAAGCAGAGCGTCGAGGAGATCCTGGGCGTGCTCGGCCTCGACGGCGGTCCGGGCGCGGCCCCGGCCGCGCGCCAGACGACGGCGGCGGGCCGGTGACCCGCTCCCACGCGACCTGAATCCCTGGCGACGCCTTGTCCCACCTGGTTGCGGCCTCACCTGTCGGTGATGCCGGAGAGCCATGCCGTGTCCTCCGGGTCCGGCGTGCGGATGCAGGGCGCGGGCAGCAGGTGGATCTCGCCCGTGCACAGGACGATCGTGCCCCGTGGCCGGACCGGCCCGCGGCCGCTGCGGGGTGAGCGGTGCGTTGACGACGCGCGAGGGCCGTCCGGGGCAAGGGCTGGGCAAGGGCGGCTCGAGCGCGCCCTGACGCCGCAGGCGGCGGCCGACATGGTGCCGGCCGCCGCCCGGCGGAGGGGACCGTTGTCCGGCCAGGACCTACCGACGGGATTCAGCTCGGGACCCTGTGCCGCTTCGATTCCTAATGATCGTCAGTCGGGGCGCTTGGCCATGACGACCAGGCCGGGCCCGCTGTACTCCTCCGGGGGGAGTCGCAGTTCGGCGACCGGGTCCAGGCCGGCCTGCTCGATCAGGTCGACGAGTTGTTCCGGCCGCCATTTGTGTGTCGTCCAACGGACGGGTACGCCCCCGTAGGCCTCGGTGCGCACCGCGTCCTCGTCGCCGACGTGGGTTCCGGTGATGAAGTGTCCGCCTGGCTTCAACGCGCGCGCGAACATAGCGAGGACCTGGGGAAGGACGTCCCGGGGGAGGTTGAACAGTGACCACCACCCGAGCACGCCGCCCAGAGACGCTTCATCGAGGTCGAGCTCGGTGGCGGACGCGACAGCGAAGCGGCACTCCGGATGAAGTCGGCGCGCGTTCTCGATCATGCGAGGAGAGAGATCAACCCCGGATACATCGAGTCCGCGTTCGGCGAGGTAGGCGGTCACCGTTCCGGGCCCGCAACCGACGTCGAGGACAGGCCCGAGCCCGCGCACGGTGTCGGCGAAGGCGTCGATAGACGCCTTGAGCCATGGATGCTTACGGATGTCGCCGACTCCCGTCGTCACGACCATGTGGGCGTAGTTGTCGGCAACCCGGTCGTAGGACTCACGTACGACGTCGAGATCGGCCGGTCGGTCAATAGGGTGTGCGCGCATGAGCCAACGATAGGTGCCTACGGGGGACTTGGGGCGATCAGCAACCGCGACGCGGACACAGCGGAAAAGGTTGACGGCGCATGAGCCGGCCGTGGGCCCGAGGGTCGGACACCAGCACAGGTCACGGTTGGTTGGTCAGGGCCGTGAGATGTCGAGTGGCAGATCTCGGTGGAAGACGGCCATGGCCCTGCCGGGGCCGTTGTAGTCGTCGACGATCTTCGTGTCGAAGCCGAGGCTGCGGTGGAAGGCGATCGAGCCGGTGTTCTCGATGGACGTGATCGCCTTCAGCTGCCGTGCACCATGACGTTCCGCTGTTTCAGCGAACGCCGCGTACAGACGACGCCCGAGACCGATGCCACGGGCGTCGTCCCGCGTGGCGATCAGATGCACGTATCCGGTGCCGTCCGGGGTGACGAACCCGAAGACGTACCCGCGGATTCCGTCCTCGGCTCGGGCAACCAAGCAGGTGGAACCGAACTCCTGCACCAGTGCCAGAAGATGCAGCGACCGAAGGTCGCGTTCGCCCCAGTAGCGGGGGTGATCAGTCAGGACCTGGTGGAAGTCGGCCACCCCGGCCGGTGCAATTTGTATCCCCATGGTGACGATCATGGCAGGCGCCCTGGTCGTTACAGACGAAGGCCTGCACGGGGTGGGCAAGTTGTGAGGCAAGCCCGGGCCCGTGCGGCCTGTTCCCCACTGCCCCATGCGGGGTCTCCCGCGCACACTGGAGCCGTTCCTGCTCGCGCTCACCTTCGGGTTCTGCGCACGCGGTACCGCAGCAGCTGCGCCGCTCGGAGACTTGCGGCGTCCCTGCGCCGGTCCGCTCGTCACGGTCCCAGACTGCGTCGCCGGATCGTAGAGCCCTCGGGCTGCGCCTCTTCGTCCGGGCGTGCATATCGATCAAATCGGCGCGGTCGGCAGTACGGTCCTCATGCCATGGGCGGGCCTCGGGGCGCCGAGCAGCCCCGGGGCCCGCCGAGTGGGTGTCACCCCGTGGTCAGGGCGGTCCGTTCCGTGCCGTTCTCGGCCGGCGACGCGCTCTCCTGCGCCGTACGCCCGCGCAGTGCCGTCACCACCAGCAGGGCCGAGAAGAGGGCGGCCGAGCCGCACACCACGAATCCGATGCCGTAGCCGTGGCCGAGGGCGTCCAGGGCGTAGGTGCGGGCGGCGCCCGGTGGGGAGGTGGCGGGGACGGAGTTGAGGGCGAGGGGGCCGCCCTCCTGCAGCACCGCGTGGGCCGCGGTCTTCGACTCGGCGTTCAGGGACGACGAGGTGGCCAGCGAGGAGGTCACCCGGGACGCCGCCTGGCTCAGCGCGACCGCGCCGATGACGGCGGGGCCGAGGGTGAAGCCGAAGTCGCGCAGCAGGTTGGTCGCCGCGCTCGCCATGCCGGCCAGCGGCAGGGGCACCGTGTTGACGGCGGTCGCGGTGATGGACGACACCGTGAAGGCGAAGCCGATGCCGACCAGTCCGAGCGGCAGGATGAGCGAGGCCAGGTTCCGGTTGCCGACGTCGAGCCCGGCGGCCAGGAAGTCGCCCGCGGCGATCAGCGCGAGCCCGGTGGTGAGCAGTGCCCGGGCGGGCAGCCGGTGCAGCAGCCGGGAGGTCAGCGGGGTGAGGACCGGCGTGATGCCGTTGAGCAGCAGGAACGCGAAGGCGGTGCGCATCGGGCTCTGGTGCTGGATGGGGCCGAGCCGGATGCTGGCCGCGTACGCCGTGCCGAGGAAGCTGAACATGCCCACGACGGCGACGACCGATGCGATGGCGAAGGAACGGTTGCGGAACAGGTCCAGGCGCAGGAGAGGGGAGCGGGCCCGGCTCTCGGCCACCACGAACAGGCCGACGAACACCGCGGCGATGACGAATGCCACGACCACGGGAGTCGATCCCCAGCCGTCCGTCGGCCCTTGGATGACGGCGTACAGCAGGGCGAACAGACCGACACCGATGGTGATCTGGCCGCCGACGTCGAGTGAACGGCCCTCCGGGGAACGGGAGTTGGTGGCCAGCCACAGACTCACCAGAGCGCTCATCGCGGCCAGCACGGCGACCACCACGAACGCCGAGCGCCACGAGCCGTAGGTGCCGGTGATCCCGCCGAGCAGGGGGGCGAGGAAGCCGCCCGCGGACAGGCTGGAGGCCCATACGGCGATGGCGCGGGCGCGCTGCGGGCCGGTGTGTGTGCCGGCCGCGATCATGGCGAGTGAGGTGGGGAAGAGCGCGGCGGCGCCGAGACCGGCCAGCGCCTGCCCCACCCACAGCTGATGGATGCCCGTGGCGCTCGCGGCGACGACCTCGCCCGCGCACAGCAGCGCGGCGCCGCCGACGAGGAGCTGTTTGCGGCCGAAGAGGTCGCCGAGGACGCCGAAGGAGAGTTCGAGCACGGCCACGGGCAGCAGGAACGCGTCGGAGATCCAGGTGAGTTGGGAGCCGACGGGGTGGAGGTGTTCCTGGAACAGGCCGTTGAGGGTGGCCGGTATGGCGAGTCCGATCTGCGCGAGGCAGACGGCGAGACAGCCGGCGACGAGTGTGCCGAGGGGGAGGGATGTGCGTGGAGCGGCGGATGTGTCGGACATGAGCGGGTCCCGATCTCAGTGGTGGGTGGGGTGCGCCGGGCGGTCCCGGCCGACGGTGAGGTGTGCCGGGCGGTAGGGGATGTACGCCGCCCCGTCCAGACCGAGCGCGGTGGCGGACCGCTGGAGCGCGGCCGGGGACGCGGCGTCGTCCCAGCGGCCCGACGAGACGCGGTGTTCGAGCGCGTGCAGGGCGGCCACGGTCTCGGCGGTGGTGAACGTGCAGTGGCCCTGCCGCTCGACGTAGGCCTGCCGCAGCAGCGCACCGTCCCCGGCCGTCCGCACCCGGTCGCCGAACTGCCGTTCCTGTTCGACCGGGACCAGGTTGTCGGCGATCGTGTGCACGTCCAGCAGCGGTACGCCGAGGCCCTGCCCGGCGGAGGAGGTGTGCTGCGCGGTACGGACCGCTGCGGGGTCGGCGGTGATCGCGGCGCCCCGGGTCAGGGATGTCAGGTCGGCGCCCAGGTCGAGTCCGGCCGCCCGGTACAGGGCGCGGACCTGCGGTGCGTGGACGGAACCGGCGAGCAGCCGGGCGTAATCGACGCCCAGGTTCCAGGAGTTGTCGCCGCCGACGGACTGCTCGACGGCGTACCGGCCGCCCTCGACGAACGACAGGATGCCCTGGGCGAACCACGTGTACTGCTGCTCCTCCTGGCCCGCCCAGTCCGTCGGTGCCGGCTGGTCCTGTCCGGGCGCCCAGGCGGGCAGGTTGAGGAAGGCCGCGGCCAGTGCGATCCGGGCGCGGCCCTGCGGGGTGGTCTGTGCGGCGGTGACGGCGTCGGTCAGCTTCTCGGCGGTGGCGGCCGCCGCGTCGGCGGAGCCGAAGCGGACCAGGTCGACGTCCTGCCCGGGCAGGAGCAGCCGGGCGATGGTGTACTCGGCGTCGAGCTGGTAGTTGTCCAGGTCGGTGCCGCCCGCGACCAGGCCGCACAGCCCGAGTGCGCCGTCCACGCGGCCGGCGCCGTCGCGGGCGATCTGCGCGTTGACGAGCCCGCCCATGGACTGGCCGACGGCGAGGGTGCGGCGCGGGGTGCCGATCTTGCCGGTGACGGCGTCGAGCGTGGCGAACTGGTCGCGTTCGGCGCTGTTCAGGGCCCACATCGAGCCATGGGGGTCGTACGACGACCCGGCCATCGCATAGCCCTCGGCGAGCAATTCGGTGCGTACGGCGTCGGAGGGCGCGTCCTTGGCGACGGTGGGGCCGAAACCGTGGCTGAACAGCAGCAGGGTGCCGTTCCAGTGGGCGGGGACGTCCGCGATCCAGGTCGCGCCGTCGGGGAGGGTGCCGGTGAGGTGGCCGGTGGTCGGCGTGTCCGTTTGGGCGGCCGGCGCGGGGACGGCCGTGAGGGCCGCGGACGCCAGCGTGGCCAGGGCGGCCAGGGCGATGCGCAGACGGGTACGGGGAGTTCGGGGGCGGGTGCTGGCAGGCATGGAGGAGGCTCCTTGTGGGCGGCTGCGGAGCGAAGACCCTGGGAGATCGGCAGATGCTCAGTGCACTGAACGAGGGTGTGGAGGAATGTAGGGCTGGTTTCTTGCGGCGGTCAAGAGAATGCACAACATCGCTTCGTGCGAGGAACGCGCGGAGGTGTGGCGGGTACGTACGGTGCTAGACCGCCGGAATCGTCTCGATCAGCCGGCGCGCCGCGTCCCGGGCGGGCGCTTCCAGCAGGGAGTGGACCGCGCGGAACGTCCTCTCCGCCGCGGCCGCCGGCCAGTCCGCCGGCAGATGGCGTACGGGCAACCGGGGGGCGCCGCGGATCACCTGGAGCCACTCGGCGGTCAGCCGGAGGCGCAGCGCGAGGGCGTCCTCGGCGGCCAGGTCCGCGCCACCGGACGCGTACGGCCGCCAGGACGCCACGAACTCCCGGTAGTGAGCGGCAAGTTCACCCAGGTTCCAGGTGTCGTCGATCATCTCGGCGATGTCCATCCCGGCGTCCGCATGCGCCCGGAAGACCTTCACATGCGCTTCCAGGCCCAACTCGGCGACGATCCCGGAGACGTCGACCTCGCCGGGCGCGATCCACAGCCCGCTGAACAGCGCACCGAAGCCCGCCCAGGCCAACTGGGAGCGCAGGTCGTGCCGTTGGCGCTGCCATGACTCCGGCAGTGAGAAGCCGAGCAGGGTCCAGGTGCCGTCCCAGTCCCGGTTGACCGCGCCCGTCTTCCAGATGCGCCGCTCGCCGTCACGGAGGATCGCCTCCGAGCGGTCGGTGAGCCCGACATAGGTCCGCCGGCCCTCACGCCGGCGGCTGAGCAGACCGCGGCCGACCATGCGCGTGAGGGTGGACCGGGTGGCCTGCTCGCCGACGCCCGCGCGCCGGAACACCTCGATGACGCTCCCTGTGTAGACGCACACCCCGCGGCCCAGCACCTCGTCACCGAGGAAGCTGAGCAGGAGGGACTGCGGGCGGGGGACGGGACCGGTCACGCGGATACCTTACGAGGCCTCGTCCCCGCATACACGCGACGGCCGAAGGGTCAGGCGAACCCGTTGCCGGCGACGCGCAGCAGGAGGGCGTGCAGCGTCTCCCGTTCGGCGGGGTCGAGCGGGGTGAGCAGTTCGTCGGTCACGCGTTGGCCTGCCTGGTCCGTGTCGCGGAGGAAGGCCCGGCCGTCCTCGGTGAGGACGACGATGCGGCTGCGACGGTCCTCCGGGGCGGGGCGGCGCTCGGCGAAGCCCAGCTTCTCCAGGTCGTCCACCAGGCCGACGATCGCGCTCGGGTCGTAGCCGAGCCGGGCGCTGAGTTCGCGCTGCAACGAGCCCTCGGTGGTGGCGAGGAAGCGCAGCACGGCGTAGTGGCGCAGCCGCAGCCCCGACTCCTGCAGGGACGTGTTGAACAACTGACCCGAGCGCAGGCCCAGCCGATACAGCAGATAGCCCGTGTCCGCGTGCAGTGCCCGCATCCACGGCTCGTCGGCGTCGATGGGGGAGGGGTTGTCGATGTGCTGGCGGGCGATGGCGGGCTCCCGGGTCTCGGTCCCCGGGGCGCCGGTCTCGGCGGCCGGGGATGGCTTCTCGTCTGCGGAGTCCAGCATGACGCACCAGAAGGTCGGCAACAACTATTGACGACAACAATTATTGCTCTTAGCTTCGATCTCCCCACGACCACCCCATGCGAAGGGATCGCTCGTGCCCACCATCGATCTGACCGGCCAGGCCGCCGTCGTCACCGGAAGCGGCCGGGGCCTCGGCCTCGCCTATGCGCACGCCCTCGCCGCCCACGGCGCGTCCGTGGTCGTCAACGACATCGACGAAGCCGTGGCCGAGCAGGCCGTCAAGTCCATCACCGAGGCCGGCGGCACCGCCGTCGCCGAGGTGGTCCCGGTCGGCACCTCCGAGGCCGCCGACCGGCTGGTGAACCGTGCCGTCGAGGAGTTCGGCCGGCTCGACATCCTGGTCACCAACGCGGGCATCCTGCGCGACAAGGTGCTGTGGAAGATGACCGACGACGACTTCGACGCGGTGATCACCACCCATCTCCGGGGAACCTTCACCTGCGCCCGCGCCGCCGCCGTCCGCATGCGCGAGCAGGGCGACGGCGGCACGCTCGTCCTCGTCGGCTCCCCGGCCGGGCAACGCGGCAACTTCGGGCAGACCAACTACGCCGCCGCCAAGGCCGGGATCGCCGCGATGGCCCGCACCTGGTCCATGGAACTGGCCCGCGCGAACATCACCGTCAACGCGATCGTGCCGGTCGCGGCGACCGCTATGACAGAGACCATCCCCGCCTTCGCCCCGTACGTCGAGGCGATGAGGAACGGTGCACCGCTGCCGGCGTTCCTGCGCAAGGGGGAGGGCTTCGGCACCCCCGAGGACTGCGCGGCCCTCGTCCCCTTCCTGGCCTCCGGGGCCGCCCGCGGCATCACCGGTCAGTGCATCGGCATCGGCGGCGACAAGGTGGCACTGTGGTCACATCCGCAGGAGATCCGGACCGCCTACGCCGACGGCGGCTGGACCCCCGACTCCCTGGCCGACGCCTGGCCCACCTCGGTCGGCGCCGAGCCGCAGACCGTGGGCATCCCCGCCCCGAAGATCCCGGAGGCGTGATGACATCCGCACCGAGGCCGGACGAACTGGTCGCGATCGACGTCCACACCCACGCGGAGGTGTCCTCCAAGGGCCACTCCTCCCTGGACGACGACCTGCACGACGCCTCCTCCGCCTACTTCAAGGTCGAGGGCAAACGGAAGCCCACCTTGGAGGAGATCGCCGCGTACTACCGTGAGCGGCGGATGGCCGCCGTCGTCTTCACGGTGGACGCCGAGTCCGCGACCGGCACCGAGCCCGTCCCCAACGAGGAGGTCGCCGAAGCCGCGGCCGCCCACCCCGACGTGCTGATCCCGTTCGCCTCCATCGACCCCTTCCGCGGGAAGGCGGGCGTGCGGCAGGCCCGACGGCTGGTCGAGGAGTACGGGGTACGGGGCTTCAAGTTCCACCCCAGCATCCAGGGCTTCTTCCCCAACGACCGCTCCGTGGCGTACGGCCTGTACGAGGTGATCGAGGAGACCGGCACCATCGCGCTCTTCCACACCGGCCAGACCGGCATCGGCGCCGGCGTTCCCGGCGGGGGCGGCATCCGGCTGAAGTACTCCAACCCGCTGCACGTGGACGACGTGGCCGCCGACTTCCCCCATCTGAAGATCATCCTGGCGCATCCGTCGTTCCCCTGGCAGGACGAGGCCCTGGCGGTGGCGACCCACAAGCCCGGGGTGCACATCGACCTCTCCGGCTGGTCGCCGAAGTACTTCCCGCCGCAACTGGTGCAGTACGCCAACACGCTGCTGCAGGACAAGGTGCTGTTCGGCTCCGACTTCCCGGTGCTCACCCCGGACCGGTGGCTGGCCGACTTCGCGAAGCTGTCCATCAAGGACGAGGTCAGGCCGAAGATCCTCAAGGAGAACGCGGCCCGGTTGCTCGGGCTGACGAAACCGTAAGGGGTGTCAGATGCGCAACGAGGGACTGGGGTCGTGGCCCGCACGCCGGGCCCGCAAGACCCCGCACCGCACGGCCCTGATCCACGACGGGCGGCCGACCGACTACCGCACCCTGTACACACGGGTCACCCGCCTCGCCCACGCCCTGCGCGACCGGGGCGTCAGGCGCGGCGACCGCATCGCCCACCTCGGCCCCAACCACCCGGCCTACCTGGAGACCTTGTTCGCCGCCGGCACCCTCGGCGCGGTCTTCGTCCCCCTCAACACCCGCCTCGCCGGCCCCGAGATCGCCTACCAACTCGCCGACTCCGGCGCCAAGGTGCTCGTCCACGGCCCCGCACACGCCGGACTCGTCGCGGGACTCCCGGGTGAGACGGACGAACAAACCCGCATCGAGATCGGCGACGCGTACGAAAAGGCTCTGGCAGCCGCGTCGGACGAGCCGATCGACGAACCGGTCACGCCCGACGACACCTGCATCATCATGTACACCTCGGGGACGACCGGCCGTCCCAAGGGCGCGATGCTCACCCACGGCAACCTCATCTGGAACGCCGTCAACGTCCTGGTCGACCACGACCTGATCGCCGACGAACGCGCCCTGGTCTCCGCACCGCTGTTCCACACCGCGGGCCTCAACATGCTGACCCTGCCGGTGCTGCTCAAGGGCGGCACCTGCGTCCTGGTCGAGGCCTTCGACCCGGAGACCACCCTCGACCTGATCGAACGGCACCGGATCACCTTCATGTTCGGGGTGCCGGCGATGTTCGACCAGGTCGCCCGGCACCCCCGCTGGGCGGACGCCGACCTGTCGTCCCTCCGTATCCTGACCTGCGGCGGATCACCGGTGCCGACCCCGCTCATCGCCGCCTACCAGCAGCGCGGGCTCACCTTCCTCCAGGGCTACGGCATGACCGAGGCCGCGCCCGGCACGCTCTTCCTCGACGCGGAGCACGCGGTCGAGAAGGCGGGCTCGGCGGGCGTACCGCACTTCTTCAGCGACGTACGGGTCGTACGGCCCGACCTCACCCCGGTCGACGTCGGCGAGACCGGCGAGGTCGTGGTGCGCGGACCACATGTCATGGCCGGCTACTGGGGACTGCCGGAGGAGACCGAGGCCGCCTTCGCCGACGGCTGGTTCCGCAGCGGGGACGCGGCCCGGGTCGACGAGGACGGTTACGTGCACATCGTCGACCGGATCAAGGACATGATCATCTCCGGCGGGGAGAACGTCTACCCCGCCGAGATCGAGGACCTCCTCCTCGCCCACCCCGGTATCGCCGAGTGCGCGGTGATCGGTGTCCCCGACGACAAGTGGGGCGAGGTGCCCCGCGCGGTCGTCGTCCCCGCCCCGGGAGCCGACCTCGACCCGGACGAGGTGCTGGCCTCACTGACCGGGCGGCTCGCCAAGTACAAGATCCCCAAGTCGGTGGTGGTCACGGACGAACTCCCGCGCACCGCCTCCGGAAAACTCCTCAAGTCCCGGGTACGCCACCGCTACGGCACCCCAAACACCCCAACACCCTGAAACGAAGGGCTACTTATGAGCATCACCGTCAACGGCCTGGACGAACTGAAGAAGCTCGCCGGCAGCGACCTCGGCACCAGCGAGTGGATCGAGGTCACGCAGGAGCGCATCGACACCTTCGCCGACGCCACCGGCGACCACCAGTGGATCCACACCGACCCGCAGCGGGCGGCCCAGGGCCCCTTCGGCGCGCCGATCGCGCACGGCTACCTCACCCTGTCCCTCTTCATACCCCTCTTCACCGAACTGCTGGACGTGCAGGGCGTGACCACCAAGGTCAACTACGGCCTGAACAAGGTGCGTTTCCCCGCGCCGGTGAAGGCCGGCTCCCGCATCCGGCTCGCCGCCCGCCTCAGCTCGGTCGAAGAGGCGCCCGGCGGCGTGCAGATCACCATCGACGGCACGATCGAGGTGGAGGGTGGCACCAAGCCCGCCGCCGTTCTCCAGAGCCTGTCCCGGTTCTACGCCTGACCTGCGCCGTCAGATCAGCGAGGCGGGGCAGGAGCGAGCGACGGGCCGTGCGAGTGAGTGGGGTGCGTTGGACGAGGGTCCGGGTGGATGCGGCGAACCTCCGCAAGCCGCGAACGAATGACCCCACGGGATCACCGGGACCGGGGCGGACATCAGCACGGTGTTCACCGCCCGCGCTCGCGCCCGGGCCCTGGAACCGGGTGTCGCCGACCTGATCACCTTCGTCCACGGCGATGCCTCAGGTCACGTCGCCGAGGACGCCGTCGACATCGCGACCTGCATCGGGGCCACCTGGATCGGCGGCGGTGTCCCCGGCACGGTCCGCCTGCTGCAGAGCAGCCTCCGCACGGGCGGGACGATCCTGGTCGGCGAGCCGTTCTGGCGGCGTGACCCGCCGAGCCAGGAGGCCGTCGAAGCCTGCCATGCCGGCAGTCGCGAGGACTTCCTCCCGCTGGCCGGACTGATCGAGCGGTTCGGCTCACTCGGCTACGACGTGGTCGAGATGGTGCTCGCGGACCAGGACAGCTGGGACCGCTACCGCGCCGCCCAGTGGTTCAACATCCGCCGCCGGCTCGACGGCAACCCCGAGGACGAACTCGCCCCCGCGCCCGGGAGGAGCTCAGCACCGACCCCGTCCGCTACGCGCCCCCCATCCGAGGCGCATGGACTCGCCGCCGTGTCACCGCCTCGCCCATCACGAACTCGGCGACCGGCTCCTGCCGAGCGGCGGGCGTTCAGGCGGCCGGTGGGGACTCTTCGCCGAAGACCCAGGGGGCCAGCAGGCCCTCACCGCCATCTGGCGCCAGGTCTCGGCCGCGCTGGGCCTGCCGGACGAGGTGCCGGTGGAGTGATGCCGAGGGTCTCCGTCAAAGGCTGAGGACCGTCCCCTCCTCTGCGGCCAGGATCTCGCCGTCGTACGCGGCACTCGCCTCCGCCACCGACCGCCGGCGATCGTCGCCGGGCCAGAAGTGGGTGAGCAGCAGGCGCTGCGCTCCCGCGCGGGCGGCCCACTGGCCGGCCTGGGCCGCGCTGAGCAGGTACGGGTCGGTCGCCGGGCCCTGCAGTGTCGCGCCGGCGATCAGCAGGTCGGCCCCGGCCGCGAGTTCGCCCAGCGCGTGGTCGGGACCGGCGTCGCCGCTGTAGGCCACCGTCAGTCCGGGCGCCGTCAACCGCACGCCCGCGTGGGGCACATGATGCGGAAGGACCCGCCCGTCCAGCCGGTAGGGACCGACCTCATGACTGGCCGGCAACTCGTATGGGTCGAAGACGTCGCGCAGTGCCTCGGTCGGTTCCATCGCCTGCACCCGCCCGAGCACTCCCGGCGGGCAGTACAACGGCACCCGCCCGGCGCGCTCCCCGCCGAAGAGCAGCGCTCGGCACAGCGCGCTCAGATCCGCGCAGTGATCGGGGTGTTCATGGGTGATCACCACGGCGTCGAGTTCGCTCGGCGCGCACCGCTCCAGCAGCCGGGGCAGCGTCGCGTAACCGAGGTCCAGGACCAACCGGAACCCGTCGGCCTCCAGGAGGAAGCCGCTCGCCGCCCGCCCGGCCTCCGGCCAGGCGCCACACGTACCCAGCACCGTCAGCTCGCGCATCGGCGCATGGTCCCACAAGGGCCGTCGTCCTGGCATCAGCCGTCGGCGCGGTCCACCGCCGTGCGCCGTCCTCATGTACTCATCGGAACCTGAGTACATGTGCTCTGCCCGGCACAGGCGCGGCCCGGCACGCTCGGGCCATGAGAGAAGGACTGATGAGACCCCTCGCCCACCTGGTGCCGATCCTCGTGCTCGCCGGGCTGTCGCTCGCGGCGTGGGCTGTGTGGCTGGGCTGGGACCAGCACCGTGACGTGCACCCCGACGGCTCGACGACCGGCCCGTACGAGGCGTGGCAGGTGATCGGGCTGGTGCTCACTCTGCTCGTGCCGGTGTGCTGGGCGGCATCCCGGCGCCACCTCGCCGCCGCTGTGCTGGGCCCCACGGTCGGGCTGACCCTCGCCGCCTATTACGACTGGTCGGACGACTCCAGCGGACTCTTCGTCATCGGCGTGGGCCTCGTCATGATCGGCAGCCTCGTCACGACCGTCATCGTCTCCGCCGTTGTCACCTCGGTGACATAGGGACCCGAACCTCACAGCGGTTCACCGTCGCACGGCACGCGTGTGACGCCGGGTGACGCCACACGCGAGCCGCCCAACACCAGGGATCAACGGGTGCGATGGTCTCCGGATACCGGCGCTCGCGTTCGACGTAGGGGCGCAGGGCCTCCCAGACCTTCGTGGTGCGGCTTCGGACCATCACGATCGCTGTACCCTCGTCGATGATCCCGAGTGCGTACAGGCTCGCGAAGGTCTGGAAGAAGTAGGCAATGTTGTAGGCGCATTCACGGGGTCCCGGTGGCAGGGCGCGCAGGCCGCCGTCAGGGGAATGCTCTTGGTTCAGCCGGCCGCAGACGTGCGCAGACCGAGATCGCAATGGCCAGTACGTTGAGCCAGGTTGCCGCATCCACGAGCAGAGCATAGGGGCGGAATCGGTCGTACCGCGCCGGAGGAGAGGCGGGACTTCCCCGCCCGGTCGAGTGGGTACGAGGGCATCAGGCGGGCCCTTGTGACACGGTGAAGGCCGGGATACCGCATCTACAGGTATCCCGGCTCGCCGCTGGCGATGAAACGCATCAGGGATTTCTCCAGCAACTCCAGAAACTGCCGCAGGTCGTCGGCCACCTTGTCGAGTTCCGGTTCGTCCAGTGATGCTGTCCGCGTTCGGTGGACAGCCCCGCCGGGGCCGGCGACATAGGACAGTCCGCCACCGTTCGAGCCGATGACCAATCCGCGGGCCTTCTGGTGTCCGCCGAGATCGACAGCCCCGTACTCCTCGAGCCGAAGAAGCACATCACGAGCCGGGTCGATGAAGTAGCCGTTGCCGACGTCCGCCCAGGTGACATCGCCGATGCCGGTGTACAAGGTGACGAGGTCGGCAGGAGCGAGGTCCACTCGGGCCAGCGTGTGAGCCGTGGCCTGATCGTCATGGTCGGCCGGCCGGACGTGATTGATGCCCGGCGGATACCCCTGCCTGCGCTCGAAGCCGTCTGTCATCGCTCTCAGGGCTTCGGAGACCCTGCACACCCACGCGGCCAGCCAGGCAGACGACAGCGAACGGTCACCCATGAGGCAAGATCATGGCATCTGGGGGCACACGCCTGCGATCCTCGTTCCTAGCCGGTGCCGCGGTTCATGACGCGGCGGGCGGCCTCGGCTTCCGCGGCGGGCGGGGACAGCTCGTCGAGCGTGTCGAGCTCGTCGTCGAATTCCAGTTCCCGTTCCCAGGCCGCGGCGAGTTGTTCCTGCTCCTGGCGCGGTTTGGCGCCGACTGCGTCCCGGTGATCGGGATCCAGGGCTGCCAGGAATCGTCCGACCGTATCTGTGGGCATGCCGTGCTCCTTGTCGCATGGAGGATGCCACCCTTGTCCAGCATCGCCGAACCAGCCCGCGTTGTCTGCTCGACAGGGCGGGGCAACGGAAATGACGTGGTCGGCTACTCGACGGCCGGGTCCTCCTGGCTGCGTCGCACAGCCTTCTGCACGGCCTGCTCAACCTCGTGCGGGCCGGCCCCGGTGGCTGCGGCATGCGCGGCGATGGCCGCCTGTACGGCGTCGGACGCCTCCCGCCAGCGGCGGAGCTGAGCCTCGTACTCGCCACCGGCGAGGCCCGCGAGTTTCGCGCGCTCCTGCTCGGCGGTACGTTCCAGCTTGATCAACTCATCGGGGACCTCTGCCACGGCTACGGATCCTAGACGGCGAGACCGGCGCCTCCACCGTCTCGCCTACCGCCCGATCGGGTGGAGCCGCGCCCCGCACGGCCCCGGCTCCCGGCTCGCCACCGCCGTCCGGGCGCCGGCCGTGCCGGGCGTAGAACGCCTGCGCCCGGGCGTTGGCCTCCCAGCACTCCCGTACTCAGTCGGTGAACCCGTCCGCGTGCAGCCGCCCGACGAGCGCCTCGTGCAGCACGCTGCCCACACCGCGCCCCCAGCAGGCGGTGATGTTCCACGCCGGCCGGTTCCTTCGCCGGCAGGCGGCCCGCTGTGTAGTACGCCGTCCGCGTGCGGGTTTGGAGCGCGGCCAGGGTCCGGGCCTCGCCCTCACAGGGGAGGGCGCGGACCTGCCGGGTCACTGGGGAGGGAAGGTGATGCCGCACAGTGCGCGGATGTCGTCCATGACGCGGAGTGTCGTGATCGAGTCGGCCAACGTCCGGAGGGGCGACTGGAGTTGGCCCGTGGTGATGCAGCGGGCGGCCTCGGCGGCCTCGAAGTGCAGGGCGTCGTGGGCCGTACGGGGTTCGGTGTAGGCCAGGGGTGTGCCGCCGCCGGCCGGGTGAGGAGGAGGTCTCCGGGCCCGTTCCCCGTCGACGTCGGCGACGCTCACGACCTCGGCGCCGGACACCCAGCGGTGCAGGGTGTTCACGTGGTCGGCGCCCATGTTGCCCGCGCCGATGACCCCGATGCGCACGGTGCTCACGCCAGACTCACCCACGTGCCCTGCGTGGCCGAGCGCTCCATCGCCTCCAGCGCCACCGCGCTTGCCACGGCATCGCCGAGAGTGGCGCCGACCGCGGTGCCGTCGGTGATGGAGCGCAGGAACCGGTAGGCCTCGATGACCTTGAGGTCGTCGTAGCCCATGCTGGTGGCCGCCCCTGGCTGGAACGCGGCGTATTCGCCGTGGCCGGGGCCGACGTACACCGTGCTGACCGGCTGGTCCTGGTAGGTCGTACCACGGCTGACGGCGAGTTCGCCCATACGGCGGAAGTCCCAGAAGACGGCCCCCTTGGTGCCGTGTACTTCGAAGCCGTAGTTGTTCTGTTCGCCGACCGAGACGCGGCAGGCCTCCAGGACGCCGCGGGCGCCGGAGGCGAAGCGCAGCAGGCAGTTGACGTAGTCCTCGTTCTCGACCGGCCCGGGCTCGCCGCCGGTGGCGAGGGTGTGTCCGGCGGTGGCGCCGGTCGGCCGGGCGCGTTCGGGGAGGAAGACCGCGGTGTCGGCGGTGAGCGAGGCGATGTCGCCGAGCAGGAACCGGGCCAGGTCGGCGCCGTGCGACGCGAGGTCGCCGAGCACCCCGCTGCCGCCGCGGGCCCGCTCGTAGCGCCAGGTCAGGGCGCCCTGGGGGTGGGCGGCGTAGTCGCTGAAGAGGCGGATGCGGGCGTGGGTGACCGTGCCGATCTCACCGGAGGCGATCAGATCGCGGGCGGCCTCGACGGCGGGCGCGTTGCGGTAGTTGAAGCCGACGGTGCCCTGCACGCCGTTCTTGGCGACCGCGTCGGCCACCGCCCGGGCGTCGTCGGCGGTGAGCCCGACCGGCTTCTCGATCCAGATGTGCTTGCCGGCCTCGGCCATCGCCACGCCGATCTCGCGGTGCAGGAAGTTCGGGGCGGTGATGCTGACGGCCTGGACGCGCGGATCGGCGGCCACCTCCCGCCAGTCGTGGGTCGCGGCGGCGAAGCCGTACAGCCCGGCCGCCTCCTCCGCTCGGCCCGGTACCTCGTCCGCGACGGCGAGCAGTTCGGGCCGTACGGACAGCTGCGGGAAGTGGTGCGGCAGACGCGTGTACGCCTGGGTGTGCACCCGTCCCATCCAGCCGAATCCCACGACGGCGACGCCGAGCGTATTCACCATGAGCGCCCTCCTTTGGACCGTTCCAGAGCCTGGGCGCTCACCATGCGGCCTGCGTCTCTCGGGTGTCAAGGGCCTTTACACGGGCAGGGCCGTCATGGAACGGTCCAGTCATGAGCACTCCGACCATCCGTGACGTCGCCGAACGGGCCGGCGTGTCCAAGTCCCTGGTGTCGCTCGTGCTGCGGGGCTCGGAGGGTGTCCGGCCGGAGAAGCGCGAGGCCGTCCTCGCCGCGGTCGAAGCGCTCGGCTACCGGCCCAACGCCGCCGCGCGCAGTCTGAGCGAGCGGCGCACCCGCACGGTGGGGGTGCTGCTCAACGACATGCGCAACCCCTGGTTCGTGGAACTGCTCGACGGCCTCAACGCACGGCTGTACGACAGCGGCCTGCACGTGCTGCTGGCCGACGGCCACCTCAACCGGCGCCTCGGCGAGGACCTCACCCGGACCTTCACCGAACTCCGTGTCGACGGCCTGATCGCAGTCGGCACGCTCCAGGACCCCCAGGCCCTGCGCACGGCCGCCCGCCTGGTCCCCACGGTCGTCGCCGGCACCCGTGAACCGGTGCTGCCCGGCGTGGACATCGTCGCCAACGACGACGAGCACGGAGCCCGCCTGGCCACCGAGCACCTCATCGGCCTCGGCCACCGGCACATCGCCCACATCGCCGGTCAGGGCGCGGTCGGCGACCTGCGCCGGCGCAGCTTCGAGGCCACCATGCGCGAGCACGGCCTCGCCGACACGGCCGTCGTGGAACAGGGCGACCTCACCGAGGAGGGCGGCTACCGGGCGGCCGTCCGGCTCCTGAGCCGCGCGCCGCGCCCGACCGCCGTCTTCGCGGTCAACGACATGACCTGCGTCGGCGCGCTCTCCGCCGCCGAGGAGACCGGTCTCCAGGTCCCACGGGACCTCTCCGTGGTCGGCTACGACAACACCTACCTCTCCCGGCTGCGCCATCTGTGGCTGACCACCGTGGACAACGCCAGCCATGACGTGGGTCGGCGCGCCGCGCAGCGGCTGCTGGACCGGATCGACGAGCCGCACCGACCGCGCGAGGTCGACCTCGCCACCCCGTTCCTCGAAGTGAGAGGCACGACGGCCCCACCGCGCGCAGAGGCCTGACCGTGTGCACAGCATCCACCGCGGACCCTTCGGCCCGGCAGTGCGGGCACGTTGTCGGCGGCCCTGCGCGGACCGGCTCGACCCGGTCACCTCGGTGTTGGGCACCCGAAAACGATAGAAAGGGGGTATGGGTGAAGTTTCGGGTCGATCCGGGCGCGGTGCGCGTGATGCGTCCACGAGCACTGATGGGCCGGATCTGCCCCGCCGGAGGGGAGAGGCGTGGCGGTCGCTGCTGAGCGTGCGCAGCCTCGCCGGCCAGGTCTTCCTTCTGCAACTGGCGGTCGTGGTGCTCCTCGTCGCCGCCACCTTGCTGGCCCTCGTGGTACAGGCTCGACGCGACAACATGGCGGACGCCAAGACCCGAACGCTCTCCACCGCGCAGACCTTCGCCCACTCCCCGGGCATCGTGGCGGCGCTGCAGAGCGCGCACCCGTCGGCGGCGCTGCAGCCGTACGCCAAGGCGGCCGGCAAGGCCGCGGGCGTCGACGCGATCATCGTGTACGGGCTGAACGGCGTCACCCTCGCCCACAGCGACCCGCACCAGATCGGGAAACGCGTCATCGGGCCGTACGCGAAGGCGGCGAACGGCAAGCCGTTCACCAGCACCTTCCAGGGGTCCCTCGGGCTCTCCGTCATCTCGGCGGTCCCCGTCAAGGGACCGGACGGGCAGGTCATCGCCATCGTCTCCGTGCCCGTCACGGTCCAGAAGGTGCAGCACATGGTGAACCGGCAGCTGCCGGTCCTCTTCGGGGGCGCCGCCGTCGCCCTCGCCGTCGCCGCGGGCGGGTCGGCCCTGGTGAGCCGCCGGCTGCGGCGGCAGACCCATGGCCTGGGGCCGGTGGAGATGACCCGGATGTACGAGCACCACGACGCGGTTCTGCACGCCGTACGGGAAGGCGTGCTGATCGTCGGCGGTGACGGCCGGCTGCTGCTGGCCAACGACGAGGCACGGCGGCTGCTGGACCTGCCGGCGGACGCGGAGCGGCGGCACGTCTGCGATCTGGGGCTGGAGGAGGACCTCGCCGAACTGCTGGCCTCCGACCGCGCCGCCACCGACAAGGTGTACCGGGCGGGCGACCGGCTGCTCGCGGTCAACAAGCGGCTCACCGCACCTCACGGCTCGGTCGGCAGCGTGGTGACGCTCCGGGACACCACAGAGCTGCAGGCTCTCTCCGGCCGGGCGGAGGTGGCGCGCGAACGGCTGAAGTCGCTCTACGACGCCGGGCTGCGGATCGGCACCACGCTCGACGTGAAGCGGACCGCCGAGGAACTGGCCGAGGTGGCGGTGCCCCGGTTCGCCGACATCGTCACCGTCGAACTGCTGGACCCGGTCCTGCGCGGCGAGGAGCCCTCCGGTGGGACCGCCCGGACGACCCATCTGCGGCGCAGCGCCGTCGCCGGCCTGGACTCGGCCCATCTCCTCCACCCCGACGGCGAGCTGATCCGTTTCGTCCCGGGTCACCCCGTCTCCCTGGCGATGGCGGAGGGCCGGCCGGTCCTGGCGGGAGACCTGAGCGCCTCCGAAGCCTGGCTGGCCCAGGATCCCGAACGCGCCCGGCGGATCATCGAACAGGGCATCCACTCGATGCTCGTGGTGCCGCTGCGAGCCCGCGGCGTGGTGCTGGGCGTGGTGGACTACTGGCGCGGCGAGGGATCCCAGCCGTTCGAGGACGACGACGTGTCCTTCGCCGAGGAACTGGCCGCCCGGGCGGCGCTGTGCATCGACAACGCCCGCCGCTACACCCGCGAACACGCCATGGCCGTCACCCTGCAGCACAGCCTGCTGCCCCGCGGCCTGCCCGAACAGTCCGCACTCGACGTGGCGTACCGCTACCTGCCGGCCCAGGCCGGGGTGGGCGGGGACTGGTTCGACGTCATTCCGCTGTCCGGCGCCCGGGTGGCGCTGGTGGTGGGCGACGTCGTCGGCCACGGCCTGCACGCGGCGGCGACCATGGGCCGGCTGCGCACCGCCGTGCGCAACTTCGCCGGCCTGGACCTGCCCGTGGAGGAGCTGCTGATCCGGCTGGACGAGCTGGTGGCCCAGATCGACGCCGAGGAGATCGCCACCGCGGAGGACGGGCAGGGGATGATCACCGGGGCGACCTGCCAGTACGCCGTCTACGACCCCACCTCCGGGCGGCTGGACCTGGCCACCGCAGGCCATCCGGGGCCGGCGGTCGTCCGGCCCGACGGGACCGTCGACTTCCCCCAGCTGCCCGTGTCCCCACCCCTGGGGCTCGGTGCCGGCCTGCCTGTCGAGACCGCCGAACTGGCCGTCCCCGAGGGTTCCCGGCTGGTGCTCTTCACCGACGGACTGATCGAGGACCGCACCCGAGACGTGGACGCCGGTCTGGAGGCCCTGCGCGAGGCTCTGGCAGGGCCGCAGCGCACGCCGGAGGCCACGTGCGCGGCGGTGATGGAGGCCATGCTGTCCGACCGGCCCCGGGACGACATCGCACTCCTGGTCGCCCGCACCTGCCGGCTCGGGCCGGCGCAGGTCGCCGCGTGGGACGTGCCCCAGGACCCGGCGGCGGTGGGCCCGGTGCGCTCCGCCTGCGCCCGCCGGCTGACCGAGTGGGGCCTGGAACAGGTCGTCTTCACCGCCGAACTCATCCTCAGCGAGCTGATCACCAACGCCGTCCGCTACGGCGCCGAGCCCATCGTCGTCCGGCTGCTCCGCACGGAGCCGGTCAGCGGCCCGGCCGCGGGCACCCTGATCCTCGAGGTGGCCGACGGCAGCAGCACCTCGCCCCGGCTGCGCCGGGCGAAAGCCACCGACGAAGGCGGCCGCGGCCTCTTCCTGGTCGCCCAGTTCGCCGAACGCTGGGGCACCCGCTACACGCCCACCGGCAAGGTCATCTGGGCCGAACAGTTCCTCCACGACGGCGCCGCGCCGGAGGTGGAAGGACTCGGCGACATCCTGCTCGACCAGTGGGACGACACGGCGCTGTGAGATGACACGGCAGGGTGAGTACGGAGTGCGGCCACAGGAGTGCGCAAGCCGCGTTCCGCCGGGGAAAGACGCTGATCGCAGGCATGCAGCGCCGGATTTCAGCATCGTCGCGGCCGGGTACTCTGGCCTCGATGACCACTTGACGGACGCAGGCGACCAAGGGAAGCAGGAGGCGCGACGGGCCTCGGCGACAACCGAATCCCCCTACCCCAGGAGCAGTGGTGACCACACCCCGTGCCCGAGCAGCGGTCGCCCTCGGCTGCTCCGCTCTCGTGGCGCTGGCCCTGGGCGCCTGCGAGCACCCACCGAGCACCGGACCCCAGAAGCCGTCGCTGGCCACCTCCGCCGCGAACGCGGGCGGCATGCGTGCACTGATCGCCGCAGCCAAAGGGGAGGGCAGCCTCAGAGCGATGGCGCTGCCCCGTGACTGGGCCAACTACGGCGGCCTGATCGACGGCTTCGAGAAGAAGTACGGGATCAAGGTCACGGTCGACGATCCGCACGGCCACAGCGAGGACGAGATCGACGCCGTCAAGAGGAGGGGGAGCAGGCCCACAGCCCTCGACGTGATCGACGTGGGCGACACGTTCGCGCGGAGCGCGGCCCAGCAGAACCTGCTCGCTCCGTACAAGGTCACCGAATACGACTCGATCCCCGTGAACCAGAAGGACACGAAAGCCCGCTGGTCCAACAACTACGGGGGCTACATCTCCATCGGCTGCGACGCCAACCGGGTGAAGACCTGTCCCGAGACCTTCTCCGACCTGCTGAAGCCCGCTTACAAGGGCATGGTCGCACTCGAAGGAAACCCGACCCGGTCGGCCACCGCCTTCGACAGCGTCTACGCCGCCGCGCTGTCGAACAACGGGTCGTTCGACAACATCCAGTCGGGCCTCGACTTCTTCGCCGAGCTCAACAAGACCGGCAACTTCAACCGCCTCAACTCCACCAAGGCGACGGTCGAGGACGGCCGGACCCCCATCAGCATCAACTGGGACTACATCAACCTCCACTACGCCGACCAGCTCCGCCACAAGGGCGTCGACTGGCAGGTCGCGATCCCCTTCGACGGCAGCTTCGCCCAGTACTTCGCGCTGGCGATCAACAAGAACGCCCCGCACCCGGCGGCTGCCCGCCTGTGGCAGGAGTACCTCTTCAGCCCAGAGGGCCAGAACCTCCGGTTGGTCGGTTACGCCCGCCCGGTGCTCATGGACGTCATGAAGCAGAACGGCACCCTCGACAAGGCCGCCGCCGCACGACT
Source organism: Streptomyces sp. CA-142005 (assembly GCF_050942335.1). Classification (NCBI taxonomy): domain Bacteria; kingdom Bacillati; phylum Actinomycetota; class Actinomycetes; order Kitasatosporales; family Streptomycetaceae; genus Streptomyces; species Streptomyces sp. CA-142005. Next base: position 940,685 of record NZ_CP192078.1, on the reverse strand, counting down.
GCCGTCGGTCGAGGGAACGCCGCAGTTCCCGACGGACGAGCAACTGGAGAAGGCCAGGAAGACGGTCAACCAGGGCTGGGCCAAGGCCGTTCCCGGCTAGCCGGGCCGCGCGGCCTCACAGCTGGATGGGCAGGTGGCGGGGTCCACGGAGCATGGCGTTCTGGCGGTAGGGGGGTGGGTCCTCCACGAGTTGTGCTGTGCCGAGGTGAGGGAGCAGCGCGCCGAGTGCGGCCTGGGCCTCGAGGCGGGCGAGGGGTGCGCCGTAGCAGAGGTGGATGCCGCTGCCGAAGCCGAAGTGCTGGTTGTCGGGGCGGGTGGGGTCGAACCGGTCGGGGTCGCGGAACCGCTTGGGGTCGCGGTTGCCCGAGGCGAGGGCCAGGATGACGGACGTGCCCCGGGGGATGGTGGTGCCGCCGAGGTCGATGTCGGCGGTGGGGATGCGTTCGCGCATGTGGACCGGTGGTTCGTAGCGCAGCAGTTCCTCCACCGCGCGTGGCATCAGGTCTGGTTCGCGGCGCAGGAGGTCGAGCCGGTCGGGCTGGCGCATCAGGGTGAGCACGCCGTTGGCGATGAGGTTGACCGTGGTCTCGTGTCCGGCGATGAGGAGCAGTACGGCGGTTTGCGCGAGTTCGTCCTGGGTGAGCCGCAGGGCCGGGTCGGGCTCGTTGACGAAGGCGGAGAGCAGGTCGTCGCTCGGCCTGCCGCGGCGCTGTTCGGCGAGGTTCACCAGGTAGCCGCCCATCTCCATCCGCGCCTGGTCGCCGGCCTTGTCGGTCTCGGTGGTGTCCTCGTCGGGCCTGACGTCGGCGGCCGCGACCAGGGCGTTGGACCAGGCACTGAAGAGCGGCTCGTCCTCGCGGGGCACGCCGAGCAGGCGGCAGATCACGGTGACGGGCAGCGGGTAGGCGAAGTCGTCGACGATGTCGATCCGCCGGCCCGCCTCGAAGGACGTCATCAGCTCCCTGGTGATCCGGTCGATCTCACCGCGCATGCCGTCGACCCGGGCGGGGCTGTGCGGCGGGCCGAACGGGCGCATGGCCAGGGTGCGCAGCCGGTGGTGTTCGGGGTCGTCGAGCCGCAGGAACGGCGGCTTGTGGGTCACTTCCCCGCGGGTGCGGGGGTCGGCACTCATCCGTGGGTCGTGCAGCAGAGCGGCGATCTGGTGGTAGTCGCCGACCAGACAGTTGCCGCCCGCCTGCCACACCACCGGGCCGGCCTCGCGGAGCTCCGCGTACAGCGGGTAGGGGTCGGGGCGGCTGGCGTAGTCGGTGATCCGTGCCAGCAAGGTCTCGGAGTCCATGACGGCTCCTCGTCGTTGTACGGGACGTGGGTCACACCACCGTCAGCCGGCGGTCGGGAAGGTGACCGGTGAGTGCGACGGTCGGGCCGTGGGACAGCACCGACGGGTCCGGCACCTCGGAGGGGATCGTGATGTCGGCCGCGATCGCCCGGTCGGCGGCGCCAGGCGGAGGCGGGAACGGAGCGGCCGTCTCGATCAGTTGCCGGTAGTAGTCGAGCGACTTGGCCATGTCGACGGTGACGGCGGCGGTGACCCGTCCCTGGTAGCCGTAGACCATGGCCAGCCGGCGCGCCTCCAGGGAGCCCTGTGCGATGACGATGTGGTCGAAGTAGGTGGGGACGCCCACCGACTTGATGTTGAGTCCGAACTGGGTCGACCAGAAGACCGGGATGGACAGGTGCGGGCGCTGCAGCGGCCCCGGGTTGACCATGTTGTGGGCCGCCACCTCGGCCTGCTCGACCGCGTTGCCCCAGTGCTCCAGGGAGAGCATCTGGTAGCCGAAGAGCGGGTGGGGGAAGCGGGAGACGTCACCGGCCACGAAGACGTCGTCGGTGACGATCCCGTACATGTTGAAGGCCCGGCACCCGGCGTCGCAGGCGATGCCGCGCGGGCCCGCCGCCAGCCCGGAGTCGGCCAGCCACTCGACGTTTCGGATCGCACCGAGCGCCACGACGCACACGTCCGCGCCGACGCGGCTGCCGTCGGAGAGCTGCGCGCCGGTGAAGGCGCCGTTTCCGTCGAGGGCGGTGACCGTCACCCCGGTGCGCAGGTCCACGCCGTGGTTGCGCTGCATGACGGCGGCGAGCTTCGACAGGGTGGCGCCGAGCGCACCCACCAGGGGCGCGGGGCCGCGTTCGGCGACCGTGACCTGAAGTCCCAGTTCCCGGCAGGCGGAGGCGATCTCCGAGCCCGTGAAACCGCCGCCGATCACCAGTACCCGCTCCGGCCCGGCGGCCAGCCGTTCGCTCAGCCCCGCGGCGTCCTCGCTCGTGCGCAGGGTGAACACCCCGTCCAGGGCGGCTTCCTCCACGTTGGGCCAGGGCCGTGCCCGGGTGCCGGTGGTGATCAGCAGCCGGTCGTACGGCAGCGACTCGCCGTCGGCCAACTGCACCCGCTTCGCGAGCAGATCCACACCGGTGGCGCGTACGCCCAGCCGCCATTCGGCGTCCGGGTCGCGGCGCATCGGCAACTCGGTGGTGTCCGCCGTCGCCTGCCCGAGCAGCACCTGCTTGGACAGCGGCGGCCGGTCGTAGGGCGCACGGGGTTCGTCCCCGACCACGGTCAGTGAGCCGGTGAAGCCCTCGTCGCGCAATGCCTCCGCGGCTCGCAGCCCGGCCAGCGACGCGCCGACGATCACGATGCGGCCGTCTTTCAGATCACCGGGCACCGGCCCTCACCTCTTCTCCGAGGAGGATCGCCTGCACCGGACACGCCGCCGCGGCCTGGCGCACCCGCTCGACCTGATCGTCGGGCACGGCCGTGGCGTACAGCAGCCCTTCCTCGCCGTGCAGCTCGAACACCTCCGGCGCGAGGAACACGCACTGTGCATACCCCTGGCACCGCGTGAGGTCGACAACGGTCCGCATCGTGACCACTTCCTCCGTTGTCACACCCCCCTCACCTCCAGCATGGGCGGAGACCCGGACGCTCGCACGGCGACCGCCCCGGGGAGCTGAGGGGGAAAGGGGCCTGAATCCCTGGAGGAGGCCGACCAGTTGCTCACGCGCGCGCCTGATCTCCTCGGCGCACAGGTTGAGATGGGGTCGGCGACTGCTCGCGGTGTTCTGTCAGCCGATCATCCGCCGGCCTCAGCGGTCGAGTGGTTGCGACAGAGAGTGCTTGACCTGCCTGCTCCGCTCGTCGGCGAGGACCTCGACCCGGTCGCCGGCCAGGGCTTCCATGGTCTGCTCCGCGACGTCGGCGGCGCTGATCTTGGGTGCGTCCGTGAAGGAGCTGAGGTCGGTTTCCACGAAACCGGCGTGGACGCCGACCACGAGCGTCCCCTGTTCGCGCAGGCCCTCCCGCAGCGCGCCCGTCAACGACCACTGGGCCGCTTTGGAGGCCGCGTAGCCGGGGTAGTCCGGCCGTGAGGCCCAGGAGGCGGTCGACAGCATGTTCACCAGTGCGCCGCCGCCGTTGCGGGCCAGGATGGGGGCAAAGGCCCGGGAAACCGCCCAGGTTCCGAAGTAGTTGATCTCCATCGCCAGGCGGGCGCCGTCGAGGGAGCCCGTCAGGAGCCTGGTGGTGAAGCCGCCAACACCGGCGTTGTTGATCACGATGGTGACATCCCTCGCGACGGCTGCCGCGGCGGCGATCTCATCGGCCTTGGTGACGTCCAGACGCAAGGGGATGAGGTCCTCGTCGGTCACGCTCTCGGGATCGCGGACGGCGGCGTAGACCTTGGCCGCTCCGCGGTCGATCAGCGCGCGAGCGAAGGCGTGGCCGATGCCGCGGTTGGCTCCCGTGACCAGGGCGACTGATCCTTTGATCTCCATCGCGCTCCCTTCCTGCCGGAGCCTGCACGGGTGCCACTTCCACTGTCAGCCTGCACCGAACGGCGCGTGTCTGCATGTGCTCCCGGCTCACTCCACTGACCGGCTAGCCCTGGACGAAGGTGACCGTCTCCTCGAGCGGTGCCCGGCCCGTACGGGCGTAGCCCACCGTGCCGTCCTCGAACCCCGATCGCCATGCCGCAGTAGAGGATGAGCCCATCCGGGGGCGACAGGACCTGGGCGACGGTCTTGCGATACACCGACCACGCCATTTGCGTGCAACTGTGCAGCCCTTCGGCACGGAGCAGCAGCATCACGGTCTGCAGATACATGCCGACGTCGGCCCATTGGGGCGGGCCCATGTCGCGGTCGATGTAGCAGAACAGGGCGGCGGGCGCACCGAAACAGTCCCAGTTCGCGGCGGCGGCTCTCTGGCGCGCCTCCCCGTCCTCGCGCGAAATGCCGAGCGCGCCGTAGCGCTGCTCGGCGAAGGCGGTCCGGCGCTCGCGGTAGGGGGACTTGAGTGCGGGCGGGTACATCTCGTACTCCCGCTCGTCCCAGGGGTCGCCTGCGGCCACGCGCTCGCCGGCGAGTTTCTTCAGCTCGGCCAGCGGCCCACCGGTCAGGACGTACACGCGCCACGGCTGGAGGTTCGATCCGGACGGCGCCCAAGCCGCGGCGGACAGTACGCGCTCCAGCACCTCCCTCGGGACATGCCGGTCGGTGAATCCGCGCACCGCCCGTCGGCTCCTGACCGCCTCATAGACGTCCAAGATCGCCCACCTTCCTGTATGACCGAATTCTAACCAATTGGAAATTGGAGTCGGGTGCCGTGCCCGGAAAGCCCACGCCGTCCGCTCGCCTTCAGCGGTGCCGTGGTCACGCAGGATCGCGGCGCCTGGTTCCGCGCCTTGCGAGGGCATGTTTGGTGCATAAAGTTACATATTGGACATAACCATCGGGAGATGGACGACACCATGAAATTCGCGGTCATCGGCGGAACCGGGCTGATCGGGTCACGGGTCGTGGAGATCCTCGACGAGGCCGGCCACCAGGCCGTGCCGCACTCCCCGGCCACAGGCGTGGACCTCGTGACCGGCCAGGGTGTCGAGGAAGCCGTGGCGGGCGTCGATGTCGTCATCAACCTGACGAACTCCCCGACCTTCGGCGAAACCTCGCCTGCCTTCTTCCGGACGTCGATGGACAACCTTCTTGCCGCGAGCGCGAAAGGCGGCGTCGGACACTTCGTCATCCTCTCGGTCGTCGGCGTGGACCAGGTGCCCGAACTGGACTACTACCGGGCCAAGATGCTTCAGGAGGACATCCTCAAGGCCGGCCCGATTCCGTACTCCATCGTCCGCGCCACGCAGTTCATGGAGTTCGTGGAGGCGATCCTGTCCTGGACCACCGACGGTGAGACCGTCCGTCTGCCGCGTACGCCGCTCCAGCCGATCGCCGCCGCGGACGTCTCCCGTGTCGTCGCCGAAGTGGCCGCCGGCACCCCGCTCAACGGCGTCCTCGACATCGCCGGACCCGACGTCTACCCGCTCGACGAAATCGGCCGGCTGACCCTCGCGGCCAAAGGCGACGGGCGCTCCGTCATCACCAATGACAGCGCCGGCATGTACGCCGTCGTCCATGGTGACGTCCTCACCGCCGGGGACAACGCCCGCATCGCCCCCACCCACTACACGGACTGGCTCTCCTGAACCCGTCGGTCCCACCGCTGTGGGACCGCGCCGGCATGAAAGGGCCCCGCCCCGCGATGTCCGCTACGGCCTCTCGCGGGGACGGGGCCGCCCGCCTCCCTTGCTCAGTAAGGCGGGCTGCGGGCGGCTGTCCCCTGACGCCCGCCTCCTGAAAGTAAAACGAACGATTATTTTTTACAACCCCCGATGCCGTGTCGTCGGTCGCGCAAAGAAAACGAATGTTCGTCTTGACTGGGACCCATCGGAGCCTGCAGGATGGGCGGTGAAAAAGAGAACGATCATTCCGGGAAGGGGGTGGCGGCAGCCTGTGTGCGCCACACAGACTCCCTCCAGGTGACTCACCATGATCTATTCTTTCGGGCTGCCCCCAGGTGCTGATGAGGAACACGGCAACGACCTCAGCGCAGCGCTCAGGCACGGTGCAGCGATGAGCAGCGCGCACCAGACCGAGCCGGGCGAGCGTGGACACGACCGGATCGCGGCTTCGAGGGCGAAGGCCGGGGCGGAACAGGTGGACGCGGACGACGGATGCACGTCCCGGTCACGCTCTCGACCACGCGTCGTACTCACCATGGGCGCCGTCGTGGTGTTGTTGTGTACCGAGCTGGTGTTTGTCGCGCCGTACGCGCGTCGTGCGGCACACCAGCTGTCCCACGCTCAACCCGCCTGGTTCCTGCTGGCCGTCGCCGCGGAGATGGTGTCGATGGCGGCCTTCGCCCGGCTGCAGCGTCTGGCGCTGAGTACGGGCGGGCTGCGAGTGGGACTGCGCGCTGCGGTTTCCGCCGTGTTCGCCGGGAACGCTCTCAGCGCGACTCTGCCCGGCGGCAGCCTGGTATCGATCACCTACCGGACACGGCGTATGCGTACCTGGGGTGCCAGTGTGCCTTTGATCGGCTTCACCCATGCTGTCACCGGTGTTCTGTGCGCGGTCGCACTTGTCCTGCTTGCTGGAATCGGCGGGACTCTGGCCGGGGACAGTGCCCAGCTGGCAGGGGCGGCCATTCAACTTTCAGCGGCTTGTGCCGTCACCGTCGCCGCGCTCGCGCTCGTCCGGCGCACCCATGTGCTGCGCCGGCCGGTGAGCGCCCTGCTTCGTGTGTGGCAGGGACTGCGGCGCGGCAAGGGCGGGCAGACCTCGGCCGATGGCCTGCTGGGGGAGTTGGCCGCCATGCGGCCTCCAGCTCGCTTCTGGGTTCTGGGGCTTGGTGCTGCCCTGATCAACTGGGCCGGCGATCTCGTGTGTGTGCTCGCCGTGTGCCATGCGGTGGGCTCGGCCCCGGCCTCGGACAAGGTGCTGCTCGCCTACGTCGCCGCGATGACGGCCGTATCGGCTCTGCCCCTGCTGCCCGCGGGACTTGGCCCTCTCGACGCGGCTCTGGTCCTGACTCTGCATCACGGCGGAATGCCGATGGCGGCCGCCACGGCCGCTGATCTTCTGTACCGGACCCTCAACCCAGGACTGATCGGTGTCGCCGGGTGGTCGGTTTTGCTCGTCCGACGACATAGGCGGTCAGCGCGCGGCCGGATCCGGCCACAGAGCCCGTACCGCGTCGCCGACCCCCTCCACGAGCGTGGGGTCGAGCATGGCCGTCTGGAGGATGTAGCCGGGTAGGAAGCAGACCAGCGCGCCGGCGATCGACTCGGCAGTCACCTCCTCGGGCAGGGCGCCATTTTCCTGGTGCTCGCGCACAACCTCTGCGAGGTCGGAGCGCATCTGGGTCAGCAGCGTGCTGAACTGCCCTGCCAGCGTGGGGTTTCGCAGGGCCTCGGACCAGGCCAGCACCGCCAGCCTCGCGACATCGTGTTCCGCGGATCGAGCTGACACGAGATCGAGGAGGTCAGCGATGACCGCCCCTACGGAACTCCTCGGCCGAGTTGTGGCGACGGTGTGAACCAGCGTCACGACCTCACGCATGTTCTCTTCGGCGATAGCCAGGATCATCTCGTCTTTGCTCGCGAAGTGCCGGTAAACCGCGCCCGCCGAGAGTCCGGACTCTGCGAACAGATCCTGCATCGACGTCGAGTGGAATCCGTCGCGCAGGAAGCATCGTCGGGCCGCATCCAGAATCTGGGTACGGCGAGCGTCCATGTACTCCTGGGACACCTTGGGCATGAGGGCATCCTCTCCAAAGAAAAACGAATGTTCGTCTTGACTCGCTGTCGGCGAGCCTAGCAGACTGGATTCCTGGAGAACGATCATTCTTTTTTGGAGGCAAGACCGTGAAGACCCCGTTGGCGGGAAACCAGTCATGGCGCCGTGTGGCCATCATGGCAGTGGCATTGCCGCTGGTGATCTCACTGGCAGTGATGGCCTATGCGTGGCCTGCGGCGCGCATTGCGCCGCGCGACCTGCCAGTGGGGATCGTGGGCACGAGTACGGCAAGCCAGGGCGCGGTCGAGGGCCTGGCTCACAGCGAGCCGGGCGGCTTTGACTTCCGTCTCTACCCCGACGAGGCGTCGGCGCGCTCCGGTATCAGGGAGCGGGACGTTTACGGTGCCTTCGTCGTCACCTCCGGCAGTCTCACCGTGCTGGAGTCCACCGCCGCGAGCCCGACCGTCGCCCAGTTGCTGGGCAAGGCGGGGCGGCAAATGGCCGCCCATGCGTCCAAGGCGGCCGCGGCCCGTGCTGCCTCAGCTGCCCACGGCACGTCCGCTCGCTCCAAGCGAGGCAAAGCCGGCGCCGAAAAGCCGGCGCGGATCCGAGTGGGGACCGTGGATGTCGTTCAGACCTCGGCAGATGACCCCCGCGGCGTCGTCTTCAGCTCGGCGCTTCTGCCGCTGACGATCTGCAGCATCATGATCGCCTTGGTCATCGCGATGTCACTGCGGCTGCGACCCGTGTCCCGTCTCATGGCCTTGATCGTGATGAGCGCAGCGGCGGCCCTCGGGGTCTACGTGGTTGCCCAGGGCTTCCTCGGCGCACTGCCGCACGACCATCTGGCGACCTGGGCTTCCTTGGCACTCACCATTTTCGCCATCAGCGCCACCACTGCCGGGGCAGTCGCGCTGGTGGGTTCGGTGGGGCTTGGGCTGAGCGCGGTGCTCATGGTCTTCGTCGGCAACCCGTTTTCCGGCAGCACATCCGCACCAGAGCTGCTGCCCAAGGCGGTTGACGACATCGGCCAGTGGCTGCCGCCGGGCGCCGGCGCGAGCCTCGTGCGCGGTACGGCCTACTTCGACGGCAATGACAGCGCGGGCCACATCGCTGTCCTTGCCCTGTGGAGCGTGCTGGGACTGGCAGCCGTCCTGTTCGGCCACCGTGCGTCCCCCGTGGCGAAGGGACCCGTCGCCAGCGGGGGCGCGACAGCGGGTACGGAGGGTCCGGCGAACGACGTCGCGACGCCTCATGTGCCATCCGCCGAGGAGTCCTCACACTCGACTTCGCCTGCACGCATCGATGTGCACGCACACGCGCACGCCCGACACGCCGCGGGCGCGTGATCCAGCCCTTGAGGAGAGCGGCGCGCTGCCTGGGCACGACCAGGACGACATCAACGGCCTACTCAGTCTCGACGTCTGCCACGGCCGGCCACTGTGACAGTGCATGATGAGGCCGTGCTGGGCGATTCATCGCACCGGACGCCAGACGATGTCGTCCCGGGCGGTGAGTGCCGTGACCGCGTCGGCAGCGGCGAGCGGTAGAGGCAGTGGGTAGCGGGTGCGGATTTTGGTCAGTTCCCGGTGCGAGCGGACGAAGCCGGCGAAGTCGCGTGGGTATGCGGCGGCATCCACGCCGGTCAGGAGGCCGATCTTGCGGGCGCGGGCGGCCGTACGCTGCCAGTCCTGCGCGTGGGCCAGGCCGATGGAGTCGGTGCCGTGGTTGAACAGCAGGATCCGGATCTCGTCGTAGGGGGCGGAGGCGTCCAGGTAGGAGTCGAGGCCCGCGCGGGACGCCTCCGTGCCGAAGACGGTCCAGTACGGCACCGATCCGGTGCGCAGGGTCCACCAGGGTTCGAGCAGGAGGAACGACTCGACCAGGAGTCGTCCGGTGGGCAGGCCGCGCTCGGCGTACCAGGCTCGGTGGAGGTCGGCCACGGCGGGGCTGAGCCGTTGTGGTGTGTCGAAGCGCAGCAGATGTGTATCGAGCCGGTGCTGTCCGGCGTAGGCACGGATGTCATCGAGCAGCGCCGGATCCAGGCCCCATTCGGCTTCCGGGCTCTCGCCGTCGGCGGCGGGCGGGTCCCAGCGGCGCGCCGGGGCGCCGTAGCGGGCGAGCAGGTCGGCGACGCGGGGCCCGCCCTGATGGTATTCCTCGGGGGTGGCGTCGCCGAGAGCGCCGAACTGGAACACGTACCGGTCGTCGATCCTGGTGGTGGGCCAGCGCAGCGTGCAGTCGGCGATGACGAGCAGGCCGCCGGGGGACAGACGGTCGCGGATGAACCGGCGGTAGGCGAGGGGGATCCGGCGCCATTTGACCCGGAAGTACGTCATGCCGGCGATCATGAGGCGGTCCTGGTTGGGATCGTGCATGTGGTGCAGTACGAGGTCGGGGTTGGCCGCGAGCAGCGCCCGGCCGGATTCGTGGACGGCGGCGAGGTCGCCGCGTGGATCGTCCGGAGCGACGCCGCGGCGGCGGACCGGCAGCAGCAGCGTCTGCGGCAGCCAGGCCGCATCGAGGGCGGCGGCCAGGTGCACCAGGGCGCCGTTGGCGGATCCGATGAAGATCACTGGGTAGCGGCGCCGGGGGTAGTGGCCGGTGACCCACTCGGCGAGTGCCTCCGAACGGACGTCGCCGACGCGGTGCCGCGGGATGGCCTCCGCCCAGCCGCTCGCCGCGTACACCCGTTCCCGGGCCGCGATCGGCAGCCGGTTCAGGGCGCCGAGCACGCCGGACAGCGGCAGCTCGAAGGCGGCGGGGAGCGTGCCGAGGGCCGGCGTGTCCCGCCCCGCGAGGAAACGCGACAAGGCACGCAGCATGCCGGTGGCCGAGTCGAACGAGGCGACCGCCTTGGACGCCTTCATGTCGCCGACCTCTGCTCCTGCGACCCCGGCCGGTCGCCCGCGCCGGCCGCCGCGCATTCGTGGGCCAGGAAATCGGTGACGAGCGCGGCCAGCGAGTGCGGCTGCCGGTAGGGGACCATGTGGCCGGACCTCTCCACCATGGCCAGCCGTCCCGCGGGCAGCAGCCGGGTCACCTCCTCCGCCCACTCCTGGGGGACCATCCGGTCCTGCGCCCCGCGCACCACCAGCGTCGGCACGACGACGTGGGGCAGCTTGTCCTCGATCCGGTCGCGCAGCGACTCGGTGAACGCGCCGGCGATGCGGCGCCCGCCCGCGTCACGGTAATCGGCGAGGTTGAGCGGTGCCATCGAGACGCGCTCGTGGGGCGCGTTGCGCAGCCAGCGCAGCAGCTGTCGGAGGAAACCGCGGGCGGCCGGGTCGAGGGTCGGTCCCACAAGGACCAGTCCGGCGATGCGGTCCGGATGCCGGACGGCGGCATCGACGGCCACCTGACAGCCGAAGGATCCGCCGAGGAGCACCACTTGGCCGAGGCCGACGGCGGCCAGCCACTCCGCGAGCGCGTCGGCCAGCGCCCGCAACCCCAGCGGGTGGCGGGGGCCGGCGCTGGCGCCGAATCCGGGGAGGTCGACGGTCCAGGCGTCGTGGCGATGGCCGAGGACCTCGATGAACGGCTGGAACTCCCGGCTGGAGACCCCGGCACCGTGGACACACACCACCGGCGGCCTGCGTCCGGCGATCCGGCAGGCCACCATCGGCCGGCCGCAGACCTCCGCCGTGATCCGTTGCATGATCGATCCCTACCCGGAATCCGCAACGACGACCACTGCGCCATCGACCGCCGGGGAAGGTGAGGACTGCGGACCTGGCGGTTGCTCGTCAGCGTGATGGCTGATTCACCGCGATATGTGCCGCGCGTCGCGGAGACTTCGGCGTGGGCCGCGTACGGCGGTCCCGTCATCCCGTGTACGCGTCGGTCCCACGGGCACCCGTGGAAACGCGGCCCTCAAGGCCGCCCCAGATCCCTTGGGCATGACCCCGTCCTCACCAGCGGGAGGCAGCATGATCAGCCATCGGCAACTGGTGGAAGAGGTGGCGTCGCGGGCCCGGCTCGACGACACGGAGGCCGCCGACGCGGCCGTGCACCTGGTTCTCGCGGCGCTGAGCAGTCGGTTGGACGCGCCGTGCCGTGAGCATCTGCGCCAGGCCGTGCCGGCCCATGAACGCGGGGCGCTGACGTACGGCGGCGAGGCGGCGGACGACTCCGCGATGCGGCTCGACGAACTGCTGGCCGATGTGGCCCGGCCCGTGGACGCCACTTTGGAGCAGGCACTGTTCCTGGCGCGGACAGTGGTCTGCCGGCTCACGGCCGAGGACACGGCCCTGGAGGCGGAACTGCAAGGCGCCCTGCCGGACGAGTTCGGGATGCTGTTCGCGGAGCCGGATCCGCTTCCGGAACGGTCCAGCCGCGCCACGTAAGCACCGGCCCCGCTCGGCGAGGAGGAGATCGCCGCGGCGCTGCGGCAGCGTCCCGGCTGGTCCGGTGACGCCGGTGAACTGTCCCGTACGGTCGCGCTGCCGGCCGACCGCGTTCAGCTGCTGCTGACCCAGGTCGAGCTCGCCGCCGACGACCTCGGTCATCGCCCCCGCAGCATGCGGACGCCGGACGGTCCCGTGCAGGCCGTGACCCCGCTCGACCTCGACCTCGCCGAGCGGATCGACGACGCGGTGCCGGCGGTCGGCGGCGGGTCCGCAGGCTGATCAGCGATTGCCGCGCGGCCCCGGCCGGCTCACCGGACCCTTGCGGCCAGCTCCCGTACCGGCTCGGACCAGGCATCCGGGAATGGCCAGGGGAAGGTGTGCGCACCCGGCACTTCCAGATAAGTGCCGTCCGGCACCAGTGTGGTGAGCCGCCTGCCCCACTCGGGGGTGCTGATCCGGTCGTCCCGGCCGCGGATCACGAGCAGGGGCACCCGCAGCCGGGCGACGGCGTCTTCCAGGTCGTCCTCGGCATGGACCCGCGCGATGTGCACCATGCGCCGCAGTCCGGCCCGCTTCCACTCCGGACGGTGCGACTCGGACAGTCCGGAGGGCTCGTACCGCGAGTCCAGCCGCCAGCGCAGCAGCAGCCGTGGCAGGGTGCGCGCGAAGGGGTCGACGGTGGGGCTCGCCAGCACCAGCGCGACGACGTTCGGTGCGGCCGTCGCCGCGCGTGCGGCGACCTGGGTCCCGCTCGAGTGACCCATGAGCACGGTACGGGCGGGGCCCCGCGACCGCAGCCAGTCCGTGACCGAGCGGCCGAACTCCGGCACGTCGAGTTCGTGCGGCGGATCCCCGCTGCCCGCGAAGCCCGGCAGCTCCAGCAGATGCGCGCGGGTCCACCGGCCGAGGGTGGCCAGCCCGGGCAGCAGGTAGTCGGCCACGCCCATGCCCTGCACGAGGACGACCTCGGGCATGTCCGGCCGCGGCCGTCCGACGGCACGACTGCGCATGCGGCCCAGCACGCCGTCGTGGAAGGCGATGTCGATCTCCTCGGGGAAGGGCGGGCTGCTCCGGTCCGGAGGCGTCACGGAACATCACGCCCCGGCAAGCGGTATCGGGTACATCGCCTCGGGGCAGGCGCGTCCGGACGTACGGCGGGGGCGGCGGGCACGACCAGGCGTCGACGGGGGTGACGGGCATGCCTGCCGCCGTCGTCAGCGCTGATACAGCCCGACGATGGTGCCGCTGGCCAGCTGCTGCCGGTCGAGAACGGCGTGTACGTCGTCGGCGGTGGCCCGGTCCGGGAGCGAGACCGGGGCGGGGAGGGCGTAGAGCCGGAAGAAGTAGCGGTGGGCCTCGTCGCCGACCGGGGGCTGCGGGCCACCCCAGCCGCGCTCCCCGAAGCCGTTGCGATGTGCCTGGCTGCCCTGTGGTGTCTCGCCGGCGTCCAGGCCCCCCACGTGGGGGTCGATGCCGGTGACGAGCCAGTGCACGAAGGTTCCGGACGGTGCGTCCGGGTCCTCGCACACCAGGGCCAGTTCCGCCGCGTCGTCCGGTACTCCGGACCAGGTGAGCGGTGGAGAGACGTTGTCCGCGTCATGGGCGTGGTGGCGCGGGATCATGGTGTGATCGCTGAAGGCTGCGCTTCTGAGTTCGATACCGGCCATGCGACCGGAGTACCCCGGGCAGGCACGGGCATACGACCGAACCGCACGGGATGACCGGGGAGGTGCGGGGTACCCGCCCGACCGGCACAGCGGTGCCAGGCAACGAGGAAACGAGGAGACGAGGAGATGACTGCGATGCGGTTCATCGGGCTGCTCCTTCTCGCGGGCGCGGGCGCCTTCACGGCCCTCGCGATCGCGGGCAACCTGTCCGGCGGGCCCGATTACACGGTGTCCGTCCTCGATCACGACGTCGCCACGATGAGTGGCCTCGCCGTGTTCAGCTCCGGACTCGCGCTGGCGCTCATCTTCTGCGCGGGCCTGGCGATCATGGTGGGTGGGGCGGCACACGCCGGCCGGCACCGGGGCTCCCGGCCGCGCCGGACGCGGCCCACGACGCTCGGCGGGACGAGCGGCCCTGACGCCAGGGCCTGAACAGCGTTCGGGCGCGAGCAGTCCGAGCGGTGGGCCGTCAGCTCGCCCAGTCCAGCAGGCGCTCGCCCGTCTCGGGTGCTCGCAGCCGGCTGAGGGACTGCTTCTCCAGCTGGCGGACGCGTTCCAGGGTGAGTCCCACCTGCTCGGCCACCTGTTGCAGCGTGCGCGGATGCCCGTCGTGCAGACCGTAGCGCAGGCTCAGGATCATGGCCTCGCGGGGAGCCAGCACACCCAGGGCGTCCCTGAGCTCCTCGGCGAGCGCCCGGTACTCGGCGACCTGCGGGGCCTGGAGGACGTCGGTGGCGGGGATGAGGTCGCCGACCACGGTCTCGCCGGTGTCGTCCACCGGTGTGTCCAGGCTCAGCGCCTGCCGCCCGACCCGGCGCAGCCAGGCGACCCGTTCCTCGTCGAACCCGCTCTCCCGGGCGACCTCGTCGTCCGTCGGCTCGTGGGCTTTCGCGAGCTTCTGCAGCTGCTCCACGACGTGCATCGGCAGCCGTACGGTACGAGCGTGCTGGGCCAGGCCACGTTCGACCGCCTGCCGGATCCACCAGGTGGCGTACGTGGAGAACTTGAAGCCCTTGGTGTGGTCGAACTTCTCCACCGCCCGCATCAGTCCGAGGTTGCCCTCCTGGATCAGGTCGAGCAGGGGCGCGCCCCGGTGCGCGTGCCGTTTGGCGATCGACACCACGAGCCGCAAGTTGGCCCGGATCATGTGGTCCTTGGCGCGCGTGCCCTCCCGAACGGCCGCCTCCAGTTCACGGCGCCGCGGTGGTGAGAGGGAGGCCTCGCCGGTCTCGGCCCGCTCCAGCTCCCGGGCGGCGTGCACACCGGCCTCGATGGCCTGGGCCAGCCGGACCTCCTCTGCGGCTTAGAGCAGCGGGGTCGCGGCGATCTGGGTCAGGTACTGGCCGAGCAGATCCGGCTCGTCGCCGGCCTCCGGGACCCGGGTGCGCGGGCGTGCGGACCGGGCGGCGGCACGGCGGCGTTCTCGGGGGTCCGCCACAGCGGATCGTGCCGGGGGGGCATCGTTTCGGCCTCCGACTCCTGTCGCTTCTCCTCTGTGCTCCCAGAGGCGCTTTCGAGGGCGGGTACCCGGGCCGCAGCCTCAGGACACGTGCGCTCCCGGCGCGCGGACGTCTCCTGGTGCCGGGGCGGGGCCGCCCGCACGCCGTTTCGGGCACGGCGCCACGGGAACCCGGTGCGGGATCCGCGGAAAAGGGGAGAACGCCGTGCCCGACACCGACCTGGACCGCATCCGCAGTCACGCCCTGCCGCTGACCGACCCGGCGTCGCTGGACCCGCTGATGGAGCGCATCGGCGACGCCCACTACGTCCTGCTCGGCGAGGCCTCCCACGGCACCGCGGACTACTACCAGTGGCGCGACGCGGTGACGCGCCGGCTGATCGAGGAGAAGGGCTTCTCCTTCGTCGCGGTGGAGGGCGACTGGCCGGACTGCCAGGCCGTGCACTGCTGCGTGGTCGCCGCGCCGGACGCGCCCGAGGATCCCGGCGAGGTGCTGGCGGGCTTCAGCCGCTGGCCGACGTGGATGTGGGGCAACACCGACGTGGTCGCCTTCACCCGGTGGCTGCGCCGGCACAACGAGGCCCGGCCGCCCGAGCGGCGCGTGGGCTTTTTCGGACTGGACGTCTACAGCATGTGGGAGTCGCTGCAGGCGGTGCTGTCCCATCTGCGCGAGCACGATCCCGGCCGGGTGGAGCACGCCCTGGAGACGTTCCGCTGTTTCGAGCCGTATGCGCAGGACCCGCAGGCGTACGCGCTGTCCACTCGATACCTGCCGGAGGGCTGTGAACCCCAGGTGGTGTCCCTGCTCACCGAGCTGCGGCGGCGGGCCGCGCAGGCGGCCGCCCTGGACGGCTCGCTCGCGGAGTTCGCGGCCAGGCAGAACGCCGAGGTGCTGGCCGGGGCCGAGGCCTATTACCGGGTCATGCTCGATAGCGGGCCCGAGTCGTGGAACATCCGAGACCGCCATATGGCCGACACCCTGGACCGGCTGATGGAGCATTACGGCCCCGATGCCAAGGCGGTGGTGTGGGAGCACAACACCCACATCGGCGACGCGCGCGCCACGGACATGGCCGACGTCGGCGAGGTCAACGTCGGCCAGCTGGTGCGCGAGCGGCACATGGGCAGGGGCGTGGTGCTGGTCGGGTTCGGCTCGCACTCCGGCACCGTGATCGCCGCCGACGCGTGGGGCGACGTCCCCAGGGTCATGGGCGTGCCGGCCGCGCGCACCGGCAGCCTGGAGGATCTGCTGCACCGGGCGCTGCCCGGCGAACGGGCGCTGTTCGTCTTCCCGCATGTGCAGCTCCAACACCCGCCCCCTTCGGGCCGGGGCGAGTGGTTCCACCAAGAGCACGGTCACCGCGCGATCGGCGTGGTGTACCGGCCGCAGTACGACCGCATCGGCAACTACGTCCCCACCGTGCTGGCCCAGCGCTACGACGCCTTCTGCTACCTCGACCGCACACACGCGCTCACACCGCTGCACCCGGTGGCGGAAGACAGCCGGGAGGAGCAGACCTGGCCTGCGGGCGTGTGATCAGCTGCCACGCAGTGCTTCGGGCGCTGCAGGCGCTCCCTGTCCCCCGTCAGGTCAGTTCGGGATGGCCGAACAGCGCGGCGTATCCGCTCGGCAGCAGGCTCAGCAGTTTGTGCAACTCACCGCCCGAGACGGTGTCGCCCACGGCGGTGAGGACCACTTCCGCGTCCCTCCGGGCGGTCGCCTCGTCCTCGGCGGCGGCCCGGGCCACCTGTCGGACGAACTCCTGCACGCCCCAGGTACGTCCGGTGTTGCCCACACCGGTGACGAATTCGCCGATCTCCAGCGGCAGTTGATCCGCCAGGTGATCCGCCGCGGTGGGTTGCAGCCGGTCGCCGAACGTACAGAGAACGGCTTCGGTGACGCGGGTTGCCTCGTCGAGGTCGGCGTACTCTCCGTGCTCCCGCACGGTGGCGAGGAATTCGGTGGACGTCATGATTCGCTCCCCAGTGGTGCTCCCAGTGGCAGGTTGATCAGCGCCAGGCCGAGATCAGGACGGTGGAACAGCACCGTGGCCCGCGAGAACGCGCCTACGGAGGTCACCTGGGACGCTCTGCTGCCACTCCATGCGCGCCCGGGTACCCGCGCCGTATGGCACCAACCGCCGTCCGGCGGCGGCCACGCCGGCGGGGCTCGCCGCTGCCGGGCGGCTTCCTCGCCGGGGTCCTACCGGGGACCGTCGGCCGGCACGGTCCGATAGCGCAGGAGGACACCCACTCCGTCGGTCATCTCGACGCGGTCCGGCGGCAGCACGATCAGTTCGGCTCCGGTGCGGACGGCGGCGTAGAGCAAGGCCGCGACGGCCGGTTCCTCCTGGACCGCGGACACTCCGAAGGTCTCCAGGTCCGAAGCGGACAGCGCGATCTGCGGCGGCTCCGTGCCCAGCCACAGCCGCTCGGCGAGCCGGGCGCGGCGGTCGAGCAGCAGGGCTCGGGCCTGTCCCTGCTGCAGGGCGCGCACGGCCGCGCCGACGCCCTCCGATTGCCCGGGGTGGCGGGCGCGTTGCGCCAGGAACGTGTCCAGGTGCCTCTGGTCTGCCGCGTTGAGGCGCCCTTCCAGCACCCGAGCCGTGTGCTCCTCCAGCAGGGTCGGGCCGGCGGCGGCCTCCGGGCCGGTGACGCAGTCGTCGTCCACCACCGTCAGACGGTCCCGCAGAGCGCGAGGCCAGCGGTTCACGAGCATGCCCGACGCCCAGGCGTCGTCCCGGGCCCGGCACAGCACGATCGACTCGGCGCGGTGCCGCTGCGCGAGGTCGCCGAGTTCCCGGGCGACCTCACGGGCTGCGCGCCGCCATCCTTGGATCGGAATCTGGTGACTCAGCCGGTGCTCCGGCTTGACCCTCCCGGTGGGCCACCGCCCGGCCTCGGAGACGATCAGCACGTACTCGCCCGCGACACGGTCGCCGGTGCTCTCGTCCGGGGTCCACTCGTTGCCGCAGGTGAGGGCGACGGCCAGGTACGGAATGTCCGGCGCATGCTGTACGGCCAGCGGCGCCGCGTCGGGTAGGGCGTCAAGCCGGGCCGTGTCCCGTACGGGCGGCTCGGGCAGCTCCTCCACCAGAGCGAGGTGCCCCTGCGCCGCGAACAGCGCCTGGCCGTGCCGTCCGGGCAGCGCCTGATCCGTGCCCACGGCCACTGCGAGAGCGGAGACGGTGGCATGGTCCGCTCCCTGGGCCAGCAGGGCGTCCCGCTGGTGCCGCCAGCGCAGGTCGATGGCTCTGTCGGGATCGTCGGTGTCCCGCGAGGTGTCGAGATAGACGCTGGCCCACGGGCCGGATGCGCCGAAGAGGGGATCGAGGAACGCGAGCTTCACGGGGCCCGGGTACCCCCGAGGAGACACGACGGCACCCTGCCCTGCCGAGCCATCGCCTGTGGCACACGGGGTACTCGCTGGTCATCGGCTGTGCGGGGCGGTGAGCGGCGATGGCGAGCGACATCCTCGAACGAGGCGACATCTATTTCGTGTACCGGCCCCGAGTCGAACAGGAGCAGGCTCACGACATCGAGGACGTCCAGCGCCTCTTCGTGATCCTCCAGCCTTCCGGCAGCGACCGCAGCCGCCGCCTCGTCATCGGGCGCAAGCACTTGCCCCGGCCCGACGAACACGAGCGGTTCTGGGGCTTCGTCGACGAGGTGGCCAGTCGGCCGGAACCCGTCGCGGAGGACCTGCAGCGGCGGACGTACGAGACACGGACGCAGGGCAAGCGGACACAACCCGCGGCGAGGCCGGCGGGAGAAGGCCGCTACGCGATCGTCCGGCACGGCAGTCACACGCACCTGACGTACGAGCTCGAAATGCCCGCGCAGCCGGGCGCCGTCCAGAAGGAGCTCACCATCGAGCCCGAGGCGAGCTACATCCTCGCGGTGAAGAATCCCCGGGCGGGCGCGCCTGCCGGGGCCGGTCTGCCCGCGCGGCAGCGGGCCGACCTGCCCGGCCGCGAGCAGGAGCGGTTCGAGGGGCGGCGTTTCACCGGCGCCGAGCCCCAGCTGCTCGACCAGGAGGGCACCGAGTTCATACTGATCGGCGCCGCCCACGGCGTCGAGGAGGAGCTGGACGTCCGACTCGACACGGAGGCCGAGAACCCCGAGTGGGCCGACATCTTCCGCCGCCTTCACATGTCGCGTGAGAAGCACCCGGTGGAACCGCTCACCAAGGGGGAGTGGCGTTAGGAGACCCCGGACGCAGCACAGCCGGTGAGGCAGGTGCCGGCGTGGGCCACCCGGCCGGGGCAGGCCGGTGGGCCCTGATCCCGGGATCCGGTGCGTCAGTGGCCTGGTCGCCCTGGAGGGGCTCGGCCGGCCGGTTCGCGGTGCGGAGGGCGGTGGGGCCGGTGATGTGCGGCAAGGAGCGGGCGGCCGCCAGGAAGCCGAGCGTCGTCAGCACGAACGGCCACGTCAAGGGATGGCCGCCGGAGGGGGCGAGGAGAGCGGCGACGGCCGGGGTGAGGGCGGTCGCGGTCGCGGTGCCGAGCAGGGCGTACAGCAGTGTCGTCGGAGTGGCGGCCAGGAACACCCCGCAGAGGGCGAGCGCGACGAGAACGGCGTTGTAGCCCATCGTGCCGTCGGCGATCCGTGCGGCCGGCGTGCCGAGCGCCCAGGCCGTCAGGATGCCCGTCGCGCTGCCGGCGCAGGCCAGCCACCCGGCGACGCGGCTCGCCAGGAAGAGAGCGGCCAGCACCAGGGCCCCCGCGTACCACTGCTCGATGAAGAGGACCTGGGACACGTTGTGGAAGAACGCTTCCCCCACGTCGTTCCATCGCAGGACCGTGGGTCCGGAGCCGGCGCCGGGTGGCACGGCGATGCTCCGGCCGTGCGGCCGGATCCGCCGGAAGGCGGGCGCGGCCAGGGTGACCGCGCCCGCCAGCAGGCAGTAGGGCATGGTCAGGGCCGGCAGATCCCAGACCTGTAGCAGCCGGGTCATGGCCGCCGTGACGACGGTGACCACGAGGCAGGCGGAGGCGGCGAGCAGCACCGCGGCCGGCCTGCCCGCGCCGCGAGGAACACGGCGCAGCAGAGGGCGATCAGGCAGGAGTTGAAGCCCTCCAGTCCCACGCGCACCCGGTCACGCGGAGCACCCAGCAGGTGTGCCGCACCGGTTCCGAGGGCGGCACCGCCCAGTGCGTACGCGCCGTACCGCCAGTCCGCGGTGAACAGGGCGAGGGCGAAGACGGCGCCTGCCCAGGCGCTGTCCAGGAACATGACCTGGGCGAGACCGCGCAGCACGCGGAGGACGAACCCCTGACCCCGGCCGAGCGCCTTCAGCGTCACATGGCGCCGCATACTCAATCCCAGCCTACCCACTTTTTCGCCTGGTGGCATTGTATTTCCACATAGCGGCATTGCCGTACGGCCGGAGCGGGCGGGTGGGAGCGAGGCGATGATGGATCGGTGCCCGGGCAGCCGTGCCGCATCACTGGGAGGTTCCGTATGCTGTCGCTCGATCTCCACCCGATCTTCCGCAACAACCGCGACATCGAACTGACGCTGCGTCAGTTCCTCTTCAGGGCGAACCACTCGGGCGAGCCCGTTGCGGAGATCATTCCGGGCAAGGGCTCCGGGCGGCTCAGGGATCGCGTGCTCGCCTTCCTGGACCAGAAGCACATCAGGAAGCTGTACGTCCGGCGCGAGGTCGACACGGGCAACGCCGGACGCATTCTCGTCTACTTCCATTGAAGGCTCCCCTCCCTGAAGGGAGGGGACTCCTCACCCTCCAGGGTTGAGCGGGGATTTACGGCTCAGGCCGCCACCGGAGCCGGCGGCTCGGGTGGTCTTACGCCCTCGGCACCGTCCGGGTTCCAACCTGCCCGGACCAGCATCACGCGGGCGGAGTTCTTGTCCCTGGGGGACACGGCTCCACACGCGGTGCAGGCATACGTTCTCATCGACAGAGGAAGTGCGTGCTTGGTTCTCGCTCCGCACTGCGCGCAGTCCATCGTGGTGTGCGCCGGGTGCACGAGACGGACGTCCCGCCCGTGCTTGCGGCCCATCTCGACCAGGGCACGCTTCGTCGCGGCGATGGCGGCATCGGCCGCCTTGCGGGCCATGGTCGTCTTCGCCAGGAACTTCGGCCTGAAGTCCTCCACCGCAACCCCGTCGTGGCCGCGCATCACGGACTTGGCCCACTTGCGGGCGGTGTCCTCCCGCTGCCTCGCGATCTTCTTGTGCAGCTTCGCCGCCTGTGCCTGCGCCTTGCGGTAGCCCGCGGATGCGGGCCGTCCCTTGGGACGCCGGCGCCGGGCCATCATCCGCTGGTACCTCGCCAGCCGCTGCGCGGCCCGCCTGCCGTGCTCGGCATGCGGCAGATCGTAGGCGTCGTCGGTGGTGGTGGCGGTCTCCTTCACACCCCAGTCCACTCCCAGGACGCGGCCGGTCTCACAGAGCGGCTCAACCTGAGCAGGGACGACGAAGGACGCATACCAGTGGCCGAGGCTGTCCTGGTACACCCGCACACTCGACGGATCGGCCGGCAGCTCCCGTGACCACACCACCCTCAGCACGATCCCGCCGGCAAGGTGCAGGCGGCCGTCCCTGAGGCGGAAACCGCGCTTCGTGTAGTTCAGGCTGGGCCGCGCCTCACGCTTCCTCTTCCACCTGGGCATCCCAGCCCGGCGCTGCTGCGGCAACCGGTCCTTGATGTCCTTCAGCGCCTTGGCACGGGACCTGGCGAAGTCCCGAATCACCTGCTGCTGCGGCACGCTCGCGCCCTCAGCCAGCCATGGCGACACCCTGCGGGCCTCGGTCAGCATCTTGTCGAGCTGAGCCGGACCACACGTCAGCTCCTCGCCGGTCGCCCGGCCCTGCGCGTGGACCTGCTGGGACTTGGCCACGCATTCGTTCCAGATCCAGCGGCAGCGATCCCACTCCGCTTCAAGCGCGCGCCGCGCGGCAGCCGACACGCGCACACGGAAGGTGTACCGGGCATGCCCGGTGTCCTTCGCGGATGCCTCCGTCGTCATGCATCCGAACCTACCCGAGAGGACCGACAGTTGAGAGTTCTTGATCACGGTGGGCGACAACACCGCCGTAGCGGGGTGGACGCCGGACCGCCCTGCCGGCCATCCTGCTATCCCTGCCCTGCTCCGCAGGAGCCCGATTCCTCCCTGGCCCGAAGACCGGGGCATCCTCGGAGAAACCCGGTGATCGCGGCCCTACAGCGGTGCCGGGGAGGAAGCACCCGCGATCAGCAGGCGGGGGGTTCCGGAGCCGTCCGCGGGCACGCTCCACAGGTCGCTGCTGCCGACCCTGCCCTCGGTGGGGAGCGCGTAGGCGACGGTGCGGTTGTCGAGCCAGGTCGCCTGGTCGTCCACACTGTGGCGTTCGGCCAGCGCGGTCTCGTGCAGGGTGCGCAGGTCGAGGACGTACTCGTGCCAGAGGTTGGTGCGGGACAACACCCGCTTCTTGAAGGCGACGCGCTTCCCGTCGGGGGAGAGTGACGGGCACTCCACGTTCTCGACCAGGGTCGTGACCGTGCGCCGGGCGATGGAACCCCGGACCAGGTAGGTCTTGTCGGCGGTGTTGAGGGTGGCGTAGAAGGTGTCGTCGTCGGAGGCGAAGGTGACGCCCCAGAAGTTGATGTCCGAGGCATGGTAGAGCCTGCCGTCCTTGACGACGGAGAACGTCTCCAGGCTGGGAGTCAGCCGCATGGTCCGGGTGTCCAGGATCGAGGTCCGGGTGGAGAAGAAGGCGGACGAATAGGACTCGCCGGAGACGAAGACGGTCCAGGCGGCGAAGCGCCCGCTGGGTGAGACCCGGGCCCGGCTCGGAGTGCCCGCGAGCGCGAAGGTGCGCCGGGTGCGCAGGTCGGCGTCCAGCAGCAGCGCGCGGTTGCTCTGCTTGAGGACACCGGGGTTGGACTGGAGGCAGATGCCCGTGCCGGCGGCCGCGTAGAAGCGCGCGCATTTCAGGGCCGACGCGGTCCGCCCGTCCTTCGGGTCCGTGGACGGTACCGAGGCGACCGCGGTGCGGTGCGGTCCGGGGGCCGCGTTGACAAAGGCCAGGCGGCCGTTCTGGTCGAGTGTCAACTTGCCTGCCCGGACGGCGGGATCGCCCGACTGCGGCCGGTTCGCCCGGTCCGCGCGGGCGGCGGCGTGCAGGACCACGCCGGTGCCCAGGCCCGCCAGGAGCAGGACCGCCGCGACGAGTATCAGCAGACGGCGGTGCAGCGTTGTCATCCGGATCCTTGTGGCTGTGATGGTGATCGGGTTTCGCCGGTCGGCCGCAGCACCACGCCCGCGACGGCCGCGCAGCACAGGAGGCCGACCGCCGAGCCGGCCAGCGCCGGGCCGTCTCCCCACGCCGTCCAGGCGGCGCCGAAGGCCAGTGAGCAGCAGAACCGGGCCAGCGCCTGGCTGGTGCCGACGATGGCCAGGCCGCTGGCGCGCAGATGCTCGGGCACGAGACCGGCGAGAGCGGCCGGGAGCACCCCGTCGGTGGCCGCGTAGAAGGTGCCGTGCAGGGCGAGTACGGCGGGGACGAGCAGCGGTGTGTCCGGGGCCCACAGCAGGAGGCCGTACGCGGTGAGCAGACCCGTGTGCCCGGAGAGGAACACGGTGCGCCGCCCGACCCGGTCGGCCAGCGCCCCGACGGGCACGGCCAGCAGCAGGAACACGACGGCCGTGCCCAGCGGCAGCAGCGTGAACCACTCCTCGCCGACACCCGCACGCCGCTGCAGGAGCAGATACACGAAGGCGTCGCTGACGGTGGTCAGGCCGAGGAGGGCGGCACAGCCGGCCAGCGCCCGCAGCCGCGGCAGGCGCAGCAGCGCCAGAGCCTCGCGCACACGGACGGGCGGTCTGCCGCCCCTCACATCCGCCGTGCCGCCGGCCTCCACGGTCCCACCGGCTTCATCGCGCGCACCCGCTGCGTCCCGGGCACCCGTTGCGTCCGTCGGCGCGCCGTGCCCTCCGTCCGCACCCTGCCGCCTGCCGGGTACGAACAGCACCAGCACGACCACGCCGAGCACGGCGACGCACGCGCTCACGCCGAACACGGCGTCGTAACCGTCGGCCGCAGCGCGGAGGATGAGGAAGGCTGTCAGGGGACCGAGCATCGCGCCGGTGGTGTCCATCGCCCGGTGTACGCCGAAGGCCCGGCCCTGGTTCCCGGCCGGTGTGGCCAGGGAGATCATCGCGTCGCGCGGGGCGGTGCGCAGGCCCTTGCCGGTCCGTTCCAGGGCCAGAACCGTGCCGAGTGTGCCGAGGCTGCCGGCGAGCAGGAGCAGCGGCTTGCACAGCGCGGACAGGCCGTAGCCGAGACCGGCCAGCAGCTTGTGGTCCCGCACCCGGTCGGCGAGGTGGCCGCCGGTGAGCTGGACCAGTGCGCTGACGCCGTTGTACACGCCGTCGAGGGTGCCGAACCCCAGCGGGCTGAAGCCGAGCGTGGTGACGAGGTAGAGCGGCAGGACGGCCGTGACCATCTCCGAGGAGACGTCCGTGATCAGGCTGACCGTGCCCAGCACGAGCACGACCGGGGCGACCTTGGCCCCCGGCCCGCGTCTTCGGTCCCGGTCGGTGCCCGCCTTGACGGGCGCGGAGCGGTCGGTGAGATACAAGACAAGGCTCCAGGTGCGGTGCGATCAGTTCTGCCGGCTGCTCTCGTCCCGTAGCCAGGTGCCGAAGTCCTGTGCCCTGATGGCTTTTCGGGCCTTCCGCCGGGCGGCGACCGCAGCGCCGACGAAGACCACGACACCCGCGAAGAGCCTCGGCTCCCGGCGGAGCAGGTCCTTGAGGTCCGCCTTGCTCGTGCGCGCCGAGGCCTGTTCCGGTCCCCGATGCTGTTCGACCTGGGCGGTGGACACCGCGGCCCGGACCCGTCGTTTGATCAAGTCACCCCAGGTGCGCGGCGGTTGGATGACGACACTGGCTGCGCGGACCACGAGCCGCTCCTCAGGGGCGAACGCCAGGGACGCGGCCAGGTCGTCCGC
Organism: Streptomyces sp. CA-142005; assembly: GCF_050942335.1. NCBI lineage: Bacteria > Bacillati > Actinomycetota > Actinomycetes > Kitasatosporales > Streptomycetaceae > Streptomyces > Streptomyces sp. CA-142005. The sequence goes on along the minus strand of NZ_CP192078.1, from coordinate 915,659 downwards.
CATGAGCGGGGGCAGAGCGGCGATCCGGGCCTGCCCGGCCTTGGAGACCGCGATGACGCCTCGGCCGAACAGCCCCTCGTGTACGGCGGGGAGCCGCTGCCACACCTGGTAGTAGGCACGCACCGGCCATGCGCAGGCGGCCAGCGGGATCTGCCGTTCCGGGGCGGTGGCGAGGATGTCCGAGGCGTCGTCGGTCAGGGGCTCGGTCAGCGCCCGTACGTCGGCGCCCGTGATCACGACGTCGGCATCCACGTAGAGCCGGGGGAAGCCGCGCGCGTGGTCGTCACCCGCGCGAAGGGCCGCGTGCTTGGAAGGGACGGGGGTCTCGACCACCCGGACGCGCGGGCCGCGAGCGGCGGCGATCCGTGCGGTGTCGTCGGTACAGCCGTTGCACACGACCACGATGTCGGTCTCGTCCTCGGGGGAGTCGGCCAGCAGCGAATCGAGGAGCCGGCCGATGACGCGTGCCTCGTTGTGGGCCGGGATCACGATGCTCGTCACCCGGGCAGTATGGCGGCGAAGTCGCCATTGCGCTGCGTGTTTCGTCCAACTGTTCCCGTGACTGCGTCCAGTGGTCTAGATTGATGACCGCCGGACCGGTTTGGGAGGGTGCCTTGCAATTGACGGCATGTCATTGCACGGCGTGATGAACCGGATACGACACAGGCAGTAACCAACATGCTGGGGGGCATGAGGCGGTTGGGGAACCGCTGAAGGCTTCCTTGTTTTCCAGTGCCGCAGTGCTGAGGAGACACATGCGGTGCTGATTCAGCCCTGGCTGCGCACTTGCGATCACGTGTGCGGTTGCGTGTGGTCAGGGGGAGCCGCGCATGTGGTGGGGGGCGCATGACCATTGAGGTCACGCATGAGCACCTGGATGTGGAACACAGACGTCCAGAAGGTCGCCGAAGACGTTGGGAACGGAAGTACCGGTTAACTCTGCTGGTCGCGGACGGCCTCGCAGCCGTCGCCGCTGCCCTGGTCATCCACGGGGCGTACGGCCGCTGGGCGGTGGCCCTGGCGCTGCCCCCGGCGTGGATCGTGGTGATGCTGGCCCACCGCTCCTACGACCGCAGCGCCCTCGGCCTGGGGACCGAGGAGTATCTGCGGGTGCTGCGCGGTGCCGTCGCCCTGCCGGCGCTGGCGGCCCTCGCGTACGGGCTGTTCACGCACGATGAGCGCCTGCTTCATGACATGATCATGTCCGCGGTGCCGGCCGTCGCGATCGCCCTGCCGGTCCGGTACACGCTGCGCCGCCGGCTGCACCGGCTGTGGGCACGGGACCGGGACCGGAGCACGACCCTGCTGGTCGGGCCGTCACCCGGCATCGCGGAGCTGGTCGCCGTGCTGCGGCGCGGCGGCGTACAGGAGCTGCAGGTCGCCGGCGTGTGTCTGAGCGATCCGCGGAACGCCGTGGAGATCCGCAAACTGGGGCTCCCCGTCCTCGGCGGCGTCGGCGACATGAACGACGTCATCCGGGCCCTGGGCATCACCACCGTGGTGATGCTCCCGGCGCCCGAGTTGGACGCGGCCGTGCTGCGCCGCATGGCCTGGACGGCGGCCGCACAGGGCGTCGAATTCCTGCTGGCCCCCGTGCTGGCCGACGTCTCGGCCTCCCGGCTGGCGGTACGGCCCACCAACGGGGTCCCGCTGCTGCGCATCCAGGCGCCGAACCTCTCCCGGACGTCCCGGCTGCCCAAGGAACTGCTGGACCGGACGCTCGCTGCGGCGCTCCTGCTGTTCCTCGCGCTGCCCATGCTGCTGATCGCCCTGATCGTCCGGCTGGACAGTTCCGGGCCGGCGCTGTTCAGGCAGCAGCGGGTGGGCCGGTACGGCGACCACTTCACCATGCTCAAGTTCCGCACGATGCGGGCGGACTCGGAGGCCCTCCGGGCGGAACTGGAGCACCTGAACCAGAACAGCGACGGCCTTCTGTTCAAGGTGAAGGAAGACCCCCGGATCACCCGGGTCGGCTCCTTCCTGCGCCGCAGCTCGCTCGACGAACTGCCGCAGCTGCTCAACGTCGTCAAGGGTCACATGTCGCTCGTCGGCCCCCGCCCGCCGCTGCCCGAAGAGGTGGAGGAGTACACGCCGGACATCAAGCGCCGGTTGCTCGTCAAGCCGGGCCTCACCGGACTGTGGCAGGTCAGCGGCCGCTCCGACCTGCCGTGGGAGGAGGCGGTCCGGCTCGATCTCGGATACGTGGACAACTGGTCGATGGGCCTGGACGTGTCGATCCTGGTGCGCACCGGGTCCGCGGTGGTGCGGGGAACGGGGGCCTACTGATGGGCCGCCTCACGATGGACCAAGGGGAGAGGAACCAAGTGACGCAGACCACGCAGCCGTTGGGTGTCGCGGTCGTCGGGGCCGGCTACTGGGGCCCCAACCTCGTCCGCAACTTCCAGGCCAGCGACCGGTTCCGGCTGCGCTGGCTGTGCGACCTCGACGTGGACCGGGCCCGACGGGTCCTCGGCGGCTACTCGACGGTCGAGGCCACGGCGGACTACGCGGCCGTCCTCGCCGATCCGTCCGTGGACGCCGTCGCCGTGGCCACGCCCGCCGGAACCCACCTCGACATCGCCCTGACCGCCCTGCGCGCCGGCAAGCACGTCCTGGTGGAGAAGCCGCTCGCGGCCACCTACGCCGACGGGATGCGCCTGGTGACCGAGGCGGAGGAACGCGGTCTCACCCTGATGTGCGACCACACCTACTGCTACACGCCCGCCGCGGGCCGCATCCGGGAGCTGGTCCGCTCCGGCGAACTCGGCGAGATCCACTTCCTGGACTCGGTGCGGATCAACCTCGGGCTCGTCCAGAAGGACATCGACGTCCTGTGGGACCTGGCCCCGCACGACCTGTCGATCCTGGACTTCATCCTTCCCGACAACGTCGAGCCGGTCGCCGTCGCCGCCCACGGGGCCGACCCGATCGGCGCGGGACAGGCCTGCGTGGCCTATCTGACGCTCACGCTCAACACCGGGGCCATCGCCCACGTGCACGTCAACTGGCTGTCCCCGACCAAGGTGCGCACCACCATGGTGGGCGGCGCCAAACGCACCCTGATCTGGGACGACCTCAACCCCCTGCAAAGGGTGGCCGTTTACGACCGGGGCGTGGACCTGGCCTCCCCGCAGGAGATCGGCGCGGACGAGCGCCGGGACATGCTGGTCTCGTACCGCTCCGGAGACATGGTCGCGCCCGCGATCGGTGAGAAGGAAGCGCTGCGCAGCATGGTCGACGAGTTCGCCGACGCGATCAGGACGCGCCGGGCGCCGCTCACCGACGGCCGGGCGGGCCTGCGCGTGCTCGACATTCTCGAGGCGGCGTCCCGGAGTCTCGAATTCCGGGGCGCGGTCGTCGGCCTGCGCGCCGGACGTTGAGCGCATCGGTTCAGCGGATCCACTTCACTGAGAGGGCACGGTAGTTGAGCAGCGTACGAGGCAAGAAGATCCTGGTCACCGGGGGAGCGGGCACCATCGGCTCCCACCTCGTCGACCTCCTGGCCGAGGGCGGCGCCCGCGAGATCGTGGTGTTGGACAACTTCGTGCGCGGACGGCGGGCCAACCTCGCCCAGGCCCTGCCCAGCGGCGTCGTGGAGATCGTCGAGGGCGACGTCCGGGACGCCGCCACCGTACGGAAGGTCACCGAGGGCGCCGACCTGGTGTTCCACCTCGCGGCGATCCGCATCACCCAGTGCGCGGAGGAGCCCCGGCTCGCCAACGAGGTCCTGGTCGACGGCACCTTCAACGTCCTGGAGGCGGCCGCCGAGGCCGGGGTCGCCAAGGTGATCGCCTCCTCCTCGGCGTCCGTCTACGGCATGGCCGAGACCTTCCCGACGACCGAGCGCCACCACCCGTACAACAACGACACCTTCTACGGCGCCGCCAAGGCCTTCAACGAGGGCATGCTGCGCAGCTTCCACGCCATGTACGGCCTGGACTACGTGGCGCTGCGCTACTTCAACGTCTACGGCCCCCGGATGGACATCCACGGCCTCTACACCGAGGTGCTCATCCGCTGGATGGAGCGCATCGAGGCGGGCGAGCCGCCGCTGATCCTCGGCGACGGCACACAGACCATGGACTTCGTCGACGTCCGCGACATCGCCCGGGCCAACGTCCTGGCCGCCGAGTCGGATCTCACCGACGAGGTGTTCAACATCGCCAGCGGCACGGAGACCTCGCTGAAGGCGCTCGCCGAGGGCCTGCTGGAGGCGATGGGGGCGCAGGGCCTGGAGCCGGTGCACGGGCCCGCCCGCAGCGTGAACTCGGTGGTACGGCGGCTTGCCGACACCTCGCGGGCCGCCGAGCGGCTCGGGTTCACGGCACACATCGACCTCCGCACGGGGCTGCGGGACCTGGTGGAGTGGTGGCGTGCGGAGCGGGAGGCGGCCAAGTGAGCACCGACCGCATCCCGGTGATGATCCCCTGGCTCGGCGAGGACGAGGCGCGGGCCGCCTCCGACGCGGTGCTGTCCGGGTGGGTCGCCCAGGGCCCCCGGGTCGCCGCCTTCGAGCGGGCCTTCGCGGAGCGGGTGGGCGCCGAGCACGGCATCGCCGTCAGCTCCTGCACCACCGCCCTGCACCTGTCGCTGGTCGCGCTCGGGATGGGACCCGGCGACGAGGTCGTGGTGCCCTCGCTGTCGTTCATCGCCACCGCCAACGCCGTACGGTACGTCGGCGCCGAGCCGGTCTTCGCCGACGTCGACCCGGCGACCGGCAACCTGACCACGGCCACCGTGGACGCGGTCCGCACCCCGCGCACCAAGGCCGTCCTCGTCGTCCACCAGGGCGGCGTGCCGGCCGACGTGCACGCCCTGCGCGCGGCGTGCGCCGCCTGGGACCTGCCGCTGGTCGAGGACGCGGCCTGCGCCATCGGCTCGACCGTCGGCGGCAAGCCCGTCGGGCACGGCGCGCTGCTCGCCGCCTGGTCCTTCCACCCCCGCAAGCTCGTCACCACGGGCGAGGGCGGCATGATCACCACCGACGACGCCGAGTGGGCGGCACGCCTGCGCCGGCTGCGCGAGCATGGGATGAACGCCTCGGCGGCGCAGCGCCACGCGAGCGACAAGCCCGTCCTGGAGAGCTACCTCGAGGTCGGCTTCAACTACCGGATGACGGACGTCCAGGCCGCCGTCGGGCTGGTCCAGCTCGGCAAGCTCGACGCGATGACCGCCCGCCGCCGCGAGCTGGCGGCCCGCTACGCGGCGCTGCTGCACGACGTCCCCGGCCTCACCCCCGTACGCGACCCCGCGCACGGGCAGAGCAACTTCCAGTCCTACTGGGTGCTGTTGGAGAGGGACTTCCCCGTCGGCCGGGACGACCTGCTCGCCGCGCTCGCCCAGGCCGGCGTCTCCGCCCGGCGCGGGATCATGGCCGCGCACCTCGAACCCGCCTACGCCGACCATCCCCGTGCGCCGCTGCCGGTCACCGAGCGGATCACCCGCGACTCGCTGATCCTGCCGCTGTTCCACACCATGACCGAGGCCCAGCAGGACCGGGTGGTGGCGGTACTGCGCGAACAGGCCGCGCCATGACCGGCCTGCTGATCGTCGGCGCCGGCGGCTTCGCCCGCGAGACCGCGCAGGCCGTGCGGGACGCGGGCCAGGCCGAGCTGCTCGGGCACCTCGACGACGACGCCGCCCTGCACGGCACGAAGGTGGACGGCGTGCCCGTCCTCGGCGGCTGCGAACTGGTCCACGACCTGCCCGGCGCCCGGGTGGTGATCTGCGTGGGCAACCCCCGGGACTACGCCGCCCGCGCCCGCCTGGTGCGCAGGCTCGACCTGCCCGCGGACCGCTACGCCACGGTGATCCACCCGACGGCGGTGGTGTCGGCGACCTCGCAGGTCGGCCCCGGCTCGGTCCTGCTCGCGCACTGTGTCCTGACCGCCGCCGTGCGGGTGGGCGCGCACGTCGCGGTGATGCCGCAGGTCGTCCTCACCCATGACGACGTGGTCGAGGACCACGTCACGCTTGCCTCCGGAGTCCGCCTGGGCGGGGGAGCCCGGCTGGCCAGGGGCAGTTATGTGGGTTCCGGGGCCCTGGTCCGGGAGGGCACGACGGTCGGCGCCTGGTCGCTGATCGGGATGGGCAGCACTGTGCTCGGCGATGTGCCGCCGGGCGAGGTCTGGGCGGGCACCCCGGCCCGGCGGCTGCGCGAGGCGGATGCCCCGGCGCTTGACGAACTTGCGACGACAACCATGGGGGGACCCGTCAGATGAACCAGATTCCGCTGGTGGACCTCAAGGCGGCCCACGAGGAAGTCGCCGACGAGGTACGGGCCGGATTCGAACGGATCCTGGCCGGCACCGCGTTCATCGGAGGCGACGAGGTCCGCCGGTTCGAGCGCGCATACGCGGACTTCGGCGGTGTCGCGCACTGCGTGGGCGTCGCCAACGGCACCGATGCCGTCGAACTCGCCCTGCGCGCCTGGGGGATCGGGCCCGGCGACGAGGTCGTGATACCCGCCAACACCTTCATCGCCACCGCCGGCGCGGTGGCCAGGACCGGCGCGCGACCGGTCCTCGCGGACTGCCGGCCCGACACCTACCTGCTCGACCCCCAGGCCGCGCTGGAGGCGGTCGGCCCGGCCACCCGCGCGGTCGTACCCGTGCACCTCTACGGGCAGATGGCCGACGTGCCGGCGCTGACCCGCCAACTGCCCGACCGGGTAAAGGCCGTCGAGGACGCCGCGCAGTGCCAGGGCGCCACCCGCGACGGCCGGACGCCGGGCAGCGGCGGGATCGCGGCGACCAGCTTCTACCCGGGCAAGAACCTGGGTGCGTACGGCGACGCGGGCGCGGTGCTGACCGACGACGAGGAACTGGCCGGCCTGGTGCGCGCGCTCGCCAACCACGGCGGCGTCGCCAAGTACCGCCACGACGTGCCCGGGTTCAACAGCCGTCTGGACGGACTCCAGGCCGTCGTCCTGCGGGCGAAGCTGGCACGGCTGGCGGACGGCAACGCCGCCCGGCGCGCGGCCGCGGCCCGCTACGACACGCTGCTCGCCGACCTCACGGCCGCCGGCCGGATCGTGCTCCCCACGACCGCGGCCGGCAACGTCCACGTATGGCACCTCTACGTCGTCCAGGTCACCGGGGCGGACCGCGATGACATCGTCGGCAAGCTGAACGCCGAGGGCATCGGCGCGGGAGTGCACTATCCGGCCCCGGTCCACCTCACACCGGCCTACCGCCATCTCGGTCACGCACCGGGCGACTTCCCCCACGCCGAGAAGGCGGCGGACCGGATCCTCTCGCTTCCGCTCTACCCGCAGATCACCCCCGACCAGCAGCAGCGCGTCGTGGACACGCTCGCCCACGCCCTGCGCGGCTGACCGGTCATCAGCCCCACGCTCCACCCGGCCCCACCGGTCGGCCCTGCACAGCACCGCTGAGAGGTACACATGAACAGATGGAGCAGACGGATCCGGGGCGCCCGCCTCGCCGTCGTAGCAGCATTGATTTGGGCGGTGCTCCCGCAGGCCGTGACCGCCCAGGCGGCCTCCGACCCGTGCGGAACGGGCTCGAACCCGATCGTCTGCGAGAACTCCAAGCCGGGCAGCCCGATGTCCGACTGGTTCGCCCCCAACGCCTACGGCGACATCAAGGGCTTCACCACCAAGGAGAGCGTCCAGGCCGGCGACACCGTCCAGTTCAAGGTCCAGTCGCCGATCTCGTACCACATCGAGATCTACCGGCTGGGCTGGTACGGCGGCGACGGCGCGCGCGAGATGTCCACCGCGACCCAGGCGGCGGTGACCTATCCGGCCAACTACACCACCAAGCCAGCCAGTTGCACCACCAAGAGCAGCACCGGGCTGGTCGACTGCGGCAACTGGCCCGTCACCGCGACCTGGACCGTGCCCAGCACCGCGGTGTCCGGCCTGTACATCGCGAACCTGACCCAGACGGACGGCGACGGCCTGATGCCGTACCCGTTCGTCGTCCGCAACGACTCCAGCACCTCCGACATGGTCGTGCAGACCAGCGACCAGACCTGGCAGGCCTACAACGACTACGGCGGCCAGGACCTGTACGGCGGCGCGGGGCCCGCGCCGGACGGCCGCGCCTACGAGGTCAGCTACAACCGGCCCCTGGACATCGGCGGCGACAACGGCATCTACGGCTCCGAGTACATGATGCTGTCCTGGCTGGAGCGCAACGGCTACGACGTCAGCTATCTGTCCGGCGTGGACGTGTCCTCGGCGGCCGGCGCCACCCTGCTGAAGAAGCACAAGGTGTACCTGTCCTCCGGCCATGACGAGTACTGGACGCAGAGCCAGTACTCCAACGTCCTGGCGGCCCGGAAGGCCGGCGTCCGCGAGGGCTTCTTCAGCGGCAACGAGGTCTTCTGGAAGACGCGGCTCGCCCCGAGCATCGACGGTACGAACACGGCGGACCGGACCCTGGTCTGCTACAAGATGACCAAGATGGCGCAGAACAACGGCGTAGCCGACCCCAGCGGCGTCTGGACCGGCACCTGGATGGATCCGACCAGCACCCAGTACGGCCAGACCTACCAGCCGCCGAACATCCTCACCGGCTCGATGTTCCAGGTGAACGGCTACCGCGGCGACGCCATCACCGTCCCCGGCTCGTACGGCAAGAACCGGATCTGGCGCAACACCTCCATCGCCAACCTCACCGCCGGCCAGACCGCCACGTTCCCGACCGGCACCCTCGGCTACGAGTGGGACAGCGACCTCGACAACAGCACCAGACCCGCCGGGGCGATCGACGTGTCCTCCACCACGGTGGACATCAACGACGGCAAGCTCCGTATGGACTGGGGCAACATCTACGGCAACGGCACGGCGACCCACAATCTCGTCGAGTTCCGCGACCAGGACTCCGGAGCCCTGGTGTTCGGGTCCGGGACCGTGCAGTGGTCGTGGGGGCTGACCAACGTCCCGACGAGCGACCCCGCCGACACGGTGGTCACCGAGGACTCCCGTATGCAGCAGGCGACGGTGAGCATCCTCGCCGACATGGGCATCCAGCCGGCGACCCGGCAGAGCAACCTCGTCGCCGCCTCCGCCTCCACCGACACCACGGGCCCGGCCGTCACGGTGACGAGCCCGGCCTCGGGGGTGACCGTCCCGGCGCTGAAGCCGGTCACCATCAAGGGCACCGCCACCGACTCCGGCGGCGGCGTGGTGGCCCGTGTGGAGGTCTCCACGGACGGCGGAACCACCTGGAAGGCCGCCGGCGGCCTCGCGTCCTGGAGCTACAGTTGGACTCCGACGACCCCGGGATCGGCATCGATCAAGGTCCGCGCGGTCGACGACAGCGTCAACATCGGCGCCGTCACCACCGTCCCGCTGACCGTCGGCCCCCAGAGCTGCCCGTGCACCATCTGGCCGGCCTCGGCCGTTCCCGGCACCGTCAACGGCGGCGACGGCGGCTCGGTGGAGCTCGGCGTCAAGTTCCGTACCACGGTGACCGGTTCGATCACCGGCGTCCGCTTCTACAAGTCCCCCGTCAACACCGGGACGCACATCGGCAGCCTGTGGACCGCCTCCGGTACCCGCCTGGCCACCGGCACCTTCACGGGCGAGACGGCCTCCGGCTGGCAGCAGCTGAACTTCGCCAGCCCGGTGCCCGTCAAGGCCAACACCACCTACGTCGCCTCCTACTTCGCCCCCAACGGCGGATACTCCTACGACGGCGGCTACTTCAACGACGGCGACGCGGGCCTCGCCCCGCTCACCGGACTGAAGTCCGGCACCGACGGCGGCAACGGCGTCTACCACTACGGCTCGACCAGCGCCTTCCCGTCCTCGCAGTCCTCGGGCAGCAACTACTGGGTCGACGTGGTGCTGGACACCTCGACGGCCAGCACCACCCCGCCCACCGTCAGCTCGACCTCCCCGACGTCCGGGGCGACGGGCGTGTCGATCACGGCACCGGTGTCGGCCACCTTCAGCTCGGCCGTCGACGCCGACACCCTGACGTTCACCCTGAAGGGTCCGGACGGCAGCACCGTGCCGGGGGCCACGACGCTCCCCGCGTCCAACAAGGCGACCTTCACCCCGTCGACGGAGCTGGCGCTGAACACCACGTACACCGCCTCCGTACAGGCCTCCGACCTGTGGGGCAACGCCATGGCGGACCCGGTGACGTGGTCCTTCACCACCAGTTCCAGCCCGCCCGCGGTGACCTGCCCCTGCACGCTGTGGAACCCCGGCACGGTACCCGCCACCACCGACATGACCGGCGACCCCAACTCCGTCGAGCTGGGCACCCGGTTCACCTCCTCGGCGGACGGCTGGGTCACCGGCGTCACCTTCTACAAGGGCACCGGCAACACGGGCACCCACACCGGCAGCCTGTGGTCCGACGGCGGCACACTGCTCGCCAGCGGCACCTTCACGAACGAGACGGCCTCCGGCTGGCAGACGCTGACCTTCGCCGCTCCGGTGGCCGTCACCGCCGGAACCGCCTACGTCGTCTCCTACCACGCGCCGAACGGCAACTACGCGGTGGACGGCGGCTACTTCACGGCAGCCCACCAGTCCTATCCGCTGACCGCCACGGCCGACACCACCGCCCACCACAACGGGCTCTACAAGTACGGCACCGACCCGGCCTTCCCCAACGGCTCCTACGGATCCGCGAACTACTGGGTGGGCCCCGTCTTCACCGCCGACAACCCGAGCGCGTCCCTGTCGACGGCCACCGCCTCGGAGGTGACCGGGTCCTCGGTGACGCACACCGCCGACGTGACGAGCGCCCTCGTCATGGCCCTGCCGGACCGGGCCGCACCGTCGTCCGTCAAGGCCACCGTGACCGTCCTGCCGGGGCCCCGGGCGGGCGCCGCCAGGAAGCTCCACGTCACGGCCGTCACCTCCTACGACCGGGCCACCCACAAGGTGTCCGTCCACCTGTCCGCCCCGTTGCCGGACGGCACCCGGTTCACGGTCACGGTCACGGCCCGGGACAAGCACCGCCACCCGGTGAAGTCCCACAGCTGGACCCTGACCAGCAAGACCGTCCGCAAGAAGAAGAACTGACCGACCCGAACGCACCGGTGGTGGTCTCCGCCCAAGGCGGAGACCACCACCGGGGATTGGCTTGCCCACCGATGAGCACCGTCAGTGTTGTCATCCCCTGCTACAAGTATGGCCACTTCCTCGCCGACTGCGTCAGCAGTGTCCTGGACGAGCAGAACGGCGTCGACGTCCGGGTGCTCATCATCGACGACGCCTCGCCCGACGACTCGGCGGACATCGCGCACAAGCTGGCCGCCGCCGACCCGCGTATCGAGGTCCGCGTCCACGAAACCAACAAGGGTCACATCGCCACCTACAACGAGGGCCTCCTGGAATGGGCCGACGGCGACTACGTCGCCCTCCTCTCCGCCGACGACCGGCTGGTCCCGGGGGCGCTGGTCCGGGCCGCCGCGCTGCTGGACGCCCACCCCGAGGCGGGGTTCGCCTACGGCCGCCCCCTGCGTTTCCAGCACGGCGGCCCGCTGCCGAAGGCCCGTACGCAGAGCACCGGATCGGTCGTCTACCCCGGGCAGTGGTGGCTGGAGCGGCGCTTCCGCGAGGGCACCGGCTGCATCACCTCACCCGAAGTCGTCGTCCGCACCAGCCTCCAGCGCGCGGTCGGGGGCTACGACCCGAAGCTTCCGCACGCCGGCGACATCGAGATGTGGATGCGGCTCGCCGCACACGCCGACGTCGGCTACATACGCGGCGCCGACCAGGCCTTCTACCGCGTCCATGGCAAGAACATGTCCACAACCGACTTCGGAGGCCAGCTCGACGACCTGCGCCAGCGTCTCGTGGCCTTCGACTCGGTGCTCGCCAAATGCGCCGACCGGCTCCCGCACGCCGACCGCCTCGCCGACCAGGTCCACACCCGACTTGCGCGCTACGCCCTGCGCCGGGCCTACCGGGCCTACGACCGGGGCCGTACAGGCGTCGTACCGGTCGACGCATGCGTGGCGTTCGCCGAGGAGTGCCTGCCGGGATACGCGGCGCTGCCCGAGTACCGCGCGCTGCGCCTGCGCAGACGGATCGGCCCGAAGGCGATGCCGTATCTGCAGCCGCTGGTGTGGTCGGCCGTGGCCGAGCGCGGGCGGGAGTGGCTGTGGTGGGAGTCGTGGAAGCGCCGCGGTATCTGATGTCCCGCAGGAACTCAGCCCGCCACCGGAATCCCGTCGGCCCGGTGGCGCGGGTCCACGGAGGTCTTCTTCCTGGTCCTGCGGCGCAGCGCGCACTGGTCGAACCACAGGGCGCCCAGGATCCCGGCGGTCGCGCCCAGCAGTGCTGTACCGGCCAGTGCGCGGGTCCGGGTGCCCTGCACCGGGGCGGCGCTCGGGGCGACCAGGACCGATGCGCTGATCCGCGCCCCGGGCGCGATCCCCTGGGCCTCCTGCAGCGCCGTCACATGCCTGGTGTAGACGTCGATGACCCGTTGGACCGCCGTGTCGGCCTCGACGGCGCCGCCGCGCTGCGCCTGCACCTGAACCGAGGGGATCAGATAGCGCGGCGTCGCACTGGTGCCGCTGTTGCGCGGGATCAGCTGGTACGTGCCGTGCACGCCGGCGGCGTCCAGCTCCTTGCGCCCGGCCGGCGACTGGAGTTGCTGGATGACCCCGTACGAGAGCGTGGCGAGCGGCGGTTGAAGGTTCGTCAGCTGGTTCGGCTGGTTTCCCGTCACGGGCGGCTTGAGGACGACCACCGCCGAACTCAGGTACTGCGGAGCGGGGTGCAGCACCCGGTAGGCTCCGGCGGCCGTCAGCAGGAGCGCGAGAAACAGAACGTACCAGCGGCGGAGCAGCGCTTCGGCGACCTCACGAGGCGACACAGGGTTTCCTTCCGTCGGCACCGATCCTCGCAGGCGCCGGGGCGCGTCGCCACCGGATCACGCGACATATGCTGGGCCCGAGCCCGGACGTCCGGTCCCGGAGCACCGGGCCGGGGGGAGTTCTCATGAGCCTTGGCGACATCTGGGCGATCATGCGCAGGCGCTGGTACTTCATGGTGCCCCTCACCCTGCTCAGTCTGCTCGCGGGCGGGTATCTGTACCGGACCGTCCCGGTGTCCTACGAGTCGCAGAGTTCCGTCACGCTGCTCGACTCCAGGGCGGTCGCCGAGCTGGCGCCGACCTTCGGCAACCCCCTGTCGAACGCGGGCGGTTCGCTGGTCGTCACGGCCGACGTGCTGATCAGGACCCTCCAGTCCGGCGACTCGGCGAAGGAACTGCGCTCCCGCGGCGTCACGGACCGGTACACGGCCGGCTTCGCGCCGGACGCCGACAGCCCGCTGCTCACCCTGAGCGTCACAGGAACCGACCGGGCGAACGTGCTCCGGGAGACCGCCACCCTCACCAACTTCGCCGGGGAGCAGCTCAAGGTCCTGCAGGCCGCCTCCAAGGTGCCGGCGACCTACCTGGTGCAGACCGCCCCGGTCGTTCTGCCGCAGACACCGGTCTCGCAGTCGAAGAGCCGGTACCAGGACATCGCGGCGGTCGTCATCGTCGGGTTCGTCGGCGCGTTCCTGCTGTCCATCCTGGCCGAGGGCGTCGCGGTGGTCCGCCGCCGGGGACGTGCCCGGGCCGGATACGTTCCCCGGCGCCGTCGCGCCCGGCCCTCCGAGCGGGCGCCCAGGGGCCTGCTGGTGCGGAGGCTGGACGCCACGACGATCCTCACCGGCTATCTGGTGCTGGCCTTCGTCGTCCCGTCGAACCTCACCCTGCCCGCGCTGGGCGGTGTCGGCACCCCGGCCAACGTCTTCGCCCTGCTCGGACTGCTCTGGTACCTCGCCACCTGGCTCGGCGGCCGCATCCTTCCGGCGCCGGGCACCAGGCTGCCGCGCGTGGTGATGTGCGTGCTCGCCGCGGCGGTGCTGCTGTCGTACCTCGCGGACGCGACACGCGACAGCTCGCACGAGGAGGTCCTCGGGGCCGACCGGGGGCTCATCGGGCTCGGGGTGTGGGTGGCGCTGGTGGTGCTGGCCTCGGCCGGCATCCAGGAGCGCAGCCGGCTGGAGACCCTGATGCGCCGGCTCGTCGTGCTGGGCACGGTGGTCGCCCTGATCGGCTACTACGACTTCTTCGCCGCGACCAACATCGCCGACTCCATCCACATCCCCGGCCTGCAGTCGAGCACCGCCGGGATCAGCGCCATGGACCGCGGCTCGTTCACCCGGCCCCGCTCCACCACGGCCCATCCACTGGAGTTCGGGGGGATGCTGGCCATCCTGGTTCCGTTCGCCGTCCACCAGGCGTTCGATCCGGTGCGCCGGCACGCCGGCGCACTGCGCCGCTGGGCCCCGGTGGCGATCATGGCGGGCGCCCTTCCGCTGACCGTGTCCAGGACGTCCATCATCGGCGTCTTCATCGTGATCCTGGTGATGGTGCCCCGCTGGAAGCCGCAGCGGCGCTGGGCCGCGATCGGCATCGTCCTGGGTTCGGTGGCCGGCTTCAAGGTGATCATCCCGGGGCTGATCGGAACCATCACCAACCTGTTCGCCAGCTTCCTGTCCAACTCCGACAGCAGCACCCAGGCGCGCACCGTGAAGTACAGCGCGATCGTCCCCTACCTCGGCGAACGCCCCTGGTTCGGGCGCGGATTCGGCACCTTCACCCCCGACCTGTACTTCTTCACGGACAACCAGTACATGCTGACCCTGGCCGAGACGGGCATCGTCGGGCTGGTCGCGCTGCTCGCCCTGTTCGTCACCGGGATCCATCAAGGCGGTGCCATCCGCCGGCTCGCCCGCACCGAATCGGACCGCGAGCTCGGGCAGGCCTTTCTCGCCTCGGCCCTGGTCGCCCTGGTCATCAGCGCCACCTTCGACGCGCTCAGCTTCCCCATGTACGCCGGGATGTTCTTCCTGACCCTGGGCGCCGGCGGCAGCTACCTCGGCTTCATCCGCCGCGAGGCGGCCGCGGCCACGGTCCCCGCCCCCCGCAAGCCGTCCGAAACCCAGCTCCCCCAACTCGCGGAGTCCCGATGAGCCCCGTCGCCGTCATCGTCGTCACCTGGAACAGCGCCTCCGTGCTCCCCGGGTTCCTCGCCGCGCTCCCCGACGGCATGGCCGGCCTTGACTGGCGGCTGGTCGTCGCCGACAACGACTCCGCCGACGACACCGTCGAGGTGCTGCGGACACTGGCCCCCGACGCCACGGTCGTGCAGACCGGCCGGAACGCCGGCTACGCGGCCGGGATCAACGCGGCGCTGCGTGCCGCCGGGGAGTACGAAGCCGTTGTGATCTGCAACCCCGACATCCGGATGCGGCAGGGCTGCGCCAAACGTCTCGTCGACAGCCTCGCGGACGGAGTGGGGATCGCCGTACCCCTGCTCTACGAAGAAGGAAGGGCCACGCCCCATCACTCGCTGCGCCGCGAGTCGAGCGTGCTCCGAGCGCTCGGCGAGGCCCTCATCGGCAACACCCGGGCCGGGCGCTTCCCGGCCCTGAGCGAGCTCGTCACCCACCCCGCCGCATATCAGCGGCCCACACGCGCGGACTGGGCGACCGGCGCGCTCATGGCCGTCTCGGGGGAGTGCCTGGTCACGTGCGGCCCGTGGGACGAGTCCTTCTTCCTGTACTCGGAGGAGACCGAGTACTGCCTGCGAGCGCGGGACCGGGGATACGCCACACAGCTGGAGCCGTCAGCCGAGGCCGTCCACCTGGGCGGCGACTCCCAGGTGTCGCCCCGCCTCTGGACCCTGCTCACCCTCAACCGCGTCCGGCTGTACCGGCGTCGGCACGGCGCCCTCGCCACGGCCGCCTTTCGCGCCGCCGTCCTGCTCCGGGAGACCTCACGCGCCGCCCTCGGCCGCCCGGCCAGCCGCGCGGCCGCTGCCGCACTCGCCCGGCCGGGCACCCTGCGCGCCACGCCGGGGCCGTGACCGCGTCCGCGGACCCGGCCGTAATTCGCTTGACCTGGCCTCGGGACAACGCAGGATTGTGGCGGACACCACGCCGCGTGGTGCCGGTATCCAGGGGAGGCGACGGCAGCGATGGAGATACGTTCCACTACCGACCAGGACCTCGAAGTCTTCGTCGGCACACTCCATGCCGCGTTCGGACGCTTCCCGGAAACCCCGACCGAGGGCGGCGGCGGGGTCTGGTGGTCGGCGCTCGAGATGGACCGCGGCCTGCTCGCCACGACGGCGGACGGGCGGCCCGTCGGGACCGCCGCCGCGTACTCCTTCGAGCTCACCCTGCCCGGTGAGATCCTAGCCCCGGCCGCCGGGGTGACCGCCGTCGGCGTCCTGCCCTCGCACCGACGCCAGGGCGTGCTCAGCTCGATGATGCGGCATCAGCTCGCGGAGCTGCGGGAACGCGGGGAGTTCCTCTCCGTACTGCTGGCCTCCGAGGCCTTGATTACCGCAGGTTCGGCTACGGACCGGCGACCTACACGCAACGGCTGACGGTGCCGCGCCGGCAGGCCGCCCTCACCCTCCCACGGGCGCGCGCGACGGCGGACGCCCCGGCGGCCGGCTCGGACACCGGCTCGGTCGAGTTGCTGCGGCGTGCCGAGTGCGGCGAGATCCTGGAGGACGTCTACGACCGGTACCGCCGGGCACAGCCCGGCGGGCTGTCCCGGCCGCACCGCTGGTGGGCCTCGGGCGCGGGGCAGCCGCCGATCTCTCCGGCGCCGCGTTACGTCGCCGTCCACCGCGACGCCGACGGCGTCCCGGACGGGTACGCCAGCTATGCGGTCGAGGGCGACACCTTGACGGTCGACGAGACCGTCGCCACCGACGACGCCGTCTTCACGGCCCTGGCCCGTTTCGTGCTCGGACACGACCTGGTCGCTCAGGTCGTCTTCAAGCACGTCCCGCCCGGGCACCCGCTGCGCTGGCAGCTCGCGGACTTCCGGGCCGGCCAGGTGAGCGGCGACACCGACTGGCTCTGGGTGCGGCTGCTGGACGTCCCGCGTGCGCTGACCGCGCGTGGCTGGTTCACGGACGGCGAGCTCGTCCTCGACGTCGACGACCCGTTCCTCGGCGAGCACGGCCGCTACCTGCTGACCGTCCGGGACGGGAAGGCCGACTGCGTCCCGACCGACCGGGAGCCCGACCTGTCCCTGGACGTGAGCGACCTGGGCTCGGTCTACCTCGGCGGCACCACCCCGGGCACGCTCGTGCGCGCCGGACACATCCGGGCCCACCACCCGGGCGCCGCCACCCTCGCCGACGCCCTGTTCCGCGCCGAACGCACCCCGCACTGCCTGCACTGGTTCTGATCCCGGAGCGCCGCACAAGGGCGCGGGAACCGCGCGACCAGCCCCGACGGCGCCGCAGACGGGCGCCGGGCCGTCGTGGCGGTTCCCGCGGAGCGCTCAGCCCGCGTTATGCGGGCGGCACACCATGGCGACGAAGTCGTGCCCCACCTCCGGCAGGGCCGCATCCTCCGCCGCGAAGCACCGCTCCAGCAGCGCCAGCGTCTCCGGCTCCTGGTCACGGAAGTTGTGCGCGATCCCGGAGAGCGCGATGTGCAGCACCGTGCCCCCGTACGGCCGTTCCTCGACGACCTCGAAATGGCGCCGCAGGCCGGGCAGCAGCGCCGCCGCGTCGACCGCCTCCGAGGGGTCGTCCAGCACCATCGACAGCCTGCTGGGCCGCACGACACGGCGCTTGATCCGGCCGTCGGGCAGGCGCCGCCGCTCCTCGGGGAGCTGGGCCAGCAGGGCGTTGGCCGCGTCCAGCTGGCCGTCGGTCCACTGGAAGCGGGTGGGACCGACGAACTCGTCGATCACGAACAGCCCGTCGGGCTGGATGAGCCGGGACAGTCGCGGCAGGGTCTCGTCGAGATGGTCGAAGTGGTGCAGCGACTGCAGGCCCAGCAGCACGTCGAAGCGTTCCCCGTCGCTGGTCATCCGGTTGACGTCGGTGACCCGGAAGCGCAGGACGTCGGCGAGACCGTTCTCGGCGGCGGCGCGGGTGGCGAAGTCGATCCGCTGCTGCGCCACGTCCACGCCCTCCAGGAGGGAGAACGCGCCGGTCCTCGCCCACAGCAACTCGTTCCCGCCGGTGCCGCACCCCAGCGACAGGCCGCGCAGATCGGTGCGCGGCGCGAAGTGCTTGGCGGCCACGTACTGGGGGAAGGACGTGGCCGCGTCGCCCGTCATCAGCAGGTTCCACCGCTCGATGACCGCCGGTATCGCCCACCACTCGGTCAGCGACGGGTCGACCTGGGACCAGTGCTGGACCACTCGCGCGCCGCCGCGCACCCGCAGCTTGGCCAGCACGCGGTCCAGTTCCAGCTTCCGCACCTTGCGCAGCAGCCGGTCCGCGTCATGTCTGTTGACCAGGTTGTTCAGCATGCGGACTCCGTTCGTACGGCTATGAGCGACTTCGGGGCACCGAGCACCCGCTCGCTGAGGAGCACCGACCGGGGGAAGAGGTAGCGCATCTCGGCGCGGGTCAGCAGCTCGATGTTGATCACGGCGTTCATCGCCGACTCCGGGCTGTCGGGGCGGCTGTGGACGAGCGGCCAGTGCCGTACCAGGCGTGCCCTGGCGGCCAGGGGCAGGAACTGGAAGCCGGGCGCCACGAAGTGCGGCTCGACGGGGAAGTAGCGGTACGGCGTCTGGATCCAGTGCCGCGGCGCCAGTTGCTCGACGGCCGAGACGAACTTCCGGCGCTGGCTGTGGCCGCCCACGTGCTCGATGGTCGAGTTGGAGAACACCAGGTCGTAGCCGCCGTGGCCGCTCAGTTCGGCGGCGACCGCCGGGTCGGTGACGTCGGCGTTCTCCGCGCTGATCCAGTCGGGCAGTTCGGCGGGGTGTTCCTCCAGGTTGATCAGGTGGACGTGCTTGGCGCGCACCGGTGCGCGCAGCCACATCTCGGCGGTCCCGCCCAGGTCCACGACGCTCATGTTCTCGATGCCGGGGAAGCAGCGCCGGAACCGCTCCCAGCGGGCGATGCGGAGTCGTTCGCCCAGTGAGCCGGGAGCGTCGACGAATCTGTTTCTGAGGGCGCGGGAGCGGGGCATGGGATCAACCACCTGGGGTCGGAGCGGAAAGGGAGCACGTTTCAGCTGGGCGGTGCCCACTGGGTGTAGAAGCTGGCCGGGTTCATCAGGTATCGGACGGTGGGGCATGGCACATGGAGCACCCGGTGCCTGCGGCCGTACCGGCGGATCAGCTCCCAGTCCTCCCGGGGCAGCACCTCCGGGGTCCGGCGCAGGCGGCTGAAGTGCAGTGCGCGAGTGCGGCGGGCGACGAAGGCGTTGGTGTCCAGGAAGGACTCGCGGGCGGCCCGGCGCCGGTCGTAGGGCACCGACAGGACGTCCTTCTCGGTTCCGTCGGGCAGGACGCGGCGCAGCGCCGTGTAGACGCCGTCGGGTCCGTCGGGGGACTGCAGGACCGCCAACGTCCGTTCCAGATGGTCGTCTTCCCACAGGTTGTCGTCGTCCAGGAACGCCACGTACCGCGAGCGGGTGAGGCGGATGCCCACGTTGCGCACGACGCCGGCCACGCCGGTGTTGTGCGCCAGGGAGACGGCGAACAGCCTCGGGTCGTCGGGGAGTTCGGGCAGTCCGGCGCCGTCGTCGACGACGATGACGACCTGGTCGCGCACGGTCTGGTCCAGGGCCGAGCGGACCGCGGCACGCAGCGCCTCGGGGCGCCGGTGGGTGGCGATCACCGTGGCGACCAGCGCCGAGGGCGGCGACGGCAGGACGGCGGCCAGCCGTCGGGTCTCGGCGTCCTCGATCCGGCGCAGCCGCACCGCGCTGGGGGCCAGCAGGACCTTGTTCCTGGCCTCGAAGAGCACCAGCCAGCCGAACAACGCCTTGAGCAGCGTCCAGGGTGCCCGCGCGGCACGGCGCGTCATGCCGCCGCTCACGAGGACGGCTCCGGCTGGACGGGGCGGCCGTCGGACATCCGGTTGTTCCGCCACACGTTTCCGGCGCCGCTCGCGTTCCAGTGCGCGACCACGCCGTAGCCGCCGGAGGCGGGGTGGTACTGCGTCGAGAAGACGTTGTCGGTGACCTGGATCCCGGTGGCGCCCTTGTCACCGCCGTAGAGGGCGTACGCGCCGCCGGCGATCCAGTTGTGGTCGACGGTGACATTGCGGACCACCCCGGTGTCCGCGAACAGACCGATGCTTCCCGAGGCCCCCTGCTTGAGGCTGGTCGGGTTCAGCAGGGTGTTGTGGCGGATGGTCAGCCGACCGGTGTTGCCGCCGCCGCTGATGACGGCGTTGGTGTGCTGCCACTCGCCGCCCTGGTTGACGAACGGGACGATGTCGTGCACGTAGTTGTCGTGCAGATCGCCCTGCCCCATGGACAGGGCGTCGCCGAACACCGAGACGTCGCACCAGCCGACCTCGATGGAACTGGCCCCCATGTTCGACACCGCGTAGTCCACGCCCCCGTTGTCGGGCCCCTTGCCGGGCACGGCGGTGATGGTGGAGTGCAGGACGCGCAGGCCGTGGTAGCCGGGCCGCAGGTTGATGCCCCACCAGTTGTCCGAGGTGATCTTGGTGTCGATGACGGTGACGTCGTCGGCGTAGATGTCGAGCGAGCCGGTGATGTCCCAGCCCCGGATGACGAGCCCGTTGGTGCGGACGGCCAGGTAGCCGGTCTTGTGGGGCTTGAGCGCGGTGCGGGGGCCGGTGGTACGGGCGTCGGGGAAGCCGCAGGCGCTCGGGGAGGCGCACGCGGGACCGGCCGCGGGATGCGCGGACGCACCGCCCGCGCCGGCCGTCGCGGTGGCCTTCCCCGCCGCGGTGGGTCTCCCCGTTGCGCCGGGCTTTCCCGTCCCGGTTGGTTTCCCCGTTGCGGACGGCGAGGGACCGGCGTTCCGGTCCGTGCCCGAGCAGGCCACCCCGACGACCGCCAGTAAGGCCGCGATCAGCGGCCCCGCGAGGGAACTGAGGCCGATACGTCGTGACATCCGGTTCACCTCAGGTCCTGTCGGGTGGACGGAACGGCCGCGGACGATCGGTGCCGGCCGCGGTGGGGCCGGTCGCCGCGGCCGACGCCGCGCAGGAAGGCGCGGCTGGGCAGCACGCACACCGTGTAGCCGGCCAGGGCGATCGTGCCGAGGGCGAGGAGCGCGAGCCGGCCGTCTCCGAACGGACGCTCCAGGCCGAGGATGATCGCCGCCATCACGGCCCCGCCGAGGAAGGGCCAGGCGCAGGCCCTGGCGATCCGGCCGAGGCCGATGCCGCCACGGCGCAGGGCGATCAGGAACACGGGCACCACCATGCCACCGGCGACCAGGACGTGGCCCTGTGCGACTCCGACGATGCCGTTCGCATGGGCGGCGACGAGGAGCACGGGGATCAGGGCCACCAGCCACAGGCCCTGCACCAGGAAGAGCGAACGGCGCTGTCCGATCGCGACCAGGCAGTCGTAGGCGAGTTCACTGCCGATGCGGATCAGGCCGAGGGCCATCAGCCAGGGCAGTGCCGCGGCGGCGGGGGTCCACCGGCTTCCGTAGACCAGGTGGATGACCGGCTCCGCGAGGCCCGCCAGCAGCACGCACAGCGGGACGGTGCCGGTGATCACCACGCCCAGGGCACGGCTGAATCCCTGGGCGAGCGCCTGCGGCGAGTCGGCCAGGCGGGAGAATCCGGCGAAGGAGACCCGGCGGGCGGCCTCGGAGATGATCCTGACGGGCCAGCCGGAGATGTTGAAGGCGAGCACGTAGAAGCCCAGGGACACATTGCCCAGCGTCGCGCCCACGACCATGGTGTCGACGTTGACCACCGCCAGGGCCAGCAGGCTCGCCCCCGCCAGTGGCAGCCCGAACCTCAGCAGCGCGCGGGCCTGCTCGGGGTCCCAGCCGTATCTCAGGGTGCCCGGTGCCGCCAGCCGGCAGCCGACCAGCGTCACGAGGTTGCCCACCACGGCTCCCCAGGCGAAGCTCATCGCCCCCCAGCCCGCGAAGGCCAGCAGCAGCGTCACCGAGGTGCCCAGCACGAAGTTGAGCCCGTCGATGATCATCCGCCTGCCCTGGGCGAACTCACGGGTGAGGAAGCCGCCCGGCACCTGCGCCACCCCGTCGATCACCACGCACAGGCACATCACCCGCAGGACGCCCGTGGCGTCCGGTGAGCCGAGCAGTCCGGCCACCGTCGGTGCCGCCGCGAACAGCGCCACGTACAGCAGGCCGCTGGAGAGGGTGCTGAGGGTCAGGACGGTCGGCGCGAACCGCCGTGCGTCCCCTTCCCAGCGCACGATGGCCAGGCCCACGCCCAGTTCGTTCGCGGACAGCAGGACCAGCAGCACGGTCTGGGCGATGCCGTACACGCCCCAGGCCGCGGGGCCCAGGGCGAAGCGCGCCAGCACGATGCCGGTCGCGAAGTTGCCCAGGCGCAGGACGACGGTGTTGATCAGGCTCCACCGGGCCGCCGAACGGACCTTGCGATCAAGGGAGTCGGCAACGGTGGGTGCGGGAGCGGCAGGAGCGGGGGCGTCGCTCGTCTCACCGGTCTCGCTCTCCGGTGCGCGGGCGGTGTCCATGAGTCGACTCCTCGTCGAGCGGCTCTGCGGCGGACGCCACGGCCATGGCGGGACGTGGCGCTGTGGGCTCTGCGGTGCCTGGACCGTCCGCGGCGGACCGCGACCAACTCGGCGGCCGCCGGATGGCGAGCGTCTCGTCCACCGCCGGTTCCCCGGCCGAGGGGACAGGGACGGTCGTCTCCTGCTCCTGCTCGGGCTCGGGCTCGGGCTTGTGCGACCTCTTGCGCGCCTCCACGTAGAAGACGGCGACCAGGCTCAGCACCAGGCCCAGGCACCCGGCCATGACCAGGTACTCGATCCGGGTCTTGGTCTGCGCCACCGGGTCCTGCGGAGGCACGATGGTCGTCATCCGGATCATCGCCTTCGGGGCGACCGACTGCTGTTTCTGGAACAGATCCAGCCGCTCCTTGGCATACGCGGTCAGGATCTTGTCCGAGGCCAGCACGGCGGCCTTGTCGGTGCCGGTGACGGTCAGCCAGAGGAGCGGCCCCTGTGCGTTGTCGGCGAGCTTGGCCGCGAAAGCACCGGTGGCGCCACGGGACTTGAGGTCCCGGACGGAGCCGTCGGAGTTCAGGTTGCGGGCCAGGCTGTCGGCCATCCCGGTCAGCGAGGTCTGGGAGCTGAGGAAGGGGTTGCCGTCGTAGGCCACGGTGGCCTTCTGGGAGTTCAGCAGCACCACCGTGCTCTGCGACTGGTAGGTGACCGGAACCATCAGGGCCACGCCGACGATCAGGCCGGCGGTCAGCAGCAGTCCGGGCAGCAGGACGTACCAGCGCCTGCGCATGACCCGGAAGATCTCAGCGAGATCCATGGTGGTCCCCCCTAGCGACCCGACGTTCGACGAGCATATGTTGCAAGCGGATCATATGAGGAGCGTTTGGGCGGTCGGTCGCGGCCGCGTGCTCGCGCTGCCTCCCTCCAGCAGCACGTCGGCGATCCGGTCGCTCGCGTGACCGTCCCACAGTTCGGGCCGGCGCGGCGCGGGCGGATCGTCCAGCACCCGGTCGACGGTGGTCACGACGCGTGCCGGATCCCGGCCCGCGAGCACGTTGGTCCCCTGCTCCACGGTGATCGGCCGCTCGGTGTTGTCCCGCAGGGTCACGCACGGCACGCCCAGCGCGGTGGTCTCCTCCTGCACGCCGCCGGAGTCGGTCAGCACGAGCCGGGCGGAGTCCTGCAGGGCGATGAAATCCAGGTACCCGGCGGCCGGCACGAGCCGGATGCCTCCGGGCACGCCGATCTCGGTCAGCCGTCCGGCCGCGCGGGGGTGCACGGGCAGGACGAGCGGGCAGCGGCCGGCGATCTCGCCCAGGGCTTTCAGGAGCGCGGCGAGGACCTCGGGGTGGTCCACGTTGGCGGGCCGGTGCAGGGTGACCAGGCCGTATTCGCCCCTGCCCAGGCCGTATCGGTCGAGGACGTCCGAGGTCCTGGCCCGTTCCAGGTTGGCCAGCAGCGTGTCGATCATGACGTTGCCGACCAGATGGATCTGGTCCTCCCGGTACCCTTCCGCGCGCAGGTTCTCCACGGCGTCGGGGGAGGGGGCCAGCAGGTAGTCGCTGACCCGGTCGGTGGCGACGCGGTTGACCTCCTCCGGCATGCTCCAGTCACGGCTGCGCAGACCGGCCTCGACATGGGCCAGCAGCGGTCCGGCCTTGGCCGTGACGAGGGCGCAGGCCAGGGTGGAGTTGATGTCGCCGACCACCACGACGATGTCCGGGGACAGCTCGCCGAGCAGGGGCTCGAACGCGGTCATCACGCGGCCGGTCTGCTCGGCGTGGGTGCCGGAGCGGACCCCGAGGAAGCGGTCGGGCGGCCGGATGCCGAGATCGGAGAAGAACACGTCGTTCATGGCCGGGTCGTAGTGCTGACCGGTGTGCACGAGGACCACCTCGGTGCCGCGGCGTTCCAGGGCGTCCATCACCGGCTTGATCTTCATGTAGTTGGGTCGCGCCCCGGCGACGCAGACGATGCGCGGCATGGCTTCAGAGCACCTCGATCGTGGGTCCGGAGGGCAGCCGTCGACGGCAGTCGAGGACGAAGGGGGCGTGCTCGGCGACGAGTTCGTAGTCGAAGCTGTCATGGTCGGCGAGCAGCACCACCACGTCGGCGGCCGCCAGCTCCTCCGGGGTCGGTTCGACCCGGACCAGCCTGGTGTCCACCGGCAGGCCCTCGACGACGTGCGGGTCCGCCGCCTTGACCTGGGCCCCCATGTCGAGCAGCAGTTGGGATATGCGCAGGGCGGGCGATTCGCGGGCGTCGCCGGTGTTCTTCTTGTAGGCCAGGCCCAGCAGCAGGATGCGCGAGCCGTTCACGGAACGGCGTCTTTGGTTGAACAGGTCGCTGATACGGCGCGCCACGTACTCGGGCATGTGGTTGTTGATGTCGTTGGCCAGTTCCACGAACCGGAAGCTCTGGCCGAGTTCGCGCTGGACCCGCCAGGACAGGTACGAGGGGTCGATCGGCAGGCAGTGGCCGCCGACACCCGGTCCGGGCGTGAACCGCATGAAGCCGAAGGGCTTGGTGGAGGCGGCGTCGATGGCCTGCCAGACGTCGATGTCCAGGTGATGGGCGAACATCGCGATCTCGTTGACCAGCGCGATGTTCACATGGCGGAAGGTGTTCTCCAGCAGCTTGGCGAGTTCGGCCTCCTTGGGCGAGCCCACCGGCACCGTGGTGTCGACGAGCTGTGCGTAGAAGTCCTGAACGGCCTTGAGCGACGCGGCGTCGACGCCCGACACGACTTTCGGGGTCTCCTTGAAACCCCAGACCGCGTTTCCGGGATCGATCCGCTCGGGGCTGTAGCCGAGGTGGAAGTCGGTACCGGCGGTGAGGCCCGAGCCGTCCTCCAGGATCGGGGCGAACAGCTCCTGGGTGGTGCCGGGATAGGTGGTCGACTCCAGGACGACGGTGGCCCCGGGGCGCAGGTAGCGGGCGAGGGTGACCGCGGACTCCTTGATGTAGCGGAGGTCCGGCATGCCCTCGTGCAGCGGGGTCGGCACGGTCACGACGGCGACGTCGAAACCGCCGCAGTCGCGGGCCGATTCGCTCGCGCGGTAGGCGCCGCTGTCCAGTGCCGCGCGGATCCGCTCGGAGGAGACGTCCTCGACGAAGGACTCACCGGCCGACAGGCTCTTGACCCGCCGGGAGTCGACGTCGTAGCCGATCACCTCGTGTCCGACCTCGGCGGCGCGGATGGCCAGTGGCAGGCCGACGTATCCCTGTCCGACCACGACGACGCGCATCAGTGACTCCTGTTCGCGGAAGCGGGCGACGGGCCGAGCCGGATGAACTCGCGCGCCGTCATGAGGACGAAGGCTGCATTGGTGGTGAGGTAGCGCCGGCCCAGGCGGCGCGGCTCCTGCACGACGCGGTAGAGCCACTCCAGGCCCCACCGCTGCCAGGAGGCTGGGGCCCGCTTGGTGACCCCGGCCAGGATGTCGAAGGAACCGCCGACCCCGTGTACGACGCGGGCGCCGGTGCGTGCGCCGTAGGCGGCGGTGAAGACCTCCTTCTTGGGCGAGGTCATGCCGAGGAACAGCATCTGGGCGCCGCTTCGGGCGATCGCGTCCGCTATCGCCTCCTGCTGGGAGTCGTCGAAGTAGCCGTTCCGGCTGCCGGCCACCTTCAGGCGGGGGAAGCGGTCCGCCACCTGGCGCAGCATCCGCTCCAGCACGTCCTGTCTGGCGCCCAGGAAGTACACCGACATGCCCGCCGACTCCGCCTCCGCCAGCAGCCGCAGGAAGAGGTCGATACCGGCCACCCGTTCCGGCAGCGGTGCGCGCAACACCCGGCCGGCCCAGACCACGGCCTGTCCGTCGGCGAGGACGAGATCGCAGCCCGCCACGGCCCGGGCGAGCCGGGCGTCCCGCCGCATGTTCACCAGCTTCGCGGCGTTGACGACCCCGATCTCCAGCTGTCTGCCGTCCCGGACCGCGTCCAGGCAGCGCTGGACGGTCTCGTCCATGGTCAGAGGATCCAGCTCGACGCCGAAGAGGGACTGACGCCCGCTCATATGCGGCCCCCCTGCCAGGCGTGGAGCATCCAGCCGAATTCGTACGGCCGGCATTCGCGGTCCACGGAGAGCGGCCGGTACATCCGGTCCAGGGACCGCAGCCGAAGGCTCGGGGCGACTCGGGTGCCCAGTCCCCGGGCGGCGCGTACGGCCTTCTTCGGGTCGCCGCGGTAGACCTTGCGCCAGGTCGCGCCCAGGTCGTCGAGGATCAACGGCTCCCGGTGCTCGGGGCGTTCGGCCAGTTCGGGCACGTCCGTCATCCAGCGCAGGCCCTTGCGGATCGACGCGCCGAAGTCGGTGCCGCCGGCGTCGGTGAGGTCGAACAGGGCGGTCGGCGCCATCGCGTGCTGGTGGACGCTGTAGACCGGGTAGCCCTCCACGACACCGCCGGTGCGCGCGTCGTAATGCCACCACCACTGCCCGCCGTCGCCCTGCAGCGCGCAGACGCGCGCCGCGCAGGCCTCGGCCGCGGCCAGCGCCTCCGGATCGCCCCCCGCGTCGTCGCTGGCGTGCGCGCGGGCCAGGGCCTGGAGCGGGTACGTCTGGTCGGCGAAGCAGCTCACGTGTGCCCGGTACCAGGGCACCAGGCCGGGTCCGGTGGCGTGCGGGAACAGCGGGCTGTCGCCGATCCGGGCGCGCAGCAGGCGGTTGCGGGCCGCGGTGAAGTGCTTCTCCACATCGGCCGTGGCACGAGCCGCCGCGAGAGCGGACAGCACCCACGCGGCCTCGACGGTGTACTGCGGCCGGTCCTCCTGGTCCAGGGCTTCGACCCGGGCGAGGGCGTCGGACAGTTTGGGGTGCCCGGTCTCGGCGGCGGCCCAGGAGATGAGCGCCGCGTCACCGAGGTTGGTCACCGCGGGCAGCGACTCGACCAGCAGACCCGTGAACTCCTGGGCAGTGCGGCCGCCGAGTACCGCGCGCTGGCGGTCCTCGGGGAGGAACCGGGCCCCCAGCGCGGTGATGGCCGCGTACCGGGTACTCGTGCCGCGCCGCTCCAGGGTCCAGGAACCATCCGGTGCCTTCCGCCCGGCCATGGTGAAGGCGAAGGCCTCACCGCCGGGGAGCAGCATCGACGGCAGCCCCGCCTCGGCGACCGAGAGCAGCCGGCGGGCGAGCGCGAGCAGCGGCGGCTCCTCACGACCGAGCGCCGCCAGACGTGTGATGGTCATCTTCTGGGCACACCAACCCCCCTGTGGGTCCTCTTTTTGCGCAGGCTTGTGAGCGCCGCGTCGCGGACTGCCACGCGGCGGAAGGAAGACGTCGGAACGTCAGACGTCAGGCGACGAAGCGGCCGTCACTCCCCGCTTCGGACACAGGTGTCCCCACCCCGGTAACCCCCCTGG
This sequence comes from Streptomyces sp. CA-142005, assembly GCF_050942335.1. Lineage (NCBI taxonomy): Bacteria > Bacillati > Actinomycetota > Actinomycetes > Kitasatosporales > Streptomycetaceae > Streptomyces > Streptomyces sp. CA-142005. Next base: position 887,863 of record NZ_CP192078.1, on the reverse strand, counting down.
GCACTGGTTTGTGCGCTAACTGTGCCCGGTCTGCACAGTTCGCACACATGTTATGCCTGCACGTGTTCGAGTATTGGTGTTTTGGGAGAATCAGAAGTCATGCGCGTTCGACGAGTTCGCCGTCCTTCTCGTCGTACAGCGCCCCCGTCTCGGGGCACTCCCAGCCGCCCGGCTCGCCTTCGCGCTCGACGAGTCGCACCCCGGCCCGGCCGACCCAGCCGATCCCGCGCGCCGGAACGCCCGCCACGAGCGCGAAGTCCGGCACGTCCCGGGTCACCACGGCACCCGCGGCGACCAGCGCCCAACGACCGACGCGCACCGGCGCCACACACACCGAGCGGGCCCCCAGGGACGCACCCTCGCCCACCACCACCGCCACGGGCTCCCAGTCGCCACCGCGCTTGAGCCGGCCCCGCTGATCCACCGACCGGGGGAAGTAGTCGTTGGTCAGCACCGCCGCCGGGCCGACGAACACCCCGTCGCCGAGCTCCGCGGGTTCGTAGACCAGCGCGTAGTTCTGGAGCTTCACGTTGTCGCCGATCCGCACCCCCGGGCCGACATACGCCCCCCGGCCCACGATGCACCCGCTGCCCAGCCGGGCGTTCTCCCGTATCTGGGCCAGGTCCCAGACCGTCGTCCCGTCACCGACCGTGGCCGTCTCGTCGACCTGGGCGGTCGGCTGGATCCTGAAGTTCACCGGGCTGAACCCTTCCTCGGGTGGAGCTGAGCCGGAAAAGCCGTGCGTTACCTGATCGTCGTTCGATGGCGGCGTTCGATGGGTGCGTCACGGAACCCGGCACCGCCCGTCATCAAGATCCTGGCGGTTACGACGCGATCTGCACCTTGCTGTGGTCGCCGAGGACGAAACGGTGGGCGGCGGGCTTGCGGGGCGCGGGAGTCACCTCGACGTTGCGTCCGATGAGGGAGGCCTCCACCCGCCGGACCCCGCTCACCGAGGAGTCGCGCAGCACGATCGAGTACTCAATCTCGCTGTCGTCGATCCGGCAGTCGCCGGCAATCGAGGTGAAGGGGCCGACGTACGAGTCGGAGATCACGGTGTTCGCGCCGACGACCACCGGGCCCACGATCCGGCTGCCGGTGACCTTCGCCCCGGGCTCGATCCGCACCCGGCCGATGATCTCGCTGTCGTCGTCGACCGTGCCGTCGATCCGGGGCTCCAGGGTCTCCAGCACCGAGCGGTTGACCTCGAGCATGTCGGTGACGTTCCCGGTGTCCTTCCAGTACCCGGAGATGATCGTGGAACGCACATCACGTCCGGCGTCGATCAGCCACTGGATCGCGTCCGTGATCTCCAACTCACCTCGCCCGGACGGCTGGATGGAGCGCACGGCCTCATGGACCGCCGGGGAGAACAGGTACACGCCCACCAGGGCCAGCTCGCTCTTGGGATGCCTGGGCTTCTCCTCCAGGCCGATCACCTGGCCCGCCGCGTCAAGCTCGGCCACCCCGAACGCGGTCGGGTCCGGCACCTTCGTCAGCAGGATCTGCGCCTGCGGCCGTTCGCTGCGGAAGGCGTCCACCAGATCCGTGATGCCTCCGACGACGAAGTTGTCGCCGAGATACATCACGAAGTCGTCGTCGCCCAGGAACTCACGGGAGATCAGCACCGCATGGGCCAGACCCAGCGGGGCCGCCTGCGGGATGTAGGTGACGTCGAGGCCGAACGCCGAGCCGTCGCCGACCGCCTCCCGGATCTCCTCGGCGGTGTCCCCGACGACGATCCCGACCTGGGTGATGCCCGCCTCGGCGATCGCCTCCAGGCCGTAGAACAGCACCGGTTTGTTCGCGACCGGTACAAGTTGCTTCGCCGAAGTATGGGTTATGGGGCGCAAACGGGTACCTGAGCCACCAGACAACAAAAGTGCCTTCATGCATATCAGCCTACTTACGTCCGACTTGCTGACGGGAGGATTCCGGTAACGCGGGGGACCGCACAGAGCGAGGCCCCACCGGCACGTCCTCAGGAACGCTGCGAGGACGCAGGCCACCGACCAGGCCGAGGATCAGCACGGCGATGCCCAGCCACACCCACGGCCCCGGCGCGCCGCCGCCCGAGACGGCGCCGACGACCGCCGCGGCAAGCGGCGCGATGCCGGTGAGCAACCCCGCTCGCCCGGCTCCTACGGCGCGGACCGTGGAGTACCACAACACAAACGCGACCGCCGTCACCATCAACGCCAGATAACCGGCGGCCGCCCACTGGGCCCCGGACAACTCCCGTACGGCGGACGGCCCTTCCCTCGCCGCACCCAGCACGGCCAGCAGCACACCGGCCAGCCACATCGCGTGCACGGACACCCCCCACGGCGAGTGCCGCCGCAGCACCGGCACCGCGAGCAGCGTGAACGCGGCCTCGCAGCCCAGGGCCAGCGCCGCCCAGGCCACCCCGACGGCATCGGTGCGACCCGTGCCCTCCACCAGCACCGCGCCCGCCATGACGACAGGCGCCGCCCAGAGCACCTGCGCGCTCGGCCTGCGCCGCTCCAGCACCGGGCCCACCACCCCGAGAACCACCGGTACGCACGCGACCGCGACAGCGATCACCGCGGGCTCCGCATGGCCGACGCCCCGGACCACGGCCACGTTGAACAGCACCAGGCCGGTGACCGCGATCCCGGCGAGCCACAGCCACTCCCGTCCCCGTGGCCACACCAGGCGGGCACCGGCGAGCCGCGCCATGACCAAGAGGATGACGGTCGCGGCCGCGTACCGGACCGCCTGGGTGGTGAACAGCGGGGCGTCGACGAGCGTGCGGGAGACGGTCACGCTGCTGCCCACCAACGCCATCCCGACCATGCCGGGGACGAGCTGGGCGAACGAAGCGGAAGGTGTGCGCATACCGTCCACGCTGCCCTTACCACGGAGGTGATGGACAGGTCCACAAGGTCACCGGTGCAGGGGTCCAAAAAGAATGCCCGGCGGCCGGATCGGCGAGGCGCGGGCGCCGTACGACGAGAGAGTGCACGGCGTGCTCGTGTGAGCCCTGTACGCGCCCCCCGCCCGGTCGAGAAGACTGCCCAGGCGAGGGCGGTCGGGCAAAGCATCACCCACCGCCTTCGGTCCACTCCTGAGGAAGGCAGGCCGGTCGCTGTGTTGCTGCGTCTCCCCACGTCGGTGTCCGAAGCGCAGGAATGCCTGGCCGAGGGGGCCGTGCCGGTCGGCGGGGCCACGCTCGTGTGGGCCACCTGGCAGCGGGACGGCTTCCCCGAACTGGCGGTGTCCCTGCGGGATGTGCCGGAGGCCAACGTGCTGGAGCGGGAGACGGTGGGAAGCGCCGTGGTCCTGCACCGGATCGACGACCGGGTGCCGGACGTGCTGCGCCTGGCGGCCGCCGCGGTGGGCACCGGGGCCGTGCGGCGGGCGGCGACGGTCGGCGGCAACCTCGTCGGGAGCGCACTGCGCTGTCTTCTGCCCGCGGCCATCGTCCTGGACGCCCGGGCGACGGTGCTGGAATCAGACGGCGTCCATGAGACGGACCTGGCCGAACTGGTGGCCAAGCGCCCCGTCCTGCTCAGCCTGCGCTGGCGTGAACCGATCGCCTGTGCGTATCGGAAACTCGCCGGCGTGGCGGGTGGACCGCCGCCCCTCGTCGTCGCCTCTGCGGTGCACGCGGACGACGGTGGGAACCGGCTGCGGGTCGCCTTACGCGACGGCTACGACGTGCTCAGCGGCAGTGCCCCGTGCGTCGCGGACACCGAGGAGGCCCTGCACGCGCTGCGCGCGACGGCCTTCGGCGACCTGCCGACCGCCGCGTGGGACGTCGTACGCTCCCAGGTCACCGGCCTGCTGGGGCTCCAGCGGTGAGGCGCGTGTGGTGCTCCGGTGGGGCAATCTCATCCAAGGTCGTTTGCGTATGACGACACAGGAGGCCATGACGGTGGCCCCGGAGAGCAACTGGAGTCACCATGAACTCCGCCTTCGCCACCGAAGTCGCCCTCAGGGGAGTGGGGGTGTGCTGCGCCGTCGGCAACGTGGTGCTGCACGCCGTCCTCGTCCCTGATCACCTTGAGGAGAAGTTCTACATCGGCGTTCTGTTCATGGTCGGCGGTGTCGTCATGCTCGTCGTGGCGGCGGCACTGGTGGCCTTGGCCCGCCCCATGGTCGCCTGGCTGACCGGGGCCCTCGTCAGCCTCGGCATGATCGTCGGCTTTCTGCTGTCCCGCACCGTCGGCCTGCCGGACGGCTACTACGAACCCGGGTGGGAGGCGCCGTACGGCCCCGTGTCCCTGGTCGTCGAAGGCCTGTTCGTCCTTGCCTTCCTCGCCTGGCTGGGACGCCCGACGACCGGTGCCGAGCCGAGACCGCCGTACACAGCGGGCCGGATGCGTACCGCGTACGGGCAAGGAATGCCGAAGCGCTGAGCCTCGCGCGTCGGTCGCACGGCCTCTGCATGCCGACGGGGCCTTGACCCATGGCCTAAATAAGACCAACAGTCATGGGTGAAATAGCTCGACGGCCGGCTCAGGGACGAGGTTCCGTATGACGGCGAACAGTGGTCTGGAAGGCCTGCGGCAGGCGAAGCAGCCGGTCAGTGGCGCGCTGGCAGGGCCGTACGGGCATCCGTTCCATCCGATCCTGGTCACCGTGCGACGCACTGCTGTCTCCCGCAGCGACCAGAACCCTCATCAGACGCTTCCTCGCCACCCCGGCCGCCCCGGGTCCCCTGGACGAGGCGGTCCGCCGTGGTCTGGAGGCGCTCACCGACCGCGAACGGCAGATCACCGCGCTGGTGGCGACCGGGCTGTCCAACGACGAGATCGCCGCCCAGCTCGTGCTCAGCCCCGCAACGGTCAAGACCCACGTCAACCGCGCCATGGCCAAGGTCGGCGCCCGTGACCGCGCTCAACTCGTCGTCTTCGCCCACCGCAGCGGCCTGACCGAGTCGCCGTAGCGCCACGCGCCGGTGCAGGCCGCCCTCGTGATCCTACGGTGGTCGCTCACTGGTTGTCGTACTCGTCGTGCCGGCGCCACCAGAAGCCGTTCTCGTTGCGGCCGAGGGGCGCCCGGTCGAGCCACTGGTACATACCCCACAGGGCGTCCAGCCCGCGCGCGTACGCCGAGTAGGTGTGGTAGACGGCGCCGTCCTGTAGCGCGAACGCGCTCACACCGGGGCCTTCTCGCCGGTAGGTCTCCCAGTCCGTGCCGACGATCGACCGGGTGAAGGCGTCGCGGGAACTCTGCTCGTCGTCCGTCGCCGGCCGCATGTCCTCCTCACCGAAGTTGTACGCGACGAGACCCGCTTCCCATTCCTCCTTGGTGTGCGCCACCCCGAAGTCGAAGTTGAAGTCACTGCCGTAGGACGAGGCCCACGGGAAGGTCCAGCCCATCCGATCCCGGTACGCGTGGAGCTTGGCGAGCGGGGCTCGCGACACCGCCCAGAACATGACGTCGTGGTGGGCGAGATGGACCGCGAAGCCGTTGAAGCCGTCGGCGATCGCCGAGCAGGACGGGCATCCGGCGGTGTAGTCGGGCCCGAACATGAAGTGGTAGACGAGCAGCTGTGAGCGTCCCCGGAACAGGTCGGCGAGCGACGCCGTTCCCTCGGCGGTCTCGAAGCGGTAGTCCTTGTCCACCCGGACCCAGGGCAGCTCCTGCCGTCGCCGGGCCAGCTCGTCGCCGCGCCGGGTGAGCTCCTTCTCCGCCTCGAGCAGCTCCAGCCTCGCGGCAAGCCACTCCTCGCGTGTCCCCGTCTTGTGACTGGTCATTGCCTGTCTCCTTGTCCTGCCTCGCTCTTGCCTTGTCCTGCCTTGTCCTGACTCTCGTCGCTACATCGCCGGTGGCGTGAGTCCCGGAACCAGCGAGGGGGCGACGACGATCACGAGTCCGAGCCCGACGATCGCCAGTGCGAGCGGAACATCGATCGCGGGCTTCTCGGGCAGCAGCTTCTGGGCGGTGGCGAGGACGGCGACCGACGACATCCACAACACGCTCATCACGCCCAGCGCCACCAGCATCGCCATCAGCCCGATGCTCGAGCCGGCGCAGTACAGTCCGAACCTCAGTCCGGAACCGGCAGCCTCGTGGCAGCGTCGCCGGAACCACCGCTTGACCGGCGTGAGCTCGTAGGCGCCCGCGATGATCACCACGGCGCCGGCGGCCGACGGTCCGTGCGGCCGGACCAGCGCGTACGCCACGACACCGGCGAGCGCCCAGACGGCCAGGTAGGCCCCGGCGAACAGCGGCGCGCACCGCGGCCCGCGCACCAGGCGGATGTGCCTGGCGACCGTCGGGGCCGCGCCCGGCAGCATCATCGCCGCCATCATCGTCATCCACGTCGCGGCGAAGAACCCGAACGACCCGGGCCTGGTCGCGACCCCCATGTCCATGCCCTGCATCAGCCGGACCGCGGCCACCCAGCATGCCGCGGCGAGCCCGAGCGTCACCCCAAGCACCCACGCCGACGAGGCCGGGTGCCGGATTTCCACGTTCACCGTCGGTTCTCCCTCCGGTGTGTCAGGCGGCGGACGCCGTCACGGTGTTCCGCGCGCCTGCTCATCGAGGTGGTCTCTCAGCGCGCCGAGCGGGCTGTCCCAGTCGCGAGCCAGCGCGGCCAGGAACTGCTGCGCCACCTGCATCGGTGCCGACCGCAGCCGGTATCGCACCCGGCGCCGCTCACCCGGTTCGGCCGTCACCAGGCCGGCATCGGCCAGCAACGCCAGGTGTTTGGCGATCGCCTGCCGTGTGATCGGCAGCCGGCCGGCCAGGTCCGTCGCCGTCGCCGGCCCCCCGGAAGCCAGCGCGGCCAGGATGGCACGCCGGCTCGGGTCGGCCAGGGCGGCGAAGACCTGTTCGGCGATCGCCTCGATGTCAGGCTGCGGCATCGAGGTAGTCGACCAGTTCGCCCAGTTCGCGCGCCCACCCCTCGGTGTGGCCGCCGTACTCCTTGCGGTAGACCTCGTCCGGCAGCTGGGCGAAGCCGGTCTCGACCACCGTCAGCCGGGTGCCGGTGCCGACCGGTTCGAGCGTGAACTCCACATAGGTGCGGCGCGGATCGTCCGCGGGCAGTTCGGCCATGCGCCACGTGAAGCCGAACACCGTCGGCTCCTCCACCCGTTCCACCCGCATGTCGGCAAAGTGGCCGCCCTCCCACTTCATCCAGGCCGAACCGCCCGGGCGCAGATCGATCCCGGCCTCGTTGCCGAACCAGGCGCTCAGTCCCTCGGCCGTGGTGAGCGCGGCCCACACCTTGGCCGGCGGGTGTGCGATCTCGATGGTGCGCTCGATTCGATCAGGGAATGCCATGTGTGCCTCCACAGGTATAGCAACCATCTGATTGCGATAGTATGGCAACCGATTGGTTGCGTCAAATGAATCGACCGAGGTGTCGAGGGTCGTCACACCTGCTGTGATCGACTTGGTCGCATCCACGGCCGGAGCCTCTAGCACGACTCGGCCTCCCCTCGGGGAGCGACACGCTGTTGTCTGCAAGGTGAGCAGGCATCAGGAGATCAGCCAAAAGGGCTAATGTCGCATCAATCTCCTTTGCTTCACAGGTACTTGATGCTCGCCGACATCCCCCGATAGGCGGCGCGTGTCGCCAGAAATACCCCGATCGGCGCCTGATGTCGGTAATTCAATATGACTGGTATGTCTGCTGTAGGTAGCTTTTATCACGACCGGCTGACGGGTCGGTATCTCTGAGACAGCAGACAGGAGAAGCGATATGAAGGTCCCCCGTTCCACTATGGTCACCGCTGGTCTCGCGGCCGCCGCAGCGCTGACCGCGACCGGCATCACCTACGCATCGGCGGCTTCCGCCCCGGTGCCCCAGTCGGCTCCGGCCGTTGCTGCCGCGGCTCCGCTCGACGGCATGTCCGGCCAGGGCAAGGGCAACGAGGGTCGCGGGGGCCGCGGAGGCCCCGGAGGCCCCGGAGGCCCCCGAGGCGACTGGGGTCGGATCGAGATCAACGAGCGGTCGTACTCCGCCCACCCGGGCGACTGCATCACCGTGGTCAGCGGCCTGGGCGCCAGGACGCTGAACATCCGCAACGACACGCACAAGACCGTCGAGGTCTTCCGCGGGGCGGTCTGCGACAACGGCGCTCCCATCGCCACCGTCGGGCCTCACAGCTCCGCGAACGGGGTGCGCCCGTGCCCCACCCATGGCGTCCACGTCAGGGACGGCGTGCTCGCCAGCTTCCGTGTGGTCCGGCACTACGGCGGCGACTGGGACTAGTCCAGCGGTGAATACATGATGTGGGGCCCCGGCTCGCCGGAATCGGGCCGGGGCCCTCAATATTGACCATTCTCTGACAACACAAGCGCCCGTGCGCAGCCTGTCGGCGCCGCGCACCGGGCGCTGCTCGCCTGCTGTCCGGGCGGTCGTCCCCTCGGTCACCGGCCAATCCGCCTGGTGGCGGCCGCCCCTGGGCCTTCCGTCGGTGCCTGTCCCGACGCCTCGGCCCTCGGCTTCCTTCCCGGTGTTTGCTACCGCCGAACGGGTGACCAAGGCGTGAGGCGCATGCCGGGGGACCGCCGTCCCTCCCCTCTGGGCCGCGACCCGGCTCCCAGCGCATGACGTGCCGCACGGGGCCGTCCTCCCATGCGCTGACCCAAGGTGGCGTGGTGCCCACCGGGCGGTTGATGAGGTCTACGACGGCATCGAAGCATTCTCAGGACAAGGAAGCGTGCCGGGTACGCCGCCCGGCATCCGGCGTCTGCCGCAGCCACCCGGCGCTTCGAGCTCCGCCTCTCGGACGACGCGTGGACCATCAACAGGCAGCCTCCTCCTGAGCGCATGCCCCGGTCATCCGTGCCTCAACTCGGCTCTTTTGGAGGCCACTTGCCGGGGTCGGGCCAGGCGCCATTCATCGCCGTCAGATGACCGCCGAGGCCGGCGTGAAGCAGGACCTGCCCGAGGCCAACACGGCAACGGGGCAGCCTCATGAGCCCCGCAGACGAACAACTAGCGACAGAACTGCGCGAGTTGTTCGCCGCAGAGCTCACAGCATGGTGGTCCGCCCCCGCACAGAGGCGAGAGCCGGTGCCTAGGGGTGCTGTCCCGGGCCGTAGAGCGCCGCGATGTCTTCGGAGGAGCTCCATCGGCTGTACGTCGGATCTTGTGGCCAGCCGTCGGGCGAGTCCTGCCATTCCTCCTGGCGTCCGTACGGCAGCAGGTCGATGAGCGAGAAGGTGTGGCTGAGCTGCTCGACGCCACGACCGTTGGTGTGCCAGGTCCGGTAGACGGTGTCGCCGTCGCGCAGGAAGACGTTCACGGCGAACCCCCCGCCGGGCGGGGCACCCACGTCGCTGCCGAACGGGCTGTTCGCCGTGGAGTACCAGGTCATGTGATTGCCGACCCGCCGCTTGTAAGCGAGTGCCTCGTCGATCGGCCCCTGAGTGACGATGACGAACCGGGCGTCATAGGCGTCCAGGAACTCCAGTCGGGTGAACTGCGACGTGAAGCCGGTGCAGCCCGGGCACTGCCATTCCTTGCCGGGGAACCACATGTGGTTGTAGACGATCAGCTGTCGACTGCCCTCGAAGACGTCCGCCAGCCGGACCGGTCCCTTCTCGCCCTCAAGGGTGTACTCGGGCATACGGACCATGGGCAGGCGGCGACGCTGGGCGGCGATCGCGTCCAGTTCCCGGGTCGCGGCCTTCTCCCGGGCACGCAGGGCTTCGAGCTCTCGTTGCCAGGTTTCGGCGTCTACGACGGGCGGTAGTGCGTTGGTGCTCATGATCCCTCACTGTCGTGTGCGCGGCTTGCGGTGTTCAGATGTAGACCCCGCCCGGCCGTCGAATTCATCGGCGGCCGGCTCTTGCGGTCACAAGGGCCGGTAACGACAGCGCACGTGGAGCACGCTGCGCAGGCCTTGCGGACACGGCCCCGGAGGGTCACACAGCACTCATCGCCGGCATCGAACCCCGCAGCCCGGGCAGCAGCCAGTCCTGGAACGGCGCGAGCGCCGCCAGCACCAGGAAGGCGACGCCCACGAACCGGGCGAGCAGCGGACCCCGGGACCACAACGTCTCCGCGAAGATCACCACAGCCAGTCCGGCCATCGCCACCACGTTCATCACACCGAGCCGAACGAGCACGACCGTCAGTCCCGCACCGCACCCCACGCAGTAGGCACCGTGGTGGACTCCCACCCGTAGATCACGCACGGGCGTCCGGAAGCCGGCGTGGCGGACGAGACGGCTCATGGGGGCGCGGCAGTGCCGCAGGCACACGTACTTGAGCGGGCCCAGCTGATACAGGCCCGCGATCAGGAACACGGTGAGGCCGATCCAGTGCCCGGCGGCGGGATGGTCGGCGATCAGTCGGCCGGTGCCGGCCAGGACCACGTACACCGGCGCCCCGACGGCGGTCCACGCCAGCAGGTAACCGCACACGAACTCCACCGTGCGTATGGCCCTGGCCCAGCCCGAGGAACTCCGGCCGATACCCCGTACCCAGGTGACGGCGACCGGGGCCATGGAGGGCAGCATCATGGCCGCCATCATCGTCACCCACAGCAGCAGGAACAGCGGCAGCGTCGTCCCCATGGTCCCGGGCCCCGCCCCCATGGCCCGGGCCTGGGCGACCGTCAGCACCCACGCGGGCACCGCGACCAGCGTGACCAGGACCCAGGCGAGGGCGAGATCCCGCTTCGGCGGCAGGCCGCCGGCCGCTCCGGTAGGCGCGGTGGACCGGGCGGGCGCGAAGACGGAGCTCGTGGTGAAACGCATCGGTCGTTCTCCTGCGGACAAGACCAGGAGACCATGCCGCCACCTGCGCCGCGAGCCACGCTTCTCGTCGCGGGGGTGAGTCCGGCCCACAGACGGCCACGGCCCTTGCCGCATACCGTGACAGCGGGAACGAGGACGACGACGGGGTGGTTGTCGACCGGGGCAACGTCATCACGACGCCCGGAGGAATGGATGAGCGAGCGAACGGACCCGACTGCACCCGCCGGTACGTCGGCCGGCGCCTTCTCATTGGACAGCGCCATGCTGCCCGTGGTGTGGGTCGGCTTCGATGTGATGCTGCTGGTGTCGCCGGCCGGTGCGGGAGTGGCGGTGTGGCTGAGGCGGCAGGCCGTGGTCCCGTTGTCGTACGTGGCAGCCACGCTCCTGATATGCGATGCCTGGTTCGACGTCTCCTTGAGCTGGGGAAGGGCGGACGTGTGGGGGAGTGCCGCCACGGCCGTCCTGGTCGAGCTTCCTCTCGCCGTCCTGCTCATAGTGCGGGCGCGACGGGTGCTGAAGATCTCGGCCCGGCCGGGCCTGGCAGCGGCTCGGCCTGCCGGGAGAGCCTCCGCCGCTGCACAGAATGCCGCTCTTCGTCGACCTCGCATCAGCGCCCGGCAACGAGTCCGGCCCGGGCCGGAGCGAGGGCGTCTGACGGCACTCGGTACGACCGCGTAGCCGCCTTTGCTCGGGCCAGGTCGAACCCCGGCTCGGCACCGGCCCTCCCGCCGTCAGCTTCGCCCACCCCGCCCCACGTCGTGCAGCGCAGCCCAGGCCCCCGATCGCTGTCCCCGCCAGTACGGGTGGAACAGCACCTGTGCCGAGAGGTGGATCAGTCGCCGCCGCAGCGTGGTCCGCGGGCGCGCGGCGAGTTGCCGGTAGGTGGCGTGCCACTGCTCTTGTGCGTGGGCGAGGTCGGCAGGAATCGGACGCATGGCGAAATTCAATCACGTGTTCGATTTTCTTCGCATGCCGACGCGGCCGCCGACCCGGGGAGGTCTGGACCGTATTCAGGGGCATGTCGTCGCCCCCGCTCCTCTCCCGGTGGCCGGTCGTCAGCTGCCTTGGACGGTGGCAATCTGGAGAAGTGGAAGCCGGGCACGGCTTGGCTGGTGTGCGGCAGCTGTGGCAGTCGAGCCATACGCTGCTGGTGATCCCGATCGTGCTCATCGTGGTGATCACGGTGGTGGACCAATTGGTCCCGGCCGACGTCCATCTCGGCCCGCTCCTGGTCATCGCCCCTGCGATCACCGCCTCGTTCGCCGGCCCCTGGCTGACCGGACTGGTCGGGTTCCTGGCGGTGGGGGCACAGGCGTACATCGGCTGGCACTTCGGCGTGCTGTTCTCGCGTAACGTGCTGGTGCAGATCCTGGCCCTGGCAGTGCTGTCAGCCATGATCGTGTTCTTCTGCGTGGTGCGTGAGCGGCACAGACGCCAGCTGGCCCAGGTGCGGTCGGTCGCCGAGGCCGCACAGCACGTGCTGCTGTGGCCGCTGCCGGAGCGGATCGGCGCCCTGCGGATCGCCTGCCTGTACATGGCCGCCGAGGACGAGGCGCAGATCGGTGGTGACCTCTACGCGGCCACCCGCATCACCGGAGGCGTGCGCATCATGATGGGCGATGTCCGGGGCAAGGGGCTGTCCGCCATCGGCGAGGCCGCCCTCCTGCTCGGGGCCTTCCGTGAAGCCGCCCACCGGCACACCTCCCTGCCCGATCTGGCCGCATCACTGGAACAGAGCGTGACCCGCTACCTGGCCGACTTCGAGCCGGCCGAGGAAACCGGCGAACGGTTCGCCACCACTTTGCTGCTGGAGCTCCCAGACGACGATCACATCATCCGAGTAGTCTGCTGCGGGCACCCACCGCCCCTGGTTCTCAGCCCCGGCAGTGTTCTCACCGTGCCCAGCCTGCACCCTGCGCCACCGCTGGGGATCGGCGAAGTGGGGCCGGAGGGATACCGGATCGACGTGCTCTCCTTCGAGCCCGGCGACACGCTCCTGCTCTACACGGACGGCGTCATCGAAGCCCGCGACTCCGATGGCGACTTCTACCCCTTCGAGACACGGGCCGCCCAGTGGAGCGAGGCCGGCCCGGAGTCGCTGTTGCACCACATCCGGCGCGACCTGCTCGCGTACACGCGCGGACGCCTTGACGACGACGCGGCTTTCGTCGCGCTCCGTCGTGAGCCCGACGCCCACCGACGCCGCCATCACGGGCGCGTCACCCACGCGGGCAGGTTGGGCGGAAGCGCCTGAAGCGCAAGCCGACTGAAACTCACTTCCGAAGAACTGTTATCCGGGGCGCGTCGAGTGATCTCCCAGGTATCGGACACAATCGTTCGGCCTCGATGACGGGAACACTTGGATGAGTACGCAGGACGCGGTGGAGACGGCGATACTGGTCACGGCCGCCCGAGAGGGCGACACCCATGCCCAGGACGCGCTGGTCAACGCCTACCTCCCGCTGGTCTACAACATTGTGGGCCGGGCCCTGAACGGCTCGGTGGATGTCGACGACGTGGTGCAGGAGACCATGTTGCGCGCCCTGGACGGGTTGGGTGAACTGCGTACTCCTGAGCGCTTTCGCTCCTGGCTCGTGGCGATCGCGATGAACCAGGTCCGGGCGCACTGGCAGAACCGGCGCGCTGCCCCGGGCACCATGGAGGAAGCCGCGGATCTGGCCGATCCGGGTGCTGACTTCGTCGACCTGACCGTGGTCCAACTCCAGCTCGCCGGACAACGCCAGGAGACGGCGCGGGCGACGCGCTGGCTGGAGCCCGACGACCGGGGCCTGTTGTCCCTGTGGTGGCTGGAGTGTGCCGGCGAGCTCACCCGGGCCGAGGTGGCTGCGGCACTGGACCTGTCGCCTCAGCACGCGGCGGTCCGGGTACAGCGGATGAAGGCGCAGCTGGAGGCGGCCCGCGTGGTCGTACGAGCCCTCGGCGCACGGCCACGGTGCGAGGAACTGCGCGTCGTCCTGGCTTCCTGGGACGGCAGGCCCTCGGCCCTGTGGCGCAAACGAATAGCCCGGCACGCGCGCGGCTGCGCCCGCTGCAGCGGGCTGTGGAGCGGTCTGATGCCCGCGGAAGGACTGCTGGCCGGTCTGGCGCTGGTCGCGGTGTCCTCCGCGCTGCTCGCCAAGCTGTCCCCCTCGATGGGGAGCGTCGTGCCGGCAGGTTCTGCCGCACCGCTCGGCGTCATCGAGGGCGACACGGGATCGGGCCCGGGCGCGCCACGACGTGGCATACGCGGCGGGACCGGCTCGCGCCGCGAGTCCCGTCGGCGCCGGCGTGTGCGGCGGCGGGCCGCCGGAGGGGCCGTCGTCGCGGCCTGCGTCGTCGGTGGTGGTCTGTGGTACTTCGGTACGGACTCCGGTACCGGCCGCGACAGCGCGAGCGCGGAGCGAAGAGCGGCCGTCCCCGTCCCGGACTTCTCCACGCCCAGTGCCGGTGGCGTGTCACCGTCGGCCTCGCCCTCCCCGTCGCCGGTGAAGCCGACGACGTCGCGGGTTGCGAAGGCGGCGGGCCGTGGAAGGGCGAGTGGCCCCACCGACCGCCGGCCCGCCCGGCCGACTGCGGCCCCGACGAGTACGGCGCAGGCTCTGCCGGACCGGACGGATGTCGTCGGTCAAGTGGTTACGCTCGTGAACAAGGAGCGAGCAGGCGTCGGCTGTGGACCCCTCACCGAGGACCCGCAGCTGCAAAAGGCGGCCCAGAGCCACTCCGACGACATGGCCGCACGTCAGTTCTTCGACCACACCAACCCGGACGGCGCCGGCCCCGGACAGCGCATCACAGCCGCCGGCTATCGCTGGTCCACCTATGGCGAGAACATCGCCGAAGGCCAGCAGACCGCCTCAGCTGTCATGCAGTCCTGGATGAACAGTCCCGGCCACAGGGCGAACATCCTGAACTGCTCCTTCAAGAACATCGGCGTGGGCGTTCACAAGGGTGCGGGTGGCCCGTGGTGGACGCAGGACTTCGGCGCCGAGCTGTGACGGCACATCCGAGTACGGGCCGGTGCTCACATGGGACCTTGAGTACGGAACGGCCTGGACCGAGCGGGCACCGGAGGCTGGTCCGGCCAGGTGAACGCATACCTCGGATCGCCCCCGCGACTCAGCCGTACGAACCGCAGGAGTTCCCGCACGATGCCCGCGTTGCCCATGGCCCAGCCGGTGCACGGTTCGAGGGCGCTCGGGGTGGCCCGGTGCTCGACATTGGACCAGCGGGCGCCGCCGATGTCCCGGACCGCGCGGGCGGCGAGATCCGCGACGAGGACGTGGGCGAAGTCGTACCGGTCGTCCTGCTCGGCGATTCGGTCACAGGCCAGGGCGAGAACGCCCGCGGTGCCGCAGCAGCGGCCGCTGTTGTCCCAGAAGCCAGGACGCAGCCGCCGAGGCAGACCGGAGCGGGTGACGGTGTGCCAGCAGCGGTCGGCGAGGGCGGACCAGACCGGGTCGGCCGTGATGTCCCGCAGCAGCCGGAAGACCTGGGCATCACCGGCCGGGCCGTGGCACCAGCCGTAACTGACGGGTTCGATCACGTCGGGGCGGTACTGCGGGGTGGAGTGCGGCACCAGGAAGCCCTCCGGCCCCGCTTGGTCACGCGCCACGACGTCCGCGGCACCGGCCAGCGCCGGCTCGACCAGGTCCGCACGGCCGGTGGCCCGGCCGACCCGGGCCAGAGCCAGGACGATGCCGAGCGTTCCGTGCGAGATGTGGTGCAGACGGGAGTCGATGCCCGCGCGGTGCGCCCACTGCACGCCCGCTGGGGTCTGCTCCGCCGTCCGCAGATACGGCTCCATGGCGAGGACGGCCAGCTCGGCGTCGCCGGCCGACAGAGCGCCGAGACCTATCCCCGCGTTGCCGCCCATCAGCTCGAACAGCTCGCCCCAGCGCGTCCCGTCGAAGCCTGACCGCACGCGTTCCAGCGCACGGCCGGCGGCCGCGCCGGCGGCCGTGTCACCGAGGTCGTCGTGAACCGCCCGCAGGACGACGGCCATTCCGGTACGGCCGAAGTAGAGGGAGTCGTCGTCGATGCCGTCGATGGAGTCCATGAGACCGCGGGCCGCGCGCAGGGCGGTGTCGGCGTAGGAATCGTCGCCGAAGTGCCGCCACGCCTCCAGGAGTACGGGCACGATCCCGGCCGTACCGCTGTAGAACGTCGGGTTGGGCTCGCCGTCCGAGGGCCTGGTCGTCCAGGCAAGACCTCCGTCGCCCGTCTCCCGCGCCGCCGCGGTCAGCCACCGCAGCCCGTCCACCGCCAGCTCCTCGACCTCGTCGACCGCCACGACCGCGGCTTCTGGTGCCGTCATGGGCCCACTCTTCCATGATGGGGACACTCTGAGCGAGGTACCGGTCGAGGCTGGACCAATCCGAGAGCGAGAACGAAGTGCGGTGGTCGGTCCCCCGCCTCTGTCGCCGAGTGCTTGCCCAAGAACTGCCTCGCTGCCTCGACCGCGTCCCGGTTGAGTCTCTGGATCCGTCGGCGATCCGGCCGGCGATCCAAGAGGCCGCCGCCCACTTCGCGGCCCGGGGGTGGGCAGGCGGGCGGAAGAGCAGTCCCAACTCGTCCAGCACCCGGTCGAAGAGCTCTGATGCTTCGGGCTCTTCGCTCCGGAGGAGGCCGGCCGCCATGGCGAGGGAGGGGCTTTCGCCCCCGGCCAAGGGCGTCGTCGCGGGTCATCGCAGTCTTCTCGGTCGGCAGCCGGGAGCCAGAGGCTCGCGCATCCGCCGGCGCCGGGCACATTCCGTGGGCCGGTGCTGGTTAAGCTCCCCGCCATGGCTAACGACCTCGGCTTCACCTGTTCATGCTGCGGGCAGTACCACTCGGAGCTTCCGATGGGTTACTCCACCATGGCGCCTGACGTATGGGACCAGCGCTTCGCGGACGATCCCGACAGCATGCTCTCTCCCGACCAGTGCGTTGTCCAAGGCCGCCACTTCTTCATCAAGGGCCTGATCGAGATACCTGTGATCGGCAGGGACGACTCCTTCTCCTGGGGCGTCTGGGTCTCCTTGAGCCGTGACAATTTCGCCCGAGCTCTCGACATGTGGAACACCCCCGGTCGCGAAGCGGAGAAACCGTACTTCGGCTGGCTGACCACCGAGCTGAGCCTGTACTCGCCCAGCACCCTCAATCTGAGGACGAACGCCCATACCCGACCGATCGGCCGCCGCCCCTTCATCGAGCTGGAACCCACCGACCACCCCCTCGCCGTCGAACAGCGCACCGGCATCACCCAGGACCGCGTGCGCGAGATCGCGGAGGCCGTCCTCCACGCCGACAGGGACAACCTCTGATTCCGACGCGCCACGGCATGCTCGACGTCGGACCGGACACACGGCAGCGTCCTCGCCTCAGCCCGCGCCAGGCGCCTGTCTGCACGTGTGCTGTGCCTGTCAGGGTCGGTGGCGGTGCTGCCGGCGGCCGAGGAGGAACAGGCCGCCGCCCGTGGTCAGGACGGCAGCGGCAGCGGCACCGAGCATGGTCGTCTGTTGGGTGCGCCCGTCGGTGCCGGTCTGCGCCGGCTGCGGGTCGGGCCCGGCGGCAGCCGCTCCCTGAAGGATCAGATCGGCGACGGCGTCGGGCTGGGCGATGAGGGAGACATGGCAGGTATCGATCTCCACGGTGTGGGAGTGGGCGCGTTTGGCCTGGAAGCGTTCCTGCTCGGGGTTGATGGTCATGTCCTGCCGGCCCACGAGGGCCCAGGACGGGATGTCCTTCCACGCGGCGACCTTGGCCTTCTCGGAGAACGCGGTCGTGGCGGCCGGGCGTTGGGTGACTGCCAGCCGGTTGGCCTGGCTCTCCGGCAGGCAGGCGGCGAACACGGGGTGAACCTTGTCTCGCTTGAGGTAGAGGTCGGTGCCGCTCGTGTCCCCGGTCTGGTAGGGCACGGAGTTGGTGGCGGTGGCGAGGGCGCTGGGGAACCGGGCGGCCAGTGACATGCCGCTTTCGCCGACGTCGGGCATCAGCGCGGATATGTACACCAGGGACTTCACCTGCGGATTGCCCGCAGCGGCTGTGCTGATGACCGCTCCGCCGTAGGAGTGGCCGGCGAGGACGATGGGACCTTTGATCGACTTCAGCACTGAGGCGATGTACGTCGAGTCGCTGTACAGCCCGCGCAGCGGGTTGGCCGGGGCCATGACCTTGTACCCGCGGTGCTCCAGCCGTTCGATCACCCCGTTCCAGCTGGAGCCGTCTGCGAATGCGCCGTGTACCAGGACGATCGTGGGCGCCGCGCCGCTTGCCACGCTGGTGTTTGCCGGCGCCGGGGCCGTAGCCCCCGTGCACAAGGTGGCGACTGCGGCTCCTGCCGTAGCGACGCGGAGGCGTGTGGCACGGCGCAAAGAGCCGGATATCGCAGAGCCCGTCATACCGTTCTCGCTTTCCGTCGGGTCTTACGATTCAGAGCCTCGACGCATCGACGGGTGCGGGCCCGGCAGCATCGCCCAGCCGGGTGAGGGGCATGGGGCATTGGAGTGAGGCCAGGTTTCTTCCCCGGTCGGGGCGGGCATGATCATTGGCCGGTCGTGTGAGCATGTGCGAGCCTCTCGTACGGCTGATCAGTAGCGCGCAGCGCGTGGCCAGACCCTCTTCATCAACGGTGACGAACACCGCTCGTCGAAGCGGGGGATGCTGCGGATGCCCGCCCGCCCGATCGCCGTCCTGGCAGGATGGCGGCATGGAACGTGTGCTTGGAATCGGTGGTTACTTCCTGCGGGCAGCCGACCCCACGGCCCTGAGCGCCTGGTATCGCGATTGCCTGGGCCTGGACGCCGATGAGAACGGACTGTGGCGTCAGGCTGCCGGGCCGACGGTGTTCGCGACGTTCGAGTCCGAGACCGATTACTTCGGATCCCGCGCCCAGCAGACCATGCTCAACTTCCGGGTCCGCGACCTGGATGCGATGCTCGCGCAACTGCGCGCCAGGGGAGCGGACGTGGCCGAAGAAACGCAGGACATGGAGGGGGTCGGCCGATTCGGCTGGGTCACCGACCCCGAGGGCAATCGGATCGAGCTGTGGCAGCCGGCCTGACTCCCCGCCGGGCAGGAGGCGACGGCTGGTGGGCTGCCCCGTCCCGGACCCGCGCAGCGTTTCCTACACTCACCGGATGAACAACTACGCGTGCACCCATTGCGGCACCGTCGGCCTGATGGAGGGTTTCATAGAGGACGCCGGCGAGCACTCGCGTGGCTACGCGCGCTGGATCGAAGGCGCGTTGGAGCGGGGGATTTTCGGCGGTGCCAAGCGGATGGGCCGGCCCCGGCGGCAGATCGAGGCGTTCCGCTGCCCCAAGTGCGGGCACTTGGAGCTGTTCGCCACCGGTGAGGTGTAGGCGGGCCACGGGGTCCCGGTGTGCGGGGCAACCCTCCAGCAGGTGAAAACAAGGAGCGCAGGAGCCACTGGCAGCCAACGCCTGTTCGAGGGGTCTTCACCGGCAGGCACCTGAAGGCCGCGACGGCGCACCTCTAGGCTCCTAACGCCTGATCAGAAAGGACCTGATCAGTGGAGAACCTCCCCGCACACCGCTCACACAGGAGGTCCACCGTGTCCTTGCTGTCCCGCATCAAGCGCTCGCGCCGGGCGCTCTCCCTCGCCGTCGCCCTCCCCGCCTCCCTGGCCGGGACATGGGCCGCCGCCCCGGCCGCGCAGGCCGCCGCTCTGCCCACCCCCGACCACGTGATCGTCGTGGTGTTCGAGAACCACTCCTACGAACAGGTCATCGGCAGCACGAGTGCCCCGTACCTCAACAACACGCTGAAGGCGGGAGGCGCGAACCTCACCAACTCGTTCGCCATCACCCACCCCAGCCAGCCGAACTACCTGGACCTGTTCTCCGGCAACAACCAGGGCGTCACCAACGACAACTGCTACACCCCGCAGTTCAGCAGCGCGGCGAACCTCGGCTCCGAGCTCATCGCCGCCGGCAAGACCTGGGGCAGCTACAACGAGGGCCTGCCTTCCGCGGGCTCCACCGTGTGCACCAACTCGGCCACCAAGTACGCCCGGAAGCACAACCCGTGGTTCGCCTTCAACAACGTCCCGCTGAACACGGCCCACACCTTCACGCAGTTCCCGACGGACTACACCACCTTGCCCAAGGTCTCGTTCGTCATCCCGAACCTGTGCAACGACATGCACGACTGCTCCATCACGACGGGCGACAACTGGCTGAAGAACAACCTCGGCGCCTACGCCACCTGGGCCAAGACGCACAACAGCATCCTGGCCGTCACCTTCGACGAAGACGACAGCTCGCACAGCAACCACATCGCCACCGTGCTCTACGGCGCGCACGTCGCGCCGGGCAGTTCCACCTCGACGCGCTACAACCACTACAACACGCTGCGCACCGTCGAGGACCTGGCCGGGCTGACCACCCACGCCGGAGCCGCTGCCAACGCCTCCGACATCACCGGCATCTGGAACTGACCCTGCGGCAGACTCCCTGCACAGCCGGTCCGCGTCGGTGACACCGCACCAGGACCGCCGCCTCGCAGGAGGCGGCGGTCCCGCTCGTCCACCTCTCGTCCGCCGGCGCGCACGACGTGGTGGACATCGCCGCCGCCGGCTCACCGAGCACCTCACGGGCTGCCGGGGCGCCTACGCGACGGCGGCGCCACCGCCTGCGGCCTGCGCGTCCACATCCTGCCCGCCCACCATCCTGCCCGCCGAACACCGCACCGGCGCACGCGGCCTCGACCAGGTCCTCGGCTGGTCGCCCGCGACACGGTCGTCAGGTGACATGGCGATTGGGTGGGCGATGCCGCGTCCCAGATGGCACGATCAGTCAGGTGTCCGTCATGAGCAAGCTGCAGATCAAGCCCGGTCAGAGTGTCGCGGTGCTGGGCGAGCCCGACGACGTCCAGCTGGACGTGGAGGCCGGGGCTGACGCGGCTTCTGCCGATGCCGTGCTCGTCTTCGTGACCACCTCGGGTGATCTTCTCGGGGCCGATGCGCAGGCGGCGCTTGCCGCCGCGCAGCGTGATGCCCTCGCGTGGGTGGCCTACCCGAAGGGTGGGAAGCTCGGAACGGATCTGAACCGGGACAGGTTGGCCGCCGCGCTGTCCGAGCGGGGCGTGCGGCCGGTGCGGCAGATCGCCATCGACGACACGTGGTCGGCGCTCCGCTTCCGGCCTGGCGACTGACTGCCGTATCAAGGCGCGCTGGACGTCCGCTTCATGACCAGGGCATGCCGGGTCAGCCCAGGGTGATGGGGTCCGCGAGTGAGTCCGTCTGTTTGAGCGCGCCTTCGGCGCCACCCCCACCTCGCCGGGGCATGCGCTGGACGCCACGCTGGACTGGTACCGCGGGTGGATGGCGAACCACTGACAGCCGCCCGCCGGGCCGACAGCCGGTGACGGCCGCAAGCCGTCAGGCACGGCGGCCGGGTCTTCCCGGATTCCGCGGCACATGTCCCTTACTGTGACGTTCGGCTGTGTACGTCCGTGCGCGGGATGGGGTTGAGACCGTGGCGTTCGCGGAGCCGAACGACGGCGGTGGGTCCCCGCCCTCTCGCCCGTCGGTGCCCGAGCCCAAGCGGCACTTCTGGGTACCGCTCCTCGCCGTGTGCGCCGGGTATTTCATGGTCATCCTGGACGTGACGGTCATCAACGTAGCCGTGCCCGTCATCGGCCGGGACCTGGCGACCTCGCTCACCGGCATCCAGTGGATCACCGACGGCTACACCCTGGTCTTCGCCGGCTTCCTGCTGACCGGTGGCGCACTGGGCGACCGGCTCGGCAACCGGCGGGTCTTCTGCTGGGGCGTGGCCGTGTTCACCGTGTCCTCGGCCGCGTGCGCCCTTGCGCCGGACGCCCCCTTCCTGGTCACCGCCCGACTGCTGGAGGGGCTCGGCGCGGCGCTGATCGTGCCCGGTTCCCTGGCCCTGCTCCAGCAGGCCTACCCGGAACCGGCGGAACGCTCGCGGGCCTTCGGGCTGTGGGGTTCGATGGCGGGCATCGCGGCGTCGGCCGGGCCGCTGCTGGGCGGCCTGCTCGTGTCGACGGTGGGGTGGCGCTGGGTCTTTCTCATCAACCTTCCCGTCGGTGCGGCCTGCCTGCTGCTGAGCCTGCGGCACGTGGCGCGTTCACCCCGGCGTGCCGACCGGCCCCTGGACTGGCCTGCGCAGTGCGCGGTCGTGGCGACGGTGGCGCTGCTGACCGCGGCGCTCAACGAGGCCGGACGGCGGGGCTGGACGGACCCGGCCGTCCTCGCCGGGGTGGGCCTTGCCGGCGCGGCCGCCGCGGCCTTCCTGGTACGTGAGCGGCTGGCCCGGTCACCCGTTCTGCCCCTGCGCCTGCTGCGCTCACGGGCGCTGAGCGGGGGAGCCGTCATGGGACTGCTGTTCAACTTCGGCTTCTACGGCATGGTGTTCACCGCGAGCCTGGAGTTCCAGCACCAGCGCGGATACACCGCCCTCGGCACGGGGCTGGCGCTCTTCCCGGCAGTGGCGATGACCATGTTCGCCTCCGTGCTGTCCGGGCGGTTGTCCCGCCGTACCGGTGACCGTCCCCTGGTCGTCGCCGGCATGCTCCTGGCCGCCCTGGGGCTTGCGGGCTGGGCCGCGGCGGGTGCCGAACCCGCCTACCCGCTGCTGGTGGCCCCGATGATGGCCGCGGGATTCGGCACGTCCTTCGCCCTCACCGGCTCCACCGCGACGGTGATGGGCGCCGCGCCCGCCTCCTACTCGGGTGCCGCCTCCGCCCTCTTCAACACCGCCCGCCAGATCGGCAGCGCCACCGGCGTGGCACTCGGGGGCAGCCTGCTCGCCACAGCCACCCACTACACCACCGGACTGCGCATCAGCATGACCGTGGGCGCGCTCGCCTACCTGACGGCAGCGGTTCTCGCGTGGCTGTGCGTGCCGGCGAGGCCCCGAGGGAAGTAGCGGGGCGCTGTGTGCCGAGGCTCGCGTTGTCCGGTGGCTGCCGCCGGTGCGGGCAAGGAGCGCGGTCCGTGTCGTTGCCGGTCGCTTTTGCGACGGTGGGGCGTTGCCGGCGATGAAGTCGTCCTTGCGGCGTCGAGCTCATCGGCAACTCCTGGACGATGCCGGCGTAGTGGCACGGGAGCGTGCGCAGCGCCTCGAGGTGCCGCCTGGACCGACCCGTTGACCCAGTCGCCGGGAAGGGCCGGAAGCGGGTTCGCCGTTGCCGCCCCGCCTTCATGCGCCGCGGGCGCATGAAGCCCCGGCGCGAGGGGCGGAGCCTGGCCCTCGCCGTGTCCTTGCTGGTGCATGCCCATCGCGGGGGTGCGGAAGGAGCCTTGCGCTCGTGGGTGCGCAACTGGCTCACGGCTCAGCCCCGTTCCCGGCTGGTCCGGTCAAAGGCGGGCGGCGCTGTTCGCTCGACGGCGGGGGCCGCGCGTGAGGTTCGGCCGGGGCCGACCAAGGTTCGGCCGGGCGTCCGCGACCGCGTGCCTGCCACGGCGGCGTGGTGCCGAGGACCTCGGACTGCGAACTTCGCGCTCAGAAAGCTCTGTTGACCTCGTTGACATGCCGTTAGCTCAGGCGTTTCACTCGACACTCGTGCATGGCAACGTTGTCAGGCCGTCCGAGCGCCGGCCCGACAACGTTGCCTGTCACTGACGTCCGCGTCCTTCGGCACGTCAGCACCTGTGCGAAGCACGAACCGCTGCGGAGGCAACCGATGGTCCGACCCCGACGTTCAGCTGCGCCACGTAACCGAAAAAGACTTCGCCAACGCCTGGCCGTGATCTCCGTGCTGGGAATCGCCGCGCTCCCGCTCCCGGCGACAGGGCAGGCCGATGCCGCGAGCGCCGCGACACCGGCCTTCGTGAAAGACCCCGCGTCCCTCGTCAACCCCCTCATCGGCACCTCCGGAGCGGTGGACACCTTCCCCGGCCCCGACATGCCGGCGGGCATGGTGCAGTGGGGTCCCGACACGACGCCCGACCGCCCCTCCGGCGGCGGCTACGAGTACAACGACGGCAAAATATCCGGCTTCAGCCTCACCCACGTCTCGGGACCCGGCTGCGGCGTCGCGGGCGACCTGCCCGTCCTGCCGGTGACCGGCACGCTGTCGGGCGACCTCGGCAACGCATCCGTCGGCTTCAGCCACGACGACGAGCAGACCGGCATCGGGCACTACAAGGTCACCGACGCAGGCGGGGTGACGACGCAACTGACCGACACCACCCGCGCCGGCCTGGGCAGCTTCGCCTTCCCCGCGGGCAAGCAGGCGAACCTGCTGTTCAAGCTCAGCGGCGGCGCCACCCGGGTGGACGGCACCCGCGTCCAGGTGGTGAACAAGCAGGAGATCAGCGGCTCGATCGACAGCGGTCACTTCTGCGGCGCGAACAACCGCTACACGCTGCACTTCGACGTCAAGTTCGACCGGCCGTTCACCACCAGCGGCACCTGGATCGGCAGCACGATCAACCCCGGTGAGACGTCGCTGACAGCGGGCAGGGCCCGGCAGAACCTGCAGGCGCACCCGTCAGAGCCGCTGAAGGAAAAGCACTTCACCGTTCCCGCGGCCCCGTCCCCGACCGTGCACGGGAGCACCGGCAAGTCCTCGGGCACGCCCTCCCCGGCCCCGAGCGCCGGCGCGGCGCCCCGGACGTCGGGCACGGGAAAGACCGCCGCGAACACGTCCGCCGAACCCCCCACGACGGGCGCGAACGGCATGTACCTGACCTTCGACACCTCCTCCGACTCGACGGTGAAGGCAAAGGTCGGCATCTCCTACACGAGTGACGCCAACGCGGCGGCCAACCTCGACACGGAGATCAGGAACTGGGACTTCGATGCCGTCGAGCAGGCGAACCACGACGCCTGGAACACGGTGCTGAACAAGATCCAGATCGGCGGCGGCTCCAAGGACCAGCAGGTGCAGTTCTACACCGCGCTCTACCACGCGCTGCTGCACCCGAACGTCTTCTCGGACGACAACGGCCAGTACATGGGCATGGACAACCAGATCCACAAGCTGGCCAAGGGCCAGCAGGCCCAGTACGCCAACTACTCCGGGTGGGACACCTACCGCTCCCAGACCCAGCTGATGGCGATGGTCGAACCCAAGGTCACCAGCGACGTCGTCACCTCGATGCTCAACGGCTACGACCAGACGGGACTGCTGCCCAAGTGGGCCTCGAACAACGGCGAGAGCTACGTCATGGTCGGTGACCCGGCCGCCGGCATCATCGCCGACGCGTACGCCTTCGGCGCCCGGAGCTTCGACACGGACAAGGCGCTCGCCGCCCTGCAGCACGAGGCCACCGTCCGCAACAACGACCGCCCGGGCGAGTCGGTGCGGGACGCCAAGGGCTACCTCCCGCTGGACGAGAACGACTACGGCTGCTGCAACTTCTACGGCCCCGTCTCCACACAGCTGGAGTACGACTCCGCCGACTACGCCCTCGCCGCCTTCGCGAAGTCGCTCGGCAAGACGGACGTCTACACGAAGTTCGCCACCCGCGCCCAGGACTGGATGAACGTCTTCGACCCGCAGACCGGCTACATGCAGGCCAAGAACAAGGACGGCCGGTTCGCGGGCGGTTTCACCCCCGGTACCTCCAACGGCTTCGTGGAGGGTACCTCGGCCCAGTACACGCCGATGGTCCCGTTCAACCTGCGGCAGCTCATCCAGGCGCGCGGCGGTGACAAGGCGTACTCGTCCTACCTGGACAGCCTGCTCGACAACATCACCGACCCCGGCAACACCAACGCCGACCTGAGCAACGAGCCCAGCGTCGAGATCCCCTGGGAGTACGACTACACGGGCCAGCCGTGGAAGACCCAGGAGGCCGTCCGCGAAGCCCAGCAGAAGCTGTACTTCAACGCTCCGGTCGGCTCGTTCGGCAACGACGACCTCGGCGCGATGAGCTCCTGGTACGTCTGGTCCGAGCTGGGCATGTACCCGGAGACCCCGGGCACGGACACCCTGGCGCTCGGCAGCCCGGCGTTCCCGGTGGCCAAGGTGACCTTCGCAGGCGGCAAGACGGTGCGGATCAGCGCGCCGCAGGCGGCACCCGAGGCCCCGTACGTGCAGTCCCTCGACGTCAAGGGCAAGGCGTGGAACACCTCCTGGCTGACGTACCAGCAGTTCAAGGGCGCGGGCACGGTCGACTTCACCCTCGGCACCCAGCCGAACAAGTCCTGGGCGTCGGACCCGTCGGCGGTGCCGCCGTCGGACACCACGGGCGGCGACCGGGTCCTGGCCGCGACCGGCCCCTCCAGCGACGGCCTGGTGCTCCAGCCGAGCGCGTCCGGTGACGCTATGCTCGACCTCACCAACCTCGGCGGCAAGGACGTCACCGTCGACTGGAAGGCGACGGCGCCCTCCGGCGTCACGCTCGACACCGCGTCCGGCTCGCTGAAGGTGCCCGCCTCGGGCAGCGCCGAGGCGAAGGTCCATGTGACGGCGGGCGCGGACGAAGGAACGTTCCCGGTCACCTTCGCGCTGACCGACCACAGCACCGGCACGGCACTGAGCGGCGCGGCCCTCCGCGTGGCCGTGGCCAAGGCCGGCGAGCTGTGGCCGTACGCGACCAACGAAGGCATCTACCCCGACGGCGCGAGCTTCTCGGGCGGCTTCGACGGCGGCGGCTGGGCGTTCTCGCAGAATGCGCTGTCGGCGGCCGGTGTCACGAGCGGCTCCACGGTCACGGTCGACGGCATCTCCTACACCTGGCCGACGGTGACGTCCGGTCAGCTGGACAACCTGGAGATGGCCGGCCAGACCATCCCGATGCCGGCCGGCACGTCGGGTACGGCGCTGGGCCTGCTGGGCACGGCGACCAACGCACCGACCGACGGCAGCGGGGTATCCGGCACGGTCACCGTCACCTACGCCGACGGCACCATCTCGAGGGCGACGATCGGCTTCTCCGACTGGACGCTCAACGGCGGTTCGAGCAAGCCGCTCGCGGACGACGCCACGGCCGTCACGACGGGCTACCGGAACACCGGCAACGGGGGCCGGGACGGTGTGAAGACCTACGTCTTCGCCACGAAGGTCCCGCTCGACGCGTCCAAGCAGGTGGCGTCGGTCACCCTGCCGGTGACAGGCTCGACCGGCACCGACCATCTGTTCGCCTACGGCTTCGGCCGGTGAGATACGGCAGACACTGACGACGGTGGGCCGGTCCCGGGACCCCGAGTCCCGGGACCGGCCCACCTGACGTGCCGCAGCGCTCGCCCGCCCACCGGCCGAGCTCCGGCACCCGCACGGGCCGGGAGCGGCGCACGTGCGGGCATGAAGACGGTAGAGGCGAGGGCGACGAGGTCAGGGTCCGGACGGGGTCGGGGGAGTGTCAGTGGGTCGGCGCGGCACCGCCCACCAAGCGCCGCTCCAGAGGCCGGATCACCACGGACGCCGTCAGGGCAAGGCAGCCCGCAACCCCCCACCCGCAACACGGGGTTCACGCCGAACAGGCCCGGCGTCACCATGTCCGCCGTAGTGAACGAGTACTGGAACGCCGCCAGGTAGGTCCCTCGTGCCCCTTCCGGAGCCGCCTCCGCACCGAGCCCGATCGAGGCCGGCCCGTGCACCATCTCCGCCGCCGCCCACAGCAGCATCACCAGCGCCAGGTAGCCGATCAGCAGCGGACCCCGCGGCAGCAGCACCGCCAGGGCGGCGGCCGCGCACCACGCTGCCCACAGTCGGCCTCCCAAGGCCATGGCGCCACCCCGGGAGGTGCGCCGTCGGACGCGGCGGGTGACCTCGGCCGTACAGGTGGCCACGACCGCCGTGGTGATCGTGAGGAAGGCGCCGACCGTCCAGCCCGGCGCCGGTGCCGAAGCCTTCGGCGGCGGTGTCAGGGGACGGCAGGACGGCCTGGCCGCAGCCGACGAGCGTGAGCGCGAGGAGGGCGGCGACCAGGCACCACAGGGTGCGGCGCGGCTGCGCGATGGGCAACGGTGTCTCCTTCGACGCCGGGGGAGGGCGGGTGAAGGCGGTCGGTGATCCGCCTCCGCCGGGTGGATCAGCGGGTGGGCAGCCAGACCAGCATCGCGCCGGGCTCACGGTTGCCCCAGGCGAAGAACGGCACGGCGGTCAGCTCCACGGCCTCGCCGTGCGCGGCGTCCTCGGGCGGTAGGGCGCCGTACGGCCACCAGTCGGGCCACTCGGCGCGCGGCCGCTGCCGGCCGGAGGCGGTGAGGGTGACGACGCCGCCGAGCAGGTCGGGGCGCTCCTTGGCGGTGACCGGCGCCTCGGGGTCCACGACCAGGTCGTCCAGCCGCTGTCCGGCCGTCTGGGCGGCCGCTTCGACGCAGTACACCAGTGGTCCGCGTTCCAGGGCCACGCAGCCGCGCACGGCGTCGGCCCGCGGGTCGGCCGCGGTGACGCGCGGGGGCATGTCCAGCTCCAGGCGCAGCGGTGTCGGCCGGGCGTCGTGGCCCGGCCACGGCAAGGTGACGAGTCCGGTGCGAAGACGGCGAACGGCGTCTACATCTGCCCCGCCGTACCCAGGCACTGCTGCGCCCAGACCGTCTTTCCCTGAGCGTGGTACCGGATGCCCCAGCCATTGGCGATGCTCGCGACGATGAAGAGGCCGCGGCCGCCCTCGTCGATCGCGCGGGCGTGCTTCAGGTGGGGGACGCTGTCGCCCCCGTCGCGGACTTCGCAGGTCAGGCGCTCGTCGAAAATGAGACGCAGCCGGTAGGGCGGCGCGCCGTAGCGAAGCGCGTTGGCGACCAGCTCGCTGACGATGAGTTCCGTCGTGAACGCCACTTCCGCGCCGATGTCCCACGCAGCGAGTTGTCCGTGCACCGCCGCCCGGGCCTCCGGGACCGCCGCCAGGTCCTCGGCCAGCGGTACCGTCATCACCTGGTTGGCGGGCAGCCCTGTGGCGCGCGCCAGGAGGAGCAGCTTCTCGGTCTCGTGGCGGTCCCGCAGCGTGTAGGCGAGCGTGTCGCACAGCTCGTCCAGCGGCAGCTTCGCTCCCTCGCACAGCACGTCGCGCAACCCCGGTTCGCGGTGCAGCAGGTCCTCGTTGCCGACCGCGAGGATGCTGCCGGCCGGCAGCGGGATCTCGGTCGCGGGAAAGGGCGCGCGGTCGGTGCCGGCCAGCACCGGGCCTCCCGGCGCGGGTACGGGCTTCGCGTCGCCCCCGGGGCGGACCAGGTACGGCTCGGACAGGCCGGCGCGGACGAGGGTGCAGGTCTGGTCGACCGCGTCGTACACCGCGATCAGGCAGCCGGCGGTGAGTGGCTCGCGGTGCAGCGGGTCCCCGGCAGGGAGCGCCGCCCGCTCGGAGGCCAGCTGCGCGGCGGTGTCGCTGAGCCGTGCCATCAGTTCGTTGGGCTCCAGGTCCAGCGCGGCCAGTGCGTGAATGACCGTCCTGAGCTGTCCCATGGTGGTCGCGGTGGCGATCCCCCGGCCGACCACGTCCCCGAGCACCAATGCCGTCCGGCCCCCGGCCAGTTCGATCACGTCGAACCACGCGCCTCCGCCGCCCGGCCCCGGGATGTGCATGGGGGCCAGGTCCATCGTGGACGGTGCCGACGTCGGCTGCGGGAGGAGCCTGCGCTTTATGGTCGCGGCGATGGTCCGCTCCCGGGTGAAGCGGCGGGCGTTGTCGATGCACAGGGCCGCGTGGGCGCAGAGGTCCGACGTCAGCGCGATGTCGTCCTCGTCGAAGGGTTCCTCGTCGCGGTGCCGGTAGAAGCTGACCACGCCCAGCGCCTGACCGCGCACGGTGAGCGGCGCGACGATCAGGGAGTGCGCGTCCGACCGGATGATGGCATCGGCCCGCGCCGGGTCCGCCGAGAGCCAGGGACTGTCCTTCGTCACGGTGACGAGCCTGGGCCGCAGGTCGCTCAGGACGCGGGAGAAGGGAGTGCCGTGCGGCAGTTGGCGCACATCCCCTACCGGGTGAGCCGAGATCAGTCCCTTGAAGGCGGCCCGCCGCAACGGCACGTCCTGGTCCACCGGAGCCAGCGGCGGCTCCTCGCCCCGGATGACGTCCTCGATGACCTCGACCACCACGATACCCGTGAACGCCGGTACGACCGCGTCCACCAGCTCCTGGCACACGGCCACGACCTCGAGCCGCTCACCCACGGTGGTGCGGACCTTCTCCAGCAGCTTCAGCCGCCGCATCGCCCGCTCGTGACCGGTCACGTCGAGCGCCCAGGCGACGAGGCCCAGCACCTCGCCGTCCACGCCTTCGAGGCGCACGTACGACATGAAGTAGTCCACGGGCCGGCCCGTGCCGTTCTTCGGCACGGCCCGTACGACGCGCTGCAGCGCCGGCTCCCCGGTCAGGAGAACCCGGCGCGCCACCGCGCGCTCCTTCTCGGGATCCTCGACACCCAGGACCTCGGAGAACTCCTGGCCGGCCAGCGAGCCGTCCGTCCCCGGCGCTGCCGAGCGCATGCCGCACCGGGCCCGGACGATACGCAGATCGCTGTCCAGGACGCTCATGCCGATCGGAGAGTGGACGAAGAGCGTCCGCAGGATCGCCAGATCCCGGGCCGTGGTGCCGTCGCCCTGCTCCTCGCACACCTCCCACGTGAGCGTTGCGCCGGAAACCACCGGCCGTACGGACACCGCGCCCAGAGCCGCCGGCAAGGTCCCGCGGCCCGTGGTGCCGTTGCCACCGCACATCAGCTCGGCCACGGTGCGGCCCACAGCCTCCTTTCGGGACCGGCCGAGCAGGTCCGCGGCCCGCGCGGAGCACTCGACGATCCGCCCGTCGTCGGCGACTCGCAAGAGCACGGCACCGCTCGACATCGCAACCACACCTCCGCTCGGCCCGCGCACACGCGCCCCTTCCATAGTGGGGTAAGTGATCGGGCCGCTCACCTTGATGAGCGGCATACAGGTGCACGTGTCCCCGAACCGCGCAACCCGGTCCCGGCCGCCGTACCCAGAAGCAGGGCTGCTACTAAATTAGTAATTAATATTGACAGGCTTCTGGCCGCGGGCCACAGTCTTCGCCGTACACCGCCGCCCGCTGCGGGCGGCGGACACCCCGCCTTCCGCCACCTTCCGGCGGCCTCTCCTGCTCCCCAACTTCCAGGAGTCGCACGTGACTTCACGCTTGCCCGTACGTGCATCCCGGCGCACCCGGACCACCCGCCTGGCGCTGGCCGCCGCGATCGCGGTCGTGCTGACCGCCTCCGCGGTGCCCGCGGCCACCGCGGCCGACACCGTGGACCAAGGAGCGCCCACCTACTACGACAGCGGTCTCGCCCCCACGCCCTATATGGGATGGAACACGTACTACGGACTCGGTGCGCCCACCGAGAAGGAGGTGCGTGCGGTCGCCGACAAGCTGGTGAGCAGCGGACTGCGCGACAGCGGCTACGACGTCGTCTGGCTCGACGGCGGCTGGCAGGCCGACAACCCCCGCGATGCGCAGGGGCGGCTGGTGGCCAACCCCGACCGGTTCCCGTCCGGCATCCCGGCTCTCGTCTCCTATCTGCACAAGCGCGGGCTGCGAGCCGGTATCTACACCGACGCCGGTACCTACGACGGAGGCAAGAGCTGCGGACTCGGCAGCCGCGGCCACTACACCGAGGACGCGCGGCAGTTCGCCGGCTGGAAGATCGACGCGATCAAGGTCGACTTCCTGTGCGGCATCGGTGCCAAGCTCGATCCGGGGCCGGCGTTCAAGGAGTTCAGCGACGCGGTCGCCAAGTCCGGCCGCAGGATGCTGCTGA
Source organism: Streptomyces sp. CA-142005 (assembly GCF_050942335.1). Lineage (NCBI taxonomy): Bacteria > Bacillati > Actinomycetota > Actinomycetes > Kitasatosporales > Streptomycetaceae > Streptomyces > Streptomyces sp. CA-142005. The sequence goes on along the minus strand of NZ_CP192078.1, from coordinate 856,529 downwards.
ACCTGTGCAACCCGCTCACCGACGACTGGGGCCTGCCGCACACGCCCGAGCAGGACGCGCACAACACCTTCGCCTACGCGCCGACGATCGCGGACTCCTGGCGCACCGGCACGGACATCGCCTGGGGCACCCCGAGCCCGGGGGAGTGGCCCAACATCCTGCGCAACATGGACGCCAACGCCTGGCACCCCGAGGCGCAGGGACCGGGCCACTACAACGACCCCGACTACCTCATCCCGATGCGCCGCATGACCGACGGCTCCCTGGAGCTGACCCAGGAGGAGTCGACCACCCAGTTCGTGATGTGGGCCGAGATGGCCTCCCCGCTCGTCCTGGGGTCCGACCCGCGCACCCTGTCCCCGTCGATGATCGCCACGCTGCGCAACCCGGAGATCATCGCCGTCGACCAGGACCCGCTTGGGATCCAGGGGGTCCGCGTTGCCACGGACGCCGTCGGCGATGTCTACAGCAAGGTGCTCTCGGGCCACGGCCGGCGTGCGGTCGTCCTGCTCAACCGCTCGGATCGGCCGGCCGAGCGCACCGTGAACTTCGCCGACGTCGCCCTCGGCGGGCCCGTCCAGGTGCGGGACCTGCGGGCACGCGCCGACCGCGGCACGCACACCGGTTCGTACACCGTCGAGGTCCCCGCCCACGGCACCGCGTTCCTCGGGCTGACCGGGCAGGACGCGCCGCCCGGCACGAGCCTGGGGGAGAAGGCGTCGGCGAGCCCTGCCGTGGTGCGTGACGGCGACACGCTGACCACCTTCTTCCGCGGGCCGGGCGGGACTCTCGTCCAGCACACGGAGGGCGGCACGGATCCGGCGCGCAGCAGGGACCTCGCCGGCCCCGTGGGGGGACGGATCCTCGGCCAGCCCGCGGCCTACGCCTCCGCGGGCGGCCGTGTCGACGTCTTCGTCCGCGGAACCGACGACCACGCCTACCGGAGGGTCTTCTCCGGCGGGCGCTGGAGTGCCTGGCAGGACCTGGGCGGGAGGTTGACCGACGCGCCGACCGTGGCTTTCACCGACCCCGCGCACTGGACGCTCGTCGCCCGCGACGCCGACGGGCGCGTCGTGCAGCGCGGGCCGTCGTCCGCCTGGTCGTCGCTCGGCACGCCCGGTGACCGGCCGGTGTACGGCAGGCCGTCCGCGGTCGTCGACGCCGCAGGGCGTGTCCATGTCGCCGTACGCACCGCCGCGGACGACGTGTGGACCATCGCGCGGGACGTCTCGGGGCAGTGGTCGGGCTGGACTTCGCTCGGCGGCACGGTGAGCGGCAGCCCGACGCTCGTCGCCGTGGGGGACGCCGTGGTGCTGTACGCGCGGGCCGCCGACTACACCCTGTGGCAGCAGCGGTACGACGGCGGCGCGTGGCAGGGCTGGACCAAGCGGCAGGAGTTCCCCAGCGCGGCCTTCGACGGCGCGCTGGGAGCGGTCGCCGGCCCGGACGGCGCGGTCGACGCGGTGTACCGCGGCGTCGACGGCTACGTGCACAGAACCCAGTTCAAATAAATTAGTAATTAATCTTGACGTGGCGAGATCGCCACGCGACTCTGGATCCGCCGCGAGCGGGGACCGGCCACAAGGGGGGCCGGTCCCCGCCGCTGCGGAGCCGCAGGGAGCCCTCCATGACGAACCACCTGACCGACCGCCGCCGCTTCCTCACCGGACTCGGAGCCGCCGGAGCGACGGCACTGCTCAGCAGCTGCGTCACCTCGACCTCCTCCGCCAAATCCTCCTCCAAGGGCCCGGTCACCCTTCAGTCCAACCTCTCCGCACCCCAGGCCAAGGCCGCGATGGAGGACCTCGTCGCCGCCTACGGCAAGAAGGGACAGGGGAACGCCAGCCTGAACACGGTGGCCGCGGAGACGTTCCGCACCCAGCTGCCGACCTACCTGACCTCCGCCAACCCGCCGGACGTGTACACCTGGTACCCCGGCTCCGTGTCGGACGCCTACGCGAAGAAGGACCTGCTCCTCGACCTCGACGAGGTCTGGAACTCCTCGCCCGACCTCAAGCGGTACACCAAGGCGCTGAACCGCCTGTGCACCGCGAGCTCCGGCAAGAAGGTCTTCGTGCCCACCACCTACTACTGGTGGGGCATGTTCTACCGGAAGTCCAACTTCGCCAAGTGGGGCGTCAGTGAGCCCACCAGCTGGGACGAGTTCCTCGACCTGTGCGACAAGCTCAAGGCCAAGGGCGTGGCACCCATCGGGCTCGGCGCGGGCGGCGGCACCCCATGGGTGGCCTCGGCCTGGTTCGACTACCTCGACATCCGCATCAACGGCGCCGCCTACCACCGCGAACTCCTCGCCGGCAAGCACCGCTTCGACGACCCCGAGGTGCACAAGGTCTTCGACCGCTGGCGGGAGGTGCTGCCGTACTTCGACCCGAACGGCACCGCCCTGGCCTTCCAGGACGCCACGACCGCCCTGCTCAACGGCCGCACCGGCATGATGCTCATCGGTACCTTCTTCGCCGACGCCGCTCCCAAGAGCGCCCTCGAGGACATCGACTTCTTCCGCTTCCCCGTCATCGATCCCAAGGTCCCGCTCGCCGAAGAGGCCCCGACCGACGGCTACTTCGCCAGCGCCCGCACCGGACACCGCGACCAGGTCTTCGACCTGATGCGCTACCTCGCCACCGCCGAGGCCCAGGAGATCTACATCAAGGGCTCGTCCGGGACCGTCCTGCCCTGCAACCCCGACGCCAAGGACGCCGGCACGGCACTGGTGAAGAAGGGCCGCAGGCACATCGAGCAGGCGGTCGAGATCACCCAGTTCTTCAACCGCGACTCCAGCGACGCCCTCCAGCCCACCGCCGACACCGCGCTCACGAAGTTCATCGCCAAGCCGAAGGACGTCGGCAGCATCCTCACCGACTGGCAGCGCGACGCCGAGAAGATCTGGAACGCCTGATGGCCGTCCTGACCGCACCGCACCGCAAGTCCCCGGTCCCCGTGCCGCCGCGAGGCGGCCGGGGCCGGGGCCCCCGGCGCACACCTCCGCTGGTCCTCGCCTTCGTCCTCGTCCCCCTGCTCGCCGAGGCCCTGTGGGTCTTCTGGCCCGCGCTGCAGGGCTTCTACCTCGCCCTGACCAGCTGGGACGGGGTCTCGGCGCCGAAGTTCGTGGGGCTGGGCAACTTCCGCGAGATGGCGGGCGACGACGTCTTCCGCGGCGCGGTGGGCCACACCGTCCTTTGGCTGCTGCTCTTCGGCGGCCTGTCCGCCCTGCTGGGACTGGCCGCCGCGCTCCTGCTCCAGCAGGAGCGCCGGGGCGTCGGCTTCTACCGCGCGGCCCTGTTCCTGCCCGTCGTCTTCTCCCTCGTCGCCACGGCCCTGGTCTGGCAGGCCATCTACCAGCCCGACGGCGTGCTCAACCGGCTCCTGGAGTCGGTCGGTCTGGACAGCCTGCGCCATGCCTGGCTCGCCGACCAGGACACCGCCCTCTACGCGGTGATCGTCCCCGCGCTGTGGCGGCAGATCGGCTACGTGATGGTCCTCTACCTCGCGGGCCTGAAAGGCATCGACCCCGCGCTGTACGAGGCGGCCAAGGTCGACGGCGCCGGCGCCTGGCAGCGCTTCCGCCATGTGACGCTGCCCCAGCTGCGCAGCGTCAACGCCGTCGTGCTGTCCGTCATCATCATCGACTCGCTGCGCTCCTTCGACGTGGTCTGGTCGCTGACCCGCGGCGGTCCCTACCACTCCTCCGAACTGCTGAGCACCTACATGTACTCCACCGCCTTCCAGTCCCTGCGCCTGGGATACGGCTCCGCCCTGGCCGTCGTCATCTTCCTGCTGGCCTTCGGAGTCATCGCCTCCTACCTGGTCCGGGCCTTCCGGGAGGCCGACTGATGTCCCTCACCCACCCCCGTACCTCCGCCCGCGCACTGCGCCGCCGGCGGGCCGCCACCGCCGGCTTCCACCTCGGCGCCGGAGCCCTGGCCGTCCTGTGGCTGCTGCCCATCCTCCTGGTCCTGGTGACCAGCCTGCGGTCCTTCAACGACATCGCCGCCCACGGCCTGGGCAGCGTGCCCCGCTCCTTCACCCTGGACAACTTCCGGCAGGCCTGGGTCGACGGCGGCCAGCAACGCGCCCTGATCAACAGCCTGATCGTCACCGTCCCCTGCGTCCTGCTGACCCTCGCGCTGGCGGCCATGGCGGCGTTCGCCCTCAGCCGCTACGAGATGCCCTTCCGTCGCTCCCTGCTGCTGCTCATGCTCGGCGGCAACCTGCTGCCACCGCAGATCCTGCTCATCCCGGTGTCCAAGCTGAGCGAGATGATGGGCGTCTACGACACCCTGCCCGCCCTGATCGGTGTGCAGATCGGCTTCGGCGTCGGCTTCTACGTCTTCGTCCTGCATGGCTTCATGCGCGCGATCCCCGCCGAGATCCAGCAGGCGGCGGTCGTGGACGGCGCCGGGCCCTGGCAGATCTTCTGGCGCATCATCCTCCCGCTCACCCGGCCCGCGCTCGCCGCGCTCAGCGCGCTGTCCTTCACCTGGATCTTCAACGACCTGCTGTGGGCGATCACCGTGCTGCGCAGCGACAGCAACATGCCGATCACCGCCGCCCTCATCGGACTCCAGGGACAGTACGTGTCCATGTGGAACGTGATCGCCGCCGGTTCCGTCATCGCCGCCGCCCCCACCGTGGCCGTCTTCCTCCGCTTCCAGCGCCACTTCGTGGCCGGCCTGAATCTCGGAGCAGTGAAGTGACACCGCACCAGCGCTGGACCCTGCGCACCGACCACACCGGCTACACCGTCCGGCTCTCCACGGACGGCCCCTGGGCCGAACTCGAGGCCTGGGGACCGCTCGGCGTGGAGCACGGACCGCCGGCGCTGGACTGGTCCCACCGCACCCACTTCATCACCCCGGCCGACGCGGCCCCCGCGGAATACCTGCCCCACGGGCTGCGCCCCTTCACCGGCGCCGACCTCGTCGCCGCACGACCCGGCTCCGAACGCGGCGTGTGGTGGACCTTCGAGGGAGCACAGCAGACGACCGGCACGCTCCGGCTCACCTTCACCGACGACGTCCTCGGCCTGCGCACCACCCTGTGCTACGCCACCGTGCCGGGCACCGACGTCCTGCACCGCTGGACCGAGCTGACCTGCACGGGCGAGGAGGAAGTGCGCCTGGAACGGCTGGACTCGGCCGCCGTGAACATCCCGGTCGCCACCGCGGCCCGGCTGACCTATCTGACCGGCCAGTGGTCCCAGGAGTTCCAGCGCACCCAACTCGACCTGGCCCGGGGCACGTTCACCATGGGCAGCACCCAGGGCGTGCCCGGCCACGCCTACGCGCCCTGGCTCGCCGTCCAGGACGCGACGGCACCCCACGACGCCCCCGCCCCGACCTACGGCATCGCCCTGGAGTGGCCGGGCAACTGGCACATCACCGCGCAGGCCGGGCCCGGCGCAGCGGTACGTGTCCGCGCCGGACGCGTACCGCACGAAGGCGTGCTGCACCTGGCTCCCGGCGACACCCTGACCACCCCGCGCCTGGCCTGCGCCTTCAGTCCGGACGGGCTCGACGGACTGTCCCGCGTGTGGCACCGCTACGAGCGCCGGCTCGCCGGCGAGCGCCTGCACCGCCCCCGCAAGGTCCTCTACAACTCCTGGGAGGCCACCGGCTTCGACGTCGACGCGGCGAGCCAGCTGGAACTGGCCAAGGCGGCGGCCGACCTCGGCGCCGAGCTGTTCGTGGTGGACGACGGATGGTTCACCGGCCGCACCGACGACACCGGGGGACTGGGCGACTGGCACCCCGACCCGGCGGCCTTCCCGCAGGGCTTCGACCGGTTCGTCGACGACATCCGCGCCCTCGGGCTGGACTTCGGGCTCTGGATCGAACCCGAGGCCGTCAGCCCCGGCAGCCGCCTGCACGCCGAGCACCCGGAGTGGGTCTACCGGATCGACGGCCGTCCGTCCCGCCGCATCCGCAACCAGCTCCTGCTCGACCTCGGCCGCACCGACGTGCAGGACTTCGTCCTCGCCACCCTCGACCTGCTGCTGACCGGCCACGACATCGGCTACCTGAAGTGGGACATGAACCGCCCGCCGACCGAGCGCGGCCGCCCGGGCGCCGGGCCCGCGGACCGCCTGGACCTCGACGCCGAGCACGTCCACGGCTATCTCCGCGTCCTGGACCATCTGCGCGCACACCCCCACGTCACCATCGAGGGCTGCGCGGGCGGCGGCGGCCGCGTCGACCACACGACCCTCGCGCGTACCGACGTCGTCTGGCCCAGCGACAACACCGCACCCCTGGACCGGCTCGCCGTCCAGCACGGCTTCCTGCACGCCCACGCGCCCCACGTGATGAGCTCGTGGGTGACCGACGCGCCCGGCGTGTTCGACCCCCGCCCGCGCAGCCTCGCCTTCCGCTTCGTCACCGCGATGTGCGGGGTCCTCGGCATCGGCGCCGACCTGCGCGCCTGGACACCCGAGCAGCGCGCCGAGGCAGCCGGCTGGATCGCCCGGTACAAGGAGGTGCGGGACGTCGTGCACCACGGCGAGGCCCGTCTGCTCGGCAGCCCGCGGGACGCCACCTGCGGAGTCCAGTACGACGCCCCGGACGGGCGCCGTACCGTCGTGGCCGCCTTCAGCACCGGACGCCTCGACGGCGCCCCGCTCGTGCCCGGCCGCCCCGCCCGGCTGCGGCTGCGCGGCCTCGAACCCACCGCCGCCTACCGCGACACCGCCACCGCGATCACGTACAGCGGCGCCCATCTGCTGCACTACGGGGTGCCCTTCGCGTGGACCGCCGACCATGATGCGGAACTGGTGGTGCTGGCCCGCGAGTAGCCCGAACGCACGCATCGCCGCACCTCTGCCCGCAGCCATCGAAGGCCACCCAAAACGAAGGAGCCCACGCCCCATGGATCCCGCACGACGGCACGGCGCCCGTTTCACCGGCCGCACGGCCGTGATCACCGGAGCCGCCTCCGGCATCGGGGCCGCCACCGCCGAACGCCTCGCCCAGGAGGGCGCGGCCGTGGTCCTGGCCGACGTCGCCGAGGAGCGCGGCGAGGCCGTCGCCGAGCGCATCACCAAGGACGGCGGTCGGGCCCGGTTCGTGTCCGCCGACGTCTCGGCCGAGCAGGACTGGCAGCGGATCGTCACCGCCGCCCATGCCTACGGGCCCGTCGACGTGCTGGTCAGCAACGCCTTCACCGTCGATGTGACCCCGGCCCACGAGATGTCCCTGGACTCCTGGCAGCGGCAGCTGTCCGTGAACCTCACCGCCGCCTTCCTCGGCTTCCGGGCGGTCCTGCCCGACCTGCGCTCCGGCGCGGGGGCGGTGGTGCTCACCTCGTCCGTCCACGCCCACGCCGGCATCCCCGGCCACCCGGCATACGCCGCCTCCAAGGGCGCGCTGCTGTCCCTGTGCGGCCAACTCGCCGTCGAGTACGGGCCAGAGGTGCGCGTCAACGCCGTCCTGCCGGGACCGGTGCTCACCGGGGCCTGGGACCGGGTGCCGCCCGAGGAGCGCGAGCGCAGCGTCGCCGGGACCGCGGCCCGCCGCTTCGGCACCCCCGCCGAAGTGGCCGCGGCCATCGCCTTCCTCAGCGCCGAGGAGGCCTCCTTCATCACCGGCTCGCACCTCGTCGTCGACGGCGGCTGGAGCGTCGTCAAGGCGTCCGCGTGATCACCGCCGTGGTCACATGGGACACGTGCACATCCGATCCGTACTCGACCCACACGTGCACATCCGAGGAGAAAGGCTGTACGACATGACGCCCTACGCCCGCCGCGGCGTGCACGGACAGACCGTGGAGGCGCTGGCCCGCCGCATCCTGAGCGGCGAGATCCCGGAGGGGGCCACGCTCGATCTGGTGGCGCTGCAGAGCGAACTGGACGTCAGCCTCACCGCCCTGCGTGAATCCCTGAAGGTCTTGGCGGCCAAGGGCATGGTCGACGCCCGCCAGAAGCGCGGCACCTTCGTCCGGGCGCGCGCCGACTGGAACCTGCTCGACGCCGACGTCCTGCGCTGGCAGTTCGAGGGGGGCGGGGCCGGCGAGGCCGACCGGGCGCTGCTGCGCAACCTGGCCGAGGTGCGCGCCATCATCGAGCCGGCCGCCGTCCGCCTGGCCGCCGAGCGCCGTACCGACGCCGACCTCGCCGCCCTGGACACCGCCGTCGCGGCGATGGCGGAGCACGACGCCGACCCCGGCCACGCCGTGGAGGCCGACCTCGCCTTCCACCGCGCCCTGCTCGCAGCCACCCACAACGAGCTGCTGGAGCGCATGGAGATGGTCATCGAGTCCGGCCTCGCCCACCGCGACCGCCTGGTCCACAGCTCCCCGCACAGTGAGGACCCGGTTCCCGCCCACCGCGCCGTCCTGGACGCCGTACGCGACCAGGACCCGCGGGCCGCCGAGGCCGCCATGCACGCCCTGCTCGAGCAGGCCGGACGCGACCTGGACCGGATCGACGGCCCCGACGACACGAAAGGCACCGGCGGCAAGTGAAGATCGCCCGCATTGAAACGTTCCTGGTTCCGCCGCGCTGGCTGTTCTGCCGGATCGAGACCGACGACGGCGTGGTCGGCTGGGGCGAACCCGTCGTCGAGGGCCGCGCCGAGGTGGTCCGCACCGCCGTGGACGTACTCGCCGAACAGCTGCTCGGCCAGGACCCGCTGCGCATCCAGGACCACTGGCAGGTGCTCACCAAGGGCGGCTTCTACCGAGGCGGCCCCGTACTGTCCAGCGCGGTCGCCGGTCTCGACCAGGCCCTGTGGGACATCGCCGGCCACACCTACGGCGCCCCGGTGCACGCCCTGCTCGGCGGGCCCGTGCGCGAACGCGTCCGCGTCTACGCCTGGGTCGGCGGCGACGAGCCCGCCGAGCTGACCGACCAGATAGCGGCCCAGGTGGAGGCCGGTTTCACGGCGGTGAAGATGAACGCCGCAGGGGCCACCTCACCGATCACGACCGCGGCCGAGACGGCGGCCGTCGTGACGCGGGTGGCGGCCGCCCGCGAGGCGCTCGGACCCGACCGGGACGTGGCGGTCGACTTCCACGGCCGCTTCACCGCCGCCGGCGCCCGCCGGGTCCTGGCCGAACTGGCCCCGCTGCACCCTCTGTTCGTGGAGGAGCCGGTCCTCCCCGAGCACCAGCACCTGCTGCCCGGTCTCGTCACCGCGAGCACGGTGCCGCTGGCCACCGGCGAACGCCTCTACTCCCGCGGCGAGTTCCTGCCTGCTCTCACCGCCGGGATCGCCGTCGCGCAGCCCGACCTGTCCCACGCGGGCGGCATCTCCGAAGTGCACCGGATCGCCTCCCTCGCGGACACCTTCGGCGCCCAGCTGGCCCCGCACTGCCCCCTCGGCCCCATCGCACTCGCGGCCAGCCTCCAGATCGCCTTCGCCACCCCCAACTTCCTGATCCAGGAGCAGAGCCGCGGCATCCACTACAACAAGGAGGCCGACCTGCTGTCGTACGTCGCCGACCCCGAGCTTTTCCGGTTCGTCGACGGCCACGCCCGCCGCAGCGACGCCCCAGGCCTCGGCATCACCATCGACGAGGCGGCCGTGCGTGCCGCCGACCGCAGCGGACACGCCTGGCGCAACCCCGTGTGGCGGCACCCCGACGGCTCGTTCGCGGAGTGGTGAGCCGCATGCTGGAGATCGTCACCGACCCCGCGCACGGCGGCCGCTGGACCTCCCTGCGCGCGGACGGCCGCGAATGGCTGTGGCACCGCCACGTGCCGGAACGGGACAAGGCCGTCCCCGGTGACGCGTTCGTGGACGCGGGCGGGCTCGAAGAGTGTCTGCCGACCGTCCGCGGCCGCCCCGACCACGGCGACGCCTGGTCCCGCCCGTGGACCCGGGACGGCGACACCGACCGCGTCCACTGCGACGCCTTCACCCTCTCCCGCACCATCCGCGCCACGCCCGACGGAGCCGAGGCCGACTACACGCTGACCGCCGAACCGGGCTTCCGCTTCCTCTGGGCGGCCCACGCCCTGCTCGACCTCTCACCGGACGCGATCCTCCGCATGAGCAGGGGCGCGGCCACCCGTCTGTTCCCGGAAGCCGCGCCTCTCCTGAAGGAGCCGTGGCCCGCCGGCGCACCCTGGATCGAGGGTGCCTGGCCCACCCCCCGCGGGCCGGCCCTCGACCGGCTCGGCCCCGACGACGGCACGGCGGTCGGAGCCGTCGTGGACACACACCTGTGCTGCGTGCACGACGGCACCGACCGGCTGGCCCTGAGCCTGCGCGTGCACGACCAGCCCCCGGCCGGGCGCGCTGCACCCGGACAGCCCGTGTCGATCGCGCTGTGGCGCAACCTCGGCGGCTTCCCCCAGCCGGACCCCTACCGCAGCACGGGCGTCGAGCCGATGCTCGGCCGCGTCTTCGACCTCGCCGACGCCGGCCCCGAGGACGCCGCACAGGTGCCCGCCACGGGACGGCTGCGCTGGCGCCTCACGCTCACCACCGCCTGCCGCTGCCCCTGAATCAGCCGTCACGGAGACCGAGGAGACCGGTTCGTGGATCTACCCGCTGCGCTGGCAGCCCACCGCCTGCTCGCCATCGTCCGCGGAGGTGACGCCGACGCCGCGCTGCGCACCGTGCTCACCCTGGCCGAGGAGGGCATCGAACTCATCGAGGTGTCGCTCACCGGCACGGACGCCCTCACCGTCATCGCGCGCGCCCGCGAACTCCTCGGTGATGACCGCGCGTTGGGCGCCGGCACCGTCCTGACCGCCGACGACGCCCGTGCCGCCCACCGCGCCGGCGTGACGTTCGTGGTCACACCCGGCCTGGGAGAGGCCATACCCGCGGCACACGACCTCGGGCTGCCGGTGCTCGCCGGCGTGTTCACCCCGACCGACGTGATCGCCGCCCGGAGGATGGGCGCGGCGGCACTGAAGATCTTCCCGATCGCCCAGGCCGGGGGAGCGGCGTATGTGAAGGCCCTGCGCGGCCCGTTCCCCGACGCCGCGTTCGTCCCCGTGGGCGGAGTCGACGAAGCCGTCGCCCGCGACTGTCTCGCCGCGGGCGCGGCGGCGGTCGGCGTGGGATCCCCTCTCGTCGGCGACGCCGCCGACGGCGGCAGCCTCGACGCGCTCAGGGCCCGCGCCCACGCCTTCCGCACCGCCGTACGAAAGGCGGCACCGTGACCCCCCACCCCCTCGCCACCCGTCCCGACCGCCTCGAACTCGGCGAGGGCATCCGCTGGACGGGCGCCGGGATCGTCCTTGTGGACCTCCTCGACGGTCGCCTCCTCGCGCCCCCGGACGATCCCGCCGCCCCGTTGCAGACCCTCGCCCAACTCCCGGTCCCGCTGGGGGCCGTGGCTCCCGTGGCCGGTCACCCGGGCACCTGGATCGCCGCCGCGGGAACCGGCATCTGCCTCCTGCACCCCGACGGCACCACGAGCCGGCTCGCAAGCCCGGAGGACAAGCCGGGCCCGCGGATGCGCATGAACGACGCCGTGGCCGACCCCTCGGGCCGGTTCTGGGCCGGCAGCATGGCGTACGACGCCGACGAGGGAGCCGGCTCGCTCTACCGGGTCGACCCCGACGGCACGGTCGTACGCGTCCTGGACGGCATCACCGTGCCCAACGGACCGGTGTTCACGCCCGACGGCTGCTCCATGTACCTGGCCGACAGCGCCCGTGGCGTCGTCCGGCGCTATCCGGTCGACCCCCGAACCGCCCGGCTCGGCATGCCCGAGGTCTTCGTCACCGTGGACGACGGCAGCCCCGACGGGATGACGATCGACGCGGAAGGCGCCGTATGGGTCGCCGTGTGGGGCACCGGGACGGTACGCCGCCACCTTCCCGACGGCACCCTGGACCGCGTCGTACGGCTGCCCGCGAGCCTGCCGGCGGGCGTGTGCCTCGAAGGCGACGTTCTGCACATCACCACGGCCCGCCTGGGCCTGAACCCGCCCGGCAGATACGACGGCGCCCTGTTCAGCGTCCGGGTCGAGGTACCGGGGACGCCCGCCGCGCCCTATCGCCCGGCGCCCTCTCGCATGCCGGCGGCGCTGGCCGTGCCCTCGCGTGCCGTCCCGTCCGTGGCGCCCGGGCAGGGGCCGGCATGACCGGGACGGGGACGGAATCGTCCCGCGCGAGGAACTCGTGGCGCCCTTCCACGGGACGGGTGGTGTGCATCGGCGAGACGATGGCGGCCCTGGCGCCCGACCCGCCGGAACCACTGGAAAGCGCCGGGCGGTTGAGCCTGTCGGTGGCCGGTGCGGAGTCGAACGTGGCCATGTACCTGGCCGACCACGGCATCCCCGTCGCCTGGCTCTCGGCGCTCGGGGACGACGCGCTGGGAAAACGGGTCCGCGCCGCCGTGTCCGCCGCCGGAGTCGACGTCTCGTACGTACGCACCGACGCCCACCATCCCACGGGTCTCCTCATGAAGGACCCCGGCCCCGCCGGCACACGGGTGCACTATTACAGGGCCGGCTCGGCGGCCGCCACCCTCGGCCCCGAGCTGCTGGACCACGAGCCCGTGCGCTCGGCGGCGCTGCTGCACTTCACCGGCATCACACCCGCCCTCTCGCCCTCCTGCCGGGAACTGGTCACAAAGGCCCTGGCCACGCCGGCCGACGCGCGGCCCCACGCGGTCAGCTTCGACGTCAACCACCGGCCGGACCTCTGGCCGGACGGCGACGCGGCCACCGTGCTGCGCCGGCTGGCCGACCGGGCGGACATCGTCTTCGTCGGTCTCGACGAGGCGCAGGGCCTGTGGGGCACGGACCTGACGGTGAGCGGTCTACGGCGCCTGCTCCCGCATCCCCGCATCCTCGTGGTCAAGGACGGCGCCCGCGCCGCCACCGCCTTCACCGGGAGCGGCGTCCACACGGTGCCGGCGCTACGGACGACGGTGGTGGAGCCCGTGGGCGCCGGCGACGCCTTCGCCGCGGGCTTCCTCGCGGGCCTGCTGCGGGGTCTCGCCCCCACGCGGGCGCTCCGGCTGGGGCACATCACCGCGCTCTCGGCCCTCCAAGTGACCGCGGATCACGGCCCGTTGCCGGACTCGCAGCGGATCGGACACCTCCTCGCCCTGCCGGCCCGGGAGTGGGAGACACTCGGCCGGGCCGCCGCACCGGACCAAACCGGAGTCCACGACCGCACGCTTCCGGGGTAGGGACCGGCAAGCCGTTCGGCACCCCCGCCCCGGCGCGTCACAGCGTCGCGGTCGTCCCCTCCCCGGACGCGCTGCCGGTGAGCCACTGGTCCCATCCGAGGTTGAAGTCGGCGTAGCCGTTGTCGGCCGGGGCCTTCGCGCGGGGGGAACCGGTGATGGTGACGGGGTCGCCCTGCTTGACCTGGCCGTAGAACCACTTGGCGTCGGACAGGGACAGGTGGACGCAGCCGTGCGAGCCGCGGGCGCTGCCGCTGCCCGGGTTGGGGTCGCCGGTCGAGTAGTGCACGTAGGTGCCGGACTGGGTGAGGTGGACGTCCCAGGGCAGTGTCAGGTCGTAGTAGTTGGGGCTGCCCTTGTCGCAGCTGATGCCGACGCTGCAGGAGGTCATGTGGACCTTCTCCTGCTTGTCGATGACGGCCATCGTGCCGTTCCACGTCGGGTACTGGGCGCTGCCCGCGTTGATCGACAGGGTGCGCACCAGTGTGCCGTTGCGGGTCACCTTCATGGTGTGGCCGGTCACCGAGACGTCCGCGCGTACGTCGTCGCCGATGGTGAAGGTGTGGGTGTAGGAGTGGACGCCGTAGCGTCCGTTGCCGTTGCTGACGCCCTTCATGTCGGCGTCGATCCTCACCTTGGTGCCGGAGGGCCAGTAGGTCTTGGGCCGCCAGTCGGCGCGCCTGTCGCCGAACCAGTGCCAGGCGCCGACCACCGGCTGGGAGGCGCTCACCTTCATGTGCTTCTCGACCGTGGCCCGTGCCTTCGCCGCGACCGGGTTGGTGAAGATCACCGAGATGGGCATGGCCACGCCGACCGTGGTTCCCGTCTGCGGGGTGATCGTCTCCAGCAGCATCGGCGGGCCGGCGGGCTTGGTGGGTGACGGGGAGGTGCTCGCACCGGTCTTGCCCGGTGCCTTCGCGTCGTCGTTCCCACTGGCCTTGTCACTGCCGCCTGCGCCGCAGGCGCTCGCGCCCACCAACATCGCAGCCGTGACCAGTGCGATCCCTATGCCACCCTTGCGCCGTCCCACGTACTGCCCCGCTCTCTCGCTCCTGTGCCCCGACGGGCCCGACTTTCTGTCAGACAGCGAGGACCTGCACGCAGTTGCGCACGTCGCGTAAAGCGTGTCTCAAATCTCGGTACGGGTCCAGGACGCGCGCGGCATGACGTGCGATCCGGGCGCGCGGCACTCCGGGGTCACGTCGGCTCACAGGCCGGGATCGTCGAACTGGTCGAGGTCGAACTGGTCGAGGAGGAAGTCGACCGGTGCGAGGCCCGAGGCGGCGGTATCGCCGTCGTGAAGAATCTGTTCGGCCCAGATGACCTTGCCGTGGGTGGTGTAGCGCGTGCCCCATCGCTGCGCGAACTGCGCCACCAGGAACAGCCCCCGTCCGCCTTCGTCCGTGGTCGCCGCGCGCCGCAGACGCGGCGAGGTGCCGCTTCCGTCCGAGACCTCGCAGATCAGACAGCGCCCGTGCAGCAGCCGTAGGCCGACCGGCGGCGAGCCGTACCGGATCGCGTTCGTGACCAACTCGCTGACGATCAGTTCCGTGGCGAATCCGGTCTCCTCCAGCCCCCACTCCAGCAAGGTCTCCCGGCAGCGCGCCCGCACCTCGGGAACCAGCGCCGGGTCCGGCGGCACCTCCCACTCGGCCACACGCGAGGGTGGGAACCTCCGGGTACGCGCCGTCAGCAGGGCGACGTCGTCGCAGGCGGGTGACGGCTTCAGCGCGTCGATCACCGCCTGACACGTCTCCTCCGGCGTACAGTCCCCGGACCCGTCCAACGCCCGGCGCAGCCTGTCCATGCCGACGTCCATGCCGTGGGCGCGGTCCTCCACCAGGCCGTTGGTGTACAGCACCAGTTGTGAACCCTCCGGCAGGGACAGCTCCACGGTTTCGAAGGGGTAGCCGCCCAGGCCGAGCGGCGCCGAGGTCGGTACGCCAGGACTGGTGACCGTCCCGTCCGGGCGCACCACCACCGGCTCGGGGTGCCCCGCGCGGGCCAGCGTGCAGGCCTGCGCCACCGGGTCGTAGACCGCGTAGAGACAGGTCGCTCCGGTCACGCCCTCCCCCTCACGGCCTTCCGCGGCATCGCCCGCGTTCTCCTCGTTGTCCATGCGTACGACCAGGTCGTCCAGGTTCCCGAGTACTTCGTCCACGGGCAGGTCCAGGGTGGAGAAGTTGTGCACCGCGGTGCGCAGCCGGCCCATCGTCGCCGCCGCGTGCAGCCCGTGACCGACCACGTCCCCCATCACCAGGGCGACGCGAGCGCCCGGAAGCGGGATGACGTCGAACCAGTCCCCGCCCACCCCCGCCTCCGCGGGCAGGTATCGCCAGGCCACCTCCAGCGCGTCCTGCTCCGGCTGCCTGCGCGGCAGCAGGCTGCGCTGCAGCGTCACCGCCATCGCGTGCTCACGGGTGAACCTCCGGGCGTTGTCGATGGCCACCGCCGCCCGCGCGGCCAGTTCGTCCGCGAACGTGAGGTCATCCGGTTCGAACGGCGGGGAGTCCACCGTCCGGTAGAAGTTGGCCACGCCCAGCGGTACGTTCCGCGCCCGCAGCGGTACGGCCATCAGCGAACGCAACCCGCACTCCAGGGCCCTGCCGGCGCGCTCCGGGTCCTGTTCCCGCCAGCCGGGTGCCTGGCGCAGGTCCGCCTCCAGGACGACCTGTCGCTCCTGCAGCGCCCGCATCTGCGGCGTTCGGCGCGCGAACGTGATCACTTCGCCCAGCGGATACACCGGCATCATCCGCTGTTCGCCGCCGATCGCCGTCCTTCGCAGGTGCCGCCAGCCCTCCGCCGTAGGCTCCCACCCCCGCAGCACCGCTTCGAGGAGATCCACCGTCACGAGGTCGGCGAACTGCGGCACCGCCACGTCGGCCAGCTCCTGGGCCGTACGCTCCACATCCAGCGTGGTCCCGATCTCCACCCCGGCCTCGTACAGCAGCTTCAGCCGCTCCCGCGCCACCTCGGCCCGCCCCGTGACCGCCGCCAGCTCTGTGGTGTCCCGCAGGGTCACCACGCAACCTCCCCGGTCGGCCTGCGGGTACGTCGGCCGCTTGCTCACCGCCAGCGACCGGTGCCCCGCGAGATGCACTTCGTCGGTGACCGTCTCCGACGACGTCAGCACACACAGGATCGACTCCGGCAGTCCCAGCTCCCGCACCGGGCGCCCCCGTGCGTCCGCCGGCAGTCCGAGCAGCTGTGCCGCCTCGTCGTTGGCCAGCATCAGCCGTCCGTCGGCGCCGGTGATCAGCACTCCTTCGCGCACCGCGTGCAGCACCGCGTCGTGGTGCTCGTACAGCTGCGCCAGCTCCTCCGGGGCCATGCCGTGCGTCTGCCGCCGCAGCCGCCGCGACACCAGCGTCGTTCCCGTCACACCCAGCGCCAGCGCGGCCGCGCCGCTGCCCAGGATGATCGGCAGCTGGGGCATCCACAGTCCCGCCACGTTCCTGACCGTGATTCCCGCGGAGACCAGGCCGACCACCTTGCCGTGCGAGTCGGTCACCGGGACCACCGCCTGAACGGCCGTGCCCTTGCCCGCGGGAAGCGGCGGTCCACCGGCCTGCTCGACCACGGTACGGCCCGCCAGCGCCGGCGCGATGGTGCCGACGAACTTCTTCCCGATCTCCCGCGTGTAGGGATACGTGTAACGAATCCCCTCCGTGCTCATGACGACGACGAAGTCCACACCCGCACGCTTGCGCGCCGCCTCGGCCCGAGGCTGGAGCACCGCTGTCGGATCCCGGCTCTGCAGCGCCGCGGCCACGCCAGGGGCGGCCGCGAACGACTGGGCCGCGACTACCGACTCCCGTCGCCCCTGCTGCAGAGCGTCACGCGCCGCCTGGAGCACCATGCCCACCGCCGCGGCGACGACCAGCAGGACCACGATGACGACCTGGAGAAGCAACACCTGACCGGCCGCGCTACGCGGGTCCAGCAGGGAGGCGCGACGTTGGCGCGAGGGGCCGACGGGCGGATGACGTTCCGGGCCCCGAGGGTGCCCGGAAATTTCCTCCATACACCCTTGATAGCACCACTGCGGGGTGGCCGACGCCGGCCATGTTCGTCGCGCGGCTGCCGCATCACGGCCCGCCGGAGGGCGTTCGTCGTGTCGCCGTATCCACGACCGGGCATCGTGCCGCACCGCGGCGGCTTCGAGCGGTGGCAGATCCCGTCGGCGAAGTTCCCCGGTCGTGGAAGAACCCACTCGCCGGAGCATGCGCTCCCACGGCACGAAGCCCGTTATGCCCCGATAAGATACTTTTTATGATCAGCACGGGATGGCCTCGACGGCACCACTCTCCTTACGGTGGCCGACACGAGACCGTACTGCTGTCTCCCATACTCCTCACGGTCCTCATCGCCGCGCTGGCCTTCGCCACCCCCAGGGAGATCGCCTTCAGCCGTCTCCTGCCGGCCGCGCCCGCCCTCGCCGCCGCGATGTGGCCTGTGCTCTCGACGGTCCTGCTCGGGCTGTTCTGCCTGCTGGTCATGATCGGGCTCAGCCTCGTCTACTCCGATCTGGGAACGCCCTACACGGCGGCCGCGATCGTCGCGGTCACTTTGGCGGCCGCCTACACGAGCCATCTCCGACTCCAGCGAGAGGAGGCACTCTTCCAGATCCGGCTCGTCGCCGACGCGGCGCAGCAGGTCCTGCTGCGCCCGCTGCCGCGCCGAGTGCAGAACGTCGAGATCGAGTCGCTGTACCTGGCGGCCCAGGAGCAGGCGCGCATCGGGGGCGACTTCTACGAGGTGGCCGACACGCCGTACGGGGTTCGGCTGCTCATCGGTGACGTGCGCGGCAAGGGCCTGTCAGCGGTGGGGGCGGCCTCCGCGGTGATCAACTGCTTCCGGGAGAACGCCTACGACCAGCCGGACCTGAGCGGCATCATCCACCGCCTGGAGACCAGCATGTGCCGCTACAGCGTCGCGAAGCTCGACCCGGATCAGCCGGAACACTTCGCCACCGCTCTGATCGCCGAGATCCCGCACCTCGGTGGGCATGTGAAGATCCTCAACTGCGGGCACCCCCCACCCCTGCTGATGCAGAGCGGGGAGATCCGCGTCCTCGAGCCCACCGTTCCCTCGCCGCCCCTCAATCTCGCGGCGCTCCTCGGAGACGACTACCACGTCGACACCATCACCTTCGCCTCGGGCGACCAGATCCTGCTCTACACCGACGGCGTGACGGAGACCCGGGACCGCACCGGCACGTTCTTCCCGCTACCGGAGTGGATGGGGCAGCTCGGCCCGGCGGCGCCCCGTGAGCTGCTGGACCGCCTTCACGAGGATCTGCTCCACTACAGCGGCGGAAGACTCGACGACGACATCGCGGCCGTCGCCGTCCGCTGCAGGCACCCCGTGGCCCGAGAGGGCTCCGCGTAGGCCCGTCGCCGACACGGGCCGCCCACGAGGCTGGGGCCGGCGCCCCGGCGAAGGCGAGCTGGGTGGGTGACTGTCCGCAGGTTCGGCCCGGATCCTGGGGACATGCAATTCGTCTTCTTCATGACCCTGCCCGGGCTGGTCATCGTGCTGACCCTGTTGGCCCTCGTTGACCAGCTGCTGTTGCGCGCGGGGCGGGCCGGAGTGCTGCCGTGGCGGAACAGCGCACGTCAGGGGCAGATCTCAGCGACCGGATTCGAACAATTGCATGCGAGCCTTTCCCCGGGCAAGCAGAACGAGCTGAAGGAGCGGCAGTCGTCACTTGTCCTGCCGGACAACGAGGATGACGGGGCCCCGCCGAACAGGACGACGGTGGACCTGGCCGCAGGGACGGCGGTCGTACGGATGCCGCGCTCCGGGCGGTAGGAATATCGCCCGACCGTCGGCACAGGACATGTGGTAGATCGTCGTGCATCACCTCGCCACAACTGACCGAGGAGGCGTGGGAATTCGTCGAGCGTGAGCAGACCCGCAAGATCCACCTCGCCGCCGACAGGCCGGCCGGCCGCGCCCCCGGCCGGAGGCTGTGGCCGGGGACAAGGCCCACTCGTCCCGCGTAACCGCACCTACCTGAGCAAACGCCGGATCAAGGTGGTCATCCCAGCCGTGCGGGACCTCAGCATCCTGGCCTGGAAGATGAGCCCGGCCGCAGTGGGCGCCGGTGTCGCGTCGGCGCGGCGGAGATGTGCGCGCGGGGTTCTTACCCGATGCCCGGTCCGGAGTTCTCCTGGTCGCCGCACCCGCAGCTGCCTCGGCGTACGACCGTCACGGGGAGCATCAGCGAGGCCGGCTCGGCGGCGCGGGCACCGTTCAGGCGCTTCACCAGCAGCTCCACCGCTTCCTCTCCCATGCGCAGCATCGGCTGGCGCAGGGTGGTCAGTGCCGGGCGCACCAGGCGGCTGAGGGGAATGCCGTCGAAACCTGTCACCGCCACGTCCTCCGGGACCCGCAGACCTCGCTGCTCCAGCTCGTGCAGTGCACCGATGGCCATCTGGTCGTTGAAGCTGACCGGGGCCCGCCACCGTACTTCCGACGGCCTCACCGACGGGCTGGGGGCCGTTCTCACCGTCGACTGCGACGGCCGAGGCACGCCGGACCGGGCCCGTCCGGAGCCGGGACGGTACGGCTCTGCCTGCCTGATGGACGCCCGGTGGTTCCGCCTGCCACGGCACGAGGAAGACCCGACCCGCACGGACTCGTCGTCGGGGCCGCCGGCGACCGCTTCCTCACCGCGATGGCCGACCGCGGCGACCGCCGGCAGTGCGCCGCCCTTGCCGCGGAGGGCACCGACAGCCGGCATCGCGCCGTCGGCCTGGACCGCTTGCCGGCCGTCTTCCCCGCTGCCGTCCCAGGGCTCGCCGAGCGCACCCACGTTCGCGGGCAGGTCAGTGACGTGCCACGCCGTAGGCGTCGGCCCAGGCCCGCTTCAAGTCGGCCTCGCTCCAGTGCCCGAACGTGTAGGCGGGCGACTCCACCGGCAGCGCCCGCTCCACACGGATGAATACGGCCTCGTGGCACGGATAGTCGGGACCGTGCGTGTCCAGCACCCACTGGCGAGACCAGGCGTACACGGGATCGCCCTCCCCGCGGAGCTCCGCGGTCCCCTTGAACCGGTAACCACGCCGTAGGAGAAAGTCGATCACGTTCACCTCCAGCCGCGGATCCCGCCTGAGATTCGCCACTGTCGTCGGGGAAGCCATGTTCATGAAGACCAGGTGGTCGTCGTCGTAGACGAGCAGCGAACCCTTCGGGGAGAGGTTCGGGGAGCCGTCCTCACAGACCGTCGCCACGAACGCCAGCTTCGCGCTGTCGACGATCGCACGCATGTCCTGCGTGATGATCCCCATGTTCACCTCACCCGACGACGACCGAACCTGCCGGCGGTCCAGGCCATGGCTCCGCCGAGTGCCAGTGTCGGCGCGAACTGCCGACGCGCAGGGGCGACAGGCGGCGGTGTCCACCGAACAGCGGTCAGCCCGGGGCTGGGCTCCGGGGCTGGGCTCCCGGTCGGCCAGGAAGCGCAACACCGACGACATGACGCTCGGGCGTGCGTTCAGCGCCGGGTGACGATCCTCTGCCGGCACTCGGCTCCGGGGACTCGGTGACGTCCCGCCATCGTCACGACTTCACCGAGTCCGCCGCCTCGTCGTCGACCGGGATGCCCAGCCGGCCGGCAACAGTGGTGAGGGCCCTTCCCAGAGGGAGTGTGACGCGGGTGAGGGCGTGCCGGTCGCCGCGGGTCGGGTCCCGGTTGACGATCAACACCGGCTTTCCGGCCTGGGATGCCTGCCGGACAAACCGGAGCCCGGACATCACCGTCAGCGAGGAGCCCAGAACCAGCAGGGAGGCCGATGCGCGGACCAGCTCGCGGCAGTGCTCGACCCGCCGCGGCGGAACGGCCTCGCCGAAGAACACCACGTCCGGTTTGAGGGTGCCGCCGCACATCGCGCAGGGCACGACGCGGAAGTCCCCGACCTGTTCGTCGGTGAGGTCGGCGTCGCCGTCCGGGTTGATCCCTGCGGCCACCGGCTCGAAGCCCGGATTGGCGTCCTCCAGCCGCCGGGCGAGTTCGCGGCGCGGGCTGAGGGCGCCGCAGGAAAGGCAGACGACCCGGTCCAGACTTCCGTGCAGTTCTGTGACGCCCTCGCTGCCGGCGGCTTGGTGCAGGCCGTCGACGTTCTGGGTGATCACACCCGAGAGCAGGCCGTGCCGCCCGAAGGCGGCCACGGCCCGGTGCCCGGCGTTGGGGCGGGCGCGGCCGAAGGTACGCCAGCCGAGGTGACTGCGCGCCCAGTACCGGCGCCGGGCCCGGGCGCTGGCGGTGAATTCCTGGTAGGTCATCGGGGTGTGCCGGCTCAGGCTCCCGCCCTCGCCCCGATAGTCGGGGATGCCGGACTCGGTGGAGATGCCCGCTCCGCTGAGCACCAGCACACCGCCGGTGGTCAGCGCGGCGGCGACCGGTCCGAGATCCGTGGTGCCCGGCGGCAGGTCCTCGGTAGGGGTCCAGCTCAGAGTGGGGCGCATGCGCATGCCGCAAGGGTACGGAACAAGCTCCCGTCGCCCGTCGGCGCCGATCAGCACGGTGCCGCACGGTGCTGCTGCGGCGACCTGGCCGGTTTCGGCGTGGCCCCTTGCGGCGTCGCCATGCCGTCCCGGAGTGCATCGAACGACTCTCCGACAGCCTCATGCGGCGAGATGTGCGGTCGCCGTCGCCAGGGCCGCGGCCATGATGCTCAGCTGGGGATTCACCTCCGGGCAGCTGGGGAGTACGGAGGCGTCCGCGACCAGGACTCCGTGTACCCCGCGGAGCCGGCCCGCCGGGTCGGCCGGGAACCGCTGGGGGTCCGCGCCGGCGGCGACCGTGCCGGTGGGGTGGTAGGCCGACAGGTGCAGCTGTCGCGCGGTCGTCGCGGCGAGAACGGCGTCCAGTTGCGCGAGGCTGCGAACCCGTGGTGTGCGGGGGATCCCGGTGAGTACTTCCTCGGCGCCCGCGGCGAAAAGCAGCCGGCCCATGGCGCGGACGGCCTTCATCAGGCGGCCCGCGTCGCGGCGGTCCAGGGCGTAGCGGATCAGCGTGTGGTCACGGCCGAGGACGTGTCCGGAGGGGCGGTCCGCGATCATGGCGCCGAGCGTGGCGAGCCGGTCGGCGTTCTCCAGTTCATGCCGGAGTTCGGCACCCAGCCCGGGCAGGACGAAGGAGCCCATGCCGGGCGGAGTGGCGGTGGCCTCGATGAGGATCCCCGTGTCGTGGTGCTCCTCCACGCCGACGCTCTGCAGCACCCCCTGCCAGGCGGTGACGGGCTCGGTGAAGCGTCCGGCGACGCTCGTGGCCGGGTGCACGCTGAGGTTGCGGCCGAGGTGGGGATGCCGCCCGAGTCCGGAGCGGCGCAGCAGCGGCGGCGACTGCAGCGCGCCGGCCGCGACGACGATCAGGGGCGCGAGGATCTCCGCGCCGCCGTTGTCGCGGTGCACACGCACCCCCGCAGCCCGTGGGCCCCCGGGCCGGTCCGCGTCGACGAGGATGCGCTCGACCCGCGCCCCCGTCACGATGCGGGCACCAGCGGCGCAGGCGTCGGGCAGCACGGAGAGCTGGACGCTCTGTTTGGCGCCGGTGGGGCAGCCCACGACGCACTGGCAGGAACCCTGGCAGCCGGGTGCGTTCCGGCGCAGCGGAGCGGCCTGCCAGCCGAGTTCCCTGGCGCCGGTGAGCGCTATGCGGCCGTTGTTGCCGAGGACGTCGAGGGGCTGGGTGGCCACGTGCAGGGTGCGCTCGGCCTCGTCCAGGTGCAGATCGAAGCCGTCCGCGAGCGTGAAACCGAAGTCCCTGCTCCAGCGGGCCAGCACGTGGGGCGGAGTCCGGTAGCACGTACCGGAGTTGACGAGGGTGGTGCCGCCGACGGCCCGGCCCGTCGGCAGCAGCAGGGGCGGGGTGCCGACGGCGACGGTCGCCCCGCCGTCCCGGTACAGCTCGGTGAACCGGTCGAGGGGAGCACGCCGGCCGAAGGACTCGGTGGGGTGGTGCTGTCCCTCCTCCAGGACGACGACGTCGAGTCCCGCCCGGGCCAGGGTCCGTGCCGCCATGGCCCCGCCCGCCCCCGATCCGATGACCACGGCGTCGGCGGTGGAACGAGCGGGCCAGGCGGACAGGGGCGTCAGGTTCAGCGGCGGGTCCGCACGTGTGAGGGCCGGCGGTACGGGGCCGTCCTGGAGCATCCGCTCGGTGCCGGCCGCCAGGAGGACGGGCACCTTCAGCACGTCCAGCAGCGGGAGGAGGGCGGGACGTGCGGCGAGCCCGCGCAGCACCGACTCTCGCTCGGCTGGGGTGAGTTGGCCGAGACGGCGTCCGGTGCGTGCCAGGGCATAGGTGTCCAAGCCGCGCGCCGCCGCCCGCAGGCCGGACCGGGCGGCGAACGGCATCGCGGCGAGGACCGTCTCCAGCCGGGCGGGGACGCGGCGGGGCCAGTCGGTTGTGCCGTCGTCGGCGATGAGGGCGGACACGAGGCCGGCGAGAGTCATCGTGTGCCCACCTCCGCATGGGCCGTGCCGTCGAGTGTCCACTCCGCCTCGGTGCGCCAGCCGCCGAACCACCATCGCTCCAGCAGGACGTGCGCGTCGGCGCGCTCACTGTTGCGGCACGTCGCGTGGCTGCCGTCGGGGTCGGTGTAGTCCAGGGCGAGCGTGCGGTCCGCCGGCTGCGTCACCTCGACCCGGATCCGGCGCAGCCCCGCGCGGCCGGCGACCGTCCACGTGGGCAGGCCGATACGGGCACGGAAGCGGCCCACACCGGCCCAGCCGACGGCCGGCCGTTCGGGACGGCGTGGCCAGCAGCGGCCGTTGCGGCGCAGCCGCAGAAAGACCAGGGGCGGAAGTCTGCGCAGGCCGGGACGCGTGGATACGGCCGCGACGATTTCCAGAACGGCTCCGGCGCCGAGGTCGGCATGCAGCCAGGCCCAGCGGCGGGCGTTGCCGTGCCCGTAGATGCGTGCCGAGGCACCCGGTGCCGCGGTGAGCGTCAGCTTCGTGCCGTCATGGCTGAAGGTGCCGTCGTAGACGGCCCGCGCGGCCGGGAGTATCTGGGCGGCCGGCAGCAGCGGTCGCCGCCACGACCAGCGGGGAAAGGTGAACAGCGGCTCGTCCGCCGGCCGTTCCGAGAGGTTCCAGCGCAGGGCGCCGTCCGCCGCGGACCCGGTCAGGCGTCCGGGCCGGACCGAGACTCCGTCGGCGGTGAAGCCGGACTCCTCGGACGTCAAGTCGGCCGGACCGAACCGGGCGTGCCGCACGGGGCCGTCCTGGGGAAAGACGGCCGCCCAGCCGTGCGCGTACGGCTGGGATCCGTCGGCCGGCGCGGTCAGTTCGTGATGCAGCCACAGTCCGCTGCCGGAGTCCGGATCGGTGACGGTGGTGTACCAGACCTCTGTGCGGCCCGGCTCGCCACGCCAGCGGGGCGCGAGGAGAGCACCGGGATCCTCCCGCCGCGGAAAGCGGAAACTGGCGAGGAAGGGCAGGAGTCGGGTACCGAGGGGGAAGCGGAGGGTGCCGGTGCCGATGGGTACCGCGTCCTCGTAGACGGTGTACGGCAGCACGGTCATCGAGGCCACGGGCCTGCGCGGGGTGATGGACTTCCAGCCGTCCAGGGTGAGCCGTCGGCCGTCGGCGGTGAAGGTGACGCGGTAACGGATGCGGCGGCGCGCGATCGGGGAGATCTCCAACTCGCCCTGGGCTCCGGGGTCGTCGGTCCATCCGGTGACACGGATGCGGCCGGTGGCGCGGGCACGGGTGGTTCCGAGGGGCCTCAGGAGGTGGTCCGCCGTGACGGTCAGATCGAGGCGGACCCGGCGGGTGTGGTCCTCGTCGTCGAGCGTGAGCGTGCCGAGCATCGTCTCGCTGAAGCGGGTGCCACGGGCGGATGCGTCGCGGTTGCTCCCGGCCCTGCGTGCGGTCGTGTCCGCGCTCACGCGAGAGCCTCCAGCATGATCCGTTCGGTCGCCGTCAGATATCGCTCGGCCGCGCGGCGGGCGCCGGGCTCGTCACCGGCCGCCACCGCGGCGACCACCGGCTCCAGGCGTCCGTGGGCCACCTGTGGGTCCTCGAACGGTGTCCGGAGTGCCGCGCGCACGGGCAGATAGGCGTTGAAGAGGGTGTTGGTCAGCAGGACGTAGACGCGGTTGCCGGTGGCGCGTGCCAGGGCGCGGTGGACCTCGATGTCCGCGAGCTGGACGGCATCGGCGTCCGCCGCCTCCGCCACGCCCGCCAGGAGGGTGCGAAGCTCCGCACGCTGCCGGTCGGTGGCGCGGGCCGCGGCGCGCTGGGCGATCAACGCGCCGATGTGGCGCCGCACTTCGAAGACCTCGCCGATCCAGTCGGGGCTGTGCCGCACGAGCATGGGCAGCAGGTCGGCGCCGCCCAGGCGCAGGTAGTCCCGTACCCGGGTGCCCACACCGTGCCGCGTCTCCAGGAGTCCGGCCTGTGCCAGACGTCCGAACGCGTGCTTGAGAGTGGTGCGCGTGACGCCGTAGCCGTCGGCGAGCGTGCGTTCAGGCGGCAGATAACTGCCCGCCGGGTGGTGTCCGGTGAGGATGTCCTCGCGCAGACGGCTCTCCAGGACATCGACGATGGTTTCGCGGGGCAGTGCCTCCACGCAGTCCTCCCGGTTGGCTCAGTGGCTGATCCACTCAACCAGCGTCCGCCTCCGGAGTCAATGGACATGACAACAGGAATCTTCCTTGGCGGAGGCCGAGTCCTGCCCGCCCGGCGTGACCGCCCCGCGCTTGGGCCGCGCCGGGTCAGGCGGCGGCCGAGGGGCGGATGTTCTGGTTGAGACGGAAGACGTTCGTGGGGTCGTACATGTCCTTCACCCTCACGAGCCGCTCGTGGACCGCGTCGGGGTACGAGGCGCGCACCTTGTCCTCGGCGGCGTCGCCGGTGAAGTTGACGTACATCGCGCCGTCACCGTGGTGAGCGATGTCCTTGCGGGCTTCGCGGGCCCAGGCGACATGCGCGTCGAACCCCGCCGGGCTGTGGGAACGCGCGATCACGTTGCACAGCACGCCTGGCTTTCGCTGGGTGAACGCCGTGGCATCGGCGGGGACGCGGCCGAAGGCGCCGCCCAGTTGGTGCAGATGCAGTTCGCTGGAGGGCGTGGGCGTCCCCAGGTGGTGGCGGAGCACCGCGTCGATGGCGGCGTCGGACGGCTCGATGAAGGCGGACGTGAAGTAGTTGTGCGCCCCGGCTTCCCACAGCGGGTCGAGCAGTGACTGCATGCCCGTGTACGGCATGGGGCCCATGATGTCGGCGATCGGCGTGGCCAGTGTGCGCAATGGAGCGACCACCGCCTCGCCGGCCGCCGGGCTGCCCGCGTACATCCCGGCCAGGACGACGACTCGTGTGCCGTGGACCTCGGGCGGCAGGAAGGGCAGCGGGGGCGCGGTGGTGAGGTTGACGAGTGTCGTCAGTTCGTCGGGCATGCTCCCGATCAGGTCGCGCCAGGCGGTGATCACCTGCCGGGCCTGCGCGAGCGGGTACACGATCAGGCCGGCCAGGACCTGTGGCCCGACCGGGTGGAGCTGGTATTCGAGCGAGGTGACGACACCGAAGTTGCCGCCGCCGCCGCGCAGGGCCCAGTACAGCTCGGGGTGTTCCTGTGCGCTTGCGTGGACGACGCGTCCGTCGGCGGTGACGACCTCGGCCGCCGTCAGGTTGTCGCTGGCCAGGCCGTGGCGGCGCAGGAGCCAGCCCACTCCGCCGCCGAGCGTGAAGCCGCTGATGCCGGTGGTGGAGACGAGGCCACCGGTCACGGCGAGGTTGAAGGCCTGGGTCTCGTGGTCGAGGTCGCCCCAGGTCATTCCGGCCTGGGCGGTCACCCGGCGCCGTACCGGATCGACGAAGGCGCCCTTCATCGGCGACAGATCGATGACGATGCCGCCCTCGCAGGTGGAGAACCCGGCGATGCTGTGAGCGCCGCCGCGCACGGCGACGAGCAGGTCCTGGCTGCGCGCGAACTCGACGGCGCGGATCACGTCCGCCGTCCCGGCGCAGCGCACGATCAGGGCCGGATGCTTGTCGTGTGCGGCGTTCCATACCGCGCGGGCCCGGTCGTAGGCGGCGTCGCCGGGGCGTACGACGGTGCCGCGCAGGTCCGCCTGGAGTTCGGCGAGGGTGGCGTTTCCCAGGACGCCCTGGATCGTGTCGGTCGACATGGTCGGCTCCTCGGGGTGCGTGCTTGCGCTGATACCGAGGACCGTAGGCAGCGGCTCTTAGCATTCGCTCAGCAGTCGCTTTGCCCGGTGGGGACCGAGGGCAGCAGGCGTTGCAGGGCGGCGCGGCCGCGTGCGTCGCCGAGTCGGCCGAAGAGGCTCTCGGCGCGGGTGGCCCGCCTGGTGGCGGCCTCGTGGTCTCCTGCCTGCCAGTGCAGCCGGGCCAGCATGAGGGCGGCCCATCCGGCGGCCGCGGGCGACCCGGCCAGGCGCTCCAGCCGCTGGGCGCGGGTCAGCAGCGTGCGGGCCCGTGCCGCGTCACCGGCCTCGCGGGCCACGATTCCCAGGTGGAGCAGGCCGTTGGTGGTGCCGGGGATGTCGTCGGTCTCCTCGAAGCCCGCGAGGGCGCGGGTGAGGGTGTCGTGCGCGCCCGCGATGTCGCCGGCGGCGAGGTCCAGCAGCCCGAGGCAGCTCAGCGTGATGCCTTCCTCGCGGCGGTCACCCAGCCGGCGCCTGATCGCGAGCGCGGTGTCGAGGTACTCCCTCGCCGCGTCGAAGTCGCCCGTGCCGCGGTGGATGTTGCCGAGTGTGTTGAGGGCCAGGGATTCCCCGTGCGGGTCCGCGAGCCCGCGGAAGCATTCGACGCCGCATGCGGCCGCATCCGCGGCGGCGCTCGGTTCGCCGGACAGCCTGGCCGCCCATGCCAGGTTCGTGAGCATGTGGCCGCGTGCGCGCGAGGGGCCGACCGTGCGGCCGACGAGCATGGTCTCCTCGAACAGCAGCGCCACGTCGCCCGCGCCGTCCTCCTCGACGGTGTAACCCGGTGTCATGACAGGGAAGAACGGCCCTGTGTCCGGTGTGACCTCCTCCAGCAGCCGCAGGCCGTCCCGGCAGGCCTCGCGCGCCGCCGTGCCCTCACCGCGGCAGACGGCCCACACGCCCTCCAGGTGCGCGACGGCGGCGAGGACGGACGGCAGGCTCGACTGACGGGCGAGCGTACGGGCATGGTCGAGGGCGGTGCGGGCGCGATCCCATGTGCCGCGCATCCAGAGCAGGACCGCCTGTTCGTAGCAGGCGTGCGCCTCGGCCGCCGTGTCCCCTCGGCGCTGGTGGATCCGGACGATCTCGCCGGCGATGTCGTCGAGCGGTGCCTGGTCACCGAGACGGATCGCCAGCACGGCCCGCCCCATGAGCGCCTGCGCCCGCTGTGGTGTCGGCTCCGGCGCGGCGGCCAGTGCGTCCTCCAGCCAGCGCCGCCCCTCGGCGAGGCGCCCGCGCTCCAGCCAGAACGAGCGCAGTGCGACCGCCAGGGACAGCGCGCTGTCCGGCTGGTGGCGCAGGTACGAGCGCAGGGCGGAGCGGAGATTGCCGTAGTCCACCTCCAGCTCCAGTGACGTGCCTCCGGCGACCCCGGCGGCGGGCTCACGGTCGCGCGCCTGGGCGAAGGCCAGGTAGAAGTGCCGATGCCTGGCCTCGGTGGCCGTGAGCTCCCCGCTGGCCCGCAACAGTTCCATCGCGTACTGCCGGATGGTCTCCAGCAGCCGGTAGCGGACCTCGTGCGGCCTGTGCTCCGCCCACACCAGGGATTTGTCGGTCAGTTGGCCAAGGAGGTCCAGCACCGAAGCCGGGCGGGTGCCGTCGGCGCACACCTCCTCGGCCGCGCGGAGCGAGAAGCCGCCGGCGAAGACGGCGAGCCGGCGGAACAGGCGCTGTTCGTCCTCGTCGAGCAGCCGGTGGCTCCACTCCAGGGTCGCCAGCAGGGTCTCCTGCCGGGTCACGCCGTGCCTACTGCCCTGGCTGAGGAGAGCGAGGGCGTTGTCGAGCCGGTCCGCGATCTGACTCGGCGCCAGTACGCGTACGCGGGCCGCGGCCAGTTCCAGGGCCAGCGGCATCCCGTCGAGCCGGAAACAGACCTGTGCGACGGCTTCCGCGTTCTGTGCGGTCAACCCGAATCCGGGTGCAGCGGCGGCGGCCCGCTCGACGAACAGGCGCACGGAAGGGAACCGGCCGAGCTCGGCCAGGGCGGGCAGCCGGCTCGGATCGGGCAGGCCCAGAGACGGCACCCGGAACGTGCGCTCGCCGTAACTGCGCAGTGGCTCCCTGCTGGTCGCCAGCAGGGCGACGCCCGGACAGTGGGCCATGACCTGCGAGGCCAGGGCGGCGCACGCGTCGACCAGATGCTCGCAGTTGTCCAGCACCAGCAGCATGTCCCGGCCGTGGAGCTGTGCGATCAGGGCTTGCCGTGCCCTGTCGGACGGCGGCAGCTGCACTCCGGTGGCGGCGGCGACCGCCTCGGCGACGAGGTGCGGCTCCGTCAGGGCGGCGAGGTCCACGAACGCCGCGCCGTCGCGGAAGCCCTCGGCCCGGCGGGCCGCCACCGCGAGGGCGAGTCGGGTCTTGCCGCAGCCGCCGGCTCCGGTGAGGGTCAGCAGTCCGCCCCGCCCGAGCGTCTTCTCCACCTCGGCGATCTCGCGCTCGCGGCCGATGAGAACGGTCGCGGGTTTCGGCAGCGGAGGCCGCGGCCGTGCGGGCCGCTGCCGGTCGGTCTCGACCGAGTCGGCCAGCAGCGCCCGGTAGAGGCGACGCGTCTGCGGGTCGGGGTCCGCTCCGGCCTCCCGCTGGAGCGCGTCGCGCAATCGCTCGTACGCCGCGAGGGCCTCCCGGCGCCGGCCGCCGGCGGCCAGTGTCCGCATCAGCGCCCGATGGCCGGGCTCGTCCAGGGGTTCCCTGGCGGTCAGGGACCGCAGCACGTCCAGGGCCTCGGCCGTACGGTCATCGCGCTCGAGCGCTTCGGCCAGTTTCAGTTCCAGGACCGTCCGTCGCCTCCGAAGCGCCTCGGCCGCCTCCGCGACCCAGGCCTCGTAACGGTCCTCGGGCAGCAGCTCACCCTGGGCCAGAGCGAGCGTCGCACGACAGTCCGCTTCCGTGCCGCTGGCGGTGGCCCGCCGCATCGCCTCGTCGAGTTCGTCGACGTCGATCCGGACACCGCCGCCGAGTCCGAGCAGCACCAAGTCATCGCGTAGTACGACGATGTCGTCCGGCGCGCCCGCCGAGGCCAGGGCACGGCGCACGGCATGCAGAACCTGATGCAGGTTGTTCGCCGCCGCTGTGCCGTCGAGGTCCGGCCAGAACAGGTCGTAGATCTTCTCCCGGTGCACCCGGTGACCCGGTGACAGGCAGAGCACCTTCAGCAGACTCCGGGCCTTGCGCAGCCGCCACGCCCCGGCGGCGACCGGACGGTCCCCGACCGTCACGAGCAAACCGCCGAGGAGCCGGATGCGTACGTCATCGGCCATGGCTGCTGCCCTCACGAGCAGGCTACCGCCCGACCGTGATCGAGGGAGCGGGAGTGCCCGTGGCCTCCCGGTCACGGGGTGCCGTCCGCTCCTTCTATCTCCGACCTGCATTGTTTCTAGAATGGGCCGGGTGGACGATATCGACGCGATCGCGGTGTTGCAGGATCCGGTGCGGCGCCGCTTGTACGAGTACGTGGTGACGCAGGGGCGTGAGGTCGGCCGCAACGAGGCTGCCGAGGCGGCCGGGGTGGCGCGCACGCTCGCCGCGCATCATCTGGACCGGCTGGCCGAGGCCGGGCTGTTGGAGACCGGTAGCCGCCGTCTGACGGGCCGTTCGGGGCCGGGGGCGGGCCGTCCCGCGAAGGTGTACACGCGGGCCCGGACCGAGCGGGCGGTGTCGCTGCCCGCCCGTGACTACCGAACCGCAGCGGAGCTGCTCGCCGAGGCCGCCGAGGAGGCCGGCCTGGACGCCGGGCTCTGCGCGGCCGCGCGCCGCCGGGGCGAGGCCCTGCGCGGATCGGCGGCGCCCTGCGGCGGCCTCGAAGAGGTCATGGAGATGCTGGCCGCCCGCGGCTACGAACCGTACCTGGAAGGCGGCGAAGACGCCGAAGACGCCGAGGACGTCCGGGCCGAAGCCGACGGGGCAGCGCCCGGGGCGGCCGCGCGGGTCGTCCGCATGCGCAACTGTCCCTTCCACGCCGTCGCCGAACGCTTCCCGCCGCTTGTCTGCGGCATGAATCTCGCACTTCTGGAGGGGCTGCTAGGACAGGACGGTCCTGTGCGTGCGCGCATGGACCCGCGGCCAGGGGAGTGCTGCGTGGTGGTCGAAACTTCTAAAAACAATGATGATTGACATAGAGTAGCGGCAGTGCTGGGATGTGGCCATGACCGCATCCACGCACGCCGCCCACCTGGCCCAGCTCAACGTCGCCACGCTCCGCCATCCCCTCGACGATCCGCGTATGGCGCCGTTCGTCGAGATGCTCGACCCGGTCAACGCCGCCGCCGACAGCGCGCCCGGCTTCGTGTGGCGGCTCGTGGAGGAAGGGGCGGCCGACGCCACCGGCCTGCGGCCGGCGGGCGAGGACGTCATCGTCAACCTGACGGTGTGGCAGAGCCAGGAGGCGTTGTGGGACTTCACCTACCGCAGCGGACATCTGGAGGTCGTGCGACGGCGCCGCGAATGGTTCCACCGGCACGTCACCGCGCACCTGGTGCTGTGGTGGGTCCCCGCCGGTCATCTCCCGACCGTCGGGGAGGCCCTGGAACGGCTGGCGGACCTACGAGAGCACGGCCCGTCTCCGCGTGCCTTCACCTTCGCCTCCTCCTACACCGCCGCCGAAGCCGCCCAGCACCTTCGGGCCGTACCGCCGACGCAGCCTCAGCAGACCGCCAGGACCGCTTGGCCGGTGCCGGCCGGGGAAGCTGCGTTGTAGTGGCCGGTGTCCCAAGCCGGACGCGAGGGGTGCCGGCTTGCGACGGCCCGGGTCAACGGACGATGCGGTGTTTCCTTCCCCCTCGACGGAAGCGCATCGCGGCATAGACGAGATCGACGACCAGGACGACGGCGCCGATGATCAGCAGAAAGAAGAGACCATGGACGGCGAAGCCGATGATGCCCAGGATCAGGGCCGCGAGGATCAGCAGCAGGAACACGATCATCGGATCTCCCGGCGGCTAGGGTGTCAGCGTCGGGCGAGGCGTCGCTCGCTGCCGGCGCCCGATGCGTATGGCAGGTCGTAGTGGGCGAAGAGGCTCGGTTCGTCACCGGCGGGCAGTTCGCCGTCTGTGTCGATCGCCGGCGCCTTCTTGACCAGGTCCTTGCTGTGGGCGACCTTCAGGTAACCCGGGCCGACGGTCGCACCGGTAAGCGGCACGAACGCCAGGCGCCGACGGGTGGGCAGGCCCACGGTGACCGTGGCGAAGAAGGGCTGATCGGTGGTGGTGTCGACGTAGATCGACTCGAGAACGCCGATCTTGTGGCCGCTGGCATCCACGACGTCGTGACCCCGCCACGCACGGATATCGTCTGCCTCGAACATCACGAGCCTCCCATAGCACCTGTACGTGTACCCCCGATGCCTTTGCTGATGTGACCGGGGCCGTCGGCTCCGGGCGCGCCGCATACCGCCGGCACCGCGCACGAGCCACTGCCGCCTGCCAGAGGTGCACTGCAGCCGCCCCCACCTTGATGGAGATCCGTGCGGTCCGCACCCGGGCGCCGCGGCTGTGGACCACCAGCGCGTCCCGCCGGCGCACTGTGGGACTCCCGCACTGCCGCCGGGGACAACACGCACAGCCGGCGCCGGGCAGCGACCGGTCCACCGTCGGCTGAGATCACCGGACCCGGCGCAGGTGTGCCGGGAGGCGGCGATCCTATGCGCGTCCGCCCCCGTCCCCGGCTGTCCCAGGCTCCGCCATGGAGCGGTGTGCATCGGCCTTGGTGCCGTCCGGCAGGACCTTGTTCGCCAGGCCCTGTGCCTTGGTCTTCAGGGAGCCGGTGACCTTCTTCCCCTGCCCGTGCGTGATCGCGTCGAAGGCCTGCCGGGCGACGTCGGCCGGGTCGTCCTTGTCCGTGGTGCCGATCTTGGTGTCGCCCATGTCCGCCCGGCGGAAGAAGTCGGTGTCCGTGGGACCGGGCATGAACGCGGTGACGGTGACGTCCGTGTCCTTCACCTCGTTGCGCAGCGCCTGGGCGAAGGACTGCACGAAGGACTTCGAGGCGTTGTACACCGAATGGAAGGGCCCCGGCACGGTCGCCGCTGTCGAGGACGTGAACGCCAGCCGGCCCGCACCGCGACCGAGCATGTCGCGCAGGAGCGGCTTGGCGAGCCGCACGGTGGAGATCACGTTCAGGTCGATCACCGCGAGGTCGTCGGCCAGGTCGGTGTCCGAGAAGGCTCCTCCCTGCCCCACCCCGGCGTTGAGAACGGCGGTGTCGATCTCCAGGCCGGTGGTGGCCGCGACCAGCCGGTCCACACCCGCCGCCTGCGTGAGATCGGCCTGGACGGCGCGGACCTCGGCGCCGGTCTCGCGCAGTTGCTGCGCGGCATGGTGCAGGCGGTCGTCCTCGGCGTTGATCAGCAGGTCGTAGCCGTGTTCGGCGAATTGCCTGGCGAGTGCGTATCCGATTCCGCTGGAGGCCCCGGTCACCAGGGCGAGCGGCCTGTCATCGTCCATGCGGTCCGGAGTAACCAATGGAGCCATGGCCCAACCAAGGTGTGCTCGGCCGGCGCGGTCCCCGCGCGGCGGCATGACCGGGCGCGCCCCGTCGGCGTTCGCCGAAAACCCTCGGGACGCCACACCCGGCCACGACGACAACGTCGTGTCGACGGCCGCTCACAGCATGGCGTCCAGGGTGATCGGCAGCTCGCGGATGCGTTTGCCGGTGGCGTGGTACACGGCGTTGGCGATCGCGGGCGCGATGCCGACCAGGCCTACCTCGCCGACGCCCTTGGTGCCGGTGGCGGTACCGCGATCCGGCTCACCGACGAAGACCACGTCCAGGTCCGGAACATCGGCGTTGACGGCGACCAGGTAGTCGGCGAACGTGCCGTTGGCGATGCGCCCGGTGCGCGGGTCGGTGACCGTGTCCTCGAACAGGGCCATGCCGATGCCGCCGATCGTCCCGCCGATGATCTGGCTCCTCGCCGTCTTCTCGTTGAGGATGCGGCCACCGTCGATCACGGAGACCACGCGCGCCACCCGGATGAGGCCGAGGTCCGCGTCGACCCGGACCTCCACGAACTTCGCGCCGTACGCGCCGGCGAGGGACATGCCCAGCTCGGTGGGGACGGGCGGTGTGCTGTTCCCGTTCGCCGTGAGTTCGGACAGCCCGTGCCGGGCGAGGATGTCGGCGTAGGACTCCCCGAGGCCCGGGCGGCCCGCGGGGTGGATCCTGCCGTCGGTGCACTCCACGTCGTCCGGGGAACAGCCCAGCAGGGGCGAGTCGGCGTCGCCGCAGGCGAGTTCGGCCAGGGAGCGGACCAGTCGCCGGCAGGCGTCGTGCACGGCGTTGCCCAGCGCGCCGGTGAGGCCGGAACCGCCCGCCATCATCGAGTTGGGCATGTCGGAGTCGCCCAGGTCGAAGCGGACCCGGTCCAGGGGCAGGCCCAGTTCCTCGGCGGCCAGTTGGGCCATGACGGTGTACGTGCCGGTGCCGATGTCGGTCGCCGCACTGCGGACCAGCGCGCTGCCGTCCCTGTTGACAGTGGC
Organism: Streptomyces sp. CA-142005; assembly: GCF_050942335.1. Lineage (NCBI taxonomy): Bacteria > Bacillati > Actinomycetota > Actinomycetes > Kitasatosporales > Streptomycetaceae > Streptomyces > Streptomyces sp. CA-142005. Next base: position 821,768 of record NZ_CP192078.1, on the reverse strand, counting down.
CTGCGCGGCACAGGGCTGGGCGAAATAGGGGAACCACGCGCTCGCCATGCCGTAGCCCACGAGCCAGTTGCCGTCACGCATGGAGCGCGGCTCGGGATTGCGGTCGAACCAGCCGAAGCGTCGCGCGCCGATCTCGTAGCACTCCAGGAGGGCCTTGCCGGACCAGGGCAGCCCGTTGCGCGGGTCGACGTCGGTGTGGTTGCGCAGCCGCAGCTCCAAGGGGTCCATGCGCAGTTCGCGCGCCAGCTCGTCGAGCGCGGACTCCAGCGCGAAGTTGCCCTGCGCCTCGGCCGGGGCGCGCATGGACGTCGGCACGGCGATGTTGAGCCGGGCCTGCCGGTCCTGTGTGATCACGTTGGGACACCGGTAGGCGAAGGCGGTTCCCGACGCGAACGGCTCATAGTCGCTGTCCTCCATGCTCAGGGAGCTGAGGCTGCGGTGGTCCAGGGCGACCAGCGCGCCGTCGCGCGTGGCGCCGACGCTCAGCCACTGCACCCCACTGGGCCGGTGCCCGATGGAGGTGAACATCTGCGGCCGGGTCAGCACCAGCTTGACCGGTCGCTTGATCATCCGGGCGGCCATGGCGGTGAGGACCACGTGCGGCCACGCGCGCAGCCCCGCGCCGAAGCCCCCGCCGACGTAGGGCACCAGGACCCGTACCGAGCTCTCGGGGATACCGAAGACCATGGCGAGGGTGGTGCGCACCATCGACGGCCACTGGCTGGTGTCGTGCACGGTGAGGGTGTCGCCCTCCCACACGGCCAGGGTGGCGAACAGGCCGAGCGGGTTGTTGGTGTTGTCCGCCGTGGTGTACGTGGCCCGAAGGCTCACCTCGGCGGACTCCAGCGCCGCGGCGGGGTCGCCGCGCGAGGTGTCCGTCCCCCACGGGTCGACGAGTTGTTCGGCCCGCGGGTCCTGAAGGTCCAGCAGCGGCTCCGTGGCCTCGTAGTCGGCCCGCACCAGCCGCGCCGCCGCGCCGGCCTGCTCCGGGGTCTCGGCCACCACGAAGGCGATGTGCTGACCGTGGTGGACGATCCGGTCGTTGCGCAGCGGTGCCGGAGGCGACGCTCCGAGGACCGTCACGGGACCAGCGCCGACCTTCGGGGCGTTCTCGTGGGTGAGGACGGTGATCACGCCGGGGGCGCCTTCGGCCGCTTCGGTGTGGATGCGGACGATCCGGCCCGCGGCGACGGTGCTCTGCACCAGGGCGCCGTAGGCCTGGCCGGGGACACTGAAGTCCATCGGGTACGGGGCGGTGCCGGTGACCTTGCGCGGGCCGTCGACCCGGTTGACGCCCGCGCCGACCCGAGGCCTGCTTTCCACGGTGCTCATGCGGTCACTCCTGAGACGGTCTGCAGCTCGCGCACCAGGGTGCGCCGGGCGAGCGGCACCTTGAACGCCGTTCCGGGGACGGTGAAGGCGTCGCGCATGGTCGCCTCGGCCGCGTCCTGGAACGTGGCCGTCGTGGCGGACGCGCCGGTCAGCACGTGTTCGGCCTCGTAGGCCCGCCAGGGTTTCGTGCCCACCCCGCCGAGGCCGACCCGGGCCTGACGGATCGTGCCGTCCGCCACGACGAGCAGCACCGCGGCCGAGGTGAGGGCGAACTCGTACGACGCCCGGTCGCGGACCTTCAGATAGCCCGACCGGGCGGCCGGCGGCGGGAGCGGGATCTCGACCTCGGTGATCAGCTCGGCGTGCTCCAGGACGTTCTCGCGCTGGGGGTTGTCGTCGGCCGTCAGGTAGAACTCCGTCAGCGGCACGGTGCGGGCCTTGGACAGACCCTGGATGTGCACGACCGCGTCGAGCGCCACCAGGGCTACGGCCAGGTCGGACGCGTGCAACGCGATGCACCGCTCGCTCGCGCCGAGCACGGCGTGCATACGTGCCGCGCCCTGCACCGCGGCACAGCCGGAACCCGGCGTGCGCTTGTTGCATTCGCCGACAGCGGGGTCGCGGAAGTAACGGCAGCGGGTGCGCTGCAGCAGGTTGCCGCCGATGGTGGCCATGTTGCGCAACTGCACCGACGCGCCCTGCAGGAGGGACTCGCGCACCATGGGCAGGCGCTCGGTCACCGTGGCGTCGGCGGCCAGTTCCTCCATCGTGGCCAGGGCCCCCACGTGGAGCGACTCACCGCGTCGTTCGATGCCGTGCAGCGGGAGCCGGGTGATGTCGATCAGCCGCGGCGGCTCCAGGATTCCGTCCTTCATCAGGTCGAGCTGTGTCGTACCGCCCGCGAGGCAGGACGCCGCCGGATCCTCCGCCAGCAATCGCACCGCCTCGCGCGTGTCGGTGGCCCGGACGTAGTCAAAGGCGCGCATCGTGACCTCCCCGGGAGGCCGCCTCGCGGATCGCCGCGACGATGTTGGGATAGGCACCGCACCGGCAGAGGTTTCCGCTCATGAACTCACGGACCTCCTCGTCCGAGCCGGCCCTGCCCTCGGTCATGAGCGCCACCGCGGACATGATCTGTCCCGGCGTACAGAAGCCGCACTGGAACGCGTCGTGCTCCATGAACGCCTCCTGCACCGGGTGCGGACCGTCGGCGTCGGCGATGCCCTCGATCGTGGTGATCTCCCGGCCCTCGGCCTGCGCCGCCAGGGTCAGGCAGGCCAGCACCCTACGGCCGTCCACGTGGACGGTGCATGCGCCGCAGGCGCCCTGGTCACAGCCCTTCTTGGTGCCCACCAGGCCCAGCCGGTCCCGCAGGGCGTCCAGCAAGGTGACCCGCGTGTCCATCCGCAGGGCGTACGACCGCCCGTTCACCGTGAGCGTCATGACCCGCTCCGGGACCACAGGCCGCTCACCCACGTCCCGCCTGCTCGCCACGTCCGTCATCGCGTCCTCCTCGGGACGGGTCGCACACGGCTCCAGCCCCCACACGCGGGCAGACCCGATGAGCCGATTCGACAGCTTTGGGAAGATTGACCACTTCGTTTCACGATATAAGGCAAAGAGGTGATCGGCATGCGGTCCGATCGCGAGACCCCCGGGGCGCGGGGCTGCGCGCGGGCGGTGTGGCCCAAGTGCCATCGTCGCTGCGCAGCACGTAGCCGTGGTCGCCGGAAGCGTTGGCCGTCACCCGGACCACGTCCGCATTGCCGGGGTCGGCCGCCACACCCACGCCGACCACGCCCGGCATGCCCAGCCGGCCCGGCTGACGCCGGCTGAGGCCGTGATCATCGTTGCGGAAGACGCTGTCCCGGCGTCCGGCAGCACGTACAGCCGGGACGGCGCCGCCTGCGTGAACGCGAGGTATCCGCCGCTCGAGTTGAGGCCCGTGGACTGCCACTGCCCTGCCGTCGTGGCAACGAGGACTGTGCCGGCCTGGAAGGCTGACCGCGGGGCGTCAGCGCTGGAGGAGCCGGCCGGCGTGGGTGGCTCGCATGGCGCGCTCGACCGTCTCCTGGTTCTCGCCGACCGGTGCGACGTAGCCGATGACGTCGCGCGCGGCGTCCTCCCCGAGCATGCGGGTGATCACCCACGCGGCGAGATACTCGGACGCCAGGCAACCGCCCGCCGTGGCGATGTTCCCCTCGGCGTGGAACGGCGCGTCCAGCACGGTGACGTCCAAGGCTTCGACAAAGGGCCGGCTCTTCAGGTCCGTGCAAGCGGGCATGCCGTCCAGCAGGCCGAGACGCGCCAGCACCAGCGCGCCGGAGCACTGCGAACCGATCAGCTGCCGCGCGGGGTCGAGCGACAGCATGGACAACAGCCGGTCGTCGGCGACCACGTCGCGTGTCCTCACGCCACTGCCGATCAGCACGGCGTCGGCCTCGGTCACGAACTCCATCGGGCGCTGCCCGGTCACCTCGACGCCGTTCATCGACGTGACCACGGGTGTCGGCGTCGTGATGAAGGCCTCCAGGCCGTCCTTACGGCACCGGTTGACCAGCGCGGACGCGATGAAGCTGTCGAGCTCGTTGAACCCGTCGAAGGTGACCACGGCTACCTGCATGACAACCCTTTCACACGGCGTGACGTCTCCGGTCCGGATCGGATCCGACCGGATCCGGGTCCCGATCCCCTGAGGACATTGTCGAGCCACCACGACGCTTCGTGGCCCGGATGCCGTAGAGCGCGTCGCGCCGGACGGTTTTCGGGTGTGCCCCGCACTACCCTTGTTCCATGGCCGCGCAGCCTGATTGCGAGGTTGCCTCGCTGTCTCCCGGTCCCGTCGCAGGGGAGCCGATGGCCCGGCTGCTCACCGAGGCGGTGAGCCGGCTGCGGCGTGCGCTGCGCTCCTCGATCCGCACCGACTACCCGTGGGAGACCCTGCCCATGGCGCAGGTCGAGTTGCTGCAGGTGCTCAGCGAACGCTCGCCGGCACGGGTCAGCGACCTGGGCGCCCGGCTGTGCCTGGCGCAGAGCACGGTCAGCGGGCTGATCGGCCGGATGATCGCCGCCGGGTTGGTCACACGTGAGGTGGACCCGGCCGACCACCGTGTCGCCGTCGTAGCCCTCACTCATGCGGGACGGGAGAGGCTCGCCGCCTGGACCGCGGCCCACGAACGGCGCATCGACGCGGCCCTCGCCGCGCTCGACGACAGCGCCCGGACGGCTGTCGAGGAGGCGTTGCCCGCCCTGTTCCAGCTGGCCGAGCGCCTCGGTGAACCGACGCCCCGGGGACTGACGGAAACAAGCACGCACATCGGCGGGTGACTCCGGCGAGCCTCTGAGCGTCACTGGGCGGGCGAGGTGCCGTCGGGGGGTCCGTATCCGCCCCCGCCGGGGGTGCGGATCACCAGGAGGTCGCCCCCGGTGACGTCCGCCGTGTCGCAGCCGCGCAGCCGATGAGTGCTGCCGTCGGCGCGCTCGATCAGGTTCTCGCCGAGGGCGCCGGGTGCGCCGCCGGCCATGCCGTAGGGCGGGACACGGCGGTGACCGGAGACGACCGCGACCGTCATCGGCTCGGCGAACCGGATGCGGCGCTCCACCCCGCACCCACCATGCCGGCGGCCGTCCCCGCCGCTGCCCTCGCGGATACGGAACTCCTCCACCCGCACCGGGTAGCGCCACTCCAGGGTCTCGGGGTCGGTCAGGCGGGAGTTGGTCATGTGGGTCTGCACGGCATCCGCGCCGTCGAAGTCCTCGCCCGCGCCGGCGCCGGAGGCGACGGTCTCGTAGTACTGGAAGCGGTCGTTGCCGAAGGAGACGTTGTTCATCGTGCCGGAGCCCTCGGCCTGGGCGCCCAGGACGGCGTACAGGGCGCCGGTGACGGCCTGCGAGGTCTCGACGTTTCCGGCGACGGTGGCGGCCGGGTAGGCGGGGGAGAGCATGGAGCCGGCGGGGATGCGCACGTCGAGAGGCTTCAGGCAGCCGCTGTTGAGCGGGATGTCGTCGGCGACGAGGGTACGGAAGACGTACAGCACGGCTGCCATGACGACGGAGGTGGGCGCGTTCAGATTGCCGGGCTGCTGGGGTGAGGTGCCGGTGAAGTCCAGCACGGCGCCGCGCTGTTCGCGGTCGATGCGCAGGGCGACCTGGATGACGGCGCCGTTGTCGGTCTCGTAGCGGTGCTCGCCGTCGTCCAGGGTGGCGATGATGCGGCGTACGCATTCCTCGGCGTTGTCCTGGACGTGGCCCATGTAGGCGTGGACGACGTCCAGTCCGAACTGGTCGATGACACGGCGCAGTTCGTGGATGCCCTTCTCGTTGGCGGCGATCTGCGCGCGCAGGTCGGCGAGGTTGGTGTCCGGGTCCCGTGAGGGATGGCGGGCGCTGGTGAGCAGGTGGCGGGTCTCGTCCTCGCGGAAGTGCCCGCCGCGCATCAGCAGCCAGTTGTCGAAGAGCACACCCTCCTCGTCGATGACGGTGCTGAACGCGGGCATGGATCCGGGGCTGATGCCGCCGATCTCGGCGTGATGGCCGCGCGAGGCGACCAGGAAGAGGAGCCGCTCGCCCGCCTCGTCGAAGACCGGAGTGACGACGGTGATGTCGGGCAGATGGGTGCCGCCGTGGTACGGGTCGTTGATGGCGTAGACGTCGCCGGGGCGGATCGAGCCCTGGTTGCGGCGCAGGACCTCCTTGATGGACTCGCCCATGGAGCCCAGGTGTACGGGGATGTGGGGAGCGTTGGCGATGAGGCTGCCGTCGGGGGCGAAGACCGCGCAGGAGAAGTCGAGGCGTTCCTTGATGTTGACCGAGTGGGCGGTGCTCTCCAGCCGTACACCCATCTGCTCGGCGATGGACATGAACAGGTTGTTGAAGACCTCCAGCATCACCGGGTCGACGGTGGTGCCGACCGCCGTGCGGGACGGGCGGGGACGGGAGCGGGTGAGGACGAGGTCGCCGTGCTCGTCGGCCGCGGCCCGCCAGCCGGGGTCGACGACCGTCGTCGCATCGGCCTCGGCGATGATCGCCGGGCCCTCGACGCTGTCACTGAGACGCAGGTCGCGGCGTCGGTACAGCCGGGTGGGCTGCCAGCGGTCCTCGGCGAACATCCGTACCGTGTCGGCCGGTTGCAGCGCGTCGGTCCGCGGCGGCGGGACGGTCGGCGTGGCGGTGCGCGGGCCGGAGGAACCGGTGGCCTCGACCTCGACGGCCTCGACGACCAGCGGCTTGCCCATGGTGAAGCCGTAGCGGTCGCGGTGGTCGTGCTCGAAGTGGGCCCGCATGTCGTCGGCCGGGCCCAGTGGCACGGGCAGCGAGAAGTCGGTGCCTTCGTAGCGCAGCAGGGCGCGGGCGGCCGTGCGGACGGTGGCGTCCGGTACGCCGTCCTCGCGCAGCTGGGTGCGTGCCTGTTCCTCCAGCTCGGCGCGCACCGCCTCGACGCGGGTTGCCGTCTCCGGCCGGTCGAGGGCTGCCTCGACGGAGCGTTCGCGCAGCGCGACCGCGTCCGCCACCCCGATGCCGTACGCGGACAGCACACCGGCGAGCGGCGGGATCAGAACGGTGTCGATGCCGAGCCGGTCGGCGACCGCGCAGGCGTGCTGGCCGCCCGCGCCACCGAAGGCGACCAGCGCGTAGCGGGTGATGTCACGGCCGCGCTGGACGGAGATCCTCTTCACCGCGTTCGCGATGTTGAGCACGGCGATGTCGAGGAATCCCGCCGCGACCTCCTCCGGGCTGTGGCGCTTTCCGGTAGCGGCGGCGGTCTGCTCGGCCAGCTCGGTGAAGCGGGCACGGACCGCGGCCTCGTCCAGCGGCTGGTCGCCGTCCTTGCCGAACACCCGAGGAAAGAAGGCGGGTTGGATGCGGCCGAGCATGACGTTGGCATCGGTGACGGTCAGCGGACCGCCGCGCCGGTAGCAGACGGGTCCGGGGTCGGCGCCGGCCGAGTCCGGACCGACGCGGTAGCGCATCCCGTCGAAGTGCAGGATCGAGCCACCGCCCGCGGCGACGGTGTGGATGTCGGTCATCGGTGCCCGCATCCGCACTCCGGCCACCTGGGTGCTCAGGACCCGTTCGATCTCGCCCGCGTAGTGGGACACGTCGGTCGAGGTGCCGCCCATGTCGAAGCCGATGGCCCGGGCATGGCCCGCGCCGGTGGCGGCGCGCGCCATGCCCACGACCCCGCCCGCCGGGCCGGACAGCACGGCGTCCTTGCCCCTGAAGCGGCCCGCCTCGCGCAGGCCGCCCCCGGACTGCATGAACATCAGTCGCACACCGTTCAGCTCAGCGGCCACCTGGTCCACATAACGGCGCAGGATGGGGGAGAGATAGGCGTCGACCACGGTCGTGTCGCCTCGCGGTACCAGCTTGATCAGCGGGCTCACCTCGTGCGAGCAACTGACCTGCGAAAAGCCGACGACGCGGGCCGCCTCGGCGACGGCCGCCTCGTGCGCGGAATAGCGGTAGCCGTGCAGGAAGACCACCGCGGCGCTGCGGAACCCGTCCGCGTGCGCCGCGGCCAGCGCCTCGCGCGCGGCGTCCAGGTCGAGCGGGCGGACGAGTTCGCCGTGGGCGCCCACCCGTTCCTCCACCTCGATCACCCGGTCGTACAGGGCCTCCGGAAGCAGGATCTGCTGGTCGAAGATGCGGGGGCGGTTCTGGTAGGCGATGCGCAGGGCGTCCCGGAAGCCCCGGGTGACGACCAGGACGGTCGGCTCGCCGGTGTGGGTCAGCAGCGCGTTGGTGGCGACGGTGGTGCCCATCTTCACCACCTCGATACGGTCGCCCGGGATCGGCTCGTCCGCCTCCAGGCCCAGCATCTGACGGATACCGGCGACTGCCGCGTCCTGGTACGCCTCAGGCTGCTCCGACAGCAGCTTGCGGCTGACCACCTCGGCATCCGGGGTCACCGCCACGACATCGGTGAAAGTGCCACCACGGTCGATCCAGAACTGCCAGCGACCAGCCATGCACCCATTGTGCGCCCTCGGCCTGCACCACCGCAGAGCCTGCCGTTGCCCACGGACGTAGCCCAGAGCAGGGCTGGGCTCGAACCCGTGTCCGGCCGTCGAGGATCCGGCCACTGCGCCGCCCGAGCCGCCCCGTCGCGCAGCCCGTTGCCCCGCGAAAACCGAATGCCGGCCCGCAGGCCCGGTTGCTAGCATCGGCCTCATGATCACGCCTTGGCCGCAGCATCGGATGATGCCCCGTCGACGGGGCTGCTGAGCATGGACGCGTGACGAATCCGAGGCCCCGGGGACGGGGCCTCGACGTGGTTGTGCGGACCGGGCCTCGTCTCCCTGACAGGAGGTTCCGATGACCGCACCCCGCCACTACATAACCACGACGATCCCGTACGTCAATGCGCGCCCGCATCTGGGCTTCGCCCTGGAGCTCGTCCAGGCGGACACCCTGGCCCGGCACCGCCGCCAACGGGGCGACGACGTACGCCTGTTGAGCGGAACCGACGACAACTCCCTGAAGAACGTACTGGCCGCCGAGGCCGAGGGCATCGACGTACAGTCGCTGGTCGACCGCAACGCCGAGGCGTTCGCCGCCCTGCGGGGCCCGCTCGCGCTGTCGCTCGACGACTTCATCCGCACCAGCCGCGACCCGCGCCACCGCGTCGGCGTCGAACGGCTGTGGCGCCGGTGCGCGGCGGCGGGAGACCTGTACCGCAAGCACTACGAAGGCCTGTACTGCGTCGGCTGCGAGCAGTTCTACGCCGAGGCCGAACTGGTCGACGGGCGCTGCGCCGAGCACGGCACCGAGCCGCAGCTCGTGGCGGAGGAGAACTGGTTCTTCCGGCTGTCCCGCCACGCCGGGCGGCTGCACGAGCTGATCGCCGACGGCACCCTGCGCATCGAACCCGCCGCCCGCCGCAACGAGGTCCTGTCCCTGATCGCGGGCGGTCTGCACGATTTCTCCGTCTCCCGCTCCCACACCCGTGCCCGCGGCTGGGGCATCCTCGTGCCCGGTGACCCCACCCAGGTCGTCTATGTGTGGTGGGACGCGCTGGGCAACTACGTCACCAGCCTCGGCTACGGCGCCGACGACCCCGCCTACGAGCAGTGGTGGGTGACGAGCGAGCGCCGTACCCATCTGATCGGCAAGGGTGTGGTGCGCTTTCACGCCGTGTACTGGCCGGCGATGCTGCTGTCGGCCGGTCTGCCGCTGCCCACCGACATCCTCGTCCACGACTACCTCACCGTCGACGGCCGCAAGATCAGCAAATCCGGCGGGACCACCGTCGACCCGGTCGCCCTCGCCGACGCGTACGGCACCGACGCGGTGCGCTGGTGGCTGCTGCGTGAGGTCCCCCGCGTCGGGGACGCCGACTTCACCCCGGACCGGCTGATCGCGCGGGCCGACGCGGACTTCGCGGGGGGCCTTGGCAACCTCGTCCACCGCATCGTGACCATGGTCCACCGCTACCGGGGCGGGGCGGTGCCCTTGCTCGGCACCGACCGGTTCACCGTGTCGACGCTGCTGGACGTGTGCGCGAAGGCTCCTGCCCGGATCGACGCGGCGCTCGCCGACTTCGACTTCCGCCGTGCCACGGGCGCCACCTGGGACATCGTGGAGGAGGCCAACCGGTGCATCGATGTCACGCGGCCCTGGGAGCTGGCCCGAGCGGAACGCCACGGCCATGCCGCTGCGGGCGAACGCCTCGACGCGGTCCTGTCCGCCCTGGTCGCGGGGTGTCGTGTCCTCGCCGAGGAGCTGCGGCCCTTCATCCCCGACGCCGCGGCCCGGATCGCGGCGCAGGTGACATCCCTGGACGGGTTCCTGCCGCCCGCGACCCCGCTGTTCCTCCGGTTCCAAGAAGCCACGCCGCCTGCGTGAGGCCCTGCGCCATGCGGCAGCGGTCTGCCGACGATCAACTGGTTTGCACCCGGGCGATGAGCAGGGCGACGTCGTCGTGGCTGGCGGGGTGCCGGAGCTGCTCCAGGAGCCGGCCGCAGGTCTCCTCCGCGGAGCGGTACGGCACGGACAACTGGCGCAGTAGATCGTTGAGGCGCTCGTCGATGGGATCGTTGCGGGTTTCGACCAGCCCGTCGGTGTACAGGACGAGCTGGTCACCGGGCTCCAGGTCGAGCGTGGTCGTCTCGAAGGGAACGCCGCCGACTCCGAGCGGAGTGCCGGTGGGCAGATCGAGGAGTTCCGGTGGTCTGCCGGCCCGGATGAGGACCGGCGGCAGGTGACCGGCCGAGGCCATCTGCAACCGGCCGCGGTGGGGGTCGTAGACCGCGTAGACGCACGTGGCGATGTACGGGTCCAAACCGTGCGTGATCTTGTCGAGGTGGGTGAGGATCCGGGAGGGCTCGAGGCCGAGGTCGGCGAGGGTGGAGGTGGCGGTGCGCAGGCGGCCCATGGCGGTGGCGGCCGGGATGCCGCTGCCCATGACGTCGCCCACGGCGAGCGCGGTGCGGTCACCGTCCAGGGCGATGACGTCGTACCAGTCGCCGCCGACCTCGCTGAAAGCCTGCGCGGGCCGGTATCGTGCGGCGACCTCCAGGCCGGGGTGCTGAGGCGAGAGCTGCGGGAGCAGGCTGCGCTGGAGGGTTTCGGCGGCGCTGCGGATGTGCTGGTGCAGGACGGCGTTGTCGATGCTCAACGCGGCGGTCGAGGCGAGTTCGCAGGCGATGGCGAGGTCGTCCTCGTCGAAGGGCAGGGGATTGCGGGCACGGGCCAGTCCCATGACGCCGATGAGCTGTTCCCGGGCGATGAGCGGGACCGCCATGTCCGTGTGCACGCCGGCATGGGCGAGCAGGCGGGCGGCCGTGGAGTCGGCGGCGATCCGGGCGTGGTCGCCGCTGCCCAGGTGGGTGATCAGATGGGGCTCGCGGGTGCGGACGCAGTGGGCCGCCGGGTGGTCGGCGTGGTATGTGGTGAGCCGGCCGGGCGGAACGATTGCCTGGGCCGCGTCCGTGGGATAGGCGGTCTTCACCGCCAGCGCACGGAACAGCGGAGGGCCCTCGCCGAGCTCTGCGCGGCCCGTCCGCAGGACGGAGTCCAGCAGGTCCACCGCGACCATGTCGGCCAGGCCGGGCACAACGACATCGGCCAGTTCCTGCGCGGTCCGTTCCACCTCCAAGGTGGTGCCGATGCGGGCCGAGCCGTTGGCCACCAGGCGCAGGCGCTGCTGGGCCCGGTCGGCCTTCCTGGCTGCTCGGTACCGGTCGGTGACGTCCACCACCACGTTGGCGATGCCCAGCACGTCCGCGTGGTGGTCCTCCAGCCGGTAGATCGACACCGTCCAGGCGTGGTCGTCGTCCGGTACGGCGCACGTCCGGCCCGTCACCTGCTGCTCGATGACGGGAACGCCGCTCTGCAGGACCCGCCGCATCGTGCTTTCCGCGCCCCGGAACGACGTGCCGGGCAGGATGTCGTGGAAACGGCGGCCGATGTGGTCGGCCACGGGAACGCCGTGCATCTTCGCCAGTGCCGGGTTGACGGCCAGGTAGCGCAGGTCGGTGTCGAGGACGGCCAGCCCGATCGGGGCCTGGCTGACCAGCCGCGTGGACAGCGCCACCTTGCGTTCCACGTGCCGCAGGGTGGCCCGGTCGATGGCGAGCCCGAGGGCGTAGTGGTCGCCGACGTTGTCGGTCAGCCGCATGTTGCGGAATTCGACCATGCGGGTGGTGCCGTCCTTGTGCCGGATCGGGAACGCCCCGGCCCAATTGCTGCCGGTCTCCATCACCTCGGCGAACAGTGTGATCGCCGCCTCGCGGTGTTCGGGGTGCAGCAGCAGCGGCGCCGCGTACTGCCCGGCCGCCTCGCCGCGGGTGTAGCCGAACAGCTCTTCGGCCTGCGGGCTCCACATGTCGATCCGCCCGTCGGCCTCCAGGAGCACCGCGGCGACGCCCAGCAGGTCCATCAGCCCGCTCGGAGCCGACGCGACGTCCTGCGCACGGCCCTCTCGCTCCGGGTGCTGCTCTGCTCGGCGCATCACTCGGTCCTTCCACCGCCGCTCTCACCGCGTACCCCACCTGAGCACGCCGGACAGGCGAAACGGCTCCTCGCCGGTCGGCGGCGGATCTGTCCGGCAGGCGACACGGGATCAGCGGCAGCCCCGCGAGCGCCGGGACCGGGATGTGGGCGAGCACGTCCGGCAGCAGCGCGTCCGCCGGCTGCTGTTTCGGGGCTCCTGCGGAGGACTTCGCCAGACGGGCCGCGGCCGGGGTTTGGTGGGACATCGCAACCGCGGGCATCACCCTGCCAGGAACGACCGCGCAGCCTCGTCTTCGACGACCAGCCAGGCCCGAGCGCTGACCGAGTCATTCCACGTTAGGCCATGTCTCCTTCATCCGGCTGGCGGTTACCGCTTGGCCCCGCTCCATGGCACGGCGGGCTGGCGCCTGAGACGAGCGCTGGGGGGCCGAAGGCCGCAAGCAGCGGCCTTCGGCCCCCCAGCAGGATGTGGTGGCCGGTTCGGCTATGGGGACACGGCAGAGGGGGTGGTTGCCCTCCGCGTCACAGCACAGCCTCCAAGGTGGTCAACGGCGGCCGAAGTAGCGGTCGTGATCCCAGTGCCGGTCGCCGTACCAGCCGTGGTGCCAGCCGTGGTGCCAGCCGTGGTCCCGATGCCAGCCCCAGTCCCGGACCCAGCAACCCCGGTCACGGTCCCAGCGCCAACCGCCGTCCCGGTCCCGGTCCCAACGGTCCCGGTCGCCGAAGCGACCGTCGTGGTCGTGGCCGCTCCAGTAGCTGTGCGAGTAACTCCTCCCGTTGTCCCGGTCATGGTCGCTTCCAGCGGCCAGGGCCGGCATGGCGGCCGCGCCGACGAGGGCGCCCGAAGCCACACAGGTGGCGAGCAGGCGGATCGTCGTACGAGAAACAGACATGAATCTGTCACCTCACGTTCGTGCATGCGCACCGACCTGGTCAGGGCCGGTGTGCAATCCGACATTCCCGGCTCGGTGCCGAGGTCCCACACTGTGGCTCTTCGCCACGAAATGGGACGAATGAACCGTTTCCTGTTACAAAGCACAGATATATCCGTAACTCTCGCTTGTATGGACCATCGATGCCGGAGGGAGCCGGGTACCGGCCCTGTCCCGGCTGGGGATCACGTTGCGAGCAGCGAAAAGCAGCCGACCGGGCCGTGACGCTCCTGGCGGTCTCGCCGCCTCGACTCCTTCCAATGGCCCAACGGCTTTTGTAACTTCGGGGGGCCTCTGTTCGGTGAGCCGTTCCGGCCTGCGCCGGACTCGTGGCCGACCCGGCGGCCGATGACCTGAGCTGCCGGTGAACGATTGGGCGTTGACCAATTCGTGTGGTCAGTTCGGCTGCCGGCGGGCCTGCTTCACCTCGCGGTCGATGGCCCAGGCGTCGGCGAGGGCCCCGATATGACCGAGCTTGTCGGGATTGATCACCGCGCGGATGGTCTGAATCTGCCCGTCGTGCACATCGAGGGCCAGGGTGTGGAGCACCTTGCCGTGCCGGTCGCGGAAGATCGCACCGGGCTGGCCGTTGATCTCGTGCGGCTCGAACGTCACGTCGATCCGGCTCATCAATGGGAAGACCGTGCCCAGCAGCCGGGCCACGTTCTCCGCGCCCGTGACGGCCTTGGCCAGCTGTGGGGCCTTGCCGCCGCCGTCCCCGACCAGCTGCACATCGGCGGCCAGCAGATCCTGCAGCCCACCCACGTCGCCGTCCCTCAGCGCGTCGAAGAACCGCGTCGCCAGCTCCTGCCGCTCCTCACGATCCGCTGTGAATCGCGGCCGCCCGGCTTCCATATGCCGCCGTGCCCGCACCACCAACTGCCGGCACGCCGCCTCCGAACGCCCCACAGCCGCGGCGACCTCGTCGAACCCGAAGGCGAACACCTCCCGCAGCACAAACACCGCCCGCTCCAGCGGACTGAGCCGCTCCAGCAGCAACAACGCCGCTATCGACACCGAGTCGGCCAGTTCCACCGACCTTGCCGGATCCAGATACGGATCGCTCAGCAGCGGCTCGGGAAACCACGGACCTACGTACGCCTCCCGCCGCATCCGAGCGGAGCGCAGCACATCGATCGAGATCCGTGTCACCGCGGCCGACAGGAAAGCCTTGGCCGACGTGGGCCGCGTCGCCGAGCGGTCAAAGCGGAGCCATGTCTCCTGCACCGCATCCTCGGCCTCACCCACACTGCCCAGGATCCGGTAGGCGATCGAGAACAGCAGCGGCCGCAGCTCCTCGAACTCCTCGACCTTGCTCACGCCGACTCACCCTTCTCTTGAAGCCACCCACCCTGCCGTGCTCGTCGACGCAGGCCTCTTCCGGTGATCATCCGGACCACCGGCAGGCCAGGCCAACGTCACTGAACTCTGGGGCTCGGGGGCCGTAGCCGAACCCCGAGCCAGTTGCCGATGCCCTTCGGAAGTCGGCACCGAGCGGCCTGACGAAGCCGACGCCGACGTCTTCGGTTCGGCCCCCACCAGGCGACATCCTCCTCCACCTCTCAGTGGAACTGCCCGACCTCGTAGTTGCCGGCCGGCTGCCGCGTGATGATGTTCAGCCGGTTCACCGAGTTCATGAAGGAGACCAGGATCACCAGGGCGGTGAGCTGTTCCTCGTCATAGTGCTCGGCGGCGCGCGCCCACACGTCATCGCTGACCCCATCGGCCGCATCCGCGACCCGGGTCCCCTCCTCCGCCAGCTCCAGCGCGGCACGCTCGGCCTCGGTGAAGACCGTGGCCTCCCGCCACGCCGCCACCAGGTTCAGCCGCACCGAGGTCTCACCGGCAGCGGCAGCCTCCTTCGTGTGCATGTCGATGCAGACGGCGCAGCCGTTGATCTGGCTCACGCGCAGTGCCACCAGCTCCTGCGTCGTGGCCGGCAGCGGCGATTCCTTGAGCGCCTTGCCGGCCGACATGAAGTACTTGAGGGCCTTGCCGGCGGTCGGGCTGGCGAAGTAGTTCAGTCGTGCGTCCATGGTGTGCTCCTTCGCGGTCGTCAGTGGCTGCACACCCTGAGACGGGGGAGTACGACCCCCTGTGACACGGGCGAATGTGACCTGCAACACCCGGCCACCGGCGCACGGATGATTCCTGCCCCCGGGCACACTCCGGGCCGACGGGGCCTACACCCTGCGGGGACGTCCTGTGGAAGTCACTCGGCCGAGCCGTGTGGCATGGCGAGGAAGTCGACCACCGCAGCGGCGAATTCCTCCGGTTGCTCGACGTGGCCCAGGTGGCCGGTCCTGTCGAGGACCACGAGGTGCGCCCCGGGGATCGCCTGGTGCATCATGCGGGCCCAGCGCGGCCCGCAGATGAAGTCCGCCTCTCCGACCACGACCAGCGTGGGGGCCGTGACGCGGGACAGCTCCTCGCGGACATCGAAAGGCGTGTCTTCGCCAAGTGACGGTGCGGCATACATGCGCAGTTCCCGGCGTGCGGGCCCGAACTCCTTCTCGCGTCCCCAGTAGTCGAAGAAGTAGGCGGGAGAGATGGAGCGGAGCACCGCGGTCGCCTCGTCGTCGGTGAGCCGGCCCAGCGGCGTCGTGAGCCCGGCGGCGTAGGTGGCCGCCTCGGGGTGGTCGGTGGCGTGGCGCCGCGCGAATCGCTCCATATGGGCGACGGCGGCGGACCAGAAGTCCTCGCCGGTCACCGGCGAGGTGTCGTAGAGGACCAAAGAGGCGACGTGCTCCGGGTGATCGAGCGCGTACCGCTGGGCGACGAACCCTCCGTGGGAGTGGCCGAGCAGGGAGACACCGGGCACTGCCATGTGCTGGACCACCGCGTGCAGGAAGTGGGTGTAGGTGGCCAGGTTGTAGGCGCGCGGGTCGGGCAGCCGACCGGACGCGCCGGTGCCGACCGGCTCGATGTAGACCATGGTCAGGTGCCGCTCCAGCAGGGTCATGCGCAGATAGTCCCAGCCGATGCCGGGTCCTCCGGGGTGGGCGATGCACACCGGCCCCGTGCCGGCGACATGGTAGCGCTGCTCGATGAGGGTGGAGCCGTGCGGCACCGCCACAGTGTGAGTGCCTCGAGACAGAGGTGATGCGGGGTCCGGCACGGGGGAGGGCAGGTGGGCTGCCTCGTAAGATCGGTTCACAGCTCAGATGCTGCGGCAACGACCGAGAGCTCATCAAGACATGGTGGTAAACATTCACACGGTGTTACGCCCGCGCCAGGCGCCTGCCCGTGCGACAGACACAAAAAACAAAAGGTTTGATAGGCTCACCACAGTGTTCCGGGCGCCACACGATCCCCCGACGGTGGCGCCCGGGACCATTTCCCGACCGGTTGCGGACTCTCAGGTCACGGCGAAGCCGAACACATCGGCGTAGAAGCGGAATTCGTTCTCCAGGCAGGTCCCCAGCGTCGACCGCCGACGGAAGCCGTGACCCTCACCGGGCACGGTAGAGGTCCGTTCGCTGCCCTCGCGCTGATGAGCGAGTCCAGGTAGTGCGACTCGAAGACGCCGTGGCAGTCGTGCTCTGGGACTGGGACTGGGACTGAGGGACGCGTCTAGGAAGCGGAGCGCTTGGCGCGGTAGAGGCCTCGGCCGGTCCGCCGGATACGCGATGCGCCGACAAGGCGGTCGAGCGTGCTGCGGACCGCGTTGATGCTTCCGCTGTCGGAGTCACGCCCCAGAGCTGCCGCGACATCGCGGGCTCGGACGTCGGCATCGCCGGCTGCGGCGAAGTACTCCATGATCTGTTCGGTGAGCCTGCCGTACTTCTTCTCCCCGCCGGTGTCGGTGCCGACCTCGGTGTGGCGTTGCGTGCCTCTGCCGGGCTTCGTCGGCTGGGCCTGGGCCACGACCCCGGACGTCACCGTCGCGTCGGCCGGCTCGGGGGAGGCAGCGCGCGTCTGCCGGGCGACCGGTGCGGCAGCCTCGGCAGGTTCCGCGGCCGCGGTACCGACCGCCGGGCGCGCCTCGCCGGCCGGGGTGAGCATCAGGGTCTCAAGGGTGCTGAGGGCCCGCTGCACCGAGCCGAGGTGCGCCACGACAGCGGCCAGCTCCCTTTCCAGTGCCTGCTTCTGGATCTGCAGCCGTGCCAACTCGGCCTGGAGGCTCTCGGCGGTGACCGCGATGTCATGCGCCGCGTGGGTTTCGGAGACCATGTCTTCCTCTCATCCTCAACCCTTCCTGCCACGCCGGGCCGGCCTGCGATGGCGCCCGGCCCGGACGCGGAAACGGGTATCCCTCGACATCATATGCAGCGGTCTCATCGCCCCCCGATGATGGGAACCCGAAGGAACAAGGTAGGTCGACATCCCCTTGATTATTGCCACTGTTTGCCCGCTGATACAACGGGACGCAACACACGGTGGTCGTCGATGATCCGATCACCTTCCCTCCGGTGTCCTCTCAGCCGGATGACCCGCAGTGTTCCCCGCCGTCCGGGGCTTCGGCGCAGGACGGCCACGCGGGGCGCAAACGGTGCAGCGTCTCGGTGACGACGGTGATGCGCTCGTCGACGCTGTCAATCGCCTCCTGAAGCATGCGCAGGTGGGCCTCGAGCAGCGCGGCCTCGACTGCCAGCGACACGCCGGCTGCGGCAAGGTCGGAGTACTCGTCGGGGTCTCGGGGCATCACGGGTCTTTCTGCGGCTCGAGCCGCTGGTCGTAAGGAAACCGGAGCGTGAGTGGACGGCGAAGGGAGCATCGCTCGAAGCCACGGCCCGCCCGAAGGCTCATGGCCGCCGCCGGTGCTTGACGTACGCATGGCGGTGCCGACAGCCCCCTGGTCTGCGCGTCCGGCTCTCCGCTGGCGGTCGCAGGTCTCACCGGGTGGGCGAGACCCGCGATCCGCCGGATCGTCAGTCCGAACGGTGAGGCGGTGTCCAGACCGAGGAAGACGGCCTAGCGAGGGCGAAACTCGTGCAGGGCAGCGGAGATGACCCGCATCCGCTCGGTGAGGTCGGTGAGCTCTTGGCGCAGCTCGATGACACGGGTCTGAAGCTCGGCGGCCTCGGCGGCCAGCGACACGACTGTGGCCGCGATGCCGACTTGGTTCTCGGCGGCTTGACTCATCATGTGCCTCTCTGCGACGGAGACCGGTGAGTTCGGTTGCGTCGTACGGCGGATATGTCGAGGAGCAGCTTCACCTTGCCGCCGAGCAGGACCCCACCCGTCGCCGGGCCGGGGTTGCCGTCGAGTCCCCAGTCGGCGCGCTGAAGGGTGGCCGTGCCGCGAAACTCGACACGGTCGTCGCCGTTGGCGTCCCGGCTCGCTCTGCGGAACTCAAGGTCGACGTGGACGGGTAGTTCGACGTCCTTGATCCGGAGGTGACCCGCCATAAGGGATTGATCGTCACCCGTATCGATGATCCCGGTGGAGCGGAAACTCATCAGCGGGAACAGGGCCGAGTCGAGGAAGTCCGGGCCGGTGAGCCACGCGTCCCGCTCCGGCCATCCCGTGTTCACGCTGCCGGTCTGGACACTGACGTAAGCCTCGGACCTGGCGGCACGGACCCTGCCGAGCTTGATGAGTCCTTCGAAGGCGGTGAATTCTCCGCGGACGTCGGACTTCACGGCGCGCCTGACGGAGAAACCGATCGTGCTGCGGACCGGGTCGATGATGTAGAAGCCACTCGGCCCGATAGAGGGAGCGGAGTCGAAAATGAGGGATTCCTTGCGGCGGAACATGACGGGCCGGTTCCTTCTCATGCCGATCGTGGTAAGAGGCGCACTTCGGCCTATTGCGTGCGTCCGGTGGAAACCAAGGCTGCTGATCGAGTGCTGTGCCGTCGGTCGTGAATGCCGACGCCCGGACCCGAGGAGGACGATGAGGCCGGAGTGCGGGGGCGGCCTGCCGGCAGAGGCCACCCCCACAGGGGTCTTACTGCTGCTGCGCGAGCCAGTCGGAGAACCGGGCCTCACCGATGTGCGCGCCCGAGGCCGGCAGAAGCGTGGTCTCCTTCAGCTCGGCACCGAAGTACGGGGCGTGCACGTCCGCCACCACCGTACGGGGGTCGTTCTTGGCGGCCAGTCCCTTGCCGATCAGCTGGTCGAGCCGGAACTCGTCGGGGCCCGCGACCTCCACCACGCCATTGATCGGCTTGGCCACCGCGGTGCGGCCGACGGTCGCGGCCACGTCGTCGGAGCTCACGGGCTGGATCTTCACAGGGGCCAGACGCACGGTGTCGCCCTCGGTGGCCGCGTCGGCGATGGCCTTCACGAACTCGAAGAACTGGGTGGCGTGGACGATGGAGTAGGGGATGCCGGACGCCTTGATCAGCTCTTCCTGGGCCTGCTTGGCGCGGAAGTACCCACTGTCCTGCAGGCGTTCGGTGCCGACCACGGACAGCGCCACGTGGTGCGTCACGCCCGCCTCGGTCTCCGCCTTCAGCAGGTTGGTCGTGGACGTGCGGAAGAAGTCCATGACGGCCTCGTCCTCGAACGACGGCGAGTTGGACACGTCGATCACCACCGAAGCGCCCTTCAGGACCTCTGCCAGACCCTCGCCCGTCAGAGTGTTGACGCCGGTGCTGGGCGCGGCGGCCACCGCCTCGTGACCGTGCTCGCCCAGCCTGGCAACGACCTTCGAGCCGATGAGACCGGTTCCACCGATCACTACGACCTTCATAGCGGATTCCTCTCAGAGAATTTCAGGGTGCGGCGCTCGCTTCGTACGGTGAACTACGCGCCGGCACCGTGCGAATTCGCCCTTATGGAGAAAGACAGGACAGGGGGACTCCTTGTGACAGGAGTGGCTACTCGGCCAGTTTCCCTTCGGTCGAGACCTCTTCCATCAAAGAGGCGATCTCGTCCGGGACGGCCGGAATGCTCTCGCGGGTGATACCGGTCGTCGGCGACCACACCAGATTGACCTGCAGAGCGGGATCCAGCTCGGGGTAGTCGCTGCGGTTGTGGCAGCCACGGGTCTCGCGGCGCTCCAGCGCTGCTTCGAGAGTGGCCCGCGCCGCCAGCGTCGCGGACTTGAGATCAAAGGCATGTGCGAGGTCCTGATAGCCGGCGATGTCCGGGTGTACGCCGACGTCCTCCATCCGCTTCTCGATCACCGCGAGCTCCGCCAGCCCGGCACGCAGGCCCTCTTCACTCCGTACGACACCCGCGTACGCGGTCATGATGTCGCGGACGGCACGCTGCAGGGCGCGGACGTTCTCCGGACCGTCGGCCGCGAGGAGCTGGTCGACCTCCTCGCGGGCTTGGGCGATCGCCGACGCCGACCGCGGCTGCGCGGGGAGGGACTGCGAGTACGCGGCAGCCGCCTGACCGGTGAGCCGGCCGAACACCAGGAGCTCGATGAGACTGTTCCCGCCGAGCCGGTTGGCGCCGTGCAGCCCGCTGGACGCCTCGCCGATGGCATACAGCCCACGCACGTCGGTGCTGTGGTCCTCGGGACGCACCCACACACCGCCCATCGAGTAGTGCGCGGTGGGCGCGATCTCGATCGGCTCCCGGGTGATGTCCAGCATCTGCAGATCCATCAGCGTCTGGTAGACGCGGGGCAGCCGCGTCATGATCGTCTGCCGTGGCAGGTGCGAGACATCGAGCCACACGCCCCCGTGCGGGGTCCCCCGCCCCTCCTGGATCTCCGTGTAGGAGGCCAGCGCCACGCGGTCGCGGGTTGACAGTTCCATGCGGTCGGGGTCGTAGCGGCTCATGAACCGCTCCCCGAGCGCGTTGCGCAGGATTCCGCCCTCCCCCCGGGCCGCCTCACTGACCAGAGTGCCCGCCGCGTGCTCCGGCTCGATGATCCCGGAAGGGTGGAACTGGACCAGCTCGGGGTCGCGCAGCCGGGCCCCGGCCTCCACGGCCAGGCGGAAGGAGTCGCCGGTGTTCTCGTCACGGCGCGAGGACGTTCGCCGCCAGATGCGGGTGTGGCCGCCCGCGGCGAGGATGACGGCATCGGCGTGGATCAGGTAGCGCGTTCCCTTGGCAAGATCGAAGCCGTAGGCACCGAAGACAGCGCCGTCGTGCACCAGAAGCCGGGTGATGTAGACACCGTCGAGCACGGGGATGTCGAGCCGGCCCGCACGCCTGATGAGCGTGCGCTGGATCTCCAGGCCGGTGTAGTCGCCGGCGAAGGCGGTACGCCGGAACTTGTGCGCGCCGAAGAAGCGCTGGGAAAGCCGGCCGTCCTCTTCCCTGGCGAAGGCCATACCGTAGCGTTCCAGGTCACCGATGCCCTGGGCGGCGCCCCGGGTGACGATCTCGACGGTCCGAGGGTCGGCCAGCAGATAGCTCTCCTTGAGCGTGTCTGCCGCGTGCTGCTGCCAGGTGTCCTCGGGATCCATGGTGGCCAGGGCCGCGTTGATGCCACCGGCCGCCAGCGCCGTATGAGCGTCCTCCTTGGCACGCTTGCCGACCGCGAGGACGTCGACTCCGGCCTCTGCCAGTTCGATCGCCGCGCGCAGCCCGGCACCTCCGGTGCCGATGACCAGCACCATGGTGGAAATACGTCGTTCGGGGATTGCCACGGTCCACTCCGATCGCCAGGGTCTGTCATCCACTACGACAGGGAAGTCCTGACATCTGTGACACCTTGGCCTCCGCCCCGGACGTCATGAGGGCGCGGATCGGGTCGATCCGGCCGCGCCGGGCCTCGGGCGGGGAAGATTAGTCCTGGGCGTTTCATCGCGGCAGTGACGGGTCTCCGGATGCCTGGGACTTCCCGACGAGCGTGGGTACCGTCACCACCGAGGCCGTCCGGGTCAGGAGACGCTGCACGGGACAGCGCCGGGCGACTGTCAGCAGTTGCTCCACACGGGCGGGCTCCAGATCACCCGTCAAGCGGACCTCCTTGACGATCTGCCCATGCCGATCGAACCGCACCATCACATCGACGTGGTCGAGCGGCCAACCGTGCCGGTCGGCGAAGGCCCGGACGGCCATGGAGGTGCAGGACCCCAGCGCGGCCAGGAGCAGTTCTCCGGGCGTGGGTCCCGTATCGGTGCCGATGGGCTGAGGCTCGTCCGCGGTCAGCACGTGCGGACCGACCGCGATGGAGCGGGCGAGTCGCGGACCTTCACTGATGGACACGATGCGGGTATTCATCCGTCTTCCCCTCGGGCAGGACGCCCCGTACGGCGCACGGCCGTTGATCGCCGAGGGGGCGCGGTGCGGCATCGGAACACCGGGACTTGTCCCGTTGCCCATAAGACAGCGTGGCCGTCTCACATGTGACACAGCCCAGTCCCACAGCCAGTCCCACAGCGCGTCCCCGCCTGGTCACATCGTCGCGGTCGCACGCCTGATCGCGGACAGGAAGAACGCGGGAGATCCATTAGATGCCGGGGATTCCGTGTATCGCCGGCGTATCGAAAACCGGATACGCCACCGCAACGGCCCTCCGTCTCCAATGGGGGCATGAACCACAACGCATCCCTGTCGGCACCGCCACGCCGCACGCGCGGGATCGTGCTCCTCAGCCTGGCGATCCTCGGCGTGGCGAGCGCCGTGTACGTCGTGCGACGGCCGCTCATGATGTCCGCTCCGATGTGCATGGCCGGGCGATGGCACGGCTGCTTCGACACGTTCAACGGTGTGGTGTTCGTCATGTTGGTCGCGCTGCCGTTGGCCGCAGTGGTGGTGTGGGTTCTGGCGCGCCGTCGGCGCGCCGCCGGCGTCACATCGGCGTGGCGGATCTCGCTGGCCGAGGTGGGCATGGTCCACGGGACGGTGCCGTTCGTATGGCTGACCATGATGCCGGGCGCCGGGGCCGGCACCGTCCCCGGCCGGGTGAGCCTGATACCGCTGCGGGACCTGCTCACGATGGGCCCGCTCGGGATCGTCGGCAACTTGCTGATCTTCGCGGCGCTGGGCTTCTTCGCCCCGATGCGGTTCGCGGCGCTGGCGTCCGTGCCGCGGATCCTGGCGCTCGGGGCAGGCTGCTCGGTCCTGGTCGAAACCGCACAGTATGTGCTGCGGCTGGACCGCGTGTCCTCCGTGGACGACGTACTGGTCAACGCCACCGGCGCCGTGCTGGCCGGGCTGGCGTCGCGCCGCTGGTGGCGCACCGCGGCGGATGCGCCGTCGGACGCGCCTCGCCCCGTGCCGGCAGCGGCAGGCTGAGTCGTGTGTCCGGTGTGCACAGGTCTTTCCATACGTCGGCGATATGTTGTGCTGCTTAGGCTTCGGACATGCGCGTACTGATCGTGGAGGACGAGCCCTACCTGGCCGAAGCCGTTCGTGACGGTCTGCGGCTGGAGGCCATCGCCGCCGACATCGCGGGCGACGGCGACTCCGCCCTGGAACTGCTCAGCGTCAACTCCTACGACCTCGCGGTCCTCGACCGCGACATCCCCGGACCCTCCGGCGACGAAGTCGCCCGGCGCATCGTCGCCTCCGGCAGCGGCATCCCGATCCTCATGCTCACCGCTGCCGACCGGATCGACGACAAGGCTTCCGGATTCGAGCTCGGCGCCGACGACTACCTCACCAAACCGTTCGAGCTGCGGGAGCTCGTCCTGCGGCTGAGGGCGCTCGACCGCAGACGCGCGTACACCCGGCCACCGATCCGCGAGATCGCGGGCCTGCGGGTCGACCCCTTCCGCCGGGAGGTCTTCCGCGACGGACGCTATGTCGCGCTCACCCGCAAACAGTTCGCCGTGCTGGAAGTCCTCGTCGCCGCCGAGGGCGGGGTCGTCAGCGCCGAAGAGCTGCTGGAACGGGCCTGGGACGCGAACGCCGACCCCCTCACCAACGCCGTGCGCATCACCGTCTCCGCACTGCGCAAACGGCTCGGCGAACCATGGATCATCGCCACGGTGCCCGGCGTCGGCTACCGGATCGACACCGGTACGGACACGGACACCACCGCCCCCGGCAACACGCATGCATAGAAGCCCAGGGCTCAGCGCCCGACTGAAACTCACCCTCAGTTACGCCGGATTCCTCGCCGTCGCCGGCGCTCTCCTGCTGGCCGTGGTGTGGTTGTTCATCCTGCGCTACGTACCAGACAGCCCCAAGGGCCTTCTCGGGATCGCGCCCAACCGCTACCTCCTTGTGCACACCTTCGTGCCCGCCGCGGCCGTGGCGATGGGCTTCCTGCTCGTGTTCGGCCTCGCCGGGGGATGGCTCCTGGCCGGCCGGATGCTCGCACCACTCACACAGATCACGGATGCGGCACGGATGGCCGGGAACGGGTCGCTGTCCCACCGGATCCGCATGCAGGGCCGCCGAGACGAGTTCCGGGAACTGTCCGACGCGTTCGACTCAATGCTCGAACAACTCGAGTCCCACGTCGCCGAGCAGCAGAGGTTCGCCGCCAACGCCTCCCACGAACTGCGCACCCCGCTGGCGATCTCGCGGGCACTCCTCGACGTCGCCCGCAAGGACCCCACGCGGGTCCGGGGCGAACTCATCGAGCGCCTGCACGTTGTCAATACGCGGGCGATCGACCTCACCGAGGCCCTCCTGCTACTCAGCCGCGGCGCCCGCGGAACCTTCACCCGTGAGAGCGTCGACCTCTCCCTCATCGCCGAAGAAGCCGCCGAAACTCTGCTTCCCCTCGCCGAGCAGCGCCGGATCACGCTCGACGTCACCGGAGGGGCGGCCCGGACCAGCGGCTCCGCGGAGCTCCTGCTGCGGATGGTGACGAACCTCGTCCAGAACGGCATCGTCCACAACCTCCCCGCCGGCGGCACCGTGACGGTCCACACCGAGGCGTGCGGCGACACGAGCGTGCTGAGGGTCGAGAACACGGGCCGTCGGCTGCCACCGGAACTGGTACCGACTCTCACCGAACCCTTCCAGCGCGGAACGGAGCGCGTACGCACCGACGACCACGCCGGCGTCGGCCTCGGCCTGGCCATCGTGCACAGCATCGTCCGCGCCCACGACGGAACCCTCGACCTCGTCCCCCGCGCCGCCGGCGGTCTGCTCGTCACGGTCCGGCTTCCCGGCACGCCGTAGGCACCGTCCTCCAGAGGGGCCCAGCGGATCAGACCCACGTTGAAAGGCAGGACAACCTTTCAGGGAACCAGCGTGACCGTGGCCGGCGTTCCGTGCGAGACCATCCTCGCGTAAGGGCACAGCGAATCGGCCTTCTCCAGGAGTGGGCCGGCGACCTCGGGGTCGACGTCCGGCCACTTGACCACCAGGTCGACGCACAACACGTAGCCGCAGTCGCCGCCTGGAACCCGTCCGAACCCGACAGTGGCCTCCACGGTGATCGCGGCGGGATCGAGCCTCGCCTGTCGTGCCACCACGCTCAGCGTTCCGTGGAAGCAGGCGGCGAAGCCGGCGGCGAACAACTGCTCGGGGTTCGTGCCGCTGCCGTCCCCTCCCAGTTCAGCGGGCATGCGCAGGTCGAGGTCCAGGACTCCGTCGGCCGAGGACGCCCTGCCCGAAACCCGTGCGTGACCCGCTCTACCTCCTCGCACCGTCACCGTCGTGGCGTAGATGGGGGAGAAAGCCCGTGCGTCGAAGCCCTCGCCGGTGGACAGTTGGGGCAACGGGATCCTCTCGGTCACCGCATGTCTCCGTGAACGTCGCAGTAGACGGGCGGTTGCGGGGCCGGCACAGCAGGTGGAAGGCCGGCGTCCGACTGCCTCGGCCTGCCACGCCGACAGGGGATGCGAGACGCCGAGGCGCAGGCGGAGCCTTTCGAACCAACTGAGCCGTATAGCATGGTGTTTGCCACCTTTGCGTCCCGAAGAAGTCCCTGTTCCGGACAGCCAGTTGACCGACCACCGACCCTCCGTGTGACAAGCGCGCCACACACCTTTCCCGGGGGCTTCTTCGGATGATGCGCTCGATGCCCCGTGCCGACACATCGACGGACAGCAGGGCCACGGCAGGTTGATCTCGCACCCAACTGCGGATCCGTACTCGTGTCGACCGGCTCGGGAAGCCAGGGCCCGATGTACGACTCACGCCGCCTCTTGGCCAGGTCCGGATCCACACGGCCAACACGCTTTGCGAAAGTCGCATGCAGTCACCGTGTCACAGATGCACGGTGCGGCCGGTCATCCCTACGAGACGGCCGTGGGGAGCGGAAACGCGAACTGTCCGCCCGGGGACAGCGTGCCCGGCTCCCATGGCGCGGTGGAACGATGGAGGTGCAACACGATGTCGGAGAAGGACTCAGTGGACGCGACCGGGGAGCAGCCCCGCTCGGAGGGGTGGAAGACCGCGGCGAAGATGCTGCAGGATGCCGCGCCGATCACCATCCCCGAGGGGGCCTCGGCGATGACCATTCACGTCGAATGGGAGCCCGGAGACCCGGGAACTCCACCCCACCGTCACTCGGGGCCGGCATTCGGGTACGTCATCGAGGGCGCGGTCCGCTTCGAGCTGGAGGGCGAGCCCGAGCGTGTGATCGAGGCCGGCGGGACGTTCTGGGAGCCGGGTGGTGACGTGATCCACTACCAGGACGGTAACGCGCTGACGGACGCGCGGACCCGTTTCGTGGTGACCATGATGTGCGCGCCGGGCAAGCCCATGCTCGAACTGGTCGACGACGAGGAACTGGCACAGCGTGCGCACCTGCGCGCCCCGCGGGCCGTCGGCTGACCTGCCGCTTCCCTGCACAATCCGGTTTCGAACGGACCGGCCCCCAAAGCCAGTTGAAGGCACCAGAGCATGAGTTCCCCTGATGCCGTGGGGCGGGGGCGCGTGCTGCCGGAGGTGCAGGCTGCCTGGTTCGCCGGCGCATGGAGGCTGCCGCACCCCTGACCGCCGGACCAGGTGAAGCCGTCACAGATCCTCCTGCTCCCTGTCACAGCTGACGGCCGGACAGCAGACGTGCTCCCGGCGGCGGGAAGGCGCGCCCTCCGGTTGCGGCCTTCACCGTCGCACTCACCCTTTTCGACGAACTCAAGTGAGTGAGAAAACCTTGAACGACTCAGCACAGCTTGATGTCGACGACGCACCTTCGAGGGTGCGGATCTCGACTCTCGAAAGTCTCCGTGAGCACCTTCAGTGGGCGATCGAGCTGGAACACGCAACACTGCCGCCCTACCTCTGTGCCCTCTACTCGCTCGACGCGACCCGGAACCCGGACGCCGTTCAGGCCGTGAGCGGCGTCTTCGTCGAGGAGATGATCCACCTGGCGCTGGTGGCGAACCTCCTCAACGCGGTGGGCGGCAGGCCGGTCCTGGACGCGCCGCACATGCTGCCGCCCCACCCCCGGACCCTGCCCCACGGTGATCGCTCCATGGAGTTGTCACTCGTGCCGTTCGGGGCGGAGGCACTTGAGATGTTCCTCCGCCTCGAACAGCCGGCGCTGCCCGGTGCCCCGGCCGAGGGCGACAACTACGAGACGATCGGGCAGTTCTACGATGCGATCGAGGAAGGACTGCGCCACCTGTGCGCCGAACTCGGCGAGTCGCAGGTCTTCTGCGGTGATCCGGCCCGCCAGGTGACCGCAGGGCACTTCGCCCACTCCGGCGGGCAGTTGACCGCCGTCACCGACCTCGGCTCGGCCCTTGCGGCACTGGAGGAGATCGTCGAGCAGGGCGAGGGGACGGCACGCGGTGCGGTCTGGGACGGGGACCAGGACATCTTCCACCCCGACCGCAACGAGGTCTCGCACTACTACCGGTTCCAGGAACTCAAGCTGGGCCGCCGATACCGGCCCGGTGACACACCGCAGTCCGGTCCCACGGGCGAAGCGGTCGTGGTCGACCTCGCCGGCGTCCACCCGATGCGCCCCGATCCCAGGCTTGCGGACCACGCTCCGGGCGGTCCCGTTCGCATCGCGCAGGAGGAGTTCAACAAGACCTACTGCGTTCTCCTCCACCAACTGGAGCAGGCGTTCAACGGCAATCCGAAGATGCTCGGGGCCGCGACGGGCACGATGTACGCCCTCAAGGCTCAGGCACAGAGCCTGATGGAGATGCCCGACGGCGACGGCACAACAGCGGGACCGACCTTCGAGTACGTCGAACCCGAGCTCCGCCGGTGAGCGCCCGCGTGCGGCACCGCTGCGTCTGACCCGGAAACCGCACGTCACGGCGTTCGCGGTCGGGTAACGCCCTCCTGCCCCGGAGGGCGTTGCCCGCGCCACCCGGTTCAAGGAGTTCAGTGGCGCGGTCCTGCACCGGACCATCGAGGGCGACTCGTCATCCGCAGGAACCCGTCGTCCCGGTCACCGGCTGAACAACTCGAACGCCACGCCCGGCCTTCCGTCGAACCGCGCACTCTGAAACGCTGGTCCGGCCGTGAGGTCCGTGCCTGTGCGCGGCAGTGCCACGTTGGTGACCGTCGAACCGAGGAGCACCATGCTGCAGCCCGGGACGGACGCGGGAGCCGGCGACGACACGGACCGCCGCTGCGATGTGCTCGGCCCAAGAGGCGTGCTGAGGGCCGGATTTCGTGCCGAGCTCAGACCAGCTCGAGTCCTCCGTCGACCGTCAGCACCTGACCGGTGATGTGCTGGCCCAGCGGATCGGCGATGCGCAGGATCCAGGCCGCGACGTCCTCGGGAGCGCCGAGGCGACCCGTCGGGATGCGGTCACGTTCATAGTCGTGCATCGCGTCGATGGCATCCTGCGAGAGGCCGGCCGCGGCCAGGACGTCCGTCCTGGTGGGTCCCGGCGCGATCGCGTTCACCCGCACCCCTTCGGGCGCGAGCTCGAGTGCCCAGCTCCGCGTCAGCTGCTCCAGGGCGCCCTTGGTGGCCGCATAGTGGGCTCCCCCGGGCAGCGGGCGGTGGCCGTACGTGCTCGATACGTTGACGATGGAACCAGAGGAGTCCCGCAGGTGCGGCAGCGCCGCATGGGCGAGCATGCTCGGTGCCGTCACATTGAGTTCGAAGAGGTCGGCGATCACTGACCGGTCGGTCTCCGCCAGAGGCATCACGGCCGTGGCGCCGGCGTTGTTCACGAGCACATCGAGTCGGCCCCACCGCTCCAGGGCGTCGGCCACGACGGCCTTCGCGGCGCCCTCCTCACGGATGTCGAGCGGCAGAATCGCGATGTTGCGGTGGGCGCGAGCCGTCTCCCGCAGGGCCTGCTCGCGGCGCCCCACGCCGAGAACGTGTGCACCCGCCCCGGCCAGCGCGATCGTCGTGGCACGGCCGATGCCCGACCCTGCTCCCGTGACGATGGCGACGCGGTCGGTGAAGTGCGATGGGGTTGAGCTGGACATGGTTTCCCTTTGTGCGACGTTCGTGGGCCTGACCGACGCCAGGCGTCGCTCAGGCGGATTGCCGGTACACACGACTGACCGAATACCTTCGCGATGTGTGACAGGCGTGACGTGTGACAGGTCGCCTGCCGCACGCGCCGTGGTGCGCATTCACAAGGTCTCGCCGGAAGAGTGTGAGATAGTGTTAGCTCGCCCACCATCGAAGGCAGCAAGCCCCGAACCCGGCTGTGCGAACGCAGTGTTCTCCGTTGCCCTGCTCTTCCTGAAGACGCAGCGCTTCGCCCGTCTTGTTTGGCACCCAGGCGCCACCTCGGAATCCTCTTCCACTGTGAGAAAAGGTGTTTCCCATGGCCGAGCTGTTCTACGACGCTGACGCCGACCTGTCCATCATCCAGGGCCGCAAGGTCGCGGTCATCGGCTACGGCAGCCAGGGCCACGCCCACGCGCTGTCGCTGCGTGACTCCGGTGTCGACGTCCGCGTCGGTCTGCACGAGGGCTCCAAGTCCAAGGCCAAGGCCGAGGAGCAGGGCCTGCGTGTGGTGACGCCGGCGGAGGCCGCCGCCGAGGCCGACGTCATCATGATCCTGGTGCCGGACCCGATCCAGGCCCAGGTCTACGAGGAGTCCATCGCCCCGAACCTGAAGGACGGCGACGCGCTGTTCTTCGGCCACGGCTTCAACATCCGCTTCGGCTTCATCAAGCCCCCGGCCGGCGTGGACGTCTGCATGGTCGCCCCGAAGGGCCCGGGCCACCTGGTGCGCCGTCAGTACGAGGAGGGCCGCGGCGTTCCGTGCATCGCCGCCGTCGAGCAGGACGCCTCCGGAAACGCCTTCGCGCTCGCCCTGTCCTACGCCAAGGGCATCGGCGGCACCCGCGCCGGCGTCATCAAGACGACCTTCACCGAGGAGACCGAGACCGACCTGTTCGGCGAGCAGGCCGTCCTCTGCGGTGGTACGGCCGCGCTGGTCAAGGCGGGCTTCGAGACCCTGACCGAGGCCGGTTACCAGCCGGAGATCGCCTACTTCGAGTGCCTGCACGAGCTGAAGCTGATCGTGGACCTCATGTACGAGGGCGGCCTGGAGAAGATGCGCTGGTCGATCTCCGAGACCGCCGAGTGGGGCGACTACGTCACCGGCCCGCGGATCATCACCGACGCCACCAAGGCCGAGATGAAGAAGGTCCTCGCCGAGATCCAGGACGGCTCCTTCGCCCAGCAGTGGATGGACGAGTACCACGGCGGGCTGAAGAAGTACAACGAGTACAAGAAGCAGGACTCCGAGCACCTGCTGGAGACCACGGGCAAGCAGCTGCGCAAGCTGATGAGCTGGGTCGACGAGGAGGCATAGCACGCACTCCCGGCAGCTGACACGGGCGCGGCACCGCAGTCGTACGTCACAAGGCCTGCACGTGTCCGGTCCAGGACATCAGCACGTTTGTCGCGGTGGCTGTGGTGCGTGGTGCCGTGCGAGAGGGAGGATGTCGTATGGACCGTGACGATGACGCGGTGCCGATCGCGGAGCTGCTGGACGAGCGGCGCCATCTGCTGGACGTCGCCTACTGGATGCTGGGCAGTAGCAGTGCGGCAGAGAGCATCGTCGACGAAACCTACCGACGGTGGTTCGCGCTGTCCGATCAGACTCGGGCACGGATCGCCTCGCCGCGTTTCTGGCTGGCGAAGGTCACCGGCGGCATCTGTCTGGGCCGGTTGGCCCTGCCCGACAGCGGCAGCACCTGCGCGGGGGAGGATCGGACCGGCAGCTCGGGGGCTGAGGGGAAAGGGACGCTGGAGGAGGAGATCAGCGGAACCCTGCTCGACGCACTGGATTCCCTGCCCCTGGCCGAACAGGCCGCATTCGTGATCAACGATGTGTTCGGGGCGCCGCACACGGTCGCCGACATCGTGCGACAGCCGGGCTCGGAGTGCCCTGAGCCGGCCGACGACGCCCGTCGCAGCCTCCGGGCCCGGCGTGCGCGGCACACGGCTCCGGAGCAGCACGACGCCGTCGTCGGCGCGATGCGGCACGCCTGTGCGACGCAGGACGAAGCCCTCATGATGTCCATCCTCGCGCCCGACGTCACCGCCTTCTTCGACGGCGGCGGAAAGATCCGGGCTCTGGTCAAACCGGTGTGCGGCAATACGCATGTCGCCCGCAGCCTGCTCACGCTGCTGCCCCGGCACCCGCGCACCGCCCTGAACACCCAGTCCGTCAACGGACGCACCGGCCTCGTCGTGCGCTACGACCACGTGGTCGCCGCGATCATCAGCCTCGACGTCGCCAACCGCCACGTCATCCATGTCTGGGCCATCCTCAACCCTGACAAACTCCGCACCTGGAACGACCCCGGCCCCACGTGGCACTGACGCACCCGCGATGCCGCGGCCGAATGTCACAGTTACGCCCATCCCCTCCGTCTACTGACGGGATGGTTCCGCGTTCTGTGACAGGTGCGCCGCGCCGAATTACCGCCGGCCACCGAAGCGGGGGTCGCCCGTCGCGGTATGTCACATTTTCACGGGCCGGATGGTCATAGAGAGGACAGCAGTTCACACCGCTTCGCACCGTGTCAACGCATGGTACGAGAGCGCGGCACTTTTCAGGAGTGGTGAAACGTGCAGAACGAGAGCCGGGCGGCCGGGCCACGACGAGGGCGCAGAGGCGAGAAGATCGCCGACTGGGCCAGCGGGCGTCTGGGGTGCCGTAGCCCCGCGAAGACCATGATGCGCAGGGTCTTTCCGGACCACTGGTCCTTCATGCTGGGGGAGATATGCCTCTACAGCCTCCTCGTCCTGGTCGTCACGGGCGTGTATCTGACCTTCTACTTCCATCCCTCGTCGGAACAGGTCCAGTACCACGGCAGCTACGTTCCGCTGCAAGGTCAGACGGTGTCGGAAGCGTTCAACTCGACCATGCACATCTCCTTCGACGTCCGGGGCGGCCTGCTGGTCCGGCAGGCCCACCACTGGGCGGCGCTCATCTTCGTCGGCGCCATGCTCGCGCACATGATGCGGGTCTTCTTCACGGGGGCCTTCCGCAAGCCGCGCGAACTCAATTGGGTGTTCGGCTTCCTGCTGCTGGTCCTGGGCATGTTCGCGGGGTTGACCGGATACGACCTGCCGGACGATCTCCTCTCCGGCACCGGGCTCGCCGTCGTGAACGGAACGATCCTCTCGGTGCCCATCGTCGGCACTTACCTGTCGATGTTCCTCTTCGGCGGCGAATTCCCCGGCCATGATCTGGTGGCGCGCTTCAACGCCATCCATGTGCTGCTGATTCCCGCCGCCATGGTGGCCCTCACCGTCATCCACCTCGTCCTGATCCGCCGGCAGAGGCACACGCAGTATCCCGGGCCGGGCCGTACGAACGAGAACGTCGTCGGCCTGCCGTTTCGGGTGCACGCGGTGAAGTCGGCCGGGTACTTCTTCCTGGTCGCCGGGACCATCTTGTTCCTCGCGGCGATCGCGCAGATCAACCCCGTCTGGAAGTACGGGCCTTACCGTGCCGACCAGGTTTCGGCCGGCTCCCAGCCCGACTGGTACATGGGCATCGCAGACGGGTTGCTGCGCGTCATGCCCGGCTGGGAGATCAGCGCCTGGGGCCACACCCTCGCCCTCGACAACCTCGTGCCGCTCCTGGCGGGCGTCGGCTTCTTCCTCGCACTGGGCGCATACCCCTTCGTCGAGTCCTGGGTGACCGGCGACGACCGGGACCAGCACGTCCTCGACAGGCCGCGCAACCGGCCGGTGCGCACCGGACTCGGTGCCGCATGGCTGAGTGTCTACTTCGTGGCGTTGCTCGGTGCGGCGAACGATGTGATCGCCACTCAACTGCACGTCTCCGTCAACGCCGTGACGTGGGCAGTGCGCATCGGCCTCGTCACCGTACCTGTCGTCGTCTACTCCGTGGTGAAACGAGTGGCTCTGGGACTCCAGCGGCGCGACCGTGAGGAGGTACTGCACGGCCGCGAGACCGGCGTGATCAAGCGCCTGCCCCACGGGGAGTTCGTCGAGGTGCACGCACCACTCAGCCCGCAACGACTGCACACTCTGACGTCGCACGAGCAGTACGCGCCGCTGACCGCCGCCCCTGGGGACGGCGCGGAGGACACGCCCGCCAGGGCCGAGCGGCTGCGAGTCCGGCTCAGCCGCGGCCTCTACGGGGAGAGGAGCCAGATTCCCAAGCCCACGGAGCGGGAGTACAAGGAGATCACCGGCCGACGCTGACGCAGACACGTCCCGCTCCCCGTGCGCTCAAGAGAGCGGGACACTGCCGGACTCGCGCGGGCGGCCGTCGGGGAGGCGATCAGCCGCTCAGGGACGCCACGTAGGGCAACAGCTTGGACGGATTCATCACCCACATGATCCGGTCGATCCCCTCGCTGGAAGCGTCGATGCACAGCAGCGCCGCGGCGTTCCCGCCGGCCGAGACGAGAACGGACGGCCGCCCGTTGGCCTCGACCCACCGGATGTCCGCCTGGGGCCAGAACCGGGGCGCGAAGGCCGCGAGGTACTTGGCCACGCGCAGCCGCCCGATGACCGGGATCTTCGAAGCTCCGCGCACCCCACCGCCGTCGGAGTAGCTGACGACGTCCGTGGCGAGGAGGTCCTCCAGGACCGCCAGATCGCCCGTCTGCGCGGCGGCGAGGAACACTTCCAGCAGTCGCCGGTGCTCGGCCGGGCTGACCCGTTTCCTGCGGTCGGCGGCCAGGTGTTTGCGGGCGCGGCTCGCCAGTTGGCGGGCGTTGCCTTCACTGGTCTCCAGGATCTCCGCGATCTGGTGGTAGGGATAGTCGAAGGCTTCCCTCAGCACATAGGCCGCGCGTTCCACCGGGTTCAGCTTCTCCATGAGGAAGAGAACCGCCAGCTCCAGCGCCTCGGCCCGTTCCGCTCCCACGTGAGGGTCCACAGTGGTGTCAATGGGTTCGGGAAGCCACGGTCCGATGTACGACTCCCGGCGCACCCTGGCGGACTGGGCGAGGTTGATGGCCAGCCGTGCGGTGACCGTGGTCAGGAAGGCCGCCGGCTCCAGGATGTCCGTGCGGTCCGCGTTCTGCCACCGCAGCCACGTCTCCTGGACGATGTCCTCGGCCTCCGCGGAACTGCCGAGGATCCGGTACGCGATACCGAAGAGCTGGGGACGTGCCGCAAGGAACTCCTTCGTCGCCTTGTCGAGGGCATCAGCGTCGTCGTTCCCAGCGTGCATCGTTGTCCCTTCCAGCTCGGAGACCACCATGCTACAAGCTGCCACGGTGTGCCTTCGCGGCAGTGGACGGGCACATCGAGTCAACGCTGTGACCGCACGGTGGCACTCATGTGCGCTCCGGTGGTGCCGCAGCTGTCGAACACGGGTCAGCCAGGACCGGGAGCCCGACGCGGGAGCGAAGTGCCAGTTCACCGGGCGGCGGCGCGGCAGTGTCGCCGCCGCACGGCGAGGGGCCGTCATGGAAGACGGGCCAGAAATGACGGTTGGGGTCTATTCCACGAAGTACGAGTCGTGCTCGACGAAGAATGCCGCGCGTTCTTCATCCGTGGCGTCGGCCAGTTGGGAGACCTTCTCGAAGTACTCCTCCCGCGGTGCGCCCGGCGTGAAGAGCAGCAGCATGTCCGCCGGCGCATCGGAGTCGTTGCGAAAGGCGTGCAGCCCGCCCTGCGGCACGTGCAGGAAGTCGCCCTTGTGCGCGTCGACCCACTGTGCGCCGTTGAAGAGCCGAACAGTGCCGTCCAGGATGTAGAACGACTCCGAGATGGACTTGTGGAAGTGAGTCTTGGGGCCGCCTGCCTTCGCCCTCATCTCGACTCGGTAGAGCCCGAACTCGCCTCGTGTGGTGACGCTGGTCGCCAGGTAGTGAATCGCGTCCTTGCCGGCCTCGCCGAGGTTCGGCGGACTGTTCGCCGGACGGAAGACAGCGCTGACCTCACCGCTGTCTCCCTGGTAGACCTGATCCGGGTACGACATGTCTGTTCTTCCTCCTCTGCGCGCGGGCTCCCCGTACGAGACGGATCGGATCCGCGGCGTATGGACGGGTGTCGGTCAGCCGAACTGGCCGGGCTGGTAGTCGCCGGCGGGCTGCTGGTTGATGACGTTGATGCGGTTGTAGGCGTTGATGACGGCGATCAGGGAGATCAGGGCGGTGAGTTGTTCGTCGTCGAAGTGCTTGGCGGCGTTGGCCCAGGCCTCGTCGGTGACTCCGCCGGCCGCGTCCGCGATGCGGGTGCCTTGTTCCGCCAGTTCGAGGGCGGCGCGTTCGGCGTCGCTGAACACCTTGGCCTCGCGCCAGGTGGCGACCAGGTTGAGGCGCTGCGGGGTCTCCCCGGCGTGTGCGGCGTCCTTGCTGTGCATGTCGGTGCAGAAGCCGCAGCCGTTGATCTGGCTCGCGCGGAGCTTCACCAGTTCCTGGATGACGAGCGGCAGCGCCGAGTCCGTGATGACCTTGTTGGCCGAGTTGATGTGCTTGAGCACCTTGGCCCCGAGGGCGTTGCCGAAGTAGTTGAGGCGCGATTCCACGGTGATCTCCTTGTCGTCTGAGCGTGGGGTTACACATGACTGACCGAGCAGCCCGACGATGTGTGACAGGAACCTGCGGCTGCGTGCGGCGGGTCCGCCCGGTGGGGGGCGAACGGTACG
Organism: Streptomyces sp. CA-142005; assembly: GCF_050942335.1. Lineage (NCBI taxonomy): Bacteria > Bacillati > Actinomycetota > Actinomycetes > Kitasatosporales > Streptomycetaceae > Streptomyces > Streptomyces sp. CA-142005. The sequence continues at coordinate 785,816 of NZ_CP192078.1, read as the reverse complement.
GCGCCCCCGTGGTCGACAGCGGCCTTCACGGCCCCGCGGGCAAGACGCTGTCACACGTTGTGTGCAGTCCCGGGGAGACCTGTCACGGTTCCAGTGGTCGCCCGGTCATCCTTGGGAAACGGGTCTCCGCTGTCGTCGGTGTCACCCCCCGACGGGGCCAGGAGCCAGCCCTTTCGTATGACCTCAGAGATCCCTAGCGTGAAGGAAGCGACCGTGCCGGCAATCTTGATCCATGGCATCCCCGACACCCATCGTGTATGGGACGGCGTTCGCCGACATCTGACCCGCCGTGACGTGGAGGCGTGGGACCTGCCCGGCTTCGGCGCTACGCCGCCGCCCGGCTTCGACTCCACCAAAGAGGAGTACGTCGACTGGCTCATCGACCGGCTGGAGCAGGTGGGAGAGCCCGTGGACCTGGTCGGCCACGACTGGGGGTGCATCTTCACCGCCCGCATCGCTTCCCTGCGGCCCGACTTGGTCCGCACCTGGGCCGGCGGCAACGGCCCGATCAGCGCCCAGTACGTCTGGCATCCGCTGGCCAGGATCTGGCAGGACCCGGTCGAGGGAGACCGGTTCATGGACGAGTTGGAGCCCAAGCCCTTCGCCAAGGACCTGGCGGCCGGTTTCGACGTCCCCGCCGAACTGGCCGAGGACATGGTCAGCCGTGTGGACGGACCGATGAAGGACAGCATTCTCCGGCTCTACCGCTCCGCGCTGACGATGGGCGCGGAGTGGGAACCGGAGCTGGCGAACATGACGGCGCAGGCCCTGGTGTTCTGGGGGGCTCTCGACCCGGCCTGCCAGATCGAGTTCGGCGAGAAGCTCGGCCGCGCCATCCGGGCCTCCCGAGTCCTCAGGCTCGACTGCAACCACTGGACGGTGCTGCAGAAGCCGGCCGAGGTCGCGGCGGCCCTTGAGGCGCACTGGAACCGGCCCGAGTAGGGCCCGTGGGGCACCTGAGGCCGCTCGTTGACCGGGCCTGTCACAGACCGGAGCACCGTCCTGTCTATTACCCGAAAGGTGCGAACAGGACATAGCGGCGGCTTCACCCGTGCGCTGCCCGCAGCGCTCACGCATCGGACGTCCGCACCCCAGACCCCCACCCACCTGAGGACTAGCCCGATGACCAGCACTGACAACGAGAAGCCCGGCATTCAGCCGGACACTCCCGAGACAACCGACTCGGCGATCGCGATGCTCGACGATCAGGGAACGGTGGTCGGATGGACACAGGCCGCCGAGCGGCTTGTCGGGTACTGCGCGAGCGACGCGGTGGGCCGGTCCGCCGCGCTCATACTGCCCTCCTGCGAGGAAGCGCCGACGATCTCGGCGTACGCCGAGCGGTGCCGGGCCCAGAACGGCTGGCCGGGCACCACGGCGGCCCGCCATCGAGACGGCCACCTGCTCGACGCCAACCTGCGGATCTCCATGGTCCGAGGGCAGCAGGGGGCTGTGCGCTGGATCGTGTCCGTGACAGATGCCGGCACCCTGTCCGGGCACGCGGTGAACGGAACGGTGTGGGCGCCGCTTCTCGCGCGCACGCAGATCGGCATCGTCGTGCGTGACCCGGACCTGCGTTGCTCCTGGGTGAACGACACGATGGAGAGCCACGACGGCATCTGCCCGGACCGACGGCTCGGACGAATGTTCACCGAAGTACTGCCGGGCGCCAAGGCCGAGGCACTGCAGGCCGTGATGCAGCAGGTGCTGAACAGGGGCACCACCAGGGTGCACGAGTACCGGTCGTGGCTGGCGACCGGTCTGCGCCGGGAACACACGTTCGCGGCGTCGTTCTTCTGCCTGCAGGACGCCGACGGCCAGGCGCTGGGGGTGTGCTGCATCAGCGTCGACGTGACCGAGAGCCGTCGGGCGCGCGAGCGCCTGGCCATCCTCAGCCAGGCCAGTACGCGGCTGGGCAGCAGCCTGGACGTGATGCAGACCAGCCAGCAACTGGCCGACCTCGCGGTGCCCCTCGTCGCCGACTATGTCGCCGTCGACCTGGAACAGTCGGTCCCGTTCGGCGACGGGCCACCGGTGCGCATCGGCCCGGTGGGCGAGCGCCCGCCCGTCTTCCGGCGTGCCGGACTGGCCTCCATCCACCCGGGGGTCCCCGAATCGCCGTGGCTGCGCGGTGAGCCGATCCCGGTGCCGCCCGACTCACCCATCACCGACGTCATGCGCACCGGGCGGTCGTATCTGGAGCCGATCCTGGACACCGCGGAGGGCACATGGACCGCTCAGGACCCGGTACGAGCCCTGAAGATCCGTGAGAACGGCATGCACTCCATGATGATCGTGCCCATCCGCACGCGGCGTGCCCTGCTGGGGGTGGCCCTGTTCGTCCGCAGCGAGGATCCGGTGCCGTTCCAGGAGGGCGATCTGCACCTGGCCGAGGAACTCGTCAGCCGCGCCGCGCTGTCGTTGGACAACGCCCGCCAGTACACCCGCGAGCACACCGCGGCCCTGGCGCTCCAGCGCAACCTGCTGCCCCAGCATGTGCGGGGCGGCATGGCGGTCGAGGTGGCATCCCGCTACCTGCCCGCCGACCTGGACAACGGAGTCGGAGGCGACTGGTTCGATGTGATTCCGCTGTCCGGCGCCCGGGTGGCCCTGGTCGTCGGCGACGTGGTCGGTCATGGCCTCCACGCCGCCGCGACGATGGGCAGGCTGCGTACCGCGGTCCGCACGCTCGCCGACATGGAGCTGCCGCCCGACGAGCTGCTGGCACACATGGACGACACGGTGCAGCGACTGGCCGAGGAGGACGACGACGCCCCGGACCAGCTCCCTGCCGTCGTGGGCGCGACCTGTCTGTGCGCCGTCTACGACCCGGTCACCCGGACGTGCGCCATGGCACGGGCCGGGCACCCACCGCCGGCGATCATCGATCCCCGGGGTGTCGTCACCTTCCCGGACCTGCCCACCGGAACCCCGCTCGGACTCGGAGCGGGCGTCCCGTTCGAGTCCCGGGAGTTCGAACTGCCCGAGGGCAGTCTCCTCGCCCTGTACACCGACGGCCTGATCGAAACCCGCGACCACGACATCGACGTGGGGATGCGCCGGCTGGGCAGCACGCTGGCCCAACGGAACCGCTCGCTGGAGGACCTCTGCTCCCGCGCGATGGAATCCGTCCCAGGCCGGGCCCCGGCCGACGACGCCACCCTGCTTCTGGTCCGCACCCGCTCGCTCGACCCCGCCCACGTCGCCTCCTGGACACTGCCCAACGACCAGGCCGCCGTCCGTAGCGCCCGGCACATGGCAGCAGGGCAATTGAGCGCATGGGGCCTGGAAGACCTTGCGGAGCCCACGAAACTGATCATCAGTGAGCTGGTCACGAACGCGGTTCGCCACAGCACCGGCCCGATCGTGCTGCGCCTGATCCAGCACCAGGTCCTGACCTGCGAAGTGTCCGACACCGACGTCTGCGCTCCGCGTCTGCGCCGGGTACGCAGCACCGACGAGCACGGGCGCGGCCTCTTCCTGGTGGCCCAGCTGGCCCGCAGATGGGGCGCCCGCTGGGTCTCGGGCGGCAAGGTCGTCTGGGCCGAGGAGGACCTGGCCACCACACCAGCACGTCGACAACAGGCGGTCGGCATGTTGCGAAAGCCCGAGGGACGGCCGAAGACCATCTCCCTGTAGGGGGCGGGCCGCACTCATGTCGACCGATGAGAGAGAAGACTCGGGCCCGGCGACGACGCCCGTCAGCTGGTGATGGCCATGGCGTGCTCCTGGTCACCGTTGACGGCACCGCTGAGGCCGCCCCGCACGAAACCCCGCTGCCACCGCAGGCACGGCCGTGTCACACCGTTGACCGCTGTTCGGTCTAACTGGTGTCGAAGCTACGAGCAGAGGGAAACATGCGCGAGATTGTGATTGTCGGTGGCGGCTACGCGGGCTTCTACACCGCATGGGGCCTCGAGAAGAGGCTGCGTGGAAAGGAGGCACGGGTCACGGTCATCGACCCGCGCCCCTACATGACCTACCAGCCCTTCCTGCCCGAGGTGACGGCTGGATCGATCGAGGCGCGTCACGCCGCCGTGTCTCTGAGGCGACATCTGCGCCGTACCCGACTGATCGCCGGCAAGGTGACGGCGATCCGCAACGCCGACCGTACGGTCACCGTGCGCCCGGCGAACGGTGCCGATTACCAGGTCCGTTACGACGTCCTCGTGGTCACTGCCGGTGCGGTGACGCGCACCTTCCCGATCCCCGGACTGGCGCAGCAGGCGATCGGACTGAAGCACGTGGAGGAGGCAGTTGCCATTCGTGACCGGCTGATGACGTCGTTCGACCAGGCCTCATCGCTGCCGCCGGGTGCCGAGCGGCGCAAGCTGCTCACGGTCACCTTCGTGGGCGGCGGGTTCTCCGGTGTCGAGGGATTCGGCGAGTTGCTGTCGCTGGCGACGGCGATGCTCAAGCACTACCCGGAACTGAGCTTCGACGAGCTGTCCTTCCATCTGGTCGAGGCCCGCGACCGCATCCTCCCGGAAGTGGGCGCCAAGCCAGGTGCCTGGGTGGTGCGTTCGCTGGAACGCCGTGGCGCGCACGTCCATCTGAACACGCAGCTGGTGTCCGTCGTGGACGGTCATGTGGTGCTCTCCAGCGGCGAGGAGTTCGACTCCGGGCTGATCGTGTGGACCGCGGGCAACGCCTCCAACCCGGTGGTGCACAACCTCACGGATCTGCCGGTCGACGAGCGGGGCCTGCTCGTGGTCCGCCCCGATCTCTCCGTGGGCACCGACAGCGCGCCCGTGCCCGGCGTGTGGGCGGCCGGCGACGATGCGGCCGTGCCGGACCTGGCTTCTGCCGTTCCCGGGGCGCACACGGTGCCGAACGCCCAGCACGCCGTGCGGCAGGGCAAGCGTCTGGCGAAGAACATCGCGGCCGGCCTGCGCGGAGGCACCGTTCGGAACTACCGGCACAGCAGCCTGGGAGTCGTGGCGACGCTGGGGCTGGGACGGGGCATCTTCCAGTACAAGGGCATCGTCATCAAGGGATTCGCCGCCTGGCTGATGCACCGGGGCTACCACGTCCTCGCGGTGCCCACATGGGAGCGCAAGGTCCGCGTTCTCACCGTCTGGCTCACGGCCGCACTCTTCGGCAGGGACCTGGTCTCCCTGGCATCCGTGCAGCACCCCAGGGACGCTTTCGTGACCGGTGGTGATCCACAGCGCTCCGGCGAGCGTGAGCTCGACGACCGACCGGCGGCATGAGTACGGCAACCGAGGGGCTGCACGGCGGCCGTGCCGTCACGGCCGCCCGGAGCACGCACCCCAGGCCCACTGGCTCGCCGGAGTCGACCGGTGAAGGGAGGTAGGTCATTGATCGAGCGGTGGAACAGGCTCGATCGGCTGCACCGCCGGATCGAGACCTGCGTCGAACGACGTCTCCAGCGGCAACTGGGCCTGAGCGGCCGCGAGTTCCACGCCCTGAGCATCCTCCATGCGCGGGCGTCCGCCGCCGTGCGGCCGCTTCACCTGAGCGATCTCGCAGCGGAGACGGGACTGAGTCAGTCCGCAACGAGTCGTCTGGTGGCCCGATTGCAGGACCGCGGCCTGATCTCGACGCGTAGCGCGGCGCACGATCGCCGCAGTGTCGACCTGCGGCTCACCCCGGTCGCGCACGAAGTGCTGCGCCGTGGCACGCCGTTGCTCGACCGAGCCGTTCACGATGCCGTACGGGCCCTCTCCGTGGACGACACCGACCGTGACCTTCTGCACTACCTCGACGGGCGCGCTGCCGGCGTCGGCTCGAAGGCAGACGGTCACATGACGGCTGACGGTGCCTCGTGCTGAGCCGGGCACGGACGACAGGGCGGCCGGTCGACCGACCGTCCGGCCGATCAGCTGCGACAGCCCCGCCGCGGGGCTTCGTCCTCTTCCTCTGGAGACATCATGGGCGCACGTGAGGAGGCCGCACGCGGCCTGACCGACATCGAGACATTCCTGTACCGGGAGGCCCACCTGCAAGCCGCCCGTCGGCGCGTGGAGGAGTTCACCGCGCGGGCAACAGGGTTGAGCCAGGAGCAGAAGAAGGAAATCGAACGGTGGTACCTGGAGGAACAGGTATTCGTTGCCGGCATGGTGACGGACCACATTGCCGAGACCATCAGCGTGGTGGAGGAGCGGCACCACATCCGCTTCGGACGATGGCTGCGAGGCACTTTGACCGCGATGATTGTGATCACCGCGGCGATGACGGTGTGCGTCGCCGTGATCCTCGGATCGTCGGCCTGAACCGGCCGCCCCTGTCGGGTGCGCGGGGACCCGGGGTCAGCGGCATGACAGGAGGAGGCTGCTGCGCGTCAGCCGGTGACGGACGCGCGCCGTCGCACCAGGCGGGCACGCAGGGCGAGCAGCAGTGCTGCGACGACGGCCCACAGAGCCAGCGTGACGACAGGACCTGTCGCGTGCGCGCCGTTGAAGTAGCTCAGGTCGGCGATGGCGCGGACGGCGGCTCCGGGCGGCAGGATCGCCGAGACGGCACGGGCTGCGGCGGGGAGAAGGTCGGCGCCGATGGTGGCACCGCTCGTGGCGTTGCCGACGGTGAGGAGCAGGAGAGTGGCGATGGGGAGTCCGACGGGGCCGAGGTAGGTGCCGAGCAGTTTGGTGCTGAAGGAGGCTGCGGCTGCCAGCAGGGTCAGAGTGAGGATCAGCGGGACGACCGGGGCCGGAACCGCTCCGAGGACCGGGCCGGCGATGATCGCGGCGAGAGTGCCGATGGCCACGGAGGCGCCGCTCAACAACCAGAACCGATGACGCAGACGCATGAGGCCCGCCAGGCCGACGGCGTTCGAGCCGAGGACGAAACCGGCCAGAGTCACGCCGAAGGCCATGTAGAAGCCGGCCAGGCCCCGGGCGTCGAAGCGGGCCAGGGGGAGGACGTCCTCGGTGGTGATGTGCTTGCCCGCGCCGTGCGCGTAGGCGCCGACGAGGGTTTTCACGGCCGATGTGGTGGACGCGCCGTTGGCTCCTGCGACCTCCAGGAGCAATCCGCCGTGGCCGTCCGAGCTGAGTGCGGCGACGACGTCGCGGTGCTCAAGGGCCCGGCGTGCCGCTTCGGCGCCGGTGGCGGGGTGCACCTCGACGCTGTTGCCGAGGGCCTGGTGTATCCGGTCTGGCAGGCCGGGCGCGGTGACCGCGATGGGGATGTGATGCGGCTGGGGATTGCGCTGCAGGCCGATGTAGCAGCTGATGAAGGCGGCCACGACGATCAACGCGATGAGTGCCGGTTGCAGCCAGGCTTTCACCGGGGGCCGACGCGGGACGTCGGGGCGGGGAACCAGTGCCGGCTCGGCCGCGGGGGAGGATGTCTGCTGGCGCTCGGGCGTGATGCCGGTGGGCGTTTCCATGGGCTGGGCCTTTTGACGGTGGGGCGTGGGATGCGCGGGGATCGGGCGCGGGAAGGCACACACGTCGCCGTGCGCTCATTGTGAGCATATGCGCGTATCTGCCTCGAAGCAAGGAGTGCTCCGATGGGTCACCCCGCCCCTCGCCTTTATGAGTACCTACTCATATCATGGGCCGTGAACCCGTGGAGGAGAGCATGACGACTACGCCGCCGAACCCCGCCGACCAGTGCAGCAACCTGGCACTGCGCAAGGCGGGCCGGTACCTCGGCGCGACCTACGACAAGGCCCTGGCCCCGGTCGGGCTCCGGGCGACGCAGTTCAGCATCCTGCAGCAGCTCAGTGCGCACGGTGAGATGACGATCACCAGCCTCGCCGACGTGATCGCCATGGATCGCACGACGATGGCCTCGAACCTCAAGCCGCTGGCGCGGGAAGGCCTCGTGACCGTCGAGTCGTCGCCGACCGACCGCCGGGCACGCATCGTGGCGATCACGCCGGAGGGCCTCTCCCGGATGAACGAGGCACTTCCCCTGTGGAAGGACGTCCAGGCCCGGTTCGAGGAGGCCTTCGGCGCCGAGGACGCTGCCCGCCTGCGTACTTCGCTCGCAGCCGTGCTCGACACCGGCTTCACGCCCTGGGCCGAGTAGGCGAGACCCCGCACCCGGATCCGGGCTTGCGCAGACTTGACCCGCGCCCTGGGCGAAGGCCGACGGGGTGTCCAGCGAGCGCGGCGAGCACCGTCCCGGGTCCCGCAGCCCCGCCACCGAAGGGCGAGACCCCCGCACGGGCGCTGAGCACCCTCACCGGTCGAGCCGGCCGACGCGCCGACCGGATCTCCTGCCGGGGGGGCGTTCACCCGCGGATGCGGGTCAGCGCCTCGTCCCGCACCCGTTCCATCGCCGTCGCGTCCCGGGCCTCCACGTTCAGGCGCAGCAGAGGCTCCGGCGGCGAGGCGGACGTCCCGGTCCGTGACAGCCCTCCTTCGGGCGGGGAGCCCGGCCGGGCGAACCCGGCCGGGCCTGTGCGGGAGTAGGCTCAGGAGGGCAGGGTCCAGCTCTGGTTGGCCGCTTGGGTGCACGACCAGATCTGCAGCCGGGTGCCGTTGGCCGAACTGGGTCCGGTGGCGTCCAGGCACTTGCCCGACTGCGGGTTGACCAGGGACCCGGCCGCCCCCGGTTGCCAGACCTGCGAGCCGGTGCCGTTGCAGTCGTACAGCTGCACTTTGGTGCCGTTGACGGTGCCGGCCCCGGTCACGTCCATGCACTTGCCGAGTGCGGTGAGTCTGCCGTCGCCGACCGTCCAGTTCTGCGCGCTGGTGCCGTTGCAGTCGTAGAGCTGGACCGCCGTGCCGTTGGCCGGGTTCGCGCCGGCGACGTCCACGCACTTGCCGCCGTACCCGTGTATCGGGCCTGTGGCGGTGGGGGGTGGGGTGACCGGACCGGACTGCCCCGCTGCCCACTTGATCTCCTGCAGGAGGAGCCGGTTCTGCTGGGCGCTCCCGAACGTCGAGGACAGAGTGGTGTTGGTGGAGTAGTCCATCGCGTTGTGTCCGAAGTTGTTGTAGACCATCTTGTAGTGGCGGTTGGACCACACGATGGGGTAATAGCCGCTGTACCAGGTCTGGTTGGGGTCGGTGCCGATCGGGAAGGTGGACGGATCCATCGACGCCAGGATGTCGATGTCGGGGTTCTGCCGCAGGTCGTTCTGCCAGCTGTACCACTCGCTGACCGATGACGTGATGGCGGCCGGCAGGCCGGCTGTGGCCGGGTGGCCGGAGTCTTCGATCCTCAGCGTCTCCGAGGTCGGTCCCCAGGAGTTGCTCTTGAACGTGCCGGTGCCCAGGAAGGTGTTGTGGTACCAGGGCCAGTCACTCGTGTCGTCGTTGTACGCCGAGACGTGGAAGCCGATGAAGCCGCCGCCGTTGGACACGTACGTCTGGAAGGCGGACTGCTGAGACGCGGTGTGAGGGTAGTCGTCGAGGAACATCACCACTTGGTAGTCGGCCAGGTTCGCGGAGTTGAGCTGGCTCCAGTCCGTGGTCGAGGTGTAGGTGAACCCGTTCTGCGCACCGGCTTGCGGGAACCACGTGTTGGCCTCGTGGTCGAAGCTGATGTGCGCCGCGTCGTAGGTGCCGTCGTAAAAGGCGAGCACCTTGAAGGGGGTGGCGGCCTGGGCGGTGTGCGCAGGGGCCGCCTGGAGTGTGAATACCAGCGCGAGCAGGGCGAGCAGTCTCAACAGGGGGCGGTGCCGGGCGACTTCCGTACCAGATCTGACCATGTGAAGGCCTTCCTTGGCTGTGGGGGCGTGCCGTGTACGGCGGGTTCAGAAGTCTAAACCGTGTTCATGTCAATGATGAATAGTCCGGACCAACCCAGGGGCGGTGCGTGCGATCAGCGGTCATCCCGCGGAGCCATGACGTGACGCGGGATGACCCTGCGGTATCAAGGCGCGACCACGGTCAGGCCTTGCGGCGCGCTCACGTTCACCGTTCCGTCGGCCGTGACCGTGACGTCCAGCCGGGCTCCGCCGACCTGGAGGCCGGTCACGGTGAGCGGTGCGTACGCCGAGGCGAAGCCGGGAGCCACGGTGACCGTGCCGGCGGGGACGTCCGCGTCGAGGCCGAGGGCGCTCTGGAGCACCAGGACCGAGGAGGCGGCCGCCCATGCCTGGGGGCGGCAGGACGCCGGGTAGGGGGCGGGACCGGGGCCGGCCTCGGTGCCATGGCCGGCGAAGAGCTCGGGGAGGCGGGCGTCGAAGGCGGCCGAGGCGGTCAGCAGGCCGCTCGCCAGGGAGGCGGCGGCGTCCGGGAAGCCGGCCCTGACCAGGCCGTGTATGGCGATGGCGGTGTCGTGCGGCCAGATGGAACCGGTGTGGTAGCCATAGGGGTTGAAGCCCACGGAGTCACTGCTCAGCGTACGCAGACCGTGGCCGGCGTCGAGGTCGCGGCCGACGAGGCGGGCGGCCAGCAGCGCGCTTTCCTCCTCGTTGAGCAGTCCCGTGCCCAGCAGGTGACCGAGGCCCGAGGTCACCGCGTCCGCCGGGCGGCCGTCGCGATCCAGGGCGACCGCCGGATAGGGGCCGTGGGCGTCCTCCACCCAGAAACGCCTGCGGAACCGCTCGGCGAGCCGCTCGGCCCACTCCTCCCATTCGTCGGCCCCCGCCCGTCCGAACGCCCGCAGCAGGGAAGCCCCGCCGCGCGCCGCCTCGTAGGCATACGCCTGGACCTCGCACAGCGCGATCGGTGCCGAGGCGAGGCGGCCGTCGCGGAAGCGGATGGAGTCGTTCGAGTCCTTCCAGCCCTGGTTGGACAGGCCCTGGCCGGTGTGATCGACGTACTTCAGGAAGCCGTCGCCGCTCGCTCCGGCCTGATCGCGCATCCATGCCAGCGCCGACTCGGCGTGCTGCAGCAGCGGTTCGACATCCCTGGAGGGCAGGCCCCAGCGCCAGGCGTCGTGGAGAAGGGTGATCCACAGCGGGGTCGCGTCGACCGTGCCGTAGTACACGGGCGGGAGGTGGAGCCCGCCGTCCTGGCGGAGGGAGTCCCTGCGTACCTCGTGCAGGATCTTGCCGGGCTGTTCCTCGGTCGCTGGATCGGTCACGGTGCCCTGGCGCCGGGCGAGCGTACGAAGAGTCCCGGCGGCGAGGCCGGTGCCCAGGGGCAGCAGCATCCGGGCGGCCCACAGCGAGTCGCGGCCGAACAGGGTCAGGAACCAGGGCGCGCCGGCGGCCAGGAACTGGTCCGGACGGTCCGGGGCGGGGGAGCGGGGGTCCGCCAGGCGCAGTCGGTCCAGATCGGCGAGCGACCGATCCAGCCAACGGTCGAGGCCGCGGTCGGCACTGCGAACCAGGGGGACGGTCCAGGGGAGTCGGTCTCCTGGCGGAGCCGGGAACTGGTCGCCGTCGGCGTACGCCGCGGTGCAGGTCAACGTGACACTCCGGGAGGCACCTGGCCGGAGGGCGATGTCGTACGACAGGTGTCCCGTCGTCGGCTGAACGGCGTCCGGCGTGGACTCGCCGACCAGGCTGACGGTGAAGTCGCCGCCGGTCCAGGTCAGGCCGACGCCGCCGGCGTCCACGGCCTGTGGCGGTACGTCCGGCAGAACCCGCCCGGACTTCACCTGCTCCATGGTGGCGAGGTCCGTCCCGGCGCGCACCGTCATCCGGAGACGGACGTGCTCGGTACCCGAGTTGGTGACCTCGAAGACCTCCTCCAGCCGGCCGGCCGTCAGACGGCGGTACCGGTGCAGGGCGACGGCCGGGTCCGGCGTGGTCTCGCCGAGGCCGCGCAGGATCGCCCGGAAGTCCGCGCGATCCGCTCCTCGCAAGCCGCCCTGGACCGGCGCCAGGGGGATGCCCTCGGCAGCGACGGTCAGGCGGGACAGCGCTCTGCGGTCGCCGTGGTAGAAGCCGTCCGCACCCGCGCTGAGCTGCCCGTCCGCACGTGAGATCGCGAGGCTCGGCGCGCTCAGCGTGACAACCGCGTCGTGCAGGAAGGGCTGCAGGCCCGCGACGGCGGACGCGGGCGCCGGGACCGGGCCGTCGGTGTCCTGGGGGTTGACGTGGGTGTCCAAGGAAGTAGAACCTCTCAGCGTTAGATCGTTCCAAAGACACTAAGTCAGTCTTCAGAGCCGTGACAACGCCTTTGGAACGCTAAAACAAGGCCCCAATCTCCCCTGTACATCGGAGAGCCGCATGCCCCGCTCCAGCAAGATCTCCTCGGCCAAGGGCGGCCCGGTGACCCTCGCGATGGTCGCCCGGCGGGCGGGGGTCTCGCCGCAGACCGTGTCGAACGCGATCAACTCCCCCGAGATGCTCCGGCCCGAGACGCTGGAGCGCGTCCGGCGCGCGATCGACGAGATGGGCTACCGCCCCAGCCGTGCCGCACAGACGCTGCGCACCCGGTCCAGCAAGCTGATCGGCTACGGCATCCAGCCCGCGCCGGCCGGTCAACCCGTCCTGGACCGCTTTCTGCACGCCCTCTCGCAGGCCGCGGACGAGGCCGGTTACCGGATCCTGCTCTTCGCCTGCCCGCCCGGCGGCCCGAGTCTGGACGGATACGAGGAACTGCTCGCCCAGCACGAGGTCGACGGCTTCGTGCTCAGCGGTACCGACCGTGGCGACCCCCGGCAGGCATGGCTCGCCAAGCGAGGCGTACCCTTCGTCGGCTTCGGCCGGATGTGGTCGGGCCGGCAGATCGGCGACTGGGTCGACGTCGACGGCGCCTCGGGCACGGACGCCGCGGTCGAACACCTCGTCGCCCAGGGGCACCACAAGATCGCCTTCCTCGGCTGGGAACGCGGCACCTCGGGCGCCGGCGACGACCGCGCCGAGGGCTGGCAGCGGGCCATGCGCCGGCACGGGCTGTCGACCCGCGGGCGGCGCGGACAGAGCGTGGACGACAGCGACGCGGCCCGCGCCGCCGTGAAGCCGCTCCTGGACGCGGGCGCGACGGCCGTGATCGCGGCCAGCGACATGCTGGCGCTCGGCTGCTACCAGATGCTGCGGGAACGCGGCGCGCTCCCCGGAAGGGACGTCGCCGTGGTCGGCTTCGACGATTCGCCGACCGCCTCGATCCTCTCGCCCACCCTGACCTCCGTCGCTCAGCCGCTGGAAGACGTCGGCCGGGAGTGCGTACGGCTGCTGCTGGCGCGGATCGCCGCTCCGGACGTGCCGCCCGAGCGCCTGCTGCTGGAGCCGTCGCTCGTCGTACGCGACAGCACCGGGACGGCATCCACCGCAGGCGAGTAGCCATCCGCGCCGAGGCGGCCGCGCGTCCGACCCGCCGTCTCACCGCAGAGACGTTTCTCCCGCATGTCCTGCGGAGTTCACCGGGTTTCTCCGAGGATGCCCCGGTCTTCCGGCCGGGGAGGAATCGGACTCCTGCGGGGCAGGGCAGGGATAGCCGGATCGCCGTCAGGGCGATCCGGTGTCCAGCCCGCACGGCGGTGTTGTCGCCCACGATGATCGAGAATTCTCAACTGTCGGTCCTCTCGGGTAGGTTCGGATGCATGACGACGGAGGCATCCACGAAGGACGCCGGGCATGCTCGGTACACCTTCCGTGTGCGCCTGTCGAAGACGGCCAGGCGCCGGCTCGAAGCGGAGTGGGATCGCTGCCGCTGGATCTGGAACGAATGCGTGGCCAAGTCCCAGCAGGTCCACGTGCAGGGCACAGTGGGTGGCGAGAAGCTGACGTGTGGTCCGGGGCAGCTGGACAAGATGCTGACCGAGGCCCGCAGGGTGACGCCATGGCTGGCTGAGGGCGCGAGCGTGCCGCAGCAGCAGGTGATTCGGGACTTCGCCAGGTCGAGGGCGAAAGCGCTGAAGGACATCAAGGGCCGGTTGCCGCAGCACCGCCGGGCCCAGATGCCCAGGTGGAAGAGGAAGCGTGAGGCGCGGCCCAGCCTGAACTACACGAAGCGCGGTTTCCGCCTCAGGGACGGCTGCCTGCACCTTGCGGGCCAGATCGTGGTGACGGTGGTGTGGTCGCGGGACCTTCCGGCCGATCCGTCGAGCGTGCGCGTGTACCAGGACACGCTCGGACATTGGTACGTGTCCTTCGTCGTCCCGGCTCAGGTTGAGCCGCTCTGTGAGACCGGCCGCGTCCTGGGCGTGGACTGGGGTGTGAAGGAGACCGCCACCACCACCGACGACGCCTACGATCTGCCGTATGCCGAGCACGGCAGGCGGGCCGCGCAGCGGCTGGCGAGGTACCAGCGGATGATGGCCCGGCGGCGGCCTCCGAAGGGACGGCCCGCATCTGCGGGCTACCGGAAGGCGCAGGCACAGGCGGCGAAGCTGCATAAGAAGGTGGCGAGGCAGCGGGAGGACACGGCCCGCAAGTGGGCCAAGCGGGTGATGCGCGGCCACGACGGGGTTGCGGTGGAGGACTTTCGGCCGAAGTTCCTGGCGAAGACGACCATGGCCCGCAAGGCGGCCGATGCCGCCATCGCCGCGACCAAGCGTGCCCTGTGCGAGATGGGCCGCAAGCACGGGCGGGACGTCCGTCTCGTGCACCCGGCGCACACCACGATGGACTGTGCCACGTGCGGAGCGAGAACCAAGCACGCACTTCCTCTGTCGATGAGAACGTATGCCTGCACCGTGTGTGGAGCTGTGTCCCCCAGGGACAAGAACTCCGCCCGCGTGATGCTGGTCCGGGCAGGTTGGAACCCGGACGGTGTCGAGGGCGTGAGACCACCGGGGCCGCCGGCTCCGGTGGCGGCCTGAGCCGTAAATCCCCGCTCAGCCCTGGAGGGTGACCAATCCCCTTGCCTTCAGGGAGGGGAGCCTTCAAAGCGCGGGTGTCAGTTCCTGTTCGGCCCAGACGATCTTGCCGCCGGCCGTGTAGCGGGTGCCTCGTCGGTGGGACAGCTGTGCGACGAGGAACAGTCCTCGACCGCCCTCGTCGGTGGCCCGGGCGTGCCGCAGGCGCGGGACGGTGTCGTTGGCGTCGGAAACCTCGCAGACCAGGACGTGGTGGCGGATCAGACGCAGGGTGATCGGGCCTGCGCCGTACCGGATGGCGTTGGTGACCAGTTCGCTGACGATCAGTTCGGTGGCGTACGCCAGATGCTCCAGCCCCCACTCGGTCAACTGGCCGGCGGCCAACGCGCGGGCGTTGCCGACGACGGCCGGATCGGGCGGCAACTCCCACGAGGCGACCTGGGTCGGGCTGAGAGCGCGGGTACGGGCCAGGAGCAGCGTCGCGTCGTCGGACGGTGCCCGGGTCGGCAGGGTGTCGACCACGGCCGAGCAGAGCTCTTCCAGGGGGCGGTCCTGCTGTGTCAGGGCCGCGCCCAGGCGCCGCATCCCCGCGTCGATGTCCGCGTCCCTCGTCTCGATCAGTCCGTCGGTGTAGAAGGCGAGCACGCACCCCTCGGGCAGGTCCAGCTCCACGGCCTCGAAGGAGGCCGCCAGGCCGATGCCGAGCGGCAGTCCGGGGGGCAGGTCGGGGAAGGCGACCCGGCCGTCGGGCGAGATGATGGCGGGCGGGGGATGCCCGGCCCGTGCCATCGCGCAGCGCCGGGTGACCGGGTCGTAGACGGCGTACAGGCATGTGGCACCCACGACCGCGACGGTCTGGTCCGTGGCTTCGAGGTCTTCCTCGGCGAGGCGGGAGATCGTGTCGTCGAGCTGGACTAGCAGCTCGTCGGGAGGCAGGTCCATGGTCGCGAGCGTGTGCACCGCCGTGCGGAGCCTGCCCATGGTCGCCGCGGCGTTGATGCCGTGCCCGACCACGTCGCCCACGACTAGTGCCACCCGGGCGCCGGACAGCGGGATGACGTCGAACCAGTCGCCTCCCACGCCGTCCTCCGTGTCCGCGGGGAGGTAGCGGGAAGCAACCTCGACGGCGGCTCCGCCGCTGAGACGGCGTGGCAGCAGGTTGCGCTGCAGCGCGAAGGCGGCGGCGCGCTCGCGCACGTACCGGCGGGCGTTGTCCAGTGACAGCGCGGCATGGGAGACGAGCTCCTCGGCGAAGAGCAGATCGTCCGCTTCGAACGGCGCGGGATCGGCGGTGCGGATGAAGACCGCCACACCCAGCACCGCCCCGCGCGCGTGGATCGGCACGATCATCAAGGAGTGCATCCCGTACCGGCGGATCTTCTCCGCACGCCCCGGGTCCTGATCGAGCCACGTGCCGGGGGAGGCGTCCAGGACCGGTTCCAGGTGGGGCCTGCCGGAGGTCAGGACCTCGGTGAAGGGCGAGGCCGCGGGGGCGAGGACCGGCGCCCCGGACGGCCAGAGAGACTCCGGGGCCCCTTCGTGGATCGACGCCACTCCTGCCCGGCGGAAGGCCGGTATGCGGCTCCCTGTCGCGCCGAGCCGGGCGGGCGACTCCTCGCCGAGCGGTACCGACTCCGCCAGGTCGACGGTGACGTAGTCCGCGAAGCGCGGCACGGCGAAGTCGGCGAGTTCCTGCCCGGTCCGCATCACGTCCAGCGTGCTGCCGATCCGCGTGCCGGCCTCGCTGAGAATGGCCAGCCGCTCACGCGCCCGCTGGCGGTCCGTCACATCGACGACCATGGCGCACACGCCCAGCGCTCGGCCTTCCCCGTCGTCGAGGCGGAAGAAGGAGACCGAGAACGCGTGCTCCCGTCTCGGTGCCGCCTGCAGGCTCAGCCGGTACTCGTGGTCGACCCTCGGAGTGCCGCTTTCCAGGACCTGCCGCATGACCGCCTCGGCCGCTTCGGCGTCGCATCCCGGCAGCACCTCCGTAAGACGTCGGCCCAGCCGCTGTTCGCGAGGGATGCCGTCCTGGCGCGCCAGGGCGTCGTTCACCCAGGTGCAGCGCAGTTCCGGATCGCGGACGGCGATTCCGATCGGCGCACTGGACAGGAGGGCGTCCAGCCCCAATCCGTTCACCGGCGACGAGGAGAGGCCGGACATGGACGTCGCGGAGACGACCCACCGGGTCCTCCCGTCCTGCCCGGCCAGCGGGGCGACCCGCAGGTTCACGTCCAGTCGGCCGCCGTCGCGGTGGCGAAGACCGACCGGGCCGGACCAGCCGCCCTCGCTGCGGCACTGTTCCGCGCATTTCGACGCCTTCACGCTGTCCTCGGGTGCCGCCAGCACGCCCACGGCAGAGCGGCCGACCACTTCCGCGGAGGAGAAGCCGGTGAGTCGCTGAGCGGCCTGAGTCCAGCCGACCACCGTACCCGTCCCGTCGACCACCGCGAGGGCAGCGCCGATCATCTGCCGGGCCGACTGCCCCATTTCCCGCACGGCCCTCGGAGCCACCTGGTCATCTGTCGGCATCGCGGTCGTCCCTTCTGCCGGGTGTTTCTCGGGCGGCAGGGCCCGGCTCGCAGGTATCGGCGAGGCGATCGAGCCACTCGGCCAGCAGCGCGCGCTCGGATCGCGTCAGAGCCGTGGTTCCGCTGTCGCGCAAGGTCTCGCGCAGTGCCGCGGCTCGGCTCGCGACGCCCGTCGGCGCTTCGGGCTCGATGTCACCCATGGTCGTGATCGTGCGCAGTACGTGTTCACGGGCGACCGCCGGCAGTTCAGGATCCCGCTCGGGCGGTGGGGTCGAGATCAGTGTCAGCACGACTCCGACCCCGTTGGCGTGCATGAGCTGAGTCGCGCGCTCCACACTCATGCGAAGTCGGCCGGCAGCGGCCACCCGGGCGATGTTCCGGCGTAGAATCGCAAGGGTCTCCGGCCCTGCCGGAATGTCCCGGCGGTAACGCCCTTCGCCGTACATCAGTACGTAGCAACCCGGCCGGGAGAGGCCGAATCCCACGTGCAGGTCCCAGGACCGGCGCAGATCGTCGATGGGGTCGTCGGTTTCCCCGAGGGCCTGCTTTTCGGTGAGGTACTGCTGGAAGCCGTAGGCCGCGACCGCGTCGAGCAGTCCGTCCTTGTCGCCGAACAGGCGGTACAGCGTCGGCGGCTGCACCCCGGCCGCGGCGCTCACCGCCCGCGTCGAAACGGCCGCACGACCCTCGCGGGTCAACAGATCCGCTGCGGCATGAAGGATCCGCTCCCGCGTCCGCACAGTCCGCATCCGCATAATAGGGATATTACAGCTGTTATCACATTTTCGATCTCATCGATATGATGCGTCACGTTCGGCGACACCGCAGTGACGCGGCGACGTCACTAGGGTCGGTGACATGACATACGACTTCGGGGCTCCAGTGACGATCACGGTGGAGATGGCCGTGCAGATCCGCAGATGGCGAGTCGACGAGGACTTCACTTGGCGCGCCGTGGCCCAGGCCGCGACCGACCTGTGGGGCTCCGAGTACGGCAGCAACCAGCTCTTCGGTGAAGACCTCTGCGTAGCCGCCGCGAAGATGTTGGGTGAAAACCCCTACAAGGAACCGTGGAACTGACGCCCGCCGCTGTCTGTTGGAAGGCTCCTCACCGCGGCAAGCCGAACGGCACCCGTCCTGCAAGGCGGGTGCCGTTGTGTGAGCGTGGCGCGTGGGCCGGCTCAACCCGCCATGGACGGGGCAAAGGGCGACATCGCAGGAGCGAGTTGCATGCCGGGGGCCAGGCCGAGAGCGACCAGGGCGTCGGGCAGGCCGTGTCCGACCCGGGCCGCCTCCATGCTGCCCGGGGCGGCGAGCTGGCGGCAACTGGCGGCGATGATCCCGAACAGATGGTGGACACGGCCGGGTCCGCGGGGCAGCAACTGGCCGTGGAAGTCCTCGTGGTGAGCGAGGACGAGGGCGGCGAGGCCGGCGATGTGGGCCGATGCGGTGCCGGTTCCGTCGAGGGCCGTGTAGCCGCCCTGCGGCGAGCAGGAGAGGACCGCCACACCGGGGGCGGCGGCGTCCACTCCCGGGCCGTAGCAGCTGAACGGCGCCGCGAACAGCCCTTCCGGTGTCAACTGTGCCCCCGCATGGGAGGCTTGGGACGTCTCCTGCGGATACGAGCCGAAGACTCCCAGCGCGCCCACGGCGAACACGGTCGGCAGCGAGCCCGGGAAGGCGACCGGTCCGGACGTGTCGCCCGCCGGGGCGACGCAGGCGATCCCGGCCGCGTGCGCGTCGGCGAGTTTGCGGGAGACCAGCGCCGACGGGTACGGGACGGCCACCGCGATGTGGGCGATGTCGATCTCGCGTTCCATGCAGTGGTCGAGGGCCGCGATGAGGTCGCTGAAGTGCCCGTCCGGCATGACCTTGCAGACCTCGATCTCGGCGTCGACCGCGATGCCGATGACGCCTTTGCCGGTGTCCGCCCCGGCGATGATCCCCGCCGCATGTGTGCCGGCGCCTGTCACGTCACGTGCCCAGCCTTCGTCCGTGCCGCGTACCAGATCGACTCCGGAACGCACGGGTTGCTTCAGGTCGGGATGATCGGCACTGACACCCGAGCCGATGAGGGCGACCTTGACGCCGAAGGCGCGGAACGTGGGGGGCAGCCGGTCCAGCCGCATGGCCTGCTGACCCCAGCCGTAACTCTGGCGTTGCTCCAACTCCGGGTACACCTGCGTCAAGGGAGTGAGAGTGATGACGTTCTCCCCGCCCGCGGACAGCTCGGGGCGATGGATCCAGCGGTCCGTGTATCCGCCGGCGGGCCGGACGTACAGGGATTGAATGGAGCGAGCGGTCTCCGTGGCCGGCGTGATGGTGACCGTCCCGTCCGCCCCGGTGACGCCCTGGCTCGGCCAGGTCGCTCCGATCAGGAACACCCCGGCGCCGGCCAGCGGTTCGCCGTCCGGGCCGCACACGCGCAGCGAGATGTCCTCGGGTTGCTCCATTTGCATGACCAGCCCCGGGTCGCGCAGCGGCAGAATCCCCGCGGTCGGCACGGTGGCCGGTCCTGTCCCGGCCAACGGCAGGTCCGGCTCGATGTGCACGTGCAGCGACCGCATCGCGGGGATCAGGGTCTCGGCCGCCTCTACGACCGCGATCTCCGGGCAGGTGGGGTGAAGGCCGGAGGGCTGGGCCTTGGCAGAGGGCCGGAGTCTGCGGATCACCTTGACCTCGGGCATCTGCTCCAGCCGGTCACACACCGCGTCCATGCCGAGTTCGGGCACCCCTGGCGGGAGCAGATACTGCGGAAGCGGTGCCACCAGGTACCGTTCCCGGCGCGGCTGAACCGTCCGCGGTGAGCGAGCACCTTCCTTGCGTGGCCCCGCTGCTTTGCCCTCGGGCACCGACCCATTGGGCTGCGCGCCGCCTTCGGATCCGCTCTCCCGGTTGTTCCCGGGCCTTTCCTTGACCATCGCCTCCACCTTCACCACGCCTACGTCCTGTGTGTGCTCCTGTGGGCAACGGGCGGCCTGCGCTTCCACGGTGATGCGGTGTGCCCGGGAACGACTCCGGGGCACACCGCATCGCGCTGCCGCCTCAGATCAGCCCATACCGAAGGGCTGACCCATCTGGCCGTAGCCGAAGCTGGCCTGCTGGTACTGCGGGAACTGCTGGCCGAACTGCTGCTGGCCGAACCCGCCACCCCACGGCTGCTGGCCCTGCTGGCCCTGCTGGCTCTGCTGCACCAGCGTCAGGATCGCGGTCGGCAGCGCCTGCTGCACGGACTGCTCCACCGCGCTGCGCACGCCCTGCTGCAGCGTGTGGTGCAGCGCGACGGCCAGGTAGGGGTGCGCCTGGTGGGCCAGGCCCTGCTGCTGAAGCTGCTGCTGGACCTGCTGGATCTGCTGCAGCGTCTGCTGCATCCGCTGCGCGATCTGCTGGCTTGCCTGCTGACAGGCCTGCTGGATCGCCTGCTGGACCACCTGCGCGATCTGCTGCTGCGGGCCGCCAATCTGCTGGCCGAACTGCTGCAGGGGCGGAGTACCGGTCATTACCGACATGAATGCTCCGTTCGAAGGCATGACGGGGGAAGCCGACATACGAGTTGATATCGGCGTTATCGGAAGAACCCGACTCCTCGGACGTTAAGTTGGCGTTACCAAGACCGCAATCGCTCACGGCCGACCGGGAATCGATCGCGGTTCGACCGCTGGGGGGAGAACCTTCCGGACGAGGACGACGGGCCGAGTCGGCCCGCACGGGAGACGACCTGTCGGCGCGCTCTGCCCTTGCGGGAGTGCCCGCACCGGGCCATGGTGTAGCCGGGTCATTGGGGCGAGCGGGACCGCGCCCTCGTGGCCATCAGCCGGCGGTGATCACCAGTGCGGCCTGGTCGTCGAGGGTGGCATCGCCTGCGAACGCGGTGACCGCGGTGGTGATGGACTCGACGACGGCAGTGGCTGTGGGTGTCGTGGTCCGGACGGCGGCGAGCGCGTCGGCCAAGCGCCCCTCGCCGAAGAACTCACCGTCGGCGGAACGGGCCTCGGTGATGCCGTCGGTGACCAGGACGAGGCTGTCGCCGGAGTACAGATCGATGCGGCACGGGCAGAAGCCGGGATCGGGACCGATGCCCAACAGCAAACCCGGTTCGGTGAGTTCAACGACCGTGCCGTCGGCGCGGCGCACGAGCGGCGGTACGTGGCCTGCCCGGATCAGGTTGAGTGTGAGGTGGGACAGGCTGTGCCGCAGTTCGCCGTAGACGAGTGAAACGAACTGGTCGTCATGTGTGGTGTGCCCGGTCAACGCGTCGTTGATGGCGGTGACGACGGCCGCCGGTTCGTCGAGGAGGCGGGCGGCGGCGCGTGCGGTGTGGCGGACCATGCCGGTGGTGGTGGCTGCCAGAGCGCCGCGTCCGGAGACGTCACCGATCATGAAGGCCCAGCGGTCGGCGGGCAGCGGGAAGACGTCGTAGAAGTCCCCGCCGACCTCGAGGCCCTCTCCGGCCGGGTGGTACGAAGCCGCCAGGGTGGCGCCGGGAATCCTCGGTATCTCGGGAGGCAGCAGCCCCGCCTGAAGATCGTGGGAAAGTCGGACGCGGTCAGTGAACTGATGGGCGTTGTCGGCACTGGAAGCGGCCCGGCGGGCGAGCTCCTCGGCCAGGGCGACCTTGCGTTCGTCCAGCGGCAGGTCGGTGGCCAGGAGGGTCAGCGCTCCGAAGGTGCGTCCCCGGGTGGTCAGCGGCACGCACACGTAGTCCCTGACACCGAGCTGGGCGCGCAGGCCGCTCGCACGGGCGGACTCGGTGGCGCCGGAGGCAAGCACCCGGGCGACCGCGGCGTCCACCCCGTGGCACAGCGCAGGGGAGCAGAGGAGATTCTCCCCTTCCCGGGTCGACGCCGCGACGGCGATGCGCTGGGACTGGCCGCGCTCGGACACGTGGACGGCACACAACGGCGCAAGGGTCGGCACGGTCAGCCGGGCCATGCGCTGGAGGCTGTCCGAATAGTGCGTCTCGCCCGTGATGGCGGTGCTGGCCTCCAACAGGAAGGCCAGATCTTCCCGGGCGGCCTTCTCGCGTTCCTGGGCGGCGTGGCGTGCCTCCACCGCGGCATGGCGTTCGATGGCCAGCGCGGCGATGCGGGTGAAGGAGGCGCTGAGCGCCATGTCCTTGTCCTGGGGAGCCTTGGGGGTGCGGTGGTACATCGCGAACGTGCCCAGCAGTCGACCGTCCGCGTCCAGGATGGGTGTGGACCAGCACGCGGCGACACCGGCCCTGAGTGCCACGTCACGGTAGTCCTTCCACAGGGGATCGGTGGCGATGTCCGTGACGATCACCGGTTCGCGCCGGAAGGCGGTCGTGCCGCACGAGCCGACGCCCTCGCCGATGGGCGCCCCGTCGACCGCCTCGTTGTAGAAGTCGGGCAGGCGCGGGCCGGTGCCGTGCAGCAGGCGCCGTCCCTCGGGATCGACGAGCAGTACCGAGACGAGCATGTCCGGGGAGAGTTCCTCGATCGCCGTGGCCATGCCTCGGAGGATGTCGTCCAGCGGGGCGTCACGTGCGATCTGCTCCAGCAGCGCGCGTTGACCGAAACGGGGCTCGGCTGCCTGCCCAACCGGTTCAACCGTGGCTGCTCGACGGCGGGGTGCAGGCACCTGGGCGGGTCCCGCCGTGGGCGTGGAGGAAGGACAGGAGATCGCAGACGGACTGGCCCAGGACCTGATCGTGACCCGCACCGGGGTAGACGCGATAGACCAGCGAGGGGGAGCCCAGCCGCCGCAGGCGGGCCACGACCTCGTCGGTCCAGGCAGGCGGCACATCCTCGTCGGCGTCACCCTGGATGACCAGTGTGGGGACGGTGATGGCCGAGCGGTCCGGATCGCCGTAGGCGCCCATCCGCTCACTCATGCGGAGCAGCTGATCCCCTTTCAGCGGCAGCATGCGCTCGGTGTTCACCCCCTTGAGCACGGGATGGCTGTGCGTCACGCAGTCGGCGATGACCCGGGAGGCCGTGGCGGCTGCCGAGGGCCCCAACAGCGAACGCAGATCCGTCGCGGGCCCACCGGGCTCGGTGGCGGCCAGGCCGACGAGCGAGTAGAACGCGAAGGACAGCTCGCTGGGCACATGGGAGGCCTTCACCCCCGCGAGCATGGCCTCCAGATGGCTGGCCGGGGCGACGGCCACCGCCGCGCCGAGCCGCTGGGCGCCCGTCCGGCGTGTGGTGTGGGTGGCGAACAGCGCGGCCTGTCCCCCTTGTGAGTGCCCGACGGCGAACCACACCGGCGCCAGGCCGGGTATCAGCCGGCGAGCCGCGGTGACGATGTCGGCCACGGCGTTGCCCTCGTCCGCGCCGACCAGATAGGTGTGCGGGCCCGGGGTGCCCAGTCCGGGGTAGTCCGAGGCAGCGACCGCGTACCCGGCGCGCAGGAGCGCGCGCAGTTCCTGTGCGAAGGCCTCCGAGCCCAGGTTCGCCGACTGCGAGGGGGCGCAGGCGTCGGCCACGCCGGTCGTTCCATGCGCCCAGGACACCACCGGCCACCCTCCCCGGGGAGCGCGGCCCGGCGGCAGCAGCACGGTGCCGCTTACGGCAACGTTGGCGCCGCGTGCGTTGGTGGAGTGGTACAGCACCGTCCAGCGCCGCCCGCTCCCCAGCCGCGCATCAGGGCCATGGTCTGTCGCCGCGATCAGCGTGCCCGGTTCTGCGGTCGGCAACGGATGCGGTACTTGGTAGGCGTGGTTGACGGTGATCACAGCGGATGCCAGGTGCCGGTCCTCCGCCACGCGGGGAGCCCGGGTGCGATCCGACGGGCGGGAGGCGGGAGAGCCCGCCACCGCCGCGGCGAGCGCGACTATGACCGCTGTGGTCCGCAATCGGGGGCGCCTTGACCGGCGCCGCCCTGTGCCCGTGCCTGTTCTCGTGAAGCGGAGCGAGCTCGGTATCCCCACGGGCGGATGCTCCCTTCCAACAGGCCTGGTCTGTCCCACTCTGGCGTCTTGGTGAGTGCCAGGCATGCGGAGGTACGCCGTCTGGTCGGCTTGTCCGTCGGTCCTACGAGACGGCCTTCACCCCGGCGTAAGCGCCGGAGCACTGGCCAAGATCAAAGGTAGACATCGGTGCGCAAGGGGACCACCATCGCGATGATGTGGGACCGTTTGCCGGCCAGGGCGCGGGCGCCCGTGTCCGAGGCACCACCGCCCTCGAGGGCCAGAACACACACAGTCCGGCCGGGCTCATGCTGGGCCGGATCCGCTGCTCACAGAATGGGGACCTGACCAGGTGTCCGACCAGCCCACTCCGACGCCCCCTTCCAACCCGGTGATCCCCGGCTTCCATCCGGACCCCAGCATCTGCCGCGTCGGCGAGGATTATTACCTCGCCTGCTCCAGCTTCGAGTACTTCCCGGGCATCCCCCTGTTCCACAGCAGGGATCTGGTGCACTGGACGCAGATCGGCAACGCCCTCGACCGGCCGAGCCAGCTGCGTCTGCCCCCGGACAGCCGCTCCTCGGGCGGCTTGTACGCCCCCACCCTGCGCCACCACGCCGGCCGCTTCTGGCTGATCGTCACCAACGTCACTCCCGGCGAGGGCAACCTGCTGGTCACGGCCACCGACCCGGCCGGCCCCTGGTCCGACCCGATCCGCCTCCCCGGCGTACCCGGCATCGACCCCGACCTCGCGTGGGACGAAGAGGGCAACTGCTGGTGCACCTTCGCCGGGGTGGCGCAGATCCGCATCGACCCCCGCACCGGCGAGACATTCGGCGAGCCGCAGCCGGTCTGGTCGGGCACGCCGGGTGCTGCCGCGCCGGAGGCCCCGCACCTGTACCACATCGGCGAGTACTGGTATCTGATGATCGCCGAAGGTGGTACGGAACGTGGCCACGGCGTCTCCATCGCGCGCGGATCCTCTCCCAACGGCCCGTTCGAACCGTGCCCGTCCAACCCGATTCTGACCCACCGCAGCACCACGCGACCCATCCAGAACACCGGCCATGCGGATCTCGTCCAGGCCGCCGACGGTTCCTGGTGGATGGTGCTGCTGGGCGTGCGCCCGCAGGGCGGCACCCCCGGCTGGCACATCCTGGGCCGGGAGACCTTCCTCGCCCCGGTCTCCTGGGTCGACGGCTGGCCCGTCGTCGGCGAGGTGAGCCCGGAACTGCCCGAGCTGCCCTGGCCACTGGCCCCCGTCCCGGTACCGGCCGAGCGCGACGACTTCGAGTCCAACGAACTGCGGCCCTGCTGGATCTCGCTGCGCGACCGTCCGACCGAGCACTGCACCACCAAGGAACGCCCGGGCTGGCTGACCCTGCGTGCCCGCGGCGGATCACTGGACGAACCCGACGTCGTCTTCCTGGGCCGCCGCCAGCAGCACCTCGCCTTCCGCGCGCGGACGCTGGTGGACACCACCGAAGGCAGCGGAGGCCTCGCCGTCCGCCTGGACGAACGCCACCACTACGCCATCGAGGCCACGCCCGAGGGCACGGCCCGGGTGATCGCCCGGATCGGATCGCTGCGAACGGTCGCCGCAGAACTGCCCCTGCCCGCAGGTCCGGTGGTCCTCACCGTGCACACCGGTGAGGCCCCGCAGCCGCATGATGCGCGCACCGGCCCCGACTCCCTGGTCTTCGGCGTCGAGGCGACAGACGGCACGGCCACACAACTGGCCTCGCTCGACGGCCGCTACCTGTCCACCGAGGTGGCCGGCGGCTTCACCGGCCGGGTGGTGGGCCTGTACGCCGCCTCTGGAGCCGTCCACTTCGACTGGTTCGACTACACGCCCCTCACAGGACCCGTCGCGTCCTGAGCCGCGAGCACGCCCCTGCACCTTCGGCAACCGCTGCGACGCGCCGGCCGCGCGCCGCGGCGGAGCCCGCCCGCCATCGAAGCGTGTGTGTGGCCTACGCGGGCGGGGGCGCCGTGGTTCGGCGGGCTACGAGGGTGGGGGAGAGCCTGACTTGGGCGGTCGGGCGGCTGCGGTCCGCGATGCGAGAAGGAACGCCCTCTGCCTCGAATCGCCGAGGCAGGCCCTCCTTCAACACGTCGAACATGCACAGGTAGGTGTAGCCGCTCGCCGGCATCGCGCTCCTTGAGACGCAACAAGGGGGTGTTCGAGAAGGGATGCCGGCAACTGAGCCCTGACCGGCATCATCCGGGAAATTGCCAGCGAATGTGACGTTCCTGGTGAGGTATTGCCATCGCATGCGTCCCCTGTCTACAGTCACGCCATTCATCGAAACGATTCGACCGGCGTCCTTGTTGTCGATCGTCGAATCGATTCGATGACGGGATCCGGCAGAGATGACACGGGCGGACAGGGGCGAGGATGGCCACGATCAAGGATGTCGCCGAACGGGCGGGTGTGGCGCCGAGCACCGTCTCCTATGTGCTGAGCGGCTCCCGCAAGATCTCCGAGGACACCCGGCGGGCGGTTCAGGCCGCCATCGAGGAGCTCGGCTACCACCCGCGCGCCAGCGCCCGCACCCTGCGCAGTGCCCGTACCCGGGTGCTCGCGCTGGCCGTGCCGCGCGTGCCCGGCGAGTACCGCGCGATCGACGGCAGATTCGCCGTCGACGTCACCGACGCCGCCCGCGGCCACGACTACGACGTACTCCTCATCACCGACGAGGACGGCGTCGGCGGACTGCGCCGGGTGGCTCGCAGCGGACTCGCTGACGCGGCGGTGCTGATGGCGGTCGAGGAGCGCGATCCCCGTATCGAGGTCCTGCACGAGCTGGGCTTCCCCGCGGCGCTCCTCGGCCATGACGGCCATGCCGGGCTGCCCTGGACGGATCTCGACTGGGAGGCGGCGGTCGCCCTCGCCCTGCGGGAGACCGCGGCGGCCGGCCACCGGGGCATCGTCTTCCTGTCCTCGGCCGAACACGAGATCGCCGCGCGCCGCGGTTACGCACTGCAGGGCCTCGACGGCGCCCGGCGCGCGGCCCGCGAAACCGGCGCGGAGGTGCGCCTGGTCTCCTCCCACCGCGACCCGGATGTGCTCGCGCGACGGCTGCGAGAGGCGCTGACCACGGATCCCGCGCCGACCGCGCTGGTGGTCCAGCACCTGATCCTGCTCCCGTACCTGCTGGACGCGGTGGCCTCGGCCGGGCGGCGGATTCCCGAGGACCTGTGCGTCGTCCTCGTCGGCAGCCTCCCGGACGAGCTGGGCATCCGGCATCTGCCGCGGATCGACCTGCCGGTTGCCGAGATGTCCGCGGCCGTGGCCCGGCTCGCCATCGAGGCGGCCGAACGTGGCTGCGGCCCAGCGCGGTCCTCCGCTACCGCGCTCCGCACCAAGGCGCACGACCCGAACGCGTCGCTCGAAGCGCCACACCACCCGATACAGCCGCGCATGGCCGGTCCGGCCATCACCCCGCCGAGCGACTGAGCAGACCGGCCCGACCGTACAGGGCGGTACCGGCCACCCAGCCTGCGTCAGATCACCGCATGTCCAGAGCCGCACATGTAAGGGAGACACGACCATGCCGTCCATAGCAGGACGCGTCGGAGAAAGAACCGCACGAGCCACGAAACCAGCAGGCGTGCATGTTCCCGCGCTGGCGGCGATTCTCGCGTGCGCCACGGCCGCGCTGGGCCTGACCGGCTGCGCAGCACAGCCCGACCCGGGCACCGTCACCGTGCTCAACTCGGCGACCGACACCGCCGAACACGCCGCCAACCAGCGGTTTTTCGACCGATGCGGCAAGCCGCTGGGCGTGAAGGTCGAGCAGATCAGCGTGCCCGCCGACCAGGTCGCGTCGAAGGCGCTGCGGATGGCCTCGTCCCACTCACTGACCGACATCCTGGAGCTCGACGGGTCGGAGCTGCCGCAGTTCGCCGAGACCGGCGGACTGCGCCCCCTGAAAGCGGCCGGCGTCGACACCTCCGGCTTCTCCGCGAGCGCCACCTCCCTCGGCTCGTACGACGGTGTTCAGTACGGCATCGCCCGTTCCGTCAATTCACTCGCACTGATCTACAACACCAAGCTTCTCCAGGCCGCGGGCATCACCCCGCCCCGGACCTGGGCCGAGCTGGTCGAGGCCGCGAAGAAGCTGACCAAGGGCGACACCTACGGCATGGCCTTCAGCGCGAGCCCCAACGCGGACGGCGTGTACCAGTTCCTGCCCTTCTTCTGGTCCGCCGGCGGCGACGAGGCGAAGCTCGACAACGGCAAGGGCGAGCCCGCGCTCCAGCTCTGGAAGGACCTCGTCGCGGACGGCTCCGCGTCGAAGTCGGTCGTCAACTGGAACCAGCAGGACGTCAACGATCAGTTCGTGGCGGGCCGAGCGGCCATGATGATCAACGGTCCTTGGCAGGTTCCGGTCCTGAGCGCCCAGAAGAAGGTGGACTGGGCGGTCGCGAGCATCCCCGTGCCCGAAGCGGGCAAGGCCGCCGTACCGCCCATCGGCGGGACCGTCATGACCGTACCGAAAAACGACGACCGGGCCCGGGAGAAGAGGGCCGGCAAGCTCCTCGACTGTCTCAACTCCGAGCAGAACCAGCTCCAGTGGGGCGAGTCCGTGAACAACGTGCCCACGCGCGCCGCGGCCGCACAGGCGTACGCGACCCAGAACCCGAAACTCGCCCCCTTCGCACAACTGGTCACCACGGCGCGCTCCCGCACCGCCGAGGTCGGTACCAGATGGCCCGTCGTCGGCGACGCGCTGGCCGGTGCCTTCCAGTCCGTGCTGACCGGCCGTACCAGCCCGGAAAAGGCCCTGCACCGGGCCCAGCAGCAGGCCACGGCAGGGAAGTGAGGAACCGGCCATGACCACAGTCACCTCGATCGCGCCCGCGACCGCCACCGGCACCACGGGCGCGGCCACGCGCCGGACACCCGGACGCCGCCGTCTGCTGCGCTGGCTCTTCGTCGCCCCGGCACTCACCTACATGGGGCTGTTCTTCGGTTATCCGCTCGTCCACAACATCGTGATGAGCTTCCAGCACTACACACCGAAGACGTACTTCACCGGAGAGGCCCCGTTCAACGGCCTCGACAACTGGCGCTCCGTCTTCGCCAACCAGCTGTTCACCGACGCCCTGTGGCACACGATGGTCTTCACCGTCGGCTCGCTGCTCGGTCAGTTCACCATCGGTCTCGCCCTCGCCGTCTTCTTCTCCCGGCGCTTCAGGCTGTCCGGACTCGTCCGCGCCGTACTCCTGCTGCCCTGGCTCGTCCCCATGGTGGTGTCCGCAGTCGTCTGGCGCCGCATCCTCGACCAGGATCACGGCATGCTCAACACCGCGCTGCACGCCGTCGGCCTGGTGCCCGCGGACGGTGTTCCGTGGCTCAGCAGTCCGAGCGTGGCACTGGTGTCGGCGATCATGGTCAACATCTGGATCGGCATCCCGTTCAACATGGTGATCCTCTACGGCGGTCTGCAGGAGATCCCGCGCGACGTGTACGAGGCGGCCTCGCTGGACGGCTCCGGCCCATGGCGCACCTTCCGCAGCATCACCCTCCCGATGCTGCGGCCGGTGATCACCGTCGTGCTGGTCCTCGGCTTCATGTCGACGGTGAAGATCCTCGACCTCATCCTGGCGCTCACCTCCGGCGGACCCGCGGACTCCACCCAGACGCTGGGCACGGTCACGTACCAGCTGTCCTTCCTCCAGCTCGACTTCGGCCAGGGCGCCGTCGTGGGCAATGTCCTGATCCTCATCAGCGCGGTCTTCGCCGTGCTGTACCTGCGGGCCAACCGCGCCGACTTCGGCAAAGGGAAGTGACCGATGACGAAACAGCCCACGAACACGCCGACGAACCGGCCCGCCCGCTCCACCCGCCTGCGCTCGGCCTGGAACACCACCGCCGCGCTGCTGATCCTCGCCGTCCTGCTCTTCCCGGTGTACTGGATGCTCAACACCGCGCTCCAGCCCCAGTCGAGCATCGCCGCCACGCAGTGGTTCCCCACCTCGCCGAGCCTGAAGAACTTCGACACGGCGCTCAGCACCCAGGGCGGTTCGCTGCTCACCAGCCTCGGTGTCGCCCTCGGTGCCGTTGCCGTCTGCCTGGCTCTGGCCGCACCCGCCGCGTACGGGCTCGCCCAGTTCGGCCTGCGCGGCGGCCAGGGCATCGTCTTCACCACGCTGATCACCCAGATGGTGCCGGGCATCGTCATCGCCAACGCGATGTACAGCGCGTACGCGGCGCTGGGTCTGGTGAACTCCTACCTGGGACTCGTCCTCGCGGACGCCTCGCTCGGGCTGCCGTTCGCGATCGTGCTGCTGCGGGCTTTCATGGTGTCGATACCCACCGAGGTGGTGGAGGCCGCGATGGTGGACGGCGCGAACCGGTTCACCGCGTTCGTCCGGATCGTGCTGCCGATGAGCCGCAACGCGCTGATCACGGCCGGTCTGTTCACCTTCCTCTTCGCCTGGTCGGACTTCATCTTCGCCCTGACGCTCAACACCACGGACGACGTCAAGCCGATCACGCTCGGCATCTACCAGTTCGTGGGCGCGCACGTCAGCGACTGGGGTGCGGTGATGGCGACCGCCGTGCTCTCCGCAGTGCCGGCCGCGGTGCTGCTCGTCGTAGCCCAGAAGTACATCGCCGCCGGCATCACCGGCGGATCGGTCAAGTAGGACGGCTTCCCCGTGAGCATGCACGAATCGCCCGAGTCCGCTCTTCCCGGCTTCCCCGACGACTTCCTCTTCGGGGCCGCCACGGCCGGCTACCAGATCGAGGGCGCCCACGACGAGGACGGCAGAGGCCCCTCAATCTGGGACACCTTCAGCCGCGAACCCGGCCGCGTCGCCCACGGCGCCACCGGTGACGTCGCCTGCGACCACTACCACCGCTATCGCGAGGACGTCGGCCTGCTGCGCGAGCTGGGCGTGGACAGCTACCGCTTCTCCATCGCCTGGCCGCGTGTCCAGCCGGCCGGTGGGGGACCGGTGAACACGCCGGGAGTGGACTTCTACGACCGGCTCGTCGACGAACTCCTCGCCGCCGGGATCTCTCCCGCCGCCACCCTCTACCACTGGGACCTGCCCCAAGCCCTCGAGGACCGCGGCGGCTGGCGGGTGCGCGAGACCGCCGAGCGCTTCGCCGAGTACACGGCGATCATGGCGGACCGGCTCGGGGACCGGGTCGACCGCTGGATCACCCTCAACGAGCCGTACTGCAGCGCCTTCGTCGGCTACGCGGCCGGCGGCCACGCTCCGGGCGCTCGCGAGGGCCGCGGCGCGCTCGCCGCGGCCCACCACCTGCTCGTCGGCCACGGGCTCGCCGTACGCGCGCTGCGCGCCGCGGGAGCCCGGCAGGTCGGGATCACGCTCAACCCCGACCGGCTGCTGCCGGCCACCGAGTCGCCGGCCGACCTGGACGCTGTGCGGCGCGCCGAGACGCTGCACAACGACACGTGGTTCGAGCCGCTGTTCGCCGGGCGCTATCCGCAGCACGAGGCCGAGACCTGGGGCGAGCTCCTGGAGTCGGCCGACGAGCCGTACCGGCGCGAGGGCGACCTCGCCCTCATCGCTGCGCCCCTGGACTTCGTCGGCATCAACTACTACCGGCCGATCACCGTCGCCGACGCACCGTACGAGGACCCGGACCCGGCCTCGCGCACGGCCGTCGACATCCGGGTGAGGGAGACGTGGCGCGACGACGTGCGGCACACCACGATGGGCTGGCCCGTCGTCCCGCACACCTTCACGGACCTGCTGGTCGACCTGGCCAAGCGCTATCCCACGCTGCCGCCGGTGCTGATCACCGAGAACGGCTCGGCAGAGGCCGACACCGTCGACGCCGAGGGCCGCGTCCGCGACACCGACCGGATCGAGTACCTCCGCACCCATCTGGAGGCTCTCGCGGCCGCCATGCGCGCAGGCGTGGACGTCCGCGGGTACTACGTCTGGTCGCTCCTGGACAACTTCGAGTGGGCCCGCGGCTACGACCAGCGCTTCGGCATCGTCCGCGTGGACTACGCCACGCAACAGCGCATCCCCAAGGACAGCTACCACTGGTACCGGCAGCTGATCGCCGCCCACCGAGCGCACCGGCAGCCCTGACACCGCCACCCGGCACACCAGCCGTTGTCCGGCCGGTCACGCCGTGCCGGCCCACCAGCAGTCCGTGTGCGAGGCGCCGGCAGCGGCCCTCGCCACCCCCGGTCCTCGCGGACCGCCGAGCCTCCCCAAGGAACACCCGATGAAGTTCACCGACGGCTACTGGCTGATGCGTGACGGCGTTCGCGCGTCGTACGCGGCGGAGGTCGCCGACGTCCACGTCAGCGACGACCGGTTCACCCTCTACGCGCCCGTGCGGCCGGTGACCGACCGCGGCCACACCCTCAACAGCCCGCTGCTGACCGTCGAGTGCTGGTCACCGGCCGAGGGCGTCATCGGCATCCGCTCCACCCATCACGCGGGCACCGCCGAGCGCGGCCCGGACTTCACGCTGCACGCCGAGCCCGGCCACGCGGCCAAGGTCACCCGGGACGGCGCACTGCTGGAGCTGACCGCCGGCGACCTGTCGCTGCGCGTGGACACGTCGGCTCCGTGGCGGCTCGACTTCACCGCGGGCGGCCGGGTCCTGACCTCCGCCGAGGCCCGGGGCACCGGCTTCGCGGTCACCGGAGAGGGCGCCCACCACTCACTGGCCCAGCTCTCCCTCGGCGTCGGCGAGCTGGTGTACGGCCTCGGCGAACGCTTCACACCGTTCGTGAAGAACGGCCAGAGCGTCGACATCTGGCAGGCGGACGGCGGCACGGCCAGCGAGCAGGCCTACAAGAACGTCCCCTTCCACCTGACCAACCGCGGCTACGGCGTCTTCGTCAACCACCCCGGCAAGGTCAGCTACGAGATCGGCTCCGAGGCCGTCGGCCGGGTGCAGTTCAGCGTCGAGGACCAGTCGCTGGAGTACTTCATCGTCTACGGCCCGACGCCCAAGGAGATCCTCGCCCGCTACACGGCGCTGACCGGCCGCCCCGCCCTGCCGCCCGCCTGGTCGTTCGGCCTGTGGCTGTCGACGTCGTTCACCACCTCGTACGACGAGGAGACGGTCAACCGGTTCGTGCGCGGCATGGCCGAACGCGACATCCCGCTCGGTGTCTTCCACTTCGACTGCTTCTGGATGCGCGAGTACCAGTGGTGCGACTTCGTCTGGGACCCGAACGTCTTCCCCGACCCCGACGGCATGCTGCGACGCCTGAAGGACGAGTACGATCTGCGCATCTCCGTCTGGATCAACCCCTACATCGCCCAGAAGTCCCCGCTGTTCGCGGAGGCCAAGCACCACGGCTACCTGGTGCGCAGGGCCAACGGCGACGTGTGGCAGTGGGATCTGTGGCAGGCCGGCATGGCCCTGGTCGACTTCACCAACCCGCAGGCGCGGGAGTGGTACGCGGACAAGCTGCGGGCGCTGGTCGCCCAGGGCGTGGACTGCTTCAAGACCGACTTCGGCGAGCGCATCCCGACGGACGTGGTCTGGCACGACGGCTCCGACCCGGAACGCATGCACAACTACTACACCCAGCTCTACAACCAAACGGTCTTCGACGTGCTGACCGAGGCCAGGGGAGCGGGGGAGGCAGTGCTCTTCGCTCGCTCGGCGACGGCGGGCGGCCAGCAGTTCCCCGTGCACTGGGGCGGAGACTGCGAGTCCCACTTCGGTGCGATGGCCGAGTCGCTGCGCGGCGGACTCTCACTGGGCCTGTCCGGGTTCGGCTTCTGGAGCCACGACATCGGAGGCTTCGAGGGCACGCCGACGCCCGAGGTCTTCAAGCGGTGGGTGCAGTTCGGGCTGCTGTCGTCGCACAGCCGGCTGCACGGCAGCAAGTCGTACCGGGTGCCGTGGGACTACGACGAGGAGGCGGTGGCGGTGACGCGCGACTTCACGCGCCTGAAGCACCGGCTGATGCCGTACCTGTTCCGCACGGCCCGGCAGGCCGTCGAGCACGGGACTCCGATGATGCGCGCCATGGTGCTGGAGTTCCCCGACGACCCGGCCTGCCACACCCTGGACCGGCAGTACATGCTGGGCGACGATCTGCTCGTCGCGCCCGTCTTCTCGGCCGACGGCGACGTCGAGTACTACGTGCCGGCCGGCACCTGGACCCACGTGCTGTCGGGCGAGACGATCCAGGGTCCCGGGTGGCGACGCGAGCGGTACGGCTTCGACAGCCTGCCGTTGCTCGCCCGCCCCGGGTCGGTGATCGCGTTCGGCACCCGTGACCACTCGGCCGTCTACGACTGGGCGGACGGTGTGACGCTGCGCGTCCACACGCCGGTCGACGGCGTGACGGCAGTCACGGAGATCCCGGCCTCGGACGGCTCCGCGGGCGCCGTGTTCCGTACTCGCCGGGAGGGCGACGTGGTCAGCGTCGAGGCAGAGGGCGCGCCGGGGGCGTGGCGGGTCCTGCTGATCGGCGCGGAAGCGAGGCTCGACGCCGGGTCGCCGTCGTCTGCCCTCTCCACAGAGCTCGGCACGCTCCTCAGCGTCCCGCCGGGCACCACGGAGGTCACGGCACGCCTCGCCGGGAGTCGCTGAGGCGTTCCGTCGACGTCGGCCCGTGGGCAGAAGAGCCGTGGTGCGCCTGCCGCCGGGCCACGTCCTGGGCGTCTTTGCGCCACCGGGTGACTGCGGTGGTCGTCATGTTTACGTACATGCGTACATGGACCAAATGAACCTGCTTCATATGTCTTCGGCGACCAAAAAGCTTCCCAGATATATCTAGAAAGGGGCGCAATCGGCGCAGGCGGATGGTTACTGTGGTCGGATGGATACAGAGAGTATGCGGCCTCTCGACACCGGAGCCCTCCGCAGTCAGCTCGTCGCGCACGAGGAGGAGGTCCGTCACCTGGCGAAACAACTCGGCATCGCAGGCGAGTTCCAGGCGTGCTGCACGGTGCGCGACGCGGCCGACCTGCTGCTGGCCGCCGGCCGTGCGCTCGCCGCCGAGACGCCCTGCCGGACCACGACGCACACCATGGCCGTTCTGTACGCGCTGTGCCGGACGGACGCATAACCGGCCATGGCCTGGAGCCTCCTGCTCAACCCCCCGAACCGCCTCGCGCCCGGGCAGGACCAGGTCAGGCATCGCCGGCCGGCGGGCAGCCACCGATCAGTCGGCTGTCACCAACCTCATGAACAAGTACAGCTAGGTCAGGACCAGCCAGCGGCGGCCGTCAATAAGCTCTCGTGCCGCGTCGAGGTGGCCGGCGTGGCAAGCGGTCTCGGTGATGACGTGCAGGAGGACGTCGCGCAGGGTGTGCAGGTGCGGTTCGCCGAACAGGTCGCGGGGCCACCAGGCCAGGGCGGCGTCGGCAGGGGTGGCGGTGATGACGGCGTCGGCGAGTTCCGCCTCCTGCCGGTATCGGCTGAGCAGGTCGACGGCCGGCACGTCCGGTGCCACGTTCCACGCTTCGTCGCCGCTCGTCAGGCCCAGGATGACCTCCTCGTCTCCGGCGACGACCGCACGGAACCAGAACCGTTCCACGTCCAGCGCGAGGTGCTGGACCAGTCCCAGGCAGTGCCACCCGGATGGCAGCACGGGCCGGCGCAGCGCCTCCGCATCGAGTCCCTCGAGGATGCCGAGAACGTGGCGCCCCTGTCCGTCCAAGACGCCCAGAAGCGCCCGGACCTCGGTACCCGGAGCAGTTGCGCCCATATTTTCGGTCACGGTCATCCAGCATCCCCGAATTCCGGTGGCCATGCAGGGAGTTCCCTGACATCCGGAACGGGCAGCCGGTGGAACCACCCAGGCTGAGGGCCGGGCAGGGACTGGCCTTGCCCGAGGCGGGTGCATGGCTCAGTAGCCCTGGACGATCGCCTTTTCCCGCATCAGCGTTTCCAGCTCCGTGTTCG
Source organism: Streptomyces sp. CA-142005 (assembly GCF_050942335.1). Lineage (NCBI taxonomy): Bacteria > Bacillati > Actinomycetota > Actinomycetes > Kitasatosporales > Streptomycetaceae > Streptomyces > Streptomyces sp. CA-142005. The sequence goes on along the minus strand of NZ_CP192078.1, from coordinate 749,956 downwards.
ACAGCGGGTGCAGCGTGTTCAGGAGGTGGCGCAGGCCGGGTTCGCCGAGGGACTGGCTCGTGACCTCAACCTCCGCGTCGTGGTGGTGGCGGGTGAGGGTGATGTCGCGGGTGCCACCGGGGAGGCGGCGGATCATGCGCATCTCGCCGTGCACGTCCACCGTGCAGGTCGCATCCTTCTCCGCGGGCGCTGGGCATCGTGGTGTCTGCGTGAGCGGCGGACGCACCACGAGGCCCACGTACCCCAACTCGTATCCCTCCCGGACAGAGTGGTATTCGACGCTGAAGTAGGCGGGCCCGACCACGGCACGGGACACCCGCATTCCAGGCGGCGCAGCGCCCAGATACAGCAGTTCCGGATGCTCCCGGTAGCGCGCGATCTCCGCCGCGTGCCGGTGCTGCCGTGCCTGCGCCGGGCCGATGAAGCCCCCGTAGCCCACACCGGCCGCCAGCACAGCTACCGCCCCCAGCCGTACCCACCGGCCCGGCACGCAGAGCGCTGCGGCGACGGCGTACGGCACCCCCGTCAGCGCGACCCGTGTGCCGGCGCTTCCCAGGTCGACGTGCCCGCCGTAGGCGTCCAGGCCTGCCAGGACACCGAGCGTGCCGAGGACGAAGACCAGGGCCGCCCAACCGAGCCGCCCGCGCACCGAGCCGCACAGCGGCACCACGCTCTTCGCCGGTATGCCCGCCAAGGCCAGCAGGCCCACCATCAGCGGCACGCCGAACGCCAAGACCGGCACCACCGCTCCGCCACCGCCGCCCCAGGCCGTCACCACCAACTCGAAGCCGAGCGCAGGCATCGCGGCCGCCATCGTCGCCCAGACCAAGAAGAGATGCAGGACCGTCAGCGCCCCTCTGCCACTTGTCATGCCGCGGAGCCTGCCAGCCCCCGCCCTGACGGACATGAGTTCTCCTACTCAGTACGTCCCCTCGTGACCGGCGCGAACAGCCGGACTGATCCCCGCCGTCTGCCCGGCGCCTAATCGCCTTTCCTGCACTGCCGAGCGGGAGCTAGTGTTCGCGGAGCGCCGGGGAGGAATCGGGCTCCTGCGGGGCAGGGCAGGGATAGCCGGATCGCCGTCAGGGCGGTCCGGTGTCCGCCCCGGACGGCGGTGTTGTCGCCCACGATGATCGAGAATTCTCAACTGTCGGTCCTCTCGGGTAGGTTCGGATGTATGACGACAGAGGCATCCACGAAGGACGCCGGGCATGCCCGGTACGCCTTCCGTGTGCGCCTGTCGAAGACGGCCAGGCGCCGGCTCGAAGCGGAGTGGGATCGCTGCCGGTGGATCTGGAACGAATGCGTGGCCAAGTCCCAGCAGGTGCACGCGCGGAGCCGGGCGACGGGTGAGAAGGTGACCTGTGGTCCGGCTCAGCTCGACAAGATGCTGACCGAGGCCCGCGGGGTGACGCCGTGGCTGGCTGAGGGCGCGAGCGTGCCGCAGCAGCAGGTGATACGCGACTTCGCCAAGTCCCGTGTCAAGGCGCTGAAGGACATCAGGGACCGGTTGCCGATGCACCGCCGGGCCCAGATGCCCCGCTTCAAGAGGAAGCGTGAGGCGCGGCCCAGCCTGAACTACACCAAGCGCGGTTTCCGCCTCAGGGACGGGCGCCTGCACCTTGCCGGCGGGATCGTGTTGAGGGTGGTGTGGTCGCGGGACCTTCCGGCCGACCCGTCGAGTGTGCGGGTGTACCAGGACACGCTCGGACATTGGTACGTGTCCTTCGTCGTCCCGGCTCAGGTTGAGCCGCTCTGTGAGACCGGCCGCGTCCTGGGCGTGGACTGGGGTGTGAAGGAGACCGCTACCACCACCGACGACGCCTACGATCTGCCGCATGCCGAGCACGGCAGGCGGGCCGCGCAGCGGCTCGCGAGGTACCAGCGGATGATGGCCCGGCGCCGGCCTCCGAAGGGACGGCCCGCATCCGCCGGCTACCGGAAGGCCCAGGCGCAGGCGGCGAAGCTGCACAAGAAGATCGCGAGGCAGCGGGAGGACACCGGCCGCAAGTGGGCCAAGCGGGTGATGCGCGGCCACGACGGGGTTGCGGTGGAGGACTTCAGGCCGAAGTTCCTGGCGAAGACCACCATGGCCCGCAAGGCGGCCGATGCCGCCATCGCCGCGACGAAGCGTGCCCTGGTCGAGATGGGCCGCAAACACGGGCGGGACGTCCGTCTCGTGCACCCGGCGCACACCACGATGGACTGCGCGCAGTGCGGAGCGAGAACCAAGCACGCACTGCCTCTGTCGATGAGAACGTATACCTGCACCGCGTGCGCGGCCGTGTCCCCCAGGGACAAGAACTCCGCCCGCGTGATGCTGGTCCGGGCAGGTTGGAACCCGGACGGTGCCGAGGGCGTAAGACCACCGGGGCCGCCGGCTCCGGCGGCGGCCTGAGCCGTAAATCCCCGCTCAGCCTGGAGGGTGACAATTGCCTCCCTTCAGGGAGGGGAGCCTTCAAGAGGAGCGAAGACATGGTCGGTCGTCCGAGCACGCGTTGACGTCTGAGGCCGTGAGCGGCCCGTCATCGCGTGCTGCCCTTGATGCGCGGCACAGCGAGCCTTTCCCTCCCGCTGCCTGAAATGGTCGGCGCACCTGTCGTGCGCCGTTGGCGGGTCTCGTCTTCGGTCATCCGAGGGATACCTGTGCCGTCCTCTTCCTCCGCTGTATCCGATTCCGGCCGACCTGTCCCGTCAAGCCTGTGGCAGGACGGCGACTTCCGCCGGCTCTGGGTGGGCCAGACGGCCTCCCAACTGGGCGAACAGGCAAGTCTGGTGGTTCTGCCGCTGCTCGCCGTCCTGACGCTCAACGCCGGTGCGGCCCAGTTGGGCGCCCTGCGCGCGGTGGGGCAGGCGCCGATCCTGCTGCTGTCGCTCTTCGCCGGCGCGTGGGTGGACAGATGGCGGACCCGCACGCTGATGGTGCTGACGGACGCCGGTCGGGCCCTGGTCCTGGGCGCCGCCGCCGTGGCCGGGCTCCTCGGTGCGCTCGGCCTGCCGGCGCTGCTCGTGGTGGCCTTCGCCGTCGGAGCTCTGTCCGTGTTCTTCGACGTGGCATACCAGGCGTCCTTGGTACGACTGGTGAAACGCGATCAGTTGGTGCGGGGCAACAGCGCGCTCGAGGGCAGTCGGTCCGCTGCGCAGATCGGCGGTCCCGCGCTCGGCGGTGCGTTGGTGTCTGCGCTGTCGGCGCCGATCGCTGCCGTCTCCAGCGCGGCGTTTTTCGCGCTGTCGTTCCTGTCGATCCGACGCATCGGCCGCCGCGAATCCATCCCGGAACACTCGCAACGTCCGGCTCGGGTCGGGCGGCGGATCCATGAGGGCCTCCGCTTTGTCGCCGGCGACACCTCGCTGCGGACCGTGTGCCTGGCATCAGCCGCGTTCCAGTTCTCCTTCGCGGCTGTGACGACCGTCTATCTGCTGTTCCTGCCACGGGACCTGCACCTGTCGGGCGCCGTCGTCGGACTGGCACTCGCGGCGACAGGGCCGGGCGCGCTCCTGGGCTCGCTGCTGGCCGCCCGTCTGCCGAACCGCTTCGGATACGGCACTGTGCTCGTGTCCGCGGCAGCGCTCGGCGACGGCGTGTTCCTGTCCGTGCCCGCACTGCACGGCTCCTCCGCGGTGACGGTTCCCGCGCTCCTTACGGTCAACTTCGTCTTCGGGACCTTCAGCCAGCTGGTGAACGTCACGGTCATGGCCGTCCGGCAGATCGTCACTCCGGACGGGATGCAAGGTCGTGTGGCCGCGACTGTCAGCTTTGCCGGCATGGGGCTGACCCCGCTCGGCTCGTTGCTCGGCGGCTTTCTCGCCCAAGTGTGGGGGACGCGCACCAGCCTCCTGGTAGCAGCCGCGGGCATGCTGCTGTCGCCGGCACTGATGGCCCTGTCCCCGCTCGTTCGCCTGGGACGGACCCTTCCCGCCCCGCCGGAGACTCCGGTCCCGTCTGCGTGAGGGCTTCCATCGCCGCGAATGGCCGACACAACTCCGTCAGCGGTCGTAGCCGGGACGGTGCGCGGACACAACCCCGGTCGGCACCATCCGCCAACCGGAGCGCTCAGCCGGAGTCGCGGCTGAGACGTCCCCGGCGGCCAGGCCGGCCGTGCCGCATGTGCCGCCGGCGTCCAGGGTCGCGCCGGACTCCGGGACTCGGTCGGCTTGCGGACTCAGTCGCCTTCCGGCGCCGGGCCGTTCGCAGGGCCCGGCAGGTAACTCGCCAGGCCGCGCAGGATGATCTCCAGGCCGATGTCGAACCGCTCGTCGGAGGAGTCCGTCACCATCAGGCTGGACAGGGCGCGCAGGTGGGGGAAGTCCTGCGCGGGCAGGGACGCGAAGTAGTTCTGCATCTCGCCGGTCATCTCGCGCCAGTCGGGGCGGGCCAGCGAGGCACCGCCGTGTTGAGCGGCCCGGTCCCGCCACATGCCCTCCTCCAGGACGAACCCGTCGATGTAGGTGGAGATCAGGTCTCCGGCCTCCGCCGCGATGCGGTCGGGTAGCCCGGCGGTGCGGAAGATGGCGAGCAACGCCTCGACGTGCGGGAGCAGTTCTGCGGTGAAGGGGACGTGTGCCATGGAGATCCTGGCCATGTCCCGGTGGGACAGCAGACGTCGGCGCCAGGCGCGGGCGAAGTCTCGCAGCTGCTCCTGCCAGTGCTCCGGATCGGGTGCGGGCATCGCGTAGCCGGCGAAGAGCCGCGTGTACATGAGCTCCAGGAGGTCGTCCTTGGAGCTGACGTGGGCGTAGAGGGCGGAGACCGCCACCCCCAGTTCGGCCGCCACCTGACGCATCGAAAGGCCGTCGAGTCCGTGCCGGTCCAGCACGGTGATGGCGGCCTCGACGACGCGCTCGCGCGACAGCGGCGTGCGTACGGGGGCGACGTGGGTGCGTGCGGGGCGCTCGCGCTCCCACGGGGACGGCGGAGGGGGTGCTGGGGTGCCGGCGGCCGCGTCGCTCATAAGACCAGTCTAGGGACACGGAGAACAGTGTTCTGCGCTGGCTGAGGGCACTTCTGGACCGCAGACGCGATATATCTTGTCCGGGCGGAGTTATTGCGCTATATCTTAATGAACGCCGTTCTCTTGGTGAGCACCGTTCTGTTACAGTGAACAGTGTTCTCCAGAGTCTCCGGTCGCCTGTCTTTCTGGGCCGCACCAGCGAGCCGGGCAGTTTTGGTCATCCCTTCTGTGAGGAGTTTCCGATGTCCACCACCGGTGTCGCGTCCGCCGAGACGCCCACCGACTCGCCAGCGCCCTACCGGTGGCGCTGGGCTGCGCTCTTCGTGATCCTCGCGGCCGAGGTGATGGATCTCCTCGACGCCGTCGTGACGAACATCGCCGGCCCCTCCATGCGGGCCGACCTCGGTGGCGGCGCCTCCACCCTCCAGTGGCTCGCCGCCGCGTACACCCTCTCGATGGCGGTCGGACTCGTCACCGGCGGCCGGCTAGGGGACATCCACGGCCGTCGCCGGATGTTCCTGGTGGGAGCCGCCGGCTTCACCGTGGGCTCGCTGCTGTGCGCGGTCTCCGTGTCGCCCGAGATGCTGATCGCCGCACGTGTCGTCCAGGGCCTGTTCGGCGCAGTGATGCTGCCGCAGGGCCTCGGCATGATCAAGGAGATGTTCCCGCCGAAGGAATCGCAGAAGGCCTTCGGCATGTTCGGCCCGGTCATGGGGCTGTCCGCGGTGTGCGGGCCGATCCTTGCGGGCTGGCTCGTGGACGCCGACTACTTCGGCACCGGCTGGCGGATGATCTTCCTGATCAACCTGCCGCTGGGTGCCGCGGCCCTCCTCGGGGCCCTGCGCTACCTGCCCAGGGGCCGGTCCGGCGACAGGCCGCGCCTCGACATCCCCGGCATGCTCCTGGTCTCGCTGGCCGCGCTGCTCATCATCTTCCCGCTGGTGCAGGGCCGTGAGTACGACTGGCCCGGGTGGACGTTCGCGATGATGGCCGCGTCGGTGGCCGTCTTCGTCGCCTTCGCCATCTACGAGTCGCGCCGCAGCAAGGCCGGCCGGGATCCGCTGGTCGTCCCCAGCCTGTTCCGCAAGCGCGGGTTCAGCGGAGGCATGACACTCGGGCTGGTCTTCTTCTCGACCATGCAGGGCTTCATGCTGGTCTTCAACCTCTACACCCAGATCGGCCTCGGCTACGCGCCGCTGAAGGCGGGCCTGGTGATGGTGCCCTGGTCGGGCGGCATGATCGTCGGTTTCGGTGTCGCCCAGGCTGTCGCCCGGTTCGGCCGGGCCGTGCTCCAGGCGGGCACGGCGGTCATGGCGCTCGGCGTGTTCGGCGTGTGGCTGACCCTCGACACGGTGGGCAGCGGCGTCGGCCCCTGGCAGCTCGTGCCGGCCCTGCTCGTCACCGGCATCGGGATGGGCCTGCTCATGGCACCCTTCTTCGACATCGTGCTCGCCAGCGTCGAACAGCACGAGACGGGCTCGGCGTCCGGCACGATGACCGCGATGCAGCAGCTCGGCGGCGCCTTCGGCGTGGCGCTCCTCGGCACCGTGTTCTTCGGCCTGCTGGGCGGCGGTATCGCCACCGCCGTCGACCACCACTCGGCCGGCCTGCGGGATCAGCTGAGCGCCGTGCACGTGGCGCCGGCCGCCCAGGACCGCGTTGTGGCGGACCTGCGGCGGTGCGCCTCCGACCGTGCCGTCGCCAAGGATCCTGCAGCGACCCCGGCGTCCTGCACCCGCCTGGAGAAGGACGCCCGGTCGGCCGTCACGTCGCCGCAGGCCGGCGCCCGGATACCGGGCGCGCTGGAGACCACCGCGACGTCGGCCTTCCGCAGCGGTTTCGGCTCCGTGATGAAGACGGTGCTGTGGATCGTCGACGGCATGCTCGTCTTGACGTTCCTGCTCTCCTTCCTCCTGCCGCGGCACGCACGCCCCGAGGGTTCTGCCGGTCACTGAGCCCCGGCAGCCTCGGCGACACGAACGGCCGGGCACCACCCAGCGGTGGCTGCCCGGCCGCTCGTTTCCGCCGACGCCCGGCCCGAGCGGGCCGCAACAGGTCCGTGCGTCCGCATCAAGCGCAGGAAGGCTTTCAAGGCTTTTCCCGGGCCGCTCGTCGCTCGCTGGTGAACCATGGTCCTCATGCGTCGTTTCCGCAGGGAAAGCGGGTAGGTGCTTGCTCTGCCAGGGATGAGCGACAGGAGATGACATGGACTGGCGCGAATTCGCACAGCAGATGGCGACCATGGCGCGTGATCTGCTGGCCCAGGATTCGGTGGATGCCACGTTGCGGCGGATCACCGGGTCCGCTACGGAGCTGGTCGAGGGCTGCGACGCCGCCGGTGTTCTGGTTCTGCGCGGCAAGCGCGTGGAGACTCTCGCTCCGACGGACCGGCTGGTCATCGACAGCGACCAGCTGCAAGAGCGCCTACAGGAAGGCCCGTGTTTCGACGCGGCCCGCACCCACCTGGGGGAGCGGGTCTTCCGTATCGCCGACTTCGCCGCCGAGCATCAGCGCTGGCCCTCCTACGCGCCCCCCGCCCGGGAACTGGGACTGGGCAGCATGATGGGCTTCCCTAAGAATGTTGGCGGTCCGGGAGGACCGGGTGTGGCTGATGATGGGTTGCCGTTGATGGCTCGGAAGGAATGGCCGCCCGGTCCTCCGGGACGCTCCGACCACTGATTGAGAACTGCGGTCATCGCTGGTTAGGGACCTGTCGGCGGGGTGTTCCTCGGGCCACGAAGGTGCTGGTCACGGTGGAACGGAGCGACGGGCTTGAGCACGCCTCACGCGCGGATATGGGTCGGCATCGACGCCGGCAAGGGACATCACTGGGCAGTCGCGGTCGACGCCGACGGCGAGACGCTCTTCTCGACGAAGGTGATCAACGACGAGGCCCAGATCCTCACGCTCATCGAGACCGCCCGCGAACGGGCTGAAGAGGTGCGGTGGGCGGTGGACATCTCCGGCCGGGCCGCCACCCTGCTGCTGGCCCTGCTGATCGCGAACGGCCAGCAGGTCGTCTACGTGCCCGGCCGGACGGTCAACCGCATGTCCGGCGCCTACAAAGGCGAGGGCAAGACCGACGCCAAGGACGCCCGCGTCATCGCCGACCAGGCCCGCATGCGTCCCCGGGACTTCACCCCGCTGAGCACGCCTGCGGAGCTGGTCACCACGCTCCAGGTCCTCACCAACTACCGGGCCGACCTGATCGCCGACCGGGTCCGGCTGATCAATAGGCTCCGCGACCTGCTGGTGGGAATCTGCCCCGCACTGGAACGGGCCTTCGACTACTCCGCGGCCAAGGGACCGGTGGTGATGCTGACTGAGTATCAGACCCCGGCCAGCCTGCGCCGGATCGGCGTCAAGCGGCTGACGACCTGGCTCGAGCGCCGCAAGGTCCGCGGCGCCGACACCGTCGCCGCCAAAGCGGTGGAGGCGGCCCAGTCCCAGATGACTGCGCTGCCGGGCGAGAAGCGGGCCGCCAAGCTGGTCTGCGACCTCGCCCACCAGCTTCTGGCCCTGGACGAGCGGATCAAGGACAATGACCGGGAGATCCGCGAGACGTTCCGTGCCGACGACCGCGCCGAGATCATCGAGTCGATGCCCGGTATGGGTCCCATCCTGGGCGCCGAGTTCGTCGCCATCGTCGGCGACCTGTCCGGCTACCGCGACGCGGGCCGACTCGCCTCGCACGCCGGCCTGGCCCCAGTCGCCCGCGATTCCGGCCGCCGCACCGGCAACTACCACCGGCCCAAGCGTTACAACCGGCGCCTGCGGCACATCTTCTACCTGGCCGCCCAGACTGCCATGATGCGGCCCGGCCCGTCCCGGGACTACTACCTCAGAAAGCGTGCCGAGGGACTGATCCACACCCAGGCCCTGCTTGCGCTCGCCCGACGCCGCGTCGACGTGCTCTGGGCGATGCTGCGTGACAAGAGACTGTTCACCCCCACCCCACCGGACACGCAGACGGCTTGACCTCATCATTGAGATTCCTGCTGTTCACCGAGGACGAGGACCTCGGCGCGCTGAACCTCTACTCCTGTCGGCCCGGGGCGTTCACCGAGGTCAGTGAGACGGCCGGTTGGCTGCTGGCCTCCCATGCCGCGGTCGCCTTCTCCAGCGCCCGCACTCACGCCCAGATGGAGCAGGCCGTCGCCACCCGCCATGTCATCGGGGAGGCCATGGGCATCCTCATGGGCAGCCACCATCTCACCCAGGACCAGGCGTTCGGCGTGCTGCGCCGCTACTCCCAGGAGCACAACGTCAAGCTCCGCGAGGTGGCCCGCCAGGTGTGCGAAAAGGGCAGCCTGTCCTGACCCCGGTGGGGCGGCTCCGCCGGCACGGTTGCTGAACCGGGGGAGCCTGAGCCCGGCCGGCCCCCAGGGGAGCGTCGCCGACCCGGCCTGTCTACCGAAGTCCCCCACGTGGGGCGGTTCATACATACGGCCCCCGGGTGGACGGGCAGGTCGGTGCGGGCGAGGCGTGTCAGGTGTCGGCGCCGGCGTCGCTGTTCCGTCGGTCCGAGCCGCCGTGCCAGTCCAGGACCATGGTGGTGGCGTCGTCCGGCAGAGAGCCGCCGCACGCGTCGTGGACCGCACCGGTCAGGGCGCGGACCACTTCGCGGGGGTGTTCGTCGCAGGTGTCGTGGATGAGGGCGGTGAGGTCGACGGCGGCCGAGCAGCGCTCGGTCATGCCGTCGGTGAGCAGCACCAGTCGGTCGCCCGGCTCCAGGTCGAACCGCTGCACCTCGTAGGTGACCGGAGCGGGAACCCCGAACGGCAGGTTGACCTTGACGGCCAGCTCCTCCAGCCGTGCCCCGCGCAGTCGCAGGGGCCAGGGGTGGCCGGCATTGACCAGCCCACATTCACCCGTCTTCAGAGTGACGCAGAGCAGCTGCCCGGTGGTCATGCCGCGGGCGTGCTCAGTGATCGCCTCATGTGCGGCATACGCCTGGCCGAGGACACCCTGACTGGCGCGGCGGGCTCCGCGCAGAGCGTTGACCGTGAGCGTGGCCAGCAGGGCGGAAGCGGTGTCATGCCCCATCGCGTCAGTGATCGACAGGTACAGCCTGTCCTGGTCGAGGGCGTAGTCGTAGGTGTCACCACCGATGTCGTCCGCCGGGACCAGACCGCAGGCCAGGGTGAACTGGGCCGCCTCGCAGCAGGACGCCGAAGGCAGCAGCTGGTGCTGGATCTCCGCGGCGAGACTCACGGCCGTAGTGCGCCGACCCCAGTGGTAGAGGTCGGTGAAGCGGCGGTCGGTGACCACGATGTACGCGAGCGCGTGCGCCGCCTGCGCCACCGCGTCGCGGACCGTGTCATCCGCATGCGGCACGACCAGGTCCAGGACGCCGATGCAGTCCCCGCGGTTCGTCACGGGCGCCACCATCCGGCACCGGCCCTCCCCGTCGTCCTCCTGGTGCAGGCACTGGCTGCGCAGCACCCGGTCATAGACGCTGCCCGCCAGCTCGCATCTCTCCGCCTCGCCGCGCGCCGCCTCCGCCGTACCGGTTCTGGGCAGTCGTACGGCTTCCTGCCCGATCAAGTCGACGAACAGGAACGACACCTCTGTCGCCGAGAACCGCTTCTCCAGGTTCAGGGCGACCACGTCCACCGACTGCACCGGCGCGGCGTCCTCCGCCGCCCGCAACACCTCGTCCAGACCGAAACGCTCACCAGCCACCAAGCCACCTCCCCGGTCCGTGCGCCCCGGGTTCCCCCAGCCCGCCTTCGAACGCGCCACCAGGGACCGGACGCGCCACGGCCCGGGAACCTGACAACGCTCGCACGCGGCATGTATCGCGCGGGGGCATATGCGGTGCGACATCGGGAAACTCGGGGCTCGGACCCCTTGAGGACGCGCGGAAGGAGCGGGCCATGAGCCAGGGCAGGACGAGTTCGTCGGATCTTCCGCAGCCGTTGCGGGCCGTCGGCGCCGGGCTGCGCCGCGTGCCCGGAGCCGAGCAGGTGAGCAAGATCGTCGACAGCGCGGTGGACTGGATCGGAGCCATCTCTCCCCGTAACCGGCGGATGGCGGTCTACACCGGAGCCGGGGTGCTCGGCGTCGCAGGGGTGGTGGAATGGCCCGTGGCTCTCGCCGGCGCGGCCGTGGCGTGGCTGACCCAGCCGGCCCCCCGACGAGGCGCGCAGGAAGAGGCGGCCCGGGCCGACAGGGTCGGCAACGCCGAGACTGACACGAGCTACGGCATGCGGCCCGCTGCGGCCGCCCCCGCAGCGTCCACCGACACCTTGTCGCAGCGCTACGGTCCGGGCGACAGGCTGGCACCCTCCCACTTCCACCACGAGAGCCACCCGCACGAGCAACCCGCCAAGGTAGGCGACTCCGCCACGGCGTCGGCGCTGAAGCAGGTCGCGAAAGCCTCGGCACACCACCGGGAAACAGACTCGCCGAGCGGGCATTCGGCAGAAGACCAAGCCCTCTAGAGACCAAGCCCTCTGGCCGCCTGTCGCGAACGCCGAGAGAACGCACGTCAGTCGTGTGGCGGCTGCTGGACGGCCGCCACACGACTTGGCTCAGCGCCTCTACTCTGGCGCTGCTTCGCGGGTACTACCGATTCGGCTTGGCCGCGCTGATATCACCGAGCGCCGACTCCGCACCCCGTTCCATCGCCATGTCACCGAGGGAGATGATGCCCACAGGGTGTCCCTCCTCGACGACCGGCAGGCGGCGGATGGAGTGCTCGCGCATGAGTTCCACCGCATGATCGAGGTCCTCGTCCGGAGTCACGATGACAAGATCGTCACTGCAGGCCGAGGCGACGGTCTTCTGCTCCGGGTCGCCGCCCTCCGCCAGCGCACGTACCACGAGGTCGCGGTCGCTGACCAGACCGCGCAGCTCGTCGCCCTCGGTGACCAGGACGGCGCCGATGTTCTCGTCGCGCATCCTCTGGGCCACCGTTGTCACAGACGTCTGCGGTTCCACCGTCACCAGTTGGCTGGTCATGATGTCACGTACATGCTGAGCCATGACGCCTCCTCTTACCGGCTCCGCTGTGCCGACCGGGTACCCGGCGCGCGCCCTCCTGCACCTCACGTCGGAGCAGGCGGCGGTGGAAGCGGCCCCCGTGGCGTGGAGTGTGGCAGAGCATCCGATCCCCTCTGTCTCTGCGGGAACGAAGCAAGAGCGGGAAGGAAATCCACGCGGTGCGGCGATTCAGGCCAGCCGGCCAGATTCTCGTGGCGGCGTCCGGCCGGCTCGTCCTCGGCAGGCCTCCGGCAGCTGCCCACCTCGGCCCGCAGCCGCCGCATGTGTGCTGCGAGCATGGAGGTCCGCCCACCCGACAGGCGATAGGGCCTCAGGCGAGGTACTTCATCGTGACCCGGCAGAATTTGAACCGGACCTTGCGGGGCGGGCCGTCGCATGCCGGACGGCCGGAGCTCAGCCGGCCGTTGTGGCCAGTGCTTCTTCGGCCTGGCGGATGCGCCACTCCTCGACGGTTTTCTGCTGCTGCCGGGCGCGTTCGAGCAGGGTGTCGAGCCGGGCAGGGTCCAGGCGCTCGTCGGCCGCGCTGAGGCGGCGCAGAGTCTGCCATGCTGCCGCCTTTCCCTCGACCCCCAGCCGCAGTGCTTCCAGATCCAATACGGTGCCGAGCGGCGAGCGGCGTACCAGGCGGCCGTTGGGCTTCAGCCGCCCCGCTTTCTCGCCCGCCCAGCCCGCGCACACCTTGTACAGGCGAACGGGAACGCCGAGATCCCGCATGATGTCCAGCAGCGCTGTCCGGTCCTCGGTGATCTCGGCCGCTACGGGCCCGAGCGCACGGCCCAGCGCAGAACCGCCGGCGGTGCGCACCAGGCGGGTGGCACGTTGGGTGCCGGCGGTGGCGCCGGCGAGGTGGTCGTTGAGATAGATGCCGAGCAGCTTCATGTCGGTGCCTTGGACGGCGGGGCGGCGCTTGTGAGCTTCCGAATGCGCAGGCGCGTTCATCTGCAACCTCCATCGGTGGCTTCGGGGCCGAGTGGCGGGTACGCGCCCGCGATGGTCTCAAAGCCCGAGCGTCTACGGGCGGATGACGGCTCGTACGCAGCCGTCATCGTTGGCCTTGAATAGCTGGTACGCCCGCGGTGCCTCGGCGAGCGGCAGACTGTGGGTCGCCAGATGGAATGTGCTCAGTTCACCGGCCACCATCTGCTCCAGGCTTCTACGGCGGCCGACCAGGGCACGGAACTGGCCGTACGGCTCACCGCGGCGGGGCCTGGCGTCACCCGGTCCGCGCCCGCCGGGCTGGCAGGTGCCGACCCGCGCCGGCACCTGCGCCTCGCGCGTCGTGAGGCCAGCCAGGCCGTGGCTGCATGAGCCGGGGGCCGCGGTCGACTTTGCACAGGTGCGGCAAATGCGCTGGCCATGGAGCAGGACCTCGGCGCGCCGCCTGAGGCGCAGAGCCGTGAGCAGCAGGCCGATGGCGTAGGACAGGGCGTTGGCGGCAGTTATCCCGGTGACCGCCCACCGGGGGGACAGCAGAAGATGGCACACCACGGTCAGGGCGATGCTGATGCCGCCGGTCCACAATGCCATGCGCGCCACGGATGCATAGTGCGCGGGACAGGTCGGTGTGCAGATCGTCGAGCCGACGCTCGGGCTGTTCTCGCCACAGACCCCGCCAGTCGAAGCGCGGCCGCGGGCGGACACCGGCCGCGGCGTAGGGAATCAGGGATTTCCGGAGTCCGCACGGGTCGCCCCGCGCCGGCGCCGAGAGCCATGAGTCAGGACGGGGGCTGGAGAACTTTGTCAATGACGTAGATGGTGGCGTTCGCGGCCTTGATGTTGCCGCAGACGATGTTCGCCTTGCCGTTGACCTTGAAGGTGGTGCCCGAGCCCGACGTGGTCAGTTTGCTCCCTTCCACCGTCGTGAAGGAGCCCTTGGAGAGTTCGTTCGGGGCGATCTGCTTGTCCACGACGTGGTAGGTCAGCACCTTCTTCAGCTGCCCCTGATTGCTGAGGAGCGAGGCAAGATGCGACACGGTCATCGTCTGGAAGGCTTGGTCATTGGGAGCGAAGATGGTGACGTTGGGCTTCCCGTCGAGGGTACCGGTCAACCTTGCTCTGACCGCGGCTGAGACCAGATGGCTGAGCTGTGGATATGCGGACGCAGCCTCTACGACCTTGTCCTTGGCTGTATTGGCCTTCTGTGAGAGCGCCGAACAGCCGGGACCGAACGTCCCGGACGGACTGGGAGACGCATCCTGTGCGTGGCTCGGCGATGCCAGACCTCCCAGCGCGAGCGGGATGGCGATCAGAGCTGCCGCGTTGGCCTGTGCTGCACGCATGCGGGTGAACCTCATCGCATCTTCCTCCCATGGAGGCGTGAACACACTGCAGAGGTTTGGACTGCGGAAGCCTTGGTTTCCGCTGGGCGGGGTGGGGCGGCTGCCGCGCCGCGGGCTTGAGCCGACATCACCCGGCCACTCAGCGAGCGTATCCAGCAGGTGCCGTCGCCCGCATCTCGAAGCCCGGACGCGGTAACCGCCCCGCCCTGTTGGACCTCGGCCTACTTGGGCTTGCCGAACTGGCGCCGCGGCCAGTTGGTCCGTCTGGCAGGGGCAAGGAGCGAGGGGCTCCTGGGCGTCGTCCAGCAATGGGGAGTGGGCGCCGGCCCGGCTCCTCCTCCAGCGGTGCTGCCAGCCTTCAGCAAGCTGCAGGCGTTCCGCGAACGTGGGCAGTTGGTACACGTCGATTTCGATACCGACGAGGAGTAGGAGGGGCTTCGGGCGAGCCGCTCCACCGGCACCCCCCCAAGGCGCACATCGGTGGGCCGGGATCACATCCCGGAGTCGGCGGGCGCTACCCGCGGCACACGCCGCCGTTGACCATCTGGGTGTGGCGTGCGACCACCGGGCGCGCGCTCTTGGCCAGGGACTTGACGCGCGGGTTGGTGCCCGAGGCGATCACCTTGTCGATGAGCGCGAGGGTCTGCACGTGGGCGGGGTACTGGGCCTTGAGCCACGCCGCATCGTAGGCGCGCCTTCCGGCGAGGGACTTGAGGGCGGCGGTTTGCCTCAGCTGTGCGGCCGTTTGCCCGGACGGCAGCGCCACCCCGAGTCGTGCCGCGGTCCTGACGACACCGGCATCGAGGGTGCGGTGGTCGCGGATGAAGTCGGCGGCGACCCGCTTGACGCAGGCGGTGGTCGCGGCGCTCTGAGCTTGCCGGCTGACCGAGATCTCCCACAGGTTGCCCTGGTGGGCTGCGGTCAGGAGTTGCCTGTCCAGGCTGGAAACCGCCGGCGGCGAGACCGTCGACGAAGCGAGAGCCGGGAGCGACGTGGCGCCCGTGAGGCACAGAGCGGCGGCGCAGACGGCGGTGAAACGGGCACCGGATCGAGTCGTGTACATGAGTCCTCCATGGGTCGCACGTGCAAGCCCCGACGAAAAACCCACCCTTATTGCTCGAAGGGTGAGAAATCAGACCTATGTCATGATTAACCCGGTTGAGTTGCTCGGCAACCGAGGACCTCGCCTTCATACTGCTCCGGTTCCCGCGGCGGAGCGCCGCTGTCGGTCATTCGCAACGACGTCGAGGAGCACCAACGTCCGCTCCAAGGTGCAGGTCAGAGCAGTCGCAGATCGTGCTCCTGCGAGTCAGTCTTCGGGTTGGTCCTCCGGTCCGACCGCGTCGCCGATGGCGACGCGCAGGTCATGCATGCCTTGCAGGATGTCGATGAGAGCTTCTTCCGCCCCGCTCAGAGCGCGTCGGGTTCCCTCCGTGTCGCCGCGCTCGGCGTGCAACTGAGCGCTGAGGGTGTACACGGCCGTCATGACGGCAGCGAAGGCGGCCTCGCGGCCGGGTGGCAGTTCTTCCGCCTCGGGTTCGGAGACCTGCACCGCCGTGCGCTGCAGCCGGTTTGTCAGGACGTTGACCGCGAGGCCGGGATCCTCTCCCACCTGCTCCCCCCAACCGAGCAACGTCTCAAGCACGTCCTCGATCTCCCCTTCCTCGGTGAGGCGGGTTGCGGCGGTGATCTCGAGCTCCGTCTTCGCCAGCAGACTGCCCAGCAGGTGCAGGCGGTCTTCTTCCTGCGGCCCCTCGGGTCGCTTCTCCGGATCCGCTTCCGGCTCAGCCGCCAGAGCGGCCAGCGCTGCGTAGATCTGCTCAGTACTTACCGGGCGCTCGCTACTGATGCTCACGCCTTCAGCTTCACCCAGCGAAGGCGTACCCGCCCGCCCAGTACGTGCGAGCCCCAGGCGAGTTCCACCACCCAGACCAGCGCCGGGCCGAGCAGACCGAAGAGCTCTTCGACGCCTGCCGGCTTATTCTCCGCGGCGGCGTGCCCCGGGTGGGTCGGCGCCGGCCTCGCGGTCGCAGTCGACGTCCGGGGCTATCGCTGGGCAGGGCCGGGCCGGGGTGGCCAACGGGGGGTGCGTGCGGGGGTGTCCGAGGCTGCCCGCGGTGCCCTGCTGGTCCGAGTGCGCTGGTGGCCGTCGCCGAAGTGGTCCGGCGGGATAGTCGGCGATCAGCAGCACGGATAGCGTAACCACATGGCCCAGGATGAACGGCTGCTTCACGCCTCGTCGTTCGGCGCGGCGGCGGCCGCATACGCCGAGCACCGTCCGGACTACGCGCATGCCGCGGTGCGCTGGGCGCTCGAGCCCGCGCCCGGCCCGCGCGTGCTCGACCTCGGCGCCGGGACCGGCAAGCTGACCGCCACGCTGGTCGCACTGGGTTTCGAAGTCATTGCGGTCGAGCCCGACCCGGCGATGCTGGCCGAGCTGCGCCGCTCGCTGCCGGCCGTCCGTGCCCTGTCCGGTAGTGCCGAGGCGATACCGCTACCTGACGCTTCCGTCGATGCCGTGCTGGCCGGCAACGCCATGCACTGGTTCGACATGGCCGTCGCGGGACCCGAGATCGCCAGGGTCCTCGCCCCCGGCGGCATCCTGGCGGGCCTGTGGAACGTCATGGACGACCAGATCGAGTGGGTCGCCGGGCTCGCGCGGATCGGTGGGAGCGCGGCCGTCGGCCCGCGTGACACGCCCGGCAGTTGGCGCGCCGAGACCGCAGAAATGCACCTTCCAAAGAGCGGGGTGGCCGCCCGGTTCGGCTCGCCGGAGCAGGCCGAGTTCCCGCACGGGCAGCGCCGCACCGCCGACACCCTCGTCGCGACCATCGCGACGCGCGCGGGGGTGCTGGTCATGCCAGAACAGGAACGAGAGGCCACGCTGGGCCGGATCCGGGCCTTCCTCGCAAGAAGACCGGAGACCGCCCACGGCGGGTTCATCCTCCCGATGCTGACCGGCGTGCTGCGCGTCCGGCGATTGTGAAGCATCACGTCGACAACGATCGAGGACACGCCGCACGCCGTCTCACGAAGAAGGCTCATCCGCAGTCTCATCCGGCACCGACAGTCGGTCCACATCGCTCGGAGAGCAGCAGCGATGTCGAGTGGATAGACGCTCTCTCTGTAACGAAGGCCGACCGATCCAGGGCGGCGGCGTGGATGCCACAGGCCATGACCACGGCATACGGCTACGCCGACGGGGTGCCCGGAACGCTCGGGCACCCCGTCATCCGTCATGTCACTCCACGACGACCTGGCAGCTGCCCGTGACGCCGCCGGAGGTCACCAAGACGGTGACGGTGCCGGAGCGGTGGGCGGTCAGGGCTCCCGTGGACGGATCCACCGAAGCGACCCTGGAGTCGCTCGACGTCCAGACGTGGGACGCCGGGTCCGCGATCGGGATGGTGAGCGGGGCGATGTTGTCGCCGCCGACCTGGTCTCCCGACGCCGTCAGGGTGACGCGGTCGCCCTTGGCGATCGGATCCTTGGGACCCTTGACGGTGATCGACGCGAGGGCAGGCTCGACGGAGTACTGCAAGTCACCGTCGTCGCCGATCCGGAGCAGGCCGAAGTGGTAGATGCCGCCCTGGTCGGCAGGGGCGTAGGCCGGCATGCCGAGGTCCGCGAAGGTGAACTGGGGGATGCCGCCTTCGGCAGTGGTCACGCTCTGCCCCTCGGGGTTGAGGATCTGCTCGGCGAATCCGCGGGCGTGACCGTACAACATGACTACATGCTGCTTCGGGTGCGTCTGCTGGTAGCGCTGCACGAGCCGCAGGTACATCTGCGCCTCCCAGCGGTCCGTGAACTGGCTGTTCGCGGCCGGGTGGGGGTCGTACGCGGGCATGTGCGTGATGACCAGCACGTCCTTGGCGGTGGCGTCCGTCAGCTGCTGGACGAGCCACGGGTACTGGGCGCCCGAAGGATCCTGGAAGGGGTCCGAGGACTGCAGGCTGCCATGTGAGTTGTCGGTGACGATCATCCGGGCCGCACCCTGGGTGTAGGCGTAGTGGGTGTCGCCGAAGGTGTCGCTGTAGTTGCCGTTCTCGGCGTCGGTGCCCTGGGTGATCTCGTGGTTGCCGACGATGTCACGGGCGGGGATGCCGAGGGCGTCCATCTTGGACTTGGCGTACTGCAGGTCCGCCGGCTTGCCGTCGTCGGACATGTCGCCCAGGAACTGTGCGGCGTCCGGCCGCGCCTGCGGGGCGAGGGTGGGCAGCCGCTTGGCGATGGAGTCCATGACGTTGCTGCTGACCGAACCCGGGTCGCCGGCGAGCAGGTGCGCGTCGTCTCCGGCGAGGAGGGTGGTGCCCTTCTTGGCGAAGTCCGCGGAGTCCTCCTCGAAGGACAGCCAGTCAGGGTTCTTCGGGATCGCGTGGTATTCGGGCGCCGTGACCGGTCGTGGCGAGTACAGCGCCTGAAGGCCCCCGACGTTGAGCGAGCCGCTGTATGAGGTGCTGGGGCTGAT
The DNA here is from genome assembly GCF_050942335.1 of Streptomyces sp. CA-142005. Classification (NCBI taxonomy): domain Bacteria; kingdom Bacillati; phylum Actinomycetota; class Actinomycetes; order Kitasatosporales; family Streptomycetaceae; genus Streptomyces; species Streptomyces sp. CA-142005. The sequence goes on along the minus strand of NZ_CP192078.1, from coordinate 731,249 downwards.
CGCCAGGAAGTCGATGAAGCTGATGGTCAGCGGGAACTGCATGCCCGCCGGCAGCTGAGCGACCGCCAGGTGCCAGTCCTTCCAGGTCACGTACGTCGGGTAGAGGGTGGTCGAGGACCCGTTGACGCCGATGTACTTCTCCGCGAGTTCGATGCCGTTGCCGTCACCCTTGATCCAGACACCGATGGCGGTGGGCACCTGGCCGTTGTCGGTGTCGGTCTTGAGAGTGACCTTCGGCGAGAGCACCAACTGCTTGACCCCGGCACCGGCCGGCATCGAGTAATCGAGCTTGAGCGATCCGGACTCGGTGGAACCCGGCGGGACGACACCGGGGTCGGCGCTCAGGGCGGCGGGCTTGCCGGTGGTGTTGTTGCTGAGCCGCCAGACGTCGAGGCTGCTCATCGGGTCGATGGTCTTGCTGACGCTGCCGACGGCGACCGACGCGGTGGCGGTGGCGCCCGCGACCGTGGCGCTCACGTCGGCGAGACCGCCCTTGTCGGCGTGCGCCGTGAACAGGCCGTGCGAGTCGACGCTGCCCAGATCGTCCGGGCTGACCTTCCAGGCGGCCGCCTCGGCGGGGATCTGGACTGTGCCGCCGCCCTTGACGGTCCCCGACAGGGCGAGCTGCTGGGTGGCGCCGTTGTCCAGGTCGGCCTTGTCGGGCGTGACCGTGAGCGTGTCGAGCTTGCCGACGACCTCGAGCTTCTCGGAGGTGAAGGCCTTACCGGCGGAGGCGATGATCCGGCCGGTGCCGGTCCGGTGCGGGGTGAGCTTGCCGTCCTCGTACGTGGCGAGGCTCGAGGGCTCCACCCGGACGTGGACCGTGCCGGCGGCCGGGTTGGCGAACCGGTCGACGGAGTACACCGGGAGCGGGATGGAGCCGCCGGCGACGGTGGTGACCGTCCCGCCGTCGTTCACCCTGACCTTGACGGCCGGTCCGGCCTCCTTGGCGGTGGAGTAGAAGAAGATGCCGTTGGCCACCGGACGCTCGGTGTTGCCGGGCAGGTCGGACGGCGTGTTGACGACGTCGGCCCGGTCGGCGCCGGGGGCGCGGCTGACCATTCCTGTGGAGCCGCCGCCGTCGAAGAGCATCGCGGTGTAGGCGCCGTGGGCGACCATGTAGCCGGCGGCCTGCTCCGGCGTCACGCCGAAAGCCGTGGAGGCGCCGCCGTGGCCGTCGATGGCGACGACGATGGCGTGCTTGCCGTCCTTGGTGATGCCGACGGCGGTCTCCGGGTTGGCGCCGCTCGGCGGGGTGCCGGTCGGGTCCTGGTAGACCTTGCCGTCCTTCACCAGCGTGTCGACACCGCTGATCAGCTGGGTGACATCGTTGTCAGGAGACAACTTCGTGGTGATGCCCACCGTGTCACCCGTGTGCAGGGTGTCGCCCAGCCACTGACCGCCGTCGCCGGCACCGAGGAGACCGAGCTGGTCGGTGCTCAGCCGCGGCACGGTGGTGACGCCGGACCGCACGTCGTCCACGACGAAGCCGCCGTCGGCGGAGTGGCCGATGACCAGAGTGGCGGGCTTGGCCAGGCCCGGTGTCTCGCCGAGGTCGGGGGTGACTTCGGTGATGCCGCCGGACGCCACGTCGTTCACGGTGTTCACCGACGTCAGCGAACGCGTCGCGGAGCCGTCGCTGATCGAGCCGGAAAAGGTCTCCGGCCCCATCACCATGGTGCCGTCGGGCTTCACGCCCAACTGGGAGGCGAAGCCCGGCTTGGGGCTCTTGAGCATGTGTCCGTTGGAGATGATGCCGCCGAGCGGACGCCCGCTGGCGTGGATCTCGAAGTAGTCCCCGTTGACACCGGCCACCGCGTGCGTGCGACGGGCCATCGACGACGGGGTCTCGTCCGCCGGGTTGGTGAGGGTGTCGCCGGCCTCGACCATTCCGACTCGCAGATTCGAGTCCGTCAGGTCGGCGTCGAGCACCTGGATGTGCTGGCGGCCGCCCACGGTGTCGTAGGTCTCGCTGTAGTGCTGCAGACCACGGGTGACGGTCTGGGCCGGCGTGCGGGTGTAGTCCACCACCAGGGGCCAGTTCTCCGGTGTGTCCGGGAGCCAGTCCGGGGTGACCGCATTGCTGTCCGCGGCCGCTTCGGCGCCGGAACCGAAAGCGGGTCCCGCTGCTGTCACGGCGCCGGCGAACGTCAGCGCCGCCGCGGCTGCCACTGCGGTACGCCGAATACCGGCTCCCACAGGTCTCTTCACGCGAAATGTCATTGATTGGTTCCTTAACGGGCATGCGCGCCGGTGGGCACCGGATCGCACACCAACCGCACACCGGCTGGGCGGATCACAGGTTTCCGTTCCGGGTGACGCAGATGACCATCAGAGCGCTTCACCTCAACAGCCGGTCGGATGGCGTTAACCTCCGGCTTCCTCGAACCGCCCCTCGGGCGCCGCTGCTTCAGGCGGTTGAAGCAGCGTTCGACCACGTGGACGACAGATCTCGTCCCGCGGTTGGGGCAGGGGCGTCCACGGCGGCTGCCGGACACTGTGGCGGCGGACGAGACATTCGATGCAGCAGCCGGGGGGGAGCAGACGTTCCAGGGCGAAGGTGAGTGCCTCGTAGAGTTTCTGACGGCTAGTCAGGCGGTGGTGGAGCGGTTGCAGCGAGGGGTCAGGAACCGACGCCGACGCTCGGAAGGGCAGCCCTGTAGACCGGCGGTGGCCGACCAGGACAGTCTTGACGATGTTCTGACACATGGTCGGTTGACCCCGCGTTCCGCACGGCGTTGGATCTTTCCTGCCTGTGCGGGTGGCCGGGCAGAGAGTTGGGGCGATGACTGGGGACGCTGGACCCGGGCTGATCAGGGTGGTGTACTTCGAGCAGACGTCCGCGCTGATGATGGGCGCAGGCGCGGTGCTGTCCGAAGGCTTGTTGCTGGTCCTGATCGGGACGACTCACCGGCTGGAGTCCGTGCTGGTGGGCACGGCTGCGGTCACTTTGGTGTGCCTGGCGCTGCTGCCACTCGTTTTCCGTCTGCCCGGCCGGCGTCGCCGCAAGTACGAGCACGCCGTTCAGATCGACAGCGTCGAGGAACCGCACGCCGGCCAGGATGCGGCGCGGCGGCTGACGCTACGGCGCACGGCCGGGTTCGTGGGCGCGACAGCCTGCTGGATGATGCTCATCGGCGTTACGTTCCACGAGGTGATGCCGCCCATCATGCTGATTCCGGCAGCCGTGGCCCAATGGGCCCGGTCCCGGGCGACGGCGGACTGGGAGCGGGAGAAGGGTGCGGTCCTATGGCAGGGCGTGCCCGGGGTCCTGGGTGCCCGAGGCCCGGTATTCCGTGTGCCTGCGGATGGCGGGACGTGAATGATGCCAATGCCCCGTCAGTGCTCGCCGCTTCGGGCACGCGGGGGCACGCCTGCACGAGCCTGTTGATCAGCAGGATGGCATGTGCCGTACGGCCAGCAGGGCCACGTCGTCGTCGTTGTCCGGTGGGCGCGTCCGTGCCAGCAGGTGATCCGTGAAGGACTCCAGAGTGTGGTGGGCCAGGGAGGCGGCATGCCGGCGTAGACGGTTCAGGCCCTCGTCCAGGACGTGGCCGGGGGACTCGATGAGGCCATCGGTGTAGAGGACCAGGGTCGCTTCGGGCGGCAGTTGCACCGTGGCGTCGGGGCGGACCTGTTCGGGAGCGACGCCCAGCAGGATCCCGTGGCCGTCGGTCAGATAGCGGGCCGCACCCTCGTGGGTGACGAGCAGCGGAGGTGGATGGCCCGCATTGGTCCAGCACAGCTCGCACTGGCCTGCGTCGTTCTCCGTCATGCGAGCGAAGATCATCGTGGCCATGGAGACCTCCGCGATGTCCAGGATCGCCTCGTCGAGCCATTCGACGATCTTGCTCGGCGGCCTCTGCTGGGAAAGGGCGTACGCGCGGAGCATGTTGCGCAGCTGGGCCATGCCGGCCGCCGCGTCCAGGTCGTGACCGACGACGTCGCCGATGGCGAGGGCGGTGGCGCCGTCCGGCAAGGTGAACGCGTCGTACCAGTCGCCGCCGACCTCAGAGGCGTCCGGCGCGGCCAGGTAGCGGGCGGTCATGCCGCGGTGGGCGGTGCGCGGGAGCTTCGGCAGCAGATGACGCTGCATGGTCTCGGCGACCTTGCGCTGGCGCTGGTAGAGGTGGGCGTTCTCCAGGGCGAGGCTGGCGCGGCGGGCTATGTCCTCCAGCAGGACGATGTCACTACCGGTGAACCGTTCGGGCTGGTCGGCGCGCCCGAGGGTGAGGGCGCCCAGTACCGCGTGCAGGCTGCGGATGGGGACCAGGACTGCCGAGTGCATGCCGGTCGTCTCGAACAGGCGCCGTTGTTCCAGCGCGATGCCGGAATCGGGCGGGCCCTGATAGGTCTCCGGCCCGGCGAGGGAGGACGCGACGCCGCGCAGGGCGCGGGACAGTGGCATCGAGGACTCCTGCGGCACGGGTGGCATGGGCCCCTGGAGGTCCTCACGGAAAACGACGGTGCCGCCCTCGGCATGAGCGACGGCGAAGCGCCACACATCGTCGCGCTCACCGATCAGATCGATGACGGCCCAGTCGGCGAGGCGGGGCACGACAAGGCCGATCAGACGGCGCAACGCCTCGTGGATGTCCAAGGTGGAGGTGAGCAGGGTGGTCGTCTCGGCGAGCAGCGTGAGCCGTTCCAGTTCCGACAGACGCCCGCCGGCCGGTGGCCGCTGGGCGGGCCGCTCGGAGCGTCCAGCGGAGTGAAAGAGGACGAGCGTGGGCGACGGGCGGGTGCCGATGTCGCAGGGAGTGGCCAGCCACTCCACCGGCAGCAGCGTGCCATCGCCGCGCTCGAGCCACATGTCGTCGCCCTGCTCCGTGCGCCCGGCCAGGATGCTCTCCCTCATCCGGCACTGGGCCCTCGGTACCGGTTCCCCACAGCTGTTGCGATGCAGCAGGTCGTGGGCGTCCTGGCCGACCAGATCCGGGGCGGAACGGCCCAGGAGTTCTACGCAGCGGGTGTTGACGGCGACGATCGCCCCCTGCTCGTCCGCCAGGTAAGCACCCGTTCCGAGGGCGTGCAGAGCCTTGGCAACCGCCTCCTGAGAGTCACTGTCGCCCGTCACGGCCTGCCTCCCCTCACCGAAGCAAATGTGCTGGCCACGCCCACATACGGGGTTCCCCTTGGGACACGGGTGATGCTTGCAGGTGTGCACGGCGCCCTGCTTCTTGCAGACACGCTCAACGGCTGATTGCGCGCCTCCCCCTATGTGGGCGAGCGTCGGCGCAGCGCGAGCGGAGCGGGCCGGAGGGCGAAAGCGCCGCCGTCAGCGGAGCCGGGAAGCGCGCCCGGGGGAGCGGAGCGCAGCCGGGGCTTGATGCGGCAGGGAAAGTCTCATCGGCCTGCGCGGCCGGACGGGGGGAGGTCGTCGGTGACGCCGCACGGCATCGGGATTGGGCCGCTTCGAGCCTCCCGCACACTGCAGTAACAGCATCATCGCCCCCGAACACCAACCGATCTGGCGAGTCGAGCGCGGCCTCTCCCTCAAGGCCCAAAGGGCCCCGCGGGACACGTCAGCCGGGCACGATGAACCGGGCAACCGCGGTACTCGCCGCGCAAGAGCAAAGCGTCACGCCGGCGGGCGGGTGAGTTTGACGGCCACGGCGTCGAGGACCCAGTCCAGGCCGGTCGCGAAGGATGCCTCGGCATCCACGTCCGTGCCGTCGTACACCGCCTTGGCCAGTGCCGGGAAGCGGCCCGTGGCCAGCATCCTCGTCACATGCGGGCCGGAGGCGCGCTGCCAGTCGCGCTTGGACAGGCCCGTGACACGCTCGGCCCGCAGGTTCGCGATCTCGCGCCTGATCGCGCCAGTGAAGTAGGCGCTGACAGTCTCCACGGCGCGCATGACGGTGTCGACGTCGGCGAGGCCGTCGAGGGCGGCCAGCGTGGCCTCGGTCACGGCGAGGCCGTTCGGGCCCAGGGTCGGGCGGGCGCCGAGCAGGTCGGCCAGCCATTCGTGACGGAGAGCGGCCTGCCTGGTGCGGTGGGCGAGGATACGCAGCGCCTCCCGCCAGTCACCGGGCTGCTCCTCGGGGAGAATCTCGGCCTGGACCTCGTCCACCATGAGGTCGAACAGCTCCTCCTTGGTGGAGATGTATCCGTACAGCCGCATCGGGCCGGCGTTCAGCCGGGCGGCCACCTTGCGCAACGACACCGCCTCCAGCCCGCCCTCGTCGGCCAGCGCGATGGCGGCGGCGACGATCCGCGCCCGGTCGAGCGGCACGGGGCGAGCCGGCGGCTCCGGCCGGTCCCAGACAGTCATGGTCCCACTGTACTGTTGCGATACATCGTCACGAATCAATACAGTGTATCGACATGAGACATCGCATCGCAGTGGTCGGCGGCGGTCCTGCCGGCCTTACCTTCGCCCGTGTCCTGCACCGCCATGGATACCCCGTCGCCGTCCTCGAACGCGATCCCGCTCCCGACGCCCGTCCCCCGGGCGGCACGCTGGACCTGCACGAAGGGCTGGGCCAGCTCGCGCTGGACAAGGCGGGGCTGCTGGCGGAGTTCCAGGGGCTGTCTCGCCCCGAGGGGCAGGCCATGCGCATCCTGGACGCGGACGGGACCGTCCTGCGCGACTGGCGCCCCCGTCCAGATGACCGGGCCAACCCCGAGATCGACCGCGGGCAACTCCGCGACCTGCTGCTCGGCCCTCTCGACGTCCAGTGGGGCCGGAGCGTGACGCAGGTGGTGCCGGGGACCCGGGATGGCGTACTTGTCCATTTCGCGGACGGGCGACAGGAGACGTTCGACCTCGTCATCGGCGCGGACGGCGCCTGGTCCCGGGTTCGCCCGGCAGTCTCTTCGGCGACGCCGCACTACACCGGCGTCACCTCGGTCGAGACCTCTCTCGACGACGTCGACACCCGCCACCCTGACCTCGCCCGGTTGATCGGCGACGGTTCCGTGTCTGTGTACGGCGTGAACCGCTCCCTCGTCGCCCAGCGCAACAGCGGCGGGCACGTCAAGGTGTACGCCAAGTTCCGCGCGCCGCTGGACTGGCACACGAAGCTGGACGTGGCCGACGTCGAGGCCGTGCGATCGAGCCTGCTGGCCCTGTTCGACGGCTGGGCCGCTCCCGTCCTCGACCTCCTGCGACACGGCACCGCTTTCGTCCACCGCCCCTTCTACGTCCTGCCCGTGTCCCACACCTGGACCCACGTTCCCGGGGTGACGCTGCTGGGCGACGCCGCCCATCTGATGCCCCCATTGGGGGCGGGCGCGAACCTCGCGATGCTGGAAGGCGCCGAACTCGCCGAGTCCATCGCCACCGGCTCCGGAGATCTCGACGAGGCCGTCCGCGCCTTCGAGGAACAGATGTGGGCACGGGCCGGCCGGTGGGCGAAGATCACGACGGCCGGTCTGGAACGCCTCGTGAGCCCGGACCCCGCCGAAGCCCTCGCCCACTTCGACCAAGTCCAGCCATCCTGACCGCCAAGCGCGAGAGCACCAGCACCGACGTCGTGCCACGGCTTGGATGTCTGCACCGAACGGAGCTCTCAGCCCGCAACTGCAAGGCGAGCCAGCGAGCCCTTGGAGGCGATGCTCACCCTCGCCAGAGGAATTCGTGTGCCATCGCGATCATGGCACGTGCCGGGGCACCAGGCGTGCGTTCGGACGGAGCGGCCAGGGAGAACCGCCATTCCAGATCGGCGTCGTCGACGGTCAGCGTGGCTACGTCCTGCCCCTTGCCGAGAGCGACCCGTGGCAGCAGGGCCACGCCCAGGCCGTTTCGGACGTAGGCCACGCCGGTGGTGAGGTCGGTGATCTCGATGGCGACGCGATGGGGGACGGAGGCGGCAGCGAAGGCGCGGTCGGCGACGGTCCGGTTGCTGTAGCCCAGGGGGAAGTCGACGAAGTCCAGGCCGGCCAGTTCGCTGATCGACACGGTGCGGCGTTTCGCGAGCGGATGGCCGGCCGGTACGACGAGGTCGAGCACCGAGGTGGCGAGGTCGGTCAGCGTGACGCCTGTCGGGTGCGATCCGTTCCCCGAGACGAAGGCGAGGTCGAGCCGCCGTTCGAGCAGGGCCTCGACCAGGCCCTGGGAGCCGGACGCGGCGGCGCTGGTCTGCAGGAACACGCCGGGATGACGCCGGTGGAATTCACCGAGGAACACGGGAAGGTCGATGAGCCCAACCGTGGTTATCGCGCCCAGCCGCAGTGTGCCGCGCAGTCCGCCGCGGACCTCGGCCACCGCGTCCGCGGCTTCCCGGGTGGCGTCGAGAGCGGCATGGGCACGGGGGAGCAGTGCAGCACCGGCATCGGTGAGCAGCACGCGTCTGGGGGTGCGTTCCAGCAGCGGCGCGCCGAGTTCTCGCTCGAGGTTCTTGATCGTAGTGGAGACCGCGGACTGGACCACGTGCAGCCGTGCGGCGGCACGGGTGAAGTTCGCTTCTTCGGCGACGGCGACGAAGTACTCGAGCTGGCGCAGTTCCACCCTCCGAGTATCCCTCGGCAAGCCTCCAAGGTATCTCTCAGAGAGATGGCGACAGTCTCTGACTTTCGTTGGACAGCGCCCGATCCGTCCGGCGATTCTGTTGGAAGAACAACCTGTACAGGAGGCGGAAAAGCGGCCGGGATCGCCTTCTACCGGGATATCTACGATCACTGCCGATCCCGAAATAGCGGATTCATGATCTCAGAGTAGAGGAAGGGTCCGGAGCCTGGGCGCCGACGAGGATTCCGGCACCAGCATCATTCCTGTCCAGAAGACGAAAGGTCACTCATGCCTCAATCAATGCGCGCGCTCGTAGCCGGAAAAGTCGGCGAGCCTGCCGATGTCCTGCGGCTGGAATCCCGACCTGTTCCGACGCCAGGGGCCGGTCAGGCGTTGATCCGCGTGAAGGCGGCTCCGGTTCACGCCAGTGATCTGCACGTGCTGCGCGGTCGCTACGGTTTCTCCCCCGATTTTCCCGCTGTGGGGGGGAACATGGAATGCGTGGGCCGTATTGAGGCCCTGGGCCCGAATACCGAGGGACTGAAGATCGGCGAGCGCGTGGTGAACGTCGCAATCCCGGCAGTACCCGGGCCGCATGTCGCCGGCACTTGGCAGGAATACCTTGTTGCCGATACACAAAGGCTCCTGCCGGTCCCCGATCATCTGAGCGACTCCGACGCCTGCCAACTCGCGGTCAACCCGTTGACCGCTCTGCTACTCGTGACACGCGAACTCGACGTACAGCCGGGTGAATGGTTGTTGCAGACGGCAGCGGGCGGCACCGTAGGCCGGCTCGTCATTCAGCTGGCCAGGCGTCTTGGTATCCCGACGATCAACGTCGTGCGACGGCGCGATGCTGTTGAGGAGATCATCGCGCTTGGCGGTGACGAGGTCATTTGTACTGAGGACGAGGATCTGTTGCAGCGTGTGGCTGAGATCGCAGGACCGGCTGGCGTCCACAAGGCCATCGACTGTGTCGCGGGCCAGGTGGGTGCCCAGGTGTCCCAGGCACTGGCTCCGGGAGGAGAGCTCGTGGTCTACGGGGCTCTCTCGACCCATCGCCAGACCGACCCGGCAGCGCTGACGATCCCGCTGCAGGCACGCTCGGTCATCTACGAGACCAAAGCAGTCCGTGGCTTCTGGCTGAACCGCTGGTTCGGCGCCGCCTCACCTGCGGATGTGCGGGAGGCGCTGTCCGAGGTCCGCGCTCTCGTCGCTGATGGAGTGCTGACCATTCCCCAGGGCCGGCCGTTCCCGCTCGAACGCTTCGCCGAAGCCGTCTCGCTCGCCGAAACACCCGCACGTGGCGCCAAGCCACTCCTCGTCTTCGAAGACGGCCGGCACAGCGACAACAGGTAGCACGCGGTATCTGGCATACCGGAGCCTGCCACCGGGCGGCCTGTTGACCGCCACCGCCACCGAGCCAGTCGCTCCAGCAGCGGCTGCGCTGGCCGGCGGAGGAGACACTGACGTCGCCCAGGTCATCGCCATCATGCGCCGCGATCCGGCTCCGCACGGTGTCCCACGTGCACGTGCCGCGGGAGAGGTGGGAGGCACGGCTCCCGAACCGGGGCCGCCGCGCGTTGAACAGCACGCCGCCACGACGGTCCAGCTGCACCGGGACAACCGCAGGGTGCCGGACTCGGCGACGGCGTATCGTCGTCATGTACGAGTTCCCTCGCACGGCGAGGTCGTTGAGATGGGCACCCCGCATGGGTCAGCCTCCGTCCATACCCCGGACTTCTCCGGCGGCCCGGCTGCGTTCGTGGTGGACGCCCGAGGACTGGTGTCTGCGTGGAGTCCGATGGCCGAGCGTCTGTTGGGCTACGAGACGGCCGAGGTCGTAGGCCGGCCGGTCGCCGAGCTTTGGCCGGTGATTCCCTGGGACGCTCCCCAGCAGCTGTCGTCCGCCTTTGAGGACGGTGCTCTCGGGCATGCTGCCGTCCTCACGCATCGGCAGGGGCATCCTGTGCCCGTCACACTCGCGGCCTATCCCGTGACATCGGTCGTGCCTGGCAGCGAGGGGACGGTGATCCTGGTGACTGCCGTTTCGCTGCCGACGGCGGTCCAAGACTGGCTTCACCACCGCGAGCGCATCGCCGCGGGTGCCTTGAGAAGTCGCATGGAGCCCGCTGATGCACCCGACCACAGCGCGGCCTGCATCACTCGCTCGTACGTGCCCGCGCGTGGTGGCACGGGTGTGAATGGCTCCTGGGCTGATGTGATCCCGCTGCCCAGTGCGCGTGTCGCTCTGGTGGTCTCCGATGTGCCGGCCTCCGGCATGCAGGCCACCGTGTGCATCGGACTGATCGGTGCCGCCGTCCGCGCCCTGGCGGAGCTGGATCTCGCACCTGGGGAAGTACTTGCTCGGCTGGATGACATCGTGTCGCGCTTTACCGCGGGCCAGGACAACAAGTGGTCTCTGCCGTTTGTGGAACGACTGGTCGGCGCGACGTACCTCTACGCGGTGTACGACCCCATCGCGCGCCGGTGTGTCATGGCGAGCGCCGGCCACCCCCCGCCCGCGGTCGCCGATCCGGACGGATCTGTCCACGTCCCCGAGCTCCCCGGCAACAGACCCTTGGGCAGGGGCGAGCCGGTCTTCGAGTCGCTTGACCTGGAGCTCGCCGAAGGCAGCACCCTCCTGTTCTACACCGGCGGTCTGGTGCGGGCATGCGGCACGGACGGTGCCATTGCCGGGCTGCTCGGCAGGGCCGTGCATCAAAGCGGCCCGTCGATCAAGGAGGTCGGGCGGGTCACCGTCGACTCCATGACGCCGCTCCTGGAGGCTGAGGACGATCTGGCGCTCCTGGTCGTTCGGACACGCGTGCTCAGCGGCGGCCGAGTGGTCGCCTGGGAGCTGCCAGGGGACCCAGCCGCCGTCGCCGGCATTCGGTCCCTCGTTCTCCACCAGCTCGAACAGTGGGACCTGGGGAGCCTTGACTTCACCACGGAGCTGATTGCGAGCGAACTCGTCACCAACGCCATCCGCTACGGCCGCGAGCCGATGCAACTGCGGCTGGTCTACGACCGGACCCTGATCTGCGAAGTGTCCGACGGCAGCAGTACCTCTCCGTACATCCGCCGGGCGAGTGCCACGGACGAAGGAGGACGCGGGTTGTTCCTCGTGGCCGACTGCGCGCAGCGCTGGGGTGTGCGCTACACCAACCAAGGCAAGACCATCTGGGCCGAACAAGCACTCAACACCGAAGCCACTCCTCAGCGGCCGCCGTAGCGCCGTCCCCGTCGAGCAGCGTGTCCGAACACCGGACGCTCAGCGAGCATCAGACGCTCAGTGGTCGTCCGCATTGGACAGAGCCTCGGTGATCAGGCGGGTGGCGAAGTCGCGGTCGTCGGTGAGCCTGTTGATGTGTTCCGCGAGCAGGAAGGCGGTGGCTTCCAGGGGGTTCATCTCGTCGGTGGTCCAGAATCCGTACTGCTTGCGCCACAGGCTGGGGCTCAGGCCGGTGCCCGCAGCGATGAGCAGGCCGGCCATGGTGGGGATGGCCTCGGGACGCACGCTCTTGGGCATCATGCGCAATGTGGCCACGAGGTTGGGCACCACGCACTCGATGACGTCCTTGTCATGGTCCTCGTAGGCCATCCGCAGCCACTGCATGAACATGTAGATGAGTGTGCACGCGCCGTCCAGCATGTCGTCGACTCCGCTGGGGCCCAAGGACGCGGCGAACTGGTCGGTCAGCGCTTGTTGTTCGGGATCGGTCTCGGTCCTTTCGTCGTAAATGGCTTTGAGTCGAGAGTCGATCATCATGAGCGCTGCGCCGACATCCCCGACGGGAGCGTGCTGGGGGTCGCAGGGCGATGGCACAGGTTTCCTCCTCGGCTGACCGTGGGGAGCGCGGCGTGTCCGTACAGTAACCCGCCGATGGTGCCAGGGTCCGACGACTCCCGGGGATCGGCCGAAGGCGCCCTGCACCACTCAAACTTCGTCAGCGCACGCTCAGGATCATGTGAAGTTCCCCTACGCCGTCGTCAGAGGACGTCGTAGGTCAGGTGCGTCGCGGTCGACGTCGACGTCACGCTCCGCTGCACCAGCGTGCGCGGCACCCCGCCGGTGAAAAGTGGCGTTCCGGCGCCCAGTACGACGGGCGCCAGGTGCAGCGTCAGCGTGTCGACCAGCCCGGCGGCGAGCGCCGAGCCGATGGTGGCGCCGCCGCCCATGAGGACGACGTCAAGGTCCCTGCCGCTGTCCGACGATGCCGCCTCGGCGCGCTCGCGCGCGGCGGTGAGGGCGTCGGACAGACCCGTGGTGACGAACGTCCAGTCGAGGTCGGTGAGCCGTACGGACTCCGGCGGCGAGCTCGTCACGACGACGAACGCGGGCTTGCCGACCTCACCGGCGCCGTAGCCGGTCGTGTCGTCCCATCCGTTCGGCCCGTCGACCATGTCGAAGAGCTTGCGGCCGAGGATGACGGCGCCTGAGCGGGCGGTCGCCTCGCGCAGGACCCGGCGGTCATCGGGGTCGTCGGAAAACGCCCAGGTGTGCAGGGCCTCGCCGCCGGTGCCCAGCCCGTTGTCCGGGCCGGGGTCGGGTCCGGTGACGAAGCCGTCGAGGGAGACCGAGATGTCGGCGATGATTCGCGTCATGCCAGGGCAGACCCGACCGGCCGCCCGAACTCATCGCTCGCTCAAGCAGGAAGCGAGGTCGAGGCTGTGATCAGCGGTGGGTCGTTGCGGTCAGGCGTGCCAGCGCGGCGCGGGCGGGTGGACCCCAGGTGGGCTTGCCGCCAGGGCGGCCGTGGACGCCGGCCTCCCCGATGAGGAGGCAGGCGAGGGCTTTGAGTACCGCCCAGCCGCGGGCGCGGCGCAGGGTCGTTGCGTCCGGGGTCGGCTCGTATGCGGCATAGAAACGGTCGGCGGCGCCGTCCGGCAGCAGGAGCCACGCGGCAGCGAGGTCGCAGGCAGGATCGCCCGCGCAGAGGTCGCCGAAGTCGATCACGCCGCAGAACGTTCCGTCCGCGGTGAGGACGTTGGCCGGATGCAGGTCGCCGTGGAGCCACAGTGGAGGGCCCGCCCAGCCGGGCGCGGCGGCGGCGTCCTCCCATACGGCGCGGACGGCATCCGGGTCGGGGACCAGCCCCATCTCGGTGACCGAGGCGAGCTGCCCGGCGAACCCCTCGGCACGATCGGCCAGCAGCCCTGGGTGGTAACGGCCGGCGGGCGCCCCGGGCGGGGCAGGTCGATGGAGGGCGGTGAGGAAGGCGGCCAGGGCGTCGGCCGCCTCCCCAGCGCGCGTGACGGGAGATCGGTCCGCGGGCTCGCCCTGCACCCAGGTGATGATGATCCAGGGCCGCGGGAACCGGGCGGAGGGCTCACCGAGGCGCTGCGGGACGGGGACCGGCAGCGGCAGGTGCGGGGCGAGTGCGGGCAGCCACGCGTGCTCCTTGCGCAGCAGATCGTCCGCGGACTGGGTCGCCCAGGGCAGCCGCACGGCGAGGTCGTCGCCGAGCCGCCACAGCTGGTTGTCCCAGCCGCGCGCGCCAAGGCTCAACGGACGGTCGGCCAGGTCGGGGTGCTGGTCGCGCAGCAGATCCCGGATCAGCTCTGCGGTGATCTCGATCTCGGTACGGGTCATGCGGGGCCACGCTAGTCGACGGTGATCCGGCGCTGGTGACGCCCGGTCCCCGCCAGGGCCGGCAACCGCCGATCCACGGTGCCCATCAGGCCTACGGCACGGCTCGTGCCGCCCGCGAGTACCAGCGCCGCCGTGGCATCGGACATTCGATCCGGAGAAGACCGACAGCCACGGTTGAGGCTCTGGTCATCCGGCTGGGTACACGATGGCCTGGCGCCATGTCCTAGACGCCTGCCGAACGGCGACTCAGGATGGGCTCGGTGAGAAGTCTTGCCATCCCGCAGAGGGTTTGGCCGTGCCGGGCGAAGAGCTCGTCACGCGAGTCGAAGTGACCGAGGTCCGCCAGAACGTAGCCCGAGAGATCGCACGCGGCGCCGGCGGCCGGGCAGGCGGTCGCGCCGTCCCAGTCGATCGCTGTCCTGGACAACGCCTCGAAGAGCGTCTCCGCGCCGGCGTTGGTGAAGCCACCACCGCTGCCTTCGCTCAGCTCGTCGAGACCACCGAAGAGTTCCGAGACCGTCAACCAGGGCGCGGTGAGGTGTTCGGTCGGTGACAGCCCGTCAAGGCGGAACTCGGGCCACGCGAGGACCACTTGGTGCGGGACGAGCCGATGGAAGCGGGGGAAGCGCGGATACCAGAACCTCCCGTCCACCAGCAGGCCACGCACCCGCGTGGCCACCCCGGATGCCCGCGCCACGGCTTCCAGTACCGCCAGGCGTTGACTGCACGAGCCGCGGCGACAGCGAAGCACCGCCGACACGGGCCGCTCGTCCTGGACCGAGTACACCGGCTGCACAACTGCGGCGATCCATCGGTGAGCCTGGCGCAGCACCGCTATCCGGTCGGCGGGACTTGAGGCGTCCTCCGAGTCCGCCGGGATGTCGATCCGTCGGAGCAATGCGGAAACGTTCGGATGGTGCCAGTCGAGGATCCGCGTCGGGTCCGTGCTCCCCGCCACGGTTCCCGTTGCGGCCGTGGGCATGCGGACACGGCCTCGCGGCGTGAGGAGCGAGCTCGTCATGATCGTGATCCTCTCGTCCAGCCCTCTCCAGGTGGCGAGACGTATCGTGACAGGAAATTTGAACGCGTTCAACTGTGAGGCCGGGCTGATCCCGTGGCCGCGAGCCACCGAACCCGCTGCCAGGGCTCTCGCCGCCCTGGTTCGCATGCTGTGAACGGACTCAGCTGGTCTCGGCCGCGGGCAGGACCGCTTGGCCCAGCCAGTGGCAGGCGATGAGGGCCAGTTGGAGGTCGAGCAGCGGCGGCTCGAGCCGGGGGAGTTCGTGGTGGTGTGGGTGAGTCCCAGCCCTCCACCGCCCGACACAGGAGTACTTCGTAATGGACGCCGTCCTCGGCGTGGTCGAACGCGGCAAATGGAACGTGCGGCACCTGACCGAGGAGCAGCCCTCGATCCCGAACGGGCCGGGGCCGGTGACCGTGACCTGGCGGCACCCCGCCGACCACCCCCAGCACCGCCTTGGCCCCCGGGCTCAGACCGGCGAGGAGGCACCCGTGTGACCAACGCCGTCGTGGTCGGCGGCGGGCTGAACGGGCTCGCCGCCGCCATCACCCTCGCCCCCAGGGGGTGTCGGTCACGTTGCTGGAGGCCGCTGACGAGATCGGCGGCGGCACCCGCTCCGGTGAGGCGGACCCCGCCCGGCCCCGGCGCCCACGGCATGTGCGGCGCCCACGCCGCACGGCGCGCCCTGCGCCATCTCGCGCACCGCTGACGCCGGCGGCATGGCACAACGGCTCGCCGGGCGGGCAGTTACGGGCTGCTGTCGGCTCCGGCGGGTCCTGTTGCGCGGAGGTGTCTAGGAAACGAATCGTCGTTGCGGAGGACCGGCAACGGAGGTGACAAAGCGTGGAGGTGCCGGTGGTCATCCCGGCGAAGTGTCGGAGGCGCTGCTCGTGAACGCCCAGTCTCTGCGGCGCGCTTTGCCGTGCGCGCCAGACGCTGACCACTTCGCTTCGCCCACCGGCTGACTCGCTTCGTTCGCGGTGGGCGCTTCCCCCCATAGGAGACCACCGTAGTGCCCGAACACTCCTTGCCGGGTGACGGCCGTCCGCTGACGACGGTCCTTGCCGCCAACCTCGTTTCGATCTCCGGGAATTGCCTCACGAGCACGGGCGTGCCGTGGTTCGTGCTGCAGAGCACGGGCAGTGCCGCCAGGGCCGGGATCGTCGCGTTCTGCACGCTGCTGCCCGTGGTGCTCGCCGCGCTTGTCGGCGGTCCGGTCATCGACCGGATCGGGCGGCGGCGGGTGGCCGTCATATCGGACCTCGCCTGCGGAAGCGCCGTTGCGGCGATCCCGCTGCCGCAGTTCGCCGGCGTCCTGCATTTCTGGATGCTGTGCCTGCTGATGGCCGTGACCGGGCCGTTCCGTGCGCCGGGTGAAACGGCCCGCGGCGTGCTGTTGCCCACACTCGCCGAACGCGCCGGAATGCCACTGACCAGGGCCGCCGGGCCGCATGACGGCGCGTCACGTTGTGCAGCGCTGACCGGATCGGCACTCGGAGGCGTGCTGATCGCCGTTCTCGGAGCCGAGAACGTCCTGTTGGTGGATGCCGCGACCTTCGCCGTGTCCGCGCCGCTGTTCGCCTTCGGGGTGCGCGGCCTGCCCGAGGCGCAGGCGCAACGGCGGACCGAGCCGACGTCGTTGCGTGCCTACCGTCGCGAACTGGGGGAGGAGTATCGCTTCGTGGCGGCCACGCCGCTGCTGATGAGCCTGTGCCTGATGACGCTGATGACCAGGGGCCTCGACCAGGGCTGGAGTGCCGTACTCCTCCCCGTGCACGCCCGCGAGGAACTCGGTGGTTCCGTCGATCTCGGCCCGCTGGACGCGACGTTCGGAGTCTGCGCGCTCATCGGGGTGCTGGTCTACGGCGCGGTCGGCAGCCGCTTTCGGAGGTGGCCCGTGTTCACGGTCGCGCTTCTCATCGTGGGCCTGCCGCGCTTCGTGGCGGCGGCCTTCACCGACACTTTCGCGCCGCTGGCGGTGATGATGGCGGTGGAGGGTCTCGCCTGCGGTGTACTCAACCCCATCATGGCCACGGTGACGTACGAGACGGTGCCGGAGGAACTGCGCAGCCGTGTGCTCAGTGCGACAACAGCCTCGTTCCAGTCGGTCACTCCGCTGGGCGGACTGGCCGCGGGCTGCCTCGTGGATGCGGTCGGCCTGCCCTCGGCGCTGCTGGCCGTTGGCGGTGTGTATCTGTTCGCCACGCTGTGCCCCGTCATCTTCCCGGCCTGGAGACAGATGGACGGCAGCAGTTCTCCCCACGACAGGACGGAGAGCTCGCTGCCGCAGGGCTCGGGGGCGAAGGCGCGGGCTGCTCGGCCAGGGTGAACTCGCCGTGTCGACGGCCCTTTCGAGCCAGTCCGCCGCCGCGTGGATCCGTCCGATCTGCCGCCGTACGGTCTCACGCTCGGTCGGTAGGCCTGCTGCCCGCGGATGCCGCCGTTGCCGAGTTGTACGACGCCGTCGACGGGGTCGAGTTGTTTCTCCAGGAGGCCGAGGCCATCGCCGGTGCGGTGGAGCAGCGCAGGTGGGAGTTCGGCTGGTCCGGCTGTGCGCGCGGAGGGTGCTGGCGCGGCTCGGTGTGGCGCCTCGGCCGCTCGCGCCCGGTGCGAGCGGCCCGGAGTGGGCCCGCCGGGCACCGCGCTGGTCCGAGGGCATCGTCAGCAGCATGACCCACTGCGCGGGATACCAGGCGGATGCCGTCGCGCGCGGCACGTCCGTCGCGGCACTCGGCGTGGACGGGGAGCCCCAGGGACCCGTCGCCGAGGACGTACGCGAGTTGATCCCGCTGCCAGAGGAGCGGTCCGGGCTGGAGCGGCTCGACTTCGGCCGGTGCGTGATCAGACCCGATCCGGAGCACGGCACGTTCACCGTGGTCCTGAAGGTGCCCGGGCTGGTCGTGGGCGAGGTGTGCCTGGACGGCTTCGACGGGCGGTGGCGGGTCCGTCACGGGCTGGTGGTGACCGCCGTGGTGATTCCCGCGGTCCTACCAGTGAGCGGGTCGGCTGAGTGTGGGAGGCAGTTCGGTCGCCGTGTCTCCCTTGGCGGCGTTCAGCTGTGCCTGGGTGAGGAACAGAGCGCCGGTGAGGTCGGCTCCGCTGAGGTCGGCGTCGCGCAGGTCGGCCCCGATCAGGTCGGCGTCGCGCAGATCGGCCCCGCTGAGATCGGCGGCGACGAGCAGGGCGCCGCGCAGGCTCGCCCCCCTGAGGTCGGCGCCGGTCAGTTTCGCGCCGATCAGGTCGGCTCCGCGGTGGTTCTTCTTGCGGCCCGGGACCTGGGCCCGGGCCAGCTCGCTGGCCCGCAGCAGCAGCGTGTTGACCTCGCCACGCAGCGCGTTCACGTCGAGCCCGGTGATCGACTCGGCGCTGCCGTGGGTCAGGCCGTCGATGTGGGCCAGCGCCCGCCGCAACTCCTTGTGGACGGGGCGGGCCGGTGCGAGATCGAGGGCCTCGGTGACGTACCAGAGCAGTTCGTGCAGCTGCCGCATCACCGGGAAGACCGCGAACATGGGGCGCGCCGTCTTCGGCGCCTGACGCCAGTCGGTGCCGCCGAAGGTGACCTGGGACACCTTCTGCCCGGCGCCGAAGCAGTCGAAAACGGTGCAGCCGGGGTAGCCCTTCTCACGCAGTTGCGCGTGGATGCCGCAGCGGAAGTCCGACTGGAGGTTCGAGCACGGCTGCCCGGCCGCCTTGTCGACGGCGAAGTCCGCGGAGCGGGCGAAGGGCAGGGCCACGCAGCACAGGCCGAAACAGCTGGCGCAGTCGGCCTGCAGGTCCTTGCGGTCCTGGGAGGCTCCGCGGCTCCGGGGTGCATTGCGGTCGCGGGACGCCCTGCGGTCCTGGCTCCTTTGGTCCGGCCGGTTCTTCCGGTTCCGCGAGCCTTTCCCGGCCTGCTGCGCCTTGCGGTCCTGGCCGACGCCGGCGCGCTCCGGGCCCTGGTCCGTGGACGCGGCACGGTTACGGCCCTGCGCCGCGGACACCCGCTTGCGCTCGCCCCCCTGGGACGCACGCCCCTGCCCGTCGGCGGCAAGGGACCGCTGGCGTCCTCCCGCGGAGGAGGGCTGCTGGAGGTCCTCGCCTGCTCCGGGACGCTTGCGCCCCCCGGAGGAGGAGGGGGTTCCGTGCTGTGCCGACACCGTGCGTGCTCCTGTTGGGCGATGACCACCGCGTACCGCGGCTCTGCGAGAATGCCTCCCATTCTCGCAGACGGCATGCGTTGCCCCGTTCGGCGGCGGCCGGTGCCGCGGACGTCCGGCGCCCCGGCCGGGTCGGCCCAGGCGCCGGGATCCGGGCGCCGTCAGTCGACGTAGACCGGCGGCTGCCGGTCCTGCCACGGCACCGCTTGTTCCAACTGGGCGGACACCTGGAGCAGCAGACCCTCTCCCCCGTGGGCGGCGACGAGTTGGACGCCGATGGGCAGGCCCTGCGCAGGCCCTGCTGGCTGTGCTGCAAGGGAAGACCGATCGCGGGGTGGCCGGTGACGTTGATCGCGGCCGTGAAGGGCCCGTAGGCGAAGACACGGCGCAGCCAGGGCCGAGCGCTCTGGCTGGGGACGTCGTAGGCCAGTGTCCCGTGTGGTGCCGCAAGGGCGGCCAGTGCCGGGGTGACCAGCAGGTCGTGGTCGAGGAAGAAGCGCCCCACGGTCGGGTCACGCGGTCCTGGGCCTCCATCGCCGCCAGCACGTCGAGCGCGGAGAACGCCTCGGCCTCGGCGAGCACCGAACGCGACACCGCCTCCAGCAGGCCCGGGTCCGGGCGCCGGGGGGCGCCCCTGAGGACCGCGCCGCCGGTGGAGACGACGCTGAGCATGGCCGCCTCGACGATGTCGTCGGCGTCGATAGCGGGCCGCGCCTCTGTCACCGAGTGCCCGATCCACTCCAGCGCCTTGCCGGCGTTCACCGTGACCTTGGCGACCTGGCGGTCGACCGGGGTGCCGGCTGTTCGCCGCCGGGCCCTTCGACTTCGCCACCGGCCTCAGGCTCGTCGCCAAGCGCGGCGAGCTGATGAGCCAGGCCCCCAAGGGCGCCATGGCCCCCGTCGACATCGCCAACATCAACTCCCGCAAGCAGTGCATCCCCTCCGGCGAGCACGACGAGATCCACGCCCCCGAATTGCGCGCCGTCTACACCGAGGCGGGCGCCGGCTTCATCCCGCTGAAAGTGAGCGCCGCCTTCCGCTCACGCTGCATGACGGGCATGCAGCAGGAGTTCGCCCTCCACCTCGCCGGCTTCGACCTCGCCGATCAGATCTCCGGCTCCGCCCGCTGGTACGAGTCGATGTGCTGGCGCCGACATCCCCCTCGCCGACCTCCAGCAGGCCCTGGACGCCGAAGGCGTGGTCACGGTCCGGCTGCCCATGCGGCACGCCCTCCACTCCGCCCTCCTCGACACGATCAGGCCGGACTGCCTCTCCCTGGCCGCGAACGTCACTCCCGCGACCCCGCGGCTTCCCCTCTACATGCTCGCCACTCGTCTGGGGACGATGGCGTCCGGGTTCACCACGCCCGACCGGCACTTCTTCGTCGACCTCAGCGCCAGTGGCTCGTTCGCCAATTTCCTCAAGCACGGATACGCCCCCACCTTCCGCGGCGCCCCGGCCATCAACCAGTTCGGCGACAATGCCGGCACCGTCCGCAGACTGCACGACGAACTCATTCGGCTGGACAGCGCCTGACCCGCACAAACCCTGTGCGACGAAGCCCGCTCGTCCGGAGAGCGAGTCGAGGCGTTTTTCCGCGCACATCCTGACGTACGCCGGCGAGACGAGGAATCTCGCCGGCGTGGGGGAACAAGCCCTCGTCAGCCGCGCGGAGCCGACGTCGTCGTCAGGAAGATGGGGTTGGTCAGGGCGGCCATGGGACCGAACAGCAGAGCGTCCCCCATGGTGTTGCCCTGCCCCGGGCTGCCGTCCGCCATCGGGTGGCGCACCTCGGCGCGCACGTAGGCGGCGAGCGAAGCGGTCGTCCGCCACACCACCGTGCCGGAGCCGGAGGCGTCCACCGATTCCTGGTGCATCTGGCCCTCGTCGGTGATGAAGCGGACGGTGCCGTGGGGCACGCCCTGGACGTCGAGCCGGACATCCACCGGAGCGTCGGCGGGCACGGTGAGCGTCTCGCCGATGCCGGCTTGCACGCCGTTGCCGCTGGCGGTGAGCGTCAGCTGGACGGAGGGCGACTCCGCGATCCAGTTACGGCCCGCTCGGATACCGTCCATGATCGAGTCGGTGGCCAGGTCGTCCGCGTACACCACGTTGTGCGGCAGGCCGATGACCTGGGGATCGCTGTGCGCGTCGCTGTTGCCCATGGCCGGCAGCCAGCGCTTGCCGGTGCGGACGGCCTCGCCGAGCTTCTGGTCCCAGGTGCTGACCGCGTGCTCGTCGTCGTAGGTCCACGGGCCGGTCCACACCTCGGTGGCGTCGGCATCGTCGAAACCGAACTTCCACTGGCAGGCCACGTACGCGCAGTACATGTGCGCGGGGACCACGAGGCCGCCGCCGCGGCGCACCTGGCGCGCGAAGCGGCCGAAGGCGTCGTCGCGCGAGCGGTAGCGCCAGTCGATCCACTCGCCGGGCGGCAGTCCGAGGGCCAGCCAGTGCCCGTTGCGGGTGGTGACCTCCTCACCCGTGATGATCAGCAGGTCCGAGCCGGCGTACTCGCCCCACACGCCGTGCGATGCCGGGGTGTTGTGGTCGGTGGAGACGATGAAGTCCAGCCCGGCGGCACGGGCGCCGGCCGCGACCTCACTCGGCAGGCGCTTGCCGTCGGAGTAGACGGTGTGCAGGTGGCAGTCGCCGCGGTACCAGTCACGGCCGCGCCCCTTGGCCCGCTGCGGCGGGTACTTGTTCACGTGGGCGGGACCGGGCTCGCCGTAGGTCAGGGTCACCTGGACCCGGTAGTTCATGCCCTGAGGCGCCACCTGGTACGGCCCGAGCACGACGTGCCAGGTGCCGGCGCCGACCGGGCCGGGCAGGTACCCAGGCGTGGCGTCACTGTTGGAGATCTCGAACGAGGTGCGGAAGCCCCCCGACCAGCCGCGGAAACCACGGCCGCCGAGCGCGATGCCCCGCTCGTCGAACACGCCGATGTCGCAGGAGTTGCCCGGCGTGCCGGCAGGGACGGCCGGCTTGTCGTAGGAGTACGAGACGGCGATCTTCTGCACGCCCTCGGGCACCTCGACGGGCAGGTAGACGAAGTCCGCGGCCCCGGTCTCCAGGAACCCGGTGATGACGCGGGTGACCTCGGCACCGGCCGGCGGGGTGCCGCCGGAGGAGCCGTCGGCGGCCTGCGCGAAGGAGACCGGGGCGAGGGTCAGGGCGGCAGCCCCGGCCACCCCCGCGGCAAGCAGCCGCCGCCGTCCCAGTCCAGCACCCGAGTCGTCGCCGTGCGCGGCGTCGGGTGCGAGGGAATCCGCGTTGTGTTCGCAGTGTCCGTCAAGGCACATGTCGTCCTCAGCAAGGTCGGTGGGTGCACGATGCATGCACCGGAAGCCCTCAGACCCTGATCCGGTTTGGTGGACGGCGGGTGATACCGGACTGAAGGGTTTGCGGCACGCGAGCGTCGGGCTGCCTTCCGCGCGCCGGTCACGTGCCTCGGAAGCGCTGCGCGGAGCCGACCGGTCGACTCGAAGGGATGCGCTGGGGGAGCAGACCCGCTCTGGCCGCATGATCAGGCAACCCGCCGCATGCTCCGGATCACCGCATCACCCCCCCACCGCGGATCCGCCTGCGCTACTTGACCAGCCGAAAGCCGGGCTGCCCGGCCCAGGCCCGTGTGGTGCGGGGTGAGATGCCGGGGTCGGTGAGGTGGGGGCCGCAGGTGCAGTCGAGGGTGTCTTCGGCAGTGCCGGCGATGCCGCGGGTGGGCAGGATGGCGTCTTGGTACTCATCGGTGCTCGCGAGGTAGAGGCCGAAGCCCCAGGTGCCGGCGGTTCCGCCGTGGGGCAGACGCATCTGTTCGGGGTGGTGCTGCACGCCGCGCGTGGGCGCTCCAACGCATGCATCGTCCGGGAGTCGGGGCTGCATTTGGACACCGTGCGCCACTGGCGTGGCCGGTTCGCCCAGGCGGGCCTTGCCCGGGCTGAAAGGCCGTCAACGCTGCGGTGTCCCGCCGCATTGACACCGCTACAGGCCGCCGAGGTCAAGGCGTGGCCTGTCGGCTGCCTGCCGAGTGTGAAGTACGGCTCTCACGCTGGTCGTGCCCGGAACTGGCCCGCGAGGCCGCCGGGCGGGGCATCGCCCCGCTCATGTCGGCGTCGACCGCGCGTCGCTGGCCGGCCCAGGACGCGCTCAAGCCCTGGCAGCACCGCTCCTGAAGAACGGCTCGTCCCATCCCGGTCAGAAGGCGGCCGACCGGCTCACCACGGCGTTCCCGAACACGGTCATGGTCCACACCCCCGTGCACGCCTCCTGGCTCAACGAAGTTCGAGATCTACTTCACTGCCGTCCAGCGCAAGGCCCTCTCACCCAACGACTTCACCGACCTCACCTAAGGGCTGTCCCGTAACGGCTGGCCACGAGTGAGATGATCTCGATGTGGCTGGTGTGATCACGGCATCCGAGCCGTCCTGGATAGGCCCGTTCACCGGCCTGAGTCCGCGCTGCTTCCGCAAGTTGGTGACGGCGCTGCGCCGCGAGGCCGGCGATGGGGTGCGCCGGGGTCGGCCCTGGAGTCTGCCGCTGGAGGATCGGGTGCTGCTGGTCACGGCCTACTGGCGCACGAACTTGACGATGCGCCAGCTGGCCCTGCTGTTCGGGATCTCAAAGTCCGCAGCCGACCGGATCATCGATCAGCTCGGTCCGCTCCTCGCATTGCAGCCCCGGCTCCGCTTCGCGAAGGACGCGGTGCTCATTGTGGATGGCACCCTGGTACCCACCCGCGACCACACGGTGGCCGAGCAGTCGAAGAACTATCGGTACTCCACCAACCACCAAGTCGTCATCGATGCCGACACCCGCCTGATCGTCGTGGTCGGCCAACCCCTGCCAGGCAACCGCAACGACTGCAAAGCGTGGGCGGAGTCCGGAGCGAAGGCTGCCGTGGGCAGGACGCTGACGATCGCCGACGGCGGCTACCCCGGAACCGGACTCGTGATGCCCCACCGCCGCCGCAGGGGCGAGGAACTGCCCGCGTGGAAGGAAGCCCACAACAAGTCCCACAAGCAGGTGCGCGCCCGGGTCGAGCACGCCTTCGCCCGTATGAAGGGCTGGAAGATCTTGCGCGACTGCCGGCTCAAAGGTTCCGGCGTCCATCACGCGATGCTCGGCATCGCCCGCCTGCACAACCTCGTCCTTACCGGATAGACGGTGGAGGGCTCAGGTCGTCTGTCCGCCTGTGTTCATCAGTGGGGCCGGTGTGTGGCGGGGCCATGGTGCGCCTACCCGCTCCGAGGCGGCAGCCCGAAACGCTTCCGCCAGCAAGCCTCCCGGATACGTGCCGAAGTCCGGGTATTTCCAGCGGTAGTAGCAGGACCAGTAGCTCACCACACGTCGTTCCACGCGGGCGAAGAACACAGGATTCCGAGCGATGAACTCCCCATAGAGTCCGCGCTGGACCGAGTCCGGGACACCGAGTCCGGGCAGCCCTCGGTAGATCGACTCAAGGATCTCCACCACGTACTCACCGGCCAGCTGCACGACGAACGGGACCACCCACGCCTCGTCCAGCCTCACGATCTGTTCGAGGTGACGCTGACGGACCCTGCCATCGCAGTGCCGGGAGTACAGGCAGTGCAAGATCACCTGCTGGATCCCGGACAGTGAACGCACCACGTCGGCGTTCGGCTCATCGTGATAGATCCGCGAGGGGATGGTGACGGTCTCACCCCACACCTCGACCTGGAACGGGTCCGCTGATGAGAGCCTGCCCTCCGGTACGACTGCAAGAACGCTCCGGACGTCACCAGCAAGTCGGGACGGGAACGCCCTCACCAGGGCATCGGTGCTATTCGGCGGCTCCCAGGACTTCTCCACGACACGAGGGTAGACGGCCAGCTCCTGGCCCCTCATGCCCTACCCCATCAACGGCTCGTACCATCGCTGCCTCGCCATTGCGGGACAGCCCTTAGTTCAGGGACCGGCTCCGAGTCTTCGAAGACCACTACAACGCCACGGCACAGCCGTTCCAGCGGAGGTTCACCACCTCCGACATGGACTATCTACTGGCCAGGCCCGACCAGCACACCGCCGATCACCACGACGAATCCTCTGTCGCACAGGCAGCGCGAACGACCCCCGAAGGATTTACGCCGCCGACCACTTAGAGGTGGTCTCACGTGGCAAGTTTCGCGAGCTTCTTGTAGCAGGTCAGGGCGGCGGCCATGGCAAAGGCCTCGGCTCTGCCGGTCGTTGCGGACCACCTACGGGATCTTGAGACCACGAGCAGCCCATGGCAGGCTCATGCCGCATGATCGATGAATTCGCGAAAGACAACCTGCACGGGAGACTGCGGCGGGACCGCAAGGCGCTGCTCTGGAAACTCGACGGCTTGTCCGAATACGACGCCCGCCGACCTTTGACAGCGACCGGGACCAACCTCCTCGGCCTGGTCAAACACGTGGCCACCGTCGAGGCCAGGTACTTCGGCGAGGTCTTCGACCGCCCTTCCCCGGAACCGCTGTGCCGGTGGCAGGACTACGACGGCAGCGATCTGTGGGCGGCCGAGGACGAGACCCGCGATCAGATCATCGGGTTTTATCGGCGCACGTGGGAACACTCGGACGCGACGATCAACGAGCTTCCCCTCGACGCCCCCGGCCACGTGCCGTGGTGGCCGGAGCCTTATCCCAACACGAACCTGTTCGCCGTCGTGGTCCATGTCCTCGGCGAGTCCAACCGGCATGCCGGGCACGCCGACATCCTGCGTGAGGGCCTCGATGGCCGGACCGGGGTGCGCCCCGAATACGAGAAGCAGATCGACGAGGAAGCCCGTGCAGCCTACTGCGCGAAGATCGAGCAGGCCGCCAGGTCGGCCGCATCAATCAAGACTTAGAGGTTGTCTCACGTGACTTGATGTTCGTGCGGCATGATGCCGGTCGTCGGTGCTGATCTGCCGAAGCGTCTGGTTCCTGATGAACTCTGGGAGCCGGCCGCCCCGTTGCTGCCGTCGTTCGCTGCTCGTCCGCAAGGTGGGTGGGACCGCTCCGTGTGACGGGCGGGCCGTGTTCACGGCGGTGGTGTACGCGCTGACCAGCGGCTGTGGCTGGCGGCATCTGCCGCCGGCGTTCGGCACGTCGCCCGCCACCGCGCATCGCCGCTTCAGGGTATGGACCCAGGCCGGCCTGTGGCGTCGGCTGCACCGGGCGGTGCTGGACGAACTCGGGGCCCGGGGCGAGGTGGACTGGACCTCGGCGATCGTCGACGCGGCCTCCGACAAGATCGATAGACACCCGCCGGACCCTGCCCAGAAGGACCTTCAACCACCAGCCGACACGCCGATCTCACTTGACGTGCTCATCGGCCCTCTTCCGGCGCTGACCGCCGGTCGGTGAGGCGCTCCTGGTCGGCGGCGTTACCGGCACGAGCCTCGGTGCGGTGACTCCGTGCCAGGTAGTCCCGGACGATCAACTCGACGGCATCCTGCGGGCTCCTGGTGCCGGCCAGCAGCATGACTTCGATGGCCAAATCGCTGTCCAGGCTGATGGTGACCTTCGCCATGACACCTCCTGAAGGGTTCCCGCGGAGCCTATCCAAGTGGCTAACGGTCGGCGATGGGTAGGTTGCCGCACCCGGGAAAGAGGGACGGAGCCGGACACCCGGCTGGTCACGAACGGCTCATTCTGTTACGAGCCTCTTAGCCAGGGGACGCCTCGCGTTTTAGCGGGATGGGGAGCCTAGTGCCGTGATCCGCTTCGCCGCCGCTCAATGCTTCCCGCACCGACTCCAAGGGGTGCTGAGCTGCTTCGGATCGAGTTAACTTTAGTGCTTATTAATGCCTTTGAGTGAGTGTAGGGTTCTGGAGGTATGAACCTCAAGGAGTGGGCGAAGGCGAACGGTGTGCACCCGCACACCGCCTATCGCTGGTTCCGCGATGGCACGCTGCCGGTGCCGGCGGAACGGGTCGGGTCGCGCACGATCCTGGTGAACGTCGAAGCGAACTCCTCAACGACGGCGTCCGGTGGCGTGGGGCTGTACGCACGCGTTTCCTCACACGACCAGAAAGACGACTTGGCCCGCCAGACGGCGCGGCTGTCCGAATGGGCGGCGAAGGCCGGTCACCGGGTCGTGCGGATCGAATCCGAGATCGCATCAGGCATGAACGGGTCGCGCACGAAAGCCCGTCGTCTACTGGCTGATCCGGCCGTGATCACCGTGGTGGTCGAGCACAAAGACCGGCTCGGCCGGATGAACGTCGAACTCGTCGAAGCTGCCCTGTCAGCGTCCGGGCGTCGCCTGATCGTGCTGGATGACGGCGAAGTCGAAGACGACCTGGTGCGGGACATGGTCGAGGTCCTGACGTCGTTCTGCGCCCGCCTGTATGGGCGTCGGTCGGCGAAGAACCGGGCGAGGAAAGCTTTGGAAGCGGCGGCTGCCGGTGAGTGAGCCGAAGAAGCAGCAGCTTCGCCCGATCGATGCGCCGTTCGTCGCCCTCGGGCCGTCCGGTATGGCGATACGCGACCGGCTCAAGCACCTCTCGCCCAAGGACGAGGAAGTTCTTCGCCTGGCGGGTGAGCACCTGGGACGCCTGGCATCGCTTGACCTGGCTGCCCGCTGCCGGGACGGCTTGGAGCACACCGCCGACACCTGGGCTGCGCGTAAACGGGACCTGACCGCCGAGTCGTCGTCCCGCTGGGCCGGATCGATCACGAAAGCCACGCACGATCAGTGGGCGCTCTCCCGCCGCTGTCAGCTTGCCCACATCCAGTCCCTTGAAGCTGGTGTACGCACGCTGATGCACCGCCTGTCCCAGCCGATCGGAGCCAAGGGCACCAAGCGTGTGCCGGGTGGCTACCGGTCCAAGCAGGAGTGGTTCGCCAAGTCCCGGCGCCTGCACGCGCTCCAGCACCGTCTCAACACCGCTCGTGATGAGCGCGAAGCGGGCACCGTGCACGTCGTACGCGGCGGTAGGCGGCTGCTGAACACCCGGCACAACCTCGAAGCAGCCCAGCTCACTGAAGCCCAGTGGCGGGAGCGCTGGGAGGCCGAACGCTGGTTCCTCGCCGCTGACGGTGAGTCCGGAAAAAGGTTCGGGAACGAGACGATCCGCGTCACGCCGGACGGCGAAGTCTCCATCAAGCTGCCCGCGCCGCTCGCTGATCTAGCCAACAGCAGGCACGGCCGGTATGTCCTGGCTACCCGCGTGCAGTTCGCGCA
Source organism: Streptomyces sp. CA-142005 (assembly GCF_050942335.1). NCBI lineage: Bacteria > Bacillati > Actinomycetota > Actinomycetes > Kitasatosporales > Streptomycetaceae > Streptomyces > Streptomyces sp. CA-142005. The sequence continues at coordinate 702,876 of NZ_CP192078.1, read as the reverse complement.
CCGGGGCCAGGAGTGGGCCGACCGCGTCGTGGCGAACCGGGCTGTGGCCTATCGCATCCACTACGACGTACAGCGCGGGCGCTGGTACCTGACCGCATCCTGGCAGCGCCCCGTCGTCAAGACGATGCCGCTGGAGGCGGCCCGCGCCGCCGGAACGGTCGGCGTGGACACCAACGCCGACCACTTCGCCGTCTGGCGTCTGGACGTGCACGGCAACCCGGTCGGCGAGCCCAAACGCTTCCACTACGACCTCACCGGGTCGGCCCCGCACCGTGACGCGCAGCTCCGGCACGCCATCAGCCGTCTCCTGCACTGGGCCAAGAGTGCGGGCGTGACCGCCATTGCGATCGAAGACCTGGACTTCACACAGGAGAAGACGCGGGAGAAGCACGGCCGCAAGAAGCGTTTCCGACAGCTGATCTCCGGCATCCCCACGGGCAAGCTCAAAGCCCGGCTGGTGTCGATGGCCGCCGAACAGGACCTGGCCATCGTCGCGGTCGACCCCGCGTACACGTCGATGTGGGGCGACCAGCACTGGCGCAAACCTCTCACCAGCAAGACTCGCAAGACGACCCGTCACGATGCCGCGAGCATCGCGATCGGGCGACGCGCCCTCGGACACCCGATCCGGCGACGGACGACACCGCCCCGCCAGCACCAGAGCGATACTGGCGGGCATCGGACCATCCAGGCCGGACGCAGTGGCCCAGGGCGTGAGGAACCCCGCCCCCGCATCCCCGGACCACGGACACGATCCGTGCAGCCGGACGCGGAGCGAAAGCGGGCGACCAGGACACCCAAAACCGTTCGGGATGTCCGCAGTGACCACACATGGGTCCAAGACCCACTCCTGCTCACTGATTAGGAACGGTTCAGTGAAGTTCAGGGTCGTCCTCCTGGCGTTCTTCCTCGTGCCTGCGGTTTGGGGAGCGGCGAGCTTCATCAGTGCCCTGACGGCTTCGGCGCAGGTCGTGTGTCCGGGAGAGAACGCGGGCGCGGACGGCGAGGAACGCCCAGGCCCGATGCAGCCGGGGGACGTGAGGTGTTCGGTGCTGGACGGGTCGCTCTCGGTGGCGACACGAACGTACGAGCAGCAGCGCAGTTACCAGTCCCTTGAGCGGCGACGCGACGCCAGGAACGGGGTCCTGCTCGTGGCGTACGGCGCCGCAGGCGCGCTCCTGGTCTGGCGCGCCTCGCGACCGGGGACGAGCCGGGACTGAGCCCGCCTGCGCAGGTGCGGGCTGCCGAAGAGCATGCCGCCGAGCCGACGGCGGCGGGGACTGGCACAACGAAGGACCATGCCCCTTGGTTTTCCGGCTCTTCCTGGGTCCGACCGGCCCGAACTGCGTCGATGGGCGTCAAGGCATGCCCTACCGCCACAGCGCCTGTCGGCGAGGTCCGGCCGGATGGGCGCTACCCGGCGGTGGCGAGCCCGATGAGCAGCAGGGCGATGTCGTCCGTGCGGGGCGCGGTCTGCCGTGCATGGTCGATCAGGGTCGTGGCGAGCCGGTCCATGGGCTGGGTCGAGGCCCGGGCGAGCTGGGTGGCGAGCCCGGACATGGCGTCGTCCATGTCGACCCCGGGAGTCTCGACGAGGCCGTCGGTGTACAGGGCGAGGACGGTGCCGGGGGTCAGCGGGATCTCGGTGGGGGGATAGTCCGCGTCGGGGTCGATGCCGAGCAGCAGGCCGGGTCGGAGCGGAAGGACCTCGGCGTGCCCGTCCGGGTGACGCAGCACGGGCGGGGGATGGCCGGCGGTGGCGAGGACGGCTCGGCGGTGTGCGAGGTCGAGATGGGCGTAGAGGCAGCTGACGAAGCGGCCCGGGTCCATGGCGACCAGCTGGCGGTTGGCCTGCGCGAGGGCCTGTGACGGCGTGGCCCCCGAGGCGGCGTGGGAGCGGATGGCGGGGTGCACCCGGCCCATGAGCGCGGCGGCGTTGACGTTGTGGCCCTGGACGTCTCCGATGACCGCGGCGGCGGTGGTGTCGTCGACGCGGACCAGGTCGTAGAAGTCGCCGCCGATGTCCATGCCGCGGACGCTGGGCAGATAGCGGGCCGCCACATCCAGTCCGGGGAGGTCGGGCAGCGAGTCGGGGAGCAGGGCCGCCTGCAGGGTCTTGGCGAGTTCGTTGCTGGTGTCGTACAGGCGGGCTCGTTCCAGCGCCTGCGCGATCAGTCCCGCGAGCGCGATGAAGACGACCCGCTGCTGGTCGGGAAAGGGGTGGGGCCGGTCGAAGGCGAACACGCACGAGCCCACCGGGCGCCCGGAGGCGATCAGCGGCAGAAACGCCCAGGCGTGCAGACCTTGCTCGTGCGGGGCGGCCGGGTAGGCCTGGGACAGCTCGTCGAGGGAGGCGAAGAAGCTGGGCACGCCGGTGGCGAGGACCCGGACCGCGGGTGCCGGGTGGGTCAGCGGCACTCCGTCGAAGTGCTCGAGCAGCGAGGTGTTGTAGCCCCTGCGGCCGATGACACGCATTCTGCCGTCCTCGGCCGCGAGCAGGGCGACGGTCCGGGCGCCGAACGCCGGCAGCATCTCCTCGGTGACCAGATCGACCACGTCTGCGACGCCCGCGGTTTCGGAGAGGGCGGCGGCCAGGTGCAGCACCCGGTAGATCTCGCCCAGGCGGATCGGCTCGCCCCGGAACGTCTCCGTCCTGGAGGGCCCCGGCTGCGAGTCCCCGCCCGGACCAGTCGGCGATATGCGGACGCTCACCCCCGAGCCGTCGAGATAGAGCTCGAACGCGAGCCACTGGTCCGGCGGGTGCAGGGCGGTGAAGTAGCCGGGCTTCCGGCTGACCACGGTGGCGCGGAAGTGGTCCTCGAAGGCCGGGTCGGTGCACCAGGGCAGGGACTGCCAGGGACGCGTGCCGATCAGATCGTCGGGGCTGCTCGCGCCCAGCAGGACGGCGGCGGTGGCGCTGACGTAGGTGAACCTGCCCTCGAGGTCGAGGGAGCAGCTGCCCCACGGCAGCCGTTCGACGAGGTCGGCCGCGGCGAGCGCCTCGGCCGGCCCCCGCTTGCGGGCGGGCGGCTGCGCCAGGGTGCGGGGTGCGGGCCCCGGACGGACGGCGTGGCCGGTGCCGGCGGCCTCGCGCAGGAACCGTCCCAGGCGCCGACCGGCGGCACGGACCCGTTCAGGGCTCGGGCCGTCGGCCTGGGCGGAGCCGGCGCCGGGCCAGAACAGCAGCAGCGCGCCCCAGACCGTGGTTCCGGTGAGGAGCGGTGCCGCGGCCACCGCATGGTGGTAGGGCAGGGCGATCGCCGTGCGGGGATAGCGGCGGGCGAGCTCCTCGGGGTCGCCGAGCCAGACCAGCCGACGCTCGCGCACCGCATCGGTCACGGGAAGGCGGCTCGACAGCGCCACCGTGAACCAGGGCGCGAGATACTCCGCCGGCATCCCTGCGGTCACCTCCAGCCGCAGCGTCTGCCCGTCGGACGCCAGCAGGAAGACCGCACCCGCGTGCACGCCCGTGTCGCGCATGGCGAGCTCCAGCAGCCGGTCCAGCTCGGCCTCGCGCAGCGACCCGGCGCTCGGCGAAGAGGGGCGGGGGCCGTGGGGCTGCGCCGCGCCGCCTTCCCGCATGGCGCACATACCAGTACCGTACGTCCGCACCTGCCGACCCTGCGCGGAGGCCGCTGCCGATCCCGGCCACGGGCGCCGTTCCCCACGACGGTCTGCTCGTCCAGCGTGTGTCAGCGTTCGAGGACGAGGGCGAGGCCCTGGCCCACGCCGATGCAGAGGGTGGCCACGCCGGTGCCGGTGCCGCGGCGGGCGAGCTGGTGGGCGACGGTGCCGGCGAGCCGGGCGCCGGAGGCGCCGAGCGGGTGGCCGAGCGCGATGGCGCCGCCCTGGGGGTTGAGGATCGCCGGGTCGAAGTCGGGCCATTCGGCGAGGCAGCCGAGGACCTGGGCGGCGAAGGCCTCGTTCAGCTCCAGCACCGACAGGTCGTCGAATCCCTTGCCCGCTTTGGCGAGCGCCCGGTTGACGGCCTCGACGGGGGCGAGGCCGAAGTAGTGCGGGTCGGTGGCGGAGACTCCGGTCGCGGAGATCCGGGCGAGCGGTTCGCGGCCGGTCGCCTTCAGGCCGGCCTCGTCGGCCAGCAGCAGGGCGGCGGCGCCGTCGTTGAGCGGGGAGGCGTTGCCGGCGGTGACCGTGCCTCCCCCAGCCTTCGGCCGGGGGGACCCCCATCTCGCTTCGCTCGCGGTGCGGAAGGACGGCTTCAGCTTCGCCATCGCGGTGAGGGAGGCGTCGGGGCGTACGCACTCGTCGGCGGCGAAGGGGACCGGCTCGCCCGTGCGCTGCGGGACGGGCACGGGCGTCACCTCGGCGTCGAACAGGTGCTGTTCCTGGGCTGCTGCGGCCTTGTGGTGGCTGTGCAGGGCGAACTCGTCCTGCTGCTCGCGGCTGATCTTGTGCTTGTCGGCGATCAGTTCGGCCGACTCCCCGAGCGGGATGGTCCATTGCGGGTTCATCGCCGGGTTGACCATGCGCCAGCCCAGGGTGGTGGAGTAGAGCTCGGCGTGGGCGGCCGGGAAGGGGCGGTCGTTCTTGGGCAGGACGTAGGGGGCGCGGGTCATGGACTCCACGCCGCCCGCGAGGGCGAGGTGCGCGTCGCCGACGGCGATGGCGCGGGCCGCCTGGACGACGGCCTCCAGGCCGGAGGCGCACAGCCGGTTGACGGTCACGCCCGGCACGCTGGTGGGCAGTCCGGCGAGGAGCGCGGCCATGCGGGCGACGTTGCGGTTCTCCTCGCCGGCGCCGTTGGCGTTGCCGACGTAGACGTCCTCGATCCGGGCCGGGTCCAGCGCTGGTGTGCGGGCGAGGAGGGCGCGGATCGCGTGGGCGGCGAGGTCGTCGGGGCGTACGGAGGCCAGGGCGCCGTTGTAACGCCCGATGGGGGTGCGGACGGCGTCGACGAGGTAAACGGTGTTGAGCCTGTTGACGACGTTCACAGCAGATTCTCCGGGATGGTGAGTTCGGCGTCGGTCCGGGCGACGACGTCGTCGACGGTGACGCCGGGGGCGGTCTCCACGAGGGCCAGGCCTGCCTCGGTGACGTCCAGCACCGCAAGGTCGGTGATGACTCGGTTCACACAGGACTTGCCGGTGAGCGGCAGCGTGCACTCCTTGAGGATCTTCGGGGATCCGTCCTTGGCGGTGTGGGTCATCACCACGATCACCTGACGGGCGCCGTGGACCAGGTCCATCGCGCCGCCGATCCCGGTGACCAGCTTGCCCGGCACCGCCCAGTTGGCCAGGTCGCCGCCCGCGGAGACCTGCATGGCGCCCAGCACGGCCACGTCGATGTGCCCGCCGCGGATCATCGCGAAGGACAGCGCCGAGTCGAAGAACGACGCGCCCGGCAGGACGGTGACGGTCTCCTTGCCCGCGTTGATCAGGTCCGGGTCGACCTGCTCCTCGGTCGGGTAGGGGCCGGTGCCCAGGATGCCGTTCTCCGACTCCAGGACGACCTCGACGCCCGCAGGGAGGTGGTTCGGGATCAGCGTGGGCAGGCCGATGCCCAGGTTGACGTACTGGCCGTCGCGCAGCTCCCGCGCCGCGCGGGCGGCGATCTCCTCGCGTGTCCAGGCCATCAGCTGCTCACCGTCCGCTGCTCGATCTTCTTGTCCGCCGCCTGCTGCGGGGTCAGGGCCAGCACCCGCTGCACGAAGACGCCGGGCAGGTGTACGGCGTCCGGGTCGATCTCGCCGGGTTCGACCAGCTCCTCCACCTCGGCGATCGTGACCTTCCCCGCCATGGCCGCGAGGGGGTTGAAGTTCCGGGAGGACTTGTTGAAGACCAGGTTTCCGTGCCGGTCGCCCTTCGCGGCCCGAACCAGCGCGAAGTCGGTGCGGATGGCGCGCTCCAGGACGTACTCCACGCCGTCGAAGACCCGCACCTCCTTCGGCGGCGAGGCCAGCGCGACGCCGCCGGAGCCGTCGTAGCGCCAGGGCAGCCCGCCCTCGGCGACCTGGGTGCCGACCCCGGCCGGCGTGTAGAAGGCGGGAATGCCCGCGCCGCCCGCGCGCAGCCGCTCCGCCAGCGTGCCCTGCGGGATCAGCTCCACCTCCAGCTCACCGGCCAGGTACTGCCGTGCGAACTCCTTGTTCGCCCCGACATACGATCCGGTCACCCGTCCGATGCGGCCCGCGGACAGCAGCACGGCCAGGCCCGAATCCATCGCCCCGCAGTTGTTCGAAACGACTGACAGTCCGCCGACGCCCCGCTCGAACAGTGCCCGGATCAGTACGTCCGGCACACCACTCAACCCGAACCCGCCCACGGCCAACGACGCTCCATCCGGCACATCCGCCACGGCCTCCAGGGCCGTACTGACCAATTTGTCCATTATTTTCGGACCCTCAGATGCTCGCGTGAATTCTGTGTCTATCGCGGAGTGCTTTCCGCCGCCGGCCTGTCCGCCCGATGCGCATCCAGCCCGGCTGAGACCTGCTTTCAGGGTCCGCCGCCACGGCGCACTTGGCTATCCCGCAGATCGGCGATATCGGCGGCGATTCAGGGGTTGTGTTGTTTCACATTCCTGCGGGAGGACGACCCCACCTGTGCCGAGCAGCCTGACAGAGATTCGGATCCACGTTCCCAGCCCCCACGCACCCCATGGCATCCCGCAGATAGGTGATATCCGTCGAGAGCCGGAGGCCCCGGGCGCGGCGCCTGTCGCACGAACAAGGTATTTCAACGCCGGCGCTCGTTATCGCTCGCGAATTCCGTTGACCCCCGTCATTCAGGCATCGAAAGTCTTGATTCCAAGCAGACGGCGGGACTGGGGAATTCTCATGAAGACATTCGTGCATCGGGGACAGATCACCAAGGTGGTCTTCGGCAGCGGTACGCGCAGTCGTATCCCCGAAGAGGCCAATGCCCTCGGATGCCGCCGGGTGCTCGTCCTGTGCACACCTGGTCAATCGGGCCAGGCGGCGGAGATACACGACGTACTTGGGACGGCGGCCGTGGGAACCTTCACGGGCGCGGCTCCGCACACTCCCGTCGAGGTCACCGAGAAGGCGGTCGCGTACGCGAGAACCGTGGGAGCGGACTCGGTACTCGCGATTGGTGGCGGCTCGACCATCGGCCTCGGCAAGGCGATCGCCCTGCGGACCGGGCTGCCACAGCTGGCGCTGCCCACCACGTACGCCGGCTCGGAGATGACGCCGATCCTCGGAGAGACCGAAGGGCGCCGGAAGACGACCCGCCGGCTGCCGGAAGTGCTGCTCAAGACCGTGGTGTACGACGTCGACCTGACGGTCACGTTTCCCGCGGCGGCATCGGTGGTCAGCGGCATCAACGCGATGGCGCACGCCGTGGAGGCCCTCTACGCACAGGACCGGGACCCGCTCGCCTTCCTGATGGCCGGTGAGGCGCTCGAATCCCTCATCCGGTCCCTCCCGGTCGTCGCGCACCGTCCGGACGACGGCGAGGCGCGGGCCGAGGCCCTGTACGGGGCGTGGCTCGCGGGCACGTGCCTGGGCACGGTGGGCATGGCCCTGCATCACAAGGTGTGCCATGTGCTGGGCGGCACGTTCGGGCTTCCGCACGCCGAAACCCACGCGGTCGTCCTGCCGCACGTGGTCGCCTACAACGCACCGGCGGCGCCCGAGGCCATGGCACGCATCGCCGAGGCGCTGTCGGTGGCCGACGCCGCGAGCGGTCTCTTCGACTTCGCGGGGAGGCTCGGCGCCCCCAGGGCACTGCGGGACCTCGGTATGCCGGAATCGGGCATCGAGCAGGCGGCCGAACTCATCGTGCGGGACGGCTACTGGAACCCGCGACCAGTCGAACGGACGGCGGTGCGCGCTCTCCTGGCCCGCGCCTGGTCAGGGCAGCAGCCGTGCACATCACCCGGCGACACACATCCCCGGACCGTGTCCGCGACCCACCACTCATCCACCACGGGAGCACGTCATGCGTGATCTGACCAGCGACACCATCACCGAGGCCGTGATCTCGACCATGCGGGACACCAAGGATCCCCGTGTCGCCGAGATCCTGGAATCACTGGTGCGGCACCTGCACGCCTTCGTTCGCGACGTCGAACTGACGGAGGAGGAGTGGGCCCGGGGAGTGGACTTCCTGACGCGCACCGGGCAGATGTGCACCCCGACGCGTCAGGAGTTCATCCTGCTGTCCGACGTGCTCGGCGTCACCATGCTGGTGGACTCCCTGAGCAACCGGCGCCCCAGCCAGGCCACGCAGAACAGTGTGCTGGGCCCCTACTTCAGGGAGGACAGGCCACGGGAGGCCGACGCCGCCGACATCTCCGGAGGCCTGCCCGGTACCCCGCTGTTCTTCGAGGGGCGGGTCGTGGACCGCGAGGGAGCGCCGGTGGCCGGCGCGGCGGTGGACGTCTGGCACAGCGACTCGGACGGCCATTACGACGTGGATGTGCCCGGCCTGGACGAGCCGGCCATGCGCGCGCTGTTCCGCACCGACGAGACGGGGCACTTCGGATTCCGTTCCATTCGCCCGTCCAGCTACCCGATACCCGGTGACGGCCCGGTCGGCGAACTCATGAGCGCGACCAGCAGGTCGCTCATGCGTCCCGCCCATGTGCACGTGATGATCGAGACTCCGGGATTCCAGCGCGTGACCACCATGCTGTTCCCCTCGGACGACCCGCACCTGGACACCGATCCGGTGTTCGGCGTCAGGCAGTCGCTGATCGAGCGCTTCGACACGTACGAGGCCGACGCCGGGCCCTGCCGCGGAATGACCGAGGTGCCGTACATCCTGCTGCGCCGCACCTTCGTCCTCGAACCCCGCGTCACGGACTGATCCCCGCGGCGCTACAAGACGAGAGGCGGTCGTCCATGAGGACGGCCGACGCCGAACCCTTCATCACCCGCGGGGCGCGGTCCCGCATTCACGGAGGTCCTCTGATGACTGAAACTCTCGACGATGTCCTCGGGTTCCGAGCCACGATGAGCCGGCTCGCCACGGGTGTCAGCGTGATCACCACACGCTCGGGCAGCACGCCCATCGGCATGACGGCGAGCGCCGTCTCCGCGCTGTCCCTGGAGCCACTCCAACTGCTCGTGTGTATCGGCAACCAGCTGTACACGCGGACCGCGATCGCGGAGCACGGTCGCTTCGCCGTCAATGTCCTGGGAGAGGACAGCGAGCACCTCGCGCGGAACTTCGCCGCATCCAAGCCGGACAAGTTCGCGGGCGTGGAGACCATCGACGACCATGGCGTGCCAGTGCTGAAGGACGCCATCGCGGCGGTCGTGTGCGACGTCGCCGCGGCGCTGCCCGGCGGCGATCACACCATATTCGTGGGCGACGTCCGCCACTTCGAACACCGGATGGAAGGCCGGCCACTGCTCCACTTCGGCGGAGACTTCGGCGCGCTCAAGCCTCCCTGCTAGCGCTGGTGACAGCGGCCCGACGGAGGCCGCCGTACCCCTGATCCGGCCCACTACGGCCCCCGGCGTCGGGCTCCTGCAGGCGAGCCACGGACGCCGGGGGCGCCGCTCGTCCCGACGACTCCACCGAGGGTGCCATGACCAGCTCCGTGCCGATCTTCAAGCTGCGTCCTGCGGGCCAGCCCCCGCACCTCCTGACCCGCCCCCGGCTGCTGCGCCGGCTGGACGCGTCGACCGAGCCCGTGGTGGTCGTCTCCGCGCCCGCCGGTGCCGGAAAGACGGTGCTCCTCACCGAGTGGTCGCGAAGCCTCGGAACGCGCGGTTCGTGCGCCTGGCTCAGCCTGGACGCGCACGACAACGCCCCAGGCCGGCTCTGGGCCGGCATCCTGCGGGCGTTGCAGTACGTACGGCCGGAACTGCCCGTCCGGCTCGACAGCGGCGAATGGACACTCGACGCGTGGCTCGAGGAGATCCTGCCGAGCCTCGTGACCGGACTGGACGGACAGGGATCGCTCACGCTGATCCTCGACGGAGTGGAATCGATCACGGACGTCGACGCGGTCCGTAGCCTTTCGGACTTCCTGGCAAGGCTTCCGCAGGGCTTTCGCGTCATTCTGTCGACCCGACACGTTCCCGGTGGCCCCGTACCGACCCTGCGCGCCCGGGGCGCGATCGCCGAACTCGACCAGCACGACCTGGCCTTCACGCAGGAGGAGGCACAGGCCTTGCTCACCGGTCTGCTCGGGTCCGCTCCGGCCCCGGACACGTCGAGGGCGCTGTACGAGGCCACCGAGGGGTGGGCGGCGGCGCTGTGCATCATGGGCCGTACCCTGGCCCTCTCGTCGGACGACGCCGACACGGTGGCCAACCTGGCCCGTGGCAGACGAGCGGTCACCGAGTACGTGGCCAGCGAGGTGCTCTGCCGGCTCACCACCGAACAGCGCAGGTTCCTGCTGCGCACCAGTGTGCTCGACGAGCTGAGTGCCGGGCCGTGCCAGGCCCTCGCCGGGGACCGGGCGGGCGTACTGCTGCGCGAGCTCGCACGGACCGTCCAGCTGCTCGTGCCCGTGGCCACCGGCCCCTCGGCATACCGGCGTCACCGCGCACTGTCCGCGCTGCTCTGCGACCTCCTTGGATCCGAACAGCCGGAGACCGCCGTGTCGTTGCACCGAGCGGCGGCTCGGTGGTACTCACGGCAGGCCGAGACGGCCGCGGCCGTACGGCACTGGGTGCGCGGCGGTGACGAGGCCGCTGCCGCCGCCTCGATACTCCACGACTGGGAACAGGCGGTCTCGGCGGGCCGCGGTCGGGAGGTCGCGCAATGGTTGGAGCTCTTGCCGCTCCGCACGGTCGCCGCCGACGCGAGACTGTGCGTCGTGGCGGCGATGGCGGCCCTGTCGGGGGGTGCTCCGGAAACGGCCCGGCGCTGGCTGGACGTGGTCCGGCTCAGGGAGCCGGGAGCGGAGACGGTCGGCGAGGGCAGCACGGTGTCCGATGCGGCAGCCGTCGCCCAGGCCGTGGCATGCTGGCTGCAGGGGGAGGTCCTGACCGGCGACCGTCTCGCCGAATCCGCCGTCGCCGGCACCGTCCCGTTGACGTCCTGGCGTGCCCTGGCCTGTACGGCCCGCGGCACCGCGCTGCTGTGGACCTCCCGGTACGGGGAGGCGGAGGCGCTGCTCGCCGAGGCGACCCGTGACGCGCATGCCGCCGGTCACAGCTTGGCGTTGGTCCGCGCGCTGGGTCTGCGGGCGGTGTGCGCGCTGCTCGCCGGACGCCACGAGCGGGCGCGCATGTTGAGCGACCAGGCCCACGAGGCGGCCGCGACGGCCGGCCTGGAACGGCACTTCGTCGCCGCGCCCGCCTACATCGGCAGGGCTGGCCTGTTCCTCGACGAGGGACGGGCCGACGAGGCCGAAAACACCCTGGCCGACGCCGAAGCGGCGCTGGCGGACTCGTCCAGGACCGGCAGCGAACCCCAAATGCACGCCTTGTACCACGTCACACGGGCACGACTTGCCAGTGCGCGGCACGACGCGGCCGCCGCACGGGAGGCCCGTGAGGCGGCCGAGCGGGCAGCGGACCGGTGCGAGTCACCGGGAGTGCTGACGACACTGCTCGGGCGAGTCGGCGAGGACACCGTCGTGCCGCTCGTCGAGTCCGGCCCCCAGGAGCTGTCGCTGGGGGAGCGCCGGGTGCTCGGCGCCCTGTGCGGTCCGCTGACACTGCGTGAGATCGCCTCCGAGTTCTATGTGTCCCACAACACCGTCAAGACACAGGTACGGGCGATCTTCCGCAAACTCGGCGCTCACGACCGGAGCACAGCGGTCGCCAGGGCCCGGGAGTGCGGCATGCTCTGACCCGGGCCCCGGCATCCTGCTACGAGGCGTCCTGACGAGAGGCGTCCTGCCGCCGGGCGTAGTTCGCCTGGGCCAGGTACGCGGTCGCGTCGTCACTGCTCACGCTCTCGAGGCCGCAGACCTTGCGTGCGAGGTCCGCCATGCTGCCGGCCGGGGACATCTCGGCGCGCTTCATGGTGAGGCTGCGGATGGCCAGCAGGGGCGTGCCGTTGAAGTTCTCGAAGACGCTGATGCGGTTGCCCCAGTCCGAGAGGAACAGGTCGCGGATCACTCGGCTGATCTTCAGCCGGTCGTGCGGCCTCCCGACCGGTCCGGTCTGCAGCGCCTCGAGCCACGGCCGCAGTTCGGACTGCTGCCACTGCCCCTCGGTGGGATAGATGAGCGCGGCACGACCGGACAGGTCGACGAGCTCGTGGGTCATGTCGGTGATGTGCTCGATGTAGTACGCCCGCCCGAAGTCGAACATCAGGACGTTCGGCTTGTAGATGCCGCCCGGAGTGTAGAACCCCTGGTCCTCCGAACCGACCACATGCGCCTTCAGCGTCTGGTGGAAGCCGGCGAACCGCGCGATCCGGGCCTGCACGGGCGGCAGTTGATAGGTACCGATGTGCTCGGTGATCAGCAGGGCCAGACCGAGCATCAGCTCGGCCTTCACCATCGCACGCACCAGCGAGTGGTAGTGCAGCCAGTCGAAGACGCGCTGCGGGTACAGCGACGCGTGCTGGGGGTTGCCGATGTGGAAGACCCGGTTCCAGGGAATGAGCACGTCCTCGAAGACGATGATGCTGTCGAGCTCGTCACCGTGTGAGGCGAGCGGGTGCTCCACCTCCTCGCCCTCGCGGACGTTGCTCTCCCGGCAGATGATGGTGACCCCGGGGGTGTTGGTCCGCACCGCCCCGTAGATGATCTGCTCCGCGATGATGCCGGGCCGGTAGAAGACCCCGATGTGGATCCAATCCCCGAAGGCCGCGCCGGTGCTGATCGACTTCACACCCCGCACGGTGATGCCCTCGTCCGAGGTGGCGACCACCCGCAGGGCGGGGGACTCCGCCTGCGCCGAGTCGCGCGAGCGGTCCGCCTGCGGGTCGACGAAGGCCGGCGTCGCGTTCAGGTCGCCGTCCCGCACCTCGTTCCAGAAGTCGACGATCCCCTGGGTGAGGTCCCTCCCGTCGGTCCCGACGGACTCGCTGCTCCAGGGCTCCGGGTCGTCGACGTAGGTCAGCAGGACGTAGTTGTTGACATCCGGTGTGCGTGGTATCGCACCGCCGCCCAGTTCCCGCTGCACCGTCTCCAGGTAGCGCCGCTTGCGCAGCAGGTCCTCCTTGGAGCGGTGCTGGAACCACGTCATGGATCGCCGGACGCCCTCTTCGTCCACGAACGTCATGACGTCCTGGAGGTCCGGGCGGTGGTGCAGGTCGTAGAAGTCGGCGATGCTCCGGGCGTACGCCCTCGTCCTGGGGTGCGTGGCCACGTTGTCGACGAGCTCGTCGCCCACCCACACCGTACGGCCGTCGTTCAGCGCCGCCAGGTATTCCTTGCCTGTACGCACGTCATGCTCCTCTCGGGGGCAAGAGATCTGGACGCCCCGAAGCATGCGTCGCGACGGGGTGAGCGCACGGCGCGGAAGCGACAATCACCCGGGTGAAAGCCCCGAGCACGCAGGAACCGGCGTTGAGGGCGCTGTGGCCGTACGGCATGCTGGCCCCATGCGCAGCACAAAGCCCGTGGGCGACCGGCCCGGTGGGCGTGGGAGCCAGGTCATGACCGGGCTGCGCCTCAGGGGACGGGACCGCGAGATGGCGGCTGTCCGTGAGGCCCTGGACGCGGTGCGTGGCGGACGGGGTGCCTGCGTCGTCGTGGAAGGCGCGGCCGGCGTCGGCAAGAGCCGACTGCTCGCGGAGCTGGACGAGATGGCACGGCGGTCCGGGTTCGACGTGGTGTCCGTACGGGCCGACGAGCTCGACCAGTACGCCGCCGGAGCCGCCCTGCAGTCCGCCCTGCAGTCCTCCGGCGGATCCGAACGAGCGGCCGCGGCCACCGACGACCAGCGGCTGTGGCTGCTTGACGGCATCACGGACGCTCTGGAGGACCGTGCCCAGCGCGCCCCGGTGGCCGTGCTGGTGGACGATGCGCAGTGGGCGGATCCGGCCACGCTCCTGGTGCTCCGCACCCTGCCCCGGCGACTGGCGGCCTCGCGGATCCTGTGGGTGTTGGCGGTGCGGTCGGAGACCGAGCGGCCGACCGTTGCCAGGGTGCGGGAGGACCTCGAACGCCTCGGAGCCCGGTGGCTGACCCTCGGCCCCCTGCCGCAGCAGGAATTGCAGCACATCGCGGCCGACGTCCTCGGGGCGAAACCATCACCCGGTCTGGCCCGGCTGCTGCGGGGCGTCGCGGGCAATCCGTTCCTGGCGATCGAACTGGTGCGCGCCTTCGCCGACGCCGACGCCGTCAAAGTGGAGGCGGGCGTGGCGAGCCTGCTGCACGACGGCATCCCCGTCGGTTTCCGGCGGAGCGTCGCCGCGCGCCTGGACCGGCTCCCGGAGGACGCCGTGCGCCTGCTCCAGATCGGGTCCGTCCTCGGCCGGGAGTTCGACCTCGGCACGGCCGCCCGTATGCTCGGCAGACAGGCCGGCAGCCTGCTGTCGGGCGTCGAGGCCGCTCTGAACGCCGGTCTGCTCTCGGGCGACGGCCCGCGACTGGCGTTCCGCCACGACCTCATGCGGCAGGCTGTGCACGAGAATCTGGCGCCGGCCGTCCGGACCGCTCTGCACCGGGAGGCCGCCGACATTCTGCGTGGCATCGGCGCACGATCGGCCGAGGTGGCCTGGCACGTCGTCATGTCGGGCGGCCCGGTCGACGACGACGCCGTGACCACATTGACCACCACCGTACGGGAACTGTCGTCGTCGGCCCCCGACGCGGCTGCGGACCTGGCTCAGCAGATCGCCGGACTGCTGCCCCTGTACGACCGGCGGCGCATCGCCCTGCTGACCGACGCCACCGAGTACCTCGGCCGGACCCGCCGGGTCCATCAGGCGCTCGACCTGGTCGACGCCACCCTGTCGGACCGGCTGGAGCCGCCGCAGGAGGCGCGTCTGCGCCTGGTGGCCGCCGAGATCCACCAGGCCGCGGGCGACGATGCCGCCGCGATGACACACCTCCAGCAGGCTCTGGCCCTTCCCGGGCTGCCTGCCGACCTGCGGGTCCGACTGCTGAAGACCAAGGCGACGGGCCACGTGTACCTCGGGGACATCACCGCTGCCGAGAAGACCGACATCGGACTGGTCGAGGCCTCCTACCGCAGCAAGGACCCGGCCGTCGTCGTCAGCGCCATGGTGTTCCAGTCGCAGACCTTCTTCTACCGTGGGCGCCTCGCAGACGCCCTCGAGCTCGCCGAGAAGGCCACGGCACGCGCCGGCATGGAGTCCGGCGCACTCCACCTGCGGCCTCCGCGGATTCCCGCGCTGTGGCTGGCCACGGTACTGCCCGCCACCGACCGGCTCGCGGACACCGAGCGGGTGCTGCGGGAGGGCCAGCGCGAAGCGGAGGCGCTGGGCCTGGGCTGGTCACTTCCCCACTGGCACGCGAGCCGTGCCTGCGCGCTGTTCGAACAGGGGGCGCTGGACGACGCGGCCGTGGAGGCCGAGTCCAGTCTGATGGTGGCCGACGAACTCGAGATCACCCAGCCGACTCCGCAGGCCCGCTCCGTACTGGCATTGGTGGAGATCAGACGCGGTGACCTCGCCAAAGCCAGGGACCATCTCCGTGCCGCCGAAGCCGGTTCCGGCACGAGCACGCAGCGGTACGGCCTGTGGGTGTCGCTCGCGCGGGCCTGTCTGGCGGACGCGGAGGGCCGGGACGCCGCAGCGGCAGCGGCGCTGGGCGGCGGCTTCACGGACGCCGAGCCGGCACGACTGCTTGCGGTGCCGCCGTCCCACTGGCCCGAGATCGTGCGCATGGCGCTCCGCGGCGAGGACCCGTCGCTCGCGCAGGCCGTGTCCGGCGCGTTGCGCACCCTCGCCGAACAGCAGGACAGCCAGCAGATCATCGGGACGGTCCGGGCCCATGTGGACGGCCTGCTGCACAGCGACCGAGGTGCACTGGCGTCCGCCGTCACCGGTTACCGGAGCACCGGCAGGCGGCTGGCCCTGGCCGCGGCCTGCGAGGACCTCGGGGGCCTCGTGGCCGAGTCGGGCGACACCACGTCGGCGATCCCGTACTTCGACGAGGCGGGTGAGCTGGCGGCGGCCTCCGGAGCCCTGCGCGATCACGAACGGATCATGTGGCGGCTCAGGCAGTTCGGCGTGCGCACAGGTGCCCCACGGCACCAGACGACCGGCGCACCGGGATGGGAGAGCCTGACCGAATCCGAGCGGAAGCTCATCCCGCTCGTCGTGGAGGGCCTCACCAACCGGGCCATCGCCGACCGGCTCTACGTGTCCGTGCACACCGTCAACACGCACATGAAGCACATCTTCACCAAGCTGGGCATCAACACACGAGTCGAACTGACCCGGTTGGCGATCGAACAGGGCGGTATCGCCGACGGGTCTCGCTGAGCGGCGCGTGCGGCCGCGGGGTGCGATGGCGAGGATCCCGCGAATGGGCGACGCCGACGCCGGCCGTACCGGTGATGCTGGTCGCGACGGCCTGGCCGGAGGCACACGGCGCCGTCGGCGGTCCGTTCCCATGCGGACGGCTGAGCCCGGAGACCCACCGGGTCGTTCCCCAGGCGCAGACCCGGGCCGCGTACCAGGCGCTCGAGAAGGAGTACCGGCGTGGCAAGACTTTCCCCCGTGTCCCGGACGGACGGTCGACCGCGGCCCGATTCAGGCGGCGCCGGCGCGGTCGCTGAACGGGGATACCGCGGTCGGCTCCGCGCTGCCGTGGCCGCCAGCGCGGCCCCGCACGGATACACCCTGGCGCTGTGGACCGCCACCGCGGTGACGTCATCCGACCGGGGCGCCCCAGGGGTGGCGGAAGTCCTGGCACTCCTCGCCGGTGCGACGCTCGCCTTCGTCGGGCTGGGTGCCGTCGCGTACGGCGGCGCCCCCATGAAGCCGGAGAGGTCCGCCTCGGACGGCACGTGGATATGGGCCGCCTTCCATCTGCCCATGGCGACTCTCGCCGCGCTGGTCAGCCTGTTGCTCGCACGGTGTTGTTCCGGGCCTCTCCTGTGGGGGCTCGTCGGGGCGACCACGACCGCGGTGTACCTGCTGGCTGTCAGCGCTCAGTTCCTCTGCTTCGCAGTTCGCCGAATCAGCACGGTGTCACCGCCACGAACCTGCAGCCGCTGCGCCTCCTGCGCCGTTCCGCCGAGGCGCGTGGACGCGTGATCCGACGCCTGTCCGAGGGTAACCGCGAGAAGAACGGCGGCCGCCCCAGTCGTCACCGTCCTTGCCGAATGAACCCGGTCATCCACCCGTCCGCAGACCCGGAGGGAAAGTCTCCCCGTCCGGGACCGGTTCCGTCCGGCTCCCGGCGGTGTCGCCGGCGGCGTTGTGCGCGGGCGGCCACGGCAGCAGGGCGATCAGGGAGTGTGCCCGATGGATGAGGAAGGCGGCGAGCGGCAGTTCGGTGAGCAGGGCGAGGCCACCCGCCATCCAGACGTCCTCGGTGCCGGCGTCGAGCGAGATGTCGAACCAGGTGTCGCAGATCAGCAGGACCGCGGTGGCGTGCGCGTACAGGATGACCGAACGGCTGCGGCGCCAGGCCAGCAATGCCGTGGAAGCCAACGCGATGATGAGCAGCACGTCGAATCCGACCCAGGTCAGGCGCCATTGGTGAACGTGGCGGGACGACGGCAGCGTCAGCCCCAGCATCACGGTCCACGGTATGAGACAGGCGGCGCACGCGGCGAGCAGCTCAGCGGTGTGCTTTCTGCGGCGGTCCGGCGGGAGGCCACGACGGTTGGCGTGTTCCTTGGTCACTTGCGATCCGTCCTCGCGTACTTCCTCCGACACCGGCAGGTTTCGGTTTCCCTGATTCCACATGGCCACAGCCGTTGAGGCCGTTCCGGATATTCCCGCGGTGTGCGGGCGTTGTGTAGATGGCAGTGGGTGCCGCGCCGGCGAGGGACACCTCTGTGCGATGGCGCCGGGGTCCGCCGCCACGCAGGCTCGCCGGTGCAGGCGGCGTGGTCTCAGGATCCGTGTCTCGCGTGGCCGAGATCGAGGCGTTGAGCGCCCGCGTGCACTGACGTCCTGTTGCGCCGGTCATGCAGGGTGAAGTCGGCCCGGACGGCCACCCCGGACTGCACCAGCTTCTGGTGGACCAGGGGGTTTCGGCCGGGGTGCGAGACGACGACGCTGATGTATCCCTCGGGCAGACCGGTCACGGCGTACTCGCCCCGCGCGTTCGTCGCGGTCCGTACCAGCTGCCGACCACTGGTGTCCATGACGGTTACCGCGGCATGGCGGACGGGCTGCTGTTCGCCGTCGCGGACGACGCCCTCCAGCATCGGCAACAGCTCGCCGAAGTGATGGGGGTGGACCGGAAGCGCGGTGGGCACGGGCGCCTCCATGGAGGGGTCCTCCACCGGCGGTTCCGGAACGTCCTCCTGCTCTTCCTCTGCTCCCTGTCGTGCGGCCATGCGGTGGTGCCGCCACGCGTCGAGACTCAGCAGGGTCGTACCCGCCACGATCCACCCGCAGAGCACGAGGACCGGCTTCAGCACACCCGCATTGTCGAAGTAGAGGACCCCTCTCAGGCCGTCGACCGCGTTGCCCAGGGGCATGACGGCGTGCAGGGCCTGGAAGAACCGCGGCAGCAGCTGGACGGGGACCAGTCCGCTGGAGGGAACGCTCAGCACGATGTACAGGCCCAGACCCGCCAGCGGGAAGAAGTGCTTGACGAAAGGCGCCATGCCGAGGGAGAAGGTGCCCACCGCCGTGGTGAGCAAGAAGGCGATCGCCAGGGCGGCGGGGTCGTTGGGGAAGAAGCCCAGGCCCACGCCGACGAAGAAGCCCACGGCGCTGAAGACGGCGGCGAAGCACGCGACCGTCAGCACCTTCTTGCGTCGGTTGAGGGTGACCGCCCGCAGCAGGGTCGTCGCGAGGATGTAGCCGGGTATGTTCCAGGCGATCGCGAAGTACACCAGGGTCGTGCCGAGCCCGTCCTTGCTCACAGTGGGCGCCACGTCGGTGACCGTCAGCTTCTGGTGGTTGTGCGCCGCAAGCTGGGTGAAGCCCTTGGCCAGCGCCTGATCGAGGCTGACCCCGTTGGCCCCGGCCACGTACAGCACGGCGTGCTTGCCCTTTGCGGCGAAGCCGGCCACGGCGTCCCGGTCCAGCACCGCCTGGCGGGCTTCCCGCGCGTCCGCCACGGCGGTGACGTCGAACCCGCCGGGATGCTGCAGCTGCAGAGCGGCGTCGACCTTGCGTTCCACCGGGACACCGGCGATGACGAGCTTCGCGTGGTCGGGCTGCGGCTTGTGGAAGGCCGTGGGGAAGCTGAACAGCAGGCCGAGGAAGAGCAGGGCCGGGATCGTCAGGGCCTCGGCCAGGACTTTGACCACGGAGACGCCGCGGGGACGCTCGATGCGGTGTTTCACAGGAGCACCCCCCGGGCGGCGTGGCGAGCCATGTCACAGAACTCGCGGTGGTTCCGCAGTGTTCGCTGTTCAACGACTTTCATGGCGCCCCTCTCGGCTGCACGCGCCTGACATCGTCGCCATGCGCCCTTTCATTAACGTACCGATCGGCACATCTATGTCTGCTGGACCTTACGTGTACCGAGCGGTACAGTCAAAACCGTGCCTCGCCCCGTCAATGCCGAGAAGCGTGCCGAGCTGCTGAAGCAGGTGGTGCACCACCTTCAGCACCACGGCGTCGCGCAGATGTCGCTGAGTCCGCTCGCCGAGTCGATCGGCACCACCAAGCGGATGCTTCTGTACTACTTCGGCAGTCGCGAGAACCTGCTGGCCCAGGCGCTGGCCGCCAGCCGTCCCGACGCGCACGCGATGTTCGACGACGTGCGCGACAGCGCGGGACTGCGCGAGGCGGCTCATGCCCTGTGGGAAGCGATGACCGTCGGGGAGCAGTCCGGGCCGGTCCGCATGCTGCTGCAGCTGCTCAGCCTGGCCGCCACCGATCCCGAGCAGTACGGCGACATCGCGGCCGAGACCGTCGAGGTCATGATCGGCCCCATCGCCGCGGCCTACGTCCGGCTGGGTCACCCGCCACAGCAGGCGCGGACAGGTGCCACGGTCCTCGTCTCCGGCCTGCGCGGTCTGTGCCAGGACCGCTTGGTGACCCATGACGTCGCCCGTACCGACGCGGCCGCCACTCGCCTCATCAGGGACGCAGTCGCGGCGGCCGACTGAGCTTGAACAGGGGGCGAGGCGCAGGCAGTCGGTGACGGTGTGCTGATCCTTCGGCGCCTCTACCCCCGAAGTCCGGTAGCGCCCGGCGGACCCCCGGTCGGAGTGCGGGAGGTTGCGCCTAGGCTTTGGCCATGCTGCTGATCCACGGTGGGGAAGCCGAAGCCGACGCTCCCGAACTGCGCACCGGAGGCGTTCCACTCGTCCCGGACGGATTCGTGTGGCCGAACTGCCGCGAGTGTGGCGGGCCCATGCAGTTCCTCGCTCATCTGCCTCTTGATCTCGGGGCGGTCGCGGTGTTCTTTTGCCAGAACGACCCCGGCATGTGCGACGACTGGGACGCCACAGCCGGTGCCAACCGCGCCTTCGTCTTCAAAGGCCGACTGGCGCCGGCCACCGTCCCCGCCGAAGGCGAGACGCTGCTCGGTGCGGTCACCGCCTTGCGCCCGCACCCGGGCGACGCCCCGACCGCGCAGCCGGTTCTGGGACGGCTGGGCGGCGAACCGGACTGGATCCAAGGTGACGAGACCCCTGACTGTCCCTCCTGCACCGCCCGTATGACGTTCACGGCCGAACTCGAAGAGGGATCCGACTTCGCCACCTCCGCCAACTTCGGTGGAGGCGGCCGCGGCTACGTCTTTCACTGCCGCCCCTGTAGCGAGGCCGCCTTTCTCTGGCAGCGATGAAGCCGGCCTCCGGCCCGGCAGCCCGGACCCCGATCAGCGCGGGCCGGGCTCTTCGTACGGGATGCGGTTCAAGTGCAGGACCTCGCCCAGAGTGCCCCATTCGTCGCCGCCGAGCTTGGTGAGCGGACGCAACAACTCGCTGCTGGGCCGGCCGTCGACGATGTAGTTCTCGTCCGCCGCTGCATGGACCACCCGTCCGAAGACCAGCGTCGAGTTGCCCATGCGGAGAGTGGTGTGGGAACGGCACTCCAGAACCACGTGGGACCTCGCCACTCTGGGCGGCCGCACACATCTGCTGGGTTCGCGCTCGACACCCGCGGCGTCGAATTCGCTGACCGTACGAGGAAAGTCGGTGGCGGTGGCGTTGATCAGGTGCAGCAGCGGTTCGGACGAGAAGTTGACGACGAACTCCCCGGTGTCCTCGACGTTGCGCAGAGAATCCTTGCGGCCGATCGAAGTGAACTGGACGATGGGCGGAT
This sequence comes from Streptomyces sp. CA-142005, assembly GCF_050942335.1. Classification (NCBI taxonomy): domain Bacteria; kingdom Bacillati; phylum Actinomycetota; class Actinomycetes; order Kitasatosporales; family Streptomycetaceae; genus Streptomyces; species Streptomyces sp. CA-142005. The sequence continues at coordinate 681,652 of NZ_CP192078.1, read as the reverse complement.
CGGTGCTGGCGATGCTGAAAAAGGAGTGCGGGGCGAGGTTTTCGGTGCGGCCGTCCGGCGTGGTCGTGGAAACCCAGGCGATCGGCCGTGGCACGACGACCGATGTCAGGAACCTGTAGAAGGCCGACGTGCCCATCGCCTCAGGGTCGTATTCGACGCGCATGCGCCCCAGTATCGAGTCCGACCCGCTTCGAGCCTCTACAGGATGGGAGTGTGTCGGTCGAAGGTGCGGCCGGGTGCCTGGGCGACTGTGGAACTCGGTTGCCGGGGTGCCGAAGCACCTGTGCCCACTCCGGGTGAAGGGAGCGGATACAGGTGCTCTGGTGATCGATCAGAGCGTCTTGATGAGACCGCCGTCGATGGTGAAGTCCGCGCCGGTGATGTTGGCGGTGCGGTCGCCGGCGAGCATCAGGACGAGGTCGGCGACCTCGTCGGGGCGGGTGAACCGACCGGTGGCGAGGCCGCCCAGGTTGTTGATCGCCTGGTCCACGGCTTCCTGCGGTTCGACGCCCATGGCGGACGCGATGGTCTCGGCCATGCCGCCGGGACCGCTCCACAGGTCGGTGCTCACCGGGCCGGGCGCAATGGTGTTGACCCGTACGCCCTGCGCGGCCACCTCCTTGGACAGCGCCTTGGAGAAGTTGGTGAGTGCGGCCTTGGAGGCCGCGTAATCGACGATCCCGGGGTCGGGCAGGACAGCGTTGACCGAGCTGATGGTGACGATCGCACCACGCGACGCGAGCAGCGCGGGAAGAGCCGCACGTGAGGCGCGCACCGCGCTGAGCAGGTTGACGGTCAGGGTCTCAAGCCATTCGTCGTCGGTGACGGAGGCGAATCCGCCCAGCCGGGGCTGTGCCCTGCCGACGTTGTTGACCAGGACGTCGATGCCGCCGAACTGTCCCACAGCGGTCGCGACGAGCGTCTCCACGCCGCCCACCGTCGCCAGGTCGGCCGTCACCGGGATCACGGTCCCGGTGGCCGCCAGTTCGGCGAGTTCGGGGCTGGTGGTGCGGGCGCCGGCGACGACCCGGGCACCTTCCTCGACGAAGGCTCGGGTGACGGCAAGTCCGATGCCGCGGCTCGCGCCGGTGACGACGACGATCTTGTCCTTCAGGTGCAGGTCCATGATGGTGTTCCTCGTTCGTTGATCTATTTCATGTGGGGAAGGAGCAGGCGCAGGCGGAAGGCGTGATGCCTGCGGTCAGCGGCCGGCCGTGGCGGACAGGCCGGTGATGCCCTGGCGCGCCAGCCAGCCGAGCGCGCAGTCGGCGACGGCCCGCCATCCCTGGTCGACGACCAGGGAGTGGCCGCGGTCGGGCAGCTGCTTGAGGTCGGTGGTCGCGGTCGAGTCGCCGTAGAGCTTGTAGGCGGCGCGGGTGACGACGTCCGGCACGGTGTGATCGCGCTGGCCCGACATCAGCAGCAGGGGGCCGCGACCGGTGTTGCCGGTGTCGATCGCGGCCGGTGACCTGCGGGAGAAGTTGGCGAACGCCGCTTCGAACAGCGGCCGGCCCGGGGCGGGGACGGCGTACGCCTCGAACAGGGCGTCCGACTCCGCCTGCGGAATCGCGTTCCCGAACGCGTAGCGGAACTGCGCTGCCGTGAGGGAGACCGCCCGGGAGCGGTTGGCCGGATTACGGAGAACCGGGAAGGCCGAGCGCAGCTGTGTGAACGGCAGCGGCCTGACACCTTTGACCGGTGCCGGGTCGATCGCCACGGCGGCCCGGCCGAGGCCGAGACCGAGGAGCTTCTGGGCGATCAGGCCGCCGAAGGAGTGCCCGATCAGCACGGGCTCGGCCGGCAGCGCCTTGACGAGGGACGCGTAGTGCTCGGTGACGTCCTCGATACCTGTGCCGGCCACGGCCTGCGGGTGTGACCGTGCGTCGGCCACGTCGTCCGGTTCGCCGGGCCAGCCGGGGGCGAGCGGGTCGAAGCCCTCGGCATGCAGCAGCTCCATCCAGGGGTGCCAGGAGGAGGAGTGCAGCCACAGCCCGTGGATCAGGACGACGGGGGTGCGCTGGTTCGCCATGAGAGCCTCCTTGCGACGGAGGACCGCCTGATGCGATCTCCTGTGGTGCTCTCCAAGGTGCCGCCGGCGTCATCACCGTCGGCTCAGTCAGATGACGCAACCGGTGGCGTTGGGACATGACTGAGGGGCCAAGGGCTGGACCGAGCGGGCCGCCGGGCGAGATCAGCGTTCGTCGGGCGGAGCGGTGGGGATGGCGGCGTCGAGGGCGTCGCGGAGCGCGGCGCGGCTGGTGATCCCCAGTTTGGGGAAGATGCGGTACAGGTGGGAGCTGACCGTACGGGGCGAGAGGAAGAGCTTCGCGCCGATCTCCTTGTTCGTCAGCCCGGTTGCCGCGAGCTGGGCGATCTGCCGTTCCTGCACGGTCAGCGACTGCCATCCCGCGCCCCGTGCGCCGAAGGCGGCCCCGGCCGCGGCGAGCTCCCCACGGGCCCGGTCGGCCCAGGGGAGGGCGCCGAGGTCGGTGAGGACCCGCAGGGCCTCCTCGAGTTGTTCGCGCGCCGCTCTGGTCTCGTGGTCGCGGCGCAGTCGCTCACCGTAGGCGAGACGGATGCGGGCGGTCTCGAACGGGAACAGGGCGGCACCCGGAGTGGCGAGGGCACGCTCGTAGAGGCTGGACGTCTGCTTCTGCGCCGTCATGGCCTGTGCCGCCGCCGTGACGAGGGCCAGGCGGGGAGAGAGGGCGGGCAGCCCGGCGGCGACGGCCGCCTGTGCGTGGCGGCGGGCCTCGTCGAGGTGTCCGCTGCGCAGGGCGGCGTCAACGAAATCCAGCAGGGTGCGCGGCGCCTGCTGGCTGTGGGGTGTGAACTCGCCGGGTGCGGTGATTGTCGTTGCGAAGCGGTACGCGGCCTCATGGTCCGAGCGCGCCAGCGCCGCCATCAGGCCGACGGCATCCGCGTACTGGGTCAGGTGGCCGACACCGCGTGACCTGGCCCAGGCCTCCACCGCCCTGCGATCAGCGTCCGCGGCGTCGAGGTCTCCGCGGCAGGCGGCGACCATGGCGAGGAAGCCGCGGAACTGATGGGCGAAAAGCGCGTAGCCGTGCCGGGCGGTCAGCTCCAGACCGTGGCGGCCCGTCTGCTCGGCGTCGGCCCAGCGGCCGGACCCCATCTGGTCGAGCATGACGACCTGGAGCAACGTCATGGCGTTTCCGGCGGCGCCCGCCTCCCCTTCCCGGGCGACCAGGCGGGTGAGAGGGCTGCGGAACTCGTCGAGTGCGTCGAGGTAGTAGGCGGTGACCAGCAGTCGCATGGCATCCCACGGCCGGTCGGCCGTAGCACGGACGAACTCCTGACGCAGACGCTCCACACCGCCCGGGCCCCGGCGGACCACGTCGCCCCATGTGTCGCGGTAGAGCAGGGCGGCCGAACCCGCGGGATCGGCCGGGTCGCAGAAGCGGTCCACACACGACTCGGTGACCGTCCAGACTGCGGTGTCCGCCGCGAAGAGGGAGATCACCAGCAGGAGGTTGATCAGTCGCTCGACTGCCGGCTTGTCCTGGACAGGGTCCAGCCGGTTCAGGGTGGCGACGACCTTGCGATGGGTGGTGCGCACGTCGCCGTCACGGTAGAGGGCGGCGTAGCACTCCGCGATGATCCTTCCGGTGTCGCCGGCACCCGCGTCCGCGATCTCCGACAGCTGCTGCGCCCGCTCCAGCTGGGCCGACTGGCCTGCGACGAAGGCCGCCTCAGCCAGACGCCGGGAGCGCTGATCCGGTCTCTCGCTGAGCTGCGCGGCCCGCTCCAACCAGATCACGGCGACCGAGGACGCTCCCCGTCTGGTCGCGGCCTCGGCAGCCCGCTCCAGCACGGCGGCCACCTTCTCGTCGGGGTCCACCGTGGCCTCGGCGAGATGGTGCGCCCGCCGCTCCTGGTCGTCCCGGTACAGCTCGGCCAGCTGGGAATGGGCCGCCCTTCGGCGGTTGGGCGTGGCGAGCTGGACCACCGCGGAACGCACGAGCGGGTGGCGGAAGCCAAGCTGCCCGGTGACCGGGTCGACCACCAGGAGTCCGCGGCCGATCGCCTCGTCGACGTCACCGAGCCGCCGTTCCAGTGCGGGACGGCGGGGTCCGGCCACGGAGGCCAGGCCGTCGAGGGCGGCCAGCAGCAGGGCCTCCTGCGCGGAAGGCGTCAGCTCGGAGATCCGGTATCCGTACAGGTTCTCCAGGCGGCGCGTGAGGGGCAGCGGGGATGCCTGCTCGGCCGGGGCCGCAGGCACGCGCCCGGCCGTCTTCGGCAGCTCGATCAACGCGAGCGGGTTGCCCTGTGCCCAGTGCAGCACGCGCTCACGGGCGACCGGGTCCAGATGGCCGCCGGTGCGTTCCAGCAGCGCCGCCGCATCCGGTTCGTCCAGGGGCCCGACCTCGATCTCCTGGAGTCCGGCGGCGTCGAACACGGACGGTACGTCCGCCCGTACGGTGATCAGGCCCCGGCCACCGACCGCACCTGCCCGGCGCATCACGAACGTGCAGACACGGGCACTCTCGCTGTCGAACCAGTGCGCGTCGTCGACCGCGAAGAACAGGGGCTGGTCGTCCGCTGCCGCGGCGATGAGGGAGAGCATCGCACCGGCGACCTGCGCCACGTCCGGAGCCGCCTCGGCACGCAGACCAGTGACCTGTTCCAGGATCCCGCGCGAGGCGTCGGGCAGTCGCCCGCCGTACGGGAGCAGCGGCAGGAGCAGCTGATGCAGGCCGGCGAACGGCAACTGGGACTCCGCTTCCACACCGGAGGCACCCACCACGCCGAAGCCCGCCGCATCGGCCAGGGACACGGCTGCTTGAAGGAGCGCGCTCTTGCCGGTGCCGGCTTCGCCGCGGAGCACGGCGAACGAGGAGTGCGCGGGAGCCCGCAGCACCCGCTCCAGCCGCGCGAGTTCCGTTTGCCGCCCGATGAGCCGATGCTCGTTCTGCGCCACTGTCACCGTTCCCGTCCGAGTTCGGGCCTGGCCACCTGCCGAGACGCCGTCTTGGGGGTGATCATCCACGTTAGCGCGGGAACGGGGCGGCAGCCGCAAGATCTTTCGAAGCCGCAGCCGGGCCGATGATCGGCGGCCCTCGTGACGGCTGCAGGGTGCTGCGCGTTCCGCAGAGGGCCACCGTCGTCGATCAGTACGGTGATGCCCTGCAGATGGTCCAGCCGGGGGGCTTGGCCGCCGGCGCGTACACACGAAGGGCACGCCACCACCCGGCAGCCGCCGTGCCGCATCCGATCGTGCCCGCAGACCGGCGGCCCGCCCCTGTTGTGGTTCATCACCAGGCGGACTCGACCGAGTTGGTGGCGCGGCTTGCCGCGACCCCGGTGCCTGAGGTGAGCGCGGGTGTCGGGCCTGTGCCCGTGCCGGTCGGCCGCTTCCGTCGACGCGGCGTCGTGCCTCAGCCCTGCTTGCGGCAGTCGTAAAGGCGGAAGCTGCCCTTGGTGCGCCAGCCGTAGGCCCCGGAGCGGATCCGCGTGCAGTGGGACTTCACCCAGGTTGTGGCCGGGGTGGTGGGCCGCAGCGGGGTGAGCAGCACGTAGCGGAGCTGGTGAGTGGTGATCAGGCTGCCGAGTTGATCGGCGGTGGGGAAGGGGGTCTTGCCGGTGAATCCGCCCATGACGAGCATCGGCTGGGACTGGGCGCGCAGCAGGCGCTCCGCAGGGTAGGCGGCCTGGGTGGCGAGCAGGTACTTCTCGCCGTGGTGGTGCGCGGTGAGGTAGTCGAGCAGGGCGGTGTCGCGGTCGCTGGGCTGGTCGAGCCCGACCCGGCGGAGCGCGGATCGGTCGTGGAGGGCGTTGCGGTAGACCTTGCCGACCGGGCCGGCCGTGGGGGAGGTGGAGGCGCCCGCGTAGAGCGGATCGAGGGAGGAGGCCGCCCAGCCCGCGGGCAGGAGCAGGGTGGCCGCGATCCCGGCGGCCAGGGAGCCCTGGACCATCCCCGAGGCGTGTGACCCGCCGGTCCACAGGCCGAGTGCGCCGCACACCGCAAGGCCCACGGCGAGCAACAGCAGCCAGGAGGCGAACAGGGTCGGCACGTCGAGTACCAGCGCCCAGGCCACTGTCAGCAGGATGGCCGACGGCAGCCACACGCGCCGCCGACCGCCCGCCTCGTACGCGGACCGGAAGAGGGCGAGCCCGCCCCCGGCCAGCGCGGCGATCGCCGGTGCGAGGACGGCCGTGTAGTACGGGTGATTGCCGTTGGAGACGCTGAACACCACGGCATGCACGGCCAGCCAGCCGCCCCAGAGCAGGAATCCGGCGCGCAGCAGGTCGGTTCGCGGTTCGCGGGCGCGCCAGACCAGGGCCACCACGGCGGCGAGCGCGGCGAGCGGCAGGAACCAGGCGATCTGCGGGCCGACGGTGTGGTTGACCAGCATTCCCCAGCCGGTGTTTCCGGAGGTCCGGCTGGCGGCGGTCCCCGAAACGGCACCGAACGCGGTGTCATCGTCGCTGAAGCGGCTCAGGCCGTTGTAGCCGAAGACCAGGCTGAAGGGATTGTTGTTGGAGGTGCCGTCGACATACGGGCGGTCCGCGGCGGGCGTCACCCAGGCGAGCAGCGCCCACGAGCACGAGACGGCCAGGGCGACCACACCGCTCAGCAGCAGGCGCAGGGCACGTCGCAACGCTGTGCCGCTCGCGGCGACTTGGTAGACGACGGCGAAGACCGGCAGCACCAGCCATGCCTGCAGCATCTTCGTCTGGAAGGCCAGCCCGACCCAGACGCCACAGGTGACCAGCGGCAGCAGCCGCCCGGTCCGTACCGCCTTCTGCAGGGCTCCGGCGGCTGCCACCAGCAGCAGAGTGAGCGCGGTGTCCGGGATGGTGGCCCTGTTGAGGACCACGGTGACCGGGGTGAAGGTGAGGACCAGCGCGGCGATCAGCGCGGCGAACGGCCCGGCCCAGGCCCGTACGATCCGGTGGAGCAGCCACACGGTGAGCACGCCCTCGACGACCTGCGGCAGCGCGGCCGCCCAGGTGCTCGGACCGAAGATCCAGACGCTGATGGCCTCCGGCCAGAAGGCGCCGGGCAGCTTGTCGAGGGTGATCGAACCGCTGGGGTCCAGACCGCCGAAGAAGAAGGCCCGCCAACTGGAGGCCATCGACCGTATCGCCGAGCTGTAGTAGGGGTGAATCGCGGCGTGCCCGATGCCCCAGCCGTACAGCAGCGCGGCGACGACCAGCACCGCGGCCAGCGCCGGGCGTTCCCAGCGCGCCGGAGCTTCCGGCCGGCTGCCGCGCCGGCGCGATGTCCGGTGGCCGGTGCGGGAGCCGGTGGTCTGGTCGGTGGGGATGGTGGCCATGGCGGAGGTCCTTGGATCAGTGGTCAGGCGGGGCGGCGGGTTACAGGCGGCGGGCTGCCCGGAAGCCGTAGGCGTCGTTGGTGCGTGCTGTCCGGCGATACGCCGTCCGACGGACTGTCGGTGGTCGTGCCGTCGGCGGCAGACCGGTCGGGGCGGACGCTGTGGCGGAGCGGGCCGTCGAGGCCCGTGCACACACCGCAGTGGTCGACGGCGGCGGTCGACGGTGCCGGGTCGCCGACGCGAGCGGCGCAGGGAGTCGGTGTACCGGCCGCTGTGGACGTGCCGGCGGTGCGGCCCCGCGTCGTCGCAGGGGTGCCGATCGCCGTGCGCACCGACAGCGGGACGTCCACGACGATCGGCTCCGCACCGCTCGACCTGGCTTCCGGCCGCCTCGGATCGGATGCCGCCCGGCCCGGCCACGGTGCGAGCTGCCGCCACCGGCAGCGGCACGGAGGCCGACGCGCCCGGCGGACACACCACGCCGGGCAGCCGCATCGCGGCCGGCGACGGGGGCGCTGTGGCGCAGGGCCCGGGACGCGGTGGGCAGGGCAGCGGTTCCTCTCTCAACCGAGCGACGGGCGCTCGAACGTTCGATGAACGCACACTTTAGCCGCATGAGATCACACAACGATCACACGAGCGTCCCTGCGTCGTCCTGTCACGGAACTTCCGGGTGGGCCCCCATGCGGGGGCCCGGTGCTCGGAGTCCGTCAGCGGACGAAGGCGATCTCCGGGTAGCTCTTGGAGGGCCCGTCCAACAGGCTGGTGTGCTTGCCGCGCAACTGCTTGTCGAAGAAGGCGGCGAGGTACACGCGCTGGATCTTGATCGCCCGCTCGGGGTCGATCGATCCGTACTGCTGCTGCACCTGCTCCGGTGAAAGCCCGAGCAGGGGCGCCACCTGCGGCACCAGCCACTCGTTGTCGCTGAACGACAGGTGCCGCGAGCCGTGGAGCTGGATGTCGACCCGGTACCCCGTCAGGTGGGGCCACAGCTTGCGCCACGACGAGTCGTTGTTGCGGTTGTGCGTGCCGGAACTGAACAGCATGAACGGGCGGCTCAGGTCCTTGCTCGGCGCCGTGCCGAAGAACTGGCCGTCCAGGTTGGCCCCGGCGTCGATGCGGTGGTCGAGCTGCATGGCGGTGTCGACCGCGGCGCCGCCCAGCGACCAGCCGAACATCCCGATGTGGGACGTGTCCACGGACTTCGACAGACCGGAGGGGAGCTTGGCGTGGTCGACGTCCGGGTTGCCGCCCTTGGCGATGGTGCCGAGCTGGTTGATGACGAAGCGGATGTCGGCGGCGCGCACGTTGAGCGTGTCGGAGGAGTGCGAGCCGGCCGGCATGGTGTTGACCTCGAGCCGGTTGCCCGGGAACTGCACCTCGTTGGCGTCGTGGGTGTGATCGACGGCGATGACGATGTAGCCGCGGCTGGCGAGGTCCTCGGCCAGGGCCGTGCCCATCGCGCGGTCCGAGTGCAGCCCGGTCGAGTACAGCAGAACGGGCAGCTTGCCGAGCTTGGTGTCGACCGGGGCCAGGACGTGGCTGGATGTCTGCGGCAGCGCGACCTGCTGCGGCGACAGGCCGCGCGAGTACAGGAAGTGAGCGCCCGAGATCGACGGCATCCACGGCGCCACCGGGTATCCGGAGGTGGTGGAGGCCGGGTACCAGTACGTCACCATCAACTCGCGCGCCCGGTTGCCGGATACGTACGGATCCGTCCGGGACTTGTCGACGAGGTGCTGGCTGAAGGTGCCGACCTTGTAGGGCCCGCTCGGCGCGGGCAGCTTGAGCTGGACGGCGGAGGCCCGGCCACGGCTGAGCGTGGCGGCCGCGTGGGCGTCCTTGGGAAGGGCCGCGCCGTCGTTCTCCGGCGCCCAGTTCGTGGAGTCCTCGTCGGGCGAGGATCCGGTGGCCGACTGTTTGTCGGACGCCTTCCCGGCGGCCATCGAAGGCGTCACCCCGGCTCCCAGGGCGACCGCGAGCACACCTGCGGTACCGACCGCTCGGGCTATGAGTCTGCGGTGGTGGCGCGGTCTGCGGTGTTGCATATAACTCCCCTAGTGGTCACGGGCCCATGGCCCGCTGATGGTCAGGGCACACCGTACCGCTGCCCGGACCAAGAGATCGCGGGACCGTGCGTTTACCGCGGAGTAGCGCGCGCGGACCACGTTTTCCAGGCACGGTCAGCGGATCACGGGCGGCGTACCGCGACCCGTACCGCGATCCGATCGCGCCGGGCGTTGCGTTTGGCTCTGCAACCGGGCAACGTCGAGGATTTGGAGGCCTTCCGGCGCCCGTCACTGGTCACATCGCCCCGCCTGTGAAAGGCGCAACGAGCCGACGACGACAGCCGGATCAGGCGTCCGGCCCGGGGTCCTGTGCCGCGCTTCGACGGCCTTGGCAGTGATCGCTTCCGCACACGCTCGGGCCCACCCCGCCACGGCCCCGTCACAGGTCACGGGGCGGGCCGGTCCAGGGCTTCCTGGGGCAGCGCCTCGTCGGCGGTGGCGGCCCAACTCGCCAGCAGCTTCAGGGCGTCCTCGTCGGGGGAGCCGGGCTCGGCGCTCATCGCCGTCAGGCTCAGGGAAGGGTGCGCGGGCAGCTGCATTGCGTCGAAGGCGAGGGTGAGGTCGCCGACGACCGGGTGGTGGAAGTGCTTCACACCGCTGTAGTGCAGGCGAACATTGTGCCGGGCCCAGGCGATGCGGAACTCCTCGCTGCGGGTGACGAGTTCGCCGATGAGGTCGGTCAGGCCCTTGTCGTGCGGATTGCGGCCGGCCTCGGTGCGCAGCAGGGCGACGGTGTTGTTCATCGACTCCTCCCAATGGCGGCCGAAGAACTCGCGACCCCGGGTATCGAGGAACTTGAACCGGGCGATGTTCGCCGGGGGCTTGTGCCCGTCGCCGAACAAAGGCGCGTACAGGGCGTAGCCGAGCCGGTTGGCGGCGAGGAAGTCGAGGCGGCCGTTGCGGACGAACGCGGGCGCGTCGGTCATGGAGTCCAGGATCCGCTGCACGCTCGGCGGCACCTGCGTCGGCTGCGGGGCGGTACGGCGGCGCTTGTGCGGAGTGGTGTTGGCGGCGCGGGCCAGATCGTCGAGGTGGGCGCGTTCCGCCTCGTCGAGCTGAAGGGCGCGCGCGAGGGAGTCCAGGACCGCCTCGGAGACACCGGAGAGGTTGCCGCGCTCCAGCCGGACGTAGTAGTCCACGCTCATCCCGGCGAGCATGGCGACCTCTTCGCGGCGCAGGCCGGGCACCCGGCGGTTGCCTCCGTACGCGGGAAGGCCGGCCTGCTGCGGGGTGATCCTGGCCCGGCGCGATGCCAGGAACTCCTTGATCTCGTTCCTGCTGTCCACGGCTTCCAGGCTAGGGCGGGTGCACGGAGCGTGGGGGGTTCTGTCATTACCCGGAACAGCATTACCTTCCCCACCCCCGTGACCAGCGGTTTCATCGGTAGCGGAGAGAAGGGGCGGTGCGATCCGCCCTCGGCAGCGGTGACTCACGCGCCGCCGTCCCGCCCTTACGCCCATCTCGTCGTCCGGAGACTTTCGTGCCCACCACCCTGCGGCCGCCTGCCGGCACGGCAGAGGAGGAGCGCGGCCGGCACGCGGTCGCGGCCCTCGCCGCCGCCGTGGTCGGCTTCTTCGTGATCACCCTGGACGCCACGATCGTCAACGTCGCCCTGCCCACGATCCGCGACGAACTGGGCGGCGGGATGACCGGACTGCAGTGGGTGGTGGACGGCTACACCCTCACATTCGCCGCGCTGCTGCTGCCGGCGGGTGCCCTCTCGGACCGCATCGGCGCACGGCGCGCCTTCGGCACCGGCGTGGCGGTGTTCGTCGCCGCCTCCGCGGCCTGCGGCCTGGCGCCCGGACTCGGAATCCTGGTGGCCGCCCGCTTCGTGCAGGGCGCCGGGGCGGCGGTGGTGATGCCCACGACACTGGCACTGATCAGGGAGGCGTACGACGACCAGGCTGGGCGCGCCCGTGCGGTGGCCGTATGGGCGTCGGGCGGGGCGGCGGCCGCTGCCGCCGGTCCGCCCGTGGGCGGAGTGCTGTCCGAGCTGAGCTGGCGGCTGATCTTCTTCATCAACGTCCCCGTGGGTGTCGTCGCCCTGCTCCTGGTGGCGCGGACCCGGCCGTCGCCGCACCGCAGGGTGCCGTTCGACCGGGCCGGGCAGCTCGCCGCGGTCGCGGGGATGGGCGGACTGACGTACGGGGTGATCGAAGCCGGTGCGGAGGGCTTCACCGCCCCCCGCGTGATCGTAGCCTTGGCGGTTGCGGTCCTGGGGCTGACCGGTTTTCTCGCCGTCGAGGCTCGCTCCGCGCACCCGATGGTGCCGCTGGAGATGTTCCGCAACCGCAGCATGGTGATCGCGGTCACCGTCGGCTTCACCTTCATGGTCGGCTTCTACGGGATGCCGTTCGTGCTCAGTCTGTACTTCCAGCAGCTGTGCGGTCTGTCGCCGCTGGCCACCGGGATGGCGTTCCTGCCGATGATGGCCTTCTCCGCACTGCTCACACCGGCCTCCAGCCGGCTGGTGCGAGGGATCGGCCGACGGGCCTCGATCACGGGAGGGCTGCTGTCGATGGCCGCCGGAACGATGATCCTGGCGGTGCTTCCGCCGACAGCACCACTGTGGGCCGTCGCCACGCTGATGGTTCCCGTCGGCCTCGGCGGCCCGCTGGTCATGCCCCCACTGACCGCCCACCTCCTCGACAACGTCCCCGCCCACCGCGCGGGCGTCGCCGGCGGCATCCTCAACACCGCCCGCCAGATCGGCGGCGCCCTGGCCGTCGCCGTCTTCGGCGCCCTGCTGGCAGGCCACGGCGGCTTCCTGCACGGCGTGCGCACCTTCCGTGGCCCCCAAACTGGTCGAGCTGACCGACGACGTCCTCTTCGGGGAGGTGTGGGAGCGCGCCGAACTGTCGCCACGGGACCGCAGCCTGGTCACCGTCACCGCGCTGGCGGCGCTGTACCGGACCGAGCAGCTCGGCTTCCACCTCAAGCTCGCCCTGGACAACAACGGCCTGACCAAGGAAGAGCTCGGCGAGGCCCTGACCCACCTGGCCTTCTACGCCGGCTGGCCCACGGCCATGACCGCCGTCACCCAGTTCAAGAGCATCGCCGAGGAGCCCGCAGGGCCCGAAAGCACCACCACTGCCTGACCTGACCAGCCTCGAAAAGGATTCATTTACCCATGGAACTGTTGAAGAAGCAGCCGACGATGAAGCTGCCGGCCGAGTGGTTCACCGGCGACGCGTGGGCCGACGTCATCTACCGCGGCGAGGAACCCTCCCGCGCCCGCGCGAACGCCGTCCGCTTCGCCCCGGACGCCCGCACCGCCTGGCACTCCCACGGACTCGGCCAGACCCTCTACATCGTCGAGGGCATCGCCCTGATCCAGTCCCGTGGCGGGGAGATCCTCGAAGCCCACCCCGGGGACGTGATCTGGACCCCGCCGGGCGAGGAGCACTGGCACGGCGCCGCCCCCGACCACTTCATGACCCACATCGCCCTGTGGGAGACCGACGACGTCGACTGGCTGGAACACGTCACCGACGGCGGGTACGGCGGCCCCCGCCACAGCACCCGCGCCTGACCGGCCCGGCGCTCCACCCGGCCGGTCGGCGACGTCGGCTTCGTCGGCGTCCCGCAGGGCGGTTCCGCCGGGCCTGAGATTCTCTGCCTGGTGAGGGGCGGTGGCGAACGAGCGTGTCAGCGCCACCGCCCGCCACGGCATCTCTGCGGGCCACCCACGATCCGGTGCATCGCCTTGACCTCCCGGAAGCACGACGCCTTCTTCCGCGACCGGTTCACCCCGTCCGGTCGGGTACCGGGGCCCGGATGCACGTGGGCCGGACGAGTGACAGACTGAGGCAACGGAGTCGGCGGTCCATGGCGGAGGACTCGGGGCGGCCCCCTACCCGTCCTCTCTGTGCCGCATGCCAGCAGCGAGCCATCCCTTCGCTGACCCGTCGGGAACCATCCATGACTTCTGAAGCACAGTACTCACCGGATGAAACCGCTCTTCTGATCGTCGACCCGTACAACGACTTCCTGTCCGAAGGGGGCAAACTCTGGCCCAGGGCAAAGGAAGTGGCGGAAGGCGTCGGCCTGCTCGACCACATGCGCGCCATGCTCGCCACTGCCCGCAGCCGCGGCTTCCGCGTGTTCATCGTGCCCCACCACCAGACGACGCCGAGCGACTACCTCACATGGGACCACCTGTCGGCGACTCAGCAGCACATCGTCAGCCAGCAGATCTTCGCCGAGGGCAGTTGGGGGGCCGAGTGGCACCCCGACTTCCAGCCCCGAGAGGATGAACTGGTCATGCGCCGGCACTGGGCTTCCAGCGGCTTCGCGAACACCGACCTCGACTTCATGCTCAAGCAGCACCACATCCGGAAGATCCTGTTCATCGGTATGCGGGCCAACACCTGTGTGGACACCACCGCTCGCTTCGGCCAGGAGCTGGGCTACCACGTGACCCTCATTCGCGACGCCATCGGCTCCTTCAGCTGGGAGGAGATGGCAGCGACATTCGAGCTCAACGCGCCTTTGTACGCCCATGCCGTCCTCACGACCGATGAGTTCGTCGGCATCGTGAACGGCGCCCCGCGCCAGGGCTTCTCGTAACGCAAGACAGCGCGCGACGCAGGGGTGGCAGCACAACAAGGGAAAGGGCGCCGAGCAGACGTGGAGGTGATCATGCGGGGCGAACGGAGGCACGTCCGGGAACCACGTTCGGACGGCGGTGACTTCCGGTGAGTGCGACCGAGGGAGGAACCGGTCAGGCACGCGGAGGACTTGCCGGGCAGACGGTCGTGGTGGTGGGAGGCAGCGCCGGAATCGGTCTGGAAACCGCGCGGCAGGTGCGTGCGGCCGGCGGCGAGGTGGTGCTCACGGCACGGAACGCCGAGCGTCTGCAGCGGGCGGCCGACGAAGTGAACCCGGTGAGCACGGCCGCGTTCGACGCCCAGGACACCGATCGCCTGGAGCGCTTCCTCCAGGAGCTGCCCGGGCAGGTCGACCATGTGATGGTCACGGCCGGCAGCCCGTCGTACACGCCCCTCGCCGACCTCGACCTGGCCGACGCTGGACGGGACTTCGGCACGCGCATCGCGGTGATGCTGGCAGTGGCGCGGGCGAGCCGCGAGAAGGTCAGGGCCGGGGGAACGCTGCTGTTCATCGGCGGGACGGGCGGCCGACGGCCCGCGGCCGGGATGGCCGTGATGGGCGCCCTCACCGCGGCGCTGCCGGCCCTGACCGCCAACCTGGCACTGGAGATCGCCCCGGTCCGGGTCAACCTCATCGCGGCCGGGTTCGTGGACACGCCGCTGTCGGCCTCCCTCCTGGGCGACCAACTCGAGGTACGACGCGAGCAGTTGAGGAAGACGCTGCCCATCGGCCGGGTGGTCGGTGCAGCCGATGTCGCCCTGGCACTGCACATCATGACCAACGGCGCCCTCACCGGCGCCACCTACGACATCGACGGCGGCCAACAGCTCGTCGCACAGTGATCGCCCGATCAGCAGCCCCGGCCCAAGCCGCAGTCGGAGACGGGAGGCACAAACCATGGACATGAAACTGGAGGTCGTCGTGGTGCCCGTGTCCGACGTCGACCGGGCCAAGGACTTCTACACGGCGCTGGGCTGGAGACTCGACGCGGACATCGCGCCCGACGGCGACTTTCGCGTGGTGCAGGTAACTCCTCCGGGCTCCCCGGCGTCGGTCATCTTCGGCACGTCCGTCACGGATCAGGCACCGGGCTCGGCTCAAGGCCTGCACCTGGTCGTCGACGACATCGAGGCCGCTCACGACGAGTTGGCGCAGCGCGGTGCCGACCCGAGCGATGTGTTTCACGACTCCGGCGGCGTCTTCCACCACGGCGGCACCGACGCCCGGGTGCCGGGACCCGAGCCGCAACACGGCAGTTACGGCTCCTTCCTGTCGTTCAGCGACCCGGACGGAAACGGCTGGCTCCTGCAGGAAGTCACCACCAGGCTGCCGGGACGGCTGAACCCCGCCACCACCGGGTTCGCCTCGGCCGAGGACCTGGCCGGCGCCCTGCGACGGGCCGCGGCGGCGCACGGCGAACACGAGGCGCGCATCGGCGCGGAGGACCCGAACTGGCCGGACTGGTACGCGCAGTACATGGTGAGCGAGCAGGCCGGAACGGAACCGCCGTTGTGAACCGGCCTGGGGTCCCAGGCCGGTGACCGAACGTTGCACGTGACCGAACGTTGCGGGGGGCCGTCGTGCCGTGGTGAGCCTGCGTCAGCCCGTGGGGCGAGGAAGGCTGAGGGACCGGCTCTCCTCCATGACGCGGTAGCCGGCGCTCGTGTACAGGCTCATGGCCACCTCGTTGCCGCCCCACACCGTGAACATCAGCACCGAGTCGCCCGCTTCGAGCGTCGCCCGTTCGCCGGCCGCCATCGCGGCCCGCCCGTAGCCCTTGCCGCGGTGCTGCTCCTGGATGTGCAGCGAGTAGCCATAGGTGACCCCCGGGAGGTGCCGGTGCTTCAGCCAGCCGGTGCCGATCCGCTCGCCCGCCGCCTCCAGCACCAGGAACGTGTTGTCGGGCGTCGCCAGGCCCTGGGGAAGCAGGTCGGCGAAGTCACGGTCGGACTTGCGTACCGCCTCCTCGGGGCCCAGGGCTCCGGAGCGCACGATGTCGCCGACGTAGGCGGACTTCTCCAAGGCGAGCCAGTGGGGATACTCGGCGTCGGTCATCGGCCGTGCGGTGACACCCGCGAGTGGTTCCGACGGGGAACCGATGCGGCGTGTCCTGAGCTGGCCGCGGACGCCGTAACCGTCGAACAGCTCACCGGCGGGCTCGGTGAGCCGTATGTCCAGCCGGCGGGCACCGCGCTCGGCACACCATTGCTCGGCCCACTTCCGGGCGGCCTGCTCGTGTCCCCGGCCGGCGTGGGGCGCGTCGACGTGGAGGTCGCCGATACGGCCCGCGAGAGCGCCGTGGTTGTCGGCTACAACCACGGCGACGTATCCCACGCGCATCCCGGCGTCGGTGATTTCGGCGATGGTCCAGGCACCGGTGTCGGCGCGTACATCCTCGAGCAGGCGCTCCGCGGCGGCCGCGTCGAGGCCGGCCGCCGTGTATGAGGCGAGCAGCCGCCGCTCGAAGTCCTTCTGCCATGAGGTGTTGTCATCAAGGATGCTGAATTCCGTCACCCGATCACACTAGACGCGGCCGCAACAGCGGCTCAGCGGACTGGGCCCGCGCCCGCCCTCGTGAGGCAGGGGCCGCACAGTCCGGCTGCGGCTGCGGCGACCCTGATCGGGGGCACCGGCGACGGCCGCCGCGATGAACGGCTCGGTCATGAAGCCGCACGCGCGGTGCGGATGCCCGAGATCCCGATCGGTGTGCCCATGTGCTTCATGCTGCCAGCACGGAGTGGCCGGAGGATCCGGACGCGAAGGCCAGAATGTGCGGGACTGCTTCACGCAGGCTCTCGAAGTGGCGGTGCACGCCCTCCACTGCGGCTGCGCCATTCACGCCCCACACCGTCATACCGGCGCGCAACCCGGACTGCACTCCGGACGGGGCATCCTCTATGACCAGACAGTCTCCCGGCTCGGCACCCAGTCGCGCAGCGGCCCGCAGATACGGAACGGGGGAGGGCTTGCCCTCCTCCACAGCGGCCGCGTCCATGATCAGATCCGGCACCGGCAGGCCCGTCCGCAGGAAACGGCCGCGCACCCGGTGCTCGTAGTTCGAGGTCACCAGCGCCCAGGAACCCGGCGGCAGGCCGCGCAGCACCTCCACCGCACCATCGAAGGCCGTGTAGAGGCCGGACCGGACATCCTCGTCCTCCAGGGCGTGCAGCGTGGCCAGACACTCGCCCGGATCGTGGCACGCGGCGACCTGCGCGAAGGTTTCGGTGGGTCGGGTCCGCAGCGCCACCCTGTACACCTCGTCCGGATCCAGTCCGTAGCGCTCCGCCCACGCCCGCCACACCCGGCGCTGATTGTCCACGGCATCGATCAACGTGCCATCGACATCGAACAGGACGTACCGCGTGCGGCCGGGATGCGCAGATTCACTGGTCACACATCGATCATGCCAGGCGCCGGGCAACCAGTTGCCGGGCAGCTCTGGAAGCGGGTTGCTCGGCGGCGTGCACTCTTGGCGGCCATGGCGCCTTGGTGGCGCGGTGAAACGGAGTTGACGTCCGATGCGTACTCGGGTCTGCTGCTGCGATGTCCGATCTTCGCATCCAACAGCCGCACGATGACGTCAGGCTCAGGCACTGGCAGTACGTCCACAACGTGATCATCCCCACACACCTCCTGTCCCTGGACGAGGTACGGGAACGCGCGCAGCGCCACCACCTGGAGGTTGCCTACCTAGGTGACGCTCTCGTGGGCTGCAGCACGGTGCGCCCTCCGTCGGACGACACGTGGACGGCCACGGTGATCGCACGCGTGCTCGCTCCTCACCGTGGGCAGGGGATCGGCGAGGAGCTCTATGCGCGCGGCCTGAAGCAGGCACGAGAGTGCGGCGCCAAGGTGATCGAAACAGTGGTCCTGTCCTCCAACGAGGACGGACTGCGGTTCGCGTGCAAGCACGGGTTCGTCGAGATCGAGCGGTACCTTCTGCCGGGGGACACCGTTCCTTGGATCGATCTGCGCCTTTCCTGACCCGCGGCGCCCGTCAGTCGTCACGACCTTCATGTCAAAACCTGAGCCCTACCGCTCGGGAGGCGTGGTGGATCGCAGGTTCGAACGGCGGCTATGCGGACACGCGGCGGGAGTCGGCGAGTAGGGCGCGCAGGGGGGCGGTGTCGGGCGTGTCGGCGACGGCCGCATCCAGGGCCTCGTCCATGCCCTTCTCCCACGCCTCCGGCAGGATGAGTCCAGGCTGCCCCGACCAGGCGATGTCCGGGGTGGCGTGGCCGGCCTCGGCGAGGCGCAGGTGGACCATGCCCGCGAGCCCGTCGAAGATCTTGGGGCGGATGAAGTTGCGGGCGGACGACCCGATCAGTCGCGCCGCCTGATGCGGCTTGGGCATGCGGTCGGCGACCGCCATCCACAGAAGGCCTCGGTCGAACGCGTCGAGTATCTCCTCCAAGCCGGGCAACCGGTCGTTCGCCGCCCCCTCGGCCGGGGCATCTCGGCGAGCGGTCACCGTACCGTCCGCGCCTTGCGCCGATGAACGAAGCGCCCTGGCCACGGCGACCCGCAACGGCCGGGACCAGCCCTCGGCGTCGGCGACCGCGCGGGCCATCACGAGGTCGTCCCAACCCATGCGCCGCAGCTGCGCCGCCTCCTGCGGCAGTGTGCGCGCCTCCAGGGCGGCGAACAGCCGGTCCGGGTCGTGCAGCAGGGTGAGCGCGGCCGCCTCGTCGACAGGCCCATCGGCTCGGTCATCGGCGGACAGCTTCTCGATCAGGGCGATCCGCTCGGCAACCGGCGGGTGCGAGTCGTACCGGTGCGGGCGCGGCGGACGCTGCCTGGCGGAGAGCGCAGCGAGCTGCTCCCCGGTGCGGGCGGCGAGCAGCCGTCGGAAACAGCCGTGCACCTCGCCCACGGGCGGCAGCGCTCCCAACGCCCTGCCCATCGCGGCGTACGTCTCCAGGTAGTGGGTGTACGCGGCAGCGAGCACCGGAACGACGCGCAGCGCGGCGACCGTCGCGTCACGTCCCGCGTACCGGGCGGCCATCTGGTCCGCGGCGCGCTCCTGGTGGCGGGCCAGGGACTGCGAGGTCCGCAGGAACATCCGGGCGTATCCAACGTACAGGGCGCCGAGCACGTGGTGCAGCCGCGTGCTGCCCTCTTGGAAAACCTCCACCGTGTGCAGTACCGCTTTCCGGCCGCGCATCGTGACACCGCCGAGCCGGGTGTCGAGGTTGGCGTAATGCCCGAACTCGTGGGCGAGGACGGCACGCAACTGCGGGACGGTCAGCCCGGCGAGCAGGGGCAGGCCCAGGAGCATACGGCGTCGTCCGGGCAGCAGCCCCAGCAGGCGGTTGTGCTCGGCGACCCCCGCGTTGACCTCGGCGACCAGGTAGAGCTCGTCCGGCGGACGCTCCCCTGTCACTTCGGCGGCGGCGCGCACCTGTTCCCACAGCTCCGGCTGGTCCTCTGGCCTGACCGCGACCGCGTGCGGCACCGGACCCAGACGCCCGGCCCGCAGAAAGGCGAACATGCCCCGCAGAATCGCCGCCGCCAGGAGAACCGTGACGGTCAGGACCATGCCCTCGAGCCAGGCCGCCTGCGCGGTCAACAGCCGTGTCACCACGAGCCAGTCGAACGCCGCCATGGCCGACAGCAGAACCACGCCCATGACATAGAAGCCGGCCAGTAGCACGAGCGCGCGGACAGCACGCAGTCGGAACGTCATCGGAAGATCCCCCACAGGGCTCGGCCAGCCCGAATGGGCCGCAACGCTCGCGGATACTACCTCCGGCTCTCTGAGCCAGTCCGCCGCCCCCATCGACGAAGGCAGACGCCGCGCCCACGCAACCCGGCCACATGGACTCGCTGGATATGTGCTGGTCTAGGAGACAGCGCATTGTGACCACGGCTGGCCGCCGGCCCGTCGCGGCCGGTACCAACACCCCGGGCACGCCCCTCCTCGCCTATCTCTGGTGTGGCTGACGTCGCGTCAGGCTAGGGTTGCATCGACGTTCGGCTATCGAGGCACGGGGGACCGATGACTGGTCAGTGGGAGAGACTCGGCGAAGCGGGCGGCATCGAGGCGTATGTGCACCGCCCGGCGGGTGACGTGCGGGGCGCCGTGGTGGTCTGCTCCGAGCTGTACGGAGTGAACGCCTATGCCCGCGACACCTGCGCGGAGTTGGCGGCGGCCGGATACGTTGCGCTGGCGCCCGACTACTACTGGCGCAACGCTCGCCGCACCGAACTCGGGTACTCCGCCGAGGAGCGCGAGCAGGGCCTGGTGCTGATGCGCGCCCTGGACCGGGACGAGTTGGTGGCCGACGCCTCCGCGGCGCTGGCGGCGGCGCGCACTGAAGCCGGGGAGCGAGGCGTGGCCTTCCTCGGCTTGAGCATGGGCGGGCACATCGCGGTGCGGGCGGCGACCGAGCTGTCCTTCGAGCTGGCCGCGGTCTTCTACCCGGGGTGGCTGCTGAACAGCGGCTTCCCGCTGGTCGGCCCGGTGCCCCCACTGGAGACCAGCGAGCGGATCGCAGCGGGCGGCGCCTTCCTGCTGGGTTTCCGCGGCGAGCTGGACCACATCATCCCGGCCGAGGAGTGGGAGGAGGCCGAGCAGCGGCTGACCGAGGCCAAGGTGCCGCACGAGCTGGTGACCTACCCGGGCGCCCGGCACGGCTTCGCCTGCGCGGACCGCCCGGCCGACTACGACCCGCAGGCCGGCGCGGACGCCTGGCGGAGGGTCTACGCCGCGTTGGAATCGCACCTCTGAGCCTGCGCCGAGACCAATGGGCAACGCCCTGCGCGCAGACTTGGATGGCCAGGGCCGCGGTGCCGTCCACAGCCCTTCCGGAAGCCGATCAGCAGGACGTAACCTCCTTGCCGCAGCAAGATCTTCACGCCACGCTCAGGGGGAGACCGCATGCAGCGCAGCTCCACTCCGCTCGCCACGACGCTGGGCACGGCGGCCCTGCTGTCCGCAGCCGCCGCATGGGGTACGGCGTGGTACCGGTACGACGAGGACACCCCGCGCCTGGACGTGCTCGTACCGCTGGCCCTGGCGGCGCTGTTCGTCGCGGCCTGGCTGCTGGCCTCTCGGTCGGCGCCCCCCGTACGGCCGCTGCCGGCGACCGCCCCCGCCCAGGGGAGGATCCCCGGCAAACTGGGAGCGGTGCGCCGCGACTGGGGGTACGTCGTCGCGGCCTACCTCACCGTCTGGGCACCGTTCGTGGCAGCGTCTCTGATCAGCTAAGTGAACCTATGCGAACCGTAAGGTCTGGCAAGGGTTCTGCCCATCTGGGCGGGGATGCGTGAGCGTGGAGGTGGAATCCCGCGCCCAGTGCTGCTCCGCGTGGCCGGTGTCGGCTGGTGGTGGGTGTGCTGATCGTGGTCACGCCCTGGTGCCGGTGGGCTGCGCGGGGCAGCCGGGTCCGGTCCGTTGGTGCGTGTCCCTCCGGACGCTGGCCGGCACGGCCGAGGGGCCGGGTCGGGGAGGGAACCTCACGTCGCCTGGGCGTGGGGCGGTTGGTTCGTGGCCGGGTGGGGCCGGTCTTCGACCGGTCCGTCCGGTGGGTCTTCGGGCCGGCAGTGATGACGGCCTTGGCCTCCATCGTGTCCACCACAGCGCGGATCAGCATGGTGCCGCTCGGGCGGTCCACGACGGTCTTGGTCTGGTGGGTAAGACCGCGTGCCGCGATCCGCTGCCAGGCCCCTTGGTCGCGGTCGCCCTGCCACCCGCACTGCCGACTGGGGCAGATGGCCCACTTCCAGCCCGGCACGGTGGGCCGGTCGGGGGCCTTGCGATGCCGCAGCGCAGTGAGGCAGTGGGGGCAGTGCTTGGAGGTGTTTTGTGGCGGCACGGTGACCACGGCGATGCCGGCTTCGGCGGCGAGGTGGCGCATGCGGTCGGTGATCTGCCCGCGCACTGTCTGCGAGAGGCGGGTGTTGTGGGTGCGGCCCATGCCGCCTGCTTCCATCGACCGCAGTTCTTCCAGGTAGATGACCGTGGCCCCGGCCGCGACGGCTTGGTCCACGGCCCAGCGGGCAGCCCCCAGGCAAGGGCGTCGTTGAGGTTCGAGCGGCGCGCCGAGACGCGCCGGATCTCCTCCTCCAGGATGGCGTTCTTGCCGTTCAGGGCGGGGTCGGCGAGCCGGTCGTAGTGGTCGGTCCTGGCGTGCAGGCGCTCCGAGATCCGCCGGAGCCGGTGCTGCTTGGCGAGCACGCCAGCGGCCCGGAACTGCGCGCCCGCTCCGGGGGCGGCGATACGGCCGTCGTCGTGCAGCCGGGCCGCACCTGCGCTGAGCAGGGTGTTCAGGCCCCAGTCCACGCCGAGGGCCACGGTGTGCCCGCTGCGCTGGGTCTTGGGTACGGGGTGGGTGTAGGCGAGGTCGGCGCGTACCTTCCCGCCCGCGATGCGCAGGGTGGGAAGGTGGATCACCGCGTTCGCCGGGATCGTGGGCGGCAGCGTGATCGGGCAGGACACCCAGGTCCAGTCGTGGTATGCCTGCGGATCGGGCCGGGTGGGGAGCTGCAAGCGCAAGAGCGCCCGCTGCCCGTCGTCGGCTCGTTCGATGGTGGCCTGCTGCCCGTCGCACGCGGCGAGCAGCAGCATGCGCGCAACCCGCGGCGACGGCTCCAGCTCGAACACGTCGGCCGGGAGACGCCCGTGCTTGCGCTCGAAGGTGGCAACCTGGCGGGTGCGGGAGCGGATGATACTGGACGGCAGATACTCGCCGCCCGGTATCGCGGCCCGTACCGCATCCCAATCCCCAGGGGTGCGCTTCGCGGGGTCAGCGGGCCACGTCGCCAGAATTCCGGCGGCCATGTCGGCGCGCCATTTCACCGACCGCAGCGCACGCCCGGCCTGTTCCTGGGCCATGCGCACGATCCGGTCGTTCACCTTCACGCCGTCGGGGGCGGCGCTCCAGCCCAGGCGGCGCAGCGCCATCCACGCGTTCGACGGCAGTTTCCTGCCGCCCGCATCCTGGCCGGAGGCCAGCGTGTTGACGTCGGCGGTGTTCCAGTGCTCGGCCAGCAGCGCGCCAGTCATTCCGGCCGCCAGCTCGGTGCACCAACCCACTCGTTCGGCCAGGGCAGCGGTGGTCACCACTTCGCCGGTCCTCTCGTCCACGCCGGTCCGGACGAGGGCGCGGGCGCAGGCGGTGCGGGAGGTCTCGCCGTCGGCGAGGGGCAGTCTCCGGCTCACGCGGCACGGTCCTGGCCGCCGCACTGGCCGGACTCGGCCAGCAGACGGCGGCGGTTCTCCGCGCTGCGCATCCCGTACAAGCGCCCGGCGAACGTAGTGACCAGAGAGACGAAATCCTCCAGCAGCTCATCCCGGCCGCCGAGCTTCTTCGGGTGCAGCACCTCCACAGTGACCCCGTACACGGCGAACAACCGCTTGAGCCAGCCCACCCCGAACCGGGCCAGCCGGTCCTCATGCGTGACGCGCACCACGGTCACGGAGCGGTCCGACACCATCGCCAACACCCGGTTCAAACCGGGCCGGTTCTCCTTCAGGCCCGAGCCGCGATCCTTGACGACCTTGACGATCTCCCCCGTAGAGGTGGCCCGCAGTTCAGCCTCCTGGGCCTCCAGGGAGGACTCCTGATCGGACGAGCCGGACACGCGCACATACAGCAATTCCAGGCGCGGACGGGAGGTTTCGGAGTTGCTGCCGCGCTTCAAGTTCTCCACGTCCACCGAGGAGAACCGGCGCTCACGACCGACCCACGTGAACGGGATCTTGCCGTCCAACGCCCACTGCCGAAGCGTCATCGGGTGTATCCCGAGACGCTTCGCAGCCTTGGACATACGCAGCAACTCCATGCGCGCAACAATACATGCACAACACTAGGGATTACTAATGAAGTTGGTGAGCCTGCTCCGCCTACGGCGGCCGAGGGTCGATCCTGGGCGGCCTGCACGACATCCTCACCTGGCTCCTCGGCGCGGTGCTGTCCCTGTTCGCCATCGGCATGCTCAAGAACCAGCTCGGTCCCGCGCAGCGCATACTCAGAGAGGATGCGGCCGCGGGCAGCGTCCACGCCATTCGCGTCCGCTTCCGTACCCCGGTGCGGGAGGCCTACCAGTACACGACCGGGGACCGTGCCCGCCCGTTCGCCACCTCCAGTTCCTACTGCATCGAGCTGGAGCCCGAGAACGACGCCGACATGCAACGGACCATCCACCGGTCGGCGGGGGCACGGGTGGGCCGGCGGCCGGTTGCGCGGGCATCTGCCAGGGCTGGGGCTGCTGGTAGGGGTTCGGGCGGCCAGGCTGCTGGTACGGGTTCGACTGGTGTCCGAGCGGGGGCTGTTGCGGATCCTGTCCGCCCGCCGACGACTGCTCTCCTGGCCACATGTGCCGTCACGAGACGGCACGCTGCCAGCGAGTGATCCGTCGGCCTGTTTCCCGTGATCCATCCGGGAGTTGGCGAACCGGCGGAGACATACGGCAGGCACCGTACGGCGCCGTGCTCGCACCTGCCGGCGAACTGCGAGTACGACGACCACAAGGCCTGCGCGGCCTGGTCCTGCCGCGCACCGACCGGAACCGGGTGTACTGCCTCGGCCCGGCACGCCGAAGCCGCCACCCGAGGCCCGGACCCGCCGCCCCGCCCCCGCCCTTGCCTGGTCCCTGCCGCCACCCTATTCTAGGTAGACCTACCTACCTAGTTTGGAATGTGATGAGCGAGACCGGCGTGAGCACGGGGGAGAGGGGCAGGCGGCGGCCTGCCCGGGAACGGCTGCTGGCGGCGGCGGCTCGCCGCTTCTATGCCGACGGGGTGGCGGCGACCGGCATCGACACGATCACCGCCGAGGCCGGCGTGGCCAAGATGAGCCTCTACAACAACTTCTCCTCCAAGGCCGATCTGGTCAGGGCCTACCTGGACGCTCGGCACGAGGAATGGCTCGGCCTGTACCGGGCGCGCCTGGAGCAGGCCGGGGGCCCGCGCGACGGCGTGCTGGCGGTGTTCGACGCCTACGCTGACCACGCGGCGTTCGCCTACGAGCACGGCTTCCGTGGCTGCGGCCTCCTCAACGCCGCCGCCGAGCTCCCGGCCGGAGACGCGGGCCGGGCCGTGGTACGCGCCCACAAGGAGGAGGTCGAGCGCCTGATCTCCGGCCATGTGGAGCAACTGCTTCCCAGGCGCCCCGACGAGGCACGGGCGACGGCCGAACACCTCGCGTTCCTTCTGGAGGGCGCGATGGCCCGCGCAGGCCTAGAAGGCGACGGCGACCGCCTCCAGCACGCCCGCGCCATGGCGGCGGCCCTGCTGGACCGGCTGTGAAGCGGCCCGCCGGACACGGCCGGTCCGCAGGGATGGGTGCCCTGTGCGTGCTGGCGGCCTCCGTTCTGTGGGGCACGACCGGCACGGCCGCCACGCTCGCCCCGGACGTGGGCCCGCTCGCCATCGGTGCCGTCGCCATGGGCCTGGGCGGACTCCTGCAAGCCCTCGCCGCCGCTCCGCAGGTGGCGCGCCACGCGTCCCGTCTGCGCGAGCAGCGCCGCACGGTTCTGCTCGGCGGCGCCTCGGTGGCGGTCTACCCCCTGGCGTTCTACAGCTCCATGCACCTGGCCGGGGTCGCCGTGGGCACCGTGGTGTCCATCGGCATCGCCCCACTCGCCTCGGCCCTCATCGAGCGCGTCGTGGACGGCCGCCGGCTCACCCGCCGCTGGTCGGTCGCAGCCGCGCTCGGTCTGCTCGGCACCGTCCTGCTGTGCGTCGCCGAGGCGGCCCGCGCCGCCGATGACACGGCAGGTGCATCGGTGGCCACCACGCTGCTCGGCGTGAGCCTCGGCCTCGTCGCCGCCGCGACCTACGCCCTCTACTCCTGGGCCGCGCACCGGCTCATCACCCGCCGGATCGCCTCCCGCGCGGCGATGGGCGCGGTGTTCGGACTCGGCGGGCTGCTCCTGTTGCCCGTCCTGCTGGCCACGGGTGCCCCGCTCGTCGGCTCCTGGTCCAATGCGGGGGTCGGCGCCTACATGGCGCTGGTCCCCATGTTCGCGGGGTACGTTCTCTTCGGTTGGGGGCTCGCGCACGTACCGGCCAGTACCGCCACCACACTGTCCCTGCTCGAACCCGCCGTCGCCGCCGTCCTCGCCGTCATGGTCGTCGGCGAACACCTCCCTGCCGCCGGCTGGACCGGGATCGCGCTCGTCGTCGCATGCCTAGCTGTTCTCACCAGTCCCGCCCCGGCCGGCCGTGGGCGACGGCAGCGGTCCAGTGAGCTGGTCCCCGGAGACGACGTGGGCGACGCGAGGAAGGGCGAACTGGCCCCCGGCCGATCTTGAGGCCGTCTGCGCCACGCGAGCGCGCGCGCCATGCGAGCGCGGTGGGCGAAGAGGCCGCCCGCCGCGCCCCGCGTCACGAACCCGCCGGATGCACCCGCATCACACGGACTCCGCGCCGCTGGAGTCCCGCGACGGTGTAGTCCTGCCGCTGCCAGGTGCCGATGGTCCCGTCCACGAGGCCCTCCGCCTCCTCGCGCCGCAGGTCCCGGTACCTGAGGTTGACCAGGGGCGGCTCGTAACCGGGCACCACGTCGAAGTCGTACACCTCGCAGAACCTCTCGCCCATGGAGCCGTCGGCGGCGTAGTAGGTGAGCCACCGGGCGTGGTCCTCCAGCCGGGTGGGGTGCACGCCGGGGCGGCCCAGCACCAGGTGGGCGACGAGGGCCGTGATCTCGGGGCACTTGTTGGTGATCGAGGCGACGGGGTCGTTGTCCAGGTCGCCCATGATGACGATCGGCTTTTGCGCGTTCACGGGCCGGAAGACCCTTACGTGGTAGTCGGCGTGGCCGTACCAGTGCGGCGACCGGAAGGGCAGCGCGTACTGGTCGATCACCAGGACGGCCTCGTCGTCCAGCGTCGGTGCGTCGGCGGACCTGCGGCGGCGGAAGATGCTCATGTCCGCTTCCTCAGCAACTCGGTGATCTCGGCTCCGACGTCCTTGGTGAGCGGGCCCGCGCACGGGATGCCGAGACTCTCCGCGAGCCCCCGGCCGTGCAGGTCGACGGCCGACTCGGCGAGTTCCGCGAACGCCGCGCCCGCCGCCCGCGCCCGCCACCAGGCCGTCACCGCGGTGGCGACGCCGACGACCGCCGACGGCCACCACACGAAGCCCACGGCGAGATAGGCGAGGGCCCACGCCACGAGCCGGGTCGCGGCGGCGAGCCGGCCGCGGGCCGTGCCGATCTCGGCCCGCACATCCTCGGGCAGCGTCAGCCACAACCGCGGCCAGGCCGAGGTGAGATCGAGCCGGTAGGTCTCCCAGACCCTGGTGTCCACCGCGGCGATCCGGTCACCCAGCCAGAACGGGTGGCTCGGCGGCGCGAGGCTGATCCTGTTGCGCCGGGCGTTGAACTCGCGGGCCCGCGCCGCGGCCGCCGGCGCCCCGGGCGTGCCCTCGGCCCTGGCCGCCTCCAGCAGAGCCTCGTCGAACCGCTCCTGTTCGGCGTCCCAACGCCCCCGGCGCCGGTCGGTGAGCCGACGCGGCCGGGTGGCGAGCCACAGCCGCTCCACCGCGGCGCCCAGCGCGGTGACCGCGAGCCCGATGCCCGCCGAGACGGCCAGCACTCCCACCAGGACGAGGGCCAGGGTGCCGGTGCTCCGCAGCGCGGGCTGCGCCGACAGCCGGTCGAGCCGGGTCAGCAGCAGGCCGGTGTCGTGCCAGTGCCGCTGCCCGAGCGTCACCCCGGCCACGGTCACGCTCAGCAGCAGCACGCCGGGGCCGAGCAGCAGGGTGAGCCAGCGCTCGGCCAGCTTGCCGCCCAGCGCCTCGAGGAACTTGGTCACGACCGGAGCCTCGTCACGGCCATCGGCCGCCCGTGCACCAGGCAGTCCACCGGCACCGCGCCGGGCGCCTCGAACCGGGAGCAGGTACCGCCGGGGCAGGCGAGAACCTCCAGGACCCGGTGACCGTCGCCGGCGCCGGGCAGTCGCTCGTAGGAACGGACCGGGCTCAGCCCCGCCGCGTGCCCCGCCCGCAGCAGCAGCTCCTCCAACTCGTCGAAGTCGTCGGCGAGTTCTCCGGGCGCCGCGCCACCCCGGACCCGGTCGGCGATCGACTCCGCACGGGCACGGATCTCCGGCGAGGTCCGCACCGCGTCGGCGGCGTCGGCCAAACGCCTGCACAGGACGGCAAGTTGGTCAGCGGTCACCCCAGCGAGGATAACCTCGCTCAGTGACCCCGACACCCTTCGACAGTGAGATCGAGCGGAACCGGCGCCTGGCCGCGGAGGGCTCGGTCAACGCCATGAGCGACCTGGCGATGACGCTGCGCGACCGCCACCGGTCCACCGATGATCCGGCGGACCTGCTGGAGGCGATCGCCCAACTGCGCGCCGCCATCGGATATGTGGCGGACCACCCGATCAGACACACGCTACGGGTCAACCTCGGTGCCGTGCTGCTGGACCACTTCCAGTACGCCGGCGACGTGTCGGCGCTGCATGAGGCGATCGCCGGATGCGACGAGGCCATTCCGCTGCTGGACGAGGACAACATGCGCGTGGCAGCCATGATGCGCGCCGAGGCGCTGATCCTGCTGGCCGAACACACCCGCGATCCGGTGCACATCGCCGAAGCCGTCGCGTCGGCGTCACGGCTGCCGCGCGTGCCGGCCGTGCTGTTCGTGCTGGGCAAGGCCCTGCACATGCGGTACGAGCTGACCGGCGACCACGCCGCGCTCGTCGAGGCGGCCCGCGTCCTCGAGGAAAGCGTTCGGACATCGTCCGCCGACGACCCGAGCCACCTGCTGCGGCTCAACCAGTTGGGCGATGTGCTGCAGCGCTCCGCGGAACACACGGGTGACGAGTCGGTACGGCAGACCGCCATCCGGTATCTGCGGGCCGCGGTGGAAGGGGCTCCGAGCACGTCGGGACTGCTGCTGGACTTCAAGGTCGACCTCGCGGCGGCGCTGCGGGACCGCGGCCGGCACACCGGTGACCTGGCGGCGGCGCGGGAAGGCGTGAGCCTGCTGCGCGAGGTGCTCGCGGCCACCCCGCCCGACACCCGCTCCTGGGGCAACCGATGCGAGAACTACCTGATCGCCGTGCAGGGGCTCGTCGAACAGACCGGCGACCTCGAACTCCTGGACCACGCCGTGCAGATCGGCCGGGCCGCCCGTGGCCGGGGCAGCAAGGAAGCCACGATCCCGCTGCTGCTGGGGCTGCTCCACCACGAGCGGTTTCTGCAGACCCGGCTGCAGTCCGACCTGGCGCTGGCGGTCACCGCGTTCACCGAGGTCGTCGAGGCGGTGCCGTACGGCGAAGGCGACCACCTGGCGGCGCTGGGAAACCTCGGCCGGGTCTGGTTCTCCGAGCACCGGTTCACCGGCGATCCGGAGGCGTTGCGCCGGTCCGTGACGGCACTCGGCAGCGCCGTCCGGGCGAGTGCTCCCGACACTCCGAAGCGCGGCGCGGCCGAGATCAACTACGGTGACGCCTTGTACACCCAGTACGAGGTGAGCCAGGACCCCGGAGTCCTCGCCGCGGCGGGGCATGCCTTCCGGGAGGCGGCCCGGAACACGGGATTGCAGCCGATCGGGCGGATCAAAGCCGCACGCGCATGGGCGGGCACCGAAGCGGAGGCGGAACACTGGCACCGGGCGCGGGACGCCTACGCCTACGCGGTCGGCCTGCTGCCGCTCGTGGCGCCGCGGCGTCTGGCCCGCCTCGACCAGCAACGGATGCTGGAAGAGCTCGACGGTCTCGCCGCCGACGCGGCCGCCAGCGCCCTGTGGGCGAACGATCCCGAGACGGCCGTACGGCTGCTGGAACTCGGCCGTGGCGTGCTCGGCGGGCAGCTGCTGCAGAGCCGTAGCGACCTGTCCCGGCTGGCCGCCGCCGCACCCGGACTCGCCGAACGACTGGCGGACGCCTTCGACCGGCTGACCCCGTCCGGGCATCTCCTGGGCGCGGCGGCGGACGAGCGGCACGACCTGGACCTCCGGCTGGGCCGGCTGCTCGACGAGGTCCGCGCCCTGCCCGGGTTCGCGGACTTCCTCGCCCCGCCCGCGCTCGCCGATCTGCTGGCGTCCACGGGGGACGGACCGGTCGTGCTCATCAACGTGAGCGGATTCGGCAGCGACGCGCTGATCGTCGAGCCGTCGGGCGTCACGGTGGTCGAACTGGCGGGCGTGACACCGCACTCGGTGGCCGAGCAGGCCGCCGCGTTCGGGGCCGCGCTGCACACGGCGACCCGCCCGGGAGCGGGCGAGACCGAGGCCCAGGCCACCGTCACCCAGGTACTCGGCTGGCTGTGGGACTTCGTCGCCGAACCGGTGCTGAAACGGCTTGGGTACACCACCGCTCCGTCCGGCGCCTGGCCACGCCTCTGGTGGTCACCGGTGGGACAGCTCGCGCTGCTCCCCCTCCACGCGGCGGGCCGCTTCCCGGACGGTGCGACGGTCCTCGACCGGGTCGTTTCCGCCTACACCCCGACCCTGCGGGCCTTGCGGCACGCCCGGGCCCGCTACGCCGTGGCGGGCCAGGATCTGGTGGTCGTGGCGATCGGGGACGCACCTGGCGCCAAGGCGCTGCGCAGCACGGAACGGGAGGCGAGCCGGATCGCCACCCTGACACCGGCCACCCGGCTGGTCGGCGCGCAGGCGACCGTCGACGCGGTCCGTGCCGCGCTCGCGTCCCACGCCTCGGCGCACTTCGCCTGCCACGCGGCGAGCGATCCCGACGACCCGTCAGCGGGACATCTGCTGCTGCACGACGGTCGGTTGTCGGTGCTCGACGTGTCCGCGCTCGACCTGTCCGGGGTCCGGCTCGCCGTGCTGTCCGCGTGCGAGACGTCGCTCGGCGCGCCCCGGATCCCGGACGAGGGCCTGCATCTGCTGTCGGCCTTCCAACTCGCCGGCTACCCCCAGGTGGTCGGCACGCTGTGGCAGGTCAACGACCTCGTGGCCCGGCTGGTGGCCGAGGACCTGCACCAGCGGATCGCCGGGGGCGAGGACGTCGCGACGGCGTTGCACCACGCCGTACGCCGCTGCAGGGAGCGTTTCCCGAAAACCCCGACGCTCTGGGCGGCACACCTGTATTCCGGCCAATGACGGACACGCGGCCGTCAAGGGTATGGGCACGGGCGCGGCACTGCGGCCAAGCTGGTGGTGTGGCGTTCTGGAGCAGGAAGAAGACGACGAAGCAGCCGGAGGTCACCGACCACTACGTCGGTGACTTCGGCAGTGCCGAGATCAAGGTGACCGAGCGGCCCGGTGACGTGCCACTGATCGACGTCAAGCTGAAGGTGACTCAGGAGTTCGCCCGGGGAGCGGAGTTCGAGCGCAAACGCGAGGAACTGGGCCTGCGGCATCCGGAGACACTGCACGCTCTGCACCTGTACGCGGTGGCCCTCGGAGCACTGCCCGACCGGCGCAAAGACGCCATCGAGCTCCTCGACTGGCTGGTCGCCGCCCGCGCGGACGACGAGGAGAACAGGCTCCTGGCGCTGAACGACCTCACCCGGCTGCTGCAGGACGGCGGCCATCTCGCACTCGCCGAGCAGCGGTTGCGGGGAGCCTTGTCCGGGTGGGAGCGGCTGCGTGGCCAGGACGACCACCAGACCCTGTCGATCGCGTCGAACCTGGGGAGGGTCCTGATCGACCTCGGACGCCGGGAGGAGGCGGAAGGGCTGATGCGGGACACCGTGGCCCGCCGCGTCCGCACCCTCGGCGCCGCCCATCCCGACACGCTCAGCAGCAGGAACACGCTGGCGGGAACGCTGCGCGGCTCGCCCGACCGGCTCGCCGAGGCCGAACGCATGTACCGCGCGATGCTGGCCGACGCCGACGCGGGCAGCGACGTGGCACTGACCGTGCGGCACAACCTGGCTGCCGTCCTCATCCACCTGGGCAGGCTCGCCGACGCCCTGACGATGTACCGGGAGCTGATCGACGCCCGGTCGCGGCTGAAGGGCGACCGGCATCCGGACACCTTGACCGCCCGGCACAACCACGCCGTCGTCCTGAACCGGCTCGGCCACGTCACCGAGGCGGAGACGCTGGTCGCCGAGCTGCTCCGGGACTACCGGCGGGCACACGGCCCCCGGCACACCGCGACCCTCGGCGTCCAGGTCGACCTGGCGGCGATGAAGGCCAACCAGGGCCGCAACGCGGAGGCGGTGCCACTGCTGCGCGACGCGATCGAGGGCTACCGCAACACGTACGGCCCCAACCACCCGCGCGTCCGCGAACTCACCGGCATCCTCGCGCAGCTGGGCGGGTGATCGAAGCCGACGCGGCCCGGAACGCTCAGATCACCGAGGCCGTAGGTGGGCAAGTGCCCGTAAGGGCGGCTCGCCACGCCTGGGGGCCGTATCGCCAGTCCGCCGGCGACGAGGTCACGCGTCGGCGGACGGCCACGCCATGTACTTGGAACCGTTGGCGGACCCGGCCGATGAGCCTCTGTCCGGGGCGGGCAGCCGCCGAGTCCGGCGAGTCCTTCGACATCCTGCCGACTGGGGCTGTCTGCGAGCAACTTCCGTTCCCGAGCCGAAGCGCGGGGAGGCACCCGTGGAAGCTGGGAGTGACGGGGTGGTCAGTGCGCCCAGACGTCGATCACCGGGGAGACAACCTGCATCTTGCTGTCGACGAGGCGCAGCTGGTTGTGGCCCTTCAGGGTGATCAGGGTGCCGGAGGGCACCGACGTCCCTGGGGGAAACCTCCGCTGAGGGCGTGGCGGACCCGTGGCGGCCGCCGCGCCCCAGGACCCGGCAACCACGGCTGCGGTCACCACTCGGGCAGCCCAGATTCGGACGCCTCAACTCCGGGGCGAGTCTTCGAGAGTGGACGTGTTCGAGCGTGCGCCGGCCGGGCATGCCGGGGCTGGTCGGGGGTCGAGGGTCAGGCAGACGGGTTGCGCGCCGCGTCTACGCCGGTGGGCCCCTCAGGCACGAACCGGGAGGTCCGGCCCCGGCAGCCGGAAAGTGGGCTCGAACGCTTACCAGTAGTGCCGTCGGCCGGCGACTGCGTGCCCCGTGGAGCCCAGGATCCACAGCGCCGCGCCTACGACCAGAAGAATTATGCCGATGGTCCACAGGATGGAGATCCCTGTGACGAAACCGATGATGAGAAGGATGACGCCGAGGGCGATCATGACAGGCCTCCTGGTGAGGGAATCGCTCCTGTCATCCGGGTGCCCCGAACCGGAAGGCGATACGCCACTTGGCAGTCCCCGTAAATCGCATCGCATTTCAGCGGGCGGACCTACTACTCGGTGTGACGGCCCCGCCCCGGACAGTTGAGGAGCGCGTGTCCCGGGGCTGCCGTGGTCCATGATCCGCGCTTGCACCCAAAGCGCCCGCCATCCTCCGGGCTGATCCTCAAGGCGTGGTGCTTGACGGACATGCTGGTCACTGTTTGTCGGTATTGCGGCGCTATGTCAACTCCTTGCTGAGGCTGCTCGTTCGCGGCCCGCCAACGCAATACCGGTGAACGGCAAAATCCAGTTGTACCGCTCGGGTAGCATGATCGAACTTACGGGGACCTCCCGCATCGCTGACCCTTCCCCGGGGAGCTGTGCTATCCGGACGAAGGGTGACCAATTCAATTAACATCGAATAAATCGGCCAAATAATTGATACCTATCGCGTCGCGGGTGATTTCGCGAATAAAGAGCAGATCTGGGTTCGCTGCGGGCCACCGGCCGCGGGTGATGCTGTGGGCTGCGGCGGGTGTCGCGGCCCTCGGATTCCTCGTCGGTCTGGAGGTTGCCGCGCGTCGCTATGGCCTGCCGGGACCGCTCACCAATCAGGTGCGGGAGGTGATATTTCCCCCCAAGTCGGGTTTTCTGCTGTACGGCAGCATGGCGTTGATGATGGTGGTGCTCACCTGGCGGCAACGGTTCATCGCCGCGGGCGTCGCGATCGGCATCGATGTCATCGTGTTGCTGGTGCGGTGGGCTGTGGGCGTCAGGGTCACCGAGGGCCACCCCTTCGGAAACGGCGCGTTGTGGGTGATTCTGGGCTATGCGGTCATCGGTCTCACGCGCCGAAGGGGCGCGGAACGGGTCCTGCTGCTGAAAGGCGTGGGACTGGGCCTGCTGCTGGTGGCGGGCCGCAAGGTCGGCGACACCTGGCTGCTGATCACGTCGAAGAGCCGCCCATCGGTGCTCGACCAGTACGTGGCAACCGCCGATCGGGCGCTGGGCGACCCCTCGTGGCTGGCGGGCCGGATTGTCAGAGCCACAGGTCCGGTCGGCGCCCACGTTCTCGACCTCGTCTACGGTCAGCTGGCAGTGGCCGCGGTCGTCGTCACGGCGTACCAACTGCGCAACGTGGCGACCGAGCGTCGATTCCCGAGTCACCATCTGGTGCGCACCTTCCTGGTCATCGGCCTCCTCGGGCCGGCCATCTACATGATCTTCCCGGTGGTCGGACCGGTCTTCGCCTACGGCCCGGGCGCCTCCGGCACCGGCGGCTTGCACTGGGCAGTGGCCGACCTGTGGCCGGACACGCCGCCGCCGATCCATGCCCCGCACCCGATGCCGTACGACGAGATCACCCCACGCAACTGCATGCCCAGCCTGCACACAGCGTGGGCTACCGCGATTTTCGTTCATTCCCGCAAAGGCCCACGGTTTCTGCGATTCGCAGGCGCGTTCTGGCTGGTTGCCACGCTCGGCGCAACGCTGGGGTTCGGCTACCACTACGGTGCCGATCTCGTCGCCGGAGTGGTGTTCGCGCTGACGATCGAGGCGGCTCTGCGCTCGGTCGAACGTGGCTGGGACCGGTCGGGAATCCAGCTGGTCGCCTACGGCACGACGGTTTTCGCCGCGCTCTTGCTGTCCTATCGGTATCTGCCGGTGGAGATGGCCAGATATCCGTGGGTGTTCGGACCACTGCTCATTCTGGCGATGACCTCAGTGGTCCGCGGCTACATTCGGACCACCAAACTGTGGGAGCCGGAGGTCGCACCGGTACGGCGACCAGAACCGCAACCCGAACTCGCCTGAGTCGCGTCGCATCAGCAAGCGTGTGAACTCCCACGCCGTTGTGCGACCGCACCGTCGCCCGAAAAAGATCGGGCGGCGATGTCGAGATCCGGCGTCCGGCTCCGTCCCCGGGGTGAACGCGACCACAATGGGCCGCAGGAGTACCGAGGAGAGACACGATGGCCAAGTACCTGCTGCTGAAGCACTACCGCGGCGCCCCGGCTTCGGTCAACGACGTGCCGATGGAGCAGTGGACGCCGGAGGAGATCTCGGCTCACGTGCAGTACATGCGCGACTTCGCGGCCCGCCTGGAGGAGACCGGCGAGTTCGTCGACAGCCAGGCACTGGCCCCCGAGGGCACCTTCGTCCGGTACGACGGCGAGGGGCGTCCACCGGTCACCGACGGCCCCTTCGCCGAGACCAAGGACCTCATCGCCGGCTGGATGGTGATCGACGTCGACACCTACGAGCGGGCCCTCGAGCTGGCCGGGGAGCTGTCGGCCGCCCCCGGGGCCGGCGGGAAGCCGATCCACGAATGGCTCGAGCTGCGCCCGTTCCTCGGCGGGCACGAGCACTGCGTCACGGAGTGACCCCACCGATGGACGAGGCCCTGCTGCGCAGCCTCACACCGAACGTGCTCACCGTCCTCGTCCGCCGCGGAGCCGACTTCGCGGCGGCCGAGGACGCCGTACAGGACGCGCTGATCGAGGCACTGCGCGTCTGGCCGTCCGACCCACCGAGGGACGCGAAGGGCTGGCTGATCACCGTGGCCTGGCGCAAGTTCCTCGACGCGACGCGGGCGGACGCCGCCCGCCGCCGTCGCGAGGACCTCGTCGAGGAGGAGCCGGCGCCCGGGCCCGCGCCCGCCGTGGACGACACCCTCCAGCTGTACTTCCTGTGCGCCCACCCCTCGCTGACGCCGTCGTCGGCGGTCGCGCTCACGCTGCGCGCCGTCGGCGGGCTGACCACCCGGCAGATCGCCCAGGCCTACCTGGTGCCCGAGGCGACCATGGCGCAACGCATCAGCCGGGCCAAGCGCACCGTCTGCGACGTGCGATTCGACCAGCCCGGCGATGTCGCCACCGTGCTGCGTGTCCTGTACCTGGTCTTCAACGAGGGCTACTGCGGCGATGTCGACCTGGCCGCCGAGGCCATCCGGCTCACCCGGCAGCTCGCGGCCGCCGTCGACCACCCCGAGGTGGCGGGGTTGCTCGCCCTCATGCTGCTCCACCACGCCCGGCGTGCCGCCCGGACCGCGGCCGACGGCAGCCTGGTGCCGCTCGCCGAGCAGGACCGCGGCCGGTGGGACACCGCGTTGATCGCCGAGGGTGTCGGGATCCTGCAGGCTGCACTCGCCCGCGACCGGCTCGGCGAGTTCCAGGCCCAGGCCGCCGTCGCGGCCCTCCACGCCGACGCGCCCACCGCCGAGGAGACCGACTGGGTGCAGATCGTCGAGTGGTACGACGAGCTCGCACGCCTGACCGACAGCCCTGTCGTCCGGCTCAACCGCGCGGTCGCCGTCGGCGAGGCCGACGGACCGCGCGCCGGCCTGGCGGCGCTCGCGCAGCTGGACGCCTCCCTGCCCCGGTATGCCGCGGTGGCGGCCTACCTCCACGAGCGCGACGGCGACCTGGCGACCGCGGCACGGCTGTACGCCGAGGCGGCCCACAAGGCGCCCAACCTCGCCGAGCGCGACCACCTGACACGTCAGGCCGCCCGGCTCAACACCCGCCGACGTCGCTGACGGGCCGCGCTCGGACCGGCCCGCGAACTGGCCGCAGCCCCGTTGCCACGGCGGTCGCCTCACCGTGGAACACGATCCCTCTGCGAGGGCGCGCCGTGCCGTTCCGTCAGCCGCCGGGTGCGTGAACCTGGTCGAGCCCCGCGCGTAGGTCATGGGCGAGTGTGGTGGCGTCGCCGGTCTTCCAGAAGTGCAGATAGAACAGGCGCGGCTGCTCGTAGAGCAGGTGGTTGTGCACCTCGATGACGGTCAAGCCGTGCGAGCGCAGGGCGCGGACGACGGGGTCGACCTGGTCGGCGGTCATGGCGAAGTCGCCGTTGACCGCTGCCCGCCCGCCGCCGAGCGGCTGGAACATCAGCAGCGTCGAGGCTTCCATCAGGTGCGGCAGCGTGATGTGGGCGCGGCTGTCGGATACCGATTCCTGGAGCGGGATGTGGTACTGGAGTACGCCGTTTTCGTTGTCGCCCTTCGTGCCGACGATGCGGTTCAGCCCTGCGACGTCGAGCGCGATCGGCCGCTCGGCGTCGGGCTGCCGGCCGAGGGGGATACCGGTCGTGGCGAGGGCGTCGTGCACGGTGCGGGCGATGTGCGTCGGGTCGCCGAGGGCCCAGTAGTGCAGCCACCACAGGCGCGGGGTCTCGTCCTGGAGGTGCTTGTGGAGAGCGGTGACCTCCACGCCGCCTCGCTGGAGGCGGTCGGCGACCGTGTTCACCTCGCTGCCGGTGAGGGTGACCTCCCCGATCATCAGCGTCCTGCCGTCGCCGGTGGGGTGGAAGGACGCCTCGGCGTTCAGTTCCATGGCCGGGTTCTCCGTCACACCGGCGTTGACCACGTGCAGGTCGGTGCGCAGCCACTCGGCGGTGTGCACGTCCTGGGCCTCGGTGGTCAGCGGCTGGCCGATCGCGCGGCCCACGGCATTCCAGTCGACGCCGGGGGCCTGGCCGGCGGCGGTGCCGAGGGTGAGAGCGAGGGTGGTGGCGACGGCCGCGGCGCTCGCTGCGACGATGCCGGCGGGGCGTCGGAACAGCTTTCGGCGAGCCATGCATACCTCCTGGTTGCGTCGGCGTGTCACCCGAAGGCCGGAGTCGCTCCTTCCCAGCGCACCACGCAACCGCCCGACGCGCGCGTCGAGCCCCGATCGCAGCCGGGCTCATCCGCAGGTGGCGGCCGGTCCCGGCCCCCTACCAGGCCGCACCGACCGCCGGCATACCCGCGGAGCCGAATTCGTCCCCCCGCCCCTTCACCTGAAGCGCCCCGCTCCTGAAGAAGACTCCGAGCGCAGGCGACGCATGTGCGCCGATATCCCGGTGCGGCGCCGGCGGGGCCGGCCTGCGCATGCAGGGAACGCGGTGCGGCGCGCTGGTTCCTCCCACCGTTTTCCGCCTTCCCTGCCGTGCGCACCTTCCATCGGATCGGCTATCCGCCTGGCCTGATGCGTCCGCGCCAGGATCCGGACTCTTCTCCGCGCTGCTCGATGTACTGCTTGAAGCGCTTCATGTCGCCCTTGACGCGCCGGTCGAGTGTTCCGACCATGTCCGCGGCCTTCTCCACAGCCCCACTGGGTTCGACATCCATGACCAGTTCCACCCTGGTGTGCATGTCGTCGACGCGCTGGAAGCGGACCGAGCCCTTCTGGGACGTGTCACCGCTGGTGGTGCGCCAGGTGATGCGCTCGTCGGGAAGCTGGTCGACGATTTCCGTGTCGAACTCCCGGCGGATTCCACCGATCTTGGTGGTCCAGTGGTTGTGGCGATCGTCCAGCTGCCTGACTTCCTCGACTCCCTCCATGAATTCCGGGAACGCCTCGAACTGCGTCCATTGGTTGTAGGCGGTGCGCACAGGCACGTCGACTTCCACTGTTTCCTTGACCGTGCTCATCAGTGCCTCCGTAGATCGATCTGGCGCTGTGCCGAGTACCCGGCGCGTCACCGGCTACTACCTCGGGCTTGTGCTGCCGGGCAAAACAGGATCATGTCCACGTCACGCAGCCGCCCGTCCGCATCCCGTCGGCAGCGGTCTCGCGCGGGGACGGGCGCCGGGCCCGTCGGAACGGACGTAGCATCGACGCCGGTTCCCCACCGGTCGGCTCGGGTTCGCCCGGCCTCGCAGCGCACAGGAGTGTCACGGCCCATGGACGCACCCGCGGACAGCCCGTGGTCGGGAACCGGTCTGGACGCGCTGACCGGGCGCGTTCTGGAGCACCTGGTGGCTGTGCCCTCGGCGGACGCGGCCGAGGTGGCGGCGGCGGCCGGTGTGTCCGCGGCGGACGCGGAACGGGCCCTGCGGCACCTCGCCGACGCCTCGCTGGCACTGCGCATCGACGGCGGCACGCCACGCTGGGCGGCCGGCCCTCCGCGCTCGTCCCTCGGCGCCCTGCTGGCCCGCCGACGGGCCGAACTGGCGCACGCCGAAGCGCTCGTGGAGCGCCTGCACGAGGTGTACGAGACCGTGTCCGGGCCGCGCGCGGCGCACCTGGTGGAGCTGCTGGAGCGCGAGGAGCAGGTGTCGGCGCGCTACGGCCAGCTGCTCAAGGGATGCGCATCCGAGGTGCTGCACCTGGCGAAACCGCCCTACGTCACCGGTTCCGACGTGTCCACCGGGGAACCGGGCGTGGCGGACGGGGTGCGGATGCGCTCGGTGTACGAGACCGAGGGCTTCACCGACGCGGTCTCCCTGACCACGGCGTTGCGTGGCACCGGGCAGGGCGGGGAACTGCGGCTGGCGTCGGGGCTGCCGGTGAAGCTGGTGGTGTTCGACCGGGCGGCGGCCCTGCTGCCGGTGCACGGGGACCGGCCGGCCGCGGGCTCGCTGGTGGTCCACTCGCCCGCGCTCGTCGAGGCACTGGTGGCCCTGTTCGAGAGCGTGTGGGAACGCGCCGAGCCGGTGTCCTTGTCCAGCCGGACCGACGCCCCACCACCGACACCCGGCGGTCCGCTGCCCGCAGACGCCCCGGCGACGCAGGAACCGGACCCCCGCACGCGGGAGATCCTGCACCTGATGGCCACCGGCATGAAGGACGACACCATCGCCCGCCTCCTCAAGGTGAGCCGCCGCACCGTCCAGAAACACGTCAGCGAGGCAGGCACCCGACTCGGCGCCCGCACCCGCTTCCAGATCGCCCTCCTCGCGGCGGAACGGGGGTGGCTGGGGGAGCACTAGCCGAGGGCCGCTGCCCGCGTTCTCCGCGAACGGTGCCGTACCCGTGGATACGGCACCGTCGCCGAGGCACTCGACCGCTTCGCGGCTACATCGCGACGGCTACTTCGCGTCCTCCAACGCGAAGTCCTTCCGGGTGACCCGGTCCTCGTGCACCACGACCCGCTGCGTGAGCGCCCTGTGGCCGTCCGCCGTGACGCGGAGGGTGTGGCCGCCTGCGCCGGCCGCGAACAGGGTGTAGAGGCCGTCGCCGACGGCCGGGTCCTCGGGTGTGGCCACGGTGACCGCGGCGCTGTCCGGGGCCGAGGCGTCGGCGACCTTCGCGCCGACGATCGCCTCGCCGGTACGGACGTCCTGGACCGTGCCCACGGTCAGCCCGCCCGGGACCGGCTCCAGCGTCCGGTTCTGCACGCTCACGTCGTCGATCGCCCAGAAGTACGCCCAGTTCGCGACGAAGTGGAAGCGCAGCCGTACGGACGGCTGTCCGGCGTACTGCCGCAGCGGGACCCTCACGGTGAGGTGGTCGGCCTCGCCGCTCGACTTGGGGCCGCCCCACACGTTCTGCCAGGTGGCGCCGTCGTCGGTGCTGGCATCAACGGTCATGTGCTGCTGGCTGGTGTTGGTGATGTAGTTGGTCTTGAACGTCAGCTCGCCCGACTGGGCGTCGGACAGGTCGTAGGCGGGACTGACCAGTGAGGTGTCCTGGTGCGGTCCGAAGGGCCCGTTGTCACTTGCGGCGACCGCGAACGACCCGCTGCCACCAGTGGTGTTGCCCAGCTGGATCGGGTCGTCGAACTGCCAGCCGTTGTCGCTGTCGGCCGCGCTCGTCACCGTCCAGCCCTCGGGCGCGGCGGTG
Organism: Streptomyces sp. CA-142005; assembly: GCF_050942335.1. NCBI lineage: Bacteria > Bacillati > Actinomycetota > Actinomycetes > Kitasatosporales > Streptomycetaceae > Streptomyces > Streptomyces sp. CA-142005. Next base: position 641,012 of record NZ_CP192078.1, on the reverse strand, counting down.
GCGGAGGCGAAGTCCTCGGCGCGCTCGGTGGTGCGGAGGTCGTAGCCGACGGCGGTGGCCGCGTCCGGGTCGGCGGTCAGCGTCGAGTCGGCGGTCACGTCCTTGCCGCCCACCGTCACCTTGCGGGCGACCGCCTCGTAACCGGGGAGGGCGGCCGTGATGTCCAGGGTGTAACCCGCGTGCTTCGGGAGGGAGATGTCGTAGTCGCCGGTCACCGGGTCGGTCCACACCGGCGCCTCCGGTGAGCCGTCCACCGCGATCCGGGCGTACAGCGGCCAACCGTGCCCCGAGCCGTCTCGCACGGTCCCGCGCACATGCGTGCGGGGCAGCGCAGTGAGCCCGAAGTCGCGGGTCACCGTCTTGCCGTCCTCGATCTCCAGGGTGACCGGTGTCGTGGTGGCGTAACCGAAGGCCGTGACGGTGAGCCCGCTCACCTCACCGGCGGGCAGGTTCAGCGCGTAGGTGCCGTCGGCGCGGGTCGTGGCCACGTCGAGTCCGGAACCCACCGTGGCGCCGGCGACGGGCCTGCCGGTCCTGGTGTTCGTCACCTTGCCGGACAAAGTGCCGCTCGGGCCGCTGCGGAAGGCCGCAAGGCCGCCCGGGGTGCCCAGACCGGTGGGGCCGTCGTAGCCGGTACCGGCCGTGCACAGGTAGGCGGTGGCGCAGGTGCCGTTGGACCCGGAGGTGATGTCGTTCAGTCCGGCGCCGCCCGCCGCGTACGGATACGCGTTGGGGTAGGTGCCCGGGCGCGGGGAGCCGGCCAGTGCGTAGACGCCGGCGATCACCGGAGTGGACGCGCTGGTGCCGCCGTAGCGCTGCCAGCCGGTGCCGAGCGAGCCGAACGTCGAGTAGACGGCAACGTTGTCAGCGACCGCCGACACGTCCGCGACACTGCGTCCCTGGCAGCCGGTGTCCTTCTGGAAGGCGGGCTTGGGCTGGTACGACGCGCAGCCCGAGCCGGGCCCGTAGGAGTTCCGCTTCCACACGGTCTCGTCCCAGCCGCGCGGACTGGCCGGGTCGGCGACCAGATTCGTGCCGCCGACCGCCGTCACGGTGGAGAGGGTGGCCGGGAACGCGACGCCGTAGCCGTTGTCCCCGCTCGCCGCGACGATCGCGACGCCGGGATGGTCGTAGGAGGAGCCGTAGGTCGGCGCGTCGGAGGCGTAATCACCCGAGCGGCCATAGGAGTTGGAGACGTACTTCGCACCCAGTGCGACCGCCTCGTCCACACCGGCCGCGAGCCGGTCGAGTCCGTCGTTGTCGGTCTCCACGAGCAGGATGTGCGCCTGCGGGGCGACCGCGGAGACCATGTCGAGGTCGAGGGCGATCTCACCGGCCCACATGTCGTTCGTCGTGGGGTAGTCGCTGCCGCCGCGCTGGTCGACCTTCTTGAAGCAGCCGTTGGCCGTGGTGCAGGGCGGCAGACCGTACTGGGCGCGGTAAACAGCCAGGTCCGCCTCGGCGTTGGGGTTGTCGTAGGCGTCCACGATGGCGATGGTCTGCCCCGCGCCCCCGTCGGCAGGGAGGCTGTAGGCGCTCTGGAGGTCCTGCGGACCCAGCCCCGGCGGCGTCTGTGCCGCGGCCAGCCGGAGCAGCGGGGACTGGCCGGCGGAGCGCATGGCGTAGCACGACGCGTGTCCCTTGGCGGGGGTGCCGCACACGGGAGTCAGGTCGGTAGCACGGTCCTCGGTGCCGGAAGCGGTGTCGAGGCGGGTCGTCGTGGTGGCGGCCGAGGCGTCCGGAGCCGGCGCGGCATACGCGGGCGTCTGGATGCCCAGGAGGGCGAGGGCGGTCAGCCCCAGGGCGGCGGCACCGCGCCGGAGCGGCGTGGCCACGGATATTCGCTCTCTTCGGAGCGGGGATTCCTTCACTGCATACCCATCGTGACGGGCCCTCGGTATCGGGCCGGTGAAGAGGAAGCTTGCGCGCAAGAACGCGTCCGCATAATTAGCCGGTTCGGAATGACGGACTGTCAATACCCCCTTCGTTACACGTTCATTTCCTGGAAAGGGCCGGTGCGGTCCGGGGTTCTCACTTGTGCAGAATCACGTAGTGGCAGCGCAGGAGGGGTGCCCGGCCGTTGACTTCGCGCCCACAATGGTTGGATCCGGCCGAACTTGCGGGCCGATGCCCGACAGGGCGGCGGCAATTGAATTCCGACGCCCGCCGTCATCTCTTTACGCAGCCGGTGAGTTCGGAAATTGCGGTGCGCGTCGGCCGCCATTTTCGTCCCGCCGAGGCTGTGACGGGTTCAGCGGTGGCGCAGGCGGCGGAGGCCGGCAGCGCGCGGCGAGGAGCCCGACCGGGCTCTCGTCGGGGCGCGGCGCCGGGACCGGGCCGGCTGGAATCGCCTCGGCGGTGGCCGATGACAAACCTCCCATCGGCCCGGTGGGGGACATGGTCCAGCCGCGTTCACGGGTCGCACCCGCGGTACCCCAGGAGTCGGAGTGGTCAGTGCACCCGCACTGCGGTGAGCACACCGTCGCCCAGCTGGTGGAGCTGTACGTCGAACGCGCGGTCACCGGAGAGCAGTTCCCGGAAGGGGACCACCTGCTCCCGGTGACTCACGGCGTTGTCGACGGCCACCACCCCGTGCGGCTTCAGTACCCGACGCAGCTGTGGCCAGTACTCCACGTAGGCGGGCCGCTCGGCGTCGAGCACGAGCAGGTCGACCGAGGCGTCGGGCGTCCTGGCCAGGACATCGGCACCGTCCCCGTGCACCACCTCGACGTGGTCGCGCACCCCGGCCCGCTCCACGTTCCGGAGCGCCGCGGCGACCCGGTTCTCGTCGATCTCCACGGTCGTCAGCAGGCCGCCGGTGTCGCGGACCGCGTCGGCGAACCAGATCGCCGAGTAGCCGTTGGAGGTTCCGATCTCCAGCACCGAGCCGGCGCGCTGGACACGGATCAGCAGGGCGATCAGCTGGGCCGCCTCGGGAGTCATGTTGCGCAGCCGCAGCAGGCGGTCGGCCAACGGGCCGTCGTGCGCCCGCCCTTCCTGGTAGAGGTCGTCCAGAACACGCGCGAGCTGCGGATCCACGGAGGCTCCCGTCGTCGGATGGTTTGTCGTCGCCAGCACGCCTGGCCTTGATCCGTGCACACGGTATTCGGCCGATGCCGTCCGGCTGGGCGCCATGGTTCGCCCGGCGGCAAGGGACAAGGTGTTGACCTTGCCGATGCCGGACGCTCTCGCCGGTTTCGGCAGCGGGAGGGGGACCGGTCGGTTCCGGCTTCGTGGCTGCCGGCGTTGTGGACGCACCATGGCTGCGATGCGGCGGCGATCGGGTCACGCATCGGATGAGCGAGGCGACCACGCGGCGGCTGGACAGGAGGCTGGCCGTATGGGGAGAGACGGGGAGTGGAGCACAGTCGGCATGGAGCCGGTGCCGATGCGGAGTTCGCTTGGACGGGGCGGCGTCGCCGGGTGCCTGTGGAACGGCTGTCTTGCCGTACTGGTGCTCGCTCTGCTGGCCGTGAGCGGTGTGTGGCTGTGGTTGTCGCTGGCTCCCCGCCACTGGGAACACGAGGCCCGCGACCAGATGGAAAAGCAGGTGGCGGAGACCAGGGCCCGGCTGGCGGACTCGGCGGCTGACGGGGTTCTGCTCGGCACAGAGATCGATCGCGACGTACACACCGCGCCGATGGCGGGTCACGTTCACGTACGACGGCAGGGCGGAACCGTGACCGTGACCGCGCTGCTCGTGGGCTTCGGGCCCGGTCTCATGGGCCCAACGCAGACAACGGGCTGCTACCGGTTCCACGTCGTCCCGCCCCGCGTCACCGCCGCACGCATCTCCGACGGAGCATGCGGCGGTCGGGCGCCCGCCGCCCACCGGCGTCCTGCCGAGGTCGCGGACGACGTGGTCGCCGAGGCACGTGCCACCCTCGACAAGGGCGGACTCGACGCCGTGAGAACGGCAGAGGTGTGGCGGACGCCCGGGATCGACGTGGTGCGGATGCAGTTCCCCAAGGGCCGATTGATCGTCACCGTCCGACTGCTCAACCGCACGGGCGCATCCTCCACGGCCCCTTGCTACGCCTTCCGCGTCCGGCAGGATCCGCCCTCGGTCACGGCGCAGAAGCTGGCACCGAGCCACTGCGACTGAGGCGGTGGCCAGGCGGGCCGGGGGCGAGGCCGCGCGACCGCGACCGGCTGCGCGAGCGGAGAGACGACCCTGGTCGGCCCTCACTGCCCCCTGCCTTCGATCGTGCTGTCACTGCCTGCCCTGCGTCGACTCGACCGAGTCCGGACGTCTACGCTCGGTGCCCGGCGTGGCAATGATCGCGCCGGACGGGCTCGAACGGGGGACAAGCGGTGCGCGCGGGATGGATCAGACTGTGGCGGTGGACGGCGTGGGGCGGGATCGGGCTGAGCCTGTACGCGGGCTGGCTGACGGTCGACGACGTACGGGACCGCGCTTCCAGCGAGCGCGACATCGGCGCGGCGTGTGATGGGCTCGTGCCCGGGGCCGAGGTGATGGACCTGCAGGGTGGCATGGTCCGGGCGAAGGGCAGCGACTACGACCGGCTCGATGTGCGGCAACTGCCCGATTCGTGCGCCGTCTACAAGGTGCCCGGCCCCGGCAAGACCACGAGCCTGTTCACGCTGGTGGTGCGGGGCAGCGCCCCCGCCAAACCATTGAACTGGATCGGTGACGACAGCCGGCTCGAGCCGTTCTACGACAGTTACGGCATGGAGGGCAGCCAGAAGCGCGACGTCACCGCTGTCGCCGACCGGCGCCCCGAAGCACAACCCGTGGGCGACGGCACCCTCGGCTGGTACGGCAACCGGTACACCACCGTCCGCGCCGAGTGCGGACCGGGCAGTAGCGCGACGGCCCCTGAACTGCTGCACGTCACCGCCCGCGCCGACTACGACGACGTCTCGGCGGCGGACCGCCAGCGCCTCGCCCGCATTGCGCGCTCAGCCACCAAGGTGCTCGCCGACCGGATCGGGTGTAGGACCCGACTTCCCGCGCTGCCCGGACGCCAGTTGGCGCAGGCACCGTCGGTTCTGCGCCCGGCGCGGGCGGCGGGAGGTTCGTGCCGCTGGTTTGCCCGGCACATCAAGGAACAGGGGCAAGGCCGGCTGCCCGACCGGGCCCTCGCCGTGTCAGTGCGCGAGGCGAACCCCGTCGAGAGCTGTCTTCTGGCGGTCAGCCCGGACCAGGTGAGCCGTATCGCCGTCGGCCTGCACGGCGACAAGCGCGAGTTCGCCCGCAGTGCACTGACCCACTCGCCATGGTGGCTGCGCACCGCTTCCTACTTCGGTACGGAGGCACGGACAGTGGGATACGACGGCATCGTCGACGAGGAAAAGATCATAAAGAGGGGAACGGCCGGGCACACGAGCGGCGGTTGGTGGGCTTCGTCCATCTGCGACGGCAAGCCCGCCCTGCACACCCTCAGTTCCAGCTACACCTACGACGAGGTGCTCGACTCCCGAACCCTGTCCGCCCTCTTCCACGCGTACGTCGGCACCATCACGAAGCAGCGCGGCTGCAGCCACGTGGCCTACCCGGAGGCCGGAGACTTCCGCGTCTCCTGACGGGGATCGGCTGGGCCAGGCTCCTTCGGTGGCTGTGGCATGAACCAGTGGTTCACGGTGCAGGATTTCAGTTGCTGTGAGTCCCTTGTGCGCGGCGTACTTCGGAGGCATTCTCACTGATCGGTGCATGTCAGGAACAAGCCGTTCCGGCAAGTCTCACGGGCCCCCACCCCGTTGGGCCTTCCGCTTCCCAAGAGGAGGATCAGTGAGAACCAAGCGCACCCGACTGCTCGCCGTCGCCGCAGGTCTCGTCGCCGCCACCCTGGCGGGAGCACCCACCGCCGGTGCCGCCGGCACGGCATCTCACGGCGCGGCGCAGCTGGCCCGCGTTTCGGACAACATCGCCCGGGCCGGTGTCGACGGCACCGCGTGGTACGTGGACCAGGCGTCCGGACGCGTGGTCGTCACCGCCGACAGCACGGTCACCAAGGCGGGCATCGCCCGCATCGAGAAGGCCGCCGGCGGCGACGCGGGCACCGTGCAGGTCCGCCACGCCAACGGCGTCTTCCGGCCGCTGCTGGGCGCAGGCGACGCCATCTACGGCGGCCAGTACCGCTGTTCGCTCGGTTTCAACGTGGTCAGCGGCAGCACGTACTACTTCCTCACCGCCGGCCACTGCGGCAAGGTCGCCAAGACCTGGTACACCAACCAGGCCCACACCACCCTCATCGGCCCGACCATCGGCTACGACTTCCCCGGCAACGACTACGCCCTGGTCCGCTACGACAACACCGCCCTGAGCCACCCCGGCGGCTACAGTGCGGCGAACGCCTACGTCGGCGAGAACGTCAAACGCACCGGCTCCACGTCCGGCACCCACAGCGGCACGGTCACCGCGCTCAACGTCAGCGTCCGCTACCAGGGCGGCGGCACGGTCAGCGGCATGATCCAGACCACTGTCTGTGCCGAACCAGGCGACTCCGGCGGCCCCCTCTACGACGGGACCAAGGCACTGGGCATCACCTCCGGCGGCAGCGGCGACTGCACCACCGGCGGCACGACGTTCTACCAGCCGGTGCCCGAGGCGCTGAGCGCCTACGGCGTCAGCATCTACTAGAGACCACCGCGCCGGCATCCACCGGCCACCACCGGAATTCACGGGACACCCCGTGGGCACGACCGTCGAGCCGCCCCGTCGTGAGAGCAGAACGCGCCCGGGCGGCTCGAGGGTTGAAGGCCGAACGGCCGAAAGGCGCCCGCGCGGGAGCGGGCGAGGATCACCACGTGAAGACCGGGCCCCGTGTGCCGGCGCCCAGGCAGAGTTGATCCACACTTGACCTCAAGTGTGGTTCGGTTTCTAGGTTCGTGGTCATCGGCAGCAGCCAACAAAGGAGGCAGTTCCCATGACCGCGACCGCCGTTCCCGAGACCTACCGAAACGCTGTCGTCGCCCACATCATGGTCGACGGCGCCGCGGACGCGATCGACTTCTACGCCCGAGCATTCGGTGCCGAAGAGCTGTTCCGTCTCGACGCCCCGGACGGACGCATCGTGCACGCCGAGATCAGGACCCAGGGCTCCATCATCATGCTGGGCGACGCCGAGGGACCACTCTTCAGGGCACCGACCGATATCGGCGGCACCACCGTGGGCCTGCACGTCTTCGTCGAAGACGTCGACGCGCTCGCGCGACGGGCCGCCGCGGCCGGCGCGGAAGTCCTGCAGCCACCGGCCGACCAGTTCCATGGCGATCGCACGACCATCGTGAAGGACCCCTACGGCCACGTCTGGATCTTCCTCACACACCTGGAGGACCTGACGCCGGACGAGGTGGCCCGCCGCGCCCGGGAACGCTTCCTCTGAACGATGATCCGAACGGGTCGCCGTCGACCCTTCGGCGCGCCCGGCCGGGTCAGCCGCCGAGCGTGACCGGGCCGAGGCCCGGCGGCAGGTGGCGCACGGCGAGGGCCACGGCCTCGTGCGCTGTGGCGAACTGCCCGAGGTCCTCACCCATGAAACCCCTGCCCACTCCGTAGGTGCCGTCGCTGTTCGCGGTCAGGCACGGGCCGACGACGGTCAGATGCGGGCGGGTGGTGGTGGAGAAGCGCAGCGCCCAGTGGCTCGTGAACGGGTAGAGGGCGCGCAGCACCGGCTCGGCGTACGCCGCCTCGATCAAAGCTTGGTACGTCTCATGCCAGACGTACTCCAGTTCGCTCGCCTCCTGCCGCATGCGCTGCCACTCGGATTCCGCCAGGCGCGCGGGATCGTTGTCGGGCACCTCGAACCGGCCGGTCAGGTGCACGAAGGGTGCCGCCCGGCGGATGTCGTTCAGGGGCGCTCCGTCGTGCCACGCCCGGGCCGCCTTGGCGACCTCCGCCAGGTTCGTCCGTCCTGCCGTCGACGAGGGCCAGGCCCTGGAAAGGGTCCGTGCCGCGGATCGACCACCGTCGTTCGTACGACCATGCGCTGATCTCCAGCGGTGCGCGATGCCGCAGGGTGCTTGCGACGGTCGCGTGGAGCAGGGGAGCGGAGCCCGAGGACGTGACGGGACGACACCGAGGCAGCCGTCCGTCTCGGTCCGGAGCGCTGCGGCAAGGCTGCCGCAGGCTGCGACGTCGGGGTAGAGGACGGCGGGATCAGGTGGTGTGGGCGTGGCGCCTGATTGTGCCCGAGCCGCTGGTTCCCGGGGCGGACGGATGGTTCCCTCAGGCTCGCCATGCCCCCCGGTGACCTTGGTTTTCCTCGGCCGCGCTTGCCTGCCACCCGCGGATCCGGACAGCCTGCGCCTGGTCGAGTCCCTCACCGACCGCAGCGAGACATCCTCCGTTTCCTCGCCGGCGGTCTGTCCAACGCCGCCATCGCCTTCGAGCTGGGGCTGACCGAGGGCACCGTCAACGGACACGTCAGCCAGGTCATGGAGCGCCTCGGAGCCACCAACCGCGTGGAGGCCGCACGGGTCGCCTTTCGGGCGGGGCTTTGAGGACGGCACCGCCGGCGCCGAAAGGCCGGTGACACCGGCGATCGCTCCGGGCCGGACTGTGCAACTCGGGCCGTGCGTTTGGCCGTTCGGGCCTTCCTGCGCCTGCCGAGTCGAGGGCGTCAACGGCGCCCTGGAAGAGGCAACCTGACGGCACGGCACAACCCTTTGGCAGGCGCGGCGGTCACACCATGTAGGAGCAACCACCTCCAACAGTCGCAAGGGGGAAATATGCGATTTGCTCGTTCTGCCGTGGCTGCCACCGCAGTGGCGGCCCTGTCGGTGGGGGCCGCGACGGCCTTGGCGTCACCCGCCTCAGCCGCGGCCAACACCACCCCGCAGAGGGTCTGCGGAAGCGGCTACAAGACCGTCAACTCGGCGCCCGTCGGCTCACTGGGCACCGTCTATCTGACGTACAACTCCACGAACGGCAAGAACTGCGTCGCGACCATCCGCAGCAACCCGGGTACCGCCGTGGCCATGTCCGCATGGATCTACGTCTCCGACACCGACCAGGGTGACGAGGACTACGGGCAGTACACGTCGTACGCGGGGCCGACCTATGTCTACGGCAAGGCCCACTGCGTCGACTGGGGCGGCAACATCAGCAACGTGTACGTGCAGGTGACCGGCTCCAACTGCGGTGCCCTGAAGGAAAGCCGGGTCACCTTCACTCGCTGACCGCCTTCGTGACCGGCGCAAGGCCCACGCCCAGCACATCGCGTGCGTAGCGACCCGGTCCGACGCGTCCTGTCGGAACAGGCATGGTTCCGGCAGGACGCGACGGCGATGCTGTGTATACGGCTACTGGGAATGCGACAGCGCCCTGCGCAGGTGCCTGCGGGAGCTGACCCCGAGTTTGGTGAAGACGTTGCCGAGGTGCCACTCCACCGTGCGCGGGCTGATGAAGAGCTGAGCGGCGATCTCGGCGTTGGTGTTGCCGTCCTTGGCCAGCCTGGCGATCTGGGACTCCTGGCTGGTGAGTTCGTCCAGAGCGCCGACCGTCCGCTTCCGTACGGTCTCCCCGGTGGCCAGAAGCTCCCTGCGGGTCCGTTCGGCGAAGCCGTCGGCCCCCATGCGGCTGAACACCTCGTAGGCGGGAGCCAGCTGTCTACGGCTTTCCTGGCGGCGGTTGCGGCGGCGCAGCCACTCGCCGTACAGCAGACGGGCGCGGGCCAGGGGGACGGTGATCCGGCAGTGAGCGAGGTGTTCGACCGCCTCCTGGTAGAGCGCGTCGGCGGCCTGGTCGTCGCTCAGCAGGGCACGTGAGCAGGCCTGGATGCCCAAGGCCCATGCGGTTCCGCTGGCGCGGGTGTGTTCGGTGAGCATGTCCAGCGGCGCCGCGGCGATCTCCGGCTGGTTGCTGCGTGCGGCCGCCTCGATCAGCTCGGTCAGGGCCCAGCCGAAGAAGCCCAGGTCCTCGTACCGGCATGCGCGCAGCGCGGCCGGCAGCGCGGCATCGTAGCGGCCGAGGCCGTTGTACAGCAGCGCCGTGGCGTACTCGGCGAGGGCGAGGGACCGTCCCTCTCCCCGGGAGCGCACTTCTTCGACGGTGGTGCCGATGAGGTCCAGCGCCTGGGATTCCCGGCCCCGCCAGGCGGCGAGCACAAGCGACGTGTACATCATGGGTACGCCGCCCGCCGCTTCCGAGATCGCCGTGGCCTCGTCGATCAGAGCCGCCGCGCCGTCGAGTTCGCCGGCATGCACCTGGAAGCACGCCTGGTAGCTCAGCGCCATCGGCAGGACGGCGAGTGCCCCCGCTTCGCGGGTGAGGGTGACCGCGCGGGTCGCCAGTTCGTACCAGGCGTCGTCGTCCCATAGTTCCGTGGCAAGGGGATCCGGTGTCATGCGGCACGCCAGCCACAGCCAGCGCATGTCCGCGTCGGGCGCGGCGGGCTTGTCTTCCTGTTGGGCGGCATGCTGGGCGCGCCGCAGCGCGTGGACGCCGGCAGGGTAGCCGTCGATGATCCGGGTGACGATGCTGTCGAGGAGGATGTCGACGGTCCGCGGCGGTGTCGGCGGTGGTGGTCCGGCGCGGGCCGCCTCGGCCACCTCCCGCTGTCCGGGTCCTTCGCTCAGACGGCCGGCGAAGATCGCCGCGCCGGCCGCTTCCAGCAGGGTGTCACGGGCGAGGGCGGCGTCGAGAGGCGCCAGCCGGTGTGCGGCGTCGAGCAGGAGCCGAGGCGCCTGGCTGCCGCGTACCTGGGAGAACACCAGCCGGGCTCGCAGCCGTTCGAGTTGAGCGCGCTGCAGGTCGTCGAGGGGGCCGGCCTCCGCGACCGCGAGCAGGTTGCGGGCCTGGTCGGCTCCGCCGGCGTCGATGTGGGCCTGAGCGGCGGCCAGGGCGCGGGTGACACGGCGTGCGGGATCTGGGGTCAGTTCCGCTGCGGCTTGCAGGAAGGAGGCTTGCGCGGCGGCTCCTCCTCTTACCTGGGCTCGGCCGGCCGAGCGCTCCAGGTCGAGGGCGATGCTCTCGTCGGGACCGCTGGCGGCGTGAGCGCGATGCCATGCCCTGCGATCGGGATCAAGGTCGGGATCGGTGGCTTCGGCGAGTGCTCGGTGCGCCGCCCGGTGGTCCGGCGCGGACGTCCCGTGGTAGATGGCCGACCGCACCAGGGGGTGGCGGAACCGCACTCTGGTGCCGAACTCGACAAGTCCAGCGGTCTCGCCGGGTGCCGCGGCGTCGGGCGGTATCTCCAGCAGGCCGGCCGCGCGCCGCAGCAGACTCGCGTCTCCAGTCGGCTCGGCCGCAGCGGTCAGCAGGAGCCGCCGACTGTCCTGGGGGAGTGACCGGTACCGCTGGTAAAAGGCGTTCTCCAGGCGGCTCGCCAGGGGGCGGCTGCTGGAGAGCCAGAAACCGCCCGCCAGCTCCGCAGGCGTACGTGGCAGATGCAGCAGGGCCATGGGGTTGCCGTGGGCCTCGGCCACGATCCGGTCCCGTACCAGCGGGTCGAGCGGCGCACGGACGGCCGAGGCCAGCAGAGCCCGGGCGTCGGGCTCGCTGAGCCCCCCGACGATCAGCTCCGGCAGTCCGCCCAGCTCATGATCGCCTGCGGAATCCCGCAGGGCGAAGATCAGAGCCACCGGTTCGGCCATCAACCGCCTGGCGGCAAACGCCAGCACCTGCCGGGACCCTTGATCGAGCCACTGCGCGTCATCGACGAGACAGACCAGGGGCCGTTCCCCGGCGGCGCCGGCCAGCAGACCGAGTACGGCCAGTCCCATCAGGAACCGGTTCGGCGCCTGGCCTTCCTGCAGCGCGAACGCGACGGAGAGGGCATCGCGCTGCGGTGCGGGCAGATGCCGGAGCCGGCCGAGCAAGGGCGCGCAGAGCTGATGAAGGCTCGCGAAGGGGAGCTCCATCTCCGATTCGATACCTGCGACGCGGACGGTACGGAACCCGACGGCTCTGCGCTCTGTGCAGTCCAGCAACGCGGTTTTGCCGATACCCGCCTCACCGCGGAGGACCAGGACGGCGCTGCTGCCTGATCGCGCTTGGGCCAGCGCCCTCTCCAGCGCGGCCAGCTCACGTTCCCGACCGCGCACCCCGACCTGCGGATCTCTGACAGGCACGCTCATGGTCAACTTCCGGGACTGCATTCAGACCATATTTGGATTTCCTATTTTAACGCATTTGATAATTATTCATTTGATATCGCGATAAATGTTCCTTTGGTGCAGCGTGGTCCGACTCATTTCACTCGGCGGGCGATGTCTCTCCGCTTGCGTGCGGAGCGGCGCCGGGCGGAGGCCACGTGGCCCCCCGGGTGGACCCCCCGGGGGGACCGATCCCCGGGGTTTTCCCCGGGGCGAGGCGCACCCGCCCTGCCCGACTGTGGAGGAGCCGGTGACACGCGGTCGCCGGCAGCAGTCAAGGAGATACACATGTCTGTCACGCCCCGAGAGCCGGCGATCCGGCCGTTCGGTTTCGAGTTCCCTGAGGCGGAGCTGCAGGAGCTGCGCCGACGTATCGCGGCGGCGCGGTGGCCCGAGCAGGAGACCGTCGCCGACCAGTCGCAGGGCACGCAGCTGGCCACGGTCCAGGAGCTCGCGCGGTACTGGGCGTCGGAGTACGACTGGCGCAAGGTCGAGGCGAAGCTGAAGGCTCTGCCGCATTTCATCACGGAGATCGACGGGCTGGACATCCACTTCATCCACGTCCGCTCCCAGCACGAGGATGCTCTGCCGCTGATCGTCACCCACGGATGGCCGGGCTCGATCATCGAGCAGCTGAAGATCATCGACCCCCTGGTGGACCCCACCGCCCACGGCGGCAGCGCGTCGGACGCCTTCCACGTCGTCATCCCGTCGATGCCCGGCTACGGCTTCTCGGGCAAGCCCACCACGACCGGCTGGGGTCCCGAGCGCATCGCACGGGCCTGGGGCGAGCTGATGAAGCGCCTGGGCTACACCAAGTACGCCGCGCAGGGCGGCGACTGGGGTGCGATCGTCGCCGACTTCATGGGGGCGCAGGAGCCCGAGGGCCTGGTCGGCATCCACACCAACATGGCCGGAGTGGTTCCGTCCGGCATCGACGCCGCGCTGATCGCGGGTAACCCGCTGCCCGCGGGCCTGACGCTCTCCGACGAGGAGAAGGCGGCGGTCGAGCAGCTGGACTTCGTCTACCGGCACGTCTACTTCGCCTACCTGATGGGGTCGCGTCCGCAGTCGCTGACCGCCCTCGCGGACTCCCCCGTGGGCCTGGCCGCCTTCATGCTCGACCACGACGCGGCCAGCCTGGACATGATCGCCCGGACCTTCGCCGGCCAGGCAGAAGGGCTCACCAGGGACGATGTGCTCGACAACCTCACGCTCTTCTGGCTGACCAACACGGCGATCTCCGCGGCTCGTCTCTACGCGGAGAACACGAACTCGTTCTTCGGAGTCAAGGGCGTGAACCTGCCGGTCGCCGTGAGTGTCTTCCCCGATGAGATGTACCAGGCCCCGAAGAGCTGGGCGGAGCAGGCCTATCCCAACCTCGTCCATTACAACCGGGTTGCCAGGGGCGGCCACTTCGCCGCCTGGGAACAGCCGGAGATCCTCGTCGAGGAGATCCGCGCGGGCCTGCGGTCACTGCGCTGACCGGCACGTCCGATCCCCTGACCGGCGCGCCTGATCCTCTGGACGGACCCTGACGCGACAACGGCGGCCGAGTGACTCGACGGCGAGCACTCGGCCGCCCCCGGGCAGAGCCACGTCGGGCACCGGATCCCCTTTGCACACATCCCCATGCAGCCTTGGAGAACCCTCCATGTCCCCCTCGACACCCCCGGCGGTGGTCCCGGACGCCGAACTCGAACGGTTCGAGCGCGAGGCCCTGCCCTTCCTCGGCCGGTTGTACGCAACCGCGACACTCATGACCGGCGACCGCGCAGCCGCGGAGTGCCTGGTCGAGCAGACCTGTCTCCGGGCCCTCCACGCGTTCGGGGCGTTCACCGACAGGTCGCGGCTCAAGGCGTGGCTGTTCCGGATCCTGGCCGACACCGCGCTCAGGCCCTGCGGTGACCGGCAAGGCCCCCACGCCCGGGTTCTCGCGTACGACGAGCCCACCACCGGCCGCCGGGAGAAGCCCCCCGTCGTCCCTGCTCGCCAGACGCCCCAGGCGCAGGCCCTGAACCGCCTGTCCTGTCATGACGTGAAGGCCGCGCTCGGGCAACTTCCGCGGGGGGCCGCCCTGGTTGTGCACCTGGCCGACGTCGAGGAGTTCTCCCACACGGAGATCGCGGAGATCCTGGGTGTCTCCCCGGGCACCGCGGCGGCCCGGTTGCACCACGCACGGCGACGTCTGCTCGGGCTGCTCGCCGACGCCGCACACCGGCGCGGCGTCCTCGACTGAACGGCGGCCACGGGGCTCCGGCCTCGCGCTCCCGCGCATCCGCCATGACACGCACGAAACCCTTTGGAAGTCACGCACATGTTCACCATCACCATCGCCCACCAGGTGCCCGCGCCGAGATCTGCGCCGTCCATCGTCCCGGCCCCACGACCGGAGGCCGCCGAAATCGGCGTGACCCGTCACGGCAGTCACGCACTGGTCGTCGTGTGCGGCGAACTGGACGGGGCCAGCGCACCCCGGCTCCGAGCGGTCCTCCGCGACTGCGCCGACCGGGGCGAGCACATCACCATGGACCTGGAGTGTGTGCGCATCGTCGACGGTGCGGGGCTGCGGCCCCTGGCCGAGGCAGACGCCTGCGCACGCCGCCAGGGCCGACGGTTCACCATCGTCTCGGCCGCCCGGCCCGTACGCCGGGTGATGGGCCTGACACACCTGGACCACCTGGTGGAATCGGCGGTCTCGACATGACCGGGCTGCTGAACCGCCTGGCCCTCCTGGAGGCGGTCCGCACCCGGGTCGGGCACCGCCAGAACGTTGCGGCGGTCTGCCAGGAGCTGGTGGAGGCGGTGGTGCCCTCCTTCGCGGACACCACCGACGTCGAGGTCCTCGACGACGTCGTACGCGGAGAGGAACCTCCCACCCTTCCCGTCCCCCGGGACGTTCCCCTGCGCCGGGCAGCCCTCCGCGGCCGAAGCTGCGCCCAGCCGGTCGGGGACGTGCACCCCCTGTCGGCCGGCACGCCCTTTTCGGATGTCCTGTCCGACCTTCGACCGCGCCTCGTCCCGCTCGAGGAGGACAGCCCGTGGCTGGCCGCCGACCCGGCCAGAGCCCACGCGGTCAGGCGATCCGGTGCCCACTCCCTGATCGTGGCGCCGCTCGTACTGCGCGGTCAGGCTCTGGGCGTCGTCAGCTTCTACCGCAACCCACGCCATGACCCCTTCGAACGGGACGACGTCGCGGTGGCCTCCGCCATCTGCGCGCACGCTGCACTCTGCATCAACAACGCCCGCCAGTACATGCGCGAGTGGATCATCGCCTCCACCGTCCAGCGCAGGCTTCTGCCCCAGCGTCCGGACCAGCAGCCGACCGTGGAGCTCGCCCCGCTGCACCTCCCCGACCCGGAAGGCGGCGGCGCGTGGTACGACGCGATCGCGCTGCCCGGCGCGCGGACCGCGCTGGTCGTCGGCGACGTGGCAGGGCGAGGCATCGCCGCGGCCACCACGATGGGACTGCTGCGTACGGCCCTCCACACACTGGCCGCCCTGGACCTGCAGCCCGACGAACTCATGGCCCGCCTGAACGACACCGCGACCCGTCTCGCCGCCGAGCGAGCCGCACTTCCCGCCCAGGATCCCATGCACGTCGAGCCCTTCACCGCCGGCTGCGCGGTCGCGATCTACGATCCCGTCGACCTCACCTGCACGTCGCCCGCGCCGGCATGCCCGAGCCGGTCGCCGTCTTCCCCGACGGCACCTCAGCCCCCCTCCCGGTTCCCCCAGGTCCCCCGCTCGGCGAGTCAGGCACCGCTCCCTTCCCCGCGACCGTCGTCAGCCTCCCGGCGGGAAGCACCCTGGCCGTGGGCACCGACGCGCTCGCCCACGAAGTGCTGGCGGCTTCCGCCCCCCTGCGCCCGCTCCTGGACGGCGCCGGCGCGAGGCCGCTGCCGAGCGTGCGCGACGGCATCGCGGGCGCGCTCACCGAAGGCCGCCGGACCGGCGAGCAACTGATCCTGCTCGCCCGCACGAAGGCTCTGCCCACCGGCCAGGTATTGACCCGCACCCTGCCGGCAGGCCCGGAGGCCGCGCCGATGGCCCGTCAAGCAGCCCGCCACCGGCTGAAGGACTGGGGAGTGGACGCCGAAACCGCATACGCCACCGAACTCATCGTCAGCGAGCTCGTCGGCAACGCGGTCCGCTACGGCTCTCCGCCCGTGCAACTGCGCCTGATCCACGACCGGACGCTGACCTGCGAAGTCGGCGATGCCACCGCCAGCGCCCCGCGGGTGAAACATGCGCGCACCATCGACGAAACCGGCCGGGGGCTGTTCATCATCGCGAGCCTCGCCGACCAGTGGGGCACCCGCTACCAGCCGCAGGGAAAGACCGTCTGGGCCCGGCAATCGCCCTGCACACCGACCAGACCCCCGCACACCCCTGACCCCGCCGGCATGGACGAGTGACGCCGGACAGGTGTTGGTCGGCTACAGGTCGAGGACCACTTCGGTGGTGGGTTGGCTGCAGCAGACGAGGATGGTGCCGGATTCCGGGGGTTCGAGGGGTGGCGTGGTGTAGGTGACCTCGCCTGCCACGAGGTGGGTGGTGCAGGTGTGGCAGACACCGGTGCGGCACGACCAGCGGGTGGGGATGTCGCAGGCCTCGGCGAGCTCGAGGAGGGAGGCGTGGGCGGGCGACCACGGGGTGGCGATGCCGCTGCGGGCAAAGGTGATGAGGGGGCCGGTGCCAGTGGGACCGGGTGGTTGATGCGGCCGGACGGCGGTCGTCGGCGTGATGCCGGGGTTGATGGCCGGGAGCGCGCTGAATTGTTCCGTGCGGATCCGCTCGGGGCGCAGTCCGTGACCGCGCAGGAGGCCGCCGAGGTCGTCCATGAAGGCGGGCGGTCCACAGATATAGGCGTCGGCGTCGACGGGGATGCCCAAGGCCTTGAGCGATGGGGCGGTCGGACGGCCCTGGCTGATGTGGGGCTCGCCGGGCCGGGGGGCTTCGGCGGTGTAGTAGATGTGCTCGTGGGCGTCGGGGAGTTGTGCCAGGAGCGCCTGGCTCTCGTCCTTGAAAGCGTGGTGGGCGCGGTCGTGCGCGGTGTGGATCCACCAGACGGGGCGTGGGTCTCGTGCGGCGGCGAGTCGGTGGAGCATGGCGAGCACGGGAGTGACACCGATGCCGGCCGAGACGAGGACGATCGGGCGGGTGGTGTCTTGCAGCACGAACGTTCCGCGGGGGCTGGCGATGTCCACGAGGTCCCCGGCATGGAGCGCGGCATGGAGGTAGCCGCTCACCTTCCCGTGAGGCTCGTGCTTGACGCTGATGCGGTAGGTGCGTGCTGTCGGGGCGGAGGACAGGGAGTAGCTGCGCACCGCGGGGGCGGCGTCGCCGACGGGCAGGCGGAGGGACAGGTACTGGCCGGGACGGGCCTCGGGCAGCAGCGCGTCGTCGGTGCTCTCGAGGTAGATCGACGAGATGGTGGGGGTCTCGGGGACGATGCGGGCGACGCGCATCGATCTGAACCCGGGCCATCCGGGCTCTTCTCTGGGCTGTTGGGTGGTGGCGCGTTCGCCGGGCCATCCCGGTTCCTGTCTGGGCTGCTGGGCGGCGGCGAGTTCACGGAAGGACTGCTGCCATCCGGGGCTGAGGGCGGGGATGTTCAGTGCTTTGCGCAGCTTGGCGGGGTCGCGGTCGGGGAGGTAGAGCAGTGCGTCGGTGTCGGCGACGCTGAGCCCTTCCGGGCCCTTGCGGATGAGGGTGATCTCGTCCCCGGCCTGGACACGGCCCTCGGTGATCACGCGCAGGTAGAAGCCGGGGCGGTGGTGGGCGACCAGCAGGGAGGCCATGGCGGGTTCACCCAGCCGCATGCCGACCCGGTAGCAGGTGACGCGGGGCTGGGTGACCTCGAATTCGGCTTCGCCGATGCGGTACCGGTCGCCGATGCACACTTCGTCGTCGGGCAGGCCGTCGACGGTGAAGTTCTCCCCGAACATCCCGAAGCTCAGGTCGTCGCGGCCGAGCTGCTTCTGCCAGTACTGGTAGGACTGCAGCTGGTAGACGAGGACAGCACGGATTTCGCCGCCGTGCCCGGCCAGATCTCCCTGACCGTCTCCATCGACGTTCAGCCGCCGGACCATACGAGGGCCCTCGACGGGGGCCTTCCAGGCACCGGTGTGGACGGTCCTGCCCTGCCACGAGACGTCCTGGGGTATCCCTACGTTGACGGACAGCAGCGTCGCCATTGCGGACCTCCTGCGGGGTGGCCGACCGGGCATTCCCTCATGGGGCCGTGATCGGTGCGCTGGGGCCGTAGCGCCGGTGCCGCCCGCGATTCCGTGATCACGACTCCATCGTCATCCCCCTTGTGAGCGATGTCGACCGCACTGTGGCCTGCTACAGCGAGCGTCCGCGCTTCAGCCTGACCCGGCTGCGCCGTCGCGGGCGCGCTGGTAGTGCCGCCTTGCCTTCATCCTGTTGCCACAGACGGCCATCGAACACCAGCGGGCCTTGTTGGTCTTGCTGCGGTCGATGAGGAACAGCCGGCACTCCGGGTTGGCGCAGGGCCGCAGCCGTCCGGGCAGCGTCTCCTGCAGTGCGCTCCAGGCCAGGACGGCCTCCACCGCCGTGCGGCGCTCCGCCGAGGCGTCCAGCTCCCACGACACCCCTGCGGAGGAGAGATGCGGGTGCGAGGTGACGTCCTTCAAGATCGGGGCCAGCGACGTGGCAGGCCGACTGCCGCGCACCACCTCCTGTAGGGCATCACGCGCCTGCAGGAGGTGTCGGTACTCCTCTGGGCTGCCGATGCCCCCGTGGGCCTGCTGCCAGGACCTGGCCGCGTCCGGATCCGCCAGTAGGTCCTGGACCACGCCGTTGACCACCGGCGTGGTGTTGAGGAGCTCCAGCAGCGCGTCCTGCTGTTCCCGACCGGTCACCATCGCCGCCTCCTCACCAGATCGATTCGCTTGACGGGACACAAACAGCGTAGATCTCGATCTAACCATCTAAACATATTTTTCCGGTTAGCTCAATCCCTGCGTGAGGAGCTGCACCAGCCAAGCGGATGGCGCAGCGATGTAACCGTCAAAATCTACTTGACAGGTTAGATCGAGCATGCTCGACTGTGTATGGTAACCAGTAAAGCTCGTTAGAGGGGTTAGGAATATGGCTCCCGCAGTCCACCACCGCACCGCCACCGTCAACGGTCTCGAGGTCTTCTACCGGGAGGCCGGCGACCCCCAGGCACCCGCAGTCGTGCTGCTCCACGGCTTCCCGACCAGCTCGCACATGTTCCGCCACCTGATCCCGGCGCTGGCCGACCGCTACCACGTGATCGCCCCCGACCACATCGGGTTCGGCCAGTCCGCGATGCCGACCGTGCAGGACTTCCCCTACTCCTTCGACGCCCTCACCGAGGTCACCTCCGGCCTGCTCCAGCACCTGGGCATCGACCGGTTCGCGATGTACGTGCAGGACTACGGCGCCCCCATCGGCTGGCGCCTCGCCCTCCAGGCCCCGGACCGCATCACCGCGATCATCACCCAGAACGGCAACGCCTACGAAGAGGGCTTCGTCAAGCCCTTCTGGGACGACGCCCTCGCCTACGCCAAGGCCCCGGGACCGGACACCGAGGCCCCCATGCGCGGCGCCCTGACCCTGGAGGTCACCCGCTGGCAGTACGTGAACGGAGTCGCCGACCCCAGCCTGGTCAGCCCGGACAACTGGGTCCACGACCAGGCGCTGCTGGACCGCCCCGGCAACGACGAGATCCAGCTCACGCTGTTCCGCGACTACCCCACCAACGTGGACCTCTACCCGCAGGTCCATCAGTACTTCCGCGACTCCCAGGTCCCGCTGCTGGCGGTCTGGGGAGCGAACGACGAGATCTTCGGCCCCGCGGGCGCGGAGGCGTTCCGCCAGGACCTGCCCGAAGCCGAGATCCACCTGCTCGAGTCCGGCCACTTCGCCCTGGAGAGCCACCTCGAGACCATCACCGAGCACATCCGCGACTTCCTCGGCCGCGTCCTCGCCTGACGCGCAGGGCGTCGGGGCGGCTGCGGCGGCCGCGGACCAGTCACCCTCCCGCCGCAGCCGGCGAAGGACCGGCCATGCGACACCTCGCCCAACAGACCTTCGCCGCCGACCCGCAGACCATGCATGCCGCCCGCGACTTCGCGATGCAGGCCCTCGACGGCTGGGGCGGGTGCCGGCGCGGCGACGACATCCGGCTCTGCGTCTCGCAACTGGCCGGCAACGCGTCCAGCACGGGAGTCCGGATGGCCGCACGTACCTGGTCCGCCTCATCCGGCACCCCTGCTGCCTGCACGTCGAAGTCCACGACAGCGCGAGCCACTCCCGCGTCCGCATCCCGCCCGCTTCGCCGAGCGCGGAAGCCGGGCGAGGCATGCGCATCGTCCAGGAGCTGTGCGACGACTGGGGAGTGCAGGCCCTCACCGGCCAAGGCAGGGCCGTCTGGGTCTGCTTCCGCCGGCCCGAGGCCCACACCTCACGCTGCTCCTGCACACCCTGACCGCCAACAACCACCCCACCCGGGGTGCGGCCACCGTCCACCCCCCACCCCAATGGAGACCGCCATGGGACTGTCCTGGCAGCAAGGCCCCCTCTCCGCCGGCACGATCGGACACTTCCTCACCCCCGAACCCCTCCCGGAACGCCTCTTGTTCACCGAACCGCTGCGCCGCCGCATGCGAGTGAAGTTCAACGACACGTGGATCGCCGACAGCGAGAACGTGATCCTGCTCCACGAACCGGGCCGCTACCCCGTCGCCTACTTCCCCCGCGAAGACGTCGACACCCAGGCCCTGCTCCCGAGTGGCAAGGTCACCCACCACAAGGACCTCGGAGACACCGCCTGGTACGCGGTGCACGCCGGCGACCGCACCACCGAACGCGCCGCCTGGCAGTTCACCGCGCCGCCCGGTCACGCCGCCGAACTCCAAGACCGCATCGCCTTCGCCTGGCGGGCGATGGACGCCGTCTACGAGGAGGACGAACGCATCCTGGGACACGCCGCGGACCCGTACCACCGCATCGACATCCGCAACACCTCCCGCACCCTGGAAGTCCGCCACGGCGACACGGTGATCGCCCGCTCCCAACACCCCGTCGTCCTCTACGAGTCCGGATTCGCCCCCCGCTGGTACGTCCCGCGCGCCGACATCGACGAGACCCGACTGCGCCCCGCCGAAGGCCAGACCTTCTGCCCCTACAAGGGCCTGTGCGACTACTACGACATCGGCGACGCACGCCGCGCCGCCTGGACGTACCGCAACGCCTACCGGGAGGTCGACCGCATCAGCGACCTGGTGTCGTTCGAAGCGGACAAGGTCGAGGTCTGTCTCGACGGCGAGCGCCTGCATCTCCAGCCCGGGCAGACCGTCGTCCCCCACGGCATCGACCGCGGCCTGGACGCGGACGAAGTCAAGGCCCACTGAGTCCGACCACGCCGGCTACCGCCGGGACCTGGCCCAACTCGTTGACGGGGCAACCGGAACGGCGTCGGCCTCTGACGGACGGAGTGGATGAATCCGCCCCGTAAGGCGTTGGCGCTGTGTGAAGATCACGCCATGACCCAGATGCCCAAGGGCGGCAATCTGCCCGTACCCGCAGAAGCCCTCCAGGTGGTCGTCACCTGGGGGCACGGCCCCGGTGTGCCGGACGTAGACGTCTCCGCGCTACTGCTGGACGGGGCGGGCCGCGTCCGCTCCGACGCAGACTTCGTGTTCTACAACCAGCCTGCGCACTCCTCCGGCACAGTGCGCCACCTGGGCAAGAAACAAGAGACGGGCGGAGGGGCCGCCGCCGACCGGCTGTGGCTCGACCTGGCGGCCCTGGAGGCGGACGTCGACCGGGTCGTGGTCGCTGCCTCCGCCGACGGAGGCACCTTCGGCCGGATACCCGAGCTGGGCGTCCGGGTGGAGTTGCCGAGCGGACAGCCGGTCGCCTCCTTCGCGATCGGCGACGCGACGACGGAGACGGCGTTCGTCTTCGGCGAGTTCTACCGCAGGAACGGCGGCTGGAAGTTCCGCGCGGTGGGTCAGGGCTACGACTCGGGACTCGCCGGACTCGCCACGGACTTCGGGATCACGGTTGAGGACGAGCCGGCACAGCCGATGGGGCAGACCCCGGCAACGTACGCATCACACACGTCCACGACCGATGCCGTGCCGGTACCCCTACCCGTCGCCGACGCGGTGCCTGCCGACG
This sequence comes from Streptomyces sp. CA-142005, assembly GCF_050942335.1. Lineage (NCBI taxonomy): Bacteria > Bacillati > Actinomycetota > Actinomycetes > Kitasatosporales > Streptomycetaceae > Streptomyces > Streptomyces sp. CA-142005. Next base: position 618,770 of record NZ_CP192078.1, on the reverse strand, counting down.
AGACCGATCCGGCTGCGCAGCTGGCGGCCGAACTGGCCATGGTGTTCCCTCCGTTCGTCCAGCAGGGCCGGGGCAAGCAACGCGTCACCTGCCCGCCGAGCCTCCCACCGGGCGGCCGCGTGCTCGTCGAGATCGAGTGCCGCGACAGCATTTCGGTACATGTGGACACCTGCGACGCCTACGGGCGCAGCGACCAGGACCTGCTGTCCTCCTACGAGGACGAGGTCCACGGTCGTACCGTCGCCCCGGTCCCCGAGGACCGCCCGCTGTCTCTGCTCGTCCGTGCGGACACACCCTGGACCCTGCGGGTGCTGCCGCTCGGTCACGCCCGGCGGCTGACGCACGCCCTCGACGGCCGGGGGCCCGACCTGCTGGTGTATGAGGGGCCGGCGGGTGTGCTGTCCTTCGCTCACGGTGGCACGAGCAACTTCGCCGTCTGGCACCACGTCCGGTCGACCGATCCCGACTGGCCGCAGGACGACGAGGAGCTGCTCGTCAACGAGGTCGGACACGTCGACGTGCTCGCTCCCGTCCAGGTCCCGGGGCTGCTGCGCATCGAGGCCGATGGCCCGTGGCGGGCCGGAGTCGGTGGGTGAGAAGGCTCGGGCCTCTGAGCTTCTGGCCATGACGACGTCGCAGCGGTCGCCGCGTTCTTCGTCGACCGTCCGCTGAGCCCGGTGCCGAGCCCCCGTGCAGGGCGACGTCATCGGTGGGTCGGGGCAGCGGTGCTACGTTCGGCGTCATGACACTGCCCGATCGACTGTTGTTCGAAGACTGGCGCCCAGGACGCGCGCATGAAGGGCGCCTGGTGGCTCGGGCGGACGTGCCGGCGCTGTACGAGCTTGCCGACGAGACTGGCTCGGTGACGTTCACCTGGAACGATGGCGGTGATCCAGTGCTGATCGTCGGGGTGGGGCCTGACTGGTCGGTCGCCTCGCTGATGATTGACGGCTACTGGTACGGCTACGTCATCGACGAGGTCGAGGGCCACGTGCCGATCGACCTGTGCGGGCAGACGTCGGAGTGGCCGAAGGCGGAGTTGCTGCCGCGGTCAGCGGCGTTGCCGGTGTTGATGATGGTCCCGGACCTGGAAGGGATCAGGCGGGGTTTCCGATGGCTGTCGCAGTGGCGTCATTTCGCGGAGGACGCCGCCCCTGATATCTCACTGCGCTGATCCGCCGCACAGTCCGGCCCCTGCTACGGCGCCGTCCACATGCCAGGGCCGGCATGGGACCTGTGCGCAGGCCCGGTGGACCGCCGCGATCACGTGTCAGGTCGGTAGCCCCTTCGTCTGCCCGGGCAGCAGCTCCAGCCCGAAACATCGCTGCAGGGCGGCCATGTCCTGCCGGACCTCGTCGTCGAGAGGGTAGCCCGTGTGGCACAGGACCTGTCCCTCCGCGGTCAGGCACCGCACCGCCTCTCCCCGGATGATTCCGCTCCCGTCGAACCATGCGGGCATAGACCCACACCTCGCCGTTCTCCATGGTGTAGTTGCCGTTGCCTTCCCGATCGAAGACGACAGGATGGACATCCACGGTCCGCCCGTCGCGGTCACGAAGGACGAAGCAGGAGGACAGGCGGCGCTCGGCCACCGCGAAACCCAGCTCTTGCAGGACCGCGACGAGGCCGTTGGCTTCACGGCTGGGGCGGGGGTGCAGCTTGAGGGATCTGGTCGCGACGGAGTTGCTCGTGTCCTTCGACCCGCGGTTGGGAAGGCCGACGGTCAGCCTGGATGGCGAGGAGAACGTCCGTCGGCCTAGCGCACCACGCGGTAGCGGAGGTAGACGATCCTCGACCTGAAGGTGCGGGTCTCGACGAGTTCGAGATCCACCCGGCGCCCACGCTGGGGGAAGAACGGAATGCCACCGCCAACCAGCACCGGGTAGACCCTGGCCCGGTACTCGTCGATCAGACCCAACGCGGCCGCCTCGGCGGCGAGAGTCGCGCCGCCGATCGCGATGTTGCCCTCACCCGGCTCGGCCCGCAACCGCTCGATCTCCTCCGCCAGACCGCCGGAGGCCAGGCGGGCATTGCCCTGCACCGCCGAGAGCGTGGTGGAGAACACCACCTTGGGGAGCCGCTTCCAGATCGCGGCAAACTCGAGCGTCGAGAAGTCGAGCGATGGAGTCTGGTCGACGGTCTCCCAGCACAGCATCGTCTCGTACAGCCGTCGTCCCAACAGGTGGACGCCGACCTCTCGCACCTCGTCGGTGGCGAAGCGGAAGACCTCCTCATCGGGCGCCGTCCAGTTGAAGCCGCCGTCCGGCCCGACGATGTAGCCGTCAAGTGAGACACCCATCGAATAGGTCACGCTACGCATCAGAAGTCCTCCTCGGTAACGGGTTCGACAGTACGACCGCCGGACGCCGCAGGACTCACCGCGGCACGCGGAATCCCCTGTGCGATGGACGGAGGCACCTGACAGGCTTCAGCTCGGCGACTGAAGTCTCGTCAGGTCGATCGCTCTCGTGTCACCGCGGTTCGCCGCCGGACCGCTCCGCGCGGAGCAGGGAGAAGATCACCTGATCGTGCCACTGGCCGCCGCGCCACTGAGCGGAGCGCAGCACGCCCTCCCTGACGAAGCCCGCCTTCTCCAACGCACGCTGCTCGGCGAGGTTGGCGCAGTCCGTCCAGGCCTGGAGCCGTTCGGCCCTGGTGTGGTCGAAGAGGTACTCGGCCAGCAGTCGCTGGGCCTGAGTGCCTATGCCGCGGCCGTGCGCGGCGGGCACCAGGCCGATCGCCAGGGTCCAGCAGGTGGAGGTGGAGGGCCGCCCCCAGGTACTCGCGAACCACTCGACCCGGCCCACCGTCCGGCCCGCCTCCGCGACGGAAAGCACGCCGCCGTCAGGACTGAGCAGGCCGTTCTCCGCGAACTGCCGGCGCAGGCCGGCCGGTGAACCGAAGCCGAACCACTGGTAGGGTCCCGTCCCCTCCGGTCCGTTGAACTCGCGCTCGAACAGGTCGAGATCGTCGGCGGTCACCGGGCGCAGAGTGATCTCATCGGACATGGAACGACTCCTGATCCTCTCGACCACAGGGTTTCAACCCCCGTGTGGCCGGCGTGGGCAACGGCGTCTGACTCTCGCACACATCAAGCCGCGCGCAGGCAGGATGCCCGGCAGAGCGCCCGGGAAGATCCGCCGGACAAGCCCGGCACGTTGACCTCACCGGGTTTCTCCGAGGATGCCCCGGCCTTCAGGCCGGGGGAGGAATCGGACTCCTGCGGGGCAGGGCAGGGATAGCCGAATCGCCGTCAGGGCGATCCGGTGTCCACCCCGCACGGCGGTGATGTCGCCCACGATGATCGAGAACTCTCAACTGTCAGTCCTCTCGGGTAGGTTCGGATGCATGACGACAGAGGCATCCACGAAGGACACCGGGCATGCCCGGTACACCTTCCGTGTGCGCCTGTCGAAGACGGCCCGGCGCGCACTCGAAGCGGAGTGGGATCGCTGCCGCTGGATCTGGAACGAATGCGTGGCCAAGTCCCAGCAGGTGCACGCGCAGAGCCGGGCGACCGGCGAGAAGCTGACGTGTGGTCCGGCTCAGCTGGACAAGATGCTGACCGAGGCCCGCAGGGTGACGCCATGGCTGGCTGAGGGCGCTTCGGTGCCTCAGCAGCAGGTGATACGCGACTTCGCCAAGTCCCGTGCCAAAGCGCTGAAGGACATCAAGGACCGGTTGCCGCAGCAGCGCCGGGCCCAGATGCCCGGCTTCAAGAAGAAGCGTGAGGCGCGGCCCAGCCTCAACTACACCAAGCGCGGTTTCCGCCTCAAGGACGGCCGCCTGCACCTTGCGGGCCAGATCGTGCTGAGGGTGGTGTGGTCGCGGGGCCTGCCGGCCGACCCGTCGAGCGTGCGCGTGTACCAGGACAGCCTCGGCCACTGGTATGCGTCCTTCGTCGTCCCGGCTCAGGTTGAGCCGCTCTGTGAGACCGGCCGCGTCCTGGGCGTGGACTGGGGTGTGAAGGAGACCGCCACCACCACCGACGACGCCTACGACCTCCCGCATGCCCAGCACGGCAGGCGGGCCGCGCAGCGGCTGGCGAGGTACCAGCGGATGATGGCCCGGCGCCGGCGTCCTAAGGGACAGCCCGCATCCTCCGGCTACCGGCAGGCCCGGGCACAGGCGGCCAAGCTGCACAAGAAGATCGCGAGGCAGCGGGAGGACACCGCCCGCAAGTGGGCCAAGTCCGTGATGCGCGGCCACGACGGGGTCGCGGTGGAGGACTTCAGGCCGAAGTTCCTGGCGAAGACCACCATGGCCCGCAAGGCGGCCGATGCCGCCATCGCCGCGACGAAGCGTGCCCTGTGCGAGATGGGCCGCAAGCACGGGCGGGACGTCCGTCTCGTGCACCCGGCGCACACCACCATGGACTGCGCGCAGTGCGGAGCGAGAACCAAGCACGCACTGCCTCTGTCGATGAGAACGTATGCCTGCACCGCGTGTGGAGCCGTGTCCCCCAGGGACAAGAACTCCGCCCGCGTGATGCTGGTCCGGGCAGGTTGGAACCCGGACGGTGCCGAGGGCGTGAGACCACCGGAGCCGCCGGCTCCGGTGGCGGCCTGAGCCGTAAATCCCCGCTCAGCCCTGGAGGGTGACGCATCCCCTCCCTTCAGGGAGGGGAGCCTTCAACAGTGCGCACTAGAGTGAAACGGTGACCTCTCCGCAGGAAGACCCCTTGCCGCGGCTCAGCGAAGATGACCGCGAGACGGCAGTGCAGCGCCTGCAGAAGGCCTACGCCGAGGAGCGCATCTCGCACGAGGAGATGGATGAACGTCTCGGCCAGGTGCTCACCGCCAAGACGCACAAGGAGCTCGCATCCGCTCTGGCCGCGCTCCCGGTGGAGGATCCTGACACCACGTCGACAATCGCCGCCGCCGGCGGGCGGATCCAGCGGCGCGGCGCATGGCGGGTACCTCGGATCCTCAAGGTCGAGTCCGCATACGGACGGGTGCGCCTGGATCTGTCCCGGGCGGTCATCGAGCATCCGGTCGTCGACATCGAGTTGCAACTCGGCACGGGTGGGGCCAAGATCACGGTGCCCCGCGATGCGGTCGTTGATGTCGATGGTCTGCGCACTGGGTGGAAGGACCTGCGGTACGAGACACCGCGGGGTTCCCGCCCCGGCGGGCGGAAAATCAGGATCTCCGGAACGATGGGTTTCGGGCGGTTGAAGATCCGCCATGCGCGGCGTTGAGGCTTCGTCGCGGACCACCCGCCCAGCCTGCCGGCGGCGCCAATGCGGTGCTTGTCGACATGGGGCAGACGACGCATGGCTGAGTAGCACTATGCGACCTCGTAGGATCGGCGGACATTGCCGAGGTTCCCGGCTCGCAGGTCTTCGTCGCGGATCCAGAAGGAGACGTTGACGATCTCGCCCCAGGCAGTGCCGGCTTCCGCTTCCAACTGGAGCAGCGGCCGATGCCCCTTCGGCTGAGGGGTGCCGCCGGTGTCGCACCAGCCGAGCAGACGGTGACGCGGAGTTGGCAGGAGGCCGGACAGCGCTTCGGCAAGGTTGATCAAGGCAATGGCATCGCCATCAACTGCCTGATCTGCCTCCGCGTCTACCAGGGTTGGCACCGACGGCAGCGTGAAGGCCTCCAGTGGCAGGGCCGGCATGACTGGGCCGTTGCTTTCATGCCGCAGTCCGCCGGATCCGGCCGCGACATGCACGACGCGGCAGCCGTCATCGCCGAGATCGAAGCTGAACTCCGCCGCGAAGTCATCGTCGTGGAAGAAGAGCAGGTATCCATCCGCAGGGAGCGTCCAGGCGTCGCCGAGCAGATGTGCCGCCTGGCCGCAGTCCAACTGAGCCAGCAGCACCATCGGCTGCCCGTCATAGTGGGGCCATTGGAACGATTCGGTGGTTCGGGGCAAGCTCCCGATCACGCTGCCCGAGTCAGGGAGGTCTGTTCGGACGGCGAACCCCACTGACGGCCTGATCAGGGGAAGGAAGCGTTCAGCTGCTCCCACTCCCAACTGGGCACGGACGATCTCTTCCATCGTGACACGCTCGCCGCGGTCACGGCCTTCATGCTCCACGACCGCAGAGTCTCTCACCACGCTCTGACACGGCTCCTTCCGGCGGTTGAAGGGCCGCGGATGATCACCAGTCGGCAGGTCGCGTCCCCTGAATCTCCGGCCCGAGCATGCGGCCAGGGAGCCGCCGTTGTTGGATGGCTCGGTGGCGATACGGAAGCGGAAGAAGAATCAGCGGCCGCCCTTCGGCATGCCGAAGCGCATCGTCCTGCTGGCAACGCCCGAGGGCTGGCGACACAGTGTCCTCACCGCAGACGGCGGAATGGTCTGTGGGCGCATCCCTGGCGTTGCGATCGATGCCGGTCCCGCCGAGGCGCGGACCGCCGCGGCGGCGATGGTGGTGGGATTCGCGCACGACTTCCACGGAACCAACGTCGAGGTGACTTGGGATCCGACTCAGGACCCGCAATCTTGGACGGGCCAGGTCAGCCTCATCACGCACAGCAAGACAGCCCCGGACGCCTGAGGGGACGCGACGAGTTCAGGGGTGCTCGCGATTGCCGGGCAGCCGCGGCGGGGCGGGGGACCCGGCGCGCAGGCCGGCGCGCTCTTCTCCTGGGGCGTAACGCCTGTGCCGGGTGATCAGGGCAAGCGCAGCAAGGGACCACCTCGGCGGTGTCCGCGCCACCGACGACGAGCTGTCCGGTTCGGCGTCGAGGAGCTCGACCAGGCCGTGTCGACACCCGTATCGGTCCAGCTTCGTGAAGGCGCCTGCCGGGCGTGTCCCGTGCGGCCTGGGCCGTGTCGCCCACGGGCGCTCCGCCGCGCGGCCTGCCCGGTGGCGGTCGTAGCTGAGCCCGCCTGAGCCCCGTACGGGCGGCAGCCGTCGCGTATGCGCATGTCCGTGGTGCGACAAAGGGGGGACATGAGGTTAAGGCGACATGGGGTGTCCGGATTGGCCTATAGCGTCGTGCGGGAGACCGCAGAAGGGACACCGAGCCATGCGTATCGCAGTCACGACGCCCACCGGCAACGTCGGACGCCACGTCGTCGCCATGCTTCTCCGGGCCGGAGTCTGTCCACGGGTTCTGGTGCGCGACCCCGGTCGGCTCGCGCCCGGCATTCGCCGTGAGGTGGACGCGGTCGTGGTGGACCAGCGCGACGCCGAGGCGGTCGTCGCCGCCACCGCGGGTGTCGACGCCCTGTTCTGGGTGGATCCCCCGTCGGCGGGCGAAGATCCGCTCGTGGACTACGAGTTGGCCACGGCGAGCGTGGTGAGCGCCGTCGAGGCGAACGGCATCGAGCGGACGGTCTTCCAGAGCAGTGTCGGCGCCGAGAAGCGCCACGGCGCCGGAGAGATCGACGGCCTCGCGGGCACCGAGCTTGCTCTCGACGCCCTCGGTGCCACGGTCACGCACCTGCGCTGCGGGTACTTCTTCACCAACCTGGAGCTCCAGCTCGATGCCGTACGCGCCGGTGTCATCCCGGTGATTCTTCCCTTGGATGAGCCTCTTGCCTGGGTCGCGCCCCGTGACATCGCGGAGGTCGCCGTGACACGGCTGCTGTCGACCGACTGGTCCGGACGCTGTGTCCAGGCCGTCCACGGCCCGGCCGACCTCACCTGGCCGCAGGCCGCCGAGATCGTGTCCGCGGCCACCGGCCGTCCGCTGCGCGTGGAGCGGATCAGCGACGACGCGATGCGGAACCTGTTGCGCTCAGCCGGGATGACCGACGGTCTGGTCGAAGCGGTCGTCGGGATGTCGACCGGTCTGCGGGAGGGGTTCGTCCCGGAACAGCCGCGAACCGTGTACACCACCACCCCCACCACTCTGGCGGCCTGGTCCTATGACGTACTCCGCCCCCAGCTGAGCCGCACCGTGCAGTGATCGACCACGCCACGCAGCACATCCTCGGCACGGCCCTCGGATGGTGCGGCGCTTCGGCCGGCGGCCGAGGACGCGTCCGTCCTGACGCCTCCTCCGTGAGGTGCGGGGCGGAGATGTGCGGCGGGGGCTTTGGCGGGCCCGCTCGGCCAGGCCAGCACGCGTGCGCGATGACGGGTGGTCACGTGCACCCGGCCCACATCGGCCCGGGTTCTGCTCAGCGACGTGGAACGGCACGATGCCGGATTCTTCATCGCCTGCCTCTGCGCCCCGTTGCTGGGCCCGGACCTCGCAGAACGGCTGCCCCGTTACCGCCCCACAGCCCTGCTGGCGCGAGAGACGAACGGTGACCTCGCCAGCAAGCTTCCACGCTGGCGCGCCCAAGCAGCCCAAGCAGCCCAAGCAGCCCAAGCAGCCCAAGCAGCCCAAGCCACCACGGACGCCGATCGCCGGACGCTCAGCCGTCTCGTCGGCCGTCGCATCGTCCGCACAGGATTCACCCTGGTCATGCCCCGATGGGGCGGCTGGACCAGCGACCTCGACCAGTCCGCCGAGCTGTTCGGCCGCTACTACCCGGAGCGCGTCGAGCGGATGCGTGTCGCCGCGTCCACCGGCCGGGCGCCCTTACCCGACCCGGTGGTTCTGGACATGCTCATCAACGACCTCGGACCGTGGCTCGCAGCGGAATACACAGCCGTGCACGGCGAGAAGGCCCCGCGTCCCTGACGGGCGGCCGAGGCCCATCGGCAACCGGGGCCCGACGGCGTACTGCTGCCACACTCGTTCGCCTGGCCCGGACACGTCCTGCAGCAGCCTGCATCTCGTCGGCTCCGAGGATGCTCAGTCGAGACAGAACTCGTTGCCCTCGATGTCCTGCATCACGATGCACGAATCGTTGCCGTCGTACAGTAGTTGGACGCGTACCGCGCCGAGCGCGACCAGTCGTGCGCACTCGGCTTCGAGCGTGGCGAGGCGCTCTTCACCCACCAGCCCGGTGCCGACCCGCACGTCAAGGTGCACGCGATTCTTGACGACCTTGCCTTCGGGGACGCGCTGAAAGAACAGTCGCGGGCCCACACCTGAGGGATCACTGCAGGCGAACCATGAACCCTTGTCCTCGGGAGGCCGGGAGCGGTCGAAATCGTCCCACGTGGCGAACCCCTGCGGTGGCGGCGATACGACGTACCCCAACACCTCGCACCAAAAACGAGCGACGCGCTCGGGTTCCGCGCAGTCAAAGGTGACTTGGAATTGCTTGATCGATGACACGGGCGCACCATAACAGCGGGACTCTGTTGCTCATCTCCCTGTACGGTGCCGGTGCCTCCAAGAAGACCGCCGCGACTGGTCATGGCTCTCGGGGCGCTGCCGAAGCCTGGCCGGCAGCTCGGCGAACAAATAATCGGTTGCCTGTTGGCGATGCTGGTGGATGCAATGTCCGGCGTGATCACCCAGGCGCGTCCGCCACTGTGTGATCCGGGCACACTGCACCTGCATCGTCAGGCGGGAGACGTCGGCGCATGAATACGAGGCCATCGCCACCTGGAGCTGAGTGGACTGACAGATCATCGGTCCGGATCGGCGCTCTCGTTCCGCTGACCCGGCCCGGCTGGGTCGAGGCGGGCCGGCACTTGCTCGCTGGCCTCGAGCTGGCCGTTCGCGAAGTCAATGACGCCGGCGGGATCGCCGGAAGGCCACTTGAACTGCTGGTCCGGGACACCGCGGCTGATCCACAGAGGGCCGCGGCGGCCGTGGAAGAACTGGCTCGCCTGGGCGTGGCCGCCTTGGCGGGGGAGTATCACAGCGTCGTCGCTCGCGCCGCTGCTGCCAGGGCCGATGCTCTCGGCCTGCCGTTCCTCTGCTCGTCGGCGGTTCTCGACGCGCTCACCGAGCAGCCGACGGACTGGGTCGCGCGCCTGTCCCCACCGCAGTCCCGCGGCTGGCAGATCTACGCAGACTTCCTCCTCGGCGCGGGTCACCGTCGAATCGCCGTGGCAGCCCAGCCGAGTGTCTACTGGGCATCCGGGGTCCGCATTCTGCGGGACTACCTCGCGCCACGCGGTGGCACCGTGATCGAACTCGACATGCGCGCACTCGCTCCCTCGGCCGTGTGCGACGAACTCGTCGACAATCGCGCGACAACGCTCCTTCTTCTGGTCGGCCACCCGGAGCCGGCGGTGTCGATCGTCAAGTCCGTCCGTCGCGACCAGCGTCTCGCCGAGATCCTGATCGGTGCTCCGGCCGGGCAACCGGAGTTCGCCGAATGGGCGGCGCTGCTGGGAGGCGACGGCGCGGCGATCCCGTTCTTGCGCTACCTGCCCGAGCGCCTCACCCCACTCGGCGCACGAATCGAGACGGCCCTCCGCGAGCGGCTGGCCGATGCGCCCTCCTTCGTCGCCTTCGAGGGCTACGACACGGTCGCCGTGCTCGCCGAGGTGCTGCGTTCTCACGGCGCGGACCGGGCGCGCGCCGCCGAATCCTGGCCGCGCGCTGCGGTCGAGGGCACCCGGGGGCACATCCGGTTCTCCCGCACGCCGGGCATCAGCGTCTGGCAATGGGCCCGGACGCCAGTCCAAGTCGTTGATCGAGATCCGGCGGAACCCGATCGCTTCCGGATCCTTCACACCGGCTGAGAGAGCACGGGAGGTCCGGCCGCCCAGATCTTCCGGAAGTTGCGGCCGTCAGTGCCCCGGCACTTGGTGCGGGAACGTGGTGCCCGCCATGTCGAGAGTCACCTCCGGCTCAGTGCCCGGGCGGGCGCTCGTCCGTCCGGGGCCGGCCCAGGGTTTCCACCGCGGCCTCGGCGAAGTCGTGGATGAGCGGGGAGCGGCGGGACGCCACCCACGCCAGGGCCACCTCGTTCGGGCCGAAGTCCTCCACGGGCAAGGGAATGACGTCCGGACGCGTGTAGAAGTTGGCGGTGGACAGCGGCAGCACGCAGATGCCGGCGCCGGAGGCCACCAGTTCCAGTTTCTCCTCCACCTGATGGATCGGCGGAACTTCGGGGCGTCGCTTGTCGCGCAACTCCAGTGCCACGTCACGCCACTCGGGAACGGCGTCCGGGTCCTGGAGCAGGTGCTCGGAGGCCAGGTCGCCGACGGTCACCGACTGCCTCTTCGCCAGGTGGTGTCCCACCGGCAGCACGACGACCCGCGGCTCCTGGAAGAGCGGCCGCACCTGAAGGCCGTGCTGGTCGATGGGCAGCCGTACGACGCCCACGTCCGCCCGGCCGTCCAGCAGCACCGCCACCTGATCGTCCCAACTTGTGCGAAGGAGGCGCACGTTGACAGTGGGATGACGCGCGGTGAAGACCGCCATGGCAGGGGTGACCGTGATGCCGGGCATGAAGCCGATGGTCAGGGTGGGGGTCCCCTGCGCCGCCGCCCTGACCCGTCGGAGCAGCGCCTCGGCCGAGGCGAGCAGCGGAACGGCGTCCTCCAGCAACTGCTGTCCGGCCGGAGTGAGCAGCGTGCCGCGCCGGTCCCGATCGAAGACCTCGGCGCCCAGCTCGTCCTCCAGGCTCCGGATCTGCCGGGACAGCACCGGCTGGGCGATGTGCAGCCGCTCGGCCGCGCGTCCGAAGTGAAGCTCCTCGGCCACTGCCACGAAATACCGGAGCTTCCGCAGATCCAGATCCACCCGGACTCACCGCTCACTTTCCCGACGCGACGACCCGTCTGGTCACTCGGCCGTCCTCGAAACGACTGCCGCGATCACCCCGCGGGACGACCGAGGCATGTGGTCGTGAATCTACCGCCCGGGTGCGGTGGGCCCTCGCAGGCGGAGCCCACCCGTTCCCGGTCTGGTTCACTCGCCGGCGGCGAGCACGGCCAGCGGGTCGGTCCGCACGGGGGTCCACCCCAGGTCCGCCTCGGCGCGCGCGGGCGTGAGCTGCTGGTCGAGGGCGAAGGCGTCCGCGATCGGGCCCATCTCCTCGCGGGCCTGTTCCAGGGTGATGGAGGCGACCTTGCCGTCGAGGCTGACGGACCGGGCTACGGCCAGCGCGCACTCCTTGGCGGTGGGGTTCACGCCGCCCACGCCGACGTACACCGATCCGGGCTTCGCCCTGAGCGCGGCGACGTACAGCTCCGCGAGGTCGTCGATGTGCACCAGGGCCCAGCGGTTCGTGCCGTCGCCGATGTATGGGATGGCGCCTGCTTCCTTGCCGGGGGTGGTGTAGAAGATGTCGATCAGGCGGTTATCGCCGCCGTACAGCAGGCCGGGCTGCACCACGACGGGGCGGCCACCGTGCTGTGCGCGCTGCAGGACGGCGTCCTCTACGGGCTTGCGCCAGGCGACCAGGGCCGGCGGGTTCCAGGGGGCGGTCTCGTCCACGACCCCGTCGGTGTCGCCGTAGACCCAGGTGCCGCCGGTGTGCACGTAGGTACCCGTGCCGATGCCGTCCTGCATGGCGGTGGCGGCCGCGAGGTCCTCGTCACCGGTCTCGGCCTGCGCCAGGTGCACGACCGCCTCGGCACGGACCGCCGCGGCGTTGAGCACGCCGAGGTCTCCCAGTCCCCCGCGCACCGGCGTAGCGCCGAGGGCGCTGACCGTCTCGGCAGCGCGGTCGTTGCGGGCCAAGGCCTCGACGGTGTGCCCGTGGCGCACCAGGGCGCTGATCGTGGCCTTGCCGATGTATCCGGATCCGCCGGTGAGGAAGATCTTCATGGTTGTGGCTCCTATCTCCGTGGGCCGGTGACTTCGCTGACCAGCCTGCGCCGGGAGACGGACCCGCGTCCAAGACCTCTTCCGCCGTCTGTGATACCCGCCGGGTATCACGGGGGTTCCATGCCCATGGGGTATCAGCGACCACGGAAAAGGTCTTGGACAGCCGCCCGCGCGGCCCGGACGTTGGACGAGCCCTTTCCGTCCGACGAGGAGGAGATCCTCCATGTCCCAGACCGACACAGTGCGGCCCGTCCCCGCAGCGGCTTCCTCGCACCCCGGCATATCGCGGGGCATGACGCTGCTGTTGGCGACGGCCACCGGCGCGATCGCCGCCAACCTGTACTACGCCCAGCCACTCCTCGAAGCGATCGCGCGCTCCGGGGGCACATCGGCGGGTGCCGCCGGTGGCATCGTCACCGTCACCCAGCTCGGCTTTGCCTTGGGTCTGCTGTTCGTCCTTCCGCTGGCGGACATCGTCGAGCGCCGGTCCCTGTTGACCGTCCTGCTGCTGCTCGACGCCGCCGCCCTCGCCGCGGTGGGCCTCGCTCCGGGACCGGCCATCGCCCTGGTCGCCTTCGCCACGCTGGGCCTCGCGAACGTCGCGGCTCAAGTGCTCGTGCCCGCCGCGGCACACCTCGCCGACGACGCCCAGCGGGGGCGCACCGTGGCGAGCGTCATCAGCGGTCTGCTCGCCGGCATGCTGCTCGCTCGGACCGTCGCCGGTATCGTGACCGAACTCGTCGGCTGGCGCCCGCTGTTCCTAGGCGCCGCCGGACTGATGATCGTCGTCAACCTGGTTCTGCGTCGCGCTCTGCGGGGCATGGACGTCCGCTCTGGCCGAGGTATCGGCTACGGCGAGGTACTGCGCTCCACGGTTCGCATCTACCAGGCCGACGCCTTGGTACGCGTCCGCTCCGCCTACGGCGCCCTGGGCTTCGCCGCGTTCAGCATCTTCTGGTCGACCGCCGCCCTTCAACTCGGTCGGAGTCCGTTCGGCTACTCGCCCGCCGTCATCGGCCTGTTCGGACTCCTGGGCGCCGCCGGCGCGATGGCGGCCAATCTCACCGGTCGCGTCAGGCGGCACACCCATCCCATGCCCACCGGTGTCGCCGTCGCTCTCATCGCCATCGCCTTCGCCGTGCTGCTGGTAGCCGGGCGCACCCTGGGCGGCATCATCGCGGGTGTGCTGGTCCTGGACATCGGCGTGCAGGGATTGCACGTGCTGAATCAGCGCGTCATCTACGACGTCGAAGAGTCGGCCCGCAACCGGGTCAACAGCATCTACATGGCGTTCTACTTCGTGGGTGGGGCACTCGGTTCGGCCGCGGCGTCCTTCATGTGGTCGCAGGCCGGCTGGTCCGGCATCTGCCTGACCGGACTCGGCGTCACGGCCCTCGCATCCCTGCTGTGGGCCCGCACCTCTTTCCGAGGTTCAGCAGTATGAAGGCGACCACAGGTGTCCGTGCGGATGCCCCCTGGATGCGCCCGCGACTTGGCCGCCCCTCTGGCGGACGCGCGTAGAACTCTGGCATCATCGCCTGGCACCACCTGCACAGCCGCCCCATAGGAAGCACGGCCACTCGCAGGAGGCTCCCCATGAAGGTCCGCTCTGCACTGACCGCTCTCGCCCTCGTCGTCGCCCCGGGCGTCGCAGTTCTCGGCACCGCCACCGACGCCTTCGCCGTCACCAAGATCAGTCAAGCCACCGCCACCCAGATGTTCCGCGAGGTGGGCATCACCTGGTCCTCCTCCGGCAACTGCTCCGACCGCTACAACTCGACCTGTACCTCGTTCGAGCAGCTCAACCTCGCCACCGCCCAGGGTGCCCAGACCCTCAAGCGCGCCAGCGGCTGTGCCGTGAACATCACCGGCGGTACCGAGGTCGGACACGCCTCCGGCACGTATTCGCACTGGAACGGCTACAAGCTCGACATGAGCAAGTACACCTGCCTCGGGAATTACATCAAGAGCAACTTCAGCTACTCCGGGCTGCGCGGCGACGGTTACCCGATGTGGACGTCGGGTGCCGGCAACGTCTACACCGACGAGGGAAGCCACTGGGACGTTCTGTACTACAACTGCGGCGGCTGCTGAGCCGCAGGCCGACCCACCCCGCGGGAATCCGGACGGCGGCCGATGGACTGCCGTCGTCCGGACCGGCCGGGTCACAATCGGTGTACAACACGCCACTTGGGGGATGAGCCCACCCCGCTCAGCCGTCCGCCGGTCCAGCAATCCTGTACGGCGGGCAGGTACTCAGGCGGCTCCGTCGCACAGGTCATGGCGCCGGCCGGGGACGGGCACGGCCGCGCCGCGGGCTGACCACCGCCGCAATGCGGTCGTCACCGGGCGGTTGCGGCCACGTGCCGGGTGCCGGGACCGCCGGCTGGCCTCGCAGGGCGACAGGCCGGCGCAGCCAAGCCCGACCGGTTGGCGGCGCGGGCACCGGCACGTTCCGTGGCGGCGCATCCCCACCTTCCGGCCGGATCCGGCAGGCCCGGTCGCGCCGCGGGCACACACCTGGGCGGACGCAGCCGCGGACCGGGGAGGCACAAGGAGAGGCCGGCGGCTTACCACGGGAGCGGATCAACCAAGAGTGCTCGCCACGGTGCTGGAGGATGGTTCGCGCCGCCGCGCACCGAACACGACACCGCCGAGGCCCCCGACGTTCCCTCACCGGCGAAGCTCGTCCGGGTCAGGCGTCAACCACGTGACACAGGCGTCGTTCCCCTGGTCGGTGCCGGGCGTGCTCCCTGCAGAAGCCACGCGCGGGCCTGGCGCGTGAGCCTCGGCTGGAGCACCCAGGTGAGAAGGGCGGTGAGAACAAGGGAGTTGATGGCCAGGGCCGCAGCTTGCGGCAAGCCGGGGAACAGCAGCTTCAGGAGGGTGGCAATCGTCAGCAGGCAAGGATAGGCGGCTGCCCAAGTCGTCAGGAACCTCTTCCACTTGGGTGGGACGCCAGGCTCGTGCAGGGTGAACCAGGGGACGAGATCGGCACTGCGGCTTCTCCGCGGATCCGAGATCCTGTTTCCGCGCTGGAGCAGATCGTGCCGCACGTCCGACCGCTCCCAGGCGTCGAGGTGCTCGGGGGTGTCGAAGCGGTAGACGAGATGGTGCAGCCCTTGGCCGTCGTGCAGCCGTACGGCACCGAGGTGACCGGCGAAGCGGGCGGCGGCCCGGTCGACATCGTCGGCCCAGCGGGCGAACTCGTCCTCCTTGTCCGGGGCGACCACCCTGGTCACCACGACGGTCACCGCTTGGGCGGTGCCTGTGTCACTGTTCATGATCGTTGCTCGTGTCGTGCTGCACGGATCCAGGAGGCGGCAGGAAACGCCGGCAGCCGCTCCAGGAGGAATCCGGGGTTCTCCTCGGGCGTCCAGTGGCCCCCGCCCGGAACGATCACCCCCTGCACGTCGGCGGCCACCTCACGCGCCATGTCGGGAATCATGGCCCCGCTGTCCAGCTCCCCGCCGAAGGCCAGTACGGGCATCGGCAGCTTGTCCTCCATCAGCTCGGCGAAGCGTTCCTGGTCCTCGGCGAAGGCGTGCGCGATAGAAGGTGGAGATGTAGTCGTACTCCCTGCCGGTGACGAGCGTCTCGGCGACGTCGCGCTGCCGGTGCAGACCGAAGTGCCAGGTCTGCGGATCTCCTTTGGCCTGCTCCCAGGCGCCGGTGCCGGGAAGCGGCACGTCGAGCATGGTCATCGACGCGACCCGCTCGGGCCACTGGGCGGCCAGGGCGTATCCGACCATGAGCCCGATGTCCCGGGCCACGATGTGCACCCGCTGTGCACCGACGGCATCGAGCAGGCCCCTGATGTCACCGGCCATCGGTGGCCTTGTCGTATCCGTGGGCCGGGCGGGAGGAGTCACCTGCTCCTCGGTACTCGATGGCCATGACCCGGTAGCCGGCGGCTGCGAGGCCGGGCATCACCTTGCGCCACGCGTACCAGGTCTGCGGCCAGCCGTGCAGCAAAACCACTGTTTCCGACCCCGGCGGGCCGCCGGTTACGTGATGCAGCCTGACCGGCCCGACCGTGGTGAAGTGATGAGTGAACGTGTCATGGAACCCCCGCGGCAGGCTCTGGCCGGTACCGATCATGGCCGCCTCCTTCGCCATCGCGGACCGCACCGGTGGCCCGAGTACCCCGGGGTCCGGCCTGGACACGGCCCTCACCCATTGCGGCAGAGTCATCGCTCACCCCGCCCCGTTCAGTTCCGGTCGATGTGTTCCGGACTTCCAGCTGCGGACCGGCATGACGGGGGCCGGACCCAGAAATCCGGGAGCGCGACACCACGGGGGTGCGCGAAACTGGCCTGATGATCACTGACGTCCATGTCCGCGAGGCTGACGCGGCTGATGCTCCGGTTCTGGCCCGTCTGCGCTGGGCATTCAAGCGTGAGGACCATGAAGGGGACCTCTCCGAGCCGGTGCGGCCCGTGAGCCATGCGGAGGAGTGGATCCGGGAGCGGCTCGCGAGCAAGCGCTGGCTGGCCTGGGTCGCCGAAAGCGACGGCGAGGTCTGCGGGCACGTCTTCCTCCACCTGGTGGAGAGGATGCCGGAGCCTTACGAGGACAACACCCCGATCGGCTACGTCACGAACTTCTACGTGGTGCCTGAGCACCGCAATCGAGGGTTCGGAGCGGCCCTTCTCGAAGCTCTGAGGAGGCATGCGCAGAGCGGCGGCATGGACGTATTGATCGTCTGGCCGTCGGAACGCAGTGCTCCGCTCTACCGCCGATCCGGGTTCCAGTCTCCGACCGAGCTGTTGGAGGCCCGGTGAACTGAACGCTGGTCGGTGCGGACTGGGACAGGCTTCGAGCCGGAGACTCGGAGGCAAGGCACAGCGGTACGCCGAACGCCGCTTCCCGCACAAGCCGACCAAAGAGCAGCATGCCCGATGCGGTCCCCGCGCAACGCGGAGAAGCGGGCCATGGTGAGCGCCACCCAGCGTCGCCCGGCCACCAGGCTGCTCGCGGCCATCGCCGGCACGCCTGCTACGCACGCGGCATCAAGGGCGCCCCCACCGCCTCGACCAACCGGGTCTCTTCCTGCGTGCCGGACGGTGTCCTGCCGCGCCCGTCCGCAGGCGCCTTCTAGCCTCGTCGGCATGCTGGGGCTTCCTGCGCACGTCCGTGCCTGCCTGTTCGACCTCGACGGGGTGCTCACCCAGACCGCGAAGGTGCACGCGGCCGCCTGGAAGGAGATGTTCGACGGATATCTCCGTGAACGCGCGACGCGCGAGGGCACCGAATTCGTGCCCTTCGACCAGATCGGCGACTACGACGAGTATGTGGACGGCCGGCCCCGTGAGGACGGCGTGCGCACCTTCCTCGCCGCACGCGGGGTGCACCTGCCCGAGGGATCACCGGACGACCCGCCGGAGGCGGAGACGGTGAACGGCCTGGGCACCCGCAAGAACGAGCTGGTCCTGCGGCGGATCCGCGAGGAGGGTGTGGAACCCTACGACGGCTCGGTCCGGTTCGTACACGCGGCGCGGGCGGCGGGCCTGCGCTGCGCGGTGGTGTCGTCGAGCGCGAACACCCGCGACGTCCTGCGAGCGGCCGGCATCGAGGACCTGTTCGACGAGCGGATCGACGGAGTGGTCGCCCACGAGCGCAGGCTGCGGGGCAAGCCCGCCCCGGACACCTACCTGGAGGCGGCCCGAGGGCTCGACACGGATCCGGCAGAGGCCGCGGTGTTCGAGGACGCCCTCGCCGGCGTCGAGGCCGGGCGGGCGGGCCGGTTCGGCGTGGTGGTGGGCGTCGACCGGGTGGGCCAGGCGGAGCAACTGCGGGCACACGGCGCCGATGTGGTGGTCCGTGACCTGGCCGAGCTTCTGGAGGACCGGTGATCACCCATCCCAGCTTCACGGTCGAGCCGTGGTGCCTGCGCGAGACCGAGCTGAACCTGGACGTGCTCGCGCAGAGCGAGTCGGTCTTCGCCCTCTCCAACGGGCACGTCGGGTGGCGTGGCAACCTCGAGGAGGGAGAGCCGCACGGACTGCCCGGCGCATACCTCAACGGCGTCCACGAACGGCATCCGCTGCCCTACGCCGAAGCGGGCTACGGCTATCCCGAGTCGGGCCAGACCATGATCAACGTCACCGACGGCAAGATCTTCCGGCTGCTGGTCGACGACCACCCGTACGACCTGCGCTACGGCCGGCTGGTCGCGCACGAGCGGGTCCTGGACTTCCGCTCGGGCATCCTCAGCCGCACCGCACGGTGGACCTCACCCGGCGGTCGTACGGTGCGGATCTCCTCGCAGCGGCTCGTGTCCTTCACCCAGCGCGCGGTGGCCGCGGTGGTGTACGAGGTGGAGCCGGTCGACGGACCGACCACGGTGGCCGTGCAGTCCGAGCTCGTCGCCAACGCGCAACTGCCGCGATTCGAGGGCGATCCGCGCGTGGCCGCGGCGATCGAGTCACCGCTGGTGGCCGAGGAGAACTTCGCGCAGGACACCCGGCTGCGGCTGGTGCACCGCACCGACCGCAGCGCGCTGCGGGTGGGGGCGGCGGCCGACCATCTCGTCGAAGGACCGGACAGCACCCGCTGGACGGCGCAGTGCGAGGCTGACGTGAGCCGTCTGACGGTGACCGCGGATCTGGTGCCCGGGCAGACGCTCCGGCTGGTGAAGTTCGTGGCCTACGGCTGGTCGGGCGAGCGCTCGCTGCCGGCGGTGCACGATCAGGTGGACGCGGCGGTGGCGGCCGCGGTCAGCACCGGCTGGGACGGTCTGGCCGCGGCACAGCGGGCGTACCTGGATCGCTTCTGGGCGTGCGCGGACGTCGAGGTCGAAGGCAGCGCGCGCATCCAGCAGGCGGTGCGGTTCGCCCTCTTCCACGTGCTCCAGGCGGCGGCCCGCGGTGAGAACCGGGCGATTCCCGCCAAGGGCCTGACCGGGACCGGGTACGACGGGCACTGTTTCTGGGACACCGAGTCCTATGTGCTCCCCGTGCTGACGTTCACCTCTCCGGAGGCCGTCGCATCGGCACTGAGGGCGCGTCATCAGATGCTACCGGCGGCACGGGAACGCGCGCGTCAGCTGGGGCTCGCGGGCGCGACGTTCCCCTGGCGCACGATCGACGGTGCCGAGTGTTCCGCCTACTGGCCGGCCGGGACGGCCGCCTTCCACATCAACGCCGCCATCGCGATGGCCACCGAACGGTACGTCATGGTGACCGGGGACGAGGACTTCGAACGCGGTGAGGGTCTCGACCTCCTGGTGGACACCGCGCGGCTGTGGCGCTCGCTAGGACACCATGACGCGGAGGGCGTCTTCCACATCGACGGGGTCACGGGGCCCGACGAGTACAGCGCGATCACCCGCGACAACCTGTACACCAACCTGATGGCCCGCCAGAACCTCGTCGCGGCCGCGGACGCCGCCGCCCGTCATCCGGAGCGCGCCGCGGAACTCGGTGTCGACGACGAGGAGACCGCGGCGTGGCGGGACGCCGCGGCCCGCATGGCGGTGCCGTACAACGACGTGCTCGGCGTGCACGAGCAGTCGGCCGGTTTCACGAGTCTCCAGCGCTGGGACTTCGAGGCGACCCCGCCCGACAACTACCCCCTCCTGCTGCACTATCCCTACTTCGACCTGTATCGCAAGCAGGTGGTGAAGCAGGCCGACCTGGTGCTGGCGATGACGGAGTGCCCGGACGCCTTCTCCGACGAGCAGAAGGCACGCAACTTCGCCTACTACGAGGCGCTGACCGTCCGCGACTCCTCCCTGTCGGCGTGCTTCCAGGCGGTCCTCGCCGCCGAGACCGGCCATCTGCGCCTGGCCTACGCCTATCTCGGCGAAGCCGCGCTGATGGACCTGGACGACCTGGAACACAACACCCGTGACGGGCTCCACATCGCCTCCCTCGCCGGGACGTGGATCGCGCTGGTCGCCGGCTTCGGAGGCGTGCGCCGGTACGCCGGCGACGACGGGAAACCAGCCTTGCTGGCATTCGCACCGCGCCTGCCGGAGGCGCTGTCCAGGGTGGCGTTCACGCTGCTGGTACGGGGATGCAGGCTCAAGGTGGACATCGGCCCGTCCCAGGTGCGGTACCACTTGGTGGACGGCGAGTCCCTGGTCGTGCTGCATCACGGGGAGCCGACGACCCTGACCGCCGGCACGCCGGTGGACCGCCGTCTGCCGCGCGCACCCGTGCGCCCCGAGCCCCAACAGCCCCCTGGCCGCCGCCCGGTGGGCCTGCCCCCAGAGGAAGAGGAGCGGGCGGCGACACAGGAGTAAGGTGCGTCGCTTCGATGGTCTGCGCAGTCGATCGGCTGTGTCTGTCCGGTGGATGATCAGAGATGCGATGCGGGACCGCATAGTGACTCCTCTTCGGGGGCGGGGGCTATGCGTGGTGGGGTGCTCGGCGGCCTTGGCGACCCGGCATGGTGCAGGGATGGGTGACCACCCGGGTGGGGGCGGGGCTTCTCCGGCTGCTCTCCCTCGGCTACAGCTGCCGTGTCATACGTCGATCTGCTCGAAGATGTGCGGGCACGACACGGTGTCGTCGGGAAACTCGGCCGCCATGCGCTGGAACTCCGGGCTGCCGAACGCGGTGGCGACCGCCTCGGTCGACTCCCAGACCGCGACGTTCATCAGAAGCTGACTGTCCGTCGTTCCCTTGTGCATCTGCAGGGAGACGACTCCCGGCTGAGCCTTCATGAACTCCGCCTGCCTCCGAAAGAGGGACAGGAACGCGTCAGTCCTCTCCTTCGGAACGAAGAAGGTGTTGGCCAGGACGATGGGGCCGGTCTTCTCCTTGAACTGCGCGAACATCGGCGTATTCGGGTCCAGGCTCTGCAGCTTGGCCATCTTCGGTACTTCCTCCCGTTATCGGTTGTCCCACGGCACCTAGGCCGGACACCGCCGTACTGGATCCGGCGACGCTCACGACGCTCGCTTGGCCGTAGGGCTACTGCCTTCTGGGGACCGTTCCATCGTCCCGGCGTAAGCAGGCCGTGACGTCAGCCGCAGTTCCCGTTCCGATGGGCGGCTTCCGTCGGACCGCGGGAAGCCGTGTCAGACCTGGGGATGACACCGGACCCTGAGGGGCGCCAGCTCGCAGCCAACACGGGAGGAGAGGTGAGATGCCGTCAATCCGCAGGGGCCAACCGCAGATCGCCGGGCCGGCATCCCAGACGGGCACCAGCCCTGGACGTTGCGACGCTCATTGATCACGACCAGATACGCGTCCCGTAGGTCGTGTTTAAGATGCCAATCAAGGTCGTGAAACGATCACGGGGGTGGCTCGGGGAGATCTTGGAAGCCCGTGCCTGTCCCGTTCCCGGAACCCCGTCGCCGCACAATGACGAACCCCGCCTTTCCACGCTGGAAGGGCGGGGTTCGCGGTAGGGAGGTCACATTCGCAGGTCGCGATAATCGACCAGGACGGGCCACGTGCCGTGCCACGGCCGGTGGGCCAGGCGTTTTCGCGCCCGCCCTGGGGCATGTCATCCGCCCGCGGCGCCCTCGGCCTCCCAGCGCAGCAGGTCGCCCGGCTGGCACTCGAGCACCTCGCAGAGCGCGGCGAGTGTCGTGAAGCGCACCGCCTTGGCGCGGCCGTTCTTGAGTACCGCCAGGTTGGCGGGCGTGATCCCTACGCGGTCCGCGAGCTCGCCCACGGACATCTTCCGCCTGGCCAGCATCACATCGATGTCGACGGTGATCGGCATCAGATCACCTCGTCCAACTCGGCCTGCATCTGCGCCGCTTCGGCGTCGCGCGCGACGGCCTGGGCGAGCAGTGTCCTCAGGACGAGCACGATGAGCGCGACGCCCAGGATGGCCACGCCGATCCCGCCCATGATGAGGGTGACGCCCGGGTCGTCCCGCTGGCCCGGCGCATTGAGAGCGGTGACCGCGAACCATACGAGGGCAGCCGCCACGATCGCGCCGATGATCCCGTCCACGTATCGGAAGGCGGCGTGGGAGAACACGGTTCCGCGTCGCACCATCGACACCAGCCGCCATACGCAGACCAGGGCGACCTGGGCCGACACCATGCCCAGGATGGTGATCACGCGCAGCGGGGTCAGCGGGAGCGACCCGTCCTCCGGGTCGCTCCCGCTGACCAACGCCCACACCATCAACGCCTGCACGAACACGGTGCCGACGAGCACCACCACGAGCACGGCGCGCAGCGCACGCACTGCCAGTTTCCCCACGACTCATCCTTCCATCGAGTTACGATGGGAATCTATCGAATTTCGATAGGTAAGGCAAACGTTGGGTGGGGGATGGGCAGCGGTGAGGCCTTGCCGGCCGCTTGGTCCATCACCGTTGGAGGCGAAGCACGTGATCGCCCGTGAGCCGGGGCGTTCGAGGGGGATCCGCCTGCATCGCCAGTGCTGGCCGTTGCCGCATGCTGCTCACTGCCAGCGGCCGACGTACGCGTCAGCCTTGCAGACGAGGAGACCGTCGGCGTCCTGGCTGCTGGGCCCGATCAGCGCTGGACGCGGCGCCGGCTACTCGCCAGACGGGTCCTCCCGGCGTGCCGCACGGCCTTCTTCACGGCCTGCTCCACCTCGCAGCGGCGGGCCCGACAACCCCGTCGAACGGTGAACCGATGGCTCGTCAGTAGCGATTCACGCTCTGCAGCAGTGGCGGGTACACCGAGCTCGGGCGGCCGTCGACTGTCGCGCCCGCGTACTTGAGCATGGCGCCTACCCGGTGGTTGAGGTCGTGGGGGAAATTGAGGGTGGGAATGGAGACGTCGTCCAGGGCCGCGATCTGGGCCGGGGTGAGACGGACGTCCAGAGCGGTGAGATGGGACTCCAGGTGGGCCAGGGTGCGCGGGCCGATGAGGGTGGAGGTGACGCCGGGCCGGTTCTGGACCCAGGACAGTGCCGCGGCGGCCGGGGTCGTGCCGGCTTCTTCCGCGACCGAGACCAGCCTCTCGATCACCGTGAACTGGGCCTCGCTGGGATTGCCCAGGATTGCGGCCCGTTTGGCGTCGGCCGGGGCGTTCAGATGACGGCGGTACTTCCCGGTCAGGTAACCGCTCTTGAGGGGGCTCCAGGGCAGCAGCCCCATCCCGGCGTCCTGCGCCAGGGGGATGAGTTCGCCTTCGATGGTGCGCTCCAGCAGGGAGTACTCCATCTGCAGCGCGACGACCGGAGACCAGCCGCGCAGCAGCGCGGTGGTGTGGGCCTTGGCGGTGAACCAGGCGGGGGTGTCGGAGAAGCCGATGTAGCGGATCTTTCCGGCGGTTACGAGATCGTCGAGGGTGCGCAGGGTCTCCTCGATCGGCGTGGCCCAGTCGTAGTTGTGCAGCCAATAGAGGTCCACGTAGTCCGTGCGCAGGCGGCGCAGGGAGTCCTCTAGCTGGCCGATGATCGCCTTTCGGCTCGCGCCGCCGCCGTTGGGATCGCCGAGGTGGAGGTTGCCGAAGAACTTCGTGGCCAGTACCAGCCGGTCGCGCAGGCCGGGGCGAGCGGCAAGGAAGTCGCCGAGGATCGCCTCCGAGTGGCCGTTGGTGTAGAGGTTGGCGGTGTCGACGAAGTTCCCACCCCCGTCGACGTAGGCCTGAAGGATCTTCTCGGACTCCTCGACGCCGCAGCCCAGCCCGCTGTCCTCGCCGAAGTTCATCGCGCCGAGGCAGAAGGGGCTGACCTTGAGACCGGACCGGCCGAGACTGACGTACGAGTCGAGTGCCATGAATGCTCCCGAAGAGAGTCGTGAATGTACTGGCTCTTCGAGCAAAGCAGCCTGAGCTGGGCTGTCGTTAGTGCGATCCCATCGACGGCTTGCACGATCCTGTCGATTTCATCGGGGAGGCGTTGCATGCGGTCCGGACCGGGGCTTGAATCGGGGCGTGTCCCTGACCGAGTTGCGCCACCTCATCGCCCGGCACGCCGAACACGCCGACGGTCTCGTCGACGGCCTGCTGCTGTCCCGGACGGACTGGCCCACCGCGCCGACGGTAGGCATGGCCGAGCCCGTCATGGCGCTCGTCGTCCAAGGCTGCAAGCGCCTCATGCTCGGCGACCTCGTCTACGACTACGGTGCCGGCCAGTACCTGGTCGTCACGGTCGACCTGCCGGTCACCGGCCATTGCACGCAGGCCACCCCCGAGGAACCGCTGCTCGGCTTCGGGCTCGTCCTCAAACCCGCGCGCATCGCCTCCCTCCTGCTGGAGGCCTCGGCCGCGGCGGAGTCGGCGCGCCCAGCAGGGCCGCAGCGGCTGCATCAGCGAGCGGACACTCGACGGCGGCCCGGTGACACCGGGCACACCGACAGGGCAACCCCTCACGGCCTTGCGGTCAGTGACGCGCCCGCGGGCCTCGTGGACGCGGTGACACGCATGGTCCGGCTGCTGGATCATCCCGACGACGTGCCCATTCTCGCCCCGATGCTCGAAAAGGAGATCCTCTGGCGACTGGTCACCGGTGAGCAGGGGATGCTGGTCCGGCAGATCGGGCTGGCCGACAGCCGCCTCACGCAGATCAGCCGCGCGATCCACTGGATCCGCGAGCATCACACCCAGACCCTGCGCGTCGAGGATCTCGCCCATGTGGCCGGGATGAGCGTCTCACCCTTCCACCGGCACTTTCGGGCGGTGACCGCCATGACGCCGATCCAGTACCAGAAGCGGATCCGGCTGCAGGAGGCTCGACTGATGCTCATGAGCAGTACGGAAGACGTGGCCTCCGTCGGCTTCGCGGTCGGCTACGACAGCGCCTCGCAATTCAGCCGTGAGTACCGCCGGCATTTCGGCACGCCCCCGGGAGCGGACGCCGCGCGACTGCGTCGGCAGCCCGCCGGCAACGATGCCGCGGAGATGTCGACGGTCTGAGATCACTGATGTGTGTGCCGAGGTCCCTCTGGCGCTGCTCGATTGCCAGAGACTAGAAGAGGCCGGCCGACGTGGCCCGCGTGAGGTTTTCGAGGATCGTGCGCAGCCACGGGCTGCGAACGGCCGGCAGCCGGACCAAGGTGTGCTGGAACGTTCCCCGGTCCGCCCGGAACAGGTGGTGGGGGCGCGGCGGGAGCGGGTCGTCGCGGAGGACGTCTCGGGGTGTGCCGCCCGACGCGGGAACCGGCAAGTACGGCTGGGGAGAGACCAGCCACTGCCACACTCCCAGCGGCAGGGGCACCGGGTATGCCGACGCAGGCGGGCCGGCGGGGGTCCAGGTCTGACCCGTCTGGGGATGGACCGGTACGAGGAGGATGTCGACGTCCGCGTCGGGGGAGGGCTGTCCCGGTCCGGTCAGGACGGCACGCCGCTTCGGGGGGCCTGCGGGCAGCAGGGCGTCGAGCGCGCGTTGGAACACGTCCGCGGTCAGTCCGTCGGGGACCTGCACCGGCTGTCCTTGGGAGGCCGCGAGCAGGTGGGCGAGCGCCTGGCCGGCTGCCGCCTCCCATCGCGGACTCCACGACCAGTGGTGGCTCGTCCCGAACCGTCCTCCTCCCCACGTGGCAATCGGCTCGAACGGGGGCGTCTTCTCCCCCTCCTCCGCCAGTTCCGCCCAGGAGAGCGGCACAGTGTGGACACCGCCAACGAGGACGCGGTGCACGGCGTCCGAGCTGAGCCGCACCGCTTGCCAGAGCGAGCAGTCGTCGACCCTGGTCGCCACGGGCAGGTCGCACGCCCGGCAGGCCATGTTGGGCCCGTCGGCCCCGTCCAGGCCACAGCAGGCACCGCCGCGTTTCTCTGGGATCAGCCGGGTCCCGCGGATATCACCGGGCGCGATGACGATCGCCCCGGGCGCGCCGTCGGACAGGGCATGGACCGGCGCATAGATGCCGCGCGCCTCTGCCTCGTCCGCATCGATCTCGTCCCACGTCCGCCACGGCCCTCCCCAGGGATCCGGGTCCACGGCAAACGTCCCTGACTCCATGAGCACCGGAAGCTGGACCCCGTTCCCGTATTTCTGACGGGCGTGGGCCGGCAGGGAGACCTGGGACAAGGGGACGGTCAGCTCTGCCTCGCACCTCACACAAACGAAAACGAACAAAGGCCCCCTCCGCATCGGAAACAGCTGCATGGTCGCAGCCGCCCTGCGGCAGCCGGCCAACGCGTTTTCTCGTCCGCCGTGAGGAGACACCTGCCTCGTACCAGCGGTCACGCATATGTGCCCAGTCGACCATGTGGGCGTCTTTGTGAGGTCGCCCTGCGGTCTCGGGCACTGGGCAGGTCGTCGCCGCGCTGCTCGATGGAGACGGGCGTCGGTCGGCACCGTGCCGACCGACGCCCTCAATCCTGCTCGCTGCGGGCCGGGCGAGACGCTCTGCTATCGGCAGCGCGGCCGCGTCAGGTGACGTGATCCACTGTTCCACCGCGCTGCCCGGCTGATCCCGCCCATCGCCTTCACGACGGCGGAGGCTTCGGCAACCGTGTCACCGCCGGCGTCACCGTCGAGGTCAGCCGCCGACAGGGTACCGGCTGGTGATCGCGACGCGGTTGAAGGCGTTCATCACCGTTGCCAGCCAGGCGACCGCCGAGATCTGGTCTGCAGTGAGTACGGCCGCGGCGGCGTTGTACTCCTCGTCGCTGACGTGTCCGTCCGGCACGCGAGTGATCGCCTCGGTCAGGCGGAGGGCGGCGCGGTCGGTCTCGGAGAAGTAGCCGGTCTCTTCCCAGGCGGGCAGCACGGCGATCCGGTCGGGGTTCTCGCCCTTCTTGATGGCATCGCCGGTGTGCATGCGCAGGCAGAACGCGCAGCCGTTGATCTGGGAGGTGCGGATCCTCAACAGTTCGACCAGGAGCGGGTCAAGTCCCGCTGCGGCGGCGGCCTCTTCCACCTGTGATGACAGGGCGATGAGGGTCTTGTAGGGGGCCGGGTGCTGCTTGCCGATGTTGACGCGCTGGGTGTCGGTCATGGTTCGTTCGATTCCTTCATGTGGCGTGCGCCGTGCATTGCGGGCGCGCGTCCTGGTGGCGGGCGCTGTGTGCTTTTGGCAGGGGCAGAGTTCGGGCGGACTGTTGCCGCCCCCTGCGTGCCCCGGGCTATGTCTTCGGGTCGTCGACCTTGAGCTTGTCTCCGGTGTGGGAGACGAAGACGACCAGGAGCTTGGCGGGCTTGGTCCGGCTGGTGTTCTCGGTGAGGACGTGGTGGGCGCCCGGCTGTTCGACCCAGTTCTCGCCCTGGTGGTAGGTGGTCGCGGGCTTGCCGTCGAGCTTGCTGCGCACGGTGCCTTCGAGGACGTAGGCGTAGACGAACGCCTGGCCGTGCCGGTGTGGCAGGGCGCTTGCGTTGGGCGGGAAGTCGACGATCGCCGAGGTGAACGTCTTGCCCTTCACGTTGGGAAGGGCCTGCTGGAGCAGCGGCTTGAGGGTTTCGGTGGGGCGTGTCGATGCCGCGGCCGCAGGCGATGCCATGGCCGCGGTCGTGCCCTTGACATGGGCGGGCTGGTCGGAGGTCGAGCAGGCCGTGGCCGCAGTCAGCGCGGCGACGGCCAGGAAGCCGGTGGCGATTCGCATTCCGATCACGAGGGGTCTCCTGATTCAGTCTTCCGTGACGCGTCTTCCGTGACGCGGATGATCGTCTTGCCCGGTGTGCGCTTGCCGGGGGTGAACGCGGCGGCTGCCTCGGCGAGCGGCCGCACAGCACCGACGACCGGCTTGAGCCGGCCGTCCCTCAGCCGCGTGGCGAGGTCGGCGAGCCGGGCGCGGTCGGGTTCGACGACGAAGAAGACCGCCCGGCCGTCCTTGGGCCGGACCTTGGGCGGCATGACGATGGAGACGAGCGTGCCACCGGCCCGGACGAGGGCGGCCGAGCGGTCGAGGATGTCGCCGCCGAGCACGTCGAACACGACGTCGGCCTCGCCGGCGTCCTCCAGCTTCTCGGCCTGCAGGTCGATGAAGGTGTCGACGCCGAGTGCGCGGGCCCTGTCCCGGTCGCGGGCCCGGCCGGTGCCGATGACGCGGGCGCCGGCCTCGCGGGCGAGCTGTACGGCGATCGAGCCGACGCCGCCCGCGGCACCGTGGATCAGGACGGTCTGGCCTGTGGTGAGGCGGCCGTGGTCGAACAGGCCCTGCCAGGCCGTCAGCCCGGAGATGGGCAGTGCGGCGGCCACGGTGTGGTCGATGTCCGCCGGCAGCGGGGCGAGATTGCGGGCCTCCACCGCGGTGTACTCGGCGAGGGCGCCGTCGCGGGCCCAGTCGGCCAGGCCGAACACCCGCTGTCCGACGCTCAGGCCGGTGGTGCCGTACCCCAGCTCCGCGACGACACCGGACAACTCGTGCCCGGGCACGCTCGGCGTCCGGTCGCGGCCGGCGCGATCGGTCCACGTGGCGGGCCAGTCCAGCTCTCCGGGGGTGAATCCCGCGGCGTGCACCCGCACGATGACGTCGTTCTCGGCCGCGTGAGGGTAGGGCATGTCCGTCAGGGACATCCCGGCAAGACCAGCGTCACGGTCTCGCACAGTGATGGCTTGCATACAGGTCCTTACTGGGAGGGGCGACCCGAGCGCACGGCACACTCGCGCGCCGGGCTCAAAGCGGCTGCAGGTGGATGTATGCCGCTCTGCATGATCGATCTCACCTGCTCGCGCGTATTCCTTCGTCGCCCGTTGTGCGTTCTCAGTAGGGAGACGAGGTGGCCCCTCCGGGTGTGACAGCTCAGACGCGCACGAGTTTGTCGGGGTTCATGACCCTGCGGTACGCGGTGATCAGACCGTCTGTGATCTGCACCGTGTCGACGGAGTAGACCCGGCCTTCCCGGTGGAACACGAGGGCCGGCTCGCCGCCGACCTCGGCGAAGTCGATGCGGTCCGGGTGCCACTGACGCCCCGTACGCACCATGACCTCGGCGACGCGCTCGCCGCCGTGGATGAGCTTGCGTGCCGCCAACGCCTTGCCGCCGCCGTCGGTGACGTAGACCGCGTCCGGGTGCAGGAGCCTGACCAGGCCGGCCAGGTCCCCGGCCTCGTAGGCGGCGCGGAAGACCGCGAGGACACGTTCGCGCTCCGCCTTCGACGCCTGGGGCGTGGCCTCCTTCGCTTTGGCCACCCGTCGTCGTGCCCGCGAGGCGAGCTGCCGGGCCCCCGGCACGGAGACGTCCAGCACTTCGGCAATGCGGCCGAACTCAAGGCCGAAGACATCGTGCAGGACGAAGGCCACCCGCTCCGGCGGGCTCAGCTCTTCCATGATCAGCAGCATCGCCGAACTGACGGACTCGTCGACGAGTACCGGCTGCGAGGCGTCCGGCCCTGTCAGCAGCGGCTCCGGCAGCCACGGCCCGACATAGGTCTCCCGGCGGAAACGGGCACTTTTGAGAATGTCGTACGACCGTCGCGCGGCCACCGTCACCAGCCAGGCCCGCAGATCACCGATGTCCTGCAGATCCGCTCCGGCCGCCCGCAGCCACACGTCCTGGGTGACATCCTCGGCATCGGCCACACTTCCCAGCAGCCGGTAGGCCACACCGAAAACGGCGGGCCGGTGCCTGTCCCATTCGGCTCCGAGCGGGTCGTCCTGCTCAGACCGTCGGGGCTCGTGCCCGTCACCCATACCGATCGCAACCTCCTCCACCTCGCGGCTCCAGCGTAGCTACGCGAACTCGGGATCTTCGAAGACAGCTCCGCTCGACGGCATACGGTTCCGGGCCCGCGCCGGTGTGCCATGGCGGGACGTGCTCGTCGAGTGCGGGCCGTGGGGCCGGATCTACGGCCTGTTTCGCCGGTGGCAGCGAGACGGCACCTGGCACCAGGTTCTCACCCGGCTCCAGGCCCTGGCCGATGCGAAGGGCGCGATCGTGTGGAACCTGAGCGTCGACTCCACCGAGAAGGAATCACCGGGCGGTGTCTTCGACGAGCCCGATGATCACAGAAGCCCTTGTCGATTGTGAGCACGGCAGGGCAGCCGGGGGACTCGCCGCAGGTCGAGTGCGGCATCAATCGCCGGAAGAGACATCGAGCCGTGGCCGTTGGATACGACAAGCTCGCGGTCCGCTACGAGGCTACCGTCCCAGTCGCCGCCATCAACGAGTGGTGGTGACGTACTGGTCCGCCGACAACTCGAACACCCGCACTCGCCGACCGCCGGTGGGATTGACGGTCTCACGGACCGGATGCATCCCCAGTTTGGTCATGATCCGTTCGGAGGCGTCGTTGCCCACTTGAGTGATGCTGACGATCCGCTCCAGCCCCCGCTCTTCGAACCCGAACCGTACAGCGGCCACAGCGGCCTCGGTGGCCAAGCCCTGCCCCCAGTGGGAACGCCCGAGCCGCCAGCCGACCTCAACCGCCGGCAGTACCTCCGGCAAGAAGTTGGGCACCGAAAGGCCGGTGAACCCGGCCAGTTCGCCAGTGGACCGGATCTCCACGGCGAACAGGCCGAAGCCCTGTGACTCCCACTCGCTCTCCCATGCCTGGATCCCGTCGCGAGTCTGCTGTTCGTCACGGACACTGCCGTCACGGATCCACCGCATGACCTCGGGGTCGGCATTGACGGCAGCCATGGGCGCAACGTCTTCCTCGCGCCAGCGACGCAGGATCAAACGGGGAGTCTCAAGCCTGACCATCCAGTCATTCTGGATCACACATGGGCTCTCCGCCATCCTCTCCAGGGCCTGTTGCTCAGAGGGGGGTAAGCGCGCCGATCATCAGGGTGTGTGGGCCCGATTTACCCGGCGGCGGGGTGGGTGCGGGCCAGAAGGAGGGCGATGTCGTCGTCCACCGGACCGTCAGGGGCCAGGGTGTCGACGACCGATGTGCACAGGTCGTCCAGACTGGAAATGGGGCCGGCGAGAGCGGCGCGCAGCCGCTGCAGTCCCCGGTCGACGTCGTGCTCCATCTCGATCAGACCATCGCTGTACAGCGCTATCACGCTGCTGCCCGGTAGCTCCACGTCGGTCGATTCGAAGAAGCCCAGTCCCAGCCCGATGGGCGCACCCGGGGCTACTCCGGCGAAGTCGACCGATCCGTCCGGGAAGATGATCGCGGGCGGGGGATGGCCGGCACTGGACATGGTGCATCGCTGAGATTTCGGGTCGTAAACACCGTAGAGGCAGGTGGCTGCGAAAGCCGATGGTGCGGAGGTGCCGTCGTCGCAACGGTCACGGGCGATGTCGACGGCGAGTTCATCCATGAAACGCAGCAGTTCGGCGGGCGGCAGTTCCAACTTGCTGAACGCACGTGTCGTGGCGCGCAGACGTCCCATGGTCACGGCCGCGTTGATGCCGTGACCGACGACATCTCCCACGACCAAGGCCACGCGGGAATCAGACAGTTGGATGACGTCGAACCAGTCGCCGCCGACGCAGGCATATCTGTCCGCGGGCAGGTAGCGGGTGGCCAGCTCGACTGCGCTGCCGCCCGACAAGTGGTGCGGCATCAGGGCGCGTTGTATCGCCAGCGCGGCGGTTCGCTCTCGGGTGTACCGCAGGGCGTTGTCGATGATCAGTGCGGCACGGGCCGCGAGTTCCTCGGCCAGCGCAAGGTCTGCCCTGCTGAACGGGACCGGGTTCTCGCTGCGCACGAAGACGGAGATGCCGAGCATCGCACCGCGGGCCTGCAGGGGGACGATCATGAGGGAATGCATTCCGGTCTCGCGAATGACCCGGGCCCGATCCGGGTCGTTGTCGAGCCAAGTGCCGGGGGAGGCGTCGAGAACAGGCTCGAAGTAGGACCTGCGATTCCTGAGTACGGCGGCGAAGGGGGATGCCGGCGGAACGTAGACCGGTGTTCCGCGCGCCCAGAGAGACTCGCGAAGATCGTCGTGGATGGAAGCGGCGCCGGCGCGGTAGAAGCCCGGGATGCTCGTATCGGTGGACCTGAGGCGTCTGAGCGGCTCCTTGTCCAGCGGCACGGCCTCGACGAGGTCGATGGTGACGTAGTCGGCGAGCTGGGGTATCGCTGTCTCCGCCAGTGTCTGGCTGGTGACCAACGGGTCCAAATCCGTGCCGAGGCGGCTTTTCGCTTCGTTGAGCAGACGAAGTCCTCCGACTTGCTGGCCGGTGCTGGCCTGCACGGCCGCAGAGCAGACGCCCACTGGTCGACCGTCCGGTTCATCCAGACGGATCAGGGCCACACGGTAGTAACGGTCGGGGGCGCGAGCCTCGGTCGGCCACAGTTCGTACCCGAGGAGCGGCACCCCGTCGCTCAGGACGCGGGCCATGGCGCGTTCCAGACACTCCGGGTGACGAGCGCGGACCACGTCGGTGACATAGCCGCCCAGCTCCGGCTGGGAGCTGTAGATGTCCTGATCGTGAACGCTGTCGTTGAACCAGGTACAGCGCAATTCCCGGTCCCAGATGACCAGGCTGACTGGCGAGTGGTGAAAGAGCGCATTCACCGCAGCCGGATCCAGGCCTGGTCGGCCAAACATGTCAGGGCCCCATACGAGCCAACCCGCGCCGCCGTCAGCGTCCAGAGGAGTGACCTGTAGATCCGCAGTCGCCTCATGGCCGTCGCGGCGGTGGATCCGCACCCGCCCTGACCAGGGGCTGCCGGCGAAGACACGGGAAATCTCAGGGGCGCCGGAAACCAGTAGCCCCTTGGCGGGACGATGAAGCGCTTGGTCAGCCGAATAGCCCCATAGGCGCTCGGCGGCCCCCGTCCACACGGAGACCGTCATGTCGGCACTGATCACCGCCAGAACGTCACCTGGTTGCACAGCTCGCTCTCCAGCTGCGGAGCTCGTAGAACCATCAGTGGACACACTGCCACTATGCCGCGCATGTGCCGCCCCCTCCACGGCAGGGGACCACTGCTCGGCGACCGCAATGACAACGCCTCGTTGGACGTGCCGCCCCCGGCCGATCCCACGGTCGGCCAGGAACAACGCGGCGATCTCGAGTCCGCCCGCGGCTCCCTGGGCGATGTGCAGGACGCCGGTGACCACTGAGAGGGTGAGCGCTAGCTAGGAACAGCCCCGTGATGGACCAGCTCGCCATGAGGGTGGGTACGGCGGCCAGAAACCGGCGCCGGGAATCCTGGGGGTTCCCACCCCGGGGCGCAGGGAGACGGGGGGCGCCGACCGGCGACGCCACCGTCTCGGGGATGAGCCGGATCATCGGCCCCACCACCGAGGCGCCGGCGGCCCGGCCCACACTCGTGCCGACCGCCGTCACCGTGGTCCCTGCCTGCGGGTGTCTCGCCGGGGACAAACCGCCGAGCCCGGGGCCAGCCCACTGATGGCGGTCCCGGTGGCGACGCCCTGCACCGCCCTTGCGATCACCAGGGACAGGACACCGTCGGCCGTCCAGAGGATCGCCGTACTGGCCGCCGCCATGAGCAGTGCGGCGAGCAGCGCCGGACGGCGTCCCAGGCGGTCGCTCGCGGCACCGTACGCGGTGAAGACGACCGTCACCATGGAGACCGAGGAGTCCCAGCGCTCACGGTAGAGGGAATAGATCGGCGAGAGTGCACTCGCAGCCGCCATCAGCACGGCGCTGGTGACCGTCAGAACGGTGAAGCGGCGCGTCGTCCTGGACCGGGAAGTCTCTGCCGCCGGGTCACTGCGGCCAGGGCGCCTCGGTGATGCGCTCGATGACGGAGGTGCGGTGGAAGCCGGGAACGAAGCGTTCCAGGTAGTCCGCATTGACGGTCCCGTACGTGGTGTCCGGACGGTCCTTGAGCCCCTCGACGAACGCCTGCACGAATTCCTTCTTGAAGTTTCCGCGCGGGTGAGCGGCGACGATCTCGTCCACCTGGTCGCCCTCCAGTCCGTCCAGGCCCCAGCCGACCACGTCGGTCAGGACACCGTAGTTCGTGGCAGCGATCTCCGGGCCCATCCGGCCGGGAATGCCCGGCGTCGTGTGCAGCGCGATCGCCGTCCAGACCACGTCGGCGGCGCCCTTGGAGAAGCCGCGGTCGAGCAGGAACTTGCGCGCGTGGTCGGCGCCGTCGAGCTCGAAACGCTGTTCCTCCTCGGAGAACGGGGTCAACAGGCCCGTGTCGTGAAACATCGCGGAGATGTAAAGCAGCTCGGGATCGGGCTCCAGGCCCAACTCGCGCGCGTGCAGGGAGGCGAAGAGAAAAACACGCCGGGAGTGATGGAAGATCAGGGGTGTGGTCGTTTCCCGGAGGCGGCTCGTGGCCTCCGCCACTGCCGAGGTCTCGGGGATTTCCACCCCTGCGATGATGACGGTCATGCGTCCGCTCTTTCCGATGCGATCTTTTAGGACTGGACTGTGCGTCCGAAGTCCACAGTGCCGACCATGCGGACTTCGGTTCCGCATCGGTCCGGCCGTGAACCACTCATATCCAGCCACTTCAGGATGGGACTGCGAGCTCTGACACGCATCGGACAGCGCCCCTCGCCCAATCGCGCTGGTGTCGGCGTCCGGGGCCTACGGCGCCTCCTTGATCGGCATGCGCACCGCCAACGGCAACGCCGTCACGCAACCCGCCCCAGCGCACTCGCCGCCGGCATCCGAAGACGGACTCCCTGCCGGCACCTGTCGGCACCACGTGCGTCAACCGCGCGCGCCAAGGCTTCCTGAACGGGTCGAGGGGACCGATGTCGTGGTCGATGTGTGGTTCATGGTCGCTTCCATCGTCAGGCCGCGGACGGAGCGGTCCGGGAAGAGACGTGTCCGGCCGGTGCGGGAAACGGCGGGGTCGGCGTTCCGCACCTGACGACCGGGCGGCTCGTCGTACCGGCGTGCGGTGCCGGGCGGTGGCCTCCCGGCACAGGTCCCGGCCGATCCACACCGCACCAGGGACGAGGCCTTCTCCGGGCCTTCCGCTTCCTGGCGGTACATGGGGTCCGGAACGCTGCGGTCGATCGGCATCGTGCACTCGTCGCGTTCGGTCACGTCACCAGACTCTGTGTTCGTGCCACGCCACGGGCGGGTTCTGGTTACGGTCGAGAGCTGTAAAGAAAACCCGGCCTTGCCCTGCCCGGCGTCCGTTAAAGCCGCAGCGGGCAGCGGGCAGCGGTTCGCGTAGTGTGCTCGTGCTGCGGGGGAGCGCGGATGGGCACCCCGGTT
The DNA here is from genome assembly GCF_050942335.1 of Streptomyces sp. CA-142005. Taxonomy (NCBI): domain Bacteria; kingdom Bacillati; phylum Actinomycetota; class Actinomycetes; order Kitasatosporales; family Streptomycetaceae; genus Streptomyces; species Streptomyces sp. CA-142005. Next base: position 583,351 of record NZ_CP192078.1, on the reverse strand, counting down.
TCGGCCGGCTTGTGTGTTCGGAAGGGATGAGATGGCGAGGGCGAAGACGACGCGTGACGGTGAGCGGTCCGACGGGCGCCGGGGTCGCTCGGGCGCGGAGCCGGTCGCCTCCGTCGGCGGACGGCCCCGGGATCCGGCCATCGAGGAGGCGATCATCCAGGCCACGCGCAAGCGGCTGGCCACCGATGGCTACACCTCCATGACGATCGGGGACATCGTCGCGGACGCCGGCGTCACACGGCCGACTCTCTACCGGCGGTGGGCGAACAAGTACGACCTTGTCATCGATGCCCTGGAGTATGGATTGCGCAAGCAGCGCGAGGCCTACCCTCCGCTGGACATGGAGCAGCTGACCCCGCGCGAGGCGCTCGTCGAAGCGGTGCGGCGTCTCGACCCCCGCTACCACAACGAGCGGGCCATGGCCCTGCACGGCAATTTCATGGCCGAGGTGGAGCGGGCGCCCGGCCTGCTGGACCAGCTGCGCGAGCACGGGGTGCATCCCCGCTGTGAGGAACTGCTGATGACGCTCGTCTCGCTGCAGCGCCGCGGCGCCGTGCGCGAGGACGTGGACCTGGACATGGTCGTCACCCTGTGCTTCGGAAGCTACTTCGCCGACTACCTCAGGACCGGCCGTGAGGTCGACGCCGGCTTCGCGGAACGGGTCGTCGCCGCGCTCTGGCCGACGCTCTGCGTGGACGGAGAAGCCCGACCCGCCTGACATCCCCGGCCCCTCACCCTGGTACCGAGAAACCGGCCCACCTTTCGTTACAGCTATTGACTGTAACGTAAAGCAGATGCATCGTTCTCGGGGGACACCCAGTAGCCACACGAGAGGATTCCGCATATGAGTGCGGACAGCCGCAGGGCACTGATCGAGCGCAGTATCCCGTTCCTGGCCGAGGTCAGGAACCGTACGGCCGGCAAGGACCTCGAGAGCTGGCTGAACACCACCTACGGTGCCGGCAGCGAGCTGTACCTGGACCTGGCGCGCCTGATCAAGATCGGTGTCCTGGAGGAGGGCTGGGCGGCGAACATCGAGGTCGACGGCGCCCGCTACCGCCGGAGCATCATCGCCGAACCGACGGCCGAGACCCACTACTTCAGCATCACCGCCGTCTACATGGACAGCGTCGAGCGCTACCGGGGCCAGTACCACGCGCACCCGTACGGCGAACTGAACCTCGTCGTCCCCATCGACCCCGGAGCCGAGCTCGCGGGGCCCCACGGCTGGCAGGGGCCGGGCTGGACAGCACCCGCCCCGGGCAGTCACCACTACCCGGAGGTACGGGGAGGAGCGCTGATCGCCCTCTTCTACCTGCCCGCCGGACGCATCTCGTACGACATCCGACCTCCGCGGACCGCCGGTGCAGCCGCCTAGGCCGGCGCCACAGGAGCAGGAACGGCCCGGCGGCCAGCCGCGGACCGGGGCCGGCGTTCCGTGGGCCGTGCGTCAACCCGTGCGTAGCAGGGGTCTGCAGGCGCTCGATCACGAAAGCCGGGTGCCGACCGTCTCCGAGATCGCTCGTGGGGCCGCCGGCCTACCGGCGGAGCACCACCCGGTCGCCTGGCTCCCGGGCGTCGGTTTCCGGGAGCGCGCCGAAGGACATCGGGTCGTCTTGCGCGACATCGGTCCGGCGACGCATCACTCACATCCAGAGGCCTGAGGAAGAGAACTGTGAGCTCCGGGACGCCACACCGGGTCGCCCTCCTCGTCTACGACGGGGTGAAACTTCTGGACGTCGCCGGTCCCGCCGAGGTGTTCGCCGAGGCGAATCGACTCGGTGCCGACTATCGGATCGCTGTGCTGTCGGCGACCGGCGCCGACGTCAGGTCTTCGGTCGGCATACGGATCGCCGTCGACGGCAGCCCCGCCTCCGAACCGGCCCCGGATACGTTCGTGGTGCCAGGCGGGGACGTCTATCCCAGGACACCCATCGCGCGCGAGCTGGTCGAGGCTGCGAGGGACCTGGCGGTCCGCTCCCGCCGTGTCGCCTCCGTCTGCTCCGGGGCGTTCGTCCTCGGTGCCATCGGCCTGCTGGACGGAAAGCGTGTTACCACCCACTGGAAGGTCGCGGGCGAACTCGCCGCCCGGTGCCCGAAGACCCACGTGGAGCCCGACGCCATCTACGTGCGCGACGGCACCACGTTCACGTCGGCGGGCGTCGCCGCCGGCGTCGACCTGGCGCTGGCTCTCGTGGAGGAGGACCACGGGTCCGAGCTGAGCCGGGACGTCGCACGCGCCCTGGTGGTCTACCTGCAACGCGCGGGCAGTCAGTCGCAGTTCTCCGCCCCGCTGAGGGTCCGCCACCTCGGTCTCCCGCCCTGCGCACAGTCGTCGAGCGGGTCTTGGCGGATCCCGCGGGGAACCACTCCCTCGGCGAACTCGCCGAGCATCTCCATGTCAGCGCCCGCCATCTCACACGACTGTTCCGCGAGGAGCTGTCCACCACGCCGGCCCGGTACGTCGAGTCGATCCGGCTCGACCTCGCGAAGTCGTTCCTCGACCAGGGGCACACCGCGACGCAGGCAGCCGCCCTGGCGGGATTCCCGAGCTACGAGAGTCTGCGCCGAGTGTTCGTACGGGAGTTGTCCATCAGTCCCGCCGCCTATCAGCGCCGCTTCCGCACCACTCGCCGCGCACGGACGGGGAGGTGACCGCAGGTGGGGCCACCAGCCATGGTGAAGCCCGCCGAACCGGATGCAGGACCGCGCCCCGCCACCGGGAGGATCCGGGCTGCGATCAGGAGTTGTCGGACTCGTGGGCAGCGGTGAGCCGCGCGCCGGCGAAGAGATGCTTCGGGTGCATGCTCAGCCGCTACTGAGCTCGGCCCCGGGGCACCGAGCTCACCGCGGAGGCGGCCGGCATGGCTCGCCATTCCAGGTAGGGGCTTGCCGGGGGCGACCAGGTCAGCGCCCTCGACGCTGTGCGGCTTGCCAAGTCTCCAGTGCTTGTGTCCCTGTACGGCCTCGGCCGCCTTGCGGAGTTCTGTCCGCCTCCACGACGCAATGCGAAATACGTATAGAACATGCATGCCTGATGATAGGGTCCGCGTTATGGGTATGAGCCTGGAGGAGCGGGTGCGGTCGGCTGTGGCGGCGCTGCTGCATGCGGCCGGTGAGTCGCAGACTGATCTCGCCGCCGATCTGGGGGTGAGTCAGGCTCAGGTGAGTCGGCGTCAGTCGGGTTCCGCCGCTTGGAGCCTGGCCGACTGTGACGCGGTCGCCGCGCACTACGGTATCGATGTCCTTGATCTTCTGGCGGGACCCACCCGGGCTGCGGAGGCGCTGCCTGCCGAGCGTCGCCGCGTTACCGGCCGCCGTGCTGCCACCGCAGGCGCTGCGAGCGCCGACGAAGGAGTGTGATGACGGACTTCGGTGCGATCGACGCGCTGCTGGCGGGGGCCAAGAGGGAGGTGGCGCTGCCGCCGGTCGAGGAGCGGCGTGCCCTGCGTGAGGCGCTGAACGTCTCGCGCGTCCAGCTTGCGCAGGCCCTGGGGGTAAGCCCGTCCACGGTCGGGGGTTGGGAGTCGGGGCGGGACCCGAGTGGCGAAGTGCGGGAGACGTACGCGTACTTCCTCACAGGTGCGCGGACCAAACTGGCCGCCGAGGAGCCCCCGAGGGCGCCGGCCGACGAGCGCGAGGACATCGTGCCTCCGCAAGCCGAGCAGGACCTCGGCTCGGGTGACGATGTCGAGAAGCTCGCCACACCCCGGCCGTGCGTGCTGTGCGGGCAGCCCGCCCACCACGAGGTCGCGGGGTTCCCCCAGCATCTGGACCCCGACGACTGCGGCACCGCCAAGCCCCCGCCTGCGATCGGGCCCGCTGTGCCGGAGGAGCCGGCTCCGCCCAAGCAAGCCGGGCGTCCGGAGCCCGCCGGCCGCACCGGGCAGCAGGAGCGCGGGGTGAGGGTTGTGCCTGTCGGCCGCCGGCTGACGACCGCCGACGCCCCAGACCTGGTCGGCTCCGCCGTTGCGGCCGCGCTCGCCGAGCATTCCGGCGATGTGGAGGCGGCGACCACTGCGCTGGTGAAGCGGGCGATCCCGGACGCGATGGCTCTGCTGGACCACAGCCGCAAGGGCGGCCGGTACGAGGTGGTCGCGCATCCATGGCTGCCCGACGTCCTGCGCAAGCAGTCCTCCCGCGGCGCCGACCAGATCTGGGAGGCCCGGCCCAAGTGGGCGAGGCCCGAACTGCCGCCGGGGGAGCACGAGGTCACCGCGCTCGACGTCAACGGCGCCTATCTGAGTGCGCTCAAGACCCACCTGCCGCTCGGCCAGCTGGAGCACTCCACGGGTAACCATCACGACCGGCGCCGCGCCGGCGTGCATCTGATCACCCCGCCCGACTGGGCACACGACGCCTACCTGCCGAACCCGATCGGCAGCCGGGACGAGCCGGGCCCGCTGTGGGTGACCGAATCCACCCTGCGCCTGCTGCTGCGGATCTCGGGACCGAAATACGGGCTGTGTGACCCGCCGGAGATCCACGAGTCGTGGACGTCCGGGGCCACGGAGGGCCTGCTGGAGAAATTCCGCGTCGCCCTGAAAGATGCCCGGGACCGGGCGATCGCCGAGGGCGACGAAGTGACGCTGGAGTATGTCAAGGCGATGTACTCGAAGTTCGTCTCCACGCTGGGGGAGTCGAACTACAACCGGGAACTGTACCGTACCGACTGGATGCACATCATCCGCTCACAGGCCTTCGCGAACCTGTGGTGGAAGGCCCACCGCGCGTACGACGAGGGCCTGATGGTCGTCCGAGCGATGGGTACCGACGAACTCCACGTCATCGGCAACTGGCGTGCGGTGTTCCCCGAAGGCCGCGGCGTCGCCGAGGTCAAGGTCAAGGACGTATACCGCGTCGGCACTCCCGACACGACCGACTAGGCAATCAGCGACGGCCGTATGGAAATGCTGGGGCGACGGGCCGTTTCAGCCCTCAATTCCTGTATGGTTGATCATTGGAATTGGGGCTCCTGAGTGTCCGTCAATGGTTCGTGGGGCGAGGGGTAGAAGGTGCCGGATAGGAATATCGAGTTCGGCAGATACGGGGCCAGCGGGGTCAAAGGGCATGAAGCGGTGGCGCGTCAGCTTGATGCGTTGGCCAATTTCATTGCAACCCCGGTCTCGCAGCGGCGTGGCTTGCTTGCGCGGCTGCACTATCTCACGCGGACCGATCGCTCCCGTCGGGCGGCCCGTGAGGTCGGTCTCACCGTCAGCGACCGGACGGTCAAGGCGTGGCTGGAGGGCAGGCGCAGCCCGTCGAAGAAGAATCTCCAGGCCATCGAGGTCGCTTACCGTTCGGTACGTCGTCACAATGTGGCCAGGTATCTGCTGGCTCGATTGAACCGCCAGGGCCGTGGAACGCGTGTTGAGTTCCACCCGCTCAACCAGTCGCAGGTTCCCCGCCCTCGCCAGCGGGCCTTGTCGTTCCGCACACTCAACGTGCGCCACTGGGATCGGATCGTGGAGGCATGGGCCAACGACGACGACGAGGCTCTGGACGAGGCCTGGGTCAGCGACGCGGTGGTGGACCTCGGCTCCGAATGGGGTCAGTACGAGTACGTCACCACCATCGGATTCGCTGCCTGACGCCGGGAATCAGCCCCTGGTTGCGGCCATATGCCCTGCCTGTGACTGCTGTGCTCTGACGGCTCGTTGATGCGAGCCGCGGACAGCTGCGAGCTCCGTTGGCAGCAGCGAACGACGACTCACGCATGCATAAGCTGAACCAGCAGTCCCGTCCCCGCTGAGAGGCAGCACGCCGATGACACAACTGCTACACCGTGCCACCGCCCCGCAGGTTCACGTGGACGCCACCACCGTCGACCTTGCTGGGGAGGAATTGGTGGTGGAGTTTGAGCCGGAGTGGACCGTTAACGCCCTTGTCGAAGCCGACCCTGACGGCGACGGAGCACGCATCCTGTGCGGGCAGGAGATCGGAAGCGTCGCAGTCACCGCGGAATTGTGGGGCAGCGCCCCGCCGTTGGACACTGAAGGCTGGCAGGACGTGTCCGAGGTGTCCGTCACCTGGCGGTCCGCCTTTATCGACTTCGGCACGACAGACCAGGGGAGCGATCCCAACAAGCGGCTTGACCTGCCCGGGCCCGGCGACTACCGGCTGCGTGTCCACGGCTGCAACCGTGACGACGGTGACCCCCGCGACGATGCCGACGCCATTGAGGAGTACTTGATCCAGGTCTGGCCCGCCCCGATCGCCGAACCCACCGTACACAAGGCCACCAGCCAGACCTTCGCATACTGGAGCAGCTAGGACGCGCCGGCAGTGGATCTTGGGACGTCCGCCGACATGGGCCGGACGGCAGCTGATCGACGGCATACGGCCCCAATCCCTCCGACGCAAATCAAGCCCGCCCGCACCCGCGGCATCCTCGACGCGCTGAACACCGCATGCATCCGCTGCTGGGCGGACAGGCCTACCGAGGCGTCGGCCCGCCATCTACGTTCCCCACCGCGGCCGCTGGAACATGCTCTCCGCAGGCCAGCAGGAGGTCAACCGGGCCCACGCGAAGATCCGCGCGGTCGGCGAGCAGGCCATGGTCACCGTCAAGAACTGGTGGCTCTGGAGAACGAGCCTTCGCACCGCCGAATACCTGGCCACTGCTGCGGCGGGCCAGTTGCTCCACCCGCCGCATCGGCACCATCGTCCAGGCTGTTCGCCCTCTTCTGACCTGACCCTATGAGGGCCGGGCCCCCTTCCGTGCTCAGTCGGGCGATGCCTATCGTCCGGGTATCGACGGGCTCGGGAAGGAGGCCCTCAATGTCTGTCTACGTCGGTATCGATGTGCACCGCAAGCGGTCGCAGATCGCGGTCCTCGACCAGGAGGGCACGGTTCGAATCAATCGGAACGTGCCCAACGGGGTCGAGACGGTGCTCTCGGTGATCGGGGATCTACCGATCGGCACTCCGGTCGCGTTCGAGGCCGCCTATGGCTGGGGCTGGCTGGTGGAACTGCTGGAGGACTACGGCTACCAGCCGCATCTGGTGCATCCGCTGCAATGCAAGGCCATCGCCTCCGCCAGACTCAAGAACGACAAGGTCGACGCAGCCACGCTGGGCCGGCTGTTGCGTGCCGACCTCCTGCCGGAGGCATGGATCGCGCCGTTGTGGGTGCGTCAGCAGCGAGCCCTGCTGCGCCACCGCTTCCAGCTGGTACGTCTGCGGACGCTGCTGCGCAACCGGGTCCACGCGGTACTCGCGGATCTCGGCCACGACCGAGCCGGCTCGGTCTTCACCGGACCAGGGCGGGTCTGGCTCGCCTCGCTCGAGCTGCCGGACGCCTCCCGCCACGTGGTCGACGACCTGCTGCAGCTGATGGACGCGCTGCAGATCCCCATCGACGCCCTTGACGTGCGGCTTGCCGCGCACGCCCGCGGTGACCCTCGGGTCAAAGTTCTCACTGCCCTGCCGGGCGTGGGCCCGCTCACCGCGCTGGTGATCCTGGCCGAGGTCGGCGACGTCACCCGTTTCCCCTCCGCACGCAAACTCGCCGCCTGGGCCGGACTCACCCCGACCGTGCGCGGCTCGGACCTCATCGTCCGCCACGGCCACATCTCCAAGCAGGGAGACGCCTGGCTGCGGTGGATCCTGTGCGAAGCCGCACAAACCGCCAAGCGTCACCCGGACTTCGCCGACACCTACCACGCCATCACCGCCCGCCGCGGCAAGAAGATCGCCACCACCGCCATCGCCCGCAAGCTTCTTACCCGCGCCTACCACCTCCTCCAAGCCGCCGAAGCGCAGCCGCAGCGCAAGAAACGACCCGCGCGATGAATCCCTCCCACACCGGCCGCCCGCAGACCCCCGGGGTGAGCTCGCATCTCTTGCATGAGACGGCCTCGCCGCGCTCGATGACCTGACTGAGCAGCCCCGGCCCCGGACCACGGTCATGGCGCCGACCACACAGGCCAGACGCCGAATGGGTGCTTGTGAACCCCACGCCGACCACGTCACTCCGGGAGCCAATCCCACGCGAACGACCAGTTGCGGACCGCAACTTCACGCCAGGAATCTCCAACGCCCCCGGAATGGCTCGACAGTCAAAACCCGAGGTCAGGGACCCATTACGCGCTTGACAAGCCCGGCCCTCATGGGTGCACGTATTCAGGATTGAAGAGATTCAGTGCTCGCAGAGGGAGAATTCTCGCTCGTAGAGCTGCTCGTTGTGTTCGTCGACGAAGAACTTGCGTTCCTGCATGACTTGTTCGCGGTAGCTCTTGGCCTGTTCAAGCGTCATGGTCGAGGTGTCGGACCACGGTTGTTGCGGCAGAACATCGGATGTCGAAACGATCGTTTCCGACGCATTTGGCTCCGCATCTACCCATCTCACGCAGCTCAGCTACCGCCGTCGGCGGGCCGCTGATGCCCGCACGGCACCAAGTCACCGTTCTTGTCGAAGACCTCGGCGTCATGCCCCGCGTTCACTCACACCGTGATGCCCTGATCATGCACGACCACGTTGAACGGCGACTGCTCCGGCTCCGCCTCGGTCACCACCGGGAACTCCTCACCCGGACGCATCCAGTGATCCGTTCCCCACGGCTCGACCCACAGGCAGACCATGTCGCTGGTCTCGTTGCTCATGCTGGTCTTGGACACGCTCGACCCTGACCAGGAACATGATCGCCCGGTCAAGTCCTGCCGGGCATGGCGCAAAACGACGCCACAGGCGTGAAGGGCCGCAGCCGCTCGGAGGCAGCGGTGCAGCGGCCCTTCGGGCTCATCCCCGGCAGCCGTACGGGCTCAACCCAGGTCGAAGGTGTTGGGCAGTCCCAGCCGATGACGCACCTCGTCGACCCGCTTCAGGGGCTCCAGTTCCGGCGGGCGGAACAGTTCCCAGACGCGACACCGCTCGGCGCTCGAATTGTCCGCGTCGAGAAGGGCGTTGACCGCTCGCCGTGCGGACTCGTTGGCGCCCTCCATCGTCGCCAGGTCCACGTCCGTACGGACGTAGTCGCCAGCGAGGAAGAAGTTCGCCACCCTGGTGCGGGCCGAGGGCCGGTTGTAGAGAGTGCCCGTGGGGTGGATGAGGAGTTGCTCGCGGTTGCGCGGGTCGGGGCCGCCGAGACCCGTCACGGCCGGGTCCATGAACCAGCCGAGCCGGTCCTCGTCGGTGAGGGTCGTCTTGGCCGAGTCGTTCAGTCCGTCCTGCAGCTGGGCCCAGAGTTCGGCGACGATCTCGTCCTTGGTGCACTCGCGGGCGGTCTTGCCGTACAGGATGCCGGGTTTGTCCCACTCGGAGATGATCGTGGACAGGCAGTCATGGGCCCGTCCGTCCCCGTAGTCGCGCGAGAAGTCGCGTACGTCCCAGAACTGGGACTGTCCGATGCCGGTCACGGCCCAAGGCGAGTCGAGGCAGTTGATGTGCCCGTGCACGACAGGGGTGGGCGAGCGCAGATAGAACATCACGCCTGTCATCCAGTCCGTCTTCAGCGCGTCGCACCGGCCCAGCTGCGGGTCGGCCGCGCGCAGGGCCTGGCCCCAGGTGACGCGGGCGTGTTCGACGGGCATCGCCGAGACGTAGTGGTCGGCGGTGACCGTGCGCTCCGGCCCGCCGTCGCGGGGCGCGACACGGACGCCGGTTACGCGGCCGCCCTCGTACAGCACCTCCCGAACCTCAGTGCCGAGCACGAACTCGACGCCGAGCGAGCGCAGATACCGCTCCCAGGGATCGATCCAGGCCTCGCTCGTCGGGGCGTTGAGGACCCGGTCGACGTCGGCGTCGCCGTCCATGCCCCGGCCGAGCAGGCCCCACAGGAGCAGGGCCTCGATGATGACGCGGCCGACCGTTCGCGTGGAGGCGATCTCGGCGCGGGTGGCGACCAGATTGCGGGTCTGGCCGATGCCGAGCAGCACCTGGTACTCGGCGCTCATCTCGCCGGCCCGGATGAAGTCCCACCACGCAGTCTTCTCCCACTGGTCCTCACGGCGAGCGTCGCAGCTGGTGAGGTGGACGAGCAGACGGTCGGCGAAGTAGGCGGCCTCGTGGGCGGGCAGCCGGGTGCCGAGGTCGAGGACGGACAGGATCTGGTCGCGCAGCCAGGCCGGGGTGATGTCACCGGGCGCTGGCGGGGTGGTGACCCGGCGCAGGGGGAAGTGCAGGTCCGGGCGGCCGGAGCCGCGCGCGAACAGCGCCTCGGTACCGCTGCGGAGGTTGTCGTGGACGCCGCCGGCGTTTCCGGGGAAGGGGATGCGGCGCATGGTGTCCGGCAGGTTCCGGTAGAAGCCGGGGAAGAACCGGAAGCCGTGCTCCGCGGGAAGCGGGGCGCGACCGCCGGCGGCAGTGCCGGGTACGTCCATGGAGCGGGCCTTGCCGCCGAGGGCGTCGTAGTACTCGTAGACGGTGACGGCGTAGCCGCGTTCGGCGAGTTCATGGGCGGCGCTGAGGCCGGAGACGCCGCCGCCCAGAACGGCGACGCGTTTCTCGGACGCCGCGGCCGCGGCGCTCCCGGCGGACCATAAGGCGGTCGCCGCGACCGCTCCGCCGGCGACCGTCGCCCCGGCGGCGGCCAGGAAACGTCTGCGGGAGTGTCCGGCGCTCTCCTCGGACTGCTGCGCGTGTTCTGTTGTCATGTGAACCGGAGCGTAGGGAGAGGCTCCGGGAGCCGGAACCCTGTTCCCCCGCCACCCACAGCATCCTCACAATCAGGAGACACCCTCATGCCCAGCGCGTTCGTCCAAGGCTGGCCCGCCGCGTCAACCGCTCCCAGCGGAGATCCGGCGCGGATCGGTGCGCCGGTCGCCTCCCGGTCAGGGTGTCCCTTGGCTGCCTCATCGCACCGAATGGCGCAATCATGACAACCCCCACAGGACGGAGTGTGCCCTCCGGGGAAAAGCTGGATGTACGGAAGCGGCCGAGCGGACTGAGGTGATCGCCCATGGCGGACGAGAATGTGGACTACCCGGGTCTCATCGTCCCGGTCGGGCATGTCGAGCCGGTGCCGCGGCGTATCCGTGCACAGGTCGGCGGCCGGTGCGCATTCGACACCCGGCACGCGCTGTACGTATGGGAGTGGCCCGGGTACCCGCAGTACAGCATCCCGCTGCGGGATATGGTCGAGGGCGTCCTGAGCGACGACGGCCGTGCCGGCCGGCTGGGCCCCGGCCCGGCACGGCGGCACTCCCTGCGGGTCGGTTCGGAGGTCCGTGAGGGTGCGGCGTGGGTCTGGAGTGAGGGAGCCCCGGAGGCACTCATCGACACCGCCCGTTTCCGATGGGACGCGATCGACGCGTGGTACGAGGAGGAAGAGCAGGTCTTCGTGCACCCGAGGAGCCCGTACACGCGGGTGGACGCGCTGCGTTCGTCCAGCAGCGTGCGCGTCGAGGTGGACGGCACCGTCCTGGCGGACGCGCCGTCCTCGGTGAAGCTCTTCGAAACCGGCCTGCCGACCCGTTACTACGTGGAGCGTGCCTATGTCGACTGGACCCTACTGCGTTCCTCGGACACGGTGACGGCGTGCCCGTACAAGGGCAGGACCAGCGAGTATTGGTCGTTCGCGGGCGGGGCCGTCGTCCATGACGATGTCGCCTGGGCGTACGACTTCCCGACGGTGTCGTGCGCCGCCATCGCGGGCATGGTCGCCTTCTACAACGAGCACGTCGACCTGTACGTGGACGGCGTCCTGCTCCCACGGCCCACCGCCCTCTCGCGGGCTCAGTGGGACAAGCAGCAGCGGGCACATTCCTGAACCGCTCGCCGACGCCGGTGCGGTGCTCAGCGGCCGCATAGAGAGCGGCCTTACCACTTCCGCCACTTGTCGGTGAGCTGGTACCGGCCCAGACCGTGGCGGGCGGTCAGTGCAACGACATCGACGCCGTGCTCGGTGAGCGACTCGTCGATGTAGTCGCACAGCTCCTCGCGCTCGTCGGTTTCGAAGGCGTTCCCGTTGTGGGCTTCGTTCACCGCGTTGAGTGCCAGGATGACGCGTTCCACCACGACGAAGACCCGCTCGTCACTGGCCTCGACGAGTCCGGGAAGCTCCGTCTCGAAAACGTCGAGGACCGCGTCGGTCGCCGTAAGCAGTTCCTCGGGGAACAACCCGGCCATGCAGGCGCACTCGGGGTCCAGGGTGCCGGCGGCAAGCTCTTCGGCTTCCTCGGCTATGCCGCGCCGCCAGTTCGTAGTCGGTCTCTCAGCCATGGGCAGGACCGTACAGGCCAGGACCGACAGCACGGCTGGGCACCAGCGCGACTGACGCCCACGCTCGGCGCGCGCCTGTCCTGACCTCCGAGGCGATGCCGCCCCCCGGACGGCGGCCTACCCCATTCGGCCGTGCCATGGCAGTGGCGACTGGAGCTGAGTGCACGCGAGGGCCGCGCCGGCAGAAACGGCAGAAGAGGCACCGGTTCGCGTCGCTCAGCCACTGGCGTCAGGTGCTCGCAGTGAAGGCAGTGGACAGTCCGCTCCGGTCCGGAACGGTCGCCAGTTCTCCAGCGTGCAGGCGGTGTTCGCAGCCGTCCCGGATGGGAGGACGCGCTTGCCCTGACCGGGCACAGCGGTCCTACAGTACGCGTCTGCGAACTGCGGTGGGGGCTACCCGGCTGCTCGGTGAAATTTCACTCCAGCCAGATGAGCCTGGCCTGCAGACGGGCGGTTCGGCTTCGTGGGAGGCCGGATGGCCCGTACCCTTCGGAGACCACGGCGTCAGATAGCGGGCGCCAAACACTGGAGGCAATACCTCGTGCTGATTGCTCAGCGTCCCTCGTTGACCGAAGAGGTCGTCGACGAGTTCCGCTCCCGGTTCGTGATCGAGCCGCTGGAGCCGGGCTTCGGCTACACCCTCGGCAACTCCCTGCGCCGTACCCTCCTGTCGTCGATCCCCGGCGCTGCTGTCACCAGCATCCGCATCGACGGTGTCCTGCACGAGTTCACCACCGTGCCGGGCGTCAAGGAGGACGTCACCGACCTGATCCTCAACATCAAGCAGCTGGTCGTCTCCTCGGAACAGGACGAGCCGGTCGTGATGTACCTGCGCAAGCAGGGCCCGGGTCTGGTCACCGCCGCCGACATCGCGCCCCCGGCCGGTGTCGAGGTGCACAACCCCGACCTGGTCCTCGCCACGCTCAACGGCAAGGGCAAGCTGGAGATGGAGCTGACGGTCGAGCGTGGCCGCGGTTACGTCTCCGCCGTGCAGAACAAGCAGGTGGGCCAGGAGATCGGCCGTGTCCCGGTCGACTCGATCTACTCGCCGGTGCTGAAGGTCACGTACAAGGTCGAGGCCACGCGTGTCGAGCAGCGCACCGACTTCGACAAGCTCATCGTCGACGTCGAGACCAAGCAGGCCATGCGTCCGCGTGACGCCATGGCGTCGGCCGGCAAGACCCTGGTCGAGCTGTTCGGTCTGGCTCGCGAGCTGAACATCGACGCCGAGGGCATCGACATGGGCCCGTCCCCCACGGACGCCGCCCTGGCCGCCGACATGGCGCTGCCGATCGAGGAGCTGGAGCTCACGGTCCGCTCCTACAACTGCCTCAAGCGCGAGGGCGTCCACTCGGTGGGTGAGCTGCTGGCTCGCTCGGAGGCGGACCTGCTGGACATCCGCAACTTCGGTGCGAAGTCCATCGACGAGGTCAAGGCGAAGCTGGCCGGCCTGGGTCTGGCCCTGAAGGACAGCCCGCCCGGATTCGACCCGACCGCCGCCGCCTTCGACGCGGACGACAACGGGGGTACGGGTTTCATGGAAACCGAGCAGTACTGACCGTTGCGCCGGGCCGTGGGGGAGCCAGGAAGGCAGAGGAGCCGGTGATGAGCACCGGCCGGCTGCATCCGGCTCCCCGATGGCTCACGGGCGGAGACGCATACGTCCAGGTCGTCGGAGCCTGATCAAGATGGTCCGTAGCCTTGAAGAGGTCGGTGGGTGACGGGGAGGGCTACGGGGCGGGCCGACAGCCCTCCACTACTACGACGAGCCAGGTGGGACCGCCGTGGTTTGCTCGTCGGTGGACCACCCGGACATGGCGCCGAACGCGGTCAGCACGTCGGGCACCCAGGTGGTCGGCGTGCTGCGAGGTGAACGCCTCCACCATGCCGACCGCTTCCGCGCCGTGCTCGGGGCCGGGACGGGCACGCCCTGGTACGGCACGACGCCCGCGAGGCGGTGATCCGCTCGAAGGACACGGCCACGTACACCGGCTCGGTGGATTTTGTGGGCAAGCCGATCCGCGGCCCGTGCGTCTCGGCCAGGTTCTTGGCGAGGATCAGCTCGGGGAAGGCTGCCATCATCGTGGACATTCCCCCTCACCGGCGTGCCTGAGGCCGTCCTGGGTCTCCAGGGTGTCGCGTACCAGGTCCCGTCCGGCACCGAAGCAGCAGGCAAAGGCGATCAGCGTCGCCATCTCCGTGGTCAGCTCGGTCGTCAGGGCGCTGAGGGCGTGAGTGGGAGGGTGCCGGCGAAGGCCATGTGGTGCTCCGACGGACCCGCCGGCAGACCTTTCGGTGGCCAACACGGGCGGAATCGCCACCGCGTCGGTGACGGGCGCCCGAGCTCAGAGGTGGTCGGCGTCGACGACGGCCTGGGCGAAGGTGGTGGGCGCTTCCTGCGGCAGGTTGTGCCCGATGTTCGCGATGGTGCGGTGCTCGTAGGGCCCGGTGAAGTGGCTGCGATAGGCGGTGCCGTCGCCGGGCGGCGTGAAGGGGTCGAGGGCGGGGTCGAGGGTGATGGTCGGAACGTGGATCGAGGGCTGGGCCGCGAGTTGCTTCTCGTAGCGGGCGTAACGGGGTTCGCCCTCGATGAGGCCGATGCGCCAGCGGTAGTTGTAGAGGACGATGGCGGCGTAGTCGGGGTTGTGGAAGGCCTGGGCGGTGCGCTGGAAGGTGGCGTCGTCGAAGTTCCAGTTGGGGGAGACGAGGGTCCACACGTAGCGGCACAGGGCGATGCGCTCGTCGACGTTCTCCATGGCCTGTTTGCCGCGATCGGTGGCGAAGTACCACTGGTACCACCAGTTGTGTTCGACGGCCGGGGCGGCGGGCGTCAGTTGCGCCTTCACGTTGGTGATGACGTAGCCGGTGGTGGACACCAGGGATGTGACGCGTTCGGGCCACAGCGCGGCGATGATGTCGGCGGTGCGTGAGCCCCAGTCGAAGCCGGCCAGCACGGCTTTGTCGATCTTCAGGGCGTCCATCAGCGCGATGATGTCGAGGGCGATCGCGGACTGCTCGGCGTTGCGCGGGGTGTGCCGGGACAGGAAGCGGGTGCTGCCGTGGCCGCGCAGGTAGGGGACGATGACGCGGTAGCCCAGGTCGGCGAGGAGCGGGGCGACATCGACGTAGCTGTGGATGTCGTAGGGCCAGCCGTGCAGGAGTATGACCACCGGGGCGTGGGCGGGTCCGGCCTCGGCGTAGCCGGTGTCAAGGACGCCGGCCTTGATCTGCTTGATTGTGCGGAAGCCGGTGTGGGTGCCGGGGACGATGCTGGGGACGGTGGGAGCGGGCGTGCCGCCGGCCTGCCGGGAGACGGCCGTCCCGGTGGCGGCGGACGCGTTGCTCTGCAGGCCGGACAACGAGACCGCGGCTGCGCCGGTGCCCAGGCCGACGGCCTTGCTGAAAGTACGCCTGTTGATCATCTGACCCCTCCGTCGTGCGTTCTCCGGTGACCGGTCCACGCCCTGGGAACTCCCGCTCCCGTCCCGGGGACGAGATCACCGCGGTTTGTGGCGTGACGACCCTCGCACAGGGCTCGTCACCTGTCAAACCGGTGACGCAAAGGCGTCTCCGTGCCGGGCGGTGGTGCAGAGGCTGTTCTTCCGCGGCCCGGGCCGGCGATGCACACTCTGTCCGCAACGAAACCGGACATATCCGTCCCTTGACGGTACGACGCGGGCGGTGACACCGCCGTCCGGCGCACCTCGCGTATGACCGGCTCCCGTAAGCGGCGCCGCAGGTGGCGGGCCGTGCGGCACACTCTCGGCCCGGAGAGCAGGATTTCCGTCCCCGGCACCGCGGCTTCGGGGCTTGAGTCAATGCACTGAGCCGTGCCGTTCGAGGTCAGGCTTCAAAGGTCATGGCCGTCCACCAGCCTGGCCCGTGCTTCGCGCAGCGCGGTGGGGCAGGCGATGCCGAGATGGGGAACAGGCGGTAGAGGTGGGAGTTGACCGTGCGCGGCAACAGGTGCATGCGCTTGCCGATCTCCTTTGTCGGTCAAGTCCCTGACGGAGAGGTCCCCGATCCGGCGTTCCTGCCGGGTCGGTTCGGACGGCTGAGCGTCCGTGGCGCGCGTGGCCGGCCCCGACGTTCTCAGCTCGGCACGTGCTCGTTCGGCCCGGGCGGTGCGCCGAGCCGTTCCTCGAAGAGAAGGCGGTGGCGGGGATTTTCGACGCCGACCAGGGACCGCGGACGACCTGTTCGGCAACTCCTTGCCCGCGGTCTCTCCCGACCACCGACGGCTGGCCTTGGGCGAGTTCGGGGCCGGAAGCGCCTGCAGGTGTTCCCGCGCCGCTGCTCAACAACCCCCGGAACGGCGGTGCCCTTCCGCCGGCGGGTGAGATCCCGCTCGACCGGCCGGCAATTGGCTGCTTTCGAGCCGGAATCCGACGGGATGGACTGAATCCCGCACCGCGTATGCCGGGGGCGTTCCGCCGTCGCGGGGCCTTGAGGTGTCAGGATGTTCCGATGCCGTGCAGCAGCGTGTCGACGACGACGTCCGCCGCCTGGGCGGGGCTCAGATGGGGCATCTGCCGCGACACGAGGTGCATGAGCTGCGGCAGCAGTGCGCTCGCCCACCCTTCCGGCAGCTTGGGGCGGAGCAGGCCTTCGTCGGTGGCGCGTTGGAGGAAGGCGTCGACTTCACGGATGGAGGCGTCGCGGCGTGCGTGGACGGTGTCGTCGGCGAGCATGCGGGCGAGGTCGACGGGCCAGGTGCGATTGACGGCGATGATGTTCTCGACGTAGCGGTGCAGGGCGACGGCGACGGGGGCCTCGCGCAGCCGGGCGTCTTCGATGGCTTGCTCGATGGCCGTGAGACGGGCTGCGTAGATGGCGGCGAGGAGTTCCTCGCGAGAGGCGAAGCGCCGGTAGACCGTACGCCGGTCCACGCCCGCCTCGGCGGCGATGCTCGCGATGCTCGCGCCAGGGTCGGCGGCGAGCATCCGCGCCCCGGTGGTCAAAACGGCTTCGAGATTGCGTGCTGCGTCGGCTCTCACCGCAGCAGTCTAGCGGGGAGATGTGAAACCTGAGACGCCTATCGCCCCTATCATGTGCAACCCCACATGCTAAGTGCTACATTGATGTGGCAAATATAGCTGGTAGTGCCAGCTGATTGGGTCAAGTCCGTCTCGCAGGCGGTTTGCGCGCCATCCCTGGCACCCGTGTAGAAAGGCACACCTCCATGCCGAAGGCACAGCAGTCTCCCTCCCCTGGAACAGGCGGAGTTGCCGCTGCCATGAGCGCACTGGTCCTGGCGGTCCTCCTGGCGGCCCTGGACCAGACGATCGTGTCGACGGCGTTGCCGCGGATAGCGCAGGACCTGAACGGGTTCGACGACATCGCGTGGGTCAGCGCCGCGTACCTGCTGGCGTCGACGGCGGTGACCCCGCTGTGGGGCAAGCTCGGCGACATGTTTGGCCGCAAGCGCCTGTACCTGGCCTCGACCACCCTCTTCCTGATCGCCTCGGTGGCCTGCGGCCTGGCCCGGAACCTGCCCGAGCTGATCGGTGCCCGCGTGCTGCAGGGCGTGGGCGGCGGCGGAATGATCGTGCTGACCTTCGCCCTGGTCGGTGACATCGTCGCCCCCCGCGAACGCGGCCGCTACCAGAGCATGTTCGGTTCGGTCTACGGTGTCGCCAGCATCGTCGGCCCCCTGCTCGGCGGTGTCTTCACCGACCAGCTGTCGTGGCGGTGGGCCTTCCTGGTCAATCTGCCCGTCGGGGCCGTCGCCTTGGTCGTCGCAGCGCGGGCACTCCCGGTGAGCGTCAGGGGGGCCAAGACCCGCATCGACTACGCGGGCGCCCTGGTGCTGGCGGCCATCGCCACCGGCCTGGTCCTGGTCACGTCCTTCGGCGAGCGCTGGGGCTGGGCCTCGCCGGCCATCATCGGCCTGATCGTCGCCACCGTCGCACTCGGCACCCTGCTGGTCCCGATCGAGCGCCGCGCCGCCGCCCCGGTGCTACCGCCGGCCATGTTCTCCTCCCGGACCGTGGTCTTCTCCTCGCTGATCGGATTCGTCGCCAACGCGGCCATGTTCGCTGTCCTGGTGTATCTGCCCACCTACCTGCAGATCGTCCACGGGGTCTCGGCCACCTTCTCCGGCATCCACATGCTGCCGCTGGTTGCCGGCCTGGTCGTCAGCCAGTCGCTGGCCGGACGCTGGTCCGCCCACGCCGGCCGGCTGCGCCCGATCCTCCTCGCGGGCCTGCTCGCCAACCTCGCCGGGCTGCTCCTGCTGGGCACCATCGGTGCCGTCACCGACACCCTGGTCCTGAGCGTCTACTTCCTCATCACCGGCGTTGGCATCGGTATGGTCCCCATGGTCGTGCTGACCACCGTGCAGAACAGTGTGCCCGCCGCCGACCTCGGTGCCGCCAGCGCGGTGGTCACCTTCGCCCGCTCCATCGGCGCGGCCTTCGGTGTCGCCGTCTTCGGCACCCTCCTCAACACCGGTTTCGCCGACCGCACCCACGGCCTGCCGACCTCCGGCGGCTTCGACGCCGCCCGCCCGGACACCGTCGCCCTTCTCCCGGCGGCCCTGCGCGACACCGCGCTGGACGCCTTCGCGCACGCCACCGCCACCGGTTACCTCTGGATCACCCCCGCCCTCGCCGTCGGCACCCTCCTGGCCCTCTTCCTCAAGCCCACCCGCAGGACCGGCCGGGAGCAGGGGGTTGGTGCCAGCGACCCCGCCGACGCCAACGCCAAGGACACCGTCCCAGCCGCCTGAGCGCCCAATCGCCGCGCTCCACCCGGCCGACGCCTTCATCGGGCGCCGGCCGCGGCGGTTCGCGGACACCTGCACTCCTCGAAAGGCGTGCCCGGTGCGCTGGACGGCGGCGCGGCCCGGCATCGCGCGCTGCCGCGCGGCCCTTCCCTGGCCCTCGACGCCGTACTCGGCGGCGATCATCCGTGCCCCGGTGGTCAGAACGGCTTCCAGATTGCGTTCTGCGTCGGCTCTCTTACCTTAAGCGCAGCTCCCGTGCGGAGGATCACAGTCTTT
This sequence comes from Streptomyces sp. CA-142005, assembly GCF_050942335.1. Lineage (NCBI taxonomy): Bacteria > Bacillati > Actinomycetota > Actinomycetes > Kitasatosporales > Streptomycetaceae > Streptomyces > Streptomyces sp. CA-142005. The sequence continues at coordinate 564,188 of NZ_CP192078.1, read as the reverse complement.
GTATCTCGATGATGTCTACGTAGATTTATAAAGTGCTACAGTGGTGTGACAGTTAAGAGATGCCCTGAAGGAGAGAGAGCGCATGATCACTTACGACCGGCTTTTCATCGGGGGTTCCTGGGTGGAGCCGAGCGACCGGGAGCTGCTCGACATCGCCTCGCCGCACGACCAGTCGGCGGTCGGCCGCGCCGCCCAGGCGCAGCCGGCGGACATCGACCGCGCGGTGGCCGCGGCGCGGGCCTCGTTCGAGGCGGGGGTGTGGCGTTCGACGCCGCCCGCGGAACGGATCGCGGTCCTGCGGCGGTTCAACGTGCTGCGCGAGGAGAACGCGGAGAAGATCGCGCACCTGATCTCGCTGGAGAACGGTTCGGCGGGATGGTTCACCCGGGCCGGACAGCCCGGCCTGACCCGGCAGGCGAACGCCTACCTGAAGGCGGCGGAGGAGTTCGGCTGGGAGGAGACCCTGGTGCCCTCCGACCCGGCGTCCCCGGTGCGCAGTGTGGTGCGCCGTGAGGCGATCGGAGTGGTGGCCGCGGTGATCCCGTGGAACTCGCCGTTCTCCTCGGCCACTTCGAAGATCATCCCCGCGCTCGTCGCAGGCAACTCCGTGGTCCTGAAGGTGTCCCCGGAGAATTCGCTGAGCATGGGATTCCTGGCCGAGCTGCTGGAGCGGGTGGGCCTGCCCGAGGGCGTGATCAGCGTCCTGCCCGCGGACCGGGGGACCAGTGAGTACCTGGTGTCGCACCAGGAGGTCGACAAGATCGCCTTCACCGGCTCGACGGCGGCCGGCCGCCGCATCGCCGCGATCGCCGGCGAGCAGCTCAAGCGGGTCAGCCTGGAGCTGGGCGGCAAGTCCGCCGCCATCATCCTCCCCGACGCCGACATCGAGAAGGCGGTCGTCGGCGTGAAGTTCGGCTCCCTGCTCAACAACGGCGAGTCGTGCATCGCACAGACCAGGATCCTGGCCCCGCGCAGCCGGTACGAGGAGGTCGTGGCCGCGCTCAAGGAGCTGGTGGAGTCGCTGAAGGTCGGTGACCCGCGCGACCCCGACACCTTCATCGGCCCGATGATCCGCCCCGACCAGCAGGAGCGGGTACGCGCCTACATCCGGCTCGGCATCGAGGAGGGCGCCCGCCTGGTCACCGGCGGCCCGCAGATCCCCGAGGGTTTGGAGAAGGGCAACTACGTCACGCCCACCGTCTTCGCCGACGTGGACAACTCCATGCGCATCGCGCAGGAGGAGATCTTCGGCCCGGTGCTGGTCGTCATCGCCTACGACGACGAGGACGACGCCGTCCGCATCGCCAACGACTCCGAGTACGGCCTCTCCGGCGGTGTCTGGTCCTCCGACGAGGAGCACGCCCTGGCGGTCGCCCGCCGCGTCCGCACCGGCACCATCACCATCAACGGCGCCTCCATCGCCTTCGACGGCCCGTTCGGCGGTTTCAAGGCCAGCGGCATCGGCCGCGAGTACGGCGCGGTCGGCCTCGGCACCTACACCGAGTACAAGACCATCACCCTCTGACCCGCCTCCGACCACGGTCAGATCCGCCGACGGCGGCAGGTGGGCCGACCACCTGCCGCCGGCGCGGCGTTTCCGGCTGCCCACCGACGGCTGCGGTGCCATCGCTTTCCCCCGACCTCCCGCCCGTGCGGGACCCATCGCCACAGGGCCCGCGGCCGTCCCCGCCGACCGCGTGCCGGGGCCGGGCCACGGCCGCCCTTCACGCCATGAGCCGAAGGCCGGAATCGGGTATGGACCCGGTGCCGCACGTTCTCGCCGGTCGTGATGCGCTTGAAGTCCGACCGGGCAGATGATTCAGGCCGCAGTGGATGACCTGGACCGTGCAGTGCCCGGGAGCGTGACCGCGCGTGCGCCCCTTGCCGTCACCCGGCGTCCGGCCCGGTGGTTCGGTTCATGCGGATTCGCTGATGTGGCGCCACTGGCGCCACTGCGCGTGCTGGGTGGCGAGTCGGTCGGCCATGTCCTGGGGGACGGCGACGGCGTCCCGGCGGCAGCCGCCAGACAGCGGTTCCCGATTGCCGAAACGGCCGTTGGCGTACGGCGGTTGCCTCACGCATGTGCTCCGCCGTCACGCACACACGCAGGTCACGCTCAAGGGGGGTGTGACGGCGGCGGGGGATTGGGGGCCGTATGACTCAGGTTCCACGGAGGGACGGTCATCACCACCTTGACTGGTGACGCTAAGGGCTGCCATGATTGCGTCACCGCCTCAACCGGTGATGCAAAAGTGTCCTGGTCAGGAGGTACCCGAAGACCATTCGACCCAGATGGGGAGCCCAGCCATGGCAGTCAGCTACACCGCCGTTGTCGACGTCGACGGAGAGGGCCGCAACGGCGGTCACGTCCGCTCCTCCGACGGCCTGCTGGAGACCAGCCTCGCGCTCCCGAAGGAGCTGGGCGGCGCCGGCACCGCGACCAACCCCGAGCAGCTCTTCGCCGCGGGCTGGGCCGCCTGCTTCCTCGGCGCCCTCCGCCGCGCCGCCACCCTGCGCAAGATCCGACTGACCAGCACCACCATCACGGCCGAGATCACCCTCACTCACGGTGACGACGGCGAGTTCTCCCTCTCCGCGGTCCTCACCCCGGTCCTCGGCGGCGTGGACCAGGCCACCGCCGAGGAACTCGCGCACGCCGCCCACCAGATCTGCCCGTACTCCAAGGCGACACGCGACAACGTACCCGTCACGATCAATGCCGGCGCCGTCGCCTGACGCAGCCCTCCCTAGATGCGGGTCCCGTGCTGACTTCCCCCGTGCGCGGGACCCGCTTCCCACACCCACGCCACCGACCGGAGAGCGAAGGCAGCCCATGGCCTCGATGACGCCCACACACATAGGGAACGCCAAGCACCGTCGTTCCGCCCTCGGCCGTGTCTCGGCCGGCTCCGGCGCGCGGCCGTCCCGGGACACCGCACACTCCGAGGACCGTCCGTGGCCCGCCGACACGGGGGTGTGGCACTGGGCGGAGAGCGTGATGGTCTCGGGGTACGGCCCGTCGGCATCCAGCTTCTTCTGACGGCGGATCAGGGTGCGGAGATTGCCGTACCGAAAGGGCCGGCCCGCCACGGGATCGTGCCGGTCCGGCCCGGGACACCGACGAGCGTGCCACGTGCGGAACGTCCACGCGTGCCGGGCGAGCGCGCTCTTGACGGCAGTGGCCATCGCGCTCTCACCCGCGGCGTCGGGATGCACCGGTGCGGCCGGCGTCTCGGGGGCTCGATCCACCGCTCACCCGTCGGTCGGCAGAGGTGGTGTCCGACGGTCGGCGTGCATGTGTTCCCGTACTGCGCCGGCCGGCGAGGGTAGTCGGGACGAGCCGAGGTGTCAGCCGACGGCGCCGGCCTTGCCCGGCTTCACGAGGGTGTGCATGACGGAGCGCTGCTGCTTGTGACGCCGGAGGGGTCCCTTGGCAGAGGCAGGCGCGACTTCCCCTTCGCCGCGAGGAGGGCTGCGCCGCTCTCCGTCAGGCGGACTCGGCGGCCGTGCCCCTCTCGGAACGTTCCCTTCTCTGCGACGACAACTACCCGTGACTGCTGCCCGGTGAGAGGGCAACTGCTTCAGCGCCCGCAGCGACTCAGGAGTGCGGCAGCGCCAGTAGGCGGTGCGTGACAGCACGTGTCAGGCCGGGTGGCTCCACGGCGCGGGACCGGAGAACGACGGCCAGCGGATCGTCTCGGACGTACGGCAGCGGCGGGGAGGTCAGCGCGCGGTGACGCCGGGTGCGGCCTTCTTGCGGGCGCGGTACGCGGCTGCCTTGATCTTGTTGCCGCAGGACTCCATGCCGCACCACTGCCGCCGCGTGCCCCGCGAACGGTCGATGTAGACCCGCGTGCACTCCGGGTTGCCGCACTCCTTCAGGAGCGGGACGTCCGGGCCGCTGAGCAGTTCGACGGCCTGCCGGGCGACGGTGGCCAGGGCTTGCCCGGGGGTCGCCTCGGTGTGCCGCCCGGCCACGGTGAGCTGCGGCGTCGCGGGGGTCTTGCGCGCGGCGCCGTTGACCACGGCGAGTGCCTCGCGGTCGAACTCCTCAGTGAGCCGACGGTTGGTGACCAGCCGGTAGAGGGCCTCGCGCACGGCGATCGCCTCCCGGACGTCGTCCTCGTCACCGGGTGTGATCGTGTCCACGAGTCCGGACTCCAGGTACCAGGCGTTGAGTCGCTCCGGCGTCACGAACATCTCGAACCGGATCGAGCGCCGGGCACGAAGGGTGGCCACGAAGTCCAGCGCCGGGTGCCCGCATACGAAGACATGGCTAAGATTCACATCACCATCTTGACAGGTGACTTATGGCGAACGCAAGGCTCGTCACATTCGGGCCGGTCACCCCGTGGGAGCGGGTGCTCACGATCGTATGGCACCTCGCGCATGGAGAGCAGGTCAGGACCGGAAACGGCGGAAACGGTGTCCGGCTGGCGTAGGTCAGGACGGGAAACGGGCCGTCGACACCTCCCCCCGCTGCACGCGCGCCTGCTCCAGGCGGAGTTCGCGGCCTTGCCAGCGCCTCCGCAGCCAGCGGTCGTGGCTCGCGAGGACGATCGCGCCGGGACCGGGGCCCAGCGCGGCCTCCAGCTCGTCGCACAGGGTGGGGGACAGGTGGTTGGTGGGCTCGTCGAGCAGCAGCAGTTGGGATGAGCGGGCCACCAGCAGGGCCAGCGCGAGCCGTCGGCGCTGTCCCACGGACAGGTGCCCGACCGGTTTGCCCAGGTCGGCCTCGTGCATGAGTCCGAGCGAGGTCAGCGGCACCTTCTCGGCCCGCTCGGCACCCAGCGACTGCTAGTGGCTCGGCACACAGCCTTGGCCTGGTAATCGATCCGTTGCTCGTCGGCCAGCAGACTGTCTCCAAGACCTGATCTGGGAGGTGGTCGTGGGACGTCGACCGAGTGTGTTCGTCCGGCCGGTCACGATGGACGAGGGCCGGAAGCTGCAGCGGATCAGCCGGACCGCGAAGGACCCGGTGAAACTCCGCCGGGCGATCGTGGTGCTGATGTCCGCCCAGGGCCAGACGGTCAAGGACATCTCCACGCTGATCCAGGTCGGCGAGGACTACGTCCGCGATGTCATCCACGCCTTCAACGAGCGGGGGTTCGACGCGCTGGACCCAAAATGGAGCGGGGGACGCCCCAAGACGATCAGTGACCAGGTGCGCGAGCACATCTGCCTGATCGCCCGGACATCCCCCGCCGACTGGAAGATCACCGCGTTCTCCACCTGGAGCCTGAGCAAGCTCGCCGAGCACCTCATCAAGCAGCAGGTGATCGCAGCCATCAGTCGGGAGACCCTGCGCCGGATCCTGCGCGCCGGCAAGGTCTCCTGGAAGACCACCACTACGTGGAAGGCGTCCACCGACCCGGAGTTCATCACCAAGATGCACCGCATCCTGGCGCTCTACGACACCCCGCCGACGGACGGGCGGGTGATATGCGTCGACGAGTTCGGGCCGCTGAACCTGATGCCCCGCAAGGGCAAGACCTGGGGGCTGGTGAGGCGTCCGCGCAGGCTGCGGGCCACCTACAACCGCTATGGCGGCGTGCGGCACATGCTCGCCGCCCTCGATCTGGCCACCGGCAAGCTGTACTACCGCATCCGCCCGCGCAAGCGCTGGCGCGAGTTCCTTGGCCTGCTCAAGGCCCTGCGTGCGCGCTGGCCTGGGGAGAAGCTGTATGTGGTGCTGGACAACTTCTCCCCGCACAAGCATGCCCAAGTGCGTGCCTGGACCACGGACAACGACGTCGAGTTGGTCTTCCTGCCGACCTACGGCTCCTGGCTGAACTGGATCGAGGCCGAGTTCGCGGCCCTGCGCTACTTCGCCCTGAACGGCACTGACCATCGCAGCCACGGCGAGCAGAACGCGGCCATTGCGGCCTACGTCCGCTGGCGCAATGCCCGCGCCGAGCCGAAGACGGCGTTCGCGCCCGACTCACCGATCCGGTCCTGGACCGATTACCCGACCAAGACTGCGTGACGAGCCACTAGTAGGTGTCGCGGACCCTGCGGTCGGGCCGGTCGAACACGGTGTCCTGGCCGAGCAGCCCCACCGTCAGCCGGTGCCGCCTGCGCACGTCGCCCTCGGCCGGCAGATGTCCGGCGAGGACGGCGAGCAGCGTCGACTTGCCGGCCCCGTTGCCGCCGGTGACGAGCAGCCGGTCTGTCGCCGTCACCTCCAGGCAGTCCAGCGCGAGCCGACCCGGCACTCGGACGTCCCGCAGGGATACCAGGGGCTGCGGGCCTTCATCGGCACGCGCGGCCAGCTCACCGACCGCGAACCCGAGCGGCCGGGGAGGCTCGGCGACCCGGGCGCGCTCCAACTCCTCCAGCCGCCGGGTGGCGTTGCGCACCCGGCGGGAGATCTGGCTCTGTACCCGGCCGGCCCGGTGGCCGTAGCCCATCTTCTCGTTGTCGCGCCGCCATCGGTCGGGCGCGAGGCGGTGCGCGGTCACACCTGCCGCGTGCCGCAGCTCCTCCAGTTCCTGCTGCTCCTCGGCGTAGCGGCGCTCCCTGCGTTCCCGCTCGGCTCGCTTGTCGTCCAGGTAGGCGCTGTAGGTGCCGCCGTAGCGGACCGGACCGTCCAACGCCGGGTCGAGGTCGATCAGGTCGGTGCAGACGGCGTCCAGGAACGCCCGGTCGTGGCTGGCGACGACCACGGTGCCGGGCAGGCCGCGTACCTGCTCCTCCAAGAAGGCGGCGGCGTCGTCGTCGAGGTGGTTGGTCGGCTCGTCCAGCAGCAGCGCCGACGGCCTGCGCACGAGCAGTGCGGCCAGGGCCAGCCGGCTGCGCTGCCCGCCGGACAGTGAGCCGAGAGTGCGGTCGTGCCCGAGCGCGCCGAGGCCCAGACCGTCCAGCACCAGCGCCGCGCGGCGGTCGGCGTCCCAGGACGCCCGGTCCTGGGCCTGCTCCAGCCGCCTGCCGTAGGTGTCGAGGAGTTCCGCATGGCACGGATCCCCCTCCGGGACGCGGGCCAGCTCCTCGCCGAGCCGTTCGAGTTCCGCGAGGTCTTCGCGGGCCTCGCGCAGCGCCTCGTCGAGCACAGCGGCGATGGTCGTGGCGGCGTCGAAGGGTATCTCCTGGTGCAGGAAGCCGAGGTCGGCGGGGCGCGTGACGCTCCCCGCGTCGGGTTCGTCCACGCCGGCCAGCACCCGCAGCAGGGTGGACTTGCCGACGCCGTTCTCCCCGATCAGGCCGATGCGGTGGCCGGGGGAGGCGGTCAGGGAGACACCGTCGAGGACGCGCCGGCCTCCCAGGACGCGGACGAGGTCGTGAGCGAGCAGAGCGGGTTGAGGGACAGGAATCCGTCCCACGTGATCGGTGGTCGGCCCGCCGGGCGCACGGCCTCGGACGCGGGCCACTTCACACGCCGGCGGCTCACACCGCAGGTGCCCCCGACTCCTTGAGCGCTCCGTCGGCCAGCCGTAGCCAGCGGTTCACCCCGATCTCGGTGAGGAACCGCTCGTCGTGGCTGATCACCACGAAGGCGCCCTGGTAGGAATTGAGCGCGCCCTCCAGCTGACCCGCGCTGACCAGGTCGAGGTTGTTGGTCGGCTCGTCGAGCAGCAGCAGATGGGGGGCGGGCTCGGCGCACAGCACGCAGGCCAGGGTGGCGCGCAGCCGTTCGCCTCCGGACAGGACACCGACCGGCAGGTGTGCCCGGGCACCCCGGAAGAGGAAGCGGGCGAGCAGGTTCATCCGCTCCGCCTCGGGCCGCCCGGGGGCGAACTCGGCGAAGTTCTCCGCCACGGTGCGGTCCAGGTCCAGCAGGTCCAGGCGCTGCGAAAGGTAGGCGATCCGGCCGTCGTTCCGCCTGATCTCCCCACTGTCCGGGGCGAGATCGCCGTTGACCAGCCGCAGCAGAGTGGTCTTGCCGGCGCCGTTGGGCCCGGTCAGCGCGATGCGCTCGGGGCCGCGGACGGTGAGGTCGACGCCGCCGTCCGCGAACACGGGCCGGTCACCGTGGTGGACCTGCAGCCCCTCGCCGATGAACAGGTTCCGTCCGGCGGGCACCTGGGTGTCGGGCAGCTCCAGGGTGAGGCGCTGCTCCTCGCGCAGCGCGCGTCCGGCCTCGTCGAGGCGGGTCTTGGCCTCGCTGACCCGGGCCGCGTGCATCTGCCCGGCCCGGCCGGCGGACTCCTGCGCGCCGCGCTTCATGTTGCCGGCGAAGATACGGGGCAGACCGGCGTTCTTGAGGTTGCGCGCGGCGTTGCTCGCGCGGCGCTCGGCGCGCTCGCGGGCCTGCTGCATCTCCCGCTTCTCCCGCTTCAGTTCCTGCTCGGCGTTGCGCACGTTCTTCTCGGCGACCTCCTGCTCGGCCCGCACTGCCTCCTCGTAGTCGGTGAAGTTGCCGCCGTAGAAGCGCAGTTCGCCACTGCCCAGCTCGGCGATGCGTTCCATGCGGTCGAGCAGCGCGCGGTCGTGGCTGACCACCAGCAGGCAGCCGGCGAAGTCCGTCAGCGCGTCGTAGAGCTTGTGTCGCGCCCCCAGGTCGAGGTTGTTGGTGGGCTCGTCGAGCAGCAGCACGTCCGGGCGCTTGAGCAACTGGGCGGCGAGGCCCAGCGAGACGACCTGGCCGCCGCTGAGTGTGCTCAGGCTGCGGTCCAGGGTGAGGTCGGCGAGGCCCAGGCGGTCCAGCTGGGCGCGGGTGCGCTCCTCGATGTCCCAGTCGTCGCCGATGGTGGTGAAGTGCTCCTCGCTCACGTCCCCGGACTCGACGGCGTCCAGAGCGCGGATCACACCGGCGACGCCGAGCACCTCGGCGACGGTGAGATCGCCGGCCAGGGGCAGGCTCTGCGGGAGATAGCCGAGCGTGCCGTCCAAGACCACCGAGCCGGTGGCCGGCTTCAGTTCACCGGCGATCAGCTTGAGCAGGGTGGACTTGCCGGAGCCGTTGGGGGCGACCAGGCCCGTTCGGCCGGCGGTCACGGCGAAGGACAGGTCGTGGAAGACGGGGGTGTCGTCGGGCCAGGCGAAGGACAGGTTCGAGCAGACGACGGCGACGTCGGACATGAGGTGACCTCGGACGGATCGCGGGCAGTGAAGAGACCCCTGCCCTGGGCAGACATGGCAAAAGGGGGTACGACGAGACGGGCCACCTCGGCGGCGCTCCTCAGCGCGTCCGGTGGCCGTCAGATCCGGATCTCACCCGGAGATGTCGTCGTCACCCACCACGTCTGCGACTCCTCGATACACGATCTACGTCGGGGGCAGCGTAGCAGCCCTCGTGGCCCTGCCGGCCGACGGTGCAGGCATTACCCGGTCACATATGTGGGCCGGTGTGTGCCGACCGGCCCGGGGGTGTTTCGCCCTCGCGGCGCCGAGGCCCCGTCATTGACAGCCCGAAGTCTGCATGGCAGCATCGTCACCACTTAAACAGGTGACGGACGTCGCGATGACTCGACCTGCGTTCACACGTGTGGGCTCTCGCCCGGCCGGTTCCGCCCCGTGCGGCGCGCGGCGCCGGGACCGTCGCCACCTTGAAGGAGAACACGGACCATGGCACGAAAGCCGAAGCGGAGTGCCGAGGGCGCACCGGTGGCGCGACGGGCGATGCTGGGCATGCTCGGCGCGGGCGCCGCCGGGCTCGCCGCCGCGCCCTATCTGCAGCGCGGCTGGGAGGGGTTCCTCGGCGCCGCCTCGCAGGTCGACGCCACGGGCCTGACCGGACTGCTGCCCAACCCGGGCGGATTCCGGTACTACAGCGTCGTCGGATCGGTGCCGCACAAGGACGAGACGAACTACGCGCTGAGGGTCGGCGGGCTGGTGGACAAGCCGAAGACCTACACGCTCGGTGAACTGCGCGCGATGCCGCAGACCCGGATCGTGCGCGACGTGCTGTGCACGGACGGATGGCGCGTGGACAAGACGCCCTTCGAAGGGGTGAGGCTCGCGGACATCCTCGACGCCGCCGGAGTACGTTCCCGGGGCGCTGCGGTCCGCTTCACCTGCTTCGACGGCGCCTACGCCGAAAGTCTCACCCTGGAGCAGGCCCGCCGCTCGGACGTCCTGGTCGCGCTGAACATGCAGGACAAGCCCATCACCCACGAGCACGGCGGACCGGTCCGTCTCTACGTGGCCCCCATGTACTTCTACAAGTCGGCCAAGTGGCTGTCCGGCATTTCGGTCACCGACAAGGTCGTTCCCGGCTACTGGGAGGAACGCGGATATGCGATCGACGGCTGGCTCGACGGCGCCGACCGGCATGGCGACGGGGCCTGACCCCACCGGCCGCGTCCGCCGCTTCGGCACCGCCCCGCGCATGGTCCATCGGGCCACCGGCTGGCTGATGCTGCTGTGTCTGGCCTCGGCCGCCTGCCTCTACCTCGGGCCTCTCGCCCAGCTCGTCGGGCGGCGGCACCTGATGGTCACCGTGCACGAGTGGTCGGGCATCTCGCTGCCGCTGCCCTTGCTGCTGGGGCTCCTGTCCGCCGATTTCCGCGCGGACCTGCGTCGGCTGAACCGCTTCGCGGTGTACGACCGGCAGTGGCTGCGGGCCGCGCGCAGGCGCCACACGTCTCCCGGGGCGCGCCCGGCCGGCAAGTTCAACGCGGGCCAGAAACTTTATGCGGGCTGGATCGCCGGGGCGGTCCTCGTGATGATGTTCACGGGTCTGCTGATGTGGTTCATGGGGCTGGCGCCCTTCATCTCCCGCACCAGCGCGATCTTCGTCCACGACCTGCTGGCCTGGGCGATCACCTTCTTTCTGCTCGGACACATGCGCAAGGCCTTCCAGGACCCCGAGGCGCGGCTGGGCATGCGCACCGGACACGTCAGCCGGTCCTGGGCGGAGCGAAACCACTCCCGGTGGCTGTGTGAGGAGCACGCGGGGAACGTTTCCGAGCAGGTGGACAAGATGTGACGCCTCCATCGACGAGGGGCACACCCGCCTGTAAGGGCTCCGGGCGACCGCGGCGGCCCCGGCGCCCATCACATAGCGCCAGGGCCAACGCCATTGTCAGGACCGCTAAAAGAGCGACTGGTGTCGCCTCGGCTCTCCTGTCGGTCGGCACCGGGGCGGCCCGGATGGCGCAGGGCTGACGGACCGCTGAATGACCTAGTGAGGGGCGTCCGCCGGAGCGGACACCCTTTCGTGGCAATGGCTTGACGAGCGGAGCGAACGAGCCGGGTCTACCGGTCGGCGTCCCGGGTGACTACAGCCCGAGGTCGAGCGCCAGGCACGAGTAGTACTTCCATGAGCCTTCGGGGTCGTAGGCGGCTTTCACGCCGCTCGGGCCGGCCTCGACCTCTTCCGTCATGTCCTCGAAGCGGATGCGCTCGGGGAGCCGGCCGAAGCGTGCGTGCCGGGCTGCGGCTGCGGCGTCCGGCGTGGATTCCTTGCTCATGACCTTCTCCGCTTCCTCGGTCGTGGATGGTGTCCTGCTCGACGGCTGGACGTGGTAGCAGAGTGCACCTTCACGCGTCACCTGTCAAGGTGGTGACGAATGGCGGGCCGGGCACTGGTCACGTCGGTCCGGCCTTTCAGCGGTCACCGTCAGCGGGAGGTCATGGACGACCGACTCGTCGTCGCCTTCGATGGTGAGCGTCTACCTGGGCGTCTACCTACTCGAGCAGCCGTACGGTCCTACTCATGCCGCGGCGAGGCCCGCGTCCGTACCGGCTCAGTGTGTGTTACCTGGCCTCCGCGATGCTGCTCCACACCGTGACGGCCACGGCCCGCTCACGCGCCCCGACGCTCTCCGCGCCGAGGGTGTCACGGACGAGGACATGGCTGGCCGAATTTGTCGCTTTCCTCCGGCGACCGCGCTGACACCGACACGACTCGGTGAACCGTGCCGGGGGCAACACCAGGACCCCTCTCACGCCGGCGCGGTGCTGGCCCCCGGCGGTCGGCGGAGCAGGTGCAGGCAGACGACCGAGGCGACGACGGTCCGCCGTTCCGAGGCGTCGAGGCGAGGGCCCATTTCGACAACGTACTGTTGCAACCCGATCCACGAGTCGATGGTGCTCACCGTGACCCGGCCGAGAATCTCCGGCGCCGGGCCCCCGTCCGGATCGGTCTCCGTGAGATGCCATTCGACGTGCAGGAGACCCGGCCGCGTGAGGAAGAGCCGGCGTCCCTGCTCTGTCTGGAGCCTCAGCTGCCGGGTCTTGGCAAAGCCACGGGCACCCGCGGTACCGACCTCGCGGTCCGCGGCGTCGGTGAACCGGAACTTCGCCGGTCCGAACTGCTCGATACGGACGATGGACTCCCCGGACGTTGTCGTGAGGACGGAGTATGTGTCGTCGGTGTACGTGACCCAGGCGAGCGGGGTCCCCTGCACGGTGGACACGGCCAGGGCGGGGCCCACGTATCTGCGCCACCGTGAACGCTTCGGCTGCCCCACCACGACGGCATCCAGCTCGAACAGACCGGACCCCGTCGTCGGTCCTTCTTCCCCCGCCACGGCTTCCCCCTCGACCGAGTACATCCACTGTGACCGAGAACCTGCCCGATTCCCATACCTCGGGCGCCTGTACCGCTCGTTGAACGTCGGCACGACGACAACGACCTTCGCGGACACGGCGGTCAGCTGCAACTCGTGGGTCAGGGCTCGGGAACCGTTCAGCGGTACCGGCGTTAGGCGTTCACGGAGCGCCGGTCGCGCTCTACTGACATCGTGGGCCGCCTTGGCTTGATGTGACGGTCAGGTCGGTTCTGCGCTTCTGCTGGGGCTTATGCCCTCTTCTGTCGTAGATCGTGGCCGACGCTGATGGCCCCTCCGGACGTAATTGCCGCGTTTCCGCTGTTGAGGCATGAGACCGGTGTTTCCACGGGAGTGATGGCGTGTCAGGTCGTGCCGGGGAGGTTGCGGATGCCGTCGGTTGTCGGACTGCTGGAGCGGCTGCCCGTCGCTGTGTGGACGAGCTGGGGGAGGAGGCCGACCGGATCCAGGCCGAGCCGGCCGCGGCCGAGCAGGAATGGCAGGAGTGGGTGATTGCTCGCAGGCGGGTGACGTGGTGCTGACTGCGGGCGGTGACAGCGCCGCTGACACGCAGGGAGTCCAGGAGGTGCGGGAGTCGGCCGGGCGGCCGGTGGGCCGGGAGGCGGCGTAGCGGAAGTCGCAGGTGCCGGTGTGGCGCCAGGGGCTGGGGTGGTCGGTGCTGTCGGCGGACTGTTAGCGCATCCTGGCCATGTCGGCGGACCGGGCCCGGCTCGGCCAAGAGGGGCTGACGCGCCAGGGGATGGCTGTGGGCTTCGGGATGAAGCTGGTGCCGGCGCGGGTGGGGGGCGCTGCCTGAATGTACGGAAGCGGCTTTGCGGACCGAGATGATCGCCGGGGGAAGCCGGGAGTGTGGACTGCCCGGTCTTGTCGTCCCGGTCGGGCGCGTCGAGCCGGCGCGGCGGCGGCGTATCCGTGCGCGGGTCGGCGGCGGGTGCGCATTCGAGATCTCGGAGTGGTCGACAAGCGCGACCTGAGGTTAGGCGATCTGGCCCGCTCCTGGGTGGACGACTTATCGGCACCCGCAGAGTCGGCATTCACGGAACAGTCTTCCGTGAGTCGGCAGGCGGGCAAGCGGAGCGTCGACGACGTGCGAGGGCTCCCGGGGGAGGGTCGTTCGAGCGCTCCGCCGCCTGCCGGAAGGGGTTCAGGTTCAGGTGTCCGGAGAGTCGCGTGGCGTCAGCTGGTCGCGCTGCCCGAGACCCACTCGGTCCACGGCATGTTCCAGTCGCTGAGGCCGTTGTCCGGGGCCAACGCGGTCTTGTCCTCGGAGTTCTTGACGATCACGACGTCACCGATCATCGAGTTGTCGAAGAACCACGCGGCGGGCTGCTTGCCGTCGCCGCCGCCCTTGACGTCCTTCAGGCCCACGCAGCCGTGGCTGGTGTTGGCCTTGCCGAAGACCGAATCGGCACCCCAGTAGTTGCCGTGGATGAACGTGCCCGAGTCGGTCAGGCGCATGGCGTGCGGCACCGCCTGGATGTCGTACGAGGGCTTGCCGTCCTTCTCCGTGAGGCCGACGCTCGCACCGTTCATATGGATCTGCCTGAACTTCTCGGAGATCACCATCTGACCGTTGTACGTCGGATGCTCGGGGCTGCCGGACGAGATCGGGATGGTCTTGATCGTCTTGCCGTCCCGTACGACGGTCATCTGCTTCGTCTTGGCGTCGACGGTGCTGATCTGGCTCCGGCCGATCTTGAACGTGACCGTCTTCTGGATGCCGTGGCGGTGGAGCGTGACGGTGACGGTGGAGCCGGGCTTCCAGTAGGTCTCGGGGCGGAAGTCCAGGCGGTTGCCGTTGAACCAGTGACCGACGACCCGCTGCCCGCTGCTGGAGCTGACCTGGATCTCCGATTCCACGGCGGCCTTGTCGCTGACCGCCTTGTCGAAGTTGACCGTCACGGGCATGCCCACGCCGACGGTCGAGCCGTCCTCGGGGGAGAGGTGCCCGATGAAGTCGTTGGCCGGGGAGACCGTGGTGATGGTGGCGTTCCCGGTGACGGAGCGGTGCTTGGCGTCCTCGGCTTCTGCGGCGATCTGATACTTGGTGGCCCGCTCCAGCCGGCCGTCCGGCTTCCAGGACGTGCCGTCCGTGGACAGGGTGCCCGAGATCTCGGAGCCGGTCGCGACGGTGGTCATGGTCACCTTGGTGAGCTTGCCGTTGCTGACGGTGACCTTGACGGGGCCGGTGATCCCGACGTCGTAGGAACCTTGCCCAGGCGTGATCTTTATTCGGGCGTCGGAAGCGTCCGGGGCGCCCGCCTGATCTCCCGGCGCCTGCGACTTTGGATGATTCGCGGTGTCGTTACCGCCGGTGGCAGCGTTGCTGGTACCGCCGAGGGCCGTGAGCGTGAGTACGCCGCCGAGTACGCCGGCCGTGGCCATCAGCCTGGTGCTTCGCTTACGTGCCGTAATCAAACGCTTCTCCCATGTCACTGGACGGTGAATCCTGGAGCTGGTTACCGGAGGAGTGCAACCGACTCAAAGGACTACTTTTATGCATTTACGCCTGCTAAGGGAGTGATTTGTGGCGGATTCCACGCGCAGCGAGAGCGTCGGCGAGGCTCTGCTCAAGACGGGTGGATGGCACGCAGTGGATCTCCTCTCGCCGATCGGTGCAGGCCATGGCGGGGACGCTGCGACGGCGGTGGCGCCGGTCACGGACGACGGTTCCCCACAGCCGAAGGCCGCCGTCGAGGGCAGCGGCAACGCCTTCGTGAACGGCTGTGCCCGCGGTCTCGTCAGCGCCGTCGTGTGCGTCGTGTGCGTTCTCCTCGCACGTCGAGGCCGGTGTCGTCGCGGCGTCGGCCGGCCGGGCTACATGCACACTCACTGTGCCGTGTCGTCCCCGCGCCGGAGCACAGCAACGCCCTGCCCGGCGTCACCCTGGGCAGCGAAGAACAGCGGGCGATGCCGACCGGTGATCCGGGAACAGGCGGTGGGGCGCTTCGGCAGCAGGTGCCGCAGGTCACACGCCGTTAGCCAGCGCTTGCCATGCCTTCGTGATCCGGCCCTGGACGGTGCGCAAGATGGCGGATGAGTTTGCCCAGTTGCTCGGGATGGCTCCTGCCGGTGTGGACGGCGGCAACCTCACGTTCGCACGGGGAGACCCGCACTCCACCCTCTCGATCTGGAAAGACCGCTACGACCGGGCGGTTTTCGGTTGGATGGTCGTCACCTACGACGCCGCCCTCCGCGACCGGATGAACAGCTTCGGCGGAATGAGCGTCCGGATCGACCACCCCTCGCCATCCGGCGAGGCGAACCCAACCAACATCCCCCGGGGGCCTGCTACCCCTGGCCGGCGAGTGGGAGCCCTCTGGCGAGGGAGGCCACTGCCGCCGTCACTGAGTACGGGCGTCCCTCCTTGCACTTCGTCCGCGACCGCCACGACCTGGGCCTGCTCCTGCTGGCGGATACCCACGTTCACCGCGACAGCGTCTGGTGCTTCGCACCGACCAACAACGAGCCGGCACGGCTTGCCCAGGCGATCCTGCTGGCCCGGCACTGTGGGGATCAAGAGCTGGAACGGGCGGCCGTGGCCAAGCTACGGAAGCGAGGCGAGGGACCGGTGGTCCCCTGGCCCGACTACCTCTTCCGGCAAGCCGTCGCCGACTGGGCCAAGCAGTACTCCAAGGCCACCGGGATCGACCTCAGTGACCTGGCCAAGCTCAAGCGGAAGCGCCCTGAGTATCCAGAGGCCCCGTAATCTTCAGAGCCACGTACCGGGGGCTGCACAGCGTGGGAACCGCCCGGCATGAAGGCCGCCGTCGGCAACGCCACCGTGCGCCGACGGCGGCTACCGGGACACCGGCCCGGTCATCCCGCATCGCCGTGAGCGCGACCAGCCCCAACTGGCCTGCAAAGAAGAACATGACGGGACAGCACTAAGCTGGCGCGGTGACTGATGAGCAGGAGCGGGTGCAGCCGTCGGGAGTGTGGGCCACGGCGGTAGGGGTGGCCAGGGTGCGGGCGCTGGAGACCGAGCGGGAGAACGCGCTGTTCCGCGACCCACTGGCACAGGCCTTCGCCACCGCCGGCGGCCTGGGGCCCTCCTCGCCGCCGCTGCCCGGTGACGAGGCCGCGCGACGCCGCCGGCTGGGCGTGGCGTTCTCCATCGTCATCAGGACGAAGTTCCTCGACGAGCTGTTGCAGCAGGCCTCCGCGTCCGGGGTCCGACAGGTCGTGCTGCTCGGCGCAGGCATGGACAGTCGGGCCTTCCGGATGGACTGGTCCGAGGGCACCCGGCTGTTCGAGGTCGACACCGCCGCGCCACTGGACTTCAAGGCTTCGGTGCTGCGCCAGGAGCGGGCCGTCGCACGCTGCGAGCGGATCACGGTCGCGGTGGATCTGCGTGAGGACTGGCCAGCCGCGCTGGCCGCCGCAGGCCACGACCCGGCGGCCCCGACCGTGTGGATCGCCGAAGGACTGCTGATCTATCTGCCCGAGGACGCGGTGGAACTGCTGCTGGCCCGGATCAGCGCGCAGTCGGCAGCGGGCAGTCGGATGGGGCTGACGTTGGGCTCGCGCGGCGTGATCGAGCGCTTCAGCGTGGACGCCGTGCCGGGATCGGCGGCATCCATGTGGGTTTCGGAGATGCCCGACGACCCGGTGGGCTGGCTGGCCGGGCACGGCTGGGAGGCAAACAGCCACACCCTGCGCGAGTGCGCTGCCGCCTACGGCCGCCCGATCAGCACCCCGTCGCAGCGCGAGGAGCGGCCCGGCGGACTGATCTCGGCGGTCCGCCGGTAGAGCGCCTCCCGGTTCCCCGAAGGGCTGTCCCGCAATGATCACGGAGCCGGGGCAGAGCTGCTCGATGGGCTGAGGACAGGCTCAGCCGGTGGCTTGTGAAGTACCCAAAGAACGGGCGAAGTCGGCAAGAGCCCGGCAGTCATCCTCGCGCAGGCCGATCCGCGGGTTGACGTGGTGCAGAAGGCCACGTGCGCGATGGTGGGTGGTCACGTACGCCTGGTCCAGGTCGCTCTGCTCGTCGTCCACTCACGTGAAGGCGCGGCCGTTGGCGTGGTCCACCAGGAGAGCAATCTTCCGGAGAACTCCGTCGGGGCGGTCTTGAAGCAAGACGTCGCCGAAGTCGACGAAGGGGAGTTCGGGGAGGCCGAGCACCGGCGCAATCCACCGATTGGCATCCGCCATCCCTGTGGTTGCCCAGCACAGCTCGTAGTGGAGTTGGAGCAGGTAGCGGCCGTGCTCTGGATTGAGGCAGACCCGCAGGGGCCGCCGACGGGACGCGAGTGCTCACGTCTTCGCCGCCTAGACCGAGGATTACGTGGTCGCCGCCGAGGCCACAGATGACGTCGTCACCGGCGGTGCCTCGCAGGACGTCACGCCGGGAAGCGCCCGTGATGGTGTACGCGTGGACCGGCCGCACGATCGAGAGAACGCCCTTGCGCTTCCAGGATGCGCCGATGAGTTGAAGAACATCGTGGCGGATCACTGACCGTCGGCAAACAACGCGTCGACGCGACCGTCGTCTCCGGCTCAATCGGCCCGGACCGCGTCGTCGACTAACAATCGGCCTCGAAATACCCCTCGTCGTAGCCCGCCCAGTAATTGCCCTCGAAGTTCTCGTCGGGGAAGCTCTCGTACGCTCCGGGGTCCCCGTCGCGGCATGCCTTGCCGTCGATGTAGCCCTGTGTCCATCCGGGTCCCTCGTCGTCGTCCTGGCCCGGGTGCAGCGTAATGCTGCGCAGGACGCCGGCGGGTTCGCTTCCCGCGGCAAATGCCTGCGTGGCCATAGCCGGAGACGATATGGCGAGCGCAAGGATCACCGAGCTGGCCTGAATGATGGATCGCTTGGTGCGCACAACCATTGTCCTTTCCAGTGCAATTGCCCAGACAATCGTTCAGGAGGCAACTGTGTTGAGTGTTGCTGGTTGAGTGTTGTTGCACAGCCCGATGGGGTTTGAGGCGGCAAAGGGTGTCCACTCGTGCGCGCTAAGCAACGAGGCTGCATTGCAGCGACCAGCCACATGCTTCGGAAAGTGACACAGTCACCGTATGTTCCGAAAACTCCTTTTCTTCACCATCTCACCACCACCCGAGGACCGCCAAATGAGCGGTACGAGCGGCAGTTCAGGCGGCGATGACGAGCTACCGCATCCGCTGCACGCTGGCTACGGCCGCGTCGACCTTCTCCGCATCGAGCCTGAGTGATTCGCGAGGCAGTAGCCCGGGCGCTTCCCGGATGTGATCCGACGACAGAAGAGGTACCCCGAGGACTGCTCCTACCGGAGCGTACGGGGCAGCCCTGGTACGGCCGGCGCCTCGAGACCCTCGCCGGGCCCTTCGGCGTCGTACGGCTTGTGCGGGATGACGAGGGAAGCCCGACTTTCCCCATGGCGGCTGACGGCACACGGAGTCTCTATCCGACTTCACCGCCGGGCCAGCGCCAGCACACTCAGACCGAACATCAAGACGCCCAGGGGGAGATGGACCGACGGCACATGCGCGATGCCGAGCACGACCTGGACCGAGGCGAGCACGAGGAAACCTGACGCGTGCCAGATAGGCCGGGGCGAGCCGCCGCCCGGCTTCCACGCCAGCACCGCCGCCAGGACGTACAGCATCGACGCCCCGTACATCACACGGGCGCCGACGCTGTGCAGTGTCTCTCCGTAGGACGAGGTCAGCAGCAGTCCGGCGGTGACCGCCTGAAGGAAGATGGTCAGGGTCTGCAGGGCGATCGCGATCTGCAGGAACGATGAGATGCGCCGTGCGTTCGCCGTCGTCGTCACCTGGGTGGCCATGTCACAGTCCCCTTTTCCGCCCTCGGGCAGCAGATCGATAAGGTCTCACCAGCCCGACGACGCGGGCCTGCGAAACGTAAGGCGAGGGGCGGCCGGAACATGGACACTGTCGGCACCCGCACAGATGAGGTAGCCGGCGAGCGACGCCAACTGATCAATATCGCTTATCGGTTGCTCGGTTCGGTGACCGAGGCCGAGGACGCCGTACAGGACGCCTACGCCCGCTGGTACGGGCTGCCACGAAGCCGGCAGGAGGAGATCCTGTCTCCCGGCGCCTGGCTGACGACGGTGACCAGCCGCATCTGCCTGGACGTGCTCGGTTCGGCGCGCGCCCGCCGCGAACACTATGTCGGCGCCTGGCTGCCCGAGCCGGTTCCCGACCGCACCGAGTGGGACCACGCGGGCGGCGCCGACCCCACCGGCCCTGCGGACCCGGCCGACCAGATCGTCCTGGACGAGTCGGTGACCATGGCCTTCCTCGTCGTCCTGGAATCGATGACGCCCGCAGAGCGGGTGGCGTTCGTCCTGCACGACGTCTTCCGGTACCCGTTCGCCGAGGTCGCCGACGTTCTCGACCGGAGCCCTGCGGCCTGCAAGCAGCTGGCTGCCTCCGCCCGGCGGAGGGTGAGCGTCGCGCCCGCTCCGGTGACGGCGACCGGCCAGGCCGAGGTGGTGAGGCAGATCAAGAAGGCGTGGGAGACCAAGGACATCGCAGCCCTCGTGGGTCTCCTCAACCCGGCCGCTGTGATGACCGCCGACGGCGGCGGAATGGTCGGCACCGTCCTGCGCCCCGTCGCGGGCGGCGCGCGCATCGCCCAGTACATGGTGGCCATTGCCGATAAGGCTCCGGGACTCGAACTCCTGGAGCGGTCGGTCAACGGTGTGCCGGGTCTGGTGGCCCGGCGTGCCGGCGTCGTCGTGACCGTAGCCTCGTTCGATGTCTCCGACGGGCGCGTCACCGGAATCTGGGCGGTCCGCAACCCGGAGAAGCTGCGGCCGTGGGCGCGGGAGGGCTAGGACCTGTCCGGTGAGTCGGCGGAGTCCCCTTGCCTGCCTTCTAGGCTGACGCCATGAACAACGGGCTCGCACACGAGGCAAGCGCCTTCATCAACTTTCGACGCTACGTCACGGATCCGAAAGAGCACGGGTATCGGTGGGTCGACATCAAGCGGCTCCGCTTCTCTGCAGAGTCCGTGGACGATGGACGGCTGCTTGCCGCACTGATCGGGCATGAGCAGTTCCGGGACGACTATGCAGGTGGTGGAGTGCTGCCGGACGGGTGCCGGCACGGTCCGTACTGGCTGCGGTTGATCACTCCCGACCTGTACGAGCCCATCAGCCAGGAGAAGGCCGTGCAGATCCTGCGGGAGTGGATGGATCCGCTCTGGGATGTGCCGGCCGAGCTGGAGACAGATCTGCGGCGGGAGGTCTTCGCCTGCCTGGCCGCAGCCGATGGCATCTACTACCTCAACGAGCTCGGCGATGAGGCGATTCATGACTGGGGACGCGTGCACGACTACTTCCACGAGTTCGTGCTCATCGACCGCTCGGCTTTGCGGATCACGCTCATCGTCGCCGCCGACGACTGAGGCGACCATCGGGGCATCCGCTGTAGTGAGCCTTTTCCAACCTGCTTCCGAGCTGCGACAGTTGGGCTGACAACATGGTGAAGCCCCTGGTAGATGGGTTGGAACACGAGGCGGATCGGCTGGCCGGCCGCCCTGCCGCGTACAGGGTGTTCGCCTCAGGCGGCAAAGGGGAGCGGACCGACGTCGCGCTCAGTGTGATCGGGGGAGCCGTCGCCTACGTGGACCGCTTCAAGAACAACGACCGCAGGCTGGGGGACGGCACCGTGCCGTGTCTGTCGGCCGCGCCGCCCGAGTGGGGAGACAGCGCCCGGGGCGACTGGTTTGGGTGACCGCGGTGTCCGAGGACCCCGGCCTCCTCCTGGAGGCCCATCTCGTCTCAGCGGACAGCGGGGAGACCATTGACGGCGGCGGCTGCGCCCCGGCGGCCACGGCCGCTCCATTGCCACCTTCTCGCCCCCGCCGGGCGTGTGGGCGGTGGAGGCAAGGGCCGCGCAGGCCACCGTCATGCCCGTGCAGCGAGAAGCAGTGCTGTGGCGGTCGCGCAGGGCTCCGGCCCCTGTACTGCGGCTGACTGCGGCGTCCGGCCCGTCAGCCGGGTCAGGGCGCGGTGAACAGGGTCGGGAAGCGGGGGGCCAACCACGGCCGGGGGCCCCAGGCGAGGATCTGCCCTTGGGCGATGGCACGCCAGGGATTCAGCCGGCCGAGTGCGATGAGCAGGAAGGCGACGGGGTCGAGCAGGATGGTGCAGTCCGCGCGCTGCCGTGGCGGGCCCGGGGTCACCTGCACAGCGCCGTCGGCCAGGGACACGCCGAACGCCTCGCCCCCGCGCAGCCGGATCCGGTAGCGGGCCGTGAGCCCGGCCGTGGCTGTGGGGTCCGCGACACGCGGCATGACCGAGAGCATGAAAGGCATGCACAAGGCCACCCGTGCCCGGTCGACCATGTGGGGACGCTTCATGGCGCGAGCAAGGTCGTATCCATGGCCGAGCATGTGCGTGAGCAGGTACGACGCCAGAACGGAGCGGTCCATCTGGCCGAGCGGTGTGGCTGGTGCCTGGACGTCGGCCGCAGGGCGCGACAGAGCGTCCAGGAACGCCTCGGCCTGCTCCGTGATCATCGTCGCGAGTGGCTCCGCCCGACGCTCTGTGAAGGCGGCGAGGGACTTTGCGTTGGCCTCGGCGAGGCTTTGGGGTGTTCCGTCGCCGTAGGGGCGTTCCCGTCCGGCTGCGAGGTCGGCCATCAGTTCGTTGGCCAGGGCCAGATGGGCGGCGGCCTCGCCGACGGTCCACTGTGATCCCGGCACGGCCAGCGCCGTGTCGCTCGCGCTGCGCAGCAGCGCGGCGATCTCCTCGGCAGTGGCACGAATCGCCTGCCCGAGCCCGTCGGGCAAGGGCCACGGGCCGTCCTGCCGTACCGTCGTATGCACGCTGCTTGCTCCGCTCCCCACCCTGCCCGGCACGCCCAATGCGGCTGGGGCGGTGGTACCCAACCAGACGCGGGCCGCGCCCGGCAAGTCCTTGCGCTCCTTGCGGCTTGGGCTGTGGTGCTCGACGGCTGCCTGTTCCGTCGGGGGACATGTCGACCGCGCGGTGGCAGGCGGGGCGTGTGGGCCAGGGCCGATGCGCCTTCGCATCCGCCGGCGAACCGGCTGGTTCACGGTGGTGCCCCGGATGCCGGCGGGTGTTCCGGGCTCGGTGGTACCCGAGACAGATGCAGGGCCTGGCCTCAGGGCAGTCGGGTCAGCCGCAGGCCGGCGCCGGGGACCGACGCGCGCCTGGCGTTCCGGTGGCCAGCAGGTGGCATTAAGCCGGAGTACACGCTGTTTCAAGATCGTGTCGCCAGAGTTCCGCCTCGTGTCTACCTCACATTCGCGTGCCGGCGTCGCCTCAGTATGCGCCGCGGCTTTGACGCTTTCAGGTCTGCTGGTGACAGGGATGGTTGCCGCTGAGCCCGCGGCTGCCGCGGACCCGGCCGGCTACCAGAATGTTCGGATCAACGAGGTCACCTCGTCGAACACCGACACGGTGGAGCTGTACAACACCGGCTCGATCGCAGTGAGCATCAGCGGCTGGAAGATGTCCGACGACAGCTTCTCGCCGCAGACGTTCAGCCCGTCCTCCAGCACGCTCCCGGCAGGCGGCTTCGTCACCTTCAACTCGCCCAAGGGCCTCGGTGATTCGGACAAGCTGGTGATCTACACGGCCGGCGGCGCGGTGGTCGACCGCGTTGAGTGGGCCACCAACGGGGCGAAGCCGGCGATGGCGCGCTGCGGCGGCGACGGCACCGGGGGGTGGGTGACCACGACCGCGGTGTCCACGTTCGGCGCCTCGAACGCCTCGGGCTGCCCGTCGTCGATACCGGCGGCCAGCCGGGTGCGGATCAACGAGGTCACCTCGGACGGCGCGGACACCGTGGAGCTGTACAACGGCGGGACGAGCGCGGTCAGCATCGGCTCGTGGAAGTACGTCGACAGTGACACCACCCACTCCCCGGTCTCGGTCTCGTCCTCCTCGCCGAGCGCGACCAGCATCCCCGCGGGAGGCTACGTCACGTTCGACTCCACCCTCGGTCTGGGCGACAACGACTCGGTCTTCCTCCTCGACGGCAACGGCAACACCGTCGACTCGGTGACCTGGGCGACCGATGACGCCAAGCCGTCGGACGAGCGCTGCGCCAACGGCACCGGCTGGTTCCAGACCTCCACGACCGCGACGCTCGGCAGTGCGAACTCCTGCTCGGGCAGCGGCGGTGGTACCGGCGGCGGTCAGCTGCTGGGTGGCGGCGGCTCCCTCACCAGCGGTTGCACCCCCGAGGCGCCCTCCGGTACGGGTTCCACGCCGGCGGGCACCCTTGCGTGGCCGGGCGGTCTGGACGTCACGATCGCGGACAACGTCTGCGCGTTCACCACGTCCACCGGCCCTGAAGGCAGGGACCTGAGCGGCCTGGCATTCGACCCGGCGAACCCGTCGGTGCTGTGGGCCGCCAAGAACAAGAACTGGCTGTACAAGCTGGTCAAGAGCAACGGCAAGTGGATCCCGGACGCGTCATGGAGCGCGACCGGCAAGCAGATCCGTTTCGCCGGAGGCACCGGCCAGCCGGACTCCGAGGGTCTGACGGTCGGCGCCAATGGCCACCTCTACGTGACCTCCGAGCGTGACAACTCCAACAACACGGTCCCCAAGGACACGATCATGGAGTTCGACCCGGCCGCGACCGGATCGACGCTAACGCCGATCCACCAGTGGGACATGACCTCGCAGTTCCCGCAGCTCGACACCGGCAGCAAGGACGACGCCAACCTGGGGTTCGAGGGCGTCGGCTACGTACCGGACAGCTGGCTGACCGCGAACGGCTGGGTCGACCCGCTCACCGGCGCCGCCTACAACCCCGCGAACTACCCGCTGCACGGGTCGGGCCTGTTCTTCGCCGGCCTGGAGTGGGACGGCACGCTGCATGTCTACGGCCTGAACTCCGACGGCGCGTTCACCACGTTCGGCACGATCGCGACCGGCAAGGCCTCCGTGATGGATGTGACGTTCGACGCCGGAACCCAGCGCATCATCGCGACCTGCGACAACACCTGCGGCGAGACGCACACCTTCATGAAGGTCAACGCCAGCGGCGCGATCGTTCCGGACGTGACCTACACGAACCCGGCCGTCATGCCGACCGACAACCTGGAGGGCTTCGCGATCGCACCGACGTCGACCTGCGTCACCGGCTTCCGCGAGGCTGTCTGGAGCGACGACGGCATCTACGGCTTCGGCTCCGGAAGCTCTTCCTACGGACACGCCATCTACAGCGGCACCTTCCCCTGCTGATCCTGCCGGCCACGGGCGACGGCTCACGCACGGGGCCACCCCCAGGGTGAGGGGCCCAAGCAGTACGCAGCGACGAAGCTCCTGGCAGACGGGGTGACGACCAAGACCACCCGCCGACTACCAGGAGCTTCGTCGTGCCTGTCCGGGGACCGCCTTCGGCCTGTAGTGCTCTGGCCACACAGACACCTCAGGGGCTCAACTCGTCAAGTGGCAGGCACGTCACGCGCCTTCGGCATCGAACAAGGCGTCCAGGGTGTCTCCGATCCGGATGAGGTCTTCGGCGGAGAGACGGGGCGGAGTCCAGTGCTGTGTATGCGCGTACTTGATGAAGGCCTCGTCCAGTGGGACGTGGTAACGCTCGATGTAGTGGGCGAGGTCTGAGTACCAGAACCGCTCTCCGTCGGTGAAGAGCTCCAGAGCGCGCCCTGGTCCTCGCGAGCCTCGAGCTCTCACACTGACGGATGATCAAGAGTGCAGACCGCAGCCCCGCGACCTGCACGGGCATCGACACGAGATCACGCCACGCCGACCTACGAATTCAAGACGGTGAGGCTTGTGGGGTCGCCTTGATAGCGGGCGGTTCGCGCCGTCACCGGCGTGCCTGCACAAGCACTACGCCATACCACAAGGCCCCGACCAGGGCACGAAGCGGAGTCCAGTGATGCTCCTGGCCGGGACTTTCCGTCATGTTGTGCGCGTGTCAGTTGGGGGATCTCTAGCCGACCGGCAGACCGAGGAACTTTGCTGGAGCCAGCTCCAGGAACTTCGACATCGCGGTGTTCAACCGGGTCATCTCCGGGCTGTCTGCGTCGGCCGCCAAGCTACGGAACGTCAGTTCCAGGACCCTGTCGCCGTCGCGAACCAAGAGCGTGGTGATCTGGGCCTGCTGCCCGACTGGACCGGCGAGCATCGTGCGCATCAGCGCCTCGTCGCCGAACCTCCGCTCCACCTCGAGAGGCTTGTTCGGATCATCGGCCGGTTCCACCACCTCCACCGTTATCTCCTGATCGCCGATGCTGATGGTCCACGCGGCGCACTGGGCGTACACCTGTCGCATGTCGGCCATCCAGCTCACGGCGGCCCCCGCCATCCGCTCCGAAACCCCCTCATCGATGACGATCGAGGAGTCGGCGTTCGCGAAGGACGTCCTGACCTCTCTCGCGGCCTTGTCGGTGAACGTCCGGTTCAGCAAGGCCGTGCTTTCCCGGGTCGGGCCGGTCATCGGCGGCGGGTCCTCGTCGGACGAAGGAGAGGCCAACTCGGTGAAATCGCCCAGGCTGGCCGGGGCCAGATCATCGGCCCTGACCAGTAGGCGCTTAAGGTCACCGGACGGGTCCTCCGAGGACGTTGACGAAGCCTCAGATGTGCTCACAAGTCTCCCTGTTCTCATGCGACGAACGGTGCGTGACGGAGACGGTCGCCCGGACCGCATCGAGCCGTTCGGCCAGGAGCTTCTCCTCCTCGAGCTCCGCCCGGCGGGCTGCGACGCGTTCGGCGACCTCGTTGATCTCCGTCATCCCGCGAGCCTACGAATCCGTACGCCTCCGCGACCTGGAAACGAACAGACCGGCCTTGACCACTGCCTGACGATCAAGGACACAGACTGCCGCCCACGACTAGCACGGAGCACCCCGATACGACGTCATGCCGCCCCGATGACCTGCGACTTCAAGCTGGCGAGGCTCCAATGTCGCTCATGTGCTCGCGGCAGCCATGGTGGCAGGCGAGAGCCCGCCGCTTCTTGGGGGGCGATGTTGTGCTCGACGCGGATGTGCCATGAGGAGTGTGTCTTGCGCTGCAGGTGGTGGGTCCGCTACGAGGCGCCCGTCCTCGCAGCAGCCATCATCGAATGGCTGTGACCAGCACATTAAGTACACGCCCTGGAGCTGATGGACGCGGTCTCTCATCGGCGGGTGTAGTGGGCGATGATCACACCCTTGGGGGTGGCGACGCTCCCGGTGAGCTCGAACTCGGTGAGTGGGGCAGGTCCGTCGAGCAGCCGCTTTCCGCTGCCCAGGGCCAGTGGGTGGATCAGCAGGGTGTAATGGTCGATCAGCCCTACGGCGTGCAGGCTGCGGACCAGCGAGGCGCTGCCGTTGATGGATAGGTCGTTGCCCGGCTGCGCTTGGAGCTTGGCCACCTCCTCGGCGGCATCGCCGCGCAGCAGGATCGAGTTCTGCCAGGCGTCCGCGTTTTCCAACGTCCTGGACACGACGTACTTGGTCGCCGCGTTCATGTGCGTGGTGAAAGGATTGCCGTCGGTCTCGCGCCCCCAGTCGGTGATGAAGTCCTCCCAGGTCCGGCGGCCGAACAGCATATCTCCGGGTTTGGCCATTTCCTTGGCCAGCTCGCGGCCCATCACCTCGTCGTTGTACTGCGGGCCCCAGCCCCCGTGGATGAAGCCGCCGCTGGTGTCCTCGTCCGGGCGGCCGAGCCCCTGAACCACTCCATCGAGAGTGACGAACATCCTGGTCGTGATCGCACGCACCGACCTGCTCCCTTCATTCCGCGGGCCGCCCTGCTGCGGCCCTGTCACCCCCTACACGAACGACCACCGGCGAAATCGACACCGCCACGAAACACATTCCAGAAGCTGTCACCTGCTTCTGAAGGTCACTGAAGCCAGGACCGGACCATGTAGACCCCAGGCTCGGCGGCTGCCGGACGACGTGGCGCTGATCCGCTCCGAGGACTCGCCAATCGCACGGGACACCAACCGGCCGCTGACCGGCGTGCGGCAGCCGACGGCGGAGATGGCCGCACGCCGGCGCGCGAGTACTCCTCGCAGGAGATCGCCGGGCATCCGACGGCATGTGGTGCCGGCGGCGAGAACTGGTTTGGTGGAGGTGCGCGCAGGGCTAGGCTGGTAGGTGCTCGGCCGGGCGTTGTCGTACCCGCCGTGTAGCGTCCAAGCAGGAGTCAGGCTCATGCTCTGCCGTTGACGGAGGCGCGCGGATGACGAGTACGACAGGCGAGGCCGTGGTGGCGGTGTCCCGGCGTATCACGGCCCCGGCGGAGGACATCTTCCGGATCCTGGCCGACCCCGGACGGCACCCGGGCCTCGACGGCTCGGGGATGCTGCGCGGTGGCGTCTTCGAAGCCGCCGTCTCGGGCGTCGGGGACGTCTTCGTGATGCGGATGCACTACGAGCGCTACGGCGATTACGAGATGATCAACCACGTCGTCGAGTACGAACCGGACCGCCGTATCGGCTGGGAGCCGAGGCCCGGTCGCGGGCACCCGGACGCCACCGATCCCGAGGCCACGTGGGGCCACCGGTGGATCTTCGAGCTGCTCCCGGACGGGGCCGGGGCGACGGTGGTGACCGAGATCTTCGACGGTTCGCGCATGCCGGACGACAAACGCGCGGAGGTGGACAGCGGGCGCGCCTGGTGGCAGACGCAGATGGCGAGCACCTTGGAACGCCTCGCCGATCTGTGCTCCGCCCGGTGAACGCCGAACTCGGCGCCCTCAAAGGCGCCCTGGACCGCCAGCGCGAGCACGTCCTCGGGATCCTCGAAGGGCTCTCACAGGAGGATCTGCGGCGGTCGGTGCTGCCCAGTGGCTGGAGCTGCCTGGCATTGCTGCGCCACCTCACCCTGGACGTCGAACGCTTCTGGTTCCCCGGGGTGATCGCGGGTGACCCGGATGTGGCCGGACAGCTCACGGCGGACGCGGAGGCGCACTGGTACGTACCCGAGGGGATGAGCGCCGAGGAGGCCTTCGCCGAATACCGGGCGGCCATCGCGCGCGCGGACACCGTACTCGCCACTGCCGCGCCCGAACAGGAACCCGCCGCCTGGCCCGTGGAGATCTGGCCGACCTGGCGACTGCCTGACGTACGGCACATCCTGATCCACGTGCTCACCGAAGTCGCCTGCCACAGCGGCCACTTGGACGCGGTGCGCGAACTGATCGACGGCAACACCTGGCTCGGCGGCAACCCCTACGCCGGCTAATTCTGTGACGGGTCGAGGTTCGCCAGGCCCTCTCAGGCCGCGGCCCTGCCGGCCGTCTCACCCGCCCGTCGGCCTCGCAGGGATGCCGTCTACATCGTCGACGGCATCCCTGCCCCTCCCCGCAATCGCCGCGTCCAGCAAGAACTGTCAGTACTCGACGTAACTGCAGGTCGTCATCGACGCCACAAGAGTCGCCTGATCGTGGCGATCGGCCTCCCGCTGCCGGGCAGTCGCGATGGCTGCCGGCCGTTCACGAAGACCGGCGCCGACCGGACCTGCCGAGGCAGCCCCGGTTATTCCGCACGACTGCCGGCTCAAAGGAAAGGGCGTTCACCGGGCCATGCTCAGCGTCGCCCGGCTGCACACGCCCCAAGCCGCGGGTGCCTCGCCTATGCGTCCGCTATGCAAGGAACGGCCAGAGGTAGACCCCTCCCGCTATGCAGCCCGTCGCCGACCCAAGCATCCAGTACAGGGAAAAAGTATTGAGAGGCACCTTGTCCCAAGGCTTCTCCTCCTGTTCCGCAATGTCGGAGGCGACCCGTTTCGCGGCCGGCACCAGCATGATGATGAACATCACCAGAGTGCAACTGTAGATATACAGTGTGTGCGAGACGGAATAGCCCTTTATGGTGGCGTTGGGCAACAGGAATATCCAGCCGGCCAGCGGGGCGACAACCATGCGCCGCTTCGCCTTCGGTGTTGGCATGCACCAGTACATCGAGGACATGTAGGCCACGGTGACGCCGGCAGCGATGAGCGACCAGTCACCTGTGGTCAGGTGCGCAGACATGATCGCGGCTCCTCCTGGAACGAAGCATGACATGATTTCCTATTGCCGGGATTCACGATCCCGCAGGGTGCTTGCGGCCTTGAACGTCAGCGAAAATGGTGAGGGATATGGGCTGGGCGGCGCGCATCGCGAGTCGCCAGGCAGCTGCCGTCTCGGCTCGGCGTACTCAGGGATTGAGTGCCATCCCCCGTAGCTCCCGGCGGACAAGCACCGTCACACCGACGACCAGACTCAACACCACGGCGCTACTCCGTAACACGTAATCCCCCCACAACCGCCGTAGACCGTCCCCACGATCGGCGGGCCCGGATGTGCTCGGCGAAAACTGCACGAACAAGTGTATGTACCTGGTCAACTGAGGTAAGTGGCCGCTTCCGGCATCAAAAATGAGCTGAACTCTGCCGCCTTCCGGCAACTTCCCACCGACGTGACCTCATCGCGCCCTCGATGCCAGCATGGGGTATACGGAACTAACCTGTAGAAATCTGCACAAGTCATTCATTCAATGGCTGGGGCTACGAGGGAGTACATCCCTTGGACGGGCCGTGGTCGCCGCGCCGAGCCATCGACCTCGCAAGGTCGACCGCCAAGGGTCGGCGGCAGACCGCTGATCGCTGCGACCGTTGCCACGACGTCTAGGATGGGGCGACCGCACCAAGCGGACCCAGACGGCCATCCACAAAGGTGTAGGCCTGGCGGGCGCGGGTTACGGCACCGGGTCCGGGCCGGACCTCGGGTCTGTCAGGCCCGTGATCGACAGGATCTCGGACCTCGTCCGCGCGCACTCGGCATGGAGCCGCTGATCGCCCGTAGGGGCACCGGGCACGGCTCCGAACTCAGCACCCGAGCTGGGTCGTGAGGCGAGCGTTCGCCCACTTCCACATTCCTTGCCCTCGGATGCGCGCTCATCTGCTGGCGACGGCTTGTCTCGCTACGATGACAGCATCGGAACCCAGTGATTCGTGACCTGGAGCAGACGCTGTCGGTGGTCGGCAATCCAGTCGTCTGGCAAGGCGATCGGCACGCGCACGGTGACCATGGATCCCGTTTCGTCCTCTACGATCACCTCTGGGCAGTCATGCTCGCCTCTGAGTTGAATCGAAATGGACGCCCCCCTGCTCATCTCCAGCCAGGCGACGTCGTCGCCGGCGTCGAGCCTGAGTAGCGCCTCGGACCAGCGTTCCAACCTGTAAGCGGACAACCCCAGGTAACAGCGACCGGATACGAAGGGCGTCGTGACGACGATTTCGGCGTCGAGCCCGGCTGCCCAGCTGGGGCTACGTCCCAAAACGTTGACAGTGACGCTGTTCCCTCGTCATCGGCAAGGGAGATGAGCTCCCTCGGGACGACGTCGCCCATAGCTACCCCTTCATCGGCGAGTACCGGAGGATCTTCATCCCGTCAGGGGTGCATCCGCCATCCATTTTGGTAGCAGTTCAAACGCGTATAGCTCTGCCGAAACCGCCGCTACCTGCGGCGACGCCAGATCGATGACACCCCGGCCAACCGGCATTGACAGCACTGCCTACAAGAGGAGGAACAAAGCCGAGCGTTGCTTCAACGCGCGCGCAACGCCTCCAGAGCCGTGGGGACTTGCTACGACAAGCGGGCCTGCGTCTTCCAGGTCACGGTCAGTCTTGCCGCGATTCGGATGTGGGTCCGCTACTGATCTCAGCCATCGCAGCGGGTGTCCCAGCGGTCGGCTCAGTCGTCGGCCGCCACGACGAGGGTGATCTGCCCAGCGGAACGGTCGACCAGCACGAACTCGTGGAAGTAGTCGTGTACACGTCCCCAGTCATGAATCGCCTCATCCCCGAGCTCGCCGAGATAGTAGACGCCATCGGCTGCCGCCAGGCGGTCCAGCACCTTTCGCTGCAGATCTTCCTCCAGCTCCGTGGGCACGTCCCAGAGCGGATCCACCCACTCCCGCAGGATCTGCGCGGCCTGCTCCTGGCTGATGGGCTCGTAGACGTCGGGCGTGATCAACCGCAGCCAATATGGACCGTGCCGGCGCCCCTCCGGCAGCACTCCACCACCTGCATAGTCGTCCCGGAACTGCTCATGCCCAATCAGTGCGGCAAGCAGTTCTCCATCGTCGATGGACCCCGCAGAGAAGCGGAGCTGCTTGACGTCGACCCACCGAAACCCGTGCTCCTTCGGATCCGGGAAGTAGCGTCGAAAGTTGAGGAAGGCGCTTCCCTCATGAACGAGCTCATTGGCCACGGCGCCAGCCTAGGGCTCGTCCGGCGGATCATGGGCCGAGCCAGGGCCGGACCGAGGCGAGGGCCGGCCAGTGCCCTAATCGTGTTGACCGCCCCCGGCAGGCAGTGCTGGAGTCGGCACGTGGACAGCATCCCCGCCAACCGGCGGCTCTGGAACCAGATCAGCAGCGCCTACCAGCAGGAGCACGACCCGCAAATCGGCGCCAAACCCCGGCTGTGGGGCATGTACTCCATCCCCGACGCGCACCTGCACGCCCTGGGCGACGTCACCGGTAAGCGCGTCCTCGAACTCGGCTGCGGCGCCGGCCAGTGGTCCAGGGCGCTCGCCGCTGAGGGCGCCACCGTGGTCGGGCTCGACCTGTCCGAAGCCCAGCTCGCCGCGGCAGCTCGCGCGATGGGAGCGGCCCACTACCCGCTGGTGCAAGGCGCCGCCGAACAACTCCCGTTCGCCGCCGACAGCTTCGACCTGGTGTTCTGTGATTACGGCGGGCTCAGCTGGGCACCCCCGCATCTGGCCGTCCCGCAGGCCGCACGCATCCTGCGCCGCGGTGGGCGCCTGGTGTTCAACGTCGCCAGCCCATGGTTCGAAGCCTGCTACGACGAAGTCGCCAGTCGCGTGACCACGACGCTGCAGCAGGACTACTTCGGGCTGGACACCATCGCCGAAGGCCAGGGCGCGACCAGCTATCAGCTCACCTACGGCGACTGGGTCAAGGTCCTGCGCGGCGCAGGTCTCGTCATCGACGACCTCATCGAGCCGCGGCCCGAACTCGGAACACCCAACGGCTACAACGAAACCGACCCGCCTGACTGGGCACACCGCTGGCCGGCGGAACTGCTCTGGGTAACCCACAAACCGTAAGTTCCGCCGCGCCGAGACGTGAAGACATCCCCTCGCCGGACAGGCCCTAGTCGTCCGACCGGTCACCATGACCGGTCTGTCCGCACCTGCACACGTCGTGCCCTACCCGGGCCGGCGACCGCCCCCGGCACGGCGTCAGCCCCGCGGGTTGGTCGTGTCGCACAGGAGGGCGAGGACAGGGGCGTACATGCGCGTCTTGATGGTTCCGAGGGTGTCGCCGGCCTTGCTCGCGTGAGCCTGGGCGAGTTCGAAGGCGGCAGTGCGCAGGGCGCCCTCGTCCACGGCCTGATCGACGATTCCGGCGGTGGCGGCTTCCTCGCCGCCGAAACGACGGGCCGTGACCATGGCGTGCTGGGCCGTTTGCGGGGTCAGCCGCGACTGGATGAGGGCGGACATGCCCGGAGTGAAGGGGATGTTGATCTCTGCCTCGGGCAGGCACCAAAAGCCACGGTCGGCACGCATGAGACGGAAGTCGTGGGCCAGGGACAGCATCGCTCCTGCGGCGAACGTGTGTCCCTGCAGGGCGGCTACGGTGACCAGCGGGAGGGACAGGAACCTTGCGAAGAGGCCGTGGACGGAGTTGACGTAGGCCAGGTGCTCGTCGCTGTGCGCTGCGAGCCATTCGAGATCCAGACCGTTGGAATAGAACTTCCCGTTCGCAGCGGTCACCAGGGCGCGGGGGCCTTCCGACTTCTCCACCTCGTCCAGGGCTGCGTTGACCGAGGTGATCCAGTCGGGGTGGAAGCGGTTCTCCCCGTCGCCGAGGTCGAGGACGAAGACGGCGTCATGGCGGTCGAGCGTGGGCATGATGGCTCCTTGGGCATGTTGCGGTGGGGCAGGGCACATGGGTCGGATGGAGTCGGCGTCTGCTGGCACCGTAAACCGGGGCCGCGGGCTGTCGCCGTCCGGTGAACGGGGTCGGTGGGCGCTTGTGGACGAGGTGATGTCTCTGGCATGCGTCTCTCCGCCCGCGGAGCAGGAAGTCAGTTGGGAAGTGCTCGCCGGGCGCGGTGGTTCAGAGTGGCTGCGGCCAGCAGGCCCAGCGCCAATGTGGCACCGGCGAGGAGGATGCCCGTGAGGGCCGGTCCTCCGGGGAGTGCGGACGCATGGATCCAGCGGACGGCGAAATTGGTGCTTGCCGCTATGGGGAAGCTGAAGATCCACACGCCCGGATGGAACGAGGGCTGGCGTAGTTCGGGGAGGAGGAAGACGACGAGGAGGACGGTGAAGAGCAGGGTGCCGGCGAAGCCGTAGCCGACGGCGTCGAAGACGCCCTTGTGAGCGGCGGTCCAGGCGATTCCGCCGGTCGCCGGTGGGATGGTCAGGACGGTGAGGGCCGGGCGGGCGGGCCCGGGCAGGGGTCCACCGGTGACGAGGCTGCCGAGGATGACGGTGCCGAAGGCGAGCCAGTACAGAAGCCCCACCGCGAAGGCGGCGTCGGCGACACCGGACAGCCTGAGCGTGGAGGCGACGGCACTCGCCACGAACGGTGCGGAGGAGACCGGCAGCAGATAGCCCGGGTGCAAAGCGGTGGTGCTCAGGGTGCCCGTGAGCCAGTGGGCGAGCAGGCGTGCGGCGATGAAGGCGGCCAGGACAAGGAACACCGCGTAGACCCAGCGTGCCCCGGTGAGCTCGAACCGGGAGAAGTGTCCTGTGATCAGCATGCCGATGATGGGGACGTACCCGAGGGTGAAGCCATCGCCGGGATGACGCAGGTCATGGCGCAGGTTGTGCCATCGGGTCCCGCCATGCCGCAGGTACTGGGCCAGCAGCACCAGCCAGATCAGTCCGCTGACGGTGAACAGAGCGTCGCTGAACTGCAGAGCGGACGGAAAGGTGGTTACCCCTGCCTGCCAGGCTCCGCCGAGGCCGGCGGTGCCGAGGGAGACGGACAGCAGCCTGATCCGTGCGGCGCGGGTCGCATGGAGACCGTTGACGGCGGAGACGATGTCGGCGGCTGGACGCGCAGGCACGCTCTCGCACGGGGCGATGCTGGTGTGCTCTGTTGTGTCGACCATGTCGGTCATGGGGGGAACCTCGAGGGGATTGCCGAGGGCGCGGGCCTCAACTCGCCTGCCCGGCGGCACAGGTTGTGGCGTGGTCAGGCGGCCATGTCCAGGACGACGCGGAAGCGTGCCTTGCCCGAGAGCATCCGCTCGTAGGCGTCCATGGCGTGGGTGAAGGGCATGGTCTCGGTGGCGGGGCGGATGCCGTGGGCGAGACTGAAGGCGAGGTTGTCCTCGTTCTGGATCGACGATCCGGTCAGGCTGCCGACGATGCGGTGGGTGCCGAAGATCAGGTCGGCTGTGGCGACCGTCAGCGGGTCGGGGGCGGCGCCGACGACCACCAGCGTGCCGCCCGGGGCCAGTCCGCGGACCAGGGGGTTCATGGACGTACCGCTGGATGCCGTGGCGACGATGAGCGAGGCGCCGCCCAGGTCGGCCAGCGCCGTGCCGGGGTCGGTGAGGGTGCTGTCGATGTACTCGTGGGCGCCCAGCTCCCTGGCGAGAGGCTCCTTCTCCTGGCCGCGCGCGATGGCGGCCACACGGTGTCCGAGGCTGCGTGCGTACTGCAGCGCCAGGTGTCCCAGCCCGCCGATCCCCTGTACGGCGACCAGGGCGCCCGCGCGGGTGGCGGCCTGCTGGAGCGCGGTGAGGGTGGTAAGTCCGGCGCACAGCAGCGGGGCCGCCTCGACGGCGGACATGCCGTCGGGGATGCGCACCAGTCCACTCGCGCGGGCGTAGGCCACCTCCGCGTATCCGCCGTCGATGGTGGTGCCGGTCTGTTCCTGGTTGAGGCAGTTGACGAAGTCACCGCGGCGGCACGGTTCGCACTGCCAGCAGTGCCCGTTCAGGAAGCCGACGCCGACTCGGTCGCCCGGCCGCCAGGCGGTGACGCCCGCGCCCACGGCATCGATCACGCCGACGACCTCATGGCCGGGAACGACGGGCCGTGACGGGTCGGGGCGCAGGCCCTCCACGGCCAGCACGTCGGTGTGGCAGACACCGCACGCCTCCACCCTGAGCCGGACGTGTCCGGGATCCGGGTCGACCAGCTCACGCTCCACGAGCCGGAGCTGGTGGACACCGGTGGCCTCGAATGCTCGGTAGGCGGACATGTCGCATCTCCTCGTTGTTGCCTCTGCCGAAGCGGGGAGGGCCAAGGGCTTGGCGGCTTGGGGGTGGGAACTTGCTTGAATATGACCGGTCACTTCAATATGACCGGTCACTTTAAACCTAGTCAAGCAGGTCTGAGGGTCGAGTCATGGGTCACATGTCGTCGTGGGCGGGAGCCGCTGACCTGTGACGTGGGTTTGACCCAGACCAAGGCGACCGGACATATTGATCCCGAGGTGGTGGTGAGGATGGCACGCGCGTCCAAGCGCGAGGAGATCGCGCAGGCAGCCCTGGAGCAGTTCCGCACGCGTGGCTTCAATGCCACCGGCATCAGCGACATCACCTCGGCGGCCGGGGCTCCCAAGGGCTCGTTCTACAACCACTTCGCAAGCAAGGAGGAGAGCGCCCTTGAGGCACTGAGCCGCTACGCCGCCGGGCTGCGGTTCGACCTGCTCGAGACCCCCGGACGTCCTGCCCTGGAGCGGCTTCGGGCGCACTTCGAATTCCTGGGTGCGGACACGGTAGGCAGCGGCTTCGCCCGCGGATGCCTGGTGGGCAACCTCGGCGCGGAGGTGGCGGACCACTCCGAGGAGATCCGCTCCGCCGTCCGGAGCGGCTTCCAGCGATGGGCCGCGCGCATCCGGCGGGTGCTCACCGAAGCCAGGGAAGCAGGTGAGCTGGACGCCGCTCTCGACGTCGAGGAGGCCGCGCTGTTCATTCTCAGCGCCTGGGAGGGCACGCTGATCGCAGCCCGGGCCGACAAGTCCTCCGCTCCCTTCGACGCCTTCTTCCACATGGTCTTCGGCGTCCTCCTGCGCTGATCACGGCCGCAGCTCAAGACTCGCGGGCGCCGCCACGCACACCAAGGCTCGGCCGGCCCCAAGGCAGGCGTGGGCAAGCCTGGCGCTCAATTCCAGTAGCGCCGAAGCCAGCAGCAGTGCCGCTGACGGCAGTCGGGGTGCCTTCCACACCGAGACGCATCTCTACGCGATGATTGGCGCCGACTAATAACGGTGGGGGCGAGCAAACCGCTGAGCGTCGTCCGCTCCGGTGGTCGAAGTGGACGACGCGTCGACCGGCGGCGTCGGCGGTCAGGTGCGCGAGAGGAAGGTCTTCGCCCTGTATCGGGGCGCAGTCACAGTGTGACCGTTACCGCAAGTCCGGCACCTTCGCCGACGGCGGGCTCCACCTCGGCGATTCGGCCCGCGGCGCGAAGATCATCCGCCGCCAGCGCCACCCGTTCCCAAATGGCCGGGGAGGCGCTGATCCTGGCGGAAGCCACCTCGGTACGCATGGACACCTTCGCTTCGGACTTGGCCTTGCGAACCGCGGCGATCACCTCCGTAGCCACCTCGAGCACCGACCGGTCCGCTGCTCCGGCCTGCTCGCGCAGCCAAACTGCGTCAGGCCAGGGCGCGCGGTGCACCGAGCCGTCATGCCACCAGGACCACACTTCTTCGGTGGCGAAGGGCAGGAACGGAGCAAACAGCCGTACCAGCACCGAAAGCGCGGTCCGCAGCGCCAGCCGGGCCGAGTCGGCGCCCTCCTGCGAGTGCCCGCCGTAGGCACGGATCTTGACCAGCTCCAGGTAGTCATCGCAGAAGCGCCAGAAGAACTCCTCGGCCCGCTCCAGCGCTCGCGCGTAGTCGAGCTCCTCGAAGGCCTCGGTGGCGTCCTGGACGGCGTCGGCAAGCTGGGCCAGCATCGCCTGATCGAGCGGCTCGTCAACCAACCGCTTGCTCGGGTCGGGCTCGCCGATACCCAGCACGAACTTGCTGGCGTTGAGCAGTTTGATGGCAAGTCGGCGGCCGATGCGCATCTGCCCGGTATCGAAGGCCGTGTCCGTGCCGGGCCGGGCGCTGGCCGCCCAGTAGCGGACTGCGTCGGAGCCGTGCTGCACGAGCAGGTCCGTCGGGGTGACCACATTGCCCTTGGACTTGGACATCTTCTTACGGTCGGGGTCCAGGATCCAGCCGGAGATCGCCGCACGGCGCCATGGCAGCACGCCGTGCTCACTGTCTGCGCGCACCACGGTGGAGAACAGCCAGGTGCGGATGATCTCGTGGGCCTGGGGCCGCAGGTCCATGGGGAAGACCCGCTGGAACAGATCGTCGTCCCGTCCCCAACGCCCGGCGATCTGCGGGCTGAGCGAGGAGGTGGCCCACGTGTCCAGCACGTCGGTGTCGCCGATGAACCCGCCCCGCACCCCGCGCTGCTCAGAGGTGTACCCGTCGGGGGTGTCGGTGCCCGGATCGACCGGCAGCCGGTCCTCGGTGGGTACCAGTGGCTGGTCCCAGCGCGGGTTGCCAGTGTCGTCCAGCGCGTACCAGACCGGGATGGGCACGCCGAAGTACCGCTGCCGGCTGACCAGCCAGTCCCCGTTGAGGCCGCTCACCCAGCTGTCGTACCTGGTCTTCATATGCGGGGGGTGCCAGAGCAGGTCCGCGCCGCGTCCCAGCAGTCGGTCGCGCAGCTGCTCGTCCCGGCCGCCGTTGCGGAGGTACCACTGCCGGGTGGTGACGATCTCCAGAGGCTTGTCGCCCTTCTCGTAGAACTTCACGGCGTGGACGATCGGCTGGGGCTCGCCCAGCAGCTCACCGCGCTCCCGCAGCAGCGAGACGACCCGCTCCCGAGCCGTGTGCGGTGTGGCGCCCGCCAACAGCGCGTACGCAGAGCGCGCGGCATCGCCGTCCAGGCCGGGCGGCGGCTCGGGCAGGAACCGGCCGTCCCAGCCGATCACCGGCCGGGTAGCCAGCTGAAGTTCGCGCCACCAGACCACATCGGTGGTGTCGCCGAAAGTGCACACCATGGCGAGGCCAGTGCCCTTTCCCGGGTCGGCCAGCCGGTGTGCCACCACCGGCACGTCAACGCCGAAGAGCGGGGTGGCAGCGGTCTGTCCGAAGAGAGCTTGGTAGCGAGCGTCGTCGGGGTGAGCGACCAGCGCCACACAAGCCGGCAGCAGCTCCGGGCGGGTGGTGGCGATCTCAAGGGCCTGCCCGTCGGGGCCGTGGAAGACCAGATGGTGGTAGGCGCCAGGACGTTCCCGGTCTTCCAATTCGGCTTGAGCGACAGCGGTGCGGAAGGTGACGTCCCACAGAGTGGGAGCCTCAGCGAGGTATGCCTCGCCGCGGGCCAGGTTGCGCAGAAAAGCCCGCTGGGCGGTGGCGCGCGCCGCGTCGTCGATGGTCTGGTAGGTCAGCGACCAGTCCACGGAGAGGCCGAGCCTGCGCCACAGCTCTTCGAAGGCCTTCTCGTCCTCCCGGGTCAGCCGTTCGCACAGCTCGATGAAGTTGCGCCGGGAGACTGCGATCTGCTGCTTGCCAGGGTGCTCGGGCGGGGTGAAGTCCGGGTCGTAGGGCAGCGAAGGGTCGCAGCGCACCCCGAAGTGGTTCTGCACCCGCCGCTCGGTCGGCAGACCGTTGTCGTCCCAACCCATCGGATAGAAGACGGCCTTGCCCCGCATCCGTTGATAGCGCGCGATGGCGTCCGTGTGGGTGTAGGAGAAGACGTGGCCGACGTGCAACGAGCCGCTGACCGTAGGCGGCGGAGTGTCGATGGAGAAGACCTCCCGGCGCGGTCGGCTCCGGTCGAAGGCATATACGCCAGTCTCATCCCAACGCCGCGACCACTTCTCTTCCAGTCCCTCGAGAGAGGTCTTCTCGGGCACGTCGGAACGACGAGGCGTATACGTCATGCCACGACATGCTACGGACGGGCCGACCCAGCGGCGCGCGATTTTCCCTTTGCAGCCTGGGCTCATCGGGTGGTCCGCCGTCCGGACGTCCGCCGTCAACCGACCGTGCAGCCGGGGATCTTATAGAACTCCACCGGACCCGCATCCCCCAGTCATGACCTGACCCTATGAGGGCCGGGCCCCCTTCCGTGCTCAGTCGGGCGATGCCTATCGTCCGGGTATCGACGGGCTCGGGAAGGAGGCCCTCAATGTCTGTCTACGTCGGTATCGATGTGCACCGCAAGCGGTCGCAGATCGCGGTCCTCGACCAGGAGGGCACGGTTCGAATCAATCGGAACGTGCCCAACGGGGTCGAGACGGTGCTCTCGGTGATCGGGGATCTACCGATCGGCACTCCGGTCGCGTTCGAGGCCGCCTATGGCTGGGGCTGGCTGGTGGAACTGCTGGAGGACTACGGCTACCAGCCGCATCTGGTGCATCCGCTGCAATGCAAGGCCATCGCCTCCGCCAGACTCAAGAACGACAAGGTCGACGCAGCCACGCTGGGCCGGCTGTTGCGTGCCGACCTCCTGCCGGAGGCATGGATCGCGCCGTTGTGGGTGCGTCAGCAGCGAGCCCTGCTGCGCCACCGCTTCCAGCTGGTACGTCTGCGGACGCTGCTGCGCAACCGGGTCCACGCGGTACTCGCGGATCTCGGCCACGACCGAGCCGGCTCGGTCTTCACCGGACCAGGGCGGGTCTGGCTCGCCTCGCTCGAGCTGCCGGACGCCTCCCGCCACGTGGTCGACGACCTGCTGCAGCTGATGGACGCGCTGCAGATCCCCATCGACGCCCTTGACGTGCGGCTTGCCGCGCACGCCCGCGGTGACCCTCGGGTCAAAGTTCTCACTGCCCTGCCGGGCGTGGGCCCGCTCACCGCGCTGGTGATCCTGGCCGAGGTCGGCGACGTCACCCGTTTCCCCTCCGCACGCAAACTCGCCGCCTGGGCCGGACTCACCCCGACCGTGCGCGGCTCGGACCTCATCGTCCGCCACGGCCACATCTCCAAGCAGGGAGACGCCTGGCTGCGGTGGATCCTGTGCGAAGCCGCACAAACCGCCAAGCGTCACCCGGACTTCGCCGACACCTACCACGCCATCACCGCCCGCCGCGGCAAGAAGATCGCCACCACCGCCATCGCCCGCAAGCTTCTTACCCGCGCCTACCACCTCCTCCAAGCCGCCGAAGCGCAGCCGCAGCGCAAGAAACGACCCGCGCGATGAATCCCTCCCACACCGGCCGCCCGCAGACCCCCGGGGTGAGCTCGCATCTCTTGCATGAGACGGCCTCGCCGCGCTCGATGACCTGACTGAGCAGCCCCGGCCCCGGACCACGGTCATGGCGCCGACCACACAGGCCAGACGCCGAATGGGTGCTTGTGAACCCCACGCCGACCACGTCACTCCGGGAGCCAATCCCACGCGAACGACCAGTTGCGGACCGCAACTTCACGCCAGGAATCTCCAACGCCCCCGGAATGGCTCGACAGTCAAAACCCGAGGTCAGGGACCCATTACGCGCTTGACAAGCCCGGCCCTCATGGGTGCATCAATCAGCCCAATGTACGGCCCTCATTGCCAGAGGTCAGCTGCGTCGCGCCCGCTGGGGTCCATTGTCAGGAGGTCTTCATTCAGGTCTGACAAGACCCGCCCAGTCGGAGAGCCATCTGCGCCCGACTCCATGACCACCCAGCCGGCACTCACACCCGACACGTTCACATCGCCGTCGGCGTCCAGCTCGTCGAGCGTCGCGAACACCGCCTCATAGGCAACGGCTCGGACCAGGCGAACAAGGTCCTCCCGGTCCGCCCAGCGGCCAGAAGGCGTTGCGCGGCGGGCAGTTGATCGAACGATCCTGGCTCGGTCCAGCCGTCGATCACACCGTGCCACAGGCTCCGCAGCAGTACGAATCGCGCGAGCTGCGGAAGGTCTTCCATGACCTCCGACTTGATCGGGTCGACAGGATCTCCACGCCGAGGGCGCTGAACTGGGCACGCAGCGACTCCGCGGCAGCCTTCCGTGGCACGTCCAGGCTGTTCAGCCATAACGGGGCGATCGGCGCGTCTGTCTTTGCCGGCGCACCAGGTGCTGTGGTTCACGGAACTGCAGCCAGAGCCAGAATCAAATATCCCCATTACTGTCTGGCAGGGGCCTTGTCCGCCCGGTCCTGGGCCGTGGTCTTCGCCCGGCAGGTGACCTTCTCTTCGCGTTGTCTTGCGTGATCGCATCGAAGGCCCGCCCGAGCGGCGTCGGCCCGAGGGTTCCTGTCCGCGGTGGCGGTCCTGGCGTCGCTCGTGCCGGACTGGTGGATGCAGTCGGTGCCCGGCGGTCCTGGCATGGACACGGTGCGGGTGACACCTGGGTCATCTCTTTCCGCTAGCGTCCCGGCAAGGGCTCGGTGCGGCGCCGGCGCTGCCCGGGCGGCCGGGGCGCAGCCGGCCACTGCCGTGACCTGGTCCCGTCGGTCGGGCCGTCGCCGGGCGGATGCCCCGGGTTTTCCGGCTGCTGACCGCGCCCGGGGTTGTGTGGGCGTGATGTCGGCCATGCGAGCGGGATCACATCCTAACCAGGGCCGTAGGACCGGATGCCCCTGAAATGCACCGACAGCGCCATTCATGCACAAAACGGACAAATATACGTATGGGGGTAGTAGGTCACATCATTGCGCCCGCCCCCGGCCGCCGCTAATCATGGCTGTCGTCGCCGCGAGCCGGATGGCCGGAAGCGAGCGACCCCCCTAAGGGTCTGCCCGTGTGCACGGGCGGCCGACGCCGCCGCAGGCAAGCGGCCGGCACCGACTGACGTCCCCCACGGAGAGTTGCTTTCGCATGGCCATGATCAACCGCACCCGCATCGCCCGTCTCGGCCTGACCGGTATCGCCACCACGGGCGCCGCCGCCGCAGCGCTCACCCTGATGCCGGCCAACGCGCAGGCCGCCGAGCCGGTACAGGCGCATGCCCGTGCGGTCACGGCCTCCGGCAACGACAGCCACGGCGCTTCCACGAGCGGCTCCGCGGGCAGCCTCGACGGCTGGATCAAGCAGTCGCTGGCCATCATGAAGGCCAAGGGCATCCCGGGCAGCTACGAGGGCCTGAAGCGCAACATCATGCGCGAGTCCGGCGGCAACCCCAGCGCCCAGAACAACTGGGACGTCAACGCCAAGCAGGGCACCCCCTCCAAGGGCCTGCTCCAGGTGATCGACCCCACCTTCCACGCCTACCACGTCGCCGGCACCGCCAACAGCGTCACCGACCCGGTCGCCAACATCACCGCGGCCGCCAACTACGCCGCCCACCGCTACGGCTCCATCGACAACGTCAACTCCGCCTACTGAGCCGACGGCACCCTAGGCACCCGAAGGCCGGTGCCGGCAGCGACCACCGCTGCCGGCACCGGCCTTCCCGCGTCGTGGCGGTCAGCCGTCGTCCGGTGTGCCGAGGCCGGTCAGGGCGCCCACCGGGTCCAGGTCGGGCGTGCCGCGGGGCCACCAGTCGTCCCGGCCCGGTTCCGACTCGTACGCGTACCACAGGCCGTCGCGGCCCAGCCGGAGCTGGACGTGGCCGCGCGGATGGGTGAGCCGGTTGCGCCGGGGGCGGAACGCCGGGAGGTCGGCGGCGAGCAGCAGCGGGCGGGCCCGGTCGAAGCGGCCGGCCGGCGGGTCCCACTCCTCCTCCAGGACGGCCAGCCCGGCGGCCCCGCCCTGCCCAGGTCCCGTCCGCCTCGCAGCGGCAGAACCGCTCATACACCGTCTGCCAGGGGTCGTGCCGTTCGGGCAAGTCGCGCCAGGGAGCGCCGGTCCGCAACCGCCAAAGCACCCCGTAAACCATTTGCAGGAGACCCCGCCAGGGACGGCCACGCCCATCCATCCACCCGCGGCGCAGCAGGGCTCTATTCGCTCCCATGCCGCCTTCGCCAACTCGCCTCGACCAGCCACATGATCAATGGTTGGCGTAGTCCTGGCCCGGATCGTGCACGGGGCTCGGCACAAAGAGACTCAGCCGGTAGGTGGTCGGCTGCACCAAGCGTCCGCAGAGCGTATCCAACCGCACCGCCGTCCAGTCGATCTGCTCGTCCGACGCTCGCAGACGATGGATGTGAGCACGCCATTCCGACTCGTCCTGAGTCTCGAAGAGCACTTCCCAATGACCAGTGTCAGGCGCGAAGCGAGCGTCGGCCCGCTGCCTCTCGTCGGCCTGCTTTCGTTTCCTCTTCCGCTGCCCTGGCATCGGCCC
Organism: Streptomyces sp. CA-142005; assembly: GCF_050942335.1. Taxonomy (NCBI): domain Bacteria; kingdom Bacillati; phylum Actinomycetota; class Actinomycetes; order Kitasatosporales; family Streptomycetaceae; genus Streptomyces; species Streptomyces sp. CA-142005. The sequence continues at coordinate 520,646 of NZ_CP192078.1, read as the reverse complement.
AGCATCGCCGGACCACGCGTCTTCAACAAGACGATTACCCGTACCGTCCGGCACATTGCTGATCCGGACAGGTCCCAAACAGGTCCGTCCCTTCGGACGCTGGGATGAGGTCTTCGGTGACGACACGGTCGCCGCCGGTCACCTTCACAGGTCGGATCTGGGTCACCGCTCACGCCTCGTCAAGACGCTGGCGCCCGGCCACAGCTCGTGGACCGCCCCACTGGACGGACACCGCCTGGCGCCAAGCGACGACACCGCCCCCGTGGCACAGCCCCGGAGTGCCGTGCCCCCGGTTCACGAGCGCGCACATGAGAGGTATGAAGCGTTCCTCCGGCTGAAGTGCCCGATCATCAGAGGGACTTGTGTGGTGGCATACCATTTGTTCGAGGCGCAGTCACCGACGACGAATGCGCGACCTGACACTCGGCGTTCACGGCGCTCCCTGGGCTGCACCACCGGGCTGCATCACTGGCCGGGATGCCATCGGCCGTTGACCGCCCGCCCGGCGACACCGGGCCCCAGCTAACGGCTAGGGTCATCCGGTGACGAGTAGCAGCGCATGCCGCCTTCTTGCTCCCGATGGCACGGGTTTGGCGACGGTGCCCGAGGACTGGCAGGCGCGGCTTCGCCGGTTCGGATACGTGGCACGTCCGGAGAGCGACGTCCGCGAGCGTCTTGTTCCGCCGTTTCCCAGGCCGTCGGCCCGTCTGTGGGAGTGGACAGGTCTTGGCCCGGCTGGGGTGTGCCGTGTCGCGAAGGCGTTGGACTGGCTTGGGCCGGTACTCGTCGCCGTGCTGGCCGGAGCGATCCGCTTCTGGCATCTCGGCCGGCCGCGGGCGGTCGTCTTCGACGAGACGTACTACGCCAAGGACGCGTGGTCTCTGTTGCACCTCGGCTATGAGGGCACCTGGCCGGACCGCAAGATCTCCGACCCGCAGATACTCGCCCACCCTCAGGTCATCCCGCTCTCCGACACCGGCTCCTTCGTCGCACACCCGCCGGCCGGCAAGTGGGTGATCGCCCTCGGTGAGTGGATGTTCGGCCTCACCCCGTTCGGCTGGCGCTTCATGACGGCGGCCCTGGGCACCCTGTCGGTGCTGATTCTGTGTCGAATAGGACGCCGCCTGTTCCGTTCGACACTGCTGGGTTGTCTGGCAGGCGCACTGATGGCGGTGGACGGTCTGCACATGGTGATGAGCCGTGTGGCGCTGCTGGACCTCGTCGTCATGTTCTTCGTCCTTGCGGCGTTCGGGTCCCTGCTGATCGACCGCGATGGTGCACGGGCCCGGCTCGCTGGGGCCTTGCCGGTCGCGGCGGACGGCCGTGCGCGCCCGGACGGACACACCGGTGACCATGCCGGGACAGGCGTGCGTCCCTGGCGGCTCGCAGCCGGCCTGTTCCTGGGACTGGCGGCGTCCACCAAATGGAACGGCCTGTATTGCCTCGTCTTCTTGATGGTGCTCACGGTGCTGTGGGACGTTGGCTCTCGCCGCGTGGCGGGGGCCCGCCGCCCGTACCGGGCGGTGCTGCGCAAGGACCTCGGATGGTCAGTCCTGTCCCTGGTTGCGGTTGCCGGGGTGACCTATCTGGTGACGTGGACCGGCTGGTTCCTGTCCGACGACGGCTATGGACGCCACTGGGCCGACGGCCGCGGCGGTACGTGGTCATGGGTTCCCGCTCCACTGCGCAGCCTGTGGCACTACGAGTCCGGGGTCTACCGGTTCAATGTGGGGCTGCACACTCCTCACACGTACGAATCCAATCCCTGGAGCTGGCTGGTCCTCGGCCGCCCTGTGCTGTTCGACTACGAGTCGCCGAAGCCCGGACAAGACGGCTGCCACACGGCCGGCGACTGCTCGCAGACGGTCCTCGCCCTCGGCACTCCGCTGCTGTGGTGGTTGGCGTGCTGCGCACTGGTGTACCTGCTCTACCGATGGGCGTTTCGCCGCGACTGGCGGGCTGGTGCCATCCTGTGCGCGGTGGGTGCCGGTTATCTGCCCTGGTTTCTCTACCAGGACCGCACGATCTTCTCCTTCTACGCGGTCGTGTTCGTGCCATATCTGTGCCTGGCCGTGGCGATGATGCTGGGAGCCCTGTCGGGGCCGCCGGGCGCGGCGGGCAAACGCCCCGTACTGGGTGTGGTCGCCGCCGGCGTGCTGGTGCTGCTCATCGTCTGGAACTTCATCTATCTCTTCCCGCTCTATACCGGGCAGACCATCCCGTACGCCGACTGGCGCGTCAGGATGTGGCTCGGAACGTGGATCTGAGCCCGGTCGCACAGTCCGTGTCGCGGTAGCCGGTCAGGTGGGCGAGGCAGGTACCGCGCGCAAGGCCGTTGTACCCGTGCCCTGTTGGAAAGAGGCAGGTCCTGGGGGTGTCACGGACGAAGGGCGTATCGACCGCGAACTTTCCGCCCAGGGCATTGGCCTCGGTGGGATGCGTCCGCTCCTCCTCGCCCGCGATCTGAGGAATGACGCTGTTGCCGTGCCCCTCAGACGGATCAGGTCGATCGGACCTCAGCTTGTCTTTTGACCTCTGCTTGCAAGGTCTGCGGGCGCCTCTCCGGGTTTCTGATCAGGCGGAAGGGGAGAGCTGTTCCCGCACCCATTGGGGATCGGGGTTGGTGTGCGGCTGGCCCGCCACGACGACGGTCGGCACGGTCTCGTTGCCGTTGTTGACCGCCCTCACCGCTGCGGCACCTGCCGGGTCATGCCAGATGTTGACCCAATGCAACTGGCGGGCGCTGCGGCCCAGCCGGATGCGCAGTCGCATGCAGTACGTGCAGCCCGGACGCCAGTAGACGACCGGCCGGCCGTCGACGGCGCTGCGGCGCTGTGCCTCCCGCGCACCGATCGACCTCGGGAAGATCAGGGGCGAGTTGACGCCTGCGAGGGCAAGAAACGCCAGCAGAAGTGCCGCAGCTGTGCCGGGGCTTCCCTTGAAGATCAACTCAGTCGCGGCGGCTGAGCCGCAGAGCGCAAACAGCATCGGCACGGTCCAAGCGCGCATCATGGTGACGCAGACTATCGATGAGTCGAAATGCTCCTGGAACCAGGCCGCTCACCTGTGTGTTCGCCGGACGCTTCAGGATTCTTGATCACGGCCTCGTGCAACACCCTTTTGGGCGCGCTGCACGAACCGCGTACCCGCCGTACGATCACGAACGGTGTTCAAGCACTCGAGTTTGACCGCTCTACTGTGCATGAGATCGTTAAGATGGTCCTCGCAGTGCGTTTGGCGAACGGCGGCGGCGAGGGGGCGGCCGAATGGGGTTCGTGCGGGACGTTTTGGCGAATGTCGCCGGCACGGGCGTGCTGGCCGTCTTGGCAAGCGCCCTGGCCTTGGCCGCGGCCTGGCTGTCACGGCGCAGCAGCGTATGGAAGCTTTTCCGGGTCGGTACGGCGTCGAGAAGCTCCCTCACGGTGATCGTGCCCAGCTTCGACATCCGACCTCGGACTGCAACCGGGACCGTCTCCGTCCAGGCAGGGTTCACGGGGACGGCCATCAGCGAGCTGGAATACCGGGAGGCGCTCGATTTCGCCGACGCGCTGCAAGCCAATCCCGTGGTCCGGCTGCTGCAAGCCGTTGGCCTTCCCGAGCGGGTCGTCTACCGGCCGATACGCTGCCGCGTCACCGCCAGCAGGTCGGTTTCGGAATACACCGAGCACCAGCAGGCGACCGCTGAGGATATCAAGAACACGGTGCGAGGCGTCGACTGCGCGATACTCGTGGGCGGGCCGGTGTACAACACCACGACAACGGTGATGCTCGGACAGGCACCGTTCGCCTTCGCGTTCTCCATGCGCGACGAGAACGGTCGGCCCGTGCGCGGTGTCGAAGTCCGCCCCGTGCACGGGAACACGCACCGTACGTTTCGCCGGATGGAACCCGTAGCAGGCGATGGCCCTCACCTCGAGTACGCGGTGGTGGAGGCCGTGGACTGGGAGGAGACGCGGGTATTCCTCTGCGCAGGCACGTGTGCGGCGGCCACAGCAGCGGCTGTTCGCAAGTTGCGGCAGGACTGGCGACAACTCGCCAAGCGATTCGGGGGGAGCGGCTTCGGTCTCGTCTACGAGCTGGCACTGGACAGCGCGCTCATGCGCGACCATGCCCCGGACATGGGGCGGTTGCAGCAATGCTACGTCTACCCGCTGGGCCGATGAGCCAACGCCGTGCTCACAGCGTCGAGAAGCCCGGGGACCGCATCGGGACCGTCCACGACGAGATCCGCCTCCTGGAGCAGCGCGGCATCGGTGTCCGGGTGACGCACAGCAATGCGCACCGCTGTTCTGCCCGGAGAAGCGAGAGACCAGCCACTCAAGGCTCGAAAGGCCGCCAGGTCGGGTGCACCATCACCGAAGTACCACACGCACCTCAACCCGGAGGTCGCCTCGGTGAGTACGGTGCCCTTGTCTCGATCGATCGGTGGTTTCAACTCTGCTGTCATCGGCCCGAGTTCCAGCAGCATGCCGTGGCGGTGAGCTTGTTCGCGCGCCCATTGGACGGCATGCTCCTCGAACCGCGGTGCTCGCCGGTAGTGCAGCGCCAGCGAGAGACGTTTGTCCTCAATCAGGATCTCGCCCGGGAGTTCTTCTCGGGCGCGGGCAAGCAGTGCCACAACCACGGGCTCCCAGCGCTCGGCCTCCGGAGAAGAGGTCGTCGTCCCCGACTGCCACCGCTCGAGCCCGTACAGGCCGTGCAGTACCACGCCCGGGACATCGCCGAACCGTGACCGGAGGAAGTCGACCGGCCGTGCCGAGACGATCCCGACGGCACTCACCAAGCCGGCGAGTCTGGTCAGTGCCTCCACGGCACCCGGCACCGGCAGGACCGTCGCTGGATCGACCTGAATTCGGGAGAGCGTGCCGTCGAAGTCCAAGTAGAACCCCCTCCCGCCCGGCGAAGTACGTGTCATTTCCAGAAGGGGCGCCCACGGTTCCGCGGCGCCAGCACGATAGGCCGTCACAGCACCGAGGCTATCCAAACCTACCCGGGGCGGGAGGGTGGTCTTGCGACCAAGCAGGCGGCTGCCGGCACCAGTCACGGCGGCCGTGGTATTTCGTCGAGGAGAGACGCTGATTGTTGGGCACAGTCCGCCTACGGTGGCGTCATGAGCGATCACTCGGAAGTGCCTGCCGCGCCCGTCGAGGCCTATGAACCTCCCTATTACGTGGCCGTGTTCACTACAGTGCGAACCCAGGACCAAAGCGGTTACAGCGAGGCCAACGCACGCATGGAAGAGCTGGTGAAGGACGTCCCTGGCTTCCTGGGGATGGACCACGCGCAGACTCCAGGCGGGCTGGGCATCACCGTCGGGTACTTCCGCGATTCCGACGCCCTCAGGGAGTGGCGGAGCAACGCCGAGCACCGTGCGGCGCAAGAGCGCGGGCGAGCCGAGTGGTACGAGAGCTACACGCTGCATATGGCGAAAGTGGAGCGGAGCCACGGGTTCACGCGGGCATAGGTCGCTGTTGACGAAGACGCTGCCCCGGCCCGGGCGCGGGTGGTGTCTTCGTCGTCCGCCAGGTGCGGCGCGGGCTGGAACACCTGGTAGCACCGGCCCTGGACCGCCGTGATCGTCAGCGCGCTTGCCCGCCTCCACCTCTGAGCCGAGCCGGCAGCGCAGGGAACGTCACGAAACCGGGACCGCCTGCGCCGAGCGGTCGGCCCAGGAACCACCCAACGGAGTTCAGTGGCCCGCTGTGAGGCGCAGTCTGATCGTGCGGGATTCGGGGCGAAGCGCAAACTCCGGCCGCACATCCGGTCCACAGGCCCGCGAGCCGAGTCCGTGCTGGGCCGCATCGATGATCAGGTGACTCGTCGTCGAGACGGGAAGCTCGAAGGGGTGCTGGGCTCGGGCGATCTGCTGGGGGGTGTGACGGCTGAGGGTGAAGCCCGGACGCCGTCCGGACGTGTCCTGGAGTGCCACGATGTGCAGCACCTCGCTCTCGCCGCTCAGCAGTGTCAGCCGGCGTAGTTGCGAGCGGTGACCGGTCTCCTGGGGGCGGGCGTAGTCGACCGAGAGGTCGCGGATGGTGGCGGAGAAGCGGCCGGTGCGCGCCGCACGCAGACTGTCGGGGTAGGACTCGAAGGGGCCGAGGCCGAACCACTCGGCGCCGTCGACCGGAGCCGCGCCATCGGGAAGATCGAACCGGATCCCGATCCGCGGCCACACCGTCCGCCAGCCGCTCGAAGGCTCGATCTCGGCACGCAGTTCCAGCTCGTCGTCTTGGAGGGACCAGACGGATTCCACCATCACCGACAAGGCGGAGCCCGCCGCGGAGACCTTGTCGATCGTGCGCAGGGACCGCGCGGCCTGTTCCACGCACACGCGTCGCGTGGTCAGCCGGTCGAGACCGTCGCGACGCCACAGGTCGGCGTTGGAGGCTCCGGCGACGTCGGCGTCGCTGTCCTCGACCTGGTCGGAGGCGCTTTCGTCGTTGTCGGTCGGCGCACGGAAGAGTTCCAGCCGCGGGCCCGTCACCGCCCGTCCGGCGAGTCGTACGAGGGATCCGTCGATGAACTGGGCGGTTCCCAGGGTCAGGGTTCCGTCTCCCGGCTCCCAGTCGGACCGGGGCCGGGCAGCGGGGGCCGTACGAGGTGACGAGCTGTCCAGTTGGGCGGTCGCGACCACATGTCCCTCGGGCGCCCAGGCCGTTCCGGCCGCCAGTAGCGCGTCGATCGTGAGCCATGTCTCAGCGTCCGGCGACACCCGGATACGTGGCAGCGGCACGTGCACCGAGTCGCCCGGTGCGAGGACGGGGACCTCCAGGTCACCGTGGTCCACGGGAACGCCGTCGTGCTCGACGCGCCAGCGGAAGCGCAGGTCGGAGGTGTCGGCGGAGTGACGTAGGTTCGTGAGCGCGAGCTTGTCGCCGTCGAAGTCGAAGCGGATCGGTTGTACGACCGCCTTGAACTCGTGGAGGCTGGGCGTCGGCACGTCGTTGCTCAGCAGCATTCCGTCCATGACGAAGTTTCCGTCGTGGACCACCTCTCCGAAGTCACCGCCGTAGGCGTAGTACGGCGTCCCGTCCGGGGCCGTTGCCAGGAGGCCGTGATCGCGCCACTCCCAGACGAAACCGCCGTGCACGCGCGGGTACGCGTGGACCAGAGCCTGGTACTGGTCGAGCGCTCCCGGCCCGTTGCCCATCGCGTGCGCGTACTCGCACAGCACGAACGGCTTGGTGCGTTGCCGGGCGCTTTGTGCGGGAGTGCAGTTCATCAGCGTGGAACGTGCGTTGTCGGCGCCGATCCGCTCGATCTCCGGCACTGTTGCGTACATGCGCGAGTAGATGTCGGTGTACTCGCCGGTGTGGTCACCTTCGTAGTGCACGGGGCGTTCGGTGTCGCGGGCGTGGACCCACGCCGCCATGGCGGCGAGGTTGCTGCCGGTGCCCGCTTCGTTGCCGAGCGACCAGATCACGATGCTGGGATGGTTCTTGTCCCGTTCGACGGTGCGCTGGATGCGGTCGAGGTACGCCTTGCGCCATGCCGGATCGTCGGAGGGATTGCCGACCCAGTCGACCTTGTCGAAGCCGTGCGTCTCCAGATCGCACTCGAGGACGACCCAGAACCCGAGTTCGTCGGCGAGGTCGAGCAGCCGTGGATGCGGCGGGTAGTGGCTGGTGCGGATGGCGTTCACGTTGAACCGCTTCATGCGGGCCAGGTCTTCGCGGGCGTGCTCCTCGTCGAAGACGCGTCCGCGCTCGGGGTGGGCCTCATGGCGGTTCATCCCGTGGAACACGACGCGACGGCCGTTGACCAGGAACTGGTCGCCGCGGATTTCGACCGTGCGGAAACCCACGCGCAGGGCGATGGTCTCCGCGGCCGTCGACACGGTGGCGTCGTAGAGGCGAGGCACTTCGGCCGACCAGGGCTCCACGGCGGCGACGTCGAGGGGCGCCACATCGGCGGGCGTGGCCCAGACCTGCTCGATACCGAGTTCGGGGATGCGCAGGGCGACCGGGAACGCCGCTGTGTCGGCGGTGACCTCCGGGTCGATGTGACCGCGTCCGTTGTCGAAGCCGGCGCGCAGCCAGACGTCCTCGATGCCTCCGGCCGGCCGGGCGATCACGGTGACGTCCCGGAAAATGCCCGGCAGCCACCACTGGTCCTGGTCCTCGACGTAGCTGGACGCCGACCATTGGTGCACCCGCACGGCGACGACGTTGTCACCGGGGCGCACCGATGAGGTGACGTCGTACTCGTGGGCGAGCCGGCTGCCACTGGCGCTGCCGGCCTCCACGCCGTTCACCCACACCCGGAAGAGGGACTCGACTCCGTCGAACCGCAGCACGATGCGCTCGGCGTCCGACCAGTCGGCTGGCATGTCGAAGTGCCGGCGGTAGTCGCCGGTGGGGTTCTCGTCCGGCACGTGGGGCGGGTCGATGGGGAAGGGGAACTGGATGTTCGTGTAGATGGGCCGCCCGTAGGCTCCGTCGCCCTGGAGCACCCAGTGGGAGGGAACCTGGATGCTGTCCCAGCTGTGGTCGTCGAAGCTTTCGGCCGCGAAATCCTCCGCCACCGACGCCGTGGGCGACAGACGGAATCGCCAGGGCCCGTTCAGCGACCGACAGGGGGCGTCGGAGTGCAGCCACGAGCGCGCGGGACGCAGTGCGCCACGTCCTGGTGCGATGTCCGAAACACGGGCGGAAAGTGTGGACGGCAAGAGGTCACGACTCTTTTCGGTAGCGAGTGGGGGAAGTTGAGCGCCGGGGGACCGGTCAGCGGACCACGACGGTGCGGATCTCCCAAGCGCCGAGGGTGAGTTGGAGTCCGTCCCGTACCGGCGTCTCGGAGAGGGGCCGACCCAGCAGGTCGACCGTCGTGGCTTGGGTGAACGGGCCGGTCACGCGGGCGTGCGTCGGCGTGGCGCTCATCGCGGACAGCCGGATCTCCGTGCCGGCTCCGCGGTCGGCGTCGGTGACGCGACGGACGCTCGAGACGAAGACGTCCTTGCCCTCGACCCGCACCCCGATCCGGTCCGGGGGCAGGGGGCCTTCAGCGGTCGCGGTTCCACGGGTGACGAGTACGTCGTTGCGGAAGTCCTCCGCGCGAGCGACCGCGTGCGCACCCTGCCAGCCGGCTGCCGATGGCAGGATCGCGAAACGGTTCTCGATGCGCATGCCCAGCTCCTGCGCGCCCGGCACGGGGATCTCGCTCGCCGCGGGTTCGTCACGCAGGGGATGGATGTTGACGCTGATCGAGCCGATGGCGCGCAGCAGGGTGATGGCGAGTTCGGAGCCGTCGTCGATGAGTTCGTACTCACTGGAGTGGTCGAGCAGGACGTGCGCGGCGCCGGCCGACACGAGCGAACTCGCGGGAAAGGTCGGAAGGGGGTGTTCGCCCCAGCCGCCCTCCGCGGTGAGGCCGCGCTCGGTGACGGCGAACTGCCCGGCGGACGCGGACGTGTCCACGGGCTCGGGCAGCGGCACATGAAAGCGCAGCCGGTGGTCGGCGCACTGGTTCAGGAACGACGTGGAGACACGGACGAACGGCTCGCCCACGCGGACTTCCACGAGTGTCTCCACCGGTGTCGGCACGGTCCGGGCGCCGCGCACGTCGCGGTCGGAGGAGAGTGCGGCGGGCCACTCGTAGACGCGGGTGACCCGCAGCCTCGACCGCAGCGGGCCGCTCTCCAGGAGTTCGACGCGGACCTCCTTCGGCTCCGACACGAGCACATCGTGAGCCGGTGGAGCGTAGTTGTAGCTGTCGCCGCGGTCACCGCCGTCGACGAGCCGGCCGACTCCGTGCAGCACGGTGCCGTCGGCGCCGGTCACGTCCAGGGTGCCGTCGGTGGCGACCGCGACCTCCACCAGCCCGTTCGAGAGCGTGCGGGCGGTCGCCGTCGAGGGGGCGAGCGGCATCGCGGGGGTGGCGGGCCGGTCGATCGGCGTGACCCGGAGGCTCGCCAGCCCGCAGGCGGGGAGGCGCACGGGCACCAGCGCGGTGGCGCGGGCCTCCGCCAGCGTCCGCACCCGCCACTGACCCGGATGCGCGGCGGCAGCGGCGGCGACCTCGCGGCGCAGGATCAGCAGGTCGAACGGTCCGCCGGTCGGCACCTCGGCGAGGTGGAAGACGAGCGAACCCGGGGTGAGTTCGTAGCGGTCGATCAGACGGCCGAAGAGCTCGCGGCGATGGATGCGACGCAGCACGCGTTCGAGTTGCGAGGCATCCATGCGCTCGTCGCCGAGCACGGTCGGGGCCTCGGAGATCAGTTGCACGGGATGTTCGGAGCCGTCCGCCGTGGTGGCGACCATTGTGGTTCCCGCGGATGGGGCCGCGACCTCCACCTCGGCCAACGCCATGCGGGGAAACGGCAGCGGATTGGCGACCAGGTGGCCGTCGCTCGGCACGAGGGCGGCGGGCTCGGCGAGGGCCGCGTCCCGGACGGCGCGCGCGGTCTGCGCGGCTTCGGCGAGCCGTGCCTCGACCTGGGCACAGGTCTCGTCGGTGCCGGAGCCGACCACCGAGTCGTGTGCGGTCGATTCGATGATCTTGTGCCAGGCGAGCGAGAGGAACGGCGAGTCGTCCCGCGAAGACCACAGGGCGTTCACCCGCTCGGCGTGGTCGACGGTGCGCTCGGCGAGAGCCATTCGCTGCTTGAGCCCGAGCCGTACGGACAGCACGCCAGGGAGGATGTTGCCGCGCACATGACTGCGCAGTTCACCGGTGACGACGGTGGTCACCTCGTCGCGCACATGTTTGCGGACGTATTCGTCGAGCGTGGCGATGGTGATGACGCGCTCCGGGCCGGATGCGCGGCGCAGCCAGGTCGCGAGCTGTGGGTCGGGCGCGTTGTGGTCGGTTCCGGCCATCGCCAGCACGGGGTCGGCACCCCACCGCCGGGCCGTCATCTCGGCGTACTCGCCGAGCGCCGGGCCGATCCGGTCGGGCACCAGGAGGACGTCGAGCCCGTTGTCGTAGCCGTCGAAGAGGAACTCGGTGCGCACCTCGGAGCCGTCGGGAGCGCGCCAGCGGAAGGCGTGACCATCGACGGCCCCGGGCACCCCGCGCCACAGTGCCGCGTGCTCGATGCCGGCGCGCGCCAGGATCTGCGGCATCTGCGCGATGTGGCCGAACATGTCCGGCAGATAGCCGATGGGCATCGCGCCGCCGAGGCTCTCCGCGGCCGCCCACCCCATCTGCAGGTTCCGCACGATGGTCTCGCCGGAGCAGAGGAACTCGTCGAGCAGGATCAGCCATGGGCCGACGGCCAGCCGGCCCTCCCGCACGAGGGCCGCGACGCGATCGCGGTGCTCCGGGCGTATCTGCAGGTAGTCCTCGACCGCGGCCATCTGGCCGTCGACGGTGAACCGGAAGTCCGGGTCCGCCTCGGCCGTCTCCAGCACCGTGTCGAGGGCGGAGACGAGCCGGTGCCGGAACACCTGGAAGGGTTCGTACCACTCGCGGTCCCAGTGGAAGTGGGGCACGAAGACGGCGGATTCGGGCATGGCGACAGTCACCTTCTGCGCGTGGGGTGGGCGTCACTTGAGGGAGCCGGCGGCAAGCCCCGTCCGCCAGAACCGCTGGAGGAGCACGAACACGACGATCACGGGCGCGATCGACACCAGCGAACCGGTGATCACGGACTGCTGGAGCAGCGGGGCCCTGGCGGTCTGGCCGTTCCACTCGTACAGGCCCAGCGTGATCGGGAACAGCGACTCCTTCTGGAGCATCACCATGGGCAGGAAGAAGTTGTTCCAGATGGCTACGAACTGGAACAGGAAGATGGTCACCAGGGCCGGTGTCATCAGCCGGAACGCCACCGAGAAGAACGTACGGAACTCGCCCGCGCCGTCCAGCCGCGCCGACTCGATCAGCTCCTGCGGAACCGCCGCGTCCGCGAAGATCCGCGCGAGGTAGACACCGAACGGGCTGACGATGCTGGGCAGGAAGACCGCGAGGTAGGTGTTGACGAGCCCGGTCGCCGAGAACAGCAGGAACAGCGGCAGGGCGAGCGCCGTGGTGGGCACGAGGACGCCGCCGAGGATGACGGAGAACAGGAACTCCCGGCCGCAGAACCGGAACTTGGCGAGGGCGTAGCCGCACAGCGCGGAGATCAGGGTCCCGACGGCCGCGCCCAGCACGGCGTAGAGGACGGTGTTGAGGGCCCAGCGGCCGAAGACGCCGTCGCTGCGGGTGAACAGGACGCGGAGGTTCTCGAACAGGTTGAAGTGCGAGAACACCAGCCCGTTGGTGGAGGCCAGGTCTCCTTGCGGCTTGGTCGCCGCGACGACCAGGAAGTAGACCGGCAGCAGGAAGTAGACGGTCAGCAGGAGCATCAGGGCCATGGCGGCCGTACGGCTGACGCGGCTTTCGCGGATCAAAGAGGGGTTGCTGTTGCTCACAGTCCCGCCTTCTTCGAGGTCAGTCGCATGAACCCGAAGCTCAAGACGAAGGTGATGACGGCGATGACCACGGAAATCGCCGCGGCCTGCTGGTAGTTGTTCCCGGACGCCACCGTGTAGGCCAGCATGTTCGGGGTGAACGTGCTGGAGATGTTCGAGGAGATCTGACGCAGCACCGCCGGTTCGGCGTACAGCTGGAGCGTGCCGATGATCGAGAACACCGTCGTCAGGACGATCGACGGGGCGATGATCGGGACCTTGACCCGCCAGGCGATCGCCCAGTTGCTCGCACCGTCGATCTTCGCAGCCTCGTAGAGCTCCTGCGGGATCGACTGCAGCGCCGAGAACATGATCAACATGTTGTAACCGGTCCACAGCCAGGTGGAGACATTCGCCGCCGACCACAGCACGGCACCCGGGCCGAGGAAGTCGGGCTTGAGGCCGATGCCGTTCAACAGGTCGACGACCGGACTGAGTTGGGGCGAGTAGAGGTACGACCACATGATCGCGGCGATCACACCGGGCACCGCGTACGGCATGAACGCGGTGATACGGAAGAACCCCTTGAGCCTCAGCAGCGGGGTGTCCAGCAGCAGCGCGATGACCAGGGCGACGAACAGCATGACCGGCACCTGCACGATGCCGAACAGCCCGATGCGGCCGATGCTGGACCAGAACTCGGTGTTCTGGAACACCCGCGCGTACTGCTCGAATCCGCCGAAGGTCGTGTACGACGTCCCGTACTGCCCTCCGGAGCGGCGCACGACCCGGAAGCTCTGCCAGAGCGCGTAGCCGACCGGCACCAGATAGAACAGCACGAACGGCAGGAAGAACGGCGTCAGGAACGCGGCGACGGTGCCCACGCGGGGGCCGCTGCGGCCGAGGCGACGGCGGCGGCCCGCCGGCGTGGTCACCACGCCGGCCGGACGGGCTGCGAGGTCGGTCATACCGCGGTCACTTGCCCGCCGTCGCCGGGATCGCCTGGTCCTTCATCGACTTCAGGGCCGCCGACTGGGCGGCCGCGAGCGCGTCGGTGAGCGTGCCGTCGCCGGCCGTCGCCTTGGCCATCGCGTCCTGAAGTGCCAGGTTCACCGTCTTCTGCGTGGGGCCCCAGGCGAAGCTGGTGTCGATCTTCTTGGACGAGTCGGCGAAGATGTCGAAGATCTTCTCGTTGTTGTAGTAGGGCACGCCCTTCTTCAGCGCGGGAAGCTGCAGGCCGGCGTTGGCCGCCGGGTAGAGGCCGCCGAGCTCGTTCTCCAGCGCCAGGGCGTCCGGGTCGGTGTTCAGCCAGGTGTTGAACTCCACCGACTCGTGCAGGTGCTTGCTGCCCTTCATGAAGGCGACGGTCGACCCGCCCCAGTCACCGGACGCGCCGTCCGAGCCCCAGGTGGGCATGGGGACGATCGACCACTTGCCGGCCTGCTTGGGCAGGTTGTCGCGGAACATGCTGTAGCCCCAGGCGGCGCCGACGTAGCTGGCGATCTGGTCCTTCTGGTACGCGGCGTACATCTGGGTCGACCCGTTGGCGAGGTCGGTGCGCACGAGCTTGCCGGAGATCAGCTTCTGCCAGTATCCGGCGACCTGCCTGCTCTGGTCCGACTCGACGGTCACCTGCCACTTGTCGGCGGAGTAGCCGTACATCTTGGCGTCGTTCTGCCAGAGGAGCCCGTTGAACCACTCGGCGTTGTTCGGGTCGAAGAACGTGATGGTGAGGCCGGGATCCGCCTTGTGCAGCCTCTGCGCGGCCGCCGCGTACTCGTCCCAGGTGGTGGGGATGGCAACGTGGTGCTTCTTGAAGATGTCGCTGCGCACGAAGAGGGCCATCGGGCCGGTGTCCTGCGGGATGGCGAACACCCCGGTGCCGCCGAAGCTGGTCTGCGACCAGGTCCACGGGACGAACTTCGACCTGGCGGCGGTGGCCGCCTTGCAGGCGGAGGCGTCCACGAAGGCGTTCTGGGTGCGCAGGTTGGGCAGTTCGTCGTAGCCGACCTGAGCGAGGTCCGGCGCCTTGCCCGCCTTGAGGGCGTTGCCGAGGGTGCCGTACTGGTCGTTGGAGATGTTCTTCGTCTCGACCTGGATGTCCGGGTGCTGCTTGTTCCACAGGGCGACGACCTTGTCCATGCCCGGAACGGTGTTCCAGTACTGGAGGGTGACCTTGCCCTTCGTGGGCGCGCAGGACGATGCGGACGCCTTGTCCGACGAACCGGACGAGGAGCACCCGGCCAGTACGACGATGCTTGCTGTGGCGGCCGCGACGGCGAGGCGGGTGCGCGTGACTGTGCTGCTCATGTTTTCCGTTCCCGAGAACGACTAGCGACGGCGCTAGACGGGTCGACGTTGACTCACTCAGACGGGAGGCCGTGGTGGAAGTGGACGGGCGCAACGGTGTCGGTTCGGTCGCCGAGCGCCGTGGCGGGAATGGGCAAGCTGATGTATTTTCCGTCCGTGAGCGTTCCCGTGAACGTTCACGGGAACGCTCACGGACGGTGCGAAACGTTCGGAAGTGTGCGCTCCCGTGCGTTCGAGTGTCAAGACTTCCGGGTCGCACAGGCTCGTGGCAGCGCCCGGGCATACTCGGACCGCTGTGACGCACCGGTGGCGTCCGATGTGTGGAGGTGAGCGATAGTGCCGTCCGGGACCGAGTCCCGCAGGGTGACGATCCATGATGTCGCCCGCGCTGCCGGAGTGTCCCGGCAGACCGTGTCACGCGCGCTGAACGACAAGGGGGAGATCGACGACTCCACCAAGCAGCGCGTGCTCGACGCCGCGCTGACGCTGGGATACCGCCCGAGCCGGTTCGCCAGGGGGCTGGTGCGCCAGGACACGATCAGCGTCGGTCTCGTGATCCCCGACCTGCTCAACCCGTTCTTCACCGAGGTCGCCGCGGCGGCGCTGGAAGCGGCACGGGCCCGCGGCTGGCACGTCCTCGTCTACGACACTGCGGACAGCGCACAGGAGGAACTCGGCACACTCCAGGTGATCGCCTCGCAAGTGGACGCGGTCGTCGGCTACTTCAGCCTGCCCGAGGCCGAGATCGAACAGCTGACCCGAGGGCTGCCGGTGGTCCTCATCGACCGTGGTGAGCATGCCGAACGGTTCAGCTCCATCCGGATCGACGGCAGGGACGGAGTCAGGGCGGCCATCGCCCACCTCGTCGAGTCCGGGCATCGGCGTATCGGCATGCTCGACCACGCTGCCCGGACCGAGCCGAGCGTGCGCCACGCCTGGTTCGCCGATGGGCTGGCCGCCCACGGGCTCGCCGAAGGACCGGTGTACCGTGCGGATCAGAGCGTGGAGGGCGGCGAAAGCGCAGTGGAAAGCCTGCTCACCGCACACCCCGAGGTGACCGCTGTCTTCGCCTTCAACGACATCATCGCCATCGGCGCGCTGCGCGGTGCACGCCGGATGGGACGCCAGGTCCCGCGCGACCTGGCCGTGATCGGCTTCGACGGAGTGAGGCTCGGCACGCTGGTCGAGCCCCCGCTGTCCAGCGTGGCCCTCGACACGCGCAGGCTCGGGGCACTCGCCGTCGACCAGGCCGCCCGTCTCTTGACCGGCGGCACCCCACTCGGCCCCGACGACCTCGTAGCACGCGCGGAACTGCGGCTGCGGGGATCCGCCTAGGGGCGCGTATGGGGTCCTGATCGATCTGCGGGAATAGCCCTCGTGGGCGGGGCCTGGACCGGTAGCTCGTGTCGCGTGACGCGAGTACAACTGAGCGACGACGAGCGGGAGTTCATCGAGCCGTACCTGCCGATCGGCGAGTACGGCCCGTACCCCGAGCGGCTGCGGTAGCAGTTCGAGGGCGTGATCTGGCGGTTCAGGACCGGCGGGCAGCGGCGGGAGATGCCGGGGGAGTCCGTCGCCTGGTCGACCGTGCACAACCGCTTCCGGCAGTGGCGTGACGCGGACGTGTTCGCAGCCCTGCTGGACGGCGTGATGGCGGAAGCCGCGGAGCGGGGCGAGGTGGACCTGTCCCTGGTCAGCGCCGACTCCACCATCGTGCGTGCTCACCACACGCGGCCGGGATGCACTTGGACCGTGACGTTGTCACCGCCTGGAGCAGGCCGCGGCCGAGGAGGAGAAGTGCAGGTCAAAGGGGGGCGGGTCGGAAGAACAAAGTGGCAGGACGCCGAAACAGTTCCTGACTGGGAAGAACGACGGCGCATCCGGCGTCGGCGAAAACTCCGGTTGAAGGGCGGCCCGCCTGGGAAGCTCCAGCGGCGGGCAGACCAGGAAGGTCCACCGGCGCCCCGGCACCCGGCCGGACGCGGTCGCCGGGGACAAGACACCCCATGCGGCTATTGGGTCAAGCGGCTGTGGTGAGCGAGGGCTGTGCCGGTTGGCTGAAGGCGATGGATTCGTCGAAGTTCTGGCGGCTTGCCAGGCAGTGGTGAAGCTGGCCCAGCATGCGATTGAACAGGTTGCGGAGGGCTGCCTGGTAGTGATCTCCTCTGTTGCGTCGTCGGTTGTAGTGAGCGTGGGCTCCGGGCGAGGCGGTCAATGCGGCGAACGCCCAGTGCCGGCCGGTTGCGGCCAGTCGGTTGTTCTTGACCCGACGATGGGTGACACGGCGGCTCTTGCCGGACTCCCGGGTCACCGGTGCGCTTCCGGCGTAGGACTTCAAGTCGCCGGCCTGGCCAAACCGGGTCCGGTCGTCGCCTATCTCGGCGAGTATCCGTGCGCCGGTAAGCGTGGCCAGGCCGGGGAAGCTCGTGATGATCTCCGCATCGGGATGCTGCAGGAACAGCTCCTCGGTGTCGCGGGCAAGGTCGTCGCACGCCCGGCAGGCTGCCTCGAGCTGGGCAAGGAGGGCGAGCGTCTGCCGTCCCATCGCCTGCTCGACCAGAGCCGGCTGGCGGAGCCAGGTCCGGCGGAACACCTCAAGGAGTCGTTCGGTCTCAGCCTCGATTCGGCGTTGGCGTCCAGCCTGGGTGACGGCCATCCTCACTCGGGTGCGGGTCAGCCGGGCGGCCTCGGCTGGAGTAGGCGCGATCGCCAGGATCGTCCGGGCCTCCCGGGCCAGCAACTGCTCACGCTTGGTGGCGAAGGCCTTGAGGATGGCGGGGTAGTACTCGCGCAGGTGGGAGCGGAGCCGGTTGTGGGCACGGGTGCGGTCCCAGACTGCGTCCTGTTGGGCCCTGGCGAGGACAGCGATTGCCTTGACCAGGTCGGAGTCGCTGGGCAGTGGACGGTGCAATGAGGCGTCGGTCCGCAGGATGGTGGTCAGACTTCTTCCGGGAGACCACGTGCCGGTCGCGGTAGCGGGCGACGGCCATCGGGTTGATCGAGTAGACGCGGCGTCCGGAGGCCCGGAGGCAGGCCACCAGCAGTCCCCGGGAGGTCTCGATCGCGACGGGGATCGGATCGTCCGGGCTGTCGCCGTGGTCGGCGAGCAGGCGTAACAGGTCCTGGAGGCCTGCCGCGTCGTCGCTGATCCTAAGCTTGGCGAGCAGTCGGGCCTCGGAGTCGACCACCGCCACATCGTGGTGGTCCTCGGCCCAGTCGATTCCGCAGGTTGCGTGCACCGCGCTTTCCTTTCGAGTGTTCGCTGTCCGTCGGCATCGAGCCACGGCAGGGCCACCCGGCGACCTAATAGAAGCGCTCGCAGGCGCACCACCCCATCAGCCGTCCGTGACCCCAGCCTGGTCCAGGGTCCTCAATCTCGTGAAGAGCTCGACGGCTCCGGCTGATCAGGAGGTAACCCTGGGCATGGCTCGAATCACGGCACCGTACGGTGCCCGGGGGTGACGCGGCAGGGGCTGCAACAGCGTCCCTCTTGTCCAAGCACTCCTGGCGCTGCTTACATCCCAGACGTCTTGTCCAGCCCCTGCCTGGACCGGCCCAACGGCCAACCCAAGTGCCTATTAGGCTTACTCGTCCCGCGGCAACCGGACCCACCTGCGCAAACGCCACATCAAGGCAGTCATCTTCGAGAAGAAGGACCAGACCGCCAGCCGGAAGAAAAGGAAAGGCTCCAGGGGCGGCCGACCAGTCAGCCATGACGCGGACCTCTACAAGGAGAGGAACACCGTCGAGCGCCTGATCAACAAGCTCAAGGCCTGGCGAGGCGTCGCAACCCGCTGCGACAAGGCTGGCTCTTGATCACAGCCGATATACGCCGCTCTAGGGGCGGACGTAAGGCCGAGTCATGATCTCCATGTTGTGGCCGTCCGGATCGTCGAAGTAGGCGCCACGACCACCGAATAGACGGTTGATCTGGCCGGCTTCGGTGTGACCGGGGTCTGCGTAGTAGGTAACCCCGACCACCTCCAAGCGGGCGATCATGGCGTCGAACTGCTCGTCGGGCACGAGGAAGGCGTAGTGCTGTGACTGGATCGGCTCGTCCCTCTTCTCGTAGTAG
This sequence comes from Streptomyces sp. CA-142005, assembly GCF_050942335.1. Taxonomy (NCBI): domain Bacteria; kingdom Bacillati; phylum Actinomycetota; class Actinomycetes; order Kitasatosporales; family Streptomycetaceae; genus Streptomyces; species Streptomyces sp. CA-142005. Next base: position 501,932 of record NZ_CP192078.1, on the reverse strand, counting down.
TCGAGCGTCACGCCGTTGCCGAGGTCGACGGGCAGGAACGGCCCAAACGGGGCGCCGACCTTCAGGCCCAGGATCGCGGCGATGAACTCGGCGGACAGGTGCCGGTCGCTTGCGTAGATGGCGGTGTGGTTCAACTGGACACCGGCTGTCGGCAGCTCGGATTCATGCGGGTACTGCTGGTCAGAGGACATCAGTGGTGTGTCTCCGGTCTGGGGATCCGCTGGGTGAAGCGCCGCAAACGGGCGCCGGGAGCGAAGACGCGGAGAAGGGGGCGGGCCTCTTGCCCGCCTCGCGCTCACGCCGAGGCCGGGAACCTCACTCGTGCATGGCCCATGGCCGACCCGGCAGTCACCCGCCCGACTTTAGTGACCATCACAGGCTGGGGCAATGATGTTCCTCGGATGTGTTCGGGCCGCAGGTCGAGCCGCCGTTGGGTAAATCCGCTGCTTCGGTCAAGAGGCGGTGACGGTGCCGAGGTAGACGTATCTGCGCTTGTCGTAGCGGGTTGTCACGGTTCTGGTGATCACGACTCAATACGCGCCGACCCGCCTGCGGGCGATCGCCCACTCCCGCCATTCGCGCTCGGGCACGGCCAGCTGGGCTTGGAGGCGGCCGGCCTCGTCCCGCTTCTCGTCGACTCGTCGGCGAGCGCTGAGGTCCTGCTGTTCCAGCGGTCCAGTGATCCGTCACTCCGTGGGCCACCTTGGTGACTGATGCCGGCGACTTGCTCAGCTGGATCTCCTCGCTCTCACGGTGCGCGGTTCGATCTTGTCACCCTTGAGTTGATCATCCGGAATACCCCTTTTGTTTACCCGGTTCATACTGTCACCAACGTGGATCGCGGATTCTGAAGACGAAGAGAGCGACCCATCCGCTGGAGGGCGGTCACCACTCAGTGGGCCGTGACCAGCCTGACTGCGCCGTCACGCTCGCAGTCACTCACCCTGGCAGAACGGGGGCTGCTGGTCGGATGGCTGACGCGGTTCGTGCACGACCGCGCCAGGCCATGATCCAACACCATGCACCGGAGCAAAAAGTGAGCGTTGCGACCACCGCGAAGGCGAACAGGACCCTCCAGGCCTGGTGGCGTGCAGCACCGCGCCCGCTCTGGGTGGTCACCCCGCTGCTTCTGGTCATCTGCATTCCGGTGGCCGATGCGTTCCTTCCACCCGACATCCACCTCGCCCATCTGCTGGTCGTCGCCACCGCGGTGACCGCCATCGGCACCGGTCCGCGACCCACGGCACTGATCGGCGCCCTCTCCGTACTCGCGCTGATCGCGGCTGGGGCGGAGCGGCGGGTACTGAGCACCGAGAGCGTCCTGGTGGAACTCGTCTCGCTCACCGCCCTCTGCATCCTCCTGGTCGCCTTCACCCTTCTGCGGGACCGGCACCAGCGGGAACTTGCCCGGGCGCGGGCCGTCTCCGACAAGGCCCAGCGCGTCGTGCTGCGCCCGCTCCCCGAGCAGGCCGGAGCGGTGTCGCTCGCAGCGGAATACCACAGCGCCGAGGCCGACACCTACATCGGCGGCGACCTTTACGCCGCAGCCCGTACCTCCGACTCCACCCGACTGATCATCGGAGACGTCCGCGGCAAGGGCCTCGCCTCGATCAGCGACACGGCGATCGTGCTGGGGGCCTTTCGTGCCGCGGCCCACCGTCAGATCCCGCTGGCGGAACTGGTCGCCTACGTCGAGGACGCGGTCTCCTGGGGCCTCGCAGAGTTCTCGGAATCCGAGCCCGAAGCCGCCGAACGCTTCGTGACCGCCGTGGTGCTCGACATCCCGGACGACGAACCGGTGGTCCACATGATCAGCTGCGGACATCCGCCGCCCCTGCTGCTGCGCCGGGCGGCCCAGACCACCACCGCCCTCCATGTGACCCAACCCGCCCCACCACTCGGCCTCGGCGCCATGTCCGAGACCGTATACACGGCGGCGACCTTCCCCTTCTATGACGGGGACAGGATCCTGCTGTACACCGACGGCGTCACCGAGACGCGCGACAGCGAGGGCACCTTCTACCCGCTCGCCGAGCGCGTACAGAGGTGGACCGGACAAGCCCCCGGACCGCTTCTGCGGGAGATCACAGCCGACCTACGGGCGTACGCGGGCGGTCTGCTCAACGACGACATGGCCATGATGCTTGTACAGCGGGGCGGGGCACCGGCGCCCGCCTGAGGGAAGTCCGCGAAGCTCCGCTAAGGCGGGCGGAGCGTCGCCACAGCAGATCCTCGGTCACGATCGGTGGCTGCCGCACCCGTCGGCCGGGCCGGCGCCGTGCAGAGGGAGTCGGCACCGCCACGGCGGGAGTGATCAGTTGGTCGCGCAGAACGCGCGGAGCAACACGTGGCACCGTACACAGCGATGCTGATCATGCCCGCTCCCGCGGAGCCCACTCCCGGTGGGGCGCGGCCGCCTGCCGACCGCAGGTGTCGAGGTGGCCGAGCAGTCCCTGGCCTGGTTCGCTGCCGATGTCCATCCCCGTCGGCCACCCTCCGCGCGCCTTCCCGTCGAGGGGGGCGAGCACGGTGGTGCACATGAGATGGGACCGTTCCTGGAGGTGGTCGAGGAACGCGGCGAGTCCTCTCGCAGCAGGAGGCGGACAGGGGGGCCTGCGTCGTCCTCGCCTCGCTGGGCATTCACCTCATGGGCGAGGAGCGTGCCGCACTCGCTGCTCGGCTGCCCGAGACGTACGTCCTCATACGCCCCCGTGCGTACGTCGGGGTTTGGGTTCCAGTGTGGGTATCTGTGATGATCGCCATGCAGCTTCGGTACTCGTTCCGCGTGTATCCGAGCGCCGGTCAGCGTCAGTCGCTGGCCAGGGCGTTCGGGTGTGCTCGGGTGGTCTTCAACGACGCGTTGCGCGTCCGCGAGGACGCCCGCGCCGCCGGGCTGCCGTTCGTCACCTCCGCCGAGCTGTCCAAGCGGCTCACGGCCGCGAAGAAGACACCCGAGCGGGCGTGGCTGGCCGAGGTGTCGTCGGTGATCCTCCAGCAGTCCCTTCGGGACCTGGACACCGCCTACCGGAACTTCTTCGGCTCCCTCAAGGGCAAGCGTCCCAAGATGGGGCCGCCCCGTTTCAAGTCGAAGCGGGACACCCGGCAGGCGATCCGCTTCACCGCGAACGCCGGATGGAAGATCACACCCGGCAAAAAGCTGCGCCTGCCCAAGGTCGGCGACCTGACGGTGAAGTGGTCGCGCGCCCTGCCGTCCACCCCGTCCACGGTGACCGTGATCACGGACAGCGCGGGCAGGTACTTCGCCTCGTTCGTCATCGAGACCGGCCCGGAAGAAGTCCTCACCCGGTCACGCCCGAGATCGGCATCGACCTCGGCCTGGGGCACTTCGCCGTCCTCTCCGACGGCCGGAAGATCGACAGCCCCCGCTTCCTGCGCCGGGCCGAGAAACAGCTCAAGAAGGCCCAGCGCGACCTGTCCCGCAAGGAGAAGGGCAGCGCCAACCGGAACAAGGCCAGGGTCCGCGTCGCACGGGCGCATGCCCGCGTCGCGGACGCACGGCGGGAATTCCACCACCAGCTCTCCACCACGCTGTTCCGCGAAAACCAAGCCATCGCGGTGGAAGACCTGGCGGTCAAGGGACTTGCCCGCACACGCCTGGCCAAGGCCGTGCACGACGCCGGATGGTCGCAGTTCGTGACCATGCTGGAGTACAAGGCCAGCCGGTACGGGCGCACGTTCGTGCGCATCGGACGGTTCGAGCCGACCTCTCAGGTCTGCTCGGCCTGCGGTGTCAAGGACGGCCCCAAGCCCCTGCACGTCCGAGAGTGGACCTGCGGGACCTGTGGGACCGTCCTGGACCGAGACATCAACGCGGCGGTCAACGTCGCGAAGGCGGCCGGACTGGCCGTGTCAGCCCGTGGAGCGCAGGTAAGACCGGTACCCGTACCGGCACAGCGCGATGAAGCAGGAACCCGCCCGGAGCCGCACCCGACAACGGCGCGGCAGACGGGAATCGCCCTCCTTTAGGTGGGCGAGGATGTCAATCGACCCGATGCAGGCCAGCGCGGCGAGCGAGCCGCTGGACCCGAGTGGTTCGTCATGGCCGCCGCCTGGATCGAAGGAGCCATGGAAGAGACCGCGAAATGGGGCGTCGGCACCGTCTTCGCCGTCGTCGCCCAGCTTGTCGGCCCCGACCTCCTCAGCCGCGCCATTGCCCAACCCCCTCGGGCTTCGCCCTTCTCTTCGGCATGGCCGAACCGACCCCGGCAGCCTGAAGCCGCCCGGGTTTTTCCCTGGCGCCGGGCCTCGGCCCATCCGTCGAGGCCCGGCTGAAGCGACAGATGTTCGGCTGGGCCGGCTTCGACCTGCTCCGCAAGCGAGTCCTCCGTGCAGCGTAAGGCCGTTCGTCATCGCGGTTGTGGTGACCGTCCGTGGTTCAGCACCGATAGTGATCCAGAAGCAGCCTTAAGAGATGGCCGACGTGTCGACGGGTGCCCGATTGCCGCGCCGGCCTGTCGAACCTGGCGGGAGGCATGTCGCTGACGGTCAGCGGCCAGGAGATCCGAGTGAACAGCGATGCCGCAGTCAAGCCCTTCGTCTCACCGAGCGAGGCCGGGTGCGAACATCGCCAGCTGGTCGGTGATCCAGGGGTCGAACATTGCCAACTGGTCGGTGATCCACGGGTCGAACATCGCCAACTGGCCTGCGACCCACGGGTCAGGGTGGCGGTCGTGAGCCGCCTTTTGCTCACTGGCGTACCCGTAGCCGACGTTCCGGCTTCCGTGTCCGGGGAGGTTTTGGCCCTCGCTTTCGACCACTGTGATGCGTTCATCCGCCTTGGATGTGGCCGCAGTTGCGGAGCCGCCGGCGGCCAGGAGCGCGCCACCCACGAGTGCAGCGGAAATCGCCGCACGCGAAACACGCCAGATGATCTTCTTCATGGTCTTTCCTCCTTGCGCAGCCCGTTGGTCTGGTCAGTGAGAACCGGTGGAACCCGTCGGTGCTGCTGCGCTATGGAAGCTACGCGCTCCCACTTGGTTGAACAATAAACTACCACGGTGAAACAAATCACCCACAGCAGGAGGAATAGGGAGGCCGAGTGGAGCTGCACCTCTCATGTACAGATGCGATCCGGTCTGCGACCGCCCGCGTCGGCGTGGAGCGTTTGAAGGCGATTGACCCGATACGCGTCCGTCAACGCACTGGCCGAAGGGCACGTTCCCGACGGCGCGGTCGGTTCGCACACGGCTCTCGGTGACTGCCACGCCACGCTCCACGTCCTGTTCGGTCTCCTGCGCCGGGAGGGCGAGCGGATCGTGCGCGGCATCACCGTCGACGACACCAACCAGAGCTTCACCGGTGACCACGGATTTGGAGCCTGGCTGCGTCCCGTTCTGTTAGCCCGCAGTAGCTCCTGACCTGACCCAGCCCGTCCACGCCGGCGCAGACAGGCCCGAGCTCGTGGTCACCTCCCCTGCGCGGTGAGGCCGCTGCCTTCCGTCGCCAGCCGCGTCCCCGGCTGCCGCGCCCCCGGGCCTGGTGTCGGCCCGCCCTGGCGTCTACCGGCACCCTGGCGCGGTGGTGTGGGACGGCAGCGCTCGGCGGCCGAGGTGATGTGTGGGCAGCTGGCACGGCCGGGCGGCCGAGACCGCCGGGCGGCTGATGGGCATGAGGCTCGGCGCCGCAAGCCGAGGCCTTGGGCGGATGGCTTCGACGGCGAGGGCATGGTCGAAGCCGCCCTCGCGGTCAGTTCGAGCGAGCGTAGGGTGTGCGGCGTCATATGGATCCGGGTGCCCGATGGGATCGAGCACCCGGATCCGCCTTTTGTTGTCAGGGGTTGTGATCAGTTCCGCCGAGACTCAGCGGCCCCAGCCCCAGCCGCCGCCGTGGCCCCAGCCCCAGCCGTGGCCCCAGCCCCAGCCGTGGCCCCAGCCGCCGCCGTGGCCCCAGCCCCAGCCGTGGCCCCAGCCCCAGCCCCAGCCGTGGCCCCAGCCGCCGCCGTGGCCCCAGCCCCAGCCGTCGTCTTGGTGGAACGAGACGACGTGCTCGGGCGCGGAGGTGGCGGCCGCTTGGGCGACTCCAGCCCCGGCGGCGATGGCCAGGATCGGTGCCGACACAACCGCGACAGCCACTCTCTTGATACGTGTGTGCGCGCGCATGTGAGTCCCCTCTCTGAGGGTGTCCTTGACTTACCGGCGGCTTCGACAGGCCGCCCCTGCGCTTCAGAGCCTGCGCGTAGCTCTGTGCGTCGCTCGCCGCCCGCGAAGCGCCTTCAGGCGGCGGACCATCACCTCCGATATCGGCCATAAAGGTTTGCGAAACCTCTCCGTCGATGTTGTTGTGGAGAAGGTTTTGCTTGCTATGGATTCATACGGAAATGACGTTCGTCGGGATTGCTCCGCCGTCGAATTCGGGATGCGACGGTTTCTGATTCCGCCGAGCAGCCGGCGGCGCGGAGGGGGCGAGCGGGGTCCTGAGCACGGAGGGGGACTCACTCCCATTGCCAGCGGTGGGGAAGCTGGTGCCGTCGCCGAGGGTGGCCAGCAGTGTGGCGGCGGTCCAACGGTCCCGGTGTCGGTTTCGATCTGCGTCCAGCGCCGCCTGAGCGGCGAGCCGGTGTTCAGTGGCCACCAGGCCTTGCGCCCCGACGGCGTGATTCGGCCGGCGCTTTTGTGCTCGCCTGTGTCGTCGAGGCCCCGGGTAGCACAGCACACTGCTACGGATCTGTCCGCCGTACAGGTCGCTGGTCTCGGATTCGGCGAACAAAGGTTCCGCGAGGCCGCGGTGGAGGGCGTGCTGGATCGTCCGTACGATCTCTGCCGGGCGGGCGGGCGGGCGGGCGACCGGGCGGGGCGGACGGCGATGCCGCCAGCGAGCGCGGCCTCCCCCTGACACTGCTTGCTCGCGGTAGGCGGTTACTTCTGGTCGGGCCGAGGGGTGCCGGGCGCATGCCGAGCATCGGCGTGATCTTGGTCTAGTGGCTCGTCACGCAGTCTTGGTCGGGTAATCGGTCCAGGACCGGATCGGTGAGTCGGGCGCGAACGCCGTCTTCGGCTCGGCGCGGGCATTGCGCCAGCGGACGTAGGCCGCAATGGCCGCGTTCTGCTCGCCGTGGCTGCGATGGTCAGTGCCGTTCAGGGCGAAGTAGCGCAGGGCCGCGAACTCGGCCTCGATCCAGTTCAGCCAGGAGCCGTAGGTCGGCAGGAAGACCAACTCGACGTCGTTGTCCGTGGTCCAGGCACGCACTTGGGCATGCTTGTGCGGGGAGAAGTTGTCCAGCACCACATACAGCTTCTCCCCAGGCCAGCGCGCACGCAGGGCCTTGAGCAGGCCAAGGAACTCGCGCCAGCGCTTGCGCGGGCGGATGCGGTAGTACAGCTTGCCGGTGGCCAGATCGAGGGCGGCGAGCATGTGCCGCACGCCGCCATAGCGGTTGTAGGTGGCCCGCAGCCTGCGCGGACGCCTCACCAGCCCCCAGGTCTTGCCCTTGCGGGGCATCAGGTTCAGCGGCCCGAACTCGTCGACGCATATCACCCGCCCGTCCGTCGGCGGGGTGTCGTAGAGCGCCAGGATGCGGTGCATCTTGGTGATGAACTCCGGGTCGGTGGACGCCTTCCACGTAGTGGTGGTCTTCCAGGAGACCTTGCCGGCGCGCAGGATCCGGCGCAGGGTCTCCCGACTGATGGCTGCGATCACCTGCTGCTTGATGAGGTGCTCGGCGAGCTTGCTCAGGCTCCAGGTGGAGAACGCGGTGATCTTCCAGTCGGCGGGGGATGTCCGGGCGATCAGGCAGATGTGCTCGCGCACCTGGTCACTGATCGTCTTGGGGCGTCCCCCGCTCCATTTTGGGTCCAGCGCGTCGAACCCCCGCTCGTTGAAGGCGTGGATGACATCGCGGACGTAGTCCTCGCCGACCTGGATCAGCGTGGAGATGTCCTTGACCGTCTGGCCCTGGGCGGACATCAGCACCACGATCGCCCGGCGGAGTTTCACCGGGTCCTTCGCGGTCCGGCTGATCCGCTGCAGCTTCCGGCCCTCGTCCATCGTGACCGGCCGGACGAACACACTCGGTCGACGTCCCACGACCACCTCCCAGATCAGGTCTTGGAGACAGTCTGCTGGCCGACGAGCAACGGATCGATTACCAGGCCAAGGCTGTGTGCCGAGCCACTAGGTGGCGCCGAAAGACGCCGACATCTGCCGGCCGCCGGTTTCGGGCTGCCGGGGCACGGCCAGCCACACAGGGTGCGGCGGTGCATCTCTTGGTCGTCGAGCAGCTCCAGGGTGGCCTCGACGTTCTCCACCCACGGGTGCCGGCCCGCACCTGGGGCCAGCTCGGCTGGCTCGATGCCCTCGATCATCTTCAGGGCGACCTCACCGGGGTCGACCTGTGCGCACAGATCGAACAGGCGTGGTGCCCCGGACAGGGGGCGCACCAAGTGTGTGATCTTGGCGAGTTGTGCGTCGCGGACCGCCGGGAGGGGGTGCCCTATGGCTTTGGTCAAGGGAAACGGGGGGCGTTGGGTCGGCAAGCCGGGCAGCATGGCGGGGTGGCTGATCTGCTGTGGGATGACGTGAGTTCCTTCTTCGACCCGGACTTGATGGGGTCGCTGCCGGACGTGCGTGTCCCGAATGCCTCGGTGGAGGACTGGCAGGCGGTCCTCGATCTTGTGCAAGAGAAGGGCTGGAAGTGCCAGTACTCCGAGGGAGAGACGGTGCTTCCGGTGCCCCGGGCAGAGGCGGTGCTGTCCCGCCCGACGGATGCCGAGTACCCGGACCTGAGGGTGTGGCCGACTGCCGACGTGTTGGCGATCTTCCGGTTCCGTGCCGACGATGAAGTCGACTTCGACGTCGACCTGCGGGAGTTGCAGGGCCAGGATCGACTTGATGTGTTCTGCGGCTTCCTTCGGGAGATCGGGCGGCGGCTGGGCAAGCCCGTGCAGATGGACCCGGAAGGCGACTGTGGCCATCCGGTGCTCGGTTTCGACATCGAGGCCGATCGAGTCGTACTCCTCGCAGACCCGCAGGTCAGGTGACTGAGGCCGACGGCTGGGGTTCGTAGAAGGTCCCGTCGCGGGGCATGTCGAAGCCGACGATCATCTCCAACTCGGCGACCGTCTCGTCCTCGCCGTCGATCGCCCGCAGCGCGATAGGCATCGCGCGGGCCGCGTCCGCGACGATGGACGCGTCCTTCGCGTCCGTCTTGGCCTCGCCCGGATCGAGGTCGGTGATCCGCCGCATCGTCAGACCGGGCAGATAAGCGACCGGGCAGCCCATGTCGCGGGCGACGGCAAGCGGTAGGGCGCCGATCGAGGCCGGCTGATCGACCACGACCAGCACCGTTCCGTGCTTGGCCTGGAGTTTCGCGAACAGCTCGCGGAGCTTGCGCTCGGTGTTGGGCAGCCGTTTGTCGAACGCCTTCTTCCGACCGATGTCACGGCGGTGGCGTGGTGTTCACCCTTGCCGACGTCCAGGCCGAGGGAATCGTCGCTGTCGCCGGTGTCGATCACGTGCAGGCCCCTCCATCACGCTTTGTCCGGCCCTGACACGGCACCGAGCTGCCACATCCACGTTGCGGAGAGCTCTTCCGGCCCGGGGGACGCCGGTGCTCAAGCCCCTCCAAACGGTAACGGGGGGCGGACGAATGGTCTGTGGTCGGCCGCGGCAGCGGCGTCCGAGGGGCACGCTGGCGCGCCGCACGCGATGTGGGCCCTTCCATGACGAAGCAGACACTTACATCCACAGCGTGCTACTTCCCCCCACTGACTCCAGAGCAGTTTTCAGCCCAAAGCAACATGAAGGTGTTAAGACGTCGTTTCAGTTGGTGAGTCTTCGGTAGCTGATGAGTGCTGCGGCGATGCCAACGAAGGCCAGGAAGTGTTCGGCCTTGCGCTCATAGCGGCGGTGCAGGCGCCGGCAGCCGGCGAGCCAGGACACGGTCCTTTCGACGACCCAGCGGTGGCGGCCCAGCCGCTGGGAGGACTCGATGCCTTTGCGGGCGATACGGTGGCGGATGCCGCGTTTGCGGAGCCATCGGCGCAGGTGGTCGTAGTCGTATCCCTTGTCGGCGTGGAGCTTGGCCGGTCGTCGGCGGCGTGGGCCTCGCCGGGATCGGATCGGTGGGATCCCGCGTACCAGCGGCTTCAGGCCGAGGCTGTCGTGCATGTTGGCACCGGAGATGCCCAGCGACAGCGGCAGTCCGTTCCGGTCCGTGATCAGGTGGATCTTCGATCCGTTCTTGCCGCGGTCGGTCGGATTCGGTCCGGTCAGTGGCCCCTTTTTGCCGCCCGGACGCTGACGGAGTCGATCGCGCACCGCGACCAGTCCAGCTTGCCGCGGGCGCCGAGCTCGTCCAGGAGGATGCGGTGGAGCCTGGCCCACACCCTCTCCCGGCTCCACTGGGCGAAGCGCCGGTAGACCGTGGGCCAGGCCGGCCCGAACACCGGCGGCAGCTGCCGCCAGGTACAGCCCGATGTGGCGACGAAGATGATCGCCGCTAGGCACTCGCGATCACCCGCCCGCCGCCTGCCTCCGCCCTGCGGACGCTTCACCTCCGTCGGCGGGACCACTCGGCGAAACAGCACCCACAACTCGTCCGGTACCAACCGCTCGACCAGATCCGTCATGCACGATTCAACGAGCGATCACGCCAAAGGAAACGACGTCTAACCGGCGGGTCCGGCATATGCCCCGGAGATAGTTGGCACAATGCCCCTTGTGCAGCCCCTCCCGGTTCCCTGCCCCGCCCACCTCATCCCGGACGCCACCGGCACGGACGCCTTCGACGCCGCGTATCGGCAGGCCATGGCGCAGCACGCCGTATTCGTCGCCATCGAATTCGAGAAACGTCAGCGGTGGACTGTCAAGGCAGACACACTTACCGCCGGCTCCGGTCACACCGTCGACGAAGCCGTGAACGATGCAGTCCGGGTTGCGATCACCCATCTGATCCAAAACCGCGAGGTCGACCTGGACGCCTACGCGGGACCGGTCTACTTCATAAAGCACGACGTGCGGAGTGAAGCCCGAGCCCGCGAACTCGCGGCCGCACTGCACGCCGCACTGTACGGAGACGGGGGACCTCTCGCCCGCGTCGTGCGTCCTGCGTCCTGACCGAGCGCAACTGGCGCGGTCGACAAGCTCGCATCTCCAGAGAGCCGTATCGGAGGCTGCCCAAGGTGAGAAACGGCCTCTTCACCACCGATGAGGACGTACGTTTCCCGAGGGGCTGGGGCAGACACCGCAGGCGTAGCGATGGTCGGTTCCGCGAGGCAGTGGTTTTGCTGGGGAGAGGTGGCTGGCCTCTCCACACCGGCCATTGCGCGGCGTCTGGCCCGCCGGGAGTTGATCGATCCGTAAAACCAGAGGCCGCGGTCTTACGCCGGCAGCGTCCCGTGCGCTCGTCGAGGCCGACCTGCTCCAGCAACTCCACGACCTGCGTGTGCGTGGCGCGCGGGCCGCCGTCGCGATGCTCGTCGAGGACCTCGCGATTGCCGCGGTGGCCGTCTGGCGTGGGCCGAGTGAGGAGTTGGGGTCCTGGAAGACCATCTGGACCTGACGGGCCCGCCGCTTGCGTTCGGCCCGGTCGATCCGCCCGGTGGAACGAGGCTCTCCGGCGAACTCGACCGTTCCCCCGGTGGCCGGCTCCAGACCGGCGACGATGCGGGCACCAGTGGTCTTCCCCGAACCGGACTGGCCCACCACGGCCAGGGATCCGGCCGGAGGAATGCTGAAGGACACGTCGTCGACGGCCGTGAACTCCTCGCCCTGCACGGCGAAGGTCTTGCGCAGACCGGTCACGGTGAGCAGATCAGTCATGAGCGGCCATCTCCTTGCGGGTCAGGGTCCCGCGCAGTTCCTGCGCGCGATGGCAGGCGGCCTGGTGACCGCCCAACGGCTGCACGTCGGGCGTCTGTTCGCGACAGAGGACGAGCGCGTACGGACACCGCGGGGCCAACACGCATCCCTTCTCGATCTCGTAAGCGGCGCCCGGCGGCCGGGTATCGCGGCGAGCCGGCCGCGCCGGGACGTACCGGGGTGGGCCGCGAGCAGGGCCGCGGTGTAGGGGTGCAGGGGGCGTTCGTACAGCGTGGCCGCCGGGCCGGTCTCCGCGATCGATCCCGCGTACAGGACCGCGAGGCTGTCGGTGACGGCGGCGGCGAGGTCGAGGTCGTGCGTGATGAGGATCAGGGCGAGACCGCGCTCGCGGCGCTGCTCGTCGAGAATGGCCAGGACCTCTTCCTGGGTGGTCACGTCGAGGGCGGTGGTGGGTTCGTCCGCGAGGATCAGGCGGGGTTCGGCGAGCAGTGCGGCGGCGATCATGACGCGCTGGAGCAGGCCGCCGGACGGTTGGTGCGGGTACTGGGCCAGGCGCCGTTCGCCGTCCGGGATGCCCACCTCGGCGAGTTGGGCGACGGGCCTGGCGGCTGCTTCGCGTCGGGTGACGTCCTTGCGCAGGCGCAGGCCGCCGTCGCACCCGAAAGCCGACACGCCCGACCAACGCGGGCATCGACCGCCGCCGTGATGACGGCCGCTGCCTGACCAACAACCCTTGTCATCGTCGTCACGCCGACGGTGCCCGGGACCGCGCGTGACGCACCCGCCTGGTTGTGGCCGTGGTGGCGCCTGCCTGCGCTGTCACGAGGGGAACCGCTCGGGGCGGAAGTCCGCAAGCAGCTCGTCTCTCTTCCCGCTCAGGATTTCCGAAGCCAGCAGTTGGCCGATCACCGGCCCGAGCGTGATGCCGCTGTGGGAAACGGCCTCGTAGTAGCCCGGCACGGACGGCACCGATCCCACCGAGGGGAATCCGTCGGCCGGGATGGGCCGGTCGACGATTCGTGTCTCTGCGATGCGGGAGTTGCGGAGCTCGGGGACGACGTGGCGCGCCGATTCGTGGAGCAGCCGTGCGAGTTGGGCTGGATCTTCGCCGGTGTCGATGAGTGCGTCGATCTCGCGGCTGTGGAGGACCACCGAAGTGTCCCCGTCAGGACGGATCTCGATGTGAGGCGCGTGCATGGCCCGGTGAACGGGGACCTGAGCACAGTCGATCCGGGTGACGACGCCGGGTTCCCGGCGCATCGGCAAGTGCCGTGCGATGAGCCCGGCGACGTGGGATGCGCTGGGGCCCGCCGCGTTCACGACGATGTCGACGTCGAGGCGGCTCCCGTCGGACAAAGCAACTGTGCGGATGCTCCCATCGGCACCGATGCCGATGTCGGATACCGCCTTGCCGGACCGGATCTCGGCGCCGGATGCGACGGCCTGGCCGACCAGGCGGCCGACGAGATGACGTCCGTGGACCCAGGCTTCGTCGGGATAGAACACGACTGGAAGTTCGTCGGGCATCGTGAGAGCAGGTTCGAGGCGGCTGCGGACCTCGGCCCCCGTGTACATCTGGACCCGGTAGTCCCAGCCAGCCAACAGCTCGGCTGTTTCCAGGAGTTTCGTCTCCGCTGCGGGATCGTCTGCCCAGCGCAGGTGGCCGGTGGGATGCCACCACGCGTCCGGCCCGATGTTCCCGGCAAGCTCACGGTGGGCTGCCATGCCCGCGACGTTCAGGTCGAAGTAGGACTTGCGCGCGGTCTTGTTGCTGGCGTTGACCCACGAGAAAGACCAGTTGGTGACGCCTTCGCCCGGCCGGCCTGCGTCGATGAAGACCACCTCGGCGCCGTGCCGGGACAGGTTCCAGCCCACACACGCTCCGACGATGCCCACTCCGATGACAGCAACCCGTTCAGACCGCTTCACGGACCCGCTCCTCACGAACGCCTTCTTCCCAGATCACGACGGGGAATGGCAGCCCGGTGTCCGCCTGGGCTGGTCGGGACTGGGACCGGGGCTACACTTCTACCACGCCTGGGTCCAACCGGAGCACGACACCACGATCGTCACCACGGAGCAGGCAGCGCGCGGTGCCACGGCGATCACCATGCGCGCCTCCCGTCCCAAGTGGGAGGACTTCCTGCGCTACGGCCGGCTCGACGCCCTCAAACAGCGGGCCGAGGTCCGCTGACGGCCGATCACGACCCCGGGCGACCCCACAGGTCCAAGCCCACCATGCTGGCACTGAGGCCGGCCCACGTCCGCACGTCCCAGCCGGTCAGCTCCTGCCAGCGATCCAGCCGGTACCTGACGGTATTGGGATGAATGTGCCGCGCGCTGCCGGTGGCGGTGAGCGAGAAGCCGTGCCGTGCGAACGCGCAGATCGTCTCCGCCAGATCCGGCTGATCCCGGGCCACCTGAGCGCACGGGCCGAGCAGGGCGGTCAGTCTGCCGGACTGCGGACGCACGGTCGCGGCCAGCCAGTCCTCCTCGAACGCGCCACGGCCGTGCCCCCGGTGGGCAGGCCCTCCATCGCATCGACGATGCTCACGCCGGCTCCGTTCAGCCCCTCCCGGGCGAGACCGACCCCCGCCGGAACCTGGGGGCTCGACGCGTGCAGGGCGTCGAGGAAGGCATCGGCCGGCACTCTCTGCAGAACGGCGATCAGCACGTCGTCCCGGTTGGCGCACAGGAACACGCCGCGGTGGCAGCGCATCCGGTTGCGCAGCACCGTCATCTCCCGCTCCGTGAACGCCTGCCCCGGCGCGCAGACGGCCTGGAACATGCCGGAGGGGTCGAAGCCGAGGGCCTGTGCCATGTGCGCATGCTCCGCCGCGCGCGGCCCGCCGCCCATCAGCGCGCCCAGGAAGCGGTGGGTCAGGGTGAGCCGGGCGGCATCCTCGGCGCGCACGGCTTCCCCGTACGCATCGGCCGCGGCGCTGCTCGCCCGCTCGATCCACATCCACACCGTGCCCACCACGCCCGCCAGCTCCGAGCGCAGGGCCCGGTCGTCGGGGCTGACCCGGTGCAGCAGGATGTTCCACATCTCGCGATATCCGACGTGGTAGGCGCTGACCACCGACTCCAGGGCCAGCCCCTGCTGGGCCCGGCGGCGGCTCGTCATCGTCGTCGACCAGGACCTGCCGCTCGGCCACCTGGCCAACGCGGCCGTGGCTGGCCTCATCGTCGGCGCCACCATGCCGCACCTGCTCGGCGCCGACCTCCGCGACGCCGACGGCCAGGCCCACACCGGCACCTACACCACCGGCCTGCCCGTGCTGCGCGCCGACCGCGAGGAGCTGAGCCGCCTCTGCACGCGCGCGGTCGAGCGCGGCCTCGGCCTGTGCGAGTTCCCGGCCCTGGCGCAGACGACCAACAGCTACCACGAACTCACCGAGTTGGTCGCCGCGACCCCCACGGAGAAGCTGGAACGGGCCGCCATCGCGGTCTACGGCACCCGCAAGGCCGTCAACAGCCTCACCGGAAGAAGCCTGCCTTTGCTCCGCTGAGCAATAGTCCCGGAGCCCCACAGGAGTCGGGCATTACGCCTGAAGCCGGCCGAGGTGTCTCGCTCGGCCGGCTTCAGCCGCCGTCAGAGCGCTTGCCGTGCGCGTTCTCGGCGATGCGCTCGAGACGAGCAGCTACCGGCTGGTCTCCCACCCCGGCGGTTGTACGGCCTCGCGGATCACACGGTCACGACGACCTTGCCGCCGGTGCCGCCGGCGGCCAGCGTCCGCTGGGCGTCGGCGGCGCGTTCCAGCGGGAACGTGGCGCCCACCCGCACGCTCAGCCGGCCGGTGTCGGCCAGTTCGGCCACGGCCCTGAGATCCTCGCCGTCCAGCCGGCAGAAGACCGCGGTGACGCCGGGCAGCCCCACCTCCGCCACGGCAGCGCACCGGGCGCGCGGCCTGGCGGCGGACTCGGCCGACGCCAGGGTGCCGTGGCCGACCGTGTCGAGAACGGCGTCCGCACCGGCGGGCACCACCTCCAGGACGCGCTTGGCCACCCCCTCCCCGTAAGCGACCGGGGTGACGTCGAGGGCGCGCAGGTAGCCGTGGTCGCGCGCCGAGGCGGTGCCCACGACCCGGGCGCCGCGCGCCCGGCCGATCTGCACCGCGAGCGAGCCGACGCCGCCGGCCGCGCCATGCACGAGCAGCGTCTCGCCCGGCCGCACGTCCAAGGCGTGCACGACGGCCTGATAGGCGGTCAGACCCGCGAGCGGCAGCCCGGCGGCCTCCGCGAAGTCCATGGTGCGGGGCTTGTGCACCAGCATGCGCACATCGGCCGAGACCAGTTCGGCCAGTGCGCCGTGCGCATGCTGCACGTCGCTGCGGATGTACCCGACGACCTCGTCACCGGGCGAGAACTCGGCGGCGGCGACGCCGGCGCTCTCCACCACCCCGGAGATGTCCCAGCCGGGGATCACCGGGAAGTAGGTGTCGACAGCGCCGTCCAGCGCGCCGCGCTGCAGCGCCAGGTCGGCCGGATTGAGTGCCGCCGCCCGCACCCGGACCAGCACCGAGTCGACGTGCGTCCTCGGCCGCGCAAGCTCCGCCGCCTCCAAGACCTCGGGGCCGCCGTACCGGCGGTAGACCATGGCTCTCACGCTCACACCCCCGGAACGGCCATCGGCATGTCCAGCAGGACGTCGTGGCGCACGATCTTCCACTCGCCGTCTCTGCGGTGCAGGTCGGTGTCGTAGTAGCCGGACTCGTACGGCTCCACACGTCCCTGGGCGCCGAAGGCGCCCTGCGGCCAGCCGGTTTGCGGGCGGCGTCGGGCGCGCACCCGGAACACGATGAACTGGGCGTTCAGGTGGGCACGGTCGCCGTCGATCTCGATCACGTGGTCCGAGGTGACGTGGTGGCTGAAGCCTCCCTCGGGGTGCGGCTCCATGAAGTTCTCGACCGCCTACTGCACCGCCGCGCCACCGATCAGGGGCTCACCGAACGGATCGTAGCCGCCGGCGTTCGTCCTGGTGTGGATCTGCACGACGGCGTCGTCGGTGAACAGCGCGCCCTGCGCCTTGCCGTCACGCGCGTCCGTGGCACGGACGTAGCGAGCGAGGACCTCCTGCACCTTGCGCTCATCGGTCATGAATCGGCTCTCCTGGTGTGGTGCGCGGCGCGCGGCGCCACGGCATCGCGGGGTTCGGACATGGGGGGAAGACATGGGGGAAGAGGCGGGCGGTGGACCGGCCGCCGGGCCCGTCTCCCAGTCGACCAGACACCGCCGCCCCGAGCCATGACCAATCCGACATGCGGCGATACCCTGGAGGTATGGATCGCCTGGAGACCCGTGAGCTCGTGTACTTCGCCGCCGTGGCCGAGGAACTCCACTTCAGCCGGGCAGCGGAGAACCTGGGCATCGCACAGCCGGTGCTCTCCCGCGCCATCGCCCGCCTGGAGCGGCGCATGAGCGTCCGGCTGCTGAACCGTACGAGCCGGAAGGTGGAGCTGACGGAAGCGGGCCGCACCTTCCACCACGAATGCAGGCGCCTGCTGCGCCAGCTCGACGTAGCGGTCCGGCGCACCCGGCGATCCGCCGACATGCCCGGCCTCGTCATCGCCGTGCGCCCCGGAACCGGCAGCGGGCTGCTTGCGCAGGTCCTGCGCCGCCACACCGGGCCGGAACCCGAGCTGGCCTTCACACACGACCAGGCGGGCGCGGTGCGCGACGGCATCGCGGACGCCGCTGTGCTGTGCGTCGGCAGCGACGACCTGGCCGGCTTGCAAGGCGTGGAGGTGGGGCAGGAGAAACCGGTCGCGCTGCTGCGCCGGGATCATGTCCTGGCCGGACGGGCCGCGGTCACCGTTGCCGACCTTCAGGGGGAGCCGGGGTATCGCTCCCACTGTCCCGAGGTGGGGCTCGACGAGATCATGGACCGGGTCGCCCTCGGGCGCCTGGTCACCGTGGTCGGCTCGGCAGCGGCGGACCGCATGCCCGGCGGGGTGGCCGCCGTGCCGGTCACCGATCTGCCGCCCACCACACTCGCCTTCTGCTGGTCCCCGGAGACGACCAACCCGGAGCTGCTGAAGCTGGCGGACACTCTGGCGGCGGGGGCGTCGCCGCTGCGGGCGGGGGCGGCGTAGCGTCAGAACCCATGGGGGAGCCAGACGACACCCAACCGTTCCTGGCCGCTGCTGCGAGGCGAGTGATCCGAGTGGTGCGCCCCACCCTCGTCGAGGTAACCGAACTGCACGCGGCGCTCCGCCTGGCCGCCACAGTCCTCGAGGAGACGGCCGACCGGATCTGAACGGTCAGGGCTCCCGCGGCGGGCACAGTGTCTACGGCGTCGGCGCGGCGCGCTCCTCGCCGCTCCGGCCCGGCCCGCCCGCTTGGACGACGGCCACTCGCGGCCGGCTTCAGGGCTCAACCGTTCGCGGAGTCCTTCAGACTCGGAAAGAGGCGGCAGGCGTTGCGCGTGGTGAGTGTGCGCCAGGTGTCGCCGTCCGGCTGGCGGCGCGGCGCCGATACAGGCGATCTGCGCCTTGGTTCCGACTGCGGGCGTGAAGCAGTAGTCGCTGCCGTACAGCACCCGATCGGTGCCGAAGACGGTGGTGAGTGCGGGCACTTGGTGCGGGAACGGAGCGCCCGCGATGTCGAACCAGAGTCGGCCGATCTTCCGGGACCGGCCCGATGGGCGGGGCGGTGCCCGTGGGGTCGCTGTCCCGGGCGAACACGCTGCGAAACGGTTGCATTCGATCGGCGGGCAACGGCAGCACGCCACCGCCGTGGGTGAACACCCAGGGGATCTCCGGGTACTTGGAGAGGTGTCCGCTGAAGACGAGGTCGCTGATGGTGCGGGCGGAGTCGAAGATGATCCAGCATGGGCCGGGGACGGTCGAGGGCGACCTGCTGATGGTTCGGCGGCGAGGTGGGGTGGACGAAGACGGGCGTGCCTCGCCGGTTCAGCTCCTCGAGCAGCGGTTCCAGGCGCGGGTTTCCGAGATACATGCCGTGTGTGTTGGTCTCGAACGTGACGCCGTCGCTGTCCAGTTGGTCCTTCGCGAACTGCAGTTCGGCCAGGGCGCCGTCCACGTCGGGCAGCGGCACTGAGGCGAAGTGCCCGAAGTGGGCGGGGCTTTGGCGCTTGATCTCGGCCCGGCCTCGTTGACGTGCCGGCTCAGGGCGCGGGCGGCCGCGTCTTCGCCGAAGTGCACGCCCGGTGAGGAGATCGACAGCAGGGGCGTCGCCACGCCCCACTGGTCCATCAGTTCCAGGTGGACGGACGCCTGCCAGGTGGGGAAGGGGGCCATGCCGTCCGGCTGCGCGTTTCCCGCGTCCTGCGCGGCCCGGACACAGCGCGGGGTGAGGAAGTGGGCGTGTACGTCGATCTGGGGTGTGGGCTCTGGGGCTCGTTGTCATGGTGTATGGGAGGCGCCGTCGGAGACCAGGAAGGCCAGGGCGGCGTCGCTGCCGCGGCCGACGCCCTTGATGGCCCGGGCGCTGGCGACGAGGCCGGGGACGAGGTCGGCCCAGCACCTTCTCTGGGTGCCGTGGTGGTTACGGCACCGGGGCGATCGGTTGACGGTGATGCCCCGGATTCCGACCTCGGTGGACACGACGCGATCGAAGGCGATCATGGCGCCGCGGCCGGTGCGCTCGGCGCTACTGCGGCAACCCACCGGTGATGCCGATGGTGGTGCCGCTGACCCAGGCGGCGAGGTCGCTGACGAGGTACTCGGCCGCGTCGGCGACATCATTGGGTGTGCCGATGCGGGTTCCGATGCGGCCGTCGGCCTGCTGGGCGCGGAATGGGGAATCGGCGGGGATGGAGTCGATGAAGACGCCGGCGTCGTCGATCGGTCCCGGCATGATGCTGTTGACCGTGATGCCACGAGCGGCCGTCTCTCTGGCGAGGACTGCCGCGAAGTGACTACCCGCGGCCTTCGTCGCGGTGTAGAGGGCTGCCCCCGGCTGGGGGAACGCGATGGCTGTGGAGGTGACGTAGATGATCCGCCCGTTGTCGGTGATGTTCCTGGCGGCCCGCTGCATCGTCAGGAGTGCGCCTCGGGCGTTGACGTTGACCAGGTCGTCGATCTGCTCGTCGCTGAGGTCGACGATCGGGACCCCGAGAAGTTCGAGGCCGGCATTGGCCACGACGATGTCGACGGAACCAAAGCGATCCTTGGTCTCGGCGAAGAGGCGGTCGACGTCCGCGGGTTTGGAGATGTCGGCCCGGACCGCGATCGCTTGTGCTCCGTGCTCGCCGGCCTCTTTCAGCGCCAGCTCGGCGTTGGCGGCGTTGGCCGAGTAGTTGATCACGACGTTGGCACCGAGCTTCGCGTAGCGCAGTGCGATGGCTTTGCCGATACCCCGGGCGGATCCTGTGACCAGGGCGGTCTTGCCGGTGAGATCAGTCATTTCTTATGTCGTTTCTCTTTTGATTGCCGGTTGCGGCGGACGGGTGGGGTGGTCAGGCGTTGATCTCGGGGAAGCGGTACTCGACCCGGTCGCGCTTGGTGTAGAGCTGCCAGTAGGTTTCGGCGAGTTCGTCGGGGTCGAGGACGTGCAGGCCGGTGACACCGCCGGTGACGGTGGCCAGGTCCTCGGGCGACATCGCCGCGTAGGACTCGCTGTCCTTGATCAGCGCGGCCAGGGTGGAGACGCCCGCGTAGACACCGGCGCCGGCGACCTCTCCGTTGAGGGAGTAGACGAAGTTGCGGATGGCCGACATGGCCGGGCCGATGCCGCTGATGTGCGGCTGCGGGTCGGCGGCCGTGAACCCACCGGTGACGATGAAGCCGCCGTCGCCGCGTTCGGTCATCTCCGGCAGGACGGCGTGGGCGATCTCTACCGGGGTGAGCAGGAACAGGTTGACCAGCGGCGCCAGGCGGGCGGCGTCCAGCTCGGTGGCGGGGATGAAGGCGGTGCCGCCGGGCAGCGGCTGGTAGGAGACGACGTCGATGCGGCCGAAGTGCTCGCGGATGGCCTCGACGACCGGGCGGGCGTTGGCCGGGTCGGACAGGTCGGCCGGGAAGGCCACTGCCTCGATGCCTTCTGAGGCGAGCTCTTCGGCCATGGCCTGGAGCCGTTCGGCTCGGCGGGCGACCAGGGCAACGCGGAAGCCTTCCTTGCCGAAGCGGCGGGCGAGCGCGGTACCGAGACCGCTGCCGGCACCGAAGATGGCGACAACCTGGGGCATGGGTGTTTCCTCACTGTGTTGCGGGTGTCGTCGACCGAGCGGTCGACGAAGAAGGGGGGGCGATCCGGCGCGGGCCTCCCGGCTGGGGAGGGATCGGCGGGACGTGCCACCAAAGTGCGCCGGACTGGTTCGGCGTGGCCGTGGCCACGTCTCGGGTCTAGGCGGGGAAGTCGATGGATCGGGCGAGCTGCTGGCCGGCGTCGACCTCTTCGAGGCGCCTGGTGAGCGCGGCCCGGATGGCCGCGTGTGCGTCGCTGCCCAGGGCGACGCGGCGTGGGGCGGGCGTGGTGTGGGCGGAGTCGATGATCGCGGCCGCCACCTTGGCCGGGTCTCCGGGGGCTTGGCCGGTGAGGTTGCCGACGGTTCGGACGGCCTGGTGCACCTGTCCGACCGGGGTGTCGGCGTAGACCGGCAGCGGCTCGGCGACGCTCAGGGAGGCGCCGAATCCTGTGCGGATCATGCCCGGCTCGATCATGGTGACGCCGATGCCGAAGGGGGCGACCTCGCCGATCACGGACTCCAGGAAGCCTTCCACACCCCACTTCGAGGCGTGGTACATGCTGGCTCCGGGGCCGGAGATGTGGGCGCCCATGGTGGAGGTCTGGATGAACCGTCCGCCGCCCTGGGCCCGCAGATGCGGGACGACCGCGCGGAAGAGCTGGATCGGCGCGGTCATGTTCAGCGCGATCTGCTCGTCGATCGCCGCATCCGACAGCTCCTCGGCGGCGCCGACCGCGCCACGCCCGGCGTTGGAGAAGACCACGTCCACGCGGCCCAGATCCTTGAACGCCTGCCCGACGACCCCACGGAGCGCGCTGGTGTCGGTGACGTCCAGTGCCGCCGTCCACAGCAGCTGCGGGTACTGCTTTTGCAGGTCGTCCAGGGCCTCGGGCCTGCGCGCCGTGGCGGCGACCCGATGCCCTGCCTCCAGCAGCTGCTCGACCACCGTCCGCCCGATGCCGGCCGACGCGCCGGTGACGAACCATGTCTGCGTTGCCATGACCACTCCTTAATCCAACTGGTTGGTTGTGTTCCAGGACCGTATATAGGCGCCTCCCGCATGTCAACCATCCAGTTGGATTTATTGCGGCCTGCCGTCCAGTAGTGCAACCGCCTGGTTGGTTTACTCTTGCGGGATGGGATACGACTCCGCCGCCACCCGGGCCCGGCTGCTCGATGCCGCCTTCGACGAGTTCGTGCGCGTCGGACTCGCCGGCGCGCGCGTGGACCGCATCGCCACCGCCGCCTCAGCGAACAAGCAGGCCATCTACGCCTACTTCGGCTCCAAGGACGCGTTGTTCGACGCCGTGCTCGCCGACCGGCTGACGGTCCTGGCGGACATGGTGCCCTTCACAGCCGCAGACCTGCCCGGCTACACCGGCGCCCTGCTCGACGCGCTGACCGCGGACACCGGACTGCTGCGCCTCACCCAGTGGAAGGCTCTGGAACGTCCCGGCGCTTCACAGTTGGAGCGGGAAGCACACGTCACCAAGGCCACCGAGATCGCCGAAGCCCATGGCGTCAGCGTCGAGGCCGGGATGGACATCCTGATGCTCGTCGTCGCAGCCGCCCAGGCCTGGGCCACCACGGCGCCGGAGATCCGCAACCCGAACGGTGCCGATGAGGCCGCCCGCCTCGCCCGGCACCGGTCAGCCATGATGAAGGCTGTCCAGGCTGCCATCGACGCCACGCTGCCCGCGACCACTTGACACCTGACCCGGCGAGGTGCTGAGCGTTTGGTTCTCGGTTGTCGGGGACATTTGGATGCGTTGTCGCGACAGTTGATGCCGGCTTCGTGGGCGGGGCGACGAGGCACGAGGTCGATGGTGGCTGAGGAGGTGCCATGTAGCCTCCGCCCCGTGCGGCGCCGCATGCTCAGCCGGTGACGCAATGGTCTGATCGGCTGCGTCAACAGCAGTCCTGGGCTGTGTCCAAGCAGGAGATCACGCGTTTCGCCTTCGAAACAGCCGACACCGCGAGACGACGGCCCAACGCTCCGCACGCCCGCTCCGAAACCGCCCCGCAGCATCGCACGGTCCTGCATGTCGGTAACGGCTCGACTTCAGCCGCTACCGACACCGCGGGCCGACCCGACCGAGAACCCTGGGCACAAGACCACCTCGCTGCCGGCCCTCGCACGCGCCGACGCACGGCGGGTTGCGTCCGGGCGTGGCGTACGGGTCGACCTGATCTGGGGGGTTGCTCCGACGTGGGGACGAGGCCCACATAGATGAACAGCCACCGGCTGATCCTCGAGTGGACCAGCCGTCCTCGCAAGACCGACACAGGCACGCTCTTCAGCGGCGAAGGCTTGGGAGAGGCTGGTGTTGAATGCGGTCTCATGAACGAGAGTGGGCGGGTGGCGAGCCAGACGGCGGTGTTGGTCTGTCAGGGGCGGGCGGCCGCGGACGGCAGGTCCGCTCCAGGCCGGTTCGCTGATCCGGTGGCGGTACGGCTGCTGCGTGCCGCCGAGCGGACGCCGGTGGACGAGGTGCGCGCGGGCACTCCACCGCAGGGGTGGCGGGCGCGCACCATCTACGAGAGTGTGCGGGCGTGTGCCGAAGTGGTCGTGCCGCGGACGGTGGCGATCGATGAGGCCCTGCGTGCTCGTGTGGCCGGCCAGCTGGTGATCCTCGGTGCTGGTCTTGATACGCGCGCGTGGCGTCTGCGTGAGCTTGCGCGGACGGATGTGTGGGAGGTCGACCATCCGGCTTCCCAGCGGGACAAGCGCGCTCGCCTCACCGATGCCGCGCAAGCAGCCGGAGAGCCGGACGGGGCCGATCGCGCGGCTGCTGGACTGCCGACCATGGCCCGTTCTGTACGGTTCACACCAGTGGATTTCGCCGTCGACGATCTCGGTGCGGCGTTGGATACCGCCGGGCACGACCCATCCGTACCCACGACATGGCTGTGGGAGGGCGTCGTGCCGTACCTCACCCGCGACGCGGTGCGCGCCACTCTGGCCACGCTCGCCGCCCGGACGGCCCCAGGTAGTTCGCTCATCGTCAACTATCAGACGCCATCGGTGAAGGCGGCCGCAGGGCGGCTGCTGACGCGCGTGCTCGGGAGTTCCATCACGTCGGGTGAGCCGTGGCGCTCGCTGTGGAGGCCGCAGCAGATGGCCGCACTGCTTGCGGAGTACGGCATGCGGGTGGTGTCGGACGACACGCTCCTCGCCCTGGCGCACACCATCGGCGGCCCGGCCAGGGGGCGGGCCTCCCTGCAATCGGGTCGCGTGGCTGTCGCCGAAAGCCACTGACACGAGGATGCCCATCAGACTTGCCGCACCGAACCGAGAAGCCCAACCAGCAGGTCCATACGGGTGCGGCGACTGGTGTCGGGGGAGTGTTCTCCGCAATCGACGACATCAAGCAGGACGGGACCCGAGCAACTGCCGAACGACTGTCACAACTTCAAGTGCAACACCATGGTGTACATCGCGCACTTCGACGCGGTGGTCAGCTGCTACCTGTGCCTCAACCCGGACGTGCCCGCCACCGTGTCCGGCGGCCCGGCCGAGGACTTGGTCGTCCTCAAGACCGTGACGATCAAGGGCCAGAGCAAAAAGGTCAAGATCGCCGCTCTCGACGCGACCCTGGACCTCTGATGCATGGAAGGCCCTGAAGACACTGGATGTCGACGCCGAGACGCTGGCGGACATCGAGCACCAGGTCGAGCTGTACGAGGAGGCACGGACAGCCTGCCCTGTCAACAGCTTGCCCGGCACGACCCTGGTATTCCTCGCCGATGGGAGCCGCAAGGCACTACGTGACGTACGGACCGGTGATCTGCTGTTGGCCACCGACCCGGCGACAGCGCGCGCTCAGGGCGATCCTGTCACCGGAACGTTCCGCCACACCACCGTCAACCTGGTAGATGTCGCCTTCACCACCGGCCGGGTACGTGCGCTGATCGACCGTCGGCTCTATCCCCGAGCACCCTTGGAGCTCTGACTCCGAGCGCCGAAAGACCGCCGGCATTCCTGATGATGTGCATGCACCGAGCGGATACGGATACGCCGAGGCCCCCCAACCCTCAGCAGGAGATACGGTGCCTCGGCGCATCAACAACCGGACCGCTCACAGCAGTCCCGCCAGCCCTTCGACGCCGAGCGCCAGCAGCGCCGCGGCGACCGCCAGCGTCACCAGCGAACCGGCCCACGCGGCGGACTGCCGCTCGCTCACCGGCACCGGATCCGCCTGCTCGGGGGCCTCCCGGCGCAGGCGCTCCAGCTCGTCCTTCACCTGGTCGTGGCGGCCCAGCGTCGGCCAGACGCTGAATGCCTCGAGGCAGACCTGCTTGCCGTCGGTGAGGACGATGCTCAGCCGACCGCTCCGCCCGTTCCAGTCGAACCTCTTCACCCGGCCCCAGGGGACGGTGTACTCGGTCTGCGCGTTCCGGACGACGATCCGCTCCTGGTCGCAGTCGACCGAGGGCCGGATCAGCGTCCGGTAGGCCAGGGAGCTCACCACGAGCAGCACCAGGAGTACGGAGGCGAGCTGCCAGAACCCCGGGTCGGAGACCCGCGCAATCTCCAGACCCGCGAACACTGCGAGACCGGCGATGGCGCTGGAGCCCACGACTCTGCGCTCGATCCAGTACCCGGTCACCACTGCATCACCGTCCCGAGGAGAAGAGACTGTTCCAGCACCGGACTTGATCCAGCTGCCGGTGGCCTTGGCGCCTGCCAGGTCTGTACTCCGGCGGTGGCGACGGCCCGGCCGACCTGCGCGTCGTCGATTACCTTAGCGCCGGTCAGGGCACCGAGGATGCCGGTGGTGCAGCTGCCCCAGCCCTTGCGTTGAGGCACTACGACGCGCCGAAGGGCCATTCCACCGCAGCCACCTCTCGGAGGAACGGTCCCTCGCCGTGGCGCGCCGAGGCCCGGTAACCCCTGCTGAGGGTTACGGGCCTCGGCCTGTCTGAATCTCGACCTCCGCCGCGAAATGGCCCGCCGCACAGGAAACCCAGCAGTCCCTCAGTGACGACCCAATCGATCAGCCAACCATGCGGCATGCAGACGGATTCGAGACAGATCGTCGGGAAAACAGCTCTCCCAGCCCTCGTCCAACCTCTTCCAAGCCACCGGCTGCCCGGCCTCCGGGACGAACGAGGCCATTGCATCAACGACGGCGGCATACGACAGCCCGAGAGTGACCGGCCAGTCCGGGTGATAGGAGCGAACCGCAACCGCTGCCGGCTCGGGCAGCAGTTCCGCCCGAAGACCCGTCTCCTCGACAAGCTCCCGGGCCGCACCCTCGCGCGGTGTCTCCCCGGCCTCGACCTTTCCGCCCGGGGGAACCCAACCCCGCCAGCGATGCTTCACCAGCACCACCCGGGCGAGATCCTTGTCGAAAACCCAGACTTCTGCCGCAAGAGGCTCCATCGGTCCCTGCCGTGCAGCAGCCAGCCACTGACCGGCACCGTCGAACTCGGCTATCGCCTGTTCGGCATCCTTCACCGCCGCCTCGATGGCCCGCTCATCGACCACCTTCTGAGTCATCGGGTCAACATACGAGGAAGCACTGACATCGCAGCCACGTCACATCGATCTCATGAAGGTGCCACCCGGCAACGACATGCCGAATCTCGAACACAACCCTCGATGACGACCGGCCTCGGCAAGACACACGTCGCCCAGGCCCTCGGCCACCTCGCGATCTGCGGGGGCACCAGCGTCGTTTCACCAAGACCAGCCGCATCCTCGCCGAGCTCGCCGGCGGCCACGCTGACCGCACCCGGGACGAGCACATCCGCGAACCCAGCCGCCCCGACCTGCTCTCCGCTTCAGTCATCCGCCGCCGAGCAGCCGCTGAAGGCGGGCGATCAAGTCCCGCATCACCCCGTCAGCCTAGAGATCGAGCCCTGGCCTGTCTGCACGGGGAGCCACGAGTCGGCCTGCGCCGTCCCCCGCTGCCCGAGGGGTTGGGGGAGTACGTGACCGTCGAGGTGGGCAATAGCGTGATCGTCCACACGGGTGGAGCCCGCATCCGCCTCGCTCCGGGCCGGCAAGGGTCGAGCACGACCAGGAGTGCGGATCAAGCGGTCCTGCCACCCCGCCGGATGTCGACGCGCTCCCACTCCAGCGCCCACTGCCTCATGCGACGCCGGTTCAGCAGGGCACGTGCGGTCCGCGCGCAACCCCAGACCACGCCCGCGGCAACTGCAGCCACGCCCACGCCGACGAAGGAAGACCTCATCACCGCGTCCGACTCCGCCGGGGGCTGGGAGACCAGGTCACCTCGCGCATTCGTCCAGACCCGCACCTGCGTTCCCGCGTGGGTGTGCGCGGCCACCGTCGTCCGGCCGGTGTGTGTGCGGCCATCGGACGCCGTCCACTGGACCGTCGCACTGGCCCTGCTCACGTCCGCGTGCCCGGGCACCGTGTCCCTGGCGTTCTCCAGGAGGACCGCCACGACCTCCCGGCGCCCGGAACGCTCCTCCTCGAAGCCCTGGTCCGCCTCCACCGCGGCCAGCACGCCCGCGATCGCGCCACCCAGCACCCCCACGACCCACGCAGTGAGCAGTAGCCACGCCTCGACGACATCGCTCACCCGGCGAAGCGGACTGCGCCTGAACCGCCAGAGCCTTGCACGGAGCGTTCTCCGCCGAGCAGGTCTCATCGCCACGAGCCGACACCCCCCTCACGAGCACCAGCACCTGTTTGCAGTGTCCTCCGGAACGGTAGGGAAAGCGCCGCTGATCGAGAAGCCCCCGAGAGCGATCAGTGCTGCCGGCTGCCCATCTCCGCGGTGAAGAGCACCGGATCGGTCATGACGATGGTGCCGTGCGGTGACCGGCCGCTCGGTCCCACGTGAGCCGTACCTCGACCTTGCCCGGCCCCTCGCCCCGTCGTGGAACCGTCATACCTCCGGCAAGGCTGTTGCCCGGTCTGCCGATCATGCATGATCGGACCCCGAACGGGTCGCGTTCCGCGTGAGCCCGAAGAAGCGGGAGAGACATGAGACGTCGGTGGGTCAAGGTCCTTGCGATCACAGTGGTGGGGCTGGCCGTTCTCTTCACCGTTGCCGACCGAGTAGCCGTGCACTACGCCGACAAAGAGGCCACCCACCTCGCCGCGGAGAAGTACGACTACGACAACAGCACCGACGGTCACCTCGACGTGTCCATCGAGGGCTTCCCCTTCCTGACCCAGGCGTTCAGCCAGAAATTCGGCCATGTCAAGCTGACGGCGAGACAGTTCACCATCGACACCACCACCAATGCCCAAGGGGGTTACCTGCCGGTCAAGCAACTCCAGCTCGACCTGCGTGGCGTGACGGTGACCTCCCTGACCGCGCGCAGCGCCGAGGCGAACCTCGCCACCGGCACCCTGACGCTGTCGTACGAGGCACTGTCCGGCGTGGTCACCCGACTCGCGGGCAACGGCGGCCCTATCGAGATCTCGCAGGCCGCGGGTTCGACCGAGCAGGCCGCGCGGGTCAAGGTCACGGGCACCGTCGGCGGACGCGCACTGAACAGCACGGGAACACTGCTCGCCCAGGGCACAGAGATCGCACTCACCCTCCCCGGTGCAGAACAGCCCACGGCCACCTGGCGAGTCCAAATCCCCGAAAACGTCGACTTCACAGCGGCACGAGCCACCGCGGACGGCGTACAGATCAGCATGGTCGGCCACCAGGTGAACCTCGGCCAATCACGCTTCCCCAGGTGACCCCGCCCCGCCACCGGCCCTGCTCAGCCAACAAGCCAGGACGCCACAGCGAGGACGGCGAAGACGATCAGGACAGGGCCCATGGGCAGACCACGGTCGCGGGGCGAGACCAGCTCCGTGGGCCGCAGTTCAGGATGCGCGTGCAGGGCGGTCACCTCCTCGACCATGCGGACGTACGAAGGACACAGGCCAAGCCGCAGTTCCGCCTTCGGCCAGCCCAGACCGGTGAGTTCCCAGATGCTGCCGTCCCGCAGGGTTATCCGCACATCCCCGCCCGCCGTGTAACGCGCCCCTCGCAGCCTCTCCCAGGTGACATGGCGCACTCGCCACGGGCCTGTCAGCCAGAGGCCCGATCTGTCGGCAGTGACCCGCCAGTTGAGCTGGTTGGCTGCCGACCCGGCCAGTGCCGGCATGCCTGCGAGCAGCAGGACCTTCCAGCCGAATCCTTCGGTCACCAGCAGATCAACGACGAAGGTGCAGGCCGCCAATAGGCACAACGCCCATACCACGCTGCCTGTGCGTGCAAAGGCGCTCGGTCCCCAGCGCCGAGGCTGCCCCGTCGGGGCCAAAGCAAGCGCCACGCCATCCATCGTGGACGGGGCTGCGGGCGCGGTGTCCGTCTCCTCGGCTGACAGCACCGGCCCCTTGCCGGGCCGAGGCAGCCTGATGGGACCGACCGTGTGGATCACGACTGGTCGGAAGGCCCGGTCAGTGGTGGCGAGGGCAAGTTCGCCGCCCTCGTACGGAACACCGAACATGACGGCTTCGTGCAGCCGCGTGTCGATGGTGAACAACTCGTCTTCGTCTACGCCGGCGTCATCATCGGACGCCGTCTCGTCCTGATCCACGTCCGGCGGACGCGCTGTGAAACGGCCGCTGAAGAGTGGCGTACCGCCGGTGTCGTCATCGCCCGCGTAGACCCAGATACGTCCGTGATCGTCGCTGCGTTCCCATACGCGCAGGGCCGGCACCGGGGCACGGCCCAGGGCGGCGGCGCGGCGCCGGGCCAGAAGGCCGGTGAGGAGCATGGAGGAACCGGGCAGACCGTCGGCCAGGATCAGCAGCTGCCAGCCGAAGGCGTCGTAGGGCTCGGTGGCCAGGCGCCGCCACGTCCCGTCCTCCAGCACGGTGACGGTCTCGCCGACGCGGTAGTCCTGCGGGTAGGACACGCCGAGGGTCAGACGCCGGGCGTCGTCGGTGCGCACCCGAACCGACTCCTCTCCCCGGCTGAGCACCCGCGCGCTGGTGCGTGTGGCACCGTCCGCACGGCGCTGATCCGCGCTGATGCCGTCGAGGGCCTGGACGACGGCGAAACCGGCCACCCCGATGAGCAGCAGCCCGGCAGTGATCGGGATCGTCCCGCGCCGCAGTGGGGAGACGGGGCCTGGCAGTGGGCAGCGGATACCAGCCGTGCGTGCTGCTGCGGCGGCGCGCTGGCGGCGACGGGCGGCAAGCCGCTCCGCGGCCGCTGCCCAGCCGAAAGCCAGGGCCAGCAGTACGGAGAGGTTGGCGGCCAATGCCATCGGCCCGGCGCCCGGCAGTTCCAGCCACGTCACAAGTGCCGCAAGAGCAGGGGCGGCCATCAGCGTCACTTCAGGTAGCCGGGGGAGCCAGTAGAGAAGGCCGACGGCCAAGCCCATCTCGGCCATGCCCAGCCAGTCAGCACCGCACGGGCTGTCATCACCGCACGGCTGATCTGGCGTCGCCACGTTCGCCCACACCACGGTGATCAGCAGGGCCGACACCGACCAGAGCGGCCGCGCCCAGGCTCCGCGGCGGGCACGCGTCCATGCGGCGGCGTCTTCGGTGGACCAGGTGGGCGTACCTGCCGGGACGGAGTCGGCGGCAATCAGAACAGGTGTATCGGGCACTCGGGGAGTATGCGGGAACGGACGCCGTCTCGGCACTGCCGGTGTACGGCAATGTTCCAGGACGTGGGAGTGCTGAAGCACAACCACATACCGGGAACGCTGCCGGATGGCGCGTCCTGGATTCCTGACCGGTTGCGCAGCAGCAGCATCGCGGCGTCGTCTTTGAGAGGACCGTTGACGTGCTGGAGCGGGTCTTGGCTCAGGGCTTCCAGCGTGGCCTCGGGGTCGTGCTCCTGTCGTCGGTATAGAGCGGCAGCTGGTCGCTGGGGAGAGCCGGCGAAGTAGGGCGCCGGCTCGGCGGTGCCGTGGGAGCCCAGGGCGAGTGGCAGTGCATGGGAGTCCGGTTCGGCAGATCCACGGTGCCGACGGCACGCAGCGGCATCGGGCGGGATGGATGGCCGAAGTTGAGGAAAGTCACCTGATGGGCGCTCACCTCCGCGAGGACGGCGGTGACGCACTTCTCGCCGTCCAGCTGCCGGTCGAGGGAGCAGGCCGGTGTGCGTCCCACTTGCACGAGGTCCACTGCGTCGGGGGCCGCCTCGCGGAATGCCCCGAGAATCGGGGCCGTGGTCTCCACCGCCTCCAGGCCTCGCCCTGGACGTCATCGACGATCACCTGTCCAGCTCGGCCTCGCACTTGCGGCGCACGGACACGGCCACCAGTCCCGCGACCGTGACGCCGAGAACCGAAGCGAGGATCACGGCGCCGCGCTCGGCATGCTGGACATGTCGTCGTCGTACGAGGCCCGCGCGAGGCAGAGCAGCAGTGATACCCCGCCGATGCACGCGGTGCGCTTCCACTCGCCGTCCAGCAGGGCGAACGCCGGGCCCACCACCAGCGGCAGAAAGCCCACGCTAGGGCTGTCAGTCTCCCTCTGGCACCGGACCACGGGGCGCATGATCGCAGACGTATCCGTTGCTCACTGTCAAGAAGCGCCAGAGCGCACAGAAACCTCAAGCCAAACGATGCAAGGCGAGGGATCGATGTGTGAGGCGCCCGAACCATCCGTGCAGATGCGGACACAGTGGACCGGATGCAGGAAAGCCCGTGTGTGTCTCCCGAGTCATCGCCGCGAAAAAGAGCCGCCCCTGCCGGGACTGTGCCGTCGTGCTCCACCGGTGGTCTGGATGGAGGGCGAGCAAGGAGTGCAGGCTTTCGCGCCCCAGACCCTGTCGCTGCCAGTCCTCGCTGACCCAGATGTCGAGGATCCGGCCTGTGCGGCAATCCGCACACACCCGGAAACGCAGCCGGGCCACCGTCTGCCGGCCGGTATCGAAGTGGACAATCTCCAGGGGCCGGTCCAGGCGCCGGGAAATGACCCCCTCGGGGCAGGAAGCCGTACCGTCGTATGCGCTGCTGCTCCGGACCCAGGTCATCCTCGTTCGCTCCGGCTCAAAGCGGGCTGTGTCTTCTCCAAAGGGCGCGTCGCCGCATCCTTGCACGGCTGCCTTTACCGGGCTATGGCTATTTCTTGATCCACAGGAGCCCGCCCCTCACAAGACAGCAGGATCGTCTCCGGTGCAGCCTCGCCTCCGGCCCGGGCCACCGCGGTTGCTCAGCCAGATCGCCGCCAGTCTTGTCAGACTGGCCAGCTCGGCGCCTATGCGTAGGATGTGCGGGCGTCGGCGCCGCTCGCCCATGCTGCCGACCCGTGATCCTTCGCGACAGAGAAACCTCCCTTGCCGCACGGGTCACACTTGACTCACATGACTTCGATGTCGGAGTCCCAGACGCGATGATCTTGCCGTCGTGGCGCCAGGTGAGTTCGGCGGCACCGGCTCATCAGTGCCGGTCAAGGTAAATGTCGCTGTCCGTCCGGGCGGACCGTGACGGTTGCCGGGCGGTATGGAGTGCTATGCGATCGTCAAAGCGTGCCGGGGCGGCGGCGTATGAAGGCGCGAGTACGGGTCAACCCCACCCCGAATCACAACGACTGCCTGAAAGTACCGGGTGGGGGTCTGTGACGAACGGTCCCTCCGGGCCGATCGCTGACCCTCGTGTTGTCTCGGTACCGTTGTCACCGTCAACGGTGACGTCACCTCATCGGCTCCTCACGACCCCGGATCGATACGCTTCCGTCCGGAGGCGGGTGATCACTGCAGTGGTTTTCGGCGCCGGTGGTGTCATCTGGGCAGCTCTCGGCATGTGGTTGGTCTGGCGCCAACGCCGTCGGCACGCCAGCACCCTTGCGGGCTGGGGCGGGCTGGTCCTCGCAGTAGCCGAGTTGATTCGCGCAGTAGGCTCGTTGGCCGGAGACCGCCAGCCACTCGGCCTCATCATCTCCTTGTGTTTTGCAGCAGTTGCCATCACAGGCTGCCTTCTGATGGCGCGGGGCTCGGACACGCCCGGGAACGGCCATGGCGGCCGGAAGCTGCCGCCGATCCAGCCATGAACGGTGGACGGCCGTCCACGGGCGCTGCACGTACGCCTTGCCGCTGCACGCACCTGACCTCCTGACTCTCCACACGTGCGACGCGCGGCTTGACTACCGTCAAGGGCAGAAGCCCAGACGGAAGGAGACTCCGTGACCAGACCCGCTCCGCGCGCCGCCGCTGTCCTGTACGCGATATCAGCGACCTGCGCGGCCATAGGTGCTCTGCTGTGGATTCGCGACCAGACCAGCGAGCCCCCCAGGGTCTACCGGGACTTCCTTGCGGCCGATGTCTACACCCCGTCGGCCTGGCGAGTGTGGTCACGGGCAGTGCCCGAGGACCGTCTTGGCCTCTACCTGATTGCGGCGGGGCTGGTGCTGGCTGTGGCGGCGCGCTTGATCTCTGTCCGACGGGGCTGATCAGCGCCTGGAGATGGCGGTCCTGCGCTGCAGCCGAAGAGATCGGCCGTCGGGCACGCAGCGTATGACTCCGCCGGTATGACTCGAATCTGGCTGCTCGGCCGGAAGCCTCCAGGCAGACGAGCGGTAGGGCCGCTGGTCGTTCTCCTCGCAGCAGGCGACGTTGCGCCGACTGGACAAGGCGTTCGCCGCGTTCTTGCGCCGCGTCAGTAACGGGGAGAAGCCTGGTTACCCGTGCTTCAAGGGAGTCGGCCGCTTCGGCACCGTCACGTTCCCGAAGGACGGTGACGGTTGCCGCTGGGACTCCTCCTCTGACGACCGGCACCAGCGGTCAGTGTGAGGGGGCGAGGACACAGAACTCGTGGCCCTCCGGGTCGGTCAGACACGTCCACGGGACGTCGCCCTGGCCGAGGTCGAGGTCGGTGGCGCCGAGGGCCCGCAACCGGGCCACCTCCGCTGCTTTGTCGTCACCGGGGTACGGCAGCAGGTCGAGATGGACGCGGTCCGGCGCAGTCTTCACGTCTGGCGTGCGGGAAAACTCGAGATACGGGCCGACGCCCTTGGCGGAGCGCCACACCGCGTGGTCGTCGGTCACCTCGTGCAGAGTCCAGTCCATCGCCTCACCCCAGAACCGGGCCATGACCCGCGGATCCGCGCAGTCGACCACCACCCGGGCGATCGGCCCGGTGTCCCGGTAGATATCCCGAGGCTCCAGCACGCAGAACTCGTTGCCCTCCGGGTCGGCGAGGACCCTCCACGGCACTTTGCCCTGGCCCACGTCGGCGAGCGTCGCTCCGAGAGACTGGAGGTGCGCGATCAACTCCGCCTGATGGGCTGCAGATGTGGTGGCGAGATCGAGGTGCAGACGATTCTTCGCTGTCGTCTTCGGTTCCGGGACAGGAACGATGTCGATGCCGACGACGACCGGGTCCGGCCAGACGAGTCCGCCTCCGGGTCCGACGTAGGTGGTCGCGCCGGGGCTGTAGGCGCTCCAGGCGAGCGCCTCCGCCCAGAACCGGCCGACCGCCGAGTGATCAAGAGCCTTTATGTTCACCATGACGGGTCGCAGTGCCATGCCGGCGATCCTATGCACCCGCTCTGCGACGACGCAGGCACCGTCGCCAAGCAGAGATCAACTCGCTCACGAGCCCCAATGCTCAGCTCGCCAACCAGCGTCGGTTGCGAAAGTGGATCAAGGTCGTGGATGATCACTGGTCCGTGAAACGTGGTTCTCTGGCGAACGCCCAGTGGGACCGGCTGGAGCCGTTGCTGCCGGTGGGCAAGAAGCCGGGCCGCCCACGGACCTGGACCCGTCGGCGGCTGATCGACGGCATACGGCGGGGGACCCGGACCGGGGGGCTGGGGCGCGGTTGACAACGGGTGTGAGGTCGTACCGCGCGACCTCGGTCAGCGGCTCGAACGGCGCGTCGATGCCGTACGGCTTGGCCCGCCAGCCCCACATCGCGGCGAGCGCGGGGTCCTGGCGCAGGCTCTCCTCGATATAGCCATCGAAGGTCTCACGGTCGCCGTACTCTCACAGGGCGCGCAGGTCCGGGCGCAGGTTGTGCCACCAGCTGTCCACCACGCGGACTACGCCGGATCGGCGACCGCGGCGGCGATCCGGTGCTCGAAGGCAAGTGCGCGCGGGACCCAGTAACCGGCCTGGCTGATGCCGGCCAGCACGATCCGCCGGGGATCGACGTCGGACGGGCGAGGAGGACGTCCACGACGGGCGTGACGACGTTCTCCCAGTCGGGCCGGAAGGGCACCCCGTGTGCGAAGAGCATCGACTGCTGACCCGGGCCGTCGAACAACAGGGCGCGGAAGCCGCGTGCCACCGCCGGCGCGCCGAGCAGCGTCAAGGCGGAACTTTCCGGGCCGTCGCCGCCGTTGTTGACGATCAGCGTCGGCAGCGGTCCGGAGGCGTCTTGCGGGCTGACGAGATAGCCGGGCAGGGACGTGTCCTTGTACGGGATCGAGACCGGCTCGGCCGGGGGCAGGCTGCCGAAGCCCATGTAGAAGACCGGCGCGAAGAAGCAGCCGGCCAAGACGGCCACGGGGAAGAAGACGGCCGTGAAGAGCACGACGGACCGGAAGCCGAAGAGTGCCTGAGGTGCGGCAGGCGTAGGGGTATCCCCCACCCGCCCGAAGGCGTTGGATGACGCGCCTGCCGCACCCAGGAGCCTACCTACACGCCGGGGGCGTTATCGGCTCCGCTGCGCAGCCTCCCTGGCGGCCACCAGCTGCTGCTCGACCAGGGCGGAAAGAGGGAGCCGCAATACCGGAGGTCATCAAGGCTGGGTGAACCGTAGGTGTCGTCGTTCGGCCAATTCCTCCGCGCTCACCACCGTCAGAACGGGGGTACCTGGCGGCGCGAACATGGTCACCACCAGCTCCGACTGCGCGTCCGGGAGGTTGTTGGCGCCCAGGTAGTGGATCACGTCGCCCCCGGGCTCGAAAAGGGCGTCACCGGCCTTGAGAACTCGGGGTGGCTGCCCTTCCAGCTCGAAGAGGATCTCGCCCTGGGTCACGTAGCCGAAGAGCGGCCCGGGGTGCCGGTGCGGCGGCGCGCCGGGGTCACCTGGCGCCAGGGTGACCCGGACGGTCCTGGCCTCGGAGCCTGCCAGTATCCCGGCCGTCGCCTCCGGCAGGGTAGCGATCACCTCAACGCCTGGGGGCAGGTTTGCGTGCTCAGCACTCATGTGTTTGTTCCAATCAGGAAGTGTTCACAACGAAGACAAGACGGCCTCCCGGTCTGTGACAGCCCTACGTTCCGAACCGGCCCACGGCCACCGCACTGTTCGCCAAGCCCGGTATCCCACCAGCAGCTCTTGAATGCCAATGCGTCGGGCAGCTATGAGGAGGTGGCTGAGCACGGCTGGCTGCTGTTCGGTGTGCTGCGTCCTCACCATCGCCAGGCGGTGGAGATGGTGGCCCGGCAGGGCCTGGTGGAGCCGGCCGAACGGGAGATGCGTGCGGAGGTCTGCTGCGGGCAACCCTGGCGTGGACAGGCCAGCGGCCGTACGCGCAGGTCGTTGACGACCTGGCGGCCGTTGATCGGCGCGTCCGCCACTGTCCGGTGGTGATGCCCGTGCACATTCGCGCAGCCGTCCGCCACGTCCTCGATGACCACCACTGAAAGCCCAAAGGGACCCTCCCACAAGGGAGTTGATATCCATCGCACGATCCTGACCTCGGGTGCAGGAAAATACGGCCTCGGTGTCCCGGTCAGCCGATGGGTCGGTGATGCCGGTGAGCTCGTTTTGACAGGACGGCGATAGGGGCCAGCCAGGGAACTACGGACTGCTGCCAGGGCATTGGTTTTCCGGCGTCGGAACACGTGTGTCAGACTCCGCATCTTCCTTGGCCCTCTGGGGTGCCTGCTGCGGTCGCGCGGGAGGGCGTAGGCCATGGCCCGGGAAAACGTGAAGGACGAGGTCATCGATCTGCGGTCGGCGGGGGCGGACCTGGGCAAGCGGATCTTGCTTGCCTCTGTGCGGACTCCGAACCTCCAACGGGCGGGAAACGGGACGCTGGAGACGGAACGCTTCGTCACCACTCGCAGCGCGGCCCTGCGGCTGCTGGCCTGGCTGCAGGAGCGATGTGTCGAGATCGTGGTCATGGGGGCGACGTCGGACTACTGGCGCGCGGTCTACTACCTGCTGCAGTCGCAACCCAGCCTGACCTGCGAACTGCACGTCATCTTCGTGCCAGACCCGCCCGATGGCGCTCCCGATCCGTACTCATGGCGCTGCGACGGGAGCGAAGCGCGCTCGAGGGCAGGTGGAGAGCCAACCCGCCGGATGAGGCGTGACATGGCGTTGTTTGGCGTCAGGTCACAATCGCCGGCGCCGCTTCCACACGCGGCAGGACATGTCCGATACTGCCGCCACGCAGGGGACGGCCGAGGGGGGAACCAGTGGGAGCTGGGCGGGTCAGACGACTGACGGCATGCGGCGTGTTCTTCCTCGCCCTCGTCGGCTGTACCAACGGGGGCAACGGACAGGGCGCACGCGGTCCCGTCGTTCCGGTCCGCTCATCGGTTCCGTCGGCGCCGACGGCGGTCGCGGGTCCAGCCCGTCCAGTGGGGGCGGCAGCGAAGCTCGGGCCGGGGGACAGCGCCCTGGCCAAGCTGCTCAACACGGCGACCCTCCCCGGTGAGAGCCCCAGACCGTCTCAGGAGGCGGTGGTGGTCGTCCACCGGGGCCGCAAGGGCTCCAGGGTCTTCGGGTGGATCTCGGGCGACAGCTACTGCCTCGGCCACAGCTACCAGAGTTCATACGAGATCATCTGCCGCCCCTACGACGACACCGCCGGCCCCTCCGCGTCCGGGGCGGACTACGCCACCGTGCGAACTGTCGGCCGGCTGGGCATATTCGCCGACCGCCTGCCGATGTCGCAAGACGCGCCCATCCAGTACTACTACAGGCTTGCCGTGATCCTTGATGACGCCGGCCCGTTCCGCCTCACCGGCGACGACCACCGTGGCGTCCTGTACCAGGCCAGAGCCGTTATGCAACCGGGCCGCGCGGTCACATTCGTGCAGTGGGGTTACCGCGGCAACGTCGGCCTCGGCATCGAGATACCGCGGCACGCAAGAGTCTGCAGCGCCTCGAGCCACCGTTGCATCGACGACTGACGGCTCGGAACCATATGGCGGCACCCGGCCCGCAGCGGCAAGGCGGTCACTGCCGTGCCGGGCGCGGCGATGAGGGCCGCATCGAACCCTCGTTGTGCTCGTGCAGGCCACGCCGGGTCGTGGTAACCGATGACCTCGGCGGCCCCGAGGCTGCGGAGGCACTCCTCGGCGGACGGCGAGGCCGTTGCCGTCACCTCCACGTCGGCGGCCTTCGCCAGCTGGATGGCCAGGGAGCCGGTGCCGCCGCCTCCGTTGGTGATCAGGAGGCGTTGATCTGTGCCGGGGTCCAGCGCCTCGAGGGCCTGCAGTGCGGTGAGGCCGTTGACGGGGAGTGCGGCCGCCGCGGCGGGTTCCAGTTCGTCGGGGACGGGGGCTGTGTGGGCGGCGGCGACAAGGACCTGCTCGGCCCAGAAGCCGCTGCCGCCCGGAAGTGGCGCCTCATGCGCCACCACACGGTCACCGACGGGGATCCCCTGGACATCGGGTCCGATGGCGCGGACCCGGCCGACACCCTCGACGCCCAGCGCGGCGGGGGGACGCAGGCCGACGTCCCAGCCGCCGGTGTTCCGCAGCCTGTCCCACGGCCCCACGCCAGCGGCCTCGACCGCGATGAGTACCTGGCCCGTGCCGGGCGGCGGAGGTTCGGGCAGGTCGAGGAGGGTGACCCCCATCGCCCCGGGCGCGGAGACTCCGCTTGCTTTCACTACTGGTCCCTTCGTCAGATCGGGTCGCCGGGTGGGGTCAGTGCCGTGCAGGCGGCCGCGTCAAGGGCCGGGACTGGAGGCGGGGTGTCGGGTGGCGGTGGTCTATGGCGTCTCCTGATCGTGCTGGTAGGCGGCGAGGAGGAAGAGCCAGATCTCGCTGACGGTGGGGAAGGGGGCGATCGCGTGCCTGAGCCGTTTGAGCGGGACCTCGCCGGCGACCGCGACGGTGGCCGAGTGCAGGAGCTCGCTGACGCCGGGGCCGACGAAGGTCACGCCGAGGAGGACTTCCCGGTCGAGGTCGACGACCAGCCGGGCGTGGCCCTGGTAGCCGTCGGCGTAGAGGTTGGCGCCCTGGGCGGCGTTGAAGTCGAGGTCGACGGTCTTGATGCGGTGCCCGGCGCGCTCGGCCTGTTCGGCGCTCAGGCCCACCGCGGCCGCCTCGGGGTCGCTGAAGAAGACCTGGGGTACGGCGTGCTGGTCGGCGGTGGTGGCGTGGTCGCCCCAGGGCGTGTCGTCCAGAGGGCGGCCGGCGGCGCGGGCGCCGATGGCGTCGCCTGCGGTCCGGCCTTGGTATTTGCCCTGGTGGGTGAGCAGGGCTCGGTGGTTGACGTCGCCGAGGGCATACAGCCAGTGGCCGTCGACACCCCGCACCAGGCAGGTGGTGTCCACGTCCAGCCACGAGCCGGGGGTGAGGCCGACCGTGTCCAGGCCGATATCGTCGGTGGCCGGGGTGCGGCCGGTGGCGACCAGGACCTCGTCGGCCTCCAGCTCGCCGCCGTCGTCGAGGGTGAGGGTGACCGGTCCCTGCGGGTCCGGGCGGCGCAGGGCGGTCACCTGGACGCCGATCCGCACATCCGCGCCCGCCTCGCTCAGTCCCTGGGCGACCAGTTCGCCGGCGAAGGGCTCCATGCGGGGGATCAGCCGGCGGCGGGCGAGCAGGGTGATCTGGGCGCCGAGGCCCTGCCAGAGAGTGGCCATCTCGATGGCGACTCCGCCGCCGCCGATGATGGCGAGGCGGGCGGGCACGGTGCTGGAGTCGGTGCCGTGCCGGTTCGTCCAGGGACGGGCCTCGGCGATGCCCGGGATGTCGGGCAACGCCGGTCGGCTGCCGGTGGCGATGGCCACCGCGTGCCGGGCCGTGAGGGTCTGCCGGGCGCCGTCGTCACGGGTGACGCTGACGCGTCGGGGCCCGTCGAGACGGCCGTGGCCACGGAAGAGGTCGGCTCCGATGGACTTGACGAACAGGGCCTGTCGGGAGTCGTCCCAGTCGGAGACATACCGGTTGCGGCGGGCGAAGACGCCGCCGGTGTCGAGCCGGCCGGTGACGGCCTGCCGGGCACCGTCCACGCGGCGTGCGTCGGCGACCGCGAGGACCGGCCGCAGCAGCGCCTTACTCGGCACGCACGCCCAGTACGAGCATTCACCCCCGACCAGTTCCCGTTCCACGACCGCTACGGAGAGACCGGCGGCACGGGCACGGTCGGCGACGTTCTGCCCGACCGGGCCTGCGCCCAGCACGACCACGTCGTAAGGGACGCCTTCCTGGGTTTCGCGGGTTTCGTGCGGTTCGCTCATGTTCTTGCTCGCATTCCTGGGAGTGCCTGACGACGGTCGAGGCGGTGCTGACGCCGCCCGTCGGGCCTGGCCGTGCCTGGTCGGGAATGCCGGGGGCTCGCCGACCAGGCCAGGGCGCGGCGCGTCGGTCAGCCGTGGGTGTGCGGGGTGACGACCGGCCAATCGTTGTCGGTATCGGCGAGGACATCGAAGTAGTTCGTGAGGATGTTCAACGCCGGATTGCCCGCGACCTCGGCGATCTCGGAGTCGGTGACGCCCGCGGCCCGGGCAGCCTTGAACTGCGTCTCACCGATGTGGCCGCATCCGTGGGCGATGGCGTCGGACAAGGCCGGCAGCGCGGCGGCGTGCGCGTCGACGGACTCGGCGTCGCGGGCGCGCTCCAGTTCCCCGGCGTCGACCATGGCGACGTGCGCCCCTATGGAGGTGTGGGCCGAGAGGCAGTAGGTGCAATTGTTGTACTCCGCGGTGGCAATCGCCAGCCGTTCCCCGACCGGCCGTGATCACGCCCCCGCTCGGCGCGCCGGACAGGGCGAGCCCTCCCTTGACCAGGGCCCGGCTGTTGGCCATGACCTTCGCCATGTTCGGGACGGCACCAAGGGTGGTGCGCACTTCGGCGAGCGCCACGGCGGGCAGACTCCGAGGCCTGAAGGGCTCACTGGGTGACGGCCCAATTCCCTGCCGCCCGCAACGAGCCGGAAGCGCATCGGTGCGCTGTCCGGGTGATGTAACCGCGAGGTGTCCGCTGCTCATCGCACTCTGGTCATACGGCTCACGAAGAGCGGTCATAAGCGCGGCCTTCGGGCCCCAGACACGTGACCGACCGGCGTGCGGGCGGCGCTGCGCCTGTCGCGGGCCTGGACCGCACGGTGCGGCGGCGCCGTGGACCGCACTGCGCGGTGCCGCCGCTTATAGGGGGCCTCGTATCCACCTATGGCCGAGAAGGAATCGCCGGAAAGGCCGGGCGCTTTCATCCGTGTCACCTCACGAACGAGGAGACGGGACAACGGACGCGGCACACCCGAACGTCTGATTTACTCCCCAATTCGATGCATAAGGATGGCCCTCATGGGTTCTCTTGATCTGGCTGGACGCGTGGCCCTGGTGACCGGAGCGACCAGCGGTATCGGCGCCGCCACTGCGGCGCTGCTCGCCGAGCGAGGCGCGCACGTGCTGGTCGCGGGGCGTGATGTGTCCCGGGGCGAGGGCACGGTCGCCGCCATCCGTGAGCGGGGCGGCAAGGCCGATTTCGTCGCCGCCGATCTGCGCGAGGCGGAGTCGGTGCGGCGCCTGGCCCGGGAAGCCGCCAGGCTGGGCGGCGGCGGGGTGGACATCCTCGTCAACAACGCCGGTATCTTCCCGTTCGGTCCGACGGAGGAGGCGTCACCCAGCGACGTGGACGCCGTCTACGACCTGAACGTGAAGGCGCCGTTCTACC
This sequence comes from Streptomyces sp. CA-142005, assembly GCF_050942335.1. Taxonomy (NCBI): domain Bacteria; kingdom Bacillati; phylum Actinomycetota; class Actinomycetes; order Kitasatosporales; family Streptomycetaceae; genus Streptomyces; species Streptomyces sp. CA-142005. The sequence goes on along the minus strand of NZ_CP192078.1, from coordinate 460,313 downwards.
TGGTGGCGGAGCTTGCACCGGCGATGGCCCAGCGCGGCCACGGCGCGATCGTGAACGTCAGCACCATGGTCGCCGAGTACGGCGTCGCGGGGATGGCGCTCTACGGCTCCAGCAAGGCGGCATTGAACCTGCTGACCAAGGCGTGGGCAGCCGAGTTCGGCCCGCGCGGGGTGCGGGTCAACGCCGTGGAGCCCGGTCCGACCCGCACGGAGGGCACCGCCGGCATGGGCGACGGCCTCGACGCCCTCGCCGCCCAGGCGCCCGCAAGGCGGCCGGCCGCACCGGAGGAGATCGCCGAGGCGATCGCCTACCTGGCGAGCGACGCGGCGGGCTTCGTCCACGGAGCGGTGCTGCCCGTCGACGGCGGCCGTACGGCCGTCTGACGCGCACCGACTGTCCTACGGGGGCGCCGGCCTCTACCGCCCGGTGCCCCCGTAGCGCATACCGTGCTCGGGGCGGGACTCAGGCGCTCGCCGACCGGTCGAGCGCGGCGATGAACCGGCCGAGGTCACGGCGGCGCGAGTCGGTCGGCCACACTACCCAGGTGCGCCGCACCAGTGGGTGCCCGACCAGCGGCGACCAGGTCACGCGGGTGGGCAGCGGCTGCTGCCAGCCAGGCGGAGCCAGCGCGAAGGCCCGTCCGGAGGCAACCGCTGCCAGCTTCACGTCGGCGATCAGCGCCTGCCCCTTAGGGGCCTCCGGGCCGAGGTCGAGGCCGTGGCCGCGCAGGATCGCGGTCAGCTCGTCGTACCATGCGGGGCTACCGGAACGCGGGAATCCGACCCACTGCAGTCCGACCAGCGCGTCGAGCGCGATGCCGTCGGGTCCAGCGAGTTCGGCTGCCTGCTCCGCGGCCAGCAGCACCCCCAGCCTCTCCCGCACCACGAGCAGCGCGTCGAATTCCGGACCCGACGGCCGCTCCCGGAGAAAGCCGACATCGAGCTCCCCGGATTGCAGCGCCGCCAGCTGCTCCGCCGTGGACAGATGCCGGGCCTGCACCCGCGTGTCCGGATGCGCCCCGGAAAGCTCGGCCAACGCCGGATCCAGCAGTCCGGAGGGCAGCTCCAGCGGGATCCCGATCCACAGCGCCCCGCCACCCGGGCCGGTGTACTGGGCCATCGCCCGCAGCGCCTGATCATGCCGGGCCAGCACCGCACGCGCCTCCCCGAGCAGGGCCGTCCCCGCCTCGGTGGCCCGCACCCCGGCGGTGCCGCGCACCAGCAGCTTCACCCCCAACTGCCGTTCAAGCCCGCTGACCGTCTGAGACAGGGCCGGCTGACTCACATGCAGCCGCCGCGCCGCCGCCGACAGCCCGCCCTCCTCCACCACCGCCACGAATGCCCGCAACTCCCGCAACTCCATTCCCCCATGCCACCACGCCGTCCGCGGTGTGTCACACCGCGCATGCTCGGCGGGTTCATCGACGGGTACGTCAGCTCGCGTTGGGCCCACCCTTGTCGATTCGGGGCTTCTCCGCGTTCGCTTCTTCGCCGCGTCGTCGAGGCTGATTCTCGTGAGCAGTCTGACGATGTTCGGCGGCACGTTCCTGCTGCCGCTGTACTACCAGCAGGTTCGGCACGAGGGCACGATCGGCGCCGGCCTTTCGCTTGCTCCGCAGGACTTCGGTCTTCTCCTGGCCCCCGGGACAGGCGGTCTCACCGACAAGATCGGGACGCGCCCCATCCCGACTCGGGGCCGGAACCGAACCCGCACGCGGGGCCCAGCTGCACGCTTACGGTGTGAACCCGCGCTTGCGTACCGGAGCCGACGCCGGTTGACGAACCGGACGGCGACGGCCCGCTCTGGTGTCGATCGTGCTTCCGTCCAGCGCGACTCAGGCGAAGCCGGGTTGATCCGGCATTGGTGCGCCGAGCTCAGGTCGTCAGTTCGTAGCCTGTTTCTTCGACCGCGGAGCGTACGTCCATGACGTTCAGGGTCTGTTGCTGGCCGCGACGACCCTTCCACTGTCGATGTCCTCCGTCACGGAGCTGACCCCTAGGATGCTGATCTCCTCGGTGACGGATGCCGCGCAGTGTGCGCAGACCATGCCCGTGACGGTGTAGCCGGCCTCGGTCACGCCGACCCCTTCTCACTGCTGTCGTGGGCAGGCACCGTGCGGGTGCCCATGTGCGCCCGGCGCATGCGGCCGTCGGCGGTGAAGTGACCGAAGAAGTGCACCTCGGTGGCGAGGTCCTTGCCTCGCTGGGTGGCGTGCAGAGTGTAGCGGGCGGCGATCTTGCGAACGTCATCTCGTTGCCGGGCGTGTGGCTCTCGGGCTGGTTGAAGTAGGCCCGGTCGTTGTCGGAGCCGACCGGCTTGGTCAGGGCGCCGGCGAAGCCGCGCCGCTTGAGGTGGTAGCCGCCGAGAGCCCCGACTGTCCGTTGCCTATGACCACTACGCTCACGCGTCGGCCTGCCTGCTCGGATCCGGCCTGCCCCCTTTCCTCTGCGGGTGCGTCAATGTGCATCGGCCCGGTCACCCCCTCGCGGGGGTGCGCTTCCGCCGGTGGCGAGTCGCATGAGGTCGGTGGTGAAATCCACACCGTCGAGGGGCCGTTGCGCCTGTGTGGCGTTGCCGCCGAACTGGTGTTGGTAGTTGCCCCAGTTGTTGTTGGCGATCTGCCGGCCGGCTCCGCTCAGCAGCATGACGGAGAGTTCTTGCGCGGCTCGGGCGATGCGCTTGCCAAGGTCGGTCGATGCCCAGTCCTCGGGTGCGGAGTACAGGGAGGTGGGCACCGGGATGGTGCGGAGGAATCCGAACAGCGGCCGGAGCTGGTCGTCGACGACCATGGCGTGTCGAGCGCTCCCGCCTGTCGCGGCGAGGACGACCGGTTTGGCGATGAGCAGGTCGTTGTCGATCAAGTCGGCGAACGACTTGAACAGGCCGCTGATCCCCGCCTTGTAGACCGGAGTGGCGGCGATGACCGCGTCGGCCCCGGCGAGCGACTCCATGGCCGTCTGCACCTTCGGGTTGAGCATGCCGGAGACGATGCCCTGCGCGATGTCGATGGCCAGAGGTCCGAGATCGATCGCACGAACGGTCGCTGTCGTGCCCGACGCCTCTAGGGTGTCGACCGTCTTCTGGGCGATGCGGTCGGCAAGCAGCCGGGTCGAGGACGGATCGCCGACGCCGGCGTTGACGATGGCGATCGTAAACGAAGTCACGGCGGGGGTGAGGTCGTTCATGTGGTATCCCTCGTGGGTGCTTTCGGGTGATGGGCGGCGGCGACCAGCGCGCGACCGAGCTCGCGGAGCGTCTCCAGCTGTTCGCGGGTCAGGGCCCGGGTCATAGCGGTGGTGACGTGCCGCGCATGTGCGCGGCCGAGGCGCCGTTGGACCTCACGGCCTTCGGCGGTGAGGACGATGCGGCAGGCGCGGGCGTCGTCGGGATCGGGCCGTCGTTCGACGAGGCCCCGCTTCTCCATGCGGGCGACGAGCCGGGACACCCCTGCCTGGGTGAGCAGGGCGTCGTCGATCAGGTCGGTGATCCGCAGGCCGTCCTTCGCTCCGGCCAGCGCGTAGAGCACGCCGTACTCGCGTGGCGGGAAGCCACCCCAGTCGCCCTCGTACTCGAACTCTCGCGCGAGGGTCGCCTGGGCCCGGAACATCGCCTCCCAGGCCTCGTTCGCCAGTCGGCTGACGCCGGTCATCAGAACGCCGCCGGGAAGCCGGCTTCGACGGCCGGGTCGCTGTCCTGGTACGGCGAGGTGCCAGACAGGTTGTCGCCCCGGTTCGGGTTCGGCCGCGGCTGACGCGGCTCGGCGTCGCCGTACTTCGCCCTGACCAGGGAAGCGTGCGTCGGAGCGTCTGGGACACCGGGCTTGCGGCGGGCCGCCATTTCCTTGCGCAGCACGGGCACCACCTCAGTGCCCAGCAGTTCGATCTGTTCCAACGCCATGTCGAGGGGCAGGCCGAGGGCGTCGACCGAGAAGAGCTGGCGTTGGTAGTCCCCGAAGCCCTCCTGGAAGGTGAGGACCTTCTCGATCACCTCCTGCGGGCTGCCGACGGTCAGCGGCGTGCCCGCCATGTAGTCCTCCAGCTTCGAGCCGCGGAAGACTGGGTAGTTCTCGAAATAGGGCCGATAGGTGTTGACCGCGTCCTGGGAGCGCGTGGCGACGAACGCCTGGCCGCCCAGTCCGACGATGGCCTGCTCGGCGGTGCCATGGCCGTAGTGCTCGTACCGTCGCCGGTAGAGTTCGACGATCGGCTTGAAATGGAAGTTCGGGGCCAGGATGTGGTTGGCGAAGAACCCGTTGCCGTAGTACGCCGCCTGTTCGGCTGTCTCAGGGCTGCGGATCGAGCCGTGCCACACGAACGGCGGGACGTCGTCCAGCGGGCGTGGGGTGGAGGTGAAGCCTTGCAGCGGGGTGCGGAACCTTCCTTCCCAGTCGACCACGTCCTCGCGCCATAGCCGGTGAAGCAGGTTGTAGTTCTCCAGGGCGAGGGGGACACCCTGTCGGATGTCCTTGCCGAACCAGGGATACACGGGCACGGTGTTGCCGCGTCCGAGCATCAGGTCCAGCCGCCCCTTGGCGACGTGCTGCACCATCGCGTAGTCCTCGGCGATCTTGACCGGGTCATTGGTCGTGATCAGGGTCACCGCGGTACTCAGGATGATCCGGTCCGTCAGCGCCGCGATGTGGGCGAGGAGGGCCGGCGGCGAGGACATCACGAACGGTGGATTGTGGTGCTCGCCCAGCGCGAAGACATCGAGGCCCACCTCGTCGGCCCGCCGGGCGATCTTGATCAGGTTGCTGATCCGCTCCGCCTCGCTCTGGGTGTGTCCCGTGGTCGGGTCGGGCGAGATGTCACCGACCCCGAAGATGCCGAACTGCATGTCGCGCTCCTTGCTGTTACATGACTTCGCATGTATCCAAACAACATGATTCCGCATGCATTCCCCGAACTGCTCGCCGTGGTTGTGATCCCGGTCATAGTCCGTACGTCAGCTCGGGGGTGTTTCAACTTTGCGTCGCTGGAGGGAGCGCGTGACGAGCGGTACCACCCCGGGGGCCGTGAAGAACACCCGCCCGGCCCGGGAAGGGTTTCCGGCTGCCGGCGAGGAGTACCGCACGTGCTTGGCCGAAGGGGGCTGACCTGCCCTGGAGCGGTTCGCAAAGTTCGTCGACGCTTGGGGCAGGAAGCGTCCTTCGATCGTGAAACTGTGGGAGAACGCCTGGGAGAGGTTCACTCTGGTCGGTCAAGGCGCGGATCCGGCGAGCGGTCAAGGCCCGCGGACGCTTCCCGAACGAGCAGGCCGCGTTGAGTGTGTCTACCTTTGATCTTGGCCAGTGCGCCGCCCTTCAGGGCGGTGGCCGTCTCGAGCCCGCTCTGACCCGCACGTGAGCACGGGTCGGCACTGTATGCCTCAGCCCACGGGGCGCTGCTGCCGTTCGATGTACTGCTGTACGACGGTCAGCGGCGCCCCGCCGCAGCTTCCGGCGAAGTACGAGCCGGACCAGAAGCGTCCGCCCCACAGGTACCGGCGCACGTGCGCGTCGTACTCCCTGCGCAGCAGCCGGGCAGAGACGCCCTTGAGGGAGTTGACCAGCTTGGAGAGCTGGACCTTGGGAGGGTAGTGCACGAGCAGGTGGACATGGTCCTGTTCGCCGTTGAACTGCTTCAGCTCGGCTTCGAAGTCGGTGCACACCTCTCGCATGATCTTCTCGCAGCGCGTCAGCATCTCGTCGGTGGTCGCCTTGCGCCGGTACTTGGTGGCGAACACCAAGTGGACGTGAAGGTTGTAGACGACGTGGCGTCCGGTCCTGACATCGGGATTATGGTTCCAGCCTGGTGACATAGGCCCACTGTTAGTCTGGTGATCGTTATGAGCGAACTCGGCCTGGTGAAACGGCAGTTCGGGCACCGTGCCCGACTGGCGCTCAGCCCTGCCGAAACCCGGCTCCTGGACGACCAGGCGCACGCGGCCCGCACGATGTGGAACTGCCTGCACTCCTGGTGGACGATGCTCCCCAAGGGCAAGCGCACCCTTGCCGCCGCCGACGCAGCGATACGGCAGGGGCGCAAGGATCTCGATTACCTCGGCAAGCTGCCCGCGCAGGCCGCGCAGGCTGTCTTGAAGACGTACTTCCAGAGCTGGAAGAACCGCTGGGAAGGCCGCGCCGGCGAGCCGAACTACAAGGGCCGCTTCCGCTCCGCGATGTCCGTGGACATCCCGCAGGGTCGGGACCTGAACATCGTCCGCGTCCACCGCCGCTGGGGCATGGTCAACATCCCCAAGGTGGGCCGGGTTCGCTTCCGCTGGACCAAAGACCTGCCCGTGGGCAAGAAAGCGACCAAGGAGAACCGGATCACCGGCGCCCGGCTGGTCAAGGACGCTGTGGGCTGGCACATCGCATTCCGCGTGCAGACCTTGGAGGCCAGGCCCGAGCCCCGCCGGGGGCCGGAGGTCGGCATCGACGCCGGAGTGAACATCCCCCTCGCCCTCTCCAACGAGGACCACCAGGACCACGGACGTCCGCCCCGTCTTGCGGACCACACCGCTGACCGGGACAAGTGGCTCACCGAGAAGGAGAAGGCCAAGCTCCTCACGCTGGAGCGGCAGGCCGCACACCAGAAGTCTTTCCGCAAGAAGGGGGAGAAGACCTCCCGCCGCTTGCAGCACACCTACGACCAGATCAAGCAGCTCCGAGCAAAAGCCACGCGACGAGCCTTGGACTGGCAGCACCAGACGACGACCTACCTCGCCCGCACCTACGGCACGGTCGTGGTCGAACAGCTCAACATCGTCGGCATGACCACAGCGCCCAAGCCGAAGCCCGACCCCGACACCGAAGGCAATTACCTGCGCAACGGGGCCAAGGCCAAGGCCGGTACGAACCGCTCCATCACACAAGAGGCGTGGGGGCGGACGGTCATGATGCTGACGTACAAGCTCGCCCGGTGCGGCGGCGAGCTGGTCAAGGTACCGGCCCCGTACACCTCCCAGCGATGCTCAGCGTGCGGCTCCATCACGCCAGGCAGCCGAGAGACCCAAGAGCTGTTCGCGTGCAAGAACACCGAGTGTGGATGGACCGGAAACGCCGACTGGAACGCGGCCCGGAACATCCTGCACCTGTATCGGATCGGCCACGTCATATGGAGATCCCGGCCGCCGGAAGGCGCGGTCGTAGGGCGGGTGAAACCGTCAAGCCTGTCACCGAAAGGTAGACGGGAATCCCCTTCCTGAGCTTGCGAAGGGAGGGGAGAACTTCAAGAACCTCAACCCGCTGCGGATAGGTGCGGAGTTCAGACCGTGGTCAGTCCTCCGGCCGAAGTCGCTGACGAGCGGCCTCAAGCCGCTGGTCGTAGTCAGGAGCCGTCAACGGCACAGCTCAGGACTCGGTTGGACGCGCTGCGCACACGTCGGTGACCCAGGCCAGGTGCTCTCCCAGCTGCCCGGGCAGATCGAGCGAGTCGCCCGCGAGGAATCCTCGTGCGGACGGTTCGAGGGGCGGGGCGCTGGTTGCCGCCCCGCCCCTGCTCGGTCAGTTGGCTGATCCGATGGGTACCTACTTCAGGCCGAAGGCCCGGGTGATGTTCTGTGTGACGCTGTTGCCCTCGGTGTCGGCGGCGCTGGTGCGCAGCGTCACGAACTGCGCATGGGCGGGGGCGTCCAGCTGGGTGTTCCAGCCCTGGGCGGTACGGGTCAGGGTGGTGTGGTGCCAGGTGACGCCGCCGTCGTAGGAGACGTCCAGGCCGACCGTTTTGATGGTGTCGGAGCTTGGTGCCCCCTGCAGGTGCGAGGGAGTGACGGTGATGTCGGCGTGGCGATGTGCCTTACCAGAGGCGTCCATGCCCTCGACCGTGTAGTCGAGCTGGATCAGCGGCAGCGTTTCGAAGACGCCGGCGGCCCCCTGCTGGGAGTCGAAGCCCCACTCTGTCCGAGTGGTGGTCGAGTAGTCGTTGGCCCAGGTGCCCCGGGCGTTCTCCGACACCAGGCGGTACCGCAACTTCTCGGGAGACAGCATGAGGGGGAACCGGTAGCTGCCCAGGGTGTCGGTGTCGGAGGCCCTGAGCAGGGTGTCGCCCTGATACATCTTCACCTTGTTCTCGACATCGACATTGCCGAACGTCGTGCCGACATGTCCGGGAACCGAGTCGCCCCAGCCCGGGACCTCCACATACACCGCGTTGCCCAGGCGCACCGGTCGGTAGTAATCGTTCATCCGAGGACGCTGGATCGGCCCGAAGTACTCCATGTGGGAGGTGGTGCCGGCCGGGTACCGCGTCAGGGAGTCACTGGAGATCTGAAGCTGCTGGTTGACCAAGGCGCTCTGGGCCCAGTCCGTGTCGCTGGACACCCAGTCGGTGCGCTCGGCCTGGGTGGGAGTGGGCAACATGTTGTATCCGTAGTCGCCGAGCCAGACGGCGGAACGGAACTCCATGCCCTTGGCGGGCCGGTTGTTGCGGAAGGACATATCGACCCGCGCAAGGTCACGGCGCTGCGGCCGGTAGGTCAGGTCCGCCGGGATGCCGGTCTCGTCGCGGGAGATGTCATAGAGGTAGTCCGTGGTCGGGTGGGAGGTCACCTGGAGCGCTGTCCGGCCTTGCTTGATCTGGGCGATCAGTTCGTCGCCCTCGTCCGCGGTCAGCGTGGCCACGGTCAGGGGAGCCGGATTGTCGGTGGCGGACCAGGGGTTGTCGTTCCACGGGTCCAGGCGTCCGTAGCCGTCGTTGACGACGAGCAGCGCACTCGCACCGGCCTTGGCTGCCGTCTCGGCCTGCTCGGCCTGATCGACGTCATCGCTGCGCCGGACCACGACGACCTTGCCCCTGGCGTCGAGCCCCACGTAGTCGGCGGCGCCGCCCTCCGCGGCATAGACGGCCTCGTACTGGCGCGTGCCCTCCTTGAGGGGGATGTGTCCGCGCTGGACGATCATGTCGTCAAAGGTGTGCGTGCGAGACGCGACCGTCAGGGCCGGCTCCGTCTGCCGCCAGTTGTACCCGGAGTCGAAGGTGCCCGTGGTGACCGGCTTGCTGGGCAGGGCCCAGACGCTGTCGTAGGGGGCATTGTCATAGGTGGGGTTGGGCCACCGCGTCATGGTCAAGGAGCTTCCGTTGTCGAATCCCCGGTAGAGGCCGATGCGGGTTTCGGCGGGCGTGGTCTCCTGCGGAGTCACGACGGAGACCTGCTTGGCCTTGGAAGCATCCAGGTTCACCGTGGTGTCCCGGTCGACGACGACCTCGGGAGCGGTGAGAATGGCCTTACCCAGGGAGTGCGGCCCGTGAGTGCCCTGGACATCGCTCCCCAGGCTCACGAAGTACGTGCCGGCAGGCAGGTTGACCGTGCCGGTGCCTGAATCGTCCAGTTGCAGCGGCAGGAAGACCTTGTCGCTGAACACGTACACCTCGCCGCCCATCGGGCGGCCGCTGCGGTCTTTGCCGTTGAGCGTGAGGGTGTGGCGCGGGGCCTGCTTGTAGGCGCCGATGATGGTGTGGGCCAGCAGCGTGCCGGACGTGTCGGTGGCGAGGATCTGCCCCGAGGTCGTGGTGTCTTCCTTGACCAGGTCGAAGCTGGTGGTGAGGGTGACCTTGCTGCTGCCGTGTGCGGGGACGGTGACCTGAGGTGCCGACAGCGAGAACGCGCCGGTGGCCGCACCGGGGACCTGGAGCGCCAGGTCTAGGGTGACCGGAGCGTCCCCGGTGTTGGTGTAGGTCACTTCCCTCTCGGACTTGTCGCCGGCCGGCGCCGTGCCGTCGCGGTAGCCACCGAAGACGCTGCCGGTGGCGAACACCGTGCCCTTGACGGCGGCGGCGACGTCCAGACGGCCGCTTCCGCCCTCGTACGGGGTGTACTTGGGGGTCGCCTCGGTGGTGCTGACCAGGGCGTCCTTGAGCTGTTGCCCGGACCAGTCCGGGTGGGCCTTGGCGAGCAGTGCGGCGGCGCCGGCGACATGCGGGGTGGCCATCGAGGTCCCGCTCAACGTCTGGTAGTAGCCCTCGCCCTCTTCGGCGTACTGCGAGCGTGCTGCCAGCACGTTGACGCCCGGTGCGGTCAGCTCCGGCTTCAGGCCGGCGTCGCCCTGCCGCGGGCCGGTGCTGGAGAAGTCGGCGAGGGTGTCGGAGGTGTCTACTGCCCCGACGGACAGCGCGGCGTCGGCGACGCTCGGAGACGAGACGGTGTGCCGGCCGTCGTTGCCGGCCGCGATGGTGAACAGCGCACCGGTCTCGGCGCTGAGCTCGTCGACGGCCTGGCTCAGCGGGTCGTGGCCGTCGCTGGGCCCGGCACCGAGGCTCATGCTGATGACCTTGGCGTGCCGTTCGCGGGCGGCCCACTCCATGCCGGCCAGCACCCAGGACTCCTGGCCGCTGCCGTCGTTGCCGAGAACCTTGCCGACGTCCAGGCGCGCACCGGGGGCGACGCCCTTCTCCTTGCCGTCGGAGGCGGCGCCGGTACCGGCGATGGTCGAGGCGACGTGCGTGCCGTGACCATTGTGGTCCTCGATGTCCTGGTCGGGTACGAAGCTCTCGCTCGCATTCACCTGACCGACCAGGTCGGGGTGCTGGGTGTCGATACCCGTGTCCAGCACGGCCACGTCCACGCCCTGGCCGGTGTCACCGTCCGCCCACACCTGGGGAGCGCCGATCTGCGCGGTCGTGTCGGCCAGGTCGGCTTTGACCTTCCCGTCGAGCCAGATCTTCGCGATCCCGCTGCCCAGTTGGGGCTTGGCGTCGGCATTGCGTCCGGTTGCCGTCGCGGTCCCGCCGGTGAGGGCGGACCAGAACTTGGCGGCCTTCGTTCGCTGCTCCGACAGCGCTGCGCCCTGAATGCTGCTCAGCGCCAGGGTCTTGCTGGCGCCGGCGGGCACCGCCTGCGTACGCGCACGAACGGCGGCATCGGTGTAGGTGACGATCAGGGGCAAGCTGCTGCTCTGCGCGTCCCCGTAACCGTCCGCCAGCATCTGGGTGACGTTGAAGAGTTCACGGTCCAGTTTCCCGGCGGCGATGTAGGGAAAGGCGGCGTCCGGGTAGACGTAGGTGTCCTTGCCGACCTTGTAGGTCACGAAGCCGGTGAGCCGACCGTCCGCGCCCTGCACGGTGCGGGTGACCTTTCCGGCGGCGTCGGTGTTCACCGTCACCTTGTCACCGGTGATCAAGGTGACCGTACGCGAGGTCGGCAGATGTGCCGCGGTGCCGGTCAAGGACGGTTCCGGGGCCCTGGTCCCCGGAGCGGCAGAGGCTGAGCCCGGCAACTGGGCCGCGAAAACGGCCAGCATGGCCCCGGCCGAGGCCAGTGCTGCCCGTCTACGGGCGGATATGTATGGCATCGCACTTCCTTACTGAATACGGCAGCTGCCTGAAATGACTCGCTGTCAAATCCGCTTGCTGCGTCAAATAACCCGCCGAGGCGGCACTACGGGGCGGATGTCCGTGAGGTAAGAGACCCGTTTTGCGGTACATCTCTTCGGCGCAAGCCTTGGCCGGACAGCGCGCCGGAGCCCGAACGCCCGCGCCGGTACTGCCGACTGCTAGGGCAGGACCTCGGGCTGTGACACCACCGGACGGGTGCCGCCCGGCGCGTGGACCGACGCGCAGCCGGTAGGGGTTGCAGCCGCCCCAGCGGCCGGGCGCCTCCCTGCGCCGCCGCCATGGCTCACCTTGATCATTCCGTCACCGCGCGCCGACATCTGATCCACCAAGAGATCACGGGGGCGTCGGCAGTTTTCTGCGCCCGGCCGGCGTCCTAGATGAGGTAGATCCCCTTGCCGGTGCCGACGAACAAGTGGTGGTCGCTGAGCATGAGTCGAGTTGCTCCGCTCGGCGAGCCGGGGACTTTCTGCCAGTGCAGCCCGTGGTCCGAACTGGCGAAGACCCCTGCATCACCGGAGGCCGAAGACATACTGTCCTGAAGGCGACACGATGACATCGGACATCTCGATGGGGCTGTCCACCCCCGTATGGAGCCTCCGGGCGCCGTCTTCGCTGCGCAGCAGGAATCCCGAGTCACTGCCCCCGTCCTCCTCGCCGCACAGGCGACGTCCGAGTCGTGGGGAACGGCCTCCAGTCCCATTCCCAACACCGTCGGGAACTCCCAACCTGACCTGCGCTGCCACATCAAACCGTGGTCGTCGCTGCGGTCGATACGCATGCCGCGCTCGGACAACACATACACACCGGACGGCACGGCCGAGGTGAAGGTGAGCCGGTCCGCCGCCGGCATTGGGGCCCATGAGCTGCCACTGAGCCGCGGTGGCGGAGTTCAGGGTGCTGGTATCAGCGGTGGCGGGTATGGCCGCGACTCCGGCGTGGGCCGTGCTCAAACTCAGCGCGAGCAGGGTCCGCTTCATGGTTGTGAGGCGCATGAACCGATGGTCGGCCGGACAACAGTCGGTGACAACTCTTCGCAGCTGTCCCAACTGCGCCATGTCACATATAGGTCACCCGCCGGATGGCAGTGACGCCGCATCTGTCGCAGACAGCCGCGGCTCGCTCCCGCAAGGATTGACGACAAGTCATTTCCGACACGTGCGGTATCTATGCGAGAAGTGGCCATGCCAGGGTGCACCTCCCCTCCTACTGTTGAGACCACGATCGGATGGATGGTCGGATCGTGACGGAACCCGGAAGCCGGTTCCAGAGATGGCCGAGGACCTGGTACCCACCCAGGACGCCGCACAGTCGGGTGTCGCGGGCACGGCGCAAGGGGTCGCCGTCGTCGGACCGGCCGGTGGCAGAGCCGTCTCCTTCCCGTGGTCGGCTACGGCAGAGTGAACGGACCGAGCTGGAGCGGCTGGGGGCGAGGCGCGGGAGGTGCGTCGGCAGCACCTGGCGGAGGAGATCGGGGAGATCTTCCGCCGGTCCGGGGGCAATTACGGCTCGCCGAAGGTGTTCATCGAGCTGGTGCGCCGGGACCGGCGGATGTCGTTGAATAGCCGAACTCGGGCCGGCCGGCCGCAAACGGCGCCGCCGCCGATCGCTGACCTGGCCGGGCAACCGGGCGGCTGCTTCGGACTTCGTGCGCCGCGGCTTCACCGCTGAGGAACCGGACTTCGTCGGCGCACCGGCACAGGCATCGCCAGCAGGGATCCGGTGGGGCGCCGGCGAGGGCGCCCACCGATCTGCATGATGTAAAACATCCAGATTCAGGAAGTATTCCGTCATCTCGGTCTGGCGAGAATGTGCAGATCAGAGCCCATTTTTCGGCTCAGGTGTATGATGGGTTTCATCTAGCTTCTGGGCGGCGACGGCCGCTCCTCGGAGGGAGGCCCGGCATGGGACACTCACAGGCGGAGAAGGCGGCGTCCCGTGAGCGGGTGCTGCGGATCGCGGCCCGCAAGGTCCGCGCGGAGGGCGTCACCCGCCCCGGCATCGCCGAACTGATGAAAGAGGCCGGTCTGACGCACGGCGGCTTCTACAAGCACTTCTCCTCGCGCGACGACCTGATCAACCAGGCCGTGGCCGAGGCCCTGGCAGAGGGCACCGCGAAGATGGAGCAGGCCGCCCGCAAGAACGAGAAGGAACCGCGCACCGGTCTCATCGACGCCTACCTCGGCAAACGGCACCGCGACGCACCGGCCACCGGCTGCGCCCTGGTCACGCTCGGCGCCGCGGCCGGACGCGGGGACGAGGGCTTCAAGGAGGCCTACGAGAAGCAGGTTCGCTCCTATCTGGACCTGATCGCCGGTCTCGGCGGGGACTCCGAGGAGGCCCGGTCCGAGGCCATGCTCACCCTCAGCGCCCTGGTCGGCGCCACCCTCATGTCCCGGGCCGTCGCCGACTCGCACCTCTCGGACGAACTGCTCACCAACGTCGCCGACCAGCTCAAGCGACACGCGGCACCGGCCCCTGCCGCCTGATCTCACCCCGGCGAGGCCCCGGCCGCGCCTGCCGCGGCCGGGAAGCTCACGCGAGCCCTGAGCGGTGCCGCGGCCGAAAGGCACGCCCAGACGATGATCCTCGACGTGGAGTGCCGCCTGGTGACCGACCTGCGGGCCCAGGAACGCGAGGTGGGGACCGGGATCCGATGACCCTCGGGTGGGATGTTTCATCCGCCGTGGAGTCGACCGGCTCCACGGCGGATGTCTCGGTAGGTCCTATTGCTGCACGTACGCCGACTGGTTGAGGTAGCGGTCCTGTTCCAGGTTGTCGAGCATGAACGCGACCAGGTCGGCGCGGGATATGTTGCCGAGAATGGATTTGCCGCGGTAGTCGCCGTGCCGGTAGGTGCCGGTAGGTGCCGGTGGCGGGCCCAGCCGTGAGGGTGGGCGGCTGGACGATGTTGAAGGCTCCCCTCCCTGAAGGGAGGCGATTCCTCACCCCCCAGGGCTGAGCGGGGATTTACGGCTCAGGCCGCCACCGGAGCCGGCGGCTCGGGTGGTCTTCCGCGCTCGGCACGTCCGGGTTCCAACCTGCCCGGACCAGCATCACGCGGGCGGAGTTCTTGTCCCTGGGGGACACGGCTGCGCACGCGGTGCAGGCATAAGGGGCGTCCTGCCGTGTCGCCGGGGGCTTTGGCGCTCGTGTCGGTGTTGCAGTACGGGGAGGGGCTGACCGACCGGCAGGCCGCTGACCAGGTGCGGGCCCGGATGGACGGGAAGTTTCTGCTCGGCCTGGAGCTGGATGATCCCGGGTTCGATCCCTCTGTTCTGAGCTTGTTCCGCTCTCGTCTGGTCAAGCACGGGCTGGAGCAGAGGACGCTGGAGTTGGTGCTGGAGCGGCTGCGGGAGATGGGGCTGCTGAAGGCCGGCGGTCGGCAGAGGACCGATTCCACGCATGTCCTGGCAGCGGTGCGGACGCTGAACCGGATGGAGTTCGTCGGCGAGACGCTCCGGTCCACGCTGGAGGCGCTGGCGGTCGCGGCCCCGGGGTGGCTATCCGGCCTGGTTTCCGCCGAGTGGGCCGAGCGCTACGGGCCACGCGTGGACGACTACCGCTTCCCCAAGGGCGAAGAGGTCCGTGTGCAGTGGTCCCAGCAGGTCGGACGGGACGGGTTCTTCCTGCTGGAAGCGGTCTATGCCTCCTCGGCCCCCGCCTGGCTGCGCGAGATCGACGCAGTGCAGGTGCTGCGGCAGTCCTGGGTCCAGCAGTATCACCGCGACGAGAGGGGGGTGCGTTGGCGGGAGGGCATGGACCTCCCGCCGGTTCATCACCGCTTGTGCTCGCCCTACGACACCGACGCCCGCTACGGGATCAAGCGCGGCTCCGGGTGGACCGGCTACAAGACGCACCTCACGGAGACCTGCGAACCGGACGCACCACACCTGATCACCCAGGTGTCCACCACCGACGCGGTGGTGGCCGACACCGAGATGACCGAACCGGTCCACCAGACGCTCGCCGAGCGGGAGTTGCTACCGGGCGTGCACGTAGTGGATGCCGGTTACACCTCCGCCGCGCTGTTCGTGACCGCGACCGAACGGGGCATGGTACTGCTGGGACCAGCTCCGCACGACAGCAGTCGCCAGTCCCGGCAGGACCAGGGCTTCTCCCGCGCCGACTTCACCATCGACTGGGATACCGAGAGCGCCGTCTGCCCGGGCGGGCACCGCAGTTTCGAGTGGTGGGAGCAGAAACACCACCGTAACGGCACCCCGGTGCTCAAAGTGTTCTTCTCCGCCGAGCACTGCCGCCCCTGCCCGCAGCAGGCGCAGTGCACCAAGCCCCCGTCCGGCTGCCGGGGGAGGGGCATCACCTTTCTCCCGCGGGAGCGCCACGAGGCCCTCGAAGCCGTCCGCCAGGCCCAGGACACCGACGAGTGGAAGGCCCGCTATGCGATCCGGGCCGGCGTCGAGGGCACGAACTCCCAGGCCGTCCGCGTCACCGGCCTGCGCCGCACCCGCTACCGCGACCTGCCCACGACTCGTCTCGGCCACGTCTTCGCCGCCACCGCGCTCAACATCATCCGCATCGACCGATGGCTGACCGGCACCCCGCTCGGCGGCACCCGCACATCCCGCCTCGAAGCCCTGATACTCGCCGCCTGACAACCCAGTTCGCGACATTCTCAGCAGAGTCCTGAAGGCCGGTGCATCCTCGGAGGAACCCGGTGAAAGCCGTCAAGAAGCTGCCCGACTACGCCGTCGACTACTACGTCGGCGGCCTCACGACCCGCGACGCGCTGCGCGGCAGCTTCAACTTCTACCGCGCCCTGGACACCACGACCGCGCAGAACGCGGCACGCCAGAAGGCCGGCCTGCTCACCCTTCCCGTCCTGGCGATCGGCGGAGAGCAGAGCATCAAGGACGGCGCCGGGGTCACGATGAGCCGCGCCGCACACGACGTGCAGACCGTGGTCATCCCGAACTGCGGCCACTGGGTCGCCGAGGAGGCGCCCGACGAGATGCTCGCGGCGCTGACCACCTTCCTGGCCCCGTACCGCGACGGGCGACGGAGCGCACGTCCCCGCTCTGCCGCGTAGTTTGGGCAACCGACCGGTTCGGACGCCTGCGCACGGTGGGGCCGAGTGGCTGTTCCCAGCCCACTCGGCCCCACCGGTTGCGCGTGGTCGTCGAGGACCTACCGGCGCTCGGAGACGGCCGGTGCGGGGCACGCGGCGCTCATCTCCGGCGCGGTGGACGGCACCACGGACGTACGGCGCCTGGCATGGGCGTGGCCCGTCAGAAGCAGAGCCCCGACGGCGAGGTACGCCATGCCGATGTAGACCATCGCCGTCCAGCCATGGGCCTCGAACACGGCGATGCCGACGGCCGAACCGATCGCCCCGCCGGCGAACAGGGAGAAGATGTAGACCGTGTTCAGGCGGGCGCGGATGGCGGCGGGTCCCGTGAAGACACGGGTCTGGTTGGCTATCTGGGCGCTCGTGGTGCCGTAGCCCAGCAGATTGCAGCCGATCATGAGGGCTGCCAAGGACTCGCCGCCGAGCAGGAAGACCACGAAGGCGGTGCCGGCGGATGCCAGCGCGATCGCGTTGACGGTGTCGGGGCCGTAGCGGTCGGAGAGCCGGCCGGAGTAGCGGGCCGCCAGAGCGCCGGGCACGCTGCTGAGGCCGAACAGTCCTGCCGCGGCCGGTCCGAGCTGGAGGGGCTTCTCGGACAGGTGGAAGGCGAGCGTGGCCCAGAACGACGAGAAGGCCGCGAAGCTCACCGAGCCCAGCAGGGCGGACAGCCGCAGCGTGGGATAGCGGACGACAAGCGGCGGGATGGAAGCAAGCAGCTTCAGGTAGCCGGTCGTTGCCGCCCCGGCGGCCGGGCTGCGCTCCGGCATGTAGCGGGGCAGGACGAGCAACAGGCAGCCTGTGGCCAGGGCGGCGGCGAAGTAGTCGACGCGCCACGTCCCGGTCACCTCCGAGAGTGCCCCGGAGACGGTGCGGGAGAGCAGTGCTCCCAGCGTCAGCCCGGTGCCAACGGCGCCCAGGGCCCGGCCGGTCTGTCCCTGGGCGGACATCGAGGCGATGGTCGGCATGATGACCTGGGGGACCACTGTGGTGGTCGACAGGACGAAGGTTGCGAGGCCCAGCAGCGCGATCGAGGGCGCCAGTGCTCCGGCGAGCAGGGCCAGCGCGGTCACGGCGAGCAGGATCGTGGTCAGGCGGCGCAGCCGGACGCGGTCGGCGAGGGGGACGATCGCGACGATGCCCAGCGCGTAGCCGATCTGGCCGGCGGTCGCGATGATGCCGGCGGCCGAGGAGGAGATGCGCAGGTCTTGTGCGATCTGCTCGAGAAGGGGCTGGGTGAAGTAGATGTTGGCGACGGCGATCGCGGTGGCGGTGGCGAAGACGGGGATGGTGCCGCGCCTCACGCCCGGGACGGTGGACTGTGCACTCACAGCGGCTTCCTACGGGGCGGGAGAGTGGGGAAGAGGGGGAAGGCAGCAGGGGCCCAGGTGCGACGCGGGGCCCCTGCGCGGCGAGGACCAGGGGTTCAGTCGCGGGTGAGTTCGCCGTCGACGAGGCGCCACAGGTGCAGCGGATTGGCCTCGCGCAGTGACTCGGGCAGCAGTTCGTCGGGGAAGTTCTGGTACGTGACCGGGCGCGGGAACCGCTCGATCGCGGTCATGCCGCCGCCCGCGGACCCGGTGAAGGTGACCGCCCGGACCAGGGGGTGGCCCACCAGCGTCTCGCCGATCTCGTTGCCCGCGCCCCGGATCAGCGAGAAGACGCCTTCGTGCAGTCCCGCCTCGGTGACGGCCTCCCGGATGACGCGGCCCTCGATCTCGGAGGCGCCGGGGTGGGCGTTGCGCGCCTTGAGTACGACGGGGCAGCCGGCGGCCAGGGCCGAGGCGGTATCGCCGCCCGCGACCGAGTAGGAGACCGGGAAGTTGCCGGCGCCGAAGATCACCACAGGTCCCAGGGCCATCTTCTGCAACCGGTGATCCATGCGCGGTGCGGGCTGCCGGTCCGGCTGGGCGGGATCGATGGCCGCCTGGAGGAACCGGCCCTGACGTACGACGCCGGCGAACTTGCGGAAGTTCGCGGCCGAGCGCAGGATCTCCCCCTCGAACTGGGCGGCGGACAGTCCCGTCTCCAGCGACGTACGTGCGGCCAGTTCGTCCTTGACCGCCTCGAGTTTGTCCGCGACGAGATCGAGGAACGCGGCCCGCTCTGCCAGTGCGGTGTGGCTGTAACTGTCGAACGCCCTGTCGGCCAGGCGGATCGCGCGGTCGACCTCGGCCGCGCCCCCGAATGCGAACTCCGGCTCGATGACCTCGCCGGTGGCGGGGTTGAGCGCCTTCATCGTGCCCGCGGTGGCGGCCACATCGGCCGCTCCGATCAGCAGTTCTCCGGTCAGCGTCATGACTGCGCTCCCTTGAACGCGGTGGTGACTTCGTCCGTCGTGACGATGGCGTGGGCGAAGGTGGGGCCGTTCAGTTCGTGAGCGGCGCGCATCATCTCGGGGCGGAGGGCCGCGGTGGCGTCACGGACCAGCGTCACGTGGTAGCCGAGCTCCTGGGCGAAACGCGCGGTGGCCTCGATGCAGGTGTTGGCGAGCAGGCCCACGATCACCACGTGGGTGATGCCGTGCTGCTTGAGCTGGAAGTCCAGGTCGGTGTTGGCGAACCCGCTCGACCCCCAGTGCTCGTGGACCACCACCTCGCCCGGCTGCGGCTGGAAGTCGTCGTGGAACGACCCGCCCCAGGAGCCCCTGGCGAAGTGGTGCAACTTCTGGATCTTGCGCTGCGAGGGGCTCGGGAAGTCCCAGTTGTCGTAGTCGCCCGGCTCCCAGCGACGGTGCGGCACGAACATCACGCGCACGCCGTTCTCGCGGGCCGTGCCGACTACGGAGCGCAGATGATCCAGCAGGCCGACCTCGGTCGCCACGGGTTCCAGGTGCGGCCAGACCTTGCCCCCTTCGGAGAGGAAGTCGTTGAAGGGGTCGACCAGCAGAACCGCGGTGTGGCGGGGGTCGTAGGTCTCGGGCATGGTTCCTCCGAAATCTAGATGATGGATAAAATCTATATTCAGGATTACGTCCGTCATCTTGAATGCCAAACGAGGAGCCGGAAAATGTCGGGTACGGGTCTGCGGCATCGCGTGGCCGCCCACTTCCCGCCTGCATACGCGGTCGTCCCCGCCGCGAAAGGACTGCACGAGATCAGGAGACAGGACCCTCCTCGCCCGATGCTCCGATTGCGGGAGCCCGGGCGCGCCGCAGCATGGGCTGGACGTACCGGATGCGCATCCGTCCTTCGGACCTATGGACGCACCCCGTGCGGACAGCCCTCGGGCCATGCGCGGGGCGGGCGCGGCCTCGGACGAGGTGACCGGTCCCGACAGCTCACCGAGCCGGCGCCCGTCAGGTGCGAAAGGGGAGCCTGATGCCTCGGGAACCTGCGAACCAGAACCCCACGGACGGATTCGGTCCCCGGATGCCCCGCCGCGACGTGCTGCGGGCGGCCGGTACCGGTGCGCTGGGCCTCGGCCTGGCAGGTGTCACGCTGACCGGAGCCCCAACGCCCGGCGCCGGGTCCCCGAGCCCCCACGGCACCCCCGTACCGACGCCCGGGAGCCTCGGCACCGTCCAGCAGGCGCCCCATCTCCCGTCTGGGTTCACCAGGACGTTCACCAGCCGGTTCGTCCAGGCGGGCGGACTGCGCCAGCACGTGGTCGTCGGAGGGGACGGACCACCGCGGTCCTCGCCGTCGACCAGCGCGGCATCGGGCCGTCCGACAAGCCCAAGGACGGCTACAACACCCGTACCCTCGCAGGCGACCTGGTGGCGCTGATGGACTCGCTCGGCCACGAGAAGTTCGCCGTGGTCGGCCACGACACCGGCATCCTGATCGGCTACGCACTGGCCGCGGACCCCCCTGACCGGGTCGACCGCCTGGCCGTCGCCGAGGCCTTCCTCCCGGCCGTGACCTCCCTCACCGCCGATGGTGAGCACCCCACAGGTCAACGACCGGCTGTGGCACATTCCCTTCAACCGGCTCACGGAAGAACGAAGAACTCGTCAAGGGACGCGAGAACATCTATTTCGGCTGGCAGTTCGCCACCAAAGCCGAACGGAAACTCCCCGACTACGCCGTCAGCTACTACGTTCGGATGCTCTCGTCCCAACGCAACGCGCTCCGTGGCAGCTTCGGCTGGTACCCGCGCGCTCGACACCACCATCGCGCAGGACGAGCAACGCAAGAAGCACATGCTGGGCATGCCCGTCCTGGCGATCGGCGGAGCGAAGAGCCTCGGGGAGAACGTGGGGGGCACGATGAAGCTCGTCGCGCACGACGTCCAGCCCGAGGTCACTCCCGGCTCCGGCCACTCGGTCGCCGAGGAGGCTCCTGAGGAGTTGCTGGCGGCGCTGACGGCGTTCCTGGACCCGTACCGCACCCGAGGACGAGGAGCGCAGTCCCCGACCGCCACGCCGACGGGCAGCTGAACACGGGCCGACGAGCCGCACGGTCCGGCCCGCCGGCCCGCGGCCATCCGAGGACCTCCGGTGCCCTCACTGGGGCGGTTCTGCCCCCGTCTGCTCGTTCACCAGGTACTGCGCGTACGAGTCGGGCCAGTTCGGGTCTTCCTCGCCGGTGCGCTTCCCGTGTTCGCCGTGGGCGACCGCCGCGCGGCGCATCGCGTTCGCCAGGTCGGACACGGAACCGAACGCCGTCGGGCCCGCATCGACCCGCCCGGGGAGCCGGGACATGATCTCCTGCAGCAGCCACGTGTTGCCGTCGGGATCGCTGAACGTGGCGCGCGAGAAGTAGCTGCGCCGCTCGGGGTCCAGGCCCGCCACCGGGCCGTCCGGGCTCAGATGGAAGATCTCGCTCACCTCGACACCGCTGTCGACCAGGGCGTTCCTGGTGGCCTCGATGTCGGCGACGACCAGATAGCCCTTGGCCGACCTGGGCGCGGCGGTCGTGAGGTTCGGGCCGAACTGGACCGAGCACGCGGAGCCGTGCGGGGTGAACTGCACGACGCCGGGCGGAGTACGGTCCAGCCGCCACCCGTGTCCCGCGTAGAACTCCTTGGCGCGGTCGACGTCCGCGACGGGAATGACGAGCACATCGACCTTCATGTCGACGTCCTTGAGGCCCATGGCTCCATCCTGTTCACAGTGCAGGGGGCCTCACCGGGTCGCACGCTACGCCGGGCACGGCCGGGTTTCAGACGCCGGGCTCGCGTTCGAGCGGCTGCGACAGAGCAGCCTTGGCCTGCTTGGTCTCCTCGTCGGCAAGGACTTCGCTCAGGTCGTGGGCCAGGGCCTGCATGGTCTGCTCGGCCACATCGGCCGCGCTGATCTTCGGATCGGTCACCCAGGCGCTCAGATCGGTGTCCACGAAACCGGCGTGGACACCGACCACCAAGGTGCCCTGTTCACGCAGCGCCTGGCGCAGGGCATCCGTCAGGGACCACTGCGCCGCCTTGGAAGCGGCGTAGCCGGGGAAGCCGGGCTGGCCGACCCAGGAGGCCAGCGACAGCATGTTCACCAGTGCGCCCCCGCCGTTGCGGGCGAGGACCGGGGCGAACGCGCGTGAAACAGCCCACGTACCGAAGTAGTTGACCTCCAGCGCCTGGCGCGCACCGTCGAACGAGCCGTCCCAGAGCTTGGTGTCCGCGCCACCGATGCCCGCGTTGTTGATCACGATGGAGACATCGCCGGCGAGAGCGGCGGCCTCGGCGACCTGCTCCGGACTGGTGACGTCCAGCCGCAGCGGAGTGAGGTCCTCGTCCACAACCGCCTCAGGTGCACGGGCGCCGGCGTACACCTTGCTCGCGCCGTGCTCGATCAGTGCACGGGCGAATGCCCGACCGATGCCTCGATTGGCTCCCGTGACCAGCGCGACCGATCCCTTGATGTCCATCGTTGTTTCCTTTGCTGTGCAGCGATCCGGCACAGCCTCCGCCTTCGGGTTCATGGACGGCCGGCCTGATCTCGGGCGTGAGAGCAGTCGTACCGCCGGGGACAAGGGACTCGGTGTAGCCCGGCCCGTGGTGTCAACGGCGTGGGACTTTCCACTCTGGATTAAATGCATCATCCAGATTACGGCGACCATCCTCCCTGTCAAGCGCAGACTGACGGAAGCAGCGCCAGGGCAGCAGCCAGTGCCACCAGATCCATCGGGTACGGCCTGGTCGGGCCGCTTTTCGAGTTCAAGTGACATCAAGCGAGAATCACCAGCGCATCGAGATGCGAAGGCCGTGGGGAAGCGTCTATGAGCGGCGGGTTTCTTCTCGCAACCCTGTGCCGGTACGTGAAGGTCTGATCGGACACATGCAGGGGAGTGCAGGACCGCCTGCGCCGATCGGAGGGGCCGGCCGGGGCGACCGGCGGCGGGGGAGCAGTGGCCGGGCGGCAAGGGCCTCCCGGTTCCTAGCCCATGGCGTGTTCCACTGTGTGGGGCTGCTCTTCTTCCGTATTCAGGCAGTTCGCCAGGCACCGTGTACGGGACAGCGCGAGGACCCCGTAGGTGAGTACGGCGAATCCTGTCAGGGCCGGCACCAGCCACATTCCCGTGCGAGGTTCCTCCGCGTAGATCGTGACGCCCAGTGCGACGCCTGTTACGGCGTCGGTCAGCGTCAGCGCGGGCTGGGAGGCGATGAGGGGACCGGCCTGCATGGCGGTTCCCAGCAGGAAAAGGGAGGCGGCGCCGATCATCGCGAAGCCGTAGGTCTGCCACGACAGGAGGAAGGCCTCAAGGCCCCGATCGCCCAGGATGGCCATGGCCGATTTCATGAGCGCGGCGGTGAGGGAGTTGCCGAGGGCGGCTCCGGCAGCCAGGCAGGACGCTCGCACCATGCCCAGAGGTCTTCGTGTGGCGGCGAGGACGAGTGCCGTGGCGATGCCGCCGACGACCAGGAGCGTGGGCGCCCACCGGAAGCCGGATACCGTGTCCCTGCCACCGGAAGGTGCCAGGGAGAACAGGAAGACGGTCAGTCCCGCGGCGATGCAGGCCACCGAGAACCAGGCCTTGCGGGAGCGGTGCACGTGGAAGACCGCGCCGCCGATCACGAGGGCCAGCGGCAGTTCGAGGATGAAGACCGGCTGGACCATGGCGAGTGAGCCGGAGGCCAGGGCCAGTGCCTGGAGGATCGCGGAGGCGGTGACGCCGGCGATGCCCGCGAGCCAGGCAGGGCGGCGCAACAGATCGAGGATCAAGCCGAGGCGTAGGGACGTCGAGGCCGGGACCGTCAGCGCCGCCCGCCGCTGCAGAACTGTTCCCAGCGCGTTACTGCATGCGGCAAGCACGGCGAGAAAGACGGACAGAGCCATGGCCGGTCATCCCTTGGTCGTTGCAGCCCCCGCTCCGGGCATGCTGGGGGTAACCGCCGTGTCTGACGTGGCATTCCACCTGGCCCTGGCGGTGCTGTGGTGGGTGTGCTGCGCCACCGCCACGTGTCCGGTGTGCGGCGGGGAGTGCGGCGCCCGGGCGCCGGGATGGGAGGGGCACCGTGCCGACCAGTGCACTGTGCGGCAGAGCCCGTTCGAGGGCCTGGCGCTTTCATGGCGTGATGTGCAGGCTGTCCGTGTCCGCCCATGGTCATGACGCGAGCCCGCAGGCGCAGCGGTGGCGGGGGCTGCTACGCGGTCCGGTTGGGCGAGTGCCGGGGCATGGTGAAGTCGAGTTGGTCGGCGGGCTCCCGCTGCCGTACACCCGGCAGGAGCGCATGAGGCGTCCCGGGCACGGCTTTCGCCGTCGGGTTCGATGCACCGGGCCTGCGGCTCATCGACCAAGGGCCGTTGTGGTCCGCCTGGTCGCCACCGGCCGGGGGGAAGGCCGGGCGCGGTGCGTGGATCGCCGCTCGCGTCCGCCCGGGTGTGGCCGCGATCGCCCGCCTGACGGGCGGGGTCATCGCGACCAGTGCCCGGCCGTCCACTGCACACACCGCCCGCCCGACCTGCCCCTTTCGGTCCGCCGTCGACTCCTGCCGCCCTGACACGGGATATCAGGTGCTGCCGGTGTGATTGACGCGGAAGTGGAACGGCGATGCGCATCACGGGCTCATCAGGTCTCGGACCTGTGGGGCTACCTCGGTGCCGAAGAGTTCGATGTTGGTCATGAGTGCCTCGTGGGCCAGGCCGTTCATGCCGTACTTGAGGTCGAAGCGGTTGGCTCCGAGGTCCTTCAGGGTGGTGACGATCTTCTGGGCCACGGTTTCGGGTGATCCGACGAACAGTGCGCCTCCGGGGCTGACGTCGTGCATGAACTGTTCGAAGGTGGGAGGGCGGAAGCCGCGCTGCCGGGCGACTTTGCGGACGGCTGTCTCGTAGTGGGGCCAGAATTCGTCGATCGCCTGTTCGTCGGTCGCGGCCACATGGCCGGGGCTGTGCACGCCGACGGGCTGGTCGGGGTGGCCGTATTGCTCCAGTGCCTGCCGGAAGAGCTGTGCGAAGGGAGCGAACCGTGCCGTGGGGCCGCCGATGATGGCGAGCATGAGCGGGAATCCGTAGCGTGCGGCGCGGACCACGGACCGGGGGCTTCCGCCGACGCCGATCCAGGTCGGGATCGCCCCGGACTCGCTGTGTGGATACACGGGCTGGTCCTTCAGGGCCGGCCGGGTGCTTCCCGACCAGGAGACGGGCTTCTCTTTGCGTAGTTCGGCGAAGAGATTGACCTTCTCCTCGAAGAGGAGGTCGTAGTCGGCGAGGTCGTAGCCGAACAGGGGGAAGGACTCGGTGCTGGAGCCTCTGCCGAGGATCAGCTCTGCGCGGCCGTCGGAGACGGCGTCGAGCGTGGCGTAGCGCTGGTAGACCCGAACGGGATCGTCGGAACTGATGACGGTCACACCGGATCCCAGCCGTATGCGGGAGGTGCGCGACGCGATCGCCGCGAGGACCACGTCCGCCGCGGACAGGGGCATCCAGTCGGTGTGGTGTTCCCCGATGGCGAAGTGGTCGAGCCCGACCTGGTCGGCGAGAATGCCCTCGGCCATGAGATTGCGAATGGACGCGCCGTGCGGCAGGAGCCGGCCCTGGGCATCGTGGGACACGTCGCCGAACGTGTCCAGGCCGAGAGTGATGGGGTGCCCGCCCGAAGGGGAGGGAGCTTCGTGGGGCATGGGCAGGCTTCTCACGTGCGATGACGGGCGGAAGGTGGGGCACGGGCCGCCTCCCGCACCGGTGTCGTCGGGCACGGATACGGGGGCGGCCTCGGGCCGGGCGGTTCGTCAGCTGGCGCGGAGCGGCGCCAGAGCCTTGCTCCAGGCGACCACCTGCTCCAGCGTGCCGGCGAGGGCATCGGCCTGGGTGTCGGCGGGCTTGAAGACGCTGAAATTCTCGAAGTCGGTGAACAGGGAGAGCGCCACCTGGGAGCGGACGTCCGCCATCTGCAGCTCGCCGGCGATCAGACGCAGATGCTCCACGGCCCGGGTGCCGCCGGTGGAGCCGTAGCTGACGAAGCCGACCGACTTGTTGGCCCACTCGGCCGCCAGGAAGTCGATGGCGTTCTTCAGCGCACCGGGCACCGAGTGGTTGTACTCGGGCGTGACGATCACGAAGCCGTCCAGAGAGGCGATCTTCGCGGCCCACTCGTGAGTGTGCGGCTGGCTGTACTGGCCCATCGCCGGCGGGTAGGGCTCATCCAGCAGCGGCAGCTTGTAGTCCTGCAGGTCGACGAGCTCGTACTCGGCGTCGGTGCGGCGCCGGGCGTGCTCGAGCACCCAGTGGGCCACGGCCTCACCGTTACGCCCAGGCCGCGTGCTGCCGAGGATGATGCCTATTTTCGTCATGTGCTCACCTTTGCAAGAGGAGGTACTTGCCGAGTCAAGTACATGCATGCATGTGCAGGTACTTGCCGCGTCAAGTAGATGGGACGTTTGATTGACGTGTCAAGGAGATAGGGTGTGAGGCATGTCCCCTCCAGAGCAGACCCTGCGCCCCCTGGACGCCGCCGAAGAAGCACTCGTGCGCGCGCTGGGCGATGTCATGATGGCGCTGCCGCGCGCCGTCGACGCGGACATGATCCGCGACGGAGGCCTGCGGCTGTCCGAGTACACCCCCCTCATGTTCCTGTCCGAGGCCCGTGACAGCCGGATGCGGATGAGTGAACTCGCCCAGGCCTGCAACCTCACGCTCAGCGGAATGACCCGCGTCGTCATCCGCCTGGAGAAACAGGGGTTCGTCCAGAGGGTCCGGTGCGACGAGGACCTGCGCGGCTGGAACGCGGTCCTCACCGAAGACGGTCTCGCCCGCCTGCGGGAGGCGTGGCCCTCCCATCTGGCCAGCGTGCGGCGGCGCGTGCTCGACAACCTCGCCGGCCAAGACCTCGCCCAATTCGCCACCGCACTGCGGCACATCGCGAATGCATGCTGAGGCGTGGAGCAACCCGTCACGGGCCAGACGTCGTGCAGCGGCGGGCGGCGTTCCATCGGCTGCCCGTGGCTCCTGCAGAACTACCGTGCAGAACTACCATCCGTGGCCGCCGCCCCGTCACGCTTGGTGGCGATACGAGGCATGTCGATAGGTGTCGTACGACTGGGACAGGAGCGGGTCGTCGCGGGACAGCTGGGGCGTGTCCCGTCGGGCGCCCTGCCTGGCACCGATGGGTTGCGCGGTCGGGCGGCGACTGGTGCTGTGCGGCTGCGGTGCGGTCACTGGAGAGGGCGGGGTGCCCGCCTGTGGCTGGGGCGTGACGAGCGGTTCGAATTTTGCCTGGGCCCCGCCGGTGAAGAAGACCGAGACTTCAGGAGCGTATGCTCCTATTTGTCCGGATGGCAAGAGTGGCTTCCTCGGGTGCCGGGTGCTGGGCACCGCGAGTAGGGCCTGAGCTGTAATTTTATGGAGAGCATATGCTCTTATCATGGGTGGGAGTGCTCTGGAGGAGAAGATGGTCACTACACCGACGGACCCCGCCGATGCGTGCAACAACCTGGCTCTACGTAAGGCGGCCCGGTACCTGAGTGCGACCTATGACAAGGCTCTGACCTCGGTCGGTCTTCGTGCGACGCAGTTGAGCATTCTGCAGAAGCTCAGTGCGCACGGGGAGATGACGATCACCGCGCTCGCTGACATGATCGCGATGGATCGTACGACGATGGCTTCGAACCTCAAGCCGTTGGCGCGGGAGGGCCTGGTGACCGTCGAGCCCTCGGCGGCCGACCGCCGGGCACGGATCGTTGCCATCACGCCGGAGGGGGTGTCCCGGATGAAGGCGGCGCTGCCGCTGTGGCGGGAGATGCAGGCCCGGTTCGAGGAGCGTTTCGGAGCCGAAGAGGCAGCCCAGATGCGCGCGTTCCTCGAAGCCGTCCTCCAGACCGGCTTCACGCCCTGGGCCGAGTAAAGCCGCCGACGGCGAAGGCCTGAGGCTGGTTGGGGGCGTTCGGAACCGCACCGGCTGCGGCTCGGAGCGCGCCTGCCAGTGCGTCCGGGCTCTCGTCCAGCTCCACTGGGAATGCGCATGGCTCGGCGTTGACGCCCGCAACTCGCACGAGTCGAACCCATGCTGAGCAGACGCGCTGCGGGGTTTCGCTCAGGTGAGGGGCGCTGGTGTGCGTTAGCGCGGCGGCGGGCTGGGCGGCCTCGACGACGCCGGTGTGTCCCCGCACGCAGTCTGGCAGCCTAAGACGTCATCTCATTTGGTCAGTCTGCGATAGCAGATGAGGGTGCAGGCGATGCTGGTGAAGGCCAGGAAGTGCTCGGCTTTGCGCTCGTAGCGGCGGTGCAGGCGGCGGCAGCCGGCGAGCCAGGACATGGTGCGTTCGATGGTCCACCGGTGGCGGCCCAGCCGCTGCGAGGACTCGATTCCCTTGCGAGCGATGCGGTGGGTGACCCCGCGCTGCCGTAACCATCGCCGCAGGTGGTCGTAGTCGTATCCCTTGTCGGCGTGGAGCTTGCCCGGCTTGCGCCGTCGCCGGCCGCGGCGAGAGCGGATCGGCGGTATGCCTTTCACCAGAGGAATCAGGGCCTGGCTGTCGTGCAGGTTCGCCCCCGAGATCCCGACGGACAAGGGCAGACCGGTCCGCTCGGTGATCAAGTGGATCTTCGAGCCGTACTTGCCCCCGGTCGACAGGATTCGGGCCCGTCAGGTCCCCCTTTTCAGCGCCCGCATGTTCACCGAGTCGATCGCACAGCGAGACCAGTCGAGCTCGCCGCGGGAGCCGAGTTCGTCCAGGACCAGGCGATGGAGCCTGGCCCACACCCTGGCCTTCGTCCACTCGGCGAAGCGTCGATGGGCCGTCGCACCCGACGGCCCGAACGACGCCGACGGCAACTGCTGCCACGTGCAACCCGACGTGGCCACGAACACGATCGCGGCAAGCACCTCCCGGTCACCATGCCGACGACGGCCACCGCCCTGAGGCCGCACCGGCGCCTCCGGCACCACCCGCTGGAACAGCTCCCACAACTCGTCCGGCACCAGCCGCTCAACGATCCCCACCACGACCGACAGCCTACCCAGGCAGCCAAATGAGATGACGTCTATGTGCCCGGGGCTGACACGGTTTTGGCCGGCACTTGCTTGCCGGCGGTGAAGGGTCGGCGCGGTGCCGGTGATGCGCAGCGGTAAGCCGGGTGCCTGAAAGGGGTTGTTGATCCGGACCGTCATGCCGACCGGGGGTGGGCCGGCATCCCGTTGCGGGACAGACGAGGAAGGGACGGGGAGACCCGCTTGCCACACCTCAATTAGGAGCATATGCTCCTATCTGAAGTACTCCAACCGTGCCATCCGCGTACGGGCTGCGACCTGAGAAAGGAATCCGATATGTTCATCAAGATCAAGTCACTCGCGGCGGCGGCGCTGCTGACCACGGCGGCTGGCGGCATCGGCACTGCGAGTGCGTTCTCCGCGCGTGCGGCCACTCCCGCCCCTGCGAAGATCGCGGTCTTCAGCGCTGAGTTCGGCACAGCCGCCAACCCCAACTTCATCGAGACCGTGTCTCATGGCGTGGCGAAGGTCGGCCAGCCGACCGTCCTGAACCGCGTCAACGGCTCCAACCCGGGGCAGGACATCATCGGCCACCGCGGGGGTCTGGTCTCGGACTTCTTCAAGGCCGGCCTGGTATCCGCTGACGTGAACAAGCACTACGGCAACCTGAACGCCGCGCAGCTCGAGTTCGCGCCCAGGGGGGTGCCCAGCCACCTGTGCGTGGGTCTCGAGGCTGCCGCGCACCAGAACGAGAGGCTCTCCCTGCAGTCGTGCGACATGCCGGGCACCACGGTGTGGATCATCGACACCGCCGATTCTCCCAGGACTGCGGCCAAGGGGTACTTCCCGATCGTCAATGGCTCGAGCACGGACTACGCCCACCCGTTCGCGATGACCTACTACGGCGAGCCGGGCCACAGGCATGCGGCCGACAAGCCGATACGCGTTGCTCACCTGCTCGGCAACCCGGCGCGTGTCCACGACAACCAGCTCTGGGGCGTGCTGAAGAAGTAGGAGGCCCCTGGTGGGATTGCATTCGGTGATCTTCGGAGAACCGGTGCACGCCGTGTGCCATCTCGCGCGGCGCCGGCAGCGACGTACCGCTCGCCGGCGATCTCCAGCGCCGCCGCGATCGGGCAGTTCCTGGCGTCAACGGGCCGGTCGACCAACACATTTGCCCGGAGCGTGCCGGGCGGTGCCGGCGGGTGACCGGCCTGCTCTTCCCCCCTGGTCCTTGCATCTCACCCGAATAGGAGGATATGCTCCTATCTATTCCTCGGGCAACGGATCCGGACCTGCGGCCGCCGCCCACGAGACAAGGAACGGCACATGTCCATTCCCGAGCGGACCACCAGCGCTCCGTCCCCGCGCACGGCCTCGGGCGCGGCCCAGGGTGGTACCGCCCTGGACGAGCGCCAGGACCCTGCGGCGCGCCGACACGCAGGGCGCGTACTCGCCCTGAGCAGCCTCGGTGTGTTCGTGGTGTTCCTCGACACCACCATCGTCAACGTCGCCTTCGAGACGATCGGTCACAGCTTCCACACCACCACCGGGCGCCTGAGCTGGGTGCTGAACATCTACAGCCTGGTCTTCGCCGCAGTGCTGATACCCGCCGGACGCCTGGCCGACCGCTACGGCCGCAAGCATGTGTTCCTCATCGGCATGACCGGCTTCGGCCTGATGAGCGCGCTGTGCGGGCTCGCCCAGAGCGTGACGGTGCTCATCATCGCCCGAGGGCTGCAGGGGGTCTTCGCCGCGCTGACCATCCCGACCTCGCTGGCCCTGATCCTGCCCGAGTTCCCGCCCTCGCGCCGCCCTGCGGCCATCGGCACCTGGGGCACGATGGCCGCGGCCGCCGCCGCGATCGGCCCCACCCTGGGTGCACTGCTCATCAAGTACGCCTCCTGGGGCTGGATCTTCCTCGTGAACGTGCCGATCTGCGCGCTGGTCCTCGTCGTCGGGCTGCGGCTATTGCGCGAGACTCGCGAGCAGGGCGCCCGCGGAATCCCCGACCCGCTCGGGGCGGTGCTGATCGCGGTGATTCCCGCCGCGCTGAGCCTGGGCATCGTCGAGGGCCCGAGCTGGGGCTGGTCCAGCCTCTGGGTGATCGCCGCCTTCGCCGTCGCTGTGGTGCTGCTGCCGGTCTTCGTGTGGCGCACCCGCACCGCGGCCCGGCCCGTGATGGATCTGACGCTGTTCAAGGTCCACCAGTTCCGGCTGGTCAACGCGGCCTCGCTGGTGTTCGGTCTGGCGTTCTTCGCCGTGATCCTGAGCAACTTCATCTTCTTGCAGACGGTGTGGCACTACTCGGTGCTGATCGCTGCCCTGGCCTGCCTGCCCAACCCGGTCATGACGGTGATCACCGCACGCCCGGCCACCCGGATGGTGCACACATACGGGCACAAGGTCGTGTTCCTCATCGGGGCGGTCCTCTTCGCCCTTGCCCAGGGCGCCCTGGCGCTGGCGCTCTCCGCCCACTCGCATTGGGCCGCCCTCTGGCTTCCCGCCATGGCGGTCACCGGAATCAGCCTCGGCATCAATCTGCCCACGCTGTCCGTCGCCTCCACCCAGCCCCTGCCGCCTGCCCAGTTCGCGGTCGGCTCCGCGATCAACCAGAGCTTCCGCCAGCTCGGCGCCGTCCTCGGTGTCAGCCTCTTCGCCGCCGTCGTAGGCACACCCGGCAGCGTCAGCACCGCGCTCAACGCCTTCCACAACGCCTACTGGCTCTTCGGCGCTCTGGGCCTGCTCAGCGGAGTGATCATCTGTCTTCCCCAGCTCCGCCGCGCCACCGCACCGGCACCAACCGCCTGACCGCCGATGGCAGCCCCTGGCCTGCCCTGGGACTGAGGAATCGGTTTGATGACCTTCGCCAGGGCCGCTTGCTCACCGACACCCAAACCGTGTCGGGACACGCGGGAGAGAAACATGGGCACGGAACCATTAGATGCTGCTCGGCTTCGGCGAGCACTGGTACCCGTGCTCGTATCCCTCAACGCAGTGATGGCGGTGATCAGCAGTCTCGGCTCGCCGTTGATTACCCACGATTGCCGCCGTCGAGCACATGCTGCTCTCCAAAGCCCCGTGGTCCCTGACCATCACCCTGCTCGTCGGGGCGGTCGCCACACCCACGAAGGGGTAGCTGGGCGACGGTCCGCCGTGGCGCCCGATGATCCTGTTCGTCTGTCGGTCGTGCTGGTGGGTAGCGTGCTCGCGGCCCTTCGGCTCGCTTGTCGCGGGCAGGGCTCTTCAAGGCGTCGGGCTCGGCCTGAGCCCCTTGAACATCGCGACCGCCCGGGACAGCCTGCCGCCGGACCGCTCGTGCTCGACCATCGCGCTGCTGCTGATCATCACCGTGACCGGTGTCGGCCCGGGGTACCCATTGATCGGTCTGAGCACCGAAGCCCTCGGGTACCACGGCAGCTTCCGGTTTGGTGCGATGGTGAGCGGGAGCGCACTCGTGTCGGCGGCTCTCGTCGTGCCGCGCACCCGGCATGTGGCCTCGCGCCTCTGCGACGTGGTGGGTGCGGTCCTGTTCGGCTCGGTCCTCGCCGGGCTCATGCTCGTGGCTTCTGAACGACACCGCCAAGCTCAAGCACTTCGAGGCGATCATCATCGACCAGCAGGAGGGGCTGCTGGCAGGCGTCAGCGACGCGGCCCCGAGTATCACCGGTCAACCGCTGGTCACGGTCGAGAAGTTCATCAACGAGAACCGCTCCGCGTTCGGGCTCGGCCCCGCCAGGTCGGCAAGCTGACCGCCCCCGAGGGGCCCGATCGGAGCAGGCAGCCGCCCCTGATTTCCGCACGCAACGATGAGCAGCGCAGCATCACCGTGGGCCGGGCTGCCTCGAAAGCAGCGACAGAGCCCGGTCGGCCGCCTCGGTGCGCAGCCCGTCCGGCACGTGTCCCGGCTGCGTGCGCCCCCGCTCTAGGCCACTGTGGTGGTTGTGGCGATGTCAATGGCCCCCTCGCGGCCGTCACGGCACACCCGGCTGATCGGGCCAACCAGAAGGTCCGCGTCAATAGTCGTGGGCGGCGCGTCAGCGACGAACAAGCCGAACAATCGGCAGAAGCCAATCCCATGTGTCTTGCTGCAGGTATCGCCGCCGAAGCGGCGAGTGCTACGCCTCGTCCCGCCTTCGGGCCCGCGGTGGACCCCATTCGTCTTTAACCGGTCGACGAGGTCGAGATCACGATTCTCGTCGACAACCTCTACGACGCTCTGCTGGGCGGCGATGAGCGCACGCGCCGTGCTCCCTTCAGCGCCGGTGTCAAGCCGGCGCCGCACTTCGAGGAGGGCGAGACCTTCGTCGGCCTCGTCGCCGAGCACGGCTTCTCCGCGCTGGTCACGATCAAGCGGCTCGGACACACCAGCTCGCTGCTGTTCGACGCCGGGCTCTCGCCGACAGCAATGGTCGTCAACGCCGACCGGCTCGGAGTGCGCTTCTACGATCTCCAAGCGGTCGTGCTCAGTCACGGCCACTTCGACCACGCCGGAGGTCTGGCCGGACTCGCGGGACGTCGGCGCGCCTCGACCATGCCGATGCTCGTACATGCCGAGGTGTGGACGCGCCGTCGCATGGTGCTCCCGGGTTCACAGATCCAGCCGTTTCCCACCGTCAGCAAGAAGGCTCTGCGCCAGGGGGGATTCGACGTGGTGGAACGGCGCGTACCCTCCCTGCTCCTCGATGAGAGCGTACTGATCACCGGTGAAGTCGACAGGACAACCGAGTTCGAACGGGGCATGCCGCCCAGTCATGAGGCGTGGACGGGCGAGCGGTGGGCACACGACGCGAAAATCATCGACGATCAGGCCCTCGTCGTGAACCTCCGGGGGCACGGACTGGTGGTGCTGACCGGCTGCGGCCACGCCGGCGCGGTCAACTTCGTTCGGCACGCCCTACGCCTCACCCAGGTCGAACGGCTCCATGCCCTCGTCGGCGGACTGCATCTGAGCGGGCCGGCATTCGAACCGATCATTCCGCCGACAATCACCGCCCTGGCGCAATTCGCGCCGAGCCTAGTCGTTCCCGGCCGCTGCACAGGCTGGCGTGCTCAGCATGCACTGGCTGCTGCGCTCCCGTCGGCCTGGGTACCAAGCTCGTCCGGCACGTCTTTGCACCTTGAGAGCGCGCCCGCCTGAGCCTGACGCGGACCCCTGCGACAGAAGAGAACTGCGCCTACCGCGGCGTACCCGACCAGGTTTGAGTGATCATGGGACCCTGTTGCCCATTGAGTTGATGAAGCTGCGAGGGCGAGTGCGAGGCGGGCGAGGTGGCTGGGGGTGTTGGTGGCGAACCACGTGATCCGCATGCCGTCCGCGTCCGTGATTCTCAACTGGCCGGCTGGGACAGGTAGTTCCTTGCGGACGATCAGCCGCATGCCGCTGCGCCAGCCGTCCAGCAGCTTGCCCGTGAGCTCGGCACCCCAGGCCCCGTCGCGGACCTGGCAAGCCCGTTCTCCCGCCGGTCGCGCTTGAGCGGTTCCCGACCGGCTGGCCGTTCCTCAATGTGCGCATATACTCGTAATGAGAGGTTGGCTGCACCGGCCGGTGTGTCGCCTCGGCGGCCGGGGTGTACCGACCGGTCGTATTTCCGCGAAAATCCACAGGGCAAGGAGAAGTCCGCCATGAGTGATCTCGTCACCCGCGTCATCGAGGCGCACGGCGGCCTGGACCGCTACGACCGGTTCACCTCGGCGACTGTGCATCACAGGGTCGGCGGCTCGCTGTGGAGGCTGAAGGGGCAGGAAGGGATATTGAGCCATGTGGCCGTACGGCTCGACCTGCACCAGCAGCGTGCCAGCCACTACCCCTTCACCGCACCGCATCTGCGGACGTCCTTCACCGCGCAGCGGGTGGCCGTGGAGACCGTGACCGGAGAGGTGACGGCCGAGCGTACCGACCCTCGTGCGTCGTTCCCGAGCGACGTGCGCGATCCCTGGGACGTGCTGCACGTGGCCTACTTCGCAGGGGAGGCCATGTGGACCTACCTGACGTCGCCGTTCACCTTCGCCTCTCCCGGTTTCGAGGCCGTGGAAGTCTCCCCGGTGACGGAGGAGGGGGAGACCTGGAGGCGCCTGCGGGTCACTTTCCCTGACCACATCGCGACGCATTGCGCCGAGCAGGTCTTCTACTTCGGCTCCGACGGGCTGCTGCGCAGGCACGACTACACGCCCGAGGTCATCGGCGCCGGGCCCGCCGCGCACTACGTCTCCGACTACAAGGAGTTCGACGGGATCATGGTCCCGACCCGGCGGCGCGTCCACCGGCGGCGGGAGGACGGAACGGTGGACCGGGACGTGGAACTCGTCACGATCGATG
Organism: Streptomyces sp. CA-142005; assembly: GCF_050942335.1. Lineage (NCBI taxonomy): Bacteria > Bacillati > Actinomycetota > Actinomycetes > Kitasatosporales > Streptomycetaceae > Streptomyces > Streptomyces sp. CA-142005. Next base: position 425,294 of record NZ_CP192078.1, on the reverse strand, counting down.
TCGAGAGTGTCCTGTTCATCTGACGGGTAGTTGAAGTCCGGTGACCTCCGTGCTCGTTCGTGGGGAAAGCCGGTAACCGGACCCCGGACAGTGAGGGCTGTTTCCGGGCGGCGGCACCGGGCAGGTCGGCGATGACGTCTTTGGACGTGCGCATTCCCAGCGGTCCGGCGCGTCGGGAATCATGAAGCACGGGTCGGGACAGCTGGCACTTCACCGAAGACGTCGACGACTTCCTCGCCAGAGCCGGGGACTTCCTGCGTTAGCACCCGAAATCCCAAACCGACCGACACCGACTTCGAGGAGCCCATCTTCGTGCCCCTGTCGGGCGACCCGGAGTGGATGGCGAACGGCTCGTACGCCGTCATACGCCGTGTCCGCATGCTCAGTTGCGGCCAACTAACCTCGGGCTTTCACCAGTCGAGCTACCTGATCTTGATCGGTACTTCCGGAAGGTCGCTGACGTGCCCAGATGGGGCTGTTGAGAGTGCTGCCGACTGTCGTTGCGGAGGCACTTTGTAGGTGAAGGGATAGGAGCCCGACCGGTTGCGTGTGCCGAGGTACGCTCTCATCGGTGAGGTCGCCCGCACGGTAAAGAACGGGACCCGGGGTGCGGACAGGGTCGTTTGCCTCACCTCCTCGCGGATCGTGTGCGCGAGGCCGTTCAATGCTCACGCAAGTGGCTGTCCGGCAGGTGATCAGCTCAGCGAAAAGTGCCCCTGACCAGCGAGAATGAGGATTGTCGAGGCCCTCGTTCCCGCACCAGCCGGAGGCACTTCTCAGGTGAGCAAGCGTATCGATTCCTACCCGCGCCTGCGGATTTCGGGTGACGGCAGCGGGGTGGTCTCGCAGGCCGGCGGGGTACTGCTGGTGGAGACCGCCCGCAGGGCCGGGCTGGATGTCGCGTTGTCGACGGCGCTCGCGCCCTGGTGCAAACCCCGGGCAGTGCACGACCCGGGCAAGATCCTGCTCGATGTCGCCCTGGCGGTCGCGCTGGGCGGGGACTGCTTGGCGGACGTCGGAGTGCTGCGGGCCGAGCCCGCCGTGTTCGGGCAGGTCGCCTCCGACCCAACTGTCTCACGCCTGGTCGCCACCCTTGCAGCCGCCGGTCCGCGTGCGCTCGTGGCCGTCCGCCGGGCCCGGTCGCAAGTCCGCCAGCAGGTGTGGAAGTTGGCCGGCCTGGCCGCTCCGAACACAGGCGGGCGCGTCGTTGTGGACATCGACGGCGTGCTGGTCCTCGCCCACTCTGAGAAGCAGGACGCCGCCGCGACGTGGAAGAAGACCTTTGGCCATCATCCACTGTTCGCCTTCGTCGATCACGGCCTTGAGGGCTCTGGGGAGCCGGTCGCGGGTCTGCTGCGGCCGGGCAACGCGGGCAGCAATACCGCGAGCGACCACATCGAAGCGGCCCGCCTGGCGCTGGCCCAGCTGCCGACCAAGCACCGACGCGGACGGCGCCCGCTGATCCGCACCGACTCCGCAGGCGGCACCCACGACTTCCTGAACTGGCTGACCGCACGGGGACGCTGGCTGTCGTACTCGGTCGGGATGGTCGTCACCGAGGCGGTCCACCAGGCCGTCCTCCTGGCCCCCGCTTCCGCGTGGACGCCCGCGGTCGAACCGGATGGTCAGGTCCGCGACGGCGCCTGGGTCTGCGAGATCGCCGGCGACGTCCTGAAGGGCTGGCCGAAGGGCATGCGATTGATCGTCCGCAAGGAACGGCCGCACCCCGGCGCTCAGTTGCGAATCACCGACGCCGACGGCATGAGGATCACCTGCTTCGCGACCAACACCACCGGCGTCCCGATCGCGCAGCTGGAGTTGCGGCACCGCCAGCGGGCGAGGGCCGAGGATCGGATCCGAGCCGCCCGTGACACTGGCCTGCGCAATCTGCCCCTGCACGACGCCGCGCAGAACCGCGTCTGGCTGGAGATCGTGCAGATCGCCCTCGACCTGCTCGCGTGGATGCCCATGCTCGCCCTCGACGGACCCGCCCGGCGCTGGGAGCCCAAGCGTCTGCGGCTTCGCCTGTTCTCCGCCGCCGCCCAGCTCGTCACGACAGGCCGTCGTCGTTGGCTTCGGCTTGCCCGCCACTGGCCCTGGACACAGGCGATCATCACCGCGTTCGAGCGGTTGCAGGCCCTACCGGACCCCGGCTGAGCAGCCACGATGTCCTGTCCAGACGAGCCTGACTCCTGACCGGAGCAGTGGAACCCGGCGCCCACCCGACGCGACAGCCGGGCCACCAGCGTGCCCACCAGTCCCCGCTAAGCCGAAACGGCCCGCTGGACGAACCGACGGACGAACCGACGGACCGTCACGAAAGATCGAGGCTAAGACGCCGTTGCTTATGGCTGGCCGTCGTCTGAGAAGCTCATGCCATGTGGCGAGATCTGATCCTTGAGGTGACCTCGGCTGTCGAGCTCGGGCCTCCGGCAGGCGACGACGTCCTGACGGGAGTCGAGCAGGCGCTTGGGCAACGGCTTCCCGAAGACCTGGCGGAGTTGCTGCAGGAGTGCAACGGCGTGACCTACCAGGGCTTGGACGTGATCTGGCCAGTCGAGCGGATCATTGCGGACAACGCAGCGTTCCGTGGCTCACGGGATTTTGTGGACCTCTACATGCCGTTTGAACCGCTGATGTTCTTCGGCAGCAACTGGGGAGGCGATCAGTTCGCCTGTATCCGCACCCCCGCACGGGACGAAGTCTTCGTCTGGGACCACGAAACGGACAGCAGGTATCTGGTGACGTACGGCTTGGAGCAGTACTTGCACAGGGCCCTGCGAGAGACCGGGGACTGGTACCGGTAGCGCTACGGAGCTGGTGACATCTCGCCGTGTTCTTCATCCTGTCCGTAAGACGTCGGCTGGCGATGAGGGCTACGGCTATGCCGACAAAGGCGAGGAAGTGCTCGGCCTTGCGCTCATAGCGGCGGTGCAGGCGTCTACAGCCGGCCAGCCAGGACACGGTCCTTTCGACAACCCAGCGGTGGCGGCCCAGCCGTGTGGAGGACTCGATGCTCTTGCGGGCGATGCGGTGGCGGATGCCGCGCTTGCGGAGCCATCGGCGCAGGTGGTCGTAGTCGTATCCCTTGTCGGCGTGGAGCTTGGCCGGTCGTCGGCGGCGTGGGCCTCGCCGGGAACGGATGGGCGGGATGCCGCGCACGAGAGGTTTCAGGCCGAGGCTGTCGTGCATGTTGGCGCCGGAGATGCCCAGCGACAGGGGCAGCCCGTTCCGGTCGGTGATCAGGTGGATCTTCGATCCGTTCTTGCCGCGGTCGGTCGGATTCGGTCCGGTCAGTGGCCCGTTACCTTCTTCATGGCCCCGCAACGGGGCTCCCGGCCTCCGGTCCCGGCATGATTCTGTGGCCCAGTCAGTCATGATCGAAAGGGTGCTGTCACCGGGCACGGAGGCATCGGCAGACCGCTGATCAGGGGCATGGGCGCCGAACCCGCACTGGGTGAGGCAGGCTCTCCGTAACGTGGATGCCGGCACGCTGATGCCGCAGGCAGGCCGGGACCGTTCTGCGGTGGGGAGCATGTTCGCGTGAACCAGGACGAGACCGTCGACGTCTACCTGGGTCTGGACGTCGGCAAAGGCGAGCATCACGCCACTGCCCTCACCCCGGCCGGGAAGAAGGCCTTCGACAAGCCTCTACCCAACACCGAGCCCAAGCTGCGCGAGCTGTTCGCGAAGCTCCAGGCCAAGCACGGCACCGTACTGGTCGTGGTCGACCAGCCCGCCTCCATAGGCGCCCTGCCTCTGGCGGTCGCCCGGGACATGGGCTGCCGGATCGCCTACTTGCCGGGACTGACGATGCGTCGGATCGCCGACCTGTATCCAGGCGAGGCCAAGACCGACGCGAGGGACGCCTACGTCATCGCCGACGCAGCCCGCACTATGCCGCACACGCTCCGAGCCATCGGCCCGGCTGATGAGACCACGGCCGAGTTGCAGATGATCGTCGGCTTCGACGACGACCTCACCACTGAAACCACCCGCATCAAGAACCGCCTGCGTGGCCTGCTCACCCAGATCCACCCCTCCCTCGAACAGGTCCTGGGCCCCCGCCTGGACCATCCCGCCGTCCTCGCCCTGCTGGAGCGACACGGCTCACCCGCCCAGATCCGCAAAGCCGGACGCCGCCGCCTGGTCACGCTGCTGCGGCCGAAGGCCCCGCGCATGGCCGAGCGCCTGGTGAACGACATCTTCACCGCACTCGACGAGCAGACCGTCGTCGTTCCCGGGACCGAGGCCGCAGCACTGATCGTCCCCAGTCTCGCCTCCTCCCTCGCCGCCGTCCTCGAACAGCGCAAAGCCCTGTCCGTCCGGATCGAGGACCTGCTGGAGGCCCACCCTCTTTCCCAGGTCCTGACCTCCATGCCCGGCATCGGGGTCAGGACCGCAGCCCGCATCCTCATCGACGTCGGCGACGGCACCGCCTTCCCCACCGCCGGCCACCTGGCCACCTACGCCGGCCTCGCCCCGGTCACTCGGGCCTCCGGCTCCTCGATCCGCGGCGAGCACCCCTCCCGGCGCGGCAACAGGCAACTCAAACGCGCCCTCTATCTCGCTGCGTTCGCCTCGCTCAAACAGCCGGAGTCCCGCGCCTACTACGACAAGAAACGCAGGGAAGGAAAGCACCACGTCGCAGCCGTCATCGCGCTCGCCCGACGACGGATCGACGTGCTCTTCGCCATGCTCCGCGACGGCACCTTCTACCAGGCCCCGGCCGTCACACCCGCTTGACGAAGACCATAGGGGCACCCTTTTGCCGCCCGGACGCTGACGGAGTCGATCGCGCACCGCGACCAGTCCAGTTCACCGCGGGCGCCGAGTTCGTCGAGGATGACCCGGTGGAGCCTGGCCCAGACCCCGGCCCGGCTCCGCTGGGCGAAACGCCGGTAGACCGTGGGCCAGGCAGGCCCGAACATTGGCGGCAGTTGACGCCAGGTGCAGCCCGAGGTAGCCACGAAGATGATCGCCGCAAGGGTCTCGCGGTCACCTTTCCGCCGCCGACCCCCGCCCTGCGGACCCTCCACCTCCGTCGGCGGCACCACCCGCCGGTGTCTACCTCACGCACGAGGGCACGGGGCTGAGGCAGCGGCGCGCTGCTGGTGCCGCGCCGGATCAACGCGGCGCGGGGCTTTGGGCTGGAGGAGATCGCGGACCTCCACGCTCGCCTCGACCGGCTCACCCGGTTGCTGGGTGCGGCGTTGCTCGAGGAGGCACCGGGCTGCGGCGCCTCCTACTGCTGGATTCCTCAGAGGATGTACACATAGTGGCGGCGTAGGCGCGTGGTGGGTGGCGGGGATCTGCCCCGGATCCGGAGTCGGGCGCGGGCGTTGAGCTGGGCTGTGGCCACTTCGGTGGCGTGGGTGATGTGGTCGCGGTCGCCGAAGCAACGGCCGGCCAGGGCGGCCTTGCGGAAGATGCGCCACCAGCCCTCTTGGAGGTTGAGTCGGCAGGCGCCGACCGGGATGAACATATCGACCCTCGGCCGATGCGCACCGCCTGCCGGCACAGACAGAGCCCAGTCACGTCCTGCATCCGCACATCGTCCGTCCTTGCCACCTCAGCAATAGGAGTATATGCTCCTACTTGTTGGTGTACCGCTGGCCACTCCCAGGTGGTGAGGCGGCAGAGGCCGGGACGCCCGAGGCGATCAATAGCTTCGAGGGCCGCCCGCGTGGTGACGTTCGGGGTCTCACCCGAAAAAGAATCGACCACATATGTTCTCTATTTCGAATGTCTGAGAGGTTATGTGATGGATGGTATTGCTGACATGGGAGGAACCCCGGGATGGGGCCCCATGCATCCGCCGAGACGCGATGAACCTGTTTTCGAAGAGTCCTGGCAGGGTCGGGCATTCGCGGTGGCGATCTTGTCCAACCGGGTGTCCGGGGGAAACCTGGACTCCTTCCGGCATGCGCTGGAGCGCCTTGATCGAGCCGCCTATCTGGACGACGGCTACTACGGGCGCTGGCTCAACGCCGGGGAGCTGAGGCTCCTCGACAGCGCGATCCTGGCGCCGGGCGCGGTCGACGCCCGTGCCCGCAACCTGCGTGGCGAACACGTGGAGGAACCGCCGGTCCCGGAGCCCGCCAAGCCGGACTATGCGCCGACCGCCGAGGGTTCGCTGCGCACCATGGACGCCCCTCCGGCCTTCACCGTCGGCGAGCGCGTGCGCGCCAAGAACGTGTCCGTACCCGGGCACACACGGCTGCCGGGTTATGTGCGGGGCCATACCGGCGTCGTCGAGATCGTTCAGCCGGCCCACGTGCTGCCGGACACCAACGCCCACTTCCTGGGCGAGAACCCGCAGTACGTCTACTCGGTGCGATTCGACTCACGCGAATTGTGGGGCCCCGACGCCGAACCCTTCGCCATCACCATCGAGATGTTCGAGAGCTACCTGGAGACAAACTCATGACCACAACCAACGGATCGGCTGAGCATCTTCCCATTGCTCTGCGTACCGAGGCGCTCGAGCAGTTGCTCACCGAGCGGGGCCTGATCGACCCGAAGGTGATCGACGGGTTCATCACCACCTATGAGACCAACGTGGGTCCGCTCAACGGCGCCAAGGTCGTCGCCAGGGCGTGGGCCGACCCCGAGTACCGCCATCGGCTGCTTGAGGACGGCACGGCCGCCATCAAGGAACTGGGCTTCGGAGGGATGCAAGGGGAGCACATCGTGGTGGTGGAGAACACCGCCACTAGCCACAACGTGGTGGTGTGCACCCTGTGCTCCTGCTATCCGTGGCCGGTGCTCGGCCTTCCGCCGAGCTGGTACAAGGACCCCGCCTATCGCTCGCGGATCGTCAAGGAGCCGCGCACGGTGCTGTCCGAGATGGGACTCGACCTCGACGCCGACGTGCAGATCACCGTCCGCGACTCCAGCAGCGAGGTCCGCTGGCTGGTGCTGCCCGAGCGTCCGGCCGGCACCGAGCACCTGACCGAGGAGGAACTCGTGCCGCTGGTGACAAGGGATGCGATGGTCGGCGTGGCGAAGGTGGAAACGCCATGAGTGCGCCGCTGGACACTGAGGGCCCGGCCGCACCGCCCCGCTCCAACGGGGAGTTGGTGTTCGCCGAGCCGTGGGAGAGCCGCGCCTTCGGCATGGCCGTCAGTCTCTACGAGGCAGGCGCGTTCACCTGGCCGCAGTTCCAGGCCGCGCTCATCGCCAGGATCACCGCCTGGGAGATCTCCGCGACGCCGGACGAACCATACAACTACTACCAACTGTGGCTCGCCGCCCTGGAAGACGTCCTCGCCGACCTGTGCGCGGTCTCCACGGACGAGGTCACCACCCGCACCCACGCCCTGGCCCAACGCCCCCCGGGCCACGACCACACGGGCGATCACGACCACGCGCATTGATGTGCAACACCCTCTCGGCCTCGCAACACCTTCAGGGGCGACGGCCGAGGAGGTGGTGCAAGTGCCACACACGGGTTCCGAACCCCGGGGTCAATCGGAGAGCCCTGCGCGGGCAGCGAATCTGGCCTGCCGCAATCGAGGCAGGCCACCACAGTGAATGTGCCGCCGTGGCCAAGTTAACCCAGATGGAAGAACCTCGGTGATTATTGACGCTGCGGAACTCGACGCCGCACACGCGTACAAACTGCTGATCGGGAGCATCATTCCGCGCGCCGTGGCGTGGGTGAGCACCATCTCGCACGAGGGCGTCGCCAACCTTGCCCCGATCTCCTTCTTCACCGCGGTCGGGCGCAAGCCCCCGATGGCCTCGCTCTCCCTGCAGCCGCGCTCCGACGCGGTCATGCTGAAGGACACCCTCGTCAACATCCGTCAGACCGGCGAGTTCGTCACCAACCTGGCCACATCGCCGCAGGCGCATGCCCTGCACAGCTCGGCGTTCGAGTTCGACTCGGGGGTTGACGAGTTCGAGGCGCTCGGCCTGGTGAAGGAGCCGTCCGAAGTGGTGCGCGTGCCTCTGGTGAAGGGGGCGCCGATCTCCTTGGAGCGCGTGGTCAACCGCATCAGCCCGGTCGGCGACGACGGCGTCGATCATGTGGTGTAGGGGAGAAGGAACGGGGGGTTGCTGTCGGAGTCCCGCACCTCCAGCCGGACGTGATCGGCGAAAGCCCGCAGGCGCACATCGACGTCGCTGCCCGCGTGGATCAGCCCGTTGGTCACGATCTCGGAGGCTATGAGCTGAAGGGCGTCCGACATGTCCGTGAGGTCCCACGAGGACAACCGGTCGTGAACGAAGTCGCGCACCGTCTTCACCCCTTGCAGGTCGCGACGCTGGATGTGCAGGTTCCCCGACCACGGAGCGTCCTCGCCGACGGCGCCTTCACAGCGGGCCAGGAGCAGTACCGCGTCGTCGCGGCGGTGCCGGGGACTTGAATCGGTGACGAGGTGGTCGGCCAACTGCTCGAGATCGGTCCCGGCCTCGCGACTGCCGGCGCTGAGCAGCGCTCTCGCGTCGGCGTCCGGGTCGCTTGCCGTGCAGTCGCCCAGGCCGTTCGAGTACAGCATCAGGACGTGCCCGGGCTCGAGAGTGTGCTCACGCCCTTGGTAGGCCTCCGGCACGTCGATGCCCAGGGGCATGTTGGCGGGCGCTTTCAGGGTGCCGACAGTCCCGTCGGGCCCCAGCACCAAAGGCGCGGGGTGGCCGGCCAGGGCGACCTCGGCTGTTCCGTCGACGGTGTCCAGTGCGACGACGCAACAGGTCACGAGCAGGTCGGTGCCCAGCTGGGTGAGCAGCCTGCCGGTCCGGTCGATCACCGCGGCGGGACGGTGGCCTTCGGCCGCATAGGCAGCCACCGCGGTGCGCACCTGGCCCATGATGGCGGCGCTCTCCAAGGCGTGGCCTTCCACGTCGCCGACGACCAGCACCATCCGTTCACCCGGCAGTTCGATCACGTCATACCAGTCGCCGCCCACCTTGGACGTGACAGCGGCGGGCAGATACCGCGCCGTGGTGGTCATCCGGGGCAGTTCGCGGAGCGTAGGGGGCAGCAGCCGCCTTGGGAGGTATTCGGCTACTGCGCGCTGCTTCGTATTCAGTTCGACGCGCTCCACCGCCGCACCCAGCTTGCCGGCCATCATGCGCAGGACGGCCCTCTCCTCGGGCGGGAAGCGGCGAGGCTCCTTGAACGACAGGCAGCAGACGCCGACCACCCTTCCGCTCCCGACGAATGGAAGCTCCGTGATCTGGGCGCCCCCGATGAGAGGGAGGTACGCCTCGGCCTGTGACTCGCCGTCGCTCCAGCCGAAGTCGGCTGCCGTCGACCGGCTGTCGGAGATGAACAATGGGCGCCCACGCATTGCCTCGGCCGCCGGTGTCCGGGCCTCCAGCCCGGCTCCATGGAGACTGCGGACCATGCCGGAGGAGGTTCCGCTGGGCCCGAGGACCCACAGACGGCCCTCGCCGGCAGAGGCCAGCACCAGGGCCTGAGCGCGGAAAGGGGACATGAGGCAGTGCCGGGCTGCCCCGACGATGGCGTCCATGGTCGTGGCCTGGTTCAGCAAGTCGTCGAGCCGCCGCAGCGGATACATCAGGCTGGTGCCCGCGGAGCCAGGGACGCCCGATACTCCCCAGCCCGGTGTGCAGATGCTCGTATCCGGGTCGGAACCCACAGGCACGAGCATCGGTGTGGGGCCGGCTTCGATCGCAGCGCCGCTTTCGGCGAGCTGGGCAAGGGCCGTGGCCAGTTCGTTGCCGATCTCCTGCAAATCTGCGTGCTCTGTCGCGTGGAAGGTGCCGAAGGTCTCCAGCCGAAGGACGGTGAGGGCGCCGAAGCGCCGGTCTGCGTCGGTGACAGGGACCGAAAGGGCGACGTACGGATAGGGCGGCACATGCTGCTGATCCGCTTCGGGCGGGTCGGGATCGACAAGAACAGCCGGTTGTCCGAGGCCAGTGCACGCGCGGAAGCGCAGGGCGCATCCAGGCTCATCCACCCGGGAAGGGTGAAGAGGGACGGCGGGCTGCCGCCGATCATCGCGAGGTGGAGTTCGGCGTGGTCCTCGTCCAGCAGGTAGACCGCTACCGTCACGGGATTCAGCCGCAGCAGGGCCTCGCGGACGGCGCAATGCAGTACCGCCGCGAGATCTGTGCCCCGGATCCGTCCGAACCCGCCTCCACGGCGGTGTTCACCGGCCGGGTTGCTGCTCGACACAGAAACGAACCCTTCCGCGCGAGTATATAGACCTTTTTCATGCCTCACCGCTTACGAGCGGTATAGCACCATACGGTGGTAGACGCCGCTTGGTGCGGTCGTTTCTGCTCCCATGAACAGAGCTGTGCCGGGCACGCCGTCCGGCCACGGCACACTTCCAGCCCATATGCGGGTGGACTCAAGGATTCCCTGGCGAATCAGTTTGGTTCGGCCTGGCTGCCCGCGTGGTTCCAGCGGTGTTCGACCTTGGCGATGCGCCAGTAGCCCAAGGCGCAGGCCCACACGACGACGAAGAGGCCGACGATGACGAAGCCGGCGTTGTTCAGGTCGATCCCGGAGATCCAGCCGGTGGCCGGGTCGGTCAGGCGGAGCTGCTCGTGCAGGGAGCCGACCAACTCGATCGTGCCGATGAGGAAGGCGACCGTGATGGACAGGCCGGTGATGGTGAGGTTGTAGTAGACCTTGCGGACCGGGTTGGAGAAGGCCCAGTGGTAGGCGAAATTCATGAACGTCCCGTCGAGGGTGTCGAACAGGCTCATCCCGGCGGCGAACAGCAGCGGCAGGCAGACGATTGCGTACCACGGCAGTCCTGCGGCGGCGCCGGAGCCGGCCATCACCATGAGCGTGACCTCGGTGGCGGTATCGAACCCGATCCCGAACAGTAGCCCGACCGGATACATCTGTCCCGGGCGCGAGACGGAGCGGGTGAGCCGGCCCAGGATCCGGTTCATGAAGCCGCGGCTGTCCAGGTGCTTGGCCAGTTCGTGTTCGTCGAACCGCCCGGCGCGCATCGCCTTGAAGACCCGCCAGATCCCGGCCAGCGCTACGAGATTGAGTGCGGCGATCAGGTACAGGAAACTGCCGGACGCCAGTGTGCTGACCACGCCCAGGCTCTGGCGTGCGCTGGAGTTGTCGTTGGTCAGGGTCGTCGTCAGTCGCGCGCTCGCGGCGATCCCGGCAGCCAGCAGCACCACGACGGTGGAATGGCCCAGCGCGAACCAGAAGCCGACGGAGATGGGGCGCTTGCCGTCGGCCATGAGTTTGCGGGTGGTGTTGTCGATGGCGGCGATGTGGTCGGCGTCGAAGGCGTGCCGCATACCGAGGGTGTAGGCGGTCACGCCGAGCCCGAGGCCGAAGACCTCACTGCCGACCTTGTAGTGGTGCGGGGCCACAAGCGCGGCCAGGATCCCGAACGCCGCCAGGTGCAGTGCCGTGATGACGGCCAGGAGTCCGCCGGCGCGCCACCAGTCCCGGCGTTGCCAGCGGATGGCCGGTGTGGTGGATGCCGCCACAGGACGGACAGCGCTCAGGGAAGCGTTTTCGGGCAGAGTCATCTGGGTTCGGCCTCTCCAGCGCCTTGCGGATGAGTTTCGTGCGGTGCGGCGGCCGGTCTCCCGGCTGGCGGACGAAGCCGAATGAGCAGCGTGGGTGCTGGTGTCCGGTTTCGTCGGCCGGCGGTGGGCCGGCGGGTGTGGACTCGGGGACCGTTCTCGCCGCCCGCACATACGAGTATATACTCCTAATGGCTGTGTGGCTGTGGATCAGTCCCCAGCAGCGTTGCCGCCCGCCACCGACATCTATCCGGCGGTGCTGCGTGAGAAGACGGTGGCCTTCGAGCGGCTCGTGCGCAGCGCCGACCCCGGCACCCCGGTGGTCACCTGCGGCAGCTGGATCCTGGGCGACCTGGGCGCCCTTCTGGGCCAGGTGGTATCGCTTCGCGGTAGCCGCGTGCCGTCGATCGCCGTCGACGACTTCACCAGGGCCGTCCGCACATAGGGGACTACTCGTCCCGGCCGACAGCGTTCCCCTGCCGGCCGGGACGCCGGGCGGATCACTCCAGTTGCGCCCTGGCCGTGCGGGTCGCAGGCTGCCTCCGTGGACCACACCCCGGAAGCACGGATGCGGCCCGCTCTGGTGACCGGTGCCGCGGGCCGGGTCGGCGCTGTCGGCCGGACCGTGGTCGAGGGCCTTCGGCGGCGGGGGCTGAAGGTCCGGGCCCTGGTGCGCCGGGATGATGACCGCGCTGAGGCGTTGCGTGCGACCGGTGCCGAAGTCGTGGTCGGTGACCTGACGTCGTCACGCGACGTCGCCGACGCTCTGGACGGCTGTGGGCGAGTGTATTTCGGCATGGCCGTATCGGAGCAGTATCTGCCGGCCGCCGTGACGACAGCTGTCGCCGCGCGCGCCTACGGCGGGCTGGAAGCCTTCGTCAACATGTCGCAGCTGACCGTCTCCGAGATGGATCTCACCAGCACGTCCGAGTCGCATCAGCAACGGCAGCAGTGGTTGGTCGAACAGCTTCTCGGCTGGTCAGGCCTTCCCGTGGTCCAGGTCAGGCCCACCGTCTTCCTGGAGAATCCGCTCTTCCAGGTGGGTTTCTCATCGATCCTGCGGGACGACACCATCAGGCTGCCGTTCGGCCAGGCGAAGACCTCCCCGATCGCGGCCCACGACGTGGCGGCCGCCGTTGAGGAGATCATGGCCGATCCGGCCCGTCACGTCGGCCGTGTCTACGAGCTGACCGGCCCCCGATCGGAGAGCATCGCCGCCATGGCGGCGGAGATCTCCGCGGCTTTGGGCCGAACGGTCGGCTACACCAACGTTCCCCTGGAGCAATGGCTTGACCACGATCTCCGAGCACTAGGGCTGCCGGATCACGTCTTCCAGCACACCTCCACGATGGCCCGCCTGCACGCGGCCAATCGCTACGATCGCCAGGCGGACGGCATGGAACGGATCATGGGGCGGCCCGCTGCCGGAGTGGCCGATTACGTCCGCAGAAACCCCGAAATGTTCACTCGCTGAAGCTGCTTGCTCAGGCCGCCAACCGGGCTGCAGGCTCATCTGGACGAGGGTCGCCCGGCCCTCAGATCTCGCGCCGGGCGACCTGGTTGTCCGTCCTGGAAGAAGCCGAGCTTCTCGGGGGAGTAGCCACAAAGAACGTTCTTGGTCCGACGGTACAAGAAGCGGCCCTTGTGACCAGCGGAATCGACCCTCGTATGGCTGCTCGGCCGACCTCGTGGACCGACTACGGTCCGGATCTTGGTCCCGGGGTGTGCGGGGCCTCGTGGGCGGCATGGGCGCGGGTGGGACAGCCTATTCTGCGCGCCCACATGGGCGCATCAACGGGTTCTCAGGGTCGCGGATTGACGGCGCACACCTGTCGGGTGGCCGGGGGAGGCAGAATCTCATGCGGCCCGTGCCATGATGCCGACCTCACGACTGGGTGGGGGTGGGCAGACAGATCTGCCGGTAGAACGCCGAGCCCTCCACGATGCGCGCGGGGTCCCACTGGTGCTGCTTGGCCTGGGAGATCGACCAGGCCGCGTTGATCAGTCCGATGTGGCTGAACGCCTGAGGGAAATTGCCCAGGAGTTCCCCAGTGGCGGGGTCGACCTCCTCCGCCATCAGGCCCACGTCGTTCATCGCGGTCGCGGCCCGCTCGAAGGCCGACTGTGCCTCGTCGACCTCACCGGCCACGGCCAGTGCCTGCGCCAGCCAGAAAGTGCACAACACGAACGCGCCTTCCCCGCCGGGCAGGCCGTCATCCGAGGCCTTGTACCGGTAGACCATGCCCTGCGGATCGGTTAGCCGATCACGGATGGCGTTGATGGTGGATCGCATACGCTCGCCCCCAGCCGGGGTGAAGCCCACCAGGGGAAGCACCAGAACCGACGCATCCAGGACGTCGGAACCGAAGGCTTGTGTGTAGGCGCCGAGGTCGGGGTTCCAGCCCTGCGCCTCGATCGCCTCACGGATGTCCTGCCGCGCCCGCGACCACGCGGGTACCCGCGTGCCGGCCTTCAGGAGATCGGCCATGGCGATGGCGCGGTCCAGGGCCGTCCAGCACATGGCCTTGGAGTAGACGAAGTGCTGGGCCGCACTGCGGACCTCCCAGATGCCCTGATCTGGTTCTTTCCACCGAACGGCAGCGGCGTCGGCGAGCCTGCTGAGGAAACACTTGGTGGCTGGATTCGTGTCCGCCAGATACGGTCCCAAGCGATGCGCGGCGCCCAGGAGCTCGCCGTACACATCCAGCTGTCGCTGCCGCCAGGCGGCGTTTCCCACCCGCACGGGCCCGCTACCGCGCCAGCCCGGCAGGTGCTCCAACTCCCGCTCGCTCAGGTCGCACTCCCCGCGGATCCCGAACATGATCTGCATATTCGGCTGCCCTTCCGGATCCACCGCGGCTGCCTGCGCCATCCAGTCGAAGAACGCCACCGCCTCGTCCGGACAGGCCGCGATCCACAATGCGTCCAAAGTGAACGCGGCATCGCGCACCCACGTGAACCGGTAGTCCCAGTTGCGAACACCGCCCACCTCCTCCGGCAGCGACGTCGTAGGGGCCGCCACCACCGCTCCCGTCGGCCGGAAGGTCAGCGCCTGCAATACCCGACCGCTGTGGTGCACCTCTTCCTGCCACATTCCTTGGTAGACCTGGTGCTGGTTCGACCATGCCTGCCACGCACCCACCGTCTCCTCCAGTCGGGCCAGGATCTCCCCCGCCGGCCACAGCGGTGCCGTCCGGCCCGCGGGGACGTGCTGCACAGCGAACGGCACCCTGTCTCCCGCGCGTACCGTGAACCGAGCCTTCGCCCTGTCGGTGACATCGAAGGACACCGGCGAGGCCAGGCCCAGTGTGTCCGGGCCGCCATGGCAGCGCAGCCCCCCTTCCACCGGGAACAGCAGCGGACGCAGCAAGCCGTACTCGGGCCGGGGAGCGAACTCCACCTCGACCTCGACCTCCCCTTCGATGCCCTCCACAACGCGCAGCAGAAGGTGCTCCGCCCGGCTTCCCAGGTCGTGGCCGTCCGCACTGGGCCCGCTGGCCAAAGCATCGACCACAGCCACCGTGCCCGACGGGGCGCGAAACTCGGTCCGCAGCACCAATGACCGCTCCACATAAGCGCGACGGCTGAGGAACGACCCCCGTGGACGGATGGACCAGTGGCCTGCTTCCTCCCCCAGCAGACGGGCGAACACCGCACGGGAATCGAAGTGAGGCAAGCACAGCCAGTCCACCGATCCATCCCGGCTCACCAGCGCTGCGGTCTGGCAGTCGGATAGCAGAGCGTAGTCGGCGATCGGCGTACAGGTCACTTCAGCGGTACTCCCTGCTCGCTAGAGCAGACACCGCGGCCGCGCCTGGAAGCCCCTGGGCCCATCCAGTCTCATGGCGGACACGGTGCGAGTGGACGCCATCACGGCCGGCCCCTCAATTCTCGGCGCGTGCTCCCTGCGGCAGCAAGTGCAGCCGGTGACCGCGGGACACAGCAACGTGCAGTCGCACGCCGTTTCCGTTCACTCGCACCGTTGAACGCCGAAACGTACCGGGGATGCGGCGCGTTCCGTCCTTCGCCTCTGCGATCCGTGGGGCGATGGCAGTGAGCTGCTCTTGGTTTCGTATAGGAGCGATTCGCGGGGCGACCTGCGGCAGAAGTATCCGGCTAGGGCAGCCCCGCGACGTTGCGGGCGTTACGCAGGAAGGTCGTGCGCACCTTGTCGGGATCGTCGAGGTAGCTGCCCACCAGCACCGCGTCACGCAGCATGACGAACGTGTCGGCCCTGCCCTCCGGATCGTCACGGCCCGCCGCGGCGAAGTACTCACGCAGCGCCGCACGGAACCAGGCCCGATGTTTCGCAACCACGCCGCGCACCGGGCTCGCAGGGTCGGAATACTCCGCTGTGGCGTTGATGAACGGACAGCCCCGGGTGTGGTGCCGCGCGGCGTCCTCCGCCACGCCCTCGACGGCCAGCTCCAGAAGGTGATCGGGCGACACCGCGTGCTCGGCAGCGGCCTCGAACTGCGCCCGGATCAGTGCGTCCTCGCGCTGGAGGTAGGCGATGACGAGCTGTTCCTTGCCCGCGAAGTGGCGATACATCGTTGACCGGGTCACGCCGGCTTCGCTCAGGACCCGGTCCACGCCGACCGTGTTGATGCCCTCCCGGTAGAACAGGTCGCTGGCGACCTCGAGCAGGTGGTCCCGTGGTCCCGCGGTACGCGCCTTGGCGTCTGCAGTCATGACCACATACTAGTCGATACCGATCGTTCTTTCTTGTCTGTGGGACATGTCACAGTCGACCTCTTTGACGCAGGTCACCCACAGATGCTTCCGTCGAGGGGGGAACGAACGTTCCTTCCTTTCTAGGAGACATCTCATGACCGTGCATACTTCGCTCAAACGCCGCGGCGCCGCGATCCTGGCGGCCGCCGCAGCGGTGACCGCGGCCCTCGCGGTGACCGACAGCGCCGACGCAGCCCCCGCCCACGCCGGCGATCAGCCCGCTGCCACCAAGCCCACCATCGTCCTGGTCCACGGAGCCTGGGCGGACGCATCGAGCTTCGCTCCGGTGGCGTCCCGGCTCCAGCACGACGGCTACACCGTCCTCGACGCGCCCAGCCCGCTGCGCGGCCTGTCTGCCGACGCCGCCTCTGTCGCGGCATTCGTCAATCAGGCCACCACCGGCCCTGTCGTGCTCGTCGGCCACTCGTACGGCGGAGCGGTCATCACCAATGCCGCGGCCGGCATCTCGCGTGTCAAGGCCCTGGCGTACATCAACGCGTACGCCCCGGCACAGGGGGAGACCGTGGCCCAGCTGACCGGCGCCAAGCCCGGCTCCTCGCTCGCGGTCCCCGACCCGACCGCGGTGTTCGACGCCGTTCAGGACCCGTCCCAGCCGCAGGGCGACCCGGACCTGTACGTCAAGCGCGACCTGTTCCCGAAGGCGTTCGCCAGCAGCCTGCCCGCCGACATCGGCGCCGAGCTTGCCGCCGCCCAGACCCCGATCGCAGGCGGCGCCCTCAACGAGCAGTCGGGACCCGCGGCCTGGCAGACCGTGCCCAGCTGGTTCTTCATCGGAGCCAACGACCGGGTCCTCCCGCCCGCCGAGGAGCAGGCCATGGCAGCGCGGGCGCACGGCACGGTCGTGACCGCCGCCGCGGACCACCTGTCGATGCTCGAGGTTCCGTCCGCTGTCACGAAGGTGATCGAGGACGCAGCCACCTCCGCGGGCGGCGCGCAGTGAGCTCCCCGGTCGTGTTCGTCCACGGACTTTGGATCCACGCCTCGGCGTGGCACCCGTGGGTCGACCTCTTCACGAGCGCCGGCTACGAGGCGCGGTCGGCAGACTGGCCCGGTGACGGAGACACCGTCGAGGCGGCCCGGCGCAGCCCCGGCCAGGTGGCCGGCTACGGGGTCCAAGACATCACCGACCACATCGCGCGCCAGATCGGCCGGCTTCACGAGCGCCCCGTGGTGATCGGGCACTCATTCGGCGGTTTGATCGCTCAGAAGCTCCTGGCCTCGGGCATCGCCTCGGCCGCCGTCGCCATCGACCCGGCGCCGATCAAGGGGGTGAAGGCCCTGCCGATCCCGCAGATCCGTTCGGCGCTGCCGGTGCTGCGCAGCAAGGCCAACCGGGCCGGGTCCGTGATGCTGACCCGCCGCCAGTTCCGCTACGCGTTCGGCAACGCGGTCAGCCGCGAGGAGTCCGACGAGTTGTACCGGCGCTGGGCGATTCCGGGACCGGGGCGGCCGATATTCGACCTGACGGCCGCCAAGAAGGACCCGCGCTCGCCCACCGCGGTCGACCTGAGCGACCGCGTGCGCGGGCCCTTGCTGATCCTCGGTGGGGATCGCGACCACACCATCCCCGAAGTGGTGTCACGCCAGGCGGCCGAGCTCTACCAGCCCGGAACCAACACCGACTATCGGCGGATCCCGGGACGCGGGCACTCGCTGGTATTCGACAGCGGTTGGCGTGAGGTCGCCGACGTCGTGCTCGACTGGGTCGGGCAGCACGACACCTCCCCGGCCCGCTGACGCGGGGCTCCGCAAACAGGCGCAAGCAACCGCACGAGTGATCCGGTCGCGGGTACCGGCGACGAGCCGCTGGTACCCGCGACAGGGCGCTGTGCCGAGGCTTGATGCCTGCGACGCCCACCGGCCCCGCCGCGGCGGGGTCGACCAGACGACGCCTGGAACGCTCAACGGAAATTCGATCTTCGGGAGGGTAGGCGGCGGCATCCTGGCCGCTTGTGGACCGATGTCGGGTCGGGGTGGGGCCGATCAGGCTGTTGCGGGTTCGAGAGTGACCTGGTGGCCGAGGGGCTGGAGTCGGCGGACGTGATCAGTGGGGTGCAGTGTGGACACCGTCGATGAGGACGCGGTGCAGGCGTCTGAGCTGGGCCGCACTGCTTGCCGGAACCGGGCCCCGCCGGATCGCGGCTGCGCGTGCGTGTCGGGCGATGACACCGAGGGTCTATGCGAGTCGGTCGAGTCGTGGGTCGGGCTGCTGGGCGCATGCCGCAGGCGCGGCATGCGCGAGCCCGGGGTCGGCATGGCTCGAGCAGCTCGAAGCAGGCTGCGGGACGTGGAGGCGCGAGGCCGGTAAGGCGGCCGACCGCGACCGTTTCGCCGCCCTCGGCCGGGTCTTTCGCGGCTATTGCTCGGTGTGCAGGCGAGGTGCGCCGCACTCCACTGTTGAGGGCTGGGAGCGGGGACAAAAGCACGAGGGGGCTGGGGCAGGCCTTGAGGAAGTGCTGGCCAGGTTCGCGGTGTTCGGCAACGGGCCGACCCTCGTCGAGGTAGCCGCCTTGGTGAGGCGGCGAGAAAGGCGCGCGGAGGGTCTCAGGTCAAGCCGGGTGGTGCCGTTTTGTCATGGCGGGTGTCCGGTTCTGTATCTGCCGGGTGAACCGTTTCTTCCACTAGCTGTCGCGGCGGCTTCCTCCCCGCGGCCATCGCTGCAGCCGCACGGGTCAGTTGCGCTTGCACCTGCTGGAATGCTCGGGACCGTGACCGCTTGCGTTTATGACTTGCACTCATACTCGTTCAACGTCCCGCCGCGCGGTCAGTCACCGCAATTCCCTCAAATGGAGCATTCAACTCCGGCCCGAGGCAACGTCATCCGACGATCATCGAGGGGCGAACCCACGCCGATTCGGGGCTGAGCCTGTGATGGTCCGACTGTGTCCCATGACTCTGGCCCGATGGGGGAGCGTCAGGGACTATGGAACCCGCTTCGTGGCCGCCAGGCCCCACACCGTCCGCGGCCTTGTCCTCGGCGCCCCGTCGCGGGCGAGGGCCGTCGACCAGGAGAACTCCCTGAGACACCTGTCGTGGAAGGTCGGGCATTGGTGATCGCGGTCCTCGGCGTCGACCTCGAGCGGCATCGGATCTTCCTGTCTGCAGCAGGGGGACGGTGAGCGTAGACGTCCCATAGGACAACCGGATTTCAGCTTCGGTTCGTGGAGTGTCGGCGACGCGTGAATCGTGGCCCACTTCCGACCGGCGGCGAGTGCCACCAGCAAAGGAGGTGGACACCGCGGCGCCCGGCACTGCCCGCCGGGAGCAGCACCGCAGCCGGCCCCGCAGCGTCGAGGCGGGTCGGCGCAGGCGTTCCGCGATTCGTCGATGGCCCATCCGCATGCGGCCGCCTCCAGTCCAGCCCCACCACCTCCACCACATGCGCCCGCCTGACCAGGGCGAAGGCTGGGCGAGGGACATGCGTGTCCGAGTGGGTCATGCAATGGGTCCGGCGCGGATGCACCTCCACCGACCCGGCCGGCTCGCGCAACCGACGGCACCGCTCCCATCCCTGCCCGCGCTGGACCCGCCATACTTCGGGCATGTCAACTCGCCAGCTGCGAGGCGCCGTTCGACATGTGCGGGCATCCGCCTCTACCGTGACCGGGAGTGTCTTCGAGCGCACCAGAACGGCCTTCCCGACATTGCTGCCGATCGTGACGGGAGGGCCGTGTGCAACACGGATTCCGCGACCATGCCCGGCACCGCACCGCAGGGGTATGCCTGCCTTGGCGGCTATGCCGCTGCTGCCTGGGCGAACGCGTCGAGGAGACCCGGCCAGCCGCCCGGCGAATCGAACGCGGCGCGGACCTCGTCCTGGGCTTCGCCGAAGCGGTCCAGGTCACGGTGTTCGAGCTCCACTCGGGTGCGATGTGGACCTTCGGGGGCGAAGCGGATCTCCACCTCTGTGATCAGCTGCGGGTCGAAGCGCCAGGCGGCGTCGATCTGCCAGGCCAGCACCAGAAGGGTGGGCGGCTTCCACGTCAGCACCCGGCCCCACTCGCACTCGCTGCCGTCGGCGTCGATCTCGTACCAGCGACCGCCTTCCCTGCCCTCGAGGACCGCCTCCTTCAGCTGCCCCTGGCCGATCTTGTGGCTGCGCGGCCACCAGCTGTCCATGCCCTGCGTGAAGACGGTGAACGCCTTCTCGATCGGCGCGTGGACGGTCACGCTCTTGCGGACGGATCCATCAGGCATGTTCGTGCTTTCCTTCGCTCTCGGCGGCCGCGGCGAACGCGGCCAGTGCCTGATCCCAGAACCGGTCGAGCCAGGCGCGCAGAGCACCCAGTCCGGCTGGGTTGAGCTGGTACACGCGTCGCGTGCCGACCGCTCGGTCCACGACCAGGCCGGCCTCCTTGAGCACCTTCAGGTGCTGGGAGACGGCGGGACGGCTCACGGGCAGGTCCTCGGCCAGCTGCCCCACTGCCTTGGGACCGTCGACGAGACGCTCGAAGACGGCCCGCCGCGTCGGGTCGGCCAGCGCGGACAAGGCATCTTCGTAAGTCGCCACTTACGTAAGCTAGGACTTACGGATGGCCGGGTCAAGCAGGACGACGAGACACAGCCACAACCAGCGACCAAGCCCCCGGCCGGGCGCCAGGCGCGGCACACCGCACAAGGAGGCGGGCCGAAGACCGCGAGCGAGCCGGACATGGTCACCGCGCCGCCCGCAACCGTGAAGATCGATCCCCCGCCTATGAGCAGTCCGACATGCTCATCACGACTGGCACGTCCCGAGCTCCACGTCCTCATCCTGAGTGGCGACCAACACGATGCGGCCACGGAGGGAGGAGAGGCCCGGCCGCTTCAGCCGTGTGCCGGTGCCCCGCCGACCCGCCGGCGGACCGGGCAGGCCCTCGCCACTGTTGCGTGCCGTGGAGAGGAGCGCGGCGAGAGCCGGATGGAGGTGTGACCGTCCCGGCGGGTGGGGTGTGCCGGGCCATGGGCATCGACGGGTCCTGTGTCGCGGCCGGGCCTTCATGCCCGAGGGGGCGTCGTGCCTGGGCCTGCCGGGGCCGTCGACCTCGTCCCGTCGCGCGACCGCATCGCCTCATTGGCCCGGCCCGCACCGCGGGCAGTTGACCGCCGGCACGGCCGCGGCCCGCTCCGGCTACCGCCCGCGCCGCGCGTCGGCCGTCTGCCACCACCGTGAGTGGGCCTGCCCCGCTCGGCCGAGCCGGCCGCCTTCCCCTGCCCTGAGGAGTCCGGTTGCGGCCGTCGCAGGTCCCTGCCGTCCCGCAGCAGACCCTGCACGGGCGACGTCGACCCGGGCCGTGCCCGCCCGCGCTGCTGATCCTGCTCGGCACTCATGCTGGCGGCCTGGCGGAAGAAGCCGGTGTCGGCCAGACCCGGCATGAACACGGTGAGGGTGACACCTGTGTCCCCGTCTCGTCCCCAGCGTCCCGGCAAGGGCTCGGTGCGGCGCCGGCACTGCCCGGGCGGCCGGGGTGCAGCCGGCCACTGCCGTGACCTGGTCCCGTCGGTCGGGCCGTCGCCGGCGGATGCCCCGGGTTTTCCGGCTGCTGACCGCGCCCGGGGTTGGGGGGTGAGGGGTGGGTTGGTGGGTGTGGGCGTGATGTCGGCCATGCGAGCGGGATCACATCCTAACCAGGGCCGTAGGACCGGATGCCCCTGAAATGCACCGACAGCCCCATTCATGCACAAAACGGACAAATATACGTATGGGGGTAGTAGGTCACATCATTGCGCCCGCCCTCGGCCGCCGCTAATCATGGCTGTCGTCGCCGCGAGCCGGATGGCCGGAAGCGAGCGACCCCCCTAAGGGTCTGCCCGTGTGCACGGGCGGCCGACGCCGCCGCAGGCAAGCGGCCGGCACCGACTTACGTCCCCCACGGAGAGTTGCTTTCGCATGGCCATGATCAACCGCACCCGCATCGCCCGTCTCGGCCTGACCGGTATCGCCACCACGGGCGCCGCCGCCGCAGCGCTCACCCTGATGCCGGCCAACGCGCAGGCCGCCGAGCCGGTACAGGCGCATGCCCGTGCGGTCACGGCCTCCGGCAACGACAGCCACGGCGCTTCCACGAGCGGCTCCGCGGGCAGCCTCGACGGCTGGATCAAGCAGTCCCTGGCCATCATGAAGGCCAAGGGCATCCCGGGCAGCTACGAGGGCCTGAAGCGCAACATCATGCGCGAGTCCGGCGGCAACCCCAGCGCCCAGAACAACTGGGACGTCAACGCCAAGCAGGGCACCCCCTCCAAGGGCCTGCTCCAGGTGATCGACCCCACCTTCCACGCCTACCACGTCGCCGGCACCGCCAACAGCGTCACCGACCCGGTCGCCAACATCACCGCGGCCGCCAACTACGCCGCCCACCGCTACGGCTCCATCGACAACGTCAACTCCGCCTACTGACCGGCGGGCAAGCTGCTGATCAAGCCAACAGGTGGGCCAGGTCGGCGCGCGTCTCCGGCAGAAATCTCGGCGGAACGGCAGTCCCTGACGGGACGCCAGTTGTTTTGCGAGTCATACCGGATCACGAGCACTGGGCCTGGCGGCAACCCATCCCGGGCCGCAGAAGAACTCTCACAGTTGTCTTCTTCACGGTCCTGTGAGAGAGCCATCGGCCTCCGGACCCGGCAGGGCTGTTGGCCCCTGTCGATCGGATGACCTGGGGGTGATGTCGCCGCGCCCGAAGGGTGCGGTCGCAGTCGGTGATCACAGGACCGGCCAGTGCCCGGTCGGGCGTAACGTCCGGCGGCTTGCGGGCGGCAGGTCTGCAGCACGGGGAGGCGTTCGAACGCCCTTGCCGCCGATGCCGTTACGCTGGCCGTCGGTGACGACGCCCTGGGCTGCCGGAAAGCCATGGCCCCGTGTTCTCCGAGGCCTGTCATCAAAGGTGCCGGGTTCACAACCGCGTTCGATACAACCTACGGCGCGAAGTTCCCCAGGGCTGTCAGGAAGGTCACTGCCGACGCCGACGAACTGCTGGCGTTCTGCGACTTCCTGGCCGAACACTCGACACATTTGCGCACCACGAATCCCAGCGAGTCGGCGTTCGCCACCGTCCGCCTGCGCACGAAAGTGACCCCGGGGCGCCGGCAGTCCGGCCGCCGCCCCGGCCATGGTCTTCAAGCTCATCGAGTCCGCTCAGCAGCGGTGGCCGGGTCGTGAACGCACCCCGCTACGTGGCCCTGGTCCGGGGCCGGAGCCCGCTTCGAACGCGGACACCTCATCGAGCGCCTCCAAGCTCATGCAGCGCGGGCGAAGGACGCAGCCAAGACCGGTGTGGCACAGACCGACCGGTGTCAGCAGGTCCGGGAAGACGACGCCAGTCAGGCACGGGCAGTCGGACGACCCCAGTTGCCACTGCTCGTGACACATTTCATATCGAGGCGCGCTTGACGCAATTTCTTTGCTCCGCCGCTTGGATTTCCTCCATTCCATTTGGCTACGCTCCGCCGGTGTCACCCGCCGTCCAAGGGAATGCGGAGTCCGGACTTGTCGTCCCAAGATGTTGCCGTCGTCGCACGGCCGGGCTGTCTCACGCTTCTTGGCGGACCGCCAGGGTCCGGGAAATCCACTGTTGCCGATGCGGTCGCCTCGAGTGCCGATCGACCCACCGTCCACGTGCCCACCGGCAGGCCTTTACGTGTGGATCCGCTCGGGCTTCGTCCTGCCCTACCTGCCGGAAGCTCAGCGCCAGAACGAGGTCGTGCAGAAAGTCATGATTGATGCGGCGTGCGCATACGCGGGCGGCGGTTACGACGTTGTTCTGGACGGCATCCTCGGCCCCTGGCTGCTTGACGCCTTCCGCGCCGAATGCCGAAAACGTGATCTCGACCTGTCCTACGTTGTCCTGCGCCCCAGCCTGGAG
This sequence comes from Streptomyces sp. CA-142005, assembly GCF_050942335.1. Taxonomy (NCBI): domain Bacteria; kingdom Bacillati; phylum Actinomycetota; class Actinomycetes; order Kitasatosporales; family Streptomycetaceae; genus Streptomyces; species Streptomyces sp. CA-142005. Next base: position 401,226 of record NZ_CP192078.1, on the reverse strand, counting down.
GTGACACTCTCGCGGGCCTCGCAGCGCGAAGGAAGGCACCTCAAGGAGATCGAGCCGATCGTCGGCCTCTACGGAGCATTCAGGAACATGGGCCCGCTCGAGGGGAACGTGATCGATTCGACATCCCAGTCCGTGGAGCAGACCACCGTGGAGGTCGTCGACGGTCTGCGCACGGGCCGTTTCGCCGCCGGGTGACAGCCACCGCTTGCGGGTACTTACTCGCTGACACCGGAACCAAAACCATAGGGACCGACGCAACCGCAGCCTGAACCAATTCAACTGGCCCACAAGGACCGACCATTACTCCGATGTCCCCGTGAGCTCGTAACACGATCTTGTGGGTCGTGACTGCTCAGCGATGAGGTGTGCCTGGTGTGGCGCCCCCGGCAAAGCCGCGAACAACCGACTGTGACTGTGACCGGTGGTGCCGATCGAGAGAGTCTGCAGCGCGACGCTGGGGTCATCCCAGCACGCGTAGGAGTCGGCCCAATGGGCAACCCGATCGGCCCTGATGCGTGAGCGCCTGGAAGAAAGGCTGTGAAGGGAACATGGGCGGCTACCTCGGCCGCGCGGGCGCCCGGTTGCCGGCCGCTGAGTTCGGCCCGCAGATAGTCGAGGCCCCCGGCGCCGCTCACCGGTGAACAACTGCCCCTGCGTGTTGGCCTCGACGGCGCGTAGACCGCTCACGCCGAACTGGGTGGTGGTGTTGTGCAGGTAGGCCACACCGTGGACCCACTGGGGATGCTCGGCCACCGCACCGTAGAGATTCACGACATGCTCGCAGTAGCGGCGTACTTGCTCAACGGGGTTGAGGGCCGCATGCGCGTAGGCGTCGATGCGGCGCAGCTCCGCATCGTCCTAGATGATCTATTCCAAGGGGTCGGTGATCGTAGGCGATCAGTGGGCGTAGGACGGTTTGTCCGGTGGCGTCGTGGTGCCGGATCGCGGCGGTCAGCGCGAGGATGCGTTGCATGACGCGGGCTATGCCCCCTCCGGGTGTGCGCCCTCGGTGCCGTTCGAGGCCAAGCTGTCCCTTGAAGGTTTCGTTGATCGATTCGATGACCGGCCGCAGTGGTTTGAACAGGGCTGCACCAGGCCGTTCCCGTTCACCTTTACGGGCCGGCCGCAGCAACTGGACTCCACGCTCGGACAGTTCGCGTTCGAAACCACGGCCCGCGCAGAAGCTCGCATTCGGCGGCCAGGAGGTCGAGGAGGGTCTCGCGTTCGTTGGCCTTGGCTCCGGTCAGGGCGAAGGCGATGGGCAGGCCCTGAAGGGTGCAGACCAGGTGCAGGTGCAGGTGCAGGCCCCAGAAGAAGTGCCTGTGGCTGGCGCAGTAGCCGTATTCGGCCCAGCCTGCCAGGCCGGAGCGTTTGACGGTCTCGCGGGAGCGGCCGCATTCCGCCGGGGTGGGGTCCACGACCCATACGTCGGCGCTCCACACCGAGGTGGTGGTGGCCAGGATCCGGTTGACGCTTCGCATCAGACCGGCGGCCTTGCGCAGCCGCTTGTTGTAGCCGGGCTGCTGGGGCAGGTAGGGGAAGAGGTGGCGCAGGTGGGCACGGGCATGGCGGAGCCATGTGGCCTCGGAGGTGAAGCCGAGCATGGCCTGCATCATGGCGAGGGTGACCAGTTCGGCATCGCTCAGGCGGGGCGTAATGCCGACCGGCGGGCGCCACGGCGCCAGGTCGGGATGCTCTTTCAGCATGTCGTCGGTCGTCGCATAGAGTGCTTTCGCGAGGGTGTCCACGTCGTTCGCCATAAGACGATCTTGGACACCCTCGTTCTCGTCTCCGCAGGCACCCCTTGGACCACACCACCAGGAGGAACCAGTGTCATACCCGCAACCGCTCACCCCCGAGGAGAAACTCGCCGACGCGAAGAAGCAGCTGAGCCTCCCGCGCATCGTCGTGATCTGCGGCTCCACCCGTTTCATGACCGAGATGACCGAGGCCGATCTGCGGGAGACCAAAGCCGGAAAGATTGTCGTCAAGCCGGGTTGCGACATGAAGTCGCCGCACGAACTTTGGTCCGATCCTGTTGAGGCCGAGGCGCTGAAGGTTCGACTCGACGATCTGCACCGAGCGAAGATCAGGCTCGCCGATGAGGTGCTCGTAGTCGGCGACTACATCGGAGACAGCACCCGAGCCGAAATCGCCTACGCCCGGTCGCTGGGCAAGCCCGTGCGGTTCACGCACCCCGAAGTCGACCCCGGCGCCTGACCGCCCACCCCCACGCCTTCCGCAGGCACCCCTTGGAATTGATCATCTAGTCCGGTTCGGCTTGGCTCCACCGCTTCAACTCGACCGCGACGTAGGACGGTTCACCCGTGTCCGGGTGCGCCATGGCCAGGACGGCCACGACATACGTGTCCACTACGGCGGCACCAGCCGGCGGTGCGGTCGGAGCGTTCGTCTCCCGGCGCTGTGCGGCCATGGGAGAGGCTCAGGGGACGCCCGCGCTGTTGCGGAGCATCGGGACATCGGAGTCGATCCGTGGGCAGGGCCCCTGGTCCACGGAAGACCGCGGGCCAGGGGCGTGGGTTCCGGTTCTTCGTGAGAGCGGTCAGCTGTTGGCGTTGAGGACGGGGTAGTAACCGGACGCGTGGCCGGTGGCGGTGGGGTGGTAGGACTCCCAGCTCGGGGAAACCACCAGGGAGTGCAACCAGTCGTCGCCGGAGCAGAGTTCGTGTCCGTTGAAGGTGGAGCGGACGTCGCCGAAGACGAAGCCGTGGGCCGCGGCCCGGCCGGCGATGACGTTGTCGAGGACGTCCGCGGATTCGTCGATCTTGCGGTGCTTCGTGTCGCTGAGTCCGACGCAGAAGACACCGAGGGTGTACATCCGCGGATAGCCGAGCACGACGACCTTGGCGTTGGGTGCCTTGGCGTGAATCGCGTTGTAGGTGGCGTCCAGGCGGGCGGGCAGCGTGTTCTGGGCGTAGCTCTCGGCCTGGTTGACCCGGTTGACGCAGTCGCTGTCCGATCCGGTCACACAGGTGGTCATGACGTCGGAGAAGCCCGCGTCGTTGCCGCCGATGGTGACGGAGACCAGCGTGGTGGAGGAGTTCAGCGGCCCGAGCTGGGAGTTGGTCACGTCCGTGGTCACTGCACCCGAGCAGGAGGTGTCGGCGAACGAGGACGGGGCGTGGACGTTCTTCCACAGGTAGGGGTAGGCGCTGAAGCTGCGGTGGCAGGAACCGCTCGCACTGTCGTAGTTGCCGGCTCCGTTGCCGGCCGAGTAGGAGTCGCCGAGGGCGACGTAGGAGGCGCCGGCGGCCTGTGCGGGAGCGGTCAGGGTCAGGCTGAGCACGGTCGCGAAGCACAGCGTGGCGAGGGCTGATAGAGATCTGACGGGTCTCACGAAACCTCCCGAGAGCGAAAACCGGTTGCCGTGGGGCCGGAAGACGACGAACGCAATGAGGCGTGCTCATGACAAGCGTTCTTCTCGCGTAGACTCCGCGTGCGCCGCGCCGTGCGGGAGCGCAAGCGGATGTGACGTGAACGACCGTCGCCTGCCGGTGACTTGCGTCGGCGACGGATTGACGGGGGAGTGGTGGCGCGCGCAGTGCAGGCTCGGTCGGGGCGGTGCGCGACCGAGTGCAGACGCGGCCGGAGGGGGTGTGGGGTCGGAGGGTGTCAGCGCACGTGGGTGCCCTGTGTGCTCAGTTCCTGGTCACCGGTTGAACGGGAGGCGTACTGCCTCTGGGGCCGCCGCTGTCGCCGAGTGCGGTTGAGCCGCCCTGGCGCCGTGGGGGAGCAGGCCGTGGGTGCGGGTTGTGGGCGCGGCGGGTGCCGCCGTCGTGAACAAGTCGGACGCCGGGGCGGTTTGCCCGGCGTGTCTCGTGGTGCTGCACGTTTCGAACCGCACGCGGTCCTCCTGGGAGGGGATGCCTTCAGGGGGGTACGGCACGGCGCCCGCCGAAGTGCCATGTTCGGCGTGCTCCTGACAAGTTCAAGTCTTGATTATCCGAGGCCTAAGTGCGGTAGGCAAGTAGTCGGGCCAAAATCTGCGCGTGTAGCACCAGAACGCGTACTCGCCTGCGGTAGCCCCAAATCCCCCTGCGTACATACCAGTTCGTGCATCACCCCGACAAGCGTGTGGGCACGCGGCGGTTTGACTGCCCAGTGCTCGGGCGCAACGTCCGCATCTGGGGGCGGTTACCGGGCGTGGACTCGCTGGCTTGCCGCCACGGCATCAGCCTGCGCGGCGCAGTCAGCGCCGGCGTGCGCTGGTGAAAGTCTTCGTACTCGGACGGCGCCGGGAGCAACTGCATAGGGGTCGCCGACCTCGTCGACACGCCGTACGGCGGCGTCGCGATCTCGGCCGGGAACCTCGGCCCCGAGCACTCCAAGCGTCGCCGCAGGGCGCAGTCCAAGCCCATCGTCTTCCGCCCGGACGCGGCGCACGCGTATGACGATCGCTGCCTGTCGTGGAACTACGACGCGCAGCGCGTGAGCATCTGGACTCTGGACGGACGGCTCAAGAACGTACAGTTCGCCTGCTCGCCCGGCACACTCAAGCAGCTCGCCGAGCACCGCAAGGGCGAAACGGACCTGATCGCACGGGACGGGAAGCTGTTCCTCCTCGCCACGATCGACATGCCAGAGCCGGAGGTGTTCGAGCCGAAGGGCTTCATCGGGGTGGACCGGGACATCAACAACCTCGCCACCACATCCGACGGGGACAACCACTCCGGGCGCGTCTGGGCCGCTACCGCAGGTGGCAGGCCCGTAAGAAGGCCGAAATCCAGGCCAAACAGACCCGGGGTGCGAAACAGCTGCTGAAGAAGCGTGCCCGACGCGAGGCCCGGCACGCCACCCACATCAACCACAAGGTCTCCAAGACTGTCGTTGCTGTCGCCCAACGCACCGGACGCGGTATCGCCCTCGAAGGACTGAGGGGTATCCGCGAGCGGGTCACGGTTTTGCGCGACCAGCGAGCACGCCAGTCCTCCTGGCCGTTCCACCAACTCGGCGCGTTCATCGCCTACAAGGCCAAGCGCGCCGCAGTCCCGTTCGCCGAGGTGGAGCCGGCCTACACCTCGCAGCGCTGCCCGCGCTGCGGCCACACCGAGCGCGCCAACCGGCGTACCCGGGACCTTTCCACTGTCGTCGGTGCGGCCTCGCTGGGCCGGCCGACCACGTCGCCGGGGCCAACATCGCCACAGGCGGGGCCACGGCGTGGGTATTCGTCGACATGCCCGACCCGGTCCCCGCCCAGCGCGCAGGCCGGCAGATGTGACCCGTGACCGCCCTGCCGTAGGGGGCAGTCGGGAGCATAAACAGAGCCCTTTCCGGACTGAGCCAACAAGCTCGGTCCTCCAGGGCCGAGTAGTTGACCGGCAGTCAAGGCGAGGACGGACACCCGTGGGTGCTGACCAGGTGCGCCGTCTGGGCCCGTGGGCTCAGACGAGGGCGGTGGCGAGCAGGGTGAAGGCGGCGATGATGACGGCGACGCGGACGTAGTGGTAGCGGTCCCAGCGGCGCAGTTGCTGCTTCCAGTCGGCGGGCCGGTTCTCGGGGGTCCAGGTCTTGTTTCGGTTGTTGATCGGGACGAGCAGCAGCATCGACATGACCACGCTGACGATCAGCAGTCCGGCGGCGGTGACGACGAGTCCGGCGCCGTGGTGGTGCCATCCGGCGACGGCCCAGATCGCGCTGAGGACGAGCGAGCCGATGTACCAGAACGGCATCAGGGCGCCGAGCATCCGGCCGCCGTGGGCGTGGCCGAGCTGGCCGCTGTCCTCGGGAAGCGCGTTGAGGATCCGGTTCATGATGAAGGCGACGGAGAACTCCACCCCCACCATCAGGCCGACGATCACGGTGGTGAAGACCTCGAGTGCGTTGAGCATGATGCCCCCTCCAGGGATCTAGCATTGCTAGCTGATGAGGCAATGCTAGTACTGCTGCCGCTCGATTGTCTAGCGGTGCTAGGATCGATTTATGTCGGTACAGGAACGCAAGGAGCGCGAACGGGCGGAGCGCGAGCGCCTCATCGTGGCGACGGCCCGCGAACTCGCCGAGCAGCAGGGCTGGGACGCGGTCACCACCCGTCGGCTCGCCGAGCGCATCGAATACAGTCAGCCCGTCCTCTACAGCCACTTCCGCGGTAAGCGCGAGATCATCGGCGCCGTCGCCCTCCAGGGCGCCACCGAGATGGCCGCGGCGATGCGGGCCGCGACCTCCGTCGCGGACGACCCGCGCGCCCGGGTCACCGCCCTGGCCCGCGCCTACCTCGACTTCGCCGAGCGCAACCCGGCGGTCTACGACGCCTTGTTCCAGCTCGACGGCGGCCTGGCGTACGCGCAGGAGGACACCCCCGAGCCGCTGAAGGACGCCTTCGCCGCCCTGCTGGAAACTCTCGACGAGGTCGCCGGGGAGGGCATCGACCCGGGGCTGTTCACCGAGGTGTTCTGGGCGGCCCTGCACGGGCTCGCCACCCTGACCCGAGCGGGCCGCCTGCTGCCCGAGGACGCCGAGCCGAGAGTGGAGCTGCTGGTGGACCGCCTCGCCATCCTCTGACACACCATCCCGGCGGTCGGTCGGGGCCTTTCGGTCGACCTGGCGGTGGGGCGCCGCCCTATGCGCGGCAGCGGACACTGGGCCCGATGTCTGGGCTGGTCGTCGTTGCCGCCGTGGTGGCCGGTGAATGACGAGGCGCGCTACTCGCAGACTGTCCAGCCGGGAGGGAGCGGTCGGCGACCACACAGCGCATTGGGGCGCCTACGTTCGGCTGAGCTCGCGTTTCCCCCAAAGCGCCGCGCGGCTACCGCACTATGTGGATTGAGCAAACAGTCCCAGGTCAGGCCCCTGCGCATGCGGCAGGAGGCCTGCCGCGGGAGCGGTCCGTCACGCCATGTTCGGCCGGCAGTGCGCCAGGTGAGAATGAGGCAAGAACTATGGGCGTGATGGCATGAATGGAGTCCGGCAGGCCTACTCGGATTGGCATGGATGTGCACATGGCCTGGGAATGGGAGCCCGACGGCATGGCCGCGGGTGACTTCGACAGCGTGGAGGCCGCGGCCGTGAGCCTGGCCGATTCCGCACGCCGCATGTACAACCGCTACCAGTACGCGCAGCGGGACGCCATGCTGTCATGCGTCATCCCTCTGCAGAACCGCATGCGCTCCGACGGTGCCGCGGCTGTCGCCGCCGGTCAGAGTTGGTCCAGCCGGTGCGGCGGGGTACGGGTGTCTCTTTCGCCACGCCGCTCCCACAGGCCCCCCTAGTTCCGAGAAGTCCCCCGGACGAGCCCGTCAGAAGACTGCCGCGCGAATCCTGCCGCCGTGCCCGTTCGCGACGTTCTATCCGGGCCCACCAAATGTGCAGGCCATGGGCGGTGCCACTGCCCAGAAGGCCTGCCTGCGTTCGCCGTAGCGGGACGATTGCCTGTGGTCAGGCGAAGGTGACGGCGACCATGGCGAGGACGGAGCCGGCGAAGACGATGGTGTTGCGCACGTAGGTCTGTGCCCGCACCCAGTCCGGGAAGGCGTCTTCCGCGGCCTTCAGGAACGGGCCTACCTCAATGCGAGCCAGCTCCGGGTCGCCCTTGCGGCCAAAAGCCGCTTCGACGGACTTCACCGCGGTGAGGTTGCTGTAGACGATGCCCACGTTCATCAGCAAGACCAAGGAGCAGAATATCCAGGTCAGCAGCCGGGCCGACTCCATCCCGGCGCCGTTCATCACGGCGAGGGCGGTCATCACCATGGCGACGGTCGCCGGGGCCGCGGTCTCGTGACCGCCGGCGTCGAAGCGGAGCTTGTTCTCCTCCAGCACCTCCGGGCGAACACCCTGCCGCCGCAGTTCCGCCACAGCCGCGGCCTTGGCAGCCGGGCCGTAGCGGTGGCGCACCAGCGGGATGCTGACGAAGGCGGCGGCGACCAGCAACTGCATGACCGCGGCAAGGCTGTTCATGGATCCCTCTCTGAATTGCACTTAGTTCAGTCAGCGGACGAGCACGACGGTAGCCCGTCACTTGAACACCGTGCAAGGCTCTTCTTGAACTTAGTGCAAGCAATGCCTACGGTGAGGCCATGGAACGCGACACGCTCACTCGCGATCAGAGCGTCCGCACCGCCATCGAACTGCTCGGCCTTGAAGGGCTGAACATGCGTGCCCTCGGCGCGCGCCTCAACTCCCCAGCCACCGCGGTGTACTGGCACGTCGAGAACAAGGACAACCTGCTCCTGCTCGCCACCGACCATGTGTGGGGTGAACTCGACCTACCAGACCTCGACAGCGCCGATTGGCGCGCCACGGCCACCGCTATGGCCACTGACCTGTACCGGATGTTCCTGCGCCGTCCCTGGCTGGTGCAGGCATTCGCCGCGCTACGGCGAGAACAAAGCCCGCCATGACGACCACAGCCTCGCCCTGCAGGAGACCGCCGGCTTCACCGCCGCCGAAGCTGCTGTCAGGTGATCTGCGCACTCGCGGAGCCGGCCGACCGGGAAATGCGCGCTGAGTCGTCCGCGACCGAAGGTCGGCCGATCCTGTGGGCAGCTCGTCTGTCTCCGCACGGCCACTACGTGCTCACCTACCGGGCCCCAGCCCTGCTCACGAGCCGCACCAGGGCCCGGCGGACGACGAAACGCTGGTCGAGCTGCGGCCGTCGGAGATGGACGCACTGCGCGCGCATATGAGGATCGGGGCGCTGCTGCGTGTGCCGCCGGCCGAAGGCCTGGCGGAGCGGGTGCGTACGGCTTGCTGTGACCGAGCCGGAAACCGATGGCCGCTGTGCTTGAACTCCGAGCACATCGAGTCGGTGGCCTACGCCTTCCACCTGCGCTCGATGGGCGGTTCTGTCACGGAAGCGAACAGGTTTGCTCGCGAGTACGGCGTCGCCTTCCGCTCGGACCGGTCGACGAACAGTCTGCGGTTGACCCGGCTGCGCTGACCCCGGACACTCCTGGTCCGGTTCGTCGGATCGGGGCGCGCTCGCCGTGTTGCGCGTCGGCACCGCTGCCGCGCCGAACTCGGGGTCGGGAGTCGTCGGAGTCGCCGATGTGATCGAAGCCGCGCAGCAGCGGCGTGGGCTCTTGGGCCCAGCCACACAGCGTGCACGGCCGTGTCGCCGGGTTCTCTGCACCGTCCAGGGCTCGGTCCAGATCGAGCAAAGGCGCGTCCTTGGCGCCTCCCCGCAGTCCCGCGCATGCAGGACACCCTGAGCAGGACCACGGCCGTTGCCCACTGTGGCCCAACGAGTTGGTAGGGGGGTCCGCGTCGTGCCGAGCGATCGCGGCGCGAGCCTGCTCCGCTGTATGGCCTTGCTGCTGCATGGGCTTGCTGCAGGGCGCGCCGGCACGCCTCACAGCAGGACGACGCAGCCGCGCCGCTCCAGCTGGTCCAGGAGCGCCGGGGAAGGAGAGCAGGCATTCCAGCGCAGGTCCAGTTTCTCCAATGCGGGCATGTCGATGATCCATTCCGGGAGCCGCGTGAGGTGATTGCTCCGTACGTCGACCTGCCGCAGGAGGGGCAGGGCGGCGATCGCCTCGGGGAGTTCGGCGAGCGCGTTCTCCCGCAGATCCAGGTGGCGCAGCGCGTGGAGGGAGGCCGTGGACGACGGCAGGTCGGTGATCGCGTTGCCCCGGAGCCAGAGCTCCCTCAGATCGCGGAGGGAGCCGATCGAATCGGGCAGTGAGACCAGCTGGTTGTGCTGCGCCCTGAGTTCGATCAGTCCGGTCATATGGCCGAGGGTCTCGGGCAGGGCAGTGATCCGGTTCTCGCCGACGTTGAGGTAGCGCAGCCGGGTGAGGTCGCCCAGGGCGTCGGGGATCTCGGTCAGGTCGTTGTCATGCAGGTAGAGGAAGCTGCTCAGGCCGGTCAGTTGCCCGAGCTCTGCGGGCAGCGTGGTGAGCCGGTTGTGGCCGAGATCCAGGGTGGTCAGCTGTCGTAGCCCGCCGATCTCGGGCGGGAGATGCGTCAGTCCGTTGTCCGCGAGGATCAGTACGTCGAGGTCGGTGCGTTCCCAGACCGACGAGGGTACTTCGCCCAACTGCCGACGCCAGAGGTTCAGCGTGTGCGCCATGGTGTGGTTCCTTCGCCGGGATTTACGCACGGTCCGGTGTTGCGGGTAGAGCAGCAGGTCACCCTGGAAGAGTTCGACTTCACCGCCTCCTCGAAACTGCCCGCAGCCCAGATCCGAGACCGGGGAGCCCCGCGCCGGCTTCACGCGGGCCAGTCGGTCATCCTCTTCGGCCCGGTCGGCGTCGGCAAGACCCACATCACCCAGGCCCTCGGCCACTTCGTCGTCCGCGAGGGCGTCCAAGTCCGCTTCGCCAAGACCAGCCGCATCCTCGCCGACCTCGCTGGCGGTCACGCGGACCGCACCTGGGAAAAACGGATCCGCGAACTCGTCCGACCGACCCGACGTCCTCATCCTCGACGACTTTGCCATGCGTCAGCTCTCCACGGCTCAGGCGGACGACCTCTATGAACTCGTCTCCGAACGACAGGACCGGTCCCTGATCATCACCCGTGACCAGGCGCCAGCGACTGGTGCCCCCTCTTCCCTGACCCGGTCGTCGCCGAGTCCCTCCTGGACCGGCTCATCGATACCAGCCACCAGGCATCGTGAACGGCCCGAGCTACCGCCCCAACAAGCCCGCCAAACAACCGTACTGACAAACCCTCGATCACATGACCCGGATCAGTCCCACCAGTTGAACATCAGCTCGCCGACCGTGCTGGGACGCCAGTAACGCACCTGTTTCAGCTCTGCTTCGGCGAGCTCGCTGGTGTCAGCCTCGGCCAACGGCGTGCGCAGTTCTTCGACGTCCAGCGGCCGGAACCCGCCCAGCTCAAACGTCCCCGCCCACGCCGGTGGGGGTGTGAAGTCCGCCAGAGGCACACCAGTGAGCGGAGGGCTTGCCACAAAGGCAACGACCGGGAGCACCTCATGGCACAAGACGGTCGACCGAATGTCTGGACTGGTGATCAGAGCCGTATGGAAATTCGGCGTGATTCCGGCTGGGGCCACTTCGCCGACCGTGCCCCGAATTGACCGGGCCACCGCATGGCAGGTGGTCTTGAAGGCCACGAAGTCCACCTGCGGCAACGGGCCATCGCCATGCCCCCGGAACCCGGTGGCTCCCCGCACGACACCGATCAACGTACGACTCAACTTTCACTTGGCCGGCAGGTCCGCTGACAAGGATGCCACGCGACCGAGCCGAGTGATCACGCGACGATTCTGCCACCCGCCGGAGTCCTCTCGAAGGCCCGCTTCAGTTCCGAGGAGGCGCTCTGGCTCACAGCCATCCGCGACGTGCGGCCTGCCAGGCGAGTTGCATCCGGGTCGCCGCGCCGGCGCGTTCCATCATGGCCTGGATCCGGCGCTGGACGGTCCGCCGGCTCAGCTGCATCTGTGAGGCGATCGCCTTGTCGGCGACTCCGGCCACCAGCAGGGACAACAGCTTGCGGTCGATGGGGGAGAGCGCATCGGACGGCCCGGCTCCGTCCGTCCCCGAGATGGCGCCGGCACCGTCCACGTTCAGGGGGACGGCGTCCTCCCAGTAGCGCTCGAACAGAGCGATCAGGGCCGCGAGCAGATTGCTGTCCCGGACCAGTGCGGTGGTGGGCTCCTCCGGGCTGCCGTGCGGCCCACCCGCCACGAGGGGGAAGATGGCGACGGAGCGGTCGGCGATCGCCAGGCGCAGCGGCAGGTGCGGCACGGCTCGGGCGACCTCCCCGGCCCGCACACCAGTGACCACGTTGTCCACGGCTCCTTCGTCCTCGAAGAACGCCTTCTCGTACAGCACCCGGTAGCGTACGCCCCGGGCCAACGCCTGGAACTCCTCGGCGTTGCTGCCCGACGGCATGGCAACGTACTGAGCCTTGCAGAACCAGAGCATCTCGTCCTGCGCGCCGGCCTGGATCTGCCTCAGGTGCTGACGCAGGGCCTCCGCCCCGGTGATGACCTCGAGCAATTGGCCGGCGTCGTGCCTGCGCATCGTGTCCCGGTAGGACTCGATCAGACGGGCGGCCTCGAATTGGGCCAGCTCCAGCGCGTCGGCGCTGCGCTTGAGCCGGGGCAGAAGCGCCACGTCCGGGGGAGCCGCCCGGAACACCCGGGGTGTGCCGTCGGTGTGGCTTGCCAGGCCCTTGGAGGCCAGTGAGCCGAGAATCCGCGCGGCGTCCGCGTGGGGCAGACCGGCACGCTGGGCCAGGTCCGCCGTGGTGGCCCGGCCGGACGTGACGAGCAGTCGGTAGACGGCCTCCTCCTCGGGCGAGACGCCGGCGACCTCCAGCACCACGAACGCCCTCCCCGGATCCTCCGCCTCGACAGTTGAATACCGTACTACATCGGAGAGGTGGAGCAAGGGGGCGCACGACAGGCCGCACGCCCCCAGGCAGTGGCCCCTAACGCTGCAGGGCGTAGGCGCGCTGCACCGTCTGACGCACCGTGTTCCCGGCGGCGTCGCGAGCCGTGACGCGCAGGGTCACCCAGGCGACGGCGGCCGACTGCGACGGCCCGGCGACCCTGGCCCGGAAGGCGTTGTGGCCGCGGTCGGTCACCTCGGCCGTCCACCAGGTGCGCCCGTCGTCGTAGGAGGCCTCGACACGGATGGTCACTCCATGCGGGGCGGAGAGCCCGTCCTGGGCGCGGACGTGGACGCCGATGGTGTGGGTACGTCCGGCACGCAGTGTGTTGTGCGCGTCGACCGGCACCTGATAGTCGAACTGGAGGAGCGGCAACGGCGTGGCCGTGTCCGTCCGGGCCGACGCGAAGGACCAGGAGGTGGCGGTGGCGAACGCCGTACTTCCAGTCCGGCAGGTTCCGCGACGTCGTCAGCTCCAGTCGGTACCGGGCCGCATCGGCGGGCACCTCCATGTCCGTCCAGGCGCTGTCCGTCTCGATGAGCTTGTGGCCGTCGCGGTAGAGCACGGCGCTCGTGGTGTCGCCGGCCTGGTTCACGCCGGACACCCCGATTCCGCCGCCGTCGCCTTGCTCGGCCCGCGACCAGTGTCCGGACTGCGCGTCCGTGAACTCGGGAATCCTCAGCCGCAGCACGTTGCCCTCGCGCACGGTCGGGGTGGTGGTTCCGATCGGGATGGACGGCCGCACGACGGCACCCTGCCACGTCTCGGCCGGCTGCGCTCCGGCCCGGTACGTCCGCGGGGTGTCACGCATCCCGACGGCGAGCGGCATGTCGACGTCGAACGTCCTCGTGTGGTGCACGAGGTGCTGCCACGTGGCGTCCCCGGCACTGACGTACTCGGTACGCGTGAAGCCGGTCGGGACGAACCGGGTGTACTGCAGCCAGGCCGTGTTCTGGTACGGCCGCCAGCCGAAGCGCTGCTCGCTCGCCCAGCCGGCACCGCCGTTGTCCGCGTACGTGCTCCGTACGACCGCGCTGTTCCGCTCGGAGACGGTGTACAGGACATGCTGGGGGATCTGCTGCGCGGACACCTGCATCACGTCGTACAGGTACGGGCTGCGTGCGGTGCCCGAGAAGGTGACCGAGGTGGAGCGGCGGGCGATCCGTGCCAGGAGGTCGGCTCCCGCGCGCGAGCCGATGCGCACGGTCGGCACGGCCCAGCGCTCGCCCTGCGGGTCCCAGCGGGTCCATCCGCTGTCGCCGAAGTGGACGAGCATGACGGCGCGGACTCCGGCCGCCCGCCAGGCGCGCCCGTCCTGGTCGGCGACCTCATCGTCTGGTTCGAGGAAGGCGTAGGGGCGGAGGAGCAGTTGGATGTGGATCGGTTCACCGCCCGCCGGGTCGAGTGCGTAGCCCTGGTCTTCGAATTCGGGGTCATGGGTTTCGCCCTGTCGCAGAAGTTCCAGGCAGGACGCAGGCCGCGGCAGCATCCCGGTCACCAGAGGCGGATCGAAGTGATGGACCGCCAGGACGTGCACCACGGTCGGGGGGATTCCCACTCGACAAGGCCCGACTTCAGCGTGGCCCCCACTGGTTCAGTGCAGAAGATCTCCCAGTCGTGGGCCTCGGACGTTGGAAGCGCCCTCTGGCCGTTCCACCTGAAGTTTTTCGCCTGCGGGTCCACCTCCAACCACGGCCACCTTACGGAGACGTGGAAGCGAGAGATCTCGGTGACCGCGGTCTCGGTGAATGGACACTCCAGCTCCAGCACATCATCCGGCCGAAACCGGAGGCCGCTGTTGTCCGCACCCTGCCCGTCTGCCTCGAACCCTGCCGCGCCCTACCTGCAAGACCGGTCCTTCAGGACCGGGTCAAGTTGACAGGACAGCGGCTTGTCGCCGGTAGTGGCTGGTGCGTGACCGCTCGTGATGGCGGCGACGCCAGTCGGACCAGCCGATCCGGTGGGCCGTGTCATGGAGAGGCTGGAAGCCAGACGTGAGCTATCTCATATAACCGATATAGCGGACATCAGACCGGTCGCGGCTGCGCAGGAGGCAACCCGACACGCAAAGGTCCCGCCGCCACCTGGGCTGAAGCCGTGCGGCAACCAGGCCGGCACGCGCGCCCTCGATGAGTCGCCCAGGCCGTGCGGGATCCACTCGGCATGGACATAGGGCCGCGAATCGGATGAAGCAGTGACAAGGCACACAGGGGCAATCCCTTGCCACATGGACGGCCTCGTTGTGGGATCGGCAGTCAACGGCCGAGCGTGGTCTAGTCCACTACGAGGAGCATCTATGCGCAGGATTCATGCGCGACGGCGCACTCCGGTCGCCGCAGCCTGGGTCACCAGTCTCACCAGTTTCGCAGCGATAACAACACTTTTGTCTGGTTCCGTCGCCGTCGCAGCACCCGTGCAACCGGCGCAAGAAGTCAAGCCCGTGCCGGCGGCCGGGCAGCAGTCGAAGAGCGCGCCCGGCAGTCTGATGACCACTGCGCAGTGCCGGGAGAAGTGGGGGTTCGACTGCTACAACGCGCTCCAGTACCGGCAGGCGTACAACCTGAACCCGCTGTACAAGGCAGGAGTGACCGGCAAGGGGCGCACGATCGTCATCGTGGATCCGTTCGGCTCGCCGACCATCCAGAAGGACCTGGATGTCTACAGCGCCCGGTTCGGGATGAAGAGCACCCATGTCGACGTGGTCAAGTGGGGCAACGTTCCGCGCTTCGACCCCAGCGACCCCGACCAGCTCGGCTGGGCCGGGGAGACCACCCTCGACGTGGAGATGGCGCATGCCGTCGCCCCGGACGCGCACATCGTCCTGGCGGAGACCGGGGTCGGCCGGATCGGGGACGGCACCACCGGCCTGCGGGAAGTCATGGACGCCGAGAAGTCGCTCATCGACCGCGGCGTGGGCGATGTGATCAGCCAGAGCTGGGGCGTGGCGGAGAACAACTTCCCCGGCTTCAGCAAGGGTGACTTCTCCAGCATCCAGAACCTGCGGTACGCCTACAAGGACGCGGCCAAGCACGGGGTGACCGTCACCGACGCTTCCGGCGACAGCGGACCCACCGACACCACCTCGAACGGCCAGACCACCTATCCGTACAGGGTCAACGCCTGGCCGACCGACGACCCCCTGGTGGTCTCTGTCGGCGGCACCCAGCTGCACCTGGACGCCAACGGCAACCGCACCGCGCCGGACAGCGTCTACAACGACCACGGCGCCAGCGGCGGCGGCCAGTCCCACGTCTTCGCCCGTCCCTCGTATCAAAACGGGGTGGCCGGCAATCACCGCAGCACCCCGGACGTCTCCATGTCCGCCGCGCTGAAGGGCGGCGGATGGGTGTACTCCAGCTACGACCCCAAGAGGGTCGGCTGGGAGGTCTACGTCGGCACCAGCGAGGCCAGCCCGCTCTTCGCAGGAATCGTGGCCCTGGCCGACCAGGTTGCCGGGCACCGGCTGGGGGACATCCACAAGGCGCTGTACTCGCTGTACGCGAAGTCCTCGTCGAACCCGTCCACCGGGATCGTGGACGTGAAGGACGGCACGAACAACAGCTACGCGGGAGTCACCGGCTACACCGCGGTGAAGGGCTACGACATGGCGACCGGTGTCGGAACGATCGACGCCGCCCGCTTCGTCCCGGCCCTCGCCAAAGCGGGCTGACCGCAACCTGTCCCCGAGGCGCGGGCGCCCGGCGTACCACCGCCGGCCCCGCGCCGGGACGGCGGCTCGTACATCTACACGTAGACGTACGCCGCCGGAAGGTGAAGGACCTGGCCGCGTCGCTTCGGCTGCCTGCGCTGTCGCAGGTGGAGTCGCGTGAATTCGGCCAATTTGCGGGCGGGGCCTTCCGTGCCCGGACGGTGGAGATCACCTTTCTCGGCCATACCGGTGAGACGATCGGCGGCGCGCTTTGCCACCACATGGACGAGCTTCTCGACGATCCCGGACCGACCAGGCGTGTCTGCGTCAGAGTGCTCGTGCCGGATTTCGGGCAGCCCACGACTGTCCCGTCCCGCGTGGGGCCGAACGGTGCCTTCAGTGGGTCGCTTCGTCCATGAGCACCTGCAGCAGGCCGACCGCCGGCCCGCCGGCGGTCGATCATGTCGCGTATGTCCGCCAGGCCCACGGCGGCCGCGCAGCCCTGGCAGAGCGTCGGCTGCTCAGACGGGCGGCAAAGGCGTTGGCGGCTGCAGTCCGACTGCACCGAGGGCACGACTCCTCGCGGATCATGGCAAGGTGGGCGTGACCCACCCGGTCCATGCCCGCAACAAGGGTCCTGTCGGGCCCCTTCCTCACTGCCCGGCGTGCAGGGTGGTCGACCATGGCGGGCAGGCCCTCGCCGCCGGCCGATGACCACGGTGGTCGAGGGATGTCCCGATGGCCCGGGAGCCTGACGGAGCGGAGATCACCACACCGGCCACCCCCGCGCCGATGCCGGCGGACGCTCCCGTGCGGGACGGGTGGCACTCGCGCCCGTTGGTGGTCGGCGGTGCGGTGCTCACCGGCCGGGCGCTCCCATGCGCAGGCCGTCCATGACGAGGTCGAGGAGCCTGGTGGCGCGGGCCCGCCAGTCGTCGCGAGGGTCGAGCTGCCACAGGCCCGCGATAGCGAGGAGGAAATCGTCGCCAGTGACGCCGGAACGGATGGTGCCGGCTTGTTCGTTGGCGCGGAGCAGCAGGTTCGCCGCGTCGATCACCGGCGCGGGGGCCGGCTTCGCCGGACTGCCTGGCGCGCTGGTGACCTGCCGGATCGCGTCGGCCAGGCCGGCCTTGGTCATCGCGAACTCCGAAAGCCGGTCCATCCAGGCGCGCAGGGCCTGCGCGGGCGGCCGGGTCCGGAGCAGGTGGGCGGCACTGTCGGCGACCTGCTGCATCTCGTGCCGGTAGATCTCCAGGACGAGTGCCTCGCGGCTGGGGAAGTTGCGGTAGAAGGTGCCCTGGCCGACGCCGGCCTTCTTGGCGATCGCGCTCAGCGGCGTGTCCGCGCAGCGGGACAACTCGGCGAGTGCCACCTCCAGGATGCGTTCGCGGTTGCGCTGGGCGTCCGAGCGCCGGGGTGCGTCGTTCATCTGCGGCACTCGTCCTCCCTGAGGGTTCGTGGCCGAACCTCGCCCTTGCTAACCGGACAGCTGTCCGTTACGTTTTCCAGTTAACGGACAGCTGTCCGGTTGTTGTCCACGATAGCTGCGGACGCGTCCCTGTGGCAGTCCGCGGTCCCCTTCGGTTCCAGCACCACAGCATCGCCGCTTCCACCTCCGTGGCACAGTGCACACACCCTGCGCACCCGCCCGGTACCCCCGTTGCTGAAACGCCCCATCTGCCCTGGAAATGCGAAAGAAGCTGCTCATGGCCTCATCGACGTCCAGTGTCATCACCCTGAACATCAACGGCGAGAAGTACACACTGCCCGTCGACCACCGCACCACCCTGCTCGACGCACTGCGCGAGCGCCTCGCGCTGACCGGCTCAAAAAAGGGCTGTGACCAGGGACAGTGCGGCGCCTGCACGGTCCTGCTGGACGGCCGCCGGGCCGTGTCCTGCCTGCAACTGGCCGTGGCGGCCGAGGGCCGGGAGATCACCACCATCGAAGGCGTCGCCGAGGGCGATCAGCTGCATCCCGTGCAGCAGGCGTTCCTCGACCTGGACGGTTTCCAGTGCGGCTACTGCACTCCGGGACAGATCTGCTCGGCGATCGGGATGATCCAGGAGCACGCGGCGGGCTGGCCCAGCGCCGTCACCGACGACATCCGGCCCGAGGCCGGACCACCGCCGCTGACCGCCGAAGAGATCCGCGAGCGCATGAGCGGAAATCTGTGCCGGTGCAGCGCCTACGTCTCGATCGTCGAGGCCGTGGCCCAGGCGGCCGAGGCGCAGCCGGACGCGGGGCGCGCGGGCCTCGGGACGCAGCCGAAGGAGGCCGTGGCATGAGGGAGTTCGACTATCGGCGCGCGTCCGACATCGCCGGTGCCGTCGCGCTGCTCGGCGCCGATCCGGACACCCGCTTCCTTGGCGGCGGCACCAACCTCGTCGACCTCATGAAGGCCGGCGTCGAACGCCCTGCCCGGCTCGTCGACATCCGCGAACTGCCGCTGGATCAGATCGAGCCGACACCGGAGGGCGGCCTGCGCATCGGCGCCACTGTCACCAACGGCGACCTGGCCGCGCACCCCGAGGTCCGCCGCCGCTACCCGGCGCTGGCCCAGGCGGTGCTGGCCGGCGCCTCCGGACAGCTGCGCAACATGGCCACGGTCGGCGGGAACCTGCTCCAGCGCACCCGCTGCGGCTACTTCACCGACGTCACCAGGCCCTGCAACAAGCGTGTCCCGGGCAGCGGTTGCCCCGCCGTCGAGGGCGAGCACCGCAACCACGCGATCCTGGGCGCGTCGGAGAACTGCATCGCCGTACACCCCTCCGACATGGCCGTCGCGCTCGCCGCCTTCGACGCGGTCGTCCACTTCGAGACCGCCGACGGGTCGGGCGAGGCGCCCCTGGCGGACTTCTACCTGCCCGTCGGCGACACCCCGCACCACGAGACCGCCCTGCCGCCGGGCGCCCTGATCACCGGCGTCGTCCTGCCGCCCGCCCCGGTCGGCGCCAACTCCCGCTACCGCAAGGTGCGCGAGCGCGCCTCGTACGCGTTCGCCATCGGCTCGCTCGCGGCCGCGCTCGACGTGAGGGACGGCGTTGTACGCGACGCGCGCCTGGCCTTCGGCGCCGTCGCCTCCCGGCCCTGGCGGGCCCTCGCCGCCGAACGCGTCCTGATCGGCGCAGCGGCCGACGCCAAGACCTACGCCGCCGCGGCGGACGCCGAACTGGCGGCGGCACGGCCACTGCCCCACAACGGATACAAGGTGACCCTCATGCGCAACCTCGTCGTGGCCGAGCTCACCCGACTCGCACAGGAGGCCGCCCGATGACCACCGTCACCACCGCGACACACGCGCAGGCGCCTTCCGTCGGCACCGCCCACACCCGCGTGGAGGGCAGGGACAAGGTCACCGGCGCGGCCCGCTACGCCGGAGAGATCCCCTTCGCCGACCTCGCGCACGGCTGGCTGGTGCTCTCCACGGTCGCCCGTGGCCGCATCCGCGCCATCGACAGCGACCCCGTCCTCGCCATGCCGGGCGTCCTCGCCGTCCTGGACCACCGCAACGCCCTGCGCGTGAACACCGACTACACCGGTCTGCTGGGCATGAAGCCGGACCCGACCTGTGCCGTCTTCCAGCACGACCGGGTGCCGCATCTGGGCTGGCCGGTGGCGCTGGTCGTGGCCGAGACGTCCGAGCAGGCCAGGGAGGCCGCCGACGCGCTCGTGGTGACATACGAACAGGAGCCCCACGACATCGGCTTCTCCGCGGGCCACCCGGGCGCCTACCCGGTGGACGGGCACATGCCGGCGGTGACGGAGAAGGGCGACCTGGACGCTGAACTGGCCGCGTCGGCCTTCGTCGTGGACGCCGAGTACCACACCCCCGAAGAGCACCACAACCCGATGGAGCCGCATGCGGCGACCGCCCACTGGGACGGCGGCCGGCTCGAGGTGGTCGACTCCAACCAGGGTGCCACCTGGGTCATCGGCGAACTTGCCAACCTCTTCTCGCTCGACCCGGCGTCGGTGCGGGTGCGCTCCGAGCACGTCGGCGGCGGGTTCGGCAGCAAAGGCGTACGGGCCCACCAGGTGGCCGCCGTCATGGCCGCGACCGTCCTGCAGCGCCCAGTGCGAGTCGTCCTGACCCGCCGTCAGATGTTCTCGCTGGCCGGCTACCGCAGTCCCACCATCCAGCGGGTCAGGCTCGGCGCCGACGCCGAGGGCCGGCTGCGCGCGCTGGAGCACAGCTCCCTCAGCCTCACCTCCACCGTGCACGAGTTCGTCGAGCCGAGCGCCGGAGTGGCACGGGTGATGTACGACGCCGACGCCCACCACACCGCCAACCGCGTGGTCCGGCTCGACGTGCCCACCCCGACGTTCATGCGGGCCCCGGGTGAGGCGCCGGGCTCCTTCGCTCTGGAGGCGGCGCTCGACGAACTCGCCGAGAAGGGCGGCATCGACCCGGTCGAGCTGAGGCTGCGCAACGACCCCGAGCGGGGGCCGGTGTCCGGCCTGCCGTTCGCCGGCCGCAACATGGCCGCCTGCTTCCGGGAGGGCGCCCGCAGGTTCGGCTGGGCGGACCGGGATCCGCGCCCCGGCCTGCGCCGGGACGGCCGCTGGCTGCTCGGCACCGGCACCGCGGCGGCGTCCTTCCCCGCGGGCGCGGCGCCCTCCACGGCGACCGTGACCGCGCACCCGGACGGCGGCTTCACCGTGCGGATCGCCGCGGCCGACATCGGCACCGGCGCCCGTACCGCGCTCACCCTGGTCGCCGCCGACGCGCTGGGCGTGCCCCCGGAGAGGGTCCGCGTCCGCATCGGCGACAGCGACTTCGGACCGGCGATGATCGCCGGCGGTTCCATGGGCACCCGCTCCTGGTCCTGGGCGGTCACGGCCGCGGCCGAGGAACTGCGCGACAGGCTGGGCCTGGGCGCCGACATCCCCCCGGAGGGCATTACGGTGCGCTCGGACACCACCGAGGCCGTCGGCGCTCTCGCGCCCGCCGAACGCCACTCCTTCGGAGCCCAGTTCGCCGAGGTCGCCGTGGACGTGACCACCGGCGAGGTGCGCGTGCGGCGCATGCTCGGAATCTTCGCGGCGGGCCGGATCGTCAACCCGCTCACCGCGCGCAGCCAGCTCGTGGGCGGCATGATCTGGGGCATCTCCATGGCGCTGCACGAGGAGGCCGTACGGGACCGCGCCTCGGGCGGTCCCGTCGGCGCCGATCTCGCGGGCTACCACGTGGCCACCCACGCCGACGTCCCGCACGTCGAGGCGGACTGGATCGACGACACCGACCCGAACGACCCGGTCGGCATCAAGGGCATCGGCGAGGTCGGCATCGTGGGCGCCGCGGCAGCCATCGCCAACGCGGTCTGGCATGCGACCGGCGTGCGCCACCGCGCCCTGCCCATCCGGCCGGACCGGGTCCTGACCGCGGCAGCGGGAGTGCTTGATGCTTGACCTGGCCGAGGAACTGGACCGGTGGATCGAGGAGGGGCGGGAGTTCGCCGTCGCCACCGTAGTGGCCGTCGGCGGCAGCGCACCGCGCGGTCCCGGCGCCGCCCTCGCCGTGGACGGTGCGGGCACCGTCATCGGCTCGGTCTCCGGCGGCTGCGTCGAGGGCGCGGTGTACGACCTGTGCCTGGAGGCGCTGCGCACCAAGGAGAGCGTGCTCGAACGGTTCGGCTACAGCGACGAGGACGCCTTCGCCGTCGGACTGACCTGCGGCGGCACGATCGAGGTGCTGGTCACGCCGGTGTCCGGCCAGGCGCCCGCCCGGGCGGTCATCGCGGCTGCCGTGGCGGCCGCCGCCCAGGGCCGGCCGGCGGCCCTCGCCCGGGTCGCCCGCGGCCCGGCCGAACTCCTGGGCCGGGCCCTGCTCGTGCGGCACGACGGCACACACGAGGGCAATCTCGGCGGCCACCCGGACCTGGACCGCACGGCGGCGGCCGAGGCCCGCGCCCTGCTGGAGGCGGGCCGCACCGGCACGGTGGAGATCTCCGCGGACGGCTCGCACTGCCCCGGCGGCCTCACCCTGCTGGTCGAGGCGAACGTGCCGCCACCGCGCCTGATCATCTTCGGTGCGGTGGACTTCGCCTCGGCGCTGGCGAGAGCCGGCAAGTTCCTCGGCTACCACGTGACCGTGTGCGACGCCCGCCCGGTCTTCGCCACCCGGGCCCGCTTCCCCGACGCCGACGAGATCGTCGTCGACTGGCCGCACCGCTACCTGCGGCGCACCGGAACCGACGCCCGCACGGTCCTGTGCGTCCTCACCCACGACGCGAAGTTCGACGTGCCGCTGCTCAAGCTGGCCCTCGGCATGCCGGTCGCGTTCGTCGGCGCGATGGGCTCGCGCCGTACCCACGAGGACCGCAACCGGCGTCTGCGCGCCGAAGGCGTGAGCGCGCGGGAGCTGGCCAAACTGCGCTCTCCGATCGGCCTCGACCTCGGCGCCCGTACGCCCGAGGAGACCGCCCTGTCGATCGCGGCGGAGATCGTCGCCGCCAGACGGGGCGGCACCGGCGTACCGCTGACCGGCTCCCGGACACCGATCCACCGCGACCTTCAGACCGCCGGAGCGACGGGGGGATGAGCAATCGACCGATGAATTACCAGATGATCGATTCCAGGGTTGGTGGTCGTAGCGATTCCGGACCGGAGGGGTGGCGCGGCCCCATAGGCTGAGCTCCCGTCCGCACTGTCTGGGGGAGTAATGACCAGTAGGTTCACTGAGTTGGTTGTCGACTGTCACGATCCGGAGCGGCTGGCGGCCTTCTGGTGCGCGGTCCTGGGCTTCAAGGTGATCGACCGGAGCGAGGGCAAGGTCGAGATCGGTTCCTGGGAGCCGACCGTCGAGGAGGTTCGGGCCCGCCAGATGCCGCCCACCCTGCTCTTTATCCGGGTGCCCGAGGGCAAGACCGTGAAGAACCGGCTCCACCTGGACGTCAGCCCGATCGACGGCAGTACCGACGACGAGGTGGCCAGGCTGCTTGGCCTTGGCGCCGCCAAGGTGGACGTGGGCCAGGGCTCTGGCCGGAACTGGGTGGTCATGGCCGATCCCGAGGGCAACGAGTTCGACGTCGTGCGCTCCCTGGCACCGTCCCATTAGATGATCACTCCCAAGGATTGGTGGTCGTAGGCGGTCAGGGAGCGCAGGACGGGCTGTCCGCTCTGGTCGTTGTGCCAAATGGCGGTGGTCAGCGTGAGGATGCGCTGCATCATGCGGGCGACTACGCCGGCGGGTGTGCGGCCGTGGTGCTGTTCGAGGTTGAGCTGGCCCTCAAAAGGACTTCCCCTGTCCGTGCTCGGTGGCGATGCGTTCGATGTCGGAGGGTGTCCCGGTCGGCGGGCCAGTACCACCACGTGGCGCGCCGCGGCCGCTCGACGTCGGCGTCGTCAAAGCGCTGGCGGATCGGTCGGGCCGGGTTGCCGCCGACGATCGTGTAGGGCGGGACGTCGACGGTGACCACGGGGCCGGCCGCGATGATGGTGCCGTCGCCAATCCGTAGGCCGGGCATGACGGTCGCCCGGTACCCGAACCAGACGTCGTTGCCGACGACCGTGTCGCCGCGGCTGGGCATGGCGGTGACGATGTCCAGCGTCCGCTCGGCCCACCGGCCGCCGAACACGGTGAACGGGTACGTCGACACCCCCATCGTCGGGTGCTCGGCGCCGGCCATCAGGAACGTGGTTCCCGAGGCGATCGCGCAGTACTTGCCGATGACGAGACGCTCCGGCCCGAAGGCGTAGAGGACGTTGCGGTGCTCGAAGTCCGTGGCGCCGTCCGGGTCGTCGTCATACGTGTACTCGCCCACGGTGATGTTCGGTGAGGTGACCGGCGGGTTGAGGAACACCACGCGTTCGTGGGCGGGCAGCGGGTGCACAGTGGTCGGGTCAGGGGACAAGGCCGGGATCTTTGCGTGGTTGCGGGATGTCGCACACGGCCCTGGCGGGGCGTCGCCGGGCCAGGGCCGGATCACCCCGGCCAGGTGGTGCTTCAGGTGTTCGCGGGGCTGGGCGGGTTTCCCACTCGATGAACTGGAGATCACGCCGCTGGGGTCGGTGACCTGGAAGTAGCGTTCGCCCATGGGTCCTCGGCAGCGGCATGGTGATGTCGACGCCCTCGGCGCGCAGCCGCTTCGCCCGGCCAAGGCGGTTGTCATGGTCAACGGCTGTTCACGGATGCCTCGTTCGAGGTGGTGACCGCATCTGGATCGGTGGAACGATGCGGCGCCGCGGAGCCTTGCGCGGGCTTGGACCTTGCCAGCCACAGGCCGGTGAACACGGCGGTGGCCAAGGTGACGGTGCCGGCAGCGAGGAAGGCGCTGTTGAGGCCGGTCTCGAAGGAGGCGCCGCCGGATTGCCGGGTGCGGACGATGGCTCCGAGTGCCGCGACGCCGAGCACCGCGCCGATCTGCCGGGTGGTGCTGCTGATGCCTGATGCGAGGCCGCCTTCGTGCGGGCTGACTGCTTGGATGGCGGCGCCTGTCAGAGGGGACATGGCCAGGGCGAAGCCGATGCCGGCGAGTCCCAGCCGCCACCACACGTTCCCGTAGCCGGTGTCGGCGTGCACCATACCGAGCGTCAGCAGTCCTAGGCCGGCCAGCGCCAGGCCGGTGGTAACCACGATGCGGAAGCCATACCGGGCGGCGAGCCGGCCCGCGTACGGGCTGACGATCACCATGGCGAGGGATACCGGCAGGGTCTGCAGGCCGGCGCGCAGGATCGAGCTGCCCTGGACGTACACGAAGTACTGGGATAAGAAGAACGACGAACCCATGAGCGCGAACCCCACCACGACCATGGCGGTGTTGGACACGGTGAACAGGCGCTGCCGGAACAGCCGCAGCGGCAGCACCGGAGCGGGGCGACGTGCTTCGACGGCGACGAAGGCGGCGAGGAGGATCACCGCGGCGGTGAAGCTGCCCAGGATGACCGGTGAGGTCCAGCCGCGGGCACCACCCTCGATCAGCCCGTAGGTCAGTACCCCCACCGCCAGAACGGACAGCATCGTGCCCGGGATGTCGATCGCGGGGGCGCTCGGATTGCGGGACTCGCCGAGGTGGCGGAGGCCGACCAGCAGCAGGACCACGCCGATGGGCAGATTGACCAGGAAGATGGCGGGCCAGCCGAAGGCTTCTGTCAGCACGCCGCCAGCCACGGGGCCTGCGGCCAGACCGATTCCGCTGAATCCGGCCCACAGCCCGATCGCCTTGATTCGTTCTTGCGGCACGGGATGGGCGGCGGCGAGCAGGGCGAGCGAGGCAGGGCTGAGCGCCGCGGCCCCGATGCCCTGCAGCACCCGGCCGGCGACCAGCCAGCCGAGCGAGGGTGCGAGGCTGCACAGCAGCGACGCGGCGGTGAACACCGCCACGCCGGTCAGGTACACCCGCTTGCGGCCGAACCGGTCGGCGAAGACACCGCCGGACAGCAGCAGCATGGCGACCAGCAGTACGTACGCGTCGACGATCCATTGCAGACCGGTCAACTGAGTGTGCAGCCGGTGCTGCATATCGGGCAGCGCCGCTCCGACAATCGTGTTGTCGAGCAGGACCATGAACTGGCCTAGGCAGCTCACCGTGAGCAGCACGGCCCGGCTTGATCGACTGCCTACGGTCGCATGCGATGCAGCCATGAGGATCCCCCTCGATCGGTAGTTGCGCCCCGCCGCGGTCGACGCGGTTGGCGATACGCCAGAGCGCTCTAAAGCAGTCAGCGACTGCGTTAGGTGACTATAAGAAGGGTTGCCTCACAAACGCAAGTCCTGACTGCGTTAAGGTGGGGTGCATGAACGAACGACAGCGAGCCCGGCGTCCCGGCGGGCGCAGTGCCCGCGTCGGCGCGCAGGTGCACCAGGCCGTCACCGACCTGATCAGCGAGCGCGGCTACGGCAACTTCACCGTCGGTGAGGTCGCAGCCCGCGCAGGCGTAGCCGACAGCAGCATCTACCGCCGGTGGGGCAGCCTGGAAACCCTGCTCACCGACGTGGCGCTCACCCGCCTCAATGCGCAGTCGCCGATGCCCGACACCGGGAGCCTGGCCGGCGACCTGCGCACTTACGCGGCCAACGTGGCCCGCGAGATCACCGGACCTGACGGCCCGGCGGTGCTGCACCTAGCCGTCGCTCTGTCGAGCAACGGTCAGCAGGGCCTGCAGGCTCGTGACGACCTCCGTGCCGAACGCATGCGGCAACTGCAGTCCATGCTCGATCGCGCCCGCGACCGTGGCGAGCGCGCACCCGACGTGCTCGACGTGCTGGACCACATCCTGGCCCCGATGTATATCCGCGTCTTGTTCGGCATGGGCCCTCTTACCCCGGACTACATCGACGGGCTGGTCGAGCGATTGCTGTGACCACAACTCGGTCCCCGATCAGCCCTCGGCCGCGGTGCCACGGCACCGTGAGGTGCTCGCCGACACGCGCCCGGCCTGCTCGGCATCCGGCCCTTGGCTGGCTCACGCGGCCTGGCTGAATCCGTCGGTCGGCGGGCCGTCGCCGCGGATCGGGGTGAAGTCGACGTCCATGCGTGGGTCGTAGGCGTCGGGTTCGTCGGCGAGCTCGTGGGTGGAGCAACGCTGATGGCGCCACGAGCGGCGGTTCGTCGCTACTGGATCACATCGTCCGGGAAGGTGCCCGACGGATGCTTGCCGCCGCGCTGGAGACGGAAGTCAACGCCCATATAGGCGAGTTGATCGACGAGCGAGACGAGTGCCGGGCGGCGGCTCGCGGTTCGTAACGGCTGTCACCAGCCACGGGAGGTCACTACCGCGGCCGACCTGGTCGAAGTGAAAGCGCCGCGGGTGAACGCCAAGCGTGTCGATGCCCAGACGGGTGAGCGCAAGCGATTCTTCTCGGCGATCCTGCCGCCCTGGTGCTGCAAGTCCCCCAAGATCCAAGAGCGGGGCCAACTCGTCGAACGTCCCAGCGCCGTGGCAGCATGATCGGCTTCAGTCAAGTGCCCAGGGAGGCATCCGTCATGTCCGGCTTCGACAGCCAGGTCTCCTACTGGGACGCCGCCGCTGCCACGAAGACGTTCACCCACCCGCTGCATCTGCCCTGGCTCAACGGGATCGGCAGGCAGGCCGCGATCCTCGACTACGGATGCGGCTACGGCCGCATCATGGAGGCGCTCGAACGGCACGGCTTCGACGACCTCACGGGGGCCGACACCTCGCCAGGAATGATCGAACGGGCACGTTACCTGCACCCCACCATGCGCTTTGCAGCCCTGGATGGACCACCGGTCTTGCCTTACCCGGACGCGGGCTTCGACGCGGTCCTGCTCTTCGCCGTCCTGACGTGTGTCCCCGGCGATGAAGCCCAACACCGATTGATCGCCGAGCTGAACCGCGTTCTCAAGCCCGGCGGGATCCTCTACATCAGCGACCTTCTGCTGCAAGGCGACGAACGCAACCGCAGCCGCTACAGCCGCTATGCCGATCGCTACGGCGGTTATGGCGTGTTCGAAACCGGCGACGGTGCGGTCTGTCGCCATCACTCCCGCGAGTGGCTCTCCACCCTGCTCGCCGGGTTCGAAACCGTCGACACCCGGAACATCACGGTGGCCACCATGAACGGGCATGAGTCAACGGGGATCCAGATCCTGGCCCGCAAGCCCACGCTGACGTGAGCACAGCTTAGATCCACCGATATTGACTGTAACTCACCATGGACGCGCACCGGCGGCGCCGGTGCCGTAGCCGACGCCGTCGTCGTGCATACAGCGCTGAAGACGGTTCAGCTCGGCAGGTTGCGGGCTTCCTCGATCTCCCTGCGGAGCTGAGCTTCCCGCTCTGTCTTGCGCGTCTTCGCACGCAGGACGCGCTCGGGGTCGCTGTTGTACCAGAACCCGAAGGTGGCGATCGAGAACAGGGCAACCACAGGTATGTATGGGACGTACCAGTGGCCGGTCCTCAGCTTGTGAGTGACGACGAGCGTGACGGCGCAAAGCACAGGCATGGCGAACCACTGCAGCATCAGCTTCGGTCTGGGTCTGGGCGACATGCGCGCCACTGTACGGGGCCTCGGAGACGGCGCTCCGAGGGCCTCCCCACCAGTCGGAAGCGCCGACCGGCAACACCCGTTTCGCACTGCGATCACCATCAGCACAGATAACTCAGAGGGGGAGTGAGCAGGCGCTCGGCGGGTGCCCAGCCGAGCGCCTGCTGAACTGCCGCCGGCCAGGCCCCCCGGAGCTCGACCAGATCGCCTTCGATCACGCCCCGGCCGACCTCAAGGCCTTCGAAGGCCCCCACGCCGACTACCTCGAACCCCTCGTCGACCGCTACGCGCGGCGGCCGATCCCCGCTGTCGGCGCGGGCGGTGTGTGAGGCGATGGACGTGGAGATCGCTCCCAGCCACATCAACAACATCCGTCTGAAGCTCCAGCGGCTCGCCGAGCGGGGGAACCTGGCCGAGACCGAGCAGGGGCTGTTCACCCTGCCCCGGCCGCAGCCCTCCCGCGGGCCGCAATCAGCCTGCTCAGCCCAACCGAAAGGCCAGCCCGGGCATCACCTCAAGTGCCGCGCTGTGGGGGCGCTCGGTCGCGCCGATGAGCGGACACGTCTGCCAGCCCGCCGAGAAAACCCGTTGCGAGTGGCCCGCAACGGATGTCTGATTGATCGGCCACCGATGAGGGAGGGAACATGAGGACGTCGCTGCCCACCCCCTCGTTGCTCACCGCTCGCCTTCGACTGCGTGCCTTCGACGACGCGGATGCGAACAACCTCTTCGCACTGCACAGCAGCGCCCACATCCTGCGTTACTGGGACGCGCCACCGTGGACCGAACGCTCGCGCGCCGAGAAGTTCATCACGGCTTGCCGGCAGATGGCACAGGAGGGCAGCGGGGCGCGGCTGGCCGTGGATCGTGTCTCCGACGGGGCGTTCATCGGCTGGTGCAGCCTGAGCAGGTGGAATCCGGACTACCGCAGCGCGTCGCTCGGATACTGCTACGACGACGCGGCGTGGGGCCACGGCTACGCGACCGAGGCCGCGCGCGCTCTGCTGCGGTGGGCATTCGACACGCTGGACCTCAATCGCGTCCAAGCTGAGACCGATACGCGCAACGTGGCTTCTGCCCGCGTGCTCGAGAAGCTCGGCTTCGTGAGGGAAGGGACGTTGCGGGAAGACTGCGTCGTCAACGGCGAGGTCTCTGACTCGTGGGTCTACGGGCTGATCAGGCGGGAGTGGCGGCCGTCGTCCGAGCCGGTTCCCGCCCACTGAGTTCCGTCGCTCGGCACCCGGTATCGGCTCACCCCAAGCAACCGATCACTGCGCCTCATCCACACACAACGGCGAACCGGGCAAAGGTCACGTGCCGCCCCTTCGACTCGGCGCCGGCGCCCGGAGTTCGGCTGCATACGTGCCGGTTGCTCTCCACCAGCACCCAACGATCCTCTGCCGTGCTGTCCTTGACGCTCATCGACGTGCTGGTGTCGAGGGCAGTGCGAGCCGCCTTTACCGACTTTCCCTTGGAGTTCGGCATCGTGCCTGCGGCCGCCGGTGGCACCGTGTGGTCCTTGGCGGGGCAGGCTTCTTCCAGTTTGACCGTGCCGAAGTCCAGGGGGTGTCGGTCGGCACCATCGTGGCGGCGGCTGTGTTGTGGCTGCAGACCTTCCAGTTCCGGTCGAAGGCCTGCCTTCGGCCGCGGTCCAGGGCATCGTGCGACGTCAGCGAGGAGAAGTCTTGGCTCTGGGCGGCATCCTGCGCTGCCACCTTAAGAACTGGCGGATCCTCACCAAGCTTCCGCACCGACCCCGCTCGAGCCACCCCACCTCCTGCGCGGCTTACTCGTGCCGACGACCCTCGAAGCCATTACCGACAATTGATCTGTGCCGCAGGTAGCCAACGACCGGCACAAGCACCCGGAACAGCGTCACCGGGCCGGGATCGGCTGGGTGATGTTCAGCGGGTTGCCGTCGGGGTCCTGGATGTGGGCGACGCGCTGTCCCCACGGCATGTCGTTGGGGCCGCTGCGGACCGAGCCGCCCAGCGCCTCCACCCGGCCGAGCGTCTCGTCGACGTCGTCGACACCGATGCTGAGCAGGATCCGCGGTGCCGCCCCGGTCCCCGGGTTTTCCTTGGCCACGAGCCCGAGGTCGGTGTCGCCGATGCGCAAGCCGAGGTAGAAGGCCGGGCCTTCCGCCGGCACTCGGAAGATCTCTTCGGCGCCGAACAATTTCGTATAGAAGCCGAGCAGGACGTCGTGGTCGGCAGTCAGGATCACTGGCTGGATGGTGGACATGGCACTCCTGTCGAGAACGGTCGTGTCGCTGGGTAGACCGTTCGAGGACGGTGAACTCATCGGCAAACCGCCCCGCCAGACGATCTAGACCCCAGACTGCCGTCCGTGATCGGTACGAGCAGCCCGAAACGGAGTCACCTCTCTGCTGAACAGCCACTTCAAGATGGCGCAGCCTCATTGACCGGTGTCAACGCCTCTGGATCAATCCGCCGATGGTCGCCATGTTCCGCAGTTGGGCGGACGCGCTCAGTTCCAGCGACTCGGAGATCGCGGGATACAGGGCGCGGACCATGGGGTGAGCGGCAGCTTCGGCCATCCGCACCAGCGCACCGATCCGCAGTCCACCACCCTCGGTCGCTCTGACCTCCCGCAGCGGCAGGCCGCTGATGTCGACCAGGCCTTCGGGGCGCTCCACGGTCTCGCGCAAGAGGTCGACCAGGGTGGTGCCCCGGCGATGTAACGGCCGCCTCGGCGACCGGCGTCGAGGGCCTCACGAGTGTCGGAGGCACGGGTGTAGGAGAAGGGATACATGGCGGCCGCACCACTACTTCCTGCGCGCGGTCTGCTCGACCGCGCGCACGATCTTCAAGTAGCAGCCGCAGCGGCAGGTGTTGCCGCTCATCCACTCCCGGATCTCCTCCGGGGAGCCCGTGTGGCCCTCCTTGATGCACCCGACGCCGTACATGATCTGGCCGGGGTGCAGTAGCCGCACTGGAAGGTTCAGTGCAGATCCGACTGGACCTCGGTCAGTCGATGCCTTCGACGATGCGGAAGTCGCGCTCGACGCCGTCGGAGAGGGCGACCAGCGCCTCCTGGTAGGCCGCACTCTCGTGCGCCGCGACGGCCTGCTCGAAGCTGTCGAACTCGACCAGGACGGTGCGCTCGGCGATTCCGGCGTCGTACGCCACGACCCGACCGCCGCGGACGATGGTCCGACCGCCCCCGGCCGCGACGGCCGGAGCGGCCAGCTTGTTGTAAGCAGCCAGCTTCTCAAGGTCTGAAATGGTGCGGTAGACGCTGACCCAGTAGCCCTTGGGCATGGAACCTCCAGTGTTGGGATGAGTGCATCTGACTTACGGATTGGTCTCGGACGAGCGTCGGCGGGCGAGAGCGAGGCTTGTCAGCGTCGTGATCGCCAGGGCGCCGATGCCGACCAGCGCCGCGGTGGTGTAGGCGCTGTCGTCGGGGAAGAGGTGGCCGGGGCCGGTGCCCGCGGCGAGGATCAGACCGCCGATGGCGCTGCCCAGGGAGTACCCGACGCTGCGGACGACGTAGTTGAAGCTCATGGCGCTCGACGTCTCGCTCTTGGGGGTGACGGCCAGGATGACGCCGGGCATCGCGGCCGAGAAGCCGCCGACGCCAAAGCCGAGCACGCCCATCGCCGCGAACAGTTCGGACAGGTCCGACCGGGCCGCCGCGAACAGGGCGAACCCGCTGCCGACCACGACGGCGCTGGCGGCCAGGAGCAGGGGGTCGGCGATCCGCGTCCGGACCCGCGGCGTGAGCTTGCCGGCGACGAACCCCAGCACCGAGAACGGGATGAGGACCAGCCCGGCGACGAACGTCGTCAGCCCGAAGCCGTAGCCGGCGCCGTGCGGCGTCTGCGCGTACCGGGTGATGAGCGTGAGCAGGAGGTACATGCCGGTTCCGCCGACGAACATGGCGAGGTTCGCCCCGGCGACCGCCGGGTGCCGCACCGCCCGCACATCGACCAGGGGCGTCGTGCTGCGCAGCTCGATGACGGCCCAGACGCAGAGCAGCACCACCGCGACGACGGCGAGGGCCGCCGCCACGGCGAGGTGCCGGCTCCACAGATTCCGTTCGCCGGCGAGGAACAGCACCAGGAGCAGCGCTGCGGCCAGGACGACCGCGCCTGCCACGTCCACGTGGGCGGAGCGGCCTTCGGGGGCTTCGGGCATGGAGCGCCACGCGGTCAGGAGGGCGGCGGCGGTGACGACCAGGCCGAGGCCGTAGGCGGCCCGTACCCCGCCGAGCTCGGCGAGCAGCGCGGCCAGCGGGTAGCCGACGCCGGCCCCGATGATCGAGACCACCGAGATCAGGGCGATCACGGCCGCGCTGCGCTCCTCGGGGAGGTGGTCCCGGGCCACGCCCATCATCAGCGCCGTCAGCCCGAGCCCGACGCCCTGGGCCGCCCTGCCGGCCAGCAGCCACGCGAACGGCAGCGGCAGCACGGTGAGCGTGCTGCCGGCGACGACGACCGCCAGCGTGGCGAGGATCGTGGCCCGCCGGTGCGGGCCGGCTCCGAGCCGGCCCAGGACCGGCGTGGCGACGGCGCCGCTGAGCAGCGCGACGGTCAGCGTCCACTGCGCGCTGCCGAGCGAGACGTGGAACGAGGTCGCCACGCTGGTGATGAGCGGCGTCCCGAGGCCGGCGACCGCCGCCACGACCAGAGCGATGAACATCAGGGCGGGGACCAGCAGCCGCGCCTCGGAACGCGCCATCGGGAACGCTTTCACCGCGACGCCGCCGACCGGCTGCCCGGTCACTGCTTCGGCCCTTCGCGGCCCTGGCTTTCGAGCTCTGCCAGATGCTTCAGCGCCGGAAGGGCCGCCACCAGCGCCTCGGCCTCGTCGCCGGTGAGCTCGCCGATCAACCGCTCGAACGCGTGGACGCCCGCTTGGCGCCGCGTCCGGACATAGGAGGCGCCGGCCTCGGTCAGGCACACCAGCGTGACCCGTTTGTCGGATGCGTCGCCCCGCCGCTCGACCAGGCCGGACTCCTCCATCACCCGGACCAGGGCGGTCATCGCGGGCTGGGTGACGCCCTCGACCGCGGCCAGATCGGTGATGCGCCGCGGGCCGGTCCGGTCCAGGGTGGCCAGGGTGGCGGCGGACGTCAGGCTCATGTCCCGGGGCAGGCGTCTCGCGGCCCTGGTGGCCAGGTCGTAGAGGGCTGCCCCGATGGCGGTGGACGCGCCCGGGGCGGTGTCTTGACGACTCATGCTCGAAGCATAGCAGTTTTATATTCATAGTTTATGGAAATGGCCGACTGGCGCGGGCGGTTGCTCAACGTCGGGCCGTCCGGAACGGGTCGTGGGGTTGTGCGACCTGCACAGTGACGCGCCCGCGGTTGCGCGACCTGTTCTCGACCGGCTCGCAGTACGACGGGCCGCCCGTTCTCGACTGCGCCCTGTGAGCGGATCCGCGTGCGCGTCCAGGCGCCCGGCTCGGGTTCGCCCTGCGGAGATTTGCCGCATGCCGTGAAGCCCGCGGCGGCGTCCACGCCGATGGAGGTCGGACTCGCGTACGCCCGCGTCTCGCCCCGGACCCAGGAGATCCAGTGGCAGGTCGACGCCCTCGAAGCCTCCGGCGGCCACCGCCTGTTCCACGAACGCATCAGACCCGCACGCGCGAGCGGCCCGTAGCTGATGACGGCCAGGCGCCGCAGGCGGGAATCGGCCCGACTGAGGGCCCGATCTCGTTCCGGCACCGGTGTGACGGTGCCGGCCGGCCGTTCTGGCCGGTCGCTACGGCCGTGTTCGCTGCCGGGCGGCGAGGTAGGGCGCCCAGCTGTTCCCGCCTGGGACCAGCGGCGGTCGGTCGGGGTTGCTGATACCGAAGAGATCGGCGACGACGATGGGCGCCACGTCTGTGATGGCCTCCATCAGCGCGGCGTTGTGTGCAGCGCGTACGGGGAGCCCGTGGTGCTTCATCTGGTCCGCCAGACCGGCGCGGTTGCGCGGGAGGCCGGGCAGGGCGCCCGGCAGGAGAAGGTGACGGCGGCTCTGCGAGGGCAGTCCGTCACCAGGCCGGTCGGCAGCTTCTTGCTGCTTGTGGCTCCTGCGTCGCCAGTGACCTGGGTCAATTGGACAGGCGTCGCGTAGGACGCGCGCGATGCACGCAACTCCGAGGGAGCGCCGTCTGTCGCGATGTAGACGCCCAGATCGAGCTCGGCGGCTTGGTCTCCCGGAAGGTGTTCCAGGACAACCGGGTTGGAGGCGTGACGATGCGGAGGAAAGGCGAGGTTGACGCAGAAGCGGGGGTTGTGGAGCCGCGACGCCAAAGGCGCCTGTCGGGCCAGCGGCGGCCCCCAGTGCGCGGATGGCGGGCAGGTGTCTTCTGCTCTGCATGGTTTGTCCCCCTGGGCCGTCGACTGCGGTGGGTTCCAGGGGCGCTGGCGAGCGCCCCTGGAACGCGTGCTCGTGTGGTGCTCGCTCGTCTCGCTAGCCGCAGATCTCATCGAAGGCGGAGGCGGAACCGTCCTTGTATCCGGCCTGGGCGCGGACGCACGTGTAGATACGGGTGCCCGACGTGTAGTAGTACGTCGGTGTGGCGCAGGTCCATCCGGTGAAGGTCCCGCTGTGGCTCTGGAGAACGTGCTTCTTCTGGTCGAGGAGCTTGCAGGTCCAGTTCTTTGTCGTGCCACTGAGGTTTTCTCAGAGGCCAAGTTCAACGTCTCTGCGGTTCAGGCGTGGACCACTTCGAGTATGCGCGGCCTTCGCCGGTGGGAGTCACGCCGGGTCCGGCAGGTCCATGAGCGCGAGTTTGGCCGGGTCGACCACGGCGGTGATCTCGGTGATGTGGCCGTCGGCGACAGCGAAGGCCAGGAGGGAAAGCGGGGTGCCGTCCTCGCTCCAGGAGATGACGCCGGGGCGGCCGTTGACGGTCGCCGCATGTCCGCGTGCCGCGCTGCCGGCCACTCGCGCGCGGGTGGCGACTTCGGTGGCCCCGAGCGTGACGAACGTGCCGTTCGGGGTGTGGACGGTGAACTTCACTTCGGGGTGGAGAACCTGAAGCAGCTGCTCGAACCGGCCGTCGCGGGCTGCGGCCAGGAAGGCTTGCACCACCTCGCGTTGCTGTCGTCCGGCGCTTGCCGGCTGCTGGGCGGCTCGTACCTTCCTGCGGGCGCGGCTGGCGAGCATTTTCGTCGCGTCGGCGGATTTGCCGAGAATGGTGCCGATCTCCGCGAAGGGCACGGCGAACACGTCGTGCAGCACGAACGCCAGTCGTTCGTCAGGGCGCAGCGAGTCGAGGACCGTGAGGAGCGCGCGGCCGACGGAGTCCCCGATTGCCGTGAGGTCTTCCGGAGCGGGAGCGTCGTCGAGCATCACGGTGAATTCGGGTAGCTGGTCGTCGAAGGAGACTTCTGGGCGCGTCCGGCCCGACCGCAGGACATCGAGGCAGATGCGGCCGACCACGGTGGTCAGCCAGCCGCCGAGATTGCCGATGGTGTCCGTGTCCTGGCGGGAGAGACGCAGCCACGCCTCCTGGACCACGTCTTCCGCATCGGCATGTGATCCGAGCATGCGGTAGGCGACGGCGCGGAGCCGGTCACGGTGGGACTCGAAGGCATCGACGATCGGGTCCGCGGGATCGGTGCCGGCCATGTTGTTACCTCCGTGGAAGCTGCTCCGTCATAGGGATGACGCGCACAGGCGCCGCAACGTAACCCGATGAAGGAGACCACTCCCACATGGAAAACCGGCTCAAGAACAAGAACACGAACAACCCCGATGTGTGGACCGCGATCCAGCACCTCCAGAAGGCGATCGCCGCCGGGGGCGTCGACCCGAAGCTGCTCGCGCTGGTCCACTTGCGCGTCAGCCAGATCAACAGCTGCTCGGCGTGCGTCTACGCCAGTGTCGCCGGGGGGAAGAAGGCCGGTGACACCGATGAGCGGCTGCACAACGTAGCGGCGTGGCGTGAGGCGCCGTTCTACACCGATGCGGAGCGCGCGGCACTGGCGCTGGCCGAGGCCGCCACCCGGTTGCAGGATGGTGCGCCGGGTGTCACCGACGAGATCTGGGAAGAGGTCAACGCCCATTTCACCGAGGAGCAGATCGGCGCGATCAACCTGGAGATCGCGCTGACCAACTTCTTCAACCGGATCAACCGCACCATCAAGGAACCGGCAGGCAAGACCTGGGGCTGAGCCCACCTTGGCTCTTACCCACTGAGGTTCCCCAGCGAAATGATCTTCGGATGCGCCGCGAGGCCGGGACAGGCGTGAAGCCTCTGGCAGGACTGGTCTGCCAAGATCATGTCCGCTCGAACCAGAGGCTTCACGTTGGTCACCTATGCTGCCACGCTCGACGTCCCACGCCACATCGTGGAGTTCCTCGCCCAGTTGCCGGCCGCCCACCGGCGCGGGATCGGCACGCCGAAAGGGCTCTCGCGCCCTGGGCCCGTTCCGCCAGGCGGTACTGGTGCTGCGCTGGTTCCGAGAACACGGGTGCGTGCACTACCTGGCCCGGGACGCCGGGATCTCGCAGACCACCGGCTACCGCTACCTCCATGAGGGCATCAGCGTGCTGGCCGCCCAAGCTCCCGACCTGCAGGAGGCGTTGGACCTCCGCCGCGCCGAGGGGATGACTCACGTGGTGCTAGACGGCACGCTGATCGCCTGCGACCGGCTGGCCGGGGTCCGGGAGATCGGCAACCACCTGTGGTTCTCCCAGAAGCACAAGAGCTTCGGCGGCAACATTCAGTTCCTGGCCGCGCCGGACGGCACCCCCCGATCCCCAGCTTCGCCGCCACTGCCTTCATCGCGGCCCACCCGGTCGGATAGTTCGGACGGATCTCCACGACCATGCGCACCGCACGCTCACGAAGCTCAGCAGGACAGGGGGACGGACGTGCCATGACTCGACCCTCTCAGGGAATCGAGCCTTCATCGGCCCCGGGGCGGTTCAGCCGAGGACAACCATCAGCGGCTCTGTCGCTTCGCACCGACAGGTCTCGTTAGGATCTCCTGATCATGGACCTGATGATGGGGAACGAGATGGTCGCCATCCCGCCGGGGCAGGTGACGCTGTCGGACCGGCGGACACAGCGCAGTTGGTCGGTCGAACTTGCGCCCTACCAGCTTGCGGCATCCCCGGTCACCCAGGCGCTGTACACACAGATCACAGGCCAGCGGCCGAGTACCACCCGTGGGGACCAGTTGCCCGTCGAGTGCGTCTCCTGGTGGGACGCGACGCGGTTCTGCAACGCCCTGTCCCAGTGGGCCGGCCTCACGCCCGCGTACCACATCCATGCCGAGGCCGAAGTCATCGAGTGGGACGCGTCCGCCGACGGGTATCGACTGCCGACCGAAGCCGAGTGGGAGCACGCCTGCCGTGCCGGGACGACCGGGCCCCGCTACGGGGACCTCGACGAGATCGGCTGGTACCGCGGAAACTCGCACGAACGCATCCACGACGTGGGCGGCAAACACCCCAACTCGTGGGGGCTTTACGACATGCTCGGCAACGTCTGGGACTGGTGCTGGGACGTCTACGACGCCGAGGTCTATGGCGCCTACCGGGTGCTCCGTGGCGGTGGTTGGTTCGATGAGCACTGGAGTTGCCGGGCCTCTGCGCGGCGCCGTAGCCACCCGACTTTCCAGGTCGACGACGTGGGATTCCGCGTCGCGCGTTCCGTCATGCGTTGATCCACGTTGTGTGCAGCCCCGCCCGCGCGGGGTCGATCCGGCGATAGCGTGATGCTCATGACTGCTGAAGACGAGGCGCTGGTCGGCGGGATGGTCAACGCGGGGGCGGTCTTCCGCCGGGGGGAGTTGGTGGAGCGACCGGCACCACGCAACGCGCGCGCCCTGCATGCCTATCTCCTTGCGCTGAAGGAGCGCGGCTTCGATTCGGCGCCCGGCCCCGTCGGTCTCACCGCGGGCGGCCGCGAGCAGCTGACTTTCATCCCTGGCGACGTGGCTCTGCCGCCGTTCCCGGACTGGGCGATGACGAGTTCTGCTCTCGAATCGGTGGGGAGCTTGCTGCGGCGTCTGCATGAGAGCAGCGCCGCCGTCGCGGTGGACACCCGTGCCGAGTGGCCCCCGGACCTCGCCGACCCGGAGGGGGGAAGGATGTTGTGCCACAACGATGTGTGCCCGGAGAACGTCGTCTTCCGCGACGGTCGTGCCGCGGCCCTGATCGATTTCGACTTGGCGGCCCCGGGTCGTGCCCTCTGGGACATCGCCATGACCGCCCGCTACTGGGTGCCCATGCTTGATCCAGAGTCCGCGGCCGTTCTCTATCCCCCCGGGCTGGACGCGGCCGCACGGCTGCGGATTCTTGCCGACGGCTACGGCCTCTCGGCGGGGGGCCGCGCCGAGTTGCCTGGCGTCATCGAGCAGGCCACGGAGGTCTGCCGGGCCTTTGTCGCCCGCCGCGTGGCCAGCGGAGACCCCGTCTATCTCCAGGCGTTGGCTGAGCGTGGTGGATGGGAACGCTGGGACCGCGTGCAGACCTGGCTGGTGGACCACCGCAAGACGTTCACGGCTGCCCTGCTGAACTGACCGGCCCGGACGTTTTAGGACAAACTTTCCGGGTCGCGCTGCTGCGGCCGGAGTCCGGGCGCATCCGGGTCGCGCTGCGGGCCCGCGCCGAGACGCGGGTCCCAGCCGTCCGGAACGCCCGCACCGCCTCGCAGTAGGCCGACGTACCGCACCGCGCACACAACGAGGTCGGGGTCCCGGCCGCCGCTGCCCGCGGTGCTGCCATCCGACAGCAACTCCTCGAACTACCCGGCCCCGTCGTTGCGGACGCCGTCGGCTACCACGACAAGACCACCAGCCGCCTCATCAGAGAGACAGGCGGGACATGGGGCCGATACGCCCCAGGAGATCACGCAAGATGACCAACAGGCTGGCTTCCTCGAGGACCGGCGACAGTCGATTAGAGCCTGTGAACAGACCCCGTCTGCGAGCAGCGGCGTCCGGTGCGCCCGCCCTTCGGGCGGACGGCGGTTTGTTCACCGGGTTTCTCCGAGGATGCCCCGGCCTTCAGGCCGGGGAGGAATCGGACTCCTGCGGGGCAGGGCAGGGATAGCCGGATCGCCGTCAGGGCGATCCGGTGTCCACCCCGCACGGCGGTGTTGTCGCCCGCGATGATCGAGAACTCTCGACTGTCAGTCCTTCGGGGTAGGTTCGGATGCATGACGACGGAGGCGACCACGAAGGACGCCGGGCATGCCCGGTACACCTTCCGTGTGCGCGTGTCGGCTGCCGCGCGGCGCGCGCTTGAAGCGGAGTGGGATCGCTGCCGCTGGATCTGGAACGAATGCGTGGCCAAGTCCCAGCAGGTCCACGTGCAGGGCATAGCGGGTGGCGAGAAGCTGACGTGTGGTCCGGCTCAGCTCGACAAGATGCTGACCGAGGCCCGCGGGGTGTCGCCGTGGCTGGCTGAGGGTGCGAGCGTGCCGCAGCAGCAGGTGATTCGGGACTTCGCCAGGTCGAGGGCGAAGGCGCTGAAGGACATCAAGGACCGGTTGCCGCAGCAGCGCCGGGCTGGGATGCCCAGGTGGAAGAAGAAGCGTGAGGCGCGGCCCAGCCTGAACTACACGAAGCGCGGTTTCCGCCTCAGGGACGGCCGTCTGCACCTTGCGGGCCAGATCGTGTTGAGGGTGGTGTGGTCGCGGGAGCTGCCCGCGGACCCGTCGAGTGTGCGGGTGTACCAGGACAGCCTCGGCCACTGGTATGCGTCCTTCGTCGTCCCGGCTCAGGTTGAGCCGCTCTGTGAGACCGGCCGCGTCCTGGGCGTGGACTGGGGTGTGAAGGAGACCGCCACCACCACCGACGACGCCTACGATCTGCCGCATGCCGAGCACGGCAGGCGGGCCGCGCAGCGGCTGGCGAGGTACCAGCGGATGATGGCCCGGCGGCGGCCTCCGAAGGGACGGCCCGCATCCGCGGGCTACCGGCAGGCGCAGGCCCAGGCGGCGAAGCTGCACAAGAAGATCGCGAGGCAGCGGGAGGACACCGGCCGCAAGTGGGCCAAGCGGGTGATGCGCGGCCATGACGGGGTTGCGGTGGAGGACTTTCGGCCGAGGTTCCTGGCGAAGACGACCATGGCCCGCAAGGCGGCCGATGCCGCCATCGCCGCGACGAAGCGTGCCCTGTGCGAGATGGGCCGCAAACACGCGCGGGACGTGCGTCTTGTGCACCCGGCGCACACCACGATGGACTGCGCGCAGTGCGGAGCGAGAACCAAGCACGCACTGCCTCTGTCGATGAGAACGTATGCCTGCACCGTGTGTGGAGTCGTGTCCTGCAGGGACAAGAACTCCGCCCGCGTGATGCTGGTCCGGGCAGGTTGGAACCCGGACGGTGTCGAGGGCGTGAGACCGCCGGGGCCGCCGGCTCCGGTGGCGGCCTGAGCCGTAAATCCCCGCTCAACCCTGGAGGGTGGAGAATCCCCTTCCCTTCAGGGAGGGGAGCCTTCAAAGCTCTGAGCTGAACCGCTGACGGGGTGGTTCCGGAATACGCCCGAGACCTGCCTTCTGCCAGCGGCAGAACACCGGCCCGACCGGGCTCGACGATCACTACAGTCCAGGCTCATGACGACGGTGACAACGCGCACGATCGAATACGCGGCCGACGGCCTGACGATGATCGGGCATCTCGCGCTCCCGGCCGGTGTCGACCGTCGGCCCGCGGTCTTGGTCGGGCCCGAGGGGGTGGGGCTCAGCGACATCGAGCGCCGCCGGGCCGATGTGCTCGCCGAGCTGGGATACGTGGCCCTGGCCTTCGATCTCCACGGCGGGCGCTATTTGGGCGACCCTGAGGAGATGCTGGCCCGTTGCATGCCGCTGCTCGCTGACCCCGACCGGATGCGAGGCATCGGCCACGCGGCGCTCGACGTGCTCCGCGCCGAGCCGCGGACCGACCCGGACCGGATCGCCGCCGTCGGCTACGGCACCGGGGGCGCAATCGCGCTGGAACTCGGGCGCGACGGCGTCGACCTGCGCGCGATCGCGACAGTCAACGGACTGACCACGGGCCGATCAGGCGAGACGGCGCGCATTCACTGCCCGGTGTGGGCCGGGGTCGGGTCGGAAGACCCGATCATGCCGCCCGCGCAACGGGACGCATTCACTGCCGAGATGCAGGCTGCGGGCGTTGACTGGCGCCTCGTCGTCTACGGCGGCGCCTTGCACGCCTTCCACCACCCACCGGTCGACCACATCGTGCTTCCTGGGGTCGGCTTTCACCCTCAGCACGCGCAGCGAGCTTGGCGGGACGTCGTCGACCTGCTCGCCGAGTGCCTGCCCATAACGGAGTGATCTGGTCGGCAACCACGATCCCGGACCGCAAGCCAAGCCGGTCGACCGGGGCTTTTCGGCAACCCGCGAGCTCCTCATGGGTGATCATGTGCACGTGCGGCTCAGCCAGGGGCTGAGCGTGTCGGCCGACGGCGAGCTGATCGAGCATTCCCGCTGCCGGTGCGGGGCCACCTTCACCAAGGTGTTCGACGCCGACGGCGGGGAGCCGGAACGCCTGCCCGGGTCCTGATGCCGGCCTCGCCGCCGTGCCGAGAGCACCGGCCACAATGCCCATCGAGGACGACAGCCAGGCAAGCGTTGCGTACTCCCCGACGCCGGTCGAGTGCCCGAGCCGGGAGGCGAGGCAGCCGGAGTCGATGACGATGAATGCCGACACCAACGCCAGGGTGTACGGCAGTACGTACAGGCACAGCACGCCGAAGAAACAAAGCGGTCAGGGTGGCGGCGTGGTACAGCACCACCTGCCGCTTGGACGTCTGCGCGCGGCCGTGTCCCACAGGTGGTGGTGCAGCAGCGGCCAGGCGACCATGACGCCGATGGCGAGGGACATGATCAGCGTGAGCCGGGCCGGTGGGAGCTCGTCGGCCATGCTCCAGATTCTCGAGTAGAACAGGCCGAAGGCCGCGGTCGCGGCGGCCGCGGCAGTGGCGCTGGCCATGTGCGGCACCAGGCGCCATGGCCGGTTCGCGCGGACCATCCCCAGCAGCAGACGCAGGCGCCCGCGCAGGCCGACCAGGGCGAGCGAGGCGTCGATCCCGTCCTCGCCCGTGGCGATACCCCGCACGGCGTCACCGGAGATTTCGGGCGGCTCCTGCACACGCGTCTCCCTTCCCAGGCTTCCGGTGCTCCCAGCGGCACGGCGGCCGCCCCTCGTCGAGGAGCGCAGCAGAACAGGGACCGCGCACCGAAGGCGCGCGGCCCGTTCCCCGTCCGGACAAGGCACCCTGCCCGGACAGCCCCTTCTCCTAGGCCGGCGACTGTCCGCCGCTGCTGTCCTGCTCCGCAGCACCAGCCGATACTGGCTGCAGCTCGAGCCGCCCGTCGACGGCGTCCACCCGGACGCGGTCGCCCGGGTTGAGGGTGCCGGACAGCAGCAGGTCGGCGAGGCGGTCGTCGAGCTCGCGCTGAATGGTCCGGCGCAGCGGGCGGGCGCCGAACTCGGGCTGGTGGCCGATGTTGGCCAGCAGGTCGGCCGCGCCGTCGGTGATGTCCAGGGTGATGTCCTGGGCGTGCAGGCGGCGGCGGGTGTGTTCCAGCAGCAGGTCGACGATCTGCCGCAGCTGACCCCGTTCCAGGCCGCGGAAGACGATGATCTCGTCGATCCGGTTGAGGAACTCCGGACGGAAGTGCTGCTGCAGCGCGGGCATCACCGAGTCGCGGACCTTGGCGTAGTCGGCGACGCCCGCGCTCAGGATGCGGTCGGCGCCGATGTTCGAGGTCATGATGACCACGGTGTTCTTGAAGTCGACGGTGCGGCCCTGGGCGTCGGTGAGCCGGCCGTCGTCCAGGATCTGCAGCAGCGCGTTGAAGACGTCCGGGTGGGCCTTTTCGATCTCGTCGAACAGCAGCACCGCGTACGGCTGGCGGCGCACCCGCTCGGTGAGCTGGCCGGCCTCCTCGTAGCCGACGTAGCCGGGCGGGGCGCCGACCAGGCGGGAGACGGTGTGCTTCTCCTGGAACTCGCTCATGTCGAAGCGGATCATCCGTCCTTCGTCGCCGAAGAGTGCGGCGGCCAGCGCGCGGGCGAGTTCGGTCTTGCCCACGCCGGTGGGGCCGAGGAAGAGGAAGGAGCCGACGGGCCGGTTGGGGTCGGCCATGCCGGCGCGGGCCCGGCGCACCGCGCGGGCCACCGCGGTGACGGCCTCGTCCTGTCCGACGACCCGCTGGTGCAGGTGCTCCTCCAGCTTCATCAGCCGCTCGCGTTCTTCCTGGGTGAGCTGGGAGACGGGGATGCCGGTGGTGCGGGAGACGACCTCGGCGATGTCCTCCGCCGTCACCTTCGGCTCCCGCTCGTCCTCCGCCTGGCCTTGCGCGGCGGCCAGTTCCCGCTCGGCCTGCTTGATCTGGTCGCGCAGGTCCTTGGCACGCTCGTAGTCCTCGTCGGCGACGGCCTGGTCCTTCTCCCGGCCCAGCGCCGCAATGCGATCCTCCAGCTCACGGGTGTCGGCCGGAGCCGTCTTTGCGCGCAGGCGCACGCGGGCGGCGGCCTGGTCCATCAGATCGATCGCCTTGTCGGGCAGGAACCGGGAGGTGATGTAGCGGTCGGACAACTCGGCCGCCGCGACCAGCGCCTCGTCGGTGATGCGGACCTGGTGGTGGGCCTCGTAGCGGTCTCGCAGGCCGCGCAGGATCTCCACGGTGTCGTCCACTGTGGGCTCGCCGACCAGGATGGGCGCGAAGCGCCGCTCCAGGGCGGCATCCTTCTCGATGTGCCGGCGGTACTCGTCCACCGTGGTGGCACCAATCAGGTGCAGCTCACCGCGGGCGAGGGCCGGCTTGAGCATGTTCCCGGCGTCCATGGCGCCCTCGCCGCCAC
This sequence comes from Streptomyces sp. CA-142005, assembly GCF_050942335.1. Taxonomy (NCBI): domain Bacteria; kingdom Bacillati; phylum Actinomycetota; class Actinomycetes; order Kitasatosporales; family Streptomycetaceae; genus Streptomyces; species Streptomyces sp. CA-142005. The sequence continues at coordinate 357,511 of NZ_CP192078.1, read as the reverse complement.
CGCCGGCACCGACGACGGTGTGCAGCTCGTCCAGGAACAGCACCAGTTCGTCGCCGTGCTCGTGCACCTCCTCCAGTAGTTTCTTCAGCCGCTCCTCGAACTCACCCCGGTACTTGGTACCCGCGACCATCCCGGCCAGGTCCAGAGCGACAAGCCGCTTGCCCTTCAACGTGGCCGGTACGTCATCCGCAGTGATGCGCTGGGCGATGCCCTCCACGATGGCGGTCTTGCCCACGCCGGGGTCACCGATGAGGACAGGGTTGTTCTTGCTGCGCCGGGAGAGGACCTCGATGGTCTGCTCGACCTCCTCGTCCCGGCCGATCACCGGATCGAGCTTCCCGGCGCGGGCCTGTTCGGTCAGGTCGCGGCCGAACTCGTCCAGCGTCGGCGTGCTGCTCGGCCTGCGGGGTTGCTCGGAGGAGTGCGCGGCGGATGAAGTGAGGGAGGTCTGCCGGCCGCCGGCGGCCTCGGTCAGGGCACGCCCGGCCGACGACTCCGCATTGGAGGCCAGGGCCTGGAGGATGTGCTCGGGGCCGATATAGGAGGTGCCCAGCTGCCGGGAGAGCTGGTAGGCGTCCAGCAGCGCCCGCTTGGCCGACGGCGACAGCTCCGCAGGGCCGCCCTGGGCTGCCTCGGCGGTCAGTGTCGGGCCGGTGCCCAGACGCTCACGGAGCCGCTCCACGTCGACACCCGCTTCGTGGAGCATCCGGCGTGTGGTGTCCACCTCGAGCGCGGCGGCCAGCAGGTGCCGGGAATCCAGTTCCTCGCTCTTGTCCGCAGCCGCGATGGCACGGGACCGGACGACGAGCTCGCGGGCGCGCTCCGACAGCAGGCTGCCGATGTCCACCTGCCTCGGGCGCCGCTGCCCGGACACCGGTCCGGTACCGAAGAAGCGGGCGAAAAGATCATCGAACTCCTCGAACGGAGACCGTCCGAACCCGAAAGCAGAAGTCATCTGTGCACCCCTTTCCCGCCTGATCACGCCGCCGTCTCACGACGTTGCAGCCGCGTACCCCGCCCACCGCGCGCTCACCCGCCCTCGGCGTCGCGATCTGCGGTGCGATGCGGGGCCGGGCTACGGGGCCACGGGGCCTGTCACCTGCCGGCGCCCCGCGGTCGCCTACGCGCGAAGGGTCAAACACGGCGTCAGGGCCCCGGACTGATGCCCGAGGCCCTTGAAGAGATGGAGTCGCTGTGGCGTCAGCCGCCCAGTTCCTTGCGGTCGCTGCCGCCGCTGACGGCGATCTTGCGAGGCTTGGCCTGCTCGGCGACCGGGATCCGCAGCCTCAGCACACCGGCCTCGTAGGAGGCTTCGATCTTGTCGGTGTCGAGGGTCTCGCCGAGGAACAGCTGCCGGCTGAACGTCCCCGCGGGCCGCTCGGTGACCACCGTCTCGGTGTTCTCGCCGTACGCCGGCTTGCGTTCGGCCTTCACCGTCAGGACGTTGCGCTCGACATCGAGATCGATCGACTCCGCGTCCACGCCCGGCAGGTCCAGCTCCACGAAGAACGTGTCACCTTCACGCCATGCGTCCAGGGGCATGCCCGCCGGGTGCGCGGCCGTGCCCCAGACCCGCTCGACCAGCCGGTCAAGCTCGCGGAAGGGATCCGTACGCATCAGCATCTGTCATCCCTCCTTCACGTCATTCCCGCGTCCGATCCGCTCTACTTCTGATGTACCACTGCGCCGGAAAGTTGACAACTGTCGGCTCAACTTTTTGCGGGGCGGTGATCTGTCGCAGCCTGGCCGCGTCGGTCTCCGGATCGGAGGTGGACACGGCCGGGCGGGGATACGGGGCGTCGTGGCCGAAGCTCGTCACCACGAGCACCGGTCCTCAGGCGCGCAGGACGGCGAAGTCCCGGCCCCCTGGCGTGCACCAGCTCGCCCACGCACCAGCGTCCCGGGCGGAAGCGGTAGTGGCGCCCGGGGTGCAGGCGCACCGCGCGCCACCAGTGCGGCTCCAGGCGGACCTGTCCACGAACCCAAGTAGTAGGCGCACGCTGCGGCGTCGCGCCGCCGGCGCCCACCGCCACGGCAGACGCACCACCAGATCGCCGCCGTCCAGGTGCCGCCGCGCCGTCGAGTGCCGCCGCGTCACGATGCTCACCTGCCTTCCAGCATCCATGGCGCACCGCACGCCCCGCGGGCCTGCAGTGCGCCACGCCTGGGCTACCCCTGGGGGCAGGGTCAGTGGCCCACGCGGGCACCGGACGCCGGCCCGGTCCACGACCGGGCACCGTGCCCGGTGCGGGTGCGGTACTCCCGCCAGGCGGCAGCCAGCCACAGGCCGCCCGCGATCAGCGCATACACACCCAGAACCAGCGCCATGGCCCCCGCACCGGCCTCCGGACGCAGCCACAACAGCACACCCGCCGCCACCGACACGATGGCCGAGGCCCGCCACCACCACGCGTGCGAACGCAACACCGTCACCGGCTCGATGGTCCGGGACCTCGAGCAACTCGCCGCCGCCCGCCGCGACCACGGCCCCGAAGCCGTCCAGCGCCTCCCTGCCACCGGCCCCGCGCACCGAACCGCACCGCACCATCACCCACGAAACCGGCGCCGCCCTCCACCCCTGGGCCGAACTCCAGCCCGCCGGGCAGCGCGCCGCCGACCTCGCCAAACTCGGCCACACCAGCCCCGGTTCTCCAGGCTGATATGTGTCTCACGAGACACCGACTCACTCGCGCAGGCCAGCGCGTCGGATCGCCTTGTGGGGTCCTGTTGCCCGGAGAAGGAGCAGGGCGATGTCGTCTTGGCGTGGCGTGGCGCAGTGGTCGAGGAGGGTGTCGGCGAGGGCGTCGATGGCTTGGTGGGGTGCGTGTGCAAGGCAGGTGACGAGGTCGGCGGTGACGTCGCCGATGTCCGTGCCGGGGGCTTCGATGAGCCCGTCGGTGTACAGGGCGAGGAGGGCGCCGGGTGGGAGCGGGATCTCGATGGTGGGGTAGGCGGCGTCGGGATCGATGCCCAGGAGCAGGCCAGGGGGCATGTGAAGGATCTCGGTGTGGCCGTCGGGGCGGCGGACCAGGGGCGGGGGGTGTCCGGCGGTGGCGAGGCAGGCGCGGTGGTGCGCGAGGTCGAGGTGGGCGTACAGGCAGCTGGTGAACAGGCCGGCGTCGAGGTCGATGAGGAGACGGTTGGTCCGGGCGAGGGTCTCGCCGGGGGGTGTGCAGGCGATGGCGTGGGCATGGACGGCGATGCGGACTTGTCCCATCAGGGCCGCGGCGGTGATGTCGTGGCCCTGGACGTCCCCGATCACCGCGGCTGCGGATGCTTCGCCGCAGGGGATGAGGTCGTAGAAGTCGCCGCCGATGTCGCTGCCGTGGCCGGCGGGCAGGTAGCGGGCTGCGGCATCCAGACCGGGGATCTTGGGGAGAGTGTGGGGCAGCAGACCGGATTGTAGGGTGCGGGCAAGCTGGTGCTTGATGTCGTAGAGGCGGGCGCGGTCCAGGGCTTGGGCGAGCAGTCCGGCCAGTGAGGCCAGAATGGCGCGTTCTGGCGCGGGGAAGGGCCGGGGCCGGTCGTAGCCGAGGATGAGCGTGCCGACGGTATGGCCGGAGGCGATCAGGGGCAGGACTGCGCAGGCGGGCAGCTCGTCCTTGTGGACGGCTGGGGGATAGGTGCGTTTGAGGTCGGCGAAGGTGGCGTAGAAGCCTGGGTCGCCCGTGTGCAGGGCCCGGACGGCGGGAGTGTCGGAGACCAGGCGCTGGGAGTCGAAGATTTCGGTGAGTTCGGCGCTGAAGCCGAAGGCGCCGACGACGTGCAGGCGACCTTCCTCCGGGGTCAGCAGAGCGAGGGCATGGGGGCCGAATGCGGGGACGATCTGGTCGCAGGCCAGCTCGACCACGTCGTCCGCACCGATGGCCTGGGTGAGGCCGGCCGCCAGATGGGTGAGGTGGTACAGGGCTGTCGCCCCGACTTCCGGCGCCGATGGGGCGTGCTGCCACGGCATCGTGGGCTTGGCGTCCTCGGCCGGGACCGGAGTGATCTGGATGCTGATGCCGCTGTCATCGGGATGGAGCTGGAAGTGCAGCCACTGGTCCGGCGGGCGAAGCATGGTGAAGGAGGTGGGCCTGCGACTGACCACCGCCGCCCGGTACCGGTCTTCGAACAGGGGGTTGTGCAGCCACGGCAGACTCTCCCAGGGACGGCTGCCCAGCAAGGCGCCGACCCCCGCGCCGAGCAGGTCGCCGGCCGCGGTGTTGATGAACGTGACCCGCCCGTCCAGATCGAGTGCGCAGCAGCCCTGCGGCAGCCGTTCAGCGAAGTCGAATGCGGCCGGTGCCTCGCCCGACACCATGCGGCCGGAGCGCAAGGGAGCCAAAACCCGCGGCTGGTCTGCGGGCAACAACGGCTGCCCTTGCCCGGCAGCCTGCTGCAGGAGCACACCCTCACACTCGCAGCACCTGTCCAGCGCATCCCGTTCACAGGAGCTCAGCTGCGGCGGGTGCCAGATGGGCCACAGCAGTACCAGGGCCCCCCATACGCTGGTGCCACAGCTGACCGGGGCAGCAGCCAACATGAATTCGTAGGGCAGCACGAGCGCGAGCTGGGGGTAGCAGCGTGCCACCTGCTCCTGGCTGCTCAGCCACACCATGCGCCGTTGTCGTACCGCGTCCGCCGCCGGCAGCGGCGCGCCCACCGTGACCCGCGCCCAGGGGGCCGCGATCTGCTGGGATACCCCGGATATCACCGTCAGCTGCAGCACCCGCTCACCGGGCGGCAGCAGATACAGCAGACCCACCGAGGCACCGGTGTCCCGCATGACATCTGCCAGGGGAGCATCGAGCTGCTCCAGGCCAGGGCCGGAGCCAGGGGCGAAGTCGGCAAGCTGCTGCACGCCCCTCATCTCCAACGGACGCCGGAAGGACCAGGTCGCGTGCACCTGCAGCGAGCGCGAGCGGCCTTGCCACCGATCCCAAGTCCGGCACCGATCGGCGACCTGCCGTCGCCGGCCTCCCGGCCGGCCGGCACCGCCGCTCGCACCAGCTGCCAGGGTGCCTGCCGATGCGCCGGCTGGCGGCGCAGGCGGTAATGCCTCATCGGCTCCTGCGGCGCAGCCCTGCACCAGCCGCACAGAGCGTCACCCATACCGGGACACTACGCCCATATTGGGCGACGGTCGCGCGGCGAGGCGAAAGTCGGACAGAGTCCAGGCCGCAGACAAAGCGCGTGCCTGGCAGGCCTTCGTGCGCCCCCGACACTCAGGTCCACACCTGACAAGAGTCACCGGTTTGTTCGAATTATGTTCGACATCTTGGCGTGGGCAAGCCATCCCCGCAGTGAGGTGGGCGGCGTGCCGCGAGGCGTATGCGTCCCTGAACCCGGCATCAAAGTTCTCCGCCAGACGGGGTGGCGAGACAGCATGAGGCGCTTGGGGAACCCCGGAAGCGCCGGGTGACCACCCTGACCCACCAGCGCGCCATCCTGCGCATCCGCCTCCACCGCAGCGGCAACGAGGGGGGCGTCGGGATCGGCGGCGCACTTCACCGCGTCCGCTTGGTGCCGTAACCCGAAAAGCAGTGGCTGTGCGGGCTCGGGGCCACATACGTTCGCCTCCATGGTTGACGCAATGTTCGGGCATCCGCGCCTCGCGGCCATCTACGACCCACTCGATCCGGACCGCAGCGATCTCGACGCGTATCTCGCGATGGTGGAGGAGTTCGGCGCGCGGTCCGTGCTGGACATCGGGTGCGGTACGGGGGTGTTCGCGCTGATGCTCGCCGAGCACGGGATTACGGTCACTGGGATCGATCCCGCGCGGGCGGCCGTCGACGTCGCGCGTGGCAAGCCGGGTGCGGAGAGGGTGCGCTGGCTCGACGGCGACGCGGGGGGCCTGCCGCCCATGCAGATCGACCTGGTGACGATGACCGGGAACGTCGCCCAGGCGATCGTCGATCCGCAGGCGTGGCGTACGACGCTGCGCGGCGCGTACGAGGCGCTGCGGCCCGGCGGGCGGCTTGTCTTCGAGACGCGCGATCCGGCGCAGCGCGTGTGGGAGGAGTGGGCGGAGTGGACGCGCGAGACCACATACCGCATGACGGACATCCCGGGCGTCGGCCACGTCGAGACCTGGGCCGAGCTGACAGACGTGAGCCTGCCGCTGGTGAGCTTCCGCGGTACGCACGTCTTCGCTGCGGACGGGGACGTACTGACCTCGGAATCGACACTTCGCTTCCGCGAACGTACGGAGATCGAGCGGGACTTGCACGAGCACGGCTTCGTCGTCGAGGACGTACGCGACGCACCCGACCGGCCGGGCAGGGAGTTCGTCTTCGTGGCGCGGCGCGGTACCGCTGAGCCCGTCGCTCGCGGAATGCCCTAGATGATCAATTCCAAGGGTGCCTGCGGAGGGTGTGGGGATGGGCGGTCAGGCGTCGGGGTCGACTTCGGGGGCCCCTTCATCAATGCCGCGGTCGAGATTCCCGCCCCCGACCACCCGGTCCGTGCACTCGCTGCCTCATACAAGAACGAGTTCACCCGCCGGCTTGCCGCCCTCGCCCAGCAGATGGGCGCCCGCGACCCAGAACAGTTGGGCGAAGAGCTCGCACTGCTCTACGACGGCGCCATAGCCCGCAATATGATCTTCAACAGCACCGAGCCCGCAGCCCACGCCCGATCCATCGCCGTCAGACTCATTGACGAGGCCACCACTGCCACTCGCGCCTCACTCACAGCTACGACCACCTGACAGCGATAAAGTCCTCGGACTGGCGGACGACGAGGAGCGTGGCAGCGTGGAGCACATTGCGCCCGTAGCGTTCTCGGGCTCGATCAGCGCCGCCGGCCTTGTGAGGTCAGTTCCGTTTGCCCTGGGGCCCACCGCACGCTGTTGAACAGCACGACCACGTCAACGGCCACTGCAAGGGTGCGAGGTTCACTTCCCGTGTTGAGCCGTTATGCGCCTGTCGTCGAGCCGGGTCGGACGATCATCAGGACCACGACGATCAGCCCGGCTCCTGATCCGCGGAGGCCTGATCCGCGGAGGGCTCAGGAGCCGACCCGGTCCCGGCGGTGGCGCAGGAGGGCGGGCCGGCCGGATGCGCCGACGGGGCCGCGGGCGGCGGCGCGGGCGGGGCCGTCGGGGAGGGTGAAGGCGAAGACCGCCGTCGCCGCCGCGATCGCGGCCAGAGCGAGATAGGCGTGCTGGTAGGCAAGCAGCGGAGGTACGGCTTCGGCGCCCGGCGGTGTGCCGAGCACGAGTGCCGTGGTCACCGCCGCTGGCGCGAGCGCGCCGCCGGTCTGGCGTACGACGGTGTTCAGCATCGTGGCCTGCGGCAGATCCGCCCGCTCGACGGTGGCCAGCGAGGCGACCGTAGTGGGTATGAAGAAGCAGCCGATCGCGGCACCGAACAGGAACATCAAGCCGCGGAAAGTCCACAGACCGGTGTCCGTGTCGCAGGCGGCGAAGAGCAGCAGCATCGCGCCGACACCGGTCAGGCCGCAGCCCACGATCACGCGCGGACCGACCCTGGCGTACAGGGCGCCGGCGAGCTGGACGGTGAGCAGCACGCCGAATGCCTCGGGGAAGGTGGTCAGGCCCGACTCCAGCGCCGTACGGCCCTGGGCCTGCTGGAGGAAGAGCGGACCGAGGTAGAGGGCGCCCATGATGGGGATCAGGCCTACCAGGTTGATCAGGTTGGTGTCCCGGAACAGCCGGTCGGTGAACAGGCGCAGCCGCAGAAGGGGATGGGCCGTGCGCAGCTCTACGGCGACGGCGGAGGCCAGCAGGGCCGCGCCGGACACGAGGGAGGTGAGGACGGTGGGGGAGGACCAGCCGCGGTTGGGCCCCTCGCACAGGCCGAACATCACGGTGCCGAGGCCACCCGCGCTCAGCAGCAGACCGGGCAGGTCGAAGCGGCCTGGTCGGCTGCCGCGGCCGCCGGCCAGGAACAGCGCGCCGAACAGCAGCGCGGGCAGGCCCACCGGCAGATTGACGTAGAAGACCCACCGCCAGGACAGGTGGTCTACGAGCAGCCCGCCCAGGACTGGGGCGGCGGCCGGGGCGATCTGCTGCGGAACGATCATGTAACGGGAGATGCGTATCTGCTCGGCCGGGGTGAAGGTGCCGAACAGCAGCGCGGTGGAGGCCGGGAAGAGGACGCCGGCCGACACTCCCTGCACCGCTCGGTAGGCGACGAGCTGACCGATCCCGAGCGCTGCCCCGCACAGCAGCGAGGAGCCGAGGAAACCGGCCAGGGCGGTCAGCAGGACGCGTTTGCCGCCGAACCGCTCGACCAGCCAGGCCGAGGCCGGGATGGCCATGGCGAGGCAGACCGGGTAGACGACGACCACGCCGTCCAAGGCGGCGGTGGTCAGCCGGAACTGACGGGCGATCGAGGGCAGTGCCACGGTGGTGATCGCTCCGTCGACGATCGCGACGAAGGTGACGCTGACGCAAAGGACGGGCACGACCAGACGCTGGCTGAGTCGGAACGACGGGGCGGCGAAGGGCACGGGAGGACGTCGTCGCATATGCTGAGCATACTCACTATGTGCTTGCTCAGGACATCGCTTTTTCACGGTGCAGCAGTGGCCCGGCCGACACGGGACAGGTGCAAGAGCGGCGCGGGGCAGGGGAGACTGGGCACCATGGCAGTGCAAGGCAGCAGCGACGTCCTGGTCGACGAGCTGTACGAGACGACGCACCGACTACGGCAGTTCGTGGAGGCCCGACTGCGGGAGAAGGGCGCTTCGGTGGCCAGACTGCGCGCCCTGCGCATGCTGGCGCGGGCCCGGCAGCCGCTGCGGATGCGGGAATTGAGCGAGATGGCGGGCATCGCGGCCCGCACCGCCACCACGATCGTGGACAGCCTGGAACGCGACGGCCTGGTGGAGCGGATTCGCCACCCGCAGGACCGGCGGGCGCTGCTGGTCCGGCTCACCGAGGAGGGGCTGCGCTGCCACCGCGAGGCGGAGGAGGTCGACCGCCTCGCTCTCGCCGAGGCGACCGCGGCCCTGGACGAGGACGACCGCGAACACCTGCGGACCCTGCTCGCGCGCATCCGCGCCCACACCGTCTGACGAAGACACCGGCGCTGTCGCACCATCGCGGATGGGGCGGTTGGTCGTTACTCGCTTCCGGGCGTCGATTGGGTGGTGGGATGGCGCTGGGGGCAGCTTTCTTGGTGGTGGCGGGCGCGTCGCCGGCCGGGATCGACTGCCGAACGGTTGCCTCGCGGTGGGCCGCACGACTGTGTGATCAGCTGCTGCGCGTGCAGAACTTCACCGTCTCGAGCGACGGCGTCGCCGCCGGCGAGGACCAGAACCTGGAGCGGCCTTTCGGCCACAACATCGATCCGGGAAGGCTCTTCGCCTGGGCCGGCGCCACGGCGAGTTGGCCCATCCGCGCCGAGCCCGGGGGAAGCCGGGGCCTCGACGACTACTTCATCCGGGTCTTCAGCCGCAACATCGGCGCCGAGATCATGGGCCGCAACAAGTTCGGACCGCAGCGCGGCCCGTGGCGCGACCACGAGTGGCGCGGCTGGTGGGGTGACGAGCCGCCCTTCCACACGCCGGTGTTTGTCGTGACGCACCGCAAGCGTCCATCGTTCACGCTCTCCGACACCACGTTCCATTTGGTGGACGGCGACCCCGCCACCGTTCTCGCGCAAGCGCGGCAGGCCGCGCAGGGCAAGGACGTCCGGCTCGGCGGCGGCGTGACCACCATCCGGGAGTTCCTCGACGCCGACCTCGTCGACACCATGCATGTGGCCGTCTCACCGGTGAAGCTCGGGTCGGGGCTACGCCTGTGGGACTCGCCCCAACAGCTGCTGGACCGGTTCCACATGGAGGTCGTGCCCAGCCCGAGCGGCGTGATGCACCACCTTTTCTGGCGCAAAGGGCAAGAGAGACCACGGGAACCTCAGCACGGTCGACACGAGCGTTCCAGCGGATGAACGCGCAGATGTGGGCGGGTTAACACTGCAGTCCCCAGTACTCGCCCACAACCACCAACCACCCACACGTGCAGCAGACCTGCCGACGGTTGTGCGCCTCAAGGCAGCCCCCAACCGGGCCACGCCGATGGCACCCCTGAATTGGGGCGACCTCCGTCTCAGGGCGGGTGGGCAGCTCCCGTCCCTGCGCCTCGACGACCAGGTCACGTTGCGTGTCACGGCGGACCGGGGCACACCGGTGCCGGGCCTGCCGAAGGCAGCGGCGGCTACCGCAGTGATCTGCGGGGCGGCGGCGGAGCCTGTGTCCCGGCAGTGGACCGGGATATGGACGGTCCTGAGCCTCGCAGAGAGGTGGGACTCTCGCGCCTGGCTGCGGGAACCGCCGTGCGCGGGTGCGTCGGCGCCCCCGCATCAGGGCCGCCCGAGCGCAGCAGCTCCCGCCACTCCTCCGCGCTCCGGATGACCGGCTCCGTCGTGGCGATGAAGTCCTCCAGTACGGCCAGGAACCGCTGCGGATCGGTGTGGAAGGGGAAGTGGCCCGCGCCCTCGAAAACCTCCAGGCGGCTGCCGGGCATTGCCGCGTGCGCCGTCTCGGCGTGCCGCGCGGGCACCACCTGGTCGCGCGAGCCCCAGACCAGCAGGGTCGGCATGCCGGCAGTCAGGTAGCAGCGGTCGAGCATGGTCACCACCTGGCCGCGCCAGTCGACCACTGCGCGCAGCGTGCGGATGAACGCATCACGCGAGGCCGCATCGGGCAGCGCGTCCACCAGCCGCAGCAGATCCGGGGCGTCCTGACCGAGCCCGGTATCGAGCAGTTTCAGCAGCCGGATCGCCATGACGGTCTGCGTCCGCACCATCGGAAGCCGCAGTGAGGACAGGACCAGATGGGCTCCGGGCAGCGAGGCCGCGCGCAACGCCGGGGTGACGCCGCGGCCCGCCCCGCCGGTACTCACCAGCGCCAGCCGCTCGGTGCGCTCGGGGAACTGGTAGGTGAACTGCATGGCCACCCCGCCGCCCAGGGAGTGCCCGACGAGCGTCACCTTATCGATGCCCAGCACCCCCAGCAGGTCCCGCATCCCGTTGGCATAGGCGGGCACCGAATAGTCGCCGCGGGGCTTGTCGGAGGACCCGTGGCCCAGCAGGTCGGGAGCGATCACCGTGTAGTGGCGAGCCAGCTCGGGAATCAGATCGGCCCAGGTGTCGGACGAGTCACCGATGCCATGGATCAGCAGCACGGCCGGGCCCTTGCCGGCTATGCGGAACGCCCAGCGGTGGCCGTGCACGACCCGGTACTGGCGCGGGATGGACTTATCGATCACACGCAGCTGCGCGCGCTCGCCAGGCTGTGGAGGGATGCTCGCCACAGTGACTCCTCTCCAGGGGCGCACGCGCCCCCGGCGACTCGTCGGTTAACGCGCTCGTAACCTCATGCGCGCTGAAGGAATCTAAATCGACAAGTCGATTTATTTGGAGTTGGCTACGTCACACCTCGCTCGGCCACATCCGCCCCGGAGGCAACGGAATGCCGTCGCGACCTGCACTTCTGGGCGCGAGTGCGGCTCATCACAAGACGACTCATGTGGCATACGGCACAGAAGCAGTACGCGCCGCCGCTCAGGTGTCGGGGTTGCGCCCTTGGAAGTGGTGTATGGGCCCGGCTGGCCGCGACGGTGGCGGGCGGCCTCGCGGGCCGAGCCGTCCTCGCCGACTGCAGTGATGATCAGCTCGTCGCCGTGGAACCGGACCCAGGCCCGGTTGTCGATCAGTTCGTGCGGAACGGAGTAGCGGACTCCTTCGACCGAGACCGTGGACTCCCAGTTCACCCGCCGTATGGTGCCGAACGCGGCGGTGAACGGCCGTCTGGGCAGCGGGTGTGCAGCCTCTGCCGTTCCTCGGCGAGCCGCTCTACCGACTTGCGCCGAGTGGACCGGTGGATGCGGGAGTTGACCTCGTCGCAGAACTGCCGGCAGGCCGCCTCCAGCTCGCCGAAGGTCTTGTAGTGCTCGCTCAGGTTGACGTCTTCCGGCACCGGGTCGGCCTTCGCGATGCGGACCGTTGCCTCGGAACCGCCCCTCGTCTCCTGGTCCACGGGCAGGCAGGCGCCTATGGTCGTGCCGTAGTGCCGGGCGACCTCGACGATCTCCAGGTTCTGGACGGCGATCCCGGCGACGTGGCCGGTGGTGACCGACTTCTCGTTGTCCGCCAGGACGTAGGCTGGCGCTCCGCCGATGCGGCGGAACGTCGCGTCCAGACCCGAGGTGACCGTCGGCAGCGTCTTGTCCCAGATCGGGATCACGATCTGGAACCGGGACCGGGCCAGCCAGGCGCACCACAAGATGGTCTTGCGGCCGGCGATGGTCGGTCCGTTGCCGAAGTCGTACTGGATCCACAGCCCCGGCTCGGGCACCCACGGCCGGTAGACTCGTCGCTGAATGGCCCTGGACCCCGGCCGACTGAACCCCTACAAGCTCTGCCGGGAGCGCCGGTTCAACGCAGGGGTGCGCGAGCGTCGCCCTCCTGGCACCGCGAACTCCTCGCTGATCACCCACCGCACCGCGCTGTGAGGCCTTCCCCCCGGCCGCCAGCCGCCGCCTGGCTGCGCTGGGGCGGGCCCGACGGGCAGCTGCTCGCCGCGCTGCGCGCTGACGCGCCCGGCGCCGCCGAGCAGGTCGCCCACGCCCTGCTGGACAACCCCACGCTCCTGGGCGATCAGACCGGAACACCCCGCGGACGCGGGGTGTTGGGGCCGCCGTCGGCGACGCCTCGGTGATTTCCGACGGGGGCTACCGTGGCACCCGCCTGGTCATCCCGCATCGCCGTGAGCGCGACCAGGGGTCTCGACTCCCAGCTTGGCAAACGATCACGCCGACCAGCCGGCGCTTGCGGCGAACACGCTCGGGGAACGACACGGTGCGCGATCGTCACCGCGACCAGGCTGCGGTGGCGCGCAGCGCGGCCCAGTAGGACGACTGGCCAGCCGATGGTATGGGGGTATGGTTCATTTACATGGCAGATTCTCGGACCAATTCCGCGGCCGGTCCGCCCTCCGCGTTCGGTGCCGACCTGCATCTGGAGCTGCGTGGACCCGGGCTGCGCGCAGGGCTCACGGACGCCTTGAGGGAGGTCGTGCGCACGGGGCGTCTGGCGCCCGGCAGTCGGCTGCCGGCCTCCCGCTCACTCGCCGCGGATCTCGGCGTCTCGCGTAACACCGTGGTCGAGGCCTACGCCGAGCTGGTCGCTGAGGGCTGGCTCACCGCCCAGCAGGGCTCCGGGACCCGGGTGGCCCCCGGGGTCGAGAAGCAGAGGCCCGCGCCCGGCGCTCCTCGCGCCAGGCCGGACGAGCCCCGTCCTCGGTATGGCCTGTGGACCGGTGCACCGGACCTCGCGACCTTTCCGCGCACGCAGTGGCTCACCGTGGCCCGCCGGGCTTTGACCGCCGCGCCACACGGCGCCTTCGGCTACGGCGACGCCCGCGGCCGGATGGAGCTGCGCACCGCACTCGCGGACTACCTGGCGCGGGCCCGCGGGGTGTACGCCGAGCCGGATCAGATCGTCATCTGTTCCGGTTTCCATCACGGTCTGGCGCTGATGGCGCAGGTGCTCAGGGTACGGCGGGTGCGAGGGGTGGCAGTCGAGGCCTACGGGCTCGACCTGTTTCGCGACCTGCTGGCGAACGCCGGTCTGCACACCCCGCCCCTCTACGTCGACGACCATGGCGCACGCATCGACGACCTCGCGCGACTGCGCGAAGTGGGGGCGGTGCTGATGACCCCGGCGCACCAGTACCCGACGGGGGTCGCGCTCCGCCCGGACCGGCGCACGGCTGCCGTCGAGTGGGCACGTGCAACGGGCGGCCTGATCCTGGAGGACGACTATGACGGGGAGTTCCGCTACGACCGTCAGCCGGTGGGGGCCCTGCAAGGCCTCGATCCGGAGCGGGTGGTGTACTTCGGTTCCGTGAGCAAGTCCCTGGCGCCGGGGGTACGGCTCGGATGGATGGTGCTGCCGGAGGAACTCATCCCGCAGATCGTGGCGGCCAAAGGGCACGGCGACTACATGACGAGCGCCCTGGAGCAGCTGACGCTGGCGGAATTCATCACCTCGGGTGCGTACGACCGTCATGTGCGCTCGATGCGGCTGCGCTACCGGCGTCGCCGCGATCAACTGGTCGAGGTCCTGCGCCAGAGGGCTCCCGGCATTCGTGTGACCGGGATGGCTGCAGGACTGCAGACGGTCCTCGAACTCCCGCGCGGAACCGAAAGCTCGGTGGTCCAGGCCGCGGCCCGGCAAGGTCTGCCGATCAGGGGGTTGGCGCAGTTCCGCTACGAAGTGGCGGACTGCGGATGGCAGTTGCCCGAACGGGACGCCCTGGTGGTCAACTACGCGGCGCCCTCGGACAGCGCGTGGGCAGGCGCACTGGACGCACTGTGCAGGGTGCTGCCCTCTCGGCGTGTATCGAAAGTGGATCTTGAGTGATGAATGATCGTGGTTCATGGCGCGGGGAGATCTCACGGACGCACAGTGGGCGGTGCTGGAGCCGTTGTTGTCCAAGGGAGCGAAGGTGGGACGGCCGCCCATCTGGCTCCGGCGGCAGCTGATCGACCGCATACGGTTCCGGGGCCGACCGGTGTTCCGTGGCGGGACGTGCCTGCCGAGTACGGGCGGCCGTGGGGCCGGGTCTACGACGTGTTCCGCCGATGGCAGTGGGACGGCACGTCGCACCGGATCGCGATACGGCAGGGGCTGGAACACCGTCCCTCTTGTCAAAGCGCTGCGGGCGCTGCGTATATCCCAGACGTCGCCCCGGCCCCTGCCTGGATCGGCCCAACGGCCAACTCACATGCCTATTAGGCGCACGCCTCCTGGAAGAACCGGACATACCTGCGCCGCCGGGGGATCCGCTGCACCATCCCGGACAAGGCCGACCAGGCGCGCAACCGTCAGAAGCTCAGCTCCCGTAGCGGTCGGCCTCCGCATTTTCGATGCGGTGGAGTACCGCGAGCGCCATGCGATCGAGTACGGGATCAATCGACTTGAAACGCACAGGGCAGTGCCCGCGAGGTACGGCAAGCTCTCCGTCCGCTACGAGGCGACGGTGCTGGTCGCAGCCGTGTGCGAGTGGCTGTGACCAGCACCGTCGCAAAAGCCTCAGTCTCAGACGACGTCGAATTCGTTGCCCTCGGGGTCCTGCATGGCGGCGGCGTAGAGCCCCATGTCCGGCTCATCCTTGATCCGCAGCACGGTAGCGCCGGCTTTGACCAGCCGTTCCACCGTAGCCGTGACCCGCTGCGTGCGGACATCCAGTGGAACGTCACGGCCCCCACCGGCCTTCAGGTCGAAGTGCCACCGGTTCTTGGCGGCCTTCGGCTCCGGAACCTGCTGGAACCACACCCTCGGTCCACGTCCCGCGGGCTCGATGATCGACTCCGAAATATCCCCGGCACCGGCCGGCAACTCTGCCTCGGGCACCCCCATCGCCGTCCAGTAAGCACGCCACGTGGCGTGCCCGCCCGGCGGAGGCTCAGGCACGTAGCCCAGGGCCTCGGCCCAGAAAGACACCCTTCTCTGCGGACCGGAGCACTCGATCGTCAGCTGCACTGTCCTCTCCATGCTCGGAGCATCCCAGACAGGTCTGGCAGACGATCCACTTTCACCACAGGCCCTGGGAAGGGGTTCCGAGGGCGGAGCGGACGCGCCTCTGTCCGGTTCCGGAGCGTCCCTGCCGAGATTCGAGGTGCTGGGCTGTCGGCCTCAAGTGCCAGGCCGCCTGTGCCGGAGTCGCCGCGATCTCTCGGGCGGGAAGCCGTGCCGTCACGATCCCGCCATCCGTTCCAACGCACTTTTCCATGGTGGCGAGTGCGCCGGCGGCCGTGCCGCCGGCGAAGACCGGCTGTCCAAGGGGCAACGGCAGCAACGCCTGCTCGTCCATTTGCCGGAGCTGGAGTATCAGCCCGTCGTCGAAGCCCACCGTGTTCAGCAGTACCACGGGGTCGTCGTACAGGCGTGCTTCCTTAGCTCCAGGACTTCGGTCCCTTCGTCCAACGTGCCCACGCCGCCGGGCATCACTCCCCGTGAGCCGCCCTGCCGACGCCTGTAGTCCGTCGGTGACGACCCCAGCCCTGCCGATGAGCTACCCGAACTCGCGGGTGCTGGGTGCAGAGCTCGTCGAGGTCACCGAATGAAAGGGAAGGCACCGATCTTCATCGCGGTGGGCGTTGTTGCAGTCATGACCGCACCGTATGCGCGCGTCCGCCCATGCGTGTGGGCCATCTTCTGAGCAAAAGACCGGGCCACTTCGCGTCGAACGGCCAGGCAGGCCCCTGGGTGCCGTCAGTCGGACCGCTTACACCCGAAGCCGGAGCGCCACGTCGCACGCTCGGAGCGCCCACGGCCGGGAGCGGGTTAGCGTGCCAGCTCCGTAGATCGCGATCTTGCTTTGTCCGCAGAATTGGTCCAGGAATCTGTCATGGAAATGGACCGTGCTCCGGTGCCACTGGGTGCTTAGCGTCGCACGCATGAGTACGAAGGAAGCACACGGAAGGCCACAGCGCCTCCCCGAGCATACGCGCCGTCTGGACTGGGCGAAGCTCGCCCTGGAGGCCTCCGGCCTGATCCGCCTGGACGGCACCGTGACGGTCTCCCTGTGGCTCACTGGCGCCTTCCCCGGGCGCAGCATCGGTCCCTACGTGGGGGCCCAAATGGCGGGGACGGGTCTTGGGCGCCTGGAGTGGGGCCTGCGGTCTCCCTCACGTCGATCGGCTACGCGGCCATCGTGCCTGCGCCCTGCTGCGGCCCGCGTCAGTCTGTCTCGCCGAGGCCGGCGGCATGACGGTCATCATGTTGGCGGCCGGGTTCTACATCGCTCATGCCCGCTGCGTGCGCCTGGTGCCGTACGTCATCGGACTGTCCGTTGCGCTGGTGATCGCTTTCTGGGGCCCTGCAGCGGGGGCTCGATCGGCCCCGCCCGCCAGGTCGGTCCTGCCGTAGACCACCGATCTGCGGATCCGACTGACGCGTGAGGTGCGGGTGAGAGCAAGCGGGGGGAGTCACCGGACGGCCGTGTTGCTGCCCTCGGTGTCAGCCGACGGCCCGTTGGCTGCGCCCAGGCCCCGACGGGGGTCCTGCCGGAGCACGTCTCACGGGCCGAGACCACCGCCGCAGCCACGGTCGGGGCAGTGTGAACGGGCTGTGGCCTGCCGTGCCTGGTAGCTCGATCACTCCTGCCCTGGACCTATCCATCCACCAGACAGTCGGGCAGTCGGGGGACTGCATCGCCGGGGGAGACGGAAAGGGAAGAGCAATGGGCAGTTCCGCAGGGACAGCAGTCGCCGAGGCTCAGACGGCCATCGAGACAGTCTGCCCAGCGATATTTCTCCTCGACGCGCAGGGGACGGTGGTCGGATGGTCGGAGGCCGCTCAGCGGCTCGTGGGCTACTCGGCTGCGGAGGTGGTGGGGCGGTCCGTCGGTGTCCTGTTGGCGGCCGCTGACGACCGAGCGAAGGCTGCACAAGCCGTACACGAGAGCACCCTGCGGAGCTGCTGGTCCGACCTTGCGCAGGTGCGCCACCGCGACGGCCGCAGCATCGATGTGCGCTTGTGCGTGTCATCGCTGTCCGGGCAGGACGGCCGGGACTGGTGGGTGGTCTGCGCGACCGACAAGGCCCTTCTTCCCGCGTGGCAGGCCGAGGCCACAGTGGCGGAGCCGCTCCTCGCTACGCTGCCGAGCTGCCTGCCGATCGGTGTCGTCGTACGGGACACGCACCTGCGCTGCATCCGGGTGAACGACACCCAGGGCTCCAAGGACGGCATCCCTCTCTCCAAGCGGCTGGGCCGCAGGCTGACGGAGGCGGCGCCCGGGACGGAGGCCGAAACGCTGGAGGCAGTGATGCGCCAGGTGCTGGAGAGCGGCGACCCGGCGATCAACGTGGACTACCAGGCCTTCCTGCCGGCGAATGTGCGAAGCAGTCGCATATTGACAGCGTCCTACTTCCGCCTCGACGACGCGCAGGGGCGCGCTCTGGGCGTGTGTGTCGTGAGCGTGGACGTCACCGACAGCCGACGGGCGCGAGAGCGTCTGGCAATCCTCGGCGAGGCCAGCAGGCACATCGGCACCACTTTGGACGTCATGCAGACCGCGCAGGAACTGGCCGCCCTCGCCGTGCCGTTCCTCGCGGACTACGCCACCGTCGACCTGGCGGAGTCCGTCCAACACGGCGAGGAGCCCATGGCCCATCTCGGCCCACAACACGAGCGCATCCCCGTCTTTCGCCGTGCGGGCCTGGCCTCGATCCACCCGGGAACGCCGGAGTCCCCGTTCGCTCGCGGAGAGCCGGTCTTCGTCCCGCCCACTTCGCCCTTCGCCGGTGTCCTGCGCTCCGGGAAGTCCCACTTCGAGCCGATGCTGGACACGTCCCCGGGCACATGGCTCGACCACCACGACCCGGCGCGGGCGGAGAAGATCCGCGAGCATGCCATGCACTCGTTGATGGTCGTCCCGATCCACGCCCGGGGCGCGGTGCTGGGCATGGCGGTGTTCGTGCGGATGGAGGACCCCAGGCCGTTCGAGGAGGACGACCTGCTCTTGGCCGAGGAACTCGCCGGCTGGGCAGCGCTGGCCCTGGACAACGCCCGCCAATACGTGCGCGAACGCTCCGCGGTTCTCGCCCTGCAGCGCCTGCTGTACCCCCACCGTCCCACGGGCGGCTCCGCCGCTGATGTGGCCTGGCGCTACCTGCCGGCCGACAGCCACCACGGCATCGGCGGCGACTGGTTCGACGTGATCCCCCTCTCCGGCGCCCGCGTCGCCCTGGTCGTCGGCGACGTCGTCGGACACGGCATCAACGCGGCGGCGAAGATGGGCCAACTCCGCACCGCCATGCACACCCTCGCCGACATGGACATGCCTCCCGACGAAGTACTGTCCCGCCTCGACGAGCAGGTCTTCCGCCTCACCGAGGCGGAAGACCCCCGGCACCCGGCCACCACCACGATGGCTGCCACATGCCTGTATGCCGTCTACGACCCGGTCACCCGTACCTGCACCATGGCACGGGCCGGCCACCCCCCGCCCGCGGTCATCGACCCGTACGGCCACGTCACCTTCCCCGACCTGCCCGCCGGAGCACCGCTCGGCCTCGGACTGGTCCCCTTCGAGTCCGTAACTTTCGAACTCGCCGAAGGAAGCGTGCTCGCCCTCTACACCGACGGCCTGATCGAGGCCCGCGACCAGGACATCAGCGCTGGCATGAACCGTTTGCGCGCGGCCCTCGCACGGCCCGACCTCACATTGGACGATCTGTGCTCTTCGACGGTGGACACGCTCAGGGCCAAGCCGCCGAGCGACGATGTCACTCTGCTTCTCGCACGGACCCGCTCGCTGAACGCGGACCAGGTTGCCTCCTGGCAGTTCCCCAGCGACCCCGCCGTCGTCAGCCGTGCCCGGACTCTCGCTGCCCGGCAGCTGACCCAGTGGGGACTGGAACACCTAGTCGAGTCCACAGAGCTGATCGTCAGCGAACTGTTCACCAACGCCATCATCCACGGCAAGTGCGACTGCGACGGTGACTGCAGCAGCGACCGCACGATCGGCCTACGCCTCATCCGACACGAGACGCTGACCTGTGAAGTCTCCGACGCCAGCCATAGCCACCCGCTTGTGGGGCACCCCAGCTGCACCGACGAACACGGCCGCGGCCTCTTCCTCATCACTCAACTGTCCCGCCGATGGGGAAGCCGCCACATCCCGGACGGCAAGATCATCTGGGCTGATCAGCAACTGCCAGCCAGGCGGTAAGCACTATGCACGTGGATGTCCAGTTCTCGGTGCTCGGCCAAGTCCGGCTACACAAGCAGGGGGTCGAGGCCGGAGCCGGTCGGCCGAGGCAGTGCGCCGTGTTCGCTTCGCCGTTGCTCAGGGTGGGCAGGCCAGCAAGCCTCCCGAAACTGGTGGATCACATGTGGGGCGACGACGCCCCACCGTCGGCCGTAGGCTCCGTGCGCACGTACGTCTACAGGCTCAGGCAGGCACCGGGGGAGCAGAGCGACAGCTCCGTGGGCCCGGCCGACGGGGGGTACCTGTTGCACATCCAACGGGACGCTCTGGACCTGAACAGGTTCAAGGAGATGACGGCAAGAGCGAGGGACGCCCGCAGCGCCGGCGACCTGGTGCCCGCGGCGAGCCTGCTGACCCAGGGCCTCGAGAGCGTCAACGCCTCGGCGTCAGCCCGTCGCCGGAACTGCGGCAAGTCCAAGAGCGCATTGTCCCCGGACGATTCCAACTCTCGCAAAACGCCGACCGCCCGAAGGGCGCGCCACAGATGCCCCCGCATCACGCTCCGGCTCAGCTTCCAGCCGCCCTGCCGAGCCTCGTCGGCCGCGACAGAGAGCAGGAACGGGTCGAGCGCTTGGTCGCCGATGCAGAGGCGTCGTCCTCTGCGGCCATCTACACGGTCGGCGGACTGGCCGGCGTCGTAAAGACAGCTTTCGCCACCACCGTCGCCCACCGCCTGGCTGGCCGATTTCCCGGACGGCCAGCTCTTTGCAGACCTGGGAAAGCGTGCCCCACGGCGCGCGCGAGTCCCTCGTCGAAACACGCCGGAATCTCCGTCCGTGAAATCCCAGGATGCGCGCACGGCGAAAGAAAAAGACAGCGACTTCGCGTAGAGGTCCTGCA
Organism: Streptomyces sp. CA-142005; assembly: GCF_050942335.1. Classification (NCBI taxonomy): domain Bacteria; kingdom Bacillati; phylum Actinomycetota; class Actinomycetes; order Kitasatosporales; family Streptomycetaceae; genus Streptomyces; species Streptomyces sp. CA-142005. The sequence continues at coordinate 336,937 of NZ_CP192078.1, read as the reverse complement.
GATGGTCTCGTGACCGGCTTGTCCGCACGAAATGACCTGGAGATTGAGAACCATGCACTCTGCGGATGTTAGAAAAACGTGCCGCTCGGCTCAGGGTGGACATGCCGGAACCAGCGGCAGCGCCCTGGCAGCAAGGCCCGCCACGGGCCGAGAGCAGCTCGACCCGGAGTCCGCCGCCTGGGCGGACGCGCTCGAGGGCGGTCGCGGGCCGCAGTACGAGCAGGCCTGCACGCAGCTGCACGAACTGCTGGTGCGGATCGCCATGGACGAAGTACTCCGCCGGGGTCCTCGTTACGGAATTACCGGGCCCGAGCTGAACGATCTCGCCCACCAGGCGGCCGCCGACGCACTGATGAGGATCACGCACAAAATCCAGGAATTTCGAGGCGACGCCAAGTTCACCACATGGGCGTTCCGATTCGTCGTACTTGAAGTGTCCAGTAAGCTGGGCCGCCATTTCTGGCGTGTTTCAAATACCCGGTTCGACTTGGACGAATGGGCGCAAGTGCCCGACCGCACCGGTATCGACCCCGTCAGCCACTGGCAGGCGCGAGAGCTGGTCGAAGCCGCGCGCGAGGCAGTCGAGACAGCACTGACCGTCCGCCAGCGGCAGGTCTTCACCGCCGTCGTCACCGGGGTCCCCCTGGAAACGCTCGCCAGTGAGCTGGAGACGAACCGAAACGCGCTCTACAAGACGATGTTCGACGCCCGTAAGAAACTGCGAGCTCAGCTGATAGCCAGCGGACATCTCAGCGCTGCGGGCTGATGCAGCTGCGGTGACGTCGGCCCGCAGCGCTGACCGAAGGGGCCCGCACCGCGGGCCGCACATGTCCCGGGGCCTGGCAAGTCGTCTTCCCGGGGCGGCCCCCCGCACGCCATGAGCAACGAACCCACTGCCCGACTCAAACGACCATCACACAAAAGGTCACCCATCCGACATGGGAACCTCTGTCCCCATCCCGGGTATCCGCCCGCCGGAGCCCGGACACTCACTCATGCACGCCAGAGCGCGCCCGTGCGCAGCCAAGCGACAACAGCTCACTGCCCCCTCAGCGAACCAACGATCATTCAGGAAAGGCCCGACATGTCTGACAGGCGGCGCCCAGGGGTCCGCCCGGCCGTTCGACGCGAAGTGGCCTGGTCTTTTGCTCAGAAAATGGCCCACACGTTTGGGCGGACGCGCGCATACGTTCTGGTCATGACCAGCGCGGATTTGGCCGCCTGTGTCGCGCCACCCGCGTAACTGTCTCTGTACCCCGTCGGCTTCCGTCACTGTTGCCGGCGTGCGGGCGCCGCCGTTCGTGGCGGCCATGGGGGAGACGCCACCTTGGGCCTTGGCCGAGCAGTCAGGGCACTCGGATCGATAGATGAGTTGCCACTTCCGGCCCCGCCGGAAGGCAAACTCGTCGGCGCCCAGCACCTCTACCTCGGGAACCGCGGGCAGATCCAAGCGCCGGATCAGCCGCAGGAGCGTGGAGCCGCTGACCGGCATGGACAAGTGGGCTGCGAGGCGTTCGCCCGCCTGCCCCGCCCAGTATCAAAGCCACCTGTTCCAGGGATCGCTGGAGCAGTACGGTCCGACGTCCGTAGCGGAAGGTGAGACCTTGGAGCGGCTCGGCGAATGCCTTCTTCCCGCAGCCGCCGTTGTCGCAGAAGAAGCGGCGGACCTCCAGATCGATCGCCGTCGGCTGCCCGCCGGTAGCCGTGTCGGCGAGTCTTCGTGCGTACCGGCTGTGCACCCGCCCCGAGGAAGTACCGCAGTCGGGTCACCTGGCCGTAGGTGTCGTGCACCTGGCGGTGATGCATACTGCGCTGCCGACCCGGACCAACTGATCGATGACCACGGAGGTCAGGACGGGAACAGGACTTTCAGCAGGCCAGAAGCATGATCCCTCACCAGGGAGAGCTACCCCAAGATCAACGGCTTCACGAAAAGTGCCGAAGAGTCAGCTTGTCATGGCCACCGTCATCGTAGCGCAGCGGGGCGATGCCCCAGGTGGCCAGGAGGTCGGCAAGGTCTTTGAGAGTGCCGACGCGGCCGTCGGTGGGGCCGCTGCCGGCAGGGAAGGTGACCTCCCGGTCGGTGCCGATGGGTGCCATGGAGACGCCGCCGACGGATGCCCAGGACGTGGCGGCAGGCGGTGTCGACGGGGGCTGGAGCCGCAGGCGGTTACCGCGGCCACCGAGAACGCCACCACCCCCGGGGTCCCTCCTTCTCGGAGATCAGGCGCAGAGCAACCGCCGGGCTCGTGTACCGCCCCGGAGTTCGACCCCAAGTCTGCGGATTCAGGTGGCTTGACTCTCCACATTCCGAGGTCGGTGCCCCAGCGCCGCACGTGCGGCGGGAGCCGGCCGAGCCGTCCGTCAACCGAGGAAAGTGCCCGCGAGGAGATACCGGCATGGGTCGTAATGTCCGGCTGCTTCGTCCGCTGCCAGCACCGCACTGACGGTATGTCACGCACGGTCGAGACCGGCTCGACTGGACCAGGCCTTCGTCACCCGTTCGGCCTCCAGGATCTGCCTCTTGGAGCACTGAAAGTAATATTATAATTACGGACTGTGTTCATTTCGCTCTGAGAGGGACCAGGGCCGTACTCGACGGGGCGCCCGGAACCAGATTCGAGATCACCCGACTCCGTCGTCCGACGCTCTGGATTCAATCGGCGCAAACAGAAGGACGTGGCGATGAACCCTGTCCGGCAATCCGGCCGAATACCGGCACGCGCTCTGCACGGCACCGTCGCGGTGCTGACCACGTGCGGTTTACTGCTCACCGCCTGTGCGACCATCGGTCCGGAACAGACAAGCGCACGGCTGAGCCCGGTACACACTCCGCCGGGAGCGGCCAACGCTGCCTCCACGGTCCCGGTGCCGCCGGGGCTGCAGCGCTACTACGGGCAGGAACTGCGCTGGAAGACCTGCCCCGATGCGCCCGCATTCCAGTGCACGACTGTGAAAGCACCCCTGGACTACGCTCACCCGGACGCGGGCGACATCAACCTCGCAGCCGCCCGCAAGAAGGCCACCAGGACCGGCGCCACGAGGATCGGTTCGCTCCTGTTCAACTTCGGCGGCCCCGGTGTATCGGCCATCGATGCCCTCACCGCCACGCCCGATAGGTACGCCTCCCTGAACGCGGCCTACGACCTGGTCGCCCTTGACCCCCGCGGTGTCGGCCACAGCACCCTGGTCGACTGCGGCACCGACACGTCCACGGCCACCGGCGAAGCGGGCATGAGCAGCACGTCAACGGACGCGGACATCGATCAGGATGTCGCACTGTGGACGAAGATCGCCGCCGCATGCGCCCGTCACGCCGGGCGGCTGTTGCCCCACGTCGGCACCCTGGACGCGGCTCGGGACATGGACCTGATGCGCGCACTCCTCGGTGACGAACAGCTGCACTACATCGGCTGGTCCTACGGCACTTACCTGGGGGCGAGCTACGCCGAACTGTTCCCCTCCCGCGTGGGGCGCATGGTGTTCGACGGAGCGGTCGACCCCTCACGCAACGCCGCCAGCTTCTACCTGAACCAGGCGCGGGGCTACCAGGTCGCCTGGGAGGCGTTCGCGGCCGACTGTGCCGCCCGCGACGACTGCCCGGTGGGGCACTCCGTCAAGGAGGCCGGCCACACCCTTGACTCCCTGGTCGCCCGGCTGGATCGCTCCCCCCTGCAGCAAGGCAAGGACATCATCGTCAATGGGCAAGTGGTGCTCACCATGACCGCTGTCCTGCTCAGGTATCCCCACTGGCCGGCGCTCCGCCAAATGCTCCGGGAGGTGCTGGCCGGTGACACCACCACGCTGCTGAAAGTCCTCGTCGCTGTACTTCCCGGCAACCTGGGGGACCAGTCGGAGACAGCGGTCCACTGCCTGAGCTCCACCTTCGACGGCCGCTACACCGCCGACCGGACAAAGGCATCTCTTGCCGAATTCGTCCGGGTGGCGCCTCAGTTCGGGAAAGCCTGGGTCTCGAATCTCTCGTCGTGCACCTCATGGCCCGTCCCGGCCAACCAGACCGCGCATCGCATCACCGCGCCCGGTGCCGCACCGATTCTGGTCGTGGGCACCACGCGCGATCCCGCAACCCCGTACAACGACGCACAAGCACTCGCCCGCCAGCTCCAGTCCGGCCGACTACTCACCTGGGACGGTGATGGTCACACCGCCTACGGACAAGGGAGCGCCTGCATCGACAACGCTGTCGACCACTACCTGCTCGACGGGCGTCTTCCAAGGGTCGGCACGGTCTGTACTGACGCACCCGACAACGGGAACAAACCTGTGGGCACAGCGCCCGCAGACCCCCACACCCGCCGGAATGCGCCGATGACGCTGCACACGAGATAGCGAAACTGCACACGTCCCCGACAGCGAGCAACATCGAACCGGTCACCTGGGCGAGCATGGCCGAAGAGCTCCTGGCAGCCCGCATTTACGAACAGGCCACATGAGGTCGCAGGCCGTCCGACAACTCCTCAAGCCCCATCGTCTGCGTTGTCCTCCGATCGAATCGAAGCCCCACGCAATCCCTGGCCAACTGTCGGCGTACACATGAACGTCCCCAGCCGCGTACGAATGAATGGGGCCGGTTTCTGACGCGCTTGGGCTCATTGCCAGGCACTCTGCTGTCGATCAGGTCGGTGTGGCAGAGGGCGGCTGAGGATGGTCTTGGACCCGCATCGCTGGTTGGGACCGCGACGTTTTCGGGGGCGGTTGGAGTCCGGGGCGATGAGCCTGTCGGAGATCGCCAGGGAGACGGGCCTGGACCGCAAGACGGTCGCAAGTACCTCTCGGCCAAGGGACCGGCCGCGCCACCGCGCCGTTCGCCGAATGGGCAGCATCGCGGGCGGATCATCGATGAGGTAGCCCCGCTGATCGACGCGCTGCTGCGGCCGGAGATCCTGATGAAGGCCACCGTCATCCACGAAGGGCTGGTCAGCGACTACGGCTTCACCGGCAACTACCAGCGCGTGAAGCCCTACGTGCAGGACGCAACCAGGGCTGCGCCGCACTCGGCCTGGGACTTGCGCCGGTCGAGCGGGGCCTGCTGTGCAGCGGCCCCGACGGCATGGCCCGCGTCGTCGACCCGACCACCCAGGCGTGCACCTCCTACGGCCCGCAGGACCGCAAAGCGCTCCTGGAACACGTACGCCACCACCTCGCCTGGGCCAAGACAGGCGGTTCCCTATGGCCCGGCGACCACCTGCCCGGCCCGCCTGGCACCAGGCCGTGAAACAGCGCAGGGATCTTGGTGCAGCCCCGGTCCACAAGGTGACAGTCCAGGCGCCGCCACAAAAAGCGGCACCTGCTGCGTGGCTTGGCGAGTCCACGTAACGGCGTGTGTCTCCGCGGCAGGGGGTTCACCTGGGCATTCCTTGATCCGTCTCTCCCAGCCCACGGACTGGTATCCCTGCTCGACGCGGGTTTCGCCGCGGTTGGTCACTCTGGGCCGACGTGAGGCTGGATCTCCACGGTGAAGACGGCGTCGTCCGGGCCGGTGCCTTCTTCGTCTGCCCACACGATCACGCGCGTGTGCTGCTCGCAGATGCCGTTCACCTTCCACTCGGTCGCCAGGTCGGTGACGACGAGCGCGGCGACGTACTCGGCGCCCTGCCTGGCGGTATCGGTGGTGATCTTTCCCCGCCAGCGAGGGGAGCGGCCGCCGAGGGGGCGCCAGCCGGCGGAGCCGTGCGGCTCCTCCACCCGGTACGCCCACGTCCTCTCGGTACCCATGACACTGATCCTGTCCCCGTAAGGAGCCTCCTGCGCCGGAGATCACGCTGCATCGAAGTCCGACCGGGGCCGCACCTCCACGACGAAGTCCGCGTCCTTCATCTCGCCCGCCTCGTCGTGCCAGAGGAAGACCCGCACGTGCATCGCGTGACGCAGGCCGGCCCTCTCCCACTCGGTCATGAGGTCGGCGACGATGCGGCCGATGGCGCGCTTGGCTCCCTCGTCGGTGTCCGGAGCGGTGATCGCGCCGTGCCACTGTTCGGGGTCGCTGCCGTAGGGGCGCCAGCCCTCGGACCCGTGCGGCTCGAACACCCGGTACGCCCAGTCCGTATTGGTGTTCATATCACCGATCCTGTCACTGCAAGGAGCCTCATGCGCCGCATCGGCTCGACGCCCGCCCAGCGCGGGTGCGGAGCGAACAACAGCTGCCCCGACGTCCTGGAGCTGGAGGACGGCGACTTCCTCGTGATCGGCAAGCTCCACCTCCTGACCGCGCCGGAGGCGGAGCGGATGAACGAGGTGGGTGCGTCGATCGGCGAGGACGAGACTGTGGTCCTGGTGCCGCGCGACTGCATCCTGGCCGCCGCGCGGCAGCTGGCGTCAGAGGGGGTCGCCGGGGCGGGGTGAGAGGGGAGGGGCCGGCTGACTCGAACACCGCAGATCGATCCGCTCCCCGAGTGGTGGATGACGCAGGCATGCCGTACGACGACATGACGGACGCCGAGTTCGAGGACTTCTGCTTCGAGCCGATGCGTGAGCCGGGGTTCGTGAACGTCGACCGGCCCCCCGGAATGCACCTCCTACGGCCCGCAAGACCGCGAGGCGGTTCTGAACCAGGTACGCCACCACCTTGCCTGGGCCGAGGCGGGCGATTCCTTATGGCCTGGCGGCCATCTGCTCAGACCGCCGGGCACGCGGCCGTGAATCAGCGTGGGGATCTTGGCGCAGCCCCGGTCCACCGCCGGAAACGGGTCCATTCGCCGCCACAAGCGGCGCCTCCTGCGTGGCTTACCGAGTCCGTGCAACACCTCTGATCGGCTGGCTGGTGCTCTGACCGGGAAGGTTCGCCGGGCTGGCGGTTGGAATGGTTGGACAGGCGGTGACGTCGGTTGCGACGCATGTTGAGTGGTCGCGGCGGCCGCCTCCGTCCACCTCGGTGCCCTCCGCGTCCCGCGACGGTCACACCCCTACCGCGGCCGCTTCCTGATGCGCCGCTGGAAAAAAGGTGCGGGCCGCTGTCGATTCGGCCACGTCCTGTTCGACGTCATGATGTGCGGCGCCTCGCCACACGATGCCGCGACTGGATATGACGAGGACACACGTGGATCAATTGCTGAGAGTCATGAACTTCAACGTCTCGAGTGACGGAATCGGTGCCGGTGAGCACCAGAGTCTCGAGCGGCCGTTCGGCCTCGACCATCCCGAGAGGCTGTTCGCCTGGGCCGGAGCCACGGCGAGCTGGCCCATGCGCACGGATCCCGGGGGGAGCCGGGGCCTGGACGACTACTTCACGCGAGACTTCGCACACAACATCGGTGCCGAGATCATGGGCCGCAACAAGTTCGGGCCCCAGCGCGGATCCTGGCACGATCATGGGTGGCGCGGCTGGTGGGGGCAGGAGCCCCCGTTTTGCACTCCGGTGTTCGTCATGACCCACCACACGCGTCCTTCGTTCACGCTCTCCGACACCACGTTCCACTTCGTCGACAGCGACCCGGCCACCGTCCTCGAACGGGCGCGGGAAGCGGCGCAGGGCAAGGACGTCCGGCTCGGCGGCGGGGTCACCACCATCCGGCAGTTCCTTGATGCCGGCCTTGTCGACACCATGCATGTGGCGGTCTCGCCGGTAAAGCTCGGGTCCGGACTACGGCTCTGGGAGTCCCCCGATGAGCTGCTCGACCGGTTCCACCTGGAGGTCGTGCCCAGCCCGAGCGGCGTGACGCACCACCTGTTCTGGCGGCGGTGACGCGAGGGGCCCACTCGAGTTCAGGCTGCGGCTGCGAGGGGCCCATCCTCCGGGGGGGGGAGGTTTGCCGGCGCCGACGTGCTGGGGCAGGTTCGGTTCCCCCGTATCCGGGCCTGCCCCCGCTCTCCCGGCTCGCAGAGCCGTGGGGCGTTGGGCGCTCCAGGGGTGTGACGGCCCGGCACTCCAGTGCGCTGTAGGAGTGGGCCCGGGGACCCAGGGGCCACGTGGCACCCGCTCGCCCCCGAATCCGAGCGGGTGGTCGCGCACCGAGGGGCAGGCAGGTGAATCCCCCGTCGCCTGCCTGCCCCCTGCGCACCCCGGCGCCCGGTCCGAGCGGGAGCGTGCGTCGACCCGGGCAACCGGGACCCGATGACCGCAGACCGAACCATCGGGCCCGGGGGACTACGAGCAACGCGATGATCGGGGTGTGCGGGCAGGGTCTGCTGGCGGACCGCTACGAGTTGCAGGAGCTGCTGGGACGCGGCGCGATGGGCGAGGTCTGGAGAGCCTGCGACCACCTCCTCGGGCGGCCCGTGGCCGTCAAACTGCTGCATGCCGAAAAGGCAGCGGACGCCGAGCGTTCCGCCTGGAGGCGCAGATCGCGGCCCGGCTCAACCACGCATCGGACCCGATGACCGGGCCAAGCCGCCTAGTCACCGACGCAGTGAACGAATGCAGTACGGCGTGCGGCGTGACGCCATAGACATCAGCCAAATACGATGAACATGTTCGCTTTTGCGGCAAATGAGAGGCCGTGCCATGGATGGAATTGCCGACATGGGAGGCACCCGGGGCTGGGGACGCGTTCATCCACCGGATCGCGAGGAGCGCGTCTTCGCGCAGGACTGGGAGCGCAAGGCGTTCGCTCTGGCGATTCTCTCCAGCCGCGTTGCCTGCGGCGGCGTCAACACGGATGCCTTCCGGCACGCGTTGGAGCGCCTGGACCGCGCCGCCTACCTGGACGACGGCTACTTCGGGCGATGGCTGAACGCCGGAGAACTGATGCTCACTGAACACTCCGTCCTGGCGCCCGGTGCGGTCGAAGCCCGCGCCCGCAACCTGCACGGCGAAAACGTGGAGGAGCCACCGGTCCCGGAACCTGTCCTGCCCCGGTACACACCCACCGCCGAGGGCTCACTGCGGTCCGTGGAGACCTCACCGAAATTCGACGTAGGCGAGCGTGTACGCGCCAGGAACATGTCCGTGCCCGGGCACACTCGTCTGCCGCGCTACGTCCGGGGACACAGTGGAGTCGTCGAGATCATCCAGCCCGCCCATGTACTGCCGGACACCAATGCCCACTTCATGGGCGAGAATCCCCAACACGTCTACTCGGTGCGGTTCGACTCACGCGAACTGTGGGGCGCCGACGCCGAACCCTTCACCGTCACCGTGGACATGTACGAGAGCTATCTGGAGTCCACCGCATGACCACCACCGGCGGCTCTGACGAGAGCCCTTCCGTGGCGCTGCGCACCGAGGCGCTCGAACAACTGCTCACCGAGCGCGGCCTGATCGACCCGAAGGCCATGGACGCGATCATCACCCGCTACGAGACGAGCGTGGGTCCACTCAACGGCGCCAAGGTCGTCGCCAGGGCGTGGACGGACCCCGACTACCGGCGGCGTCTGCTCGAAGACGGCACCGCCGCGATCAAGGAACTCGGCTTCTCGGGACAGCAGGGTGAGCACATCGTCGTGGTCGAGAACACCCCGACCACCCACAACGTCGTGGTGTGCACGCTGTGCTCGTGCTACCCGTGGCCGGTACTCGGCCTGCCGCCGAGTTGGTACAAGGACCCCGCCTACCGCGCGCGCGTGGTCAGGGAGCCGCGCACGGTGCTGGCCGAGATGGGACTCACGCTCGACGACGATGTGCAGATCATCGTCCGGGACTCCACCAGCGAGGTGCGCTGGCTCGTACTGCCCGAGCGCCCACCCGGCACCGAGCGCCTCACGGAAGAAGAACTCGTGCCGCTGATCACCAGGGATGCGATGGTCGGCGTAGCCAAGGTGGCGACACCATGAGCACGCCGTTGGACGTCGAGGGACCGGCAGCGCCTCCCCGCTCCAACGGTGAGCTCGTGTTCGCCGCGCCGTGGGAAAGCCGTGCCTTCGGCATGGCCGTCGCCCTGTACGAGGCGGGCGTCTTCCGCTGGCCGGACTTCCAGACCGCGCTGATCGCCCGGATCACCGCCTGGGCAGCCCCAGGGGAGCACGGCGAGCCATACCAGTACTACCGACTATGGCTGGGCGCCCTGGAGGACGTGCTCGCCGGCCTCGGCACCGTGTCCACGGACGAGGTCATCACACGCGCCCAAGCCCTGGCACAACGCTCCCCGGGTCACGACCACCGTGACCAGGCGCGTTGACTCCGGCGCCTTCCGGGCAGACTTCCCTGCCGGCGAGCTGATCTTCCGGGAGTTTTCGGGGCGAGTGAACGCAAGGGCTCCGCTCGGGGCCACCGAAGTCGCAACCCCCGCGCGAGTGGCCGGCAGCCCGGCAGGAGGACATGCGGCGACCGTCCACACCGGCGTCATCTCCTGGAGCAGGGACGGCCCCGCCCTCCCTCCTCGCCTTCGCCTTCACCGACGGCCACCTCACCGAGAGCACCGCCGTGGTCGACCCGGCCGAACCCGCGCCCATGGACCTGCCGACCCCGGTGTGACTCCCTGACAGCGCATCGCGGCCGGCCACAGGGCTCCATGCAGCGCCGCATCAACCGCGGTCACTCAGAGTGTCCTGGTCGGCGGGGATTCCGTTCATTACCGCCGCCCGACGAATCACACCTCGGCGCCGACATGTCGTGTCGAACACGCAATGCGTCGACCTGCCTGATCACGACGTGCCGCAAAGCCGAGTGGCATGGGAGGCGGTGGGCCAGGATTGGCGGCAACGGGAGGTCGCCGTCGGCGTCACCAGGGGGCCACGCTCAGAGCAAGACGGGGTTACCGGCACAGTGATCGACACGGACGAGCCAGCCAAGCGGAACGCCGGGTTCGGAGACGGCGGATCATTCGCCCATCTCAAGCTCATGCCCAGTGGCGGTCTGACGGTCATCGGATGCGTCGACCCGCGTGTCGACCCGTCCGACGTGCTCGGGCTCAAGCTCGGCGAGGCAGCGGTGATCCGCAACGTCGGAGGGCGGGTCACGCCCGCGACACTCCGGACGCTGGAGATGCTCTCCAAGGTCGTGCAGTCCCGTACGGGCGGCCCTCGCCCGGGTGACAACCACTACGCGGTCCTGCACCACACCGACTGCGGCATCACGGACCTGGCCGCGTTCCCCGAACCGCTGGCAGACTACTTCGAAGTTCCGGCCGGAGACCTGGAGGCGAAGGCGGTCACCGACCCGGCCACCGCCGTCCGCGTCGACGTCGAAACCCTCAAGCAGAGGCTTCGGGCCGGAGTCTTCGTCTCAGGGCTCGTGTACGACCTGGCCACCGGGCTCATCGACGCCGTCGTCCCGCCTGCGCCAGTGGAAGCATGACAGCGCGCGGCGCCTGCGGCCGGCGCGACCGCCGTGAGCCCGCGGCTTGTACCGGGGTACGCTGCCCCGGCCGGTCGTATCGGCGAGGAGGCGCTTTCTGGCATGTGCGACGATCACGGGCACTCGGCGGCCGAGGCGGCGTGGTCAGCGCCTCGCGCCGCGGAGGGGCCGGCTGTCGACCCGGTGACGCTGCCCGAGGCCGACGAAGTCAGGGTCACGACCATGGTCGACAACACCTTCGACGCCCTGCTGGCATCCGCCGAAGGCGTCACCCGGGCGTCGGTGGGCACCGGGCGGACCACCGCGCGGCAGTTCGCCGACGGCGAGACCCTCGCGGGGCTGCGTGCCGAGCATGGCTTCTCCGCCCTGGTCACCGTCCGAAGCGGGAACGCGAGCAGCACACTGCTGTTCGACACCGGCGCGTCACCGGACGGGCTGGCGGTGAACGCCGAGCGTCTTGGCATCGATGCCGGCGACCTGCAGGGCGTCGTGCTCAGCCACGGACACTTCGACCACGCGGGCGGCTTCGACGGCCTGGCCCGGCTGCGCGGTCGCTCCGGCCTGCCGCTGACCGTCCACCCCGCGGTCTGGACCCGCCGCCGCCTGGCACTACCCGCCGGCCAGGGTCTGGAGATGCCCACGCTGTCACGGGGTGCCCTGGAACGCGAAGGGTTTGAGGTGATCGAGCGGCGGCAGCCGTCGCTGCTGGCCGGCGGCATCCTGATCACCGGCGAGGTGGACCGCGTCACCGAGTTCGAGCACGGCATGCCGCCGGCACACCAAGCCTGGGACGGGAACGGCTGGCGACACGACCCCGCCGTCATCGACGACCAGGCACTCGTCATCAACGTGCGCGGCCGGGGACTCGTCATCATCACAGGGTGCGGCCACGCCGGGGTGGTCAACATCATCCGGCACGCCATGAGGCTGACCGGCGTCACCAAACTGCTGGCCCTCATCGGCGGCTTCCACCTGAGCGGCCCCGCCTTCGAGCCGGTCATCGGCCCGACGGTGGCCGCGCTCACCGAACTCGCACCCGAGCTGATCGTCCCCAGTCACTGCACCGGCTGGCGCGCCCAGCACACCCTCGCCGCAGCCCTCCCGGACGCATGGGTGCAGACCAGCGTCGGAACCACCTACACACTCAGCGCCCCACAGGGAGGCGATGCCTGATACCGGCTCAGCAGTCCCGGCTCCGGTGCAACAGGAAATGCGGCGTCGACGGTACGCGAAGTGAACGGCCGGGCTGGATGCGAAGAGGCAGTCGTCGATGTCCAGGGCCTCCGGTGACGTCGCCGTGGCGTTGGTGGTGTTCGTCCAGCTCAGCAGCCGGAGCAATCCGTCCAGTGGGCCGCCTGTGAGCGTGGCGTAGGTCTGCTGGTCCTGACCGTACACGCGGCCGCGCAGCAGCTGCTCGGGACCGGAGCATGGAGCGGGCCCGACCGAGTTCGGAGCTTGTTGACACCGTTGTCGCGCACCCGTCGTTCCCTGTCCGGTCGCCGCGGTCTGCCCGGCGCGCTGGAGTGGGGCTTTGCGAGTAGCGTGGCTGATACGACGTGCTCATCGGCCGCTTCCGCTGCCGGCCTCTCCGTCGCCTTTTGCGTCCGCTGCCGGTCGTGGCGTGACATTCCGCTCGCGGCCCGGGCGCTGAATTCTTGTGAACCGGAAATTTCGGATAGGTGTTGGAGGGGCGATAATGGCCTTCGCCAGTGCCGAGGACGGCACGCAGATCTATTTCAAGGACTGGGGATCGGGTCAGCCGGTGGTCTTCTCCCACGGCTGGCCCCTGATCGCGGACACGTGGGATCCGCAGCTGATGCTGATGGCGGACAACGGCTTCCGGGTTGTGGCGCACGACCGGCGCGGGGGCGGACGCTCGGGGCAGCCCTGGAAGGGGAACGACCTCGACACGTACGCCGAGGATCTCGCCTCCGTCGTCGAGGCCCTCGACCTTCGCAACGTGATCCTGGTCGGTCACTCGACCGGTGGCGGAGAGGTCACGCGCTACATCGGCCGGCACGGCACGGGCCGTGTCGCCAAGGCGGTCCTGCTGGGTGCGATCCCCCCGTTGATGCTCAGGACGGACGCGAATCCGGAGGGGCTGCCGATCGAGGTCTTCGACGAGATCAGGAAAGGCGTGCTGACGGACCGTTCCCAGTTCTACAAGGACCTCAGTGCCCCTTTCTACGGCGCCAACCGCGAAGGAACGACCGTCTCCCAGGGAACCCGCGACGAGTTCTGGCTCTGGAGCATGACGGTCAGCATCAAGGCCGCCTACGACTGCGTCAAGGCGTTCTCGGAGACCGACCTCACCGAGGACCTGAAGACGTTCGACATTCCCACGCTGATCATTCACGGCGATGACGACCAGATCGTCCCCATTGTGGCCTCCGCGGAGAAATCGTCACAGCTCGTCGAGGACGTGACCTTCAAGGTCTACTCGGGTGCCCCGCACGGTCTGTCGATGGTTCCCGAGTTCGCGGAACGGTTCAATGCCGACCTCCTCGAATTCGCCCGCGGCTGACCAGGTGGGTTCAGGCGCTCCGATGACAGCCGGAATGCTGGTGAGGGTGCCGGTATCGGCATCGCTGTTGTCCGCAGCGGCCACGGAGTTCCTCGGGCGCTGAGAGAGGGAAGGTCACTCATGCCTCGCTGAAGCGGTGTCGCTCGCAGAAGTGCACGCGCACGGTACCGAACCACTTCGTCTTCGAAGACGGCGGGGACGAAGGCGACAGGCAGGAAGCGGCACGCTATGGGACTGACCGCCACAGTGAAAGCCGAGGATCGTCTCACATGCGTCGCTGCAACAACCGATGCACGAGGATCGCCAGGCTGATAAGGACCACCGGATGACCCGGTTGCGGCTGTGTCGTCGGCATCGGAGGCGCAATCAACCTCGCCGGCATTCACCGACCCCCCCGCCGGCGAGCCGGGCCGCCGGATCGACGCTGCTCCGGCCACCGGCGTCTGGCACGACCGAGCAGGAGACCGGCATGAACGCGTTGCTCGCAGAGGTCCTCGATGCCCATGGTGGCCTCGATCGCTGGAACGCACTCACCACGGTTCGCGCCACCATCGTCAGCAGTGGCGACATGTTCGTCATCAAGGGGATGCCACAGGACCCCACCCCCCGGGAGATGACCGTCTGGCTGCACGAACAGCACGCCTCTGTGATGCCGTTCGGCGCCCCCGACCAGAAGACCGACTTCACGGCCGACCGAGTCGGCATCGAAAAGGTCGACGGGCGCGTCGTGGCCGAACGCGACGAACCGCGGAAGTCGTTCGCAGGGCACGATCTCAACACCCCGTGGGACCCACTGGACCGCGCCTACTTCAACGGTTACACGCTGTGGACGTATCTCACCACGCCCTTCCTGCTTTCGATGCCCGGCTTCGCCGTCACCGAGATCGAACCATGGCGGGAAGGAGACGAACTCTGGCGGGGACTGCGGGCCACCTTCCCGCCCCACATCGCCAGCCACAGCACCCAACAGGACTTCTACTTCGGACCCGAGTATCTCCTGCGTCGGCACGACTATCACGTCGACATCGCGGGCGGGTTCGCCGCGGCACAGTACGTCTACGACGCCGTGGAGGCGGACGGGATCCGTCTGCCCACCAAACGCCGGGCCTACCGAAGAGATGCGGAGAACCGCCCGATCCTGAAACAGACAATGGTCTCCATCGACGTCAGCGACGCTCGGTTCACCTGACACCGGGGTCTGTTCGTGGCGCGGGCCGAGCGGGACTGGTGGCTGCGCCGCGCCGTACCGTCTCAACGGCCCGCTCAGCCGCCGAGGTTGGCCAGCCGGCCCAACGCGCTGAGACTCGGCAGGAACAAGTACTCGCCGCCCCGCGTGGTGACAAAGCGCTCGACGCCGTGCAGGCGACGCCGGACGGGGCGCTGCGGGACCGTGAAGATGCCTGTGCCGTCGTTGTCGCCCGTGAGCAGGTCCTCAACGTGCCTGCGTGATCTTTTCTGCCTTGGCGGTGTCCTGGACCGTCATGGTCGGATTGGAGGCGTACCACATGTCGGCCTCCACGATCTTCGTCGCCAGTAAGTCGACGATGTGCGGATCGGCCGCCCTGGGATGACCCTCCGCGACACTTGAAGTCACCGTCATAGGTGACCGCGCCGATGACCTGAGTGTCGTTGTTGATGAACGTGACGCGGAAGTCTGGACCGTGCCGACGAGCTTTTCGTAGCGAAAGGCGTCGTCCTGGATCTTGGCGGTGTTCTGGCGGAACCTCTCCGCCCCGCCCGGCTTGGCACCGAAGAGAACAGTTATTTCCGCCACCTGCCCGACTCGCCGTAACCGTCGGGCTGCCTGGCCACGGTCGGAGTCGCGTCCGCCAAAGTCGCCGACGTCTGGCACCTTTGCGTCGTCATGACTCCCTCTCCCTTTGATCTTCTCTTGGTCGGTCTGCTGGCTCCTTCTCCGTTCTGAGGTTGTTCGAATTCTTCCCCTTGCCGGCTTTGTCGCCCTGCGGGGCGTCGACAAGACGATCAGGACAGCATGGGTCCGGGGCTCAGGAAGGGTCCTCCGCAACCGGCTTTGAGCCGGAGTCGAGTAGACGGCGGCCGTCGACGGGGCGGCCCGTGGGGTGCGGTCGGTGGAGGTGGTGGGTGCCGTAGCGTTCGATGGCCAGGAGAGCGGCGTCGTCTCCCGGTTCGTGGCCGACGTGTTCCAGCAGATCACGGTGGATGTGGCGTAGCAGGGCCTCGGGCCCGGATGTGGGCGCGGAGGCGGCGCGCTCGGTGAGGGGGTAGAAGGCTCCTTTGGGCGAGCGGGCTTCGATGACGCCGTCGGTGTAGAGCAGCAGCGTGTCGCCGTCTTCGAAGGTGAAGGGGTCGGCGCGGTGGCTGGGCACGGACAGCTCGCACATGCCCAAGGGGGGTACGGGACGTCGCGCGTGCAGGACGGTGACCTGGCCGTCGTGCAGCAGCAGGGGCGGCGGGTGGCCCATGTTGATCATCTCGACCTGCGTGTTGTGGTCGGGGATGTCGAGCAGAAGGGCGGTGATGAAGTGCTCGCCAGGGTCGTGCTGGGTGTCTGCGATGTCCTGCAGATGCCTGCAGACGCTCGCCTCCAGGCCCGCGGCGAGTTCGGGCAGGCTGTCGTAGTGGTGCGCGCCCTCGCGGAACGCGCCCAGCACCATGGATGCCTCACCGATGGCGGCCAGTCCCTTGCCGCGGACGTCGCCGATGATCACGTGGGTGCCGCGGTCGGAGCGGGCGATCGCGAACAGGTCGCCGCCTATTCGGGTCTCGTCCTCGGCCGCCAGGTAAAGCCACGCCACCCGCAGCGGGCCGATCCGGCGGCGCGGCGGCCGCAGCAGTACGAGCTGCGCCGTCTCGGCCACCGACCGTGCCCGGTTCAGCTCCCGGCTGCGCCGCTCGCGCACGTGGCAGACGAAGACGACCAGGGCGGACAGCATGGTCAAGGCGGTGATCTGCGAGAGGTGGTTGGGTGTGGTCAGTCCGCCGTGGAACACGGCGATGAGCACCTGGGCGGCCACGGCCAGTGCTCCGACGAGGGCGGTGAGCCGCGGCCCGGCCAGGGACGCGGTCAGGGCCGGCGCGATCACCAGCAAGGGGCCCAGGTGGACGTCCGGCGGGGAATGAATGTCCACCACGGTGATCACGACGATCAGCGCAAGGGGGATTGCCACCAGCCTGCGGCCCAGCTGCTGCTCCGGGAGGCGGTCCACCGGCACACGCCCCGCGCCCATACGTATCGGTATACACCCGGCTGTAGTGCATGTCCCACAGCGAGATCTTCGCCTGGAGCCTATGCCTTCTCCGGATCCCCCTGGACCGTTCGACGGCACCGGCCGGGACGCCCGCGGCTGCCGCCAGGGCTCTCGGAGGCGGCTTGGATGGCAAGTGCCCTTTACATGGGAGAGACGACGGCTCAGCGGCCCCCCGAACGCCCTTCACGCCAGCCGCCCTACGACGTCGGGAGCTTCGCCGCGATGGGGGGACCACGGAGACCCTGGTGCACACACCTCGACCGCAGAACAGGCACAAGACCGAGGGCTCCGTATCCACCCCTCACCATGAGCGAAACCATGTCTGACCAGTAAGAGCTCATCTCATTTGGCTGGGTAAGCTGCCGGTCGTGGCGACGATCGTTGAACGGCTGGTGCCGGACGAGTTGTGGGAGCTGTTCCAGCGGGTGGTGCCAGAGGCGCCGTCGCGACCTCAGGGTGGTGGCCGACGTCGGCACGGTGACCGCGAAGTGCTGGCCGCAATCGTCTTCGTGGCGACCTCGGGCTGCACGTGGCAGCAGTTGCCGACCGCCTCGTTCGGGCCGTCCGGCGCGACGGCTCACCGACGCTTTACCGAGTGGACGAAAGCCCGCGTGTGGGCGCTGGCGAACTCGCAGATCGTCCGGCGGTGCGGAAGGGTGCGGGCCTTCTGGTTGCGACGCGGGGACGGTGGCTGTTCGTCAGGGTGTCCTCGGGTGCGGGTCATCCGCCGGTCTGCTGTGTGCTGTGTCGGCCGACTCGGTGTGTGAGAGTGCGGCGAGGAGCCGCAGTTTCTCGTCGCTGTCGCTGTCCTTGTCGGGGTAGTAGACGACGAGGATGACGTCGTCGACAGGGAGTTTGTCGCGGTGCAGGCGTAGTTCACCGACGACGGGGTGGTGGACCGTGGTCGTGCCTCCGTCGAGACTGCGGACGTCGTGGCGGGCCCACAGGGTACGGAACCGCTGGCTGGACAGTGCGAGTTCTCCGACGAGCTCGACGAACCGGGGGTCGTCCGTGTCGTCCCCGATGGTGGTGCGCAGGGCGGCGACAAAATCGGCTGTGGCCTTCGTCCAGTCCTGGTGGAAGGCTTGTTCCTCGGGATCGAGGAGGAGAGAACGAAGCCGGTTCTGGCCGGGGCGCAGGCGGGGGGAGAGCGCGACCGCCATGGGGTTGGAGGCCAGGACATCGAACGCGCGCCCCTCGACGAACGCGGGGATCTGAAGATGGGCGAGCAGCTGGTGCACCCGCGCCGGTACGTGCTCTGGCCGCTTGCGGCGCGGCGCCCTGGGGCGTGCCGCAGCGAGGCCGAGCAGATACGTCTGCTCGATGTCGTCGAGCTGCAGGACGCGTGCGAGTGATTCGAGGACCTGCGGTGAGGGGTTCTTGTCACGGCCCCGTTCCAGGCGCAGGTAGTAGTCGGGGCTGATTCCGGCGAGCAGGGCGACTTCCTCACGGCGCAGGCCGGGCACGCGGCGGTTGCCGCCGGGCGGGAATCCTGCTTGCGCCGGGGAGACCAGCTCACGCCGGGCACGTAGGTAGCTGCCGAGCCGGTTGCCGGATTCCTCATCCTTCATACCGACACCGTAATGCGGTGCGTGTGTCTCGGAGGGGCCCTGTCAGGACCAGGGAAGACGGGGGCACTGCCACACCCGGCGCAGGCCGTCAACACTGCGGTCACTGCCTTCAAAGAGACAGGGAACACCGTTTTCCTGCGCCGCGGCCTGCCCGCCGTCGGCGCCCTGGACCGAAGGGAAGATCTCATGGATCTCTCCAACCGCACCGTTATGATCGTCGGCGGGACCTCGGGTATCGGGCGAGAGCTGGCCCGGCGCTTCGCCGCGGCGGGCAGCACCGTGGCCGTCGGCGGCCGCAGCCCGGAGGCACTCTCCGAACTCTCCGGGGAAGGCTTCGGCACGTTCGGCATCGACGTCACCGACGGCGCCTCCGTCGCATCCGCCCGTGACGCCGTGCTCGCCCGCTACCCCGAGCTGGACACGGTGGTGACGATGTCGGGCGTCATGCTCCTGGAGGACCTGCGCGACCCCGCGCACTTCGAGGCGGCAGAGGCGACCGTCGACACCAACCTGCTCGGCACCATCCGGGTCATCGACGCGTTCACTCCGCACCTGGTCCGGCGGGGAGCCGGCACCTTCGTCACGGTCACCTCCGGCATCGCCTTCCTGCCCTTCCCGCCCATGCCCAGCTACGCCGCCTCCAAGGCCGCGGTGCACGCCTACTCCGAGGCACTGCGTGCGCAGCTCGACGGCACCGGTGTCGGCGTCGTCGAGCTCGTCCCCCCGGCCGTCGCCACGGCAGGACAGGAGAAGGTGAACCCGCACGCGTTGCCGCTCGACGACTTCGCCACCGAGGTGATGGACCTGCTGGGGACCGAGCCCACTCCGCGCGAGATCCTCGTCAATCGCGTCCTGGTGCACCGGTGGGCCGAGCGCGACGGCACCTACGACGAACTGGTGGCTCAGCGCTCGCAGGCCCTCGCGATGCTCCCGAGCCGGCAGGAACAGCGATGAACAGCAGAATCGCGTTGATGATCTGCCCGTCCTAACCTCCCCGTTCCAGCGGAGGCCCGGCGCCACACATGTAGTGCCGGGCCTCCGGCGTTCCCGCCGTGTGGCCGCCGTGACGCCCTGTCGGCCGCACGGGCGAGGGGGGTCCGGCCGCAGCGGGCGGAGCGGGTGAGCGGTCAGCGGTCCGACGACGGAGCGGATCAGGCCCCGACGGGTAGGCCCAGCCGCTTGCGGGCCGACTCGCTCTGCGACAGGGACAGCGCGTCGGCTTCCAGTAGGCGCGGCAGCAGCTCGCGTTCACCGGTCAGTGCGCGTAGCACCATCGCCGACGTCACCCCGTGGTCCGCGAACGTACCCCAGAGCCTGCGGCAGCAGATGAAGGGTGCAGGCGATGCAAGGTGGCCACGGCGAAGGCGATGGTCCGCAGTGCCATCGCGGACAGGATCCCGTTTCGGTGGGTGACCACGACCCTTCTGTGGCTTGGTAGAGGAGGCTCATGCTGACGGCGCTGGTGGTGGTGAAGGACCTCGGCAGGGCTCTGGAGGACTCACAGGATGTCGCGCTGGGCGGCGAAACCGGTGCGCCAGGTCGGCCACTCGGGCTGCCAACCCCGGCTGCGAGCAAGCGCGTTGAGAGCACCGCGCTCCCACTCCTGCCGACCCACCACCCGGCCGGGTGCGGGCACGCCGAGGGCTTTGGCCAGGGCCGGAAGCCACTCGTGGGCGGGGCCGGGCTCGTCGTCCACTATGTTGACCGGTCCGCTTGGCCAGTCGAGCGCGGCCAGCGCGGCGCCTGCCGCGTCGGCGACGTGGACGAAGGAGCTCACCGCGTCGTTCACCGCGGTGCTCCCCAGGAAGCGCGCCGACCGGTCGCCCGCCAGGGCCGCCGCGAAAGCGCCGCCCGGTGCGTACCAGGTGCCGGGCCCGTACAACAGGCCGTAGCGGAGCAAGACCGCAGTCTCCAACTCGGCCGCCGTCTCCTCCAAGGCCCTGACGGCGGCAACCATCCGGGCTCGGGGTTGAGCTTCCGTGCCGTCGAGCGGTACCACCTCCTCGGCCGGCCCTTCGCCCGGCGCATACGCCCAGGAAATCGACTGTGCGACGATCCGGCCGACCCCAGCCGCCTTCGCGGCCTCCACCAGGTTCCGGGTGCCCTCGCGGCGCATTCGGCCGTTGGCAGCCCCGTCCGCGCCGGAGAGGTCGGTGAGCTGATGGATCACTACCTCCGGTGCTGCCGCGCAGACCGCGTGCCGCAGTCTCTCCGCGTCGAGCGCGTCCGCATGGACTCCCGTCGCTCCGAGGCTTCTGATCCGCTCGATCCCGGCCAGGGACCGTGAGGTCCCGGTGACCTCGTGCCCAGCCGCAACAAGCATCGGGACGAGCAGACTGCCGACAGCGCCGGTGGCGCCGGCGACGAAGACACGCATGAGAACTCCAGTTCCAGGGGGCGGCGGTGCGAGCCCAGCCTAGTACTGCAACTGGGTTTGTCGTGACTGATGGCCAGGTCAGGGGCTGTGCCCGCGCCGCTTGTAGTGGCTGATGCTGGCCTGGTGTTGTCGTCGTCGGCGCCAGGTCGACCAGTGCAGGATGTGCTCGACGGGTGTGTGTCGGCCGTCGGTGAGGCGGGTGATCAGCCGTCGTATCTCGGCGAGGCTGAGGTGGATGAGCTGGGAGGAACCGTTTCTGCTTTCCCGGCATCCAGCTCGCGGGCCCGCAGGACGGTCAGGCAGGCGTGGGCGGCCATGGCCAGGGTCATGTGGCGGTGCCAGCCGGTGCCCGCAGCCGGACTACCCCGCGACGTGCTCCCGAACCCGTGGCAGGCGCAAACTCTGCTTGGCGCAAGAGGAGTTGGTGATGAACACGAGACTGATCCGGAACCGAACCATAGGATCCAGGTATGCCCGGAGGGGTTGGACGTTCGACAGGGACTGAAGTTTCCCCATGATCTTGGACACTTGATGCTTACGCCGCGAGGGCGTGTCCTTGCTCGTGACGCTGCCGGATCTCGCAGTGGGGTGAGGTAGCCCAGAGTGGATGCTTCCGCAATCGCCGTCGGTTGTAGAAGGTCTCGATACGGCCTATGCGAATGGAGGCCCGCCTATGAGTTCAAAGGGTCCCTGGATGTCCGAGACGTCACGGGCGGCTGGGGAGCCGTGACAGGCTACGCTCGTCGGTATCTGCTCAGCGACTCCGCGGCGGTGATCAGGGAAGCACCCAGCAGCACCACGTCCTTGATCAGAAATTGGCCCGCGGGCGAGAGCTTCGGCTCTCGGCCTCGCTGGTGCCACGCCTCCGGAGTGCTGATCAGGAAACTGAGCGTGACGGTGAACATCCCGGCCGCGAGCAGGCTGCCGGCTGCCGAGACTCTGGGCGCCCACCGTCCGGTGGAGATCATCCCGGCGATCGTGATCTCAGTGATTCCGATGGCTCTGGCCAGTCTCGTCTCTCCGAGCCCTCTCAGCGGCCGCCGCAGCAGTGGGCTCGAGACGACCACAGGACGGATGTTCTCCACCTCGTAATCCTCGAACTTGAGCCGTCCGATGCTGGCGAGGTTCAGCACGAGTCCGAATCGGCTCGCCGTGATCCCTCCGGAGTGCAACCTGGCGATAGCGGTGTGCGCGGCCATGGCATTCTCCTGTCTTCGCACAGGGGCTGCCCCCACCGGCCGGTCCGTGGTGGCGTCTGCGCTTCGCGGCGCAGCGGCAGGCCCGAGGCGGGCTCTACCCGAGTAACTCGGCCGAGCGGGAGGGACGTTCTTGACACTTCTCCCATCATGTCAAGGGCTTGCGCCACAGGCATCCCAGGGTCGGCCGGCGCGGCTACAGCGCATCACGGTTACTCGAGGGCAGGACGCCGGCCCCAGCGTCCCAGCACCAGCTGCGCCCGGGGCGCTGGTCGCGCCGACGTGCCTGGGCTGTGGTCTCCAAACGCAACACACGGTGAGGCGCCCGACTGTGTCAAAGGACAGCTTCGTGGCACGGTGGCCGGCTTCGGCTCGTGTCCGCGCGGCAATGGTGTGGTGACCGAATGAAGTTGGCGGACGCGCTCTAAGCGAGCGCTCGCCCACTACCTCGCGCGAGTCAGGCAGGAGGCATTGCACCTGAGCGTCGACTTGTCGGTGTGCCGGCGGGGGTCTCAGAGGACCCGGAAGCGGGCTTCGCCGCTGGTTTCCGAGAGGCAGAGGCTGTGGACTTGCCGCTCCCGCACCATCCGAGGTGGTCGTAGGCGGCCCCGCGGTCGGAGGGCCTGGAGGAGCAGAATCGGTCGTGGTCGTCGGCGCCGACCGACCGGGTATCCCTTCTCTGGAGCCGCTCCCGGTGTAGAGGGTGCTTCCGTCGGCGCTGAAGCCCTCCGTGGCGCGGCCGCTGCGGACGAGGCTTCCTGCGCTGAGCGCGGCTGGTACCTTGAACTTGCTCCGCTTTGACGGACACCCTCGCTGTGGTGGTCAAGCCGCCAGGGCGTTCTCGTAGTCGGCGGGACTGCGGTAGCCGAGGCTGCTGTGCAGCCTGCGTATGTTGTACCAGCCCTCGATCCACTCGAAGATAGCTGAGCGGGCAGCCGTGCGGCTTGGCCAGGGCCGGTCGTTGATCAGCTCCCGCTTGAGGGTGGCGAAGAACGACTCTGCGAGCGCATTGTCCCAGCACTGCCCAGTTCGGCCGACCGACAGGCGGACACCGAATCCTGTTGCCAGCGCCGCGAATTCACGACTGGTGTACTGACAGCCGCGATCCGTATGGAAGATCACCGGACCCGATGGACGGCGGGTCCGCCAGGCCGCCCGTAGGGCGTCGGCGACCAGTTCGGTGCGCAGGTGGCCGGCGGTGGCCCAGCCGACGACGCGACGGGAGGCAATGTCGATGACGGTGGCCAGGTAGAGCCAGCCCTCCTCGGTCGGGATGTATGTGATGTCGCCGCACCAGCGCGCGTCGAGGCCGGTCGGATCGGGCTGGAAGTCACGCAGAACCAGGTCCGGCCGCACAGCGGCATTCGGGTCGGGCACCGTGGTGCGGTGACGTCGACGGCGGTGCCGACCCTCAAGGCCGGCCTGACGCATCAACCGGGCGACCCGGCGCCGTCCGCACCGGTCACCGCCCTGCTGGAGCACGGCATGGACACGCGGGACTCCGTAGCTTCCCCTGGAGTACGCATGGATTTCGGTGATCTTTGAGGTCAGCTCGGTGTCGCGGACAGCGCGGGGACCGGGCTCGCCGTTGCGGCGCGCGTAGAAGGCGGCACGGGAGACCTTGAGCAGCTCACACGCTCGCTTGACGTTGTGGCCTGCCTGCTTCTCCGCCTCGATGAACGGGTGGACCGTCACCGGGTCTCCTGCGCGAAGAAAGCCGTGGCCCGCTTGAGGATGTCCACGTCCTCGCGCAGCCTGCGGTTCTCCCGCCGCAGCCGGGCCAGCTCCTCGCGCTCGTCGCTGGTCAGCCCGTCGCGCTCGCCGGCGTCGACCTCGGCCTGGCGCACCCAGTCCCGCACCGCGGTCTCGGTCAAGTCGAAGTCCTTCGCGACCTGACCCACGGACCGGTCGCCGCGCTGGCACAGGTCGACGATCTCAGCCTTGAACTCCGGCGTGAACGAGCGCCTGGGCCTCGGCTTCTTCTTCCCCATACTCTCCATGATGGACATCATCCTTCCGAGGCCGAAGCCCCTGATCAGGAGTGTCCGTCAAAGCGGATCAAGCCCACCTGTTCGCCCTGCGCTGCTGCGGCGTTTGCATCGGATAGGCCGCGACGGCCCCGGCCACATCGCCTCGCCCGCACCCGCATCGCGATCACTCAGGCCCAATACCATCCCGATGCCCGCGCCTACCTTCAGCGACGCAAGGAAGCGGGCAACACCAGCACCGAAGCCATACGCGCACTGCGACGGCGACTCTCCGGCGTCGTCTACCGCGCCCTCCTCAACGATGCCCACATCGGCACTCACCGGGACTCCCTTCGGCAAGCAGCCTGATTGACATGGGAGCAAGAGGACGTGGCGCGGCCCCGACAGGAGGCCGGGCGAGAACGGTGGCCAAGATGCCCGGCAAACCTGTGAACGCGACACTGAAAGGGCGAGTGACAGTAAGAACCCTTACACGCTGGGCGCAGTTCTCTGGCGTACCTATTCGTCGCTGGCCACCGCGGAGGAGTGCCGGCGGTTCGGGTCTCGGCCCGGCGGACGGAGGCTCTGGCACACAGCATGCAGAAAGCCGGGCACGCGCAGCCTTCACGCGGCTACGGCCAGCCGAGGTACCTGACGGCGGCCCGGCGGTACGCCGGACAGAGCCCATGGCCTTTGAGAGGAAGCTGATGGAGGACGAGACACTGGCTCAGAAGGCAGCCCGCCTGGGGTGCGCCACGCTTGTCGACGCCATGAACCGGGTCCATGGCCACCGAGCGCACATACCCGCGATGTCGAGCCCCGACCCTCTCCGCTATCTCTTCGGGCCTGCAGCCACCATCTCCTTTCTCCCTTACCGCGAGGACTTGGCGGCAGGGGGCCATGACTTCCGGTACTACTTCTACGGAGCACTCGGGAACCCGCCCGGGGCGGGCCAGGTGCTCGTGCTCTCCAGCGGAGGACACGCCGACGTGTCCCACGGCGGGGGCACAAAGCTTGCCAGGGCAGACAGCACCGGGCTGGCCGGCGTCCTCGCCGACGGCCGGCTACGTGACTTCGGCCAGTTGCGTGGCTACAGCTTCGCTACCTGGTGCAGGGGGGAGGCGGTCCGATGGGGCGGCGACACGGTGATGCCGTACGCCTGTGCTGTGGCTGTCGAGATTTCCGGTGTTTGCGTGAGTCCCGGTGACTACATCTACATGGACAGCGCCGGTGGCGTCGTGATTCCCTCCGCCAGCCTGCGGCGGGTGCTTGCCATCGCCGAGGACATCTCAGCCGAGGAAGCGGAGGCCGCGAAGGGCATCAGAGGTGAACAGGCGCAGCCAGGTGAGTAGCGGCGCAGCCCCGCGGGAAGTGGCGGCTGCTGGAGGCCCCTTCCCGTCGTGCCCAACGCATACGAGATCAGCACCCTGCCGAGCTGGACGCCCTCTGCTGGACCCGGTGCGTCCCGTTGGCGCTGCACGAGGTCCCACGCGGTGCCGACGAGGGCGACGTCACTCGCGTAAGCCCAGACCGCCAGGTGGTCGGGACCCAGCGTCACGGTGCACGCGACGACCAGTGGGCCGTCGCCGGTCGCTGGACGTGACGGCGCCAGGGCGATCCTTGCCGCCTGGAAGCACGCGTCCACATCCGTGCCCGGCCTGTCTGGGGCGACCTGCAGCGCGGCGCCGCCGCTACGGGCCGGGCACGAGCGATGGGGGCAGACTGGGCCTTCCTCGTCCTCCCGTCCCGGTCGTGAGGGGACGCAGCCGGGCTCGCGACGGGCGGCCGCTTCTGACCACCACGTCAGCGGTCCGCCCGTGCATCGCGCCCCGGCCAGGCCCTCACCCGCGGCCCCTGCACCCCTGCAACAAAGGTAAGAGTCGGGCGATGCATGACGCGAATAGGGCAGAAGAGACACTCCAGCACCGTCTGGGAGGTAGCCATGCCGGAGTACAGCAAGAGCCCACAGCGCATCTCACAGCTCACCGACCAGCAGTACCGCGTGACCCAGCGAGACGAGACGGAGCCCTCGTTCTCCAACGCCTACTGGGACAACAAGGCACCCGGTATCTATGTGGACATCGTGTCCGGGGAGCCCCTCTTCGCCTCGGTCGACAAGTACGACAGCAGGACCGGCTGGCCCAGCTTTACGAGGCCTCTGGAGTCCGGCCACGTCGTCGAAAGGCCCGATACCAGCCACGGCATGGTCCGTGTCGAAGTACGGTCGGCTCAAGGGGACAGCCACCTCGGGCACCTGTTCCCGGACGGGCCCAGCGACCGCGGAGGACTGCGGTACTGCATCAACTCCGCCTCGCTGCGCTTCGTCCCCCTGGAGGATCTGGAGCAGGAGGGCTACGGCCAGTACCTGAGCGTCTTCGAGACGACGGAAGAAGACCTGAGCGTCTTCGAGACGACGGAAGAAGACGCCGCCGAGGGCCGATGACCGGCAACCGGGGCAAGGCCCCCGGAGCTCGAACGGCACGGCGGCTCGGCGCCCCGTCTTGCGGCTCGGGGCTCAGCAGGGCCCCAGCCGATACCCGTGTACAGCAGTACGGAAAGCGCTCATGTGCTGCGGCGCCCAAGGGGTCGAGTCCCCTCGAATCGGAGGCGGCCAAGACGATAGAGCAGACCCCCTCCAATGGGATCATCTTCGCCGCGGTGAGCCAGAAGACGCCCGCCGGACCTCACGAGCAATGGAACCGTCGGGCCAGGGAGAAGGACCGCACAGTGACCAGGAACATCGACAACCTGCACGCAGAAGACGGCGCCATCGTGCTGCCTGAGCAGATCCCCACCGCTGTCACCGCAGGCCGCCTGGCCTACGGCGATGGCACGACCCAGACCTTCCAACCCGACGGGAGCACCTCCTACTTCGAGGCAGGACGCCAGACGGAGGGCACCTGGTCCGTCGACGAGAATGGGCACTTCTGCTCCTTCTGGCCGCCCTCCTACCAAGCGTCCTACGACCTGCGCTGGGTGGTGGAAGGGGGAGCAGTCGTCGGCCTTCGGTTCTCCGACCTGAGGAGCGGTACCTGCTTCGACGGCCGTTTCCAGTAGCCCCAGGTTGCGCTTGAGGTGACAAACCCGAGCGGTGGCCCACCAGCTTCCAGCGGCCCCGCCGTCCGGTCGTGGCGGGCACCACCGAGCTTGCCGCGCCGACGGCGTGCCCCTCCGCAGGGGAGGCCATGCGTGCCTCAGTCGGCGCCGACGGGGATCGCCAGTACTGTGATGCCGCTCATGTCTAGCCAGACCGTCTCCGGTGCGCGCACCAGACGTAGCATGACTTGTTCACACTGCTGGCAGCGGGCTACCAGTCCCGGTGCCTCGCGGTATACGTGCAGGAGTGCGACGGGCCCTGTGTTGCTGCAGTGCGCGCACTGGCTGGTCGCTGCTGTCAAGTCGACCGCGAAGAGTTCGGCCAGAGGGCCGGCCAGCGCGTTGCCGTCGATGTAGCCGCCCTCTGCGTCGCGTGGGATACCGGTGTCTGCCGGTGTGCCTGCCGTCATCTCAGTCCTCTCCTCAGCCGAAGCGCTCTGTGCGGACTCGCTGGGGGTCGTGTCCGAGGAGCACCAGGTAGGCAGCTGCCTTCTCGACGAACGCCGTGGGTCCGCAGACGTAGCAGGTGGGCGCGAAGTCCGGTGGCCATCCGTGGCGTACCAGGTCGTCGGGTGTGATGCGGCCCGGGGGGCGCGCGGACTGCTGTGGCGCTTCCCGGGTGTAGATGTGTGTGACGTCCACCCCTGGTGTTCCTTGGCGGATTTCTGGCCCGTACAGCAGCTCGGCCGGCGATCGCAGGGAGTACAGCGCCCGGAAGGGAACCCGGCTGCCGGCTGCATGCCGCGAGCGGATCATGCACATCAGCGGCACCAGCCCGGAGCCTCCGGCCACGAGCAGGACCGGTTCTTGCTGCTCCGGCTGCCAGACGAACCAGCCTCCGACCGGTCCCCGCAGTTCCAGCTGGTCACCGGGCATGAGCTCGTCGACCAGGTAGGGAGAGACCTCGCCATCAGAGACGCGCTGCACTGTCAGTTCCAGGCGCGTTCCGTCCGGGGCCGAAGCGATGGAGTAACTGCGTTGTGTGCTGTAGCCGTCTTCCGCGGTCAGCCGGATGTCCACATGCTGGCCTGCCAGATGGCCGGGCCATTCCGGCACCTCCAGCACCAGCGTGACGGCCGTCGCGGACTCAGCGCGACGTTCTGCCACCTCGGCGACCCTCCATCGGAGCCGGTCGCCTAGTCTCCTCGATACCGCTGTTCTTGCCACGGGTCTCCGTAATTGTGGTAGCCGGCGCTCTCCCAGAACCCCGGGATGTCGTTCTCCCGCAACTCCAGTCCGTGCACCCACTTCGCGGACTTCCAGAGGTAGAGGTGCGGGACGAGCAGTCGGGCCGGACCGCCATGCTCGGGGGCGAGCGGCCGGCCGTCGTAGCCGTACGCGATCCAGGCCTTGCCGTCCAGAAGATCCTCCAGCGGGAGGTTCGTGGTGTAGCCACCGTAGGAGGAGATGAGAACGTACTCGGCAGCCGTCTCGACATCGGCGAGCAGGACGTCCAAAGACACCCCCTGCCACCGGGTGCCGAACTTCGACCACTTGGTCACGCAGTGGAGGTCTGCCGTCGGAGTTTCCGACGGCAGCTTCGTGAGGGCGGTCCAGTCCCAGTTGTGCCGCCTCCCGGTCTCCGTGGTGACGGACAGCTCCCACTCGTCTGTGCTTATCCGCGGCGTGGGCCCGGCCGAGAGGACCGGAAAGCCCGTGGTCTCGTACTGTCCGGGTGGCAGCTTCCTGCCCGCGGGCGGCCGTCGGCCGTGGAAACCGCGCGAGATGATCGCCATGCTGGCCGTCCAATCGGCTCGTCGTAAGCAGGGCTAGCGCTCTTATAAAAATATCAGCGACGGGGAACACACGCCTCTTGTCTTCCTCCTCTCCCACAGCCCTCAGTGGCACCTCCGGCCTTCGGCGCGACGTCGGTCCAGACGTTGCGCAGTCGGTCGAAGTGCCCGGCGGCCGCCAATTGAGCCCGCAGCTTCCTGCGCGTCGAAGATGGTCTTGTACAGCGCGTTCGGACCGGTATCGAACTCAGCGGCCAACGCTCCCGGAGGAACGCCGTGCATGACACCGCCGCGAAGACATGCCGCTGACGTGCACAAAGGCCCTGCCCGTACATCACTTCGTGTGCATCCATACATCCAACGTGCCCAGGAACGTGACGGTGAGGTTCGGCATGTGATTACTCACCGTTGACTGGTCGGGTCCGTATGCGGGTTGCGTGCGGCGAGGACCGTGAACAGGGTGGCGATGACGGCAAGGGCGCCGTATCCGACGCCGATCTGGGGTAGTGAAAAGGCGTTCGAGAGCTGGCCGAAGATGAGGCTGATCAAGGCGGCGCCGCTGTAGCAGAGGAGGTAGACCGCGCTGAAGATCGGCGCCCGGTCGGCCAGGGCGCTGCCGTGCAGCAGGCCGCGGGTGGCGGCGCTGACGGCGATGCCTTGACCGACGCCGGTGACGATGGTTGCAGCGATGAACAACGGCAGTGTGCCGATGGCGATGGCTGTAATGTTGCCGATCCATCCGATCAGGACGATGATCATGCCGATGCGTTGGGCTGCCGCTGGTGTGAACCGGCCGCCGATGGGAGCGCCGAGAACGCTGGGGGCCATGTAGCAGGCAAACACCAGTCCCAGGATGAGCGGGCTGCGGGTATGGAGTTGATCTTCGACCAGTGCGGGCATGAAGGACTGGTAGAAAGCCCCGGTCGCATAGGCGGTCACGAACACCACGGCCGCGACAGGGAGCAGACGCCTGACCCGAGCCGGTACGCGGACCCGGGGCCGCAGTGATCGCCAAGCGCCCGGCATCGGCTTCGCGGTCTCCGGGCTGATGACGATGAGTGCGGCAGACAGTACGAGGAGACCGGCGCAAATTAGGTAGATGAGCTCGCGTGGCCAGGGGGCGAACTGGACCAGGGCGCCGGCGGCGATGGCGCCGAGGGTGAGGCCGAGCATGGGTCCCTGGCTGGACGCGACGGAGGCCAACCATGCCGACCTGGTGGGCGCGGCGTCGACGATGTAGGAGGTGAGGCTGCTGCTGGCCAACCCCGTACCGACGCCCATCAGGAGCCGACCGGCCAGCAGAGTGCCGATGTCGTGCACGTTCAGCAGCAGCAGACAGCCCAGCAGGAGCAGGCCGAGGCTAGCGATCGCGGTGCGCCGTCGGCCCAGATGATTGGACAGCCGTCCCAGCACCAGCAGTGCGGCGATAATGCCGACGGAGTAGGTGACGAAGGCCAGCGAGATGCCGGCGTTGGTGAACCCGTCCTCGGCCCGGTAGGTGTTGAACAGGGGGATCGGTGCGGCCGACGCGGCAAACGAGGCCACCAGGGAGACGATCCCAGATGAGAATGCCAGCCGGAGCGTTCTGCCCTGGCGAGGCCGGTTGATCACTGGTGACACATCTGCGTCGTCGAGAGGGGGCGCATTCAGTCGCGACATAACGGATCAACCTCCGGTAGCTGTGCGAGTAGTCGCCGAGCCCAGGCCAGGCCGAGCATTTATGGGCTTGGCAACCCAGTTCTCAGAGGTAACACCATCCAAGACTGGGCTGTCAAGCCCAGTCTGCGGTGTCGTGTGACGTATGGAAGCCACGACGGGAACACGGGTTCCTCGCAAGCTCACGGACAAGGATCAGGCGACGCGCGCCCGAATCCTCTCTGATCAGGCATGTTGCTACGACTGGTTGAACCCGGGCAGTACACCAGCCATGAATTCGCCCTCCTGGCAGCCGAGTTGGGAATCCAACTCTCGGTCGGCCGCACCGGTCAGTGCTGGGACAACGCGCTGGCCGAGTCGTTCTTCGCCACCCTCAAGAACGAACTCAACGACGACCGCCCCTGGCCGAGCCGGGCCGCCGCCCACACCGCGGTCTTCGAGTGGATCGAGGGCTGGTACAACTTGCACCGACTGCACAGCAGCCTCGGCTACCGCAGTCCTGCCGCCTACGAGGCCGCCTCAGCGGCCTGACCACCACAACGATGGTGTCCGTCAAAGCGGAACAAGCTCAGTACGTGGCTGGCTCACTTGCCCGGACGATCCGAACTTCTACACCAAGCCCGCCGAGGTCTGCGCCCTCTATCCACACTGCCTGCCCCACTCCGTCGTGCTCAGCGTGGATGAGAAGACCGCGATGCAGGCTTGCTCCCGCCGACGAGGCGACCGTCAACGTCACCCGCAGCCGCCTCGGACGCCTCGCCCGACAAGGCTTCCTCACCCAACCCGGACGAGTCCGCTACCAGAAACGGACTTAACGTCCACTAAAGCACGGCCTACCGTATCCGTAGCAGGGCTCCCGTACCGGGCTCGGGTGGGTGTCCACCAGGGTGGGCGCATGTCGGGCACACAGTGTGGGCCGTCTCCCACGGTGCGCGACGTGGACCCGAGGCCTGACGAGGTCAGACAACGACCCAGGCTTCTGGGACCGGAGCGCCTATTCTGGGAATACAACGGATACAGCCTCTACGGAGATCTCTCGCAAGAAGAGCGCGAGGGTAGGCCTGGTCCCGGGAATCAGGCGAACTCGGAGGTACCGTCCCTCGAACGTCCCTCCGCGATTCACCGGTGGCGACATCGCCATCGGCACCTGTGATCCGAGACGTCGTAGGTGGCACGGTAGGTGGGTGGCCAGAAAGACCAAAACCGCCCTTGATCGTCTACTCCCCCCCTCTCCGGTCGATTGGCTCCCTTTCTCGACGTAGGTGGTGCGCCCGTCGTGAGTGAATACCTGTGTTGCCCCGTCGATGTAGGTGAATGGTGCCCTCGTCGCCGCTTCCGCGATGTGGGCTGCAGTGATGCGGACGCTGTGGCCTACCGCAGGCCTCTCGTTCTTGGACATGACAGGCTCTGATCGGGAGGTGTGTCGCCCAGGCGCGGGCAGGTGCAACGTTGACCACGTCAGACCCAGGGCTTCGCGCTGCTCGCACTGTCGAACCCTGCCGACCAGCGCCGCAACACGGGGTCACCGCTGATGCTTGTCGAACGGTGCTCCGCCCTCCTGATGTGGACGTAATCGTCCTGTTCAGTTGCCCTAAGCAGTGGCGCACCCATCGGGGCCACAGGGGGAGCGCGCGGCGGCGAGCAGCGGGTCCGGGACGGTCGGTTGCGGACGAACATCGCACGGGTCGCGGACCTCGACGAGGCCATTGCCGCTTTCAACCCCACCGGGCGGGTCAAGGGGAAGACGATCATCCGTGTTCGCCCGTAAGCACACGGCGTACCCCCCGAACCAGCAAGCAACGAAGGAACACGCCCATGACCGAGCCAACCGAACGGACCCGCTACGCCATCGAGCACCCCGACGAGGCCGGACACCCCGGCGGGAAAGGCACCCTCAGTCAGGACCAGGTCGTCCTCGACGAGGTGATCGATCATCCCCACGCCCCCGCGTTCGACTTCCACGTCGTCAACGACGAGAAGACCGGTATCTACGAGGCCATCGTCGGCGACACCGAGATCGCCGGTTTGCCCTACAACGAAGCCGGCGACGGCCGACTCGTGCTCATGGCCACCTCAGTGCTCCCCGAGTACCGCAGACAGGGCGTCGCCACCGAGCTGATCCGACGCGTCCTCGACGACGTGCGCACGCGAGGAATGACGGTCACCATCACGTGTCCGATCGTGCGCACCTTCATCGAGCACAACCCCGAGTATGCGGACCTCATCGACCCTCAGCACCCGGGGGCGACCACAGGGACGCACCAGTCCTGAACCAACCCGCTGGGCTCCGCTGACAGAAGGTGTTCGACAGTGACGACCAACATCGAGGCCGAGGCGGCCTTTCGTGAACAGAACAACGCGGCCCTCATCGCTGCTCTGGACGAGACCGGTCTCCGTGAGGCCGAGTCCGCCTGGGAGCTCGATATCGCCAACGACGCGGAGCGCGGTCGCTGGACCGCGTCCCTCGGTCCCGAAGCGATCGCAGAACTCCAATATCGGTTCGTCGGCGGCCGCGTCGTACTGTTGACGACCTGGGTCGACCCCGCCTACCGCCACAAGCGGGTAGCCACGGAGCTCATCGCTCGCGTGCTGAACGAGATCCGCGAGAGCGGAAAGAAGATCACCATTATCTGCCCGGTTGTGGGCGAGTTCATTGCCCGCCACCCGCGATACCTCGATCTCATCGACAAGGTTCATCCGGGCTCTGGCGCCAACCCACAGCACGAACCCGCAGACGGGCCGGACCACCAGCACGGTTCGGCAGCCGGGCCGGACGACGAGAGGCAGATCGCCGCGCTCGAGCACGACTGGATGTAGCCGTCCGTCTTTCAAACGTGCTTCGAGTCGTCCAGCGAGTCCGGAGACGGCCGGCGCGGACGAGCATCGAGGTCAACGAGGGCTGTTGCGGAGAGAGGTATTCAGATGAAAGCGATCGTGGTGACCGACCGTGCCGCGGGAACGGCAGGGATGACGCTAGTGGAGCGACCCGATCCGGACACGGCGGGGCTCGCCAGTCTTGAAGGCGCGAACTACGGCGATGTCGTCGTTGAAGTTCATGCGTCAGGATTCACTGGGAATGAGCTGGAGTGGCCCTCGACCTGGATCGATCGCCTCGGCCGTGACCGCACGCCGTCAATCCCGGGCCACGAGGTGGCCGGTGTGGTCACCGCCCTCAGCTATGGAACGGCGGGGCTGTCGGTCGGACAGCGGGTTTTCGGCCTCACCGACTGGACCCGCGACGGGACCCTGGCAGAGTTTGTCGTCGTCGAGGCGCGCAACCTTGCGCCGTTGCCTGGCGACGTTGACTTCACGGTAGGGGCGGGCGTCGCGATGACTGGCCTGACCGCGTGGCAGGGGCTGTTCGAGCACGGCCACCTCGGGGTGGGGCAGAGCGTCCTTGTGCACGGTGCGGCCGGTGCGGTCGGCTCGATGGCGACACAGCTCGCACGTGAGGCCGGCGCCTACGTCATCGGTACCGGACGCGCTGCCCATCGTCAGCTGGCGCTCGACTTCGGTGCCCAGGAGTTCGTCGACCTTGAGAACGATGCGCTGGAAGATGTCGGCGGCGTCGATCTGGTATTCGATGTCTTCGGCGGTGCCATCGGGAAGCGGTCCGCGGGTCTGGTTCGAGCCGAGGGAATGCTGGTGACCGTCGCCGGGCCGCCCGAGGCGCGCCCGGCCAACGGCCGGGCGATCGACTTCGTTGTCGTGTCCGATCGCGCGCAACTCAGTGAGATCGCGCGGCGCGTGAAGAACGGACAGCTACGGACGAACATCGGCCAAGTCGCAACCCTCGACGATGCTGTGGCCGCCTTCAACCCTACCGAGCGGATCAATGGGAAGACGATCATCCGCGTTCGCCGGTAAGGAGGGCCCAGAGGCGGCGACCGTTCTTCCTCAGGTATGCCGCTTCGGTGATGTCCCCTACATGCCCGCTCGTAGGGGAGATCGCGCAAGTACTCGCTTCGGGGCGTGGCGGAGGAGATGAGCGTGCGGCAGCGCCGCAGGGTGCGCTTCTCGATCCGTAGGTAGTCAGGGGGAGGCGAGAGCCAGAAGTCGATCAGCTCCAGCCCATGGGGCGACACCCGCGTAGTAGTGCGTCCCGTTGGTCCCCGGTGATGTCGTGGTGCCGATCTTCGCGTAGCCGTTCTGGCCGTGGAGGCCGATGCCGTATACGTAGCCGACACCGTCAGCGGCTTGGACGGGCACTCCGCGATCGAGGAGGACCCGCCGAACGCTCGGACGCGTCGGCGGCGAGGTGATCGGCATGTACGCGATCCCGATTCAACGCGGTGTTGGAGCGAGCCCTGCAGGCGGAGATGGCCGACCACCTCGGCTGCTGGGCCGGAGATCCCGCCGGACGGTGCTCGGGCCACTCCCGCAATGACAGCTGCTTCAGGACGGTGACCACAGTGGCCGGTCCGCCACCATGGACGTGCCACGCGATCGCAGGGGTCCGAGTTCGAGCCGGTGGTCGTGTCCAAGGGCAAGCCGCGCCCGGCATCTGGTCGGCCCACAGGCGTTCTGAAGCGGTACGGGAGGTTGGTTCAACGGCACCAGCCCGGGGGTGGGATCTCCGCGGCGGCATTGGTACGCGGGCGGTGGGGACCGAGAGGGAAGCCCTCATCGATCCCCGCTTTACAGCGTGGACGGGAGCTCTTGGTCGGCCCAGACGAGCTTGCCGGCCGTTGCGGAGCGGAAGCCCCACTTGCTGGACAACTGGGCAATCAGGAACAGTCCCCGGCCGTTTTCGTCGACGGTGCGGGCGTGGCGCAGGCGTGGGTAACACTTTCCGCTGTCAAAGACTTCGCAGGTCAGGACTTGGTGCTTGATGAGCCGTAGCCGGATCGGGCCGGCGCCGTGGTGGATGGCGTTGGTGACCAGTTCGCTGATGATCAGCTCCGTGGTGGGCACGAGATGCTCCAGTCCCCATTCGCTGAGTTGATGGGCGGCCAGGTGCCGGGCGTCGCTGACGACGGCCGGCTCGGTTGGCAGGTCCCAGGAGGCAATGTCGGCCGGCTTGAGTGTGTGGATCCGGGCAAGGAGCAAGGCGACGTCGTCAGATGCTGCCTGAGTCGGCACGGTTTCCATCACTGAGGAGCACAAGTCTTCCAAGGACTGTTCGGGTTGTGCCAGGGCGGTGCCGAGGCGGTGCATGCCGACCTCGATGTCGTCGTCACGGGATTCGACCAGCCCGTCGGTGTAGAACGCGAGCAGGCTTCCTTCGGGCAGTTCCACCTCCACGGCGTCGAAGGGGACCAGCCCGAGGCCGAGGCCGAGTGGGGCTCCGGTGGGCAGGTCGGGGAAGGTGACCTGGCCTTGTGCGTCGACTATCGCGGGCGGGGGGTGCCCGGCCCGTGCCATCGTGCACTGTCGGGTGGCCGGGTCGTAGACGGCGTACACACAGGTCGCGCCCATAATCGCGGGGATCTCATCCGGGGCGTCGTCATCTTCCCCGGTCAGCCGCCGGACGCTGTCATCGAGGTGGTTCAGCAGTTCGTCGGGGGGCAGGTCCAGGTCCGCGAGTGTGCGGACGGCGGTGCGGAGCCTACCCATGGTCACCGCGGCGTTGATGCCGTGTCCGACCACATCACCGACGACGAGGGCCACCCGGGCACAAGGCAGCGGGATCACATCAAACCAGTCGCCTCCGACACCGGCGTCCGTGTCGGCCGGCAAGTAGCGCCCGGCCGCCTCGACGGCGACGCCGCCCCTCAAACGGTGCGGGAGCAGGTTGCGCTGGAGGGCGAGGGCCGTGCTGCGTTCGCGAGTGTACTGGCGGGCGTTGTCCAAGGACAGCGCGGCCCGGGTGACCAGTTCCTCAGCCATGAGTAGGTCATCCTGCTGGAATGGCATCGGGTCCTCGGTGCGTGCGAACACGGCCACGCCCAACACGGATTGCCGGGCACGGATGGGCACGATCATCAGGGAGTGCACCCCGTTCTCACGGATCTTTTGCGCCCGTGCCGGGTCGTGGTCGATCCATGTCCCAGGGGTGGCGTCCAGTACCGGTTCCAGGTGGGACCTTCCCGTGCGCAGTGCGCTGGCGAGTGGCGAGCTTGAGGGGACGGAAATTGTCTCCCCTCGTGCAAACGGCGACTCTGGGGTCCCTGGGTGGATCGAGGCCAAACCGGCACGTCGGAACACGCGGGAGTGATCGTACATCGTGTCGATTCGGGCAGAGGGCTCTTTGCCGAGTGGAACCGATTCTGCCAGGTCGACGGTGACGTAGTCGGCCAACAGGGGCACGGCCAGGCTGGCCAGTTCCTGTCCGGTCTGCATGACGTCCAGGGTGCTCCCGATGCGCGCGCTGGCCTGGCTGAGGATCGCAAGGCGCTCGCGCACCCGCTGGTTGCAGGTGACATCCACGGTCAAGGAGCAGACCCCCAGTGCCTTGCCGTCCACGTCCTGGAGGCAGAAGAACGAGGCCGAGAACGCGTGCTCCCGGCGCGGATCTTCCGGAGGCCATGCCCGGTACTCGTGGACCGCGGAAGTGCCGCTCGCCAGCACCTGCCGCATCACCGCTTCAAGGGCCTCGGCCTCGAAGCCGGGAAGTGAATCCTTCAGGCGGCGTCCGAACCTCCGGTCACGGGAAATGCCGTCATGCTCCATCGTGTCGTTCATCCACGTACAGCGCAGCTGCGGGTCACGAATGGCGATGCCGACCGGCGCGCGGGCAAACAGCGACTCCCGCACCGATCCGTTCACCATCCCCGAGGAGAGCGCGCCTACGTCGGTCAGGGATACCAGCCAGCGGTGGGTTGCGTCCTGTCCCCGCAGCAGCGAGAGGCGCACGCGCAAGTTGAGCGTGCGGCCGTCGCGGTGGCGGACCGCCGCGGTGCCGGACCAGCCACCTTGGGCACGGCACTGCTCAGCGAACGCTGATACCCCCAGCGCCTCCTGGGATGACGGCAGCACGAGTGTGGCGGATCGACCCACCACGTCCTCAGCGCAGTATCCGACAAGGTGCTGAGCGGATTGCGTCCACGCGACCACCGTCCCTTGCTCGTCGAGCATCGCTATCGCTGCGTCGGATATCTCGCGGAGCCCCAGCGGCTCCAGGAGCGGGGTCTGGTCAGTGCTCATCATCGTGGTTCCCATCAGATGCCTCGCGACCCGACCGTATGCGCGCGTCTGCCCACACGTGTGGACCATTCTCTGAGCAAAAGACCGGACCATTTCGCGCCGAACGGCCAGGCGGGCCCCGGGCGCCGCCTGTCGGATCGGTTGCACCGCGAAGCGCCACGTCGCATGTTCGGGACGCCACGCTTGGGAGTGGGTCAGCCTCGATTCTCGGTGCGGAAATTTGATTGAGGTCTGCTCTGCCCGGTTCAGCGTCGGGGGAAGCGGAAGCGCAGGGTGCGGTCGTTCCGCCGTTCGATGGGCCGTCTCAGACCGTCGGCGGCTAGCGAACCTGCGCTACGTCGACTTCGGGAGACCTTACGAAGGTCTCCACGTAATCGATCGCTGCCTGCAACGCGTCCTTGAGCGGGGTGATGTCCCGTGCGACCTGAGCGAGGAGGCTGCCGCCCTGGAATGCGGAAAGCAGCAGATTGGCCAGCTGCGCCGGATCCGCGTCAGTGCTGATGCGGCCGAGTCGCTGCATGTGCTGGAGCCCGTCGCGGAAGATGTCCCGCCACTGATCGAACGCACTCGCGAGCTCATCGTGAACGTCGAGGTCGGTCTTGATGATCTCGCTCGCGAGGGAGCCGAGGCTGCAGCCTTCCTGGTAGGCGCGCTCGTAGCCGACGTAGAAATCCGCCCACTCCCGGAACGCGTCGAGATCGTTGAAGGAGGCGAATCGCTCACTGCGATGGAATGCGAGGACGCGATCGGCCTGCCATGCGATGACTGCCAGGACGAGACTCTCCTTGGTCGGGAAGTAGTGGTTGAGCTGTGACCCGCTGACGCCGGCTGCGCGACGGAGCTGCTCGTTGTTCGTCGCGTGGACACCCTTCGTGTAGATGAGTTCCGCGGCATGCTCCAGGATCCGGGTACGCGTCGCCTGGCCCTTGTCCGTGAGCTTGCGAGGCACCCGAGCTCGTGTCGTGGCTTCCATACGTCGCACGATACCGCAAGGTGGGCTTGACAGCCCAGTCTTGAGCGGTGTTAGCTCTGAGAAGTGGGCCGCACGGCCCAAAAAATGCTCGGTCTGACCTGGCTCGGGGACTACTCGCACGCCTACCGGAGGTTGATTTGCTATGGCACGACTGAACGCTCCCTCTTCCGACGATGTCCCCGCGGGAGCGCAAGGCATCCTCGACAACATCGGCACACAGCTCGGCTTCGTCCCGAACATGTTCAAGACCATCGCGTCGAACCCGACCGTTCTCGACGCCGTCGTGACGCTGCAGAGCACCATGAGTCGCGTTCTGGACGCGAAGACGCGGCACACCATCGCGCTCGCGGTCTCGGAGGCCAACGGCTGCGCTTACTGCCTGGCGATTCACACGTACGTGTCGTCCGAACTCAGCGGAATGTCGAGCGACGACATCGACCTGGCTCGCGCCGGGAGCTCGGTGGACCCCAAGCGCGCCGCGGCCGCTCGCTTCGCTCAACGGGTGGTCGAGAGCCGCGGGCGAGTCAGCGACGCAGACCTCGCGGCTGTGCGCGGCGCCGGTTACACCGACCCGCAGATCTTGGCGATCGTCACGGTCGCAGTGCAGGCCCTGCTGACCAATTTTCTCAACAACGTCAACCAGACCGACATCGACATCCCCTCCGCCGACTCGGTCGGTACGCCCGGTTGAGGGCCGAAACCCCAGACTGAAGTTGTGGCGGCCGGCCTGTACCTACCGTCGGCCGGCCGGAGCGAGTGAAGGGATAACCATGAAGGCAAGCGGAGTGTCCGGACCCGACGCGGACGTCGTCCTCCTGGAGGTGCCTGAGCCGCCGGCTCCTGGTGCTGGTCAGCTTGTGCTGGAGGTGGAGGCGGCCGGTGTCGGCCCGTGGGATCGGTTGCTGAACGGTGCGGGCTGGGATGTGGGGCTGCGTCCGCCGGCGGCGCTGGGTGTGGAGGGCGTGGGCCGGGTTGTGGCTGTGGGTCCTGATGTCGAGGGCTTTGCTGTCGGTGACCGGGTGCTTGCGCATGAGGCCCCGTTGCCCGGTGGCAGTGGCTTCTGGGCTGAGCGGGTGCTGATCACTGCGGCCAGTGCTGCGATTTGCCCGGCTGGGCTGGATCCGGTGCAGGCGGGGGCGCTGCCGGTTGCCGGGCTAACGGCGCACCAGTCGCTGGAGGCACTGGGGCTGAGCC
This sequence comes from Streptomyces sp. CA-142005, assembly GCF_050942335.1. NCBI lineage: Bacteria > Bacillati > Actinomycetota > Actinomycetes > Kitasatosporales > Streptomycetaceae > Streptomyces > Streptomyces sp. CA-142005. Next base: position 297,143 of record NZ_CP192078.1, on the reverse strand, counting down.
GGGGCGAGCGGCTTCTGATCACCAATGGTGGTGGGGCGACCGGTGTGCTGGCGTTGCAGATTGCTGCTGCTCAGGGGATCGAGGTGACGGTGACGGCGTCCGCTTCGGCTGCCGAGCGCCTGCGTGGTCTGGGTGCGTCGGCCGTCGTCGACTACCACGACTCGGATTGGGCGGGTCGGGTCCGTGGTGGGTTCGATGGTGTGCTGATCGCTGCTGGTGGTACGGCGCGGGCCGCGCTGTCGCTGGTGCGGGACGGTGGGCGTCTGGTGTCGCTGACCTCGGACGCGCCGGCGGGGGAGCGTGGTATCACCAGTACGGATCTCTACGTCCGGCCTGATGCCGCTCAGCTTGCCCATCTGGCGGAGGCGGTCGTGGAGGGAAAGCTGAAGCAGAACGTGGAAGCGATCCCGTTGCGTGAGGGGCCGGCCGCTTTCGCCCGGGTGTCCGCCGGGCGGGCCGGTGGCAAGAAGCTCGTGCTGACCTGAGCACGTCCACGACGGGGTGCCGTCCCGTCCTGACACCGACTCATGGCACCGGCCGTACCCACCAGACGCGGGGCACATCAGGCGGTCGGGCCGGCTCACGGTGGCACCGTGGGCGCCGACCGCCGGTCGGGCTCCGGGCTCCGGGACACGGTCCCCGGAACGGCCGTCCGCGCGGATGTGATCACTGACCGGGGTGTCGGCGGACACGGGCGCCCAACGCGATCGGGGAGGGCGCGCAACAGCGCGGAGCGAGCGCCGGGGCTTCGGCGGACCAGGCCATCGGCCTGTTGTGGGCGCACTCGAAAAGGGCTGCGTCGTGACGGCCCAGGAGGGTGGGGCACGCAGAAGTGGCAGGAAAGGTTGAGGAGCGATGGGAATAATCACTGAGGACATGCGGCAGATCGTCACCAGCGCCAAGCTGGCGTTCGTTGCGACGGTCTGCGAGGACGGCTCTCCGAACCTCTCGCCGAAGGGGTCCGTCCGCGTCTACGACGACGATCACCTGGTATTCATGAACATGGCCTCGCCCAACACGGTGGAGAACCTGCGGCGCAATCCGCAGGTTGAGGTCAACGTGATCGACTTCCTGCTCCGGCGGGGGTACCGCTTCAAGGGAACGGCCGAGATCCGCGGGGAAGGCGACCCGGTGTTCGACTGGTCCCGCCAGTGGGTGCTGAACACCCACGGCGATCCCATCTACCCGTGCCACGAGGCCGTACTGATCAGGGTGGACCGGGCGCTGCGGGTGGACTCTCCCGCGTACACGTTCGGGCACGCGAACGAGGACGACCTGAAGCATGAGTGGGCCGCCAACTATGGTGTGGCATACCTTTGATGACACATCGGGACGTCTGTAACGCAGGGCCGACCGCAGACCGTGGTCTGCGGCCGGCCGGCCGGCGAGGTACGAGGGTCCGCTGAGGGGCTCGGCGGTGGACGCGGTCAGGGTGCAGCTCCGCAAGCTTTTGCGGGAGATGCCGACGATGCCGGCGACGGTGATTGGTGGAGCGGCTCGGCTGGCAGCGGGGGATGACGATTCTCAAGGAACGTGTTGTGCGTGAGCTCAGACCGGCGTGTTTGCCGGTGGACCCGGTGTCCCGGACGACGTATCGGCCGGGCGAGCCTGCTCAGTGTGACCTGTGGTTCTTCGAGGCGGACATCCCGCTCGGCCATGGGCAGACGGGCCGGCTGCCGGTCTGGGTGATGGTGTCCGGCTGCTCATGGTGATCGCCGGGAGGATGCTGCCCTCGCGGTGGACCGGGGACCCTCATCACGGCCCCGGTCGGGGAACGGCTGGCGATTGCCACCGCAGAGTACAACAATTGCACGTACTGCCTCTCCGCCCACACCTCCATAGGGGCGCGCGTCGCCAAGGTCGGCGCCGGGGGATTGGAACTTGCCCGCCACGCGGAGTCCGCCGACCCCGACGCCGCCGCACTGTCGGACCTGTCCCACGCGATTGCCCGCGGCCGCGGCCACATCGGTGAGACGCAGCTCATGGCTGCCCGGGCCGCGGGCGTCACCGACGCCGAGATCGCCGAGGTCGTGGGCAATCCGGCGTTGAACATCCTCACGAACTACTTCGATGTCCTCGTCGATACCGACACCGAATGGCCGGTCGTCACCCCGCACACCGACGCCTGACCGACGCGCCCTGGCCTGGTCGGGGAGCCCCCGCCCAGGCCCGACCGAGCAGGCCCGACGGGCGGCGTCAGCACCGCCTCGACCGTCGTCAGGCACTCCCAGGAATGCGAGGAAGAACATGAGCGAACCGCACGAAACCCCCACAGACGTGTCTTACGACGTGGTCGTGCTGGGCGCGGGCCCGACCGGTGCGAACGTCGCCGACCGCGCCCGTGCCGCCGGTCTCTCCGTAGCGGTCGTGGAACGGGAACTGGTCGGGGGTGAATGCTCGTACTGGGCGTGCGTGCCCAGCAAGGCGCTGCTGCGGCCGGTCCTCGCGGTCGCCGACGCACGCCGCGTGGACGGTGCCCGGCAGGCCGTCACCGGCCGGATCGACACCGATGGCGTCTTCGCCCGCCGCAACCGCTCTGTCTCCGACTGGGACGACTCCCGACAGGCCCTGTTCGTCAAGTCCATCGGAGCCGACCTCTTCCGTGGCCACGGCCGTCTCGACGGGCCCCGACGCGTCAGCGTCACCCGTGACGACGGCGCCCGGCAGATCCTCACGGCCCGGCACGCGGTGGCCATCGCCACCGGCAGCCGGCCGGCGTTGCCCGACATCCCGGGCATCGCCGAGGCCCGTCCCTGGACGAACCGGCACGGCACCGACTCCAGCACCGTGCCCGCCCGCCTCGCCATCATCGGCGGCGGCGGAGTCGCCATCGAGATGGCCACTCTCTGGCAGGGCCTCGGCGCCCAGGTCACCCTGCTCGCCCGGCGCCGATTGATCCCCCGCATGGAGCCCTTCGCCGGCGAACTGGTCGCCCAGGGACTGAGCGAGGCGGGCGCGGATGTGCGGATCGGCGTCCAGGTGACCGCCCTGCGCCGCCCGGACCCGCAGGGACCGGTCACCCTCACCCTCGACGACGGCGGCGAGTTGGAGGCCGACGAGGTCCTGGTCGCCACCGGCCGCACCCCGGCCACCGACGATATCGGCCTGGACACGGTCGGCCTCACCCCCGGCTCGTGGCTGGACGTGGACACCACCTGCCTGGTGCGGGGTGTCGACGGCCACTGGCTGTATGCCCTCGGCGACGTCAACCACCGAGCCCTGCTCACCCACCAGGGCAAGTACCAAGGCCGGACCGCAGGCGACGCCATCGGCGCCCGCGCCGCCGGCCGCCCTCTGGACGACACGCCCTGGGGGGACCACGCCACCACCGCCGACCAGCACGCCGTACCCCAGGTCTTCTTCAGCGACCCCGAGGCGGCCGCGGTGGGCCTGAGCGCCGAACAGGCCGAGCGCGCCGGGTACCGCATCAAGACCGTCGACCTCGACTTCAACGCCGCCCAGGGCGCCAACCTCTACGCCGACGGCTACCAGGGCCACGCCCGGCTGGTCGTCGACCTCGACCGGGAAGTCCTCCTCGGCGTGACCTTCGTCGGCCCCGGCGTCAGCGAGCTCCTGCACTCGGCCACCGTCGCGGTCGCCGGCGAGGTCCCGCTCAAACGGCTCAGGCACGCGATCGCCCCCTTCCCCACCGTCAGCGAGATCTGGCTCTTCCTCCTCGCCGCCTACCAGCACGATCAGGAGACGCCATAGACCACCGCCACCCGACACCCTCGCCTCCAGTCCGGGTGATGCACGCCCGTCTCGTCCATCTTCAAAGCGAGCCAGCACCCCCACATCCGTGTCTCACGAGACACGGCGAAGTCTGGAGAACGACGGCTGGAGACGTCAGACTCACGCCGCGACCCGACGGGTGTGGAGCCGGCACGGCACTGATTTGTCCCGCCCGTTCTCTAACGTCGCAGACGCTGCCGTCGGCCTGCCGGACGCCGTCCTCGACGGGCAGCTCGTCGCGGTCTTCATCGACGGCACTGGCGTGGCCTTCGAGCGGTTGCAGAGCCGAGCCGGCCGCCGTGGCCTACCGACGCGGCGCCGACTTCACCGTCCAGGTTGCCCTCCTCGACATCCTCGCTGTCGGTGACACCGACCGGCGGCCCCGCCCGTACACCGAGCGCCGCACCGAGCTGCTGCGTCTGGTCGAGGGCGGCCAGCCACCCTGCGCAGTGCCGACCTGCGAGGCCGCGGGCAGGCCCTTATGCGGGTCGGAGCACTCGCCGGGGTGGAGGGTCTGGTGGGGCCAGCGGACCGACGCACCGTATGCGGCCGGCCTTGCCTCGGGCTGGGTGGTGTGGCGCGACCGCCACACCACCCAGGCCGTGGTCATCGGCGCGACCGGAGCGGCGCCTGCAGCGCAGGCTCAGGTCCTGAGCCGGCCGAAGGGCGGCTGCATGCAGGCGGTCGACGTGAGTCTGCCCGTGCCCAGCGGATGCGCCTGGCCGTGGCGCCGCTCCTGCGCGCGGCTGGCAGGCAGATGCGGGAAGTGCGGGGAACGGTGGGCGGACTGCCGGGCGCGGACCCGGTGCGCTTCCTGCCGGTCAAGCCCCTGACCGTGCCGGCGCGGCGGTCACGCGGGAGGACGGAATCCCCAGTTTGTGCCACTGACGATCACCGATTACGCCTGGGCCGTGGTCTTCTGCTTGAGGCGTTCGTGGGGTGTCTGGCCGCCGAGGCCGCCGTGTGGGGCGATGGCAGTTGTAGTACCCCTCCCACTCGCGCAGCTTGTCGTTGAAGACTTCGGCATCGTCGATGATGACGCCGTCCAGAAGCCGGTAGAACTCCTCGGCGTCGATGCGGTGGGAGCGTGCGACTTTCCCGTTCAGCCGCCGTGTGCGGGGCTTGATGTAGGTGTGGCGATGCCCTGGTCGAGCACGTGCCAGTGGAAGGCGGACTGGAACTCGGCGCCGTTGTCGGTCTGGATGACCCCGACCTGAAACGGCAGGCGCTGCAGCACGTAGTCGAGGAACTGGATGGCGGTGGCCTGGTTCAGCGTCGGGTAGATCCGCAGGACGCGCAGGCGGGAGCAGTCGTCGCTCGCGGTGAACTGGAAGTACTTGTTGCCACCGCCGCGGCGGCCTTGGGGTAACGAGGCGAGCGGCTCGATGAACTTGACGTCGATCTGGACGCGGTGGCCGGGTAGTTGCTTCTCGTAGCGCCTCCATCGGCGGTCGTGGCGCTTGTAGCGCTGGGAGGCCGGCAGGCGGCCCATGTCCAGGCGGTTGAGGATCCGCCATACGCCGGACTTGCTGATGGTGACGTCGTGGTACCGCTTGAGGTACATGGCGATCTTCTCGGGGCCGAAGTGGTAGTTCTGCCGCAGCTGGATGATCTTCCCGGCCACCTCGACGTGCGTCGCGTTCGGGGACGTTTTCGGGGCCTTGGAGCGGGTCCGCAGGCCCTCAGTGCCCTCGGCCTGGTAGCGGCGGTACCAGGTGTAGTACGCCTGCCGGCTGATCCCGAAGTACCGGCAGGACATCACGACGTTCCTGGTGACCTCTTCGACGTGACGGATGACGGCCAGGCGCCGCTTGGCCTCACGGTCAAGCCGCGAGGTGGCAGGGATGGACTTCGGCATGTGGATCTCCGTAGTGATCGGAGACCCAGGTGTCAACGATGATCGTCAGTTTTAGAAAGTCGCCGACTTGGACGACGGCCTGGCTCGGCACGCGTACGCGGTTGCGCAGACCGTATGGGAAACACTGGGGGAGTGGCGCACCCGGCCGCCCGAGTCCAACGAAGCGGCCCTGAGTCAACTGCTCGCCTGGTGCAGCGCCGCATTGATCTTGCGGGGTCAGGTGCCCGCCGTCAGCGGCGACGCGGGCTGCCAACGTCGGGCGGTGATGCGTCAGTACTTGATGAGCACGGTCGCGAGAGGGGATAGCGCGGAGTTGACCTCGGCTGCGTCGAACGCTGCGGGGTCGCACTGGTCGGCAGAGTCGAGGCCCAGCCATTCCAGGCGGTCTTTGTGTTCTTCGTGGCGGGAGTCGGCGAGGATCTCGATGAGGTAGTCGTATCCCCAGATGCCGCCGCTATCCTCGGGCGGGCAGGCTCGGCGGCCGGTGAGGCATCGAGGGTCGCGGCCTCCGGGGCGGTGACGTCCTCGATGAGGATGTCGTGTTCCCAGTCGTCGCCGAAGTCGTAGGTGTAGTGGAGCCGGTCGCCGGTGTGGGGTGCCACCTGGCCGAGCCGCGTGGAAGCGGCGCTGCCGATTCCCAGGTCGCGGTCAGCGACGCTATATCGGTCCCGGCCGCTTTCGAAGGCCCATATGTGGTAGTCCTCCCAGCCGAAGGCGGCCTGGATGACGTCGTGCAGCTCTCGCAAGGTGATGCCGGACGGCACCTCCAGACGGCGCCAGACCGGAGGCCGGGACTCCCGCAAGGTGATCTTGATTTTGTGCACGGTCTTGACCGGCGCCGTCCGCGGGGCCCTTGCGCTCCTGCTGTTCGCCATGGCGGCCATCCTGCCACCCGTATTCGACCTGCTCCGGTGGAACGTCTCCCGCCGACCACAGCAATGATCAACGCGATACATGGATTCGAAGGGGTGGGTCGCGTGCCGGCGGCAAGTCGAGGCCCGACCGTTCCGCTGGACCTACGACGGAACCCCGCTCAAAGCCGCATGACCCTCGCAAGATCAATACGCTGCTGCACTAGCTAGCCGCCAGCGGACTCACGCCGTGATCCCCACCGGATCGGCGAAGAGCCGGCTTTTTTTGTCTGGCGCCGCGTCGGTCAGTCGGCAGACGGCAGAAAGCTGAAAGTGTCGGGGTCGACCGGGCGGCTGTGTCTGGGAAGGCCCGCGACGACGAGCAGGTACGACTCGGTCACGAGGCTGTCCACCAACGCCTGCCCGATATCCGCACCAGGTTTGCCGGTGATCAGTGCTTCTTGTTCATGTGGTAGCCGCGAGAGATGCTCGTGTGCGACGCGCGGAGCGCTCCGCATCTGAGGGATCGGCCTTGAGGATCACGACCGGCTCCCCGGGCATCGATGTCTGCAGCATGAACACCTTGCCACCGACTTTCCACACCTCCCAGTCGCCGGTGCACTGGTGCGTGTGCTCTGAACCCGGGAGCTCTGCCGCGCGCGGCCGCGCGGTTTTGAACTGTCCTGCCTGCGTGCATCTTGGCCTCCTCGAGGTCAGTGGAGGTCGACTGCCCGGCGTCCGTCGAGGAGAGGTGCGGGCGCCGGGCGGTCGAGTCCCCCGGAGCCGAGCGGGCGCGCCGATGGCGCGCCCGCTCGGTTCGTCACATGTGGGTGAAGATCTTCTCGGCGTCGAAACGCGAGACCGGCTGGCGGGAGACGCGCGTCTCGTCCGGGTACCCGAGCGCCATGATCAGCGTGGTGGTGTAGTCGGTGTCGGTGAGGCCGAACGCTTCGTCGATCGCTGCGCGGTCGAATCCTTCGAACGGGGTGGCGTCGACTCCGAGAGAAGCGGCGGCCATCATGGTCGCGCCGACCACCAGGTAGGTGTTCTTCTCCAGCCAGTGAAGCACGTCGCCGCCATAGTTCTCCGTCTGGATCTTCACGAAGTGGGACGCTCCGGCCTCCCATCCCTTCTGGATCTCAGGGTCCGCGAAGCGGCCGTCCGCGCGTTCCTTGGCGAAGATCTCCTGCAAGTGCTCGTCGGGAATCGTCTTGCGGGTCGTGAACACGATCGCGTGCGATGCGTTGCGGACCTTCTCCTGGTTGTCCTCGAAGCGGCCGACGAGAGCGTCCGCGAGCTTGTCCTTGCCGGCCTGTGTCTCCAGCACATGGAAGTGGTTCGGCTGGATGTTGATCGTCGTCGGCGAGGTGCGCAGGTAGCGCAGCAGGAGCTGGAAGGTCTCCTCCGGGATCTTCTTGTTCGGGTCGAAGTAGCGGGTGAGGTGCTTGGTGATCAGATTGTTGAGATCCATGTCTGGCTTTCGTTTCGTGTTCGGGCAGATCGGGTCAGGAGATGGTTTTTGGGCGTTGGGCTTATGTCAGTGCGTGGTGAACGTCGTTTTCATCTGGTTGGCCGTCGTGCCGGTCGACTCGGTTGCGAGGTGGCTGGTTACGCGCCCGCACCGGGGATGTCGACGACGGTGTCGTTGACGTTGTTGAGGTAGTTCGTGAGCAGCGTGACGACGACGACGGTGACGATCGCCTGGATCTCGGGGTCCGTGTATCCGGCCTCGCGAACGGCGGCGATGTCCTCGTCGTCCACCTGACCGCGGGTCTCGATCACCTGCTGGGAGAAGCGGGCGACGGCGGCATGCTTGGGATCGGTGGAGCCGCCGGTGCGGGCCAGCTCGATCTCCTCGGTGGACATGCCTGCGAGGTTCGCGGAGATGTATCCGTGCAGCGCCGAGCAGTAGTCGCAGTTGTTGGAGCGGGACGTGGCCAGCGCGATCGTGTGGCGGGTCTTGGCGTCGAGGAGCTTAGCGATGCTGCCCTGCAGGCCCATCACGATCTCGAGGACCCTCGGGTTGGCGGCGAGCGTGGTGAACATGCCCGGAGCGAAGCCGAACTGCTTGGCGATGGTGTCGAGCGTGCCCTGCGTCTTGGCGTCGATGTCGGTGAGCTCGGGCGTGCTGAGACGAGACATGGTGGCGGTCCTCGGGTCGGTATCATTCTGGGCTGTTTGGCCCACTCACAGTGAACGCGACGAAGAATGGGCTGTCAAGCCCAATTCAGCTCGTGTTGGGCTGCTGAGCCCAATCTGCGGGATAGGGTGGTGACACGCAGATGAACGATGGATCGCGTGATCTTCGCGGGCGCACGGGCAAGGGGCTGGCGACGCGAGGTCGCATCCTCGAGCACGCCGCGGACTTGATCTACCTTTGATCTTGGCCAGTGCTCCGGCGTTTACGCCGGGGGTGAAGGCCATCTCAGACCTGCTCTGACCCGCACCAGGGGCACGGGTCCGCACTGTTCACCTCAGCCCACGGGGCGCTTCTGATTCTCGATGTACTGCTTCACGACGGTCAGGGGCGCCCCTGCGCAGCTGCCGGCGCAGTAGGACGAAAACCAAGTGCACATGAAGGCTGTAGATGACGTGACGACCCGCGCGTACATCGGGATGTGGAGTCCAGCGTGGGTATCTATGATGATCGCCATGCGGCTTCGGTACTCGTTCCGCGTGTACCCGAGCGCCGGTCAACGGCAGTCGCTGGCCAGGGCGTTCGGGTGTGCTCGGGTGGTCTTCAACGACGCGTTGCGCGTCCGCGAGGACGCCCGCGTGGCCGGGCTGCCGTTCGTCACTTCCGGTGAGCTTTCCAAGCGGCTCACGGCCGCGAAGAAGACGCCCGAACGGGCGTGGCTGGCCGAAGTGTCGTCGGTGATCCTCCAGCAGTCCCTTCGGGACCTGGACACCGCCTACCGGAACTTCTTCGGCTCCCTCAAGGGCAAGCGTCCCAGGATGGGGCCGCCCCGTTTCAAGTCGAAGCGGGACACCCGGCAGGCGATCCGCTTCACCGCGAACGCCGGGTGGAAGATCACACCCGGCAAAAAGCTGCGTCTGCCCAAGGTCGGCGATCTGACGGTGAAGTGGTCGCGTACCCTGCCGTCCACCCCGTCCACGGTGACCGTGATCAAGGACAGCGCGGGCAGGTACTTCGCCTCGTTCGTCATCGAGACCGGCCCCGAAGAAGTCCTGATGCCGGCAATACCCGAGGTCGGCATCGACCTTGGCCTGGGGCACTTCGTCGTCCTCTCCGACGGCCGGGAGATCGACAGTCCCCGCTTCCTGCGCCGGGCCGAGAAACGGCTCAAGAAGGCCCAGCGCGCCCTGTCCCGCAAGGAGAAGGGCAGCGCCAACCGGAACAAGGCCAGGGTTCGCCTCGCACGGGCGCATGCCCGCGTCGCGGACGCACGGCGGGAGTTCCACCACCAGCTCTCCACCACGCTGATCCGCGAAAACCAAGCCATCGCGGTGGAAGACCTGGCGGTCAAGGGACTCGCCCGCACACGCCTGGCCAAGTCCGTGCACGACGCCGGATGGTCGCAGTTCGTGACCATGCTGGAGTACAAGGCCAGCCGGTACGGGCGCACGTTCGTGCGCATCGGACGCTTCGAGCCCACCTCTCAGGTCTGCTCGGCCTGCGGCGTCAAGGACGGCCCCAAACCCCTGCCGTCCGCGAGTGGACCTGCGGGACCTGTGGGACCGTTCTGGACCGAGACATCAACGCGGCGGTCACCGTCGCGAACGCGGCCGGACTGGCCGTGTCAGCCCGTGGAGCGCAGGTAAGGCCGGGACCCCTACCGGCACAGCGCGATGAAGCAGGAACCCGCCCGGAGCCGCACCCGACAACGGCGCGGCAGACGGGAATCGCCCTCCTTTAGGTGGGCGAGGATGTCAATCACCGAGTCACGTCCTCCCACCAGCCAGCCTCCCAGCCCAGGAGGAGCTGCCCAGCTGCTCGTCCAGCTCTGTGTACATGCCGACCACGTAGTGGCCTTGGGGGTTGCACAGGAGCTCATGGCGGCCGGCCGCAGCGTCATGGCGGGACTGAAAGCCCGGCTCCCACCAAACAAGACCCAACTCGGAGACGTGCAAGGCAATGAGACCTATCCGCCGCCTCATGCAGCCGATGTGGGACGTCCCGGCACCACCGACCCCATCCGGAGCCGAAGGCCACGTCAGGAGCAGCGCAAAAGGATCATGAACCCGTAGTCCATGTGGAGCTGCTTGCTGGTGGCAGTGGAACAGCGACAGTCCTGGCTGGTCGGCGGTGAAGTCGAGGTCGAGGCTTTGGTAGCCGCCTAGCATGACGACGTCCTTGTGCAGGCCATGGGTGGCGGTGCTGGCGAAGTTGGTGACCGCGAAGGTGTGGCGGTACAAGTGGAGGGGGTGGATGTCATCGGAGGCGTTGCGCAGCCGGAGCCGATATCGCTTGCCGCGCTCGACGTCCAGCACCGGCTTGTTGGTGTCCGGGGAGATGGGGACGCCGTTGAGGGGCCAGATATTGAAACCCTTCTCGGCGGCGTTGCGCTTCTCCACCAGCAGGTCGATCGTGTGGTCGGGTCGCTGATTCGTGGAGCCGATGTCGGCGAAGGTGCGGTAGTCCCAGGTGAATGAGGGTGGCGCGATCCATTGCGGAGTGCCACTGCGTCCGGCGTACTCCACGACGGTGCCCATACCGGCGTTGCGGTCGTCGTCCGAGGTGTCTCCGAGCACCCAGACACCTGGGTGGTTCATCTCCACGACCGCCGAGACGCGTTCGGCGGTGCCGGTCCACAGGACGGGCACACTGGCTTGGCGGGGTACGGGGTTGCCGTCGAGGGCGACGACTGTGAAGGTGTGGCCGGGCAGGGCGAGGCTGCGCATCTCGGTGGCGCTGGCGTTGAGGACGTGGAACAGCACGCGTTGCCCGGTCGTGACCGTGATCGGCTGACTGTGGCCGAGTTTGCGGCCGTTGACGCTGAAGGCGCGGTAGCCGACCTCGTAGCCGCGCGGCATGCCCCGGGCCAGCGAGTCGGCTGTGGCCTTCTCGCCCATGTGCTTCAGGTCCGGCACCGGCGAGCCGGCCAGAAAGGTCTGCGGGATGTCCCCGCCGTGGCTGAGGGAGGGTTCGAACTCCTTCAAGGTCAGGAACATCCTGGTCGTAAGCTCCGGGGTTGGCGTTCGGCTCGATGTAGACCGGGCCCGCCTGATCGGAGTACGTGCCGCGGGTCAGGTCACCGTGTGCGGTCACATGGGTGTGGTAGTAGCGGAAACCGGCTGGTCCGGGAGTGAACGACAGGCGCCGCATGCCGTGTGCGGGATGTACGGGGTGCCCTCCTCGGCGGCCCCGTCCACGTCGGCGGGTACTCGCTGGCCGTGCCAGTGCAGCAGCTCGGGAGTACTGGTGTCGTTGTGGACGTCGACCGCGACGGGGCGGCCTTCGGCGAACCGCAGCAGCGGACCGGGGAACTGGCCGTTGTACGTCGTGGTGGAGACGACCGTGCCCGGGGCGAGTTCGATGGTCCCGGTCGCGATCCGCACCGTGTAGTCCGCCTTTCCCGAGGGGACAACCGCGCTCATCCTCGCCTGCGAGTCGCAGCCTCCAACCCCACCGGCACCCGCTCCGGCCACCACAAACGCGCCACCCAGCCTGAGGGCGTCGCGACGAGAGATGGGCACGGATCTGTTCCCTTCTCCGCTTCCCGACCCGGCTGATTCAGACGGGCAGGTGTGTGGCTGCGCATGTCGCCCGGTGCGGACGGTCAGAGGTGCCCTGACACGAAGTCGGCTACCCGGGTGCCGAGTTGCTGGCCCGCGCGGTTGTCGATCGAGGTGTGCTGGCCGGACCAGGTCCGGCTGAGCCACGCTTCGGTGGCGGCGTCCTGGAAGCCGGCAAAGGTTCTGCTGACGCCTTTCGATGTCACCGTGAGGCGATGCCGCGCGCCGTAGAACCCAGTGAGCGTCGTGGCCGCCGCCTGGCTGAGGGCGGCGTGGGCGCTGGGATAGGACGGATCCGGGGCGGTCGTCAGCAGGGGGGACCAGTGGGGGTCCCCGACGATGCGAGGGTTGTAGTGCGTACCGCCGAGACGAATCGCCGTCACGGGCCGCCATACGCGGTAGGCGTACTTGGCGTCGTACATCGCGATCGTGGTGTCGGCGAGGGACAGGTCGAGCCGGGCGAAGACTTTCACCGCCTTTTCCAGGCTCGCGTTCTGGGCGGTGACAAGGCCCTGCGCGATCTGGTTCCAGACGTTCCAGACGGGTGCCGCCGCCCAGAACTTCGCGGCCGCGGTTTGATCGGGGGTGCGGGTGGTACTGGACTTGCTCCCCACGCTCTTGACCTCGTTCAAGGCGGTGGCGTACACGGCGCTGCTCACGGGCGGCGGTGCTGACGGGCGGAACTGACGTCCGCTCGTCAGTACGAACGGCTTGACCGAGCCCCAGTCGGTGAACACCGGTGCCGGGAAGTCGGGAGGGGTGGGCCGGTAGTTACCGGCCTTGTCGCCGGCGCGGAACCGCGACGGCTCCGCCGAGGACCCGTCGTTCGACCGAAGACTGATCAGTCGGCGGGCGACTTCGGCTCCGACCGTCGTGCCCGCCTGCTTGTCCGGGCCGGCCGGAATGGCGGACAGTTGGCTGCTCAGCCGCTGGTCCACGTGTGCGCGCTTGGCCGGGTACAGGGCGACCAGCACATCGTGGGCCGCCTGGTCGGCTGCGGCATCCGCACGGGCGCCTCGCGGCGCCGCCACCGAGAACAGGTAGGCGGGGCCGGACCGGGTGATCGATACGACCGCGTCGTACTCGGCAGCCTGGAGGAGCGCGAAGCTGCGCGTGGGCTGGACGGTGGCCGGCTGCGCCTTCGGATCGCCGAGGATGGTGATGAGTTCGCGGTTCCATTCCACGACCGACGTCCCTGATCCCGTGGCCGCGGTAGGCAGGGCCGGTGAGTGAGCGGCGCCGGCCCCGAAGGCGGGGCTGGTGAGTCCGGTTGCCAGCGCGGTTCCGGCAAGTATGGCGAGTGTCTTCTGCTTTCCACCCATGCTCTGCGGCTCCTTGTCGCTGGTGGCGGGCTGTGGCGGCCGTGGTCGTACACGTGACCCATTCGGGCCGGGGCGGACCACCAGGTCAGCGCACACCACCGGTCTAGCGGTGGTCCGCAGCGCGTGCCACAAAGAAGCGCTCCGGACGTTCACTTCGGAGTGGGACGGGGATGGCGAAGCCGGTTCGCGCCCGACTGATGCCTGGCCTGGGCCGGCCGTTGAAGAATCACGACTGGACTCACCGGGATACCGGTTCATGAGGCGGTACGCGTCATCCACACCAGCGTCTCGGAGGGCTGACCGGGCGCGCATCGTCCCGCAACCCGATCACCTCTTCATGTCATCAAGGTCGCTTGCCAGATCCAGCCTGCCGGTACCCGATCCACGCCGCAACTCCGGCATCACGCTACGCAGTCAAGGCGGCCTGCTTCGGCCCGGACTTCACGACGCCGCCGTCGGCCGGGGTACCCCCTGTCCGCCCAGGCTACGTCTCCGTATCCGCAACGCACCGGCAATTGATGTGTACGGGCACGGCGCACGCCCTGCTCATCGCGTTCGAGTCTTCGGCAGTTGAGGATTACGACGCGTGCCACCTGAAGTTCATCCGCGACAGCTATCGTCTCGCGATCCCGGATATCGACAGATGGTGCTGCGGAGTGAGCCAGGCGTCGCAGAGCGGCGGAGCCGCTGTGCTGGAGCGGAGGCTGGGCGTTTTCGATGCCGTCGTCATCGGGCTGGGCTCGATGATCGGCGCGGGGGTCTTCGCCGCCCTAGCGCCGGCCGCGCGGGCGGCGGGGTCAGGGCTGATCGTGGGACTGGCCGTCGCCGCTGTGGTGGCGTACTGCAACGCCACGTCCTCGTAAGACCTACGTAGTCGCGCCCCTTCTCCCTTGAATCGGTATCTGGGCCGATGCCCGTGCGCCTTGGGACGGCGCACGGATGCTGGTCGGGTGTCCGGCCTCAGCTCAGCGGCTCTCCGGGGCGGTGATCTGGCGCTTGAGGATCTTGCCGGTGGGGCCCTTGGGCAGAGCGTCGACGAGCCAGACCTCACGCGGGTACTTGTAGGCCGCCACTCGCTCGCGGACGAACTCCCGCAGCTCGTTCGGGCCAGCCGAGTTGCCGTGGCGCAGCGCGACCACGGCGGCGACCTCCTCGCCGAGCGTGACGTGTGGTATGCCGATCACTGCGGCCTCGGCCACTGCGGGGTGCTCGTACAGCACCTCTTCGATCTCGCGCGGGTAGACGTTGTAGCCGCCGCGGATGATGAGGTCCTTCTTGCGGTCGACGATGAAGTAGTAGCCGTCCTCGTCGACGCGGGCCAGGTCGCCGGTGCGCAGCCAGCCGTCGACGATGGTCTCGGCGGTTGCCTCGGGACGGTTCCAGTAGCCGGCCATCACGTTGTGCCCGCGGACACAGAGCTCACCGACGCCGTCCTGCGGGTCGAGGAGGCACATCTCGACGCTCTCGACGGGTGTGCCGACGGAGCCGGGCTTGCGGGGCCGGTCGGGGTGGTTGAAGGAGGCGATCGGGGAAGTCTCGGACATGCCGAAGCCCTCCAGGACCGGACATTCGAAGGCGGCCTCGAAGGCGTGGAGGACCTCCACCGGGAGTGAGGCTCCACCGGAGGCGCACAGCCGCAGCGAGCTGGCGTCGTGTTTCTCGGTGCCGCGCTCGTGTTCGGCGAGTATGGCGGCGTACATGGTCGGTACGCCCTCGAAGACGGTGACCTGTCGCTCGTGGATGGCGCGCAGGGCCTGGCCCGGGTCGAAGCGGGCGAGCAGGGTGAGTCGGGCGCCCGTCGCCACGGCGGCGTTCATGGCGCAGGACTGTCCGAAGGCGTGGAAGAGCGGCAGGCAGCCCATCACCACGTCATCGCGGGTGAGCCGGAGCAGGGTGCGCCCGCCGATCTCGGCGTTGCGGGCCATCCCGGCGTGGGTGAGCATGGCGCCCTTGGGCGCGCCTGTGGTGCCGGAGGTGTAGAGGATGACGGCGAGGTCGTCGTCCTTCCGCGGGACGGCTGCTGCCGGGTCCGGGTACTCGGCCAGCAGCGCTTGAAGCCCACCGGGCACGATCGGCACCACCGGGGTTGCGGTGTCGTCGGTGCCGGCCCGGGCCTGGACGGCGGCGCCGTCCCAGGCCAGGAGCAGCGCCATACCGGAGTCGCGCACCTGGTGGGCGATCTCCCGCGGCTTGAGCAGGGGGTTCATCGGCACCACGACGGCACCGGCGCCCAGCACGCCGTAGTAGAGGACGGGGAACTCGCACAGGTTGGGCAGCATCAGGCCGACCCGGTCGCCGGGGCCGACCCCATGGTCGGCGAGGAGTGCGGTGATGCGACCGGCGAGGGTGGCCAGCTCGGCGTAGCTCAGCCCCTGGTCGCCGAGCTCGACCGCACGGCGGTGGCCGTGCTCGGCGGCGGCGTGGACGAGGAAGTCGTTGAGGTTCATGAGGGGATCGCTTCCTGTCAGCCGCGGAGTGCGGAGGCGAAGATGGCGGGCAGTCGGGTGATGCGGGGTGCGGTGGTGAAGCCGGTGACGCGTCGCAAGGTGGTGCGCCCGGTGCGGTTGGTGACGAAGTACGGGGGGCGGGGCGACAGCGAGGGCGAGCCGGTGAACAGGCCACGCGGGGCGGGCGCGAAGGGCGCGCGCACCACGGTCTTTTCGACGTCCTCCAGCATGAAGGCGTTGTTGACGAAGCCGATGCCGCTGCCGATCGCCTGCCGGGTGTTGCCCGGGTAGGCGCCCCAGGGCGTGTAGCCGAGCAGGAAACCCACGGCGGACCAGCAGTTGACGCCGACGGTGCCGTAGCGCAACCCGGCGACGGCCGCCTCCACCACGGCCCGGTGGGCCCGCTCGGTGGCCGGGTGGACGATCAGGGTCGCGCCGAGCGTGCCGGGGAGGGTGCCGTTGGCGAAGCCGACGGCGCCGCCCAGGAATTCGGCCGGGGTCTCGCCGGGCAGGCGTACCACGCCGAGGGCGCTGGCGAACACCTCACCGCCGAGCAGCACGTCGTCGTGGTCGGCGATGTCCGGCACCAGCAGCCGGCAGCCGTCGCCGTAGCTCTCGGCCTCCGGATGTGCCGCGCGGACCGCGGCCAGCCTCCGGTCGGCGCCGGGGTAGTAGTCGCTGCGGGCGGGTAGTTCGCGCAGCACCTCGCGGATCTCGTCGAGCAGCCGCTCGGTGCCGGCCCAGGAGCGGGGCAGCACCAGTACCTGGCTGGCGATGCAGTTATGGCCGGAGTTGTTCATCTTGCTGGTGACGATGTGCTCGGCCTGGAAGCGGAAGTCCGCCGCGCTCCACTTCCCCGGCACCACGATGCACGGGCTGACTCCGCCAAGCTCGCTGGTGAACGGCTTGTCGACCAGCGGCTGGTCGTCGCGGCGGCGCTGTTCGGCCCGGTCGTCGGTGCCCCACACGATGGCGTCATGGGTGCGGTCGCTGCCGGTGACGTGGATGGAGTCCACGCCCTCGTGGCTGGTGAGGTACGTGCCCTCGGCCGGGCCGCCGTCGACGAACCGCAGCCAGCCGCGCTCGGTGAACTCGGCGAAGATCCGCTCGAAATGGGGCCGTAGATAGGCGTTGACCGGGTTCAACTTGGCGACGACGACCTGACCTTCGGCGTACAGCTTGTGCAGGATGTCGACGGCGGTCAGGGCGGCGACGTTGCCTGCGCCGAGCACCAGCGCCACCCCGGCCGGCTCCGGACGGCCGCGGTGCAGCCCGGCCGCTCGGTCGCGCACCTGCTCGGCGGTGGTGCCCGGCTGCATCCGGACCTGGGCCGAGTAGCCACTGAGCAGCACGCGGTCCCAGCCGGTGGCGGGGAAGACGTTCACCCGGGTACGGCCGCCGTGTTCGTGGACCGCCCGCGCGGGCAGCGGGTCCTGGCCGGCGGCGATCCGGCGCAGGACGTGCAGGCGGGCGCTGACGTTCTGGGCCAGCGCCCACGGGCCGCCCGCCCAGTCCTCCGTGGCCCAGGGGGAGTCGGGGTTGTACCCCTTGGCGCGGGCGCCGGTCGCTGCCAGCTCGGCGGCTCCGTTGCGGATGCGCGGCATCAGCCGCTCCAGCAGGCCGATCCGCTCGGCGAGCGGTGCCGCGGTCCAGGACGCGGCGTTCTCCCGCAGTTCGTGCAGGGCGTGGTCGAGGGCGGCGGTGTCGAGGGGGGTGCTGTTCACGTCACTCCTTGGCGGTGCGAACAAGTGGGGTAGGAAGTGGGGCGGCTCACTCGCCCGGAAGGCGCCCGTCACGGGCGGGGTCGGCCGGGACGACGGTGGCGGTCCTACCGGGCAGCAGCAGAGCTGCGGTGAGTCGCACGGCGTGCGGGCAGCCGGTGGTGCCGTGAGTGTCGGCCAGCGAGCCGGTCGCCGCTGGGGCGATCCGTCCGACGGTGGTCGTCAGGGCCCGGCGCGCCACCGCGGCGCCGACCGGGGGCGAGTTCGGCGACGGTCATCACGTCGGCCGGGCCGAACCCCGGCCGCAGGACCACGGTGAGGAGACCGTGCGGATGTCCCGGCAGGGTCAGGCAGGACGGAACGCAGATGATCAGCGTGATGCCGTCCAGGCGGGCGCGGGCCCAGCGGCTGCGCACGCCGCAGCGTAGCCGCTGGCCGGATACTTGTCGCTGACCTACTGGAACGTAAGCTCGTTGGCGACGCTCTCGCGCCCTGCGAGCCACATGCTCAGCGCTTCGGTGGTGCCGCTCACCAGCTGGCCGCGGCCGCGTGGCCTTCCGCCCGGTGTGGTGGGGACGACGCGGTAGCGGGTGAGCTTGCGGCCGAACGGCCAGCTCCAGATGACTCCTTCACGGAACAAGGCGCGGGCCACCGACTCGGGGATCTCGCGGTTGCGGCCCAGGCCACGCAGAACATCTTGGTGATGCATCGCCATGTCTCCGGTGAGCAGCCATGCCATGGCCTGTGCCTGGCCGGAGGGCTTCGTGGCGGCGTTCCACCCGAGGTCGGTCAGCTCCGCACGGCTCAGCGTCCTGCCGTGCGCAACCATCCGTGCGTTTCCCCGGTTCACCGTCAGTGTCGACGGCCGGAAATAATGGGATGCCATTCGGTCCAGGCCGACCACATGCGCGAGGATGTCCCGTGGGGCCCAATCCGCACACAGGGTTTTCGCGTTGTTGAACTCATCGTCGGTCAGCTCGCTCATGGTTTCCATGAACCGAGTGCGTTCCCGACGCAGTTCCAAGTGCCATGCGGTGGACACAGCCTGCGGTTCCTTTCCTGGATGAAATCTGCTCCACAACCACGGGCTGGACCCGCGCGGTTCGAAGAGGTGACTTGTGCAGTGCACGGACGACGGCAGCGCCGCTCGCCCGTCCCGCAGGTTGTGAGGCAGCACCGGGACGCCCAAGCGGCGAAACGTCCGCGTGCAGCACGCTGTTGTCCACTGCGGCCGCTCGGGGTGCCTTCTCCGGAGCGTCCTCGCACTTCTGTGAGACGACCGGGCGTTTCGTGCAGGCAGCCACGTGAGGGCGCTGCTCCTGCGGCGTCCGGCCTCGTCATGCACGGCGCCGTGCGGGACCGGCTTCTTCCCAGCAGCGATCCGGTGCAGGGTCAGCACCAGGGCGCTGGTGTTCTGCGCCGTCGCCCAGGGGCCGTCGGTCCGCTCCTCGGCGGCGACGGGCAGGCCCGATCGTAAGCCTTCGAGGCCGCGGCCGGCGTGTCCTTGACCGGCCGCGTGATCCGCGGCGTCAGCCGTTCCACAGCGCGATCCGTTCAGGTAGGTCGATCGTGGCCACGCCGAGCGCCTGGTCGATCGGGGCGGTGCCGAAGTCCGGTGGTGTGCTCACTGCCGCGGCTCCTGTTCGGCTTCCGGCATCTCTGCCCGCGTGGCCGAGGCGGTGCGGGCGGCGCCGCGGGCCGCGGCCCGGGCCGCGCGACGGGCTGCGAGTTCCTCGGCTTCGCGCCGCTCCAGCCGCGGTACGTAGGTCCACACGTACACCGCCACCAGCCCGGCACAGGCCAGCAGCAGCCCCAGCGGGGCCAGGGTGAACTGCGGGCCGACGCTGACCGAGGCCAGCAACCCCATCAGGGCGAAGACCACGGTGAGTACGGCTGCCACGGGCACGCCGCCGCGCAGCCGGTAGGAGCGGGGGGTGCCGGGCTCGCGGCGCCGTAGCCTCCACACGCAGTACCCGGCGGCGCTGTACACCCCCATCTCCAAAGCCGCGCACAAAGAGACGATGACGGCGAAGGAGCCGGTGGCGGCCACGACCGCGGCCAGGACCAGGGAAGCGCCGCCGAGGATCCACACCGGGAGCACCGGCACCGCCTGCTCGTTGAGCCGGGTCAGCGGGCGGGGCAGCTTGCCTTCGCGGGCGACCGCGTACATGAACCGGGAGAGGGTGACGAACCCGCCGTTGAAGGTGTTGACCGCGGTCAGTGCCGTGACGGCGAGCATCACCAGCATCCCGGCCCGGCCGAGCGCCTGCTGGGCGACCAGCAGCTGCGGGTAGGCGGTGCCGAGCGAGGCGCCGTCGAGCGTGGCGCCCATCGCCACCGCGAACACCGCCTGGGAGGCGGCCAGGACCAGCACGGCGACCAGCATCGCCCGCGGGATGATCCGCGGCTCGGTGACCTCCTCGGCGTTGGTGGTCACCCACTCGAAACCGGTGTAGACGAAGATGCCGAGGATCAGCGCCTGGATCGGCGAGCTCGACGAGCCCGCGCCGAGCGCGGCGTGGTGGCCCGGGTGCGCGATCGCTGCGATGCCGATCGCGACGGTGGCCAGCACCACGACCGTGGTGACGATCCGCTCGGCCGCTCCGGCGAGCTTGATCCCGCGCAGGTTCAGCCAGGTCGCCAGGAGGAGCAGCAATCCGACGTAGCCGACCGCGATCAGCCGGCCGTTGCCGAAGGCGTAGGCAAGCGCTTCGCCGATGATGTAGGCGTCGGCGGCGATCACCAGCACGATTGCCACCATGTAGGTCAACGTGATGGTCAGCGCCGCCTTGTCCGGCATGGCGCGGGCAAGCCACAGCCGGATGCCGGCCGCCGTCGGGTGCATGCCGTTCAGCTCGGCGAACACCCACCGCACCGCCAGCATGACCAGACCGCCGGCGGCGATGGCCAGCCAGGACATCGGCCCGCTGACATAGGTCAGCAACTGCGCGAGACCCAGGAAATTGATCGCGGCGAACGCCAGTCCGGTGGAGATCGCGGAGGCGCCGCCGAACGACAGCGCCCGGCGCAGCACCGGTTGCGCCAACGGTTCGGCCATGGTGTTTCCCTTTCGGATGCTCAGTTACAAGATCACGGTCGTCGCAAGGTGCCGTGGCACGGCCTTCCCAGCCGGCCGCGCCGGGAGGGGCTTGCCCCGGCCGAGCCGCTGACGGGCGGCGGGAAGGCGGGCAAGCAAGCCGGGGCGTGGGGCCACGCCCCGGCACGAGCCCGTGCCGCGCGGTGTCGGCTACTGGCCCAGGAACCCGTGCCGCGCGATGTCGGCTACTGGCCCAGGAAGACGAACATCGCCATCGCGTCCAGGCGCATGACGTCCTCGGCCCGGCCCTGGGTGCGGATCGCTCCCTGCATGTAGTTGGACACCGGGTTCGCGTCGCCCCAGAAGATCTCGGCCAGGTCGAAGCTGTGGCCGCGCACCACCAGGTCGGCCGCGCCGGACATGCCGGCCGTCGGCGTTGCGGGTTTTCCGCCGGAGATCACTAGGGTGAAGGCCGCGTCGTGGTCGGTGGCCTGGATGTGGATGCGGCAGTTCCAGCCGCCGAGCGTCTTGCCGACCCGGGGACTGGCCCCAGCCTTGGTCGCGTACTCGCTCAGCGCGTCCAACAGCTCGTCCGCCCCGACGCTCTCACGGATCGCCTCGCTCATCGGGCGGCCTCCACCGACTCGCTCAGCCCGGCGCCCATGTCCAGCTCGGACGCCACCGCGGCGGCAGCCTCCTCGCCCGAGCGCACCGCGCCGTCCATGTAGCCGCTCCACACGGTGGCGTACTCGGTGCCGGCCCAGTGGATCCGGCCGACCGGCTCGCGCAGCGCCGGGCCCAGAGTGGACCAGGTGCCCGGGCTCAGGATCCCGGTGTAGCAGCCGCGGGACCACTCCTCCTCGAGCCAGACCTTCTCGTAGGTCGCGATCGGCTGCGCCGCCTTGGGGCCGAAGACCGAGACCAGTTCGGCCACGACCTGCTGCTGCCGTTCTTCGGGGCTCATCCGCAGCGCGCGCCGCGCGGCGTCGCAGTCGGTGAAACTGACCAGCACGCCCTCCGCGCGGTCCGGGTGGCTCTGGTCGAAGGTCAACGTGTTGTGTCCTGTGCTGTGCCCGGACAGGCCGTCGGCGCGCCAGAACGGCTCGGGATAGACCACGGTGGTCTTGATGGCCGAGCCCATGAACACCCGCTGGGTCAGCTGGTCGCGCAGGCCCGGCAGCGCCGGGCTGTAGCGCAGCCGGCCGGCCAGCGGCGGCGGGACGGCGACGACGGCGTAGCGTGCACGCACCCGGCCCTGCTCGTGGTGCACGACGACACCACTTTCGTCCTGGTCGATCCGGTGAACCGGGCAGGACAGGCGGACCCGGTCGCCGAGCACCCCGGCCAGGCCGAGGGAGACGCCCATCGCTCCGGCGCTGAGACGGGTCTCCTGCGCGCTGTTGATGACCCCGATCATCCGCTCCACGCCGCCGCCGGAGGCGATGTAGAACAGCGCGTGCAGCAGCGACACCTCCCCGGGCTCGGCGGGGAACAGGGCGCGGGTGAACGCGCGCAGCCACTCCTTGGCGCCCTCACAGTACGGCTGCGCGCCGATCCAGCTCTCGACGGTGGTGGCGTCCAGCACAGCGGCCTGCGGGTGGGTCCACGGGGCCTCGGCGCCGACCTCGGCGGCCAGTGCGGTCAGCTCGACCATGGCCTCCATGAGGTCCGCGGCCACCACCGGGTCCCCGGTGGGGATCGCCCCGTGGTAACGCAGCAGTCTGCCGTCCTCGGTGCGTTGCAGGTTGCCCCCGTCGCTGTACTGCGTGAACGTCGTCAGACCGAACTCCTCGACGAGCGCGTTGATCCGGTCCTGGGTCGGGCCGATCCACTGCCCGCCGTACTCCACCAGCCGCCCGTCGTCCTCGACCATGGAACAGGTGCGCCCACCTACCCGGTCACGCGCCTCCAGAACAAGCACGTCCACGCCTTGAGCGTGCAGGGTGCGGCCGGCGGTCAGCCCGGCCAGTCCGGCTCCGACGATGACGACGTCGGTGTCGCAGTTTTCGGGCACGAGGCCACCTTCCAGATATTGGTCAGATGAACAGGTCAGCTGAATTGGTCGGCCGACCAAGTCGGGTGGCCAGAGTGAAGTATGCTTCGGTGAAGGTGTCAAGAGGTGACCGGAAGACCCGGTCGCGGACCTTGGGAAGAAGGTGGCCACCCTGCCTCGGATGAAGGTCGAAGAGCGCCGCGAGCAGTTCGTGAAGGCCGCCATCGAGGTCATGGCCCGCGAAGGTCTGGACCGTGCCACGACGCGCCGCATCGCCGAACATGCCGGAACCGCGCAGGCCGCGATCCACTACGCGTTCCGAGGCAAGGACGAACTACTGACCGCCGTCATCGGCACGGTGACCGAGCAGGTCGAGCAGATCCTGCGCGACGCGGTGACGCCCGAAAAGGGACTGGCCGCGGCGATCGGCGACGCAGCACGCGCCTTCTGGGCCTTCGTGGTGGGCGACGACGGGCTCCAGCTGATGCAATACGAGCTGATGATCTACTGCCGCCGCAACTCCGGCTTCGAGTGGCTCGCCGCCTGGCAGTACACCCGCTACTGCGCCTGTGTCGAAGACGTCTTCCGCTCCGCGCTCGCCCACGAGACCTCACCACCGCCGATGGACCTGGCGGCGCTGACGCGGTTCCTCGTCGCGGCGATCGACGGACTGATCATCCAGTACGAGGTACACCACGAGGACGAACAGTCCCGGCGCGACATCGAAAATGTGATCACCTGCGCCCTCTCGCTGGCCGGCCTCGCCCCCGCGCTTCCGTCCCTGGAACCTGAAAGCCCCGCGTAGCCGCGACCGGCGGCTACACAACCACGGACTGGACCCCAGCACGCGCATCGATCAGGCCTCACGGTCCAGCACGGCCGCCGTCTTCGCAGCCCAGGGGCGATTGGCGGCCGTCCACTCGACCGGCTTCGGGGGCACACTTCCTGAACCAGACGTGAGGGAGGTCTTCCCACCTCCTCCGGGCAGGGCGGGCGGTGGCGCGGTCCGGGGCCGGTGCGGAGCTTGGCGAGGATCCGCGATGCCTTGACGGCATCCAGCGGGAGGGATCGACGAGCAGCCATCCACGCCGGGTAGCTACCCGACAGGATGGGGCCGGCCACCGCTTCCACCGTGCGCCCGAACGCACTGAATTGTGCTGAGGGCGCTTCGGTTCGACAGGCGGTCCAATCAGGCGGGCCAGATCAGCAACCCGAGGCGTGTGGACCCTAGAACGGCGGCCCGAAAGAGGTGGCGGGGAGATCCGAAGCCAGTCCCAGAGCCTTCCGGACGTCCCCCTGGTACTTGTAGGAAGGTTGGTTCCAGGCGTCGTCGGAACGGGCCCAGTAACTGTTGTCAGAACGTGCCGCCACGGCCTTGCGCCACAGCTCGGCGCTCCTTCGAAGCTCCCCGACGTAGGCGGTGATCTTGGGCCTCGCACCGGCCGACCAGTGGGCGGCTTCGAGGCCATCTGCTTCATGGTCCAATGCGGCCGCTATTTTTGCAGCCCAGGCACGATTGGCGGCCGTGCTGCCCAGGTGCGGATAGGTCTTGAAGACGCGCGCGGAGCCCAGCTCCAGCCTGAGGAAGGCAAGCTGGTCTGCTGCCAGGCTGGCCTCCTGCACGCGTACGCTGCCAGTGGTCCGGCCGGTCGTGTCGGCCGTAAAACAGGTGGTAGTCCTGTTGCCCGCCTGCTGGACCTCAGGGGTCGGGTAGTAGTAGTTGACGCCCGTCGTGTGGGGCAAGGACCAATCGTCCATGACGTAGTCGGTCAGCCGATCGCTGCACTGGTGGTACGACTGCTTTGCGAGGACATCGCCGACGCCGCTGGACCCGATGAGAGCGACCGTGGCGAACACTTCGCCGTCGTGTGGCCGGGAGCACGACACGGGTACCGCGGAGTAGACCTCATTGTGCTGCGAGCTGGTGAAGCAGTCGCCCACCGCGAGGCTCACGGCCGACCCGTCGCCTGCGCCGGACATCCGCTTGTCCGGATTTTCGTCGGCGTCACCGGAGAGTGCCCTGCTGATCAGGCTCATCGCGAGCACGGCCCCACCGAGCGCCAGCACACCCACGATCGCTAGTCCGCGGCGCTTCTGCTGGCGCTTGGAGCCGGGCTCAGACGACGTGGGCAGCGGCATGGCGGACATGGATCTCCGGTCTACCTCGGCAAACACCTATGCGGAGCCGGATCCTCGCACACCACCAGGCATCTCTGACACCCCAGTGCGCACGTGACCCCCGCCTGATCCGGCCCCCGGCGAGCCTTCGGCACACCGGGGCGCTGGACGCCGCGCATACCCGTCATTTCCCGCAGGTTCCGCAGCGTCGCAGACGCCGTCGAGGGCCTCGACCCGAGGTTCCGCCCCGACCCGTATCGACTGGCCGCGGCGCGTGAGCCCTGCTAGACCAGAGAGGAGGGAGGTGCGCATGCCTCGTGGTCTCATCAGGGGGTTGGCCGCGCTCCTTGCGGCAGTGACAGTCCCGCTCGCCGTATGCGCGCTGCTGCTCCCCGTCCGAGCCACCCTGTCCCAGAACAACGTGGCTCTGATCCTGATGTTGGTCGTCGCGACGGTGGCTGGCCTCAGCTACCGCTGGGTCGCGGTCCTGACGGCCCTGTCCGCCGCTGTGTGGTTCGCCTTCTTCTTCACCGCTCCGTACGGAACCTTCATCCGCTTCAACCGCGCGGCCGACATCGTCACCGCCGGGCTGCTGCTCGGCGTCGGTCTCGCGGTCTCTCAGCTGGCTCGCCGCTACTCCCGTGAGCGCGCCATCGCCACCACCTTGCAGCGCAGCCTGCTGCCCCGTGTGCTGCCGGACACCTGTGCCGTCCGGGCGGCGTGCCGCTACGTGCCGGCCGAGGCCGAGGTCGGTGGGGACTGGTTCGACGTGATCCCTCTCCCGGGCTTCCGCACCGCTCTGGTGGTCGGGGACGTGGTCGGCCACGGCCTGCGCTCCGCGGTCACCATGGGGCGGCTGCGCACCGCGGTCCTCAATCTCTCCACCCTCGACCTGCCGCCGGACGAACTACTGGCCCGCCTCGACGACGTGGTCAAGCAAATGGACGCGGAAGCGGGCGCCGGCCAAGAGGGGACCATCGCGGCCACGTGTCTGTATGCGATCTACGACCCGGTCTCCGGTAGCTGCACGATGGCAAGGGCCGGTCATTTCCCGCCTGCCATCGTCCGCCCAGACGGCCGCGTGGAGATTCTCGACCTGCCCGAAGGACCGCCGCTCGGCGTCGGCGGTCTGCGCTTCGAGGCCGTCGAGCAGCAGCTGTCGGATAACACCCAGCTCGTGCTCTACACCGACGGGCTCATCAAGAACCGTTACCGCGATGTCGGGGCCGGCCTGAAGCTGCTGTGCGACACGCTCTCCGGTGCGGGGCGCGACCCGGAGGAGACGTGCCAGACGGTCCTGGAGGCAGTGCTCCCCGCCCGTCCAGTCGATGACGTCGCTCTCCTGATCGCCCGTACCCATACGTTTCCGCGTGACCGTATCGCCGAATGGGACATCCCGGCCTTTCGCGCCGCAGTGCCCGCCCTGCGCGCCGAGGTGTCCGCGAAGCTGGCCGACTGGAACCTGGGGGAGACGGCATTCACTACCAAACTGATCCTCAGCGAGCTGGTCACCAACGCCATCCGCTATGGGACACCCCCTGCCCACCTGCGCCTTCTGCTCGATACCACTCTGGTGGTGGAGGTCAGCGACAACAGCAGCACCTCCCCGCACCTGCGCTACGCAACGGACAGGGACGAAGGCGGCCGCGGAATCTTCATCGTCGCTCAGCTCGCCGAGCGATGGGGCACCCGCTTCGTCCCCACCGGGAAGATCGTCTGGGCCGAGCAGCCGGCCGCCCCATCAGTTCCCGTCACCCGCGACCTGGCACCGGTCGCGTGACCGGGCTGGACCGTCCGAAGCCCTCAACTTACATTCCGATCCGATTGGCACCTGTGAGCGCTGAGGTCCGCGGATCGCGCAGCCGCCGCGCCCACACCGCCTCGGCGATCAGTTTCTGCAGCACGCTCTTGCCCGCGCCGAGATCCCCGACGATCCCCATCGACGCCGACGCGTCCTGCTTGGGGGCGTCCGCCACGTTGATCATGACGGGGCGGGTAGTGCCGCAGTCCAGGTCGATACCGAGGACCATCCCGTTGGGGTCGCCGACCTCGGCAGTGGTGAAGGCTCCGCATAGCGCCCAGTCCTCGCTGATCTGGTGCTGGGTGAACTCCCGCACGACGCCGGGGCGTACCGTGCCAGGCAGGCCCAGGGTGAACAGGGCCTGTTGCAGGCCGGCCGGGCGCACCGCGCGGTAGTCGGCGCCGGCGAGCAGGGCGGCCAGGGCGCGGGCGCGTGCGTCGCAGACGGCGGCGGTCGGCCCCCACACCGTCAGCACCGTCACCGACTGCACCTCGACCTCCACGCTGGTGCGGGACAGACGCGCATCCAGCTCGCCCAGATCGCGCGCTGCCTCGGTCAGCGAGGCGGGCATGCCGGTGGGGCGGGCGTCGTACTGGTCGGCTTGGTCGATGAGTTCGTTCTTCTTGCGCCGCACCTGATCCCGCGCCTTCTCCGCGGGCACGAGGGTGAGGTCGACGGTGTAGTCGACGGGGAAGTCGAGCGTCTCCAGCTGGGCGAACAGATCCGCGGCGTCCTGGCTGACCGCGGGCGGGCACTCGGCCAGCGCCAACTGTGCCTGATACCCGATGCCGGCGTCGGTTTCGACCTGCAGCCAGCGCCGCCCGAGCGGCGAGCCGGTCCTCAGCCGCCACCAGGCGGTGCGCCCCGAACGCGTGATGCGGCCGGCGTTCTTGAGCTCGCCCGTGTCGTCGAGTTCGGGGTCGGTGCCGCCTTCCTGCAGGCGGACCTGGCCGAGGTCGGCGTAGCTGGGGGAGCGCAGCACGCCGTCGCGGAGCTGCCCGCCGTACATCTCGCTGGTCTCGGCCTCGGCCAGCAACGGCTCGGCAAGGCCGCGGTGGAGGGCGTGCTGGATCATCCACACGATCTCCGCCGGGCGGGCGGGGCGGAAGGCGATGCCGCCGGCGAGCGCGGCCTGAACCCGCAACGCCTGCTCGCGGTAGGCGGTCACCTCGCGCCGGGCCACGGGCGCCGGGCGCATGCCGAGCAGCGGTGTGATCTCGGCCCACGCCGCGCCGAGGGACGCCGACACCTGCAGGCCGCCTGTCTCGGTCTTAAGGGGCACGGCCAGCCACAGGGTGCGGCGGTGCATCTCCTGGCCGTCGAGCAGCTCCAGGGTGGCCTCGACGTTCTCCACCCACGGGTGCCGGCCCGCACCGGGGGCCTGCTCGGCCGGCTCGATGCCCTCGATCATCTTCAGGGCGATCTCACACGGGTCGAGCTGGGCGCACAGGCCGAACAGCCTGGGTGTCCCGGAGATCGAGCGCACCACGTGTGTGGTCTTGGCGAGCTGTTCGTCGCGGACCGCGGCGGGCACGTAGGTGCCCTGGACACTCTCCTCACGCTGGCCTTGCGCGTTGGCCACGGGTGACGGCGGGCGGCGGTGTAGAAGCGGCCCACCCGCGCCGCGGCCGCGGTCACAGCCGGCCTCCTATGGTCGGCGTGTGGTCGCGGGAGGGCGGGAGTTCGGATTGGACGATGCCGGGGTGGGCGGGTGCGCCCTTGGACGGGTTCTTCACCTCGTCCTCGAACATGTGCGCCAGACTGTCGCGAGAGTTGTACAAGCCGAGCGCGATCACCATCAGCAGCAGGGCGCCGATCCCCGCCTTGAGGCTGAACTTCTGGATCATGATGGTGACGACAAGGACGAGGAGTCCGGCTTGCAGGCCCTTGGTCGCCCAGTTCTTGAACATGGTGATCCAGCTGTTGCCGAGGTCGTCCAACTGCCCGGCGAGCACCAGGCTGTGCACCGTGTTCATCGCACGCCCCCGTCCTGGACCGTGCCGGACTGAAGGCCTGCGACTTCCCACCGACCCGAGCGGGCCTTGAGAACGAGCTCGTAGGCGAGCGGCCACCGACCGCCGGCGTCCCGGGCCTCCACCCGGGCCAGGACACGCGCCCTCGTGCCGTCGGCAGGGACGTGTTCGGCGGCCGCTGCCTGATCGACGGCCGACACCTGCTGCACCAAGACCGCCGTGTACGGGGCGGGGGAGATTGGCGCCAGCGCCAGGCCGGGCGCGAGGTAGCGGCTCACCTCGCCGGCACCGGTCAGGTAGGCGGCGAGGAACTCCCCGACGGCCAAGGACAGATCACCGTCCGGGACGCTCACCCGGTACGGCGACTTCGCCGCCTCGGCCCGGGCCGGGCCGGCCACCACGCCGGGCGCACCGGTCACCGCGAACGAGGCGCCCGCCCCGTCGGCGACCACCGGCACCGTGTAGTAGCGCAACCGGCCGTCGGCGTACTGCGCAGCCACCGTCACCGACCACGCACCGCCGCCACGCTGCGCAGTGCGCACCGCGGTCACGGACTCCGGCTTCGACTGCGCACCCGCTGCCGGATCGGGCAGTTCGACGTCCGGGGCCATCGACTGCGCAAGCCGCGCCTGCGTAGTCGTCGCGTCATCGGCGCTGCTGCGCAGCCACGCACTGACGAACACCTGCGCATAGCCAGCCGGGTCGGTGGCGGCCGCCGCGGTGCGCACGGCGGTGGGCTTGGCTGTCGTGGCTGCCTCGAGGGTGGTCGGGGTGGAGGCGACGGCGACGCACAGGGCGACGGGGCCGGCCGCGATGACCGTCCAGAGCGCTACGCGTGAGAGGCGTACGCGGCGGCGCATCGCCTCCAGCCGGGTGCCGCCCGCCATCGAAGCAGCGGCCTCGGTCGGTGAGGCCTGCTTGCCAGGAGACATGGTCAAACTCCCAGGTCAATTGCGGATGTTGCTGACCTTGAGGAAGCCCGGCGACCCCGACCCGACCACCGACCATGAACCCCCGACCACGGTCACGATGGGGACACGAAGTCTGTGGTGGGGGTCGTGGTCGGCCCAGACCGCGACCCCGACCACGGGCCTGGCCGTGAGAGGAGGCCAGGACATCGCGTCCGGTTCACGGTGCCGGGCCAGGGGACTGCTGGGCGACGAGGTGACGCTCGGCCGGCGGGCCCGTCGTCGATGCGTAACGGCAGTCGCCCCTGCCTTCGGCGGGTGCCTGCGCGGTGCGCCACCCGGACCTGCGCAACGGAAGGTCAGGAATCCTCGGGCCGGCTGCGCAGTCGTACCGCGTCACGCGACTGAGCAGGGTCCTCGGTTGGTTGCGCAGCCCGGTTGCGCATCGCCCATCCAGCGCTGCGTGCCGGTTGCGCATCGCCCATCCAGCGCTGCGTGCCGGTTGCGCAGTCGGGTTGCGCAACGTGCGCACGGGGGGTGAAGGAGGGTGTGGTCGGCCCGACCATGAGCCCGACCACGGCAGCCGGACAGCCACGTTGCCCGATCGTGACCGATGGTCGGGGCTGATGGCCCTCAACCTGGTCGGAGCCGGCGGATGAGCTGACCGCATGCACCGCACACACGCCTGCGCATCTGTGCCCACCGGCCACCCCAGCCTGGTGCGCTGCCGTGGCCATCGCGCATGGCCTGCGCCCTGGGCAGCGCGATGAGCGGCTTCGGAGCAGGAGTTCGCCGCGGGGTGATGGCGGCGGACCGGTTCACGCAGATCGCCAACGGCTTGTTCCGGGACACCAGGTTGTCCTTCAAAGCGAAGGGCTTGTTCGGCTACATCAGCACCCACGCCACCGGCTGGCAGGTGACGGTCGCCGACCTCGTGAGGGCCGGGCCCGACGGGCGGGACGCCGTACGCGCCGGCCTGAGCGAACTGCAAAGGCACGGATACCTCCTTCGCGAACAGCTCCGGCACGATGACGGGACGCTCGCAGAGATCGTCTACTCGATCACGGACCGACCGCTGGCCATGGACGCCGGCCTCGTGCGGGCGGCCGGTGTGGCGTTCGCCTCCGTTCCGGCCGGCGGGGCGGTGCGCGGCTTGGGGGCGGGGATCCGGCGCGGGGTGATGGGGGCGGACCGGTTCACCCAGATCGCCAACGGCCTGTTCCGGGACTCGAGGTTGTCGTTGAAGGCGAAGGGGCTGTTCGGACTCATCAGCACGCACCGGGACGGCTGGCGGATGACCGTCACCGACCTGGCGCGCCGCGGCCGCGACGGCGAGGCCGCCGTGAAGAGCGGGCTCAAGGAGCTTCAGAAGCACGGCTTCCTGCTGAGGGAGCGCGAGCGCAACCCCGATGGCACCCTCGGTGCGGCCGCGTACGTCATCACCGACCTGCCCAGCCTGCCAAGCAGCAGGTCGCAACCGATGTCGGGTTTTCCACCGGTGGATAACCCGACGTCGGTTCATCGGCCCCCTAAGAACACCAACACAAAGAAGACCACCAAGCAGAACACCAGACCCCTCCGTCCGTGCGACCGCGGCGACCTTGCGCGGACACGCGCAGGGACGCAAGCGCCGGAGCAACAACCAGCGTCCTCGGCGGCCGCGTCCCGGACGGACGACCTGCATCCGGGGATCCGGCTGCTGCTCGAGATCGGGGCGAGCCGTCCCGAACTGCTGCTGACCGGGAAGACCCTGACCGACCAGGGCCGTGTGGCCACCGTGATGCTGGAGGCCGACTGGAGCGCCGATCAGCTGCGCCACGTCATCACCGATCGGCCCTTGCCGAGCCCGGTGCGTACCTCGGTCGGGGCGATCATCGCCGCCCGCCTGCGCGCCGCCCAGGCCTACCCGCCACCCCCTGCCGCGGCTGGCCACCCAAAGGCGGCTTTTAGCGACGAGCCGCGGACGCTCACGGCCACCTGCCGGTCGACGACGGCGGCCGCCCGCACCGTGAGCGAGGCCCTGACCTACCGGGCCCTCGTGGAATGCGCCGGCTGCGGCGTTCCCTCCACCGCGCCCGGCGAGGACCTCTGCCCGGCCTGCCTCGGCTGGCCGCTGTGCCGCGCCTGCCCCGGCCCCACTCCCCGCCGCGCCCGCCCCGGCGGCGACGGCCGCTGCACCACGTGCACCACCGCATCGAAGCGACCTGCGGAAGGAAGCAACCCATGAACGAGCCGAGCAAGCCCTCGCTCCCGGCAGAGCACGAGCGCGTGCCAGACGGCCACCAGCCGGCGGGCATGCCCCCGTACCGGCTGTTCGCGCACGAACCGTACTACCCGCTGCCCGCCCGGGAGATCAACACCTCCGTGGTCGCCGCGGCCTGCCTGCTCCACCCTCACATCACGCAGCCCGACGGGATGCGCATCCACCGGAAGCTGGTCCGGGGCCGCCGGCCGGGCGAGATCGTGCCGCTGGCCACACTCACCGAAGAACTGGGCGGCGGCGCCCACTGGGGCGAGGTCGGCGACTGGGAAGCGGTGGTGGCCGACATCGTCCGGCTCATCCGCAACCAGGGCTGCGACGCACTCAGCCTGGGCCTTGCACCCATCGAGCGGGCCCTGCTGTGCAGCGGCCCCGACAGCACCGTCCGCGTCGTCGACCCGGCCACCCACGAATGCACCTCCTACGGCCCACCAGAGCGCGCAGCAGTCCTTAACCAGGTACGCCACCACCTCACCTGGGCCGAGGCAGCCGGTTGCTTATGGCCCGGCGACCACCTGCTCAGCCCGCCTGGCACCAGGCCGTGAAACAGCCGCAGGGATTGATGGGGATATTTGAATCTCCCCACCAGGCGCTCGGGGTGACCTCAAATTTGCTCGCCTTGATTCCCCAACCGAACCCACGCTGGCCTGCGGGTGTCATGTCCGCAACAAGTAGCCCACTCGGCAGCTGGCAGCCCACGACCGAGGGCTGCCAGATGCGTTCGCCGAGGGCGCTGCTCAGCTTGCGAAGATCGAACGGGCACTGCTTCCCCAACCGCCGTCGACGGCGATGACCTGGCCGGTAACGTAACTGCCAGCCGGGGATGCGAGGAAGTGGACCAGGTTCGCGACCTCCTCGGCCTCGCCGATCCGGCCCAGCGGAACTGAGGTCAGGTACGTCCTGACGATGTCCTGGTTGTCGGTGACAACCGTCGACATGTCTGAGCGGGTGACGGCTGGCCGTACAGCGTTTACCCGGACATCGCGAGGGCCCCACTCGCTGGCCAAAGCCCTGGTGGCTGCCTCAAGCGCGCCCTTGGACGCCGCGTAGACCATGTTCTGCGGAATGCCCCGCTCGGCCAGCGCCGAGGAGATGTTGATGATCGCCCCGCCACCTCGCTCGGCGATCACCCGGGCGAAGCGTCCGGCCAGCAGTAGCGGGGCCCGGACGTTCAGCGCGTGCACTCTGTCGATGTCGTTGGCACTCACGCTGTCGCTTGGCCCGCCCGCCGCGGTGCCGGCGTTGTTGACCAGGATGTCTGCTCCGCCGAGTTGCTCGACGACGTCATCGACCAGCTGCTCAGCAGCCCCAGGGGTGGCGAGGTCGGCGGAGAGAACCGTCGACCGACCTGGCAGGCTCGCGGCGTGTCGATCGAGGGTGGGCTTGTCGCGTCCGACCAGAACGATATGGGCACCGCTCGATGACAGTGCGCGGCTGACAGCCGCTCCGATGCCTCGACCGCCACCGGTCACGACTGCGACCGCTCCCTCCAGAGGTGCTGCGGCATGTGTGCTACTCATGAAGGCCTCTGTTGGTTCGATTTTCTGACTCACTGTGTCAGCCTCGCACAGTCGGTCCGAGAATCCAACTGACTGAGTGATCGACAGGAGTGGCGGTGACAGGCCCTGGAACGTTCACGGATTGCCGACGCCTGAGAGCCCTGCCGCGACCTGCACTTCTTCGACCGGAATCCGGCGAAAGTTGCTGAACGGCTGATATGCGCCCTACGTCACTCGAAGCTCCGTGCCGAGGCGCAGGGCTGCAGCCTCCTTCCGGCCGGCAGCACTCAGGGGCAGGGTCACAGCCAGAAACCGGATCGTCGGGATGTTCAGGGTCGGCACCCATATCCCTCCGGATCCGCGACGACCGCGGGCAAGGCCCCGGGATGGCCAGGCAAGAGGGGCCCTCAGATCGTGCGGCGCAGCGGAAACGGCACATCCCTCAGTGCATCGTCGCGGGTGGGTTCGTTTTCGCGACTCTGTCTGCTAGCTTGCTTCTCCGCAATGGGTCCAGTAGTCGAACTGACTCCGGCGGTCCCGTGGAACGTCGGCACACAGCGCCACTCAGAGTTCCATGACCTGGCGGGCCCTCTCTTCGCCGCGCCATGCGCGGCGACCTTCATGAGCAGCCTGGACGTGTTTCCCCTCAACGTCGGGCTCCGCCCGATCTGATCCGTCAGGAGCCCAGAATGACAACGTTGCGCGACTTCACAGACCTTGCCCGCTCGGAGCAGGGCCTCGGTGTGGTGTCGACATTGCGCGCCGACCAGAGCGTCCAGTCTTCGGTGGTCAGCCTCGCAGTCATGAGCCACCCGCTCGGGGACGGGGACGTCGTGGCTTTTGTGACGTACGGCAAGGTCAAGCTCGCCAACCTCAGGATGCGCCCTCGCCTTGCCGTCTCCGTGCGCTCCGGATGGCACTGGGCAACGCTGGAGGGAGCTGCCGAGATCATCGGACCCGACGATCGGCATCCGGCGTTCGATGCGGAGGGTAGGCGCCTGCTCCTTCGCGAGATCTACGCCGCGGCGGGCGGCGTCCATGGCGACTGGGATGAATACGACAGGGTCATGGCCGCGGAGCGCCGTGCGGCCGTCGTGGTGCGACCCGAACGGATCTACGGGAACACCTGAGCATGGTCGGCGGGAGGGCCAGAAGCTTGACCGACGCTGACGGACCTTCAGCCACCAGCTGTAGTGGGAAGCATTGCTCGCGCCACCCTTCGGTGGGCTGTGATGCTGGTGCAGAGAGCGCCTACGTGTCGGCCTCGGCGTGCGCTTGGCGGACAGGAGTGACGTGGCGCTCGCCCCACTCGCGCAGCGCGGCGAGGACGGGGAAGAGGTCCTGGCCGACGGCGGTGAGCAGGTACTCATCCCGCGGCGGGCGGTCGCAGTATCGCCGGCGTTCGATGACCCCGGCTTCCTCGAGCTTGCGCAGCCGTAGCGCGAGGGTCTCCCGCGGGGCACCCGTGTTGACCTGGATGTCCTTGAATCGGTGGACGCCGAAACCCAGCTCCCGAAGCACGAGCAGGCTCCAACGCTCTCCGACGACCTCGAGCGCGTCAGCGATGGAGCAGACCCGGGGAGCCCCAAGATTGGTCGATTCGCTTTTCTGACTCACGATGCTAGGGTAACCCTCGTTAGTGGGTCGGAAAATCGAACCGACTCATGATGGGTGACCGCACTGCGTGAGAACCCTCAGTGAACAAGGAGCAGCAAGAGCTATGTCCTCGATCCTGATCACCGGCGCCTCCAGGGGTGTCGGCCGAGCGACCGCCGTCGAACTGGCCAAGCGCGGACACCGCGTGGTCGCCACTGCGCGGGACCCGCGCACCCTGGACGGCCTCGACGTCGACCAGCGGCTGCGCCTGGACGTGATCGACCAGGCCAGTGTCGACGCCGCTGTCGAGGAGGCCGGCGAGATCGACACCCTCATCTCCAACGCCGGTGTCATCTTCGCCGCGGCGGTCGAGGCCAGCCCGACGGCTGAGATCGAACGCCTCTACTCCCAAAACACCGTCGGGGCGATCCGCGTCACCCAGGCCCTCCTCCCTCAGATGCGTCAGCGCCAGAAGGGCCGACTGCTGTTCGTCTCCAGCGTCGCCGGGCGAACAGTCCTGCCCGGCAACGCCGCCTACGCGGCTACGAAGTGGGCCCTCGAGGGCTTCGCGGAGACGCTGGCCGTCGAGGTTGCCGGCTTCGGCATCGACGTCAGTCTCGCCGAGCCGGGCCCGGTCAGCTCTGGTGCCCTGGACAACATGCTCACCTACAGCCTGCCCGACGACCCGTACGCGGCCCTATTCGCAGGAGGTGGCATCCCCGCCGAGATGATGATCAGCCCAGAACAGGTCGCTGCGACTCTCGCGGACCTCGTGGAGCGGCCGACCGTTCCCCTGCGCGTACCGGTTGGGCCGGTGGCCGAGCACGTCATCGCGGCGCGGGACACCGCCCCTTACGACCAGCCCTTCCTCCCCGCCTAGATGTTCCGTCTGAGCAGGTTGCCGACGCAGCTATCCGAGGGCGGATCCTGAGATGAATGAGAGCCTTCCGGGTCGGGGAGTGGATTGCCGCATCTGTGCCGGCAGCCGGACAGGCCCTCATGTCAACCCGAGCGCGGCCAGCGGCTCACATCGGTCCCGGGCGCTCACCGAACTCCCCCACTCGCTTGAGAACTTGATCAAGCGAGGCGAAGAGCACCCCTGGTCGTTTTCAGGAATCCCCATCAGGATCCCCGCACAGCCCCGCTGCACAGCCCGAAACGGCCCATGCACCGCCACAACCGGCACCTCTGCCTGGCTTACCCGCCCGCCCAACAGCCTCTGATCGGCCGGGCTGCCGGTGGCATCCCAGGCCGTGCACCAGCACGACCGGTTCACCGGACCCCTGCCGCTCATACGCCACCGTCACCGGGCCCAGGCCGGTTGCCTCGCCCTGGACGTACCAGTCCGACCGTGGCTCCAGGAGGAGGCGGCCCCGTTCACGGTCCGCCCTATCGGTAGCGGGGGTCTTCAGACGGCGCAGGCACGCCGCGACCTGTGCTGCCCGGTCACCGGCGTGGCCGGCAGCCGACAGGAGAGCAGATACCCAGGCCATCGTCGTGCACCTCGCGCACCACGTGACATTGACTGCCGTTACAAAGGCGACACCGCCCGTGCAGTGCCGCAGTAGGTTCAACCACGAATGACACCGGTGTGTTTCCGCGCGACCGCGTTGCATGCCGGGAGCGCGGCTCAAGAACGAAGGAGCCGCGCCGCTCGCGACGGTGTGACCTTGGCAGCGGGGGGAGCTGGGCCGGGGGCGCGGCTGTGCGGTCAGGGCCGGCTGGAGCTCAGCCGCTCGATGGCTTCCAGGACATGTTTGCGGCGCGCGTGCGTGCGCTCGTGTCCCTCGAGAACGCGCAGGTCGGACTCGGACAGGAAGGGCAGGCGCCGCTCGATCTCCTCAACGCTGATCTGGCTGAAGCCGACGATGGGCAGGCTTTCCTCGCTGCTGACCGCTCCTTGGACCTGCTCGGCCGCGGCGGTCACTTCCGGCTCCTCCGCCACCGGCCATTCGTCTTCGGGCCTCTGCCCGGGGCGTGCCGCCTGGCGCAGCCGGTCGGCGACAGCCCGCAGCGGGCGGGTGGCCGCATGGGGGAGGCCGCCGTTCGTCGTCTGTTCCACGCGGAAGCCGTCGCCGGCGGCGGCCACGGTTCGGGCCTGCCTGGCGAGGCTGTCCTCGAGCAGTGCCAGCAGCTCCTGGTCCTGGCTGCGGAGTTCCTGCAGCAGGTTCAGGGTGGTGTGGTCCTGGGCCTGGTCGGCGAGGACCTCGCCGGCCCGGGCGCTGGCCAGGGCCCGGGCGGCAGCGGCGTACTCGTCCTCGGTGTTCCTCAGCAGCTGCTGGTCGTCGGTCGGCCCTC
Organism: Streptomyces sp. CA-142005; assembly: GCF_050942335.1. Taxonomy (NCBI): domain Bacteria; kingdom Bacillati; phylum Actinomycetota; class Actinomycetes; order Kitasatosporales; family Streptomycetaceae; genus Streptomyces; species Streptomyces sp. CA-142005. The sequence continues at coordinate 260,032 of NZ_CP192078.1, read as the reverse complement.
GGCCGTGCATCACCCCGGTCACCGTCTTCTGCCCGATGGCCAGCGGCAGCATGGCTGTTCTGAGGGTGGTGCGGGCGGCGAACCGCGCCATGTCGGCCGCGCCGCCGAGCAGGCTGCGGGGCCGCAGTCCGCGGACATGGCCTTCGATGCGGTGCACCCGGCCCTGCATCTCATCGGCCTCGCGCTCGAGCATCTGCCGGTGGGCGCCGGGCGGCGCGAGTGCCGCGTCCGCCCGCAGCCGGTCACGCGCTGCGGCATGAGCGTGGCGGGCATCCTCCAGCACCGGTATCAAGGTCTGCGTCATCGCCATGGGAGGTTGCTCCCTGCATGTGGTGTCGGGCGGGTGTTGTGCGGCTGCCCAGCCGGCCGTCCTCCTGCGGGTGAGCAGCAGGTATCATCCTGCGCGGACCACGCGAAGATCACCCGCCTGGGAGCGCGCTCGCCCTGCGGGCCCCTCGGCACAGGAGCCCGGCTTTACCGCTGCCGCAGGTGCGGAGACAGTCTGCCGGCGGTTCCGCCGTCCGGGTGAGGGTGCGTGTGACGGCCGAGTCGTCCTGGGCACCGCGCGGCCAGTCACGTACAGCCGTCATCGGCACGCCGTTGAAAGCCTCACTCGAATGTCCTGGACCGTCACAGGCTTCCGTTGCTGGCCGCACCCGCCTGACTTCGCGTTTGGGCTGTCTGCCCGGCGTGCCTGGTACTGGTTTTCCCAGGGACCGGCGACCAGGAAAAGGCCTCCCTGTATGTCCGGGTTCTTCGCCGTGACGATGGATTCCGCAAGGCGCCTTCGAACACGAAAGCCGCCTCTGCCGCCGGCGTCATCCATGCGACGCCAAAGAACCACGAATCCAGGGACAGAACATGCGTGACAACAGCAAGCTGTACATCGACGGCGCCTGGCGCGAGCCCCTCGACGGCAAGGTCGCCGAGCTGACCGACCCGGCCACCGGTGAGGTGTCTGGCCGGGTGGCGCTCGGCGGCGTGGCCGACGTCGAACTGGCGGTCGCCGCGGCCAACCGGGCGTTCCCCTCCTACTCCCGGACCACCCGCGAGGAGCGCATCGAGCTGTTGGAGCGGATCGCCGACGAGTACGAGCGGCGCGGCGAGGACATGGCCCAGGCCGTCACCGCCGAGCTGGGCTGCCCGCTGCCGCTGTCCCGTGCCATGCACGTGGCCGCCGGACTGATCCAGTTCCGGGCCGCCGCGCAGGTGCTCAAGACGTTCGCGTTCACCGAGGACCGGGGCGCCACCCACATCCGCAAGGAAGCCATCGGCGTGGCGGGTCTGATCACTCCGTGGAACTTCCCCGCTCTCCAGCCGGCCGGCAAGACCGCTTCGGCGCTGGCGGCGGGCTGCACCGTCGTCCTCAAGCCGGCCCAGCTGGCTTCCTACTCGGCCGTCGTCCTGGCCGAGATCCTGGACGCCGCCGGTGTCCCCGCCGGTGTCTTCAACCTCGTCACCGGCCGCGGCTCGGTGATCGGCAACGCGCTTGCCTCGCACCCCGACGTCGCCGTCGTGTCCTTCACCGGCTCGGGTGACGCCGCACTCCAGGTGAACGCCGCCGCGGCCCAGAGCGCCAAGCGCGTGGCCACCGAGCTCGGCGGCAAGTCGCCGCAGGTGATCATGCCGGACGCGGACCTCGACGTCGCGGTCGACACGGTGCTCACCTGGCTGATGGCCAACACCGGCCAGATCTGCAGCGCGCCGAGCCGCACCCTGGTGCCGCGCGAGCGGCTGGAGGAGTTCCTGTCCGTGCTGCTCCCGCGGGTGGAGTCGCTGCGGATCGGCGACCCGCGCGCGGAGGGCACCGACATGGGCCCGCTGATCTCCGGCGAGCAGTGGCGGACCGTCCAGCACTATGTCCAGTCCGGCCTGGACGAGGGGGCCCAGCTGGTCACCGGCGGCCTGGGCAAGCCGGAGGGCCTGGAGATGGGGCACTTCGTCAAGCCCACCGTGTTCGCCGGGGTCACCAACGACATGACCATCGCCCAGGAGGAGATCTTCGGCCCGGTGATGTCGATCATCACCTACGACACCGTGGACGAGGCCGTCGAGATCGCCAACGACACCCGGTACGGCCTCGCCGGTTACGTCACCGGCAGCGATATCGCGGACGCCGAAGAGGTTGCGTCCCGCATCGAGGCGGGCTACGTGATCATCAACAACGCCGACTTCGACTGGACCGCCCCTTGGGGTGGTTACAAGGAGTCGGGCAACGGCCGTGAGTGGGGTCCGGACGGCATGCAGGAGTACCTGGAGACCAAGGTCGTCCTCGGCCGCTGACGGCCGACGCCGCATTCCCACGGAGATGGCAAGACTCTTGAACGCCACCGACACGCCGGCCGCCCTCACGACCTGGGGGCGCCGGCGCCCCGCCGCCCGCCACCGTCGGCTGCACCGTCCCTGGCACTTTCGCACCGTGGTCGGCGTCGTCTTCGTGGTCATGGCCGCCAGCAGCGCGCCGTCCCCACTGTACGGGCTCTACCAGCAGCAATGGCACTTCGGCACGACCGTCTCGACGATCGTCTACGCCTGCTACGCCCTCGGCGCGATCCTGACCCTGCTGCTGGCCGGGGGCCTGGCCAGGCATCTGGGCACCCAGCGGACGATCGGCGCGGCGCTGGTCACCATCGTCGTCAGCTTCCTCGTGTTCCTCCTGGCCACGGGAGCCTGGGCACTGTGCCTGGCCCGCCTGGTCCAGGGCGTCGCGGTCGGGCTGCTCACCAGCAGCGCGGGCTCGGCACTGACGGATCTGCACCGGGACCGCAGTCACCAGGCCGCGGCGGCCGCCAACAGCGCGGCGACCTCGACCGGCATCGCGCTGGGGGCGGTGTTCTCCGGCCTCGCCGTTCAGTTCGCCCCGGCACCACTGATCACCCCGTTCGTCGTGCTGGCCGTCCTGTCCATCGCCGGACTCGGACTGGTGCGGGCCATTCCTGCCTGGCAGACCATGCCGGCACAGCTACAGCCCTGGCGCCCCCGGGTGCTGCGGCTCGGTGCGGAGCCACGGGGAGTCCTGCTTCGGGTGACGCCCATCGTGACGGCCAGCTGGGCGGTCGTCGGCCTGTACCTGGCACTGGGGGTCGATCTGGTCGGCGGCCTGCTGCACACCACCGACAGGGCGCTGTCCTCGCTGGTCATCCTAGTGGTGCAGGGCTGCGGTGGCGTCGCTCCGATGGTGCTGCGCAGGCTCGGCGACCGGGCGGCGTCCGTGACGGGGTGCGCGCTGCTCGCAGCCGGGGTCGGGGTATCCGTGATCGGGTTCGACGCCGCTCACGCCGTCCTGTTCTTCATCGGTGCGGCGATCACCGGCGCGGGCTTCGGCCTGTGTTTCATGGGGTCCTCCAGCACCGTGACGGCGGCGGTGCTCGCCAGGGGCCACTCTCAGCTCCTGCCGGGGTTCTTCGCCCTGGCATACGTGGCGGTGAGCATGCCGGTGGTCGCGCTGGGCGCCGCCGTGTCCCGGTTCGGGATCGCGGCCACCTTTTCCTGGTTCGCGCTGGCCGTGGCACTGCTCGCGGCGGCGGCAGGAGCCATCGCCGTCCACTCGGGCCGACCTCAGCCGGGCTGACCGGCCAAATCGTCCCGTAGCAGACTATTGGCAGTAGTCACTGCCAATACGCCAAATTACGAACAAATCAGTGCACAGACACACGCACTGCATCCCACCTGATTCTCCCGAAAATCAAACGAACGAAAGGCAGTGGCATGTCCACTTGGTTCATCACTGGTGCGTCCCGCGGTTTCGGCCTGGAAATCGCACGCCAGGCGCTGGAGCGCGGTGACAAGGTCGTCGCGACGGCCCGCAACCCCAAGGGCGTGCAGGACGCGCTCGCCCAGTACGGGGACAACCTGCTCGCAATCGCCCTGGACGTCACCGACGAGACGCAGGCCCTCGCGGCCGTCGAGGAAGCAGTGCAGAAGTTCGGCGGGATCGATGTCCTGGTCAACAACGCGGGACGCGGCGTGCTGGGAGCGGTGGAGGAGACCACCGATGCGGCGTTCCGCTCGGTCTACGACACCAACGTCTTCGGGCTGGCCAACGTCACCCGTGCCGTGCTGCCGGTCATGCGCCGACAACGGTCGGGCCGCGTCCTCAACCTGAGCTCCATCGGAGGTTTCCGCAGCGCGGCGGGCTTCGGCGTCTACTGCTCGACCAAGTTCGCCGTGGAGGGCCTCTCGGAGGCCATGCGCGACGAGCTGGCCCCGCTGGGTATCCAAGTCACGATCGTCGAGCCGGGATACTTCCGCACCGACTTCCTCGACGCCACCAGCCTGCACACGGAGGGCCAGGTCATCTCCGACTACGCCGGGACCGCGGGTGCCGTGCGCGAGGCCGTCCCGGGCCTCAACCATGCCCAGCCCGGCGACCCCGTCAAAGGGGCCGCGGCCGTCCTCACCCTCGCCGACGCCGCGAACCCGCCGCAGCGCGCGCAGCTCGGCAGCGACTGCGTGGCGGAGATGGACCGCAAGATCGCTCACCTCCGCGAGGAGACCGACGCCTGGCGCGAGCTGGCCCTGTCCACGGACCATGACGATGTGAAGGGCGCCGTCTGACGCGCAGCGTGACACGCATGGGTCGGACGAGTCCCTATCCGAGAAGGAGACTGCCGTGACAGAACTCGGCGAATTCCTGCGCGCCTGCCGCGCCCGCGTCAGTGCCGAGCAGCTGGGGTTGACCACGACAGGGCACCGCCGGGTGCCCGGACTGCGGCGCGAGGAACTCGCCTCGCTGGCGGGCGTCAGCGTGGACTACATCGTGCGGCTGGAACAGGGCCGCGTGAAATCCGCCTCTCCCGCCATCCTGACCGCCCTGGCCAGAGCCCTGGAGCTGCGCCCCGACGAGGAGGAGTACCTGCTGCGGTGCGCGGCCGAAGCCGGCCTCTCCGGCGGTGGGAAGCCGACCGCAGCGAGAAAGCCGCAGCTGTCGCAGGCGACCCAGGTCCTCCTGGACAGCATGGTGAACGTCCCGGCGCTGGTGCTCGGCCGCCGCATGGACATCCTGGCGTGGAACAGCCTGAGTTCCGCGCTGTTCACCGACTACTCCAGGCTGCCGGCCAAGCGGCGCAACCACATATGGCTCACCTTCCTCGACCCCGAGGTCCGGGGGCTGTACGCGAACTGGGAGCAAGTGGCCCAGGAGTGTGTCGCCTACCTGCGCATGGACGCCGGCCGCTACGCGAACGATCCCGAACTCGCCCGCCTCGTCGGGGAACTGTCCATGAAGGACCCCGACTTCCGCCGATGGTGGTCCGACCACAAGGTGCGGTCCCAGCGGCAGGGCCGCAAGGAGTTCGTCCACCCGGTCGCCGGGGAACTGAGTCTGGACTTCCAGGTGCTGGACATACGAGGTGCCACGGAGCAGAGCCTGCTCGTCTACACGGCGGAACCGCACTCGCCCAGCGCCCAGGCCCTCACCTTCCTCGCGGGTTGGGCCGCCACCGACCTGCCCGCCCGCCCGGCCGAGGCAGCCTCGTCCACGGGAGAACCCGCGGACGAGGCGAAGCGACGGGGATGAGCGGCCCCGTCTGCTGGGCGCCCCCCGAGTCTGACTCGGGGGGCGCTTTCCCACTGCGTCAGCGCCGGCGGTTGTCAGTGTTCGAGGGCGTCAGCGTTCGAGGGACTCGGCGTCACCCATGACGATCACCGGATGCTGGTCGGGATCGAGCGTGCGCGGCAGCTCCTTCATGTGTTCCCGCGCCAGGCTGACACAGCCGTGGGTGGGACGGCCGTGGTCGACGTGCAGCAGGATGCCGCCACCCCTGGCCGCGCCGAGAGGCCGCGTCCAGTCGACTTGACCTGACCCCCACCCCAGGAACACCGGGGTGCCACAGGCATGGATTTCTGATGGCCACCAGCCCGGACACGGTGTTGCAGAAGGCTTGGTGGCGGGCGTTTTGCCTGTATGGGTGGGGTGTTGCGGGCCGAGCCGGTGTGGGTGGAGACGTTCACCGGCCTGCGGATGGGGTGCTTGGAGAAGCTGCTGCGGGTCGTGCGGGAGCGGGGCGGGAACGGTCCCGGTGGTGGTCGGCCGTGGTGTCTTCCGCTGGCCGAGCGGGTGCCGCTGGTAGCCGACCTCACCATGCGGCAGCTCGCCCCGCTCTTCGGTTGCTCGCCCGCCACCGCCTGCCGGGTCATCCAGCGTCTGGGACCTGCGCTTGCGCTGGCGTCGGCACCCAGGCCGGCGCCGGGCGTCGACCGGTTATGGATCGTGGACGGCACCTTGGTCCCGGTGCGTGACCGTACGGTCGGTGCCTCCTCGTGCAACTACCGGTTCTCGGTGAATGTGCAGGTCATCATCGACGGCGACACCCGCCTGGTGGTGGCCTCAGCACGGTCGGCACCCGGGAACAAGTCAGACGCGCATGTCTGGCGCGAGTCAGACCTGCCCGTCGTAGCGGCGGGCACGACGGTAATCGCGGACGGCGCTTACCTGGGCAAGGGTTGATCGTTCCGCACCGCAGGAGAGCCGGACGTCCCCTCCTGCGCGGCCAGGAGGAAGGCAATGCCGAGCACTGGCGTGTGCGGGCTCGCGTCGAGCACACAGCTGTGCCTCGACGACACGGAAGATCCGACCGGTGCGCTCAGGTGAGGTCCAGGGTGACGCGCAGGGCGGCGGAGATGCGGTCCATGGTCTGTGCGTCGACGGCGCCGAGGAACTCGCCCGCTGTTAGGCGTTTGTCGGTCAGCGCGGTGAGGTCGACGGCGACGGCAGCCCCGCGCACCGGCTGAGCCATGGGAATGGTGACAACCGTGTCCGGGGCCCCCTGCGTCTCGTCAATCACCATGCACACCGCGGTGCCGGGCAGGGCCGCGAGGGCGGCGTCCGACTCAACGATGACCACCGCGCGGGTCTTGGTGGCCAGCTGCACGCGCCAGACCTGGCCGCGGGCGAGAGCGGGGGTCACGCGACGTCCTCACCGAAGAGGTCGGCGAGCTCCTCGGTGTCGGCGTCGCGTGCGGCCCGCTCCCGCCAGGCCCGCACCGCAGGTGCGGCGTCGCGCAGCTGCTGGGCCCGCAACGCGTGCTCGATGTAGGCGGAAAGGTTGCCGCCGGGGGCCGCGGCACGGGCATGGGCGAGGAGATCATCCGGCAGAGTGACTGTGGTACGCGTACGAGTCATACAGGTGAGCATACGCGGGTATGACATCGGTGGGTGCGGCTGTGCGCCCGCATCTTTGATCCGGGCACCGAAGGCCCACGGGCGGCGATCCGGTCGCAAGCAGGAGCGGGCAGGTCAGGTGCAGTCCGCCACGGCGAGACCGATGGCGATGCGGGTCCCGCTGCCGTTGATGATTGCGAGGTGGACGGGACTGTCGGGCACGAAACCTTTATCAGGTGCCGGGGTTCCAGAGCGATGCCGCTCTCGCCCAGGACGTTCGCCAGCCAAGCGACGACGGCGATGGGGTCGCCCAAAGCGGCCGCGCCAGGCCCGGTGTCGACCAGCTCGCCGTTGCGGGGCAGGGTCATACCGATGAGACGGCTGTCGAGGACTGTCACGCCGCTGATGGGTACGATCCGGCCGGAGAGGGCGACGGCGCGCCGGCCCAGGGCTGGCAGCCGTGGGGCCTGTCTATTGCTGTGACCGGGATGGTCCACCGTGATCGGAAGGCGGCTCGCGGGACGAGCGCACGCGCAACGGCTGGTATTACTGGGGCATGCAGGAAGAGACGGCACGCTCCGCGATCGACACGTTCATCTCCGCGTTTAACGCCTCGGACGACAGCTATGTGACTGCCCTGCTCTCCCAGGCCCTGACCTCAGACGTGGTCTTCTGGGGACCGTTGGGTCGCAGCGAAGGAATCGCGGCGGTCGAGCGGTTCGTGCTGGACATCCGGCGCCACCCGGCGGGGACCGGCACGATGGTGCGCTGCTCAGCGGTGGACATGCCTGATGAGTGGGCCCGGTACCAGTGGGTCTTCACCATGCCGGATGGAGGCCCCCGCCTGGCGGGAACGGACGTCGTCCATCTGCGGCGGAGCCTCATCGACCAGGTCATCGTCTTCGCGGGGGAGATCGAGCCGTCCGCCTCCTGAGTCGTCCTTCTGTCGCTGTCCTTCTCGTGAACTTGTCCCTTGCGGCACTCCGGGGCTGCGGTTCGCGGTCGGTCAGGCTGCGGCGTTGAGGGGGCGTCCGCCCCAGCGGATGCCCTTCTCGCTGCGGATGCGGGCGCGTTCCTTGCGTTGGGCGGCAGGTACGTGGGCATGCACCGCGGTGGTGACCTCTGGCTGTGACGGCAGGATCTCGGTGCGGATGGGTAGCTCGCTCGGAACCGTCCATCTGGAGGGAACGGTGCCCGTGCGGTCGAGAGCGGCCGGCTGAACGTCTTCGACGACGGTGACGGGGATCCGCTTGGCGTCAGGTCCACGCCCGATGACCAGGAGAATGGCGTGTGGCTGGGGCGGGAGCTCACGTAGAGCGGCTCGATGGCGGGGGAGCGGCCGGTCGGCGTGTGCGGGCGAGGCCTGGGCCCGGTCGTTTGGGTGGTGTGATGGCCGTCGCTGTGCATATTCGTCTGACCTTTTAGAGTCGTTTCGCTTTTCTTCGATGGCGCCGACGGGCCCTTGACTGTGTGTGCTGTCCGACGCCCGATGTGACACAAGCGGGCTCCACCGCGTGGCGGTGGAGCCGTGCCTCGAGGAGGAACGTTCATGCAGGCTCGAAGGATCGGCGCGGTCGCCGCAACAGCAGTGGCGCTGGTGGCAGCCCGCGACCTTGTCCAGAAGCGGCACGCACTACTGCGGAACTTCCCCGTGATCGGGCACGCCCGATACCTGCTGGAGAGGATCGGGCCGGAGCTGCGGCAGTACATCGTGACCTCCAACGAGGAGGAGCGCCCCTTCAGCCGTGACCAGCGCACCTGGATCTACGCGTCGGCGAAGGAGGAGAACAACTACTTCGGGTTCGGCACCGAGGTCGACGTCGAGCACGTCCAGGGGCACGCCTACCTGAAGCAGCGCACCTTCGCCGGCGCTCTGCCCGACGCGCATGATGCGCAGGCCCCGCTGCCCTCGGCCAAGGTGCTGGGCGGTCCGCGCGGGCGCGCCAAGGCCTTCCGGCCCGCGAGCGTGGTGAACATCTCGGCGATGAGCTTCGGCTCGCTCTCCGGCGCGGCCATCACGGCGCTCAACAAGGGAGCGGCGCTGGCGGGCACGATGCACAACACCGGCGAGGGCGGTCTGTCGCCGTACCACCGCAACGGCGGCGACTTGGTGCTGCAGATCGGCACCTCGTACTTCGGCTGCCGCAACGAGGACGGCAGCTTCAACCTCGACAAGCTCAAGGACGTGGTCGCGAGCGCCCCCGTCAAGGCGATCGAGATCAAGCTCTCCCAGGGGGCCAAGCCGGGGCTGGGCGGGATGCTGCCGGGCGCCAAGGTGACAGAGGAGATCGCCGAGATCCGCGGCATCCCCGTCGGCAAGGACTGCGCCTCCCCGTCGCGGCATACCGCGTTCAGCGACGTCGACTCGATGCTCGACTTCGTCGAGCTGCTCGCCACCGAGACCGGTCTGCCGGTCGGGGTCAAGAGCGCGGTGGGCGAGCTGGGCTTCTGGCAGGAGCTGGCCGCGCTGATGGCGCGGGGGGATCGTGGCGTCGACTTCGTGACCGTCGACGGCAGCGAGGGCGGCACCGGAGCGGCGCCGCGGATCTTCGCCGACTCGGTGTCGTTGCCGTTCCGGATGGGCTTCTCCCGGGTCTACGGCACTTTCGCCGAACTGGGGCTGACCGACGAGCTGACCTTCATCGGCTCCGGCAAGCTCGGCCTGCCCGAGAACGCCGCGGTCGCCTTCGCCCTGGGCGCCGACATGATCAACGTGGCCCGTGAGGCGATGCTGTCGATCGGCTGCATCCAGTCGCAGAAGTGCCACACCGACAAGTGCCCCACCGGCATCGCCACCCAGAACCAGTGGCTGGCCCGCGGCCTGGACCCGACCTCGAAGGCCACCCGAGCCGCTGTCTACCTGCGCACCCTGCGCAGGGAGCTGATAAAGGTCTCGTCGGCTGTCGGCGTCGCCCACCCGGGACTCATCACCGCCGACGACATCGAGATCATGAACGGCGACTACGAGGCCCGCACCCTGGCCGGCGTCTACGGCTACAAGGACGGCTGGGGCGAGCTCGGCCCGCACCTCGCCAAGGAGATCACCGAGCTGCTCGTCGGCACGCCGGCCTCCACGAACAGCCGGCCGGAGTGATCACAACGTGCCCGAAGAAGTGAGATTCAACAGCGTCGTCGGCCCCGAGCTGGCCGGGTCGATCGACCTGCCGGAGGGCGAGGTCCGGGGCTGGGGGATTTTCGTCCACGGATTCACCCTCGGCAAGAACTCGCCGGCCGCCTCGCGGGTCAGCAAGCAGTTGGCCCGCGAGGGGATCGGCATGCTGCGCTACGACAACCTCGGGATCGGCGACTCCGACGGCGTGGCCGCGTAAGCGGCTGCTCCGAGAATGTGCTTGACCTGGGTGGCCTTGGCCAGGGGATGCAGATAGGCGGCGCCGGCCGCGGACATGGCCGCCGAAGCCGCCTCGCGCGCGGCCGCGCCGTCCGCGCTCTTGGGCCGCCTTGAGGGCCGCCCACGCCGTGTCGCGGAGAGCTTTCCCGCGCTCACCGCCCCGGGCGAACTCCCACACGGCATCGACAGCGTCTCGAGGCCGCGAGTCGTCCGGCTGAGAGCGGTCGAACTGACACGGCCCGTGCCAATAATCCGGCCGGTGTGCGGGCCCGGCCGAACTGCCCCGCGGCGGCCCTCCTACACCGTTGCCGCGGGCGCGCCCTGCTCGTCCTGGCCAACCTCGAAGTCACACGCTGCCGGGCGATCTTGACGCCGGATAGCCCCACGTCCAGCACGAGTACACGACCACCGACTCACACCAGCCCCGCGACCAGCCATTTCAGGTTGGTTGATCTTCAATGATCGTCGGCCAAGTATTACGCGGTCACAGCTGCGTCGGCAGTGCTCCGATGAGGCTGCGCCGGCATCAGTGTCCCTCCCGCGGCTCGCTTGCAGCTGGTGTGCCGCGGCTCGTCCAGATGTCCGTTTCGGTGGCGGACCGTCTCTCCTGACCGCAGGCTGAGCTGAGGGAATGATCGACCAGGAGGTCTCGATGACCACCGCATTCGTTCTGTCGGGCGGCGGCAGTCTGGGAGCCGCCCAGGTGGGGATGCTGCGTGCCATGACCTCCCACGGCATCCGGCCGGACCTTGTCGTCGGAGCCTCGGTGGGTTCCCTGAACGCGACGTACTTCGCGGCCCGGCCCGACGCGCGCGGCGTCGAGGAGCTCGCGGAGCTGTGGCGGCAGGTCGGCGAATACGACGTATATCCGCTCGAACTGCCGGAGGTGCTGCGCGGGTTGCTCAGGCGCCTCCCGGGGCGCCCGATCCGCGGTATAGCCGCGGCGTTCGGATTTCGCAACCACGTGTTCCCCATCGAGCCCCTGCTGGTCCTCCGGGCGGCGGCAGGCAGGGTCAACCACGTCTTCGACAATCGGCGCTTCCAGCGATTTCTTGACCACGCCCTGCCCCTCAGCCGTATCGAGGACGCCGCGGTCGCTCTCCATATCCTGGCCACTGACGCCTGCGACGAGCGGGGGGCGCTCCTCTCACGGAACAACGCATGACCGCCTCCATCGAGAAGGCACGCACTCACGTCGAGCTGTACGTGCTTCCGTCGCCGAGCCCAGTCGAAATCCTTTCCTTCGACTTCCGGCAGATGGCTCACCTCATGCAGGCGGCCACCGACTCGACCAACCGATGGCTCGACCAGGGCCGGCATATCGACCCCACCACGGGATCCGAGCGCAACGCCCCGACCCGCCCAACGGCCGGTCCCTCTCCCGAAGCCGCCCGCTGAGCCATAGCGGCCACGTGCGGATCCTGTGCCGACCAGCAGGGCGTCATCGCTGCCGAAGCGAGGTCACCGTGAACTGGGCGCCGTCCGGGTCGCGCAGCACGGCCTCGTGCTCTGCTTCCTGCAGGACGCTGCCACCGTGCTTCTCCGCGGCCCGGGCGCACGGCCCCACGTCTCGCACCATGAAGTGGACCTGCCAGTGCGGCCGGACCGAAGGATCGGGTGGCTTCTCCACCGAGCCCGACTCGATGCGGGCCACGACATCGCCGCGGCTGCGAAGCAGTACTTCGTCGCCCGCGTACTCGACCTCGCAGCAGCCGGGGAGGCCCGAGGCCCAGTCGAGGATCTCGCCGTAGAAGACGGCAGCGTCGAAGGCGTCGCGTGTGTGAAGGGTGATGAAGGTCGGGGCGACCTGCCGCCACGCCTCCCACTCGGTGACGAGCTTCCCCTCCCAGATCCCGAACGTCGCGCCGTGGCGATCGGCGAGCAGCGCCGCTCTGCCAGGGGGAAACGAGATCGGCCCGACGGCCAGGGTGCCGCATCGCTCCTGGGCGCGGGACACGGCTTCATCGGCATTCGGCACGGCGAAGTACGGCGTCCAGGCCACAGTCATCTGGCGCATGGCGGCCACCCCGGCGATCCCCGCGACGGGTACGCCGTCCGCCAGCGCAGTCCGGAAATGGTCGCCCAGTCTGGCCTTTCTGCACTGCCAGCCCAGTACGGCACCGTAGAAGTCTTGGGTGGCGTTGAGGTCGCGGCTCGTCAGACTCACCCAGCACGGGGCGCCGAACACGGAATGCGTGAAGACGACGTCCCTCACATCGGAGGAGTGTGTCGTGCCGTGAATCATGGCCATCGCGCCCTGGTCTCATACGTTGGCGACCACCGCTCTGACCCAAGTGTGCAGCCAGAGTTGTTCTCCTGCACGCGGCCTTCCTCGAACACTGCGTGGAGTCCTGTCCGCTCATGCCTGCCGTGTGACCCTGCGGGTCCGGTCGCTTGCGCTGCGTGCACGACTCCACCCGTCCGGCGCACAACGCGCGCTGGGTATTTCTCGTTGGTTGTGCGTGGCAGCGCAGCGACACGACACATATGTGCAGTACACGGAACTGCGGGTGCAGTTGCAGCGTGTTCTGGCGCGCAGTGAGCCGGCGTTCATGGGGCGCCTCGGCGTTGCCGGTGATGAGGACGGTCTGGACGGGCGATCAACCGCCGTTGGGTCGCCCGAACTGGCGCGAGACCCGCACCATGGAAATTGACCCACATGGCCCACTCCCGCAGAGGTGAACCCGGGATGACGCTGCCCGTACGACACCGGCCCAGCGGCCTGCTGGAGAGGCGGTTCCCAGGCTTCGGTTGCTGCGCATCTCCGGTGAGTACAAGGAGTGGGACGTGAAGGCGTCCTGCGCCGCAGCACCCGACGCACTGGCCGCCTCGAGTACCAGGCCCTCCTGCCCGCCGATGTCAGGGCGGAGGAGGTCGGCGCGACCCTGCACGACGGCGTGCCGACCGTCACCGTGTCCAAGACACAGACCCCCAAGCCGCGGCACATCAAGGTCACCGAGTCCTGACCCCACTCGGTGTGTGCCGTGAAACCGTCGCACGGCAGGCATCTCGTGCGCACGCGGCTCTGCCATGCGACGACGGGTCCGCCGGCGCAGGGAGGTGCTGGATACGAAGATGCTGATGCCCCACGTCAGAACCGTCGCCGCGGCACTCCGCGCCTACCGGTCAGCATGGACCGGTCTGCTACGCGACGGCGAGCCGCTCAGCTACCGCCGGCTCGACGACCCCGCCTACACACTGTGCGTTCTCATGGGACAACGCAACGCCGCCGACGCCGTGGCACAGGCGGAGAGCCTTCTCGCCCGGGCCACAGCCGAAGAAGGGAGGCGCCGGGCCGGGCACGCGCGGATCGTCATCCCTTGAGGCAATACCGGGGCTCGCGGCCGACGGCTCCGTCCGCTGGGCACCCAGGCGCCCAGGCCGCACTTGGGAGCGCCGCCTCCCACCATGGCGTCGGCGCTGGTCGGCGCACCGAGGGTTCGGCAAGTCCCACGCGTCCCGCTCTCTCCACGGCGCGAGTACGGCACCGGCACTGTTCTGCGTACCGGTGGGAGACCGTGCGGCTGGGACGGGCGAGCCAGCAGACACAGGGGGCACTGGTCGATCAAGCCGCCCGTTCGCGCCTGACATTCTGCCGAACAATCAGCTAGCAGCCAGTCAAGGCACAACCGTTGTTGGACCGTGCCGTTGCCGTCCTGATGATGGCGAAAACCGTGGCGTCCGTCAGCAGGGACGCACTTTCGGGTCTGCTGAGAAGCCATGCGCCGTCACCTAAAGTAAGATTTATGACTATCAGTGATGGAACGTACTGCTTCGGGTCGTCCGCCAGCCGCCTGTTGATCAAGACGAGCCGCGCCGGACTGGGCCGGAAAGCGGGTCATGACCTCACGATCGAGGCCACGCGGTGGTCAGGGAACGCTGTGGTTGCTGCGAGCGACCCCGGGAAGTCGTCGGTGACCGTGACGGTCGAGACAGGCTCGCTGACTGTCCGGGAGGGAACTGGCGGGATCAAGCCCCTGACCGACGCCGATCGCGCCGAGATCAAACGCACGCTGGAGGGCGAGGCTCTACTGCACACTGCGCAGCATCCGGCCATCACCTTCCGCTCTACGAGCATCACGGGAACGCCTGAGTCTTTCGAGATCACCGGAGACCTCACCATCAAGGACCGAACGCACCCGGTGATCGTGCATGGAGGCAGCGACGGGGACGGCATGGTGTGCGGCTGGGCGACCGTCACCCAGTCCACCTGGGGCATCAAGCCGTACAGCGCCTTCCTCGGGGCGCTGAAGCTGGCCGACGACATCCGGATCGAGTTCGCTGTGACCAAGCTCGAACCGCCGTCCCGCTCTGGGCAGGCAACCGGGTAGCCGTACAGACGACTGGGCCGAGGCGTTCACTGGCCCGCCTCGCGGCACCGCAAGGGTCGAACAGCCCCGCGCTTGGGACGTCCGGGCCCTGTGCAGCCAGCCGCCGGTGACGATGATCGATACCAAGGGGAGAATGGAAACGCCAGGGTGATGGCCATACGCCCGCAGCCACGGCGTCGATGCCGAGGTGCCCTGGCCGCAGGAGGCCGAGCACGAGGTCACCTGCAGGGAGCTGTCCTGACTGCCCACCATCCTGCCTCCGCTCCTGTTGCCCACATGGTCGAGCTGGGCCGGGAGGAGTCGCTCAAACTGCTGGCCACCGTGTCCCATGGGCCGCGCGGGTTCACGCACCAGGCACTGCCGGTGATCCGGCCGGTCAACCACCTCGTCACCGCCGAAGGCGACGTCGTCATCCGGACGCACGCCGGTGCGGCCCTGCTGACGAGCGCCTCGGCATCGGAGGTGGTGGTGTACGAGGCAGACCAGATCGACGAGGACGCAAGCACCGGCTGGAGCGTGATGGCCACACGTACGGCCAGACGTGTGACCGACCCGCAGAAGCTCTCCCGCTACCACGCCGAACTCACTGCCTGGTCAGCAAGGACATGGAGTAGGTGGTCCGTATCGCGGGCGGGTGACCGGATACCGCCTGGTGCCGTGAAACATTCTCTCGGAGCACAGAGTCGCAGATCGTTGCCCGCATGGGAGAGGTGGAAGCTCCTGTTGGGAGAGTCCAGGACGATCGTGTTCGCCCGGGCGACCGGCAGCGCCAGCCAGTTGAAGAAGGACAGGGCGACCGGCTTGAGCGGGTAAGGGCGCCGTCGGGGAGAAGTTCGACGTGGGTGGCGACGGTGGCGCCCGCCAGACGGGTCATTGCACGTTGTTGGGCCAGTCGAACGGTCCGCCGCTGTGCCATTCGAACAGCTCGAGCGCGGCATCGCCACCACCTTGCAGCGCAGCCTGCTGCCCCACGCACTGCCGGACACCAGCGCCGTCCGGCCGGCGTTCCGGTACGTGCCCGCCGAGGCCGAGGCCGAGGCCGAGGTCGGCGGGGACTGGTTCGACGTGATCGCGCTCCCGGGCTTCCGCACCGCCCTGGTGGTCGGGGACGTGGTCGGCCGCGGCCTGCACTCCGCGGTCACCATGGGTCGGCTGCGCACCGCGGTCCGCAATTTCTCCACCCTCGACCTGCCGCCCGACGAGTTGCTGGCCCGCCTTGACGACGTGGTCAGCCAGATGGACGCGGAGGCCCGGGCCAGTCAGGATCTGGACGTCGCGGCCACGTGCCTGTACGCGATCTACGACCCGGTCTCCTGCAACTGCACGATGGCGAGGGCCGGTCACTTTCCGCCCGCCATCGTGTATCCGGACGGCCGGGTGGAGATTCTCGACCTGCCCGCAGGGCCCCCGCTCGGCGTGGGCGGTCTGCGCTTCGAGGCCGTCGAGTGGCGGCTGCCGGAGGACACGCAGCTCGTGCTCTACACCGACGGGCTCATCCAGGACCGGAACCGCGACATCGGAGCCGGCCTGGAGCTGCTGTGCGGCACGCTCTCCAGTGCGGGGCCCGACCCGGACGAGACGTGCCGGACGGTCCTGGAGGCAGTGCTGCCCGCCCGGCCCGCCGACGACGTCGCTCTCCTGATCGCCCGCACCCGCGCGTTCCCCCGTGACCGCATCGCCGAATGGGACATCCCCGCCTCTCCCGCCGCTGTGTCCGCCGTGCGCGCCGAGGTGTCCGCGAAGCTGGCCGACTGGAACCTAAAGGAGACGGCGTTCACCACCAAACTGATCCTCAGCGAGCTGGTCACCAACGCCATCCGCTACTGGGCGCCCCCCGCGCACCTGCGCCTTCTACGCGACACCACCCTGGTGGTGGAGGTCACCGACGGCAGCAGCACCTCCCCGCACCTGCGCTACGCAACGGACACGGACGAAGGCGGCCGCGGGATCTTCCTCGTCGCCCAGTTCGCGGAGCGCTGGGGAACCCGCTTCACCCCCACCGGGAAGATCGTCTGGGCCGAGCAGTCGGCCCCGTTGGTTCCCGTCGCCCCCGTCCTGGCATCGGCTGCGTGACCGGGCCGGACTGCCGGAAGACGTCCATGGGGCCTGCTGCCCGGGCCAGCCTCGATTCGGCGTAGCTAGTTTGGAAGATCGCGTAACTGGATCTGGGCTGACCAGGCGAGACGCTGACCTCGGTGTTCCCGGGCCGTTGGCTGACGTTCCCCGTTGATCCCCGCTCGTCACTGCCCGATCGGGCACACACGGGGCACGAGCCAACCCCTGCCCCGTTGCCTGACTCCCGGTTCAGAGGACCCAGAAAGTTCCCGCTGCCACCGTTGGGCTGCGCACCATGTCCCGTTTTAGCCGCAACGGCCGGGGCACACAGGGGATCAAGTGGTGGATAACGGGCAAATCAAGGGGGCTCGACCGCAATGTCAACAGGGACACTTCTAGCAATCATCATCCCCGTCATAGTGGTGATCGCTCTCGTTGCCACGGCAGCCTTCTTGTTCATGCGCCGCCGTCACCTGCGCGAACGCTTCGGCCCCGAGTACGAACGAACAGTCGAGGGCGCCGACAACAGATTGGCCGCCGAGCGCGAGCTGAGTGCACGGGAGAGGCGCCATGACTCCCTCGACATCAAGCCGCTGCCCAGCAGCGTGCGGGAACGGTACGCCCGCGACTGGACCAGCGTGCAGGACGAGTTCGTGGACCGGCCCAACGATGCGGTGCATGACGCCGACCGTCTGGTCACTTCTCTGATGCACGAGCGTGGCTACCCGACCGGGGAATTCGAACAGCGCATGAAGGATCTTTCAGTCGAGCATGGCCGCACACTCGAGCACTATCGGGCCGCTCACGAGGTCGACACACTCAGCACCCAGCACAAGGCCACGACCGAGCAACTGCGCGGGGCCATGGTGCACTACCGCGAGCTCTTCGACGAGCTGCTCTCCGACGGTGGTCAACCTCGCCACGCCCGGGCCTGAACCCGCTCACCACCGCAATGCCGACAGACCCCGAAGGACGAAAGGACGGAGGAGACATGGAACGCGAACACGCACCGGGCCCTGAGAGGGGCCTCTCTACCGAAGACCTGGCCCAGCCCCGCGCCGGCACCGGGGATGAACCGCGGGCGCAATCCGAGGCGCCTGTCTACCCCGGCGAGAGCACAGCCCCGCCTCAAGAGACTGCCGAAGGGCAGGGGCGTGAGGCTGGGGCAGCACCGGGCGACGAGACTCTTCACCTCCTCGCGCCGGAGGAAGAAGAGCATCTCCGCGAACGGTGGCAGGAGATCCAAAACGAGTTCGTCGACGACCCCCAGGACGCCGTACACACGGCCGACGCCTTGGTCGCCGACGTCATGCAGCAGTTGGCCGAGACGTTCGCCGAGCAGAAGCACGAGCTGGAAGGCCAGTGGAATCGGGGCGAGCAGGCGGACACCGAAGATCTGCGTAGGGCCCTGCAGCACTACCGCTCGTTCTTCAACCGCCTGCTCACCGCATGACGGACACGGGCCGACGGCGAGGCCGGGCGAAGACCCGCGAGGATGAAGAAGAAAGCCGACGGTGCGCCGCCCATCAATGAGGACGGTGCACCGCGCCCGGTGCAGGATTTGAGGTCTGGTCTCATCCTTATCAGGTCGATCACCGGAGACCGTGGACGTCGACCAACCACTCCTACGCCTCGGCCGATCGTCCACTGAGGTCCGGCGCCGACCGCTGCTGTTCGCGGTTGTTGGCGTCAGCCGTTGGTGTCAGCGCGGACCGGGCTTCTTGACAGATGGGCGAACTCCACCCAGTGCTGCGACGCTGGCAGTGACCTCGAACAGCTTCGCCGTGTCGAACCTCGCGCCGCCGAGCAGCTTCGCCGTGTCGAACCTCGCGCCGCCGAGCAGCTTCGCCGTGTCGACCTTGGTCGCCGCGAACAGCTTCGCTGCGTCGAACCTTGCCCAAGCGAACGCTCATCTGCGGGCCGGTGCTCCAGTCCAAGTGGTGCAGCGACGCCTAATCCACTGGTCAGCGTCCGCTGATGGCGAGTTCGTAGTCGCCGATCAGGTCGCCGAGCAGAGTGCCGGCGGTGAGGTCGCTGGGGACGTGGCCGGCCATGTAGAGGCGGGAGTAGAGGACCTCGGCCCGCATCCACTCGTAGTCCTGGGCCCGGTGTGGGGAGAGGGCGCTGAGGAAGGTGACGGCCGCAGCGGAGCGGGCGGCGTGCCGGGAGGGGTAGGAGTACGGACCCTTGGCGCCGGGCTTGATGTGCTTGTCCGGGCGCAGGGTTGGGTCGAGGACGAAGGGGGCCGGCTGTTTGTCCTTGGCTGCCAGCTGGTCGCTGAGGGTCTTGGCCAGCTTCAGGGCGGCCTTGAGCTGGGCCTTCTCCGCCGTGCCCTGCGCGTCGGGGATCAGCTCGCGCTGGTCGTGGAGGTAGAGCTTCCAGATGTCCTTCTTGGCGTAGAGCTCCAGCCAGGTCGCGGCCTTTTTTCCCGCGGCCGTGCGGGCCTTGGCGAGCTGTTGGTCCTGGCGGAGTTCGGCGGTGCGCTGTGTGGCCGACGGCGGTGCCGGGATCTGCTGCGCCGCCCAGGCGGCGAATGCTTTGTCGTCGCGGGTGGTGCCGTGCGCCTTTTTCCACTGGGCGAAGAGGGCGTCCGCCTTTTTGCGTTGGTCCGCTGCCTGCTTGCCGATCGTGGCGATCTCAGCGTCGGTGAAGAGCGTGGGCGGCGGGTCTTGCTTGATGCGTGCCGTGGCCCCGGGCTTCTTCTTCGCGGAGGTCGAGGCGGCGGCCGGGTGCAGCAGGCCGAAGGCGGCAGCGGCGACGGCGAGCAGCGCGATCACGGCATACGGCCATTTGATGCCGCGCAGGGCGTTCATGCGGCGGAGGTCCTTTCGAAGAGCGCGCGCGGAGTCGCCTCGGTGGTGAAATGGGTGCGGGCAAGGCGGCGTACGTCGTTGTCGGGCAGGCCGGGGGTGAGCAGGGACTGGCCGACGATGTACTTGCTCAGCGACACAGGGCGGGCCCCCAGGCGTAGCAACAGCCGGTCGGCGTAGGCCAGTTGGACACCTCCCTTGGTCTCCACAAGAAGGTGACCGGTGTCGAGGGCGGCGGTGCGGTCGCCCTGGTGGCAGGTGAGGGTGCCGTCGAGGGTGACGCGGGTGCCGTGGTCCAGGTCGGCGAGGGCGGCGCGGACGTAGCGGATCTCGGCGGCCGGAGTCAGCTCCTTGGCCGTGACGGGGATGCCGGACCGGTCCAGGACCTCGTTCACGAAGTCC
Organism: Streptomyces sp. CA-142005; assembly: GCF_050942335.1. Taxonomy (NCBI): domain Bacteria; kingdom Bacillati; phylum Actinomycetota; class Actinomycetes; order Kitasatosporales; family Streptomycetaceae; genus Streptomyces; species Streptomyces sp. CA-142005. Next base: position 239,983 of record NZ_CP192078.1, on the reverse strand, counting down.
GCAGCCTGCCGGTCGAGTGCGCCGTATGTGGCGGCCGGTATCTGCAGCGCGTGTTTCACCGTGGCGCCGCGGCCGTCCTTCGTCTTGACCTCCACGCGGCACAGTCCGTCCTCCGCGTACAGGCGGGTGCGGACCTTCCAGCGCCGACGCCGGCCCTGGACGTGCGCGTGCCAGGCACCGAGCCGGTCGGTGTCGAAGTAGGTGCTCAGGTAGCTCGTCGTACGACGCCCGGCGAAGTCGAGGACGTGGTGGCGGTCAGCGAGCAGGCGAACGAAGCTGCGGGCCTGGTCGAGCGGGATGAGGTACTTGCGGTCGGTGCGGTGCTGCAGGGCCGCGGCCGCGTCGACCTCGGCCAGCGTGGCGCCCCGCAGGGCGGACAGGCCCAGCCCGGCCGCGAAGGATCTCACCGGGGTCATGGCGCCATCACCTGCTCGCGCTGGTCAGCGTCCGCAGCGGCCACGGGCTCGTCCCCCGCGGGGTAGCGGGCCGAGACCCGGGTGGTCTCGCGTACGTAGTCCACCTCGTCGACCACGACCGACAGCGGGGTCTGCCCGAAGCGGAGGGCCACGTCGTGGGCGATGAGCGCGGGCTCGGGGTAGATCCGGTCGAGGGTGAGCTTCACCGTCCGGGTCGGCGGCTCGTACGACTGGGGGTCGTCGACCACCAGCACGGCGACCAAGACCACGGCGACGAGGGCGACGACGAGCCAGGTCTGCCGCTGCGGCAGCCCGGTGCACAGGGCGATGACCAGGGTGACGAAGGTGTAGGCGACGTCACGCAGGGTGAAGGCCGCACTGCGCAGCCGCACGAGGGAGAGGATGCCGAACAGGCCGAAGCCGACTCCGGCCGGGAACTTCCCGGCGCTGATCGTGCTCATCGCGGCGAACAGGCCGACGTTCAGCGCGGCCAGGACCAGCGGCATCGCCGGTACGCTGGGCCTGCGCCGATACAGCCACCCGACCAGGATCAGCAGGGCTATGACGTCGAGGCCGCCGCGGGCTGTCAGGTCCGCGGGTGCGATGTGGTCGGTGATGCCCTTGGCGGCGAGCACCGTGACCGCTGCGTGCATGGCTGTCCCTTCCGTCACGGCACGTCGGACGGCGGACCGGTCGCGGTCCGCGGGGCACCGCGACGTGAACGACGGTAGGGATGGCACATGAACAGACCATGAAGCCTTTCCCGACGCCCAGGGCCGGCATCCCGGGCGGTTAGCCTGGCCGGCATGCACTACTTGGTCGTCGACGACGAGACGCGCCTCACGGACCTGGTCGTCCGCTACCTCGGCGAGTCCGGCCACACCGCCGAAGGCCGCTACGACGGCCCGAGCGGGCTGATCGCCGCCCGCGATCCCCGCATCGACGCGGTCGTCCTGGACGTGATGCTGCCTGGCATGGACGGGGTCGAGGTGTGCCGCACGCTGCGCACCGAGGGCATCGACGTCCCCGTCATCCTGCTGACCGCACGCAGCGCGATCAACGAGCGGGTCGCCGGGCTGGACGCCGGCGCCGACGACTACGTGGTCAAGCCCTTCGCCATGGAGGAACTGCTGGCCAGGCTGCGTGCCATCTCACGGCGCCGCCCCGACGGCTCCGGCCGCCTCCAGGTCGGCGACCTCGTCCTCGACCCCGAACAGCAGCGCGCCTGGCGCGCGGACACCGAACTCGACCTCTCCCGCCGCGAGTTCGACGTCCTGCGGGTGCTGATGGAGAACGTCGGCCGGGTCGTGACCCGCCTCCAGCTGCTCGACGAGGTCTGGGACGGCGAGACCGACCTGCGCAGCAACGCCATCGACGTCCATGTCTCTAAGGTGCGCGCCAAGGTCGACCGCGCCTTCGACCGCACGACGATCACGACCCTGCGCGGACGCGGCTACCGCCTGGAGACCGCACCGTGAACCCGCGCGGGCTGCGCGCCCGGCTGCGGCGGCTGCCCGTCGTCACACGCCTTGTGCTGGCCGTCGCCGTCACCATGTCCCTGGTCCTGACCGGGGCGGCCGGACTGGTGTACTGGCGGGTCAAAACCGCCCTGGACCAGCAGCTCAACGACGACCTCACCACCTACCAACACAGCCTCGATCACGCCGTACGCGCCGAAGCGCCGCTCCCGCCGGGCCCCAGCGGCAGTCTCCAGCAAGTCCTCGACGAACAGGGCCGTGTGCTGCGCTCCAGCGACGCCCTTCGTCACCGGCTGCTGCTCACCACCGCCGAGCTGGACGCCGTCGCACGCGGCGCCACCGTCCGACGAGACGTCGGCTCCCTCCTGCCCATCACCTCCGACACCCTGCGCTTGCAGGCCAAGCGCGTCGCGGCGGACCGACAGACCCGGATCGTGGTCGCCGCCGTCCGACGAGGCCACCGCGACGAGGCGCTGCGCGAGCTCCTCGCCCAGCTCGCCTTCGCCTCCGCCCTGACCCTGATCGCCGCCTCGTACGTCGGCTACCGCACCGCCCGTGCCGCCCTGCGCCCCGTCGAGCGGTACCGCAGCGGAGCCGCCACACTCGCCGACGGCGCCCCGAATACGCGGCTCGACGTGCCCGCGGAGCGGGATGATGAGATCACCCGGCTCGGGCACACCCTCAATCACATGCTCGACCGTCTCGAAGCTGCGGCGGAGCGCGAGCGCCGTTTCGTCGCGGACGCCAGTCACGAGCTGCGCACGCCGCTGACCTTGATGCGCGCCGAGCTCGACGTGGCCCTGCACCGCCCCCGGTCGGCCGGGGAGCTCATCGAGACCCTGCGCTCGGTGGATACCGAGGTCCAGCGTCTGATCGTCCTGTCCAACGCGCTGCTCGACCTGGAGGAGCTCGGCAGTACCGGCCATATCACCCGCTCTCCGGCACGCCTGGCCGATCTGGTCGAGACCGCTGTCGCCCCGTATGTGCGCACGGCCGAACGGACCGGGCGGGTTCTGAGCGTCCAGGCGTCCGACACGGTCGTCGACGCCGACGCCCGCTGGCTGGTGCCCGGGATCGGCAACATGCTCGACAACGCCCTGCGCCACGGCACCGGAACCGTCCGCCTCACCGCCGCTGCCCACGAGGGCAGGCTGCGGCTGTGCGTCACGGACGAGGGGCCGGGCTTCCCGACGGAGTTCCTGCCTCGGGCCTTCGATCGGTTCACCCGTGCCGAGGCCAGCCGTACCAGTGAGGGCTCGGGCCTGGGGCTCGCGTTTGTGCACGCGGTGGCCGCCGCCCACGGTGGCACGGCGCATGCCGAGAATACCGGTCACGGGAGCGCCGTCACCCTGGATCTACCCTGCTGAGCGGCACGCGGGTTCGGCCGGCGCGTACGGTGCAAGGTATGGCACCGCCCCTGCCGGGTCCGCTGGCTCACCTCGCTCCGCTGCTCGGCCATTACGGCTACTGGGCTGTCGGCGCCGTGGTCTTCGTGGAGGACTTCGGCGTCCCCGCCCCGGGCGAGACGATTCTGATCGCAGCGGGGATCTATGCCGGGGCGGGTCGGCTGAACATCGTGGCTGTAGCGGTGATCGCGTTCGTGGCGGCCGTCGCGGGGGACAACGTGGGTTACCTGATCGGTCGCTGGGGCGGACGGGCCTTCGTGCACCGCTGGGGCCGTTACGTCCTTCTCACTCCCGAACGCTTCCACAAGGCGGAAGTGTTCTTCACCCGTCACGGCGGCGGGATCGTCACCGTGGCCCGTTTCGTCGAGGGACTGCGTCAGGCCAACGGCATCATTGCCGGGACCAGCGGCATGCGCTGGCGCCGTTTCCTCGCCTTCAACGCGCTCGGTGCCGCACTGTGGGTCGGCGTGTGGGCGGCTCTGGCCTACGCGGCCGGTACCCACATCACCACCCTCTACGACGAGATAACCCGCTACCAGCTCTACGCGCTCATCGCCCTCGCTGTCGTGGGCGCCGCATTCGTCGGCCGGCGCCTCCTGTGGCGTGCCCACCAGACCTGACGCAGCACGCGGGGTTCACCCTTCGGTTTCCGGCTGGGGTACGGACGACACCGAGCGACGACAAGCGAACGCAGCCACTGCGAGGATCCCGGTCAGCGCGGCGAGCGCCCCGAAGCCGTAGGTGAGCGTGGCGAGCGAGGCTACGGCGGCGACGAGCAGCGGGCCGCCCGCGTCGCCCAGTTCGCGGCCCAGTTCGGCGGCGCCCATGGTCTGCCCGAGCCGCTCCGCAGGGGTGCTCGATGCCAGCGCGACGAAGCCGAGCGGGGTGATCAGCCCCGTACCGGCACCGATCAGTGCCGCTGCGAGCAGGATGCCGGTCAGCCCCGGCAGCATCGCGCAGGCCAGCCCCGCGGCGGTGAGCGACAATCCCGCCGCCAGGCCCGAGCGGGTCGTGAGGCGTCCGTCGTCCAGAGCGCGTCCGGCCTGCGGCTGGACGAGGGCCGCGCAGCCGGCGAGCACCGACACCGTCGCCCCGGTCGCGACCGTGCCCAGCCCGGCGGCGCGGCCGGAGACCGGCAGGAAGCCGACCCCCACCGACAGGGCCGCGGTCGCCGTCGCGAGCGCGGCCGTCGGGGCGAGGAAGACGGAGTCGGCCAGCCGCCGGGCCAGGTCAAGGATCGTCTGGCGGGCCTTGGGCAGAGCGGGTACGGCGGGAACAGCGAGCCCGGCCCAGACGGCGACCGCCGCCCCGAGCACCGCCAGCACGGTGAACAGCAGGCGCAGACCGCCGGCCCACACCAGGACGCCGCCGAGCAGCGGGCCGAGGGTGTAGCCGATCGACTTGTAGAAGCCGTAACTGCCGAAGGCGCGCCCGTGCTTGGCCGCCGGGTTGAGGCGGGCGACCAGAGAGGAGGCGGACGGTGAGAAGGCGGAGGCCGCGGCTCCCTGGCCCAGGCGCGCGGCCCACAGCCAGCCCGGGCTGTCGGCGGCGACGTACAGCGCGGACGCGGCGGCGAACGCCACCAGCCCGCCGAGGAGCACGGGGCGGGCACCGATTCGGTCAGCGAGAGTGCCGAAGAGCGGCTTCAGGAGCACCTCGGCTCCGTCGTAGAGAGCGAGCAGCCCGCCGAGCACCAGCAGGGACGTGACCGCGTCCTGCGTGTGGCCGCCGAGGTTGGCGGCGATCCCATGCGCGCCGAAGGCGGTGGTGAACCCGGCCGCATACAGCGGCCGCATCTGCGGGGCCGGAGCGGAGGGCGCGCTCACCGGTCCGCCCCGGGAGTCTGGTGGAGGGCGGCGAAGACCTGCTCGGCGTAGTCCTCACAGGCGGCGGCGCACTCCTTGAGCCGCCGGGCCGCCTCGGCCGCCTCCGGGGCACCGAAGACGTCCCGCGCCGTCAGGTCGCGGTGCCAGCGCCGCAGCCGCTCCAGCGACTGCTCCTCTTCCTCCAGTTCGGCCAGGGTGAACTTGGCCGTGCGGACCAGCTCCTGCTCGAACGTGCCGCAGTCAGCCAGGAACTCCGCCCAGTCTGCCGAGCGGGCGGCGGTGAACATTGCCTGGAAGCGCGCAGCGTCCCCGGTGCTGCGCCCCGAGGCGTTCAGGGACACCGCCTCCCCGCCGGCCTGCTCCGTGAGTGTGACCGCCCGGCCGATGCCGTTGGCGAAGGCCGGCACGTCCGGCACGGCCCAGACCCCCTGTCCGAGGGAGAGCGCGCCGGCTTTGCGCAACTCCCGCCAGACCGCGACCCGGTGCCGGGAGGGCTCCGCGGGAAGTTTGATCACGAGGACGAGCCAGCGGTTCCCTGGTTCCATGGTCGACACGACAGCGAATGTAGCACGCGTTACATTCGATGTTGTTCCTGGTGGTTCGTCAGGCGTTGATGATGCCGCTGGTCAGCAGTCCGAGCAGTGCGACACCGGCGATGATCCTGTAGATGACGAAGGCGTTGAAGGAGTGCTTGGCGACGAACTTCAGCAGCCAGGCGATGGAGGCGTAGGCGACCACGAAGGACACAGCGGTGCCCACCGCCAGCGGCGCGGTGCCGACCCCGGCGCCGACGGCGTCCTTCAGCTCGTACAGCCCGGCCCCGGTCAGGGCCGGAATGCCCAGGAAGAATGAGAGGCGGGTGGCCGCCACCCGGTCCAGGTCCAGGATCAGCGCCGTGGACATGGTGGCGCCAGAGCGGGAGAAGCCAGGGAAGAGCAGGGCGAGGATCTGCGCGCTGCCGACCAGCATCGCGTCCTTGAAGGTGGTGTCGTCCTCGCCGCGCTTGTGCCGGCCCATCTGGTCGGCCGCCCACATCACACCACTGCCGACGATCAGGGAGCCGGCCACCACCCACAGCGACCCCAGCGGCCCCTCGACGAGCTTCTTGGCGGCCAGGCCCACCACGACGATCGGGATGGTCGCGTAGATCACCCACCACGCGAACTTGTAGTCGTGGTGGTAGCGCTCCTCCTTGTTGACCAGGCCCCGGCCCCAGGCGGCGCAGATCCGCACGATGTCCTTGAAGAAGTACAGCAGGACGGCGGCGATGGCGCCGACCTGGATGACGGCGGTGAAGCCGACCACGGCGGTGTCGTCGACCGGGATGCTCATCAGCCCCTCGGTGATCTTCAGGTGGCCGGTGGAAGAGACCGGGAGGAACTCGGTCACCCCCTCGACGACTCCTAGGACGGCGGCCTGGCCGATGTTGATGGCGCTCATACGGGGTCCCAATCTTCTGGCGGGCAGGGTCGTCTGGAGGGAAGGGCGGGCGGCATGGCACACTCGGGGAGCAGAACTTTTACACCCGTATAGATGTCCCACACGCGTGTAGAAGATACACGTCCGGCGAGGAGCGAGGGAACGGTGACCCTGTGAGCGACAACACGCACGCCCGCGGTCCGAAACGGGCCAACGGCGTCCGCGAGAACGAGATCCTCGCTCTGCTCCAACGGGCCGACGGACCGCTGACGCCGGGCGAGGTGACCGAGCGCCTCGGCGGCGAGCTGACCTACAGCAGCGTGGTCACGATCCTCACTCGCATGCACACCAAGGGCCTGCTCACTCGCCGTGCCCGCGGCAGGGCGTACTCCTACACCCCGGTCACCGACGACGCCGGCTTCGCCGCCCGCCGGATGCGTACCGTCTTGGAGGAACGCCCCGACCGCGAGGCCGTGCTCGCCCGCTTCGCCGACGAACTGTCCGACACGGACGCCGACCTGCTGCGCCAACTCCTCGGCCCCGAAGCCGACACCGACTGACAGGGGCCCGCCGGATGCGCATCGCCGTCTATCTGCCGCTGCTGCTCTCACTCCTCGCCCCGCTTGGAGCGCGGCCGTTGTCCGAGCGCTGCGAGCCCCGCCTGGCCACCTGGCTGCTCACCGCCTCCGCTTTGGTCCTGGGCGCGGCGACCACCATCTCCCTGGGCCTGCTGGCCGTCACCGGCCTCATCCGCATCCCGCAACTGGCCGACCTCGGTCACTGGTCGTCCCACAGGGCGCAGCACAACGACCCCACCCAGCTCTCCATCGCGCTCGTCGCGGGACTGCTGCTCGGCGGCGCGGTGCTCGCCGCCGCCCGTATGCTCTGGCGCCGCGCCCGCACGCTGGCCGCCGCGGCGCTGGACGCGGCCTGCATGCCCGCGCGCGACGGCCTGGTCGTGACGGAGGACGAAGCCCCTGACGCCTACGCGCTGCCCGGACTGCCCGGCCGCGTCGTCGTCTCCACCGGCATGCTCCACACCCTGCACGAGACCGAGCACGACATCCTGCTCACCCATGAACGCGCGCACCTGACGGCCCACCACTACGCCTTCGTCGCCCTCGCCCAGCTCGGCGCCGCCGCCAACCCTCTCCTGCGGCCCCTCGCCACCGCCGTCACCTACACCATCGAACGCTGGGCCGACGAGAACGCCGCCACCGCCACCGGCGACCGCACCCGCGTCGCCCGCACCGTCGGCAAAGCAGCCCTCGCCGCACGCCGCGCCCCGGCCCTCACCCGCGCGGGCGGCGCCGCCCTCGGCATCCTCGGCCGCCGCAGCCCGCTCGCCACCGCAGGCCCCGTTCCCCGCCGCGTCGCCGCGCTCCTCGCTCCGCCGCTCCGGCGCCATCCAGGCCTCACCGCGGCAACCGCAACTTTGCTGACCGCCGCCGCGCTCGCCACTGCCGAAGCCGCCCACGACTTCCACCTGCTGCTGCGTACAGTCGGCGCCTGGTAGGTGGCCTTCACCGGAATGCGCCCAGCGATCCCGTCGACAAACCAGCCGCAGGTAGTTCAGAGAAGGTCCGTGTAACGCTTGTCGGCCAGCTCCTTGCCGCAGCCACCGAGCAACGTGCCGCACCAGAAGGTGTCGTAGCGATGCTGCAGGCGGAACCGGTCCAGCTCCCTGCTTCCGTTGGCAGTACTACGGGATGGTCGGAATCCGCGCTGCCGATCAGGGCGGTCTGGACCCGGCGGGTGTCCCCGAATGCGTCGTACATACCTGAATGGACCTCGCGGACAGAAGAACGGTGGCAGCCGCACCTTTGGGCGAGCTGGGACGGAATGCTGGCTGCCCCAATGCGCTACAGCATGTTGCTCGACGCCGCCGTCGACCGCGTCATGGAAGAGCTGAAGCAGATCAAGGCGCAGCTCCGCAAGCTCAGCGCGTAACTGGGCCAATCGCGATTCCCGCTGAGGGTGCCGCGAGGGTTGGGGGCCCGGAGCAGCCTGCGGGCCCTGACCCGGCGACGCTGCCGCAAGTTTGAAGAGCTGCCCCTGCCACGTGTTGGCGCCCAGGCTGGTCCTTGGGAGCCGAGGCAGGCCTGTCACGGGGGGAAACGGGAGTTATTGTCAAGTCCTGTGGATCTGGCGAGTGCGGTTGGGCTTCGACCTCGCGCCGTAGCGAGTGATGCCGATGAGTTGGCGTCGCCGAGGGCTTCGCGGCGGACTCCTGACTCAGAAAGCGCTCCACCGGAGCCTTGTCGTGGCTCCCTCGGACGGGGCGTAGCCGAATAGGGTCTCACACAGTGATGCTCGCCTAGGGCCTGTGTGAGGTCGTGATCAATCTCGGGTTCTCGTCCCGTGTGGGGACGGGACCTGGTAGGACGCTGGGTGTGACACGTAGGCAACTCACCGACGAGCAGTGGGAGTTCATCGAGCCGTACCTGCCGATAGGCGAGTACGGTCCGTACCCCGAGCGGCTGCGGGAGCAGTTCGAGGGGGTGATCTGGCGGTTCCGGTCCAGCGCTCAGTGGCGCGAGATGCCCTCCGAGTTCGGACCGTGGGCGACCGTTTACGGGCGCTTTCGCGTGTGGCGGGACGCCGGGGTCTTCTCCGCTCTTCTGGAAGGCATGATCGCCGAGGCCGCCCGCCGGGGAGAGACGGACTTATCCCTGGTCAGCGTGGACTCCACCACTGCCCGCGCTCACCACGACGCGGCCGGGATGCGCATCGGCAAGGACGTCATGGACGCCCTTGAGGAAGCCGCCGCCGAGCAGGAGCGGGCCCGGCAAAAAGGGGCGGCCCGCCAGAACAGAACGGACAGGACGGCAGGGACGACCCCGAGCAGGAAGAGCGACGGCGGATCAGGCGGCGGCGCAAGCTCCGCTTGACCCAGGCCCTGCTCGGCAGATCCCGTGGTGGACTGACGAGCAAGATCCATCTCGCCGCCGACCGCAAGTGCCGTCCGCTGTCCCTCGTACTGACCGCAGGACAGGCCGCCGATAGCCCGCAGTTCGTCCCCGTGCTGCAGAAGGTGCGCATCCGTCTTCCCGTTGGTCGGCCCCGGAGCCGGCCCGACGCTGTCGCCGCCGACAAGGCCTACTCGTCCCGCGCTAACCGCTCTTACCTGCGGAAACGCAACATCAAGGCAGTCATCCCGGAGAAGAAGGACCAGACCGCCAACCGGAAGAAGAAAGGCCGCCGGGGCGGCCGCCCCACATGCCACGACGGCGATCTTTACAAGGAGCGGAACACCGTAGAGCGGCTCATCAACAAGTTGAAGGCCTGGCGGGGTATCGCCACTCGGTACGACAAGACGCCCGAGAGCTACCTCGCCGGCCTCCACCTCCGCGCGTCGATGATCTGGATCAACGACCTCCTGAAGACAACTGGATGATCACAACATCACACAGGCCCTAGCGCCTGGTGCGTGAGCTGCTAGTTTCGGCGGCATGGTGGACCACAGCGAGAACATCGCGCTCCGCAAGAGGTTGACTGACGCCGAGAGCGGCGTCCTCCTGTACGGCATCACGCCGCCCCGCCTGAGCACCACTCCCGAGCGGATCCGGGAGATCACCGCGGCGACCTTGGCGCGGTTGGACTTCCTCGACGTGGATGGTCTGGCGCTCTACGACATCGATGACGAGAGCGATCGCAATCCGGAGGAACGGCCGTTCCCGTACCTGCCGACGATGGATCCTGCCACGTATCACGCGGAATACCTGGGCGATTGGAACCGCCCTGCGGTCATCTACCGCTGTGTCGGCAAGTACACCGAGGCGCAGCTGCGGACCTGGCTCCGGATGGCCGACACAGACCGCGTGCTCAGCGTCTTCGTGGGTGCATCCTCGAAGGGCAAGGCGGTGCGGACCCGCCTGCCGAATGCACAGGCCCTGCGCCGCGATGTCCGTCCGGATCTGCTGATCGGCGGCGTGGCCATCACAGAGCGCCCCGACGAGCACCTGCGGCTGATCGCCAAGCAGCAGGCGGGAAGCGCATATTTCATTTCGCAGGTCATCTACAGTGCCGACGCGGCGAAGAGCATGGTCTCCGACTACTACTACGCTTGCCGCGAGCGGCAGCTCGAACCTAAGCCCGTCCTCTTTACACTCTCGGTGTGCGGCTCGATGAAGACGCTGGCGTTCCTCAAGTGGCTCGGAGTCGACGTCCCACGCTGGCTCGAGAACTCCCTGCTCCACGCAGATGACACGCTGGCCGAGTCGTACGAGCACTGCTTGGCGAACGCCCGGGACTTGATCGCCTTCTGCCGCAGGCTCGGCATGCCGTTCGGTTTCCTCGTGGAGAGCGTGTCGATCCGCAAGGTCGAGATCGACGCCTCAGTGGCTCTCGCCGGCGAGCTGAACGGGCTGCTCGGACGCGGTAGACCCTCCGTGTGAGGTCGGGCGACGACCACGCGCCACCCGGCTCCGCCGAAGACCCGGTCGTCGAATCCCGTGGACTGCGACGGAGCTCAGGCTGCTGTGGCTTCTCGGCGCTCAAGGAGTAGTCCCTTCTCGAAGCGGGCTCCGGCGCGCACGAGGGCGACGAGATGAGGCGCGTTCACGGCGCGCCAGCGGGCCTGGGCGGACTCGATCAGCTTGAACGTCATCGCCAGAGCGGCGGTGCGGGATCCGGCACCGCGCGTGACCTTGGTGCGCAGCCGCACGGTGGAGAATGTGGACTCGATGGGGTTTGTGGTGCGCAGGTGGATCCAGTGCTCCGCGGGATAGTCGTAGAACGCCAGCAGCTGCTCCTGGTCGTCGGTGATCGGAAGACTTCTGACATCCATGGCTGACATCAACGACGCCGGACAGGGACGTACACCAGCATCTCTGTCCGACTGTCGCACCAGTCGACGGCCGCAGCCGGAGCGGATTCGGATCGAACTCCTAAAGCGGGTGTCGCAAGTTCGAATCCCGCCGGGGAGCAGAGGGAAGGGCCAGTTCGGGGGCATGCCGGGCTGGCCCTTCGTCGTGTCCGGGGGCGTGACACACGCGTGCCACTACGTCCGGGCGGGCCGTTGCCGTCCTCCCCGGAGGTGTCTCTCTCCCCCTGTCCGGCGATACGGCGGCGGGGTCCGGCACCTTTCCACCAGCTCCGGCGCCATTCCATCAGTTCTGTCTGGCGACACTCAGACAGCGAATCCGAGCGAGGCCGACGGAGTCCCCATGGGCGAGGCGAGTCGGCGAGCGCTGCAAGCATCGCGCTTCCCCCAGCTAGCAAACGCGGTTCAGCCCAGGTAGAAGTCCCTGCGAGCGGCGACGAACGTTTCGATCGACTGGGCGGGGGTGCCCGTCACTCGCTCGACGCCGTCGGTCGTGCGGTCGTAACGGTTGTCCCGGTGCAGCTGGGCCATCGTGGCGACGTGCTGTTCGAGGTGCGGCGGCATGCCCAGCTTCGGGAGCTGTGCCTCCCACCTCTCCGGCGGCACGTCTACGTAGGAGACGGGTCGTCCCAGCGCCCGAGAGAATTCCGCGGCCAGCTCCGTCATGTCGACCGACCGCGGTCCGGTCAGTTCGTAGACCTGCCCGATGTGCGGAGCCGGATCGCGGAGCACGGTGGCGATGACCTGGGCGACGTCGTCCACTGCGACCGGCGAGGTGCGTCCGGTGCCGAACGGCAGCGCGATCGTGCCGTTCTCCTGAATCGACCGCGCGGCCATCGTGGTGAACAGCGGGGTGTCCAAGAACGCCGTCGGCCGGATGTGCACCACCGGCAGACCCGACCAGTTGAAGACCTGCTCCGCCAGCCAGTGCAGCCGCTGCTGGTGCGACTCCTCGGTGCTGGTGACGGTCATCTGCGACACAGTCATCTGCGACAGGTCGACCAGGGCCTCCAACTTCCCGTACTCCCTCGCAACGGAGGCAACCACGGTCGCCGCCAGCAGGTGGTCCGGAGACACGCGCATCGCGAAGTACATCCGCGCCACGCCTTGCAGCGCGGCGGCTACCGTCTCGGGCCGGGTCAGGTCACCGATGACGACCTCCGCGCCGAGCGCCCGCAGTTCAGCTGCACGCTCGTCCTCGCGACGGATCATGAAACGCACCGGCACCCCCTGGGCACGCAAGTGTTCGAAGACCGTGCGGCCCACGCCGCCGGCACCGGGGATAAGAACAAGGTTGTTGGCAGTCATCAGTCGATCTCCTTGGAAGTAACGGGATATCTGAGTTGAGGTGTGATCAGAGCGTCAGCGGTGCTGTCAGCGAGGCATTGGCCGTGGCGATGTCACGCTGGTCCGGGTGGCGATTTCACAGGGGCCTCCGGTCCTGTCGGTGGTTCTGCGACTGCCGGGCGAAGTAGGTCAGCGGCACCGAAGTCCGCATAGGCCTCACCGCGCCAGCGGTGTCAGCGGCGGCACTGCGGCGACGTCCCTCGACGAGCGGTCGCCTCCGTGGTCCGTGGGGATGGTTTGTGATCACCGTTGGGCCCCTGCGGTCTTGCGCTGGGACGTTTCACCGCCCGCGGCCACAGCGGGGTCCTTGCCCGGCAGGAAGATCAGTACGACGACCGCTCCGACCAGGGCGACGGCCGCCGACCCCATGGCGGTGATGTGCATGGCATGGATGAAGGCGCCGTGCGCGGGCCGCACCAGCGCCCTGCCGGCAGGTCCCAGCTTCTCGGCGACGGCCAGGGTCGCCTGGACGGATTCACCTGCGGCGTGCCGGTCGGAGGCGGGCAGTACGCCCAGGTGGCCGTCGATGCCGTTGCGGTACGTGGTGGACAGCAGCGACCCCAGCACGGCGACTCCCATGGCTCCGCCGACCTGCCGGAAGGTGTTGTTGACCGCTGATCCGGAGCCGGCCTTCTCCCGCGGCAGCGACGACATGATCATGACGGTGGCGGGCGGCATCACATGGGCCATCCCCGTGCCCATCAGGAAGAACAGCATCTCCAGCACCCAGATGGGGGTGTCCTGGCTGAGCAGCAGGAAGCCTGCGAAGGCCACGGCGGTCAGGACGAGGCCGCCGGCGCACACGGCTCGGGCACCGAAGCGGTTGACGACCAGTCGGGCCCGCGGGGCGAAGAACATCTGAGAGGCGGCCAGCGGCAGCACGAGCAGACCGGACTGCAGGACGCTGTAGCCCCGCACGCTCTGGTTGTAAAAGACGCTGAAGAACATGACACCCATGAGGGCGAAGAAGACCAGGCCGATGGCGGCCACGGACGCGGAGAACCGCCGGTTGCGGAAGGAGGTGACGTCGAGGGCCGGATGGTCGCTGCGGGCCTCGTACACCACGAAGCCGGCGAGGACCGCCAGGCCGCCGAGGATCGTCGCCCAGGACTCGGAGCGGGTGAAGTCGCCCAGCTGGCCGCCCTTGATGATGCCGTAGACCAGCAGTGCCAGACCGGCGATCGACAGCAGCACGCCGAAGGGGTCGAGCCTGCCGGGCCGGGGGTCCTTGGAGTCGGGGACGATCAGCACCATCGCGGCTATCGCTGCCACCACGATCGGCACGTTGACCAGGAAGACCGAACCCCACCAGAAGTGTTCCAGCAGGACGCCACCGGCGATCGGGCCGGCAGCGATGGCGAAACCGACCACACCGGTCCAGATGCCGATGGCCTTGGGCTGCTCGTCCCGCTCGAAGACATTCATGATGATCGCGAGGGTGGCGGGCAGGATGAAGGCGCCGCCGAAGCCCATCACGGCGCGAAAGGCGATGAGCTGCCCGGAGGAGCCCGACAGCGCGGACAGCACGGATCCCGCGCCGAACATCAGCATGCCGAAGAGCAGCACCTTCTTGCGGCCGAGCCGGTCACCGAGCAGGCCCGCGGTGAAGAGCAGTCCGGCGAAGACCAGCGTGTAGGAGTTGACCGCCCACTCCAGCTGGCTCTGGGTGGAGCCGAGTCCGGCGGGAGCGGGCTGGGCGATGGTCTTCATCGCCACGTTGAGTATCGAGTTGTCCAGCATCACCACCAGGAGGCTGCACGAGAGCACCGTCAGGATGGCCCACCGCCGACGGTGAACCGCCTCGGAAACGCTTCGTCGCTGGGCAGGCGGCGCGGACGGCGTGGGCTCCGCGGGAGTCGAGGAGCCGGTGGGGGTGGGCGGTGATGCCACAAGGGTCTCCCGTGCTGTCGGTAGTTCTGCGATTGCGGGGCGGAGGCCGTGAGCCTCAGACGGTGGGAGGCGGCGCAAGGCCCTGCTTGACCTGCCGGGCTGATCTCCCGCCCGAAAATAGATGTCACCAAAAATCTAAACTGGAGATAGGATAGATGGCAAGTGACATCTATCTGAGGAGAGTGATCGCATGGGCCGCGTGTCCCGGGCGCAAGCACAGGAGAACCGGCAGCGCGTCGTGGCCACCGCCTCCCGGATGTTCCGCGAGAAGGGCACCACGGTCAGCGTCGCCGATCTGATGAAGGCTGCCGGACTTACCCATGGCGGGTTCTACAAGCAGTTCGCCTCCAAGGAGGACCTGGTCGACGAGGCCATCACCCACGCCTTCGCCGCACAGGCGGCACACTCGGCGGTGGCGTTCAAGGAGCACATCGGGGAGCACGAGGCCGCCCGTCGGACGCTGATCGAGAACTACCTCTCGGTCTGGCACCGTGATCACCCCGCGGACGGCTGCCCGGTCTCCGGATTCGCCGCTGACCTGGGGCGTGAGCCCGAGCAGGCCGCCCGTGCCCAGCACGCCTACGTCAACGGGATACGGAACCGCGCCGCCAGGCTGGCCACCGGCAACGACGACGGCATGGCCCAGCTCTGCACGATGGTCGGTGCCCTCGTCCTCGCCCGCGCTACACGAGGCAACCCGATCTCCGAAGAACTGCTGCAGGCCGCGCGCACGGCTCTCACCGAAAGCGCCCAGCCCGGATTGCAGCAGCGCACAGACTGACCGGGGCCGGCTGGGCACACGTAACCGGCCAGAAGCCCCGGGAGGTCTACGCCATGGAGGCTGACCCCGCCACCTGCGACAAGGGCGCCGCCCCTGACGTCACCGCCGAGGGCGGCTGCACCGGCCAGCCCACCGAGGCGACAGCGGGCTTTGGCTGCAGTTGACCGGCAGCTCTCCACAAGTGCGGCGGTGATCGCTGTACAGCAGCGAAGTACAGCAACCACCGCGACCGCAGCTGACTACGAATGGCTCTCGATAGCCCCGTGACCAGCCTCCTGGACTGTAATAACCGAGTGGCCGATAGTTCGGGACGAAGAGGTCGTGCCACCAGCCCCCGGTGACCCCGGCCGCAGCAGGCGATGTCAGAGCTCGGTGAGAATGTCTCCGCCATGGAGACATCCAGTGCCCCGGACAGCGGGGACGACGAGCACGCCGTGATCGCCCACTTCCGGCTTGCCGCTGACGGTTTCGGCGACGCCGACCAGCGAGAGCGGGTCTACGCCGCTGAGGAGGTGATGGCCGCAGCGATCGATATGGCCGGGGTCGGGGAATTCGACGGCAACGAGTTCGGCGCGGGCGAGGTCGTCCTCTACGCCTACGGACCGGATGGAGACTCTCTCTTCAAGGTCATGGAGCCGATGCTGCGCGGTCTGCCGTTCCGGCCGGCACACGTTGTCGTCAGGCGCGGCGACAGTGCGTCCCGCATGGACCTATAAGCCCGCGATACAGCTACGAAGACGGTCCACGGTCCGGCGAAGCCGGGGCCGTCCCGGGGCCGTCCGAGATCACCCGATGCCGACCAACAGGGACAGAAGCCCACGGCATCCGAGCAGTTCAGAGCCGTGGGCTTCGTCAGCTGGTCGGTGAGACCCTTGATCAGTAGACCGGCTTGGCATGGATGAGGCCCGATCGTGTAGCCGAGGTAGCGTGCGGCCATCCTCTGGCCAGGAGACGGCCGGCTAGCCTCGCGCTGTCTGAGAATGAGCAGGTCAGAGGCCCAGTCGCGTTCGATCGCTGGCCGGTCTTGATAACCAACGCCGCACGAGCGGGAGAACTTTCCCTACTTCCATCAAGCCCCGGCTGCGCTCCGCTCCGCCGGGCGCGCTTCCCGGCTCCGCTGCGGGCGACGCTCCTGCCTTCGGCCCGCTCCGCCCGCGCTGCGCCGACGCGCGCCCACTGGTGGATAGGGCCGGGTGGCCATGAGTACCGGCTGTCGGACTCCGGCGGCATGTGGGACGAACCTGACGCAATTCACCTGGCGAGTGAGACATTCTGGGAGCTGCGCGGTGCCCCGAAGGCTGTCGTGTAGCGCTTGGTGACGGCCTGGGTTGCGGCATCGACGGCGAGGCTCGGGCGAGGCCCAATCCCTGAACGGTTACACCTACGCGGATGACAGCCCTCTAACGCCGCCTTCGTGGCCGCACTTCAGGCCACCGCATGGATCAAGGCCGGTGGGGTCGGACTACTGTCAGTCCTCCCCGCCGCCGGGCGATTCCGCGAGTGCGCGCATCACCTCGATCGCCTCGTCGCCCCGCCCGTGCCGGGCCAGGAGTTCGTTCAGCGGGCGTCCGGCCGCGCTGTCTGCTCAGCCGGTCGTGCGCAGGCCGGGCGTCGGAGTGGTGGGTTGGGCGCCGCAGGCCGCGCGACCGGCTGCCATCCCGTATCTGCCCGTGGGACTGAAGCCCGACCCCCAGGAGGGTCCCGGCCAGGTGCAGACGCCGCTGTTGGGCGTGCCCGCCGACAACCTCCTCATCGGCGACAAGGTGTGGTTCCGGCATGCCAAGGCGGCCGAGCCGTGCGAACAGTTCGACACGCTGCACCTGATCGAGGGCGACGAAGTCACGGCGACCGTGCCGACGTACCGCGGCGTGCGCCGGACTTTCCTGTGACGGCCGGGCGGCGCCACGGTCAGGCGCTGGTGCCACTGCCGCTGCCGTCGAGGCGCTCGATGCCATCAATGATCCACTGCATGTCCGTCACGGACGGGCCCCTGCTGTTGTCGTCGAAGCCGAAGCCGAGCAGCAGATAGCGGCCCTGGACCCGCGGCGAGGGGAACACCACCGCTTCCACGACGGCGCCGGGCCCCTTGCCCGTGCTGACCTTCCAGCGGATGAAGTACCCGTTCCGGCCCGCGACCGTCACAGCCCCCGCGGCGGTCCGGCGATGTCCGGTGACGCCGCCGTAATCCTTCAGGCCGCTCGTGTTGGTGCCGTACGTGCTCCGCGCGACTTCGCCGATCTCGGCCTGCGCCAGTTCCTTGAGGGTCAGGTCGCCAGGATGGGCGATGACCCGCGTGTACGCCCCGCCGGGCAGGCAGTAGTCGGCGGGCACCGCCGGGCAGTGGTACACGGTGCCGTACCCGAGGCCCGCGCCGGTCTTGGTGGAAGTGCCCCGCCAGCCGCGCAGCACGGGGACGCGAAGGCCGTTGACCGTGTCATCGACGTGTCCCGTGACGGCCGGGCGCTGCCCCGGGGGCCGGCTACTCCCGCCACTGTGGCGGTCCTCGCCCGTGGATCCGGAAGGGCTCGGCTGAGCGCGGTGCGACGCCGAGGGGCTCGGCGCGTGCCGGTCAGGGGAGGCCGGCCCGTGGGCCGACGGTGCCTTGCGGCCGCCGTCGCCGCCAGTCAGCACCATGGCCGCCGTGCCCCCGGCGACCAGCACGAGGGCGCCGGCTATGAGGCCCACGACCAGGCCGCGGCGCTGCTTACCCCCGCCGGGCGGCTGCGGCGCCTGTACGTGCTCGGTCCAGGTCGTGCCGTCCCACCACCGATGCCCGGCCGGGCCGCCGCCCTCATGCCACGGGTCCGGGTACCACCCAGGGGTCGCCATGTCCACGGCGGCACCTTACCCTCACGCACTGACGGCACGGCCACCGAGATTGACCGTCCCGCCCGCCTCACAGCGGTGTCACGTACGCGCCCGAGATCCTGCTGTCCACCACCACGAAGTCGGTGGCGTTCGCGAAGGAGGAGTCGTCGCTGGCGAGGAACGCGACCGCCGCGGCGATCTCCACGGCCTCCGCGAACCGGCCGAACCGGGATGTGCACCAGGCGGCGTGCGGCCCGCTCAGGGTCCTTGGCGAACAGCTCCCCGAAGACGCCGCCAACCAAGTGTCGGATGCCACTGGCGGCGGAGTTCAGCCGTATTGCCGGTAGGTCTGGGCGATGTGCGCGATCGACGCTCTGGGCATCCCGGACATGCTCGGCACCGACGCCGTGATCACCTCGGCCGACCCGGTCACCGGCCAGACCATCACCGTCGCCTCCGCCGGCGGGCAGACGACCTGGCAGCCGCCCACCGCTGTGGTCTACGTCGGCCAGCGCACCTGCACCGGCCCCGCCGCCGATGTGGCCTGCGGCGCCCTCAACTTCTTCACCAGCCCCCGCACGGCCAGGAGTTGGACACGCGCGCACCCCGATTACACCGGCAAGACCGTTGACCACGCCCAGGCCGAGGCCCTGGGCCGGGCCGTGTTCGGATCCCTGCTGACACCGGCGAAGCCTACCGAACAACGAAGCCGCTGACCCGCAGGTTCCTGGGGAATCTGTGCGTCATTCCTGGCTGGCGGTCGCCGATCCGGCGCCCTGTTCCTCCAGCCAGCCGATCACGTTGTCCCGGCGGGTGCCGCGGCCTCTGGCCGCATCGAGGGGAGTGCCCTCGGCGTAGTCGGGCACCCAGTTCAGGTCCGCACCGGCGGCCCGCAGGTGTTCGGCGGCTCGCCGCTGTCCCGCGCTGCAGGCGTGCCAGAACGCCTGGGACACCTCCTCGGGCGTGGGGTTGGTGGTGTCGAGCAGCTGCTCGAGGCGCTCCAGCGTGCCGAGCGCCGCAGCGTGCCACAGCTTGTCGATCCGGGCACCGCGGGCGGCGAGAAGGGACGCGACGTGCCAACAGGCATAGCCGATGGCGTTGTCGAGCGGGCTACCAATGGATCCGTCGGGCGCTTCGATGTCGGCACCTGCGTCGATCAGAGCGGCGGCGACATCGGCGTCGTCGCTGCTGGCCGCCCAGTGCAGAGGGCTCTCGTCGCCGGGGCTGCGGGTGTTGGGGTCAGCGCCGGCCGCCACCAGCTGTCGCACGATGCGGGGCCCGTTGGGGAAGTAGCCGGGCCAGTCCGCTACCACGTGGAGCGCGGTGCGCGTCTTGAATGCACCCCCGAGAGGCCCTGCGACAAGCTCGGGTGCGGCGGCGACGATGCGCTGAACGGCCTCGGTGTCGCCGGCATGGATGGCGGAGACCAACTCCACCGCAGATGCATGTGCGGGCATGTCCACGTCGATACCTTCCAAGCGGGTTGCGATCCACACACTCTCACCCGATGCATCGTCTGCGGGCCGATGACGTCTCATTCGGGTCGCGGAGGTGCGAAGCCGTCCTGGCCGCCGCTGTCGCGGGTCGGGATGCCAAGGTCCACGGTGGAACCCGCAGCAGGCACGTTCGGCCACCATGTCCGGGCACGGTCCGGAAATTAATGGGTACCTCTCCGACCTGCCGCTTCACGACCTTAGTTCAGTCAACATGACCGTGCCGATCAACGTGGTCGGCGCGACCGAGGACCACTCGATCCACTTCCACCAGTACCACCTGGCCGTCCAAGGCCGGATCCGCTACCGGAAGATCTGCGAGCTGGAGGACCGCGAGGTCTCCCAGGAGGAGATCGGCAAGGGCTACGAGCTGACCAAGACCCAGGTCATCCCGATCACGGACGAGGATCTGAGCAACCTGCCGCTGCCGACGGCGAAGGCCATCGAGATCGACGCGTTCGTGCCGCTGGCGTCCATCGACCCGATCCGGATCGCCGAAGGCTACTACCTGCAGCCATCCAGCCCGGTCGGGGCCAAGCCGTACAAACTCCTCGTCCAGGCCCTCGGCCGCTCGGCCAAGGTGGCCGTCGCGAGGTACGCATGGAGCGGCAGGGAAAGACTGGGCTTGCTCCGCGTCCGCGGCGACGTCCTCGTGCTCCACGCCATGCGCTGGCCGGACGAGATCCGCGACCCCTCCGAGTTGCTTCCGCCGCCGGTCCGGGTGTCCGACGAGGAGATCGAGGGTGCCCTTGCCTTCATGGACACCCTGACCGTCGACAGGCTGGAGGGCCCCGACTTCCGGGACCGCTACACCGAGGCGATCGCCCAGATCATCGAGGCGAAGCGCGAGGAGAGGCCGCTCCCCGAGGCGCCCGATCCGGAACAGCCGGCCCAGGTGCTGGACCTGATGGCCGCGCTGCAGGAGTCGGTGTCGAAGGTGAAGGCGGCCCGCGGCGAGGCCGAGGTGCACGAGCTGCCGAAGCCGAAGAAGGCCGCCGCGCAGAAGCAGCCCGCCAAAAGGGCCGCGGCGAAGAAGACGACCGCGAAGAAGACGACTGGCCGGCGACCACGCAGCGCCTACTGAGGTTTTCGGGTTGTCGTCGGGTGGTGCCCCCCTGCGGTATGCCGTTGGCATGCGTTTATCCGGAGGGTGGGGGCCTGACCGCTGAGCGTCGGGCTATCCGGGAGAAGATCCGGCCGCAGGCCGGGGTCCGGTTCGCGGCGGGTGAGAAGACTGCAGTGATCGCGAGGGATCTGCGGGTGGGTGTGCGCTCGGTGGAGCGCTGGCGCCGGGCCTGGCGTGAGGGCGGGATGGAGGCGTTGCGCTCGGCAGGTCTGGCGACAATCACCGCGCGCAGCCCGCCGTTGGGAACAGGGCCGGAGCAGGGATGTGTCAGAAACCAAGGTCGCTCAGGCTGGGGTGGTCATCGGGCCGCCGGCCGAGTGGCCAGTGGTACTTGCGGTCGGACTCGGCGATCGGGAGGTCGTTGATGCACGCATGACGAACCTTCATCAGGCCGTCTTCGCCGAAATCCCAATTCTCATTTCCGTACGAGCGGTACCACTGGCCGGAGTCGTCGTGGGATTCATAGGCAAACCGAGATCCGCTCCCTCCCGCGATCCGCCAGCCAGGGCGGTACGGTCACAGAACTGGCGAAGTGGTTGCGTCGAACGGATTGCCGGGGTGTTGGGATTGTTGGACGACCAGGTTCGCCTGCGTCACCCCGCGCCCCTTATCGTGCTCGGGTGCTGGGGGAGTGCATGAGGCGGTGGCGATGGTGGTTGCCGTCGTCGCTGGGCCGACGGATGCTGGTGCGAGCGGTCCAGGCAGATCTCGGCGTCTTCGGCCTTCTGCCGAACGACGCGGCTGGAGCGGATGGCACCCGCCGCAGAGCTTTGCCGTAAGCGGCACGTCGTGGTCGAAACCCTCGGCCTGCTGCTGGGCGTGATGGTCACCGCCGCGGACACCGGTGACCGCATCGCCGCCCGCGTGCTGCTCGAGCAGGTCGCCGACGCGCACCACCGCCTCGCCCTGATCTGGGCGGACGGCGGCTACACCGGCAGCCTCGTCGAGTACTGCCTGGCCGCGTTCTCGCTGGTCCTGGAGATCGTCAAACGCAGCGACGACATGCGCGGATTCGTGGTGCTGCCCAAGCGGTGGATCGTCGAGCGCCTCTTCGCCCACCTGATGCGCACCCGGCGCCTGGTGCGCGACTTCGAACGCCGCACCACCAGTGCCGAGGCGATGGTCTACTGGTCGATGACCCTGCTCATGACCCGCCGCCTTGCCCGGCGGGGCCCTGCGCGAGCGTGAACCGGCCCGGCTGCTGCTCGGCCAGCCAGCCCCGCGCGACCAGGCGTTTCGCCTTCGACCGCAGCGCCTCCACTCGTGCCGGCACCACGTCCATGCCGAAGGCGGCGGCCAACTCCTGGCAGGTCAGCGGTCCTTGATGAAGCCGAGCCCGGTCCGCGAGTGCCGTGAGAAAGCGCTGGTAGTCCGCCGATAGCACCGACCAGGCCAGCCCTTCACGCCACATGGGCACCTGTGACTTCCGCTTCGCCGCATCCCGGGGCACCTCCTGCGCATCCGCACCTTGCGGATCCGGGGCGACCTCCACGGCGGCGGTGTCGCCGTCCGGAGTCAGCACGGTGCCGACCCGCCTGCGGGCGATCACCCACCCCAGCTCCGCCCGGCTCAGAGGGACCGTTTCGCGGCCAGCGTACGGCCCCCTGATCATGCTCGACCCCAGACCGGCCATGGACACCGCCAAAGCCACTACACCGGCCGCTTGCCTCCAAGCCGGTCCGACCGCACGGTACGTTGTCTGCTAGCCTGCGGCATCTTGATCACGTTGGGGGGAACAAGTGGTGCGCACCGCCGCTGTGAGCCGGTTCGTGGCGGGGGTCCTGGCCATAGCGTCCGCGGCGGCCTGCACGAGCAGCGCCCAGCCCATCGCTGCGAACAAGCCTAAGCTCCTTCGGCCGATGTCCGCGGCACAGTTGCGTACGCATCTGCTGCCCGCCATCCTGCCGAAAGGCTGGACCTCTCAGGCGGATCCGGCCGATCCGGGGTCGGGTAGCGCTGCGAACGGCGAACCCCGCTGCGCTTTCCTGAGCGGCGGGGACCTGGCGGACGCAGGAGCCACGGCCGCGGTGGCGTCCGCAACGGCCTCGGTCAGCGGGGGACACAGTGCCGGAGGCGGTGTCATGGTCGGTGGGGAGACCCTGTATTCGTTCTCCGGAGACGACGCCGCCCAAGCCATGCACCACATACGACAGCTGGCGGCCGAGTGCGCGAAGGTCGTCACGCCTGCCATCCGATCCACACTCGGCTCGCCCAGCTCCACGGAACGGTTTGCAGCCGTCTCCGGGCCCCGCATGGGCGACGACAGCATCCGGGTACGGGCCACCACGACCTGGAGCGACCACCCCAGGGTTGTCCTGCACGACGATGCGCTGGTCGTGCGTGAGAGCAACACCCTCATCGTTCTCTGGTGCATCCCAACGACTCAGGCCGAGGTAGACACGGTTCTGTCGTTCATGCCCGAAGCCGTCGCGCAGGTGCGCTCGCAGCGCCCCGCCCCGGTGGACACGGCGCACCGAGCGGCTGGCGCGTGAAGGTCCCGGTTCCGTGGGCCCTATCAGTTGTGCGTGAGCCGCTGGACCTCAGCAGCTGGACAGCGCCTCGCTTCGGAAGGTGTTCCGGTCTTCGACTTTGCTACTCGTATCGTCACCCTTGCCGACCAAGAGCTGGCCGGCGGTCAAGCGCTGGAAGGATTTCAGTGTGAACGTGATACGTGACTGCCGACCTTCACTTCCGGTGGTGAAAACCGATGCGGTGTACTTCACACCGGGCAGCAATTCCTGGAGACCGTCGTCGTCCAAGCTCCGCAGCTCGTCGTAGCTGCCATGCTCCAGGGTCCACCCGGTCGGGACCACGAAGGCGGTGATGGCCTCAGTTCGATCATGGGTAGGTGCCACCACCGACCACTGATGGCCAATCGACCCGACCGGCGCGTCTTCCTCGATGGCTGCGTCCCGAACGGACTCGCCAGGGCACAGCGCGACGGACATTCTCAAGTGCCCACCGACCCACTGGAGCGCCAGGAGGGGCTTGGCATCGAACGGGCTGGGAGGATTGGGGTCACACCCGGTGCCCCAGAGGGCGCCCGCAACACTGCACGCGAGGATCGCAGAGAACCGGAGTCGCATCGTTCCTTGCCTGCGCATAGCGGCCCCCGGCGAGTGTCGACGCTTGATCACACAGTGTCCCGAGCATCAGTTGAACCGGTCAAGTGAGCTGCTCTTGCTTTCGTGGAGTCCCCGGCCTGCCCCGAGTTACACGGAGTCGGAATACCTGATTTCACGCTACAGGTTCTGCACGCAGTTCGTACTCCACTGGGCTGAGCATGCCAGAGCGGAGTGCCTGCGTTGTCGGTTATGGAAGATCTCCAGGTACTCGAAGAGCGCGGTGGACAGCTCCAGCCGGGTGCGCCACCGCTTCCGGTCGAGAGATGGTGGCCGAAGCATGGGCCGACCGTTGCTGGGACACCACGGAGGGATGCATCCCCCAACTGGAGTGGAAGACCTTCGAGTGGTGAGTGCCAGCCGGCACCGCCGGACTGTCTGACGAGAGGCCCGCCTCTCCTGCCCACGGCGGCCATCCCTTCCTCCGACATCACCCTTTCAAGTTCAGTACCAGTTCGTCGAGACTTTGAGCGCGGGTGAAGCGCCGTACGGTCGAGTGGTCAAGCCGCAGCTGGCGGTTGATCGCGGCCAGAGATTTTCCCTCGGACATTAGCTGCTGTACCGTCGCGTACCGCTCGGTGGTGCGGGCCACCAGCCGCCTCGGGCGCCCGAGGACGGGTGCCATTCGGCCCGATGAACGGCATCTCCTCCGCTGGCGGCTTGGCCATCCCCGTGGACGCGGTGGTGGGCTCCGTGACAACCGGGGCCGTGGTGAACGCCGTGTGGATGCACGGGTGATGGGCGCCGACCGTCTTCTCCACCGCCTCGGCGAGGTTGCGGAGCAGGTGCCAGGCGTCCGCTATCTGCTGGGCCTGCGGAGCCCCGCTGCGGGCGCCTTCGGCGTAGGCACCGGCCCGGTCCCGGCAGATTACTCCCGGTCGACGTGCTTCCGGGCATGGACGCTGAGCCGCTGGACTCCTGGCTGCGCAATCACCCGGAGGTCGGGGTCGGCCTTGTGCCGAAGGCTCTCGCGGGTGCGTTTCCACCGGAATCCCTCCCGGTGCAGCAGTTCGGTCAGCCACGCCGCCGACACCCGCACGCCCCGCTCCTGCTCCAGCCAGTCGCACAGCTCCCGGGCGGTCCAGGTCACCCCGGACTCAGCCGAGGCGTCCAGCAATGCGCCCAGCGTGGCAAGGTCGTCGTCGGTGACCTGGGCGGGCCACCCCGGCCGCGGGGCATCAGCCAGGGCATCGAACCCGCCACCGGTGAAACGGTGCACTGCATTGCGCACCGTGACCGGGTGGCATTCCACCAGGCCGGCGACCTGCGGCACGGTCAGGCTCGGCCCAGCAAGCGGATGCACTCCAGCCGCCGACGCTCGTTACGCGGCAGGTCACGCCCGGCCAGCCGCCGATGCACCTCGGCCTGCTGTTCAGGGGCAACTCCATCGTCAAGACCTTCGGCATCATCACCACTCCCGCCAAAGCGCCTACCTGCACACGGAGTTGACTTCACCCCCAGGCCGCTCAGCTCGGCCGCGCTGTCGGTGGTGGAGGTGAGGCTGCTGGGCCATGTTGGTCTGTCCACGCGGTGCAGTCGGCGATACGAGCCCTGACCCACGGGTCGGCAGCCAGGTCTGGTGGTAGACGGGTCTCCCCGTCAAGCATGGAGCCCGACAACTGCTCGGCGGTCACGCCGCGGGCATCGGTGAGATCAGTACCGCTGAGATCCGCGCCGAGCAGAGAAGTTCCTCCGCCGAGATGGGCGCCATGCAGATCGGCCCTGGCAAGTCCCGCGCCATCGAGAAGGGCTCCGGAAAGAAGCGACCGACTCAGATCGGCGCTGTTGAGGACGGCGCCACGAAGGTCGGCTCCGCGCAGATCGGCCAGGCGGAGGTCCGCCCAGGTCAGGTAAGCGCATGCGAGGCGAGGCGGGGAATCGAAGTCGATGCTACGCATGATCAGCCCGACGAGATGGGTCCGGCGCAGGTCTATCCGGCGGGCCTCCTCTCGTTCGGGTCTGCGAGCAAGAACTTCCATGGCAGCCCTGATGTCCGCAGGAGGCTCGGTGCCGAACGGCGGGGCAGATTGATGCTGCCTGCCGCTGCCTTCCGGGGCCAGCACGGCATCGCGTCGAGCGCGCTCACGGACGAACGCGGACAGCACAGACACGACTGTGGCGTGTTCCTGCGAAGACTCGGCCATGACGTGCTCCAAGCCGAACACGGCTCCCACCCGCTCTTCGAGCTTGTCGGACGCCAACTGCCCGATAGCCGTGCTGAACCGTCCAGTCACCTGACCGCGCCGCGACAGGTGATACGTGCGGGCGGTGTATCCAAGGCCGAGTAGGACTGCTGCTCCTCCCGCAGCGGCGAGAACGTTCTGGCGCACCGCGTTCAGTGCATCGGCTTGCTCCTTGCCGCTGAGGCTGCGTACCGTGCCGCCGGCCACCAGCCACGACACAGGCCCCAGCAAGACGAGGATGAAAGCGAGCACAGCAGGTATACCCGAGGCCAGCCCTATCGCGGCCCGATGACGGCGAAACCAACGAGTGCAGGCCCGCATGCTGCTCCTGGCGCGTTCAAGAGATCTCACGGCAAGTTATCTCACCGCAACACGGCGGCAGCTCACCAGTGCGGATGTCCTCGGCACTGCCGTGGACCAGGTGTTGCCCCGCCCAAGAACGCGTGTCCGAGGATCAGCAGCGAACTTCACCACAGCCGCTAGGTGGGGGAGCATGTGCCCAGTTCGCTTGCTCGTGAGTGTTCGTCATGCGTTTCCGCCGCGCCGCGCCGCCGGTGCTGCTCTCCTGCATGCTGCTGGCGGGTTGTTCGAACGTTTCGTCGTCTGGGCCGGACACCTCGGGGAAGGGCGGAGCGTCGGCGACGGGGCCGTCGGGGACGGCCGTACCCGCGGGAGCGGCGAAGATTGCGTTGGGTGTGGGGCCGCAGACGACGTACACGGTGCCTGCAGCAGCCGCCCGCGGGCAGCTGCCACTACCGGTACGAGAAGGGCGAGCCCCTCGAGGACCGGTCGTGCACGCCGGGTGCGATCTCGCCGGCGGTGACGCAGGCGAACCTGGCGTCGACGATCTGCCGCAAGGGCGGCTACACCAAGAACATCCGGCCGCCGGAGGCGATCACCCGCAGCTCCTACTTGTGGCAGGCGATCTCGATGGCCAGAGTGCCGAGGGCTTCCTTCTCGGGCGGGTAGATGGTGCGGATGTTGGCGAGCTGCTGGTCTCGGGTGGCAGTCGGGTTCACCTTGTCGGGTCCCTCGCTGTCGAGCAGGGCTTCGAAATCGGGGTACTCGGTGACCCGCTTGACGTTGACCTCGCAGGTCTCGTCTGTGCCTTTGATGCGGAAGCGGATGGTGTCGCCGGCGGTGAGGTCGGCGAGGTGCGGATATTTCACCCGCACCTCGATGGTCTTGGTGCCCGCGGCGACGAGGTCGAAGTACTGGCGGTAGAGGTTGAGCTCGTGGACGCGGGCGGTGGTGTCGCTCATGGGGCGGGGATGCTCCTCGTGGCTGGTGCGGTCATCATGCGGCCGATCTCGGCGGCCGAGTACGCGCGGAAGAAGTGTCGGGGGTCGGACAGCAAGGTATCGGTCATGGCGAGCAGTTGCTCGGCATAGTCCGTGATGGTGCCGGGCCACTGCCGGGTGTCGAGCATCCAGTCGGCGGCGCCGGCGGGTAGGGGAGCGCGGCCTTCGCGGATCAGCGACTTGGACAGCTTGGCGCCGGTGTCGGTGACGACCTGGGGGCAGAACAGACGAGCCGGGAGCTGTCCTCGGGTGAGGCCGACGGCCTGGAGGGCCTCGTCGACCAGGTGGGAGCCGAAGACCCAGTCGCCGCCCTTGACCATGACGTGCAGGGTGCCTTGGTGGGTGGACAGGGCAAGTTCCTTGACCATGTTGCGGTACAGGGTGGCCAGGTCCAGGTAGGAGCCCCCGGTCGGGGTGATGGTGGCCCGGTAGGGACCGTGGTGGAGGCAGACGGCGGCCACTTGCGCGGCCTCGTGGTCGGTGAGGTGGACGCGGGTACGTTCGGCGTGTTTCTCGGCCCAGCCGCAGCCGGGGTGCGGGCAAGGGATGCGGAGGTGCGGGGTGCCAGTGGAGGGGGCTAGCCACCAGCGGGCCGCGTCGAGGCGGGGCAGGAGCCGCAGCCAGGTCCGGCGGAAGTGGTCGCCGGCCTGCTGCTGGGTGTAGGTCTCGACCCGGAAGGGGATTCCCAGG
Organism: Streptomyces sp. CA-142005; assembly: GCF_050942335.1. NCBI lineage: Bacteria > Bacillati > Actinomycetota > Actinomycetes > Kitasatosporales > Streptomycetaceae > Streptomyces > Streptomyces sp. CA-142005. Next base: position 211,872 of record NZ_CP192078.1, on the reverse strand, counting down.
CGTCGCGACAGCGTGGTGAACAGGGGCTGGTAGAGGGCTGAGACGAGGTCGCCGAGAGCCTGGTCTCCGAGGGCCTGGGCGTAGGCGCGCTGGTAGCGGTGGTCGGTCGTGGGGTCTTTGGTCAGTTCGTAGGGGGCGTTGTCGAGGGCGCTGAAGAGGACCTCGGTGGGTAAGCCGAAGCGGTCGCGCAGGCGGGCGGCCATGGCGAAGGCCAGGGACTGCACGAGCGAGGTGCCGATGTGGGGGGCACCGTTGATCTGGGTGCCGACGACCAGCACGATCCGCTCGGGCGGGTGGCCAGGATGCGCGGGGTCAGGACGTCCTCAGCATGGTGGAGGGCGTTGGCGAGGACGGTGTTCGGTGAGACCGGGTGAGTCGTCACGGGATTTCCCCCTCGGGTGGGTCGGGGTTCATTCGGTTCGGGTGTGGCCGAAGAGGAGACGTTGGCGGAGGGTGCCGAGGTCGAGGTAGCTGTCGATCTCGGCCGGAGTGGCGCTGCGGGTGAGTGGGTCAAGGCCGAGGACGAGGGCCACCGGGGTTCGTCGGCCGAGCAGGAGCGTCCAGGAACGGCCTGCCGGGATGCGCTTGCGGTAGGGGGTGCTGTCGAAGCTCAGGGCGACCTCGGTGGGTGTGATGGGGCGCAGGCGTGGTCCGATGTCTGGTGGGGGCTCGGTGGCCGGGCCGAGGTGGAGGGCCTCGGCGATTGTCCGCATGCGTTGCTCGGCGACCGTCTGCGACTCGTAGCGGCTGCGGGGTGGCTGGGGCACCAGCAGGAGGCAGCAGAGAGTGGCCCCGGTCGGGGCGGTGTCCAGCCACGTGACGGTGGCCAGGGAAGCGATCAGCCCGGCGGAGATCGTGAGGGATCTGGTGCTGGCGTGAGTCAGCATGCCGGCGCCGTGCTGTGCTGGAAGGCGGCCCACACGCAGTTGCCGGGGCTCCGGCGTTCCTCCACGCCCCAGTCGTCGGCGAGGGCGGCGACGAGCAGTAGGCCGCGGCCGGTCTCGGCTGTGGCTGGTGCCTGTCGTCTGTGGGGTGGGGCGTCGCCGCTGTCGTGCACTTCGATGCGGAGTTGGGTGTCGGCGAGGGTGATGCGCACGAACACCAGTCCGCCTGAGGGGGCTCCGTGCAGGTGGCGTTGGTGGCGAGTTCGGAGACGCACAGCTGGACGTCGTCGAGGCGTTCGGTCCGGCCCCATTGGGTAAGGGGCTGGGCGACGAACCCCCGTGCGGCGCCGGGTGTGGTCCGGCGTCGGTCGAAGAGCTTCCTGCGGCGCTCGACGTCGGCGCCGGCGGCAGGGGCCGGGGCCAGGGCGAGAATGCCCGGCTTGCCGGGCGGTGTGCTGGGCATGGCCAACAGCCAACCGCTCTCGCTCGTTTGGGTCGGGAGCCAGCATGGGGGCCATGCCGGGGGCCACTATGGGAGCCAGAGTTCGCGTGCTGCGGGGTGAGGGGATGGGCGACACAGGGATCGGTGCGCTGCTTGTCCGGCTGCGCACAGAGCGTGGTTGGTCCCAGCAGCGGGTGGCCGACGAGTGCAACACCCTGGAGGGGCGGGCCACCAAGACGGGCAAGGAGATCGGGCGCTACGAGCGCGAGGTGCGCATCCCGGTGCCGTACACGCGGAAGTACCTGGCGCAGGTCTTCGGTGTCGATGCCGCCGTGCTCGACCAGGCGGTCGCCGTCAGCAAGAGCCGACGGGGTGGGGAGGGCGTGGATGAGGTGGGACAGGCACCGCTCGCGTGGCCCACGGCGCGTCCACACACCGTCGCCGGAGCTGTGTCGGCGGATGCGGTGGCCTCGGCGGAGTTCACCCGGTTCATCGCGCAGCGCAACGCCGACGAGTTCGTCGTAGAGCAGTTGGAGGCCGATGTCGCTCGGCTCGCCCGTACTTACGTCAGCCATCCGCTGCTGGAGGTGTACGTCGAGATCAAGCAGCTTCGGAACGGGGTGTTCGAGTTGCTGCGCGGGCGGCAGCATCCCCGGCAGACCACCGACCTGTACGTCGCGGCCTCTCGGTTGTGCGGGCTGTCCGCGCACGTCTGCTTGGACCTGGGAGCCTATGACTCTGCCGCCACGCACAGCCGTACCGCCCGGGCGTGCGCCGAGGCGGCCGGCCACGAGGGGATGCTCGCCTGGGTACGCGCTGTGGAGTCCCTGATCGCCTACTGGACCGGGCACTACGAGCGGGCGGCTCGGCTGGCGCAGGCCGGTCGCCGACACCAGGCGGGAGGGAGTATCGGGGCTCGGTTGGCGAGCCTGGAGGCGCGGGCGCTGGCCATAGTCGGAGACCGGGCGGGTGCCGTAGCCGCGCTGGCGGGTGCGGAGCGTTCCCGTGAGGCGATGCGTGGCCATGACGAGGTGCCGGGCATCTTCGCCTTCCCGGCCGCCAAGCAGTTCGCGTACGCGGGGACGAGCCACCTGGCCGTGGGCGGGCGGGAGCACGTCCAGCAGGCCATCGCCAGCGCAGACACTGCGATCCGGCTCTACCGCAGCGTCGAAGACGACGACCAGTCGGTCGGTGACCTGTTCGCCGCCCATGTCGATCTCGCCCGCGGCCACATGCTCCTCGGCGACCTGGACGGTACCGAGGCGATGCTCGGTTTCGTCCTCGGCTCTCCGCCGGAGCGCATGTCGGCCAGCATCGCGCGCCGGCTCACCGCTCTGGGCCAGGAGCTGAGTGGGCCGCAGTACGGTGGAGCCGCGCAGGCCGTACACCTGCGCGAACGACTCCAGCACAAGGCCGCCCTTGCGGCCGCACCCGCCGCCCACCCTCCGGAGTTGCTGACGTGACCGAACTGTCCGCCGCACACGACGCCGCCGTCACCGACCGGGGCCGTCTCGCTGGAAGTGCCTACAGCAGTGACCGGGATCTGGCCGCCCGACAGTCGCTTTATCAGTGGCAGACGCCCCGTTACGACCTGCCAGGCATCGTCGTCGAGCAACTGAGGGGCGTGAACGGGTGCGTGGTCGATGTCGGCTGCGGCAACGGCAAGTTCATCCAGCGGCTCCGCCAGGACCGGCCCGACCTGACTCTGCTGGGCCTGGACATCGCTCCTGGCATCCTCGCCGGTGTCCACGGCTTGGTCGCCGTTGCGGACGCCACCCGCTTGCCGCTGGCCACGCAGAGCGCTGATGCTGTCTTGGCGTTGCACATGCTCTACCACGTCCCGGACATCCCTCAGGCGGTCAGGGAGCTGTCTCGCGTGGTCGCCCGTGACGGGCTGGTGATCGCCTCCACCAACAGCGATCGGGACAAAGCCGAACTCGACGACCTGTGGCAGCGGGCCGCCGGCGACGTGCTCGGCACCGGACGCGGCCCCGCCCGCGTCTCGCTCAGCGCCCGCTTCTCCCTGGAGAAGGCCCCGGCCTTCCTGGGGGAGGAGTTCGGCCGCGTCGAGACGATTGAACTGCCCGGCACCATCACCGTCCGCGACGCCGAGCCCGTGGTTGCGCACATGGCCTCGTACCAGGCATGGGCGGATCAGCACGACGTGCCCTTCGAGGCCACGATCGAGCGGGCCCGCACCATCTTGAACGAACACATCGCCCGGCATGGGGCGTTCGAGATCCACTGCCGGGGAGGCATCCTCGTCTGCCGCCGTTAGCGGCGCCTGGTGCGCGGTGGATGTGTGGGACAGCGAGCGGGTGCTGTTCATCGACTACGACGCCCCCATCCCGCACACGCTGATGGCGCACATCGGCGACCTGCTCGACGACCTCCCCTACCGGGTCCACTCCAACCTGGGACGATCCCGCGGTACGGGCTGCGGCGCTGGTCCGTCTTGCTGATGTCCAGGGGAACGTGCGGGATGCTCTTGGGCGGTTCAATGAGTTGTGGCGCTTGACGCTGCCGCTTGGGGGACAGGAGCAGTGGCAGGATCCGGCCTTCCTGCAGGCACATGAGACGTACCTCGAAGCCGGGAGGTATTCGCTGCCCAACGCGTTGTGGAACCGCCCGCCCGGGGACATCAGGACGTGGCAGGGTCTGCCGTATGCGCTCCTCTTCCTGGAATGGGAGGCAAGGTATCCGCAGGAGTGGACCCGGCATGCCAAGGAGTGGGGCACGAAACAGAGCCGCATACGGGACGTGGCGGTCGCTGGCCACAGTGAGACGGTCAGGGCGAAACTTAGTGACCTGGTCGAGATCGTCGTTCAGAGGGCCTACCGCTGCAAGGACCGCGAGTACGTGCGCGTTGCTCGAGCCGTCGACAGTGAGGATCTGCGCGGCAGGCTGGAAACTGCCGCTCGATCTGACAAGCCATGGGCATGGCGACATGCCGGCTATGTTCTTTGGCTCCTCGATCGTCCCGAGGTACCCAACACGATCCATGTTTGGCGGAACTGGATTGCGGCCGAAGCCAGAGGGTGAAGACTCCACCCGCCCCTCGGCGAGGCGGTCGCCGACTCGGTAGCGGCGCTTGTGCCCACTGGCGTCCCGAATGTCTTCGGCCTCGGGGAACAACGGAACAGCGATTACTGTAGCGGTAAGCACGGTTCCAGCAGGTCACGACCAGGGCGGCGACGCTCTCAGAACTGCCTCCTGACCCCGAGCACGTCCCCTCCCTCCCCGGCGCTACGATCCGGTTGATCACCGAACCGGGAGGGGACATGGCCGAGGGCCGGGAAGCGACGGACGCCGTCGCGGAGAGACCGGTGGAGCTGGCCTACCGGCTCACCGTCGACGACCTTGGGGCAGCGATCCGCACCCGGGCGAAGGTCACCAGAGCGGGCCGTTTCCGGCGTCGGCTGCTGATCTACACGCTGGTGGTCACGGCCGTCGGAGTCCTTTTGTCGACGCTCGGCGACGGCCGGCGTGACACCCCGTGGTACCTGTACCTGGCGCTGGTGGCCTTCGTCGCCTTCATGACCGCCGGGCCGCGGCTGCAGGCCCGCCAGTTCCACCGGCTCAGCGAGCGGCAGGGCGACTTCCGCGCCGTCGTCGACGGCACGGGGATCTGCCTCACCACCGCCCACAGCTCGGCCACCCTCGACTGGCACCTCTACCCGCGCTATGCCGAGACCCCGGAGCTGTTCGTGCTGCTCAGCGCCGACAAGTCCGCCGTCGGCGTCGGCGTCCTGCCCAAGCGCGGCCTGAGCAACCCGGAGGATGCGGACCGGCTGCGGGCGATCTTCGCTCGGCACCTCGTACGCGCGGAGGCCGCCGAGGCGCCGGACGCCGACAGGACGCCGAGCCGGGGCCGGGACGTCGGGCGCGGAGCGGGCTCCGTCGGGCTGCTGCTCCTCGGGCTGGTGCTGTTCTTCTTCGCCTACGCCGCCGTCCAGAAGGCCGTGGATCCAGATGCCTTCCCCGGGCTCCAGCACAACAACGCGCCGGTCTCGGCCATCGCCCTGATCCTGGGGGTGCCGGCCGTCGCCCGCGCGTGGTGGGTCGTACGTCGGATGAAGGTGATGCGGATCGTGACCGCCGTGCTCGCCGCAGCCGTGCTGCTGGTCGGCGGTGCCGCCGTCTACCGCATCGGGCCGATGCTGCACTGCTGGGGCTCGGACCGGATCGCCCGGGGCCCCGACGGCGACTACGCCTGCTACGACTTCTGAGCGGGCCCGGAGCCCACTCCTCGGTGGCTGCGCGGCGCAGCCACCGCAGGTTCTCGAAGAGGTCCTCACACATGGTGCCGACGCGCTCCACCTCGCGCTCGTCTTCGGAATCGACGAGAAGACCGCCGTCCGCTACGCGGACTCCGCCCGGCAGCTTCTCCAAGCCGACCTCGAAGCCGATCCCGCGTGTTCGCCACGAACCCACGGGTTCACCCCCGACAATGGCACCCGCAGACCCTCGGGTTCCTGCTGAAGAACCTTCAGTTTCCGCGAACTCGCGGGGATCAGTCCCCCGGACTCACATCTGTGTCTTCAAGGGAAAAAGTAGCTCTGCGTGACCTACCGGCGTGTCATTGCGGAGTGTGCCCGCATGGTGTTAGCCCAAGGGTATGACCGTCTTCGGAACGGGGGTGCGCGCGGGCATTGTCGCTGGTGTGCTCAGTGGTGTGCCGTCGACGCTGCATGCCTTGGCCACGCGGCGTGATCCGCTGGCGGCGACCCGCGCGGCCGGATCGCTGCTGCTGCCGGACGAAGCCCGTTCGGCGCGACTGCTCGCTGCGGCATTCCCCGTCCACTTTGGGCTCAGCGTCGGTTGGGGCGTGGCGCTCGCGGCCGTACTGCCGCGACGGGCGACCACCGCGTGGGGTGCGCTGGCCGGACTCGCGATCGCCGCGCTCGACTTCAGTGTGCCGGGCAGACGTACCGCCCAGATCCGCGCGCTGCCACGGTGGCCGCAGGTGGCGGACCATCTCACCTACGGTGTGATCGCCGCTGCGGCGGTGGCCACCGCACGCACCGAGGACCTTCCGAGGCGTGCCACGGTCACACGGTCGGAGCGCGCCGGCGGCTGGCCGGCAGGCTGTCAGGGACCGCCGGTACGGTCTACGGCATGGCGCTTTTGGCGGCAGGTGAGGTGATGTCGCGTCTTCGGTGCAGATGGGGTGGCCGTAGCCTGCGTGGTCACGATGCGTTCATCGGGGCGTTTGATGAGGGGGATGACGGGGGCGGAGTCGGCGGCGCGGGGCAGGTCGACCATCTCGTGGACGGGCAGCGGGTAGGGCGTGTCACTGGTGCCGGTGACCTCGAGGGTGATCTCGCTGCGCTGGTTGTGGGGTGTCGTCGTCGGAGATGGCTTTGGAGCAGGGGCACAGGCTGGTGGCGTGGGTGGCCTGCGCCGTGGCCACGCCGCAGGCCACCCACGTCGATGCGTCGGATGCCGCCGCCCCGGACGGGGCGGCGGCATTGAGCTTCACACCTTGATACAGGGCGTCATGCCCGTGGTTGTGCCTGGCGCTCGCGAAGGATGGCAAGGCCGTCTCCATCGAGCGCATCGAGGTAGGACGCGCGACCGGCCATCGCCATGATCAGGGCCAGGGTCGTGCCGGACACGCGTGGCCCCTCGCCGGTGGTGAAGGGGCTGTCGGTGGCGGTCAGGCGCAGTTCGCGGATGCGGGTCTTGGTGAAGACGGGCAGATCGGTGCGCTGGTAGTAGTCGGCCAGGGTGGTCAACGTGCGGACGGGGTAGTCGCGTTCGATGCCGAGCGGCCGGCGGATGTCCTCGCCGTGCACGATGGTCTCGCCGAGCATGGCCACGGTCGAGGGGATCGGCTTCGTCGTGCGGGTGGCCACTCGGCGGAACCAGTCGAGCGTCTCGGCCGGGGTAGCGCCCAGCTGTTCGGCCAGCCGCATGGCGACCCAGTGGGCCACCCCGTCGCTGTGCGAGGGGCTCACCGTTCGTGAGGTGCTCGCGCACCTGACCTCGGCGGCCGGCCTCAACCCGGTGCGGTGGATGGCGGGCGTGATCCGCTGCCGCTTCGACTTCGACAAGAGGTTCCGGTGGCGGGTGTCGTCATGGGGGGTGATGCTCCTGTGCGGTGGTCGGGCGGGCAGGGGACCGGTCAGCGGCTGATGAGGCCGACGTGGTTGCCGTCGAGATCGGTGAAGACAGCGATGCGGCTGGCGGGCGTGTCGGTGGGGGAGAGGATTCGGGTGGCGCCGAGCCGCTCGGCGCGGGCGAGCGCGGCATCGACGTCGTCGACCGGGAAGTAAGCGACGAGCCCGGTGTACGGGCTGTCCGGGCCCGCCTGCCCGACCCCGCCGGTCGGTCAGCCGTCCTCGTCGCCGACCAGGGCGTAGGTGTCGTCCAGCACGTGGACCGGCCAGCCGAACAGCTCCTGGTAGAAGCGGGCCGCGCGCAGCGCGTCGGGAGTGGAGATGTCGAACCAGGCGGCACTGCTCATCGGGGTCTCCTCGGGGTGTGGGAAACGATCGGTCGAAGAGGTGACTCCCGCAGTGGGGCAGGATCGTCCCTCGTGGGCGAGGAAATTTCGGCGGGATCCGCGACGAGCGACCTGGCCAGGGCGCGCGAGGGGGACGACGCCGCGTTCACCCGCCTGGTGGCGCCGCTGCGCCGGGAGCTGCACGCGCACTGCTACCGGATGCTCGGGTCGACCCACGACGCGGACGATGCACTGCAGGAGGGGCTGCTGCGGGCCTGGCGGGGCCTGGACCGCTTCGAGGGGCGTAGTCCACTGCGTGCCTGGCTGTACACCGTGGCCACCCGCACCTGCCTGGACGCCGTCGACCGGCGCGGCAGGCGGGCGATGCCCATCGACCTCGGCCCGGCCAGCGACCACGCGGTGGTCGACGCCACCCCGCTGACCGAGGTCGCCTGGCTGGGCCCCTACCCCGACGCGGGCCTGCCCGCCGGCCCGGCCGGACCGGCCGCGCGGTACGAGCAGCGCGAGGCCGTCGAACTCGCCTTCGTCGCGGCCATGCAGCACCTGTCAGGCAACCAGCGGGCCGCGCTGCTCCTGTTCGACGTGCTCGGCTTCTCCGCCGCCGAGATCGCCACCATGATGGACACCTCCACCACCGTGGTGAACTCCGCCCTGGCCCGCGCCCGTCGACTGCTCGCCGAGCGGGTCTCGGCGCGCTCGCAGCAGCAGACCCTGCGCAAGCTCGGCGACGCCCGGGTCCGCGAGACCGTCACCGCCTTCGCCACCGCCCTGGAAAGCGGCGACGCCGACGCCCTGGTCGCCCTGCTCACCGAGGATGTCGCCTGGTCGATGCCGCCGCTGGCCCAGTGGTACCGGGGGGCCGTGCCGCCGTCATGGACTTCGCCGTTGAGGCCCCCCTCACCCGCTGCCCGAGCTGGCACTACCACCTCACTTCGGCGAACGGCCAACCGGCAGTGGCTTTCTACGTGGGCGCGAGCCGGTCGACCCCGCACCTCGCGTGGTCGATCACGGTGCTGACCCTGCGCGGCGAGCTCGTAGAAGGCCTCACCTCGTTCCTGGGCGCGGAGCACGTGCAGCGGTTCGGGCTGCAGACGCAGTGGGCTTGAGCCAACGTCAGCCCCCCAGGCCCCCAGGGTGTGGTGTCAACGGTCTTGTAGTTCTCCCCGTAGGCGGCCAGGAGGTCGCCCCGCTGGCGGCCAACGAGATGGGCTCTGATCCACTCCTTGTGGTTCGGTTGCACTGCGTCACGGTGGTGGCCAGCCCGCTCCGATGATGCTGGAGTTCAGGTTGCTGTACGCCTCCGTGACCTGACCTTTGTGCTAGTCACTCGTCCTCGACGCAGGCTGGTGAGGTCGTAAACCCGTTGCCGGAGCATCAGCATCTTCGGTCGAATGCCTCCATGACTGCCACTGACGGCCGTGCGGACCACGTGGAGCAGAACCGACGCTACTGGGATGACCAGGCGGCTGCGTGGCACGGGCCGCTCGCCCGCGATCACTGGTCACAGGCGGAACCGCGTTGGGGATTGTGGGCGACCCCTGAGTCGCAGGTCTGCGTACTTCCCGACGGCATAGCCGGGATGCGCGCCATTGAGCTGGGCTGCGGTACTGCCTACGTTTCCGCTTGGCTGGCCAGAGCAGGGGCTCACCCGATCGGAATCGACCTGTCGGAGAAGCAACTCGCCACCGCTCGCGCGATGCAGGCCGAGTTCGGCGTCGACTTCCCCCTCATCCTGGGCAAGGCCGAGGAGGTGCCCTACGACGACAACACGTTCGACTTGGCGATCAGCGAGTACGGGGCCTCGTTGTGGTGCGACCCCTATCAGTGGATCCCGGAGGCGGCCCGGCTGCTGGTCCCTGGAGGCCATCTGGTGTTCATGCGCTTCTCGCCGCTGTTCGCGCTGTGCGTGCGGCCCGAGGGGTCGGTATCCACCACGCTGTCCCGCGGGCAGTTCGGCCTGACTCGGCTTGACTGGGGGAACCACGTGGAGTTCGTCCTTCGGCATGGCGAGATGGTTCGTCTGCTTCGGTCCTGCGGCTTCCTCGTCGACGACCTGATCGAGATCCAGGCACCCCAGCCCGCGCACCGGGACTACGCGGAGATTTCCGCCGACTGGGCTCACCAGTGGCCCAGCGAGGAGATCTGGAAAGCTCGGCTGGCAGGCTGACAGGTCGTCGGGGTCACCGCCTCGGACGGGTCTGGCGTTCGGCTTCCGTCGCCCGGAAGCGGTAAAGGCCGAGTGCTCATGGCTCGTGGTCAGTCCGCGAGGAGGATCTGGCGTCGGAGGAGGTCGAATCCGGCACGGCCGTACCCATCCCTTTTGATCGGCTTCACCCTGTTGACGTTGCCCTCGACTTTGCCGGAGCTCCACTCCAGAGTGTGTCCGGCGGTGACGGCGTCGAAGTCCTGCCGCAGGCCGCGTGCCAGGCTCCGCAGTGGCTTCATCCCTGTGTGCTCGGCGCGGGTGAGCCAGTTGTCGAGGTCGCTGCCGCGGCGCTCGGTCATCATCTGGGCGAAGGCGTACACGCAGTCGGCTACGGCTGCCAGTTCCGGGCAGCGGGCCAGCAGTTGTTTGCGTTTGAGTGCGTTGTTCTCGTCGATCTTGTCGGGGTGCGCGGTGATCAGCCAGGTCGCTTTCCGGACGGTCAGCTCCTTGGGCTTGTCGGGTGCGGGTTTGCCGCTGGCTCGGATCTGTTCCAGGTGGCGGCGGACAGTCCGCTTGCTGCCGCTGTAGCCCTGCTCGGCGATCTCTGCATGAAGCCGTGCCGCGTCTGTGCGGCCTCCGTTCCAGCGCCGGTACCGATAGGGCGAGTAGGCGTGGATGTGGCCGTAGCGGCGGGAGCCGGTTCCGCGGGAGGCATCGTCAGGGGTGGCCGCGTGCGTGTAGCGGCGCACGGTCTTGCGGTCGAGCCCGAGGGTCCTGGCGATCACCTCGATCTGGACGCCCTTGTCGTAGAGGTCGTGTACCGCGGCATGGCGTTGGCGTCGCTTGATCGCGCGCAGTCCTTCCATGGGCTCCAGCATGTCGTCGCCTGCCGTGCCGACCGTCACGACGGCGCCGCCGGCGGGAGCGTCCTCGGCGGGCTCGGCGAGACACCTGCGATGTTCGCGGACACATTTCTCGACGGCCTCGCACAGGTTTTTCCACAGATGAAACCTGTCGGCGACCTGCGTGGCGTCGGGGCAGACAGCGCGGACGGCCTCGGCGTAGGCACTGGCCCGGTCCCGGCACACGATCTCCACGCCAGGGTGATCGCGCAGCCAGACACTCAGTGTCTCCGACGTACGGTCGGGCAGCACATCCACGCGCTCGCCGGTCTCCACGTCCATCAGGATTGTCCCGTAGACGTGGCCCTTCTTGAACGCGAAGTCGTCCACGCCCAGGGCACGCGGGGCCGTGCCTAGCCTCTTGTCCGGGAGCCTGCTCAACAGCCTGAGCAGGGAGTTCGCGCTCGTTGGGATCGACAGGTGCGCGGCCAGCCGGGCCGCCGGACGCCCGGCCAGGGCCAGCGCAAGCCTTTCCAGCGTCCGGCGCAAAACCGGTGTACGACGTGCGAACCGCTCGGTCAGCCCTTCTACCTGCTCAACGAACGTCCGGCCAGCGCACTCCGGCGCCCCACATAAGAATCGCCGGACCAAGAGATCTATAACGACCTTGCGCCCCGCCACCGCCATGTCGGCCAGCCGTCGGTGATAGCGCCCGTGGATGCGGCTGGACGTACCACCGCACCCTGGGCACAGTGCCTCTCGACTCACCGCCCGCGCCACGACGGCCACCGCGTCGTCACCCACCGCGTCGTCACCCACCGCGTCGTCATCCACCGTGATCTCCTCCACCGCAACCGACTTCAGGTGAGAGAAGGCGGCCCAGAGCATGCTGCAGTCACACGAATGATCAACGGATCAGAAGCTCGTAACGCAACGTCGCACGGCCACAACAAGTGGATCAGAGCCGCTTTCCATGGCCGCCGTCACCGGCGAAGACGGTGCCCGAGCTGGTGGCCACCGCACCGTTACAGGTGTTCACCTGGGACATCACCAAGGCAGCCGGACCGGTCAAGGGCGTCTGGTATCACGCCTATGTCGTCATCGACATCTTCAGCCGCTACATCGTCGGCCACACCGTCGAGCGGGCCGAATCAGCGGCGCGGGCCGAGGAGTTGATCCGCGAGACCATCGCCCGCAACGGCATCGTGCCCCAGACCGTGCACGCCGACCGCGGCACCTCGATGACCTCCAAGAAGGTCTCGCCGTTGCTGATCGACCTCGGCGTCACACGGTCGCACTCGCGGCCGAAGACCTCCAACGACAACCCCTACAGCGAAGCCCACTTCAAGACCACGAAGTACATGTCCGACTACCCCGAACGGTTCGATTCGCTGGCCCATGCCCGCGAGTGGTTCGACGCGTTCATCGCGTACTACAACCACGAGCACCGGCATTCGGGCATCGGCTGGCACACGCCCGCCAGCGTGCACTTCGGCACCGCCGAGGAAGTCCGCGACCAGCGAGCCGTCACCCTCGCCGACGCATACGCCCGCCACCCCGAACGCTTCGGCCGCCGCCCCCGACCACCCCAGATACCCCAGCGGGCATGGATCAACGACCCGGCCAAGCGCAGGGAACACGCACCACAAACCTCATAGCGTCACGACCGTCTCACTGGACTTGAAATCTTCCGATTGGCAACCCGAGGCGTGTCGAACCTAGGGCCTGTGTGATGTTGTGATCATCCAGTTGTCTTCAGGAGGTCGTTGATCCAGATCATCGACGCGCGGAGGTGGAGGCCGGCGAGGTAGCTCTCGGGCGTCTTGTCGTACCGAGTGGCGATACCCCGCCAGGCCTTCAACTTGTTGATGAGCCGCTCTACGGTGTTCCGCTCCTTGTAAAGATCGCCGTCGTGGCATGTGGGGCGGCCGCCCCGGCGGCCTTTCTTCTTCCGGTTGGCGGTCTGGTCCTTCTTCTCCGGGATGACTGCCTTGATGTTGCGTTTCCGCAGGTAAGAGCGGTTAGCGCGGGACGAGTAGGCCTTGTCGGCGGCGACAGCGTCGGGCCGGCTCCGGGGCCGACCAACGGGAAGACGGATGCGCACCTTCTGCAGCACGGGGACGAACTGCGGGCTATCGGCGGCCTGTCCTGCGGTCAGTACGAGGGACAGCGGACGGCACTTGCGGTCGGCGGCGAGATGGATCTTGCTCGTCAGTCCACCACGGGATCTGCCGAGCAGGGCCTGGGTCAAGCGGAGCTTGCGCCGCCGCCTGATCCGCCGTCGCTCTTCCTGCTCGGGGTCGTCCCTGCCGTCCTGTCCGTTCTGTTCTGGCGGGCCGCCCCTTTTTGCCGGGCCCGCTCCTGCTCGGCGGCGGCTTCCTCAAGGGCGTCCATGACGTCCTTGCCGATGCGCATCCCGGCCGCGTCGTGGTGAGCGCGGGCAGTGGTGGAGTCCACGCTGACCAGGGATAAGTCCGTCTCTCCCCGGCGGGCGGCCTCGGCGATCATGCCTTCCAGAAGAGCGGAGAAGACCCCGGCGTCCCGCCACACGCGAAAGCGCCCGTAAACGGTCGCCCACGGTCCGAACTCGGAGGGCATCTCGCGCCACTGAGCGCTGGACCGGAACCGCCAGATCACCCCCTCGAACTGCTCCCGCAGCCGCTCGGGGTACGGACCGTACTCGCCTATCGGCAGGTACGGCTCGATGAACTCCCACTGCTCGTCGGTGAGTTGCCTACGTGTCACACCCAGCGTCCTACCAGGTCCCGTCCCCACACGGGACGAGAACCCGAGATTGATCACGACCTCACACAGGCCCTAGAACGGTGGCCCGAAGGAGGTGGCGGGGACATCCGAAGCCAGCCCCAGGGCCTTCCGGACCTCCCGCTGATACTTGTAGGAAGGGTGGTTCCAGGCGTTGTCAGAACGGTCCCAGTAACTGTTGTCCGAACGTGCCACCACGGCCTTGCGCCACAGCTCGGCGCTCTTTCGAAGCTCCCCGACGTAGGCGGTGACCTCGGGCACGGCACCGACAGGCCAGTTGGTGGCTTTGAGGCCATCTGCCTCACGGTCCAGCGCGGTCGCCATCTTCGCAGCCCAGACCTGGTTGGCGGCCGTGCTTCCCAGGTGCGGATAGGTCTTGAAGACGCGCGCGGAGGCCAGCTCCTGCCTGAGGAAGGCAAGCTGGTCTTCCGTCAGGTTGGTCTCCTGCTCGCGTACGCTGCCAGTGGTTTGGCCGTGCGTGTCGGCCGTAAAGCAGGTGGCGGTTGTGTTACCCGCCTGCTGGACTTCACCGGTCGGGTAGTAGTAGTTGACGCCCGTTGTGTGAGGCAAGGACCAGTCGTCCATGACGTAGTCGGTCAGCCGATCGCTGCACTGGCGGTATGACTGCTTTGCGAGGACGTCGTCGGCGCCGCTGGACCCGGTGAGAGCGACCGTGGCGAACACTTCGCCGTCGTGTGGCCGGGAGCACGGCACGGGTACCGTGGAATAGACCTCTTTGTGCTGCGAGCTGGTGAAGCAGTCGCCCACCGCGAGGCTCACGGCCGATCGGTCGCTTGCGCCCGACATCCGCTTGTCCGGATTCTCGTCGGCGTCACCGGAGATTGCCCTGCTGATCAGGCTCATTGCCAGCACGACCCCACCGAGCGCCAGCATACCCGCGGTCGCCAGTCTGCGGCCCTTCTGATTGCGCTTGGAGCCTGGCTGAGACGGCGTGGGCAGCGGTATGGCGGACATGGCTCTCCGGTTCGACCTCGGTAAACACGTATGCGGAGCCGGGTCCTCGTACACGACCAGGCATCTCTGTCACCACGCCGGACGGCGCCACCAGAACACCCTTTGACTACGAAGATCGAACTCTAGCGGCGGTTGGGCGTCGGAGGAAAGGTCAGCGACATGGATCAAGGAATGGCGGCCTTTGTCGCAGGCCTTGCTGGGACGGTAGGAGCCCTAGGAGGCGCGCCTGTCGGTGGAGTAGCGGCCGTGCGAGGCGCGGCACCGGCGCAGAGGACGCCGCCCTCACCCAACAGCGCACCGCCGCAGCGCCCGGGGCAAGGAGCGCTGGGTCAGCGGCTCTCGGGGGTGGCGATCTCCCGCTTGAGGATCTTGCCGGTGGGGCCCTTGGGCAGGGCGTCGACCAGCCAGACGTCGCGAGGATACTTGTAGGCGGCCACCCGTTCGCGGACGAAGTCGCGGAGTTCGTCCGCGCCCGCCTCGGCGCCGGGGCGCAGGGCGATCGCGGCGGCGACCTCCTCGCCGAGGGTGGGGTGGGCGATGCCGATCACGGCGGCCTCGGCCACGGCGGGGTGTTCGTAGAGGACCTCTTCGATCTCGCGCGGGTAGATGTTGTAGCCGCCGCGGATGATGAGGTCCTTCTTGCGGTCGACGATGTAGTAGTAGCCGTCCTCGTCGACGCGGGCCAGGTCGCCGGTGCGCAGCCAGCCGTCGACGATGGTCTCGGCGGTTGCCTCGGGGCGGTTCCAGTAGCCGGCCATCACGTTGTGCCCGCGCACGCACAGTTCGCCGACACCGTCCTGCGGGTCGAGGAGGCACATCTCGACGCCCTCGACGGGTGTGCCGACGGAGCCGGGCTTGCGGGGCCGGTCGGGGTGGTTGAAGGAGGCGATCGGGGAGGTCTCGGACATGCCGAACCCCTCCAGGACCGGGCAGCCGAAGACGGCCTCGAAGGCGTGCAGCAGTTCGACGGGGAGGGAGGAGGCGCCGGAGACGCACACGCGCAGCGAACTGGTGTCGCGCTTGTCCGCGCTGCGCTCGTGTTCGGCGAGCATGGCGCCGTACATGGTCGGGACGCCCTCGAAGAGGGTGACCCCTCGCTCCTCGATGGTGCTCAGGGCCTGGTCCGGGTCGAAGCGGGCGAGCAGGGTGAGTCGGGCACCCGTCGCCACGGCGGCGTTCATGGCGCAGGACTGTCCGAAGGCGTGGAAGAGAGGCAGGCAGCCCATGACCACGTCGTCGGGGGTGAGCCGGAGCAGGGTGCGCCCGCCGATCTCGGCGTTGCGGGCCAGCCCGGCGTGGGTGAGCATGGCGCCCTTGGGCGAGCCGGTGGTGCCGGAGGTGTAGAGGATGACGGCCAGGTGGTGGTCCTCGCGGGGCACGACCGGCGCCGGTTCCGGGCACTCGGCCAGCAGTTCACCGAGCCCGCCGGGCACGATCGGCACCACAGGGGTGCCGGTGTCCGCGGCCCCGGCGAGGGCGGGCTCGGTCACCCCGTCCCAGGCGAGAAGGAGTGCCATGCCGGAGTCGCCCGCACAGTGCGCGATCTCGCGCGGCTTGAGCAGCGGGTTCATCGGCACCACGATGGCGCCGGCGCGTAGCGCACCGTAGTAGAGGACGGGGAACTCCACCAGGTTGGGCAGCATCAGGCCCACGCGGTCGCCGGGAACCACGCCGCGGGCGGCGAGGAACGCGGCGGTACGGCCGGCTAGGGCGTCCAGTTCGGCGTAGGTGAGCCCGTGCTCGCCGAGCTCGACGGCGCGGCGGTGGCCGTGCTCGGCGGCGGCACGGGTGAGGAGGTCGTTGAGGTTCATGTCAGGGCCGGTTCCTGGTCAGCCGCGGAGCGCGGAGGCGAAGATGGCGGGCAGCTTGGCGATGCCGGGTGCGGTCGTGAAGCGGGTGACCCGTTCGAGGGTGGTGAGGGCGGTGCGGTTGGTGACGAAGTACGGCGGGCGCGGCGAGAGCGACGGGGAGCCGGTGAACAGCCCGCGCGGGGCCGGGGCGAAGGGGGCGCACAGCACTGTCTTCTCGATGTCCTCGAGCATGTAGGCGTTGTTGACGAAGCCGATGCCGCTGCCGATCGCCTGCCGCGTGTGGCCCGGATAGGCGCCCCAGGGGGTGTAGCCGAGCAGGAAGCCGAGGGCGGACCAGGTGTTGACGCCGAGGGTGCCGTAGCGCAGCTCGGCGATGGCCGACTCGACCGCCTCGGGGTGGGCCTTCTCGGTCCGCGGGTGAACGATCAGGGTCGCGCCGAGTGTCCCCGGCAGGGTGTCATTGGCGAAGTCCACGGCGTGGCGCAGGAATTCGTCTGGGGTGTCGCCGGGGAGGCGCACCACGCCCAGGGCACTGGCGAAGACCTCACGGGTGAGGAGCACGTCGTTGTGGTCGGTGATGTCGGGTACGAGCAGCCGGCAGCCGTCGGCGTGGCTCTCGGCCTCCGGGTGGGCCGTGAGCACGGCGTCCAGCCGCTGCCGGGCGCCGGGGTAGTAGTCGGTGCGGGCGGGCAGTGCGCGCAGTACCTTGCGGATCTCCTCAAGCAGCCGCTCGGTGCCGTCCCAGGAGCGGGGCAGCACCAGCACCTGGCTGGCGATGCAGTTGTGGCCGGAGTTGTTCATCTTGCTGGTGACGATGTGCTCGGCCTGGAAGCGGAAGTCCGCCGCGCTCCACTCGCCCGGTACCACGATGCAGGGGCTGACCCCGCCCAGCTCGCTGGTGAACGGCTTGTCGATCAGCGGGGTGTCGTCGCGGCGGCGCTGCTCGGCCTGCTCGTCGGTGCCCCAGACGATGGCGTCGTGGGTGCGGTCACTGCCGGTGACATGGATGGAGTCCACGCCGTCGTGCGTGGTGAGGTACGCGCCCTCGGCGGGCCCGCCGTCGACGAACCGGACCCAGCCCCGGTCGATGAACTCGGCGAAGATCTTCTCGAAGTGGGGGCGGAGGTAGGCGTTGACCGGGTTCATCTTGGCGATGACGACCTGGCCCTCGGCGTAGAGCTTGTGCAGGATGTCGCTCGCGGTGAGCGAGGCGACATTGCCGGCTCCCAGGACCAGGGCCACGCCGGGGCGCTGCACACCACCCCGGTACTGTGCGGCCGCGCCCTGTCGTACCTGCTCGGCCGTGATCCCGGCCTGCATCCGGACCTGGGCCGAGTAGCCGCCCAGCAGCAGGCTGTCCCAGCCGGTGGTGGGAAAGACGTCCACCCAGGTACGTGCGCCTCGCTCGCGGACCGCGCCCGCGTGCAGCGGTTCGTGGCCGGCGGCCAGGCGCCGCAGCACGTGCAGCCGGGCGGTGACCTGCTGGGCCAGCGACCACGGACCGCCGGCCCAGTCTTCTGCGGCCCACGGCGAGTGGGGGCGGTATCCCTTGGCGTGTGCGGCCGCCGCGACCATCTCGGCAGCGCCGTCGCGGATCCTGGGCATGAGCCTTTCCAGCAATCCGATGCGTTCGGCGAGCGGCATGGTCGCCCAGGACGGGGCGTGGTGACGCAGCTCTCTCAGGGGCTGGTCGAGGACGGTCGTGGCGAGGGCGGAGCTGTTCACGTCACTCCTTGGCGGGGCGAACAAGCTGGTTGGAATGGGAGGCTCGGGCGTCGCGGCGCCGAACGTCGTGGTCCCGGGCGACCGGGCCGACGGTGGCCGTCCCGCCGGATGCGAGCGGCACGGCCACCGTGTGCAGGCAGACGGCCGGCCCGGATCACCGGGACTGCCGGGCGAGGGGCCGGGTGCTCAGGACAGCGGGACGCCGGCGATCGCGATGCGCTCCATCACACGGCGCTGGGGGTAGTAGTCGTTGACGGCGTAGTGCTGGACGGCGATGTTGTCCCAGACCGCGATGGAGTCGGGCTGCCAGCGGAACCGCACCTGGAGCTCGGGAACGCGCGCCTGCAGGCCGAGTTCGTGGAGCAGTTCCCGGCTCTCGTCCTCGGGCAGTCCGACGATGCGGGTGGTGAACGGCTCGTTGACGTACAGGGTCCTGCGCCCGGTGCGCGGGTGCCGCACGACGACCGGGTGCTCCACCGGAGGCAGGAACACGCGCAGCGCCTCGATCTGCTGCGGGGTCATGAACGTGCCCCAGCTGGGCTCCCAGTCGTGTACGGCGGTGAGGCCCTCGATGCGCTGCTTCATCGCGTCGCCGAGGTTGTCGTAGGCGGCGCCCATGTCGGCCCACATGGTGTCGCCGCCGGCCGACGGGACCTCGACCGCGCGGAGTATCGAGCCCAGGGCGGGCGCGGCCATGAACGAGTGGTCGCTGTGCCAGATGTTCTCCTGGCCGATGGCCGTCGCGTCCTTCGCCAGCCGTGAGACGCCGACGGTGTCGCCCTGGGGGAAGAACGGATTCGGCTCCGGCTCCCCCCACACCGCGGCCAGGGCCAGGTGGGCTTCGGCGCCGAAGTCGTGCTGGTCCCGGAAGAAGATCACCTTCCATTCGAGCAGCGCCTGCCGCAGTTCCTCGGCGAGTTCCTCGCCGATCGGCCGGGACAGGTCCACGCCGTCGATCTCCGCACCGATGTGCGGAGTCATCGGCGCGATCCGCAGCAGCCGGTACTCGGCCGGCTCCGTACCGGGCGCGGTCCGCTCCAGCACACGCCGGCCGAAGTGGATCAGCGGCTTTTCCAGGAGCGGGTTCTTGTCGGCTCGGGTGGTCTGCATGCGGTCCTCCACGATCGCATCGAAAAAACGTTACGCGAAGTATCGATATTTAGATGGACGGCCGCAAGGGGTTCCAGCGTGATCATTTCGCCACGCCACTCTTCCGGGTATCGTCCCGTATTCGCAGCGGACAGGCCTTGTCGTCCTGCCCAACCGTATCGATACTTCACGTAACGATTTACGTGTCGTTGCGATCGGTGTGTGCCGACGCGCCTCGATTCGCCGGCGTTCCCTCCCCCACGCTGCACGCCGACCACGCCTGCCCGAGAACAGCTACCTTCGCGGAGCCCCCGTGCCCAACACCGATCTCACTCCCGTCACGCTCACCGAGCCCGTCACGACGAGCCGCGGCCACCGACGGCAGGCCTGGACCGTCACCGGGTTGCTGGTGGTCTTCATGATGGTCAACTTCGCCGACAAGTCCGTGCTCGGGCTGGCGGCCGACCCGATACGCCATGACCTGGGTCTGTCGGCGACCGGCTTCGGGCTGGCCAACAGCGCGTTCTTCCTGCTCTTCTCGATCTGCGGCGCCATGGGCGGGCTGCTGGCGGACCGGATGCGGGCACGGTGGCTGCTGCTGGGGATGGCACTGCTGTGGTCGATCGCCCAGCTGCCGATGGCCCTCGGCGGAGGACTGACCGCGCTGGTCGCCTCGCGGATCGTGCTGGGTGCAGCGGAGGGGCCCGCCTACCCCGTGGCCCAGCACAGCGCCCTGGCATGGTTCCCGGACCGGCGACGCAACCTTCCCGGCGCTCTGCTCAGCGTGGGCATCGCCCTCGGGGTGGTGCTCGCCGCCCCGGGGCTGACCTGGGTGATCCAGCACCACGGCTGGCGCTCCGCCTTCACCGCGGTCGCCGTCGCCGGCGTGGTGTGGGCGGCGGCCTGGGCCGCTTTCGGCAAGGACCGGGCGTCGCAAGCCGAAGCCCACGGTGTCGGCGCCGACTCCGCCGGCGGCGGCGAGGAGAGCTCGCCCGCCCCCTCGTACCGTCGCATCATGGCCACCAGGACCTGGATCGGTGCCACGACCGGCTACTTCTGCACGTACTGGATGATCGCCCTGTCACTGGTGTGGGTGCCCTCCTACCTGCATGACGGCCTCGGCTACTCCACCACCACCGCCGCCGGCCTGGTCGCCGGGATCTGGGCGGTCAGCGGCATGGCGCTGCTGGGGCAGGCGGGAGTGACCGGATGGCTGCTACGACGTGGCGTGAGCAGCCGGTGGGCCCGTGGCCGCGTCGGCGGCATCACCCTGCTCGTGTCCGCCCTCGGCTGCGGTGCCCTGTCGCAGGCCGCACGCGGGCCGGTCACCGTGCTGCTCCTGGTCGTCGGCTTCGGCCTGTGCGGGGCGATGTCGACGGTCGCGGTGACCACGGTCGCCGAAATCGTGCCGGCCCGCCGACGCGGCGGCGCCCTCGGCCTGATGAACGCCGTGGTCACGACGGGCGGCCTGATCGCCCCCGCCCTGACGGGGTATCTGGTCGACACCCAGGCAAGGGCCGGCTACCAGCACGCCGTGCTCCTCGCCGCCGTACTACTCGTGCTGGGCGGTACGGCCGCCGTGACACTGATCGACCCGGCCCGCGACGCTCGGCGCCTGGCCCCCTGACGGTCGTCACCGACCGCTGCCCACGGGCCGGCGGTTGTCAGGTTCCCAGGTGACCGACCGCCCGGACGACAAGGTCGACCATGTCCTCAACGAAGCGTTCGTTGGGCAGTTCGCGTTCCGCCAACAGGCGGTACACCAGCGGCGCCGCCACCAGCGTGGCGGCCGACCGGATGTCGACGTCGGGCCGCACCTCGCCGCGGGCGATGCCCCGCTGGAGGATGCGGCGCGTCTCGGCCATCATCCGTTCGGTGTAGTCCGCGTACTCTCCGCTGTCCCGGCCCGCCTCGACGGCCGACGCCATGAGTTCCGTCAGCAGCCGCGCCGTACCGGGCAGCCGGTACGCCTCCAAGCGCGCGGTCAGCACCTCGCGCAGCTCGGCCCGGATGTCACCCAGGTCCGGCACCGACAGCGGGCCGATACGGGACTCGGCCGCCGCGATGATCAAGGCCTGCTTGGACGGCCAGCGCCGGTAGATGGCGGGCTTGCTCACCCCGGCGCGTGCCGCCACGGCATCCATCGTCACCGCTTTCACGCCCTGCTCGGTCACCAGATTGATCACCGCGTCGAGGGTGTCGCCCGTGACCCGCTCCTGCCGCGGCCGCCCCGGTCCGCGTTCGGCCTTCTGTGTCTGTGCCCCGACCATGTTCCGAGAATACGAGGCGCCTGGAGCTGTTATTGCCGGGGTGGTGGTACGGCGGCACCCGGGAGCACGTCCTGGGACGGGTGGGGCATCCCTTCACCTCGTTCCTGGGCGCGGAGCACGTGCAGCGGTTCGGGCTGCAGACGCAGTGGGCTTGAGCCAACGTCAGCCCCCCAGGCCCCCAGGGTGTGGCTACGGCCGGGACCATTGACCATGCAGGCCAGACGACGGCGTTTCCCATTCTGAAACGATCAGTGAACCGCAGGGCGTCGAGCCGTAGACTTCGGCAGTGAACGCCGACGACGTCTGGCCGTTGCGCGTCCTCGCGGGGAGGAGATCGCATGCAGGACCCTTCGGACTCGACGGAGATCGCCGAGCCTGAGGAGAACGGCCAGAGCAATACCGCCGACTCACCTGTGGTGGACGATCCGACACCCGACTCGGACATCGGCTCAACGACACCATCGACGGTCCTGGCGGAGGTGCTCCCAGGGGTCGCTGTCGTCTTCGGTGAGGTCCCGGCGGAACTCAAGCCCGATCTCCTCGACTTCGGGCTCGTGCCAGCGGCCGACCGCAGGCGCATCTCCACGGTCCTCGCCTCGGTCGGGAACGCGGCGACCGTGGCCGGCCACCTCAAAAACGCATTCGCCGGCGCGCAGGGGCTCTACAGGATCAGCGACGCGACACAGGCTCTACTGCGGGCCGGCGCGACGCTCGCCGTCAAGGACGGCGCGAACCTCGGAACGGTGATCTCCTCCAGTCGCTTCATCGCTCAGGCACGCTTCATCCCCGTGGCTGAGGTGAGCGCGGTGCAGAGCGCGGCTTCCCTCGGGCCGACGCTGGCCATGATCGGCCTTCAGATGCAGTTGAGCGAGGTCACGGGCCTTGTCAGGACCAACATCGCGCTGACAAGCCAGGTACTGACCACCATCCGCAACGAGCAGTGGGCCGAACTGACGAGCCTCGTCGCCACCGTCGATCGCGCCGTCGACCACGCCCGAGAGGTCGAATCGGTCCCCACCACCTTGTGGCACAAGGTCGCGGACAAGGAGGCGGACCTGGGCAAGCAGCTGGAGCTGTACCGCCTCAACGTCCGCGGCCACATCGGGAAGATCCATGAGCTCGACCTACGTGGCCGCCGTGAGTATCTCCAGACGAACGCCGCGGCGATCTTCTTCGACGCCAACGCCCTGTTGTCTTCCCTCAAGGCATGGACCGGATACCAGGCGCTCCACGCCGCGCGGGCGCGCGCCGCTGGACCCGACGACGCCGGCGAGGCGCGGCTCGTCGACATCATTGCGCGCGACACTCGCGCAGAGCTCGACTCCGCTCTCGCCGAGACGACGAGCCTCGTCGACTCCCTCACGCGGGAGCTACGCATCATCGCCGAGCTGCCCGGACGCGACACGCTGCCGCTGTCGGGGAAGCGGAGGGACTCCAACGCAGCCCGCCACATCTCCGCCCGTCTTCTGGAGGCGATCGAGCCTCTTGCCGACGCTCTCCATCCGCCGGCCCCTCAACTCGAGGCTCCGGGCGTCGTCTGCGCACCCAAATCGCTGGCTCCCGAGCCTTACCTTCGCATCCTGCGATGGTTCCTCGAGGACGGTGAGACCCTGCGTGTCCTCGGCTTCTCCGACCAGCTCGATGCCCCCGATCCCCTTTCCGCGATCCTCGGCGGAGCGAAGGAGATGTTGGCGGCAGCGAGGGACAAGGCCCCGGCCAAGACACTGATCGCCCTCACCGATCGCCGCATCATCACGGCCAAGACGAACGCCTTCCTTGAGCAAGGCGAGATCGGTCAAGTCATCCCGATCGACCAGGTGCGATACGTCCGAGCAGCAACCACACAGGGCAAAAACGCGCGCTCGGCGATCGACCTCATCACGCGCGACGAGAACATCCGGTGGCACTTCCACGCTGACATCCACAACTCCCAAGTGGACGCGCTCGCCGCCGTGCTTGCCGAGTCGATGACGATCCCGGACAGCGAACGCGATGCGCTTCAACGGCGGCGCTACACCCCCAGCGAGGCGGGAGAGAAGGGCGAGAGCACGGGCACGAGGTCTACGGAATCGACTGGATCCGAGGCCACGACCTGCGCTGCCGAGTAGGCCTCGAGTCAATTGACGAGGGGCCGCCCCGGCCGCACGGACCGAGCCCGGTCACGTACGGCGGTAGGCATGGGTGCCAGATGCAGGCACGTTCAATGGAGCGAGTGAGCAGCTTTCCCGCGTGATCGACGCTCACTCGCTCCACATGGGCACAGGTGTGCGGCCGACTGGCGCGGACATCGACGCCACCTCGCGGATCACGTCCGCACCGGCAAGCCCCCGTAACGCCCGCTCATCGGCAGATGAGTGCGTGGTCCGCCGGGACTTCCTGCTGCCCAACCGTTGAGCGACAAGGGAGTTAAGTGTGGACCGGGGATTGCTGCTGAAGCGAGGGCCGAGATCGCGGCTGGGCGGTTCCGGCCTCAGTCGGCCGTCTGCCCGCTCCCGTCCCCGGCCGTCGACCCCTGCGCCGTCGCGCCTTCGATCGCCGCCTTGACGGTCTCCTCCAGGAGGCCGAGTGAGATCTTCTCGCCGGATCCACGCACGGTGAACGGCTGCTCGCCGGGCTTCGTGACGGTCAGTTCGACGGAGCGCTTCTGATCTCGTTCCAGCCAGAGCTTGATCAGGTTGATGACGCCGTTTCCGGCACCGCGTGTGCTCAGGATGAGAACCAGTTCCGTCAATGCGCCCTTCTGCCCGGCCAGAGGTGTGGCGCGTTCTTCGGTGACCAGTCCCGCGACGGCGTCCGCATCCTCCATGAACTCTTCGTACGCGTACTGGGCCAACGGGTGGTCGGGATCGATGCCGGCCACTCCGAGTCGCACCGCAACTTCCGTTCGCTGCATCAATGTTCCTCGTCCCCCTCGCAAGGCGCGTACCCTGAGCCCGATCATAGGGCGCGGAGGGGGTGTCATGTATCGGGCTCTGCTGATCTGTAACTCGGTGTATCCGTCCGAGCCAGTGCAACTGCCGAAGCTGCTCGGGCCGGTACGCGATGGCCTGACCATGTGGTCCGCGCTCACCGATACGGAGAAGGGCGGTCTCTTCGAACCGGAAAACGTGGAAGTCCTCTTCGAATGTGACAAGGACGAGATCCTGAAGACGGCCAACCGGTTCTTCCAGGACTGCGATTCGGACGACGTGCTGCTGTTCTACTACAGCGGCCACGGAAAGCCGGGCAGGTCGAATCTCCATCTCTGCGCCCGCGACACGACCATCAATCTCTTGCCCTCCTCCAGCGTCTCCGGCAATGAACTCAAGGGCTACATGGAGACAAGTCCGGCGCAGAGCGTCATCGTGATCCTGGACTGTTGTCATGCAGGTGCCTTCAAGGGCGAGCCTCCGCAGATCTCGCCGGCGCCCCTAGCCGGCAAGGGGCGTTTCGTCATGACGGCCTCGGGCCCCGCACAGAAGGCGGCCGACGCGACGGAGGCAGGCCACCCGAGCCCCTTCACACGCGCTCTGGTCGAGGCATTGCGTCACGCCGAGCCACGGTCCGCTCAGGAGACGACACTCGTCGTGGACGACGTGTACAACTACGCGGTCAGGGCACTGCCGAAGGAGCTTCCGCAGCCGCAGCGCCGAGTCAACGGAGCAGGGGACGCAGTCATCGCGAAGAGACCGGACCGGGCGCCGCAGGACAGGGAGAGCGCCGTCGGCCCGTCCGGCAGCGCGGCGCCCGAAGCCATATGGCAGGAACCGGTCGCAGCGGCGAATCTCCCCGCCACGTGGCTGGAAGGCCAGGGGTTCGCTGGCGCCGCCCGCCGGCGCGCCGATCCCTCGCTCGGAGATCGCCTTTCCTGGAGGGTGTTACTGCTGTCCAATCTTCTGTCGGGGTTGTTCTCCTGTCTGGCCTGGCTGGCGTGGAAGCATGACGTCAAGTTGGGATACGAAAGCTATTCCAGAGAGACAGAACTCTTCTTTCTGGGCTGCGGATCTCTGGCTACTCTGTCGACACTCTGCTGTTTTCTCGACTCGCTCGCGGCGAGGGATTCGGGGACGGCCCGCGGCGTGCGGATCTTGCGTTTGGGAACGGCTCTTCTATTTGGTGTTCTGTGGTTGTACTCTGTGGTCAGTCTCGGTCTGAACTCTTCGGAACAGGCCCTTTTGCAGAGTTCGATGGTGTTCTTCTGCATAGCTGCGGTGATGGAGGAACGGCACGACTCACGGTTTCTGGCCGGAGCGGCGGTGGCTTTCGCGGGTGTGCTCGTCCCGGCTGAGAACGGGGGTTACGACGGGGTCGACATGAGTGTCGTGATCCAGGCGCTGGTCAGTGCCGGCATGGTGGCCATGTGGTACTTCGGGGCCCCGGAGCGGTACTTCGCCGGCGCGGCGGCCGTCAACCTCGCGCCCGGCGCGGCGACTCTGCTTATCCACGGTTTTCTCCCGGGCGTCAGCATGTACGGAACATCCCTGGCGTTGCTGAGTGCGGCACTCGGGGACGGGACCAGGCCCGCCGAAGGCTCGAGCTCCCTAGTGCACCGAGCGTGGCGCGTAGCCCAGGAGGCCATCGGGCGCCAGACGCGCACTCTTGGGCTGAGGCCGCGGCGCTAGGGCCTGTGTGATGTTGTGATCATCCAGTTGTCTTCAGGAGGTCGTTGATCCAGATCATCGACGCGCGGAGGTGGAGGCCGGCGAGGTAGCTCTCGGGCGTCTTGTCGTACCGAGTGGCGATACCCCGCCAGGCCTTCAACTTGTTGATGAGCCGCTCTACGGTGTTCCGCTCCTTGTAAAGATCGCCGTCGTGGCATGTGGGGCGGCCGCCCCGGCGGCCTTTCTTCTTCCGGTTGGCGGTCTGGTCCTTCTTCTCCGGGATGACTGCCTTGATGTTGCGTTTCCGCAGGTAAGAGCGGTTAGCGCGGGACGAGTAGGCCTTGTCGGCGGCGACAGCGTCGGGCCGGCTCCGGGGCCGACCAACGGGAAGACGGATGCGCACCTTCTGCAGCACGGGGACGAACTGCGGGCTATCGGCGGCCTGTCCTGCGGTCAGTACGAGGGACAGCGGACGGCACTTGCGGTCGGCGGCGAGATGGATCTTGCTCGTCAGTCCACCACGGGATCTGCCGAGCAGGGCCTGGGTCAAGCGGAGCTTGCGCCGCCGCCTGATCCGCCGTCGCTCTTCCTGCTCGGGGTCGTCCCTGCCGTCCTGTCCGTTCTGTTCTGGCGGGCCGCCCCTTTTTGCCGGGCCCGCTCCTGCTCGGCGGCGGCTTCCTCAAGGGCGTCCATGACGTCCTTGCCGATGCGCATCCCGGCCGCGTCGTGGTGAGCGCGGGCAGTGGTGGAGTCCACGCTGACCAGGGATAAGTCCGTCTCTCCCCGGCGGGCGGCCTCGGCGATCATGCCTTCCAGAAGAGCGGAGAAGACCCCGGCGTCCCGCCACACGCGAAAGCGCCCGTAAACGGTCGCCCACGGTCCGAACTCGGAGGGCATCTCGCGCCACTGAGCGCTGGACCGGAACCGCCAGATCACCCCCTCGAACTGCTCCCGCAGCCGCTCGGGGTACGGACCGTACTCGCCTATCGGCAGGTACGGCTCGATGAACTCCCACTGCTCGTCGGTGAGTTGCCTACGTGTCACACCCAGCGTCCTACCAGGTCCCGTCCCCACACGGGACGAGAACCCGAGATTGATCACGACCTCACACAGGCCCTAGAAGGCTCATGAAGATCTTGGGGTTCTGGCCCCGCCGCGTGAGCGGCGGGGCCAGACTCGTTTCGTGGTGATGGGGGAATGGGCCGGGGAGACGGTCGGGCCGGATGTGTGGGAGACGTGCCGGGAGTTGATCCCGGCCGGGAGTGTGTTCGCGTTCCTGGCCGAGCACCGTGGCGCGCTGTTTCCGGCTGAGATGTTCGCGGACATGTACCCGTCGGCGAACGGGCGGCCGAGCATGCCGCCGCAGATCCTGGCCGCGGCGGTCACGCTGCAGGCCCTGCACGGGCTGTCGGACTTCGAGACGGTCCAGGAACTGCGGTGTGACCTGCGGTGGAAGGCCGCCTGCGGGCTGGGTCTGCACGACATGGCGTTCGATGCGTCGCTGCTGGCCTACTTCCGCCGCCGCCTTTCCCGCTCGGTTCGGCCGAACCGCGTGTTCGAAGCCGTGCGCGAGGTCGTGAAGGCCACCGGTGTCCTCAAGGGCAAGCAGCGGCGGGCGCTGGACTCCACCGTGCTGGACGACGCGGTCGCCACCCAGGACACCGTCACTCAGCTCATCGCCGCCGTCCGTGCGGTGATCCGCGAGGTCCCCGGGGCCGGCGAGGTGGCCGCGGTCCAGTGCACTGCGCATGACTACACCGATCCCGGCAAGCCCCGTATCGCCTGGAACGACGAACAGGCCCGCGCCGCCCTCGTCGACGCTCTGGTCACCGACGCACTCAGGCTGCTGGGCCACCTGCCCGAGCAGGAACTGGGCGAGAAAGCGGCCAACGCGGTCGGCCTGCTGGCCCTGGTCGCCGGGCAGGATGTCGAGCCCGCCGAGGACTCCGACGGCCGCGACGGACGCTGGCGCATCACCCAGGGGACCGCGCCGGACCGGATGGTCTCCACCGTCGACCCTGAGTCCCGGCACATCCACAAGACCCGAACCCACCAGCAGGACGGATACAAAGCCCACCTGGCCATCGAGCCCGAGACCGGCTTATACACCGCCGTGGCTCTGCGGCCCGGCGCCGGAGCCGAGCACCACGAGGCCACCGTCGGCCTGGACCTGCTGGCCGACGAGGAGAGCCCGGTGGACGCCTTCGGTGACACCGCCTACTCCGCCGGCGACACGCGCCAAGCCCTCCGCCAGGCGGGGCACCGGCTGTTCTTCAAGCCCGCCCCGCTACGGCCCGCCGTCCCCGGCGGCTTCACTCTGGACGACTTCGCCATCAACACCACCGCCGCCCTCGTGACCTGCCCCGCCGGGCACACGGTCCCCCTGTCGGACCCCGGCGGACAGCACCACCAGCGCAAGGCCGCCTTCAAGGACCTGTGCACCGGATGCCCGCTGCGTGAGCGGTGCACCAAGGCCAAGGCCGGCCGCATCCTGACCATCCGCCCCCACCACGACCTCCAGGCCGCAGCCCGCCACCAAGCCACCACCGATCCCGAATGGCAAGCCGACTACCGGCGCTGGCGACCACCGGTCGAACGAGCCGTCGCCTGGCTCGTCCAGCACGGCAACCGCCGCCTGCGCTACCGCGGAGCCATCGTCAACAACACCTGGCTCCACACCCGAGCCGCCGCCCTCAACCTCCGGCGACTGGTCAACCTCGGACTCACCCACACCGGCGGCAGCTGGCAACTCGCCCCGGCCACCGCATAGCGAACAGGGGCTGCCCGGCCTACGGCCGGACACCCCCCAACCAAGATCTTCATGAGCCTTCTAGGGGGCGCCGACCTGGACGGTCGGCCCTGCTGCGGGCCGCGCACCTGCGGTGCTGAGCCCCTGCGAGCCGCAGGGCAGGTTCCCGGTAGGCGGGCGTCCGGTCCCGGCGGCAGGCGGCGACGTCCAGGTGCCGCGCCGGTCGGGGTTGCGCCGCCCGGCAGCCGCCCGCGCAGCTGTGTAGCGGCTCACCGGCTGGGTGAAGGCAAACTGCGCACAGGGATGTTCGTGGCCGGCCGCATCGTGCCCGTCCATCCCGACACGGATGCCTGGCTGGTCAGCGGCAACCTCACCACCTACCCGCCCGGCGACGGACCGCAGCTGGCCCAGCTCGCCGTCCAGACGCTCACCGCCCATCCGCAGTTGCTGCGCCGCGACCTGGGCAGCGACGTCGGGATACAGGGACAGACGGTTGGTGACTGACGCCTGTCGGCCAGCGCAGAAGGGACAGCCGTTACCTGTGGCCGTGCGGTGGACCACAGGTGAAGCCCAGACATGATCGGGACGGTCTGCTGCAGGTGTGGGCGACAGGTTCGGTCACCTGGCCGTCCTCGCCCAACGGCTGCGCGACATTGTGTGAGGGAGATCACGTCGCGGTCGTCGCATCCCTTTGCTCTGCCCTCTAGTCCGATCATCGAACGGTCTTGTTAAAGGGGAAACAAAATGGGCAATCGCACCCTCCTGGCTACGGCAGTCCTGTGCGTGACGGCGGCACTGACACTCACCGCATGCGGAGACGACAAGAAGGCGGACGCCAAGGGGGCAGGGGACTCTGTCTCTGCCACGCCGTCGCCCCCGAAGGCGGTGGACCCGTTCAAGGGACTGACTCCGGCTCAGATCTCCGAGAAGGCCCGGGTGGCCATGACGAAGCTGGACTCGTTCAAGGTCAAGGGCGGCATGACCATCGACGGCGAGCACATGACCTTCGATTTCGCCGTGGCCGCGAAGGGCAACTGCCGCGGAACCTTCACCACCGGGGGTGCGTCCGCCGAAATCCGTCAGCTCGGTGGCGACACCTTCATGAAGGGCGATGAGAAGTTCTGGCAGCAGACGGGCAGCGAGGAGCACTCGTCGTCCAAGGAGACGGACGCCCTCACCGAGATGCTCAAGGGACGCTGGGTCAAGATGCCGGCGGGGGATGCGAAGGCGGACGACAAGTTCCCCTTCTGCGACATCGGCACGATGTTCGATGAGGACGAGAAGGAAAGCCACCTCACCCGGGGAGCGGACACCGAGGTCAACGGCACGCCCGCCGTGACGCTCACGGGGAAGGACGGCGCTGCGACGCAGACGCTCCTCGTATCCGCCAAGGGGCAGCCCTACGCGCTCAGGTTGGCAGCCGTGGGCGGCAAGGAGCCCGGTTCCTTTGATTTCACGGCGTTCAACGAGCCTGTGACGGTCACGCCCCCGCCGCCCGGCGAGGTCATCGACCCGGAGAAGCTCAAGGGCTGATACCTCGACCCGGAAGTCGGACAAGTGCCGGCCGGGCGGGAGCAACCCCCGGCCAGGTGTCACCCAGCTCGTCCTCGGGGTCTGATGCAGGTTCGGGCGACAGGTCAAGATGTCACCCGATCGTGCAGCAGACCCCCTACATCTCCGCTGATGGGGTCCCAGTAGTACTCGCCGAGAAAACAACGGAGTAGCCCCTGGCCTGGGGATACTCCCTGTCAGATGCCGTTGCCGAGGGCGTTGGCGCCGGTTGCGGCCAGGGCGGCGGCGGTCACCTTGACCGGGGTGATCCAGTCGGCGTAGGTGCGGTATGCCTTGCGCCCGGCCGGGGCCGCGCCGATATCGGCAAGGGCGGTGCACTGTTCCAGTGCGGTCTGGGTGGAGGGCGAGCGGGGCGGTGATGCGTACTGAGTAGCCCTGGCCGCGGCGGATGGTCCGCCCGCCGCGCAGGGCTTCGCGGACGGCGGTGTCCGGGGTGTCCTTGAGGTGTTCGGCGAGCCTGCCGGGTATGTCGATCATGTGCGGCTGCCCGGGATCGTGCGCCTGTTCCTGGTCCCCGACCTCGGTGTCGGTGGCCGGCGG
Organism: Streptomyces sp. CA-142005; assembly: GCF_050942335.1. Classification (NCBI taxonomy): domain Bacteria; kingdom Bacillati; phylum Actinomycetota; class Actinomycetes; order Kitasatosporales; family Streptomycetaceae; genus Streptomyces; species Streptomyces sp. CA-142005. Next base: position 181,015 of record NZ_CP192078.1, on the reverse strand, counting down.
GCTGGGGACTGCCGCAGCGTCGCGGGCGTTGGCGGCGTTGAGGACCCGGCGGATGGTCTTGGGCGAGACGCCATAGCCGCGGGCGAGCGCCTTGATGGCGGCGCCCTTGTAGTAGGCCCGGACCGCCTCGGCGGCCTGGGCGGTGCTGAGCGCGGCGGGGCGGCCCGGGGTCTTGCCCGCGGTCTCGCCGGCGGCGACGCCTTCCCTGGTGTTCTCCAAGATCATGTCGCGCTGGAATTCGAGGACTCCGGCGAGCATGGTGACGAAGAGCTTGGTCTGCGGGTCGTCGGCCGCGAGGTCGATCCTTTCCCCGGCCACTGGGCGCCGGGCCACGAGCCCCGCCCCTGGCCCGAGCCCGAGGACCACGTCCTGGCCGAGGAGATCGACCGGATCGTCACCGCGGCGCTGGCCGAACTGCCCCCGCGCAACCGGATCGTGGTGACCCTGCGCGACGTAGAGGGCTACGGATCCGACGAGGTCTGCGCCCTGCTGGACATCTCACCCGGCAACCAGCGGGTACTGCTGCACCGCGGGCGCGCCGCCATCCGCGGCAGACTGGAGCGGTACTTCTCCTCGGTCTCAGACAACACTGCCCCGACGGCGGGGAGAAACAGGCGACGATGACACAGATGAACTGCGATGAATTCGTCGAGCTGGCCACCGCCTTCCTCGACGGAGCACTCGAACCCGCAACCGAAGCCCGGTTCGTCGACCACATCGCCGCGTGCGACGGCTGCGATCTCTACCTCGACCAGATCCGACGGACCGTCCAAGAGCTCGGCGCACTCCCCCCGACAGCCTCTCCGACGAAGCCCAGCACCGGCTCCTGACCGCGTTCCGCACCTGGCGGCGGTGACCACGGGGGGAATGCGCCCTCCGGCCGGCTACGGCGCCTCGATGATCTTCCCGGACGAGTCCAGGGTGTGGGTGTTCCAGTAGCGATCCCACTTGTCGTCGACCTGCTTGGGCACCTTGCCCTCCGGGTAGGCCACGAACCCCTTCGGCGGCTCCATGCCCTCGGTGACGCACGCCGACCCGGTGCCGCCCACCGTCAGAACCGGGTACTCCCCGCTGGAGCAGACGTCCTCCTTGTACTCCAGGCCCGCACAGGCCCCGAGCCCCAAGGCGGTCATTACGCTCACGGCCACGGCAGCGACGACGCGGCGCGGACGCGGTGACCGCGCGGGCCGGGCAGAGCTCCAAGCGAAAAACATGGTCATCCCCATTCTTCGTCGACGGCCGTCGACGGCCGCCGCACCAGTCACCCCCCCACTGTGCCCGCCACGCGGTGCGCGGGCCTGAGTATCCGTACTCATCGGCCACAGACGCCCGTTGACGTTGCGCGGCCTGATATCGGCCGCCCCGTCCGTGGCGTTGTCGCACCCCCCGCGGCGGCCGACGCCGACTGCCCATCCTTCGGCTCGTCCTTCGCTCCGGAGGCGCCAGGGTCCTCACACCCCGCCTGCTGGCCCTCACAGGCGAATTCGCCCGCGCCTCACGGGCACACCACGCGCCACCGCCAACCCTGCACGAGCTTGTCGACCTCCAGCGGCCGATTCCTGGCCATCGGAGCAGATCACCAGCGTCATGTCCGGCTGCCCGGCCAAGTGAAACGCCGTGTAGCTGAAATCGACCGGACCGCGCCCGGAAGCCGCAGCCTCTCGCGTCCGCCGTGGCGGGCCTGTACATCGGCGTGCCCGCGGCGGCGAGCTGCCGAAGACGTTCATGCGCGGGCCGCGGGATGATACGTGCGCGGGGTGGACCTTGGGTGAGAACTGGGAGGGAGAACAAGCTCAGCGCGTGAGCACGACCCCAGCCACGACACCAAGGAAGATCATGCCTCCGGCGAACAGGCCGACGATCGGAGTCAGGCAGTACTTCCGGGTGAACACCCGCGCGCTCTTCGGACTGTTGGGCAGGTAGACAACCGGCAAACGGGTTCCGAGAGCCAGCCCCGTCCCCGTCGCGACGGGCGTGAATCTGACGGCTCGGCCCTGCCGGTCGGTGAACTCGATGACGGGCCTCGAATGATCGTCTCCGGGCTCATGTTCCTGGTCCACCACCACCCCTTGGGCGTGGGCGTGCACCCCGGAGCGGCTCAGTCGTATCTGCAGCAGTGCCTCTCGCGCACCGGCCCACAGACTTACCAGGCCCACTACTGAGGTTGTAGGCGCGTGTAGCGGGCAGTGCTCCGGCATGCAGTTGCCCATGCACTTGATCCGCTGCCACCTCAAAAGCCTGCGGTCCCGGTGGTGAATGAGTGCCCAAGAGGGTCCTAAGTGGTCGACGCTCGAAGTCCTTCGGGGGTTGACCCGGAGCCTGTGTTGCGCCTGGCGTCTGGTCAATGGTCCAGGGAGGGCGAGGGAGAGCCAGTAGGGACAGTTTTGACGGCACTGCGGTTGGGTCGGAATGATTGCCTCCTTGGAATTGGCTTTGGCTTCGTTCCGTGAGCGGTGGACTGAACGTTCAGACCTCTTCGTTCCGCAGCGGTGCGCTATGCCAGCGGTCAAAGGCTCGGCGATGGTGCACGGGCAATTCGGCGCGTCCGGTGGCCCAGAGCAGGGTGGGCCACCGGTCGGTGTCCCTGGGCGCTTCGGGGAACAGCCGGGCCAGGGCTCGGTCACACAGGTCGGCGGGTGGAGCCCAGGGCAGGGCGAGGCCAGCAGCCACGTCATGGGTGTGTACCAAGGTCTCCACCACCCCCATCGCGGCGAAGCCCTCCGGGTCCGACACCCCGTAGGCGTGGAAGGCGCGGACCTGCGGAGAAACCGTCCGAACCATGGCCGTCAGAAGTCCCCAGCCGGCCTCCAGTACTTGCAGTAGCCCCTCAGGGCCGACGGCACGGTCAACAAACACCACGTTCGGCGGCCCATTGGGCCGGTCACGCTGCCAGCGAAGTGGCACGAAGCTGTCCAACGGAGGACGGGCCGGTGCGAGTTGGACCGCGTAGGCGAAAAGCCCGTCAGCCATGTGTTCCAGGGTCTCCCAACAGTCCCACTCCAAGTCTCCGGCCCGGACACGCCAGTCCGCTGCGAGCGCGTCTGCCAGCGTCGCTACTGCCGTTCGCACGGCCTGCTCGACATCTGCCGCCGTGACGGGCCCGGGCGTCGATTCGGGTGCTGTCAGCGATCCGTCGTCGCCCATTATGTGATCTTGTGACATGGACTGACACTAAGAGGTCGTTTTCTCCCTTGGGGTGCACTTTCTCCTGCATCTTTCGAGGGTGCGGCATCGCGACGGTGGGTCTGGTGGAGTGGGTGCGGCGGAAGTGATCCACGGGGTGACGGCTGTGGCGGAGTGCGGCTTGCGCCTGTCTCATCCCAAGGTGCCCGTCACGTATTCGTGCTCCCGCGGCTCGCGCTGCACGCCTGGGCGCATGCCCTCATCGGCGGTACGTCCATGGACGAACGTCGTGCGTATCCGAGTGATCTCTCCGATGCGCGCTGGGAGTTGATCGAGCCGGTGTTGGGTGTGCCTGGCGGGCCGAGCGACACCGGTATGCGCTGAACATCGGACGCCCGCCCGAGCATGACCTGCGCGAGATCATGAACGCGATCCTGTACGTGGACCGCACTGGGGTGCAGTGGCGCTACCTGCCGCACGACTTCCCGCCCTGGGAAACCGTGTACGGCTACTTCGCCAAGTGGCAGAAGGACGGTATCTTCGCCCAGCTCACCGGCGTGCTGCGCAGGCTGTTACGGCAGAAGGAGGGCAAGGAAGCGGAGCCGTCCGCGTGCGTGATCGACGCACAGAGCGTGAAGACCTCCACCAGCGTCCCGGCCACCGACCAGGGCACGGATGCGGCGAAGAAGATCGTCGGCCGCAAGCGGAGCATCGTGACCGACACCCTGGGACTGCTCCTCGCGGTGCTGGTCACGGCGGCGAGCGTGCAGGACTCAGTCGCCGGCACCCACCTGGTCGACCAGGTTGCCGCGGCCCACCCCACCATCCGCAAGGTGTGGGTAGACGGCGGCTACCGCCAGCACCTCGTCGAGCACGCCGCCGCCCTCGGCATCGACATGGAAATCGTCCAACGCACCCCCGGGACCAGGGGATTTACTCCGCTGCCCAAGCGCTGGACCGTGGAGCGCACGTACGGATGGCTGAATGTTCCACCGCCGCCTGGCCCGTGACTACGAGACCCTGCCCGCCCGCTCCGAAGCCATGATCCACCTCGCCATGACCGATCTGATGGCTCGCCGCCTCACCGGCGAGGCCATCATCTCCTGGCGCGACCCGACACCACGGGATCAAACACTCATTCCGGGATGAAACATCGGGAGAAAACGACCTCTAAGGAGAGTGTCGCGTGATCAGGTGCCGGGACGATCAGCCCTGAGGGGAGGCGCCGTAATGGGGCCGGAGAACGGCTGCGAACGGTACGGGTGTTAGTTTTCCTTCCCGTGTTAAGACACCAGGACGAGACCAGGGCGGCCTACGACGGGGTCGTCGACTTGTACGCCTCGATGTTCAGCGATCAGTTGGAGACGCGGCCGTTCGCGCGGAACATGATCGGCACCTTCGCCGAGCTCGTGCGTGGCACGGGGAACCTGCGGGTAGCCGACGTCGGGTGCGGCCCCGGTCATCTGACGGCCATGCTGCATAACTTGGGGCTGGACGCCTTCGGGCTCGACCTCTCCCCGGCCATGGTCGACCACGCTCGGCGGGCCCATCCGGCGCTGCGGTTCGACGAAGCACGAATGGAAGCCCTGCCGGTCGAGGACGGCGCGCTCGGCGGAGTGCTGGCCCACTACTCGATGATCCACACCCCACCTGGAGAATTGCCCGCGCTGCTCGCCGAGCAAGTGCGTGTCCTGGCGCCAGGGGGCCTGCTCCTGGTGTCTCTCTTCGGGACCGAGGGACCGGAGCCGGTCCGCTTCGACCACAAGGTGACGCCCGCCTATAGCTGGCCGGCGGACCAGTTCGCCGAGCTGCTGGCCGCGGCCGGCCTCGTCACGTTCGCCCGGCTGCTCCACGACCCAGCGACAGAGCGGGGCTTTCTCGACACCCATTTGCTGGCCCGCCGCCCGTAGGCTGTGAGTCGGGGTGTAGATCGTCCGTGTGGATGAGGCTCGGCTACAGACGTTCCGGAGAGCGAGAGCCGCTCCGCCTGCGGCTTCGGTACTGTGACTTCGCATGACCAACACCGAGAGCGAGATCACCGCAGACCTGGTCCGCAACCTGCTGCAGGAGCAACATCCAGACCTTGCAGGACTGGCCATCCGCGAGGTGGCGGGCGGCTGGGGCAACCAAATGTGGCGCCTTGGAGACGAGTTGGCCGTGCGCATGCAGCGCATGGACCCCACCCCGGCGCTCCAGCTGAAGGAGCGGCGGTGGCTGCCCGTGCTGGCCCCGAGACTGCCGCTCCCGGTGCCGACTCCGGTGCGGTTCGGCGAACCGTCCGAGCGCTTTCCCAGGCACTGGACCGTGATGACGTGGGTTTCTGGCGAGCCACTGGACCATGTCTCGATCAGCCGCGGCGCCCACGCGGCCGACGCTTTGGCGGGTTTCCTCCGGGCACTGCACGTGGAGGCGCCCGCCGAGGCGCCGATCGCTACGGACCGCGGTGCCCATCCCAGGGACTGCACGGACGGCTTCGACCACTTCCTCCACGCCGTTGCTCTCGACGACCTCGCCGACGATGTCCGGGCCGTCTGGGACGACGCTGTCGCAGCGCCCGAGTGGGAGGGGCCACCGCTCTGGGTACATGGCGACCTTCATCCCGCGAACGTCGTGGTCTCGGGCGGAACGCTGTCGGGCATCGTCGACTTCGGTGACCTGTTCGCCGGCGATCCGGCATTGGACCTCGCCGCCGCATGGGTGTTGCTACCCGCGGGCATGGCCTCACGGTTCTTCGACACGTACGCGCGTGCAGACGAGGCGGCGATCCGGCGCGCCCGCGGGCTGGCCGCTATGAAGAGCCTCTTCCTGATGCTCATGGGGCAGAACGGAGATCGGGGCCTTCCCGGTGGCAAGCCGCACTGGGGACCCGTAGGCCGGGCGGCACTTGATCGTGTTCTGAAGGGCGTTTGACGCACGCTTCTTCGAACTTGTTCTCGATCTTGATTGAGCCAGGCGGCAGCCCACCTTCGTGGGTTCATCGATCACCACGTGTGGTGGGGATGCCCAGGTCCACGGCCGTAGGCTGCCCGTGGCCCCGATCGAGCTGGCGAGCTTCTCCTCGGCACCGGCCAGCCTGACCTGGAGACCTTCGACCTCGCCGAGCCAGCCTTCCGCCTCGGCTTCGGCGATTCGGGCGATCAAGTTGTCGCGGATCTCGGCAAGCCGCGCCCGTTGGGCTGGGTCAGATCGCAGGAGCGAACATCTCCTCGCCCCGCCGCCGGGCTGGAAAGGCATCAGTGCCGCAGTTATGCGCACGCTGTTCATTCCGTGTTCAGCACTGCGGGGATGTTTACCTGGAAGTGGATGAATTCGTACATGCTGTAGTCGCTGTATTCCTTCATCGCGAGCGCTTCGCGGGCCTGAGCGGCTGACAGTCCCTTGTCCCGGGCGTCCCGTGCCAGGCTGGTCAGCGTCTCGAGGTAGGTGATCGAGTGCAGGATGTCTGCACGGCGCATAGTCCGGCCGTGGCCCGGCACGATCAGTGTGTCATCGTCAAGGATGTCGTGCAGGCGCCGGTAGGTGACGAGCGCCTCGTCGGCCCGCCCCTCCAACAGCCACGGGAATGCCGGGGGCGGCGCCTGCAGCATGTTCCCGACGAAGACGATGTTGTCTTCGCGCATGCGGACGACCAGGTCGCCGTCGGTCTGGGCGTAGCCGATGTGCTCGATGTCCACATGCTTGCCTCCCAGATCTACGGAGCACGACCCGGAGACCGTAACGTCCGCTGAACGGGCTACCGCCTCTTCGATGCCGGCGTCCGCGCCGAGCAAGTCGATCATGAAGGCGCGGTCCTGCTCGAAGCGCTCGTCGATCACACGTTTGGTCGCCTCATGGTGGATGATCACCGTCTGTGTGGGAAAGGCGAAATTTCCGAAGCAATGATCACCGTGGAAACTGGTGTTGACCAAGAACCGAATGGGCAGCGCGGTCACTTTGCGCACCTCGCCGATGACCTGGGACGCCAAACGGCCGTTGCTCAGCGATTCGACCGCCAGCACTCCCGAATCACCCACGATGAACCCGGCGTTGGTCGCGGTGTGGTCGGTGTCGTCGACGTCTGTCGCCATGACTGCGTATACGCCGTCAGCGAGTTCGCGCGCGCGCATCTGGACATCGGCAAGTTCGAAAGGTCTGTTCTTCTGCTGCATGGTTCTTTCTGTTCTGGAAGACGGGAAGGCTGGTCGACCTCGTTCAGCGCCTGCGGCTTGAGGCATGCCTTCGTTCGCACGGGGGCTGAGCCGGACAACGGTCAGGAGCGCCCTGGTGCCTGGTGTGCGAGTAGGTGGGTGATTGAGGTGGCGAGCGCTGCGCCTGGCAGTCGGCGTCGTCGGCGTGCACGTCGTAGCCTTTCCTCGACGTATGCACGGGTGCCCTTCGTTCTTTGGGCCTGTCCTATTTGTCTCATGGTTGGACGGCAGTTGCATCCCGCTCCGACGCGGGCTTCCGTCGATGCCACGTGAAGGGCGTTGAGGCATGCGACCTGGGCGTGGTTGCACGCCGTGCCTGGGTAGATGCCCGTCGTGTGCGCTGCTGGGCAGGTTCAGGAGAGGACCTTGTCGAAGACCTCGTTGAGGGCTTCGGTCGAGCTCGGGTGGGTGTAGATCGCGTCGCGGAGCTGCGTGGCCGTGATGTTGTGCCGCATGGCCAGTGCGACGGTGTTGATGATCTCCTGCGCGTCGATGCTGAGCAGAGCGGCTCCGAGAATCAGGTCGGTGTCCGAGTCCACGATGAATTTCATGACGCCGCGGGTTTCCTCGACGGTGTAGGCGCGGGGCATGGCCACGATGTTTGCGACCTTCTCCCGCGAGACCTTGATGTTGAGTCCTTGCGCACGTGCCTGGCTCTCGGTCAGTCCCACTGTGGCGAGCGGGGGGGTGATGAACAGGGTGTGGGGCACTGCCCTGCGGTCGCCCGTGGTGCGCTTGCCTTCACCCAGGAGTTGGTCCAGGACGATGCGCGCGTCGTCCAGGGAGATGTAGGTGAACTGCTCGCCGCCGTTGACGTCGCCGAGTGCGTAGATGTGCGGTTGGCTGCTGCGCAGGTACTGGTCCACCTCGATCGCGCCGTTCGGCGCGGTCCGGACGCCGGCGGCGTCGAGCCGGAGGTGGTCCGTGGCGGGTCGGCGCCCGGTGGCGGGCAGCAGTGCGGAGGCCTCAGCGGTGTGTGTCCGCCCGTCCTTCTCGTATACAACCGTTGAGACGGCGCCGCTGTCGCGCACCTCGGTGACCTTCGCGGCGGTGATGACGCGGATGCCATCGCCGGTGAGGATCTCCTCGACGGACTGGGCGATGTCCTCGTCCTCCCGCGGCAGGAGCCGGCTGGCTGCTTCGAGGACCGTGACCTCGGTGCCGAAGTGCCGGTAGATGCCCGCGAACTCCAGGCCGAGGTATCCGCCTCCGAGGACGACGAGCCGCTCGGGCAGGTTCTGTGTGCGGGTGAGTTCCGTGCTGGAGACCAGGTGGGAGCTGCCCGCGAGGCCGGGAATCGGGGGGAGTACCGGCTCGGATCCGGTGTTGACCAGGATCGTGGGAGCGGTGACGGTGATGAGGTCCGGTCCCTCTCCGACGGAGACGGTGTGCGGATCGACGAACCGGGCCGTGCCGGTGATGACTGTCGCGGTGTCCTTACCGTTCAGAGCCTCGAAGTTGCCGGCGCGGAAGGCACTGGTCAGCGCGCGGACGCCGGCGATCGAGTGGGCGAAGAACTCCTGCGCGTCGTCCTTGAGGCGCTTGGTGTTCGCGTAGTGGACGAGCATTTTGGTCGGTACACAGCCGACGTTCGGGCAGGTCCCGCCGTACATGTTCTCGGACTGCTCGATCAGGACCACTCGGCGGCCGGCGTCGGCGAGCACACGGGCGGCGGTCTTGCCGCCCTTACCGAATCCGATGACCAGAATATCCGCGGTGAGTGCTGTGGTGATCTCCATGTGTCGAGTCTGCGGCGCGGCCGCTGGTGCAACTAGACTCGATCGTCTCGCTTTCCTGCCCGAAAGTCTCATCATGGACTCAGTCAGCCGACTGCTGCGCATGGCCCGCCTCGAGGCCGGCCTCGACAAGCGCTGCCTGCTCGGAGCCGGTACCAGGATGGACGTATCGGCATACGGGCAGCTGGAGGCGCCCTTCCACGTGCTGCTGGACGGCGCATGCCGACTGCAGGTGGGCACGGTCCTGCTCGACCTGCACCCCGGAGATGTGGTGATGATCCCGAGCGGCGCTCCGCACCGGGTGATCACTGACGGCGAAGCTGGCCCGACGGGGACGACGGAGACCGCTGGCGACGTGTTCGTGACCACGCGCAGCGAGCACGGCGGCACACCCGTCATCGACCTGTTCTGCGGGCACTACACCTTTGACGCTGGTGCGGGCTCGCTGCTGTTCGCAAGCCTGCCCGATCCGGTGCATGTCTCCTTCGGGCAGTCGGCCGAGAGCGACGAGGTGCTGCGCATGCTGGGCGCCCTGATGCGCGGTGAGGCGCGACGCGAGGGCGAGGGCACCGCGGCGATCCTCTCTGCTCTGTGCACCGTGCTGCTGGCGATGGTGCTGCGCACCTCGCGGGGCGACACCACGCAGGCCACCCTGTGGACCGCGGCGGCCGACGGCCGCATCGCGTCGGCCGTCGAGGGCATGCTGAACGAGCCAGGGGCCGACTGGACGATCGAACGGCTCAGCCGCGCGGCCGCCATGTCCCGTGCCACCTTCCTGCGCCACTTCACCCGGGACACGGGGACGACCGTGGGCGCCTTCCTTGCACGGGCGCGGCTGATGGCGGCAGCGGAACTGCTCACCACAACAGACGCAACCGTCGCGAGTGTCGCCGGGCAGGTCGGCTACTCCTCCGAGTCCGCGTTCTCACGGGCCTTCCGGGCGCATCTCGGCACGACACCCGCCCGCTTCCGGCGCGAGAGACCGCTGGCACCAGGAGCAACGAAGACCGGATGACCGTGGGTGGGGGCGGGGCGGGGCGGAGCAGGGCCGGTTGATGGTGGCCCAGCAGCCGACGTGCGGACGGACCGGGCAAGACTTTGTCGCAGAGATTGTTGGGTCGGACCCGGGCGCCCTGCCAGGATTGCTCCCGGTGGGTTTCCCCCGCCCGCCCGCCGAACCCTGCGGGTGCCGATAATTCATCCGCCCAGGTCTGAGCCCTGATGCCCACGCGCCGACCGTGTCCGCTGATCGCGCGCGCTCCCGCGTCTGCTGCCGCTGAGCAACCGGGACAAAGACATTGAGATCCTCGCCCTGTGTGCTACCACTCCGCCACTTGCCGCATATCCATCCATCCACCGTGCCTCGCGCACCACGACCCGGCAAACAGCCCTAACGGAGCACTACTAGGCGTCGAGCGTCGTGAAGAGGCTGTTGAGGCCCTCCGCCAGCAACGGGTGCGTGAAAATGGCGTTCGCCATGGCGGTGTACGGGAGCTTGCCCAGCATGGCGACCTGGATGATCGTCATGATCTCGCCGCCTTCGGCGCCGAGCACGGCGGCGCCGAGGATCTGCTGAGTGTGCGCGTCGATGACGGCCTTCATGAAGCCGCGTGTCTCCCCGGTCTCGAGGGCCCGGATGACGGCGCTCATGGGCAGTTTGGCGACGCGGACCGCGCGGTTCTGCTCCCTGGCTTGCCGCTCGGTCATGCCGACGCGGCCGAGCTGCGGGTCGATGAACACGGTGTACGGAACGATCCTGTCCCAAGTGCTCGCCTTCTCGCCGTTGAGCAGGTTGGCGTGCAGGATGCGGTAGTCGTCGTAGGACAGGTGGGTGAAGGCTGGGCCGCCCTTGACGTCCCCCATGGCGTAGACACCGGGGACGGAGGTTTCCAGGTGCTCATCGACCTCGATGAAGCCGTTGTCACTCAGCCGGATGCCGGCCGCTGCCGGAGTGAGCGTCTCCGTGTTGGGGATGCGGCCGATGGCCGACAGCAGGTGGGAGCCCTCGATCTGCCGTTCGCCGTCCGGCGTGTGAACGGTCAGCCGCATCCGCCCGCCGTCTGCTTCCTCCACCTTCTCCGGCGTCGCCGAAGTCAGGACCATGATCCCGTCATCGCGCAAGATGGCGGCGACCTCGTCGGAGACGTCGTCGTCCTCCCGCGTCAAAAGGCGCGGGCCGGTCTGGACGATGGTGACTTCGCTGCCGAACCTGCGGAACATCTGTCCGAACTCCAGGCCGATGTAGCCTCCGCCGAGGATGATCAGGTGCTCGGGGAGCGTGCTCAGCTCCATGATCGACGTCGAGTCCAGGACGGGGACGTTCTGTGCGCCGCTGATCGTCAGGGGCTTGGGCCTGGTGCCCGTGTCGATGACGATCAGCGGCGCGCCGATCTCCCGTGTCCCGCCGTCCCTCAGGGCGATCTCGACGGTCTTCGGCCCCGTGAAGCGGCACTCGCCTTCGATCACGTCGAGCCCTTCCGTCGCCAGGCGGCTCGCGTAGTTCTCCCGCGCGCCCGCGACCATCGCCCGTTTGCGCTCTAGTACGGCGGCGAGGTCGACCGACACCGGACCGGTCCGTACGCCGTACTCCGCGCCGCGCCGTGCCTGGTGGGCGACGCGTGCGCTGGCGACCATCGTCTTGGTCGGGGTGCATCCGATGTTCACGCAGACGCCGCCGAGGTGGTCGCGCTCGACGAGCGCCACCTTCTTGCCCGCCTTCGCCAGATCGAGGGGGAGGAACCGCCCACCCTGGCTGGTCCCGATCACGATCACGTCATAGCTCGCCTCTGCCACAGCGAGATAGTAACCCTGTGCGTTCCTGTGTGCACCGAGCGTGCACACGTGGGCGTGGGTGTGTATTCCGCGGGGCCTGCTCGGCTACTTGTGGGCCGGCGGGGAGCGGTTACTGGGGCAGGAACATGCCGCGCCTCAGCGCAAGCACGGTCCGACCGGCCAGCAACGCCATCGCGGCCGTCACCAGGATCGCCAGTAGCCAGGTCAGCTCATGGCGGCCGCGTACCTGCTCTGCCATCAGCCAGCGAATTCCGAGACCGGCTGCCGTCGTGTACGAGAACGCGAACGCCCAGTAGCCGGGGCCGAAGGGGGCTCGACGGTAGAGGGGAATCAACGTGAACTGCACGAGCACCATGAACACGGCGTGCCCCGTCAGCCCGGCAGCAAGAGCATCGACTCTATCGCCGTTGAGCGTGAGCCATGCATTGCCGGCGACAACAGGCGGAGCAACCTCGATGGCCAGGGCGGGCAACAGCGCATCGGGCAGCGCCGGCTGTGTCACCAAACGCAGCAGCACGATCGAACCGATCAGCACCCAGCACAGGACGCCGTAGCCGAACATGACCAACGACAAGCTCCGGTGACCGAGGCTTGCACTGGCGCCCGCAGCGAGCAGGCCACCGGTCACCGTGGGCAGCACATACCCGGGGTGCCATTGGGCCAGATGCATGTCGTTCGTGATCCACTGCCCGGTGATCCAGCTGCCGAAGCCGAGCGTCAGGACCAGACCGGCCAGGAACACGCTCTCGCCAAGCGGTCGTTGGTAGCGGGCCAAGGCCACGCCGAGCAGCATCGGGACGATGGCGGCCAGCGAGACGAAGGGACCCTGAACGGGGTGGCCGAGTTCGGCTCGCCACACGTGCCGGGCCACCACGCGCTGGGCATAGGCGACCACGCTGACCAGCCACACCACCGCCGTCACCAGCCACAAGGCAACACCCGGCCACTGGGCCGTCTCACCCAGCTCGTGGACGGTGGTCCACATCTGAGCCAGGCCCGCGAGGCCGAAACAGATGCCGAACAGGTTGGCGGGCAAAGCCCGCTGGACTTCAGCCGCCTGCGGCTGACGTGGTCGTGCCGACACCGTCGTCCCGTCCGCTCAATGTGCTGCCAGGACCGCAAACTGGCCGTTGGATAAATTCGTGACCGTCAGGTCGTCCATTACCCGGTCCTTCTCGTCCTGGCTGGGGCCGAACGAGCGAACCCGCGGGCGTGCGGCAGGAGTGGTCGCCGGAAGACCTATTGGCGAGCTGGACGCCAGTGTCGGAGAGAGGGGTTACTCGCATCCAGGCGTAGGCCAGGCATCGGCGTTCGCTCTCGTGGAATTCGACCCGGTCTGCCAGGTGCTCGATGATTCCCACGCCGCGCCCGTGCTCGTCGGCATCAAGACGGGAGTCGGGGTGGGGGGCGCGCGGTCCGGTGTCGGCAACGGCGATGCGCAGGGTTGCGCCGTTCAGGGTCAACAGCAGTGTCATGTCCGTGCGGCCATGCTGGACCGCGTTGACGACCAGCTCGTCGACGATGAGCACGGCCGCCTCCCGTTCCTCCTCGCCGATGTGCCAGAGGCGGAGCAGACTGTTGGTGAAGCGGCGGACGCTGCAGACAAGAGCCGCCTGAGCGGAAAGTGTCATTCCCGCAGACTCCGGCGCCTTCCCAGAGCGGCCGTCCACGACTGTTGCGTTTTCCGGAAGACGAGGCACGGTGCCTTGGCTCCGCATGAGGCGCCTCCTTGCGGCAGCTCCCGAACTGCCTTGGTGAGCCATGTGGGCGTGCGGGTCGCCGCTGCTGGCAAGACAATGCATGGCGACCCGCACGGCTGGGGCGTCAGGCCTGCTGGTGCGGCGTGACGAGGGGGAATTCGTTGTCGGTGTCGGCAACGATGTTGAAGTAGTTCGTCAGGATGTTGAGGGCGAGGTTGCCGATGACCTCCGCGATCTCGGCGTCGGTGACGCCTGCGGCCCGAGCGCTCTTGAGTGCGGTCTCGTCGAGGGTGCCGCGAGCGCGGGCGATGGCGTCGAAGAGGCTGAGCAGGGCTGCCGCGTGGGGGTCGCTGGACTCGGCACGCCGGGCGCGCTCTATCTCGTCAGGGTTGAGCTTGGTGACGTTCTTGCCCAGGAACGTGTGGGCGGACAGGCAGTAGCTGCAGCGGTTGTACTCGGCGGAGGCCAGTGCGAGGCGTTCTCGGACGGCGGGGGGCAGCACTCCGCCGGCGAGTGCGTCAGACAGGCCCATCCACCCCTTGAGCAGGGCAGGGCTGTTCGCCATCACCTTCGCCATGTTCGGAACCGAGCCGATGTTCTTCTTGAGCTCGGCGAGCAGGGTGGCGGCCTCGCCGGTGGCCTCGGCGGGGTTGATCTGGGGCAGCGTCGACATTGCGGTCTCCTTCTTACACCTAGACATCCAGACTAATGGTTGGATGCCGCTGTTACCATTAGGAGCATGGCACGCCATTCCCGGGCCGTCAAATGGATGCCCATGCCGTCATCCATTAGGCTGGCGGTATGATGGAGGCGTGATGAGCGATGCCTTGACTACGAGCGCGCCGCTACTAGGGGAGCCGCTGCCGGTCGAGCTGATGAACACCGTCTTCGTCGACAGCAGCCGCACCGGCGACGCCCTCGACCGCGACGCCGACGCCGCGGCCTGGCTGCGGGCGGTCGCCGACCGACTCGGAACCGAGACCGCGATCAAGGCCGACCAACTGGACGAGGACGCGGTGCGCCCGGTCGCCGGAACACTGCGTACGCTGCGTGACGCGCTGCGACTGCTCGCAGCGGAGGCAACCGAGGATCCGCGCCCTCCGGCTGCGACGCCGGAACTGACGCGTGGGGAAGCGATCAGCGCTCTGAACGCTCTCGCCCAAGCCTGGCCCGAGCTCGCCTGGCCCGCCGACGGGCAACCCTCACGCGCCTATCAGGGCGGCGGGACGGCCGCGGAACTCGCCGTACGGCTCATCGCGCACCAGGCTGTCGAGCTGTTCACCGGACCCGACCGCTATCGCCTGCGCCCCTGCCTGGCGCCAAACTGCCCACTCTTCTTCGTCAAAAATCACGCACGACGGGAATGGTGCTCCCCGGTGTGCGGCAACCGCATGCGCGTCGCCCGCCACTACCGGCGCCACCACCCGGCCCCGCAGGGCTAGGTTCTGTCGGGAAAGCAGCCTGTCTCATTCCAAGACGCCCTGGTCCATGCCGTGCTTCCACGGCCGAAGACGCACGCCTGGGCGCACTCGACTCGGGACGGTACGTCCAGGTCATGAGTGAACGACGTCCATAGCCGAGTGATCTGTCCGATGCCTGCGGGACCAGGGGATTCACCCCGATGCCGAAGCGGTGGGCGGTCGAGTGGACCTACGACTGGCTGATGCTCCACCGCCGCCTGGCCCGCGACTACGAGACCCTCCCGGCCCGCTCCGAAGCCATGATCCACCTGGCCATGACGGGCCTGATGGCCCGCCGCCTCACCGGTGAAGCAACCATCTCCTGGCGTAACCCGACATCACCGGTTCAAATCCGCATTACGGGATGAAACAGCGGGAGAAGACGACCTCCTACATGCCTGATGGCTTCCCGGACCCGAGATAAATGGGACACCACGCGCCCCTGACCACTGCCGAGCGCGACGTCATCACCGAGGCGCTGAGCGCCGCCGTCTGACTACCTCTCACCGCCCCGATGGTCTGACCGGTCCGGCGAGCTACCGCCCTCGTCACCGTCATCATCGTCATCCAACTCGGCCGTGTCCGGGTCGCGCAGCGGGCGTAGGGAGCCGGCGGCCGGGATGGTGGCGGTGAAGCTGTAGCGTCCGAGCACGTTGATGTTGCGGTGCTTGAGCAGGGAGAGCCGGGCGATGTCCTCGTCGCGGATCTCGTAGCCCTCGGAGCGGAGCTGGGCGGCTCTTATGCGGGTGCGGACACGTCCACACTGACGTGAGGAGGTTGTCCATCGCATGGAAGGGATACTTGTGCCTGCCTGGGCTAGCGACAGCCGCCTCGCATCAAGGTAACTCTGTGTGACACGTGCACAATGAGCGGACGGCTGACCGGTTCGGCTGATTGCGTTGATCCTCAGCGGCCGCCAGCGATCGCGAGTCCGCGTCGGAGCCTCATGCGGAGGCACCAACAACCGGGGGAGTGGTCGACGCATCAGTGCCGCTGGCGAGACAGCAGACACCGCTAACCGGCATAGTCGCGAAGGCCACCCCCGAGTGCGACGCTCCGACTTCTCCACGGAACAGCTCGCATGGACCTTGGTCAAGGGTGCCTGTGCGCCATGGAATCGTCTTACGATCGGGGAATACCGCCCGCGTGCCATACTCAGCCATCAACTGGCTTCTGTGAAGCCTGTGTTGATCACGTTGGCGAAGGGACTGGGGGATGGTGCTGGAGTTGCCCAAGTGGCGCGTGATCGTCGCGTCGGATTCGCGTGCGGCGGAGGACGTGCACGGCGAACTGAGCCGTGACGGTTCCTGGGACTCCGGGATCTCGGTGGAGTTGGAACAGTCGGCGTCGAGGTTCCGGACGGGGGACGCTGCGATCCTCGTGGCCACCATTGCTGCTGCGAGTTCCGCCCTGACCGCGTTGGTGACCGGCATCCTGGGGCGCGGCGCGGCCAAGGAGGGGCAGCGCATCGTGATCGAGCTGGCGTCTGGGGCCAGGCTCGAGGTACCGGCGGGCATCGAACCGGCCGAACTGGACCGGATGCTCAGTCAGATCCGCGAGGATCCCCAGCGGATCCTCCTGCCGTGAAGGGAAGGGTTGCCCTGGGTGTACCCCTCTGATGAGGCGAACTCGTATGCAAAGACGGGCGATTCCGCCTGGGACCGCTTCGAGCAAACCCGTTCCCCGGCGGAGCTGAACAGCGCGATCTCCTCGTTCCGTGCCGCCGTCGCGGCGCTGCCGGCCGACGATCCCGGCCGCGTACCGCATCTTTACCGGCTTCTCAGCGCGCTGCATCTACGCTTCACGGAGACCAGGGATGCGGCGGACCTGGAACCTGCGATCGCCGCCGGGCGCGAGGCTATCTCCCTGGCCCGCAGGGACACCGTCTGCCTCTCAGCGTTCGCGGCCTTGCTCCTCGAGCGGTTCAAGGTGGCCGAGCGGCAGGCGGACCTCGACGAGGCGATCGAGGTGGCTCGTAGCGCGACGTGCCTGCCTCCCCCGCGGCCGTCGGACGGCACTGCCGCGCTGGCGAATCTCGGCTCGGCGCTGAGCGAGCGGTTCAAGTACCTCGGATCGGTCGAGGACCTGGAGGAGTCGATCGACCTCAAGCGCACGGCTGTCGTGCTGAGCCGACCGGGCCCCTCGCGCAAGCACGCGCTCCACAATCTGGTCCAGAGCCTGCGTCTGCTCGTCATGGAGACCGGACGCCCCGAGGCGATCGATGAGGCCGTCGCCGTTGCCCGGCGCGGGGTCAACGCCCGCCCGCGCGAAGGCAGCGACCAGGCCGTGAGCCTGAACGGTCTCGGCGCCGCCCTGGCGGACCGCTGCGAGCTGACTCACACCGCGGTGGGACTGGACGAGGCCCTGGCGTGCAGCCTAAAGGCCTTCGACATGACTCCAGTGGACCATCCCGAGCGGCAGACGTATCTGGTCAACCTGGTGGTCCAGTTGGCCCTCAAGGCACGTTTCTCGGGGAACCCCACGCACCTGGACGAAGCCGTACGCCTCGCACGCGCGTCCGCCGAGAGCGCCCCCGCACGCACCGAGGCGCCCGCCGAGCTGATCCTCGTGGCGGCCCTGGTGAACAGGTACCAGGCGACCGGTACGGTCGCGGACCTGGACGAGGCCATCGTGCTCACCCGCGCCGGTCTGACCCGGACGCAGGACCACTGGCCCGGACCCGCGCACTTCTCGGGCGTACTGTCCCAACTGCTGTTCCTGCGGCACAGGCAGGCCGGGGCGGTCACGGACCTGGACGAGGCGATCCGCCACGAGCGGGCGCAGTTGCAGAACCCCACCCTCGACCGCAGACGGCGTGCCACGGTGCTCAACGCGCTGGGCCTGCTGCTGTGGGCCCGGTCCCGGCGGACACGGGACCGGGACGACATCGAGGCGTCGATCGCTCTCTGCCGTGAGGCGGTGGCGACCGGGATCCACAGGTCCGACCGGGCGATGCACCTGTCCAATCTCGGCAACGCCCTGTTGGCGCGGTTCGAGTACGCTGGCCGGCCCGAGGATCTGGACGAGGGGATCGACGTGACGCGTCGCGCGGTGGCGGCGTCGACCGGTCGGGAAGCCGACGATCTGGCCCGGTACCTCGCGAACCTGACGCACGCCCTGACCCAGAGGCACGAACGGACCGGGCGCCTCGAGGACGTGGAAGAGGCGGTGTCCGCGGGCCGCAGAAGCGTGTCGCTGATCTCCGGCAGCCACCCGGAACGCGCCCGGTTCCTCGCCAACCTGGGTGCCGCCCTGCGCGCCCGCCACGCGTCCACGGGCAACCCTGACGACCGGTGCGCCGCGACGGCGGCGGACGTCGAAGCGTCGGCCGTGGACACGGCGCCGGTGTGGCAACGCCTCGGCTCCGCGAGGGCGGCCGCCGCCGACCTGGTCGCCGCGTCCGAAGTACTGCGTGCGACGGACCTGCTCCAGAACGCGGTACGGCTCCTACCGGAGGTCAGCCCCCGCCGCCTGGCCCGCAGCGACCAGGAGTACGCGCTGGGCGGCCTGGCGGGACTGGCCGGCGAGGCGGCCTCGCTCGTCCTGGCCGATCCGCGGCTGCCCGCGGCGGACCGGGCGGGGCGGGCCCTGAGCCTGCTGGAGGCCGGACGCGGCGTCCTCATCAGCCAGGCGCTCGACAGCCGCGACGACCTGTCCGCCTTGCGCCTCAGACACCCAGATCTCGCCGCGCGCTTCGTCGAACTCCGCGATCTGCTGGACCAGCCCTGGGAAGCCAGCCCGTCGTCGGGATGCGCGGAGCCCGGCACTCCCACGGCCGCACCACAGCCCGGCGGCGGCCGCGAACGGCACGAACTCGCCGCGGAGTTCGCCGCCACTCAGGCCAGGATCAGGGCGCTCGACGGCTTCGGCTCGTTCGGTCTGCCGCCCGGCGCCGACGAGTTGCTCGGCGCGGCGCAGGCAGGGCCGGTGGTCGTGCTCAACGTTAGCGCGTACGGGAGCCATGCCCTCCTGGTCACCCGGGACGGGGTCACGGCGCTGCCGCTCCCGCAGGCCGACGCGGACGGTGTGGCCACCAAGGCCTCGGCGTTCCTGGCGGCCCGGCAGTCGATTCTGATGGGGGACGCGGCGGCGGAGGAGCGGGGCGGGGCCCGGATGCTCTCCGTACTGGAGTGGCTGTGGGACGCCATCGCGGCCCCGGTGCTGGAGGCACTCGGCCACCGCACCGGCCCCTGTGCCGACACGGAGCCCTGGCCCCGTGTCTGGTGGGTCCCCTGCGGCCTGTTGAGCCTGCTGCCGATCCACGCCGCGGGCCACCACACCACCGCGGCCCGCGAGCGGTGCCCGCGCACGGTCATCGACCGCGTGGTCTCCTGCTACGCCCCGTCCCTGCGCACACTCATCCACACCAGGCAGACCGCGTCACCCGCGCGACGCGGGCCGACGCTCCCGGCGCTGGTGGTGGCGATGCCGGCCACGCCGGGACTCCCCAGCCTGGGCCGCCTGCCGTACGTCACGGAAGAGGTCGGGGTGCTGCGCAGCCACCTGCCCGAACTCACCGTGCTCGCCGACCAGGGGGCCGTACTGGACGCCACGGCGGAGCCGACGAAGGCCTCCGTCCTCGCCCGCCTCGCCCACCACCCGATCGCCCACTTCTCCTGCCACGGCGCTACCGACCCGCACCAGCCCTCACGCAGCCGGCTCCTGCTGCGGGACCACGAGCACGACCCGCTGACCGCCGCGAGCCTGGCACCGGTCGCGCTGGACCAGGCACAGCTCGCCTACCTGTCGGCATGCAACACCGCCTCGACCCAACCGGTGCGCCTGCTCGACGAGTCGATCCATCTGGCCTCGGCATTCCAGATCGCCGGTTTCCCGCATGTCATCAGCACGCTGTGGGAGATCGACGATCAACTCTCGGTACGCGTCGCCGACGACTTCTACGCCCGACTCCGCACGCCGGAGGGCGACTTGGACGTGAGCTGCGCAGCACAGGCCCTCCATCGGGCGACCCTCCGCGCCCGCAGAGGAGACGGGACCACGGACGGACCGGCGGACGCACTCCAGAACCCGTTCCTCTGGGCGTCCTACGTCCACATCGGCATCTGACTCCTCGGCGCCCCCGAGGTCATTCATCCTCGGACCGCGCCAACTGCTCCTCGAACCAGGCACGCCGACTCTGAGGACAGGCCCTACGGAGATGCCCCAGCGCCTGGTGAACCGAGTGCGTGTCATAGCCGGACGTGATCACGCCACGCGACAAA
The DNA here is from genome assembly GCF_050942335.1 of Streptomyces sp. CA-142005. Taxonomy (NCBI): domain Bacteria; kingdom Bacillati; phylum Actinomycetota; class Actinomycetes; order Kitasatosporales; family Streptomycetaceae; genus Streptomyces; species Streptomyces sp. CA-142005. Next base: position 160,794 of record NZ_CP192078.1, on the reverse strand, counting down.
AGGACGTTGAGCGTGTAACCGACCAGCCCGTCGCTCAGCCGCCAGAGTGCCCTCGATGCCTCCTCCTTGACCCGTGGCTCGGCCGTGCGCGAGGCCAGCAGATCGGCGAGCGACGCCAGGGTCAGCATCCCGTCGGGCGGTGCGCTGCGCAGACATCCCAGCGCCACCTCGGGGTTGGGGTGATGAAGGAAGACCTTGGTCCAACTGGCGCGCAGGAGCGTCTGGGCCCGCTCCCCACTGCCGATGTACTCCGTGTGACGACCATCCTCCGGCCACACATACGGCAGCGTGCTTTGCTCGAAGAAGCGTGCCACATCGATGCTCCAGGGCAGACGCAACGGCGCCATGCCCCACAGCTCGTCCCCCATCGGATCGGCGGGCAGCGTGACCATCTGCTCCGCGTCTGGCCCGCCCGGCACGGCCGCGCGCTCGACAGGGCCGACCACGGTCTGGACCGCCATCTCTCCACCGCAGGCCCGGCAGACGGTCGCAAGCGCCGTACCGCCGGTCTGGGCGATGCCACTGCACACGGCGCACTGCAGCATCGAGCACGCACCGCAGTGCAGCCCGCCGCCCGTCTTCACCAGGACAGCTAGCTCGTCGTAGGTCAGATGCAACGACACCGAGCCGACGTTCTCGTCATTGATCGGCAGCTTGTACGGCACGACGAAGAAGCCGCACCAGGCACACCGCGTGCCCGACGGCGAAGGACTCTGGCTCTGCGGCCGCTCCCCCAACTCGATCGGCTTGCCGTCGGCCTCGTGGAACAAGTAGATGAGGTCCCGCCCGAAGTTGCCCTCCGGGGTCTCCACGATGTTGTAGACCAGCTCGTCCTTGACATGGGCCCCACGAAGAAATTCCAGTGCGGCCCGCCGGCTCGGCCCGCCGTAGACGTGGTAGGTGGCCTGGCCTGTCCGTTCGGTCTGCTTGAAGCGAACGTCGGCCGGAAGCCCGTCGCCCTCCTTGCGCTCCGCCAAGGACATGCAACCCCCGATGCAGACGTGAACACCAACGTTAGATGCTCTACTGGTAGTTGACATACAGTCAACCGCTGGATGTCCCTTGTCGTGGTGTAGGCGATCAATCGGCCGTTGTGTTGGTGGCGTTGGGTAGTCCGGGGACGCTTTCGGGGAGCTCGGCGGGGGTAGATCTGGTCCATACTGCCTTCGGGGAGGTAGCGGCGGGGGAAGGCGATCCACTCGTCGTGCATCTCGAAGAGCACGGCGGTGACCAGTCGCAGCAGCGCGTCGTCGTTTGGGAAGACCTGGACGACGTCGATGCGACGCTTGATTTCTCGGTTGACCCGCTCCAGCGGATTTGTGGACTGGATCTTCTTCCAGTGGCGTTCCGGGAAGGCCGCGAAGGCCGTCAGGTCGTCCTTGGCGTCAAGGAGCATCTGTTTGACCTGCGGGATCTGTGCGCCGAGCATGTCGGCGACCGTGTCGAGCTGGGCACGAACGGCGGCTTGGTCGGGCTGGGCGAAGATGGTGCGGATGGTGGCGGCGACCATCTCGGCGGCGTCCTTCGGGATCACGCTGAAGACGTTGCGCAGGAAGTGCACCCGGCACCTCCGCAGCCGAGCCGGGCCGGCGGCCCGCTGCGGGCTGTCCATCGAGCGCCCCGGTCAGAGCTGACCAGCGGCCCGATACAGCCCGGATCGTCGCCGATTCGCGTCATTTCCGCTGCCGGCCATCCGAACGGGTGGCGGGTCTCACGCCGCCTGCCGCAGCGACATCACCGCCCACGGCGAGAGGTCGACATCGATCTCGAGCACACCACTGTCGGGCACAGTCAGCGTGAAACTGCGGAGCGAGTCGGCGACAGTGCGCAAGTATTCGCTGTCCGCCCGGGAGAGGTTGAGGGGCGATCCGAGCTGGTGCCAGGCTTCGGCGACGTTGCCGTGCTCCCAGTCCATGATTTCGACGAGGAATCGGGTCCCCGGCTTGAGTTCACCGATCGAGTGGCGGATCCTTCGGTTCGGTCCCATCTCGACCAGCGCGCGCGTCGCCGGATACGAGTTCGCCGAGCCGACACCACTCGTGGCCATCTCCTCTGGGTAGTTGAAGAACAGCGCTGACAGAGCCGATGTCCGGCTGTCCCGGGTCACGACGCCCTCGGCCGTCCCGAGGAGAAGTCGGTCACCCAGCCGTTGGAGCATCCTGAACGCGTGAAATGTGGGTTTGTGGATGCCGACCTCGTTCACCAGGCCGAATCCGCCGTGAAACGGTCCGAGCCCAGCTCCTCCCTCCTCGAACACGTCCGTGAAGGTCCAGTAGGAGATCGAGTCGGCGAGGGTGGCACACTTCAGGTAGGTCCGCGTGATGTACGTGGCGGCGAACAGTGTGTCATGGATGAAGTCGCGGGCAGACGGGGAGGTTGACCACTCCGTGATGTGGATCTCCGCGTCCGGATATGCGCTGTTCGCGACAAGATCGCGGAGGAGGGTCAGGTCGTCGAACGTCGCATTGGCGTATCGGGTGATGTGGACCGCCTGTCCGTCGGCGCCGTACGCGAAATCGGTCGGGTACAGGTGAGTCGAGATGAAGTCGACCGGGAGTCTGCGCTTCGCGCACCAGTCGATGAAGTCTTCGATCCACACCGGGCGCCAGTCCAGCGCGTCCACGTCTGACGCGCTCGCCGTCTCGTGCATCGCCGAGCGGTCCTCGGCCTCGCCCTTGTAGCGGTCGTCGGGCACGAAGACGCTCGTTGCGGGCCCGCCCACCTTCAGTTCGGGATCGATGTTCTTGATCGCCGTCACAGTGTGTTCGTAGAGTTCGAAGTACTCAGTCTTCGTTCCCGTCCAAAAGTGCGGAACCAGATTCGGTTCGTTCCACACTTCGAATCGCCATTGGCGTACCTCAGCGAGACCGTATCGGTCGATCCAGTGTTCGACCGAACGCGTCACCAGCTCAACCCAGCGTGCCATGTCCTTGGGCGGGCTGCAGTGAGCACCCCACCAGAACACCGTTTCGTGTGCCGTCGCCAACTCGCGTGGCATGAATCCCAGCTCCACGAAGGGACGGGCGCCGGACTTCAGGATGAAGTCGAAGACCTTGTCGACGTAGCTGAAGGTGTACATCGGGGAGGGGAGTGGCGTATTCGGGCCGAACCCGTGCCCGTAGCTCTCCCGGTACACGAACATGTCGTCGTGAAAGACCCCGTGGAAGCGGATGTAGCGGAATCCGCAGGCATCGACGGCCTCGCCGAACTGCTGCTGCCAGTCTGCGCGCAATGCCTCATTCGCCCGTCCGGCGCCGACGCACTCCGACCAGATATGCGGAAGCGGGCTCTCGTCGCGAAGCTCGCCGTCGATCCGGAACCGAGATTCGCCCTGGGCGTCGTTTGTCATCGTCTCACATTTCTTTGAAGAGTCGCTTGTTGAAGACAGCCGGCTTGTCCACGCCGGCCGCGAGGTCGGTAATCGGGCTGCTCAGTCGTCGTCGGTCGGTGCCGGTGAGCGGGGCGTGCGACGCCCCGCTTCGTCGGCAAGGTCCGCCGGACAGGTCCTAGCCCTTGACGGCGCCGAGCGAAACGCCTGACTGCCAATACCGCTGCAGGCTGAGGAACGCGATGATCAGCGGTACGACGGTCAGCAACGCGGCTGTGATCACGAGGTTCTGGATGAGAGCGCCGTTCCCCGCGGTCGATCCCAGCTTGTTCCATTGATTGAGTCCGATGGTCAGTGGATACCAGTTGGGATCCTTGAGCATGATCAGCGGAAGGAAGTAGTTGTTCCAGATCGATACGAACGAGAAGAGCAGGACCGTCACGCTCGCCGGTGCGAGCAGCGGAAGCGCGATCTGGACGAAGGTCCTGAACTCGCCGGCGCCGTCGACCTTTGCTGCATCGAGCAGGTCCGTCGGTACGGCTTCGGCCGTGTACACCCACATCAGGTACAACCCGAAGGGGTTGATGAAACTCGGTATGAGAACGGCCCACGGGGTGTTGGTGATGCCGAGATGCGCGAACAGCAAGAACTGGGGGATCGCGAGGGCGATTCCCGGTACCGCGATCGATCCCAGGATGACGAACAGCAGCACGCGCTTGCCGCTGAACTGGAGCTTCGCCAGGGCGTACCCGCCGAGGGCCGCCAGGAACGTCGACACGACCGCGCCTACGACGACGTAGATGACGGTGTTGAGCAGCCACCGGGAGAAGATCCCGTCCTGGTATCTGAAGACCTCGACGATGTTGTCCCATAGGGCGAACCTGTGACCGGGTGCGAGCCCGAACGAGGAGACGAAGTCGGCCTGCGTCTTGGTCGCGTTGATGACCAGCCACACAAGTGGCAGCAGGCAGTACAGGGCGGACAACCCTGTCATGACAGTCAGAGTCACGCTCTTCTTGGGGTTCTCCACGGTATAGCGGCGATGGCGGTCGCGGGTATGTCCTGTGGAGGGGCCGGTTGTCGCGACGTTGACTTCCGCGGATCGAGCTCCTGTGCTAGTGATCGAAGGCATTCCTCAATCCTCTGATCTGGACGGCGTAGGCGACCGCGATCGTGATCGCGGCCATGACGAGGGCGAGGGCTGCCGCGTAGCCTTGCTGAGATCCGGTGAAGGCCAGGTTGTAGGCGTACAAGTTCGGCGTGTAGTGGGTGGTGATGCCGCTGTTGGCCACCATGGATGGCAGGATCTGCGGCTCGTTGAAAATCTGGAACGTGCCGATGATCGAGAAGATGATCGCGATGACCAGGGACTGCCGCAGTGCCGGCAGCTTGATTCTGAGGACGACTTGGAATTCGTTCGCCCCGTCGAGTGCTGCGGCCTCGTACAGCTCGCGCGGCACGGCCTTGAGCACGGCGTAGAAGATGAGCATGTTGAAGCCGGTGAAGGCCCAGGTCACCATCACGCCGATGGAGATGAGCGTGGTACTGGGGGTGAAGGGGTTGAGATCCGTGCCCAGAGCTTTGTCGAGGCTGCCGAGCAGGCCGTATTTGACGCCCAGCATGAATCCCCACATGAGAGTCGACACGACCGCCGGCACCGCATAGGGGAGGAAGATCGACACCCGCATGAACCTGGTGCCGTGCAGACGCCTGGAGTCCAGTGCCAGCGCCAGTGCCACGGCGAGGATCAGCATGACCGGCACCTGGACGAGTGTGAACGAGAAGACCCGGCCCACACCGTCCCAGAACTGCGCGTCGTGGAACAGCTTGGTGTAGTTGGCGAACCCGGTGAACGTGTTGCCCCCGATGAGCTTCTGCTGGAAGAGGCTGAGGTAGCCGGCGTAGACGATCGGCACGATGTACACGAGCGTGAACAACAGCCCGAAGGGTGCGATGAACGCCAGTCCGATCTGCTTCCTGCCACGCATTCCGGCCGACTCCGGGTGCTGCGCTGTATTGGGCGACGTCACAGGGCTAGTCCACCTCGAAACCCTGCTCGTTGCCATACTTGATCATGCGCTGCTTCCACTCCTCGAGGATTCCCGCGAGCGAGCCCTTGCCCGTGGTGTAGTACTTCGACACGAGGTCGCCGTAGGTCGACCGGGCCCACTCGAAGAACGGCGGGAACTGCCAGCCGGGCGCGACCGACTTCGATGCTTCTGCCAGCACGGGACCGACCTTCTGGTCACCGAAGTACTTGTTGACCTTGCTCTGGGAGTCCGTGCCCGCCAACACCGACGTGTTCGGCACGAAGGCGCCCGCATCGACGCGGGGCGAAAGGCCGCCGCCGTGCGTGAAGTACTCGAGGAACTTGAATGCCGCGTCCTTGTGCGGGGCAGCAGCCGGGATGCCGAAGCCGCTTCCGCCGTTCTCGGCCCCGACCTTCTCGCCCTTCTGCCACTGCGGCATCAGCGCGACTCTGAAGTCACCGGCGGCCTTGGGCGCACGCTGGGGGAGTGACGCGGTCAGCCAGCCGCCCATGATCTGCGAGGCAAGAGTTCCGTCGTTGAGCGTGCGGTTCCAGTCGTCGGACCACGCTGTGACCTTGGTGTTGAGCAAGTGCTCGTCGAGCATCTTCTGCCAGAACGCCACGGCTTTGGTGGTGGCGGGCTCCGAGAAGTCGATGTGCACCTTGGTGCCGTTCACCTTGAACGGGCGACCGCCGGCCTGCCAGATGAGCGAGAGCAGGAAGAAGAGGTCCCCGGTGTCCTGGGCGATGTAGTAGTCGCCACCGAGCGCGCGAATCTTCTTGGCGTCCTTGTAGTACTCGTCCCACGTGGCCGGGGGTTGGTTGAGACCCGCCTTTTTGAGCGTGGCCTGGTTGTAGAACATGACCGACGGCCCGTAGTCGGAGGGAAGTGCGTAGACCTTGCCATCGACTGTCACGTCGTTCCACGCGGCGTCGACGTAGTCCTTCTTGAGTTTGTCGGCGCCGAATTTTCCGAGGTTGTCGAGCTTGCCGGGAATGGCGAAGTAGGGCACCGCGAAGTACTCGAACATTGCGAGGTCCGGCACACCGGAACCCGCCTGGATCGCATTGTCGAGAGCCGTGTACTCGTCGAACGACGAGCCGGCGTTGACCACCTTGACCTTGATGTTCGGGTTCGCCGCCTCGAACCCGGGGACGGCCTTCGCGACGGTGTCGTCCCAGCTCCAGACCGTGAGCTTCACCTGGCCGTTGCCGCCGTCCGACGTCCCACTCGAGCAAGCGCCCAGTACGAGCGTCAGCCCGAGCGCCGCGGAAAGGAGCCTTGCCTGCTTGCGGAACCTCATGAGCCGCCTCCTCCTTGAGAAGACTCGAAACTTTTTCGCACTATTTTCGAAGCACGTGGGAAGCTACTGGGCTCAATCCGGTCACGTCAAGGACTTGGACAGGCAGGAATTGGACGCCAGGGCGGCACATGTGTAACGTGCGCCTGGGTTCGAAAAAGTTTCGCGCGAAACGGAGTCACCATGAGTCGGCGGTCTCATTCCGAACGAGCCACCCTCGCGGATGTCGCCCGGCTGGCCGGTGTCTCACCGGCGACCGCCTCCAAGGTCCTCAACGGGCGCAGCGACGTAGGGGCGAACACGCGCGACCTCGTCCTCGGCGCCATCGCCGAGCTCGGCTACAAGCCGACGACAGCGCGACGAGATGTGCAGCGGGAGCGGACGCTCGTGACCGTGCTCGACATCGTCGAGTCTCGCTACGCCGGCACCGTGCTCCAAGGGATCCTCGTGGCCGCGACGGCTGCGCAGGCCGAGCTCCTCCTGCGCCTCCCGCCCGAAGACTGGACCGGCACAAACCGCACAGCGGCCCGTGCCTGGATCGCGGAACTGCGGGCGTCCGGTGTCGTCGGCATCATCGCGCTCGCCGTGGCCGTGCCCGACTCCGTGCTCCTCGCCGCGGAGGAGGCGGAGCTGTCGGTGGTGTCGATCGACCCGATCGACACCACCGACTCGCGTATCGTCAGCATCGGTTCCACCAACTGGGCGGGTGGCCGCTCGGCGACCGAGCATGTCATCAGGCTGGGACACCGCAGGATCGCCTGGATCGGCGGACCGCTGGGTTCAACTCCCTCCGCTGAGCGCTTCCACGGGTACCAGGCCGCGTTGCACTCGGCGGGCATCACGCCGGACGACGTGATGATCCGCCACGACACGTTCTCCGTCGAAGCGGGTCTTCAGCACGCCCGTGACATGCTGGCGCTCGACGAGCGGCCGACCGCGATCGTCGCGGGCAACGACGAAATCGCGGTCGGGGTGCTCGCTGCGGCCAATGAACTGGATATCGCCGTCCCGGGGGATCTCTCGGTCACGGGGTTCGACGACACGCCGCAGGCCCAATGGACGACCCCCCGGCTGACGTCCGTCGGGCAGCCTCTCGTCGGCATGGGCCGAATGGCCGTCGAGACCGCCCTCAGCATGGCGGACGGCGTCCAGCCCGCCTCCCGGCACCTCCAGCTGGCGACCACCCTCAATGTCCGTGACTCCACGGGTCCTGCAGCATGACCTGCTCCGCTCAGAGGGCGCCGCGAGGTGTCAGAGCGGCGTGATCACATACTCACCGCCCGCCTCGGTCTGGAACACCGCGAGGGTGCTTTCGGGGCGCTTCACTTCTGTTTCGGCGCCGCCTGTGGAATGCACGGCGACCGGTGCGGCGGTGCGCAGTCGGACGGTGCCGGGCACGCGCGCTGTCAGGTGGGCTTGGGCCAGCGCGCCGTCGAGCCAGGAGAGGCTGACGGTGAGGCCGCCACGGGCGAGGAGGCCGGTGACCCGGCCCGCAGGGAGCTGCGGCGGCAGGGCGGGCAGCAGGTGGACCTCACCGGTGTGGGACTGGAGTAGCCATTCGGTCACGCCGGCGGTGGCGCCGAAGTTGCCGTCGATCTGGAAGGGCGGATGGAGGTCGAACAGGTTCGGGGCGGTGTGATCCGGGGTGAGCAGGTCGCCGAGGAGCTTGTAGGAGCGGGCGCCGTCTTCCGCGCGCGCCCAAAAATTGATCTTCCAGGCGAGGGACCAGCCGGTGCCGTCGTCCCCACGCATCTCCAGCGTCTTCAGCGCGGCCTGGAAGAGTTCCGGGGTCGCGCGCTTGGTGATCTGGTTGCTGGGGTGGAGGCCGTACAGGTGGGAGATGTGGCGGTGCTGCTGCTCGGGCGCACCCGCGTCCCAGTCCTGCTGCCACTCCTGCAGCTGCCCCAGGGCGCCGATCTTCATGGGCGGCAGTTGGGCACGGGCCTGGCGCACCCGGTCGGCGTACGGGCTGGTGGTGCCGAGGACGTCGCAGGCGGCGAGATAGCCGTCGAAGAGGTCGCGCAGGATCTGGTTGTCCATCGTCGGGCCCGCACATGCGGACACGCCGGGGTGATGGGCGTTCTCGGGCGAGACGGACGGACAGGTCACCAGGTATCCGCTGGTGGGGTCGTGGACGAGCGCGTCGAGGAAGAAGCGGACCGCGCCTTCGACGACGGGGAGCCGGCGGCGCAGGGCGTCGCGGTCGCCGGTGAAGCGGTAGTGCTCCCATATGGAGGTGGCGAGCCAGGCGCCGCCGGTGGGCCACATCCCCCAGAAGGCTCCGTCCACGGGCGCGGTACCGCGCCAGGCGTCGGTGTTGTGATGGGCGACCCAGCCGTCGGCCCCGTACTGCACGCTGGCGGTTTTCTGTCCGGCCTGGGCGAGGTCGTCGAGCAGGGCGAAGACCGGATCCCAGCACTCCAGGAGGTTGGTGGTGGGCGCGGGCCAGTAGTTCATCTCCGTGTTGATGTTGATCGTGTACTTGGAGTCCCAGGGCGGGGAGAGCTGGTCGTTCCAGATGCCCTGCAGATTGGCGGGCTGTGTACCGGGACGGGACGAGGAAATGAGCAGGTAGCGGCCGAACTGGTAGTGAAGCGCCACCAGTTGCGGGTCGTCGGCCTGAGCGAACGCGGCCACCCGCCGATCGGTCGACGCCTTCGCGGCATCCGTGGTGCCGAGGTCGAGCGTGACCCGGCGGAAGAGCGCGCGGTGGTCGCGCACGTGCCGGGAGCGCAACTGCCCGTACGGGGTGTCGGCTGCGGCGTTCAGCGGGCCCTCGGCGCGGGCGCGGTGGTCACCCGAGGCGTCCCGGTAGTCGTTGTAGCTGGTGCCGACGGACACCAGCAGGGTCACCGCGTCGGCCCCGTCCACGGCGAGCGTGCCGTTCTCGCTGCGTACGATGCCCCCTTCGGCGCGGGCACGCACCAGGGCGCGGAAGCGGACCCGGCCGGCGACCCCTTCACGCGTCTGCCCGGTCCCCTCCAGAGCGGCGGTGATCCGGTCCGGGGAGGACGTCTCGGCCTGCTGGGGACTGTCGAAGGCCGCGGTGAACGACACGGCACCGGGGGAGTCCGCTGTCAGCCGGACCACGATCACCTGGTCGGCGTGGCTGGCGAACGCCTGACGACGGTATGCGACTCCGTCGCGGACGTACGTCGTGGTCGCCACGGCCGTGTCCAGGTCCAGCTCACGACGGTAGGAGCTGACGTCACCTGTCCTCGGGAACGTCAGGCGGAGGTTGCCGACTGTCTGGTACATCAGCTCCCCGACCGGGATGCCCAGGAAGGTGGAGTTGATCAGGTCCTGGGCGGAGCTCCACTCGCCGGCGAAGACTCGGTGCCGGATCTCGGGGAGGTTTGCCAACCCCTGAGGGTTGGCGGGTTCGTAGGGGCCTCCCGCCCAGAGAGTGTCTTCATTGAGCTGGAGCTGCTCGGTGTCCACTCCGCCGAACACCATGGCGCCAAGGCGGCCGTTGCCGAGCGGCAACGCCTCCAGCCATTCGCCGGCGGGCTTGTCGTACCAGAGGACGAGACGGGAGGCCTCCGGGGTGGCGGCATCCTCCGACCCCGAGGTGGTCTTCGGCGACGCGGCCGCCGCAGCGGGCGGGAGACCGACGGCGAGTGCGGCGGACGTGGTTGCGGAGGCGACGAGAAAGTCTCTTCGTTCCATGGGAATGCCTGCCTTTCGATCGCGGGTTGGGCTGGTCATTCGGGTGTGGTGGCGTGGCCGGCCGGGCTCGGACGGCAGCGCAGGGGGAGCGCATGCCGGGGAAGGGCGGCGGTGGCTATTCCTGTGCCTTGCCCCCGGTGATGCGGGACAGGGCCAGGGCGATGAGGATGATCGCGCCGTTGAGGGCGCCGATCCACTGCGCGGGCACACCTCCGAGGGTGAGGACGTTCTGGATCAGGAACAGCAGCAGGATGCCGGTGAGCGCGCCGAACACGGCGCCCTTGCCGCCGTTGAGGCTGATGCCTCCGATGACCGCTGCGGCGAACACGGTGAAGATGTAGCCGTTGCCCTGGGCGGAGGCCACCGAGGCGAGGCGTCCCGAGAGCAGCAGACCGCTCAGCGCGGCCAGGACGCTGGCGGTGACGATGACGATCCACAGCACCCGGTCGGTGCGGATGCCGGCCGCTTTCGCCGCGTCGACGTTGCCGCCGATCGCATAGAGGGAGCGGCCGAAGCTGGTGAAGCCGAGCACCACGATCCCGACGGCGAAGATCACACGGTTCTCGGTGGTGCCGCTGACGGCCACGTAGTGGAACATCGCCATGTGCTGCACCATTTCGCACAGTCCGACGCCGCCGGCGTGCGGGCAGACCGGGACACCGAACTTGGCGGCCAGCAGCAGGATGGCGACGTTCTCGGTGACGCCGGCGGTGCGGCTGGCGTCGAGTTGCAGGACGTCGAGCGCGCCCGCCTGAAGGAACTGTTTGAACATCACCTGGTTGTGGGTGTGTTCACCCGTGGCCACCTTGACCGGCGCCAGCTCCCGGCGGATGGCGGCATGGCCGAAGATGTCGTCCGGCGAGGTGGGTTCCTCGATCCAGTAGGGATCGTAGGGCGCGAGCGTCGCCATCCAGTCGATCGCCTGCTGAACCCCACACGCCTGGTTGGCGTCGACGGCGATCCTGATGTCCGGGCCGACCACCTCGCGGGCCAGTCGCATGCGGCACTCGTCGTCCTGTCGGTCGGCGCCGACCTTCAGCTTGATCTGCCCGAAGCCATCGGCGACGGCCTCCTTGGACAGCCGTACCAGCTTCTCGTCGTCGTAACCGAGCCAGCCGGGGGTCGTGGTGTATGCCGGGTATCCGTGCTTCAGCAGATCCGCGGTGCGTTGGGCGCGGCCGGGCTCGGCGTGACGCAGGATCTCAAGGGCCTCGTCACGGGTGAGGGCGTCTTGGAGGCAGCGGAAGTCGACCAAGTCGACCAGCTGCTCCGGGGAGAGCTCGGCCAGACGGCGCCCGTAGAGGTCCCAGACGGTGTTGACGATCGCCGCAGCGGCTATGTCGATGGCCCCCTTCTCCGGGCCCAGCCAGCGCAGCCGGCTGTCGCCGGTCAGCCGCCGGGAGGAGCCGCGGAGATCGGCCAGTACCTTCTCCACCGGCAGCCCTACGATCAGTGGGGCCAGGTCCCGTACGGCGGCGACCTCGACGTCGTTGCCGCGTCCCACGGTGAAGGCGAGTCCGTAACCCTCGTCGTCCCCGGCGCTCGTGCGGATCGTCACATAGGCGGCCGAGTAGTCGGGCTCGGGGTTCATGGCGTCGGAGCCGTCGAGCTCCCGGGAGGTCGGGAACCGGACGTCGAGGGCCTCGACCGCGCTGATCAGCTCACTCATCGGGCGAAGCACCTTCGGCTCGGAGGGCCGAGTGCTGTCTCGGCGCCATGGCGACCACCCATCGTCGTCGTCGTGTGTCAAAGAGATGTCCTCTCTGCTACGGCAGACGCTGGACATGGGATGGATTTATAGGGCCGCCCGGCCCGGGTGTCCATACCCTTGCGGCAATCGATGCACATGGACGCGCTCCACCTGGGTATTTACGTCGGCGAAGTGTGCACGGAGGTGGACGGCCATCCCATCTCTTCTGAAGTGATGGGATGTATTGCTACGCTGCCGCGGCCTGGGCACACGAGCAGGGAGCAGCCGCATGTCATTGACCGACAAGGCCATCGACCGCATGAGGGATCTCATCCAGTCCGGCGAGCTGCCGCCAGGCGCCAAGCTGCCCCCCGAGCAGCAGCTGGCCGCGGAGCTGGGTCTGTCCCGCAATCTCGATGCCGCGCTCGCCGAGGGAGTTCGCCGCCAGCGCGAGTGCCTCGGCGGGGTAGCCCTGCACGGCGGCGCCGGTCGCGGAGTCGGTGACCGAGAAGGTGACCATCCCCGCGGTGGCGCGCCGTGCCGGCGTCAACCCCAGCTCGGTCTACCGCCGTTGGGGGGGCAACCTCCGCCCTCCTGGCGGACGTGGCCGCCCGGCACCAGGACGAGGGGGCGCCGGAACTGCTGGGTGACCTGCGAGAGGACCACGAACGAGCCGCTCTGTGGACGCTCGCCGACCTGTCCCGGCCGGGAGGCGTGGCGGGCCACCTGCTCATGCTCCCGGCGATGGCCGCGGCCGTGCTGCTGCGTCCGCACGAGTACGCCCACTGCTGAGGCATCGACCCCGGCCCAGCGCCGTTGCCGGCCGCGGAGGCGGCCGAGATGCTCGCCCAGGCCCGCCCGGTGATCCGTGCCGCCAAGCAGAGCGTCGAGGAGATCCTGGCTGTGCTCAGCACCAACGGCAGTCCTGGGGTGGCTCCGGCCGCACGTCAGGTGACGGTGGCCGGCCGGTGGGCTGGTCCCCTACGACCTGAATCCCCGGCGGCGTCTTGCCCCACCTGGCCATGGCCTCACCTGTCGGTGATCTCGGAGAGCCATGCCGTGTCCTCCGGGTCCGGCGCTTCGAGGCCGGGTGCGGGCAACCGGCGGATCTCGCCCGTGCGCAGGGCGATCGTGGCCCGTGGCCGCATCGGCCCGTGGCCCCTGCGCGAGAGCAGGACCAGTTCCCAGACCGTCGCCGTCATGGCGTCGAGCCGGGTGGCGCAGTCGGCGCTGACTCGGCGCGGATCGCGGGTCCGGCCCAGGGACAGATACGGGGTGAAGTTCTCGGCGGCCCCACGACAGCGCGGGAACCGCCGCCGCAGCGCGCGGTGCAGGTCCGTCCACGGCGCCTCGCCGCCCGCCGTCGGGTCGAGCCACACGGTGACGTACTCCCTGTGCCGGAAGGTGCACACCCCGTCCAGCCGGGCGGTGAAGACCGGCGTCTCGGCCGTCGCCGCGGCGAGCAGCGGGGCGGCCCGCTCGAAGTCGGCCTCCGGCACGAAGCCATGCAGGATGTTGACGTGCGGTGGCCAGCGGTGGATCTGGGGATTGTAGTCCCGGCGGATGTCCTGGATCGGCGGCCACAGCTCCGCGGGCGGGATCCAGGCCACCGCCGTGCGGGCTGTCGGGGACACGCCGAGGGCGTCGGCGGGTGCGCCCCTGCCGAAACTCAGGTCCGCTTGCGGGTCCCGCACCCGGCCGGCGCCGGACGCGTCGATGCGGTCCATTCCCGTGGTCCGGTCCCAGACCACCTCGCCGTCCGCCTCGATGAACACCACCCGGTGCCACGGGATGTCGCCTCCCGGCACGAAGGAAGTCAGCGAGATGCGCTTGCAGGCATCCCCGCGTTGGCTGATCCCCAGCACGAACCGGGCCGGATCGAACCGCGGGTCCCAGCGGATCCGGTGATAGATCTCGTCGCTGGTGCGCATCACGCCTCCTCCCACCGTCACACCTTCTCCTCCAGGGTGCCGCCCGCCCTGTCCTTGACGCCCGTTCCTCGCGCATCGCGACGGGTTGGCTACTATGTGTAGTGTCCAATATCTTCTACCCGCGGTCTCTGGGGCCGTCGGTGTTGCTACGTTGGGGCTTGGGCTTGTGCGCGAGGGGTGGGTGGGATGGACGTCCTTGGAGCCGACGCCTGTGGTAAGCAGGGGTGGGTCGGGATCAGGCTCACGGACGGCGCGTACGCGGGCAGCCTGGTGGATCCCCGGCTCGAGAGGCTGATCGAGCGCGCCGCCGAGGTGGATGCGATCGCGGTGGACATGCCGTTGGGCCTGGTCGACAAGGGCTGGCGTGCGGCAGATCTCGCGGCCAGGGCGCTGCTCGGGGTGCGGCGCAGCAGCGTTTTCCCCATAGCGCCAAGAATGGCGTGGCAGGAGCAGGACTACAAGGCGGCCGCCGGCCGATGCCAGGAGCTCACCGGTAATCGGCTGAGCCAGCAGGCGTGGGCGCTGAGGCCGAAGCTGCTTGAGGCGCGGGCGTGTTGGCTCGCCGATGAGCGGGTCCACGAGGTGCACCCCGAGGTGTCCTTCTACGCCTTGGCTGGCGGAGTGCCGCTGGCCTACGCCAAGAAGACCTGGCGCGGCCAGAACTTGCGCCGCTCCCTGCTGGCCGAGGCCTGCCTCGTGCTCCCCGACGAGCTTGGTGAGGCGGACGGCATTCCAGTGGACGACGTACTCGACGCCGCTGTCGCGGCCTGGTCGGCGCACCGGATCGCGCTCGGGACAGCGAACCGCATTCCGGAGGTGCCCGAGCCGGATACAGAAGGGCGCCTCGTCGAGATTCGATACTGATCGATGGGTTCGCAGCGACAACCTCTTCTCCCAGACCCCGCCCCAGGCAGTGCAACGCCTGTCGGCGGGGCCGGGAGCCAAGGCAAACGGTTCTACGACTGGGCAGCCGCCCACGTGCCCGCAGTGGGGGAGTTGGACGGCGACGAGCCGACCCGGCAGCGGTGGATGCCGGCCCGCCGCAGCCTCAGCAAGTCCGACGTGATCGCCTACTACCTGGCTTGCGCCCCGCTGGACGCCACCCTCGCCGACCCGGTCCGAGTCGCCGGATGCCGCTGGAAGATCGAGGACAGCTTTCAGTGGGCGGTTCGTGAGTCTTTGAGTGGGTCCGCTGTCGCCTGATGGTGTGGCGGCGGGGCGGAATCTGCCGGTCCGCGGTTGGTGATCTGGTGATGTGACCGGGTGAGTGAACGCAAGCCGTATCCGAGTGACTTATCGGACGAGCAGTGGTCGTTGATCGAGCCGGTGATCACCGCGTGGAAGGACCGGCACCGCTCGGTCAGCGGCCACCAGGGCGCCTACGACATGCGGGAGATCGTTAACGCGATCCTCTACCAGGGGCGGACCGGCTGCCGGTGGGCCTATCTCCCGCACTACCTGCCGCAGAAGAGCGCGACCTACTACTACTTCGCCGCCTGGCGGGACGACGGAACCGACCAGGTCATCCATGAACTCCTGCGCTGCCAGGTCCGTGAACGCGCCCGCCGATTAGAGGACCCGACCCTGGTGGTCCTGGACACCCAGAGTGTCCATGCGGCCGCCGGGGTCCCCGCCGCCACGACCGGCCACGATCCGGCCAAGCGGGTGCCCGGCCGCAAACGCGGCCTGGCCGTGGACGTCCTCGGCCTGGTCATCGCAGTCGTCGTCCTCGCCGCGAACACCCACGACAACGCCGCCGGCATCATCCTGCTGGACCAGGTCGTCGAGCACACCGGCGACACCGTCCGCAAAGCCCTGGTCGACCAGGGCTTCAAGAACCAGGTCGTCATGCACGGCGCCGGCCTGGGCATCGACGTCGAGATCGTCGCACGCAACCCGCAGGACAAGGGGTTCGTGCCGCAGCCGAAGCGGTGGAGGGTCGAGCAGACCTACGGGATCCTGATACTGCACCGGCGCCTGGTCCGCGACTACGAGCACCGCCCCTCCTCCTCCGCCTCCCGCGTCTACTGGGCGATGACCCACGTCATGACCCGACGCCTCACCGGCGCGAACACCCCCACCTGGCGCGCGGAGCAGGCGGTGGCAGCGTGAACATCCGGCCCCTGCTCGATGCCCTGGACCTCCAGGAAGACGCCGCCCGGGCCCTGGCCGACGACCTCCGCGCACAGATCGACGACCTGCAGACCCGGTTACGGGAGGCCGAGACGCACCTGGAGCACCTCACGATCACCCGCAAGACCGTCACCGGCCTCGCCGACCGGCTCCCCATATCCCCGCCGGAGCTGCCCGAGCACCCGGACTATCCCCGCATCCTCGCCGCTTTCAACCACGCGACCGGACCGCTACGGGCCAAGGACGTCTGCGAAGCCCTCGGCCACGAACTGCTGCCGAAGAACGTCGAAGGCACCCGCGCCAAGCTCAAACGCCTGGTCAAACTCGGGATCCTCACCGAGGCCGACAGCGGCAACTTCTCCAGGAAGCAATAGCCGACACAACCTCCACCAGCGGCCTTGCCTCCGCCCAAGCCAGAAACGGACATCACCTTACGAACCGCCCACTCAGAGCGCAAAGAACGAGTGCGGCCTGGACCAGTACGAGGTCCGCCGCCACGTGGGCTGGTATCGGCACATCACGCTCGCCATACGCGCCCATGTGTTCCTTGGCACGGCCCTTCCACGACCGTCCCATGCATGCCACACCCCCGCTACACTGCCCACCGCCAGGCCGTTGACCAGGATAAACACAGAACTCCGGAACACGATCACGCGACGCTCAGCCATAGCCTCAGCCTCGCCCAATGGCAGGTGAGGCGCATTCG
Source organism: Streptomyces sp. CA-142005 (assembly GCF_050942335.1). NCBI lineage: Bacteria > Bacillati > Actinomycetota > Actinomycetes > Kitasatosporales > Streptomycetaceae > Streptomyces > Streptomyces sp. CA-142005. The sequence continues at coordinate 144,007 of NZ_CP192078.1, read as the reverse complement.
GGGGACGGCTGATGCTCCTATTGGTCGTCAAGCGGCTTGGAGCCAGTCGCGATAGGTGTGGGCGAGGTTGTCGTCTCGGCGCATTCCCCGTTCGAGGGTGGAGATGGTGGCTGGCCAGACGCCGAGGTGGCGTGCGGCTGCGGTGAGGGTGATGTTCTTGGACTGTCGCAGAGGACGCAGATCGGCGATGTCCGGGATGGCGACCGTGGTGGTCAGGCAACCGAAGATCTCCCGGGCGATGGCCCGCTTCAGAAGCCGGATGATCTCCTGTTTCGTCCGGCCGGAGGCGGTCTGGCGTGCCACGTATTCACGGGTGCGGGAGTCGCTGGCCATGCGGACCAGGGCGATGCGGTAGAGGGCGGCGTTGGCCGCCCGGTCGCCGCCGCGTGAGAGGCGGTGCCGGTTGGTCCGGCCGCTGGAGGCGGGGACCGGTGCGGCTGCGCAGAGGGCGGCGAAGGACGCTTCGGTTCGCATGCGTTCGGGATTGCCTCCGGCGGTGACCAGCAGCTGGGCCGCGGTGTCGGGGCCGACTCCGTGGGCGGCCCGCAGGCCGCGGGTGTGGACGGTGACCTCGCTGTCCAGGGCTTTGGTCAGGTCTTCGTGCTCGGAGGTCAGCTCTTTGAGGCGTTGGGCGAGGCTCTTCAGCGCGGTGAGGACGGCAGTGTGAACCGCGTCCCCGGCCGGCCGCAGCGGGGCCAGAGCGTCGGTGCGCTCTGTTCCTTTGAGCGGCCCGTATTTGGCGCGGATGGCCTCGGGAGCGGTGATGAGGATGTTGCCGATCTGGTTCAGCGCGGCGGTGCGGGCCTTGACGGCGGAGCGGGCGGCGTTGTGCAGGGCGCGTATGCCGGCGACGATGGCGTCCTTGGGCGCGCTGGAGGCCCGTCCGGACAGGGCGGCGCGGGCGGCGGCGTAGGCGTCGATGGGGTCGGACTTGCCGATGCGGCGGCGTTCGGCCCGGTCGGGCCGGTTGACCTCCCCGACACGAAGCCCCGCCTGGCGGGCGGCGCGGGTGAAGCCGGCTCCGTAGGAGGAGGTGCCCTCCACCCCGATCGCGATCACATGGCCGTGGGCGTTCACGAAGGCCAGGGCCGCGGCGTATCCGGCGGCGGTGGTGGTGACCTCGGCGTCGGCGAGGTAGCCGCCGTTGTCGCTGATGACCGCGATATGGAGGGTGTCGGCGTGGGAGTCGACCCCGCCGAACACCTGCTGGTCCGCGGTGTCGTCCGCGACCGCTGATGTCATGCTGATACTGCCTTCCCAACCGGAGGTGGGCGCCGGCCGGGTGGCGCAGACAGGACATTGAGGGGGCTTCTGACCAAGCTCCTGACTTGTTGAATCGACCCCAGATGCTCGGTCTGCAGCCGTAGCGTCCAGGGTGTCGGTCGGCACGGGCCCGCAGTGCTCCTTGCCGCCTTCGGGCTGGCTCACTAATAGCGTGCCGCCGCCGGCCGACACCCGAGCGGTGTGGCTCGACAGAGGCATGAAGGTGACGCAGTGGCTTCAAGTCAGGGTGCCCACCGCACTCCCCTTCCTGTCTTCCGCCCGGCCGGAGCCATGAGAACAGGCTCCGGCAGCCGGACAGAACAGCCAGAAGACAGCCCAGCAGGGCGTCAGTCAGTGGCAGAGCCACGACCACCAGAACCTGCGTACCAATATCAATGTCAGTGGCCGCTGCTACATCAATCCCCACAGCGCAGGCCGCAGCGGGGGGCCCGCCGTGGTGCTGCAAGGAGTGGGCGGTGGCGAAGGTGCCTGAGGGATACCACGTGGTGCGTCGGCACATCCGGCGCATCCGCGCCCCAGCGGGAAGAAGCTCAGCGGCTGATCCCCGGTCATGGGGAGATCACACGTATGGGGGAAGGAGGCCGTGGGCGTGGTCCTGGCCGCAACGCTGGCCGGGCTGAGTGGCTGCGGAGGCGACGCGAAAGCGGACGGGTCGAAGAAGGCGACCGCCGCGGCGGCGCCGAGCCTGGAGAAGGCCACCGCGGCGTTCCAGGATGCGGTGGCGGAGAACGCCAACGGCAGTTGCCCGCAGGAAGCGGGGACGTGCTGGGACGAGATGACCCGGATCATGGGGCCCGCGCGGACGCTGCGGAAGGCGATGAAGCCGACAGAACATCAAGAAGTGCGGAACGATCGCGGCCGTCGTCAACGAGCACCCCGAGAGCGACGTTCATCACGGCCGCCTCGTGTATGGCGGGGTAGAGTTCGAGACCGGCGTACCTCGGCCTCGGATGGTGAAGATCGTGGTCATCGTTCAGTACTCACGCAAGACCAAAGACCAGCGATACGACGCCGGCCGGGGGCAGACCATCGGCGTCATCAACGCGTTCTGCAAGAACCAGCCGGGGAACAAGTGCCCGGCCTGGGCGAAGCTGTGACAGCTCCAGGCCACGACCACCACCAGGGGGTCTTCGAGTGTCTGCCCGGGATCGTCCGCGCCCTGGTCGCCGATCACACGCTGGATCTCCCCGCCTTCAAGGGGCTGGTGATCACCGGCAGCGACCGCATGCGGCTGTACCTCACAGCACCCGACGGAAGCCTCACCTACGGCGCCGACGTAATCATCAGCCACACCGGCCCCGGCCTGCTCGCCGGAATCACATCCGGCTACCTCGACAACGAGCATGACCGGAAGCCGACCGACGATCCCCTCTGTGATGTGGTCGTGGACCTGACCAGCTACTAACCGGCCACCAGGGTGCGGGCCCACATCAGCGCGGCTGCCGGTGGCGCTGTTGGTCGGCGGGCAGACGCTGCCTGCCTGCTTGGAGGCTTCTCCACAAGGAGCGGGCCCGCAGGATGTCAGGGCCGAAGACGTCGATGTAGCTCCAGGCCGCGTGGATGAGCGGGAACCACGTGGCGGGCTCGACCACCGGAGTCCGCAGCTCGTCGTCCCTGGACAGGCCCAAGACCCTCCCGGCGCTCTGGCCGTGCCACGGGTCCGCTGGCAGGCGCATGCTGAGAATCGGGGCGAGCCGGTGAAGGAGCTTGATTACCGCGATGTGCGGGCGCATGGCGGTGGCGTCGGTGTCGCGGAGGCGGACGGCGAGATAGCGGTGGAAGTCCTCGGCCGCCCACAGGCCGAAGTCATCGGGCAGGTGCTGGGCGGCGCCGAACGCGGCGAGTGCACGCAGGACCTGGCCGTGGCCGCGCAGGGTGGGGACCTTGCGCGGGGTCGGCGCAAGGTGCACGCCCGCGGCCAGGACGGCGGGATGGCGCGGGTGAACTCGGTCATCGCCAACTCCCGGGCGAGGAGATTCTGGGCCGGGCTCAGGCTGGTGAACGGCAGCCGCCACTGGCCGGTCAGATGACTCGCCGGGCGGCGAAGGACGCCATTGAAGTCCCAACCGGTCGTGTCGCCGAAGACAGGGGAGGTCGCGCCAGCCAGCAAGGGCATGGACTGCAGGACCGGTTCGTCGTCGGCGAAGATGCTCGATTCGGCACCGTGCGGTTGTCGGCGGCCCGTCATGTGTCGAACTCCACCTGGGCGGCGAGCGGAAGGCTGAGGGTCAGCCCTTCGTCGGCGATGCGCCGTCGGGCGCGAGCGATCTCCTCACGCGTGCGCAGGTTGAGGGCCTCGATGACGTTGCGGCGGCTCTGGCCCCACAGCGCGTGGAAGTGGGAGGGCGCCAGACGGTGCTGGAGCTGATCGAGATGGGCGGCGAACAGCAGCAGCTGGGGAAGATTCGAGGGCAGGACGAAGGCGTTGCGGCATTCCGGGCAGCGGGTGGGGGCGACCGGGCACAGCTGTCCGGGGCGGCCGAAGGGGGAAGCGAACGGGTCTCGGCAGCTGGAGACCCCCATGTCCAGCTCACCAGCCCGCAGCTGTTCCACTTCCTCAGCGGAAAGCCCGAGGGCCAGCGAGGCGCCCTGCTCGGCCAACGCCTGCTCGGCCTCCTCCATGGCCGAGCTCTTCACCACCAAGCCGACCGAACCCGAACCACAGATCACCCCACAAACGGAACCGAAACAGCTGCCGTGACTACACCACCCCGTGGGACATGACCTGCGTGTGCGGGTCGGTCGCGGAGGCCAACCGGTTCGCCCGTGAGTACGGTGTTGTAAGCAACGACGGTTCGGCGGGCAGGCTGTGGTCGGCCCGGCTCTACTGACCGGACGGAGTGCTGCTCAGCGAGGTGTGCGCTGGGGGCGGAATCCGGCCATCTCCTGTCGTTTGATGAGCTCGCTTCTTCCATCCATGCACACCGGAGCTACACAAGAAGATCGTGGAATCTCCTTTTAGGGCCGGGTCCTTCCCGCCTTCTTCGGGGCCTGGCCGGTGCGGCGACTTCAGGCCAGCATCCTCGCGTCTCCGGAAGTGAACGTCTGTACGGGCCCGTTGATGTATGCGTAAGGTAAAGCCGCGCATGACGGGATCATGACCAATCCGCGTCTGGGCGCACATCACTCAGCGACCGGGGGAACACCGTCGCTCACGGGGAGAGGTTGCTTCGCCATGCCGTCGTACCGACTGTTCGTACGCGCCAGCCAGTAAGAGCGTTCCCTGCTCCCGGATCGTCGGCTTCCGCCCGGCGCATCCCCCTGAGGAAGAAAGGGACCGCTCTTTTGCACTCCACGCCTTGGTTCCGCCTGCGCGGATCACGAAGACCAGGGAAGTTCACCTCCGCCGTAACCTCCGTGGCCGCGCTAGCTGTTGTGGCGGGTGTCGCGGTGCAGCCGGGTCCGTCCCGGCTGCACGCCGAACCGGCGGACGATTCCTATCCCTGGTACCAGGACACGGCCGCCGAGCAGTTGCGGCAGGACCAGTGCCTGATGACCGACGTACTGCGGCTCGGCGGGCCGTCGATGTCCGCGACCGCTCAGGACGGCCTGAAACAACCCGCGGACAAACTTCATGTCCTGGCGGACCGGAAGAGCTGGGAGAAGACGCCGCTGGCTGTGGCGTACCAGAAGGACCGGGACGCGGCGAGCAAGCAGATGGACGATCTGGCTGCTCAGCGCGACGGCTGGAAGAAGCCTCTCGACGGCCTGGTGACCCCGGCTGGATTCACGGACGCCGCGTTCCACTGGCCGCCCGACGGCGAGCAGAGCTTCTACAACCAGACAGGTCTGGGCAAGTGGGTCGCCGACCGGTTCTGGCAGAAGGACGACGACTTCTACCAGGACGACACTCCGAAGGCCGACGACGCGTCCCTGAAGGCCGTCGACGCCGTGGGCAATCCGCTCTACGGCAAGGATCCGGACCCGACCGGGACGACTCAGCAGGAGTGGAACCGGGCGCTGGCGGAGCACAACGCGTTCCAGTGGATGCACGGCGGCCCGGCCACGAACGCGGGCGCGGATGACGCGCGGATCTTCCTGTCCTCGGGTGGTTTCCCGCGTAGTGCTCCGCAGCCGGGGACGGCGGAGTTCCGTATCGCGGTGGAGGATGTGAAGTCCCGGTTCGCGGCGTGTGGTTGGCGTGATCCGCTGGACCCGGACGGCGTGCTGGGCGACATCACGTCCACGGCGGCGGGCGAGTGGCAGCAGGAGGTCTCCTCCCAGGCCGCGCAGCGCAACCAGATCCTGGACGCGAACGAGACCGCGGTCGACGCGCTCGCCAAGGGCGCGAAGGCGCTGAGCGAGATGCTGGGGCAGTCCTGGGTCGCGGACCACCTCACGCGCTGGCAGGACTACTGGTCCCCGGGCGGTATCGGCTGGATCGGTGACTCCTCGCTGACCATGCGGGTCGAGGCGGCCAAGGGCAAGTGCCTGGACGTGCAGGGCGGCGGGACGGCCAACGGTACGGCGGTGCAGATCTACACCTGCAACGACAGTGCCGCCCAGGAGTGGAAGTTCTGGGGCGTCTACGACGGCGGCTACGCCCTGTACAACACTAACGCGCGCAAGTGCCTTGATGTGAAGAGCGGCGACGACGCCAACGGCACGAAGATCCAGCTGTGGTCGTGCAACGGCAGCCCGGCGCAGCAGTGGGACTTCGATGTCCGTGCCGCCGGTGAGCTGCGCAACGCCGCCACGAACAAGTGCCTGGACCTGCACACCTTCACCAACGGCAACGACGCCCAGCTGTACACGTGCAACGGCACCGACGCGCAGAAGATCCGCATCGTCCCTGACGGACACAATGGCGATGACAAGCTCGGATATCCGGACAAGGCCCAGTTCACCAAGGCCAAGGCCGGCGTCACCGGCGCTCAGGCCGGCGCGAAAAAGCAACTGGACGTCCTGAAGGCGCAGTTGGCCGCCGCGCAGAAGGCCGGGGCCGGCTCGGACACCGCGCTGCAGGCCGCGTACGGCATCGCCGGCACCAACGGCGCCCCGCGGGGTCGTGGTCTGCTGGTCGGCCTGCAGAAGGACCAGGTCACCAAGGGCGCGGCTGCCGCGCTGCAGGCGATGGAAAAGGCAGGTGAGACGGCCGAGGCCGCGACCCGTGCCTCGGCCGGGGACAGCGCGACCATCGCGCAGCGCGCCCTCGCGCAGGCCGCACAGTCGAAGGCGGAGTTCCGCAAGAAGGCGGCCGAGGCGGCGGAGGCCCAGGCCAAGGCGGCCGCGGACGCGGCCAAGGTGCACCGTGACAACGCCAAGAAGGACAAGGAGACCGCCGAGGCCAAGCTCGCCGACGCCCTGAAGGCCGAGGGCGATGCGAAGGCCGCCGCCGCCGACGCCCACGCCAAACGCCTCGCCGCCGAGGCCGAGCAGAAGACGGCCAAGGCGGAGAAAGAGACGGCCGCCGCGAAACAGGCCGAGGCCGCGGCGGACCGGAAGAACGCCGAGGACCAGGCGGGCAAGGCCAAGGACGCCAAGGACAAGGCCGACGCCGCCGAGAAGACCGCCGAGGACAAGCGTGACGCCGCGACCGCGGCCCGGGACAAGGCCAAGGCCAAGCGGGACGACGCCTGGGACGCCGAGCAGAAGGCGGACGCGGCCCGGGCCAAGGCCGACGCCAAGGACGCCTACGCCGACTCCCTCGACTCCGGAGACGCAGCCACCACCGCCCGCGCCGCCGCCAACGACGCCGACAAGGCCGCCGACGACGCCGAGACCGCCGCAAAGAACGCCCGCGCCGACGCGGACGCCGCCACCCAGGCCGCCGCCGCCGCCGACGCCGCCGCCGCCCGCGCCGAGGCGGCCGCCAAGCGAGCCCGCTCCGACGCCGACGCAGCCCAGGCGGACAAGGCGAAGGCGGACGCGGCGGTGAAGACCGCCACCAGCGCCGCCGCCGACGCCATCAAGGCCTCCCAGGACGCCGCGAGCGAGGCCAAGGCGTCGGTCAAGCTCGCCGACGAGGCCGAACAGCACGCCAAGGACGCCAAGACCCAGGCGGACACCGCGAAGACGGAAGCTGGCAAGGCCCTCGCGGCCTCGGCGAAGGCAGCCGGCTACGCCCACGTCACCGCCCAGGCCGCCGTGGACGCCGGCAAGGCGGCCGAGCAGGTCGCCGACCCCGCCAACGACGCGATCCAACTCGGAGCGCGGTACGTCGACACCGACTCCGCCGCCGGCTTGGTCGTGCTGACCGGACAGGCCTCGAAGTCCATCGCCGACCAGCAGCAGGCCGTCGCCGACGCCCACGCCAAGAACGCGGCGTCCGAGGCCCAAGCGGCGAAGGACCTAGCCGACCAGGCCAAGGGAGACGCCAAGGAGGCCTACCAGCACGCCGCCAACGCCGCCCAGTACGCCGCCGACGCCCGCACCTACTCCAAGCAGGCCCTCGGCTACGCCGCCGACGCCGCCAAGGCCGCAGCAGCAGCCTCAGCCTCCCTGGCCCGCACCATCGACTACGACAAACAGGCCGCCGCCGACGCCACCGCCGCCGGCAAGGCCGCCGACACGGCCGACGGCTACGCCAAGGACGCCCGCAACTCCGCCGACACCGCCGCACTCGACGCCGAAGCCGCCCGCAGCGCCGCCGCCCAGGCCGAACAGGACGCCAAAGACGCCCGCGCCGCCGCCGACCGCGCCGACACCGCCGCGACCGAGGCCGAACAAGCCGCAAAGGGCGCCGACAAGTACGCCAAGGAAGCCCAGGACGCCGCCGACAGGGCCGAGAAGGCCGCCAAGGGCAAACAGATCGAGGCCGGAACCGTCCCCGACGGAAGCGGCGGCTCCATCGGCAACATGTTCTACGTCATCGACCACATCGAGAAGGTCGGTGACCCGGAGGTCGTCAGCAAGACCGACGGCTGCGACCACTGGTGGAACCACCTCGCCTACACGGGCAACTGCACGATCACGGCGAAGCTTCCGTACAAGGCCGTCGTCGACCTCTATCTGTGCAGCGCCGAAGGTATCGATCCGCAGAAGTTGATGTGCCCCTCCGGCGCGACGCATTACCTCCAGACAGTCAAGACCGACGTACTTTACGAAGAGGTCACCCACAACATCACGATTGCCGAGTGGCAGGAGGGCGTCGACCCGATCGACATCCTCTTCGGCAGTTGGATCAAGTGCGCCCAGAAGCTCACGCCAGGTGGTGAGAGCGGAAGCTGGAGCGGCTGCGGCTGGGCATCCCTGGACGTCGCGAGCCTGTTCGCGGGCAAGATCCTTCGGCCCATCGCCGACGCGCTCAAAGCAGCAGACGCGGCCGCCCGGACCGGGATCGCGTTCACGGACGCGTGGAAGGCACTGCGCGCCCTCAATCTGCCGGAAGATGCTGTCGCCGGCATCTTCAAGTCACTTGGCCAGAGACTGCGTGGACTCTGCCTGAAGAACAGCTTCCCCGCTGCGACACCCGTACTGCTCGCCGATGGCTCGGTCAAGCGCATCGACGCGGTCAAGGTCGGCGATCGACTGCTCGCCACTGACCCGGACGCCGGTACGACCGGCCCCGAACCGGTCACGTCGACGTTCTCTCACTCGGCAGACCGGCTCATGCAGATCTCCTTCGCTGACGGCGGACGGATACTGACCACGCCGGGACACCGGATGTATGTTCCGGGCCGCGGCTGGGTGCACGCCTCCAGCCTGCACAGGGCAGATCCGCTCCGGACTCCGACCGGTGCCCTGCACAAGGTGGTCGGTATCCGCCCCGTGGCCGTGCCACAGCAGGTGTGGGACCTGAGCATCGCCGACCTCCACACCTTCTACGTGCTCGCGGGCCGGACTCCCGTACTGGTCCACAACGTCGACTGCCCCGTCTACTTTGCGCAATACCCCAGTGGGGCCTCGATCGTCGCAGACATCGACAAGGACGGTCTCTTCGGGCTCGCCATCGAGGCGGTCAAGGACGAAGAGCCCAGAGGCAGCGAGATGTTCAACGCCGCGCTCGCGCATTTCGGCGACGCAGTGAAGGGGATCAAGGGGTACTGGCAGGACGGAGGCTCACTCAGCGATAATCTGAACTCCTTCAATGCGGCCGTACGGGGCGGTGCATCGCTCGAAGAAGCGGCACTGAAGGAAACGTTCACGGGTAAAATGGCCGCGCGAGCAGGTTTCACGAAGGTGGAGATAACTGAGCTCAGGGGCATGCCGGGGCACTACACAAACGTGGGCGTGACCTTCCGTCGTTAGGTCACCAGTCCACGGTATCCACGGCTGAAGGACACGCGTTGGGGCGGGTATCGCGAGGCCGCGTCCCGCCCCAACGCCGTCACGCGAAAGATCGGAAAGTCGGACACGAGATGAATGAGATGGAGACTCTTGTCGGCGAGCTGAAGGCGGCCCACGCTGATGGAAAGAACGCGATAGAACTCGCATTGCTCGCCAGGGACAAGCTGGGTGCAGGGTTCAGGGCCGTCCCTTTCATTGCCTCCTTCCGTCTCGCTTTTGACATACCGCTGCCCGTTCTGCAGCGGGCGCAAGCATGGGAGAGGTTCGGCTTGGGGAGCGTCCACATTTCCGACGAGGAGTTCACGAACCTCCTCTCACCATGGCTCACCATGCGTGAGGAGCCTTCGGGACCCGAAGGACGCATCGACCGAACCGACTAACGTCGTGCCGCAGGGGCGGGCGGGGAAACCGCCCGCCCCTGCGGCACGTCCCGGGCCGCGCCCCCACGTGACGCGCTCTCGTCGCGGTTCGAAGGGGGCTGGCAGGAGGGCAGCGCAGACGACCGTGTCCGGCAGGTCGCGGCCGCCGACGACAGCGCGCAAACCCCGGGCTCGGCGGCGGGGTTGCTGCTCGCAGACGTGCACCGCCTGCTCGGCTCCTGCCTGCGCGCTGAGACGATCACTGTTCTGTGGCTGTCCGCCTCGGGCCGGGGCTACAACATCGATCACTTCGGTATCGACGCGAGGGACTGGCTCCGGCTGATCGGGGACATGTGCGAAGAGCGTCTGAGGGACGTCGCGCCCCCCAGTACCGCCCGACCGAACCGCCTGTCCGGACCGACCTTCGGGACGCCGTGCTACGGGCGCTGCAGGAGGCGACACCGCTCCTCTACGGCGAGCACCACATCATCGAGGGACTGGCACACCTGGTCCGCGCAGACCGGCGCGCACCGTCACTCGCCACTGAAAGCCCGCTCTGCCGTCCCCGGCCATGGCTGCCAGGACAGGCTTGCCCACCCAGAGCTGCAGAGCTTGCCCAGGCTCAGGGGGCGGCTTGCCCACCGAGTGCTCCCCCCTCCGTCAGGTCCCCCAGTGATCTGCGTGAAGCCCGGGTGTTGGCCGGGCCGCCCGTACCGTCCCGGGGGGATCACCCCGGCCGTGTCGGTACGGGAGTCTTGTGGCCGGCTCCGGTCGTTCAGGCGGGGCCGAACTCGTGGTGAAGGGCGAGGAGGGAGCGCGTCAGGGCTGCCAGATCGTGAAGGCGGTCGGCCCGCCGCGACTCGGCGACCGTGACGTCGATGGCGCTGTGCGTGCGGCGCACGACATGCTCGGCTACGTGCCGCCACTCGCCCCGCATGCCCGGGATCTGGTTCTCGACCTCGGGCAGGAGCAGCCCGGCGTGCCCGCGCAGCAGGCCCGCGAGGTGTGCCCGCTGTTCCTCTGGAAGGTGCCCGATGGCGAGCAGCACCGCGTTGTAGCTCTGCCGGATCAGGACGGCGTCGACGGGCGCCGCGGCGATGTCGGTGGATGCGTCGCGCGTGTTCACTGGACCGTCCCGGCCAGGGGGAGTCTGCACGCGGCATGGGAAGATTGCATCTCGGAAGTGCCTTGCTGATCGTGCCTGATGTGGTCCTAGAGAAACCCCATCACCGCAGGTCACAAGGCACTTGTGCGTTCCCCGAGAAACCGTCCACAGACATCAAGCCGGATTGAGGCTCTGGCGGGGGAGTGGGGACGAGGTTGCTGCGGTGCTGGCTGCGGTCGACGCTTCACGTCTTCGCCTGCACGCGCCGCCGGCCTAGCCTCGGACGCCGTTGCCCGGCCCTGTAAGCCGTCCCACAGATCGTCTGCAAGGTGGCTGGCTCTGAAGGCCTGGAGTGTCTGAGAGGGGCGCTTACGACCGCGCACCGTCGGGAAAGCACCTCCCCTGCGGTGGGAACGGAACGACTTCTACCGGGCGGAGGGCTACCACCAGCAGTTTCTCTCGGACAGCAAAAACCCGGGCGGGTACTGCGGGCTCGGCGGGACCGGCGTGTCCTGCCCGATCGGTATCGCGAAGTTCGCCGAAGAGTGAGTGACTCGCTTCCGGGAGATCAGGCGGTACGGCTTGATTCCCCGGATCTGCCGGCGGACAACGATTACTGAGAAGCTGTTGTCTTTCCGGACTTGAGGACTGCGTTTCCGCTGGTCGGGCATAGGGTCGGCGATCCCGTGGGAGTTGTGGCCTGTCGTGCTGTCGCTGCCTGGGAGGTCGTGGATGCCGGCGGTGGTTGGGCTGTTGGAACAGCGTGAGCTGGGTGCTCGCCGTCGTGTGGACGAGCTGCGGGAGGAAGCCGACCGTGTCCAGGCCGAGTTGACCGTGGCGAGCGGGAATGGAAGGAGTGGGCCATCGCCTGCTCGCGGGTCGGCGAGGTGCTGGCCCCCGTGGACGAGAGCGGGCAGGACCCCGCCCGGGCCGAGGGGACCGCGCCGGCCGCCGAGGAGCAGACCGGAAAGACGCCGCAGGTGCCGGAGGCAGCGAAGACGAAGTCGCAGGTTCCGATGTGGCGTGAGGGGCTGGCCTGGTCGGTGCTGTCGGTGGACTACCAGCGCATCCTTAGGGCGCTCGCGGACCGGGCACGGCTCCATCAAGGGCCGCTGACCTGCCAGGAGATGGCCGCGACGTTCGGCATGGACGTGCTGCCGGCACGGGTGGAGGCACTGCGGTCGAAGGCGAAGCGCCTGGTCGCGCGCGGCTGGCTGGCCGAGCAACAGCCGGGCCGGTTCACGCTGGCTGCGGGCGTGGCCGGGCCAGGCGGCGGGTCATGAGCAGGGTCATCGACCAGTAGACCATCGCCTCGGCGCTCGTGGTGCGCCGCTCGTAGTCGCGTGCCAGGCGGCGGGTGCGCATCAGGTGGCCGAAGAGGCGCTCGACGATCCACCGTTTGGGCAACACCACGAAGCCGTGCATGTCGTCGCTGCGTTTGACGATCGCCAGGACCAGGGCGAGCGTGGCCAGGCAGTACTCGACGAGGCTGCCGGTGTAGCCGCCGTCGGCCCAGACCAGCTCCAACTGGTGGTGTGCGTCGGCGACTTGCCGCAGCAACACCTGGGCGGCGGTGCGGTCGCCGACGTCCGCGGCGGTGACCATCACGCCCAGCAGCAGGCCGAGGGTATCGACCACGACGTGCCGCTTGCGCCCGTTGATCAGCTTGCCGCCGTCGAAGCCGCGGCTGTCCGACCCGACGACGGCGTCCGCCTTGACCGACTGCGAGTCGATCACTCCGGCCGTCGGCTCCGCGTCACGGCCCACCTTCTCGCGGACCTGCGCACGTAGCCGGTCGTGGAACTCCTTGACCAGGCCGTGGTCGCGCCAGCGGCGAAAGAACGCGTATGCCCGGTCCCACGGCGGGAAGTCGGCGGGCATCGCCCGCCACTTGATGCCATCGTCGACCAGGTAGCGGATCGCATCGAGTATCGCCCGGTGGCAGTACGCCTCCGGCTGCCCTCCGCGGCCGCACATCCAGCCAGGCACCGGCAGCAGCGGCCGGATGGCCGCCCACTCCGCGTCCGTCATGTCCGTCGGATAACGCGGCTGCCGCAACCCGTTGTCGGCGGCGTTTCCGAACCGGTGAGCCAGACAGTCACACTCCAGCGTGACGGAACTGGACTGCCCAGCCGTCGACACGGAACACTGCGGCACCGGGGCCTCCTGATGTTGCTCGGTGATTCGACACCAACGAGCTGTTCAGGAGGCCCTGCTCGTATGCGCCGAACACCCCGCGACCACCCAATCGAGACTCCCGTTTCGACGGACACCGCTCAAGATCGGAACGACAACAGCTACTTATGGTGCGTCCTCCATGGCCGTGTGAGCTCTCACTCGGCTGGGGCGCCGTCAACGCGTGTCGGCGGCTGCTGAGCGCCCGGCGCGCCTGCCGAGCACCGAACCGGCGGTGAGGCCGGAGCCACCAGGGTAGTTGAACCAGAAGAGCCCGCCGACGAGTTCGCCGGCCCCGTACAGCCCAGGGACGGGGTGGCCGCTCAGATCCAGCACGCGCGCGTCGGCGTCGATCCGCAGCCCGCCGAAGGTGAAGGTGATGCCGCAGGTCACCGGGAAGGCGACGTACGGAGGAGTGGTCAGCGGCTGGGCCCAGTTGGACTTGGGAGGGGTGATGCCCTCGGTCCGGCAGCCGTCCTTGACCGTCGGATCGAAGCGACCGGAGACAACGGCGGCGTTGAACCGCTCGACCGTCTCCGCCAGCTGGCCCTCGTCTATGCCGAGTTCCTTGGCCAGGCCCTCCACGGTGTCGGACTCTACCCTGGTGATGCCCGCCGAGGCGTACTCCTCGGGGCGCAGCAGCGGCGCGGACGTCGCGTCGAAGAGCTGGTAGGCGACGCCTGCCGGTTGCTTGAGGATCTCGGCACCGTACTTGGCGTAGGTGTAGTTGCGGAAGTCCGCTCCCTCGTCGACGAACCGGCGGCCCTCGGCGTTGACTACGATGCCGAACGGGTAGCCGCCGCGAGTGAGTTGGTTGGTCAGCTCCCGGTCGCCGGTCGCTCGGGCTTGGCTGTCCCAGGCCACCGCGTGGCAGCCGCTCCAGTGGCCGTAGGGTTGTGCGCCGGCCGCCAGGGCCATGCGGATGCCGTCGCCGGTGTTGTGCGGGGTTCCGCGCACCAGGGCCAGGTCCCAGCCCGCGCCCAGGTAGCCGGCCCGCATCTGCGGGTTGGCCTCGAAGCCGCCGCTGGTGAGTACCACGCCGTCGGCCTCGATGCGCTGCCCGTCGGCGAGCATCACGCCGCGGACGGAGCCGTCGGGCCCGGTGGCCAGGCCGGTGACGGGGCTGTCGAAGCGGACTTCGATGCCGCTGCGATCGGCGGCGGCAAGGTGCTGGTCGATCATTCCTTTGCCCCCGCCGACCACGCCGACGGCCAGTCCGCCCCAGAACCGGTAGCGCCCGTCCACCTCGTAAGCCTGCCGGTGGAACATAAGCTCGAATCGCAGGCCGAGGCTGCGCAGCCAGGTCATCGTCTCGCGGGATTCGCCGACCAGGATCCGGGCGAGTTCGGGGTCGGTCCTTCCCTGGGTTACCCGGGTCAGGTCGGCGAGAAAGTCGTCGTCGGTGTAGGGGGCGAGGTCGACGCGTCCTGCGCGGTCCGCGGGAAGTGGCTCGACCAGCGAGGTGAGGTCGGTGAGCCCGCCGTGGCTGGTGCGCATCGCCCCGGCAGTGAAGTAGGAGTTGCCTCCGGCCCACTGGCGGGGGGCCTTCTCCAGCAGCAGCACCCGTGCTCCCTGCTGTCGGGCGGACTGAGCCGCGCTGAAGCCGGCGTTCCCGCCGCCGACCACGACGACGTCCCACTGCTCGGTCATGTGTACTCCCATGGGTTCGGATGGCAGATGTCCGGATCGGAGATCCTTTCGGGGCTGGGGCGTACGGATCAGGGGCTGTGTGCGTACGCGACCGCAGCATGGATCTCTTTCACCAGGGCCCGGTGAGCGGGTCGACGGCCTGCGCGGCCCGCCTGCCGGTCAGTACGACGATGCGCCAGCAGTGCCATCAGTACAATCGAAAGAAATTGAAGTTGCTTTCATAAATACTTAAGGCGGTTGTGATGAGCCTCGACGTACGCCGCATGCTGGTGCTGGCCGAGGTGGCTCGCCGGGGCTCCATCACGGCGGCCTCGATTGCCCTGAGCTATACGCCCTCGGCGGTGTCTCAGCAGATCAGCAGGCTGGAAGCGGAGGCCGGGCAGCCGCTGATCGCGCGGCACCCCCGGGGCGTCACGCTCACCGAGGCCGGCCGCACTCTGGCCGAGCATGCT
Organism: Streptomyces sp. CA-142005; assembly: GCF_050942335.1. Classification (NCBI taxonomy): domain Bacteria; kingdom Bacillati; phylum Actinomycetota; class Actinomycetes; order Kitasatosporales; family Streptomycetaceae; genus Streptomyces; species Streptomyces sp. CA-142005. The sequence goes on along the minus strand of NZ_CP192078.1, from coordinate 128,753 downwards.
GCACGGATCGATCGCCAGTTGCGGGCCGCACGCCGATCCCTCGATGACATCGCGGGCCTGCACAGCGGGACCTTGCACATCGGTACCTTCCCCACCATCGCCGCATCCCTGCTGCCCCGCGTCGTGCGCGCCTTTCGCACCCGGTACCCGCAGGTTGAGCTGGCCGTGCACAGCGACCGCAACGCCGGCCTGATGGACATCCTGGAGAGCCGGGAGATCGAGCTGTCCTTGATGTGGGACTACCCGTGGCGGCGCCTGGACGAGACCAACCTCGATGTCATCCATCTGCTGGACGACCACACCTGCCTGGTCGTCGCCACCAGCCACCCGCTCGCCGCCCGGCACTCCGCCGGTTTTGAGGAGCTGGCCGAGGAGAACTGGATCGTCCGGGGCGATCACCCGGTCGCCGAGCTGCTCACCCGTAGCTGCCGTGCCGCCGGCTTCGAGCCGAAGATCGCCTACCGGGCACACGACTACCAAGAGGCCCAGGCCATGGCGGCGGTCGGCCTGGGCATCACGCTCGCCCCCAGGTTCGCCCTGGCCAGCCTGCGGGATGACGTCACCACCATCGACCTGGGCCCCGCGGCCCCGGTTCGCCGCATCCTGCTCACCCGGCTGCGCGACAATCCACCGACACCGTCAGCCAAGGCCATCGCGGAACTGTTCATCGAGACCGCCGGGACCCTGTTCATAGACAGTCGTTCCGCGGTGTGACTGCCGGCGACCGCCGCCGTCCCGCGGGGCATGCCCAGGACCCGTGGCCGCCGAGCTGCGCGAGCGGACGCAGGAGCGGCCGCAGGCGTCGCCGTTGAGGCCGGCATGCCCTCCAGCGCCAGGCGGGAACCGCTTTTTCACTGGTGAGGTATGGCGTAGGCGACTCCGTGGGAGTGGTGGCCTGTCGTGGCGTCGCTCCCAGGACGTCGAGGATGCCGTCGGTTGTCGCACTGCTGGAACAGCGCGAGGTCGCTCTCGTCCTCGAGTCGACGGGTTGCGGGAGGAGGCCGACCGCATCCAGGCCGCCGAGGCCGAGGGCGGCAACACCGCCGACACAGAGGTCACCGCGGATCCGCGAGATGCGGACGCGCAGTCGGCGCGGCGAAGCCGAGTCGCAGGTGCCGGTGCGGTGTGAAGGGCTGGCCTAGTCGGTGGTGTCGGTGGACTACCAGCGCACCCTTAACACACTCGCGGACCGGTCTCGGCTCGGGCCCGGGCCGATGACCTGCGCCACGCGCCCCGCGACCACCCAATCTGGGGACTTCCGTTCGACGCGCATCTCTCGAGATCGGAAAGACAACACCTTCTGAGCTTGTTGTTTAACCTCGCTGCTGTTTTAGGCGGACGTGCTCGGTGAGGGTTTCGGTTCGTTTCACGGTCTTCCCAGGCTGATGCCGTGGTGCTGGCCTGCGGTTTTTCGAGCCGAGTGGGCGTCCGGGGCCCGGCCGGGTGGGTTTCGGCCCGCCCGCTGGACGGGTGGTCTTCGCGCGGAGGTGACGGAACCCCCGGCGGACCCGGGCGGGTGTGAGTCGGCGGGGCTCGACGGGCCGTTCCCAGGGGCGTCGCAGGTCCTCGGCGAGGGGGCGGGCGAGGCGGAGCTGGGTGTGGGCGGCGATCACCAGCCAGGTCCACAGGTCCGCGGTGTCGGGGTGGCGGACCTTCGGGCGGGTCCACCCGAGGGTCTGCTTGAGGAACCGGAAGGTGTGCTCCAGATCGAACCTGCGGAGGAACGCTCGCCAGCGCACGTCCACCTGGTCAGCGGCGAGGCCGGTGGCTGAGGTCCACAGCCATACCGGTTTCGCTTCACGCTCGCCGGGCAGGCGCTCCACCTCGAGGCGGATCAATGTGCCGTGCTGCGTTGGCAGTTCGCCCTCGTGATCGAGCCAGGAACTGCGGGCCTGCAGCTTGGGGTGCATGCGGTCCCAGGCGCGCGCCTCGGCCCGGCCGTAACGGGCGGTGTCGCAGGTGGTGAAGTGGTCGGAGCGGTGCCAAGTGTCGGGCTGGGCGAGGGTGAACTTCGCCCCGTGCTTGCGAGGGCGCCCGCCCCGGGGAGTGGAGCGCGCGGGGCCTGCGTCCTGGTACATCACCCGGTCCGAGCGCAGTCGGGCCATCACCTCCACCGGCAGATCGCGCAGCGCGTAGGCGAGGCGCGGAGCGTCGTAGCCGGCGTCCAGCACGATCAGGATCGCCTTACTTCCCGGCTGCCAGTGCCCGGCAGCGATCAACCGCTGGACCACGTCGCGTAGTTGGGCCGCGGTCACAGCGGTCGCGTCGTCGGTCGGACCCAGGCGCACGGCATCGAGCAGGGCGCACCAGGAGGTGCGGCCGGTCTCCAGGGCGGCGACGAAGGAGTACGGCCAGCCGGGCACGAACTGGTCGCTGGAGCGGCCGCCGCGTCCGTAGACGTGGCAGAAGAGCCGGTCGGGGCTGGTGGGGGCGTCCGGACGGAGCCAGTTGCACACGTCCGCCGCGAGCACGATCCGCCCATCGGCGGCGCCCGGCAGCGGGAGGTCGGCCAGGGCGCGGCGCAGGCGACGCGGCTGCAACCAGCCCATATCCAGTGCGGCATACATCGCACCATGCCCGCGCCGGTGCTCGGCCGCCAGCGTCAGCTCGACCAGCGACTTCACCGGGCCGTCCGTGCACAGCATCGCGTCGGTCAGCTCGAAGAGCGCGTCCGAGCGTGAATACAGGGACTCATAGAACTCAACCCGAAAGCGGGACAAGGCGCCCAATGCCTCGACGGCAGGGGGATCCGGAGGAAGACTCATCTTCAGCGGCCGTTCCTTCATGCTCCGTTACTCGACATCTCGAAGCGTGGAGGACGGCCGTGTCACGTGCTGCCGGAAACGGGAGATCTCAGCAGGTCGGGTGACGTGCGAGGTTAAACAACAAGCTGAGGTTGTAGGCGCGTTGTCGTTGAGGGCTGACAGGTCTTGATCGTCGCGGTATGCCCAAAGTGTGAGGTATCCGCAGGGTGGGGGTCTGTCGCCTGAGCGGCAGGCGTTTCGTGAGCGCATCCGGATGATGGCGGCCGAGTTGTTCGCCGCCGGGCAGGACAATGCCACGGTCGCGAAGGAGTTACGGGTCAGCGTCCGGTCCGTTCAAAGATGGCGCCGGTCCTGGCAGGAGCGAGGCCCTGATGGGCTGCGCTCACGGGGGCCGGTCTCCCACCCGAAGCTGAACGATGCCCTGTTCGCCGTGCTGGGGGAGGAGCTGGCCAGGGGCCCGGTCGCTCACGGCTGGCCAGATCAGACCTGGACCCTGGCCCGCATCAAGACGCTGATCGGCCGCAGGTTCCACAAGACCATGACGCTCTCCGGCATCGCGCAGATGCTGAGGCGGCACGGCTTCAGCCACCAGGTGCCCGCCCGCCGCGCAGTCGAACGCAACGAGGACGCTGTGGCCGGCTGGGTGAAAGACGTGTGGCCGCACGTGGAAGCACCGCGGCGGCGCTCGGGGCCTGGATCGTCTTTGAAGACGAGGCCGGGTTCTCGATGACGCCGCCTGCCCGCCGCACCTGGGCCAAGTGCGGCTGCACCCCGGTCGTCCGGGTCCGCGGCCGGTCCCAGCGCCGCTATTCGATCGCCGCCCTGACCTGCTACAAGCCCAGCGAACGCTCCCGCTTGATCTACCGTCCCCGAAGACACAGCGACCACAAGAGCGGCGGACGACGCAGCTTCGCCTGGATCGATTACCGCGACCTCCTCATCACAGCCCACCTGCAGCTCGGCGGCCCGATCGTGCTCGTGTGGGACAACTGTGAGACTCATGGGGCGCCGTCCGGGGCCAGGGTCTGACCCGTGGGACAACTGGCTAGCCTGCCTTGTTGAGGATCTGTCGGCCTGTGGTCCTGGGCGGTGCTCGCTGCCGCCGGACCGGCGAGCGTGTCTCGATAGGTGCCTTGCCGCACAAGGCACCGTCACAGTTCTGACCGCCCACCGGCCCGACGCCGGCCACAGCCCCGTGCCGATCGAGGAGCCGAGTGACCGCCATCAGCATGCCCCCAGCCGACTCTGCCCGCACAGCCGGAAGAACCGCCGGCAGAGGACGTAATCCTGGGGGTGGACACCCACAAGGACGTGCATGTCGCCGCCGTGATCACCGTGCTCGGGGCTCTCCTGGCCCACCAAGAGTTCCCGGCCACGGCCGCCTGATACCGGCAACTCCTGGCCTGGGCATGCTCTTTCGGCGCCCTGCGCCGGGCCGGTGTGGAATGCACGGGCTCCTACGGAGCGGCTCTGGCACGCTTCCTGAGCCGGGAGAACGTGCAGGTCGTCGAGGTCAATCAGCCGGACCGCGCCATCCGCCGCAAGCGCGGCAAGACCGACGCCGTGGATGCGGAGGCCGCCGCCCGCGCAGTGCTGTCCGGACGCGCTGACGTCACACCCAAGACCGGTGAGGGCCCGGCGGCCGACATGCGCGTGCTACGGCTGGCGAAGGAGTCGGCCGTCAAGGCTCGCACGCAGGCGAAGAACCAGCTCAAGGCTGTGCTGCTCGGAGTTGATCCCGCGCTGCGCGAGGCACTCTCCAAGCTCACCAACACGGCGCTGATCGCCAGATGCGCCGACCTTCCCGACACCGGCGATGCGGCCGTCTTCACGCTCCGGCTGCTGGCCCGGCGCATCCAGCAGCTGACCGTCGAGGTGAAGGAGCTCGCCCACCGGGTCACTAAGGCTGTCCGTCACTGTCATCCGCAGCTTTTGGACGTCATCGGCGTCGGGCCCGACAGTGCTGCTGCCCTGCTGATCGCCGCTGGCGACACCCCAGAGCGGCTAGCCAGTGAGGCGTCGTTCGCCGCGCTATGCGGCGTCAGCCCTGTCGAGCAGTCTTCCGGGAAGACGCAGCGTCGGAGGCTGAACCGCGGGGGCAACCGGCAAGCCAACGCCGCCCTCTGCCGCATCGTCGTGACCCGCATCCGCCGTGATACCCGCACACGTGTCTACCTCGAACGACGCACGAAACAGAGCATGTCGAAACGCCAGATCATCCGCTGCCTCAAACGCTACGTCGCTCGCGAGATCTACCGTGAGATCCGGCCGGCATCGGCCCTTGCTGCCTCCTCTTCTGCCGCTTGACGCAACATAGGGGCATCCTCAACGTCCACAAAGACAGACGCCTGCGGGCCTTCATCGATGCACACGACTGGATCACCGCATATCACCTGCCGCCCTACGCACCCGACCTCAACCCCGTCGAAGGCATCTGGTCTCTGCTGCGTCGCAGCAGCCAGGCCAACACCGCCTTCACCGATCCCGAACACCTCATCGCCGCACTCCGCCACGGCCTTCGCCGACTCCAGTACCGCAGCGATCTCATCAACGGATGCCTCACCGGCACCGGACTCACCCCGACGACAACGCGCCTACAACCTCAGTAGTCCGCCTAGGGGGCCGCAAGCTGGGCATCCACGGCAACGACACCGTCGACGCCCTGGCACAGGCCCACGGCCACCGGGACGAGACGCGGCTCCGGGACGTGACCCCGCAGGGTAACGGCGCCGTCCCGAACCTCGACCGCGACGGTGCCCTTTTCCAGACCGAGGATGTGCCCCAGGACGTCCTGCTCGACCTCGCCGCGGATCTCGACGTCGGAGCGGATGAAGACGTCCAGCAGGTCGCTGCGGCTGACGATGCCGGTCAGGAGCCCGTGGTCGCCGACCACCGGCAACTGTTTGACGTGCCGCCTGCGGAGTTCCCGCGCGGCCTGGGGGATCGTCCAGTCAGCACGGGCCGTGAAGACGGGACTGCTCATGAGCGCGCCCGCGGTCCGGGCCCGAGCCTTGCCCCACGCGTGCTCGTCATTGCCGTCCTGCCCCTGTGGGTCGGGCATACCGGTCTCGTGCCGCAGCACGTCGGACGCGGACACGACGCCGATGGGAGCGCCCTCGTCGTCGATAACCGGGGCCGCGGCAATGTCGTTGGCGTCCAGCAAGGCGACGATCTCGTGGAACGTTGTGTCGGGGCGGAGGGTGACGACCTCCTCAGTCATCACGTCACTGACCTTGCGGCGGTGCAGCATGGCATCGGCCTCCTCCACTTCGCGACGGGGCGGAGCCCCGGCCTCCCCGGGCCGCTCGTCCACACCCGTCTCCCTACCCATGACAACACCGCGCCGCTCCGGCGACCAGTGACGTTCGGCCTGGCGGGGAGGGCCAGCTGTCCCACGGCGGCGTCCAGCGTGCCGCTCACCGCATGGCCGGCGTGCTTCACCGAGGGCTGAGCAACCGACAGTGCGTGCCAAAACACCCATCCTGGTCAAGCGAGAGCAGTCACCACCCGAACGGGTACTGCGGGCTGGGAGGCTCCAGCGTGTCCTGCCCGATCGGCGTGGCCAAGGCAGATGGCTGAGTTCTTCAACTGCGAGCATCGACCCCATCCGCATAGCGGAGGGCTACTACCTGCAATCCGTCGACGACGTCGCAGTCAAGCCGTACAAGCTGCTCGTCCAGGCACTCGGCCGGTCCTCCAAGGTGGCCGTCGCGAAATACGCCTGGTCAGGACGCGAACGCCTCGGCCTGCTTCGCGTCCGCGACGACGCCCTCGTGCTGCACGCCATGCGCTGCAGGACCGACACCTCAACCTCGGGCCGTCGGTCCCTGAGAAAGCCTCGACCTGCTCAAGGGCGCGTGTGCCGAGCGTACGCCGCGCCTCGTCCGACGTCTCCCACGCCGGTGTCAGTTCCGCCGTCCGGTATTTGGAGGGCAGTGCCTCTCACACGTCCACCAGGCGCAGCGGAAGCCTGCGCCGGCCGGCCTCGTCGGCGGCCCAGGCCAGCGCCAGCCACTGCGTGGGATCGGGGTCGATGCCCACCACGATCGGCCGGGTGTCCGGCGAACTGGTCATCACGTACCTCCCGAGGTGGGCCCTGTCACTGGAGTGAGGCTGACGGTCCGGCACACCGCCTGGGCAGGTCCGCCCGTCGTGACCTGCAGCGCCGAATCGATGTTGCTGGCCGGTACCTGAGCCGGGTGCGGCTTCACGGTCGGGCGACCGCCTTGGTGTTGCCTCACCGGCGCAGTCCTGGTGAACCGACCAGTGGCGGGGTGGGCAGTCCCGCGTCCTCGTGGAGACCGTTCAGCCACTCCAGCAGAGCATCCTGGACGGTATACCGGGGCGCCCACTCCAGTTCGCGCTGTGCCCGCGTCGTGTCCATCCACGACGGGCTCGGCGGCCAGGTTGAAGGCTCCGTGCACCGTACGCACGATGGCCTGCCGGAAGGCCTCGGCCGCGTCATCGGTGTGCAGGGCCTGGTAGCGCATGCCGGGGATGTCGGGATTGCGGGCATGCGCTCCGGGCGGGTCAGGCGCTTGGGCACCAGCGGGCCGCGGAACAAACGGTGCTGCTCGCACGCGGCTTCCCGCTTGAACATGAAGCCCGGCCGCATCCGCACCACGCGGACCTCGGGGTGCTGGAGTTTGAAGGCGTCCAGGACGCGCTCGACATAGGCCTTCTCTTGGCACAGCGTCGACTCCGGCCAGCCGTCAGTGGGCCAGAGCTCGTCCACGACCCGGCCCTTGGGTCCGGGTGAGTAGGCCCCCACGAAGGATGCGTAGATCAGCGCGGGGACGCCGGCCGCGGCCGCGGCGTCGAAGACCCGGATGCTGCCCTGAACGTTTGTGCGCCTGGTCGTCGCCGGGTGATGCGTGGGCTGGAACAGCCACGCCAGGTGGACGACGGCGTCCGCGTCGGCGAAGTGACCGGCCAGGTCGGTGCTGTCGTCCGCGATGTCCGCGCTCGCCCACTCGGTCTTCGTCGGAGACCACTGCGGAAGGCGGCGGGCCAATCCCAGAATCGAGTCGATCCGGGGATCCGCGCGAGTGTCTGGACAACGCTGGTGCCGAGGTTTCCGGTGGCCCCGACGACGACCACGCGCATGCCGGGCGCTTCCATGGGTTTCGCCTGCCCTTCAGGCGCTGAGGTGGAAGGTCGTTGAGTCCCCTTCCACGACCGTAAGACGACATCGGCGGCGCCGCACGTGGCTACGCGCCTCCCGCAGACCGTGCGTCTGCGCCTTGATGCATGCGCGCGGCCGCGATCGGCACGTCCGCCCGTCCGACGCACATCGGCTGCCCCGCATGTCTCGTTGATCCAGTCGTGGCAACACAGAGGCCTGGCTCGGACGTGCCCTACGCAGCGTTTAAGGAGCAACTGCGGCTTGTCCTGGCACGCAGCGAGTCGGCATTCATGGGGCGCCTGGGAGTAGCCGACGACATGGACAGCGTGAACAGGCGAACACCTGCGGCGGAGCCTGCTGAGTCGCTCCGTTCGGGGCCGTCGCACGTCCCAGAAGCACACCCACTCTCCATCCATTGAGCGGTGTGCATCGTGAAGTCGCAGCTCACGGGTCTGGTGTGAATGGCGAGTTGGGTGCTCGTGCCGGTCGGCGGCCGATGACCATGGTGTAGATCATCGGGCAGGTCCCGGCTCCGGCGGGATGCCGGGTTCGGCTGCGCCCAAACCGACCCTCGCTACGATCCGTCAGCAGGTCGGCACGCCGTGAGAACGCGGGAGGGCGCGGGGATGCAGGAGCGGCAGTGGATCACCGCCCGCCGAAGCGAACTGGACGCCCTTGCCGAGGAGTTGGCCAAGCAGCTTCAGGAGGTCCAGGCCGAGCGGGACGAACTGGCGATCGTGGAGCGGGTGTTGAACCGCCTGGCCGAGCAGGTCCAGGCCGACGCCGAGGCTGTCGGTCCGGTAACCGCGCAGGGCCGGGGGGCGGTCCTGCTCATCCCGCACCGCAGCGACACGGTCGACGAGGGTGCGTTGCCCGGCGACTACCGCAGGATCCTGGCGATCGTGCGGGAGGCCGACGGCCCGGTGCAGGTCAGGGCGGTCGGCGAGCGGCTGGGCCTGGACACTGCGGTGCGCGGCAAGCTGGAACCTTTGCGGGCGAAGATGACCAAGCTCGCCGACCACGGCTGGCTGCACGAGCGGCCCGATGGGCGGTTCACCTGTGGGGTGCCGAAACTCGTGTATAGGTCCTGAGCTGGAACTTTGCGAGGGTCGGCGGGCGTGGCACGCTCAGCGGGCATGGTGCTGCGCATGCTCTACCTGATCTTCATCAGGCTCCTCGGCCTGCTGCTGTTGCTCTCCCGTACCGACCGGGCGAGGGATGTCGAGTTGCTCGCTTTGCGCCACGAGGTCGCGGTGCTGCGCCGGCAGGTCGGGGGATGTCCGCGGCTGACCTGGCCGGAGCGTGCCGTGCTCGCAGGTCTCGCCCGGCACATCCCGGGCCGACTGCGTCGGCACCGTCTGGTCACACCCGGCACGCTGCTGAACTGGCACCGCCGGCCGGTCCGCTGGAAGTGGCGACAGAAACCCGCACGCACCGGGCGACCACCGATATCCGAGGAGCTTACGGCGCTGATCCTGCGCCTGGCCCGGGAGAACCCCACCTGGGGCTCGACTCGCATCCAGGGCGAGCTGCGGCGTCTCGGCCACCGGGTCGGCGCCTCCACCATCCGCCGCATCCTGCACGGCGCCGGACTCGGCCCGGCACCTCGACGCGGCCCGGACGCCGGGCCCACTTGGCGCGAGTTCCTGCGCGCCCAGGCCTCCGGCCTGCTCGCCGCAGACTTCTTCCGCGTTGACACCGTGGCTTGACCAGGCTGTACGCGTTCGCCGTCATGGAGGTCGGCACCCGCACGGTGCACATCCTCGGCGTCACCGCCCACCCGACCGCGGCCTGGGCCACCCAGCTCGCCCGCAACCTCCTGGCTGACCTCGGCGAGCGAGCCGCTGGCTTCCGCTACTTCCTGCGCGACCGTGACAGCCGCTACACCCAGGCCTTCGACACCGTCTTCACCAGCGACAACATCAAGATCCTCAAGACCGCGCCGCAGGCGCCGCGGATGAACGCCCACGCGGAGCGGTTCATCCGCAGCGTACGAGCCGAGTGCACCGACCGGATGCTCATCTACAACGAGCAGCACGCCCGACACGTCCTGCCCAGTATGCGACGCACCACAACACCGGAAGGCCGCACCGCGCCCTCGATCTTCGAGCTCCCGCCGACGCCCCGGACGTCATTCCCTTCCCGGCGCAGCGCATCCAACGACACGACATTCTCGGCGGACTGATGCACCAGTACCGCGACACCGCCTGACGAAGATCACGATGCTCCGGCGAAATGCGCAGCTCAGCGCCAGTATGGGACTTCTAGCACCCAACAGGCCACCAGCAGGACCCGGTCCTCCAGCGGCAGCGACCACGGACGTCCCGGACGGGCCCTGTCCGGGCTCTCGCGGCGGAGCGCTGCGATCAACTTACGGAAGAGCCGGGGGCTCAGCCCGGTGGAGGGGGCTATCCACGAAGGTTCCGAAGCCGTGATTACGCCAGCCATACCAAGATCATGACAGGCGGTGGGGGGCACCCTGTCCCAGGTCAGGACGTCTCAAGGGCTGGGGGAAGGTTCGCGCTCGTGTGCGCTTCCGCAATGCTGAAGACGCTGGCGCAAGCCGGGCACTCCGCACGGCCAAAGACGTGCCTGATCCCCTCGGCGAGTCGCTGCTGCTCGTCCCGGACGGCTGTGGCATGCATCCATCGGCCGGGGTCGCGAAGCTCCTCGGCCGAAGCGGGCCGCAGCGGCCGCCGCTCGATGTCGCCCAGATCCCAGTCACGGATGGCCGAGTAGCAGCCGTAGTCGCTGACGGCGATGGTCACCTCCGCTCCGCAGTGCGGGCAGGACACGGTGTAGAAGTCGTCGGTGAAGTCTTCCAGAGCGGCGCTCCAGTGGTACTGCCCTTCAAGCGCGAGCAGATCGCCGAAGATCCGGTTGTAGTTGGCAGGACGCGTCCGAAGCTGCTGGTCCACGAGTTCCCGCAGTCGGGCGATCGCATCCGCGCAGCCCGCGAGCAGAGCTTCGCCGTCAGGATGCTGCAAGGTGCCACGCACGATGGCGCCGGCCAATTCAAGCGCCTGGGCACATGTGGGAGCCAGGATTGCCAAGCGCGGAAGAGCGGTGAAGCTCGCCGGGGAGACCGTCTCACCGTGCAGGCACAGACGGTCCCAAAGCTCCTCCCAAGTCTCCGGAGCTTCCTCCCGCCCTACCTGATCCAGGAGCAGTGGCACTCGTCCAATCATCCCGTGAGCATCGATCATCTGCGTCCAGTCCGTCACCAGAGCATTCAACCGTCTCCAGGGGACTGTAAATCGTTCGGTGTAACTCCCGATTATGGAAGATGCATCGATGACCAGTGAACGTGGCCGAGCACGAGGCTGTCGAGTTGGCAGCGGCTGTGTCGGCGAAGGCCGTGGACGACCAGCTGATCGACGAGCTGGTGAGCCGGGCTCAGGCAGAGGGCCTGCAGCTGACCGGTGAGGGCGGACTGCTCCAGCAGCTGACCAAGCGGCTGCTGGAGTCCGCCCTCGAGGGCGAGATCACCGACCACCTCGGTTATGACAAGCACGATCCGGCAGGCAAGGACGGGGGCAACTCCCGCAACGGCAAGCGCTCAAAGACCGTCCTGACCGAGGTCGGGCCGGTGGAGATAGCCGTGCCCCGCGACCGGGACGGCTCGTTCGAGCCGAAGATCGTCAAGAAGCGGCAGAAGCGCCTGACCGGCGTTGACGATATGGTGATCTCGCTGGCCGCGAAGGGCCTGACCACCGGCGAGGTCCAGGCCCATCTGGCGGAGGTCTACGGAGCCGAGGTGTCCCGGCAGACCATCTCCACCATCACCGACAAGGTCCTCGAGGGCATGGCCGAATGGCAGAGCCGCCCTCTCGACCCCGTCTATCCGGTGGTCTTCGTGGACGCCATCCACGTGAAGATCAGGGTTCTGTCGACGATCTTGTGATCCAGTGCAGAGGATGTCACCGTGCGAGCAGGACGCGTTTGCGAAGGAGATCGAGGCCAGCACGGCCGAACATCTGGCGTTTCAGCATCTTCAGCCGGTTGATGTTGCCTTCAACAGCGCCTGAACTATGTGGCAGGGACAGACCGTTGTGGACGGCGTCGAAGTCGCGGCGGAGGTTGCGGGCGAAGCCCGCAAGCGGAGCCAGGGTGTCGTGCTCGACGCCGGCGATCCACTCCTCGAGCCGGTCGCCGTGGCGTGCGGTCATCATGACGGCGAACTTCCTGACGTGGCCGGTGAGCCGGTCCAGCTCGGGGTCGCGCTCACGCAGGCGGTGCAGTTTGTCGGCATCGCCGTCGCGGAGGTGTTCGGGGTGGGTCATGATCCAGGATGTGACCTCGCGGACCGTCGGCGGTGTGGGGCCGACGGCGGGTGCGTGGCCGCGCCCGGTGCGGTAGCGCCGCAGGTGACGCTGGACGGCCAACTCGCCTCCGGGAAAGCCGAGTTTCTGGATCTCCCGGTGGAGCTGTGCGGCATTTCTTATGCCTTCGTTCCAGCGTCGGTGCAGGTAGCCGACGTACGGGTCGACGACATGCGCCCGCTGCAGGCTCTTGGCGACGACATCATCAGCGGAGCGGGCGTTGACCAGCTTGCGGACGGTGGCCTGGTGCAGCCCGAGCTTCCGGCGGATCGCCGCCTTCGACATCCCCTGCGCCCACAGCTCGTGGGCGGCGGCATGCTGCTCCCGCAGCCGGGTCACGATCTTCAGCTCCTTCGACGGCTGCACCACCTCGGGCTCCGCTTCCGGGTGGCCGGGGCCGTCTTCCGCTCCAGCAAGCGGTTCTGCCAGGCGGGAGCGGTGGGCGTTGACCGTCTTCTCAACCGCCTGGCAAGGTTGGCCCACAAGTGATATCGGTCCGCGACCTGCTGGGCCTGTGGCGCCCCGACCCGCGCGCCCTCCCCGTAACCACTGGAGCGGTCCCGGCAGATGACCTTCACCTCGGGATGGCATTGGAGCCAGGCGGCCAGGTCCTCGCCCTCGCGGCCGTCGTAGAGATGCAGCGGCCGGTGGGTGGCCATGTCGATCAGCACTGTGCCGTAGTGGCGACCCTTGCGGAAGGCAAAGTCGTCGACACCAAGCACCTCAACCTCGCCGATCTCCGGCTCGGGCAGGGCCCGGACCATCCGCAGCAGGGTGTCCCTGCCCACCGTGATGCCGACAGCGGCCGCCAGGCGGGCCCCGGCCCGGCCGGCCAGCGCCAATCCGATCTGCATCAACAGCCCGCGCAGCAAAGGCGTATAGCGGCCGTGCGGAGTCGTCAGCCCCGCGATCTGCTCGGCGAACGTCACTGCCGGGCAGGCGGGATTCTCACAGCGGAAGCGACGTATGTGTAACTCGATCACGACACCGAGACCGCCCACAGCGGCATCACGCAGCTTGCGTACATACCCGCCGTGCACCCGCGACGAGCTATGACCGCAGTGGCAGGTCCCCGTCGTCGACCGCGCTCGTGCCCGCAGTACTACCTTGTCCGGCCGTCGCTCGACCCCCTCGATCACCAGCGCGGACAGGTACGGAAACAGCTCCAGGAGCACATCACGAGAGCACCCGATGCATGATCGCGAACAGTCGGCACAGCCCGCTCAACCGTCCGGATCACAAGATCGTCGACAGAACCAAGATCCGTGACGGCGCGGTCGCCAACCGCCCCGTCTATGTGGCCCTGGCTGTCACCGTCGAGGGCCGGCGGGAGATTCTGGGCTTGTGGGCCGGCGACGGCGGTGAGGGCGCCAAGTATTGGCTGCACACCCTCACCGAGATCAAGAACCGCGGCGTGAGCGACGTACTGATGCTGGTCTGCGACGGGCTCAAGGGTCTGCCCGAGGCGGTGGAGACGGTCTGGCCTCGCACCATCGTGCAGACCTCATCCGTGCACACTCCTTGGTGGCGGGAATTCCCCACCGGTCACCGCGCCAGCGGGAGAGGACCTATGCAGACGCGTTGCCTTCGAGGCCCCCATGCAGACCAGTCCCTCCCGCTGGAGGCGGGCCGCGAACTGGCCAGCGGGAGTCGCGCCTCGAGCGCCGAGATGAGGTACCAGCGGAGCCGCCCAGCCGGTGACCAGGACCGACGGGACGGAATCCATGGACCATTCGTTACCCACCAACACCACAGATCCCATCGGGGTGTTCGCCGGCGTCGACTGGGGCAACGCCCATCAGCAGCTCTGCCTCGTGGACGAGGCCGGCCAGGTCGTGCACCAAAGGCGCTACGCGCACACCGCTGACGGCCTCGAGCGTCTGGACCGGCACCTGCGCCGCCACGCACCACTGGCCGGGATCGCCATCGAACGAGGCGAGGGCCTGCTGGTCGAGCGCCTTCAAGCCGCAGGGCACACCCTCTACTGCGTCTCTCCGAAGATCTCCGCGCGAGCGCGGGAACGCTACCGGATGGCACCGAAGAAGGACGATGCCTTCGATGCGTTCGTCCTTGCCGACAGTCTCCGGCACGAATACCGGCACTGGCGGCCGCTGCCGGTCGCCTCACCGAAGCTGGCCGAGCTGCGGGCCGTCATCCGCGATCGGGAACGCGTCGTCTGGAACCAGCGCGACCTGGAGAACCAGCTGCGGGCCATCCTGGAGTCCTATCACCCGGCCGTGCTGCACCTGTTCTCCTCCCTCGACCGCGACATCAGCCTCGCGTTCCTGGAGGACTACCCCCCTGAGCAGGCCCGCCGCGTCGGCCCTGAGCGGATGAAGGCGTTCACCAGCCGTCACGGCTACTCCGGGCGCACTCGCCCCGAAGTGCTGGTGGAACGACTGCGTACGCACCTGCTGACCGCAGCCCCAGGCACGGTCGCCGGCAAGCAGCTGACCGCCGTGCTCTTCGCCGAGCAACTCGCCCTGCTCAACGACCACATCCGCATCCTCAACAAACGGATCGACGAGCTCCTGGTTGCTCACCCCGACGCGCCGATCTTCCTCAGTTTCCCCTGCATGGGCCGCTCCTGCGCGGCAACTCTGCTGGCCGAGATGGGCGAGGACCGCGATCGCTTCCCCACCCCGGCCGCACTCATGGCCGAGACCGGAGTCGCCCCGGTCACCCGGTCTTCCGGCCGCACCCGGCAGGTCCGCTTCCGCTATGCAGCCAACAAGCGAATGCGCCACGCGGTCGACTGGTGGGTCTTCAATATGGCTCGCGGAGCGGATCGAGCCGCTGCTGCCGGTGGTCGAGCGGCGGTTCCGGTATCCGGGGCGTCGGCGTATCAATGACCGTCGGGTGCTGTGCGGGATCCTGTTCGTGCTATACACCGGCATCCCGTGGCGGTACCTGCCGCAGGAGCTCGGCTTCGGATCGGGGATGACCTGCTGGCGGCGGCTGCGGGACTGGAACGAGGCCGGGGTGTGGCAGCGCCTGCACGAGCTGCTGCTGGCCGAGCTGCGGTCGGCTGGGATGTTGGACTTCTCCCGGGCTGCCGTCGACTCTTCGCACGTGCGCGCGATGAAGGGCGGGCCAGCCACCGGACGCTCCCCGGTGGACCGGGGCAAGACCGGCAGCAAGCACCACGTGATGGTCGAGGCGCACGGCATCCCTCTGGCGGTGACCCTGACCGGTGGAAACCGTAACGATGTCACACAGCTGATCCCGCTGATCCAGGCCGTTCCGCCGATTCGTGGCAGGAGCGGCCGACCCCTGCGCCGCCCCCGCCGGGTCTACGCCGACCGCGGCTACGACCACGACGTCTACCGCGACAAGGTCCGCCGGTTCGAAATCACCCCGGTTATCGCCCGACGCGGTGCCGAACACGGCTCCGGCCTCGGAGTCCACCGCTGGGTCGTAGAGGGCGCCATCGCGCTGCTGCACTGGTTCCGGCGCCTGCGCATCCGCTGGGAGATCCGCGAAGACATTCACCAAGCCCTCGTCACCCTCGGCTGCGCCATCATCTGCTGGCGGCGGCTGAAGACCTCAGTCTGATCCCAGTTCTCAGGGCTGGGCGGCGTCGTCGCTGCCGACGTCGGGTACGCCTGCGGACAGCAGGTGCTCGGCGCCGCCTTCGAGGGCCTTGGCCGTCTCGGTGGAGCGGGGGAGCATGGTCTTCTCGTAGGTGCGGATCGCGTCGTCGATGGTGGCGGCGTTCGCGAGAGCGAGGGCGAGTTCGCTGGCGTCGAGCATGGCGAGGTTGACGCCGACGCCGAGCGGGGGCGTGAGGTGGGCGGCGTCGCCGAGCAGGGTCACCGTCGGGTTGTGTTCCCAGGTGTGCGGGACAGGGAGGGCGAAGATCGGGCGGTCGACGTAGGGGCCGTCGTTTTCGATGATCATCTTGCGCATGCGGGGCGACCAGTGGGCGTACTCGCCGAGGAGCAGGGCGCGGATGCCATCGGTGTCCTCGACGGTCAGGCCGCTCGCGTTGATCCAGTCGACCGGGACTCGTCGGATGATGTAGACGCGGATGTGGTTTCCGCTGTTGCGCTGGGCGAACAGGCCGCGCTCACCGTCGGCTGCGTGGGCGCTGCCCTGGCCGACCAGCTCGGCGATGCCCGGGTGCCGGTTCTCGACGTCTGAGAACCATGCTTCCAGGAAGCTCACCCCGGTGTACCCGGGGACGGCGGGAGACACGGCCGGGCGCACCCGGGAGGAGGCGCCGTCGGCGCCGATGACCAGATCGGTCTCGATGGTCGAGCCGTCGGTGAAGTGCAACCGCCGCGGCCCGTCGTCGGGTCCACTGATCATTTCCAGGGCACGGCCCCAATGCACAGTTCCCGGTTGTAGGGAGTCGAGCAGCAGGTTGCGCAGCTGGCCGCGGTCGATTTCCGGCTTGAACAGCTCGTCGATCTCCGGGACTTGATGGGACGTGATCGTGCCGGTCGGGTCGATCTGACGCATTTCCTGCCCTTCGGGGCGAGCGAGCTTGAAGAACTCGTCGAGCAGGCCGGCTTCACGCAGGGCGATCTGGCCGTTGTCGGCGTGCAGGTCGAGAGTGCCACCCTGGTTGCGCGCGTCGGGGCCCCGGTCGCGGTCGTAGACGGTGACTGCTATGCCGCGCTGCTGGAGGATGCGGGCGCAGGTCAGTCCGCCGGGGCCGGCACCGATGATGCTGATGCGGGCTCGGGCGGGCTCTGGGGAGTTCATGGTTGTTCCTTTCAGTCGGCGAAGAGGAGGCGAGCAGGGCCGGGCATCGTCGACCTCGGCACCGGACGTGCCACGCAGGGGGCCTCCCCAATGAACAGGTCGGCGCGGTGCAGACGATGACGAGGCCGACGACGATGTGCCGGCCAGGTACGCACAGTGTCCATAAAAACAGAGCAAGTAGAAAAGTACAACGACTCTACTTAGCGATTGATTCGACTGTCGGGTACGCTCTAGCCATGACCGTGCCCTCTGTCAGCCGCCGCGACCGCAAGAAGGCGGCCACCCGGCAGGCGATCGCCGACGCCGCACTGCAACTCTTCCTGGAGCGCGGCTACGACCAGGTGAGCATCCGTGACATCGCCGACGCCGCCGACGTGTCGACCGCCACGGTGTTCAAGCACTTCAGCGGCAAGGAAGCGCTGGTCTTCGACCAGGACGAAGACCGAGAGTCACAATTGATCGCCGCGGTGCGGCAGCGACCCGCTGGGCAGAGCATCCTCGATGCCCTCCGACAGCACGTGCTGGACACCTGGCCAGCGATCGGGGCGCATCCTCAGGCGGCCGAGTTCACCAACCTGGTGAACTCCACGCCGGTACTGCGCGCGTACGCCGAACGCATGTGGACCCGGTACAGCGACAGCCTCGGCGCAGCCATCGCAGACGAGTTCGGCGTGGATCACGACAACCTCGCATGTGTGGCTCTTGCTCGATTCGTGCTCGAGATCCCGGTCCTCGCTCGCGACCGGCAGGACCGCCGGGCCGCCGTCGGGGCACTCTTCGACATCCTCACCCACGGCTGGGAACCGCCAAACAAGCCGCCCGCGGCGTAGCGCCCAGGCCGTTTCCTGAGCCCGCCCTCGTCCAGCCTCGGCTTGCCCCACCACGCTTCGGTCGCACCCACCCCCTGCCTGGCCTGGCAACGAGAACTGACACGCCGTCATCCCTGAGCGGCAAGCACCTCATTCTGATCCCAGTCCTTAGCCTGCGGCGGTTCTGTGGGCTTGAAGCCGCGGGCGTTTGGTGAGCCCGTCGGTGTACATCAGATTGATGGAATGCCCTTTCGTCCTGGCCGGCGGTGTGCGGTGTCTGAGACTGGGACGATGACAGAGCCTCTTCATGGACCGGCGAAGCCAACGCCCTTCGGGGTGGAGCGCGATCCTGCCAGAGTGGTCGCGTTCAGTGACGGTGTTGTCGCCATCGCCGTAACGCTGCTTGTTCTGGAAATTCGTCCGCCGCACGACACGGGTCATCTCGTGCATGGTCTCGTGGCGCTCTGGCCGTCTTATCTGGCGTACAGTGTCAGCTTTATGCTGATCGGTCAGGTGTGGGTCAACCATCACGTCATGTTCGACCACATCCGCAGCGCTGACCGGGTGGTCCTGTTCCTCAACACTGTGCTGTTGATGGACATCGCGTTCTTGCCGTTCGCGGCTTCCGTGCTGGCCGATGCGTTCCGTGACGGGCGTGGCCAGCGCGTTGCGGTCGTCTTGCATGGTGCCGCGTTTGAGTTCGCGGCCGTTCTGTTCAACGTGATCTGGTGGCATGCCCGCCGTGATCGTCGGCTGCTCGCTGCCACCATCGATTCCGCTGGAGTGAGGGCTATCGCCCGGCGCTTCCGGTTGGCCCTTGCCTGGCTCGGTGCCGGAACCCTGCTCGGCGCCTTGTTTCCCGTGCTGGGCGTGGCTGTGATCGCCGCGTTTGTCCCTTATTACTGGCTGCCCATCGAGGGCGAAATCGAAAGGGCAAAGCGTCGTGCCGGCCGTGGTCGTCAGGCGTGACTGCTGGTGTCTGTCCTGCCCGTCGTTGGCCTTGCACAAGTTGTATTGGGTGCTGGACCTTTGTCTGGCAGGCAGGGGGGTGCCCGGGCGTCATAGGCAGGGCCGAGTGCCGGTGGGTTTGCTCGTCGGCTAGAGGTCGAGGACGACTTCGGTGGTGGGCTCGCTGCAGCAGATGAGGATGGTTCCGGGTTCTGGGGGCTCGAGGGGTGGGATGGTGTAGGTGATGTCGCCTGCGACGAGGTGGGTGATGCAGGTGTGACATACGCCGGTGCGGCAGGACCATCGGGTGGGGATGTCGCAGGCTTCGGCGAGGTCGAGGAGGGAGGCGTGGGCGGGTGACCAGGGGGTGGTGATGCCGCTGCGGGCGAAGGTGATGAGCGGCCCGGTGCCGGCGGGGCCGGGTGGTTGGTGCGGCCGGAGCACGGCCGTGGGCGTGACGCCGGGGTTGATGGCGGGAAGGGCGCTGAACGCTTCGGTGTGGATGCGGCCGGGATCGAGGCCGTGGTCGCGCAGGTAGCCGCTGAGCTCGTCCATGAAGGCGGGTGGTCCGCAGAGGTAGGCGTCGGCGTTGGCGGGGATGCCCATGGCGGCGAGTGAGGCGGCGGTGGGGCGGCCCTGGGTGATGTGGGGCTCGTCGGGATGCGGGGCTTCGGCTGTGTAGTAGACGTGCTCGTGGGCGTGGGGGAGTTGTGCCAGGAGCGTGTGGGCCTCGTCGGCGAAGGGGTGGTGGGCACGGTCGTGGGCGGTGTGGATCCACCAGACAGGCCGTGGGCCTTGGGTGGCGGCGAGTTGGTGGAGCATGGCCAGCACGGGGGTGGCGCCGATGCCTGCGGAGATGAGGATGACCGGGTCGGCGCTCTCTTTGAGTACGAAGGCTCCGCGGGGGCTTGCGACGTCCACGAGGTCCCCGGGGTGGAGGCTGGTGTGGAGGTAGTGGCTTACCTGGCCGTGGGGCTCGTGCTTGACGCTGATGCGATAGGTGCCGGCTGTGGGCGCGGAGGACAGGGAGTAGCTGCGTACGGCGGGGGCGGCTGCGCCGATGTCCAGGCGGAGGGAGAGGTACTGGCCCGGGTGGGGCTGCGGTAGGGGGGTGCCGTCGGTGGTATCGAGGTAGATCGAGGAGACGGTGGGGGTCTCGGGGATGATGCGGGCGACGCGCATGGTCTTGAAGCCCGGCCATCCCTGTTCTTCCCTGGGTTGCTGGGCGCTGGCGCGTTCGCCTGGCCATCCCGGTTCCTGTGTGGGCTGCTGGGCGGCGGCGAGTTCACGGAAGGATTGCTGCCATCCGGGGCTGAGAGCGGGGATGTTGAGTGCTTTGCGCAGCTTTTCGGGGTCGCGGTCGGGAAGGTAGAGCAGGGCGTCGGTGTCGGCGACGCTGAGTTGTTCGGGGCCCTTGCGGGTGAGGGTGATCTCGTCACCGGCCTGGACGTGTCCCTCGGTGATGACGCGCAGGTAGAAGCCGGGGCGGTGGTGGGCGACCAGCAGAGAGGCCATGGCGGGTTCGCCCAGGCGCATGCCGACGCGGTAGCAGGTGACGCGCGGCTGGGTGACCTCGAATTCGGCGTCGCCGATGCGGTAGCGGTCGCCGATGCACACTTCGCTGTCGGGCAGGCCGTCGACGGTGAAGTTCTCCCCGAACATCCCGAAGGTCAGGTCGTCGCGACCGAGCTGCTTTTGCCAGTACTGGTAGGACTGCACCTGGTAGACGAGGACGGCGCGCATCTCGCCGCCGTGCCCGGCCAGGTCGCCTTGGCCGTCTCCGTCGATGTTCAGCCGCCGTGCCATCCGGGGGCCGTGCACGGGGGACTTCCACGCTCCGGTGTGGACGGTCCTTCCCTGCCAGGGGACGTCCTTGGGCATCCCTACGTTGACGGACAGCAGCGTCGCCATCGCGGTTCTCCTGGGGGTGGCCGGGGGCAGCCCCTCATGGCGCTGTGAAGTACGTGCTGCGCCCGATCCTAGTTCTTGGCCTGCGCCGCCCGCTATTCATCGATCATGAGCCTTTTGAGGCGTCAGCCGAGATTTTCTGAATGCTTGAGAGGCGCGGGAATCTGGGCTGGTCATTCGCCTTTCCTTGTCTGATCATTCAGATCACGCATGATGCGCGGGTGGCGGGGCGGCGCCGCGCTGGACCAGAATGATCACATGGAGTACCGGTTCGAGGTTGTCATCCTGCCTGTGAGTGATGTCGACCGTTCATTGGCCTTCTACCAAGAGCAGCTCGGTTTCCACCTCGACGTGGACTACGGACCCACGCCCGATTTCCGGGTCGTGCAGCTGACGCCTCCTGGCTCCGCCTGCTCGGTGCAGATCGGGGTGGGCCTCACCGATGCGCAGCCTGGCTCGGTGAAGGGCCTGTACCTGGTGGTTGCCGATCTCCAGGCTGCGTGCGCCGAGCTGGCGGGCCTCGGCGTCGACGTGGGGGAGATCCGTCACAAGGCGCCGGTCGAGACGTGGCAGGGACGCTTCGAGCCCGGCGTCGACCCGCAGCGGCGGGACTATGCCAGCTTCGCGGAGTTCACCGACCCCGACGGCAACGTGTGGACGCTGCAGGAACGCGGTTTTCGTTCCGCGTGAGGGTGGAGCCCGTTGGTGCCGGGCTTTCTGTTCGTTTTTGGACGTTCCGGGCCGCTGCCCGCGCATTCCGGTCCGGTGACGCGGCCGGGCGCGCTCGCGTGATGATGAGGGTGATGCATGGCCACATTGCGGTCGCTGGAGTGCCTGGTGGCGCTGGTCGACGAGGGATCGGTGACCAAGGCCGCAGCGGTACTGCACATGTCGCAGCCGGCGCTCTCCCACCAGATCGCGGCACTGGAGAGGGAGCTGGGCACCCCGGTGGTGGAGCGGCTCGCCCGGGGTGTCCGGGTCACGGCGGCGGGCCGGGCCGTCGCCGAAGAGGCGCGGGTGGCCCTGGCGGCTGCATCGCGTGCGGTCCAGGCGGGGCGGCGTGTCGGGGAAGGGCTCGGGGGGCGCCTGCGGATCGCGTGTGCGGAGACGATGACGGCCTGGCTGCTGGTTCCGGTGCTGCGGCGCTGGCGGACACGGTGGCCCGATGTCCGGCTGGACCTGTTGGAGTTCACCAGCGCGGACCGCATGGTCGAGCACCTGATGGCCGATGGTACGGACCTGGTTGTGGGACCCGAGCCGACGGCCACATCCGCTCACGTGGAGGTGCTCGGCCGCGAGGAGATGGTGGTCGTCACCTCGTCCGGCCACCCTTTCGCGGACCGGGAATCCGTATCGGTGCCGGATCTTGCGAGGGAACCGTTCGTGCACTATGACCCGGAGAACGGGATGGGGGTGTGGATCGACCAGTTCGTCGCGGCTCGGCAGACCTCCCTGACGGTCGTGCTGCGCACGCGCAGTCCCCGGACCGCTGCCCAGTTGGCCGGGGCGGGCATGGGGGTGACCATCGTGCCGGTGTCTGCGCTGGCGGGGCGGCCCTCGGCGGTGGTGCGGCATCTTCAGCCGCGAGTGCACCGCGACATCGTCGCGATCACGATGGTTCCTTCCGATGCGCTGGTGCGCAGATTTGTCGCTGACCTGCGGCGGCGGGGGCTGCCCACGGTCGATACCGCAGCCAGGGACCGGTCGGGGGAAGATTCTGCTGCTCAGGGCTGAGCCCCGCCGCCTGCTCTGGGGGCTCGGGAGTTATTCAGCGGCTGCATCCCGGGTGCGCTGGTAGTGGCGCCTGGCCTTCATGCGGTTGCCGCACAGGGCCATCGAGCACCAGCGGCCCTTGTTGGTCTTGCTGCGGTCCAGGAGGAACCGCCGGCACTCGGGGTTGGCGCAGGGCCGCAGTCTGCCGGGCATCGTCTCCTGCAGTGCGCCCCAGGTCAGCACCGCTTCCACCGCCAGCCGACGATCTGTGGGGGCCTGGAGCTCCCAGGACACGCCCGCGGGGGAAAGGCGGGGGTGGGAAGTGACGTCCTTCAGGAGCGGGATCAGCGAGGTGGCTGGCTGGTTCCCGCGGACCACCTCTTGCAGGGCATCACGGGCCTGCACGAGGTGCTCCTGCTCCTGTGCGGTGCCGCTGCCGCCGTGGGCCTGCTGCCATGACCTGGCCGCTTGCGGATCCGCCAGCTGGTCCTGGACGGCGCCATTGACGACCGGCGTGCTGTTGAGGAGTTCCAGCAGTGCGTCCTGCCGTTCTCGATCGCTCACCATGCCACCTCCTAACCGATTTACTTCACTTGACAGGTTACATGAAGGAGAGCCATTCTAACCAGTGAAATTTATTTAAAGGGTTGGATGCTCGTCGGTTGAACGGTACCCGCCGGGCGGGCAGCCGCCACGAGAGGAAGGACAGGGCCGTGACCGCGTGCCAGGGCAGCGTCAACGTCCCCGGGATGCAACAGCGCGAGCGGCTGCGCATAGTGACAGCCTTCGACGAGGAGGCCGTCACGGCGACAAGCCCTCCAGCCTCCCGCACGAGGCGGGCCGCCGACCGCGCCAAGGCCCTGCTGAGTGGTGAATCGGGTGGTGCCGCAGTCCTGGTGGCCGCCCTGCTGGCCGCCCTGACCTGGTCCAACGCCTTCCCGGCCTTGTACCGGGCGGCATGGGGAGTGCAGCTGAGCCTCGGCCTGGGCGGCAGCCGGCTGGTCCTGGACCTGCGTACCTGGATCGACAACGGACTGATGACTTTCTTCTTTCTGCTGGTCGGTCTGGAGGCCCGCACCGAACTCGATCTGGGGGAGTTGCGGGAACGCCGCCGCCTTCTCCTGCCGGTCGGCGCCGGGATGATGGCGATGGCCATCCCGGTGGCGATCTACCTTGCGGTCAACCACACCGGCCCCAGTGCCCATGGCTGGGGGGTTGCCATGTCGACCGACAGCGCCCTGGCGCTCGGCATCTTCAGCGTCATGTCCCGGCGCCTGCCGGGCAGGATCCGCACCTTCCTGCTCGCCCTGTTCGTCGTCGACGACCTGGTCGCGCTCCTTGTGATCGCCACCTTCTACAGTCACGACATCCGGCCTGTCCCCCTCGCGGTTGCCGGCGCTTCCTTCGCGGCCATCCTCGCGACCCGCACCCTGCCCGTGCGCCGCCGGGGCGGCCTTGTCATCGCACTGGGCACCACCATGTGGGCCGGACTCATGGGCAGCGGCGTCGACCCGGTCGTCGCGGGCTTGGCGATCGGCCTGGTCACCTCCGCCTATGCACCTCTGCGCACCGACCTGGAACGCGCCACCGGCCTGGTCCGGCTGTTCCGTGAGCAGCCCAGCCCGCATCGCGCCCGCTCAGCCGTCGTAGGCATGGTCTCCGCCCTCTCGGACAACGCACGGCTGCAGCATCGCTACCATGCGTGGACGACCTACGGGATCGTCCCCCTCTTCGCACTGGCCAACGGTGGCATCACCATGAACGCCGGCCTGCTGAGGGGGGCCGCCAGCTCTCCCGTCACCATCGGCATCTTCCTCGCCTACGTCATCGGAAAGCCGATCTCCATCGTCGTCACCTCCTGGGCCGTTGCGCGTCTGAGCCGCGGCCAGCTGCGGCCGCCTGTCGGCTGGGCCGCCGTCGCCGGCAGCGGCGCCATCGCGGGCATCGGCTTCACTGTCTCCCTGCTGATCGCGAACCTCGCCTTCTCCGGCAGGCTCCTTGAGGAGGCCAAGATTGGCATCCTGGCCGCGGCCGCGGCCTCCGCTGCGCTGAGCTGGACCGTCTACCGCACCACCGCTCTGCTGCCGCAAGCCGCCCGCAACCGTGCCCTGATCGGCTCCACGCCGCCGCTGCTTGATCTCGTCGGCGGCATCGACCCCGCTCGCGACCACGTCCGAGGACCCGAGCGCGCTGCGGTCACCGTCGTGGAGTACGGCGACTACGAATGCCCCCACTGCAGTGAGGCGGATCCGGTCACGCGCGATCTGCTGCTCTCTCGTCCCGACGTCCGCTACGTGTGGCGCCACCTGCCCCTGAGCGACGTCCACCCGCACGCGCGCCTTGCCGCCGAGGCTGCGGAAGCCGCAGCGGCCCAGGGTGCCTTCTGGCGCATGCACGCCCTGCTGCTGCAGCATCAGGACCGGCTGGAGATGAGCGACCTGCTCGGCTACGCCGCCGACCTCGGCCTCGACGTGCGCCGGTTCCACCGGGACCTGCGCCGCCGCACCCACGCGGAGCGGGTCGAGCGTGACATCATCTCCGCCGACCGCAACGGGGTCTCCGGCACCCCCACGTTCTTCTTCAACGGCCAGCGCCACCACGGCGCCCACGATCTTGACGCACTCATGCACGCCCTTGATGCCGCGCTTGCGGGATCCGAGCACTCCCGCCTGCTGGCGGTGCCCAAGGAGCAGTTCTGCGTCCTGCGCCTGGTAGCGCGTCGTTACCGGGCCCGAGGACCGCGCCGCCTCTTGCGCCCGCACGGCCTCGAACTCAAAGCTGCAGCAGCTGGCACCAGGCCGGCGCCCGGCCACCTCAGGCCTGTCGGTCACGCCGGCCCGGGAAGGCGGCCGGACGTGATCCCCGTGTTGCGCGAGACCGACGGCTCGACCTCGGCCGTCTGAGCGCGCTCACGGTGAGCTGCGCTGGCTCCCGGCCGTCCACGGGCGGAGGCTGGATCTGGACCCCGCCCTGACCCGACCCCTGGATCCAGCCTCATGGCCAGCCATGGGCGCCCCGTCCGAGTCCGGCGGCATCCGCCCTCTATCTAACCTGTAAAAGTAGCTTGACAGGTTAGGGCGTCTGTGCTCGACTGGATATGTAACCACTCAACCTCCAGTAGAAGGGTTAGGAACATGGCTCCCGCAGTCCACCACCGCACCACCACCGTCAACGGCCTCGAGGTCTTCTACCGGGAGGCCGGCGACCCGAAGGCGCCCGTCGTGCTGCTCCTGCACGGCTTTCCCACCAGCTCGCACATGTTCCGCCACCTGATCCCGGCACTCGCCGACCGCTACCACGTCATCGCGCCCGACCACATCGGCTTCGGCCAGTCCGCGATGCCCGCCCTGCAGGACTTCCCCTACACCTTCGATGCCCTCACCGAAGTCACCGCGGGCCTGCTCCAGCAGCTGGACATCGACCGGTTCGCGATGTACGTGCAGGACTACGGCGCGCCCATCGGCTGGCGCCTCGCACTCCAGGCCCCGGACCGCATCACCGCGATCATCACCCAGAACGGCAACGCCTACGAAGAGGGCTTCGTCAAGCCGTTCTGGGACGGCGTCTTCGCCTACGCCCAGGCACCGGGACCGGACACCGAAGCCCCGATGCGGGGCGCTCTGACCCCCGAGATCACGCGCTGGCAGTACGTGAACGGTGTCGCCGACCCGAGCCTGGTCAGCCCCGACAACTGGGTCCACGACCAAGCGCTGCTCGACCGGCCCGGCAACGACGAGATCCAGCTCAAGCTCTTCCGCGACTACCCCACCAACGTGGACCTCTACCCGCAGGTCCACCAGTACTTCCGCGACTCCCGGGTCCCGCTGCTGGCGGTCTGGGGCGCCAATGATGAGATCTTCGGCCCCGCGGGCGCGGAGGCGTTCCGCCAGGACCTGCCCGATGCCGAGATCCACCTGATCGAGTCCGGGCACTTCGCCCTGGAAAGCCACCTCGAGACCATCACCGAACACATCCGCGACTTCCTCGCCCGCGTCATCGCTTGACACGCAGGGCGTCGAGCGGCTGCGGCGACCGCCCACCAGCCCCTCTTGCCGCAGCCGGCAAAGGATCCGTCATGCCACACCTTGCCCAGCGGGCCTTCAGCCCCACCCCCCAGACAGTGCGCACCGCCCGCGCCTTCGCGATGCAAGCCCTGGAGTCCTGGGGAGGCTGCGGGCGCCGGGACGACATCCGAGTCTGCCTGTCGGAACTGGCCGGAAACGCCGTCCAACACGGGAGCCCGGATGGCCGTGACTACCTGGTTCGGCTCATCCGCCACCCCTACTGCCTTCACCTGGAAGTCCAAGACAGCGCTCGCCGCGCCGCCGTCCGCACCCCGGGCCTCTCCTGGAGCGCCGAAGAAGGCCGAGGCATGCACATCGTCCGGGAGCTCTGCGACGACTGGGGAGTGCAGACCGACGACGCCGACCACGACGGCAAGGTCGTCTGGATCTGCTTCCGCCGGCCCGAAGCAGCCGTCTCCCGCTGCTCCTGCACGCCCTGACCGGCGCCGACCACCACCCACACCCCTCAAGGTGCAGGTTCCACGCCGCACCCTGCACACGGAAGGCAACACACCATGGGACTGTCCTGGCAGCAAGGCCCCCTCTCCGCCAGCGCGATCGGACGCTTCCTCACCCCCCAGCCCCTGCCCGAGCGCCTGCTGTTCGCCGAGCGGCTGCGCCGCCGCATGCGCGTGAAGTTCAACGACACCTGGATCGCCGACAGCGAGAACGTCATCCTGCTCCACGAACCGGGCCGCTACCCGGTCGCCTACTTCCCCCGCGAGGACGTCGACGAGCAGGCCCTGGTCGCGAGCGGAAAGACCACCCACCACAAGGATCTCGGAGACACCGCCTGGTACACCGTGCGCGCGGGCGAGCGCACCGCCGAACGCGCCGCCTGGGAATTCACCGCGCTGCCCGGTCACGCCACCGAACTCCAGGGCCGTATCGCTTTCGCGTGGCGGGCGATGGACGCCTTCTACGAGGAGGACGAACGCATCCTGGGTCACGCCGCGGACCCGTATCACCGCATCGACATCCGCAACACCTCCCGCACCTTGGAAGTCCGCCTCGGCGACAGCGTGATCGCCCGCTCCGAACACCCCGTCGTGCTCTACGAATCCGGCTTCGCCCCTCGCTGGTACGTCCCGCGCGCCGACATCGACGAGACCCAGCTGCGACCCGTCGAAGGACAGACCTTCTGCCCCTACAAGGGCCTGTGCGACTACTTTGACATCGGCGACGCCCACCGCGCCGCCTGGTCCTACCGCAACGCCTACACCGAGGTCGGACGCATCGACGACATGGTGTCCTTCGAGCCCGACCAGGTCGAGGTCTACCTCGACGGCAAGCGCCTCGAACTCGAGCCCGGCCAGAAGGTCATCTCTCACGGCATCGACCGCAGTCTGGACGTCAACGAGGTCAAGGCGCGCTGACCCCCAGCACCACACGCACGCGGAGCTTGCCGCCATAACGCATTACGCCACGGCGCCTGACGTCATGGCATGCGAGAAATCTGACCCCGGGCATGAAAAGACGCATGTGGAAACCGTGCAGCGTTAAGGGCCCTGATTTTTAGCCTCTGGGCGAATTGAACCGGCCTGCCCCGCCCCCACTGACACGCATCAGCCCGGTACCACCACGTCCCCATGCCCTTCCCGTTCCCGCGACGCGGCCCGGCCGCGAGGAGATGCACGATGATCCGGTTCGATTCGGTGACCAAGAACTATCCCGATGGGACCGTAGCCGTGAACAGCCTGACCCTGGAGGCGGCTTCGGGTGAGATAACCGTGCTGGTCGGCCCCTCCGGCTGCGGCAAGACCACCTCGCTGCGGATGGTCAACCGCATGGTGGAGCCCACCTCCGGGCGAGTATGGCTGGGTGGCCGCGACACCGCTGCCATCCCTCCGCACGAACTGCGCCGCGGCATCGGCTACGTCATCCAGCAGGCAGGCCTGTTCCCCCACAAGACCGTCCTGGACAACATCGCCACCGTGCCCGTTCTCACCGGCCACACCCGCCGCCAAGCCCGCACCCACGCCGCCGAGTTGCTCGAGCTGGTCGGGCTCGACGCCAACCTCGCCGACCGCTACCCCAGCCAGCTGTCCGGCGG
Organism: Streptomyces sp. CA-142005; assembly: GCF_050942335.1. Classification (NCBI taxonomy): domain Bacteria; kingdom Bacillati; phylum Actinomycetota; class Actinomycetes; order Kitasatosporales; family Streptomycetaceae; genus Streptomyces; species Streptomyces sp. CA-142005. Next base: position 100,336 of record NZ_CP192078.1, on the reverse strand, counting down.
TCAGCAGCAGCGTGTCGGCGTGGCCCGGGCACTGGCCGCCGACCCGCCGGTGATGCTCATGGACGAACCCTTCAGCGCCCTCGACCCGGTGATCCGCGATCAATTGCAGAACGAGTTCCTGCGCCTGCAGCACGATCTCGGCAAGACGGTCATCTTCGTCACCCACGACATCGACGAGGCGATCAAACTGGGAGACAAGGTCGCCGTCCTGGCCGCCGGCGGGACACTCGCCCAGGTCGGCGCCCCCGCCGACCTGCTGTCGAGGCCCAAGAACCCCTTCGTCGCCTCGTTCCTCGGCCGCGACCGCGGATACCGTGCGCTGGCTTTCGCCGACGCCGGCCCCCTCGCGCTGGCCCATGAGGAGACCGTCCACATCGGCGATTGCCTCACCCTGGCCCGCGAACGGGCCACGGACGGCTGGGTCCTGGTCCTCGACCACCACGATGCCCCCCAAGGATGGCTGGCAGCAGCTGCTCTGACCGGCTGCCAGGCCAGCGGGACCGTCACTGCGGAACTCCTCAACCTGGGCGGCACGCTCGCCCCCGCCCACGGCACATTGCGCGCGGCCCTGGACGCGGCCTTGTCCTCACCCAGCGGCCGCGGAGTGATCGTCCACGACAACGGGCAACTGGCCGGAACCATCACCGCCGCCGAAGTCCTGACCCGCATCGAAACCCGGGTCTCCCACTGGCGCGCAGCCGAACACCAACCGGCCCACGCAACCGGCACGGACGGACCCAAGGAACGACCGTGAACCAGCTTTGGACCTATTTCACCGCCCACCAGGACCAGATCCTCGGGTGGGCCCAGACCACCGTGTGGCTGGCGACGCTCCCAGTGGCAATCGGCCTGACCCTCGCACTGCCCTGCGGATGGCTCGCTTACCGCCACCCAGCCGCGCGCACCCTGGTGACCTCGGGACTGGGCGTTCTGTACACGATCCCCTCCCTGGTCATGTTCCTCCTGATTCCCGAGGTCCTGGGCACGAAGATCCTTTCCCCGGTCAACGTGGTGACCGCCCTGACCCTCTACACCTTCACTCTCCTGGTGCGCAGCGTCCTGGACGGACTGGACTCCGTTCCCGCACCAGTGCTGTCGACGGCCACCGCCATGGGCCACACCACCTGGCAGCGCCTGCTGTCCGTCCAACTGCCGCTGGCGCTGCCCGTCATCGGCGCCGGGCTCAGGGTCGCAGCCGTCTCCAACGTCAGCCTCATCTCGGCTGCCTCCGTGATCGGAACCGCTCAGCTCGGACAGCTCTTCCTCGCCGGCAACAACACCGGATCGCTCCCGCCCATCGTGCTGGGCCTCATATCCTTCACCGCCATCGCCCTCCTGTTCGATCTGGCCATCGTGGCCGCCCTCCGGCTGCTGACCCCCTGGCGGGCGGTGACCCGATGAACCTCGCCCTCGACAACGGCCTGCCCAGCCCGATCCGCGTCCTGATCTGGTTCAACGACCCCCTGAACTGGTGGGGCCCCGGCGGACTGGCGGCCGATGCCCGCCAGCACGTCATCTACACCCTCATCGTGGTCACCGTGGCTGCCCTGATCGCCATCCCCGCAGGCCTCGTGATCGGCCACACAGGCCGCGGCACCTTCCTGGTGGCCGGGCTGGCCAACGCACTGCGGGCCATACCGGCCCTGGGACTGCTCATCCTCCTGGTCGTGGTCCTGTCCCCGCACATCCACATCCAGGGCGGCGTGCCAGGCATCCTCGCTCCCGGCAGCGTCCCCTACTTCATCCCCGCGGCCATGGTGCTGGTCCTGCTGGCCATACCGCAGATCCTCACCAGCACCTACGCCGGAATCCAGGCCCTCGACCCCGCCGTCCGCGACGCCGCCCGCGGCTGCGGCATGACCCCCCTGCAGGTCGTGCTCAAGGTCGAGCTGCCCGCCGGGGCACCGCTGATCATCTCCGGCGTCCGCAGCGCCACCCTCCAGGTCATCGCCACCCTGACCGTCGCCGCGTACGCGCCGCTCGTCGGCGGACTGGGACGGCTGATCGTCGACGGTCAGCAAGACCTCGCCGACCCCCGCTACGGCTACCCGGCCATGCTCGCCGCCGGCATCGCCGTCGCCGTTCTCGCCGTCGCCGCCGACGCCCTCCTCGCACTGGCACAGCGCAAGGCCACCTCACCCGGACTCGCCCCCACCGGCGCTCAACCGACACCGCGCCCCCGGCCGCGCCGCGCCCAGGGGCGTATCCCCACCCCGCACACCAGCAACTCCACCTCGTCGAAGGAACTCACATGAGGCGCATCCTGCCCGCAGTACTCATCGCGGCTACGGCCCTCGCCGCCGGCGCATGCGGCGCCCCCGGCTCCTCCTCCCAGACCAGCGCCCCGCCCCAGGCCAGCAGCGGCACCTCCCCGGCAGAACATCCCCTCCCGGCCGCCCCCGGGAAGGTCACCATGGGATCGGCCGACTTCCCCGAGTCCGAGCTGCTGGCCCACCTCTACGCCGACGCGATGAAGGCCCGCGGAGTCGCCGTACAGATCCACGCCAACATCGGCGAGCGGGCCGCCTACATGAGCGCCCTCAAGGAGGGCTCCATCGGCGCGGTCCCCGAATACACCGGCGCCATCCTCAACTACCTTTCGCCGGAGCAGAAGGCCACCAGCCCGCAGGACATCTACGCCCAGCTGCGGCGCAGCGCTCAGGCGCAGGGACTTGCGGTCACCGACTACGCGCCCGCTCAGGACGCCGACACCATCACCGTCACCAAGACCACCGCCGACAAGTACCACCTCAGCAGCATCGGGGACCTGAAGCGCGTCGCAGGCCGGCTCAGACTCGGAGCCCCCCAGCCCCTTTTGACCGTCCCCTACGGCGTACCGGGTCTGAAGAAGGTGTACGGCGTCACCTTCAAGCAGTTCGTTGCGCTCGCCCCGACCGGAACGATCACCCAAACGGCACTGCGGAACGGCACCGTTGACGCCGCGGACATCTTCTCCACCGACCCGGCCATCCCCCGCTACGGCTTCGTGTCCCTCAAGGACCCGCACCACCTATTCGCCGCCCAGAACATCGTGCCCCTGTTCAAGCGGGACGTCCTGACCCAGCCCATGGCCGATGCCTGCAACGCCGTCGCGGGCAAGCTCACCACCACCGCCCTGGGTGAGCTTGACGCACAGGTAGCCAGCGGCGCCGACCCGGACAGCGTCGCCCAGAAATGGCTGTCCGCTAACGGGCTGACGTAGATCCGACCGTCATTACGGCCGGTCACAGGCCCAGCTCCCATGTCCCACTCAAGACCAGCGCCGCATCGCGGCCCACCAGTACGGCAGCTCCTAGTGGGACTTCGCGGGCGAGGGCCGCTACGAGCGGGTGGTGGGCAACCATCGCCTGCAGATCGCTCATCCGATTTTCCAGCGGGGCCCGGGAGGCGCCGGTGAGCACGAAGAGCACGCGGGGAAAGACCGGATACCAGCGCAGCCAGGCAGGACCCGCGGCGGTCCGCCTCCGCTGGCCGACGGGCTGGGCCTCGTACTGGAACAGGCGGGCGTATTCGATCAGTTTCGCGGCCAACCGCTCGCTGCTCATGGTGCTGCGGTCGACTTCGACGAGGGCGCGCAGCTTTCGTCGGTGTTCGCTCTCGACGGCGTAGTACATGAGGGCGTCGGCCATGACTCGCTCGCCTTCGCCCAAGGCCGGGAAGTTAGCGTTTTCGCAGGTCATGCAAGTGAGTTGAAGGATTCTCGACGCAGAGCAACGGAGCTCGTTGGTACAGGCAGTCGACCAAGACAGCTTGTCCCGAAGGAGCTCCGTTGCCCCGTCATTGTTTCCTGCCGTCTGCGCTGACGACTATCACCCGTACGGTCACTGTGGCCGCGGGACGGTTCGCTCCCGGGCATCTGGGCGAGTTGACTGCCGTCGTGCCGTTCGAGCTGGTGGACGCGGTCCTTGCAGAGACAAGGACGGTGCAGCAGCGGCTGCGTGATCTCCCGTCGCGGGTCGGGGTCTACTTCCTGCTGGCGATGTGTCTGTTCCCCGAGGTCGGCTATCGGCTTGTCTGGAACAAGCTGACTGCGGGTCTGTCCAGGATGCCGGTGGTCTGTCCGTCGGCGAAAGCGTTGCGTGACCTGCGTCGGCGGATCGGCAGCGCGCCGGTGCGGGCGTTGTTCGAGGTGCTGGCCGGGTTGCTGGCCCGGCCGGCGACGCCAGGTGTCTGTTTTGGTCCGTACCGGACGGTGTCGTTCGACGGCTGCAGTTCGCTGAGGGTTCCCGATTCCGAGCGGAACCGGGCCTGGCTGGGCAGGACTTCGCATCATGGCTATCCGACGCTGGAATTGATGACTTTGATCGAGACCGGCACTCGGTCCCTGGTCGGCGCGGTGTTCGGCCCCACCGCCGAGGGTGAGACGAGTTACGCCGGCCGGCTGTTGCATCTGCTGCGGTCGGACATGTTGGTGCTGTGGGACAAGGGATTCGACAGCAACGCCTTCCTCGCGGCGGTCACGGACACCGGCGCCCAGGTCCTGGGCCGGCTCCGCAACAACCGGCGCACGCCGGTCCTCGCCCGCCTCGTCGATGGCTCCTACCTGTCGGCGATTGGCACCGTGAAAGTGCGGATCATCGACGCACAAATCGCCGTGACCTGTGCGGACGGCACATCCTTCACCGGGTCCTACCGACTCGTCACGACCTTGACCGACGCCCGCCGTCACCCCGCCAGCATGCTGGTGGGCCTCTATCACCAGCGGTGGGAACACGAATCGGCGTACTACGCGCTCCGCCACACGATCATGAACGGCCGCAACCTCCGCTCGGGCGACCCGGCAGGCATCGAGCAGGAGATGTGGTCCCTGCTCACGCTCTACCAGGTCCTGCGCACTGTGATGGTCGACGCCGCCGAATCGCTCCCCGGCACAGACCCGGACCGCTGCTGCTTCACCGTCGCCCTGCAGACTGCCCGTGACCAGGTCATCCGGGCCGCCGCCGTCATTACCGACCCCGCCGACGCAGGTCGCTTCGGACTGATCGGGCACCGGATCCTGACCCGACTCCTCCCGCCCCGGCGTCGGCGGGTCAGCACCCGCAAGGTCAAGTCACCGATGTCCCGCTACAGCACCCGCCACGAGGACGGCAGGCCCGACACCAGCCGCACCATCACCGGTCTCGACATCACCGTCCTCGAGCCTCCGCAATCCCGCCCCCAGCTCCCCGTCGTCTCCCGCGACGACCGGAACACCGCTCTTCCCGAGCGCCGCCGTCACCGGATCCTGGCCTTGCTGGAGAAAGAGCCCAGCCGGCTCTGGCGCCCCCGTGACATCGCCGCCCATTTCGGCGACATCACCATGGAGACCATGTATCGACAGCTCTCCAGATGGGCCGAGACCGGCCTCATCCACAAACTCGGCCCCGGCCTCTATGCCGCCACGGCATGGACCCCCAACCACCTTGCATGACCTGCGAAAACGCTAACTACCCGGCCTTGGGTCAAGGCCCGTGTGACGCTGGCCCCACTGCCTGAACATGTATGCGGCCCTGCGTGCACTCAGGGGTGTGAACCGACATCTGGGCGTCCGCAACCATCGCCCAGTGCGCCACCAACCCTCCACGCAAGTCACGGCCCATCCGGAGAGCCGCACGGCCGCTCGCCGCTCAGGGGCGAGTCGCCGCGATGGCCGCTCAAGCCCTTACATCTTCTTAACAACTAAGAGCATACGCTCCTAATTGCGCTGGCTCCAGAGCGGCTCCTGATGCTGATGCGCTCGATGAATGAGGCCTTGCAGCAGCCCGTCGCCGCACGCAGCGGTGATCTGGGCCTGAAGGGTGAAGCACCCTGAATGCAAAGCAGGGTCGCGACAGGTAGTTCCGCCCGAACCGTGTCGCGCTCTCCCTTCAAGCACCGAATAGAAGCCCAATCCAACGGAGTAAAAAATGCCGAATATGTCCAAGATCAAGAAGCTTCGCTCTCTGACCGCGGCCGCAGGCGTCGCGCTGACCCTCGCCGGCACCGTGGCCGTTACGCCGGCATCGGCGACAACCACTGGTCATCATGTGGCGCATGACATCCGTGACCACTCAAGCTATTTCGAGCGTGACCACTCGACGGGCTTTGCGCGTGGCCATTCGAAGGAGTTCGAGCTGGTCGGCAAGCAGACCCAGTACGAAGAGATCGATCTGGGAAAGAAGGGTGTCAGCCTGGGCGACGAACGAGTGGTGACAGAGGACCTCTACCGTGACGGCAAGAAGGTCGGCGACCACGGTGTGGTCTGCACGTACGTCCGGGTGGATCCGGGGCTGCTTCAGTGCCTGGGAACGTTCTCCCTGCCTGAGGGGCAACTCGCCGGACAGGCGCTGCTTCACCTGCCGGCCCCGCAGTCCGTCGACCTGGCCATCACCGGCGGAACGGGCGCCTACCACAACGCCCGCGGCTACATCACAACGGTTCCCGCCGGCACAACGGAGAGGCACCTCAGCGTCCACCTCGAACGCTGAGACCCCGGCAAGGGGGGCTCGACCCGTCGGCAAGCTGCAACCTGACCGCGCTTTCGCTGACTGGGGCATGAGGAAGGGGGAGGGTAGCGGCTCTGCGAACGGTCCGGATCGCAGAGCCGCGAATGCCGCACATACGGCTCCTATCCGGAGCTTGAGCACGGACGCCCAGGAAATTAGCGACAGATTCATTTCGTGCGTACTTTCCTGAGCATTACAGCAAGTGCGAGGGCACTGCCGCCGACAGCGGCGGTGCCCTCCGGCGGTGCCGTCCTGGTCGGCATCGCCGCCGTAGACGGTCCCATGTGATCTCGACCCGTGTTCGATCCGGGACCGACGGATTGTGCGATCTGCGGTGGACGACGAGGACGGGCATGGGCACGACCGGCCGAGAACGGCTCGCGCCCTAACCGGGCCTCGGTTCTTGATGCGGGTCGAGTCAGCACAAAACGTGCCCAGTGGAAACCGATGGTCGGCTTCGTGGATGCGGTGTGTGCGGGTTCGGTGCGGGCGCGCCGCCCCACGATGCGCTTGCCCGCCATGGCCAGCAGCGCCGGCAGCAGGGTGAGGGCGACGATCACGGCCAGGGCGACCGTTGCGGCCGCGGTCAGACCCATCTTCGTCAGCACCGGGATGCCGACCACCGACAGGCTCGCCAAAGCGATCAACGACCGTGAGACCGGCGAAGACGACCGCCGTGCCGGCCGTGCCGACGGCCCGGCCGGCTGCCTCCTCCCTCTCCCGCCCTTCTGCCAGTTCGGCGCGGTAGTGGGTGAGGATGAACAGGGCGTAGTCGGGACCGACCGCCAGGCCGAGCATCAACGCCAGGGTGGACGTCGTATCCCCCAGGTCGAGAGTGCGGGCCAGCGCCCCGATGGTGGAGACGCCGATGCCCACGCCCAGCAGTGCGGTGATCAGCGGCAGGCCTGCGGCCACCAGCGACCCGAAGGTGATCACGAGGACCACCGCGGCAATCGCCATGCCCACCATCTCCATGCCGGAACCCTCGTCCTTCACTTGCACGGCGCTGCCTCCCACCTCCACGGTGAGCCCGGCGGCGCGGGCCTTTTCCACCGTGCGCAGGAGGGATGTCTTGGTCTGCTCGCTCAACGCCACGGCCCTGGCCTTGTAGGCGATGGGGGCGTAAGCGGTCGTCCGGTCCTTGCTGACGGTGTGGACGGTGAATGTTGGCGACGGAGGCCACCTGCGCAGAGCTCCGCTTCAGCGCAGCCACCGTTTCCACGATCTGCGCCCGGTCCGCCGGCTCGGTGACCCGGTGGCCTGCCGACGCCTTGAACACCACACGAGCCGTCGCACTCTCGGCGTCCATGCCGGGGAAGCGTTCCTTCAGCAGGTCCACGGCGCGCTGAGCCTCCGTCCCGGGCATCGCGAACGAACTCGGGGCAGGAGGAGTCGCCGCGGACGCCCCGAGGCCGGCCGCAACGAGGAGTGCCACCCACGCGATGGCCACGGCGAACCGGTGCCGGAAGGCGAATCTGCCCCGCTGGTCAAGGAAGGTAGCCATGCGGCTGTGCTCCGCTCGAAGTCAGTAGTGCTCAAGTGGGGTGAATGCCCTGGTCAGGGCACGCATCCAGTCTTGGACCGCCTCCTGCGGGCGCCTTCGGTATTCGTGACGAACTTCCGGCTCAGCCGTAAGGATGAGCCGTGCCCAAGGTCATCCCGTTGGTCGAGAACGTGAAGGTGAGGGGTGGCCTGATTGGTGGTGTGTGGTGTAGCTCGCGCAGAGTCTTGGGTGTTCTTTCGGCTGCTTGTGGGGGGGGTGCGCCACGGGTGGGGGTGATGTCAGTCGGCTGCTGGGGGCCGGGGGTGGGCGCAGCGGCGGTCCGGCAGGTTCCCCGCGGCCGCGGACGACTTGGGGCGGGTCGACGCGGTGAGCCAGGGGCATCTCTGTTCATCGCCCGGCCTGGCGTCCTGGGCCCACCGTGCTGCCTCACTCGCGTGTCGGCGAGACCATGAGGAGGTGACCGGTACGAGTGACCGTCCCATTTCGGACTACGCGCTGCTCTCCGACTGCCAGACCGCGGCGCTGGTCAGCTTGGACGGTTCCATTGACTGGCTGTGTTTTCCGCACTTCGACTCCCGGGCGGTCTTTGCCCGGCTTTTGGGATCGCAGGCAGGCCACTGGTCCATCCGCCCCGCCGGCCCGTACACCGTCAGCCGGTACTACCTCGAGCGCAGCCTGGTCCTGCGCGCCCGGTTTTCTACCCCCACCGCCACCGTGACGGTCACCGACGCGCTCGCCACGGGGTGGAGTGAACGTGGCCACCACCTGGGCGAACAGGCTCCGCATCTGCTGCTGCGGGTGGTGGAGTGCACGGGCGGCCGTGCGGACATCGAGATGGAGTTCGCGCCCCGCCCCGAGTACGGGCTGGTCAGACCCTTGCTCCTGCCCATGGAAGGCGGACTGCGCTGCCACGGCGGCCCGGACACGCTGGGCCTGAGCTGCCCGCTGCCACTGCAGATCTCCGGCATGGCCCGCGCCCATACCCGCCTTGAGGCCGGCCAACGCGTCGCCTTCGCCCTGCGCCAGGTGCCCGCTGGCAGCCCTCTCGTGCTGGTGCCGCAGGAGGAGATCGTCGCGCACCTGCAGGACACCGTCGACGGCTGGTTCTCCTGGTCCGAGATGCACCAGTCCTACCAGGGTCCCTGGGAAGAACTGGTTCACCACAGCGGGCGCGTCCTGCAGGGTCTGACGTTCCAGCCGACCGGCGCGATCGTCGCCGCCCCCACCACCTCCCTGCCCGAGCGCGTCGGCGGCGTCCGCAACTGGGACTACCGTTTCGCCTGGATCAGGGACGCCTCCTTCACCCTGGACGCCCTGTGGGTGGCCGCCTGCCCCGATGAGGCAGAGGCCTTCTTTCGATGGATGGCCCAGGCCGGCGCCAGCGACACCGCCGCCTGCGAGTCTCTGCAGATCATGTTCGGCATCCGCGGCGAACGCGACCTGACCGAGCGGGAACTGCCCCGTCTGCCCGGCTGGCGGGGCAGCCGCCCGGTCCGCGTCGGCAATGGTGCCTGGCAGCAACGGCAACTCGACGTCTACGGCGAGCTGCTGGCAGCCGCCCACCGCCTGCGCGACGACCTCGGTGCACTGGACGCCCCCACCATGGCCTTCCTTGCCGCCTGCGCCGACATGGCCGCCGCTTGCTGGAACGAGGCCGACCAGGGCATCTGGGAGGTCCGCAGCGGCCCGCAGCACTTCGTCTACTCCAAGCTCATGTGCTGGGTCGCCGTCGACCGCGCACTGACACTCGCCGACGCCCTGGGTGCCCACACCCGCATCCCCGCATGGATGCGGGCCCGGGAGGAGATCCGTGCGGCGATCGAGGAACACGGCTGGAGCCAGAAGGCCGGCGCCTACACCCAAGCCTTCGGCAGCGAGGTGCTGGACGCCTCCGTGCTGATGATGCCGATCGTGGGCTTCCTGCCTGCCGACGCTCCCCGCATGCGCGCCACCATCGACGCCGTCCGTGACCGGCTCACCAGCGAAGACGGCCTCGTCTACCGCTATCTGAACGCCGACGATGGCCTGCCCGGCGAGGAAGGCACCTTCTTGCTGTGCACCTTCTGGTTGGCCCATGCCCTGGCTTTGGCCGGCGACAGCCAAGCGGCCCGCACGGTCTTTGAACGAGCCGCGCACCGCGCCAACGACGTGGGACTTCTTGCTGAAGAAGTCGATCCGGCAAACGGTGAGCTGCTCGGCAACTTCCCGCAGGCTTTCAGTCACATCGGTCTGGTCAACGCCGCCTGGGCCATTCACCAGGCTGAGACAGGTGCAGTTGAACCGCCGCCGTGCCACCGGCCCGACTGGTTCCCGCGGCACGGGTCCTCCCCGCCGCCCACGGTGCGGGCCGGGGTACGCCACGTTTGGACGCCTGTTAGGAGGGACTGATGTCGTAGACGTTCTTCGGAGTCACGATGCTGGTGACCGCCTGGGCGAACTTCGTGCTCAGCGCCTTGCCCTGGGAACCGATATCGCTGGTGGTGTGCACCACAAGCGTGGCCTTGGCCTTGGCTAGGTAGACCATCACCGTCTGGTAGCCGGGCAGCGAGCCGTTGTGCCCTACCCACCCGTGGTTGTCGAACGCTCCCAGGCCGTAGCCCACGCCCTGAAGGCCGGTCGGGGTCATCGTGAGCCGTTCCGCCTGCGTCGTCTTGGACGGCAGGGTCCCTTCGGCGAGGGCGGCCGCCCAGGACCGCAGATCGTGCAAGGTGAAGATCATCGCCCCGGCCGCGCCGTCCACCGACGCAGCGTTTCGAACGCCCACCGCAGCAAAGCGCGCGCCGCCTCGGTCGCGTAGCCGTGGCCCCACGCCGCATCGTCGAAGCAGTAGCCAAGCGACGCGCTGCGGAAGTCCGGATTCCACCTGTTGAGGCTGCACCAGCCGACGAACGCCCCGTCGGAGACACGGTCTACGGCCAGCCGCGCGCCGGTGCCCTCCTGTGCCATCTGCCAGGAAGCCGTGATGAACTTCTCGGCGCGCACGCGTTCGCTCCACGGTGGCGCGTCCCAGTAACGCAGCACGTAGGCGTTGCTGTGCAGTGCGAAGAGGTCGTTCGCATCCACGTCTTCGAAGGCACGCAGCCGAAGGCGAGCGGTGTGCAACGACGGGGTAGGCAGCGACATACTCATGTTCCCTCCCCTATCGGTGTGGCCGATCAATCAGACCTCCAATGACGGTCACTCGCACGGGTTTTTCTCAGCGGGCCGGCAGAACCACGTGTCCGCTCCTCGGCGCGGCCGAGCGCCCCCGGAGGGAGCACCTGACGTGACGCTCGGTCTGGCCTTTCGGTTGGGCTGAGCAGACCGGTTGCGGCCCGCCGGAGGCGGCTACGGTCGACGGACACCGACGTCACGGCCGCGCTGTCACCCCTGCGCGGATGGCAGCGGCGCAACCATCGAGGCACTGCGCTCACTGCTCCGCTCGCCAAGGAGCGCGGCCTGATCTTCACCAAGCCCACGACCCGTCTCAAGACCGAAGACATCCCACGCAGCCTGCTGCCGATGACCGACACCGAAGTGCACGCCGTCCAACGGATCGCCGCCACCCCGGCGCAACGGCTGATCGTTGCCCTGGCCGCCGTCCACGCACGACCAAGGCAGGATGAAGTGGGTCGGCGCCGACGGTCAGTGCTTCGTGCCGTACCCGGTCGCCGCGGATGCGTTTGAGGAGGGTGCCTTGGTGCAGCCGGTGCTGCTCGGGATTCGGCCCGGGCCGGGGTCGTCGCGATGCGGATGTCGCCGCCCGGTCAGAGCGCCTCCAAAGCCCGGAGGGACTCGACGAGACTCTGCGCTTCGGTGCAAAGCGGTTCGAGATGGTCGATGAGTCCCTGCCGGATCTGGTTCTCGGGGTTCGTGATGCGCTCGCTGATGCGATCGCGGGACTGTTCGAGCTGCTCCCGGTATTGCGCCAGATTATCCATCAGATGATCAATGACATCGGTTCCCTGAACACCTGTGGCCAGCGTGAACTGGTCCTTGATCGCCGCAACTTCGGCGTCCATCGCGCTGATCCACTCGTCCTGGAGAACTTGCAGGGAGCTGATCCGGCCTTTCCGGCGCTGAACACCGATGTAGATCAGGGCGGCGATCCCGGCGACAAGGCCTGCGGGCGGAAAGAGCGTGCCGGCCGCGGCCAGACCGTACAGCCAGCCCCCGCTGGCTGCGACGGGTGTGACGATGCCGACCAGCGCCGCTGCCCGCTGCACCACGTCGTGGCGGGTGGTCGAACGCCGGCTTTGCTGGGGAAGCGAGAGGCTGTTCACGTCAAGAGCGAAGTCCGGAAGCCGTCCCGCGAGATCCTTGTCGCCGAAGACCTGGTCCACTGCTTGGACCAAGTCCTTCTTGAAGCCCTCGAACTCCTCGGTCCACAGTGTCGCCGGACCGGCAGGTCCTTCGATCCATGTCCGGAGCGCCTGGGCCTTCGACACCTGAATCTGGTTCGCCTTGGTGGGCCTGTTGAGGTCCGTGGCCCTGATGACATCGTCCAGCTCGGCGTGGAGATGGGCGGACAGGCGGGTGAAGGGGCGAACGGTCCGCGCGATGCGGTTGTGGAGTTTGCGCTCAAGCTCCTCGCGCATGCGCGGCAATGCAGTGTCGAGGAGCTCCAGTCGCTGCCGCTCGCTCTTCAGCAACTCCTTGAGCTCGTCGATCTCAAGGCGTTCGTCGCGCAGCCGCACGGCAAGCGCCTGGTGCCGCGGGGTCATGAGGATCCGGGCCTCCGTCGCCACCGCGGCGATGTGCCGGGCGCCGGTCCCGGTACTGATCAGGTCCTCGATCGCCTGGCGCAGTGTCTCCATGCGGCTTTCGGCACGCTGCCGCTGTGCTGCGGCCTCCGCTCCCTCTGCGCCGAGTTTGTCGGCACGCGCTTCCAAAGCGGGGGAGACAGGCAGGAAGCCTTCACCGATGAAGCCGAGATCCGGCTGGCCGTTCGGCAGCGTGAAATTGTCTCGCAGGTAAGTGTTGTTGCGGGCGATCGTTGCCTTCCACTCCGGGATGTTCCGGAGGTCGAGATTGGCTGCCGCGTCGATCGCGGTGACCACCCACACCACCCGTTTCCCCGACAACAGGTAGTGGTCGTACAGGAAGCGGATCAGATCAAGATCACGTTCCGAGAGGGTGCGGCTGGCATGCGACACGTACATGAAGCAGTCCGCGTCGGCCATCGCGGTCCGGACGATCATGTCGTGGACCGGATTCGGGGAACCGTAGCCGGGCAGGTCGTAGAGCTTCGCCGGAAGCTTGGCGCTGGCGAGCATGATCTCGAGTTCGGCCACCTCACGTCCGCGGTGAGGCCTGAGCCGGTCGGTCACATCCGCATCCTGCATCGCATACGCTGCGACCACAGAGGGGGCCGGGGAGTTCCCCACCTCCTCCCACCTGTCCTCGCCGGAATCCGTGAAACGCACCCGCAGATAGCCAGTGCCCGAAGCGTCGAAGCTGGACTGGTCGTCCACCGGAACCACACTGGCGGGACACGCAGTGGTGGGGACGGGGGATGAAGGGAGGAGGCCCACGAACTTGTCCGCCGTGTGACCGTCGGCGGTCGGTACCTCGACCAGCTCGAGCCCGCCCTGCAGACCGCTGAGAAGGAAGCTCTTGCCGGACGAGAAAGCACCCAGCAGCGCCACGTTGATCAGGGTTGAGGCCGCACGTGTCCTCAGCCGTGTCATCGTGCCCGCGTCGCTGAGGACCTCCTCTGGCCATTCCGCCGGAGTCTCGGGGGCGGCTGACGCGGCGCGAAGCCACACCTCGCACCGATCGAGAACAGAGCGCAGTTCGTTGCGTACTTCGTCTATGTCCCTCGGCACAGTCACGGTACAGGTATAGCCCAGGGCGGCGAGGTGGTGTGAGCGATCACCGGATTCCCCGGGTGGAGCGAGGGCACAGGTGGGTTGACGAGCTCATCATGGATGAGTTCCACTTCTGCGTCGTCGTCGGCCCTCGGCTCAGCAGCGTCTGTGCGGTCATGGATGCCGCCTGCGGCGGAAGTTCGGCATTCCGGCATGCGGGGCTACGCCCGGGCGGCCCCACCCCAGGGCCCGCGATCCCTACGGATGGGCAGTTGCTCGTCGTCGGTAGTGCGAGGCGCGGGCTTGGTGACGTCGGCGCCACTGTGACCAGCGGAGCCGGTGCGCGAGGTTGTGGACCGGGATGATCAGGACCGCAGGCCAGCTGATTATCCCTGGCCCCCTCGACCCCGGCACCGGCAAGCACCACCGGCCGGCGAAGAACAAGCTCAACGCCGCCTACTCCGTGGGCGGTCGCGGTTGCTCGTGCGGACGATCGAGTCGAACACCGGACTGCTCGTCGACCACTTTCGTCGGCGGCGTGGACGCGAGGGGCGGCGTCGCGGTGTGCGTGGGCCGGACCATCAAGGACGACGAGTCCGGCCTGGACCTGAGTAACGGTTGCCACAACCTGGACGGCGCCCAGGAGCTCGCGTTCGTCCGCCCATGGCACCAGGAGGCGCGGGGCGACCTTGGCCGCAGCAGGAACCGGCGGAAGTTCCTCTCCGCGCTCGCCCACAGGCCGCCGAGCCGGGCACGGCACTCGATCCGCTGTGCACCCAGCCCCTGCTGAACGCGGCGCCGCGCACCCGCGTCGTCGACAAGCAAACAGATCTGTCGGCCCTCGTACGCCTGTTCCAGGCCATGTGCGACGTCTCGGCCCGCGAAGGCGGACAGCTCGCCGTCCTCGTGTCCGACCGCTCCAACGGCACTTCCAAGGGCAGCGCCGTGCGCTGGGACGCGGAGAAGGCACGGCGGCTGTTCGCGGAGCTGCGGGAGGCCCGGCCGGTGTGACGTAGATGACAGCTGTGCTTGTCGTGTCTGGTGTGACAGATGTGACGCCACGTCCGTTGCAGATGTGTAGGCAACGTAGGTAAGTGATGGACGATCTTGGAGGTTTCACGTGCGCCCCTTCACTCTCAACTACACCGCCCCCAGAGACATGACGGGCCAGCTGCCGCCGTACCGCTACGACGCCTCGCTCCAGCTGAACGTGCTCCCCGACGGCCGCCCGGCGGTCAGCGACCCGGAGCTGCTCCTGGCGGCCGGCACGACCACGTCGACGGCCGGTTCCGCGACCCATTTCGACGACTGACCATCCGCGACCGAACGGACGATCACGCAAGCGCATGACCGTACTGATCCTCACCTCCGAGAAGGACGTGACCGCCGACATGGTGGTGGCCAGGCTGCATGAGACGGGCACCCCCGTGATGCGGCTGGACCCCGCCGACCTGCCGGGGAAGGCCGTGCTGTCCGCCGGCTACGCGCACGGCGACTTCGACGGCCACCTGTCGGTGGGCGGGCATGTGCTCAGCATGCGGGGTCTGCGGTCCGTGTGGCTGCGCCGGCCCGGCGAACCGGCCGCGCACGCGGCGCAGCCCTCGCCGTGGCTGACCGCCGAAAGCCGTCAGGCGTTCTACGGCATGTTGCATTCCGCCGCCGCCCGCTGGATGAACCACCCGCGCCACGCGGAGCAGGCCCGCCTGAAACCCTGGCAGTTGAGGGTCGCCCATCGCAGCGGCTTCGCCGTACCGCCGACCGTCTTCACCACCTCACCGCGCCTGGCACGTCAGTTCGCCGAGGAGCACGGGGACGTCGTGGTGAAGTCCGCCTCGGGGCCGCCGCGCGGCAATCCCGCGCTGACCCTGCCCACCACGCTGATCCGGCCCGACGCGGACTTCTCCGCCGTCGCGGCCGGTCCGGCGCTGCTCCAGCGGTACGTGCCCAAGCGCGCCGACATCCGGCTGACCTGCGTCGGCACCCGGCTGTTCGCCGCCCGGAAGACGGCCGAGCCCGACCAGGTCGACGGACGCTACGGCGACACCGGGCACACCTGGGAGGCCATACCCGTGCCGGCGCGGATCGGCGGGCCGGTGCGTGAGTACCTCCGTATCAGCCAACTGGCATACGCGGCCTTTGACTTAGCCGAGGACAAGGACGGCCTCTGGTGGTTCCTGGAGTGCAACCAGGGTGGCCAGTTCGGTTTCGTCGAGCTGGCCACCGGGCAACCGATCTCGGAGGCGGTCGCCGAGTGGCTCTCCCAGCCACCCCTGGCCTAGCGCCCCGAGTCGGGAACTCGCGTCAGACGTCCGGCGAGGCGTTCAAGGATCTCGTCTGCGGTCTTCGTCCAGGCGAAGGGTCTTGGTTCCAGGTCCTGATCCAGCTGCGGATGTCCTTCTCCAGGGACGGAACGTTCCTGTGGACACCTCGCCGTATCTGTTTGTCCGTCAGCAGCGCGAACCACCGCTCTGGCCGATCGCCTCGCCGGTGGTTCAGTGCGGCGAAGAGCGTGGTGGCGCCGCCGCGCACGTAGTCGCGGGTACGGCGCTCTGGCATGCGCGGCATCATCGGCAGCACCAGAGCCGACCGGTCCAACGCCGTGATCTGCGTCTTCTCGTCCACACACAGCACCAGCGCATGCTCGGGCGGGGGCGAGACACAGGCCGACCACATCGCGGACCTTCTCGATGAACTGCGGATCCTTCGAGAGCTCGAAGGTGTCCACCAGATGCGGCTTGAGGCCGAAGGTCCGCCAGATGCGCGTGATGGCCGATTGAGTGGTGCGCATCGTGAAGTAGCAGGTCACGGGCCTGGTGTGCGTCGGCTCCGGGGTACTTTCATGCTGGTGACGGGCGGGTGACTTCGGTGGAGATCGTCGGTCAGCGGACGGCTTCCCCGTTTGTGAGGACGAGCAGGCGTGGGCGCCCTCCCTCATCGTCGCTCACTGCCGCGGCGCCGCCTAAATCCGCTGGCGGCCAACGCCTCGTCCTGCGACAGTGCGGGAATGGAGTGGAGAGCCGTTTGCATGGCGGACGTCGACGCCCTCGCCGAACTGCTCGGCCGGGACGAGGAGGCGACGGTCGGTCGCCGCGAGTCCGGCCCCGCCGAGGCGCGCAGCATGCTGGCCGCCGCCCCCGGCCTGGACCTGCCCTCCCGCACGTGGACCGCGTCGGGCCCCGACGGCGGCCTGCTCGGCTTCGCCGCCCTCCATCCCGCGCCTCAGCCGGGCGAGCTGCGTGCCCAGTTGGTCGTCGCCCGGTCCCCGGATGCACCTGCCGTCACCGCGACCCTCCTGGAACGCCTCGACGTCTGGGCCGCCCACGACCTGCCGACCCCTGACACGCCGGTGACGCTGTATCAGCTTCCTGGCTGCTTCCCCCACGACCAACTCCTCAGCCGCGGCTGGACCGTCGTGGACAGCAGCAGCCGCCTCACCGTCGACCTGGACGCCATCCGCCTCCCCGAGCACCCCGCGCCCGCGGTGCGCGCGGCCCGGAACGAGACCGACCTCCGCACCGTCCACTCCGTGCTGAACGAGGCCTTCACCGACGACCCGGAGCACCCCCATCCGGACTTCGACGCCTTCCACCACGCCCAGCGCCGACGCGAGGGCTACAACCCCGACTTGTGGCTCCTCGCCGAACTCGACAGCGTCCCCGCCGGCGCCCTCATCGCCCGCGACCCCGTCGACCGCGCCTGGATCGCCTGGTTCGGCGTCCACCCCGCCCACCGCCGCCACGGCCTCGGCGCCCAACTCCTCACCACCGCATTCAGCCTCCTCCGCAACCGCGGCCACCGCACGGTCGGCGTCGACGTGGACACCCACAACACCGGCGCCATGCAGGCCTACACCTCCGCCGGCATGACCCTTCTCGGCGCGGCCGACCAGTGGCGCAGGACCTACGTCTGAACCCGGCGCCCGGTGATGCACCCCACTGATGCTTCGCCCGCAGGTGCTGCGGATCCGCCTCCACTCGCAGGCAGTCGCCCACGATGACCGTCTTGTCATACTCCGCGTTGTAGGCAAGGATCTTCAGCCCGGCGGTGACGCGCAGTACGTCCGGCAGCACCTGGTCCCAGGTCGGCGCGTCCGCGACCATCGCGTCACTGATCCGGTGAACGTCGAAAGCATCCTCGGTCACCGGGATCTGCGGGTTGACCAGGCTCTCCAGCAGCACCTCGCCGGTGGCCGCGTCGACCACAGCGACCTCCATGACCCGGCCCCACAGATCGTGCGTCTCGGTGTCCAGCACGACCGCCACGCCCGGCTGCAGCATCCGCGGCGCCCAGTGGATGGCCTTGCCCTGCGCGCCGAGCAGCTGGATGCCGTCCGCGAAGCGGGACGCGACCGGGTTGCCGGCGAGCAGCGCGGCGACGTCGTCCCGTGACGGGCTGCCGTCCAGGCCCGGCTCCCAGTCGATCAGCCAGCGGTTGTCGAGGTTGGCGAATCGCGCCCAGACCGGCAGACGGAAGGCCTCGCGCAGCTCGTCGACGAAGGCGCGGACGACGGCGGCCCGCTGCGGCGCCAGCTGGGCGAAGGCCCGCAGCGGGGAGGGTCGGCCCGGCTTGGTCGCCCGCACCGCCTCCCAGTCCACCCCGGGGATGTCCTTGAGCGCGTTCAGGTCCCCGACCCGGTACATCGGCACCTCGACGACCTTCTGGTGGCCGCGGCCACCTGACCACACCGTGCGGCGCACGTGGCTGACCGGTGCCAGCCATCCGGCCTCGATGCAGTAATCCAGGTCCCGGCGCCGGATCTCCAGGTGCTGCGCCGCCAGCTCCGGGCCCGCGCGGCCAGGATGTCCGCCCCCAGGTCCTCGTTGCCAGCGAGCCGCTCGACGTCCTCAAGCGCCCACCGGCCGAACCGGCCAGGCCGGATGCCCTGCTCCTCGGCCGCCTTCTCGAACTCGGCCACCTCTCAGCCACACCGGCCAGCGGCTTCATCCCTACGAGCCGAGGCCAGAAGCCAGGCGACCCGCTCGGCCACGATCTGCTCGAGCGCCGCGCACATCTGTGGCGTGGGGGAGGTCAGCTGCCGCTCGTCATACAGCGGATAGTCCCCGAACTCGCCGACGCACTCCAGCAGGCCCCGCTCAGCTGACGGCGCACCGGCCCGGCACTGGGTGCACGTCAACGATCTGCAGGCCTTCTTCGGCGACCAGATCGGCGCCGACCCTGCCCAGGGGTTGTCAGCGCGCGACTGGCTGATGGTCCCAACACAGCTGTTGCGGGAGCTGACTGCACCGCTGTCCCCGGGTGGTTCATTTTCGAGTCAGACTCCCAGCGAGGATGTCGAGCGGAAGGGTAACGACGACGTCGGACGCGGCGAACACCTCGCCGGTGGCCCCGATCAGTTGGCGCGGGGCTCCTCGTAAGGGATCCGGTTCAAGTGCAGGACCTCGCCCAACGTGCCCCATTCATCGCCGCCGAGCTTGGTGAGGGGCCGCAGTCGCTCGCTGTTGGGCAGGCCGTCGACGATGTAGTCCTCGTCCACCGCGGCATGGAGCACCCGCCCGAAGACCAGGGTGGAGTTGCCCATGCGCAGGGTGGTGTGTGAACGGCACTCCAAAGCCACATGGGCAGCGGCCACTCTGGGCGGACGTACACACCGGCTGGCCTCGCGCTCGATGCCCGCGGTGTCGAATTCGCTGACCGACCGGGGAAAGTCGATGGCGGTGGCGTTGATCAGCTGCAGGAGTGGTTCGGAGGAGAAGTTGACGACGAACTCCCCGGTGTCCTCGACGTTTCGAAGGGAGTCCTTGCGTCCGATGGAGGTGAACTGGACGATCGGGGGATCGGTGCTGGCGATGCTGAAGAAGGAGTGCGGGGCCAGGTTCTCGGTACTTCCGTCCGGTGTGATCCTGGAGACCCAGGCGATCGGCCGTGGAATGACGACCGATGTCAGAAGCCTGTAGAAGTCCGCGCTGCTCATCGCCTCGGGGGCGTATTCGACACGCACAGGCTCAGTATCGAGTCCAGCACACTGCGCCTGCCGCAGCCCGGGAGCGCGTGTCGCGCAGAGGGTGAGGTCAAGACGATCGACGACCGCACCGAGCTACCCATAGCGCGAACGGTGTGCCGATGACACGCCTGCGCTCGCTCCCAGGTCGAGGGAAGCGGGCGCAGGGCGCCGCGACGGGGTTGGTTCAGAGCGTCTTGATGAGACCGCCGTCGATGGTGAAGTCGGCGCCTGTGATGTTGGCGGCGCGGTCGCTGGAGAGCATCAGGACGAGGTTGGCGACCTCGGCGGGGCGGGTGAAGCGACCGGTGGCGAAGCCTCCAAGACTGTTGATCGCCTGGTCCACGGCTTCCTGCGGGTCGACGCCCAGGGCGGCCGCGATGGTGTCGGCCATGCCCCCGGGCCCCATCCACAGGTCGGTGCTCACCGGACCGGGCGCGATGCTGTTGACGCGTACACCCTGCGGGGACACTTCCTTGGACAGAGCCTTGGAGAAATTGGTCAGGGCTGCCTTGGAGGCTGTGTAGTCGATGACCCCGGGGTCGGGCAGGAAGGCGTTGACCGAGCTGATCATGATGATGGAACCGCGCGAGGCGAGCAGCGCGGGAAGAGCCGCGCGTGATGCGCGCACCGCGCTCAGCAGGTTGATGGTCAAAGTGTTGAGCCATTGTTCGTCGGTGACGGAGAGGAAGCCGCCCAGACGCGGTTGTGCCCTGCCGACGTTGTTGACCAGGACGTCGATGCCGCCGAGCCGTTCCACAGCGGTCTCTTCGCTACGGATTCTGCCGCCTACCACGCTCGGCAGGGCCTGGACGCCGTCGCGCTGTTCGCCGAGGCCGCCGTACGGACCGGCAACGTAACCGAGGGAAGGGCGGTCCTCGCCGAACTCGAGCGACTCGCCTGCATCACACCCGCCCCGCTCCTTTCGGCCCAACTGCCGTACGCACGCGCTGTCCTCGCCGACGACGCCGACGCAGGCCCCCTCTACACCAGCGCCCTGGCTACGGACCTCAGCCGCTGGCCGTGGGTCGCGGCCCGCCTCGCCCTGGCCCACGGCTCGTGGCTGCGCCGAACCGGACACACCGAGAAGGCGGCAACCGCACTGCGGAAAGCCCGGACCCTGTTGGCCGACCTCGGCGCGGTCATGTGGACCGCCAGGGCCGACGCGGAGCTCGCCGTGCTTTCCTGACCCCGGTGAGCGCTCGCGGCCTGACTCCCGCCACGCCCCGTCACGGATTCCGTGGTTGGGTCAATTGGCTGCAACGTTCCCTGGAGACAGCCTATTTGGACCCAGTGCCCGGCTGTGAGCTCCATCGGACGGAGCTGCACCCGCGCGTGGTCACCCAGCCACCCTCGGCCCGGCAGTCAGGTGACTCAAGCGGAGGCGCCCAGAACCGGAGAAGCATGGGAGGCGGCACAGGCGCTATCCGGCCTGCTGTTCCCTACCGACGGAAGGACTCGATCAGGACAGGCACTGCCACACCCGTCGTCTTCATCCATGGACTCTGGCTGCACGGGGACTCCTGGGCACCCTGGCAGGAACTGTTCGAAGCGGCAGGGCACCCGACTGTCGCGCCCGGCTGGCCCGGCGTCGCGGGCACGGTGGAACTGGCCCGGGCCGCGCCGGAGAGCATCGCGGACCGAGGCATCGACGAGGTGGTGGAGCACTACGCGGCCGTCATCGACGAACAGTCCGAGCCACCGATCCTGATCGGCCACTCCTTCGGAGGCATGATCGCCCAGAAGCTGCTCGGCCAGAACCGGGGCGCGGCGGCGATCGCCATCGACGCAGCACAGATCAAGGGCGTGCTTCCGTTGCCCCTGTCCGCGCTGCGCTTGACCTTCCCGGTGTTCGCCAATCCGGCCAACAAGCACCGTGCGGTGTCGCTGACCGCCGAGCAGTTCCGGTTCGCCTTCGGCAACGCCGTCAGCCCCGAGGAATCCGATGAGCTGTACGAGCGGTGGACCATTCCCGCGCCCGGCAGGCCGTGTTCGAGGCCGCCACGGCCAACTTCTCGCCCCACTCACGGGCGAAGGTCGACACGCTCAACGAGGACCGCGGGCCGCTGCTGCTGATCATGGGCGGCCAGGACCACACCGTCCCCGAGGCGGTCACCAAAGCCACACTCAAGCAGTACCGCCACTCGGAGGCCGTGACCGACCTCGTCGAGTTCGCCGACCGCGGCCACTCGCTCACCATCGACCACGGCTGGCGCCAGGTCGCGGACGCCGGACTGGACTGGCTGCGCAAGCAGGGCCTCACGAGCTGATCTCCAACCAGACGCCGGCCCGGGCCCAGACCCGGGCCGCGTTCCCAGTTCCTGGCGCCCCGGCCACCGTTGTGACGGCCCAGCACTCGGCGGCGCGGTCCAGGGCCTCCCCATATCCCAGCCCGGACCACACGCACAGCGCGAACACCTCACGTTGGGCGGGGGCAACCGATCCACGATCCCCATCAGCCATGGGCGCAGGCTCTCTCCCTCGTTGCGCAGTGGCGCGCGAGCTCCACAGCAGGCAGCCGCGCTCGGGATCGGCCAGGTCGGTTTCTGTCCGAGGCGGATTCCAGCTGCTCCATGAGGGCGGCTGCCGATGCCAAGGCGCCGCTTGCGTCGTACGGCTGCAAGCGGCACCTTGGTGCGCCGATCCTTGAGGAAGCGACCGGCCTCAGTCCTGACCGGCGGTGCCGTTGATCGCTGCGGTGATCGGCCTGTCCTCGACGAAGGCGTCGAATCCGACCAGCAGACCGTTCTTCACGGTGAGGACGTGCACGATGGCCGCGTCGAACTGCGCACCGGTGGCCCGCCCTGTTCCGCGGGTGCGCCCGACGGCGACGACGTCGGAGCCTGCGTCAAAGAACTGCTCGATCTCGATCGTGCTCTCGATGAGGTCGAAGGTGTTCTTGAACAAGGCGGCGAATCCGGGAAGCCCGGAGTAGTCGCCGCCGTAGGGGAGTTCCTTGGTCACATGGATCTCGATGTCGGGTGAAGTGATGGCCGCGAGGGCTTCGCGGTCGGAGCGGAGGAGGGCCGCGTACATCGTCTGGGCGACCTGGCGGGGGCTGAGGGTGGAGGAGGCGGACTCGGTCATGGTTCTCTCCCTGAGAACTTCAGTAACGGAGATCTTGGTGCTGGATGAGTTGAAGTCCGCACTCGCCCTGCCGGACGGGTACGGCTGTTGAGCGGTGTGCGTGCGTCAGCCGAGGAACTGCAGCAGGAGAGGCCGACCAACAGCATCAACGGTGCCGGCCTGTGCGCGGCTCGGTTCGGAGCCGCGCCTCCGGGCGGTGAACCACTGGCGGCTGTCACAAGGTCTTGATCAGGCCGCCGTCGATGGTGAAATCGGTGCCTGTAATGTTGGCGGTGCGGTCGCTGGAGAGCATCAGGACGAGGTCGGCGACCTCTTCGGGGCGGGTGAAGCGACCGGTGGCGAAGCCTCCCAGACTGTTGATCGCCTGGTCCACGGCTTCCTGCCGGTCGACGCCCATGGCGGTCGCGATGGTGTCGGCCATGCCGCCGGGACCGGTCCAGATTTCGGTGGTCACCGGGCCGGGCGCGATGGTGTTGACGCGTACACCCTGCGGGGACACCTCCTTGGACAGAGCCTTGGAGAAGTTCGTCAGGGCGGCCTTGGAGGCCGTGTAGTCGATGACGCCGGGATCGGGCAGGAAGGCGTTGACCGAGCTGATCGTGACGATCGAACCGCGCGAGGCGAGCAGCGCGGGAAGAGCGGCACGTGAGGCGCGTACCGCGCTCAGGAGGTTGACGGTCAGGGTCTCGAGCCACTGTTCGTCGGTGACGGAGGCGAAGCCGCCCAGACGTGGCTGGACCCTGCCGACGTTGTTGACCAGGACGTCGATGCCGCCGAGTCGTTCCAGAGAGGTCTCGATGAGCGTTTCCACGCCGTCGGCCGTCGCCAGGTCGGCGGTCACCGGGATCACGGTTCCGGAGGCTGCCAGCTCGGCGAGTTCGGGGCTGGTGGTGCGGGCGCCGGCCACGACGCGGGCGCCTTCCTCGACGAAGGCCCGCGTGACGGCGAGTCCGATGCCGCGGCTTGCACCGGTGACGACGACGGCCTTGTCCTTGAGGTGCAGATCCATGAGGTCTTCCTTGTTCGTTGGATGCGCGTGCGTGGTGGGCAGCAGGGGGTGGTGGACAGTAGGGGCGCGGCGGTCAGGGGCGGGCCGTGGCGGACCGGCCAGTGATGCCCTGGCGGGCCAGCCAGCCCAGAGCGCAGTCGGCGACGGCCCGCCAGCCCTGGTCGACGACCAGGGAATGGCCGCGGTCCGGCAACTGCTTGAGCTCGGTGGTCGCCGTCGAGTCGCCGTGCAGCTTGTAGGCGGCACGAGTGACGATGTCCGGCACGGTGTGATCGCGCTGGCCCGACATCAGCAACAGAGGCCCCCGACGGGTGTTGCCGGTGTCGACCGCGGCCGGCGACGTGCGGCTGAAGTTGGCGAACGCTGCTTCGAACAGCGGTCGGCCCGGGGCGGGTATGGCGTGTGCCTCGAACAAGGCGTCGGATTCCTGCTGCGGGATCGCGTTGCCGAACGCGTAGCGGAACTGCTTCGCTGTCAGGGAAACTGTCCGGGACCGGTTGGCCGGGTTACGGAGAACCGGGGAGGCCGAGCGCAGCTGCGTGAACGGCAGGGGTTTCACCCCCTTGATCGGCGCCGGGTCGATCGCCACGGCGGCCCGTCCGAGGCCGAGGCCGAGGAGCTTCTGGGCGATCAGGCCGCCGAAGGAGTGCCCGATCAGCACGGGCTCGGCCGGCAATGTCTCGATGAGGGCCGCGTAGTGCCCGGTCACCTCGTTGATGCCGGCTCCGGCCATGGTCTCCGGGTGCGCCCGGGCGTCGGGCACGTTGTCCGGTTCGCCGGGCCAGCCGGGGGCGAGCGGGGCGAATCCCTCGGCGTGCAGCAGCTCCATCCAGGGGCGCCAGGAGGAGGAGTGCAGCCACAGCCCGTGGATCAAGACCACGGGGGTGCGCTGGTCCGTCATGAGAGCCTCCTTGCGTCGGAGGACCGCCTGATGCGATCTCCTTTGGTGCTCTCCAAGGTGCCGTCAGGGTCATCCCGGTCGGCTCAGTCAGATGACCCAAACGATGGGGTTGAGGCATGACTGAGGACAGGCACTCCGCGGCGCCGTCGTTCCCATGGACGGCACCGCGTGCGGGGCACGCACGTTGGACACATGGTGCCGTGGGGTGAGGTCACACCTCGTCGTGCGGAGCGGCGCTTGTGCCCCCGTCGAGGGCGTCGCGGAGCGCGGCGCGGCTGGTGATCCCCAATTTGGGGAAGATGCGGTACAGATGTGAGCTGACTGTGCGGGGGGACAGAAACAGCTTCGCACCGATCTCCTTGTTCGTCAGCCCGGTCGCCGCGAGTTCGGCGATCTGCCGCTCCTGCACGGTCAGCGACTGCCATCCCTCGCCGCGCGCGCCGAATGCGGCGCCGGCGGCGGCGAGCTCTGCACGGGCCCGCTCGGCCCACGGCAGGGCGCCGAGCTCGGGGAGGACGCGCAGGGCCTCCTTGAGCTGCTCCCGTGCCGCCCTTGTCTCATGGTCACGGCGCAATCGCTCACCGTAGGCGAGGCGGATGCGGGCGGTCTCGAAGGGGAACACAGCGGCACCTGGCAGCGCGAGAGCCCGCTGGTACAGGCTGGACGCCTGATCCTGTGAGGTCATGGCATGCACCGCAGCGGTGACGAGCGCCAAGCGCGGGGAAATGGCGGGCAGCCCGTCGTTGACGGCCGCCTGCACGTGACGGCGGGCCTCGTCGAGGTGTCCGCTGCGCACGGCCGCTTCGACGAAGTCCAGCAGGGTCCGCGGTGCCTGCTGGTTGTGGGGTGCTAACTCACCGGGTGCCGTGATGCAGGTCGCGAAACGGTAGGCGGCCGTATAGTCGGAGCGGGCCAACGCCGTCATCGCACCGACGGCGTCCGCGTACTGGGTCAGGTATCCGATCCCGCGGGGCCGGGCCCAGGCCTCCACCGCCCTGCGATGACCGTCGGCCGTGCCGGTGTCGCCGCGGCAGGCGGCGACCATGGCGAGGAACGCGCGGTACTGATGGTCGAAGAGCGCGTAGCCGTGCCGTGCGGTCAACTCCAGACCGCGGTGGCCCGTCTGCTCGGCGTCGGCCCAGCGGCCCGCCCCCATGTGGTCCAGCATCACGAGTTGGAGCAGGGTCATGGCGTTTCCGGCGGCGCCTGCCTCTCCTTCCCGGGCCACCAGGCGGGTCAGGAGGGTGCGGAACTCGTCGAGTGCGTCGAGATAGTAGGCGCTGACCAGCAGTCGCATGGCGTCCCACGGTCGGTCGGACGTGGCACGGACGAACTCCTGGCGCAGGCGCTCCACGCCGCCTGCGCCCCGGCGGACCACGTCGCCCCACGTGTCGCGGTGGAGAAGGCTGGCCGACCCCGCGGGATCGGCGGGGTCGCAGAAACGGTCCACACAGGACTCGGTGATTGTCCAGGTGGCGGTGTCGGCCGCGAAAAGGGAGATCACCAGCAGGAGGTTGATCAATCGCTCCACCGTCCGCTTGTCCCGGACAGGGGCCATCCCTTCCAAGGCGGCGACGACTTTACGATGCGTAGTGCGCACCTCACCGTCCCGGTACAGGGCGGCGTAGCACTCAGCGATGATCACATCGGTTTGGACCGTGCCCGCACTCTCCGACAGGTGTTGTGCCCGTTCGAGCTGGGCCGACTGTCCGGCGACGAAGGCCGCCTCCGCCAGCCGCCGGGAGCGCTGATCCGGTCTCTCACTGAGCTGCGCGGCCCGCTCCAGCCAGCTCACCGCGACGGAAGAGGCTCCTCGCCTGGTCGCTGCCTCGGCGGCGTGCTCCAGCAGCGCGGCGACCTTCTCGTCCGAATCCATCGTCGCCACGGCGAGGTGGTGCGCCCGCCGCTCCTGGTCGTCCGGATAGAGCTCGGCGAGTTCAGCGTGGGCCGCCCTGCGGCGGTTGGGTGAGGAGAGCTGGACGACCGCGGAACGGACGAGTGGGTGCCGGAAGCCGAGCTGGCCGGTTGCCGAGTCGACCACCAGCAGACCGTGGCCGATCGCCTCGTCAACATCGCCCAGCCGTCGTTCCAGTGCGGGACGGCGGGGCCCGGCCACGGAGGCCAGGCCGTCCAGGGCGGCCAGCAGCAGAGCCTCCTGGTTCGGAGATCCGGTGTGCGTACAGACTCTCCAGGCGGCGCGTGAGGGGCAGCGGAGATGCTTGTTCGGACGGGGCCGCAGGCATGCGCCCGGCCGTTTTGGGCAGCTCGATCAGCGCGAGTGGGTTGCCCTCGGCCCAGCGCAGCACGCGCTCACGGGCGCGCGGGTCGAGGTGGCTGCCGGTGCGCTCCAGCAGCGCTGCCGCCTCCTGCCCGCGCAGCGGTCCGACCTCGATCTCCTCGAGCCCGGCGTCGTCGAACGCAGACGGCATGTCCGCCCGTACGGTGATGGCGCCGCGGCCACCGACCGCACCGGCCCGGCGCATCACGAACGTGCAGACCCTGGCGCTTTCGCTGTCGAACCAGTGCGCATCGTCGACCGCGAGGAACAACGGCCGATCCTCCGCTGCGGCGGCGATGAGCGAGAGCGTCGCGCCGGCGACCTCCGCCATGCCCAGAGCCGCCCCCGCGCGCATGCCTGTGACCTGGTCCAGGATCGCGTGCGATGTAGCGGGCACGTGGGCACCGTACGGCAGGAGCAGCTGGTGCAGACCGGCGAACGGCAATTTGGACTCCGCCTCGACGCCGGAGGCGCCGATGACTCGCAGTCCCGCCTCGCCGGCCAGCGACATGGCTGCCTGAAGCAGCGCGCTCTTGCCCGTGCCCGCTTCGCCGCGCAGCACGGTGAAGGCCTGGTGCGAGGGAGCCGTCAGCACCTGCTCCAACCGCGCGAGCTCCCCCTGTCGCCCAATGAGCCGATGCTCGTCGCGCGCCACTTGCTACCGCCCCGTCCGTTCCGACGCCTCACCACCTGCGGACACGTGGGCATCGCCGGTGGTCAGGACACGGTAGCGCGGGTAAGGGGCGGGTGCGATGAGACGGTCCTGGGCGGTCGCCCGGCAACAGAATCGGAAGAGGTCGGCCCTTCTTCATGGGCCTCAGCACGCGTCTTCGGTGCCTTTGGTGTGGCTGGGTCGCAGCAGGACAGTCGGGCTTGTACGGGCTCCTGCGGCGTGACCTGCAACCAGAGATTCAGGTGCGGTCCAGACATTCCTGGCCGGAGCTGACATCGAACGACTGCTCTGACCACTGCATCCGGGAGTCGGCCACGGCCGCGTAGGCAGGGGCTCTTTGGCCCTACGGCGCGCTCGTGAAGAGCGGGCGCGAAACGTCTGCATGAGCTGCCCGGTCCGGGATTCATGCAGCGGCCTATGGGCGCGGTCATGATGGTTGCGCCGGAAATGGGTCATGGGCAACCGGGCGGTCGACCCGGTGACCCATGAGCTCACCGATTCAGGAGGTGCTGTGGTCCTCGCTCACCTGGATGACGATCTTGCCACGGGGGTGCTCGGCCTGCAGGTCTTCGTAGGCGGCACGGGTCTCGGACAGGGGGACGACACGGTCCACGACCGGTGTGAGGCGGCCGTCGTCGATCAGCGCGGTGACGGACTCCAGCCGGCACGGTCCGGCTCGACGACGAAGAACACTCCCCGGGCTCCGCGCGAGGCGGCGTCCTCGGGATTCGGTGGCTGCACGATGCTGACCAGGGTGCCGCCCGGGCGCAGCGCCGCCCACGAGCGGGCCTGCGTGTCCCCGCCCACGGTGTCCAGCACGATGTCGGCGCTGTCCACGCGGTCCTCGAAGCGCTCGTCGACGTAGTCGATGACCTGGTCGGCACCGAGCCGCGAGACGAATTCCCGGTCGCGGGCGGAAGCCGTTGCCGTCACGCGTGCGCCGAGCGCCGCGGCGATCTGCACGGCGAAGGAGCCGACGCCTCCGGCACCGCCGTGGACCAGGACGTGCTGCCCCGACGCCAACGAGGCCTTGCCGACCAGCGCCTGCCAGGCCGTGAGGGCCGCCAGCGGGACGGCCGCCGCACCGGCATGGTCCAGCCGGGACGGCTTCGCCGCCAGCGCGTCCGCGGGAACGGTGACGTACTCGGCGGTGGCTCCGTCACGCGTGAACGGGATCAGCCCGTACACCTCGTCTCCCGTGGAGAGGCCGGTGACCCCCCGACCGACCTCCGCCACGACTCCGCTGACCTCGTGCGAAGGGATGACAGGCGTTCGGTCCCTTCCGCTCCCGTCGAAGCTGTCGGTCCAGGCGGCGTCCCAGGCGAGCTCGCCGTTCGTAATGGAGGCGGCGTGCACGGACACGAGTACCTCGCCCGCGGCCGGTTCGGGACGTGGCGCGTTCTCGTACACCAGCTGCTCCGGACCGCCCCGCTTGTGGGCTCGTACAGCGCGCATCGTGGTCATCAGTCCGTCACTCCTTGCGATCAGGTGGTGCTCCCGGACTCGGTCTCGTGCTCTTCTGGGACGTCCGGGGCCCGGTGGTTCGTATCCATGATTCAAGCGATGGGAGCGGGTGGCTTCCGTCATATGGCTGAAATCGGCGGGGGACGAGGCGAGGCGCGGTGCCGTACAGGGATGCAATGGACTCATGCCGACTCAAGTAGCATCTCGTGGCGGAATGCCTACAGTGAGTGGCGCGATTCTTTGGTCGCGAAGTTTTCTCGTGCGGTCGGAGTGGCGATGTGGCGCGAGTTCCCTCCGATCGAGCCCGGACGTGAGGGCTGGGCCGCCACCACCGAACGCCGATGGCTGAACGTGACGACGCTGTGCCGGCCGTGGTAGCTGCCCAAACCACTTTCTCCCACGCCGCCGAAGGGCAGCTCCGGGACGATGAACTGGGCCATGGGCAGGCCGAAGGTGATGGCGCCGGAGGTGGTCTCGGCGAGCAGGCGCTCCCGGGTGGAGGGGTTGTTGCTGAAGGCATAAAGACCCAGCGGTGCGGGCCGGGAATTGATGAAGGAGATCGCCTCGTCGATGTCCTCGACCGTCAGCACGGGCAGGATGGGGCCGAAGATTTCCTCCTGCATGACGGGCGCGTCCGGTGCCACGTCCGCCAGCACGGTCGGGGCGATGAAGCGGGTCGTGGCGTCGTGGTCACCGCCGGTGACGATGCGGCCCGACGCCAGCAGCCCGACCAGGCGCCGGTAGTGCCGGTCGTTCACGATCCTCGCGTACTCCGGGGCGAGCGCGGGGTCGGAGCTGTACGCCGAGTGGACTGCCTTGGCGAGAGCGTCCTCCAGCCTCGGAGCGGTCTGCCGGTCGGTCGGGACGTAGTCCGGCGCCACGCAGGCCTGCCCGGCATTGATGAACTTGACCGCCACCAGCCGTGAAGCGGCCTGCTCCACATCGCTGTCGCGGTCCACGAAGACTGGTGACTTGCCACCGAGTTCAAGGGTGACCGGGGTGAGGTGGCGGGCCGCGGCGGCCATGACTGTGCGCGCGACTGCGCCGTTGCCGGTGTAAAGGATGTGATCGAAGCGCTGTTCCAGGAGGGCCGTGGTCTGCGCCGGGCCGCCCTCCACGACGGCGACTGTGTCCGGCTGCAGATAGCCGGGCAGTAGCCGCGCCAGCAGGCTGGACGTGGCGGGGGCAAGCTCGCTGGGCTTGACCACCACGGTGTTGCCGGCCGCGAGCGCCCCCGCCAGCGGCACGACGGCGAGGTGAAGCGGGTAGTTCCACGGTGCGATGACCAGCACCACGCCCAGTGGCGTCAGCTGCGTCCAGGCCTCGGCCTTTCCCAACTGCTGCGGTACCTGGACGGATTGGGGCTTCAGCCAGTCGTCGAGGTGGGCCAGGATGTAGTCGATCTCGCGGATGGCGTAGTCGATCTCGGTGTGGTGTGCCTCCACCGGGCCCTTGCCGAGATCGGCGTGGAGCGCCTCAGCGAACTGCGGCCCCTGGTCCACGAGCATGGCGCGCAGGCGGCGCAGATGATCCTTGCGACGGGCTGTCGGTCGGTGAAGCCCGCTGAGATGGGCGGCGCGCAGCTGAGCCACGATCAGGGATGGAACAGGGCGAGCCGCGAGGTGTCCCGACGCAGACTGGTCCTCGGTGGTGGCCTCGCTGCGATGGCCTGCAGCGCGCGGGCGGCCTGCACCGGGCGGCGCGGGCGCGTGCCGCCCGGTGTCGCCGGGCTGCGCCGCGCTCGCCCGGCGGGCGGAGGGGGAAGCAGCTATCCATGTCGCGGCGGGCGGCGTGCCGCTGTCGGTCCTGGTGGGCGGCGCGCGGCCGAGGGGAAGAGTTCATGGAAACGGCCATCTCGGAGCAGGGTCGAATGAGGTCAGGCAGCCTCGTCCGACTCAACGGCGGCCCTCACCTCCGTAGCGCCCCGGGCGCCAGGTATCCGGACCCCGGCTCCAGCGCCCGCAGGGTCCTCAGCTGCCCGTTCAGGACACTGGTGCGGACGAAGTCATCACCTGTCAGAGCGTGCAGAGCCCAGTGGGTCGCGACACAGGTCTTGGAAACGGCGGTGCGCAGCGCGGCTGAGCGGGGTGACGAGCACGGGCCCGGCTTCACCAGGCGCCAGCAGCTTTTCCAGGCGACAGGCGCAGGCGATTCCCGCGAAGCCGCCACCGACGACGAGGATGCGGGTTGGGGACATGCCGACTCCCTTCCTGGACGGTCGGGCCACCTGGCCGAACCGGCGCTCGGTCAGCGCGGGGCGGCTCTCCGCAAAATTGTGTGAGAAGCATCCGGAGTGGCTTGAGTCGGATGACTGCGGATGCGGAATGCAGTACGGGCGTCGGGACGGCCGCCCCAGTCCGGACCGGGAGAGTGCAGGGTCCCGGTGCGGGAGACGTACGAGTTCCGCGCCGGTGTGTCAGGCGAGGAACTCTCTGCGCAGCCGGGCGGTTTCGAGAGGCCGCTCCTCGTAGAGCCAGTGGCGGCAGTCGTCGACGATCAAGCCCTGGACGTGCCGGGCATACTGGCGCACCTGGTCCGCGACGCGTGTGCCGTGGCTCGCTGCCGCACCGACGGCCAGAACGGGCATCTCAAGGGGTGTCTTGCCGAATTCCGCGTTGCCGGCAATGCCTTGGCCGAAAGCCTGCAGCCAGGCGAAGCTCGGTGCCTTGGGGTTCATGCGTGGATCCCGAACGGGCCGAGCACGTCGGAGTCGATGCGGAGCGATTCGAGCAGCGCGGCGGCGTTGTCCACGGTGAAGACGTCGGCTGCGGCCAGAACCCCCAGATACTTCTCGGTCACCGGGGCGGCCGCGTGCTCGGCGACGGCGGCCAGGTATGTCTTGAAGATGGCCCAGGAGTTGCCGGACGGACCGTACTTGGCGAAGTACGGGGTTGGGTCAAGGCCGGTGAGAGCGGCGCGTGTGCTGGCGGTCAGGTCGTCCATGTACTGCTTCTGCGTCTCCGCGTCCGAGCGGTGGCCCAGGCGCCCGAGGTGGCCGCCGACGAGTGTCAGCCAGGGGTAGCTCAGCGCCGTGTCATGGGCCTTGATCCAGCCGGGGATGTCCTGCGAGACGGCGAGTTCCTTGAAGGGGACCCAGCCCGGGTAGACGACGTCGACCAGCATCAGGGTGCGGTAGTCGGGCGCGTACACATAGATGTTGTCCGGCGAATGGTTGGGGCCGTGGTACGCCAGTTCCAGGCGCTCGCCGCCGACCTCGACGGCCAGGCGGTCCTCGAAGACGGTGGTGGGCACCGGCCGCTCGGGATCGGCGTCGCGGCGCAGGAGGCGACGGTTCTCGACATGGCCGATGCGCTCGACGTCCTTATCCCACAGCCCGGCGGCGCCAATGTGGTCGGCGTGGGAGTGCGAGTAGACGAGATGCGTGACCCGGTTCGGCAGGCCGAGCGGTCCGGTGACGTCGTCGATGGCGCGCTGCAGGTTGTGGCCGATCGTGGGCGGCGCGTCGACCAGCACCACGCCCTCACGGGTGGCGAGGAACATCGCCTGGTAGCTGCCGTCGGTGACCCAGTACAGGGCGCCGCCGATGCTGCCCACGTAGTAGCCCTTCTCGTTCAGCGCCGGTCCGAAGGCCTGGCTGGGCACGGAGGCGAAGTCGGGAAGGTCGGGGCCGTCGGCTGCGCGGGCGGTGCCGGGCATGGCGCCGCCCAGCACGGCGGCGGCAGGCAGAGACGCGGCCAGCGCGGCACGCTTGAGCAGCGCGCGTCGGGCACTCCATCCGGAGGTGTCGGCGGTTGTCACGAGAGGTTCCTTTCGGTCGGGGTGCTCGCCGTGGCGGCCACGGCGAGCAGAAGGATCAGGGCGAGCAGGAGAGCCGAGGCGATTCCGGCAGGCAGGGTGAGTGCGCCCCGTGGTCGTGGATGCCATGGGCCACCGGGTGGTGTAAGGGCTGAACGACTCGCCCGGTGTCCATGACGCCGGCAGTGGCCGCCGGCGCGGTGGTGAAGGGGAGTCGGTCATCGCCCGTGAAGCTCTTCGTGTTCCGTACGACAAGGTCGGCAGGCTGTGCGGGCGTTCCGGCGACGAGACCTGCGACGGGCAGGGATGTCATCTCTGGCTCCGCTCACCGTCAGCTCCTGCCGCTGCTGGTGCGGCCTGGGCTGCCACGCTAGGTTCGAAGCGGCTGCGCCGACTTGAGTCATACGACTGCACCGGATCGGCGTGCGCGGCGTACGTGCTCGGACCGTCATGCCGCAGCCGTATCCCACGGACGACGACCCGTTCCTGTGTGCGGTGGCAATGACCGGCCGGTCCGCGACGTGCAAAACGCACGTTACGTAGCGGTGCCCGCGTGCCGGCGCATGAGCCCAGCCATCTCCCGCAGTGCGGCTGGGTGCTGGACATGCGCGACCGTCGACGGCGGTTGGGGTGACCTGGTCACTGCCTGCCTGGACTGGCTCGCGAAGGCAAGGTGTGTGTTTCCGGAAGGGCTTCCCGGTGTGCCCGGACGGCTGCCAGCCATTCGAGGACTTCCGCCGCGAGCCACAGGAGGCGGGCGCGGACCTGGTGGTCAGGGCCCGCCTGACGGTTGGCCGTCTACCCCATCACCTGCCCAGGAAGTCCAGCAGGATCTTGGTGGCCGCGGCCGGCTGCTCCTCGTAGATCCAGTGGCCCGAGTTCGGCACCACCGCGCTGCTGACGTTGGTGGCGTACTTGCGGACCTGCTCGGGGACGAGGTCACCCAGGCTGTACTGGGCGCCTATGGCGAGGACCGGCATGCTGAGCTTGTTCTTGGCATAGCCCGCGTCGTCGGCGACGTCCTGGTTTATGGTGCGGAACCACTTGAAGCTGGCGCTCAGGTGCGCGGGGTCCTTCAGATAGGTGCCGTAGACCGAGGCGTCCTGGCGGCTGATGCCGCTCTTGTCGTGCTCCAGCATGTCGCTGAAGCTGGCGACCCACTGGGTCTCACGGCCGCGAACCGTCTGCTCGGGCAGGCCGTTGGTGACGTTGAAGAAACCGAAGTTCCACAGGCCGGGGCCGGATTGGGTCAGTGCCGGCCAGTTGAAGATGCTCTGGTCGGGGATCGGGGCCTCGCTCAGCACGAGCTTGGTCACGTCCTGGGGGTGGGCGGCAGCGTAGGAGTAGGCGACCATGGTGCCGATGTCATGGCCGACCAGCCGGACGGCCTTGTCCCGTGCAGCCGTACCAGCAGCCCGTGGATGTCGTTGGCCAGGGTCTTCTTGCTGTAGCCGGTGGCAGGTGCGTCACTGCGGCCGGCGCCGCGCAGGTCGGGGGCGATGACGTAGTAGTGCTTGCTCAGCTCGGGAAGCACCTTGCGCCACTCGTACCAGGTCTGCGGGTAACCGTGCAGCAGCACCAGGGTCTTGCCGTGTCCGCCGGCTATGTAGTCGATGTGGACGTCCCCCGCCTTGACCCGGTGCTCCGTGAATCCAGCCGGGAGCTTCTCGCCCCCCGGGTCGGTGTGCCCGGTGGCACTGCTCGACACCGTGGCCGCCTTGGCCGTGGAATCGTTGGCCGATGCGGGAAGCGCCGTGGTGACCAGGGCGGCGACGACGGCGGTCGCGGCCAGAGCGGGAATCAGGACCTTGTTCATCATGTGACTCCTTAGTGAGACCCGGGCCAGCACTCGGCCCGGACGTGACGCTGCTGTGAATGGATAAAGGTGGGTGGGGGAGGGGGACGGCACGCGGTCAGGCGAGGGCGGCCCGGAAGCTCCTTGAGACGGTTTCTCTGCGCCCGCTGCGCTGAGCGCTGCCACGCACCCGGCGCCAGGCCCGCCGTATGAACGGCCCACCCACAGGGCCAGACACAAGCGTCGGCGGCCCGGAAACCTCTGGGACCCTGAGGATCTCGACACACGGTCACCGTTCCCTTGCTCACGACGGTCGCGACACCACCGCCGTCCCCGTAGTTCATTACGAAACAGGTGAAGGCCCACAACGGGGGAGTCGGCAGCCGTCGGCCCACCAGCTCCACGGCCTAGCTAGTCACCAGGGTGACCCCGTCCGCCCGGATCCGGCTGCCCAGCAGCTGATGGCAGCTGCTGGGCAGCGAAGACGGCCGCTGCGGCGGTCCGCACATGGAAGTGGTAGAGCGGTAGGCCGGTGCGTGCCGTCACCGCCACATCCTCCAGGCGCGATTGTTCAGGAGGATCCGGGGCAGCAGCTCCGGTCAGTCCAGGGCGGTCAGAGCGTTGGAGACAGCACTCTCCATGAATGCCCGGCCGACGTGAGCCTTGCCCATGACATGCCTCCCTTGGATGAAGGCGGTAAGGAACCGGGCCAGCCTTGCGGGGTCCTTGTCGGTGGACAGCTCCCCACGCGTCTGCGTCCGCTCCAGCGCCCCGGTGATGGCGCTCTCCACCAGGCGCAGCGTCCCTCCGACGCGGTCCACGGTTGGCGGATCGGCGGAGGGCTCGGTGGCGGCATTGACCAGGAAACAGCCTTGTTCGGGGGCGCACAGGTCCTCCTCGGCCATGGCCATGAGTGCCGCTCGCAGCGCGGATCGCACGTTGGCCACCGACTGCAGTTCGGCGATGAGCGCTCCGGCGTTGTGGGAGCAGTACTTCTTCCGGGCCGGGGCGTAGAGCTTTTACTTCGAGCCGAACGTCGCGTAGAGACTGCCGCTGCCGCTGGGAAAGCCGGACGGCGCGGCAGCCGAGGGAAGCCGGCTGCTGGAGCAGTGCTTTCTCGGCTGCCGCCGGATGGCCCGTATCCCTCGCCGACTCAGAGAGCCTTGAGGGATGCAGCAATGGCCTGGTCGGCCTCGGTGAGCCCGGCCTCGACCTGCTCGGGGGTCTGTCCGCTGACGGCGATGAACTCGACGTCGGTGATGCCGATGAAGCCGAGGATGCCGCGCAGGTAGGGGGCGTGGAAGTCCATGGCGGCGAAGGCGGGGTTGCTGAAGTCGCTGCCGGACACGCGCGCGATGACCGCCTTCTTGCCGGCGAGCAGACCGCGCGGGCCGTCCGCCCCGTACGCGAAGGTGCGACCCGCCATGCAGATCTGGTCGATCCAGGCCTTGAAGGTCGCAGGAACACTGAAGTTGTACATCGGTACACCCAGCACCAGCACGTCGGCGGCCTCCACCTCGCTGATGAGTGCGGAGGACGCGTCGACTGCGGCCTGCGTCCGCGAGGTGTGGTACTCGGCCGGAGCGAAGACGCCGGTGACCCAGTCCGCCGAAACGAAGTTCGGCACGTTCACGGTTACGTCCCGGTAGGTCACGGTGCCCTGAGGGTTCTGCCGGCGCCATGCGGCGACATACCGAGCGCTGATCTGCCGGGTGAGGGAGTCAGCGCCGCGCGAGCTGGAATCGATGTGGAGCAGGTGAGGCATGTCTCTTCCAGATGTTTAGGATTGACCATTCCATAATCAGGATGTGGAGACGGAACGGCCATAAGGGGTGGAGGAATGGTGGGCCACCAGGATCGTCGAGTGTCGTAAGGCAGTCGACGGCAGCATCGGGGAGCCCGGAGGTGAAGCGCTCTGGCTTGCCTGTTCCTTCACTGTACCCAATAAAGTTCAACAGTCAACTACTCGCCCTCGGTGGTGCACGAAGGGGACGGCCGGAAGCTGTGCGCGCCCCCGGGGTGTCGTAACCGGCCGGTAGCGGAGTCCGGGGTGTCTCCTACTTGCCTCGCTTGACCACATGCCTCCAGCCTGCCGACGGATGGCACAGCGGGAATCGCATTCATGAGCGCTTTTGAGATCGGCCCTGAACGCCGATGCTGGTGGTGAAGGTCACCAGCGAAGCTGAAAGCCGCAGAGGGGCATCTGCACCAGCATGGTGGGGCATCTGCGGCGGATGCGGCGCTGAGCAGTGACGGGGCAGCCGGCGCGGTGCACTCGGTGTGCGTCCATGCCCGGTGCGCACCGGCAGGCCAGAGGTCTTCCACGCCCCAGCCCACACCCGCGGCGCTGTCATTCAGCCCCTTGCCGGCCTGGGTCCGGGCGTCTCGGTACCGTGGACGCCCGGGCGGCGACCTCTGGTCGGGCATGGGGCGTGATCGCGGGGGAAGCGATGGCCTGTCGGCTCGTTCTTCCCCTTGGAGGAAACTCGGGCGTGCCGGCGGCGCGGTGGTGGTGCTCGACGGCTTCGACGCGGCCGAGGTGCTGGAGACCATCGAGCGCGAGCGCATCACTCACCTGTATCTGCTTCCTCCGCTGCCCTGTGCCCTGACGGACCATGCTGCCACCCGCGCAGCAGACCCTCCAGCCTGGCGGCGATCATCTATGGCGGGACGCCGTCCTCGCCGACAAAGATCGCTGAAGCCATCCGCCGCTTCGGCCCGGTACTCATCCAGTTCTATGGCCAGAACGAGGCGGGAGTGATCAGCGCGCTCACTCCCGCCGAACACGATCTGCTGCGCCCCGAGCGGCTGCGCTCGGCGGGGCGGCCCCTCCCTCACGTGCAAGTGACAATCCGTGACACGGAAGGCCGGACCCTGCCAATCGGGAGCACCGGGGAGATCTGCGTGCGTTCGGCAACCGTCATGGAGGGCTACTGGAAGCAGCCCCAGCTGATCGCGGAGGTGTTGCGGGACGGATGGCTGCACACCGGCGACGTCGGATTCATGGATGCGGACGGATACCTGACAGTCGTCGATCGGTTCAAAGACCTCATCATCGTGGTCGGCGGCCACGTGTATCCGACCGAAGTGGAAGACCTGCTCAACTCCCACCCGCAGATTGAACAAAGCGCAGTATTCGGGGTCCGCGATGCCGACGCCGTAGAGCGGGTGTGCGCCGTCGTGGTGCCGGCCACGGGCAGCAGCACCCTCACCGGCAGCGACGTACAGGCCTTCGTCACCAGCCGCTGGGGCACCATGTACCGGCCTACTGAGGTGGCGCTGATCGACCGCATGCCGCTGACCGATTCTGGCAAGCCCGACAAGCCCCGCCTTCGGGTCATGGTCGAGCAGGGCATCCTCTCCGCAGGCCCGGTGCCAAGAGTGCCGACCCGGCATGACCGCGCGTCCGGGACCGCATGTGCGAGCAGCGCGCCGAAACGCCTCGCGTCAGCTAGACCTAGCTGCGCAGCCACCGACGCAGACAAGAAGTAGTTGATTGAACATTCCACAACTGGTACGTTGCCGATATGGCAAGACCTCGCGAGTTCGACGTCGACCGGGCGGTTGATCGGGCGATGGAGCTGTTCTGGCGCCGCGGCTACGCCGCGACGTCGCTGCAGGACCTGATGTCGGAACTCGAGATCGGCAGCGGCAGCCTGTATGGGGCGTTCGGCTCCAAGGACGGCCTATACGAGCGGGCCCTGGAGCGCTACTGCTCACAGCAGGCCGAAGGCCTGATCTGCCGCCTGGAGGAGGCCACCGAAATCCGTCCCGCCCTCGCATCTGTACTGACGGAGATGGCGGAAGCCGACCTGGCCGATCCCGGACGGGGTTGCCTGCTGGTCAATTCCGCCACGGAGCGCAGCGACGACCCCGCGACTGTCGAACGGGTCAGCGCCACCCTCCGGCGCGTGGAATCCGCACTCGCTGGAACGCTGGAACGCGCCCAGGCGCGAGGAGAGCTGGGTCCCGACAAGGATCCCGCGCGCCTCGCACGGTTCCTGACCACCTTCATCCAGGGGCTGCGCGTCATGGGACAGGCCCGCGCCGACCGGGCGTTCCTCGAAGACGCCGTGAACACCGCCCTGCGTTCCCTGGACTGATCGCCAACTGCACTAGAGATGCGGGAAGTTCGGCTCAGGTCGGCGGGATCAATGGCAGACCACTTGAGCTGGTGGTCCGGGACGCTGCGGCCGATCCGGAGCGGGCCGCGGCAGGCGTGGACGAAACTGGCCAGCTTGGGTGTGGCCGCCGTGGCGGGCGAGTACCAGCCGGGGGTCCACCGCCGCGCAGGCGCGGCGGCCTTCCGGAGACCGAGATCGTCGCGGTGCGCGTCGAGCAAGGCGCACAACTTCGTCGGCGCCTCCTCGTCTCCGGCCTGCGCGGTTTGTGCCGGACCGCCTGGTGACCCATGACGTCGCCCGTACCGACGCAGCCGCCCGCTGCCTCATCAGGGACGCAGTCACGGCGGCCGACTGAGCTTGTGCCCCCCGCTTGGTGGTGGTGGCAGGGCGTACGACCTGCAGATCACTGGACCGGGGGTGACGATCAGGGACAACGGTTGGCAGCGCCCGTCGGTGCTCAGGTGGATCTTGCTGGTGAAGCCGCCCCGCGAGCGGCCCAGGCCCTCGCCTCCTGCACCACCTCCACCAGGCGGTCGACCAGGCTCTGCCACACGGTCTCGGCCTGGTGTTCTGTCACCTCGTCCCCCTTTGAGGTGACGGGCACGGGAGGGGGTCGGTGCGGGCGCCGGCGGCATGATGGTGCGCGCGCACGTTCGTGGAGTCGACCGAGATGTCCCAGACGATGTCGTCAGCCGCGTCCGCCGCGGCCTGGACCTGCTGCAGAAGGCGTTCCCAGGTGCCGTCGCCGGACCATAGCCGGTGACGTTCGTAGACCGTTTTCCACGGCCCGAACCGCTCCGGTAGATCTCGCCACTGCACCCCGGTCCGTACCCGGTGCAGAATCCCGTCGATCACCTGCCGGTGGTCACGCCACCTGCCCCACCGACCGTTGCTCACCGGCAGGAACGGCCGCAGCTTTTCCCACTCGGCATCCGACAGATCACCACGCTCACCCCGCCTCATGCTGGGGCCAACGATGTGAACTCGGCAGGGTCACATGATCGGCGGGACAGCTCCTAATACTCCAGCCGTAGATCGTGATCTCGATGGTGAGGGGCGCCGAGGCGACAGTCGGACAGCGTCGACCATCTGGCCGAGACGGCCCACGCCGTCGGCTCCTTCTCCCCCCACCCGAGTTCACCGAGACGGAGGGCGTCCCTTATCTCGCTGAGCTTCGCGGTCGCCGCCGGGGTCTGCTCCTGCGCTTGTTCAGCGAGTCGGAGGGCATCGTCAATCTCGCTGAGCTTCGCCGAGGACAGGACGGCCGCCCGCTCTATCAGGTCGTCCCGTGACACAGTGGTCAGCCACGTGCAAGGGGTGAAGCCTGGACGCGGGAACGCGAGCCGCAGCACGCCTTCGAACGGCACTCCTTCACCGGCGCCCACCATCACTTCGATGCCCAGACCGCTAATGTCGACGCCCGCCGGAGCGACGACCTGCATCACCCGGATCCCGGACGCGTCGTCTCCCGACAGCAGTACGACCAACCTCCGCTCGTCGAACTGGACCCACCAGACTTCGCCACGTTGCACAAGTCCTCCAGACATAGGACGGCAGACAGACGCTGCGCGAGCCTGACGCGCTGTGGAGACGGGTGCGGCCACCGTTGATCATCGGTGTGTGAAGACTGAAGATCACGCGGTGGCCGCAGGTCACAGCGTAAACCCTGCCCACTGGCAGGAGGCGTTCGAGGGCCTGATGAGCCGGATAGCGGGACGGTTCACGCGGGTCGAATCCCCTACGGCGGCAACCCGAGGCTGCGCGCCGCGCTGGAGGAACGCGGCACCGGCTACGTCCTAGCGGTGGCCTGCTCGCACGAAGTCACCACAGGCGCCGGGAAGTTCCGCGCGGACACGCTGGCCAGAAAGGTGCCCAAGAGGGCCTGGCAGAAGCTGTCCGCAGGGGTCGGAGCCAAGGGCCACCGCTTCTACGACTGGGCCGTCATCGACCTCACCGACCCCCGGCCCGGGAGCCAGCAGTTGCTGATCCGCCGCAACCGCAGCACCGGCGAACTCGCGTACTACCTCTGCTACTCGCCGGCCGCAGTGCCGCTGACCACCCTGGTGCGCGTCGCTGGATCAAGGTGGCGGGTCAAGGAGTTTTTCCAGTCCGGCAAGGGCTTGGCGGCCTTGGACGAGCACCAGGTCCGGCGCTACTCGTCCTGGTCCCGCTGGGTCACCATGGCCATGCTTGCGCACGCCTTCCTCGCCGTCGTCCGCGCGAACGAACACGACCGTCATCCCTCACCCGACGAGCTGATACCGCTCACCTGCAACGAGATCCAACGACTGTTCATCACGCTCGTCATCCAACGCGTCTTTGACCCTGTCCACCGGCTTGGCTGGTCCGTCTGGCGACGCCGCCACCAGGCCCGATCCCAGACCAGCCACTACCGACGACAAGCCGCTCGAGCATGAAGATCACGATCTACGGCTGGAGTATTAGCCGTCGGTGGTTGTCAGCGTTGGTCGTCGTTGAGCGCCCCCGCACGGCCCAGAGACGGCCCGGAGCCCGGGCATCGAGCGAGGTCCTCTCGGCAGGGCGTCGGTGCCTCGTGAGAGTCTCGCGGGCATGAGCTACGACTTGGCTGTCTGGGAAGGCGAGAGACCGGCGGACGACAAGGCCGCTGGCCGGGTCTTCGAAGACCTCTACCTCCGCTACATCGACTCGGATACCGACCACCCACCGACTGAGCGCATCGCGGCTTACGTCGCCGGGCTCCTTGAGCGCTGGTGCGACTTGACCGAGGACGAGGATGACACCTCCCCCTGGTCGACCGGACCCTTGATCGGTGAGGCCAGAGGCCCACTGATCTACTTCCCGATGCGCTACAGCATGGCCGAGGAGGCCTCCACCTTCGCAGCGTCCCTGGCGCGGTCCATGGGGCTGGTCTGCTTCGACCCCCAATACGACAAGCTCCGGCCCTGAGACGAGCGGCAGAGGCGTGCGGCCACCGGGGTAGCGCCGCCCCGTGGACTGGGAAGCTTCCCTGCAATGGCCACGGTGTTGAAGCTGTGGCCTCATCCTTATCAGGTCGATCACGGGGAGACTTCGACCTCGGCCAACCCGCTTTGTACCTCGACCGGCTGTCCGCTGAGGTCCAGCGTCGACCGCCGCTGTTCGCACCTGTTGCTCCCCCTGGTGGAACTCGTGCCGTCTCTGCTGACCGGCGAGGACACGCAGCGGCGTGCGGAGCACTTCGTCACCGCGGTGCTGGGCAAACACATCATCCGTTCCACCGACCGCGCCGGCTTCGTGGTGAACGCGCTGCTCATCCCGTATCTGCTCGCCGCAGTCCGGATGCTGGGGTGCGAACTTCGCCTGCGCCGCGGACATCGACCAGGCCATGGTGCTCGGCTGCGCGCACCCGATGGGCCCGCTGGCGCTCGCCGACCTGATCGGGCTGGATGCGACGCATGCGATCGCCGAGTCGATGTACGCCGCGTTCAAGGAACCGCTGTACTTGCCGCCTCCGCTGCTGCTGCGCATGGTCGAGGCCGGTCTGCTCGGCACGAAGAGCGGCCGGGGCTTCCGCGACTACGCGACCGCGTAGGCCTCGGCGGCGACCACTCGGCTCTGACAGCAGCGCCGGGTGGTCCGCGGCCACCGTGCGGGGGCCTGGAGCGATCTCGGTGAAGCCCCGCGTCCCGGGACGAATGGGTGCCCGCTCGCCGTGAGTGAACCGCTCTGCTACGAGCTGCGCCGGTCGGCCGAGATCGGCTGGCAACTGCTGTGAGACGCCGCCGACCTGCTCTCGACCCAGGACACCGGCTCTGCGCGGCCATCGTCGACCGCCTCACCTTCAATGGCGCCATCATCGAGACCGGCACCGGCTGCTGTCGCCTCGCCGGCACACCAGCCCGGGCTGAGGAACCCGCCGAGGTGGGCTGAGTGCGATAGCTGCCGATCTTGGCGTGAGGGACGAGGGGTTGAGCGGCATCGGGACGAAGGCCGGTGCTAAAAGTTTGTTGTATGTGGGTTCAGCGGGTGATCGAACTGACCGGGTGGGAGCCGCGGGTTCTTTGTCGGCTGGGCGGCGATGGAGGGAGAGCTGGGGGCCCCGCTGCCGGCGGACTACAAGGAGCTCTACGAGGTGTTCGGCGGCGGCGTCTTCGGTGATTCCGTCTACTTTCTGGGGCGCGAGGAGGGCCTCGCGTTCGACTTCCTAACACAGTGGCGGGTCTCCCTGTCGGTCGACCAGGACAGCGGGCTCGGAAGGGTCTCCGCCGTCGAGCCCTATGCGATCTACGCGCCGGGCGGCAAGGGGCTGGTTGAGTGGGGCTCCACCGAATGGGCCGAGGAGTACTTCTGGCTGATCGATGCCGAGCGGCCGGGTGAGCACCCCGTCCTCGCGCGGTCCCATGACGTCGGCGCATGGCACCGGTAGGACATGTCCACCTCGGAGTTCCTCTACCGCGTCCTTGCCGATGCCGATTTTCGACCTTTCGGGATCGCGCAGTACGACCTCGGCACGACGTTCCAGCCCGGCTCCGTCGGCCCGATCGACGGCCGGCCACTGTGACGAGAGGCCGGCTGTCCCGCGTTCGTGGGACACGACAGTGCCGTCGTTTCTCATCGAGATCCGTGAGTCAGGTGATCACCAACGGCTCCAGGGCCTCGGGGGCGTGGACTTGTCTGATCAGCAGTGTCTGTCATCCCTTCGGGCGGATCCGCTCCAGCGCCTTCGTGCCTGATCAGTGGGGTGCTTGTTGTTCCCGGCAGGATGGCGGGCATGGGCCGCTGGGTGTACGAGTTCTCGGGTTGCCCCGACTCGGGGGACTACCGGCAGATCGCGGATGATCAGGAGCCGGGCGAGGTGGTGCTGCGTGAACGTCCGGGCGGTCTTGGCGTCGTGGCGGGGTGCGTGCGGGAGAGCGTTGACGGCATGATGATGGTGGCCCGCTTGGGTGGCTTGCGGAGACCCGTCCGTGGTGGCATCGGCGGTGCTGCAGGTATCCGGACGTCCTGTCCTCACACGGCGGGATGCGTGAGCGGTGGGTGCGGGCAGCGAGCCGGCTGCCGGCGAGTTTGCTTGAGGGGCGTGCCGAGCCTGCTTTCGAGACTGCCGTCGTGGCTGTGCGCGACGGTCGTCGCGCACAGCCGTTCTCCTACTCCTCTGTAGCGGTTTCTTCGGCCTGGGTTTCTTCGGCTGTGGTGGGGGTTGGTTCTTCGGCTTCGGTTTCTTCGGCTTCGGTGGGGGCTGGTTCTTCCTCTGCTGCTGTTTCCGTCTCCGCCGCCTCGGGGGTCGGCTCTTCGCCCTCCGCGGGGCCGGTCTCAGTCGTGGCCGGTGACTCCTCGGGGGTGGTCTCCGCCTCTGTTCCTTCGGTCGCAGTGGGTTCCTGCTCGGTGTCGCTCACGTGTTCACCGCCTTCCCGTACTGGCAGGCAGGAAGAGGCTCGGGTGTCGCCTGGTCGGACGACCGTCATGACGCGGAATTCATTACTCATGATGTCACCGAATCCGCATGATTTGAGGCATATTGCGAGGAGGTCAGGAATACTGCGAACCGTGCCGTAGGCCGCTGTGATCGACCCCGACGGCGGGCGGCGGGGTCGGACGCGGCGACACGTGCGGTGAGTGTCGATGCTCGCGAGGGGCACGGAAAGGGGGACTCGTTAACGAGCTCGTCGAGGCCGTCGACGAGAGGCAGTTGACCAAGACCATCGCCCGCTACGGCCGCGTGGATCTCCTCGCGATCGATGAGCTCGGCTCCATGGAACTGGACCACCGCGGCGCCGAACTGCTGTTCCAGGTCTTAACCGAGCGGGATGGGACGGGCGAGGCGGTAGGAGTCGGTGCCGGTCTC
Source organism: Streptomyces sp. CA-142005 (assembly GCF_050942335.1). Classification (NCBI taxonomy): domain Bacteria; kingdom Bacillati; phylum Actinomycetota; class Actinomycetes; order Kitasatosporales; family Streptomycetaceae; genus Streptomyces; species Streptomyces sp. CA-142005. Next base: position 55,727 of record NZ_CP192078.1, on the reverse strand, counting down.
GATGATGGTGCCGCCGAAGGTGAGCCGGTCCACGATCGCTGCGCAGAGCCGCGGATCGGTGAAGGTCCTCGTCCAGCCTCCGAACGATGCGTTGGAGACGACGGCCACGGACGCCTTTCCCCAGGAACCAGCAGGTCGGGGGCTTGGGCACCCTGGTCACAACCGCTGCACAGATGCAACCCGCCGCTCCGGCGAGGGATCCGAGCCCGGCTCTGTCCAGTACTCCCGGCCACCAATGATCTTCCCGTCCCGGACCGTCCGGAGCGAGTGTTCTGCACTCCGGGCGTGCGCGACGGCTTCGTCGCCGTCTTGGCCATGGAGGCGGCCCGCTACCGCCCGGACGACGGCGCCCCGATGGACCCGGGGGTTATCGCGCGGCAGCTCGCCACGGTCGCCGCCGCCATGGAGCAGGCCAGGGTCGAGGGCGTGACCGTCGCCGGGGGCGGCGAGGTCCCCGAGGGGCTGATGCTCGCCCCGGCCGTGCTCTGCGGCCTGGGTCAGGAGAGCGCGGTCGGGGCGCGAGGGGATCTTCGCCCCCGGTGGCCGCGGTACTGTCCGCGGCGAACCTGGACGACGCGGTCGACTTGGTCAACGACTCCCGCTACGGCCTGGCCGCGGGCATCTGCACCCGCGGCCTGGCCGCCGCCCATTGCTTCGCCGCGGCTGTCCGCGTGGGGGTGGTCAGGGTCAGCCGGCCGGCCACCGGCTTGGATCTCAACGTGCCGTTGGGCGGCGTCGGCGACTCTTCCAGTAACACCTTCCGCGAGCGGGGCGCGGTCGCGGTGGACTTCTCCACCTGGTCCACGTCGGCCTCCTCTTGGCTGGGAGAGCCGGCCAAGAGGGGGCCGTTGGATGTCTCACGGCCTCCTGCCTGGATCTCGTGGTGTTCCTTTGAAGCCGCCGGCGTGGACGACCCAAGTGGCAGCCGCTGAAGGACGTCATGCTACTGAACTTGAACTTGTGATGTCGGGTTCCTCGCGGGCTGACCTGTGTCAGATGTGGGCCCTGACTTGCAGCACCGGATGTTCGAGCGCATCCCCGATGGCAGTCAGTTCCTCGTCGCTGAACCAGACGCGCTCTGGGTTCCAGATGGCGATCTCGAATCGGGCAAAGCCACAGGGCCAGTCGTACTCCAACTCGTCCAGCGAGGTCGCAGCGCCGCAGCAGGGGACCACCACGGCGAGGGTGGCGAAGCCGTCGTCGCAGTGAGCTTCGAGTAGGTCAGCCCACCACTCGGTGTCGATCGACGCGCCGCATTGGGGACAACCGATCTTCTCCAGATTCTGACCACAGTCGACAACGGTGAGTGCGTCGTGCCAGGTGACGTCAATCTCGACGTCGACGCCGTCGGGGAGCCCGGGGGCCAGGTCCTCCACGAGCGCCGCAGCACGCTCAGCCGCGGCCTGCTCAGGCTGCCAGTGCGGGTCGGTCGGAATGACAGAGAGGACATCGTCACTCACGGGCTCACTCGATTCGTCAGGCGAAACCTCATCCGGGCGACGCGATGTTACCGAGCGCGCATTCGGGTGACAGGTTCCCCATGCTGGTCACGCCTCGAAGGCCGCTCAACGCTCAGCCGAACGACCCGACATCACCCGATCAAGTTCAGTAGCCGCGGTGTGTGAGCGGTTGCCTGGCGTGCCGGGGCCTGGTGGTTGAGGGTGTGCACGGTCTGGGTGCGCGGTCTGTTCGGTTGACCGGGTCCGGCCGCTGTTTTGCGCGCCCCCTGCCGTCCGGGGGGCGGTGGGGCGGCAGGGGGGTGTGGTCGGTTCGGGTGGTCAGGTGCGCCGTCCGGTGGCTGTGTAGTGGTCGGTCTGTTGCCAGGTTGCGGGGATTCCGAGTGCGGTGGGGGCGTCCGCGATTCCTGCGCCGAGGCGCGGGTCGGTAGCGGGCAGGGGGCGGCAGGCGGTGCGCATCAGCTGGTAGAGGCGGTCGGCGCGGGCTGCGGTGCGCGGTACTGCTTGGGTGCGCAGGTGGTCGTGGTGGGCGAGCAGCAGCGCCGCTAGCCCGGTGACGTGGGCGGCGGCGATCGCTGTGCCGTCGGCGGCGGTGTAGCCGTCGCCCAGGCTGGTGGTGATGACTGCCGCGCCGGGTGCGACCAGGTCCACGCCTGGGCCGGTGGGGGTGAAGGGTGCCGGGAAGGGGCCGGGCCAGGGCGGTTGTACGCCGGTGAGCGGGTTGCTCGGGGGGTAGGTGCCGGTGTGCGCGAGTGCCCCCACCGCGAGGATTCCCGGCAGGGTGGCGGGCTGGGTGAGGGGGCCGGCGGTGTCGCCGGCCGGGGCGATGATGGTGATGCCGGCGGCGTGTGCGTCGGCGAGTTTCCAGGCGGCCAGCTGGGAGCGTACGGGGTAGGCGAGGCTGATCTGGGCGATGTCGATGGTGTGGGTGATGCAGTAGTCGACTGCTTCGAGCAGGTCGCTGAGGTGCCCGCCGGGGAACAGCTTCAGGGCGTGCACCTCGGCTTCCGCTGCGATTCCGGCGATGCCGGCGTTGTTGTCCGCGGCGGCGATGATGCCGGCGCACCAGGTGCCGTGCCCGCATGCATCGAGGCCCCAGGTGTCGTTGTGGGCGCTGGTGAAGTCGTGCCCGTGCTTGACGGTGTCCTTCAGGTCCGGGTGGGCGGTGTTCACCCCGGAATCGAGCAGCGCGATTTTGATGCCGTGGCCGCGGTAGGTCGGGGGGATCTGGTGGAGCCGCATCGCCTGGACGCCCCAACTGGTGAGCGCCTTGCCGGGAAAGCCCTCGAACGTCTCCGACAGCGCCTGCACCCTCACCACCGTCTCCTGCCCGCCCGCGGGTTGGGGGGTGCCGGTGCGGGCCGGCCAGTAGCCGGCCACCGGGCGGACGTAGAGGGCCTGCAGCGTTTCCGGGGTGTCCGCGGCCAGGGTCAGCGTCAGCCGCCCGTCCGGGTCGGTGGTGCCGTGGGCCGGGCCGCCGGTGCCGATCGCCCACACGTGCGCCCCGGCCACCGCCTCCCCGTAGCCACCCACCACCCGCAGCGTGAGCTGCTCGGGCTCCTCCAGTGTGATCGCCAGCATGGGGTCGATCATCGGCGCCGGGCCGATGCCCACCGACGGGGTGGGGGTGTAGGAGAGCGGCTGGTCGATCTCCACGACCACCTGTGGGTTCTGGGCCAGGGCGCGGGCCCGTTCCTGCGGCATCCTCACGACCGCGACCGGGGGGCAGGCGGGGTGCGGCTCCGCGATGGTTCCCGCACTGCGGGAACGCGGCGGGCGCAGCTGTGCCACCGGCTCCACTTCGGGGTCTTCCTCCAGCAGCCTGAACAGCGCCGAGGCCTCGATCGGCGGCACCCCGCCCGCAAGCAGCCCCACCGGCCGGGGCGCCACCAGATACCGGCCCCACCCCGCCCGCACACGCTGACCCGGCACACCGGCCTCCGGCGCCGCGCGGCGTTCGGCGCCCGTGCTGTGAGGCCCGCCCGCCGCCGGCTGCCCGGCCTCACCCGCCGCGCCCTGCGCACGCGGGGTCTTGTTCTTGCCGTTGCCCGGCTTCATACCGTTGCCGCCCTGCTCACTCATACAAGCCAACCGCCATCTCAGATACGAAGAGTCGTCGTACACACGCCCTGGATCCATACGCCGCCGGCCGGGAAGCGGGGGCGATGGGCTGCCCGGCCGGCCATCGCCGCACCGTCGCCTCGACGTCCCGGCGCGGCGGGGTATCCGGCCGGGCAGGCCCGCTTCCCCGCACGCGAGGAAGAGCGCGCTGCCCGGCCGGGTGTCTCACAGGCCCAGAGGCGGCAGCTGCCCGAACTGCGGCTGCAGCCCTGGGAACTGGCCGAACTGCTGCTGGCCGAAGCCGCCGCCCCACGGCTGCTGGCCCTGCTGGCCCTGCTGGCTCTGCTGCACCAGCGTCAGGATCGCGGTCGGCAGCGCCTGCTGCACGGACTGCTCCACCGCGCTGCGCACGCCCTGCTGCAGCGTGTGGTGCAGCGCGACGGCCAGGTAGGGGTGCGCCTGGTGGGCCAGGCCCTGCTGCTGAAGCTGCTGCTGGACCTGCTGGATGTGCTGCAGCGTCTGCTGCAGCCGCTGCGCGATCTGCTGGCCCGCCTGCTGGCAGGCCTGCTGGATCGCCTGCTGGACCACCTGCCCGATCTGCTGCTGGCCCATCTGGCCCCAGGGCTGCTGCTGGCCGAACTGCGGCTGCGCCATCGAGGGCTGGCCGAACATCTGCTGCTGGCTGTACGGCTGCTGGGTCTGCGGCTGGCTGATCTGCTGGGGGGTGTACACGGACATGCGGAACTCCTCCTTGAGCTCTCCGGGAAACAGGGAAGAACGGCGCACCGGACAGCCCTGGACGCCGTCACCGAGCAGCAAACCACCACCCGACCAAGAACACATTCCTGGACATACCGCCAAGCGGTGGAGTACGTCACCGCGCCGGCCGTCACCGCAGTCACGGCGCCCGCCCCGCACACGCATGGCGACGGCACCGGGGCCAGTAGCCGCGTGCTCCGTCCGGGAAACGACGTGCACGACAAAAGGGAGGTAGAGAGGTTGAGCGCGATCTTCTGCGGCATCGACTGGGCGGAGGGACACCACGACATAGCCCTGGTCGACCAAGATGGCAGCCAGTTGGCCAAGTTGCGGATCAGCGACGACAGCGCCGGCTTCCACGCCCTGCTGGAACTACTGGCCCGACATGGCGACAGCGCCGAGAACCTGATCCCGGTCGCCATCGAGACTCCCCGTGGGCTGCTGGTCGCCTCGCTGCGAGCCACCGGCCGCAAGGTCTATGCGATCAACCCCTTGGCCGCCGCACGCTACCGCGACCGCGGCAGCGTCTCGCGGGCCAAGTCTGACGCCGCTGACGCCCGCGTACTGGCCAACATTCTCCGCACCGACCGGCACTCCCATCGTCCGCTGCCCGCAGACAGCGAGGCCGGGCAGGCCATTGCCGTCCTGGCCCGCGCCCAGCAGGACGCGGTCTGGGACCGACAGCAGATGGTCAACCGACTCCGGTCCCATCTGCGCGAGTACTACCCGGCCGCCCTCACCGCCTTCCACGGACAGGGCAAGCCGGGACTCGACTCCGCACACGCACGCGCGGTGCTCACAGCCGCCCCCACCCCGGCCGCTGCGGCCCGACTCACCCGCAGCCAGCTGCGCGCACTCCTCACCCGGGCAGGCCGCCTGCGCCGCGGCATCGAAAAGGAGGTCGAGCGGCTCCGGGAGATCTTCCGCGCCGAGCAGCTTCACCAGCTGCCCCTGGTCGAAGAAGCTATGGGGCACCAGACATCGGCACTTATCCAGCAGGTCAACGCTGCCTGCAGCAGTGTCATCGACCTCGCGGCGGCGACGGAGGAAGCATTCCTCGCACACCCGGACGCCGACATCATCACCAGCTTCCCAGGGCTGTCCGTGCTCTCCGGGGCGCGAGTACTTGCCGAGATCGGCGACGACCGCTCCCGGTTCGCGGACGCGAGGGCGGTCAAGGCGTACGCCGGCGCGGCACCCGTGACACGCGCTTCAGGTCGTAGCCATGTCGTCGTAGCCCGGACCGTCAAGAACCAACGACTCGCCAGCGTCGGCTACATGTGGGCCTTCGCCACCCTCCGCACCGACGCTCCACGCGGCCATTACGACAAGCGACGATCCGGCGGGGAACGCCATACCGCCGCACTGCGGAACCTGTTCAACAAGCTCCTGGGCTGCCTCTACCACTGCCTGCAGAACAGAACGACATACGACCCTGACCGGGCCTTCCCAGCCCCTTTGCCCCTCACCGTCTGAGCACTGACTTGACCTCTCAACGACATGAGATGTCTTCGACTGCTCGGCCACTGCGTGGTCACGCGTGGGGACCAAGGTGCCGTCCACGATGAGCACGGTGCCCTTGCGGAACCGCCGGCGCGCTCTCAGCGCGAGCAGCGGTGCCAGGCGGTTGATGATGCGATCGGCCGCGGACTTCGAGATGCCGAACAGCCGCGCCAGCTGCGCAGTGTCACGTTCGTGCGCCAGTACGCCGCGACCAGCAGGACACGGTCCTCCAGGGGCAGGCCCCACGGTCGGCCTCGGCGGACCGCGTCCGCTCCCTCACGGTGCAGGGCGGACACCAGCTTGCCGAAGCAGCGTGGGCTCAACCCCGTGAACAGGCCTGTCCAGGACGGCTGAGACGCCGTGATCACTGCTGCCACGTCAAGATCGTCCCACCACCCCGGAGCCAAGAGCTGCGGAGATCAATACCCGCCAGAAATGTGTTTGGCGGTCTCGTCACCGGCCGGTACGGTGCGATGCAGAACCAAGGGGGATGAGCTGGTGCGACCAGTGCTGTTAGTGGACGTGGACGGACCGCTGAACCCGTATGCCGCCAAGCCGCACCGTCGGCCCGAGGGCTATCAGACGCACCGCCTGCTGACCCCTCGCTGGGAGGCCGCCGAGCGGCGCCGGCTGACTGAGTGGGGGCTGCCGAACAAGCCCGTGAAGCCGCTGCGGGTGTGGCTCAACCCCGATCACGGCCCGGCGCTGCACGCGCTTCCCTTCGACCTGGTGTGGGCGACAACGTGGGAAGAAGAAGCCAACGCCTTCGTCGCACCAGTCCTGGGATTGCCCGAACTGCCCTTCATTCGCTGGCCTTCGCGGCGGCCCGAGCCCGGGGGCGGTGTGTTTTGGAAGACGCCTGAGATCGTCGCTTGGGCGCAAGGCCGTGCGTTCGCCTGGGTCGACGACGAGATCACAGAGGCGGATCGGACCTGGGTGATGGAGCACCACGACGGTCCCGCCCTGCTGCACCGGGTCGACCCGCGATGCGGCCTTGCCATCGACGACTTCGCCACGCTGACGGCATGGGCAACCGGCCTTGACTGACACCGCAGCCGTTCGACAACCGGCTGCGACACCGTCTGCGTGATCGTTACGGGACAAGTCTTAGCGCCCGTTGACGGCCATGAGTTCGTCGTGGCTGCCGTGTTCGACGAGCCGTCCGCTGCGGTGACAACCCAGCTCAGCCGGCGTGGTCACCGAGGATCATCAGATGCGTCGCAGACGCGCTGATCCCCAGACCCGTGCTGATGAGGCCCTGGGCCGCAAGGATCCGCGCACCACTGCTTGTGGTCCTCCCGCGAGTCTTGAAACGCTGCTGAGCCTGTTGATTGGCTGGCCGACATGACTGATCTCGGACCCGTCGCCTGGCCACCTGCCCCGATCAGGACCGCAAGGCTTGTGCTCCGTGAGCCCGAGGCCCGGGACCGTGCGGCATTCATCGAGCTGCTGGCGTCGCCAGAGGTGCACACCTACCTCGGCGGGCCCCGGCCGCGTGAGGAGGTTGAGCGCGAGATGCCCGGGGTGCCCGAGCGGTGGCCCGGGAGTTTCGTCGTCGATCTCGACGGGGCAATGATCGGCCAGATCCTGCTCAGGCGAGCACCGGAGCACAGTCGCCCGGCTGCCGCGGGGAAGGTCGATCTCGGCTACCTGTTCCTGCCGCGGGCGTGGGGATTCGGGTACGCCGCCGAGGCCTGCGCGGCGGCACTCGACTGGTTCGGCGGCGTCCTTCCCGGCGAGCCGGTCGTGCTCCACACCCAGACCGCCAACGTCGGCTCGATGCGCCTCGCGGCAAAGCTGGGATTCTGCGAGGTAGAGCGGTTCCATGCCTGGGACGCTGAGCAGTGGCTCGGTCAGCGGTCCCCGGTCGTGCCCTGCCATTGAGCTCGCGCTCAACAGCGCTGACCTGTCGAAGTGCTGTCGCTCTCGTTGACGAGGCCGGGCGGGCTTGCGGGTCATGCAGGCGTTTGAAGGAGTGGCGCGAAGGCGCGTTGTCGGTCGAACGGCTGCCGGGTCTGGAGGCAATGGTGAAGTTGTCCGAGGAGGCGGTTGAGCAAGTGGCGCTGGGCGGCGTTGTGCCGGTCACCGTGCTCGCGCCGGCGCCGGTAATGGGCGTTCGCTCCGGGCGAGGCCTGGAGGGCTGGGAAGCCCGAAGGAAGCCCGCGTGCACAAGCCGGTTGTTCTTGACGAAGCGGCGGCCGACGAAGCGTTGCTTGCCCGAGGCGCCCGTGATCGGGGCGGAGCCGGCATAGGACTTGAGTCCTTCGGCGTCGGCGAAGCGGCTTCGCTCGTCGCCGATCTCGGCGAGGACGCGGGCCGCGAGCAGGGGGCCGAGGCCGGGGAAGCCGAGCAGGATCTCTCTGTCAGCGTGCTGATGAATGACGGCCTCGGTGGCTGCTGCGAGGTCGTCGGTGGCCTGGCAGGTGGCATCCAACTGCACGAGCTGGGCCAGGAGTTGACGGCCCTACGCGTCCTCGACGGCCGGGAGCTGGCGGACGTACTCGGAGCGGAAGATGTCCCGCAGGCGCGCGGTCTCGGTGTCACAGGCGCGGGTGCGGCCGCTGCGCTTGAAGGCGGCGCGCAGCTGGGCGGGGGTGAGTTTCGCACCCCTTGGCCGGGATGGGGGCGAGGGCGAGGATCAGCCGGGCATCCGGCCTGGTCCAGGCCGCCGTCCTTGCCTTGGAAGGCGTGCAGGGCGGCGGGGTAGTACTCGCGCAGCAGCGAGCGGACCTGGTTGGGGACCTGCTGACGGCTCCAGACGGTGTCCTGCCGGGCCCGGGCCGGCACGGTGATGGCCCGGGCGAGTTCCGAATCAGCTGGCAGCGGCGGTGGGCGTGCATGTCGGTGTGCAGGATGTTCACCAGGACCAGCGCGTCGCCGGGGTGGGCCTTCTTGCGGCTGACGCCGTGTCACGGTAGGGGGAGGCGGCGAGGGGTTGATCACGAAGACCTTGCGGCTGCCGGTGCGCAGGGCGGCCGCGAGCAGGCCGCGGCTGGTTTCAATGGCCACCGGTATGGGGCTCTCCGGGTCGTCGCCGTGTTCGGCCCGGAGGTCCAGGAGCTTGTCGGGCTCGCTGGTTGACGGCGAGGGTGTCCAGGCCGAGGGATCGGCCCTGCTTCGCCGCCTGGAACTGCCGTACCCGCCAGCCCACCCACAACCGGGCCAGCACGAAGAACACAGTCACCGCGGCGAAGCAGTAGGCCTCGAAAGCATGCTTCTTCGGAGTCAGATCCGCCTGGCTGCTGCTGTAGGCCCAGAACAGGGACGTGATGACCGCGAAGACGAGCGGCATCACCCAACCCTTGAGGGCCATGTGTGGCAGAAGGCTCCGCAGGTAGCGGGGCAGCCGTGTCTCCACCGATGTGGCGACGGCCGGGGCAGGGGACTCGAAGTCGTCAGGCGCGGCGTGGATCTTCATCGTCCCGCAGATGCCGACAGCCAGGGTTGGCCTGCGGTCTCCTACCGGCCAGTGCGCTCGACTTCTTTGGCGTCGGCCTTCGACCGCAATGCGATCGCCTTCTCCGAGTCTCCGTACCACCACCAGGTGTACCCGGTGATCGCCACGAACAGCAGGACGCAGGCGAGGAAGAGCGGCGTGATCGCGAAGTGCCCCCCCCCAACGGGCCAGCCCGTAGACGGTCCAGCCGCCGAGGGCGATCGCGCCTCTGAGCAGGGCCGTCAACGCCTTCTTGGTGCGGAGATTGATTCCGCGCACTCTGGGACCGGGCGCCGCACGACGACAAGGATCTCCGTCCGCGGCGGTGGCCGGCCGGGCTCATCCCGCGGTGAAGGAGCACTTCGCGAACGCACCGTTCGACCTGGATATCTCCCCGGGCTGTGCCGAAGCCTTCAAAACCGGGTGGGTGTGTGGAGAGCCAAGACGGCCGAAGGAGAGCACGAAGGCGGTCAGCGCCAGCAATACCGCTCCGGTCAGTTCCATGAGGGCCGCCTCGGGCAGCATCGATCCGGGCGGCCCGCCATACACGAGGCGGCCGTGATGATCGTCGCTCTCGGGGTGCTCGTTGACGACGGCCGCGATCGTTGCGTTCTGCCGCCGGCAGGACGCCCGGAGCCGCCGTGGCGGCCCCTCGGCGGTATCCGCAACGGCTCCCGGGTGATCTCGACGACCTGTTGTCCTGGGGCTGGCGCCTGCTGTTCCCTGATCGCGGGCCCGATGCGCATCATCGGCCTCTAGCTGTGGACGAAGCCCGCGGAGACCCGCTTTTGCCGCCGGGAGCCTGAGAAGGCCGCTGATCAGGAGCGCGAGCGGCCGAAGGTGCCGATACGGGGCGCGAGCGGCCGAAGGTGCCGATACGCGGCATGGTCACGGGGCAGTGGAGGGTGCTGCCGCTGTGCATGGGCCTCGTGCAGATCTTCAACGTCACGGACTACAGGCTGCTGTCCTGCATGCCGAGCCGTCTGGCGAGTGAACTCCACTGCGACGAGACCCTGGCGCTGGTCGTGCTCGGTGCGATCGTGCGGCCGCTCGCGGGCGCGCTGTCGGACCGCGTCGGTCGTCGCTCGGTGACGCCGCTGGCTGCGCGGGCTTCTTCCTGCGCGTCCCCGCGCTGCTGCTGATCCGCCGGGTCGCCCACGTGTCGGTCGCGCTCTTCGGCGGCGTCGCGGTGTGGTTGACGGCGGAGTCGGCGGGGTGGGGCGCTGTCCGGGTCCGCTCCCGCTGTGGAGATGCAGGTGCAGGCGCGTGCTCTTCGCCGGGCGTCGCGCCGTGGCGGGGGGTGGGCCGGCCGGGCGGTGGTGTGCGCGTGTCACTCGGCTCGCAGGCGGAGGTTGACGGTGTTGTTCACACGGTTGGCCACAGCCGTGGCGCGTCGGGAGGCATCTGTGCTGGGCGGCACTGTGCGTGCGCAGCGGGGCCTCGTCGGGGCGTCGGCCTCGCGGGGTCGGCTCGCGCGAGGGCGCCTCAGGCGGACGCGGGAAGAGCGAGGGTCTCGGTGCGGCGGTGGCGGCCGTTTCCGGGCGCGTCCAGGGCGGACGGGCGTTCGGCGGCAGGCTGTCCACGGTGCCGGCCGGCACCGAAGTCCGTCACCGGACGACGGCGGCGAAGGGTCCTGAGGGTGCGGATCGACTGCTTCATCATGTTCTCTGTTCGGGTGTTCTCGGGAGCGGATTGTGCTCAGATGCCGCGGGGGCCGGCGGCGCGGACGGTCCAGAGCTGGTCGAAGTGCCAGCGGTTGAAGGCGTAGGCCTGCTCGTCCGCCTGAGCGACGGCGACCCACTGTCCCCGGCTCACGTGGTAGACGCGGTGACCGTCGTAGCGAAGCTGCTGAGCGTTGCCGCCGGAGCGCCAGTACGAGTGACCCGACTGGTCCCGCTCGCCGTGCCATTCCCGCTGCCCGTCCCAGAGGGACCACCCCTGGCCGATGCGGGTGAAGCCGGCGCGCTCCGTCACGGTGGCGACGGCGCTGTGGTGAGTGCTGTGCCCCGAGGGCAGGGTGGCTGCCGAGGCGGGGCCGGTGACGGCGACGAGGGCGCTGCCGGTCATGGTCACGGTGGCGGCTGCGAGGGCGATGCGGGTCATCAGCTTCTTCATGGTGTGTCTCCTTGCTTCGCCCGGTGTGGGGTGCGGGCGGTGAACGATCGACGCGTTGCCGAAGGGCTCGTGGCCGATACGGCCGAGCAACGTCATGCATTGACGCTAACAGATCGTTGAGGCTCGTCAATGAATGAACGGGTGTGACTGTCGACTCACCGAAACGAAGCTGCCGGAATGCTGTGGATTCCCAGAAACGGGCATGACAAAGGGGCCACGGGAATGCCCGTGGCCCCAAGCTGCCTGGTGGCGGGTCGGTCAGGTGCAGGCGGAGTCGCTCGGGGACGTCCTCACTCGGCCGAGGAGGATGCGGAGGGTGGAGAGCTCTTCGGGGGTGAAGTCGGCGAAGAGTTCTTTCTCCACGGCGGTGATGGCGTCCTGGGCCTTGTCGAGGGTGCGGCCGCCTTCGTCGGTGAGCGCCACGATGTGGCGGCGCCGGTCGGCCGGGTCGCGCCGGCGCTCGACGAGCTGCGTGTTCTCGAGGTCGTTGAGGATCCCGCACAGGATGCTGGGATCCACCTCCAGGACTTCCGCCATGCCCTTCTGGCTCATGTGTCCCGACTCGCCCAGCAGGACCAGCGTCGCGCCTTGGCGGGGTGTCAGTCCGCACTGCTTGAAGGCGCGCTCCATGCGGGCATGGGCGATGGCGCCGTGCCGGGCGAGCAGAAAGCCGAGCCGGTCGAGGGGCTCGGCCTCGACGGTGCCGGTCAGGTCCGCAGTCATTGTCACCCCACCTACCGTACCAGTTCGTAAACTGTTACTCGATTAAGATCATTTAGTAGTTTCGATGATATCAGATAATCAATGATGGAGGGGATCGCAGAGCCCGGGGGGCGCGGCGGTGGCGCAGGGCCGCGGGCTGTCATGTATCCGCCCTGGTCGCAGAGGGGGCAGGTCCATCACCGTGCGACCGCGCTGGTCAGCGACGACGGTGGCCTTCATGATGTTCTGCTTCTTCTTCCCGACATGAACGCCCTTCTGTCCCTGCGGCTCGCCACAGGCCGGCCGGCCCTGGGTCTCGGTGGCATCCAGCCTGAGCTCGACATCCTCGGCATGGGCGTAGGCGGACACGTCATGAAGTGCCCGAAGCTGCAGGGCAGGGCGCGCAGGGGCAACGCGTCCACGTTCCCGGGTGATGGAGCGGAGGTTCCACCGTGCAGACCGACACCGGCACTCAGCCGACCCAGGCAGCGTCACCGCAGCGCAAGCCGCTCAAAGACCTGCGAGGTTTCTGGCGCACCCTGCTCGCGCTCCGCTGGCAGGTAGCGACGGTTTCCCCACCGACCCGGTCGGCGCGCTCGCGCTGACGGCCGGATCGATTAGGTGCGGCGATCGCGGCGTCCCGGCTCGCTGCGGCGGGCAACCCGAGGGCCGGCAAGTTCTCACCTCGTCGAGAGGCGGGCGAGCAGGCTGCGCCCGGTGGGGCGCAGGCCGAAGCGCTGTTCGGCCTCGGCGCCGAGGTACTCCCGGCAGGCCATCAGGAACAGCATCGGCGTCTGCTTGAGAGGGGCCGGCCGGGCCCGACTCGGCGTCGTCGTGGCGCAGCCGGTGGGCGTATTGCGCGCACTGGTCGACGAGCGCCAGGGCGGCGGTGTGGAGGTCCGGGCCACCCTCGGCCATGACCGCACCCATGCGGTTCTCGAGGTCGAGCATGGGCGGGCAGACCTGGTCGCGTACCGCGGCAGGGAGAGCCGGCTAACAGGTCGACGATGGTCTTGTGCGACGGCATCAACGCCGAACACATCGGCGGGCGATGACGTCTCCAGGGATGCAATCGCCGGTTTCAGCTCCTCATCGAGTAGCTGCCTGATGCGGTACAGGTCGTGCCGCAGCCGCTCGGCGGGCTCGGCGGGCTCGGCACGTAACGCCTCGACAGCCACAAGGCAGTCAAGGTCGGTGAGCGTGACCGGAGGACGTTGCGGCCTACTAGGGGTGTCCTGCCGCAACCGTGATGTCCGAAAATGTGTCTCTCATCCCGTGCTCGATGCTCCGGGACGGGTGAGGTACCGGGGCGCGGCGGCCTTGGGGGGACGGACATGAGCACGTGGGCGGTGCCGGGATACACCGAGTCGCTGGAACTCGGTTCGGGGGCGAGCGGACGGGTCGTGCTCGCCGTTCATGTGGAGACCGGGGTTCCGGTCGCGGTGAAGTACCTCAGCGACTCCTTGCGCACCCAGCCGGGCTTCGTGCAGGGGTTCCGCTCGGAGGCGCGGCTGCTGGGCGGGCTGGAGAGTCCGTACGTCGTCGGCCTGTATGAGTACGTCGAGAGCCCCGGCGGGGCCGCGATCGTGATGGAGCTCGTCGACGGCATCTCGCTGCGCACCCTGCTGATCAGGCAGGGCCCGCTGGTGCCGGAGGCGGCGCTCACCGTCCTCAAGGGCTCGCTGCTGGGGCTGGCCGACGCGCACCGGGTCGGTGTCGTCCACCGCGACTACAAGCCGGAGAACGTCCTGGTCGGCACGGACGGGTCCTCCCGCCTCGTCGACTTCGGCATCGCGGTGGACTCCGGCGTCAGCGCGGGCATCGCCGGGACCCCGGCCTATATGGCGCCGGAACAATGGACCGGCGCGCCCGCCTCGCCCGCCGCCGATGTGTACGCGGCCACGGCCACCTTCTTCGAGTGCCTGACCCGCCGTAAGCCGTACCAGGGCGAGAACTTCGCCGAGCTGGCACTACGGCACCTGGACGCGCCGATTCCGGTGGAGCAGGTGCCGGAGGCGGTACGGAGTCTGGTGGCGCGGGGCCTGGCGAAGAACCCGGCGGAACGGCCCGCACACGCCGAGGAGTTCGTGCGGGAGCTGGAGGTGGTGGCGGGGGCGGCGTACGGGCCCGACTGGGAGGAGCGCGGCCGCGAGGCGCTCGCAACGCTGGTTGCGCTGCTGCCCCTGCTGTTGCCATCGGGGCGTACGTCCCCGGCCTCCACGACGGACGTCGCCCGGACGGTGCTGCGTCAGCCCTCCGCGGGAGGCCGGCTGCGGCCGTGGCTGCCGGGCCGGGCGGGACTGGTGCTGTCGGCGGCCCTGGTGCTGCTGGGCGTACTTCTGGCCTACGGTGTCCAGTCGGACCCGGCCGTTTTCCCGCGCGAGGCGGCGCGGGCGCTGGCGACGAGCAGCGTGGGACCCGGGGCCGACCACGTTGCGGAGTTGAGCGAGACGCCCACGCCGACGCCCTCCGCCTCGGTGACGAGCACCAGCCCGACGCCCTCCGCCTCAGTGGCGAGCACCAGCCCGACGCCCACGGAGTCGTCCAGCGTCTCGGTGACGCCGTCGACAACGAGCCCGGTGGGGGTGCCCTCGGACCCGGTGACGACGACACCGCCGCCGGTGACGAAGCCTGTTCCGCCCGCCGTGAAGGACATCACGGTGACGGAGTTCCGGCAGACCGGGCCGTCCACGGCCACGGCGACGCTGACCATCACCACGGACGGCACCGGACCACTGTCCCTCACTGTCATGTGGTTCTCGGGCCAGGACCTGGGTTTTCCGGGGGCGCCCGACGGGGCGGCCCAGCGGTTCGAGCTCAGTGGTGCCACCACCTACAAGGGCACCGTCGACCATGCCTTCCAGAACGCCGGCTGCTTCTGGTTCTGGACGGTCCAGGCGGCGACCGACCCCGCGAGCGCCGACGGCGGCGCGTCCCAGCAGGTTGGGGTCAGTGCCGGGGGGTGTGTGAAATGACCACACCCGACGACCGTGTCCCCGAGGAGCCCGCCCGCAGCCTGGGCGGCTCTTCCGCTGACGCCGAGTACAGCGCGACGGTGCTGGCCAGCCACTGGTTCACCGGCCCGGAGCGCGAGGAGTCCGCCGCGACGGTGCTGGACGAGTCGGCCACGACGGCGCCGGACCGGGTGGAGGACACGGTCCTGCGCTTCGGCCCTGGCGTCACGGCGGCGGCGGCCCACCGTATCCACAGCACGCTGCCCGTCACGCCCCCGCCCGGCCCACGCAGCGGCCTGCGCCGCTACGCGCTGACGGCGCTGGTCTTCCTCTGCGTCCTCGCCTTCCTAGCGTGGCAGCGGCTCGGCCCCTCGGTGGAGGTACGCGACGTGTCGGTCGCCACCCGCCCGGCCAAGCTGGGCTGCGGCGAGACGGCGCAGATCCTTGCCCAGGTCACGACGAACGGCCGCCCGGGCACGTTCACCTACCGCTGGTTCCGCAGCGACGGCACGTCCTCGGACGTCCTGCGCGAACGCCTGCCCCGCGGCCAACGTCACGCCACCCTCAGCCTCCGCTGGACCTTCGAGGGCAAGGGCCACCACGCCGGCCGAGCGGAACTCCGCGTCCTCACGCCGTCCGTGCACACAGCGGTCACGAGGCTGACCTACGACTGCCGATGACCCCGCGGTGGCCAGTTCGGCCGACGTGGCCACCGCAGGGGGCATGTTCGGGGCGTTTCCAGATACGCCAGAAACCCGCCACGCAATGATCTTGGCCTCGTGAGCGGGTCCGCCCGTGCCGATTGTGACGAGCATCTGCTGGTCCAGCTGCTCGCGCTGAAGTCGTGTCAGCGCATGGGGTGTTTCCCGAAGCTGGACGAGATCCCGGATATGGTCGTCGACTTCGTCCGCCGCGCGGTCGACCTGCCGGAAGGCACGGTGCCGAGAGCGGCGAACCGTACGGCGCAACGACAGCGAACCGTCGTACGGCAGCGGACGGGTCTGTCGTACGACAAGGCGGAGGCCCGGAAGATCGCCGAGCCGGTGATGCGGAGTGAGGCGGTCTCGAAGAACCGCCCGGCGGACCTGATCAACATCGCACTGGAGAAGGTCGTCGAAGCCGGGCTGGAGCTGCCGGGCTTCACCACGCTGGACGCGCTCGCGGCGAAGGTCCGCACCGAGGTGAACGCCTCGATCTACCGGGCCAGGTACGCGTGTCACTGCAAGACAGCGGTTCGCTCGCCTGGGCAGGCTGGACGTCCTCGGCGGGAGGGGGCGGCCATGCGGTCCCGCCTCATCGATGGGAGCATTCATGCGCGGTCACCCTCTGCGCGCCATCAGCAAGATCTGCCTGATCGTGGCACTGCTTGGCCTGGCCCTTCCTATGACCACGGCCAGCGCCTCCGCCGCGGTCCTCCACCGGCGCACCGCACTGCTGGCGCTGAGCGGCACCTTGTTTTCCGGCCCGGAGCGGGTCGACGTCACGGGCGGTATCCGAGTCACCGTCGTCACCCGGAGCGACCCGGGCGGCGGCGGGAGCGCCGACATCACCAGCCAACTGGTGAACACCACTGGCATCGGCCAGACCAGCGGCGGCCGCTATCGCTTCGTCGGCGCGGACCACAACACCGTCGCATACCCGCCGGACCCGATCACGCCCGTGGCCGTCTTCCCCACCTTCCTCAAGATCTACCCGCGGGGCCCGGTCGTCCCGCCGAACCCGGTCGTTCCGCCGAACCCGGTCCGACCCGTCAGGATTCGCACGGCCATCGCCCAGGACGGGAGCATCGACAACATCACAGCCGAAGTCTTCGAAGTCGACGAGAACCCCAACACCTGAACGATGCGAGCCGACATCTCACCCCGGGACCGGGCTACCGACGAAATGTGGCGGGTGAGGTGACGGAATGCCTGTCTGGTCTTCAGCGGGCCCCGGACCGCCGCCCGCCGGAACTCGGTTCCGGCGGGCGGCAGTACTTCCGGCATGGTGTCTCAGGAGGGAACTCGCAGCATGGCCACCCTGGAACCGGCATGGGCCACAGGCGAGCCGACCCCCGCAGTCTGCGGGGCCGGTTAGCGATCTTCGCCGCCGCCTCGCGACTGCGGTTGGCGGCATCGGCACGACTGTCACAGCCATCGGTGGTGCACAGATCGGTATGCGCAACCGCCGCTGAGCCCTGGGGCGCAGGACCCGCACACCGCGAGCGTGCGCCGGGCCCTCAAGGCGCCGGACGAGACCGCCGCGGCCCTCACCTGGCCCCGAAACCCGTCGCGACCGCATCACGGTGCTGCCACACTCGCGCCCATGAGCGACGACAGCGCCAAGAGCCTCGGCGGAGCCATCAGCACCGACGTCAACGCCATCACCTACGAAGTGATGGACTGGGCGACGCAGGCACTGCCGGCGCACGTACCGGCGGACGGCCTGAAGAAGCTGAAGCTGGCCGCGGGCGAGCATCTCGCGGCGATGCTGACGACCGCCTATCTCGGCATCGTGCCGGTCGCCGTAGACGTCCACGGCGGCGTGGATCTCGTCTACCGCGTGGCGGACTCGGACAGCGACGCACTGTCGTCGCTGCTCGGCCGCAACGGTGTCGAGTTCGCCGACTTCGAGGTGAAACCGATACCTGGTGACTTCCGCGAGCACGACGCAGCGGTCTCGCGGGCACTGAAGCGAGGTGAGGAGCCAGGCACTCATCGGGCGACGTTCGTGTCAGCGAACGATGTCGTCGAGGCGGCCCAGTCGATGATCGCCAAGGCCGCGAAGCAGTTGCGGGACAAGTCCTCGCCCGACAGGGCACGGGTTGTGTTCATCGTGTCCCACTTTCTCGACCGGCCCTACGTGGAGTGTCTCGACCTGGCGATCGCGCACACCTTGACTGCCCCGACGCTGCCAGACGAGATCGACGCTGTGTGGGTGTTCTTCGCGCCATCGCACCTGGTGGTGTGGTCGGCTGTCGAGCAGCGCTGGACGCAGCTTCTTCTCGGCAGTTTCAAGGAGGACGGGACGGCCCCGGAGGTCGACTTCGGCATGGAGCTGCTGCAGCACTACGAGGGGCTGTTCCTGGAGCGGGCGGGGCTCGACGCGTCCTCGCCCTTCTACTACGGCCTGGGGACTGGCTCGATCACCGCCGCAACCGCTGGCCGAACACGGCAAACCCCCACCTACTGATCACCCAGCAGACCGCCGTCGAACTCGGCCAGGCCGGCATGCTCGCCGCGGTTGCGGCTGCCACCAGATCCCGGCCGGACAGTCCGGCGAAGCGGGCCGCCACGGTGTCGCGCAGGGTTGCAAAACCCTGCTGGTACAGCTCGCTCGCTTCGCGCAGGAGCAGACCAAGTCCTCGTCGAGGCTGTCCGGTGCGGCTGCGGCGAGGTCGAGGAGGCGCTGGGTGGTCGTCGTCATCATCAGCAGTATGCCTGTCGAGAAAGATCAGAAGCTTCCTGCAAGTCTCAGAAGGGGGTGTAACCCGCTTTTGAGTGAGAACGGGTTCTGAGAACCGAACCAAGATCAATGGGGGCTCGGCGGCCCGTTCTTGATCTTGCTCCGGCAAAGGAACGTTTGTGAGAGTAACCGCGTGTGTCAGTCTCCGAAGTCGGCTGCGCAGATGACTGGAGTCGGGTGCACTGAGCGTGGTCTCCGCTCGCGGGCCGCCGGCCCCTGGCGGCTGCTCAGTCGGGTGGGACGGCTGGGTCGATGATCCGATACCCCACGCCGGGCGTGGTGGCGATGACCGGGGGGTCGCCGAGTTTGCGGCGCAGGCGGCTGATGGTCACCGTGACGGTGTTGGTGAACGGGTCGGCGTGCTCGTCCCAGACCTGTTCGAGGAGGTTCTCCGTGCTGAGGAAGGCGGGGCTCGCGTTCAGGAGGGCTTCGAGTACCGCGAATTCCTTGACGGAGAGGTCGAGTTGGTGGCCGTCGCGGCTGGCGGTGCGACGCATCGGGTCGAGTTCGATGCCCGCCGTGCTCAGGGTGCGGGACCGGGCGGCGGGGCGGCGGCGGGCCAGAGCGCGGATACGCAGGACGAGTTCGGGAAAGTGGAAGGGCTTGGCGAGGTAGTCGTCGGCGCCCAGGGTCAGGCCGCTGACGCGGTCGCCGGGTGAGTCGGCGGCGGTCAGCATCAGGACCATCACGTGGCCGTCCCGTTCGGTGATCATCTGGCAGAGGGTGTCGCCGTGGATGCCTGGCAGATCGCGGTCGAGCACGACGACGTCGTACGCGTTGACGTCCAGCTTGGCAGCGGCGACGAGCCCGTCGTGGGCCACGTCCACGGCCATGCCCTGGTCGCGCAGTCCCTCGGCGATGACTTCGGCGAGGGGGCGGGCGTCCTCGACCACCAGGACTCTCAACGCGCCACGCTTGTCTTTGTGTCGGGGGCTTCCGCCGTCGCCCTGCCGTCCGTACGGGGGAGGGTGATGGTGACGCGCAGGCCGCCGTCGGGGCGGGCGCGCAGGTCCAGGGTGCCGTGGTGGGCCTGGGTGATGGCTGCGACGATGGAGAGGCCGAGGCCGCTGCCCTGGCCGGTGCCGGTCCGGTCGGCGCCAAGGCGGCGGAAGGGCTGCGCGAGGTCCGCCACCCGCCGCTGGCCGAGGACCGGTCCGCTGGACTCGACGACGAGGGACACCGCGCCTGCGTCGTCTTCTTCGGCCCGTACCGCGACACTGATCCAGCCCCCGGGGTCGTTGTGCGTGATCGCGTTGTCGACCACGTTGTCGACCGCGCGGCGCAGCAGCGTCTGGCTGCCCCACACCCACGCGGAGTCGTCGATCCGGTTTTCACGCACGGTCAGGTCCTTGGCCGCAATGTCCTTTGCCCGTCCGGCCAGGGCGGTCAGCGCGAGTTGGCCGAGGGTGAGGTGCGCCGAGTCGGTGAACTCGCCGTGCTGGGTGCGAGCCAGGACGAGGAAACTCTCCAGCAGCCGGTCCACCTGGTCGAGTTCGGCGCGCATCCGGGCGGCCAGCGTGGCCGTGGTCTCGGGTACCGGGCCCGGCTTGGCGAGGGCCACGTCCAGGGAGGCCCGCATCGTGGTGAGCGGGGTGCGCAGCTCGTGGGAGGCGTTGGCGACGAAGAGGCGCTGGGCGTCGAAGGAGCCCTCCAGGCGGCCGAGGAGGTCGTCGATGGTGTCGGCGAGGTCCTTCACCTCGTCGCCGGGGCCGCCGATGGCCAGGCGTTCGTGCAGGCTGTCGGCGGTGATCCGGCGGGTGGCCGCTGTCATCACGCGTAGCGGGCGCAGCACCCGGCCGGCGACGAACCAGCCGAGGCCGACCGAGATCACAGCCATGACGCCGAGGGCGATGGCGGAGCCGAGCAGGATCTGCCGGGACTGGGTGTCGTGCGCCTGGGCCAGTTGCTGCTCCAGCGCGTCGATGCGGCCCTGGGCCTGTGCCGCCGTGGCGGGCTGATCGGTGCCGCCATCGGGGGCGGTCTGGCTGGAGCGCGATCCGCCGGATGCCACCACAGCCGCGAGGGCCAGCAGCGCCGTTCCCGACAGCAGGAACAGAGTCACGTACAAGGCGGTGAAGCGGGTGCGGGCAGTGCCACGGCGCAGGCCGAGCCGGGCAGTCAGGCCCGCGAGCCGTCGGGGCGGACTCCATTTCATCCGCATGCTCCCCTCTCGCCACCGCACCAGGGCACGTACCAGGCCAGGTTAAGCCGAGGCGCCTAACAGCGAGATGACAGCGGCCGTTCGGCCCCTGTAACGCGCTCCGTCACAGGGTGGGGCCCATGAGCGATGAGAGTACGAAGGCGACGATCGAGGTCATCGGTCTGCGTAAACGCTTCGGGCCACAGCTGGCTCTGGACGGGATGACGTTCACCGTGCGGCCCGGACGGGTGACCGGCTTCGTCGGTCCGAACGGCGCGGGCAAGTCCACCACCATGCGCGTGATCCTGGGCCTTGACGCGGCTGAGGAGGGAAAGGCCCTGGTCGGCGGGGTGCCGTACCGCACCCTGCGTCGCCCGCTTCGGCATCTGGGGGCACTGCTCGACGCCTCCGCGCTGCAGCCGAGCCGCACCGCCCGTAACCACCTGCTGTGGCTGGCCCACTCACAGGGCGTGCCGCCCCGGCGCGTGGACGAGGTCATCGAACAGGCCGGCCTGGGCACGGCGGCCCGGCGCAGGGCCGGCGGCTTCTCGCTGGGCATGCGCCAGCGCCTGGGGATCGCGGCGGCGCTGCTCGGTGACCCGCCGGTCGTCATGCTGGACGAGCCGTTCAACGGCCTCGACCCCGACGGCATCGTGTGGATGCGCGGCTTCCTGGCGGAGCTGGCCCGGCAGGGCCGCGCCGTCCTGGTCTCCAGTCACCTGATGAGCGAACTCCAAGACACCGCGGACCATCTCGTGGTGATCGGTCGCGGCCGGGTCGTCGCGGACACCAGCGTCTCCGAGCTGCTCGCCGAGGCGTCCGGCGGCCGGGTCACCCTGCGTACCTCCGCGACTCCGCGCGCCGCCCAGGTCCTGCATGGCGCGGGCGCCACCGTTCTCGCCACCGGCCCCGGCACCCTCGGCGTCACGGGCCTGCCCGCCGAGGAGATCGTGGCCCTGCTTGCCCAAAACGGGGTGCCGTTCTCCCAGGTGTCCGCGCACCGGGCGACGCTCGAAGAGGCGTACATGGAGCTCACCCGGGACGCGGTGGAGTACCGGGGCATCCCGGCGGGGGAGGCCACGCGATGACCGCCATCCTCACTCCACGCCCCCCGGCCACGAGGCGCGCTGAGCGGAGCGGATTCCTCAGGACGCTGCACGCCGAGTGGACGAAGTTCCGTACGGTACGCGGCTGGGTCCTCGCCACGGCGGGGGCGCTCCTGGTGACGATCGTGGTCGGCCTGCTCGGCACGGCCGCCCCCGCCCCCGGCGGTCGCGGCGCCGACTCCGCCTCGTACCCGAAGGGCCCCGGCGGCGAGGCCGTCAACGACAGCTTCTACTTCGTCCACAAGGCGCTCACGGGCGACGGCACCCTCACCGTTGCCCTGCGGTCCCTGACTGGTGCGGCCGACACCGGGACCGGCAAGACGGCCCAGGGCGCCCAGCCCTGGGCGAAGGCAGGGATCATCGTGAAGGAAAGCCTCACCCAGGGATCCCCGTACGCGGCGGTCATGGCCACCGGCGGCCACGGCGTGCGCATGCAGTACGACTACACGCACGACACGGCGGGCCCTTCCGGCAAGGTCACCCAGGAGTCCCCGCGCTGGCTGCGCCTGGTCCGCTCCGGCGACAGCCTCACCGGTTCCACCTCCGCCGACGGCACCCACTGGACCAAGGTCGGCCATGCGAAGCTGCCGGGGCTTGCGCGCACCGTGCAGGCCGGGCTCTTCGCGGCGTCACCGGAGGCGAAGCGGGACACCGCGGCGGGCACGGGCTTCAGCCCCGCCGTGGCCACCGGCACCTTCGGCCGTCCCGGCCTCACCGGCGGCTGGTCCCAGAGCGCGTGGAGCGGCACACAGGTGGGCGGCGACGCGGGCACCTCCGGCAGCTACACGAACACCACCAAGGGCGGCTTCACCCAGACCGACGGCGGCGGGTTCACCGTGACCGGGGCCGGTGACATCGCACCGGTCGTCGGCGGGCCCGTCATGGGCGTCGGCTTCTCCGTCGAGAGCTTCCTCGTCGGCACCTTCGCCGGGCTGATCGTGGTGATCGCCGTGGGCACGGTGTTCATCACCGGCGAGTACCGGCGCGGTCTGCTGCGTACCACCATGGCGGCAACTCCCCTGCGGGGCCGGGTGCTTGGTGCCAAGGCGCTGGTGGCCGGGGGCGTCGCGTTCGCCATCGGCCTGGTCGCCTCCGCGATCACCATTCCCATCGGGGAACGCAGCGCGCGCGGCAGAGGCTTCCATGTCTTCCCCGTCACGCCGGCGACCGAAGTGCGCGTCATGGCCGGCACCGGCCTGCTCTGCGCAGCCGCCGCCGTGCTCGCTCTCGGCATCGGTGCCCTGCTGCGGCGCAGCGGCACGGCGGCCGCCCTGGTCATCGCGTCGATCGTGCCGCCCTTCCTGCTTGCCACCTCCGGCGTACTGCCCCCGGGCGTCTCGGAGTGGCTGCTGCGGGTGACCCCGGCTGCGGGCTTCGCCATCCAGCAGACCCTGCCGCAGTACGCGCAGGTGCTCAGCGTGTACGAACCGTCGACCGGCTACTACCCCCTGGCGCCCTGGGCCGGCCTCGCCGTGCTGTGCGGATACGCCGCGCTCGCCTTCGGCCTGGCCGTGGTACGGCTGCGCGGGAGGGACGTATGAGTCTCCTGAGCGGTGCACGACTCACGAGAACGGCTGACGGCGCGTGGCGAGGGGACTTCGGCCGCGCCCTGCGCGCGGAGTGGACAAAGCTGCGCACCACAGGGGAAATGGGCAGGTTGCTCCTGCTCGCCGTCGCGCTGACCGTGGCCGTCGGCTGCGGCACCGCCAAGGCCGTGAAGTGCCCGGACGCGGGGTGCGGCCAGGACGCCGTCAAGCTCGCCCTGACCGGCGTCACCGTCGGGCAGGCGGTCATCGCCGTCCTCGCGGTGCTGGCCGTCAGCGGCGAGTACGGCACCGGGATGATCCGCACCACGCTCATCGCAGTGCCACACCGGATCACCGTCCTTACCGCCAAGGCGACGATCCTCACCACGGTCGTCCTCGCCTGCGGGACGGCTGCCGTCCTGGCCTCCCTCCTCGCCGGCCGCTACATCCTGCCCGGCAACGGATTCACCGAGGCGCACGCCTATGCCCCGCTCTCCCTGGCCGACGGCCCGACCCTGCGGGCGGCCGTGGGATCGGTCCTCTACCTCGTCCTGATCGCCCTGATCGGCCTCGGCGTGGCGACGGCGGTACGGGACGCGGCGAGCGCCATCGGGATCGTGCTCGGACTGCTCTACCTCTTCCCGGTAGTCACCCGGGTAGTCAACGACCCGGAGTGGCAGCGCCACCTCCAGCAGATCTCGCCCATGACCGCGGGACTCGCGGTCCAAGCCACCGTCCATCTGCACGAACTGCCCATCGGCCCATGGGCCGGCCTGGGCGTGCTCGCCACGTGGGCCGCGGCCGCGCTGCTGGTCGGCAGCCTGCTGCTGCACAGGCGCGACGCGTAGCCGAATCGAGCGTCCGCGAGCACGGTGGCTTCGGGCCCCTCCCCGGCCCGGCGCCCTGAACAAGGCAGCCCTACTGCCGTTCCCCAAGGAGCACCCCGAGGTCGCGAACGTGCTCCAGATGCGCGCCGCCTCCCTGGTTCCCACCAGTTTCGCGCACAGCGAGTGTGATGTCTCATCGATGCTGCGGTAGCCGTGCGGCTGGGACCTGCGATCCCGCAGATGCGCTGAGACAGTCTTGAGCGGCGGTTTGGGAGAGGGGAGCGCGGCTGACCTGCGATCCTGCAAGCCGATTGAGACTGCCGCAGATGTTGTGAGAACGCCTATAAGCCTCCAGCGGATGGCCATCGAGACGGGAACAGGTGACGCCGAAGCAGTAGGGCTTGCAGCCGCCGGGATCGAACGCGGTCCGCCGCGCAGGCCGCAGGGGCTCAAGGGGCCGGAACTCGGAAAAGCCCCACATGCTGCAACAGCATGCCGTCTGGGGCTCACACCGGCTGGGAACAGGCCGTTCAGGCTGCTCCTGCACTGACCGCGTCCCCGACTGACTGCCGGGGGCAGGCTATCGGCTGATCATCCAGCCGAAGGCTTGCTGGGCGCGCGGCGGACACGGAGAGATGGTGTCCCGGCGGGTGGTGTGGTGTAGTCGAGCCGCCTTCGTGATGCCGCAGATCGCGGCGGTGATCCGCCCGGCACCCGGGAACCTTGTGGGTCATGCCGCTGTGACCAGCCGGCCGGCGGCATAGGAAGCTCCACCGCGCAGCCCGGTCACAGGCCATGTGTCAGCGCGTCTTCCACGTGGCTACACCACGCCGTGGGGCACGACGGGGGACGGTGCCGTCTGGTGTCGATGACAGTCTGGTTGGGTGGTGCCCCACCGAGTGGTGTTGCGGTGCAGAGTTCGTGACTTGGCAGGTCAGTCGGCTGACGTAGTCGCCGCCGCGCCGGAACGGGGTGCTGACGCCTGCGAGCAGCACGCACACCAGACCCGCGAGCCGGCCGGGAAGCGCCGGCTCGACGCTGAGCGGATCCACGCGATCCTTATGGCTACACCACTCGGTGGCGCGCCATCTCTGGTTGCGTCCCATGGCTGTACCGGATCGGAAGCGAAGCTTGGGGGCGGGGCTGGGTGAAAGACGCTGGGAGTCTTCTCAGACGTCGCTGAGGCGCAGGCCGGCGTGGGCCTTGTAGCGGCGGTTCACCGAGATCAGGTTGGCTACCAGCGACTCCACTTGGTGGGCGTTGCGCAGTCGTCCGCCGTAGACGCCGCGTGCGCCCGCAAGGCGTGAGGCGAGTGCCTGGACAGTGTCGGTGGCGGCGCGTTCGTCGCCCAGGACGAGTACGTCGGTGTCGATCTTCTCGATCTGACGGTCTTCCAGAGTGACGGCGGAGAGATGGTGAAACGCGGCGGTCACCCGGGAGTCAGGCAGCAGCGCGGCAGCCTGCTGGGCGGCACTGCCCTCCTCGGGCCTCAGCGCGTAGGCCCCCTTCTTGTCGAAGCCGAGCGGGTTGACGCAGTCGACCACGATCTTGCCAGCGAGTTCATCGCGGAGCGTGGCCAGCAGCTCGGCATGTCCCTCCCAGGGTGTGGCGACGATCACCAGGTCGCTCTCCCGCGCGGTCGTGGCGTTGTCAGCGCCGCGGACGTCGTTGCCGATGGCTGCTGCCGTGGAGGCGGCTCGGGCGGCGTTCCGTGAGCCGATGACGACCTGTTGGCCCGCGCCGGCGAGCCGGTAGGCGAGGCCGCGCCCCTGTGGGCCGGTTCCGCCGAGGATGCCGACGACCAGGCCGGACACGTCGGGAAGGCGATGGGGGTCGTTTCGAGTGGCCGCGGCGGGAGTGGAGGGACGGGCGCCGGCGGCTTCGTCGGGAGTCGTCATGCTGTGGTCCTTGGCTCGTTCGGTTCGTTCTTCCGCGGCCCGGTGCCGTTCGTCGTCAGCGGGCTGCTCGGGCCGCGATGCGGGACATCGGCCGGCGCCGTCAGGCGGTCAGCAACTCCACGCGGCGCATCACCTCGCGGCAGAACGCGCCCACTCCGTTCGGGTCGTCGGTGAACTGCGAGGGCTTGACGCAGAAGGTGGTGAATCCTTGGGCCATCTGCTCGGGGATGGCCTCGAGGGCCTGGGCGAGGTCGGCGCAGGAGTCGTCGTCGGGGAACACGGCGCGGGTGCCGCCGATCATCTCCAGGTCGGCGATGTCGCGGCCTGCGGCGGCCATGGCGGTCTTCAGCGTCTGCATGTGCTCGGGCGTCACCTTGCCCAGCGGGTTGAAGGCGTGGCCGTACCGGACGATCCTGCGGACCATCGCGTCGTGCATGCCCGCGCCACCGAAGCACAGTCGGGGGCCGTCCGGGCGGTATGCCTTGGGCTCGAAGTACACGTCCTGGAAGGTGTAGTACTCGCCGACGTGAGACACGGGAGAGGGGCCCCACAACTTCGCCCAGATCTCCAGGTGTTCGTCGAGGAGCTTGCCACGCCGGGAGAACGGGACGCCGAGTGCCGCGTACTCGTCCCGGCTCCAGCTGACGTTGGGCAGCACGATCAGACGGCCCTCGGAAAGAAGGTCGAGGGTGCCGAGCTCACGGGCCAGGAGCAGGGGATGGCGCAGGGGAGCGATGACTGCTGACGCGGCGAGACGCAGGCGCTCGGTGACAGCGGCGATCGCGCTGAGCAGCATGAGCGAGTTGGGCCACGGGGTGTGGGGGTCTTGGTTGCCCGGCAGGGCGTAGTCGCGGGGGTTGCCCATAACGCCGCCTGCTCCGGCGTCGGGGCCGAGCACGATGTGTTCGCTGATCATGACGGAGTCGAATCCCGCGTCCTCGGCCTCGCGGGCCCAGCGGATCACGGTCGGCAGGTCCGCGCGGCCTGCGGTCATGGTCCAGTTCTCGCTCAGGACGAGCTGCATGCGGGGAGTGGTCATGGCGATCCTCGGGACGAGCGTGTTTGAGGGCAGACGTGAGGGGCGGGGGCGCCCGGGCGGCCGCAGCCGTCGGGACGGCTGCGGCCGGCGGTCAGGCGAGGGTGACCTCGACCGGCAGGTGCTTGATGCCGTTGACGAAGTTGGAGCGGACGCGGGGGACGTCGCCGGCGAGCTTGATGTCGGCGATGCGCGGGATGAGCTCCTCGAACATGATGCGGATCTCGGTGCGGGCGAGGAGGTTGCCCAGGCACAGGTGGGGGCTGCCCTTGCCGAAGGTGACGTGGTCGTTGTTCTGCCGGGTGACGTCGAAGTCGTAGGGGTTGCCGAAGACTTCTTCGTCGCGGTTGCCGGAGGCGTACCACATGACGACCTTGTCGCCTTCCTTGACCTTCTTGCCGCCGAGTTCGACGTCGCGGGTGGCGGTGCGGCGGAAGTGGTAGACGGGGGAGGCCCAGCGCAGGAACTCCTCGACCGCCGTGGGGATCAGCGACGGGTCGTCCTTCAGCTTCGCCAGCTGCTCGGGGTGCTGGAGGAGGGCCAGCATGGAGTGGGAGATGGTGTGGCGGGTGGTCTCGTTTCCGGCCACCACCAGGAGCAGGAAGTAGTTGTCGAAGTCCTGGGCCGAGAGCGGGACGCCGTCGCGCGGGGTGGTGTTGACCAGCTTCGAGACCAGGTCCGTACCGTCGCCGCCGCGCCGCTGCCGCGCCAGCTCCCTGCCGTACTCGAAGACTTCGATCGACGCGGGGGAACGGAACGGCAGGTCGCGGTACTTCTCGCTCTCCGCGCTGTGCAGCAGGACATCCGCGTAGTCGGGGTCGGTGTTGCCGATGATCCGGTTGCCCCAGTCGATGAGCTGCTGGTTGTCCTCCGGCGGGACGTCCAGGAGGCGGGCGAGGACGTTGATGGGGAAGTCGGCGGAGACGTCGGCGACGAAGTCGAAGGTGCCCTTGGCGAGGGCCGCATCCAGGGTCTTGGCGGTCAGACCGCGCAGGAAGTCGCTGTAGCTGCCTATGACGCTCGCGCCGAACTGCCGCTGGATCACGCTGCGCAGGGCGCGGTGGCGGACGCCGTCCATCTCCAGGATGGAGGCGCGCTTCTTGATCTGGTCGTCGTCGAGTTCTTCGAGGTTGACGAAGCGCGTGGAGGTGAAGGTCTCCGGGTCGCGGTCGACGGTGGCGATGTCGGCGTGGCGGGTCACCGACCAGAAGCCGGAGTTGGGGGCCTCTTCGGGCTGCCAGTGGACCGGGTCCTGGTGGCGCAGGGTGTGGAACATGCGCCACGGGGTGATGCCGTCGGCGAAGTTGTCGAGGTCGGCGAGGTCCACCCGGCTGAGCGGCAGGGGCTCGTCGAGGGCTGCGCGCAGTTCGGCCCGGGTGGTGGGGACGGCGGGAACGGTGGGGCTGGTCATGTGGCGGTTCCTTCGGGCGGGGGTTTCGGGGCGGGCTTACAGGTGGTAGGCGTACTCGGTGAATTCCCAGTCGGTGACGTGCCGCCCGAAGCGTTCGAGCTCGTCCCGCTTGTAGGTGAGGAAGGACGTGGTGAAGTCCTTGCCGAGCAGGTCGGTCAGGGCGGTGTCCGACTCCAGCGCGTCGAGCGCGGCCGACAGGCTCTGGGGCAGCAGGGCGGCACGGGAGGCGTCGTAGCCGTAGCCCTGAAGCGGGGCGGGCGGTTCCTCGCCGGCCTGGACGCCCAGCAGCGCGGCGGCGATCGTGCCGGCGATCAGCAGGTACGGGTTGGCGCTTGCGTCGCCGAGGCGCAGCTCCAGCCGCGCGCCGCCCCCGCGCTCCGGCGGGATGCGGACCATGGCGCTGCGGTTGTCGAGCCCCCAGTCGATCAGCCAGGGTGCGAGGGTGTCCGGGCCGAAGCGCTTGTAGGAGTTCACGGTGGGGTTGGCCAGGGCCGCGAGCGCGGGCGCGTGGGCGAGAATGCCCGCGATGGCGTGCCGGGCCGTGGCGGACAGGCCGTAGGAGCCCGCCGGGTCGTCGAAGGCGTTGTGGCCATCGGCGTCGTTGCAGGACAGGTGGAGGTGGAAGCCGGAGCCGCCCGCGTCGCCGAAGGGCTTGGCCATGAAGGTGGCGAGGTTGCCCTCCTTGCGGGCCAGTTCCTTGACCGCGGCCTTGAAACGGAAAGCGCGGTCGGCGGCGTCGAGGGCGGCGGAATGGGTCAGGTTGATCTCGTACTGGCCGCCGTCGAACTCGTGGTTGCCGGTGACGACACCCAGCCCCAGATCGCGCAGCGCGCGCAGAGTGCGCAGCAGGTGGTTGTCGGGGTCGGCGCGCAGGCCCGCGGTGTACACGGCGCCGGTGGTCTGCGGTGAGCGGCGCCAGCCAGTGGACGAGCCGGGGGCGGCCTCCAGCAGGAAGTACTCCAGCTCGGGACCGACCACGGGGCGCAGTCCCTGCTCGGCACAGCGGGCCAGGACGGTGCGCAGCAGGTCGCGGGAGGACTCGGGCGCCGGGGCACCGGTCGCCGGGTCGGTGACCTCGCCGAGACAGGCGGCGACACCGGGCTCCCAGGGCAGGACGGCCAGGGTGGACAGGTCGGGGCGTACGGTCACGTCCGGCAGGCCGGCGTCCAGGCCGCCCGCGACCGGGACCACGTCGCCCTGCGGGGTGGTGTGGTAGACGGCGCGACAGAAGGCCAGGCCGTGCTCGCAGGCCGACGGCAGATGGTCCAGCAGCACCTCGCGGGCGCGGTCGGTGCCGATCAGGTCGGGGTAGACCACCCGGACCACGTCGACGCCCGCGGCGGCGAGCCGCTCCATGTGCCGGCGGATGTCTGGGGTGTCGGATGCGCTCACCGGTGTCTCCTTGGCGGAAGGAAGGGACTCCCCGTGCCGGGGGCACTGGGGAGGGGGTGCGGAGGGGGGCCGGGGCGGGGGAGAAGCGCGCCCCGGGCTAGTCATTTGATCCCGAACGATATGGAGGGGGTTGTCACCCCGCAAGGGGCTGGTAGAAAAAAGTTATCCATCTGGACAGGTATTGACCAGGGTCGGGCGACTTCCTATCTTGTTTGAAGCCAAACGAGTGAGGGGTGCGGCATCCGCTGGATTTCGACCCCTTTGGCCGAGGGGCCCGGCTCAACCGGGCCGGGCCCGTCTCTTTCTCTCTGCTTCTTTGCTCCGATGCCCTCACCCCTCAGGAGGACCGCCATGAAGGTCGTCGTCGACATGAACAAGTGCCAGGACCACGGCCAGTGCGTCTTCGCCGCCCCCGACGTCTTCTCGATGGACGACGAGGGCCACCTGGTGTACGTGTCCGACCCCGACGACGCGCTGCGCGACGAGGTCGAAGAGGCCGCCGATGTGTGTCCGCTGCAGGCCATCCGGATCGAGGGATGACCGCCATGAGCGCACCCACGACCGGACGTGTCGTCGTCGCCGGCGGCTCCATGGGCGGCCTGCGCGCCGCCGAACAACTGCGCGCCGCGGGCTGGACCGGGACGATCACCGTCATCGGTGACGAGCCTCACATGCCCTACAACCGGCCCCCGCTGTCCAAGGAGGTGCTGGCAGGCAAGGCACCCTTCGAGTCGCTCGCCTTCACGCCGAAGGCGGCCGCCGCCGACGTGGAGTGGCGGCTCGGCATGAAGGTCGTCGCCGCCGACCTCGACCGGCGCGTCGTCGAACTCGACGACGGCTCGGCGATCTCGTACGACGGACTGGTCGTCGCCACCGGCATGCGGCCCCGGCGCCTGCGCTGCCCCGGACCGCTCACCGGCCGCCACACCGTCCGCACCCTCGCCGACGCCCAGGGCCTGCGCGACGAGCTGACCCGCCCCGGTGCCCGCGTGGTCGTGGTCGGCGCCGGCTTCATCGGCTGCGAGGTCGCCGCCACCGCCGTGGGCCTCGGCGTCCGGGAGGTGACCGTCGTCGATCCGTTCCCCCTGCCCATGGTCGGCCCGCTCGGCGAGCTGCTGGGGCGCGCGCTGCTGAAGCGGCACGAGGAGCGCGGGGTGCGCTTCGTGCTGGGCACCGGAGTGTCCGGTTTCGAGGGCGAGGACCGGGTCACCGGGGTCGTGCTGAGCGACGGCAGCGTGCTGCCCGCCGATGTGGTCGTGGAGTCGGTCGGCTCCGTGGCCAACGTCGAGTGGCTGGAGGGCAACGGCCTCGACCTCAGTGACGGCGTCCTCACCTGCGAGCAGCTGCGGGTCGGGGGACGGCCGGAGGTCGTCGCGGTCGGCGACGTCGCCCGCTTCCCCAATGCCCGCTACGACGGCGTACCCCGGCGTGTCGAGCACTGGTCGATCCCCACCGACACGGCCAAGCACGCCGCGAAGAGCCTCGTCGCCCATCTCACCGGCATAGACGGGGAGTTGGTGCCCTTCGCCCCGCTCCCGACGTTCTGGAGCGACCAGCACGACTTCCGGCTGCAGTCCTTCGGCGCGCCCGTCCTGGGCAAGGACGACGTACGGATCCTGGACGGCGACCCCGACGGTGACGTCCTGGTCGGCTACCACACCGACGGTCGGCTCGTCGGCGTCGTCGCGCTCGGCGGTCAGGCCGCCGCGATGGGCGCCGCCCGCTATCGCGCCCAGTTGCTCAAGCAGCCCGCCCTCACCGCGTAAGGAATCTCAATGATGAGGTCAAGCCGTCTGCGTGTCCGGTGGGGTGGGGGTGAACAGTCTCTTGTCACGCAGCATCGCCCAGAGCACGTCGACGCGGCGTCGGGCGAGCGCAAGCAGGGCCTGGGTGTGGATCAGTCCCTCGGCACGCTTTCTGAGGTAGTAGTCCCGGGACGGGCCGGGCCGCATCATGGCAGTCTGGGCGGCCAGGTAGAAGATGTGCCGCAGGCGCCGGTTGTAACGCTTGGGCCGGTGGTAGTTGCCGGTGCGGCGGCCGGAATCGCGGGCGACTGGGGCCAGGCCGGCGTGCGAGGCGAGTCGGCCCGCGTCGCGGTAGCCGGACAGGTCGCCGACGATGGCGACGAACTCGGCGCCCAGGATGGGACCCATACCGGGCATCGACTCGATGATCTCGGCGCGGTCGTCGGCACGGAACGTCTCGCGGATCTCCCGGTCATTGTCCTTGATCCGCTCGTCCAGGGCCAGAAGCTGGTGGGCGAGGTCGCAGACCAGCTTGGCGGCCCGCTTCTCGCCCGGCAGCGCAGTCATCTGGGACTGGGCCGCCTCCACCGCTTTGGCGGCGACGGTGTCGGCGCCGCGGACCTTGCGGCGCTCGAGCCAGGTCGTCAGCCGCTTGACGCCGATCCGGCGCAGGCTGGCCGGGGTCTGATACTCAGTCAGCATCACCACCGGTCCCTTGGCCGCGGAGTAGTCGAAGGCCCGTTCCAGTGCGGGGCAGATTCCCACCAGCAGGTCGCGGAGCCTATTGATCAGCCGGACCCGGTCGGCGATCAGGTCGGCCCGGTAGTTGGTGAGGACCTGGAGCGTGGTGACCAGCTCCGCAGGCGTGCTCAGCGGGGTGAAGTCCCGGGGACGCATGCGGGCCTGGTCGGCGATGACGCGGGCGTCCTTGGCGTCGGTCTTGCCCTCGCCTTTGTAGGCGCCGGACATGCGGTTGACCGTCCGGCCGGGCACGTAGACGACCTGCTGGCCGTTCGCGATCAGCAGGGCCAGCAGCAGGGTGGCGGCCCGGCCGGAGATGTCCACCGCCCACCGCACCTCTTCAGCCCGTTCGCGGGCGGTCTCGATGAGCGTGAGGATCTGGGCCTCGTCGTTGATCACCTTCGTCGAGAAGAGCGTCTCGCCGTCGGCGTCGACCGCGACTGCCCAGTGATGTCCCTTGCCGGCGTCGATGCCGACCCATATCCGCGCGTGAGGCGTGCTCAAGCCCGTCGCTCCGTTCCACCGTGACCAGCACCTTCGTGGCCCGAGGAACACCCCGCCGACAGGTCCCTAACCAGCGATGACCGCAGTTCTCAATCAGTGGTCGGAGCGTCCCGGAGGACCGGGCGGCCATTCCTTCCGAGCCATCAACGGCAACCCATCATCAGCCACACCCGGTCCTCCCGGACCGCCAACATTCTTAGGGAACCCCTTCATGTCCACTGTCCGTGGTTACTTCCACCCCAAGACGGCGAGCGGTGCCTCCTCGCTGATCCCGTCCCCGCCGTGGCGCTACTCCGGCGACCTGCTGACCGTCGAGTACCGCACGGATCCCGCGCGGGTGCGTGAACTGCTGCCCGAGCCGCTGGAGCTGGCGGACGAGGACCCTGGCGCGGTCGCTCTGATCTGGGCCGACTGGCAGTCCTGCTCGGGTTCTGGTCAGGAGCTGCTGGACCCGGTGCTCGCCCAGTACAAGGAGGCGTTCGCGGTCGTGCGCTGCAAGTACCGGGGGCAGACCTACACCCGCTGCGTCTACATCTGGGTCGACAAGGACTTCGCGATCGCGCGCGGGCTGCACCAGGGCTATCCGAAGAAGCTCGGCTCCATCCACCAGACCCGCCCGCACCCGTACGGCCCCGCCCCGCGCATCGAGGCCGGCGCCCGCTTCGGCGCGACCCTCGCCGCCGCCGACCGGCGCCTCGCCCAGGCCGTGGTCACCCTGCGTGAGCCGTCGGAGACCAACGGTTTCGTCAACGCCCACCCCATGGCCCACCACCGCTGGTTGCCCTCCATCGAGAAGGGCAAGGGCCTGGCGCTCGACGAGCTGATCGAGTCCGGCGCCGCCTCCTTCGAGGGCGGGCAGCCGTGGCGCGGCGACGCCGAGCTGGAGCTGTTCGAGGCGCCCACCGAGGAACTGGCACGCCTGGAGATCCGCGAACCGATCGCCGCCTACTACCGGCAGGTCGGCGTCGTCTGGGACGGCGGCCGACTGCTGGAGTCCGGCACGTCCGGCGCCGAGTAACCCCGTACGCACCATAGGACTTGGAGACCGGACATGACCGAGCACACCCTCACGGTGGCCGGGGTCGCCGTCGACACCCGGCACTGGATCGGCGGCGAGCGCGTCGCCTCCACCGAAACGTTCACCGATGTCTCGCCGATCGACGGCAGCCTTCTGGGGGAGATCTCCCGGGGGACCGCGATGGAGGCTGCGGCCGCGGTGGCCGCGGCGAAGGCCGCCTTCCCCGCCTGGGCCGCGACCCACCGCGCCGAACGTGCCCGCATCCTGCACGCCGTCGCCGACGGCGTCGAGAAGCGGCTGGAAGAGCTCGCCATCGTCGAGACCTGCGACAACGGCGCCCTGCTCCGCTCCCACCGCCGGGGCGTCATGCCCCGCGTCGCCCACAACTTCCGCTTCTTCGCGGACTGGCTGCTGAAGCTGGAGCACGAGGACTTCGAGACGCGCGGGCACACCAACCACGTCAGCTGGGACCCGGCGGGCCCCTGCGTTCTGATCACCCCGTGGAACGCCCCCCTGATGCTGGCCACGTGGAAAGTCGCCCCCGCTCTCGCCGCAGGCAACACGGTCATCCTCAAGCCCGCCGAGTGGACCCCGCTGACCGCCTCCCTGCTGGCCGACATCGCCGCCGAGGCCGGGCTGCCGGCCGGGGTGCTGAACGTCGTGCAGGGGTACGGCTCGGAGATCGGTGACGCCCTGACCTCGCACCCTGACGTGCGGCGGATCAGCTTCACCGGTTCGGTGCCGACGGCGAAGCGGATCGCGGCCTCGGCTGCCGCGAACCTGACCCCGCTCAGCCTCGAACTCGGCGGCAAGTCACCCCTGTTGGTGTTCGCCGACGCCGACCTGGACCTCGCAGTCGACTTGGCGGTGGAACAGTACGACAACGCCGGGCAGGTGTGCCTGGCCGCAACGCGCTTCCTGGTCCAGGAGTCGGTCGCCGAGGAGTTCACCCGCCGCTTCGTCGCGAAGGCCGGGCAGCTCACCCAGGGCGACCCGCGTGACGAGGCCACCGACATCGGGCCGAACATCCACCCGCGCCAGCTGGAGAAGATCGACGGGTTCGTGCAGCGGGCAATCGCGGCCGGGGCCCGCGCGGTCATCGGCGGCCACCGGGGGGACGGCCAGTACTACGCGCCGACCCTCCTCACCGACGTCGCCCAGGACTCGGAGATCGTGCAGGAGGAGGTCTTCGGACCGGTCCTGACCCTGCAGACCTTCGCCACCGAGGACGAGGCCGTCCGCCTCGCCAACGACACCCGCTTCGGGCTGGCCGCCACGCTCGCCACCGGTGACCCTGAGCGCGCCGAACGCGTCACCGCCCAGCTGGTCGCAGGCACGGTCTGGACCAACTGCTTCTTCGTCCGCGACCTGCAGGCGCCCTTCGGCGGCTCCCGCCACTCCGGCGTCGGCCGCGAGGGCGGCACCTGGAGCTTCGACTTCTACTGCGACGTGAAGAACACCGTGACCGCGCCGAACGGTTGGAGGAACCATGGGTGAGATCGTCGGGGCGGGCCTGCTCGCCCACGTCCCCACCATCGTGCTTCCGCAGGAGACGCGGCTGGAGCTGAACGGGGGCAAGGAGATCACCCTCGTCACCGGCCTGCACCAGCTCCGCAAGGACGTCTTCGAGCGCGACGACTACGACACCGTCGTCGTGCTGGACTCCCACTGGGCCACGACGGTCGAGTTCGTCGTCACCGCGCAAGCGCGCAGGGCCGGCCTCTTCACCTCCGAGGAGCTGCCGCGCGGCATGTGCCGGATGCCGTACGACTTCCCGGGTGACCAGGAACTCGCCCATAACATCGAGAAGTTCGCCGACAGGCACGGCACCTGGATCACCGCGATCGACGACGAGTACCTGCCGATCTACTACGCCACCATCAACCTCTGGAAGTTCCTCGGCGAGGGGCTGCCCGACAAGCGGTGGGTGACCATCGGGGTCTGCCAGACCGGCGACGTGGAGGACCACCTGCGCCTCGGCCGGGCGCTGGCCGACGGCATCGCCGCCACCCCGGGCCGCCGGGTCCTGCTCATCGCCTCCGGTGCGCTGTCACACACCTTCTGGCCGCTGCGCGAGCTGCGCGACCACGAGTCGAGCGACCCCGTGCACATCTTCACGCCGGAAGCGCGCGCGGCCGACTACGAGCGGATCGCCTGGTTCAAGGAGGGCCGCCATGACAAGGTCCTCGACACCATGCCGGAGTTCTCGAAGTACAAGCCGGAGGCGAAGTTCTTCCACTACCTGATGATGGCCGGCGCCCTCGGCGAGCAGGCGTGCGTCGCCAAGGCCCGGCAGTACGGGGAGTACGAGAACTCCATCGGCACCGGTCAGGTCCACCTCTGGTTCGACCGCCCGGCCGACGGCTGGACCGGCGCCGGCCTGCCCTCCCCGCGCACCCCTCACAGCCGTATCTAGAAAGGCCCGTCATGCCCGAGTACCGCCGCATCCTCCTCGACGGCGCGGTCGTCCAGGTCACCGTCGACGGCGATGAGCTCGTCGCCGGGGACGGCCGCCGCCTCAAGATCGAGGACGCGCAGCATCTGCCGCCGGTCGTGCCGTCCAAGGTGATCGCCGTCCACCTCAACCACCGCAGCCGCGTCGACGAGTTCCGGATCGACCTGCCCGACACTCCCACGTACTTCCACAAGCCGACCTCCTCCCTCAACTCCCACAAGGGCGCCGTCGTCCGCCCCGAGGGCTGCAAGTGGCTCAACTACGAGGGCGAGGTCGCCATCGTCATCGGGAAGACCGCGCGGAACATCTCCCCGGCCGAGGCGGGGGAGTACATCGCCGGCTACACGATCGCCAACGACTACGGCCTGCACGACTTCCGCGACACCGACGCCGGGTCCATGCTCCGCGTGAAGGGCTCCGACACCCTCTGCCCGCTCGGCCCCGGTCTCGTCACCGACTGGGACTTCCACGGCAAGCGCCTGCGCACCTACGTCAACGGCGAGGTGGTGCAGGACGGGTCGACCGACGAGATGAAGTGGGACATGCACTACCTCGTCGCCGACATCGCCCGCACCATCACCCTCTACCCCGGTGACGTCCTGCTCTCCGGCACCCCCGCCAACTCCCGGCCCGTCCAGCCCGGCGACGTGGTCGAGGTGGAGGTGGAGGGGCTCGGCCGGCTGACGAACCGCATCGTGACCGGCCCGACCCCCATCCGTACCGACGTCGGCGCCCAGCCCACCGAGTCCGAGGAGGTCCTGTCCACCGCGCTCGGCGGCGACTGGGAGTTCCGCGGCATCCGCCCGCCCAGGCGCTGACGGACGCCCATGAACGGCGCCGCACCGGGCCTGCCGACCGAGGCGTCCGGTGCGGCCGCCCGCCCAGGTAGGGTCGCCCCCATGACCGAGTCCACCGACGCCCCCAAGAGCCGGCCCTCACGCAAGCGCCTGCACTACGGCGAGGGCCGGGAAGCCCTGCTGAACGCCGCTGTCCGTGTGGTGGCGCGGGGCGGCCTGCGCAGGCTCACCTACCGGGCCGTCGCGGAGGAGGCCGGGGTCACCCACGGCCTCGTGGTGCACCACTTCGGTTCGCGCGACGCCCTGATCGAGGAGACCCTCGCCCACACCATCCGCACCTCCCTCAACACCAGTGCGCTCGAACCGGGCACCGGCAAGGTCGCGGACTTCTCGGCGGGGCTGTCGGAGATGGTCACGGCGGATCCGGACATCCAGGCGTTCCAGTACGAGCTGCTGCTGGAATCGCGCCGCCGCCCCGAGCTGCTGCCCCAGATCCGCGCACTGTACGACGAGTACTTCGACGCCACCCAGCGCGAACTGACCCGCATGCTGCCCGCCGGCGCGGACAAGGCACTGACCCGGCTGGTCTTCGCCGCGCTCGACGGCCTCGTACTGCACCAGCTCGTCCTCGGTGAGCCCGAGGTCACGGATGCCGCACTGGAAGAGCTGCGCACCTTGCTGAGATTCCTCGACGCCAACGGTGACACTGCTGGCGACCGTGCCGCCGAGGACGGCTGAAAAAACCCCTCTGACCTGCTCTTTTCCAAGGCTCCGGACGTTCCGCGTCCGGAGCCTTTCGCTGTTCCGCGCGATGATCTCGTTTGATTCCGTACGAGTAAAGAGTTGGTTACGGCCGCCGGAAGCATTGACGCATCTTTCCAGATGGATAATTCTCGCCTGCATGGCAGGGACCGTCCGCGGCCGCCATGCATCCCTAGGAGATCCCCATGACCATCGAGGCTCCCGCAGCCGAGCTGCTTCCGTTCCGCGACCCCGGCTACCGGGCGAACCCCGCTCCGTACTACGCCCGGCTCCGCGCGGAGGCGCCCGTCTACCGGCATCCGATCGGCGTGTACGTGGTGTCCCGCTACGAGGACGTCGCGAAGCTGATCCGCAACCCCACCCTCAGTGTCCGCAAGCTCGATTTCGGTGTGGCCGATCCATTGCACGACACGGTGCTCGGCCAGGACGCCCCCGACCACACCCGGCTGCGCCGCATCACCAACCGCTGGTTCACGCCCAAGGCGGTCGAGGAGTGGTCCAAGGCGATGCAGGCGTCCGTGGACGCCGTACTCGACAAGGCGGTCGAGGCGGGCGGCACGCTCGACGCGGTGGACGACCTCGCCCTGCGCTCCACCTTCGAAACCATCTGCCACATCTTCGGTGTCGAGCCCACGAAGATGCTGGAGATCCAGAAGGCCACCTATGACATCGGCGTCAGCCTCGGGCCCGGGTCCGACGAGGACGACTGGCGGGTCACCGGCGAAGCCTTCGAGTGGTACGAGCAGCACAACCGCGCCCTCATCGCCCACAAGCGCGCCCACCCCGGCAGCGGACTGATCGACCACTTCCTCGCCGAGCAGGACGCGGGGAACATGACCGAGAACGAGGTCATCTTCTCGATCCTGCTCTTCTTCGCCGTCGGTCACCTGGACATCAAGCACCTCATCGTGCAGGGCATCCGGCACATGGCCGAACACCCCGAGTACATCGGGATCTACCGCGACCAGCCGGAAATCCGGCCCGGCTTCATCAACGAGGTGCTGCGCATCGAGACCCCCGAGCAGATGGTCTCCCGCCTCACCACCCAGGAAACGGTCATCGGCGACACGACCGTGCCCGCCGGCGAGGTCCTCGTCCTGCTCATCGGCTCCGCCAACCGCGACCCGGAAGCCTTCCCCGACCCGGACCGCTTCGACCACAACCGTCCGGCCGCCGCGAGCCAGCACCTGGCCTTCGGCTCGGGCCAGCACGGCTGCGCGGGACAGGTGCTCGCCCGCGCGCAGGCCGACGTCGTCTTCACCACGCTGGTCAACCGCTTCAGCGCGATCGAACTCGCCGGTGAGCCCACCTTCACCCACACCGAGTTCCTGCGCAGCATCGCCCACCTGCCGATCCGGCTGCGCTGACCGTACGCCGGCCGTTCCTCCCCCCAGCACACAGCACAGCACCACACCAGGAGCCATCATGCGCGTCGAAGTCGACCTCAAGAAGTGCCAGGACCACGGCCAGTGCGTCTACGCCGCCCCCGAACTCTTCGCCCTGGACGAGCAGGGACGCCTGTCCCTGCGGAACGAGGCCACCGAGCTGTACACGGCGGAGCTGGACGCGGCGAACGTCGACGAGGTGCAGGAAGCCGCGGACGTCTGCCCGCTGCAGGCCATCACCGTCCACGATTGACATGCTTCCCGTCCTGAAGAACGAGGATTCTGGCCTTCTCTACCGGTTGCTGTGCCGCTTCGCGGCACGGTTTCCGGTCGGGAATCCGTGGCTTCCTGTTTCTTCGCGCTGTGCCGGGATTGCTCCTGGTCTTACCGGCGCTCCGCAGGCCGATACCGCCAGTCCGGCGGCCTGTTTGATGTTGATCGCGGCATTGTGGTCCCGGTCGTGGACGATGCCGCAGGCCCTACAGGCCCATTCCCGCACGTGCAGGGGTTTGGGCCCGTCCATGGCGCCACAGGTGGAGCAGATCTGGGAGGTCGGCTCAAAGCGGCCGATCTTCACCAGGGTCCGCCCGTATCGTTCCGCTTTGTACTTCAGCATGCTGATGAACGAGGACCATCCGGCGTCGTGCACGGACTTGGCCAGGCGCGTGCGGGCCAGTCCTGCCACCGACAGGCCTTCCACGGCGATCCCTTGGTTCTCGGAGATCAGCCTGGTGGAGAGCTGGTGGTGGAACTCGCGGCGTGCGTCGGTGACCTTGGCGTGGGCGCGGGCGACCTTCAGGCGGGCCTTGGCGCGGTTCTTGCTTCCCTTCTGCTTGCGGGACAGCTCCTGCTGGGCCTTCTTCAGCTTCTTCTCCGCGCGCCGCAGAAAACGCGGGGAGTCGATCTTCGTGCCGTCGGAGAGGACCGCGAAGTGCGTGAGGCCGAGATCGATGCCGATGGTGTTGTCGGTCTCCGGCATCCGCATCGCATCGGTTGCGGGGTCGGTGTCGATGACGAAAGACGCGAAGTACCTGCCGGCCGCGTCCTTCATGACGGTGACGGAGGTGGGGGCGGCGGGCAGGGTGCGGGACCACTTCACCTTCACCGCGCCGATCTTCGGCAGGCTCAGACGGCCAGCGTCACTGATGCTCCAGCGGGCGTTGGCCGTGAACCGGATCGACTGCCGGGCGTCCTTGCGGGACTTGAACCGGGGCGGGCCCAGTTTCGGCCCCTTCCGGGTGCCCTTGAGGGAGGCGAAGAAGTTCTTGTACGCGGCCTCAGCATCGCGCAGGGACTGCTGGAGGACGACGGCCGACACCTCACCCAGCCAGGCCCGTTCCGGAGTCCGTTTCGCTTCCGTGATCAGGCATGTGGACAGTTGCCCGGCCGTCGGGAACGGCTCCCCGGCCTTGCGGGCGTCCTCGCGGGCACGCACGGCGTCGTTGAACACGACGCGTGCGCACCCGAACGCCCTGGCCAGCGCGGCCTGCTGAGCGGCGTCGGGGTACAACCTGAAGGCGTACCGGAGCTGCATGACGACCACACTAGGCACGTCGAACCCACGTCGTCACCGGGAACATGCAAACGATCCATCAGCGTCACGAACGAGCAGGGTCCGGCTCCGCCGGAACGAGACCGCGACGCTCCGCGTCGCAGCCACAAGATTCGCTTCACCCCCGGCCTGAAGGCCGGAGCACTTCGAATGATCTCCGGTAGCCGGGCATCGACAGGTCACCGATGGCCGCCGGGTTGCCCGGTTGCCGGGTTGATGTGTCGAGGTCGTCGACGACGGCTGTCCGGCCGTCTCGCCGCCGAAGGGTGACGCGGCGGACTTCCGCTGCCGTTCTGGCGCCGCTACCGCGGCGGCCCTCGGGCGGGCGCCCGAGGGCTCGGCCGGATGGCCCCGCCGGTTCCCGTGGGGATGTCCTCCCGGACGGTAGCGGTAGCGGAAAATCATCACCCAACCCCTTGTCATGTGGATAGTTCCGCCTCACTATGAGGCAACTCGTTTGGCTCCAAAATAAACCTCCTTCGCTCCGCTCCCCTGGCAGGTGATCCGCGTGGACAGTCAAACGGTCCAGAAAAACCAGACCGTGCAGGACGAACCCACCGCTGGCCGACTCAAGCCCAACTCCCTTGGCGTCCTCGGCATCCTCTTCTTCGTCCTCTCCGCACAGGCCCCCCTGACCGGCATCGCCGGGGCTGTGCCCATCGCCGTCGCCATCGGCAACGGCGCGGGTACGCCCGCCGCCTATGCCGGGGCCGGCATCGTCATCCTGCTGTTCTCCGTGGGCTTCGTCGCCATGGGACGCCATGTTGTGGACGCCGGCGCCTTCTACACGTACATCGGCAAGGGGCTCGGCCGTCCGACCGGGTCCGGCAGCGCCGGTGTCGCGCTCTTCGCCTACTGCGCGGTCCAGGCGGCCATGTACGGGCTGTACGGATCGATCGTCAGCGCCCTGGTGGAGCAGTACACCGGTCTGAACGCCCCGTGGTGGGTCTGGACCCTGGTCACCATGGCGATCGTCCAGGTCCTCGGCGCGGCCGGCATCGAGATGGGGGCCAAGGTGCTGGCCGTGTTCGTCCTGGCCGAGTTCAGCATCCTGCTCGTCTTCGCCCTGGTCACCCTTTTCAAGGGCGGCGGCCCCGAGGGGCTGGGTTTCGCCGACAGCTTCTCGCCGCACGCTGCGCTCCAGGGTGCTCCCGGCGTGGCCCTGATGTTCGCCGTCGCGTCGATGTTCGGCTTCGAGGCCACCGCCATCTACGGCGAGGAGGCGCGCGAGCCCCGCAGGACAGTGCCCCGGGCCACGTATCTCTCCGTCGCCGTGATCACCGGCTTCTTCGCCTTCACCTCGTGGATGCTGGTCTCCGCCCACGGCGCCGCCCGTGCCACCGCTGAGGCCGGCAAGGCGCTGGCGAACGGTGACGCCACGGCATGGGTCTTCGCACCGATCACCGCGCAGTTCGGCGCATGGGTGGGCGACGTGCTGCCGATCCTCCTGGCGACCTCCCTCTTCGCCGGCATCCTGGCCTTCCACAACTCCGCCAACCGCTACCTCTTCTCCCTCGGCCGCGACGGCCTGCTGCCCCACGGGCTGACCGCGATCAACCGGCGTCACTCCCCGTGGGTGGCGGGCAGTGTGCAGACCGTGCTCTCCCTGCTGCTCGTCATGCCCTTCGCACTGCTGGGCAAGGACCCGGTGCTGACCCTCTTCTCGTGGTTCAGCGGGGTGGCCGTGCTGGGGATCATGCTCCTGTACTTGCTGACCTCCGTGTCGGTGGTGGTGTTCTTCCGGCGCGAGCGGCTGGATGCCCGCCCCTGGAACACTCTGATCGCCCCCATCCTGGGCGCGCTCGGCATCGCCGGTGCGATCTGGCTGATCCTGGCCAACTTCACGACCCTCATCGGCGGCGACTCGACCACGGCGACCTGGCTCGAACTCGCCGTCCCGGCGGTCCTGGTCCTCGGCGTCGTCGCCGCCCGCGTGACGCGTGACCGGGCGACGGACCAGGTCTGAGGACGCTGCTTCTCGCGGTGTGACCGGTCCGGTTCCCGCTCTCCCGGGACCGGGCCGGCCACGTCCGGCTCCCACCCGCCCACGGAGGATTCATTGAGCACGGGATACGTGTGGCACGAGCTGTTCGGCTGGGTCGACAGCGGCAGCGGCGGGCTGTTCCCCGCCGATCCGGCCGCCGGGCTCCAGCCGATCGGCCACCATGTGGCACACGCCGACACCAAGCGGCGGCTGCACGAGCTCGTCGCCGTGTCCGGCCTGATCGGCCATCTGGAACGCGTCGAGGCACGACATGCCACGGAGGAAGAGGTACTGCGGGTCCACACCCCCGAACACGTCGGCCGACTGCGGCGTGAGAGCACCCTGCCCAAGGGGGGTGACGCCGGCGACGGCATCTCCCCCTTCGGCAAGGGCGGTTACGAGATCGCGGCGCTCGCCGCGGGCGGTGCGATCGAACTGGTCGAAGCGGTCGTCACCGGACGGGTGGACAACGGTTACGCGCTCGTCCACCCATGCGGGCATCACGCCCCGGCCCACACCGGCATGGGGTTCTGCATGCTCAACAACGTGGCGATCGCGGTCGCGCACGCCCGTGCCGCCCTGGGTGTGCGGCGGGTCGCGGTGGTCGACTGGGACGTCCACCACGGCAACGGC
Source organism: Streptomyces sp. CA-142005 (assembly GCF_050942335.1). Lineage (NCBI taxonomy): Bacteria > Bacillati > Actinomycetota > Actinomycetes > Kitasatosporales > Streptomycetaceae > Streptomyces > Streptomyces sp. CA-142005. Next base: position 12,384 of record NZ_CP192078.1, on the reverse strand, counting down.
ACCCAGTCCGTCTTCTGGGACGAGCCCGACGTCCTGACCCTCTCCGTGCACCAGGACGGCTGCTTCCCGCCCGGCTCCGGGCATCTCACGGAACGCGGCGGTCCATCGGCGCCAGGCAGCGCGATCAACATTCCGATGCCGCCCGGTACCGGCGACTTCGGCTACCTCTACGCCTTCGAACGGGTCGTCGTACCCGCCCTGCGCGCCTTCGCCCCGGAACTCATCGTCGTCGCCTCGGGGTTCGATCCAGGCGCGATGGACCCGCTCGCGCGCCAGCTGGTGACCAGCCGCGGTTTCCGGGGCATGACCGAGCAGGTCCTCCAGGTCGCCGCGGAGGTTTGCGACGGCAGGGTGGCGATGGTGCAGGAGGGCGGCTACAGCCCCTTCTATGTGCCGTTCTGCGGGCACGCCGTCATCGAGACGCTGGCCGGGGTGAAGGTGCTGGACGACGCGCTGTTCCCGGTGGTCGGCGGGATGACGGGACACGACCTCGCGCCCCACCAGAAGGCGCTGGTCGACGAGGTCGCCGCGCTGGTGCTGCCCGCATGAGACGGTCAGCCGGCCGTGCCCGCCACCCGGTCGAGGAACCCGTCGACCAGGTGGCGGGCGTTCGCGCGGGCCGTCGCCGCCAGGTCCCTTGTCCGGGTGAGCAGCTCCCCGGGGTCCACGCCGTGCTGCAGGCACTGCTCGGCGCCGCCGAGCTCCAGGTACCGGCGCACGGTGGTGGGCGTGATCTCCGGATGGAACTGCACCCCCAGGCTCCGCCCGAGCCGGAACGCCTGGGTGCACACGGAGTTGCGGGCCACCTCCTCGGCTCCGGGTGGCAGGAGGCAGCGGTCGTAGTGCCACTGGAACCACGGGCCCGGGCCGATCAGTTGGGGATCGTCGGTGTCGACCCGGACCCAGCCGATCTCCGGGCGCGGCGACGCCTCGACCGAGCCCCCGAGCGCGGTGGTCAGCGCCTGCGCGCCGAAACAGACCCCGAGCACCGGGACACCGAGGTGGTGGGCCTTGCGCAACAGCGCCAGCTCTCCGCCGATCCAGGAACCCACGGCCGTCTCGTCGTACACCGACCAGGGCGCGCCGAGCGACACGATCAGGTCCCAGCCGTCGGCCGCCGGGAAGTCGAAGGCCACGTCCGGCGCGTGGTGGCGGTGTTCGGGTACGACGGTCACGACGTGCAGGTCGTATCCGCGCCGGGCGAGCCGGGCCCCGACCGGACCGGGGTCGGTCACGTGGTCGTGCTGGATGACGAGTGCGCGCACGGTGGGCTCCCTCCCGGGTTCACGGACCCGTCGGATCGATCCGTGAACGCTTGTGACGGCTGAGCCCACACCATATCGTTTGGAATCAAATAAAATATCCGGAGGTTCTGCATGCTGGACATCACCCACGAGGAATGGCTGCGCCGGGCCAAGGCACTGGACCTGGCCGGCGCGCATCACATCGACGGTGCCGACGAGGGCGGGGGAGGGGCGACCTTCGCCGCCGTCTCGCCCCGCGACGGCCAGGTGCTGACCCAGGTCGCCGACGGGGGCACGGAAGAGGTGGACGCGGCTGTGGCCGCCGCCCGCCGGGCCTTCGACTGCGGCCCCTGGCCCCGCCTCGCACCGGCCGACCGCGGCCGGATCCTGCTGCGCATCGCCGACCTGCTCGAAGAGCACCGCGAGGAACTGGCGTTGACCGTCAGCCTGGAGATGGGCAAGCCGATCACGGACGCGTACGAGATCGAGCTGCGCGCCGTCATCAGCACGTTCCGCTGGTACGGGCAGCTGGCCGACAAACTCACCGACGCCTCGCCCCACACCGCCCCCGATGCCCTCGCGCTGGTCACCCGGGAGCCGGCCGGTGTCGTGGGCGCGGTGGTGCCGTGGAACTTTCCCCTGACGCTGGCCGGTTGGAAGGTGGCTCCGGCACTCGCGGCGGGCTGCACCGTCGTACTGAAGCCGTCGGAGAACTCCCCGCTCTCCGCCCTGCTGCTCGGCCGGCTCGCCACCGAGGCCGGCCTGCCGCCGGGTGTGCTCAACGTGGTGGGCGGCAAGGGCCCCGTCGCCGGGCGCGCTCTCGGTCTCCACCCCGACGTCGACGTCCTGGCCTTCACCGGCTCGACCGCCGTGGGCCGTCACTTCCTGCACTACGCGGCCGACTCCAACCTCAAGCGGGTCTGGCTCGAACTCGGCGGCAAGTCCCCCAACATCGTCTTCCCGGATGCGCCCGACCTGGAGAAGGCCGCTGCCACCGCCGCCTGGGGCATCTTCTTCAACCAGGGCGAGATGTGCACCGCCCCCTCCCGGCTGCTGGTGCACTCCTCCATCGCCGAACAGGTCACCGACGCGATCGTGGCGCGAGCCCGGGAACTGGTCGTCGGGGACCCACTCGACCCGGCGACCGAGATGGGTGCGATGGCCGGTGAGAGTCACCTCGAACGGGTCCTCGGCCACATCGAGACAGGTCTCGAGGAAGGCGCCCGCCTGCGCGTCGGCGGCGGCCGCACCCTGGCCGAGACCGGCGGCAGTTTCCTGCGCCCCACCGTCTTCGACCACGTGCGCCCCGGCATGCAACTGGCCCGCGAGGAGATCTTCGGCCCCGTCCTGTCCGTCCTCACCTTCGACGACCTCGACGAGGCTGTTGAACTCGCCAATGACACCGAGTACGGCCTCGCCGCGGGCCTGTGGACCTCCGACCTGTCCACCGCTCACCAGGTCTCCCGCGCGCTCAGGGCCGGAACCGTCTGGGTCAACTGCTACGAGGAGGGCGACCTGACCGTCCCCTTCGGCGGCATGAAGCAGTCCGGCAACGGCCGCGACAAGTCCGCCCACGCCATCGAGAAGTACACCGAACTGAAGACCACCTGGATCCAGCTGTGACCCGACCCCTGATCGCGATCCCCGCCCGCTTCTCCGCGACGACCTCCGCGCTGCGCTACGCCGCCGAGGTGGGCGCCCGCGCGCTGATCGAGGCGGTGTGGCGGGCGGGCGGCGAACCGGCGAGCATCCACCCCGCCTCCGCAGACGTGGCCGAACGTCTCGCTCGCTTCGACGGCGTCCTGCTCCCCGGCGGCGGAGACCTCGCCCCGCACCGCTACGGCGCGACCGACACGCACGAGAGCGTCTACGACGTCGACGACCTCCAGGACGACTTCGACATCGAGGTCGCCCGCCAGGCCATCGACTCGGGCCTGCCGCTGCTGGCGGTCTGCCGAGGACTCCAGGTCGTCAACGTCGCCCTCGGCGGCACCCTGGAGCAGGACATGGGCGGCCCAGAACGGGAGCACCGGCATGTCGTCCACCCCGTGGCGATCCAGCGTGGCACCTTGCTGGAGCAGGCCACCGGCGCGCAGAAGGTCGAGGCGTCCTGCTACCACCACCAGCGCGTCCACCGCGCCGGCGTGGGACTCGCGGTCACCGCGCGCGCGGCCGACGGCACCGTGGAGGGGCTCGAACTCCCCGGTGTCCACGGATGGTTCACCGCCGTCCAGTGGCACCCGGAGGACACCGCGCACGAGGACCCCACCCAGCAGGGACTGTTCGATGCCCTCGTCCGAGCCGCCCACGACAGACGCTGACACCGCGATGGCACTCTTCGGCAGCACCAGGCGGCCAAAGCCCCGGCTGGCCCCGGAACTCGACGATGCCGCCCTTGGCCGGGTGCTCAGAGGTATCGCCTCTTTGCGGGGCCCGGGCCCACAGGACCTCGCCATCGCCCGGATCGAGCAGCTCCTGCGGGACACCGGGCCCGACTGGGACCGTCGCTGCCACCGGATCTCCGTGCTCGCGCAGGCTGCTCCCGCGCTGGCCCGCGGGTGGCACAAGCGCCGGCCGCGCGACCCTGACGCGCTGGTTCTCGCCGGGTGGGCCGAACTGGCCACGGATCCCTGGGGTGCCCTGGCGCTCTGCCGCCTCGCCGCCGAGGCGCGTCCGGGCGATCCGACGCCCTGGGTGGGCGCGCTGGCGGCGCTGCGGTCGCTGGGGCGGCCCCGTGCCGAGCTCGCACCGCTCTGGGAGGAGATCCGTGCGCGTGAGCCGTGGCACCGGGAGGCGCATCTGCAGATCCTGGGCTACCTCTCCCCAAAGGAGCAGGGGAGCCAGAGCGCGTTGCGGGACTTCCTCGACGACGTCGTCGCCGTCATGCCGCCGGACGCTCCGGCGGCATGCCTGCCCTTGACGGCCGCCGTGCGGCAGTACCACCGCGACCTGGACGGAGGAGGAGTCCGGGCGCTGGGGGCGAGCCGCTACTGGACACAACCGCACGTCGCACGATGGGTGGATCAGGCGCTGACCTCCTGGCTGAGCCCCGGACGCCTGCGCCAGGCCGCCGCCGTCGCCGACCTCGGGCTGCTTGCCTACTGCCTGGTGCGCGCCGGCCGCACGGGTGACGCCCGCCCGGTGTTCACCGCGATCGACGGCCTGGTGACGCCCTGGCCGTGGGGCCACGAGGGAGAACCGCTGGAGCGCTACACCTTCTACGCCGGCCGCCTTTGATCGTGCGTACGGCGCGCCGGGCCCTGTGGGCTGGGGCAGACGGCGAGCATGCGCGCGTACTGCCTGCCCGGCCCCGGCGCCGTCGGTGCCTTCCCTGTTGGCGCGCACACGGCTGCGGGGCCGAGCCCGAACAGGCTCGGCCCCGCGGCTTCCCCGTCAGGGCCGGCCGCGCTCGGCGGCCTCGACGATGTTGGTGAGCAACATGGCCCGGGTCATCGGCCCCACTCCGCCCACCGGTGGGGCCAGGGAGCCGGCGACCTGGTCGACGTCCGGGTGGACGTCCCCGAGGATGCCCTCCACGGTCCGGGTGATGCCCACGGACAGGACCGTGGCGCCCGGCTTGATCCAGTCGGGCCCAACGAGGTGGGCCACGCCTGCCGCGGCTACGACCACGTCGGCGACCCGGGCGTGGGCCGCGGTGTCCTGGGTGGCCTCGTGGCACAGGGTGACCGTGGCGTGTTCGGTGCTTCGGGTCAGCATCAGGCCCAGCGGACGGCCCACCGTGATGCCGCAGCCGATCACGCAGAACTGTTTGCCGGTGATGGCCACTTGGTTGCGGCGGAGCAGGTCGATGATGCCGCGGGGCGTGCAGGGCAGCGGCCCGGGAATGCCGAGCACGAGGCGCCCGAGGTTCGTCGGGTGCAGCCCGTCGGCGTCCTTGGTGGGATCGATGAGTTCCAGTACGGCGTGGGTGTCGATGTGGGCCGGCAGCGGCAGCTGGACGATGAAGCCGGTGCAGGCCGGGTCCGCGTTGAGCCGGAGCACGGCGGCCTCGACGTCGGCCTGGGAGGCGGTGGCGGGCAGCTCCACCCGGATCGACGCGATGCCGACCTGGGCGCAGTCGCGGTGCTTGCCGCCGACGTAGGAGTGGCTGGCCGGGTCGTCGCCGACCAGGATGGTCCCCAGGCCCGGGGTGACGCCCCGGGCCTGCAACGCCTGGACCCGGCCGGCGAGTTCGGCCTTGATCTCGGCTGCCGCGGCCTTGCCGTCGAGCAGCGTCGCGGTGGTCATGGTCGTAGGAACCTCTCGGGTCAGGAGAACACAACGGTGCGGGAGCCGGTCAGCACGACCCGGTCCTCGGCGTGCAGGCGCACCGCCCGCGCCAGGACGACCCGTTCGACGTCCCGGCCGATGGCGACCAGCTCCGGCGCGGTGTGCCGGTGTCCGACGCGCACGACGTCCTGCTCGATGATCGGGCCCTCGTCCAGGTCGGCGGTGACGAAGTGGGCGGTGGCGCCGATGAGTTTGACGCCCCGGTCGTGGGCCTGGTGGTACGGCTTGGCGCCCTTGAAGCCCGGCAGGAACGAGTGGTGGATGTTGATGACCCGCCCCGACAGCTTGCGGCACAGGTCGTCGGAGAGGACCTGCATGTAGCGGGCGAGGACCACGAAGTCGACCCGGTGCTCGGCGACCAGCCGCAGCAGTTCGGCCTCGGCCTCCGGCTTGGTGTCGCGGGTGACAGGGAGGTGGACGAACGGGATGCCGTAGCGCTGCGCAATGGGCGCCAGGTCGGGGTGGTTGGAAACGATGAGCGGGATGTCGACGGGCAGTTCGCCCAGGTGCCAGCGGTAGAGGAGGTCGATCAGGCAGTGGTCGAACTTCGACACCATCAGCAGGGCTCGGCGCCGTTGCTGCTCCGGCCGCAGGGACAGCACGGGGTCGAAGCGCGCCAGGCGCAGGGAGAGCTCGTCCCGCAGGCTCTCGACGTCGGCCTGCGGGGTCTCCAGGAGCACCCGGATGGTGAAAGTGCCGGTGCCGGGATCGGAGAACTGGGCACTCTCCACAATGTTGCCCTTGGCCTCGGTGATGCCACCGGACAGGGCGTGCACGATGCCAGGCTGGTCGGGGCAGCTGACGGTCAGGATGTAGCGCTGCATGGCTGCGGTGCCTTCCGGCTCAGGCCCGTACGCGGGTGCGCTCGGGGTCGTACACGGGGGTGGGCTTCACCGTGGCGTCGGCCTTGGAACCGTCGGCGGCGACCGCGGTCAGCACGGTCCCCGACTTCACCGCGTCGCGGTGCACGCGCGCGAGCCCCAGGGTGGCGCCGTCGAGTACGGGCGAGGGCACGGCCATCGTCACGTAGCCGACGTCCCGTCCGTCCAGCTCCAGCCGCGCGCCCTCGGCCGCCTCGGGTGCGGCGTCCACGACGACGCTGACCACACGCCCCGGCGCGGTGCCCTTCTTGGCGAGCAGCGCGTCGCGGCCCTGGAAGGCGCCCTTGTCGAAGTCGACCGCCCAGCCCATCCGGCACTCGAACGGGGTGACGGTGTGGTCGTACTCCAGCTCACCCATGATCATTCCGGCCTCGGTGCGGCACGTCAGCAGGGCGAGCGCGCCGGCGGCCTTCACCCCGAGGTCAGCCCCCGCGTCGAGGACCGCGTCCCACAGGTCCAGCGCCCGCTCGCGCGGCACCTGGACCTCGTAGCCGAGTTCGGCGGTGAACCCGATCCGGCTGACCTGCGCACCGATGCCGGCGACCAGGACGTCCCGGACGAACGTGTAATAGGGGAAGGCGGCGTTGGAGACGTCGACGTGCGTGAGCCGCTGGAGGACCTCGCGGCTGCGCGGTCCCTGCAAGGTCAGCACGGCGAATTCGTCGCGACGCTCGGTGACCGTGGTGCCGTCGGGGGCGTGCGCAGTCAGCGATTGCTGGGTGGCGGGGTTGCCGCCGGTGACGACCACGTGGCCTGGCGCGAGGACGGCCACGGTCACGTCGTCGATCATGAAGCCGTCCGCGTCGACGACCACGCCGTAGGCGATACGACCGGCGCCGAGCCCGCGGACGCTCCGCGAGAAGACGGCGTCGACGGTGGCGAGCGCGTCCTCGCCCTCGACGTGCCACTTGTAGAGCATCGAGTAGTCCAGCGCGCCGGCGGCGGTGCGGAATGCCTCGTACTCCTCGGCCGGGTCCGTGATGAACAGGGGCACGGCATGGCCGTAGACGTCCATCCACTCCTCGACGCGGTCGTCGTACCGCGGGGAGAACGGGGTGCTGCGCAGTCCTTCGGGCAGGGCCATGGGAACTCCAGTGAGGCGGAGGAAGTGAGGCACCGCCGAGAATCTATCCATTCGGATAACTTGTCAATAGGATAGATTCCCTTGTCGGCGTGTGCGGCGGAAATGAAAGGGGGGTGCATGACCGAGACGGTGATCGAGGAGGAGACCGGTGGCCAGGACACCCGGCCCGGATACGGCCAGGGACGGGAGGCCCTGCTGGCCGCGGCCTTCAAGGTCGTGGCCCGAGGGGGCCTGCGGAAGCTGACGTACCGGTCCGTGGCTGCCGAGGCCGGGGTGACCCACGGCCTCGTGGTCCACCACTTCGGATCACGTGACGCCCTGCTCGAAGAGGCTTTGGGCTGGGCTGTGCGACGCAGCATCGAGACGTCGTCGCTGGTGCCCACCAGTGGCCGCCTGGAGGACTTCGCCGCGACGCTGGCCGCGTTCATCGCCGCCGATCCGGATCTGCAGGCGTTCCAGTACGAGCTGAAGCTCGAATCCAGCCGACGGCCGGAACTGCGCCACCACGTCGACCTGCTCTACGACGCCTACCGCGATGCCGTCCGCGAGGCACTGGCCTGTTTCGACGTGTCGCAGGAGATGACGGAGATCGTCTTCGCGGCCCTGGACGGCCTGGTCTTCCACCAGGTCACGTCCGGCGCACCGGAGCGTACCGAGGAGAGTGTCGACGCCTTGCGCCGGCTCCTCGCGGCCCATCGCGCGCAGGCGTCACCGAGGGCGACCGGCGGTACATTGAATGAGCCGAAGCTCTCCTGCACCCGCTTCAGGAGCGGCGATGACGAGCATTTTCCAAGGGCGTGACCAGCCAGTCCGGCCGCACGGCAGGCTTTCCTCAGTCATACCGGCGCCCGTCGGTGCGACCGCGGTGCTGGACCAGCACCTGCGGTTCACCGGGTGGAGCCGGGAAGCCGAGGAGCTGTTCGGTCTGGCGTCCGAAGAAGTCCTGGGCCGGCCCGCCGACGCCGTCCTGGCCGACACCGAGACGGGTGCCGGCGTCTCAGCAGTTGGTGGCGGTGGTGCGGCATGGTCGCTCGGCCCTCGGCCGGTCCGCCGTGGTGATGGCCGCCCGGTGTCCGTGTCCTTGTCTCTCACCCCGCTCGCCCTGGGGGCGGGTGCGACCGGGTGGCTGCTGACGGCCGTGGACGCCGAGCTGGCGCACCGGGAGGCCATCGGCCGGGCCATGCTTGACGGACTCGATCGGGAAGCGCCCGTCCAGTTGGTGGTCTACGACACGGACGCTCGGGTGCGCTGGATCAACACCGCGATCGAAAAACAGTTCGGAATCCCGCTGGAGGACGCTGTCGGCAGATTCGTGAAGGACATCCTGCCGCAGGGCGAGGTGCTGGGGGAGGCCGACGGGACAGCCACGAGCGTCGAGGAGATCGTCCAGCGCGTGGCCCGCACCGGCGCACCCGAGATTGACGTCCGCTACCGCAGCCCCACTTACCTCGACCCCCGTCACGAACGCGTCTGGTCGTGTTCCTACTTCCGGCTTCAGGACGATGACGGCCGGCCGATCGGAGTCTGTGAGGCCGGCCTCGACATCACCGACCGCTATGTGGCGCGCCAGCGTCTCGCCTTGCTCAGCCGGGCCAGCGGCAGTATCGGAAGGACCCTGGACATCCGGTGCACGGCCCAAGATCTGGCGGAACTCGTGGTCCCCGAGTTCGCCGACGCCGTCACCGTGGACATCGTCGAAGCCGTCCTGAGCGGGCAGGAACCACAACACTTCGGCACCCGGCCCACCCTGTGCCGGGTGGCTCACCGCACCGATCACGCCGCGGCCGAGGACACCGCGGACGACGCACTGGACACCGTCCGCCTGCGGTGTCTGGCCGAGAACGCGCCGGCCACCGACGCGGCCACCCATGCGCTCGCCCTTCCCCTCAAGGCCCGTGGCGCCACCCTGGGTGTGGTGGCCTTCGCACGCTCCCGACACGCCGACCCCTTCGAGCACGAGGAGATCCAGCTCGCCGAAGAGCTCGTCTCCCGCACCGCGGTCTGCCTGGACAACGCCCGCCGCTACACCCGAGAACACGCGACCGCGCTCACGCTCCAGCGTGATCTACTCCCCCGCACCCTGCCCCAGCAGCCCGGCGTGGAGGTCGCTCACCGCTATCTGCCCGCGGCCGGGCCCGCCGGCGTCGGCGGGGACTGGTACGACGTCATCCCCCTCTCCGGGGCACGCGTCGGGCTGGTGGTGGGCGACGTCGCCGGACACGGCACGGGCGCGGCCGCCACCATGGGCCGGGTGCGCACCACCGTCGCGGCGCTCGCGGCACTCGACCTCGCACCGGACGAACTGCTCGCCCGTCTCGACGACCTGGTGGCGCGCACCGGCGCCCCGCCTTCCGGGCCCGCCGAGGCCGAGGACCAGGCACTGGGAGTCACCTGCCTGTACGCGATCTATGATCCCGTCTCCCGGCACTGCGTCATGGCGCGGGCGGGCCACCTGCCGCCCGTGCTCCTCACCCCCGACGGACACGCCGAGCTCGTGGACCTTCCCGCCGGACCGCCCCTCGGCCTGGGCGGCCTGCCCTTCGAATGCGCCGACATCGAGCTGCCGGAAGGCGCCACGCTCGCTCTCTACACCGACGGACTCGTCGAAAACCGTCACACGGACATCGACGCGGGAGTCAGCTCTCTCTGCACCGCACTCGCCGGGCCCGAGGACGGCCAACTGCACAAGACATGCGACAAGGTCATCACCACACTCCTGCCCCAGCCCCCCGAGGACGACGCCGCACTGCTGCTGCTCCGCGTCCACGCCCTGGCCGAGAATCTGGTGGCGACGTGGGACGTGGCCTCCGACGCCGGAGAAGTGGCAAGAGCGCGGGCGCTGGCCCTTGATCAGCTGGCCGCCTGGGGAGTCGACGAAGCCGCGTCGTTCGTCGTCGAGCTCGTCGTCAGCGAACTGGTCACCAACGCGATCCGCTATGGCGGCGCTCCGGTGTGCCTACGGCTCATCCGGGAACGTGGCCTCATCGTCGAGGTCTCCGACGGCGGCCACACCTCGCCCCACCTGCGGCGGGCCGCGATGGAGGACGAGGGCGGCCGAGGTCTGTTCCTGGTCGCGCAACTCACGCAGCGGTGGGGAACCCGGTACACGCCAACGGGCAAGACCATCTGGACCGAGGTGTCGCTGGTTCCAGCCCAGATGCCAGGAATCTTCGCAGGCGAACAATTCGACTTGTAGCGATCCGGGCTCCCTCGTCCGGGACTGTCGCGGCTCAGGCCTTACGGCGGCCGCTGCGGCGTGGTGCGGGGGCGGCACCGCCCAACAGATCCTGGCGGCGCTCCTCGCCGTTCTCCTCCACCTGCAGCACCACCCGGCGCAGTCCGTCGGCGACGGCCCGGCAGTCCGCGTCGCTGAGCCGCCCGGTGACGAAGGATTCCTCCTCGTTGAACGCCGGGAAGAGGCGCTGCATCAGCTCCTGCCCTTCGTCGGTCAGGCTCAGGAGCACCAGCCTCCCGTCGGTGGGATGGTCTGCTCGCTGCACAAGCCCTCGTCTTTCCAACGTCCGGGCAACCCCCGTGAGCGTGCCCTTGGAAATCCCGGCTTCTTCGGCCACGTGCCGCGTCTCCGACTCGCCCCAGATCCAGATGACCCAGAGCACCACGAAGGCGGTCCAGGTCAGGTCGACGCCGCGCAGCACGGAGTTCTCCAGGTGCTGCCGCACCGCCGAGGCGGCGCGATAGATGTTGGCGACAACGGCCATCTGGTCATGCCGGACGGGGATACCGCCGAGTCTGGCCGCTGCCAGTTTCTCGGCTTCGGCGATGGATCGATGGCCAGGCACGAGCACACTCCTTCGGGCCGCCTGCGAAGGCATGAGACATCGGAATTGTTCGGGCCCAAATATACGATGCCTCGTTGCCCTCGCCCTCATGAGGGTCGACCCCTTGATGTCGCAGACCGGGAGGTTCCAGGCGGGGTTGCGGAAGATCACGCGCTCGCGCTTGAGTGCGCGGAACAGGCTGCGCAGGGCTGTGGCCAGCCCTCGACGGGCATGTCCCATGCGTCCGCAGGGTACGCAACAGCGGATGCTCCTCGATTGAGAGGCCCGCATTCTTAGCGGTCATGGTGCCTCCTGGCTCGTGTGTGTGGGTCCCGAAATTACGGGCCCATGGAGCTGGCGCCTTTGTGCCGTCGCCGCCATATCAGCCGTCCGGAACAGAAAGGAGTAGAACGCGCCGGTGCCGGCCGGCGAAGCGTGATATTGGATTCCGAACGGGGCCGTGAACATCAGTTTTTCCACCGTCGGACGGTTCTGCCGCGGCGCCGTATCCACGCCCTCACCCGCCCGTACCGCTCGTCGACCTCGACTGGGACGCCGTGACGCTTCCGAGGCGGTACGGTGCCCGCCCACGTCACGGCCCCGGCATCGGGCGGCCCACGACGGCATGCAGCTGCCAGCCCAGCGCCGCCGCCCGCCCACGTCGCCCCGCTCCGTCGAGCGCAGCGCCCGGCCGCGTCGGGGCGGGCCCGCCTTCGAGACCGGCGGGATCCGCCGCACGTGGGGTACAGCGCCCATGGGCAGGTGAGCTCCTCCTCGAACGCGGTGAGGACGGGCCCGTCTGCGTCCCGGGCTGGGCCGGTGCGTGGCGGGGTGGTCGGAGGCAGCAGAAAGCCCCGCCCATCCACCACGGGGGAGGCAGACAGCGGGGCCGTACCGGGAGGATCTACCAGCGGATGGTCTGCCCTTCGGGGGCGATGTGGACGGTGCACTGCTCCAGCGGCGGCGCACCACTGGCGCGCCAGCGGCCGAGTTGGTCCTCGACAGCGTCCCACAGCAGATCGGGGCCGTCCTGGCGGACGGTCCAGCGGCCATCCTCTTCGTGCATGGCCGCCCAGGAGCCGGAGCCGACGTCGACCAGGACGTGC